>CAWHTT010000020.1:0-80633 GCA_963832315.1 uncultured Solirubrobacterales bacterium | reverse complement strand
ACTGCACGGTTATGGGCGCGACCGGAGCGGGTGGTGTTGTCGGACTGGAAGTTTCCGGCAGGCGCGGCCAAGTCCACACCGACGTTGTCTTCCGGCACGCCTAGATTCGCGGTCAGGAATTCCGCGACTGCCGCCGCGCGATCTTCTCGCAGCGGTTGGTTGCGGGCTTCTCGGTCGACTGCGTCGGTGAAGCCGACCAGCGAAACGACGGATGTCTCTGATCCCGGGTCCGTAAGGTTCCGGTCAGCCACGAGCTTTCGAAGGAACTGTTGGTGCTCGGGCTTGATGAAGTGCTTGCCTACTCCGAACCCCGAGAGCAAGAAGCCCTCCGGGACCTCCTCGACGAGGCCGGGTGACCCGAACGACTCCTTGATCTCCCCCGGTTCGTACGCAGGACCGCCGCCGTGCGGCGAGGGCCGCCGTCGCCCTCCCCGCTTGAGATCCTCGTTCAGCGCAGCAAAGGTTCTCCTCCCCGCTTCACGGCCACCGGGAGGGATGCTGCGAGCATCTTGGTAAGCGCGGACGGTTTGAACGGTCTCCGGCCCCCATGTTCCGTCGAACGCGCCGGTCCGTGAATCGCGTGACGACGGCATGTCTGCAAAGACTGCGTCAAGTGCTTGTTGCATGAGCGCGATTGCGGCTGCGTCATCTCCTGGACGAAGCGGGGGGTTGTTGTGAAAGGCCGCGTCGAGGCGCTCGTTGCCAACAAATAGCGGCGCGTCGAGATGGGCATCGTCAATGATGATTTGAGCGCGGTGAAGCAGCGCCTTCGCGGCTAAATGGTGTCTGTAAAGGTGAACAACAGCTGCATTTCCCGCCTGGCGCTGCAAGCGGATAACCGTCTCTGGGCTATCGAGCACCGGCGGCGGTACGCCGTTCCCTGCTCCGTGCCCGCGCGCTACCGAAGGAGCACATCGAACCTGCTCGGGTGTCGGATCCCAGCAGCGCACTAGCGGAGCTCGCAGACCGTCGCCAACTACGTGGCAAGAGTATGTTAGGTGCATACCTAGCAGCTTTCTCTACCTGGGTCAACGCGATCAGCCCCCCAGCCGCGATGGCCCCCCGAGCGTGGCCGCGAACAGGTGTTCGAGGCCTTTTCACGCATCCTCGGCAAGCTCGGCGTCAACACGCGAACGGCCGCAGGATCGCTAGCACACCAACTTGGGCGCCGGCCGACCGACGCGGGCTAGGCGCCAAGTGCGCTGAGCGTCGCCGCTCTGCCCCAACCAACCGGGAGGACCTCGACCGCGCAACGAAGATCCCAGCCAGTCCGTCCTGCGTCACAGCGACCGCACGCCCCGGAGCCATGAGCAGCCACAAACGCAAAGTCCCGACCCCTCCACGGGCGAGCCCTCGCCGGAGTCAGCGCACGCGGCGGCTACGAACACGCACGGATCGTCGCCAACGGTCCGCGAGGGAAGGTTTACGATCGGTCCGGATGGCTGAGCGCGCGGATCTCGAGTTCACCTACTCGTTGATCGATCGCATCTTCCGGCTCAGTCTGGGAGAGCTCGCGGACTTCAGCGGCGCCAAGTACGACGGTGATTTCTCCCTGAGCCTCGAGGAGGCCCAGCGGCGCAAGCACGAGTATGTGGCCGAGCAGATAGGCATCGGGCCCGGGCGCCGGGTGCTCGATCTCGGCTGCGGGTGGGGCCCGCTGTTAAATTTCGTCCGCGACCGAGGTGGCACCGGGGTCGGCGTCACGTTGTCCTCCGCGCAGGTCGCGGCCTGCCGGCGGCATGGCCTAGACGTCCACCTGCACGACGCGCGCGAGGTCACGCGCGACATCTTCGGCCCGTTCGACGCCGTGGCGAGCGTCGGTGGCTTCGAACATTTCTGCTCACCGGACGAGTACCTAGCCGGGCGCCAGGAAGAGATCTATCGCGAAGTGTTCGCCGGGATCGCGAGCGTGCTGCCCGACGACGGCCGGTTCTACATGCAGACGATGGTCTGGGGACCCAACATGATCCCGGCGGGGCAGATCGATATCGACGCCCTGCGCGCGCTCCCCGAGCGAGGCTCCGACGCGTGGGTCCTGGCGCTCCTGGGGCGCCAGTTTCCGGGCTCGTGGCTTCCCCACGGTCAGGAGCAGATCGTGCGCAGCGCCGAACCGCACTTCCGTCTGCTGTCAAGCATGAGTGGCCGGCTCGACTACATCGAGACCATCGCCCAGTGGAACCGGAGGATCGGGGCGCCGAGTCTCAGGAAGACGCTGTTCAAGCTCCAGCTTCTCCCGCGCTGGCTTACCAGCTCCGACTTCCGGCTCGCGTTCACCTCTGGCGTGAGCGCCAACAAGGTGTGCTTCGAGCGGGAACTGACTGGAGCACTACCGGCTCGTGTTCCAGAAGCAGCGATGAGAAGACGCGTGGATCCCCGCGGCGCCGTGGGGGAGGTCCAAACCCGTCGAAACTAGCTCACGGCCAGCAGCTCCGTCTGTGCTGGCGCCGGCGGTGCAAGAGCGTCCTTCAAATTACCAGGCAGCGACCGTCCCGACCGAATAGACCCACGGCGTCGGTCCACACACACACACACACACACATTCGTCGCACGCGACAGCGCGCAAGGCTCGGTAGAGCCGCGACTCAGCATGGCTCTCCACGCCGCCGTTTTGGCGGCCGCAGGGCCGGTCATGAGCCGCCGTCCTGAGCCCCTCCATCCGCGCGAACAGCGAGGATCACGGCGGTGAGCCCATCGGGATCGGGGCCCGGCACCTCGCACGTAGGAACAACTGGCTCGAGCATCGCCGCGAGCAGGGCTCGCCTGCCGGGATGAAGACTCGCGTTCTCCTTAGGCAAACTCGTCGTGCGTGGCCGCGGTGCACGAGGACAGCGGACGGGAGACTGATCCGTTGCGCACCGCTGTCGCTTCACCCTTGGAGCAGGCACGCCGGCGGCGTGGCTCCTCTGGGTACAAGTGCGCCGTGGTCGCGGGCGTTGAGCTGGTTGGGTAGGCCGCGGTGCGCGGTGCCGGTCGTTCGGCTGCTCCGGTTTCGCCGGGTCTCGCGAGGCAGACGTGCGCGCTGCTGGGCATGCGGTTCTCCACGGGTGTGCCGGTGGTTCAGGTGGTGATCGGTTTGCCCGCTCGTTCGAGCTAGGACTCGCGAGACACTGGCCGCGAGCGGCGCCACACCGCCAGTCGGCTGCCGGGGACGGCGATGTTGGAGCTGATCGCCGGCTGGCCGGCCGCGAGCGGTTCGCGGCCGGCCGGCGGCATGGGTTCAAGCAAGCTGGATTGCGTGGTCGGTGCGGCGGGCGCCGTCGCCGATGACCGCGACGCCAAGCAGCGCGTAGCCGGCGCAGAGCACGGTGATCCCGAGCCACAAAGCCTCGGTGAACTGGATGGGGATCACGATCAGGGACAGCAGCCCGCAGATCAGCGGCGCGTACCGGCGCCATGACCCGAGGCTCGGTTCGCGGAGGGTCGCGACGCCGACCGCGATCATTCCGCCGGCGAGCAGCAGCGTGGCCAGGCCGAACCCGGCGTCGACGATCGATGGTCCGGTGTTCGAGGTGTGCTGATCTAGGAACGGCAGCTGCAGCCATTCGCACACGAACAGCAGTGCCAGGCCGGCGATGACGCAACCCAGGCCGATTCGACCGGTCCTGCTGTCGCCGGCTAGTCCCCCTCGCGCGAGGTAGAGGACGCCGACGAGCATCAGGAGATGACACACGGCGGCGAACACGGTGAACGGCGGAAACGCGTGGTGGGAGAACGGGTAGCGGACGAGGCTATCGGGCACGGAGCTGGATCCCTGGACGACTGCTGACAGCAGAGCGCCGGCAATCGTGAGCAGTGCGCCGGCGATGAGGAAGATGCCTCCACGTCTGCGGTATGTGATGAGTGAGTTGTTCATGATGCGGCACGCTACGGCCGCGCGGCCGTCGTGCAATCCGGGCTCGCGCGGGACTTGCGACGGCGCCACCGCTGCCTGTCGGTGCGTGCTGGCACGTAGGCGAGCGTCCGCGCTGGCGCGGTTGCCCGGACCACCGCCGCTGGGGGACAATGGCAGGTAAATGACCTACCGCGCACGACTCGGGGTTGCGGTGGTTTGGGCGATCACCGTCGCGGCGGCGATCGGCAGTGTCGTGCTGCTGGCGCTGAGCTGGGACCGTGCGCTCACCGATGACCTGTTCTCAGGCTTCGGGGGTCTGTCGTTCGCGGCAATGTCGGTCGCGTTCGCGAGCACCGGAGCGATGATCACGACGCGCGTGGCCGACCACGCCGTAGGCCGGCTGTGTTTGCTGATCGGCGTCCTGCTCGCGCTCGGCCTGCTCGCTTACCAGTACGCCGCCTACGGGCTCACCCGCCCCGGCGGTGTGCCCGCGATGGGCATCGCCGCGTGGCTCTCCAACCCGGTGTCACAGCCGTCAGCGGCGCTCATCGGGCTTTCGCTCATGCTGTTCCCCGACGGTCGGGTCGCATCGGCGCGATGGCGTAGAGCGGCGGCACTGAGTTGGCTGGCGGTCGTGCTGCTGTCGGTGCCGAGCTTTCTGGAGCCAGGGTCAATCCCTGCACCGTTCGAGTCGCTGTCCAACCCGCTCGACATCGACGGGATCCGGGAAGCGACGATCGTGGCGGGGATGCTCGGCTGGGTGCTGGCGGTCGCCGGCATGGGTCTCGGTGCGACGTCGCTGGCGATCCGCCTGCGCCGCTCGCGTGGTGATGTTCGACAGCAGCTCAAGTTGGTGCTGGCGGTCGGCGCGGTCGTGGCTGCCGCGACCACGCTCGACATGCTGACCTGGTTCCCGTGGCCGCACGGCGCGCTTGCTGTGCGGATCGGGATCGTCGGCATGCTGCTGACCGTGTTCGCGGTCGCCGTCGGGGTGGCGGTCACCCGCTACCGGCTCTATGACGTCGACGTCGCGATCGAACGCACGGCCGTCTACGGAGCGCTGACGCTCCTGCTGGCCGCCGCCTACGCGGTGACGGCGCTGGTGCTCGGGACGGCGCTGGGCAGCGACGCTGACTGGGTCACCGCTGGTGCGACGCTGGTGGTGGCCGTTGTCTTTCGCCCGCTGCGTTCGGCGCTGCAGAACCTCGTCGACCGACGCTTCAGCCGTGCGCGTTACGAGGCGATCCAGCGCGTGTCGGAGTTTCTGGAGCGGCTGCGCTCCGGACGGTCTGCCCCGGAGGAGATCGAGCCGCTGCTGCGTGAGCTGCTGTCCGATCCTGACCTTGAGATGAGGTTTTTCCTGCCCGAGAGCGAGGTGTACGTCGACACGGCCGGCATGCCGGTCCATGACGACCCGGGGGACGCCCGCGTACGAACGCCGGTGCTCCGCGCCGGCGCCCCAGTGGCGACGGTGCTGCACCGGCCCACCGGCCCGCAGCGCCCCGATCCGCTGGCGACACTCGTCGAGGCCGGCGGGCTGGCAATCGAGATCGCGCGGCTGCGTGTGGAGCTGCGGCGGCAGCTCGCGGAGGTGCAGGCGTCGCGCGCGCGGATCGTCGCGGCCGGACACGCCGAACGGCGGCGGATCGAGCGCGACCTGCACGATGGCGCGCAGCAACGGCTGGTCTCGATCGGGTTGGAGCTGCGGCACGCTCAGCACCAGCTCGGCTCAGGAGAGCCGGCTCGCGCCGACGAGACGATCGATCGTGCGGTGAGTGAGATCGCGATCGCGATCGACGAGCTGCGCGAGCTCGCGCACGGACTTCCGCCCGCGCAGCTCGACGCCGGCCTGGATCCGGCGCTGCGCGAGCTGGCCGGGCGCGCGCCGGTGCCCGTTGAGGTTCGCACGACCACGGAACGGTTCAGCGTCGGACTCGAGGCCGCGGCGTACTTCATCGCGTGCGAGGGCCTGACCAACGCGGTCAAGCACTCTAACGCGACCGCGGTCATTGTCAGCGCGCACCGAAGCGACGGCCATCTGATCATCAGCGTCATCGATGATGGCGTCGGCGGCGTGGTCGAGAAGCACGGCGGCGGTCTGCGTGGGCTGCACGACCGGGTCTCGGCTCAAGGCGGCAGCCTGCACGTCGAAAGTGCTCCGGACAAAGGTACGATCCTGACCGCGGAGCTGCCATGCGGGTCGTGATCGCCGAGGACCAGGTGCTGCTGCGCGAGGGGCTCGGCCGGCTGTTCGCCGACGGCGGGCACGAGGTCGCGGCGTCCCGAGGAGATGCGCGGGACCTGATCGCGACGGTCGCAGGACATCGCCCTGACCTGGTCGTGGTCGACATCAGGATGCCGCCGACCTTCACGGACGAGGGCGCTCGCGCCGCCTACGAGATCAAGCGCAGCCATCCACAGGTCGGGGTGCTGGTCCTCTCCCAGCACATCGAGACCAGCCACGTGATCGAGCTCGTGACACTTGGCGGGTTTGGTTATCTCCTCAAGGACCGCGTGCTCGCCGTCGACGAGTTTCTCGATGCCGCCGAGCGCGTCGCACGCGGCGGCTCGGCACTGGATCCGCAGGTCGTCGGTCGCCTGCTCGGCCACGGCCGCCACGCCGGTGTGCTGGCCGACCTGTCAGACCGCGAGCGCGAGGTGCTCGAGCTGATGGCCGAGGGTCTGACCAACGCCGGCATCGCAGGGCGCCTGGTCGTCAGCGAGCGCACCGTCGAGACGCATGTGCGCAACGTGCTGATCAAGCTCAACATCCCCGACAGCCAGAACGGTCATCGCCGAGTGCTGGCCGTGCTCGCATACGTCAGCGAGATGCAGAAGGCGTGAGCGCGAACGTGGACGCCGCAACTAAATGAGGAGTGACCACGATCAGCGATCAGCAAATTCGTGTGGCGAAGACGTGCACGGAGCTGGTGACAAAACCTCTGTGCGGCGGCGGGGTACGAGGTGCAGCATGACGACTTGTTGGCGAGGAGGTCAGGAACGACCAGGACGTCCTTGTCGAGCAGGCTCGTCTCTGCTGCGGGGGTGGTCGGGTTGTCGGCCCTTGGCCCGAAGGCCACCCCAAGATGGCCTTCGTCGTTCCGGGCCGCTCGCCTAGAGCTTGTACAGGCCCTCCTACGCTATTAGAAAAGCCCCGCGAACGCGGGGCTTTTCGTCTGGGGCGAGTGGATGCCGGGCCGGCTCACGGTCCCTATGGCGGGGGTTGCCTTAGGGAGCCCGCTTTAGCTGGTGCTCGGCAGCAGCCTGCAATATGGCCTCGCGGCTGCTCGATCGGCGGCTGCCCTTCTCAGGCGGGAGGGTTGCCGCCCTAAGGGAGCCCGGTTTACTTGTGTCCGGGCAGCGCCGTTGGCGGCGGCGCGGGTTTCGTGATCGCAAAACCACGCGGGTTGTTTCCTGTCGCGAGGTCGGCTGCCCTTCTCAGCTCCGTCGTGGCGAGATCCTCGCGGTAGCCTCTTTCCGGGTGGCCGCCGTAGCCGTAGCCGGGGTCGATCGGGCCGCCCCCGGCGCTGGTGCCGCAGCCCCTACGGATGAGGTGACCGGTGTTGCCAAGCTCGCGCTCGCGGTGCTGTTCTCGCGGGTGGCGAGGACCACCACCGTTACGGTGAGGCCCACCACGGCGATCATCGCGATCGCCAAGAGCGCTCGCATGTGCACGTAGTGCGAGCGGAGAACGACTGCGGGATGCTGCTGTGAGATCTGGTGGCTCATGGTGCCTCCTGTCCCGAGGCGGCCTTTCGACGGCCGCCCACTTGCTTGAGCTCACTTTCCGCGTTGGCAATTGCAGGAAGGCAACATTGCGGCGACAGAGGGGCAACACCGCTTGCCGGGGGTCGTCGCCGGTGTTAGGTTCGGGCTTACCAACCCGCGTCGCCTGGTCATGGACTTTCGTATCCTCGGTCCGCTCGAGGCCCTCGAGGAGGGCGAGCGGGTCGCGCTGGGTGGGAGCAGGCAGCGGGCGCTGCTCGCGGTGTTTCTCCTACACGCCAACGAGACGCTCAGCACCGATCGGCTGATCGACGAACTCTGGGGTGAACGTCCGCCCACCACTGCCGGCAAGACCGTGCAGGTGCGGATCTCTCGCTTGCGAAAGGCGCTCACCGCGGGCAGCGACGACTCGGGCGGAAACGGTTTGCTCGTTACCCGCGACTACGGCTACGAGCTGCGGCTCGACCCCGACCGCCTCGACTCGCACCGCTTTGAGCGGCTCGCTGCCGAGGGCCGAGGCGAACTTGCCGCAGGCCGCCCGGAGGCAGCCATCTCCGCTCTCGAGCGGGCGCTCTCGCTGTGGCGCGGCGAACCGCTTGGGGATCTCGCGTACGAGCCGTTCGCCCAGCTCGAGATCGCCCGTCTCCGCGACATGCGGGTGGCGGTGCGGGAACAGTTGATCGATGCGAAGCTCGCGCTCGGCGGCCATTCGGATGTGGTGGGGGAGCTCGAGGCGCTGATCGGGGAGAACCCCCTGCGCGAGCGACTCCGAGGGCAGCTCATGCTCGCGCTCTACCGCTGCGAGCGACAGGCCGACGCGCTGCAGGCTTACCAGGACGCACGGAGGCGGCTCGTGGAGGAGCTCGGGATAGAGCCGGGACAGCGCCTCCGCGATCTCGAGCGGGCGATCCTGGCGCAGGATCCGGCGCTGCAGCTAGCGCCGCTGGAGGCGGCCGAGCCGCCGCCCGTGCTCGGGGCATCCGCGCCGCTGGTGGGCCGCGAGGCGGAAGTGGATTGGCTGCGCGAGCAGTGGCGGCGTTCGCATGGCGGCGCCGGCCGCCTGGTGCTGATCGTGGGGCCGAGCGGGATGGGCAAGACGCGGCTCGCGGCGGAGCTGGCTGCCGAGGCGCACCGCGAGCGCGGCGAGGTGCTGTACATCTCCCACCTGGGCGCCCCCGATGCGGGGCGCGAGGTGCTGGCGAAGGCGCGGGCGACGCGCCGGCCCTCGCTTCTGGTGATTGACGATGCCGACCGGGCGGGTGACTGGCTGTGGCCAGCGCTGGCTGAGCTTTGCGGCGGGTTGGCGGCGCTGCCGCTGCTCGTACTGGTGACGGCGGCGGATGCAGGACTTGCGGCTCGGCTGGACGCGGCCGCGATCCTGACGCTGACGTCGCTCGACGCAGGCGGGGTTGCCGCCGTGGCTCGGCTGTACGCGGGAGCGCGCGACGACATGGAGCCGCCCGTCGAGCGGCTCGCCGAGGCGAGCGGCGGGATCCCGCGGCGCGTGCATCGCCTTGCGAGCGATTGGGCTCGCGGCGAGGCTGCCAGGCGGGTCCTCGCCACAGCCGGTCGGGCTGCCACCGAGCGCGCGGAATTGCGCGCCGCGGAGCAGGACCTGGCCGGCAACGTCGTCGACCTGCAAGCCATACCCGACCCCGCCGAGCACGAGGACGACGGGATAGGCACTGTCGTCTGTCCCTTCAAGGGCCTGACGTCCTTCGAGCTGGAGGACGCCGACGTGTTCTTCGGCCGCGAGCGTCTGGTGGCCGAGATGGTCGCGCGTCTCCCCGGTGCTCAGTTGATGGGCATAGTGGGGTCGTCGGGCAGCGGCAAGTCGTCGGCGTTGCGCGCCGGCCTCCTCGCCGCGCTCGCCGTCGGCGTGCTGCCCGGCAGCGAGGGCTGGACGCTCGCGCTCCTGCGCCCGGGTGAGCATCCGATGCGGGCACTCGAGGAGGTCACTGCCGACGCCGCGCGGGAGGGCCGGCTCGTCGTGGCGGTGGACCAGTTCGAGGAGCTCTTCACCGCCTGCCGGGACGAGCCCGAGCGCGCCGCGTTCGTCGACGCGCTGGTCACCCACGCGCGCGACCTGCGCGGGCGCACGATCGTGCTCGTCGCCATGCGCGCCGACTTCTACGGGCGCTGCGGTGCCTACCCGGAGCTGTCGCGGCTGCTCGGCGCAAATCACGTGCTGGTCGGACCGATGCAACGCGACGAGCTGCGCCGCGCGATTGAACTGCCCGCGCGCCGGGCCGGCCTGCGCGTCGAGCCCGACCTCGTGGACGCGCTGATTGCCGACGTCCAGGGCGAGCCCGGCGGCCTGCCGCTGCTGTCGACCTCGCTGCTCGAGCTGTGGCAGCACCGGGACGGACGCACACTGCGCCTGAGCGCCTACAGCCAGGCGGGCGGGGTGCACGGCGCGGTTGCCCGCCTGGCGGAGCGGGCCTTCGGACGGCTCGACCCGGGGCACCGCGACATCGCACGCCGCCTTCTGCTGCGGCTGGCGGGCGGGGGCGAGGGAGACACGGTCGTGCGCCGGCGCGTGTCGCTGGCGGAGCTGGAAGTCGAGCGCCGCGAGGAGGTTGCCGAGGTCCTCTCCGCCCTAGCGCAGGATCGGCTGATAACGATCAGCGACGGAGACGTCGAGGTCGCGCACGAGGCTCTGCTGCGCGAGTGGCCGCGGCTGCGCGGCTGGCTCGAGGAGGACGCCGAGGGCCGTCGGCTGCAGCTCCACCTGCGCGCCGCCGCGAGCTCGTGGGAGGCGGGCGGCCGCGATCGCGGCGAGCTGTACCGCGGCGCGCGCCTGGCCTCGACGCTCGACTGGGCGAGAGACCATGAGACTGACCTCAACGACGTCGAGCGCGCCTTCCTCGACGAGAGCCGACGTGCGAGCGAGCGCTCGCAGCGTCGCCTGCGGGCCGTGCTGGCGGGTGTGGCCTCACTCCTCGTGCTAGCCGTGATCGCCGGGCTTGTGGCGCTCGAGCAGCGAGGAAACGCGCGAGACGAAGCGCTGACGGCCGCGGCGCAGCGCCTCGGCGCACAGGCGCTGTCCGAGGACGACCTCGACCGCTCGTTGCTGCTCGCCCGCCAGGGGGTGGCGCTCGATGACTCGCTGCAGACCCGCAGCGACCTTCTCGCGGCTCTGCTCAAGAGCCCCGCGGCCATCGGCGTGCTGCGCGGCGATGGCGATCGGCTGATCAGCCTGGACCTCAGCCCGGACGGGCGCACGGTGGCGTTCGCCGACAACGACGGCACGGTCAGCTTCGTCGACACGCGCACGCGGCGCCCGGTTGCGCCGCGGGCCGAGGTGGGCGGCCATGCCGGAGTGATCATCGACGCGATCCTCAGGCTCGACCACGTGCGGTACAGCCCCGACGGCTCACGAATCGCCGTCGGCGGAGGCCGGCCGGTCATCCTGGACGCCCGGACCCATCGTCCGCTCGCGAGGCTGCGGATGCCCCCCGACCCGCTCGGCCGGATCGTCACAGCCCTGCGCTTCTCGCCAGACGGACGCTCGCTCTTCGCCGTCATCGCGCTCCCTCCGGACCGCGGTTGGGTGATCCGCCGCTTCGATGCGCGCAGCGGCCGGCCGCTCGGCCGGGAGCGGTACCTCGGCCCGGAGCCCGCCACGTTGATGGTCACGCGCGACGGCCGGGAGCTGGTGACGACGGGCGTAGCCGGCACCGTCATCCGCGAGGCCCGTACACTGCGGGAGCTGCGCCGCCTGCCCGTTAGCGCGGAGCAGGCGGCCCTGAGCCCCGACGGTCGCACGCTACTCGCGGGCGGGCGCGACGGCTCGGTGCGCTTCGTCGATCTCGCGACCGGCGAGACCACGGCCGCGTCCGGACGCCACGATCGCGCGGTGGAGCGGGCGATCTTCAGTCCCAACGGGCGCCGGGCGATCACGGCCGGCGAGGACGGACGCTTGATCGTCTGGGACGTCGAGCACGCGGCGGCGGTGGAGACGCTCGCGGGCCACGCCGCAAAGATCACCGGGCTCGCGATCAGCAGCGATGGCTCGACGCTCTACAGCTCGAGCCTGGACAGCAAGGTTCTCATCTGGGACCTCGCCGGCGACCGGCGCCTCGGCCGCCCGTTCGAGGTGGGCCCGGATGCGGGGGAGCTGCTCCGCAGCTCCCTGAGCCCTGACGGGCGCACGCTCGCCGTCGGGCAACCCGACGGCCGCGTCACGCTCCTCGATGCCAGGACGCTGCGGGCGCTTTCGAAGTTCCGCGTCGTCCCCGACGGGGCGGTCACGGGCATCGGGTTCGTGCCTGGCGGCCGTCTGCTCGCCGTGGGCGGCGACAACGGCTTTCTCGCTCTCGTCGATCCGTTGCGTGGCGAGATCGTCAAGCGCCTGGTGGGCCACCGTCCGAACGCGCGAACGGCGTCTGCACACGGCGTGTTCACGCCCAGCTTCGCCGCCGACGGGCACCTCATGGCGACGACGGCGGACGACAACACGGTTCGCCTGTGGGCACTGCCGTCGGGCCGACCGGTCGGTTCCGTGCTTCGCTACCCGACGGTCGGAGACGTTTCGCTCAGCCCCGACGGGCGTACGCTCGCCGTGACCGTGCCGGAGGGCGTGGCCAATCTGGGCGTCCGGATCG
The DNA here is from genome assembly GCA_963832315.1 of uncultured Solirubrobacterales bacterium. Taxonomy (GTDB): domain Bacteria; phylum Actinomycetota; class Thermoleophilia; order Solirubrobacterales; family Solirubrobacteraceae; genus Palsa-465. The sequence goes on along the minus strand of CAWHTT010000020.1, from coordinate 68,468 downwards.
TTGACGTCGCCACGCGCCGGCAGCGAGCGTCCCTGTACGGGGATGAGGCCATCTGGAACCTGGCGCGCTTCACACCCGATGGGCAATTCCTCGTGGGCGGGAGCTGGAAGGGTTGGGTGCGGCTGTGGTCCACCGACACTTGGAAGCCTGCCAGCCGGCCGCTCACCGGGCACGCCGGAGCGATCCTCGGGCAGTCCATGAGCCCGGATGGACGCACTCTCGCCACGGGCAGCGCAGATGGGACGATCCGGCTCTGGGACCTGCGCACGGAGCAGCCGCTCGGTGCCGCGTTGCCCGGGCTGCCGAACCGTGGGGTCATTCCCGAATTCAGCCCCGACGGGACTCACCTGTTCGCGGTCTACGACACGGGGCGCGCCTACCGCTGGGACGTGCGACCCTCCTCGTGGGCGCGCCAGGCCTGTGCCGTGGCCGGCCGCCGGCTCACTCGATCCGAATGGGAAGACGCGTTGCCCGACCGGGCGTACGACCCAGCCTGCTGACGCGGATGCCGACGACCCGTTGACGCGTTCGAGCGGGTTAGTGCTGCGGAGCTTGGGCCAGTGCTCTCTGGGGAACGAGTAGAGCGCGAGGAGTTCCTCCTCGGTCTGCTCGAGCAGCCCGGCGACTGCTGGGAGCGGCCACAGTGACCAGACGCCCACTGTCCGTTTTCTCCCGACCCGCTCGGCGCACTCAACCCGCCCGCCCGAGGGTCGATAACCGTGGGAATGGACCGGTTTCGCTCGTTCGTCGCGGCCGCCTGGCGCGAGCGGCTCCTGCTGCTCACCTGGACGCTGACCGCGGTGATCATCGGCTGCTGTGGGATCCACGAGACCAACGAGAAGCACCTCGAGGTTCTCGTCATCGTGCCCGCGGTGGCGGCGATCCTCGTCTGGTACCCGATGGCACGAATGTTCCGGGAGATCACAACCTCGCGCATGGAGCTCGCCGACCAGCACCGCCAGTTCGAGGCGATGTTCATGGACGCGGCAATCGGGATGTGCCTGACCGATGACGACGGCCACTTCATCCGCGCCAACCCCAGCTTTTGCCAGATGGTCGGCTACAGCGAGGACGAGCTGCGCGGACGGTCGTTTGCCGAGTTCACCCATCCGGACGACCGGGAACGCAATGTGAGGAACTTTGAAGCCCTGGGTGACGGCGGGGGCGCCATCGAACACGAGAAGCGCTACGTCGTGCGCGACGGCAGCGTGATCTGGGTATTGATCTCCAGCTCGGCCGTCTCCGAGGGGACGATGTACCGTGGCCTGCGCTGGGCCCAGGTACGAGACATCACCGCGCGCAGACAGGGAGAGCAATTGCTGCGGGAGTCCGAGGAGCGCTGGCGGACGCTGGTTGCGAACTCGCAGGAGATGGTGCTGCTCCTCGACGAGGAGCGTCGGTTTGCCTATGTCAACCCGGCGGTCAAGCGCTGGCTCGGCTATGAGCCGGACACCCTGATCGGCAGCGCGCTCGGATTCGCCACCCATCCCGATGACGCGGCAGCCGTGAACGAGGCGTTCGAACAGATCGCCTCCGAGGAGTCGGTCTCGCTACGGCACCGCCTCAGGCACCAGGACGGTTCATGGCATACGTTGGAGTCGACGCTGGTGGCCGTGACCGACGCGCCGGCAATCGGTGCGGTCCTGATCACCTCGCGCGACGTGACCGAACGGGTGGCGCTCGACCAGGACCGCGAGCGCCTCGAGCTCGACCGGCGCGTGTCACAGCGTCTGGAGGCGGTCGGGCAGCTTGCCGCTGGGATCGCACATGAGATCAACACTCCACTTCAGTTCGTCGGCGACTCGCTGACGTTCCTCAAGGAAGCCGCCGACGAGCTGGTGACACTCACGGGCCTGTACCGCAATACGCTGTACACGGACGCGCCGATCCCTGTGGAGGAGCGGCGGCGTGCTATGCAACAGGCCGAGGAGGACGCGGACGTGGACTACCTCTGCGAGCGGATTCCCGCGGCGTTCGCGAGAACCGCGGACGGCATCGATCGCATGCGGTCGATCGTGCTGGCGATGAAGCGCTTCTCCCACGCGTCGAACACGGATGCGGCGCTGGCCGATATCAACGAGGCGATCGAGACGACTCTCGCCGTGTGCCGAAACGAGTACAAGTACGTCGCGAACGTCGTCGTCGAGCTTGGGGAACTCCCTCCGATCGCGTGCAACGTCGGCGAGCTGAATCAGGTCTTCCTGAACCTGATCATCAACGCTGCGCAGGCCATCGAGGAGAAGGTGGCCGGAAGCGGCGAGCAGGGCCAGATCAGAATTTCCACCCGGCTCGATGAGGGGAACGTGCTGATCGAGATCGCCGATGATGGTGCCGGGATCGCGCCTGAGCTCCAGGACCGGATCTACGAGCCTTTCTTCACGACCAAGCAAGTCGGGAAGGGCACCGGCCAGGGACTCGCGCTGGCCCGCACGACGATCGAGCGGCACTCGGGCTCACTCGAATGCGCCAGCGCGCCCGGCCAGGGGACGACGTTCGCGATCCGCCTGCCTCTGCAAGAGTCCTCGACCCCGGTGGCGGAGGCCGCCTAGCCATGGCAACAGTTGACCTAGGTACTGGCACCGCGTCGACCCGCCCGCGAATTCTGTGCGTCGACGATGAGCCGTACGTGCTCGAGGGGCTCCGGGACATGCTGCGTCGAAGCTTCGACGTGCGCGTGGCGACCAGCGGCGCCGAGGGCCTCGAGCTCCTTCGCGAGGAACCGGATTCGTATGCCGTGGTGATCTCGGACATGCGGATGCCTCAGATGGGCGGGGCCGACTTCTTGCGGATGGCGCGCCTGATCGCGCCGGATGCGGTGCGGATGCTCCTGACCGGGCATGCCGATCTCGAGGCGGCAATCCGTGCCGTCAACGGGGCGCGGCTGTTCCGCTTCCTGACCAAGCCGTGCGACTCGGACGAGCTGATGCGCGCGTGCGCCGGGGCGCTCGCCCAGCATCGGCTGCAGACCGCGGAGCGCGAGTTGCTCGAGGAGACGTTGCGTGGGAGCGTCAACGCTCTGGCAGAGGTGCTTGCTCTCGCCAACCCGGCGGCGTTCGGGCGCGGCGGCCGCGTCAAGGCGCTCGCCGGAAAGCTCGCCCGTGCCGCCGAGCTCTCGAACTGGTGGGAAGTCGAGGTGGCGGCGATGCTCGCTCACATCGGGGCAGTGACCCTCCCCCAGAGCACGGCCGAGAAGCTCTATGCCGGCGAGCGGCTGACCGCCGAGGAGACCGCGATGGTCGACCGCGTGCCGGCGGTCACGCGGCAGCTCCTGAGCAAGATTCCCCGCCTGGAAGGAGTCATCGAGATCCTCGACCGATATCGGGCCGTCCCGCGTGAGGGCGATGGTGGCCCTGGGAGCGTCGTTCCGGTCGGTGCCCGTGTACTCCGGATCGCCGTCGACTACGCAAACCTGGAGTCCGGGGGCGCCAGCCCAACCGTCGCGCTCGGTGCGATGCGAAACCGTGACATCTACGACCCGGCACTCCTGCAGACGTTCGCTGACATGGTTGGCGTCGGCACGGCCCCCAAGGTCCGTGAGGTAGCCGTCGGCGAGTTGCGAGTCGGAATGAGCCTCGCGGGCGACGTGCGCAGCTGGGACGGCGTGCTGCTCGTCGCGCGTGGACAGCGCGTCAGCGCCCAGTTGATCGAACGCCTGTCGAACATGAGTAGGGGCTCTGTCCATCAGCCACTTCACGTGTTCGACATTGAGCAGAGCAGATAGGTTCGCGGTGCTGTCCGTCGGCGTCGCCGAGGCCGAGACCAGCGCCCCGAAGCGGATCCTGTTCGTCGACGACGATCAGGCCCTGCTCGACGGTCTGAGAGATGCGCTCCGACCCCACCGGCGCCGGTGGGCGATGAGCTTCGTGATCAGCGGCGAGGAGGCCCTCGCCAAGATCGGGGCAGAACCGCCCGATGTCGTGATCTCGGATCTGCGGATGCCGGGCATGGATGGCGCGGCCCTGCTCGAGTTGGTTCGTGACCGCTGCCCCGCCGCGGTGCGGATAGTGCTCTCCGGCCAGGCGGAGGTGCGGGTCATGGCGCGCGCGGCAGCCGCAGCTCACAGGCTCATCGCCAAGCCGTGCGACACCCAGGATCTGGCCAGCGTGATCGAGCGCTCTTGCACCCTCCAGGAGATCGCCGCCCGGGCCGAGCTCGACCCCCGCGCGATGGGCGTGTCCGCGCTGCCATCGGCCCCGCGGGTCTGCGCCGAGCTGACCGAGCTCCTCGCCTCCGGGGGCGCGGGCGCCGCCGATGCCGCCGGGATCATCGAGCAGGACATCGCGATGGCGGCCAAGGTGCTGCAACTGGCGAACTCCGCATACTTTGGGAGACGCTCGCCCGTCTCCCGCGTCTCTGACGCGGTCGCCTTTCTCGGCCTCGACACGCTGCGGGCTTACGTGCTCCACGTGGCGGCATTCCAGGAGTCACGGATCCTGTCGCCGATCCCGGGATTCGATCTCGACGAGCTTCATCGACACTGCACGCGAGTTGCGCGCTTGGCGGCAACGCTCGCGGCCGAAACCGGGGCGGGTGACGATGCCTTCACGGCCGGTCTGCTCCACGACGTCGGGTTGCTCGTGATGGCCTCACAGGACCCTGACGGGCTGGCCGGAGTCCTCGCGCTCGCACGCAAGCAGGGCCGCCCCGTCCATCGAATCGAGCGCGAGGAGCATGGCGTGACGCACGCCGAGGTCGGCGCGCATCTACTCGCTCTGTGGGGCCTTCCCGATACCGTCACCGAGGCCGTCGCCGGACACCAGAACGGCCAGCGGCTCAAGCTGCCATTCGACACCGTCGCGGCCGTACACGTCGCCAACGCCCTTGTGGAGGAGGTCGAGGCTCAGCACCTCCCCAGTGCGTCACCGCCCTCAGAGATCCATCTCGCCTACCTCGCGCAGGCCGGCCTTGAGGGACGGCTCGCCCATTGGCGCGAGCTCGCCGCGCAGCAGTTCGAAAACGCGAAGTAGAACCGCGCCTCCACCGGCGAGTAGGGTGCGCGCGTGGCTGGCGAAACGGATCGGACGCACATCCGTCTGGCCGAGCTCGTGGCGGCGCTGTCGCTCGGCATCGACCTGGGGTTCGGCCAGCCGATGGAGCACGTCCTCCGGCAGTGCCTGATCGCGCTGCGGTTGGCCGAGCGACACGGACTGGATGAGCAGACCCGCGGGGTCGTCTACTACACCGCGCTGCTCGTGAACGTCGGGTGTCACTCCGACGCGCATGAGCAGGCGAAGTGGTTCGGCGACGACCTGACCATGAAGGCGAGCAAGTACGAGTACCCGCTGCGCAGCCCCCGGGCGATGGTGGCGGGGATGCGCAGGTTGGGCGCGGGCAACCCACCTCTGCATCGCTTTCGGATCGGGCTGGAGTTCATGGTCTCCGGCCGCCATGACATCGACGACATGATCACCCACCACGCGCAGATGGCGAGGCTGCTGGGGGAGCAGCTCGAGCTCTCCGACGGGGTGCTCGACGCGCTCGTGGCCGCCTATGAGCAGTGGGACGGCCATGGTTGGCCTGGCGAGCTGAGCGGCGAGACGGTGCCGATTGCCTCGCGCCTCGTTCAGCTTGCGGAGTTCGTCGAGGTCGCGAACCGGGTCGGGGGTGTCGGAGCCGTGAGGAAGCTGGTCCGCGAGCGTCGGGGCAAGCAGTTCGACCCCGGTCTCGCCGATTTGATGGGCAGCGAGGCCGACATGCTCCTCGCCGGCCTCGACTCGGTCTCGACGTGGGACACCGTGATCGGTGCCGAACCGGCACTGGCCGTGGTGTTGTCGGGAGAGCGGTTCGACGCGGCGCTCGAGGCGATCGCCACCTTCGTCGACTTGAAGTCGCCGTACTTCCTGGGTCACGCCCGAGCGGTGGCCGATCTCGCGGCGAACGCCGCCGAGTCGGCCGCGCTCTCCGAGGCGCAGGTCCGCACGGTCCGGCGCGCCGGCCTGGTGCACGGTCTGGGCCGGCTCGGCGTGTCGAACGCGATCTGGGACAAGCGCGGTCCGCTCGGTGCGGGCGAATGGGAACGGGTGCGACTGCACCCCCACCTGACTGAGCGGATGCTTCGCCAGTCCGAGATGCTGGCGCCGCTGGGCGCCGTCGCCGTGCAACTCCGCGAGCGGCTCGACGGCTCCGGCTATCCGCGCGGGCTGTCCGGCGCGGCCGTGTCCGAGAGTGGGCGGATCCTCGGCGCCGCCGACGCCTACCAGGCGATGGTCGAGCCGCGACCGCATCGGCCGGCGCACGCGCCGGCTGGGGCGGCAGCCGAGCTGCGGTCCGACGCCAAGGCGGGACGGCTCGACCCGGACGCGGTCGAAGCCGTCCTCGGTGCCGCCGGACACCGCGTCATGCGTCGACGGGAGGGTCCGGCCGGCTTGACCGAGCGCGAGGTCGAAGTCCTCAGGCTGCTCGCTCGCGGCCTGTCGAACAAGGACATCGCGCAGCGCCTCGTGATCTCGCCCAAGACCGTCGGCAACCACGTCGAGCACATCTACGCGAAGATCAACGCCTCCACGCGTGCCGCCGCGAGTCTCTTCGCCATGCGGCAGGGGCTGCTCCCCGAGCAAGAGTTCACGACCGGCGACGCGGCCCCGGTGCGCTCGGCCTGAGCTCCTCAGCCCACCTGCATGGCCTCGGCGTTGGCTCTCATGACCGCCTGGGTCTCGCGCAGCTCCTTGGTCGGGCTGAACTGCACGAACTCGCTCCCGGGCTCGTTCTGCACCGGGATGTGACCGGGAGGCAGATAGAACGCGTCTCCGGCCTCGAACACCTCCTCGCGGCCGTCCACCTGGTAGGTCAGCCGGCCCTTGAGCACATAGCCCCAGTGCGGACACTGGCACTGATCTCCGGGCAGGCCCCGCAACAGGGGCGTGGCGTCCACGTCCGCGCGGAAGGTGAGGAAGTCGACGCTGTAGTCGTCCACCTCACCGGACCGGTCGAGCAGGAAGCCAACGTCCTCGACATCAGCGCTCTCCGGCGTCACCTTCGGCATCTCCATCGCCTCCTTGATCGTTGACAGCCGGGAGGCTAAGAGGGGCGGATCAGCGGGTCATGAGGCGTTTGCCCCATCTTTCCCGGCTCACTCGAGCCACTCGGTGACCATCGTTTCGTTGGCGTGGATGCACACCATGTTGGAGCGGCCGGGGCCGTCGTTGACGAACTTGTGCGGCGCGCCCGGCGGGACGATCACGATGTCGCCCGGTCCGGCCTTGAAGCGCTCATCGCCCGACTGGAAGATCAGGTTGCCGTCGATGACGACCCAGGTCTCGTCGTAGGGGTGGCGGTGCAACCGCGGCCCTGCGCCGGGCTGGCTGTGATCGAGGATCAGCGAGATCGTCGCTCCGTGGTCGATCCCCTTGATGTTTCCGGTCGGCACCTCGCTGGCGGGAATGAGTGGCATCGTCGTTCTGGCCTTTCGCGGTCCAGGGGGTTTGTGGTCATCGTGCCGCCCCGGCCGTGGCGGCGGGCGACGGTTGCGCGGGTTGCGAGGGTTGCGGGTGCGCCGGGCGGTCGGGACCGCGGAGCGGGACCTCCTTGAGCGCCAGCACGGTCAGCAGCGCGATGAGCGCAGCCGGCGTGGCGAGGAGGAACACCATGTGCACCCCGGCGATCACCTCGCTGCGACCCGCGTGGGCGAGGGCCAGCGTTCCGCTGCCGGCGTGCCCAACGCGGGCGGCGAACACCGCTCCCAGCACGGCCGCCCCGACGGCGCCGCCGAGCGCCCGGAAGAAGCCGGTCACGGCCATGGCAAGCCCCAGCTCGCGGCGATCCACGCTGTTCTGAACCGCGGTGATCAGCACCTGGCCGACCATGCCGAAGCCCAGGCCGAACAGCAGGAGCGCCGCCCCGGTGGTGACTCGCGACGGATGCTCGACTACCGCCGCCAGCGTGATCAGCGCCACCGAGATCATCACCAGCCCGACCACCGGGAAGACCTTGTAGCGGCCGGTCCGCTGGATCAGGCGGCCGGCCACGTTGGTCGAGAGAGTGATCCCGACCATCATCGGGATCAGCAGCAGCCCGGCCTGGGTGGGGGTCGCCCCCGTCGTGGTCTGGAGAAACAGCGGCACGAACACCGTGATCGAGAACATCGTCGCGGTGAGGAGGAACAGCGCCGCGCTGGCCAGCGCGACGGGGCGGTTGCCGATCAGGCTGAGCGGCACGATCGGGTCCGGGACCCGACGGGTGCGAACGACGAGCAACCCGGCCGCGAGCGCGAACGCGCCGAGCAGCGCCACGATCTCGGCCGAGCCCCAGCCGTAGCGCTGGCCACCCCAGATACAGGCGAGCATCAACGCCCCGGCTCCGGCCGCCAGCAGCCCCGCCCCCGGCAGATCCAGCCGCCTCCGCTCGGCCTGGACCTCGGACGCGGGCAGCCAGAAGTGAAGCCCGGCCAGCGCGAGCGCCCCGACGGGCAGGTTCACATAGAACACCCAGCGCCAACTCGCCTGGTCGACCAGCACGCCGCCGAGCAACGGGCCGACCGCCGCCGCGACCGCGAACACGGCCATGATGTAGCCCTGGTAGCGCCCGCGCTCGCGTGGGGAGACCAGATCGCCCACGGCGGCCTGGGCCAGCGACATCAGCCCGCCCGCGGCAGCACCCTGGATGCCCCGGGCGACGACCAGCATCCACAGGCTCTGGGCCACGCCGCACACCGCCGAGGTCACGAGGAACAGCGCCAGCGAGACTTCGAGCACAAGCTTGCGCCCGCGCCGGTCACCGAGCTTCCCCCACAGCGGAGCGGTGGCCGCAGCCGCCACCACGTAGGCCGTCACCACCCACGAGACGTCGGCCAGGCGCCCCAGGTCCGACGCGATCGTCGGCAGCGCGGTGGCCAGGATCGTCTGATCGAGCACGGCCGGCAGCATCGCCAGCACGATCGCCCAGAAGGCGACGCGGGCCACAGCGCCGTCCCGGGGAGCGAGGAGACTTGTTGTTCCGAGGCGCATTCCTGCAACTCCATATTTAGTGATTGACTAAACTTAGAGTGACCCTATCATTAGGGGCACTATGAGTCAAGCAGTTAGGATTCGCGCCGTGACCACCACCGAGATCGGGCTTCGCGAGCGCAAGAAGCAGCGCACGCGAGAGCACATCGCCGCCACGGCGTGGCGCCTGTTCTCAGAGCGCGGGTTCGACGAGGTTCCGGTCGCGGAGATCGCGCGGGAGGCCGAGGTCTCCGAAGCGACCGTGTTCAACTACTTCCCGACCAAGGAGGACCTGGTCTTCAACCGGATGGAGGCGTTTGAGCAGGATCTCCTGGACGCGATCCGCGACCGCGCCGAGGGGGAGTCGATCGTCGACGCCTTCGGCCGCTTCGTGCTCCGGCCGCGTGGGTTTCTCGCCTCCGACGATCCCGCGGCGACCGAGGGGATGCGCGGTGCGGCCCGCGTGCTCACCGGGAGCCCGGCCCTCGAGGCGCGACAGCGCGAGATCCTCGACCGCTACACGGCCACGGTCGCGGCCTACCTGGCCGAGGAGCGCGGGATGGCCGCAACGGATCCCGAACCCTGGGTGATCGCCAATGCGCTGATCGGCGTACACCGCGCGCTCATCGCCTACACCCACCGCGAGGCGCTGGCCGGGGTCCCGAACCGCCGCATCGCCCGGAACCTCGTCAGGCGTGGCAAACGCGCGCTGGCGATCCTCGAGCAGGGGCTGCGCTAGCCGGGGCCCGGGCCAGTTCTGGCTCAGTCGACCACGGTCAGGTCGAGCGTGGCGAGCCGCTCGGGATCGGCCAGGATGTCGATCTCGACGATCCTCCCGCTGCTGATCGTCATCGCCGCCACCGAAAACGGCCGCCCGTCGCGCAGCGACACGAATCCCGGCGTGCCGTTGACCAGGGCCCGGCGCATCGTGAGCGCGACCCGCGACCAGATCCTGGCCCGGCCGGCCACGTTCTCGGCGCCGCGGACGTGGGCCGAGAGCCCGGGCATGGCGCCGCCATCGGCGCGGAGCACCACGTCGGGGTCGAGCACCGCGACGAGCGCGTCGAAGTCCCCGTCGTGGGCGGCAGCCAGGAACGCCTCCACCACCTCCCACTGCGCGTTCAGATCGGCGTCGGGCGTCGGGGCGGCCCCGCGGACGCGACGCCGCGCGCGGCTGGCCAGCTGCCGCGCCGCGTCCGAGGAGCGCTCCACGATCGGCGCGATCTGCTCGAACGGCACACCGAACATGTCGTGCAGGACGAACGCGAGCCGCTCCGGCGGCGTGAGCGTCTCGAGCACGACCAGCAGGGCCAGGCCCACCGAGTCGGCGAGCAGCGCCTCGTGCTCGGGGTCGGTCCCGTCGGCCGGATCGATGACCGGGTCGGGAACGTGCACCTCCAGCGGCGCCTCGCGCCGCGTGTTGCGCGAGCGCAGCAGGTTGAGCGAGACGCGCGCGACGATCGTGGTCAGCCACGCGTCGAGGTTCTCGACCTCGGTGGCGTCGGCGCGGCTCACCCGCAGCCAGGCGTCCTGGACGGCGTCGTCGGCCTCGCTGAGCGAGCCCAGCATCCGGTACGCCACCGCCCGCAGGCGCGGGCGGTGCTCCTCGAAGCGCTCCGCCAGCCACTGCTGATCGTCCATCGCGACGGTCCTCAGGCCGCCTGAGGAGCGGGCTGGGCGATGAACTGCGCGACCCAATCACCGGTGATCTGCCGGGTGGCCGCGTTGATGCGGTTCCACGCGTTGATGCCGGCGATCGCGATCACGAGGCCTGACAGCTGGGCATCGTCGTAGTGCCGGGCGGCCTGCGCCCAGATCTCGTCCGAGACCGCTTCCGGCCGGTCGGCGAGTCGGGTAACCGCCTCGGTCAGGGCCAGCGCGGCGCGCTCCGCGTCGCTGAAGTACGGCGTCTCGCGCCAAGCGGCGAGCGTGAAGATCCGCTCGTCGGGCTCGCCGGCGGCTTTCAGCTCGCGAGAGTGCATGTCGGCGCACACGCTGCAGCCGTTGATCTGGCTCGCGCGCAACTCGATCAGATACAGGGTTGTCTCGGGTACGCCGGCCTTCTTGGCCGCGACGCCCAGCCGTTGCAGGGCCGCCATGACGCCGGGAAGGGTGAGGGCGGGGCTTTCGATGCGAGGTTGCATTTTTGTTCCTCCGGGTCGATTTTCGAGGGTCTACCTCTATGACACGCCCCGGAGGACGAATGTGACAGCCAGCGCTGGGTCGCACCAGGAGTACGCTGCGTATGACGTGAGTAGTAAGGGGACGGACTTCGAGGGGCTGACCGGAGCCCCGCAATCCGGCGTCGGCGAGCAGCCACCGGGGAGGACGCCGGCCACGCGCCGTGAGCGCGGGCGGCTGATCGCGGCCGGCGTCGTCGGCGCGCTGGTGGCGGTGTTCGCAGTGCTCAACCTCGGGGACGTGAAGGTCCACTGGTTGTTCGCCACCGGCCGGACTCCGCTGATCGTGGTGGTCGCGCTCGCGTTCGTGCTCGGGATGCTCGTCGACCGGCTCGTGATCCGGGCCAAGCGCAAGCGCCAGACCTAGCGGTCAGAACGCGGCCACGAAGCGAGCGGTGATCGCGCCCCACACCTGGCGCGTGCGGTCGCGCCGGGGCGGCCCGTGCTCGCCGAGCCGCTCCCACCCGCGCTGCTCGAGCCGCACGGCGGTGCCGTCGCGGCGGGCGGCGAAGGTCACCTCGACCTCGGTCGCCTCGCTGGGATCGAAGAACAGATGCCAGAGGTAGCGCAACCGGCCCGGCGGCTCCCAGTCGAGGACGGTGCCCCATTGGTGCTCGCCCCCGTCCGGGGCGCGCTCGACGATCCGCCCGCCGGCCTCGGGCTCGAACGTGATCGCCACCGGTCCCCGGCTCACCGTGTGAGAGGCCGGCCACCAGGTGGCGCACCGGCGCGTCCAGGTCTCGAACGCCTGAGCCGGCGGCACGCCGACCTCGAACTCGACCACCAGCGGCGCGGCCGTCATCGCTCGTCTCCGCGGGTGTTCTCGGCGACTATGCGAAAGCGGACGATCGCCTCGTCCCACACCTCGGCGAAGTAGCGCCGGACCGCCTCCACACCCTCGTCGCGCAGCCGGTAGATCCGCCGCGTGCCATCGGCCTCATCGTCGACGAGGCCGGCGCCCTTGAGCAGGCGCAGGTGACGGGAGACCGCGGGCCGGCTGATCGGCAACTGGTCGGCGATCTCCTGGACCGACTGACCGCCGCCGCTGAGGATCTCGACGATCGCGCGGCGGTTGGGGTCGCCCAGGGCGTCGAGCGCGGCTCTGTGCAGGCCCTCTGCCATTTCGTCAGCAAGGGTACGGCAGACCGGTAACCGGCGTGCTACCGTAACCGCAGCGTTACGGAAATGGGAGAGAGGAAAGACCGATGAGCACCGCCGCTTCGACCGGTTCCGGCACCCGCGAGGACCCGTGGGTTCTCAGCACGCCACCGGGAAAGTCCCAATATGAGGCCTACGAGGATCCCAGCGCGGACCCGCCGGCGCTGGTGGTTCAGGTGGGGAGCACCGAGTTGCGCTACCACCTGAGGTGCGTCGCCGACCTGCACGCGATGCTCCGCGCGCACGGCGACTGGATGGCGCTCGGCAACGCCGACGAGCAGAAGCCGGCCGCCGACGGAACCGTCGAGGCATGGGGGCGCTCGTCGGAGAACCCGGTGGGGGGCTGGTACGGCCTCAAGAAGGGGCTGCGCGGGCGGTTCGGCAACTACGTCCCGCCGGTGCTCGAGCGGCTCGGTCTGGCCGAGGTCGAGCACAACCCGCGCAACAACCGCATGCGCGCGAAGTAGGGCGGGCTCGGCTCACTCGGGACCGCATTCCCTCAGCCGACGCGAGCCGCGGCGATCAGCTCGCCCAGCCGGCGCCGCTGTCGTCCGGCCTCGTCGAAGTTCTCGGGATGCAGCCATGTGTCGAAGGCGCCCCGCACCGAGGGCCACTCGCCGTCGGTGATCGAGTACCAGGCCGTGTCGCGGTTGCGTCCCTTGACCACCATGTGCTGGCGGAACACGCCCTCGAAGCGAAACCCGAACCGCTCGGCGGCACGGCGCGACGCCTGGTTGAGCGCGTTGCACTTCCATTCCAGCCGGCGATAGCCCAGTTCGTCGAAGGCGTAGGCGGCGAGCAGGTAGATCGCCTCGCTGGCCGCGGTGCTCTGCCTGAGCGACGCGCCGAACCAGATGTGCCCGATTTCCACACTGCCGTGCTCGGGGGTGATCCGCAGATACGACGCGATCCCGGCGGGATGCTCCTCGGGCAGTCGCGCCAGGGTGAAGAACAGGGGGTCCTCGGAGCGCTCGGCGACGGCCAGGTCCTCGCGGAAGGCGGCGACGTCCCGGTAGGGACCGCTCGGCAGGTACGCCCACAGATCGGGATCCGCCGCGGGCGGATGCGACTCTGCGTACAGCGCGTCCGCGTCGGCGCACGCCTTCACCGGCTGCAGCCGGACGTGGCGGCCCTCGAGCACGGTCCGCGCCGGGCGCGGAACCGGGCGCCAATCGACCTCGGGTCCGATCGGTGGCTCACTCGCCGTAGCGGGGTCGCTCGCCATCCGTGTGATCGAAGCACAGCGAGGCGGGCAGCGCATTTGCCCGGCCCGGTCCCGGGGCGGTAGGGTCGGCGCAGACACCATCCAACGAGGGGAGCTCCACCTATGGCAGGCAGCGTGTATCGCGTCACCGAAGTGATCGGCGTCAGCAGCGAGTCGTGGGACGTCGCCGCGCGCAACGCGGTTGAAACCGCCGCCAAGACGGTCCGTGACCTCCGCGTGGCCGAGGTGCTTCGTCAAGACGTGACGATCGAGAACGGCGGGCTGGTGAACTACCGCGTGCGGCTGGCCATCTCGTTCAAGTACGAGAGCGGCGAGTGATCCGTTCCTGAGGCTCGGCTCACCGGCGACGCTGTCGCCGCAGGCAGGGCCCGAGCCCGCCGCAGCAGGCTCGGGCCCCGGCAGTCGCATTACCTGCGCGACAGCAGCCAGGCGCGCGCGAGCAGCTCCGAGCCCTGACGAATCAGCTGCTCGCTGTGGCCGCGTCCGCCGCCGTTCAGCACAGCGCGCATCTGCGCGACAAGTGCGTCGCGCCTGGCGGCGAGCGATTGGATCGCCTTCTCCGTCGCCTGGTAGGTGGCGTCGTCTGACTTGATGCCGTTCGTCGAGGCGACGATCAGCCAGTGACTGAACGCGCCGTACGGCGCGTCCAGCTGCTTGTACAGATCGCCGAGCAGCTGCGCGGAGTGGGCGTCCTGGCCTCTCGCGACGCGCTGGCTGATGACCTGGGTGATCGCGCGCCCGTCCGGGGTGTAGTCGGCGCGGAGGCCGGTCAGCGCGTCCATCGTCGGAACGATGTCGGTGTGATCGGTCCAGGTCCGGTTATCGATGCCGTCGTCGCGCACGCCGGGCCCGACCACTCCAAGCCACGTCTGCCCGATGTCCTTCGGGTCGTAGTCGCCGTGGATCCAGGCGAAGCCGTCGTTCAGACAGCCCTGACCGGTGGGGCACGGGCTGAACGTCTCGAAGAAATAGTCGGGCTGCGAGAACATCGTGAACGACATGTTCCGCAGCGGATCGGCGTTGATCATGTGCAGGGCCTTCAACGTCGGCTCGTCGACGAGGTAGCGCGCCACCGGCGTCAGCTTGGTCGAGTCGATGTACGGATCGAACGCGTTGAGGTTCGCCGCCTTCTGCTCGAACGCCCGCAGGGTCGGATTGACGACGACGTTGCCGCTCGAGTCCTCCGCCTGCGGTTGGCCGTTGATGTAGAAGCTGGGCGCCGAGTCGAATGAGATGTCGTAGCCCGTGCCGCCGACGGTCGGCCCCAGCAGCCACTTCATGTTGTAGCCCACCTCGCCGACCAGGGCCCCGTTGACCCCGGTCGGGGGCCACGTCGCCGGGCCGTTCCAGGTCGACGGGTCGGAGGTCGCGGTGGCACCGTTGGTCAGGTCGAAGATCCCGTGCGCGGGCTTGCCGTTTGTCGCCTGGCCCGGTGTCGTGTTGTACTGGCAGGGGGTCCTCACGCCGTCGCAGTTCTGCGCCTGCTGGCCGGCGAAATGATCGTTCTCGTCGGCCGTGACGACGAACAGCGTGTTGCTCTTGTTGATGCCGTCCGTGGCCAGCCGGGCGAAGAACCTGCCGAACGCGTCGTCGTAGCTCCTCAGAGCGTCGACGTAGCCCTGCTCGCCGGGTCCGTACGCGCCGCCCCCCGCGTGGTTGTCATGCACGTCCGAGATATAGGCGAACGTCACCGGAATGCCGGCCTCCTGCATCTGGGCAACGTACCCGAGCGTGTTCGCCGCGCTCATGCCGTCAAAGCCGGGGAAGCCGGGGTTGCCGGCGCTGTCGGTGATCGGATTGCCGTCGATGCTGTCGACCGCCGGGTTTCCGCCGGTGATCGCCGGATCGACGTACTTGGCGCCGAACAGCGCGGTGTAGTTGTTGTAGCCGCCTGGTTCGTCGGGCAGCGGGTCGGCCTTGGCGTGCGGGCTTCCGTACTGGTTGTCGCACACGCTGGTCTGGACCTTGGCGCAGTGCACCGCGATCCCGACGAAGTCAGTGGTGCGCAGTGCGGCCGGCTCGGAGGCCTCGGGCGAGGGATTGCCGTAGACGTTGGCGATGTCACCGCCCGGCGCGGTCGAGTTGTTCTCGAGCACCGTGTTGGCCACCGACACGTTGCCGACGTCGCAGCCGGCCCGGGTGTAGGACACCCAGGGTGCCGGTGTCGTCTTCGGCTGGCCAGAGTCGCCGTTGACGAGGTTCGGCAGGCTGTCCGTGGTGGACACTGGCGAGGTCCAGTACTTGAACGCGGAGCTGAACGTGGGGATGCCGTTCGGCTGGTAGTAGTCGTAGGAGTTCGAAACGGTCACGCCCTGCCGGTCGGGGTACAGCCCGGTCAGCGAGCTGAGAATGCCGCCGGCCGTGTGCGAGATCAGGATCGTGTACTGCTTGTTCAGCACCGTGCCGTTGCCCTTCAGGAAATTCAAGAGGTGGGGCATCTGCTCCAGATCCGAAGGCACGTTGGGGTTGTCGCGTCGCAGGTGGACGTTGTCGAACTGGATGTAGATGACGTGCTTGATCCGCCCAGCTCCGTTGCCGAGCACACACGATCTCGTGTCGCGCGTCCGCTGCGTCCGGGCTCCCGAGTTTGCCGATGCGACCGGAATCGCCGCGAGCGCGACAGTGCACGCCACGGCTGTGCCGATTCCGACCATTCGCCGACTGCTCCCCATTGCTCCCTCCTCGTGGTTGCTCCGCGGCGGAGCCTATTGCCTTCGGCCGTCGTGCGCAGGCTATGGCCGCTCACGCGGCGGGGTGTGACCTTCGCGTTACCCGCAGCGTCCCTTGAAGACGAAGTTCCAGTTCAGAGCGGGCGGCCGGTCGGGGACGCAGCGGGTGTCCGTCACCTGCCGCCCGTGATAGCTGTACTGGAGGGTCATCCGCGTGAAGTGGCCGTGGCGAACCCGGCCCACGGTGAGCGTCAGCGCGTAGCTGTGGTATGAGCTGGCCGCGCAGTTCGGTATGCAACTGAGCAGCCAGACGGTGCCTTTGGCGGCGCCCTGACTGTTCGTCCACGTCGTCCAGTGCAGGAATCCCGGCGTCTGGCCAACCGCCCGGCGGGCGTCGCCGGCGTGTAGCCGCCCGATGATCCCGCTCCCGTCGCCGGTGTAGAGGATGCTGTGCGGGCGGACCGCCGAGTGTCCGTATCCGGTCGAGAGCACCGGGAGGCCCTGGGCATGGGCCTGCGGCGCGCGGGCTCCGGCGACGCCAACCAGGGTCAGAGCAAGGATCGCGACCGCGGTGAGCGCGACGAGCGCCGGCGCGGCGAGGTGGCGTGGTTGGATCGATCGAAGGTGCATGGTCGGCTCAGATACCCGTGCGCCCCGATTAACACACCGACACGGCGACGAGGAGCGGTGCGCGGCGTTTCCCCGCTCGCGGGCGGGCGCTTGCCTGCCCGCGCCGGCGGTGCGATCCTAGGTCCTTGTTCGAGCGGTTCACCGAGCGGGCCCGCCAGGTCGTGGTTCTGGCTCAGGAGGAGGCCAGGACGCTCAAGCACGGCCACGTCGGGCCAGAGCACCTTCTGCTCGGAATGCTGCGCGAGCGCGACACGCTCGCTGCCCGGGTGCTCGAATCATTCGACATCACGCTCGAGCGCGCGCGCGGCGAGGTCGTGCGGATCGTTGGGGTCGGCGAGGACATGGCGACGGGCCAGATGCCGTTCACGCCCGACGCCAAGCGGGTCCTGGAGCGGTCGCTGCACGAGGCGATAAGCCTCGGCCACAACTACATCGGCACCGAGCACCTCCTGCTCGCGGTCGTGGGGCTCGGCGAGGGCGTCTCGGCGCGGATCCTGCTCGATTGCGGCGCCAAGCCGGAACAGATCCGCGACGCGGTGATCCGGGCGCTGTCGGACGCGGCGGCGCCACGGGGTCAGCCGAGCAGCGCCCCCGCCGGCGCCCCGCCACCGGGCGCCAACGGCTTCGAGGAGTGGATCCGCGTCGGCCCGGGCGCCGGCCTGCGCCGGCTCCTGATGGTCGCCGCCGCGCGGGCCCTGGACGACGGCCGGGAAGCCGTCCAGCCGCGCGACGTGCTGCTCGCGCTCACGCGAGACCAGCAGATCGGGCCCGTTCTGGCGGACCTCGGGGTCGACGACGCCGCCATCCTGCGGACGCTCGAGCGCCACCAGCCTCCGGAGACCGGGACCTAGTCCCCCCCGAGCCGGCTCTGCCACCCGGCTCAGGGCATATATTCCCGGCCCGCAGGGATGAGGCAACGCACGGACGAACGCAGACGGAGCGAACCGTGGCCCGACGCGAGGGTCGAGTTCGTCGACACCGCCGCGTCGCCCTCGGTCCGAGTGGCGCGGATCGGCGACGGCGAGCCGCTGCTGCTCATCAACGGCCTCGGCGCCAACCTCGAGATGTGGCAGCCGCTCGTGCGCGTCCTGGCCGCAGAGCGCGAGCTGATCGCGTTCGACCTTCCCGGCACCGGCCGCTCGGCCCGTCCGCGCTGGCCGCTGCGTATGTCCCAGCTGGCCCGGCTGGTCACCGAGTTGCTCGACGACCTCGGCTACGACCAGCTCGACGTCCTCGGCTACTCGCTCGGGGGGATCGTCGCTCAGGAGCTCGCCCACCGCGCCCCCGAGCGGATCCGCCGGTTGGTGCTGTGCGCCACGACGCCCGGCCTGCCGAGCATGCCACCCGACCCAATCGTGTCCGCCCTGATGCTGACCCCCGCTCGCTACTGGAATCGCCAGCTGGCCGAGCTGATCATCCCGATCATCGCCGGCGGACGGACGGCACGCGATCCCCGCGTGCTCCGGGCGGGACTCGAGCGACGCCTCGTTCAGCCGCCCACTGCCCTCGGCTACCTGTACCAGCTCTACGCCCTGTCGGGCTGGAGCAGCCACCCGTGGATCCGCAGCGTGCGCCACCCCGCGCTCGTCCTGCACGGCGATCACGACCCGGTGGTGCCGCTGGTCAACGGCCGCTACCTGGCCGACGCGCTACCCAACGGGCGCCTGGAGGTCGTGAAGGGCGCCGGCCACCTCTTCCTGCTCGACGAGCCGCGCAGCGTCGCGCCGGCTCTGACGGCCTTCCTCGCCGATTAGGCGGGTGACGCGGCCCGGCGCCGCCGCGCCACGTCGATCTCGCCGCTCTGCACCTCGTGGCCGGCGGCGCAGCGCAGGGACACGTTCACCGGTTCGCCGCAGTCGCGGTGAAGCAGCTCGATCGGCCCGCCCCGGTCGTCCAGCCACCGGTCGCCCCACTGCATCAGCGCGACCAGGACCGGGAACAGATCGGCGCCCTTGGGCGTCAGCCGGTACTGCTGGCGGGTCCGCTGCCCGGGCTCGCGGTAGTCCTCGCGCTCGAGGAGTCCCTCTTCGACGAGCTCGCGCAGGCGCGCCGCGGCCACCGGCTCGCTGATCCCGACGCGCTCGGCGAAGTCGTCGAAGCGGGTCGTGCCGTAGAACGCCTCGCGCATGATCAACAGCGCAGAGCGGGTGCTCACCACCTCGAGCGCCTTGGCGATCGTGCAGCGCTCGGCCTTCCAGCCTGACCGTGGCTCGAGCGCTCCCGTGAAACGAACGGTGCTTGTCATGTCACGAATAGTAGCTGACTTCTGCCTGACTTAGCCAGTGTGTTAGGATGCCTGGCTATGTCCGAGCTAAGTCAGCACCCCAGCCGCCCCGCCGCCTCCCCCAATGTCGTCCTCGTGATCGTCTGCGCCGGCGTCGTGCTGGCCAGCCTCGACCTGTTCATCGTCAACGTCGCGCTCCCCCAGATGGCCAAGGACTTCGGCGTCCGCAGCCTCGGCGGGCTGTCGTGGGTGCTGAACGCCTACGCGATCGTGTACGCCTCGCTGCTCGTGCTGTTCGGCCGGCTGGCCGACCGCTACTCGCGCAAGCGCGGCTTCCTGATCGGTGTCGGCGTGTTCGTCGCCGCCTCGGCGGCGTGCGCGGCGGCGACCAGCCTGCCGATGCTGGTGGGCTTCCGCGTCCTGCAGGCGGCCGGGGCGGCGCTGCTCACCCCAACTTCGCTGGGGCTGGTCCTGGCCAGCTTCCCGCCCGAGCGCCGGTCCGGAGCGGTGCGGGCCTGGACCGCGGCGGGCGGATTTGCCGCCGCGCTCGGGCCGGCCGTGGGCGGCGTGCTGGTGGAGGCGTCCTGGCGGTGGGTGTTCCTGGTCAACGTGCCGATCGGCCTGGCCGCGCTGGTGGCCGGCTGGCGCCTGTTGCCCGAGGTTCCGGGCCATCCGATCCGCCGGCCCGACGCCTTCGGCGCGCTCCTGATCACCGGCGGGGTCGCCGCGCTCACACTTGGCCTCGTGGAGGGCGGAAGCTGGGGCTGGGGCGGGACGCGGACGATCGCGGTGCTCGCGCTGTCGCTCGCCGGCCTCGTCCTGTTCGCCGCCCACACCGCGCGGCATCACAATCCGCTGATCGACCGGGCCCTGTTCCGGGTGCGCCCGTTCACCGGCGCCTCGGCGGTGGCGGTCCTGTTCTCGATGGCGTTCGGCGCGATGCTCCTGTCCCGCGTGCTGTGGGCGCAGGACGTCTGGCACTGGTCGGCGCTGAGCACCGGCGTCTCGATCGTCCCCGGCCCGATCATGGTGCCCCTGCTCTCGTTCCTCGTGGCGGGGCGGCTGATCGAGCGGTTCGGCGCGGCGTTCGTGATTGCCGCCGGCTCGACGATCTTCGCCGCCGGCATGGTCTGGGCGGCGCTGGCCACGGGGCTTCAGTCGGACTATGTCGGCGAGGTGCTGGGCAGCCTGATCCTGACCGGGATCGGCGTGGGCCTGACGCTGCCCACCCTGATGGCCACGTCCGCCTCGTCGCTCCCGCCGACCTCATTCGCGACCGGCTCGGCGGTGGTCAACATGCTGCGCCAGGTCGGCCTGGCCATCGGGGTCGCCGTGTTCATCGCCGTGCTCGGATCGCCGGGCTCGCCGGCGGCCACGCTCGCCGCCTACCAGCGCGCGTGGCTGGTCACGGCCGGGATGGCGCTCGCGGGCGCGGTGACCGCGATCGGATTGCTGAGCACCCGGCGCCTGGCGGTGGTCGAGGCCCGGGCAATCGCCACCAGCAGCGGGTAGCGTTGCGCCCCGTGACTGACGACCTCTCAGCCCCGAGCGAGTTCATGCGCCTGCTCGAGATCGAGTTCGACGAGCGCGGCCCGACCCGCGTGACCGGCTCGATCGCCGCCGACGAGCGCCACCACCAACCGTGGGGGCTCATCCACGGCGGCCTCTACACGACGGCGATCGAATCGTTCGCCACCACCGGCGCGTTCGAGGCGGTCAAGGACCAGGGCATGCAGGCGGTCGGCGTCTCGAACCTGACCGACTTCCTGCGCCCGCATCGCAGCGGACGGCTGGAGGTGGTGGCGACGCCGATCCACCAGGGCCGCACCCAGCAGCTATGGCAGGTCGAGATCCGCCGGCCGGAGGATCAGAAGCTCGTCGCCCGCGGGCAGGTCCGCCTGCAGAACGTGCCGGCCGGCTCATGAGCGGCGCGGCCAATGGGTGGGGCTCGGCGCGGACGAAGACCGTCACCTGGTACGACCCGGCGATCGCCCTGGCGTCGGCGGCGAAGCTACCCGGCCGCGAGTTCCTGCAGGCGATCATCGACGGTCACGTCCCCCGGCCGGCGTTCGCGGCGCTGACCGGCGCGGAACTCGTCGCGGTCGACGACGGGATCGCGGTGTTCCGCTTCACGCCCGATGAGTCCACGCTCAACCCGCTGGGCGTGGTTCACGGCGGGATGATCTGCACGTTGCTCGACTCGGCCGCGGGCTGCGCGGTCCACACGCAGCTTCCCGCCGGCGTCGGGATGTCCTCGATCGAGATCAAGGTGAGCTTCCTGTCGCCGGTGATGGCCGGTGGCGAGCCGCTCGAGGTGACGGGACAGTCACTGCGCGTCGGCCGTCAGGTCGCGTTCGCCGAGGCGCACGCGCGAACGGGCGAGGGCAAGCTGGTCGGCCACGCGACCACCTCGATCGCGCTGATGCGCCCCTGAGGCGCGAGTTTTCTGCCATTCGACGACCCGCGGGCGCCGAGAGGCAGAACACTCGCGCCATGAGCGAGTGATGTGCCATTCGCCGCGGGCCGGGCGCCGAATGGCAGATGACTCGCGATGGGCCTCGCCGCGCTCGGCGTCCACCGGACGAGATCGCGGCGGGCCCGGCCGTACGCGAGGCCGGATGCCGAGCCGGGCCCAGCCGCGATGCCCGGTTCCCCGTCCGGACAGTGCGCGGCCACGCCCGCTGGGCATGGACGCCCAGCGGAACGGCCCCACGGACGCCGCCGCAGGCGGCCCCTACTCGTACGACAGCGCTTCGAGCACGTTCAGCTTGCCGGCGCGCCGCGCGGGCCAGATCGCGGCGATCAACCCCGCGATGATCGCGGCGATGACGAAGATGATCAGCGTTCCCACCGGGATGACGAACGCGGAGAAGCCGATCGCGCCACCGACCATCAACGCGAGCAGAATGCCCAGCGGGATCCCGAAGGCCGCGCCGAGCAGCGCGGTGATCACGCTCTCGTGGCGGATCATGCGCCGGACCTGGCGGCGGCTCATGCCCACCGCGCGCAGCATCCCCAGCTCGCGCGTGCGCTCGAACACGGTCAGCACGAGCGTGTTGACGATCCCGAACAGGCTGACCACGATCGAGAGCGAGAGCAGGACATAGAGCAGGTTGAGCAGCGTGTTCAGCCCTGAGAGCTGGTTGTTGATGAACTGCGTGCGGTTCTGGACCTTGGCGTCGGGGAAGCCGGACAGCGCCGCGTCCAGAGCCCGGGTGTTGGCGGCGGTCACGCCGCCGTTGATCTTGAGCAGCGTGAACAGGTTCTGGGGGTTCTGGTACAGGCTGTCGAAGAGGCTCTGGGAGATCGTCACGTCGCCGTACGGCGAGCCGCCCTTGGGCGGGTTGGTGATCCCGTCCAGCTTCAGGTGGAGCACGCGACCGTTGGGCGTCTCGACGGTCAGCGGCGAGCCGACGTGCAGGTGCTGGGCCTTGGCGTAGTCCTTGTCGACGAACGCGCCGTCGGAGCCCAGCTGGGCCGTGACCTGCTGGCTGCCGTCCTGCCAGTCGATCTTGATCACGCGGGCGACGTTCGGCTCCACCGCGGTGAGGTTGATGTTCGAGCCGAACGCGCGGGCGGTGCCGGCCCGCACGCCGGACACGACGGTCACCCCGGGGACCTTCCGGACCGCATTCTCGGAGGCCAGGTTGATCGGAGAGAAGTTGTTCTCCGCGGTGATCGCGTAGTTGGCCACGAACGCCTTCTTGACCGAGCCCTCGAACCGCGACTTCAGGCCCGCCGCGAGCACCCCCACCAGGGTGACCAGGGCCAGGCCGATCATCAGGGCCGAGGCGGTCGAGGCGGTGCGGGCCGGGTTGCGCGCGGAGTTGCCCTGGGCGAGCTGACCGGCCGAGCCTCCGAGGCGAGCCGCTGGCCATCCCAGCACGCGGACCAGTGGTGGGACGAGCGTCGGCGCCAGGATCGCCACGCCGATGAACAGCGTCACGGCGCCCAGACCGACCGCCAGCAGGCGCAGCCCGGTGGACAGGCCGCTCGCGAACAGGCCGACCAGCATCAACGCGAGCGCGACAACAATGGTCGTTGCGGCCGCGGCCGTGCCGTACCGCGCCCAGCGCGAGGGCGGGAGCAGCGCGCCTTCGCGGGCGGCGGCGATCGGAGGCACGCGTGTCGAGCGGAGCGCCGGCCGCACGGCCGCGATCATCGTGACAACGATCCCCACGAGGAGCGCGACGATGATCGTCCGTGCCTTGAACACGGTGGCGGCCTGCGGCAGGTCGATCCCGAACGAGACCAGCAGCGAGTTGAGCGCCTTGGCCAGCAGCAGCCCTGCGAACAGGCCGACCACCGAGGCGATCGCTCCGATCACGAACGCCTCGACCAGCACCGAGCCGAGAACCTGGCGGCGCGTGGCGCCCAGCGTGCGCAGCGTGGCAAGTTCGCGGGTGCGCTGGGCGATCGTGATCGACAGGGTGTTGGCGATCACGAAGCTCCCCACGAACAGCGCGATGCCGCCGAACGCGAGCAGGAAGTCCTGGAAGATGTTCAGGAAGCCGCTGGTGTCCTTGGTGGCCTGCGCGGCCTGGGCCTCGCCGGTCCTGACCTGCGCGCTCGGGCCGAGCAGCGGCTCGACCGCGCCGACCAGCTGGGCGGACGAGGTTCCCGGACTTGGCCGCGATGTTGATCTGGTCGTATCTGCCCTGCTTGTGGAACAGCTGCTGGGCCTCGGGCAGGGTGAAGATCGACATCGTGGCGCCGCCCAGCGAGGAGACGCCGGCGAACTTCACCGTGCCCACGATGCGGAAGCGCTGGACCGGGCCGCGGGCGATGATCCCGATGGGATCTCCCACCTTGTAGCCCTTCTTGCTCGCGGTGGAGGCATCGATGTCGACCTCGCCGGGGCCGCTCGGCCAGTTGCCGCTGGTCAGGGTGAGCGGGTTGAAGCGCTGGCCCTCGGGCGTGTGGCTGAAGGCCAGCCCGGGCGCGCCACCGCTCGAGATGACCTTGCCGTTGCGCCCCACGAGCTGGGCCTGATCCGCGATGGCCCCGTCGGCCTGGGCCACCTCGGGCAGGGCACGCACCTTGGTGAGCAGCGAGGCGGGCAGGCTGGGGATCTCCGGACCGTTGCCCCCACCGCCGCCGGTGCCGATCGCGCTCTTGCCGGTGATCACCGCGTCGGCGTTCTTGTACGCCTGGGTGAACACGGTCGAGAAGGCCGACTTGATCGTGTCGGTCAGCACGAACGTCCCGCTGACCATGGCCACCCCCAGGACGATCGCGAACGCGGTCAGGGCGGCGCGCAGCTTACGGCCGAGCAGTCCGCGGAGCGCGACCCTGGTCACGACTGCAGCGTGCTCATCACCTCGAGCACGTGGGCCGGATCGGCATCGGTCAGCTCCTTCACGATCAGCCCGTCGGCCAGGAACATGATCCGGTCGGCGATCGACGCCGCGCGCGCCTCGTGGGTCACCATCACGATCGTCTGGTTGTAGTCGCGCGCGGAATCGCGCAGCAGATCGAGGATCTCGCCGCCGGTCTTGGAGTCGAGGTTTCCGGTCGGCTCGTCGGCGAACAGGATGGTCGGCCTGGTCACCAGGGCGCGGGCGATCGCCACTCGCTGCTGCTGGCCGCCCGAGAGCTCCGAGGGCCGGTGCTTCCGGCGGTCGGTCAGCCCGGTCTTGGACAGGAGTTCCTCGAGCCAGTCGTGATCGGGCTTCTCGCCCGCGATCGACAGGGGCAGGAGCACGTTCTCCTCGGCGCTGAGCATCGGCAGCAGGTTGAAGAACTGGAAGACGAACCCGATGTGATCACGGCGCAGCCGCGTCATGTCGCCGTCGTCGAGCGTGGTGATCTCGGTGCCGGCGATCGTCACCGTCCCGCTGGTCGGCTTGTCGAGCCCGGCCAGGACATGCATGAGCGTCGACTTGCCCGATCCCGACGGGCCCATGACCGCGACCAGGTTGCCCTGTACCACGTCGAGTGACACGCCGCGCAGCGCGTGCACGGCCGTCGCGCCCTCGCCGTACTGACGCTCCAGATTCCGGGCCTGTACGACCGCGCCGTTAAGCGCCGTCCCCGCCGATGCGGTGACTCCGATTTCCTCCGCCGCCACGGTTCACGTGTATAGCACGAGTGACGCGTTCCAGCAGGGGGGCTAGCTGGTGTGTCTGAACCGTTACACAGTGGCTTTCACATACTGTTCACGCAGCGCGATCTTCTTGAACTTGCCCGTCGCGGTGCGCGGGATCTCGTCGATGAACTCGACCCGCTCGGGCAGCTGCCACTTCGCGAAGTTGCTCGAGAGGTGCTCGCGCAGATCGTCCGGCGTGGCCTCCGCCCCGTCCTTGAGCACCACGATGGCCATCGGCCGCTCGTCCCACTTCTCGTCCGGCACGGCGATCACCGCCGCCTCGGCCACCGCTGGGTGACCCATCAGCAGGTTCTCCATGTCCACGGAGGAGATCCACTCGCCGCCGGACTTGACCAGGTCCTTTGAGCGGTCGGTGATCCGGATGGAGCCGCGCTGGTCGATCTTGACCACATCGCCGGTCTGGAACCAGCCGTCGTCGGTGAACTTCTCGGCGCCGACGCCCTGGAAGTAGGCCGCCGCGACCCACGGTCCGCGGACCTCGAGCTCGCCCATCGCCTGGTCGTCCCAGGGGATCAGCTCGCCGTCGTCGCCGCGGGCGCGGATGTCGACGAACGGCGCCGGCGTGCCCTGCCGGGCGCGGTACTCGAACTGCTCGTCGTCCGCGACGCCGTCGAGCTCGGGAGGGAGGGTCGAGGTGCTGGCCAGCGGGGAGGTCTCGGTCATGCCCCAACCTTGGACGATCGTCAGCCCGTGCTTCTGATAGCCCTCGATCATGCTCTTGGGGACGGCGGAGCCGCCGACCAGGAGCCGGTTCACCGAGCTCAGGTCCCACCGCTCGGGTTCGTCCTCGATCGCCTTCAGCATGGCCATCCAGACCGTGGGAACGCCGGCGGTGAGGGTGACCTTCTCGTCGGCCAGCAGGTCGAGGACTGATTCGGCGTCCAGGTGCGGCCCGGGCAGCACGAGGCTCGCGCCGGCCATGGTGGCCGTGTAGGGGATGCCCCATGCATTGGCGTGGAACATCGGGACGACCGGGAGCACGGTGTCGCGCATCGACACGTTCATCTGGTCCGGCAACGCGGCCATGAACGAGTGCAGGACCAACGCCCGGTGGGAGTAGAGAACGCCCTTGGGCCGTCCGGTCGTGCCCGACGTGTAACAGATCGCGCAGGCCCGCCGCTCATCGGGGTCGGGCCAGCTCATCGGCTCGTGGTCTTCGATCAGCGACTCGTAGTCGAGGGCGCCTTCGGGAGTGTCGCCCGAGTGTGAGACGACGATCACGTGCTCGAAGCTGTAGGCATCCCGGAAGGAGTCGAGCACCGAGAGCAGCGACTCGTCGATGATCAGCGCGCGGTCCTCGGCGTCGCCGGCGATGAAGCCGAGCTCGTCGGGATGCAGGCGCGGATTGAGGGTGTGGATCACCGCGCCCATCAACGGCACCCCGAAGTAGGCCTCGAGGTGCTCGGGCTGGTTCCACATCATCGTGCCGACCCGATCGCCGCTCTGGATGCCCAACTCGGCGAGCGCGGTGGCCAGCCGCCGGGCGCGCCTCGCGCACTCGCCCATCGTGGTGCGATGGACCTTGCAGTCCGGTCGCCGGTAGACGACCTTCCGGCCCGGCGTGAGCATCTCCGCGCGCTCCACCATCGCGGTCAGCGACAGCGGATAGTCGTCCATCATCAGCCCGGTGAGGTTCGTCTCGCCCATGCTCTCCTCCTTGGGGTACGCGGTCGCGCACAGCATGACGGGCGTGGCGCATTCCCGCCAGTTTCAAGCGTTCGGGTAGGCCGTCAGGCGCTCTCGGTGACCAGCGCCGTGAAGAACTCGATGTCCTCGCGCTGGAGCTGGCAGATCTCGAGCCAGTGGCCGAGCTCGGCGCGGGTATCGACGTATCCCGCGCGCACGCGGCCGGGAATCAGCACCGTGTAGTCGACCGTGAGGCTGGATTTCGCCAGGAGGGCTCTGATCCGCTCCCACTCGGGTTCTCCGGGTTCGGTGTACGTCGCGACGTGATGCAGCCGGACGGCTAACTCGCCATTGGTCGGCAGGACCTCGGTGTAGAAGTCGATCTCGCCGGCCACGGGCTCGATCAGCTCGACGATCAGCCCGCCCCGCGCGCCCATGGCGACCTTGACCTCCCACTCCGCCGGCTGATCGCCGACCAGGAAGGTGGCCGTGTCGGAGGGAAGCCGGCGGCAGTCCGTCAGCCCGAACCGATCCGCCATGAATTCGATCCCGCGGTCGAGATCGGTGGTCACGTAGCCGAGCTGCCAGACGTTGGCGAGCAGGTCGGCCAGGGCGTCGACGCGCCTCGGGTTCGTGAACAGGTCGTTGGGGGCGCTCATCGGGCGCGGGCTGGGTCAGGCCACCAACTGCTCGCTGCGCGGAGCCTGGAGCTGACCGCCGGCGCCCGAGTCGAGGTGCTCGGCCAGGCGTGTGGCCAGGGCCATGATCGTCAGCGACGGGTTCACCGACAGCGTCCGGGAATGCAGCGAGCTGTCCCCGACGTACAGGCGCTTGACCTCGTGGGACTCGCAGTGGATGTCGACGACGGACGTGGCCGGGTCGGCACCCATGCGGCAGCTGCCCTGCATGTGGGTGGTGGCCATACCCGACCACAGGATCTGCGCCGCGCCGGCGGCCTCGAGCACCTGGGTGGAGAACTCGCGCGCCGCGTTGATCCGGTCGACCTCGACCGATTGGAAGTCGGAAGTGAAGACCTCGTGGCCGTTCGCATCGAGGCTGACGCTCGCGTGGTTGTCGTCGTTGGACATGTTGAGCAGACCGACCCAGCGCCGGTATTGCTTTGCGGCATCCACGAGGGGCTGGCCCCACATCGGACCGTTCTCGTCGCACAGGCTGACCGTGAACCCGATCGGGTCCTGCACGCTCACCGCCTCGACCGCGAAGCCGCCGTCATCGTCGGCCGCGAAGTCGAAGCAGTGCGAGGTGATCGGGGCCACCATGTGGGCATCCTGCGGCTCGTCGAACAGGCCGAACACGAACTGGGCCGGGTGCAGGCCGAGATGCCTGCCGACGTTCGGGTTCTCGACCCCCGAGCGCATGAGGAGCTGAGGCGTGGACAGCGAGCCGCAGGCGACGACCACCGCGTCGCCCTGCACCGTGTGCGTCTCGCCGTGCGCGTCGGCGTACTCCACGCCGGTCGCCTCGCCGTCCTCGATCAGCACGCGCTGCACGAACGAGTTGGGGCGCAGCGTGAGGTGCGGGCCGAGCCAATGGCGATGGATGTAGGTGTTCATCGTCGACTTGCCCGAGTTGGTCGGGCAGCCCTGCAGGCACGAGCCGCACTGCATGCAGTTGTGATCCGTATACGCCCGGGTCGGCTCGAGGTTCGCGCCGAGCGCCTCGAACCCGCGCCGTGCGGTCTGCACGCACACCTTCACGTCCCAGTCGTCGCTGCGCTCTCGGACGCCGAGGTACTGCTCGATCCGCTCGTAATGGGGATCGAGGTCCTCGCGCGAGAGGCGCAGGCCGGTGGCGGCGGTCCATTTGTCGAGCTCGCGCTGGGAGGCACGGAGCGCCACGTTGGTGTTGATCACGGTGCTCCCGCCGACGCAGCGTCCGCCGATCAGCGTGACGGGGCCGAGGGCGGCGCCTGGGCCGTCACCGGCCGGGAAGGCAAAGCGGATCGGCCACCAGTAGTCGTGACCCGCGCGGCTCTCCCAGCGCACGAAGTCCGCGGCGGTGTAGTGGCCGCCGGCCTCGAGCAGGAGGACGTTTCGCCCGCGCTCGGCCAGTTCGCCCGCGACGACGCCGCCACCCGCCCCGGATCCGACGACGATGACCTCGAAGCGCTCCTCCGAGGAGCTCATCCGCCGACCCCCAGATACGACCAGTCCTTGTCGATCCGCATGGCCAGCGGCGAGTGGAAGTCGATCTCGTGGTACGCGCTGGGACCGGGTGCGCCCGGGGCCTGGAAGTCGCTGTAGAAGGCCTCGATGGCCAGGGCGCGAACGTAGAGGAAGGCCGGGGTGAGGGCGTGCTCGCGCAGGGCCTCCGCGCCGCCGGGGGCGGCGTCGGCCAGGGCGTCGATCGACTGCTTGACAGCCTCGCGCTCGGGCTCGGACATGGCCGACATCAGTGCGTCGATGTAGACGACCGGTCCCACTCGCGCCGACCCCGGCACGATCGTCTCGCACAGCGAAGCCAGCACGGCGGCTCGGTCGTCGTCGAGGTTGCCTAGCCGGTAGGCCACGGACGCGACTCTATTCGGCGACCGAGGTCCGGTGCCAGTCGGTGAAGGCGCCGATGGTTGTCGATGCGCGCACGCGTGCGTACTGGCATCCTGCTCGGGAGCGATGACCGCCGACGGCACCCAGGCCCGCATCCACGCCCTGGCCGACCTGATCGTCCGTTTCGGTGCCAACGTGCAACCCGGGCAGATCGTGGCCATCGGGTCCGAGCCGGGCAAGGAGCCACTGGCCAGGGCGATCGCCGAGGCGGCCTACAAGGCCGGCGCCAAGTTCGTCGACCTGTCGGTGTTCGACATCCACATCAAGCACGCGCGCATGCTGTACGCCGCACCCGACACGCTGGGGTTCGTTCCCCCGTGGTACGGCGAGCGGATGCGCACGCTCGGCGACCTCCGGTCCGCGTCGATCGCGTTGACGGGTCCGGTCGCCCCGCGGATCATGGACGGGATCGATCCGGGGCTCCTCGGGCAGGACCTGCTTCCGCGTGTGCGAGAGGCGATCGAGATCGTCAACCAGCGCACGGCGAACTGGACCGCGGCGCCGTGCCCGACCCCGTCGTGGGCCGAGCTTGTCCATCCCGGGCTGGACCCGGCGGACGCGCTCGAGCGCCTCTGGCGGGACGTGGCCCACATCTGCCGGGTGGACGAGCCCGATCCGGTGGCGGCGTGGGAGGAGCGCATGGCCGGCCTGGTCGCGGCCGCCGGCAAGCTCGACGAGTTGCGCCTGGACGCGCTGCGCTTCGAGGGGCCGGGCACCGAGCTGACCGTGGGGTTGCTTCCGTCGGCGCGCTGGCTGTGCGCCCGGATCTCGACCGTGGACGGCATCGTCCACGCCCCGAACATCCCCACCGAGGAGGTGTTCACCACCCCAGACCCCGAGCGCACCGAGGGCTACGTGCGCTCGACCAAGCCGCTGTTCGTGGGCGGCGCGATGGTGACCGGCCTGCGGGTCCGGTTCGAGCAGGGCGAGGCGGTCGAGATCGACGCCGACCATGGCGCGGACGCCGTGCGGGCGCTGACTCGCCGCGACGCCGGCTCCTCCCGCCTCGGCGAGGTGGCCCTGGTCGACCGCGACAGCCGCATCGGCAGCCTCGACACGGTGTTCTTCGACACGCTGCTGGACGAGAACGCGGCGAGCCATATCGCCCTCGGCGAGGGTCTCGACTTCGCGGTCGGCGAGGCGGACCACGCGCGGATCAACCGGTCAGAGCTCCACATCGACTTCATGATCGGCTCGAGCGATGTGGCCGTGACCGGGATCGAGTCCGGTGGCCGCGAGGTGCCGCTGCTGCGCGGTGGCGCCTGGCAGATCTGATCTCGGGAGGGGTGCGCGTCCCGCGTCTGGGGCGTCCCGCGTCGGGGGCGTCCCGCGTCCCGGCGTCCCGCGTCCCCGGGCGTCGCGCCGCCCCGGGCGTCCGCGCCCCGGGCGTCCCGCGTCCCGGAGGACACGCGGACGTGCGGGCCTCAGCGCAGCGGAGAGGGGGGGATTCGAACCCCCGAACGAGGTTAACCCCCGTTACGCGATTTCCAGTCGCGCCCGTTCAACCGCTCCGGCACCTCTCCGTTCGGCCGAGCTAGCGTAGCGCGCCGGGGCGCGCCGGGGGGCTACTTCGGCGGGGTGCCCGCAATCGATTGTGAGGAGGTTTGCTGGGCCAACCGATGCCGAGTCACGGTCATCTGCCTCAGAACCCCCCAGGTGGGGGGTGGGAAGGCAATTTCTTGGGAGTCTTGCGCGTTTGTGGGTAACGAATGAGCCAGTTGAGGGAGGTCTCACGCGCCCGTTGGGGTGTCGATGGTCGGCACCAATCGCCGGGCGCAGGTCACGTGGGTGAACTCACAATTTGCATGTTTCCGGACCGCCGGCGGCGGCTACTCGGGGTGGACTCGTTGACGCCCAGCCTCCGACTGGCAATCCGTCCAGCCGCCGGCCCGGGCTTCAAGGTCGGCCCAAACAGGACCGAGGGGAACTACAAGTTGCACAAAACTTCGGCGGCCGCTTCCGTTCCGCCAACCTACGAGTTAGCATCATCCGCACAGGGGCAATGAGGGGAAACACAGATCTTCGTCCAGCATTAAGACTCGTCCAGTCGGCTGCCGCCGAGCCGGTTGAGTTCGTCTGGTTCTGCGGCCACTGCGCCGCGCCTGCGCCGGGCGAGCATCCGCCCGCTCCGATGGCACGCGTGTGCCGGTCGTGCGGTCTTGGAGTCATGCTGGAGACGCGGCGGGACATCGTTCCCAGCCACCGCGACGCGTTCCTGGTGATCGACAGCTCGATGCTCGTCCAGGCCATGTCGTGGCGGGCCGAGACGCTCCTCGGCGTCACCGAGGACAGCGCGGTCAACCACCCCGTGGTGCAGCTGCTCGTGCCGGCCGACGCCGAGGCGGGCCGTCCCGCCCGGTTTGCCGCCGCCCTGGCCGAGGCCGCCTCCGGTGCGGACGAGCCGGTGAACGCGTTCGTGCGCCCCTGGAACACGTTCGGCGTCCGGCTCCGGGCCCGGATCGCCTCGTGCGGACCGCCCCGCGCAGCGCTCGTGGTCCTCGAGGACCAGCAGGCGCGTCGCCTGCACGTCGTCAGCTAGACGCCCCCGCGGGACGTTCGGCCGCTCGCGCCCCCGAGCGCCGCGAACCCGAACCGCCCAACCCGAAATTTCCGCCATTAGCGCCCGGCTGCGCGCGCAGTTCCGGATTCTTCGGCGTGCAGCCGAGAAATCCGTCAACAAGGCCGACGCCGCGTCCGGAATGGCGGAAATTTCGGGGTTCGGGTGGCTACGGGCTCGCCGGGGGGAGGACTTCGGGCGCGCCACACGCCACCAACGGCGCCGGCAGCCGGACCGAGCCGTCGTCCTGTTGGCCGTTCTCGAGCAGGGCGATGATCGTTCGCCCGACCGCCACCGCGGTGCCGTTCAGGGTGTGGACGTGCTCCGGCCGGCCCTCGCCCGGGCGGTAGCGGATGCCCAGCCGGCGGGCCTGGTAGTCGGTGGTGTGAGAGGTCGAGGTGAGCTCGCGGTAGCGGCCCTGGCCGGGCAGCCACGCCTCGCAGTCGTACTTCTTGGCCGCCGAGGCCCCCAGGTCGTCGACCGCGATCGCCACCACGCGATACGGGATCTCGAGGTCGGTCAGGATCGACTCCTCGATCGCCAGCAGCCGCTCGTGCTCGCCCACCCCCTCCGACGGCGCCACGAAGCTGAACATCTCGACCTTGTCGAACTGGTGTACCCGGAAGATGCCGCGGGTGTCCTTGCCGGCGGCGCCGGCCTCGCGGCGGAAGCAGGTTGAGAACCCGGCATAGCGCCGTGGCAGGTCCGCCTCCAAGAGGATCTCGTCGTCGTGCAGCGAGGCCAGGGCCACCTCGGAGGTGCCGACGAGGTACAGGTCGTCGTCGGGCAGGCGGTAGATCTGCTGCTCGGTGTCGGGCAGGAAGCCGGTCCCGTATAGCGCGCGCTCGCGCACGAGGACCGGGGGGATGACCGGCTCGAAGCCCTCGCCCCGGAGCTTCTCGAGCGCGTAGCGAACGAGCGCGAACTCCAGGAACACCAGATCCCCGCGCAGGTAGGCGAAGCGCGACCCGGACAGGCGGGCGCCCCGCTCCATGTCGATCCGCGGCCCGGCCAGCTCGAGGTGATCGCGGCCGGTCCGGCCGGACTCCCCCACCTCGCGCAGGACGGTGTCCTCGGCGGGCGCGTCGGGCGCGGGCAGGTTGGGGAGCACCGCGAGCGCGGCGTCCCGTCCCGCACGGACCGCCGACTCCTCGTCGCTCAGCTCGCGCCCCCGGGCGGCCAGCGCGGCCAGCTGCTCGCGCTCCTCGGGCGTCGGCGGGCCCTTCCGGCCCCGGCTGGCCTTGTTCTGCTCGGCCTTCAGCTCCTCCAGGGCGGTCCGGATCTCGCGCCAGCGCTGGTCGAGCTCGAGCACTTGGTCGACCCCGTCCGCCGCGGTCGGACCGCGCCGGGCCAGCGCCGCACGGACGGCCTCCGGATCGCGACGGATCAGCTGTATGTCGAGAACGGAAACCCCCTCGGGGTGCTAGGGGCTGGTCGTCCCGGTCACGGTCCCCGCCGAGGGCCCGGTCGTCGTCGTGGGACTCGGCGCCAGCGCCTCGGCGAGCGATCCAACCGGCGTCTGGCTGCACTGGACCACGCCGGGGATCTTCGGCGCCTTGTGCCCGGCGTACTTGGCCACGAACTCGGCCACGTCGATCGCCTGCTGTCCGACCACGATGTTCTGCGGCATCACCACGCCCGAGAAGCCGCCGTTCTGGATCGCGTAGAGGACCCGCGCCACCGGGCGCTCGCAGCGGATGTCGAAGTTCGGGCCGTTGTTGAACTGCGCCGTGCGCACGTTCTGAGCCGACCCGTGGGTGCCGGCGTAGGACAGCGTGTGGCAACCGCCGCAGCGCTGGTTGAACAGGACCGCGCCCTCGTGCTCCGAGGGGGTCGACTGTGGGACGCTGACCTTCTCAGTTCCGCACGCGCTCGCCAGAACCGCGACCGCGAGCAACGCGCCCAGGAACAGGACCTTTGCGGGTCGGCTCATCCGGGGCGGGATCATACGGAAGGACAGGCCGGCGAGATCCGGCGAGAGGAAGGACCCCGGGCGCCGGCGCCGAAGCTTTGGGCGATCCCGGCGCCGGCTTGACGTTCGCCTCAGCCCCAGATCGCGATCGTCCCTCGGCGGCAACCACAGGGGCCGGCGCCGGGGCCCCAATCCGGGACACCGCGCGCCCGCGTCCCGGACCGGCTATAACGGGCCGCCGATGGTGCTCGAGCCCGATCCCGAGCTGTTCCGCGAGGTGTTCGGCCGGTTCGCGACCGGCGTGGCCGTGGTGACCAGCGCCGCGTCCGCCGCGTCCGGCGGCATGACCGCCAACGCCCTGTGCTCGCTATCGCTCGAGCCGCTGCTCGCCCTGGTGTGCTTCGAGAACAACGCGCGCACGCTGCCGATCGTCCGGGAATCCGGCCGCTTCGGCGTCAACGTGCTGAGCGCCGACCAAGAGGACGTGGCCCGGGTGTTCGCCTCGAAGCTGCCCGAGTCAGAGAAGCTCGAGGGCGTCCGCCACCGCTACCACGCCGACGTGCCGATCATCGACGGCGCGCTGTCCTGGGTGGCCTGCTCGCTGCGGGAACTGATCGCCGGCGGCGACCACACGATCGCGATCGGCGAGGTGCTGGCGATGGGGTTGGGCGACGGCGAGCCGCTGCTCTGGTACGCCGGCCAGTACCACGACTTCCGCCCCCGGGTCGAACACTGAAAAGCGCGTCAACCCGTCATGGCCGCCCGCGCCAGCAGTACGACGTTGACCACCGCTGCCAGCACCATCACCCCGACCTCGCGCTGCAAGATCGATACCACGACCTCCTGCTGCTCGTCCGCCGGCAGCTTCCCCACCGCGCCGGCGGACTCGAAGCCGCGCTGGTCGAGCACCATCTGGGCCGAGGAGATCTTCAGCTGCTCGGCGAGGAACGACACGAGCAGCGGCAGGACCCCGTACAAAACGTGCAATCCCGGCGCTTTGCGATGCATCAGCAGCAGCACGCCGCCGAGCGCTGCCTGGATCACCACCGCCACCTGGGATGCTCGCAACAGTCGCCAGAACCATGTGCTGGAGCGCACCCGCCACCAGCACCACGCGCCCCACACGCCCGCCGCCCCAGTCAGAGCGATGGTCACCACGCCGACGACGATGTGAACCTGTTTCATATCCGGGGTATCACACCCCTCGGCGCGCGACCCGGACAGCCGGACGAAACGACGCCGAACCTCCCGGAAGATAGCCGCAATTATCACTAAGTAACACTGTGTTACAAGGTACGCCCTAGCGGTGATATAACGGTCCTGCCGTGCTGCGCGATTATCTGCCCGCGATCGTCTTTCTCATCTTGGGGTCGCTGGTCGGGCTGCTGTTCGCGACGCTGAACCTGATGGTCGGACGCCGGGCCCCCAACCGCTCCAAGGTCGAGCCCTATGAGTGCGGTCTGCCGTCCGACGTCCAGCGCGGGTTCCGCTTCGGGATCAGCTTCTACCTCGTGGCGATGCTGTTCATCCTGTTCGACATCGAGGTCATCTTCCTGTACCCGATCGCGGTGCAGCTCCGGGCGTTCGGCACGTTCGCGATGATCGAGACGGTCGTGTTCGTGGTGCTGCTGCTCATCGCGTTCGTGTACGTCTGGCGCCGGGGAGCGCTCGAGTGGAAATAAAGCGAGAGCCGCTGAGCAACCTCCGCGTGCGCCAGCACCAGGCGCGGGATCTGCTGCGCGGCGACATGGACGATGAGGAGCTCGAGCGCTATGTCGAGGAGCGCGTGCTCACCACGACGGTAGAACGGGCCGTCGGCTGGGCTCAGGGCAACTCGATCTACCCGCTGACCTTCGGCCTGGCCTGCTGCGCGATCGAGATGATGTCGATCGTCGGCGCCCGCCTGGACATCGCGCGCTTCGGGTTCGAGGCGTTCCGCGCCTCCCCGCGCCAGGCCGACCTGATCATCCTGTCCGGCCGGGTGTCGATCAAGATGGCCCCGGTGATCCGGCGCATCTGGGATCAGATGCTCGAGCCGAAGTGGGCGATCTCGATGGGCGCCTGCTGCTCCTCGATGGGCGTGTTCAACAACTACGCGCTGGTGCCCTCCGACAAGTTCATGCCGATCTCCGTGCATGTGCCCGGCTGCCCTCCCCGGCCCGAGGCGCTCATGCACGGGATCCTCAGGCTCCGCGACAGGATCCAGGGACACGGCCCGGAGGGCTGGCGCGAGCGCTACGCCGCGGTCGGCACCGAGGAGCTGCTCCCGGACGAGGCGAACCTCTCCACGGCCGACGTCAACGTGTTCAAGCCTGGAGACACCGCCGGTGCCTGACGCCACGGAGCTCGAGCTGACCGCCCAGGAGCTCCGCGACGCCCACAGCGACTCGGTCCTCGAAACCGAGTTTCACCGCGGCCGGGCCACGCTGGTGGTCGACCCCTCGCGGATCAAGCCGATCCTCGAGCATCTCCAGGGCAAGGGCTACAAGACTCTGGCCAGCCTCCACGGGGTTGACTACTACCCGCACGAGCCTCGCCTCGGCGTCCTCTACGAGATGCTCGACCGCAAGCGCGTTGAGCGTATCTCGGTCAAGGCGCGCGTCCCCACCGACGCCCCGCACATCGAGTCGGTCGTCGAGTTGTTCCCGGGTGCCGACTTTCCCGAGCGCGAGGTCTACGACATGTTCGGGGTCGTGTTCGACGGCCATCCGGACCTGCGCCGGATCCTGATGCCCGAGGACTATGAGGGCTTTCCGCAGCGACGCGACTTCCCGGTGGGCGGCGAGCCGATCCTCTTTACCTACAACGAAGAGCAGAGCTACGGGAAGTACGTGTGACGGTCACCGGACGGGGAACCGACGCAGAGACGTCCACCACGCTCAGCGAGGACTACCGCAAGCGCGAGGAGTCGGTCACGCTGTCGAGCCAGCCGGCGGGCGTGGAAGAGACGCGCGAACTGCTGACGCTCAACATCGGGCCGCATCACCCGGCCACCCACGGCGTGCTCCGGCTGATCGCCACCCTCGAGGGCGAGGTCGTGCGCGACGTCAAGCCGATCATCGGCTACGTCCACACCGGGATCGAGAAGACCGCCGAGGACAAGTCCTACTGGAAGGTGATCCCGGTCATCGAGCGGATGGACTATCTGGCCTACTACTTCAACGCGATGGCGTTCTGCGGCGCGGTGGAGACCCTGCTCGGCGTGGAGGTGCCGCCACGCGCCCAGTATCTGCGGGTGATCCACCTCGAGCTCAACCGGATCATGTCGCACCTGGTGTGGCTCGGGACCAGCGCGCTGGACCTCGGCGCGATTTCGATGTTCTGGTACTGCTTCCGCGAGCGCGAGACCATCCTGGACCTGTTCGAGATGTCCTCCGGGCAGCGCATGCACACGCGCTACATCCAGGTCGGCGGCGTGATGGAGGACATCCCGCAGGGCTTCGAGCAGAAGCTTCGCGCCTTCCTCAAGGTGATGCCGACGCGCGCGGATCAGTACGCCGACCTGCTCGAGAAGAACCAGATCGTGATCGAGCGGCTGCGCGGCACCGGCATCGTCGACCGGGAGACGATGCTCAAACTGGGCGTGACGGGACCGCTCCTGCGCGCCACCGGCGAGCCGTGGGACCTCCGCAAGGCGCACCCCTACTCGAGCTATGACCACTTCGAGTTCAAGGTCCCGGTCGGGACCGTGGGCGACAACTACGACCGCTACCGGGTCCGCCACGCCGAGTTCTACGAGTCGGTCAAGATCATCGAGCAGGCGCTCGACGGGTTGCCGGAGGGTCCCCACATCACGACCGACCGGAAGGTGGCGCTGCCCCCGAGGCACGAGCTGGCCACGAGCATGGAGGCGCTGATCCACCACTTCAAGCTGGTAACCGAAGGGTTCCGCGTGCCGCCGGGCGAGGCCTACTACCCGATCGAGGGTCCCCGCGGCGAGCTCGGCTGCTTCGTGCGCGCGGACGGATCGGCCAAGCCCGCGCGCGTGCACATGCGCGATCCGAGCTTCGTCAACCTCCAGGCGCTCGCCCCGATGGTCAGGGGCGGCTACATCGCAGACCTGATCGCCACGCTGGCCATGCTCGACCCGATCCTCGGCGGGATCGACCGATGAGCGTGACCGACGGACGGCGGGTGCCCCGCTTCGGCCACGGCTCCCGCGTGCCGGGCTGGGATCAGGCCGTCGACCTGACCAAGGACCCGGCGACGATCCCGGACCCGGCGACCACGCCGGTCCCGCCGCAGCTGCGCGAGCGGATCGCACAGGCCATGGCCAAGTACCCCGACCGGCGCTCGGCCGCGATCCCGGCGCTGCACGCCGCCCAGGAGGAGCACGGGTGGTGCTCGCCCGAGGCGATCGACCAGGTCGCCGCGGTAATGCAACTCACTCCGGCCTACCTGACCTCGGTGGCCACGTTCTACGACATGTTCTCCACGGTCCCGAAGCCGCGCCACGACGTGTACGTGTGTACGAACATCTCGTGCTCGCTGCGCGGCGCCGACGAGTTCTTCGAGGCGATGAAGGCCGCGGCCGCGGGCTCCGATGACGTCAACGTGCGCGCGTTCGAGTGCCTGGGCGCGTGCGACATCGCCCCCATGGCGTCTGTCGACGGCGAGTACGTGGGGCCACTCGAGCCCGACGACGCCCAGCGGATCGTCGAGGACATCGAGGCCGGCCGCGCGGTGCTCGACCACAAGCAACTGCGCTACCGGCGCTGCGCCGACCCCGGAGTGCAGGAAGAGGCCGGCGACTTCAGCCCGCCCGACCGCGCGCAGACCGAGATGGCCGACACCGCCGGCCTGGGCCCGGAGGGCGACAACGTCGACCGGCCCGGCCCGACCGCGGCCGTCGAGATGCCCGCCGAAGAAGCCGACGAGAACGGAGACTCCGACCAGTGAAGATCCTGTTCGACCGCATCGACGAGCCGGGCCTGAACACGCTCGAGGTGTACGAGCGCCGCGGCGGCTATCAGTCGCTGCGCAAGGCGCTGGAGATGTCGCCCAACGAGGCGCTCCAGCAGATCATCGACTCGGGCATCCGCGGTCGCGGCGGCGCCGGCTTCCGCATGGGCCAGAAGGCGGGCTTCCTGCCCCACGGCAACATGGAGAAGTACCTGGTTTGCAACGCCGACGAGTCCGAGCCCGGCACGTTCAAGGACCGCGAGCTCATGCAGAAGAGCCCGCACATGCTGATCGAGGGGATCCTGATCGCGTCCTGGGCGGCCGAGATCAGCCGCGCCTTCATCTACATCCGGGGCGAGTACGACCACCAGGCGGACATCCTCGAGGCGGCCATCGCGGAGGCGCGCGACGCCGGTTACATCGGCGAGAAGATCCTCGGCTCGGACCACTCGGTCTCGCTGGTGCTGCATCGCGGCGCCGGGGCCTACATCTGCGGCGAGGAGACGGGCCTGCTCGACTCGCTCGAGGGCAAGCGCGGCAACCCGCGGCTGAAGCCGCCGTTCCCGGCCATCGAGGGCCTGTACCACGGACCGACGCTGATCAACAACGTCGAGACCCTTGCCACCGTGCCGCACATCATCCGCATGGGCGGCAAGGAGTACGCCTCGATCGGCGTCGAGACCTCGACCGGCACCAAGCTGGTCTCGGTCTCGGGCGACGTGCAGCGGCCCGGCAACTACGAGATCGAGCTCGGGATTCCGAGCCGCGAGCTGATCTACGGGCTGGCCGGCGGTCCGCCCGAGGGCCGCGAGATCAAGTTCTGGTTCCCCGGCGGGTCGAGCTCGCCGGTGCTGACGGCGGACGACCTCGACGTCCCCTACGACTTCGACTCGATGGCCAAGGCGGGCTCGATGCTCGGCTCGGGCGCGGTGATCGTGGTCGACGACTCGCACACCGTGCTCGAGGTCGCGATGAAGGTGGCCAAGTTCTACGCGCACGAGTCCTGCGGCAAGTGCGTGCCGTGCCGCGAGGGGACCAACTGGACGGTCAAGATGCTCGAGCGGATCGGCTCGGGCGAGGCAACGCCGATGGATCTCGACATCATGGCGTCCGTGCAGGAGCAGATCATCGGCAACTGTCTGTGCGTACTGGGCGACGCGATGGCGATGCCGATCGGGTCGATGGTGGAGAAGTTCCGGGGCGAGTTGGAAGCGGAGATCGAGGCAGCGCGTGAGCGCGCCGAGGGGGCGGACATGGCGGACGTGATCCCGATCGGGGTCGCCGACGAGCACGCCGGCCCCTATCCGGTGCACTAGACCAGCCGCCGCATGCCCCGACCACAGCAGAACATCATCCAGCTGACGATCGACGGCCGCGAGTGCCGCGCGCCCGCGGGGATGATGCTCGTCGACGCGGCCAAGGCCAACGACATCGAGATCCCGTACTTCTGTTACGAGCCCAAGCTCGGCAACCCGGTGGGGGCGTGCCGGATGTGCCTGGTCGAGATCGAGGGCATCCCCAAGCTCCAGACCTCGTGCTCGACGCCGGTCAAGGACGGCATGGTCGTCCACACCCAGACCGAGCGCGTGCACCACGCACAGAACGCGATCGTCGAGTTCCTGCTGGTCAACCACCCGCTCGACTGCCCGGTGTGCGACAAGGGCGGCGAGTGCCCGCTCCAGGACATCACGTTCGGCTGGGGCCTCGGGCGCTCGCGCTTCATCGAGCCCAAGCGCCACTTCGAGAAGCCGCTCGCGCTGTCGCCGCTGATCGCGATCGACCGCGAGCGCTGCATCCTGTGCTACCGCTGCGTGCGCTTCTCGCAGGAGGTCGCCGAGGACTACCAGCTGATCTTCACCGAGCGGGCCGCCCACACGTTCGTAGGCACGCACAACGGGCACCCGTACGTCGCCCCGTTCAGCGGCAACATCATCGAGTTGTGCCCGGTGGGCGCGTTGACCTCGCGGCCGTACCGCTTCCGCGCCCGGCCGTGGGACATCGAGGGCGCCGGCGGCATTTGCACGCTATGCCCGTCACAGTGCAACGTCGAGTTCACCGTGCGCGACGAGAAGGTGCTGCGTGTGCGGGCTCGTGACGCCACCGGCGCGCCGGCCGGCGGCGGTCCTATGGGCAACTCGGACGTGGACGACGGCTGGTTGTGCGACAAGGGCCGCTTCGCCTACCAGGCGATCCACGTCGACGAGCGCATCACGCAGCCGCTCGTGCGCGACGGCGGCAACCTCCGCCCGGTGTCCTGGGAACGGGCCTTGGACGCCGCCGGAGGACTGGCCCGGCATCGCGGCTCTGTGGGCGCGCTCGTAGGAGGACAGGCGACCAACGAGGAGGGCTTCCTGATTCAGCGGCTGATGCGCGAGGGGTTGGCGTCCGGGGACATCGATTCGGGATACGGCGAGGGCGTTCCGGCCGAGCTGGCCCGGGCGCTGGCGGCACCGGCTCTGCAGGCCACGGTCCCGGACATCGAGTTCGCCCACACGGTGCTCGTGGTTGGCTGCGAGCCCCAGGACGACGCGCCGATCTTCGACCTGCGCATCCGCAAGGGCGTCCGCCGGCGCGGCGTCCGCCTGGCGCTCGCCACCGCCCGCCCGAGCGCGCTGGACCCTAACGCCGGCCTGGTCGTGCGCTATCCGCCCGGCGGCGAGGCCGCGCTCCTCACCGGACTCGATCGCGCGCTGGCCGGCGAGGCGAGCGCGGGCGATCCCGAGACCGCGCACCTGGCCGGGCTCGCCGAGTTCCTGCGCGACGGCGGCGAGGATGTGGTGATCATCTGGGGCGAGCGCTGCCTGAACGCGGAGGCGCTGCGCGCACTGCTGACCATCGCCCAGCGGCTCGAGTTGGCCGACCACACCGGCGCCGGCCTGCTCGAGATCCCGGCCGGGGCCAACGGGCGCGGGCTTCGCGAGGCCGGCGTGGTGCCCGGCGTCGGGCCCGGCTACACCGAACTGTCGGAACCTGGCCCCGGTCGCGGAGCCCATGAGATCGCCCGGGCGGCCGCCGACGGCGACATCACCGCGCTCTACTTCTTCCAGACCGACCCGATGCGCGACCAGCCCGACCGCGCCCTGTGGGAGAAGGCGCTCCACGCCGCCGGGCTCGTCGTGGCCCACGCGAGCGTCCTGACCGATGGTCTGGCCGAGCACGCCAACGTGATCTTCCCCGCCGAGTCCCACGCCGAGAAGGAGGGGACGGTCGTGCATCCCGACGGTCGCCTGCAGCGCATGCGCACCGCGATCGCCCAT
Source organism: uncultured Solirubrobacterales bacterium (assembly GCA_963832315.1). Lineage (GTDB taxonomy): Bacteria > Actinomycetota > Thermoleophilia > Solirubrobacterales > Solirubrobacteraceae > Palsa-465. The sequence continues at coordinate 26,531 of CAWHTT010000020.1, read as the reverse complement.
CCCGGCTCGGTCCGCTCGGGCTGGTCGGTGGTCGTGGACATCGCCAAGCGGGCCGGCCTGGACACCGGCGTCCTCACCTCGCCGATGGCGTTCAAGCAATTGGTCGAGGCGGTTCCGTTCTATCGCGGGTTGACCCTCGAGGAGATCGGCGGGCCCGGGGTGCGCTGGCAGGACCGCGAGGCGGCGTCGGAGTTCCCGGCCGGCGAGACGACGATCCCCGCGACGTCCGAGTCCTCTCCGGGCGGACTCGCCGCGGCCTCGGGCCCGGGCCCGGGCCTGGGCCTGGGCTCGGGTGAGCCGGGACCGGGCTCCACGAACGGCGCGCTCCGCCTCGGCACGTACCGCTCGATCTGGGCCGCGCCCGAGGTCGAGGTCTCCCCCTCGCTCAAGTTCGCCGTGGCTCGCCAGCAACTCGAACTGGCTCCCGAGGACGCCCAGCGGCTCGGAATCGCGAACGGCGAGGCCGTGGAGGTCTCCCAGAACGGGACGCGGTTGCGAGGCACCGTCCACGTCCGCACCGGCGTCCCCGCGGGCACTGTGTTCCTGGCCGAGGGCATCGCCCGCGAGTCGGCCAACGCGTTCACCGACCCGGTGGTCGAGGTCCACAGGCGATGATCGTCCTGGCCGACGTCAACTACTTCGAGCCCTGGTGGGTGCAGATCATCAAGTCGCTCGCGATCTTCGCGGTGATCTTCGCGATCCTGCCGATCCTGATCGTCTACGAGCGCAAGCTGCTCGGCCGCTTCCAGGGCCGCTACGGCCCCAACCGCGTGGGCCCGTTCGGGCTCCTGCAGCCGATGGCGGAGATCGTCAAGTTCGCGATGAAGGAGCCGTTCCGGACCACCACGTCGGTCGGCGTGCTGTTCCGGCTCGCGCCGGTGATCTCGATCATCACCGCGATCGGCGCGCTCGCGATCATCCCGTGGGGCGACGTCCAGCACATCTTCGGACAGCAGGTCGGGCTGTACGGGATCGACGTGTCGATTGGCCCGCTGTACGTTTTCGCGCTCGCGGGCATCTCGTTCTACGGGATCATGCTCGGCGGCTGGGCGTCGGGCTCCAAGTACTCGTTCCTCGGCTCGATGCGCGGCGCGGCTCAGCTGATCTCCTACGAGGTGGCGCAGGGACTGTCGCTGGTCGGGGTGCTGATCACCGCGCAGACGCTGTCGCTGACCGGGATCGTCCACGCCCAGGAGGGCATGTGGTTCTTCATCCCTCAGTTCGCGGGCTTCCTCGTGTTTCTGGTGGCTTCCTTCGCCGAGACCAACCGCGCGCCCTTCGACCTGATCGAGGCCGACGCCGAACTCGTGGCGGGGTACTTCACCGAGTACGGCGGCACGCCGTTCGTCGCCTATCTGTTCGCCGAGTACGCGAACATGATCGTGGTGTCGGGCATGGCCGCGACGATCTTCTTCGGCGGCTGGTTGCTCCCGTTCGGGTTGCATCCACCGGGGTGGGTCGACCCGTTCGTGGTGCTGGCGAAGATCCTGATCGTGTTCACCTTCTTCGTCTGGATCCGCGCGACGCTGCCGCGCCTGCGCTACGACCAGCTGATGTCGTTCGGCTGGAAGATCCTGCTGCCGCTGGCAACGCTCAACCTGCTCGTGACCGCGATCGTGGTGGTCTCATGAGTCCGTACGACGTGTCCGACGATGTGATCGAGGTGATCCGCTCGCCGTCGCGGGGCCCGGTGGCCGGCGCCTACCGGGTGTTCGGTGAGACGCTGCGCGGCCTGAAGACGACGTTCGCGAGGATCGTCGAGGGACCGACCACGATCCAGTACCCCGAGGAGAAGACGCCGGTCTATCCCCGCTTCAGGGGCCGTCACAAGCTGCATCGCTTCGAGGACACCGGCCTGGAGAAATGCGTCGGCTGCTCGCTGTGCGCGGCCGCCTGCCCGGCCGACTGCATCCGCGTGGTGGCGGCGGAGAACACGCCCGAGAACCGCGTGTCGGCGGGCGAGCGCTACGCCGCCGTGTACGAGATCAACCTGAGCCGCTGCATCTTCTGCGGCTACTGCGAGGTGGCCTGCCCGTTCGACGCGATCACCATGGGCCACGACTACGAGATGTCCGACTACACCCGCTCGGACCTGATCTTCACGAAGGAGATGCTGCTGGCCGACGCGATCGAGCGCACCCCACTGCGGCGGGAGGGGGAGTGAGTTGAGCGCCGTCCTCTTCTTCATCGCGGCGATCGGCGCGATCACCGGCGCGATCGGGGTCGTGCTCCTGCGCAACCCGTTCTACAGCGTGCTGGCGCTCGCTTCACATCTCGTCTCGCTGGCCGCACTGTTCCTGCTCCTGCGGGCCGAGTTCGTGGCTGCCGCGCAGGTCGTCGTGTACGCCGGCGCCGTGATGGTGTTGTACGTGTTCGTCGTCGCCTACGTCGGCGGGGGTGAACAACTGGCGAGCGGCGCGGTGCTTCGAGTGCTGGGGCCGTTGTTCGCTCTGGCGCTGGCCATCGAGTTGTGCATCGCGATGCTGGGCGCCGGACTGCAGGGCGTCTCCTCGAAGGGCGCGCCGTACATCTCGGGCTTCGGCACGCCGAAGCACATCGGCACGCTGTTCCTCACCCAGTACCTGTTCCCGTTCGAGCTCGCCTCGATCCTGCTGCTGGTGGCGGCGGTCGGCGCGGTCGTGCTGGCCCGGCGCCGCCGCGGCCTGGAGCCCGACGAGCAGGTCGCGTTCGACATCCGCGCACCCCGGCCGGCGTACACCGGCACTATGGCCGAGGCCGCCGGTGTGCGCCCGATGCCCCACGAAGAGCCGCCCACCCCCGAGGTCCAGCCGGTGGGCAAGACCACCGACGGATCCGCCGCGACGTCCGGACGGCACCAGGGCGGCTGGTAATGGCGATCGGCTGGTACCTCACGGTCTCGGCGATCATCTTCTGCATCGGCGCCGGCGGCGTGATGGTCCGGCGCAACCCGCTGGTCATCCTGCTCTGCCTGGAGCTCATGCTGAACGGCGCGAACCTGGCCCTGGTGGCGTTCGCGCGGATGTGGGGCGGCCAGGACGGGCAGATCTTCGCGCTGATCGTGATGGTCGTGGCGGCGTGTGAGGTGACCGTGGGCCTCGGCCTGGTCGTGGCCATCTACCGCCGGCGGCTGCCCATCGACGTGGACGGGCTCAGCGAGTTGCACGGATAATGATTCTGTTTCAGTTTCGCGCCGGCGACCGTGATCGCCATTGCCCGGAGCGCGGCGGCCATAGCTCCTCGCCGACCCCGATAACTCGTCACGCGGGGCGCCCCCAGCCGGCCGTGACGAGTAATGCGCACGGGGCGCGGCTAACTCGTCACATCCCCGCCGCCGGTCGCGCCGTGACGACTTACGCGGGTCGCCCCCGAGCCGTTGACCACCTGGACGGCCGCGCCTGATGTCCGCCACCACCGCCGGCTGGCTCGTCCTGCTGTGCCCGATCGTGGGCACGATCCTGATCGCCGTCGGCTACGCCCGCTGGCCCGGGCGCACCGCCGGGTGGCTGGCCACGCTGGCCATCGCGCTGTCGTTCGTGTTCTCGGTGATCGCGCTGATCAAGCTGCTCGGACTCAGCCCGGATCACCGCCAGCTCACCTCGTCGCTGTGGGACTACGACGTGTCGGCGGGTGTCGACGCCAAGCTGCAGATCCTGGTCGACCCGCTGTCGGTGTTCATGATCCTGGTCGTCTCGGGGGTCTCGACGCTGATCCACCTGTACTCGGTCACCTACATGAACCTCGACCGGGGGCTCAACCGCTACTTCAGTTACCTGAACTACTTCGTGTTCTCGATGTTGCTGCTGGTCCTGGCCGGGAACTTCCTGATCCTGATCGTCGGCTGGGCGTTCGTCGGCGCGGCGTCGTACCTGCTGATCTCGTTCTGGTACCGGCGCACCACCGCCACCCGCGCCGGCATCAAGGCGTTCGTGATCAACGTGGTCGGCGACGTGGGGCTGGTCATCGCCACGTTCATCCTGTTCCAGCACACCGGGACCGTGCAGTTCCTCGGCGTGTTCCACGCGGTGCCGCACACGTTCGCGCACAACTCGACGCCGATCGTGGCCGCCGGCCTCCTGCTGCTCGTCGGCGCCTTCGCCAAGTCCGCCCAGGTGCCGCTGCACACGTGGCTCCCGGACGCCATGGAGGGCCCCACCCCGGTCTCGGCGCTGATCCACGCCGCGACGATGGTCACCGCGGGCGTGTACCTGATCGCGCGCACGCACGTGATCTTCGAGTGGGCTCCGACCGCGGCCGACGTCGGGGCGATCGGCGGCGGCGTCACGCTGGTGGTAGCGGCCACGGTGGCGATCGTGATGACCGACATCAAGCGGGTGATCGCCTACTCGACGATGTCCCAGATCGGCTACATGGTCATGGGCGTGTGCGTCGGCGCGTACTCGGCCGGCCTGTTCCACCTGATGACCCACGCCTTCTTCAAGGCACTCCTGTTCATGGCCGCCGGCTCGATCATCGGCGCGATGGCCGGCGACCAGTCGCTCGACCGCATGGGCGGCTTCCGGCGCGCGCTGCCGTTCACGTTCGCCTGCTTCATCGTGGGCGGTCTGGCCCTGGGCGGCATGCCGCCGTTCTCCGGGTGGCTGTCCAAGGACGACATCATCGCGTTCCTCGACCATCGCGGCGGCGCCTTCGTGATCCTCGGGATCGTCGGCTACCTGGGCGCGTTCCTCACCGGGATCTACACGTTCCGGATGATCTTCCGCGCGTTCTTCGGCGACCCGGTTCCGGAGGCGGTCGAGTTGGAGCACGGCCACCTGCATCACGCGGACGTCCCGCGCAACCCGATGACCGGCGAGGAGGAGGACACCGACGTCGGCTTCCCCGGTCCCGGCCACTACATCGCCGAGCGGGAGATGCCGATGAAGATCGCGATGAGCGCGCTCGCCGTGCTGGCGGTGATCGGCGGCGCGCTCCAGATCCCGGGCGTCGACGACGCCGTGACGAAGTTCCTCGAGCCGACGTTCGCCGACTCGAAGTACGTGCACGTGGAGGTCAGCACCGGCTCCGCCTGGCTCGGCCTGATCATCGGCGCGGCGATCGCCGTGGCCGGCATCGCGGTCGCCTACCGCGTCTGGGTGGCCAAGCCCGGCACCGCGGCGCGCGCGCGCGAGCGGTTCGCCGCGCTCTACGTGTTCCTGTCGCACAAGTGGTACTTCGATGAGCTAATCGACTTCTTGGTCGTGCGGCCGACGCTGTGGACCGGGCGGCTGGTCGAAGTTGTGCTCGAGCGCCGGCTGATCTCCGGCGTGCTGACCGGGGGGACAACCGGCGCGGTCGGCGCCCTGTCCGCCGCCGTGCGCCGCGCCCAGACCGGCTTCCTGCGCTACTACGCCGCCCTGATGATCGTCGGCCTGTCCGGCGTGGCCCTCTACTTCCTGATCTCGAGCAGCTGACGATGACCCTCTCGATCCTCATCTGGCTGCCCCTCGTCGTCTCGCTGATCGCCGCGATCTTCCCGCGGGAGTGGACCGGGCGCGTGGCGGCCGTCGGGAGCCTCGTCACCTTGGGCGTGGCGATCTCGTTCCTGGTCCGCTTCAAGCTCGGGCACGCCGGCCTTCAGTTCGTCACCGACAAGGTGTGGATCGGCGCGCTCGGCATCCACTACAAGCTCGGGCTCGACGGGCTGAACGTGGCCCTGGTGGTGCTCACGACGATCCTGTTCAGCGTCTCGATGGTGTGGTGCGCGATGCGCGAGTGGGACCGGCCGGGGATGTTCTACTTCCACTTCGGGCTGGCCGAGAGCGCCGTGCTCGGCGCCTTCTGCGCCCAGGACCTGGCCCTGTTCGTCGCGTTCTTCGACCTGATGCTGATCCCGTTCTACTTCATGGTCGGGATCTGGGGCTCGGGCGACCGGGTCAGGGCCACGACCAAGCTCGTGATCTACACGCTGGTCGGGTCGTTCTTCATGCTGGCCGCCGCCGTGGCGACGGGAGTGCTGGCCGCCAGCGATCACGACACGTCGTTGAACTTCGCGCTCTCGGCCCTGCGGGCGCTGCCGCTCTCCCACGCCTCGCAGAGCTGGATCTTCCTGTGCTTCGCGTTCGCGTTCCTGGTCAAGATGCCGTTGGTTCCGTTCCACGGCTGGCTCGCCGACGGCTACAAGTCGATGCCGATTCCGGCCGTGGCCGTGTTCTCCGGCGTGGTCTCGAAGGTCGCCGCCTACGGCTTCCTGCGGATCGTGCTGCCGCTGTTCCCCTACGCCTCCGCGCACTTCCAGACGCTGATGCTGCTGATCGCGCTGGTCTCGATCATCTGGGGCACGCTGTGCGCGTTCACCACCCCCGACGCGCGGATGGTCGTGGCCTACTCGAGCGTCGCCCAGGTCAGCTTCATCACGCTGGGGATCTTCTCGCTGCGGCCGACCGGCGCTCAGGGCGCGCTGTTGCAGATGCTCAACCACGGCCTGGTCACCGCCCCGCTGTTCTTCATCGTCGCGGCCGCGGCCGCGCGGGCCGGTGGCTCCGAGCGCTTGGCCGACATGGGCGGGATCGCCTTCCGGGCGCCGATCCTGGCCACCCTGGCGCTGATCGTGACGCTGGCCACGCTGGCCATGCCCGGCTCCTCGAACTTCGTCGGCGAGTTCATGATCCTGCTCGGCGTCTTCCAGGCCAAGCTGGCCATCTCGGTGATCGCGTTCGCCGGCGTGGTCGGCGCCGCGGTGTACGCGCTGCGGCTGTTCATCGGGGCCTTCCACAACCGCACCGGCCCCAATGTCACCTCGCGCGAACTGGCGCTTTCCGACACCGTCGCGATCGCGCCGGTCGTGCTGATCATCCTGGTGCTGGCCCTGTATCCGCAGTTCGGGCTGCGACGCTCGGAGCCCTCGGTGCGGACCGCGGTGGCGCCGGCGCAGGTCCAGGCCCAGGTCCTCGCGAGCGGCACCCCCCGGAGGGTCGCGTCGCGATGAATGTGATCGCCGCCACCCAGCAGATCGTCGGCCCGTACATCGACTGGCGCGCGCTTTCGCCGCTGGTCGTGCTGACCGCCGGCGGCCTCCTGGTCATGCTGGTCGGCCTGCTGCGCCCGGCGGTGATCCGGGAGCGGCTCGTGCCGGCCCTGACCATCCTGGCGTTCCTGTGCGCGCTGGCGGCCGAGATCTGGGTCTACCACCACCACCCCAAGGGCAAGCCCGGGTTCTGCGTGGTCGCCGCCCCGCGCTGCACGTCGGCGCCGCTGGCCATGGACCGCCTGGCGCTCGAGTTCGACATGCTGTTCGCGCTGGCCGGGATCGCGGCGATGCTGATGGCCTGGCGCGGCGTGGCGCCGCGTGAATCGGGTCACGGCGAGCACGGCGCGCTGCTCCTGTTCAGCGTGCTCGGCATGAGCGTGTTCGCCTCGGCCCAGAACCTGGTCACGCTTTTCCTGGGGATCGAGCTGCTGTCGATCCCGCTCTACATCCTGTGCGCGTCGGAGACCCGCCGCGAGGGCTCACTCGAGTCCGGGCTGAAGTATCTGGTGGTGGGGTCGGTCGGCTCGGCCACGCTGGTCTACGGCCTCGCCCTGGTGTACGGCGCCACCGGCTCGACCGACTTCACCGCGATCGGCACGGCCCTGTCGCAGAGCAAGCTCGCCGGCGGCGCGCTCGGCAGCCCGATGGTGTTCACGGGTCTCGGCCTGACGATCGTCGGGTTCGCGTTCAAGGCCTCGGTGGCGCCGTTCCATCAGTGGACGCCCGACGTCTACGAGGGCGCGCCGACCCCGATCACCGCGTTCATGGCCACCGCCACCAAGGCGGCGGCGCTCGCGGCGTTCCTGCGCTTCTTCGACGTGGCCGCGATCGGGGCCCAGGACACCTGGGCGCCGCTCCTGGCTACCGTCGCCGCGATCACGATCGTGGTCGGCAACGTCGGCGCGCTCGGCCAGACGTCGCTGAAGCGGATGATGGGCTACTCGGGGGTCGCCCAGGCCGGCTACATGCTGTCCGGCGTGATCGTCGGGAGCCGGCTCGGGGTTCAGGCCACCGTGTTCTACCTGATGGCGTACCTGGCCATGAACATGGCGGTGTTCCCGGTGATCGTGGCCGAGGAGCGCGAGCGGCCCGACGGCGACTATCTGAGCGGGCTGGCCGGTCTCGGCGCCCGCCGCCCCTGGCTGGCCTGGTCCATGACCATCGGCATGCTCGGCCTGGCCGGTATCCCCGGCACGGTCGGCTTCATCGGCAAGTTCCAGCTGATCGACGCGCTCGTCGCGGGCGACTACACGTGGCTGGGCATCGTGCTGGTCATCGGCTCGATGATCTCGCTCGGCTATTACCTGCGGGTGATCGCGACGATCTGGATGCGCTCCACGGTGGCGGTGCCGGCGCCCGCCACGGGTCCGGCAACCGGTCACGGCGAGCTGGCCCCGATCGCCGGCGGCTCGCTGGAGAACGACGAGTTCGAGGCGGCGGGCGGCGCCGGCGGCTCCGACTTCGCCTATCCCGAGCTTCTCTTCGTCGCGGTCGTCTTCGCGGCCGCCACGATCTTCTTCGGCATCTTCCCCTCGCCGCTGTTCCACCTCGCCTCGCACGCCGCCAACGCCCTCCCGGGGCTGTTCTGACGGCCCGCGGGCGCTCGCGTTATCGCGACACGTTGAACTGGCGTGAGGCCTCGAGCAGCCGGTCGGCCGTCGAGGCGAGCTCGGCCAGCGAGGCGTTTAGCTCCTGCGACTGCGTGCTGGTCTGGAGGGTCGCCGAGGACATCTCCTCGGCCGACGCCGAGGACTCCTCGGCCACGCCGGCGATCTCACTCGAGGTCTCGGCCATGCCGGACACGCGCTCGGAGATGCCGGCGATCGCCTCGCCGATCTCGTTGAACGCCTGCTCGGCCCGCTCGGAGCTCTCCACGCCCTGATCGGCCAGCTGGGCGGCCTGCTCGACGAGCCCGACGACGCGGTCGATGCCCTGCTGGATCTCCTTCACGAGCTCCGCGATCGTGGTGGCCGAGCCACCCGACTCCTCGGCCAGCTTGCGAACCTCCTCGGCCACGACGGCGAAGCCGCGGCCGTGCTCGCCGGCGCGGGCGGCCTCGATGGCCGCGTTGAGCGCCAGCAGGTTCGTCTGATCGGCGATGCCCGTGATCGTCGCGAGGATGCCGCCGATCTCACTGGACTTGCGGGCGAGCTCGTCGATGCCGGTCTGGGCGTCCTGGCCGGACACGCGGACCCGCTGCATCACGCTATTGGCCGCGCCTGCGGCCTCGACCCCCAGCGCGCCGAGCTCCTGAGCCCGGACGGTGGCGGCAGACACCTCGTCGGTCAGCTCACGGTTGCGCTGGAGCATCATGGCCTGCCGCTCGGCGCCCTCGGCGACCTGGGTGCTGGCCGCGGCGATACCGGTCATGGCGTGGGCGGTCTGATCGACGTTGTCACGCACCTGCCCGAAGACCTCGTGCACGCTCTGCGAGGAGTCGATGAACAGGCGCAGCGACTCCTGGACGGTGCTCTTCAGCTCGGCGCCCCGGTCGGACAGGTCGTCGCGCGCGGAGCGGCTACGGATCGCCGTGAGGTCGAGCCCCACGGCCGCGAAGGTGTCGAAGTAGAAGGCGTCGGTGATCGCCTGGATGTCGTAGTTGAACACGATGCCGATGGCCCGCTCGGCGGCGAGGGCAAGGCTCTGATCGGCTGCGGCCTCGCCGCGGCGCAGCCAGCCGGTGCGGCGCGGCTGCCCACCGTCGGGCTGGGGCGGGTTCTCGCGCAGCTGGCGGCGAACCGCGTCGAGGTAGGTGGGGTAGCTCCCCAGGTACCACTTGAGCGGGAGGCTGATCTTGTTGTGCAGCGCGCCCACGCTCAGCAGCCCCTCGAAGTACTTCAGGCCGAACGGCTCGGGCTGCCGGGGCTCGGCGAAGATCGCCTTCCAGTGGGAGGCCTGCGCGGCGTGCCAGCCGGCCCTGAGCGCCTCCAACTCGATGCCCTTGGCGGCCACATAATCACGGAGGAACTCGACCGAGGCCGGAAACGTGAAGTGGTGCTCGGTCAGCTCGTCGGCCACCACGTCGGCCACCTCTTCGGCCCACGGCCGAAGCTTGGCCAGCAGCGCCATGACCTCGTCGTCGAGACCGATGAACTGACGACGCAGGGCCAGGTTCTCCGGGGTGATGTGGTACAGAGCTGCGAGTGATTCCACGGTCGGTCCTCCTCGGACTCGTCTCGCGGGACGCGCGGCGGCGCATCCCGGTCCTCAGTGGAAGATCGTCCGGTGCTAAGCGAACCTTTAGCCGACGGTCTGCCGGCATTTCAGTCCACGGGGCATCCCGGGAACGCGGGCTGACGCGCCCCCGGGAGGCCGGCGGCGATTACTAGCTGCCGGTCAGCTTTCGGTAGGCCGCGATCTGCGGGTCGTCGGCCGAGATCGGCGTGCAGCCCTGGGCTATCACCATCTTGCCGTTCTCGGGCGTGACCGTGTAATCGACGTTGTTGGCGATGTGGAAGGCATATTTGCCGAACGTCCACGGGTCGCACAGCATCCCGGTGTCGAAGTCCTTGACGCTCTCGAACGCCTGGTTCACATTCTGAACCGTGTAGTCCCCCTTGATCGACTCGAGCGCGTGCGTCGCGATCTCGCCCATCGTGAATCCCATCTGGCTGAAGCTGCCGATGCCTCCGGAGACCTTCGACCCGTACTGCTTGAGGATCGCCTTGTAGAGGTTCATCGTCGGCGTGTTGGTCGGGTCGGGCGGCGTCAGCTCGGCGTTGACGAAGAACTTGTGGTTCCACTTCGGACCCAGGGTCGATGCCAGGAAGTCGGTGTCGCACGGCGTCGAGCACCCCCACAGCTTGACCCGGTCCTCGAGTCCGAGCTTCTGCGCCGCCTGCAGGATCACGAGCGCCTCCGGCGGCGTGAAGTTCAGCACGACCGCGCCGTCTGACCCGGCCGCATTGACCAGCTTGAGCGCCACCGAGTTGGCGTCCTGGATCGGCACGTTCTCGGTCAGATCCGTGATCGGCACGTTCGATGCCTTCGCGATGGCGTTCGGCCCGGCCGCGATGTAGCCGGTGCCCGGCACGTTGGACTGGTCGAACACGATCTTCGAGACGTGCTGCGTGATCGCATATTGAACCGCCCCATCGGAGCTGTACCGGGGGCCCATGTTCACGTCGGCGTAGTTCGGAGTCGAGTAGCACTCCGGCGCGATGCCGGCCGCGATCACCTTGTAATTGAGCTTCTCCCAGTACGAGTGATCGATTGTGCACTCGAGGATGCTCGAGGTGCCGGACATTCCGAGGACGTGGTCTGATTGCACCAGCAGCTTGGACGCCGCCGCGATCTGCGGCGGCTGCGTTCCCTCGGTCTGAAGCTCGAGCTTGATCGGATGGCCGTTGACCCCGCCGTTGGCGTTCACGCACGCGAAGTACGCCGCCTCCATGTTGGAGATGTCGGTGAAATCGGTGCCCGGCTGCTTGGTGTTGATCGCGCCGAGCACGATCGGCGTGCCGGTCGCGGCCGTGCCCGCCTTGGGACCGCACGACGAGGTGTCCACCGAGCCAGACGATCCGCTGCTGGTCGACGTGGCCGACGACGAGCCGCCGCTACTGCCCGAGCTGCCCGCGGCGCTGCTCGAGCTGCTGCTGCTGCTGCTGCCGCAGCCCGCGATGACCGCGGCGCCCACGAACGCCGCCAGGACGAGGCCCACACGTGAGCGGGAACAAAGGATCGACGACCAACGCAACCGCATGGAGACCTCCGTCAGTTCACGTCCGGCAGAAACGGGCGGGGCCCACCCTACGGCGCACCGATATTTGTTGTCAAGATCCTGTACGAAATTGTTAGCAATCTCGCAACCAATCGCGAACATACGGTTCGCAGAGCCCGCCGGGAGGCGCTCCGGGGTTCGCCGAGGAGAACGCTAGTCTGGGCTACCCCGTGGATTATCCGGTCGAGAGCTTCAGCGAAGCCGAGCGCGAGCGGCTGCGCCCCCATTTCACCAACCTCGACCGGCCGGTGTTCGCGCTGGTCAATCTGCCCGAGACCGTCAAGGCCGCCCTGTTCGCGCGCTACTCGCGCTATCCGGGCACCCTGCGGCAGCTGTTCCTGGAGGAGTTCGCCGAGGACCTGCCGGCCGCCGGCACCCTCGCGGAGGCCGGCGAGAGCCGACGAGCGGCGCAACTGTATGAGCGGATCTTCCTCGGCTACGGCGATGACTCGGTGGCCCAGCTGGGCGGCGCCCACGTCGCCTGCGAGTGGGTCTCGAACGTCCTCACCAAGGTGCTCCAGCGCCCTCGCCTGGGCGCCTACCTCGAGCAGTCCACCCGCTACATCGCCTACGACTCCCCGATGCCCGGCTCGGATCCCGCCCGCCCGACTTATCGCTATTACCGCGACCGGGAGCTCGGCCCCGACTACGAGCGAGCGATGGATGAGCTGTTCGGGATCTACTCGCGAGCACTGCCCGAGGTCTGCGCCTGGGCCGAGACCGAGTTTCCCCGCGCCGCCGATGAGCCCCCGGCGGCCCATGCGCGCGCGATCAAGGCCAAGTCGCTCGACCTGCTGCGCGGGCTCCTACCGGCCAGCTCGCTGTCGCACATGGGCATCTTCGCGACCGGCCAGACCTACGAGCAGCTGATCCTCCACCTGCTCGCACACCCGTTGCCCGAGGCCCGGGACTACGGGCGCATGATCCTTAAGGAGCTCGGCGCAGTGATCCCGAGCTTCCTGACTCGGATCGAGCGCCCGGACCGAGGCGGGGAGTGGATCTCCTACCTGGAGGCCCGCACGCGCGCGGGCGCGAAGTGGGCGCAGCGGCTCGGGCTCGACGCCGCGGAGGGACCTGCCGGACCGTCGGTCACGCTGCTGCACACCGAGGGCGAGGAGGACGACCTGCTCGCGGCGCTGTTGTTCGAGGCCGGCGCGAGCTCGGAGGAACGCATTCGCGGCGCGGTCGCCAACCTCGACGACGACGCGCGCGCCGCGCTGCTGTCCGATCTCGTCGGCCGGCGCGAGAACCGCCGCCACCGCCCCGGCCGGGGCCTGGAGAGCCTGCGCTACCGCTTCGAGATCGTCGCCGACTACGGAGCCTTCCGCGACCTGCAGCGCCACCGCATGCTCACGATCCAGTGGCAGTCGCTGACCCCCGACCTGGGAGCGGACGTACCCGAACAGGTCGACCAGGCAGGGTGCGGGGAGGAGTACCGCCGTGCCCTCGAGACCTCCCGGCGCGAGTACGACCGCCTCACCGAAGCCGGTCTGGGCAACGCCGCCCCGTACGCGCTGTGCCTCGGCTACCGCATCCGGTTCATCCTCGACCTCAACGCCCGGGAGGCATTGCAGCTGATCGAGTTGCGCTCGGGCCGCGAGGGACACCCCAGCTATCGCGCGGTGGCCCACGAGATGCACGCTCAGATCAGCTCGGTCCATCCAGCCGTCGGCGCGATGATGACCCACGTCGATCGGGATACCGAGCCCCGGCTCGAGCGGATCCTGTCCGAGATGCGCAGCCAGGCGCGGGTCACCGCCGGCCGCTGACTGGTACTGCGCCGGCGGCTTCCGGTCCGCGCGGTGGCGGACCGGAAGCAACCAGCCCGACTTATCTCATCGACACCGTGACCGTGTTGGCTGATCCCTTCACGGTCCGGCTGAACACGACGACGACCCTCCATGAGCCGCGCGAGGAGGCACGAAGCTCACGCATCGTGACCGTCGCCCTTCCGTGGTTGACCGTGGCATGACCGAGCGCGACGAGCTTGCCGCCGCGTGACACGGCCAGCCGCACGATCCCGTGCTTGCTGCTGCCCTTCGGGAACGTCACCGTGCACCGGATCTTGTGGTGCTTGATGAGCTTGCAGGTCACCTTGGGCTTGGGCCCCGGCGGTCCTTGGGGACCCTGCGGGCCTTGCGGTCCCTGCGGTCCCTGTGGCCCCTGCGCGCCCTGGAGCGCGGACTGCTCGATGAACCGCGTGGTGACCGTGCGGGTGTCACCGTTGGCGTTGGTCACGACCCACTTGGCGGTGTAGTTACCCGGCGACAGGCCCGACACCGTGACGCCGGACGGCGTGTCGACGTTCGAGCTCGTAAACACCGGGACTCCACCCTTGCTGATCGTCAGCGCGATCTGCGATGAGCCATCCGTGGCCTCGGCCAGCGCTGTGAACGTGCCGTACACAGTCTCGCCCGCCAACGGCGAGGTGTCCGCCACGTCCGCGACCTCGGTCACGGTCTGGCCGCCGCTCAGGTCGTCGCTCTGAGCGAGCGCGCCGGCGGACAGTCCGCCGGCGTTGCCGCTCGACGGGCAGATCTGACCGGTTCCTTCCGATCCGCTGCCCACAACGTCGGTCGGGAAGCCGGCCGCCGCACTGATCGGGGCGCTTGTCAGCGCTGATCCGAAGTACTGCAGCGGCGAGCACGTGCCGCCGGTCACGGTGCCGTTGTCGCCGGTGAGATCGACTCTCAGGTTGGCGACATGCAGCGTGGTCAGCGGCCGCGACCCGTTCGACAGCGTGACGGTGTCACCGCGGTGCACGGCGATCGCAACCGAGGCCGTCCCGTCGTCGCCGGCGACGGCGGGAGCGCCGTTCACCGTGTAGTGCTCGGTGGGAACGAGGCCCGTGCAGGTCACGCTCTGCGCCGCCAGGTCGGCGGTGCAGCTCGGGATCCCGCCCGGCGTGAACACGCCTGTGTCGCTCGGGAACGGACCGATCGCATCCGTCTCGGCGACGGGCACGGTCAGGTTGACCAGGCCGCCCAACGGATTCGGGCTGACGCCCGTGATGGCCAGGCTGTTGTTCGGGTCCATGAAGGCCCGGTTGTCGTTGGAGTTCGAGGTGACGACGTCGCCCGGGCCCGGTGCGGTGCCGGACGTGAGCGGCGCGTCGGCCACGTCGGTCTCGGTCCCGCAGAAGTCCGTCGGACTCGTCTCCCCGCTGCTTCCCACCGCGAGCGTGCTGCCGTTGATCGTCGCCCCGAGCAGGCCCGTCTGGAAGCACGGCCCCATCATCAGGGTCGGACCGCCGAACGCCCCGAACTGCTGATCGTCGCTGGTGAGGGCGCTCCCGTTGTCGAGCACGAACCATCCGCTCCAGCCCGCCTCACCGAACGGGTCTCCGCCGTTTCCGGTGAAGATGGTCTGATCCTGCGGCGCGCCCGCGCCCGAGTAGGTGACGTCGACCTCCTCGCGGTCATCGCCGACCGGCCGCGGCAGGGCGACGCTCCAGTTGCCGTTGCCATCCGTGGTGCCCTGGTTGCTGGTCGCCACAGTGTCCCCGGCGCGGAGCAGCGAGACCACGACGCCCACGCCGGCCGTCGCGGCACCGATGTTCCCGGTCACGTTGCCGGCGCCGGTCTTGAACTGCGACAGGTCGACCTGAGGCAGCGGCATGCCCGGAGGCGTCGCGACCCGGGTCGACTGGACGCAGGCTGGGGTGCCGTCCGAGCCGAGGACGTCCTGGTTTGCCCACATCTCCTGGAGCAGGTAGTCGTGGCCGTTGATGACCTGGTTGAACGCCCCGTGGTCCGGGAGCGTCTGGTTGTGACCGAGGATCGTCCCCAATGCGGGGCCGAACTCGCACTTGTCCGCGATCTCGAAGCCGTTGGGGTCCATGTAGCCGACGCCCTCGGGGTCTGTCATGGCCTCCTCGGTCTCGTGCGCGGCGATGTCGACGGTGAGCTCCGCGTCGGGGTTGCCGTTCGGGTCCTTGCCCCCCTCGAAGGCATTCCTCGACTCGATGCTCGGGTCAATCGTCAGCGCGTAGATCGTGACGCCGCTGCCGTTGTCAGACAGCGAGTGGTAGCCGCCGAACGCGTTGGTCCCACACGCGCCCGGGACGATGCACTCGTCCACGCCACCGGGCAGGAACACGTACCAGAGGTCGTGCAGTCCCCGGTTTCCGCCCACCTGGTCGACGACGCTGTTCACCTCGTCCTGCACCTCCTGGTCGGTGATGCAGACCGACTGCTGCTGCGGGGAGGCGCACTGGTCAGCGAGCGAAGGGTACGGATCGGCGTCGACGATCGAGTCGCCTGTGACCGTCAGGTTTCCGGTGTTCGCCCCGCCCGTCGTGGCGTAGTTGATCGTGTTGTCCCCGGAGATCAGTCCCGGAGGCCCGTTGCTGGTCGAGTGGTCGACATTTGACTCCTGCGCCCACTGCGGCAGGGTCGTGAACACGCTGCACGGGTTCGTTGCGTTGGCGCAATCGGTAGCCCCGCCGGCCGCGGTTCCCGTGCCCGCAGCATGGAGGTCTCCGAAGAACTGCTGGAGCATTCCGACGTAGTCCGGAACGCTGTCCGCTGTGTCGGGCGACGGGTTGAACGGGTGCGTGCCACCGGTCCAGAAAATTGTGTGGACAGTGACCCCGCCGACCATCACCGAGCCGCCGTGATAAGTCACTGGCGTCTGTAGCTCGCCTGCCGGAAGGTCGGGCTGCTGCCCTGTGATCGTCGGGGCCAGCCCCATCGCGTTTGCGATGCGCGGACGGAACTTGGTGGCGCCCACCGCCGCCGGCGCGAACGCTGCCAACGCCAGGCATGCGACGACCGGTACGAGCGCACGCGAACGCAACACTCTGTGCATCACCTCTCCTCAGTTTGACCGGCCCCCCAAGAAACGCGGCCACCCTATACCCCGCGCCGCGGATCCGCAAGACCGCCGGGACCGGGGTAAGAGGCTTCACATGAAAAGTGTCGGCGGGCGGACTCAGCCCGAGCCGCTCACCCTTTCCTGCTCCTGCTGGCGCAACTCGATTCGCCTGATCTTGCCCGTAAGGGTCTTGGGCAGGTCGGACACGAACTCGATCAGGCGGGGGTAGGCGTAGGCGGAGTGGCGATCGCGGACGAAGGCCTTGATCTCCTCGGCCAACTCGGGCGAGGCCTCGTGCCCGGAGGCCAGCACCACGAACGCCTTGACCACGTTGCCCCGGCGCTCGTCGGGTGAGGCGACCGCAGCGGCCTCGGCCACCGCCGGGTGCTCCAGGCAGGCCGACTCGACCTCGAACGGGCCGATCCGGTAGCCGGCCGAGATGATCACGTCGTCGGCGCGGCCCTCGTACCAGAAGTAGCCCTCCTCGTCGGCGCGCGCAGCATCCTTGGTGTGGAACCAGTCGCCCCCGAACGCCTCCTCGGTGTCCTCGGGCGGGCGGTTCCAGTAGCCGAGCGGGTAGTGGGGATTGGACCTCGCCTTCAGGCAGATCTCACCGCGCTCACCCTGCGCGACCGGACGCTCATCCTCGTCGAGGATCGCCACCTCCCAGCCCGGCATCGGCTTGCCCATCGAGCCTTCCCGGACCTCCATGAAGGGATAGTTGGCGCACAGCGGATAGGACTCGGTGAGGCCGTAGTAGTCGAGCACGGTGATCCCGTACTGATCGCGGAACCAGCGAATGGCCTCCGGGTTCAGCGGCTCGCCGGCTGAGCACACGATGCGGAACTTCTGCGGGTAGCGGGTCCCGGCGTCGGAGATCGACATCATCGAGCGGATCGCGGTCGGCGTCCCGAACACGTTGCTCACGCCGTGGCGGGAGAGGAAGTCGAGTTGCTTGTGCGGGTCGAAGCCGCCCTCGCGCTGGTACACGGCCTGGACCGCGCCCATCCGCCACGGGCCGAGCAGCGGGCAGATCCCGGCCGCCCAGGCCCACTCGCCCATACCGTGGAACAGTTCGCCTTCGCGCAGGTCGTGGCAGTAGATGAACTCCTCGTGGGCCAGGATGTAGCGGTGGGCATGGAGGATGCCCTTGGCCAGTCCTGTGGTGCCCGAGGAGTAGTAGAGCTGGGCCGGGTCATCGGCCGCGGTGTCGACCGGCTCGAACGCGGTCGTGCCGCGCCCCAGCAGCTCGTCGTCGAGCACCAGCACGTGCTCCACCAGGTCGCGCTCGACGCGTCCCTGGTTCTGAGCGTTGGTCAGCAGCACCTTGGGCTGGGAGTCGCGCACGCGATGACGGATGCCCTCGTCGCCGTACAGGACCGACATCGAGAGCAGGATCGCGCCGGCCTTCCACACCCCGAAGAACGCCGCCGCGGTCTCCGGCGTGGGCGGCAGCAGCATCGCCACGCGGTCGCCCGGCTCGACGCCGTGGGCGCGCAGGACGTTCGCGAACCGGTTGGAGTCGTCCTGGAGCTCGCCCCACGAGACCTCGCGGATCCGCCCGCCGAAGTCCTCGTGGATCATCGCGAGCTTCTCGCGCGGGTGGCGGTCGCACACGTCGACCGCGATGTTGTAGCGCTCGGGCACGTTCCAGCCGTGCTGCTCGCGCGCCTGCTCGTAAGAGGTGAAGGTGGTGGTCGAGCTCATCGCCCCATGATCGCGCCCGCCGGTCGCTCACACAAGCGCAGCCACCACAAACCGAGATTGAGTCTCGGACTCATTCTCGCGAGATTGGGGCGCCTCGACACCAATCCGTAACAACCGACACGAGCCCCAGTAACCTTTCGAGTGCTCACCATGGATCTGGCTCTGGGCGTAGGACTAGGCATCGGGATTGCCGCGATCGTCCTGGCGGTGTGGAGAGCCATGCGCGCGCCGAGCACAGCGGGGATTCCCGAGGCGGCCATGCAGGCGGCCCTGCACGCCGCCACGACCACGCTCCCGCACCTGCGCAAGGGCCTCACCGAGCGCAACGCCGAGCGGGCCGTGCCGCACCTGCGCGCGCTGACCGGCGCGGCGGCAATCGCGCTCGCCGACACCCGCGCCGTGCTGGCCATCGACGGCGAGGGCCGCGACCAGGTGCGCCCGGGCGATCTCCTGTCGAGACTGCTCGAGCGCGCAGGCGACCACCGGCTGCACATCGTGCCCCGGCTGGTCTCCTCCGATCCGACCTGCCCGCTGCGCTCGGCGGTGCTCGTGCCGCTTCTGGCCCAGGGCAGGCGAATCGGGACCCTGATCGCCTTCTACCGGACCGTGGGCCGTCCCAGCCACCACGAGCTCCGCGTCGTCCAGGAGGCGGCCAGCCTGGTCTCGGCTCAGGTCGAGCTATCACTGGTCGCCGAGCAGGAGGAGCGGGTGGCCCAGGCAGAGCTGCGCGCACTGCGGGCTCAGATTTCGCCGCACTTCATCTACAACGCGTTGGCCGCGGTGGCCGGCGACATCCATGCCCGGCCCGAGGAGGCGCGTGACCTGCTGACGGACTTCGCCGAGTTCACGCGCTACCTGTTCCGGGACGGACGCTCCTACGTGACTCTGGGCGAGGAGATCGAGCACGTCGAGCGCTACCTCCGGCTCGAGCGGGCACGCTTTCGGGACAGCCTGCATGTCACGGTCGACGTGCCGAGCGACACGCGCGGGGCGGTGGTGCCGGCCATGTCGGTGCAGCCGCTGGTCGAGAACGCGGTGCGCCACGGGGTGGAGCGCCGGGCGGGGCGCGGGCGGGTGGCCATCTCGGCCACGATCGTGGGTGGCGATGTGGAGCTGCGCGTGTCCGACGACGGCATCGGAATCGAGCCCGAGCGGCTGGAGGCGGTGCTGGCCGGCGCCGGGGGCGGCATCGGGGTATCCAACGTCGACGCCCGCCTGCGCGCCACGTTCGGCGAGCGCTACGCGCTTCGGATCGAGTCCGACCTCGGCGAGGGGACGACCGCGGTGATGACCGTCCCCAACCTGCGCGGGGAGATTCCCCAGCCCGAGCTGGCCGGAACGATATGAGCTCGGACCAGCTGACGATCCTCGCCGTCGACGACGAGCACACTCAGCTCGAGGATCTGGCCCGCCTGCTGCGCAGCTTCCCGGCCGTACGCGAGGTCGAGTGCGCCTTCGGTGGCCACGACGCGCTGCTCAAGGCCTCGAGCCAGTCCTACGACGCGATCTTCCTCGACGTCCGGATGCCCGATCTGGACGGCGTCGAGCTGGGCCGGGTGCTGCGGCGCTTCGCCTCGGCGCCGCAGCTGGTGTTCGTGAGCGCCTACGACAGCGGCGCGGTCGACGCCTTCGAGCTGCGAGCGCTCGACTACCTGCGCAAGCCGGTCAGCCGGCGCCGGCTCGAAGAGGCGCTGAAGCGGATCGCCGCCGCGGTCGAGACCGCGGAGAGTCATCCCGCCGACGGGAACGGGCACCGCGCACGGGCGCCGTCCGCCGGCGCAAGCGACATGATCGCCGCGTCGGGCGCCCGCGCCGGCTCGACCCGGCTGATCAGCCGTGGCTCGGTGCTCTACGTCCAGTCCCACGGCGACTTCGTCCGGATCGTGACCGAGGACGGCCGCTACCTGCTGCGCACCACACTGAGCGAGATCGAGCGGCGCTGGACGCCGTTCGACTTCGTTCGCGTGCACCGCCAGTACGTGGCCAACCTGTCCCGCGCGGTCGAGCTCCGCCCCCTGCTCGGCGGCACCGCCGAGCTGGCCTTCGGCGACGGACACGTCATCCCGGTGGCGCGCCGGCACGTCGCGGACCTCGGCAAACGCCTCGGGGTCTAACCGGCTTGCGAAGAGGGCCTCTGAGGCCAGGAGGAGGACGGCCGGCGGACCGTCAGAGGGGCGTGAGGAATGCGCTCCGGGCTCCCTCGCGCCCGACCCCGTTCGAACCCGCGCGAACAGCGGCCGGCGCCCGGGAGCCCGGAGCGCGAACTCACGCCCTAATCACGACTCCTCAGCCTTCTGCTCCTCCTGGACCTTCCCCTCGAGCTGCTTCATCACGTCGGGGTCGCGTAGCGTGGTGACGTCACCGAACTCGCGGCCCTCGGCGATGTCGCGCAGGAGCCGGCGCATGATCTTGCCCGAGCGCGTCTTCGGCAGGTCGTCGGCCCAGATGATCCGCTTGGGCCGTGCGAGCTTGCCGATCCGCTTGGCCACCGTTTCGCGGATCTCGCTGACGAGCTCATCGGAGCCCTCGGTGTCGTCGCCTTCGAGCGTTACGAACGCGGTGATCGACTGGCCTGAGTCCTCGTCGGACTGACCGATCACGGCCGCCTCGGCCACCTTGTTGTGGGCCACGATCGCGGACTCGACCTCGGCGGTCGACATGCGGTGCCCGGACACGTTCACCACGTCGTCGATCCGTCCGATGATCCAGAGGTAGCCGTCCTTGTCCTTGCGCGCGGCGTCGCCGACCAGGTACGTCTCCTTGCCGAACTTCTCGAAGTACGTCTCGACGAACCGGTCGTCCTCCTTGTAGAGGGTGCGGAGCATGGCCGGCCAGGGGCGCTTGAGAATGAGCAGGCCCTGTCCGTCGTCGACCGGCTCGCCATCCTTCTCGTCGACCACCTCGGCGGCGATGCCCGGGAACGGCCGCGTGGCCGACCCCGGCTTGGTGTCGACGATGCCGGGCAGCGGCGTGACCATGATCGCGCCGGTCTCGGTCTGCCACCACGTGTCGACGATCGGGCAGCGCTCGCCGCCAATCACCACGTGGTACCAGAGCCATGCCTTCGGGTTGATCGGCTCACCGACCGTGCCGAGCAGCTTCAGCTTCGAGAGGTCGTGCTTCTCGACGTGCTCCACGCCCCACTTCATGCAGGCACGGATAGCCGTTGGAGCGGTGTAGAACTTGGTCACGCCGTAGCGCTCGCACAGCTCCCACCAGATCCCCTTGTGCGGGTAGTCCGGCGCACCCTCGTACATCACGCTGGTCGCGCCGTTGGCCATGGGTCCGTACACGATGTAGGAGTGGCCGGTGACCCAGCCGACGTCGGCCGAGCACCAGTAGACGTCGTCGTCCGGGTGCAGGTCGAACACGTACTTGTGCGTCGCCGAGATCCCGGTGAGATAGCCGCCGGTCGTGTGCAGCACGCCCTTGGGCTTGGCCGTCGAGCCGCTCGTGTACAGGACGTACAGCGGATGCTCGGCGTCGAGCTCCTCGGCCGGGCAGTCGTCATCGGCCTTCTCGACGATCTCGTGGTACCAGACGTCGCGCCCGTCCTTCATCTCGCAGTCGGCGTCGGTTCGCTTGACCACGATGATGTGCTCGAGGGCCTCGAGGCCCCCCATGCATTCGTCGACCTGTTGCTTGATCGGGGCGGTCTTGCCCTTGCGCCGCGCGCCGTCGACCGTGATCAGCGCCTTGGCCTCCGAGAACTCCATGCGCTCCTTGACCGAGTCGGGCGAGAAGCCGCCGAAGACGACGTTGTGCGGAGCGCCGATCCGCGCGCACGCCATCATCGCCACGACGACCTCGGGAATCATCGGCAGGAAGATCCCGACGATGTCGCCCTTCTCGATGCCGAGATCCTTTAGGGCGTTGGCCAGCTTCTGCGTGTCGCGGAGCAAGTCGGCGTAGGTGAGGTCCTCCTCCTCGCCTTCCTCACCGCGCCAGTGGAACGCGACCCGGTCGCCGTTGCCGTCCTCGACGTGGCGGTCCAGGCAGTTGTAGGAGGCGTTGATCTTGCCGTCGGAGAACCACTTGTAGAACGGCGGGTCGGAGTCGTCGAGGTCCTCGGATGGCTCCTTGAACCAGTGCAGCTCCTTGGCCTGCTTCATCCACCAGCCCTTCCAGTCCTTCTCGGCCTCGTCGTAGATCGACGGGTCGTTCAAAAGGGCGTTCTTCGCGAACTCCTCGGGGGGGTCGAACGTCTCGATGTCGAGCATGTCCTCGAGCTTGGACTCGAGGCTCTTCTCGGTTGCCGTGTCTGCCACAGGGATCCTCTCCTTTGCGAGCTCTACAAAGGTACTTACCCGGGGCGCGCAGGCCAAATCGCCGGACTCTCGGGGCACGCGACGGTTTCGGCAACCTGAAAACCGCGCCCAGTCCGGGGACCGGGCGCGGTAGCAAGCTATGGCGGGACGGCCTACTCCGCGTGTCCGTACGCGGCGATCTCCTGCTTCTCAGCCTCGGAGAGCTCGCGCGGGACCTCGCCCTTGGCCGCCTTCTCGTGCTGCACGTGGTGGCGGATCTCGTCGACGATCTCCGGGTTGGCCAGCGTGCTCACGTCGCCCGTGTCGGTGAAGTTCGAGACGGCGGCGATCACGCGCCGCATGATCTTCCCGGAGCGGGTCTTGGGCATGTCCTTGACGATCCACACGTTCTTGGGCCGGGCGATCGCGCCGATCTCCCTGACGATCGCGTCGGACACCTTGCGGTCGATTCCGGCCGGGTCGACCCCCGGCTTGACCGAGACGTACATCTCGACGATCTTGCCGCGGATCTCGTCGACGACGGGAACCGCCGCCGCCTCGGCCACCTCGTCGACCGTGATCGCGGCCGACTCGAGTTCCTTGGTCCCGAGACGGTGCCCGGCCACGTTGATCACGTCATCGATCCGGCCGAGGATCCGGAAGTAGCCGTCCGGGGCCTCGACCGCGCCGTCGCCGCACATGAACGGCCAGTCGCGCCAGTCCTTGCTGTTCGGGTCCTTGTTGAACTTCGCGTAGTAGGTGTCGATGAAGCGCTGGTCCTGGCCCCACACGGTGAGCATCCGGCCGGGCCACGGGTTGCGCACGCAGATGTAGCCCGCCTTCCCGGATCCGCGCGGGATCTCCTGCGCCGTTCTCGTCGTAGACCACGAGCTGGATCCCGAGCGCGGCCGGCCCGCAGCTTCCGGGCTTCATCGGCTGCAGTCCGGGCAGCGTGCTGCCCAGGAACCCGCCGGTCTCGGTCATCCACCACGTGTCGGTGATCGCCGCTTCGCCCTTGCCCACCACCTGGTGGTACCACCGCCACACATCGGGCTCGATCGGCTCGCCCACGGTGGTCATCGTCTTGAAGTGGTAGTTGTACTTGGCCGGCTCGTCCGGACCGACCTTGCGCAGCATCCGGATCGTCGTGGGGGCGGTGTGGAAGATGTTCACACCGAGCTTCTCGGCGATCCGCCAGGGGCGGCCCGGGTCGGGATAGGTGGGCACCCCTTCGTACATGACGCTCGTGGTCCCGAGCGACAGAGGCCCGTAGACGATGTACGAGTGCCCGGTGATCCAGCCGATGTCGGCGAAGCACCAGTACGTGTCGTCGGGGTGGATGTCCTGGTAGTACTTCGAGGTGCCGGTCACGTAGGCCATGTAGCCGCCGACCGAGTGCTGCGCGCCCTTCGGGCGGCCGGTCGTGCCGCTCGTGTACATCAGGAACAGCGTGTCCTCCGCCGCGAGCGAGACCGGCTCGACCCTCGCTCCGGAGTACTTGCCGAGCAGTTCGTCGACGAAGTAGTCGCGTCCCTCGACCATCGGGCTCGCGGAGTGGTACTCGCCGGGGATGCGCCTCCACACGAGCACCTTCTCGACCTCGATCCCCTCCTTGCGCGCTTCCGCTATCGCCTCGTCCGCCTTGACCTTGTGATCGATCAGGTCCCCGTTGCGGTAGTAGGAGTCCATCGTGACCAGCACGGTGCTGTCGGCGTCGGCCATGCGCTGACCGCACGCCGCGCCGCTGAAGCCGCCGAACACCTCGGAGTGGATCACCCCGAGGCGCGCGCAGGCCAGCATCGACACCGGCAGCTCGGGCACCATCGGCAGGTGGAAGGTGATCCGGTCGCCGGTCGTCAGCCCCGTGAAGTCGCTGACGAGGGCCGCGAACTCGTTGACCCGTCGATGGAGCTCGGCGTACGTGATCTCGACGGGCTCGACGTCCTCGGGCTCGGGCACCCAGATAAGCGCGTTACGATCGCCGCGGGTCTCCAGATGGCGGTCGACGCAGTTGACGCACGCGTTCAACCGCCCGCCCAGGAACCACTTGAAGAACGGCGGATTGCTGGTGTCGACGATCGTGTCCCACTTGCGATCCCAGTCGAGCATCTCCGCGTACTCGACGAAGCTGTCCGGAAAGCGCTCCTCGGCGAAGCGCTCGAGGATCGCATCGTCGCCCGCGTTCGCCTGCTCCTTGAACGTCGCCGGCGGCGGGAAGTACTCCTCCTCGCGCCAGTGAACCGCGATCTGCGCCTCCGACACCCCGGAGTCGCCGGTCTCCGGCTCAGCCGGCGGTTCCTGAATCACATCGGCCATGCAAGTCTCTCCTTCCAGCGAACTGGCATCCGACCACTGGACAGCCTGGAGCGCCGGCGTTGCCGCCGGCGCTCCGCTGCTTTGCACTCATGTGGCGATTTCTGCCTGTAGTTGTACTCCAGCGCAGGCTCGCCGTCGATTTTTCTCGCGTCGGTCAGTGCCTGAGGGGCATGACCGGCATCATTACCCGACCGAAGGTCGAGTTGACGACCACCGCGAATGACGCGTACCAGGCGACGAGCGCCGTGACGATGCCGATGTAGCCGCCGAGCTTGATCGTGCCGTTGGTCACGTCATGCGTGCCGGTCAGCGCCGAGTTCCCAATCCCGAGGACGATGAACGTGATCGCCAGAAGTAGGGACACCGCCGCCACCGCCGCCGTTGTTCGCAGCGACGCGATGAACATGTAGGCGGTGAAGATTCCCCACATCCAGAGGTACAGCCCGAGGCCGCTGAAGAACACGGTCGGCACGTTCTTGCCCGCCGACTGGACGATGAAGTAGAACGAGATCCAGAACGCTCCGTAGGAGCAGAACGCCACGGCGCCGAACGTGTTGCCGGTCCGGAACTCCCAGAGTCCCGCCACGAACTGGGCGACGCCGCCGTAGGCGAGCGCTAGAGCAGCCACCATTGGCAGCAGACCGCCGCCCGGGGCGACATGCTGGACCCCGACCAGCCCAGCATTAACCAGGCTGAGCATGAACGTTGTCCCGGCGAAGGCGGCGAGACCCAGCGGACCCGGGTCAGCCGGCGTCCAGCCGGCCATACGCCCGCCCATGGGCTCGGCGGCCGGCGCCACGTCGGCCTCGCGCCCTCCGATGTTTGCGGCTTCCATCCAATCCTCCTGATGAGGGGTTGACAGTCGGCGCGTAAGTTGCACCCGGACCGGACAGGCCTCAAGAGTGGAATCGCTGAGCGGCCGGGTCGCCGCGCTGAGCGGCGCCCAGCGCACGATGAACGGTGACCGTCGAACGGCGTTGGGCCGCTCGACGGTCACCAACTCGAGCCCGCACAGCCCACTCCCGGCCTGCGCCCCAGGCGAGTGGTCCTAGATCGGTAGCGGAACTGTGTGTAACGCCCCTCCAGCATGTGGCGAAGCGAACCTGTCCCGGCCCCCGGCGTGGACAGGAGCCGGGACAGCATTGTCTGCATCGGCATCCGGCGCGCTCGCCCTTAGCGGACCGGACGTATGTAGTAGCGGGGCGGGGCTATTTCCGTCGCTTGCGCTTGCGCTTGGGCGTCGTCGACCGCGTGCCGCCGGCCGCGGGGGACGGCGCGCCGACCGGCTCGGGCGCAGGCGCCGGCGCGGGCTTGGCCCGCCTGCCACGGGCGGCCGGTTGACCTCTGGCGGCGCGCTGACTGCTCGGCCAGGGCTCGGCCCGGCCGCTGCTCCAGGCCGGGGGCACGCCGCTCGGCCAGCGACCGCTCAGCAGGTAGGCCAGGGCTAGCAGCCAGTAGGCCTCGACGATCGGGATCGGGACCAGCGGGATGATCGTCAGTACGCCCCCGATGATCCCCAGGTAGCCCAGGAAGCGGGTGAGCAATCCCACCCGCATCGCGTTCAGCGACACCAACACTAGGGCCATGGCGAGCAGGAACAGCCCCAGGTAGTTGCCGATCTGGGAGATCAGCAGGCTTGGCCGACCGAGCAGCGTGCTGGCCTCGGGATAGGTCTGGCTGCCGTGACTGACGAAGTCGCTGGCCGCACTGCCGAAGGCCACGACGTACACGATCACGCTGATGCCCTCGAGCAGACCACCGGCGACCGCGATCCATC
>CAWHTT010000019.1:0-463002 GCA_963832315.1 uncultured Solirubrobacterales bacterium | reverse complement strand
CCGCCGCGGCCAGTTCCGACTCGCGGTCGGCCACCACCGACCCGTGGTGGGACATGGTCACGCCGGGCTCGTACACGACCAACTCGCCCGCCTCGCGCAGGCGCAGGCACAGGTCCTCGTCCTCCTTGTAGAGGAACAGCTCCTCGTCGAAACCGCCGATGTCCATGAAGGCCGGGCGGTCGGCCAGCATCGCCGCGCCCGACACCCACGCCACCTCCTGGCGCACGTCGGTGGCCCGCCAGTAGCTGTGCCCGCCCTTCAACGCGATCGCCGCCCGCGGCCCGTGCAGCCGCCCGTGGTCGTAGGGCTGCGGAGACCCGTCGGCCATCACCAGCTTCGGGCCCGCGATCGCCACCCGAGGATCGCCGGCCACCACGCCGAGCAGCCGCTCGACCGTGCCGGGGGCGGTGAGCTCCACGTCGGGGTTGAGGATCAGCAGATACGGCGCCTCGGTCTCGCGCGCCAGGAGGTTGTGCCCCCCGCCGAACCCGAGGTTGGAAGGCGCCACGAACGTCCGGCAACGTGGGAACCGAGCCGCCAAATCCCCGAGGTCCTCGCCCGAGGCGTTGTCGAGCAGGTTGATCTCAAAGCCCAGCCCGCTGCCGTCCAGATCAGAAACCACCGTCTCGACGCATCGTTCTAGATAGCGCCGTGTTCGGTAGTTCACGACCTGGATCGCGAGCGTCGTCCCATCCGGCATGGCGACGACGATATCCGAGGGTGGTTGGTACGCTCGCCGCGTGTCGTCTCTCGCCACGGCGCCCCGGAGCGCCACGCCCGAGCCGACCGAGGAGACGCCGGTGAGCCGCACCCGTGTGATCGGGGTGCCCGTTGACGCCGCGCTGGGCGCACTGCTGGCCGCGGCCTTCGGCGTGGTCGTGTTCGTGGCCACCGGCGGCACCGACCTCGGTCCGAACACGTGGGTGCAGATCGCTCTGTTGCTCGCCGGCGTGGCCTGCGCAGCGGCGCTTGTGCTCGTGCGCGCGCCGCGCCGGCCGGTCCACGGCGTCGCCGCCGTCGCGCTGTTCGGGGCGCTGGCCGCGCTCACCTACCTGTCGATCGCCTGGTCGGTGCAGCCGGCCACCTCCTGGCTCGAGGCCAACCGGACGCTCTCCTACCTCGCCGCCTTCGCGGCCGCCGCGATGCTGGCCCGGCTCGCCCCGAATCGGTGGCCGGCCGTGCTGGGCGCGCTCGGGGCGGTGACCGCCGTGGTGTGCGGCTACGCGCTGCTCGCCAAGGTGTTCCCGGCCACGCTCAACGCGAACGACACCCTCGGGCGCCTGCGGGTGCCGTTCGGCTACTGGAACGCCACCGGCCTGATGGCCGCGCTCGGCCTCCCGGCCTGCCTGTGGGCCGGCACCCGCCCGGCCACCGGGCGGTTGCTGCGCTCGCTCACCGTGCCCGCCCTCGCCGTGCTGCTGACCACGCTGGTGCTGTCCTACTCGCGCGGCGCGGTGCTCGCCGCGGTGATCGGGCTCGGGTGCTGGTTCGCGCTCGTGCCGCTGCGCCTGCGCGCCACCCTGCTGCTCGCGCTGGGCGCACTCGGTGGCGCGGTCGCCACCCTCTACGCCCTCGGCCACCACGCGATCACTCACGACAACGCGTCGCTCGCCGCGCGCACCGCGGCCGGCCACGACTTCGGCGTGGTGCTCCTGGTGGTCGTCATCCTCAGCGCGTTCGCCGGGTTCGCCGCCACCCTCGCGATGGACCGCGTCGCGCTGCCCGCGCCGGTCCGCCGGCGGATC
Source organism: uncultured Solirubrobacterales bacterium (assembly GCA_963832315.1). Taxonomy (GTDB): domain Bacteria; phylum Actinomycetota; class Thermoleophilia; order Solirubrobacterales; family Solirubrobacteraceae; genus Palsa-465. The sequence continues at coordinate 461,257 of CAWHTT010000019.1, read as the reverse complement.
GGCACCGTGCTCCTGATCGGCGTCGCGCTCGTGCCGGTGGCCGCGGTCGCCGGCGCGGCCGCCTCCTCGCGCGGGCTGACCGGCGAGGTCTCACACGTGTGGAGCACGCTGACCAGCACCACCCCGTCGAGCGGCGTCGGCAACAACCCGGGGCGCCTGGCTCAGCTCTCCAACAGCCGCCCGCTGTACTGGCACGAGGGCCTGAAGGTCGGCGAGCACGCGCTGCTGGCCGGCGCCGGCGCCGGCGGCTTCGACACCGCGCGGACCCGCTACACGACCAACCCGCTCGCGGTAGCCCACGCCCACAGCTACGCGATCGAGACGTTCGCCGACTTCGGGCTGATCGGCATCGCGGTGAGCCTCGCTTTGCTGATCGCGTGGGGCGCCGCGGTCAGACGCGCCTTAACCCCGACCCGACCCGACGCGCCCGAGTGGATCGGCATGGTCACCCTGCTCGCGGTCGTCGTCACCTACGCGGTCTCGTCGCTGATCGACTGGACGTGGTTCATCCCGGGCGTCACCGTGCCAGCGCTGGTGTGCGCGGGGTGGCTGGCCGGGCGCGGCCCGCTCTCCGACGGCGAACCCGCGGTCGACGTCCGGCCCGCGGCCGACGTCCGGCCCGCACCCGCGGCCGACGGCCGGCCCGGACCCGCGACCGACGTCCGGCCCGGACCCGCGACCGGAGCCCCACCCAAACCCCGCGCGGGTGGTCTGCCGCTCGGTCGCGCCGCGGCCGCCACCGCGATCCTCGCCGTCGCCCTGATCGCCGCCTGGTTCGTGTGGCAGCCGCTGCACTCCTCCGACCAGGTCACCGCCGCGATCGACGCCATGACCCGAGGCGATGCGCCGGCCGCCCTGACCGACGCCCGGAGCGCCGCCGACAGCGACCCGGTGTCGGTCGATCCGCTGTGGGAGCTCGCGGCGATCTATTCGGCCACCGGCAACCAGGCGGCCAGCCGCGCAGAGCTCGTGAAGGCCACCCAGGTCCAGCCGTCCAACGCGCAGACCTGGCAGCAGCTCGGCTCGTTCGACCTCCAGGCTCACCGGCCCGGCCTCGCGCTCCCCGAGCTCGAGCGCGCCCAGCAACTTGATCGCACCTCGGCCGTCACGGCCCAGCTGCTCGCCCAAGCGCGCTCGGGGGCTTAACGCACGGCGGACGCGTACAGGCTCCGCCTGAGCAGCGGCGGCCCCTCTACCGCCCGCGCCCGCACCTCCGCGAAGCCGAACTCGCGCAGAAGCGTCTCGAGCGACCGCTTCGTGTACAGGTGCAGGTGATCCCCGAGCGGCTCGGAGAACCGCTCGACCCCGCCGAGCGCCACGCGCACCCGCCCGTGCGACGGCGTGGTCACGAGCAGGCGACCCCTCGGCACCAGCACGCGGCGTACCTCCGAAAGCCAGCGCGCGGTGTCGGTCACGTGCTCGATCACCTCGCTCGCCCACACGAGCTCGAACGAGCCGTCCTCGAACGGCAGCGGCCCGTCCAGCGGCACCAACCGGAAATCGAGCGAGGGATGCGCCGAGCGGGCCCGCTCGACCGCTGCCTGCGCGACCTCCACGCCCACCGCGTCAGCGCCCGCGTCGGACAGCGCCGCGGTGAACTCGCCGGCCCCGCAGCCGACGTCCAGCGCACGGTCCCCGGCGCGCACCGAATCGCGCAGGAAGGAGAGCCGGCGCTCGAACGAGGGCGGCTCGAGCTCGGCCGGAAGCCGCTCCCACAAATCCTCGTAATAGTCCCTGATAGCTCGACCGTACAGCGCGCCGCATTCCGTCCGCCGATCGCCCGACACTTCCGGTGGTCCGTTGGTTAGAGTGCGCCAACCGGACCAGCGTGCGTCATCCGGACGACCCGTGAACGTCGCATTCGACAGCCGACCAGCGAAAAGCACCCATGGTGTCGGTCGCTACGCGCGCTGCCTGCTCCAGGCTCTGCGCGACCTCGGGCAATGCCAGGTCGTCGAGACCCACCAGCCGCGCCGCTGCGACGTGTTCCACTCCCCGTGGATCGACGGCGCGATGCTGCGCTGTCCGGTACCGATGGTCGTGACGCTGCACGACCTCGCTCCGCTCAAGCGCCACGGCCAGTACCTGCGCTCCACCCTGCGCTTCAAGCTGCGCTACCTCGCGGTCCAGCGCGCCGCGCGAGTGATCGTCCCCACCTGCGTGGTGGCCGAGGACGTCGAGGCGGTGCTCGAGATCCCCCGCGAGCGCATCGTGGTGATCCCCGAGGCCCCGGCGGCGTCGCTGCATCCCCGCTCCGAGGAGGAGGTCAGCGCGGTCCGCCACCGCTTCGAGCTGCCCGAGCGTTATCTGGTGTGGGTCGGCGCCATGCAGCGGCCGGATCCGCGCAAGCGGGTCGCCGCGCTGACTCGCGCGGCCCGGTCGATGCCACTGGTGCTCGTCGGGCCGACCGCGCAGTGGGCGCACGAGCTCCCGGGCGTCACGCTGACCGGCGCGGTCTCCGACGACGAGCTTGCCGCGATCTACACGGGCGCCCACGCGCTGGTCTTCCCGTCGGACGACGAGGGCTTCGGGCTGCCCCCAATCGAGGCGCTGGCCTGTGGGACGCCGGTCGCCGCCTCCGACGTCCCCGCGCTGCGAGAGGTGCTGGACGGGCGCGCCACGCTCACGGCGGTCGACGACCTCGACGGCCTCATCGCCGCGGCCGAATCGGCCGTGCGGCCCGCCCCGCCGCCGCCCGCCTGGACGTGGGAGAACGCCGCTGAGGCCACCTGGCAGGTCTACTGCCAGGCAGCCGCTGAGACTGGCTTGGGCCAGATCGCCCGACCGAAACATCGGGCTGCCGCGCTGGTTAAAGACGCGTGACGTCGATTCACCGACGGTCGCCGCGCGCAGGGGTCGCGCCGGTGTTCGCTGTGCTCGCCTTCGTCCTCGCGCTCGCCCTGCCGGCGCACGCGAACGCGGCCCGCGTGCTGGTTCTGAGCCCGTCCGGCCACGTCACCGTCAAGCAGGACCCGTTCGTCCCGGCCGCCGTGCCCACCCCGGCGCCGCCGGTCCTCGCCACCGCCGCGTCCGCGGCCGCGAAGCCGAAGCCCAAGCCCAAGCGCAAGCCGCAGAAGACCGTCAGCAGCGAGCTGACCCGCCTGCTCAAGGCCCAGGCGATCACCTCCTCCCAGTACGCCACCTACAACGGGGCCTGGAACGCCGCCCTGAAGACCCAGCGCCACCTCCACGGGACGCCCGCCAAGGAGCTCGAGGCGGTGATCGAGAACATGCACAACATCGCCGTGGCCGGCAAGCTCACGCCCGGCCGGCTGCCGGCCCTGTTCCTGACCCTCGGCTATAACCGGCAGTGGTGGGCGACGGGGACCGTGCCCAGCGCGAACTCTTACGTCGAGTTCACGGGCTCGGAGCTCCTCTGGGAGTACTACCCGGGCCAGGGGATCGAGCTCCAGGTGCTCGGCACGTTCGGCAAGGCCGACGGCCTGTACACCGGCGGGTCCGCCGACTACCCCGAGATGGAGGCGCTGCTCGCCCAGATGATCCCGCTCGCGGTCAACCGCGGCGGCGGCCCGGTCTGGGAGTACTACTTCCAGTTCGGCGGCGGCAAGCCCCCCTGGACGAGCGCGATGTCGCAGGGCACCGCGATCGAGGCGCTCACCCGCGCCTACCAGGCGACCGACGACGCCACCTACCTCCAACTCGCCCACCAGGCCCTGGCGCTGTTCACCGCACCACCGCCCCTCGGCGTGCGCGTGGCCACCCCGCTCGGCGCCCGCTACGTGCAGTACTCGTTCACCCCCGGCACGTCGATCATCAACGCCTTCCTCCAGTCGCTGATCGGGCTCTACGACTACGCCCAGGTCTCGGGCGACGCCGAGGCCGAGCAGCTGTTCGCCGCCGGCAACGCCGAGGCGCTGGCCGAGGTCCCGCACTTCGACACCGGGGCCTGGTCGCTGTACCAGCCAGGCCAGGAGGACACCCTGAGCTACCACGAGCTCGTCACCGGCTTCCTCCAGCAGCTCTGCCAGCGCACCCAGGCGCCGGTCTACTGCGTCACCGCCCAGCATTTCACCGCCTACCTGACCACGCCCCCGGCGCTCGCCCTGGTGACCCAGCGGGCCCACAAGGGCAAGCATTTCACGCTCCAGTTCTCGCTCTCGAAGTACTCCCGCGTGGGGATCGTGGTCATCGGACCCGGCGGCAACACGCTGTTCTCGACCAGCGCGTCCTTCGGCTACGGCACGCGCTCGTTCGCGGTGCCGGCGCTCAAGCACAAGGGGACCTACACGATCAACCTGTCCGCCACCGACCTGGCCGGCAACTTCTCCCGGATCACCGGGACGATCCAGGTGTCCTGACCGGGCTCTCCACCATCAGCGTCACCGGCCCGTCGTTGACCAGCTCGACGGACATCATCGCCCCGAACACGCCCCGCGCCGCGCCGAGCCGCTCACAGAAGCGCTCATACAGCGCCTCCGCCCGCTCGGGCTCCGCGGCGGCCACGTAGCTTGGCCGGTTGCCCTTGCGTGCGTCGCCGTACAGCGTGAACTGGCTCACGCACAGCACCTCCCGGTCTCCCAGCGGCTCGTTCATGCGACCGTCGGCGTCGGGGAAGATGCGCAGCGCGCGCACCTTGTCGGCCAGCCAGTCCGCGTCGCGCGCCTCGTCCTGGAGCCCGACGCCCAGGAGCACGAGCAGCCCCGGCCCGATCCGCGAGACGACGTCGCCGTCGACCGACACCGAGGCGCGGGTTACCCGTTGGACGAGCGCCCTCACGCCTGATCGCGCAGCTCGGCCGCGACCAGCTCGGGCGGCACGATGTTCAGGTGCACGCCGGCCCCGAGCTCGAGCCCGGCCAGGTGGGTCAGGCGCGGCACGATGTCGATCCGCCAGCAGAAGTGCTCGGAGCCGCTCGGCGCCGTGCGTACCCACATGTTGAGCGGCGGGCTCGCGCCCAGGCGCCGAGTCAGCCGGGTGAGGGCGTCGTGCACCATGTGCGCCCCGAGCGGCCCGTCCTCCTCGAACCTCGCGCGAGGCGTCCGCGGCGCGATCATCAGCTGGAACGGCAGCCGAGCGCCATACGGCGCCATCAGCACGGTCTCCTCGTCGATGGCCACGATCCGCTCCCGCCGGCGGACCTCCTCCTGGACCAGGTCGCCGAGCAGGTTGCCGCCCATCGTCCGCGTCGCGTAGGCCCCGAAGCGCTCGCGCTCGCGCGCAATCGCCGCCGGCACGAAGTCGAGCGCGTACAGCTGGGCGTGGGTGTGGGGCAGCGACGCGCCGGCCGTGCGCTGCTCGTTGACGATCAGGTGCACGTAGGCGGCGTCCGAGTGCGTGCGCATGCGCTCGCGCCACACGCCCATGGCCTCCGCCACCTGCTCGGGGGTCAGGTGCGACAGCGACGTGACGGCGTCGGGGGCGTTGATGATCACCTCGTGGGCGCCGTGCGCCGGCCCGGCCCAGAACAGGTCGCGGTTCGCCTCGGGCTCGGGCGTCGCGGAGTCCTCGCTCAGCGCCGGGTACAGGTTGGGGACGACCCGCACGGTCCATCCCGGCGTGTCCGGCCCGCCACCGTTCGGGCGCACCGCATACACCTCGGGCGGCGTGCGGTCCTCGTGGCCCTCGGCGAACGGGTCGGTCTCGGGATCGAGCGGCTGCGCCGGCGGCGCGCGGAGCTCCCCGCCCGGCCGACGGGCCCGATCACCGGCGACGATCGCCCGGAGGCCCGTCAGCGGGTCAATCCGGACCTCAGGCAATGGGCGCCCTCAATCGAGCAGCTTCTCCATCGCGATGTGCTCGATCCCCGCCTCCCAGAACACCCGCCCGCGGGGCCGGTAGCCGGCGGTCTCGTACAGCCTGCGGGCGTAGGTCTGGGCGTGGAGCACGATCCGCCGCGCCCCGCCGGCCAGCGATTCCTCGTCGGCGGCGGCCAGCATCGCGGTGGCGATGCCCTGCCGCCGGGCCGACCGGCGGACGGCCAGCCGGCTGAACTGGGAGGTCGAGCCGACGAGCAGGATCCGGCAGGTGGCCAACAGCTCGCCGTCGCGCACGGCGACCAGGTGGATGCCCTCGGGGTCGCGGCCGTCGACCTCGTCGCGCTCGGGCACTCCCTGCTCCACGCAGAACACGTCGTGGCGCAATTCGAGCGCGGCCGCCAGCTCCTCCCGGCTGCGGGCCCGGCGAATCTCGTACACCGCGGTGCCGGTCATCGACTCCGAAGATTAGGGGGCCTCGCTCCGCTCGGCGTCCATGGGGCCGGGTACCCCGTCCTGACACTGACCGCTGGCCCGCGATCCGGCTGTGAGCGAGGCTGAAACGCCCGTCCAGCGGCACTCGCGTTCGACACCGTCGCCTCACCGCGCCCCGGAAAGCGCCGTGCCGCCGGACGGGCGTTCAGCCGAGCCGAACCTGCTTTAATGGAGAGGCAATTCCTCCTAGCCGTGGGCGGCGAGGGGGCATCCGCTTCTGAGGGTAGTTCCTCCCGCGCACGGTCTCTAGCGAGCCCGCCTGAGTCGCCACGCAGTACCTCCGCGGCTCGCATTTACGAAACGCAACCTTCCGATCCGTATGGGTGATTCCACCCCTTTTCCTGAACCTGCCGCGATCGCGCGGGCGGAGCTCTTCACGCGCGAGCAATTCGTCTACGAGGGCGAGACCCTCGAGGATGCGCTGTCGCCTGGCTCGGCCCGGCGGGCCGCCCTCGACGCCGCCGTGGCCGAGATCGACGCCGGCGCCGACAAGCCGTCGATCGAGTGGCGCCGGCGGTTCTCGCTGCTGCTCGGGCTCGAGCGCCTCCTGTCCGAGGAGGAGCCGCACCTCGCCGACGGCGCGGTGCTCTCGGCCCACCAGGTCGACGCGCTGTCGGGCACGCTGACCGCGCTGCTGGCCGAGGCCCAGCGCAACGGCAACGGATCCACCAACGGCGCCGCGCCGGCTCCCCCGCCGGAGCCGCCCCCGCTCGCCTCGGTCGCCCTCCCGGGCGAGGAGGACGCCGAGGACGAGCTAGAGGACGGCGACGTCGAGGACGAGGAGCCCCTGGACTGGCAGGACGAGGACGACGAGCTGGACGCCGACGTCCAGCTCGACGAGGCGCCCGACGATCCCAACGCCGACCGGCGCTTCTGGTTCGAGCACGCCACCGGCGCCGGCAAGACGGTGGCGGCGCTCGGGTTCGTTGAGGCCTCGCGGACGGGCGGCATCCTGATCCTCACCCATCGACGCAACCTGGTCGACCAGTTCAACGGCGAGCTGCGCGACCGGGGCTACCGCGACCGGATCCACGCTCCGCTCCTGGCCGGCCGCGACGCGGCGAACGGCCCCGTCACGGTCGAGACCTACCAGTGGTTCGTGCGCAACGCGGGCAAGATCTCCGACGCCTACACGATCGTCATCTGCGACGAGGCCCACACCGCGCTCGGCGAGAAGACCTCGGCCGCGATCCGCGCCTGGTCGGGCCCCGTCTTCGTCGGCATGACCGCCACCGGAGCGCTGATCGCCCGGCACGTCACCGACCTCTTCCCGACCCAGACCTCGCGCTTCGATCTCGCCCAGGCGGCGCGGCGCGGGGTGATCTCGCCGCTTCGCTGCATCCGGATCCCGCCCGGACCGGGCGTGCGCACGATCGCCAAGGTCCCGCTGCGGCGCGGCGAGGTGGACACCGAGTTCGACCAGGAGATGCTGGCCGAACTGCTGGACCAGACGCCCTTCAACATGGCGATCGCCGACCTGTACAAGACCCGGTTCAACAACGTGCCCGGCGTCGTCTACGCGGCCGGCGTGCGGCACGCCTACAACGTGGCCAAGGCCTTCCAGGACATGGGCATGAAAGCCAAGGGAGTGTCGGGCGAGACGCCCAAGCGCCAGCTGGCCAAGATCCTCGCCGACTACGAGTCGGGCAAGATCGACGTGCTGGTCAACGCCCAGCTGCTCGCCGAGGGCTGGAACAGCCCGCGGGCCACGATCTGCATGCACCTGGCCCCCACGGCGTCCAAGCGCATCTATCAGCAGCGAGTGGGCCGGGTCACGCGCCGGCACCCGGGCAAGGAGGCCGGCATCGTCGTCGACTTCGTGCACCCGGCGACCAAGCACGACGACCCGGTGGTAACGCTGCACTCGCTGCTCGACCGCGACGTGTACCGCGGTGGCGCGATCGTCGTCGGGCCGGTCCGGCGGGGCCGCGGGCGGCGGGTCCGGGTCGAGCGCCGTGTGCTCCCGGTGACGCCCGAGCCCGAGCGGCGTGCGCAGGTCTTCGAGCGCGAGCTGTGGCGGATCGCAGTCGAGCACCTGGACTACGGCGAGCAGCACGTGTGGGCGGCGCTGGCCGGCGCGCGGGTGGCGCCCAACGGCTGGCGCCGGGCCAAGGCCATGCTGCACTTCGACCGCGGCGGCGAGCTGAAGCGCCGCTTCCTGCTGACCGCGGTGCAGAGAAACCGGAATTCCCAGCTGCGGCTGCGGGCGCTCCAGGAGATCGCGTCCTCGCGGGACGCCGAGGCGTTCGACACCGCGATCGACATCATGGCCGGCTGGCCGCGCGACGAGCGCCGCGAGGGCGTGAAGATCATGCTCCAGGCCCTCGCCGAGCGCCGCATCGGTCGGCGCGATCAGGCCAACGCCTGGATCTGGCGCATGGCCGAGTACACGCGCGAGGTGCACGAGGAGTACGCGGTGCAGCGCTGGCCCGAGACCAAGCGGCTGCTCGGGCTGCTGGTCAACTCGAGCGGCGCCGCCCACGCGCGGAACGCCCGCCGGCTCGTGCACGCCGCGCGCAAGGAGGACCGCCGTCTGTCGGCCGCCCTGCTCGCCGCCGCCCTGGCCCACACCCCCGAGGCCGAGGAGGCGCTGCGCGGCGCCCGCACCCGGATGGCCCGCAAGCCCGCCGCCCTGGCCCGCGAACTGCTGCGCAACTTCCCCAAGGGCCGGCGCGGCAAGACCCGGCGTAAGCGCAGGACGGCCGGCGCCGGCACCGACGGTGGCGCCCGCGGGGCCGAGGAGGCGGTGGCGACGAAGACCACCGAGACCGAGGAGCCCGACGAGGCGGCGGTCGAGGATACGGACGTCGATGTCGATGTGATGATCGACGACGACGAGCTCGACACCTCGGTCGACGACGCGGGCGAAGACGAAGAGGACGACGACAGCGACTCGGACGGCAACGACGACGACGGCGACGACGACGGCGACGAGGACGACGACGATGTCGGGTCCGACGAAGACGAAGACTTCGCCGACGATTCCCTCCCGGAGCCCCTGCGCCACGACGAGCACGGCGAAGCCGCAGCGTAACCGTCGGATCCACCTGCATTTCGCAGCAAACCGCCCCGCCTCCCACCCGCCGAGTGCACATAAGCATGCCCAGAGCTTGTGGCATAAATCCGGGCATCTGTGAGGAGCGCACAACCGGTCCGCGCGCGGCGGCGCGGTTCAGCACGACTCGACGGAGGTTGGTCGAGAAACGTACCTCTGGGACGCTGTTGCCTAAACCGTCGTCATTGTGTGCTACACACAACCCAAGCGAAGCGGCCGCGTGGACTTTGGCGATTCAGCTGACATATACGTAGTTGCAGCGCCAAAGTCCGGGCCGCGACCGCTCCGTCGCCCGTGGGTGTTTGTGACTCACTCACAAACAATTTTCGGTGTATCGCCTTTGCCGCGCGACAACCTGTTTGGGGTGGTTCTCCACCACCCTTACGTCGCCCATCGGTCCCTTGTGACCTGACCACAGCAGTCGACGGTGCATCGGGGTTTACGCGACAGCCTCCCAGCATCTTTATGTGGCCACGGCGAGCGGCCGAGGGGGAGGTTTGGCACGTTTTGCGGGTGGCGCGGCGGCGGAGCTCAGCCAGCCGCCACCAGGTGCACCTCGCCGGCGTCGAGCGCCACCGTCCCGGCGTCGGTCTCGACCAGGAGCCGGCCGCCGGCATCGATGCCGGCGCCCACGCCCCGGCCGCCGGCCCAGCGCACCGGCCGCCCGAGCAGCGCATCACGCGCGCGCACCGCGTCGACCAACTCCCCGGCATCGGCGGCCACCCACCGCTCCAGGCGCGACAGCAGCGCCGACAGCGTCGGCTCGATCGCGTCCGCCTCCAACCCCAGCGTCCCCGCGGTCTCGCGCAGCTCCGCCGGGAAGTCCGCGTGACGCACAGCCACGTTCAGCCCGATCCCGACCACCGCCCAGCCCTCCTGGGGACGCCCCTCGACCAGGATCCCGGCGACCTTGCGCCCGCCCACCAGCACGTCATTGGGCCACTTGAGCCGAGCCTCGGATCCCACCACCTCCGCCACCACCTCCGCCACCGCCTCCGCCACCGCCACGCCGGCGGCCAGCGGCAGCAAGGCCGGGGGATCCCGGACCAGCACGGAGCACAGCAGCGCCCGGCCCGCCGGCGCCGTCCACGTGCGGCCCTGCCGCCCCCGGCCGGCCGACTGCTCGGCGGCGGTGACGAGCGTCCCGTGGGGCGCGCCGGCGGCGGCGAGCTCTCGGGCCCGGGCGTTGGTCGAGCCGATCAGCCGGTAGTGGACGCGTGGGTGTCCGAGCCCGGTCACGCCGGCGCGATCCGCAGCTCGTCGCCGACCGAGATCCCGAGTCGCCCCACTGCGCTGCCCTGGTTGACCGCCACGGCCAGCCGCCCGTAGGCGTCCTCGTAGACGAGCAGCTCACCCGGGGCCACGTCGGCGAACGTGCGCCCGTAGAAACCCGGCCACGACTCGCCCCGCAGCGAGACCGCCACGTGCTGACCGGGCGAAACACCCCACGCCGGCACCCGCCCGCGCTCCACGTCGAGCTGGACGTTGCCGAACCGGTCCAGGTACACGGCATGAGCCAGCAGCACGCCATCCCGAACGGCCGGGCGGGGCAGCTCCAACCGCACCAAACCGGCCGGGTCGCACGGCACGCCGACCTCGCTCAGCGCAACCCCGGCCGCCAGCCGAGCGGCGACCGGAGCGAAGATGTCGCGGCCGTGGAACGTGGCCGACACCGGCTGGAGGGCAAACGGCGAGCGCCCGATGTCGACCGCCTCGGCCACCCCACCACCCGCTTCGAAGCACAGCGACAGCAGGCCGTTGTCGGGGCCCGCGAACCGCCGGCCGTCCGCGGTGCCCACCGCCACCGCCCGGCGCTCGCTTCCCACCCCCGGGTCCACCACGGCCAGATGCACGCCGACCGGCAGGTACGGCAGCGCCCCCTGCAGGATCAGCGCGCCGGCGCGGACGTCGCCCCGGGGCACGCCGTGCGTCAGGTCGATCACCCGCGCCGCCGGGCACACGCGCGCGATCACGGCGTGGCACACGCCGACGAAGTCGTCGGTGAGGCCGTAGTCGGTCAGGAAGGTGATGACCGGCCCCTCCAACGCCCACCTCACCCGCGCCGGCGCGCCGCCGCGTCGGCCACCAACGCATCCACGAGCCCGTCGATGTCGTGCCGCGTCGCCTCGACATCGGGCGAGAGCCCGTGCTCACGCAGGGTCGCGCTGGTCACCGGACCGATGCTGACCAACCTCGCGCGAAGAGCGCAGTCACCCGCCGACTCCAGAAAGAAGCGCACGGTCGAGGACGAGGTGAACGTCACGTAATCGGCCGCGCGCACGGCGGCGAGCTGCGCTTCGTCCAGCGGCGAAGCCACCGTCTCGTACAGCGCCACCACGTCGACCTCCGCGCCGCGCCCCCGCAGGGCGTCGACCAGCACGTCCCGCGCCGAGGCCGCCCGGGCCACGAGCGCCCGCGTCACCGGCACATCCGCCAGCGCCTCCACCAGCCCCTCGGCGACGAAGCGCTCCGGGACGACGTCCGCGACCACGCCGTGCTCCGACAGCGCCCGGGCGGTGCCTGGGCCGATCGCCGCCACCCGCGCCCCGGCCAGGGCCCGCGCGTCCAGACCGGCCGCCGCCAACCGGGAGAACAGCAAATCCACGCCGTTCGGGCTGGTCAAGCACACGAGGTCGTACCCGCCCACATCGGGCGCCGGCCCCTCGAGCGCCACGATCCTGATCGCGGGCGCCTCCACCACGCTCGCCCCCAGCGAGCGAAGACGCGCCGCCAGCCCGCTGGACTGCGCGCGCGCCCGGGTGACCGCCACAGACAGACCCGCCAGGGGCCGGACCGCCGAAAACCACGCCAGCCTCCCCTCCAGCCCAACGACCTCGCCCACGACCACGAGCGCCGGCGCCCGCACGCCCTCCGACGCCGCACGCCCCGCAATCGTGCCCAGCGTGCCGACGACGACCCGCTGCTCCGGCAACGTCCCCCGCTCCACCACCGCGGCCGGCTCGGACGCGCCCCGCCCTGACTCCATCAACCGCGACGCGATCGACTCGAGCTGCCGGACTCCCATGTAGAACACGAGCGTCCCGGGAAAGGCGGCCAGCGCCGCCCAATCCACCGAAGAGCCGCCCGGCTTGTCCGGGTCCTCGTGCCCGGTGACGAACGCCACCGCGCTCGCGGCGCCGCGGTGGGTGACCGGGATCCCGGCGTAGGCCGGGGCGGCCACTCCGGCGGTGACGCCCGGGACCACCTCGAACGGCACCCCGGCCGCCCGCAGCGCCTCGGCCTCCTCGCCCCCGCGGCCGAACACGAACGGATCGCCGCCCTTCAGCCGAACCACCATCGACCCGGACCCCCCGTGCGACACCAACAAAGAGTCGATTTCGTCCTGGGGCATCGACGGCCCGCCGCCCTCCTTGCCGGCATAGATCAGCTCCGCGTCCGAGCGCGCCCCATCGAGCGCGCCCGGCGGGATCAGCCGGTCGTAGACGATCACGTCGGCCGCCGCGATCAGCTCGAGCGCCCGGGCCGTCATCAACCCGGGATCGCCCGGGCCTGCTCCCACCAGGTAGACGGTCACGAGAGCATCTCCGCGGCCCCGGCGGAAAGGAGCCGCTCGGCCACCCGCGAGCCGAGCCCCGAGGCCGCGCCGCGCAACGTGTCGCTGATCCAGGCCGACCCGTCAGGACGGCCGACCCAGGCCGTGAGCTCGAGCTCGCCCTGCGCGACGACCCGCGCCCAGGCGCCGACCGGCGTGTTGCAAGAGGCGCCGAGCGCGCGCGTGAGCTCGCGTTCGACGAGCACGCACGCCATTGCCTCGGCGTCGATCAGCGCGGAGACGGGCACCGAGCCGGGACGCGCCTCCAGCGCCAGCGCTCCCTGACCCGCGGCCGGCACCAACTCCTCGAGCACGCCGTCGATCGCATCCGAGCGCCCGAGCCGCGCGAGACCAGCCACCGCGAGCACCAGCGCGTCGTACTCACCCTCGCCGAGCTTGCGCAGCCGGGTGTCGACATTGCCATGCACCTCGAGCACTTCGACGTCCGGACGAACCGCCCGGATCTGCGCCGCCCGGCGCAGGCTGCTCGTCCCCACGCGCGCGCCCGGGCCAAGCTCCTTCAACGTTGAAGTAACCCCGCCGCCGCAGATCGCGTCGCGCGGGTCCTCCCGCGCCGGGATCGCCACCAGCGAGAGTCCATCAGCCAGCTCTGCGGGGACGTCCTTGGCCGAGTGGACGGCGACGTCGACCTCGCCCGCCAGCAAAGCGCGTTCGAGCGCCCACACCCACCGCGACTTGTCGCCCACAGCACCCGAGGCCTCAATCTTCACCAGCTCGTATTCCGAACCCAGACGCTCCCCCACCCATCGAGCCTGGGCCAGGGCCAGGGCGCTGCCCCGCGTGCCGATGCGGATCAATTCCGGGGGCGCAGCTCGCGCACTTCGGCCAGCGGCTCCGCGGCAGACGAGGACCGCTCCTCGTCTGTGGTCTCGACCTCGAGTCCGAACAGGTCGCGGATCAGCGCCATCCGCGCGTGTACGCGGTCGTCTTGGAGCTCCCGAAGCCGCGCCGTGGGGTGGTGAAGGAGCCGGTTGACGATCGCCTGGGCCATGGCGTCGACCCGCTCCATATCGGCGGCCGATGCCGAGTCCCACTTGCCGGCATTGTCGTGCACGACCTGCGAGGCAATCTCCGCCGCGTGCAGTCGCAGCGCGGTCAGGGTCGGGAGCACCTCGAGCGACCCCAGCCACGCCGCGAAGTGCTGGATCTCCTGCTCGATGATCCCCTCGGCCTTGCGCGCCTCGGCCTGGCGCACCCGCCGGTTGCGGGCGATCACGGCCTGGAGGTCGTCGATGTCGAACAGCGAGACGCCGTCGATCTCGGCACACGAGGCGTCGATGTCGCGCGGTACGGCCAGGTCGATCAGCAGCAGCGGTCGACCCTGGCGCACCGCCATCACCTCGGCCAGTTCGCGCCCCTCGAGCAGCAGATGCGGCGAGGCGGTCGCCGCGACCAGCATGTCGGCCTGCTCGAGCGCGGCGGGCAGCTCATCGAACATCACGCTCACGCCGCCGTATCGCCGGGCCAGCGAGATCGCCCGGTCACGCCGCCGGCTGGCCACGAACACCGTCCGCACGCCGCTGTCGGCCAGCGCCCGCGCGGTCAGCTCGCCCGTCTCGCCGGTCCCCACGATCACCACCGAGCGGCCGTCCAATGAGCCCAGTTGCTCGCGGGCCAGCGCCACCGCCACCGCGGGCAGGCTGAGCTGGCGCTCGCCGATCGCCGTCTCGGTCCGCACGCGCTTGCCGGTGGCCAGGGCCGCCTTGAACAGGTGGTTGGTCAGCGGCCCGACCGTCTCGCCGGCGATCGCCGCCTCGTAGGACCGCTTGACCTGCCCCTGGATCTCGGCCTCGCCCACGATCATCGAGTCAAGCCCGGCGGTCACCCGGTACAGGTGGCGAGCGGAGTCGCAGTTGCGCGACGAGTAGATCGACGACGCGAGCGCGGTCGGCCGGATGCCCGCCTGGCTGGCGAGCATGGCAAGAGCGCGGCTCTCGGCTTCGACCGGGTTGCCGACCACCATGTAGAGCTCGGTCCGGTTGCAGGTCGAGATCGCCACCGCCTCGTGCACCTCGCCGGTGCCGCGCAGGTCGCGCAGGAACGTCGCCGCGCGCGCCTCGGGGAGCGCCACCCGCTCGCGGACCTCGACCGGCGCGGTCTTGTGGGAGACGCCGATCGCGAGCAGCTCGCTCACGCCACCGGCTCTCGCTGGCGATCCGCGGGGTCCGCGGGGTCCGCGCCCCCAACCGCCCCAGAGCGGCGCAGCTCGACGTCGCGCCGCAACTCGGCCAGCTCCCGCTCGGTGCGGGCCAGCCGGCTGGCCATGATCGCCACGTACACCAGCACCAGCGCGAGGAACACGAGGTACGCGCCGGCCACGTACTTGCCCGCGGCGTGCAACGGAAGGGCGGGCGCCACCCCGAGAACCAAGCTCATGACGGCGCCGCGCTCCGCTTCAAGGGCGCCACCGAGTCCTCGCCCAGCAACGCCCGGCGCAATGCCCGCACCTGCATGCGGGTGCTCTTGGCCGCCATCTCGTACTTCCAGAGCGTCACGTACAGCAGCGCCATACCCACCAGCGCGATCAGGAACGTGAGCCGCATCGGGCCGGGCAGGTTGCCGCCGGCCAGCGTCAGCACGCGCGGGTGGACGTAGGCCTGGGCCGCCCGCACCGCGATGAAGTTCAAAGGCACAAACGCGCCGGCCACGACCGCGAACACGCTCGCGTACCGGGACTGGCGCTCGGGATCCTCGATCGAGAAGCGCAGCGGCTGATACGTGGCGAACAGCAGCATCACGATCAGGAACGACGTGAGAGTCGGGTCGCTCCAGATCCACCAGTGGCCCCAGGACGCCTTGGCCCAGATGCCGCCGGTTATCAGCGTGCCCACGCCGAAGATCAGCGCCATGTGGATGGCCACGTAGGAGCGAATGTCCCACTTGCGCTCGCCCGTGCGAAGGTACATGCCGCCCAGCACGCCGCCGAATACGAACCCGCACAGGGCGGTGATGGCCAGCGGGACGTGGACGTAGAAGATCTTCTGGACGAAGCCCTGGTCGGCGTCCAGCGGGGCGTAGAAGAAGACCAGCGCGAAGGCGACGGTAATCGTGAAGACGGTGGCTAGGGCCAGGCCGCGCAAGCCGCGGCCATACATGCTCAAAACGTCAGTCCTCCAGGAGAAAGTCGAAGACAGCGTAGGAGAGGAGGGCGAACACCACATCATAAAGAGCGAGGATCAACACCCACCTCGCCGGCGGCCATGCCGAGCCGTGCCCGGCCAGCAGCGGTCCGATGCCCCGCGCCACCGAGATCAGCGCCGGCAACAGCAGCGGCAGCCCGATGATCGGGCCGATCAGGTCACGCGCGCGGGTTTGGACGGCGATCGCCGAGACCAGCGTCCCGATCACCGCCAGGGCCACGTCGCCCAGCACGAGCATCGCGACCAGCCCGGGCAGCACCCGCCCGAGCGGCGGCCCCAGCAGCAGCAGCCCGAACGCCGGCACCGCGATCACCTCGAGCACGGCCAGGAACACGAACAGGGCCAGCGCCTTGGCCACGAGCAGCGTCGTGCGGTCGACCGGGGCGAGCAGAAACGCGTCGAAGCCGCCCTGCTCTCGCTCGGCCACGAACAGGCGGTTGATCCCGAGCATGGCCGCGAACAGCAGGGTCACGGTCAGCACCCCGGCCGCCAGTTGCCCGTCGATCGTGTCGCGGTTCAGCGCGAAGTGAAAGACGACCAGTGTCGCCAGCGCGAGCAGGACCATCGCGGGCACGGTCTCGAGGCCGCGCAGCTCGAGCAGCAGATCCTTGCGCAGGACCGTGACGACGGTCCGCCAGGAACTCGGGACCCGCCCACCCCCCCGCTCCTCACGCATACAGCCGCGCCACCGCTTCGGGGTCCACCCGGCCGGGCTCGGACAGGAACGCCGCTCGCCCGCCCTCGAGCCCCAGCACCAGATCGGCCTCGGCCAGCGCCGCGGCGGGATCGTGGCTGGTCAGAACCCGCGTGGCCCCGCTCGCCCGGCCGATCAGGGGAGCCACCAGTTCGGTGGCGGCCGGATCGAGGTTGGCCAGAGGCTCGTCGAGCAGCAGCAGGCTCGGCCGGTGCAGCACAACCCGGCAGACCGCGAGGCGCTGCACCATCCCGCGCGAGAGCAGCCGCACCGGCTCGTCGGCCCGCTCCCGCATCCCGACCGAGTCGAGCACCTCCTCGACCCGCTGCACGCCCACGCCGTACAGCCGCGCGTGATAGCCCAGGTTTTCGCGCCCGCTCAGGTCGCGGTACAGCAGGGGCTCGTGGCCAAGGAACCCGAGCCGCCCCCTCGCGGCGAACGCCCGCCTCGGCAGCGCCTCGCCGAGCACAGAGACCTCGCCACCGTGAGGCCGCAGCAGCGTGGCCAGGATCCGCAGCAGGGTCGACTTACCCGCCCCGTTGCGCCCCAGCACCGCGAGCGTCGCCCCGGCTGCCACGGAAACCGACACCTCCCGCAGCACGGTCCGCTCGCCGAAGCGGCGGACCAGGCCGCGCAGCTCAATGGCCGGGGGTTGGTCCACCCTCGTGCTGCAGCGTCGTCACCACGTGACCGAGCGTCGGGCCGATGACCGGAAACAGCTCGCCGATCGCCTTCGGATTGCCGGGGAAGTTGACGATCAGCGTCCGGCCCGCGATGCCGGACACGCCGCGTGACAGGATCCCCATCGGGGTGTGCTTGAGCGCCTCGGCGCGCATCGCCTCGGCGAACCCGGGTGCGTCGCGGTCGATCACCGCGCGCGTGGCCTCCGGCGTCACGTCGTCCTGGGTGAAGCCGGTGCCGCCCGTCGTGAAGATCAGCGCCGCTCCATCCTTGGCGTGCTTGCGCAGCAGCTTCTCGATCGCCTTGCGGTCGTCGGCCACCACGTCGCGCGCGATGATCTCCGCGCCGGCGGCCTCGGCGAGCTTGGCCAGGGCCGCCCCCGAGCGGTCCTCGTTCTCGCCGGCGGCGACCGAGGTGGAGACGGTGATGATCGCGGTCTTCACCCGGCCAAGGGTAGGCCGTAAGCGGCGGGTCCGGCGGTCAGCCGGTCGGCTCCGAGGTCACCTGTTGAGTGATCCGGCCGCGCCGCAGGAGGATCGAGAGCCGCCCATGAGGGGTTACGGCGTATCCGTCGTCGGCGAAGGAACCCGTCGAGCGCAGCCCGATGGTGAACTGGGTACGTCCGAGTGCGGCCCGGTCAAACGAGCCGCGCAACGCAAGAGCGCCGAGACCGAAGATCGGTCCGGGGCACCGGGTCCGCCACGTGCCGAAGAACCCGCCGGAAACACCCGACCCGGACCCGGACGAGAACGACACCCCTCCGGTCGCGGCCGTGTCGGTGCACGTACCGCCCGGCTGGCTCACGCTGGTGCGTACGTCTCCGGACGAGACCGCCTGCAACGACACCATGATCCCGTGCGCGCGGCCGCTCCGGCTCAAGCCGAGCGCGGTGAGGAAGTCACGGTAGGGCCGGCGGGCCGACCCGAACGCGACCACCTCCGCCGAGGCATCGTGCGCAACGCTGCGGAAGCTGAGCGTTCCGGTCAGCCCGCACGTGTCGAGGACCGCGCAGACGACTGGATTGTTCGTACCGCGCACCGCCGCGCCGAGTTCTCCGCGGATCCGCACCAGGCGCAGATGTTCGGTCACGACCCTCACCTGATGGGACTTGCTCCCAGGTGACGGGGTGGCGCTCGTTGGCTCCGATCTGGGCTTGGCCAGCTTCATCGTCAGCGTCGAGCTGACCGTCCCAGAGAACCCATGCACCGAGAACGTCCGCGTCCCGCCGAGCCCGAGCGTCATCCGTCCGCGACTGAGCCGCGAGATTGGGAGCGTGACGGCGGGACTGGCGGCGGCGAGATCGCCGTCGAGCGGACCGGCACAGCGGGTCTGCAGAAGCGATCCACCCCGATCGAGCAACCTGATCGTCACCGAGTGGCCATGCGTCACGGCGGTCGCCAGGCCCCCGAGCACCGAGCCCGGCGCGTCGGCACACGTCGTCGCCGGCTCTCCCGGCAGCGATCGCTGCACTCGCGCCGACGTGTTGTACCCCGGCCCCGCCCCCGCTCCGAGCGAGAACAGGACGATGTGGCGGAGGCGTCGCTGCTGCCGGATGGTCACGACGTCTACCTCACCGGTGCGCGGCCGCACCACGATCGATCCCGAATACGCGCACAGGCCGTAGGCGGCGCAGCCCGCGGCGGTGTCCCCGTGGAAGCTGACCACGAGATCTCCCCGCGCCCGGACCGGGATGCTGACATCGGACACGACCCGGCCGGAGCCGAAGGCGAACAGCAGGCTGCTGGACCCCTGGGCCTGGGCCGGGCCGGCCACGGCGGCGAGCGCGAGGACGACGGCGAGCGGCCAGACGCGGTTCACGGCCGCACCGCCCCCACGGTGCCGGCGCGGACCCGCTCGAGGGTCAGCGAGAACGCGACCGACCCTCCGCGCGTACCCGCGTAGCCGACGCCCGCGAAATCACCGTTCCTGGACAACGAGATCACGCTCCGGTGGCGCAGAAGCTGCGCGACCGACACCGACGTGCTGGCCACCTGCGGCTTGGTCCCGAACACGTCGGTGTCGGCGGGGCCGGGGCAGTAGGTCCGCAGCACCCCGGCATCGTTCGGGTCGACCAGCGCGACCTGCAGCCCGAGGCGACCGCCCGTGGGGCCAGCGGAAGCGAAGAACATGTGGGCCTGGCGGCTGGTCGAGGTGCTCTGGCACCGCGACCCGTCCGCGGCCACGTACGTCTCGCTCACCTGGCTCGACAGGCCGCGGTCGAGCGGTCCGGGCGCGCCACCCCCCAGGAAGAGCCGGCCGCGCCTGAGATCGGAGATCGCCCGCCGGGAGCTGACCGGTCTTGGCACCTCGTTCGATCCGCTGAGGACGAGCGTGCCCGCAAAGCGCGGAAACGAAAGGGCGAGGTTGCCGCTCGCGCCGCAGGTGTTCAGCGCGGCGCAGAACGGATCGGACTCGCCCGAGAAGGTCGAGTCGAGCGAACTCGGCAGGCTCGCCACGCGGTAGCGGAGCGTGACCTGCTCGAGCAGCACCTTCCTTCTCGGCGGGGCGCCCGAGCTGAAAGAACCGCTCGAGGAGAACCCTCCACCCCCGGACGACGGCCTCAGGACGAGCGTCGAGACGACCGTTCCCGTGAACGGTCCGGCCACGAAGCTCCGCCTCCCCCGCAGGTCGTAGGACGGCCGCTTGCCCCCGGAGCGCTTCACCTGAAAGCCGAGCCGCCCCAGGTCCTGAGCGGTCGGCCCGGCGCAGCGCCCGCTGGAGACCGGTGGCTCGATCCGGCCGACCAACCTCCCGTGCCCTCGCCGGCTCACGGACAGGTCGCTGCCCGAGAACGCACCGGGGACATCGACGCAGTCGCCGCCGGAACCGCTCACCCGGACGGTCGCGGTCGGGTCGAACACCGGAATATCGATCCGGCCGTCGAACGACTCCGCGCTGGTGTCACCCTGCGGCCGCAGGATGAACTCGCCCTGAACCCCGCACAATCCCGCCGCCGCGCACCCGCGCGCGGGATCGGCCCGCCACGTGTAGGTGACCGATCCGGAAGCGGCGAGCGACTCGACGGCCAGCGCGTGCGCAGGAACGGCGAGCGCGACCAACGCCGCCGCGGCCAGCCCCCCTGCAACCCCTCTGCGCATCTGCCGAAATGCTCCCAGCGAGCGGTGACGCAAAGCAAGCACGTAAGGGTTTCCTCATCGCCGGAGGGATGGATTAGTCGCTTCGGCGGGCCGCCCGGTGCCGGTACAGAGCAGGCAGGACCCGGATGTCCTTCGGGCGCCCAGCAAGCTCCTTGGAGAGGATCACATCGTCGAGGTCCGCGGCCGGGGTCGCTCGACGCCATGCCTCCACCCGCCGATCGAGCTTGGCGCGCTCCTCTGAGCTTCGAGTCCGTTCGAGCTCTTCTAGCACGTCGTCATGAGGGTCGTACGGCTCGAGCTGCATCCTCAGATCGAACCCCGCAGCACGCACCAGCTTCCGCAACGTCTCAAGCGTCGGCTGGCGCAGGTCTCGTTCGTACGCCGAGACCATGGTCGCCGGGACCGATGCTCGCTCGGCAAGTTCGCGCTGGCTCAGTCCTGCCTTGAGTCGCGCAAGCTGGACCATGGCGGCGGCGGGCGACGGACTTGGCACATACGATTGTGTCATGATACGATCGTATCACGCCCGCCGACAGCCGCTTGAGACCCCCCATTCGGCGGTTCTATCGCGGTCCGCGCGGTTGGCCGAAACACCCGCCGTTATCCTGCCGCCGGTGCGCCTGCTGGTAGCCAAGGCCCAGGCCCCGCTCGCGGGGGAACTGACCATTCCGCCGTCGAAGTACCACGCCCACCGGGCGCTGATGCTGGCCGCCCTAGCCGATGGCGAGAGTTTCATCACGCAGCGCACGTCCGCCCGCCACGTGACCTTCACGGTCCAGGCGCTCCGCGCGCTGGGCGCCAAGGTCGAGCCCGCCGGCGACGGCTGGCGGGTGACCGGCGGGGCCGGGACCTTCTCTCCCCACAGCGACGAGGTGTCGGTCGGAAGCTCGGGCACGACCCTCTACTTCCTGCTCGGCCTGGCCGCGCTCGGCGACCGGCCCGTTCGCATCGTCGGGCAGCGCTACTTCCGCCGGCGCCCGATCGGCCCGCTGCTGCGCGCGCTCAAGCGGATGGGCATCCGGCTGGAGTACGAGGGCCAGCACCTGCCGGTGACGGTCTACCCGGGCCGGCCCACCGGAGGGCGGATCCGCATCGACGGCACGCTCTCTCAGTGGATCTCGGGCCTGCTCATGCTGGCGCCCTATTCGACGGAGCCGACCACGATCGAGGTCCGCGGCGAACTCAACGAGCAGCCGTACCTGGAGCTGACGATCGAGATGATGCGCCAGTTCGGCCTCGAGGTGAGTGCGCGCGAGGACTGGCGCGAGTTCTACGTCCCGCCCGACCAGCGCCCGGCCGCCACCGACGTGACCCTCCCGGCCGACCTCGGCTCGGCCATGTTCGGGCTGGCCGCCTGCACGCTGCATCCCTCCCAGGTGACCTTCCGCAGCCCCACGACGATCGCCGGCCATCCCGAGGCCGCCGTGCTCGACAACCTGATGGCCGCCGGGGTCCCGTTCCGCATCGCGCCCGACCAGCACTCGATCTCGATGGACCACGACGGCACCCCGCCCGAGGGCGGCCCGCTCGACTGCCGCGACATCCCGGACATGGTCCCGATCCTGTCCGTGCTGGCCGCTCGCGCTCGCGGACGCAGCGCGCTCGGGCACGTCGCCCACGTGCGCCTCAAGGAGTCAGACCGCGTCGCCTCGATGCTCCAGCTGCGCAAGATGGGGGCGCGGATCGAGTTCGACGGCAACGACATGACGTTCGAGGGCGTCGAGCGGTTGCACGGCGCGAATCTGTCCTCGTTCAACGACCACCGCGTGCTGATGGCACTGGCCGTGGCCGGGTCGATCGCCACCGACGTAACCGAGCTCTCATACCCGCACGCCTACCGGATCTCGTATCCCGAGTTCCTCGAGCACATGAACCTGCTCGGCGTCCCCGCCGCGGTATCCGGCGGGGTACCGACGGTGGGCCAGGCGCGATGATCCTCGACGACCTGGACAGGCACGCCCGCGAGCGACCGGGCGAGCGAGCCGTGGTCGAGATCAGCGCCGACGGGACGGTTCGCGAGCTGACCTGGGCTGCTTTGAAGACCGACGCCGACCGGGTCGCGGCAGCGCTGCTCTTGCTTGGCGTACGCGAGGGCGAGCCCGTGGCCTTCCAGCTCCCCAACCGCCTGGAGTTCGTGACGATCGCGCTGGGCGCGCTGCGGGCGGGCGCGGTGTGCGAGCCGCTGATGCCGATCTTCCGCGAGCGGGAGCTGTCGTTCATGCTCGGCGAGAGCCGGGCGCGCGTCCTGTTCGTGCCCACCGAGCACCGCGGCCATGACCACGGCGCGATGGCCGAGGGCCTGCGCGCGATCCTGCCGGGGCTCGAGCACGTCGTCGTGCTGCCCGCCGGCTACGACGAGTTGCCCGATGGCCCTCGCGCGTTCCCCACGGTCGGCTCAGAGCACCTCGCGCAGCTTCTGTTCACCTCGGGGACCTCGGGCGAGCCCAAGGGCGCCCTGCACCGCCACGACGTGCTCGACCGCGCCGCCGATCACCACATCGCGCACTTCGGGCTGGGCCCCGAGGACGTGGTCTACGTGCCCTCGCCGCTGGCCCACCAGACCGGCTTCCTCTACGGGATGTGGATCGCGCTGCGCCTCGGCGTGCCCCAGGTGCTCCAGGAGGTGTGGGACGCCGAGATCGGGCTCGACGCGATGCGCCGGTTCGGCGTGACGTTCGTGCAGGCGGCCACGCCGTTCCTGGCCGACCTGACCCGGGTGGCCGACGAGCGCGATGAGCGACCCGAGCGGCTGCGCACGTTCGTGGCCACCGGGGCCGCGATCCCCCGCGAACTGGCGCGCAAGGCCCGCGAGGTGCTGGGCGCCGAGGTGGGCGGGGCCTGGGGCACCACCGAGAGCTGCCTGGGCTGCGCGTTTGCGCCCGGCGATCCGCCCGAGCGTGCCTGGGGCACCGACGGCCGCGCCCTGGACGGCGTGACCCTGCGCGTCGTCGACGACGCCGGCCGGTCGCTCGCCCCAGGCGAGGAGGGCAACTTCGAGGTGCACACCGACTGCCTGTTCGAGGGCTACCTGAACCGTCCCGAGCTGACCGCCGAGGCGGTCACGCCCGACCGCTGGTACCGGACCGGCGACCTGGCCCGGATCGACGAGGGCGGTTACGTCCGGATCACCGGGCGGGTCAAGGACGTGATCAACCGGGGCGGGGAGAAGGTGCCCGTGGCCGAGATCGAGCAGCTCCTGCACGCCCACCCGGCCGTCCGCGAGGTGGCGATCGTGGCCATGCCCGACGAGCGCCTGGGCGAGCGCGCGTGCGCGTTCGTGGTTGGCGAGTTGGACTTCGACACGATGATCGACTACCTCGACGCCGGCCGCGTGGCCAAGCCGTACTGGCCCGAGCGCCTGGAGCTGGTCGAGACGCTTCCGCGCACGCCTTCGGGGAAGATCCAGAAGTTCGTTCTCCGCGCGCAGGCCCGCGAGCTCGTGACGACATGACCACCACCGCGACGACACCCGATGCCCTGCAGACCGAGGTTCGCGCCTACGTCGAGAACGAGGGCGAGCGCTGGTCCGAGCAGATCGAGCGCGAACACCGCGTGCCGCTCGAGCTGTGGGACGAGCTACGCGACCGGGGCTACCTCAAGCTGGCCGCCCCGGTCCAGTACGGCGGCGCCGGAATCCCGTTCACCCGCTACCTAAAGCTGCTCGAGCTGTTCTCGATGTCGCACGCCTCGCTGCGGATGATCGTCCACGTCGCGAACGGCATCTGGCGGCCGATGGACTCCCACGCCAACGACGACCAGCGCGAGCGGTTCATCAAGCCCGTGGTGGCCGGCGAGATCAAGGTCGCGTTCACGCTGACCGAGCCGGGCGCCGGCAGCGGCGCCGACATCCAGTGCAGCGTGGTGCGCGAGGGCGACACCTACTACCTGAGCGGCGAGAAGCATCTGATCACGTTCGGGACGATCGCCGACTACCTGATGACCTTCGCGCGGGTCGAGGGCACGCGCGGGACCGACGGCACCGTGGCGCTGATGGTCCCGTCCCATGGCGAGGGCATCGACAATCGCGAGATGGCCGAGACGATGGGCGTGCGCGGCACCGACCACGGACACATCGTGTTCGACCGCGCGCCGGTGCCGGTGGCCGACCGGTTCGGCGAGGAGGGGCAGGGCGTGGACATCGCGCTCAGCGGCTTCCTCGGCCCGAGCCGCATCTCGCTGGCCACGACCTGCGTCGGCCTGGCCCAGCGCGCGCTCGACCTGGCCCTCGACTACGCCCGGCAGCGCGAGACGTTCGGCAAGAAGATCGCCGAGCGCCAGGCGATCGCGTTCAAGCTGGCCGAGATGGCCACCGACGTGGAGGCGGCGCGGCGGCTGGTCTGGCACGCCGCCTCGACCTGGGAGCAGCGCGGGCACGCCCCGATGGAGGCGGCCATGGCAAAGCTGTTCGCGAGTGAGATGCTCCAGCGCGTGACCGACGGGGCCCTGCAGGTGCACGGCGGAATCGGCTACTGGTCGACCAGCCCGATCGAGCGCGTGTACCGCGACGCCCGCGCCCAGCGCTTCGAGGAGGGCACGGCTGAGATCCAGAAGACCACGATCGCGCGAGACTTGTTGAAACGATGAGCACCCAGACTCCGACGACACCGTTCTCCCCGATCCGCGCCGCGGGTTCGAGGGCAAGGTCGCCCTGATCACCGGCGCCTCCCGCGGGATCGGCAAGGCCCTGGCGTTGCGCCTGGCCGCGCGCGGCACGCAGGTCGTCGTGAACTACAAACAGAACGAGGAGCTCGCAAGGGAGACGGTGAGCGAGATCGAGCGACTCGGCTCGGCGGGCATGGCGGTCCGCGCCGACCTCGAGAGCCTCGAGGAGATCGAGGCCATGTTCGACCAGGTGCAGGAGCGCTTCGGGCGCCTGGACTTCTTCGTCTCGAACGCCTCGGCGTCGAACTTCCACCACTTCATGGACCTGAAGCCCCACCACCTCGAGCGCACGTTCAACCTGAACGTGCGGGCGTTCGTGGTCGGCACCCAGCGCGCCGTGCGGTTGATGCCGGACGGCGGACGGGTCGTCGTGCTCTCGAGCTACGGCAGCATCCGCTCGTTCCCCACCTACGCCAACCTCGGGTCGGCCAAGGCGGCGCTCGAGACCTGGGCCCGCTACATGGCGGTCGAGCTAGCCCCGCGGGGCGTCAACGTCAACGCGGTCAACGGCGGGATCATCGAGACCGACTCCTCGAGCTACTTCTACGCCACCGGCCGGGTCCCCTCGCTCGAGACCGTGCTGCCCAAGATCCCCAAGCGGCGGATGGGCAGCGCCGCCGAGGTGGCCGAGTGCGTGCTGTTCCTGCTCTCCCCGGGCGCGGAGTACGTGACCGGGACGACGCTCGTGGTCGACGGCGGGCTGACGTCGATCGCGCCGCCGTTCCACGCGGATATGGCCGGCGGCGCCGAGACGCTCGACGCGCTGTCTGAAGCGCTTCGCTACTGACGCTCGCCCGCGGCGGCTACCGCGTAAGCCTGCTGCTCGATCGCGGCCCGCGTGAGCTCCCACTCGTGCGCGAGCCTGCGTCGCTCGCCGCCGGTCGGACGCCACCGAGTGCCGCGCTCGCGCGCAGCCCGAGCCTCCACCTGAGCGGCGGCGTCGGCGAGCCTGCTCGCGCCGATCAGCCGGGCGCTGTTCTGAATCCGGTGCGCGGTGTGCGCGACCCCGCCGGGATCGGCCTGCGGCCCCGCGAGATCGATCTGCTCGACCTCCCCGTTCACCTCGGCCACGAGCTTGTTCAGGATCGCCGACAGCTCCGCCGGCGAGAGCACCCGCCGCAGCTCGTTCAGGCGGGCTTCGTCGAGCGCCGGGACGTCGCGGCGCTCCGGAGAGAGCCAGCGTTCGAGCGTCTCGTCGAGCGCCTCGAAGCTGATCGGCTTGCCGATGTAGTCGTCCATCCCAGCGGCCAGGCAGCGCCTGCGGTCCGCTTCGCTCGCGTTCGCGGTCATCGCGACGATCGCCACTCGCCACCGCGGATCGGACGCCGCTCGCCGCCGGATCTCGCGGGCGGTCTGGTAGCCGTCGAGCCCGGGCATCCGGCAGTCCATGAACACCAGCTCGTAGTCCCCGCGCTCGAGCATGGCGAGCGCCTGGTGGCCGTCCTTCGCACGGTCAGCCCCGTGGCCCCGCCTGCTCAGTAACAGCTCGGCCACCGTCCAATTGATGTGATGGTCCTCCGCCACGAGGATCCGCGCTCGCATCCTGCGGGAGAGACTTCCCGCAAAGGCGCCAGAAAACTCGTCAAATTTGCGCTTGGCTGCTCATTGCGGCGCGTCTCGCCGCCACAGGCCCGAGCGGCCACCGGATTTCTCGAGCAGCACCACCTCGGCGATCTCGGCGCCCCGCTCGATCCCCTTGACCATGTCGTAGACGGTCAGCGCGGCCACGCTGGCCGCGGTCATCGCCTCCATCTCGACCCCCGTCGGCCCGGTCGTCCGCGCCTCGGCGGTCAAGACAATCGATCCCGCCTCAGCGTCGACCGCGCCCTCCACACCCACGAACGTCAGCGCCAGCGGATGGCACAACGGGATCAGCTCCGAGGTGCGCTTGGCCGCCTGGATGCCCGCGATCCGGGCCACCCCGAGCACGTCGCCTTTGGGGGCGTCGCCGGCCTGGACCTTGCGCGCCGTGTCGCTCGACACCCGCACGACGGCCCGCGCCACCGCGCGCCGCTCGGTCGGCGGCTTGTCGCCCACGTCGACCATCCGGGCGCGTCCGGACGGGTCGAGATGCGTGAGGTCGCTCACGCCGCGACGGCGCGCTGGGCGCCGGCGATCAACTCGCGCACGGCGTCGATCTCACCCGCCCGCAGCAGCTCGATCGGGTCGGGCTCGCCGTTCACGATCGACTCGAAGAACTCCTTGCGGTCCTGGTAGGTCGGCAGCGTGGCCTTGGCCCAGCCCCGGGCCTCGTTGAGCAGGATGGCCAGATTCGCGTACGGCTGCCCGAACAGCTCCGCGATCTCGCGCTTCATGCGCTTGGCCAGGGCGGGCGAGGCGCCGGCCGTCGAGATGGCCACGGCCAGCGGCCCGGTGCGCACGATCGCCGGCAGGATGAAGTTGCACAGCGGCGGCACGTCGACGACGTTGACCAGCATCGCCCGCGCCTCGGCGTCCTCGAACACCCGGATGTTGAGGTCGGTGTCGTCGGTCGCCGCGATCGCGATCAGCGCGCCGTCGAGGTCGCCGCGCGCGTATTCGCGCCGCTCCCAGCGGATCGAGCCCTCGAGCGAGAGTTGCACGAGCTCGGGGTGGGCCTCGGGCGCGACCAGCGTCACGTCGGCGTCGCACGCCAGCAGGCCCTCGACCTTCTCGAGCCCGACCTCGCCGCCGCCCACCACCACGCACCGGCGCCCGGTCAGGCGCAGGCAGGCGATGTAGAACGGGGTCTCGAGCATGCCCTGCACGCAGGACTGGTCGCAGATCCCGCGACGCAGCTGGCAGACGCATTCCTTGCCGGCGTAGGCCTGGGCAGGCATCGTCTATGAGGGTATCGCCCGGGGACTTTGGCGCTGGAGCCACGTATTTGTCAGCGCCATCGCCAAGAACGGCGTTTAGCGTCGGATCGCGTCGCGCGCGAGGCGGGCGCCAAGCCGCGTTAGCGGCAGGGCGCCGTCCCGCAGGGCGCGCCTGCGCGCGGCGGCGGGTCCGTAGAGCAGGTTCGCGGTGGCGCGGAAGGCCTTGCCGACCGTCTCGTCGTACGGGTGCCACCAGGGATCGCGCAGCGTCGAGCCCTCCCACGTGCGGAGCTTGACGTTCACGCACTCGTACAGGCCGAACTTCGAGTGGGTGCGCCCGAGGCCCGAGTCCTTGACGCCGCCCCACGCGCACTGGCAGGCCCCGTGGCTGAACATGTGGTCGTTGATCCACACCATCCCGGACTGCAACTTCCCCGCGATCCGCTCCCCCCGCGCCCGATCGGACGTCCATACCGAGGCGCCCAGGCCGAAGTCCGAGTCGTTGGCCAGCGCCACCGCCTCCTCCTCGGAGTCGACCGTGATGATCGGGACCACCGGGCCGAAGATCTCCTCGCGCATGATCCGCATGTCGGCAGTCACGCCGGTCAGCACGGCGGGCGCGTAGAACGCGCCGTCGAGCCCCGCCGGCGCCTCGACCGGCCCGCCGCAGTGCAGCGTCGCTCCCGCCGCCACCGCGTCGTCGACCAGTCCCCGCACGATCGAGTGCTGCTCGTCGGAGACCATCGGCCCGACCTCGATGTCCCAGCTCATCGGGTCGCCCACGCGCAGCCGCCGCGCGCCCTCGACCACGCCGGCGACGAATCGATCGGCGACCGAGCGCATCACGTACACGCGCTCGATCCCCGAGCACGTCTGCCCGGCGTTGGCGAACGCGCCCCACACCGCGCCGGCGATCGCGTGCTTAAGGTGCGCGTCCTCGAGCACGATCATCGGGTCCTTGCCGCCCAGTTCGAGCACCGAGCCGGTGAGCCGCCGCGCGCACGCCTCGGCGACCGAACGCCCGGTCTCGACCGACCCGGTGAAGAACACCTTGCCCACGCTCGACTCGGCCAGCGCGGCGCCCGTCCCCGGTCCGTGGACCACGCGCACGAGCCCCTGGGGGACCCCGGCGCGCTCGAACACCGAGGCGATACGGTCCCCGAGCAGCGGGGTCAGCGAGGCCGGCTTCAGCACCACCCCGTTGCCCGCCATCAGCGCGAGCGCCACCTCGCCGAGCGGGATGCTCCACGGGTAGTTCCAGGGCGAGATGATCCCGATCACGCCGAGCGGCTCGTACACGAACGACGAGCGCTTGGTCTTCAGGAACGCCTGCGGCATGGGGACCTTCTCGTCGGCCAGGATGTCCGCGCCGGCGCGCGCGATCCAGCCCAGCGCGTCGACCGTCGGCAGGATCTCCATCGAGAACGCCTCGTTGCACGGCTTGCCCTGCTCGCGCACGAGCAGGTCGCGGATGTCGTCGGACTCCTCGAGCACCACCTGGGCGGCCCGCGACAGGTGGCCGCCGCGCTCCTCCAAGGACAGCCGGCCCCAAGCCGGCTGCACCGCGGCTACGGCATCCACGACGGCCTGCACATCTTCGGGCGGAGTGGTCGGAACCGTGCCGACGAGTTCGCCGGTGGCGGGGTTGAAGGATTCGAGCTGAGCGGTGGCGGTGGCTGTAGACATGCGTCCAAGGCTATCCGGCGCTCACGAGCGGCCGCGCGCCCGCCGGATCTCCTCCAGGCGCTCGCGCAGGGCGGCCTCGGCATCGTCGGGCTCGTAGAAGCGCTCACCGATCGCGTGGTCGGGCATCAGCTCCTGTGGCGAGACATGCCCCGGGCGGGCGTGCGGATAGTCATACGCCCCGCCAGAGCGCGTCGAGGAGCGCAGGTACGCCGGCGGCGCCTGCGCGCCGCGTTCGCGGATGAACCCTCTCGAGGCGCCGAGCGCGCGCTTGGTCGCGTCGGACTTGGGCGCCAGCGACAGGTAGATCGCGGCCTGGGCGAGCGCGAACTCGCACTCGGGCATCCCGACGTGCTCGACCGCGGCCGCCGCCGCGGTCGCCACCACCAGCGCCTGCGGATCGGCGTTGCCGATGTCCTCGGAGGCCAGGACCACCATGCGCCGGACGATGAAGCGAGGATCCTCGCCGCCCTCGAGCATCACGGCCAGGTAATAGAGCGACGCATCCGGATCCGATCCGCGCGTCGCCTTGATCCACGCCGAGATCGTGTCGTAGTGGCGGTCAGCCTGGCGGTCGTACAGGAGCGCCCGTCGCTGCAGCGCGTCCTCGGCCTGGGGCAACCCGACCGCGCCTTCCGGGCCCACGGTCTGACACGCGAGTTCCAGGGCATTCAATGCCGTGCGGGCATCGCCGCCCGAGCGCTCGGACAGGAACTCGAGCACGGCGGGGTCGATTCGCGAGGCCGGACCGCACTCCTCGCGCGCCACCGCCCGCTCGAGCAGGACCCGAACCTGCGCCGGGGTGAGGGGCTCGAGCTCGTAGACCCTCGCCCGCGACAGCAGCGCCGAGTTGACCTCGAAATACGGGTTCTCGGTCGTCGCCCCGATCAGCGTCACCAGTCCCTCCTCCACCGCGGGCAGCAGCGCGTCCTGCTGTGCCTTGTTGAAGCGGTGGATCTCGTCCAGGAAGAAGACCGTCCGCCGCCCGCCGGCGGCCAGCCGCTGGCGGGCTCGCTCGATCACACCGCGCACCTCGGCCCGCCCGGCCTGCACCGCGCTCTCCTCCTCGAACGCCGCGTCCGACGCCTCGGCGACCAGCCGGGCCAGCGTGGTCTTGCCGCTCCCGGGCGGCCCGTGCAGGATCATCGAGTGGGGATGGCCCTCCTCGAGCGCGCGGCGCAGCGCCGATCCCGCCGCCAGCAGCCGGTCCTGGCCGACGAACTCCTCGAGCGTGTGCGGCCGCATCCGCGTGGCCAGCGGCGCGTCGGGCAGCGTCGCGGCCGTTCCCGCGGGGGACGGCGGGTCCTCGCCGAACAGGCGCTCCATGTCACAAGTATGCGACGCCCGGCGCCCGGGGCTCAGCGCGTGGCCGCGAGGCCGTGCGCGGACAGCCAACCCACGACGTCATCGATCCACGTCGGCAGCGACCGGTGGACCATGAACAGGTGCGCGGTGTCCGGCAACAGCACCTGCGTGACGTCGCAGCCGCAGTGCGCCTTGTAGTAGGCGTAGTCCGCGTCAGCCGAGGAGGGCGGATCGGTCGAGTCCTCCTCGCCCGAGGTGAGCAGCACCGGGATGGACGGCCCGATCATCGAGATGTAGGCGTCGTTCTGGGCGTACATCGCACCGAGGTCGGCGATCTCGCCGAACGGCGAGTCGAGGAACGGTGGCGCGCACGCGATATTGACGACGTACTGCACGACGCCCGGCGTGTAGGTGTTGAAGTCCAGGCAGTTCTGCGTGGTCTGGAAGAACTGGAAGTAGTCCGGATGGTTGGGGTCGGGGGTGAAGCCGCCGCCCGACGAGGACCCTCCGAGCGGGCTGGTGGCGGAGCCACCGGCCGAGCCCGAGATGTCGGTCTGGATCATCGCCGCCACGTCGTGATACTCGCCCGGATAGCCGGCCACGACCCAGCCTCCCGCGCTGTGGCCGATTACGACCACGGTGCGGTTTTGCGTATCGCCGGGCGTCGTGGCGCCGGAGCAGTCGCCCGAAGCGCTGACGCGGTACCCGCCGCTCTTCACATCGCCGACCACGTCATGCAGCATCGAGCGGTGCGCCTGCGTGGTGAGCGTGTAGCCCCCGCCCGGCTGGGAGTACCAGGTGCTCTTGGCGTAGCCCAGCCGGTCATAGGAGAACACCACGTAGCCGGCACTGGCCAGCGCCCGAGCCACCGACCAGGTGGGCGAAAAGTCCCAGTTCTCGGTCGAGGACGCGATCCCGTGCACGAGCACGATGGCTGGACTCGACGAGTTGGCCGGACCGTCGCTGAAGCGCTGCCCGTAGAGCAGACTCTGGCCGCCGACCGGGTTCGTCACCGGCAGGCACACGGACGCCACGCGCATCTTCTGGTCGAACACCATGCGCGGCGCGCTCGCCGACCCGGTCACGCGCAGCGCGAACGCGTGCGCACCGGACGACGACACCAGTCCTACCGATACGACGAGCGCCAGACTCGTCACGAGGCGTCGCGCGCTCATGCCGAAGTCCGCGCCAGCGCGCGTCCCGCGACGCGCCTGAGCCCACCGAGCGCGAGAACGAGGCGCCCCCAGCGACGCGCTGGCGCGATCGGGTTCGCCGGTACGACCGGCTGAACCGGGGTCGCCTCGAGCCAGGCCCGTTCCATCGCCGCGCGCGCCCGCGCCATGTCCTCGTCGAACAGCAGTTGCTCATCGTCGTCGAGGATTCCGCGCGGCGCATTCAGGTACGCGGCGTACGCCTCGACCGCGCCGGCGACGTCGTGACTGAATGCGCGCGTGTGCTGGTCTCCTTCCGGATCGGCTCGGCTAGGGCGCAGCTCACGAGCGACCATCACCGCCACGAAGCCCACCGGCAGCAGCGCGAGATTGATAGCAATGATCATTGAATGGGATCCTTCAGATGAGGGGACCTGGATGGATCGTGGATACCCGTGCAGGCGGGCGAACTCACCCATCAAATAACCTCCTAACGTGATGAGCGACGACTGGCGAGTAACGGTCGATCTCCTCGACGAGGGCGCGGCCCGCACGCTGACCGAGCGACTCGAGGCCGAGCGGCTCGGCGAGGACGTCTCGACCGCGTTCGGCGACCAGGTGATCGTGTCCGGCGACGGCGCCAACGTGATCTGCTACGCGGGCGAGCGGGCGCAGGCCGAATTGGCCGCCGAGGCGATCCGCACGATCGCCGCCGACCACGACTGGAAGGTCGAGATCTCGCTCACGCGCTGGCATCCCGAAGCGGAGGAATGGAAGGACGCCGACGTGCCACTTCCGACCACCGACGCCGAGCGCGCCGCCGAGCACGCGCAGCGGGTGGCCACGGAGCGCGAGGACTCGGCGGAGCGCGGCTACGCCGAGTACGAGGTCAAGGTGCACTGCTCCTCGCACCGCGACACCGTGAAGCTCGCGAACCGCCTGCACGACGAGGGCCTGCCGATCGTCCGGCGCTGGAAGTACCTACTGGTCGGCGCGCGCGACGAAGACGCGGCCAACGCGATGGCCGAGCGCCTGCGCGGCGAGGCCCCGCCCGGCGCCACCGTGGTCGCGGAGGTCAGCCAGCGGGCGGCCTGGGACGACGATCCGGGGCGCGGCTCGTTCGCGATGTTCGGCGGGCTGGGGGGTTAGGGCCCTTAGGTCGCCGGCGTCCGGGGGGCGCCGGCCGAAGCGCGCTGTTGCGAGGCCGCGGCGGTGGCCACGTCCTCGGCGTAGGTGAACCGCGCCCGGGCGAGGAAAATGCCCGCCGCGAAGAGCGTCGAGAGGAGGATCAAGAAGCTGATCTCGAGGCCTCGGGCCTCGCTCGGCGATACGCCGCCGGTGTGCGTGCCGATCGGCGTCTGCGCCGGCACGATTCCGGCGATCAGCTGGGACAGGCCCCCGAACACCAGCGGAGCCAGCGCCTGCGCGAGCGAACGCAGGAATGTCCTGACGCTCTCGGCGCGCCCCCATAGCCCGGCCGGCATGATGTCGAGCCGGGCCGCGTCGAGCGGGGGATTCGCGGCCGAGATGAGCGACGCGCCCGCCACGTCGAACCAAAGCGCCGGCGTCAGGTGGCTGCCGAGGACGCCCGGAACGAGGAGCGCCGCCGCGCCGAGATAGCACAGCGCCGGTACCCACACACGCGCCTCGACGAAGCCCCGCCTCACCATCGTGTCGGTGATCCGGCCGCTCAGCAGCGTGCCGATCATCGCGCCGCCCACCAGCGCCGCGAGCACGACCTCGGCGGTGGCTTGGTTGACGTGATAGTGACCACGGACGAACAGGAGCGCGAACGTCGACAGGCCCGAGAAGTAGAAGTAGCCGAGCGACGAGCTGATGATCAGGTGCACGTTGGTCGGGATCGAGAGGATGTACCTGACCGCCCGGGCCAGCGGCATATCGCGCGGGTCTTCGGACAGCACCAGGTCCGGATTCGGCTTCACGCCGCGCTTCTGGGCCGCCTGGTGCGCGATGTCGTCCGGGTCCGGCGGAGCGTCCGCTCCCGAGTGCTCCCATTCCCATTCCTGGTTCGATGCCGCATGCGCCGCGGCCTCGTGCAGGTCGAGCACGCCCGGCTCCAGACGGCTCTGCCCACCCCGCAGGGGCTCGGGCACGGTCCGCCACAACTCGCGGGCCAGGAAGAAGCCCGGGATGGCCAGCAGCACGAACGCGGCCCGCCAGTCGATCAGGCTGGCCACACTGCTCGAGACGATGAAGCCGACCGCCGTGCCGGCGATTTCGCCGCCCAGGATGTAGGCGTAGATCTGCCCGCGCTCGCGCGCCGGGAAGTAATCGCCGGTCAGCGAGGCGATCGCCGGACCGGCCGTGGCCGCCACCGCGCCCAGCGCCAGGCGCGTCAGCAGCAACGTGCCGTAGCTGCCCGCGAACGCGCTGAGCAGCGACGCGACGCTCCACAGGACGATGCTGGCCGACAGCATCGGCATCCGCCTGGAGCGGTCGACCAAGTACCCGACCGGGATCGTGAACACCGCGCCGACCAGCAGGGACACCGACACGAGCAATCCGATCTTGGCGTTGCCGATGTGCAGCGCGCTCTCGAGCTGGGGCGCCACCGCGCCCACGGTTGCCGTGTCGGCGCCGTTGAGGGCCAGAACCGCCCCGAACAGCACGATGACCCGCGCGCGCGCCGGGCCGCCGACCCGCTTGACCACCTCACCGCGTGCCCGCTGACCGGTCCAGCGCGTCGCTCCGAACAGAGCCCGAACCAACTTGATGGCCGCACGCTCGACCGCGCCCCCGTCGCCCCGGCCCTCCGCCACCGGCCGTCAGCCCTCTCTCGGGGACTCGTGCTGCTCGGTGTCGGCGATCCGCCAGCTCCGGACGGTCCCCCGCAGCGTTGCGTACCCGGCCACCCCAGGGAGCGTGGGCAGCCAGAATGAGATCGCGCGGTAGGCCAGCACTGCGATCACGGCGCGGTCGGCGGGCACGCCGAACGCCGCGAACGCGCCGATCATCCCGCCCTCGACGCCGCCGATGCCGCCCGGGAGGGGGAGCAGGCTGCCCAGCGTGCCGAGGAAGTAGCCCATGACCAGCACGGCCACCGGGACGGTCGCACCGAACGCCTTGAACGACACGCCCAGCACCGCGATATCAAAGCCCCAGTAGCCCACCGCGCCGAGCAGTCCCACACGCCGCTCCCTGACCAGCCCGAGTGCGGTGCGCACCCCCGACCCGAGCGTCGCCGGCAGCGTGGCGAAGCGCGTGGCCAGCCGCCCGATCCGGCCACGGCGGCGCGAGAGGTGCTCGAGGCGCCGCTCGAAGTCGCCCGGCACCAGGCCCATCGCGGCGCCCAGGCCGAGTGCGACCGCGCTGAAGATCGCCGGCAGCAGGGTGAGCGCCACCGGACCCTGGCCGGCGAACACGCCGGTGTACAGCCCCAGCCCGCCCACGATCAGCGCCAGCAGGTACAGCGAGTACTGGATCGAGTAGTTGGCCGCCATGCGGCAGGCGATCAGTCGCGGCGCCATCCCGGCCCGGCGCAGTGCCCACACGGTCACCGCCACACCCCCGGCGCCCGCCGCGGCGAGCAGCCGGATCGCGGCGATCCCGGCCAGCGGGATCTCGATGCTGGCCCGCCAGCTCAGTCGCGGGAAGCCGCGCGCGAACACCGTGCGGAACAGCACCGCGTAGCTTGCCACCGAGAGCACCTCGAGCCCCGCCGCCGCGGCCAGCCACGTCGCGTTGCCGCGCCTGAGCCGGCCCCAGGTCTGGTTCAGCCCGGCGAACTTCGGGACCAGGAAGTAGAGGCCGACGATCGCGGCCAGGATGAACAGCAGCGCGAAGACCATGTTGCGCGGGGTGAGCGGTCCGCTCGGGCCCAGCGCTCCGTCGTCCGGAAGCCGCCCGTCCTGGGTCACCTGCGCAAGCGCGGAATCGACCAGCGGCTCGGCAGCCGCGTCGCTGTTCTCCTGCTCCCGGGTCGGGTGAAGTTCGCCGCGCATGGCACGCTCTCTCCCGTCACGTTACCCCTCCCGATTCTGGCCAACTCGGCCGGACCCTCCCACCTACCCTCTGATCATCGCGAAACTTGACGTGCGACAGATGCCGCTGGCCGAGACGAGAGCCCTGCGCCGGGAGGTGCTGCGGCCCCATTCGGCGCTCGAGGAACTGGCCTCGCACGAGCCCGCCGGAGCCGTCGCGTTCGGCGCCTTTGACGGGTCAGAGCTCGTCGCGACCGGGCTGGTCGGGCCCGACGGCGAGCCCGGCGACTGGCGCGTGCGCGGGATGGCCACCGCGCTCCACGCCCGCGGTCGGGGTGCCGGCAGCGCGATCCTCGAGGCCCTGGTGGCGCACGCCGTCGCCCACGGCGCCGCGCGCGTGTGGTGCAACGCCCGCACCTCGGCGCTCACGCTGTACGAGCGCGCCGGCTTCGTGGTCGCCTCGGACGAGTTCGAGCCGCCCGACATCGGCCCGCACTACCGGATGGAGCTGCAGGTCACCTCGGCACCCGGATAGGCTTCGTGTTCATGGCAACGACGGTCCGAGTCGAGCGCGTGCGAACCGGCGACGGCGAGTTCGACGCGCACGTGGCGCTGCCCGAGGCGGGCTCGGGTCCCGGCATCGTCGTGCTCCAGGAGATCTTCGGGGTCGGCGACTACATCAAGGAATCGGCCGACCGACTGGCCGCGCTCGGGTACGTCGCGCTCGCCCCCGACCTTTACTGGCGGATCGAGCCGGGCATCGCCCTGGCCCACGACGAGGCGGGGCTGGGCCAGGCGTTCGAGGCCCTCCAGAAGCTCGACCACGAACTCGCGGTGCGCGACTCGATCGACGCGCTGAGCGCCCTGCGCTCGTTGCCCGAGGTCGCCGCTGCCGGCGGGCGAGCCGGCGTGCTGGGCTTCTGCCTGGGCGGCACCCTCGCCTTCGGCGTCGCCATCGACGGCGATCCCGACGCGGCTGTCTGCTACTACGGCTCAGGCATCGCCGGCATGCTTGACCGCAGCGATCGCGTCCGCTGCCCGGTCCTGTTCCACTTCGGCGGCGAGGACCAGTACATCCCGCTCGAGCATGCGGAGCAGGTCGCGGCGTGCGCGGCCTCGAACGACGCCATGGAGTGCCACATCCACCCCGACGCCGGCCACGCCTTCGACAACCACGCGGCGCCGATGTTCCACCAGCCCGAGCCGGCCGCGCGCGCCTGGGAGCTCACGCGCCAGTTCCTCGCGCGGGCCCTCCCGGCCTGACCGGTCGGTCTTCCGCTCGCCGGCGGCGACGGACGGTCAGCGGCGTACGATCGCCAGCGCCTGCTCGTGGAGCGGCCCGTTCGTGGCCAGCGCGTCGCCGCCCGCGGCGGTACGGACGCCGCCCAGGTCGGTGAACGTCCCGCCCGCCTCCTCCACGATCACCTGCGGCGCCGCGAGGTCCCACAGCGATACCACCGCCTCGCAGCAGACCTCCGCGACCCCCTCGGCCACGAGCATGTAGCCCCAGAAGTCTCCGAATCCGCGGGTTCGCCAGCAGGCCCGGCTCAGGGCCAGCAACTGGTCGAGCCGGCCCTGCTCGTCCCAGCCGTCGAATCCCGACATCAAGAGCTGAGCGTCCTCGAGCGCGCGCACACCCGACACGCCGAGGCGCCGGGGCTCCGGGGAAAGCCCGTCGGCAGCGAACGCGCCGACGCCCTGGGCCGCCCACCAGCGCCGGTGCAGCGCCGGCGCGGACACCACACCGACGGTGACCTGGTCGCGCTCCTGGAGCGCCAGCAGCGTCGCCCACACAGGGATCCCCCGCACGTAGTTCTTGGTCCCGTCGATCGGGTCGACGATCCACCGCCGCCCGCTCTCGGGCACCTCGGACGACCCGTACTCCTCGCCCACGATCGCGTCGCCGGGGCGATCCGCGGCCAACCGCTCGCGCAGGACCCGCTCGACCGCGGTGTCCGCCTCGGTCACCGGGGTCAGGTCGGGCTTGGTCTCGACCACCAGATCGGTGGCGCGGTAGCGCGCCAGCGTGATCGCGTCGGCCACGTCGGCCAACTCGAGGGCCAGCGCCAGGTCCTCGGAGGGTGGCGTCATCGGTCGTGATCCTACGGGTAGGCTGACCGCCGCATGTCCGCCACGGATGAGCTCCAGCGGGAGACCACCGACGTCCTGGGCGAGCTCGTCCGCTTCAACACGGTCAACCCGCCCGGCGACGAGCGCCCGGCGATCGAGTTCCTCGCCGCGTATCTGCGCGAGGCCGGATTCGCCACCGAACTGCTGGCCGCCGACGATGATCGGCCCAACCTCGTCGCCGATCTGGCCGCGGACGACGGCGGCGATGGGCCGACCCTTTGCCTCCTCGGGCACGTCGACACCGTGCTGGCCGACCCCGCCGACTGGGCCTACGATCCGTGGTCCGGCGAGGTTGTCGACGGGTTCCTGTGGGGCCGCGGCGCGCTCGACATGAAGTCCCAGGTGGCCGCCGAGGCGGTCGCCGCCGCGTCCTTGGCCCACGGCGGGTGGCGGCCGGCGCGGGGTGGCTTGAAGCTCGTCTTCGTCTCCGACGAGGAGACCGGCGGCGCGGTCGGGGCGCGCTGGCTGACCGAGACCCACCCCGACCGGGTTCGCTGCGACATGCTGCTCAACGAGGGCGGCGGCGAGGTGTTCGAGTTCGCCGGCGCCCGGCGCTACGGCGTGTGCTGCGCCGAGAAGGGGATCTTCCGCTTCCAGCTGACCGCCCGGGGCGTCGCGGGCCACGCCTCGATGCCCAAGACCGGCGACAACGCGCTGCTCAAGCTCGGCCCGGTGCTCGATCTCATCGCCAGGGCCGAGCCGTCATTCGAGCTGACCGAGGCGCCGGCCGCGCTGCTGCGCGGGCTGGGCCTCGATCCGGACGACCCCGCGGACGCCCTGCAGCGGATCGCCGACGCCGATCCCGGCCTGCTCGTGCTGATCGAGCCCATGCTCGGCGTGAGCCTGACCCCGACCATGGCCCACGCCTCGGACAAGATCAACGTGATCCCCTCGCGGGCGTGGCTGAAGGTCGACTGCCGGGTGCCGCCGGGGCTGGGCGAGGAGGCCGTGTGGCGCCGTATCGCCCACGTCCTCGGCGAGGACGCCGACAAGACGTACGAGATCGAGTTCACCGAGCAGGTCGCCGGCAACGCCTCGCCCGCCGCCACCCCCCTTATGGACGTGCTCGACCGCTGGATCCAGCGCGCCGACCCGGGCGCCGAAACCGTGCCGGTGATCCTCCCCGGCTTCTCCGACTCGCGCTGGTTCCGCGAGGCCTTCCCCGACTGCGTCGCCTACGGCTTCTTCCCCCAGCGCCACATGACGTTGCTCGACACCGCTCCGCTCGTGCACAGCGCCGACGAGCGCATCGACGTCCGCGACCTCGGGTTCGCGGCAAAGTGCTACGCGGACGTAGCCCGCGAGCTACTTGGGAGATAACCGTCGGATAGCCCCGGTTATCTCCCGACGGGCCGGTAGAACAGGTAGTTGCCGATCCAGTCGGTGTAATGCGCGCCGGGCGACGCCACCGGATCGAAGCTCGAAGCGCTGTTCGGATCGCCGCTGCCGTCGTAGTGCGGAATCTCCGGATACGGGTACACCGGCCGCGTGAACGGGGTCGTGTTGGTGGGCGCATAGCCGATCGTCAGCTGGCCCGGCGCCGTTCCCTGCTCGACCCATTGCACCATCGGATAGATCAGGTCGGGCGTGGTGGCGTTCGCGTAGCCCCCACCGCAGTGGTAGACGCTCGGGAACAGGTACAGGCGAGAGAACTTCGCCGTCGCCGCGCCCATGCGCTGGCTGAGCGTGTCGTAGTAGTCGACGGTGCCCGACGGCGGAATGCCGTTGTCGGCCCACCCCTGCCACATAATCAGCTTGCCGCCGTGCCGGTAGAACGCGGTCAGGTTGGTGTCCATCGCGTCCCACGTGTTCGCCGCCGGGAACATCGAGTTGAAGGCCTGGTCGGTGAACTGCCACTGGAACGGGTCGGGACCGAGCCGGCCCGGTCGGTTTAGCTGGTAGCGCAGGTAGGGCTGCGACAGCCCTGAGTAGTCGAGCGACCGCGTTGTCGGAACGTTCCCGCCGTTCGGCGATTGCGGTAGCTCGAACACCGACCACCCAAGCTCCGACCCGTAGGGCAGCCCGCCCGGATACAGGAGCCGCCCGCGCGGGTCCGACGGGCCGCGGTAGAACGCGCGCACCACGGCGACCTGCGCGGCTGTCAGACATGAGTCGTTGTCCACCCCGGCCGGGCACTCGATGCTCGCCGGATCGAAGTGGCAGTCCTGCGGGTCGGTGATGATCCCGTCGCTGGTGCCGTCGTCGTGCCCGCAGGCATTGATCACGGCCGTGTGCAGGGCGTCCAGCTTGTTGTCGGTGAGGATCGCGTTGCCGTTCGCGTCGGTGTTGACCCTGACGTCCCAGGTCTGGTTCTCGGCGTTCAGCGGGCCGGCGATGATCTCCGGAGCGCCCGCGATGATCCCGTCGAAGTCGTCGGGATAGCGCTCGGCCATCTCCATCGCCTCGCGCCCGCCGTCCGAGCAGCCGTTGTAGTACGAGCGGTTGGGCAACTGCCCGTAGTAGTCCTTGATGATCTCGCGGGAGACGACGTACAGGGCCTGCTCGGACTCGTAGCCGTACTCGTTGCGCAGCTTCTGGTCGTTGAACGCGAACAGGCCGCCGCCGCCCAGCCCGCCGGCGGTCACGTGGCCCTCGTCGTCCGTGGCCATCGCGAAGTCACCGCCAAGCTGCGCGTCGCAGGACGGGAAGGTCTGTCCCTGGACCGTCCCGCAGTAGCCGCCGCAGCCGTTCTGGAGGTAGCGCCCCTGCCAGCTGTTCACCGGCAACTGCAGGTCGAAGTGGGTCTGCGGGGCGATCATCCCTTGGACGTCGCAGTACTCGGGCCCGCTCGTGGGGGTGGTGTCCGTGGAGGAGGCGATCGCCGTCGGGTAGCGAGGATTCGCCGCGAGGTCGGTCAACTGGGCGATCGCATCGCAGCTCGAGAGCTTCGGCTTGATGATCGGGCTGACCGGCGCCAGCTTGGCCGACGCGGCGAGCAGCGGCTCGTTCTTCGCGCCCGCGACGCCACCGCCGGCGGACCCGAGCGCCACGATCGCCACCGTCGCCGTCAGGACCGCGAGGGCCGACACGCCCCACGCGCGGCGAGCACGGATTCGCTCCAGCATATGTCCCTCCCTCGTAGACCGGACTTCGCGCACAATCGTCGCTCCCGGCCCAAAGCCCCGCAACCAATCGTGCACGCACAGGCAAGACCGCGCCCCGTCCCAGTCGCCCAATCTAGACTTCGTGCATGGCGACGCAGACCCAGGCGCGGCTTGACCCCGCGATCTTCCGGCTGCCAGTCGACCGGATCAGGCAGGGCTACTACTCCGACGCGTACTTCGTCTACACGAAGGAGACGCTCGAGGCCGAGGGCCTACACCCCCGCGTCATCATGCAGGTCTTCCAGAAGAAGGAGTCGGTGCTCGGCGGGATCGACGAGGCGATCGCGATCCTCAAGCTGTGCGCGGGGCGTGAGGACGACGACGGCACCTGGATCACCGGCTGGAACGACCTCGAGGTGCACGCGCTCAGAGAGGGCGATCAGGTCGCCCCCCGCGAGACCGTGATGACGATCGAGGGCGACTACAGCCTGTTCGCCCATCTCG
The DNA here is from genome assembly GCA_963832315.1 of uncultured Solirubrobacterales bacterium. Lineage (GTDB taxonomy): Bacteria > Actinomycetota > Thermoleophilia > Solirubrobacterales > Solirubrobacteraceae > Palsa-465. Next base: position 419,588 of record CAWHTT010000019.1, on the reverse strand, counting down.
AGACCGTGTACCTGGGCTCCCTGGCCCGCCGCTCGCTGATCATGCGAAACGTGCTCCAGGTGGTCGAGGCGGCCCGCGGCAAGCAGATCTTCTACTTCCCGGCCCGCCACGACCACTGGCTGGTGCAGACCGGCGACGGCTGGAGCGCGCACGTCGCGGGCGCGATCGGGGTGTCCACCGACGCCCAGGCCTCCTGGTGGGGCGGCCGCGGCATGGGCACGGTCCCCCACGGGTTGATTGCGGCCTACGGGGGCGACACGGTCAGGGCGGCCAAGGTGTTCGCCGAGCGCTACCACCACGACATGAACATCACGGTCCTGGTCGACTTCGAGAACGACTCGGTCCGCACCGCGCTCGAGGTGGCCGGCGCCCTCGGCGACCTCCTCTGGGGCGTGCGCCTGGACACCAGCGAGGACCTGGTCGACCACTCCCTGTGGACCGAGATGGGCGGCTTCAAGCCGACCGGCGTGAACCCGCGCCTGGTCGAAAAGGTCCGCGGCGCCCTCGACGGGGCCGGCTACCCCCACGTGCGGATCGTGGCCAGCGGCGGCTTCACGGCCGACCGGATCCGAGAGTTCGAGTCCAAGGGCGTCCCGGTCGATGCCTACGGCGTCGGCTCGTCGCTGATCCGCGGCGATAACGACTTCACCGCCGACGTCGTGTGCGTCGATGGGCGGCCATGCGCCAAGGTGGGACGCCGATATTCGCCTAATCCCCGCCTGGAGAGGGTTGAGTGATCTAGGCGCGGTGCCGATGAGCGGTAGAGCCTCATGATCCCGGCGGCAACCTTCATCGGCGGCGGTGGGCCCACGACCAAGCCCGCCACCCCCGTCCAGCACTTGATTCCGATCATCCATGCCCCGAGCACGTTCCTGGGCTATCCAGACGTGACGTCGTTCCTCCAGGCCTGGCTCCCGATCTTCTTCATGGGCGCGCTGGTCATCGGCGTCTTCGCGCTGATGCGGTTCATGCCGCGCACCCGCCCGGCGCAGATCAAGCCCGAGTCCGCCCCCTCGATCGGATGGTCTGAGATCGCGGGCGCCGACGAGGCCAAAGAGGAGTTGCGCGAGGTCGTCGACTACCTGCGCGACCCCCAGAAGTTCCGCGAGCTCGGCGCCAAGGTGCCCAAGGGCATCCTCTTGCACGGCCCACCCGGAACCGGCAAGACCCTGCTGGCCAAGGCCGTCGCCCACGAGTCGGGCGCCACGTTCTTCTCCCAGTCGGCCGCCTCGTTCGTCGAGATGTTCGTCGGCGTGGGCGCCGCCCGCATCCGCCACCTGTTCAAGGCCGCGCGCAAGAAGGCGCCGGCGATCGTGTTCATCGACGAGCTCGACGCGGTCGGCGGCCATCGCGGTTTCGACGTCTCCGGCGAGCGCGACCAGACCCTGAACCAGCTCCTGGTCGAGTTGGACGGCTTCACCGCCCGCAAGGAGGTCGTGGTCATCGCCGCCTCCAACCTGCTCGAGAAGCTCGACCCGGCCCTCCTGCGGCCCGGCCGCTTCGACCGCCAGATCTTCGTCTCGCCGCCCGACGTGGGCGGCCGCGAGCGCATCCTCCACGTCCACTCGCGCAACAAGCCGATGGGCGACGGCGTCGACCTGAAGCTGCTGGCCCGCCAGACCTCGGGACTGACCGGGGCCGACCTGGCCAACATCTGCAACGAGGCGGCGATCTTCGCCGCCCGCCGCGACTCGGACCGGCTCGAGATGTGCGACTTCGACTCCGCCCTGGAGCGCGTCGTGGCCGGTGTCCAGTCGCGCAAGACGATGACCGACCACGAGAAGCGCGTCGTCGCATACCACGAGGCCGGCCACGCCCTGTGCGGCGAGCTGTTGCCGAGCGTCGATCGCGTGCACCGCATCTCGATCGTCCCCCGCGGCCGCGCCCTGGGCTACACGCTGAACCTTCCCGAGGAGGACCGCTATCTCAAGAGCCGCGAGGAGCTGATCGACTTCATGACGATGCTGCTGGGCGGCCGCGCAGCCGAGCAACTCGTGTTCGGCTCGGTCACCACCGGCGCCTCGGACGACCTCAAGCGGGTAGCCGAGATCGCCCGCGCCATGGTCCACGAGTACGCCATGGGCACCAGCTCGGGCTCGCTGCGCGCGGTCGACGACGGCGCCGCCGAGGCCACCCGCCGGATGCGTGACACCGAGGTCCGCGAGCTTGCCGACGAGGCACTCAGGGGCGCGCAGAAGCTGCTCGACGCCCACCGCGTGCAGCTCGACGCTCTCGCCTCCACGCTGCTGACCAACGAGGTGCTCGAGCGGGCCGACATCGACCGGATCATGGGCGACGTGCCGCGCGCCGCGCCCTCCCGGATCGGCGAGCTGTCCGTGGCCGCGGCCACCGCGGTCAATCCGGCGCGCCACCCCGGTCGCAAGTAACCTGCCCCGGGTGGAGCTGTCCACCATCGACCACGTCGGCGTGGCCGTCGAGTCGATCGACGCCGCGCTCGCGCTGTATCGCGACGCCCTCGGCATGCCCCTCGTGCACCGCGAAACCGTGGACGCTCAGGGTGTCGACGCGGCCCTGCTCGACGTCGGCGACTCGCACATCGAGCTGCTCGAGCCGCTCAGCCCCGACTCGACCGTGGGCAAGTTCCTGGCCCGCCGGGGACCCGGCCTACACCACGTCGCCTACCGCGTGGCCTCGATCGAGGAGACCCTCCAGACCCTCAGCGCGGCCGGCGTCCGGCTGATCGACGAGCGCCCGCGCACCGGCATTCGCGGCTCCCAGGTAGCCTTTCTCCATCCGTCCTCCACCGGCGGCGTACTCACCGAGATAGTCCAGCCTGCACATGCCTGACGAAAAGCCCCAGAAGATCTCGATCGGCTTCGAAGGCGGCCAGGTGCTGAGCTCCCGAGTTCAGCCCGCCGAACTCACCAAGCTGCGCCAAGCGCTCGGACAAACGGACGGCTGGCACGACTTGGCCGCCGAGGACGGCACGGTGGCGCTGCACCTGAAGCGCGTGGTCTACGTCCTGGTCGACCACGAAGAGCACCGCGTCGGGTTCGGCAGCGCCCGGTAAGGCCGGCCGATGCCGGGCTGTGGAAGCTGCCGAGCGCGCGGAGCGGTCTCCATGGAACCCAGAAGCGCGAGGCCCTCCGGATGACCCACGCGCCGCGCACGGTCGGCCACGGAGCGCGCGGCAGGCGTGAGCGGATGCGGTTACCGCGGCAGGATCGCGATGTGCCCCTCGGGTGGGCGATCGCTGGCCCGTCGGCGACGTGGCGCACCGTGCATCCGCTTGGCGTGCACCGCACCGCGTCGGTCTTTGCCCCGCCCTCGGTGGCGACCAACAGATCGCCCGGCCGCGCCCCGGCTGAGAACAGCGCGGCAGAGCTGACGTGTAGCACGACGTCGTCGCCCGGATGGGCGTTCCCCGGCGTCCCGCGGTCCGCAACGAGCGCGGTGAACCGCCCGCGCGCCGGCAGGAACGCCTCGCTCTCGACGCCGGTGTCGCCGCCGTGGGGCAACCCGGAGCGCGCCACCAGCGCGCTGCGCCCGTTCGGCGCGATCGCGTAGATCCGCCCGCTGTTCTCGTCCGAGGCGATCAGATCGCCGGCGAACCGCCCGAACGTGCTCGGCGCCACCGTGATCCCGCCCTCGACCTTCGGCGCATGCCCGGTGATCGTGCTCACGTGTCCGTGGCAGTCGATCGCCACCACGGTGCTCGTCGCGCCGTGCTCGACGGTCACGAGCAGCCGGTAGCCGAACCGGCCGGTCTCGTCGAAGGCGATGCCGTCGATCAGCCCGTGGGCGGCCAGCGTGGCGAACATCCGCACGCCGCCGCTCGGGCTGATCGCGACGACGCCGTGCCCGGACGCCAGCCGAAGCGCGTACACCGTGTTCGAGCCGAAGCTGCAGCCGCGATGGCCGACCGCCGGCAGCGCGATGTACGGCTCCTCGCCGCCCGGGCTTTGGTAGGCGGTCGCGAACGGGGTCACCGCGCCTGAGCGCAGCAGCCACAGCTTCCCGGCCGCCGCCAGCACGAGCGAGCCGTCCCGCCGCGGGCCGGCCAGGTCGAGCGGCCGGCTCACGTGGACGAGCGCCGTCCAGTGGGCCATCGCCGCCGGCCGCGCCACGGTTGCCGTCCGAGCCGCGGCACCGCCGCAGCCCACGGCGACAATGCCCGCGACGAGGATTCCGAACAGCCGCTTCAAGACCAACAAGGAGTATGCACCGTGAGCTTCGAGACCCTGCTCTACGACGTCGCCGGTCCGATCGCCACGATCACGCTGAACCGCCCCGACCGGCTAAACACGATCGTCCCGCCGATGCCCGAGGAGTTCGAGGCCGCGATCCGCGAGGCGACGTTCGACGACAGCGTCAAGGTGATCGTGCTCCGCGGCGCCGGCCGCTCGTTCTGCGCCGGCTACGACTTCGCCGGCGGCTTTCATCACTGGGACGAGGCGCTCACCACCGACGGGCGCTGGGATCCGGGCAAGGACTTCGCCCTGGCCGCATCGCCCTACGGGCCGACCCAGAGCTTCATGAGCATGTGGCGCACGCCCAAGCCGGTCATCGCCCAGGTCCACGGCTGGTGCGTCGGCGGCGGCAGCGACATGGCGCTGTGCGCCGACCTGATCATCGCCGCCGAGGACGCCCAGATCGGCACGCCGTACTCCCGCGCGTGGGGCTGCTACCTGTCGGGCCTGTGGCTCTACCGCCTCGGCCTGACCAAGGCCAAGGAGCACGCCCTGACCGGCAAGCCGCTCTCAGGCCGCCAGGCGGCGGACATCGAGCTGATCAACGCGGCCGTGCCGTTCGATGATCTGGAGCGGACGGTGGCCGAGCAGGCCGAGCAACTGGCCGCGATCCCCTCCTCCCAGCTCGCCGCGATGAAGCTGATCGTCAACCAGGCCTACGAGAACATGGGCCTCCGGGCCACCCAGACCCTCGGCCCGATCCTCGACGGTCTGATGCGCAACACCCCGGCCGGCCTCGCCTTCGTCGAGACTGCGAGCACCGAGGGCGTCCGCGCCGCCACGAACCGGCGTGACGCGCCGTTCGGCGACTACAGCGCGGCGGGGCCGGACGGCCGCCCCGACCCCGGGCACGTGATCACCCCGCGCCCTGCATGATCGGCACGATCGCGTCGGCGAGAACGGGAGCGATGAAGCGCGACCACGCCGGCTCCATGTGGGCGATGTTCCGGTAGACGAGCAGGTTGCCGACGATCGCCGGGCATGTGGTCGAGGTGCAGAACCACGAGGTGGGGTCGATCGCGTCGACGTGCTCACGCCCGGCGAGTTCGAGCTCGTCGGCCTTGACATCGGGCAGCCGGATTGCCGCGCTGAGTTTGGTGTCGCACCGCTGCACGTCGGACATGTGCCTTCCGACGCAGCCCGGAGGGTATTGCCGAGGAGTCGGCACATCGGAGATGAAAACGACGTGTGCCGCCGCGCGATCCAGGAAGCGGAAGATCGCGGCCAGCCCGTTGAGCCATGGGCTGCCCTGACCGGTGGGCACCCCCGCGAGCGGTCTAGCCTCGGGCACCTCGAGATAGCGCGCCTCGGTCGCGATCACCAGCGCCGGGTGCAGCGCGGCGATCTGGGCCATCGCGCTGTTGCGCCAATCGGTGCATTCCGGGTACGGCCCGCCGTGACGAAACCACGCCGCGATGTTGACCTCGGCGGCCGGACAGCCGTCCTTGGTCAGGTCCACGAGCCGCCAGTGTTGCTCCTGGCTGATCAGATCCAGGGCCGGGAACCAATACGCGGCGTGTGAATCGCCGAACAGCACCACGTTCGTCGTGGACGTCGTGTCCCCGTACACGCACGGCTTGCTGATGAGGCCCGTGCGTGACAGATGGCAGCCGTTCTTGACGATGATCGGCTCCGCCGCCCCGGCGGCGGCGAGAGGCGGTTCGAGGTCTCCGGGCACGTGCGTGATCCTCGCCCCGGCGGCCAGGTCGGTCGCGAGCTGGGTCGTGGTCAGCCCAGGGTCGGCAGTTCGCTCCAGCGAGGGTGCTCCGGCCCTCGAGGCGGCTGGGTCGGCGAGGGCCACCATCGCAAGGACGGTGGCCCCCACCATGACTGCGCCCCACAGGCCGGGCCGCCGGAGCCGGACGCTTGGCCAGGACATCCGCGTCATCACGGGGTCGACGCGGTCGGCGGCGTCGGCGGCGTCGGCGGCGTCGGCGGCGCGATCATTCCGCGTACCGTGCTCAGGACATCCGGTGCGAGCACCTGACTGCAGTAGACCGCGAAGTGAATGCCGTCGAACCGGCAGAGCTTTCCGTGCAGATCGCGCTGATAGCGATTACCGGGTGAGACGACCTTGTCGATGTCCAGCACCCGCACCTCGGACGGGTCACGGCTGGCGACCGACCGCAGCAGCGAGTTGATCACCGCGTGCCGCGCGGGAGAGCCGGCCGGGGACGGCGATCCGTCGGGCAGAGGGCGCGGGTTCGCGAACGGGACCGACAGGAACAGGATCGGCGTCTCGCCACCACCCCCCAGCACCTGGACGTAGCGCTCGATCTGGGCCTCGACGGAGGCATCGAAGGCGCCTTGGCCGATGTGCATCACCTTGCCGTGCGAGCGCCAGTCGAACTCATCCCGGTAGCCGAGCTCGACGATCACCGCCTGCGCGTGAAACGCGAGCTCATCGCGCCGCCATTGGCCGAGCGCACCAGGACATCCCGGCGGCGGCGACTCCCACGACCCGGAGACGTTGAGCTCGCCTCCGGTGTGGAACGAGCAACCGAGAATCGCGGCGTTCGCCAACTCGACCCCGTAGTTGTGCTCCTCGATCATCTGCCCCAGGCCAAGCGAGAACGCGAGCGAGTCGCCGATCAGCATCACCTTCTTGGGCGGGCAGGTTCTGAACGTCACGCGGCTGTGCGAGCCCCAGCTCAGCTTGCCGGCCACGAGCCATTTCGGCTGCTCGACGGCCGCGACGGCCGGCGACAGCGGTGAGAGCCCGTACTGCTTGGTGTCAGTGAGGCTGACGTGGCAGAGCTGATGGCCCTTCAGAGCCGGCGGTGGCTTCGGGAGCGGCGGTGTCGCGACCGGCGGCGCCGCCGCCGCGGCCGCCGCGAACAACGCGGCGCAGGCGGTTCCCATGGCGGCGGGCGCCAGCGCCGTGACGAGCCAGTTCGGCAGCCTGCGCCGGCGCACCGGCTGCTCGACCAGCACGAACGAGATGATGCTGACCAGCAGCGTGACCGACAGGCGCACGACCAGCAGTGCAGTGCCACTCACGCCGGTCGAGGCCGCGGTGAGCCAGACGAACAGCGGAAAGTGCCAGAGGTACACGCCGTAGGAGATCTGTCCCAGCCGGCGCGCCGGCGCGACCGAGAACAGGCGGCCGGCCGCAGAGTCGGGACGGAGCACGACCGCGGCGATGATGACCGCCACCGCGAGGTCGAGGCCCACCATGCCGAACGGGTAGAGCCACGGGGACGCGCCGTCGGCGTAGTGCATCATCGCCAGCACCACGGAGAGCGCGAGCAAGGCGCCCCAGCCGAGCACGCCCGAGCCGGCTGCCCGAGGCGTCGTCCGCTCCGTGGAGTCCGGACGACGGAGGAGCGCCAGCGCGAACGCGAGCGATGCGCCCGTGAGCAGGCTGACGGCCCTCGTGTCGGTCCCGTAGTACACCCGGTTCACCCCGGCGCCGCCGTGGAACAGGATCATCGCCTCGGCCGCAGAGACGAGCGCAAGCGTCACGCTGATCGCCAGCAACGTCGTCAGCACGCGCTGGTCAGAAGGCGTGCTCCGGCGCATAGTGCGACGCGTGAGCCAGATCGCGGCCAGCAGCGCCGTCGGCCAGACGATGTAGAACTGCTCCTCGATCGCCAGCGACCACGTGTGCTGGAGCGGCGATACCGGACCGGTCGCCGCGAAGTAGTTGGACTGGGTCGCGATCTCGTGCCAGTTTCCGTAGTAGAAGAGCGTCGCGATTCCGTCGCCCCTGAGGTCGGGCAGCGAGCTGCCTGCCGACGCGAGCGCCTCGTAGAGGCCGACGACCGCGACCATGCAGAACAGGCCGGGCAGAAGTCGCCGCGCGCGCCTGGCCCAGAACGCACGCAGTGCGATCGTCGCGGAATCGCGCCACTCCGCGATCAGCAGCGAGGTGATCAGGAAGCCCGACAGGACAAAGAAGGCCTCGACCCCGAGGAAGCCGCCGCCCGCCCAGATGACGCCACCGTGGTAGAGGAGGACCGCCACGATCGCGAGGGCCCGGATACCGTCCAGCCCGCCGTAGTAGCCGATCCCAGAGCGGGCAGATGAACGTGTCAGTTGAAGCCGACATGTTCATCGCTCCGCCTCGATCAGCAAGTGGTCCCTCTCTCGGCTGTCTTCGTAACCTCCGACAGCCACGCAGGACTCGCGTGCTGTGCACGACACGCTGTCCAGCCCGGCGGCCTTGGCGTGGGCTGGCCGGGGGATCGGCACGCTCGACCACTCGTGACCGTTCCACGTGTATCCGCGGGAGCCGACCGCCGTGCAGGCGCTCTTCGACGTGCACGACACCCCAAAGAGTTGGTCCGTGCCGGTTGGTGCCGGCTGAGCCGTCCAGCGACGACCGTCCCATCGGTACACCCCGGTGCCGACGGCAATGCACATCGCCGTCGACGTGCAGGAGACCGCGTCCAGGCCGTTGCCGCCACCGTTGTCACCGCTGTTGGAGCAGTCGATATTCGGACGTCGCTCGAGCGACCAGCGCCCGGATGTCCAGAGTCCGAGCACCGGGACCTCGTAGTCGCTTGCGTATTCGTTGGCGCACCGGCCGATGTCGTCCCAACCAACGGCCGCACACGTGTCCCGGGACGGGCAGGACACATCCGCCAGCGCGTTTGCCCGTCCTTGCGGGTCGCCGAAATGAATGTTCTCCAGCGACCAGCGCGTGCCGTCCCAGCGCTCCGCGAACGACTCTGGCCCGTTGCCCACGGCGATGCAGGCGGTACTGGACGCGCACGACACGCCGTTGAACTCCCAGGCGCCAAACGCGTGGGGAGTCCGCTGGATCGACCAGGTGGAACCGTTCCAGCGCTCGGCGAGTGGGCCCATTCCCACGGCATTGGTGTAAAAAGAACCGACCGCTGTGCACGAGCTGCTGGAGGTGCACGACACGTCCGCGAGCCAACCGGACCAGGTGGGTGTGCTCGGTAACGGCGTCCGCTCGATCGACCACCTCGTGCCGTTCCAGTGCTCTACCAACGGGATTGGCTCGTCGCTAGACCGCAAAAACGAGTCGCCGACGGCCATGCAGTCGCGCGACGAAGTGCACGACACGCCAAGTAGGTCGGTGTCCAAGGCGTGCGCTGGCCGTGGGGCCGGCTGGATCGACCAACCAGTGGCGGCGGCGGACTGAGCGCCCGCCGCCGCCACAACCCCAACCCCGACCAGAAGCACCACCTGACGGAGAACCCGAGACCGTGCGGTTCTCAGCTCCATGCGACTCGTCCCGATCCGACTCCGTTGCCGACCCTCGGCAAGGCTCGATGCGCGTGCGCGCGCGTGGTCCCGGCGATTCACGGAATCCACCTCCCCGACTACGACTGGTTACGATGCCCGGACGTTTCTCCCGAAGGAGAGATAAAGCGTCGTGCTTTAGGCCCCGGTTTATTCGATCTCAGGACAAAACCTACGCCGCTAGTTCGTCCGTGTCAAGCATAAACTCGATCGCTTTCGCCATTAGTAGTTCCGGAGTCTTGATATAGTTCGTAGCGATGGCTCGGGAGGCACCTGGTTCGCTGGAATCGCTGAGGGCGCGGAATCGCGCGCGGGCGCTGGCGGTGCTGACGCGCCGCGGGGCCGCGAGCCAGGCGGACATCGCGCGGGAGACCGGGCTCTCGCGGACGACGGTCTCGAGCCTGGTCGCGGACTTGCTCGACGAGGGTGTGGTGGTCGAGCGGCCCGACTCGGTTCGGCAGGCGCCGTCGCCGGCCGGCGGCCGACCGCCGACGTTGTTGAGCCTCGAGCCTTCGTCGGGTGGTTTCGTGGGGATCGACTTCGGGCGGGAGGTCGTGCGGGTCGCGGTTGCGAACCGCGCGGGCGAGTTGCTGCTCGATGCGCGCAGCGACCGGCTCGAGGTCGCCCATCAGGCCGCGGAGGCACTGGCGGCAGCCGAACAAATGGTCGCCGCGCTGCTCGCTGAGGCCGAACTTCCTTCGGACCGCGTGATCGGCGCGGGGGTGGCGGTGTCAGCGCCCGTGCGGTCGGACGCGCCTGGGTTCGCATCCGGGGTGATCTTCCCGGCGTGGGCGAACATCAACGTCGCCGAGTTCCTCGGGGAGCGATTGGCCGTGCCCGTTCATGTCGGCAACGACGCCAACCTGGGGGCGCTGGCCGAGGCCACGTTCGGGGTCGGTCGCGGCAAGCGGAACCTGTTCTACGTGATGCTGTCCGAGGGGATCGGCGGCGGGGTGATCGTGGACGGCCAGATCTATTTCGGACAGACGGGCGCCGCCGGCGAGCTCGGTCACATCGTGGTCGACCCCGACGGTCAGGTGTGCCGATGCGGTAACCGCGGGTGCCTGGCCACGGTCGCGGGTGGGGCAGCGCTGACCGCGGCCCTTCGGCAGATCCACGGGCCCCACATGACCGTCGACGAGCTCATCCGGCTCGCTCACGACGGCGATCCGGGCGCGGGAAGGCTCATCGCCGACGCCGGCGAGGCGGTCGGCCGTGTCCTGGCCGCGAGCTGCGGCTTGCTCGATCCGGAGGTAGTGATCATCGGCGGGGAGCTCGCGCCCGCCGGCCGGCCGCTCCTCGACAGCATCACCGCCTCGCTCGAGCGGTGGATATCTCCCGCTTCAGGCCACTACCCGGTCACGTTCGGCGAGCTCGGCGCGAGAGCCGAGGTCCTGGGCGCGATCGCGCTCGCCATGAGCCACGTCCCCGACGACACGTTCAACCGTCTCTAAGGGCTCAGGACCACCCCGGGGGGCACACCCGGGTCGGCCTGCCCGACCGTGGGGACAGCCAGGAGCTGATCGCCGCTCGCTGCTTCGAGCGATTTCCTGGCCGGCTCGAACCGCCGGCCCCACAGCGCCAGCGGGATGAACGCTACCGAGAGCCCAGCGGCCACGAGCGCCATGGCCGCGAAACCCACCCAGGCCAGCATGTGCGGCACGAACAGCAGGTTTACCCCGATGCTGAATCGCTGCAGCCCACTCCCGAGCCCCTGCGCGCGCCCGCGGACCGCGGTCGGCGCGAGCTCGGACGGCAACGGCCAACACGCGGACGCACCCCACCACGTCACGACCCCGAGCAGGCAGTACAGCGGCACGAACCAAACGGTCTGGAACGCAGCGGCCATCAGCACATACACGACCACGAACCCGATCAGCACGGCAACTATTGAGCTGATCCGCCCGATCCGGTCGATCGTTCGCCAGGCCAGATACGACCCGACCAGCGCACCGATCCAGATCACCGACGTGCCCAGAAGCGCTCCGACCGTGCTGTGGTGGCCAAACTCGTGCAGGACATACGGGCCCAGCACACTCTGTCCGATCCCGTTCAGCGGGATCAGCCCGATCATCAAGATCGCCCACACGACCGCCATACGCCGCGCGCCGGCAAACAACTTTGCGTACGGCTCGAGCCCGACCACTGCAACCGGCGGAGCCGCTGGCGCCACCAAGCGGGACCGATCCAGCACCCGGAGCCCGAACTGCTCGAACACCCCGGCGGCCTCCTCCACCCGCCCCTGCCCCAACAGCCACCGGGGCGAATCGGGCAACGACCGCCGTAACAACAGCACCACGACCGCAGGCACTGCGCCCGCGGCGAACATCAACCGCCACGACTCGCTCCCCACCAGCACGTACAACCCGGCGGCGACCAACACCGAGCACATCGCACCGAGGGACCAGGTGATCTGGGGCATCGCCCCGGCCCACCCGCCCCGCGATCCTTTCGGCGACAACTCCGCGAGGAACGAGATGCTCGCCGCGATGTCTGCGCCGATCGCGACCCCGATCAAGACCCGAACCACGAACAACATCCACACCTCGGTGACCACCGCCGATACAAGTGCCAGCCCCACGAACGCCACGAGGTTCAACACGAACACGCGCCGGCGGCCGATCCGATCCACGAGATCCCCGAAGAACAACGCCCCGACCGCGGACCCGAAGAACGCCGCCGCAACCAACCAGCTGACCTCCCCCGTACTGAGCCGGAAGTGCGGCTTGAGCACCAGCAACGCGCCGCTGATCACGATCAGGTCATACGCGTCGACGAACTCGCCGAGGCCGATCGCGATCAACGCACGGCGGCGCGGGCGCGTCATCCGCACTTCGTTGTCGAACGCGCCCAACCACGACCCGGCCGCGCCCCCGAACGCTGACTCCCGGCTCACCGAGAGACGAGCCTAAACCGCCCTCGACCGCGGCGGGGAATATGTGAGATTGCTCACAAATTCAGCAGCGCGTCGACCTCGGCGGCGGTCGGCAGCGACGGCTGCGCGCCCGCCCGGCTGGCCGCCAGCGCACCGGTCGCGCACGCCCGTGCCAGCGCCGCGTCCCGCTCACGACCCTCGAGCAGCGACACCACGAGCGCGGCGCAGAACGCGTCTCCGGCCGCCGTGCCGTCCACGGCCGTCACCGACGGCGGGCGGGCGCGCGCGACCTCCTGCCCGCGCTCGAGCAGCACCGCGCCCTCGGCGCCCAGGGTGAGCGCCACCAGTGCGCCACCCGGCTCGATCCGCTCGTACTCGTAGCGGTTGACCACGATCAGGTCCGGGTCGGGCTCGAGGCCGCCGAGGTCGCGTGCCGGCGCGGCGTTCAGGCAGAAGAACCGCGCCTGGGCGCGGGCGGCCTGGACCACCTCGAGTGGGATCTCGAGCTGGCAGATCACCGCGTCGGCCTCCCCCACCTCCACGTCCTCGGGCTTCAGTCGGCGATTGGCCTCGGGCGCCACCACGATCACGTTCTCGCCCTCCGAGTCGACCAGGATCAGCGCCACCCCGGTCTCACCGTCGTCGCGCACCACGCCGCTGATGTCCACGCCTGCCTCGATCAGCGACTGCAGGGGGAGATCGTCCCGGCCGACCCGGCCGACGAACCGGACCTGGGCCCCAAGCCGCGCCGCGGCCACCGCCTGGTTGGCCCCCTTGCCGCCCGGCACCCGCTCGAACGTCGCGTCGGTGACGGTCTCGCCGGGACGGGGCAGGCGCTCGCACCGCGCGACGTGGTCGACGTTGGCCGAGCCGACGACCGTGATGCGGGGAGCCACGTCCGGGACACTAACCATGGTGAGCGATCCCGAACAGCTTCCCTACGGCGGCGCCGGAGACTCCCGGGCCGACGACGCCACCTCTCTGGCCACTCGCTTCCGGCGGCACGCCGACGCGCTCGTCCGCTCGAGCCGCTCGCCGCTCTACATCACGCTGATGCACGCCGCAGCCGACGACATCGATCGCGGCGGGCCCGTGGCGCAACTGTTCGAGGACATCCCCGCGCCGGCGGGGTCGGTGCCGCAGCTGCGCCTGGTGGCCGCGCTGCACTACCTGGTCCTCTCCGGACAGGCTCCGGAGCTGGCCGCCTTCTACCCGAGCGCCGGCGGCGATCGGCCACCCGCCGAGGTGTGGCCGGTCGTCCTGGACACGATCGCCGAGCACTTCGACCAGGTGAAGCAGCGGCTGCGCCGCACGGTCCAGACCAACGAGCCGGGTCGCTCGGCGGTGCTCTTCTCCGGCCTCCTGTGGCTGACCGACCGCCACCGTCGGCCGATCCGGCTGCTCGAGGTGGGCGCCAGCGCCGGTCTGAACCTGCTGGCCGATCGCTACTCCTACCGGGTGGGCGATCGGGAGCTGGGCGACCCGGACTCGCCGCTGCGCTTCGTCGACCCGTGGGCGCCGCCGCCTCCGATCGACCTCGCCGGCGCCGCCGCGGCGCTGCGCATCGTCGCCCGCGCGGGCTGCGACATGGCCCCGCTCGACCCCCGCCGGCCCGACGACCAGCTCACCTTGCTGTCCTACATCTGGCCGGACGAGCTTCACCGGATCGAACGGATGCGGGCCGCCCTGGCGGTGGCGGAGCACGATCCCGTCCCCGTGGCGGCGCAGCCCGGCTCGCAGTGGCTGCCCGAGGCGCTGGCCGCCGCCGGCGACGGCGAGCTCGTCGTCGTGTGGCACTCGGTGATGCGCCAGTACGTCGAGCCCGAGGAGTGGGCGGCGATCCAGCGAGCCCTGGACGGCCGGCCGGGGGTCGTGCGCCTCAGCATGGAGCCCGCGTTTCACCAGGACGCCCCGATGCAGCTGACCGTCCACGATCCGGCCGGCGCCCCGGCGAGGCGGCTCGCCGTGTGCGACGACCACGGGCTCCCGATCCGCTGGGATACGTACAGTCCTCCGGCGTGAGGCTCACCGACCTGGACAGGGCGGCCCTCGTGTTCGCGCGCACGCACGGGCACGGGCATGCGGCGGAGCGCGCCACCGCCGCCTATTCGCGCGCCGGCGAGCACGCCGCGTGCTGGTTCGCACTCGGCCTGACCGGCGCGGCCCTGGCCGGCCACGACGATCGCCGCCGGGCCTGGCTGCGCGGCGTGCGCGCGGTTGCCGCGTCGTACGCGATCAACCAGGCGGTCAAGTTCGTCGTCCGCCGCCGGCGCCCCGAGCTTCCCGGGGGCCTGGGACCGCTCACCCCGACCGTCACGCGCCTGTCCTTCCCGAGCGCCCATGCCACTACATCGTTCGCCGCCGCCCGCGCCTACGCACGCCTGGCTCCGGCCTGGGCGCTGTACGGCGCCGCCGCGGCGTTCGCGGTGTCCCGGCCCTATCTCGGTGTGCATTACCCGTCCGACGTGCTCGCCGGGGCGCTCCTCGGGACGGCCGTCGCGGAGGTCATGTCGTGAAGGTCGGCATCGTCGGCATGCCCAACGCCGGCAAGTCCTCGCTGTTCAGCGCGCTGACCGGCGTGGCCGCCGAGGCGGCCAACTACCCGTTCACGACGATCGAGCCTAACGTCGCGATCGTCCCGGTGACCGATGAGCGCCTCGACGCCGTCGCCCAGACGATCAAGGCATCGCGCGTCGTCCCGGACACGATTGCCTTCCACGACATCGCCGGTCTCGTCGCCGGCGCGCATCGCGGCGAGGGCCTCGGCAACCAGTTCCTGGCCAACATCCGCGAGACCGACGCGATCGTCCACGTGGTCCGCGTCCACGACGACCCGAACGTGGTCCATCCGGAGGGCCGGGTCGACCCTATGGCCGATATCGACACGATCGAGACCGAGCTCATCTACGCCGACCTCGAGCAGGCCGAGCGCCGGCTCGATCGCGTGGCTCGCACGGCCAAGAGCGGCGACCGCCACGCGGTGGCCGAGGCGCAGTGGCTGCGCGATCTGATCGAGGCGCTCCAGTCCGGCCGCCCGGCCCGCACCGTTCCGCCCCCGCGCGACGCCCCCGACGCGGTCCGGTTGCTGGAGCCGCTCACCGCCAAGCCGGTGCTGTTCGTGGCCAACGTCGATGAGGGCTCGCACGACGTTCCGCCCGCCATCCTCGAGCACGCCCGAACCCACGGAGCCGACGCGGTGGCGGTCTCCGCCCGTCTGGAGGCCGAGCTTGCCGAGCTCGACCCTGAGGACGCCGACGCCATGCGCGCCGACCTGGGCCTGACCCAGTCCGGCCTCGAGCGCGTCGTCCGCGGCGCCTTCGGCCTGCTCGAGCTGATCGCGTTCTTCACCGCCGGCGAGGACAAGCCGGCGCAGTCCTGGCACCTGCGCCGCGGCCTGTCGGTCTGGCACGCCGCCGGCCTGATCCACTCCGACATCCAGCGTGGGTTCGTCCGCGCCGAGGTGATCGGCTGGCAGCAACTCGTCGACGCCGGGGGGTACGCCGGCGCTCGCGACCGGGGGACGCTGCGCCTCGAGGGCCGTGATTACCCTGTGGCCGACGGCGACGTGATCACCGTCCGCTTCACGCCCTAGCCGCGAGCAATCCGCCACTCGCCGCCCCACCGGGGGTCAATGGCAGATCGCTCGCGTATAGCGCGAGTGAACTGCCATTGGCACCGAGCGCCGTGCCGAGTGGCAGAAAACTCGCGCGCCCCGGCGTTTTTTTTTTTTTTTTTTTTTTTTTTTTTTTTTTTTATATCCCCGCACTCCTCAATCGTCTCTCAGTATTTTAATACATCACCGTTCGCTACTCCGAATCACTGCGCCGAATCGTGAGCGTAAACCATTCCGCCCATGCCGCTCTTCCGCGTTCGAGTTTTCACATCAGTTACCTGCGCGTCAGCTTATGCCCGCTTATCCTACTCAGCCCGCTCCATCTATTACCTCATTACTATACTTCGTTCGTTCTTCGGCCAGTACTTGTACCGAACGCTACAGCCCGCCCTTCCCACCAGTTTCTCGCGTATAAGCATCACTCTGTCATTTCGCATCTCTCATTTCAAATTCTATCAGCATAGCTCCTCGCGCATAATTTTTCCGCTTATCGTATTCGTCTTATATTCTCATTCCTTTCTTCTTTATTTTTCTTTTCTTTCGGTTCACCCTTCCAGCTCGCAGCGCTACGTGACTGTGCGTCGTGAGCGTCGCGGTGACCAGCGATTCCCGATCTCCGAGGTCGCGCACGAGGACTGTGCCGGCGGCGCCACGGTAGGCACCGGTGCCGCCGGTCACGCTCCAGGTATGCGTGACGCTGTCTGAGGTGGCGGGACCGGCGGCGTCGAGCTCGCCGTCGGCCGTCAGGGCCGAAGCGCGGCACCGCTCGCGGGCGCCCCCAGGTCCGACCATCGTCCAGGTGCAGGTAAACGAGAAGCTGCCCACCCGGCGGCCGTCCGCGCCGTCGAGGCTTCCGGAGGCGATCTGCTGGTGCCCGACGTGGGACGGCCCCGGCCCGGCAGCCCGCACATCGTCGAACACCGCATCGAGGACCAGCGTCTGCGCCCGATCCGACGCCACAGCCTCCGCGAGCACGGGCGCGGCGGGCGCGGCGAGCGCGGCGAGCGCGATCAATCCGACAACGATGAAGCGTGAACGGGTCATGAGGGGCCCCCAACGGTCGAGCGACAGGTTTGATCCAAAGCTGCGCCGACCGTACGACTGCGTCGCGGCGATTTCGTCAGGGCCACCCCTGAACCGCGCTGAAATTCAGGGATTTCCCTGATCGCGCGCGTGCGAGGATGCGCTGGTGGCGCTTCAGGTGCTGATCGTCGACGACCACGCGAGCTTCCGCCGGTTCGCCCGTCTGGTCCTGGTGGCGGCCGGCTTCGACGTGGTGGGCGAGGCGGGCGATGTCGCCCAGGCACGGGCGCTCATCGAACGCCTCCAACCGGACGGCGTTCTGCTCGACGTGATGCTGCCCGATGGCTCGGGCGTGGAGGTGGCGCGCGAGCTCACCCGGGAGCAGCACCCGCCACGCGTGGTCTTGACCTCCAGCCGAAGTAAGTCAGACTTCGGCCCGTCGTTCGACTGGCCCGGGGGATGCAACTTCATTTCGAAGCACGAGCTAACCGTTCCGGCGCTGGCCGAGTTGCTCCGAGAGACGTGATGCGCCGATCCGCGGAGGTGCTCGTGCCCGCCGCGGTGGTAGCGACGCTGACCGCGGTGGATGCGGTCCGGCAGGTGCAGCTGGGCAGCGCAGATGCGGGGACCTGGGCGGCGACGGCAGGCACCTGCGTGGCGCTCGGATCGGCCGTGCTCATCGGGCGCTGGCCCGAGCGCCGGCGGACCGCGCTGCTGATCGTCGCATGGCTTCTTGCCGGCATCGCGCTCGACGCCGGGTCGGACTGGCCCGACTCGCGGCTGGCCGTCACGGTCGGGCTGCTCGCAGCAGCGCTCCAGCCTTCGCTCTACGCCCACATGGTGCTCTCCTATCCCGCCGGCCGGGTCCGGGACCGAGCTGAGCGGCTGTTCCTGGTCGCGGCCTACGTGGTGACTCTGCTGTGGCAGCTGGCGCCGGCGCTGTTCGCCGACTTCCGCTGCGCCGGCTGCTCCCCGCACGTCCCCTCGCTGCTCTTCACCGGCCACGCGCTGGATCTGACTGTAGTCGGGAGGGTCTTCTCGGCCGTGATCATCGCCCTCGGCCTGGTTTTCCTCGCGCTCGTCGCACGGCGCCTGCGGGACAGCTCGGCCGCTGCGCGGCGGACGCTGCTCCCGCTGGTCCTCGCCGCGTGTTTCGCCGCCGCCGAGTTCATCGTGTTGCGTGCGGCCTCGCTGGCCGAACTGGAGCCAGGCCTTCGGCGTCTTGGACTGGATCGACATCGCGAACCTGTTCGTCGTCCCGGCGGCCATCTTCGTCGGGCTGGCGATGATCCGCCGCCGCCGCGGTCCGCTCGGGGACCTGGTGGTCGAGCTGCGATCGCTCCCGCCCGATCGGATCGAGGCCGCGCTTGCGCGCGCCGTCGGCGACCCCACGCTCGAGCTCGCGCTCTGGCTCCCCGAGGAGCGGCGGTTCGTGGACTGCGGCGGCGCGCCGGTCACAGTGGAGGCCGACGCGCCGGGCCGTGCCGTCACGCTGATCGGTCCCGAGCAGGATCCGCTTGCCGCGATCGCCCACGACGCCGGCCTGGTCGAGCAGCGGGCGCTGCTCGAGGCGGCCGGCAGCGCTGCCTCGCTGGCCTTCGAGAACGCTCAGCTTCAGGCCAGGCTGCGCGCCCAGCTGGCGGAGCTGCGCGCGTCTCGCACGCGGATCTTGGCGGCCGGCGACGCCGAACGCCGCCGCCTCGAGCGCGACCTGCACGACGGCGCGCAGCAGCGCCTGCTCGCGGCCGGGCTCGCCCTCCAGCTGCTCGCCGATGGAAACGGCGACTCAGAGCTGCTGGCCGACGCGCAGGGCGAACTCCAGGCCGCACTGCGCGAGCTGCGTGAGCTGGCGCGCGGCATCCATCCGAGCATCCTCACCGAACAGGGCCTGCCGGCCGCGGTGCGGAGCCTGGTCGACCGGTCTCCGCTCCCGGTCAGCCTGAACGTCGCGGAGGGCCGCCACCCCGAGCCGGTCGAGAGCGCTGCGTACTTCGTCGTCTCAGAGGCTCTGGCCAACATCGTCAAGCACGCCGGCGCACGTTCCGCCAGCGTCTCCATCGAACGCGACGAGGGCCGGCTCATCGTCCAGGTCCGTGACGACGGCGTGGGCGGAGCGAGCGAGGTGTCGGGCACGGGGCTGCGGGGCCTGGCCGATCGCGTCGGCGCACAGGGGGGTCACCTGACCGTGGTCAGCCCGGCTGGCGCCGGCACGAGCGTCCGCGCCGAGATCCCATGCGCGTCCTGATCGCCGAGATCCCATGCGCGTCCTGATCGGAGATCCCATGCGCGTCCTGATCGCCGACGATTCGGCGCTGATCCGCGAGGGTTTGTCTCACGTGCTGCCCGCGCACGGCTTCGACGTCGCGGGCGCCGTCGCGGACCTGCCGGCGCTCCTCGCCGCCGTGGACGCAACTCTTCCGGACGTGGCGCTGATCGACATCCGGATGCCGCCCACGTTCACAGACGAAGGGATCATCGCCGCGACGACGATCCGCCGCCGCTTGCCCGCCGTCGGCGTCATCGTGCTCTCCCAGCACGTGGAGGCCGATTACGCGCCTAACGCTGCTCGAGCACGATCCGGCAGCCACCGGCTACCTGCTGAAGGACCGCATCACCGACATCGCGGTCCTGGCCGCCGCGATCGAGCGCGTCGGCAAGGGCGAGACGGTGATCGATCCCGAGTTGGTCAGCCTGTTGCTGAACCGACGGCCGACGCGAAGCCGGCTCGACGAGCTGACCTCGCGTGAGCTCGAAGTCCTCGCCCTGGTCGCCCAGGGCCTCACCGATCGCGCGATCAGCGAACGCCTGTGGCTCACGCCAAAGACCGTGGAGACCCACGTCCGCCACATCCTGAGCAAGCTCGGCCTGGCCCACGACAGCCTGCGCAACCGGCGCGTGCTCGCCGTTCTCACCTATCTCCGGGAGAGTCATCCCAACCGACGGAGCGACCCGGGCGACCTAGAGATCCGCGACGCTGCCGGCGTTCTCGAGGCGCTCGGCCAGCCGGTTCAGTCCGAGCTCCCGCGCCGCCCGGGCGCCGCCGGCCAGGTCGGTCTCGCGATCGGGTGGGCGCTCCACCGACGCGGTCCGCAGGGTCGCGATGTCCCGGTAGGCCCGCAACTCGTCCGCCGACTCCTTCAACGTCGAAGCAACCCTGGGGCGCTCGGAATCGGCGCCGGCGATCGCCCCCTCGAGCGACCCGTGCTTCTCGAGCAGCGCGGCCGCGGTCTTGGGACCGATCCCGGGCGCGCCCGGCAGTCCGTCGGACGGATCGCCCCGCAGCGCGATGAAGTCGGGCACGAGCTCGGGACCCACGCCGTAGCGTCGCCGCACCGCGTCGGGATCCATCTCCTCGAAGCCGCTGATCCCCGACTTCAACAGCAGCACCGACACGCGCTCGCCGACGCACTGGAACATGTCGCGATCGCCGGTCACGATCAGGGCCTGCCCGCCGGCCTCGGCCTCGACCGCGGCCAGCGATCCGAGCAGGTCGTCGGCCTCGAGATCGGGCGAGGACTCGATCCCCCACCCGAACGCGCTGAACAGCTCAGGCGCGCGCTCGAACTGCCAGGCCAGCGGGTCGGGCACGGGCGGCCGGTCGGCGTGGTAGGCCGGGAACAGCTCCGTCCGGTACGGCGCCGCTTCGGCCCCGAAGCACATGACGATGGCCCGCGGGTCGCGGTCGGCGGCGATCCGCAGCAGCAGGTTGGTCGCGCCGAGCAGCGCGTTGACCGGCCGGCCGACCGAGCCGTGAATCGAATCGGGCAGCGCGTAGAACGAGCGATAGAGCACGAACGGCGCGTCGACTGCGAGTAGCGGGCCGGGCATCGCCGCCCGAGCGTAGCGACGACGCTGCTACGGGACCACGACCGACGGCCCGTCGAGGCCGCGGTACACGGTGCGATAGGTGCCCGGACGAGGCAGCCCGACGGTGTAGGTGCCGCCCTTGCCCAGCCGCGCCTTCCCCAGCTTGTGCCAGGTCTTTCCGGCGAGCGCTTCGATCGTGATCTCCTCGCCCCGGCCGGCAGGCACGATGCTCCCGCGCAGGACCGGCGTGTGCTCGCCGATCAGCGCGAACGCGCGCTTGAGCTGGGTGATGACGGCCAGGTCGCTAGCCGCATGGACCGCGCCCGTCACCGGCGCCTGGCCGGGCGTGCTGGAGATAGTGGTGAAGCTGGCCCACGTGCTGAGCAGGCCGAACGCGCCCTGGAGCTGGGCGCCCGACACGGTGGTGCTGCCCTTGCTCCCGATGACCTGGGCCGAAATGATCCGGGGCGAGGCGCCGTGCTTGGTCACGCGGATCCCCACCAACTTGCCCTTGACCAGGCGGCCGAGACGCTTGGCGGCGGCGGTGAGGCCCTCTTGACGCGTCCACTGGTGATACGGGTCGCCTCCGGCGCCGTCGTAGGGATCGTCCACGCCGCGCAGCCACGGGGAGGCGCTGCTACCGGGCCATGCGTCCTCGATGTTCTCTGTGTGCCCGCCCGAGCTCGCGGAGAAGTAGGTGACGACCGGCGCGCCGTCGTAGGTCACGATCTGCCCGGCCGTGGCGGCCACGGCGGCATCGGTGGCCGGCGTCTCGGCACTCACGCCCCGGTACATCTGCGAGCGGGTGTCGGGATAAAGGTTGTAGAACGTGCCGGACACGTCGGTGGTGATCGCGTACGTGCGCGCGGCGACCGCCTGGGTGTCGAGCGCCTGGGCCCCCCAGGTCGCGGGCATCTCGGCCGCGATCACGCCGCGGACGTAGTCGTCGAGTCCGACCACGTTGACCGTGTACACGCCGCCCGAGCCGTTGGGACGGAACTCGAACGAGCCGCGATACGCCCCCAGCCCGGCCAGGCTCAAGGGCGCGGGGCCGGTGGCGGTCAACGGCGCGTTGAACTTGCCGACCTGCTTGTGCGTGGTCTGGTTGACCAGGGCGAGCTGCCCGTTGGCCAGCGGAACCACGTCGTAGGTGAGGCTCGGATCAAGCTGCTTGCCCCCGGCGCGGGTCGCGCCGGCGAAGGCGGCCGAGCCGCCGCCCAGCAGGACCCGTACGGTCTGGTTGGAATCGGTGGTGCCGATCTGGGTGCCCGTGTAGTAGTGGGCCAGGATCTGCTTGTAGGTCCAGCCGTGCAGGGCATATCCGTACGTCCCGTACTGGCTCATCCCGATCCCGTGGCCGTTGCCGGCGCCGCTGATGAAGAGCGTGCTGGCGGTCGACGCGGCGTGCGCCGCGGGAGAGCGATGGGCGTCGCGATGCCCGCGGGCGGCCGACGCCGGCCCAGCCAGGACCAGCGCAGCCACGATCGACAGGCCCACTGCCACGGCGCGCATGTTCAGGCCGAGACACGCGCTGGCGCGTCGGGTTGCGGTGGGGCTCTGTGTCGATTCGGTTAGATACCGTGCTGAGATGGGCGAACGCAAGGCTTCAGAAGTTTTCGTCGAGTGCCTGGAGGCGGAGGGGGTTCAGTACGTATTCGGGATCCCCGGGGAAGAAACGCTCGACCTCAACGAGTCTTTGGCCGACTCATCGATCCAGTTCGTCCCCGTCCGCCACGAGCAGGGCGGGGCC
Organism: uncultured Solirubrobacterales bacterium; assembly: GCA_963832315.1. GTDB lineage: Bacteria > Actinomycetota > Thermoleophilia > Solirubrobacterales > Solirubrobacteraceae > Palsa-465. The sequence goes on along the minus strand of CAWHTT010000019.1, from coordinate 397,095 downwards.
TACATGGCCGATGCCTACGGCCGGCTGACCGGCCGAGCCGGGGTATGTCTGGGGACTCTTGGCCCAGGGGCGACGAACCTGGTCACGGCCGTGGCCGACGCCTTCCTGGATCGCGCTCCGTTGGTCGCCCTCACCGGGCAGTCCGACATCGAGCGCATGCACAAGGAATCCCACCAGTACATAGATCTCATCGGCATCCTCCGCCCGATTGTTAAGTGGAACGCTCGCGTTTCGGCCCCGGAGATCGTGCCCGAGGTCGTGCGCAAGGCGTTCGCGGTGGCCGAATCCGAGAAGCCGGGGGCGACTCATCTGGAGCTCCCCGAGGACGTGATGGCCCAGCCGCTCGATGCCCGCCCGCTGCCCCGCCACGCCCCCGTCCGGCCCGAGCCGGGCAGCCGCGAGCTCCAGCGGGCCGCGGACCTGATCGACGCGGCCGAGAATCCCCTGGCCCTGGCCGGCAACGGCGCGATTCGCGGCCATGCCGGGCGCGCCCTGCGCTCGTTCGTGCACAACACCGGTATCCCGGTTGCGGAATCGTTCATGGCCAAGGGTCTAATCGACTACGAAGATCCCAAGGCACTCGGCACAGTCGGCCTCCAGACTCGCGACTACGAGATGGCCGGGTTCGAGGACGCCGACCTGGTGATCGCGATCGGCTACGACCTCGTCGAGCACTCCCCCGAGCACTGGAACCCCCGGGGGGACAAGAAGATCGTCGTGATCGACAGCGTCGCGGCCGAGATCGACCAGTACTTCGTCCCCGACGTCGAGCTGATCGGCGACATCGCCCACGTCCTGGCCCGGCTGGCCGCCGCGTGCACGCGGAGCCAGACCACGGCCGGCACCAGCCGGCTCCACGAGGTGGTGATGGGGGCGCTGAACGACGCGCGCAACGACGACCACTTCCCGATGCGCCCGCCCCGCGTACTCTGGGACCTCCGCCAGGCCCTGGGCCGCCACGACATCCTGGTCTCGGACGTGGGGCTGCACAAGCTGTGGATCGGGCGGATGTTCCCCGCCCGCGAGCCCGGGACCGTGCTGATCGCCAACGGCCTGGCCGGGATGGGCTTCGCGCTGCCGGCCGCGATCGGCGCCAAGCTCGTGCATCCCGACCGCAAGGTCGTGTCGGTCAGCGGAGACGGCGGCTTTCTCATGAATTGCCAGGAGCTCGAGACCGCGGCTCGCCTGGGCACCTCGGTCGTGAACGTGATCTGGGAGAACGCCCAGTTCGGCTCGATCGTGTGGAAGCAGGACAAGAAGTTCGGCCGCCACTTCGGGGTCGACTTCGGCAACCCGGATTTCGTCAAGCTGGCCGAGGCCTTCGGGTTGCCGGCCTGGCGCTGCCAGAGCGCCGATGACTTCCCGCGCCTGCTCGAGAACGCCCTGGCCAAGGACGTCCCGACGGTGATCGTCGTGCCGATCGACTACTCGATCGACGTGGCGATCTCCGAGCAGCTCGGAGCCGAGACCGTCGCCACCTGATTAGGGACCCCTAATAAGGGAACCCTAAGCGTGCTACTGTGCCGGTCGAAGCCCGCGCGATGAGCCTGCTTTCCGCACCTACAGCCCCCGCGTCGAAGCCGCCTGAGCCACCGAAACCCCGCCCTCGCCCCGGCGAGCGGGCGGGCTTCTACGTGTGGACCGCGGTGGCCCTGGCCGTAGCCGTGGCGGTCGTGATCGTCAGCTGGCATGCCAAGGGCGGGACGCCCGATCCGACCGACGTGCCCGCCGGCGGCCACCGGCTGGGCAACACGACGGTGGTGATCGACAGCGCGATCCTCGTGTTCCGCGAGGGCCTCGAGACGATCCTCGTGCTGGCGGCGATCACCGCCAGCTTCCTGGGCGCCAACCGGATCTACCGGCGCCCGGTGGCCGCCGGCAGCGGCTTCGCGCTCGGCGCGGGAGTGCTCACCTGGTTCGGCGTGATCTGGCTGATCGGCCGCTTCCACGGCTCGGAGCTCTCGATCCAGGCCGCCACCGGGATCCCGGCCCTGATCGTGCTCCTGATCGTCATGAACTGGTTCTTCCACAAGGTCTACTGGACCGGCTGGATCGCCCACCACCACCGGCGCCGCCGCGGGCTCCTGAGCGGAGATGCGGAGACCAACCAGCGACGGATGCTGCTCGGGTTGGCGCTGCTCGGCTTCACCTCGGTCTACCGGGAGTGCTTCGAGATCGTGGTCTTCCTACAGAACCTGCGAGAGATTTACGGGGCTGGGGTCGTGCTCGAGGGGGTTGTGATCGGACTGCTCTGCACCGGCGCGGTCGGCGTGCTGACCTTCGGGCTGCACCAGCGGCTGCCCTACCGCCGGCTGCTGATCATCACGGGGGTGCTGCTCCTCTTCGTGCTCCTCGTCCAGGTCGGCGAGGAGGTCAACGAGATGCAACTGGCCGGCTGGATCGGCACCACCGAGATCCACGGACTGACGATCCCCGGCTGGATGGGGACCTGGTTCAGCCTGTTCAACAACTGGGAGACGTTCGCCGCCCAGTTCCTCGCGGTGGTCATCGTGGTCGGCTCCTACCTGGCCGCCCAGTACGTGCGCGTGTGGCGACCGCGGCGCCAAGGCCACCAGCCAGCGCGCTTCGCCCAGCGGATCCCCGACCGGTCGGCGGACATCGCGGTGGCCGGGGCGCCCCTGACCAACGGGCTCACCTCGGCATGAGCCGGCCCGAGAGCGAGGTTGCGGCTGATGCCCCGCGGCCTGACGCTCGCCTGCATGGGGGCAGTGGCGGCACTCGGGGCCGCCGGCTGCGGCGCCGGGCAGGCCGCCGCTCCTAGCACTTCCTCGGGCACCGCGGGGGCGGTGCCGCAGGGGCACCCACAGGTGATCCAGCCGCTCGCGGGCGCGCAGGCCACGGTGTCGCCCGGGCCTGAGACCCCGCCGCCCGGCGACACCAATGCTCACGCCCCGCCGCTGGCCCAGGTAAAGCGCGAGCTGATCGAGTTGAACCTGTGCGGCGGCGCGGCCAGCAGCGCGCAGGCCCAGCCCGTGGTGAGCGCCTCCGGTCCTGGGTTCGTCGCCGACCCGGGCACGACCCAGAACGTCGGCCAGCTACCGGTGCTGACGTCCCGCCTGGACGCGCTCGCCAGGGCGCTCCACGTGACGATCTACGGGATCAGCGGCTACCGCACGCCGGCCCACAGCGTCGCGGTCGGCGGCTTCGCCGACGACCCGCACACCAAGGGCGAGGCCGAGGACATCGGCGTCGGCAGCCTGCTGCGCTCGAGCGCCGCGCAGATCAGCGAAGCCGAGCTGGCGCGGTTCGGCCTCTACCGGCCGTTCGACCCGACCGACGATCCGAACAACACCGAGGTCAACCACATCCAGCTGATCCCGTCCGGGGGTCCGCTCCCGGTCGTCGTCGCCGACGCCACCTACGCCCCGGATCCGAGCTGCAAGTGAGCGGCTAATCGATCGAGGCGGCGACTCCCGAGCGGCTCCGCGCCACGATCTTCGCCATGTGTTGCGCGGCCGGCAGTCCCGCGCTCGCCGCCGCGCCCAGCAGCGACAAGCCCGCGGCGGCGGCCAGCGCCGCGGTGAACCCGTCGCTGAACGCCTGCGAAGTGCCGTAACCACCCGACCCGCTGAACACCGCCACGAGGATCGCGATCCCGAACACGCCGCCGAGCTGGCGCAGCGCGTTGAACGTGCCCGAGGCCTGCCCGAGGCTGGCCGGCGCCACCGAGCTCACCACCGCGTTCTGGAGCGCGGGCATCGCCATCGAGACACCGACGCCGGCCATCATGAGCGGCACCACCAGCCGCCAGTAGGCGACGTCGGGACTCGCGATCAGCGCGATCCAGCCCATGCCCGCGGCCTGGAGCAGCAGCCCGGCGACCGCGAACGGGCGCTCGCCGACACGCGAGATCCGCGCGCCCGTGATCGGCGCGACGATGAACAGCGTCGCCGTCCACGGGAGCAGACGCACGCCGGCGTCGAGCGGACCGCGATGCTGGGCGATCTGGAGGAATTGCGCCATGAAGAACACGGCGCCGAACAGCGCCGCGAACAGGAAGAAGGCCGCCGCGTTTCCCGACGCGAACGGACGCGATGCGAACAATCCCATCGGCAGCATCGGCTCGGCTGCCCGCCGCTCCCACAGCACGAACGCCACCGTTAGCAGCGCGCCCAGCGCCAGCGTCGCGACCACCTCGACGCTGCCCCAGCCGGCCGAGTTGCCGCGCACAAGCCCCCACACGAGCCCGAGCGCGGCGGCGGTGACCAGCACGAGGCCGGCGATGTCCGGGGCGCGGCGCGGACCGTAGCTCTCCTGCACGCGGGCGAGCACGACCGGGATCGTCAACAGGCCGATCGGGAAGTTGATCCAGAAGATCCACTGCCACGCGATGCCCTGCGTGATCGCGCCGCCGAGGACCGGTCCGCCGAGGACCGCGAGCCCGGTGATGCCGCTGAAGATCCCGAGCGCGCGCGCCCGCCGCTCGGCCGGATATGCCGCGCTGAGCAGCGTCAGCCCGAGCGGCATCACGAGCGCCGCGCCGGCGCCCTGGACGGCGCGGGCGGCGATCAGCCAGCCGACGGTCGGCGCAAGCGCGCAGGCGGCCGAAGCGAGCGAGAACAGCCCGAGGCCGGCGGCGAACATGCGCCGCCGCCCCAGCCGGTCGCCGAGCGCCGCGCCCGTCATCAGCAGCACCGCGAAGCTCAGCGTGTACGCGTTCACGGTCCACTCGAGCTGTTCGATCGAGGCGCCGAGGTCCGCGCGGATGGTGGGCAGCGCCGTCGTCACCACGAGCGCGTCGAGCGCCACCATCAGCGACGCCACCGACGCGACGATCAATACCCAAACCGGCTCTCTGCGCATGTCTGCCTCCTCACGATGGGCTGTGTCGTGAGGTGAGACCCAGGCCTGCGCGGAAATTGACCGATGAATTTCGGTCCGCGACGGTGTCTCGGTCGGTGATGCCCAGTGACACGATGCGACGATGACCACGAGCGCGCTGACCCGGGCCCGCGCCGGCGACGAGCAGGCGTTCCGCGAGCTGACCGACGTCCACCGGCGGGAGCTACAGCTCCACTGTTACCGGATCCTCGGCTCGGTCCAGGACGCCGAGGACGCGCTTCAGGAGACCTTGTTGTCGGCGTGGCGCGGGCTTGACGGCTTCCAGGGGCGATCCTCGCTGCGCTCCTGGCTCTACACGATCGCGACCAACCGGTGCCTGAACGCGCTGCGCGACGGCGCGCGCCGTCCCCACGATCGCCGAGCGCTGCCGTTCGAGCCGCCGGCGCCCACCCGATACGGCGAGGTGCTGTGGCTCGAGCCCTACCCGGACGCACTGCTCGAAGGCCTGCCCGACACCGCTCCGGGCCCGGACGCGCGCTACGAGGCGCGGGAAGCGGTCGGGCTCGCGTTCGTGAGCGCGCTCCAGCGCATGGCTCCCCGGCAGCGGGCCGCGCTCGTGCTGCGCGACGTGCTCGGCTACCGGGCCTCCGAGGTCGCGGCCATGCTCGACACGACAGAGACTTCGGTCAACAGCGCCCTCCAGCGCGCGCGAACGACGCTCGACGCGAGCGGGCAACCGGTACGCGAGCGCGCGCGCCTACCGCACACGTCCTCCGAGCGCGAGCTCGCCGGGCGGTTCGCCGATGCGTTCGAGAGCGGCAGCGTCGAGCAGATAGTCGAGCTGCTGACCGATGACGCCTGGGTCACGATGCCGCCGGAGCCGTTCGAGTACCAGGGGCTGGCCGCGATCACCGAGTTCTTCACCCAGGCGTTCGTCGCGCGCGGCGATCGAACCGATCGGCTCGTGCCCACCCGCGCGAACGGGCAGCCGGCGTTCGGGCACTACCTCGGCGACCGGCACGCGCCGATCGTCCGCGGCGTCGGCGTGATCGTGCTGACGCTCGACGCCGACCGTATCTCGCACCTCACCCGCTTCGGCGGCTCGGCGCTGCTCGCCCGCTTCGGCCTGCCGCGGACCCTGCCGGCGTAGCGCTCAGCCGGACGCGGTCACAGGTTGCCCTGGGCCATCTTGCGCAGGTCCATCGCCTTGTCGTAGGTCTCCTCGTCGACGCCAAGCTCGAGCGCTACATCGCGCAGGGGCCGGCCGGACTCCGCCGCCTGCTTGACGATCTCGGCGCCCTTGTCGTAGCCGATGTAGGGGTTCAGCGCGGTGGCGGCCGACAGCGTCATCTCGGCCGACCGGCGCAGGCCCTCGTCGTTGGCCTCGATCCCGTCGACGCACTTCTCGGCGAAGATCCGGCAGCCGCTGGTCAGCAGGCGGATCTGGTCGAGCAGGTTGCGGGCGATCAGGGGCACGCGCACGTTGAGCTCGAAGTTGCCCTGCGTCCCGGCCACGGTGATCGCGGTGTCGTTGCCGATCACCTGGGCGGCGATCTGCAGGACGACCTCGGGGATCACCGGGTTGACCTTGCCGGGCATGATCGAGGAGCCCTTCTGGAGCTCGGGGAGGCGGATCTCGCCGATCGCGGTCCGGGGGCCCGAGCCCATCCAGGCCAGGTCGTTGGCGATCTTGGTCAGCGACACCGCGAGGACCTTCAAGGCGCCCGACAGCTCGACCAGCGCGTCGCGGTTGCCCTGCGCCTCGAACGGATCCTCGGGCGGGCGGATGTCCAGACCGGTCGACTCGGTGAGCAGCTTGCGGACGCGCTCGGCGAACTCCTTGTGAGTGTTCATGCCGGTCCCGGTCGCGGTGCCGCCGAGCGGGATCTGAGCGACCTGCGGCAGCGCGTTCTTGATGCGCCGCGCGCCCAGACGCACCTGGGCCGCGTACCCCGAGAACTCCTGGCCGAGCGTGACCGGCACCGCGTCCATCAGGTGGGTGCGGCCCGACTTGACCATGTCCTTGAACTCGTCGGCCTTGCGCTGGAGAGAGGCCTCGAGCTGCTCGAGCACCGGCAGCAGATCATTGGTGACCGTGTCGAGCGCGGCCAGGTGGACGGCGGAGGGGAACACGTCGTTGGAGGACTGGCCCATGTTGACGTCGTCGTTACGGTGCACGTCCTCGCCGGCCAGGGCGGCCATCACCTCGTTGGCGTTCATGTTCGACGAGGTCCCGGAGCCGGTCTGGAACACGTCGATCGGGAACTGGTCGTCGAACTCACCCTCGGCGATGCGGTCGCCGGCGGCGGCGATCCGGTTCGCCTTGTCCTCGTCGAGCAGGCCGAGATCGGCGTTGACCCGGGCGGCCGCGCCCTTGATCCGCCCCAGCCAGCGAATCACCGGGACCGGGATCCGCTCGCCGGAGACCGGGAAGTTGGCAACCGCCTTGGTGGTCTCCCCGCCCCACAGCTGCTGCTGTTCCTGAACGCCCATTTCAGTCCTTTCTCAGTTTCAAGTCTCCGGCCTGAGGCTACCGCGCGGATCGCGGCCGGCGGCCGGTCGGCTGGCCGGCGGCGGCATGAACCGGGGCGTCGGCGGAAGCGGCGTCATCGGCCCGCCCGGGCTGCAGGCGATGGCCGGGCCGACGAGCTCGGCTTTGAGCAGCGTGAACGGCTAGTGCCGGGGCTCTAGCAGCGCCGCCAGCTCTGGACCGCGCCGGTCGCGGCGGCGACGATCGCCGATAGCGGGCCGGTTGCGACGCTCGAGCGCCCGGGCTGCCGCCGCGGCTCGACGGGTTTGGGTCCGGCGCGTCGCTTTGCGTCGCTCGGGGCCGGCGTAGACGATGCTGAGCCCGTCATGCGTCGACGGGTGAGCGGGAACGAGCGGCTGCGCGCTCTGACGCTGCGCCTGAAGCTGGAACAGGGAGGCTCGGGCCCGCCACTGGCTCGCGGCCTGCGCCGAGGCCAGGCGGGTCTCGGGCCGCGTGTCCGGGTCGTTCGCAACCGCCTCGTAGCCGCGAGCCTGTTCGAGGTTGAGCTCCGCGATCAGCGCGAGCTCGATCGAGTTGAGGCTGATCGCCGATCCCTCAGGCCGGTCCCCGCCCTCGCTGGGCGGCGACCCGTGCTCGTCGGGTCGCGTTTGCTCGAGCACCCCCCCGCTGCGCCTGAGTGGGCGCAACAGCCCGCAGAAGATCAAGACCGGGAGGCACGCCACGAACGCCACGCCGGCGCCCGAGAGGAACATCTGCGCTAACGCGTGGCCAGGCACCGCGCTGGTTCCTCCGTCGGGTCGAGAGTCGTCGGTGAGCCGAGATGGAAGCCCTGACCGAGCTCGCAGCCGAGCTCGCGGAGCGCCTCGAGCTGACCGGCAGACTCAATGCCCTCGGCCACGACACCGAGCTCGAGGTTGGCCGCGAGGTCCAGGACCATCCGGATGAACGCGCGATCGGACCCGCCTTCCTCGAGGTTGTCCATGAACGGCATGCCGATCTTCAGCCAGTCGATCGGGAGCGAGCGCAGATGGCAGAGCGACGAGTAGCCGGTCCCGAAGTCGTCGAGGGCCAGCTGCACACCGAGCGCACGCAACTCGTGCAGGGTCGCGACGCTGCGGTCAGGGTCGCTGAGCATCACGCCTTCGGTTATCTCGAGTACGAGCCGGTCGGGCTCGAGCCCGCTCTCGTCCAGCGCCGCCGCGATTCCGCCGACGAAATGCCGCTCGCGGAGCTCGACCGGTGAGACGTTCACGTGTATCGCCCCGGGAACCCCGTTCGTCCAGCCCCAGGTCTGGGACTCGCGGCAGGCGCGCTGCAGCACGGCTTTTCCGATCGGCACGACCGCACCGATCTCTTCGGCGAGCGGGATGAACGAGGAGGGCGTGAAGCAGCCGCGCGGGCCGTCGGGCCAGCGCACCAGCGCCTCGCTGGCCACCACCCGTCCCGTGCGGAGCTCGACGATCGGCTGGTAATGCACGATGAACGAGTCGTCCCTGACCGCGTCCCTCAGGCGGACCTTGAGACGGTGGCGATGCTTGACCGGGACCTCCATGCCGGACTCGAACAGCTCATAGCGGTCCTTGCTCTCGTACTTGGCCCGGTACATGGCCAGATCGGCGTTGCGGATGAGCTCCTCGGGGCTCACCTCGCCTCCATGGCCGGTGGCGATGCCGGCACTGGCGTGCACCGAGAGGTTCTGGCCGCAGATCGAGAACCGCTCGGCGAGATGTCGGTTGATCCGCTCGGTGACCTCGATCGCCTCCTGCTGTGAGTCCGGGCGGTCGAGCATGATCGCGAACTCGTCGCCGCCCAGCCGCGCCACGATGTCGGACGGGCGCACACAGTCGTGGAGCCGGCGCGCGATCGCGATCAACAGTTCATCGCCCGCGGCATGCCCGAGACTGTCGTTGACGGTCTTGAAGTCGTTGATGTCGATGAAGATCACCGACACCCCGCCGCGGGCCCGGTCGAGCGCCGCGCCCACCCGCTCGACGAACAGGGACCGGTTGGCCAGGTCGGTGAGCGGGTCATGCGACGCCTGGTGCTGCAGCTCACGCTGCAGTTCCTTCAGGCGCCACACGGCCTGGCCGAGACGGTCGTTCTCGAGCGCGACGCTCGTGTTGTTGGCCAGCGTCTCGAGCAGCTTGACGTCCTCGGGGCAGAAGTGGTCGACGACCCCGGACGGATTGCCGATCGCGATCGCGCCGATCAGGCTCCGCTCCCCCTTGAGGACGGCGAGCATCCCGTCGCCAAGCTCCCGCGACCGCAGGTACTCGACCAGCCGTTCGTCGCTTATCTCGGACGCCGCGAAGGCTCGGCGCTCCTGGCCCTCGGTCAGCAATCCGAAGCGCTCCACGATCTCCGGTTCGACGCGTTCCAGGACGGAGGCCGCGCCGTCGATCGCCACGCTGCCACGCAGCGCGTCGCCGCCGTCGGGCGAGAAGAAGATGATCTCCGCGACCTCGGCGCGGAAGGCGTCACGCGCCTGCGCGAGCAGCCCCTCGAGCGCCGGCCCGACCTCGGGAGCGTGCGACAACGCTCGCGCGGCCTGGTAGAGGAAGTCCACCCGCTCGTGCCGCTGTCGCTCCGTGACGTACGCCCGGTAGCTGACGAACATCCCCGCGACGGGGATCGCCATCAGGATCGCGGTCTTCCAGTCCTCGTAGATGATCGTGGCCGCGCACAACCCGGCGCTCGTGTTCGCCACGACGACGGTGATATCGGTGCGCAACGAGCGAGCGACCTCCCGGACGGACAACTGCCCCTCGGAAACGGACACGGCGCTGCTGATGAGCAGCACCGCCACCAGTGAGTTGGCCACGGTGGCGAGGATCGCGGCCGCCCAGACGATCGGGGAGATGGTGGTCGAGGCGCCTGCCACGGCGTGGAACACGAGCACCGCAATGCAGCTCCCCAGCCCGAACACGCCGAAGTTGAAGGCCAGCCGGATCACCGGCAGCTTGCGATGCACGGCGAGGATGAGCAGCCGCCCGATCGCGCCGGCGAGGATCGCCGGTTGGCCGCCGGCGAACACGAGCGCGAACACGAACGGGATCTCGCCGAGCGACATCGAGTGCGCGCTGCGCCGGAAATGAACGTGCACGACGAATCGCTCGGCCGCTGCGAAGGCGATCAGGAGCGCCCAGAACGGCACGTGGACCGAGGAGATGACCGGCGGCACCGCGCCGGCGCCGGCCCTGAACAGAAGCGCGGCGGCCGAGATCATCGCGCCGCTCAGCGTCCAGATGGCCACCTGCCCAGAGGACATCCGGTAGGGGCGCGGGCGCGCGATGAGCGCGAGCAGCGAGCGCAACCTCGAGTTTCGGCCGGCCTCGGTGCTGCTGTCGATAACGCTCAACTCCTACCCCCAGGTCGTGGCCCAGCCGACGTTTGACCAGCTGGCGCTCGTCGGGCTGACGTCGCCTGCGTCGGTCGTAGAGCAATCGGCGCAGCTCCAGCTGGCGGCGCTCCAGCTGGCCGCGAGCGGATCGACGGCCGTGCTCCAGCTGGCCGCGCTCCAGCTCGCCGCGTCGTAGTCGATCGTGTTCGTGGTGGTATCGATCAGGTCGTTCGGGGTCAGACCGTGGTCGGACACGAGTTGACCGCCTGTCGCGGAGTACGCACTCATCGCGCGCACCTCGTGGCCGCCGTCGGACAGGGGGACCGCCGTGCTGACGATCGCGCCCTTGACCATCGCGGGCGTCCAACGGGGATGCGCCGCGAGCAGATCCGCCGCGACCCCGGCCACCATCGGCGCGGCCAGCGACGTGCCGCTGAGCTGGAAGTACTGATCGTCGACCACGCAGGTCGGACAGGCGGACGCGAACGAGCTTCCGGGGGCCAGGTTGGACACGATGTGGGCGCCCGGCGCGTCCACGTCTGGTTTCGCGAAACCGTCCTGCGTCACGCCTCGGCTCGACCAGCTGGCCTGGACGTCGTCCGAGGTAGATGTCGTCCCGCCGGTGTCGACGCCCCCGACCGTGATGACGTACGGATCGTTTCCCGGCGCGTACGAGACCGCGTCGTCCGCGGTCCCGAGATTCCCGGCCGCGGCCACGACCGTGATGCCGTGGAACCAGGCCTGCTCGACTGCGGCGTCGAGCGGATCGGTCGTGTAGGACTCGCCCGACGTGGAGCGGAAGGAAAGGTTGACGACGCGGATGTTGTAGTCGGCCTTGTGATCGACCGCGAACTGCAGGCCGTAGATCGCGTCGAGGGTCGTGGCGTGACCGGAGTCGTCGGCGACCTTGACCGAGATCAGGTTGGCGTCGGGCGCGGTTCCGGCGTACTCGCCGTAGAGCGGATCGTACGAGTCGCGATACCACCCGTTCCCCGCCACCAGCCCGGCCACGGCGGTGCCGTGACCGTAGGTGTCGTCGGCGGTGCTGGCGCCGGGATCCACCACCGCGGAGGCGATCACCCGCGAGATCGCGCTGTACTGGGTGGTCTCGAAGTCGGGGAGGTCGCCGCTGACCCCGGTGTCGATCACCGCGACGCCGATGCCGTCGCCGGTGCTGTGACTCCACAGCTTCGTCGCCCCGATGATCTGGTCGAACGGGGTGGCCAGCGTCCACGGGGTCGGGTTGGTCAGCGCGGTATCCCGGATCGCCGCGTTGAGCGAAACCGCGTGGACGATCGGGTTTGCCGCGAGTCGCCTGGCCGCGGCGGCACTCAGGCGCGCCGACAGGCCGTTGATGATCCGCAGATCGACCCCGGGCTTCCCGCCGAGCGCACGCACCAGCGCGCGTCCCTGCGCCGCGTGCACCCCGCGCCTGAGCTGGATGATCACCTCGACCTGCCGTCCAGGCGCGGTCGCAGCCGCCCGCGCCAGACCCGGCGACAGGCTGGCCGGGTTCGTCGGCTGGACTCCAGCGCCCGATGCAGGGCCGGGGCTCAGAAGGAAGAGCCACGCGATGGCAGCTGCGATCAGCGAAAGCGCCGCCGCGGAGAGTCCGATTACGGCAGGGGTACGCCACTCTCGCTCAGACGAGACCCGGGGGTCGGCCGCGCCCACATTCGCTGCCACTCCCTGCAAACGGCCGGCCCAGCCCGGAACTTTCACGCCCTCAGGAAATTTTTCTGAGCAGCTCGCCGGCGGCGGCGATGTCCTGGCCGAACGCGCGGTCCTCGGTGCCGGCCGCGATGGTCTCAGAGGCGGCGGCGTACAGCGCCTGGACGCCGGACCCGGTCGGGACCCGACCCGCCATCCGCAGGGCGCGCAGGGCCACGACCAGTTCGGTCGCCACCAGCACGCTCATCGCCTCGAGCATCTCCGTGGTCCGCGTGGCCGCCGTGGCGGCCAGGCTGGCGTGCGATTCGACGCCGAGCGACGCCCACACGCTCTGCACGGCCATCGGGGTGGCCAGCGAGCGGATCTCCGCGGCCGCCGCGTGGGCGGTGTACTCGAGCATCATGTGCCCGGAGTCCGGCCCCGGGTCGGCGGCCAGGAACGGCGGCAGCCCGCTCATCCGCGGATCGAGCACCGCGCTCACCCGGCCGGCGATCAGCGAGGCCGAATGCGCGAACGCCGCGCGCAGCCCGTCGAGCGCCGCGCCCAGCTCGGCGGAGTGGAAGTTGCCGGTCGGCAGCGCCCGGCCGTCGTCGATCAGCGCGTTCTCGGGGCGCGCGTTGAGCTCGCGGCCCAGCACCTCGTCGAGGTGGTCGAGCGCATCGCGGGCCACGCCGTCGACCTGCGGCAGCACACGGAAGGCATACGGATCCTGGACGAGGCGGTCGGGCGAGCGCGGATCGAACGGGGCGCCGGCGAGGAGCTCTCGCATGGTTGCGGCCACGGCGGCCTGGCCGCGCGCGCCGCGAGCGGCCTGTACGCGCGGGTCGAGTACGACCGGGTCGGCCTCGAGCGCCTCGAACGACAGCGCCGCCACCTCGAGCCAGCGCGCGTGGAGCGACCGGGCATCGACGGTCAGGAGCGAGGCATGGCCGGCGGTCATGGCCCCAGAGCTCATGAAGCCGAGGCCGTCGCGCAGGCCGAGATTGATCGGCTCGGGCGGCGCCGCCGCGTCTGTAAGCCGGCCGTCGCGCCACACCTGGCCCTCACCGAGCAGCGCCAGAGCGATCTCGGCCAGCGCCGGCAGGTCGCCGGTGCCGAGCGAGCCCAGCTCGCGCGTGAGCGGCGTGATCCGATCGTTCAGGGCCTTGACGAGGGCGTCGAGCAAGGCGGGGGCGACACCCGCGCCACCCGCGCCGATCTGGTTGGCGCGCACCACCATGCCCGACCGGACCAGCTCCGGTGCGAGCGGCCGGCCGGCGCTCACCGCGTGGCTGCGCAGCAGGTTCCACTGGAAGCGCTCCCGGTCGGCGGCGCCGATCGTCCGGTCGCGCAGCGCACCGACGCCGGTGGTGGCGCCGTACAGGGGCTCGCCGCGCTCGAGCAACGCCGAGATCGTGGCGCGCGCGTCGTTGTTGCGGGTCTTGGCCGTCGGCGACAGTTCGACCCGCGCGCCTCCTCGAGCCACGGCGGTCACGGCTTCCGGGGTCAGCGTCTCGCCGTCCAGCACGATCGCGCCGGTCATTAGCATCGCCCTCCGTGGCTGCAAGTCAGACAGCGACCGCCTCGCGCCGCATGGGCCTGCTGGCCCCGGCGCCCTCGCGCGTGCTCGTTCTCGGCGCGATCGCCTCGGTCCAGTTCGGCTCTGCGATCGCCGCCACGCTGTTCGCGAGCATCGGACCGGGCGGCGCGGTGTGGCTGCGCCTGCTGTTCGGGACGCTGATCTTGGTGCCGCTCTGGCGGCCGCGGTGGCGCGGGCACACGCGGCGCGAGTTGATGCTCGCGGTCCTGTTCGGGCTCGTGCTGGCCAGCATGAACTTCAGCTTCTATTCGTCGATTCACCGGATCCCGCTCGGGATCGCGGTCACGTTCGAGTTCGTCGGCCCGCTGACGATCGCCCTCGTCGGCTCGCGCCGGCCCCTCGACCTCGTGTGGGTGGCGCTGGCCGCCGCGGGGATCCTCGCTCTGACCCGGGGCGGCGTGCACGACCTCGACGGGCTCGGCGTGGCGCTGGCTCTGTTGGCGGGCGGCTTGTGGGCCGCCTACATCCTGCTCAACGCGCGCGTCGGTCGGGCGTTCGAGGGCGGGACCGGCCTGTCGCTGGCCATGTGCGTGGGCACCGTGGTGATGATTCCGCTGGGGATCGCCCAGGGCGGCTCGCATCTGCTTGAGCCCCGCTCGCTCCTGCTCGGCGCCGCCGTGGGGCTGCTGTCCTCCGCGATCCCCTACTCGTTTGAGAACGAGGCCCTGCGCCGGATCGATCCGGCCGTGTTCGGCGTGCTGATGAGCATCGAGCCGGCGATGGCCGCCCTGGCCGGCTTCATCGTGCTGGGGCAGGGGCTCGAGGCGCGCGCGGTGATCGGGATCGCGCTGGTCGTGGTCGCCTCGGTGGGAGCGGCGCGCCGCACCCGCGAAGCCCCTATAGACCTCTGATGCCGAACCCCTTGTCTCCACGACTAACGACCGTGTCGTCCCCACGACCACCTTCCGTCTAATGACAAGGCGTTTCATTCTACGGTAAAGTTTCGTCTCGATGGCGGAAACCGGAACTCGCACCGTGGAGCGGGCGCTGACGCTGCTGGCGGCCGTCGCGCAGGACGGTGGCACGCTGAGCCAGCTCGCGCGCGCCGCCGAGCTCTCGCCGAGCACCGCCTCGCGGCTGCTGGCCACGCTGGCTTCTCAGGAGCTGGTGCGACGCGACGAGCACGGTCACTACCACGCCGGTGCCCGGTTGCGCCAGCTCGCCGCGGCCAGCCTGCGCGCCGACCCTCTGCACGAGCTGGCCGGGGCCCATCTGAGCGCCCTCGCCGCCGAGACCGGCGAGACCGCGAACCTCGCCGTGGCCGCCGATCGCCGGCGGGTCGTCTATCTCCGGCAGGTGGCCAGCCCGAAGCTCGTCCAGACCGCCGGGTGGGCGGGCCGCACGATTCCCCGCCGGGGCACCGCGCTCGGCGCCGCGCTGAACGGCGACGTGGGCTCGGGCGGTTACGTGGCCCTGGGCGGCGCGGTCGAACCGGAGGTGACGTCGATCGCCGCACCCGTGTGGGGTGCCGCCGGCGAGATCGTCGCCGCGCTCAGCGTGCTCGCGCCGAGCTACCGGATGACGTCGCGTCGCGTCGAGGCGTGTGGCCGGGCGGTGGCGCGCCATGCCGCGACGTTCTCGCGCAGCATGGGCGCGCCGGAGGTCAACGCGGCATGAGCGCAGCCCCGTTGCGCTGCAAGGGCTGGCAGCAGGAAGCGGCCCTGCGCATGCTCGAGAACAACCTGCACCCCGACGTGGCCGAGAATCCCGCCGAGCTCGTCGTCTACGGCGGGATCGGCAAGGCCGCGCGCAACTGGCCGAGCTACCACGCGATCGTGTCCGAGCTTCAGCAACTGGGCGACGAGGAGACGCTGCTCGTCCAGTCGGGCAAGCCCGTGGCGGTGTTCGAGACCCACGAGCACGCGCCGCGGGTGCTGATCGCGAACTCCAACCTGGTCCCCGACTGGGCCAACTGGGACGAGTTCCGCAAGCTCGACGCGGCCGGACTGATCATGTACGGGCAGATGACCGCAGGCTCCTGGATCTACATCGGGAGTCAGGGGATCCTCCAGGGGACCTACGAGACGTTCGCCGCGGCCGCCCGCAAGCGCTTCGACGGCACGCTGGCCGGGCGTCTGGTCGTCACCGCCGGCCTGGGCGGCATGGGCGGCGCCCAGCCCCTGTCGATCACGATGCTGGGCGGGACGGCGCTGTGCGTCGAGGTCGATCTGCAGCGGATCGAGCGGCGCATCCGCGGCGGGTACCTGGACGAGCGCGCGGCGGACCTCGATGACGCACTGCGCCGGCTGGATGCGGCGCGCGCTGATCGGCGAGCCCTGTCGATCGGACTCGCCGGCAACGCCGCCGAGGTCCTTCCGGAGCTTGTGCGCCGGGGGGTGTCGGTGGATGTCGTGACCGATCAGACCTCGGCCCACGACCCGCTGAACGGTTACATCCCCGCGGGTTTCACTTTGGAGCAGGCCGAGGCGCTGCGGAAATCCGATCCCGACGAATACCTCAGGCGGGTCGGCGAATCCGCCGTGGTCCACGTGGAGGCGATCCGCGCGCTCGCCGCGGCCGGATCCGAGGCGTTCGACTACGGCAACGCGTTGCGCGGGCTGGCCTACGAGCACGGCGACGCCGACGCCTTCTCCTATCCGGGCTTCGTCCCCGCCTACGTGCGTCCGCTGTTCTGCGAGGGCAAGGGTCCGTTCCGCTGGGTGGCGCTGTCCGGCGATCCGGCCGACATCCACGCCACCGACGAGGCCATCCTCGACCTGTTCGGCGACCAGGAGCACATCGCCCGCTGGATCAAGCTGGCCTCCGAGCGGGTGCAGTTCCAGGGCCTGCCGGCGCGGATCTGCTGGCTCGGCTACGGCGAGCGCCACCTGGCCGGGCTGCGCTTCAACGAGATGGTCGCCTCCGGCCAGGTGAGCGCCCCGATCGTGATCGGCCGCGACCACCTCGACACCGGCTCGGTCGCCTCCCCCCAGCGCGAGACCGAGGCGATGGCCGATGGCTCGGACGCGATCGCCGACTGGCCGCTGTTGAACGCGCTCATCAACACGGCCTGCGGAGCAAGCTGGGTCTCGATCCACCACGGTGGCGGGGTCGGCATGGGCAAGTCGATCCACGCCGGCCAGGTGTGCGTCGCCGACGGCACGCCGGGGGCGGCGGCGCGGATCGAGCGGGTCCTGAAGGCCGACCCGGGCCTCGGGATCGTCCGCCACGCGGACGCCGGCTACGAGCAGGCGGTGGCGGCGGCGCGCTCCCACGGGCTGCGGATCCCGATGCTGCAGGAGTGACGTGCGCCCCCGACCGCGGAGCACACCCCCGGTGCACAACTCACCAAAGCCCCCCGCCCCGCCCGGACCTCCCGCACATAAGCGCCTCACAGGTGCTTATGTTGCGACAGCCGGCGGCCCGCGGCAGCCTTTGCGAGTTGTGCACCCCCGACACCGGCCGCGCGCCCCGGCCGTGAGCACCTCGTTCGACAACGCCGCGCAGGTGCTCCTTCCCCCGGAGCCGGGCCTCCGGTATCTGAGAACCAACCGCGCCGGCGAACTCACCCTTGACCCGGGCGGGATCACGGTCGGCGACGACGGCCGGATCGCCACCCTCGGACCGACCACCGACGCGGACGTCCACGTCGACGCCACCGGGTGCACGCTCCTCCCCGGCCTGGTCGACTGCCACACCCACCTCCCGTTCGCCGGCTGGCGCGCGCAGGAGTACGAGATGAAGGTGACCGGCGTCCCCTACGAGGAGATCTCCAAGGCCGGCGGCGGCATCGCCTCGTCCGCCCGCGCGCTCCGCGAGACGCCGGACGACGCCGTCCTCGCCCAGGCGACTGGGCTCGCCACCGAGATGCTCCACACCGGCACGACCACGTTCGAGTGCAAGTCGGGCTACGGCCTCTCGCGTGACGGTGAGCTCCGATCGCTGAGACTCGCCGCCGCGCTGGACGACCTGGTGCCCCAGACCACGACCCGCACCGCGCTCCTCGCCCACGCCGTCCCCGCCGGCTACACCGCCGACACCTGGATGGACGAGGTCGAGGCGATGGTCCCGGACGCGGTCGCCGCCGGCGCCACCGCGCTCGACATCTTCGTCGAGTCGATCGCCTTCGGTGTTGAAGATCTCGACCGCCTCGGCGCGCTCGCGACCGCGAACAACGTGAGGCTCCGCGCTCATGTCGAGCAGTTCTCGACCATGCGCTCGGTCCCGGTGGCGCTGAGACACAATGCGCGCTCGCTCGACCACCTGTCGGTCATCCACCCGGACGACATCGATCCGCTCGCGCAATCCGAGACCGCCGCCGTGCTGCTCCCCGGCGCCGAGTTCATGGGCGCGGAGGCCACCGCCCCGGCGAGACGGCTCATCGAGGCCGGCGCGATCGTCGTGCTGGCCACCGACGCCAACCCGGGCACCTCGCCGATCTTCTCGCTGCCGCTGATCGTGGGCCTGGGCGTGCGGCGTTATGGGCTGTCCACGCGCGAGGCGCTGCTCGCGGTGACGCTCAACGCGGCCTATGTGCTCGACCTCTCAGACGACCTCGGCTCGATCGAGCCGGGCAAGCGCGGCGATGTGGTCCTGCTCGACAGCACCGCAGAGCACGTCGCATACCGCCTCGGGCGTAATCCCGTCGCCGCGACGTTCGTGGCCGGCGAGCCCGTGTACGTGCGCCCGGGCGCCGAGTGGCGGATCGCCCGGCGGTGACCCCCGCCGGCCAAGCCTTCCCGATCGGCGCCACCGTCACCCTCGAGCAACTCGAGCAGGACCCGCACCCGGTCCTGGCCCGCCTGCGGGCCACCGAGCCGGTGTCGTGGCTGCCGGTCCTCGACGGCTGGCTCGTCACCCGCCACGACCTCGCGGTCGCCGTGATGCGCGACGCCGACACGTTCACCGTCGATGACCCGCGCTTCTCGACCGCCCAGGTCGTCGGTCCGAGCATGCTGAGCCTCGACGGCGCCGACCACGCCCGCCACCGCGCGCCGTTCGCCGCTCCGTTCCGTCCGACCGCGGTCCGCGAGCGCTTCGCCGACCCTGCCGCCGACGAGGCGAACCGGCTGATCGACGGCTTCGCCGCCGTCGGCCAGGCGGAGCTGCGCCGCGCCTTTGCGGGCCCGCTGGCCGCCTCGATCATGGCCAGGGCACTCGGCCTGGACCAAGCCGAGGTCCAGGACATGCTCGGCTGGTACGACGGCATCGTCGTGGCGGTCACCGACATCACCGCCGGCCAGGCCCTCCCCACCCAGGGACGGGACGCATTCGAAGCCCTCCAAGCCCGCCTGCAGGCGGTGATCGCCGATGACTCCGCGTTACTCGGCGCCGCCGCGACCCAGTCGGATCTCACCCACGACCAGGTCGTTTCCAACGCCGCGATCCTGCTGTTCGGCGGGATCGAGACGACCGAGGGGATGATCACCAACGCCCTCATCTGCCTGATGGAGCACCCCGACACACTTCACGTGGCAGCTACCGATCCCCGCCACCTCGACGCGGTCATCGACGAATCGCTCCGGCTCGAGCCCGCCGCCGCCGTCATCGACCGCTACGCCACCACCGACACCGCTCTAGCCGGCGCGGACATCGGCCGAGGCGATCTCGTGCGGGTGTCGATCGCCGGCGCCAATCGCGACCCGGCCGTGTTCGACGACCCGGACGCCTTCGACCCCGGCCGCCCCCGGGCGCGGCGTCATCTCGCGTTCGCGCACGGCCCCCACGTGTGCCTCGGCATCCACCTGGCTCGGCTCGAAGCCCGCGCCGGCCTGACCGCGCTCATGCAGCGCCTGCCGAGCCTCCGCCCGGATCGCCAGCGCCCCGCAACCGTTCAGGGGCTGGTCTTCCGCAAGCCGCCGGCCCTGCACGCCTGCTGGGACGTCGGCTAGCCCCAGGGGGTCCGCAGGCGGACAGTCCGCTCGAGACGACCCCCCGGCGAGCTGCTCGTCACCCCGGTCTGAGATAGTCCCGGGCGGGTGCGCCGGATGCCGACATCCTTGATCGTGGCCGTGCTGGCCGCCGCCGCGATCGCCGCGGGGCTCGCGGGCGCGGTCGCCGCGGCCGCCTCCCCGCCGGCCACCACGCCGCCGACGACCACGACGCCCCCGACGACCACCACTCCGCCGACGGGCACCACCCCGACGACCACGACGACTACGCCCACTCCGGTTCCGGTCCAGATCAGCGGGACACCGGTCGGCCGTCCTGTCGCCCCGGGGTTCCTCGGGTTCTCGTTCGAGTACCGCGCCGTACGCGACTACACCGGCCACGATCCACGGGCGATCAACCCCGTGCTCGTTCAGCTGATCCGCGACCTGAACCCCAAGCAGTCCCCGGTCATCCGCATCGGCGGCAACAGCGCCGACCAGACATGGTGGCCGGCCCGAGGCGTGAAGCCCACGCCGGGCATCAACACCACGATCAGCCCGAGTTGGCTGGCCACCACGCGGGCCCTGGCGGTACAGACCGGCGGGCGGCTGATCCTCGATCTGAACCTCAAGCTGGACAGCGCGGCCGAGATGGTGGCCGAGGCGAACGCGTTCCGGACCGGGATCGGCACTCGCTACATCGACGCGCTCGAGATCGGCAACGAGCCCGAGCTCTATCCGATCACCGCGTACTACTACGTCGGGCCGAACCAGAAGCCGATCTATCCCCGGCCGCGCACGTACAACCGTGCCGCGTACATCAAGGAGATGGCGAAGTTCTCCAAGCTGCTCCCGGGTTTCCCGCTGGCCGGGCCGGCCACGGGCAGCTACCGGTACCTGACTCGCCTGCCGAAGCTGTTCACCGCCGAGCCGAAGCTCAAGGTGGTCACCTACCACCGCTATCCGCTGATCCGCTGCTTCACCAAACCAGGCGATCCCGGCTATCCCTCGATCCCCAACCTCCTGAGAGAAGACTCTTCGCGCGGCCTGCTCGCAGGTGCCGGGCCCTACATCGCCCTCGCCCACGCCCACGGAGCCACGTTCAGGGTCGACGAGCTGAACTCGGTGGCCTGCAAGGGTCAGCCAGGCGTCAGCGACACGTTCGCCTCCTCGCTGTGGATGCTCGACACGCTGTTCGCGATGGCGCGCTCCGGCGTGGACGGGGTCAACATCCACACGCTTCCGGAAGCCGTCTACCACCCGTTCACGTTCGGACAGGTGGACGGCCATTGGGTGGGCACCGTCGAGCCGGAGTACTACGGGATGCTGCTGTTCACCGAGGCCGCGCCGCCCGGCTCACGGCTCCTGGCCGTCCCCTCGCCGTCCGACCCTGACATCCGGGTCCGCGCCGCGCTAACCCCGACGGGCCTGACCCACGTCGTGCTGATCAACGACAGCCTGACCACCGACCACACGATCACGCTGCGCGCGCCGGCCGGGACGCGCAAGCCGGCGATCCTCGAGCGCCTGACCGCCTCCGGCGGCGCCTCCGCCACGAGCGGAGTCACGCTGGCCGGCCAGAGCTTTGGCGACGAGACGACCACCGGGACGCTCACCGGCACGTTCGGCGACGAGCACCTGACGCCCTCGGGCGGCCAGTACGTGATCCAGCTCCCGGCGTCGAGCGCGGCGATGGTCAGCTTCGCGCCGGCGAAGGGCCGGGCCGCCCCTCATCACTGACGCCCACCAGCTCGGGGACGAGATCGGCCGGCCGCCGCCCCGACAGCACGTCGACCACCGCGCCGATCCCGCGGGTGCGAAGCTCGACCGCCGCCGCGTCCGAGTACCAGGCGCTGTGCGGCGTGACGAGCACGCGGGGGTGATGCAGCAGCCGGTTGTCCGGCGCCGGCGGCTCGTCGGCCAGGACGTCGAGCGCGGCGCCGGCGAGCGCCCCGCGGTCGAGCGCCTCGGCCAGGGCGTCCTCGTCGGTGAGCGCCCCGCGCGCCACGTTGACCAGGTACGCGGTCGGCTTCAGCAGCGAGATCCGCCGGCGATCGAGCATGCGATCGTCGCGGCCGGTCCGCGCGGCGTGGATGCTCACCACGTCCGCGCGGCGCAGCAGATCGTCGAGCTCCAGCGGCTCGACGCCAAAGGCGCGGATCTCCAGGCGGTCGACCTGCGGGTCGTGCGCGCACACCGTGAAGCCGAACGCCGCGGCCCGCCGCGCCACGGCCCGGCCGATGCGGCCGAACCCGACGATGCCCCAGATCGAGTCGGCGCTGCGCCTCACCGACCCGGTGTCGACCGACGCCCAACTCCCGGCGCGTGCCTGCCGGGAGAGCGGCTCGATTCGCCGCGCCACGGCCAGGGCGAGGGCCAGCGTGTGGTCGGCGACCTCCTCGGTGCAGTAGCCGGCGACGTTGGTCACCGCGATCCCCAGCCGGCGGGCGGCGTCCAGGTCGATCGCGTCGTAGCCGGTCCCGAACTCGGCCACCACGCGCAGGCGCGGGTAGCCGCGCAGATCATCCGCGCTCACCCGCGTCCCCGCCGTGAGCAGCGCGACCACCGACGAGTGCAGCGGCTCCTGCAGGTCCTCACGGCGCACCAACCCGACGCCGAGTGGGGCGAGGGCGGCCCGCTCGAGCGCGTAGTCGTCGTCCCACTCGAGGTCGTGCGCGACGGCCAGCGCCTCGTGGTCTGAGCCCACCGACACGTCAGGGGGCGATCGCAACGGCGACCGGGTAGCGGCCCACCTTGACCCGCCGAAGCGCGCGACGGGCGTGGGTGTCGACCAGCGTCACCTGGCCCGAGTAGGTGTCGAGCACGACCGCCGGCATGCGCCCTGGCCCGAACGCCACGTCGAGCGGGTAGGTGTAGCGGCCGACGGAGATCGGGCGCCCGGCGCGACCGCCCGAGATCGGGGTGAGCGTGCCGGAGATCGTGTTCACCACGTAGGCGACCCGGCCGCGGACCCCGACCGCGGCGGGCGAGTAGCCGACCCCGATGGGACGGCCCGCCCGGCCGGAGGCCACGTCGATCGGCGTGACCGCATCGTCGTTGCCGGATACGACCTCGACGGTCTTCCCGTCGGGCGTGACCGCGAGCGCGTCGGGCGCGGCGCCGACCGGGATCGGCGGCGCCGTACGGTCGGTCGCCACGTCGATCGGCGTGACGCTGTCCGAGCCGTAGTTCGCGACGTACGCGGTCGAGCCGTCGGGGGAGAACGCGATCGCGAACGGATAGTTGCCGACCGGGATCGGCGGCCCCGCGCGCTCGGTGGCGACGTCGATCGGTGTGACCGATGCGCCGCCCCAGTCGAGGACGTAGGCGGTCCGGCCGTCGGGCGTCAACCCGATACGCCTCGGGTCCGCCCCGACCGCGATCGGCGTGCCGGCCGTGCGCGTCGCGACGTCGATCGGCGTGACGCTGTCCGAGCCCTGGTTGGCCACGAGCGCGGTCCGTCCGTCCGGGGTGACCGCGATCGCCTCGGGATCGGCGCCGACCGCGATCGGCTTCTCCGCGGTGCGCGTCGCGACATCGATGGGAGTGACGGCGTCGAAGCCGCTGTCGACCACGAGGGCGGTCCGCCCGCCCGGCACCAGCGCGATCGCCTTCGGCCTCGTCCCCACGCGGATGGGTCGCCCGGCCTTCCGGGTGACCAGGTCGACGGGCGTGACGCTGCCCGAGCCGGAGTTCACGACGAGCGCGGTGGCGTGGTGGCGGCCGGCCCCGTCGGCGTGAGCCGTCGGCGCCGGGGCGAACACGTCGTTGGTCGGCTGCGCGTAGCGGTCGTTGCGGGTGAGCGTCCCGAGTCCGAGCGCGGCCTCGATCGTGCGCAGCAGGCTGTAGTGGGTGTAGCGGACGTGCGACGTGTAGCCGGCGCGTACGCGCGCCGAGCCGAGCACGAGCGTCGCCACTCGCTGGGCCGGGCGCTCGTGGTCGTAGGCGTCCTCGTCGAACGTGATGATCGCCAGCGATCGCTGCGTGCGCCACGCCGGCGAGGCCATGATGGTCCCGAGCTGGCTGGCCAGGAACCGGTCGCCGGCGCGGATCCCGCATCCCTCCATGTCGTCGCAGTCGTCGGCTCCGACCCAGGCCAGGCTCGGGGTGGTCGCGGGGCTGGCCAGGTCGGATCGCAGTTCGTCGAGCGGCACCACATGCGCCGCGCAGTACGCCGGGCGCTCGCGCACGTCGGCGAAGTACATCCACGGCAGGTCGTCGTTCCAGTAGTTGCCGTGCACGGTGTCGTCGCACGGCCCGTTCGCGCTCTGTAGATATCCCTTCCACGTGCCGCCCGCCGCGACGATCTCATCGCCGATGTTGCGGGCGCGGATCGTGTAGCGCGGGTTGATCTCGAGCGGATCGGTGAGCGGGATCCCGAACGCGCCGCCGGCGGCGAGCGCCAGATAGTTCGCGTCACTCGGGTGCTCCTCGGCGAACAGATCCGCGAGCAGGCTGGCGTGCGGGAGGATGCCGTTCTCAAACGGCGCCTGCTTGCGGTTGCCGACGATCGCGTGGTAGTCCTGGTTCTCGAAGTAGAACAGGAACACGTGGTCGAAGCGGGGGACGTGCGCGGCCGGCGGACGCAGCGGCCCCGGGCGGCGAGCCGGGGAGGACAGGCTGAAGGAGATGTCATCGGCGACCGCCCGGTCGTAGCCGACAAGCGGGGCGTTCGGCCCGTCGGCGTTCGTGAGCGAGGTGACCAGAGCCAAGGTGACCTCGGCCCGAGCCGCGCCTCGCGGAAGCACGCCGCTCGCCACCCGCAGGGCCAGGGTGCGACCCCTGGCGCCCACCGGGCCGATCGAGCTGCGACCGACGACGCGTCCGGTCGCCGAGCGCAGCGTCACCGTCACCGACGCCGCGCTGGTCGTCGATCCCCCGAGCCAGGCGGAGACGCGGTACCGGGTGCCTGCCGGCTCGGGCCCGCCGCCCGGGGCGCGCAGCGCCACGACCTGCGTGAGCCGGGCGCTGCCGCCGGCGCCGCCCACGAACAGCTGGCGTCCTTGGCCGTGCGAAGTCGCCGGGAAGCCGCGGGTGCCGTAGCGAACGACGGTCGGCAGCCCGGCGGCGACCCGCCAGCCCGGGATCGTCACCGCGTCCCAGCCCTGAACGGAGAACGCTCCGGTCTCCGCGCTCGGGTTGGCCAGCAGGTTGGCGCCGGCGGGACTCGCGGCCGAGGCGCCCAAGCCAGCCGACGCGACAACCGGCGCCCCAACCACCAGCGCGCCGACCACACACCCCAGCAGGCTCACGCGTCGCATAAGCTGAACCACGGTTCAGCTTATTCCGCCGGCTGCGCCCGACGCAACCTCCGATCAGCTCTTCGGCAGCCGCAGTAACACGCCGGCCGCATCCTCATACAGGCGCACCGCGCTGATCTCGCCGGCGTCGTCGCCGTACGCAGCGCGCGCCCGCCGGTGGATCTGCTCGACCAGCGCGCTCAGCTCGACCGGGACCCCCACCTCGCGCGCCAGGTCCACGACCAGCCCGAGGTCCTTGGTGACCAGGCGCATGGGGAACGCGTCGTCGTAGTCCCCGTCGTCGAGCACCATCCGCACGTCGCGTTCCAGGAACACCGAATTGGCCGGCGAGCCGACCAGCGCACCGTGGAGCTTCTCCAGCGCGACACCCGCCCGGACCCCCACTGACAGCACCTCCGCCACCGCCACCGACTCGATGAACCACAACAGGTTCAGCAGCAGCTTGACCGTGTACCCCGCCCCGTGACCGCCCAGATGAAACACACGATCCGGATCGCCCATCGCCTCAAACAGCGGCAGCGCGCGCTCGAACGCGTCGCGAGGACCCCCCACGTAGATCGCGAGCGTCCCGGCCTTCGCGCCGATCGACTGACCCGCCACCGGCGCGTCGAGCACCTCCACTCCCCGCTCGCTCGCGGCCGCCAGGACCCGGGCGCCGACCGCGGTCGAACTCGTGCTCATGTCGATGGCCAAGGACCCGGGCGCGAGCGCGGCGATCGCACCCTCGGCGCCGAGCAGCACCGCCTCGACCTGGGGCGGCGCCGGCAGCATCGTGATCAGCACCTCGGCCCCCCGGGCGCAATCGGCCACGTCCGTGGCGGCGCGGGCGCCGGCGGCAGTCGCCCGTGCAAGCGCGCCCGCGTCGAGGTCGAACGCCCTCACGTCAAAACCCGCCGAAACGAGGTGGCCGCACATCGGCCCCCCCATGTTCCCCAGACCAACGAACGCGACCCGCATCACACCCCGACCGCGTCTCCGTCCCGGGCGTAGAACGCCACCGCCTCCTCGTCCAGGCGCGCCCCCAGCCCGGGCGCATCGGGCACCGAAACCGTCCCGTCCGGACCGACCGTAACCGGCTCGGCGAGCATGAAGTCGCGGCGCTCCGGTGTCCAGCCTGGCGGGTCGTAGGGGTACTCGAGCAGCGGGCCGCCGCCCACGCCGGCGCACACGTGCAGATTGGCCAGCAGCCCGATCCCGTTCGTCCAGGTGTGCGGCGTGAACCACCGGTTGCGCCGCAGGGCCAGATCGGCCAGCGTGCGTGCGCCGGAGATGCCGAGGGCGAGCACCACGTCGGGCTGGTAGACGTCGAGCGCGTCGGCGTCCATCGCGAGCCGAAGCTCCTCGAACGTGCGCGCCATCTCGCCGCCGGCGATCCGCACGCCGGTCTGCTCGCGCAGACTCCGCATGCCAGTCAGGTCTTCGCCGGCCAGCGGCTCCTCGACCCACAGCACGCCGTAGTCCCGCAGCCGCTCGATCACCCGCCGCGCCTCGGCGGGCCCCAGGCCACGCTCTATGTCACCCGGCATCCGCCACCACTGGTTGAGGTCGACCATGATGTCCAGCCGATCCGCGACCGCCGCGCGCACCGCCGCCACCGCCGCGACCCCCTCGTCGATCCGCTCGCGCGCGATCCTGATCTTGACCCCCCGGAAGCCCTCCTCGACCAGCGCGTGCGCGTCCTCGGCCCGCTGACCGGGATCGCGCAGCGAACCCCATGACGCGTACGCAGGCACCTCGGTCAGCGCTCCTCCGAGCAGCGCCGCCACCGGCGCTCCACACGCCTGCCCGAGCAGATCCCACAGCGCGGCCTCGAGCGGCCAGTAGCGCCCGGCGTGGAACGAGATCGTCTCGAGGGTGCGCGCGTGTTGGGCAATGGCGAGCGCGTCCCGGCCCACGAATAACTGAACAAAATCATCAAATCCGTTCATCGTGTCGCCGCTGCCGATCCCGACCAGGCCGACGTCGGTCTCGACCCGCACCAGCGTCGCCTCGAACGAGCGCCGCGGCGACGGGTCCCAGGCGGCCAGGAACGGCGGGTCCAGCGGCAGCACGAGACGCTGGAGCCGGATCGCGGTGATGCGCAACGCTACGACCCCCCGTAGAACGGGCTCGTCACCGAGTCGCGACGCTCCACCAGCGAACGCGCGGCGTCCGGGTCGCGTCCGTTGACGCACACACCGATCGCGGTTCGCACCGCCGTCCGCGAGGCCTGCCTCACGGCCGTTTCATCCGACGCGCCCGGGTCGATCCAGATGCAGACGAACACGACAAGGTCCCCGCTGGCCGGGATCAGGTCGTCGGCGACCGCGTCGAGCACGCCCTGGGCGATGCCCAGCTGCCCGGCCCCCCAGGTGATCGTCTGATGACGCTCCTCGAGCGCGGTGGCCTTGTTGATCATGATCGTCGGCGGCCACACGAGCTCGTAGCGGTCCTGGGCCTCGCCGACCACGACGAGGATCGGAGTGTGCCCGGGGGCGGGGGACGTGAACGTGCCGAGCAACGCCGCCGCGGTGGGCGAGCCGCGAACGCCGAGCACGACGTTGACATGGGCGCCGTTCGGCCCGGGCGACCCGCCCCAGCCCTCGCCGATCCGGCCGTCGAGATCGTCGAACGGGACACGAACCCGGGTCACGCCACCACCCCGGCGAGCGCCTCGTCGATCACGATCACCGACCGGGCTCCCTGGCCGCGCCGCAGGCGCTCGAGCGCGGCCTCCACATCGTCCAGGCCGATCAGGTACGAGACCACGTCGCTCACGTCCAGGCGCCCGTCGACGACCAGCTGCACGAGCTGGCCGAGCGCGGCGTGGACGTCGGTCGACCCGTAGTAACTGCCGGTGATCGTCTTCTCGGCCAGGAACTCGATCGCCGGCAGCGACACCTCGACGCCCACCGGGGCCAGCCCGACCACGGTGGCGGTCCCGCCGGGTCGCAACACGTCCCAGGCCTGGCGGATCGTCACAGGGCTGCCCACGACCTCGAACGCGTGCTCGACCCCTCCGCCGGAGACCGCGAGCACCTCTCCGACCACGTCCGTGGAACCGGAACCTGAACCCGCCGGCACCGCGTGCGTGGCCCCCCGCCGAAGAGCCAGCTCGAGCTTGTCCGGGTCGGTGTCGACCGCGATGATCGTGCCGGCGCCGGCCAGCCGGGCGCCCGCGATGACCTGCAGGCCGACCCCGCCGCAGCCGATCACGCACACGCTCGCCCCGACCCGCAGCGCCGCGCGGTTGACCGCCCCGATTCCGGTCACCACCCCGCACCCCAGCAGCGCCGCTTGCCACAGCGGGATTGCCGCCGGCAGGCGCACCGCCCCGGCCGCCGGCACCACCGCGTACTCCGCGAAGCAAGCCACCATGAGACCGTGCTGGAGCACGGAGCCGTCGAGTCCGCGCAGCCGCGAGCTTCCGTCCATCAGCATCCCGGCTACCCCGTTGCGCGCGGCCGTCTCGCACAGCGTGCGTCGCCCGGCCCGGCAGGCCGGACATGCCCCGCACGCCGGCACGAAGCAGAACGCCACGTGGTCGCCGGGCGCCACCTCGGTCACGTCCTCGCCGACCGCCTGCACCACCCCCGCGCCCTCGTGGCCGAGCACCATGGGCCAGCGGCCGCCGCCGAGCCGGCCGTCGGCCAGATGGACGTCGGAATGGCACACACCGGCCGCCACCACCCGCACCAGGACCTCGCCGCGGCGCGGGGGCGCGAGCAGCACGGTCTCGGTCGCCACCGGTCGGCCCGGCTCGCGCAGCACGACCGCACGCATCTCGACGGGCTCTGGCGACAACACCGTGTCGAGGGGCTCGCTTACCGACGCGAGCTCACGACGGTCAGCCGTCTCCGTCGACATGGACCACCGGTCGCGACTCCGCGGAGGGCGGGCGGACCTGGATGCGCCTCAGCTCCTCGATCGGGATGTGACAGCGGATCGCGTGGCCGGGCTCGGCCTCGGCCAGCGGCGGCTCGGTGTTCACGCAGATGTCCCCGAGGAAGCGCGGGCATCGCGTGTGGAACACGCACCCGCTCGGGGGATCGGCCGCGCTCGGTATCTCGCCATCGAGGCGGATGCGCTCCCGGTCGACCGCATCGATGCTGGGCACCGCGGACAGCAGCGCCTCGGTGTAGGGATGGTGCGGAAACGAGAAGACCTTGTCGGCCGGTCCGAGCTCCATCAGACGGCCCAGGTACAGCACCGCGATCCGGTCGGACAGATAGCGCACCACAGCGAGATCGTGGCTGATGAACAGGTAGGCGACGTCCTCCCGGGTCTGGAGATCGTTCAGAAGATTCAGGATTGCGGCCTGCACCGACACGTCGAGCGCCGAGGTGGGCTCGTCGCACACGACAATCCGGGGATCGCCGGCGAAGGCGCGAGCGATCGCCACCCGCTGCTTGAGCCCACCCGAGAGCTGGGTGGGTCGCATCGGCAGGTAGCGCTCGGTCAGCCGCACCGACTGCACCAGCGCCAGCAATCGGGTCTGCAGGGCGGCGCCGGTGTAGTGGCCTAGCTTGGACAGCGAGCGACCGATCAGGCGGCGCACCGAGTGACGGCGGTTCAGCGCAGAATCGGGGTTCTGGAACACGATCTGCAGCGCCTTCTGTTCCTCGGCGGTCCGCTTCTTGGTCAGATAGGCCAGCGCGTGTCCGTCGAGCTCGACCGACGACCCGGCGTCCGGAGCGGTCAGCCCCATCAGCACCCGCGCGAGCGTGGTCTTGCCGCTGCCCGACTCGCCCACCAGACCGAGCGTCTCGCCGGCCAGGATGTCGAGATTGACGTCGGTGAGGCCGTGGATCTCCTGGCCGGAGAGCCGGAACGTCTTGCCGACGTCGCGGGCGCTGATCAGCGGCTTGGCGCCGTTCGATTTGGGTTTGGCCGCCTCGGACTGTGCCGGCTCGGTACGAGGCAACGTCTGCGCGCGCTCGTGGAAGTGGCAGCGCGAGCGCCGGACGGGGCTGACGTCGTAAAGGGGCGGCGCCTCGGTGCGGCAACGGTCCTCCGCCAGCCCGCAACGGCTGGCGAAGATGCAGCCGCTGGGGGTCTCGCCCGGTCGCGGGAGGAACCCCGGGATCGTGTCCAGCGCGTGGCGGCGCTTGTCGGCGTCGCGGCGCGGGATGCAGCGCAGGAGGCCGACGGTGTAGGGATGCCGCGCGTCGTGTAGGACGTCGAGCGCCGGCCCCTCCTCGACGAGCTCGCCGGCGTACAGAACCCCGACGCGGTCGCACATCCGGGCGATCACGCCGAGGTTGTGACTGATGAACAGCAGCGAGGTGCCGAACTCCGCGCGCAGAGCCTTGACCAGATCGAGCACCTCGGCCTCGACCGTGGCATCCAGCGCGGTGGTCGGCTCGTCGAGGATGAGCAGCGACGGCTCGGATGCCAGCGCCATCGCGATCACCGTGCGCTGGAGCATGCCGCCGGACAGCTGGTGCGGATACCGGCCCATCACGCCGGCGGGATCGGAGATCCGCACCTTGCGCAGCATCTCCTCGCTGAGCTCGAGCGCCTCCTTATCGGACTTCCCGGCGATCTGGAACACCTCCGCCACCTGCTGCCCGACGCGGAGCGAGGGGTTGAGCGCACGGCCCGGTTCTTGGTAGACCATCGACACCGTGTTGGCGCGCAGCCGTCGCAGCTCTGCCTCGTTCATCGCCAGCACGTCCTGGCCGTCGATCGCGATCGAGCCGGCGCTCACCCGCCCATTGCGCGCGAGATAGCGGACGATCGCCAGCGCCATCGTCGACTTGCCACAGCCGGACTCCCCGACGAGGCCAAACGACTCGCCGCGCCCGATGCGGAATGACACGTCGCGTAGGACCGCCTGGTCGCGGCGGCGCACCTGGTAGACGACGTCGGCGTGCTCGACGGTCAGCGCGTCCGTCGAAACGGTGCTGGCGGCGCGCGGAGCCTCGGCGGCGTCGGTGCTCATTGATCGATCGCCTTCTCGACGGCATCGGCGATCAGATTGACGCCGATCACCAGCGACGCAAGCGCGACGGCGTCGAACAGCACCTCCCACCAGTAGCCCGCGCTCACCAGGCCGAAGTTGGTGTTGATGTCCAGGGCCCAGTCGGGCGAAGGTGGTTGCACGCCGAAGCCCAGGAAGGACAGCGTGGCGAGGGCGAACACCGCGTACCCGATCCGCACGGTGAACTCCACGACGATCGGCGACATCACGTTGGGCAGGATCTCGGCGAACATGATGTATGGCGCCTTCTCGCCGCGCAGGCGCGCGGCGGCCACGTAGTCGAGCTCGCGCTCGAGCAGCACCGAGGTCCGCACCGTGCGCGCGATCAGCGGTGTGAACACGAGCGCGATCACGAGGATGATCACGAGGTTGCTGGCGCCGACCGCCGTGATGATGGTCAGCGCGAGGACGACCAGCGGCAGCGCGAGGAAGGCCTCGAGGACGCGGGCGATCGACTCGTCGACGACCCCGCGGAAGTACCCCATGACGAGCCCCAGTGCCGACCCGAGCACGGTGCTCAGGATCACCGCCAGAGGCGCGATGATGAGGATGTTGCGCGCGCCTGTGATCACGCGCGAGAACATGTCGCGCCCCAGCTGATCGGTGCCGAACCAGTGTGCGCCGGAGGGCGCCTTGTTGATCCCGGTGAGGTTCTCCGCGGTCGGATCGTGTGGGGCGATCGCGTAGCCGAAGATCGCGCAGAAGATCCAGAAGCCGACGATGATCGCTCCGACGATGAACGTCTTGGAGCGAACGATGTCGCGCAGGAGCTCGCCGCGAGGGCTCGGGCCGGTGCGCTCGGCGGCGACGGCGCCGGCGGACTCGACGGGGATGACGTCGATGCTCATTCGAGGCCCTGGTAGCGGATCCTCGGGTTCAAGTACGAGTACAACAGGTCGGCCACGAGCGTCGTGAGCATGTATATGACGCCGATCGTGAGAATTCCGGCCTCGAGCATCGGGTAATCCTTCTGCGTGGCGGCCTGGAGCAGGAGCGTGCCGACCCCGTTGTAGTGGAACAGGGTCTCCACCACGAACAGGCCCCCGATCAGGTAACCGGCCTGGCTGGCGATCACCGTGATCGTCGGCAACAGCGAATTGCGAAGCACGTGGCGCCGGATCACGGTGCGGCGCGGCAGGCCCTTGAGCACAGCGGTGCGCACGTAGTCAGAGCCCAGTGCCTCCACGGTCCCGGCGCGGGCCATGCGCGCGATATAGCCGAACAGCACGAGCACGAGCGGGATGGCGGGCAGGATCAGGTGATAGATCTGGGTGCCGATGCCTGCCCCGACGGGCGGCGTGGCCGAGATCGGGAGCACGTTCAGCCAGATCCCGAACACGAGGATCAGGAAGATCCCCGAGACGATCTCGGGGGTCACGGTCGCCGACGTTCCCGCGACCACGATCAGTCGGTCAGAGCTCTTGCCGACGTGCAGTGCCGCGAACACGCCGGCGAAGATGCCGAGCGGCACCACGATCACGAATGCCAGCAGCGCGAGCTTGAGCGAGTGTCCGAGCGCGGTGAACAGCAGCGGCCTCACCGCCGCGTGGTAGCTGTTGGACATGCCCATGTCTCCGCGCACGAAATGGCTGATGAACAGCCAGTACTGGGTGAGCAGGGGCTTGTCGGTGCCGTACTGATGGTCCAGAGCCTTCACGGCGCTCTCGGGAGCCAGCGGCCCCAGCGTTGAGCGGCCCGGGTCGCCCGGGAGCAGGCTGCCGAGGATGAAGACGATCGCGCTGAGGATCAGAAGCGTGATCAGCGCGAGCCCGAGGCGCTTGGCGATGAACCGGGTCATATTCCGCGAGGGTCGCGGCGCGGCCGCGCGCGCCGCCCGACCGATGCTCTCACGAGAGGTAGGCCTTGTCGAGGTAGATCTGCGAGACCGCCGTCGGATTGACGCCGTGGACGTTGGACTTGGTGGCGCAGAGGCCCTCGATGAAGTAGGGGATCACGACCGGCGTCTCCTGCAGCAGGAGGGTCTGGATCTGGCCGGCGAGCTGCTTCTGGGTCTGCAGGTCGATGGCGGCCACGTACTGCTTGACGAGCTTGTCATAGGTCGGGTTCTTGAACCGTGCGGCGTTCCAGGTGCCGGTAGACGTGAGCGTGCTGCTGAGAAACACATTTGGCACGCCGCGATTGCCGTAGTCGACGAGGCTCATCGTGCTGTCGAGCCAGTCCGAGTTGCCGACCGTCGACTTGCCGTAGTACTGGGTCTGGGTTTCTACCTTCAGGCCGGCGTTGATGCCCGCCTTGGCCAGGTTGGCCTTCATGACCTGGGCCAGCGCCGGCATCTCCTGGTAGATCTCGGAGACGAGCGAGGTGCTGAAGCCATTCGGGTGCCCGGCGGCCGCCAGCAGCTGCTTGGCCTTGGCGATGTCCTGCTTGCGCTGGGGAATCGACGTGTCGGTTGACGGGAAGACAGGCGCGAACACGCTGTCGTTGCCGAGCTGGCCCTTCCCGGCCAGCAGGGCTGCCACCATCCCTGGCCGGTCCATAGTCAGCGCGACGGCTTGACGAACGCGCGCATCCGTGAACGGCGCCTGATCGGTCCGCATCGACAGCTCGCGGTGGTTGGAGGACTTCAGTGTGATGATGGTGTAACTGGGGTTGTTGAGCAGTCCCTGAGCCCCTTGCACGACGAACTGGGTGATGACATCGACCTGGCCGCCCTGGAGAGCGAGGATCTGGGGCGGCTGGCTCGTGTAGAAGGTGAAGTTCGTGCTGTCGAGGTAGGGCCCGCCGCCCCAGTGGGACGGATTGGGGACGAACTGGGCGCCGACGTTCTGGGTGTAGCTCTTGAGCTTGAACGCGCCGGTGCCCACGAACGTGCTCTGCCACTTGTTGAAGTCGGTGCCCTTGGGGACGATGACCGCGCCGTAGCTGTCGGAGGAGACGAGGTAGGGGAAGTTGCCGTTGGGCGCCTCGAGGTGGAAGGCGACCGTCATCGAGTCGACCTTCTTCACGCCGCTCGGCAGGAGCACCCCGCCGATCGCCGACAGCGCGGAAGACGCGTTCTTCGGATTGGAGTACTCCGTCCAGCTGTAGACCACGTCGTCGGCCGTCATCGGCTGGCCGTTGTGGAACGTGACGCCCGGGCGCAGCTTGAACGTCCACACGGTGGCGTCGCTGTTTGGTTTCCAGCTCAGGGCGAGCATCGGCTGGAGCATCTGCTTGAGGTTGTTGTCGAAGGCGAGGAACTCGCCGGTCTGGTTGACCATCGCCAAGCCGCCGGAGTCAGCAACGGTCAACGGGTTGACGGCCGCGGACGGCGCCTGTGTCGCCACCCTCAGCGTGCCGCCCTTCTTGGGCGTCCCCGACGCTCCGGTCGACGCCGAAGACGAGCTCGCAGGGCTGTTAGCGCCGCCGCAGGCCGACAGGATCGCTGCTAGCAACGGCGCCGACATGCCGATCACGCTCCCGCGGCGCAGGAATTCGCGGCGGTTCACATTGCCTGCGACGAGCTCGTCGATGTAGTGGTTCTCGAGCTCACTGCGCCCGCTGCGAAGCCGATCCAGCTCGCTGTCTCTGCGACTCATGGAGCCACCTTTCTGTTGGTCTCGAGCCGGCGCCGTCTCCCGGACGTCGGGTCAGTTGCGCCCGTCATTGCTAACTTACCTGATTGATTTTGTTGGAAGACCTTTCCGTTCCCATCGTGCCCAGGGAAGATCTCCCGAGCGGCGCGAAGCAGGTCCGGCAGCAACTCGCGCTTGCGGGTCGGGCTCATTCGCCCCGTCGGTACGCATAGGGTGATCGCGGCCGCGACGCGTCCGGGCGGACCGACGGGCGCGGCCAGACAATGGAGTCCGAGCGCCGTCTCGTCGATGTTCTCGGCATATCCGCGCCGGCGCGCCTGGCGGAGGATCCCGAGCAGCTCGTCGAGTCCGGCCAGCCGGCGGCCGGTTGGCGTCTCGAGCTCATAGCCGTCGTATAGAGCGGCGACCCGCTCCTCGGGGAGGTCCGCGAGCATCACGCGGCCGGACGCGGCCGCGAACGCCGGGAGCCGGTTGCCCACCGCGGTCACGAGACGCACCTGGTGCGTTGTCTCCTCCTTGGCGATGAACACACTTTCGCGCCCGTCGAGGACGGTAAGGCACGTGGTCTCGTTGTGCCGGGCCACGAGCCGGTGGGCGACGTCCTGGAACCCTGCCGTCAACGGCGAGGCCGGCGCCGAATGCGCGAGCCACGCGACGCGAGGTCCCAGGTCGAGGTGGCCGCTGTGCGGGTCGCGCGTGACCCAACCGCGCTCGGACATCATCGAGCACACCCGATGAAGCGTGCTCTTCGCGATCCCGGTCTCGCGAGCGAGCTGCGCGAGCGTCGCCGGTCCGTCGCGGTCGAGGACGTCGAGCACGTCGAGGACCGCGGAGATCCCGGGCGACCCGATGCGGGCGCGGCGCACCCTCCGATGACCGATAGCGGCTGCCAACTCCCTCCGTCTCTGGTCCGCAGGTAGAACGGGGCGTTCAGCCGATGAACCAAACACGTTTCTTTCACACCGCTGGGGGCGGTGTCAAGTTAACGACGCTTTAGGACCTCCCGAGGTCGGGCTAGGGTGCCGGGGATGTCGACCGTCCTGCTCGAGCGTCACGATCAGCTCGACCTGCCCCTCTACTGCCGGATCGCGCTGCGTTCGGACCCGGTCGCGCTGGCGCCCGGGTTGCTCGAGGCGGTGGAGCGCGGCCGAACCGCGCTGACGGCCTACCTCGAGTCGGGGGCGAGCGCCTACGGCGTGACCACCGGGCTCGGCTTCCTGGCCAACCGCGAGCTCTCCGGCGTCGACCACGCGGCCTTCCAGCGTTCGATCCTGGCCGGCCGGGCCGCCGGGTTCGGGCCTCCCCTGTCCGAGGCAGTCGTGCGCGGCGCGATGCTGCTCCGCCTGACCGGGTTCCTGAGCGGCCACGCCGGGGTGACCGCCGCGCTCTGCCGCTTCATCGCCGACCGCCTGAACGCCGGCTGGTATCCGGTCGTGCCGGGCGGAGTGAGCGGTGCCGCCGGCGAGATCGTCCCGCTCGCCCACCTGTTCGGCACGCTCGTCGGCGACGGGTTCGTGCACGTCGACGGCCGCGTCGTCCCGGCCGCGGACGCGCTCGCCGTCGCCCCATACGAGCTGGGGGCCAAGGAGGGCATCGCGCTGATCAACGGCGCCCCGATGGCGCCGGCATTGGCCGTGCCGCTCCTCCTGCGCGCCGAGGCGCTGCTCGACCACGCCACCCTCTGTGGCGCGCTCACGATCGCCCTCACCGGCGCGGCACTCCGCCCGTACTCGCCCCGCGTCGGGGAGCTCAAGGGCGATCCGGGACAGCTGGCCATCCATCGCCGGCTGTGGTCGCTCCTGGATCCCACGCCCGACCGCCTCCAAGACACGCGCCAGGCGCCGGTCTCGTTGCGTGTGATCCCCCAGGTCCACGGCGCGGCTGCCGATCTCCTCGGCCACCTGCGCGTCCAGGTCGAGCGAGAGCTCCGTGCGGTCACCGACAGTCCAGCGTTCCTGCCAGCCACCGACTATCGAACCGGAGGGCCTCTACTCCACCGGCAACTTCCACGCCCAATATTTAGTTTTGCTGTTCGAGGCGTCGACCTCTGCGTTCACCCAAGTGGTGAACTTGCTCGAGAAGCGACTGCACCGTCTGCTCGACGCGCGCTTCTCCCATCTGCCGGACCAGCTTACGCCCGATCCCGGACGTCAATCGGGCGTGATTGTCCTGCACAAGCAGGTGATCGGAATCGCCGCCCAGGCGCGCACGCTGGCCGCGCCGGCGAGCATCCACGCCACCGACGCCTCCACCGGCCAGGAGGACTTCCAGGCCCACACGCTGCTCGCCGCGACCCAGCTCGACGGCGTGCTGAGCGCACTCGAGCTGGCGCTGGCCCACGAGCTGGTCGCCCTCCGCCAAGCCCGGTACCTGGCGCGCGCGGCGCTTCCGCCGGCGCTCGAGGAAGCGGTGTCGCTCGTCGCCGAGGTGGTCCCGCCGGTCGCCGAGGATCGCTCGCTGGCCGCCGACGTCGAGCGGGTCCGCGAGCTGGTGTCCTCGGGCCGGCTCGTCGGCGGTGTACGGTCCCCGAGCATATGGTTCTCGCCAACGCGCGCGTGATTGACGGCACCGGCCGCGCCCCGCTCGAGCAGGCGTCGGTGCGGATCGAGGACGGGAGAATCGTCGAGGTATCCACCACGTCCGTCGACGGCGGGCTCGACCTCGACGGACGCACGGTGATGCCGGGGCTGATCGACGCCCACGCCCACCTGTCCAGCGACATCAGCCGCAGCCCAGGCTTCGGTCCCCGGCCGCCGCTCAAGGGCGAGCTACCCCGGCCACGGGAGCTCGGGTACTTCGTGCTGGCCAAGACCGCGCGGGTGCTGCTCGCGGCCGGAGTGACCAGCGTTCGCGACGTCGGCAGCTACGACGACGAGGCGATCGCGCTGCGGGAGGCGGTCCGGCTCGGGATCGTCGAGGGGCCGCGGATCCTGTCGTGCGGGCGGATCATCTCCGCCACCGCGCCGGGCGGCGCGATCTTCACCACCATGTACCGCGAGGCCGATGGCCCCGACGACATGCGCAGGGCGGTTCGCGAGCAGCTTCGCCGCGGGGCCGACTTCATCAAGCTGATGGCCACCGGCGCGCGCTCGGTGCTCGCCGAGGATCCCGAGCCCGCCCAGATGACCGCGGCCGAGCTCGAGGCGATCGTGGACGAGGCCCACCGCCTCGGCGTCCGGGTGGCCGCCCACGTCGAGGGCCTCGAGGGCGCACGACTGGCCGTCGCCGCCGGCGTCGACACGATCGAGCACGGCCTGTCGCTGCACCGCGAGCCCGCGCTCCTGGACGAGATGGCGCAGCGGGGGATCGTCCTCGTGCCCACGCTGAGCACTTTCCACGACCTGGCCGAGCGCTTCACCGACGCGTTCGCGCCCGCGCTGGTCGAGCAGGCCAAGCGCCAGCTGGCCGAGGCCTACGCCACGCTGGTGGCCGCGCGCGCCGCAGGCGTGACGCTGGCCATGGGCCATGACTCGGGACCGCCGGGGGACAACGCGATCGAGCTCGTGCGCATGGTCGATGGCGGGTTGTCGGCGCTCGAGGGCATCGCCGCCGCCACCCTGGGCTCGGCCCGGGCGCTGGGCCTGCCCGACGTGGGCACGGTGAGTGCCGGCGCGGTGGCCGATCTGCTCGTCCTCGACGGCGACCCGCTGTCGGACATCGGAGTCCTGCGCGACCCGGCCCGCATCTGGATGGTGCTGCAGGCCGGCCAGGTCGTGGCCGGACGGGCCCTGGCCGCCCAGGCCCCCGCCGGGCAGTCGGGTGCCGCGATCCCCACCCCCGCATGACCTCAGACGTACTCGCCACCGCTCCCGACTTCTCGCTGCCCTCCACCTCGGGCGCGCCGGTCGCGCTGGCCGACCTCCACGCCGACGGACCGGCCCTCCTGTTGTTCGTCTCGGAGGAGTGCCCCACCTGCACGCTCACGCTGCGACGTCTGGCGCCCCTCTTGCCCGAGCTCGCGGCAGCCGGCGCCCCGGTCACCGCGATCTTCGAGGATCCGCTCGAAGTCGCCGCCCGAGTCGCTCGCCGCACCGGCTTCACCGGCACGGTCCTCGCCGAGCCGGCGCCGTATGAGATCTCGGCCGCGTACGAGCTGGTCAGCCTGCCGACGGCGGTCCTCATCGACCCCCAGGGCCGCGAGTCCGCGCGCGTGGTCGGTTGGGACGCCGAGGCCCTCGGCGCGGTCCTGTCGGTCTCTCTGACGGACGAGCCGCCTCGTCGCAAGCCGGGGTGCGCGGCCAAGAACACTTACGACGCGGCGTCTCTGCGCGCGCTCGACGGCGCCGGGTTCGACGAGCTCGAGGAGATGTTCGAGCGCGGCTGG
The DNA here is from genome assembly GCA_963832315.1 of uncultured Solirubrobacterales bacterium. Lineage (GTDB taxonomy): Bacteria > Actinomycetota > Thermoleophilia > Solirubrobacterales > Solirubrobacteraceae > Palsa-465. The sequence goes on along the minus strand of CAWHTT010000019.1, from coordinate 358,318 downwards.
ACCGACGGTCTCCCGGTGATCCCACCGACGAGCGAACGGGTCGAGGCGATGCTGGGCGGTCGAGATCGCGATGAGCTGCTCGGTGAGATGGCGCCGGCCATGGCCGCGGTCACGCTCGAGCGGGTGGCCGCGTGTGCGGTGCTCGCCGGCTGCCGCCCCGAGTACTTCCCGGTGGTCGTCGCCGCGGTCCAGGCGTCATTGGAGCCCGCGTTCAACGTGGGCGGCCAGGCGGTCACCACCCAGCCCGTGGGGCAGGTGGTCGTGGTCAACGGCCCGGTGCGCGATGCGATCGGCCTGAACGGTGGAGTCGGCGCGCTCGGCCCCGGCTGGCGCGCCAACATGACGATCGGGCGCGCCCTGCGGCTGGTGGTCAGCCTGACCGGGGGCGGGTTCCCGGGCCGCCTTGACCGCTCGGCGCTGGCCAATCCCGGCAAGGTCGGGCTGTGCTTCGCCGAGGACGAGGAGGTCAGTCCCTGGGAGCCGCTCCACGTCGAGCGCGGCTTTCCGGCCGAGCGTTCGGTCGTGACCGTGTTCGGGGCAGACGCGCCGCTGTCGATCTCCGACCATCGCAGCACCTCGCCCGAGGAGCTCGTGCGGGTGCTGGGCGAGGCGGCCGGCGCCACCTGGAGCCCGAACTGGTGGCCGCTCGGCGGGACCTCGCTGTTCGTGCTCTGCCCCGAGCACGCCCGCTCGTTCGCGGAATGGGGCTGGAGCAAGCAACAGGTGCGCGAGGCGATGTTCGAGGTCGTCCGCCGGCCGGCGGGAGCGTTGCGCTGGGGCGAGGCCACGCCGCTGGTGCTGGCCGCGCCCGACGATCAGCTCGTCGGCAAGTGGTCGAGCCCCGAGGACATCGTGATCGTCGTGGCCGGCGGCGAGGCCGGTCGCTTCTCCGCCGTGTTCGGACCCTGTCTCGGCATGGACGCCCAGCCGATCTCGAAGGAGGTCCCGTGGACTACGTGAGCCCGTTCGACGAGCGCCGGCGCCTGGCCGAGCCGCTCGCCCCCCGCCCCGCCGGCCTGGAGGGAGCGCGGGTCGCCCTGCTCGACATCAACAAGCGTCGCGGCGACGAGTTCCTCGACCGCATCGAGGAGCTGCTGCGCGCTCGCGGGGCCGAGACCTCGCGTTTTGTCAAGGAGATCTTCTCCAAGCCGGCCGCGCCCGAGATCGTGCGCCGGATCGCCAACCGCGGCGACCTGGTCGTGGAGGGGCTGGCCGACTGAGGCTCGTGCACGTCGTGCAGTGTGCGCGACATGGTCGAGCTCGAACGTCGTGGACTCGCGACCGCCGCGGTGGCCACCGAGCCGTTCGTCGACGAGGCGCTCGAGCAGGCCCGCCTGCTCGGCATGCCCGACTACCGGATGATCTACGTCCCGCACCCGGTGCAGCTACTCAGCGCCGAGGAGCTGCGGGGCTACGCCGATCGTGCCTTCGAGGAGATCGTGGCGCGTCTGACCGGACCGGAGCAGGCGAAGTCTGCGCCGGAGACCGATTAGGTCAGCCCTGACTCCTGATCAGCTCCGCGTAGCGCGCTAGGTACAGCGGCCAGCCACCCTCGCCATCGACCGCGTCGCGCATGCTCGTCCAACCCTCGCCGTGCCGGTCCAGATGCCGGTGCTCGAGCTCGACGCGCGTACGCTCGGGGCCCTCGGTGATGAACCGCACCTCGACCTCGCTCGTGTTCGCGAGATCGGGCTCGATCTGCCACTGCGGGCTGATGTCCCAGCTGAACACGACCCGGTCGGGTGGTTCAAAGGCGAGTACCCGCGCCCAGTGGAACTCGCTGCCGTCCACGCCACGGTCGAACACCTGCCCGCCCGCGCGCGGCTCGAACACGGTTTCCGCGATATCGACGCCGAGCATGTTGTGCTCGCGCGGCTTGATCCGGTCGAAGTCCTCGGTGAACACGCGGAAGGCGCGCTCGATCGGCACGTCGACCACGATCGCCGTGTGTATCGCCGAGGGTTCGGTCTGGATGTTCATTTGGTCCTCCTCCGTTGGTTGCTCGACAATCGCCTTGTAGGTCGCGAGGGTCTTGCTCCAGAATTGCTCCAGCTCGCCCCGAAGCTGGGCCAGGCCGGCGGGATCGACCGCGTAGATGCGCTGCCGGCCGGCCTGACGGTCGATGACGAGCCCGGCGCCCTTCAGCACCTTCAGGTGTTGCGACACCGCGGGCCGGCTGACCGGCAGCCCGCGCGCGATCTCGTTGACGGGGCTCGGCCCCTCGACCAGCCGCTCGAAGATCGCCCGACGGGTCGGATCGCCCAGCGCCACCCAAGGCGTAGTCGCGTAAGCGTGCACTTACGTGTAAGTGTAGCCTTACACGTCACCATGTCAACGCCTCGCCCGGCGGTCCCAGCGCCCGACGCGGCCAAGCCGGGGTTACGCGGCGACGCCAGCCTCGAGCGGGCGGAGCTCGTCCGCATAGCTGACCGACTGGCGGCGCATCACGCCGTCCTCGTCGACCGAGTATTGGCCCAGGCGCCACAGCGGCGGCGAGTAGGCGTGAATCGACACGGCCTGCTCGTCCGCGCCGGCCAGCCGGTGGATGTGCTCGGGGCCGAACGAGAACGAGGCGCCGGCTTCGACGACCCGGCCCAGCGGCTCGCCTCCGATCCGCGGGCTCGATTCCCTGACCGCACCGCGCACGACCCGGACCGCGCCCGAGGAGATGTCGTGGTCGTGCCAGCCCGTGTCGTCGGCCCGCGTCCAGCACAACAGCCACACGTCCACGTACTCGTCGCGGTGCAGCGAGACGTAGTGCCGCCCTCCGTTCGCGAAGACCACGTGCTCGCGCCAGCGCCCAGGGTCCGTCGCCAGCTCGTCGACCAGCTCTTGCAACTCGGCCCGATCGAGGTTACGCGTAGGCAGCGACGGCCACATCATGTGAGACCTCTTTCGGGTAGAGAAGACGTTGCGCGTTGGCCCGGCGCACGGCGTGCAGCCCGGCCGCCCCCAGCTCGAGCCGCACCGGATCCGCGTACGGCCGGTCCGATCCGTTCACCAGCGCGTCGATGCCCAGAACCCGGATCGTCGCGTCGACCGCCCGCGTGCCGTAGGAGGAGACCTCGAGGAACACGTCGGGATCGACGGGGTTGCGGCCGCCGGCGCGGGCGGCGAAGCGCTCTCCGTGCAGCGGCGCCAGCCCGGCCAGGATCGCGAAGCACACCCGCAGCCCCGGGTGCCGGGGCCGGCCGTAGGCGCGGAAGGCAAACCACGCCGCGTGCATCTGCTGGACGTACGGCACGATCGCGGGCCACCACGCCGGGGCGGATTCCGCCACTGTCGCTGATTCCGCCACCGTCGCCGATTCCGCCACCGCCGCGGAACCCGCCACCGCCGTGGATCCCCGGTCCCCTCCTCTCACGGGGCCCGGGTGGATCAGCAGCGGCCTGCCTGCGGCCTCGAGTACGTCGAGCAGCGGCCCCGCCCGGTCGTAGCCGGCGGCGTCGAGCAGCGCGGTCGCCGGAAGCTGCAGACCCACGAACCCGCGGTCGAGCTGCCTTGCCAGCGCCACCGGGTCGATCTCGGAAAGACACGCCGCCGCCCACCCGCCGAACGGCGCCGGCAGGGCGAGCACACCGTCGTGGTAGGCGTCGAGCAGATCCCCGGCCTCGTCCGGCGCGAGCGTCTCGATTCCCAGCGGACTCGACAGCGACACCAGCGCCGTGTCCAGGCCATCCTCCACCGCCTGCGCCACCCGCGCCTCGACGTTATGGGCCGCCGGATCGACGGCGTAGTCGGGCTCGCCGGCCAACTCGAGCGTCCAGCCCCGCATCCGCGGTGGCGCCCGCCGCGCTCGCAGCCCGGCGATCAGCTCCGGCGGCCACAGGTGCTGGTGGACGTCGACCCCGCCGGGCACGCCACCGTCCTGCGCATCGCGAACCGCCGCCTCCACGCCTCCGTTCCTTAACCGTTTCATTGAATCGGTTAAGTGAAGCGGTTCAGAATGGGCTTGTCAACTGGGTCCACAGGTGCTGCGATGATTAGGTTTGGCGCCAGCCCCGCCCGGGGGCCGTGGCCAAACCCAAACCAGGTCTAGCCGTGAGCCCCCCCGCCAAGCGCGTGACGATCCGGGATGTGGCCGACGCCGCCGGGGTCTCACCCGCCGCGGTCTCCTACGCGCTGCGCGGGATCCAGGTGTCGGAGGAGACCCAGGAGCGGGTGCGCCGGGTGGCCACCGACCTCGGCTACGAGGCCAACCCGATCGCCCGGGCGCTGGCCAGCGGGCGGACCGGGATGGTGGGGATCCTCGGGCCCTCGCTCGAGGATCTGTGGCAGCAGCGCCTGGTCGCCGAGGCGGGACGGGTTCTCTTGGCCCAGGAGCGCTACGCGCTGATCCTCGACGCCGGCGGGGACCCGATGCGCCAGCGCGCGCTTGGCACCCAGTTGCGCGACCAGCAGGTGGACGGGCTGATCCTCTCGCCGGTCGATCCGTCCGATGCCTTCTGGTCTGAGCTGGCGGAGTCGCTCCCGATCGTCTCGATCGGCGACGCCCTACCGGACCGCGGAGCCGTCGGAGAGGTGCTGTTCGACAACCGGAGCGGGGTGAGGAGCGCGCTCGAGCATCTGCATGCCCTCGGGCACCGGCAGATCGCGGTGCTCCGGCCACCCGGCTCGCCGACCAACGACCGGCCCGCCGAGGTCTATGTGGGCGCCGAGGCCGACCGCCTCGGACTCGACGTCGACGTGGTCAGCGCGCCGTACGAGCTCCACGAGGCGACCGACCTCGCCCGCGAGGTGCTGACCGGCGCACACCGGCCCACCGCCGCGTTCTGCTTCTCGGACTCGATCGCATACGGCGTCTACGCCGCCGCCCGGGAGCTTCAGCTGAGGATCCCCCAGGATCTGTCGGTGATCGGCTACGACGACCACCCGGTCTCGATCCTGCTCGCGCCACCGCTCACGAGCTTCTCATGGGACGCCGAGCGCCTGGTCGAGGTGGCGGTGGGGATGGTGCTGGCCGCCATCGATGGGCACCCGCGACGGCGCCGGCGCGTGGTGATCGAGCCCACCCTGCGCGAGCGCGCCTCAACCGCCCGCCGCCGGCGCTGACTCGCAGGGTTCGGGGCGATGAACTGCCCGGGGTTGGCGGACGCCACCCGCCCGTCAACCCGGTCCCCGGAACCCACGAAAACCGTGCAAAACCCACGAAAGCCGCCCGCCCCGCGACGACTTCCGTGACATAAGCGCCTCACAGGTGCTTATGTCCCCAAAGCGCAGCGCGGGGAGGGACTTTTGGGACTTTTGCACCCCCGGACAGGGCGGGCCGGCCAGCCGGACAGGGCCGGCCGGGCAGCCGGACAGGGCGGGCCGGCCAGCCGGATGGGGCCGGCCGGGCAGCCGGGCAGGGCGGGCCGGCCAGGCGGCAGGCCGGCGGCAGCCGGCGGGTCGCCTCGGTGCGGCCGGGTTGCGATCCTCGCGCGGCCTGCCTCAGCCGAAGAACGAGATCAATTCGCGCGCCACCCCGACCGGGTCGTCGTATGCCATCAGGAACCCGGTCGCCGGCAGGGTGCGCAACTGAGCGGTGGGCAGCAGGTCGAGTGCCTCGTAGGCGCCGACCAGGGGATGGGCGGGATCCTCGTCGGCCCACAGGAGCAGCACCGGCAAATCGATGCGCGGGTAGGCGTCGAGTAGCTGGCGCTGCGGCTCGACCGGCCAGCGGCGCGCGAACTTGGCCCACGACCGGGCCCGGTTGCCGTTCCCGGCGACGTCGGCGAAGGCGTGGCGGACCAGGTCGCGCGCGGCCGGATTGCGCTGCGCGGACAGCCGCTCCCCCACCGAAGGCCGGAACACCAGCGTTGCGCCGCGCGCCAGCGCCCGATCCAAACCGGGTACCGCGGCGACCCGGCAGGCCATGCGCCACGCGGCGCGCTTGCCGGAGAACTCGTCGCGTCGGTGCAGGCGGTTGGGCAAGAGCGCCAGCCTGGTCGGCTCCAGCCGGCCGGTCACGATCGCACGCAGCGCGATCTCGGCCCCGATGTCGTGTCCGGCCACCAGCGGCCGGGTGCCCGCCACCTCACGGCAGAAGCCGCCGACCACCTCGGCCAGCCAGTCGGGCGTGTACGGGTGGCGCGGGCGGTCCTCGGAGTCGCCGTGCAGGGGAAGATCGGGCAGCACGACCCGAAAGCGCGAGGACAGCTGGGCCACCACGGGCTCCCATTCGCGGTGGGACAGGCCCAGCGAATGAAGCAATGCAAGAGGTGGCCCGGTGCCCGTTTCGCGGTAGGCTACGCGGGCCCCATCGTGATGGTGGTAAAGCCTTAGTCGCATCGGCCTGGCAGGGTCACGATCGTCTCACCGCAAGGGTTCTGTCGAACGGACCGCTTGCCCTCTCGCTTGGAGACGAAATGTTGTGCAATTGCTGAACATTGCACGGCAACATTCGTAATTGCATCTGAAATGCAGGATATGGAACAGATGAGGAACAGTCCCCTCGGTTTGTCCACTTCGCAAGCTGCCAATGCGCTCGGGGTATCGCTCGGCACTATCCGCCGGTGGGCAGATATGGGCTACCTCGAGTCCTACCGGACTCCCGGTGGCCAGCGTCGCTTCAGCCACGAGCAGATCGAGCAGTTTCTCGAGACGCTCCAGCAGCGACGCGCTGGACAGCAGCACCACCAGGAACGCCTGGTCAGCTAACAAGGACGTGGTAGGGCATCCGCGCCGGGCACGTTACGCCGGCGCGGCGCCCCTGCGTGCGCAGAGCCCACGCGGCCCGCGCCTCCAACCGGCCCGCCCGTCCCAGCCGGTCCGCGCCTCGTTACCCGGCCTGCCCCTAGCCAGCCCGCGCCTGCTTGATCCGCCGCTCCATGTCTAATTCGGAGTCGAAGTTGGCCGCGTCCGCGTGCCGGTACTCGACACCCTCGCCGCTCAGCAGCCCGGCCAGCACCTCGACGTAACCCGCGTCGAGCTGCGACCCCGCGACGCGCCGCAACTCTCGCAGCGCCTCGAACGAGCTCATCCGCGTCCGGTAGGTGTCCGCCGCGGTCAGGGTGTCGTACACCTCGGCCACCGCGATGATCTTGGCGATCTCCGGGATCTCCTCACCGGGCGACCCGTTGGGATAGCCACGCCCGTCGATCCGCTCGTGGTGGGCGAGCACGATCTCGGCCACCGGGCCGTACATCCCGAGGTCCCGGAGCATCTCGGCCCCGAGCTCGGGATGGCGCTGGATGGCCATCCAGTCCTCGTCGGTCAGCGTGCGTCCCCGCTCGGCCACGCGGTCGGAGAGGGCGAAGTGACCGATGTCGTGCAACAGGCCGGCGGTGTGCGCCAGCTCCTGGTCCTGCTCGCTCATCCCGACCGCCTCGGCCATGTCGCTGGCGAACCGGGCCACGGCCGCGGCATGCCGCGCGGCCCGCTGATCGCGGGTGTCGAGCGCGCGCAGCAGCCCGGCCAGCACGCCCCAGGACAGGGACACGTACTGCTCGGTGCGGGCCCGCGACTGAGCCAGGAGGTAGCCCATGTACGAGAACGCGAGCGCGCCGATGAGGGCGAAGGCGATCCCGGCGAGCCCCACCTCGACGTAGATCGCTGCGCCGGCCACGACCAGCGCGACATTGATCAGGGCGCTCGGAAGATGCTCGAGGAGCGTTCGGGGGCTCCAGGCCGGGCTGTATCCGTCGTAGGCGATGGTGAGAGGGGCCAGGATCAGCCAGCTGAGCTCGAATACGCCCAGCGCGAGCGCCCCGAGGACGAAGTAAAACCCTGCGTTGTAGCCACCCGGGGCGAGGTCCCGGATCAACGTGCCGGCGAGGAGCGCGGTCAACCCGGCAGCGACCAGATTGTTCAAGAACGCCCGCGGCCGGGTTCGGATCACGCGGGTCGCGGTGATCTCGCACAGCACCGCGGCCACGAACGCTGACGCGGGACCGAGGAAGGCCGCGGCGAGCATGAACACGAGGAACGAGGCCGAGACCTCGATCTGCGCGCGCACGCGGGTTACTCCCAGCCCTGCGGCCACCGCAGCCACGGCGATCACAACCGACAGGCCGTTCAGATGGTCGTCCGGCGCGACGATCGCGGCCCAGACCACACAGCCGGCCAGAGAAGCGCACGCGACTCCCAGCGCCACCCTTTGGCGAAGCGCAAGCGACCGCATGCGACGGTCATCGCTCACCGGAGCAAGGTACCGCGTAAAGACGCAGACTGCCAGTTTTGCGGGCGGATTCGCCGACTCAGGTGTCGGCGGACCTCAGATCATGAGGTGCGATAGACCATTCTCACCCTCCCATAGGGGTCCGACGGGTCTGGGGGCGACCCCGCCGGATAACCTCAATCCCCAGAAAAGCTGGAGATTTCGGTGCCACTTTCGGCGAAAACTTGTGCAATTCTATGCCTGGGCATTCAGGAGGGCAACGCCTAGGTCGAAATAGCAACGTCTACGTTCCATTAACTGCGCATGCGCTATCTCAAGACGAGCGAGGCGGCGGCGCTCCTGAACGTCAGCCCCAACACGCTAAGGGCGTGGGAGCGCAGGTTCGGGTTCCCGAAGCCGCAGCGCTCTCCCGGTAAGCATAGGCTTTTCACCCACGGCGAAGTCGCCGCGTTGAGAGACGCCCTCCAGGAGGGGCTGTCGATCTCGTCGGCGATCTCTCGTGCGCGCGAGGGCCTGGCCGCCGATGCCAACTCACTGGTCGGCGCGCTGGTCTCCTACGAGCGCGAGCGGGCGGACGCCGCGATCGAGGCCGCGCTCGCGCTGCGCTCGGTTGAGCGCTCCGTCGAAGAGGTGCTCCTGCCCACCCTCGACGAGATCGCCCGCAGATACAGCGTCGACTCGGCCGCCTGGGCGTTCGCCGCCCACTGGGCGGGCGACTGGCTGCGGCGCGCCACTCGGCTCACCCCGCCCCCCGTGCGCCAGGTCTCGATCGTGTTCGGCGACGCCTCGCGCGATGAACTGGACCGCGACAGCCCCTATATCCGGGCGCTGCAACTGTTCCTTGTGCGCGCGGGCGTGAAGGTACTCAGCCTCTCGGCCCGCGGCGTGGCCGGGATCGGCGACGCCGCCAGCGTGCACCGACCGAACCTGGTGGTCGTGGCCGGCGGCCACCTCGACGACGACACCGTCGCCCGCTGGGCCTACGCGATCCGGCTGTCCGTCGGCGCGATGCCGCTCGCGATTTACCGCCGCGGGTCGGAGCGCCCGCGGGTCCGCGCTACCGGTACCACGGTGCTGCCTCCGGGAGCCGGAGACGCGCAACGCACTCTGCTCGAGCTACTCGAGTCCGACCAGGTGGTCGTCCCGACCCACGCCGCTGAGCTCCGCGCCCAGAGGGCCGCACGGAGCGGCCGGTAGAAACGACCACGCCTCGAGACCTCCCGCGATAACCATCCGACCCATTTCGATCCGCGATGCGAACAGCTAGGAACGGCGGCCCCGGGCTTCGTCTGGTTATCCCGGTCGAGCATGAGGCGCCGGCGCCTCCCGTCTCTTTCTGTAGCCATTGCGGTACGCGTCCCACGCAGCCGCCCGCCGCGGGCTCCGGGTCCCGGGTGTGCGGTGCCTGCGGCCTGGGCCTGATTCTCGAGTCGCACGCCGACGTGGCGCCCAATGCCGGCGAGGCCTTCCTGGTCCTCGACCAGTCGCTGGCCGTGTGCGCCATGTCGGAAGCCGCCGAGCGGCTGCTCGCCGCCAACGAGCCGGACGTGGTCAACCGCCACGTCTCCGACCTGCTCATGCCGGCCGAGGCCGAGGAGAAGAACGGCGCGAGCCTGTCGACTGCGGTGGCGTGGGCGGCCCGCGGCGACGGCGCAGTCCGGACCACCGTGGTGCGCCCGGCTAACACCTTCGGGATCCGCCTCACCGCGCGTATCTCCAGCTGCGGCCCACCCCGGGCCGCACTGGTCGTGCTGGAATAGTGAGAAATTGCAGGTTGCCTTGCGCGACTTGCGGCGTCCTACCCAAAACCCGTTAACTGCAGGCGGATGAGCGGGATCCGAACGAACGCTGCGGCTGTGATGCTCGGCGTGAGTCCAAACACGCTGCGCAGCTGGGAGCGGCGGTACGGCTTCCCCCGCCCTCGGCGTTCGCCCGGGGGTCATCGCCAGTACGCGCTGAACGAGATCGAGTCGCTCCGCGCGACGCTCGCGGAGACCCACAACGTGTCGAGCGCGATCGCGCTGGCGCGCCAGCGGGGCGAGGGCCCGTCGTCTGGCTCGCGGCTGGCCGCCGCGTTCGCCGACTTCGACGAGGACAAGGCCAACGGGCTGCTCGAGGAGAGCCTGGCTCTGCGCTCGGTCGAGCGCACGATCGAGGAGGTCCTGCTCGAGGCCGTGGCCGCCCACGCCGACCAGGGCGCACCGACGCCCGAGTACGAGTTCGGCTGGCGGTATGCCACCGGCTGGCTTTCGGCGCTCAAGCGGCTGGCTCCGCCGGCTACCCGCAGCGCCGGGGTGCTCGTGCTTGACGCCTCCTCGCCGCTCGAACTCGACGCCCTGTACAGCCAGTCTCTCGAGCTGATGCTGCGGCGTGCCGGCATCCGGACCCTGTCGCTCTCGACCGCGATCGCCCCCAACCGACTGGTCCGCGCGCTCCCGGCGCTCGAGCCCGGCGCCGTCGTACTCGCCGGCCGCGGCATCTCGCTCGACGCGCTCGGGCGGCTGGTCTACTCGGTCCGCTCGGTCGCGCACCATGTGGCGATCTTCGACTACCGCGGCGCCGTGCCCGACACAGGCGCGAGCACGGTGCGCCGGCTGGGCGCCACCCCGCTGGCCGCGCGCGACCTGCTGCTCGCCGAGCTCGAAGGGCATCACCCCCGCCGATCGTCCAGGCCGGGCGAGGCGCTCCCCGCCGCCACGGCTCACTGAGCGCGTCGCGCCCCCGCGTAAGCAGCGGGCGGTCGGCTCCTAGAATCAGCCGCCCATGGCCTCGACGGATCGTCCCCCCGCGCCCTCGACCGAGCGCCCGCCCCACGCGTACCGCCCGGTCGACCCGCGGCTGGCGTTCCCCGAGCTCGAGGAGCGCGTGCTCGATCGCTGGCGACAGCGCGACGTGTTCGCCGAGTCGGTTCGCCGGCGCCAGGGATCGCCGAAGTGGGGCTTCTACGAAGGTCCACCGACCGCGAACGGGCCGCCGGGCATCCACCACGTCCTCTCGCGGGTGTTCAAGGACATCTTCCCCCGCTACCGGACCATGTGCGGCTACTTCGTCGAGCGCAAGGGCGGCTGGGACTGCCACGGCCTGCCGGTCGAGCTCGCCATGGAGGAGGAGCTCGGGTTCACCACCAAGGACGACATCGAGCGGTTCGGCATCGCCGAGTTCAACGCCCGCTGCCGCGAGAAGGTGCTCAGTCACGTCGAGGACTGGAACCGCCTGACCGAGCGGATCGGGTTCTGGATCGACCTCGACGACGCCTACCGCACGCTCGACCCCGCGTACGTGGAATCGGTCTGGTGGGCGCTGAAGACGATCCACGACAAGGACCTGCTGTACGAGAAGCTCAAGGTCGTCCCGTATTGCCCGCGCGACCAGACCACGCTCTCGAGCCACGAGCTCGGCCAGCCCGACGTCTACCGGGACGTGCTCGACCCGTCGATCTTCGTCCGCTTCCCGATCACGGACGCGCGGGCGCCCATCCAGCAAGGCGATGAGCTACTGATCTGGACGACCACGCCCTGGACCCTGGTCTCGAACGCCGCGGTCGCGGTCGACCCCGAGCTCACCTACGTCAGGGCCAGACAAGCCGGCGACGAGCAGCACGTGTACGTCCTGGCCGAGGCGAGATTGGAGGCCGTCCTCGGCGAGCGCGCCACCATCCTCGACCGCCTCCCCGGCGCTCAGCTCGCGGGCCTCCGCTACGAGCCGCCGTTCGGCTTCATCCCCGGCAGCGAGTACGGACCCAGGGGACACACCGTGCTGGAAGCCGACTTCGTTACCGCGACCGACGGCACCGGCCTCGTCCACACCGCGATCGCCTTCGGCGAGGACGACTTCCGCCTGGGCGAGCAGTACGGCCTGAACGTGATCAACCCCGTCCGGCTCGACGGCACCTACGACGAGCGGATCGGGCCGTTCGCCGGACGCAACGTAAAGGCAGCCGATCCCGACCTCATAAACGACCTCGAGGCCCGTGACCGCATCTTCAAGGCCGAGACGCTCGAGCACTCCTACCCGCACTGCTGGCGCTGCGGCACGCCGCTGCTCTACTACGCCAAGCCCTCCTGGTACATCGCCACCAGCCAGATCAAGGACCGTCTGCTGGCCGCCAACGAGACGGTCACCTGGTATCCCGACCATGTCAAGCATGGCCGCTTCGGCAACTGGCTCGAGCACAACGTGGACTGGGCCCTCTCACGCGAGCGCTACTGGGGGACGCCGCTGCCGGTGTGGCGCTGCGAGGGCGGCCACACGCGCGCGATCGGATCGCTGAAGGAGCTCAACGACCTCGCGGGCACCAACCTGACCGACCCCCACCGGCCGTTCGTCGACGACGCAGACTTCCCGTGCGCGGACTGCGGCGAGCCGATGCGCCGCGTGCCCGAGGTGATCGACGTGTGGTTCGACTCGGGCTCGATGCCGTTCGCCCAGTACCACGCCCCCCACGAGGGCACGGCGCTGTTCGACGAGCACTTCCCGGCCGACTTCATCTGCGAGGCGCTCGACCAGACCCGCGGCTGGTTCTACTCGCTGATCGCGGTCTCCACGCTGCTGTTCGACCGCTCGCCGTACCGGAACGTGGTCTGCCTCGGGCTGATCCTCGACGACGAGGGCCGCAAGATGTCCAAGTCGCTGGGCAACACGGTCGCCCCGCAACAGGTGATCGACCGCTTCGGCGCCGACGCGCTGCGCTGGTACTTCTTCACCTCCAAGCAGCCCTGGGACGGCTACCGCTTCTCGATGGACGCGATCGCCGAGGCGGTCAGGCAGTTCCTGCTCCAGCTGTGGAACACGTACGGCTTCTACGTCCTGTACGCCAACGCCAATCGGATCGACCCGGCGACGCTGCCCGCGCCCGGCGACACCGCCTCCGAGCTCGACCGCTGGGCCCTATCGCGCCTGCAGGCCACGATCGAGATCGTGCGCGCGCGGATGGACGACTTCGACGCCACGAGCGCAGGCCGCGCCATCCAGAGCTTCATCGACGAGATCTCGAACTGGTACGTGCGCCGCTCGCGCCGGCGCTTCTGGGACGGCGACCCGGCCGCGTTCGCGACGCTGCGCGCGTGCCTGACCGCGACCGCACAGCTGCTCGCCCCCCACTGCCCGTTCATGTCCGACGAGATCTACGACAACCTCGACGGGACCGAGCCGAGCGTCCATCTCACCGACTTCCCGACCCCGGATCCGATCGCGCGCGACGAGAGCCTCGAGGCCGCCATGGCCACCGCCCGGGAAACCGTCCGCCTCGGGCTGGCCGCCCGCGGGCAGGCCAAGCTCAAGGTGCGCCAGCCGCTGCGCGCCGCGGTCGTGGTGGCCACCGGCGAGGAACGCGAGGCGATCGAGCGGATGTCGGCCATCGTCCGCGAGGAGCTGAACGTCAAGGAGCTGCGCTTCGTCTCAGAGGCCGACGAGCTCGCCGAGGTCGAGCTCAAGCCCGACTACCGCCGGCTCGGGCCCCGGTTCGGCAAGCACATGCCGCTCGTGGCGGCGGCGATCGCCGGACTCGACGCCACGCACGCCGTGGCCACCCTGCGCGCCGGCGGGCACGTGGCGATCAGCGTCGACGGCAAGGACCACGAGCTGAGCACCGAGGACCTGCAGGTCGCGATGAAGCCGCTCGAGGGCTACCAGGTCGAGCGCGAGGGCTCCCACGCGGTTGCCCTCGAGCTCGAGATCGACGACGAGCTGCGCGTGGAGGGCTGGGCGCGCGAGATCGTGCGCGCCGTGCAGCTGGCCCGCCAGGAGGCTGGCCTCGAGGTCACCGACCGGATCTTGCTGACACTGGACGGCGACGAGGCGTTGCTCGCCGCCGCGCGTGCGCACCAGGGCTACATCGCCGGGGAGACGCTTGCCGTCGACGTCGGCTACGAGCCGCTCGACGACGATCTGGAGCCCGTCACGATCGACGGCCGCCAGTTGTGGATCGGCGTGGCTCTCGCCTAGGCGAGGGCCGGCTCGAGCTCTTCGACCAGCTTGCGCTTCGGGTAGGCGCCGATCACGGTCTTGGCCGGCTGCCCATTGCGGAACAGGATCAGCGTCGGGATCGACATCACGTTGAACTGGATCGCCGTGTTCTGGTTCTCGTCGATGTTGAGCTTGACGACCTTCAGCTCGTCCGCCCGCTCCTGCGCGATCTCCTCGACCACCGGCGCCACCATCCGGCACGGCCCGCACCACGGAGCCCAGAAGTCGACCAGCACCGGCTTGTCGGACTCGAGGACCTCGGCCTGGAAGTTGTTGTCGGTTACTTCGGCGACGTTCGCCATTGCGGCTCCTTGGGGTCTCGTGCGGGTTACTTCAGAAAGTATAGCGGGTGAGGGGGCGTGACGCCGGTGACGGCGTCCCGGTGGGTCGTGGGACGAATTGTTTCCGATGGCACTGCGCCCGAGGGACGCCGTACCGGCGCCCACGCCCCTTTGTGAAGCCAGCTGGCCCTTGGGCCGGAGGGCCCGCCCCGCAACCCCGAGCCCCCCCGCAACCCCGACGCCACCCCCGACAACCCCGCGCCCCCCGACAACCCGGCGCCACCCCCGAACCACCGCGACTCATCTGCCACTCGGCACGCGCCCGACGCCGAAAGGCAGATCACTCGCGCTATGCGCGAGTGAATGCGCATTCACCCGGGGCGACGGGACGAGTGGCAGATCGCTCGCGCTCTTCACCCGCACCCCACTCGCTCTCCACCCGCTCCCCACCCACTCACGCGCCAGCGGCCCGATACGTTACGTACCTACATGGCCGACGTGACCAACACCGAGATCGCCGAAGCGCTCGACGAGCTGGGCGACCTGTCCGAGCTCGACGGCGCCGCGATCTACCGCGTGGTCGCTTACCGCAATGCGGCCAAGGCGGTGCGCGAGGCGCCGGTGTCGGTGCTCGGCCTGGCCCGCCAGGGTCGCGCCACCGAACTGCCCGGGGTCGGCGCGATCATCCAGGAGAAGGTCATCCAGCTGGCCGACGACGGCGCGATCCCCGCCACCGTCAAGCTGCGGGCCAAGTTCCCGCCCGGCGTGATCGACATGACCCATCTCCCGGGCCTCGGGCCCAAGCGCGTCCGCCGGCTGTATGAGGAGCTCGGGATCGACTCGCTCGACGCCCTCAAAGCCGCCGCCGAGGAGCAGCGCATCCGCGCGCTCAAGGGCTTCGGCCCCAAGGCCGAGGAGGCCATCCTCGCGAGCCTCCGATTAGCCGGCGCCGGCGAGCGCCCCGCCCGCGTGGTGCTGGACAAGGCGCTGGCCATCGCGGACCCCCTCATCACGGCGCTGAGACAGCACCCCGCCTCGACCCACGTCGAGCTGGCCGGTTCGGCGCGCCGCATGACCGACACGGTCAAGGACCTCGACGTGATCGCCACCGCCCACGACCCGCTGGCGCTCGCGCAAGCTGCGGCCGCCCTGGACCTGACCGAATCAGCGGGCACCGCCACTGCGGCCGGCGTCAAGCTGCGCACGCACACCGGCATCCGAGTCGACCTGCGGATCGTCGCCCCCGATCAGTTCGGCAACCTCCTCCAGCACCTGACCGGCTCCAAGGAGCACAACATGGCCCTGCGCGACGCCGCCGTCCGCAAGGGACTTCACGTGTCCGAGTACGGCGTGCTCGACGACGCCACCGGCGAGACCCATCGCTGCGCCACCGAGTCCGAGGTCTACGCGCTGCTCGGGCTGGACTACATCGAGCCGGAGCTGCGCGAGAACCGCGGCGAGCTCGAGGCAGCCGCGATAAGCGCCCTCCCGGAGCTGATCACCCAGCAGGACCTCAAAGGCGACCTGCACTGCCACACGACCGCCTCGGACGGCACCGCCTCGATCGAGGAGATGGCGGTCGCGGCCAAGGACGCCGGCTACGAGTACCTGGCGATCACCGACCACTCGGCCAGCTTCGGATTCGGCGATGAGGTCTCACCGGACCGGCTGCGCGAACAGATCGCCCACATCAGAGCGACACACATCGACGGCCTCACCCTGCTGGCCGGATCCGAGGTCAACATCCTCCCCGACGGCAACCTCGACTACGACGACGAGATCCTGGCCGAGCTCGACTGGGTGATCGCCTCGGTGCACTCCTCGTTCCGGATGACCGCCGAACAGATGACCGAGCGCATGATCAAGGCGATCGAGCACCCGCTGGTCGACGCCATCGGCCACCCCTCGGGCCGCAAGCTGCAGAAACGCGAGCCCTACGCGTTCGACATAGAAAAAGTCATCGAGGCCGCCGCCCGGACCGGCACGATGCTCGAGATCAACGCAAACCCGGACCGCCGCGATCTGAACGACGTCAACGCCCGCGCCGCCGCGGCTGCGGGCGTGCCGATCGTGATCAACACCGACTCGCACCGCACAGCCGGATTCGCGGTCGCCCGCTACGGGATCGCCACGGCGCGGCGCGCGTGGCTCACCCGAAAGCAGGTGGTCAACACGCAGCCGTGGAGCGAGGTGCAGGCGCTCCGCCCGCGCCACCGGCTCCGCTCAGCGGCGCGACGCTGAGCGCGACTTCTTCCCGTAACTCGCGGCCGGAGGCTTGCGGTAGCCGGTGCTCTTGCGCCGCATGACATCGCGCGCGTCGGTCCTCGGGCCGTCGAGCGGGAGCGGCTCGGTCTTGCCGTTGCGCTGGATCCACACGAACCAGACCAGCCCGGCCAGGCAGACCAGCAGCGCAATCCAGAAGTTCAGACGCATCCCGAGCACGTGGACGGAGTAGTCGATGCGCAGGTTCTCCTCAAACAGGCGAAACGCCGCGTAGCCGGCCACGTACAGCGCCATCAGGCCGGGCGGCTTGATCCGCCGCCGGTAGCCGAGCCAGATCAGGAATCCGGCCAGGCCAAGGTTCCAGATGATCTCGTACAGGAACGTGGGCTGGAACGTCGCGTGCGACGCGTATCCAGACGGGCGGTGGTCAGGGGAGATCTTCAGCGCCCAGGGCAGGGTCGAAGGCTTGCCGAACAGCTCCTGGTTGAAGTAGTTGCCGATCCGCCCGATCGACTGGGCCACCAGCAGCCCGGGGGCGGCGGCGTCCATGAAGCGCAGCACGTCTCCGCGGGTCAGGCGCTTGCGGATGATGTAGAGGCCGCCCAGCACCCCGCAGAAGATCCCGCCCCAGATCCCCAGGCCGCCCTTCCAGATCGCGAACGGACCCCACCAATGCGGCGGGATCTGGCTGGGGGTGGTGATCAGGAAGTAGATCCGGCCGCCGATCAGACCGGCCGGAAAGCCCCACGCCGCCGCCTCGTAGCAGATGTCGGGATCGCCGCCGGCGCGCCGCCAGCGCCACCGGGTGACGAAGATCGCCGCCGCCACCGCGAACACGTAGGCCAGCCCGTAGGCGTGGACGAACAGCGGCCCGAGGTAGAACCCGTTGTTGGACGGGCTGGGGATGTAGGCCGGGTAGCTCACGCGCGCGGTCGGGCGCGGCGGGAGTGGCCCGACGCCCCGTTCAACTCGAACAGGTTAGAGCGGAAGCCCGGCGTGCGGACCAACCGGATCGGCTGCAGCGGCGAGGTCTTGTCCACGTAGAAGCGGGCGCCGTCGCGCTGCTCGATCGCCCGCACCGCCGACGCCTGCCGCCGCCACGCCAGCGACCAGATGATCCCGAAGCCGGTGGCGACCGCCGGCACCTGGGGCACCAGGAAGGCCAGCGCGCCCGCGCCCACGGTCGAGATCAACAGCGGCCACAGCCGGTTCAACATGGTGCGGGCCGGGTTGACCTCGGGCAGCGAGGCCTGGGTGCGCGCGCTGGCCAGCAGCGAGGCGATCGGCGGCGATGTCTCGGCCCTGCGCCCCAGCCAGATCCCGATCGCCCCGGCCGCCACCCACCAGGCGGCGGAGAACGGGACAAGCAGGTCGTTGCTGTCCCCGGCGGCGCCGGCCACGGTCAGCGCGGCGAGCACGCTGGCCGCGCCGGCGCTGGCCAGGACCGTAGTGCGTAGGAAGTCCGCGAACCGCACGTCTGCTCGCCCCCGGTTCCCTTCAGTCCGCGGCCAGCGCCGCGAGCAACTCGGTCACGCCACCCGTCCCGTCGAGCACCACGTCGGCCTCGTCGGTGATCTCCGACGGGCCCTCGTCCGAGCGGACTCCGACGCGGATGGCCTTCGAGATCTTGCCCTCGTCGGCCATCTGCGCGAGCGCGTGGAACGCGTCGAGATCGGTCCGGTCGTCGCCCACGTACAGGGCCACGCCGACGTCGGTGTCGGCCAGGAACGAGGCGATCCCGGCCCCCTTGTCGATCCGCACCGGGGGGCGGACCTCAAGCACCTTGCGCCCCCAGTGGGTGCGCAGGCCGCCCGCCTCGGCCTTGGTCGCGATCGCGTCGATCGCCGCGCGCGCGGCCTCCTCGTCGGGGGCGCCGCGCCAGTGGAAGGCGATGATCGGGCCCTTGTCCTCCAGGCGCACCCGAAGGCGGCGCAGCTCCGCGGTGTCGGCCTCCCGAGCGAAGTCGTGGATCCGCTCGGCCCAGTCCTCCACCTCCTGGTCGACCACCGGCTCGGTCCAGCCAGCTCGCAGCACCTCGGCGCCGTGCGAGCCCAGGTACGAGATCGCGCCGATCGCGACCATGGCCCGGGCCTCCGAGGCGCGGCGACCGCTCACGCACGCCACCACGCCGTAGCGACGCGCGATCTGGATCAGCAGCTGGCGGGTGCTCTCGGGCACGCGCGCGTCGGCGGCGTGCTGGACGATCGGGGCGAGCGTGCCGTCGATGTCGAACAGGATCGCCGCGCGCGCCGGGTCGGCGCGCACCGGGCCGAGCGCGTCGGACAGGAGCGCGGACGTCACGGCTCTAGTATGCCCGCTCGGAGGTGTTCGCCGTGTCCAACGATTCCGTTCTGCTGCTCCACGGCCAACCGGGTGCGGCGGCGGACTGGGAGCCCCTGTGCGGCGCGCTCGGCGATCGCGTCCCGCGCACGATCGCCATCGACCGCCCGGGGTGGGACGGAGGGTCGCGGGTGACCGATCTGGACGGCAACGCCCGGGCGGCGCTGGCCGCCCTCGACGACGCCGGCGTCAGCCGCGCGGCGGTGGTCGGACACAGCCTGGGGGCGGCCGTGGCCGCCTGGCTCGCGGTGTCGGCGCCCGAGCGGGTGGACCGGCTGGTGCTGGTGGCGCCGGCGGTCAACCTCGAGTCGCTGGGGGCTGTCGATTACCTCCTGGCCGCCCCCTTCGTCGGCTGGCTGGCCAGCATCGGCGCGATGGCGGGAGGCGGGCTGTTGCTGGGAACCCGCCCGCTGCGGCGCTGGGTGGCCGAGGCGACGGCGCTCGATGACCGCTACCTGCGGGCGGCGGGGCGCATGCTGCTGGCACCCAGGGCATGGCGGGCGTTCGTGCGCGAGCAGCGCTTCCTGGTTCGCGATCTGCCGGCGCTCGCGGGGCGACTGGGCGATATCTCGGTGCCGACCACGATCGTGGCCGGCACCGGCGACCACGTCGTCCCGATCGCCGCGGCGCGGCGGCTGGCCGGGCAGATACCGGGCGCCGAGCTCGTCGAGCTCGAGCACGCCGGGCATCTGCTCCACGTCCAGCAAGCCGGCCGGTTGGCGGATGTGATCGCGGCGCGCTGAGGAGGCATGTACCGCTGGGTGGATCACACGGCCGAGGTCGAGCTCGAGATCGAGGCCGGCAGCGAGCGCGAGGTGCTCGAGGAGGCTCTGCGCGCGCTGGCCGAGCTGCTGGGCATCGAGAGGTCGGACGATGTGGCGTGCGCCATCGAGGGGTCGGGCGACGTGGCGCGCGCCGTCACGGTCGAGGCGGCCGATCGCCCTGCCCTCCTGGCCGGTTGGATCGAGGAGCTCGCGTTCCTGGCCGAGACCGAGGGCTTCGTGGCCACGCGACTCCTCGACGTCGACCTGCAAAGCCACGGCCTGCATGCCACCGTGGCCGGCGTACTCGGCGAGCCGCCGCCGCTGGTCAAGGCCGTCACGTATCACCGGCTGGCCTTCGAGCCGTCCGGCGAGCGCTACGTTGCCCGCGTGGTCCTCGATGTTTGAGGCGCAACGGATCGACGACGAGCTGTGGGAGCTCCCCGTGGGGACGGTCCCCGGTATGCGCGTCCCCGCCCGGGTGTTCGCCGACGTCGAGCTTCTGGCCGCGATCGAGCAGGACCGCTCGCTCGAGCAGCTGGCCAACGTGGCCACGCTGCCCGGCATCGTCGACGCCGCACTGGCTATGCCCGACATCCACCAGGGGTACGGTTTTCCCGTCGGCGGCGTGGCGGCCACAGACGCGACCGACGGCGTGATCTCGCCCGGCGGCGTCGGCTACGACATCAACTGCGGGGTGCGCCTGCTCGCGCTCCCGCTTGGCTACGACGAGCTCCTCGGCGACCGGCGCGAGCGTCTCGTGCACGAACTGTCGCGGAACGTCCCGGTCGGGACGGGTGGCCGCGGTGCCCACGAGGGCCTCCGCGGGGCGAACCTCGACCGCGTGCTATCGCTGGGGCCGCGCGCGCTGCTCGAGGACCTCGGCATCGGCTCCGAGGCCGAGCTCTCGTTCACCGAGTCGGGTGGGTGCCTGGAGGGAGCGGACCCGGCCGCGGTCTCGGCGCGGGCCAAGCAGCGTGGGGCCGGCCAGATCGGGACGCTCGGCTCGGGCAATCACTTCCTCGAGCTGCAGCGGGTCGAGGCCATATACGACGCGCACGCGGCCGAGGCGTTCGGGCTGCGTCTCGGACAGCTCACGGTTCTAATCCACTCCGGCTCACGAGGTCTCGGGCATCAGGTGTGCACCGACTTCGTCAAGCGCATGGACGCGCGGCTCTCGCACTACGGGATCGAACTGCCGGATCGCCAGCTGTCGTGCGCTCCGGTCGAGTCGCCCGAGGGGCGCGACTACCGGCGCGCGATGGAGGCGGCTGCCAACTTCGCATGGGCGAACCGCGCCGCGCTCGCGCATCGTGTCCGTGAGGCGATCGCGTCCGTGCTGGGTCCCGGGACCGCCGAGCGGACCCATCAGGTCTACGACGTGGCCCACAACGTGGCCAAGCTCGAGCGCCACGGGGGTCGAATGGTGTGCGTGCACCGCAAGGGCGCGACGCGGGCGTTCCCGCCGGATCACCCGGAGATCCCATCGGAGTACGCCCGGGCGGGCCAGCCTGTGTTCATCCCGGGCAGCATGGGGACCGCCTCGTACGTGCTCGCCGGCCGGCCTGGCGCGATGCAACGCTCGTTCGGGACGACCTGTCACGGCGCCGGCCGGCGCATGTCGCGCACCGCGGTACGCAAGGCGGTCGACGGCGCACAGCTGCGCCGCCGCCTCGAGGCTTCCGGGATCGTCGTCCGGGCCCTGTCGGCCCGTGGGCTGGCCGAGGAGGCGCCCGAGGCCTACAAGGACGTCGACAGGGTGGTCGAGATCGTCGAGCGCGCCGGCCTCGCCGCACGGGTCGTGCGCTTGCGACCGGTGGGTGTGGTCAAGGGATGACGGGTTGCCCGGCCGCCTCACCGGGTAAGCGTGGGGTATGGCCGTTCTCACCCCGACCGCAGAGGTCCCCCAGCCGACCGTGCCGGCCACGCCGGTCGTCCCCAGCGCGCCGGTCACGCCTGCGGTCCCCGACCCGGGCACGCCTGCCGCTCCCGAGGAGCCCTCGACGGTCCCCGGTCCCGACGAGCCGGCCGACCCGATCGCGCCGAACCCGGGACCCGACGAGGCGCCCGAGCCCGAGCGCGCCCCGCAACCCGGCCCCGAGCCCGACCGCGCGCCACCCGAGACGCAGCCCGGCGAGCACTGAGCGTCGGCTGACCAGCACTGAAATCGTGAGGAGGCTCTGATGCCCGAACTCAATTCCGCCGCTCCGCTCCGAGGCGCCACCGCGGCCGCCAACTGGGCCGGCCGGCGCCTGCGCAGACGTCGCGGCCGCCGCGCCGCGATCGGCGCTTGGTGGCGCGAGGCGAAGGTGGCCCTCCACCTCGAGCCCCGGCGCCGGCGCCCCACCGATCCCCCGGTGCCTCAGGTGGCCGCGGCCGCCGGTGGCGCGGGCATGTTGCTGCTGATCACCCGGCGGGTCGTCCGGCGCCGGAAGGGCGGGGCCGAGTCGGCTGCGCACCAGCCCGCGGGCCCGCAGACCGCCTCGGGCGGCGACCAGCCCCAGGTCGGGGAAGAGGACGTCGCCGATGACGCGCGCGTGGACAGCGTCCAGGGCATGCTTCACACGGCGGGCGGAGCCCAGCGCGGCGGCGACGCCGGATAGGCGTTTCATCCCTAGGCTTACCGCCGTGGACACCTTCCTGGCGGTGGCGAGCAGGCGCGAAGTCCGCGAGTACGCCGGACGCCCCATCCCGGTGGATGCCGCGCGGCGGATCCTCGACGCGGGCCGGGTGGCCGGAAGCTCGCGCAACACCCAGCCGTGGCGGTTCATCGTCGTGGAGAGCCCGTCGCTGCGCGGGCGGCTGGCCGACGCGGTTTACGCCTCAGGCAACGTGCGCGGCGCCGCGCTCGTCGTGGTGGTCGCGCTGCGCGGCCGGGGCCGCACGGAATTCGACGCCGGGCGAGCCGCGCAGAACATGATGCTGACGGCCTGGAACGATCACATCGGCTCGTGTCCGAACGGGATGCCCGACCCCGACGCGGTTGCCCAGCTGCTCGACCTCGACGAGGGCGAGAGCCCGACGATCGTGCTGACCTTCGGCTACCCCGCCCGCACCCGCGATCCTCAGCGCCACGAGGCGATCGAGTGGATCGACCGGGCCGACCGCAAGCCGTTCGACGAGGTGGTGCAGCGTCTGTAGGGTCGCCAGGGTCATGCGCTTCGTGCTGACCAGAGATCCTGAGGAGTTCGCCGCCCGCACCGAGCGGCTACTGGAGGCCAGCCTCGAGTGCAACGTGTTGGCCACCGTGCTCGTCACCGTGCGCCAGGGCGCCCACCGCGATCCGCCGCCGGTGTTCGCGGTCGGCATCGGCGGCCGCGACGAGGTGTTGTTCGCGGCCATGCGCACGCCGCCGTGGCCGCTGCTGACCAGCCCGCTCGAGCCCGCCGCAGCCGAGCCGCTGGTCGAGCGGTGGCTGGAGGTCGATCCCGACGTCTCGGCCGTGAGCGGCGTGCCGGACACCGCGCGCGCGATCGCCGCGGCCTGGGAGCGGCGTACCGGTGGCACGTCCCGTCGCACGTTCAGCGAGGGGATGCACGTGCTGGAGCGGGTGCAGGATCCGCCCCGGCCCGCCGCCGGCCTGCTCCGACTACCCGAGCCGGACGAGCGCGACCTCCTGGTCGCCTGGATGGAGGAGTTCGTCGGCGAAGCCGGCCTGATCGGTGCCGCCCAGGCCGGGTCGATGGTCGACGCTCGCCTGCGCCAGCAGGGTCTCCTCGTGTGGGACGACGGACAGCCCGTGTCGATGGTCGGCGTCAATCCCGCGGTGGCCGGCGTCGTGCGCGTGGGTCCGGTCTACACGCCGCCCCCGCTCCGGCGCCGGGGCTACGCGGGGAGCGCGGTGGCGGCGGTCAGCCGGCGCGCGTTGGCCGACGGCGCGGCCCGCTGCATGCTGTTCACCGACCTGGCCAACCCGACCTCGAACAAGATCTATGCCGAGGTCGGCTACCGGCGCTGCGGCGACTGGGAGGAGATCGCCCTGGAGGGCGCGTGAGCGGCGGTCAAGCTCCGGCGGCCGAAGGCCGCTCGATCGCGCGCAGGGCGCCCTCGACCGTTTCCGCGATTTCCCCTGGGCGCTCCGCCCCCGAGAGGCGCAGCGCGTCGTAGACCGGGGACTCCTCCGGCATGACCAGGATCATCGACTGCCCCCGCGCCTGCAGGCTCGCCCGCATGCCGTAGATGACGTAGATGCCGGCGCTGTCCAGGTAGTCGACGGCGGACAGATCCAGGACCACGCCGTGGGCCTCGTTGGGGGTGGCTCCGATCACCGTCGCGCCCATCTCCTCGGCATTGGACATGTCGATCTCGCCCGTCAACCGCGCGACCAGCGCATGCTGCACGAGAGTTATCTGTACGTCACCCAAGTTCATCTATCCCGGAGGCGCCGCCGCATCACCACCTCCGTCCCGGTCTCCGTGCGTTCGATCTGCACGTCGTCCATCGCGGCAACCATGATCGACAGCCCCCGCCCCCGGTTCGACCCCCGTGGTGCACGCCACCGCCCCTCGTCACGCACGGCGACGGTGATCTCTCCATCCGGGCCGAACGCGTCCAGCTCGAAGTTGGCCGGCGCGGGCGAGTAGGCGTGCTCGATCGCGTTGGCGCAGGCCTCGCTCACCGCGATCGTCACCTCGGCCACGTCCGCCTCGTCGGCCCCCCGGGCCAGCAGCCACCGTCGCAGCACGCGCCGTACGTGCGCCAGCGTCCTCGGCTGGGCCGGCAGGCGCAGATGAAGCTCGAGCGGGACCGCGCTGTTCTGGAGGGCCACAATCGCGGCATCGTCGCGCAGGCCATCGTAGGGGACCAGCTCGGCCACTGCGAAGGTGCACGCCTCCTCCGGCGTCCGGGCCCCACGCACCGCGGTGGCCAGCGCCTCGATGCCCAGATTGAGTGGCGTGCCACGCCGTTCCACCAGCCCGTCGGTGTACAGGAACAGCATGTCCCCGCTCTGGAGCTCCAGGTCGTGCTCGGGACAGCGCCCATACGGGAACGCACCCAGGGGCGGCGCCGGCGTCACCTCGAGCGCCCGCGCTTCCCCGCCGGAGATCACCACCGGAGGCAGATGGCCCGCGGTCGCATAACAGACCTGGGACGTGTACGTGTCGAATACGGCGTAGGCCGCGGTGGCCATCGCGGGCTCGTTGAGCGACTGCACGAACCGGTCGACGAGCTCGAGCGTGCGGCCCGGGCCGTGACTCTCGATCGCGTAGGAGTGAAGCGCGGTGCGCAGCCGGCCCATCAGCGCGGCGGCGGCGATCCCGTGGCCGACCACGTCGCCGATCACCACGCCCACCTTGCCCCGCGGAAGCTCAATCACGTCGTACCAGTCGCCGCCCACCTCCTCGCGCGCGGGCAGGTAGCGAGCCGCGACACCCACGCCGGTGACTTCGACCAGCCGCTTGGGCAGCAGGCTTCGCTGAAGCACCATCGAGACGCGGTGCTCGTGCTCGAGCTTGGCGAACAGGCTCGCCCGCTCGATGGCAGGCGCCGCACGGGCGGCGGCCAGCTGCAACACGGCGAGATCGGACTGCTTGAACGTCCGCGGCGTCAGCGACCCGACGTGCAGCACGCCGATCAGGCTGCCCTCGACGATCAGCGGAACGCCCAGCAACGAGCGGATGCCCTTCTCCCGCAGGATCGGGTTGAGGATCTCGGCGTGGTCGACGTCGGCGATGAAGATCGCCACCCGCTCCCCGGCGATCCGGCCCGCGAAGCCTTTCCCGATCGGGAGCCGAACCCCCTGTTCGACCTCCTCCTCGATCCCCTTGGCCGCGCGCGCCACGAGCTGGTTGGCCTCCTCGTCGTACAGCAGGATGGCCGCGGTGTCGACACTCAGCGCCTCCTGGACGCGGACCAGCAGCTCGTTCAGCAGCGCCTCGAGCGGCAGCTCGGACAGCTTGGGGTCGCTGAAGCGGTAGGAGCTTCGGAGCTGATCGGGAGCCTCGGAAATCGCCAGGGCCGAGTCCATGGCGATCTGGCCGACGCCCAGGTTCGGACGCCGCAACTGCTTCTGGGGTAAGTCGGCCACACCAAAAGTGTGACTGACCGCGCCACCGGAAGCGCCGCGACTTCTGTCTGCGCTCTGTCTAAGAGTCAGAAAAGCGGACCGCGGTGTCCGAGGGCAGCACGAGCACCGAGCCGCGCGCGGAGTTCAGCACGGTGCGAGTGGCGCCGCTCAGCGTGATCCGGCGCGAGCCGGCGTTCGGCTGTGAGCCCACCACGATCAAATCGACGCTGGGAGGTGGCGTTGGCGGGGCCAGATCGATCAGCTTGGCTCCGAGCCCGGCGGCCAGGGCCTCGGCGCTCTCGTGCGCCGTCCGGTCCCCGTTGGCGGCCGCCACCGCAATCGACTCGATCCCGGCGTCCACCCTGGTGCGCAGGCCCGCCGCCGCGACCGCGATCGCCACCGACCCACCCTCGAGCAGCCCTTGAGCGCTCATGCCCGGCTCGGCTCGTCCCGGCGGGGTGCGGTAGTCGGAGCCGAACACGATTGCCGACGCCCCCTCGGCCTCGGCCAGCTGCTCGAGGCCCTCCCCGGTCGACCCGCTGAACACCACGTGGCGGGGAATGTCCGGGTCGCCCAGCCACGCCGCGCCCTGCTCCAGGCGGCGCTCGGCGTCGTGCTGGGCCAGTTCCTCGCGACGCGGGTCGAACTCGCGCGAGTGGCGAATGTAGGCCAGGGCGAGGCTGGCGCCGGTGCGGGCCAACAGCTTGCCCAGCGCCAGTGCGTCGTCGTCGTTGGGAGTGCCGTCGTAGGAGACGATCAGATTCGCGCTCACGAGACCGACATCCTGCGGGTGCGGCGCTCACCTCGCATTGGCCATTGGGACAAGGATCCGCCGGCGAGCATGTCCAAACGGTGCCCCGGCCGCGGACGAGCGGGACGCTCGGGATACGGGGGTGGCGCGCTCCGGGATCCGTCCCGGGGCGCGCTCCCGGGGCAAGTCGTTAGCTGCGGAAGCGTCCGAGGAGGCCGCCCGACCGGCGCCGCGCAGGCGGGGTCGCCGCGGGGCTGACCGTCGTCGCGGGGCCGTCGCCGACGCGAGTATCGGTCGCAGGGGCATCGGCGCCGCGGGCCTCGGTCGCGGGGGTATCCGCGACGGCGCCGCGGCCCTCGGTTGCCGGGGTATCCGCGACGGCGCCGCGGTCGACCGGCGCATCCGTGACCGCCGTGCGCCCGGCCGGCCGGTCCGCGACGACATCGCGCTCGGCCGGCGCGTCCCTGACAGCCGTGCGCTCCGCCGGCACGTCCCTGACCACCGTGCGCTCAGCCGGAGCGTCCGCCACCGCTGCGCGCGTTACGGGCTCATGCCGCGCGGGGCCTTCCGCAGCAGCAACGTCGGCAGCCACCACAGCGGGCTCCTCGACCAGGCGCGGCCGCGAGAAGAAGCGTCCCATCGCGAACGCGGCAAGACCAACGATCGCGACGCCCAGACCGGAGAAGTAGCCCACCCACTCGAGCATGCGCCGAGCTTGGCCCCCGTTCGGGGCGCCGATCGCGTAGATCGTGTGATCCCAGAGCAGCGCGACGGCCGGGCCGACCGCGAACCAGGCGCCGGCGACCAGCGCCACCCACCCGGCGGTGAGCCCGCCGACGCGACTCGAGGCCCTCATCAGCATCAAGCCGCCGATCACCGCCACTGCACCCGGGAGGATGCAGAGCCACAGGCGCTGCATCGTGAAGTGCCACGTCTGGTCGCCGCCGAAGGAATAGTGGAAGTACGGGCCGATGAACGGGATCAAGCCGCCCCAAACGCCGAGGACCAGTACCAGCAACCCGCTCACCGCTCCGGTGGTGCGAGGTAGCCTCAATGGTCGAGTACGTCGGACCGGGCCTGCATGAGTTGTGCCTGTTGCGGTAGCCATACGATGTGCTTACCCGCTCGGAATGCCGGTCAACCCGGCAACATCCGTGCAAATAGCCAGATTTTTGGGCTTTTCCGGCCGGCACTGAGCGACAGTTATGATCGGGCCCATGCCCGATCTCCTTCACTTCACCGACTCCGACGAGGCCAACGCGCTCATCGCCAGCGATCCGATGGCGCTGCTGATCGGGTTCGTGCTCGACCAGCAGGTGTCGGTGCAGAAAGCGTTCTCAGGTCCGCTCGCCATCCGCGAGCGCGTCGGCACGCTCGACGCTGCCGCGCTGGCCGACGCCGATCTCGACCCGGTGTTCCGCGAGCGCCCGGCGGTTCACCGCTTCCCCGGTTCGATGGCGCGGCGGGTCCACGACCTGGCCGTCCACATCCGCGACAACTACGACGGCGACGCGGCGCGCGTGTGGACGGACGCCGCCGACACTGCCGCGCTGCGCGCCAACCTCGCCGCGCTGCCCGGCTTCGGCGAGATGAAGATCAAGGCGCTGGGCGCGGTGCTGGCCAAGCGCTTCGGAGTCGAGGCGGCCGAGGGCCTCGTGCCCGGGCACCCGACGCTGGGCGACGTCGACTCGGCGCAGGCGCTCCAGGACTACCAGACGGCCAAGCGCGCCCACAAGGCCGAGTGGATGAAGATTAAGGCCGGCGCCGCCAGCGGCTAACGGCGCGGCATGGCTCGTCTGGTCGGCATCAACCACATCGCGCTCGAGGTCGGGGACGTCGACGACGCGCTCGCCTGGTACGGCCGCTTCTTCGAGTTCGAGTTGCGGGGCCGCGCGGGCGGCCGGATGGCCTTCATCGACATGGGCGACCAGTTCATCGCGCTATCGGCCGGGCGATCCCAGCCTCCCGATGAGTCGCGGCACTTCGGCCTCGTCGTCGACGACAAGGAGGCGGTCCGGGCGGCGCTCGGGGAGGCCGGCGTGTCCGTCCGCCCCTCGGGCTCGCTCGACTTCCAGGATCCGTGGGGAAACCACGTCCAGGTCGTCGACTACCGCGACATCCAGTTCTCGAAGACGCCGGCGGTGCTGCGGGCGATGGATCTCGACGGGCTCGACAAGAGCGAGGCGGCCCGACGCGAGATCCGCGAGCGCGGGCTCGCGGACTAGGGCTAGCCTTCGGCCGGGACCGGCCGCCCGACCGGGCGCGTGAACGCCAGGTTGACGGCGAGCGCACCGATCCCGCACACCCCGATCAGCACCCCCATCGGCACCGCGCTGTGAGTGCCGGCCAGCCCGACCAGCGGCGCGATCAGGGCGCCGGTGCCGAACTGTCCCACGCCGAGAAGCGCCGACGCGCTTCCCAGCGCGCCCTCCTGCTCGCCCAGCGAGACCGCGGTGGCGTTGGGGAACACCATCCCGTTGAAGGACAGGATCACGAACAGCGAGATCAGCAGCGGGGCCAGTCCGGCGCCGGCGAGCGTGACCACGAGCGTCGCCGCCGACCCCAGCGCGACGCCGGTGAGCCCGACGCGCAACAGCGTCACCGGACCGAACCGCGCCACGAGGTGTCCGCCCACCTGCGACATGGCGACCAGCCCGGCTGAGTTCACCGCGAACACCAGGCTGAACACCTGGGGCGAGACGCCGTACACGTCCTCGAGCACGAACGATGACCCGGCGATGTATGCGAACAGCACCGCGGCGGCCAGTCCGAACGAGCTGGCCGGCACGATGAAGCTCCGATCGCGCAGCAGCCGCCCGAACGTCTGGACGGTGGCGCGCATGCCGCCTCCGTGGCGGCGCTCGGCCGGAAGCGTCTCGGGCAGCCACGCCAAGGTGGCAACTAGCAACGGGATGCCGATCGCCGCCAGCAAGACGAAGATCCCGCGCCACGAGGTGACGGCCAGCGCCTGCCCGCCGACCAGCGGCGCGAACACCGGCGCCACCCCCATCACCGCCATCAGCAGCGCGAACACCCGGGCGGCCTCGGCGCCGCTGAAGACGTCGCGCACGACCGCCCGGGCGATCACCACGCCGGCGCCGCCGAGCGTCCCCTGGATGAACCGCAGCACGATCAGCGTCCAGATCGAGGGGGCGGCCGCGCAGGCCAGCGAGGCGAGGATGTAGCCGATCAGCCCGGCCAGGAGCGGGCGGCGCCGACCCATGGCGTCGCTGAGTGGCCCGACGAACAGCTGGCCGGCGGCGATTCCCAGCATGCAGCCGGTCAGGGTGAGCTGCCCGGTCGAGGCCGAGGCTCCGAGCTCTTTGGTGAGCGCCGGCAGTCCCGGCAAGTACATGTCCATCGACAGCGGCCCGAACGCCGACAGGCCGCCCAGGATCACGATCAGCTTCCGCCCGCGGCCTATACCATCGTATTGATTATGCGTCATAGCTCGGTGGTCGCCGCGTTCGGCATTCCCCACAACCCTCGCTTCCACATCACATCAGAGCCAGCGCGCCCGTGCTAGGTTGCGCCGCCGTGCCCCAACTCGGCCGCTCAGACCTCGACGTGTTCGGACTCTGCCTCGGCGGCAACGTGTTCGGATGGACCGCCGACGAGGGTCAGTCGTTCGAGGTGCTCGACGCCTACGTGGCGGCCGGCGGCAACTTCGTCGACAGCTCCGACTCCTATTCGGCGTTCGCGCCGGGCAACCAGGGCGGCGAGTCGGAGACCGTGCTCGGCAACTGGTTCGCCGCCCGCGGCAACCGGGCCGACGTCGTGCTGGCCACCAAGGTGGGCCGCAAGCCCGACCGGCAGGGTCTGTCGCGGGCGAACATCCGCACCGCGGTGACCGAGTCGCTCGAGCGGCTCCAGAGCGACTACATCGACCTCTACTACGCCCACGCCGACGATCCCGACACGCCACTCGAGGAGACGCTTGGCGCCTTCGACGAACTCGTGCGCGAGGGCAGCGTGCGCCACATCGCCGCCTCGAACTACAGCGCCCCGCGACTGGCGGCGGCGCTCGAGATCTCCGATCGTCAGGGCCTCGCGCGCTACGTCGCGCTCCAGCCCCACTACAGCCTCGTCGAGCGCCGTCACTTCGAAGGCGACCTCCTCGACCTGTGCGAGCGCGAGGGGCTCGCCTGCGTGCCTTACTGGGCGCTCGCCCGTGGTTTCCTCACGGGCAAGTACCGCCCGGGCGTGGAGGTCGACAGCCCCCGAGCCGGTGCCGCCGCCAAGTACCTCGAGGACGAGCGGGCGGTCGCCGTGCTCGCCGCGCTCGACCGGATCTCCGAGGCGCGCCAGACGACCGTGGCCGCGGTGGCGCTCGCCTGGGTCCGCGCCCAGCCCGCGGTGGCCGCTCCGATCGCCAGCGCCCGCAACCCGCAGCAACTGGCCGAGATCCTCCCCGGCGCCACGCTCGATCTGACCGACGCCGAGCTCAGCGAGCTCAGCAACGTCAGCACCTCGGCGCCGACCGCCTAGCTCGTCCGCGCGGCCGCGCGCTCGGCCACCAGCGGCCCGTACTGGCTGGGCTGGCGCGTGGTCAGGAACGGGAACAGCTCTAGCCAGTCGCGGCGCTGGTCGAGGTCGAGGTCGGCCACGAGCACGGCGGGCCGATCGCGGGGCGCCTGGACCAGCACGCGGCCGTACGGGTCGGAGATGAAAGAGGACCCGTAGAAGCGCAACGGCGGCTCGTCGCCGATCCGGTTGACCGCGACCATGAACGTCCCGTTGGCGATCCCGTTGCCGGTGATCACCCGCTCCCACAACGGCTCCGTGTCGAACCGCGGGTGGTCGGGCTCGGAGCCGATCGCGGTGGGGTACACGATGACCTCGGCACCGCCCAGCGAGTAGGCGCGTGCCAGCTCCGGGAACCACTGGTCCCAGCAGGTCGGGAAGCCAAATGAGGCGCCGGCGAGTTCGACCACCGGATAGCCCGAGTCGCCGGGCCGGAAGTAGCGGTCCTCGTAGTAGCCGGTGGTGACCGGGATGTGCTGCTTGCGCGTCCGGGCAACCAGCTCGCCGGACGGCGCCACGCAGATCGCCGTGTTGAAACCCAGCTCGGAGTCGGCGCGCTCGTACAGGGACGCGTGGACGTAGGCGCCGGTCTCGGCTGCCAGTTCGCCGGCGAAGGTGGTCGTGGGGCCGTCCGGAATGTCCTCGGCCATGGCCGCAGCCTCGGCGAGCGCGTCGGCGGTCACCGCGAAATACGGCGAGAGCGTCAGCTCCTGAAGACAGACCAGGCGCGCCCCCTGGCCGGCGGCGATGCGGATTCCCTCGGCCAGCGCCGCCCGATGCTCGTCCGGATCGGGGTGCCAGCGGTGCTGGACGAGCCCGACCCGCAGCGGCTCGCGCTCGGGCGGGTTGACCCTGCGCCGGCGAGTCGGGTGGGTCGAGCGCGGTGATCAGCTCGGGACGGTCCATCGTGGCGAGTCTATGTGGTGGCCGGAACCTGCTGAGTGATGCAGTGCACGCCGCCGCCACCCTCGGCGAGCATGCGCGCGGGCACGCCGACGACCTCGCGCCCTGAGTACACGGTCTCGAGCCTCGCCAGCACGTCGCGGTCGCGATCGGGGTCGTCACCGCAGGTCGGCACCACGACCACGCCGTTGGCCACGTACAGATTCACGTACGGCACCACACCCGGCTCGCCGCGCACCGCGGTCCGGGGGAGCACGCCCAGCTCGATCACCTCGAGCCGGCGACCGCGGGCGTCGGTGGCGCGGCGCAGCCGCTCGGCGTTCTCGGCCATGGGCTCGTGGTTGGGATCAGCCGGATCGTCGGCCGTCTGGGCGAGCACGACCCCGGGCGCCACGAACTGGGCCACGTTGTCGACGTGGCCGTCGGTGTCGTGGTCCTCGAGCAGCCCGTTGGCGATCCAGATCACCGTGTCGACTCCCAGATGCTCGCGCAGCCGCTCCTCGATCTCCTCGCGCGCGAGCGTGGGATTGCGGCTCGGGTGCAGCAGGCACTGCTCGGTGGCAATCAGGGTGCCCTCGCCGTCGACCGAGATCGAGCCGCCCTCGAGTACGAGGTCGGCCGGGAGCCGATCGATCCCCAGATGCGCCAGCAGTGGCCCGTTCATCGCGTCGTCGCGGTCGTAGGGCGCGAACTTCTCCCCCCAGCCGTTGAAGCGGAAGTCGACGCCGGCGCGGCGGCCGTCCGGGGCCGTCACGAAGATCGGCCCGCTGTCTCGCATCCACGAGTCGTCGATCGGCAACTCGATCGCCTCGACGCCGGCGCCGCATGCGTCGCGCACCTCCTGCGCGCCCCCCGGCGGCGCCACCATCAGCACGGGCTCGAACGCCGCGACCGCTCGTGCCACCGCGGCGTACTCGGCCTTGGCCGCAGCCATGCCGTCCTCCCACAACTCGAGGCGGGCAGGCCAGGCCATCAGGGTCAGCTCGTGCTCGGCCCACTCGGCGGGCATCGCCATCCCGAGCCCGCGTGCGCTGTCGTAATGCGTCTCTGACACGGTCATATCCTCACATCCTGCGCATCCGCTCGCGCGCGGTGGCCTCGAGCTTGTCGCCCAGCGCCGGGCAGTCCCGGATCAGCGCGGCGAGGCGCACCGGCCCGAGCATGAGCAGGCGCAGATCCGAGGCGGCCACCACGGTCGCGGTCCTCACGTAGCCGAAGCCCGATCCCCAGTCGAGCGCCGCGACCTCGCCGAAGAAGTCGCCCCGGCCCAGGTGGCGCACGTACTCGCCGTCGATGAACACCTCGGCCTCGCCTTCGATGATCACGTAGAAGTCGCGGGCGGCGTCCCACCGCTCGACCACCGTCTCGCCCGCCGCGACCCGCACCTCCCGGCTCCAGCGCGCCGCGCGCGCGGCTTGGTCGGGTGGCACGTCGGCGAACAGCGGCAGCTCCGCGAGGTCCTGCAGCGAGAACGCCTCACCGACGTTCCATCCTTCGCTCACGGTCGCCCCGCGGTCCTCGACCGACAGCGCGATGTGGGCCGACGGGTCCGACAGCGATGGCACCGGCGAGTCCGCGAACCAGCCGATCGTCCGCTCCACGTCGGCCTCGGTCGTCGTGTGGTTGAGGATGCACAGCCGGATCGCGTAGCGCCCCTCGAGCGTGGTCGAGGAGACCAGGCCGAGGCCGCTCTGCTCGAAGCGACCGACCAGGGCCGCGTTGAGCCGGCCCGCCTGCCACTCCTCCTCGGCGGCGCCGGCGAACCGGCGGCGGAAGCAGACGATCCCCAGCTGGGCCGGCGAGAGCAGCTCGAGCTCGGGGTGCTCGCCGATCAGCTGCTCGGCCCGCACGGCGAGGTCGAGCGTGCGGTCGATCGCGGTCCGGAACGCGTCGACCCCGAAGTAGCTGAGCGACAGCCACAGCTTCAAGGCTCTCGACGAGCGCGTGAGCTGGAAACCCAGGTCGGAGAAGTTGACCTCGCCGGCATGCGCCGCGGCATCCTTGAGATAGTCAGGGACTACCTCGAACGCGCTGCGCAGCCGGTCGCCGTCGCGCACGAGCACGCATCCGCACTCGAACGGCTGGTACAGCCACTTGTGCGGATCGAGCGTGACCGAGTCGGCCAGCTCGATGCCCGCCAGCCAGTCGCGGCCGCGCTCGGTCAGCGCCGCGAATCCGCCGTACGCGGCGTCGACGTGCAGCCACGCGCCGGCCTGGAGGCAGATCGCGGCCATCTCCGGCAGCGGGTCGATCGCGCCGGTGTTGGTCGATCCCGCCGAGGCGGACACGAAGAACGGGGTGCGGCCGCGGCGCACATCGGCGGCGATCGCGCCGGCCAGGGCATCGAGGCGCATCCGGTGCCGCTCGTCGGTGGGCAGCACGCGCAGCTGGCCCGGCCGCATGCCGAGCGCACGCGCGGCGCGCGCGATCGACGAATGCGCCTGGTCGGACACGTACGCCACGTTCTGCCCGCCGCCGTCGGCTTCCGCGGCGCTCTGGGCGTTCCGCGCCGCGGCTTCCCGGGCGCAGGCGAGCGCGGTCATGTTCGCCGCCGAGCCGCCGCTCACGAGCACCCCGGCCGCCTGCTCGGGATAGCCGATCCACTGCTTGAACAGGTCGAGCACGAGCAGCTCCAGCCGGTTCGGCCCGGCTGCCTCCATCCACGAGCCCGCGTAGATGTTCAGCGCGCTCGCGATGAAGTCCCCGAGCGCCGCGGGGAACGTTCCGCAGGCGGGGATGAACGCGAAGTAGCCCGGGTGATCGCATCGGCTCATGTACGGCAGCACGTCGCGTTCGAGCTCGTGCATCAGCGCCTCGAAGCTGCGTGGCGTGTCCGGTGGCGCCGGCAGTCGCTCGCGCATCTGCGCCGGCGACGCCCGACGTAACGCCGGCCCGTCGCGCACGCCGGCCAACTGCTCGACGAGCATGTCGACCGTGCGGTACCCGAGGGCCCGCATCGCCTCGGGGCCCAGCCCGAGCGGATCGGCGGGCTCAGCCAACCGGCGCCCTCGCCAGCCGCTCGGAGGCCACGCGCCGGGCGGCGGTCGCCGCGGAGGCGTGGCTGGAGACCGCGTGCAGGAACGACTCGCGGTCGAGCGCGTACAGCAGGCATTCATCGCGCGCGGTCACGGTCGCCGTGCGCGGGACGTCCTGGAGCAGCGCGATCTCGCCGAACACGTCGCCGACGCCGACCGGCGGGAAGACACCGCGCTCGCAGCTCACGTCGAGCCGGCCCTCGGCCACCAGGAAGAACCGGTCGCCGTACTCGCCCTCCCGAACGACGGTCTCGCCGGCGTGGACGTGCACCGCGTCCACACGGCGCGAGACGTTCTCGATCGTGGCCAGGGGCAGCGGCGCGAACATATCCACCCCGCGCAGCAGCTTGAACGGGCGCTCGGGAACCCGGATGCCCGCCTCGAGCAGGGCCAGCGCGTGCCACCGGAAGGCCACGAGCAGCGGCAAGGCGGCCCCCACCGCGAGCAGGGCATCGCGCAGGCCGATCAGGTTCACGATCAGCGGGGCGATGATTGCGCCGAGCCCCGTGGTGATCCAGTACGAGCTCTCCACGACGGCGAAGGCCCGGCCCAGTAGATCGTTGGACGGGAGCCGTTGCAGCAGGGAGAGACCCGCCACCTCGATCAGCGCGTAACCGACACCCAGCAGGATCAGCATCGGCACCGTGGCCGCCACCGATTCGGCCAGCGCCACCAGCATCAGCGGCAGGCCGACCAGCAGGCCACCGATGGACAGCCCGGCCGTCAGCCGGCCGCGCCGCAGGAGCGTGAGCGCCGCGGCGCTGCCGATCACACCACCGAATCCCCAGCACGCATTCAGCCAGCCCACCCCGGCGCCGCCGAGTCCAAGCATCTCTATCGCCACCAGCACGACCAGCACGTCGATCGCTCCCTCCACCAGGGTCGAGAAGGCCAGCACGCCGACGACCAGGCGCAGCCGGCGGTCCGCTGCCACCTGCCGGAAGCCGTCGATCGCGTCCTCGATCGGGTGGATCCGCTCGGCGCTGACCCGGAACTCGGGTACGGGGTCGCGGGGGATGAGGGCGATCGGCACGGTGGCGAGGGCGAACAGCCCCGCGGTGACCAGGAAGGCGGCCGACATGCTCGTGGTGGCGATGAGTGCGCCGCTGAGCAGCGCGCCGGCCAGGAAAGCGCCGTTGTCGACCCCGCTCCACACCGCGTTGGAGGCGGCCAACTGGCGCGGCGTGTCGACCAGGCTGGGCAGCAGCGACGCCTGTGCCGGCTTGTGGGCGGTGGCCACGATCGTGAACAGCGCGGCGAGCGTCAGCACGACCGCCAGCGGCGCGGCGGCGATCACCGCGGCGCCGATCGCGGCCAGTATCAGCGCGCGCAGGGCGATCGACCCGAGCAGCACGTCGCGCCGCGAGTGCCGGTCGGCCAGCACGCCGGCCAGCGGCGCGGCCAACCCGGCGGGAACCATCCGCGTCAGGGCGGCGGCGCCCACCGCGGTAGCCCCGCCCTCGTCGAACGCGTACACCGCGAGCGCCACGAAGAACACCCACCCCCCGACCGCCGAGACGGCCCACCCGATCTGCAGCCGGCGCAGCTGCGCGGTGGCCAGCGCACTCGCCAGCGAAGCATAGATGCCGGAGCCGGAGCGCCCCCGTTGCCCCTCCATTTGCGGGCGAGTCTAACCCACGGTAAGTGCCCCGTCTACGCGCTCCGCGGCTCCCTGCGCCGGTGCGCGCCACGGCCCGCCGACGCACCACCGCACCGCCCATTCCCCCACGGCCCGCCCACGCGCCACCGCCACCGCCACCGCCACCGCCACCGCACCACCGCCACCGCCACCGCACCACCGCCACCGCACCGGTGCCACCGCCACCGCACCGCGCCACCGCCACCGCACCGCGCCACCGCCACCGCACCGCGCCACCGCCACCGCACCGGTGGCCACCCCGCGCGCCACCGCCACCCCGCCCATCCCCGCGGCACGCTCATCTGCGCCACCGCCCCGGATCCCGATGCACCTCTTTCCGGTGGCGACCAATCTGCCACTCGATCCCCCGCCCCGAGGTGAATGGAGATTCACTCGCGTATAGCGCGAGTCTCCTGCCACTCGGCGTCGGGCGCGCGCCGAGTGGCAGATCACTCGCGCACCCGAGGCAAATCGCCATGACGATGTGCGCCCCAGGCCATCGCCGGCATGCGACCGCTATCGGGCTCCGGGCACTCGACCGGCCCCAACGTCGATAATGATTATGGTGGAAGGGATCAGCCGCGCGCGAGGCGCCTGATCGACAGCCGGCGGCCCTGACCCGCCGTCGGCGCATGAGCCTCGATCGCGGCGTCGAGTTCCGGCCCCTCGCCCCCGTCGATCGCCTTGACCAGGTTGCGATGCACCGCGACCATCGCCTCGCCATCGAACCGGGCGAACTCGGCCTGGTCGACGCTGTACTCGAGGAAGTCGATCAAGGCCAGGTACATGCTCCGCAGCGGCGAGTTGCGGCATAGCCCGGCGATGCAGCGATGCAGGGCCCAGTTGCACTTGAAGAACGCAGCCGGATCGTCCTTGACCGCCTCCATGCCCTTGACGATCCGGTTCATGTCGCGGATGTCGCTGACCCGGTGGTAACGGGCGGCGTGGCTGTCGATCAGCGGCTCGAGTGCGTCACGCACCTCGAGGCACTCCTCGTAGGTGGTGCTGCCGCTCTTAAAGCCGAGCACGAGGTGGTTGAACGCGACGCGCGCCGCCGGCCGGGCCACGAACACACCGCCCCCGGGGCCGGGCCGCGCCTCGATCATGCCTCGCATCTCGAGCAGCCGGACCGCTTCGTTGACGGTGGCGACGGCGACGCCAAAGCGCTTGCGCAGATCCTCTTTGGTGCCGAGCCGCTCACCAGGCTCGCGCTCGTCGGCGATCTCGCGTTCGAGCTCTCGTGCGACTAGCTCGGCGCGTGACACGCGGGCACCGAGCAGGCTTTCCGCCCCGGTGGTCATTGCCACCGATCATAATTGCCGATCGGCGCGGTCCCGGCTTGCCTTCAGGCGCACGAGCGCTTGACGCCAAGCGCGCTGTCACGAGTCAGCCAGCGGAGTGGCGGCCTCCGTCATCTCGGGTGGCGGACCGGCTCCCCACAGGTTGGCGAAGCGCGGCTATGACTTCGGCGGGAGGCTGCGCGCGTAGTCCACGCCCACGGTCACCCATCGCTGCAACTCGTCCCGGCTCTCCACGGCCTCTGGGTCGACGCGCAGCCAGCCGTCCATCGCGCGGCCGCGCATCTCGAACCGGCTCACGTGAGGTTGAGCGACTAGCGCGTCGGTCTCCTCGGGGTCGCACCGAAGCAGCATCCCACCCTGCCCGCTGGCGCTCACCGACATGTTTCCGCCGACCAGGAACGCCAGACCGCCGAACATCTTCTTCTCGACGACGTCATGATCCGTGGCGAGCAGTTCGCGGATGCGCTCGGCGAGCTCCTCGTCGTAGGCCACGCGCGGATTATCGCGATGTCGGAGGTGAAGCTGGCGATGGCGACCGGTCGATGCCTGTGCGGAGCGGTCCGATACCAAGTCGACGGGCCGCTGCGTGACGTCCTGATCTGCCATTGCGAGGAATGCCGACGCTGGACCGGCCACTTCTCGGCCAACACCGCGGCCCGGCGCGAAGACCTGGTGCTGACCGAGGCGCAAGGCCTGCGCTGGATCGACAGCCCGCGCAGCGACGCCCACGCGCGCCGCGGCTTCTGCGCGCGGTGCGGCTCGAGCCTGTTCTGGGACGCCCCCGGCCGGCCGACCGTGAGCATCGCGGCCGGATCGCTCGACGAGCCGACGGACCTTCGAGTCTCAGCCCACTGGTACGTGACCCAGGCCGGGGACTACTACGACATCCCAGACGATGGCCTCCCGCACCACGACTACAGCGGCGAGCGCGAGCAGATAACTACGGCCGCGCCTGGGCGCTGTACTCCGGGTTGGGCAGCATGTTCGTGGCCATCGCCATGCGGTTGGTCAGGTTGTACATGGCGGCGAGCTCGGCCACGTCCCACGCCTCTTCGAGCGTGAGCCCGGCGTCGAGCAGCGACTGGAGATCCTCGCGCGTCACCTCGCGCGGGTGCAGGGTCAGCTTCTCGGCGTAGGCGCAGATCGCGGCGCGGCGCGGATCCAGATCGGCCCGGCGCCAGTCGTACGAGACCCGCTCACCCAGCACGGGATCGCCGAGCTCCGCCCGCAGCGCGGCGCCGTGGGCCACCAGGCAGTACAGGCAGCCGTTGGCCGAGCTGACCACCACGGCCACCATCTCGCGATCGGCGGCACCGAGCCCCTCGGTCGGCTCGTGCAGCTGGCGGAAGTGGGCGAACCAGGCGCTCAGGCGCTCAGGCCTAAAGGAGTACACGCGGAACACGTTGGGCACGAACCCCAGCCGCTCGCGGGCCTTGGCGAACAGCCCGCGCAGCCCATCGGGCAGCTCGGCCTCATCCGGGACCGGGAACCAGGAGCCGGTCTCGGCGTCGGTATCCGTCGTCTGCGCAGTTTGGGACATCTGGCGCAATTGTCCCGCGCGCGCGGCGAGAATGCGCGCGCACCCTGCCTGCCACGGACCGAGGAGTCACCTTGATCGTCGACTGCGCCTTGTATCGAAACGGCCGGCGCCAGAATGCCGGCCCGCTGCCCTTGGATCGCGCCGCGGAGGTTTGCGCCGAGGGCGATGGGTTCGTGTGGCTCGGGCTGTTCGAGCCGGACGAGGACGAGTTGGCCAACGTGCAGGACCGGTTCGGCCTGCACGATCTCGCCGTCGAGGACGCCCAGAGCTTCCACCTGCGGCCGAAGATCGAGCGCTACGACGAAGGCCAGGTCTTGTTTGCGGTCTTCCGTACCGCGCGATACGTCGAGGAGAGTGAGGAGGTCGACATGGGCGAGGTGTCGGTGTTCTGCTCGCATCGCTTCGTGATCACCGTGCGCCAGGGCACCCCCAGCGATCTGCACGGGGCGCGGCTCCGGCTCGAGGAACGGCCGACCCTGCTCCAGGAGGGGCCGGCGGCAATCTTGTGGGCGATTCTCGACACGATCGTCGACGACTACGCGCCGGTCATCGAGGGGCTCGAGCAGGACGTCGTGGAGGTCGAGCGGACCGTGTTCAGCGGGGCGGCCGCACCGACCGAGCGGATCTACCTCCTGCGCCGCGAGGCGACGGACTTCTACCGCGCCGTGCATCCGCTGCTCGGGCCGCTCGAAGGACTCGAGCGCGGCTCGTACCTGCCCGTGAGCGACGAGCTGTCGGCGTTCTTCCGCGACGTCGACGATCACCTAAAGCTGGTCAACGAGGAGGTAATCGCCCTGCGCGACGTGCTGGCCACGATCCTCCAGGCCAACATGGCGGTCATCTCCAACCAACAGAACGAGATCAGCGTGCGCCAGAACGAGACCATGAAGACGCTGACGCTGGTCGCCACGATCTTCCTCCCCTTGACGTTCATCACCGGGTTCTTCGGGATGAATTTCGGCTGGATGGTCGAGCAGATCACGTCTTGGTGGGTGTTCGTCGTATACGGCGTCGGCAGCCTGGTGGTGTCCGCCGTCGGCATATACATGTGGTTCCGCCGCGGTGGTCACATCGGCTCATCTTGAGCATCAGCCCGGGCGTCGCTCGTAGACGTCGAACTGGTAGCGCACCGCCATCCCGGCCCGCTCGTAGAAGCGGTGCCCGCGATCGTTGTAGGACGCGACGCCGAGCCGGGCTTCCCGGAGCCCCGCCTCGGCGAACGCCGCGAAGGCGCTGTACAACATCGCCGTGCCGAGTCCCCGGCCCTGGTACTCGGGCGCAACGGCCAGGATGTGCACCCAACCGACGTCCTCTCCCTCGTGCCGGCCCGCGAGCAGGAAGCCGACGATCTCTCCGTCCTCGGTCACCACGCGGCTCAGCCCTGCCTTGAAGTCGTGCGCACCGAGCTCTTCCTGAGTGAACTCGGCCAGCGACTCGGGGGTGTAATCGGGTGTGGGGGCGAAGCTCGCGGCGTCAATCGCGTGCATGCCCGGCGCGTCGTGCGCCGGATCAACGGCGCGCAGGGCGAAGCCGGGCGGTGGGTCCGGCACCTGAGGGGCGTTCTCAAGCGGGCGCACCATCCGCGCATAGCTGCGCGCGCGGCTATATCCGGCGCCGGTCAGGAGTGCCCGGGCCGATGCATTGGCGCCGGCCACCCATTGCCGGTGCGTGTCGCGCCCTCGCTCACGGTCGCGCTGCTCCGTCCACTCGAGCAGGCGCGACCCGATCCCGCGCCCTTCGTGATCGGGGGCGACCACCACGAACGAGCCCGGCCGGCGGAGCGCGGCGTAGGCGACGATCTGGCCGCCGGCGACCTCGACCACCCGCGCGCCCTGCTCGAGGTCGAGGTCGCTGATCGTCCACTCGTCGATCAGGTCCCCGAGCGTGTACTCGACCTCGCCAAGGTCGGCTCGGTCGCGCGCCTCGAGCACGGCCAGCACCGCCGGCGCATCGGCCGGAACGGGCGCGCGAAACCGCATGGCCTTACATGTCTACCAGCCCAGGGGAGCCGACGGGAATCGATTTGCGTCAGGCCAGGAGGTGCAGCCCTGCCAGGAGCTTCTTGCGGCCCTTCTTGTCGGTCGCGATGGCCGCATTCACCTTCGCCTTGGGTACCGGACCCCCGTGGACGGCCAGGACGTCGTTGCGAAGTGCCGCGTAAGCGTTGGCGATCAGGTTGAGTCCGCTGACGATGAGCGTCTTGGCCTTACGGCCCCGTGCCGAGGAGGCCGATTCGTGGGCCAGCTTCCGCTTGAGCGTGCGCAGGTCGCCCACCTCGTGTTTCAACGCCCGGGTGAGCGGCTTCCAGTGACCCTTCGGGTACTGGACCTCCACCCCGTTCTTGACCGCGTTCTCATCCGAGGCGATCTTCGGGCCGTACGTATTGAGTGTCGCCCTGACCGTGTTGTCGCTTGCCTGGGCGACAGCTACCGGACCGACGAGGACCGCGCATAGCGCTACCCCCGAAAGCACCCAACAACGACGTATTGCGCGTGGCACTTGACTCCTCCTATCGCTGGCGCGTGTCCTTGCGGCGAGAGCAATACCCCTGCCGCTCTGGTCCTAACCGACCAAACCGACTCAAGTTGCGCCACTGCGCACTCATCGGCCAGAGGGATTAAAGCGCGGCGGCGCGGACCGGTAGGTAGGCGGCGTACCCGACAGCCCGATCGGGTTGCGCACGAGCTCCACGCTCGACCCGTCCTCGCGCTCGATCGTGACCGTCGGGGCGAGTTCGAGCGCACGCGCCAGCTCGAATGCGGCCGCGATATCGTTGACAACTCCGGCCGGAACCCTGGCCTCGCTGAGCATGCGGGCCCACTCGTCGGCGGGCCGCTCACCCAAGCGGTCCTCGAGCGCGCTGCGCAGATCGGCGCGGTTGGCCACCCGCGCGGCGTTGGTGGCAAAACGAGCGTCGTCCGCCAGCTCGGCCGCGCCGAGCACGTCGCAGAGCATGCCGAACTGACGGTCGTTGCCGATGGCCACCACGAGCTCGCGATCGGCACAGCGAAGCGGCTCGTACGGGGCCACGCTCGGATGCTGGTTGCCCATCCGCTCAGGGACCACGCCGCCCACCGTGTAGGCGGAGGCCTGATTGACGAGCGCGGCCAGCAGCGCCGAGAGCAGGTCGACCTCGACCCGTTGACCTTCGCCGCTGTCTCGCCGGTACTCAAGCGCCGCCAGGATGCCGACCGTGGCGAACAGCCCGGCCAGGACGTCGACCAGCGCGACTCCGACCTTCTGGGGCTCGCCGTCCGGTGACCCAGTGATGCTCATGAGCCCTCCGAGCGCCTGGATCAGCAGGTCGTAGCCGGGCAGCGCGGCGCCGCGGCCACGCCCGAACCCGGTGATCGAGCAGTAGATCACCCGAGGGTTCTCCTTGCGCACCGCCTCGTACTCCAGGCCGAAGCGCTCGGTCACCCCGGGGCGGAAGTTCTCGACCAGCACGTCGGTCTCCCGCGCCAGCGAGCGGGCCTGGTCGAGATCGGCCTCGGACTTCAGATCCAGAACCAGGCTGCGCTTGTTGCGGTTGACCGACTGGAAGTAGGTGGCGTCGCCGGCCTCGTCGTACGGCGGCCCCCACTGCCGGGTCTCGTCGCCGCCCGGCGGCTCGATCTTGGTCACCTCGGCACCGAGATCGGCCAGCA
Source organism: uncultured Solirubrobacterales bacterium (assembly GCA_963832315.1). GTDB lineage: Bacteria > Actinomycetota > Thermoleophilia > Solirubrobacterales > Solirubrobacteraceae > Palsa-465. The sequence continues at coordinate 315,304 of CAWHTT010000019.1, read as the reverse complement.
TCATCGTCGCGAACGGACCGGCCAGCACGCGCGAGAAGTCGAGGATCTTGAGCTCGGCCAGCGCGGATGCCATCGGACGACACATTCTCACGCCCGCGCGCCCGGAGGGGTCTGCTCGTGCAAGCCGGTGCGATCATCCGCCGGCGGCGATGTAGATGTGCGCCCCCGCCGGCCGGCGCAGACTCTGCTCACGCTGACCGGCCCAGGAGGCGCAAACGAACGTCAGGCGTTGCTGTCGCCGTGATCGCAGCTGCCCCGTTGCTGGTTGTCCGACGATTGCTGGTCGGACGACTGCTGACTGGACGACTGCTGGTCGCCGGTCTGCCAGATGCGCTCAGTGTGGTTTCGGCCGGGCGCTCAGCCGGCGACGAGCTCGCGCTCGCCGTCGATGATCGTCTGGACCAGCCCGTCCAGGACCGCCTCGGCGCGGTCGTTGTCGATCTGGCAGGTTCCGGCCGCCTCGTGGCCACCTCCGCCGTGGGTCAGCATCAGCGCCCCGATGTCGACCTGGGAGGAGCGATCGAGAATCGAGCGTCCAACCGCGAACACCGTGTTCTGCTGGCGCAGACCCCACAGGACGTGGATGGAGACGGTGCACTCGGGGTGAAGCGCGTAGATCAGGAAGCGGTTGGTGGGATAGATGATCTCCTCGTCGCGCAGATCGAGAACGACCACACGATCGTGCACCACCGAGCAGCGACGGATCTGCTCAACGGCCGCGTCGGCGTGCTCGCGATACAGCTCGACGCGCTCGGCCACGTCCGGAGACTCCAGGATCTGCTCGATCGACAGGTTCAGGCAGCTGTCGATGAGCTCCATCATCAGCTGGTAGTTCGAGATGCGGAAGTTTCGGAAACGGCCCAGACCCGTGCGCGGATCCATCAGGAAGCTGAGCAGGATCCATCCCTGGGGATCGAGGATGTCCTCGATGCTCAGCTGCGCCGCGTCGGCGCGATCGACCGCGTCCATCATCTCGACGCTCACGTTCGGGAACCGGCTTACGCCGCCGAAGAAGTCGTAGACCACACGAGCGGCCGATGCCGCATCCGGGGTCATCACCCGGTTGTCCTGCTCGCCGACGACCCGCCGCTGCTCGGAGGAGTGGTGATCGAACGAGAGCGCCACCTCGGGCCGGTAGGGCAGGTTCGTGGTGATGTCGTGCGCGTTCAGCTCGACCTTGCCGTCCTGCACGTCCTTGGGATGGACGAACAGGATGTCGTGCAGGAGCCCCAACTCCTGCAGAAGCGCGGCGCAGACGAGGCCGTCAAAGTCGCTACGAGTGACGAGACGATAGGTGCGGTTCAGTGAAAGAGCGGGAGTCGGCATGCGTTCTTGGTCGTCTTCGCGGCGCCAAAGCTTGAGGGCGTCACCGCACCCGCGGACGAGGAGGCAGAGACGGCGTGGAGCGCGCTCAGAACAACGCGCGCGCGAGCGCGGTCACTACGGCGGCACCGACTACGGCGACGATCACAGGGGCACGCCGGGCCAGCGCCACCGCGGCGAACGCCACGCCGAGCGCCCGAGCGTCGAGCGTCAATGAGCGACCGTTTCCGAACGTCTCGACGACCACCAGCGCGGCGAGCAGCGCAGAGGCGAGCAGCTCGATGACGCCCAATACCCCGGCGGGAATCGGTCGGCCGCCCAGCAGCAGCGGTCCCGCGAGCTTCATCAGGGCCGTGGCCAGTGCCAGCGCGCCGATCATCACCCACACTCCGGTCACGGTCGCATCCTCGACGCGAAGACGGCCGCCGCGGCCGCCGCCAGGATCGGCAAACCGGCAGGCAGGAGCGGGGTCAGCCCAAGCGCGATTGCCGCGCCGCCGCCGGCCGCGGCCACCTTGCGCCGACCCCGCACCTCCTCGAACAGCAGCGCCACGAAGAAGGCCGGGAACAGCGCGTCGAGGCCCAGCGCTCGCGGATCGCCGAGCGCATGGCCGGCCAGCACGCCGATTATCGTGCCGAGCACCCACCCCGGGTACTGCGGCACGGTCGCCCCCGCCATGTACCACGGATCGAACGTGCCGTCGCCCGCGCCGGCCGCCGCCCACGAAGCATCGACAATCGTCATCGCAAAGGCCGCGCGCGACAGCGGCCGCCCCCGCAGCGAGGGCGCGAGCGCGAGACCCATGGCCAGATAGCGAGCGTTGAGCAGCACGCCCGCCGCGATCGCGGCTCCGGTCGTGCCTCCCGCGGCCAGGATCGCCAGCGACCCGAACTGCGCCGACCCGGAGAACACCACGATCGACATGACGATCGGCGCCACCGCGCCCATCACGGGCCGCGCCAGCACTCCGTAGGAGACCGCGATCGCGAACACGGCGATCCCGAAGGGCACGCCGCGTCGAATCCCGGCCCTGAGCCGCGCCCGCGGAGAGTCGGTGCGATCGGGCGGGCGGGTTACGGTCACGGGCGAGCCTAGGCTACGGCATCGCCTTTGGATCCCCTCTCGCCCGCGACCTCGTCGCCGGACCCGGCCGGGTCGCCGGTGCCGGTACTAGTTCGGCACGGTCCCGCGTGCGCACCAGGCGCGGGCCGGGAGCGAGAATGGCCCGTCGGGCAACTGTGCTCGGCACGCCTCGCGCACTCGCTCTCGGTTCTGGTCGGACAGCGAAGCCAGATGCCGACCGGCCGGTCCGACGCCGTACGTGAACGGCTCCCAGAAGTCGTCGAAATCCGCGTAGTCCGCGTGTGCCACGAGCGCTCCGCTCACCACGTCCTCCAGACCGGCGGACTCGAACCGCTCGGCGATGTCACCCTCGCGGGTCCCGGCGAGTTGGCGCTCGCCCTCTACGTCCGGCTCGATCTCCCGCACGGAGGTCCAGAAGATCCGGAGCATGGTCATCCCACCCGACGCGATGTCCCACATGCACGCCGGCCACGGTACCCCCGGGCCGCGTCACGCGGGCCATCTCGCGCGCGCCCAGGTCGGGATCGGACATGAACCCGATGACCAGCGAGGACACGGAGACATCGAAATACCCGTCCGGCCACGGCAGCGCTTCGGCCATTCCCTCGCGCACGTCGGCCCCGGGATGGCGCTCGCGGCAGGCGGACACGAACTGTGGCGCGGGGTCGATCGCCGCGACGTTCTCGGCCCCGACCCGCTGGCACAGCTCGCTCGTGAGGCCACCCGGTCCACAGCCCACGTCCAACACACGCTCCTCAGCCGTCACGCCGGCCATGTCCGCGAGCGCCGCAGCCAGCGTTTCCGTGTAGCGCCCCATGAAGCGGTCGTAGTGCGCCGCCGGCGCGGCAAACCGCCGGGCGGGATCGGGGACGGACGATGGTGGCTCCGCCGCGATCGCTTCCTCTCGCGTCGGGTGAGACGGCTCGCCGCTCGGGGTCATGGAGCTCTCCTTCGGTCGATCAGCCTACGCTAGGTCGACCTCGAGACTCGCGCCATGGGGTCCACCACGTATCCCTCCGCCATCGTCCCCGCACTCCGGCCCCGGACGGTCCCTCATTTCCGGGACGCCGCCAGTGCCGGAGGAGGCCAGCTCGAGGGCTGTGTCTCCAGTCGGAACGCCGCGCGGCGGCCTTGGGCCTTCACGATGAGCAGGTACGCGGTGTACGGACCCTCGGGACCGGTGAAGTGGCACCGGAGCCGGCCGCCCGCGGTGGCGGGGATGCCGGATGGGCATCGGATGTCCACAGGCGCGAAGCCGGTCTTCTGAAACACGACATCGCCGACGTACTTCGCGGTCGCTGCCGGATCGAGGGAGCGCTGGCCTCCGCACGCGGACACCAGGAACGCGGAGCAGGCAATGACGGCCAGCCACCTGGCGAGCGTGAACATCGGCTTACGCGCCGGCCGGTGTCACTGCGCTCGTGCCGCCGCCCGTGCGAGCGATCGCCGAAAGCGGCGGGCACGAGTTGAACGATCGGTGCGCAGGTGCTCCGCGCGGGCCGCGAGCAGCTCGAGAACCGCCGCGGTTCGGTGGAAGGGGTTGGCGATCGCCGAGCCGTCGCGCAAAGAGATCGCGGCCCGCGGGCGTCCGTCGGCTTCCGCCAACAGGACGGGGCTCGGCGGAACCGCGGCGGAGTCCATCTCCGCGAGCCACGCCAGTGCCTGCGCATCCCCAGGCACGGCGAGACGGATCGTGATGGCAGTGTGTTCGGTCGTTGGCATTCCGGAGTTCCTAGAAATCGAGGTAGGCACAATCAGCAGACATCTGATGTCTTACGGCTACTGACGCGCCCGGAGCCCGATCCTTCCCGCCCCCCGACCCTCGGTCTAGGTGAAGGCGGGGATCTCCGTGATCGCGCGCCCCATGATCAGCGTGTGCACCTCGTCGGTTCCCTCATAGGTGCGGACGGCCTCGAGATTGTTGGCGTGGCGCATCGGCGTGTAGTCGAGCGTGATCCCGTTTCCACCGAGGAGCGTTCGCGCCTCGCGACAGATCGCGATTGCCTCGCGAACGTTGTTGAGCTTTCCGAACGAGATCTGCTCCGGGCGCAGCGTGCCGGCATCCTTCTGGCGCCCCGTATGCGCGGCCACGAGCAGGCCCTTCTGGATCTCCACGACCATGTCGACGAGCTTCTGTTGTGTGAGCTGGAAGCTGGCGATCGGCCGGTCGAACTGGTGGCGCTGCAGGGCATAGGCAAGCGCCGCCTCGTAGGAGTCGCGAGCCGCGCCGAGCGCGCCCCACATGATCCCGTAGCGAGCCTCGTTGAGACAGGCCAACGGGCCCTTGAGCCCGGTCACGCCGGGAAGGACGCTCTCTCGTCCCACGCGTACTCCGTCCAGCGCGATGTCGCACTGGATCGAGGCGCGCATCCCGAGCTTTGGCTCGATCACGGTCGCCGCGAAGCCCGGCGTCGAGGTCGGTACGAGGAAGCCGCGGATCCCGTCCTCGGTCTTGGCCCAGATGACCGCGACATCGGCGATCGAAGCAAGCCCGATCCAACGTTTGGCGCCCGTAAGCACCCACTCGTCCCCATCGAGCCGGGCGACCGTCTGCATTCGCGAGGGATCGCTGCCGGCCTCCGGCTCGGTCAGGCCAAAGCATCCGATCAGCTCGCCCTTCGCCATGCCCGGCAGCCACTGTTCCTTGTGCGCCTCAGATCCGAACTTGTGGATCGCGCTCATCGTCAGCGACCCCTGCACGCTCGCGAACGTACGCAGACCCGAGTCGCCCGCCTCGAGCTCCAGCATCGCCAGGCCGTACTCCACCGCGCTGCGCCCGGGGCACCCGTAGCCGTCCAGATGCATGCCGAGCAGGCCGAGCTCGCCCAACTCCCGAGCCAGCTCACGCGGGAAGTGCGCGGCTTCATACCAGGCGTTGATGTTCGGCTTGATCCGTGCATCGACGAACGCCCGGACCTCGTCGCGCAGCGCGATCTCTTCGGCCGTGAACAGGCCGTCCAGATCCAGGTAATCGAGCGCGAGCGGGGGGAGTGCGCGAGCCATCAGTTGTGAATCACCGCGAACACCCGTCCACCGCCCTGGAACCCACCGTCCTTGTTGTACGCGATGTAGAGCTTGGTCCCGTTGGGGAACGACATGTCCAGCTTCACCTTTACCGAGTCGACTCCTCGAGTGTTTCCCGAGTGCACGCATCGAAACCCCATAGCCTTCTCGGCATGAGCACAACCGTTGAGCGCGCTACCGAGATCATCGTCGACCTGCCGCCCGAGCAGGCCATGGCCCTTTTCACGCCCGAGGGCGAGCGCCGCTGGGCCGATGGGTGGGATCCCCACTATCCGGAGCCGGACCGCCGCGAGGGCGCCGGGGCGGTCTTCACCACCGCGCACGGGGGTCATCAAACGACGTGGATCATGGTCGACCAGGGGCCGGAGAGCGTCCGCTACGCGCGCGTGACCGAGAGCATGACGGCCGGAACCGTCGAGGTCGAGTTGGTCAAACCCGGCGCACACTCGACCCAGGTGCGCGTCACGTATGACCTAACCGCGCTCACCCCCGCCGGCGAACGCTGGCTCGAGGACTTTGGCGCCCATTACGACGCCGCGATCGGGGAGTGGGCCACCGAAATCGCCGCTGCATTGCGCCGAGCCGAAGCGCGAGATAGCTGAGTCCCACATGTCCACGAGGTGGCGTCGAGTTCTCGTGCTGCTCGCACTGCTCGTGGTCGGTGGCGCCGTGGTGGCCGGCGCGTCATTCGGTCCGTCTACTCACCGCCCGCGCCCCCCGACGTACGGCGTGTCGATTCAAGACGTCTTCAACGCGGCCGGCAATCCGCTGCTCATCGCCAATTTCAGTCCGGACGGATCGCTGGCCACACCGCGCTGGTCGATCTGCCTGCCTGATTCTGGGGGCCCCTGCACGCCCGCGGCGACGAAGGACCACGCGCTCGAGCCAGGGCCGGAACCTGCGGGGACCCGCTTTGTCGCCACCGCAAGCTACGCAGGCCGGACGTACTCGGCTGCCGTGACGTGGCAGGGGAGGGTGCAGGCGGTCAGCGCTCCCACCCTTGGAGGCACGCCACGTGAAGGTGGGGTCGTGGACCCGCTGCCGGCACGTTGGACAGGCGGGTGGGATGGCGACCTCGACCAGCTTGGCGTCGAAGCGTGCGCCACCGCGAGGGGCACTCGGTGTCGGATGCTCGGCGGCGGCGAGCTCGGATGCCCTGATCGCACCTCTCGCCCCCGGCTGCGCGGGTGGTTCACGGGTTGGTATCTGTTCGCGCTCGATGCCCGGCTCTCAACGGAATCAGTATGCGCCGGCACCGGCTACATCACGAACGCCGACCTCCCGCTCTGGAAGGTCGGCGAGACGGTCGTCAGGTCACCGGCCCTCGCACGGATCACGGGCCCACCCCGACCGTCCGTGAGCTTCCTCAGGCCGGCTGTTCTCAGCAGAGGGACGCTGTACGTCGCTCATGTGCGATGCCCGACAAGCTGCACCGTCCTGGTCCAAGTCGAGACCCACGTCTACGGGGCTTCTCGGCGATTCTCGTTCCGCGGAGCCCGGCGGCTCGGCGTGAGCGCAAGGAAGCTGAGTCCGGGGACCGTGATCGTGATCATGCATGTCGATGACGGCCCTGGCCTTCGAGCTCGGTCGAGCTTCCACTGACGGCGAGCGCGGCCTCGGGAGAATCTGAGTGTGGGTTCTCCGCAGACTCTGAGCGAAGATGACCGGCGGATCGTTGCCGTGTGGGCGGCGGACTGCGCGGAGCGGGTGCTGGGATTGTTCGAGGCGGAAGCTCCTGGGGATAGCCGCCCCCGTGATGCCCTCGCCCGGTTGCGGGCCTTTTCCCGTGGCGAGCTTGGCGTCGCAGAGGCCCGCCGCCGTTTCGTCGCTCATGCCGCCGCCCGTGAGGTGAGCGCTCCCGCGGCGGTGGCCGCCGCCCGAGCCGCTGGGCAGGCCGCAAGCATCCCTCATATGGGGGCGCACGCGCTGGGTGCCGCCGCGTATGCCGCCAAGGCGGCTGCGCTGGCCGCCCCGGACCGGCCGGAGGCTGTCAGTGAGGAGATCTGCTGGCAGCTCGGCCGTATGTCCGCGGCGGCTAGAGCCGCTCTGCGACAGCTGCCGCCTGTCGGTGAGAACGCGTCCGGTCCCCTCGGGCCGGGGCTTCTCGCATCGGGCCTTCTCGGCGCGATCATCCGTGATCTCCAGGCCGGCTTGGCGGACCCCGACGATGCCCTCGATCCGGGGTCGCTACGAAGCGCGCTCGCCGACGGTCGTCGCTAGTAGCGCGTCTCGAGCATGATGCAGCCCTCGGCGCTTTCCCACGGGCCGTGAAGCATGCCGGGCGGGCGACACGCGTAGTAGCCGGCGCTGAACGTCTGGTTGAGTCTGAGGTCGTGCATCGAACCGGATAGGACCAGCACCTCCTCGAAGTACTCATGCGCGACCGGTCCGGCGGCTGATGTGTTCACACCAGGATCCCAGCGCACAAATCGCGTGAGGTGCCCCGTGGCTGCATCCTCGGCGAGTACCCGCTGTGAAACCCCAACTTCACCGGCCACGGCGCGCCACGGAAGCTTCTCCGTGTCAAAGAACTCGAGCTCCGGTTTGGCCACTCGAGCAGTTCAGCACACTCGCACCTCAGTCGTTTGCCGTCTCTTTCTAGGCCAACGTGGGTGACGGGACCCGTACCGGCTGAGCCTCGGCGACTGCGTCGAGCGCGTCGAGCACGTTGCGGAGGTTGATGAGCAGAGCGCCATAGACGGGCCAGAGGTCGTCGTGCAACTCCTCGACGTTCAGCCGGTTGGCGAGCGCGGTGAGCTCCGTCCGTGCCGCTTTCACTTCACCGGTGTCGGCACCGACGACCGCGGTGCCGGATCGGTGAAGCAGGTCGAGCCACGGCTCGCGGAAACTGCGATCCCACTCCTCCGGCGGGACGGGAACGATCCGGATCGTGCGAGCCATGCTGCGTGTCTCGGCGATGGCCTGAGCGAGCCGGCCGACGATCGGGACGAATCCCTCCATCGTCCGCATCCGGTGCGGGACCGCACGACGGGGGTTCAGCCGCCCACTCTCGCGGGCCTCCTCGATGACTCTCCATGCACGGTCGACCTCGTTGTCCAGCTGATCGGTTCGGGCGATCCATCCGTCCACGTCGTCTGCGCCAAGCCCGCTCTCTAGCTGGCGGGCGATGTCGACGAGCAGATCGCCGACGCGGTCGTCGATGACATCTATCTGCTTGGCGGCGCTACGGTCACGCAGCGGCGGCCAAACCATGGCGTTCACGAGCAGGCCCGTGGCAATCCCAATACCGGTGTCGGCCAACCGTGCCGCCAACGTGCCGCTCTTGTCGATGTACCCAGTCGTGAGCACGACGACTGCCGTCGCCGCGGTCGTCGTCTCGGCCCGAATACCACGCACCGAGCCAAGCACCAGTCCTGCGAGCACGGCCGCCGCGAGCGACACCGCCCCGAGCCCGAAGACGTGCCACGCCCCGAACGCGATCAGCACCCCCAACACGCTCGCCCCCGCCTGTTGCGCTCCACGCCTGACCGTTCCGAACACGGTCGCGTGCACGGTCAGCAGCGCGGCCCACGGCGCCATGAACGCCTGCGACAGATGAAAGACATCCACGGCGAGGACCCAAGCGACCACCGCCGCTATCACCGTCTTTGCCAACTGCGAGACACCCGCCCACGCGAGTGGATCGCGCAGTCGATCAGATACCCGCCGAACCATGACCTCCCTACCGTCTACCCCGCAAGCCGCGGTCCACGCGACTCGACCGCCTGTCAGAGCGGAGCCTCGGGAGTTGTGGCGCGTAAGGCTGGCCGAGAAAGCGCGAAATATCGTGGGTTTCTCGACCAGGCCCCATTTTCCGGTTCGCCAGCCCCACGACGCGGCGAAGGAATCGAACCTTCCAAGCCGGGGGCTGCCCGGCCCTGCCAGTTTTGAAGACTGGATGGGCCACCAGGCCCGTGCCGCGCCGGCGTTCAGATTACGGTGAAGCGGACGCCCGCCGCGGCGCCCCGAGCCCGACAGACGCTACGCGCCGGGGTCGACCCCCAACCCATGCTCGAACGCGCCCTTGACGCTCGCGTCGAGGGCGTTCAGCCGGTACAGGGTGAGCGCTTCGACCGAGGCGAACCGGCCGCCGGGCGCGCTCGCCGGTCCGTGATGGGAGAGCATGCAATGGAGCAGCGCGAGCCGGCGCGACTCGTCGAGCATGCCGGCGTGCTCTGAGACGATCCGCTCGCCGATCACCAGGTGGCCGAGCAGGCGCCCTTCCTCAGAGAGCCCGATCTCCGCGCCATAGACAAACTCGCGCGTTCGCCCCAGGTCGTGGACGATCGCCGCGGTCAGCAGCAGATCCTGACTCAGCCGCGGATGAACCTGGCAGACCTCGACCGCCAGCGTGGCCACCGCCACCGTGTGCTCGAGCAGCCCGCCCAGGTAAGCGTGGTGCCCAGCGCGCGAGCAGGGCGCCCGGCGCCAGTCCGCCCGGAGCGCGTCATCCCCCAGCAGCGCCTCGAGCAACCCTCGAAAGGGCCGGTCGCCCACCTCGCGGGCGAGATGCTCGAGAAAGCCGTCAAGCTCGTCGAGATCCCGGTACGCCGTGGGCAGGAAACGCTCCGGGTCGGCCTCGGCCCCCTCCGACACGCGCACGATGTCGGTCACCTCGAGCACCGGCTCGTCGCGGAAGCGCTCCACGCGCCCGGACACGCGGACGAGGTCGCCCCGCTCGAATCGACCCGCCAGCGAATCCGCCTGTTGGAACGCCCGGGCGGGGATCGTGCCGGTGCGATCGCGCAGCTCGAGCGCCAGATATGGCGACCCGCTGCGCGTGAACAGACGGTCCTTGCGCGAGCAGGCGAAGACGCCGTCGACGTCCTCCCCCGGGCGGAGGCCGCTGATCGAAACCGCCGTCGAATCGCCGGAATTCATGCGCCCATGATCTACGCTGAGTCGGATGCAGCCGCTGCAATGGGAATATCGCCCGGACGGATTGCGGGCGCCGGCCTTGATTTGCGCCTTCAAGGGCTGGAACGACGCGGCGGACGCGGCCTCGAGCGCGATCACGTTCGTGGCCGGCGCGCTGGGCGGGCGGCGGTTCGCGACGATCGACCCCGAGGAGTTCTACGACTTCCAGAGCACGCGCCCGCAGGTCAAGCTGGTCGACGGCCACGCCCGGCGGATCGAGTGGCCGGAGGTCGAGCTGTACGAGGCAAGAGTTCCCCGCGCCCCGCGCGACCTGGTCCTGCTGGTCGGACACGAGCCTTCCTTCCGGTGGCGCACGTTCAGCGCGGTCATCACCGAGCTCGCCGAGGCGCTCGGCACCCAGCTCGTGGTCACGCTCGGTGCGCTCCTGGCCGACGTCCCGCACACCCGCCCGATCTCGGTCACCGGCATGGCCACGGACAGCGATCTGGTCGTCCGACTGGGCCTCACGCGCTCGTCCTACGAGGGCCCCACCGGGATCGTGGGCGTGCTCCACGCGGCGTGCCAGGAATCCGGTCTGCCGTCGGCGAGCCTGTGGGCGGCGGTGCCGCACTACATCGCGGCGGCGCCCAACCCCAAGGCGGCGCTGGCGCTCGTGCGCAAGCTCGAGGGTCTCGTGCAGGTGGCGGTCGACGCCAGCGACCTCGAGTCGGCCACCGCGGACTACGACCGCCAGGTCAACCTGGCCGTCCAGAGCGACCCCGACGTCCAGGCGTTCGTCGAGCGGCTCGAGCAGGCCGCGGCCGAGGAGATGAGCGAGCAGCAGGGCCCGCTTCCCTCGGGCGACACGATCGCCCGTGAGCTCCAGCGCTTCCTGCGCCAGCGGGGCGACGACGACCCCGACACCGCCCGCGGGCTGTAGAAGCCCGCCGAGCCCCAGCCCTCACCCCTCCGCAGCCGGACACACCAACCGGTAGTCGCACACCGAGCACGCCGCGAACGACGGCGTCGGCTCGAACCCCTGCGAGAGGATCCCGTCGGCGACCTCCATCGCGACCTCCTGGATCCACTCGTAGCGGTCGACGCGATCGGCCGGCACCGCGACCTTCTGGTCGTCCAGGACGTAGTAGTAGGCCTGCTGGGAGGCATCGAGGCTCCAGGCCTCCCGCGCCCCGACCGCGTACAGCGACAGCTGTACGTCGTCGACGAGTTGCCCGGGGCTCTTCGGCCGCCCGGTCTTGTAGTCGATCAGCTCGTACTCGCCCCCGGGCAGGCGATCGACCCGGTCCACCCGCCCGCGCAGAAGGTGCGGCCCAAGCTTGAACGAGAAGGCACGCTCGAACCACAGCGGCTCCGACTCCGAGGATTGGAACCGGGTGTGGTACTGGGTGAGCGCCGTGGCCGCCTTGCCGCGCAACTGCCGCTCCTCTTCGGAGTCGCCGAACCCGCCGCGCCGCCAGCTGAAGTCCAACAGGCCGAGCAGCTCGGGGAGCGAGCCTGAGACCTCCTCCCGCGCGTGGAAGCGCTCGAGCACCTGGTGCACCACGATCCCGAACCGCTGGTGGACCGTCGGCTCCTGCGGGATCCGGAACACGCGCGCGAACTTGTACTTCAACGGGCACGTCCGGTAGGTGTCGATGTCGGACGCCGACAGCACGATTCCGTCACCGCGCACCGGCAGGAACGACTCGACCGACGGGTCGTCGCGCGCCGCCACCGCCGCCGCCCGCCGCCGCGCGTCCCGCTCGGCGTCGAGCAGATAGTCATCCAGCACGGACGACGTGAAGATCTCGCGCTGCTCGGCGGTCACCGCCTGGAGGATCCGCGAGTTCACGTCGCGCACGGCCTCGGCCAGCGATTGGCCCTCGGGCCGCTCGATCAGCGCCGCAAGCTTCAACAGCTCCAGGTAGCGCACCACCGCGTGCGACACGTCCAAATCCGTATCCAGCCGGAGCTCGGCCAGCCGCCCGCCGGCCCGCATCGTGCCTTCCAGGACTTCATCGCGCAGCAGCCGATAGGTCGAGTGGAGGGTCTCGGCCGGCCCGAACATCTCCTCCTCCTGGTCGTGCCAGGCCGCGCCCAGGGCCGTCCGCATCACCTCCACCGCCGGCACCGGGACGAACGCAGACCCGCGCTCGGCCACCGCCGGATAGGCCAGCACCACGCGGCGGCTCGTCCGCGTCACCGCCACGTACAGCGCCTGGCGCACGACCGGCGCCGGGCCGCGGACCTCCGCCGACGCGTCGACGGCCTCCTTAAGCGCGGGATCCGGCACCGGCTCGGTCAGCCCGGCGTGGAGCCCCAGCACGTACACGTGCTCGGCCTCGAGCGCCGCGGCGCCGTCCAGCGCCACCACCTGAACCACCGAAGGCCCGAGCAGGTCCGGCTCCTCGTGCTCGCGCAGCCCGAAGTCGGCCACCGCCGCGATGTGCCGAGCGAACTCGCGGGGAGTGGCGTGCGGAGAGCGACGCGCGAAGCCCGACGCCAACTCGCCGAAGCGGGCCAGCGCCCGCAGACGCTCGACCACGTTCGACTGGGCGGCGAACAGCTGCTGGCGGCGCAACCCCAGGCGATCGATCAGCCGGTGCACGTACACGTCGGGCCGGGTGCTGTCGATCTCCGCCATGCCGGCCCGGTAGAGCTTCAAGAACACGTGGATCCGCTCGCGGGCCTCGGGCGGCACCTGCGGCGACTCGATCGCGGCCTCAAGCGCGGCCACCATGTCGAGCTTGCGCCGGCGCGCGATCTGCGTGCAGCGGGCGATGTCCACGGAGCGCAGCTCGATCGGCGGGCGGGCCAGAGCCCGAACCACGGCCGGCGCGTCCGTCGGATCGGCCAACAACCGCAGCCACGCCAGCACGTCGCGGATCTCGGCCCGCCGGAAGAACGCCGTCTCGCCGACCAGTCGATGGGACACCGCCCGCTCCTCGAGCGCCACCGCCACCGCCTGGCCTTCCCGCGCCACGCTCGGCACCAGCACCGCGATCCGGCCGGGCGACACCCCCTCGCCCGCGATCAACCGCTCCACGTCCACCGCCACCGCCTGGGCCTGGGCTCGCTCGTTGGCGCATCGCCAGAAGGCGATCTCACCCTCGACCGACGCCGGCTCGAACGATCCGAGATCCACCACCGCGCCGGCCGCTCGCATCGCCCGGCGCGGCACTCGCAGGCTGCAATCCAAATCGACCACGCGCGCCCCGGATGCCTCCGCGGCAAACAAAGGCGAGCCGCTGCCGAAGCCTCGCACCGGGTCGGCGGCCACGGTCAGGCGCGATCCCCCCACCGCTCGCGCCAGAGTGGCCGACGCAAGCGAGAAGTCGTGCGCGTCATCGACCAGCACATGCTCGAACCGCCGCGCCACAGCCGGCCGCTCGTTCACCACCCGCAGCGCATCGCGGATCAGATCGCCGGCGTCCCGAGCCCCCGCCTCGGCCAGCAGCCGCTCGTGGACTCGATACACCTCGGCGAACTCCTGCTCGACCGCCGCGTCCCCGCCGTCCCCGTCCGAGCCCGCCTCTGCCAGCCGCAAAGCCCAGCGGGCGTACTCCTCCGCCCCCACCAGATGCGCCTTGAGCCGGTCGATCCGGCGGATGAACCCGGCGAGCAGGGCATGGGCGCTCCCGCCGAAATCGTGGCGCACGAGCGACAGTCGGCCGATCCCGTCGAGCAGCATGGCGAACCGCTCCGCCGGGCCGAGCACCGGCTCGAGCGGATTCATACTGGACCCGCCGACCCCCTCGCCCACCCCCGCCACCCCCAGGATCAGCTCCGCCAGATCGACGGCCGTGAGCACGAACATCTCGTCGTAGCCGGCCTGGAGGCCGCGTTCCAGCCGTACCCGCGAGGCGTCGGCGCGCGCGGCCGAGGCGGTCAAGAGCAGCATCCGCTCCGGGCGCTGTCCCTGCTCGACCAGGCTCAGAAACCGGGCTTCGATCGTCCGGGTCTTGCCGGTGCCCGCGGCACCCAGAATCAGCAGCGGTTCGTGCTCACAGGTGACAGCCTCCCGTTGAGCGGGAAGGAGAGGGTCTAGCGTGAGCGCCATGTCTGACAGCATAAGTCGGCTATGACCTCCACCCGCTCGGCACTCGACGCAGATTGGCTGGCCGTCTGCCGACGGGCGGTGACGGGTCTCGAGCGCATGCTCGCTGAGGTCCCGACCACCAAGGAGCGGGCCCAGGAGACCGGTACCCGCGGCAGCGGCGGCGACCGCACGCTGGAGATCGACTCGGGCGCCGAGCAGCTCGTATTCGACGAGCTGGACGGCCTGCGCGAGGAGGGCTACCGGTTCTGCGCGGTGTCCGAGGAGCGCGGCGTGATCAGCTACGGCGACCACCAGGTGCGGGTGATCATCGACCCGATCGACGGGTCGCTGAACGCCAAGCGCGGCATCCCCAGCTACGCCCTGTCAATCGCCGTGGCCGACGGCGAGACGATGGCCGACGTGGCCTTCGGGTTCGTGCACGACTTCGGGCCGGGCGAGCAGTGGTGGGCGTGGCGAGGCGAAGGCGCCTGGCTGGACGGCGAGCGACTCGACCCCACCCTGGCCGAGCGCCGCGGGCGCGACGGACGGCTCGAGGTGCTCGGCATCGAGTCCGCCGACCCCCGTTGGATCGCAGCCTCGATCGAGGCACTCCAGGACAGCGCCTACCGCCTGCGCGCTCTTGGCACGATCGCCGCCTCGCTGTGCCAGGTGGCGGCCGCCCGCTTCGACGGCATGGTCTCCCTGCGGCGCTCGCGCGGGGTGGACGCCGCCGCCGGGCAGCTCATCGTTCGCGAGGCAGGCGGCCACGTCAGCTTCCCATGGTGCGATCACCCACTGGGCGCACCGCTCACCGCCGATCCGGCCTCCCCGGTCATCGCCGCCCGCTCGCAAGACACGCTGGCCATGCTCGAGAGGATCCCGGCGTGATCGACTGGGTCATCGCCAAGCGGATCGCCACGTTCGTGGCCGGGACCGGCGAGGCCGAGCCCCCGACCGCCGACCTGGCTGCGCTGGCTGTCGAGGCCGAAACCCGCGTGGTCGCGTACACGGGCCTCACGCCCGCCCGGCCGCTCCCACCCCCCGAGGGCATCACCCGCGAGGAATGGGTGGCCACCAACCTCGACTCGATGCGCCTCCTGCTTGACCCGGTGCTCAAGCGCGCCGGCGACAACCTGGGCCCGCTCAAGCCTGTCATGGAGATCGGGATGGGAATCATCCTCAGCACGGAGGTCGGCGTGGTCGTCGGCTACCTGGGGCAGCGCGTGCTCGGCCAGTACGAGCTGGTGCTGCTCGACGAGGCGGTCGAGGACCGGCCCCCGCGCCTGCTCTTCGTACTCCCCAACCTCGGGCAGGCCGTGGAGGCGTTCCGGGCCGAGGAGGAGGAGTTCATGACCTGGGTGACGCTGCACGAGGTCACCCACGCGGTCCAGTTCGCCGGCGTGCCGTGGCTCCACCCCCACGTGGCCGGCCTCGTGCGCGAGCTGCTCAAGAGCGCCGAGGTGCGCCTGGATACACCGCGCAAGCTGCACATCCCCAGCACCGACGAGGTCAAGCGGGTGCTCGGCCACCTGCGCAACGGAGACCTGATCTCGATCGTCACCACCACGCCGGAGCGCGACACGCTCGACCGCGTGCAGGCTGTGATGGCGGTGATCGAGGGCCACGCCGAGCACGTGATGGATGTGGTGGCGCCCGATCTGCTCCCCTCGCTGCCCAAGCTGCGCGCCGCGCTCGACCGCCGGCGCAAGTCACAGTCGGGCCTGTCACGGCTGGTGGCGCGGCTGCTCGGGCTCGAGCTCAAGCTCAAGCAGTACGAGCAGGGCAAGTTCTTCTGCGACGCGATCGTGCAGGAGCGGGGGCCGGAGGCCCTGCACCACGTGTGGTCGGGCCCCGAGGCCCTGCCCACGCTGGCCGAGCTGCGCGATCCCCATGCCTGGATCGAGCGCACGATGCCCCGTGAGCTCGGCCCTTCCCGCCGGTCAGAGCCGGACGCTGCGGCTTAAAACCGCGACAGTTCACGAACTTTTCATGAGACGGGGCTGTAACACGCGCTAGCCTGTCGTGTACAAACACATGTTCGATCGATTCCGAGACAAGATCTAAACGGGAGTAAGAGCATGGCTACCACCTCCTCGGGCACGCAGAAGCCCGCCACCAAGCGAACGACCCGAAGAAAGCCCGCGACCACGGGCGCGCGGACGGCCGCCAGCACGCGGCGCACCGCCAACCGGACGACCGCCGGCACGCGGCGTACCGCGACCCGCGCGACCACGTCCGCGCAGCCCAAGACCCGGTCCGCCCAGGCGCAGGTGCTCGCCGAGCGCGCGGTGCTCGTTCCCGTCGGCGCCGGCCTGCTCGCCGGCGAGGACCTGGTCACGACCGTGAAGGGCCTGGCCGCCAAGTACGGCACTCGCCCGGCCCTCGAGCGGGAGCTCAAGCGCTACGAGCGCCGCGGCGCCACCGCGCGCAACCGGTTTGAGCGGCAGGTTCGCCGGGCACGTACACGCTTTGAGCGCGAGCTTCGGCAGCGGCGCAGCCTGGTTGAGCGCACGATGCGCCAGAACCAGCGGCGCTTGAACCGTGAGCTAAGCTCAGTGCGTAGGGATTTCGAGAAGCAGTCCGGCGCGGTGAGCGCGCGCGTGGAGCGCCTGGTCTCCAATGCGCAAGGACTGATCGGCTCGTAGAGCAGTAAAAGGCTTACCCCGCCTGGGCGCCCAGGAGAGCGTCACAGCCGCGGGACAGGTTCGCCGGCCTCATAACCTCGCCGGCGAATGCAGCACCCTCTCCTCCCTCAACCGCCGGGGCGCCACGGAAGTGGCGCCCCGTCGGTCTTTAAACGGACAGAACACGCCTGCGTGACGCACCTCACACAGCCCGGCCGGGGCACTCCGCGGCCTACAATCAATTCCATGCCAACCCGAGACCAAGTAATCGATTCCCTCCGTTCCGTGATCGACCCCGAGCTCCGGCGCGACATCGTCGAGCTCGAGATGGTGCGGTCGGTCGACATCCACGAGAACGGCGTGATCGACGTGATGGTCTCGTTGACCACGCCCGGCTGCCCGATCCGCAGCCACTTCCAGACCGGCGTGGCCCAAGCGGTGCGGGGCCTCGACGGCGTGACCGCCGTGAACGTCAGCTTCGACGTGCTGTCCGACAACGAGAAGGCGACACTGGGGCGCAAGCTCGGCCGTGGCTCGCTGCCCGAGGGTGCCCTGGCCCAGGTCAAGAACGTGATCTGCGTGGGCTCCGGCAAGGGCGGGGTGGGCAAGTCGAGCGTGACCGCCAATCTGGCCGCCGCGCTGACCGCCGACGGCAAGCAGGTCGGCGTGCTCGACGCCGACGTGTGGGGCTACTCCCAGCCGCGCATGCTCGGCCTCGGCGCGGAGCGTCCGCACGTCAACGCCGAGCGCAAGATCATCCCGCTGAAGGCGTACGACGGCATCAGCGTGATGTCGATCGGGTTCTTCGTCGAGCAGGACGCCGCGGTCGTGTGGCGCGGCCCGATGCTCCACAAGGCGCTGCAGCAGTTCCTCGAGGATGTCGAATGGGGCGAGCTCGACTACCTGCTGATCGACCTCCCCCCGGGTACCGGCGACGTGTCGATGACGCTCGCCCAGCTGCTGCCCCAGGCCAAGTTCGTCATTGTCACCACGCCCCAGCCGGTGGCCCAGAAGGTGGCCCGGCGGTCGGCCGAGATGGCGACCAAGCTCAAGCTCGAGATCGCCGGCGTGATCGAGAACATGTCCGGCTTCGTCACCCCCAGCGGCGAGCGCTTCCAGCTGTTCGGCGAGGGCGGCGGCCAGCTCCTGGCCGAGGAGCTCGAGGTCCCGCTGCTCGGCAAGGTGCCGCTGACCATCGGCCTGCGCGAGCAGTCCGACGCCGGCGTCCCGATCGTCTTCTCCGACCCCGACGACCCCGCCGCCCAGGCGCTGCATCACGCGGCCCGCGGCCTGATCGCGCTGTCCCCGATCGAGCTGCCGGTCATGCAGATGCCGGCGCCGGCCGCCGCGCCCAAGCCGGCCGGCATGTCGCTCCCGATGGCTTAACTCCTCATGGGCCGCCTGCGGCGGCGTCCTCCGGATGATGTCGCGGCCGGCGCGTCAGGCGAGGCAGGGATGCCGAGCGCGCCGCAGCCGCGACGCCGTTCCGCTGAGCGTCCATGCCCAGCGGCCAGTCGCGGGGCTGCGACCCACCCGGATAACGCGTCACGCGGGGCACACTACCCGCGCCGTGACGCGTTAGCCGCGCCCCACGCGGCTTACTCGTCACGCCCAGCGGGATCCCGCCGGCGTGACGACTTATCCGTCACGTAGCCACCGCGACCCGCGATCCCTGTCCGGACGGGGTACCCGGCCCCAGGGACGCCGAGCGCAGCGAGGCCCCTAACCCCGATTGGCGTAATAGTCCGAGTTCAGCTTCGTGTAGTGCTGCCACTCGTCGGGCAGCTGGTCCTCGGCGAAGCAGGCATCCACCGGGCAGGCCTCGACGCAGGCATCACAGTCGATGCACTCCTCCGGATCGATGTACAGCATCGGGACGTCGTCGTAGTCCGGCTCGTCGGGAGTGGGATGGATGCAGTCGACCGGGCAGACCTCAACGCACGAATTGTCCTTCGTGCCGATGCAGGGCTCGGCGATGACGTAGGCCATGGGATCTCGCGTTCCTCTTGAGATTCGGGGACAGTCGAGCGCGGATTTTACGTCCCCGAGGCCGATAGCCTCTGTCACACATCCGGGAACCCGAGCAATACAGGGGCGAATGGACAACCGCCAGCACTCCTCCGACGCCGCGCTCCTAGCGGCGATCGCGTCGCGAGACGGAGCAGCGTTTGCCGTGTTCTACCGGCGGCATGTGCCGACCGTGCTCGCGTACCTGATGCGCGAGACGCGGGACCCCGAGGCGTCGGCTGACCTGGCCGCCGAGGTGTTCGCGGCCGTCCTACTGGCCGCGGGCCGGTACGCCGAGCAGAACGACTCGGCCGCGCCCTGGCTGATCGGGATCGCCCGCAACAAGCTGCTGATGAGCTGGCGCCGCGGCCGGGTCGAGGCGCGGGCCCGCCACCGGCTGGGCTTCGAGCCCGTGGCCCTCGACGACGGGGATCTGGCCCGGATCGTCGAGGTGGCGCAGGGCGGCGCGGGCATCCTGCGCCTCGTCGACGACCTGCCGGCGGACGAGGGCGCGGCGATCCGCTCGCGCGTGCTCGACGAGCGCTCTTACCGCGAGATCGCCACACAACTCAAATGCTCGGAGATGGTCGTGCGCAAGCGGGTCAGCCGCGGTCTGGCCCGGATGCGCGAGCAGATCAAGGAGACAGGATCCGCATGAACGACTATCTGGATCGGGTCGAGTCGCAGCTCACCCAGCTGACCGAGCAGGGCCCACGCCAGCGCCTGCGGGCTCGTCCCCCGGCCCCGCCCCAACGCCGCGCCGGTGGCCCGCGCCGGCCGCGCCGAGGCTCCGAGGCGCTGGCGGTACTGGCCGCGGCCGCGGTCGTCGCGGCGGTCGTGGCGATCGTGCTGGAGAACGTGCACACGCGCAAGCCGCAAACGACGGCGGCGTCCAGCGGGGCGCACTCGCGGACGGCCACGGCCAAGACCCCGTCCACCGGAGCCAAGACCAAGACGGCGGCCACCGCGCCGGCCTCGGTGCCCGCACACCTCGCCCCGCAGTCGTTCACCGCGATCAGCGATCTCAACTGGTGGCTGCTGGGCGCCGGGTCTTGCGCTTCCACGCAGACGGCGCCGTGCGGGTCGATCCTCCAGACCACCAACGGCGGGCGCGCCTTCACCGCGATCCACGCGCCGCCCGCCCCGCTGGTCACCGAGTCCTCCGGCACCTCCGGTTACGCCCAGATTCGCTTCGCGGACGCCAACAACGGCTTCGCCTACGGCCCCGACCTGTACGCGACCCACGACGGTGGGACGAGCTGGCGCGCGGTCGATGTGGGTGGCGCGGTCACCGACCTCGCGATCACGGCCGGCCTGGTCTACGCGACGGTCGAGCCGACGAGCGGCGGCAACGGTCGGCTGATGCGCTCGCCGGTGGCCCACGACGCCTGGAGCGCCGTGCCCGCCGCCGGCGTCGTCTCGGGCGGCCTGTGGGTGCAGGGCACCGACGTGATCGTCCAGTCGGGCCAGGGGACCGGGATCGGCGGCAACGTGCTGGTCTCGCACGACGGCGCCCAGAGCTTCACCGCCTACCCCGCGCCCTCGCCCGGGCTGCCCTGCGAGTTCGCGGCACCGGCGCCGCCGGTGGTCTGGGCGCGGTGCGCGACCGGGATGGACAGCGGCGTGTGGCGCTCGAGCGACGGCGGTGCGCACTTCACGGCGGTCGTGAGCACCGGGCTGAGCCTGCCGAACTCGGCGGCGTTCGCGGCGGCGTCGGCGAGCACCGCGGTGGTCGGCTACCAGCAGCTCTACCGGACCACCGACGACGGCGCGACCTGGAACCGGACGGGCCCGACGGGCATCGCCCAGTGGGCCTACCTCGGCTTCACCGACCCCACGCACGGGGTCGCGCTGGGGTTCGTCGGGAAGATCGCGCCGGCCAACGAGCGGCTCTTCTACACGACCGACGGCGGTCAGACCTACCACCGCGTCGCGCTGCCGTGAGGCACGGCTGGTGGGCCGCCGTGCTGGCGACGGGCGCCGGCAGGCGTGCTCGTCCAGCAGATCACCGCCACCTCGCCTCAGAGCGTGTGGGCCTCGACGGGCGCCGGACCGCTCTTGGCCACCACCGACGCCGGCGGGGATTGGACGGTGCAGCCGGTGCCCAGGTCGGTCGCGGCGCTCACGATCACACGGAAAACGCTTTGGACACTCGGCTGCCCGCACCGTAATAACGCGCGGTGCGCAGCGGTTCTCGCGCACAGGCGACTGCCCGACATAGATGGGACGTCCGTGCTTCGGCGGCTTCCTCACGACCGCCGGTCCCCGCGACTGGTGGGTGATCTGCCTCGGTGGCGCGAGGTTCCCGGCGTCAACCCACAGGGCGGCCCGGCCGCATTCGACGTGCTCTCGCCCACTCACGCCTGGCTGCTCGCGCCCGGCCAGGGCCTCTGGGGCACTACGGACGGGCGCCGCTGGCGCGCGCTATAGCGCCGGCGCCCGGTCGGCCCACGGCAGCGCGGCCTCGAGCTGCACGGCCAGGCTGAGCAGCACCTCCTCGCGCGCCGGCGGCCCGACCAGGTGCACTGCGGTGGGTAGGCCGTCCTCGCCCTGGTAGAGGGGCAGCGCGATGGCCGGTTGACCCGTGACGTTGAAGATCGCGGTGAACGGCGTGAAGTCGGCGGACTTGCGGAAGTTGGCCATCGGGTCCGGCCCCAGCCCGTGGATGTCTCCGATCGGCACCGGCCGCTGGGCCACCACCGGGGTGAGCAGGACGTCGTAGGGCTCGAGCGCCTGGACGATCGAACGCGCCACCGACTCCAGGCGGTACTCGGCGGTCAGGTATTTGATCGTGTCCTGGCCGCGCGCGTGTTCATACAGCGTCCAGGTGAGCGGCTCGACGTCGTCGGCCGTGGGCTCGCGCCCGGTGAGGTGCCCGCCCAGCCAGGTGGTGAAGGACACCAGCGGCCCGAAGGCTCGGGTGAAGTCCGGGAGGAGGTCCAGGCCCGCCCACGGGGGCGTGATCTCCTCGACGTGATGCCCGAGCGACTCGAGCAGCGAGGCCGCGTCCCGCGCCGCCTGCTCGCACACCGGGTCGAGGGCGGCGCCCTCGCGCGGCGACGTCATCGTCAGGGCGATCCGCAGGTGCCCGGGATCGACCTCCGTCAGCGCCGTGTAGCCGGCCGCCGGCGGCGGCGGGGCCCAGGTGGCGTCGCCGAGCTCGGGGCCGGCCAGCACGTCGAGCACATGGGCGGTGTCGCGGACCGTGCGGGTGAGCACGCCGTCGCAGACCAGGAAGCTGTGCCCTCCGTCGGGCCCGACCGAGACTCGCCCACGCGCCGGCTTGAGCCCGACCAGCCCGCAGCAGGCGGCGGGGATCCGGATCGAGCCGCCGCCGTCGTTGCCGTGCGCCACCGGCACCATCCCGGCCGCCACCGCCGCGGCGGCGCCGCCGCTCGAGCCGCCCGGCGTGCGCCCGGGGTCCCACGGGTTGCGAGCCGGGCCGAAGCGGCGGGGCTCGGTGGTGGGCAGGATCCCCATCTCGGGCATCGAGGTCTTGCCCACGATCACGAAGCCGGCCTCGCGCAGCCTGCGGACCAGGTACGCGTCGCGGCCCGGCACGAAGTCAGCGAACAGGTCGCTGCCCATCGTGAGCGGCATGCCGTTCACCGCCCGGTTGTCCTTGATCGCGATCGGCACGCCAGCGAACGGGCGCGGGATCGCCGGGTGCGACGGCGTCCGCGGCCGCGAGCGCCGACTCGTGCGCCACATGCGTGAAGGCATTCAGCGTCGGTTGCAGCTCGTCGATCCGGCGTAGCGAGGCCTCGACCAGCTCGCGAGCGGACACGTCGCCGGAGCGGACCAGCGCGGCGAGCTCGGTGGCGGACCGGAGCAACAGCTCGGACACGGCGGGCAAGGCTACTCCGGCAGCGCGGTCACTACGCTGTCGGGCATGTCTGCCACCGCCGAAGTCCAGTCTGGCCTCGAGGGCGTCGTCGCCTTCGCCACCGAGATCGCCGAGCCCGATCGGGCCGGCGGCGCGCTGCGCTACCGCGGTGTCGATATCGAGGAACTGGTCGGGAACGTCCCATTCGAGCAGGTGTGGGGGCTGCTCGTCGACGGGCACCTGCTGCCCGGACTCCCCCCGGCCGCGCCCTTCCCGCTGAGCGTGCGATCCGGCGATCCTCGGGTCGACGTGCAGTCTGCGCTCGCCATGCTCGCCCCGCAATGGGGGTTCGGGCAGCTGATCGACATCTCCGACGAGGAGGCTCGCGACAACCTCGCCCGGGCGTCGGTGATGGCGCTCTCGTTCGTCGCGCAGTCGGCCCGCGGGATCGGCAAGCCGCCGGTGTCCCAGACCGAGGTCGACAAGGCGCGCTCGATCCCCGAGCGGTTCCTGATCCGCTGGCGCGGTGAGGCCGATCCGCGCCACGTCCAGGCGATCGACGCGTACTGGAACTCGGCCGCCGAGCACGGGATGAACGCCTCCACGTTCACCGCACGGGTGGTCGCCTCGACCGGCGCGGACGTCGCGGCGGCGTTGTCGGCCGCCGTCGGCGCGCTGTCGGGTCCGCTCCACGGCGGCGCTCCGCTGCGCGTGCTCAAGATGCTCGACGACGTCGCCGAGATGGGCGACGCCGAGCGCTACGTGAAGGACCTGCTCGATCGCGGCGAGCGGCTGATGGGGTTCGGCCATCGCGTCTACCGCGCCGAGGACCCGCGGGCGCGCGTGCTGCGCCGCACGGCCAAGGAGATCGGCGCGCCGCGCGTGGAGGTCGCCGAGGCGCTCGAGGTCGCGGCGCTGGCCGAGCTTGAAGCGCGCCGGCCCGACCGCGTGCTCGCTACCAACGTCGAGTTCTGGTCGGCCGTGGTGCTCGACTTCGCAGAGGTCCCGCCCGAGCTGTTCACGCCGCTGTTCACCTGCGCGCGCACCGCCGGCTGGTCGGCGCACATCCTCGAGCAGAAGCGCGAGGGCCGGCTGATCCGCCCCACCGCCAAGTACGTCGGACCCCCTCCGCGGCCGTTGTCGGACCTGCAGGGGTAGCCGGCGCGTTATCCCAGCGGCGGTCGCGGCATCCGTATCCTGAGCCCGGCCACCGGATGAACGCACGTCAGCTCGATCCCGAGGCGCTGGGCGACCACATCGACCGGCTCTACCGCGCCGCATGGAGCCTGTGCGGCTCCCGCGAGGAGGCCGAGGACCTCGTCCAGGAGACCTTCGAGCGGATACTGCGCCGGCCTCGCTTCCTGCACTCCGAGGACGATCTCGGCTACCTGCTGCGCGTCCTGCGCAACACGTTCTTCAGCTCGCGGCGCACGGCTTCTCGACGGCCCCAGACCGTCCCGCTGCCCGACGACATCGACCTGATCGAGGACCCCACGGCACCGGCGGCGGAGTCGCGCGTGGAGTCCGCCGAGCTGTACGCCGCGATCTCGCGGCTGCCCGACGACTTCCGCGACGCGCTGGTCGCGATCGACGTGGTCGGTCTGTCCTACCGCGAGGCGGCCCGCGCTCTGCGGGTGCGGGAGGCGACGATCACCACTCGGCTGCACCGCGCGCGCCAGCGGGTGGCGCGCGACCTCGTCAGCGACCCGCCGTCGGGACCTTCCACGCCGCCAGCTTCTGCAGCACAGCGGCCTTGACCCCGGCGCCGGAGAGCACGCACGTGTCGCTCCCCAGGTGCCAGCTGACCACGAGACGCCCGTTCTGGGTCGTCGTCCTCAGCTCGGTTCCGTTCAGCCACGTGCGATGCGCCGCCGGTTGCGCCAGAGCCGGGGCGGACACGATCGTGTAGGCGATCCGCTTGCCGCGCCACTCGTAGTAGACGGTGACCGCCTCGTGCCCGCTCAGTTTGTCGGTGCGGGCGCCGACCGCGTGCCACCGGAGGTGAGCCCAGTTCGGGAATTGGACGTCCCCGACGGTCTGATACAGCTTGGAGTCGGGATCGGCCGGGTCGGGCGAGGGGGGAGCCTGGGTGGGCCCGCGGGTGGCGAGCGCCGCCGCGTCGGAAACCGACGGAGCGCCAGGCGTGCCGCCCGGCAGCACGAGCACGAGCGCCAGCGCGATCACCGCGAGCGCCCCGACCAGGCCGCCGGCGTAGGCGATCCGCCTGCGGGCCACTACCTTGCGCGTGGGGCGCGCAGCCTCGATCCGGGCGCGGAGCCGCTCGGGTGCGCGATCGGTAGCTCGCGCCTGGTGCAGCGCATCGACCACCCGCCGCTCACGCTCGTAGAGCACGCTCAGCTCGGGCGAGGCAGCGATCCTCGCCTCGACCTGGGGACGTCGAGTTGGTTCCAGCGTGCCGTCGGCGAGCGCCGAGAGGTCGGCTAGCTCGCTCGCGCTGGGCTTGGTGCTATCGGCGCGAGAGCCCATTAATCGGTGCTGCGTAGTCGTTCGCCTGCCATCAACTTAATGACGCCGATTTCAGACGCTACCTTCCCGCTCGCGTCAGGCCCCCCGGTAAGGCCCCGACAGGTATTCCGACAGCATCCGCGTCGCGCTGAAGCGCGGGCCGAGTGTCTTGAGCGAGGCGCGGACGCGGGCCAGCCAGGCGACCGGCAGGCCGTTCTCGTCGCGGTCGTAGAAGGTGGGCAGCACCTCGTCGTCGAGCAACTGGTGCAGCGCGTTCGCGTCGCGCTCGTCCTGAGCGGGATGGTCGGAGTCGACCTCGCCGGATAGGCCCCATCCGTTCTCGCCGTCGTAGCCCTCGGCCCACCAGCCGTCGAGCACGCTGAGCTGGAGCCCGCCGTTGACCACGGACTTCATCCCGCTGGTGCCACTCGCCTCGAGCGGCGGGCGGGGCACGTTCAGCCACACGTCGCAGCCCCGGACCAGCCAGGCCGCGGTGGCCAGGTCGTAGTCGTCGAGGAACACCACTCGCTGGCCGACGATCTGGGCGCCCTTCATGCCGAACAGGCGCTGCAGGGTGCGCTTGGCCTCCTCGTCGCGCGGGTGCGCCTTGCCGGCCAGGACTACCTGCACGGGCTCGTCGCCGCCGAGGAGCGCCTGCGTCCACTCCGGGTCGCGGGTCAGCAGGTCGATCCGCTTGTAGGTGGCCACGCGGCGCGCGAACCCGATGGTCAGGACATGAGGATCGAACGTCCGCGCCGCGGCGCCCACGTACTCGGGGACGTCGCCGCGCTGGAGGCGCTCGACCGTGCTGCGCGTCCGGAGCTCAATGACGAGCTGGGCGCGCTGGGCCTCGCGCGCCTGCCACAGCTCGGCGTCCGGGATGCGATCGACCGCCGCCCAGGTCTCGGGCTCGGCCGCGTGCGCCATCCATCCCTCGCCCAGGTGGCGATCCATCAGCTCGCGCATCGGCGTGCCGATCCAGGTCGGGACGTGCACGCCGTTGGTGACATGGTCGACGGGCACGTCTTCGACCGGCAGCTCGGGCCACAGCACCCGCCACATCTCGCGCGCCACCTCGCCGTGGCGGCGGCTGACGCCGTTGGCGGCCCGGCTCATCCGCAGCGCCGCCTGGGTGACCCCGAACGGCTCACCCTCGTCCTCCGGGTTGGTCCGACCCAGCGAGATCACCTCGCGGGCTTCGATGCCGAGCTGGCTCATCAGGTTTCCGATCGCCGCCTCGGCCTGGCTGGTGGGGTAGGTGTCGTTGCCCGCGGGCACCGGGGTGTGGGTGGTGAACACGGTGCGCTCGCGCGCCGAGGCGATGCCGGCGGCGAGCTGCTCGCCCGAGTGCATCTCCTGCGCCGCGAGCTGCACGGGCGCGAGCGCGGCGTGGCCCTCGTTGAGATGTATCACTCCGGGCTCGAACCCGAGCGCCGTAAGCGCGCGGACCCCGCCGGCGCCGAGCAGCACGTACTGGGCCAGGCGGATGTGCTCGTCGGACTCGTACAGGCGGCCGGTGATCCAGCGCTCGACCGGCCCGTTCTCGGGCACGTCGGTGTCGAGCAGGAACAGCGGCACCCGGCCCACGTCCACGCGCCAGACCTGCGCGGTCACCTCGGTCTCGTAGATCGGCACCTCGATCTTGAGCGGGATCTCGTCGGCGCCGGTCACGAGCGCCGCGGGGAGGCGCTGGGGATCGGTGTCGATCCAGTACTCGTGCTGCCAGCCGCCGGCGTCGATGCGCTGGCGGAAGTAGCCCTTGCGATACATGAGCCCGACGGCGATCAGCGGGACCGCGCAGTCCGAGGCCTCCTTGAGCAGGTCGCCGGCCAGTGCGCCGAGACCACCCGAGTACACCGGCAGCGAGACGTGGATGCCGTACTCGGCGCAAAAGAAGGCGACCGGCCGGGCCGGGTCGATCGATGGGTAGGGCGGGCGCTCCAGATCGGCCTTGACCTGCGCCTCGACCGCCGCGATCCGCTCGAGCAGCGCGCCGTCGGCGGCGGCCCGCTGCAGGGTGGCGTTGGAGACCTCCTGCAGAAGCCGCACCGGGTTCTGGCAGGCCAGCACGAAGCGGTTCGGGTCGACCGCTGCGAACACCTCGGGGCCGCCCGGCAGCCACGACCAGCGGTAGTTGTAGGCGAGCCGCGCCAGCGGGGCGAGAGCGTCGGGCAAGCGCTGCGCGAGATCCTCGGCGGCACGCCTGACGTCCTCGCGGCCGTCGTTCATCGTCACCCGGCCATAACTCACGGGCGGGGATTATGGGACAAGCGGGTAGTCTCGCGCGCCGTGACCGGCGCAAGTGTTCAGGAGGGCGACTGCCGGTTGGGCGTGCTGGCCTTCGGCGATTCGATCACGAACGGGGGCGGAGAGCTGCAGTGGGGCGTCGCGCTGCAGTCCTGGGCGCTGTGGGTGGCGCGCGGCCTGGGCCTGCCGTTCACGTGCTACGCGGTCGATGGAGCGTTCGTCTCCGACGTGCTGCACGGGCAGATCCCGGCGTTCTCGCGGCGTTCGCTGCCGGGGGCGCGCTACGACGTCGGGTGCCTGTACATCGGGGTCAACGACGTCCGCACGATGGAGTGGGACGCCGGGGCCTTCGAAGACGATTTCCGGGGTTGCCTGCGGTTCCTGTCCGAGCGCTGCGACCGGGTGCTCACGATGACCGCGCCGGTCGACCTGGGCCGCCCGCGGGCGGGCGCGAAGGTGGAGGACCTGAACGCGGTGATCTCGCGGGTGGCATCCGAGGTGGGAGCGCTGGTGGTCGACCTGCGCTCGTGGGGCGCGCGCAACCTCGTGATGACCGACCACGTCCACCCGACCGCGTTCGGCCAGATCGACATCGCCGAGCGCGCGCTGGACGTGCTGGCGCGCGACGGCGTCGAGGTCTCGATCAGTCCGTCCTCGCTGATCGCCTTTCAGACCACGCGCTGGCAGCGGCTGCGCGGCGACGCCACGTACGTCTACCGGCATTTGAAGGTGAGCGCCCGGGCGGTGGCGCTGCGCGCGGTCGTCTCCGTGCGCGGGTCGGTCTGAACGCGCCGGCGGGTCGGTCTGAACGCGCCGGCGGGTCGGTCTGAACGCGCCGGCGGGTCGGTCTGAACGCGCCGGCGCCTACAGGCCGGCGGGGTGGAGCACGTTCGGGAAGCTGGCCAGGTAGGACGCCGAGGGCGTGCCGATCTTCTCGACGCCACCGCCACCACCCCACGCGCCGTGCGAGCCTCCCGACTCGTAGAACTGCCCGTTGATCTCGATGATCACGTGGCCGCTCTGGCCGGGAAGGGCCCGGTCGTACACCGTGACGTACTGGCCCGGCCCCGCCTGCATGCCCGCCTGGCTCGGGAGCGCGGTGGTGTCCACCGGCTGGCTCAGGTAGCCGCCGGCGTGCAGCACCGCCGACACGAACCCCGAGCAGTCGTAGCCGGACTGCGGGCCCCACCCGCCGTGCCCGCCACCGTAGACGTACGGCTTGCCGACCAGCGAGTTCGCCATGTTGGTCATCGCCTGAACCTGCGCGGGGGCCGATCCGGTCGCGGTCGTGGTCGCGGTGCCGAGGCTGGTGGTCCCGACGCTGGTGGCGAGGCCCGGCGAGACCGTGGCCAGCGCCGAGGTGAGAGCGCCGGTCGGGTCGCTGCCGTCGGTAGTCGAGGGGTCGGTGCCCAGCGCCGAGGTGCCGAGGGCCGAGTTCAGGGCATCGCTGAAGCTCGTCGGCGTGCTGCCGGTGGCGCTGGTCGTACCCGGGATGGTCTCCGCGGTTGAACCCGAGGTGCTCTGTAGGGCGGCGGGGTCGGCGAGCTGTTGCTGCATCGCCATGATCTGATCGATCCGGCCGACCACTGCGTCAATACTCATCCCCTCTGGGATCGGCGGCGGCCGGCGCAACTTGAGCCCAGCGCCCCACCGCCCCAACCGCCCGACCGCCCAGCGCCCCACCGCCCCAGCGCCCCAGCGCCCCAGCGCCCCCACCGCCACCAAACTGCCACTCGCCCCCCCGGCAGGAGGTGAATGGCCGTTCACTCGCGTATAGCGCGAGTGATCTGCCATTCGCGGGCCGGGAGTCGCCGAATGGCAGAAAACTCGCGGTGGGGGCAGCGACCGCCTTCCCCCCAGGCGGAGCGGCGCCTGCAACCGCCTTCCCCACCAGGCGGGAGCGGCGCCTGCGACCGCCTTCCCCACCAGGCGGGAGCGGCGCCCGCAACCGCCTTCCGCGTCAGCAAGGGGAGCCGCCTACGCCTACTCCACCAGCCGGCCCGCGGCCTCGGTCGCCTCGCGCAGCCGCCGCGCCAGCGCCGGCTTCAGCGCGCCGGCCTCCATCCGCCACTTCCACGCGCCACCGACCCGCCCCGGGGCGTTCATGCGCGCCTCGGACCCCAACCCGAGCACGTCCTGGGCCTGCATCATCGCCACCTGGGCGCGTGAGGCCAGAGCCAGCCGGATCAGGCTCCACCACACCTGCCGCTCGCGAACGCCGACCGACGCCACAGTCTCATCCACCCGCGAACGCGTCGAAGCATCCAGCGACGAGTACCAGCCGAGCGCGGTGTCGTGGTCGTGGGTGCCCGTGTAGACGACCCGGTCGACCGCGTGGTTCTCGAACCGGTGGACGCTGTCGGGAGCGGCCTCATCGAAGCCGAACTGCAGGACGACCATGCCGGGATAGCCGAGCGATTCGCGCAGCCGCGCCACCGGTGGCGTGATCACGCCCAGGTCCTCGGCAACCAAGGCCACCGATCCCAGCTCAGCAACGACGGCGTCGAACACCGCCCGCCCCGGCCCACGCGCCCACCGCCCCGACGCCGCGGTCCGCGCCCCCTCGGGCACGGCCCAGTACGAGACGAACCCCCGGAAGTGGTCGATCCGGGCGAGGTCGAACAGCGACATCGTGCGCCGTAGCCGCTCGACCCACCAGCGATAGCGCCGCCGGCGCAGCGCCGGCCAGTCGTAAAGCGGATTCCCCCACAGCTGCCCCGAAGCCGAGTACGCGTCGGGCGGAGCGCCCGCAACGAACCCGGACCGGAACAGCGACGGATGGGCGCGATGATCGGCGCTTCCCGGCGCCACGTAGATCGCCACGTCGCCGAACAGCCGCACTCCGGCCGAAGCGGCGTATGACCGCAGGGCATCCCACTCCCGCGAGAACCGCACCTGGTCGGCCAACGCCCCGCGACCGGAGAATCGCTCCCAGTCGACCGCCCAGAACGACTCCCGCTCACGAAACGAGGAAACCTCACCAGAAGACACCGCCGCGCGCCGGTCGGCCAGCAGCCCCGGCCACGCCGCGAACGCCGAGCGTGCCTTGTACGGTGACCCGTATCGGTCGGGCGGACCGAGCGGCAGCACCTGCCACCATGTCTGCCCAGCGGCGGCCATCCAGTCCACGAATCGGTACGCCTCGGGCCCCAGCCGACCCCCTGGCAACGACGTGATGTGCAGCTGAACGCCGCTCGACCGCGGAAGGTCGATCACGCCGGAATCACGCGAAAGGGTTTACCCATCGCGAGGAAGGATATTTTTCGAGACGTGAGGACCCCGTCCACCGCCGGTCCGCAGCAACCTCCAAGACGCGCGTGAGCACCCAGGTTGAACCGACCCCGGCCGAGTCGCGCCGCCCGGGAACCACGAAGCCGCCCCCCGAGCGGATCGTGATCCAGTACCCGACGCCGGCGGTCGACGACGGCCGGTATCCCGCCAAGCGCGTCGTCGGGGACACGGTCGAAGTCGAGGCCGACATCTTCCGCGACGGCCACGACATCCTGCGCGCGGTCGTCCGCTACAAGCCGCCGCAGGCCCGCAACTGGCGCGAGACCGAGATGGTGCGCGTCGACGCCCACCTCGGCGGCGTGCGCTGGGAGGGCAGCTTCGACGTCGACCAGAAGGGAGCGTGGGAATACACGGTCGAGGCCTGGACCGACGTGTTCGGCACCTGGCGCGACGAGCTCGAGCGCAAGGTCACCGCGCAGCAGCATGAGCTGGCCGGCGAGCTCTCGGAAGGCGTCCAACTCCTCACCGCCGCGGCAGGCGAAGCCAAGGCCAAGTCGGATCAGGCGCTGATCGAGCACGCCATCGCCACGCTGTCCGACGAGGACGTGCCCGAGACCGCCAAGCACGACGTGGCGCTCGGCCCGGAGCTGTTCGCCACCCTCGAGCGCATCCAGCCCCGGCACGGCGCGGTCAGCATCGACCCTCCGCTTACGATCGAGGTCGACCGCCCCCTGGCCAAGTTCGGCGCCTGGTACGAGCTCTTCCCGCGATCCTGGGGCGGCCTGAGCGGCGTGGAAACCCAGCTTCCGAGGCTGGCCGAGCTCGGCTTCGACGTGCTCTACCTCCCGCCGATCCACCCGATCGGCCACACCAACCGCAAGGGTCGCGACAACTCCCTGACCGCCGGCCCCGACGATCCCGGCTCGCCCTGGGCGATCGGCGACGAGAGCGGCGGCCACGAGGCGGTCCATCCCGACCTCGGGACGCTCGAGGACCTGAAACGACTCACGAGCGCCGCAAAGAAGAACGACATCGAGATCGCGCTCGACTTCGCGATCCAGTGCTCGGCCGACCACCCCTGGCTGCACGAGCATCCCGAGTGGTTCCACCGCCGCCCCGACGGCACCCTGAAGTACGCCGAGAACCCGCCCAAGCGCTACCAGGACATCTACAACGTCAACTGGGAGTCGCCGGACTGGAAGGGCCTGTGGGACGCACTCCTACAAATCGTCCTCCAA
Organism: uncultured Solirubrobacterales bacterium; assembly: GCA_963832315.1. Lineage (GTDB taxonomy): Bacteria > Actinomycetota > Thermoleophilia > Solirubrobacterales > Solirubrobacteraceae > Palsa-465. The sequence continues at coordinate 283,339 of CAWHTT010000019.1, read as the reverse complement.
TGGGTGGACGCAGGCGTCACGGTGTTCCGCGTCGACAACCCGCACACCAAGCCGTTCGAGTTCTGGCGCTGGCTGATCCAACACGTCCACCAGCACAACCGCGACGTGGTCTTTCTCGCGGAGGCGTTCACCCGACGATCGGTCATGCGCCACCTGGCCAAGATCGGCTTCAGCCAGTCCTACACGTACTTCACGTGGAAGAACGCGCGCTGGGAGCTCACCGAGTACGTGAACGAGCTGGCCCACACCGAAGAGAGCGAGTACTTCCGGCCGAACTTCTTCGCCAACACGCCCGACATCCTGCACGAGTACCTCCAGCACGGCGGCCGACCGGCGTTCGAGGCCCGCCTCGTGCTCGCCGCCACGCTGAGCCCGACGTACGGCATCTACTCGGGCTACGAGCACTTCGAGAACGAGCCGGCCAAGCCCGGCTCCGAGGAGTACCTGCACTCCGAGAAGTACGAGATCAAGCGGCGCGCGCTCGACGGCCCGCTGCTGCCGATGATCGAGCGCATAAACCACATCCGACGCGAGAACGCCGCGCTGCACGACCTTTCCAACGTAACCTTCCTCGACACCGCGAACGACGCGCTGATCGCCTACGCCAAGCACGCGCAGGGCAACACGATCATTACGGTCGTCAGCGTCGACCCCCACCAGGCCCAGGAGGGCCTCGCCATCGTGCCCGCCAACCTCGGCTTGCCGCCCAGCTTCACCGCCCACGACCTGCTGACCGGCGACCGCTTCCTGTGGCGCATCGGTGCGAACTACGTCCGGCTCGAGCCCGGCGTCCGTCAGGCGCACATCGTGCGCGTCGAGATCTAGGTGCCCGTCCCCGTGAGTACGCCCGCATTCGAGGCGCGACACTGATGGGCGTCGGCCCACCGACCCTGACGCACCTGATCGCGGCCGAGACCAGGACCACCCCGCGTCCGGCGCCCCCGCAGAGCGACGCCGGCGCCCAGGCCACGGCCCAGGCCCGCCAGTGGTTCGAACACGAGCCGCTGTGGTTCAAGCGCGCGGTGTTCTACGAGATCCACATCCGTGGCTTCTTCGACGCCAACGGAGACGGCTCGGGCGACTTCCGCGGCCTGACCGAGAAGCTCGACTACCTCCAGTGGCTGGGCGTCGACTGCATCTGGCTCCTTCCCTTCTATAGGAGCCCCCTCCGCGACGGCGGTTACGACATCGCGGACTTCACCTCGGTGCACCCGGACTACGGAAACGTCGACGACGTGCACGAGTTGATCGACGCCGCGCACGCGCGCCGCATCCGCGTGATCGCCGACCTGGTCATGAACCACACCTCCTCGGATCACCAGTGGTTTCAGGAGTCGCGCTCGAGCCCGGACAACCCCAAGCGCGACTGGTACGTCTGGTCCGACACGGTCGAGAAATACCAGGACGCGCGGATCATCTTCATCGACACCGAGGCCTCGAACTGGACCTGGGACCCGGTCGCCGGCGCCTACTACTGGCACCGCTTCTTCTCCCACCAGCCCGACCTCAACTTCGACAACCCCGAGGTCCAGAACGCGATGATCGAGGTGCTGCGCTTCTGGCTCGACCTCGGCCTGGACGGCTTCCGGCTCGACGCCGTCCCCTACCTGTACGAGCGCCAGGGCACGATTTGCGAGAACCTGTCCGAGACCCACGCCTATCTGAAACGCGTGCGCAAGGAGATCGACGAGAACTATCCCGACCGGGTGCTGCTGGCCGAAGCGAACCAGTGGCCGGCCGACGTCGTCGAGTACTTTGGCAACGGCGACGAATGCCAGATGGCGTTCCATTTCCCGGTGATGCCGCGCATGTTCATGGCCATCCGCCGGGAGCAGGCGGTGCCCATCTACGAGATCCTCGAACAGACCCCGGCCATCCCCGAGACGTGCCAGTGGGGCCTGTTCCTGCGTAACCACGACGAGCTCACGCTCGAGATGGTCACCGACGAGGAGCGCGACTACATGTACACCGAGTACGCCAAGGACCCGCGCATGAAGCTGAACCTGGGGATCCGCCGGCGGCTGGCGCCGCTGCTCGACAACGGCCGCGACGAGATCCAGCTCCTACACGCGATCATGTTCTCGCTCCCTGGCTCGCCCGTCCTCTACTACGGCGACGAGATCGCCATGGGCGACAACGTGTTCCTGGGCGACCGAGACGGCGTGCGGACTCCGATGCAGTGGACCGGCGACCGCAACGGCGGCTTCAGCCGGGCCGACTTCGCCCAGCTCTACGCGCCGCCGCTGATGGACCCGGTGTACGGCTTCCAGGCGGTCAACGTCGAGGCCCAGCTGCGGACCGCGACAAGCCTGCTGCGGTGGCTGCATCGCTTCATCGCGCTGCGCAAGGAGCATCCGGTGTTCGGCCTCGGCACCTACGAGCCGATCGAGCCTTCGAACCCACGGATCTTCGCCCACATCCGCAGCTTCGAGGACGACGTCGTGCTGTGCGTCCACAACGTGGCCCGTACCGCGCAAGCCGTCGAGCTCGACCTTTCCGCCTACGAGGGACGCCATCCGGTCGAGCTGTTCGGCCATTCGCGCTTCCCGCGGATCGGCCAGCTGCCCTATCTGCTGACGCTCGGCCCGCGCGGCTTCTTCTGGTTCCAGCTGGTCGAGCCCGAACAGGAGGAGACGACCGATGAGTGAGCGCCTTCAGGGCATCACCGCGGACGAGATCCGCCGCTGCGTGGACGAGGAGGAGCTGCGCGACTGGGTACAGCAGCAGCGCTGGTACGCCTCCAAGGCGCGGTCGGTGACCGGTATCGAGATCGTCGAGAGCATCACCCTGCGCGATGACCCGCCGCTCGTGCTGGCGCTGGTCGAGACGCGCTTCGGCAGCGGGACGCACGAGCTCTACCAGCTGCCGCTGGCCATCCGCCCGCCGGGCGAGGTCCCGCACGGGCAGTCGATCGCCCATACCGATCACTGGGCCGTGTACGACGCGCTCGCCGAGCCCGAGCAGGCGCTCGAGTTGATGCGCCGGATCGCCGCCACCGACGAGATAGAGACCGACGTCGGGCGCTTCAGCTTCCATCCGTTTGTCGACGACACCGAGAGCATCGCCGAGGCCACCAACGTCCGGCTCATGGGCGTCGAGCAGTCGAACTCGTCAGTCGTGTTCGACGACCGGATCGTGCTCAAGGTGTTCCGCAAGCTCGAGCCGGGGTTGAACCCCGAGCTCGAGATGCTCCGCTTCCTCACGTACCGCGGCTTCCCGAACATCGCCGCGCTGCACGGCTGGTACGACTACGAGGGGCAGGCGTTCGCCGCCACCCTGGGCGTGGCCCAGGCCTTCCTGCCCGACGCGATCGGCGGCTGGGAGCTGGCCCTGGACGAGATCCTCACCGCGCCCGAGGTGTTCCTCGAGCGAATGGGCAGCCTCGGCACGGTCACGGCCCAGCTCCACAACACGCTGGCCTCGGACGCCGGCGACCCCGCGTTCTCCCCGGAGGAGCCGAGCCAGGAGGCGCTTTCGCTTCTGACCGCGACTGTGGACGAGGACATCGAGCGGATCTTCCTGCGCCTGCCCGACGACGATCCCAGGCTGGCGCCGATCGCCGGTCGCGGCCAGGACGTCCGCGAGCGGCTGTCCTCGCGTGCCCAGATCGGCGTGTCCGGCCGGGTCATCCGGACGCACGGCGACTACCACCTCGGCCAGACCCTGTACACGCCGCGCGGTTGGGTGATCCTCGACTTCGAGGGCGAGCCTGCGCGACCCCTCCCCGAGCGCCGTCAGAAGCGCTCGCCGCTGCGCGACGTCGCGGGCATGCTGCGATCGTTCGCCTACGCCACCTCGGCGATCGAGATCCTCCTCGGCCAGAAGGCCCCCGAGGACCTCGAGCAGCGCGCGCGCCAGCAGTTCCTGAGCTGCTATTTCGCCGCGATCGATCCGACGCTGATGCCGGGCGGCGAGGCCGCGGTCAACAACCTCCTTTCGATCTTCGAGCTCGAGAAGGCGATCTACGAGCTCCGCTACGAGCTCAACAACCGGCCCGACTGGACCCCGATCCCGGTCGCCGGCATCGTCCGCCTGCTTGAGAGCGCATGAACCCGGGAAGGTCACAAACGTCATGACCGCCGTAGCCACCTCAGAGCTTGAGCAGCTCGTCCGCCGCGAGCACTCAAACCCCCATTCGATCCTCGGCGCCCACCCGCAGGACGGCGGCGTGGTCGTGCGCGTGCTGCGTCCGGCCGCCTGCGCTGTCACCGCGATCACCAACGGCACTCCGGGCGTGGAGCTGCAGCAGATCCACCCCGGCGGCGTGTTCGAGGGCAAGCTCGAGAACGCCGAGCTTCCGCTCCACTATCAGCTGGAGGTCGACTACGGCGACGCCGGCAAGTTCACGATCGAGGACCCCTACGCGTTCGGGCCCACGATCGGCGAGCTCGACCAGCATCTCATCGCGGAGGGTCGCCACGAGGAGCTCTACAACAAGCTCGGCGCCCACGTCCGGATCATGGGATCCGACCCGCCGGTCACGGGCACCGCGTTCGCCGTGTGGGCGCCGGCCGCCCGCGCGGTCAGCGTCGTCGGCGACTTCAACGCCTGGGACGGCCGCCTGCACGCGATGCGCTCGCTCGGCTCGACGGGCGTGTGGGAGCTGTTCCTCCCCGAGGTGGGGCCGGGCACGAATTACAAGTACGAGATCCTCACCCAGGACCACCAGATCCTGCTGAAGGCCGATCCGTACGCGCTGGCCACCGAGGTACCGCCGAAGACGGCGTCGGTGGTGTTCGAGGCCAAGCACACGTGGAGCCCGCAGGACGCCGAGTGGCTGCGCACTCGCCAGGAGCTCCAGCCCCTTCAACAGCCGGTCTCGATCTACGAGGTCCACCTGGGATCCTGGCGCCTGAACACGCTCGAGGGGAACCGTCCGCTCACCTACCTCGAGTTGGCCGACGAACTGAGCGCGTACGTCAAGGACCTCGGCTTCACCCACGTCGAGCTCTTGCCGGTGATGGCCCATCCGTTCGCGGGCTCGTGGGGCTATCAGGTCACCGGATACTTCGCCCCCACACCGTTCTACGGCTCGCCGGACGACTTCCGCGAGTTCGTCGACCGCCTGCACCAGAACGGGGTCGGCGTGATCCTCGACTGGGTGCCCGCCCACTTCCCGCGCGACGAATTCGCGCTGGCGCGGTTCGACGGCACCGCGCTGTACGAACACTCCGATCCCCGCCGCGGGGAGCACCCCGACTGGGGCACGCTGGTGTTCAACTACGGACGCCACGAGGTCCGCAACTTCCTGGTCTCAAACGCGCTGTTCTGGCTGCGCGAGTACCACGTGGACGGCATCCGGGTCGACGCCGTGGCCTCGATGCTGTACCTGGACTACTCGCGGCGCGAGGGCGAGTGGGTGCCCAACCAGTTCGGCGGCCGCGAGGACCTCGACGCGGTGGCGTTCCTCAAGGAGTTCAACGAGGTCGTCTACGGACGCGAGCCGGGCGCGCTCACCGCGGCCGAGGAGTCGACCGCATGGCCGGGCGTCTCCCGCCCCACCTATCTGGGCGGCCTGGGCTTCGGTTTCAAGTGGAACATGGGCTGGATGCACGACACGCTCGCCTATTTCGAGCAGGACCCGATCTACCGCCGTTACCACCATCACGAGCTGACCTTCAGCCTGATGTACGCCTTCAGCGAGAACTTCATCCTGCCGCTCTCGCACGACGAGGTCGTGCACGGCAAGGGCTCGCTGTACCGGAAGATGGCCGGGGCCGACAAATGGCAGAAGCTGGCCAACCTGCGCGCGCTCTACGCCTACATGTGGGCGCACCCGGGCAAGAAGCTCCTGTTCATGGGCTGCGAGCTGGCCCAGGAGGCCGAGTGGAGCTACGAGCGCTCGCTCGACTGGCACCTGCTCGAGAACCCCGAGCACGCCGGCATCCAGTCGCTGGTTCGCGATCTGAACCGGATCTATCGCGACGAGCCCGCCCTGTGGGAGATCGACTCCGACCCGTCGGGGTTCTGGTGGTTGGAGCCCAACGACGCCGACGCGAACGTGCTGGCCTTCGCCCGCTCCTCGCGCCCCGATGCGAACGGCGAGCGGCGCATAGTGGTGTTCGTGGCCAACCTCTCGCCGGTGCCGCGCTCGGGCTATCGCCTTGGGCTGCCCCGCGCGACGCGCTGGAAAGAGGCGATCAACACCGACTCCACTTTCTACGGGGGCAGCGACGTGGGCAACCTGGGCGGGCTCGAGCCCGAGCCGATCCCATGGCACGACCAGCCCGTGTCGGCGCTGGTCACGCTGCCGCCGCTCGCGGCGGTGTGGTTCATTCCGGAATCGCAGTGAGCTTCACGTTGTCCGCGCCCGTCGAGTTCGGCGTCGCCGAATACCCCTGGGAGCGCCCGCTCGGCGCGCGCCCGCGTTCAGACGGCACCACCGAGTTCCGGGTGTGGGCGCCGCGGGCCGAGTCGATTTCGCTGCGGGTAGCCGGGCGCGACGTCGCTCTGTCCGACGCGGGCTACGGGATCTACGAGGCGGTCACCACCGCCCTGCCGGGCGACGACTACTGGTACTCCGTCAACGGGCAGACGCTGCCCGATCCCGCCTCGCGCTGGCAGCCCGACGGCATCCGCGGGCCCTCGCGCATCGTCGAGCTCCCGGCGCCGCCGCCCGGTCCGCGGGCGCCCGTGATGCGCGAGCTCGTGATTTATGAACTTCATATTGGGACTTTCACGCCGCAAGGGACGTTCGATGCCGCCATCGAGCATCTGCCCGGGTTAGCGGAGCTCGGCATCACCGCGATCGAGGTCATGCCGGTGGCCGAGTTCCCGGGCCATCACGGCTGGGGCTACGACGGGATCTACCTGTCGGCCACGCACTCGGCCTATGGCGGGCCGCTCGCCTTCGCCCGACTCGTCGAGGCGGCGCATGAAGCCGGACTGGCGGTGATCCTCGACGTCGTCTACAACCACGTGGGCGCGTCGGGCACGCCGGCGCTCGAGGCGTTCGGCCCGTACTTCACCGACAAGTACGAGACCCCGTGGGGCCGGGCGATGAACTACGACGACGCCGAGTGCGACCCGGTGCGCGAATGGGTGCTGCAGAGCGCCACCGGCTGGATCCGCGACTTCGGGGTCGACGGCCTGCGCCTGGACGCGATCCACGCGATCGTCGACTCCAGCGCCGAGCACCTGGTGGAGGCGGTGGCCCGCCGCGTGCACGAGGCGCGCGAGGACGCGCTGGTGATCGCCGAGAGCGGCCTGAACGACCCGCGGGTGATGCGCGACCGGGCCGTGGGCGGGTGGGGATGCGACGGGGCCTGGGCCGACGATCTGCACCACGCGCTCCGAGCGCTGGTCACCGACGAGCACGAGGGCTACTACGAGGAGTTCGGCATGGTGGCCCAATTGGCCAAGGCGCTGCACCGCCCCCACGTCCACGACGGGATCTACTCGAGCTTTCGCCGCCGGCGCTTCGGCGCTCCGGCCGACGACGTGCCGCCCGCCCGGTTCGTCGTGTTCGACCAGAACCACGACCAGGTCGGCAACCGCGCCATGGGCGACCGGCTGCCGGCGCCGGCTCGTCCGCTGGCCGCCTTCATCACCCTGCTCTCGCCGTTCGTGCCCCTGCTGTTCATGGGCGAGGAGTACGGCGAGGACGCGCCGTTCCAGTTCTTCACCGACCACATCGACCCGTTGATCGCCGACGCCACCCGCGAGGGCCGGCGCACGGAGTTCGCGTCGTTCACGTCGTTCGCCGCGGACGAGATCCCCGACCCGCAGGACCCGGAGACGTTCGAGCGCTCCAAGCTCACGCGCACACGCGATCCAGAGCTCGCCGATCTGTACGCGCGCCTGCTCGCGGTCCGCCGGCGCCTGCCGCCGGCCGATCCCGACGCCATCGAGTTCGACGAGGAGGCACGCTGGCTGCTGATGCGGCGCGGGCGCTTCGAGGTGATCGCGAACTTCAGCTCCGAGCCGCGCTCCGTGCCGTGCCGGGGTGCCACGGTGGAGCTCGCCACGCACGGCGAGACGACGATCGAGGACGGGATGGTCGAGCTCAAGCCGATGTCGGGAGTGCTGGTCGTTTGAGCGAGATCAAGGCTTGGCCCGGCAGCCCGTTCCCGCTCGGCGCCACGTGGGACGGAGGCGGCACCAACTTCGCGCTGTTCTCCGAGCACGCCACCGGTGTGCAGTTATGCCTGTTCGACTCCGAGGACAACGAGACTCGCGTCCCGATGACCCAGCGCACGGCGCACAACTGGCACTGCTATCTGCCCGAGGCCGGGCCCGGGCTGCGCTACGGCTTCCGGGTCGAGGGTCCGTACGCGCCGCTGGAGGGCCATCGCTTCAACCCGGCAAAACTGCTCATCGACCCCTACGCCAAGTCGATCGACGGGGTAGTCGACTGGGCCCCCGACGCCAACGTCCTGCCCTACGTCCCCACCGGCGAGGAGGACGCCGACCTGGAGCCCGACGACGAGGACGACGCGGCGGCCATGCCCAAGTCGGTCGTCATCGACGACGCGTTCGTCTGGGAGGGGGACCGCCCGCCGAACATCGCGTGGGCCGACACCGTGATCTACGAGACGCACGTCAAGGGCTTCACGATGCTCCACCCGGACGTGCGCGAGGACCTGCGCGGCACCTACGCCGGGCTGGCCTCCGAACCGGCCCTCGCCTACCTGCAGGATCTCGGCGTCACCGCGGTCGAACTGCTGCCCGTGCATCACATCTCCGACGAGTCGTTCCTGGCCGAGAAGGGCCTGCGCAATTACTGGGGTTACAGCACGATCGGCTACCTGGCGCCGCATTGCGAGTACGCCGCGACCGGCTCCCGCGGTGAGCAGGTGCGCGAGTTCAAGGGGATGGTCAAGGCGCTGCACCGCGCCGGCATCGAGGTGATCCTCGACGTGGTCTACAACCACACCGCTGAAGGCAACCACCTGGGCCCGATGCTGTCGTTCAAGGGCGTGGACAACGCCGCCTACTACCGGCTGATGCCTGAGGACCCGCGCTTCTACATGGACTTCACCGGCACCGGGAACTCGTTGAACCCCGTCCACCCGAGCGTCCTGCGGCTGATCATGGACTCGCTGCGCTACTGGGTGATCGAGTGCCACGTCGACGGGTTCCGCTTCGACCTGGCCTCCGCCCTGGCCCGCGAGTTCTTCGACGTGGACCGCCTGTCGGCGTTCTTCGACGTGATCCACCAGGACCCCGTGCTCTCGCAGGTCAAGCTGATCGCCGAACCGTGGGACGTCGGGCCGGGCGGCTACCAGGTCGGCAACTTCCCCGTCCTGTGGTCGGAGTGGAACGGGGTCTACCGCGACGTCATGCGCGACTACTGGCGGGGCTACGCCAACTGCGGCGACTTCGCCGAGCGGCTGTCCGGATCCTCGGATCTCTACGAGGCCGACGGCCGCGACCCGTTCGCCTCGATCAACTTCATCACCGCGCACGACGGCTTCACGCTGCGCGACCTCGTCTCCTACGACCACAAGCACAACGAGGCAAACCTCGAGGACAACCACGACGGCACCGACGACAACCGCTCCTGGAACCACGGCGTGGAGGGCGACACCGACGACCCGGAGATCAACGCGGTGCGCGCGCGCCAGCAGCGCAACTTCCTGACGACGCTGCTGCTCTCCCAGGGCACGCCGATGCTGCTCGGCGGCGACGAGCTGGGGCGCACCCAGCACGGCAACAACAACGGCTGGTGCCAGGACAACGAGCTGTCCTGGTTCGACTGGACCGAGACGCCGGAGAAGACCGGACTGCGCGAGTTCACGCGCCGGCTGATTCGCCTGCGCCGCGAGCATCCGGTGTTCCGTCGCAACACGTTCCTGCGCGGCAAGCAGGTCAAGGACTCGGGCCTGCCCGACGTGTGGTGGTTCCGCGCCGACGGCAACAAGATGACCCGCCGTGACTGGCAGGGCGGCGAGCACGTACTCGGGGCGTTCCTCAACGGCAAGGAGATCGACACGCCGGGACCGCGCGGCGAGGACGTCGAGGACGACTCGTTCATCCTGATCTTCAACGCCGAGGGTGAGGACCGCACGGTCACGCTGCCGCGCCGGCGGTTTGGCGCGCAGTGGGCACTCGAGCTCTCGACCGCCGATCCCGAGGCCGAGCCGGGGAGCAGCCGCCATGGCGCCCGGACCGAGGTCCCAGTGATCGCTCGCTCGATCGTGGTCCTGAAGCGGGTGCAGTGAACGGCCGGCCCGCTGAACTCCGCGCCACCTACCGCCTCCAGCTGACCTCTTCGTTCGGCTTCGCGGCGGCGCAGGCGCTCGTGCCCTACCTCCGCGACCTGGGGATCTCGCACCTCTACCTATCGCCGTCGTTCCAGGCCCGCCCGGGCTCGACCCACGGCTACGACGTGATCGACCCCCGGCGGGTGTCGGATGACCTCGGTGGTTCGGAGGGGCTCCGCACGCTGTCGGCCTGCGCCCGCGACGCCGGCCTCGGCGTGATCCTCGACGTGGTGCCGAACCACATGGCGGCCGATGACGCGAACCGCTATTGGGCCGATCCGGAGCTGCGAGCTCGATTCTTCGACGTCGACCCGTCCACCGGCGTGTACCGGCGCTTCTTCGACATCGGCGACCTGGCCGGCGTGCGCCAGGAGGACCCGGAGGTGTTCTCCGAGACTCACGAGTTGGTGCTCTCGCTCGTCCGCGACGGCGTGATCGACGGGGTGCGCATCGACCACCCGGATGGGCTGGCCGATCCCGCCGGCTATCTGGAGCGGCTGCGCTCGAACGGCGTCGAACGCGCGTGGGTCGAGAAGATCCTCGATCCCGGCGAAAAGCTGCGCGACTGGCCGGTGTCAGGCACGGTCGGCTACGAGTTCCTCAACGACGTGTGTGCGCTGTTCGTCGACCCGGCCGGCTCGGGACCGCTCACCGCGTTGTGGGAGCAGGTGTCGGGCGACACGCGCACGTTCGACGAGATCGCGCACGAGGCGAAGCTCGAGCAGGTCCGCGGGCCGTTCGCCCAGGACGTGGATCGCCTGCTCCGCGAGGACTTTGGCGCTGAGGCCACGCATATGTCAGCCCCATCGCCAAAGTCCGAAGTTGAGCAAGCGCTGGCGTCCTGCCGGTGTACAGAACGTACATCGATCCCGTAGCCGGGCGCGTGACTGACGAGGACCGAGCGGCGATCGCGAGTTCCGGCATGGACGCCACCGTCGCAGCCATGCTGCTGCTCCAACAACCCGCGCCACCGGGCTTCGTCACCCGCTTCCAGCAGACCACGCCGGCGATCATGGCCAAGGGCGTCGAGGACACCGCGTTCTACCGCTACAACCGCCTGATCGCGCTCAACGACGTGGGCGGCGACCCGTCGCGCTTCGGGATCGACATAGCAACGTTCCACGCCGGCAACGCCGAGCGAGCCGAGCGCTTCCCCGAGAACCTCCTGACCACGATGACCCACGACGCCAAGCGCTCGGCCGACGTGCGCGCCCGCATCGGCGCCCTCGCCTCGGCGCCGGAAGAGTGGCAAACCCACGTCACCCGCTGGTTCGCGCTCACCGACGACCTCCGTTCCGAGGACGGCGCGCCCGACGACGTCGAGCGCTACTTCCTGTTCCAGACCCTGGTCGGAGCGTGGCCGATCGCGCCCGAGCGGATCGAGGAGTACATGGAGAAGGCCCTGCGCGAGGCCAAGCGCAACACCAACTGGGTCGATCAGAACCACGACTGGGAGGCGGCGGTCAAGCGCTTCGCCCGCGCCCTCTACGACGACCGCGGGTTCCTCGACGACTTCGAGCCGTTCGTGGCGCGCCTGGCCCAGGACGGCGACCGCGCCGCCCTCGGCCAACTCGTGCTCAAGCTGACCGTGCCCGGCATCCCCGACATCTACCAGGGCGATGAGCTGCCGTTCCGCGCCCTGGTCGACCCCGATAACCGCCGCCCGGTCGACTTCGGCTGGCGCCAGGCCATGCTGCGCCGGCTGATGGGCGGCTCACCCGCCGTGGCGCAGACCCGCAAGCTGTTCATAACCCTCCGCCTCCTCGGGCTGCGCGCGCGCCGGCCGGAGCCGTTCGCCGGCGCCTACGAGCCGGTCGACGCCGGGCCGAGCACCTGCGCGTTCCTCCGCGGAGGCGACCTGCTCGTGGTCGTGGCGCTGCGCAAGTCGCCCTTCGAGGGCACGCTGACAGAGCTGCCCGGCGGGCGCTGGCGCGACGTGCTGCGCGGCGAGGAGCGTTCGTTCGGCGGCCGCGAGTCGGTCGCCGATCTCGTGCGCGAATACGGCGTAGCCGTCTTCGAGCGCCAATAGCCGGCGCGCACGCGCCGACTGCGTGCGATCATCGGCGCGTGCGACACGTGCGGCTATGCGTGCTGCTGATCTTCGTGCTCGTCCCGGCGCATGCGTTCGCCGCGAGCGCAAACCGCCGGTGCCAGACCCGTGGCATGCCGATCGCGGTGCGCACGATAACCGCCACCGGCACCACCTGCGCGAGCGCCCGCACCGTCGTGCGCAACTGGTTCCATCGCCTCAAGACTCCGGGCGGCCACGCGTGCCTATGGGCCGACGGGAGCAATCGCCCCGGGTTCTGCGCCGTCCGAGCCTGGCGGTGCACCTCGTACCACACGGTGAACGGGCACACCTACCCGGTCGTCTGCAAGGCCCACGCCGGCCGCCGCCGGGTTCGCTTCGCCAACCAGGTCTAGCTCAGCTGGGTGTAGGCGAAGCACTGGCCCTTGCTGCCGCTGTAGTACCAGGTGATGAGGTGGGCGCCCGGCCACGGGCTGCCACCGTCTACGTCGAGCCACAGGCGGGTGTACGCTCGCTCCAGGGGGGTGGAGGCACCGTTCACGTCGAGCACGAGAAATCCACCTGAGGAGTCGGTGTCGATCGCCACGGTGTTCAACGACTGCGCGCTCGCCAGGCTGGGCACCGCAGCCAGCGTCAGCGCGGCGATCGCTGCGGCGAGCGCCATTCAGCCGGCGGCGCCGACTCGGGCTTCCGGGTCTGGTGGGTGCTCTTGCTGCTCATTGTTCGTCCTCCGTCGGTCGTAGTTGACAGGGAGAACTCTGCGGCTAAGGAGGGTCTTCGCAGATCGGACACCTCCCCAGTCTTCAGCTCGTCACGCCTTAGCCGAGGCGGGTCGCGCACCTAAGACAGACGCTGCCCGTCTAAGGCCGGGGTACGACCCCCGTCAGCCCAGCTCGCGCAGCAGGTCGTCGAGATCGAGGTCGGGACCGAACCGCGCGGCGGCGTGCCCGGCCTCGTCCCGCGGCCACTCCTCGGGCGGCCGGTCCCACATGAGCTCGAGCGTGTTCCCATCCGGATCGATCACGTATATGGCTTCGTGGGTGCCGTGGTCGGAGGCCTGGCGGATCGGCCAGTCGACGTCCTTGAGCCGGCGATAGGCGTCGGCCAGCGCCCGTCGGGTCGGGTAGGCGAGCGCCACGTGGTGCAGGCCGGCCACCCCGTCGGGCGTGGGCGGGCCGCCCTTGGACTTCCACGTGTTGAAGCCCAGGTGGTGGTGATAGCCCCCAGCCGACACGAACAGGACGTCGCCGGTGGTGCCCCATCCCGGCACGTCGCGCGCCTCGGCGATCACGTCGAAGCCGAGCACGCCGACGTAGAAGTCGCGGATCCGGTCAATATCCGCCGTGCGCAGGTGGGTGTGGCCGATGCGGACGCCCGGGTCGATCGGGTCGGGTGCCCGCGCGATCGGGGTGATGCCGCCTTGCCGATCCATCACGACACGTAATGGTGTCACGAACCCCGCCGACCCGATAGGGTCCCCGCCCGGCATGCGAGTCCTGCTGATCTCCTGGGAGTACCCGCCGGTGATCGAGGGCGGCCTCGGCCGCCATGTGCGCAAGCTGTCCGAGAGCCTCGTCCGCGACGGCGTCGAGGTCCACGTTCTGACCCGGGGCGGCGGCCGCCTGCCCGCCGAGGCCGACCAGCACGGGGTCCTCGTGCACCGGGTGCGCGAGCCCCAGTTCCCGAAGGACCCCAGCGCCTTCGTGCGCTGGGTCGACGCGATGAACGCCGACATGCACGCGCTCGCCGCCGAGTTGTGCGAGCGCTACGAGTTCGATCTGGTGCACTCCCACGACTGGCTGGTGGCCGGCGCCGCCCACCTGGCCGCCCGCCAGATCGAGCGGCCCTGGCTGGTCACCGTGCACGCCACCGAGTTCGGCCGCCACCAGGGCTGGGTCCAGAACCACCCCCAGTCCCACATCCACGCCTCCGAGCGGGCCATGGTGCGACGGGCCGATCACGTGATCACCTGCTCGCGCTACATGCGCGTCCACGTGGCCAACGTCTTCGGGGTGCGCCCGGCCAAGGTCACCGCGATTCCCAACGGGATCGACCCGCGGGACCTCGAGCCCGTCGAGGCCGACCTCGACGCACTCAGAGCGAAGTACGCAAGCCCCGACGACCTCCTCGTGCTGCTGGTCGGTCGCCTCGTCTACGAGAAGGGCTTCCACCTGGCCCTCGACGCGCTGGCGCCGCTCATCCGCCGGATCGGAGGGGTGCGCTTCGTGATCGCCGGCACCGGGACCGCCGAGGCCGAGCTCAAGCGCCAGGCCCGCCGCCTCGGCCTGTCCGACCACGGCGTGTTCCTCGGCTGGGTGGGCGACGACATGCTCCACTCGCTCTACCGAGTGTCGGACCTGTGCATCGTCCCCTCGATCTACGAGCCGTTCGGCCTGGTCGCGCTCGAGGCCATGGCCTCCGGCTGCCTGTGCGTGGTGGCGGACACCGGCGGCCTGCGCGAGGTCGTGCCCGTGGACGGCACGGTCGGCCTGCGCTTCCCCTCACGCGACGCCACCGCCCTCGGAGCCGTGCTCGAGCGGGTCCTCACCGACGACGCCACCCGGGCCCAGCTGATCGCCGAGGCCCGCGAGCACGTGCTGGGCTTCGACTGGACCGAGGTGGCCCGCCGCACCGCGGAGGTCTACGATGCGCTGGCTGCCGGAGCGATCACCCCCGCGCGATGACCAGCACTCCACGTCCGCATATATGGCCCGCCGCCTGGGCCCTCGCCGCAGGGCTGCTGCTCGCCGCCGTTCTCGTCTCGTCCTCATCGGCGGCCGCTGCCAAGCCGAAGCGCCTCACCCCCGTGGTGCTGTTCCCGGCCTTTCACTTCACCAAGCTCGAGGTCACCGTGCGGGGCCAGACGGCAGCGCCCGGCTGTCCGCGCTCGGGCTCGTTCGAGGACTGGTACCAGAACCCGCACCCGGCGGGCACGGGCTTCTCCCAGGTGTGCCGCGATGAGCTGCTGACGCTCCGCTACAAGCCCGGCCCAAGCCTGCCGATGCCGAAGCGGTTCTCGAACCAGCGGGGCGTGACCGTGACGTTCATCGACTACGGCAGCACGAGCAGCGCGCCGTACTACAGCGTCCTCTACCACACGCTCGAGCGGGCGGGCTACACCGCGGACAAGAACATTCGCGTGGCCGGCTACGACGCCCGGCTGACCCCCGACCAGGGCGGCTTCCTGGCCCGCGCGAAGAGGCTGATCGAGCAGACCTACCGCGCCAACGGGGACACGCCGGTGCAGCTCGTCGGTCACTCGAACGGCCCGCTCTACGCGCAGTACCTGCTCACCCACACCACCCGCGCCTGGCGCCACAAGTACATCCACGGGTTCACGCCGATCGCCGGCAACTTCCCGGGCCAGGGCAGCGTCTACTCGATCATGTTCACCGGGCTGAACACCGAGACGTTCGCCTACCCGAAGACGCACGCGAACGCGGTCTCGAGCGCGCGGATGTTCCTCAGCTCACCGGCCAGCTACATGAGCTCCGCCGACCCCGCCGTGTTCGGCCGCAGCGAGGTGGTGTTCGTCGACAAGGCGACCGGCGTCAAGTACACGCCGGCCGACTACCCGCGCCTGTTCACCGACGCGCACCTGCCCATCGCCCTGCAGATCGCCAAGTACTACGTCGGCTTCGTGAAATTCACGAACCCGGCCGACTTCCCCGACGTCGACGTGTCCGGCGAGCGCGGCTCCGGCATCAAGACGGTCGTCGGCGCCGTGCTCCCCAACCTGAAAGTCGGCCAGGTGGTGACCTCCAAGACCCCGCTGCTCGAGCGCGACGGCGACGTCAACCAGGAGGACACCACGAACACCGCGATCGAGGTCTGGCACACGATGCCCTGCTTCCGCTTCAGCCTCACCGATCACCCCGGCGTCAACCACTTCGCCCTCCCCGCCGACCCGTCCGTCCTGCGCCAGCTGATCGCCGCCGCCGAGCGCCCGCGCTCCCGCTGCCCCTAGGCCGCCCGCCCCCCAGGGGCAATTTCCGCCAATGGCGCGGCCGTTTCGCCCGCGTGACGGATTCTGCCCCCCACAGAGGCACGATCCGTCACGGGCCTGCCCGCCGGTGCGTCAATGGCGGAAACTGCCCCTTCCGGACGCGCCGCCAGGGTCGCCATTCCCGTCCCGTCCCGTCCCGTCCCCGTCCCGTCCCCGTCCCGTCCCCGTCCCGTCCGCGTCCCCGTCCCCTCCGCGTCCCCGTCCCGTCCGCGTCCCCGTCCCGTCCGCGCGACCCCGGTCCCCCCAAAACCCGAAATTTCCGCCATTTCGGATGCCCCGCGCGGCTTAGTTCCGGATTTCTCGGGTTGGGGACGAGAAATCCGTCACGGAGGGAGAAGCGGCACGCGAAATGGCGGAAATTTCGGCACCGCCGCGGACCCGCAGAACCGCCAGCGGCCCACCCGAGACACACCGCGCGCCGCACCAGGAACCGCGCCCCACCAATGACAAAGGGCCCGGCGGTAACCGCCGGGCCCTCGTCAAAACAGCTTGTCAGCAGCGGATTACATCATCCCCGACATGTCGGGCATGCCGCCGCCGCCACCGCCGTGGCCATCCTTCTCCGGCACCTCGGCGACGATCGCCTCGGTCGTGAGGATGTTCTTGGCGATCGACGCCGCGTTCTGCAGAGCAGAGCGCGTCACCATGGCCGGGTCGATGATGCCCTCCTTGACCAGGTCGACGATCTCGCCGTTGGCCGCGTTCAGGCC
Source organism: uncultured Solirubrobacterales bacterium (assembly GCA_963832315.1). Taxonomy (GTDB): domain Bacteria; phylum Actinomycetota; class Thermoleophilia; order Solirubrobacterales; family Solirubrobacteraceae; genus Palsa-465. The sequence goes on along the minus strand of CAWHTT010000019.1, from coordinate 266,389 downwards.
CTGACCCTTCTTGGCCTTGCGGACGTCGTTGACGACGACCGAGCCCTCGAGCCCGGCGTTCTCGGCGATCTGACGCATCGGCTCCTCGAGCGCACGACGCACGATCCGCGCGCCGGTCCGCTCGTCCGGATCCTCGAACCCGTCGAGGTTCAGCGCCTCCTGCGCGGCCAGCAGCGCCACGCCGCCACCGGGCACGATGCCCTCCTCGAGCGCGGCGCGAGTGGCCTGCAGCGCGTCCTCGACGCGATGCTTCTTCTCCTTCATCTCGGTCTCGGTGGCCGCGCCGACCTTGACCACGGCAACGCCGCCGGACAGCTTCGCGAGACGCTCCTGGAGCTTCTCCTTGTCGAAGTCCGAGTCGGTGTTCTCGATCTCGGTCTTGATCTGGTTGATGCGACCCTTGATCGCGTCGCTCTCGCCGGCGCCATCGACGATCGTCGTGGTGTCCTTGGCGATGACCACGCGACGAGCGCGGCCGAGCTGCGAGATCTGCGTGTTCTCGAGCTTGAGGCCCATCTCCTCGGTGATCACCTCGCCGCCCGTGAGGATCGCGATGTCCTCGAGCATGCGCTTGCGGCGATCGCCGAAGCCCGGAGCCTTGACCGCGACGCCGGTGAACGTGCCGCGCAGCTTGTTGACCACGAGCGTCGCGAGCGACTCGCCCTCGACGTCCTCGGCGATGATCAGCAACGGCTTGCCGGACTGGATCGTCTGCTCCAGCACGGGAAGCAGGTCACGGACCGACCCGATCTTCTGGTTGGCGATCAGGATGTAGGGATCCTCGAGGGTCGCCTCCATCCGCTCCTGGTCGGTGACCATGTACGGCGAGATGTAGCCCTTGTCGAACTGCATGCCCTCGGTGAACTCGAGGTCCATGCCGAACGTCTGGCCCTCCTCGACGTTGACCACGCCGTCCTTGCCGACCTTCTCGATCGCGTCGGCGATCACGTCGCCGATCTCCTCGTCGCCGGCCGAGATCGTCGCCACGCGGGCGATCTGGTCCTTGCCGGAGATCTCGGTCGACTGCTTCTCGATGTTCTTGACGACGTCCTCGACGGCCTTCTCGATCCCGCGCTTGAGACCAAGCGGGTTCGCGCCGGCGGCGACGTTCTTCAGACCCTCGCGGACGATCGACTGCGCCAGCACGGTCGCGGTCGTCGTGCCATCGCCGGCCACGTCGTTGGTCGCGGTCGCGACCTCGCGCACCAGCTGAGCGCCCTGATTCTGGAAGACGTCCTCGACCTCGATCTCACGCGCGATCGTCACACCGTCGTTGGTGATGGTGGGCGCGCCGAACTTCTTGTCGAGGACGACGTAGCGGCCCTTGGGGCCGAGCGTCACCTTGACCGCGTTGGCTACCGCATCGACGCCCTGCTCGAGCGCCTTGCGGGCCTCCGCCTCGTACTTCAGTTCCTTGTGTGCCATATCTGTTTCAGTTCTCCTCGGGGGAAACGGGGGTTACGACTGGACCTTGGCCAGCACGTCGGACTCGCGCAGGACGAGCAGCTCCTCGCCGTCGACCTTGATCTCGGTGCCGCCGTACTTGCTGTAGAGGACCTCGTCGCCCTCAGCCACGTCGAGCGGCGTGCGCTTGCCGGTGTCCTCGTTGACCTTGCCGTCGCCGACCGCGAGGACCTTGCCCTTCTGCGGCTTCTCCTTCGCCGTGTCAGGCAGGACGATGCCGCTGGCGGTCGTCTCCTCCTCTTCGATCGCCCGCACGATCAACCGATCGCCAAGGGGCTTGAGCTTCATGTGATGCAACCTCCGGTTGGAAGTGAATGATGCCGGTTTGATGTTGGCACTCCTCCCACGAGAGTGCCAAGCGCAAATATAGCTTCTCCCCGGCCGCTTTCAAGGATTTTCTTGGCACTCGCCCCCGAGGAGTGCCAATGGGCCTCGCTTCGCCGGTGTCCGCCGGATGAGTCGCGGCAGGCCCGTCAGGCGAGGCATGGATGCCGAGCGGGCCGTCGCCGCGACCGCCGCGCGGCCCCGTCCGGTCAGGTGCCGCACCCCGTGCCCGCGTCGCCTGCCGGCCCCGGGGCCGGGGCCGGGGCCGGGGCCGGGCCTCGCCCTGAGGACGTGCTCAACCTGCCACTCGCACCGCTTCTCCGGGACCGTGGCAGGTTCTGCATCACATAGGTGCACCACATGCCACGGTCAGCCCACACGGCCGCGAATGGCAGGTTATGCACGCCCCGCGCCGCGCCGGCGCTTACCCGGCCCGGCGCGTCTCGGTCCACGGCTCGGGCGGCCCCTCCTCCTCGCGTGGCGGGCGCACGAACTGCGCCACGCGCTCCTCGCTCGCCCCAAGCCGCGCGAAGTTGGCCCGCGCCGCCGACAGCGTCACGCGGTTCGGCCCCAGCACCTCGGTGTCCTGGTTGTCGACGAAGTCGTCCTGCCAGAAGCAGACCGGGCAGATCTCATCGCTGGGCGACCCGGCCGGCAGCGTCCGGTAGCCGCAGCACGCGCACGGGAAGGACACGCCCTACGTCGCCGCCCGGCCCGGGGCAGCCGTGACCACCCAGGAGCGGCGGCAGCACCCAGTACGTGAAGCCCGTGTAGTTGCAGCGGGTGTCGACGACCGCCCTGCCCCGGTACGTGTAGCGGAGCGTCATCTTGCCGAAGTGCCCGTGGCGCGGGTCGCTCAGCGTAACGGTGACGCGGGAACGCGAGAATCGGCTCTTGGCACAGTTCGGCACGCAGCTCTTGGCCCAGAGCGTCCCGACCGCGTAGGCCCGCTTGCGCGTCCACGTCTTCCAGTGGAGGAATCCCGGACGCTTGCCAACTGCGCGGTGATGCTTCGGCAGCCGTCCGAGAATGCCCGTGTTGTTGCCCGTGTACCAGATCGTGTGCGGGCGGACCGCGAAGGCGCGAGCGCGGCCGGGAGGCGCTCCGGTCGCCAGCCTGGGAACTGATCTGCGATGGGTGCGGTGCGCGGCCAGCGCGCTCGGGACCGGGGCGGCGAGAACCAGCGCCGCGGCGACCACGGTCGCCCGGCGCATCAGACGAAGTTGTACGCGATGGCCGCGCCGAGCTCCTTGACCGGCACCCGCGTCCCCAGCCGGAGCGACGAGAGCGAGTAGGTGCCGGTGTCGAGCATCATCCGCAGGCGGTCGTCGTAGGGGATCGTCGCGCTGGTCTCGACCGCGTGGCGGCGGAAGTTGGCCTCGATCACCTCGCGGTTGCCGGCGTGGCGGCCGGTGGGCGCCTGGTTGAGCACGAGTGTCCCGCTCTCCAGCTGCAGATAGCGCAGGGCACCGAGCACGCCGGCGGCGGTCACCCACTCGGGCGTCGTGATGACCACCGTCTGATCCGCGCGATCGACCGCGAACTGTGCGAGCGGATCGGTGATGCCGGTGCCGAGGTCGAGGATCACGACCTCGTAGAAGCGCTCGAGGAAGTCCAGCAGGCGGCTGTAGAGCCCCGGGGTCATCTGCGCCATCACCTCGGCGTGCGCAGGGGCTCCGAGCAGGTGAAGGCCGGTGGGCAGGCGCGCCACGTACGGGTGCAGCTCGGCCGGGGACTCGATCTGGGTGGAGTCGGCGAGCAGATCGGCCAGCGAGCGCGTCGAGCGATGCTCGTCCGGGGCGAGCGCGGCGAGCGTCCCGAAGTCCGGGTTGGCGTCCAGCGCCACCACGCGCATGCGCAGCTGCTCGGCCAGCAGGTTCCCGAGCACGAACGAGATCGTGGTCTTCCCGACCCCGCCCTTGGGCGAGATCACCGCGACCGTGTTGGGCCGGGTCATGGCCGGTGCGTGGGCGAGCTGATCGTCGACCGACCACTCCCGATGCTGCAGCTCGCTCGAGAGCGTGTACTTGAGCCAGGTCGCGAACCGCGCCACCGGACCGGTGGACAGCGGCTTGCCGGCGCGCATCGGCCGCACGTAAACGTCCTGGCGCGACATGGTCGGGCGCGGCGCGGCGCTGCCCAATTCGGGCGCGGGACCCTGCATTCCGGACTCAGAGGGCTGCGCGGCCGGCCCAGGCTCGACCGGTTCAGGCCCCGCTGGCGAACCCGGCTCGGGAGGCGCCGTCATCTGCTGCGCCTGCTCGACCTCTGCTCCCTGCCCCTGCTCGAATCCTTTCAGGGTTCCACGTTCCAAGGTGTCCTCCTTAGCCGCCCGGCTCCTTAGCCGCTGGCGAGGAGAGTAACACCGCGCGCGCGACGCCTGCGCCGCTCGAATCGAGGCTGACCGACGGCCCATCGGCGCGCCCGGCCCGCGCCGATGCCATCATCGGCGCGGTGAAGGTGGCACTGCGGCTCATCGGCATCGGCATGGCGTGCTGCGCCCTCGCGGCCTGCGGCGGCGGTGGCGGCAGCGGCGGCAGCGGCGGCAGCGGCGGCGGCAGCGACCGCCAGCAGATCGTGAGCCTGTTCAACGGGATGTTCACGGCGATGGAGCACGGCGACTACTCCCGTACCTGCGGCTACCTGTCACAGCGCCAGCAGAACAACGTGGTGAGCGGAGCCAGCCAGGCAGGCGTGACGGCGTCGTCCTGCGCGGACGCTCTGACCCAGCTGTTCAAGAAGGCCGGGATCACGCGCGCCCAGCTTGCTCAGACATTCGGGATCAACGGCGCGAAACGCAAGGTGGATTCGATCAAGGTCAACGGCAACAAGGCGACCGCGACGTTCACCGTGACGACCGGTAACGAGACCTACGTCGAGACCGACGCGTTCGTGCGCGAAGGCGGAACGTGGCGGGCCGACCGGATCCTCAAGCGGACGAAGAGCGCGTGAGACGGCTCGGCCTAATGGTGGTGCACGTAGACGTGGAGCAGCCCGCTCCCGACCAGCGCCGCCACGATGCCGCCCGCCGCTAGATAGGGCCCGAACGGCAGTTGCGTCTTGCGCGCGGCGCGGACCCCGCGCCGGAGCGCGATCCATACGCCGACCGCGAGGCTCGAGAGGAGGGCCACCAGCAGCGCGACGACGACGGGCGCCCCGAGGTAGAGCCCCATTACCGCCACCAGCTTGGCGTCGCCCATGCCGAGGCCGGCCGGGTTGACCAGCACGGCGATCATGAGGAAGCCGCCGGCGATCGCCGCCCACAGCAGGCGGCTGAGTTCCCCGCCGGGATCGAGGGCGAGCCCCAACGCCAACCCGAGCAGCGCGGCCGGCCCCGTGATCCGGTTCGGGATGATCCGCCGCTCGAGGTCGGTCAGCGCGCACACGATCAGCACGAGCATCAGCACGCCGCGCAGGACCGCATCGGCGACCGAGTTCTGCGCGGCCGCGACGCCGGCGGCCACGAGCCCTGTGGCGAGCAGCACCGCGGGCGACCGCAGACGAGCAGGAAGGATGCGCTGTTGCTCCACGGTCGTCATCGGCGGCGCGCTGCGAGTCTACGCCGCCCCCAGCACGGCGGCGCCGGGCAACCGACGCGAGTGCGACCGGCCCGGGCTAGACTTGCCCAGGCCGCCGGCGCCTGTTCGTCCCCGCGAGGCGGCGGCAGGTCACATCGATGCTTTGCTGGAGGTCACGATGATGCGACGTGCGGGATGGTCGCTTGGGCTTGTGGTGGCGATCGTGCTGGCGAGCGCGGGCTCCGCGTCCGCCAACGGCTACTGCGGCCCCGACCCGACGGGTGCCACGGCATGTCCGGTGAGCAGCAACTCGACGCTCTCGGGCTCGATTGTGAGCTCCTCGGAGCGCGACTACTACGTGTTCTACGTCGCGCATCAGACCGATCTGCAGGTGACGATCACCGACGAGGAGGACGCCCGCTGCAGCACCTCCGACCCCTCATACCCGTACTTCTGCGGGTGGGCGGAAGCCCTGCTGCTGGACAGCCACGGCAATCAACTCGGCGACACCTTCCTGTCGTTCCCCGACAACGGCGTCGCCAGGTCGAAAACGATCACGAAGACGGTCGCACGAGGTATCTACTACGTGCAGGTCTCCGGCGACGTGGACGCCCACACCCCGCCGTCCATCCCGTACCAGCTGGCCGTGAACGGCAACCCCGGCGTGCAGTGGCCTCCCGCGTGCATCGTCCCACGCGTGGGGTCGAAGATGACGCTCGCGCGCGCCAGGCACGTGATCGGCAACAATCGATGCACGGTCGGCGTCGTCCATCGCATGCGCAGCTCCAAGCCGCGAGGGGACGTCCTCCGGTTCCATCCGGGCGCCGGCTCGATCCTCCCGTACGGCGCGAAGGTGGCGATCTGGGTGTCAGGCCAGCCCCGCCACCACCGGCGCCGCCACCACAAGTGACCGGCGCCGTCGGCCCGGCCGATCTGGACGAGCGCTTTCGCGGACTGCCCGTCAGGGAACTGGCGGGCGGCCTGCGCCTGATCGAGGCGCGCACCCATCGGTCCCGGCGACGCGGTCTGGCCCGCCTCGACGCCCTCGCTCCCGACGCCGCGCTGCACATCCCGAGCACCTTTTCGGTGCACACGTTCGGCATGCGCTTCGGGCTCGATTTGATCTGGCTGAGCAAGGACGGCACGGTCAAGCGGATCGACCGTGACGTCGGACGTCGCCGGATCACCTTCTGCCCCGGCGCCTCCTCGGTGGTCGAGACCGTCGCCGGCACCGCGGACGAGTTCGTCGCCGCCGGCGTGGGCGCCGCTACGTAGACCCGGTCAGGCGTGCTGCATCGGCGCGGACCTGCGGGTCGCGCTCAGAGTGGCGTCGCCGCAGAACGGGCACGGCGAGACGGCGATCGCCTCCCGGCACCACGCGCAGGCAAACAGCTCGCGGGGCAGCGTCGCCTGCGCGACCCACTCCGGGCTGGTCGGCACGCCGACCGCCTCCACCAGGCGCGAGGTGCCCCACCACTCGGGACCGTGCAGAGTCCCTGGCAGCTCCCGGATCGGCGCGCCGCCGAGGGCGGGCGCCACCGAGTGGACGATCCAGTCGAGCTCGGCGTTCTCGCCGGGCGCGATCAGCAGCTCAATCTCCTGAGGCGGCGGCGACAGCGGGGGCTCGTAGCCTGCCCGCGTGATCGGCTGCACGAACGATTCGGGCTGCACGCCGATGCCGAACGACGACCATGGCAGCGCGGACCGCGCATGGTGCAGCAGCGAGACCTCGGGGTGGCGCAGGCCGGCCACCGACCCCGCCCAGGCGAGCACCACCAGCTCGTCGCCGATCGCCTCCAGCGCGCCGGCCAGGGCGCCCGCCGATCGCGCCCACGGCGCCACGGCCGCGGTCAGCGCCGCCAGCACGCTGGCCGCAAGCGGCGGCAGATGCGTGACGTGGATCGCGACCCGATCGGTCTCGAGCAGCGAGTGGATCGTGCGCACGCGGCTGAGCGTCTCGGGCGGGAGCCAGTCGCCGACCACGACGATCACCGCCTCGCCTGAGCGCAGCGGCGCGGCGAGCGTCTCGAACAGGTCGCGGAGGTCGTCGCGCTCCGGCGGCCCGGGCACCGGAAGCGCGGGTCGCTGGCCCTCGAACAGGCGGTCGATCTCGCAACCCAGTCCGATCACCGTCACGCGCGCCGCCATCTCCAGGGCAAGACTGCCACTTCTCCGCCCGGGCCGCGCCGCCCCGCGCCTGACGGTCGATCGGGAATACTGCGGCGTGGAGGCCCGGCCGTGATCATCCTCGCCAGCTCGCCCGCGCACCACTTCTTCGTCGTGTTCGGCGCGGCCCTGGCGGGCTTCGGACTGGTCTTCGTGTTGGTTGGCCTGATCATCCGGACGACCGCGGGGGGCTTCCGGGGCGCCGCGCGCGCCCAGGGCACGATCGTCGACTTCGACGCCCGGGTCCCCGGCACGATCCGGGGCCCGGGCGGGTTCGGGTTCGGCGGCTCGCCCGGGGGCGACATGGTCTACATGCCGACCGTCGAGTTCACCACCGCGGACGGGACGCCGGTCCGGGCCACCTCGCACATCGGCACCAACCCGCGGCCGGGCAAGGTCGGCCAAACGGTGACCGTGATGTACGACCCCCGCAATCCGCAGCGGGTGCGCGTCGGCTCGGTCAAGCGCACGGCCGGATGCCTCGAGGTGGCGTTCCTCGTGTTCGGGGGCGGGGTCGCGGCGCTCGGGATCGTCATCCTGATCGCCGCCCACTGACCGGGGAGGAGTCGCGGAAGAGCGCGACCCGAAGGACCCAGAGGGCCCACCCTCCGCTGGGTCCCTCGCCCGGCAAAGTTGAGCCCCCGGACTCTTGGCGAGCGATCCGCGATCCGGCTTACTGCTGGTTGTGTCGCGGAGTCGCCGCATCGCCCGTTGTCTGCTCGCCGACCAGCGCGGTCAGGACACGGTCGAGTACATCGGCGTCCTGGCGGTTGTCGCGGCGCTCATCGGCGTCGTGTTGCTGGTCATAGGCCCCCTCGGCCCGATGATCGAGCACGGCGCGGAATGCCTCGTCGCGAAGGTGTTCCAGCTCGGCACCTGCTCGGCCGGTCCCGCCTATCCGGTCAGCGCGTCGACCAAGACCGTCGGCTACGACGGGCGCGTAGCGATCGTCGACGGCGGGCATTCCTACACGATCACGCTGACCAAGCTGAGCAACGGCACCTCGAAGATCACCGCAATCGACACTGGCAAGCTCGGCGTGTCCGCCCAGGTGGGCGCCGACGCCGAACTCGGGCCGCTCGGCGGCGCCGGCGCCGATGCCTCGATCGGCGGCGGGATCTACGGCGGCGACTCGAACACGTGGACCTTCCCGAGCTGGTCGGCCGGGCAGAAGGCCTTCAACAAGATCGCCGGGGGCAGTTCGCTCGGCCTCACCGCCCATGACGCGGTCCAGGGGAGCGTGGGGTCGCTGCCCGGAGTCGGCCCGCTGGCCACCGGGCTGTTCGACAAGATCACCGGCGCCTCGGGCGCTCCGGACCAGGGATCCCTGCCACATCAGAACCTGAGCTCGTCGACCGCCGGCGGCGGCCTCCAGGGCAGCGGCGACGCCGGCGCCCACGTCAACTTCGGCCCGCTGCAGGACGCAGTGGAAGTCTCGCTCGACGCCAACGCCGGCCTCCAGCGCATCACCTACGGGCCCGAGAAGGGCGACTGGCAGCTGGTGGCGGGCCTGGACGGCACCGCCGACGGCACCCTCGCCGACTGGCTGTTCGGCAGCCAGGCCGACGCCGCCGGGAACGTCAAGGGCGACGTCGAGGTGACCTTCTCCCCCAGCGGCAAGCCTGAGAAGCTCGAGGTCACGGCAAGCGGCGACGGCGTGTGGGACGTGGCCCCGCCTTCGTACGCCGCAGGCCAGATCCCCGGCGAGGACGGATCCTCCAAGGAGGGCGGCAAGCCGGGTGAGGGCGGTAAGGAGCCGCTGCTCTCGATCTCGGCCAGCAACTCGGGCGGCTCGGGGCCGGGGACCATGTTCACCGGCGAGATCGACCTGTCCGACGACCCGCAGGCGACGCAGGACGTCACCTCGCTCCTCGAGGGCGACCCCTCTCGTATCGGGGACCTGATCGATCAGATGAACTCGGACGGCACCGAGACGATCCAGACCTACCACATCGAGCGCTCGAACTCCAAGGTGGGCGGCAAGGTCAGCGTGGGCGTGGGTGTCGGCGCCAACCTCAGCGACGGCAGCTCGAACGCGACCTACGACAAGCCCAAGACGCGGGAGAAGGGCGGCCAATGGCACACCGGCTCGTAGTCACGCTCACCGTGACATCTCTGCTCGCCGGGCTGGCGGCCGGGTGTGGGTCCGCGGCTACGAGCACCTCGTCGAGCAGCCCGCACACCAACACCACGGCCACGAGCGCCGCCGTCGCGCCCGCGACCAGCTCGGCGCCCACGAACAGTCCGGCGCCGGCGGTCCCGGCCGGGTTCGCGCGCTACCAGGCCAAGGGCTTCACGTTCGTCGCGCCGGCCGGCCTGAAGCCGGCTCCCGACGGCGGCATCGCCGGCCTGCCGGCCGGCGCTTCGGCCGCGACGCTCACCCCCGGGGGCAAGCGGTTCGCGCGCAGCAACACGCAGATCCTCGAGGCGACGAATCCCCGCCTGCGGGCGGACGTCACCCTCGACCAGGTGGCCACGAGCCTCGAGTCGGCCGACGCGAACGACCCGTCGCTGGGGCACGTGCAGACCAACGTGAGCACGATGACGGTGGACGGCGCCGAGCAGGTGCGCGTGGTCACCGAGAGCTACGTCGGGCCCAACGGTCGGCACGCCAGGACCCTGTTCCATCGCACGTGGCTGATGGTCCTGCCCAAGCCCGGCCTTCTGCTGGACCTCGTCGTGGTCAACGAGCCGCAGCACGGCGGCAAGCTGAACCCCGCCACCGTCCTCGACTCGTTCCGGCTGAGCAGCTAGTACTGCTCAGCGCTCGAGCACGGCCACGCCGTGGCGGTCGTAGAGCAGGCGAGCCCCGGTCTGGCGCAGCGCGTGCACCGGATTCGGATCGCCCGCGTCCGCCAGCACGAGGACGCGATAGCCCCGCGCGACCGCGTCCCAGTCCAGCCCGGCGACGCCCTTGAGCTTGGCGATCGCCTCTAGTTGGGCTCGGCTCAGCAGCTCGAACGAGACGTCGTAGGCCATCCGCCCGCGAAGGCTGGGAAGCTCCCAGAGCAGCCAGTCCGAGTAGTTCTCGTCGGCGAACACGCGTGATCCCGGGTGCGCCGCGAGCGCGCCGCGCACCGCGGTCAGTGCCCCCGCCGGGTAGTTCGGCGTCATCGCGGTCGTGCTCGCGGTCAGCGTGCGCAGCGCGAGGATGACCACGAGCGCCCCGGCCGCCGCCAGCAGCGTCGCGTTCAGTCGCCGCCGGGCCGGCGCCGGACGCTCGCGCGCGCGTACCGCCTGATCGATCCACACCGGCAGCAGGATCAGCGCCGTCAGCGCGAACCACACCACGTTGCGCACGGCGACAATCCCGCCCGCCGCGAGGATCAGCACCGCCGCCCGTTCCCAGAGCGTCGAGCGGGTGCCATAGCGGCCGAGCGCCCACAGCACCACGCCGAGCAACAGGAAGAACAGGACCGCCAGCGGAGCGTCCTTGGTCACGGGCTGCCATTCGATGAGGAACCGGCGGAACGCGGGCGAGAACAGCGTCGCGTGGTAGTAGGACACGACTGAGGTCCCGTAGGGCGTCACGAGCAGCGCCAGGGGCGCCCCGGCGATCAACGCCAGGCCCCGCCTCCATGGCGCGACTGCCGCGCCGGCCCGGCGGCGCGCCGCGTCCCAGAGGATGGTCAGGCCCCGGAGGGCCACGAGTCCGGCGCCGAGGGACGCCGAGCCGTGCAGATTCCCCCACAGCACGAGCACGGGCAGGCACCAATACACCCGACGGCTGGGACGGCGGCTGTCGGCCGCCAGCAGGTAAACCGTGAGCACGAACAGGGGATAGGCGTAGGCCTGCGTGCGCACCTCGTCCGGGAGGGCGACGATGACGCCCACGGCGACGAACACGGGGAGGACCGACCGTGCGCTGGCGCCGAGGCGAATCGACGCGGCGGCCGCGGCGGCCAGGCCGGCTCCGATCAACGCGACGTTCACCACCCCAACCAGCGCAACTCCGCCCAGCCGCTGGAGTCCATACATGCAGAGCTGTGCGAGCCACTGCTGGTCGATCCAGGTATGGCCGTGACCGAGAATGGTGAGAACGACGTGGTGCGGTATCCCGTGGTCGGCGATTTGGCGGCCGTCGACGAGCGCGAGCCAGGTGTCCTGGAGGATGACCAGCGGCAGCGCGCTGAGCAGGAACGCCACGATGCAGGCGCCGATCAGCGCCAGGAACGACCGATGCCGGTCGACCAGCAGCGAGCGCCCGGGACGATCAGGCGCGGGGGCGCCGCGGCGGCTCCCGGCCTCGATCGGCGCGAGCACGGTTTCAGGCGAGCTAACGTTCTTGCCGTGCAGTTCCGGCGCCTGGGTCATGTCGGCAACCGGTCGCAGATGTTGACGGGACGCGCGCCGGGTCGCGTCGATTCCACGTCAGGGGCGATTCTCCGCGTGCGCCCGATCCTGCCGGCCGTGGCCATCGTGGTGTCGCTGGCCCTGGCCCTGGCCGCCTGCGGTGGCGGATCCAAGAAGTCTTCAGGCAGCGCCACCGGCACCACCACCTCGACCAAGCACACGGCGACGTTCACGCCGCCCAAGGCGATCGCCACCGTGTACGACACCACGCTCGGAGACCGCAGCTCGATCCCGTTTCAGGTGTCGGTCTACGACCTTCGTCGCGACGGTCCGTTCCTGGTCCTGGACTTCGGCATCCGTTGCCTCCTCCCGGCGACCTCCGGCTGCAGCGTGCTCGACGCGTTCGCACCGGGCTACGTGCCCCCGAGCCAGTACAAGACCGATCAAGGCGGCGTTCCCACCGGCATCAAGCTGCTCGACCCCTCGACCCTCAAGGAGTACCTCCCGGTGCGCGATGCCCAGGGGCGCGCATACGTCTCCACGCTCGCCCCGGGCGACACCGAGCTGAGCGATTCGCTCGTGCACCTCCAGTGGGCGCGCTATCCGCTCCCGGCCGCCGGGACAACGGCGCTCGATGTCGCCCTGCCGCAGGGGGGGCCGGTCATCCCGAACGTGCCGATCTCGAGCGGCTCCGGCCCGACCGCCGGAGGCCGATACGTCGCCGCGCAGCCGTTTCCGTTCTCCCAGCCTCCGGGGAGCACCAACACCGCCGGGCTGACCCTGCCGACCGAGAACCTGATCTCGACCAGCGGTAACCCCGCCGGCAGCGACAGCGAGTCCTCGGGCCAGGCGGAGCTCACCCTGCAGAGCGACGTGCTGTTCAAGTTCGACAAGTCCAACCTCACCCCGAAGGCGCGGACCATCCTGCGCTCGGTCGCCCAGCAGATCAAGGCCCGCGCCCGCGGCCCCGTGCAGGTCACCGGCTACACGGACTCGATCGGCAGCGACGCGGTCAACCTCCCGCTCTCCCAAGCCCGTGCGCGCTCGGTCGTCACCGCGCTCACCCCGCTCACCGCCGGCGTCACCTACAACGCACGCGGCCTCGGCTCCGCCGACCCGGTCGCCCCGAACACCAAGCCCGACGGCTCCGACAACCCCATCGGGCGCGCGCTCAACCGTCGTGTCACGATCGTGTTCCCCGCCGCCGCCCAGCGGCCGACGCCGCCCGCGCCCTTCAGCGCCGGCGGCCCCGCCCCCCAGGCCGGGTCGGTCACCTTCCGCGGCGTGGTCAACGGCGGCGAGACCTACCGTGCCGGCAATGCCGCGCTGTACCGCGACGGCAACCTGCTCGTCCTGACGATGACCGTGGGCTGCGCCAGCAGCTCGGACGACAACGCCTGCGACCCGACATTCGACCTGGCCGGCCTGCCCACCGTCCCGCCGGTGTCGCTGGCCACCGATTCGGACAGTGGCTTCGATCCGCCGGCGACGCACTCGATCAGCGGCTTCTACCTGCTCGATCCCGCGACCGGCACCGAGTACATCCCGGTCCGCGGCAATGACCAGGGCCCGGTCACGACGGGCTTGACCGAGCAGATGGCCGCGCCCAGTGATTACCGGGTGTGGAGCTACTTCCCGGCTCCCCCGTCGACCACGACGTCGCTCACGCTGGTCAGCCCCGGCGGCAGCCCCCGCCTCGGGCCGATCTCGATCGCGGCCGGCCCGCCCCCAACTCCCTGATCCACGCAAAAGAGGCCCCACCTCTCGGGGGGCCTCTTTGCGGGCAAGCTGCTCAGCCGTGACGGGGCGCTATCCGTTGGAGCCGGCGCTGAACACGCCGCTGATGACCGACTTCGCGCCGTCGGTGATCGTGCTCTTGAGGCCGGGGACGAGACCGACCACGACACCGATCAGCGCCGCCACCACCAGGAGCACGCCGAGATACTCGATCGTGTCCTGGCCGCGCTCATCGCTAGCGATGCGATCGGCAAGGCCTTCGACGATGCCGGTGACGGTGATCCGCATGCGAACGGCGGTGTGGAGGAGGAAATCTGACATTTGGGGGCTCCTTTGGCGACTGTGCCGATTGACCGATCTCATGGGTTGCAGACTAGGTGCGGGGGCGTTATCCCGCCAGAGTCCGGGGGCTCAAGTTCGCCTGGGCCTAAGGGCCCAATTAAGGGCAGGTCCAGGGACGAAGGAGGGGGGTCTGACGGGTCTCACGCGTCGCGCGCGGTGCCGAGCCACAGCGCGGTCGCATGGGCGCGGTTGGAGGCGCCCAGCTTCCCGTAGATCCGGTTCACGTGGTTCTTGACCGTCTTCTCGCTGAGCACGAACCGATCGGCGATCTGCTGGTTGGTGAGGCCTTGGGAGATCAGGTTCATGATCTCCCGCTCTCGCCCGGTGAGCGACGCCGGCCCCGAGGCCTCGTCGGGCGACCCGGGCGTGCGGCGCAGCGCGTCGAACACGGTGCCCACCACGGTCGGCGAGAGCACCGTGTCTCCCGCCGCCAGCTGACGTATGCGGGCCACCAACTCCTCGGCTTCGAACTGGCCGTGGACCAGGTAGCCGGACGCGCCCTGGCGAATCGCCTCGACGACCCGATCGCTGTCGTCGGTGTAGGTGAGCATCATCACCCGGGCTCGCTGGGACAGCGGACCCGCCGCGGCGATCCCGTCCATCACCGGCATCCGTACGTCGAGTAGCACGACATCGGGGCTGGCCGAGGCGGCCAGGCTGATCGCATCGTGGCCGTCGCCCGCCTCACCCACCACCTTGATGTCCGCTGCGTCGCTCAGCAGGGCCGCAACCCCGCGCCGGATCACGGGGTTGTCGTCGACGATCAGCACGCGGATCATGACGCCTCCTTTGGCACAGTGTTCGGTTCGAGGGCGCCGTGACGGCGACGCGCCGGCCAACGCCGCGCTCCGCGTCTTGCCGCGGGTTCCTCCCCGTCATGCTCGGAGCCGGGTGCCGCCGGGAGACGGACCGATACGCTCGTGCCGCCGTCCCGGCGTTCGATGTGCAACGTCGCGCCGATCGTCCGAGCGCGCTCGTGCATGCCGGCGAGGCCGAAGTGCCCCGCCGCCGCCAGCGCCTCGAGGTCGATCGGCCCCATGCCCCCGCCGTCGTCGGTGACGCTGATCAGGAGCGCACCATCGCGATCCTGGCGCAGCGCGACCTCGAGGTGGGTGGCGTGGCCGTGGGTGACCGCGTTCGTCATCGCCTCCCCCACGATCCGCAGCAGCTCATGAGTTTCCTGCTGCGAGATGGTGCGAGTCCCGGCGCGCGACTGATCGACCATCTCGACGGGCACGCCCGAGCGCTCCGCGAAGGTCGCTGCACGCCCGCGGAGGGCCTCGGCGAGCGACTGGGCAGGGGCGACCCCCGGGCGCAGGTCGGCCATCAGCATCCGCGCCTCGAGCGCCGCCTGCCGCGCGTCGACGGCGAGCGCGGACGCGAGCTCGGCGGCCGCGCTCGGGTCGCGGGTACAGCGCGCGGGGAGAACCGAGGCGCTCATGGCCAGGCCCTCGACGGTCTTGGCCAGCGAGTCGTGCAGCTCCCGGGCGACGCGCAAGCGCTCGCGCTCAGCGCCCAGGGCCACCGTCCGTTGGTGCAGAAGCGCCTCGGCCAGCGCACCGCGCTCGACCATGTTCCGGGCGGTGACGCCGGCCACCACCGCCACGGGGTAGAGCAGCGGCGCGAGCAGCACGGTCTGGACGTCGAGGTGCGGGTGCGTCGCCGGAAGCCCCTCGATCAGGACGAGCTCGTACACGGCGATCAGGAGCGCCGAGAACGGGATCGCCCCACGACGTCCGTAGATCACGCCGGCCAGCGCGGCCGTGCCGAGCGTGAAGTAGAAGAACGGACCGTTCACTCCCCCGGCCGCGAGCACGAACGCCGAGATCAGGATCTCGACGGCCAGGTAGGCCGGGTGACGTGACACCGTGACGCTGATCCGGTCCCAGTGGCGGATCGGCACGTAGCTGACCAGCGCGGCCAGCGCGATCGCGGTCGCCACGACCGGCCTGTATTCGGTGCCGGGCAGCGCGATGACGGTCACCAGCAGCACGAACGTCCTGAACACGACGAGCACCCGAACCAGCCGCCCGACCCAGTCAAAGGAGCTGTCGACGCTCTCAGCCAAGGTGGGGGAAATGGGTCAGGGAACCGAGGAGCAGGCCGACCGCGATGATCAGCATCGTCGCGGGGAGGACCATCGTGATCGTGATCATGGTCAGCTTCGGCACGGTGCGCTGCGCGCGCCGCCGCGCGGTCTGCTGGGCCTCGCGCCGGGTGTCGGCCGCGATGCTGGCGAGGGCATCGGCCAGCGGCACGCCGAGCTCCTCGGCCTGGAGCTGGACCGACACGAATCGATCGAGCGTGGGACTGTCGTTGCGCGCCCGCAGCGCTTCGAAGGCCTCGCGCCGGGTGGCGCCGAGGTCCATCTGGCGCAGTGTCGTGAGGATCTCCTCGGCCGGCAGGCCCTGTCAGTGAGGTGGCCACCCGCTCGAGCGCGCCGCGGTAGCCGACGCCCGCGCGCACGGTGATCGCCAGGATGTCGATGAAGTCGGGCATGTCGCGCTCGAGCCGCGCCTGGCGAATGCGGCCCGTCCGCGACAGCCACACGTCGACGCCGAACCATCCGAGCAACGCGCACGCCAGCGCCACGAGCCACGAGCCGAGCGCCAGGATCAGGATCGCGAACACGAACCCGAGCGCGATCGTGGCTGCCCGCAGCTCGGCATAGCGCTCGACGTTCATACCGCCGGGGCGTCCCGCTCGGTCGAGCCGGACGAGCGCCTTGGTCCGTCGCGCATCGGTCATTCGCGCGAGCACGAGCGGGCCGAGCCGCGCGCCCAGGGCGTCCACCACGATCCGCGTCGGACCCCGGCGGCGCGTCGGACGGGAGATCTCGTGGCCAAGCTCTCGGCGCTCGAGCGCCGAGGAGCCGAGGATCAGGGCCAGCCCGCGGAGACCCACCGCACAGCAGGCCACGCCCGCCAGACCGGTGAGGGCGGGATTGATCAAACCTCGATCCTCGTGACCCGGCGGATAAATATGAACGCCACCACGTAGATGGTTCCCGCCACGATCAGGGCCGCAATCCCAATCGGGTTGCTGGTCATGCGCGGCAACGTGTGCGAGTTGATCGTGTTCAGCAGCACGAGGCTGAACAGGCCCAGGCACGGCACGATGTATGCCGTGTAGATCGCGCCCGCCATCAGCGTGCGGACCTCACGGTTGGTCTCGCGCCGGCTGTCGAGCGTCTCCGCGAGCTCGCGCAGCGCGCTGACGGCGTCGCCCCCGGAGCGCTGCTGGACGATCAGCGTGTTCATCAGCACGGCGATCTCGCGCGAGGGGAGCCGTCGCCGGAGACGCTCGAGCGTCTCGGCGAGCGGCCGGCCCAGCGACAGCTCATGGAGCACGGTCTGGAGCTCCTCGCGCGCCGGTGGCTCGATCTCGCGGGCGGTGAGCTCGATCGCCGCCGGGATCGACAGCCCGGCCGAGGCGCCGCCCGAAAGCAGACGCGCGACCTCGGGCAGCTGGGCGATGAACTCCTCTCCGCGCTTGTCGAGCCGGTGGCCCAGCCAGGCGAAGCAGGCCCACCAGGCAACCGCGGCGCCGATCGCCGCGAGCAGCACGGGGAACAACGCCGCCACTATCACGAAGGTCCCGCCGGCGATCGCGGCGACGATCAACAGGAACTGAGCCGTGTTGCGCTCGACGCCCGCCGAGCGCAGCCGTCCGGCCAGGTCGCCGCCGCGCCGGGTGCGCACGATCCGGGCGTTGAGGCGCTCGTGCAGGGGCCGCCGGCGTCTCAGCTCGATCCCGGTGCGGCCGGCCAGCTCGCTGCGACGGGCCGAGCTCGAGGCGAGCAGCCACAGGCCCCACAGAAGAACCACCGCGGTCACGAGCAGGAGCACCAGCGCCGCGGAAGATGTGCTGATCGCCGCGATGCTCACTCGGCCTCCCGCACGGGCGCGATGTCGTGCGCGGCGCTCCGGAAGGCCGGCGGGACCGGTACCCCCGAGAGCATCAATCGCTGCGTGATCCGCTCGGGGAGCTCGAAGTGCCGCGGCTCCCCGCTGACCTGGAGATCGGGCCCGATCGGTTCGGCCTCGAACCGCATCGCGCTCTGGAGCCGGAACGGCTCGCCCCGGCGCGAGGCCACCACCGCCACCTCGATCACCCGCCGGGCCCCGTCGGGGCCGCGCTCGGTCTGCACGATCACGTGGATCGCGCTGTTGATGTACTCGCGCAGGGCATGCGTGGGGCACCGTCAGGTCGCTCATCGTGGCCAGCGTCTCGAGCCGGAACAGCGCGTCGTCGGCGGAGTTGGCGTGCACGGTCACCAGCGAGCCCTCGTGACCGGTGTTGAGCGCCTGGAGCATGTCGAGCGTCTCCACGCCTCGGACCTCGCCGACGATGATCCGATCCGGGCGCATGCGCAGCGCATTGCGTACCAGGTCGCGGATCGACACCTCGCCCTTGCCCTCGACGTTGGCCGGCCGCGCCTCGAGCGGGATCACGTGCGGCTGCTGAAGCTGAAGCTCGGCCGCCTCCTCGATCGTCACGATCCGCTCGCGCTCGAGGATCGCCGCGGACATCGCGTTCAGCAGCGTGGTCTTGCCGGCGCCGGTTCCGCCCGAGATCACGATGTTCAACCGCGCGCGGACGAAAGCGGTCAACAGCCGCCTGGTCGGCTCGTCGAGCGTGCGGGACTCGACCAGCTCCGACAACGTGAACCGCCGCGGGAAACGCCGGATGGTCAGCACCGGGCCGACGAGCGACAGCGGCGGGACGATCACGTTGACCCGCTCGCCGCTGGGCAGGCGGGCGTCGACCATCGGGCTCGACTCGTCCACCCGGCGGTTGACCTGGGAGACGATCCGGTCGATCGTCTGATAGAGCTGCGCCTCGCTGGTGAACTCCGCGTGCGCGCGCTCGATCCGCCCGTCGCGCTCGACCCACACCTCGCGCGGGCCGTTGACCATGATCTCGGTGACGGTCTCGTCGGCCAGGAGGGGCTCGAGCACGCCGAGTCCGACCGCCTCGTCGATCACCCGGCGGATCAGCGCCTGGCGCTGCGAGGTCGTCATCACCGGGCCCTCGCGGGTCAGCATCCCGCCGACGATCCGCTCCAGGCGCACCCGGCGCTGGCTCTCGGTCAGCTCGGCGAGCTCGCCGAAGTCGACCTCCTCGAGCAGCCGGCGGCGGTAGACCTCGCTGCCGTCGAGCGCCGACTGGGCGCTGCGGGCACGCTCGTTGACGATCCGGTCGCGCAGGCCCATGATCAGCCGGTCTTGGGCATGTCGGCGCTCGCCGGAATCCTGATCGGCGAGCTTATGCCGGGCACGATGATCGGGACGCTGACCACCACGTCGGCCCGCGCATCGGTCGTGCCGGAGATGTGGACGCTCGAGCCGGAGCTGAGGAAGTCGTCCTTGAGGGCCTTCTGGCCGTCGGCCTGCGCGCTGGCCGCGTCGCCGGTCCGGCTGTAGGACCGCGCCGCGGTCCGGGCGGCGTTGGCAGCGCCGACGGCCGACCAGCCGGCGAGCGCGAGCTGCCAGGCGACCAGGGCGGCGAGCAGCAGAAGGCCAGTGGTCCCGAGGATCTCGATCGCGACCTGACCGCGCTCGGCGCGCAGCCGGTGGATGACGCGCGCGGAGCGCAGCCGCTGGATGAGCCCGGGTCGGGTCATGGCGTGCTGAGCGGGAACGAGGAGGCCTGCCAGCGTCCGCCCTCGTCCTGCAGGATGAAGCCGAAGGACAGCCGGCTGGAACCCGCCTCGAGTACCGCGTCGACCGCGGTCAGCTGCCCCTGCGGAAGCATCTGCAGCCGGAGAAGGCGGGCGGCTGCCCGGCTGTGCGCGGTGCCGGCCAGCGGATCCTGGCCGGCGGCGAGCTGGCGCTCGATCGCGGGCAGCCCCGCGGGTGGACGCGCGCTGGCCCCGGTTCGGTAGTCGGCGTAGGCCAGGGCGAAGGACCGCGCCGCCGCGCGGACTGCCGGAGACACGGACACCGGCGGATTGGCCGGAGAGAACACGGTCGAGAAGTCGGGGGGCACGAGCGTGGTGACCTGCCAGCGACCGGCGGCGTAGGCGAGCGCGATGGACGCCTCGAGCGTGTGTGAGCCGGCGCGGGCGATCAGGCCGGCGCTGGCGCGCCTGGCCCCGAGCACCCCGCTGAACCGGACGCCGCCGAAGACCAGCTTGCCCTGGTAGGCGGCCGGCACGCGGCCGCCCGAGGAGGCCAGCGTCCGGACGGCGGCGGTCGCGTCCGGCAGCGCCGCCGCGGCCAGGCGGCCGTTCAGAAACGAGATGTAGGCGCGCGCGAACGCCGACGCGGCCGGGCGCGCCGACGGCGCCACCGTCGAGGCGGAGCTGGCCTTTCCGCGCATCGAGATGAGCGCCAGACCTCCGAGGACCGGGAGGAGGACGATCACGATCAGAAGCTCTCGCCTCCTGCCTCGCATCACAACCCGGGCGGATGGCGCACGCTCCATGTCCCTGTGCTGGTGTCGGACGCATTGCAGGTTGCGCAGTTGCGCCAGCGCGGCCCGCTGCCGGCGGGAATGTTCGGCGCCACCGAAGTCGGCGGTGTCGAACGCCAATCCGGCGATCACGATGAAGGCGTGTCCCGTGGAGCCGTACACGCTGACCCACTGCCCCGGGCCGGACTGCCCGTAGGTCTCCAGCTGGCCGGACACCTCGGCCTGATCGCCGTACGGCCACTCTCCGGAGGCGTACAGCACGAACGACGTCGCGCTCGAGCAGTCATATCCGGAATACAGCGTGCTCAGTGGCCCGCCGTGCCCCCCGCCCCAGATGTACGACGTGTTGTGGATCTCGTTCGCGGCGGCGATCATCAGCTTGACCGGGAGGGGCGCGTTGATCGGCGCCAGCGCGTCGCCAGTGGCCGGATCGATCACCGCGTGGTCCAGGTTCGTGTACTTCAGCGTCGCCAGCAGCGCTGCGCCGACGATCGCGGAGCCGCCGCCGATGGGCGCTGTGCCGAACCCGGTGAAGCTCGTGAACGCGTTCGCCTCACCCGGCAGGGTCTGATCCTCGATCACGGTGCGCGCCGAGGACTGGATCCCCGGCAGGCTGAGCAGGCCCGGCAGCAGGAGTGGCACGGGCACCTTGACGTGGACGGTGCCGCTGCCCTGCCCTTCGGTGTACGAGACGTTGGCGTCGTGCCACGGTCCCGGCAGGTCCGCTTTGGCCGCCGCGTCGACGCCCTCCCCGACCGCCAGCGCCGCGGCGCCGGTACGGGCGGCGTGCCCGGCGAACACGAACGTCGTTCCGACGAGCACGAGCTGCCACGCGATCAGGAACAGCAGGATCAGCACCCCCAGGCTGCCCATCAGCTCTACCGATGCCTGGCCGCTCTCGCCGGCGAACCGTGCGGCGATGCTCCGCGCCCGGTCGGCTCGGCTCGGCGGCGAATCCTTGGCCGGCAGGGCGGAGATCTCGCCCAGCACGCCGGCCATCGGGCCGAGCACCGCGTCGCTCGCGGCGTCGCTGGCCGGGATGCCGGTGTTCGCCGCCGCCTCGAGCGAGAAGAAATCGGCCGGCACGTTCGTCTCGAGCACGGGCACCGGCACGACCCGCCGCGCCAGGTCCGGCTGCACCTCGAGCTTGCGCGAGGTGCGATTGAGGAGTACCGCGACCTCGGCCGGCGCGATCTTGAGGCGATCCCACAGCGAGCACAGTCGGGTCACGCCGCGTAGCGAGATCACGTCGGGCGTGGTCACGATCAGCACGGTGTCCGCCATCTCGACGGCGATCGCGCTCGCCTCGGTGAGCGTCGCGCCGGCGTCGACGACCGTCAGGTCTTCCCGGGTGCGGATCGTGGTGAGGATGTTGCGGGCCGCGGACGCCTTCACCTCCTCGGCCTGCTCGCCGTCCTGGGGGCCGAGCAGGACCCGCATCCCCGAGGGATGCGTGTAGAGGGACTCCTGGAGGTGGCGCGCGGTCAGCTCGTCGGCCACCGGCACCAGGTCGACCACGCTGCGCCGGTAGGGCAGATCGAGGAACGCGCGCAGGTCGCCGGCCTGGAGGTCGTACTCGACCAGGCACACCGATGCCTCGCCCAGCTCCCGGGCGGCCAGGGCCAGGTGCGTCGCGACCGTGGTCGTGCCGACCCCGCCCTTGGCGCCGACCACCGCGACCACACGGCCCACCCCCATGAGCTCACCGTCGGCGTCGCGCGCCGCCCGCCGGCGGACCGCGTGAGTCCAGGCCGCCGCCGCCATCACGCTCGATTCGAGCTGCTCGAGCCCGATCGGCTCGGCCAGCACGTCGCGGGCGCCGGCCTGCATCCCGCTGCGCAGGAGCTCGGGTGACCCCTCGGCCACGATCATCACGAGACCCACGTCGGGCTGGGCGACCGTCAACTCCCGCACGACCTCGATCAGCGGCAGCGCCCCGAGCCGCTCGTGCACGAGCACCGCGTCGACGTCGTGGCGAGGCTGCCCGCCACGAAGCTCCTGTGGATCGCGCACCGTCGAGGTGATCTGCAACTCATCGCTTTCGGCGATCAGCCCGGACAGGTGGTCAGCCAGGCGAGCGTCGTTTACGGCGAGGAGTATCCGGATCACTGGCTGGACGAATAGGGCGGGGGGTTTGAGGGCGTCGAGCCGGGGGCGACCTTGGTGATGATCAGCTTGTTCGCGAAGCTCTGGGCGTACAGGACCTGCTGCGCCTGCACCGGGGTCAAGGACAGGATCGCGGGGACGTTGCCGTTGCCGCCGGTCGCCTGCTCGATGGTGATCACGCGGACGCTCGGTACGACGACGTCGACCCGGTCGCGCGCTCGGACTCCGGCGGCCTGGTTGCTGCCCTGGTAGCTGGCCAGGATGTCGACCACGTCGCCGGACTGGATCTGGAGTGCCGCTCCGGCGTCGGCGTTGACCACGACCTCCATCGCCCGCTGCCCCTGGCCCACCGCCGGCGCCGGACCGAGCATGCCCTGCTCTACATATGTGTTGGCGGCCAGCGGCACCTGGCTCACCAGCCCGATGATCTGATCAGGGTCAGTGATCGCGTTGGGCGGGGCCCACTTCTGCGGAAGCGACACCTCGCGGAGCATGTTCGACGACACCAGCTGGTAGGGACTCAGCGGCGAGGCAAGCTCGACCACCGAGATCTTGGCGCCCACCTGCTTGGACACCGACGAGACGTAGTCGGCGATCAGCAGGAACACGCCGAGCAGGCCGGCCGCCGCGATCACCACGAGCATCAACCCCTGGCGCTGGCGCGGGTTCATCCGGCGCGGTCTCATCCCGCGAGTCCTTCCCTGCCCGCTCTATACGGCATGCAACCTTGCAGCCTCGTGCGCATCAGCCCCAAAAGTACTATTCCCGCTCAGGCGATGCGTCGGTCCGCCTCCGAACGCCCTCCAGCGGGCTTCGGGGGTCGCTCGTGCGACGAACCGGCGCCGTCAAGTTGCTCGATCTGGTATCCATTTGCGCCAGCGTTAACCAGGGAGGGCGCCCAGAGATGCGGTTGGCGCCGCGCCAATGGCTCAAAGCAGATTCGCCCCGTTCGCTGCGCGGTGAGCAGGGTCAGGTATTGCCGTTGATGATCGCCCTGGTCGTCCTGATTCTCGGCGGGGGCATGATCGTCTTCTGGCTCGGCTTCTCGACCTCGCTCGGAACCACGGGCCAGACCGCCGCCGACGCGGCGGCGCTGGGCGGGGAGCAGGCGGCGGTGACCTACCTCGAGACCCACCCCGACGCCCTGCTCGACGCGGTGAGCCTCAACCCGGTGGCGTGCCAGGCGGCGAACACCTACGCGGCGAACAATCACGCCCACGTGACCTCCTGCCAGGTGGTTGCATCGACCACCGGCTTCGACACCGAGGTCTATGTGACGACCAACGACTCGTTGCCCGACGGCAGCCCGGACAGTGGCCAGGCGGCGAGCGCCCGGGCCCGCGCCAGTACCGACCCGTTCTCCCAGGGCAGTCCCTCGATCAAGGCCTCGGTGAGCTCCTCCTGCGATGCCAGCCTGGTGTCGGGCCCGGTGTTCTCCTCCCACGGCGGGGACGTCGGGTTCTTCCCGGGCGACGGCACCAATTACAGCTACGGCTGCGAGCCCAAGCTGGCCGGCGCTCTCGACAAGCTCGCGGAGGCGCAGGCGATCAAGTTGCAGGGCACCGCCGGCTACGTCCCTCAGAGCCAGACCGACGCCAAGGACCCGGCGGCGGTCGCGCACGGCTGCGGGGATGCCTCGACGACGACGGGGATCCCGAGCTCGGTAACCAACTCGGAGCTCAGCAAGTTCGGACTCGTGCGCCCGTTCAAGGGTCACCCTGAAATCGTCGAGCTGACCGGCGTGAGCTGCGACCAGCAGTCGACGACCGTCGACGCCTCGTCATCGGGCACGGTCGGCCTCGGGGATTTCAACGTCCACCTCGTCCCCTGGGGAGGCGGCCCCGTGGGCACGTTCTCGTTTTTCGGAGGCGGCGGCGGCATCTCGATCGGCGAGAGCCCGCTTCAGGTGGGCTGTCAGATCTACGGCGTCTGGCAGAGCCTGAACCTCAGTCGCGGCATCCCGCAGAAGCTACTGTTGGTGGCGCTGATGGCGGCGCAAGACGAGTCGGCGATGGGTCAGAACATCGGCTCCAACCGCACCGACCCGAACCAGTCGGTCGGCGTCTACCAGCAGATCTCGGCCGACGGCTGGGGCACGATCCCCGAGGAGCTCAACGTGAGCACCGCCGCCGCGATGTTCTTCCTTGGTGGCCACATCGACGGTCGCGCCTCGACGGAGGGACTGATCGACGTGTGGCAGGCGCACCCGGGCGACGACAACGCGGGGCTGGCCCAGGACACGCAGCATTCCGGAGCGGGCCTGGCCAGCCACGGCGAGGCCAACTACGGCGCGCCCGCGAACGTCGCGGCGGCGCAGCAGATGCTCGACCAGGTCACGACCGGAGGCTGCCCGAAGACATGACGGTGAGGCGAGGCATGACGATCGCCTGGCTGGCTCGCGCCGCCGCCGCTCTGGCCCTGGCGGGCTGCGGCGCCGGCGCCGCAGCCCAGACCACGCCCCAGGTGCCGACCTTCCCCGATCTCGGCTACCGCTACATCCCGCCGCAGATACCGGCCGGCGTGGCTCACGGGTCCGCGCTGGCGGTCGATCTGAGCAACGTCGGGCGCATGCGCCCGCAGGCCATGCGTCTCGCCTCCGACACCACGCTCAGCGACGCGAGCTGGACGGGGTGGGGGGCGCGAGCGCGACTGGGCACGGCACGGTGACGGTCCGGGTGTGCACCCCGTCCTGCGGCGGTGGCCGCGACCAGCATTACCAGGCCACCGTCGTGTTCAGCCACATCAAGGACTGCCGCTCGTACCGGTTCTACGAGAGCGCCACCGTGACCCTTAACACGGTCGAAGGACCGAGGGCCTGGGGCGCGTTCCTCAAGGATCCGTGCTCGACTTCGGGCTCGTGACGGACGGTTTCAGACCCCCACGGTGACCTCCCCGACCTCTCCTGACCAGAGTTATCATGCCCCCATGGCGGGAGAGCGCAAGCGGCCAGCTGGCGAGAATCGAGTTCGCTCGCCCCAGGAGCTCGCGGCGCTGCTGGGGACGATGGCGTCGCAGACAGAGGATCCAAAGCCCAGGCGCAGCAGGCCCCGGGCTCCCGGCGCCCCCGTCGAGTTCGCCCAGCCGCCGAGCGGCGTCGCGACGCGTCCCGCGCGTGCTGGATCCGCCGCGGGCCGGGGATCTCGCGCACGTGGTGGCAGCCGTGGCGCGGCGGCGGCCGGCGCCGCGGTGGCGCCGTCGATGCCCGCCGCTCCGTCGATGCCCGCGGCACCCCCGCAGGTCGACACGCCCCCGCCGGTCGCAGACACCCCGTCGCCGGTCGACACCTCTTCGCTCGTCGACGCCCCCCGCCGGTCGATGCACCCCCGCCTGTCGACACCCCTCCCCGGGTCGACACTTCTTCGCTCGTCGACGCTCCCCCGCCGGTCGACGCACCCCCGCCGGTCGACGCACCCCCGCCTGTCGACACCCCTCCCCGGGTCGACACGCCGCCGCGGGTCGAGCTGACGCCGATCGACAGCCCGCCACCGGCCGACGCGGCGGCACGGGTGACGCCGCCCCAGTCCGCCCCGCGCCGAGCAGCACGCCCACGCGTCCCGCTGCCCGATCCACCCGTCCCGCTGCCCGATCCACGCGGCAGCCACCCGCGCCACCGACCGACCGCGACATCACCCGCCCGCCCGCCGACGATGCTCCGGCGCCCAGGGCCTCGGGCCTCATCGCCGGCCGGCTGGTCACCCCCGACACCGACTCGGCGCCGCAGGAGTCCCAGCCCGCCAAGCGCCGGGCGCAGTCAGCGAAGCAGCGCCAGCCGGGCGCCCCCGCCACCCCCCGTCTGAGGAGCCGCACTTCCGGGCGGGTCAGCACGTACCGGCGCTCAAAGCGAGACGCCGAGCGTCGCAACCTCGCGCGAACCGCCACTCGTCCCCGTGCTCGCCCCCGCCCGGCCCGCGACAAGCGTAGGCGCCTCCTCATCGTGGGTCTCGCCGCGGCGTTGGTGATAATTCTGCTCCTGGCGTTGCTGGGCGCGATTGCCGGAGGCTCCAAGCAGAAGGCGACCCCGGCCAGTCACGTCTCGCCGAACCCGGTCATCCCCGCGGCGCCCGTCACGCCGACGTCCGCGACGCCACCGCCCCCGGCTACGTCCTCCACGCCGACGCCCCCGGCGGCGAAGTCCACGACTTCGCCCGCCCCGCGCCACCACAACGCCACTCCGGCCCACAAGGCGAAGGCCAAGGCCAAGGCGAAGGCCGAGGCCAAGGCGAAGCGATCGGCCGCGGCGCGGTCGTCCTCTCAGACCTCAGGAACCTCGAGTGCCGCGCCCCGGCGCCGGTCGTCACCCCGAGCTTCACGCCGTCGTCGTCCGGGGCGCCGGCCTCCAAGCCAGCTTCGAGCGGAATCGCTGGCAACGCCCTCATCAGGCCGAAGACCCGCCACAAGAAGTCGCAGCACTAGCCCGCGGGTCGCACCGCCACCGGGGTCGCACCGCCACAGCGAGCCGCACCCCCACAGCGAGCCGCACCGCCACAGCGAGCCGCACCGCCACCGCGAGCCGCACCGCCACCGCGAGCCGCACCCCCACCGCGAGCGGCACCCCCACCGCGATCAAACTGCCACTCGGCCCGCGACCCGGCGGTGAATGGCCGTTCACTCGCGCATAGCGCGAGTGATCCGCCACTCGACCCGAAGCGGGGTGCCGAGTGGCAGAACAGTCGCGCTTAGGGCCCGTCCGCGCAACAGCGCCCCTGCCCCCGCCGGCCCCAAAGGTCCCGGGTTCGTCTGGGCCCCGGGGGCCCAGGCCAGGGGCCCCGACCCGTTGCCTCGCTTGGGCCCCCTGGGCGCCGAAAGACGGGCCCACCGACTCTTGTGGCGCCTACCGGAATGCGGGTGAATACTGGTCATGCGCAAGCCACTGTCATTGCTAAGCGCCATCGGCTCGGCCCCGATCGCCGCATTGCTCGCGGTCTTCTCGGTGGGCGTCACGCTCGTCGTCGCGGTGAGCACGGTGACCGCCGGGCAGGTTCCCGGCAACGCGGGACTCGAGTTGATCGGGGCGTTGGTGCTCGCCGCGGTGGCTGTCAGCGAAGCCTCGCGACCGCAGCGCCGCGACCGGGATCGGCGCGGCCGACCCGATGGCGGGCAGGACGCCCACACCGCCGCCGTGGCCGACCGGCTCTGGATCGGCCCCGGCGCCGACGGCGAGTGACTGACTCTTTAGGGCCCGCGACTTCGTAATTGACGGTTCCGACGGCGTCTGGACACGCCTGGCGCCACCCGCTCGCCCTCACGTACCACCAGTACTATCGGGGCGAGCGGGCGGCACCAGACACGCCCAGCCACTCGCCGGATCCCGCCACTTACTCAGCCGCGGACCCTTAGTTGCGCGCCGCGCCCAGCCCGTGCATCCGGTCGCGGATCTCGGGCGGGTTCTCGATGATCTGGGAAAAGCGCACGACGGTGACTGTGTCATCCATCGAGACCGTGCGTCCGTAGATCTGCTCGAGGAAGTGGATCATCTCGTCAACGCGCCGGAACTCGGGGTTGTCGTGCTCGATGTCGCGCGGGGACAGGTCGCGCACGCGCTTGACCTCGACCTGGTCGATGACCGCATTGAAGATCTTCTCGCGCGGGGAGTGCTGATAGCCGATCGTCACCAGCACGCAGTCGTTCTTGCGGTACTTGTGTGACTTGTCGCCGAGGCGGATGGTGGCCGTCTTGCGGCCCCGGCGGAGTTGGTCGGCGAACACCGACGAGTAGAAGTTGAGGACGCGCACGGCGTGAGCCTACCGATCCGGCGACAACCGCGACAGCGCGCGACGGACGATTTCCCGCTCGCCGGCATAGGTGAGCTCCCGCACGGCCTCCTCGAGCGGCATCCACCGCGCGTCCTCGATCTCGTGGTCGTGGTCCTCGAGGCTGCCCGAGCGGTACTCGAACAGGTAGAACGCCACCCGCTTGTTGCGCTTCCGGCCCCGCCGCTCGTACGTGTATTCGACGTCGCCCAGCTTGTCGATCAGCTCCGCCACCACGCCTGTCTCCTCGCCCACCTCCCGGATCGCCGCCGCCTCGTCGGTCTCTCCCTTGTCGAGGTGACCCTTGGGCAGCGCGAGTACGCGCCGGCGCTGGGCGTCCCGCTTGACCGGCACGACCACGATCACGTCTCCCTCGTGCACGACGGCGCCGCCCGCCGAGAGCTCGATCTTTCCCTCGATCGGATCAGTAGACGTACCGCCCGAGCGCTTCCGGATCATGAACGGTCAGCCTTCCCCGTCCCTGAGTAATTATTCCTGCCCGCTCGAGCACGGCCAGGAAGCGGCTGGCCGACTCGCGTGAGGATCCAGCCAGCTGCGCCAGCTCCGCCTGCGTGGTGGTGATGAGGACGTCGCGCTCCACGGCCCCTTCGGGCTCCGAACGTGCCGCCGACACGAGCTGGGTCAGCGCCGCCGCCACCCGGCTCTGCACGGTCTGGAACGACTGGCGCGCGAGGCGCTCGTTGGTGTCGCGCAGCCGCTGCCCCAACGCGGCGATCAGCTTGACCGAGATGTCGGGATGCTCGCGAAGGAGCCGGTGCATGTCGGCGCTGAGGATCGCGATCGCCTCGGTGTCCTCGGTCGTCTCCACCGTGGCCGACCGGCGCTCTCCGTCGAGCATTGCCATCTCGCCGAAGATCTCGCCAGGGTCGAAGTGCGCAAGCGTGATCGAGCGCCCGTCGGGATGCTCGCGGATCGCCCGGGCCCGGCCAGTGCGGACGATGTAGCAGGTGGTGCCCTCATCGCCTTCCTTGAACACCACGGTGCCCGCCTCGAACCGGCGGGACATCGCCACCGATGCCACGCGCGCGAGATCCTCCTCGGACAGCGTTGAGAAGACCGGAACGTGCCTCAGCAGCGCGATCGTGTCCTCGCCCCGTGCGGTCATCGTGCCCATGCATACCACACGGGCTACCGCCGGCTCTCCCCAGCGCCGGCTCCCCGCCCCCGCCTGGTCAGGCCGAGTCGAGTGCCTGGTCGCGGCGCCGGCGGCGGACCGCGGTGCCCACCCACCACACCAGCGCGGCCACCAGGGCGACGGGGGTGAGCGCGGCGATCGCGATCAGCGAGACGCCGGCCGCCACAGTCAGCACGTGTGCGGCATCGTGGGCGGCCTGGCGGATGCCGAAGCCACCGCTGCCGTGGTGCGTGACGGGCGCCGGCCTGGACCGGGCGCTGATCTGAACCGCGAGTTGGCTGAAGCCGACCTGTCGGTTGAGACGGTTCAGCGTCGCCTGATCGCTCGAGATCGACGCCTCGGCGTCGCGGATCTGGGCCTTCAGGCTGTCGATCTCCTCGGTGGTGGCCGCACTCGCGAGCTGCTTGAGCAGCGAGGTCCGGAGCGTTCGGGCGTCGCCCAGCGCGCGCTTCGCGGCGCCGTACTGGTCGGTGATGTCCTGGGTGGCGTCGGTCCGTGAGAGCACCGAGGCGTAGCTGAGCGACGACAGTCGGCTCATGGCCTGCCCCAGCGAGCCGCTCGGCACGCTCAGCTGGAAGTTCGCGGAGCCGTCCGGTCCACCCGTCTCGGTCACCGTGGAGCTCACCACGATCCCGTTCAGCGATCCGATTACGTCGTAGACCTCCTGGGCCACATCGTCGATCCGGTTGGGCGCGGCGGCCAGCTGGAGCTGCGCGGACTGCACGACCTTGCGGCCGGTGGTGGGCGGCTGGAGCGTCGGGGCCCCCGGCGCAGACAACACCTGCGGTGTGCTGGCCGTGCTCGAGGCACTGGCGGCTGATTTCTGCGAACCGGCAGCCGAGTTGTGCGCGCTGCGTGCGGTGCCCGAGCTTCCGGCCGCGGCACCCCCGCCGCCGGCCGTGGCCCCCGCACTCCCGGCCGCGGCGCTGGGCGCCGGGCTGCTCGCCGCGCTGCTCGCGGTTGTCGAGTCCTCGGTGACAGCCGACGACGACGAGGACGACGACGCCGACGACGCGCCGTTGTGCCCGCCCAGCACGATCGCGAGGCCCACGAGCACCGCGACCCCCGCCGTCAGCGAGCCCGCGACCTCCCAGAAGCCTGCCGACGGCCACCGCCGGCCGGGCTTCTTGGGCGCCTGCGACGCGGCTGGCGTGAACCGGTACTCCACCCGATGGTCCAGCGAATGGGCAAACGCCTGCGGGATCTGCGGGCGCTCGGCGGTGAGCAGCAGCGCGACCTCGGCCAGCTCGGCGTACTCGGCGCTCACCGGCTCACCGGCCAGCACCGCGTCGATCGCGTCGAGCGAGGCGGCGATCTCGGGATCGATCGGTTCGTCGTGGTCAAGCAGTCGCATTGCAGGCCTTCCTGAGCTTCTCCATCGTGCGATACAGCAGCGTGCCGGCGTTCGATTCGCTGACCCCGAGCACGCGGGCCAGCTCGGGGTTCGAAAGCCCGGCGTGGAACTTCAGCGCGACGATCTCGCGCTCGCGCGCCGACAGCCCGGCCAGCGCGGCCTGGACCGCGGTGCGCCGCAGCGTCACCTCGGCCCCCTCGCCCTCGTCGACCGCGACGACGTCTTCCGGATCGGTCACCAGCGCCGCGACCCGCCGGCGCCGGCGCAGCTCGTCGAGCGCGGCGTTGCGCGCGATCCCGAACAGCCAGGCACGCTCCTCGCCCCGCCGCCGGTCGAACGTGCGCCGGCGGCGATACGCGCGCTCGAAGGCGAGCGCGGTCACGTCCTCGGCCGCCGCGGGATCGCGCAGCAACGTGCAGACATAGGCATACACGTCGTCACGGGACGATCGGTAGAGCGACTCGAACCGCTCCCACGAGCCCGGGGCCGACGGGGGCGCGGTCAGAGTCTCGCTCACACCCTCACTACGCACGAGGGCATGATCCATCACGTCCCGAGTTCTGCAAACAATCTGGGGTCGTTGGTGACCACGCCGGTCACCCCGAGCGCCTCGAGCGCACGCAGTCGCGCCAGGTCGTCGACCGTCCACACGTAGAGCTCCCCGCCGGCCGCACGGACCCGCCGCACGAGCCGCGGGGTGACCAGCCGCCAGTGCGCCATCACGGCGTCGCATCGCCGGGACCGGATGGCCCGCGCGGCGCGCTCCGGGAGCACCGCGCGGAACACCTGGAGGGCGAGAAGCGCCGGCAGGCGCGTGGCCTTGGAACGGAACGGGTCGCGCTTGAGCTTGGGCACCGACCATCCGAGCCTGACGGTCGGCTCGGTCGCCCTCAGCAAGGCGAGGCTCTCCTCGTGCTGGCTCGAGATCAGGGCTCGGTCGAGCAGCCCGAACGACCGCAGCGCGTCGAGCACACGCAGTTCGTAGCCGGGAAGCTTGAGATCGACGTTCAGCTCCACGCCGGCAAAGGCTTCGGAGGCGAAGTAGGCCAGGGCCTCCTCCAGCGTGTGCGGGGTCTCCCGGCGCGCGGCGTCCGCCCAGTCGTGGGCCAGGATCAGTCCCTCGCCCCGCTCCTCCGGGAGCACGTCGAACTCGATCATGTCCACGCCGGCCGCCACCGCCGCGTCGAAGCTCGCGAACGTGTTGCCCGGCGCGATCAGATCGGCCCCCTTGTGGCCGACCCGTCTTAGGCGGCCTTGTGCCCTTACTTCTGGCATTCCGGGCACCAGTATGTCGTGCGGTTCGCGTCGCCCTGGCCGCGGGCCACGATCGCCGCCCCGCACCGCGGGCAGGGACGGCCGGCGTGCCCGTACACGCGAGGCTGAATCGCGCGATGGCCAAGCGTGGCCGAGCGCATCATCCGCGGTCTCACTGCATCGACGATTGCCACGGCCTGGAGATCTGTGACCTCGGCAACCCGCCGCCACGGATCGACCGCCGCCTCCCAGCACCCCTCGGCCTTCCAGATGTTGCCGATCCCGGCCAGGTTGCGCTGGTCGAGCAGGGCGTCGCCGATGAAGCGCGTCTGGTCGTCGCCCCGCAACCGCGCGAGAAACCGCCCGTGGTCGAACTGCTCTGCCAGCACATCGGGCCCGAGCGCGGCCAGCCGCTGGTCGAAGCGGGTCCGGCCCTCGGTCATCAGCTCGAGCAGCGGCCCGTCGAATTCCACGATCTCGTGCCCCGCCGAGCGCAGCACGATCCAGGCGCGCCGGGCTGAGCGCCCCCACCGCCGGCCGGCGGCGTACACGCCCCACACGCCGATCATCCCGAGGTGCGAGTGCACCACCAGGTCGCCTTCGAAGCGCAGGAACAGATGCTTACCGTGGGTGTCCACGCTGACCACCGTTCTCCCGCGCAGCCGCTCGGGCCAGCGGTCCAGCGCATGCCGGGGGTGCGGAGTCTCGATCTCTTCGGGTATCCGGCCTTCCAACACGGGGCGGATCCGATGCGCGGCGTAGGCAATCGTGTCGCCCTCGGGCATCGAGCGACCCGCTTACGCGCTGAGTGTCAGCCGCCGCGGCCCCTGCTGGAACCCGAGCGCCACCAGCGCCGGCCCGAGCGGCGAGATCAGCGCGGACTCCCCGTCCACCTTCTCGAGCGCCACGCGCCGCGGCCGTCCCGCCCTGACCTGTTCGACCAGCGCGTGTAGCCCAGGCTCGATCCGCGGGTCGTCGGCCGCCACCAGCGTCTGCAACGCCCGGCCCCCCCGTTCCAGGTACAGGATCGGCTCCCCGCCCTTCAGTACCACGTACGCCCCCGCCACGCGGGTGAGCCGGCGCGCGTCTTCGGGGGCGCGCTCCGGCCACGGCAACGCCGCTCCGTATGGCTGCGCGGGGTCCACCGCCGCGAGCACAACCGGGGTCTCCTCATCAGAGCTCACCGCGCGCAACCGCTCGACCGCTCCCGGGAGCGCGAACTGTGCGCCGCCCAAACCCTCGACGAAGTATCCGCGCCGGGCCACGCCCAGCGTCTCGAGCTGCGAAAGCTCCGGATAGACGCCCGAGAAGCCGCCAGGCAGGCCCTCGGCTCGGACCTGCTCGCGGGTCAGGATCCCGTAGCGCTCGAGCATCAACTCGGCGATCGCCCGGCGCCGGGCGCTCGGATCGACCGCCGCGCGGAACAGCGGCTCGGTCAGCGACCAGCGACCCTGCACCTGCGCCGAGGCACCCGCGCCGCGCCGGCGGGCCGCAAACCGCCCGGGTCGAGCCGCTCCCCGGACGCGCTCGCGCTGTGCTCGGGCCAGAGTCAGCCGGGGCGCGCGCAAGGGGGCAAACGCATCGTTGGTCGCCTCGCCCGCCCAGGCCAGGTCCCACAGGGCCTCCTGGATCTCCTCGGGTGAGAGCTCCACGTCGACCAGCAGGTCGGTGAAGAAGCACGCCCCGGCGGCCAGCCGCGCGCGCACCGCCTCATGCGCCGGCGACTCAGCCGCACCCACGCCAGCGCCAGCGCCGGCGCCGGCGCCCGTGGCCGCGCCCGCCCTCGTGCCCACGCCCGCGCTCGCCCCGGTCCCGGTCCCGGGCCTCTGGGACGGCGGGCCAAGCACAGGCAGATCCTCGCGGAAGTACAGGACGACCCGGCCGGAATTGCGCCCTAGCGCGCCCGCGCCGACCCAGACGAGCTCGCCACTCGCGCACAGCTGATCCATCCACGCCGGCGAGTACGCCCCGGTCCGCCGCGGGAGCACGTCGCGCTCCCACACCTCGACCGGCAGCGCCAGCCCCTGCAGCGGGACGAGCACCTCACGCAGGCGGTCCACGCCGGCGCCGGTCGGCGGGTGGCGATCGACCCCCTGCCACGCGGGAAGAAACCGCGCCAGCGCACGCGCGTCCACCGGCTCGACCTCCTTGCGCAGCACGGCCAGCGAAGCCCGGCGCAGGCGGCGCAGCACCTCGGGATCGCACCACTCGCGCTCGGTTCCGCCCGGACGCAGCTCGCCGCGGACCAGTTCACCGCCACGCTCGAACGCCACGAGCACAGCGCCACAGTCGACGCCGTACCGCGACCGCAGGTCCTCAGCCGTGAACGGGCCGTGCGTGGCGGCGTACCGTCGGACCAGGCGCGCGAGCGCGTCCGGCACGTCCTCGAGGAAGGCGGCCGGGAGTCCGCCGGGCGGCGCCGCGCCGAGCGCGTCGCGGTACAGCCCGGCGTCGGCGGCGTCGATCCACCGCTCCTCGCCGGCCAGCCGTACGACGACCGCCCGTCGCTCGCGTCGAAGCTCCGTAAGCATCGCCGCCGCGTCGAGCCCGTCGACCACGCGCAACGCCGCCTCGGCCGCGGTCAGGTCGCCCACGCCCCGCAGCACGTCGTGCAGGCCGTCGCGACCGGTGGCGCGGCGGATCGAGGACAGGAACTGGAGGTCGTCCTCGACCTGGGCCAGCGCGCCGGGGTCGATCAGGTCGCGCAGCTCCTCCTGCCCGAGCAGCTCGCGCAGCAGCTCACGGTCGAGCGACAGCGCCGCCGCCCGGCGCTCGGCGTTCGGGGTGTCCCCCTCGTACATGTAGGTGGCCACGTAGTCGAACAGCAGCGAGGACGCGAACGGCGAAGCGGTCGGGGTCTCGACCTCGATGAGCGAGATCTCGCGGCGGTGAAGCGCGGTGAGCAGCTCGACCAGGCCGGGCACGTCGAGCACGTCGCGCAGGCACTCGCGATAGGTCTCGAGGATCACCGGGAACTCGCCGTACTTCTTGGCCACCTCGAGCAGGGACTGGGCTTTCAGCCGCTGCTGCCACAAAGGCGTCCGCTTGCCGGGCCGCGCACGCGGGATGAGCAGCGCCCGGGCGGCGTTCTCGCGGAAGCGCGCGCCGAACAGCGCGCTCGCGGACAGCTCGGCCACCACAGAGTCCTCGACCTCGTCGGGCTCGAGCATCACGAGCTCCGCCCCCGGCGGCTCCTCGGCGTCGGGGAGGTGGACGATGATCCCGTCGTCTGACCAGATCGCGTCGGACTCCAGACCGAGCTGGTCGCGGATCCGGGCGCTCAACGCCAGGCCCCAGGCCGCGTGCACCCGGCCGCCGAATGGGCTCAGAACACACAGGCGCCAGTCGCCGATCTCGTCGCGGAAGCGCTCGACCACGATCGCCCGGTCGGACGGGATCACGCGCGTAGCCGATTGCTGCTCGCGCAGGAACTCGAGCAGATTCGTCGCCGCGCGCTCTTCGAGGTCGTAGCCGGCCTGCAAGGTGGCGGGGGCCTGCTCGACCGCCCAGCGCGAGAACGCCCCGATCGCCTCCCCGAGCTCCTTGGGCCGCCCTACCCCGTCGCCCTTCCAGAACGGCACCGCGCCGGGCAGGCCGGGCGCCGGCGTGACGATCACCCGGTCGCGCCCGATCTCCTCGATCCGCCAGGTGCTCGCGCCAAGTAGGAACGTCTGGCCGGGCCGCGCCTCGTAGACCATCTCCTCGTCGAGCTCACCCACGCGGCGGCCGTCGGGCAATGTGACGAGGTAGAGCCCGCGGTCGGGGATCGTGCCCGCGTTGGTGACCGCGAGCTGCCGGGCTCCCGGGCGTGCCCGGATCGTGCCGTGAACCCGATCCCAGACGATCCGCGGCCGGAGCTCGGCGAACTCAGAGCTCGGGTACCGGCCGTCGAGCATGTCGAGCACGTTCTCGAACTGTTTGCGGCTGAGCTCGGCGTACGAGTGCGTGCGCGTAACGAGCGCGTGGAGCTCGTCCACAACCACCGGCCGGTCGTCGGGCGCGGCGGCCGTGATCGCCACGATCTGCTGGGCGAGCACGTCGAGGGCGTTCTTCGGCACCACCGTGGTCTCGATCTCGCCGTCGCGCATCCGCCGGGCCACCACCGCGCACTCGAGCAGGTCGGCCCGGAACTTGGGGAAGATCCGCCCCCGGCTGACGTCGCCCACCGAGTGCCCGGCGCGGCCGATCCGCTGAAGCCCGCGCGCCACCGACTTGGGTGACTCGACCTGGATGACCAGGTCGACCGCGCCCATGTCGATCCCCAGCTCGAGCGACGACGTCGCCACCAGGCACGGCAGCTCGCCGGCCTTGAGCATCTCCTCGACGACCTGTCGTTCCTCCCGCGCCAGCGAGCCGTGGTGGGCGCGGGCGATCTCGTGCTCGGACAGCTCGTTCAGCCGCAGGGCCAGCCGCTCGGCCCCCCGCCGGTTGTTGACGAACAGGATCGTCGATCGGTGCGCGTTGATCAGCTCGAGCAGCTCGGGGTAGATGGCCGGCCAGATCGAGCGACGGGTCGCCTCAGAGCCGCCGGCGAGCGGGTCGAGGTCGGGCGCCGGCGTGGCGTCCGGCTCGACCATCGAGTCGACCGGGACCCTGATCTCCAGGTCGAGTTCCTTGCGCACGCCGGTGTCGACGATCCGGCAGTTCCGCCGCGGTCCGACCAGGAAGCGCCCGATCTCCTCGAGCGGCTTCTGGGTGGCCGACAGCCCGATCCGCTGGACTTCGATGCCGGCGGCGTTCGTGAGCCGTTCCAGCGTGAGCGCGAGGTGGGCGCCCCGCTTGGTCGAGGCCACCGCGTGGATCTCGTCGACGATGCACGACTCCGCGCCGGCGAACAGCTCCTGCGCGCGCCCGGTCAGCATCAGATACAGCGACTCGGGGGTGGTGATGAGGATGTCCGGCGGCTCGCGCAGCATCGCCTGGCGCTCGCGCTGGGGCGTGTCGCCGGTGCGTACCGCGACTTTCAGATCGGCGCCGATGCCGCGCAGCGGCACGCGCAGGTTGCGGTCGATGTCGTAGGACAGCGCCTTGAGCGGAGAGACGTAGACCAGGCCGATGTGTTTTGCGCCGGCCTCGCGGCCGGCCAGCCGGTCGATCGCCCACAGGAACGCCGCGAGCGTCTTGCCTGACCCGGTGGGCGCCGAGATCAGGACGTGCTCACCCGAGGCGATCGCCGGCCAGGCCTGGGCCTGCGCCGGCGTGGGCGCGGTGAACGCGCCGGCGAACCACTCGCGCGTGCGGGTACTGAAGTGCTCGAGGGACACGCTCAGCCGAGCGTAGCGGCCCGGGTCCCCGGGATCCCGGCGCTTTAGGTCGGTTCCTGACCGCTAACGAGCGAGCTCTCCGGCCCGCGTCAGAACCGCGTCGATCATCGGCTCGGTCAGCTTCCCCGTGAACGTGTTCTGCTGGCTGGGGTGAAAGCAGCCGAGCAGCGTGAACCGCCCGACCTCGGCGGCGGCGCCGTGGCCGAACTTCGGCCGCGGGCGCACGCGCGGCTCGCCGTGCGCGGCGAGCGCTCGAAGCGCAGCGTCCCAGCCGAACGACCCGAGCGCGACGATCACGCGCACCGACGGCAGCAGCGAGAGCTCCCGCACCAGGTACGGCTGGCAGTTGTCGCGCTCCTCGGGCAGCGGGCGGTTGGCCGGCGGCGCACAGCGCACCGCGGCGCACACCCATGCCCCGGTCAGCTCAAGTCCGTCGTCCCGCGCCACCGAGGTCGGCTGGTTGGCGAACCCGGTCCGGTACAGCGCCGCGAACAGCCAGTCGCCCGAGCGGTCGCCGGTGAAGATCCGCCCCGT
Source organism: uncultured Solirubrobacterales bacterium (assembly GCA_963832315.1). Taxonomy (GTDB): domain Bacteria; phylum Actinomycetota; class Thermoleophilia; order Solirubrobacterales; family Solirubrobacteraceae; genus Palsa-465. The sequence goes on along the minus strand of CAWHTT010000019.1, from coordinate 228,710 downwards.
GCGGTTGCCGCCGTGTGCGGCGGGCGCCAGTCCGAGCAGCAGCACCCGAGCCTCCGGGTCGCCGAACCCGGGCAGCGGCCGTCCCCAATATTCCTGGCCCGCGAACGCGGCGCGCTTTACCCGCGCGACCTCCTCCCGCCAGGCGACCAGGCGCGGGCATCGCCGGCACGCGATCACCTCGCGCTCGAGGTCTTCAAGCCCGCCGGCGGTCAACCCTTGAGGGCCTGCCCGTAGTGGCGCTCGTAGTACTCGCGGTACTCACCGCTGCGGATCGGCGCCCACCACCACTCGTTCTCGCGATACCACTCCACGGTCCGCGCCAGACCGTCGTCGAAGTGCACCCTGGCCTCCCACCCGAGCGTCTGGAGCTTGGCGCTCGAAAGCGAGTAGCGCCGGTCGTGCCCCGGCCGGTCGGCCACGAACTCGATCGACTCCGGATCGGCGCCGGTCAGCTCGACGATCCGGTTGACCACGGCCAGGTTGTCGCGCTCGTCGGGCCCACCGCAGTTGTAGACCTCGCCCGGTGCCCCGTGCGCGAGCGCGTGCCCGATCCCCCGCCCAAAGTCCTCCACGAACAGCCAGTTGCGGACGTTGCGCCCGTCGCCGTACACCGGCAGGCGGTCGCCGGCCATGGCGTTCAGGATCATCAGCGGGATCAGCTTCTCCGGATACTGATGCGGGCCGTAGTTGTTGGACCCGCGACAGATCACGGTCTCGAGCCCGTAGGTGTGGAAGTAGCTCGAGACGAGCAGGTCGGCGCCGGTCTTGGTCGCGCTGTACGGGCTCGACGGCTGCAACGGCGAGGACTCGGTGAACGAGCCCTCCTCGATCGAGCCGTACACCTCGTCGGTCGACACCTGCAGGTAGCGCAACCCGCGCTGGCGCGCCGCCTCGAGCAGCACGTGCGTGCCCTGCATGTTGGTCACGATGAACCCCTCGGGGTCGGCGATCGACCGGTCCACGTGCGTCTCGGCAGCGAAGTTCACGATCGCCTCGGCGCCGGCGATCGCCTCGGCCACCGCCACCGGGTCCTCGATCGCGCCGTGCACGAAGCGGATGTCGGACGCGACTTCGCGCAGGTTCTCCTGGCGACCGGCATACGTGAGCTTGTCGAGCACGGTGACCTCGTCGCCGTGCTCGCGCACACGCAGGCGCACGAAGTTCGAGCCGATAAAGCCGGCGCCCCCGCAGACCATCAGTTTCATGCCGCCCTTACCTCCACCACCAGTGCCAGGTACCGCGCGAGGCCCTCCCGCCAGGCCGGCAGGACCAGCGCCGCCTCGCCGCGCTCCGAGCGCAGCACGCTGTAGGCCGGGCGCGTCGCCGGCCGGGGGAACTCCGCGGTGCTGCACGGGCTCACCTCGCATGGCACACCGGCGCCGGCCACGATCTCGCGCGCGAACTCGTACCACGAGCAGCTCCCACCGCCGGCGACGTGCACGATCCCGGCGGGCCGGTCGGCGCGGGCGGCCAGCTCGACGAGCGCCGCGGCCAGTTGACCGGTGAACGTCGGACAGCCAACCTGATCGTCGACCACTTTCAATTCGTCGCGCTCGGACGCGAGGCGAAGAATCGTGGCCGGAAAACAGGCGCCGCCTGCGCCGAACAGCCAGGACGAGCGCACGATCGTGTGGCGCCCGGGCGCCGCCGCGGCCACGGCGCGTTCCCCGGCCAGCTTTGTGTGGCCGTAGACGGATTGCGGCCCGACCGGATCGGACTCGACGTACGGCGAGCGCTTGGTTCCGTCGAACACGTAGTCGGACGAGATGTGGATGGTCCACGCCCCGGCCGCCGCCGCGGCGCGCGCCACGTTGCCGGCGCCCGCGGCGTTGACCGCCACCGCACCCGCCTCGTCGCCTTCCGCGCCGTCGACGTCGGTCCAGGCCGCCGAGTTGACCACCGCATCGGGGCGCGCTCGGCTCAGCGCGTCCGCCACCGCGCCCGCGTCGGTGATGTCCAAATCGGCGCGGGAGAATCCGAGGACGTCGTGGCCGGCGGCGTTCGCGGCGGCGACGAGGTCCTGACCGAGCATTCCGGCCGCGCCGGTGATGGCGAGTCGCATCGGGGCAAGAGTAGATGGATGCGCGATGATGCCGCCCGTGACTACCACCTCCTCCTGGGACCACCCGCCCCGTACGCGTGCTGGCCGCCGGCGGCACGATCGCCATGCGCGGCGAGCGCGCCGTGCCCGCCCTGGACGCCTCGGAGCTCGTCGAGCAGCTGCCGCAGGTCGCCGGCTTCCACCTCGAGGCGGAAACCGTCCTGTCGGTGCCCAGCACGTACCTCACCCTGGCCGAGGCACTCGACCTGGCCCGGCGCGCCGGCGAAGCCGCCTCGAGCGGCGAGGGCGTGGTGCTCACCACCGGCACCGACACCATGGAAGAGGTGGCGATGGTGTGCGCGCTGACCTACGGCGGCGATGCCCCGATCGTCATCACCGGCGCCAACCGGCCGGGCAGCGCGCCCGGCGCCGACGGTCCCGCCAACCTGCTCGACGCCATCATCCTGGCCCGCGCCACGGCCGCTGCCGGCCTGGGCGTGGTGGTGGCGTTCGGCGGCGAGGTACACGCGGCCACCACCGTGCGCAAGGTCGACAGCACCGGACCGGTCGCCTTTGGCTCCCCCACCGCCGGGCCGCTCGGGCGGATCGTCGAGGGGCGGGTGTGGCTCCACGCCACCCCGCGGCGCCCATCGGTCATGCCCGTGGCGCGCCTCGTCCACCGGGTCGCCACCGTGAGCACGGGACTCGGCGACGACGGCGCCATGCTCGCGCACGCGGCGCAGACGTGCGACGGCGTGGTGCTGGTGGCGCTAGGCGCGGGCCATCTGTCGCAGCCGGTCATGCACGAGTTGCGTGCCGCCACCGAACGCGTGCCCGTGCTCATCACATGCCGGCCCGACCGCTCCTCGATGCTGTTTTCGACCTACGGGTTCGAGGGCGCCGAGCGGGACCTGCGCGCCAGCGGAGCGATCTGCGTGCCGTTCCTGTCCCCGGCCGCCGCACGCGTGGCGCTCCTGTGCGCGCTCGGCGCAGGCCTCGACCGCGCCGCCATGCAGGACGCGCTGGCGCTGTTCGACGCGCAGTAGCAGTTTCCTCACACGCCCGCGACCCGCACCGGATAGGGTCGGCGGCATGGGTGAACGAACTAAATACTCACCGGGAACCTTCTCCTGGACCGACCTGACCACCACCGATCAGGGCGCCGCAAAGCAGTTCTACGGCCAGCTCTTCGGCTGGGATGCGATCGACAATCCCGTCGGCGAGGACATGGTGTACTCGATGATGCAGATCGGCGGCAAAGACGTCGCCGCGATCTCGCCCCAGCCCCAGCAGCAGCGCGACGCCGGCGTGCCGCCGGTGTGGAACTCCTACATCACCGTCGAGAGCGCGGACGCGGCCGCCGACAGTGCACAGAAGCTGGGCGCCACCGTCCACGCGCCGGCCTTCGACGTGATGGACGTCGGGCGCATGGCGGTCATCCAGGACCCGCAGGGCGCCTTCTTCGAGGTGTGGGAGCCCAAAGCGCACATCGGGGCCTCTCTGGTCAACGTGCCCGGCGCGCTCGCCTGGAACGAACTCGCCAGCACCGACCCCGATGCCTCGGCCGGCTTCTACCGCGAGTTGTTCGGGTGGAAGATCGAGCCGTTCGAGGGCATGGAGGGCTACCTGGGGATTCAGACCTCCGAGGGGAACAGCAACGGCGGGATCCGCGCCGCCACCGAGAACGAGCCGTCCTACTGGCTGGTCTACTTCGGCGCCGAGGACGCCGACGCAGGCGCGGCCAAGGCGACCGAGCTCGGCGCCACCACGCTAGTGCAGATGGACATCGGCGTCGGCAAGATCGCCGTGCTCCAGGATCCGCAGGGCGCCGTGTTCGCGCTGTACGCCGGTCGGTTCGACGACTGAGGGGGCCTAGAGCTCCTGGATGTGATCCGCCTCGCGCGCGCCACCGAACGGGCGCGTGAGGCAGAACCGCTCGAGCGTCCCCTCGGGCACCCCTTCGACGCCCGGCGTGTCGGACGCCAGCCCCTGCGTGTGCGGGTCGTCGGCGAACCCGCCGACCTCGACGGAGTGCTGGGGCGTGCGGTAGCCCGAGACACCGATCAGATGGAGTTGGAGCACGCGGCCCATCTGATCCAGGCGGGCGGCGATGATCGGCTCCTCGCCGACGCTGTAGTTCGTGCCGGCAGCCGGAAAGAACCCGAACTCGCCGCCGTGGGCCACGAACGCCGTGTTGACGCAGCCGCCGGCCGGGGGTGCGCCGGTAGAGAACGAGGCCGCCTGCGCCCGGACCGCCTGCGCCTCCAGCGTGGCTGCCTGGTGCGCCAGCTGGTGGCGCAGCGTGGTCAGCTGGCCGCTGTTCCGAGACCGGGCGTGCGATACCGCGAGCTCGCGGTTGACGATTGAGAGCCGCAGCTGCGCGATCTCGTCGCGCTCGACGACCACCGCCGCCGTCGCCCGCTTGCGCCGAGCCTGGATCTTGGCCAGCCGGCGGGTCTCGGCCGCCACCGCCAACCGCGTCGTGTTGATCAGGCGGACCGTGCTCGCATTCGCCCGCGCGATCTGCTTGATCCGGTTCAACCGGTTCATCAGGTCGTCGAACCCGCGGGCGTGCAGCACCACGTCGACCAGCGTGGGCTGAGGAGATTCGTAATCGGCCACGAGCTGGGCAGCGAGCATGCGCCGGCCGGCGGCGTAGCGCGCCTGGAGGATCCGCAGCCGATATTGGGCGTCGCCGAGGGCCTCGTTCACCTGACCGAGCAGCAGCTCCTGGGTGTTGACGCTTTGCTGGACCACCCTGAGGCGCGCCTCGAGGTTGCTGATCCTGCCCTCGTAGACCCCGATCTGCGTGCTCTCGTCACGGATCGTCTGCTGCAGGCGTTTTGCGCGCTGCTGGCCGGCGGCGTACCGCCCGGCCAGGTCGCCGGCGCTGGTCGAGGCGCTGCAGAGCACCGCGGTAAGGGCGAGGAGCGTCCCGATCCCGATGGCGCGTCCCCGGAGCAAGCGGCGAAAGTACCAACTCGGGCCGTCGAACCCTTCCTCTGCAAGGAGACTTTCAGGGCCCGGGTTCTTGCCCCGGGGCGCCGGCCCGCCACCCCCAGCATCCCCCGCGCCACCCCACGCCACCGGGGCGCGCGCCACCCCCCAAGCCTGTGCAAAACGCCCAAAACCTCCCGTCACGGCAGCGCTTCCGGGACATAAGCACCTCCCAGGCGCTTATCTCACAAAAGGGCCGCGCGGCGGCGGGACTTTCGGGCGTTTTGCGCCCCTGGGACGACCGCCGCGGCGGCGGGCCCCGGCGAGCAGGGCTGTCCGCTCAGGCGCGGCCGTAGACCGGCACCGCCGCGCCGCTGGTCGGCCGTGAGGCGTCGCTCAGCAGGTGGGCGATCACGCCGGCGATCTCCGCCGGCTTGACCCACTTCTCGAAGTCTGCCTTGGGCATCGACGCCCGGTTGGCCGGCGTGTCGATCACGCTGGGCAGGATCGCGTTGCAGCGGATCCCGTCGTTCTTGTACTCCGCCGCCACGGCCTGGGCGAACGCGATCACTCCCGCCTTGGAGGAGATGTAGCCGGCGGCGCCGCTGAACGGCTGCACCACCGCCCGGGTGCCGACGCACACGATCGACCCACCTCCCCCCGTCGACCCGCCTCCCCCCGAAAGCATGTGCGGAACCGCGGCCGCGACGACCAGGTACGTCGGGCGCAGATTGAGCCGGAACTGCTTCTCGAACTCCTCGATCGGCGTCTCGTGCACCCGGGCTCCCATGGCGAACCCGCCGACCAGGTTGACGACGCCCCGCAGCGGCGCCTCGGACGAAGCCTCGGCCGCCAGCGACACCACCGACGCCACCGCATCACCATCGAACAGGTCGGCCTGCACCAACTCGAGCCCGTCGCGCTCGGAGACCCGCTCGAGCTCGTCTTCCACGATCCAGGGCACCACGACGCGCCAGCCGTCGTCGAGCAGGCGCGCGACCACCGCGGAACCGAGTCCGCCCGTGCCGCCGGTGACGATCGCGCTCTGTCCCATATTGCTGTCCGCGGGCCACTTTATCTTCGTTTCTCCAATGAAAGTGCGGGAACTTGTCGACGGATGCGAGGTCGCCCAGGCGCTCCTGGTCCGGGCCGTCGAGCCCGACGGCGGGGGCGAGCACGTGGAACTGCGCCTCGGCGACCGGACCGGCAGCGTGCCGGCGCTGACGCCGCGCACCGCCGCCGACGGGGCCTGCCGCGCCGGCGCGGTGGTGTTCGTCACCGGCACCCTGTCTGGCGGCCGGCTGATCGTCCGCACGGTGCGCGAGGCCCGCGAGGGCGAGTACGCGCCCGAGGACCTGCTCGACGGACCCACGCGCGACCCCGCCCAGATGGAGGCAGACCTGCGCGAGCTGCTCGCCACGATCCAGAACCCGCACCTGCGGCGGCTGCTGGCGGCTGTGTTCGCCGAGGCCTGGCCGGGCTATCGGGACGCGCCCGCGGCCAAGCGCTACCACCAGGCGTACCGCCACGGACTGCTCGAGCACTCGCTGACCGTGGCCCAGGCAGTCAGTGCGATCTCGGCCACGTTCCACGGCATCGACCGGGACGTCGCGGTGACCGGCGCGCTGCTGCACGACATCGGCAAGCTCGATGCCTACGAGCTCGAAGCCGACGCGATCTCGATGTCCGACGACGGCCGGCTCCACGGAGAGATTCCGCTCGGCTACTACCGCGTGCGACGGACCATCGAGCGGCTCGACAGCTTCCCGCCCCAGCTCGCCCAGGCCGTGCTGCACATCATCCTCAGCCACCACGGCTCGCTCGCCCATGGCAGCCCGGTCGTGCCCTGCACGCGCGAGGCGACGCTCGTGCACATGATCGACAACCTCGGCGGGCGACTCGGCAGCTTCGATCGGCTGGAAAAGGAGCTGCCGGCTGGGCAGCAATGGTCGGCCTATGACAAGGCCCTCGGCGGCGGGGCGTATTTCGCGCCGCCGGCCGACTCAGAGCGCGAAGCCGCCTGACAGGCCTCGGCAACGCCGCGCTACAGACCAGCGTCAAAAGACCGCAAATAGCGTTTGTAATGCGGTCCCGACCCCGCCCCCGGGGTCGCCGTCCGAGCGGCCCAACTACAGTTGCAGGGGGCATGGCCAAAGACACCGAGAAGCTGATCCGCCAGCTGTCGCTGATCTCATATCTGATGGCGGAACGGCGTCCGGTGACCGCGCAGGAGATCCGGCGCGACGTCGAGGGCTACAGCGCGATGAACGAGGACGCGTTCGCCCGGCGCTTCTACGCCGACCGCTCCGAACTCGAGGCGCTGCGCATCTTCCTCTCGGTCGAGAAGCCGGTCGACGGCCTGGTCGAGCAGGAGACCTACTCGCTGGCCCCCGAGAACTTCCACCTGCCCGCGATCGAGTTCACCGACCGGGAACTCGCCGCGCTCCACACCGCCCTTCACCTGCTCGACGGCGAGTTCGCCTATGCCGAGCCCCTGCGCCTGGCCCTCCAGCAGATCTCCTGGGGCCGCCCCAGCCCGCTCTCATCGCCCGAGCAACACACGGTGGCGCTCGGCATCACCGGCTCGGCCGGCGGCCATGACCTCTCCCAGCGCCTGGCCAAGATCGAGACCGCGATCTTCCGCCGCAAGACGATCGTGTTCGACTACTACACGATGGAGCGGGGCGAGTTCGGCAGCCGCCGCGTCGACCCCTACCAGCTGCTGTTCCAGGCCCACCAGTTCTACCTCGTCGGCTACTCGCACGAGCGCAAGGCGATCCGCGTGTTCCGCCTGTCGCGGATCCAGGGCAAGGTCGGCTACGCGACCAAGGCCGAGCACGACTTCCAGCGCCCCGCCGACTTCGATCCGCGGTCCTACGCCGGCCGGATCGACTGGCAGTTCGGCGACCCGGTGGGCACGGCGGAGGTGTGGATCGGGCGCCGCATCGCCTGGCAGATCGAGCGCCACTTCGGCCGCTACGGCGAGGTGCGCCCGGGCGAGGAGGACGGCGACCGCATCTTCGTCACGCCCTACGCCAACGCCCGTCAGCTGATCGCCTGGGTGCTCGGGCTCGGCGAGCACGCGCGGATCATCGGACCGCCCGAGCTGGCCGATGAGCTGCGCGAGCGGATCGACGTGCTGCTCGAGCGGCACGACGGCGAGCCCCAGATCGCAGCCGTGGCCTCCAGCGCGGGCGGCGCCGACGCGGACGGGGGCGGGCCGGGTGACGCCGGCAACGGCCACCACCCCGAGGGGGCGATCCGCCCCGAGCGGTTCGCGCGGCTGGTCACGCTGGCCAGCATCCTGATCGAGGCCGGTCGCGCCGGGCACACCGTCGACGCCGGCGAGCTCGAGCAGCGCCTCAAGGTCTCAGATCAGGAGCTGCGCGAGGACATCTCGGTGCTCAACCTCGTCAACTTCGGCGCCGGCACCTACGTGCTGTACGCCGAGCTCGGGCCCGACGGCACGATCGAGGTCGAGCCCGAGCCCTACGGCGACTCGTTCGCCCGGCCGGCGCGCCTGCTCCCGGTCGAGGCCAAGGCGCTGGTGGCCGCCATCGACCTGATCGGCGAGCACATCCCGGAGGGCTCGCTGACCTCGGTGCGCGAGAAGGTGGTGGCCGCGCTGGGCGAGGACCCGGTGCACGAAGGCCTCCAGATCGCCGCCCCCGGGGGAGACGACACCGAGATCGCGGCGGTCGTCTCGAGCGCGATCGCCGAGCGCCGGCTGCTGACCTTCGAGTACTACAAGGAGAACGAGGACGAATTCTCCACCCGGACCGTCGAGCCCTACGCGCTGATCAACGGGCGCGAAGGCTGGTACGTGGCGACGTTCGATCCCTCGCGCGACGACGTTCGGCACTTCCGGCTCGATCGCTTCAAGTCGGCCTCGGTGACCGAGGAGTCCTTCGAGCCCCGGCCCGATGTGGATCCCGCCGCGGACGTCGACGGGTGGCCGCGCACCGGCGAGGTGCCGGCCTCGCGCCGGGCGCGCGTGTGGATCTCCCCCGAGCGGGCGCGCTGGGCACGCGAGGAGCGCACGGTCACCGCCGAGCTGAAGGATGGTGCGGTGATCGTCGAGCGCGGATTCGCCTCGACGCGCTATCTGGTGCGCGACGTGCTCAAGGAGGCCGGCGACGCGATCGTGCTCGAGCCCGACGACGCGCGCGCCGCGGTGCGGGAGGCGGCCGAGGTGATCCGCGCCGCGACCGCTCCAGTCACCGCGAGCTGACCGCGCGGCCGGTACGCTGCGCGCCGATGCTGCCCTTGAAGGGCCTGATCCTGTCCGGCGGGAAGGGCACGCGCCTGCGGCCCATAACCCACACGAGCGCCAAGCAGCTGGTGCCGGTGGCCAACAAGCCCGTGCTGTTCTACGCCATCGAGGCGATGGCGGACGCCGGCATCGCGGACATAGGGGTCATCATCGCGCCCGAGACCGGCGACGAGATCCGGGTCGCCGCCGGCGACGGGTCCCGCTTCGGCGTACAGCTCACCTACATCGTCCAGGACGAGCCGGCCGGCTTGGCTCACGCTGTGCTGACCGCCGAGCCGTTCCTGCGCGACTCGCCGTTCGTCATGTACCTGGGCGACAACCTGCTCCAGGGTGGGATCCGCGACCTGGTGGCAGCCTTTCGCGATCACCAGCCGGACGCCCTCATCCTGGTCACCCCGGTACCCGATCCCGAGTCCTACGGCGTGGCCGAGCTGTCGGACGGCGCTGTAGTGCGACTGATCGAGAAGCCGCCTGAGCCGCGTACGAACCTGGCCCTGGTCGGCGTCTACATGTTCACCTCGACCGTGCACGCAGCGGCCAAGGCGATCGCGCCCTCGCCTCGAGGCGAACTGGAGATCACCGATGCCATCCAGCACCTGGTCGATCAGGGCCAGCGAGTCGAGCCGCACATCGTCAAGGGCTGGTGGAAGGACACGGGGCGACTGGAGGACATGCTGGCGGCCAACCGGCTGGTGCTCGACACCATCCAGACCCGCGTGGAGGGCGAGCTGATCGACTCACAGGTCGAGGGTCGGGTGGTGATCGAGGCCGGCGCCCGGCTCGAGCGCTCGTCGGTGCGTGGGCCGGCGATCATCGGCGCCGGCGCGCGGCTGAGCGACTGCTACGTCGGGCCCTACACCGCGGTAGGCGAGGGGTGCGTGATCTCGGGCGCCGAGGTCGAGCACTCGATCCTGCTCGCCCACTCGGTCGTCCGGGACCTGGACGGGCGGATCGAGTCCTCGCTGCTCGGCCGCAACGTCAAGGTCGGCCGGGCCCTCGGCCAGCCCCGGGCCTACCGCTTCATGGTCGGCGACAACTCCGAGATCGCCATCCCATAGCTATACCTATAGATCTATATATAGTCTATATACTATAGCTAGCCAGTAGCCGTGAGCTCGTCGAGCTGCGGGAGCTTGGTCGCGTCGGGAGCGGTCTCGCGGATCCGGACGAAGCGGGCCTTGACCGCGTGCAGGTGCACGGTGTCGAGCACGCCGGAGCGGCCGTGAATGCTCGCCACCGTCCGCCACGTGCGTCCGTTTCTCGACACCTGCACCGTGTAGCTGCTCGGCCGCAGCACGATGATCGGCCCGGGGGGCGGCGGGACGTTGGGCGCGGGCGCTCCGGGCCACTGGCGTCCCCACCGCAGCGTGATCGTGCGGATCCGGCCAGCCAGCGGCGCCACCGCCGCGGTCAGGGAGGCGTGCACCGTCGTCGGCACCCAGTCGGTCGCCGCGGAGCCGTCGACCGCCGCCAGTGCCGGCGCGCCCGGCTGGGAGCTGCTCGCGTGGACGTGGCCGCAGCGCACCGCATCGCGCGTGCGGGTCAGATCGGGCCGGCGCGTGGGCAGCACCAGGCCGTGGCCGCGACGCACCGTGCGCGGGCCCTTCGGCGTGGTGAGGGGCAATGGCGGCCCGCCGGTCAGCGTCACCGTCGTGCGCTGCGGGCCGATCGCCACCCGGAACGTCCGCCCGCGCCACTGCACGTCGTGCAGCACGACCCCGCCGATCTGGCTGCTCAGGCTGGGGTTCAGGCCAACGCTGTCGGGGTTCCAGCGCATGCCGGAGTAGCCGTAGAGGAACTCCTGGAGGAAGCCGCCGATCCCGGTCATGAACGTGAACGCGCCGCCCTTGCGCGTCTCCGAGAACTGGTGGAACGTGTCCTTGATGAACGGCTGGTAGCTCCGCTCGACGTACACGTAGCTCGCGCAGCCCGCCGTGTTCAGCGCGTCATTGTCGATCAGGTTGACGGCGTCGTTCATCGACGGGCCGTCCGGATCGCTGCGCGGGACGTAGAAGTCGATGTTGTTCCGGCTCACCTGGGGCGAGGTCTGATATCCCCACGGATACTGGAGCAGCGTCACATCGGCCTGCTTGACCAACTGGTCCTGGTAGCCGGAGAACTCCGGATTGATCCCGCCCTGCACCGGCACCACCAGGTTCGCCGCGATCGTCGACCAACTGGCCGGCGCGGCGACACCCAATACCCGCGCCGCCGCGACCGCGTCCTGCAGCGTGCGCATCGCGCCGACGTTCGTGTAGGCCTCGTCGTTGACGTTCGGGTTCTCCTCGTCGGGACCGGTGACGCCGTCCAAGTGGTACTTGCCGTCCGAGCCGCGCGTCGCGCGCGAGGCCCAGAACGTCGCGGCCCCCTGCAGCACCGGCCAGCCCTGCTGGGCAAGCCAGGTCTTGTCACCGGTGACCAGGTAGTACTGCCACTGAGCGAGCGCGATGTCGGCGGTGATGTGCTGCTCGTAGAGCCCTTCGCTGTTGACCGAGACCGGCGGCGGGATCTGCTCGGTGCCGTCAAGGGCCGACTCCCACGGGAAGCGCGCCCCGGCGTAGCCTGTGTCCGTCGCATGTTGCTCGGCCTTGTCCAGGCGAGCGAAGCGGTAGGCGTTCATGCCGGCGGCCAGGTCGGCGTGCTGCGCTAACAGCGAGGGATACATCCACGTCTCGGCGTCCCAGAAGATGTGTCCGTCGTAGCCGTTCGAGGACAGCCCGGCCGGCGACACGCTCCAGTCGACGCCGTCGCGCGTGCTCGACCACAGGTAGAACTCGCTGGCGTTGACGTCGGTGGCCAGGGTGCGGTTGCCGAGGATCTCGATCCAGCCGCGCCACATCGCGGCCCAGGCGGCCTTGTTGGCACCGAGCAGCGCGTCCCACCCGGTGGTCGCGGCGCTCGTCGCCTGTCCGCGCGCGGCGGTGACCGTGTCCGGGGCGTCCTGCGAGCTCTCGACCCCGACGTACTTGGTGAACGTGTACGTCTGCCCGGCGGTTACCGGGAACCCGAGCGTCTGGCCGACGCTCTGGTCGGTCGTCTGATCGGTCTGGGTGGTCGTGGCCTGGACGTTGGGGCTGACCTGGAGCTGGCTGGCCAGCGTGGCCTCGATGTCGGTCCCGAGCGCCTTGATCGTGACCCAGTCCTGCTGACTTCCGGCATCCCATCCCTTCGAGACCTGGCTGGTCAGCTCGGGTTGCGCGGTCGTGTCGGCCGTGCCGTCGATCGCGTCGGCGATCGAGGCCTGCCCGGTCCAGTGCGGGGTGAGCTGCAGGCGGACCAGGCCCACGAACTGCCCGGCCCGGTCGGTCAGGACCTGGTAGCTGAGGTCGGTGACGTGCCCGTCGGGTGCGGTCCAGCGCGCGGTCGTCGTGACGATGCCCGTGTGCAGATCGAGCGACTGGCGCCAGTTCGAGATGCCCGGGCCCGGCACCGCGAACGTCTGGCCGTTCTCGGAGAAGGTCAGGGTCGACCAGGTGGGGATGTTCGCGCGCTGCTGCACGTTGTCCGACACCTTGGGGCTGCCGGAGATCTGCGCGTAGAAGCCGGCCAGCTCGGATTGCGCCGGCACCGTGCCGGCGGCGTAGCCCTGCCCGGAGGGCGGCACGCGCACGCCGAGCATGCCGTTACCGGTGAACGTGGGCGCGTAGTTTCCGCCGGGACTGGTGGCGGTGAGGACAAACGCGCCGGCAGTCGACGAGGGCGCGGCCTGGGCGGCGGCGGGGGCGAGGGCAAGCGCGCCTCCGATGGCGAGAACTGCGAAGACACGACGCATCACGACCTCCTACCTCAGGGACCGAGACCCGCCTTCCCACGGCAGCCCGGGCTCAAACGCGTTGCGCTCGCCTAAGGTCCGCTTGCGAGGGTCAGCGTCCAGGTCGAGGTGTAGGTGCCGCTCCGGGTGTTGCCCGGGACGTTCAGCTTCGCGGTGAGCGCAACCGTCGCGGGCCCTGCGCCCGTACCCGACGAGGCGTTGAAGACCTTCACCGCGGCCGGCTGGGTGGTGCCCGCGGGGATCGTCACCGGGTAGGCGATCTGGTTGACCGGCACCGAGCACGTTCCGCTGGCCGACGATGCGCTGCCCGCGGAGATCTGGGCCGCCGTGGTGGGCAGCGTGCGGGCCCCCGAGGTGAACGTGGTCGAGGTCGCGGTCAGGTTCCAGCCGGCCCCCGATCCGGTCTCGTCGTCGGGCGAGAGCGTCAGCGGGGTCGTGATCGCCTGGTCGCGCCCGGTCAGAGCGGTGCTTGGCCACGACAGCGTGGACGGCGGCGTGAAGCTGAGGCCGCCCGTGTTGCAACCCTCCGAGTAGCCGAGGATCGTGCCCGACGCGCCGACGATCGTCCCGGCGGTCTCATTGCTGACGTCGACGTTGTATAGCGTGGCGCTGGTCGGGGAGGTCTGCCAACTCCAGCCCGTGCCGTTCGAGCTCCCCACGATCCTGCCCGACACCCCGACGGCGACGCAGTCGGTCGTGTCCCAGCACGACACGTCGTAGAGCGTTTGCGAGGTGCCGTCCGATTGATAGGACCAGTTCGTGCCGCCGTCAGTCGTACCGACGATCTCACCGGTCCCGGTGATCGCGTTGCCGACCGCGAAGCACACGGTCGTGCTCGGGCAGGCAATGCTGTTCAGAGCCACGTTGTCGGACGCGGGCACCGTCTTGGCCGCCCAGGCCGAGCCGCCGTTGGTCGAAGCGATGACAGTCGATGCGCTGCTCGTGCCTCCGACGGCGAAGCAGACCGTCGCGCTCGGGCAATCCACATCGTTGAGCGGGGTGCTCACACCCGTGGGCGGGGTCCGCGACGTCCACGTCGAGCCGCCGTTGCCTGTGGCGATGATCGTCGAGGTCGTCCCATGCACGGCGCCGACGGCGATGCACACCGTCGTACTCACGCACGAGATGCCCTGGAGCGCGACCTTGACCGCGCTCGGCGGGGTCTGCGCCTTCCAGGTCGAGCCGCCGTTGGTCGTCGCCGCGATCAGCGGAGCTCCGTTGTAGGTGTTGCCCACGGCCCAGCAGTCGCTGGTGTTCACGCAGTCGACGTCGTTGTACTGGGCGTTCGCGCCCGAGGGCGGCGTCTGCGAGGACCACGTCGGGCTGGTCGCGGCGCCGTTGGACGTGTGGATGATCTTCCCACTCGACGTGGTGCCCCCGACGGCCCAGCAGTTGCTCGCGTTCGGGCACGTGACGCCGTAAAGCGCATTAGTCGTCGGCGACGTCTCCGCCGACCACGTGGCGGCGCTCGCCGCCGGCGCGCCGGCCAGACCCAGGGCCAGCGCGCCGGCGGCAAGTAGCACCGGCAACGCAATACTTCGGGCCGCTCCGCGTCCCGTCACCCGACTGTCGCTCCTCTACTCCGGGTGAGGGGCGCGCCGGCGACGGCCGAACAGGGCCCCCACGACGATTCCACCGAACCCAACAAGTGCGATCGGCCACCACGGCACGGTGCTGCCGCCCGACGACGGGTGCGCGGCTCCCGCCGGCACGGTGCTCCGCACGAGCTTGGCGCCCAGCGACGTGCTGCCGTGCAGGGTTACCCGTGGCCCGCAACCGGTCGCGGTGATGTTCGCCGTATAGCTGCCGGCCGCGAGGCCGTGCGGCCACACGAACGGATACGGGATCGAGTCGCCGGGCAGGACGGTGTCGAGCTGGCGCGTGGCGCGTTGCAGCCCGCCCGGGCCGTTGAGCGAGACCGCCAGCGAGGGCTTGCACAGGTTCGTGCCGGCGTTGGTCAGCCCGATCACAACCGATGGGTACGTGGTGCCCTGGATCGGGGCGATCGAAAAGTTCTGGAGAGTGAGTCGCGACCGGTTGGTGCCCGGCACCGCCACCTCGATGCCCACCACGGTGCGGAGCACCTCGGTGACCGAGAAGCGCCCGGAGGACTTGCCCGAGTGGACGTCCTCGAGGGCGAGGCCGGCCAGGTGCTGGCCCACGTCGCCGTTCTTCGGGACGTGCACGGTGAATCCGACGCTGAGTTCAGAGCCGCCCGGCACCGTGACCTGCGAGGTCGCGGGCGTCACCCACTGACCGGCGCCCTTCAGCTGGTCCTGGCGGTTGCCGTAGACGACACCCGAGGTGGCACCCGTCAATCCATCAACCGGGTACACGCGCAGCGTGACCGGCTTGTGCGCGGTGTTGGAAACGATCACCTGATCGGTGAACGAGCCGCCCCGCGGCACGGTGCGGATGAAGTAAGAGCGGGTGAGGGGATTCGACGGATCGAAATGGGCCGGACGGGCGCCGAAGCCACCGATCGTCGCCGCGCCGGCGGTCGGGGCAAGAGCGCCGAAGGCCACCGCAAATGCGGTGGCCAGCAGCGAGATCGTCTTGAGCTTCACGCGTGTCCTACGGTCCGCTGACGAGCGAGAGGGTCCATGTGGAGGTGTAGCTACCCGCGTATGCGTTACCGGGAATCGCCAGGGTCCAATTGGGAGTCACAGTCTGGTCGCCCAGGCCCGTGCCCGCGCCCGCGGTGAACAGCTTGGTCGCGGTCGGCGCGGTGGCGCCGGCCGGCAGGCTGTAGGGATACGACACGCTGTTCGAGGAAGCCGGAGTGCACGTCACGCCGGTGTCGCAGCTCGCCGCGGCCGGGGCCGAGGTGACCGTCGTGGCCCCCGCAGGAAGCGTGTAGCTCCCGGAGGTGAACAGCGTGGACGTCGCCGTGACGTTCCAGCCCGCACCAGAGCCGGTCGCATCGGCGAGGTCCAGCGCCTGCGAGGCGCTCGTCGTCCGGTTCTGACCGTTCAGGGCCACCGAGGGGAACGTTACGTTACCCGGGTTGCTGACAAATCCCAGCGAACCGGCGGTCAGGGTGGCCGACGCGGTGGTAGCGCCAGCCGGAGCGGCGATCAACAGCAGGCTGCCGAGGACGGCAGCTCCCGCGCCCAGCATCTTGCCAAGCTTCATTTGGTCCCTTTCTTTGAGTAAAGGTGACGCCGGTCGCGTCACGCCAGGTCCATCGAGGTCACTCCTGTTGTCGGCCGCTCAGGTACATCTCTTGAGCGCCTGTATGCAGTTTTCTCTCGTGCCTTCGCACGGGATGATTAGGTTTAGTCAGTAATCAGGATCGATGAAAGCCGCCCTGTTCTCGATCGTCCCGTTCCGACTCCGCTATCCGCGCGTTGGAACTCCGCTATCCGCGCGTTGGAACTCCGCTATTCGCGCGTTGGAACTCCGCCATTCGCGCGTTGGATTACCCGAGACTGCGCCCGGGGCAGGCTGCTCTACCCGTAGAGCTCGCGCAGCTCGTCGAGCTCGGAGCGCAGCGCGGCCACCTCGGCCTCGAGCGCGGACACCCGCTCGGCCAGGCCCCCGTCGGCGTCCGGCGCGGGCATCTCGAGCGGTGCGGGCGCCGGCGTGTGGAACGGAGCCGCCGGTACCCCGACCGGGGCGGTCGAGGCGGCCGGCTCGGCCGGTGCCGTCGGGGCGACCGGCCCTCCCGACGCGGTCGGCTCGCCCCCCGTAGCCACGCCGGCTCCGCCACCGCCCGCTCCTCCGAGCAGGTGCTCGAACCGGTCCTCCTTCTGCCCGGGACGTCTGCCGATCCGCCTGACGTATTCGCGCTCGGTCAACGTCTGCAGCACGCGCTCGACGTCGGCCAGCGACCCGAGCGGCGCCAGCCGCTCGGTCCGCGCCTTGAGCTCGCCGGGGGTCTGGGCACCTCGGAGCAGGAGGACCGCCAGGACCGCGAGCTCCTCCCGCCCAAGCCCGAGCGCCTCCTCGGCCAGGTGGCGGTACTTGGTGGCCCGGCTGCCGTGCCCGCTGGCCAGCCGGGCCAGCCCGTACAGGTACAAGCGCTGCGCGGCCTCCCGCACAGTTCCCTCGTCGTAACTCGTGACCGGATCACGATTGGTCGACTGGTTACAAGCCAGCCGCAGGGCGTTGAGCGACAGCGGGTACTGGTCCGGCGTCGTCCAGCGCTTCTCGATCAGACACCCGAGCACACGCTGCTCGGCGGGGGTAAGCTCGGCGAGGTGCATCGCCGCGAGGATAACCCGGCCGGGCCGCCGGCGGCCATCGCTCCGGCCGTCTGAGATGGACCTCGCCGGCAAGCTCCAGCTCAAGCCCGGTCAGTCGGTGGCGATCGTCAACGCGCCCGAGGACGCCGTCCTCGAGCTCGCGGATCACCCGATCGCCACCGTGCCCGGCGAGGCCGACGCGGTGATCGTGTACTGCACCAACCAGGCCGAGCTTACGGAGCTCCGCGACGACCTCGTCTCGGCGGCTCGCCGGGACGCGCTGACCTGGGTGGCGTACCCGAAGGCGCGTCAGCTCGACACCGACCTGTCGCGCGACCTGCTGGCCGAGCTGGTGCGAGCGCACGGCGTCCAGCCCGTGCGCCAGATTGCCTTGGACGACGTCTGGTCGGCGTTGCGCCTGCGCCCGGCCTGACCTCGATGGTCAGCACCGACGAAGCCCGCCGGCTGGCCCTCTCCCTGCCCGATGCCGTCGAGCAGGACCACCACGGCCGCCCCTCGTTCCGGGTCGCCGGGCGCATCTTCGCCACTCTCTGGGACCCCGAGCACATGAACGTGATGCTCGACGAGCCGGGCATCCTGACCGCCGTGCAGGCTCATCCGGACATCTGCGCCGAGGTGATGTGGGGCAAGCGTCTGGCCGCGGTCCGCGTCACGTTGCCCGCCGCCGATCGCAACTTGCTGTCCGACCTGCTGGCCGACGCGTGGGAAGGCAAGAAGCGCTAGAGCCTTGACACATATGCCGGTCCGATATATCGTGCCAGCATATGTCGGCGCGATATATTGAAGCGCTGAATGCGGGCGCCACCGCTCACGCCCACGGGCCGGGTGATCCTCGGGATGATCGCCCTCGGTAGACACACCGGGTACGACATCAAGCAGCTGGTCGACCACTCGACCCGTCACTTCTGGGCTGCCAGCTACGGCCAGATCTATCCCGAACTCCGGCGCCTGGAGGAGCAGGGGCTGGTCCGGGGGCAGTCGGACCCACGGGGAGGCCGGGCCCGCACGGTGTACGAGCTCACCCCGGCGGGCGAGGCGGCGCTCGACGGCTGGCTCGAGCCGGCGCCCGATCCGATGTTCGAGGTCCGCGACGAGGGGATGCTCAAGCTGTTCTTCTCCGATATCGGAACCTCGGAGCAACGCATCGACAACCTCCGGGCCATGCGCGATGCCCACCGGCGCACGCTGGCGCAACTCGAGGAGCTCGCCGCCAACGCGAGCCACATGGGCACCGGGCCGGGTATGACGCTCGAGCTCGGCCTCGGACTGCACCGCTGGATCGTCGACTGGTGCGACCAGGCCGAGCGCCGGCTCCAAGCCGAGGCGGACTGAGATGCTGACCAGGCTCGCCGGCTTTCTCTACTCGCACCGGCGCGCCGTGCTCTATGCGGCGGTCCTCGGCGCGGTCATCGCCGGAGTGTTCGGCGGCTCGGTGGCGCAGCACCTGAGCCCGTACGGCGCCAACGACCCGTCCACCCAGAGCGTGCAGGCCTCGGACCGCTTCCAGTCGGCCGCGCAGCGCCAGCTCGATCCGGGCGTGGTGGCGCTGGTCGACCTCGGAACCGACATCCGGACCGCCGCCGCACGGAGCCGCACCCAGCACGTCGCCGGGCTGCTACAACGCGGCCCCGACGTGGCCCGCGTCGTCACGTTCTACGACACCCACAACCCGGCGATGGTCTCGCGCGACGGCACGTCGACCTACGTGCTCGCCTACTTCAAGCCGCTGTCAGACACGCGGCTCAAGAACGACGCCCAGCAGATCGAGGACCGGTTCGCCCACGTCCAGTACGTCAAGCTCGGGGGCGGGCAGGTCGCCAGCGCGCAGGTCAACACGCAGGTCAGCCACGACCTCGCGCGCTCCGAGTTGCTCGCGTTCCCGTTCGTGTTCCTGCTCTCGCTGCTGTTCTTCCGCTCGCTGGTGGCGGCGCTGCTGCCACCCTTGCTCGGCGGGCTGGCGATCCTGTGCACGTTCCTGGCCCTGCGGATCGTGGCCGGCTTCGTCGACCTGTCGGTGTTCGCGCTGAACCTCACGACCGGGCTCGGGCTCGGGCTGGCCATCGACTACAGCCTGTTCATGGTCTCCCGCTACCGCGAGGAATCGGCCACATCGGGCTTCGGGCTCAAGGCGCTCACGCGCACCATGCAGACCGCCGGGCGCACGATCACATTCAGCTCGCTGACCATCGCCGCCGCCGTAGCCTCGCTGACGATCTTCCCGCAACGGTTCCTGTACTCGATGGGCATCGCCGGCGCGATGGTGGCGCTGCTGGCGGCGTCGCTCGCGCTCACCGTGCTGCCCGCACTGCTCAGCGTGCTCGGACCACGGGTCAACGCGCTCGCCCCGAAATGGCTGGCCCGCGCGGCCGAGCGCGACGCGCGACCGGCCGAGAGCGGCTTCTGGTACCGGCTCTCGCGCTTCGTCATGCGTCGCCCTGCGGCCATCGCCCTCAGCAGCGCGACGCTCCTGATCGTGCTCGGCATCCCATTTCTCCAGATCAGGTTCATCTCGGTCGACGCCCGCGTGCTGCCGACGAGCACCTCCGCCCGGCAGGTCTACGACATCGTGAACAGCCGGTTTCCGCCCAACCGCACCGCGCCGCTCGACGTCGTCGTTGGCCTCCCGGCCAGCTCGCAAACCGTCAAGTCGCTGACCGCCCAGATCGGCCGCCTGCCGGATGTCTCGGCCGTCGCCCCACCCCAGCCGGCGGGACGGTCGGTGTCGCTGATTGCGGTCGCCCCGGTCCAGGGCCCGCTCACCTCCGAAACCCAGCACCTCGTCCACGAGGTGCGCGCGCTGCATGTCCCGTACTACCTCGGAGTGGCCGGCGAGACCGCGGCCTACATCGACCTCGAGCACAGCCTCGGGGCACACCTGCCGGCGGTGCTGGGGGTGGTCGTCGCCACGACGCTGATCATCCTGTTCCTGATGACCGGATCCGTGGTGCTGCCGATCAAGGCGGTGGTGATGAACGCGCTCGGCCTGTGCGCGATGTTCGGGATCCTGGTCCTGATCTTCCAGGACGGCAACCTCGAGGGCCCGCTCTCCTACCACAGCCTCGGCGCGCTCGATGCCACCCAGCCGATCCTGCTGTTCGTGGTCGGCTTCGGGCTGGCCACCGACTACGGCGTGTTCCTGCTCTCGCGCATCAAGGAGGCGCACGATGGGGGCGCAAGCGACCCGGAGGCGGTCGCGGTCGGTCTCGAGCGCACCGGCCGCGTCGTCACTGCGGCAGCGCTGCTGTTCGCGGTGGCGCTGGGCGCGTTCTCGACCTCGGAGATCGTGTTCGTCAAAGAACTGGGACTGGGCGCGGTGCTGGCCGTGCTCATCGACGCCTCGATCATCCGTGCGCTGCTGGTCCCGTCGCTGATGCAACTGCTTGGCCCGCTCAACTGGTGGGCGCCGCGGCCGCTGCGCCGGCTCCACGACCGGATCGGCCTGCGCGAGGGGCCGCCGGCCGTCGCTCCCGGCCACTGACCGGTCGCTCCCGGCCACTGACCGGTGCTTCACTAGCGCCATGTCGGCGCCTACCACTAACGGTCAAGCCCGGGCGGTCGTGTTCGACCTCGGCGGGGTGCTGCTCGACTGGAACCCCCGGCACCTCTATCGCAAGCTGTTCGACGACGAGGCGGAGATGGACCGCTTCCTGGCGGAGGTGTGCACGCTCGAGTGGCACCACGCGCACGACCTCGGGGTCCCGCCCGAGCAGACGATCCCCCCGCTGGTGAAAGCCCACCCCGAGTACGCCGAGCACATTTGGGCCTGGCCCCGGCGCAGCGAGGAGATGGTCGCCGGTCCGATCGAGGGATCGGTCGAGATCGTCGCGGCGCTCAAGCGGGCCGGCATCCCGATCTACGCACTGACCAACATGGAGTCGTGGACGTATCCGGGGCGCCGTGACCGCTACCCGTTCCTGCGCTGGTTCGACGGCACGGTCGTGTCCGGCTTCGAGGGAATGGCCAAGCCCGACCCGCGGATCTTCGAGCTCCTGCTCGACCGCTTCGGCCTCGCGGCCCAGACCACGCTGTTCGTCGACGACTCGCCCAAGAACGTGGCCGCTGCGCGCGGCGTGGGTATGCAGGGAATCGAGTTCGAGTCTCCGGCGGCGCTGCGCGACGCGCTGGTCGCGGCCGGCCTGCTGACGAACCCGACCACCTGAACGAATGAGCCCCGACCACGAGACGATCTTCACGATGGAGGCCACCCCGGTGAAGTTCGGCCGGGGGGCGTCGGCCGAGGCGGGGTGGGAGCTCCGGCGACTCGGCGTGCGCCGCGCGATGCTGGTGACCGATCCAGGCGTGGCGGCCGCCGGTTACCCCGAGCGCATTCAACGCGCGATCGAGGCCGAGGGCATCGAGGTCGTCCTGTACGACCGCTCGCATGTCGAGCCGACGATCGACTCCTTCCAGGCCGCGGTCGACTACGCGCTCGAGCACGAGGTCGACGGGTTCGTGTCGGTCGGCGGCGGGTCGAGCATCGACACGGCCAAGGTGGCCAACCTCGTGTCCACCCACCCGGCGCCGGTGATGGACTACGTCAACCCGCCGATGGGAGAGGGACGCAAGCCACCTTCTCCGCTCAAGCCGCACCTCGCGATCCCCACGACGTCGGGCACGGGCTCCGAGGCGACCACGGTGGCCGTGCTCGACCTTCCCGACCTCAAGGTCAAGACGGGGATCTCCCACCGATACCTGCGGCCCACCCAGGCCATCGTCGACCCCGACCTGACCCGGTCGCTGCCGCCCGAGGTCACCTCCTCGACCGGGCTCGACGTGGTGTGCCACGCAGCCGAGTCGTTCCTGTCCAAGCCGTTCGACACCCGAGAGCGTCCCGACTCACCAGACGACCGCCCGCCCTACCAGGGCTCAAACCCGGTCGCTGACGTGTGGTCGGCCAAGGCGCTCGAGTTCGGCGGCCGCTATCTGCGCCGTGCTGTGGCCGACCCCGAGGACGTCGAGGCGCGTGGCTTCATGATGCTCGCCGCGACCATGGCCGGCGTCGGGTTCGGCTCCGCGGGCGTGCACATTCCTCACTCGTGCGCCTATCCGATCGCCTCGGTCAAGCACGAATACCAGCCGCCCGGCTATCCCGACGATCATCCGTTCGTGCCGCATGGACATTCGGTGATCGTCACCGCCCCGGCCGCCTTCCGCTTCACGCACGACGCGATGCCCGAGCGCCACCACGAAGTCGCCCGCCTCCTCACCGGCACGCCCATCGACGACCCCGGGCCCGACACGCTCCCCGAGGTCATCCGTCAGCTCATGCAGGATGTCGGCGCTCCGCGGGGCGTCGCGGAGCTCGGCTACAACGAGAACGACATCCCGGATCTCGTCGCCGGAGCGCTCAAGCAGGAGCGACTCCTGGCCGTGGCGCCCAAGACCGTCACCGAAGACGACCTGAGACGGATCATCACGGCGTCGATGACCAACTGGTGATCAGTCCTCCTCGTCCCAATTGCGCGCTCGCGGATCCCTGCCGACCATCAGGTCGCGGAACCGCTGCCACGGGCTCGGCTTGACCCCCGGCTCGTCGACTCGCCAGGCCGGCGCACCGCCCTCGGGCTCGGGCAGCGCGTCCACGGCGGCGCGATCAAGCCGTAAATCGACGCCGCGCTCATGCAGCGAGGCGACCTGGTCGGCCGGCACGAACCGCTCTCCGTAGTCGCGGAGCAGGACGATCCCGTGGAAGATGTCGAGCTCGGGGGCGGCGACCACGTGCCCGACCGTGCCCACCTGCTCGCCGCCGGACGCGTATACCGGAACTCCGGACTCGAGAACTTCGTACGCAATCGGCAATCCCTCATCCATCAAGTGCCACACTAGTGCACGGGACGGCACACTGTGCCCCATGACACGCGTCGGGGTTGTCGGACACGTCGAATGGGTCGATTTCCTCCCCGTGCCGCGCTTCCCGCATCGGGGCGAGGTGATCCATGCCGAGGGCCCACTGCAGCGCGCCGGCGGCGGGGGCGGCGTGGCCGCGCCGGTCCTGGCTGAGATGGGGGCCGAAGTCGACTTCTTCACCGCGCTCGGAGACGACGGATCCGGTCGCGCGGCCGTGGCGCAACTCGAGGAGCGGGGCGTCCGGATGCACGTCGCGTGGCGCGAGAGGCCCACCCGTCGCGCGATGACGCTGCTCGAGCCAACCGGCGAGCGCACGATCGTCACGCTGGGCGAGCGGCTCGAGCCGCTCGGGGCGGACCAGCTCGATTGGGAGCTTCTGGGTGACGTGGAGTCGGTGTACTTCACGGCCGGCGACGCCGGAGCCCTGGCGCACGCGCGCCAGGCGCGAATCGTGGTGGCTTCCCCGCGCGCGAGAGAGGTCCTCGAGACGAGCACGATCGACGCGCTCGTGTTCAGTGAGCACGACGACGATGAGCGCGAGTGGGCGCAGCGCGCCGCATCGCACGCGCGGCTGCTCGTGGCGACCGAAGGCGGGCGGGGTGGGCGGTGGTGGGGTGAGTCGGACGGCCGCTGGACGGCCGCGCCCCTCCCCGGGCCGGCGCGCGACTCCTACGGCTGCGGCGATTCGTTCGCCGCGGCGTTCACGCTCGGGCTGGGGCGAGGCGACTCAGTCCAGGATGCCGCGGCCCTCGGCGCCGAGGCGGGCGCTCGCGCGCTCACTCGCACCGGCGCGCCGTGACGCCCGCTGCAGCGCCTCTCGTTCATCCTCCGTGACCGGCCGGCCTCAGAGCCCGTCCCGGAAGTCGACCTCCCGCTCGGGCGAGACCGACCACCGCCCCCGCCGCCACGTGATCCGCGTCCCGTCGGCCAGCCGGACCGCCGCGCGACCGCCCCGGGGCTCGCCCCACAGCGTGGCCACGAGTGGGCGCTCTGACTCGGGCACATCGCCGAGACCGCGTGCGACGTGCGAAGCCGGATAGGTCACGACGATCGAGCCGGCGCGGACCCACACCGGGATGCGCTCGAGCGGCGCCTGCACCACGACGTCTGAGCCACCGCCGTGCACCCGGCGTCCCGACCACGTCTCGATCCACTCGCCGCGCGGCAGCGGCACCTCTCGCTCGCGCGCCTCGTCCTCGAGCACCGGCGCCACCCACAGCGCCGGCCCGTAACCGTAGGCGTCGCCTATGGACCAGCCGCGCGAATCGAACGGATCGATCAGGCACAGCGGGCGGATGATCGGCAGGCCCGTGCGGGCGGCGGTCGCGGCGGCGGCCCGCACATACGGCACCAACTGCTCGTGGAGCAGCACGTAGGCGCGGTACAGATCGAGGACGCGCTCTGAGTAGTGCCAGGGCTCCTGCGGCATCCGGCCGTGGGCGTGCATGAGCGGCGTGAAGCATCCGAACTGGAGCCAGCGCACGAGCAGCTCCGGCGGGCAGCGCTCCACCAAGCGGTGCCCGAGGTACCCGCCGATGTCGTGCGACCAGTTCGAGATCCCGCTGCAGGCGGCCGACAGGGTGGCCACGACCAGCACGCGCAGCGACCAGAAGTCCGAGGCCTGATCGCCGCCCCAGGTCAAGCCGGTGGCGTTCTGCCCGGTCCATCCGCTGCGTCCGAACAAGACCCCCCGCCCCGGATGGACCTCGTCCAGGGCCCGCTGGAGGCACTCGCGGTGCAGGCCGCCCAGCGACCACGCGGCCGCCGCCCCGCTTCGTCGGTCGGCGAGCCGCACATGGTCCGGGATGTAGTAGCCCTCGCCGTCGTCGGCCTTGATCCCCTCCACGCCCAGCTCCAGGACGGCGCGGGCCTGGGCTCGCCACCACTCCTCGGCGGCCGGGCTCGTGAAGTCGACCGGCGAGCCGGTTCCCATCCACCATTGCGTGACGAACGGCTCGACGTCCCGGTCGGTGACGAAGTGCCCGGCGGCGGCGCCCGGCTCGTAGTTGGGCGCCGGCTCCCGGTGCAGCCGCTCGGACTCGGGCTGGGGCGGGACCTGCCCGTCGCGCGAGTCGAGGTTGACCCAGGGGGTGACCCACACCACCGTGCGGACGCCGTCCCTGCGCATCCCGCGGATCAGTTCCGGCGCATCCGGGAACTGGTGAGGGTTGAACTCCCAGGTGTTGTATTGCGTCGCCCAGGGCGAGTCGATCACGACCGCGTCGAGCGGGATGTCGTGGCGGCGCATCCCGTCGAAGTCGTCCTGCACGTCGTCCTGGTGCTCGTACACGTCCCGGCTCTTCCAGAATCCGTAGCCCCACTCGGGGAGGACGGCCGGGAAGCCGGTCGCCCGACAGAATGCGCGCAGCCGGCCCGCGGGCGTGGGGTCACAGAAGAGCTCGACGGACAACGGCCCGGCGCTCGAGCGCGTCGACGCGCTCACCCGCTCGCCACCCAGGTCGAAATGGATCCCGTTGGCGTCCGAGCGCACCCACACCGCGTAGCCACGGCTGGAAACCAGCCATGGCACCGGGGCGCAGTCGCCCTGGGGGATGCCTCCCTCGGCGAGCAGCTCGGCCGGGCAGTCGGGGCCGGTATAGCGCCGGTCGGCGCCGAGCTGGACGTTCCGGCCCGCCTGGTCGAGCTGGGTGCCGTGCCGGGCGCCGAGGCCGACGAAGCGCTCGTCCGAGCGCCGGCGCCAGTCGACCGCGATCCGCAACGGGTCAAGCTCAGGCTCGAGCTCGAGCGTGATCCGATCGGCCGCCGGAATGCGCACCTCCAGGCGCGCGCGACGACCCCCGTTGCACTCGAGGGCCAGCGTCACACCGTCGGCGGAGCGCGCGCGAAGGACCGCCGAGAGCGCCCGCTCGGCCGGAGCCAATTCCTCCCGCGCCACCACGCCCTCGGTGAGCTGGATGAAGTGGTCGTGGACGGTGCCCTCGGCCACCCACGCCCCCAGCGAGCGGATCAGCCGCCGCTCGGCGCGACGAACGGTCAGCTCGAACGGCCGCGGCGTCACCTCGATCTCGAGCGAACCTCGCCGCAGGAGGATCGCATCGGCGCTCCGCGCGCTCGGGACGGACATGCCCCAAAGGTTCTCCCAGCTACGGGTGATCCCATCCCCGCGGTAACCGAATCGTCACAGGACGGGACCTCGTTCTTCACGAACCCGGCCGTTTGCAGGGCGATCCTGACCGCATGAACGATATGAGCCGCGCCGACCTCCACGTTCACTCCTCGGCATCAGCGATCTCCCGGCTCGGGGTGCAGCGCTCGCTGATGATCCCCGAGTGCGCCACCGACCCGCTCGAGGTCTACGAGCTGGCCAAGGCGCGGGGGATGGACTTCGTCACGATCACAGACCACGACACGATCGACGGTGCCCTGTCGCTGGCCCACCTGCCCGACACGTTCATCTCCGAAGAGCTGACCGCCGGCTTCCGCGGCGAGCCTCAGGCCGTGCACGTCCTCTGCTACGGCATCACCCCCGGCGATCACGAATGGCTCCAGGCCCACCGCGACGACGTCGAAACGTGCGCGGCGTACCTCGGCGAGCACGAGATCACCGCCGCCCTCGCCCACCCGTTCTATGCCGTGGCCGCGCCGCTGACCGCGCGTCACCGGCGACGGCTGGCGGAGCTGTTCCCGATCTGGGAGACGCGCAACGGCTCGCGCGCCAAGGAACTGAATCTGCCGGCGTTCGTGTACATCGAGACCCATGGGGGAACCGCGATCGGGGGATCCGATGACCACGCCGGAATCGATGTCGGCCGTACGTTCACCGAGACGCCACGCGCCTGCACCGCCGCGGAGTTCCTCGCCCACATCCGGGCGGGACGGGCCGCCGCCCATGGACAACAGGGCGGCGCCGCCAAGTGGGCACACTCCGCGATGGCGCTGGCCATCAGGTCGCTCGGGAACGGCGACGGCCCGGCGCGGGCGGGTGCGCAGCTCAATCCCGCGACCGTGCTGCGCATCGTCGAGCGCGTGATGAGGGAGGGCGACGCGCGGCAGGGCAATGGACCCGCCGACCTCCAGGCCGACGACGCACTCGCCCTGCTGCGCGCCTGGCTGCGCTCGATGGAGCTCGACGTCGACGAGCACAAGCTCCTGCACCGGCTCCAGGACGGCGAGCTTTCTCACGCCGACCTCGACCGCCGGGCCCGTCGCGTGCACGAGCGAAAGCTGGCCGGCGTGGTGCACGACACCGTGAGGAGCCTCGAACGCGGCACTGCGGATGGCGGTCGCGCCGCCCTCGCACTGTTCGATGCCTGCATGCCGGCCATCCCCTACGCGGCCTCGGCCGCCTTCCTGGGCCGCGAGAAGGCCAAGCTGACCCGCAGCGACGGCGATCGGCCCCGGGTGGCGCTGGTCGTCGACGGGATCGGCGGGATGCACGGGGTCACGCACACGATCCAGCAGATCCGCGCGCACGGCGTGCGCGGCTTCGACGTCGAGGTGATCGGGACCGACGCCGACGTCGATCGCCGGTTGAGCGCGGTGGCGGAAATCGACATCCCGTTCTATCCGGGGCTCCAGATCGGCGTGCCCACCGTTCCGGCGATCGTCGAGGCGCTGGCCGAGGGCCGCTACGACCTCGTGCACGTCTGCTCGCCCGGACCGGCGGGAATCGCGGCCTGGCTGCTCGCCCGCGTGCTCGAGATCCCGCGCGTCGGCAGCTACCACACCGAGCTTGGCGCCTACGCGGCCCTGCGCACCGGTCAGCCCCAGTTCGAGACGCTGGCCAACTGGGCCCTGGGCCGCTTCTACCGCGCCTGCGACTTGGTGCTCTCCCCCAGCCCGGCCAGTGACCAGCGCCTGGCCGAGCTGGGAATAGATTCCGAGCAGATCCGGCGCTGGGATCGCGGCGTCGACCTGCGCCGCTTCGACCCGGCGCTCCGGGAGGACGGGCTGCTCCCGGGCCAGGTCAATGTGCTGTACGCGGGGAGGCTGAGCCGCGAGAAAGGCGTCGACTTGCTCGCCGACGCCTTCATCGAAGCCCACCGCCGCGACCCGCGACTGCATCTGGTCCTCGCCGGCGGCGGTCCCGAGGAGGGCCTCCTGCGCGAGCGCCTCGGCGACCGGGCCACGTTCCTCGGCTGGCTCTCGGGTGACGCGCTCGCCCGCGCCTACGCCAGCGCCGACGCGTTCCTGTTCGCCAGCACCACCGAGACATTCGGGCAGGTGATCCTCGAGGCGCAGGCCAGTGGACTGCCGGTCGTCGCCGTGGAGCGCGGCGGCCCGGCCTCCCTGATCGAACACAGGGAGACCGGGCTGCTAGCACCCCCAGATGTCAGCGCCCTCGCAGACGCCTTGGGCGCAGTAATAAGTACTCCGCGTCTATCCGAGCGCATAAGTCGCGCCGCGCTGACGGCGGTGGCAGGCCGCAGCTGGGAGGCATCGCTCGGGCGGCTCGCCGCCGCCTATCGCATCGCTGTCGCCGGCCAGGACGGCCAGCGGTTCGAGCGCGGCGTCGCATGAGGATCAGAACGCGCCGTAGCTGTAGACCCCATAACCGCCTGGGCCATAACCATCGCCGCCATATCCATACTGGCCGGATCCGTCACCTGGATAGCCCCCGTCGCCGTAGCCGTAACCGGAGCCGGCACCCGGGTAGCCGCCGTCGCCATAGCCGCCGTCGCCGTAGCCATAGTCGCCCGCGCCACCGGTCGCTCCAGTCGACCCTGAGCTCGCCTGATAGGCGACCGAGAAGGCCGAGCCGTCGGAGGACAGCGACGAGGGGCTGGCGCCGGCCGACCCCGCGTCGGTGCCGTAGCTGACGTCGGAGCTGCCGGAGCCGCTGAGCTGGACGGGCTGCGCGCTCCAATCGGAGTCAGAGATCGTCCCGGTGTGACCGTTCGCGGTGGCGGTGGCGTTCGTGAAGCCGACGGTGCCGAAGTCCGCGAGGGGGAGCGGCTGGCAACCGCCGGACCCATCGCAGGCCGACGGCGCCTCCGCGATCCATTCCGCGCTGGAGGTGTCGGGGTTATCCATCTGCAGCGTCTTGGTCGTCGACTGGCCGCTGGTCTGATCGGTCAGCGACACGGTCACGTTGCTCCCGTCCACGTTCACCTTGGCGGCGATGTTGTCGCCGGGCTTGATGGCCAGGTCGAGCTTCACCGGCGCGGCCGGCACAAGCTCGTACCAGGCGTAGTACTCGGCCGACCCGTCGGCCATGCAGTCCGCCTGGGTCCCGGTCTGCTCGAGCGCCGAAGACTGGTCACTGGCGCCACCGATCCCGACCCAGAACGCAGAGTACGTCTGGCCCGAGCCGCACTTGGCCGTCGGCTGGACCCAGTTGCCGGACACGCTCGAGAACTGCGTGCCACCGGCCGCGTATCCGGCCCAGTTCTGGCTCACCGCCGCCTGCGCGGCGGTGGCTGCGGATGCGGTGGCGGTGGCGGCCGTCACGACCGCCAGGGCAGTCGCCGTGGAGGCGACCGCGAAAGAAGCGAAGAGGCGATGTCGATTCATGCCCCCACTCTCGGCGGCCCCGGTAAGAGTCCCTGAGGAGCTCACGAAGAGGGCGCTATGTACTTACGAAGAGCCGATTAAGCGCGAGTGATCTGCCACTCGGCGCCGGCCCTGGCGGTGAATGGCCGTTCGCTCGCGGATAGCGCGAGGAATCCGCCACTCGGCCGGCGGCGGGCGTCGAGTGGCAGATCACTCGCGCGCAGCGGCAGCAGCGCGGAGCGACCGGGGGCCTCGGGCGACTCAGCGCGCCCGAGTTCCTCCTGTCCGCCGAGTCCGCGCCACCGTCACCGCCACCGACCACCAACCACCGCCACCGCCACCGCCACCGCCACCAACCACCAACCACCGACCACCAACCACCAACCACCAACCACCAACCACCAACCACCAACCACCAACCACCAAGGTTGCAGATTTCATTAATCCGCAACTAAACTTCCCGCCCCGTGCCCCGCCACCCCTCCACAGACGCTGCGCTGAGCGCGCTGGCGCATCCGCGGCGCCGGCGGATGGTGTCCCTGGTCCTCGACCGGGAGCGCAGCTCGAGTGAGCTGGCCGCACAGTGCCGGCTTTCGCGTCCCGCGGCGTCCCAGCACCTGAAGGTGCTCAGGGACGTAGGCCTGGTCACGATGCGCGAGGACGGCAACCGCCGGCTGTACAGCGCCGAGGTCACCCGACTGGCCGAGGTCAGGGCGATGCTCGACGCGTTCTGGGGCGAGCGACTCGCCCGGCTCGCCGACGACCTGAGCGGCGACGAACGATGATCGAGGGCGACGCCGTCGTCCACGAAGTGCAACTACGGGTCACCCCGGACGAGGCGTTCGAGATGTTCGTCGACCCGGCCCGATTGGTCCGCTGGATCGGCATCTCGGCCGACATACAGCCTCGCGCAGGCGGCCGGTTCCGCTTCGAGGTGATGCCGGGCCAGTTCTGCGAGGGCCGCTACGAGGTCGTGGATCGTCCCCACCGGCTGGTGTTCACGTGGGGTTGGGAGGATCGGAGCATGGGAGTCCCGCCGGGGGCAAGCCAGGTCGAGGTCACGTTCACGGCGGCCGGCGAGGGCACGACGCTGCTACTCGTCCACCGGGGCCTCGGCGCGCAGGCCCGCCCGCTCCACGACGACGGCTGGACCAGGTTCCTCGATCGGCTCGTGGCCGTTGTCGAGGGCCGGGATCCCGCCCCCTACCCGACCGAGACCCCCGAGGAGCGGCGTCGATGGCTGTCGACGTCCTGACCGAGATAACGATCGCCCGCCCCCGGCAAGAGGTCGCCGCCTACGCAGCCGACCCGGACAACGCGCCCGAGTGGTACGCGAACATCGAGTCCGTGAGCTGGAAGACCGAACCGCCGCTCCGCGTCGGCTCCGAGATGACCTTCGTCGCCCGGTTCATGGGCCGCCGGCTCTCTTACGTCTACCGAGCCGCGGAGCTCGAACCGCAGACACGGCTGGTGATGAGCACCGTAGACGGGCCGTTCCCGATGGAGACCACATACACCTGGACCTCCGTGGACGAGAGCACGACCCGGATGGCCTTACGCAACCGCGGCGGCGCCACCGGGCTCATGGGCCTGCTCGCCCCCCTCGAAGCGATCGCGGTTCGCCGAGCGACCCGCAAGGATCTGCGCCGGCTCCGCGCGATCCTCGAATCGCCGAGCCCCCGGCCTAGCTCGCCGGACCAGCCCCCGGCCTAGCTCGCCGGACCAGCCCCCGGCCTAGCTCGCCGGACTAACCCCCGGCCTTGCTCACCGGACTAGCTCGCCGCGCGCTCGTCGACTTCCTCGGCCTTGTCGTCCTCGCCGCGCACGCGGATCGTGAACCACGGTTCCTCCGGCAGCGGCTGGAGGTGCGGTGGCGCGACCGAGGTCTGACCGCCGCCGGCCTCCTTGGCCGCATACAGCGCGAGGTCTGAGCGCCGCAGGAGCTCGGCGAGGTCCTCCTTGCGGTCCCACACCGCGATGCCCGAGGAGAAGGCCTCGCGCTCCGGCGTCGCGTCGCGCAACCGGTCGATCGCGGCGACCGAGCCCGTCAGCGTGGAGTTGGTCAGCAGGGCCACGAACTCGTCGCCGCCCAGGCGGGCCACCACGTCGCCGGCGCGCAGGGTGGCGCGAATTCGCTCGGCGGTGTCCCGCAGGGCGTGGTCGCCCTGCTCGTGCCCGAGCTCGTCGTTGAGCTCCTTGAAGTTGTCCAGGTCGAGGGTGACCAGCGTGATCGGATTGCCGCTCCGGGCCGCCCGGGCCAACTCCCGCGGCGCCGTGTACCGCCAGCCGCGGCGATTGAGCAGGCCGGTGAGGTCGTCGACAACCGC
The DNA here is from genome assembly GCA_963832315.1 of uncultured Solirubrobacterales bacterium. Classification (GTDB taxonomy): domain Bacteria; phylum Actinomycetota; class Thermoleophilia; order Solirubrobacterales; family Solirubrobacteraceae; genus Palsa-465. Next base: position 196,852 of record CAWHTT010000019.1, on the reverse strand, counting down.
CTCCTGCGCGAACCGCTGGGCGAGCGTGCCCAACTCGCGCGTGACCGCGCGCAGCGAGCCGGCGACGGTCACGCCGACCAGCGTCACCAGCGTGGCGTGACCCCAGCTGACCGGGTAGGCGGGCGCCCCGATGAGCACCATCGGCAGCGCGCAGCACGCAGCGAGGACCAGCATCCCGGCGAGCAGCTCGAGGTCGGTGGCGGCGAGGCCGAACCACACCATGGCCATGATCACCAGCACCGAATAGCCGGACGCGGCGCCGCCGGTGTGGGCCTGCATCAGCGTGAGCGCGGGGATCTCGGCGAACGCGGCGCTCCAGAACAGCACGCGCCGGCGCCGGGGCACCAGCGCGACAACCAGCGGGGCGACGCATCCGACCACCGCCCCGACGAAGAACAGCGCAGGGTGCATCCACCGGCCACTGCCGGTGGCGATGATGACCGGCAGGACGTTGCCCACGATCGCGAACGCAAGCAGGCGCGCCCTACCAAAGGGGAGCAATGAGCTGGATCCCATTCAGCTATCGCATCGGCTATTTGCCGAAAAACTTGAGAAGAGTTGGGTAAGTTTGCTCCGCTTCCTGCGGGAATTGCCAGGGCCGACAGGACCCGCGCCACCCCTGGCGAAATCCGCCGATGTGAGCACCGCCCGGCTCGAGGCCTTCTCCGACGGGGTGATCGCGGTGGCGATCACGCTGCTCGTGCTCAACATCGAACTGCCCGACCTCCGGCCGGGCCAGAGCCTGACCAGCGGGCTGATCGGTCAGTGGCAGGTGTACGTGGCCTACGTGGTCTCGTTCCTGACCATCGGGATCATCTGGATCAACCACCACGTGATGATCGGGCGCCTGCGCGAGACCGATCGCACCATTCTGTTCCTCAACCTGCTGCTGCTCATGAGCATCGCGGTGCTGCCGTTCGCCACCAGGCTGATGGCCGCCTACCTCAAGGAGAGCCACGGCCAGCACGTCGCCACCGCCGTGTACAGCGGCTCGTTCCTCGTGATGGGCGTGTTCTTCTCCGCTCTCAACCGCCACATCCTGCTGACCAAAGCCCACCTGCTCCACACCGAGTTGCCGGTCGAGCAGCGCCGGCAGATCCTCTATCGGAGCATCGCGGGCGTAGCGCCCTACGCGGTCGCCACCGCGCTGGCCGCCCTGTCGGCATATCTGACGCTCGCGATCTGCGCCGGGCTGGCGATCTTCTACGCGCTCCCGATCGGGAGCGGCGGATCCGACGCGAACCCGTAACGGCCGCCGGTCACCCCCGCCACCACGCGCCGAGAACCCGCCGCCAGTTCTCCCAGGCGATCAGCGCCAGATCTCCCTCATCGAACCCACCAACGTCGCGGAGGACCTCCAGCAACCTGGGCGTCCCGGCAGCGTCGCCGAGCCCAGCCGGAATCGTCGTGCCGTCGTAATCCGACCCCAGCGCCACGTGCTCCACTCCGATCCGATCGGCCACGTACCGGGCGTGCTCGGCGATCAACGAAAGCGGCGTGTCGGGGTCATCGGCGAAATCGGCCCGCAAAAACGAGCAGGCAAACACGATCCCGACCAGCCCACCCGACGCTCCGATCGCGTCGAGCTGGCGGTCGGTCAGGTTGCGCGAGGCCGCCGACAGCGCATGCACGCCCGAATGACTGGCCACGATCGGGCCCAAATCCGAGCCCGCGAGGTCCCAGAAGCCCGCCTCATTCAAATGGCTGACGTCCACGAGGATGCCCAGCTCGGCGCACCGGCGCACGAGCGACAAACCCGCCGGGGTCAGGCCGGGGCCGATGTCGGGCGAGGACGGCGAGACGAACGGGACGCCGTGGCCGAACGCGTTGGACCGGCTCCACACCGGCCCGAGCGAGCGCAGCCCCGCCTCGTACCACAGCTCGAGCGCCTCGAGCCCCGGGTCGATCGGCTCCGCTCCCTCCAGATGCAGCACCGCGGCCGGCGGCCCGTCCCCAGCCACCGCGGCATCCAGATCCCCGACACCGCGCGCCACACACACCTCGCCGGCACGCTCGAGCGCCAGCAACCGTCCTGCCACCGCCCCCGCCCGAGCCGCCGCCAGCTCGTGCTCGACCGGCTCCTGGGGGCCGTCGTGGGAGTGATCCTCCGGGGAGGCCACGAACACAGAGAAGATCCCTCCGCGAATCCCACCCGCGCGCATGCGCGGGAGGTCGAGATGTCCGCCCGCCCGGCCGCGGACGAGCGAGTCGTGGTCATCACACGTCAGCGCGTCGTTGTGCCCGTCGAAGACCGCCGGCACGCGCTACTCGGTCACGGGGAGCGGCAGGTCGACCGCGGGCAGCCCGTCGATGCTGACCGAGTTCAACTCCCGCTGGTATTCGACCAGAGCCTCCGGGCCGCCGACCCGCACCTTCTTGGCCGCCCACAGGTCGAAGTGCTCGCGCCGGCCCTCGTAGCTCATCAGCGGGACCCCGTACCCGCACGAGTCGGCGATCCGGTCCACCTCGACCACGACGATCGAGCGCCGGGCCTCCGGCACGCCACCCACATCGTCGAAGCCACACGACAGCATCAGCTCGTCGAATCCGGGATCGCCCGCCACCATCACCGACCCCTCCCCGTGCAGGCGCAGGATCCGAGGCGGACCGGCGAACGCGCAGAGCATGATCACGATGCGGCCGTTCTCGCGCAGATGCGCGACGGTCTCGGCGCCGCTGCCGACGAAGTCCAGATATGCGACAGAACACGGACCCAGCACACGCAGGGTCTCAATCGGACCCTTGGGCGACACGTTCACGTGGCCGTCGGGATCGAGCGGCGCGGTGCCCACGAAGAACATCGGCTGCGCCGCGATCCAGCGCACCAGCCGCTCGTCGATGCCCTCGAACACCTTGCCCATGCCATCAACGGTAACGGCCCCGACTAGGATCGGCACCGTGACCGCCACCGCGTCGGCATCCCTGGAGCGGGAGCTCAAAGCCATACTCGGCCCGGACGCGGTCCTTCCCGGCACGACACGCGCCTACCTGAGCGACGCCACAGAGAGCCGCAACCTCAAGGGAACGGCCGACGCGATTGCGCTCCCGCAAGACGCAAACCAGGTCGCCGAGACCCTGAAATGGTGCTACGCGCACGACGTGCCGATCATCCCCCGCGGCGGCGGCACGGGCTTCACCGGCGGTGCCGTGCCGATGGACGGCGGCGTCGTACTCAGCCTGGAGCGCATCAACAAGCTGAGACACCTCGATCCCGGCTCTTGGCGGGCCGCGGCCGAGGCCGGAATGATCACCGCCGACCTGCGCCGCCGCGCGCGCGAGAACGGCCTGTTCTACCCGCCCGATCCGGGCTCGGCCGAGCAGTCGCAGCTCGGCGGCAACATCGCCACCAACGCCGGCGGCCCGCACGCCTTCAAGTACGGCGTGACCGGAGCCTGGATCACCGGGCTCGAGGTCGTGCTCGCCCCGGGCGAGCTGGTCCGCATCGGCGGCCCGATCCGCAAGGACGTGGCCGGGTACGACCTGAAGTCGCTGCTGATCGGCTCCGAGGGCACGCTCGGGATCGTCACCGCGGCCTGGGTCAAGCTGATCCCAGCGCCTGAGGCCACATTGCCGCTGGCCGCCGTCTACGAGGACACGCAGACCGGGTGTGCCGCGATCGAGCAGGCCTTCGCCAGCGGCGTGATCCCCGCCGCCCTCGAGTATCTCGACGCCGGAGCGGTCCGGGCAACCAAAGGCGCCTTCCCGGTAACGATCCCGGACGAGGCGGGATTCATGGTCATCGCCGACGCCGACGGAAGCGCCGAGGAGGCGGCCCGAATCCACGCAGAGCTAAAAGACGTCCTCGCCGAGCATGCGCTGCTCGTCCACGCCCCCACCGAGCAGAAGCAGATCAACGCTCTGTGGCGGTGGCGGGACGGCGCCTCACATGCCGTGAGCGCCCAGCGCGGCGGCAAGGTCAGCGAGGACATCGTGGTCCCCGTCGATCGGCTGAGCGAAGCGATCGAACAGACCGTCGAGATCGGGCGCCGGCACGACCTCGAGACGTGCAGCTGGGGTCACGCCGGCGACGGCAACCTCCACTCCACGTTCATGATCGACCTCGACGAGCCGGCCGAGTTGGAGCGCGCCGAACACGCGGCTCATGAACTATTTGCGCTCGCGGTCGAGCTGAACGGCTCGATCTCCGGCGAGCACGGCGTCGGCCTGGTCAAGAACGGCCAGCTCGCCCTCCAGTGGGCACCGGCGGCGATCGCCATGCACGAGGCGATCAAGCGCACGTTCGATCCCAAGGGGCTGCTCAACCCGGGCAAGAAGCTCGCCCGGGCGCAGCCAGCCGACGACGAGTGAGCGGCGCGCCCCCGGTGGCGCGCCACACAGCTCGTCGTTCACCGGAAACAGTGCGGGTCTACGTAGAAGTCGTAGACCTGGAAGTCGCTGCCCTTCCCCCCGGCCGTGAGCGTGAACTGAACCGGCTGCCAGCCAGTCACGTTGTTCGCCGGGTGGACGTTGACGTTGCCCGACAGCGTCCATTTGCTCTGATTGCCGTGCACCTGGCCGGTCTCCTGCGGCTGGACCCACGTATGGGTGCCCTCGTAGGCGACCTTGAAGTGCACCCCGTCGCCTCCCGTCACGTTCCGCACCATCGTGCGAGCCGTGGGATAAGCCGACGTGACGCACATGACCGGGCTCACCGCCGTCGACCCGCTGGGCAGGTCGAGCACCGTGCCGACGGAACCGTCGGCCAGCGTGGTGGTGACGAGCTTCGCGCCCCCAGTGAGGGTCCAGCCGGTGCCGTCGAAGCTGCCGGCGCTCTCGCCGGGCATCAACGTGTACCAGTTGGAGTCTTTCGCCGAGGCGAAAGGCTGCGAGAACGCTCCGGTCGTGCACCCCGACGTGTCGACCGGCGACGTGACGGTCGCAGCCTGGGCGCTCCCTGCGGCCAGCGCCGCGATGCCGATGCCGAGCCCAACGGCTCGGCGAAGTACTGCCGATTTCATCTCAGCACATACCTTCCTTGGTCCGTGCCGGCAGCCGAGCTATCTCGCGACAATCCCGAGACCTCTGGCTTTGCGTCCCCGGCTCGCGCCGGGTTTGCCTTTTTCAGCTGATTTGACAGAGGGATCATCGGCAGCTCATCGGGACGCTTGAGCGGCCGCAGAACTCCTGGACGCTGGCTGGACGCCCCGTGCGTCCAACCCTGTCCATGTCAGGCGGACGGCGTCAAGCCTCCCGCGCGCGTGGCCGATCACCTCCTGGACATGTCGATCGAGCCGACCCTGGAAGATCAAGAGCTGCTCGAGGAGACGCTGCGCCGCCCCCGCTCCGGGATGTCACGGCCCGAGCTCCTCGCGACGCTGCTCTCGGCCGCTGGATTCCTGGCCGCGGTGGCCGGCGTATGGGCGATCCAGGACCCCGACTCGTTCCCGATCTTCCCGGCGGTCGTCTGCCTGCTGGTGCTCGCGCTCTCCACGCGCGTGCGCTTCGACACGCCGCTGGGCTTCACCGTCCCGGTGCAGCTGACCTTCGTGCCGCTGGTGTTCGCGGCGCCCCCGGCGATCGTCCCGATCGCGGTGGCCATGGCGTTCGCGATTGCGACAGTACCCGAGATCGTCGCCGGCCAAGTCCGCCCGAGCCGACTCGTGTTCGCGCTTTCCAACTCCTGGTTCTCGATCGGCCCGGCGGCGGTGCTGGCCATCGCGCACGTGGCGCCACACCATGCCGGCCCGTTCCTGCTGCTGGCCGCGCTAGCGGCGCAGTTCGCGGTCGACTTTGCCGCCGGCGCGCTCTACGTCGCGATTAGCCGCGACGGCGGGCTCTCCTCCCTTGTACGCGCCAGCTGGATCTACGGCGTCGACGCGGCACTGACGGCGCCCGGCCTGCTCGCCGCCGAGAGCGTCCACCGGACCCCGCTGGCCGCCGTAGCCATGGTCCCGCTACTCGGTCTGCTCTCCGTATTCGCCCGGGAGCGCCGCCGGCGCCTGGAGGGCATGCTCGAGCTCTCGAGCGCCTACCGCGGCACCGCGCTCGTCCTCGGCGACGTGATCGAAGCCGACGACGGCTACACCGGCGAGCACTGCAAGAGCGTCGTCGCGCTCACGCTCGACCTCGCCGAGCACCTCGAACCTGAGCGCCGAGCGCCGGCGCAACCTCGAGTTCGCCGCGCTCCTGCACGACGTGGGCAAGATCGCCATCCCCAAGGAGATCATCAACAAGCCCGGCAAGCTCGACCCCCACGAGTGGACGATCGTCAAGACCCACACGCTCGAGGGACAGAAGATGCTCGACCGCGTCGGCGGGTTCATGCGCCAGGTCGGCTCGATCGTCCGCTCCCACCACGAGCGCTGGGACGGCGGCGGCTACCCGGACGGGCTGGTCGGCGAGCAGATCCCGCTCGAGGCCCGGATGATCTCCTGCTGCGACACGTGGAACGCCATGCGCACCGACCGTCCCTACCGCAAGGCGCTCGCCTACGACGTCGCGGTGGCCGAGCTCCAGACGGCCTCGGGGGGCCAACTCGATCCGAAGCTCGTCGACGCTCTGCTCGAGCTCGTGGCCAGCGAGGCCCCCGAGCCGGAACCGCAGCCGGACCCGGGCACGGAGCTGGAGGCGGTCAGCCTAGATGCAGCCGGTGCGCGACAGCCGCAGCCTGAGTTCGGCTACGCACGCCAAGCTTGCTGAGGATCCGCGAGACGTGCACGCTGGCCGTCTTCTCGGCCATGAACAGCGCCGCCCCGATCTGACGGTTGGTCGCTCCCTCGGCGAGCAGCGCCAGCACCTGACGCTCACGCGCGGTGAGCCCGAAGGGATCCTCACTCGAGCTCGACCCCGAACCGGCGCCGTTTGCTCCCGACCCGGCCGGCTCGCTCATCGCCTCACCCAGGTCGAGGCGCGCACGCCCAGCCAGTGCGGTCACCTCGTCGGTCAACCACCCCGCTCCCAGGCTCCGTGTGATCTCGAGCGCCGCCTGAGCGGACTCCGCAGCGGCGGCCCGGTCATCGCCGTCGATCTGGGCCTCGGTCGCGCGCCATAGCGCCATTGCATGCTGGAACGGCCGGGACATGCGCTCCCATTCCCGAGCCGCGGTCAACCACAGCTTGGGGTCGTTGCGGCCTCTCGCTCGCGACAGCTCGGCGGCGCCCACCGCGCGCCAGGCGCTCTCCACCGGCCCGCCCTCCTCCGCCGCGGCGCGCAGGCGCTGCATGTGGATCCGCGCTCGGGCCAGCGCGTCGCGCTCGTCCCCGCGCTCGCGCAGATCGCGGGCGCGCTGCGCGACGTCCGCCTCGACCCGCAGCCCGGCTGCGGTCACGCGAGCAATCCGCATCACGTCCTCGGTGCACAACTCGATGCGGTCAAGCCCGTTCGCCACGGCGGCACGAGCGCCGGCCAGGTCGCGGCGGCGGCGCAGGCACTCCGCCTTGAGGGTCCCGAATGCGCCGATCCACTGAGGCTCGGACGACCGCGCGACGAGCGGCTCGAGCTCCTCGAGACCCCGGACGGCCCGCTCTTCCTCCCCGATCCCGAGCGCGTACTCCGTGTCACGCAGGAGCCTGAAGATCTCCTGCCGACCGGCGAGATGGGCTCCCACCTGGTCGAAGTACCGGCGCGCGGCGTGCCAGTCGCCGGTCTCGAAGGACATGTCGGATACGGTGAGCAGCATCCAGTCCGTCACGCGGGCGCCGCGAGCGGCGAACGCGTCCATTCCCTCCTTGGCCACCTCGAGCGCCTCGATGGTGCGGCCGGCCAGGTTGAGCGCGTCGGCCAGGTTCGAGTAGGCGCCCTCCATGCGGCCGATGTCGTCGTCCTCTTCGGCGATCTCGATCGCCTCGCGCAGGCAGTCGACGCCTTCGTCGACGTCGCCGAGTGCGATCTGGGCCATCCCGAGCGTGTTGAGGACCTCGCTTTGGGAGCGCCGGTCGCCCGCCGCGCGCGCAACCGCAAGCGCGGCCTTGCCCTCGGTCAGCGCCTCGCGGTAGCGACCGCGGAGAAGTCGTATCCGGACCAGCCACACCAGCAGCGACGCGCGCTCGGGGCTGACCTCCTCGGCCTCCAGCAGCGACAGCGCCCGCTCGGCGGTCTCCACCGCCTCCAACCCCCGGTTGAGCGTGAACTGGATGCGCGAGAGGTCGTCGAGCAGCGACGAGTAGCGGCGATCGTCCACCTCCGGGTCAAGCTCGTCCAGAGCACGGCGGATGAGGGTTTCGGCGCGCGGACGGTCGGCAGCCGCGCGGTGCGCGTCCGCGGCCAGCGTCAGCAGCGAGACGTGGTCGAGCGGGATCATCCCGGCGGCATCGGGCACCCGCGGCCACAGGTCGAGCGCGCGCTCGGCCAGATCGGCGGCGTCACCGTAGGCGGCAACCTCGCGGGCGGCCAGCGCCGCCTGGACCGTGGCGCGCAGCGCGGCAGGCTGGTCGCCGGCGGTGGCGTAGTGATGGGCGATCGCCGAGGTCAACTCGAGCCCCCGGTCGTCCTCGAACTCGACGCGCTCCTCGAGCGCACGGGCCAGCGCGAGATGCAACTCGCTGCGCTCGCCCGGGAGCAGATCGTCGTACATGGCCTCGCGCAACAGCGCATGGCGGAAGCCCAGCCGTCCGTCCTCGCCCGCCACCAGCACCTGCTCGGCGACCGCGTCGCGGAGCGCCTGATGCAGGGGCTCGGGCTCGATCCCCGTGACCTGCGAGATCGTCACCTCGTCGAGCGCCCGTCCGGCCGAGATCGCGCGAGCCGCCGCCTGGGCATCGTCCGACAGCCGTTCGATTCGCAGCATGAAGGCGTCGCGCAGCGACTGCGGCGCTGCGCCCCGGCCGTCGAGCCCGGCGGCCAGCAGCTCCTCGGTGTAAAGCGGGTTGCCCTCGCTCCGGGCGTAGAGCCGCTCGACCAACGGCTCGCTGGGCGTCTCTCCGAGAATGTCGGCGAGCGCCTCGGTCAGCTCGAGGCGGTCGAACGGAGCCAGCTCGAGCCGCCGCACCTGCTCCAGGCGCTCGAGCTCGGACAGCAGCGACCGCAGCGGGTGGCGGCGGTGAAGCTCGTCGGTCCGGTAGCTCAGGAGCAACATCACCCGCTCGCGACGCAGGCTGCGGGCCAGGAAGTCGATGAAGGTCCGCGTGGAGCGATCCGCCCAGTGCAGATCCTCCAGCGTGAGAACCAGGACGTGATCCTCGCTCAGCAGGTCGATCAGCTCCAGTAGCGCCTCGAACAACCGAGGCTGCGCGGGCGAGTCATCCCGGTCGGGCGCAGCGGGCTCCTCGTCGAGCCCCGGAAGCAGCGCGGCGAGCTGAGCGCGCGCGGCCCGGCTGAGTGCTCCGAGCGCGGTCGCGCGGCCACGGACGAGCGGGCGCAGCGCCCCGATCAGCGGCGCGTACGGAAGCTCACCGTGGGCCTGCTCGACGGCTTCGCCGCGGAGCACGACCACCTCGTCTTCGTCCGACTCGGTCATACGTCGCTCGAACTCCCGGACCAGCCGGGTCTTGCCCACGCCGGACTGACCACCGAGCAGCACCACTACCGGGTGCTGCTCGGCTGCATCACGTGAGGCGAGCTCCAGCTCCGCGAGTTCCCCGATGCGACCCACGAAGCGACTTGAGGTGACGCGTGCGCGCATGTGAGAAGTATCGCGAGAAGCCTCGACGAGTTGTGGCGCCGTCGCGATTGATCTCGGCGGCGAGGCGACGTCCGTCCGCGGCGCGGCGGGCGTCGGCGATTTGGTGTTCAGCAACTGCTTGGGAGATGTTGGGGTGCATTCTTCTTCCCTCTCGATGGAATCCTGCTCGGCCACTGGGAAGAGAATGAACTGAGAGGCGCCCTGCGACATCGGGAGAACGGAGCCGATTAGGCCCGTCCACCCCTTAGCTACGTGCGTCGACCCCTTAGCCGGCGTCCGGCCGCTCGTCGCCGGCGCTGAGCGGGCTGGCCGGCGAGCGCGTGGCGGCCGTCACCTCGGCCGTGGTCACGTTCTGGGGATGGTGGCAGGCGGCGAGATGGCCGCCTGCGTATTCGGTCAGCTGCGGCTCGGCCGTCTGGCAGATCTCGGTGGCGCGGGGGCAGCGGGTATGGAAGCGACATCCCGACGGCGGCCGGATCGGGTTGGGCGGCTCACCGCCGACGATCGGGCGCTCGCGCGCCCGGTTCTCTCTCGGATCGGGAATTGGGATCGCGCTCAGCAGAGCCGACGTGTAGGGGTGGATCGGCTTGTCATAGAGCTCCTCGGCGGGGGACACCTCGACGAGCTTTCCCAGGTACATGACGATGATCCGGTCCGACACGTGCCGCACGACGCTCAGATCGTGGGCCACGAACACGTAGGACAGGTGAAACTCGTCCTGGAGCTCGTCGAGCAGGTTGATCACCTGGGCCTGGATCGAGACGTCGAGCGCGGAGACGGGCTCGTCGAGCATCATCAGCTTGGGATCGAGCGCCAGGGCGCGAGCGATCCCGATGCGCTGGCGCTGACCACCGGAGAACTCGTGCGGGAAGCGGTTCAGGTGCTCGGCTTGGAGTCCGACCTTCTCGAGCAGCTCGCGCGTATCGGCCTCGATCCGGTCCTTCGGCACGTCGCGGATGCGCAGCGGCGTGGCGATGATCTGGCCCACGCGCTTACGCGGGTTGAGCGAGGACTGCGGATCCTGGAAGACCATCTGCATCTGGCGCCGGAAGGGCGCGAGCGACTTGCGATCGGCCTTCGTGATGTCGTTGCCGCGGAAGCGGATCGCGCCGTCGGTGGGCTCGATCAGGCGCATCAGCGTGCGGATCAGGGTCGTCTTGCCGCATCCCGACTCGCCGACGATTCCCAGTGTCTCGCCCTCCCGCAGCTCGAACGACACGTCGTCGACGGCGTGGACATTGCCGACCGTGCGAGCGATCACCGTGCCCGACTTGATCGGGAACAGCACGCGCAGGTGCTCGACCTCGAGCAGCGGCGCGCCGTTCGGGCTGCCCGGCGCGTCTGACTGCGGCTCGACCTCGACGCTCACGAGATCACCGTCTGCTCCGAGGCCAGCCCGATCTGGTCGCCCACCTGCCGGAGCTTGCGCTTGCGCTCGGGCTCCAGCCAGCAGCGATCGAGATGGGCGGGCGCGTCCTCGAGCCGCGCCCTCAAGTCCGGGACCTCCGTGCAGCGCTCGAACGCGTGCGGGCAGCGGGGACGGAAATGGCACCCCTTCGGCGGGCGCAGGAGCGACGGCGGCAGGCCCGGGATCGCGGGCAGGCGCTGGGAGCGGTCGCGGTCGATCCGGGTGATCGAGCCGAGCAGCCCCCAGGTGTAAGGGTGCTGGGGGTCGTAGAAGATCTCATCCAGCGTCCCCTGCTCGACCACGCGCCCGGCATACATCACGACGACGCGGTCGGCGATGTCGGCCACCACGCCCAGGTCGTGGGTGACCAGGATGATCGCCGAGCCGGTCTCGGCACGGAGGTGGCGCAACTGATCGAGGATCTGCGCCTGGATCGTGACGTCGAGCGCGGTGGTCGGCTCGTCGGCGATCAGCAGCTTGGGAGAGTTGGCCAGCGCCATCGCGATCATCACGCGCTGGCGCATGCCGCCCGAGAACTCGTGCGGATAGGACCGCGCCCGGTCCCGCGCGTGCGGGATCCCGACACGCTCCATCAGCTCAACGGACCGATCGAGGGCCTGCACTTTGCTCGTGTCCGGCTCGTGTTGACGGATCTGCTCGGCGATCTGTTTTCCCACCCGGTAGACCGGGTTCAGCGAGGCCATAGGGTCCTGGAAGACCATGGCGATCTGCGCTCCTCGGATCTTGCGCAGCTCTTCCTCCGAGGCGACGACGACGTCACGACCATCGAACAGCGCGCGGCCCTCGAAGCGCGCGTTCGGCCCGCGGGTGAGTCCCATCAGCGTCATCGCGGTCACCGACTTGCCCGAGCCGGACTCGCCCACGATCGCCACGACCTCGCCCGAGTCGATCTCGAACGACACACCGTCGACCGCCTGCACGACCCCGTCCTCGGTCCGGAACGACACGCGCAGGTCCTGCACCTCGAGCAGGTGCCCGCCACCGGGGCCCGGGGAGGCCGCAGCCGCCTGGTCCTGAGCGCTCACAGGCGGATCCGCGGATCGAGCATCGCGTACACGACGTCGATCACCGCGCCGATCACGACGACCATGAACGCGCCGAACATCGTGATCACCAGCACCGGCGGGATGTCGAGCGCCTGCACCGACTGGGCGGCGTACTGCCCCACCCCATGCAGGTTGAAGACGGTCTCCGTCAGGATCGCTCCGCCGCCGATGACCGCGGCGAAGTCGAGCCCGAACAGTGTGATGATCGGGATCATGCTGTTGCGCAGGACGTGGCGAACCATCACCTGGCGCTCGCTGAGTCCCTTGGCCTTTGCCGTCCTGACGTAGTCGTCGTTGACCGTGTCGAGGATCGTGGAGCGCAGGACGCGCGAGTACACGCCGATGAACAGCACGGACAAGGCGAACCACGGCATGATCAGGTGCTTGAACCACTCCCACGGCGAGGTGGTGAACTTCACGTAGTCCGACGCAGGCAGCCAGCCCAGCTTGAAGCCGACGTAGTACGACAGCACGGCGCCGAGGAAGAACACCGGCATCGACACGCCGATCATCGACAGCACGGTCAGTCCACGATCGAGCCAGCGGCCCGCGCGCCAGGCGCTCAGCAGGCCGAACAGGATGCCCATCGACAGCCAGATGACTCCGGCGCCGACGGCCAGCGACAGCGTGACCGGCAAGTACGCCCAGATCTGGTGAACGACGTTCACCTGCTGGGTGTAGGAGATGATCTGACCGGTGAAGATCAGCTTCATGATCAGCAGGTAGCGGATGTACACCGGCCGGTCGAAGCCCCACTGATGGCGGATGTGCGCGAGCGTCGCCGGGGTCGGAAAGCGTCCCGCCAGCGAGAGCTCCGGGTGTGGGATCGCGGTGAAGATCAGGAAGGTGAGAACCGAGATCGCGAACAGCACCCCGATCAGCGACAACGTCCGGCGGAATACGAAGCGACCCATAGTGCTAGTGGTCGATCCGGATCTTGGCCCGGGGGTCGAGGGCGTCGCGCAGGCCGTCGCCGAACACGTTGATCCCCAGCACGCAGAGGACGAGCATGATCCCCGGCACCAGCATGGTGTGGACTGCGGCAGGCAGCAGACCGATCCCCTCGCCGATCATCGTCCCCCACGATGGGTTGGGCGGCCGCACGCCGGCGCCCAGGAACGACAGGCCCGCCTCGGTCAGGATCGCGTTGGCCATGATCAGCGGGACGAACACGATGATCGTCGAGACCACGTTGGGGAGGATCTCGCCGAACATGATCCGGAAGTGGCCCAGCCCCTGTGAACGGGCCGCATCGACGAACTCCCGCTCGCGCAGCCCCAGCACCTGTCCCCGGATTGCCTTGCCAACGTACGGGATGTAGATGACCCCGATGATGATCGCGGGGATCTGGAGGGAGTTGCCGCTGATGTGCACGAAGCCGAGGTCCAGACCGCTGATCGCCAGCACGACGCCGAGCGCGATCCCCAGCAGGTACACCGGGTAGGCCCAGATCAGCTCGAACCCCCGGGAGATCAACCCATCGAGCGGACCGCGGAAGTACCCGGCGAAGATCCCCAGCAGGGTGGCCAGGACGATCGTGATCACCGTGGCTTCCGCTCCGATCTGAAGCGAGTTGCGACCGCCGTAGAGCAGTCGGACAGCGACGTCCCGGCCCGTGTTATCCGCCCCCAGGAAGAACTTGGCGTGCCAGGTCGGCCCGATCGGCAGTCCGAACTGGTTCAGCGCGGTGTCCACGTGCTGGTCGTTGGGGCCGGTGTGCGCGACGTGGTTCGCGTACAGCGGCGCCAGCAGGCAAAGGATCACGATGGCCAGGAACAGGCAGCCGAAGGCCAGCGCGACCTTGTTCCGCTTCAGCCGGCGCCAGGCCAGCCGGTACGGACCTAGCCCAGGCGGCAGCTCCTCGCCGCCGTCGGTCCAGACCGACGACGAGTCAGTTGGGACCTCAGTGCCGGTGACGGTGCTCATGGCGCGGGCGTAAGCCTAAGGTTCGCGGAGGCGACGGCCCGGGACCCATAAGGCCCCGGGCCGTCTGACCGCCATTTACTTCAACTGCAGAGAGCTGAAGTCGTTGCCCTCGAGCGGGCTGAACGCGACCTTGCCGAAGTCGATCCTGTTGGACAGGAACTCCGGCGAGGACAGGTAGCCATAGGTCACCACGTACGCCTTCTGCGTCACGTAGGTGTCAAGGGCTTGCCATTGCGACGCCACGGTGCCCAGCTGGTTGGCCGGCACCGGGTAGAGCTTCGCGAGCACCGACTGGATGTGCGGGTCGTTGACCTCCTCGTAGTTCGAGTTCCCCACCGGCAGGATCGCGTTCCCGTCGACCAGGTTCTGGTAGAAGTCGGTCGGGTTCGGGAAATCCTGCTGCCAGTCGGCGAAGCCGGTCTGGGGGTGGTTCTTGAGCGTCTCGATCGTCGAGAAGTAATCCGCGTCCGCGATCGTCTTGAGCGTCGCCTTGAACCCGATCGCGTTCAGCGTGGCGGCGTAGTTCTCCGCCCACTGAAGTCGCGGCTGACGGTTCTGCGCCCAGACGGTCACGGCCTGACCGGCCATGCCCGACTGCTGCACGAGCTGCTTGGCCTTCGCCACGTCCGGAGACGAGTTCGGGTCGCCAGACGGGCACGTGCCCGTCGGGTGCCCGACCATGGCCGGCGGGAGCAGGAAGCAGCCCGGAACCAGCGCACCGCTGCCCAGGCGGGCCAGCGCCGGCCGGTCAGTGGCAATGTCGACCGCTTCACGGGCGAGTTGGCTGGAGAACGGCTTCTCGGTCACGTTCAGGAACCAGTAGAACGTCTTGTTGCTCTGAACTGCCTTGTAGCGGTCCTTCATCCCGCTCACCTGCTGGATCAACGCCGGCGGGATCGTGTCACCCCAGTCGAACACGTCCGCCGAGTTGTTGAGCACGTCCGAGGCCTCGGTCGTGGTGTTCGACTCGACCTTCACATGGACGTTCATCTTCCCGGCCGGAATCCCGGGGATCGCCTGCGCCGCGTAGGCCGGGTTGATCTCGAGATCGAAGCCCACGTTCGGCTCGACGTTCTTGATCACGTACGGGCCGAAACCGACCGGCGGGCTGTTGGGCTCGGGCTTCATCGGCGTGGTCGCCGGCATGTAGCTCACGCCCGGCACCGCCAGCACGTCGACGAACGCGCCGTAGGGCTTCGCGAGATGGATCGTGGTCTTGCCGGTGGAGTTGTCGGTGACGATCCCCGACACCGTCTTGGCCTTGCCCTTGGCGTAGTCCGAGGCCCCGTCGATCGTCGTGGTCAGGAAGCTTGCCGCGCTCCAGCCGAGCTTCAGCGCCCGCTCGACCCCGAACGTCAGGTCAGACGCCTTGACCGGCGTGCCGTCCGAGTACTTCAGGCCCTTGCGGATCGTGAACGTGTACGTCTTGCCGCCGTCGCTCACGGTCGGCAGCGCCTCCGCCACCGACGGGATGATCTGCGTCCCCGCCTGCCCCGACGCGTGCGCGAACGAGTACGGCCCCAGATAGGTCAGCCAGTGCACCTCGCCGCCCTGGGTCGTGAAGTCGATCGACGGGTCGAGCGACTGCGGGAACGTGCCCTCGACCACCGTGGCCGTGCCCCCGGTCTTGCCACTCGAGGTCCCGCTCGACGACGACGAGGTCGACGACGACCCCCCGCCAGACGAGCTCGAGCTGGATCCCGAGCTTCCGCACGCCGCCACGGCGAGAGCCATGACAACGGCGGCGGCCGCCCACAGCGGCCTCTTGTACTTCCTCATGCGTCCTCCTCCTAGAGGTTTGTCAGCGCGAAATCTAAATCACGAGCGCGCGCCCGTGGGTTTGGCCGGGCGGTCCTAATCAACTGGAAACACGCTCGACCCAGGCCAGCCAGGCCAACCCCCGTCCCTCGGTCGTCTCGAGATCGACCCCGGTCAGTTCGGCGATCCGTGCGATCCGGTCGCGCAGAGTGTTGCGGTGTACCGGCAGCCCAGCGGCCACGCGGCCCTTCTCGAAGTTGTTCTTGATTAATTCATCCAGGGTGCGGGCGAGCTCGGCGTGATCGCCATCGAGCGGGCTGTAAACGACGGCCCGGATCTGCGCCGCCAACCGCGGCGAGCGCCGGAGCAGCAGCTCGGGCAGGTACTCGCCGGCGTCCACCTCCCCGGACCGCCCGCGCGCCGCGGCCAGCGCCACCACGTCCCGAAGCTCGTCGAGCGCGTGGCCGCGCTCGCCCCCGATGGCCGGCGGTCCGTGCGCGATCACGGCCTGCCGATCCGCGAGCACTGCACGCCATGCCCCATCTCCACTCAGCCCCACGACTCGGCGCCCTTCGGAGGCAGCCAGCGCGCGGTTTTGCCGCAACCGAGCCGCCAGATCGGCGTGGGCGCTCGGCGACGCCCGCGGGAGCGCGACCACGAACGGCCGCGCCGCCCGCTCGAGGGCGAAGCCGATCCGCTCAGCCAGCTGGCGGTCCTCGGGCAGAGGCGGTTCCTCGGCGCAGATTCGGCGCAGCGCCAGACCGGCGGCGATCTCCTGGGCGCTCGCCGCATTCGACCGCGCCACCGACTCATATCCGTCGGAGTAGATGCGCGACACCCGATCGATGTATTCGAACAGCAGGTCGGCAGACTCCAGGAGCGCGGCCCGTTCGGCTTCGGTGGCGGCCTCGAGCAGCGCCCGCCACGCGAACCGCGCGCCGCTGCGGAAGTTGGCCGGGATCACGTCGGGCGGAAAACCCTCCGCAGCGCGGGCGCGCGCGTGCTCGCGGATCACCTCGAGCTCCGCCTGGCTGGGCGGCTCGTCGTCGGTGAGCCACCGGATCACGAGGTCGAGGTTCCAGCGCACCCACGCGCGGACGTCCTCGCGCGGTGGGTGCAGCGACTGGAAGGCGGGCTGCTCCCAGAAGCTGTCGAGCACCCGCTCGGTGAAGCGCTCGAGATCCGCCCGCTCGACGATCCGGCGCAGAACCTCCCCGCGTGACGCCACCGCCATCGACGCATTGTGCACTTGCACAACCGCCCGGGCAAGAAGCATGCGAGGTGACGGATTGGCGCGCCGGGCCTCCGGGCACGATGTTCGTCGGGATGGCAGGGAGATTTCGGGCAGGGATGATCGCCACGCTGGCCGTCCTTGCCGTGCACGCGGTTCCGGCGACGGCGGACCCCCCGACCACGTTCAACCCGGTGGTCGAGGCGCAGAACTTCTCGATCACCCAGCAGCGCCAGACGGTGTACGACACGCCGCAGTACCAGGCGCAACTGGCCGCGGACAGCGCCGCATCGACGGCGCAGGCCCTGACGACGGAGGCGGCCGATCCGGGACGGTTCTTCACCGACGACCTGTGCTGGAACCTGGGCAACGGCTGCGCCGGCGACATCCGCCTGAACAACTGGGCCTCGAGCGGCTACGGCCTGGTCCGCCCGGTTCTGTTCACGGCGCGCGACGGCGCGACGATCTCCGGACACGTGTGGGCGACGGTGGCCGGTCCGGCGCGGCGACCCGGGATCGTGATCACCGACGGCTCGGTCCAGGCCGACGAGAACATGTACTGGTACGCCGCGCAGGCGCTGGCCAAGGCCGGCTATGTGGTGCTCACGTTCGATCCCCAGGGACAGGGGCAGTCCGACACCTACGGCGAGTCCCCCGACCAGAACGAGGGCGTCCCGGCCCAGACGACCGGGACTCCGTTCTACGACGGCACCGAGGACGCGATCGACTTCCTGCTCTCGACACCCCAGCACCCCTACGACCCGGTCCCGAGCTGCAACACCGGGACAAGCCACGCCGCCAAGCAGAACTCGCGCGTGGGCGCCGGTCTCGACGCCGCCTACAACCCGTTCTGGCAGCTGCTCGACCCGTCCTTCGGGGTTGGGCTCGCGGGTCACTCCTACGGAGCGGCCGGCGTCTCGTACGTCGGCCAGTGGGACCCGCGCGTCAAGACGATCGTGGCCTGGGACAACCTGGGCGGCCCCGGGCCCAACGACTCGCCGGTGCCTGGCGCGGGGGCGGGTGGGATCCCATCACCGTCGCAGACGATCGGCGAGTCCGGCTGCCCCTCGACTCCCGCCGACCGCACCACCGTCCCCATCACCAAGCCGGCCCTCGGCATGTCGGCCGACTACGGCCTGCCGCCGGCGCCGAATACCTCGTTGCCGGATCCGAACGCGAAATCCACCTGGTCCTTGAACTACTCGAAGGCCGGCGTCGACACCGGCGAGATCATCATCCGGGGCGGCTCGCACCTGGACTTCAGCTTCATCCCCAATCAGGCGTTCGGGGCGTCCCTGCGGGGCGCGGATGAGATCGCCTGGTACACGACCGCCTGGTTCGACAAGTACCTCAAGGGCGATCCGAGCGCGGACGCTCGGTTGTTGACGCAGCGGTGGCGCGACGACCCGATCGAGGCGAGGATCGACCCGAATGGGGACGGCAACGCGTTCTCGTTCTACTACTGGTCGCGCCTGGACATCCACCTGGCGAACGGCACGGCAGTTCGACTGCGAGGACCTGCGCGACGGCTGCCCGGGGATGGTGTCGGACGACGGCTACCCGGGCGTGTACTCGTATCTGGCCGTCGACACGAGCCCTGACGCGGTCGCCGGTCCCGGCGCCGCGCTGAGGTCGACCAGCACGCTCACGCCGTGCGTCGCGAGCAAGGCGATCGTCTTCCGGCTGGCGCGCTTCCACGGCAAGCCGATCACCCGCGTGCAGGTGTACGTCGGCAAGCGCCTGGTGATGACCCGCCGGGGCCGGGCCCTGCACTCGGTTCGCCTCGCCGGCCTCCCCGGGACCCGCAAGCACAAGGTCCGGGTGGTCGAGTACACCCGATCCGGTCGCGCCCGCGTGGTCAGGCGGACCGTCCGCGGCTGCGGATAGCCGAACGACGCGGCTAATCCGTCACGAAGCGCCGACCTCGCCAGGCGTGACGTGTTCGCCGCGCCACACGCGGCTAACTCGTCACGCCCATCCGATCGGGCGCCGCGTGACGAGTTATCCGGCTAGTCGATCGTCAGGACGGCCTTGCCGTTCACGCGGCGGTCGAGCAGCGCCTCGATCGCCTGCGCGGCGTCGCTCCAGGGCAGCGTGAGGTCGATCTGCGGGTCGAGCCGTTTGTCCGCCACCAGGTCGGCCAGCCGTCTGAGGTCCGCGCTTCCGCTGCGGGTGTGCGCCAACTCGGCGAACACGTAGAAGCCGTACACCCGCGCTCCCGGCGCCCGGGCGAACAACTCACGGGACGGGTAGGAGACCGGCTCGGTCACCGTCGAGGCGAAGCTGACGATCGTGCCGCCGGGGGCGACGCGCTGGATGGCCTGGCCGAGTACCGGGCCGCCCACACCGTCGACGATCGCCTCGTAGGTCGGTCCTTCCAGATCGATCTCGACCGCCACCTCGTCCGCGCCCAGTTCCTGCAGGCCCTCGGTGCGCCGGGCGATCGCCGTCACGTGCGCACCGCCCAGCTTGGCCAGCTGGATCGCGAAGCGTCCGACGCCGCCGCTCGCGCCGGTCACCAGCACGCGCTTGCCGAGTACGAACCCGGCGACCTCGAGCGCACGGAGCGCGGTCAGCCCCGCCACCGGGAGCGCCGAGGCCTGCTCGAACGAGATCCCGTCGGGGAGCTCGGCCAGGTGCTCGACCTTCACCGCGGCAAGCTCGGCCCACGCCCCCACGTTCATCAGCCCGACCACCCGCGCGCCCTCCGGCGGACCGCCGTCCTGCGCCGCCCGGCGGACCGTGCCGGCCAGATCCCACCCGGTCACCGTGCCGGGTTCGAGCTGCGCGAGCCGCCGGGTCTCACCCCGATTCAGGCTGATCGCGTGCACCTCGACCAGCGCCTCGTCCGGCCGCGGCTCCGGGTCCGGAACGTCGGCCAGCTCGGCGAACGGCGCGGACTGCTTCGACACGAGCGCTCGCATCGCGCGACAGGCTACTGTGCGCCCGTGCTCAGACCCCTCGTGCTGGCCGCCGCGCTGCTGTCGCTCGCGGCCGCCCCCGCGGACGCCGCCCCGCTGAAGGTCCATTGGCTCCGGGGGTACGCCGCTCCGGGGACGCCGGCGAAGTTCAATCGCGTGGGCGTCATCGAGGTCGGGCCTCGCACAGCCCGCAACGTGCTCGTGCTCGAGCCCGGCACCTCGGCCGGCGCCGCGTACTTCGTGCCGCTCGCCCAGTGGATCGTTCACCGGAGGCCCGGATGGCAGGTGTGGGCGGTCGAGCGCCGCGAGAACCTGCTCGAGGACCAGTCGGTGCTCCAGGCGGCCAAGCGCGGGCAGGCCACGGCCACCCAGGTGTTCGACTATTACCTGGGCTGGCTGATCCCAGGCGCCTATTCGGGCCCGCACGTCCAGCCGATCCCGAACTCCCGGGTGCGGTTCGCCAAGGCCTGGGGCATGCAGGTGGCGGTCGGGGACCTGCACGCGGTGATCGCCGCAGCCCGCCGCCGGGGCGGACGCGTCGTGCTCGGCGGCCACTCGCTGGGCGGCGCGGTCGTCACCGCCTACGCCACCTGGGACTTCGGTGGGCGCCCCGGCGCCGACGACCTCGCCGGCCTCGTCTACATCGACGGCGGGAGCCTGCCGTCGGTGAGCGCCCGCTCTGCTCGCACCGAGCTACGGGCACTCGACTCCTCCGAGAGCTCGCCGTGGCTCGCCTTCGGCGGCATCCCCGCCCCGTTCGCCGGCCTGTTCAGCTCGACCGGATCCCTCGCCGCGGTGATCGATCCCGACTCGCCGTCGGTCGGCCAGAGCTCGGGACTGCTGAGCGCGTTCCATCTCACCCCGTCGGTCCCGGTCACCAACCTCGCCCAGTTCGGTTACGCGCTGAACGTGAAGACCTCGCCGGCCAGCTTGATCGCCGCGCAGGCGCACCTCGGGCGCGGCATCTCGCCGGTCGGTCCGGTGCACGGCTGGGACGGCGCCGGCGCACTGACGCCGATCGCCCGCTTCGCGACGATGTTCTCCGGCCGGGGCGTGAACGGCGCCGACGGCACCGAGTGGTATTTCCCGGAGCGCCTGACGATCGACGCCGGCGGGGTCGGTAACGGCATCGCGAACCCGGCGCAGTCGGTGCTCGGGCTACACGCCACGTTGGGCCGGCGGTTGCCGCGCCGCCTCCAGATCTACGCCTTCGGCGCGCGCCTCGGCGGCGGCGGCGTGCTCCTCGACGCACGCGCGCTGGCCGCGCAGTCGCACATCCCGGCGGGCAACCTGCTCCTGATCAACCGGGCGAGCACGTACGCCCACAACGACCCGGCCGGCGCGTTCCCACGGAATGCGTTCGCCACCGGCCTGATGCGTTTCCTCCGGCGCGTCCGGTAGCCCCCGCTCACAGCCCACGACCTGCGTGCAGAACCTGCCAATCGAGGCGTCGACGGCACACCGTGGCATCCTGTGCGCGCATGTGATGCAGGACATGCCACGGTGGGAGCGAGCGAGCCCGAGTGGCAGGTTTTGCATGCCCCGCCGCGCTCGGGAACGACTACCGTCGGGGTCGAGATCGCCGACCGGATTGATCAGCGTGCTCAGGGCGTGTAGGCGGACGTGTGGCACGGCTGACCGCCGCACACATCGACCACCGCGCCGTTCGGCTGCAGGAAGTCCGAGATCTGATCCTGCGCCGCCGGCGTGTTGCGCGGATCCGAGTGTGGATCCACGTTGTTCGCCCCGACCGCCGGTGGGACGTTCCCAACGGGAGGCGCCTGGACCCGACCCGGCCCGCTGTCCCACACCTCAACCGCCGATCCCCGGAACGGGAAGTTGCCGACCGCCGGGATGCCCCAGAACAGCCCGCGATCACGCGCGCGCACTCCGTCGAGCGCCGGCTCATACGCACGCGCGCCGATCGACCGCGCCTCCGCCGCGCCGGCGTACATGCTGACCTGGAAGTCGCCGTAGGCGAGTTGCATCAGCACCTGATGCGACGGGGTGTCCGGCAGCCCGCGGGTGACGTACGGCGCGTAGCCGTCGGCGTCCGCCCGGTCCCATAGCTGGTCGAGCAGATCGAGGATCACCGGGTACAT
This sequence comes from uncultured Solirubrobacterales bacterium, assembly GCA_963832315.1. Classification (GTDB taxonomy): domain Bacteria; phylum Actinomycetota; class Thermoleophilia; order Solirubrobacterales; family Solirubrobacteraceae; genus Palsa-465. Next base: position 174,880 of record CAWHTT010000019.1, on the reverse strand, counting down.
CGATCGGTCGGGGTAGTAGATCCCGAGCAGTTGGCTGAACGTGGCGAAGTCGGTGCTGCGCGCCAGCAGCAGGTTGCCGTAGTCCATGCCGGTGACGCCGAGCACGGCACGGCGGACGTCGGGCGACACGGCCGCGAGCACCCCGCCGATGATCCCGCCCTGCGAGTTGCCGTAGTAGTACAGGTGCGAGGTGTCGAGCACTGCTCGCCCGGGGTCGACGAGCTTCAGACCCGCCGCCAGGCCGCGCGGATTGATCATGAGCCGGCCCAGGAAAAGCGTGTTCAACACCCCCTGCTGGAGACGGTCCACGATCGCCGGGAAGAGATCGAGGTTCTGCACCACGCTCGCCGCGAGCGGCTCGTCGGTCTGGGCCAGGCCCCACCAGTCGGTCGCGCAGAACACCATGTTGTCCGCGACCGCGAGCGCCTGGACCCCCGGGCTCTCCACGTCGGCGCGGGTGTCGAACAACCCGTGCCCGTACAGCGCGATCCGCGCCGGCTGCGGGTTGCCCGCTGAACTCGGGATGATGCACTCGAAGTCCGGTACGGCCGTGGTGCCGGACCGCACCGTCGGATCGGCGTCGGGCTTGGCCGAGCTGTAGTGAAAGCCGGTCGTGGCGGTCGGCCCGCACGTGAGCAGGTAGCACGGAACGCTGAACGTCCCGGATACGGCCGTTAGCTGCGGGCTGAGCGCCCTGGTGGCGGTGATCCCGAATGCCGGAGCCAGTCCGGCCGCCCTCCCGTCCGCGAGCTTGTGGTCGCCCAGCCGCGCGAACGCGTCGTTGCGGATGGCCAACAGGCGCCCGGTCGTGTTCGCCGTCGAGGCCACCGTGAAGTCCCACGCCTCGTACAGCCCGGGGCGCTTGATCTTCGCCCGGGCCAGGGCGGCGAAGATGCCGGCATACCGCGCCTGCTGCGAGCGCTCGCGCGCCGGCAGGCGGCGCCCGTCACGCAGCAGCGCGAACCACTTCGGCGCGGGGAGCACGCGACCGTGAGCGCTGCGCAAATCCCGCAGCGCCACCACGTATGTGTGTCCGCTCGCCAGCGTGGCGGCCGGATGGATCAGCAGGTCCGTGCTCGCCGGGCTCGTGGCGTTCGCGTCTAGCTCGGAGAACAGCGCCACCCGCTTCGCGGTCCGCTCGTCGATCATCACGATCGGCTGGCCCGGGCGCAGCGAGCGGCCGATGTCGAGCACGCCGGCCGCGCCGGTCCGGGTGAACGCGGCCGGGTTGTCGAGCCCGGGCACGTGCACGATCGCCGCCGAGCCCGGGCTGAACCCGTCGGCCCTGTCGTACGGCCGGGCGCTCACGCGCTGCCCGGTCCCGTTGCTCGGCATCGCGGCCGCCGGCAGGCGCACGCGCAGCCCGGTCGCACTGGACTTGTCCGGCCGGGTGAACAGGTTGTTCGGGAACGGCAGCAGACAGGCGCGAGCGGCGAACGGCTGGCAATCGGCGGCGGGCGCAGCGGCACGGGCTGCCCGCGCCGGCACGCCCCGCGCAGGCGCGATCGACCCCGCGAACACGAGCACCGCGAGCAGCGTGCACGGCGCGCATAACCGCTTCAGGACCGGCAAGGCGGCGAGAGACTAGCTGAATAGCGTCCGGGTGCGCGGGTAGCCAAGTCCACATGCCGGCCCACGAAAAAGACGCCACCGCACGCTGCATGGCCAGGCGCGCAGCCGGCTCACCACCGCCTACATGGTCGCGTACTTTCTGGGCGGCGTGGCGCTGTCGGCCGCCACCTCCGCCCTGTACGGGACCGGCGGCTGGCCGGCGGTGTGCGCACTGGGCGTCGGCACGGCCGGCGTCGGCTTCGTCGCCTGGATCATCACCGAGTACGCCATGACCGGCCGCCTTCCGCTCGGCGCCGACGCTGGCTCTTAAGGCCGCTCACGCGACCCCTAGCATCGAGAGCATGCCACCCAAGCTCGTCGCCTCCGACCTGGACGGAACGCTGCTGCGATCGGACGGCACCATCGACGATCGAACCCGACGCGCGATCGCCGCGGCCGAGGCGGCCGGCGCCACCGTCGTGTTCTGCACGGCGCGGCCGCCGCTCCGGCTGGCCCCGCTGGCCGAGGCGACGGGCCGGCGCGGAGTCGCGATCTGCGCCAACGGCGCCGTGCTGTGGGATCTGCACACCGAATCGGTGCTCGAGGCCTCGCCGCTCGAGCCCGCCGTCGCGCACGAACTGGTGACGCTGCTCGAGGCCGAGTTGCCAGGCGGCACGTGGGCGGTCGAGCGCGCGCAGGGCTTCGGCCACGAGCCCGAGTACGTGCCGCGCTGGCCGGTGCCCGAGGACACCACGATCGACGCCGTGCGCGCGCTGATCGCCGAGCCCGCGGTCAAGCTGATGCTCCGCCACAACGTCCTCAGCGCCGACGTCCTGCTCGAGCGTGCCCGCGCCACCGCGGGCCACCTGGCCGAGTTCAGTCACTCGAACATGAGCGACACGCTGCTCGAGATCAACGCCGTCGGCGTGAGCAAGGCAACGGCCCTGGCCAGTCTGTGCAGCCGGCACAACATCGACCCGACCGAGGTGATCGCGTTCGGCGACATGCCCAACGACCTGCCGATGCTCGCCTGGGCGGGGCACGCGGTCGCGGTCGCGAACGCGCACCCGGACGTACGAGCCGCCGCCGACGAGGTCACCGCGTCCAACGACGAATCGGGCGTGGCGCTCGTGCTCGAGCGCCTGTTCGGGCTCAGCTGACCGCGCGGTTCCGCAGAGCCTGATACCGCCGGCACGGCTCACCGCGCAGCCCCGGGCACGGCGGCAGCCCGCTCGGCACGGCCACGCCCGCTACGACCGGCAGCACGATCCGCGACGGCATGGCCTCCGAGTGGGCCACGTTCACCGTGGCCCGGCCGCGCGGCACCAGATCGGTGAACGCCCAGGACGGCTGATCCCCGCCGGGCGCGGAGATCGTGATCCGGATGCGCGAGCCGGCCCGGTACACGTGACCCTCGTAGTACAGGGGCACGACGACCTTCGTGAAGCGCCCGCGCGGCAGCGGCGCCGCGTCCGCGCGGCGCAACGTCAGAGCCGGCTCGAGCAGCGAGCTTCCCGGCGCCAGCTTGCGCTCGCTGGCCCGGAGCCATCCGCTCTGCACGAACGTCTCGATCCCGTCGGGCCGCACCTCGGACACGGTCACCTGGAGGTCCACGTCGGGCACCGAAGCCGAGATCCACGCCTGCAGCGAGCCCGCGCCGATCACGACGACGTTCGAGCTGAGCGGCGCGGTCACGTACGACAGCGCCGTCCCGCGCGGGTTCTGGTTCCAGTGGTAGTGGGGTGTGGCGCCCCACAGGCCTCCGGGCCCGGTGTTCCCGGTGAAGTCGGTGCGCGGCCGCGCGCCTGGGTTCCACGTGAACGCGTCAGCGCCCGGCGCCCTCGTGGCACCGGGCACCAGGCTCCCACCGAAGCTCAGGTACCACGACGTCGCCCTCGTCCCCGGCACCGGGAACCGCGCGAACGACTGCTCGAACGCCGGCCCCGGCGCCCCGGCCCGCACGCCGCCGGCCCCGTTGTCGAACAGGACGCGCACGGACGGCAACTGCTCGAACGCCGCCAGCGCCGCGGCAAACGACGGCTGGTCCTCGATCGGATCGTCCGACGGGAGGGTCACCCCGTTGATCCCCATAGCCGCCTGATAGACCGTGGGCGCCAGCGCGCGCACCCCGGGGGACAGGTCCGGCAACCGGCGCGCCACGAACAGCGACAGGAAGTCGTACCAGCGCTCGGCCGTGACCGGGTCGAGCGAATCAACGTGCGCTCCGTTGGTGAACGTGAACCACTTGAGCCTCGTCCCGCTGAAGTGCTCGGCCAGGTCGGGGCAGTGGCCGCCGGTCTGCTCGTCGGTCCACTGGCAGGCCAGGTACACCGGCACGTGGATCTTGTCGACGAACTTGGTCGGGTTGAGCGGATTCGCCACCGACGGGACGTAGTAGCGGTTGGCGCGGACCGTGGCCACCTCGTTGACCGCCTCGGGGTGGAGCACCTGGTTGGCGCGACACACGCGGTCGCCGCCGCGGATCCGCTGCAGCGCCCACGCCTCGCCGCGCTCCGGCGCGGCCGCCTGCGCGTCGTGGTCACGCGCGCGTGCGTAGGGCAGGGCGAAGCCCGTGTTGAGGATCCCGCCCGGATACAGCGTGGTCGCCGTGTTGTCGATCACCGACAGCGGCGCGATCGCGGCCAGGTGCGGTGGGTCGGTGGCGCCGACGAACAACTGGCTGATCCCGCCGTAGGAGATGCCGATCATCCCGACGCGGTGCCCGAGCACCCACGGCTGCCGCGCCACCGTCTCGATCACGTCGTAGCCGTCCAGGCTCTGCAGCGTCTCGAAGAAGCTGAACGCACCCCCGGAGCAGCCCGTGCCGCGCATGTTCACGTCGACGACCGCGAACCCGAGCAGGTTGGCGATCGGGGCGATGCCACTCTGCGCGCCGGCCGGGTCGGCGTAGCCGTAGCCCGAGTACTCGACCACGGTCGGATACGGCCCCGGGCCGGCCGGCAGGCGAACGTCGACCGCCAGCTTGATCCCGTCGCGGACCGTCAGGTATCCGTAGCCCACGCGCGGGATGCGCTGGCCGTAGACACGGGTGCTGGGCGGCGACCGAGCGATCCGGTAGAACCGTGACGGTTGGGCTTGCCGGCGCGCCATGTCCGGTGGCGCCTGCGGGGCGGACGCGATAGCCGCGCCCGGGCGCGACGCCGCGGAACACCACGCCACCGAGCGGCCCGGCGCGGCGCACCGAGACAGTCCGCCCGCGCCGGCCCAGCAGCGCCAGCCGCTCGCCCGGCCGCGCGCCGACCGCGTACACCTGCTGGACGCTCCCGTGCACGGTGATCGCGGCCGCCGACGGCGCGGCGAACAGCGCGAGCGCCACCGCCGCGACCAGCCCCCCCAAGAGCTGTTTCGCCCCGCTCGCCATGTATCTGGGCGCGAACCCTACCGGAGCGCTTGCTCGCTGCGCTAGCCTCGTGCCACACCCGCCGCCGGAAACGATATGGGATCTCGTGGTGTTGGGGCCACCCGCCGAAAAGGACTTCAGTGCGCCACTACGACTGCTCGTCGTAGGCGAAGACGTGGACCGGGCCGCCGGCCTGCGAGAGCGGCTCGGCCCGGACGCCGACGTGCGGGTGTGCGAAGACGCCGCCGGCCTGCGCCGTGCGCTGCACATCGACTCCGTCGATTGCGTCGTGCTCGCCCTCGCGGGGAGCGATGACCACGAGGCCGCGATCCGGACGGTGCTCTCGAGCGTGTCCGACGAGCCCGTCGTGGTGGTCGCCGACGGCGCGGAGGCCGACGGGGTGCAGGCCATCCACGAGGGCGCCCAGGACTATCTGCTCGAGGCCACCGCAGACGACGAGGCCCTGCGCCGCGCGATCCACTACGCGATCGCGCGCAAGCAGAACGAGACCCGGCTGGCCCGGCAGGCGCTGCACGACCCGCTGACCGGCCTGCCCAACCGCGCGCTGCTGCTCGACCGGCTGAACCTGGCCGTAGCCCGCTCGCGCCGGCGCCCCACCTCGCTCGCCCTGCTGTTCCTCGACCTCGACGGGTTCAAGAGCGTCAACGACAGCCTCGGCCACGAGGCCGGCGACGAGGTGCTGATCGAAGTCGCCGGGCGCCTGCAGCGGTCGCTCCGCCCGGGCGACACCGTGGCTCGCTACGGCGGCGACGAGTTCGTGATCCTGTGCGAGGAGTTGCGCGGACAGCGCGAGGCGCGGCGTGTGGCCGAGCGGGCTCGCGGCACGATCGCGGAGCCGTTCGCGCTGCACGGCACCCAGGTCACGCTCCAGGCCAGCGTCGGGATCGCCCACGCGCGCAGCGAGCAGACCCAGCCCCAGGAGGTCATCCGGGAAGCCGACCTCGCGATGTACCAGGCCAAGCGCCGAGGCGGCGGCATCGAGTCCTACGACGCGAGCGGCGAGTTCGAGCTCGAGGCTCGCCTGCGCGAGGCCGTGCAGCGCGCGGGGCTGACCCTTCACTTCCAGCCGGTCATCGCGCTGGCCGACGGGACCGTGCACTCGCTCGAGGCCCTCGTGCGGTGGGAGCATCCCGAGCGAGGCCCGCAGGCGCCGGCGGAGTTCCTCCCGGTGGCCGAGGACACTGGCCTGATCGTGGACATCGACCTGTGGGTGATCGCCGAGGCGTGCCGGACGCTCGCGCGGTGGCGGACCGCAGCGCTCCTCGACGATCGGCTGCCCGTGAGCGTGAACCTGTCGTCGCGCACGTTGCGCTCCCCGGAGCTGACCGGCGCGATCGAGCGGGCCACCGCGGATGCGGCGATCGCTCCCGGGCAGTTGTCGCTCGAGCTGACCGAAGGCAGCCTCGAGCAGGATCGGCGCGGCGCGGCCACTGCGCTCGAAGCACTGGCACGCACCGGCGCGCAGCTCGTGCTCGATGACTTCGGCAGCGACCGCGCATCGCTGCGCGTTCTGTCCAGCCATCCCTGGAGCGCGGTCAAGCTGGACCGCGCGACGATCGCTTCGGCCAGCGCGGACGCACAGGCCGGGCGCATGCTCGCCGCCTTGCTCGCCGGCCTGCACGCGGCGGACCTCACGGCAATCGCCAAAGGGATCGAGACGGCCCCGCAGCGCGATGCCGTCCGCCGGCTCGGCTGCGACGCCGGGCAGGGCTTTCTGTTCGCCACCCCGGCGCCGGCCGAGGACGTCGAACAGTGGCTCGCCTCCCGGGCAAGATAGGTTTCGCACATGTCCGACCCAGCCGACCTCGGGGTGCTCGAAGCCGCCGAGCAGCTTCGCTCCCGCCGGCTGTCCTCCGCCGAGCTGACCGAGGCGTGCCTGCGGCGCATCGAGGAGCGAAACGGCGGTCCGCCCTCGCTCGACGGCGCGCCCGACGCGGTCAACGCGTGGGTGCGCCTGTATCCGGATCTCGCGCGGGAGCAGGCGGCCCAGGCTGACCAGCGGCGGGCCCGCGAGGCCGACGCCGCGCCGCTGCTGTGCGGCATCCCGATCGGCGTCAAGGATCTCTACGCGGTCCAAGGGCTGCCGCTCACCGCCTCGAGCCGGGTCCTCGACGCGGACACTCCGGCAGCGAAGGAGAGCGTGGCCTGGGGGGCGCTGAGCCGGCACGGCATGGTTCTGCTCGGACACACCCACACGCATGAGTTCGCGGCCGGCGGCACGACCGACCAGGTCGGCAATCCGCACGCGCTGCACCTGATCGCCGGCGGATCGAGCGGCGGGAGCGCCGCCGCGGTGGCCGCACGCATGGCGCCGGCGGCACTCGGGTCGGACACCTGCGGCTCGCTGCGCATCCCCTCGGCGTGCTGCGGCACGTGCACGATCAAACCCACGCACGGGCGGATCGCCCTCGATGGGATCGTCCCGCTGGCCGGCTCGCTCGACCATCCCGGCCCGATGGCGCGCACGGTGGCCGACTGCGCCGCGGTACTCGACGCGATGGCCGCCGGGACTGCCGCGATCACGCCGCTGCTGCCGCCACCGGCCGACATGGGCGCGCTCCCGCTCGCGGCGCGCGGCGGTCCCAGTCCGCTCGATGGCGTCACCGTCGCGCTCACCGACCGTGTAAACCAAGTCCAAATACACGACGAGGTGGCCCGCGGATACGACGAGGCCGTCAAGGCGTGCGAGCGACTCGGCGCGCGCCTCGTCGAGCTTCCGGCGCCGTGGACGTTCGAGTGGGACGACCTGAGCGCGGTCCTCATGACCGAGGTGTGGACATATCACCGGGCCTACGCCGACCGGCTCGATCGCTACCGCCCCCAGGTCGCAGAGTTCGTCGAGGCGGCGGCCGGCTTCACCGACGGGCAGGCCTACCTGGCCGCCCAGATGCGCCGGTCGCAGGGCACGGCGGAGTGGGAGCGGTGGTTCGCCGAGCACCGCATCGACGCCGTGCTCGAGCCGACGCTGCCGATCCTCCCGCTGGAGCGCGGGCCGGGCTACGAGCGCGGCCATCCGGGCGGACCCGGTGACCCGCTGATCGCGTTCACCGCGCACTGGGACATGACCGGTATGCCGGTCGTCTCGCTCCCGGTCGGCTGGTCGGTGGGGATGTCGCTCGGCGCGCCGCGGGGCCACGAGGCGTCGCTCACGCAGATCGCCATCGACCTCCAGGCGCACGCCCTGGGCATCCCGGGCGACCCGCTCGCAGAAGCCGGCTCATGAGCCTGGCCGTCACCGGCGCCGTCCATGCCGGCGACCGGGTCGGGCTGCGCGCCGAGGAGGGCGTGATCGTCGAGATGGGGCCCGACGTGCAGCCCCGCCCCGAGGACGAACTGCTCGACGCGGACGGCGCGATCCTCGTGCCCCCGCTGCTGAACGGCCACACCCACGCCGCGATGACGCTGTTTCGCGGCTACGGCGACGACCTGCCGCTGATGCGCTGGCTCGAGGAGAAGGTCTGGCCGATCGAGCGAAAGCTCGAGCCCGAGGACGTGTACTGGGGCACCCGGCTGGCCTGCCTCGAGATGGTGCGCAGCGGGACGGTGCGCTTCTGGGACATGTACTGGCACCCCGAGGCAGCCGCCCGCGCCGTCCTCGACGCCGGCCTGCGCGCCACCGTGGCGGCGCCGTTGATCGACGTGGACGGCCGCACCGAGGCGATGCGCGACGCTGCGCTGCGCAGCCTCGACGAACTGGACGGCGCTGCCGAGCGGGTAGACGCCAGCCTCGCCCCGCACGCGATCTACACCGTCACGGAATCAAGCCTGCGCTGGATCGCCGAGCTGTCCGCCGAGCGCAACCTCCCGGTTCAGATCCATCTCTCGGAAACCGAGCAGGAGGTGGCCGACTGCCTGGCCGCGCGCGCGGAGCGCCCCGCCCACTATCTCGATCGGGTCGGGCTGCTCACGCCCCGGACGGTCCTGGCCCACGGCGTGTGGCTCGATCAGGACGAGCTCGAGCTGATCGCCGCCCGCGGCGCGGTGATCGTCACCAACCCGGTGGCGAACCTCAAGCTCGCGGTGGGACGCGTGTTCCCCTACCTGCGGGCCCGCGCCGCGGGCATTCAGATCGGCCTTGGGACCGACGGACCCGGCTCGAACAACTCGCTCGACGTGTTCGCGGAGATGAAGGTGTTCGCGCTTTTGCAGAAGCACGAGGCGCGGGACAGCGCGGCGGTCAAGGCCGCCGAGGCCTGGGAGCTCGCCACCGGCCGCTGCGCTCCGTTGCTCGGCGCCGCCCACAGCCTCGAACCCGGTCAGCGCGCCGACTTCCTGCTGCTGCGCGCCGGCGCGCCCGAGCTCAGCTTCGGCGAGCTGCCCGCGGCGCTCGTCTACTCCGCCTCGGGCGCCGTCGTGCAGAGCACCGTGGTGGCGGGGCGGGTGCTGATGCGCGACGGCGAGGTCGAGGGCGCCGAGGAGGTGCTGGCCCGCGCGCTCGAGCGCGCCCGCCGCCTCGGCCTCGCTCCGCCCACGGCCTCCGCACAGGGCAACAGCTCCGCGCTAGCCTGACGGCCGGAGTTCGCCATGACGAGCACCGTCGCACAGACAGCGGCCGACCGTGTCCTCCGCGCCGCCGGTCCCGCGGACGGCGCGCCCTGCGTCCTGCTCATGTTCGGCGAGCTGGCGCTGAAGGGACGCAAGCGCGCGAGCTTCGCCGCGGTGCTCGAGCGCAACCTGCGCCGGGCGCTGCGCGGGGCGGTCGGACGGGTCGAGCTCCAGCGGCGGGGCTCCTCGTTCCTGGTCATGGCTCCGCCGGAGGGGCTGGCCAGGGTGCTCGAGGTGGCAACCGAGATGCCCGGCCTGAGCGTGGTCGAGCCGGCGCTGCTCCTCGAGCCGGTGGCCGAGCGCGCCGCCCCGGCCGCGGTCGAGCTGATGCGCCCCCTGGCGGGGCGATCGTTCGCGGTCCGCTCGCGCCGGCGCGACAAGAAGTTCCCGGTCACCTCGATGGACGTGGCCCGACTCGTCGGCGCCGCGGTCAAGGACGAGCTCGGCCTCGCCGTCGACCTGACCCATCCCGACCTCGAGCTGCACGTCGAGGCGTACGAGCGCGAGCTGTTCGTGTCGGTCGACCGCCTGCGCGGCGCGGGCGGGCTTCCGGTGGGTACCTCCGGGCGGGCGCTCGTGCTGCTCTCGGGCGGGATCGACTCGCCCGTGGCCGCCTACCGGATGATGAAGCGCGGTCTGCGCTGTGACTTCGTGCACTTCAGCGGCCAGCCGCTGACGGGACCCGAGTCGGCGTACAAGGCGTATGCCCTGGTTGGGCAGCTGAACCGCTTCCAGGGCCGCTCGCGGTTGTTCGTCGTCCCGTTCGGTTTGTCGCAGCGGCTGTTGGCGAGCTCGGGGGCCGGCCGCCTGCAGGTCCTCGCCCAGCGGCGGCTGATGGTGCGGGTGGCCGACGCGCTCGCTCGCCGCGAGCGTTGCGAGGCGCTCGTGACCGGCGACTCGCTCGGGCAGGTGGCGAGCCAGACGCTGCGCAACCTCGAGGTGGTCGAGGGCGCCGCGACGCTGCCGCTGCTGCGCCCGCTGCTCGACCGCGACAAGTCGGAGATCATCGAGGAGGCGGAGCGCATCGGCACCTTCGAGACCTCGATCCTGCCCGACGAGGATTGCTGCACGCTCCTCGCCCCGCGCCGCGCGGTCACCTGGACGGACCCCGAGCCGCTGATCGAGCTCGAGCGCCGGGTCGACGTGGAGACCGTGGTCGAGGGCCTGGTCGAGCAGGCGCTCGAGATGTGGCCGCGCCTCGAGCGCCCCGCGCCCGAGCCCGCCCCGGTCGCCGCAGCCTGACACCTCCGTTCAGTCGGAGAGCCGCTCGCGGATCTCCTTCCAGAGCTCGCGGAAGGCCACCGCGGCTGCGCCGCGCGGCGCGAACTCCTCGAGCGGCGCGCGGGTCTGCCCCATCCGCTCCACGTCGGCGGCGAGGGGCACCACCGTGCGCAGCATCTCGGGACGCCGCGCGGCAAAGCTCGCCATCACGTCGCGGTGCATGCGCTTTCGCGAGTCGACCATCGAGAAGAAGGGCAGCCGCCGCGTGTCCTCGCCGGCCACGTCGTCGATGTAGTCGAGGGTGCGGGCGGACAGGGTGGCCGGAAGCAGCGGGATGAGCAGCGCGTCGGCCGCCTCGAACACGCTCTCGGACACGAGCGAGATGCTTGGCGGGCAGTCGAGGAACACGTAGTCGTATTCGGGTGTGAGCGGCGCGAGGACGCGGGCCAGGCGACGGGTCGGGCGCTTGGTGGCGTCGAGGTGCAGGTCCATGTGCCGGTAGGAGAAGTCGGCCGGCAGCAGGTCGAGACGGTCGTAGTCGGTGCCCTTGATCCTCGCTCCCGCGTCGGTCTTTCCGTGCACCAGCCGCTCCCCACCGCCCTTGATCTTGGGCTTGACCCGCAGGAGGTAGGTGCTCGCGCCCTGCGGATCGAGGTCCCACAGCAGCGTGCTCGCCCCATCACGCGCGGCGAGGTAGGCGAGGTTCACCGCCGCCGAGGTCTTCCCCACCCCGCCCTTGATGTTGTAGGTGGCGAGGACCATGAGGGGCGAAGCGTAAGGGTAAACTCGCGCTCGGAAGTGAGGGGAGCAGCCATCGACTGTCCGCGCTGTGGCACCGACAACGTGCCCGGGGCAAAGTTCTGCACCGAATGCGGATCGTCGCTGGCGAGCGCCTGTCCGTCGTGTGGGCATTCCACGACTCCCGGCCAGAACTTCTGCGCGGATTGCGGGGCGGCCCTGGCACCGGGGGCGGCGACCACACAGCCCGCCCTCCGCAGCGTGAGCGATAGCGCGCGCGCGTCTGGCGCGGCGCCCACGCCGCCCCCGTCGCAACGTGACCTCACCGAGCTGCGCACGGTCTCGGTCCTGTTCGTCGACCTGGTCGGATACACCTCGCTTTCCGAGCGGCTCGATCCCGAGGACGTGCGCGATCTCCTCGGGCACTACTTCGACGCTGCCCGGAGGATCGTCGACCGCTACGGCGGCACGATCGAGAAGTTCATCGGCGACGCGGTCATGGCCGTATGGGGCACCCCGGTGGCGCGCGAGGACGACGTCGAGCGCGCGGTGCGGGCCGCACTGGAGCTGGTCGACGCGGTGGCCGCGCTGCGGCATGAGGTTCGCGCGCCCGAGCTGCAGGCCCGCGCCGGCGTCGTCACGGGCCAGGCCGCCCTGCTGGCCCAGCAAGAAGGGGTGGTGGTGGGCGATCGCGTCAACACGGCGGCCCGGGTCCAGGCGGCCGCCGAGCCCGGCACGGTGCTGGTCGACGACATCACCCGCCAGGTCACCTCGACGGCGATCGCCTACCAGGACGCCGGCCACCACGAGCTCAAGGGCAAGGCCGAGCCGCTCCACCTGTGGCAGGCGGTCGAGGTCGTGGCCTCCGGCCGCGGGGCGGACCGCGACGGGCTGACCGCCCGGTTCGTCGGCCGCGACCCTGACCTGCGCCTGGTCAAGGAGCTCTTCCATGTCGGCGTGAGCCGGCGCGCGGTGCGGCTGGTGGCCATCTCGGGCCCGGCCGGGGTGGGCAAGAGCCGGCTGCGCCTCGAGTTCCGGGCATACGTCGAGCAGCTTCCCGACACCTTCCTCTGGCACCGGGGCCGCTGTCTGCCCTACGGCGACGGCGTGGCCTACTGGGCGCTGGCCGAGATGGTGCGCCAGCGGCTGGGGTTGGCTGAGGACGCTCCCACCGAGGAGACCCGCGCCAAGCTGGCCGCCGGGCTCGAGCGCTGGGTCGCGGATCCCGCCGAGCGGGCATTCATCTCCCAGCGCGTGGGGGTCCTGCTCGGCTCCGCCGAGCCCGGGCCCGGACGCGAGGAGCTGTTCGCCGGCTGGCGGATGTTCTTCGAACGGCTGTCCGAGCACGCCCCGGTGGTGATGGCTATCGAGGACATGCACTGGGCCGACGACGGCCTCCTCGACTTCGTCGAGTACCTGCTCGACTGGTCCGCCGGGTACCGCATGTTCATCCTGGCGCTCGCGCGCCCCGAGCTGTCCGAGCGGCGCCCGGGCTGGCCTGCGGGCCATCACGCCGCCTCGGTCGGATATCTCGAGCCGCTCGGCCGCCAGGCGATGGAGGACCTGCTCGACTCGGTCGCCACCCTCCCGGCCTCCGCCAAGCAGCGGATCATCTCGCACGCCGAGGGCATCCCTCTGTATGCGATCGAGACGGTGCGAGCGTTGGCCGACCGCGGGGCGCTCGTGCAGCGCGACGGCGCCCTGGTTCTGGCCGGCGAGCTCGGCGAGCTCGACGTCCCACCGAGCCTGATCTCGCTGCTCGGGGCGCGGCTCGACGCGCTGGCGCCGCAGGAACGCGACGTGGTCAAGACGATGTCCGTGTTCGGGGGCAACTTTCCAGTGGCCGCGGCGCAGGCCCTGTCGGGACTGGCCGCGGACGCCGCCGGCGCGGTGCTGGCCAGCCTGGTGCGCAAGCACGTGCTGACCGTGCGGGCCGACCCGCTCTCGCCCGACCGAGGCCAGTACCGCTTTGCCCAGACCCTGCTGCGCACGGTGGCCTACGACACCCTCTCCAAGCGCGAGCGCAAGACCCGGCACCTGGCGGCGGGCGAATACCTGTCGCGGACGTTCGCCAATCAGGGCGAGGACGTGGCCGAGGTGGTGGCCGCGCACTACTTCCAGGCCTACCGCTACGCCTCGGAGGGCGACGACGCCGAGCGGCTGCGCGCCGAGGCGGTGACCGCACTGCGCCGCGGCGCCCAGCGCGCCGCCGCCGTCGGGGCGCCGCTCGGCGCCGAGCGCGCCTACCGCCGGGCGATCGAGCTCGCCGCCGACGACGACGAGCGGATCGCGCTGATCGAGGCCGCCGCCGACATGGCGCTCCTCGACGGTCGCTACGAGGCCGCGCTCGAGTTGTTCGAGGATGCCGCCGGCCGCCTCGAGGGACTCGGTCGCGACCGCGAGGCGGCCGGGCTCGCCGCCAAGATCGGTCACGCCCTGCGCCGCGTGGGCCGGGCCGGGGAGGCGATCGACCGGATGCGGCGAGGGCTGGCCGTCCTGGCCGAGGGCGGGGACGATCCCGGCGCCGCCGCGCTGAACGTCGAGCTCGGGGTGGCCCTGCTCGCCTCCGGACAGGTGCGGGAGGCGGCCGAACCGCTCGAGCGCGCACTCGAGCTCGCCGAGGCCCACGAGCTCACCGAGGTGCTGGCCGGCGCGCTGACCTACAAGGCGCAGTTGTGCGTGTCACTCGGCCGTTCGCAGGAGGCACAGCTGCTGTTCGACGGTGCGATCGAGCTGTGCGGGCGCCACGAGCTCACCGGCCGGCTGATCGTCGCCCTGCTCAACAGTGGCGACTTCCTGATGCGGTTCGACCTGCCGGGGGCAGCGGAGCGCAGCAGCGACGCCCTGGCCGAGGCGCGGCGCGCCGGCAGCCGGGTCTACGAGGGCGTCGCCGCGTCGAACCTGATGCGAGTGTGGGAGCACACCGGCGCGTGGGACGAGCTCGAACGGCTGGGGGCCGAGCTGCTGGAAGGTCAGGCTCCCGATCGCCCGGGCGCGGTCGACATCCACACCGAGCTGGCCATCCTGGCCGCGCTGCGCGGCGCCACTGACGCCGCCCGGGAGCATCTGGACAAGGCGGCCGGCTGGCGCCACAGCGAGACCGACCAACACCGCTGGACGCACCTGGCCTGCGAGGCGACGGTCGCGCTCACGGCCGGCGATCCGGCTCGCGCCTTCGATCTGATCGCCGGCAGGATGGGCGAGATCCTCATCGGCGAGGGCCCCGCCGGACAGGCCAGCCGGATCGGCTTTCCCTGCGCGCTCGAGGCGGCGCTCGCGCTCGGGCGGCTGAGCGAGGCGGCCGCTCTCGTCGACCTGCTGGCCGCGCGTCCGCCCGGCCATGTGCCGCCGTTCCTGCGCGCGCAGGTCGAGCGTGGCCGGGGCCTGATCGCCCTCGACGCCGGCGATCGCGCGGAGGCGCATGGTCATCTCACGGCGGCGATCGAGGCGCTGAGCGGGCTCGGCTATCCGTACTGGCTCGCCCGCGTCCGCACCGATCTCGGCGCGCTGCTGGTTCAGGAGGGTCGGGCCGAGGAGGCACGCGTCGTGCTGGACGACGCGATCGCCGCCTTGCTCGGGCTCGGGGCGACGCCGGCGCTGGCGCGCGCCGAGGCCGTGGCTGGGTGATCCGGACTCGCCTCGAGTGATCCGGACTCGCCTCGAGTGATCCGGATTCGCCTCGAGTGATCCGGATCCGCCTCTGATCCGTAGTCCTTGGTGAACCCCGGGGGTACGCACCCGGGCTGATCCCAGGCAGGGGATGTGATGACCGACTTCAGGAGCCCGCACGCCGGGCCCAGAACCGACGGCGCGATCGAGGCGCCCGATCTACACAAGGCTCGCGAGGCGACGCGCGGATGCTCGTAGCCCACCGGAGCCGGCGGCGGCTACGGGACCTGGCTGACGACGAGCTTATGAACCACGTCCGCAAGGCCGACCCGCTCGCCTTCGAGGTGATGTTTGACCGGCACTCCAGCGCGGCGTTCTCGCTCGCCTATCGCATGTGCGGCCGACGAACGCTCGCCGAGGACGTCGTGCAGGAGGCCTTCCTGTCGCTGTGGCGGCGCGGCTGCCGGTTCGATGGGACGCGGGGAAGCGTCCGCTCGTGGCTGCTCGGCGCCGTCCGCAACAAGACGATCGACTCGTTCCGTCACGAGTCCGCGAAGACCGGCCGCGACGTCAACGACGAGGAGGCAATCGGGGCGATGCCCGCGCGCGAGGAGACAGAGAGCGAGGTCGAGCGCCGCGACGACGCGCGCCACGTCCACGACGCCCTCGCGCAGCTTCCCGGTGAGCAGCGACGCGTGATCGACCTGGCGTACTTCGGCGGGTACACGACGCGTGAGATCGCCGACATGCTCGACCTGCCGGCCGGCACGGTAAAGGGGCGGATGCGTCTGGGGCTGGTCAAGCTGCGCCTGTCGCTGGGCGAGCAGACGACGCCAACTGGCAACTCCCTAGGAGGTGTCGCGTGAAGCCCCACGATCAGACTCAGCACGAATTCGGCGGTGACGCCGCGGCTTACGTACTCGGCGCGCTTGAAGCCGGGGAAGTGTCCGCATTCCGAACCCATCTGGACGACTGCGCGGAGTGTCGTACGGACGTGGCGGCGTTCCAGCTGGTCGTCGACGCGCTGCCGATGGCCGCGACCCGGTTCCCGGTCCCGACCGATCTCCGCCGCCGGGTGCTCGACGACGTTCTCGCCGACGCCGACGCCCACGCCCGCAGGAGGCGTCGCGGTCGTGGTCAGGGTCCAGCGGTTCGGGCCGCGGTCGCCCGCGCGCTGCGGCCACCGGCCGCGCGGTTGTCTGGCGCCCTGCTCGTCACGGCACTCGTTGCCGTGCTCGCTCTCGCGGTCCTGTCCGGTGGCGGCGCGAGCGGACCCAGGCTGCTCCGGGGCGAGGTGACGAACTCGGGCGGAACGGCTCAGCTGCGCGTCAGCGACGACCACGCTTCCCTGATCGTGCGCCATTTTCCGCCTCCGCCGGTCGGCCGGATCTATGAGGTGTGGCTGAAGCGGCCTGGCGCGCGGCCCGCCCCGACCACGGTGCTGTTCAGCGTGAACGCAACCGGCGCGGCTGACGTGGGGGTGCCGGGCGCGATGAGCGGTCTGAGCGAGGTCCTCGTCACCCAGGAGCCCGCCGGCGGCAGCCTCGTCCCCACTCGTCCGCCGGTGATCAGGGTCCGCCTCGGCTGACGTGGCGGATTCCCCCGCGTGCCCGCGGCATAGCCGCCCGATCCTGATCGCGACTGATCCGCGCGGCCCGAGTTTCCGAAGTCCTGAGTAGACCAGGCGGGGGACGACGCGCGCGCTGTCTCTCGCCGCAACCGCTGTAAGCATCCCGGAAGGAGCAGCATGAGCAAACCACTGAACCTCGATCAGATCGACGTCGACGGTGCTGTCCGCGAAACCGCCGCCGAAGCGATGGACGCGCTCGGCGGGGACACCCGGTCGGCGTTCCTGCGCCGCGCAGGACTGGCCGGTGGCGCCCTCGTCGGTGGTGGCGCGATCCTCGGAGCGCTCGCCCCGGCGGCGATGGCGTTCAGCACCGGCGACCGCCCGCCGGCCAAGTTCGGCAAGGGCGACATCGGGATCCTCAACTATGCGCTGACGCTCGAATACCTCGAGTCGACGTTCTACAACGAGGCGACCTCCCACCAGCACAAGCATGGGTTCATCAAGGACGCCGAGACGCGAGTGTTCCTGCGCACGGTGACCGATGACGAGAACCAGCACGTGGCGGCACTCAAGAGTGTGCTCGGTCACCACGCGGTCAAGAAGCCGAAGTTCGACTTCCACGGCGACAACGCCGACGAGAAGAAGTTCAAGACCGCGGCCTTCACGTTCGAGAACGAAGGCGTCCACGCGTATTCGGGCCAGGCGTTCAACATCAAGGACCCCAAGGTGCTCGCCGCGGCCCTCTCGATCGTCACTATCGAGGCGCGTCACGCCTCGGTGATCGGCCTGATCGCGCAGCGTTCGGAGTCCGGTATCTCCCCCAACGGTGCGTTCGACAAGCCGTACGGTGCCTCGCGCGTCCTCGCCGACGTCACCAGCCTCAACTACATCGTGGGCTGACGCCCCGGGCCGGGACGGCTTCCCGGTGGCACGTGCGCCGCGTGGCGTACGTGCCACCCTCTTTCACGGCGTGCGCTCCAGTGTCGCGAGGAGCGCTTCGCCGTCGGGGACGCCCCAGCCGCTGACCGCGTCGTATCCCTGCCTCGCGTGGTAGCCACGCCCGGGGTCCGACGAGGCGTTGTGACCCTCGGTGATGTCGCGAAAGGCCACACGGCCTCGGCGCTCCTCGTACAGCAGCGGCGTGAGGAAGACCGGCGCATGGCCTGGCCGGCGGCCCGCGATGCGCGCGATCAATGCCGCCCACACCGGCGCCGCCGCACTGGTCCCACCGTTCATCTTCGGGCGGCCGTTGTAGATGAGGCCGTACCCGGGCAGTCCCGCGAGCGCGGCGACGTCAGGAACGATGCGCCCGTCCCGCGCGTCCGGGTTGATCGAGCGCACCCGCCGGACGCGCTGCCAACTCGGCCGCTCGTACGCGACGCTCACGCCTCCGCCGGTCGAGCCGCCGCGGCGCTCGCTGCGATCGCCGGGTTCGTTCCACCACACGACCTCCTCGCCGTTGTCCCCGAGCATGGTTCCGCCCACGGCGAGCACGTACGGGCTCGAAGCGGGGAAGTGCACGTGCCCGCGGCCGTCCTGCATCTGGTCGCCCGACCCGTCGTCACCGGTCGCGACGCACACCGTGATGCCGAGCAGCGCGGCGGCATGCAGTCGATGGTTGATCGCCCGGCGAGCAGCGGGCGACCAGTCCGAGTCGTCCTCGGCCGAGCCCCAGCTGACGCTCACGCTCACCGGACGTGGCTCGAGCGCGATCACCCGGTCGAGCAGGTCGATCCAGCCCTTCTGGTCAAACGGCGCGAACAGCACGCTGATGTTCGCCTTGGGACACAGACCGGCCACGATCTCCACGTCCATCATCACCTCGCCGCTCTCGCCCCGTGCATCTGCCCGGCGGTCAGCCGGGAGGGCTCTCATCCGCTCGCGCGTGAGCGGCCTCAGGCCGACCGGCACGGTGGTGATCTTCGGGGCCTCGCGGCCGTGTCTGCGGCAGAACCGGCGCACGTCGTCGGCGAAGTACGCGCCGCCGAACTCGGCGATCGCGATCGTCTGACCCTCGGCGTCCCCCGCCGGGAAGCGGTAGCGGCGCTCGAGCTCGTCCGGTCCGAGCGGCGGCGGCGCCGTCCGGCTCGCCGCGCTCCCCGCGCTCCCCGCGCTCCCCGCGCCACCCGCGCTCCCCGAGCTCCCCGCGCTCGCCGCGCTCGCCGCGCCGGGGGCCGCGGCCTGGGGGGTCCCGAGCCGACGGTGCGCCACCCGGCGTTGGTCGAGGCCGAAGACCCCGGTGAGCACGCCGCGCAGCGCGCGCGGGATGTTCAGCTGACCCTCGCGGCCGCGGAACTGCGCTCCGGTGGCGCCGCGGTACACGCCGAGGCCCGGCTGGAAGGCCGCCTCGATCTGGGCAGCTGTTCCGCGCACGACGAGGCTGCCGGTGGCCGGCGGGCCTTCGCGGACGGTCAGCCCGAACCGTCCCAGCACGCGTGTGACCGCGGCGGTGTCGTCGGGGCTGACCGCGTACTCACGCTCGAGCTGCTCGCGGGTCAGCGGCGCGCCGGGCGCCGGCAGCTCGGGGTGGCGAACGGTCACCGTGACCTCGACCCGCGAGCTGCCACGGACGCTCCGGATCCGGACGGCGTCTGGTTTGACCGCCCGATCGCTGCCCTCGAGGGGTACGTGCGAGGCAGCCATCAACCGTTGACTCTAAGGGGGAGAGCCGCAAGGATGGGATCGGATCAACTAAAGGAGGTAGCGCTCATGGCCAGGACCGTGTTCGACTGCGCCCGCGTACCGGGCAGGACCTGCACGCTTCAGATCATCGGCGACAAGAAGGACGTGCTGCCCGCCGCCAAGCAGCACCTCGTCTCGGCGCACGGTATGAAGAACGGCAAGGCACTCGAGGACAACATCACGAAGATCGTCGACGATCACGCCAAGCGTTACTCGACCTGGGTGTAGGGCCGGCGCGAGCGCGCGGGGTGACACGCGCTCTCGCCGAAAATGATTTAGATCGGATACTCGCGCGGCAGCGACTGCACGGTTATCCAGCGCAGCTCGGTGAACTCCTCGAGCGCGGCCCGGCCACCGAAGCGCCCGGACGCCGCTCGCCTTGACGCCGCCGAACGGCATCTGCGCTCGTCGTGAACGGTGGTGTCGTCGACGTGGCAGATCCCGCTCTACAGCATCACTTCATGCACGTAGCAGTAGGACCACGTGTCGCCTGGCATCGCCGAGCTCATGATCGGATGCCCGGTCTCCTTGAAGTGCTTGGTGGCGTGCGTGCCCGGCGAGGAGTCACAGCACCCGACGTGTCCACAGACACGGCACGCCCGCAGCGAGACCCACGTCCCCCCGGTCGCGAGGCATTCCTCGCAGCCCTCTACGTCCGCGGGCGTGTCGACCTGGATCTGGTCAAGGTGGTTGCACTCAGCCATGTCCTCTCCTTTCGTTCCCCCGGCTGGCGTAGCGCCTGACCCTAACAGCGCGCAACGTGAACAACGCGCCCGCGATCACGGTGGCCGACACCGCGAGCACGATCGCCTTCAGAGCGTTCGAGCCGCCGCGCGCACCCGACGCACCCGTGATCGCGCCGATCGGGTGGCCGGCTGCGGCGGCCAGCTTGCGCACCGCGACGATCGCGGCTCGGGCCAGGTCATCGGCATGACCGCTCGACGGCTTCCCCAGCGAGGCGGCGGCCGCCTGGGCCGCGCCGCCCAGATGCTGGACCCCGTAGCCACCCGGCATCACCACGAGCAGCAGCCGCTTGATGTGCGCGAAGCTGATCTCCTGGTCGAGGAAAGCGGCGTACCGCTGCGGCTTGCCGAACAGGGTGGGAATCGCGCCGAGGTCGGCGGGCGCCGCGATCAGCGCCACCTTGATCGGGAAGTGCGCCCGGCTCGCGGCGGAGACCTCGGCATTCAGCCGCGTCTGCACTGCGGGCGCAATCTTCGAGCCGTAGGGATAGAAGACGCTCTCTCCGATCAGCACGTCGCTCGCCGGGTCGCCGTCGGACAAGGCCGCGGGGACGGATCCCCACAGCGCGATCGTGGTCAAGGCCACCACGAGGGCCCGCACGGCCATGGAGCGTCACCCTCCACGCGCGTAGGTGGCGATGTCCTGGTCGAGCGTGCCCTGCACGTCGTATTGACCGGTGTGCACGTAGACGACCTTGCCGGCGGGACTGATGAAGATGGTGCTGGGGAGGTCTTGGATCGGCGACAACCCGGAGAGGTTGCTGGTCGTGGTCTGGTAGCTGGGGTAGCTGACCGGGTGCTGTGCCAGGAACGTGCGTGCGTCGCCGGCGGAGTCGTCGGTGTCGGCCCCGAGGAACGCGACCCGGCGGCCGTAGCGGGCGGAGGCGGAGGCGAACAGGCCGAACTCTTCGCGGCAGGGTCCGCACCAGGACGCCCACGCATTGATCACGATCGGGTAGCCGCGCAGGGCGCGAATCCTGGCGTCCAGCGCAGGCTCGCCTCCCAGCAGTTGGGCCGCCTGATCGTGCAACGACGCCAGCGCCCGGGGTGAGCCGGCGAGGCCGCTTCTGGCAGCCGCCGCGCCGAGGGGTTTCGGCGCCCGGGCGAGCGCCGCCTTGACATAGCGGACAAGCTCGGCCGTGCTCGGCCACCCGGCGGTTGGTACCTCCCGGTAGTAGAGGATCTGGCCGGTCGGCGAGACCAGCACGAACCACGGCAGTGCCAACACCTCATAGCCGTCGGCGACCTTCCCGGTGCGGTCGACCGCCACCGGATAGGACAACGGCCGCGGGAGACGGCCCAGGAAATCGGTCAGTGTGCTCGACCCGGGTTCGACGCTCGCCTCGTCCACCGCGGTCAGCCGCGGGAGGCCCGAACGCGCGGCGATCGTCTGGTAGCGGTTGAGCGCGTCGAGTTGACCGGCCAGCCCGCTGGTCTCCCGATCCCAGGTGGCAAAGAATAGAAACAGCCTGGCCGACTTTCCAGGGCCGAGATGAACGGTTCCGGCTCCCGCGCGCGGCAGGCTCGCGTCTTGGCGGGGCGTCGTGGGCTGGACCCTGGCATAGGACAGATCCGAGTGCACCGCGGGATGGTCTGCCAGCAGGCTCGAGGCCTCCCTGGCCAGCAGTTGCGCGAGCTGAGGCACCGCGGTGTAGGACATCTGGGTGATGTAGACCCTCGCCTTGCGTCCCCGCGGGTCGATCACGAACAGCGCCGGAGTATGGGTGATCTCCCCCCTCTCGACCGCCGCCTCGACCGCGTACTTCCTCCACACCTGCTTGAGCTGAGGCAAGGTGCCGGTCAGGTATCGCCAGGAGTGCAGCATCCCGTGCAGCTCCGAATACGACCAAACGTCCTCGAGCGAGATCGCCGCCGGATTGGCATCGACCCCGAGCAGCTGCACGCGCGAGCCGGCCTTGCCCAGCATCGCCTTCGCGTCGAGCATCGCGGTGGTCGTCAGCGGGCACATCGTCGTGCACTCCGAGTCGTTGAAGGCAAGCATCACGACCTTGCCCCGGAAGTCGTGAAGCGAGGCCCGCCGGCCGAACTGATCCGAGAGCGTGAAATCCGGCGCCTGTCCGGACAGCGAGGTGCCCGGATCCAGGTATGGGTTCGTGGCGAGCGCGTGAGCGTCGGAATCAGCGGGCGCATTCGACCGCACCGCGATCACCGCGACAACGAGCACCCCAACGACGAGCATCGCGCCGGTGGGGATGGCCAGGCGACGGCGCGCGGGCAACCTCGGGCGCCACGTCACCCGGCGGACGGCGACGAGAGCTCCAGCCAACGCGAGGACTGCCAGCACGAGGATCCCGACGAGGTTGTCGACCCTGTGCCCACGCGGCGAAGCCCCGGGCGGCGTGGACGCTCCGTGCGGAGCGGCTGCGCTGGTCAACGTTGGCAGCCTCACGCCACCGGCCGCAGCCAGCTTCGCCACCGCGCTTTCCGTGGCGGCGAACAGACCGCTGCCCCCCGACCCGACCCGGACGCCGCCCAGCACCCGGTACGCCGGCCCGCTCGGATGCCCTGGCCAGTTGAAGCCGAATCCGTTGGGCATCACCACCAGCAGCCGCTGCTTGTAGGCGAGGGACAGCTCGAGCCCGAGAAAGCGGGCGTAGGCCCGGGGGTTGTGCCACAAGCCGGTGACTGCTCCGAGGTCGAACCGGTTGGCGATGATCGCCACACGGATGGGGAAGCCCGCGCGTGCGGCCGCTTTCAACAGCCCACCGAGCTGAAGCTGCTGCTGCACCGACAGGCCGGCGTCCGAGCCGGCGAACAGGTCCTGGTAGACGAGCACGTCGCTGCCGGGATCTCCGTCAGCGCGGGCGAGCGGCGTGAAGGCTCCCGCAGTCAGCGCCAGCGCCACCGCGAGGAGCGCCACAAGCGTGGACCGAACGCGCCGGCACATGACTAACCGAGCGCGCTCCTCACCAGGAGGATCGCGACGATCACCGCGACGACTCCCGCCGCGAGTGCCACCATCGCGGCGAGCAGGCGCAGGCGCACTTGCTTGTCGGTCATGACGTGACCTGGAGCGTGTAGGGCGCGGTCACGATGCGGCCGCCGAGCTTGGCTTGCAGGAACAGCCGCCACGTACCTGGCTCGGGGAGAAGAACGCCTATGGTCAGCTTCCCCGGCGCGGTGGAGGTGCCGGAGACCCGGCTCGAGGCGACTCCAGCAAGCGTGCCGCAGTTCGGCGCATCCGGCGCACAGATGTGCGTGTGGAAGTAGTCGAGTGATCCCTCATGGAAGAAGATCGCGTGCGCGAGCGCGCCGAACCACGGCACGAACGTCGGCTTGTGCCCGCGCGGATCGGTCACCTCGACGTTGACGAACTCGGCCTGGATCGCGTGCAGCGCCGCGTGGCCCTGCATCGCGAAGTGGTAGCCGTCGGCCGTCACGTCGGGCTTGAACGGCGGCAGCCGCTTCGGGTGGTAGGCGCCGCTGACCGTCACCTTCTTGAACAGCTGGAAGTTCGGCTGGCCGCCCGGGATGTTGGGGTATACGTCGACCAGCACCCGGTAGGGGCCGGAAGCGGGGAAGGTCACCGTCTGGCGCAGCAGACCATCGGGTCCGACCGGTGGATGCTGGTGGATGATGTACGCGAGATCGTCGCGGACGATGATCAGGTGAACCCCGGTGTGCGGTCCCGTGCCGGTCTTGTAACGGGTGAGCGGCTGGCCGCTTGGTTGCCGCACGGTGAAGCTGATGGTGACCGGCCGGTCCGGTGCCACCGGACCCTGCGGCTGGAAGCCGGCCAGCGAGAAGACCTTGGCCGGGGCTACCTGCGGGACCGTGAGTCCGCTGCCGGCGTCCCCACAGCCGGCGAGTAGGACGGCTGAGGCGAGAAGCGCTCCCGCCGCAGCGGTCTTCAATCTCGGCTTGCGCATGTGAGACTCATCCATTGGCCTGGTCGACGATCAGTGCGGTGAACGGTGGGCCCTGCCGGGGCGTGACCTGGAAGGTCAGTCCCCACCGCCCGACCATCACCAGTGCTGGTGCCGCGCGTGCGTACACACCGGGTCGCGTCTCGGTCAGCTGGTATTCCTGGGTGGGCATCTGCATCTCCAGGTGGTTGAACAACAGGGTCACGTTCGCACCGCGCACGGGCCGGCCGCCCCTGAGTGATGCGCAGCGCAAACGAGTCCGGCGCGGCCGCCTTGTTGGGCGAGACGAGAACTTGCAGTCGGTAACCGGCGCGGGCGACGGTCTGCGCCACACGCCCGGGGCCCACCTTGGCGATCGCCGAGTTCTCGAGCGCGAAAGCGGGTGGTGGCGGAGCCAGGCTCGAGAGCACGGTGGCCACGAACACCACACCGACCACCACTACTGCCTCGCCGGTGACCAGCCTGCGGAGCAGCCGCGCGGCGGGCTCGCCGATCTCAGGTTGGCGGCGCGCCGCGATCAGCCGCGGACGCGAGCGGAGCAGATTCCCCGACGCGATCACGAGCGCCGCGCCGAGTAGGCCCGTCTTGACCAGGATCGCCTGTCCGTAGCCGGTCTCCCACAGCGCGTTGACCGCGGGCATGTGGTCGATCGCCTCCCCCACGCCGGTGGCGGCGAGCACCACGACCGATCCCAGCGCCACGTTCGAGAACCTGGGGACGCAGTCGGACAGGGTTTCGACGCGTCGGCGCGCCGGAGCGGCGAACCACACCACCAGCAGGCCGATCAGCCCGCCCAGCCACACCGAGCCCGAGGCCATGTGCAGCCAGTCGAACAGGAGCGTCAGGCCACGCGGCGCGGTCTGCGCCGCGTGCCCGGCCGCGCCCGGCACCACCAGAACCGCAGCCGCGGCCAGGAGCGCTCCGCCCGAGGCGAACAACTCCGCGATCGACCGCCGCTCCCGCTCGGGGCGATCCACCCACAGGGCGATCCCAGCCGCCAGGCAGAACAGGGCAAAGGTGAGCTCGAGGTCGACGATCGCCCGGCCGAACGCGGTCACCCGATACAGCGGCACGAGCGCGGTCAGGTCGAACACCGAGCGCAGCGAGTCGTTGGCCGTGGAGAAATCCAGGTACACCGGGATCGCGATCAACCCAAGCGCTGCCGCGACCACGAACGCGACCGACAGCGGACGAAGCGTGACCCCGTCGACGCGTCTGACCAGGGAGCGCGCGGTGACGAGCCGCATCACGAACAGACCGATCGCCGCCATCACCGCCACGAACATCACCCACCGTGAGATCAGCACCTGCGGCGTGGTTGACGTCGCCGCGATGTTGGGCACCCGGAATTGGGGCGCGGGGCCGGGGTTCGGCCCGACGGCGTAGGTGAACGCTCCTTGAACCGGATGCCCGTCGACCGAGATCGCCCGCCAGTAGATCAGGTACCACCCCTCGGGCAGGTGCGCCCGGAGGGGAACGATCAGCGTGTCGGGACTGGCCGGGGAGCGGTGCACGGCGCCGTTCGTCTCCTGCCTCCCGTCGACATCGGTGACCGAAATGATCGCCAGGCGGGGCTCGACCGCCTCGTCGTAGGTGAGTTGGATGGTCGCCGGCGACGTGTCCAGGACGACGCTCGCGGCGGGGACCGTCTTGACCAGATAGGCATGGGCGGAGGCTCCGCTCGGCAGCGCGAGCCACGCCGCCGCCGCGGCCATCGCCAGGACGAGTCCCCGCCTTGCCCTCACGCCAGCGCCCGCCCCTTGGAGCCGCTGCTCAGCGCAAAGATGCCGGCGATCAGCCCGAGCACCCCGACCACGAGCGCGATGATCGTCAGCACCGACACACCGCCGCCTCCGAGCGAACTTGCCGCCTCGATGGTCGGCGCCGGAGCGTCAGACGATTCGGATCCCGACCAGTTGACGATCGAGCCATCCGAGTAGGTCTGTTCGACCTGGAACTGGTAGGTCTTGGCCGAGGCCGGCTGGGCCAGGAACTGGAACAGCGAATCCTGGCCGGTGGGCGTCCGGCCGCCGGTCCACGTCACCTTCGTGACCACGGCGCTGTCCCCCGATCCGGTCTGCTGCAGGTGCATCTGCCAGCCGGCCGGTGGGGGCACGAACGAGTCGATCCCGAATCCGGCCGGGACCGTCATCACGATCGTGCTGGTGGTCAGGCCCTCCTTCTCGGTTGGCACGGCGAGGCTGTAGAGCTGCAGCTTGCCGGCCACTGACACGGGCGGACTGATCCGAGCATGCGCTGACGCGGTCGCCGGCAGCAGCGCGACCGCGCCACCGACAACGGTCGCGGCAAGCGCCACGCGTCCCCTCAGGGATCTCGTGTTCACAGTTGGTTCCTCCTAGGTCGGTGATCGGATGGCGCCGAGCCGCTTGGCTCGGCTCGCGATCAGACCGGAGGACCGCGCCCGGACCAGCCGTCGACCAGCGGGGCGGGTGCGGGCAGGAGGAAGGCGCGCCGGGCTCGCGCAGGCTGGGGCCGCCGTGTGACGATTGTCATCGTCCGTGCGCGGCCGTCCGCCACCGCCTGGAGCACCCGCCGTGCGCCGTGGAACGCCGAGGTCAGGACCAAGCCGACGGCGACCGCGGCCAGAATCGACCACCAGCCGCCGTTGCCGAAGATGCCGACCAGGCCTCCCGGGTGTCCCGTGGCGAACAAGCCCTCGAGGAACTCTTGACAGACGTAGATCGCCACCAGCGAGGCCGAACAGAGCAGCCAGAGCGTCCCCACCGACAGCGTGTAGCGGGCCCGCGAGCCGCGTCCGCCGTACGCGCGGCCGAGCGCCACCAAGAAGCCCCCGACCGCCACCGCGACGAGCAGCATGATCCAGGGCACCACCGAGTGCAGGTAGGAGTGACCCTGCTCCCGGAGCTCCGCGGCGGCGTCGCTGCCGTAGGCCAACCAATAGCGCAGCTGATGGACCGCGAACGCCCCGGCCGGCATCAACGCCGCCGGCGCAAAGCGGCGGATCACGAGGCCCCGCTGATGGCGCACCGGCATCGTTGGCTGGACGATACCGCCCGCTCAGAGACCGGGCGGAAACGTGTAGGAGGGGTGCGGCGGCACGTAAGGCCCCACCTCGAGCACGATCTCGGCGTGGCGGCGTAGCGGGATGCCCGCGGCCGGGCCCTGCCACGGGCGCCCGTTCACGAACGCGCGTACTCCTGTCGCTGTGCGGAACGTGAGGAGTCGGTCCGTTGCCAGCGGCTGGCCCCATGAGCGGAAGAGGTCTGCCAGGTCGAGGGTGGCGCCGCGGCGGACCAGGACGAGACCGGTCGGGTCGAGCGTGACGATTTGCCCGTAGCAGCCGGCGCGCGCGATCCGTCCGGCTGAGACGCTGCGCGGCCGTCGCGTGCCGATGCCGGCCGGGATCAACACCACGCGGTTGGCCGCGAACACCTCCACGTGCACGCCGGCCCGTGCGCCGAGGCGGTGCATACATGGGCCGAGCACCGGACCACGGACCGGCGGCTGAAACGCTGACCCTCGTCCAATCGGACGTGCCTGCGCCAGCAGCGCGGCCGGTGGGCCGGGGGACGGCACCGACGAGCGGTCACCCGAGCCGCATGCCGAGACGCTCAGCGCGATCGCCAGCGCCAAGGAGCGCAGCCAGCGGCTAACCGTGCGGCGATCACAGCTCGGCACGCTCAGCCATCCGAAACACGAGCAGCAACAGCGCCGCACCGCAGCCCAGGCAGATCACGGTCACCGCCCGAGCCAGGAACGCCGGCAATGCGATCAGCACGAACCCGTTCAGGAGCGTGGGGATGAGCACGCCGCCGGCCCAGATGGCACCCACCGCGATCAGGAAACAGCTGAAGTAGCCCGGGCGGTGCAAGACCGCGCGCCACACCCCCCATCCGACGAAGGCCAGGATCGCCGCCAGCTCCACCATGTGAAGGATCGACACGCCCGGGCGCCCGTGGAGCTGGACACCCAGGCCGGCGATCACGACGCCGACGAGGGCGAGGTTCGCCAGCCCGCGGGCGATCATCTCGTCCAGGCGAGCCCGCCGGACTCGCCACGCGGCCAGCGCGCACGCGAACATCACCACGATTGGCCAGAACCAGACGAGCGACGGGTGGTCGGCGTGCCACAGACCGCCGTTGATGGCCTCGGGGCGCCCGTCGACCCGGAGCGGCACGTTCCAGCGGCCCACGAACGCCACCCCCGGTGTGAGGGCCACGGTGGCCAGAGCGTGGAGCCGTCCGTCGTGCCACTCGTAGGCATGCCCACCGCTGACCCGGTGCCAGCTCGGCGGGGTGCTCGCGGTGAGGCTCGCCGGCGGCGTCTGCGCGAACGGAATCTGGTTCAGGTAATACATCTCGGAGTTGTGGTTCACCGCCACGCCCGCGGGCGAGAAACGCAGGTACGGCGCGCCGCGGTAGTCGAGTACCACCACCGTGGCCCGCGCCGGAGCGCGCAGCCACATACGCAGGTCGCCGTCGATGACCTCCGCCGTCAGTCCCGCGGGCACCTGGAGCGGCTTGGCGAAGTAGCTCGAGGCGACCGGCGCAATCGGACCGTGCGCGGCGGCGGCCGCCGGGAACGCGCCGAGCATCCCGAGGGTTGCGAGCGTTGCGAGCGTCGCGAGCGTCGCGGCGGAGCCGGATCGCCGCGAGGAGGGCACCCTAGACTTGCGCGTCGCGGCGGGCAGATGCCGTCGTGTCGCTTCCAGGCTCATCGCAGGTGACGGACTCTACGGACAACCGAAAGATTCGCTTCCACGTCCGTCGGTTAACCGCGACGCTCGCGGCGCTGTGGCTGGTGCTCATCGCATATCCGTCATGGGTTCGCGCCGACGGCGACCCCGCCAGCGACGTGCTGGCCACCCAGCCGCTGTTCCTGCCGCAGGACGCGGGCATCGCGCTTCCGCAGCAGGGACAGCTGGCCGACCTGTTGCGCGCTGCCGCGGCGGGCGGCTATCCGATTCGCGTCGCGCTGATCGCCTCCCGGACCGACCTCGGCTCGGTCACCGCGCTGTGGCGCAAGCCGCAGACCTACGCGAGCTTCCTCGCCCAGGAGCTCTCGCTGGTGCACCGCGGACCCCTGCTGGTCGTGATGCCAAATGGCTTCGGAGTCGTCGGCGCCGGCGCCTCGGCCTCATCGCTCCTCGCCGGCGTTCATATCCCGACTGGTCCCGGAGGTCTGGGCACCGCGGCGCTGAGCGCGACTCAGCGCCTGGCCGCAGCCGCCGGTCATCCGCTGTCGATTCCGTCCCCCTCGTCGTCGCCTGAGGCTCACTCGTCCGACGCGATCCCGGTGCTCGCGTTCGCGATCGGCGCCGCGCTGATCGCACTGGCCTGGACGGCCAGCCTGCGCGCCCGGCCGCCGCGTCTACGCCGCCGCGGGTCGGCGGGAACCTAGACCGTCGCCGGCTGGAGCGCGTCGGGCTCGGCGGACGGGTGGACCGGCTCGGCCACCGGCGCGCGGCCGATAATCACCGCCGCCAGGTCGTCCGGGCATTCGTCCGCGTCCGCCTGGATTCGGTCTACGAGCGCCTGCGCGCTCAGCCCCTCCTCGACGAGCGATCTGAGATGGCCGCGTCCGAGGTATTCGTCGCCGCGGCGGGCTTCGGTGAGACCGTCGGTGAACAGGCACACCCGCTCGCCGGGTTCCAGGACGCGGGAGAACTGGGGCCAGGCGCCGTCGAAACCGAAGCCGAGCGGAGTCGCCGCCTGCTCCTCGTGATCCGGCTCGCCGGAGACGATCGGCGGCTCATGTCCGGCCTTCGCCCAGCTGAGCTCGCCCGTGGCGTGCTCGTAGCGGCAGATGACCACGGTGGCGTAGCCGTCGCCAAGCTCGCCGCTGAGGTACCGGTCCGCCCGCGCGAGCACCTCGGGGAGCGGATGGCCCTCCCCCATCAGCGTCCGCAACGTGTACCGGACGAGCGCGGCGTGGATCAGCGACTCCCGCCCGTGCCCGGAAACGTCGCCGATGATGATCTCGGTCGTCTCGCTCGAGAGGGTGAACACGTCGAAGAAGTCGCCGCCGGCCGCCAGTCCCTGCGCCGGCCGGTAGGCCACCGACACGGCGAGGTCGCCGACGCTGTCGGGCACCGCGGGCAGGAGGGCGGCCTGCAGCACCCCAACGTCGTCGAGGAGCGAGGCCCGCTGATCGGCCAGAGACCTCGCGCGACGGCGCTGGATGTACGCGTTGAGCGCCATCGCGGCGGCGATGACCGCGAACGCCAGCAGCGCGAACAGCACTGCCGTGGGCAGCACCTTGACCAACCGAACGAATGGCCCGCTGGTCGTGTTCGACGTTGGCGTGCCGGTCGACGGTTTTGGGTCCTGGCCAGCTGTTGAGGTGGCGCGCGCGGTTTTGGACCCGGCCGCGGCGGCTGCGCTTGACGGCGTGGGTTGTCCGCCACGCGCGCGCCGAGCCGCTGCGGCAGATTGGCGCGCCCCGCCCTGCCCTGTTCGGCCGCGGGACCCGCTGGCGCTCCGCGATGTGCCCGAGCCGGACGGCGCACGTGACGTCGAACGGGTAGGAGACCCGGAGGTGGCGGACTGCGACGTTCCGGCTGCGGATCCCGTGGACGCCTCGGTTGCGGTGCCGCTCGATGGCGAGGGCGAGTGCGAGCCGGACAACGGCGTGCCCGTGGCGGGGATCTGGACGGGAGGGGTCGGAAGCGGCGGCGTGGACGGGGTCGTGACGGGTGGCGTGGTGATCTGCGGCGTCGTGATCTGTGGCGTGGTGATCTGTGGCGTCGTGATCTGTGGGGTCGTTATCTGTGGGGTCGTGATCGGCCCAGCCGTGATCGAGGGCACCGTGGCCGTCGGGACGGTGACCGTGGGGACCGACACAGTCGGGACGGAGACCGTCGGGAGCGAGGTCGGGGTGGCCGCGCTCGAAGGCGCCGCCGCGAAGAGCAGTGCCCCACACATGGCGAGAACGACGAGCGGAGAACGGCGCACGCGTCGACGGTCGGGCCAACGCTCCCCGCCCAACCTGTCGACCAACGAAGGCCTAGACATTGCACACCCGACTGGACACCAGTCCTCTTCACCGGCCGGAAAGCCGGACCATGAGGTTACAACTTCCCCGGCCGCCCGCAACCCGCGTGTGACGTGACCGCCGCCAGGAGCAACGGCTGCCCCTACAGGCCTTCACGCGATGGCGAGACCCGGACTTGAACCGGGGACACCACGATTTTCAGTCGTGTGCTCTACCAACTGAGCTATCTCGCCCTGGCCAGGCGATGCTAGCGATTCGCGCGTGGGCCGAGCGACGTGCGCAATGTCGGTCCCATGTTGCTTTCTACCGCGTTCTGGCTGATCGGCCGCGCTTGCGGGTAGCCGTCGGCCAAACTTGAGCAACTGACGCCGCCCCGGGCGGCAGAATCGAGACCGGGATGCCGTCGAGCAAGCGACTGTTCGTCCTCCGCCACGCCAAATCGAGCTGGGACGACCCCGGGCTGTCCGATCACGACCGCCCGCTCGCGCCGCGGGGGCACCGCTCAGTAGAGGCGATCGCCGCCCACGTGAAGACGGCCGGGATCACACCCGAGCTGGTGCTGTGCTCGAGTGCGCGGCGGACCCGCGAGACGCTCGCTGGCGTCGCCGTCGGCGGTGAGCACGTGATCGAGCCCGATCTGTACGGGGCGAGCTGCCAGGAAGTACTCGAGCGGCTGCATCGAGTGCCCGACGAGATCGGATCGGTGATGGTCGTCGGCCACAATCCGACGCTCCAGGCGCTCGTGCTCCGGCTCGCCGGCGGCGATGCGGTGGCCGATGGTTCGTCCCTCGCCGAGGTGCGTCGGAAGTTCCCCACCGGGGCTCTGGCCACGCTGACGTTCGACGGGACCTGGGAGGAACTTTCGCCCAGGTCCGCGCGTCTTGCGTCGTATGTCCGGCCCAAGTCCCTCGGCTTCTGAACTGCGACACGTCTCAGGCCGAGCGCGTACGCTCCTCGGCAAGGTGCGCTGTCGTCGCTGGTTGTTGATGCTGGTGGGGGGTCTGGCCGTTGCCTGCGCGCTGGCGGCGTGCGGGTCCGGTTCCAGCAGCTCATCGAGTAATCCGCTCGCGACCGAGTTGTCGTACATACCGCCGGGGTCGCCGGTAGTTGCCACGATCGCCACCGACCCGAACTCGGCGCCCGTGAAGAACCTCGGCGCGCTGCTGAAGAAGTTCCAGGTCGCGAGCCTCATCACCTCAGCGCTCAAGCAGCAGCTGCAGAAACAGGGCCTCAGCTACGACGCCGACATCAAGCCGCTGTTCGGCAACCCCGCAGTGGTCGGCGGGGTCGATACCGCGGGTGCGGGCAGCAAGGTCCAGGCTGTCGGCGTGTGGATCACCAAGGACGCCAACAAGCTGAACGCGGTCGTGACCAGCTCGAAGAACGGGGACAAGAAGATCGGCTCGCACGCCGGGGCGACCCTCTACCGCAGCCGCGACGGCACGAGCGTGTACGGGGTCGACGGGGCCACGCTGGTCATCGCCGACACGCAGGCGCTGGTCGACGCTGCCCTGGACCGGCACGCGAACAGCAGCGGCATGACCCTGTCGCAGTACGACCAGCAGATATCGGGGCTGCCCTCGCAGCCGATGGTTCAGATCTCCGGGAACATCGCGGCGCTGCTCGCAACGCCGCAGGCGGCCCAGGCTCGAAAGATTCCATGGGTGGCGGCCATCAAGGGCTACGCCGTTTCGATCAGCCCCACCTCCAACGGGGTCAGCCTGGACTGGAAGGTCGACACGACGGGACGCCCGCTGAGCGCCGCTCAGCTCCCGCTCGCCCCGGGGAGCACCGCACCCGCGCTGGCGTCCGGCGAACCGGGAGGCCTGGGAATCAGAGACCCGGCGCAGATCGCCGCATTCGTCGAGTCAGCGGTGCAGGCCGTCAATCCCAACGGATACGCGCAGTTCCAGGCCGCCTTGGGAGCCCTGCGCCGCGGCTTCGGGATCGACGTGACCGGTGCACTCGGAAAGCTGACCGGCGATCTCATCACCGCCGGCGAAGGCCAGACCAGCTTGATCCGCGCCGGCGTGAGCGATCCCGCGGCGGTCCGCCAGACGCTGTCCAACCTTCAGAAGCACATCCACAGCTTCTCGCCGAACATCAACATGCGGCCGGCCGGCGGCGGCTTCTACCTGATCACCAGTCCATCACTGACTGCCGCGGTGGGATTGGTGGGCAATCAATTGGTCGCCGGGAACGCCTCCATTGCCAAGCTGCGCGCCTTCGCCACCAAGCCGACCACACCCTCCGGTGGCCATGGCGCGATCTCCTTCAAGGAATCGTTGCCCCAGGTGCTCAAGCTCACCGGCGGACTCGTGCGCTCCCCGCAGGCGCAGCTCATCCTCAGTCAGCTGAACAGCTTCAGCGGCTGGATCGCCGACACGACGAGCGCGCTGACCGGCAACTTGCAGATCACCCTTAAGTAGCTCAAGCGGCCAGGCGCCGGAGCAGCTCCAGAGCGCCTCGCTTTGACAGCGGCTCGTTGAGGTTGCCGCACTTGGGCGACTGCACGCACGACGGGCAGCCCGAGCGGCATGGGCATTCCCCGATCAGCCGGTTCGCGTCCACGACGAGGCGCGCGAACTCGTCGTAGCCGCGCTTGGTGATTCCGACGCCGCCGGGGTGTCCGTCGTAGATGAAGATCGTCGGGGCGCCGGTCTGCGGATGGGCGTTGGTCGACAGGCCGCCGATGTCCCACCGGTCGCACATCGCGATCAGCGGCAGCACCGCGATCTGCCCGTGCTCGAGCGCATGGAGCGCGCCCAGCAGGTGGGCGGGTGGGAACGGCTCGGCGGCGATCAGCTCGTCAAGCTCGTACCACAGCGCACGGGTATCGAACTCGACCGTCGGCAGGTCGAGCGTCTGGAAGTCGATCACCTCGTGGTCCTGGAGGCGCTTGCGCTGGTAGCCGATGACCGTTTCCGCGTAGGCGATCTCCCCGTACGAGAGCGTCACGCCGTGCGTGTGGCGCTGGTCATACGGGCGCGTGATGTAGATCATGATCTCGCGCTTGGCCTGGGTGAAGTAGTTGCCGTCGAACGGCTCGAGCAGTGCCCGCCGGCCCGCCAGGTCGAGGTCGAGGACGCGGTAGGAGCGGCCCATGTGCAGGTAGATCGCGCCCTCGTGCACGGTGGCGTAGGCACGCCCGAGCTCCACGGTTCCGAACAGCTCGCCCGAGCTCGCGTCGATCAGCGCGAAGCTGTCGGCCGAGGCCGAACGGAGCGCGGTCCGCGCCGCGGGGTAGTCGTCCGCGCGCGTTGGCACGAACCCGGTGGCGCGTTCCCGCAGGAACCCCGCCTCGGTGAGCTCTTGTGCGTACTGGAGCCATTCGCTGCCGAGGATTGGTGTGTCCGCGTCGCTGAGCGGCGCCTCGTGGGCCGCGCACAACAGGTGCTCGGCGTAGATCTCGGGACTGTGGGGGTCGAGGATCGCCGCCTCCACGCTGCGGTTTATGAACTCGCTCGGGTGACGGCAGAAGAACTGGTCGAGAGCGTCCTCGCCGGCCACATACACGGCCAGCCCGCGCCCGCGGCGGCCAGCACGGCCCCACATCTGCTTGAGGCTCGCCACCGTGCCGGGGAACGTGACGCAGATCGCCGCGTCTAGCTCGCCGACGTCGATGCCCAACTCGAGCGCGTCGGTCGCCACCACCCCGAGCAGCTCGCCGGCGCTCAGCCGGCGCTGGATGTCCTGTCGCTGCTGCGGCGTGTATCCGCCGCGGTAGGGCGCGATCCGCTCTTTGGTTTCGTCGTCCAGTCGGTCACGGGCGTGTCGGAGGATCAGCTCGACTCCCTTGCGCGACTTCATGAAGCAGATCGCGCGGGCGCCCGCCGTGATCAGCTCCGAGAACACCTCGGCCGCCTCGTACAGCGCCGAGCCGCGGGTGCCGAGGTCCTCGTCCAGGAGCGGCGGGTTCCACATGGCCACTTGCCGGTGCGCGCGCGGCGCGCCGTCCTGGTCCACGAGGTTGAAGTCGGTCAAACCGGTGAGGCGCTCGGCCAGTTCGGTTGGATTGGCGATCGTGGCGCTTGCGAGCAGGAACCGCGGCTCGGTGCCGTGGATGGCCGCTGCCCGCCGAAGCCGTCTGATCACGTTGGCCACGTGGGAGCCGAATACGCCGCGGTAGACGTGCGCCTCGTCGATGACCACGAACGCCAGGTTGGCGAACAGCTCTCCCCACGCGGGGTGGTGGGGCAGGATCCCGACGTGGAGCATGTCGGGGTTGGTGAGGATCAGGTTCGAGCGCTTGCGGATCGCCGCGCGCTCGGCCCGCGGCGTGTCGCCGTCGTAGATCGCCGGCCGGATCAGCTTGTGCAAGCCGAAGCCGTGCAGCGCCCGCGCCTGGTCCTGGGCGAGCGCCTTGGTCGGGTAGAGGTAGAGCGCCCTGGCGGTGCGATCGGCGGTCAGCGTCTGCAGCGTCGGGAGCTGAAAGCACAACGACTTCCCCGACGCCGTTCCCGTGGTGATGATCGTCGGCCCCTCGAACGCCTTGTACACCGCCTCGCTCTGGTGTGAGTACAGCTGGTCGATGCCGGCGCTCTGGAGTGCCTGTTTGACGGCCGGGCTCAGCTCGGGCGGGACGAGGGTGAGGCGGGCGGCGCGCGGCTCGTAGGCATCCTCGTGGACCAGGCGTTCATCCGCGCGGCCCAGCTCGAGCAGGCTCGCCCACGGCTCCGTTTCGTGCTGGATCGCCACCCTTGCGCGACCGTAGCACCCGGTTCTGTCGCGCCCTCGTGCCTGGCGCCACCCTTTAGCGGACAGTCCGCCCTCGGCATACTGCCCGGCGGTGCGCTGCCTCTACGCGGATCTGGACGGGACCCTCCTCGGGCCCGGCGGCTCGCTGCTGCGCGGTGCCGACGGACGGTTTGCCCTTGACGGCGTGCGCGCCCTCCAGGCCTGCTCGCGCGCCGACGTCGAGGTCGTCCTGTATTCCGGGCGCCGGCAGGGCTCGGTGTTCGAGAACTCGCGGATCATCGGCTCGAGCTCCTATACGTTCGAGCTCGGCTGCGGTCTCGTGGTCGACGGCGAACTCGAGTGGCTGACCGACGGCATCGTTCCCTCGGCTTCGGACGGGACGATCTTTGAGCAGATCGACCGCTCGGGGGCGCCGGCCCTGCTGCTCGAGCGCTACGCGGGCCGGCTCGAGTACCACACGCCCTGGTCGATCGGCCGCGAGGTCTCCCACCTGTTCCGCGGCGACGTCGATCTGGCCGAGGTGCACGAACTGCTCGCCAGCGCCGGCCTGGACTGGCTCCGGCTCGTCGACAACGGCGTCGTGCACGCGGCGAGCGAGCAGATGGCCGGGTTGCCGGTGACCCGCGCCTATCACCTGATCCCCGCGGGCGCGTCCAAGGCCCGCGCGGTGGCGCGACACATGCAGGCGCGCGGCTACGCCGGCGGCGACTGCATCGCGGTCGGCGATTCACGCGAGGACGCGGAGGTCGCCTCGATCGTCGGCGCGTTCTGGCTCGTCGCCAACGCCCTCGAGGAGGACCCGACCCTGGCCGCCGACGTGGTCGGGCGCCCGGGCGTCCGGATCGCCTCGGAGCCCTACGGCGCCGGCGTGTACGAGGCGGTGGTCACGACGCTCGCCACCGAGCGGTGACGGTGGCGCGGGTCAGTATTCCGCCACCGAAAGCCGGCGCCGGCCGGGTGCGGCGGGAACCTCGCTACGCCGGAGCTTCTCGCTGCGCGGGAGCTTCTCGCTACGCCGGCGCGTGAGCCCCGACGGGCTCCTCCAGCCGGCGCTCCTCGCGATCTGAGTCGTGCACGGGCTCGTCCTGCCGAGGTTCCGCCCGATCGGCAACCTCCGGCCGGCTTTCCTCCTGATCGGCGTCCTCGACCGCCCATCCCAGCCGCTCGATCAATTGCGCAGCGAAGTGCTCGCTCTCGAAGTCCGTGACGTTCACGCGTTCCCGAAATGTCACGGCGCCTTCCCCGAAAGCAGCGCCCCGATCCGCGGCAACGATGATCTGAGGCATGTCTCTCTCCTTATCGTCGTGTCCGCTCCATTCTGGGATGTCCACCTTCGGATGACGTAAACGTCTTGTTGCAAAGCAGCGAAGAAATGGTCGCTTGCCCGCCCCCGCAGCGTGCCGCCCCTTCGCCCTGGCTGCCCCCGGCGCGAGCCGTCCCTTCCACCCGGGCGCGGCAGGTTCGGCACCATCGCACCGGGTTCCCCGGCAAGTTCGCCACCCATCACACCGTTTTTCGGATGGTGGAGGTAGGTCGACAGCTAAGCGGCGGTGCGGGAGGCTCCGCGCCCGGCCGCCTCATCCTCGGTGGCGACCGCATCGGCGACCGCGCCGGCGGTCTCCGACAGCTCACCGAAGGCATCCGCGACCTCGGCCCCGTTCGATCCGGTGATCGCGCGGTTGAGCCTGGCCACGCTTGCATCGAAGCGCGCCCACAACTCCACCGGGCCTCGGCGCCCCGTGCCGGGGCGCAGCTCGTACGGCGGCTCGGCGTTCTCCGCGCCGGGGATCGGCCGCCACATCACTCCCGCTGCGTGCGCGTGCTCCCACGCCACCTGCTCTCGGCCTGCCGCCTCGGCCAGCCCACGGAGCCGCGTCGCGAACCCCGCGTCGGGCGGCGCGAGCTTGTGCGCCCGCATCGCCTCAGCCCACTCGTTGCCGGCCTGCCGAACCGCCCGCAGGATCTGCGCGCGCTGTCGATCGAGATCGTCCTTGAAGCTCATGCCGGGTCCGTCGCCTCGCCGGCGACCATCCCGGCGTCAGCCACACCAACGGGCTCCCCGCCCCAGAAATCCTCGGCCGAGGGACCGGCGTCCTGCCCGGGCGCACCCGGGCCCGCCGTGTACGACTGGGCGAGCACACGCTCGAAGTCCGAGCGCTTGATCCGGACGCGCCGGCCGACGCGCAGCGCCGGCAACGAGCCCTGGTCGATCCAGTTGCGGACGGTCTGCTGGTTCAGCTTCAGCATGTCCGCCACCTCGGCGACCGTCAGGAACGATTCTTCAGGCTCAACGGAATTCATCTAACTTGTTGCTAATTGAGTCCAACTGGAGCTAATCCAGGCGTATACTAGCGCCCGGTCAGGACGGCATCGGGAGAAATAGCTGGAAAAGGTCAGCAACGGGGTGGAGGAAGGTCGTCAAATAGAGGCGGGGCGCACGGCTGAGTCGTCGGACAAGGTGATCCGCCTGCCGCGCGACTGGCTCGGCCCGCGCGAGGACCTCGTGCCGTTCGGCAGAGCGACGCCGCCGCCGACCGATCCCGCGCCACCGGAGCTCGCGGCGCCAGAGCTCGCGGCGACTGAGCTCGCTACTGCGACCCCCACAAGCGCGGATGATTTCTGGGGCGGAGAGGCCGCGGCGGGCCTCCACGACGTCGTCCAAACGCCCCACGACAGCGAACAGCCGGCCGCGCACGCCGGCGAGCCGCGACCGCCAGCCCCGAAGTCCCGTCTTTCCCGCCGGCGAGTTGCCGTCGCGTCAGCTGTGGGCATCGCCGCCGTCGGCGCGATCGCCCTCCTCTTGACCGGCTCTCCCCGCCACGTCGCCGCCGGCACCGGCGCCAGGTTGAACATTGCGGCCATCCTCACCGACGGAGTCTCGAGGATCTTGAACGCCGGGCCGCCGAAAGTCGTCCCGAGGCAGGCGCCGGCGCGCCGGCCCGTCCGGCACGTGCGTCACCGAGCGCGCGTCACCAAGTCCGCGCCACCGCACACATCGCAATCCAGCAACCCGCAACGGTCGACGCACACCTACGTCACCCGCGCGACCCCAACGACCACCTATCACCCACCCGTGAGCGAGTCGAGCCCGCACGTCGACACGGCCCCGCCCCCCGCCCGCTCACCAGCTTCATCCGCCGCACGCGTGACCCCAACCGGCCAGGCCGGCGCACTCGGCCCCGTCCATTCCCCGAACGGCTAAGGAGCACCCGATGATCCACCGACCGTCGAATCCGCGCCGCAACCTCATCCCCTACGCAGCGCTCCTGCTCGTACTCGTGGTCGGCGCCGGCGGCGGCTACGCCTTCGCCGCCAGCAAGACCAAGACGATCACCGTCTGCGCCGACAAGAAGACCGGAGATCCTCCACCTCCACAACCACGGCAAGTGCAAACGCAGCCAGACGCGCGTGGCCTGGAACCAGAAGGGCCCGCAGGGCCCCGAGGGCGTACAGGGCCCCGCCGGACAGCCGGGCGCGCCTGCCGTGAGCATCTGGGCGAACGTCGCCAACGACGGTTCATTGGTTTCGGGGCAAGGGCTCTCCGTCCAGCACCTCAACGCCGGCACGTATCAGGTCACGATCACGGCTCCAGCTTGCGCCCACGGGAGCGAACGCGCCGGTCGTAACGGTCTCAGATGCGAATCCCCCCGGCGGTCAGTCAGCCGGCGCGTTCCCGGTCGCCTGGTACGGGACCACTGGCCGCAACCAGACATTTCACCGTGTTCACGGGTGTGTCGTGAGCGGATCGTTCACGCCGAGCGACCACACCTTCACGGTGATGGACGCCTGCATGTAGAGGGCAGATGGATCGCGGGGCGCTTAGAACTACCAGATTGCGTCCGCAGCGATCGCGAGCCTCTCTGCTGTGGCGCGATCGGGGCGCCAGCGGCTCGTGCCGGGACCATCTGGGTGACCGATGGCGACATGAACGCCGGGCAGACCGGCAGCTGCAATGCCTTCGCCGCCTACGGTGATTTCTCGGCGTTTGCCGTACTGGATTACTGCCCGATGACACTAGAGGGGGTCGGAGTCCCTGCTGGACACAATGCGTTCTGGATGACGACCGCGCCGCCGGGAATCGTCATCAACAGTGCTTGGACCGCAAATGGAGACGTAACGTCGATCAATGCCCCCGGTACCGGTTTGGTCATCGGGGATTTCTGGAGGGACGTCACTACCGGGACGTATGGAGGATCGACGCTGGCGTCGGGTCAGCAATGGTTCAACTCAACGCTCGAGGGAAGCTCGAACATCAACAGCCAGATCTATGGTGTCCAAATAACTTGTGGGCTCTCGAGCGGCTGTCCCGGAGCAGCGCTGGTCGGGATCTCAGGGATAGAGCTGGCGGGCACGGAGAACACGCCGCCCTTCGTCACCGGACAGGGCGCACTCTGGGGAAGCGGATCGTACGTGTGGAATCCGCCTGGTGATCCGTGGCCTGTGACGCTTTACGCCAGCGACGTCTCAGGCGATCTGCAGCTCACGGCGGTCGCGAGCAACGACGTGCAGTTCAACGGTCCGTCGGAGCCGCGGGACACCACCGTATGGCAGCAGTGTCCCAACCCGGTGAGCTGGTCGTTCAATGTCGACACCCGCTCGCAGGTACCGACGGACGGACGCTTGCATGATCGACCTGAGCGCGACGAACGCGGCCGGGGTCGCCGGGTCACGCCGCCGACAAGACCGTGTCGGTGGACAACGATCCAGTCGGTGTTTCGTTTCGCACTCCCGAACGACCCCAACCCGAGCCTCTGGGTCAATCACGCGGTAACCGTGGCCGCCACCGCCACCGCAGGCCCCTCCCAAGTCGGCGGAATGAACTGCGCCACCGACAATGGAAGCGCCAAGGCCTACCCAGCAGCCGGCCTGTCGATCGACGGCGACGGCGTCCACACTGTGACCTGCACCGCGTGGAACAACGCCGTGGACCCGCAGGGCCAGCACAACACCGGCACGAGCTCGATGTCGGTCCACATCGACGAGGCACCACCGTCGCTGACCTTCGAGCCGCAAGACCCGCAGAATCCGACCGGCTTGGTCGTCAACACAAGCGACGGCGAATCGGGCATCAGCGGCGGGTCGCTCCAGATCGCCCCGACCGGCACGAGCGCCTGGGCCAACCTGCCCACGAGCTTCGACGGTGCTCACCTCCTCGCCCACTTCGACGACGCCGGCCTTCATGGTCCTTACGACTTCCGGGCGGTCTCGTGCGACAACGTGGGGAACTGCGCCACGACCACCGAGCGCCTCACGCTGCCGCTGCGGATCGCATCCGACCAGCAGGTCAGCCTCACGAAGATCGTCAACCCGATCCGTCGTGAGGTCGTGGTCAAGCGGGTCCGGGTCGGCTGGCACTGGGTGACGATCCGGCGCGGCAACCACGAGGTCCGGGTCAAACGCGGCGGCCACCTCAAGACGGTCAAGGTCGTCAAGTACATCGAGCCGTGCACGACCACGCGTGTCAAGACGGGCCCCCACACGTGGCGGGTCCAGCGACACTGCGCGCCACACCAGGTCCATGTGACAACGACGCTGCGCGTCCCCTACGGCCGGTCCGTCACGATCCACGGGCTGTACACGACCAGCCAGGGCGTGCCGATCCCCGATCAGCCCGTTCGTATCCTCGCCGCACCCAACAACGGCCTCACTGCCTTCAGCCAGATCGCGACGACCACCACAGCCAGGGACGGAAGCTGGACGGCGACCGTGCCGCCGGGACCGTCGCGCATCATCCGCGCCATAACAGACGGGACGGCGACGATCCTCCCCTCCAGCGGACAAGTGACCACGGTCGTGCCGGCCCACATCCGACTGCTAAAGGTGTGGCCGCGCCACGTCGCATGGGGCGGCACCGTCCACCTGGTCGGACAGCTCTTCGGGGGCTATCTCCCTCCCGGTGGCGCGCTCGTTCGGCTGCGCATCGGCTACAAGTCGACGTACGAGACCTACGGGGTCGAGGAGCACGTCACCGGGGACGGCCGGTTCTCCACGGTCGCGTCGTTCGGACCGGGCGACCCGAGCGTGCATCGAACGTACTGGTTCCAGATCGCCTCGCTGCCCATGGGCAACTATCCGTTCGCGCCCGCGGCCAGCCAGCGCGTCCCCGTGATCGTCGGCGGGCATGGTGGCTGAGCCGTACCGCATTCGCTGCGGTGTGCCCGAAGAGGCTTCCGATCGAGCGCGTCCCGCCCACGTCTTACCCTGCCGATTGTGAGTAGCCCCGCTGAGCCCACCTACATGGCGTTGCGCCGGCTGGGCGATCTCGGCCGGGAGGTTGAGCGTCGCCGTCAGCCGGATCCGTGCCCCCGTGCGAACGGTCCGGCTCCGAGCCTCGAACAGCTGCGTCGACGCGGCGATGAGATCACTCGCGTGGCGACGGGTCACGGCGCACGGACGGTACGAATCTTTGGATCGGTCGCGCGCGGCGAGGAAACGCCAGGTAGCGACGTGGATGTGCTCGTGGAGATGGACGACGGGCGAAGCCTGTTCGACACGG
The DNA here is from genome assembly GCA_963832315.1 of uncultured Solirubrobacterales bacterium. Taxonomy (GTDB): domain Bacteria; phylum Actinomycetota; class Thermoleophilia; order Solirubrobacterales; family Solirubrobacteraceae; genus Palsa-465. The sequence goes on along the minus strand of CAWHTT010000019.1, from coordinate 132,783 downwards.
CGGCGTTGCAGCGTGATTTGGAGGAATTGCTCGGCTGCGCAGTGCACGTTGTGACTGCCAGCGGGCTGAGCCACGCCCGTGAGCACACCCGCGACCGGATCGAACGCGAAGCAGTTTCGCTTTGAGTCCCCGCCGAGACGCCGACCGGCTCGCCGACATGCGCGCCGCGCTCGCGGATATCAGAGACTTGACAGCTGGTGGCCGGGTCAGCTTCGAAGCTGACCGACGCACCCAACAGGCTGTCGCCTACAACCTCGCGGTGCTCGGCGAGGCGGCGAGATCGCTGTCACCCGGGCTCCGCGAGCGCCACCCCGACGTGCCTTGGGGACTGGCGCTGCGCGCTCGGCGGGCACCCACGCGTTAGCTGCGCGGACGACTACGGAGTGCGGGGACGACGGCCGTCGGTATCCCCGGGCCAGGCCGTGGTCAATCCGACGATCCGCGGCGCTGAGCACTTGCTACGAGCGGGCTGAGCAGGGGGAGAAAACGCACCCTCCGAACGCTCTAAGAGGACATGCCGAGAGTCTCCAACATGCGCGACGAACACAGGCCGCCGCGGGCCCAGACCACGCCGTTGTTCCGGGAACGCAACTCGATGTCCGCCGATGCGACCGCCGCGTCCCTACGCCGTGGCCGATGCCGTGATCACCGCCTACGACCCGGCCTTCGACTGCCACGACCCGACGCTGGACGCCACCGGAGCGGTCGCGCGACAGATCGCCGGCGGCATCCGTCCCCAGCCCACTTCCGCCACCGGCTAAGCTTGCGACATGATCGGCGACATACTCCAGCCGACCCACCTCATTTTCGTTTTGGTGGTGGCTCTCCTGGTGCTCGGTCCGAAACGGCTCCCCGAGGCCGGTCGCGCCCTCGGCAAGGGCATCCGCGACTTCAGGTCGGCGATAGGCGGCGAGGACGAGCACTCGCACACCATCCCGACCGAATCGGCGCCGTTCCCGCCCCCCGAGGCCGTGGTCCCGCCGGCGGCAGCCCCGCCCGTGGAGCCCACGCCGGCCCCCGCGGCGACGGTACCGGCTCCTGCGGCGACCGCACCGGCTCCCGCGGACCCCGTCGAGTCGACCGAGACCGCGGACGCGGACCACACAACAGAGCAGCAGCCGGCCGAAACCGCTCACACGGTCGGCTAACCGCACCCTCGAGCGCCGTCTCAGCCGCCAGATACGCTCGGCCGGTGACCCCTGCCGACGAGCGCGCCGCCATGGTCGCCCTGCTCAGAGGCGGCCGCCGCCCGTGGGTTGAGTACGCCGAAATGGTCGAGGAACAGGGCAGCGCCGTCGCAGTCCTCGAGCGGGAGCAAACGACCGAGGCCGACGGCCAGACGACGCTAATCCCGGAGGACCCCGACCCCGACCCCGCCACGAGCGAGGAACCCATCGCGCAGGCGATCGCCGACCTCGAGCGGTGGGACGCCGAGGGCATGCGGCTCCTCACGATCCTCGACCCCGACTACCCGCCGAACTTAAAGGCGGTCCACGACCGACCGCCGATCGTCTTCGTCGCCGGCCACATCACGCCGCAGGACGCACACTCGGTGGCCGTCGTGGGCGCCCGCAAGGCGACCGGGCACGGCACGAACCAGGCGAAGCGAATCGCCGAGCACCTCGTCCACGCCGGCTACACGGTCATCTCGGGCCTCGCCGCGGGCATCGACACCGCCGCGCACACGGCAGCCCTCTCGGCCAACGGCCGCACGCTTGCGGTAATCGGGACCGGCCTCGCCCGCGTCTACCCCTCGCAAAACCAAGGCCTCCAGCGCCGCATAGCCCAGGAGTGCGCGGTCGTGTCCCAGTTCTGGCCCGACGCGCCCCCCACCCGCCGGAGCTTCCCCATGCGCAACGCGACCATGTCCGGCATCGCGTTGGCCACGGTCGTGGTCGAGGCGTCCGACACGAGCGGCGCGCGCACGCAGGCCCGCCTCGCCCTCGCCCACGGACGGCCGGTGTTCCTGCTCGACACGCTGGTCGAGCGCCAGCCCTGGGCCCGCGACTACGCGACCAGACCCGGCACGCACGTGGTCCGCAAGCCGGCCGAGATCACCACCGCCCTCGAGCGTCTCCACTCCCCGGGCTCACTCATCCCGTAACACCAGACCGATGCCCACCGTCGGCGAGTTGAGCGCTCTGTACGAGAACGTTCTGCTCGGCCCGCGGCGGGGACCCGACGTGTGCGGGACCTGCTTCAACTTCACTGCCGGGTACGCCAGGTGCTGGGCCTGCGCCCACGGCCAACCAACGCTCGACGTGGTCGCCCCGATCTCCTACAGCGTCGCCCGCGAGCAGCTTCACCACGCCCTGGCGAGCTACAAGCGACTTGACGGCGACATCGCCCGCCGCCTGCAGGCGATCCTCGCCGCGATCCTCTGGCGCTTCCTGACCGCCCACGAGGCCTGCCTCGCCAGAACGGCCACCGCCGACAACAGCAACAACACAACGAGCTTCGACCTCGTCACGACCGTCCCGTCGGGCGACCCGACCCGCGACGAGCACCACCCGCTGCGCACCATCGTCGGCGAGATCGTCGGCCCGACCCGCGAGCGCCACCGCCGGCTACTGCGCCGCAGCACCGCAGACGTCCCGCCCCGCACCTTCAGCCCGGCCAGGTTCGAGGCCACCGCCGCCCTGAAAGGCGAAACCGTGCTCCTGATCGACGACACCTGGACCACCGGCGCGAACGCCCAGAGCGCCGCGGCCACGCTCAGATCGGCCGGCGCCGGCCCCATCGCCGCCGTCGTGATCGGTCGCCACCTCAACCGCGAATGGCACGAGAACGACCGGCGCCTCCGCGGCATCGCGCGGCCCTTCGCGTGGGGGGAGTGCGCACTTTGTGCGGAACCGGTCGCTTCGTGCCTCGACGGCGCGCATGTTCGCGTTATCTGATTCCCGATCAGGCGTACGAGTGCTAGGGTTTCCGCCGACCACCCGGAGGACGGAGAGAGGTTGCGTAGGAGAGGCCCTCGACGTAGAAGTGGACTCCGACACGCGCAGGGACCGGACCGGACCCAGCCGCGGCAGGCGTCCTCGCGCGCGCTGCTCGTCACGGCAGCCGCAGTCCTCGCAGCCGCCGCATTAGCCGCCTGCGGCTCGTCCAGCAGCAACGGCGCGGTGACCGTCAACTGGTATGTGTTCCCCGAGCCCTCTGGCTCTTTCGCCGCGGCTGCCGCCGACTGCAGCAAGAACTCGGGCGGCGAGTACAACATCAAGATCAGCCTCCTGTCGACGTCGTCCGACCAGCAGCGCGTCTCATTGGTGCGCCGCCTGGCAGCGAACGACTCCGCGATCGACATCCTGGCCATGGACGTCGACTGGACCGCCGAGTTCGCTACCGCCAAGTGGATCGCGCCGGTTCCGCCGGCTCTCGTCCAGCAGATCAAGAGCGTCGACCTGGCCGGACCGATCGAGACCGCAACCTGGAACGGCAAGCTCTACGGGGTCCCGATCAACTCGAACACCGAGCTGCTCTGGTACCGCAAGGACCTGCTGGCCAAGATCCACCAGCCCGTCCCCAAGACCTGGACGCAGATGATCGCCGACGCCACCCAGCTGGCCAAGGCCGGCCTGCCGCACTACATCGAGGAGCAGGGCGCCCAGTACGAGGGCCTGACCGTGTGGTTCAACTCGATGGTCAACTCGGCGGGCGGCCAGATCATCAGCGGCAACAACAAGGTCGTGCTCGGCTCGCCGGTCGAGAAAGCGGCCGCGATCATGCACCAGCTGGCCACCTCCCCGGCAGCCGACCCGTCGCTCAACGTCGCCCAGGAGGGCTCGTCCGACACGGCATTCAATCAAGGCACGGCGGCGTTCGAGATCAACTATCCGTTCGTTTGGGCATCCGCTCACAGCACCGATCCCAAGATCGGCGCCCAAATGGGCTACGCCTTGTTCCCCCAGGTCGTCCCGGGAATCGCACCCCACGTGTCGATCGGCGGCTACAACCTCGCGGTCTCGTCTCACTCACAGCATCAGAAGCAGGCATTTGACGCGGTCAGTTGCCTGACTCAGCAGAAGTACGAGATCAACTACGCGGTCAAGGGTGGCCTGGCGCCGGTCCGGGGCGCCGTCTACAACCTCCCGTCCTTCGAAAAGCTGTATCCAATGCACGCGTTGATCGCCGCCCAGCTCAAGACGTTCGGGATCCGGCCCAGGACGCCGGCCTACGCCGACGTCACGCTGGCCATCCAGAAGGCGCTGTCCCCGACTTCGAACATCAAACCGCAAACGGTGGTGAGCACTTTGCGCGATCAGATCAAGGCTTCGCTCTCCTCCTCGGCCCTGCTATGAGCACCGTCACGACCCCAACTCCCACCCCGACGTTCGCCGAGAAGCGCCGCAGGCACCTGAGCGACCGCGCGCGCGCCGAACGACGTCTGGCGTTCTGGCTGTGCACGCCGGCCGCGGTCGTGATGATCGCCGTCACGGCCTGGCCGATCATCAACGCGGTCACGCTTTCCCTCCAGCGCTCTGACCTGCGCTTCCCGGGCGCGAGCAAGTTCATCGGGCTCGCCAATTACGGACATGTGCTCAGCGCGCCGGTGTTCTGGCAAGACGTGGTGCACACGGTCATCATCACCGTGATCTCGGTCTCGATCCAGTTCGTGCTCGGCATGGGCGCGGCGCTCATCATGCACCGTACGCTGGTGGCGCGGGGCCTGACACGCGCGGTCATCCTGATCCCCTACGGGATCGTCGCCGTGGTGGCCGCGTACTCGTGGGAACTCGCCTGGTCGCTGAACAGCGGCTGGATCCCCAAATTGCTCGGCCTCAGCGGCGACCCGCTCAGCCACACGTTCGGGACCTACGTGGCGATCATCATCACCGAGATCTGGAAAAACACCGCGTTCATGTCGCTGCTGCTGCTCGCCGGACTGGCGCTCGTGCCCGACGAGTTGCAGGAAGCGGCCAAGGTGGACGGAGCCAGCGCCTGGCAGCGCTTCGTCAAGATCACGCTGCCGCTGATGAAGCCGGCGATCCTGGTCGCGCTGCTGTTCCGCACCCTCGACGCTTTCCGGATCTTCGACACGATCTACATCTTCAACCAGGGCGCGAACGGAACCGAGTCGATCTCGATGCTGAACTACAACACGCTGCTCAACCGGCTGAATCTCGGACTCGGTTCGGCGGTGTCGATCCTGCTGTTCCTGATGGTGGCCCTAATCGCGCTCGTGTTCATCAAGATATTCGGCGCTGGAGTGACGCCGGGCGGGGAGACGGCCTGATGGCTACCACCGCCGCGACCGCCGGACCCGCCCCGCGGACGCGCCACGGCCGCGTCAGCGCACACACCAAGAGCAGAGCCGGCTGGTCGGGCGCGCTGTTCATCGTGGCCGTGTTCTCGCTCGTTCCGATCCTGTGGATCGTGTTCCTGTCGCTCAAGACGCCGGCAACCGCCACCGACGGAAGCTTCATCCCGCACCACTGGACGACGTCGAACTACAGCGACATCTTCAAACAGGGCATATTCACCGCCGCGCTGCGCAATTCGATCGGCATTGGCCTGATTTCCACCACGCTGGCCGTGATCCTCGCATCGAGTGCCGCGTACGCGATCGCGCGCCTCGACTTCCCCGGTAAGCAACTCATTCTGTTCGTGTCACTGGGCATCGCGATGTTCCCCCAGATCTCGTTGGTAGGGCCGCTCTACAACGTGTGGCGCGAGGTCGGCCTGTATGACACGTGGCCGGGGCTGATCATCCCGTACATGACCTTCGCGCTGCCCCTGTCGATCTACACCTTGTCGGCCTTCTTCAGAGACATACCCTGGGAGCTCGAACAGGCCGCCCAGGTCGATGGCGCCACGCCTTTCCAGGCGTTCACCAAGGTGATCGTGCCGCTCGCCATGCCGGGGATCGTGACCACGTTCATCATCGTCTTCCTCATCTGCTGGAACGACTTCGTGTTCGCAATCTCGCTGACATCGACGTCGGCCGCGCAGACCGTTCCCGCGGCGATTTCCACGTTCCCCGGCGTCTCGCAGTTCACCGTGCCCTACGGCGACATCGCCGCCGCGGCGGTGGTGGTGACCATTCCGGTCATGATTCTCGTGCTCGTGTTCCAGCGTCGGATCGTGGCCGGTCTGACGGCGGGCGCGGTCAAGGGATAGGACAAAAGGAGCCTCACAGACATGGCCGAGATCGAGTTCGACGACATCGGGAAGCGTTACGCGGATGGCTTCGAAGCCGTCAAGCACATGAACCTCGACGTCCCTGACGGCGAGTTGATGATCCTTGTCGGACCATCCGGTTGTGGTAAGTCCACGGCGCTGCGCATGGTCGCCGGTCTTGAGGACATCTCCTCGGGTCAGCTGAAGATCGGGGGCAACGTGGTCAACGATCGCGCACCCAAGGACCGCGACATCGCAATGGTGTTCCAGAACTACGCCCTGTACCCGCACATGACCGTCCGGGAGAACATGGGGTTCGCGCTGAAGCTGGCCAAGGTCGACCAGTCCGAGATCGACCAGAAGGTGAACGAGGCGGCCAAGATCCTCGACCTCGAGCAGCACCTGGAGCGCAAGCCGGCCAACCTGTCGGGCGGGCAGCGCCAGCGCGTGGCGATGGGGCGCGCGATCGTCCGTCAGCCGAGTGTGTTCCTGATGGACGAGCCCCTCTCGAACCTCGACGCGAAGCTGCGCGTCCAGATGCGGACCGAGATCTCGCGCATCCAGCAGCGCCTCGGAACCACCACGATCTATGTCACGCACGACCAGACAGAAGCGATGACCCTGGGCGACCGGATCACCGTGATGCGCGCCGGCGAGCTTCAGCAGGTGGGTCCGCCGTCCGAGCTGTACGGACACCCGAACAATCTGTTCGTGGCGGGATTCATCGGCTCCCCCTCGATGAACTTCCTGTCTGGCGAGATCAGCGGTGACAACGTGCACCTGCCGATCGGCGACGTGCGAATCCCAGACGAGCTCCGGCGCCGGCTCGAGAGCGGCTCGGGCGGCGGCCGCCGGGGCATCATCGCCGGCTTGCGGCCGGAGCACTTCGAGGACGCCAGCCTGGTCGCGGACCGCGCCCGGGGTGTCACGTTCAAGACCCGTATCGACGTGCTCGAGTCGATGGGCTCGGAGTTCTACGCGTACTTCGTGGTCAAGTCCGAGCGGGTCGCGTCCCGCGAGCTCGAGGAGCTGGCCGCGGATGCGGGCGGCGGGGATCTGCCGGGCACCGAAGGTGGCGTCCAGATCACCGCCCGACTCGGGGCCGAGAGTCGCGTCAGGCAGGGCGCCGAGGCCGAACTGTGGTTCGACTCCAGGCAGCTCCAGCTGTTCGACGCTGAATCAGGCCACAGCCTGCTCGCTGCCGACCGCGGCGCGAGCACGGCCCAGCCCCCCGCTCCGACCGGGACCGCTCCGACCGGGACCGCTCCGACCGGGACCGCCCCGACCGGCACGCAAAGCTCCAGCTGATCCGCGCGAGCGGCCTGAGGCGCGCCGCCACGGCTAACCTCACCCCACATGTCGGCCCCTCGCTCCACCGGGCTGCCCGGCGTCGATGCGCAGCACGATTTCCTGCGCGCGCGCCGGCGCGCGACGATCTCCAAGCTGATCGCCCGCCTGCGCGGCGAGCCCGACGATGTCGGCGTGGTCCTGCCCTACGAAGAGGTGATCGACGCTCTCGGCTTCGTCAGCAAGCGCTCGGTGGGCCTCCGGGTCGTGCCCCTCGATCAGATCGTGGGCTCGGTTGATCGAGGCCGGGACTTCGACCGCCTCTTCCGGCCCACCTCGGCGCGTTCGCGCGGACGGTGGGAGCAGATCGCCGCCGCGGCGAGGCGCGGCGAGGCGTTTCCTCCGGTCGACCTGGTGAAGGTCGGGGAGATCTACTTCGTGCGCGACGGCCATCACCGCGTTTCGGTCGCCCGGGCGCTCGGACGCACCGACATCGACGCGTACGTGACCGAGGTGGTGACTCGGATCGACGCCGACCAGGCGATGAAGATGTCCGATCTGCCGCTCAAGAGCCATGAGCGGGTGTTCTTCGAGCGAGTACCGCTGCCCACGCAGGCGCGCGCGGAGATCGTGCTGTCCGATCCGGACGATTACGACGAACTGGCCGAGGCGGTCGAGGCGTGGGGATTTAGGGCCATCCACAGCCGCGGTGAGCCCCTTGGCCGCCGACAGACCGCCGCCTTGTGGCTCGAGAACGAGTACCGCCCGGTCGTCGCCATGCTGCGCGAAGCCGGCCTGATCGAGAGCGCCACCGAGACCGAGGCGTACATGAGCATCGCGGCCGAGCGCTACCGCTTGCTCCGTACCCACGACTGGACCGAGGACGTCCTGCGCCGGGTCGTCGAGGGCCGCCGCCGGCGGCGCCACCTGCGGCCCTGACCCTCCCTCCGCTAGCCTGGCAGCGCAGTGACCGCGCAGCCCCTGACCGATCCGCCGGCCAAGCGCCGGCGGCCCTATGCGCCGCGAATGCCCCCGGGGCAGCGCCGCGAGCAGCTGATCGACGCGGCGCTCGAGGTGATCCTCGAGCGGGGGTACGCGCGGATCTCGATCGAGGCGATCGCCCGTGCGGCCGGCATCACCCGGCCCGTCGTCTACGACCACTTCCCGAACCTGAACCGTTTGTTGCACGCAGTGATCGAGCGCGAGGAGCGGATCTCGCTCGAGCAGCTTGACCAGGTCGTGCCCGAGGAACCCGGCGACCAGGAGCCACGCGAGCTGCTGTCGGGCGGCCTGACCCGCTTCCTGACCGCCGTGACCGCCCGCCCCGCGACCTGGCGGATCATCCTCCTGCCCCTGGAGGGCACGCCTCCGATCGTGCGCCAGCACGTCCAGGACGGCCGCACACGGGTGCTGGCCCGGATCGAGCGGCTGGTCGGCTGGGCGGTCAAGCGCAGCCAGCTGCCCCGCGACCTCGACGTGGAACTGACCGCTCGCGCGATCCGCGACTTCTGCGAGCAAGCCGGGCGGATGGTCTTGACCGACCCTGAGCGCTACTCGCCCGATCGCTACGAGCGCTTCGCCCACGACTTCCTGCACTTGCTAGCGCGGCGCTAGGCGCACCAGCACCAACCGGCGCGCACCGAGCCCGGCTCTGGTATTCATGTTGCCGTGCGACTCTTGGCAGGGGTCAGCGGCGCGGCGAGCGCGATGCGCGCGGCCGTCCTCATGGTGCTCATGCTCGGCGCGTTCACCGCCGCGGCCAGCGGCTCCTCGCTCCCCTCCGGTCCCGGACCGCGCCCCGGCCCGGCGATCCTCTACGAGCCGACCGCCGTCGCCCCCGAGCTGACCAACACCGGGATCTGGAAGGCGTCGCCGATTCTCATCTCAGGGACCAGCGCCTACCGCGGCGGCGAGTTCCTCTACCAGGACTACCTCTACGACGACCACGGCGCTCACGAGCTGCCCGATCCGACCGACCCCCGTACGCAGGGCGACACGTTCTCCAAGCCCAACGGGACGTACACGTATCCGACCGGGCCCGGCTACGCCAACAACGCCGCCGATCTGGTCGAGTTCCGAGTCGAGCCGACGGGCAGTGCCACCGCGTTCCGGGTCACCCTCAACACACTGGAGAACCCGTCGCTGATCGCCTTCTCGATTGCGCTCGGCGGACACCCGGGACAGACCTTCCCGTTCCCGGACGGCGCCAACGTGGTGGCGCCCGCCAACCTGTTCCTCACCGTTCACCCGTCGGGCTCGCACCTCGTGGCCGACCTCGTCCACGCCGGAACCGACACTCCGGTGGCCGGACCGGCCCCGGCCGTCCAGGTCGATCTCCAGCGCCGGCAGATCGAGGTCGACGTCCCCCACCAGGACTGGAACCCGGGGCAGAGCACCGTGCGGATGGCCATGGGCGTCGGGCTCTGGGACGCCGCGAACGGCAAGTACCTGCTCCCCCAGGCGACCGCCGACGCCACCCACCCCGGAGGCGCCGGCACCGCGACCAACCCGGCGGCGTTCTTCAACGTCGCCTTCCGGACGGCCGAGCCGCAGCCCTCGGTCACCGCCGAGACCGGCGCGGTGACCAACGCCGCATGGTGGCGCGATCAGCAGCAGGGCACGGCGCTCGCCGCGGGTGATATCTCGCCCCTCTTTGCCAACGTGAACTTCGCCAAGCTGGCCGCGCGGGTCACCGACAACTCGCAGATCCCGGTCAGCGGTCCGATGGACCGCATCCTCGCCTCTCACTTCGAGCCGGCGCAGGGCGCCAATTACTCGGGCGAGTGCGGACTGCAGGGCGCCGAGGACCCGTCGACCTGCGTGCCCGAGTATCAGGGCAACCTCCAGCCCTACGCGGTGTACGTCCCGGCCGGCCGTGCCCCCGCCGCCGGCTACGGGATGACCCTGCTGCTGCACTCGCTGTCGGCCAACTACAACCAGTACTACGGCAGCCGTAACCAGTCGCAGTTCGCGAACCGGACCAATCCCTCGATCGTGATCACCCCGGAGGCGCGCGGCCCCGACCAGGAGTACCAGGGCCTCGGCGCGGCGGATGTGTTCGAGGTGTGGGCCGATATCGCGCGGCTATATCCGCTCAATCCGGCCTACAGCGACATCACCGGCTATTCGATGGGCGGAATCGGCACGTTCAAGCTCGGGTCTCAGTTCCCCGATCTGTTCGCCCGCGCCCAGCCCACCGTCGGGTTCGAGACCAACAACGACGTGCTGGCGTCGATGCGCAACCTGCCGGTGCTGATGTGGAACGCCTCGGCCGACGAGCTGGTCAACGCATCCGACTACGGCCAGACCGCGGCGAAGCTGTCGAGCCTCGGCTACCGCTACGGGCTCGACGTGTACCAGCCCTGCGCCAACGCCCTGTGCAGCCCGGTGCTCCCGAACCATCTGATGCTGGCGATCAACGACCAGTTCGCGCCGGCGGCGGCGTTCCTCGGCTCGTCGACGGTGGACGCGAATCCCGCGCACGTCACGTACGTGGTCGACACGGCGCGCGACGCCCCCACGTACGGGATCACAGGCGACCACGCCTACTGGGTCTCGGGTCTGACCATCAGGAGCGCGTCCCACACCGCGACCAACGGCGATCCCGAGGGTCAGCTCGACGTGTTCTCGCACGGCTTCGGCACTTCCGATCCGGTCGCCTCGGGCAGCCAGCCCGGTACCGGGACCCTGACCGGAGGGAACATGGGCCCGCTCACCTACGCCAGCCTGACCCAGACCTGGAGCCCGGCGACACCTGCGCCGGCGACCGACACGCTCGACATCAACGCGACGAACATCGCCACCGCGACCATCGCCCCCTCGCGGGCCCACGTCGACTGCAGCGCCAAGGTGAACATCACCACCGACGGCCCGATCACGGTCACGCTCGCCGGGTGTAACCGCACGATCCAGTCGGGCTGATACTGGGCCTCGCTTCGCTCGGCGTCCCTGGGGCCGGGCAGGCCCGTCCTGTTCCTGGTCGCGGCCCCGGATGGCCGTTAAGGACGACGGGGACCCCGAAGGGTCCCCGTCGCTGATCCCAACAACGCACCCACGGCCGGGTTAGGTGCGTCCTCCGGAGATCGATTCGGGGTCTCAAACTCGCCAGCACGCCGAAAGTTGCGCCGGCCGCCCCCAGCCCCGAGCCCGCGCAAACGCGATCGTCCCTGCGATACTTAGAAATCCCCCTCCGGGGGCGTAGCTCAGTTGGTTAGAGCGCCGGCCTGTCACGCCGGAGGTCGCGGGTTCGAGTCCCGTCGCTCCCGCTGAAGAAGTGCCTGTAAACCGGGCACTTCTGCGTTGTCAGCTTCGGCTCAGGTCGCGACGCGTACGCCCTGCTCGAACGATCGAACGGCTGCGGTCGCTAGCTCAACCGAGCGCCGGCCGGCTCGTGCGTGGATCGGAGGCTCGTGCCCGGCCCGCAGCGCCGCGAGGACGTCGTCAACGTGGCGGTCGAGCGTATGCGCAAAGGTCCTGTCTACGTCGTTGAAGTAGCCAGGTCGCCACACCTCGTGCGTCTCGCTCCCGACCCTGGAGAGCGTGAGCTCCTGCACGGTGTCGCGGATCAGCACGCGCCCAAGCGTTCCGTTGATCTCGATGTACTGCGCGTCGGGGTAGGTGTAAGAGGAGTCGTAGGTTCCGACGAGGCTCCCGACGGCCCGGCTGGCGAATCGCACTGCGATCACGACCGTGTGATACGCGCGCTCATCGGTCTTGTTCGTCATCTCGGCCATCACCGACGAGATCGGCCCTGCCAGGTGTTCGAGCATGTCAAAGCCGTGACACTGCGTCTCGAACAGGTTGCGGTACGGGCTCGACCCGGGATTCGCCTCGCCGCCAAAGCGCCACGTGACGTGCACGATGTCGCCCAGCAGGCCGTCATCAATGGCGCGACGAGCCTGCTGCACCGCGCTCGCATACCGGTGGTTGAAGTTGATCGCGAAGAAGAGGTCCCGCTGTTCGGCTTCGGCGATCAACTGCTCGGCCTCATCTAGGTCGAACACGAGCGGTTTCTCGACCAGCAGCGGCACACCACGGCGAATCAGCTGCAGGGTCGGCGCAAAGTGCTCCTCGTTCGGCAGGCTCGTCGTTACCAGATCAGGCCGCGCGCGCACGAGCATCTCGTCAATGTCCGTGTAAGCCGTGGTGCCATACGCCGCCGCGCGCTGCTCCGCGCGCCCGGCGGTGCGTCCGACGATCGCCACCAGTTCAGTGTCAGCGCGCCGAGCGAACACCCGCGCGTGCTGCTCGCCCCACACGCCGGCTCCCACGACCGCGACGCGCAGACGTGAACTCACGCCGCCCAACCCGGCCGGCCAGCGTGTGCGGCAGGGTCTGACATGGCGCGACGATACACCACGCCTCGCGACCCACCCATCCGGGCCGCTCGGCTCATTCGCGCCGGTTTGAGCTAGTGGTTCGCCTCGAGGGTCGACACCGACTCGTCCGCGATCTTCCCGTTAGTCGACTGCGGCTCCGTGCTCAGGGGAAAGCGGACGCCGGTGAGCTGCTCGGAGACGTTCCACAGCCGGCGGGCGACGTCCATGTCCTCGGCGGCGGCGGTCCGCTTGACCAGCTTGGCTCCGCCACGCCACTCCATGAAGCCAGATGGTCCGGCGAAGCTGTTGCCGGGGACGTCGGCGACCGCGGCGTACAGGGTCGGTAGCGCCCCGCCGTCTTCGTCCTGAGCGAGGAAGCGGTTCGCGACCGCGTTGAATGCGTCCATCGCGCGGTTCTCGGAATGGAACTGGAGGTTCGTTGCTGCGTAGCCGGGATGTGCGGCGGTCGCCTTGACGCTTGACCCGACCCCGATCAGCTTGCGCTGCAGTTCGGCGGTGAACAGCAGGTTGGCCAGCTTTGACTGCCCGTAGGCGCGCCATGCCTTGTAGGGTCGCCGCTCCCACTGCAAATCGTCGAAGTCGATCGCGCCGAAGCGGTGGGCCGAGGAGGAGACCGTCACCACCCGACCGGTGATGTGCTCGAGCAGGAGATTGGTGAGGGCGAAGTGGCCGAGATGGTTGGTTCCGAACTGCAGCTCGAAGCCGTCGGCGGTCAGCGATTTGGGCGGGATCATGATCCCGGCGTTGTTGATCAGCAGATCGATCTCGCCGTCCCAGCCGGCGGCGAACTCCTTGATCGAGCCGAGGCTCGCGAGATCGAGCCTGCGCACCTCGGTCGTGCCGGTCATCTGCGCCGCGGCGGCGTGACCCTTGTCGGTGTTGCGCACGGCGAGCACGACACGCGCGCCCTTCGCGGCGAGCGCTTTGGCGGCGGCGCGTCCGATGCCACTGTTGGCGCCGGTGACGATCACGGTGCGGCCGGTCATGGCGGGGATGTCCTGTGTGGAGAAAGTAGTCATGGGCAACAATGTAGGCGTTGACCACAATGTTGTCAAGAGCAACTTCGCTTCGCTAATCTGCCTGGTATGGCGATCGACCACGCGCAAGAGCCGACCGAGCGGCCCTACCACCACGGCAACCTCCGCAGCGCGCTCCTGGCCGCGGCCGAACGGACGGTCCGCGAGCGCGGCGTCGAAGACCTGTCGCTGCGGGAGCTCGCGCGAGAGGTCGGCGTCAGCCACGGCGCCCCCCGCCGCCACTTCCCCGACCGCCAGGCGTTGCTCGACGCACTGGCCGAATCCGGATTCGACCGCCTCGGCGCCGAACTGCGCGCCGCCGCCGACAGCGCCGGGGACGAATTCCAGCCGCGGCTGGAAGCGACCGCCGCGGCCTACATCCGCTTCGCGACTACCGATCCCGCGCTGCTGGATCTGATGTTCGCCTCAAAGCACCGCGCGACACAGCCGAGCCTGCACGAGGCGATGGAGCGCGCGTTCTCGGTAATGATGGACCTCATCCTCCAGGGTCAGGCGATCGGTCACCTGCAGCCCGGCGACCCCGAACGTGTCGGCCTTGTCCTGTTCTCAACCATCCAGGGCATCGCCGCCCTCCTGACCGCCGGGATGATCACACCCGAACAACTCGACGGCCTGACCACCGACGCGATCGCACACTTCCTGCGCGGGTCCCGCACCGCCGGCTAACCAACCGCCTCGCCACCGCCGTTTCCGCTCGTGTGCTCGAGAACGGCGCCGCCGATCGTCTCCCAATCGGGCGGCACCACGCCGTGGCCGGCGCCCTCTAGCACCAGTAGCGTCGCGCCCGGGATCTCCCGCGCCAGCGCTCTGCCGTGCTCGATCGGGAACATCGGGTCGGCCGTACCGTGGATGACCATGGTCGGAGCGTTGATCGACGACAACGTCCCGCCTGGGTTCTCGCCCTCGGAGAGGAGATCATGGTTCTGCCGGGCCCGGAAGTCGCGCGCGCGCCTGACCTCGCGACGCACCAGGTCTCGAATCGCCGCCTCCTCGAATCGGCGTTCTCCTCCCGCGAGCATGCGTGAGTAGTCAACGAGGTAATCGATCACCGACTCGGTGTCCGACCAATCGACGTTCGCGGTCGACACGAACTCGCCGAACGCGTCACTCGGGGACGGCAGCTCGCGATCGCCCGGCAGCGCCGGGGAGGTACTGATCAGGGTGAGGGTGGCGACGCGATCGGGGTGTCCCAACGCGAAGAGCTGCGCGAACGCCCCGCCCGCCGAGACGCCGACCAGATGGGCAATCGGGAGCTGATACGCGTCGAGCACGCCGGCCACGTCGGCTACGAGGTCCGCCCCGCTATATCCCGGGCTTCCCACCTCATAGGTGACCGAACGCCCGGTGTCGCGATGGTCATAGCGGATCACAAACCGCCCGCCATTCGCAAGCAGCCGGCAGAAGCTCTCCTCCCACCAGAGCATCGACGCACCGGTGCCCATGATCAGCAGAATCGGCGGGTCCGCCGGGTCGCCGAATGGCTCCGTGCACAGCTCAACACCGTTTGCCTCGACGATTCGCTCGGTCATCTCGACTCCTCGTCTCTCGCCGTCACTCAAAACCAGATCGTCCGGATCGCGGCGCGCTGTCACTCATCGCGCAGCGACCCTTTCGCGCTGACACAGGCAGTGCCTAGCCGCCCGACTCAGGACGTCAGCCGAGGGCCATGCCCTCGACCGCGCTCGACGGTCGCGGGTCCGGAAGGCGCATCATCCGGAACGAGTTGAACAGGCCGATGAGGGCAGCCAGCAGCGGAATCACCAACGCGATCTGAAGGGCCACGTGCCGCGCCTTGGTGTTGATTCGAATGATCTCGTCCTGGGTCGCTTGCGGTTGCCCCTTGAGCTGCTGCCGGAGCGCTGTGTTGCTCATGATCTCGGCGTCGTGTTCTAGTTCCTTGGACACCTGCTGCTGCTCGGCCGGCGACAGCACGGCGCTCGCGTCCGCCATCTTGGTGAAAGACACAGAAAGCGTCGCCAGCATGATCGCCCCGGCGAACGCCAGGCCGAACGACAGGCCGAACGAGCCGCCCGCCGAGTTGACGCCGGCGGCCTCGCTGACCCTCTCCTCCGAGATCGGAGAAAGCGTGTAGTTGTTGAGCTGCGAGACGAGCAGCCCGAGTCCGGATCCGGCGACGAGCAACGGGACCGCGAGCCACCAGCCGGTGTCCACCCTGGGCACCAGCGGAATCAGCACCGCGACCCCGATGGCGAGGAGGCCGAATCCGGCGCGGATGATGGCGCCGGGGCGCCGCTTGCCCGCTTTGTTCCCCGCCAGCAACGCCACCGCGAACATGCTCAACGAAAGCGGGGCGAGTGACACGCCGGCCTCCAGGGCGTTGTACTCGAGCACCATCTGGAGGTACAGAGGCAGGACGATCATCATCCCGCCGAGTGCGATCTGCTGCATCGTCTGACCGGTGATCCCGAGCCTGTAGAGCGGCGACTTGAACAGATCGGGGTCGATCAGCGCCGGCTTGTCCGCGCGCTTGCGGCGCACGAGCCAATAGCCCAGGCCGACCAGGCCGACCAGGCCTACCGCCAGCAGCGCCGCCACTGACTCGCCGCCTTCCTGCCACACCAGGATCCCGACCACGACGCCGCCCATCCCGAGCACGGACAGGACGCCCCCGACCACGTCGATGCGGCGGGACCCCGTGTACGGAACGTCCCGGACGAGCTTGATGCCGGACAGGACGACGATGATCACCAGGTCCTCGAGCAGGAACCCGACGCGCCACGACAAGTACGTGGTGACGAAACCGCCGAGCAGCGGTCCTACCGCAGCGGCGATCGCGGCCGCCGCCCCGACGAGCGCATACGCCTTCTTCTGAGCGTCTCCTTCGAAGTTGCCGTGGATCAGCGACTGCATCGCGGGCAGGAGCAAAGAGGCGCCGAGGCCCCCGACGATCGCCCAGAAGACGATGATCGCGGTCAGGCTCTGGGCCAGCGCCATCGCCAGCGCGCCGACCGCGTAGCCGAGCAGGCCGAGGACGTACGCCCGTTTGCGGCCGATCAGATCGCCGACCTTGCTGCCGATCAGGATGAAGGCGGCGGACACGAGTGCCTCGAGCGCGATCGCGGACTGGACCCCGCTGGCCGTCGTATGGAGATCGTGGACGACCGCCGAGATCGAGACGTTCATCAGCGATGTGTCGACCACGAGCACGAACATCGCCATGGCGAGCAGAATCCCGAGCCGCCGATTGGTGCCCTGGGTCCCGATCTCGCCGCTGTCGGATGCAGTTGTCACGGGCGATCCGTTCTGTCACTCGTCGCGAGCGAATGCCTCACCCCAAACGGATGATCAGTCGAACTCACGTCAGTCGCGTGTCCGGGTCGAGTGGTGTCCACTCGGCATTGGTCTTTCGGCGGAAGTGGTCGATCGCGGCCTCGAGCGTCGGAAAGAAGTGGTCCGGGTCGAGCGGCCCGATCAGCTGGTAGCGCTCGAGCTTTGCCCGAACCGGATCCTTGAGTTCCGCGAACACGAGCGAGGTGCCGGCTCTGTTGAGCTCCTCGTCGAGGTCGGTGAGCATGTCGGCCGCGGTGGTGTCCACATCGGTGATCGGCTCGGCGGCGATCACGATCCATCGCGGCGGGGGCTGAGCGGCGGCCAGGCGCCGGATCTGCTCGCGGAAGGTCCGGGCGTTGGCAAAGAAGAGCTGCGCGTCGAACCGGAAGATCACCAGCCCGGGAAGCTCCTCGGCCTCGGGATACTGCTCCCGGTCGTGATACCCGGGCACGCCTGGGACGCGCCCGAGGGTGGTCTGATAGGGCCACCATGCCCGGCGGAATACGTTGAGGATCGAAAGGGCGACGGCGACCACGATGCCCTGCAGGACTCCCAGCAGCGCGACGCCGAGAAACGCCGCGACCGACAGCGCAAACTCGACGCGACGCTGACGCCAGAGCCGCACCGTCCCGGGAATGTCGGCCAGCGAGAGTGATGCGGCGATGACCACCGCGGCCAGGGTCGGGTTCGGTAGGTTCTTGAGTAGCCCCGGCACGAGCACGAGCATCAGCACGATCACGACGGCCCCGACGACGCCCGTCATCTGCGTCTTGGCACCGGCCTGTTCGGCGACCGCGGTCCGCGAGCCGCTGGTGCTCACCGGGAAGCCCTGGAAGAACCCGGCGGCGAGGTTCGCGGCGCCGATCCCGATCATCTCGCCGCTGCCGTCTACCTCCTGTCCGGTGCGGGCGGCGAACGCCGACGCGGTGGAGATCGTGTCGGCGAGCGCGACGAGCGCGATCCCGGCCGCTCCGGCCACCAATAGCGGGAGATCCGAAACCGGGTTGGGCACGGTGAGCGGCGGAAACCCCTTGGGCAGTGATCCGACCAGTGAGACGCCGTGATCCGCGAGGCTGAACACGGAGGCTCCCACGATCGCGAGCACGACCGCGACCAGCACGCCGGGGACCTTCGGCAGCCAGCGCCCGAGCACCAGGATCACGAGCAGGCTGAGCCCGCCGATCGCGACCGCGGCGCCCACCGCTTCGCCCGAGGAGAGGCCGTTGACAAACGCGCGCGCCTCGTTGATGAGGCCGTTGGCGTCGGTGGAGAAGCCGAACAACTTGGGCAGCTGGCCGATCAGGATCGTCAGCGCCAGACCGTTCATGTAGCCGATCTGCGTCGGCTTGGACAGCAGGTCGGCCACGAACCCGAGCCGCGCGACCCCGGCCGTGACCATGATCGCTCCGACCAGCAGCGCCAACATCGACGCCAGCGCGATCGCGCGCTCGGGACTGCCGTTCGACCCGAGGATCGGCAGGATCGTGGCCGCGATCATCGGCCCGAGCGACGAGTCCGGTCCGAGCACGAGAATCCGTGACGGACCGAACACCGCGTAGCCGACCAGGCACAGGATCGAGGTGTAGAGGCCGGTGATCGCCGGGAGGCCGGCAAGCTCGGCGTACGCCATGCCCTGTGGGACGAGCAGGGTCGTCAGGACGAACCCCGCCACGACGTCCCGGCGCAGCCAGGACGCCTGGTAGGTGGCGACCGCCCGGACCCCGGGAACCGAAGCCAATCGCATCGGCAGCGCCTTGCCGAATCAGCTAGCCGTGGCGACGAGTCCTGACTCGTGCACGCCTGTTCGTGTGCAAACGGGTCACGTGGCCAGTGCCTTGGCCTTGATCGAGGCGAACTCGGCCTGAGTGATCGCGCCGTCGTCGAGGAGCTTCTTGGCTCTCTCGATCTCGCCCGCCGCGCCGCCCGAACCGGCCGTCGAACGGACGTACTGGTCGAACTGAGCCTGTTGGTCTGCCGCCTCCCGGTAGCGACGCTCCGCCATGCCCTCATGGTTCACGATCAGGTAGATCAGCACACCGATCCACGGGATCAGCACGACCAATACGGTCCATGCGGCCTTGGCCCAGCCGGAAATGTCGTTCCGGCGGAAGACGTCGATCAGCACCGTGATGGCGATCCAGATGAAGATCACCCAGGCGAAGAAGATGAGCATCGACCATAGGATGTTGAGGAAGGGATAGGAACTTGCGATCAGCGTCACGTCTACTCCGATCTGTCGTACGGCCCCCGCGGGCCGTGTAGCCGCGAACACTCAGGCCGCTCCCAGGCGTTGGCATCACCCAACACGGGTGATCCCACGCGAACCGTGTCGGGCGTCCGTCCGTACCCCGGAGAAATAGCCGTGCGGGTTTGGTGCTCGCACAGGAGCCAAAGGGGGCAACAGATGACTGCCGTTAGCGAGCGAGCCTTCCGTGCGAGTCGGCCGCGCACCCACTTTCTCCGCCGCGCCGCGGTCGGGCTGGCCGTCGCGCTCGTCGGACTGATCGTCGCGGCCGGACCGGCGTCAGCGGCGACGAACGGCTCCGACGGCACCTCGAACACGATTCAGTTCGCCGTCCAAGCTCACCACGTGGTCGACGTCATCGCTTACTCGACGGGCAGCGCGAACGCTCGTCTGATCGAGGAGGACGGCATCTACCCGCCGGCTGCGTAGCCGGCGGGCCGTGGCAACCCACCCGCCGGGGTCAGAGCTAGCGAGCGACTGCTTTGTCGCCGAGCACTCGCCCACCGCCGGTCGTCTGGCCGATCAAAGCGATAGTCCGCCCCGGTGTCGGCGACGGTGGAAAACTGACCCTCCTTCGCCGGGACTTGACTCGCCCATCTCGACACTCGACCGGACCCGGGCGCTGGCGATTCCCGGCAGCGGGCGGCTGCCGCTGAGGTCTAGATGCGGCACTCTGCCCGCCGCGCGGAACCGGCGGCGTGGTCGAGCTCTTGTCGGCGAGCCGCGCATGTGTCGGTCCGGAATCGACGAGCTGACGCCGACGCGGTGGCCGGGAGACACGCCCGCGGTCGCGACCGACGGTGTCGGATCGAGCTGGGTCGCCTTGCGACGCTGCACGCTCCGGCGGGCCGTTTGTCCTCGGGGTGTTGCCCAGCGCGCCGACGCGCTTGACGCGGGTCGTCCGACACGGGAGGATCGACACAGGCGACCGGAAGGAGAATGCTTGTGGCCCGGATGATGGCCGATTGCCGCCGCTGGCCCAGCGAGACGAATTGCTCGCTGGTGATCATTGGCGAGGAAGACGAGGTGGTGGTGGCCGCCGCCGAGCACGCCGCCTCGGTGCACGGGCACGAAAACAACGAGGAGATGCGCGCCCAGCTGCGCGACTTCCTCGAGCCGGCGGATCAGTACACGCCCGACCGCGAGGCAGAGGGAGCGCTCCCGGGCTGACGGAGCAAAGACGGGGCGCGTCAAGGGGCGCGCCCCTGAATGTCTCTTTGTGCCCAGCGCCGTCGTGCTCGTCGGGAGCTGGATGTCTGCGATCCGCCCGTGAGGGTTCGTGAGTCTGAGGCTGCCGCCGCGGAAGCGGATGACTGCGTTGACGATCAAGAGGCCAAGGCCGGCGCCTTCCCCCCCGGGTTCCGGTTCGCTGGAGTCGGTGGAGTGGTTCGGTCAGCGGCGGGAGGGTCGGAGCCAGCCCACGGCGTAAGACGCGACCCAACGGAGTTGGAACCTTCCGTCGCGGTGCGCGGTGCGCGGTGCGCGTGCGTGACGCGAAACGCTCCGAGCCTCGCAAGCCCTGGCGGCTAGCGGGCGGTCGGGGCCGCGAGGTCGGAGCGGAGACATCTGTACCCGCGTGAGCCGCAGTTCGCGTTTCCGTTGGACGCCGGCCGAGGGCAAGGCGCGAACCGTGCGATACGAGCTGGATGAACGGCGGCATGGTCTCACCCTCTCCGCGGCGTCCGGCCGGGATGGAGGAATCGCACAGATTTACGCTCGAGTCGGCAGCGCCACGGAGGCGTGGGCGGCGGTGGCGGACCGCGCCGAGGGGTCAGCGCCTCCGCGTCCGGGCGACCGCCGCCGCCGACGGATCACGAGGGGAGTCGGCCTCCGCAGACGATGCCAGCGACAGTCCCGGTGCCAGCGTGTCCGGGGTCGCCGGCATAGCCTGGGTCCACCTGGACAAGAATCACCCCGGTCGTGTCACCCGAGACCATAGGTAGTTCTTGGTGGTCTGGCTCGACACGGCGACCGGCACCGTGCGGCTGACACTCCCGCGGGGCCGACTCCTCTGCAACCAAGGCAGCCGAGCCGTGCCCATCGCCTCCGCTGCTCCTTGACGCCTATAGGGGTCGCGGTGGTTTTGGTGGCCGCTCTGCTCGGCGGGCGGGGGCGTCATCGCCGGCTGCGCCACTGTTGTTAGCGCCGTTCCGCAGCCCGTGACAGGGGTGCTAACCAGCCAACGCCAGGCTCGGAACGCAGTACAGAGCGGCCGACCCAGACCGGCGCTCCGCTACGTCGAAAGTAGACGCTGGAAAAACGATCGATAGCGCTGGAGCGCGACGCGCAGATCCTCGGTCGAGATGTCCTCGCCACGTCCCCATTGCGCCTCGAGGCGTTCCCGCTCCTGCGCGAAGCCTTCAGCGAGCTGCTGCATGAGGTTGGCGACTAAGCCGTCCGCGTCCTCGACCGCCCCGCGGGGCTCATCGACGAATCGGGTCTGTACCTCTTTCCAGCGGCGTTGGAAGGTGGTGCTCAGCTCCTCGGACAGCAGCGGCGCGCCGTTGGTCGACGCATCCGAGGGGGCGGCCGGCGACGCGGCCGCTGGGACGTCCTGAGCCTGTGACGCGGTGACGTCGGCACCCATGGACGATGTCGCTCCGGCTGGTGTCACGGTCGATGGTGACTGTGAGGCGTTGATGTCGGCAACTGCCGACTCGCCCGGTGCGTTCCCGTAGTCACCTTCCTGTGCCATACGTTCCGGTTCGGATCGCATGTCACGCGCAGGCGAGTCGGCACCTTCCCGCCTGCCGGGTGCCGGCTCGTGCAGGGCCGCTTCGCGGTCGTAGACCTCGGTGGGCGCCTCACCCGATCGCTCACGATCAGGATCCGAGGCGGAGCCCGTGTCTGCAACCGGATCGTTGCCCATGGCAAGGTCGCGAGTACTCAGTGTCTCTTGGTTGCGCTCCATCGATCAGCTCCTCCTCGTCGTCTCATGTGGCACCGCGGCTTGCTCGCTCGAATCACCATCGCGCGCCGGCGTGCCATCACTCGGAGCCAGCAGGTCATCGAACAGGGCTCGGAAATGGACCATCGCCTGACGCAGTTGCTCAGTGTTAGCCTGTCCCTGCTGCGCCCGGAGGGAGATCGAGTGAGCCGCCCGATAGTTTTCAACCACGTCTGGGTGGTCGAGCGATAGGTCGGCCGCGCGTTGCTGGAAATCTTCATCTACGGGATAGCCGCGGTCGTGCATTACACGCTGCACTAGCAGGTGGGCCTCCCCCACCGCCATCTCTGGCTCATCCACGAACTGGCGCTGGGCCGTGCCCCAACGCTCGATGTAGCGCTCGCGGTCCGCGGGCGCAAGCGGCCGGATCTCGAACTCACTAACGCGCCTACGGCGCCTGGCTAGTTCGTTCTCGCCGGAACGCTGATCACCGCGCTCAGCGACAACCCGGTCGTACTCCGGCCCAAAATCAGCCTTCAACTTTCGCGATCGCTGCTGACGCGCGAGCAGAACTCCAATAACCGCCAACAGCACGACGACAACAGCCACAACCACCCAAATCATGGGTTCCCCTCTCCTTTCTACCCCGGCGCGAACGCCGGCGTCGAACTCTCCTCCTTCTACCTACCCGCGCCTCGTGCCGCGAATCCGACGAGTGTCCTTGTGTCGGATACCCGCGGCCACGCCGCAGTCCGTCAGCCGAGCGCCTTGCCGATCTGCTCGGCCTTTTCGCGCACGCTGCGTACCTCCGTCGCGACGTTGCGGACCTCGCCGGCGAGCCTCCCGAATTGCTTGCCCGCCTCGCCGATCTGCTGGGTCACGCCGCCAAGGTCGACCTTGGCGGGCAACGCCATTCCCAGCACCTTTCGATTGCGGTGCAGGGCAGTGCGCCCGAGCAGAACGCCGCCCGCGATCCCGACCGCGCCGGTCAAGGCGGGCACGCCGATTCGCACGATTGCACCCCGTCCGGCGTGATTGGCGGCGGACCCGTTTTGCGAGGCCGACGGAGTCGTGGCTCTGCCGTTGCGTGACGCCGCCGTTTGCCGTCCCGCTTTGCGCGGACTCGCGCTTCGGCTGCTGGCCGTTCGACGAGCCGCGCTCGAGCTACGACCCGCGCTTTGGCGAGCCGTCGTCTTCGGCGAGCTCGAACTCCGCCCGCTCGCGCTCCGTCCAGCGTTGCCGCGCTTACGCGCGGGAGAGCTCGAAGACTTTGCAGACCTGTTCGACGATCTAGCCGACGAGCGGGCGCCACCTGCCGCGCCGCCCGAAGAGCTTCGTCCACTCGACACAGACATCTATACCTCCTCCGTTCAACTCCCACCAGCCCGCAGTACCACGAACGCTCGGGGAGCAACTTCTCTCCAATACCGGCTACCCGATCCAGCGCACAATGCGACCCACTCACGACAAATATCCGGCGCCGGACGTTCGGAGACGATGAGGCTTGGCGAGCTGTCGCGCCGTCCCACGTAACGGAGCCACGACGCGACAACGTTCCGGCGGCGAGCGCGCGGCTCCTTACGGACCAGACGGGGCCACGCGATCGCGCTCGCCGCCGTGACTACTCTCAGGCGACGGCGCGCCATCGCATTGGCGACAACGTGCTTGGGACATGTGTCCCGAGGGGCAAAGTAGCGGCGTCGGCGTCTGGGTCACGGACGGCCGCGTGGGCTTGTGCCTCCGATCAGTCGCAGGTCTTCGCCGGCGCGCGCAGCGGTGAGCCGGGGTGGCCAGCGCGGGTTTGCAGCTTCCACGGCCGGCACGTGCCGCCGAAGAGCAGGTGAAAGACCGTGCCGGCACGCTTGGGAGATCCGCGTGGCTCGAGGTTGAGCAGATAGGTGCAGGGCGCGTTGCCGTAGGTTCGCGGCCTCTCGAAGCCGCCGATCGCCAGCCGCGTCGGACACGGCATCGCGACCGTCGCGCTGGCCGCTTCCCGGGCGCACCGTTGTAGGAAGTCGGTGCCCGCGGCGCGCGTGGAAGCTGCGCGCGACTCAGGCCGATCGCGTTGTGCGTGAGGCGTTCAATTCGCCCTTCTGGCCGTTCGTGCTGGCCACGACCCCGGTCGGTCAAGAGGGCCTCGACTTCCAGCATTTACTGCCACGCCGTGGTTCACGGGATTCTCCCGTCGAACCCGGTCGTCCGTGGAGGCCGACATCATTGCCTCCAAGGCGCTTCTAGGAAACGAATGCCTTCCGAACAGATGCAGCAGTCCATCTGTTCGTGCCATGAATCGTGGGAACCTTCTCCACGTTCAGCTTCTCGGCAATCTCCTCCAGCGACATCCGCTTCCCGAGCATCGCGTTGATCTTCACCCGCCACCAGTAGTCACGTCGGTTGCAGAGCCGATGCGCGAGCCTGACGTTGTCGGGGGTGAGGTGACCTCCGTGCATCTTGAGTCTCGGGTAGTGGTCGGCCGTCGGCTCCCAATCGGAGGGACCCGCCGATCTCGGCTCGAAGTGCCGACGACCCCGGAAGCAGTAGCACTGGGGCATTTCGCAACGCACGTCGATGAGCTGGCCATCCCGGGCAAGTTGCATGAGGATTCCGCGGACTCCCAGGGCCTCGAGCTTCTCAACTGGAGTGTCTCCAGCGTCCGCCGGTGCCGCTGGGGTTCTTGCTTGAGGGACCTGCTCTTCGTCGTTCATGCTCGGGCTCTCAGTCCTCGAAGGTGGCGACAATCGGGCCATGGTCGCTGAAGGCGTACCACTCACTCGGATTGAACGCCACACACCGCCGCAGTCTCTCCGCGAGAGCTAGGGACGAACACGTCGTCATCCTGGCAGGGGACGCCCGGGTAGCGCGTATCGACCTTCGTCCGGGTGCGCGGGCAGTCCTTCCCGAGCGGCTCGGTGGGATGTCGGGGCCGGTGGACGTGGTCTATGAATGCGGGTGCTGAGGTGGTGGTTTCTGCGCGGCGTGTTGGCGCGGTCGTTTCCGGCGCCGCGAGCCGTTTGGTTGTCGCTGTTCCGCGGTTCGCCGTTGGGTGAGGCTGGTCGAGATGGCTTCCAGTGCGTTGATCGTGTCGGGTAGGAGGGGGTGTAGGCGGCCGGGTGGTAGTAGGGCGTATACGTCTCTGGCGATGTCGGAGTCGGCGATCGGTCGGAGCGCGAGTTCGTGGAATGGGTCGGCGAGGAGTTCTGGGACGAGGGTGACTGCGAGGCCCCGGATGATCAGCGCGCGGATCGCGAGCTGGTCGCGGGTGATGGACACGAGGTGCGGCTCGAAGCCGGCGGCGCGGCACGCTCGGACGATCACGCCGTTGGTGAGGGCGGCGGTCCAGTCTTCATGGCGGAGGTCGGCGAGGCGTACGGTGGGTTGGGCTGCGAGGGGATGGTCTGGCGCGAGCGCGACCATGAATCGCTCCCGTAGCAGGTGATGGGCGCGTGGCGCGTTGGGGGCGACGCCGGCGTCTTGGTAGACGATCGCGAGGTCGAGCTCGCCGGCGCTGAGCTTGGCGGAGAGCTCGTCGGAGGTTCCCTCGTCGAACGTGACCTGGATGTCTGGGTCGGTCCGGCGCAGCCGCTCGATCGCCGCGGGTACGAGATCGGCGAGTGCGGTCGGCAGCGCGCCGATCCGGAGCCGGGCGCGCCGACCGGCGCTGGCGGCCGCGATTTGGGTGCGCGCGAGCTCGAGGCGTCCGGCGATCGCGTCGGCGTGCTCGAGCAGGGTCTCGCCCTCGGGGGTCAGCCCGAGCCCGCCCGGGCGTCGCTCGAGCAGCCTTGCACCTAGCTCGCGTTCGAGCTGGGCGACTTGGGTGGAGACCGACGGCTGCGACAGCGAGAGCTCACGGGCAGCACGGGAGAACGAGCGCTCGTGCGCGACCACGCGGAAGGTGAGCACCCGCCTCGGATCCATAGGAAGAAACTATACGGACTCCAAAACAATTATTTGAGGTTATGACGGTCGCGGTCCAGACTGAAGACGTCGGTCTTCTTCGATTTGAAAGCGAGCAGCAGATGAGCACCTCAACGAGCACGGGCGTCGTCCCGTCGGTCACTCTGGGCGACGGCAACCCGATCCCGCAGCTGGGCTTCGGCGTCTTTCAGATCCCACCCGAGGACACCGCGCGCGCGGTCGATGCCGCGCTCCATGCCGGCTACCGGCACATCGACACCGCCGAGATGTACCGCAACGAGCGCGGCGTCGGCGAGGCGATCCGCGCGTCGGGACTCGACCGCGAGGACGTGTATGTGACGAGCAAGCTCAACAACAGCTACCACCGGCCCGCCGACGCACGCCGCGCGTTCGCGCGCACACTGTCAGAGCTCGAGTCTGAGTTCGTGGACCTGTTCCTCATTCACTGGCCCCTCCCGACTCTCTACGACGGCGACTTCGTCTCGACCTGGAAAACGCTCGAGGAGTTCCAGCGCGAGGGCCGAGCCCGCTCGATCGGCGTCTCCAACTTCCAGGTCGCGCATCTTGAGCGGCTCGCCGCCGAGACCGAGACCGTACCGGCGGTCAACCAGATCGAGCTGCACCCTTACCTCCTGAACGAGCCGGTCCACGCCTACGGCGAAGAGCACGGTATCGCGACCGAGGCCTGGTCCCCGATCGCTCAGGGCGCGGTCCTCGGTGATCCCGCGATCGCCCGTATCGCCCGCGAGCTCGATCGGACCCCCGCCCAGGTCGTGCTGCGCTGGCACATCGAGCGCGGCAACATCGTCTTTCCGAAATCCACGACGCCCGCCCGGATCACCGAAAACCTCCACCTGTTCGATTTCCAGCTCGAGCCCGGGCACAGCGAAGCGATCGACGCACTCGACCGCGGCGAGGACGGCCGCACCGGACCCAACCCCGACACCTTCGCGTACACCCCTGCCTAGTCGCTCACGGCTACTGACGCTGATCGACCCGCCGCGCGCGCAAGCGGCCGACACCCAAACGCGGGCTCTCCGGCCGCCGACACTGCCTTTCTTGCTCAGACCGGCACTCTGCCGGCCCACTCGAGTGATGCAGTGGCGAAGGCCCAACTCACGCGCGAACTGGCCATGGCAATCGCGCTTCCTTCCTGACTCCCCTTCGACATCGTGATCGGTTATCTGCACTCTCATACAACAGGACTCCCGGTGCTTGACGCACAGTGGGACTTCCGTCGCGCACGGCGCGCCTACCTGGCCGCGAGAATTGGCGGCTGGATGCTCAGGCGTCGATCCTGCAGGCACCCCCGGGCGCTGTCGCGCTCGACGGCGCTCGCACCCGGGCCATCACGGCTCGAGGTGGTGTCGCTGCGTGCAATCGTCGGCACGCTCGGGCCAACCGCCAGTTTCGATTCAGACTTTCGGCCCGCTTCGAACGCGGTGCGCGGGCGCTGGGAACGGATCGCACTGGCGCACCGCAAAGGCCACGCGCTCCCGCCGGTTGTCCTACGCCGACAACCGGACGGCTATTACATCGTCGACGGGCGCCACCGCGTTTCCGTCGCGCGAGCGCTGCAGCACCACGACATCGATGCCTGGGTCACAGGCCCTCGGCGATAGCACCCAGCGACCCGCCCAGCGATTCGCTACGCGGTGACCGCCGGACCCACTAAAACGTCGCTGCTCGTTGGGTTCGGCCAATGTCGCGCGCCCAACTGGCGGCGGTCCGCACGATCGCATCCACCCATTCAAGCCGCCCCAGGCGATCACGCGCGGCGGCGATCCCGGACGATCGCGGCACTCGCCTACTGATGGCCGCGCGGGACCCCGGAACGACGACCAGCCTCGGCGGCGCTGTCTATGAGAAGCTCTAGGTGATGCAACTCGGTGAGTTCGGTGTTTGGACGTCGTATCGCACGATCGGCGAGGACAACGCCGGCGCAGCGGCGAGACTCGTCGAGGACCTCGGGTTCGGGACGTTCTGGCTGGGCGGGTCGCCGCAGCTGCCGGCGCTCAAGCCCCTGCTCGAGGCGACCGAGCGGATCATGGTCGCCACCGGGATCCTCAACGTGTGGGCGAGTGAGCCGGAGCGGGTGGCGCGTGACTTCGGCGAGCTCGAGGCCAGCTTTCCCGGACGGGTCCTGCTCGGGATCGGCATCGGTCATCCCGAGGCCACCAGCCACTACAGCAAGCCCATGGCCGCGATGCAGGCTTTTCTCGACGGTCTCGACACCGCTAACGCTCCGGTCCCGCAAACGCGGCGGTGCCTGGCGGCGCTCGGCCCGAAGATGCTTGCGCTCAGCGCTGAGCGCTCGCTCGGCGCGCACACGTACTTCGTCCCGGTCGACCACACCCGAGCGGCCCATGAGGCACTCGGGGAGAAGGCGATCCTCGCGCCGGAGCTCGCGTGCGTGCTCGACGATGACGTCGAATCGGCCCGCGCGAAGGCACGGACCTACGCAGAGATGTACCTCGGACTGCGCAACTACACGAACAACCTCCTCAACCACGGCTTCAGCCAGCAGGACATCGCCGACGGAGGATCGGACCGGCTGATCGACGCGATCGTCCCGCACGGAAGCGCCGACGAGATCGCAGCCGCGGCGCGCCAGCACATCGACGCCGGCGCTGACCACGTCTGCCTCCAGGCGGTGGGAGTCGCAGGCGTACCGCGCTCCGAGTGGACGGCCCTCGCCTCCGCGCTCGGAATCGGAAACTGAACAGCGCCGCGACTGAACGTCAGCCGACGATCGCGAACGCCAGCACGCCGGGCGTCGCGGAACCTTGCGCGTTACTCGCCCCGAACCGCGCGGTGTAACGCCCGAGGGGGAGCACCCGGCGTCCCAACACGCCCTCGAAGCTCACTGCATTTGCCCCCGCGTGGCCGGCGAACGACAGCTTCCCGGTCACGGTGCGAGTGCACGAAGGACGGTGGCGGTTAGCCCGGGTGGGCGCCACGCACTTGCCGCCGACGCGCCGGCCGGCGACCTTGCCGGTGAACGTCACCGTGACGCGCGCGGGCGCGCTCAGGTCGAAGGTGAACACGGTGCCGGTGGCGGCACGGGCGATGGTCGCCGCCCGAGTGCCCTCGCGCCACGTCCGGCGCGCCTGGCGCAGGCCGGTGATGGTCGGAGCGCCGCCCGTGGTCGTGGTCGTGGTCCCCGTCGTCGTGGTCCCTGTGCCCTGCTGGACGACGACCGCGCTGAGCAACAGGCGCAAGCCGCTCTGGTTGTTGTTGGGAGCGGCCGTCGCGCCGTCGGCGAGGGGCGGAAGCTCGTAGTAGGCGGTAATCGCCGGCGGGGTGGTCGCGTCGAAGATGAGCGCGCTGTCGCTGTTGTCGATGCCGAGGATGTCCCCGGCCTTCACTGGGAGCGAGACGCTGAAGGTGTTCGGCCCGCTGGCCAGTGTCTCCGCCGTGCTCGTACCGGCGCCGGTGAACTGCCCGTTGCCCGCGGGTCGCAGCACCCGCAGCTCCACGTGGTTTGTGGAGCTGCTGGAGTTCACGGAAAAGCTCGTCACCGTGCCGTCGAACGGCACCAGGAGCGCTGGGGCCTCGACCCCGGTGAAGGGCGCGTACGTGCAGTTGATGCCGGCCACGCAGATGTTCTTCGTGGGGGTGCCGGCCGTGCTCCCCAGCGTCACGGTGCGCGGCGTCGTGGCCGCGCCGGCCGTCGTCGCCGGGCTGCCGGCGAGCGCGATGGCCACGGCTGTAGCCGCGCCCACTACACCGGCCGCAACGAGCGACGCGATCCCCCGTAGTCCGACCCGCACGGGCGCAAGCCTACCGCCACGCCGGGGCCATTTCCAGGCCCCGACGCGATCAGACCGCGAAGTGCGCGCTCAGCACGATGGCCAGCGCCAGCCCGGCCGCGACCGCAACGGACACCGCGAGCCACCGCCCGGCCGCGCCCGGCGCAATGCTTAGGTGACTGCCACGCACGGCGCGCAGTGACTTGCCGAGTTGCGGCAGGTGAGACAGCACGTGCAGGCCCGCGACGCCAATCCAGATCACGAAGCTCGCCTTGTGGATGAGCATGATCCGCGGGCTGCGGGACGCCCCCTCGAGCATCAGCACGAGGCCGCTGGAAAACAGCGACAGCGTCGAGAGCACGAGCACCGGCGCCAGCAGGCGCAGGCCCAGCGTCGGCGGGCCCTTGCGACGGTAGGCGGCGTCGCCCGTGTAGTAGCGAGCGAAGCGGTAGCCGGTGGCGCCCAGCTTGAGGCCGATCGGACCGGCGAGCAGGATGCCCACGAACATGTGGACGTCGAGCAACTGGTGGATCCGCAGGATCGTGATGCCCATGACCGCGAACAGCGCGACCAGCACCACACCCACGGTGGCCACTAGCTGCTCGTTGCCCGCCGTTCCGCCACCGAGCCAGAAGACACGTCGACGCCGCCGGCGGCGTGGAGCCGACAGCGCGACAGCAGGGGGAGCCTCGAGAGCGGTGGCGGAACGATCGAGCGTCGATTGCATGCTGATTCACCAAGGCAACGCAGCAGCGTCGACGACACTTCTATGAGGATGCTTTCACCCTGCGCCCCCGCACCCCGCACCCCGCACCCCGCACCTACACGGGGCTGTGTCAGAACCGGTAATGCAGGTGAACGACGCCACTCCGAAAGCGCCGCTCGTCCAACAGCTCGAGCGGCGTTCGGACGTCGGCCGGTAGCGCGCGCTTGCCCCGCCCCACCAGAACCGGTGTCAGGAGCAGATGGCACTCATCAACCAGGCCGGCGCTGATCGCCTGCGCGGCGAGGTCGGCGCCGCCGATCGTGATGTCAGATCCCGACGCCTCCTTGAACCGCCGGATCGCGTCGACCTCGAACTCCCGCTCGATCCGCGTCCTCGCACTCGACACCGTCTCGAGCGTCCGGGAGTACACGACCTTCTCGGCCGCCCGCCAGAGTGCGGCGAAGTCCCGGCTTGCCGCGGACTCATCGAGACCGTCGCCGCGGGTCTCCCAGTACACCATCGTCTCGTACATCCGGCGGCCGTACAGGTAGGTGCCGATGGGCCGCTCGAGCTCGTTGACGAACGCATGCACCTCCTCGTCCGGCGCCGCCCAGTCGAAGTTGCCAGCTTCGTCTTCGACGTAGCCGTCGAGCGAAACGATCGCCGAATAGAGCAGCTTGGCCACGTCAGCTGTCCTCCCCGCCGAGGACGGCACGCAGCCGGCGCGCGAAGGCCTCAGGTTGGCCGGCGTACCCGTGCTCCCCACCGAGGAAGCCGCCGTGATGGCTCGGGAAGACCGTGGCCTGCTCGCCGAGCAGCTGGGCGGTGGCCTCCGACGTGCGCCCTGTGAAGGTGCCGGCCGACTCCTCGCCCACGGCAATCACGATGCGCGTCCCCGAAGCGGCGAGCGCCTCGAAGTCAGGTCGGTACCTGATGATCGCCTCGGATCGGTCGGACAGCAGCGGATCGTCGCGGGAGCCGTCGTCCTCGGCCGGCATCCCGAACTGAGCGGGATCGGGCGCGGGCTGGGCGAAGTAGTCGTCGGTGAACTCCCCGCGCCACGACGTCATCGCGATGAAGGCAGCCATGCCGGCGCCCCGCCCATTGGCCGCGTATGCGTCGCGAACGCCGGCGCGAGCGCGCTCGGCCGCCGCGGCGTCGGGCAGCACGGGGATGAGCGGCGGCTCGTGCGCCACCAAGGTCGTCACATCGTCGGGATACGCCGCCACGAGCGCGAGCGCGGTGACCGCGCCGCCGCTGCTGGCGAACATCTCGACCGGGCCGGCGCCAAGCGCCTCGATGAGGGCATGCACGTCATCCGCCTGGACGGTCGGCGAGTTGTCCACGCGCCCGTCGTTGCGGCTGCTGCGGCCGAGCCCGCGCGGGTCGTATGTGACCACGGTGCGGTCCGGGAAGTGCGACGCCAGCGTGCCGAAGCCGCTGGCGGTCATGGGCTGCCCGATCATGACCAGCGGCGGACGACCGTCGGCGGTGGGCAGCGGGCCGTCGACGTCGTAGGCGATGTCGGCCTCGGTGAGCTGGAGGATGTGCGCTGTCGTCATGACCTATCGACCTCTCCCACGCAGAAAACTCATCGGACCTTGACCGCGATCCTCTCGCACCCGGACATTCTCAGACCACTCGTTGACACGAGACCGCAAACTCGATAATCTCGATAGACATTGTTCGGTTACAGCCACATCCGACTCCACCGCGGGCCTGTCCGGGAAATCGCCGCGGTGCTTCCGGGTCCGGTGATGGCTGCCGTGCCGGCGCGATGTAGGGCGTAGCAGCCCACTTGCTATCTCGGAGGTGCGACTCGTTCAGCAGCGCACCTCCGGGTCTCTCCTCTCCCGGTCGGGGCGGCCAGGTGCCGCCCCGACCGCGAGCCGGGTCGTGGCGCCGCACGCGCGCGCCACGGCAACCACTGCCTTAACCGAACCGAGGTGACGCGATGAGTTGGAACGACGACGAGTCGGCCGGCCTCCCGGCGGTCGTCCTGCAACACCGCAAAGACACACCAGGTGGTCTCTTGACCGACGTCCTCGCCGAGCAGGGCTTCCGGGCGAGCACGGTGCGACTGGACCTCGGGGAGCCGCTCCCGAATCCGGGCGCGTTCAAGCTGGTGGTCGCGCTCGGGTGCGACGACGTGATCGACGCCGACGAGCGGGGGCTCGCGCCGGCGGCGATCGATTGGCTGCGCGTGGCGGACCGCGCCGGCACCGCGGTGCTCGGTCTCGGATCGGGCGCGCAGGCACTGGCGGTCGCGCTGGGCGGTCGCGTCGACCGCGCGCCGCGATCCAGACACGGCTGGGTGTGGGTTTCCAGCTCGACCCCCGGGTGGATCGCGGACGGACCGTGGCTCGCGTGGCACGACGAGGTGATCCGACTCCCGCCCAAGGCGAAGCTCCTCGCGCACGATCCGTTCGGCCCCCAGGTGTTCGGCGCCGGCCGGCATCTCGGAGTGCAGTTCCATCCCGAGGTCACACCGGAGATCGTCGGCGCCTGGGTCGGTGCGGAGCGCACCGAGAGTCTGGACGCCCAGGGGATCCTCGAGCAGACCTCGCGCGAGTTCGGCTACGCCTCCGTGGCCGCCCGCCGCCTGCTCTCGACCTACATCCACTCGCTCGCGCGGCACGCCGCCTGAGCCACACCACAAAGGACGACGATTCATGACTGGACTACGCAATCGCGCCGCCTGGCTTCGTGGCCGGCGCCGGGGCCGGCGCTCACTACAAGGTCAATCGCTTCACGGGCCGGACCATCTGGCAGCTGGGCGGCAAGGCCAGCAGCTTCGCCCTGCGAGCCGCTCCCGGCCAGTCGCTTGACAACGCGGGCGAGATCTTCGCCTGGCAGCACGACCCCGAGGCGCTCGGCCACGACGTGTACACGCTGTTCGACAACGAGTCGGCCGGCACGCCGGAGTTCTCCGTCACCCGGACGGTGACTCTCAAGCTCGATCAGCGCGCACGGACCGCAACGCTGATCGCCTCCAACGATCAACCCGAGGGGCTGGTGGCGCCCTCCCAGGGCAACGCTCAGACGACGGGCAACGGGGACCTGTTCGTGGGCTGGGGATCACTGCCGTACTTCTCCGAGTTCGACCGCTCGGGGCGGCTGCTGTTCAACGCGCAGTTCCCCACGGGGGTCAACAGCTACCGGGCCTACCTGCTCCGCTGGGCGGGCGGGCGCGCCCGGTAGGAGCCGCGCCGTGACCGGTCGGTCGGTCGTCGCCGTCGCGGCCATCGGCTGACCGGTCACCGCCCGTCACCGGCGCGGACGCCGTAGGATCCCGCCGACGAAGCTCATGGGCCCACGGCCCAGAGCGTCTCAAACGCGATGAGCGTGCAACAGATCAGTCCCGGTGCGGTGATCTCCCGGATATGGGCGATCTACCGCGACCAGTTCGCCGTGCTGCTCGGGACCGCTCTGGTGCTCTACGGGCTCCAGTTCGTCGT
This sequence comes from uncultured Solirubrobacterales bacterium, assembly GCA_963832315.1. Classification (GTDB taxonomy): domain Bacteria; phylum Actinomycetota; class Thermoleophilia; order Solirubrobacterales; family Solirubrobacteraceae; genus Palsa-465. The sequence continues at coordinate 98,749 of CAWHTT010000019.1, read as the reverse complement.
GTATCTGCTGATCCCGGGGTCCGGCATCGCCCTCACGATTCTGTTCTGGGCCCTCAGCATCCTTTACCAGGGGATCGTGGTCGAGTTGGTCCAGGACATCCAGGACGGCCGGCGCGATCACTCCATCGGCGACCTGATACGGAGCGTCGAGCCGGTGTTCTGGCCGCTGGCCGCGGTTTCGATCCTGTTCGGGATAGGCCTCGGGATCGGGTTCATCCTCCTGATCATCCCGGGATTGATCCTCATGGTGATCTGGTCCGTGGTTGCGCCGGTGACCGTCCTCGAGCGCCCCGGCGTGTTCGCCGCGTTTGGCCGCAGCGCCGAGCTTGTGCGCGGGAACGGCTGGAACGTGTTCGCGGTGATCGTGCTGGTGTTCCTCGCGGTGGCCGTGATTGGCATTGGGGCCGGTCTGCTCGCGGGGTCGCTCGGGTCGCTGGGCCGGGCCTTGGTGCAGTGGGCGGTCAACGCGGCGCTCGCGCCCATCACCGCCCTCAGCGCCTCGGTGCTGTATTTCGCACTGCGACAACGCTCGTGAACGATGCAGACCACTGACCGACAAGCGCCGTCCGTCGAATGGATCCGGGACTTCGTCGCACAATGGCTGGACGCGTGGAACTCACGCCAGGCAGACCGCGTGCTGGCGCTGCTCACCGAGGACGTCGAGGCCCATGACGACTCGTGGCCGAAGGCGATGCACGGACACGCCGACGTGCGTGAGTTCCTCGCGGCACTGTGGAGGGCAACGCCGGACATGACCTTTGAGCTGATCACGGGGCCGTACGTGGTCCCCGGCGAAGCCTCCGCATCGTTTCACTGGCGCGGCCATGGGACGTTCACCGGTCCGATGGACCCGCCCGGCTTTGCGCCCACCGGACGACCCTGGGAGGTCGACGGCGCGGACTTCCACGAATACCGCGACGGGCGCATCGCCAAGCTCAGGGTGGTGTTCGACCTGATGACGGTCTCGCGACAACTCGGCGTGATGCCGCCGTCCGGAAGTCGTGCCGAGCGCGCGATGGCCGCCGCGCAACGCGGGGTGGTGCGCCTTCAAAGCCGGCGCCCACACTCGAAGTAGCCGGCCATCCCAGGCCGCACGCGCCGGCGTGCCATGATTTGCGTATGTTCGGAGATGACATGGGCGGCGAGAGCTTCGAGGAACGGCTGCGCGCGCTCGCGGCAGAGGTGCGGGGCTACATCGAGCGCTCCATCGACAACGTCGATGTCGACGAGTTCGCAGATTCCCTGGGAGTGAACCCAGCCATAGCACGGGAATGGGTCGAGACCGCCGGCGGCTGGCTGAGTGCCTACGCCGACACCGTGGGCGACCACATCGCTCGCCAAGCCGCCGGAACCGGACCCAGCCCCGGAGGAACCGGATCCGGGAAAACGGTGGCTCGCGTCGACCCGCTGGGCGGCGTCGGACCAAACCCGCTCGATCTGCCGAGCGACGAGCAGGGCGTCGCGCTCGCAGCACTCGATTCGGGTCGGTGGATCATCGAGCCGGGAGCCGACACGCTGGCGGCGCGAGGCGAGGGCCCGGGACCCAGCGATGCGCTCGGGATCGTCCGCGAGTTGCGAGTGCGCGACTGGATCGCCGGCGACGGGAAGCTCACGATGACCGGTCGCCGCGCCCTGAGTCGTTGGCTCGACGCCGCCGCGTCCACCTGAGCCGCCGCGCCGAGGGGCGGTCACGCAGGCTCGCCCTGGCCGCGTCCCTGGTCGCGTCCCTGCTCGCTATCGCCGGCTGCGGACAGGCCAGCCACCAAACCAGCACGAGCGCGGCACCGGCCAAGCCCACGGTTCGCAAGGTCCAGCTTGGCGGTGCGCCGATCGGTCTGCTCGCCTACCAGGGCCGGCTGTGGGTGGCCGACGCCCAGTCCAACCACGTGCTGCGCGTCGAGCCAGGCTCCGACCGGGTCAGCGCGCGGGTGGCGGTCGGCCGCACGCCGCTGCGGATCGTCGCCTCGGGCGGCAGCATCTGGTCGACGGATTTCCGCGCCGGTACGGTCAGCCAGGTGTCGCCGTCGACACTCCGTCGCGTCGCCGTCGTCCACGTGGGACCCCAACCCGAGGGGATCGTCGCGCTCGGGCCGGATCTGTGGGTCGTCTCCCAGCAGGGCGGCTATCTGGCGCGCGTCGTGCCCGGCGACGCGCGGCCCTCGACTCGCATCCACGTGGGCAATCAGCCGCGCCAGGTTGCCGCCGGCGGCGGACAGCTGTGGGTGTCGGTATTCGGCGACGATTCGGTGGCCGAGGTCAACCCGCGCACGCGCCGGGTGCTCGCCCACATCAAGGCGTGCGGGGGCCCGCAGGGCCTGGCCTATTCCGCCGGTCAGCTGTGGGTCGGCTGCACCAACGACGGCGTGCTGGCGGACATCGACCCCCGAACTCACAGAGTCGTGCGTCGCGTCGCCTATGACGCCGCCGACGCAGTGACGAGCGCAGGCGCAACGCTACGAGTCACCAGTGACGACGGACCCTCGACGGCCATCCTCGACCCGCGCACCGGGAAGCTCAGCCACAACGTAAAGCTGTCGGATGCCTTCATCGGCGACGCCAATGCCGACGTCGTGTCCGCCGGTAACGGCGTCTGGGTCTCCTCGCCCGACGAGGGAACCGTGTACCTAGTCCCGGACTCCTAGAAGCGAGCCGGCTACGCGGCGCTCGCCCACGTCCGGATCTTGTCCTCGAGCACGGGCATCGGCAGCGACCCGCTGTCCAGCACCGCGGCGTGGAAGGCCGGAAGCGTGAAGCGAGGACCAAGGCGCCGCTCGGCCTCCTGCCTCAGCCGCATCAGCTCCCGCTTGCCGATCAGGTAGGACAGGGCCTGCCCCGGCGACACGATGTAGCGGTCGATCTCGCTGGCCAGGAACCCTTCGGGCATCGGCACGTGGGCGATATAGAAATCGAGCGCGCGCTGTCGGCTCCACCCCAGGGCGTGCAGACCGGTGTCGACGACCAAGCGCGCGGCGCGCAGCAGCGAGGTGGAAAGCGCGCCGACGCGGCTCTCGGTATCGCTGTAGAGCCCCATCTCATCGGCCAGCCGCTCTGCGTAGAGCGCCCAACCCTCGGCGAACACCGTCAGGCCGCGCTGGCGCTGCATGACCGGCAGATCGTCGAGCATCCGGATGCGCGAGAGCTGGAGATGGTGCCCCGGCACGCCCTCGTGGAAGGCCACGACCTCCAGGTCCCAGCCCGCCCCCGCCGTCGGTCGCTCCAGGTTGAACCAGTAGGTCCCAGGCTGGCCGCCGTCCAGTCTCGGCGGCGAGTAGTGGGGCGCCATCCCGCTGGACGCGATCACGCTCGGCATCGGCGCCACCTCACACGGCGGGGGCAGCGGCTCGGAGAAGAAATCGGGTGTCCGCGCCTCGGCGCGGCGAATCGCCCGCGTGGCCGTCTCCATGGCATCCCCGCCGGACCGTCGCTCGGATGACGCGCGCGCCGCCAGGTGGATCTCATCCAGCGAGCCCAGTCCCAGTTCGGCGCCCAGCTCGAGCATCTCCTGCTCGAACGCCTCGAGCTCCTCGAGCCCGATGCGGTGGATCTCCTCCGCGGCCAGCGGCAGCGTCGTGGACGACCGGACGCACGCCGCGTAATCGGCCTCGCCGCCCGGAAGGTGGACGAGTCCCGCCTCCTCGCCCGAACGTGAGCGGGGCAGCAACTCGCGCAGCAACTCGACCCAGCGCGCCATCGCCGGCTTGACCACCGCGCCGGCGAGCGCGTCCCGCTCCTCGCGCCAGGCTGCTTCGCCCTCCCACCCCTCCGGCGCTCGCGGGGCTGTCAGCGCCTCGGGGACCGGCGCCCTGAGCACATTCTCGGCCCACTCGATCGCCTCCTCCACGAGCGGGGCCACCGGCAGACGTCCCTTGGCGGCGCCGATCCGCAGGCGCTCGGTCTGCTGGTCGATCCACCCACCACCGCGGCGCAACCGCTCGAGGTAGTCGGCCGCCGCCTGGGCGTCGGGGACGACGGTCCGCGCCGCGATGGCCAGGAACACGGGAGCACCACCGACCGGCATGGCTGAGACCGTGTGCTCGATCAGCCGCGCGTCCAGATCCAGCAGCTCCTGGCCCACGTTCTCCACCAGGCACCCGAGCGTGACGGCGTCGGCCTCGGACAGCGCCGATGGGTCCACTCGACCCGCATCGGCCAACATCGACTCGAGCTCGGCCCGCCACGCGGCCTCGCCCTCCTCGCTGTCGTCGGGCACTTGATCGTCGTAGCCCGAGATCCCGTAGATGGTGGCGGCGAACGGATTCCTCGCCAGCCACCGCTCGTGGAAGCTATCCGCGAGCTCGCGGACCGACGATGCAGTGGGGGCGGGTTCGGATTCCATCTGTGTAATCGTGGCCTGGTCGGGGCGCTTCGCACCTTACTCAGGAGCGCCGAGCGAAAGGACGGCGGGCTCGGCGAAAGGAATCCGTTCGAGATTCGTCTCCGCATCGGGGGGCGAGTCGACAACACGAAAGGGACGGAAATGGCTGACGCGTCGAGCGCACTGGGCGCACCCCGGCTCGCGGGGACATGGGTCAACAGCAAGGGAACGGCCAAGCGGCTGGTGGGAGCGGCAAGCTGGCCTGCCCGTTGACGATGACGTTCAGCAACGGCAGCCGGTGGGAGTTCGACGTCCCGCGCGGCGGAAAGTCCTCCGCCGAGAAGCTGGTCAGCCTGCTCGCGGGCTGACCCGCGTCACTCACGCCGTCGGCTGCGCCGGCACCGCGCCGATCCGGCCGCGCGCGCTCGACGCCGCCGACACCGGGACCAGACGTCCGGCCTTGCCCAGACCGTGCGGGGGCATGTTCCCGTAGATGGCCTCGTACTGCCCGGCCTGAACCAGGTACGTCTCGTGCCAGATCCCGGTGCGGTCACTCTTGCCCACGCGGCGCCAGTAGTTGCGCCACACGTCCAGGTGCGGATCGTCCTTGTCCTTGGCGAACGCCTCCAGGTGCTCGAACGAGCGCCAGTACTGGACGATCGTCGGGAGCCCCATCTCGTAGGCGAGCAGCCCCTTCTCGGGACGCGCGACCAGATAGTCGAGCATGTGCTTCATGCCCCTGCGGCCGCCCAGGTCGAGCACGCTGCGGACCATGTGGAGCTTGTTGTTGAAGCGCGCGCCGATCAGGAAGACAACGAAGTCCCCGTCGATCTCGGCCGCCATCCGACGCCCCGCTACCTCAGCCACGATGTGACCCCCGATGCATTTGTTAGGTGAATCCTGAACGTCATCCTAATTCGGCCGGCCGGCGAAATGGAGGAAGTAGGCTGCACGTCATGACCTCCACCCCCAGCGTCGAATATCGAGATCTGCTCGTGTCTACGGATGGACCGGCGGCGCGGATCACTCTGAACCGGCCCGAGAAGCGAAACGCGCTGTCACTCGAGTTGATGCAGGAGCTGATCGGGGCGCTCCGCGCGGTGGCGGCGCATCCCGAGACCCGGGCGATCGTGATCGACGCCGCCGGGCCGGCGTTCTCGGCCGGGCACGACCTGTCCGAGATGATCGGGCGCGACGAGGCCTTCCTCGACGAGCTGTTCGCCACCTGCACCCAGCTCATGCAGACGATCCACGAGCTGCCCCAGCCCGTGATCGCCAAGGTGCACGGCGTCGCCACCGCCGCTGGCTGTCAGCTCGTAGCGGCGTGCGACCTGGCCGTGGCCGCGGACGGTGCGCGGTTCGCCACACCCGGCGTCAAGATCGGGCTGTTCTGCTCCACCCCGATGGTCCCGGTCTCGCGCGCGGTCGGTCGCAAGCGCGCGATGCAGATGCTGCTGACGGGCGAGCCGATCGACGCCGCCACCGCCCTCGACTGGGGCCTGGTCAACCAGGTCGTCCCGGCCGACCAACTCGAGGAAGCGGTCGACCAACTCGTCGACGCGATCGCACGCTCGAGCTCCTACACCGTGGCGCTCGGCAAACAGGCGTTCTACGACCAGGTCGATCGCGCCGAGCCGGACGCCTACGAGCACACCAAGGCCGTGATGACCGAGAACGCCCTCGCCGCCGACGCCCAGGAGGGCATGACCGCCTTCCTCGAGAAGCGCGCGCCCCGCTGGACCGGCTGATCACGCCGCAGCGGACAGCCGCGCCACCACCGCCCGAGCCGCCTCGACCAGCTCGGGCGGACCCAGCACCTCCATCGGCTCATCGAGCATGGCGATCCAGACCAGGAAGCCGTGCGACCATCGCCCGCGCGAGGTGACGATGCACGCCTCTTCCCCATCCGGCTCGACCACCGCATAACGACCCGGTATCCGCCCCCGCATCTGCGCCGCCGGCGCACGCATGCGGATCCGGCCGGGAACCACCTCGGACGCCTCGCCGTCCCAGACGCCACGCAACCGTGAGCGCACGAAGGCCGCGGGATCGCCGCCGGGCACGATCCGGCGGCGACCGCGCTCTCCAAGCCGTACCCGCCCCCGGATCCGGTCCAGCCGGAACGTGCGCCAGTCGTCTCGATCGAGGTCGAAGGCGACCAGGTACCAGCGGTGCCCGCTGTACACGACGGCGGTCGGCTCGACGATCCGCACCGAGGTCCGCTCGTCCCGGGCCACGTAGGAGAACCGCAGCCGGGCGCTGTCCCGGCAGGCGCCGGCCAGGGTGGCCAGCACCTCGGGGTCGATCTGCGGCCCCTCCACCCCGAACGACGAGGTGGCGTCGCTCAGCGCGCTGACCCGCCGGCGCAGCCGGCCCGGCAGCACCTGCTCGAGCTTGGTCAGCGCCCGCACCGAGGTCTCCTCGATCCCGGCGATCCCACCGGCCGCCGCGGTCCGCAGCCCGACCGCCACCGCGACCGCCTCGGCGTCGTCGAGCAGGAGCGGCGGCAACTCGCCGCCCGCGCCCAGGCGGTAGCCGCCAGCCACGCCGGGCGCGGCCTCGATCGGATAGCCCAACGAGCGCAGCTTGTCGACGTCGCGACGGATGGTGCGGGGACCGACTTCGAGCCGGTCGGCGAGCTCCTGGCCGGTCCATTCCCGGCGAACCTGGAGCAGTGAGAGGAGAGCGAGGAGGCGAGCGGAGGTCTGAACCATGATGCGCGCATGCTCTCACAGATCGCGGACCGTAGGTGACCTAAATCGCTCAATCGCGGACCGAAAGTGACCGCATTACTCGAGAGGGTTCGTGCCATGTCAACCACCACCCTCACCCCCACCCGCCGGGCCGCGTGGCTCGGCTTCGTCGTGGTCCTCGCCGCTTCGGTGATGGATCTGCTGGACTCGACGATCGCGCAGACCGCCGCCCCCGCGATCCGTCACGACCTCGGCGGCTCTTACGCCGCGATCGAGTGGATCTCCGCCGCCTACACGCTGGCCATGGCGGTGACGCTGATGCTGGGCAGCCGCCTGGGCGACGTGCTGGGTCGCCGCCGGGTGCTGCTCGTCGGCATCGGCGGGTTCGTGGTCGCCTCGATCCTGTGCTCGCTCGCGCCCACGCCCACCGCCCTGATCGGCGCCCGCGCGCTCCAGGGCGCGGTGGCCGCGATCATGGTCCCCCAGGGCTTCGGGCTGATCCGCGAGTTGTTCGGCGACGAGGGCCAGCAGAAGGCCTTCGGCGTGTTCGGCCCGGTCATGGGCCTGGCCGCCGTCACCGGCCCGCTGGTCGGCGGCGGCCTGGTCAACCTGAACCTGCTGGGCACCGGCTGGCGCGCGATCTTCCTCGTCAACGTCCCCCTCGGCCTCGCCGCGATCGCCGCCGGCCGGCGCTTCCTGCCCCGCACCGCGCCGGCCACCCCTGGCCTGCGCCTGGACGCCCCGAGCGTCACGCTGGCGATGGTCGGCGGCTTCGCGCTCGTGTATCCGCTGATCCAGGGCCGCGAGCACGGCTGGCCGGCCTGGTCGTTCGCCCTGCTCGCCGGCGGTGTGATCACCCTCGCCGCGTTCGGCGTGCTCCAGTCGCGCCGGGCCCGCCAGGGCCGGGCGCCGCTCGTCGAGCCCTCGATCCTCAAGCGCCGCGCCTACGTCGCCGGCCTCGCCGTCGTGCTCGGCTTCATCGGCGCGATGGGCGGGATGATGATCGCGCTCAACGTGATGTTCCAGACCGGCCTCGGGTTCAGCCCGCTGGCCTGCGCGGTCGCCACCGTGGCGATTCCGGTGACCGCGATCGGCGGCTCGATCACCTCCTCGGCCCTGCTGGCCAAGATCGGCCGGACCACGATGCACATCGGGATCGTGGTCATGGCCATCGGCCTGATCGTGGTCGACATGGTGATGCGCTCGGCCGGCGGCGGCGTGACCGCCTGGGATCTGGCCGGTCCGCTGGCCATCACCGGCTTCGGCATGGGCATGGTGTTCGTCCCGATGTTCGACGTGATCCTGGCCGGCGTGGCGCCGCATGAGCTCGGCTCGGCCTCGGGCCTGCTCGAGTCGATCCAGCAGCTGGCGATGTCGATCGGGATCGCCGCCGTCGGCACCGTCCTGTTCGACTCGGTTGGCCACGGCCACGGCCCGGTGGCGTTCGTCGGCGCTTCCGATCACGCCCTGCTGCTGGCGGTGGCGTTCCTGGTCGCGGCATGCGCGGCGGTGTTCTGGCTGCCCAAGCACGCCCGGGCGGCCCACGCGTAGTACTGGGGCCTCGCTGCGCTCGGCATCCCTGGGGCCGTGTCCCCCGTCCGGTCAGTGCGCGTCCTGTCCGGATGGGGCACCCGGCGGTCGCGGCGACGGCCCGCTCGGCATGCATGCCTCGCTTGACGGGCCTGCCGCGCCACATCCGACGGACGCCGCCGCAGGCGGCCCCACATCGCGTCGGTGGCGCGAGCAATCTGCCACTCGGCCCCCGCCCCGGGGTGAATGCCAATTCACTCGCGCATAGCGCGAGTCAAGTGCCACTCGCCCCGGCCAGCACGCCGAGTGGCAGATTGCTCGCGCGCCTTCAGACCTCGATCGTCGTGCCCACCGTGGGCATCACGAACGCGTCCGGGAACCGGGCGGCGATCCGGTGCACGGCCTTCCACCCCGTGCAGTGCGCCGGCGCGAGCAGCGCCGGCGACAGCTCGCCCAGCGCGTCCACGGTCGGATCGATGATCGGCTCGAACATCGGGCCGTTCAGGTGAAAGCCACCGACGACCGCCGCCACGTCGTCGTGCCCGGTCAGCCGGCGCACGTAGCGCACCGTGTTGACGATGCCGGCGTGACCGCAGCCGGTCAGGACCACGAGGCCGCGGTCGCGCACCCGGACGACGAGCGCCTGGTCGTCGAGGATCAGCGGGTCGGGCTGCCAGCTCTCACCGCGCAGCGCCTCGTGGCCGCGGAAGCCGGTCTCGAACGGCGTCGTCCGGTCGACCTCGCCGGTGATCAGCACCGCCCCGTCGAGCAGGAACGAGGGCTGGCGCTCCTCGACGATCGCGAAGCCCATCTCCTCGAGGGCGCCGCGGCTGGTCGCGGGCAGCTCGGCCGGCTCCAGTCCCGGGAAGGTGATTCGTCGCCGGTTCCAGAACTCGGGGTGGATCATCACCGGCAGGCTCGTCCGGCCGAGCATCCGCACCAGGCCCTCGATGCCCGTGACGTGATCCCAATGGCCGTGGCTGAGCACGACCACCTCGATCTCCCCGGGATCGATGCCCAGGCGGCGCATGTTCTCGGCCATCCCGTTCGGTGACACGCCGGTGTCGAACAGGATCGTTCGCTCACGCCCTCCCTGCGTGACCCGGACGAGGGCCGAGAACCCAGGCTCGGCGATCAGCGCGTCGGGCACGCCGCTCTCCGGGCTCACTCGCGCGTTCGCCCTCGGGACCGCGCCGTGGAACATCCGGGGCCAGTTCAACCGCGCGACCCCCGGCTGATCGACCAGCAGCGCGTCGGTCAGGTTGTCGATCAGGATCGTGATCCGGATCCGGTCGACCGGCTCGAGTGCGATCTCGGTCACGCGCGGCTCCTCATCTCGAGCGGCGGCCACACCTCCGACTCCACCACCCCGGGCACGGCGCTGTCCCAGATCCGCGCGAGTTCGTCCACCTGCCGCTCGCTCAACCCCTGGAGAAACCGCTCACGCACCACGGCATGGTGGGTCACCTGTGCCTCGCGAAGCTTGCGCAGGCCTCGCCGCGTCATCGTGGCGAGAAAGCTGCGGCCGTCATCCGGGTCGCGCGTTCGCTTGACGAGGCGCGCGCGCTCCATCTCGTCCACCGCACGCGAGATCTTGCTCGGGCTGACCAGCCGGCGCGCGCCTAGCTCGCCCATCCGGAGCGCCATGCCCGGCGCGGAGACGAGCGTGATGAGGATCCCGTACTGATCCAGGGGAAGTCCGTGCTCCTCGAGCATCTTGCGGTCCAGCTCTGCGGTCACGTGGCGGTGGACGCGCAGGAATCCCCGCCAGGTCAGGAACTCCTGGGAGGTGAACGGCTCCGGCTCGGACAGGCCGTCCGAAATTTTATTTGCAGACTGCAAGCATTCTCCGTTATGGTTTGTTTGCAGATTGCAAATACTACCGTTCGGGGGTCCTCGCATGTCAGCAGTCGCAGAAGTCGATCACGCCCGCCCGTCGGCGCCCACGCCGGCCGACGCCGCCCACGTCCTCGCCCTCATCGGCGGCTATCAGATCTCGCAGGCGATCTACGCCGCCGCCGAGCTGAAGCTGGCCGATCTGATCGCGGCCGGCGTCGACACGAGCGACGAGCTCGCTGAGCGCGCCGGCGCGGTGCCGGACCGCGTGCACCGGCTGCTGCGCAACCTGGCCTGTCACGGGCTGTTCGCCCAGACCGGGCCGCGGAGCTGGGAGCTCACGCCGGCCGGTCAAACGCTGCGCAGCGACGTGCCCGGCTCCCTACACGCGATGGCCGTGATGTGGAACGAGGAGCACTACGACGCCTTCCGCGGCCTGGTCGACGCCGTGCGCTCGGACCGCCCTGCCTTCGACATGCGCTTCGGCACCGACTGGTGGACCTACCTGTCGGCTCACCCCGAGTCCTCGGCGAAGTTCCACGCCGCCATGGGCAGCATCGGCCGGAAGGTGCACACGGCTGCCGTGTCCGCAGCAGACCTGTCCGGCGACCGTCACCTGGTCGACGTGGGCGGCGGTGCCGGCGGGCTCACCGCCGCCTTCCTCGAGCGCCACCCGGACCTTCGCGCGACGGTCCTCGACCTTCCGCACGTCCTTCCGGGCGCCGATGAACTGTTGCAGGACGCCGGCGTCCGCGACCGCGTCGAACTGGTGGGCGGCGACTTCTTCGAGTCGGTCCCCGCCGGCGGCGACGTCTACCTGCTCTCGATGATCCTCCACGACTGGACCGACGCGGAGGCGGGGCGCTTGCTCGAGACGATCCGGCGCGCGATCCCGGACACCTCCCGCCTGCTGATCATCGACGCTGTGCTCCCGCCCGGCGACGCCCCGCACTTCGGCAAGCTCCTCGACCTCACGATGATGGCGATGCTCACCGGCCGCGAACGCACCCAGGATGAGTTCGCCGATCTCCTGGCCGGCGCCGGGTTCAGGCTCGTGCAGGTGTCACAGATGGCCGCCCCCACGAGCCTGATCGAAGCCCGCCCGTGTGAGCGATGAGTTCTCGCGCCACCCGGGGTCTAAAGCCACGAAATCCATACCCCAGGAGGCCGCAATGAGCACCACCGCAACCCGGATCGGCACGATCAGCCTGGTCTGCCTGCCGACCGCCGACGTGGATCGTTCAATCGAGTTCTACGAGTCGCTCGGCTTCGAGAAGCGCACCGACGTCCCGTTCGGCGGCGAGTATCGCTGGGTCGAGGTCTACCCGCCGAACGGCACCGCAGGCATCGCGCTGGCGCCCCCGCCGCCGGGCAAGGACGTCAGTCCGTACGAGACCGGCATCATCCTGACCACCGACGACATCGACGCGACCCATGAGCAGTTCAAGGCGCTCGGGGTGGACGTCGACGCCGAGGTATCCCGCATGGGCGACCCGGTTCCGCCGATGTTCTGGTTCCGCGACGCGGTCGGCTACACGCTGATGGTCGTGCAGCCGCAGAGCTGACCGAGGCCGATCGGAGGGGCCGGCGACGCGCTCAGTCGCCGGCCCCTCCGATCCACAGCTTGAAGGCCGACACCCGGTTGCCCTTGACCTGAGCCGTCACGATGTCGAGTCGCGAGCCCTCGGCGATCACCGAGTGCAGGCTGTAGACGATGGCCCACCCGCCGTGCCCCTTGACCGCCTTGGGATAGAGCTGCTTGAGCTTGCCGAGGCTGTCGCCGACCCGCAGCCCGCGCGCCGTCTGCCAGTGCCGCCGGCCCGCGGGTCCCGAGATGGTGCCCGTCTGCGCGCGCACGGCCTTGCAGTAGGGGTCGGTGCTGAACGACGTGAACACGATCCGCAGTCCGAGCCCGCTCCAGGTGCCGATGCCGGTGCAGGAGCTGCCGTGGGGGTGAGCCTGCACCTGATTCGCCGCGCCCAGGGCGCGAACCGCCGCGGGGAAGGTCGAATGAGTCGACACATGCCAGGAACCCAGCGCGGTGACCCCGTTGGGCCCGGTTTGGATCGACCCGCCCGGCTTGGCCGCGGCGGCGGGCGCCGCGACGCCTACGGCGGCCAGCGATATCGCGACGAGGATCGCAATTCTTCTCGGAAAACCATCCAGGTTCGGTAAGTACATGCCGTACAACCTACCCAGGTCCGCCCCGACGCGAATCCAACGTGTCGGGGAGGCGCACTCGGCGTGCGCCTCCCCGGATGTTCTCCGCAGTCCCGCGACGGGGCCCGGCGCGAGCAGGCTCACTCTCGGTGGAGCGAGAGAGTAGGCCTCGCTCACACGGGCGCAGTCAGAGGAGCCCCCGCAGGATCGCCGGCACGGCCCACGCCTTGATGTCGGCGGTTAGACGGTTCACAGGGAGAGAACCTACGCACCGATGCGGCACGCGCCCAGCCACCCTAGGTGCTGTTCCGCACACCTCGCCTGCGGGGTATATGCGGTCCATGTTGCGCGCGCGTAGATGGTGGCCGCTGCTGGCGGCGCTCCTCGCCGGCGCCTGCGGGTCAAACGCTCACTCGAGCACCGCCGGCTCCGCGACGATCCCCTCCGACCCGAAGCAGGCGGTGCAGCAGGCGCTGGCCGCGCTGTCCAACCGCGCGTTCGACGAGAGCTTCACCCAGGTAGGGCGCCTGCACGTAACCGGTGCCGCGCCGGCCACGGCGGCGAGGCTCAACGCCCGGCTTCGCAATGTCCGCAGCACCGAGACCGGCCTCGTCCAGTTCACGGACGTCCACGACTTCCAAGCCAAGATCACCACGTCGGATTCGGGGACGCAATACATCAGGGCGTCGGGCGGCAAGTTCCTGGTCTCCTCCGACGGGGTCCATTATCAGCCGGGTCCCGCCGCCGAGGAGCAGACGTTCGACTCCCTGGCCCAGACGGGCCTCTCGTTCCTGAGCCGCGGCGCGGAGCAGGTTCAGGACAAGGGGCCGCGGACCGTCGACGGCACCGCGACCGAGGAGTACACCGGGATCTTCCCCGGCTCGGCCATCAAGGCACAGTTCGGCTCACTCGTGGACGTCCCGGCCGGCAGCTCTTTCGGCCGCGGCACGATGACGATCGATATCTCCCGGGCCGCCGGCGTCCCGGTGCGCGTCGTCGACGTGCTCTCGCTGACCACGGATCTGGCCACGTTCGAGGCCGGCCTGCGCGGGAGCATGATCACGGTCGTGACCAGCACGCGGTCCTTCGCGCACTTCGGCCCGGCGCACTGACCGGCCCCGCGCCCTGACGAGCGCCCGCACATCGGTTACGGTCACCCCCACGATGCCGCGAGCCCGACGCAGACGCCGGCCCGGCGCCCGGCGCGCCACCGCGAAGCCGAAGCCCCACCGCTCGTTCGATCCCCGACAGGTCGGCAGGCTCGAGACCGCCGCCTGGGTCGCCTACTACCGACGGGAGTGGCTGCCATTCCTGCGCTCGGCCGTCACGCTCACCCGCCACACCTTCGGGCTGCCCTGGCCCTCGACGCTACGGGGGGCCTGGCTGGTCATGCGCGCCAACCAACTGTGGGCGCCCTATCCCGACAACGACCCCGCAGGCGCCCGGCGGACGATGGAGCGGTTCTATCGCCTGGTCGCCGCTCACCACGGCGAGTCGTTCGATCCGCGGCGGGCGTCGGAGCTCGAGGTCGAGTGGTGGCGGATACACCGCGAGCACCAGCGGGAGGACACCGGTGGCTCAGAAGCGCCGCTGGTGGCGGCTCTGGCGGCGCTCTATGCCTACGTCTATGGCGTTCCCGAGGCCGATGTGATGGTCGCGGCCGAGCAGCGCGCGCTCGCCATGCGCTACTCCGACCAATGGGTGGAGGAGGGCTGCAACCTGGCCAGCCCCTTGATTCCGCAGGAGCGCGCCGCGCTCGTGCGCTCCTACGCGGGCCTGCTCGCCGCCGTACATCGGGTCTGAGCCCCGCCGAGCCCGCGGCCCGTCCGGCCACCGCGCACCGATTCGCACAAGTTTCGGGCCGATCTGCCGAATCACCGGCGGACGGACCGAAGTTAGAAGACGCGCATGGCGACCGCACCGGACCAACGGGCAGCAACCGGCGGCCACACTGGCTCGCGGCTCTGTGCTGCCTTGCTGCCGCGCCGGCGCTCGGCCGATCGCACTCCCGCGTTCGTCTGGCCGATGTACGCCCTGCTGGCCGCGCTCGCGGTCGGCTACGTGATCGTCGAGGTGCTGGGCATCGAGTGGGAGTGGCTCGACGGCTGGGGCGTGAACGTCTTTGAGATCGTCGCCGGAGTCCTCTGCTGTTGGAGGGCGTGGACCATGCGGCGCGGCCGCGTCGTCCCCGTGCTGCTCGGCGTCGGTCTGCTCTGCTGGGCCGCCGGCGACATCGTCCTGACCGTCCACCCCGTCGCAGACGTGACGCCGCCTCCGCCATCGCTGGCCGACGCCTTCTACGTGACGTTCTACCCGGTGACCTACTTCGCGCTGATGCTGCTCCTGCGCAGCGACGTCAAGCGCTTCAGCCTGGCCAGCTGGCTCGACGGCGGCGTGGCCGGGCTAGGGGCGGCGGCGATCTGTGCCGCGTTTGCCTTCAAGGCGGTGCTAAATCATGTCGACGGCGGGGCCGCCGCCGTGGCCTTGAACCTGACCTATCCGGTCGGGGACGTCCTGCTCCTCGGCCTGGTCGTGGGCGGCGCGGCGATCGTGCCCGGACGGCGCAAGCTCCCGTGGTTTCTCCTTGCGGTCGGTTACGCGCTCAACGCCGGGGGCGACATCGCCAACCTGCTCGGCACCAACTCGTTCATCGGCGGCTTCAGCGACGCGATCGGGTGGCCGCTGTCGATCCTGCTCGTGTCGGTGGCGGTCTGGATCAGATCGCCCGCCGCCCGGGCCTCCGTCTCGGAGGAACCGCCCGGCTTCGCCCTTCCCGCCCTGGCGGCCGCGTCAGCACTGATGATCCTGTTCGTCGGCTCGATGCATCACGTCGGTCGCGTGTCGCTCGGGCTGGCCGCCGCGACGCTGGTCGTGGCGGGCGTGCGCTCGGCGCTGTCGCTGGTCGGGCTGCGCTCGCTCACCGAGCAGCGCCGGCGCGAGTCGGTCACCGACCAGCTGACCGGGCTCGGCAACCGCCGGGCGCTGTTCCAGCTGCTCGATGCGTTCGTCGCCGAGCAGCGCGACCCGGATGCGCCGGCTCGCAGCCTGGCCTTCATGTTCGTCGATCTCGACAAGTTCAAGGAGGTCAACGACTCCTTCGGGCACTCGGCCGGCGATGACCTTCTGCGCCAGCTCGGCGCCCGTTTCGAGAGCTCACTGCGCGACTCCGACCTGGTCGTCCGCCTGGGCGGCGACGAGTTCGCGGTCGCGCTGCTCGACGCCGGCGCCGACTACGCCGCGACCGTGGCGGGGCGCCTGACCGCCCAGATCGAGGAACCGTTCACGCTCGACGCCGTGCGGGTCCAGATCGGGGCCAGCATCGGCATCGCCGTGCTGCCCGACGACGCCGCCGACGCGGCCGACCTCGTGCGTTGCGCCGACCTCGCCATGTACCGGGCCAAGCTCGAGGGCAAGCGCTTCGCCATCTACCAGGAGGACCTCGACGGCGCCGCGAACCGGATGCAGCTGGTCGAGGAGCTGCGGGACGCGATCGAGCAGCGCCAGCTCGAGCTCCACTACCAGCCGCAGGTCGACCTCGCGACCGGGGATATCAACTCGGTCGAGGCGCTGGTGCGCTGGATCCACCCCCGCCTGGGCTACGTGCCCCCGCTCGAGTTCATCGCGCTGGCCGAGGATGCGGGCCTGATGGGCGCGCTGACCGCGGTGGTGCTCGACGAGGCGCTCTTCCAGTGCGCCTCCTGGCGCAGCGCCGGCCGTGAGATGACGGTGTCGGTCAACATCTCCGCCTCGGACCTGCTGAACCCCGACTTCCCCGACCTGGTGGCGCGCCTGCTCGCGGGCTACGGGCTCGGCCCCGAGGTCCTGGTCCTGGAGATGACCGAGACCACCGCGATCGCCGACTTCAAGCGCTCGCAGCACGCCATCCAGAAGCTCCACGACCTCGGTCTGGTCGTCTCGGTGGACGACTTCGGCGCCGGCTTCACGTCGCTCGCCTACCTGGGCAGCCTGGCGGTCAAGGAGCTCAAGCTCGACCGCAGCTTCATCAGCCGGCTCGCCGACAGCAAGCAGGGCCGCGACCTCGCCCTGGTCACCGCCACCGTCGAGCTCGCCCACGCGCTGGGCCTGCGGGTCGTGGCCGAGGGCGTCGAGGACCACGAGTGCCTCAGGCTGCTTAGCGGGCTGCGGTGCGACCTCGTCCAGGGCTACGTGATCTCGAAGCCCAAGCCGGCCGATCAGCTCGAGCTGGCCCGGCACGTGCTGCCCGCCCTCATCGCGCCACGCCGCGCCGCCTGACCCTCCCGCCCCCCGGCCGGGACTTCGCCACCCGCCCGGCCCGGCCTCTTGGGAGATCACCGGGGCTATACGACGGTTATCTCCCAAGCACCGCCGGGGGCCATAATCGGCCCATGCCGTTCGTAACCGGTCTCGTCCTCGCCGCCGGCGGATCGCAACGCCTCGGCGCCCCCAAGCAGCTGCTTCCGTACAACGGCCGGACGCTGCTCGACCACGTGCTCGACACCGCCCGCGCCTGCGCGTTCGACCAGGTGGTCTGCGTGATCGGTGGCGCCGCCGACGAGGTCCGCGCACGGGTTGACCTCACCGGCGCCACCGTCGTCGAGAACCAGCACTTCGGCGAGGGGTGCTCGTCCTCGATCGCCGCCGCGCTCGCCAGCGTCAACCCGCACGCCGACGTGCTCGTGCTGATGCTCGGAGACCAGCCCGGGGTCCGCCCGCAGTCCGTACGAGCGCTTCTCGCGGGTCGCGGCGACGCCCCGTACGCCGCCTGCGCCTACGAGGACGGCCGCGGCCACCCGCTCGCGTTCGCCCGCTCCACGTTCGACGACCTAAGCGCGCTGCACGGCGACAAGGGCGTGTGGAAGCTGCTCGATCGCCACGCCGACCAGGTGGTCGACGTGCCCACGAGCGGGCCGATCCCGCGCGACGTCGACACCGATGCGGACTACCACGCCGTGCTCGCCGAGAGCGAGCAGAAAGCCCGGGCGTAGCAATCCCGTTTATGCAGTTGACGCGCAAACGATTGCGCGGCAAAGTAGCGCCGGGAGGAAGATCGCCAGCCGGTCCGGCGTCCTCCAAGGAGCAGACGAGGAGAGAACGAACACAGGAGGTGTGACTTGATCTTGATCGGTGCTTCCACCGGTTGGATCATCGGGCTCGTGCTCGGCGTCGTGGTCACTCTGGTCGCTGCGGCGATCGTGATCACGATCGTGATGCTGGCGATGCGGATCGCCAAGCAGGCGCGCACGGCAGTTGAGGGCGTGGAGAAGGTCCGCGCACAGACGACGGAGCTAGGCGGGATCGGCCGGATCAACGACTCGGGCGTCCGGATCCTGCACTCGGCGCGTGCGCTGCGCAAGGTGGCGGTCGGGAAATGATCGCGGTCGCTGCTCTCTCCAACCATGGCGCGTGGGCGATCGCGCTGATCATCGGCCTCGTGGCCGCGCTGGCCGTCGCGGGCCTGCTGGCCGTGTTGATCCGGACGGTGACCGACATCAGGGACTCGGTTGCCGGGCTGCTCGACGTCGCCGGCAAGGTCGCCGGACAGACGGCAAACATCCCCCAGCTCGAGGCCACCGCGCCCGTGCTCGGCATGATCGTGGATGAGGCCGTGGTCCAGGACGGCTACATGAACGCCCTCACCGACGGCTACGGCAACGGCAACGGTGGTGCCCGATGACCACGTTGATCATCCTCACCGTCCTCCTCGCCATCGTCGTGATCGCCGTGCTCGCCGCGGCGCTGATCAAGGTCCGCCAGGACCTCGAGACCACCTCCCAGAACCTGGCCACGCTGGCCGGGGCCCTCGCCACCGTTGAGCAAGAGCACCTCAAGCCGCTCGAGCCCGCGGTCAAGGCGATCAACGCCCAGTTCGACACGATCCTGAGCGCGCTGCCCGGCATCGCGACCAAGGCGCGGGTCGTGGCCGAAAGGAGGCCGCAATGACGCTCGAATGGATCGGTGACGCGATCCTCCTCCTGGTCATCCTGCCGGTCGTCGTGTACCTGCTGCGCGGCGTCCTGAACGCGGCGAACAGCATCGTGCCGAGCGTCCAGCAGATAGCCACCGCGGCGCAGAACGGATCAACCGATCTCGACGCCGCGGCGCTCCTGCTCACGACGCAGGGGCAGGTAATCAAGACGATCGAGACGGCCGCCGACTACGGTGGCTCGCTCGACGTGATCCTCGACGACGCCTGATAGGGGGCACGAATGCCAGCAGCTGGTGTAGTCATGATCGTCGCGGTCGTCCTGATCGTGCTCGCGCTCGTCTTCTACCTCGTCTCGACGATCCTCGCCCTCCAGAAGATCACCAAGGGCCTCGACCAGGCGATCTCCGGCGTCGTCGGGATCATCGAGAAGAGCGCTCCGGTGAACGAGGTGGTCACCACGATCAACCAGAACCTCGACGCCGGCGTTGACCTGCTCGAGGGACTGCTCGTCAAGAAGGCCGGCATGGAGGACGCGGTCGGTCTGGTCGAAGGCCTCTATCCGGGATCCGCGGCCGAGGGGTTCCGGAACTTCCCGGAGAGCAAGACCACCAAGGCCCCGCGCATCAGCGAGGTCTACACGAGAGGCACCCTCACCCTGGCCCGGCTGGGCCGCGAGGCGCCGATCGCGGCGGCCAGCCCGAACGGGCCGGCGCTGCGCAACCCGGCCTACGGCAGCCTGGCCGCCCGCGGCCTCTATCCGGAGGGCCGCCAGACGCGCCCGGAGTCGATGCCCCGCTCGCCGGTCATCGGTACCGACTCCCCGGTGCAGTACGAGCCAAGCGAGTCCCCGGGCGTCCGCAAGCGAATGCCGGCCGCGGTCGGCGCAAGCGCACCGCCGCCTGGGACCGAAACCGGCGAAACCGGTGAGCCCGCCGAGGGCGCCGTCGCCAAGTCCGGCCTCGCCTTCCTGCGCCGCTTCAAGAAGGACGACTGAAGAAACCCAAGGACAAGGAGAACTGGTGCAGACTCCCGCGCCATTTGACTATGAGCGGGCGACCAGCGTCGACGGCGCAATCGCATCGCTTGCCGAGCACGGCCCCGAAGCCCGGCTGATCGCCGGCGGGCACAGCCTGCTGCCGATGATGAAGCTCCGGCTGGCCAACCCCGAGTACCTGATCGACATCAACGACCTCGAGCTCTCCTACATCGATGAGCGCATGACCGAGGTCCGGATCGGGGCTCTGACGCGCCACGCCGAGCTGCTCGAGTCCGAACTGCTGGCCCGGCGCTTTCCGGTGTTCCGGGACGCCGAGGAGGTGATCGCCGACCCGGTCGTGCGCAACCGCGGCACGATCGGCGGGTCGCTGTGCCAGGCCGACGCCGCCGAGGACCTGTCCATCGTGTGCGCGGCCCTCAAGGCGAACTTGGTGATCAAGGGCCCGAGCGGCGAGCGCGCCGTCGGCATGGATGGCTTCTACATCGGGCCGTTCACGACCGCGGTGGGCGCGGACGAGATGCTGACCGAGATCCGCCTGCCGATTCGCCAGGGCGCGGGCTCGGCGCACGAGAAGGTGGAGCGCCGGGCGGGCGACTTCGCCATCGCCGCCGTGTCGGCCGCCGTGTGGCTCCAGGGCGGGACGATCGCCGACGCGGGGATCGCGCTCGGCGCGCTCGGCCCCACCACGATCATCGCGGCGCGGGCGGAGGAGGCCCTCAGGGGCAAGGCGCCCTCCGAGGAGATGTTCGCCCAGGCCGGCGCGATCGCCGCGGAGGACTGCATTCCGGTTCCCGACGGTCGCGGACCCGTCGACTACAAGCGCCACCTGGCCAACGTGCTCACGGTCCGCGCGCTGCGCCGCGCCACCGCGCGCGCCCTGCAGCAGGAGGTCCACTGAACATGGACGTGACGATCACGATCAACGGCCAGGAGGTCTCGCGCGAGGTCGAGCCGCGACAGCTGCTCGTGCACTTCATCCGCGACACGCCCGGACTGACCGGCACCCATTGGGGCTGTGACACGTCCAACTGCGGCGCGTGCGTCGTGCTGATGGACGGCAAGCCGATCAAGTCGTGCACGACGCTGGCCGCGATGTGCGTGGGCCACGAGATCAGCACCGTGGAATCGCTCGAGAAGGATGGTCAACTCGACGCCGTGCAACTCGGCTTCCACGAGCTGCACGGCCTGCACTGCGGCTTCTGCACTCCAGGGATGCTGATGACAGCGCGGGCCCTCTTGAACGAGAATCCGAATCCCACCGAACAACAGATCCGGACGGCGATCTCGGGGCAGATCTGCCGTTGCACGGGCTACAAGAACATCGTCAGCGCGGTGCGCTGGGCGGCCGAGCACGAAGCCGCCATGAAACAGGAGGCATAACCAGGCATGGCCACCATCGAGACCGCCCGGACCGAGCGCCCGATTGGCTTCGGCCGCCTGAAGCGCAAGGAGGACGCGCGCTTCATCCGCGGCCAGGGCACGTACCTGGACGACATCCGCCTGCCCGGGATGGTGCACGGCGCGATGCTCCGCAGTCCCTACGCCCACGCCAAGATCCTCTCGATCGACACCTCCGAGGCGCTCAAGCTGCCGGGCGTCGCCGCGGTGGTCACGGCGAAGGACCTCGAGACCCTGGGCCTCGCCTGGATGCCGACGATCTCCTACGACACGCAGGCCGTCCTGGCCGGCGACAAGGTCCGCTTCCAGGGGCAGGAGGTCGCGTTCGTGATCGCGACCGACGAGTACATCGCGCGCGACGCGCTCTCCCTGATCGACGTCGAGTACGAGCCGCTGCCCGCCGTGGTCAACGCCCGCAAGGCGCTCGACGACGACGCGCCGCTGATCCGCGACGACAAGGACGGCCAGGTCGACAACCTCGCCAGCCCGCTGTGGGAGGCCGGCGACGAGGAGGCCACCGACCGCGCGTTCGCCGAGGCCGACACGATCGTCACCCGGGACATCATCTATCCCCGCTGCCACCCGGCGCCGCTCGAGACGTGCGGGATGATCGCCGACTTCAATCCGAAGACCGGCCAGCTCGACATCTACAACGGCAACCAGGCCCCCAACGCGCACCGCACCGTGTATGCGCACGTGGCCGGCCTGGCCGAGCACATGATCCGGATCCGCTGCAACGACATCGGCGGCGGGTTCGGCAACAAGGTCCCCGTGTATCCGGGCTACGTGTGCGCGATCGCCGGCTCGATCGTCGCCGGCGTGCCGGTCAAGTGGATCGAGGACCGCTCGGAGAACCTGATGTCGACCGGCTTTGCCCGCGACTACGTCATGCGCGCCGAGATGTGCTCCAAGGACGGCAAGATCACGGGCCTGCGCGTCGACGTGATCGCCGACCACGGCGCGTTCGACTCGACTGCCCAGCCGACCAAGTTCCCGGCCGGCTTCTTCCACATCGTGTGCGGGTCGTATGACCTCCAGGCCGCCCACGTGAAGGTCAAGGCGGTCTACACGAACAAGGCGCCGGGCGGCGTGGCCTACCGCTGCTCGTTCCGGATCACCGAGGCCGTGTACCTGGTCGAGCGCATGGTCGACGCGCTCGCCCTGGAGATGAAGGTCGATCCGGTCGACCTGCGGATGCACAGCTTCATCGCACCCGAGCAGTTCCCCTATGAGACGACCACCGGCTGGACGTATGACTCGGGGAACTACGCGGCGACCATGCACGAGGCGCTGCGCATCGCGGGCTACGACGAGCTCCGCAAGGAGCAGGCCGAGAAGCGCGCTCGCGGAGAGCTCATGGGCATCGGCACCTCATTCTTCACCGAGGGAGTGGGCGCCGGCCCGCGCAAGCACATGGACATCCTCGGGCTGGCCATGAACGACGGCGCCGACCTGCGCGTGCATCCGTCCGGCAAGGCGATGGTCAGCATCTCCGCGCAGACCCAGGGCCAGGGTCATGAGACGACGTTCGCCCAGATCGTCGCCGAGGAGCTGGGGATCCCGCCCGAGGACGTACAGGTCCGCCACGGCGACACCGACCGCACGCCGTACGGCCTCGGCACTTACGGGTCCAGGTCGACGCCGGTCAGCGGCGCGGCCGTCGCCGTCGTCTCGCGGAAAGTCCGAGACAAGGCGCGTCTGATCGCGGCGACCATGCTCGAGACCCGCGCCGAGGACCTGGCCTGGGAGAAGGGCCGCTGGTACGTCAAGGGCGACCCCGAGAAGGGCGCGATGATCGAGGACATCGCCGCTTACGCCTACAGCGGCGAGGCGATGCCCGAGGGCATGGAGGGCGGGCTCGACGGCCAGGTGATCTACGACCCGCCCAACCTGACGTATCCCTGCGGCGCCTACATCGCCGTTGTCGACGTCGACCCCGACACTGCCGCGGTCAAGGTCCGGCGCTTCATCGCGGTCGACGACTGCGGCGTGCGGATCAACCCGATGATCGTCGAGGGGCAGATCCACGGCGGCCTGGCCGAGGGGATCGGGATCGCGCTGATGGAGGTGATCACGTTCGATGAAGAGGGCAACTGCCTGAACAACTCG
Organism: uncultured Solirubrobacterales bacterium; assembly: GCA_963832315.1. Taxonomy (GTDB): domain Bacteria; phylum Actinomycetota; class Thermoleophilia; order Solirubrobacterales; family Solirubrobacteraceae; genus Palsa-465. The sequence continues at coordinate 75,803 of CAWHTT010000019.1, read as the reverse complement.
TTCATGGACTACCTGATCCCGACCGCGCTCGAGTGTCCCGACTACGAGTTGGGCGAGACGGTCACACCGTGCCCGCACCATCCGCTCGGGGCCAAGGGCGTGGGCGAGTCGCCCAACGTGGGCTCGCCGCCGGCCATCGTCAACGCGATCATCGACGCGCTGCACGAGTCCCACGGCGTCGACCACGTCGACATGCCGTGCACTCCCGCCCGAGTCTGGGCGGCCATGCAGGGACGTCCGGAGCCGCCGCAGTGATCACCGGCCCGCTCTCGGGTCGCGCTCAGGAGCTGAGCGCGCAGGGCTGCGCGTTCGTCACCGCCACGGTGGTGCGCGTCGAGCACCCGACGAGCGCGCGGCCGGGCAACGTCGCGCTCGTCCACGAGGACGGGAGCATGGAGGGATTCGTCGGCGGGGTATGCGCGCAGAACAGCGTCCGGCTCTACTCGCTCAAGGCGATCGCGCGGGGCGAACCGCTGCTGCTGCGGATCCTGCCCGACGGCCCCGGGGTGGCGAGCGTCAAGAGCGCGGCCAACGTGGATCCGGGCCATGAGGTGGCGCACGACGAAGGGTCGGTCACGGTCCAGAACCCGTGCCTGTCGGGCGGCGCGATCGAGGTGTTCCTCGAGCCGTTCCTCCCCCCACCGCGGATGATCGTGGCCGGCGACACGCCGATCGCGGCGGCGCTGCTGCGATTGGCGCCCGAACTCGGGCTCGACGCGGTTCCCGGTCGGGACGACGACGGCGGATCGCCGGTGCCGTCCGCCGACGACCTGGCGCTGGTGGTGGCCGCTCACGGCCGCGACGAGCGCGCGATCCTGCGGGCGGCCCTCGAGGCCGGGGTGCGTTACGTGGGGCTCGTGGCCAGCCGCAGGCGCGGCGCCGCGGTGCTCGACGAACTCCGCTCCGACGGGGTAGCGGAGGAGTTGCTCGAGCGGATCGACACGCCGGCCGGCATTGACATCGGCGCGCGCACCCCGGCCGAGGTCGCACTCTCGATCCTCGCCTCGATCATCGAGTTGCGCCGGCGGTCGAGCACGGCGCCGCGGTCCTGGGCCGCGGTCCCGGCAACCGCGGTCGACCCGATCTGCGGCATGACCGTCGCGCTGGGGCCGGACGTGCCGTCGGTCGAGTACGCCGGCGATACCCACTACTTCTGCTGCGAGGGCTGCAAGCTGGCGTTCGAGCGCCAGCACGCGGCATGACACCGCCGAGAGTGACGGGCGAGGCGGCCGACGAGATCCGGCACCTCGTACCCGACGTGGAGACGCTGGCCGTCCGGCTGGGCGCGGTCGACTACCTGGTCGACGAGGCGCTCGCCACCTCGATGTTCCTCAGCCTGCGACTCCCCCAGCCGCTGCTGCTCGAGGGCGAGGCCGGGGTCGGCAAGACCGAGGCGGGCAAGTCGCTCGCGGCCGTGCTCGACACCCCGCTGATCCGCCTGCAGTGCTACGACGGGATCGATGCGGCCGAGGCGCTGTACGAGTGGAACTATCCCCGGCAGCTACTCAGCATCCGGCTCGCCGAGGCGCAGGGCACGGAGCTGCGCGAGCAGGACCTGTTCGGGCGCGACTACCTGATCCGCCGCCCGCTCCTGCGCGCCCTCGAACATCCCGGCCCCCGGCCGGCGGTGTTGCTGATCGACGAGATCGACAGGGCGGACGACGACTTCGAGGCATTCCTGCTCGAGCTGCTGGCCGAGGCCGCGGTGACGATTCCCGAGATCGGCACCGTGCACGCCACGCATCCGCCGATCATCGTGCTGACCTCCAACCGCACGCGCGACCTGCACGACGCGGTCAAGCGGCGCTGCCTGTATCAGTGGATCGACTACCCGACCCCGCAGCGCGAGGTGGAGATCGTGCGCCGGCGGGTCCCGGCGTCCTCGCAGACACTCGCCGTCCAGGTGGCCGACGCGGTGGCGCGCATGCGCGACTCCGACATCCAGAAGCCGCCCGGGGTGGCCGAGGCGATCGACTGGGTGTCCGCGCTGACCGTGCTCGGCGTCGACGAGCTCGACGTCTCGGCCGTGGATCGCACGCTCGGGTCGGTGCTCAAGTACGCCGAGGACCAGGAGGTGGTCCGAGGGGCGGGTCTCGAGCAGCTGGTGAGCCGGCGATGAGCGCGTTCACGGTGCGGACGCTCGGGCTCGACCTCCCCGCCGTGGCCGGCGCGTTCAGCCGGCGCCTGCACGACGCCGGCGTGCCGGTCAGCGCCGAGCGGAGCGCCTGGTTCGCGCAGGCCCTGACCGCGGTCGAGCCGATCTCGCGCCGGCGCCTGTATTGGACCGCGCGCGGTGTGTTCGTGACCGAGCCCGCCCAGGTGCGCGCGTTCGATGCCGTGTTCCGGTCGGTGTTTGGCGCGGCACCGCCCCGCGACGGGACACCCGATCCGCCCGTCCTCGAGGACGCGGGCGCCGAGCCCGCGCCCCCCGACGAGCCGCGCAGCAGCGCCGAGGGCGCTCATCAGGCTCCACCGGCCGGCGTGGCGCCCTCGCACGCCTCCACCAGCCGGCCGTCCGAGCTCACGCGCGACGTGCCGGTGCCGGTGCTGGCGAGCGACGAGGAGGTGCTGCGCACCAAGCGCTTCGACGCGCTCGAGTCCGGAGAGCTGGCGAGTCTCTACCGGCTGATGACACGCATCCGCGTGGCCACGCCGGAGCGGCGCACGCGCCGCGCCCAGCGCGAGCGCCGCGGCGAGCGAATCGATCTGCGCCGCACGTTGCGGAGCAGCCTGCGCACGGCCGGCGATCCCATCCGCCTGGCCCGCCGGCGCCGGCGCGTGGTCCGCCGGCGGATCGTGCTGCTGTGCGACATCTCGGGCTCGATGGAGCCCTACGCGCGTGCGTATCTCCAGTTCCTGACCTGTGCCGCGGGTGCGGGACCGAACGCTGAAGCCTTTGTCTTCGCCACCCGCCTGACCCGGGTCACCCGGGCCCTGGCCTCGCGCAACCCCGAGCGGGCGATCCAGCGCGCCGCCGCCACCGCGCCCGACTGGTCGAGCGGAACGCGGATCGGCGATGCCCTGAAGGCGTTCAACAACCGTCACGGCCGGCGCGGGATGGCCCGCGGCGCCGTCGTGGTGATCCTGTCCGACGGGTGGGAGCGGGGCGATCCAGCGCTCGTGGGGCGCGAGATGGAGCGCCTGCGCCGGCTGGCCTATCGCATCGTGTGGGTCAACCCGCGCGTGAGCGCACGGGGCTTCGAGGCACGAGCCGGCGGGTTGGTCGCGGCGCTCCCGTTCTGCGACGCGCTGGTCAGCGGCCACAGCCTCGAGGCGCTCGACGAGGTCGCCGACGCGATCGGCGCGCCCCGCACCGGCGACCTCGGCGTCCCGTTCGAGGTCCCGGAGCCGGAACCTGAGGAGGAACCGTGGCCGAGCGCCACGCCGGTGGCGGGCAGTTCGGTCGCCATGCCGAGCGGCTACGGCCCCAGCCGCGGCAAGACCACCCCGGGATGGTCTCTCGGAGGGTCATGAGCTCGCCGAAGACCTGCATCTACCCCGGCTGCGACCGGCTGGCGGTGCCGCCCCATCCGCTGGGCGGGCCCCAGCCGAGCTTCTGCGACCTCGAGGAGCACAACGCGTTGACCGCGTATCAGGAGCGCCAGCGCCTGGCAGGCGAGGCGTCGTCAGATGAAACCGAGAGGAGATTCACCGATGGCCAATGAGGCATACCGGGCCGTGTTCCTGCGTGTGCACCCCACGGGCAAGATGGTGCTCAGCCTGACCACGGAGTCCGACGGGGAGGAGGCGCGCTACGCGCAACTCGTTGCCTCCGAGCTCGGAGTGCCCGCGCTCGACGTGAAGGTGGTACCCGCCGACGCCGACCGGTTCGGCACCGGGCACGGCTACAACACCGCACCGTCCGCCCAGACGCCCGCCGCGATCCAGAGCGCCACCGGCAAGATCCGGGCCAAGGCCCAGCTGCTGGCCGCCGCGGCGCTCGGCACCTCGCCCGATGCGCTCACCTGGGAAGACGGCGCGTTCGTCTCGAGCACCGATCCGGACCAGGCCAAGACGATCGCGGACATCGCGCTCTACGCCCACGGCACCGGCGTGCTGCCGCCCGGCGTCGAGGGCGGGCTCGACGCGCAGGCCGTCTACGCGGAGGCCTGATCGAGCTTCGCCTCGATCCCGACCCGCACCTCGTCGGCGACCTTGAGCGCTCCGAACAGGGCCGTGTACGGCTTCATCCCGAAGTCGGTGTGCTTGACCGTCGCGCCACCCGTCAGTCGCCCGTCGCCGATCCCCAGCTCGAACGCCACCGGCGCGCTCCGGCCGCCCAGCGTGAGCTCGCCGACGACGCTCAGGCCGTCCGGGCGGCGCTCGACCTGGTTCGAGCGGAACTCGATCGCGCATCCCTTCAGCACTTCGTCGTCGATCGTCTTGGCGATGTTCGCCCGGTCGTCGTCGTCGAGGCTCTTGACCCCGCCGGTGCCCTCGAGCACGCGGAACGACCGCGAGTCGGCGGTGAGCGTCAGCGCGGGCTGCGCGTCGGGATCGAGCGTCGCCTCCCACGAGCCCACTTCGATCAGCAGGTCGTGGCCGGCCTTGGCGGCGGCGCCCTTGCGCCCGGTCCGGATCGTCAAGGTCGCGTTCTCTGGTCCAAAGTGCTCTGGCATAGGATCAACCCTAACCGACTAGGAGATATGACCCATGGTTGAACTAGATCACCCGTTCTCGACCGGCAAGCCGCTCGATGAGAGCTGGCAGGCGATCCTCGACCTCGAGCGGGTGGTCCCGTGCGTCGACGGCGGCCGGGTCATCGAGAAGACCGGTGATGACAGCGTCAAGGCCGAGATCAAGGTGAAGATGGGCGCGATGTCACTGACCTACGCCGGGACGGTGACCGTGATCGAGCAGGATCCCGACGCCCACCGCGCGGTGTTCCAGGTCAAATCGCGCGAGACCCGCGGACAGGGTCACGCCAACGCCGACGTCACCTTCTCGCTCTCGGATGGCGGCGGCACGATCCACACCGCGGCGCAGATCACCGGCAAGGCCGCTTCGATGGGCGAGGGCGTCATGGTCCAGGTGCTCGACGCGATGATCAAGAACTTCACCGAGAAGCTGTCCACCCTCTGAGCGCCGTCGATGGCCCGGATCGTGATGCGAGGAGTCGAGCCGGGTGAGGTCCCGCCCGACGGCGGCACCGCGGTGCAGATGACTCCCGAGCGCCCCGTGTTCTCCGCCAACGGGCCGGATGACTACGTGTGCGCGGAGTGCGGAAACGTCCTCGCGGTGGCCATGCCGCCCGAGTACATGAACCGCAAGCTCCGCATTCGCTGCGCACGGTGCCGGACCGTGAACGCGGCCGTCGAGGTGCCGGGCGTCGACTACCGCTCGGCGTTCAAGCGCCCGGGCTGAGAAGTGGCGCTCACCTCGGCGCCGGCCGCGTCGCGCTCGTAGTCGAGCTCGGTGGACACGCCGAGCGCGTTCAGAGCGTCGTTGGCCTCCTCCAGGCTGCCGGCATCCGCCACCGCCCGAGCCAGCCGCCCGGCGGCGCTGATCGTGATGTCCACGTCCAGGTAGAAGGTCATCGCCGCGACCGGGCTCAGCTCCACCGTCCGCGTCCCGCCCCGGATCGTGCTCGTGCCTGCGGCGCCGCGGAAGGCGCGCACGGCCTGGGCGCTGGCCTCGGTGCTGACCAGCTCCATCGAGGCCTCCAGCCGATCGGCCACCGGTCCCGTCAGGCCGCGGGCGCCGCACAGGCCGCCCGCGCCGGCGACGACGGCCACCCGGGCGAGCACCTCGTCGGGCGAGAGCTCCGCATCGCACCCAACCCCGAAGATGCCGAGCAGCACCGGCTGACCGCTCGTGCTGAGCCGGCCGCCCGCGGCGAGCATGACCGCATCGGCCAGTGGGCTGCGCAGGCCGGCTTCGTCGCCGTTCGCGATCACGTCGCCGCCCACGTCGATCAGGACGAGCAGGTCGCACTTGAGCACGGCTATCGCCTCGGCCAGGCCGGTGGCCACGCTGGCCGGGCCGGCGTTGATGTCGATCAGCACGGTCGGCTGGCCTAGGAACTCCGACATCCGCGACTCGGCGAACACCACGTCCCGGTCGCGCAGCCCGGTCTCAGGACCCGCCAGCAGGATCCCGGGGGCGATCTCCTCGGCGCCGGCGATCTCGGCCACGGCCCGTGGGCCGGGCACCGGATCGAACGGCCGCCGCTCCCAGGTCAGACCGCCGAGCACGGGCTCGGCGCCGTCGTAAAGGCGCGCCGCCTCGGCCGTGGCCAGCGCCCCGACCACGTCCCCTCCGCCGCCCATGCCGACCACGAGCGGGCGCCGACACCCCCGCAGCAGCAGTTCCGCATCACGCATCCCTGTAGTTGTAGCGAGCGCGTCATGGAGCCGGTGTTACGAACCAACTGCGTTTGACCGCCCTCACAGCGGGAAGTTCTAGACCGAGAGTCGAGCCGCCGGAGGAGGGGAGCATGACCGTCGAGCACGGTGCGGGGACCGAGCAGGCTACCCGCGTTGATAACGCGGATACCGCACCCGTCGAGGACGCCACGGCGCCCAAGGGCCCGACGCGTCTGCCCAGACGATCGTGGGGCGGCGTCTTCAAGCGGACTCTGCGCGAGTTCAAGGAGGACAACCTCACCGATCTCGCCGCCGCGCTGACCTACTACGGGATCCTGGCCATCTTCCCGGCCGTGATCGCGCTGATCTCGATCGTCGGGCTGGTCGGCCATTCCGCCACGAACACGCTGATCAACAATCTCGACAAGCTCGCCCCGGGGACGGCCCAGCAGGTCTTCACGAGCGCGATCAACGGCCTGGCCAAGAGCCGCAGCTCGGCCGGCGTGCTGTTCGTGGTCGGCATCCTCGGCGCGCTGTGGGCGGCTTCCGGCTATGTGGCGGCGTTCATGCGCGCCTCGAACGCGATCTACGACATCGAGGAGGGGCGTCCGTTCTGGATGACGATCCCGGTGCGAATGGCGGTGACGACCGTGATGGTCGTGCTCCTGGCCGTCAGTGCGCTGGCCGTCGTGATCACCGGCGGCCTCGCCGGCCAGGTCGGCAACCTGATCGGCGTCGGGGGCAGCGCTGTGCAGGCCTGGGACATCGCCAAGTGGCCCGTGCTGCTGCTCGTCGTCAGCTTCATGTTCTCGATCCTGTACTGGGCCTCGCCCAACGTGAAGCATCCCGGATTTCGCTGGCTCAGTCCGGGCGGCGTGCTCGCGGTGGCGGTGTGGGTGATCGCCTCGGGCCTGTTCGCCCTGTACGTGTCCCAGTTCGGCTCCTACAACAAGACCTACGGCGCGTTGGCCGGCGTGATCATCTTCCTGGTCTGGCTGTGGCTCTCCAACGTGGCGATCCTGCTCGGGGCGGAGTTCAACGCCGAGCTGGCGCGCGCCCGGGTCATCGAGACCGGCCATCCGGCCGACGAGGAGCCGTTCGTGGAGCCCCGCCGCGCGCCCAAGCCGGCGACGCGCAGCTGACGCCCGGTCCCAGGCGAAGCCGACGCCCGTCCCAGGCGAAGCCGACGCCCGTCCCAGGCGAAGCCGACGCCCGTCCCAGGCGAAGCCGCGGTCCCAGGCAAAGCCGACGCCCGGTCCCAGGCGAAGCCGACGCCCGGTCCCGGCGCGAGTTTTCCGCCACTCGCCCCACACCCCGCACGTGAATGGTCGTTCACTCGCGTCTGGCGCGAGTGAACGGCCATTCACCCCGGGGCGGCACGGCGAATGGCAGATTGGTCGCGCTAATGGACCCCCCGGGATTCCGCGAGCCGCCGCATCGCGTACCGGAACCAGTTTTCGCCGAACGGCAGGTACACGCGGATCGGGATGCCCCGAGACGCCAGCGCCGCCTGATCGTCCGGACGCACACCCATGAGCATCTCGACGCCGGCACCGGGCATCGCCGGCAGGAGCGCCTCGCGCAGCACGGGATCGTGCGTGGCCAGCGACACGGTGGCGCCGGCTTGCTGCAGGCGGTGCGCGAGGTCGACGAAGGCCAGGTCGGTGGGGTCTCCCCACGCGTGCGCCAGCGCCGGCGACTCCACGTAGGCGCCCTTGACCAAGCGGATCGGCACCCCCGCGTCGGCCAGCACCTCGGCGTCCCGGACGCTGCGCCGCAGATTGGCCTGAAGCGTGGCCGACACCGCACCGCCGGCGCTCGCCACCGCGAGCACGGTCTCGAGGATGCGATCGGCCCGCGGCGCCTCCTCAGCCCCGACCTGGACCCGCGCACCCGCGGGCAGCGCGGCAGCGATCCGCTCGAGCCGCCGGCGCACTCCCGGGCCTGGCTCGTCGAGCGCGATGTGCGAGAGGTCGAGCGACAGATACGCGCCGGCGCCTGCCTCGCTCAGCCGCCCGGCCAGCGAGACGTACGCGTCGGCCACGCGATCCGCCTCGATCGGATCGGTCACCCGTTCGCCGAAGAAGTCGATCGAGCTGAGCACGCCGCCCTCCGCCAGCCGGCGCGCGGTGGCGAACGCGTCCTCGACCGTGCGACCGGCGACGTAGCGCGACGCCAGCCGGTACGCGAGCGCCTCGCCTTGCGGGGTCGCCCGCACCGCCCGCTCGAACCGGTCGCTGGTGGCGAGGGCGAACAACGGCCGGCGGATCGCGATGGTCATACAGGTCAGGATTCTGGCATTAGGAGAAAGTCAATTGACTTAGTGTTATATTCCTTACGTGCTCGTACGCGCCGATGTCCACCAGCACATCTGGACTCCTGCGCTCCTCGAAGCCCTGGCCCGCCGCGAGCGCCTGCCGTTCGTCCGCGGGACGGACGGGATCGCAGTGCTGCACTGCGCCGGTGAGCAGGCCTGGGCAATCGACCTGGCCGCCGAGACTCCGGCGCAGCGGACCGCGCTGCTCCGCGCCGATGGGCTGGATCGAGTCCTGATCGCTCCCTCCTGCCCGATCGGGCTCGAGGCGCTCCCCCGCGAGGAGGCGATCGACCTGATCGAGGCCTACCTGGTCGGGGTCGAGGGCCTGGGGCCCGAGTTCGGCGCCTGGGGACCGGTGGCGCTGGACCGGCCCGACCCCGACGACGTGGACGCACTGCTCGCCCGTGGATGCGCCGGCATGACAATCCCTGCCGGCGCCCTGAGCGGACCCGACGCGCTGGCCGAGGTCGAGCCGCTGCTGGCCCGCGCCGAGACCCTCGGAATGCCGGTGTTCGTCCACCCCGGCCCGGGCCGCCACCGGCGCCCGCGCGAGTCTTCGCTCACCGAGCCTCTGTGGTGGGCCGCGCTGACCGAGTACGTGTCCCAGATGCAGGCGGCCTGGCTGACGTTCGCGGCCGCGGGGCGCCGGCGCCATCCGACCCTGCGCGTCCTGTTCGCGATCCTCGCCGGCGGCGCGCCCTTGCACACCGAGCGCCTGGCCGCGCGCGGCGGGCCGCCGATCGACCTCCGGGACCCGCTCACGTTCTACGAGACCTCGAGCTACGGCGCAGCGGCGATCGAGGCGATGGCAAGCCGCGTGGGCCTCGGCCAGCTCGTCTACGGCTCCGATCGCCCGGTCGTCGAACCGACCCGGACCGAGTGGGACTCGACTCTGAAGGTCAACGCCGCGCGAATCCTCACCGACGTGGCCACGCAGGCGGTGGCGGCGTGAGCCTCACCCCCGCCCAGCTCGAGCGGTTCGTCGCCGAACTGGCCGGCGCGCCGGAGCTGTGGCGCCACGCGGTCAAGCATGCCGACGACGTCCGCGTCTACGAGCAGATCTGGGACGACGAGAACGTCAACGCCTGGGTGATCTGCTGGAGCGAGGATCAGGACACCGGCTTTCACGACCACGACGAGTCGTCGGCAGCGATCGCGGTGATCTCCGGCCGGGTCCGTGAGGACCGATTGCGCCTGGACGACGCGCCACGGACCCGTGTGTTCGGCCCGAACTCGGTCTTCACCGTCCCCGCTGTCGCAATCCATCGCGTCCTGCACGCGGGCGGGGAGCCGGCGGTGACCATCCACGCCTACTCGCCGCCGCTGGTGCGCACCGGCGCATACCGGATCGGCGCCGACGGCGAGCTCGAGCGCGAGCTGCTCTCCTCCGAGGACGAGCTCCGCGCCACGCCGGCGCTCGGCTGAGCCCTCCTCCTCCCTAGGATTAGCCCGGTGTCGGGCGTCGCGCGCTACGTGAAGTTCACCGCCCAGCCGGAGCGCGGAGGCGAGCTGGCCGGGCGACTGCTGGACGCGGCCGACTCGCTCAGGGACACCGCCGGCTGCGAGCTGTATCTGGTCAACCGCTCCCGGTCCGAGCCCGACGTCGTGTGGGTGACCGAGCTCTGGCTGGACCAGGCGTCGGTCGACGCCTCGCTCGAGCAGCTCCGAACCGAGGAGGGCCAGGCTCTCCTCGCCGAGGTGACCGCGCTGCTCGCGGAGGGTCAGGCTCCGGAGCTGATCGAGCTCGAGCCGCTGGGCGGCGTCGGCTATCTGCCCGGCGGCGCCGGCTACACGCACCTCAATCTCGAGGAGGTGGAGGACATGGCGCCGCGTTTCGGCTACGGGGAGATGGGCGAGGCCCGGTTTGCCGGCCGCGCCCTCGGCGCCGCGCGCACCGGCGTGAGCCATCAGCGCGTGCGGCCTGGGGTGCGCCAGGCCTTTGGCCACCGCCACCGCCACGCCGAGGAGGTGGTCGTCGTCCTGGCCGGGAGCGGCCGGGTCAAGATCGATGACGAGGTCAGGGAGGTACGGCCCCTCGACGCGATCCGCTTCGGCCCCGCCTCGGGCCGGGCCTTCGAAGCCGGCCCCGATGGCCTCGAGTTCATAGTCTTCGGGCCGCTTCACCGAGGCGACGTGGTGACGGATCGAGAGTTCTGGCCCACGGAGGCGAAATGAGCACCACTCAGATCAACCAGAACCTGATCCAGATCACCCGGTGGCGGTTCGTCAACGCGTTCCTGGTCCGGGAGGAGGACGGCTTCACGCTCGTCGACACCACGATCGGCGGAGGTGCCGACGAGCTGATCGCGGCCGCCCGCGCCGCCGGCGGTGAGATCCGGCGGATCGCGCTGACCCACGGCCACGGCGACCATGTCGGCTCACTAGACGCGCTGCGGCAGCAGCTCGGCGATTCGGTCGAGGTTCTGATGCCCCAACTCGATGCGCGCATCCTCGCCGGCGAGAAGGTCGTCGACGGTAAGCCGCGCGGCTCGTGGCCCAAGCTCGCGACCAGACCGGACGTGCCGCTCACCGGCGGTGAGCGCGTCGGCAGCCTCGAGGTCATCCCCACGCCGGGGCACACGCCCGGCCACGTGTCGTTCCTCGACACCCGCGATCGCACGATCGTCGTCGGCGACGTGTTCACCTCGATCGGCGGGCTCGCCGTGTCCAGCCACTTCTACCTGCGCTTCCCTCTCGCGGCCATGGCCACCTGGGACAAGGGCAAGGACGTGGAGTCCGCGCGCCGGCTCCGAGAGCTAGGCCCGGCCCTGCTGGTGGTCGGTCACGGCGGCCCGGTCCGCGATCCCGGAGCGGCCATGGACAAGGCGGTCTCGGCCGCCGGAGGCTGATGTCCGCCTACAGCTACGCCCGCGTCCGGCACGACGGCCGTGACGACGTGGTCGCGGTCGAGGAGCCGCTCGAGATCCGGGTGGACGGCAGGCCGCTCGTCGTGACGATGCGCACGCCCGGCCACGACGAGGAGCTCGCGCTCGGCTTCCTCTACGGCGAGGGGCTGATCGACGGCCCCCGCGACGCCGGTCCAACCGAGGACTTCGCGGCGAACACGGTCGAGGTGGCCGGCCCGCTGACCCGCGATCCCGGCGAGCGCCGCTTCTACACGACCTCCTCGTGCGGGGTGTGCGGCAAGGGCGCACTCGAGGAGGTCGCGGTGCACAGCGCCCCCCTGCCCGACGGTCCCACGATTCCCCGCGCGCTCCTCGCCGCGCTGCCCGACCGCCTCGTCCAGCCGGCCTTCGAGCGCACCGGCGGGGTGCACGCCACCGGTCTGTTCAGCCCAGACGGCGAGTTGCTCCTGGCCCGCGAGGACGTGGGGCGCCACAACGCGATGGACAAGGTCATCGGTCGCGCCCTGCTCGACGGCCTCGTCCCCCTCGGCGAGCGGATCCTCTGCGTGAGCGGCCGGCAATCGTTCGAGCTCGTCCAGAAGGCGGCGGTCGCCGGCGCGCCGATCCTGGTCGGCGTCGGCGCCCCGAGCTCACTGGCCATCTCGCTGGCCGACGATCGCGGCATGACGCTGTGCGGCTTCGCCCGCCGGGGCAACGTCAACGTGTACACGCGTCCCGAGCGCGTGCGCGACGCCTGAGCGTCTACGCCGGCGCCACCAGGTCGACGAGCCGCTCGAGCTCGTCCTCGGACGTCCACGCGCCGACCGAGGCACGGACCAGGCCGAAGGCGGGGATGCTGCGCACGACCACCCCTTCGCCGACCAGCCGCGCCACCTCGGCGTCGGCGTCCTCTGTCTTCCAGGACACCAGCGTCGAGCGCCCGCGCGGGCGTACCTCCAGACCGCGCTCGGCCAGGCGCTCGGCCAGCCAGGCCGCCAGCGTCGCCGCGCGATCGTGCACCCAGTCCCAGCCCGCCGCCTCGAGGACGCCGAGCGAGGCCAGGGCCCAGGTGTTTCGCAGCCCGACCGGGAAGCCGTGATCGAGGCGCGCCGCCGTCTCGGCCCAGTCGGAGCCGAGGGGGTCGTGCGGATCGGCGACCGAGCCGAACCCGGGCCAGGGCACGAGCACGTCGTCAAGCCGGTCGGGACGCACGAACAGGGCGCCGCTTCCCTCCGGCCCGCATAGCCACTTCTGGCCCGAGCCCGCGTAGAAGTCGACCCCCAGCGCGTGGACATCGACCGGGACCGCGCCAAGTGCCTGGGCGGCGTCGAGCAGCACAGGAACCCCCGTGGCCACGAGCGCCGGCACGTCGGCCACCTCTCCGCCCACCCACGACACGTGCGAGCAGGCGATCAGCCGAGTCGAGCCGGACACCGCGCCGGCGACCTCGGCGAACGGCACGACGCGGATCGAGATCCCATGCCGCCGGCGCGCCCGGGCGAGCGGCGCGAGCAGCCCCGGGTGCTCTTGATCTGAGGTCAGGATCTCGTCACCGGCGCGCAGGTCGAGACCCGCGATCACTGTGTTCACGCCGTCGGTCGTGGACCCGGTCAGCGCCACCTCGCTGGCGTCGCATCCGAGCACGGTCGCGTACCCCGCGCGCGCCCGCTCCCGTAGGCTCATCGTCTCCTCGAAGTAGGGGCGGCCGCAGCGACCGGCGCCGACCTCGAGATCGATCCGCTGATGGACGACCTCGGCCGCGGCCCTGGGCAGCGGCCCTTCGGTGCCGGCGTTCAGGTAGGAGAGCCGCTCGAGCACCGGGAACTGGGCCCGGAAGCTGGTGGCCTTCCCGTCAACGGTCGCGGCACTCGCCGGGTCAGGCGGGGAATTCACAACCTGGCTATTTAGCAGACGTCTTCTCGCCGGACTTCTTCGACGAGGACGACGACTTGCCGTTCTGCTCCTTCTCCTGCGCCTTCCCGTTGGACTTGCCGTCGGACTCGCCGGAGCCCGAGTCCTCGTCCTCGCCCTCCTCGGCCAGCTCGCGCTTGAGCACCTTGCCGGTCGGGTTGCGCGGCAGCTCATCCATGAACACGACCTCGCGTGGGACCTTGTAGTTGGCCAGGTTCTCCTTGACGTAGCCCTTGACGTCGTCCTCGCTCAGCTTGGCGTCCCCGCGGAGCACGACGAACGCCTTGAGGCGCTGCCCGAACTTCTCGTCGTCCACGCCGATCGCGGCCGCCTCGGTGATGTCCTCGTGGGAGCCGAGCAGCTCCTCGACCTCGGCCGGGAACACGTTCTCCCCGCCCGAGACGATCATCTCGTCGTCGCGGCCGTCGATGAACAGCCGGCCCTCGGAGTCGAAGTGGCCAACGTCACCGGACGCCATGAGGCCTTGCAGCATGTCCTTGTTGCCGCCGCCCGTGTAACCCTCGAACTGGGACAGGTTGCCGACGAAGATCCGCCCGCTCTCGCCCTCGGGCACCTCTTTGCCGTCCTCGTCGAACAGCTTGACGATCGAGCCGCGGACCACCTTGCCGGCGGTGCCCGGCTCGGCCTTGAGGTCCTCGGGCGTGGCGATCGTGGCGTAGGCGATCTCGGTCGAGCCGTACAGGTTGTAGATGATCGGGCCGAGCGCCTTCATCGAACGCTGAGCCAGGTCGGCGCCGAGCGCCGATCCGCTGACGAAGACGATCCGCAGCGACGAGATGTCGCGCTCCTTGATCTTCTCCTCGCCCAGGTCGATGAACCGGCTGAGCATCACAGGCACCATCACCATCGCGGTGGCGCGATGCTCCTCGAGGCTCTCGAGCGTCGTCTCGGGGTCGAAGCGCCGGCGCACCACGAGCGTCGAGCCCAGACCGACACCGACGATCGCCTGCATGAAGCCGAGCGCGTGGAACATCGGCACGCACAGCTCGGTGACCTCCCGTGCGCGGAACGGCACCTTGCTGAGGAGGCCCCCGATCAGCGACAGCGACCGAGGCTCGGAGCGCGGGGCGCCCTTGGGCGTGCCGGTGGTGCCGCTGGTCAGGATCGTGATGCGAGGCCACTCGTCGGGCTTGGGCGGCCCGCTGGTGTCGCCGCCCTCGATCAGGGCGTCGAGCGTGTCGTCGCCGGGCTCGTCCGCCCACGCGCGGAAGCGTCCCCGCGGCGGATCGTCGATTCCCTTCAACGTGTCGGCGTACTCATCGTCGTAAACGAGCAGGTCCGTGCCCTCGCGCTCGGCGACCTCGCGGATCTGCGGGGCGGCGAACGACGTGTTGAGCAGCACGATGCGCGCGCCGCACTTGGCGCCCGCGAACACGGCCTCGAGGAACCCGCGGTGGTTCCGGGCCAAGATCGCCACGCCCTCACCGGCCTTGAGCCCCTTCTCCCGCCATGCGTTGGCCAGCGCATTGGTGCGCTCGTCGAGTTCCTTGTAGGTGATCTCGCCGCGCTCGTCGATCATCACGGGCTGGTCGCCGTGGCGCTGCGCGGCGGCCACAACGGCGCCGCCGAGCAGGCCGTAATGGCGGAAGCCGTTCAGCAGGTGGGCGACCTTGTGCGGCGGCTCGGGACCGATCAGGCCGCTGCGAATGCACAGCGCCGCGAAATACGCCTCGTCGCCGGCGCGCTCGGCGAGCTTGGCGGCGCCGCCGACCAGTCCCTTGGGGTCGAGTGCGAGGCCGATTATGGCCTTGGGATCCAAGTTAACGATGGGTCTCTCCTCCTCCTGTACGGCCAATCACTGGAAGTTCTCTTGCTCGGGAAGATTCCGTGGTGCGCGGGCGTCGTGCTAGCTGAGTACCCACTATGCATACCGCCCGAAGCCCCAGAGTATGCCCCGTGACCGCGGCCGCGGCGGCAGTGTGTGCCACCCCACATCTGTTCGGGCCCGGGAGCGGGCCCGCCGCGAACTCGCTGCATACCTTGCAGCGATGACATGGCGCCGCCGCCGACCCCACGCGGCGGCGGCGCCCCCTGTCTCACCCGCCACCGGACCATGAATCGTTTGCGGTCTCATGGGTAGTAGACCATGGGATGGCCGGCAAGCTCATCATGCTGCCGCTGCGCGTCTGGCTTCGCTCAGCGTGCCTGCTCACCCGCGCCGCCGGTGGCGCGGCCGAGCGGGCTGCGTCGCTGGCGGGCCAGACGATCGGCGTCACATCGCCCAACGGATCTGACCGCGGGCGACCCCCGGCGACCGCCACCCCGGAGCCGGGCTGGCGTGAGGAGGCGATCGAAGAGCCGGTCTCACCCGCCGACGTCGAGCACCCCGAGCCGGTCGACGTCGAGCACCCCGAGCCGGTCGACGTCGAGCACCCCGAGCCGGTCTCGCCCATCGACGTCGAGCACCCGCGATCACGCGCCCGAATGGCCTCCGGCCCGGGAGCCAGTTCACGTCTCCGAGGAGCCCGAGCTCGTCCGCGAAGTGGCCGAGCCGGGGGCCGAGGATGGCGCCGGCGCCAGCGTGACCGTGCTCGAACCGTGGAGCGGATACGCGCACATGAACGCGCGAGAAGTGATCGCGCGGGCCGGGCAGGCCAGCCCTGCGGAGCTGGCCGCCGTGAGGCTCTACGAATCGCGCCACCGGAGCCGCCAGACCGTGCTTGCCGCGGTCGACCGCCAGCTGAAGCTGTCGGGCGGCAGCGCCCTGGCCTGATCGACCCACCCCGATCGAACCGACCCCGCCGACGAAAGGACGCATCGACATGCCCGAAAAGACGCTGAACGAACGCGACACGAAGCTGGTGAGGTGGCTGGGTGAAGCCCACGCCAAGGAGGCCGAACTCGAGGCCGACCTGACCGCCCACATCGCGCTGACCCAGAAGCAGGCCTACAAGAAGCGCCTCCAGCAGCACCTCAAGGAGACCCGCGATCACAAGCGTCGCGTGGCCTCTCGCATCAAGAAGCTCGGCGGCCCCACCGGTCAGAACCTGATCGCCGCCACCGGCTCAGCCATGGGCGAAGTGGCCGGCAAGACCGTGGCCGCCGTGAAGGGCCAGGTCGACCTCGCCCGCGCGCTCGTGACCGAGCAGGCCGAGACGCACCTGCGCAACGCCCAGGAGGAGCTCCGCGAGGAGCACGTCGAGATCGCGCTCTACACCCGGATCGAGGTGCTCGCCACCGAGGTCGGCGATCGCGAGACCGCGCAGCTCGCGCGCAGCATCCGGCGCGACGAGGAGCGGATGGCCAAGTTCCTCCTCGCCGAGATTGGGCGGCTGGTCAAGGACGTGGTGCGGGCGGACATCCCGCGCGATCAGCGCGCGACGACCCGGCGCGCTCGCTCGAGCCGCGCGTCGGCCAGCCGGTCGCGCCCGCGCACCGGCAGCCGGACCGCCGCCTCGGGGAGCCGCGCGCGGTCGACCTCGTCGCGGTCGACCTCGTCGCGGTCGACTCCCTCGCGCTCGGGCTCGTCGCGCACGAGCTCGCGCAGCAGCGGGCCGAGCCGCACGCGCGCTCGCGCCGGCACCCGCAGCTGACCTAACCTCACACGCTGTCGAGCACCGCGAGCCGCAGGCCAGCTCCGACCGGGACGACGGTCTGGGTCAGCCTCGGCTCGCGCTCGATCAGCGCCGTGAACTCGACGAGCTCGTGCGCGTGCGACTGCACGTTGTCGATCGCGAGCACGCCTCCGGGCACCAGCGTCCGGACCAGACCGGGCAGGTAGCCCGGATACGCCGGGCGCTCGGCGTCGAGGAACACGAACTCCCACGCCGCCTCGGGCGCCCCGGCGAGGGTCGAAGCGGCGTCCTCGACGCGGAGCTCCACTCGATCGTCGAGCCCGACCGCGGCCAGGTTGCCACGCGCCAGCTCCGTGCGACTCGCGTCGACGTCGACGCTCACGACCCGGCCGCCCGTGGCCTGCGCCGCGTCGGCGAGCCAGATCGTCGAGTAGCCGTTGGAGGTCCCCAGCTCGAGGATGCGGCGTGCTCCGGTGGCCCGGATCAGCACCCCGAGCAGCTGGGCGGTGTCGGGCTCGACGTTGCGGAACCGATCCAGGCGATCGGCTTGCGCGGCGTCGTGCTCGCGGCTCGCCGCGTACAGCTCGTCGGCCAGTTGTCGACGAGCTCGGTCCATGCTCAGGCCACCAGCTCGAGCCGCTCGGGGACGTCCTCGGGCGTCGCCTGCAGATCCTCGAGCCGATCGACCTCGGCCAGCGCCGGGAAGATCCGCCGCCAGCTGACCGCGATCAACATCGTCATCACGCCGCCACCGACCACGGCCGGGACCGTCCCCACCAGGAAGGCGGCCAGCCCCGACTCGAACGCCCCGAGCTGATTCGAGGCGCTGATGAACACCATCTCGACCGCGTTCACCCGCCCCCGCAGCCGATCGGGCGTCGCCAGCGCGACCGTGGTCGACCGGATATTCATGCTGTATAGGTCGACGAACCCACTGACGCCGAGCGCGAGCAGCGAGACCACGAACGTCCGGGACAGGCCGAACACCACGATGCAGGCACCGTAAAGGCCGACCACGATCAGCAGTGTGCGGCCCGCGCGCCGCTCGATCGGATGCCGGGTGATGAATACGGCGCCGAGCAGCGCGCCGACGGCCGGCGCGGCGCGGAGCACGCCGAGGCCGGTCGCGCCGACGTGGAGGATCGAGCGGGCGAATATCGGCAGCAGGGCCACGGCGCCGCCAAACAGGACGGCCAGCAGGTCGAGCAGGATCGCTCCCAGCAGGACCTCCGTCCGGCGCACGAAGCGAAGACCCTCGAGCACGCTGTTGAGCGTGGCCGGCTGGCCGGCCGGAGCGCCGGAGCGGTCGACATCGGCCGCGGGCTGGGGATGCATCGCCAGGACGCTGATCGAGGCGAGCACGCAGGACCCGGCCGCAACGAGATAGACGACCACCGGCGAGACGCCGTAGAGCAGGCCGCCGATCGCGGGACCGATCACCATCCCGCTCTGGCTGGCGATCGAGCGCAGCGTCATGGCGTTGGGCAGCAGTTCGACGCTGACCAGCGTCGGTGGCATCGCTCGCGCTGCCGGCCAGCCCAGGGCCATCCCCACTCCCGCCCCGACCGCGAGCGCCAGATACGCCCACACGGCGGTCGTTCCGGCCGCGCTGACCAGCGCCAGCCCCACGCCGACCGCCGCGCCAAGCAGTAGGGCGCCGGCGAAGATCAGCCGTCGCGGCATCCAATCGGCCAGTTGGCCGGCCGGCAGGGCCAGGACGAACAGCGGCACGAACTCGGCCAGGCCGATCCAGCCCAGATCAAGCGCGCTGCGATGCAGGGCGTAGACCTCCCACCCGATCGCCACCTCGAGCATCTGCAGGCTGATCCCCATGCCGAGGAGAGCCAGCCACCAGAGGCGGAAATCGCGCTCTTCGAGCGCGGGGCCGAGCCGCCTCAAGCGGCTGCTGTGACCTGGATCATGTTCGGGAGCGTAGCTCTGGCCGCCCGGGGGTATACCTAGGGAGGCGAGATCAACGGACCCAATCGATCTCGGGCATGGGTGCTAGGAGGCAAGTCGTCACGATGTGCGTCGAGACTCAGGAGAGCATGGTGGGCGAGGGCGAGCACGTCGTCCAGTTCTACGAAGACGACGCGGACCTGGTTCGTGCCGTCGGTGCCTACCTGATCCGGACCGTGAACGCCGGTGAGACGGCGATCGTGATTGCCACCGAGGCCCATCGCGTGGCCTTCGAGGCCGAGCTGGTCGGCGCCGGCATCGACATTAGCCGAGCCGTGCGGGACGGAACCTTCGTGTCGCTCGACGCCGCACAGACGATGGCCACGTTCATCCACGAGGGCCAGATCGATCCTGCCGCCTTCCGAGCCGTGATCGGCGACCTCGTTCGCTCGGCCCAGCGCGACCGACGGCCGGTCCGGGCCTACGGGGAGATGGTCGCGCTTCTCTGGGAGTCCGGCGATGTCCTCGGCGCGATCGAGCTCGAGAAACTCTGGAATGAGCTTGGCCAGGAGCTCCGCTTCGCTCTGTGGTGCGCGTACCACACCCAGTCGATGGCCGGTGAGGAGCATGGCGACGCGCTCCACCAGGTCTGCCACCTGCACACTGCAGTAGTGGAGGACGCCACCGCGAGCTTCCGGGCCGGGCCGGATGCCCCGTTCGCCGCGCGTCGCTTCGTGGCCGGAGTCCTCGCGGGGCGTCGCCACACCGACCCTACCGCAGCGCAGGACGCGCAACTCGTCGTGAGCGAGCTGGCCACCAATGCCGTGATCCACGCGGGTAGCCCGTTCTCGGTGTCGCTGTCGTTCGACGGCTCGACGATCCGCATCTCCGTTCACGACTCGAGTTCCGCCCGCCCGGTCATGCGTGATGCCGTCCCCACCGCTCCGTCCGGACGGGGCCTGCGCCTCGTCGATGCGGTCACCCGCGACTGGGGCGTCGAGCCCGGGACCGACGGCAAGACGGTCTGGGCCGAGTTCTCGCTCGACTAGTCAGTCCGCGCTTGCCGCATCAGCCGTTCGGCCGGGCGATCAGGTGCTCGTGGCGTCTCGCCGCCTGACCAGCGAGTCGACCGTCACGGCCAGGATCAGCACGATCGCAGTGGCGATGTCCTGGCCCGCGGCGCTGATACCCATCAGCGCCAGGCCGTTGAACACGACTGCGATGACCATCCCGCCGAGTAGCGCGTGGAGCATCTTGCCGCGACCGCCGAACAGGCTCGTGCCGCCGATCACCGCCGCGGCCACGGCGTAGAGCACGAAGTTGCCGACCTCGATGTCGGTCGCGATCGAGCCCAGCCGGGATGCGTAGACGAGGCCGGCCAGGCCGCCGGTGAAGCTGCAGAGCATGAACGCGCTCGTGCGCACCCAGGGCACGTTGATGCCCGCCCGACGGGCTGCCTCGGGATTGGCGCCGATCGCGTAGATGTAGCGTCCGAGCTTCGTCCGGCCGAGCAGGAACGACCACACTCCGATCACCAGCAGAACCAGGAGGATCACCCACGGGACACCGCTCAACGTGATCAGCCCAGCCCCCCGGTTCAGCGTGCAGATGAAGACGACCACCACGCCGGCGACAGCCGCAAGTCCGACCCGCAGGAGCACGACGCTGATGGGAGGCGCACTCAGTCCATGCGATCGACGCCGCGCCGCGCCGCGGATCGACACAAACGCATATACCGCCAGGATGACTACGAGGACGACCCAGCTGAGCGTGGCGCTCATATTCGCATTGACCAGGTTGTAGACCGGGCTGGTGGTGCTGATCGAGATAACGCCGCCCACGGCCGTCTTGTCGACCTGGGCGAGCAGGATGATCACGCCCGTGAACCCCAGCAATCCGCCCAGCGTGACCACGAACGACGGCAGATGCAGCCGTGTGATGAGCGTGCCTTGGAGCAGCCCGATCATCAGGCACACTACGAGCCCGCCGGCGATGCCGAGCCACCAGACCAGGTTGACCGGTGGCGCAATCAACTCGGCGATGACGAAGCCGCCGACGCCGGCGACGGCGCCGACCGACAGGTCGATCTCGGAGAGCAGGAGCGCGTAGATCTCTGCCGCGCCGAACAGGATGTACAGCGCGGCCTGCTCGAACAAGTTGACCAGGTTCCCCGCCGTGAGGAACGAGGACTGCTGGATCTGAAAGAAGATGATGATCAGGACGAGGCCGACCAGCACGGGTATCGCCCCGCTCTCGCCGCTGCGAATCCGCTTACCCCAGGCCCTCAGGTAATCGCCGAGCGACTCGGCCAGGACCTCGGGCGCGGTGGTGGCGAGGTCGTCCTGCGCCGCCACCTCTTCGTCGACGAGGGTCTCCTCGGGCTCTTGGTAGGTGACCGACGCCGGCGGCTCGGTCGGCGGGCCCACGCCAGATGTCGGCTCGCTCACGCTTGCCCCCTCTCCGATGGCTGCCCTGGTGCCCCGGCTCCGGTGCCGCTCGCCTGGAGCTCGCGCGACGACTGTCCAGTGGTCATGTAGTCCACGACGACCTGCCGGTCGAACTTCGACGCGTCGTCCTCGGCCACCATGTGCCCGAGGTAGAGGACCGCGATCCGATCGGCCACCTCGAACACGTCGTTGAGGTTGTGCGAGACCACCATCACGGCAACGCCCTGGCTGGCCAGCCGCTTGATCAGGTCGAGAACCTGGCGGGTCTGGGACACGCCCAGCGCCGCCGTCGGCTCGTCCATGATGACCACCTTCGCATCGAACAGCACCGCCTTGGCGACCGCCACCGATTGGCGCTGACCTCCGGACAGCGAAGCGACGGGCTGGCGGATCGAGCGAATCGTCCTCACCCTGAGCTCCTCGAGCGTCTTGCGGGCCGCGATCTCCATCGAATCCTCGTCGAGGATCCCGCGGCTGAGCGGCTCATGGCCGAGAAACATGTTCTGGACGATGTCCAGGTTGTCGCACAGCGCAAGATCCTGGTAGATCGTGCGAATGCCGAGTGCCTCGGCGTCCTTCGGCCCGTGCAGCTGCACGGGCTCGCCCCGCCAGAGCAGCTCTCCGTCGTCGGGCGACCAGAGGCCGGCGATCGTCTTGATCGTGACCGACTTGCCGGCGCCGTTGTCGCCCGCCAGCGCGGTCACCTGCCCGGGAGTGATGTCGAGGTTGATCCGCGTCAGCGCCCGCACGGGGCCGAACGTCTTGGTGATGCCGCGCAGGCTCAGGAGCGCGGTCCCGTCGGCCGGGACACCGTTTCCCCCTCACGCGTCGTCACGGTATCTCCAGTGCTCATCGACTCCCTCACGTGTCGGGGGCCCTCCCGCAGCGCGGGAGGGCCCAGTCGACCGACTCCTACACAACCGCTGGAATTAGCTTATCCCAGCGGCTTTACATCCTGCAGCGGCCGCTCCCGAGCAGAGCTGCTTGGTCGGCACGAAGTTGTCCTTGACGATCGTGTCGTTCATGTTGGCCGTCGTGACCCAGATCGGCGTCTCGAGCACCGAAGGCACCGAGGTGTTCGACTTGGTGTCCTGGGTCGACCCGTTCACCAGCCCGGACGGCGCCGGCTTGCCCGCCCGGATGTACATGGCAAGCGCGGCCGCAGCCTGCGCCTCCAGGTAGATCGGCTTGTACACGGTGCCGCACTGGTAACCGCTCAGGATGTTCTGAAGACCGGTGAGCGTGGCGTCCTGACCAGTGGTCGGGAACGTCTTCGCCTTCACACCGTGGGTCTTCAGGTACGTGATGATCGGAGCGGCGTTCTCGTCATTCGGGATTAGCGCCGCGTTGATGTTGTGGTTCTTCGTGAACGCGCCCTGGAACTCGGTGAGCGCGGTGGGCGGATCCCAGGTGCCGGCGGGATGGCCCGAGTCGACCCATCCGCCCGAGTGGAACTTGTCCTTCAACACCTGGTCGTAATAACCCTGGTAGAACAGCGTGGCGTTGTTGTCAGTCACATCGCCGTGCATGACGAGCACGTTCGGCTTTGACACGCCCCACTGCGCGACGCACTTCACCAGACCGTCACCCATCGTCTTCCCGACCACGACGTTGTTGAAGCTCACGTAGTACTGCCGTGCGCCACCCAGCGTCAGGCGGTCGTAGTCGATGACAGCGACGCCGTGGGACTTCGCGTAGCTCTCGATACGGGCGCCTACGCCGGAATCGAGCGGATCGACCATGAGGACAGTGGCGCCCTTGGTGATATCACTCTGAGCGTCACTGAACTGGGTCGAGTCGCTGCCCAGCGCATTCTGGACGATGATGTCCGAGCTTGACAGCCCGGCCGCGGTCAGAGCCTTCTTGATATCGGGCGCGTCGAACTCGACGTATCGCGTCGAGCTCGTCGTATCCGGAAGGATCGCCGCGACCTTACCTTTGCCGGCAGAGGCCAGCGGCTTCAGTGCCGCCATGGCAGTGAAATCGTTGGTGAACGATGACGTCGAGATGCTCGGGGTCGCGGAACCCGAGGAAGACGTGGACGATGAAGCCGAGCCGCCGCTCGAGGCGGAGGTCGACGACGAACTACTACTACTGCTACTGCCGCAGCCGGCAGCCATCGCCGCCACGACCAGACCCAGCACAGACAACCGTAACCAACCGAAACTCATAACTGCACGCTCCTCTCATGCGCGCGCAACATCAACACTGATCTGCTTTTTTGCACGGGTCAATCCCGGCCGGAAAACACTGTCAAACGGCGGCGCTGCCGTCCACCGTCATTAACACACCATAAACATCGAGTGAGTGACTCGACCTGCAGGCGTCACGCGGGGGCGGGGCAGCGGCGCATCTGGCTGCGGTGGCCGCTCAGCGGAGGGCTGCGAGCCGCGCAGGTCACTCGACGCGCCCGCCTCTCGCGATCGCGGCTCGCGGTCTGGCTGTCGACACTCGCATCAGCTGTGCGCCTGCGCTTGTTCCAAGGCTCGGTGGCACTGGGTCGATGCCCCGGTCCGGCGAGGGTTTGAACACCTAGTGGTCAAAAGGCGGTCGGCACGAGGCGGCAGGACGCTAACACCCGGGGCAAGCCCGCGTCAAGGGGGCGAGCCCATAGGGGGATTTGACCCGTACCGGGCCAAAAGGTGGCCAAGTCGGATACTCTGCGCTCGTGCGCCGTGCACCCGACAAATCCGCCTCCTCGCCTGGAGCCTCGGGCACGACGGCGCCGGCAGGTCCGGGCTCCGGGTCGGGCGCCTCGCCTGACCCTGGCTCCGACGGGACCGGCACGCCGGCCACCGCCCACACGCTCCTCCGTGCGCATCTGGTCGCGATGATCCGAGACGATGGGCCGGTCAGCCGCTCGGAGCTGTCCCGCGCCATCGGCCTGCCGCGGAGCACCACCACCGCGCTGGTCGCGGAACTGCTGCGCGAGGGTTTGATCAGCGAGACGCCGGCCCGCAGCGGCGGCGCCGGCTCGGGCAGCGGCCGCCCGGCCACGCTGCTGTCGTTGCGAACGCCCGACGGCCTGGTCGCCGGCTTCGACTTCGGCCACCGCCACATCCGGGTCGCGGTCGCGACGGGCGAGGGAAAGATCCTGGCCGAGGAGAGCACCCAGCTCGACGTGGACCGCCAGGCCGACGCCGCGCTCGAGTGCGCCGGCGAATTGCTCGGCGTCGTCCTCGACCGCGCCGGCGTCTCACGCGGCGACGTCCGTGCGGCGGCGGCCGGCATTCCCGCCCCGCTCAACAGCCGGACCGGCCGGGTCGGGTCGCCGACCATCCTCGCCAGCTGGGTCGACCTCGATCCGAGCGAGGAGCTGCGCCGGCGGACCGGACTGCACTGCACGCTGGGCAACGACGCCGCGTTCGGGGCCCTGGGCGAGATGACCTACGGGGCGGCTCGCGAGCTGACCGACTTCATCTACGTCAAGGCTTCCAACGGCATCGGCGCCGCGCTGGTGCTCAACGGCCGGCTGTACCGCGGCTCCCACGGCATGGCCGGCGAGATCGGCCACACGCAAATCGATCCCACCGGGGCCTGGTGCCGGTGCGGTAACCGCGGCTGTCTCGAGGCCACAGTCTCAATCGACGTGGTGCGCCGCCAACTCGAGCCGCTCGGCCTTGATCCCCTCGAGCCCGAGGACATGGAGCATCCCGTCGCCACCAAGGTCCTCGCCGAATCCGGGCGGACCGTCGGCGTGGTGATCGCCAACCTGTGCAACACGCTGAACCCCGAGGCCGTCATCCTGGGTGGCGACCTCGCCTCAACCGGGGCGCATTTCACCAACGGTGTGCGCGACTCGGTCCGCCACCTCGCCCAGCCGGGCCCAGCGCTCGACACCGCGGTGATCACGACGAGCCTTCATGGCCGCGCCGAGCTCATGGGCGCGGTGGCGTGCGCGGCGGCGACGCCGCACGCCGCACTGACGGCGTAGGGCCGCGCCGAGCTCATGGGCGCGGCGGCGTGCGCGGCGGCGACGCCGCACGCCGCGCTGACGGCCTAGCGCCGCCGCTCGCCCCCGCCGGCTCACCCTGCAAAACGTGCCAAGGCCCCCCTCTGGGTCACCCGGGAGTGCACGTAAGCATGCTGGGCATGCTTACGTGGCCAAGGCGTCGGCAGGGATGCCCGGTTTGGCACGTTTTACATGGCCGGCGCGCCCTCGGGCGCTGGGCCGAGCGGAGCCTTGGCCACCGGCGCCGAGGAGGCGCGACGCGTCAGCTGGACTTGGCGCGCGTGCGCGCGCCCTTCTTCGCGGCGGCGCTCCGGCGCGCGGCGTTGCGCTTGCGCGTGGCGGCGGCCTTCTTCGCGGCGGCCTTGCGCTTGGCGGGGCCGCCGGACAGCCGGTCCTCGGTCTCCGCGACCAGCCGCCTGAGATCCTTGATCGCGCTCTGCACCGATTTGGCCGGATTGCGCCGGCGGTCGGTGCCCCGGGCGATGATGTTGGCGGTGCGCTTACGCAGTCCCTGCGCGCGCAGGCGGGTATACAGCTTGTCGCTCCGCGTGGCCTTGGCCATGGATGGTCCTCCCTCTCGGACGTAGATTGGTGCGTGCGGTGGGGACCGATTACCCGCGCGGGGTGAGATCCATCGCGTCCGACTCGTAGACCACGTCGATCGGCTCGAGCACAACGCGCCGCGCGCCTTGCTCCACCACGCCGGCCAAACCGGCCGAGAGGCCGACCTCACTCGCCAGTCGAACCACCTCGGCCCCCGACCCGGCCGCGCAGTACACGGCGAAGCCGCAGCCCATGTTGAACGTCGTGTAGGCGGCGGCCGGAGTCATGTCCGCCTGCTCGGCCAGGAACGACAGCACCTCGGGCACCTCGGGCAACCAGCGAACACGGTAGGTCAGCTCGCGCCGGGGACGCATCAGCTTCAAGAACCCGTGTCCGGTGATGTGGCTCAAATAGTGGACCTCGACCGCACCACCGACGAGCGCCCGGACCAGCCCCGCGTAGAGCACGCTCCGATCGAGCAGCGCTTCGCCGAACGCGCGCCCGCTTGGGAGCAAGGTCCGATAGCCATCGCTCAGCCGCGCCGCCACCGCCCGCGCCAGCGAGGAGCCGTTGGCGTGCAGCCCGCTCGAGGCCACCAGCACGATCTCATCGCCCGGGCCCAACCGCGCGCCGAGGATCGCCTCGCGCCCCTCGGGGACCAGACCCACCGCGCTGCCCGCCAACTCGATGTCCTCACCGGAGACCAGTCCCGGCAGTGACGGCGACTCCCCCCCGCCCCAAACAGCCCCGGCGTCGACGCACGCCTCGCGCCAACCGGCCAGCAGATCCTCGTGCCGCTCCCGCTGCGAGTACCACTCCGAGGCGCCGGTCGCGAAATACGCGTTGACCACTAGCGGCAGCGCGCCGACGCAGCACAGGTCGTTGACGATCGCGGCCACCGTGTCGTAGGCGACGCCCGCGAAGCCCCGGAACCCAAGCTCCTCCTCGACCTGGCGGGCGATGATCGACTTGGTGCCGAGCCCCTCCACGACGAAAGCCATCAGCCGGCCGGCGGCCTCGAACACAAACGCCGGCTCCCCCCGCGACTCGTCCAGCGCTCGCCCGCCGGCGGCGCTCAGAAGCCCGGACGTGGCGAGCGCCTCGCTCAGCGCGCTGCGCTTGCCGGCGTCGAGGGTCTCGTAGTCGACGCCCGCCGACCGGTACGCGTCGCTCACGCCGGTGTCAGTCCGTCGGCCAGTCGTGGACGGGCTGGTTGGAGTGCATGTGCTCGCGGTAGCGCCGGGTCATCTCGCGCAACGCCTCGCTCCGGTCCAGACCCTTGTCCTCGTACAGGTGGTGGAACACCTGGCTCTGCCAGGAGGCACCGTTTCGCAGCAGCACGCACCGGCGCTCGATTATGCCGAGCAGGCGGTCGGCGTCCTTGGCGGCGAGCCCCCACTGCTCGAGCCCTTCGTGCGCGAGCGGAAGCAGGCGCCTGACGACGAGCTCGGCCGCCGGCACCTCGCCGAGGCCCGGCCAGTACACGCGGGCGTCGATTCCCTCGCGCGCGCCCGCGTGGAAGTTCTCCTCGGCGGCCGAGAACGACATCTGCGACCACACCGGCCGATCGTCCTCGGCCAGCATCCGCAGCAGCCCGTAGTAGAACGCGGCGTTGGCCATGATGTCGACGACCGTCGGTCCGGCGGGCAGGACGCGGTTCTCCACGCGCAGATGCGGCTGATCGCGGACCACGTCGTAGATCGGGCGGTTCCAGCGATAGATCGTGCCGTTGTGCAGCCGCATCTCATTCAATCGGGGAACGTCGCCCCGCTCCAGTGTCTCGAGCGGATCCTCGTCGTCGACCACCGGCAGCAGCGCGGGGAAGAAGCTGACGTTCTCCTCGAACAGGTCGAAGATCGACGTGATCCAGCGCTCCCCGAACCACACCCGCGGGCGCACGCCCTGGACCTTGAGCTCCTCCGGCCGGGTGTCGGTGGCCTGCTCGAACAGCGCGATGCGGGTCTCCCGCCACAGCTCCTTGCCGCAGAAGAACGGGGAGTTCGCCGCCACCGCGACCTGGACGCCGGCGATCGCCTGGGCGGCGTTCCAGTAGCGAGCGAACGCCTCGGGCTCGACCTGTTGGTGGAGCTGCACGCTGGTGCAGGCCGCCTCCGGGGCGATCGTGTCGGCATGGATGAACAGCCGCTCGACGCCGGCGATCGAGATCTCCAGGTCCTCGCCGCGCGCCGCGAACACCTGCTCATTCAAAAGCGCATAACGGGGGTTGGCGCTGAACGTCTCGGCGCGAAGGTGCTGGGCACCGATGGTGGGGAGGATGCCGATGATCATCATGTGTGCGCCGACCGTCCGGGCCCGCGTCTCGGCGTCGTTCAGGCTGGCCCGCGCGTCGCGCTCGAGGTCCGAGAACACCTCGCCCTCGAGCAAGCGCGGAGGGACGTTGATCTCGACGTTGAACTGGCCTAGCTCGGTCTGGAAGCTGGGATCGGCGATCGCCTCGAGTGCGGCGGCGTTGACCAGCGCCGGGTCACCGGCGTCGTCGGTCAGGTTGAGCTCGACCTCCAGGCCGAACGAGCGCCGCTCCGGGTGAAAGCGCGCCTCGGAGAGCATCCGGGCGAACACGTCCAGACACGCCCGGACCTTAAGTCGGTAGCGCTGGCGATCCTCGCGGCTGAACGCCCTGGCGGCGACCTGCTGACCCACCCACACAGTATTCCCGCTGGACGCCCCCGTGCACAACCGGCACGGTCAAGGCGTCTCGGTCCGACTATCCGGTCAAGCGCTCAGCTCAAAGCTCCGCCGAGGCGATCTCCGCGCCCTCGGACAGGGACTTCAGCTTGAGCCACGCCACGCCGGGATCGACCAGCGAGAAGCGGATGAACGTGTCAAAGCCGCAGTCGGTCCCGGCGATCAGGCGGTCCTTGCCGATGATCTTGCCCAGCCGCACCAGCCGGTCGGCGACCACCTGCGGGTGCTCGATGAAGTTCGACTTGGTGTCGATCGTGCCCAGGATCACCTTCTTGTCGCCCAGGTCCACGCCCTCGAACACGCGGTACTCGTGCTCGTGGCGCGGATTGCCGCCTTCCACGTAGATCGCGCCGGCGTTGACCTTCAGCACCTCGTCGATGATCTCGCCGAGCGGCACGTCCTTGTGGTGCGGACCGCCGTAGTTGCCCCAGCACACGTGGAAGCGCACCCGCTCGGGCGGGATCCCGTCGAGCGCCGCGTTCAGCGCCTCGATCGCCAGCGGCAGGTGGTGATGCCAATCGCCCACGCTCGATCCGACCGACCGGCAATGCGCGGCCATTGCCACATCCGGCGAGTCGATCTGGAGGTTCAGGCCGGCATCGGCGATCGCCCGGTACTCGTACGAGAGCGCGTCACCGCACGCGGCCAGGTACTTCTCGTGGGAGCCGTAGTGCTGGTCGGGATAGTTGAACGCGATCTGGCCCGGGCTGAGCGCGCTCATGAACGCGGACGACGGATCGGCGCCGTCGAGCGCGCTCTTCAGGCGCTCGATGTCGCGGTGTACCGCGTCCTTGTCGCTCAGCTCCACCGGCCCGACGCAGTTGGAGAACACCAGGTGGGCCATGGCCGGCGTGGCAAACAGCCGCATGGCCAGGTTCGGGAAGTCCGCCACATCGTCGGCCTGGAACTCCGACCGGCCTTCAAACCCCGAGAACCGCTCGTTGACGTATGTGCTGAACCCGGTCTTGCTCATCTCGCCGTCGCTGACGACGTCGATCCCGGCCTCGCGCTGCTTGGCCACGATCTCCCCGACCGCGGAACCGATGCGCGCCTCTAACGCAGTCTCATCGACCTCCTGCCCATCCATCCGCGCCCAGATCATGTCGGCCAGGTCGTCGGGCCGGGGAAGGCTGCCCGCGTGCGTGGTCTGAATCTGGTCTGCCATGTCTCTCTCCGTCTCTCGAGTCTCGGGTCCCGTCCGGCGATCCGCATCGCGCTCACACGCCGGCCGGAAGGTTCTACACCAACCGTCCCGGTGTTCGCCACTCAGCGGGCGGTCCGTGCGCTGATCGGCAATCCGCGACTCAGTCAGGCACGAACAGCCGGCCCTGCATCTGCTCGTCGCTCTGGGGGTTGAACTCCCAGAGCGGCTTCACCTGCGCACGAATGTCCTCGGGCAGGCGATCGACGCCGTGGTGGTCGATCTCGACCAGGTTGCCGCCGGGGTCGCGGAGGTACAGCTGGACGACGTCCCCGGGCAGCAGGACCAAGTGGTTGCGGAATGCCTGCCCGTCGAACGCCCCACGGCGCTCGGCCACCCGGTACACCGGCTCGAGATCTTCGACGGTGATGCCCAGATGGTGATGGCTGCTCGCCTGGCTGTCGCGCTCGAACAGGTGGAGCTGAGTCCGCCCGAGCGCGAGCCACTGAACCGGCAGCCCGAAGTTCGGCGTCGGGATCAGCTCGGCGCCGAGCAGCTCGACCCAGAAGTCAACCGACTCCTGCAGGTCGGGGGCGTTGATGCTGACGTGGTTGATACGACTGCTCACCCGGGGCAACGATACCGCCGCCCCACCAGGCAGGCCCCGGCCAGCGCGCCTGCTGCGCCTGCCCCCTGGCATCGCGTAGGCTGCCGACGTGGCCGGGCGCGAGACATTCAGGTTCGAGGCGACCGGCGGCGCTCTGGCGGGATGGGTGATCGGCTCGGGCCCGCGAGTGCTGCTGCTCCACGGCGGACCGGGCCTCAGCTTCGAGTACCTCGATGAGCTCGCCGCCGAGCTGGGCGCCGGCTTCCGCGTCGCCGCGTACCAGCAGCGCGGTCTCGAGCCCTCGACCCTTGAGGGTCCGTTCACGATTGCCCAGGCCGTCGACGACGCGATCACGGTGCTCGACGGGCTGGAGTGGGACCGCGCGCTGGTCGTCGGACATTCCTGGGGCGGCCAGCTGGCCCTGCGGCTCGTGGCCGCACATCCGGACCGGCTGTTGGGAGCCCTGGCCGTCGAGCCCGTCGGCGTGGTCGGTGACGGCGGGACAGGCGGATTCGAGGCCGAGATCGCCGCCCGAACGCCGCAGGCGGACCGCCGGCGAGCGCTCGAACTCGACGAGCGGGCGATGGCGGGTCAGAGCACGACCGCGGAGGCCCTCGAGTCGCTGCGGCTGGTGTGGCCCGCGTACTTCGCAGATCCTGAAAACGCCCCGCCGATGCCACCGACACGCATGTCGGTCGAGGCCTACGCCGGCATGATCGGCGAGGTCACGGCCGACAGCGAGCGTCTCGCCGCCGCGGTGGCCGCGAGTCCGGTGCCGTTCGGCGTGCTCGCCGGGGCGGCGAGCCCAATGCCGTGGGGCCAGGCGGCCCGCGCCACCGCGGACCTCTCGCCCCATGCCTTCCTCAGGGTGGTGCCCGCAGCCGGGCACTTCCCGTGGTTCGAGCAGCCCGGCTGCGTGCGGGCCGCCCTGGCCCGCCTCATCCCGGCGCCGACCGCCGCCTGACGAGCCTTCACGCGGGTAGCATCGCCGCCGTGCCGCGCGCCTTCTCGCCCTCCACGCTGAGCCTCCGCGCGCAGCAGTGGGCGGCGAAGGCCCTCGACGGGTTGCCGCCGTCGGTGCAGGTCCGCCTGTCCGGCCGGCCGCCCGTGCAGGTCGACGGCGAGACGCTCGCCCCCGAGGTGCAGCTGGCCCTGGCCATGCTCGAGCGCCGGCGCGAGCCTCCGCCCGAGACGCTCAACCCGGACGAGGCGCGACGTCGGCGGCGTCGCCTGTCGGCGGTCTACGCCGGAAAGCCCACGCCGGTCGGCGCCGTCACAGATCTCGAACTGGACCTCGGCGGCGACACGCGGCGCGGCGCGCGCCACTATGCCCCGGCCGAGCCGGGCGGTCCCCACCCGCTGCTCGTCTACTACCACGGGGGCGGCTTCACCTACGGCGACCTCGAGACGCACGACGGCGTGTGCCGCATCCTGTGTCGCCACGCGGGCGCGCACGTGCTCGCCATCGACTACCGACTGGCCCCGGAGCACCCGTTCCCGGCCGCCGTGGAGGACGCGCGGGCCGCGCTGCGCTGGGCGTTCGCGAACGCGCAAGGCCTCGGGGCCGACTCCCGCCGGGTCGGCGTGGCTGGGGACAGCGCGGGCGGGAACCTGGCCGCGGTCGTCTCACAACTTGCCGCGCGCGACGGCGGCCCGGCGCCGGTCCTCCAGCTCCTGATCTATCCCGCCACCGACTTCACCCGACGGCGCCGGTCACGGGAGCTGTTCGGCGAGGGCTTCCTGCTCACCGAATCCGAGATGGACTGGTTCGAGACCAACTACCTAGGCCCCGAGCGGACGCACGCACGCGATCCGCGCGCCTCGCCGCTGCTGGCCGAGGACGTGTCAGGCCTGGCGCCCGCCTACATCGTGACGGCCGCGTTCGATCCGCTGCGCGACGAGGGCGAGGAATACGCGAGCGCGCTCGACAGGGCCGGCACGCCGGTCACCCTTCGCCGCTTCCCGGGCTTCATCCACGCCTTCATCGCCGGTGCGGGGGTCAGTCGCAACGCCCGGGACGCGCTGGTCGAGATCGCCGGCGCCACCCGGGCGACGTTCGCCAGAGCCGGCTAAGCCGCGTACCGCTGAGCTGACCGAGCCCGGGCCTTGGTGGCCTCGGCCTCGCGGTTCTTGGCCGGCGCCGCCGTCTGCAGGTCGGCCAGCAGATGCAACGAGGCGTGGGCCACGGCTTCCACGGCCCGCTCGAAGGCCTCCTCGTTGGCACGCGAGGGCTTGTTGAAGCCGCTGATCTTGCGCACGTACTGCAGGGCGGCGGCTCTGACCTCGTCCTCGGTGGCGGGCGGTTCGAAGTTGTAGAGGGTTCGGATGTTTCGACACATGGGTCTTAGCGTAACCGGGAGCGCCCGGTTTCTTGATCCTCAGCGCAGAGTCGCCGCCGGCGCTGGGATCTCGCCCGCAGGGCCGCCGTAGGATCGCGCCCTCATCGTCCAGAGAGGAGAGGATGCATGCGGTCAACCATGCGAGTGAGGTTGGCGTGTTCCGTGCTGCTCGCCGGCGCGTCGATCGGGGTCTATGCCGCGGTGACGAGCGCCGCCGCGTCGGCCGGAGCCGGCCACGCCGTCCGGGCGCACAGCGCCAAGGCCGGACCCAGCGTCAAGCGCTTCAACCTGAGCGGTTACGTGATCGACACCGATTACAGCCTCGGCCGCAACACCGGCAACACCTTCCGCCAGACGTACAAGCGCTCGACGGTGCAGGGGGTCCCGATCAAGGGACCGTTCGTCGGCACGAAGTTCCCGGCCGAGGACTACGTGGCGATGCCGATCGGCAATCACGAGTTGTACGTGGCCTGGCTGGATCCCAAGAAACACGCCCTGGTCGACGTGTTCGTCATGAACTTCTCGACCCACGTCGTGTACGACTACGCGCCCGGCAGCGCGCACCCGGAGAGCTCGGGCACGGTCACGATCAAGCACCGCGGGTCGCACCCACTGCCGTAACTCCACCGGCGTTGACCATGGGTCAACGAGCTACACGAGCTTGTTGACCGCCGGTCAAATAGGTTGGCGACCGAGCCGACAAGGCCGTGCCGGGGCTGGCAACCCGGCCGAAACGGCCCACTCGACCCGCCGCCCGGTTCTGAATGCACGCCTACGCGACTAAAGCGCCACTCGCCGCGCCCCGTGCGGCGAACGGCAAATCACTCGCGTATAGCGCGAGTTCCCTGCCATTCGACTCCGGCGACTCGCCGACTGGCAGATCAGTCGCGTTGACCGAGGCGGCCGACGGCGGCCGTTCCGGGCCACCGGCGGAACCCGGCGCTGCGGCGCGTCACTCCAACTCCGGCCGGTAGGTGCCGAAGCTCCACAGGTTGCCTTCCGGGTCGCGGGCCCCGTAGAACGACCCATAGTCCTCGTGCTGCGGCCCGTCGACGATCTCGGCGGCCGCCTCCTGGGCGCGACGCAAGTGATCCTCGAGGTTGTCGACGGCCACGTAGGCCCACCCCTGTCCGGGACGGCGGTGGTCGTCCTCGCCGCGCCAGGTGCCGAGCATCACGAGCCCGTCGCCGTAGCGAAGCTCGGCATGGGCGATCGTTCCGTCCGGGTTCTCGTGGGCGGCGTGGGTCTCGAAGCCGAACGCCCGCTGGAGCCAGTCGATGGCGGCGCGGGCGTCGCGGTAGCGCATGGATGGATAGACGTCGCGTGGCATGCCGGGCACCGTAGCGGCGCTCCCGTCCCCCCGTCTTGGACGGATTTGACCCGCGCGCCGGCGTGCCCCGCTCAGTCGGCGGCCACGCCGAATCCGTCGGGCAGCAGCCGGGCGACGAACTCGCCGGGCGCCACCCCCGCCAGATCCCGGAACTCGCGGTTCATGTGCGCCTGGTCGTAGTAGCCGCAGCGCTGGGCGATCTCGGCGAACCGTCCGCCGTCGTTGCGCTCGAGCAGCCGCACGGTGCGCTGGAAGCGGACGAGTCGCGCCGCGGTCTTGGGCGCGGGTCCGACCTGCTCGCGGAAGCGCGAGATCAGGTGCCGGCGGCTGCAGCCGAGCTCGCGGGTGAGCTCACCGACCGGCAGCAGGCCACCGGTGGCGCGCAGCCTGCGCCACGCCCAGTCCACATCGGGCGATGGACGTCGCGCCCGCTGCACTCGCTCGTTGATGAACCGATCCAACATGGCGAACCGCAGATCCCAGCGAGCCGCCTCGGCAAGCCGCTCGACCAACTCACCCGCCTCGACCCCGAGCACGTCGTCCAGCGGCAGCACCAGCTTCGAAGACAGCTCGTGCATGGCCACGCCGAACAGCATGTGCGCGCCGAGTGGCGACAGGTCGACCTCGATTCCGCTCAGGCGGCCGTCGTGCTCAGTGATCGCGTAGGTGTCCGTGAGGGCGGCGACGAACGAGCCGTAGCGCTGCTCGGGATGATCCGGCCCGCCGACCCGCAGCAACGGTCCCAGCGACAGGATGATCGTGACCTCGTCCTGGGCCACCTCACGCCGTCGGGTCGGCCCGACGGCGTCGTGGTCGTAGCCGCAGTACCGGCGCACGATGCCCGCGAGCAACGGATGCGGCGGGCGCTCGGTCTGCTCGAGACTCATCGGCCAACCCTAACCAGGCCGATCAGCCAGGCCCGCTTGACTGGACCCCAGAACCGGCTGTCGTCGGACGCCGGCAAATTGTCGCCCAGGACGAAATACTCACCGGCCGGGACGGTGATCGGCTGCCGGAAGGTGCACTCCGGTTCATCGCTGCACGGCATGACCTTGTAGTTCCGCGCCTCGGGGCGGCCGTTGCGAATCACGGTTCCGTTGATCATCGCGATCGAGTCGCCAGGCAAGCCGACCACGCGCTTGATGAACGTCGTGGAGGACACGCCCGCCGTGGGCTTGCCGCAGACGCGACGGAACCTCGCTCCCTCGTGCGGCGCGCCGCAGGTCGGGCTGGCCGCGTCGGCACCCGCGGGCGGATGGAACACGACGATCGCGCCAAGCGACGGCGGGTGTGCGCGCAGCGCCGCGTTGTCCGAAACGACCGTCTGGCCGACGCGGAGCGTGGGCAGCATGCTGCCCGACGGGACGCGATAGGTGGTCTCGGCCAGCTGCTCGCGCTGGCGACCGATGCAGCAGTCGACGCGCCACCGCCCGCCCTGCTCGATGAACCTCAGCGGGACCGTTTGCGAGCCCCCGTCCGCCTGGCGCGCCGTCGCCGTGGTGCCGTGCACAGCCACATCCGTGGCACGCACCGCGGTCTTGAAGATCGCGCCTTGCCCGAGCATCTCGAACAGCGACCGTAGCCCGGCGCGGCAGTCGCTGGCCGAGACAGGCTTCCCCACGCCCACGAGCTGTCCGTTCAGCTCGCCGGCGAGGGCGCTCCAGAAGGCCGGCGTCATGCCGTCGCACGCCGCCGCCACATTCCGTCGCTGCAGGTCATGGACGAACTGCGCGAAGCTGGCCTTGACCTTGTCGGCGTTGGCGCTGCCGGCGCTGCCGCCGCTGCCGCCACAGCCCCCCAGCGCGAGCACCGCATACAACACAACCGACACGGCGAGCGTCAGCCTCCGCATCCACGGCAGGCTACCCGCAGGCCCCCGCCCGGTTCACTCGATTCACTCGGTTGCGATCGCGGCGAGCACGTCGAGGTTGGCCGCGCGGCGGGCCGGCCAGGTGGCGGCGATGAGCCCCAGGATCGCCGACAGGACCACGAAGGCGACCAGGCTGGGCACCGGCACAGCCACGTTGGTGACGCCGTTATCGCGCAGGGCCGAAGAGAGCGCTAGCCCGAGCCCCGTGCCCATCACCACGCCGATCACCGCCCCGAACAGCGCGATGATCACCGACTCGGACCGGATCATCGCCCTCGCCTGACCGCGCTTCATACCGACCGCGCGCAGCAGGCCGATCTCACGCGTGCGCTCGAACACCGAGAGCATCAGCGTGTTGACGATCCCGATCAGCGCGATCACGACGGCAAGCGCGAGCAGTACGTAGACGAGTCCGAGCAACTGGTTGATGTTGGCCTTCTGCTGGCTCTCGAATTGGGCCCGGGTCTGGATCGTGAGGTTCGGGTAGGCGACCAGCCGACGGTTCAGCGCGGCCTGGAAGCCCCGCACGCCCGGCGCGGTCTTGACCAGCACGCCGTCCGGCAACGGGTTGTCGAAGTGCGCGAGGAAGAACCGCTCGCCGGTGACGTAGCTGCCGATCAGGGGGTTCGTCCTGTAGATCCCACCAATCCGCATGCTCATCCGCCCGGTCTGGGCGAACCGAACCGCCACCACCGAACCGACGTGCAGATGATCGGAGGCCGCCGTGGTGGCGTCGATCAGCACTTGCCCGGCGGCGAGGGCCGGCGCTCCGGTCCCCTGGACGAGGTGCAGGTTGACGGTCTGAGGCAATCCAGCCGGGGTCACCGCGGCCAGGTTCGACACCGACCCCCGGAACTCGAACTGCCCCCGGTACACGTTGGTGGTGGCGGTGACTCCGGGCAGGCGCGACACCTCGGAAGACACCGACCGGCTGAAGTCGCCCGAGCCGGTGACGAGGTAGTCGGCGTTGACCGCGCTGTCGATCTGGTCGGTGGCCGAGGCGCTGAGCGACGCGCCCAGGACCCCGATCGTCGACACGAGCCCGATTCCGACCATCAGCGCGGCCGCGGTCTGCGCGGTGCGGCGCGGATTGCGCATCGAGTTCTCCCGGCCGAGCCGGCCGGGCATGCCGAACACGACGCCCAGCGGTCGACCCAAGAAGCCCGCGAGGGGACGGGCGACGAGCGGCACGAGCAGAGCCCGCGCGACCAAGAGGCCGGCCGAGCCCAGCCCGACCAGGATGACGTGCGGACCGCTCACACCGACCACCACGGCAACCAGCCCGGCGAGCCCGATCGCGGCGCCGGCCCAGAGGCGCCGACGCGGCACACCGAGTTCAGAGTCCTCGCTGTGCTCGACCAGCGCGGCCACGGGCGGGATCCGCACCGCACGCCGGGCCGGACCGATCGCCGAGAGTACGGTCACCCCGACCCCCACCCCGAGCGCGACCGCCACGGTCCGCGCCTCGAACACCAGCGGCGCCGAGGGCAACGAGATTCCGAACGCCCCCAACAGCGCCTTCAGTCCGAGCGCGGCCAGCACGCCGAGGCCCAGCCCGATCAGCGACGCGACCAGCCCGGTCACCGCCGCCTCCCCCAACACCGAGCGCAGCAGCTGTCGGCGGCTCGCGCCGACCACGCGCAGCAGCGCGAGTTCACGGGTGCGCTGCCCGACCGTGATCGTGAACGTGTTGAAGATCGTGAAGCCGCCCACGAACAGCGAGATCAGCGCGAAGATCAGCAGCGCGGTCGACAGGAACGAGAGCTCGTCGTCCACGGCGCTGCTCAGCTGGTTGGCCACGGCCTGCCCGCTCACGACCTCGACCCCGCCCGGCAGCAGCCGGGCGATCGCCTGCTGCAGCGCGACGTTGTCCGCCCCCGGGGCGGCCAGCACGTTGATCGCGTCGAAACGGTCGCGGGAGTCGAACAGCGCTTGTGCGGT
Organism: uncultured Solirubrobacterales bacterium; assembly: GCA_963832315.1. GTDB lineage: Bacteria > Actinomycetota > Thermoleophilia > Solirubrobacterales > Solirubrobacteraceae > Palsa-465. The sequence goes on along the minus strand of CAWHTT010000019.1, from coordinate 38,113 downwards.
CGACTGCTGGAAGCCCGCGAGCGTGTCGCCCGCGAGCGTCTTGTCGTCGCCGAACGTGACGATCCCGGTGAGCGTGAACGTGCGCGCCCCGTCGGGCAGCAAGACGCGAATCGCATCGCCCAGCCCGAAGTGGTACTTGGTCGCCGTGGCCTTGTCGATCACCACGTCGCGCGGCGCCGCGGGCGCTCGGCCCGCGACCAGCCGGAACGGAGACAGCTGCCGGTTGGGATCGAATGCGAACCCCAGGTTCTTGCCGGCGCCGTCGTCGATCGAGCTCCCATCGGGCGCCACGAGCTGGGCATAGCCGCCCGCGGTCCCGAACACGTAGGCCACCCCGGGGAGGCGCCGGACCTCCGCCGCGAGCGACGCGGGGACCGGCTTGCGGTCGGAGGTCCCGGTGACGGCGGCGGGAGAGTTGTCCTTGAAGGCCGCCTTGCCGCGAATCTCGAAGTTCACGTGCTGATAGACGCTTCCGATCAGGTTGTCGACGGTTCGGTTGAGCGTGTCGCCGAGCACGAGCGTCCCGGTGACGAACGTCACCCCGAGCACGATGGCCAGCGCGGTCAGCGCCAGGCGCAGCTTGCGGGCCAACAGTCCTCTCAGCGTGATCCGGCGCATCTCAGCTCCCCAGCTTCTTCATCTGCTCGAGCACGGCGTCGGCCGACGGGGAGCGGATCTCGCCCGCGACGTTGCCGTCGGCCAGGAACACCACCCGGTCGGCGTAGGCCGCCGCCAGTGGGTCGTGGGTGACCATCACGATCGACTGCCCGTGCTCGTTGACGGCGTCGCGCAGGAACGCCAGCACCTCGGCCGAGGCGTTCGAATCGAGGTTTCCGGTCGGCTCGTCGGCGAAGATCAGATCCGGCCGCCCGATCAGGGCCCGGGCGCAGGCCACGCGCTGCTGCTGACCGCCCGACAGCTCGCTCGGGCGGTGGTCGAGGCGATCGGCGATTCCCAGCCGGCCGACGAGATCGTCGAACCACGCAAGGTCGACGCCGGCGCCGGCCAGATCGGCCGGCAGCGTGATGTTCTCGCCCGCGGTCAGCATCGGGACGAGGTTGAACGACTGAAAGATGAACCCGACCCGGTCGCGTCGCAGATCGGTCAGATCCGAGTCGTCGAGCCCGTCGAGGTCCTGCTCGCCGATGAACGCGCGACCAGTCGTCGGCCGGTCCAGCCCGGCCATGCAGTGCATGAGCGTCGACTTGCCCGAGCCCGACGGTCCCATCACCGCGGTGAACCGGCCGTGCTCGAGCTCGAGGCTCACGCCGTCGAGTGCCCGGACCGCCGCGTCACCGGTTCCATAGATCTTGGTCAGGGCGATGGCACGCGCGGCCGCCGTCGGCCGCCCTACCACCGCCGCATCGAGTGAGTTCGTGAACATGACGGTCAAGCTACGCGCGGCCCCGCCGTCTGTCATCGGCGCGCGGGTCGAACCTGGCGGTCCATCTCCGGGTGGAGGCGAGCCCTGTCGCGCTCCACCCGCCGGCCGATGACAGGCCTGCGGGCGCGGCCTATCGTTTGGCACGAAGACATGGGCGGCTTGGGTAGATGGTTCCGACGCAGCTGGATCACCCGCGGCTGGGAGGGCGAGGGGACGGCGCCACTGGAGGCGGTGGCGTGGCGCTGCTCCGCGGTCGTCCTGCTGGTGGCGGCCGTGATCGCGACCTTTGCCACCCACCCGCACCCCGGGCTTCACGGTCGCGATGCCGTTGTCCTGGCCGCGTTCGTCGGCATGGTCGCCGCCGCGATCGCGGCGCATCCCGAGCGCCCGGATGTCCCGCGGCGACAGGTGGTCCTCGCACTCCTCGGCGTCATCGTCGCGTCCGGCACGCTCGGCGCCGCGCAGCCGCACGGGATCTGGATCATCGGGCCGTACTACGTGGCGATCGTCGCCGCCCTGAAGCTCGACCGCCGCACCGCGTGGCTCATGCTCGCGGCCGTGCTCACGCCGTTCGTGCTCGGCTATCTGATCAAGGGCCAGGCCGTCGGCGCGCTGGGATTCCTGTCCGGGATCCTCCCGTGGTTCTTCGCGATGCGCCTGCTCCACTACGTGAGCGATCAGCGCGACGAGCTGAAGGCTTCCCGGGAGGCCGAGGCGCGCGCCGCAACGGCCGCCGAGCGAGGCCGGCTGTCCCGGGAGATGCATGACGTCCTCGCCCATTCGCTCTCTGCCCTCGCCCTCCAGCTCGAGACGACGCGGCTGCTGGCGCGCAGCCGTGGCGTCGACGAGGAGGTCACACAGGCCGTCGACCGGGCCCACCATCTCGCCGTCAGCGGGCTCGACGAGGCGCGGCGCGCGATCGCCACCGAGCGCGGGGACGAGCTGCCCGGTCCCGAGCGGATCGGGGCGCTGGCCGACGCATTCGCCGAGCAGAGCGGCCTGCCGGTGGCCCTCGAGGTCCACGGCGAGCCGCGCGAGCTTGCCCCCGAGGCCCGGCTGGCCGTGTACCGCACAGCGCAGGAGGCGCTGACCAACGTTCGCCGCCACGCGACCGCCGAACGTGTGGCGGTCGAGCTCAGCTACCTGCCCGACAGCACCGTGCTCGTCGTCGAGGACCATGCGATCAACGGCTCGCCTGCGCCGATCGCGGTGGCCACGAACGGTGGCGGCTACGGCCTCACCGGCATGCGCGAGCGCGCCGAGTTGCTCGGCGGCGAGCTGCTCGCCGCGCCCACAAGCCACGGCTTCCGCGTGGAGCTGCGCCTACCCGTCGGACGGCCATGACCGACGGAGGTTCGGTTCGCGTGGTGCTGGCCGACGACCAGCGGCTGGTCCGCGAGAGCCTGGCCACGCTGCTTGGCCTGCTCGACGGAATCGAGCTGCTGGCCACCGCATCCGACGGCGAGGAGGCGCTGGCGCTCACCGCCGAGCACCGCCCCGACGTCGTGCTGATGGACCTGCGGATGCCCCGCATGGACGGGATCGAGGCGACCAGTCGGCTGCGCGAGCGCCACCCGGACGTGCACGTGATCGCGCTCACCACCTACGCCGACGACGAGAGCGTGCTCGGGGCCCTGCGCGCGGGCGCGCGCGGGTACCTGACCAAGGACGCCTCGAGTCAGGACATCCGCTCGGCGATCCTCACCGTCGCCGCGGGCGATGCCGCGCTCGACCCGGCCGTGCAGGCCCACGTGGTCGCCGCCCTGGCCAGCGACGGCGCGCACGTCGCCGGGCCGGGTCCGTCGACCACGCCGCAGCTGCCCGACGAGCTCACCCCCCGGGAAGCCGAGGTGCTCGCGCTGATCGCCGAGGGGCTGACCAACGCCGAGATCGCGGAGCGGCTCGTGGTCAGCCCGACGACGGTCAAGTCGCACATCAACCACCTGTTCGCCAAGGCCGGGCTGCGCGACCGCACGCAGGCGGTCAACTACGCCTACCGGACGGGCATCGCGACCCCGCCCCGCTGAGCCGCCCCTGCCTGCGGTCAACCCACGGGTTGACAGTTGTAATCAACCCGCGGTTCAACCCTCGGGCCGACGACACGCGGGCGCCGCCGGTCGATCATTGCGCCATGACAACGACCGACTACCTCATCAACGCAGGGCTCATCTTCATGGTCCTCCGGCAGGCGCGCGAGCGAGAGCTCGATCGCCGCAGCGTCCTCGTCCCCGTGGCCCTCGTCGCCTTCGCCGCACAGACGTACGTGCACTCGATCCCCACCGCCGGCAACGACCTCGTCCTGATCGGCGCGCTCGGCACGATCGGCCTCGCCCTCGGGGTCGCCAGCGGCTTCGCCACCAGTGTCCGCGCCGGCCAGAACGGGCTGGCCGTGGCGCGCGTCGGGTGGCTCGCCGGCGGGCTCCTCATCGCGGGCATCGGCTCGCGGATGGTGTTCGAGTTCGCCGTGTCGCACGGCGCCCGGCACGCGGTGGGCAGCTTCAGCTACGCGCATCAGATCGGCGCGGCGGCCTGGCCGGTGGCGCTGGTCCTGATGGCCCTGCTCGAGGTCGGCGTCCGGATCGCCATCGTCCAGGTGCGTGGCCGGCAGGCGCTGCGGGCCGGTGCGGTGGCGGTTCCGGTCGCGGCGTGAGCCTCGACGAGCCAGTCGATTCGACCCGCCCCACGAGGGCGGGTCAGCGCTTTAAGGTCAGCGGTGCGGTGAGCCATCCAGATCCGGTCCCGGCAAACGACAGCGACCGGGTGGTCGCGGCTAGATCGCGGGCGCGCGAGCGCTCCACGCGGCAGCGCGCTTCGTTGCGTCCGCTCGGCTGGGCGGCGATCGTGGTCGTGGTGCTGGGCAGTGCCAACAGCCACCCGGCCCCGGGGTTGCACGGCAAGGGGCTCGCGATCACGCTCGCGTTGTGCACCTTCGTCATCACGGTCCTCGCCGTGGTCGACGCGCGCTTCCCCGAGCGCCCCATCGCGCTCCAGGCTGGGGCGATCGCGCTGATGGGCGCCGCCGGTGTGGCCATCGCCGGGCTTCAGCTCAAGGGGGCGACCGGCGTAGCGGCGGGGGTGGCGGTGTTCGTCGCGATCGCCCGGCTGCCGTTGAGGCTCGCTGTCGCGCTCGCCGGCGCGGTGACGGTGGCGCTCGGCATCGTCACCGCGGCAGCGGGCGGTTCCTCGTCGTCGGTGGCCGCCGGGACACTCGTGACGATCCTGCTCGGTGTCGTGGCGCAATTCGTCAAGCAGTCCCGCGAGAGCCAGGACCGAACCGAGCTGCTGCTAGCCCAGCTCGAGGACGCCCGCGACGAACAGGCCCGCGCGGCGGCGCTGGCCGAGCGCGGCCGGATCGCCGGCGAGTTGCACGACGTGCTCGCCCACTCCCTGTCGGGTGCGGCCATCCAGCTCCAGGGCGCGCGCAAGCTCGCCGACCGCGAGCATGCCGGTGCGCCGCTGAGCAACGCCATCGACCGCGCCAGCGAGCTCGTGCGAGACGGCCTGGACAACGCGCGCCGCGCGGTCGGAGCCCTGCGCGGCGACGCGGTGCCTACGGTCTCGCAGCTGCCCTCGCTGGTCGAGAGCTATCGAGCCGACCTGCATCTCGACGTCAAGCTCCACATCGAGGGCGAGGCGCGAGCGCTCCCCGCCGACCCCAGCCTGGCCCTCTACCGGGGCGCACAGGAAGCCCTGACCAACGTCTCGCGTTACGCGCCGGGCGCCCCCACCACAGTGATCGTGCGCTACGAGCCTGACCGCACCATGCTGTCCGTCGACAATGGCGCGTCGGACGCGCCACCCCGCGCCGCGATGGGCGGCGGACACGGGCTCGAGGGGATGCGCGCCCGGATCGAGCGGGCCGGCGGGACGATGTCGGCCGGGCCGACGGCGAAGGGGTGGCGGGTCGAGATCGAGGTGCCGGCGTGACCATTCGCGTCTTGATCGCGGACGACCAGCCCGTCGTGCGCGACGGACTGGCCATGCTGCTCGGACTGATTGACGACGTGGAAGTCGTGGCCACCGCGGCCGATGGGATCGAGGCCGTCGAGCTCGCCTGCTCGCAGCGCCCGGACATCGTGCTGATGGATCTGCGGATGCCGCGGATCGAGGGCGCGGAGGCCACGCGCCGGATTCTCGCCACGCTGCCGCAGACGCGCGTCCTGGTGCTGACGACGTACGCCGACGACGACTTCCTGTTCCCGGCGCTGCAGGCCGGCGCTCGCGGCTATCTGACCAAGGACGCCACCGCGGAGGAGATCGAACAGGCGATCCGGGCATTGGTGGCCGGCCGCACCCACCTCGACCCCGCGGTTCAGGAGCGTCTGGTCGCCGCCGTGGTCGCGCCGGCACTCAGTGGAGCGCCCGCGCCGGCGGATCCGGCGGCGCTGCCGGCGCCGGAATCCTCGCCCGAGCTTCCGGACGAGCTCACCCCGCGCGAGGTCGAGGTGCTCAAGCTGATCGCCGCCGGTCTGTCGAACCGCGAGATCGCCGCGCAGCTGGTCCTGAGCGGCGCCACCGTCAAGACCCACGTGAACCGGATCTTCTCCAAGACCGGCGCTCGGGACCGCGCGCAGGCCGTGCGGTACGCGTACCAGCACGGCCTGGCGTAGCGGCTTTCTCGGGATCAGGCGGGCAGGCTGCCGTGGGCGATCCCCAGGTCGCGAAGCTCGTCCTCGGGCGGGAGGCCGCCGGTCTGCCAGATGAGTGCGATCAGCTCCTCGAAGTAGGCCTCGAATCCGCCCGGCGTCACCGCGACCAGGGAGCGCGCCGGCTCCTGGCCGGGGTTGGCGAACGTGTGCGGCGTGCCGCGGGGAACGAACGCCACCGTTCCGGGGCCGGCCTCGTAGGCGAGATCGCCGACCCGGAAGCCGAGCTTGCCCTCGATCACGTAGAAGATCTCGTCGAAGTCGGGGTGCACGTGCATGGCCGGGCCGGGGTAGCCGCCCGGCACGACCTGCTCGACGAGGCCGAACTCGCCGCCGGTCTCCGAGGCGCGCAGGCGGACGGCGATCGAGCCGCCGAGCACGGCCTGGGTCGTGGCCTGGTCAGGGGTCTGGATGGTGGGTTGAATCTGTGTGGTTTGGTTGAGATTGCTCATGGGCGGCATCGTCGGGGCGCCGGCCGTCCGGCGCAATCCCACCGATTTAGGGGTTGTCGCGGCTCGAGCGACTGAGAGAATGGCCCCGATGCTCCCGACAGCCAGGGACTACCGGCGGACCAGGCGACAGATCGAAACCGCGCTCGACCGGCCGTGCGCCGGCACGGACGAGCCGATCGAGACGATCCTCGACGCGGCGGCGGACCTGCTGGGAATCACCGGATCCTGCTGGCATCACACCGATCCGTCATCCGGGCTCCCAATCGCCAGCGCGATGCTCGGCACGCCGGCGGGAACGCTCGAGTGGTCGCTCGACTACGAGTATCGCCGGCCCGACGTGAACCGCTTCGAAGAGCTGGCGCGACGGCGCTCGCCGGTCGCGGCGATCTCCACCGAGACCGGCGGCGACATGCGCTCCAGCGCGCGCTTTCACGAGATGATCGAGCCGACCGGCGTGGCGGACGAGGTCCGCGTCGCCTTCGTTGACCCGTTCGGGTTCTGGGCCGCGATGGTCATCTTCACCGACCGTCGGATGACCGCCGACGATCTCCAGTTCGTAGCCGATCTGCATCCCGCGGCCACCGCGGCCTTGCGCTCCGCGGCGGCGGCCAAGATGCTGCCGGGCGTCACGCCGCATGACGACGACGGACCGTCGGTGCTGATCCTGGGCCCGGACGATCGCATCGTCAATGCCGACGCGGCCGCGCGGCGTCGGCTCGCGATGCTGCCCGAGCCCCGTCCGGTGGAGCTTCCGGGCCTGATCTCGTTCGTCGCAGCGCAGGCACGGTGGGCGCCCGGGGGGCGGGCCGCGCCGGCCAGGATGCAAACCGAGGATGGCCGGTGGTTCCTGGTCGATGCCTCGCGGCTGGCCGAGGGGGACGTGGCGGTCGTGATGCAGCCGGCTCCGGCCGCCACCGTGCTCGACGGCGCCCTGCGGGCCATGGGCCTGACCGGTCGCGAGCGCGAGGTCGCGGCGCTGGTCCTGCGCGGCCATTCCGCCAAGACGATCGCCGCCGCGCTCGTGATCTCGCCCTGGACGGTTCAGGACCACCTCAAGGCGATCTACGACAAGACCGGCGTTCGGAGCCGCGCCGAGCTTCTCGGCCTGGCGCCCGTCGCATCCGGCCCGATCGGCTGAGAGCCGCGGCAAGATAGTCCCCGCGCCACGCTCGTGCGGCGTAGGATAACCCGCGCCGCGAGGGGGGCTCGCCGGCATTTCCGTTTCCCGTCCAAGGAGTTGACATGTCCCGCATGTCCAAGACGGTCGTAGGGGTACTCGCCACCGGCCTGTGCACCGTCGCCGTCGCCGCCCCGGCCGAGGCCAAGAGTGAGCACGTGACCGGTGGGCACGCCACGGTCACGCCATCGGCTCAGGTGACTCAGTTCCTGCGCTCGCGCGGGATCACCGTGACGCCGATCGGACCGGTCAAGGTCGGCAACGGCTCGCTGACCATGCCGATGGTCAGCGGACAGCTCAAGGTTCCGAGCATGCAAGGAGTCATGAAGGCCAAGGGCGGCCTGCAGTACACCAACGGCAACAAGCGGCTGCGCGTCCGCGGCTACGAGCTGACCCACAAGGGCGGCGCGGGCAAGCTCACCGCGGTCGTGAACGGGAAGCGCATCGTGATCGCGACGATGGCGGCGCCGAAGGTCAAGATGTCGGGCAAGACCGGCACGATGACCGGTGGGCTGCGACTGACCGCGGTCTGGGCGCACCTGATCAATCATCTGGTCGGGATGCCGGTGGTCCACCCCGGCGAGGACCTCGGAGATCTGACCGCCACCGTGCGGATGGCCTGAGCCACCGTCGGAGGCCCCGGTCACCGGACCACCACCGGCGTGGTGGTCCGGTGCCCGCCCTGGGCCAGCGTCAGCGTGTAGGTTCCGGCCGGCACCGCCCGGCGGCCGCGTAGCACGAGCAGGCCCTGGTTGCTCACCCCGGTGGCGTACACGGTCCCGCGCCGAGTCAGCGATCCGCGGGTCGCACCGGCCGCGACGACGAACTTCGCGTTCGCGCTCAGGTGTCGCTTGGTGCAGTGCGCCATGCGATGCGACGCGCTCCCATGAGCCCCGATTGCCGGGCAGCTGAGCAGCTGCACCGTGCCGAGCTTCATCGGCGATGGGTTCGAGGCCGGCGTGATCACCGGGGGCTGCGCTCCGGTGCCGGTCAATTGCACGTTGGCCGGACCCGCCGGGTCGTTGCTGACGATGGTCAGCGTCGCCGCACGGGGGCCGGGCGCGGACGGTGCGAAGCGGACGGCGAGCTGGCACGACGAGCCGGGGGCCACGCTGCCTCCGCAGCTCCAGGAGCCGAAGAAGAAGTCGGTGGCGCCCGCGCCGGTAAACGTCACTCCGGAGACCGTCAGCGGGACGGTGCCGGTGTTCGTCACGGTGACGGTCTGCGCCTGGCTCAGCGTGCTCACAGGCTGAGATCCGAAGCTGAGCGTCCCAGACGTCACCTGAGCGCTGACCACGAGCGGCGTGATCGTGACCGACGGAGTGTCGGCTCCGCGCGCCACCGTGCCGAACGTCGATCCGGCCGGACCGTACGAGGAGCCACCGCCGCCGCCACCGGCGCCGGACTGGCATCCGTCGCCGCCGCCACCGCCACCGTAGTAGCCGCCGCCGCCACCGCCGCCCCAGGCATCGTCCTGACCGGCGACGCCGTAGCCGCCGATGCCGCCTGCGCCGAGACCACCGTCGAGGCCGCTCATCCCGTAAGCCGTCGCGACTGCGCAGCCGCCGCCGGCACCGCCGGCTCCACCCGCGGTCGGCGTGGCGCCGCCGCCTCCGCCGCCGCTCGTGGTCTGGCCGGAGACGCCGGCCTCAGCGGCATCGCCGCCGGCGCCGCCGGCGCCGCCGTTCAGCTGTGCGGCGCCGCCGCCCCCGCCGCCCCCGGCCACCAACAGCCGCGAGGCCAGGGTCGACGCCGCGCCGGCACAGCTGGCCGCGTTGCTCGAGCAGAGCCGCACGTCGGACGCGCCTCCGCCGCCACCGCCGAACGAGCCGTCCCCGCCGAACGAGCGGCCACCCAAGCCGCCGCCGTTCCAACCGGGAAGACCGCCGCCAGAGGAACTGCCGTCCGTGCCCTGGCCGCCCACCTCCACGTACAGGACCTCGCCCGGGGTGACCGCCAGATCGCCGGTGACCTCGGCACCGAGCCCGCCCGCAACGCCTGGCCCGGTCGGACCGGGAGCACCCGTGCCGCCCGGCGCGCCAGTCGCGGTCACCCGCACGGCCGTGACGCCCGCGGGCACCGTGTACGCCTGCTCCGCGGTGATGGATTGGAAGGTCGTCGGCGCGGGAGCGACGGCCTGGGCCGCCGGCGCGAGGATGCCGGCGGCGGCGATCGGGGCAATGGTGGCGAGTAGGGCGGTGCGGGAGAGCATCTGGGCGAACTCCTTGTCGGGGACGCCCACCAGTCTGCGTCTAAGGCAGGGGGCCACACATTGGCCAACCGCCCTATCTTGCCCTCCCCGCCTGCCTTAAATGTCGTGCCGGCCGGGGCTTATGCCTCTCTGCGCGCGGCGCTGGGCCGGATTCGGCGAAGGCTGGTCGAGAAACGCCGGCAAAGGAAGGTCCCGCCGAAATTGGCGTCGTACCATCTATGAGCGACACGCTGCAGGCCAGACGCATGAAATCGACGCGCCTTGTGTCAGTGCCGGACGGGCCGCTCCAGTCGCCGTCGCCGGACGGCGGTGCCGGTCGCTTCTCCGCGACGCCTGCGCGGACGCGGACTCGGGGCCTGTCACGCCCGAGTGGGCTGACGATGATCGGGATAGCTGTCGCGGTGGTGGCCGGACTGCCGGTCGTGATCACCGTGATTCAGGCCGCGCAGGGAGGATTCTCGGCCGCCAAGACGGCGTTCACGGCAAGTGCCACGCCGACGCTGTTCCTGCACACGATCGAACTGGCGGCACTCGCGACGCCCGCGTGCGGCGTGCTCGGCCTGGCGACGGCCTGGCTCGTTGAGCGCACGCGCCTGCCCGGCCGTCGCGTCTGGCCCCTGCTGCTCGTGGCCCCGCTGGCCGTGCCGCTGTTCGTCACCAGCTACGCATGGGCGACGCTGAGTCCGTCACTCACCGGGTTCTGGGGCGCCGCCGGCATCGTCACGTTCTCGTACTACCCGATCGTGTACCTGCTGGTTGCCGCGTCGCTGCGCGTGATGGACCCGGCGCTCGAGGAGACCGCGCGATCGCTCGGCCTCGGGGCGTGGCGCACGTTCGCGCGCGTCGTCCTGCCGCAACTGCGCGCGGCGCTCCTGGGCGGCATGCTGCTGGTCCTGCTCGACACGCTGGTCGAGTTCGACGCGTTCGTGGCGCTGAAGTTCCAGACGCTGTCGGTCAACATCTACTCGCAGTACCAGCTTGGGTTCAGCGCCGCCGGTGCCGCGGCCCTGTCGCTGTTCTCGACGCTGATCTGCGTGGTCGTCCTGCTCGGCGAGTATCGACTCAGGGGCGGCGCCAACTACACCCGGATCAGCCAGGGCGCTCGGCGCGGCGTGGTGCGCTATCGACTCGGCCGGACCCTGCCGATTGCGCTGATCGGGCTGGCGCTGCTGGTCGCGGTCAGCCTCGGCGTCCCGCTCGGCCTGCTCGTGCACTGGTTCGCGCAGGGCAGCCGGACGGCCGGCGCCCCGGCGGGCGCCGACACGCTGTGGTCGGCCACCTTGACCACGCTGCTCCTGGGGATCGCCGCCGGCCTGGTCGCCGTGTTGATGGCGCTGCCGGTCGCGATCCTGGCCGTCCGGCGCTCGGGCCGGCTCGCGAACACGATCGAGCGCAGCGTGTACCTGTCGTTCGCGCTGCCGGATCTGGTGGCCGCGATCGCGCTCGCGTACGGGGCCTCACACGTCGCGCATCTCCTGTACGGAACCGTGGTGCTGCTCGTGCTCGCGGAGGCGATGCTGTTCGTGCCGTTCGCCGTCGTGGCGCTGCGCGGCACGATCGGCTTGATCGAGCCCGCGATGGAGGAGTCGGGCCGCGCGCTCGGCCTGGGTCCGCTGCGCACGTTGTGGCGAGTGACGGTGCCGCTGGCGCGTCCCGGCCTGGCGGCGGCCGGGGTGCTCGTGTTCACGTTCGTGCTCGGCGACCTGGGGACCGCCCAGGTGCTCGCGCCTCCGGGGCTGACGACGCTCGGCACCCAGTTCTGGGCGGACAGCGGCACGGTCGCGTTCGCCGCCGCCGCCCCGTTCGCGGCGGTGCTCGTAGTGCTGGCCCTGCTCGCCACCTACGTCCTGATGAGCCGCTTTGGGCGAGTCCGCGGGTTCGGGGACGCGTAGCGATGGCCGAACTGCGCTGCGATCAGATCACCGCCTCGTACGGTCGCGGCGACGTGTTGTCGGGCGTTGACCTGGTCGTGCCCGACGGCACGCTGACCGCGATCCTGGGCGCATCGGGCAGCGGCAAGACAACGCTGCTGCGGGTGATCATGGGATTCATCGCCGAACAGCACGGCAGCGTGACCGTGGGGGGCGCGGTGGTGGCGCAGGCAGGAGGCGTCCACCTCCCGCCCGAGAAACGCTCGATCGGATACGTCGCGCAGGAAGGGGCGCTCTATCCGCACCTGAGCGTCGCCGAGAACGTGTCGTTCGGCCTGCCGCGGAGAGAGCGCAAGGCGTCGGCCAGGGCTCTCGAGGTACTCGGGCTCGTCGGACTCGATGCCCGGTACGCCGATCGCCGCCCGCACGAGCTCTCGGGCGGAGAGCAGCGCCGTGTCGCCCTGGCGCGAGCACTGGCCCCCCGGCCGCCGCTGGTCCTGCTCGACGAGCCGTTCTCGGGGCTCGACGCGGCACTCCGCGCCGAGACGCGGGCGGCGGTCCTGCACGCCCTCGCCGCGCAGGGCACGACCGCCATCCTGGTCACCCACGACCAGGCCGAGGCGCTCTCGATGGGACGCGAGGTCGGGGTGCTCATGGCCGGGCGCCTGGTCCAGACCGCCACTCCCGCTGTGCTCTACCGGACCCCCGCGACCCTGGACGTGGCCCGATTCGTCGGCGAGGCCGTCGTCGTGCCCGGGCGCGCCGCCGCGGGGACCGTGAGCGGCCCGCTGGGAGAGCTCCCGCTGATCGACCGTGAGGTCCGAGGTCTGGTGGACACGATGATCCGCCCCGAGCAGATCCAGGTCCACCGGGCAGAGCCGGACGCGCGTGAGCGCGGGATCATCGCCACCGTCGCCGCGCACACGTTCTACGGACCCGACTCGGTCGTGCAGCTGCAGATCGACGGCATCCCCGGACCGGTCAGCGCGCGCGTGCTCGGCCACGAGGCACCGGCGCCGGGCGAGCGCGTCGAGCTCAGCGTCAACGGCGAGGTGATGGCCTACCCGCGCCCGGGCTCCGCGACGGAGGCCGACGCGGGGGCGTCATCCGAGGCGCCGGCACTGTTGACGGGCCAGCCGTCGCGATGAGGACGCACCGCGCCATTGCCGCCGCCGCAGTCGCGGCGACGATCCTTGCCCTCGCCCTCGCGGGGTGCGGCGGCAGCGGATCCTCGGATCCCTCACTCGTGCTCTACAACGGCGAGCACCCGCAGCTGACGAGCGAGCTGCTTCAGGCGTTCACCCGACAGACCCACATCAAGGTCAGCGTGCGCACGGCAGACGGGATCGTGCTGGCGGACCAGATCCTTCAGGAGGGTCACTCCTCCCCGGCCGACGTCTACCTGACCGAGAACTCACCCGAGCTGATGAACCTCGAAGCTCACGGCCTGCTGGCCAAGCTTCCCGCCGCCACCCGCGAGCAGGTTCCGGCTCGCGAGCAGTCGCCCGCCGGGGACTGGGTCGGCGTCGCCCTGCGGGTCTCGAGTCTCGCCTACGACCCGGCGCGGGTCTCGAGTGCGCAGCTCCCGAAATCCGTCCTGGACCTCGCGCAACCCGCGTGGAAGGGGAGGATCGCGGTCGCCCCGACCGACTCGGACTTCCCGCCGGTCGTCGGAGCGGTCATCGCCACCTACGGCAAGAGTGCCGCGGCGAAGTGGCTCGCCGGGCTCAAACGCAACGCGCAGGTCTACCAGGACGAGGAAGCCGTGGTCGCCGCGGTCAACCGCGGCGACGTCGCCGCCGGGCTGGTCAACCAGTACTACTGGTACCGCCTCCAGCTCGAGCTGGGCCAGAAAGGGATCCACTCGCGGCTGTACTACTTCCCACACCGCGATCCCGGCTCGATCGAGAACGTCGCCGGAGCCGCGGTGCTCGCGTCCAGCAAGCACCGCGCGGAGGCGGAACGCCTGGTGCAGTTCCTGAGCGGCGCCGCCGGACAGCACATCCTGGCGCGCAGCTACGACTTCGAATACCCGGCGCGGCCCGGGATCGCGCCGAACCCCGCTCTCCCGCCGCTCAGCCGCATCTCGTTCGCGGCCGTCAGCCCGGCTGCCCTGGGAACGGACCAGACCGCGGTCCAGCTGATCGAGCAGGCCGGCCTCACCTGATTTCCGGCGGTTCTACGCCGCGTAGGTGAGGGCGTCGCCCGACTGCTCGTCGAAGAAGTGAAGCTTGGTGGCGTCGAGCCACAGCTCCGCCTCTTCGCCCGTCCGCGCTCGGCTCTGAGGACTGAGCCGCGCCACGAGGACGTGGTCGCCGGCGTCGGTCAGCTCCTCCACGCCGCCCGCGTCGTCGCGCAACTCGAGCAGCTCCTCGGATTCGACCATCTCTCCCTTGACCCCGAAGTGCGCGTAGAACTCGGCTCCCATCGCCTCGACCAGATCGAGGTTGGCCTTGAACGTCGTGCCGCCGGCCCGCTCGGCGGGATCGACCCTGGCGGCATCCTCGAAGTCCTCCGGCCGCAGTCCCGCGATCACCCGGCGACCCTCGGGCTGGCGCCCGAGCCGTTCGCGGACCACTTGGGGAAGCGTCACGTCGGACATCGGCAGATGGACGGAGCCGTTGTTGAGCGTCGCCGGCATGAAGTTCATGCCGGGAGAGCCGATGAAGCCGGCGACGAACAGGTTGGCCGGATTGTTGTAGAGCTCGATCGGCGAGCCCACCTGCTGCAGGACGCCGCTCAGCATGACCGCCACCCGGTCACCGAGCGTCATCGCCTCGGTCTGATCGTGGGTGACATAGACGGTCGTCGTGTCGAACTTGCGCTGGATGCGCGCGACCTGAGCGCGCATCTGCACGCGCAGCTTGGCGTCGAGGTTCGACAGGGGCTCGTCCATCAGGAACGCCTTCGGGTCACGGACGATCGCGCGACCCATGGCCACGCGCTGGCGTTGTCCACCGGAGAGGTTGGCCGGCTTGCGCTCCAGGTGCTCGGTGAGGTCGAGGATGTCCGCCGCCTCCTGCACCCGTCGGTCGACCTCCGCCTTCGGGGTCTTCTTGAGCTGCAGCGCGAACGCCATGTTCTGGCGGACGGTCATGTGCGGGTAGAGCGCGTAGCTCTGGAACACCATCGCGATGTCGCGGTCGCGTGGCGCGACCTGGTTGACGACCTTTCCGCCGATCCGCAGCTCGCCGGCCGAGATGTCCTCGAGGCCCGCAATCATGTTGAGGGCGGTCGACTTGCCGCAGCCCGACGGCCCCACGAGGATCATGAACTCGCCATCGGCGATGGTCAGGTTGAGCTCCTTGACGGCCTCGAAGCCGTCGGGATAGCGCTTGATCAAGTTGTCGAGGACGATGTCGGCCATTCGGGGAGCTCCTTGTGTCTAGCCCTTGACGGCGCCGGCGGTGAGGCCGGAGACGATCCGTCGCTGGAAGATCAGCACGATGATCAGAATCGGCACGGTGACGACCACCGCGCCCGCGGCGATCGCTCCCGCCGGCTGCTGGAACTGCGAAGCGCCCGTGAAATACGCCATGGCCACGGGCGCGGTCCGTGCCGTGTTCGAGGTGGTCAGGACGTTGGCGTAGAGGAACTCGGTCCACGCCGCGATGAAGGCGAGGATCCCGGCCGTGAACACGCCCGGCATGGCCAGCGGCAGGATCACCCGGCGAAACGCCTGCATCGGCGTCGCCCCGTCCATCTGCGCCGCCTTCTCCAAATCCCACGGGATCTCCCGGAAGAACGCCGACAGGATGTAGATGCACAGCGGCAACGAGAACGTCAGGTAAGGCAGGATCAGCCCCGGCCACGTGTCGAACAGCCCGATGTTCCGCCACACGTTGTAGAGCCCGCCGACGATCGAGATGGCCGGGAACATGGTGACCGCCAGCGCGCCGGCGAGAACCGCGGTCTTGCCGGGGAAGTCCAGCCGAGTGATCGCGTAGGCCGCCGCCGAGGCGAACACGAGCGCGAGCACGGTGGTGATCAGCGCGATCCCGATCGAGTTGCGCAGCGCCGGCGGGAAGAAGTTCGTGTCGAACACCGTGGTGTAGTTGTGGAACGTCACGTGAGTGGGCAGGAAGCTCCCGTCGCCGATCGACTCCGGCGTCTTCAGCGACAACGAGACGATCCAGAGCACCGGCAGCAGCGCGTAGACCAGCACCGCTAACGCCGCCCCAATCCACAGTGCCTTTCGGGTGGGTGTGTTCTCGGTCATGTCGTGTTACCTCCGCTGCGGACTGGCACCAAGGAACCGGAAGAAGGCAAACGCGATGATCCCGACGCACAGGAAGATCAGCACGGAGATCGCTGATCCCAACCCCAGGTCGAGCCGGTTGATCAGTACCTGATAGCCCAGCAGTGACACACTTGAGGTGTTATTCGAGCCGTTGGTGATGATGTACACGGCGTCGTAGATCCGGAAGGCGTCGAGGGTCCGGAACAGCACCGCGACGACCAGCGCTGGCTTGATCAGCGGGATCGTGATCCGCCAGAACCGCTGCCACGCCGTCGCACCGTCCATCTTCGCGGCCTTGTAGAGATCCTCGGGGACGAGCGCGAGCGCGCCGAGCATCAGCAGCGAGATGAACGGTGTCGTCTTCCAGACGTCCGAGAAGATGATCACCATCAGCGATCCGGTGTGCGTGGTCAGCGGGGGCGTGCTGAGCCCGAGCCAGTTGGTGACAAATCCGGTCGCGGGGTTGAACGCGAGTGACCAGGCGAACGCGGACACCACCGTGACCGCGCCGTAGGGAACGAGCACCGCGACCCTGATCCACGTCCGCGCGTAAAGCGCGCGGTACATGGCCTCGGCGATCAGTAGCCCGAGCACGATCTCGAGGCCCACCGAGAAGAAGGTGATGACTACCGTGTTCCACAGGTCCTGCCACCACGTGTGCGACTTCAGCACGTAGATGTAGTTGTCCAGGCCGATGAACTTGTCCAGGGCCGGGAAGCGAAGATCGGAGCGATGCAGCGAGAGCCAGACCGAGTACAGGATCGGGAACCCCGCCACCAGTGCCATCAGGACCACCGAGGGCATGGTCAGCAGCAGTCCCAGCCTGCGCTCGGCCCGCGCGCGGCCGGTCAGGCCGGTGGCCGGCTTCGGCGTCGCGGGGGCCGGGGCGGTGGCGCTACGACCGACGACGGTGGCCATCAGCAGAGACCTCCCTTGAGCAACGTTTTCACGCAGGACCGCATGCTGCTGATGTCCTGCGCGGGCTTGATCGCGGCGGGCGGATGCAGTGACGACTGGATGGCCAGGGTCACATCGGAGTAGAACGGCGTCTCCGGTCGGTTGGTGGCGTGCTCGAGTTGCTTGAGCAGGATCGCCGCGAACGGGTACTGCTTGACGACGGCCGGGTTGGTGTACGAGGCGATCGTCACCGGCGGGAGGCCTTCGTTGATCGCCTCCTGGTTCTCCCAGCCGTAACGGGTCATGCACAGCGCCGCCGCGAGAGCCTGCTTGGGATAGTGCGTGTAGGCCGAGACACCGATGTTCGCGCCGCCCACCGACGACCTTCCGGGCACGCCGGGATAGACGCCCGGATATGGCGCCCAGCCCATGTTCGCGAACACGTGCTTGGTCACCGCGCTGGTCTTCGCATCGGTCCGGCCCGCCGCGTAGACGTAGGGCCAGTTGAGCATGAAGGCGGCCTTACCGGCTTCGAACGCGAGACGGCCCTGGTCCTCCTGGTTAGTCGAGAGTGAGGGGTCGGCGCGACCCGAGGTAGCGACGTCCTTGATGATCTGCGCCGCCAGCACCGCCTTGGGACCCAACACCGGCTGACCTTGGGCGTTCACGACCTCGCCGCCGGCCGAGGCGAGCACGCTGTTGAACCACACCGTGTAGCCCTCGTACTGCTGGCCCTGCTCCTCGATCAATCCATCGTTGGCCGGAAGCTTCTGAGCGTCTTTGATCAGCTGCGCCCAGGTCGACGGCGGGGTCTTGACGAGGTCCTTGCGGTACCACAGGAGCTGCGCGTTGGTGTTCAGCGGGATCGCGTACAGACCGCCCTTGTACTCGGCCGACTGGGCCGCGATCGGAAGAACGCCGTGCAGCACTTCCTGGCGTGCGGCACCGGTGATCTTCTGAAGCCAACCGGCGGCCGCGAACTCCGAGGTCCAGATCGTGTCCATGTTGAGCAGCGAGTAATCGCCGTCGTGCGCCGCGAGGCGCTGAACGATCAGCGCGCGCGAGGCGTCCGAGCTGTTGGCCTCGGGCGTGATCGAGATCGTGTAGCTGCCGCCTGACTGGCGGCTGCACGTCTCGGCGGCTTTGACATTCGTCCCGTTCGGGTCGACCGGCGCGTAATAGACGAGATGCGCGGGCCCGTGGGCGGTCCCGGACGACCCGCAGGCGGCGATCCAGAGACCGCACAGGGCGACGAGCGCCACCGACTGGACGATGCGACCAGCCGTCCTGCTGCTGAGGATCCTCGCCGGAAATCGGCTCACCTGGTAACTCCCTCTCCATCCGCGCCCAGTGCGCGGTCCACAGCGTTCTACCGCTGCCGGATTGCGCCAGCCAAGGTCCGTTCGGCTATGCCGGACGGACCATCCGCAGGGCCGTTCGGCTATGCCGGACGGACCATCCGCAGGGCCCTCGCGGCCGCCCGCTCATCCCACCAACATCGCGAGTTATCCGCCACTCGGCGTCCTCCGCGGCGCGAGTGGCAGGTTACTCGCGCTATGCGCGAGTGAATCTCCATTCACCTGGTGGAGGGTGGTCGAGTGGCAGTTTCTCGCTATCCGGCACGAGTGTTCCAGCATGCCGAACGGGCCTTGACCGGGCGCCGGCCCGATGGAACGCTCGGCGGCCAAATTCCGGCTAGAGGGGTGATGCATGGAGAAGGCAACTCCGCACCGCACACTGATCGTGGCGAACCTGACGGCCTCGACGCCGTTCCTCCTCCAGGAGGTCAAGCGCCTGGCCACCGAGCGTCCGACCAAGTTCTGCCTGCTGATTCCGAACGTCGACCCGAACAAGGTCTCGGATTGGTCGCTGCCCACGGCCACGAAGCTGCTCAGCAAGGCCGCCGGCGCCAAGGTGGATGCGTTCGTCGGTGGCGAGGACGCGTTCCAGTCGATCCAGGAGGCCGTCGCCGGCGGCGGCTACGACGACATCGTGATCTCGACGCTGCCCAAGCAGCGATCCGACTGGCTGCGCAAGGACCTCCCAACCCGTGTGGAGACGCTTGGGCTTCCGGTCACGGTGGTCACGCCCCCCGAGGAACCGAGCCCGCTCCAGTCGTTCACCGAGCAGTTCTCGGCCAGAACGGATTAGGCGACCATCGTGTGCTCGCGCATGGCCGCCGAGATTCTCGAGGCGGCGCCGAGCACGGCGCGGGCGTGGAGGTCGATGCTGACGGTCGGGCCGGTGCCACGCAGGTCGAGGCCGATCGCCGCCGCCACGGTCCCCTGGGCGTCCTTGACCGGCGCGGCGACGGCCGAGCCGGTCGTATCACGATCGTTCTGCGCCCAACCGTGCAGCCGGACGTGGGCGAGATCGAGCTCGAGCTCGCCGACCGACGCGTGCCGGGTGTGCACGAGCCCGCCCGACCAGAGCGTGCCTATCTCCTCGCTTGACCGGCTGGCCAGGAGGACCTTGGCGATCGCGCTGCCGTCCAGCGGGGCGGCGGTGCCCGGGGCGGGACCAGGCGGAGGCGCCGGAAGCCCGCAGGCGCGGCGATCGATGTAGATGATCCGCCCACGGTCCCAGGCGGCGAGACTGACGGGCAGACCTTGCCGGTCGGCCAGATCGCGCACGACCGGCCGCGCGTGCGCCTTCAGTTCGCTCGTGCGAAGCAGCACCGACGCAAGCGAGATCGTCCGCCACCCGAGCCGGTACCGGCCGCTGGTCACCCGCTGCAGCAACCCGATTGCGGTAAGGCTGGACAGGACATCGTGGGCGAGCGATTTCCCGATCCCCAGACGCTGGGCGGTTGCCGTCACCCCCCATTCCGGCTCGTCGGTCGTGAAGAGATCGAGCACGTCACCGGCGCGTTTGAGCGTGCCGAGCATGGATCTATTCGACGATGCTCGTCGTGTTCGCCGCGTCGCGCGCGACGCACCACTCCGTCCCCACTCGGACCCCCCGCGGAGGCTCCGCGCCGGGACGCTCGCAGGTCCGGGCGGCGATCAGCGCGGCGAACCCTGCCGCTCGTTCGATCGCCGGCAAGTCCGCCAGATCCCCCCGGCCCAGGCCGTCGGCAACCCAGGCGCCGAGCCAGGCCGCGCCGAACGCGTCGCCGGCGCCGATCGTGTCGATCACGTCCGCCGGGACCGCCTCGACATGTGCGTGGCGCCCCGGGATCAGCACGCTCGCTCCATATTCGCCGTGGGTGAGCAGGACCAACGCCGGCCCATACGAGAGAACTCGCCGCGCGGCCTCGAGCGGGGGCAGGTCCGGCTCGAGGTAGGCGAGGTCCTCCTCGCTGAGCTTCACCACATCCGCGCGGGACAGGATGTCCCGCAGGCGCCGGCCGTATGCGGCCGCGTCGCGGATGGCCGCCGGACGGCAGTTCGGGTCTACCAGGACCAACGTCGACGGCGCCGCCTCAGCGACGAGCATGCCGATCGTGCTGGCGTGCGGCTCGAACACGAGTCCGAGCCCGCCGACGTGGAGGGCCGCGGGCGCCGTCGGCATGGCCGCCCGGGCTGCTTCCGGGAGCAGTCCGGGTGCCGACGTCCCCTTGACATAGAACCGATAGCTGGCCACGCCGTCCGCATCGAGCTCGACGCGGGCGAACGTGGTGGGGTCGTCGGTTTCGACGATCCCGTCGAGTCGCACCCCGGACTCCTCGAGTCCGCGCCTGAGAGCACGGCCGTTGCAGTCGCACGACAAGCGGCCGATGAACACCGGCCGCAGCCCGAGCCGGCCGAGCGTGCGCGCCGCGTTGAACGAGCCGCCGCCGAGATGAGTCGTCGCTCGCCCCTCGGGCTCGAGCACCAGGTCGACGAGCGCCTCGCCGGCCACACCGATCGGCGCGTTCCGCGAGGTCATGCCGAGACCGTCATGTGCCAACGGGAATGTGTTCGTCACCGCGCTCCACACATGTCCATCGCGCCACGCCATCCGCGCGGGTCGCTTTCTCGGGAGCTCTCGCACCCACGGAACACGATCCGGCCCGGCATGCCGATTTTGGAACCGGTTCCAATATCTCACACCGGACACTCCGAGTCAAGGTGCGAAAGGTAGGCTCTGGCTTTATGGAGCCGGTTCCACCACAGGCCCGGATCCGCGCGCCGACGATTCGCGATGTCGCCCGCTCCGCGAAGGTCGGGGTGGGCACGGTGTCACGGGTGCTCAACGACAGCCCGCTCGTCAGCGACATCGCGCGCGAGCGGGTGCACCGAGCGATACACGAGCTCGGCTATCGGCCAAGCTCGACGGCGCGCAAGCTTTCGCTGGGCCGCACTCAGACGATCGGCGTGGTCGCCCCATTCTTCACCACCGGCTCGGTGCTCGAACGGCTGCGCGGCGTCGTCGAGCGCCTGCGGGAGGGCTACGACTACGACCTGCTCCTGTTCGACGTCGAGACGATCGTCCAGCGCGGCGATGCGTTTCGCGAGTTCGCCCGCAGCGACCGGGTTGACGGTCTGCTCATCATGTCGCTGCGCCCCTCGGATGACGAGGTCGCGAAGCTGCGCGCGGAGAGCCTGCCGGTCGTCCTCGTCGACGTCAGTCACCCTGACTTCCCGAGCGTGGTGATTGACGACATGCTGGGCGGGGAGATGGCCACCGAGCACCTGCTCGCCAAGGGTCACCGGCGCATCGGCTTCGTCGGAGACGCTCCCACTCCGTTCGGCTTCACCTCCAGTGAGCAGCGGCGGCGCGGGATGCGACGCGCTCTGCGCAGGGCCGGGATCGATGGGCGCGCGGGGCTCGAGCAGCGTGGGCCGCACGGCCGCGAGGAGGCGCGCGAGCTCACCGAGCGGCTGCTGCGCCTTCCGGACCCTCCGAGCGCGATTTTCGCCGCCTCGGACGTGCAGGCGATGGGCGTGCTCGAGGCCGCACGCGCGAGGAACCTGCGGGTCCCCGAGGATCTCGCGGTAATCGGGTTCGACGACATCGAGGTCGCCGCCGCGTTGGAGCTGACCACGATCCGCCAGCCCCTGCGCGAGACCGGAAAGCGTGGCGCCGATCTCCTCCTGGCCGCCGTGGAGGGAACCGACGCTCCACCCACCGAGGAGCTCGCACCGCTGACGCTGATCGAGAGACGTACGACGTAGCCCGTTCGCGATTCCCGAACGCCGCTGGCCGCGCGCCTCCCGGTGGCGTAAAAGACAGCGAACTGTGCGCGTCAACGGTCGTGGCGGGTCGCCCTGGTGGCGCAGCGCCGTCGTCTACCAGGTCTACATCCGCAGCTTCGCTGATGGCAACGGCGACGGCATCGGCGACATCGCCGGCCTGCGCGCGCGGCTCGGGTACATCGCCGATCTCGGGGTCGACGCCGTCTGGATCAACCCGTGGTACCGCTCGCCGATGAAGGATGCCGGCTATGACGTATCCGACTTCCGCGCCATCGACCCTCAGTTCGGGACGCTCGCCGAGGCGGAGGCGATGATCGCCGAGGCGCACGGGCTCGGCCTGCGGGTGTTGCTCGACCTCGTTCCCAACCATCTGTCGGACCAGCACGCCTGGTTTCAGCAGGCGCTGGCCGCCGGACCCGGCTCTGATGAGCGGGCCCGCTTCATCTTTCGCGACGGCCGCGGCTCGCATGGGGAACAGCCTCCGAACGACTGGACCAGCAACTTCGGCGGACCGGCGTGGACGCGCGTGACCGGACGCGCCGGTCGACCCGGGCAGTGGTACCTGCACCTGTTCACCCCTGAGCAACCCGATCTCGACTGGACCAACCAGGAGGTCCGGGAAGAGTTCGACGACACGATCCGGTTCTGGTTCGAGCTCGGGGTCGACGGATTCCGGATCGACGTGGCGCACGGCTTGTCCAAGGCCGAGGGTCTGCCGGACATCGGCTCGATCGCTTGGCCGCCGGTCAGCGCCGAGACGGTCGACCATCCGCATTGGGACCGGGACGACGTTCACGAGATCTACCGTGGCTGGCGCTCGCTCGCCGACAGCTACGACGAACCGCGCGTGTTCGTCGCGGAGGCGTGGGTGCACAACCCGGAGCGGCTCGCGATGTACGTCCGCGAGGACGAGCTTCACACCGCGTTCAACTTCGATTTCCTCCTCACGCCCTGGGACCCCGATGCGCTTCGCGCCTCGATCGTCGCGGCCATGCGCTCCCACGAGGCGGTTGGCGCCGCCCCCACTTGGGTGCTCTCAAACCATGACACGGTCAGGGAGGTCTCACGCTACGCGCGTCCGCAGGGCATCCGGCCGTTGCGCAACCTCGACGACGTGCTCACCCTGCCGGCCGACTACTCGATCGGCGTGCGCCGCGCTCGCGCCGCGGCGCTGCTCATGCTCGCGCTGCCCGGCGGCGCGTACGTGTACCAGGGAGAGGAGCTCGGGCTTCCCGAGGTCGAGGACCTCCCTGACCACGCGCTCCGGGACCCGGGTTGGGAGCAGTCGGGCCGGACCGACCGAGGACGCGACGGCTGCCGGGTCCCCCTCCCGTGGTCCGGCGAACGGCCGCCGTTCGGCTTCAGCCCTCACGGCGCGGCCTGCACCCCGTGGCTCCCGCAGCCAGACTCGTGGAGCGCGTTGACGGTGGAGTCTCAGGCGACCGAGCACGGCTCGATGCTCGAGCTCTACCGCAGCGCGCTCACCCTTCGCCGCACGCACCCTGCCCTCGGCGACGGGTCGCTGGAGTGGGACGACGCCCCTCCAGGAGTGCTGTCGTTCGTGCGCGACCCCGGCTTCCAGTGCGCGGTGAACCTGGCGGCCGAACCGGTACAGGTGCCCGATGGCGCCCCGCTGCTCGCGAGTGGACCGCTCGCCGACGACGGGCGATTGCCGCCGGATACCTCGGTGTGGCTTGCTCGCTGACCCCGCGGCCGCCGAAGCCTCCCACCGTTCACGGCCGGTGGCCCACTTCACGCCGGCCCGCGGCTGGATCAACGATCCATACGGGGTTCGGTGGGACGGCCGGCAATATCACATGTGCTACCAGGCGGTGCCCGATCAGACGGCGTGGTCGCCCGCCTGCGCGTGGGGACACGCGGTCTCCGATGATCTCGTGGTGTGGCAGGAGCGCGATCTGGTCCTGGTCCCCGGGCCGGACGAGCTTGGTTGCTGGTCGGGGTGCGTGGTCGGCGACGCGGACGGCGCGCCGAGAGCCTTCTACACGCGGATCGCGGCTGACGACCTCGAGCTGGGCAAGATCGCCGTCGCCCGCTGCGACGGCACCGGCCGGCTGACCTCCTCGATCGACGACGTCGTCATCGCGGACCCGCCCGCCGCGCCCGCGGTGCGGACGTTTCGGGACCCGTACGTCTGGCGTGAGCGCCGGGCTTGGACAATGATCGTCGGCGCCGGCACCTCAGACGGGGCCGGCGCCGTGCTGCGGTATCGATCCACGGATCTGGAGCACTGGCGCTACGCGGGCGTCCTGCATCAGGGCCGCGTTCCCGTTGGGCAGCCTGCCGCCGGGCAGGTATGGGAATGCCCCCAGATGATCCAGATCGGCGAGGACTGGGTGCTGGTCGTCTCGGTCCAGGTCGCCGTCGGGGCCGGTTACGTCGCCGCCTGCGTCGGAAGCTACGACGGCACGAGATTCGCCGGCGCGAACTGGCAGAGACTGGCCTTCGGCGCCGCGCCGTATGCGACCAGCCTGTTCCGCGACCGGCATGGCCGGCCCTGCATGATCTCCTGGCTGCGAGAAGCGCAGGCGCGCCACGATCCCACAGGCTGGGCCGGCGCGCACTCGCTCGTCTCGACTTTGGCGATCGACGCCAAGCGGCGGGTCGTCGCCTCGCCCCATCCGGCCGTGACCGCGAGCGGCGTGTTCACGCACCGGTCAAACCCCTCGTCCTCGCCCAGGCGAGACGTCTTGGAGGTCGTCCGGCCCACGCCGACCCATCTGACCGTCGCGCACGAGGACCCGATCGAGATTCGGACCGCCGGGCGGCGCCTGGCTCTGATCAGCCGGTCCGCCGCTCGGGACGCCCTCGTGATCGAGCGTCCGGGCTCTGCTTCGGACGTCATGCCATGCGGTGTCGTCGGTGAGATCGAGTTGTTCCTCGACGCCGACATCCTCGAGATCTTCGGCGGCGGCCACTACGGGGCCTGGCGGCTCCCGCCGATCACGCCGGCGCCGGGTCGATCAGGCTGTCGATGAACCTCACGGCGGCGGTGGCGGTCTCGAGTCGCCACTTGAGGAGGGTCTGGTCGAACCCGCTGGCTGCGTCCACCGACCCCTGTAGCCGCTCGGCGATGCTCTGGAACCGCGCTCGTTGGGCATCCAGCAATGGCCGTGGGTCGGCGCCCTGGCGGTCGAGGAAGACCAGCTTGAGCAGGAGCAGTGAGCGCCCATCGCGTATGTGTTCGACCGGGGTGGCGAGCCAGGTCGTGATCGCACGACGGCCGGAGGGCGTGATGCGCAGGACCGTTCTGTGGGGACCGGTGCGGCTTGCCTCGGTCTTGGCAGGCCGCGCGAGACCCCGCCGGGTGAGCGCTTCGATCGCGTAATAGACGCGCGGTCGGCGCAGGGACCAGACCTTTCCGATCTCGCCGCCTTCGGCCATGGCGCGGGCGATCGCGAAGCCATGGGTCGGGCCCTCGGCCAGCAGCGCGAGGACGGCCCACTCGCTCGCCGGCAGTTGCTCGTCCGCGCTCGGCACCTTGCCCGGGAACGCTAACGCGATGTGAAGCGGTGCGAGGTCGCCTTGTCTGGTATTCAGGATTGGACTAGTGTGTTTGGACCGCGTTCACGGCAACGAATTTCGGTGGGGTGCCCGCGAGGGTTCATACTGGAGCGGTGGAAGACATTGCCCTGGACTCCGATGGGTTGCGGGCGCAGCTAGCCGAGCAGAAGCGCAAGGCAGATGAACGGGACCGGATCGCGGACGAGCGCGACCGGATCGCGAACGAACGCGAGCTTCATGCCGATCGGCGCGAGAGTCTGGCGGATGAGCGCGAACAGCTTGCCGACGAGCGCGATGAGGGGTTCTCCGGTCAGGCACGTCACCCGTCGGACGGCGCCGTGCGGCGAAGTCATGAGGCTCTCAGGCAGATGCGGGAGGCGCTCGACCGCTACTCGCAGCGGATCGACCGCTTCGAGTCCGAGACCGAGCGTGAACACGCGGAATCGACGCGAGAGCAAGCCGACATCGACCGAGAGACCGCAACAACCGCACGCGAACGCGACGAGGCGGCGGAGCAGGCCTAGCGGCAACGGTTTCAGGCGTCACGTCGTCTTGACGAGACCGCCATCGATCACCCAGCTCGCGCCGGTGACGTTCGCGGTGCGCGGTGAGGCGAGCAGGGTCACGATCGTGGCCACCTCCTCGGGCGTGGTGAACCGGCCGGTGGGCATCGCAGCGGCCATCTGGTCGCGGACGCCAGCGGCGCTCGAGCCGGTGGCCTGCCCCACGGTCGCGGCCACGCCGTCCGCACCGAGCCAGAGGTCGGTCGCGACCGGGCCGGGCGAGACGCTGGTCACGCGGATCCCTTGCGGGCCGAGCTCTTGGGAGAGGGACTTGGCGAGGTTGAGGAGCGCTGCCTTGGCTGCGCCATAGTCGATCACCCCGCCGTCGGGCTCGAAGAAAGCGTTCACGGAGGCGACGTTGACGATCGTCCCCGTTCCCCGGGTGGCCATGTGCTTGACCGCCGCCCGGGTTGCGCGCAGCGCGGCGAAGAAGTTCAGTTCCAGCGACGCCTGGAAATCGGCGTCGGTGAGGCTCAGGAACCCATCCGTCCGGACGTGCGCCGCGCCGACGTTGTTGACCAGGACGTCGATCCGGCCGAACCGCTCGACGGCGGCATCCACCAGTCGTGCCGGGCCACCGGGTTCCGCGAGATCCACGGCCATCGGCGTGATGCCATCGAGGGCCGCCAGCGAGTCGATCGTGCGGGCGCCCGCCACGACCGCTGCCCCCTCCTCGGCGAGCGCGCGCGCCGTGGCCAGGCCGATGCCCTTGCTCGCTCCGGTTACGACCGCGACCTTGTCAGTCAGTTCCAGATCCACGTAGCCCGGACCGTACAGGTAGCGCGCGCGCCGCATCGAGCAGGGCCGACTTGCCGACGCCCGGCGAACCGGCTACCGCCGCCGGAGGGATGCCTCCAGCGCCTGCTCGCCGTAGCTCGTGTCGGCGGGGTTGAGGTTCACGCCCGGTCGGACGATCCCGTCGATGCGATCGAGCAAAGCGGCGTCGAGGGTGACCGCGGCGGCGGGGAGCTGGCTGTCGAGTTGCTCCATCGTTCGCGGTCCGATGATCGCCGAGGTCACCGCGGGGTGGTTGATGACAAAGGCGATCGCCAGGTCGATGAGCGATAGGCCCGCCTCGTCGGCCAGCCTGCCGAGCGCTTCGGTCGCTTCGAGCTTGCGCTGGTTCTCGGGCAGCGTCATGTCGAAGCGAGCGACGAGGCGCTGACGCGCGGGCGAGGTCGGTGTCGCGTCTGCGCTCCACCGGCCGGACAGCCAGCCGCCGGCCAGCGGGCTGTAGGTCAGAATGCCCATGCCGTGGCGGGACGCGGTCGGCAGGACGTCGAGCTCGATGCCGCGCACGAGGATGGAGTACGGCGGCTGCTCGGTGCGAAAGCGCTCCATGCGCCGTTCGCGCGCCGCCCACTGCGCCTCCACGATCTGACCGGCGGAGAACGAGGACGAGCCGATGTAGCGGACCTTGCCCTCGCGGACGAGGTCGGTCAGCGCCCCGAGGGTCTCGTCGATGTCGGTGTCCGGGACGGGACGATGCATCTGGTAGAGGTCGATCCAGTCGGTGCCCAGGCGTCGCAGCGAGTCTTCGACCTCGGCGATGATCCAGCGCCGCGAGACACCGCGGCGGTTGACATCCTCGCCCATCGCGCCCCAGAACTTCGTGGCCAGCACGACGTCATCGCGTCGGCCCTTCAAGGCCTTGCCGAGGATCTCCTCGGACTCGCCGGCCGAGTAAACGTCGGCGGTGTCGACGAAGTTGATCCCGGCATCCAACGCGCGGTGGATGATGCGGATCGAGTCGTCGTGGTCGGGGTTGCCCCAGGCGCCGAACATCATCGTGCCGAGGCACAGCTTTGAGACGTGGACGCCGGTGCGTCCGAGTGGGCGATATTCCATCTTCGGGTCTCCTTCGGGGCTGTTGACGTTTCGGTGGGGGCTCAGGCCTCGGGGATCTCGCGGCCGAAGGCCTCGAGCGTGATCGCGTCGGGCTCCGGGCCGCCGCGGCGGTCCGTGTCCAGTCCCTCGATCGCAGCCATCTCGTCGGCGGACAGCTCGAAGTCGAACACGTCGATGTTCTCGGCAATGCGGGCGGGCTTGGTGGACTTCGGGATGACCGAGCGCCCATGCTGCAGACCCCAGCGCAGCATCACCTGGGCGGCGGTCTTGCCGTGGGCCTTGGCGATGTCTCCGATCACCGGGTCCTCGAGCGTGCTGCCCTGGCTACCGTCGCGGTAGAAGGTGATGCCGCCGATCGGCGACCAAGCCTGCGTGAGAATGCCGTGCTTGGCACCGAAGTCCTGCGCGTCCCGCTGCTGGAAATACGGGTGGCACTCGATCTGGTTGACCGCCGGCGTCACCGTGGCGCGATCGAGAAGGGTCGTGAGGTGCTCGACCATGAAGTTGCTGACGCCGATCGCGCGAACCTTGCCGTCGGCGAGCAGCGTCTCCAGGGCACGGTAGGCCTCCAGCGCCCGGTCGAACGCCGACGGCAGCGCCTGGTGCAGGATCAGCAGGTCGATCTGATCGACGCCGAGCTTTCCCGCGCTCTTCTCGAAGGCGTGGAGCGTCTGCTCGTATCCGTAGTCGCTGATCCAGACCTTGGTCTCCAGGAAGACCTCTGAGCGGTCCAGGCCGGAGCTGTGGACCGCCTCGCCGACCTCGCGCTCGTTGCCGTAAGCGGCCGCGGTGTCGATGTGGCGGTATCCCACGTCAAGTGCCGCGCGGACGGCGTCCCGGGTCTCGTCGGGAGGGGTCTGGAAGACGCCGAGGCCGAGGGCGGGCATCTCGATGCCGTTGTTGAGTTTCAAGGTCGGGGTCATCACAGCTCCTGTGCGGTGGGTCGGACGAGGATCTCGTTGAGCGATACGCGCCGCGGTCGCGAGACGGCAAAGGCGACGATCTCCGCGATGTCCTCGGCGACGATCGAGGTCGCCTCATACATCTGCTCGACGGCCGACTTGGTTTCGACGTGGGTGATGTGGTCGGTCAACTCGGTGGCGACCGCCCCGGGCTCGATGACGACCACACGGACGTCGGGCTGAAGCTGCTGGCGCAGCGATTCCGACCAGCCGTTCATCCCCCACTTGGTCGCGGCGTAGACCGCGTTGCCCGGCCGAGCGGTCCGCCCGGCCACGGACGAGAGATTGACCAGGTCACCGCCGCCGTCGGCGAGAAGCTGATCGAGGAAGACCTCGGTCGTCGTAATCGCGCCCAGCAGGTTGGTCTCGATCATCCGGCGGTAGTCATCGGAGAGCTCGGCGGAGAACGGACCGAGCAGCATCACGCCGGCGTTGTTGACCAGGATGTCGGCGCCGCCCAGTTCGTCCTGGACGCGCTGGGCGGCGGCAAGGATCGCGTCGCGGTCGGTGACGTCGGCCTGGATCGCGACGGCGCCGTCGCCGAGTTCGTCGGCGAGCGCCTGGATGCGATCCATGCGGCGGGCCAGCAGCGCGATGCGGTGGCCGCCGGCCGCCAGCGCTCGGGCGGTCGCCTCGCCGATGCCCGACGAGGCGCCGGTGATGACGGCGACGCGGCGGGTGGTGTTCTCAAGACTCATGTGGGTGTCCTCTTCGGCATTGAATTCGTTCGGTCTGGCTCTCACTGTTGCAGCGATCACCGCGATCTGAGAGGCCCTGCCAGAGGGGTACTGAGAAGGCACCCCTGGATGGGACCTGCGCGACGTACAGTGGTGCCATGGACGCGGTAGGCGAGCTCTCGCAGTTTCTGACCTCACGACGGGCCAGGATCACGCCCGAGCAGGCCGGCCTGCCGAGCTACGGCCGGCGGCGCGTGCCCGGGCTGCGCCGCGAGGAGGTCGCCTCCCTGGCCGGCGTGAGCGTCGAGTACTACAAGCGCCTGGAGCGCGGCAACGCCGCGGGCGCGTCAGACAGCGTCCTAGAGGCGCTCGCCGACGCGCTTCGGCTCGACGACGCCGAGCGTGCCCACCTGTTCGACCTCGCCCGCGCTGCCAGCCCGATCGCTCCACGGCGCCGGCGCCCACCGGTCGGGCAGCGCATTCGGCCGGCGGTACAGCGCATCCTCGAAAGCATCACCGCTCCGGCAGCGGTCAGCAACATGCGCTGCGACTACCTCGCCGCCAACCAACTCGGCCGCGCGCTCTACGCGCCACTGTTCGAAAGCCGCGAGCAGCCGCCCAACAGCGCACGCTTCACCTTCCTCGACCCTGCCGCTCAGGAGTTCTTCCTGGACTGGGAGAAGGCGGCCAAGGACCTGGTCGCGACCCTGCGCTCGATGGCCGGCCGCAACCCCTACGACCGCGCCCTGTCCGACCTCGTCGGCGAACTGTCGACCCGCAGCGAAGCGTTCCGCACCTGGTGGGCTGCACACAACGTCCGCTATCACCAGACCGGCACCAAGCGACTGCACCATCCCGTCGTCGGCGAGCTCGAGCTCAGCTACGAGGTCATGGAGCTCTCAGCCGACACCGGACTCCGACTGGCGATCTTCACCGCCGAACCCGGCAGCCGCTCCGAGCAGGCCCTCGACCTTCTCGCCAGCTGGGCCGCCACGCCCGACCCCCTTCCAAACGAGCGCGCGGCCGCGGACGACGCGCGGCGCCCGTAACCGGGTTTCAGAGCGTGCCTATGCGGCTTGGCGGCCAGTACCTGAACAACGCGGCACCGATGATCGAGGATTGCGAGACGGGCCCCCAGTAGCGGCTGTCGTCAGAATTGCCGCGATTGTCGCCCATCATGTAGTAGTCGCCGGCCGGGACCGTGATCGTCTTGGGGAACGTGCAGCTCGCCGGCACCGGGCATGACTGGATGTAGGCGCCGGTTTCCTTGACGCCGTTGCGATAGACGTAGCCGCCGCTGATCCTCAGCGTGTCGCCGGGGAGACCGACGACGCGTTTGACGAAGGTCTGACTCGAGGCATGGCGGGCCGGGCGGTCACACGGCTGCGCGCGTCCGGGACCCTGGGCGGGGTCGCCACACTGCGAGCCGAGGTCGTTGTCGGCGCCGGCCGGCGGATGAAAGACGACGATGTCCCCCAGCCCGGGATGGGTGGCCAGCCGGTTGGCGATGATCCGCTGTCCAGGCTCGAGGGTCGGGACCATCGACGAGCTCGGGACCCGGTATGGCTTGACCAGGAACGCCTGGATCAAGAGCGCCGCCGCGACCGCGACGGCCACCGTGACCACAAGCTCAACAACTGCGCCGATCCGACCGCGCCTGCGCTTGGGACCAGCCGTCTTGGAACTGCTCACAGGCTCGCGGACACTGCGGTCTGGGCCAGCATGGCATGCCCGCTGGCAGACGCCGGGAACTCGCTGACCAGCGAGACCGCCAACACCACGGTCAACCCCGCGATCGCCGCGCCGCGCCTGATCAGCCGCCCGAGACGACGGCGTGCTCCACGCGGTCCGTTGACATGCGCGCCTTTACGGGTCAACTCGGCCAAATCCGTGCCGAGCCGGTCAAAGTAGTCGCGGCTCATCGCGTTGCCAGCCCGGCCCGCAGCCGCGCCAGTCCGCGGCTGACTCGTTTGCGGACGACCATCTCCGAGCACCCCAGCGACCGCGCGATCTCGCCGTAGTCGCGCTCCTCGATGACTCGCGCCGACACCGCGGCCCGCTCATCCGCCGGCAGATCGGCCAGCAGCCGCGCCGCCCGGGCCGCCTGCTCATCGGCCAGCCCCAGAACTCGGGCCAGATCGTCGTCCTCGACCGTCAGCAACGACGCGCCGATACGCTGCCGCGCTCGGACGTCGACGTGCCCGCGCCGCACGCTGTGACCCAGCACGTTGCGCGCGATGCCCAACAACCATCCCGCCGCTGAGTCTCGCGTCGGCTCGTATCGCGCCGCCGACAGCAGCACCGCCGCGAAAACCTCGGCGGTCAGATCCGCAGCCAGCTCAGGATCGCCGGTCCGACGCACGCACCAGCCCACGACCAAGCCCAAGTGCCGGTCGTAGAAGGTGCCGAATGCCCGGTCATCACAGCGAGCGATCGCCGCCAGCAACTGCGCGTCACTCCACCGGGCACGGTCTCGCATGAGCCCCATCACAAACTAAATACCGCTCCCCGCGCAGATTGTGACCAGCGCGAAACATACGCGCCATCGCCGGATCGGCGTTTACGCCCGAGAGGGACGGACGGGTGATCGCCGAACTCATTGTCGGTGTCTGGCTCGAGCCCGCCTCCCCTTCAGGCGATGACGCATGAGAACCGTGCCCGATATCGGGCGTGGCTGGTGTTCGGCTCGGCGGATGAGTTCGCGGATCCTCGGCTCGCGTACCGGAGGCTGTTCTCGGAGATGCTCGGCACGTTCCTGCTGGTGCTGGCGGCCGCCGGCGGCGGATTGCTGCACGCCAAGGGCGAGGTCAGCCTGGCGGCGGCCGTGGTCGCGCCGGGGCTGATGGTCCTCGCGACCATCCTGTTCATGGGGGGGGTGTCGGGCGCCCATCTCAACCCGGTCGTGTCGGTCGCGTTCGCGCTGCGGGGCGACTTCCCTTGGTATCGCGTGCCGTGGTACGTGCTTGTGCAGCTTCTCGGAGCGACGCTGGCGTGCCTGTTCTTGCTCAGTGTCTTCGGCAACGTCGAGCACCTAGGCGCAACGCTGCCCGGGCCGGGGTACCACACCTGGCAGGCGTTCCTGATGGAGATCGCCCTGACCGGAGGGCTCGTGAGCGTGATCCTGGGCACGGCGTCCGCTGCGCAGAACGTGGGCACGATCGGGGCCCTCGGCGTTGGCGGGTACATCGCGTTGGCCGGGCTGTGGGCGGCTCCGGTCAGCGGCGTGTCGATGAATCCGGCGCGGTCGTTCGGACCGGCGCTCGT
Organism: uncultured Solirubrobacterales bacterium; assembly: GCA_963832315.1. Classification (GTDB taxonomy): domain Bacteria; phylum Actinomycetota; class Thermoleophilia; order Solirubrobacterales; family Solirubrobacteraceae; genus Palsa-465. The sequence continues at coordinate 5,278 of CAWHTT010000019.1, read as the reverse complement.
GTCCGGCGACTGGAGCGCGTACTGGGCGTACGTCGCCGGCCCGCTGCTGGGCGCTTTGATCGCGGTCGGCTGTGCCTGGATCCTGCGCGGCCCGGGAGGTGACGCCGCCGCGCGGACCGCGGCGACGGGAACACTGGAGCGGATCGTCTCGCACCCCGACTAGACGAACTGACCCCAGGCCCCCTGGCAATCAGGCGGCCTCGCGGCTGGCGGCGACCATCGCGGCCAGCGCCTCGGCCTCGTCGGCCAGCTTGCGGTACTCGGCCAGGGCTTCGGGGGTGTCGACCTCAGGGAGCTGGCGCCGGCAGGCCAACACGTACGCGTAGCCGGCGATCGGAAAGACCTCCTTCACCGCCTCGTAGGCGGCCTTCACGCGGGCTTGCTCTTCGGTCAGGGCCATGGCTCTCCTAGAGAAGATGATCGGCTGTCAGGCAAGGATGCCCCCGCGTGCAGCCGGACGCACCTCGGTTCTAGTCCATCAGGCGGCGAGGATGTGTCGCATAAATCCGGGCAGTTGTGAGCAGCGCACAACCGCCCGCCGCGACGGTGGCGCCGGGCCCGATACGGCGAAGCCTGGTCGAGCAAGCGACCGTATTTGGCGCTTTCTAGACCAGGCCTCTCCCCGCGGGCCCGTCTCGGGCGTCCCGAGCTCCCGTAGCATGGCGACGCGTGAGCTGGAGCGTGCGCGGTACCTATTTTGAGTCGTGCAACTGCGACGCGATATGTCCCTGTCGCCGGATCAATGGAGTGCGCGGCGGCCGATCGACTCATGGGGAGTGCGAAGGGGTCCTTTCGTGGGTGATCGACGATGGCGATGCCGACGGCGTCGATCTCTCGGGCCTGCCGGTGGCAATCAGCTTCCACTACAGCGACGACGAGCCCGGATCTCCGTGGACCTGGATTCTGTATCTGGACCAGCGAGCATCGAGTAACCAGCGCGCCGCCCTCGAGGCGATCTTCACCGGCCGCCTCGGAGGGGATGCTGTGCCACATTTCCCGTGGATCGAGGATGAGGTCGTCGAGGTTCACGTCGCGGAGATTTCGGTCGACCACGCCCCGCGCCGCCAACTGCTATGGGTGCGCGACCAGGTGACGGTCCGTATCCACGATCGATATCCCGGCGACGAGACTGTCACCTGCGTGATCCCAGGTCACGAACAAGCCGGCGAGGAGCTCGTGGCAGACGAGCTTGCAGTCAAGACCGGCCCCTTTGACTTCAGCTATACCGGCGTTTGCGGTTACGCCGCAGGCTTCGACTACTCAGGCTGAGACGGCGCAACCGCCGTTGCAGGCTGCCGCTCTGATCGGGAGCCTGTTGCGTAAACGCTGGCGCGCGGCGATCTGTTGTGGCCCACCTCACAGGGAACGCGCCCCGCGGGGAGGAGCCTGGTCGAGAAAACGGCCAAATAGGCCGCTTTCTCGACCAGCCTTCAACGAATCGGGCCCGGCGCCACCGTCGCGCGGCGGGCGGTTGTCCGCTCCTCACGAGACCACCGCCCAAGGACGCACCGCGACATTAGCGAGGGCCGGCGGACGCCGAGGACCGAGGCATCGTTCTGGCCTGAGGAGCCCGCAAGCGAGCGATTCAGGAGTCGCTGTGCGGCTCGTCGAGGACGATGCCTTCCGCGGTGATGTTGAACTCGCGGACGTCGGGATCGTGTCTCGTTGCGCGGGTCTTGAGCACCGTCACGGCACGCCGTAGTTGCTCATCTCGAGGCACGAACTGCAGCAGGAGGACGTTGTCGGAGACGTGGGATATGCCGTCTTCCGAAATGGTTGAGATGCCGAACAGCGCTGGTATTTCCTGGCTCATCATGACGCTGATCTGTTGGTTTGCGCAGCGCTGGAGCAGTGAGTAGAGATATTCGCGAAAGCGCAGTTCGTCTACGGCTGCGCGCCTTAGGTCCCCGAGGCTGTCGATGAATACCCGGCGCGCGCGGGTCCGCTCGATGACCTCGATGAGGTCGTAGACCCACTCGTCTAGATAGAGGTCCACGGGTGAGCGGTACATGAGCTCGACCGATTCGCTGGCGAGCGACCAGCCAAAACCCTTGACGATCCGATCGAGCTGGGTGGTGTTCTCTTGGAGGGTCGCGATGATCCCGGGCTGGCCCGCGGCAGCACCGTTGAAGATGAAATGCAACCCCATGAGCGTTTTCCCTGACCCTGACGGCCCAGCGACCATGGTGGACGCGCCTGGCCAGTAGCCATCGACCAGCATCTGGTCGATGGCGGGGATACCGGAGGACATGCGCTCGGTCTGCAACTCGTACGTCTCGACGGGGACGCTTTCCGCGAGTCTCGGAAACACATGCAAGCCGTCGGGGGCGATCCTGTAGGCGTGCTGACCTGACATGAATCCCGTGCCGCGAAGTTTGAGGACCTCGAGGTGGCGGATCGCCCGTTCGGATTCGCGCCGTGTGGTGAGCGAGATGATTCCGTCAGCGACCGCAAATTCCGGGGCGGTAGCGATTTCGTCTCGACCGTACTCGCCGACCCAGAACGTGGTCGTGGGGAGGGCCGTGAGGACGCCGGCGAACTCATGCAGGAAGTGACGGAAGGCGCGCGGGGTCGCCGCATAGGCCGAGAGCGCCTTGAAGCTGTCGATCGCGATCATGCCTGGCCGGCGCTCTGTGATCAGGCGTCGAAGGTGGGTGAGAACGTCGTCGAGGCCGCCGTTGTTGAGCGTCTGTCCCAGGTCGTCGAAGAACACGCTCGTCCCGATCGCCTCGGCCTCGAAGAAGTGAAGGCTTTGGCCGTAGCGCAGAATCTTCTCAAGCGGTTCTGAGACCGTCGAGAGATATAAGCCCGGTCGCTGCGGGGACGCGTTGTGGAACATGAACTGCTCCGCGAGAATCGTTTTGCCGCTGCCCGGAAGACCGATGATCATGTTGACCGCGTTCGCCGGCAGCCCCCCACCGAGGATTGCGTCCAGGTGTTGGTTGCCGCTTGAGAACCGCTCAGTCATCGGCGGCGGCCGCCTCTTTGGGCATGAGTCCGCTGTGACCGAGTAGGTCCTTCACGGTCGCCGCGAGTTGCAACGGCTCGAGCGGCTTTTTGAGGAAGGCATCCGCGCCCGCGGCCAGCGCTTGCTCGCCGAGATCCAAGCTTGAGATGCACAGCACCGGCGCCCGGCTCCACTGCTTGAGCCGTTGGCACAGCGCTCGGCCGACGCCGCCCGAGATCATCAGCTCGACGATCGACAGCGCGGGATCCCGCGCGGCGAACTTCTCCTCGGCGTCCTCTGCGGTCAGCGCGATCTCGACCTCGTAGCCCTCGGAACGGAGGAAGAAGTCGCTCAACTGCGCGCTGTACCGATCGCTGTCGGCCAACAGAACAAGCACCCCGGCCGGCGTATTCAAAGGGCCCGCGTCCGCGATCGGCTGTGTGCCTGCTTGACGTTCGGCGAGCAGGCGGTGTGCATCGGCGGCGGACAGCCCTTCGTCGACGCGCTCCTTGACGAACCGCAGCTGTTCGACCTGATCGCGCGTGTAGAGCCTGCGCCCGCCTTCGCTGCGCTCGGCCACGATCAGGCCGTAGCGATCCTCCCAACTACGGATCGCCGGCGGAGACAGACCAAGCATCCGGGCGACGGCCCCGATGCTGTAGATGCCGCGATCTTGAGTCAAGACACCGTGAGCGTATCGGAACGGCCCCTCACAAACGTGCGTTTCTTCCGCAAGATGCGGGCAATATGTGTGTGACACGAGGGCAGGAGGTTGACATTAGCTCTGCAATATGTAAGCATAAGTTATGCAACTTCTCTTTCAGCCGTCAGCCGAGACGGAGCGGCCGATGCCGCAAATGCCCGAGGCCGAAGAACAATCAGCCGGTCGCCGCTGCGACACAGGATCGAAGCGATCAGGTGCCTCGCTAGCTGCGGAGCGGATTGACGTCCCCCAGTGGACGGCCGATCGGGTGTCGATGGGCCTCCTAACGGCCCACGGGCCACACCACGACGTAGCGGTGCTCATTGTCCACGGGGAAATCGACCTCGTGTCCGCGCCCGTGCTGCGTAAGTTCCTGCTGCCGGTTCTCGAGCATCAAACCGGTCCGGTCGTCGTGGATCTATCCGAGGTCGATTTCATGGATTCGACCGGGGTGCACGTTCTGGTCGACACACTTCGGCGGCTCGAGCCCCAGAACCGCCGGCTCGCGATCGCATGCCGCGAGGATGGCCAGATACACCGGCTTCTCGCCCTGGTTGGCCTGCTCGACGCTCTGAGAGTGCACGGCTCGCGCGAAAGCGCCGTCATCGGCGGCGACGACCTGCTCCGATCCAGAGCCTGGCCGTTACAGCCGGGCGTCCGACACGGGAGCGCTGACCCAGAGCCTTCGATCAGCCCGGCAAACGCCCGAGTGCTGACCGAAGCCCCTCCCGGTACGGCTCCATCGCCGGACCGGGTCGACACGAAATGCGTCGGACGACGCCTGGAACGCTCCCCGCGGCTCCAGCACGGACCTCGCGAAGGCAACCCACTAGCCGGAGGTCCAATGGCCGCCACCATCATGGAGGCGCGCGAGTTCGCGCGCCAGACTGACGAAGAGCTTCTCGACACGCTCCACCGCGAGGGGGATCTCGCCGCCCGCGACGAACTGATGTACCGCTTCATGCCCTTCGCCCGGAAGCTCGCGATGCGCTACAAGCACAGCCGCGAGCCCATAGACGACCTCCTGCAGGTCGCGTCCATCGGTCTCCTGAACGCGATCGACAGGTTCGATCCAGGGCGCGGCAGGAAGTTCACCACGTTTGCCGCGCCGACGATCCTCGGCGAGCTCAAGCGTCACTTTCGCGACAAGGGATGGACGATCCACGTCCCGCGCGAGCTCCAGGAACGAGTGCTGGCCGTCAACCGTCACGCCGAGCGCCTGTCCACCGAGCTGTGTCGTTCCCCGACCCTTGACGAGCTCGCCGACGCGCTCGACTGCACGGTCGCGCAGGCAGTCGAGGCGATCGACGCCGGCGAGAACTACCAGCTGACCTCGCTCGACGCGCCCGTCGCGCAGAACGACGAACAGGACAGCCCTCTTGCGGACATGCTGGGGACCGAAGACGAAGGATTCGAGCTTGCCGATGACCGACAGGCGCTCGCGAGCAGCTGGGGCACCCTACCCCCGCTGGAACGACAAGTACTCGGCCTGCGCCTGGTTCACGGACTCACCCAGCGCGAAATCAGCCAGCGAATCGGATACTCGCAAATGCACGTCTCCCGTCTACTGCACAGATCGATGCTCTTACTCACCGCCACCGAGATGTCAGCGGCGTAATCGCAACCTG
>CAWHTT010000018.1:0-607332 GCA_963832315.1 uncultured Solirubrobacterales bacterium | reverse complement strand
GCTTCGCTACGTCAGCAACAGTGTCGGCTCGAGGCAGGCGCGCGCGGCGGACTGAGCGGGCTCAAGTGACGGATCGCGCGGCGTCCGCTACGCGCAAATCCCCTTCCTGGCCGAGCTACACAAGCCGCTGCAGCAGCAGCGGTTGGTGGCGCCCGGTGTTTGGGTGCAGTCGCCGTCGCCGCAACCGGTGGGAGGAGATGCCCCCGATGCGGCGCAGTTGTGACACGTCTGGTCCGCGGCGCAGAAACAGCCTCCCGACGCTGTCGGCGCAGCCCCCACCTTCGCCGAGCAGCCTCTTACTCCCGGCCCACAGCAAAGGTTCGACGAGGAGGTGCCATAGGAATTCGCCTGGCCGGGAAACGTGGTGCAGGTGCTTCCAATCGCCAGGCAGGACGCCGGCGACCTGAACGCTTCCGCCGAGCTCGGGAACGGCCGCGGGGTATCACGAGCGGCGCCGCCAGCGCGCCGGCACCGACTGCGGCGATCTTCAGCGCGTCTCGCGACGCAGACACGCCGCCGCCTGGTCCCGCGAGAAGCCTCTTCTCGTCGAGCTCGGCCAGGGCCCGCTCGACGATCGCGGCTGTGTCCTGTCGACTGCTCGGCTCGCCGACGCCCTGCGCCATCAAGGAGTCGGTGATCTCGTGGAGCATCGCTCCTTCTCCTTGGCAAGCCCGCCAGACGAGGGCGGCCGGCCGCGTCAGGCAATGCGCGACATCCCACACGCGGTCATAGACCACCAGCTCGTCGCCGAACTCCTGAACCACCAGGTCTGCTTTCCGTGCGGTGTAGCGGGAGTCCTCACGCCATGCCCGTGGATCGATCGTAAGGGAACCGATTGGAGCGGTCAAATCCGATACGAGGCACCGATCGCGCCGCGCGAGACCGCGCCTCGTCGGCTCGGCGCATCATCTGCACGTGGGCAGGCACGCGCGTTGGCCGTTGACACCAGCGAAGCACTCGTAGCTCGGACTCTCCTCAGGCACCGGTCGTGAGGTAGGCATCGTTGTCCCACTCACGTGCACGCCATCGCGGTCCAGAATCCCGGCGTAGTCCGGGCCGGTGTCGGGCGCCGTCACCCCAATTCGCACCGATGCGCTCTCCGGCGAGATCGGAGCCGACGGCTCCGGCTTCGACCTACTGCGCGGTTACGCTTCGCCCGTGACACTCGAAACGGCCCCGGAGAGGATGTCCCGGCTTCGGGCTACGGGCGCACGCCTGCGGATCGATGCCGGAACCGCCGACGTGCTCGAAAGCTTCAACCGGGCCGGGGTGCAGGCGCTGTTGCTAAAGGGGCCTTCGATCGCGTCCTGGCTGTATCCGGACCCAACGGAGCGGCCGTATTTTGACTGCGACCTGCTGGTAGCGCCGTCGCAATCGCAGCCGCTGAGGATGTGCTCGGCGCGATGGGATTCGAGAGCCTGCTCGGTGAGATGGGAATGCCCTCGTGGTGGTGCGAGCACGCCGCATCGTGGCAGCGCCCGACCGATGGGCTGTGCGTCGACCTCCACCAACGCTAATCGGGGCCGGTTGACCGTGCAACCGCCTGGCGAGTGCTCTCGAGGGACGCGACCGACGTCGTGGTTGCCGGCCGTCCGGTGCGGGCACTCGCACTGCCCGCCCGCACGCTGCACGTCGCACTGCATGCCGCGCAGCACGGCCTCGGCTGGGGCTTCGCGATCCCCGACCTAGTGCGGGCGTTGGCCGGCGTTGATGACGATCTTTGGCTAGCGGCCGCCGGGCTGGCGGCCGAGCTCGACGCCACTGCTGCCTTCCTCGCCGGGCTGCGCCTTGTACCGGCGGGACGGGATCTCGTCGTCCGGCTGGCTCTCCCAGACGTTCGCTCGGTGGATGCAGAGCTCCGCGCCGGCTCGTCGCCGCCGCTTGCGCTCGCTTTCGAGCAGCTTGTGCGAGCGCGCGGGGCGCGAGCCCGTGCGGCGATGGTCTGGCGCAAGCTGGTGCCCAGCCCCGCGTTCCTGCGGGACTCGGATTCGCGGGCCCGCGAAGGCCGATTGGGGCTGGCGCGCGCCTACCTGCGCCGGTGGCGGTGGCTGATCCGGCATGCGCCGCGCGGCTTGGCGGCATGGTGCGGAGCTCTCCGATCCGTCAAGCTCGGACGGTCGCGGACATGACGACGAGCTCGGCTGGAAGGTTCGTGCGGACATGAGCGGCGCGAAACCTGCGGGTGCTGACGCCGCAGCCCTCGCGGCCGTCGCCATGCTTGACGTCCTTGCCGCCCTAAGGGATGAACAACTTGACGCCGCGCGTGCTTGCATACCCGGCGCCGCGTACCTCACCCGGTCTGCCCGCAGACGAGTCGACGCGATCGCCCATTTGGAGCGACCGGATCGCCGCAGTGGGACTCGCGGCACTCGGAGCGGCCCTCGGGCCAGCCAGCTGCTGCACGGGCTCTACGACGAAACCACCTGGGCTCCGATCGCTTTGGGCGCGCTCGGCCTAGTCGTGGCGCTTGCCGTCGCCGCGCCCCGCCTCCCGCCGCTTCCGCTGCTTGCCCCCTTGTTGGGCCTGTGGCTGTGGTCGCTGGTGTCGTCCGACTGGAGCGACTCGACCGACGCCGCCCTCGCCTCGGCGAACCGCTGGCTGTTGTACGGCGCGGCGATCGTGGTGCTCGCCTGGGCCCTCGCCCGAGATCGTCGGCGCGCGCCGTGCTGCTGACCTGTTTCGCAGCCGGGGTGCTCGGCGTCGCCGCGTGGATGCTGGGACGGATGCTCACTGGGCATGGGCCGTCGCTGTTCCTGGCCACCCGTCTCAACGATCCGCTGGGCTACGTCAACGGGCAGGCCGCCTACCTGATCGCGGCCATGTGGCCGTGTCTGGCGCTGGCGGAACACCGCGGGGCACGAGCATCGGCCGCGATCGCCGGGATCGGGATGGCCGGGCTCATCATCCTTTTCGGCCTGGGCCTCTTGTGCCAGTCGCGCAGCTGGGCGGTGGCGCTGTCCGCGGCGGTGGTGGTCCTCGAGCTGGCCGTGCCGGGGCGGCGGCGGCGGGCCGGCGCACTGCTCCTCGCGAGCGCGACGACCGCCGCGATCTACTCGCCGCTCTCAGCCGTGTGGCGTCACCCAAGCCCGGTGACCGGCCTTGTCAGCGCCGGCGCGACCCGCCATGCCGCCGGGGCGATCGTCGCCGGGGGGATCGTCGCCGGCCTGGTTTGGGCCGTGATTGTGCTCTCGCTCCATCGGCTCGCGCCCACCGGCTCCCCGGCCCGGGCGCGCGTCCGTCGCCTGGCCGCTGTGGCGCTGGCGTCACTCGGCCTCGCGGCGGTGGTCGGGATCGCGGCAAGCGCCGGAGCGATCGAGAGGCATCTCCGTAGCCAGTACGACGCGTTCGTGACGCTGTCGCCGGCGAGCGGCGGGGGATCGCGCCTGGCGTCCGGCGCCGGCAATCGTTATGACTACTGGCGCGTGGCTCTCATCGAGTTTCGCTCGGCGCCTCTCAAAGGCGTGGGGGCAGGCGGCTATGACGCCGGCTATTACCTTGACCGCCGCACCACCGAGGCGATTACCCAGCCTCACTCGCTCGAGCTCCAGACGCTCGCCGAGCTCGGGATCATCGGCGCGACTGCTGCTCGCGGTCTTCCTGGTCGCGGTGGCGCTGGGTCTGCGCCAGACCGCTCGCGCCGCGCGGCGCGATCTGGTTGCCCGACAGGTGGCGCGTCGCCGCCGGCGGAACGTTTGTCGTCTGGCTCGTCCAGACCAGCGTCGACTGGATGTACCTGATCCCGGGGGTGACCGCGATCGCCCTCGCTGCCGCCGTCGCGCTCGTGTCGGGACCCGAGTCGCGATCGCACGTCGTTGCCGGACGCGGGCGGATCGCGGTGACCGTGGCCGCAACGGTGGTCGCGATCGCCGGGACGGTCGACGATCGCTCCCCGGGTCCTTTCGCTCCATGCGCAGGCGTCCGCCCAGCGCGCGCTCGACCGCGGCGATCCCCGGGCCGCTGGCGTCGAGGCGACGCACCGCGCTCGAATACGACCCCGACTCGGTGCCGGCGCTCGTCCTGCGGGCGGCGGTCTTCGCCGCGGCTCACGACTTCGCGCCGTCGCTCGCCGACGCAGACGGGCGACCGCGATCGAGCCGCACAACTGGACTACGTGGGCGCTGGTCGGAGATCTGCTCACCCGCCGCGGCGACCGTGTCGGGAGCGCGAGCCGCGTATGCGCGCGCGCTTGCCCTGGACCCGCTCGAGCCCGACCTCAAGAGCGCGCTGTCCGCTTCGGCGACGGCTCCGGGACGTTGACCGGCGCGCGTACACTCAGGGGAAGGACGAGCGTCCGCTTCGCTGGCGCGGTTGCTATCGCTATGGCCGCGACCTGGGCTCGTCGCGGGGCCGGCCGCAGCGCCGAGCCTGGCGTGTTGGTCGGACCCCGGGAGTCCCGCCGGTAAGGAGTACGGCGTCCCACTTTCGCAGTTGCGGGGCGCGGGGTCCGGACATACACCTGTCGGGGGACGAGGCGCCACCACTATTGGGATCGGGATCTCACCCGTGAGCGGTGCGGCGCTACCGTCCGCTAGGCGCCGCGGACGACCGCTGCAATCACGGCCGGGGGCACCCGGCGAGCGGTCGCACCGGAGCCGCGGGCACTTCGCCACGCCGGGGCAGCGGAGCAGCCTCAGCCGTTCCAGGGGCGCTGCTCGCCGGGACTCACACCACCACGGGTCAGCCGTGCCAGAGGTGGCAGTGATCGGTGTTCTGGTGATGCTCGGTGGGCTGAGCGTTGGGGTGGCGTGCTCGTCGCGGTGGACGCCGTCTGGGACTGAGCCTGGTGCAAGCGCGCGTAGCCCTCCTGTCGTTCGTCGCGCTCGTCGCGCGTCCGCCGCCTGCAGCCCGCCCGTGGCGCGTGCGGCAAGCTCCGGCAAGAAGGCGATCTGGGGGCCGATGACCGTCGGCGGGAAGTCCGAGTTCCCCGTCTACGACCAACTCGGCGTAGGAATCTTCGAGATGGACCTGAACTGGGCCGCGATCGCGCCTACGGCACCACAGCATGCAAGCGACCCGGCGGATCCGGCATACCTCTGGCCGGCGGACGTCACCTACGCGATCCAGCAGGCCGCCCGATACCACATGCGGGTGATGCTCCAGGCCATCGGGACGCCTGCGTGGGCCAACGGGAGTCGGTCTTGGAACTATCCACCAACGCGCGTAAGCGCTTTCGCCCGGTTCCTGACCGCTGCCTCGCGTCGCTATCCGACGGTTCATCTCTGGATGATCTGGGGCGAGCCGGACCGCCGCGCGAACTTCGCGCTCGACGTGCGCGTGCGTGCACGAGCCCGCCGGTTGACCCCCGCCCAGGCCCGCGCCCCCCACGTCTACGCGCAGATGCTCGACGCCGGCTACGGTGCGCTCAAGAGCGTCAGCCGACGCAACCTCGTGATCGGTGGCGACACCTACACCTGGGGCGATATTCCGGTCCGCCTGTGGATTGAGAATCTCCGCCTGCCGAACGGCCGACGGCCGCGGATGGACCTCTACGGCCACAACCCCTTCGGCTACCGTGACCCCAACCTGGCCAACCCACCGTCTCCCGGTGGGGCATTCGATTTCTCCGACCTCGGCCGCCTCTCACGGCTCGTGGACAGGTATCTCGCCCCTCACGGTCATGTGATCAAGCTGTTCCTGTCGGAATGGACGATTCCGACCTCGCGGTTCGACGACGAGTTCAACTTCTACGTGACCCGGGCTGTCCAGGCAAGATGGATTCGTGACGCCTTGCGGATCGTCCGCCGGTCCTCGTTCATCTACGCGCTCGGATGGATCCACTTGCAGGACGATCCCCCGGGGCACGGCAGTAGCGGCGGACTACTCGACTATCGGGGCCGGCCGAAGCCCGGCTACTACGCATTCAAGAACCCGTCCGGGAACCAGTAGACCCACAATGCTTCCGCCGCCCCGACCCGCGAGCCGTGCTGTCAGGTGCGTTTCCCCCGGCCGGCCGTCGCGCAGGCGCCGGGTCATGCGGCTCAGAGAGCTCTCGGCCAGGTTCGAGTCCTCGATCGCCCACTGGGTATTTGCGGCGAAACGTCGGCGTCTAACCGCAGATTCGAAACCACCACATGCGCCACGAGCCCATGTTCCCAACACAGTTGAGCGGGAAGGCTCTCGGTCCTGACGAGCGCCGCTGCGTCAGAAATGATGCACACGTGTCGCGGATGATCGAGGACCGCAACCGCAGGATGCTGCGGGCCCGGGACACCATGGATCGGGCCTACGCGCAACCGCTCGACATTCCGGCGATCGCGCGCGTCGCGCACGTCTCGCCATCGCATTTCAGCCGTCAATTCCGCGCCACGTTTGGAGAGACGCCCCACCGGTACCTGCAGCGCCGCCGAGTCGAGCGAGCGATGGAGCTGCTGAGCGAGACCGAGCGCCCCGTGACGGAGATCTGCTTCGACGTCGGCTTTGCCAGCCTCGGCACGTTCAGCCGGACGTTCCGCGCGGTGGTCGGCGAGTCACCTTCGAGATATCGGGCGCGCTTCGCGGGGGAGGGAGAGCGCGGTTCCTTCGCCGGTGGCGCGTTCGTCGTCACCGAGGACCGCTCGGGCGTGACCGCGCTTGCCCTTGCGCGCGGTCGGGCCGCGAGTCGCACGTGTGCTGCGGGGAGTCGACCCGCGGCGAAGGGCGCGGCGGCCAATCCGAAGGTCTTGCGCCTACTGCACGGCAGCGCGCACGGCAAGTTCAGGACCGTCGGCCGCTACGCCGCGGCGACCGTGCCGGGAACCGCGTGGACCACCGCCGATGGCTGCGGCGGGACGATGATCAGCGACCACCGCGGTCAGGTCGCGACGCAATCGAGCAATGCCGAGCTCTCCTACTCGCTCATCCCGGGCGCGCAGAGCATCTATAGGTGCGCGGCTAAGGGTCAGCCACCGGTCTCCCGCGCGTACTGCCTGGCCGTCCTCACCGAGGACATCACCTCGATCGTCAACGGGCAGCCCGTGCGGAGCTTCGATTTCGTCACGGGCGTGGCCACTGAGAGCCAGGCCGACGTCGCCGAGCTGTGCGTCGCCGGGCCTCAGCAGAGCGTCTGCACGGCCTACCCGCTCACGCCGACGGACCGCGCCGGCTTCCGACTCGCCCTCGCCGGCTGCGTGCCGACGCAGGGTCCCGGCGGCTACAGCCTGACCTGGATGGTCGACGGCGTCGCTCTGGGTGCCCCGCTCGTGTTCAACTCGCCGGTTGGGGCGGAGTCCCAGACCCTGCCTGACCGAGCTCGGCGAGCCCGAAATCGGCGTCCAGTCCCGAGGGTTGGAGGCCGACGTGAAGCAGGTAACTCGCTATTCGCTTCCACCCCAGGGCTACGCGCAAGAGATCAATGTCTATCTACAGCCCACCGGCCAGTCAGGGCAGCAACTGCTGCAGGGAGTCATCTATGCCGACGCCGGTGGCATGCCCGGCTCGCTGCTCGCAACCACCGACGATCTCACATACCCATCCACGGCGTCGCCCGGCTGGTACGCCCTGAAGTTGCCTCGAATGCGACGACTGACAATCCATCCGGCCTGTTGTTGCTGCAACCAGGCGCCTACTGGATCGGCGTCATCGCCGGCGCCGATCCGGGCGTGGCCGGCGTGGCGTACGACCCGGTTCCGGCCGATCTGACCTACAACCCGAATGCCTTCACTGGCGGCCCGAGCGACCCGTTCGGCCCCCTGTTCACGCGGGACGAGCGCCTCTCGATGTACATGAGCTATTACGCACCACCGTTACAGCCGGGCCGGCCGCTCGGCCGACAGGCCTGCGGCACCGCCCACGAGTCCACCCACAGATCCACCCGTGGGTTGATGACAGCCTGACGCACGCGGCGTAGCGTCTCGACAGACCATGCACGCACTGCAAGCCGCCCTAGGCATCACTTGGGCCGTCTTCTGGATCTATTGGCTCGCGTCCGCCCTCCGCGCGAAGGAGAGCATCCGCGGAGGCCGCCGGATCCCGCTGACCGGCGCGACCGCGCTGGCGGTGTTCGTCCTCGTCCGCGTGTTCCGTGGCGGCAGCCTCGCCGTTCACAGCCCGGTTCTCGGAGCCATCGGGGCCGTCGTGCTCATCTCGGGGCTCGCGCTCGCCGTGTGGGCGCGCATTCACCTCGGCCGGAACTGGGGAATGCCGATGACCCAGCGGGCGGAGCCCGAACTCGTCACGTCAGGTCCCTACCGATTCGTACGCCACCCGATCTACTCGGGGTTGATCCTCGGCGTGGTCGGCACGGCACTCGCCACGGACCTGCTCGGGTTGATCATCGCCGTGGTCCTGGGCGCCTACTTCTATTACTGCGCGGCGGTCGAAGAGACGAACCTGATCGCGACGTTCCCCACGGCGTACCCGACCTACCGGCACGCCACGAAGATGCTCGTCGTTCGTCCTCTAGTGTCGCGAGGCAGAAATTCGGCGGCACCGAGAGTGGTCACTGGTGGATGCTGCGCGAGGAGCACCAGGACCCCGACGTGTAGCAGCGCTACACGGTACGAGGACAAAGCGCAGCGCCGCCAGGGGCCGCTCGAATGCCGTCCAATTTCTGACTCGGGACACTAGCCGGGCGCGGGCGTCAGCAGGTAACAGACCTCGGTCCACACCTCGGCGGGATCGTCGCGGTGCGGTCCGTACACCTCCCACCACGGTCCGGCGCGCTGTCGGCCGCGCTCGCGGCACCACGTTCTCACCGCGCCGTGAGCCGCGCCCAGACCGTCGTAGCCGCCGCGGTGGACGGTCATCGCCACCGTGCCGCCCGGAAGGCTCGAGGCCACCACCCGACCGGTCAGCGGACACGGCTGGGTCAGTTCGACCCCAACCTCGACGTGCGGCACGTCGTCGAGGTACAGCATCACGTTGCGGCAGCCGCGCTGGACGCCATTGGCACGCAGGCAGGCCCATACCTCGTTGCTGAGCACCGACCAGAGCGTCGGGAACTCCTCCCAGGTGGTGGTTGCGGGCACGACAGCAGTCGGCCGAGTCGGGACTGCGGTTTCGGTCACCTCGTAGGGCATGGGCGAAACCTATCGCCCTCAACCCAACGGTCCGCTGAGCCGGATGTCATGCTGGGCGCATGACGGCGGTCATCCTGGACTGCGATCCCCGGTCACGACGACGCGATCGCTCTGCTGCTCGCGCTGGGCAGCCCCGAGATCAACCTGCTCGGCGTGACCACGGTGGCGGGCAACCAGACGCTCGAGAAGACGACCGCGAACGCGATCCGCGTGCTCGATCACGTCGACCGCAAAGACATTCCGGTCGCCGCCGGTGCCCCTCGCCCGCTGGTCCGCGAGCCGCGAACGGCCGGCGAGGTGCACGGGGAGACCGGCCTCGACGGACCCGACCTGCCGGGGCCGTCGCGCCTCCCCGAGCCGATGCACGCGATCGACTGGATCGCGCAGGCCGTCGCGGAGAGCCCCGAGCCGGTGACGCTGGTCCCCACCGGCCCGCTCACGAACATCGCGCTGTTCATGGCGCGCTATCCGGGCCTCGAGTCACGACTCGAGCGGATCGTGCTGATGGGCGGCGCGATCGGCGAGGGCAACACGACGCCGGCCGCCGAGTTCAACATCTGGGTCGACCCCGAGGCCGCGCACCGGGTCTTCCAGAGCGGCGTGGACGTCACGATGGTCGGCCTCGACGTCACCCATCAGGCGCTGATGACGCCGGCGCATGCCGAACGCCTGGCCGCCGCCGGGAAGGCCGGCAAGCTGGTCGCCGATCTGTACGCGTTCTACTCCCGCTTTCATCACCGCCACTACGGCTGGGAGGGAGCGCCGGTCCACGACGCCGTGGCGATGGCGCACGTGATCGACGGCACGCTGCTCACGACCCAGCATTGCGGCGTGCTGGTCGACATCGGGCCCGAGCCGTCTCGTGGCCGCACCCACGTCGATCTGCACGGGAACATGGGCTGGGAGCCGAACTGCCACGCGGCGGTCGGCATCGAAGCCGATCGGTTCCTCGAGTTCCTGATCACCCGGATCGGGTCGCTCGGCTGACGCACGATCAGGGACCGCCGGCCACCGGCCCGCGGATGTGCACCGGGTTGCCGTCGGGGTCCTCGACGTAGGCCACCCGCTCGCCCCACACCTGGTCGGCCGCCTCGGCCAGCACGGTGACACCGGCCCGACGCAGATCGGCCACAAACCCATCGACATCGGAGACCTCCAGGCACAGCTCGAATGGTCGCCCGGTGACCGGGCGCTGTGGCTTGCCGTGGATGCCGGGGAACTCGGCGCTGCTCAGACCGATCTTGCCGTCGTCCAGACGCAACGCCACGTACCCGGGCTCCCCCGAGTCGGGGAACCGGTAGATCTCCTCGAAGCCAAGCAGGTCGCGGTAGAAACGCACCGCGGCGGGCACGTCGTCGACGTACAGGATCGGGAACGACGAGCGGATCTCCACGGGCCCCACGCTACCCGCCGAGGCGACAGCGCTAGCGTGTCCCGCCGGACCGAACCCATGAGACAGGAGCGGATGGCGACGTGGATTACGTGAACCTCGGCCGGACCGGCTTGCGCGTCTCGCGCATCTGCCTGGGGATGATGAGCTACGGCAAGCACGAGAGCCGGCCGTGGACGCTCGACGAAGGCGACGCCGAGCCGATCGTGCGCCGCGCGGTGGACGGCGGGATCAACTTCTTCGACACCGCCGACGTCTACAACGGGGGGCAGAGCGAGGTGCTCACGGGCCGGCTGCTCAGCAAGCTGTTCGGGATGCGCGAGGAGTACGTCGTGGCCACCAAGGTGAACGGGCGAACCATGCCGGGCGAGAACGGCGCCGGGCTTTCGCGCAAGCACATCATGGCCTCGATCGACGCCTCGCTCGCGCGCCTCGGCCTCGACTACGTCGACCTGTACCAGATCCACCGTTGGGACCCGAACACGCCGATCGAGGAGACGATGGAGGCGCTGCACGACGTCGTGGCCGCGGGGAAGGCCCGCTACATCGGGGCGAGCAGCATGTTCGCCTGGCAGTTCGCGAAGGCTCAGGGCGTGGCCCGCACGCGGTTCGTCTCGATGCAGGACCACTACAACCTGATCTACCGCGAGGAGGAGCGCGAGATGATCCCCCAGTGCCTGGACCAGGGCGTGGGGGTCATCCCGTGGAGCCCGCTGGCGCGCGGGGTGCTGGCGGGTAACCGCACCCGGGAGGGCGAGCGGCTGACCACGCGCGCCCAGACCGATGCGTTCGGCGACAACCTGTACAAGCCCGAGATCGACTTCGACGTGATCGATCGCCTCGCGGAGGTGGCCGGCGATCGTGGCGACCCGCCGCAACAGGTGGCGCTGGCCTGGCTGCTGCACAAGCCGGGGGTTACCGCGCCGATCGTCGGAGCCACCAAGGCCGAGCACCTCGCGGACGCGCTCAGCGCGGAGCAACTGTCGCTCAGCTCCGAGGAGATCGAACGCCTGGAGGAGCCCTACGTGCCCCACGCGATCGCGGGGCACGCGTGACCTGAAGGCCCGGCGTCAGTCGGGGTACTCGTCCTTGCGCCAGACGAGGAACTCATCCCCTCCGCCCTTCGGCGTGCGCTGCTCGAGGAACGCGTGGTACGGCGCGACGAACGGGTCGGGTGCCGACACCGTGTAGGTGTGGTAGACGGTGCCGTTCTCGCGCGCGAAGGCGATGAAGCTCGGCGCTTCGCGCAGGCCGTCCTCGAGCTTGGCGCCGACCTGGCGCGACCAGCCCTCGAGCCACTCGGGTGGGTCGGCGACCATCTCCTGGATCTGCGGGATCTCGCGCGCCTGCTCGGGGCTGAGGGCCAGGTTGAAATCGAACGGGAAGTCGGTTCCGTACGTCGAGACGTACGGGAACTGCCAGCCCATCCGCTGCTTGTAGGCGATCAGGCGGTCGATCGGCGCCCGGGAGAAGCAGATCAGCGTCACGTCGCGGTGGCTCAGATGCACGCGCGGACCGTCGAGCTCGTCCCCGAGGCTCGTGCAGCCGGGGCAGGCGCCGACCTCGTAGTCGGGCCCGTACATGATGTTGTAGGCCAGCAGCTGCGAGCGCCCCTCGAACAGGTCGGCGAGCCTCTTCTTCCCGTCCTCGGTGTCGAATACGTATTCCTTCTCCACCGGCACCCAGGGCAGCTGCCTGCGCTGCTCGGTCACCTTGCGCTCCAGCTCGGCGTACTCGCCCTCGAGCTTGGCCAGCTCGGCGCGAGCGGCCTGCCACTCCTCGCGCGTTCCCGTCGTGTGCTCGGACATGTCCAACTCCTCCGTTCGCGGTGCAGTCATACCTTAGGACCGGCGGGCCGGTCCTAACTCATCGCACCCGTGTCGACCTTCACCCCCAGCGCGTGACTGAGCCGCCGCGCCAGCGTAAAGCCGCCGGACAGCGGAGGCTCCTGGCGTCCCCGGATGCTCAGCGTCACGAGCCCGCACCCGTCTGGATCGACGACTGCCACCGCGACTGGCCGAGGGCCGGCACGCGCACCGCCATAGAAGGCGAGCCGGATGCGCGAGCCCGAATCGACCGGGCAGGCAAACACACCCGGCTGCGCCGCCGGCAGCGCGTTCAGCAGCCTGCACCGCGCGATGAATCCGCCCGGGCGCCCTCACGGTGAGCGGCCCCTGGATGACACGGCCGAAGCGCCGCGTGACCAGGACCAGTCGCCGAGACCCCGTCGGGATGCGCTCGGACGCGGGACGCGGCGTGATCCACACGACCTGGCTGTCGGCGCGCAGGCCGGTCGACCCGTCGGCCAGTCGCACTACTTCGACAAGGAGCGTTCGTGTGCTGAGCCGCCCCCTGACAGCCGGCCAGCTGAACCCGATGCCGGTCACGCTCGGCCTCCCGGGGCCGCCGCTCGCGCCCGACATGCTCTGGCGGCCACCGCGCGGCGGATGCGCCTGGATGTACGCCAGAACCGACGACGGCGACTCGGTCAGCACCCACCAGCGGTGATCATCGACGACGTTCGGGGTGGCCGGTGGCCCGGAGAGTGGGTGGGCGAGCGTCCCGTCGTCCCCCGCGGGCTCGCGGTCCGAGCGCATCGCGTCGGCCGGGAGCGACAGAGCGGTGAGGTGCTTCTCCGCGTCGATCTCGGCCACGATTTCGTTGCGGGACTGGATGGGCTTCGCCGCCGCGGGCGGCGAGGCGGAACCGGGAGCCCGAGCGCCCGCCGCACCACCGACGCCCACCAGCGCCGCCGCCAGCGCAGCGACTATCGAAAACCGCGCCACGACCGCACTACGACGCATTCCGCCCCGTCGTCACGACGACGCGCTCGGCCGGGCCGAGGTCGCCCGCCGCCGCCGCGCCGGCGCCGGCGCCGGCTTGCGCGGCAGGAGGTCGCCGAAGGCACGCTCGGGATCGATCAGCACGATCAGGCGATCGCCCACCGCCGCGACCTCGTCGCCGAACCCCTCGTCGGCCGTGGCGCCGGGCAGCGGCTCGACCCGCTCGGACGGAATCGGCAGGATCCCCTCCACGCCGTCCACGATCAGCCCGAGCGCACCGCCCTCGACCTCGAGCACGAGGATGCGCGTCCGGGCGCCCACCTCGAGCTGGTGCCCGAGCCGGCTCGAGAGATCGACGATCGGCAACGTGCGCTCCCGGAGGATGATCATGCCCCGGATGGCGCCCCGGGCAATTGCTGTGGCGCTGGGCGCGACGTAGCGGATGATCTCGCGCACCGACGTGATGGGCAGCCCGTAATACTCGCCGCGCAGCGAGAACAACACCACCTGGCGCTCAGCCTCGACTGTCGCCATCGACCCCGTCCCTCTCTCGTGTGCGCATCGACCTCGCCCCCTCCTCGGCTGTGCATCCCGCCGGCAACCCCTTGGGTCGGGCAATCCTAATCGGCGCCCGCATGGCCACTCAAACGAACACGTGTCCATATCCCCCAACCGGGTAGACGAACAGAGGTCCCCCGACAAGGAGGCATCGATGAGGAGTCTCGGCCTTACGATTGGAAAGAAGGCCACCAAGGCGACCGTCCGGCACTCGGTCCGCGGGATCGCCTCCAAGGCGCAGCGCAAGCCGATGCGCAGCGCCACGCTGCTCGGCATGGGCGGGCTGCTCGGCGCGATGGCTGGTTGGCTGGCCGGTCGCAAGACCGCCAAGCTGGCCTGACCCGGTAACTCGCCCCAACCGGTCATCAGGCTGACCGGTCCGTGATATCCCGGACCTTCGTCCGGGGCATCACGTCTGGCATCGCGCGCCGCGAGCGCCGAGAATGGCGCTCGATGGCGACCTTCCACATCGAGCAGCCGCTCCGGCCGCTCTCCCGTAGCCGCACCGATCGCTGGCTGGGGGGTGTCTGCGGCGGGCTGGCTCGCGGGCGGGGCGTCCATCCCGGCTGGGTCCGGGCGGCGTTCGTCGCCGGCGCCCTCGTCGCCGGGGTCGGCGTGCTCGCCTACCTGGCCTGCTGGCTGATCATCCCCCAGGAAGGCGAAGCGCCAGGCGAAGGCTCCTCAGGCTGGCTTGTGGCGCTCGCCAAGGCATGCGCCACGTGCCTCGGCCTGGCCATGCTGGCGGCTCTCGCCGCGACGGCCACCCTGTTCGGCTTCGGCTGGATAGCGGTCGCCCTGACCGCGGCCATCCTCCTGGCCGTGCTGGTCGCCTGGCCTCGCCTGGGTCCTGCCTGGGCGCTCCTGCCGATCGCCGCAGTCGCGCTGCCCTCCGTGGCGGTGGCGGCCAGCGGGGTGGGATTTTCGGCCAACGTCGCCCACGTCACGATCGATCCGGGCGCGCTTGCGCCGGGAGGCGTTGCCACGTTCCGGGCCGGCCTGGGCGGGATGCTGGTCGATCTGCGCCACACGTCGCTGCCCGCCAGTGGCACCCTCGACGTTCGAGTCCAGGGCGGTGTCCGCAGGACGATCGTCGCGCTCCCCCACGATCGGTGCGTGCACGTCGAGCTGACCTACTCGGTGCAGCCGTTCTGGAGCCACGTGGCGTCGCTCGTGGCCGGGCACAGCCCGGCCCCGGGCGTGGTGGTGTTCGGTGACTATCTGCCGGGTCGCTCCGGCAGCCGACGCCTGAGCTCCCCGGCGCCCGGTCCCGTCCTCAAGCTTCACCTGACCTCCGCCGGCGGCAGCCTGTACGTCCGCGACTATCCCGACACGGTCGATCCGGACTTGGAGCCCGCCTGGCCGGGATACGCCGTCCACCCGGAGCCGCCTCCGAACGTGCGCGGTCTCTCCAAGCGCCAGGCGCGCTTCGAGGTGCGTGCCTGGCGGGTCCGGCATGCCGCGGAGGTGCGGTCGCAGCGTCTGGTCGCGCAAGCCATACCCGGGCCATGCGCGTTCGCAGGGGTGCCGCTGGGATGAGTGCGACGGCGTTTCGAGGCGCGATGAGGCGCCGGCTGACCGATCGCGCCTGGCTGCTGACCGGCGCGGCCGGCACCCTCGCCGTGGGCGGCATGTCGATCGCGCTGGCTGGTGGGGCGGTCCCCATCACCCTCCTCCTGGCGATCGGCGCCGTTCTGCTCGGCGCATGCCTGCTCGTCCCCCAGGCGCTGCGCGCCACGCGCCGGAGCCCTGGCTGGATCGTGTTCGGCGTGCTGCTGGTCCTGCTCGCGTTGTGGTTGGGACTCTGGGCCGTCCGGGCGACCACGGCAACACCCGGTTCGATTGCCGCCTCGCTGCTGCCGGCAGGCTGGTGGGCGCTGCTTCCCTTCCTCGTCATCTTGGCCTCGGCGGCCGCCGGGATGGTGTTCATCGCCGATGCGGTGCGGGTGTGGCTCGGGCTCGCTCCGCGCCAGCGCGCGCCGTGGAAGCAGATGACCGAGTCGCGGCGCGGTCCGGACGGGATTGCCTGGCGAGCCGTCGCCGGGGTGGCGCTGGTCGGTGTGGCGGCCTTCCTGGCCTACAGCCTGGTCGCTCGGCTGTTCGTCGCCTACTCGTTGTATGAGCTGATCGCATTGCTGATGATCGCCGGAGGAGTCGCGCTCGTGCTCGGCATCCCGGTGGCGATCGGCGCCTTCCTGCGGCTCGGTCACGACACGGCCGGCACGGCCCACGACCGTGAGCGCCAGCGCTTTGCCGCCCACCTGCACGATTCGGTCCTCCAGACCCTCGCCCTGGTCCAGCGCCAGGCCCACGATCCCGTGGCGGTGGCGCGCCTGGCCCGGCGTCAGGAGCACGCCCTGCGGGCCTGGATGGCCGGCGAGGCCGAGTTGGTCAGTGACACCCTGGTGGCGGCGCTGCGCGATGCGGTGGCGGGCGTCGAGGACGAGTACGACATGACGGTCGAGTTCACCGCGATCGGGGACCGTGCGCTCGACACCGCCTGCGAGGAGCTGGTCGCGGCCGCGCGTGAGGCGCTGCGCAATGCGGCGCGGCACGCCGGCGGGGCGCCCGTGTTTGTGTTCTGCCAGGTCGCGCCGGACGGCCGCGTCGAGCTGTTCATCCGCGACGAGGGCCCGGGGTTCGATCCGGCCGCGGTGCCGGCCGAGCGACGCGGCATCCGCGACGCGATCGTCGGGCGCATGGCGTTCGCCGGCGGGGAGGCGACGGTCGACTCGGTGTGCGGTGAGGGGACCGAGGTGACGCTGCGCGTGCATGCGCGCAGGGGACACAGATGAGCGTTCCCGGGGATACCGCGAGTCCGCCGCGCCTGCGGGTCGTGGTTGTCGACGATCACCACCTGTTCCGGGCTGGGGTCCGCGCCGAGCTCCAGGCCCACTGCGACGTGGTCGGCGAGGCCGCGGCGCCGGCCGAGGCGATCGCCACGATCGATGCCACCTCGCCCGACGTGGTCCTGCTCGACGTGCACATCCCGGACGGAGGCGGCGTCGCCGTGCTCCGCGCCCTGAACGGGACCGAGCATCCGCCGCGCGTGCTCGCGCTGTCGGTCTCCGATGCGGCCGAGGACGTGGTGCCGATGATCCGCGCCGGCGCGCTCGGGTACGTGACCAAGACGATCGACGCCGCCGAGCTTGTGGCGGCGATCGAGCGGGTGGGGGCGGGCGATGCGTACTTCAGCCCCCGGTTGGCCGCGTTCGTGCTCCAGGAGTTCTCGGCCCCGGAGCGCCCCAGTGCCTGCCAGGACGCCAGCCTGGAGTCGTTGACCCCCCGGGAGCGCGAGGTCCTGCACCATCTGGCGCGGGGCTACTCCTACAAGCGGATCGGAGTCCGGCTCGAGATCAGCCCGCGGACGGTCGAGTCGCACGTCGGGGCTGTGCTGCGCAAGCTCCAGCTCACCTCGCGCCACGAGGTGACGCACTGGGCCGCGGCCCGTGGCCTGATCGGGGGCGACGAGCCCGACGACGCCGCCTGAGCTCCGACGACGCCGCCTGAGCCCGACCAGCCGCCTGAGCCCGACCAGGCCGCCTGAGCCCGACCACGCCCCCAAAGCCGCTGTAGAAGTGGCAGTCGGCAGGGAGCGTTATTGCGTACATGGAACGCTGGCAACGGGCAAATCGTCCGAGGCCGGCGCAACACTCCTGTTTTCCGGGCTAACCGCCTGGACGGATGTTTGGCCCGATGGATATGGAGTCTGGCCGCCGGCGGCCGAAATATATGTCCATATGCACGCTCGTCCCCTGATCGCGGTCACCACCTCCGAGCTTCGCCGGCCTGAGGACGTCGTCGCGCGGCCCCAGGGCGAGCCGCCCAAGCTCGAGGTGGCCCTGGCCACGCTGTATCCCGAGGCGATCGAGCGCGCCGGCGGCATCCCGGTGATCGTGCCGCTGCTGCGCCCCGACGCGATCGCGGCGCTGCTCGACCGGGTCGACGGTGTGTGCCTGCCGGGTGGCCCCGACCTGCAGCCGAGCATCTACGGCGAGGAGCCGCATCCGCAGCTTGGTCCAACCGAGCCGCGGGTGGACGCGGTCGAGTTGGCCCTGGTCAAGGCCGCCGACCGGCGTGGCCTGCCGATCCTCGGGATCTGCCGGGGCATGCAGGTGCTCAACGTGGCTCGGGGCGGGACGCTTCACCAGCACCTCCCCGATGTCGTCGGGGAGATGCTCAACCACCGCCAGTCCGAGCACGGGAGCAACACCACCCATCGCGTCGAAACCGCGCGCCACAGCCGGTTGCGGACCGTCCTCGGCGGACCCGCGCTCGAGGTCAACTCCTTCCATCACCAGGCGGTCCAGACGCTCGGCAGCGGCCTGAGCGCCACGGCGTGGGCGCAGGACGGCACGATCGAAGCGATCGAGGAGCCCGGAGAGCGGCTGGTGCTCGGGGTTCAGTGGCATGCCGAGGGCTTGCTGGCGCACGACCCGCTGTTCGAACTCCTGGTCGACGCCTCGGCGGCCGCCGCCCAGGAGCCCGCCGCCGAGCCGCGGCGCCTCGCGTCCTCCCGGCGCGCCGCAGGTTCCCGCCGTGCCCGCGACCCGCAGCGGCTGGCCCAGGCCGCGGGCTGAGACGAACCTCCACCGCCCTTAACCCACGGATTGTTCGGTCCGTGGTTAACTGTTTTGACGGACACGCTAGGAACACTGACGGGGCGCACGTCACTTTCGGGAAGGGGGGAGTGGGCGTCCTGGCGGCCCTCAGAGGCCTACACGATCGGGATCGAGGAAGAGGTCATGCTCCTCGACCCGTCCGACTGGGCCCTGAGCCAGCGGGCTGACGAGGTTCTCGCCCAGGCCGGCGAGGGTCTCGCGGGGCACTGTGCGGCAGAGACCCACGAGGCCGCCCTCGAGCTGAGGACGGCACCGCACCAGACCGTGCGCGAGGCGATCGCGGAGCTGCGCGAACTGCGCGCCCTGCTGGTCGGCGATCTGGACCGGCTGGGCCTGGCCGCCGCCTCCGCGGGCATGTATCCCGGCCCGACTGCCGAGCCGACCAGGGTCTCTCCCTCGAGTCGCTACCAGGTCATCCACCGCACGATGCGGGGCCTGGCCCGCCGTGAGCCGACGTTCGCGCTCCACGTGCATGTGGGCGTGCCCGATCCCGCCCGCGCGATCCGGCTGGTCAACCGTTTGCGTGCCCATCTGCCGATGCTGCTCGCGCTGTCGGCCAGCTCGCCGTTCCTGCGCGGCCAGCCGACCGGCCTGGCCTCCAACCGCACGATCCTGTTCCAGGGCTTCCCCCGGACCGGCATCCCCCGGCGCTTCGAGAACTATGGGGACTGGGTCGAGACGCTCGACCTCCTTCTCCGCTCGGGAGCGATCCCCGAGCCGACTTTCCTGTGGTGGGACATCCGCCCCCAGCCCCGGCTGGGCACCGTCGAGATCCGGATCATGGACGCGCAGCCCCGACTGGCCGCCACCGCGGCCCTGACTGCGCTGGTTCAGGTGCTGGCGCGCCTCGAGCTCGAGACGGGCTACGCGGCTCCCGCGCTCATCAACGCCAACGAGGTCGCTGGCCGAGAACCGTTTCATCGCCGCCCGCGACGCCGGCGCCGCCGAGCTGATCGATCCCGTGCAGGGAACCCGCGTGCCGGTGGCGCGAATGCTCGACGACGTGCTCGCCGCCGCCCGTCCCCACGCCGAGGCGCTCGACGCGCTCGAGGAAGTCGAGTCGGCGCGCACGCTCGTGCTGGCCCCCGAGCCGCAGCGCCAGGAGCGCCTGATGGCCTCCGCGGGCCTGCCCGTGCTGGTCGCCGACCTGGCCGCCCGCTTCGCCGCCTGAGCCGGGCTCGCGCGCGCTCGGCTACCCCCCGCTCGGCGGCGGGTCCTCCTTCTGGGCGATCGCCTGCTGCTCGCTCAGCACGAGCATCTCCGCCGGCGGATCGGGGACCGCGATCGTCGAGGTGACCCGCAGTTGCTGGTCCACGTGGATCAGCTCGCCGGATTCGAGCAGCCGCCAGAGCGGGTTGGTGTCCATGGGCTGCGAGGCGATCACGGTCGAGGGCAGGATCGCCAGCTGCCCGGAGAAGACGCGCGTGATGCCCGCGCCGCTCCGCGCGTCGAAGCCATCGGCCCCGCTCCCTCCGGCCAGCCCCCCGGGACCGCCGAGCGCGGCGATCGATCGCTCGAGGACCCAAAGCTCGTTCGTGTCCGGATAGCGCAGCGCCCACACGTCGGTCGGCGTGGTCAGCAGCATGTTCAGCGAATAGAGGGGAATCTCGGCCGCGATCTCGCGCGCCGCCTAGCGCGATGCCGGCGGCGACGTCGCCGCCCTGCTCCTCGATCCGCTTGGTTACCAGCGTGAAGTAGAGCTCGGAGTCCGTGCTCCCCTGCACGAGCGAGGCGTGCTCGCCGAGGCGCTCACGCAACGCGTCGAGCCCACCCAGCACGCCGTTGTGGGCGAACAGCCGGTTGTGCTGCTCGAACGGATGCGTGTTCTCGCGCGTGGGCTCGCCCGCGGTCGCGTGACGGATGTGGGCCAGGAACGTCCGCGAGCGGACCTCGTGGGCGTCGGCGATGAACGTCTGGCTGCGGTTCGCCGCGACCGGCTTGCGATACACCCACGGCGTCCCGTCGGGGTTGAACGTCCCGAGTCCGATCCCGTCGGGCTGCGTCTCGCTCAGGTGCAGCAGGCTGGTGGGCGCATCGAGCAGCCAGAAGGTCGCCTGAACCTCGTGCTCTCCCCCGCTCATCCCGAACAGCCGGCACATAGGCGCGGCATTGTATGCGCGCCTGCGGTGGGCACGTGCCGCGTTTCCTAGACTGGCCAGTTCGTGGAAGCCTCCGACCACGCCGAGCCACTCGTCCCCGCCGGACCCGCGCTGGGCGACTCGCTCCGGGCCGCGCCCGGCGCCCTGTATCGCCGCACGGCCGCCGCGGTGGTGAGCGCGCGCTTCGCGATCGCGGTGTACCTGGCCACGCGCGCGCTGCTCATGCTCGTCGCGCTGCGTCAACGGCACGCTCCGCCACCACGCGTTCACCCACGAGCTGGCCCAGTGGGATGGGCTGTGGTACCGCGAGCTGGCCGACCACGGCTACCCCGACCACGTGCTGCACATCCAGTCGACGCTCGGTTTCTTCCCGCTGTACCCGACGGTGGTCTGGCTGATCTCACACGCCCTGGTGGTGCCGGTCGCGCACTGGCAGATCCTGTCCACGACGGTGGCCGGCGTGATCGTGTCCGGTCTCGGCGGCCTCGTCGCCGCCGTGCTCGTGCAGCGGCTGGCCGAGAGCTGGTGGGACGCGCAGGCCGCCCGTCGCGCCGTCCTGATCTTCTGCCTGTTCCCCGGCTCGGTGGTGTTCTCGATGGTCTACGCGGAGGGGATCATGCTGCCGCTCGCCGCGGGCTGCCTGCTCGCCCTGCAGCGGCGTCGCTGGGTGCTGGCCGGCGTCCTGGCCGGCCTGGCCACCGCCACCGAGCCGCAGGCGCTGGCGCTTATCCTCGCGTGCGCGCTCGCGGCGGCGCTCGAGCTGCGACGGCACGGCTGGACGGCGCGCCGCGCGCTGCTCGCACCCGCGCTGGCCCCGGTCGGCGCGGCGGCGTTCGCGATCTTCCTGTGGCTGTGGACGGGCAGTCCGTTCGCCAGCCTGATCGCGCAGCGCGACGGGTGGAGCGAGAAGACCGACGTCCTCGCCCTGGTGAACCTCACCAGGGAGCTGGCCGCGCAGATCTCGCTGCGTCACTTCAACCATCCCACGATCGACCTCAACCTGGTGGTCGGGCTGGGAGGCGCGATCATCCTGATCGTCCTGCTCGTGCTCGTGCTCCTCAACTGGCGCGAGATGTCGCCCGAGGCGATCATCTACACGCTGGGGATCGCGTGGCTCGGCATGACGTCCGAATACGTCCCCCCGATGCCGCGCCTGCTGATCACGGCGTTCCCGGCGATCATGGTGCTGGCGCGCTACGTCCGCGGCCGCGCCTTCACCGTCCTGCTGTGGGTGAACGGCGTGGCACTGGCCGGCCTCAGTGCGCTCACCTTCGTCGGCACGACGCTGCGACCGTAGAACACCTCGACCCAGATGATGCTCGCGTAGCCGAACGCGCGCGTCGCGTGGCGGGCGTACCTTCGCGTCAACGCCATGCGCAGCGCCACATAGCGCGCGAAGTGGGCCCGCGAGGTGGCTGTGCCGGTCGGCAGGCCCTGGTGGCTGGCCACCAGCCACACGCGGCGACAGCCTGCGGGCAGACGCGAAGTCTCGTAGCGCTCGACGTAAGGCTGGATCGGCTCGTGCGCGTAGTAGGCGAATGGCATCTGCGCGTCGAGCGGATAGAAGGCCACGCAGTCGCCCGGGCGCTCGGACGACGTGACGTAGGCGGTGGCGGCCCGCCAGTTCTCGGGCGAGGTGCCGTAGCTCGGGACGAGCGCGACCGCTCGGAGCGCGAGCACCACGGCCAGCACGATCCAGCCCGAAGGGTGCCGTGCCACCAGCCAGCCGAGCACGAGCGCCACCGCCGGCAGCGAAACGAGCGCATTGCGGGGCGTGAACAGAGGCTGCCCGACCAGTGACCAGAGCCACATCAGCCCCACCGGCACGACCAGCCACGACAGCGCCAGCCACGCGCCCCACGGAATGCTCGGGCGGCGCACGAACGCGGCCACGAGCAGGAGCACGGTGAGGATTGCCAGCGCGCCGGCCGCCCACGTCGGGCGGAAGTTCGGCTCGAAGCCGGCCGAGGTGAGCGCCAGGATCACCTGCTTCTCGAGTTTCAGGCCGGGGCGCGCGATCCAGAACAGCTGGCCGGACCCGCGAGTGGCGGCCAGCACCGCGAGCGGCACCCAGCACATCGCGCAGACCGCGAGCGCGGAGGCGACCCGGCGCCAGGCCCGCCGGCGCCAGGCGAGCGCCGCCAGCTGGGCGGGCACCGCCACGATCGCCACGTAGCTCGCGTACACGGCCAGCGTGGTAAGCACGACGTACGCGATCCACGCCCGCCGGGACGGGCGCGACTCCGTGTCCACCAACGCGGCAAAGGCGGCAAACGATCCCGCGACCAGGGCGACCATCGCCGCGTACCCGCGTGCGTCCTGCCCCCAGAACACGAGCGGCAGGCTGACCGCGGTGAGGAGCCCGGCCGCCGCCGCCGTGCGCCGATCGAACGCGCGCAGCGCGAGCACGCTGACCGCGCCGGCCGCGCCGCCCGCGGCCAGGGCAGAGGGCAGGCGGATCACGAACGCCCCATCCCCGAACCACCCGATCAGCACGTGCAGCAGCGCGTAGTAGCCGAGCATGTTGCCGCCGTCGTGGCCGATCGCGTGCCACAGCGCCGAGCCGTGCTGGCCGGCGATCGCCACGGTGGCGGCCTCGTCGAGCCAAAGGCTGCGGCCGCTCAGCTCATACAGGCACAGTGCGACGGCCAGGACGACGGGCCCGGCCACCACCGCGACGTCCCACCACCGCTCCGATGCAGCCGGCGCGCCGCCGCCGAGATCAGACGTCCGAACCGGTGCAAGCTCGGTCTGCGTGGCCATCAGGACTCGGCGAACGCTCGCGGGCGCACGCGCCCGGTTGCCACACCCGGCCGCCTCGCCGAGCGCCACCCCACGACGGCCAGCCCGATGTACAGCGCGAGGAATATCGGCGAGGCGTACAGCGTGAACGCCAGGATGCCGTCGGCCTTGACGACCAGCACGCATGCGGCGACGGCCAGCGCGGCCGCGCGCGAGAACTGGAATTCGGGACAGGCGGCCAGCAGCACGAGGCCCCAGCTCAGGTACCACGGCCACGCGGCCGGCCCGGCCACCGCGACGACGATCAGCGCGATCCCCAGGTTGCGGACGAGCGTCTCGCGCCGCACCCGCCAGAGCAGCACCAGCCCGAACAACAGGCTGAAGGCGAACGCGACCACCCCCACCGTCGACTCGAACGACCGCGCGTTCACCGGCAGGACCTGCGCCACGGTCCATCCGATCGCGGTGGCCGGTGTGATCGCCAGGCGCACCTTGCCCGGGGTCGAGAACACCGAGGTCGAGAGCCAGCCGAAGCCGAGCCCGCTGACCAGGCTGACCGCGGCGACCACGACGGCAGCGACGAGCACGCCGCGGACCCAGGTTCTGCGGTCGGCCTCGACCATCAGGATGAACGGAATCGCCGCCGCCGCCGGCAGCTTGATCGTCGCCGCCAGGGCGCACACAGCGATGCCCACCAGCACATGGCGCTCGATGGCGAGCCAGATGCCTGCGACCACTAGACCAATCATCAAAAGATCGTTGTGCGCCGCGGCCACCAACTCGAGCAGCACGAGCGGACTGAGCAGCACCCACCAGCTGGCCCGGCCGGGGTCGGCGCCGAGCGAGCGCGCGAGCCGCGGCACGAACACCGCGAGCAGGACCAGCCCGACGAGCTCGACCGTCCTGATCAGCAGCACGCCGACGACGAGGCTCGTCCCGGTCAGCCCGCTCACGATCCACAGGAACAGCGGCCCGTAGGGCGCGGTCGTGTGGCGCCAGAACGGATACACGGCGCTCAGCACGTGCGCCTGGCCATGCTGGGCGAGGACGGCCGGCGCGTCCCGGTAGGGATCGAGCCCGAGGTGCACGAGCGTGCCCTGGGCCAGGTAGCTATAGACGTCCTGGCTGAACAGCGGTGCCGTGAGCAGCAGCGGCACGCACCAGACCGCGGCGATGATCGCGACCCGTCGCGTCGTGAGCGCGTGCCTGCCCAGGCCGAGCCACGCCACGCTCAGGGACACGATCCCGGCGTAGAACACCGCCACCCCGCCGCCGCCGGCGAACCACCACCGGACCGGACCGCCGGCCAGCCGTGGTCCGGCCAGCGCGACCGCCACCGACCCCGCGAGGCCCAGACAGGCCCAGGCCCAGACGGCGCGCTGTTCGCGTATGGCAGGCTGCGGCATCCCGGGTATTGTCGCCCGGGAGCCGCAGACTCAGCTGAGGGTGCCTACCAGCGGCCGAACGGGAACGGGAACGAGCCGCCGGTGAACGGGTCGAACGGCCCGTTGTCGCCGGACAGGCGTCCCGGCTCGTACGGGATGAACGCCGGCGCGCCGAAGGACCCGAGGCCCGTGGCGTTCGCCGCCGCGTTCAGTGCCGACGGGTCGGACAGGTGGTCCCAACGTCCCGTCTGAACCCGCCGCTGGATCGCCTGCACGCCGGCCACCAGCTCGGACGGCGTGAAGTTGCAGTGCAGCTGGCGCTGGACGAACGCCTGGCGGAGCAGGTCGCTGCGCCGGGCGAACGTGACCGTGTGCCGGTAGTAGTTCTCCTGCTGCACCGGCACCAGCTGATCGGAGATCGTGTGCATGTCGAGCTCCGGGATCTGGAGCCGTCCGGTGGGCACAGAGGTCGCCGTGAGCGAGCGCACTGCGGCGGGATCCGCGGTGATGTTCGCGTTGCGGGTGAGTGTCTCGAGATCGCGCCAAAGGTTCAGGCCCGCCTGGCGGTACAGGCTGATGACCTCGGGCGCGTAGGGCGAGCGCGCCAGCAGCAGGCCGAAGTTCGCGTCCTTGGTCCAGGCGGCGTTGCCGCCCGCCGCCTGCTCGATGTAGTACCGGCCGAACTCCACGAAGTCCATCGTGGTCTGGATCGGCGAGTTCCCACCGGCCTTGTTGCCGAACTCGATCGCGTACTGGCCCGCCTCCTGACCGGCGTAGTCGCGCGGCGCCGGCATCGGCTGACCCACGGGCCAGGTGGCCACGTTCATCAACGACATCGCCAGCGCAAGCCGTGCGCGTCCCTGCGGGGTGGTCTGCGCCTGGGCCGCGGCGGTGTCCAGCGGATACGCGGTGTTGAACAGCGCGTCGGTTACCGGGTTGGTGAAGTTGACCAGCTTGAGGTTCTCCGCCGGCACCAGCAGCTGGCTCATCGCGTACTCGCCGTCGAGCTGGTAGTTGTTGAGCTGGACCGCGCCGGCGACGATTCCGCAGGTGGTCAACGCCCCCTGCAGCCGGCCATTCGAATGCTCGGCCTCCAGGGAGCTGATCAGGCCGCCCATTGACGTCCCCACCGCGAACACGTGGCTGGGTGCGTGCGGGAGCAGCGCCTGGACGGCGGACAGGGTCTGGAATTGATCGCTGAGCGCACTGTTCAGCGCCCACCAGGAGCCGTTCGGGTCATACGACGATCCGGCCAGCGCGTAGCCGCGGGCGAGGAGTGCGGCCTTGGTGTTCGGGTCGGGCGCATCGGCAGCGAGCGGCGGGCCGAAGCCGTGGCTGTAGAGCAGCAGCGTCCCGTTCCAGTTCGAGATCGGAGAAGGGAAGTCCGCGATCCACTGTCCGCCGTCGGCGGTCGTCCCGCAGGCGGTGGAAAGACACGGGGGTGGTGACTGCGCCCCCGAGGAGGCTGGGAGCACGACGACCGCTGCCGCGGCCGCGAGCGCGACGACTGCCTTACGTCCGATCACGAGACCCTCCCTCTTGGATCCACCGGCGATGTGCGCGGGCAAACATATGCGAATGGCAAGTTGCTTGTCAATCCGATTGCGCGTGCCTCGTAGCGCCCGGGCCGGGACAGCGACTAATGTTGCGAGCCGTGACGCGCGCGGCGACCGCTGAGCTCGGCTCGGCCGAGGCGAAGACCGTTCCCCGCGTCGGATACCTCGTGTACCGCGTGGAGCGACGGGTGCGCGCGCCGGCTGGACGAGGAGCTGCGGCTGATCGGGGTCTCCACGCC
Organism: uncultured Solirubrobacterales bacterium; assembly: GCA_963832315.1. Taxonomy (GTDB): domain Bacteria; phylum Actinomycetota; class Thermoleophilia; order Solirubrobacterales; family Solirubrobacteraceae; genus Palsa-465. Next base: position 580,965 of record CAWHTT010000018.1, on the reverse strand, counting down.
CGAGTACGTGTCGCTCAGCCTCCTGCGCGAGCGCGACGGCCTGTCGTGCGCACAATTGGCGCGCTGGGTGATGGTCACCCCGCAGGCCATGAACCTCGTGATCTCGGCGCTCGAGCGACGAAAGCTGATCCGCCGGCGCCCCGACCCGACGCACCGCCGTGTGCTGCGCGCCTCGGTCACGCCGAAGGGTCTGGAGATCCTGGCGCGGTGCGACGAGGCGATGGATCGGATCGAGGCCGACATGCTCGGGGACGTAGCGCCTGAGACCGTCGAGGTCGTGCGCGCCGCGCTTGGACGCTTCGCGCGCGCACTCGAGGCGACCAATCCGTCTCCTCGGCCTCGCCCGCTCGGCGGCGCCCGCTAGCGCTCGTGAGCTCAGGGCGACTGTTCGCCGGTCTGTTCGCCCACGGCGAGGCCGCAGCCCGGGTCAGCGACCGCGCGCTGCTGGAGGCGATGGTCGAGGTCGAGGCGGCGCTGCTCGGTGCGCTCGCCGACGTCGGGCTGGCCCCGTCTGCGGCGGCCGACGAGCTCGCCGGGGCTCTGGACTCGGGCGGTTTGGAGCTCGACCTCGACGAGCTCGGCCGCGCCACCGGGGAGCAGGGCACGCCGATCCCGGGGTTGTTGCGCGCGCTGCGCCGCCAGCTGAGTGACACCGCGGCCGCCCATCTGCACAAGGGTGCAACCAGTCAGGACGTAATCGACACGGCGGTCATGCTCGTGGCGGGCCGTGCGCTCGACGTGATATTGGCCGACCTGGCCGCCGCGGCCGACGCTTGCGCGTCCCTCGTGGAACGGTGGCGCGAGGCGATCGCCCCGGGGCGCACCCTGCTCCAGCAGGCGCTGCCGGTCACCTTCGGGTTGAAGGCTGCGCACTGGCTGTCCGGCCTCGACAGCGCGGTGGCCGAGTTGCGCGCGATCCGCGAGCGCGAGCTCGCCGTTCAGTTCGGCGGCGCGGTCGGCACGCTGGCCAACCTGGGCGAGCGCGGCCTGGAGGTGGGCGACCGGCTGGCCGAGCGACTCGGGCTGCCCGCCCCGCCGCTGCCCTGGCACGCGATCAGGCTCCGTCCGGCCCGGGTGGCGAGCGCGTTGGGTGCGACCCTCGGCGTGCTCGGCAAGATCGGCCGCGACGTTGTGCTGCTGGCGCAGAGCGAGGTGGCGGAGGTGGCCGAGAGCGGCGGCGAAGGCCGCGGCGGCTCCTCGACCATGCCGCACAAGCGCAATCCGGTGGGCGCGATCGGACTCATCGCCTGCGCCCAGCGCGGCCCGGCGCTCGTGGCCACGATGCTGGCCGCGATGATCCAGGAGCACGAGCGCGGCGCCGGGGGGTGGCAGGCCGAGTGGGACACCCTGCTCGAGCTGCTCCGCCTGACCGGCTCGAGTGCGGCGATCGCGCGTGAGCTTCTGGCCGGCCTGGAGGTCGACCCTGAGAAGATGCGGGCCGACATGGAGCTGACGGGCGGGTTGGTGATGAGCGAGAGCGTGGCGGCCGCGCTGGCGCCGTCGCTCGGACGCCCCGACGCCCAGAAGCTGGTCGAGACGGCGGCGCGGCGGTCGGTCGAATCGGGGCGCGAGTTTCGCGAGGTGCTGTTGGAGCAGCCCGAGGTGTCCGAGGGGCTCGGCGAGGACCGGCTCGACGCGGCGCTCGATCCCGCTGGTTACCTGGGGGTGACGGCCGAGCTGATCGACCGTGCGCTGGCGGGGCACCGTGGCCGTTGAGCTGAACCACGAGCTCGGAGGCCGCGCGGGCGCGCCGGCGATCGTGTTCACCGGCTCGCTGGGGACGGACCTGACCATGTGGTCTACGCAGTCGGACCGGCTCGGCGAGCGTTTTCGCAGCGTGCGCTACGACATCCGCGGCCACGGCGCCTCGCCGGTTCCCGACGGGCCGTATTCGATCTCCGACCTCGGATCCGACCTGGTTGCGTTGATGGATGGTCTGGAGATCGAGCGCGCCTCGCTGTGCGGGCTCTCGATCGGGGGCATGATCAGCATGTGGGTCGCCGCCCACGCCCCAGAGCGCGTCGAGCGCCTCGTGCTGTGCTGCACCTCGGCGTTGCTCGGGCCGGCGGAGAGCTGGCTTCAGCGGGCTGAGACCGTGCGCGCCGAGGGCGTGGGCGCGGTCGCCGACGGGGTGCTGGCGCGATGGTTCACGCCCGCCTTCGCGGAAAAGCATCCTGAGGTGATCGAGCGGATGCGCGGGATCCTCACCGCGACCCCGCCCGAGGGCTATGCCGGCTGCTGCGAGGCGATCGCGGCGATGGATCTGACCGGAGATCTGGGTGCGATCACCGCGCCCACGCTGGTGCTGGCCGGAGCCGACGATCCGGCCACGCCGCCCGAGCACGGCGAGCGGATCGCGGGGCTGATCCCGGGCGCACGGTTCGAGGTCGTCTCGCCCGCAGCCCACCTGGCCACCGTCGAGCGGCCCGACCTGACCACCGCGATGATCCTGAGGTTCCTGAGCGATGAATGATTTCGACACCGGAATGAAGACGCGGCGCGAGGTGCTGGGCGATGAGCACGTGGACCGCGCCACCGCCACCGCGGGCAGCTTCGGCCAGCCCTGGCAGGAGTTCATCACTCGCTATGCCTGGGGCGGCGCCTGGTCGCGGCCGGGAATCGACCGCCGGATGCGCAGCGCGGTGACCCTGGCCGCCCTGATCTCGATGCGGGCCGAGAACGAGATCGGCATGCACGTCCGGGCCGCCCTGCGCAACGGGCTGACCGTCGAGGAGATCACCGAAGTGTTCATCCACACCGCCATCTACGCCGGCGTCCCGGCCTCCAACGCCGCCTTCGCGGTGGCGCGGAAGGTCCTTCAGCAGGAGGGCGCGATCGACTGACTCGGCGCCCCGCGGACCCGTCCGGATAAGCCCTCGGTCGGGCCTATACTTGCCACACCCCACGATCTAGGAGCTGTACGTGCAGGAGATGGTCATCTACGGCGTTAGCTTCGACATGGTCGGGAAGCAGCCCATTGTGTTGCTCAAGACCGTCGAGAACAACAAGTTCCTGCCGATCTGGATCGGCCACCCGGAGGCCGCCGCGATCCTCATGAAGCTCCAGGGTGCCTCGACGCCGCGCCCGATGACCCACGACCTGCTGTCGGACGTCCTGGGCGAGCTCGACGTCGAGTGCACTCGGGTGGCGGTGACCGAGTTGCGCGAGAACACCTTCTACGCCTCGATCAGCCTCCGCGTGAACGGCCGCGAGCTCGAGATCGACTCGCGTCCGAGCGACGCCCTGGCGCTGGCGGTCCGCGCCGGCGCGCCGATCTTCGCCGCCGACGAGGTGATCGCCGAGTCGGCGATCGAGTTCGAGCACGAGGTCGAGGACACCGAGGAAGTCGTGGAGAAGTTCAAGGACTTCCTCGACCACGTGACGCCGGAAGACTTCGCGGGGGAATAGGGCCAACCGACCCCTGTCCGGATGGGGTACCCGGCCCCACGGACGCCGAGCGCAGCGAGGCCCATCCCCGTTCTGCGTGCACCGCGAGTTTCCCGCCACTCGCCACCGCGCGCGCCGCGAATGGCAGTTCACTCGCGCATAGCGCGACTACGGCGCCACTCGACCGGCGAGGCAGGCCGAATGGCAGATCACTCGCGGGTTCAGGCCACGCGGACGGCGCCGGCGGCGGCCACGATCCGCTCGATCAGCTCGTCGAAGCCGATGCCTGCCGCGTCGGCGGCCTGGGGGAGCAGGCTGGTCTCGGTCAGCCCGGGGATCGCGTCCGCCTCGAGCACGTACAGCTCCTCGGTGTCGGCCTCGAGCATCAGGTCGACCCGGGCGAACCCCGAGCAACCGAGCAGCGCGTACACCTCGAGCGCGATCGCGCTCGCCCGGGTGGCCACGGCTTCGTCGAGCGCCGCCGGGCAGACGAACCGGGTACGCCCGATCTCGTAGCGGGACTCGAAGTCGTAGAAGTCCTCCTGCTCGGGCACGGCCTCGACGATCGGCAGCGCCCGCGGCGTGCCCTCCTCGTCGATGATCGAGACGGCCAGGTCGCGGCCGGCCACGTAGCGCTCGAGCAGCACCTTGCGGTCATACGAGAAGGCGGCCACGAGCGCCCCGGGGACGTCGGCCGGCGTGCGGGCGAACTTGATCCCGAGCGCGGACCCCTGGCCCGCCGGCTTGACCACGATCGGGAACTGCAGGCGCTCCTCGATCGCGGGCAGCGCGTGGGCGGCCCCCAGCTCCCGGAAGGCGGTCTCGCTGAACGCGTAGAAGTCCGGGGTGGGGATCGCGGTGTCGCGCATGGCGTGCTTGGCCAGCACCTTGTCGGCCGCGCGGATGCAGGCCGAGACGCCCGAGCCGGTGTGCGGGACGCCCATCACCTCGAGCAGCTCCTGCACGGTGCCGTCCTCGCCGTCGCGGCCGTGGAGCGCGACGAAGGCCAGATCGGGACGGGCCTCGGTGAGCCGCTGCACCAGGTCGGCGCCCACGTCGATCGGCACGACCTCGTGGCCGAGGCGCTCGAGCGCGTCCTCCACCCGGGCGCCCGACTTCAGCGATACCTGTCGCTCGAGCGAGCGGCCGCCCTTGAGAACCGCGATCCGGCTCAAGCCCGCTTGCGCCGCAACGGCAGGACGTTGGCGGGATCGTGGGCGGTCCGCGCCGGCGGCACGGGTGGCGCGACGGGTGCGGCTTCGCGGCGCGGTGTGCTCCTCGGGGCGACCCCGGTGAGCGTGCCGTAGAGCTCGACCTGCTCGCGCACGACCTCGCCGATCCGGCGGATCCCCTCGCGGATGTCGTCCTCGCCCACGCCGGAGAAGTTCAGTCGCATGTTGGACCCGCCCCGCCCGTCCACGAAGGCGGCGCGGCCCGGGACGAACGCCACGTGGTCCTCGAGGGCCCGCGCGAGCAGGTCGGTGGTGTCGATGTAATCGGGCAGCGTCGCCCAGATGAACAACCCGCCCTCGGGGTGCGTCCACTCGGCCTCGCGCGGGAAATCCTCGGCGAGGGCGTCGAGCATCACGTCGCGCCGCCGGCGGTAGATCTCGTTGACCGAGCGGACGTAGTTCTCCCATGGTCCGGAATCGAAGTAGGCCGAGACGAAGTACTGCGAGATCGAGGACGAGCACAGGTCCGCCGCCTGCTTGCCGAGGTTCATCTTGGCCAGCACCGGCGCCGGCGCGCAGGCCCAGCCCAGGCGCACGCCGGGCGAGAGGATCTTCGAGAACGTACCGGCGTAGACGATGAACTCCTCGTCGAGCGAGCGAAGCGTGGGAAGCGGCGTGCCCTCGTAGCGCAACAGCCCGTACGGGTTGTCCTCGAGCACCAGGAGCTCGCGCTCGGAGGCGATGCGGACGAGCTCGTGGCGGCGATCGAGCGACAGCGTCACCCCGGCCGGATTGTGGAAGTTCGGGACGGTGTAGATGAACTTCGGACGGTGCCCGGAGCGCTCGAGCTCGTCCAGCGTGGTCTCGAGCTCGTCGGTGCGCATCCCGTCGCGGTCCATCGTCACCTGGACGACGGTGGCCTGGTAGGTGGAGAAGGTCGGAACCGCGCCCGGATAGGTGGGCGCCTCGCAGACGACGACGTCGCCCGGGTCGAGGAGCGTCTTGCATACGAGGTCGATCACCTGCTGACCGCCGGTCGTGACCAGCACCTCGTCCTCGTCGACCTCCATGCCCTCGGCCGCCATCACCTGGGCGACGCAGCGCTTGACCAATCCGACGCCCTCCGTGGGCCCGTACTGCAGCGCCCGCGAGCACGAGTTGGCCGCCACCGTGCTCATCAGCGAGGCGTAGGAATCGGGCGGGAACGTCGAGGTGTCCGGCAGCCCGCCGGCGAGCGAGATCACGTCGTCGCGCTCGGTCAGCGCCATCAGGTCGCGCATGGCCGAGGACTTCATCACCTTGGTCCGCTCCGCGAACAACGCGCCGTAGCGCTCGATGTCCCTGGCGGTTGATCGCGGGCGTCGGGAGGCTGGGCTCATGCTGCCCTCTCCTCTATCGTCACGGGTGGTCACGGTACAGCACGGTGCATCTCGTCTTCGACATCTGCCAGGGCATCGGCGTCGCCGCGGCGATCGGCGTGCGCCCGTTCCTGCCGGCGCTGGTCACGGGTGTGCTCGCCGCCGCCAACGTCGAGATCCACTTCAAGCACACGGATTACTCTTTCCTGCAGAGCGTCCCGTTCCTGCTTGCGCTGCTCGTGTGTGTGGTGCTGGGGCTGGTCCTGGCGGCGCGGCTCGGGGAGAGACAGGGCGGCCGCGGCGACATCGTTCTAGCCGTGATCTCGCTCGTGCTGGGCGCGCTGTTCTTCGCCGGGTCGCTCGCGCGGGGCCACTACGCCGCCTGGCCAGGGCTGATCGGCGGGGTCGTGTGTGGGGCGGTGGGCATCGCGGCAAGCGTTCCGCTGTTGCGGCGGGTGCGGGCGAGGCTGGATGCCGAGGCGGCCGGCGCGCTGCCCTGGCTGGCGGAGGGCGCGGCGGCGCTCGCGGCCGCCTTGTCCGTGGTGGCGCCGCCCGTCGGAGTGATCGTGCTCGTGTTCCTCGTCTGGCTCCTCCTGGCGGGCCGACGCCGGGCCGATCAGAAGTACGCGGGCCTGAGAATCCTGCGTTGAGCGCGCCGAAGGCGGGCACGATCCAGCTGTGAGCGCGCGCAAGAAGCAGAACGCACGCGACTCCTCGCCCGGCCGGAAAAAGCTTGTCCTGGTCGTGATCGATGCGCTCAAGCCCGCGATGCTCGAGCGGGCGATCGCCAACGGCCGGGCGCCGGCGCTGGCCCGGATCCGGCGCGACGGCTGCTACGTCGACGACTGCGTGGCCGCGTTCCCGTCGGTCACGCCCGTATGCGCCGCGACCATCACCACCGGCGCCGGTCCCGACGGTCACTGGATCCCCAGCATGAACTGGTACCACCGCGAGGAGGGCCGCTACGTCGAGTACGGCTCGAGCTTCAGCGCGTCTCGCCAGTTCGGGGTTCTGCGGTCGTTGACCGACACCGTCTACCGGATGAACGCCGAGCACCTGAATCCCGACGTGGAGACCGTGTACGAGAGCCTGGACGACGCCGAGGTCCGGACCGCCGGCACCACGTACCTGATCTACCGGGGACGCCACCACCACGAGGTCTCCAACGAGACCGCGCTGGCCCGGATCGTCACCTCGACCCTGTTCCGGCGGACCATCGACGGACCCCGCGAGCTGTTCTACGCCGACCTGTACGCGAGCCGGCGCACCGGCTGCCGCGGTCAGCTCGGGATGCCCGGGATCCGCGACCAGCACACCGGCTGCGTCGGCGCCTACCTGGTCGAGCACGACCTGTTCGACTTCATGCTGTTCTCGCTGCCGGACAACGACGCCTGGTCGCACAAGAACGGGCCGCATGCTCAGGTCACCTCGATCGCGGCGGCCGATCGCCAGCTTGAGCGGCTCATGCACGCGGGCGGCGGCCCCGATGCCTTCCTGGACGACCACGCGGTGATCGTCACCTCCGACCACTCGCAGGCCGCGGTCGAGGAGCGGATCCGCCTGGACAAGGCGTTCGAGGAGTTCGACGTGGCCACTCGCAGCGCCGCGCGGTCGGCCGGGGCGGAGGTGGCGTTGAGCCCGGCGCAGCGCGCGGCGATGATCTACGCCCTGGACGACGAGCGGCGCGACGACATCGTGGCGCGCTCGATCGAGGCCGCCTGCGGTCTGGACGGGGTCGATCTCGCGTTGTGGCTGACCGGACCGGACCGGGAGGAGGCGGTCGTCCGCAGCCGGCGCGGTGAGCTCCGCTTCGCCCCGGGGGACGGGGTCGAGGACGATCGCGGCGTCAGATGGGACGTCGAGGGCGATCTGGCCGCGCTGCGCGGTGAGGTCCAGGACGGGCGCTTCCTGTGCAGTGAATATCCCGACGCGCTGGCCCGGATCTGGTCGGCCCTGAAGTGCCCGAACGCCGGCGACATCCTGCTCTCGGCCTCGCCCGGCTACGAGTTCGTGGACTGGGGCGGCGCCGACCACGTGGGGGGCGGCAGCCACGGCTCCCTGCATCGCACCGATTCCCTCGGGGCCTTGCTCTGGTGCGGCACCGGGCCGGCGTCGGCCTCCATCCGCGGACGCTGGTCGCTGCGCGACGTAGCGCCGATGTGTCGCGAGCATTTCGGGATCAGCGACGGCGCCTCGGGGGTAGCCGGACAGCGCGATTCCGGGTTAGAAGCCGATTAGTCGGCCTCGGGCCTTACGCAAGTCCGACATTGCGCCGATACATTTCCCGACCATGTCTGACGAGCTGTCCACGACCGTCCAGTTGCCCGCCCGCGCTCGGGGCGATGCCCGCTCAGGCGTGGGCCAGCCGCTTCTGCGCCTCCGCCACGGCATGGGCCAGACCCGCAACTGGCTGCAGTTGGCGCGGTTCGGCGCCGTCGGCGCGAGCGGCTACGTGGTTAATCTGGTCGTGTTCGCCGCCTGCGTGCACCTGCTGGCGGTCGACTACCACCTCTCGGCGGTGATCGCCTGGGCCGTCTCGGTACTGAACAACTTCTTCTGGAACCGGCATTGGACATTCGCCGCCAAGCAGGACCACGCGGTTCTCCAGGCGGTGCGCTTTTTTGCCATCTCGCTCGTCGCATTCGGCTTCACCTACGCCACGCTGGTGCTGCTCGTCGACGCGGGGATGATGAAGGTGCTCGCCCAGGCCATCGCGATCGTGGCCGGCACCCCGCTGTCGTTCGTCGGGCAGAAGCTTTGGAGCTTCCGGGCGTAGACGGCCGGCGCGCGAAGCTCGCGGCGCTCCTCATAGCGACTGTCCTCAGCGCCATCGTGGTTGCCTGCGGGTGGCCCGGGGTGGCCGGGGCCGCGGGGACCCAGATCGGCTCGACGCTGAACGTGGGGGTGCCCAACACCACGACGGCCGCCGCCCAGACGACCACCCGCACCACGACGACCACGACCACGGTGGCCGATCCGGGCACGCCGGTCCTGGTCACCGACCAGAACACCCCGCCCAAGGGCTACCGGCTGACCGCGGCCAAGGTCGAGAAGATCGCCGCGGCCGCACTGACGATCAAGGCTGAGCTGCGCCGGCATCCCGACGCGATCTCCTACGAGTACACCAAGGGCCCAGGGCAGTGGCAGGTGAGCTGGTTCTCCTCGGGCAAGCACCAGGTCGAGCTCGCGCAGGTCTACATCGACGACGGCACCGGCGCGGTCACCCAGGTCTGGACCGGCTTCCAGGTGGCGTGGACCATGGCCCGCGGCTACGCGGGCGCGTTCGGGCGTCGGGTGAACTCGTGGTACGTGTGGATCCCGCTCTGCGTGTTGTTCCTGGCGCCGTTCGTGCCGTGGCGACGAACCCGGGTGCGGCCCGACGGCCGGCGCCGGCGGGCGTGGTCGCTGCTCCACATCGACCTGCTGGCGCTGATCTGCCTGTCGATCTCGCTCGCGCTCTTCAACCACGCGTCGATCGGCCTCTCCACGCCGCTGCTGTATCCGTTCATGATCTACCTGTTCGTGCGCATGCTGGCGCTCGGGTTCGGCCGGGGCCGCCCGCGCGAGCCGCTGCACCTGTCCTGGTCGGTGTCGTGGCTGGCCATCGCGACGATCTTCCTGGTCGGGTTCCGCATCGGCCTGAACGTGGTCAACTCCAACGTGATCGACGTCGGATACGCCGGGGTGATCGGAGCCGACAAGGTCCTGCACGGCAAGCCGCTGTACGGCGGCTGGCCCAAGGACAACGCCAACGGCGACACCTACGGGCCGGTCGCCTACTACGCCTACGTGCCGTTCCGGGCCATCTTCGGGTGGAGCGGCACGTGGGACGACCTGCCCGCCTCGCACGCCGCCGCGATCGTCTTCGACCTCCTGACCCTGTTCGGCCTGTTCTGGCTCGGGCGCCGCGTGCGGGGCCCGACGCTCGGCGCCGTGCTGGCCTACGCCTGGGCCGCCTACCCGTTCACGCTGTGGACGCTCAGTTCCAACACCAACGATGCGCTGGTCTCGCTCCTGATCGTGGTCGCGCTCCTTGTGATCACGTCCGCGCCGGCGCGCGGCGTGGCCGGGGCGTTGGCCGGCCTGACCAAGTTCGCTCCGCTCGCCCTCGCGCCGTTGTTCCTGCGCGGGGTCGACCCGCCACCGTCGCGGCGGGCGGTCGCCGGCTACGTGGTCGCGTACGCGTTGACCGTGGTCGTCGTGATGCTGCCCGTGCTCCTCGACCACAACCTGCACGCCTTCTGGCACGACACGATCGCCTACCAGGCGGGGCGCACCTCCCCGTTCTCGATCTGGGGCCTGTGGGGCGGGCTCAACGCCCCGCAGCGCCTGCTCCAGGGCGCCACGGTGGCGATGGCCCTCTCGCTCATGGTCGTCCCCCGGCGACGGGGCCTGGTCGAGGTGGCCGCGCTCGCCGCCGCGGTCCTGATCCTGCTCCAACTCGGGGTCAGCTACTGGCTGTACTCCTACATCGTCTGGTTCTACGCGCCGCTCGTGGTGGCGCTGTTCGGCAGCTTCCCCTCCGAGCTCGACCAGGCGCTGGCCGCGGCCGTGCAGCAGTCCGCCCAGGACCGCACGCTCGCCGTCGCCGGCGCCCCCTGACCCGCGCCGGCGCCCCGGCCGCCCGCCCCGCCGAACCCGAAATTTCCGCCATTAAGCCAATGGCCAACAGCTGGTGGCGGATAACTCGGCTGGGAGCCGAGAAATCCGGAACTGAGCGGGGCCCGTGTCCGAAATGGCGGAATTTTCGGCGGACCGGGGCGAGGCGCACGATGGGCGGGACGGGGCGGGGCGGGGCGGGACGAGACGGGACGAGACGGGGCGGGGCGGGGCGCTCAGACCACGCCCGGCGCCGGCACGAGCACCTGCTCGATCGACGTCGCGTGCGCCGGCGCGTCGGCGCGGATCACGACCGCGTTCAGCCACGGATCCTCGGTCGAGGTCTCGAACCGGATCGGCATCTGGGTGACCATCGAGGTCACGGCCTGGTCGCGGTTGACGCCGATCACCCCACCGCGCGGTCCGGTCATGCCGACGTCGCTGATGTAGGCGGTTCCGCCGGGCAGGACACGCGCGTCGGCGGTCGGGATGTGCGTGTGGGTGCCGACGACCGCGGTGACCCGGCCGTCCAGGTACCAGCCCATCGCCACCTTCTCGCTGGTCGCCTCGGCGTGCATGTCGACCAGCACGTGATCGACCTTCCCGTCGAGTGCGCGCAGCGCCCCGTCCGCCTCGGGGAAGACCGATCGCCCCGCCTTCATGAACAGGTTCCCTGAGAGGAGACAGCACGCCCAGGCGGACCCGATCCGCACCGCCCACCACGCAATACCCGTGCCCAGGCTGGCTGGCCAGGAAGTTCGCCGGCCGCAGGATCCGCTCTTCCTCGTCCAGGTACGGATAGATCTCGCGGTGGCGATAGGTGTGGTTGCCGAGCGTGATCACGTCGACGCCGGCGGCCAGCATCTCGCGAGCGATCTTCGGGGTGATGCCCACGCCGCCGGCGGCGTTCTCGCCGTTGACGACCACGAAGTCGGGGGCAAACCGGTCGCGCAGATCGGGGAGGAGGGTCAGCAGCGTGCGCTTACCGATCCCGCCGACCACGTCGCCCACGAAGAGGATGCAGACGGGTCCACTCATGTCTTCTCGGCGCTCATACTTCCATGTGCATGGCCTTGAGGTTCCCCAGGTGGTCGGGCCGCGCCGCGCCGGACGCCGGCGAGACCGATCCGACACGCGGTGACCGCGCCGCCGCCGACGGCCTCGACGAATCCTCCGGGTCGGCTGAGCAGGCCCCAACCCCGCCCCGTTCACCGCTTCCCGAAGGCGCCGTCCCGATGCCGCCGGTCGTCGTTCCGCGCTGGATCCAGCTGGTCGTGCTGCCGCTCGCGCTTCTCGCGCTGTGGGCGTTGGCCCGGGCGGCCGGAACCGTCCTGCTCGTCCTGCTGGCGGCGAGCACGGTCGCGCTGGTCCTCAACCCGCTGGTGAAGAAGCTCGTCCGGCGCGGGCTGCCGCGGGGCCTCGCCATCTTCGTCCTTTACGTGGGCGTTTTCGCGTTCGTGGGCGGTCTCGGCGTCGTGTTGGCCAACCCGGTCAGCACCCAGGTCAGCCGCCTCGAACGTGACGTGCCTCAGTACGTCACCCAGGCCAACCACAGCCTGGCCAGCCTGCAGCGCTGGCTGGACGCCCGAGGCATCCACGTCCAGATTCAGCGGCAGGGACAGACGGCGCTCCAGACCCTCCAGCACAACATCCTCAAGCGCTCGAGCGACATCGTGTCGTTCTCCCGCGACCTGCTCACACAGGTCGTCACCACCGGGTTCGACCTCGTCCTGATCTTCGTTCTGTCGATCTACCTGTTGATCTACGGCGATCAGATCGGCGAGCTCGTCAAGCGGATCATGCCGCCGGGCGACGGCACGCCCGAGGACGACTTCCCGCTGCTCATCCAGCGCGCGGTGTTCGGCTACGTGCGCGGCCAGTTGCTGTTCAGCCTCATCATGGGCGCCAGCGCGGCCGTCGCGCTGTACATCTTCGGCCTGCTCGGCATCTTCCCGCCCGGTGAACACCTCGCCGTGTTCTTCGGCGCCTTCTACGGCCTCATGGAGTTCATTCCGTACATCGGGCCCATCATCGGCCCCCTCCCCGCGGTGCTGGTCGCCCTGTTCGTCCACCCGATCAGCGCCGTGTGGGTCATCCTCCTGTTCGTCGCCCTTCAGCAGCTCGAGGGACACGTCGTGGCCCCCCAGGTATTCCGGATCTCGCTGCGGATCAACCCGATCCTGGTCATCCTGTCGCTGCTGATCGGCTTCAAGCTCTACGGGATCGCCGGCGCACTGCTCGCGTTGCCGATCGCCGCCGTCGTGCGCCAGACCGATCGTCTATCTGCGCCGCCACCTCGTGCTCGAGCCGTGGGGAACGCTCGGCTCCGGGGTCATCGCGAACGTCGGGGTGCATCGCTGCCCGGACTGCGGCGCGTCGAGCAGCGCCGGCGATTCCTACTGCCGCTCGTGCGGCGCCTCGCTCGAGGAGCGAGTGCAGATGCCCAGATAGTCGGCCGGGGCTGGGAACGCGCGCGCTAGCCTGAGGCGCGCCTTGACATCCGGCACGGAAACCGCCAAGCCAGCGGCCACGGTGGCCGCCCGAGGGCTGACCAAGCGCTTTGGCGTGCGGACCGCCCTCGACCGGGTCAGCTTCGAGCTCCACGCCGGCGAGGTCGCCGCGATCATCGGTCCCAACGGCGCCGGCAAGACCACGCTCCTATCGATGCTGGCCGGCACGCTCGAGCCCACCGAGGGGGAGGTCACGCGCGACGGCAACCAGCGCTTCGGCTGGGTCCCTCAGGAGCCGGCGCTCTATTCCAAGCTCTCCGTGGCGGAGAACCTGCGGCTGTTCGCGCGGCTCGAGCGCGTCCCCGACCCCGAGGAGGCGGTCCGCCGGATGCTCGCCCAGACCGGCCTTGAGGATCGCGCCGGCGAGGAGGTCGGCCGGCTCTCGGGCGGCAACCAGCAGCGCGTCAACATCGCGATCGGGCTGCTGTCCGAACCGCCCGCGTTGCTGCTCGACGAACCGTCGGCCTCACTCGACCCCCGCCAGCGCGAGCGGCTGTGGGAGTTCATCGGCGCGCTGGCCGAGCGCGGCACGACGATCGTGTTCTCGACCCACAACGTGGCCGAGGCCGAGCACTACGCCACGCGCGTGCTGGTCCTCGGCGACGGGGAGCTCTTGTTCACGGGCACACCCGCCGAGCTCGAGCGCGCGGTGAACACGTCGGGGACCGCCGCCCCGGACTTCGAGTCGGCGTTTGTCCGCTTCCTGCACGACCGCGGACACTGAAGCCCCTCGATGCGCTGGCTGCTGATCAAGGACCTCCAGATCCTCAAGCGCTCGCCACTGCTCGTGGCCCTGCTGGTCGTCTATCCGATTGCCATCGCCCTGATGATCGGCTTCGCGCTGTCCAGTCCGCCCGGCAAGCCCAGGGTGGCGCTGTACGACGCGGTGCCGACCGGGCGCGGCGCGGTGAGCCTTGGCAGCCAGAAGATCGACATCGCCCACTACGCCAACCAGCTGTTCGAGTCGATCACCCCGATCCGGGTCAACTCCCGTGAGGAGGCCATCGCCAAGGTCCGCAGCGGCCAGGCCCAGGCGGCGCTGATCATCCCGGCCGACATCATCGGCCAGATCAACGGACTGATCACCCAGGGAGTCGGGAGCCCCACGGTCGATCTGATCCTGAACTCGCGCGACCCGCTCGAGCGACAATTCGCCCAGCAGGCCATCAGTGCCCGGGCCAGCGAGGTGGAGCAGGCGGTCTCCAAGCAGGTCCTCCGGGTCGCGGTCACAGACCTCAAGCAGCTGCTGAACGGCGGCACGCTCGAATTCCTCGGCCAGAAGGTCCCGGTGCTCGGCCTGCGCAACGCCCGCGCGATCGTCCAGGGCGCGATCACCTCGCTGCCGCCGGGCTCGGCGCTCAAGCCTGCCCTCAGCCAGGTGGTGAACTTCGCCGATCTGGCCATCGCCGGCTTCAACTTCGCCACGCCGGAGCTGGGCTCGATCGGCTCGCCGCTCACGATCAGGCAGACCGAGCTGGTCGGCAAGACCACGCCGACGGCGTCCTACGCCGCCGCGATCGCAGTGATCGTCTCGCTGATGTTCGTCGGGGTCCTGCTGGCCGCCGGGCTGCTCGCGCTCGAGCGCTCGGAGAACGCCTACGCGCGGCTGGTGCGCGGCCTGATCACCCCGGGCGGTCTGCTGTCGGAAAAGGTTCTGCTCGCAGGGTCCGCCGCGGCCGCGGTCACGCTGGTCATGTCGGCCTTCGTGTCGCTGCTCGTGCACCTGGAGTGGGCGCGCTTCCCGCTCTGGGTCGCCGCACTTGCCCTCGGCGGCCTCGCCTTCGGGGCGCTGGGTGTGGCGATCGGCGGCCTCGCGCGCGAAGTCAGCGTGGCCTCGCTGATGGCCTTCGTGATCTCGCTGCCGATCGCGTTCGTGTCGCTCGTGCCGGGCGATGCGGTGTCCGGCACGCTGAAGTCGATCCTCGATGCGGTGGCCTTCGTGTTCCCGTTCAAGGCTGCTCTGCAGGCCGCGAGTAACGCATTCAACGGCGCTGCGCCCGCAATCGGCTGGCCGCTCGTGCATCTGGCCGTGCTCACGCTGGCGTTTGGCGCGCTCGCGCGCCTGGCCCTGCGACGCTTCGCTTAGGCGCTCAGCGGCCGACGGTGCGCCGGAACATCAGCAGGCAGATCACCGCGACGATGAGCGAGATCACCGGGATCGTCCCACTGAGGACGCCGACGATCGACAGCACCAGAGAGACGACGAACACCGCGCTCGCCACTCCTCCGGTCACGGCCAGCTGGTATGCCCGCCGCTCGCGCACCCGCCGCGGCGTGTAACCGCCCCGTTTCTCAATATCTGCCACACAAGCAGCGTATCGCGGGAAACGCGTAAGGTGTTAGCGACATGGCGGAGAAGCGGCACGTCCTGTTCTACGAGTACGTCGGGGACATCCTCGAGCGGCGCGAGCCGTTCCGCGCCGACCACCTGTCCGCGATCCGCGCGGCCAAGGACGACGGAAGGATCGTGCTGGCCGGCCCCCTGGGCGATCCGCTGCACGGCGCGGCGATCGTGTTCGCCGACCCGGCGGAGGCTGAGACGTTCGCGCAGGCCGACCCCTACGTGACCAACGGACTGGTCACGAGTTGGCGCGTCGAGCCCTGGACGCTGGTCTGAGTCCGCCTCACCCCCGGGGGTATCCTCAGAACGCCATGCCGTTTCCGCAGACCCGCCTTCGCCGGCTGCGCGCTACGGGCCCCCTGCGGGGCCTGGTGCGCGAGACGAGCCTCACTCCGTCTGACTTCGTCTATCCGATGTTCGTGGCCCACGGCCTCGACCGGCGCGAGCCGATCGAAGCGATGCCCGGCATCGACCACCTGTCGATCGCCCACGCCGTGGACGAGGCGGGCGAAGCAAAGGATCTCGGCATCCCGGCCGTGCTGTTGTTCGGGCTGCCCGCGGCCAAGGACGAGGAGGGCTCCGGGGCGTGGGATGACGAGGGCGTCGTGCAGTTGGCCACTCGCGCCATCAAGGAGGCCCACCCCGACCTGATCGTGGTCACCGATCTGTGCCTATGTGAGTACACGAGCCACGGCCACTGCGGCGCGATACGCAGCGACGGCAGCGTCGACAACGACGCCACGCTCGAGCTTCTGGCCCGCACGGCGACTTCGCAGGCTCGCGCCGGCGCCGACATCGTGGCGCCGAGCGACATGATGGACGGGCGGGTCGGGAGCATCAGGCAGGCACTCGACGACGACGGCCACTCCGACACCCCGATCCTCGCCTACTCGGCCAAGTTCGCCTCGGCCTTCTACGGGCCCTTCCGCGTCGCCGCGGACTCGGCCCCTGCCTTCGGCGACCGCCGCGGGTACCAGATGGACCCGGGCAACGGCGACGAGGCCGTCCGCGAGACGCGGCTCGACGTCGAGGAGGGCGCGGACATCGTGATGGTCAAGCCGGCGCTGCCGTATCTCGACCTGATCCATCGGATCAAGGCCGAGACGAGGATGCCGCTGGCCGCCTACAACGTCAGCGGCGAGTACGCGATGGTCAAGGCCGCGGCCGCCGCGGGCTGGATCGACGAGCGCGCCGCGGTGCTCGAGACGCTGACCTGCATTCGCCGCGCCGGGGCGGACATCGTCATCACCTATCACGCCAAGGAGGCGGCGCGATGGCTTCAGTGAGTTCAGGGTTCGGTCCGAAGCTGCGCAGTCGCAAGCAGGGCGCCGCGACCCCGCTCGACGACCTCGACAAGCGGCTGCTCAACCTCATGCAGGGCAGCTTCCCGATCGCCCAGAAGCCCTACCAGCACGTGGCGGCAGAGGCCGGGATCGATGAATCCGAGGTCATCGCCCGCGTACAGCGCCTGATCGACGAGCGGATCATCCGCCAGGTCACCCCGATCTTCGACACGCGCGCTCTCGGCTACTCCTCGATGCTGGTCGCGGCCAAGGTCGACGCCGAGAACCCGTGGCGTGCGGCCAACGTGATCAACGAGCACCCCGGGGTCTCGCACAACTACCTGCGCAACCACGAGTTCAACATCTGGTTCACGATCGCCACCGAGCCCGACTCGCCGCTTGGCGTCGATGGGACGCTCGAGGTCCTGGCCAAGCTAGCCGGCGCCGAGTCGGTCCGCCAGCTACCCACGCTCAAGCTGTTCAAGATCCGCATGGACCTCGAGATGGAGGGCGGAACCGACGCCTTGGCCAAGGCGGTGGAGGTCGCCCCCCCGGCCGAGACCGAGCCTCAGCCCTACGACGAGTTCGACATGGCGGTGATCCGCGCCACCCAGGGCGACATGCCGGTCGTCCCCGAGCCCTACGCGCCCGCGGCCGAGAAGCTCGGGATCGCGCAGACTCAGCTCCTCGCTCACCTCGAAGGCATGCAGGAGCGCCGCCTGCTGCGCCGCGTAGCCGCGATCCTGTTCCACCGCCGCGCCGGCTTCAGCGCCAACGGGATGGGCGTCTGGAAGGTGCCCGACGAGCGGATCATGGAGCTCGGCCCGCGCATGGCCGCGTACCGAGGCATCTCGCACTGTTACCAGCGGCCCACCTACAAGGACTGGCCGTATTCGATCTTCACGATGGCCCACGGCCGCTCCAAGGAGGAGTGCGACGCGATCCTCGATTCGATCTCCGACCAGACCGGGGTCACCGAGCGCGCCACGCTCTACTCCTCCACCGAGTTCAAGAAGATCCGGCTGCTCTACTTCACCGACGACTACCGGGCCTGGGAACGCGAGCACGCGGGCGCGTGAGCGAGGCAGTCGCGGCCAGCACCACTCGCTCCTCCGAGCTCTACGACCGAGCCCTCGGTCTCCTTCCCGGCGGCGTGAACTCGCCGGTCCGGGCGATGCGCTCGATCGGACGCGATCCGATCTTCATCGCCGCGGGCAACGGCGCCACCATCACCGACGTCGACGGAAACGAGTACATCGACTACGTGTGCTCGTGGGGACCGCTGATCCTCGGCCACGCCCACCCGGACGTCGTGGCGGCGGTCACCGACGCTGCCGGCCGTGGCACGACGTTCGGGGCCCCGACCGAAGCAGAGGTCGCGCTGGCGGCCGAGGTCGCCGATCGGATCCCCTCGGTCGAGATGCTGCGCATGACCTCCTCGGGGACCGAGGCCACGATGAGCGCGATCCGGTTGGCCCGAGCGGTAACCGGCCGAGAGAAGGTGCTGAAGTTCGCCGGCGCCTACCACGGCCACGTGGACGGCCTGCTCGCCGAGGCCGGCTCGGGCTTGGCCACCCAGGGAATCCCGGCGAGCCCGGGCGTGCCGGAATCGGCCGCCGCGGCCACGGTGATAGCCCCCTGGAACGACGCAGCCACAACCTGGAATCTGACCGCCGACCGGGACCTAGCCGCGATCCTGGTCGAGCCGGTGCCGGCGAACATGGGCGTCGTGCCACCGATCCGCGGGTTTCTCGAGACGCTCCGCGAGGCGGCCGACGACAGCGGCGCCCTGCTGATCTTCGACGAGGTGATCACCGGCTTCCGGGTCGCGCGCGGCGGCGCCCAGGAGCGCTACGCGATCCGGCCCGACCTGACCATCCTGGGCAAGATCATCGGCGGCGGCCTGCCGGCGGCGGCCTACGGCGGTCGCCGCGACTACATGGAGCGAATCGCACCGGCCGGGGACGTCTACCAGGCGGGCACTCTGTCCGGAAACCCGCTCGCCACCGCCGCCGCCCTGGCCACTCTGTGCCGGCTGGACGCCGCCGCCTACGAGCAGCTGGCAGCCACCACCGAGACTCTCGCGACCGGCCTGCGCGAAGCCGCGGCCGCGGCGGACGCGAGGGTTCAGATCCAGAGCCTGCCCGGCCTGCTCACGGTGTTCTTCTCCGACGGCCCCGTCAACAACTACGCCGGCGCCGCGCGCTGCGACACCGAGGCCTACGCCGCGTGGTGCCGCGGACTGCTCGCCCGGGGCGTCTATCCGCCGCCGTCGCAATTCGAGGCCTGGTTCCCTTCGCTTGCGCACTCCGAGGCCGACGTGCGGCGGACGGTTGACGCGGCTGCCGAGGCGTTCGCGGAGGCGCCGCCGAGATGAGGACTGCGCGCGACGGAGCGCACGCGTTGCGCGACGCTCTGCGAGGCGAGGGAGGCACGGTGGCCGCATGCCTGGCCGACCCACTCGCCGATCGGCCCGCCGACTCGGTGGCGCTCGACCGGCCGGGGCCCGCCCAGGTCGCGGCGACCGGACCGCGCACCCGCGGTCGGGCGAGCGAGTACGAGGTACTGCTCGAGATGATCCTCGAGGGCTACCGGCTGCACTACGACGAACCTCTGGTCGTTCGCCCCGACGACGCCGACCTGGCGCTGCTGCTGGGCGATCAGCTCTACGCCCTGGGGCTCGCGCGCCTTGCCGAGCTCGGAGACCTCGAGGCGGTAGCCGAGTTGGCCGACGTGATCTCGCTGGCGGCCCAGGCCCACAGTGCCGCCGACCCGGAACTGGCGCGCACGGTCTGGGAGGCCGGCGCGGTGTCGGTCGGGTGGGGAGCCAGCGAGGCGCACGACGGGGCCAAAGTCACGCGCGCGAGCCCACGATCAGGGCGCGAGCGACGCCCTCCGGGCCGCCGCCGCGGCGGCCCGAGAACGCCGGGGTTTGTGACGTTCGACGCAAGCTCAAGCGAGCCTAAAACTCCCTGCTCGTGGGCCAGCTTGTGAGGTTCGTCGCGAGGTTGTTAGGTCGCCGCGTACCGGCCACGCTGGCGGTGCCGTTTTCGGCGCCGTGGCTGTACGCTGTCCACGTCTAGTTGCTGTAAGGAAGCCGCGAGGCGCCGTGCCTGATCGCCACAGGGAACCCAAGTCGAAGTACACCGCGGACCGGAACATGCCGGGCGCGTTCGAAGGCGAGACGGTCACACGCCGACGGTTCATGGACCTGTGGGCGAACGGGGTGGGCGCCGTGGCCGCGGCGGCCTTCACGCTGCCTGCGCTCGGGTTCGCGATCGCCCCGATCTTCAAGCGCGAGCCCTGGACGTGGCAGCCCATCGGGCGGCCGTCGGACTTCCCCCAGAACGCCTACATGACCAAGGTGATCACGATCACGCCGGGGATCGGCGAGGCCGGCAACACGATCGCCTACGTGAGGGCCCGCGACCCGAAGATCGACACGGAGCCCGAGGATCAGTACAACCACTTCGTCGCGCTGTCCTCGCGCTGTATGCATCTCGGCTGTCCGGTCCGTTACGTGCCGGCCGCCGAGCGCTTCATCTGCCCCTGCCACGGCGGCGTCTACGACTTCCGCGGGATGGTCGCCGGCGGCCCGCCGGTCCGGCCGCTCGACCGCTTCTACACCCGCGTGAACAACGGGTTTGTCGAGATCGGTCCCCGCTTCTCGGTCAACAACGAGCTTCAGCGCTTCTCGCCGCGCTTCCCGGGCGAGCCGATCGACGGCGTCGGCCAGTACCTCTACCCCGCCCAGTTCGACACCTCTCAGAAGCCCTAGCCCGCCATGCCAAAGCTCCCCGCCCCGCCGCTCCCCAAGGTCCTCCAGCCCCGCCCGAAGCGGCCGGGCGAGGCCAGCGACTCCGGCGCGCTGCACCCGGTCGAGGCCGGGATCACGGTCGTCGACTGGCTCGACGAGCGCACCGCGCTGTCGCCCGGCATCCGGTGGCTGATGTGGCGCAAGGTGCCGCGCGGAATCAACTGGGCGTACACGCTGGGGTCGGCCACGCTGTTCGCCTTCCTCAACCAGGCCGTGACCGGCGTGTTCCTGGCCATGTACTACCGCCCCGACGCGGCCAACGGCGCGTACGAGTCGATCCGCAACATCAACGACAACGTGTTCCTCGGCCAGTTCGTGCGCGGCATGCACAAATGGGGCGCCTCGGTGATGATCATCCTGATCTTCCTGCACATGGCGCGGGTGTTCTTCTACGGCGCCTACAAGTACCCCCGCGAGCTGACCTGGGTGATCGGCGTGGTGCTGCTGATCCTCACGCTGGCCATGGGCTTCACCGGCTACCTGCTGCCGTTCGACCAGCGCTCCTACTGGGCGTCGATCGTCGGGATCAACATCAACGCCGGCGGTCCCTTCATCGGGCCGTTCCTGTCGGACTTCCTGCTCGGTGGCGCGGACTTCGGCGCCACCACCCTGTCGCGCTTCTATGCGATCCACATGCTGCTCGTCCCGGGCCTGATGGCTGCGCTGATCGGCGCGCACCTGTACCTGGTCACCAAGCTGGGCATCTCCGCCCCGCCGTGGCTGAAGCCTCACCCCGAAGAGGACGGCGACCACGCCTTAGCGGAGGCAGAGGTATGAACCGGGCCGAGAAGGAGGCCTACCTCCGCGACTACTCGGTCCTGAAGAACGAGGGCAAGCCGTTCTTCCCCTACGCGGTGGCCAAGGACGGGGCCATGGCGGTGGTCGTCATGGCGGTGATCATCTTCCTTTCGTTGATGTTCGGCGCCGAGCTCGGACCCAAGGCCGACCCGACGACGACCACCTACGTCCCCCGACCGGACTGGTACTTCTTCTTCCTGTTCGAGGTGTTGCGCGTGATGCGCAACGTCCCGAAGTTCACGCCGATGGCGACGATCGGCGTGCCCACGATCTGCATGATCCTGCTGTTCCTGTTGCCGTTCTACGACCGCAGCCCGGAGCGCCGGATCGAGCGGCGCCCGATCGCCCTGGCCGCCGGCATCACCACGATCGCGGCGATCGCCTATCTGACCTACAGCGGAGCCAACACGGGCTCGCCGAACTCGGTCGACCTGCCGCCGCCGTCCAGCCTGACCGCGTCCCAGGCCGCGACCTTCAAAGCCGGAGCGGAGGTGGTTGGCGAATCTGGCTGCCTGGCCTGCCACGTGATCGGAGACAACGGCAACAACGGCCCGGGGCCGGCGCTGACGCACATCGCCGCCACGGTGCCCGCGGCCCAGATCGCCTCCACGCTGCGCAACCCGACGCCGCCGATGCCGTCCTTCAAGGACCTCCCGCCGCAGAAGTTCAACGACCTGGTCCAGTTCCTCTCAGACCTCCAGTAGTCGCGGCATAAGGATCATGTCGGGGGCAGACACCGCGCCGGCCGGCGCACCCGGGGCGCTAGACCGATCTTCATCGGGGACGCTCGACGATCCCGAGGTCCGGGCCATGTTCGACCGGATCGCCGGGCTGTACGACCGCATGAACTCGGTGATGACCGCCGGCCTGCACCACGAGTGGCGCCGGCGGGCAGCGGACCTGGCCGAGCTCTCGCCGGGCGGGCGAGCCCTGGACGTGGCGACCGGGACCGGCGATCTGGCCCTGGAGCTGGCCGGTCGGGTGGCTCCCGGCGGCGAGGTGGTCGGGATCGACTTCGCCGAGAAGATGCTCGAGCGGGCTCGCGCCAAGGGCGGCCCCGGCGTGCGCTTCGAATCCGGAAACGCGCTCGCCCTCGACTATCCCGACGACGACTTCGACGCCGCCACCGTGGGCTTCGGCGCGCGCAACTTCTCGGATCTCGAGCGCGGTCTGTCCGAGATGGCGCGGGTGGTGCGTCCGGGGGGCCGGGTCGTCGTGCTGGAGATCACCACCCCGCGCCGGCCGCCCCTCTCGACTTTCTTCGAGCTGTGGTTCGACCACCTGATTCCGCTCCTCGGCCGCGTTGCCGACTCCCAGGCCTACAGCTACCTGCCCAGCTCGGTCAGGCGCTTCCCGGGACCCGAGGAACTCGCCGCGGTCATGTGGCGCTGCGGGCTGCGCCAGATCCGCTACGTCGTGACCGCCGGCGGGATCATCGCCCTCCATGTCGGGGTGGTCCCTGGATGATGACCATGGGGGCGCAGGCCGTCGTCGACGCCGGGGGCGCGGAGCTCACGCGAATCATGGACCGCGTCGAGCTGCGGATGTCCGAGCTCGCCACCGGTCACGGGCCCGTGCTGGCCCGGCACGCCGGCGACACGATCGCCGCCGGCGGCAAGCGCCTGCGGCCGCTGCTGGTCTGCCTGGCGGCCGGGGCGCCGCCTCCCGAGAGCGACGGGCTGGTTCGCGCCGCTGTCGCGGTCGAGCTCGTCCACGGCGCCACTCTCGTCCACGACGACGTGCTCGACGGTTCGGCCCTGCGCCGCGGCCGGCCCACCGTGGTCGCCACCGCCGGCCGCGCCGCTGCCACCGCGACCGGCGATCTGCTGTTCTCTCGCGCCTTCGCCGAGCTGGCCGGGGGCGGGTCGCCCGACGCCGTGCAGGTGCTGGCCCGCGCCAGTCGCGAGCTGGCCATGGGCGAGCTCACCCAGCGTGAGGACGCCTACCGCCTGGACGTGAGCGTCGATCGCTATCTGTCCCGCTGCCGGCTCAAGACCGCGGTGCTCTTCCGCGCCGCCTGCGAGTTGGGCGCGCTCGAGGCGGGCGGCGAGCCCGAGGCGGTGGGCGCGTTCGGTGAGCGGATCGGGCTGGCCTTCCAGATCCTCGACGACGTCCTCGACGTGTCGGGACCGCCCGAGCGCACCGGCAAGCCTCGCGGGGCGGACCTGCTCGACGGCACCGTCACGCTGCCGCTGATCCTCGCCCGCAGCCGCGACCCGTCGCTCGCTGCGCTCGACCTGCGCGCGGTGCAGACGGCCGACGATGCCGCCGGGGTGTGCGACCGGATCGAGGCCACCGGTGTCCTCGGCGACGCGCGCTGTCAGGCCCAGGACCTCGTGGCCGAGGCGAAGCTCGGGCTTCCGGCCATGCCGGCCCGCCAGCGAGAGGCACTCGAGCTGGCGGCCGACGTCATGGTCGAGCGCTACGCCTGAAAATTTGGGGCCGCGCCGAGGCGCGGCCCAGGCCCCCCTGGAGGCGCCCAGCCCCTAGAAGTCTTCGGGCAGGATCTGGTCGGCGTTCAGCGCGTTCACGAACCGATCGATCTGATCGGCCATGTTCGCCTGGGTCAGCCGCTGGAGGTCCCGGAGCATGTCGGCCAGGCCCTCGTCGAGCTGGTCCTCGAGCTCGCGCACCTGGTCGGCGCTGTACAGACCCTCGGTGTACCAGTCGCAGTTGGGGCAGTTGAGCGCCAGGTTCCAGCAGTCGTCCGGAGCCTCCGACCAGTCGATCGGCTGGACGAGCTCGGAGCTGCAGTCGGGGCAGACGTGCAGGCCGCGATGGACGTGGCCCGTGTCGTTGAAGCGGACCACCTCGATGCTGCGGCCGCTCGGCAGGACGATGCGGCGGACGGAGGGCTGTTCTGGCTGCTGATTCATTTGGTGTCTCCGAGCCCTTAATCGGCCCGGCGCATCGGCAACTTGAGATGCTTTTTCAAGACTGGCCGAGAGGGGGTACGGCGGCCCCGCAAATCACCGGTAACCTTGGAAAAACCCCCACCTGGAGGCGGCTCCCATGTTCATCAAAAGTCCGACCACCGACCTGATCATCGTCCTGGTGATCGTGCTGTTGATCTTCGGGCCCAAGCGCCTGCCCGGCCTGGGACGCCAACTCGGTCACGGCATGCGCGAGTTCAAGGACTCGATCACCGGTGATTCCAAGGACGACGAAGCGCCAAACCGGCCGGAGCTCACCTCGGCCTCAGCCCCCCCGCAGGCGGCGCCCGGCGCCACATCCACTGGCGCGCGAGTCGGCTGAGGTCGGGTCACAGCGCCCCGTCTGAGCGGCCGGCTGGGGAAGAGAGAAGTGGCGAAGGTCATCAAGCCCATCGGGCACGAAGACCGGCTGAGTATCGTCGACCACCTCGACGAGCTTCGCTCGCGCCTGATCGTGTGCCTGGTGGCGCTGCTGGTCGCCTTCGGCGTGTGCTTCTGGCAGAACCACGCCCTGCTCGGCCTGCTGAACCGTGCGCTGCCCCACAACTCGAGCGTGACCACCCAGCAGGGGCTCGGGTCGGTGGCGTCGCAGGCAGTGATCGAGCGCAACGCGTACCGGACCCAGGCGGAGGCCGATCGGTTGGCTGCCGCTTCGCCCGGCCTCTCGATACAGGCCCGCCAGGCCTACGCGCGGGCGGCCGCTGCAGCCGACAAGGCCGCGCGGACTCTCCCGAACAGCGCGCCGGAGAAAGAGAAGCCGATCACGCTCGGCGTCGGGGAGCCGTTCACGACCACATTGACCGTGGCCGCGTACTTCGCCCTTCTGTTCACGCTGCCCCTCCTCATCTACGAGGCCTACGCGTTCGTCCTCCCGGCGCTGAACCGGAACGAGCGGCGAGTGGCCACGCCGCTGATCCTGGCTGCGCCGGCGCTGTTCATGGCCGGTGTGGTGTTCGCCTACATCTTCGTGCTACCGCCGGCCGTCCACTTCCTCCAGGGCTACAACCACGAGCAGTTCGACGTGCTCGTCCAGGCCAAGGCGTATTACTCGTTCCAGGTCGTCACGATGCTCGCCATCGGCCTGGCCTTCCAGTTGCCCCTCGCCCTCCTCGGACTGCACCGCATCGGTGTCATCAACGGAAGCACCCTGACCAGACACTGGCGCTACGCTACGGTGGGTATAGCCGTGATCGCCGCGGCCATGCCAGGGGCCGACCCAGTCACCACCGGACTGGAGACGCTCCCGCTAGTCATCCTCTTCCTCGCCAGTATCGTCATGCTCAAGATCGCCGACCGCCGCGCCGCGGCTCGCGCCGCCGCCGAGGCCCAGGCCTCCTTCGGCGACGGACTCGATCCCACGACGTAGTCCATGCTCTTCGACCTTCGCAGCCGCGGACGTCGGCGGACCGTGCAGGCGGTCTACCTGTTCCTCGCGGTGCTGATTGGCGGCGGCCTCGTGCTGTTCGGAGTCGGCGCCGGCAACGGCCTGGGCGGCCTGCTGAACGGCCTGACCGGAGGCGGCTCGACCGCGGGCCAGCAATCCGCGATCAGCCAGGCCGAGAAGAACGCGATCAAGGCCACCACTCGGGATCCGAACAACGCCGCGGCGTGGGCCAACCTGATCCAGGCTCGCTGGAGCACCGCCCGCTCGACCAACGCCTACGTCAATCCCACCACCGGCCAGTTCACCGCCGCCGGGAACAAGGAGCTAACCGCCCTCGGCCAGGACTATCAGCGCTACAAGCCGCTGGTCAAGCAGCCCGATGCCAACGTCTCGATCCTCGCCGCCCGCGCCTACCAGTACCTCGGCAACTACTCCGCCGCCGCGACGACCTGGTCGGACATCACCACCGCCAACCCCACCGAGGCGACCGCCTTCGAGTGCCTGGCCGCCAACGCCTACGCCGCCAACCAGACCCGCACCGGGGACCTGGCCTCGGCGAAGGCCATCAGCCTCGTGCCCAAGGTCCAGCGCACCCTGCTGAAGTCGAATATCGACAAGGCCAAGACCAATCCGTCGGTCGCCCAGGGCTGCTGATCCGTCCTGGTCCACCACCCCGCCCCGGCCTCCGCGACCGGTGAGCGCTGGGTAACATCGCCGGCAAGGGCCGTTAGCTCAACTGGTAGAGCAGGGGACTCTTAATCCCAAGGTTGGAGGTTCGAGTCCTCCACGGCCCACTTCGAAGGCCCCGCACAGCGGGGTTTTCTTGTTCCGCCGTAGGTTGCGCGTATGGCCGATGGTGTCCGGATCCGAGATATCGAGAACGAAAAGGCACGTCGTCGTGCGGCGCGTCAGCTGATCGGCGAGTATCACGAGCAGCAATTGCATCTCCTCCTCGACCACGTCCGCGAAGGCTTCGCGAAGATGGACGCTGGCGAGATCGACCCGTTCGACCTGGACGAGCTGATTCATCACTACAAACGCTCTGCCCAGAAGCTGTGGTCATTCTGCGGCTCCAGTGGAGGCGCCTGGGAACGCGCGAACCCTCAGGGTGACTACAGGGGGTCTACGTGGAGTTGGACGCAGCCCGATGCGGAAGCCGTACTGGTTCTGCCGGGTTGGCGACGAACCAGGACTACGACGACGACAGCGTCAGCCGACTTCGTCCGGCAACCTCATAACGGCCAGCACCCCACACCTCCAGTAGCCAGCGACGGTACGCGGCCTTGAGCGCATCACCATCCATGCGAGTCGACGCTACCGCACTCGCCCAGCGCTTGCTGCCGTCTGAGACGCAACTCTCCTGTCACTAAGCCTGAGGCGTCTGTCGGGCACGTGGAGCGGTTCGAGCTCGCCGACTGCGCGACCGCGACGCTACTCGAACTGCTCGAGCGGAGGCGCATGGCGTGACCTATTCCTCCTGCGCGTGGGCCGGCAGGCCTGCGGGCGGGCCTGGCCTAACGCCGCCGAACCCGTCCTGGATGATGGTTGTCTGGAGGCTTCGAAGAATGCCGCCATAGCCGGTTCCCGAGTCCTGCTGGATGTAGTGGTCGAGGACGTGCACTAGTACGGCGGCGGCGTCGCGGTGAAGCTGGATCGTGATCTGATCAGTGTCCATCCGCGGGAGCCTATTCTCCGCTATGACGTAGCGCTACAGGTACGCCAAGTCCGTATGCGCCGAGCCTTGCTGCCCGAACCTCGCCGTCAAGCGGGGCCGGTGCCTAGACCATCGGCTGCGCGCTGAGGCGGGCCGTTCGGGGGCAGCGCTAACTCTTGTGCGCGACGAGCACGAGGCCGTAGACCACCGTGGCAGCCGCGACCAGCAGGCCGACGGCCGCTAGTGCGGTGTAGCCGGCGGCGGCGAGGGTGTGGTGCTCGCGGCGCATCTCGCTTGAGCGGATGACGCCGAGAATGGCGAGCGAGAACACGACGGTGACACCGACGCCCGCCAGCACGGAGGAGTAGAGCATCTTCACCAGGGCGTGAGTGTTGATCGCAGCGGCGATCATGACGCGGCCGGTGCCGGGACGGGTTGTTGCAGGCGTCGAACGAAGACCGCGGCGACGGCTAGGAGCAGCGCCAGGCTGATGACGAGTGGGCCGATCGCGCCGTGGCCGAACAGCCTGGATAGCACGTAGACGAATCCGCCCATGAGTGCAGCTGCTGGAAGCGTGAGCACCCACGCGCCGACGATGTTGCCGGCGACGCCCCAGCGGACCGCGGAGACTTGTTTGGCGGCGCCGGAGCCCATGATCGCGCCGGAGATCACATGGGTGGTTGACAGGGGGTACCCGGCGCTGGAGGCGGCGAGGATGACCGTGGCACCGGCAGCCTGCGCGGCGAAGCCCTGGGCGACGTCCATCTTGATGATCCGGGTACCGAGGGTCTTGATGATCCGCCAGCCGCCGACGAACGTGCCGAGTGCGATCGCGCTCGCGGAGGCAATCACGACCCAGTCCGGAACGTAGAACGCACTCGCTGATATGTCGCCGTGGGCGACGAGCGCGAGCGCGATCACGCCCATCGTCTTCTGAGCATCGTTCGTGCCGTGCGACAGCGACAGCAACCCGCTCGAGGCGAGCTGACCGAGTCGAAAGCCGCGACTCACGGGGCCCGGATGTAGCTTCCCCACGATCCGGTAGACGAGCAGAATCGCAACCCCCGCGACCAAGAACGCGATCGGCGGCGCGATTATGGCCGGGACGATCAAATTGCTGAGAAGACCGTCGCCGTTGACAGCGGCAACCCCCTGTGCCGCGATCACCGCGCCGACGAGACCGCCGATCAGGGCGTGCGAAGAACTCGAGGGCAGCCCGAAATACCACGTGATCACGTTCCATCCGATCGCGCCGACCAACCCGGCGAACACCACGGTCGTTGTGATGGCGTTGGTGTCGACGAAGCCCTTGCCAACCGTCGCGGCGACCTTGAGCGAGAGGAACGCCCCGACGAAGTTCAGCATCGCCGCCATCGCTACCGCCGGCTTTGGCGCGATCGCGCGCGTGGAGATGGACGTCGCGACCACGTTGGCGGTGTCGTGAAAGCCGTTGGTGAAGTCGAACGCCAGCGCGGTAACGATGACGATGACGAGGATGATGTCCCCGCTCATTCCCCTAGGCGTTCTTCATGACGATCCCGTCGAGGATGTCTGCGGCTCGCTCGGTGGAGTCGATCGCCTGCTCTAGACGCTCGAAGATGTCCTTCCAGCAGATCACGACCATCGGATCGATGCCCGCCTCGAACAACGAGGCGATCGCTCCCCGTACGATCCGATCGCCCGCGTTCTCCAGGCGATGCACCTCCAGAGTGTGCTCGCTGATATCCCTGAAGCCACGAAGCAGCGGGATCGCCAGCGCGATCTCGCGGGTTGCCTGCGCGAGAACATGGGCGAGGCTCTCAGCTTGCACCATCGGAGCCTCGATCTTGTACAGGCCGAGGTAGTCCGCGACCTCTTCGATGTAGTCGACGATGTCGTCAAGCGACGAGGCGAGATCGAGAACGTCCTGCCGGTCGATCGGGGTGACGAACGTTCGGTTCAACCGCTCGATCAGCTCGTGAGTGATCTGATCTCCGACGCGCTCGCAATCCCGGATGTCGTGAGCCAGTCCCTGGCTGTCGGGAAACCCGGCCAGCATCTCGTCGAGCAGCGCGCCAGCCCGCTCCACGTTCGCTCCGGTCCGCTCGAAGAGGTCGAAGTACTCGCGGTCAGTGCCGCGTATCAGGTTTGTGATCGAAGCCATCAAGAGCTCCCGAAGCCGGGCAGCTGCCTCAGCGTGGTCCCGAGCCGCCGCGATCAGCCGCGCCAGACCCGTGGTCCCACTGATGCACGGAGACGATAAGCCGGGCGCGCAGGCCGAGATGTTTAAGCCTTGTGAACGCTTTGTGAAGACTCGGGCCTATCGTCGGATAGCGTTGCGCGCGTGCCGGGAACGCGTCGTCAGTTCCATGAAGACTTGGCAGCGCTCGAGGCTCAGGCGCTCGATGGGCTCGATCTGGTCACCCAGCAGCTCGACCGTTCGCTCGAGTCGCTCTCCTACCAGGACGTCGAGCTGGCCGGGATGGTGGTCGCCGACGACGACCGCATCGACGGCCGCTACCTCGAGGTGCACCAGGGCATCCTGTCGCTGCTGGCCCGCCAGGCGCCGGTGGCCGGCGATCTGCGGATCGTCGCGGCGCTGTTGCACGTGATTCGCTGCGTGGAGCGGATGGGCGATCAGTGCGTGAACATCGCCAAGCTCGTGCCGCTGTCCGGCTACGAGGCGCCGAAGGACAAGGACATCCTGGACGCGATCGAGCGGATGGGTCGCCTGGCCCGGTCTCAGGTCTCGCAGGCCAAGCAGGCCTTCGCCGAGCGCAACACCGAGCTGGCCCAGGACCTCGTCCGCCAGGACATCGAGATCAACCGGCTCAACCGGGCGATCTTCCGGCGGGCGGTAGAGGTCGGCGACAACCTCGAGCTGCGCGAATGGGCCATGTTCATGATCCTCGTCGCCCGGTGCCTGGAGCGAATCGGGGACAACACGGTCGACATCGCCGAGCAAATCGTGTTCGTGGTCACCGGGCTGTTCCGCGAGTTCACGGACGCGTCGCAGCCTACGTAGCAGATTGGCCCGGTGTCGCCGTGTCGGTCACGTGCCCGACCCATTCGACCTCCACCGCGATCCATCAGACCCTCGTGCAGTGGGGCGAGTCTATGGGAGCCGGAGTCACCCGTTCCCGATCGAGTCCGCGAAAGCCCGCTTCTCCTCGTCGGTGGCTGGTTCGTCTCCGATCAGGCAGCCAAACATCTGTCCTGCGTACTCGAAGCAGATCCACATCAGCAACTCGACCACCTGTGGCGTAGTGAACTCGTCGAGAAGGAGCCGCGCCTGGGCGTCGCTGATCTCGGTGTGATCGTCGGCAACGCCGTCCGCGAACGCCACCGCCAGCGACTGCAGCCGATCGGGGTGAACCTCAGCCGGCGCCCCCAGCGAAGCGCAAAACTGACAGCCGGTGTGCTGTGCGAGCGTGCGCCGGACCTCTTCCTTGAGCTGCGGGGAGAGCGTCGTCGACGGACCGTCGAACGCGTGCTTGAGGTTGTCCCAGGCCGCGAGGAGCTCAGGCCGGTGACCCATGACGCGATCAGCCGTCGTGGTGCCAAGTGTCGATGGAGGTATGCGTGGCATCGGGTTCTGGCTCCTCCTCGGATCGGTGCATCTGCGGGTCACGGGGCGGCGGCGGGCGTGTTGCTCTGGTGCCTGGCAGCCGTGAGGGTGGCGCTCATCTTGATCGCCCTGACCGAACCCGTCGCGCCGGCCTGCACCGTCACTCCCAGGGTGAGCAGGACCAATCCGAGAAGGCGAATGGGCAGCAGACCGGATGCGAGCATCAGGATGCCGCCGCGTCCGATCAGGTACGGGGGCGTGCAGACGATCGCGCTCAGCGTGCCGTTGACCGCCGTGCTGGCGAGCTTGTCGCGCCTTGACAGTTTCGGTCTGCCTCCGATGAGCCGTGCGGGGATCGCTACGTAGCAGACCATCATCACTCCGACCACGCTTCCCAGCGAGAGCGCGAACCACGGGTGTCCCCAGCGGGTCGCGACCGTCGTTGCGAATGCGAGTAGACCGCCGATGAGCGCGCCGGAGGCGATTATCGGTGCCCGACGCTTTCGTGCCTGCGCGACGGCTGGACGGACCTCGGGGCGCCCCGGCCGCGAGATCGCGAAAGCGAACACCGCGTTGAGGAAGAAGCACCCGACCGTGATGGCCACGATCAAGAGTCCGATCGGGATCAGGATTGGGCCGCGCAGCGCGTGAAAGGATCGTCCGTGCAGTACATGCTGCTTGAGGTCGAACATCGCGAGCCAGATCCACATCGCCGGGAGGATCTGCACGATCGTCAGCCGCCAGTTCGAGACGAGCAGCTTGAGTCCATCGAACACCATCACGAACGCGCCGACCGCGAACGCCAGCGGGGCGAACACGCGCCGCGATTCGCTGAGGCGCAGGATCATCGCCTCGATCCTCGCCTCGTCGTTGTCCTGGATTGCCCGGACCAGCGTCCGGATCCGCTCGGAGAGCGACGCCGAAGCCTGGGCCACCTTGGCCACGCGCCCTATCGGCGGCTGGAGGCGACCGCGGTCGCCATCACGAGGGCGAGAGCGACGAGCGCGCCGAGCGCAACGAGCCAGTTGAACCCGACGGTCTTGCGCACATGCTGTACGTACCCGACGAATCCAATCGGTACCGCTACGGATAGGAACAGTGCGACCGAGCGGAGGACCGCTCGTCTGTCGTGGCCTCGATCTCTTCGCTCGTCGGCGGCGGCGATCGCGGCATCGACGCTGTCCGCGTCGCCCCCGTAAAAGACATGCGCTCGCCGCCCGAGCTGGCGCGTGTGCGTCTCGCAGCCCCACGCCATGAGAATCATGAAGGTGAGTGGAAGCACCCAGGTCATCACCCAGATCACTCCTCCCACCAGGAGGCTGAGCACGGACTTGACCCGATCGAGCACCGTCCGTTGCAGCGGCTGTCCCGTGGATGGGGAGAGGAAGCCGCCGAACACCAGCAGCCGGTAGCCGCTGTTGACCCAAGTGCGCAACGACCGACGCTTGGTCGGCCGATCCGGGATCGGTGTGCTCCGTACCGTTTCGAGCGCGGCCGCCGCGAGCTCCACGCTCGGATGTACCCCGCGCAGCGCGAGCATCTCGGCCACGGTTTGTGGCGCGCTGGGGTCGCGCCCATAGAGCGCAGCGGTCCGTAGGGTCATCCGCATCTCCTGCCATAGGTAGGACAGATAGCCGGGCACGAGCGCGATGAAGAACGGGGTGCCGGAGATCGCACCGTCGATCCGGGCGGCCTGCGCCGACTGCGTGCGCAGTTCCTCGGCGATCTTGGCCCGATTGGCGTCGGCACGGGTGCTGAGCGCCGACTGAGCCCACTCGCGCGACGGATCGGCCAGACGATCGGTCGCGTACAGGGTCAGCCGCTCGGCGACGTGCTCGGGGTCGCGATAGACGATCCGCACCGCGGCGCGCGAGCCCGAGAACGTCCGGGCGATGCGACCTCTCGGCCTCGGGGAGTCGCTCGACTCCGGCTGCGCCGAGCCGGCGTCCTCAGTTGACGTCATGGGATGACCTCGGGGCCGGCGCCCGATCGAGGAGAGCTTCGATTCTCGCCAGCCGTTCGTTTACTTCGCCAAGCCGCTCGGTCATCTCGGCGTCGGCCTGGCCGACGAAACGGCGCCGGCTGCTCTCGACCAGCGACGCGGTCACCGTGGCGGTGATCACCGCCAGAAAGCCGATGCCGGCGAGCATCACAACCGTCGCAATGGTGCGTCCGCTCGACTGCCTGGGCGTGACGTCCCCGTACCCGACGGTGGTCACCGTCTGGAGCGCGAACCACAGTCCCTTGCCGAACGTGTGGTATTCCCGGTGGTCGAGCAGCCGCATCAGGATCCCACCCGCAAGCGTGATCAACACCGTGAACCCGGCGATGATCACCGCCGCGCGGCGCGCAGTCAGCGACTCGCGCAGCACCAACCGGGCGGTGAGCGGCACCCGCTCCGGCCGAGCGCCGGAAGTGCCCTCGACAACTCCAGCCGGGCGATCCTTCGGCTCGTTCAACTGACGCCGCTCCCGCCGGTCGCCACGTCGAGGACCCGGTCAGCGCGACGCCATCTCATCGATGCACACGGTCGCGGCGAGGATCAGCGCGTCGTTCTCGCCGGGAGCGACTTCGATCCCGTACGTGTCACGGACGCGGAACCATCGCTTTGACACCTCGGCGATCTTGTGTCCATCACGCTCGATCTCGTACTCGTGGTCGACGATGTTTCCCTTCGCGCTCCACTCCCCGCCGCCCGCCAGCTCGATCGAGAACCGGTCGCGCAAGGGAGTGATCAGAGCCTTCTTGATCGTGGCCACCGTCTCCCCGCCCTGCTCGACCTCCATCGTGTCGCGGACGTGAAGCTTCTTCTCCTGGATCTTGAACATCTCCTCGCCAGTCGGGTTCTCGAGGATGAAGGTGCTTCTGACACGGAGCGCCTTCCCGTCGACCTTGAACGCGCGCCGTCGATCCTCGGTCTCGATCCAGAAGTCGTCGCCGATCGCCAGCAGCTTCTCGCGCATCTGATATCGCGTGCCGCCAAGCCCCTCGTGTCTACGCAGAAGTCCCATCGGACCTCCTTTCAGGGAGTCGTCGACCGACCTTCGCCGCCCGGCGGCTCGGGGTCATCGCCCAATTCAGGTGAAACCGCACCACGGCGTCAGCCCAGCTCACTCGGACGATTCGCCGTCCCAGTAGTCGACCGCGTCGGAGATCCTGAATATGCCCACGCTTGTTGAGACCTTGCCGCTGTCCGGATAGACGGCGGAGAAGGGCTCGCGGTTTGCGGAGAACATGACGTACCGCACCGGCCCCGGCGATTCGTTGATCACCTGGTGGGCGCCGGCCGGCTCGTCTCCGAACGCGACGAAGTCACCGGGGGCGAGGCGTTCGCGGCCTTCCGGATGCCGGAGCGTCGGCGTGCCGCTCAACACCAGCAGCGCCTCCTCCCGGCCGAGCTCGTAGTGGTAGGGGCCGCCGCGCTCGCCGGGGTCGAGTTCGTAGACGCCCGCGCCGATCAGATCGCCGCCGAGCAGCGACCCGAGCCCGCGGCCACGGACCCGGAAGCCGGGCGGGGCCCCCGGCCACGGCTCGAGCGGGATGGTCAACGCGTTGACCACGGGCCGCGGCGTCGCGCTCATTCGCCGTCCCAGTAATCGACCGCATCACCGCGACGGAAGTCGAGCCGGTCCGCGCCGCCGCCGGGTGGGCGCGCGCCGAGCTTGTCCGAATCTGGATACACGGAGATCGAGGCGCCGGGAGCGCCCGCCGAGAACATCACGACCCGTCCAGGGCCGCAAACGGCGTGCACGCCGTCCGGACCGGAAGGGAAGCAGGCCAAGTCCCCGGGCTCGAGCACCCGCTCGCCGGCCGGCTCGCGTAGCCGCGGCGCGCCGGCGATCACGTACAGCCACTCCTCGACCCCGTGGTGATAGTGGTACGGGAACGTCCACTCGCCGGCCGGCAGCTCGTAGACGCTCGCGCCGAACCGCCGGAGGCCAAGTTCTCCCGCCAAGCCGCGACGCCCGCGCCATGCGTACCCGGCGCGGCCTCCCTCCGCCGGAAGCTCGCCCGTGAGCACGTTGAAGCGCTGCATCACGGCACATCCTCCCAGCAAGCCACCTACTGCTCGCCCCGGGCCGCCCAGCCTCAGGCCTGGTTCGGCGTCTGCGTTCGTCTGGTAAGCGCCGACTTGACACGATTTGATACTGTTGGTATTCATATACTAATGGTACGTCAATACCGAAAGGATCGAAAATGGCCCAACGAATGCTGAGGGCCGAACGGAAGGCCCGTACGAAGAGCGAGCTCGTCGAGGCGGCGCGGACGGTGTTCCTGGGACGCGGATTCCACGGCGCGTCACTCGATGAGATCGCGGAGGAGGCCGGCTACACGAAGGGCGCGGTCTACTCGAATTTCGACGGCAAGGACGACCTGTTCCTGGCCGCCTTCGAGGATCACTTCCGCCGGCGCGCCGAGATGTACGCCGGGGTGATCTTCGATCAGGCCAACATCGAGGACAGCTATCGCGTGGTCGGGCGGATGTGGCGTGATGCCAACGAGCGCGACCCCGAGTGGGCGCGGCTGCTGACCGAGTTCCTGATACACGCCTCCCGCGACGAGGCGCTGCGCGCTGCGGTGCAAGAGGTGCGCGAACGCGGCTTGGCGCGAATCGCGGACATGGTCGACGCGCTCGCCGCCCAGCATGGCGTCGAGTTCACGATCCCCACGATGGACATGGTGCGCGGAAGTGGGGCGCTCAACCGTGGTCTGGCGATCGAGCAGTTGATCAACCCGGATCTGTCCGGGGAGATGTTCGAGGAGATGCACCTCGCGTACATGCGCGGGATGGCCAAGCGGCCGAATGGCCGACCAGCGAAAAAGGGCCAAACATGAACGCCGTGATGAGCAGCGCGGCGCCTGCAATGCGCAAGCGGACCAACCAGGTCGACGAGTTGCTGACCCACGACGCCTGGTCGCGCGATCAGCTGCTCAGCTATCAGCGCGGGCGCTTGCGCAAGATCATCGAGCACGCGGTCTCGTCCTCTCCCTACTACCGCGAGGTCCTGGGGCGCGACGCGCTCGACCCGGACCTGCGCCTGGAGGATCTGCCGACGCTTCCGAAGGCCGCGCTGATGGAGCAGTTCGACCGGGTTGTCGCCGATCGACGCCTGCGACCTGGCCGAGCTCGAGGCTCACGCCGCCGGTCCCGACCCCGGGGCGCTGTTCGCGCGCGAGTTCCACGTGTTCATGACGTCGGGGACCACGGGCCGCCGGGGCGTGTTTCCTCAGACGCGGGCCGAGTTTGCCCAGTGGGTCGCCGCGTCCTGGCGCGTGTTGACCCGGTACGGCATGAGACTGGATCCCGCGAACCCCGTCCGCGGGGCGGGGATCGCCGCGCCGACGCCGCTGCACATCACGCAGAAGCTGTTTCAGGCGCTCGGGGGCTTCGGGGTCGACCGCCCGGAGCTCACCGCCACGATGTCTCTGCCCACACTCGTCGGGTCCCTGAATCACGATCAGCCGGATGCGATCTTCAGCCTGGTCAGCGTGGTGGGAGCGCTCGCCACCGAGCAGCTCGAGGGACGACTGTCGATCCGGCCACGATGGTCCGTGGTCAGCAGCGAGGTCGTGCCGAAGGATGTCCGCCGGCGGATCGCCGATGCCTGGGGTAACGAGCCGGTTGAGGTGTATGCCTCGACCGAGTCGCTCGTGATGGCCTCCGAGGCGCCCGAGCGGGTTGGTTTACACGTGAGCGACGACCTGCTCGTACTCGAGGTAGTGGACGAGTGCGGTCGTCCGGTGCCGCCTGGGGTGCCCGGCCACAAGGTGCTCGTCACGAGTCTCGTCAACCGGGCGCTGCCACTGATCCGCTACGAGATTGCCGACGCGGTGACGCTCGCATCCGGCCCTGATCCGACCGGCCGCCCGTACCGGCGGATCTTGCGCGTCGACGGCCGCAACGACGACATCCTCCGGTTTGCCGGGATTGGCGGCGGCGAGGCGATCGTGCTTCCCCACCGATTGCGCGTCCCGTTCGCACGGCTGCCCGAGGTGCTCCAGTACCAGATCGTCCGCGAGCCGCACCGACTCGTGATTCGTCTCGTGCTCGGTCCTGGGGCGTCGGTCGAGTCGCCCGTCCGTATCGCGGCCGGCGTTCGCTCTGCACTCGAGGAGGCGGGCGCGGTTCCGCCGCCGATCGAGGTCGAGCCGGTGAGCGTGATCGAGCGCGAGCCCGGCAGCGCCAAGATCAAGCTGATCAAGTCGGCGCCGGCGTCGCGACCCGGGCGGTGAGCGGTCGCCACGTAAGAACGGAGGGGTTAGGCTGGCCCCCGCAAATGCTCCTCAGCTTCCAGATGCTTCCCGAACAGCCGGCGGCCGAGCTTCTGGAGGCGGTCGCGCTTGCCGATCGGCTCGGCTACTACGGGTGCTACAGCGCCGATGAGATCTACCACAAGGACGCCTGGCTTCTGTTCGCCGCCGCGGCGCGGCGCACCGAGCGGATCCGGCTCGGGTCCTGCGTGGCGCCGATCTACATGCGGGACCCCACCTATATCGCTCAACTGGCCGCCACGCTCGATGAGCTGAGCGGCGGCCGCACCGAGGTCGTGTTCGGCATCGGCAACATCGCGATGCTCGAGCAGTACGGCATCGAGTGGCGTGGAACTCGTCCGATCGCTCGTCTGCGCGAGGCGCACCAGGTGATGCGAACGGTCCTCGACGAGGGCGCGATCGACTTCAAGGGCGACTTCTACAGCTACACCGGGGTGACGACGGCAGCCCGTCCGGTACAGGAACACCTGCCACTGAAGGTGGGCGCGATGGGTGGTCCCAAGTCGATGGAGCTGGCCGGAGAGATCGCCGACGGACTGCACACCGCCTGCGCCTATTCGCCCGAGGCGCTGAGCTACGCGGCCGAGCACTTTCGCGTCGGCGTCGAGCGCTCCGGCCGGAGCTTCGACGGCCTCGACCTCGGTGACTCGCTGCTCGGCGCAATCGCGCCGGACGCTGAGGTCGCACGTCGCGCCGGGCGAGTCCTTGCGGCTTTCTACATCCCGTCGATGCCGCCGGCGTTGCTCGAGCGACATGGGATTGAGCCCGAACAGGTGGCATCGATTACCGAGGCGTTCGCCGCCGGCGACGTCCAACGCGCGCTTGAGGCCACGCCGGCGAACATCGCCGACCGGATCATGGTCGCCGGGACGCCCGAGCATTGGGTGCAGTGGCTGACCGAGACCTACGCTCCCGCGGGCCTGAACCACGCGCTGGTCTCGTTCACGGATCCGTTCACGTTGAGAGCCTGGGCCGGGATCGAGGTCGAGGGCTTGCCTGATCTGGGAGAACAGGTGCGGATCATGGGCGAACAGGTCATCCCCGAGCTGAGCTCGCTCTGAACGAGCCCATGCGAATCCTTGCCCTCGGCGGCAGCCTCCGCGAAGCCTCGCGCAACCGGGCGCTGCTCGACGAAGCGGCGGCGCTGGCTCCCGCGGGCACCGAACTGGACCTCAGCCGACTCAGCATCGTTGGCGCGCTTCCGTTGTTCAACCAGGACGTCATGGAGCGTGACGGGCTTCCTCCTGAGGTGACGGAGCTGAAGGACGCGCTGCGAACCGCGGACGGTCTGCTGATCGCGACGCCCGAGTACAACTGGGGGATCCCGGGATTCCTCAAGAACGCGATCGACTGGGCGTCGCGCCCTTCGAGCGACATCCAGGATGTCTTCGGCGACTTGCCGGTCGCCCTGATCGGCGCCGGCGGAGGCGCTGGGACACGTAACGCGCAGACCGCATGGTTGTCGGTCTTCCGCTTCCTGCGCATGCGGCCCTGGTTCGGCCACGGCCTATACGTCGCGAACGCCTCGGAGCGGTTCGACGAGCACAACCGTCTTTCTGATGAGGCGACTCGTGAGCAGTTAAGAGCGGTCATTGCCGGCTTCGCCGCTCACTGCGCGCAGGCCCCCCGCATCCGGCCCAGCTAGGGTGCGCGGATGGCATTCAACCGGGAGCACATTCGAGACTCGATCGAACGAGCGGGTGACGAGCACTGGGACGCGCTCGTCCGGCACCACACCGACGTCTACCCGGAAAGCAATCCCACGCCCGGCGACATCGCGCGGGCGGAGGCCGAACGGCTCAACGAGCTCGGCATGGGCGATAACCCGAATCTCGAGCTCATAGAAACGCGGGTCGAGCGCGTCCCGCCTGCGGTCCGCATCACGCACGTCTTCGAGGATCGCGAGAAAGGCACGCGCTTCGAGACCGAGCCGTTCACCGGCTACGAGTGAGTCGTCCGCTCGCGCAGCAGCGCGCGCAGGTCGGCGACCGGTCCGAGGTGCCTCAGCTTGTCGGGGTTGACGATTGAGCTGACGGCCTGGATCTGGCCGTCGGCTATGTCGAGGGCCATTACGCCGGCAAGCCTGCCCTCGCTGTCAACGAACAGCGCACCCGGTTGACCGTTGACCTCCGCGCGGCGCAGGGTGAAGCCGCCGAAGCGGGTGATGCCGGCGCGGAGACCCGCGATCAGCGTGCGCGCGACCTTGGCGCGGCCGTGGAGTGCATGTCTGATGGCGGGCGCCTTGCCGCCGCCGTCGCCGTGGAGCACCACGTCGTGGGCCAGCAGCGCCTCCAGCCCTGCGAGGTCCCCATCCTCGGCGGCGGCGAAGAAACGGGTCGCGAGCTGCTGCTGTTGATCGCGCGAGGTCTCGAACCGCGGACGCCGCTCCTCGACGTGACGGCGGGCGCGCGTGACGAGTTGGCGCGCGTTCTGGTCGCTCGTGCCGATGATCTCCGCGATCCGGTCGTAGGGCTCGTCGAACACCTCGCGGAGCAGGAACGCCGCGCGCTGCTCGGGCGACAGGCTCTCGAGCAGGACGAGGAAGGCGAGCGACAGCGAGTCCGCCATTTCGGCCTTGCGGGCCGGATCGTCGTCGGGACTGGCCAGGAGCGGCTCCGGCAGCCATTCGCCGACATACGTCTCGCGCCGGACTCGCGCCGAGCGGAGATGATCGAGCGAGAGCCGCGAGACCACGGTCGACATGTAGGCGCGCGGCGACTCGATCTGCTCGCCGCCCTCGCGCGCCCGGTGGAGGCGGAGGAACCCTTCCTGCACGATGTCCTCTGCCTCGCTCGCGCTGCCGAGCATCCGGTAGGCGATGGCAAACGCGGACGGACGAAGCGCGTCGAACTCCTCGTCGGTCATCGCTTCAGCCGAGTCCCTGCGCGAAGCCCTGGCGCCAGCTCGCATAGCGCGGCTGCCAGTGAAGCTCACGCTTGGCCTTCTCGTTCGAGGCTCCCTTCACGTCGGTCATCATGACGGTCGCTGCCTCGCCGGCCAGGAGCCGGCCGAGCCAACGGGGGATACGCCTTGGTGGCTTGGCCCCCAGCGCGGTCGCCAGCACCGGCAACCACACCCGCACCGGCGCGGGCTCATCGTCCACGACGTTGTAGACACCAGACCCGCCGCGCTCGACCGCGACCGCGGTCGCAGCCGCGGCGTCCTCGATGTGGATATGCGAAAAGACGCCACCGCCGCTGCCGACGATCGGGAAGCGCCGCTTGCGGACGGGCGCGGCCATCAGCGCATCCGGAGCCAGGCTGATCGCGGTTCCCGGACCGTAGAAGCCGCCGTAGCGCAACGCCAGACCCTCGCCCCACTCGATTGTCGTCACCGCCCGCTCCAGATGGAGGATGCCCACCAGCGCGGCGCGCAGCGCCCCCGGCGGGTTGGGATCGAGGGGATCGTCCTCGGTCAGCACCGGCCCACCGGTGTGCGCGAATCGGAACGCGCCGAAGCTCTGCGCCACGAACCGACGCGCCCCCACTGCGCGGCCGGCGGCCAGGAGGTGGTCCGTCGCCTCCGTACGCAGTCGGTTGGTCATGATCGTCGCGGGTGAGCGCTCGGGGTGGCGCATGTCCCTCGCGGACACCGGCCCAGACAGCGCGGTGAGCTCATGGACGATCACCTCGGGTTGCGCGGACGCCACCGCCTGGGCGACCGCGTCGGGGTCGAGAGCGTCGGCCACGACAGGGCGCGCTCCCAGGCTCCGCACAAGGTCCTGCTTCGACACGCTCCTCGTCATCCCGATCACCTCGTGGCCTCGCGTCACGAGCTGCGGGATAAGCACCCTGCCGAGGACGCCCGTGGCGCCCGCTACGAAGACCTTCATCGCGGCTCCTTTCGTCTCAGTGCCCATGAGACGAGATAGCGCCGCCGTCTGTGACAGTCAGGCTCCGGAGTAAATCCTCGGCGCCGTTCGCATCCTCGATGATGGCTTGCGTCAGCAATGTCCACGACGCGAGGAGCGACAACATGATCCGTAACACCACTCACCGGCGCCGATCGACCGGAGCCGAACTCACGGGCGCGTCCATAACCGGCGCCGTTGCGGCAGGCGCTCGGCTCCTCGGCCCCTCCGCGATGGCGTCGGTCGCGGTCGGCGCGACCGCGGTTGGAGCTGTGGCAATCGGGCGGATCGCCATAGCGGATGCCGTGATCCGCAGGCTGCGAGCCGGCGAAGTCGAGATCGGGTCGTTGAAGGTCGGCGAACTCGAGGTGGCCGGCCGCCGCTGGCCGGAGCCCGGCGAGACGCCGTAACCCTCCGCGCCCGCGCCTTCAGGCGCAAGGCGCGTCCGTCGCGCGACCGTCGCGCCACCGTCGAGGTCGCGCGTCTCATAGCCTTCACGGGGTGACGTGGACCGTAGACCTGGGTGCGGCACCGGCTTCTTTCCCGCCGCCCCTGCCGGCTGTCCTGGCGGCGGCGGTGAGCGAGGCGCTGGCCAGGCCCGCCGCGCAGCAGCCGGTATGGCCCGATCCCGAGGACGTCAGCCGCGTCCGCGCCGTGTTGGAGGCGGTCCCGCCGATCGCCGTGCCCGCGGAGGTCGACCGGCTCCAGGAGCGGCTTGGCGCCGTGGCGCGCGGCAACGCGTTCATGCTGCAGGGCGGGGACTGCGCGGAGACCTTCGCCGACAACACCGAGGCGCATCTGCGCGGAACCATCCGCACGCTCCTGCAGATGGCCGTCGTCCTGACTTACGGGACCTCGATGCCGGTCGTCAAGATCGGGCGCATCGCCGGTCAGTACGCCAAGCCGCGCTCCGCCGACACGGATTTGGCCGGCCTGCCGTCATACCGCGGCGACATGGTCAACGCGCTGGAGGCGAACTTTGAGGCGCGGCGGCCCGACCCCGGCCGGCTCATTCGCGCCTACGCCAACGCGGCGGCGGCGATGAACCTATCCCGCGCCATCACGGGGGCGGGCCTGGCGGACCTGCACCATCTGCACGAGTGGAACATGGACTTCGTCCGCCACTCGAGCGCCGGTGAGCGCTATGAGCGGGTCGCCTCCGAGATCGACCGGAGTCTGCGCTTCATGTCGGCGTGTGGCATCGAGGACAGCTCGCTGCGCACGGTCGAGCTGTACGCGAGCCACGAGATGCTCGTGCTCGACTACGAGCGCTCGCTGTTACGCGCCGAGGGCGATCGCCTCTACCTCCTCTCGGCCCATCAGCTGTGGATCGGCGACCGCACGCGCCAGATGGAGGGCGCGCACGTCGCCCTCGGGGCGCTGATCGCGAACCCCATCGGGGTGAAGATCGGCCCTACGCTCACGCCCGCTGAGGCGGTCGAACTCGTCGAGCGCCTCGATCCTCAGCGCATCGACGGCCACGTGACCCTCGTCTCCAGGATGGGCAACGAGCGGGTCCGCGCGCTGCTGCCGCCGATCGTCGAGGCCGTCACCCGTTCGGGCCATCGTGTCGTGTGGCAGTGCGACCCCATGCACGGCAACACCGAGGAGTCGCCCGGCGGCCACAAGACCCGGCACTTCGACCGCATCATGGACGAGGTCGAGGGCTTCTTCGAGGTCCACCAGCAACTGGGCACGCATCCCGGCGGCATCCACGTCGAGCACACCGGCGAAGACGTCACTGAGTGCCTCGGCGGCGCCCAGATGATCTCCCACGCCGAGCTGTCATCGCGCTACGAGACGGCGTGTGACCCCCGTCTCAACACCCAGCAGTCGCTCGAACTCGCCTTCCTGGTCGTGGAGATGCTGCGCCGCAACGCGTAACGGCGCGACGCGATTCGTGACGGCTAGCGGCGTCTTCCCTTTCGCTGGTCAGGGGTGATACGCCCACGTCAAGACGACGTGCCCAAGCCGGCGGCGGTACCGGGCGGGGACAGGCTTATTTTCGGATCCCTCCTGGGTCACACGGCACCGAAAACATCACACCGGCGAGGATGCCTAACAGCCTTACCCGTTGGTGCACTCCTTCTCCGTGAGCGATTCTTCTGGCCGGCATCGTCCGCTCAGGCGGCGGGGAGTCTAGCCGCATGTGCGAGGATTGGCATGCGTGCGTTTGGCTTACGACGTTATGAGGAGTCGATGAGGCTGCGGGCCGCTTCGACAGCATCTGCTGCGCGGTTGCTCTCTCGCTGCTGTCTGCTGCGCTCGCCGCAGGCAGACCCGGGGCGCCGCATCTGCTCACCAACCACGGACGCGACTTCCGGGTGCGGCCAGCGACGATCGTGGTGGGGATGGTGGAGATCACGGGTCCGCACGTCGCCGGGCCGACGAATGGCTCGGGGGCCACATCCGCTGGTCGCGCTGGGCGAGCGAGGCGGATGGCCGCGGCGAGGCATGGGTTCCGGGCGGCCCGGGAGGCGCCGCGAGTCCGTATGCAGCGTCTGTCCGCGCCTGGCGTGTTCGGGAAGGGCGATACACCCGCTTGTGGTGGGCGTACCGTCTGGGCAGCCACCGATACCAGGAATGGGATCAGTTGATGCGCTTCGGCGACGCCTATGGCTGGCGAGTGATGCGCTTCACGAGCGGCGACTGAGACCGCCGGGCGGAACACTCGCACTCCACGGCAGGCGGCCCGGGTGGGCGCATCCAAACGCGCCGACGTCGCGGCGCGCAGGATCTCCCGGCCAGTCCCGCACTCTGCGAAGATCGGCCCTCTTAGCCCTCTCCAGAAAGGTTGGGATTTGCGCTTCCTGAGTGGCAAGACCTGGACGCTGGCGATCGCCATGGCCGCGGTGCTGGGCTGCGTGTTTGTTGCGGCATCCGCGGCTTCGGCTCCGTTCAAGGTGAGCAAGCAGACGGCGACGAAATGGATGCAGGGCTACCTGCAGGCCTGGGAGACCAGGGACGCCGATGCGGTGGTGAAGTTGTTTACGCCGAACGGCGTGTATCAATCGATACCGGGAGTCTCGAGCCAGACTTTCGTCGGACGAAAGGCGATCCACAAGTATTGGTTCAATGTCACGCGTCCACAGTCGATGATCCACGGTATTCAGGGCAAGCCGATCGTCACCGGCAATCGAGCCGCGATTGAGATCTGGGTGACGTTCCGTGATCCGGTGTACAACCCGAAGGGTAAGCACATGATCACCTTGCTCGAGACGAACGTGGTGACGTTTGTGAAGAGCGGTTTGGCCTCCAAGAACGTCGAGTACTGGAACATCATCCCGGGGGTGCACTCACCGCCACCGGGCTGGGGGCAATAGCTCCCCGGCTCGG
Source organism: uncultured Solirubrobacterales bacterium (assembly GCA_963832315.1). Taxonomy (GTDB): domain Bacteria; phylum Actinomycetota; class Thermoleophilia; order Solirubrobacterales; family Solirubrobacteraceae; genus Palsa-465. The sequence continues at coordinate 536,723 of CAWHTT010000018.1, read as the reverse complement.
GAGACGGATCGTCTAGAGGATGCGCTGAATCGTGAGTCGGCGGGTGCCGCTGGGAACGCGAATCTCGACAGTGGCACCGGGAGGATGGTCCAGCAAGGCCTTGCCGACGGGAGATTGGACGGAGAGCCGGCCGCGCGCGCGGTCGGCCTCCGCAGCGCCGACGATGGTCCATGTATGGACCTCACCCGTGCTCTCGTCGCGGACCTCTGCGGAGCGACCGAACGCAAACGTCAGTCCGGACCCTTCGTCGGTATGAACGACGACGGCGTCCCGCCGCCGTTGCCGCAGACGGAGGATCCGCGTCTCCAGGTGAGCTTGGTCCTCCTTGGCTGCGTGATACTCGCCGTTCTCCTTGAGATCGCCGTGCGCGCGGGCGGTGCGGATCCGCTCCGCGATTTCGCGGCGTCCGACCGTCTCCAGTTCCTCGATCTCGGCGCGGAGAGCCTCCAGGCCCGCCTCGGTGATCGGCTCTCCGTCGTTCTCGGGGACGCTCATCTCTGCATTCTTGCGCGTCACGGCCACCGGTGGCGCAGGTCCGGGCCGACCCGGGCGACCCGGCACCGCGCACGGCGAGGCCAGTCGTCGCTTGACGCGTCCAACGGACGCGGAGATGATCGGGTGTGATGGCTGACGACTCCGTTGATCCCTTCACGTTCGAACGCGCAAATGTGATCCAGAAGGCGCTGCGACGCCTGGCCGGCAGCGGACCGGGATCATGGCTGTTCGCCCGTGTCTTGCACAGGATCGATCGGCCGGTCTATCGACTGACCCGCGGGCGCCATACGTTCGCCAGCCTGCTGTCGGGAATCCCGGTGGTGATGCTCACCACCACCGGCGCGCGCAGCGGGCAACCGCGCACCGTTCCGGTGCTCGGCCTCCCAACGACCGAAGGCCTCGCGGTTATCGCCTCGAACTTCGGACAACACCGGCACCCGGCGTGGTACTACAACCTGCGCGCCAATCCCGAAGGCTCAGTCGCGGTTGACGGCCAGTCGCGGCGCTTCCGCGCCGTCGAAGCCGACGGGCGACCGGCGGCGCCGGATTTGGGACGAAGGCCTGCGCGTCTATCCGGGCTGGTCGCAGTACGAGCGTCGCGCCGGCAACCGCCGAATCGCGGTGTTCGTTCTCGATCCGGCATAGACAGGTCGCACGGCCACGCGACGCTCCTCCTGCCCTGCCAGTGACGGCGGACGATGGCCAGCGGGGCAGCGGCGCCGTCGGCATCTCATTCGGTTCCGCGACATCTTAATTGTGTGTCCTCTTGGCCAAAAACGTGTTATCGTTCACTCGTTCAGACTCGCGTATGGGGCTGAGTCGACCTTTCTGCCGGGGTGGTGGTGGTCATGCGCGATAACGGCCCAGTTGCGCTGCGCATGCAGGAGTTCATCCTGGGTCGCGGTTCCGTGGCGGTTATGCGTGCAACGGCTCGAGCAACCCCGGGTGCCACTCCGTCCCTGTCCCGGGCGTTCTCTCGACTCACGGTGCCGGGGTGATGTCGGAACCGGACGAGGTCACCGATCGCTTCGCCACGTCGCGTGAGCCATCGGAGGCTCCAGTCGACACCATCCTCCCGTTTGCGGTTCTCGCGGCGCCAACGGTCGTCCATGTCAGCAAGCTGAGCGCGGAGGCCATAGCGCGGTGCGACCTCACCGACGTGGATTACGTAGTGATCGAGCCGACACCGGGTGGCATGACGCTACGTCCCGCCGATGTCGAGGACCAGCTCCAGCACGAGCAGGAGGCGAATGTTGGTCATGTCACCTACTCGCTGGGAGAGTTTCTCGACGAGTTCACAAACGCTCCCACTAACCCGGCGCCTACCTTTGATCGGCTGGCGCAGTTCAAGCGGGATTACGTCAAGCTCGCGCCACGGCAACGCCAACAATTCCGCGCCGCAGTCAAGAAGTTCGTCGCCCCGCTCGGTACGACACCGCCAGGCGAGGTCGAGGCGCCACTCGTGCGGGAGCTTACGGAGCACCCGGGCTTCTTCGAGCTTCGGTTCGACCGAGACATGCGCGCGATCTATACATTCGGGCGAGCCGTCCGTACGGGTCAGCCTCACGTGATCTGGTGCCGCATCGGCGACGATGATGTTCTCGACAAGCCGCCGGCTATTTGCGACCCACTCGACTGATCGGGTGGACCAGGGTTGGACGGCCTGGCCTGACTGCTGTGATCCCTGTTGCTTGCACATGGACTAGCTAAAGTCGTCTAGGTCGAGTCATGGCCGTCGCGTCCTCACCTTCCCGGCGGGATGAGCTGCGGGCGTTTCTCCGCTCGCGGCGGGCCCGCCTGTCGCCGTCGGATGTCGGGCTCCCGGACGATGGCGGCCGCCGCCGGACGCCCGGGCTCAGGCGTGAGGAGCTTGCCGCGCTCGCGGGGGTCGGCGTGTCCTGGTACACGTGGCTCGAGCAGGGGCGCGATATCAACCCCTCGCCGGACGTGCTCGACGCGCTCGCCCGCGCGCTGCGGCTCGATCCCGCCGAGCGCAGGACGCTGTTCGCGCTCGCGCGAACGGAGCTCCCGCTCGCTGACGATGTCGCCGGCGTGGATCTCGATGAGCTCGACGGGGAGATCGGCCAGCTGATCGCTCTGGTCGAGGCCCTACATCCGTGCCCGGCGTACCTGCTCGGGCCAATGACGAGGATCCTCGCCTGGAACCGGGCCGCCTCGATCGTGCTCGGCTCGCCCGACCACCTACCTCCGGATAGGCGATATCTCCTTTGGTTGCTGATGGTCGATCCGGGTGAAGATGGTATGACGGAGCAGCGCGAGGGGACGGCGCGCAACACGCTCGCGCGGTTTCGTGCGGAGTACGCGCGCCACGTGGGCGAGCAGGAGTACGAGGAGTTCCTTGCGGAGATCCGCCAGCGCAGCGCGCGTTTCCGCGAATGGTGGGACGAGCACGAGGTGATCGAGGCTCAGCGCGGCACGAAGGTCATGCGCCACCCGCAGCTCGGCATGCTGCGCCTGCACCACGCGCAGACGGTCCCCACAGGCCAGCCGGAGCTGCGGATGGCCGTGTACGCGCCCGCCGATTCGGCGACTCGCGCGGCGCTGGCGACACTCTGAGGCAAGGCGCCAATCACTCGTGGGCGGCGGCCAACGGGTCGCCCACCTGGGTGGCGTTGTCCAGCTCGGCGAGGTCTCGCTCGTCGAGTTCGACCTCGGCCGCGGCCATGTTCTCCTCGAGGTGCCGCACGGAGCTGGTTCCGGGAATCAACAGCATCCGCTCGTAGCGATACAGCAGCCACGCGAGCGCGACCTGCGTGACGGTAATCCCGCGCCGAGTCGCGACCCCCGCGATGGCCGGATCCTGCGCCAGCTGATTGGGGCCGCCGCCGAACGCCGACCCGAGCGGGAAGTAGGGCACGAAGGCGATCTCTCGCTCCATGCACAGCTCGAGCACCTCCTCGCCGGAGCGGTTTACGACGCTGTAGGCGTTCTGAACCTCAGCGATGTCGACCAGCTCGAGCGCGCGTCGGACCGCGCTCAACGCCAGCCTCGCTGATGCCAATCAGATCGAGCTTGCCTTCCCGGCGCAGATCCGCCAGCGTGCCGAGCTGCTCGGCGAGCAGGTCTCCGGACACTTCGCTGGTCATCAGACGGAGGTTGACGAGGTCCATACGTTCCACCTGAAGGCTGCGGAGGTTGTCCTCGACTCCGGCGCGTAGCTCCGCCGGACTCTGGGCGGGCAGCCAGCCGCCCTCCTCGTCACGGCGGCCGCCGACCTTCGTTACGAGCTTCAGGTTCCTCGGGTACGGATGCAGGGCCTCGCGGATCAGGTCGTTCACAACGTCCGGGCCGTAGTACTGCGCTGTATCGATGTGGTCGACGCCGAGCTCGACCGCGCGGCGCAGTACAGCGCGAGCGCCCTCCGGATCGCGCGGCGGTCCAAACACGCCGGGACCGGCGAGCTGCATCGCACCGAAGCCGATGCGGTTGACCGGCTTATCGCCGATGAAAGATGTCTTGTTCATGCCGACAGCTTGCGACTAGGGGCGCGACAGCACAAGAGGTCCATCGATCCTGGGTGTGAGAACACCAGCCTCATCACCCAGCGGCAGCGCCGCGCTAGGCGCTCATGCCACGGGACTCGACTGCGATCGTCCCGCTTCGCGGCCGCCAAGTGCGTGCCTTGGGCGGCGATGAAGGTTTAGCCGGAGCATTGCTGCCGCCGGAGGAGTCTGTCAGCCGTCGTGCACCTCCTCGCCTAGCGAGAGCACGAGGTCGCGCGGCAGGCCGTGAGTGTCGGGCAGGTAACGGAGCTCAGGTTCGCCGAGCGGGCCCCGGCGTAGCTCGCGCACCACGAGTGGGCGGCCGCGCTCGATGAGTGAGCGGAAGCGCCGCTCCTCTGGAGACCAGGATGTCGCGGACGACCGGAATCCCGCCGCGCAGGCCCATCAGCTCAAGCGTCGAGGCTTAGTCAGCCAGCGTTGTAGAGCTCTAAGTCGCTGCCGACGAACTCGTGAACATAGCCGCAGGTCGTGCAGATGAGCCCCGTCGCCGATCGGTTCGCCCAACTCAGGTCGAACAGTTCCATCCCGGCGGGCTGGTGGTCAACCCCGGCCTTGGCGACGGCCGAGGCCTATTCGATCGCGGGCGGCCGATCCTGGTCTGACGGAAACTCCTCCGGCGTGTCGTCGCCGTCGCCGCGAAGTCTCGGTAGCGCAACACCTCGCGAATCACGATCTGGAGCGACGCTGCAGCAGGCACAGCCACGAGTGCTCCGATCACTCCGAACAGCGTGCTCCCGAATAGGACCGCAACGAGCACCACGAATGGATTCACGTCCACCGCGCGCGCTTGGATTCGCGGCTGAAGCACGTTGTTCTCGACTTGCTGGTAGAGGATGGCCCAGATCACCCAAACGATGGTGGTAGTCGGGAAGTCGACGAATACCGTGACGATCGCGACCAGGACCGCCGCGAGCGTTGCCCCGACCAACGGGATGAGGTCTAAGAACCCGACCACCACCGCCAACGGAACGCGGAAAGGCACTCCCAGAATCAGCATCACGACATAGCTCGTGATGCCGGCAATCACCGCCTGAGCGATGGCGCCGCCAACGTAGTTGCCGACGGCCGCGGCGATGTCGTCGGTCACGCGGCGCCAGGCCACGGCCTGATCCGCGGGCGCCCGATGCAAGGCAGCGTCACGCCATCGTGGTCCGCCGGCGAGCATGAATGCCGCCAGGATCAGGACCGTGAGAACGGCGAAGATCGAGTTGATGAGCCCGAAGCCGATATCGGCGAGCACCGTGGCGGCGCTGCCGGCCTTGCCCGGCAGCTCGCGAGCCTTCTTCTCGAGCTGGCCGCCGATGTCGTACTTCTTCTGCAAGTAGCGCAGCGTGCGGTTGCGCTCGATGTAGTTGCTGACATCCCTTGCGTAGCGGGGCGCGTTGTCGACGAAGTGCTGCGCTTGGGTGACGACGGGAGGGACGACCAGCGCACCGAGGCCGATTGGTACAAGAAGCAGGCCGATGTACACGACTGCGATGGCGAAGCCCCGTCGCATTCTGCGATTGAGAACTCTCACCGGTGGTGCGAGCGCGAACGCCATAAAGGCCGCGATGAACAGCCAGGTGATCGGCCGGCGCAGCAAGTACACGACATACGCCGCGAGGGCCGCCGCGAACACGATCAACGTCGCTCGCAACACGGCTGATGTCGACAAGCGCACGACCCAGCACACTTCGACCTCCCGGGTCGATGTCCTCGAAAGGGTCCGGGGCACTTGTGTTGCGTGGCAGACGTCGAGAGCGCTCGTAGCGTGATCCCCAAGCGCGGTCCGATCCTCGACGCGCCGGTTGGGGTACCAGCCGCCTAGTTCACCGTGGCGGTGAGTCGGTGTGGACGTGGGGGCCGCTCGTGCCGCATCTCGATGCCATAACCTGATCGCGGACGATCGCATCCGCCCACCCGCGGTCACACGGGAGTGCTTTGGTGGCAGAGCGCAACTTCGGGAGGACGCCGCGCCAGCAGTCGGCGAGTAAGCACGCGAGGTGACACGAATGGCTGAGCTGCTGTCGCCTTCGCTGTGCCAGCTCCTGTCCCGCTCAGGTCATCGGACCACCGGTGACCCAGCCGACCGAGCCGAGAAGGAGCCCCGGGTTCTTCGCCTGCGCATTGATGTCGTACACATTCAATGCTGACGACTGGAACCGCGCGGTCAGCTCAGCGAGTGACGCCGGGACGACGCTCTCATACGCCTGGATCGCGAACAGCAGCTTGTGCCGGGGAAACAGGCCAATCGCGAGGTCGACAATCCCGGCGACGGGAGGCGTCGTGCGGCGGAAGTCCAGACCGGATTCCGCGTCCAGCGCCCTTCCCCAAGGCGGAGAGACAAACAGGACGACAAGGTGGTCATCCGGGATCCTCAACGCGTTGAGGCCAGACTCATAGCCTTCGTGGATCAAATCGATCTCGAGACTCACGAGCGACAGGTTCTTGCGGGTCAGTTCGAACACAACGTCATCCAACTCGAAGCCGACGCTACGGTCCGGGCGAACGTGCCGCGTGATCCAATAGAGCGTGTTTCCCGAGCCAGCAAAGGGATCAACGACGGTCGACCCGGCTACCCCAGCCGCCGATATGGCCGCTGCCACGTCACGGCCGATCAAGTCAGCAAAGCGGTCGCGCGTACATTCCACCGCCGTGCGCCCCAAGAGCCGGACCCCCCTCGCATACCAGTCGGCGGGCTTCAGGCCATAGATCGAAACGAAGTCTGGATCCCCGAACGAGTCGCGACCGTAGCGGTGGACCGCCCGAAGGTCGAGCAGCTCATAGCGCTTCTCGTCGAGCAGCACCCACCGGTCATATGCACTCGTCTCCGAGCCTGGCGCGTCGCTCACCACGGTGCGAATAGCGCTCGGTCGATCCCTGGAGAGATCGACGAACGCTGGATCGGCTGCTCGACTGTGGAGGCCGACGGCGGGACAGCCGGCTGACTAATCCGTGCCGGGCCAGGACGCGGTGGCGCGGACGCCATCGCCCTCCTCGGGCTTGGGGCCGCCGACAGCGATGACGTCGAGCCCGTCGGGGCCGGCCTCGAACGCTCGCACGACCTCGGGCGCGACGCGGATGACATCCCAGGTCCGGAGCTCCTGGGTCTCGTCGTCGAGGAGGATCTGGCCGGAGCCGGCGACGACGACATAGGCCTCCTCCTGCTCCTTGTGGCTGTGAGCCATTGGGCTGCGGAGGTTCGGGGCGTACCGAAAGAGGCTGACCCCGAGGTCGCGAGAGTCCAGGTGCTTACGCCCGAAGCGGCCCTCGAGCCCCTCCACCCGCCCGGCGACGGAGTCCTCGACCTCGAGCAGGTTGACCTTCGCAAAACGGGACATGCGATCTCCCCGGCTGGACAGTGAGTCGGTGTGGCGGAGGGAACTCTAGCTCTCGAGGCCGGCCATACGGAGGCGGAGGTGAGGAAAGTCGCCAAGGCGAAGCCCGCTCAGGACCGGTTTGCGGTCGGTGACGCGATCACGGCGTGCACGCGCCCTGGTTCTTGTTGGTCCGCGCCCAGATTGCACGAACTGCCGCGATCACCGGCGCCCGGTAGTCATTGGCCGACTCCTGGTCGCCGACCAGTAGCAGGCACCGTCCCTCGCGAACCAGCGCGTTCGCGTCCTGCGGGTTGGGGCCGGGATACGTAAAACCGTCGGCGGTGGGAACACCAGGGACCGTGAAGCGTCCGACCGGTCCCGGAACGTGTATGAACCCTCGCAGTTCGGCCGTCTGCTCGCGCACCGCGTCCCGAATCGACCCCAGTTCCATCACCCACGAAACGCCCTGGCCATGTGCCGAGGCAGTCTGGACGGAGATCGCGCGGCGAAACCCCTCAGTCATCAGACGTGACTTCTCCGCTCCTCCGTTTGGAATCGCCCCCGTCCATAGCGCGGCTGTCGTGCTGGTCGCTGGGGCGCCCGTCGTGTGAAAGCCCGTCTCCTCATCGCCCCGTACGAGGTAAGCACCGAGCCGCGAGGTCAGACGTCTGGCTGTGCGAAGTGCTGCCGCAGCCGGCACCTGCGACCGCCATCAGCCCAGCCATGAGCGCTGCGGCGATTGCTCGCGCGCGGTGGCCGGCCTCGATGGCACGGCGGGCTGTGGCGTGTAGCGATTGCACGAGGGCGCGGCGTTGTCGTTCGCTGACGTCCCGGTGTGGGGCGTGCGCGGGGCGGCCGTCCTGCGCCGCCGGTGGGATCGGAGCGGTGCTGTGGAAGCGCTGTGCGTGCTGGTTCACGTGATTGCCTCGCGATTAGTTGGTGGGCGTTTGCTTCGTCCGCTGAACGTGGGCGAGGGTGTCGCGGTGGGTCCGGGCATGCGACGGGCCGGGTCCAGCCCGCCGCATCGTTGGTCGGTTACGGAGCCGACACCTTGGCTGTGAAGGCGCCGAGGACGTTGAGGGCGGACACCGGGCCGTGACGTGTCCGGTCGCGCCGCGCAGCTGTCCGCGCCAGGTCGCTGGTCGGCGACGCCGTCAGCTGACCCTTCCAGGTGCCAATCGCCTGGCGGGTCAACGACTGGGCGTGATCGCCGCGTTCACTTGCCGGGGAAGCGTGGCCGGAGCAGTTGCTGCGGCGTGGAGTCAGCAGCTGGTTGGGTGTGGCCGGCCGCGGTCCACACCAGCGCGTGCGTCTCCGGGTCGCGGAACAGGCGGGTCGGAGCCATGTCGCGCTGCTGGGGCAGCGCGCTGGCTGATGTGGCCGAGGTCCCGCGGGTGCCGGCCATGACGCCGGCGATCACGAGCGTCACGGCGATTATCACCGCCATAGCGAGCACGAACACCCGTCTGCGGAGTGACATCGAGGTCGGGCTGGCGATGTGTTGATGAACGTCAAAGGTGGACATAGCGTCTCCTGCGTCGCGGATCTTCTGATACCGCCAAGCTACGGCCGGCATGGCCTCCTGTCCGCGTCCTTGGCAGCGTCCGCAGTGGGTACTTCGACTCATTGACCATGGACGGATCCGCCAACGTGATCGCGCGCGGCGGATCGGACGGAGGAGTAAAGCGGTAGCGGAGTCGCCGGAGTCCCCTATCGCCGATCGGACGAGGTGTTCTACAGCCGATTAGCAGCCGACAGCCGGATTGGCGACGCCTCGATCGAGCCGCGCGTCGCCGGCCCGGCCCCGCCGCCCGCACGGGATCAGGGCGAAACCGGCTGCTTGCTCTCGAGTTCGGGCAGGAACTGTTCGGCAAACAGCTTGGCGGTTAGCTCCGGGCGGCTGGCCACGCCGACCTTTGAGAAGATCGCCTTGACGTGGTCTCGCACGGTGTGGCGTGAGAGCCACAAGCCCTGGGCGATTTCGTCGATCGCCGCGTCGGTGCGATGATTTGGTGATGAGCGGACGAGATGACGAGAGCTTTGAGAAGAAGGTTCGCGCGATCGCGACTGAACTCAGCCGGTCAGTCGAGCGTGCCGTAAAGAGCATCGACCTGGACGAGATTGCACGACAGGTCGAGATGGGTGGTGAGCGGTTCAGGGAACTCGCCGACTTGACGGGGCGGTGGATCGGCGACCGCCTCAGCGATCCCGAAGCTGACCAGGGGGCACATGCGCGGGACTTGGAACCTGAAACGGGTGCAGGGACGCGGTCGGTCGCTGGTCCGCATCCGCTTGATGTTCCCAGCGACGAACAGGGGCGTGCGCTCAGCGCCCTTGACTCGGGTCGCTGGAAGGTTGAGCCGGGGACCGACGACCTGATCGCCGGAGGCGACGAGGCGAGTCCGCCCGATCCTGGCGGGCTGGTCGGCGAGTTGCGCGCTCGTGACTGGATCGCTGCCAACGGCGAGGTCACGGTGGTCGGACGCGAAGCGCTGAAACGCTGGTCAGAAGGCTCGACCGCGGGATGAGCGGCTGATTCGCGGCGCGCCGTCCACGTGAGCGGTTGCCGCGTGCTCGCGCGGGTAGGACAGCACCATGCTAATTGCCCTGATTATCGTCGTCTGCATCGTGCTGCTGATCCTCGGGTTCCTGGTGCCGCGCTTGTCGACGAAGCCACAACGTGGCGTCGACGCCACGTTGAGCACCGGTGGGCGCGCGGCTGGTAAGGCTCCGGGTCCGGTCGGCCGGTGGCTACGCAAGCCCTTCAGCACCTCGCAGCGCGCTGCCGACAAGAGCGCGTCGGCTGGCCGCCGCGGCCGCGGCAAAATGCCGTTGTAAGACCTTCTGCGCGACGGGCCGTCCACCCAGGTCTGACGACTCCGTCGCCGGCCGGCCCGTCTTGCGCGGATAGTCATCGCTCGGGGTAGGCGGCTCCCAGGAGCTAGGGGACCGTCATCTGCGCGATCCAGCCGCGTCTGCTTTGTCGTCGACGGCGATCAGTACACCTTCGCTACCCGCAAGCACGAGTCTGCCGGCCGGCATTTCGACGGGCCGGTGAGGATCGGTGCTGAGCAGCAACTGTCCGCGGTCGGCGCCGGGCAACTCGACCTCGTGAGGTCGATCAGCGAAGTTGAGCGCGACCAGCACCGCGCGCTCGGCATGCGCGCGCCGGAACGCGAGCACCGCCGGCCCGTTGGCCAGGGGGGTGTGGGCGCCGAGTGCGAGCGCCGGTTCGGCGCGACGGAGCGCGATCAACCGCCGATACAACGTCAGCAGCGAGTCCTCGCGGCCAGCCTGTTCCAGGACGTTGATCCGGTCGTGTGTGGCGGCGATCGGAAGCCATGGCGTCGTCCCCGCCGGGCAGAAGCCGGCATTGGCCGCGGCGCTCCACTGCATCGGGGTGCGGCACCCATCACGCCCGTCAGGGTCGCGCGCGAGCGCAGCGGGGATCGCAACGTCGGTCATGCCGATCTCCTCGCCGTAATACACAAGCGCACTCCCGGGCAGGCACAGCAGCAGCATCGCCGCCAACCGCGCCCGCGCCGGGCCCCGATCGCCCTCGCCGTAGCGCGACGCGAGCCGAGGCAGGTCGTGATTGCCCAACGCCCACACCGGGCATGCGCCCTCCGGTAGCACGCGGCTGGTGGCCTCGACCGCCTGGCGGAAGCCGTCGGCCGAAAACGGTGCCGACCAAAAGGCGAAGTTCAGCGGCAGATCCAGCTCGTCCCCAGCGCCGTAGTAGGCCGCCCACCGCCCCGGGTCTGCGACCCCGACCTCACCGATCAGAACCTTGTCGGGTCCGTATTCGGCCACCACGGCCCGCAGTTCGCGCAGCACCGCGTGCACGCCCGGCTGGTCGATGTGCCCCAGCCGCTCGGCGCCCGGCTCGAGCGCCGTGCGCAAAGCGGCGACATCCGCCGGGTTATCGGTCAGCCTCGGGTCCTTGATCAGCCGGTGCGCGGCGTCGACGCGAAAGCCGTCGACACCGCGTCCCAGCCAGAACTGCAGCACCCCGGCCATCGCCTGCCGCACCTCCAAGTGCCGCCAGTTGAGATCCGGCTGGCTAGGGGTGTAGGAATGCAGGAAATACTGTCCGGTCGCCTCATCGCGCGTCCACGCCGACCCGCACGCCGGAAACGTCGACAGCCAGTTGTTGGGCGGCCCACCGTCCCGGGCCGGATCCGCCCACACATACCAGTCGCGCCGCCGGCTGCCGCGGCCCTGGCGCGAGTCGACGAACCACGGATGCTGGTCGGAGGTGTGGTTGGCGACGTAGTCGATCAGGACGCGCACCCCGCGAGCGTGGGCCGCCGCCAGCAGCTCGTCGAAATCGGCGATCGTCCCGAACACCGCGTCCACCGCGCGGTGATCGGCAACGTCATAGCCGAAGTCCAGCATCGGCGAGACGTAAAACGGCGACAGCCACACGGCATCGACCCCCAGGTCGACCAGATGGTCCAGCCTTCCGGTAATTCCGGCGAGATCACCAACCCCGTCGCCATCAGCGTCCGCGAAGCTACGCGGATACACCTGATACACGACAGCCGACCGCCACCACGCCAGCCCACCCGAACCCGCCTCTGCTGACGTGCAGCTACGACCTCGCATCCGTGCCAATCCTGTCAGTCCCGATCGCGGAGCGCGCACCGGAAGTCCGAGACCGCGCATGCGCGATGGGTAGCGCCCAGTAGCGAATCCGTTAGGCGGCCTTTGCTGCCGCGTCGAGTTCCTCCCCGCGCTTGACCAAGAACGCGCCGAGTGCGCCCGCGAGCGAGCCGATGACCGTGATGGCATAGATCTCCATCACGACGTCGAGGACCCTCCCGGGGAATGAGATCGGGTTCTGGATGCTGGAGGAGACGGTCAGCAGCTGCGTGGTGGTCCAGAACAGCGCGCTGCCGAGGCTCTCGATCTGGGTCTGCTTCTCATGGTGCTCGAACAGGAACGCCAAGACGCCGCAGACGATGTCGAACCCGACGGTCGCCAGAGCGATGCCGACGAGCCGGTCGCGGAGGCGGCTGTGGGTTGGTGTGCCTGCGCGGAGGACCTCGCGCACCTCGGCGGCGGTTTGGCCCAGGACACGCAGAACGTACATCGGCCGCTATTCGCTGCCGGGGCCGATCGTCCTGTCGCTGGCAGCGGCTCGCCAGTTGGTGCGGCCGTCGTCGGTGACGAAGACGGTCGGAGACGCGCGGTGCGAACGACGGGCCCGAGCGAACGATGAGTTGCGAGGGCGGGCCGCCCGCAGGGTGTGGCCCCCTCTACACGGTGGGCGGCCATCACCAGGGTGACGGTCACACAACCGCTGTGACGAGCGGTTTCGTGCAGATCAACGAGCTTCTTCCAGGCCCTCTGACATTTCCACTGCAACTTGGCCGGCTGATCGGCACGGCGACGAGCACTCCCGTGCCAGTGCTTTGCTAGCAACTGCGCGAAGCCCTTCCTTTCGTCAGGGCGAGACCCCGCACCGGTCGAGGCTACGGCGCGCGCGCCCGCGGAGTTCCTCGGTAGCGGAAACGGACAGGTCTGATCGCGGTGTGGCCCCGCTCATCCTCGTGTTACACGATGTTGTACTCCGGACGCAGCGTGGCGGCGTAGAAGCGCTCGGCGCCGAGCGGCGTCACGTCGACGAAAGGACGGCGGCGCAGGAACATGTCGCGAAGGATCTCGCCCACGGCAGGACCCTGAAGGAAGCCGTGGCCGGAGAAGCCGGTGGCGTAGAGGAAGCGCGAGACACGGGCCGCCTCGCCGATGATCGCGTTGTGATCGGGCGTCATCTCGTACAACCCGGCCCAGCCTCCGCGGATCCCGGCGTCGGCGATTCGCGGCGCGCGCCGCCGGACAACCTCCATCAGGTCGGGGATCCAATCGTCTGTGGTTTCGACGCTGAATCCGGGCTTCTCGTTCGGGTCCGACATTCCCATCAGCAGACCGGGGCCCTCGCGGTGGAAGTAGAAGCTCGACGCGAAGTCGATCGTCATGGGCAGCTCCTCCGGAAGTCCTTCGAGTGCTTCGGTGAACAGGATCTGGCGCCGCAGAGGGCTGACGGGCAGCTCGACGCCGACCATCGCACCGCACCGCCTCGACCACGCGCCCGCGGCACAGATCACGGCTTTGGTGCGGATCGAGCCGTGGTCGGTGACGACCTCGGTGACCTCGGCCCCACGCGTGTTGATCGCGAGCACCTCGCAGCCGACCTCGATGTGGCCGCCGTGAGCGCGCGTACCGACCGCGTATCCCTGGACGACGTCCTCCGGAGATGCATGGCCATCGCCTGGCGAGAACGCCCCCGCCAGGATGTCGTCTCCTTCCAGCAGCGGGCACAGCGCGCGAACCTCCTCGGCCGTCACGACCCGGGAATCGAGGCCACGCTCATTCTGCAGCGCGACGCTCCGCTCGAAGGCCTCCACGTCGGACTCGCGCGTGAGGACGAACAGATAGCCAACCTCTTTGAGGGCAATCTCCCAGCCGGGCCGACGGCCGAAGTCCCGAAACGCGGCGAGACTGCGCTTGGCGATCTCGATGTTCAGCACATCCGAGAACTGGGTGCGGACGCCGCCGGCGGCGCGGCGCGTTGAGCCACTTCCAAGTTGCGCCCGCTCGACCAGCACCACATCGACTCCGGCCTCGGCGAGGTGAAATGCGGCGCTCGCGCCGATCACTCCGCCGCCGATCACGACCACGGCCGCTGACGCGGGGAGCGGTGGAGCCAAACGCGGCATCGAGCGGCATCGTATGTGCCCGGCTCAGCGGCCTGAACGAGCAGCAGACCATGATCGGTCGCTTCCGCGCTTCGGGCGCGATGCTCGGTACGAAGTCCGTCACGGACGTGCTGGACTTCGGCAAGGACCCGCGGGGCAAAATCATGCCGCTCAACGCACACATCCGGCTTTCGAACCCCCGCACCAAGGCGACCCAGAACAGCCGCATCTACCGCCGCGGCTACAACTACGACGACGGCATCGACCTGGCCGGCAACCTCAACATGGGACTGCTTTTCAACTGCTTCCAGCAGGACCTCGTTCGTCAGTTCGTCGCCAACCAGAAGAGGCTGATAGGCGAGCCCATGGTGGACTACATCTCCCCGGTCGGAGGCGGTTACTTTCTTCGCCGTGCCCGGGGTTCAGAGTGCCAACGATTGGTACGCGCGGCGGCTCTTCGAGTGAACTCGGAATAAGGCCCGTGGCGCTACCGGTGCCGCTCTGGGACGATCGCGAGGCCGATCGGGTTGGTACCGACGGGCACAGGAACGTTGACCGGTGAGGAGCGTTCCTCCCTCAGGCGCCCGGTCGGGCTGATTCGAAGGGCGTGCAGTTGGTTGCCGCGGCCCGGCGGGATCTGGCGAACGGCGCGCATGTCGAGGAGGAAGATGACCCGCCCGGTCGGGTCGATCTGGAAGTTCCACGGATTGCCGGGAGCGTTGAGCCGAACCGACTGGATCGCACGCGGGTCGGTCGGGTCCCCCGCGATGTCGAAGACGGTCAGGTTGTCGCTGCCGGCGTTGCCCGAGTACATCCGGGTGCCCTGGGCATTGACGTGGGTCCAGCAGGGCAGGAACGAGTGGGGGTTCGCCAGCACCCGGACGAATGTGAGCCGGGCCTGATCATCCCAGCGGTAGACGATCGTCTCCGACAGGTTTGCGAGTTGCGCGTAGAGAATCTTCACGTGCGGAAGTGAGACAAGTCCGGCGGGCCAGACGTTCGGCACATGCCGGCCGCCCGGAAACACCGCCCTGGGCAACCGAAACGGCGACCCCGGCCCCTGGCGTAACCGGCCGCCGGGACCTATCCGGAACGCTCTGAACACGCCGGATTCCTCGCTCGAGATGAGGACCTTGCGATCAGGCGTGACGTAGGCCTGCAGCGGCGATGAGCCCGGCGGAACCGAGACCGAGGAAATCGGCCCGCTCAGCGACCCGTCCGCGCGCACGTGAAAGCTCGTGTAATTGGGCCGGACATGGCGCAGGTCGCGAATGCCGTCCTGCGCCTTGTTGGCCACGATCAGCGTACGACCGGCCAGTCCCAGGCTCGAGGGCGCGCGTCCGTTGGATGGAAAAGGCGAACCCGCGACGGGCACGAGCCCGCCGTCGGCGTGGATGTGAAAGACAGCGATCGTGTCCGAGCTCGAGTTCACCGCGAACAGCAACGTCCGCGCCGGGTTGACGATCACCTCCTGATCGGCATCGAGTACCCCGGAGTTGCTCAGATCGTGCGAGCCGCTCCCGCCGGTGGGGTACCGCCGGACACCCTGCGCGCTGAGCACACCGTGTCGGTAGCGAAACGCGAGGATCTCGTTCGAATCCGCCGCCGCCGAGTTGGACTCGACGTAGACCGTGCCGCTTGCCGAAGGACCCTTCGGTCCACCACGACGCGCCGCCCCGGAAACGGGCGCGGGCCGGATCGCCAAGACCACCATCAGTACGGCAGCCGAGCTGATCGCGACGATGGCCGCGTGCCCACGGCACGACAGCGAGGACCCGAGCACGGCGCAAGCCTACCGTCGGGCCGACGATGCCGATCGCCTAGCATGCACCGCGAGGCCCCTGCGATCATCTAAGCGCCGCCGACCCCCGCGGGTGACTCTTGCCCCCAGAATCAGTGTCAGGCGACAACGACTCGCGGTCAAGGCAGGTCAGCGTAGAGCGGCTGGTCGTCGTCGGCTACATCCTCGCCGTGGCGATGCCCCCGCTGGGGTTCGTGATTGGAATCGTGCTGATGCTGTCGCGGCGCGCGCGATCGAAGCACGGCGTGTGGATCGTGCTGGTCAGCATCGCCGCCGCGGTGATCTGGGCGCTGTTGATCGGCTCGGGAGCGCTGACGACCACCAACCAGGGTTATTGAGCCGTGCGGCGCCGACTTGTTGGTGCCAGTCCTGCCGCGAATTAGACCGCCTGTCCCGGCTGGTTCTCCCCTGCGCCGCTCTCTGACGCGTTCGGCTGCAATCGCTTTTGAAGATCCGTAATTGAATCCTCCGCATCCGGGTAACCCTGTGCTGCGGCGGCCCTATAGAACTCAAAGGCTTTCGCGATCTTGTCCTGATCAATCTCACCGCGTGCGGTGGAGAGCGCCCACACCTCGTACGTGTATCCGGTCTGGAGTTGTCCGAACGGATCCGTAGCGGCCTGCATCACGTCCACCGCCTGGCGAAACTGCGTGTCAGCGTTACGCAGTCCGTCGTCCGTCATGTCCGTTGCGGCGTAATACTGTCCGAGTTCGCGAAGTGCAACCGCTCGGGGATATGGGTCGTCGGGACTTGCCAAAGCGACCGCGTTAGTGAAGGACTTACCGGCAAGGGTGTAATTGAGCGCCGCCATGGATTCACTGCCGAGCGTGATCCAGTCCTCCGCTGACAGGCTTCCGCCAGCGCGGCTGGCGAGCGTTTCAGCGATGGCCAGGAGAATCCCACGCTTCTCATTCAGCGTGCTCGACACATTCTTGAAGTTGGGGTCCTTGCGCGACAGGCTCATCGCCTCCTTGCGGAGGTCGACCAATTTCAGCAGCGCCTCACGGAGATCGTTTGCGCGGTCCCGCTCAGAGTCCTGCTGATGGTGCGCCAAGCGACCCACACAGCGGCAAGCGCCCCGAGCGCCGTGACGACACTGACCGTGAGGTTGATATCCGGGACGAGGTCGCTGATCGGAGATCCCTCCCACGCGGCGACTGCGACGAAGCGATGCTGATCGTATCGAGGGCGCGGTCCGCTTCGGGTCAAGAGGCGGAAGCGGGCACCCTGGGGGTGTTCTCGTGAGCAAGCTGGGCCAGCCGCGAGAGACCCATGGTGGGCGCCTGGCGCGCAACCGTGGCCAGCAGCGCGGCGCCGTCCGCGGTCTTGCCGACGGCGAGGTACGCGCTCGCGAGTCGACGCCGGTGGTTGGTCGCCCAGATGAAGGCGCCGGCGGCCTCCTCGCGCTCGACCGCCTGCTCGTAGCGCTCGATCGCGGTGGGCAGGTCGCCGCGTAGCTCGGCCAGGCATGCGAGGGCGCCGGCGACGCTGCCGATGCACATGAGCGCGCGGGCCGATACGACGAGTCGGTCGGCGAACGGGGCAAGGAGGTCCTCGAGTTCCGCGCCTAGCTCGGCATCACCCAGCAGCCGAGCCGCTTCGCTGAGCTCCTTGGTGGCCGAGAGCCAGTTGGTGTCGCGCGGCCAACTTCGTGGAGCACCGGCGGCGCGTTGCGCGGCGATGTCCCGCCGCGCCTCGTCGCGCTGCCCCGCGGCCACGAGCGCCCATGCTCTGAGCGCTCGGTAGGCCCATCCCGCGGGGGAACTACGAACCCGGTCAGCCTGCCACAGCAGGTCGATCTCCTCGGGGCGCTCGTCGGCCAGTGACACGATGAACTGAAGTCGCTCGACGAACTGGACGTTCGGATCGTTCGCGCGCCGCCCGAGCTTGATGGCTTCGCGTTGAAGCCGGCGGGCCTCGTGGACGCGTCCGTGGAGGTAGGCGCGCGTGGCTCGCCAGGCCGGGACATACCAGGCGTAGGCCGACAGCGGCATCCGAGCCACGGTCGCGGCATAGGCCTCGAGCTCCGCCTCTACGGCCGGGCCGTCGCCGAGTTCCTCGAGATCGACGATCCTCCACGTGCGGGCCTGTAGCTCGAGTATCGGATCTTCGGCGCGAAGCGCGAGACCGAGCATCTCGCCGGCGAGCTCGAGTCGGTCGGGGGTGTGGTCGGGCCCCCAGAGCACCACGTGCCGAGCGCCGAGCGAGGCGGCTAGCGATTGAGCGTCCCCGTGGACTCGCGCGCTCGCGAGCGCCTCGCTGCTGAGCTCGTCGCGGCGCAGCGGATTCTCGTCGTACGCGAGCTCCACCGCCAGCCTCGCCTGAACGCGTGCGCGCAGTTCCCCGTCGGCGGGCGTCAGAGCGGACAGTGCCTCTTCGAGGATCGCCACGCGCGTGCTGTCGACGGCCACTATCGCCACGGCCGGCCCAAGCGCACCAAGGGCGGCGCGAGCCAGAAGCGCGCCGTCGTGAAGCCGGCGGGCCTGCGAGAGGGCCCGCGCGAAGGTCTCTGCGGCGTCGTCGCGCAGGTCGGCCGCGAGCAGAGCCTCGCCCAGGCTCACCTGAAGCCGGGTACGGATCCTCAGCGGCGCTCCCGCGTTGTCGCAGGCGGCGAGCGCTCGGCGGACAAGGTCCGCGGCATCGGCCGGCGCGCGGCTTCGCATCAACTCGATCGCGGCCTGCTCGGCCAGTTCCGCAGCGCGCTCGACGCTGATCAGAGGCACTGCGGCGAGCGCGTGGCGCGCCGCCGCGACCAGCGTCTCGTCAGGACTAGCGTGGGTCCGAGCGGCGATCGCGTCAAGGGCGGCAGCGTGGAGGGCCATCCGGCGGCCTGGCGCCAGCCGGGACAGCAACGCCTCTTGAACGAGCGCATGCACGAAGGCCGTTTGCCCGCCGCGCCCACCGATCGGCGAGACGAGATGGGCTCCGGCCGCGCGGTCGAGCGCCGCGACGGCCTCCTCGGCTTCGATCCCGGCCACCGCCGCGGCGAGCAGCGTCTCGAATTCGCGGCCGAGGATCGCGGCCGCTTCGAGCGTGCGCTCCACACTTGGCCCGAGCGCCTGGACGCGTGAGACGACAAGCTCGGCGACGTCGGCCGGCATGACGGCTCCGGCCGCCGTGAGCCCGGCGTCGAGGAGCGCCTCGAGGAAGAACGGATTGCCTTCGGTGCGGGCCTGCAATGCCTCCAGTTCGGCGTCGCCGAGCGATATGTCCTGCGCGCGCCCGGCGACCAGCGCGGCGGTTTCGCTCACGTCGAGGCCTTCCAGCGCGACCCGCCGCAGACTCTCCTCGCGGGCGATCGCGCCGAGCGCACGCGCGAGCGGAGTTCCGGTTCCGAGGTGCCCGAGGCGCGCCGTGATCAGCGTGAGCGTGGGCACGGCCAGGCCCCGGTGCGCGAGATGACGCAGGAAGGCGAGCGTGTCCGGATCGGACCAGTGGAGATCGTCGAGCACGAGGAGAAGCGGCCTCCCGCCCGCCGCGCGCTCAACCTCCCCGGCGAGGCGAGCCTGACGGCGGACGCGCGCGTGTGCGTCGTCCACCGCACCGCGCGCCATCGGCCGGCCGTCGGGTCCCAGCGCGCCTTCCAGCGCGTCGACGATCGGTCCGTACGGCGTGTCGCCGTCCTCCTCGGCCACTCCGGCCAGGACGGTAGCTCCGCCCGCGTGAACCTCGGCCGCGAAGCATGCTGCCAGCCGGGTCTTGCCGATCCCGGCCTCCCCGACGACTACCGCGAAGGCGACGCTGCCGCCTCGCGCGCCCGCCCACGCCGCGTGCAGCCGGGTCAGCGCGCCGGCGCGACCGACGAACCCCCCGCGCCAACGTTCGGGGTCGAGCCTCCGAGGAAGGCCTCTGCGCTCGCGCTCGGTCTTGTCGTCGGCATCGGCGCCGCGCGGCGCAACAGGCTCGGCGCGCAACGACGCGGCGAGACCTCGAGTCGCGGCCGACGGCGCCACCCCGAGCTCACGCCGGAGCCGTTCGCTCAGGCGTTCGTACACGACAACCGCGCCGGCCCGGTCTCCGGCTCGATCGAGCGCCGCGATGAGATCGCGGTGGGCAGGCTCGTCAAACGGATCGCGGTCGCTGCGGCGCCTCAGCCATTCGATCGCGCCCATTCGATCACCCGCCGCCTCGGATTCCGCCGCGAGCCGTGCCATCGCGCCGCCAACCCGCTCGCGCAGACGATCTCGTTCGCGAAAGACCCAGTCGAAGTCGAGGTCGGGAAGCACATCGCCTTCACCCAGCACCGCGATCGCCTCCGCCGCTCGTCCGGCCTTGAGCAGCGCGTCGAACTCGCTCACGTCGATCACCACATCCGGCGGACCGGCCAGCCCGACCACGCGACGGTCAGCCACCAACGCGGTCGCGGCGGCGCCGCCGAGCGCCTCGCGGACGGCCGAAAGCGCCGTCCGCAGGTTCGCTCGGGCGCTCTCGTCCCGGAAGTCCGGCCAGAGCTCGGCGGCGAGCCGACCCCGGGCGTGTCGACCCGGGTGCGTGGCCAGCCACCCCAGCAACGCCCGCGCCGGACGGCCTGCGGGCGGCTGGAGAGCCTCGCCATCCGCCATCAGCGCGAGGCCACCGACGACGCGCACCCTGAGCATGTCAGGCGGCAGCCTAACGGCGAGGGCGAGGCAGTGAGCGCGATTTGCGCTGCGTTTGCGGCGGGCTTGCGAAGTGAGCCCAGACTCGACCGGGTCACGCAATTCCCATTTCAGGAGGTCCAGATGACGACACAGCTCGACACCGCCCCCAGCGCCACCGCGCCGCCGACGGCGGAGCCCGGTCAGGTCGAGGCGTTCGCCGGCCGGATCGTGGGCGACCTCGCCGCCACGATGACCACGGTCTTCTGTGCGCTCGGCGACAAGCTCGGCCTGTTCGCCGCGCTCGCCTCAGGCGGGGCCGCCACGCCCGCGGAGCTTGCGGAACGCAGCAGCGCGAACGAGCGCTACGTGCTCGAGTGGCTCCGCGGACTCGCCGCCGCCGGATACCTCGATCACGACCGCGACAGCGGCCGCTACGCACTCCCAGCCGCACACGCAGCCATCCTCTCCGATGAGGGCGGGCTGTGGTTCCTGGGCGGCGGCTACCAGGAGCTGTTCGGGATGCTGCCCGCGCTGGGCCGCATCGAGGCGGCCTTTCGCGACGGTGGCGGCGTGCCCCAGGCTGCCTACCCCGACGACGCCTACGACGGCATGTCGCGCTTCACGCGCGCCTGGTTCGACCACCGCCTGCTTGGCGACTGGCTGCCGGCGCTCCCCCACGTGGAGGAGGGCCTGAACGCCGGCCTCCGCTGGGCGGACGTCGGGTGTGGCACCGGTCGTGCCGTGATTCGGCTCGCTGAGGCGTTCCCGGCTTCGACCTTCGTCGGATACGACGCATTCCCCGCTCAGGTCGAGCGGGCTCGCAAAGCCGCCGAGCGGGCCGGCGTCGGCGACCGGGTCCGGTTCGAGGTAGCCGACGGATCCCGCGGCCTCCCGGAGAAGTTCGACGTGATCTCGACCTTTGACGTAGTACACGACGCGGCCGATCCGGCTGGGTTGGTCGCGGGGATCCGGCGCTCGCTCACCGACGAGGGCAGCTACCTCTGGCTCGAGATCAACTGCGCCGACGACCCCGCGGACAACGTCGGCCCAATCGCCACCGTCATGTACGGCTTCAGCGTTCTCTACTGCATGACCACGTCACTGGCCCAGGGCGGCACCGGGCTCGGAACCTGCGGCTGCCCACCCGCGGTCGTCGAGCGGTTCGGACACGCGGCCGGATTCGGATCGGTACACGAAGTACCTATCGGTGACCCGTTCAACCGCCTCTACGAGCTCCGGGCGTCCGGTCCCGCCACGAGCTAGCCCACGGGGCTCGACCTTGCGAGCGAGATGCCCGGGTTTATGGGGACTAGGGTCTCAGTCGCCGGCGCGCTCATGGCGCGCCGGCGACGGGCCGTGGCATCCCTGCAGGCGGTGCGCCGTGCAATCCCGATCATCCAGGAGGACATCGTGCAGATCACCCGCAGCAGCATCGAGACCCAGAAGGGCCCGACGGACTGGTTCACCGGAGACGTCTACCTCGACCAGGTGGCCGCACCCGCCGGCACCTCGACGTTCGCCGCCGCCCTCGTCCACTTCACGCCCGGCGCCCGGACCGCCTGGCACACCCACCCGCACGGCCAGACGATCTTCGTCACCGAAGGGGTCGGCCTCTGCCAGCGCGAGGGCGGCCCGATCGAGGTCATCCGCCCCGGCGACCGCGTGTTCTTCGAGCCCGGCGAGAACCACTGGCACGGCGCCACCCCGGACCGGTTCATGGTGCACATCGCCATGCAGCAGAACGACGAGAGCGGCAGCCCCGTCAACTGGGGTGAGCACGTGACCGACGAGCAGTACGCCGGCACGCCTCAGTAGACGCCTATCACCCTCATTCGACGAGGTAGGTCTCGTAGACCACACCACCGGCCTGGCGTCCGCCGACGCTCACGAACACCCCTTTGTTCAGCCAGTCGAGTTCGGCGGCGGCCGTCTCGATCTGGGTCGACGTACGAAACGTGTACTCGCTGGGGTCCACGGCCTCGCCGCGCGCCAGCCGGGCCAGAACCTCTGCGCTGCCGTGCCGCACGCCGCGCGACTGGACGGACAACACGTCACCGCTGTCGGTCTGCAGCGTGTAGCGGATGTCGCCCAGCGCGGTGCCGTCGCCCAGCACGGTCTGCCAGTCGGCGCTGGCCCCGGGGAGCAGCTTTCCGCTGATCGTCGGACCCGCGAACGTGCCGCCGGTGAGCGGCACGATCCGCCGGTGACCGTGGGCGGTGTCGCCGAGGTCGAGCGGCTCACCGACCGTGGCCTCGAGGCGGTACACCGGCGTCAGGCGGGGATCTGGAAGCTTGAAGCCGCTCGGTCGAGGGCTTGCCGGGTCGTTCGGGTGCGGCTCGAGCGGCGTGACCGTGACCTCCATCCAACCGGTGAGCGGCAGGGCGCCGAGAAGACCATCGAGCTCAGCCTGGCTGCCGGCTCGGTACAGACCTACCGCCCTGGTTTCGCCCGGCGCGACCGGCGGTTTCCAGAGGCGCACGAGATGTCCCTGGCGAGCCAGGTCGGCGGCTGCGGACGCCTCGGCGCTCACGCGCTCGGAGACCTCGGACTTCGGCGCCCCGTCTGGAATGTTCACGTCAAATCCGACCAGGAATTCCATCGTCTCCTCCTCCGCTGTCGATGTAGTAATCCGCGCCAGTAGGCACGGTCGGCCAGTCATGACCTCAGCGCGCCAGTGCCGCCATCCGGCCAAACGCCTCGTCGATCAGCTCGGGTAGCGGCGGCGCGTCGGCCGTCGCCACCCATTGGCTGAAGGCAACGCGGAATGCTGCGACCCCCAATTCGGCGACGAGGTCCGCGTCCGGTTCACCGACCCCGCGCCCTCGCAAGGACTCGCCGACGGCAGCGGCGATCGAGGCCAGCTTGATCAGCTCGCGTTCCTGCAGGCCCGGGTTGGCGGCGATGATCGCGCTGCGCGCGAGAGCGAAATCACGCCGCCCCTCAAGCAGATCGCCGGCGGCGGCGAATCCAGCGGCGACCGCCTCCAGCGGGGAGCGGTCAGGGCCCGCCGCCTGGACACCGGCGACGATCGTGTCCTGGAACGACGTGCCACCGCCGAACAGCACCTCGCGCTTGTCGGCGAAGTGGCGAAAGAACGTGCGCTCGGTGACGCCGGCTCGTTCCGCGATCGCGGCGACCGTCGTCTCCTCGAAGCCGAGCTCGCCGAACAGCGCGAGCGCCGCTTGCTCGAGCCTTCCGCGGCTGTCGGGTTCCCAGCGGACCATCGATGGAATCGTAGTTGATGTCAGAAGCTGACATCATTGTGCTAGAGTGATGTCAGCGGCTGACATGACAGCCGGAGGCCAGCATCACAGGAGGCATTGGCAATGCATGTATTCGTCACCGGCGCGAGCGGATGGATTGGGTCCGCGACCGTCACGGAGCTACTCGAGGCGGGTCACGACGTCACCGGTCTTGCACGCTCGGAGCGGTCCGCGGCAAAGCTGCGGGACCGGGGAGTCGAGGTGGTCCGGGGCGATCTGGAGGACCTCGACACCCTGAAGAAGGCAGCCGCGGCCGCTGACGGCGTTATCCACACGGCGTACAACCACGATGACTTCAACCGGTTCGCCGAGGCCGCCGCGCTCAACCAGCGGGCACTCGAAGCGTTCGCCGAGGTACTTAGAGGGACCGACAAGCCGCTCGTCTTCTCGTCGGGAACCGGGATGGGGAAGCCGGGGCAACTCGCCACGGAGGACGACCTTCCGCCCAAGGACGCCCACCCGCGAGCGGCCTCCGAGTACGCCCGCGTCGAGATGGCGGCCGCGGGGATCAGGGTGTCGTCGGTCCGGCATCCGCCGACCGTGCACGGCGAGGGCGACCACGGATTCGTCGCGGTCCTCGCCCAGATCGCCAGGAACGCCGGCGTGTCCGGCTACATCGGCGACCGGAGCGAACCGGTGGCCGGCGGTCCACGTGCTGGACGCCGCGCCGCTGTACCTCACGGCGCTCACCGACGCGCCCGCCGGGGCGGTCCTCAACTCGGTCGCCGAGGAGGGGATCCCGACGCGCGAGATCGCCGAGGCGATCGGCCGCGCGCTCGGCGTACCCACCCAGAGCATCGACCCGAGCCAGGCGGCGGCGCACTTCGGGTTCCTCGCGATGTTCTTCGGCCTCGACGTGCCGGCCTCGAGCGAGGTCACGCGCGCGACCTACGATTGGCACCCGACGCACCCCGGACTGCTCGACGACCTGAACGCGGGCTACTACACGCGCGAGATCGGCGCCGCAGCCTGAACGGGGAGAGGCGCGCTGGCCGGGTGGTGGATCATCTGGTCAGCCTCGGGGGTGTTCGAGCGCTCGGTCGTGTCCGCTTCGCCGCTCATCGGTCTTCGTCGGTCGATTGCTCGACGGCCGTTTTGTAGGCGCTCAGGGCCTGCCCCCAGAAGCGCTCGAGGTCCGCGCGCAGCGTCGCCAGCCCGTCCGGATCAACGCGATAGACGCGCCGGGTACCCACCGGCCGGTCGATCACCAGCCCGGCGCCTTTGAGCACCTTGAGGTGCTGCGAGACCGCGGGGCGGCTGACCGGCAACTCGCCGGCAAGCTCGCCCACCGCGCGCGGACGGTCCAACAGCAGCTCGAAGATCGCCTTGCGCGTCGGATCGCCCAGCGCGAACCACGCGTCAAGTCGGTAAGTGGCCACGAACGGTAAGATTAGACTTACCTTATGCTTCTGTCAAGAGTAACGGCGTACTGAGCGAATCCAAACTACGCTGCTTTACGTGAACACGCCGTCCACGCGATCTCGGGCGAGGTGAAGCATGCCCGCGATGAAGTGGTGGGGGTGGGGTCACGACGGGGTCGAGTTCTCGCACAAGGACAAGCCGGCGCTCGGCCCGTTCATCCTCGACAAGATCGGCGTTGACGTCCGTGTGATGGGCGGCGCGCCGGTGCGCTTCGACCAGCTGCCGATCGCCGAGCCGACTCTGCCGGACGATCTATGCGCTGACCTCGAGCAGGCCGTCGGTCATCGATTCGTCTCGACCGAGCCGCTCGATCGCGTCGTGCACGGCCGCGGGAAATCGCTGCGCGACCTGATCCGGCAGCGTCGCGGCGACCTGCCCCGCCTGCCGGACGTCGTCGTGCGTCCCGGCAGCGAGGAGGAGGTGACCGCCACGGTGCAGGCGGCGCTGCGAGCCGACGCGGTGCTCATCCCGTTTGGCGGCGGGTCCTCGATCTCCGGGTCGCTCCAGGCTCCGGACGGCGAGTCGCGCCCGGTGGTCTCGGTCGACCTGGAACGCCTGGACCGGGTGCTCGAGGTGGACGGCGAGTCGCGCCTGGCCCGCGTACAGGCCGGCGTGTTCGGTCCCCACCTCGAGGAGCAGCTGGGCGCGCTCGGGTACACGTTCGGGCACTTCCCGGACTCGTTCCCACACTCGACGCTCGGCGGCTGGATCGCCACGCGCTCCTCGGGCATGCAGTCGGACCGCTACGGCGACATCGCGGACATGGTCAAGGGACTGAGGGTGGTGACGCCGTCGGGCACGCTGGTCACGCGGCCGGTCCCGGCCGCGTCGAACGGACCCAGCGTCCGCCAGATGGTGCTGGGCAGCGAGGGGCGGCTGGGCATCATCACCGAGGCCATCGTGCACGTCCGGCGGATCCCCGACGAGCGCACGATCCTCGGCTATCTGTTCCCGACCTTTGCCGACGGCCTGGCCGCCATGCGCGACCTCTCCGACAGCGAGTACTCGGCGTCGGTGACTCGCGTCTCGGACGCCAACGAGACGCAGTTCTCGTTCGCCATGCGGGTGAATCCCACGCTCGTCGACAAGCTGCAATCGGCGGCGCTCAAGATCTTCGTGCACCGGCGGTTGGGATTCGATCCCGAGCGGATGTGCCTGTCGTTCATCGGCTACGAGGGCAGCCGGCGCCACGTCGCTACGGAGCGTCGCGCGGTCGGAAGGCTCGTCAAGCGCCACGGCGGGCTGTGCGTGGGCGCGGGACCGGGCGTGCTCTACGACCAGAAGAAGTTCGACATCCCGTACATCCGCGACTTCCTCCTCGACCGCGGGGCGCCCGGCGACGTGTCGGAGACCGCGACGACGTGGAGCAACCTGATGCCGCTGTACGACGCGGTCGTGACCGAGGCCAATCGCGCCTTCGATCAGCTGGCCGTTCAGGGCTACGTGATGTGCCACCTGTCGCACAGCTACCACGCCGGCGCCTGCCTGTACTTCACCTTCGCGTTCAAGGGGACGAGTCCGGACGCCATGCTCGCCGAATACGAGGTCGTCAAGTCGGCGATCCAGCAGGCGTTCGTCGACAACGGCGCCACCCTCTCGCATCACCACGCGGTCGGCACCGAGCACGCACAGTGGCTCGAGCAGGACATCTCCGAGCCGGGCGTCGCGCTGCTGGGCGCCCTGTTCGACGGCTTCGACCCGGGCAGGCACCTGAACCCCGGGAAGATCGTGCCCGAGGGCTCGACGGTTCCGGTCGAGCCGGCGCTCCCCGGCGATTAGACCGGGATCGGCAGCGGTCCGGTCCGGTCCGGTCCGCGGGCAACCGATCGCCCGGTCCGGTTCGCCGGACGGGAGCGCTCGCCACCCGACCCGGTGCCGCGCCGTGGGGCGAGTCAGCGCGCGGACGGAGTACGGGGGCGGCGCGGGCCGGGCCCCCGCCGGCGCACGTCGGCCCAGAACGAGCGCTCGAACTCGTCCCAATCGATGGGCGGGACGTCGGGGTCCTCGCCACCCCCGCCGCCGCCGTCGTCACGGCGCAGCCACACGGCCAGGCCGGCCAGCGGCGTGCCGACCCAGAACATCAGCGTGCCGAGCACGCTCGGCATGAGCGCCACTCCGAGGCACATCATGGCCACGCCGGTCCAACCCGCCGTCAGGCACCCGGTGTGATGGACCGCCACCTGGCGGAGCAGGCGCTGGTCGTGCGCGATCACGGCGATCACCACGAATGGGGAGCCGAGCCACAGCCATCCCATCAGGACCACGCCGCATGACATCCCCCGGAGCCTTGGCGGCGAAACCCCGAATCACGCGCAGTGCACATCCGCGCCCGTACGGGCGACCGAGGCGGCGCCCCCGGGGATGTGCTGAAGGCTTGTCCCCGGGGCGGATTGGGTAGGTCGGACCCCTAGGGCAACCCCGGAGGGAGAGAGATGACCGCGCCGATCGAGGACGTCAGCAGCCTGCCAGGAAAGAAGATCTCCGACCAGGCGGAGAACCCCATCGGCAAGGTGAAGCAGATCTACGCCACCGATGGCTACCCCATGTGGGTCGAGGTGGAGATGAGCTCGGGCATCGCCAAGAAGCGGAAGGTGTTGATCCCGCTGGCCCGGATCAAGGACGAGGACGGCGAGCTCCGGGTGCCCTACAGCGTGAAGCGGATCGGCGATGCGCCGGAGGTCGATGACAGCGACGGCATCTCCGCCGAGTGCGACCGCGAGCTCCGCGACTACTACGGCATCGACACCGGCGACCAGGAGATGCGCAGCGACAACAAGTCGTACGCCAGTCTGGTGCCCGAGGAGGGTGGCGAAGCGCAGCTGGTCGAGGACCTCGACGCTCTGGAGACGCCCGACGCCGACACACGGACCGATGAGACCCACGAACGGCTGCGCGACCCGGGCAGCGCCGAAATCCGCCAGGTCACCGCGGAGGACGTCACCCACGACACGCAGGACAGTGACGAGGGTGAGGCGGGCCGCGATCCCGACGAGGACGACGACCGCGAAGCCGGCGAGGACGAGGACGACGACCGCGAAGCCGACGAGGACGACGACGACCGCGAAGCCGACGCGGACGAGGACACCGACGAGGACGACGGCGAAGACGAGAAAAAGGACCGGGATTCGGACCGGTGAGGCGCGATCACGCCTCCCAGGGCAGTCCTTCCCAGCTCGCGGGTTGGCCGGGTCGCCACCGGCCGAACGGCGCATACGCCTCCGCCGAGGAGCTCGTCTCCCGCTCCACCCCGGCGCGGTGGCGCACGGCGAGCTCTGAGCGCACGTAGGTCGCTTCCCTGGGTGCCCGGCGCGCCCCGGCCATGAACACCACGCACGGGCCCTCGCCGGCGCCCACGAAGATGTGCTCGGTCCCCTCGGGACAGTGCACGAAGTCCCAGGCCCGCAGCCGGCGCTCCTGGCCCTCGACGAGCAGCAGGCACTCGCCCGAGAGCACCAGGAAGTCCTCCTGGTTTCCCTCGCGGTGATAGAGGCCGCTCGGCTGCCCGGGCCGCAGCACGGCGAGCGTGTAGCCGACCTGGTCAAACGGGGCAGCGTCGCCCTCGATGATGCATGCGTCGCCGAAGTGCTCGCCGGTCACCCAGGCCGCGTCGCGGACGTTGACCACGAACCAACCTTCTGTGGCCGCCACCAGGCCGGCCTCGGAGGGTTCCATACGGGCGGGTTCGGTCACGTTCGGTGAGCTTACGGCTCGGGCGCCCGACACCGAGGTCGAACGCGCCGGCCTCCAGTGCATTTCGCAGCAAACCGGCCATCTCGCCGCCCGCTTAGTGCACATAAGCGTCGTGGCGGTGCTTATGTGCACCAAGCGGATGCGCGGCGGGGCGCTTTGGTGCGTTTTGCACCCCGCGCCCGCCCCGTCGCGCCCGGAACCCGCCGGCCCGGCCCTCGACCCCCGCCGCGCGGAACCGGGCGGAGACTCAGCGGGCCGGACGGCAGAGCGTGTCGAGCAGCGAGCAGTCGACGACGGTTCCGATGATCCACGCCCGCGGCACCGGGCCCCAGAACCGGCTGTCGTCGGACACGCCACGGTTGTCGCCCAGCAGGTAGTACTCGCCCGGCGGCACTCGCACCGCTGTCGGGAAGCTGCACGCGTCGCCGGGGCCGCACGCCGCCACGTAAGGCTCGTTCTCCTGGACGCCGTTGCGCACGACATGGCCGTCCACGATCGCCACCAGATCGCCAGGCCCGGCCACCACGCGCTTGACGAACACCGAGCCCAGCTCCTGAGGGACCGCCACGTCGCACGGCCGCGTGGAGCCGCTGCCCTCAAAGCCAGAGCCGCACACCGGGTCCTTGGCCCGCGCGCCGGCCGGGGGATGGAACACCACGATGTCGCCGATCTGGGGGCTCGATCGATCGGCGGACACCCGCTCGCCGATTTGGAGCGTCGGCTCCATCGACCCCGAGGTGACCGTGTACCGCTTGACGGTCTTGTGCATCCCGAGCCCGAGGCCGACCACGACGATCGCGGCCAGGCCCAAGAGACGCCGGCCGATCCGGCGGCGGACGGGCCGTCCCAGCGGCAACGGCGCCGGTGTACTAGCTAGATGCTCCACCTTGGCCTGATCGGCATCGCTCGGACCGTGCTTGACCCGGCGCCCACCCTGAACCGCGCCCGGCTCGGACCGTGCTTGACCCGGCGCCCACCCTGAACCGCAGCCCGCCCCGGTACCTTCTCGCGGACATGCCCAGTGACGGCGTCCATCGCGTGGTGGTGATCGGCGGCGGCTTCGGGGGGCTCCAGGCGGTCCAGAAGCTCCGCCGCGCCCCGGTCGAGGTCACGCTGGTCGACCGGCGCAACTTCCACCTGTTCCAGCCGCTGTCCTACCAGGTGGCCACCGGCGCGCTGTCGCCGGGCGAGATCGCCTATCCGCTGCGGGCCATCTTCAAGCGATACGCCAACGTCCGGGTGATGCTCGCCGAAGTCGCGGGCTTCGATCTCGACGCGCGCGAGCTGCATCTGCGCTCCGTGGCCGGCGTGCCCGCGCCGCCCACCCTCCCCTACGACACGCTGATCGTGGCCGGCGGTTCGCAGTACTCCTACTTCGGCCACGACGAGTGGAGCGAGTACGCCGCCGAGGTCAAGTCGCTCGAGAGCGCGCTTCTGGTCCGGGGTCGCATCCTGGCCGCGTTCGAGGCGGCGGAGGACGAGCCGGACCCCGAGAGCCGCGCCGCCTGGCTCACGTTCGTCGTGGTCGGGGCCGGCCCGACCGGGGTCGAGATGGCGGGCCAGATCGGCGAGCTGGCCCGGGACACGCTCCGGCGCGACTTCCGCGAGATCGACACGCGCTCCGGGAACATCCTGCTGGTCGAAGCGGCTGACCGGCTCCTCACGAGCTTCCCCCCGAAGCTGTCCGCGAAGGCCAAGCGCTCGCTCGAGCGACTTGGGGTGACGCCGATCCTGAACGCGACGGTGACGGGCGTCGACGCCGAGGGCGTCATGATCGAGGAGTCGGGCGCGCAGCCGAGGCGCATCCCGACCCGAACGGTCGTCTGGGCCGCCGGCGTGACCGCGTCGCGAATGGCCACGACGCTGGGCGAGTTGACCGGGGCAGACCTCGACCGGGCGGGCCGGGTGGCGGTGGAGCCCGACCTCACGCTCCCCGGTCACCCCGAGGTGTTTGCGCTGGGCGACATGGTCCGGGTGCGCCAGACCGACGGCACCGTGGTGACGCTACCCGGCGTGGCGCCGTCCGCGATGCAACAGGGCCGCTACGTCGCCAAGGTGGTCAAGGCGCGTCTGGACGGCCATCCCAACGCGCCCTTCCACTACCGCGACAAGGGCAACCTGGCCACGATCGGCCGGGGATCCGCGGTTGCCGACATCAAGGGCCTGCGGCTCAGCGGGGCCGTTGCCTGGCTGACCTGGCTGTTCGTCCACCTCTTTTACCTGGTCGGCTTCCAGAACCGCATCCTGGTGTTCATCCGCTGGTCGTTCAGCTTCATCACCCACGGCCGGGGCGCGCGGCTGATCACCTCGCAGGCAACGGAGAGCCCCATCGACCACCGGGCCGCTTGACCCGGCGGGGCGGTGGCGCGGGCGCAGACGCGGCGGCGTCGCACCGCAGCAGGCTGCCGCCGCAGGCCCGGCAGCAGGCGATGTACCGGACGGCCTCGTAGGTCCAGTCCGCTTCGCACACCGTGCAGCGGTAGAGCGGCGAGGGTAGGGCGCTCACAGGACCATTCTCAGGGCCGCCGCCGCGCCGCGCTAGACGGAACCACCCGGACCCGTCTACGGGATGTTCCGGAGGACTCACGAGGCAAAGTTGTACGGCGGCGCGCGTAACACCGCGGTAACCGCCAGGGCGGCACATGGGTAACACTTCAGCGATGCGCGGGATCGTGGCTTTGCTGTTGGCGCTATTCGCCGTTCCGGGATCGACGGGAGGCACCACCGCCAACCCGGCGCCGAGCGCCGCGTCGCCGTCGCCGTCGCCGCCGCGGCCCGGGATCGTCTGGAGCCCGATCCCGTTCGGCGCCAAGCGCAAGGCCGAGATGGTCGCCTACGTGCGCCGGCACTACGGCAGCTTCATGAAGCCGACCTGGCGGCTCATCGACCCGCACGTGATCGTCATCCACTACACCGACTCGTCGACGTACGAGTCGGCCTGGAACACGTTCGCCAACGACGTGCCCGACTCAGAGCTCCACGAGCTGCCCGCCACCTGCGCGCACTTCGTGATCGACACCGACGGCACGATCCACCAGCTCGTATCGCTGGGCACCATGTGCCGCCACACGGTCGGTCTGAACTGGACCGCGATCGGGATCGAGAACGTCGGCGTCAGCGACGCCCAGGTGATGGACAACCCCCGGCAGATGTCGGCCAACCTCCGCCTGGTCCGCTGGCTGCGCTGCCGCTTCGACATCGAGGTCCGCAACGTGATCGGGCACAACGAGAGCCTCTCGAGTCCCTACCACCGCGAGGACGTGGTCGCGCTGCGCCATCAGACCCACGGCGACTTCGACCACGCTGACATGGATCGCTACCGCCAGCGTCTGCGCGCCGCCGGCGGCTGCTGACCGGCGTCGCCAGTCAGGCCCGCGGGCTACTCCTCCGGATCGTGCTCGGCGCGGCGAGCATCGTGCAGGATCATCACCCGGGCCTGCCCACCGGGGCTCAGTCCGAGCTTGACGAGCGAGCGTCCGACCGCGACCTCCTCGATCCACACGCGCTCGTGCTCGTTCAGCGCGCCCAGCGCGGCGACCTGCTGCATCGCCCGGGCGAGCCGGGCCATCTCGTCGGGGCTGCCTTCCAGCCGTTCGATCCCTCGTTCGGTGGCGAACGTGACGGCCATTCCCTCGTCCGTCTCGTGCGCGTCAAGCAGTTCCAGGCTCATGGATCCCTCCAGTCTATGTACGACAGCAACGCAGCCGCCGAGGGCGCCCTTTCGATTAGGCTGCGCCCTCCAGCGACGCACTAAGGAGAGGCGATGAGCGAAGAGCGGGTCAAGTTCGTGCTCGACGAACCGGACATCCCGACCCATTGGGTCAACCTGATGGCCGATATATCTGATCCCGCCCACCCCGCGCCACCGCCGTTGCATCCGGGCACCAAGCAGCCGGCCGGTCCGGACGACCTGTCGCCGATCTTCCCGATGGCCCTGATTCTCCAGGAGGTCTCGGCCGAGCCGGAGATCGAGATCCCGGAGCCCGTGCGCGAGGCATACAAGATCTGGCGCCCGACCCCGCTGTATCGTGCCCGCCGCCTGGAGCGCGCGCTCGACACCCCCGCCCACATCTATTACAAGTACGAGGGGGGCTCGCCGCCCGGCTCGCACAAGCCGAACACCGCCGTGGCCCAGGCCTACGAGAACGCCCAGGCCGGGATCAAGAAGCTCAGCACCGAGACCGGGGCCGGCCAGTGGGGCTCGGCTCTGGCCTTCGCCTGCCGCCTGTTCGGGCTCGAGTGCGAGGTGTGGATGGTCGGCTCGAGCTACGACCAGAAGCCCTACCGGCGCTCGATGATGGAGACGTGGGGCGCCACCGTGCACCGCTCCCCGTCCGACGTGACCGAGTCCGGGCGCTCCCAGGCCGAGCACACCACGGGCTCGCTCGGGATCGCGATCTCCGAGGCGGTCGAGGTGGCCGCCCAGAACCCTGACACGAACTACTCCCTCGGGTCGGTGCTGAATCACGTCCTGCTGCACCAGACCGTGATCGGGCAGGAGGCGCTGGCCCAGATGGCCATGGCCGGCGAGGAGCCGGACGTGATCGTCGCGTGCGTGGGCGGCGGCTCCAACTTCGGCGGGCTGGCCTTCCCGTTCCTGCGCCGGGTGATGCGGGGCCAGGCCAAGACCCGGTTCGTGGCCGCCGAGCCCGCGGCCTGCCCGACCCTGACCCGCGGCGTCTACGCGTACGACTTCGGCGACACGGTCGGACTGACCCCGCTGATGCCGATGTACACGCTCGGCCACGACTTCGTCCCGCCGCCCGTGCATGCCGGGGGCCTGCGCTACCACGGCGACTCGCCGCTCGTGTGCGGACTGGTCAAGCAGGGGCTGATCGAGCCCCGGGCGTACAAGCAGAACGAGACGTTCGAGGCGGCTGTTCAGTTCGCCCGGGCGGAGGGCGTGATCCCGGCCCCGGAGCCGGCGCACGCGATCCGGGCCGTGCTGGAGGAGGCCGAGGCCGCCAAGCAGGCCGGCGAATCCAGGGTGATCCTGTTCGGCCTGTGCGGGCACGGGCACTTCGACCTGAGCGCCTACGACGCGTACCTGGCCGGCAGGCTCGAGGACCCCGAGTTCTCCCAGGCGGACCTCGACGCGGCTCTGGCCGGCCTCCCGGACGCGCCCGCCCTGGTCTAAAGCCCCGCCAGCTCCTCGAACAACGCACGCGCCGCCGAGATCCCGAGCGGCACGTACTCGGTCCGCAGCCGCTCGTTCGGCGAGTGGATGTTCCCATCGGGCAGCGCGAAGCCGGTGATGATCGTCGGGATGCCCCGCTCGACCAGGGCGGCGGCGATCGGCAGTGTCCCCCCGCTACGGATCAGCGCCGGCCGTACGCCGAGGGCGCGCTCGAACGCGCGCAGCCCGAGTTGGATGGCCGGGCTTTCGGCATCGACGAGCGCCGGGGGCGCGGAGGCCAGCGGCTCGATCTCGAGCGCGGCGCCGGCGGGCACGGCCGCCCGGAGCAGGCGCTCGAACTCGCGGCCGATCTCGTCCGGATCCTGGCCCGGCGCCAGCCGGATCGACACGTTGGCGACCGCCTCGATAGGCAGCACGGTCTTCTGTTGGTGCGGTGAGCCGCTGGCGATTCCGTTTACGTCGAGCGCCGGCTCGGCGAACGTGCGTACGTAGAACTCCTCGGCCGCGCGCGCGTCCGTCGGCCGCGCGCCCTGGTTGGCCAGTTCGTCCGCGCCCGGGGGGAGTGCGTGCCAGTCCGATAGCTCGGCCTCGGTGGGCGGTGCGATCCCCCGGCGCAGTGGCTCGGGCAGGTGCCCGTCGACCGGCAGGACCGCTGCGAGCGTCTGGATCAGGGCATGGGGCGCGTTCAGCGCGGCCCCTCCGTACACGCCGGAGTGCAGGTCGCGCGCTCCGCTCCGCAGCGTCAGGTGGAAATAGACGAGGCCGCGCGTGGCCACGTCGAAGGCCGGGCGACCGGGTCCGATCATTCCGCTGTCGAAGATGATCCCGACCTGAGCGCCGCGCTCGTCGGCCGCCAGGCACTCGACGATCGAGTGACCGCCGGTCTCCTCCTCGCCGTCGCAGGCGAAGCGCACGTTGACCGGCAGCCGCCCCGCCCGGGCCAGCTCGCGGGCGCCGGCCAGCAGCATGTAGAGCTGTCCCTTGTCGTCGGCCGCTCCCCGCGCGTACAGGTGCTCGCCGCGGATCGTGGGCTCGAACGGCGGCGACTCCCAGAGCTCGAGCGGATCCGGAGGCTGGACATCGAAGTGGCCGTAGCAAAGGATCGTCGGCGCGGTCTGCGGGTCCGACGACGCGGGCACCTCGCCGATCGCCAGGGGCTGGCCATGCCAGTCGATGAGCTCGCACCTCCCGCCGGCATCGCGGATGAAGCTGCACACCCACTCGCCGGCTCGCCGCACGTCGGCCGCATGGGCGGGATCGGCGCTGACCGACTCGATTCGCAGGAACTCGGCCAGCTCGTCGAACCAGTCGTCCACGGGCGCGAGCGTACTGATCCGGCCGATCGTACGGTTCGTACAGGGGACGTGACCCCGCTCACGCGCCGCTACCACCTCCCCTCGGCGCTGCGTCCCTCGTCGTTCCGGATCGAGGCGCACGCGGCTCGCGGTCTCGTGCAGGATGGCGCGGTGCTGGTCGACGTGCGCCGGCAGCTCGACCCGCGATCACCGCTCGAGCAGGCCCGCCGGATCCCGCCCGACGAGATCGCGGCCAGCCTTGGCACGTTTCCCCGCGGCGTACCGATCGTCCTGGCCTGCGCCTGCGTGCGCGAGGCGACGAGCGTTCGCGTCGCCTACTTCCTGCGCGACCGCGGGTTCGAGGCGTACGCGGTGCGGGGCGGGGTGCTCGAGTTCCTGGGTCGCGACCGGGGGGCGAGCACGAACGCGACCGTGGCCGGCCCGGGCGCTCGCCGCGGCGCCCGGGTGACCTTGGCGGCGCTGCGCGACAAGCGCTTCCGGCGGTTCGCCGCCGGGGTGCTGATCAACCAGATCGGCAGCTGGGTCGAGTGGGCGGCGTTCGGGTACGTCGCGCTCCTACTCGGGGGCTCGGTGGCGGCGCTCGGCGTGGTCGGCTTCTTGAGCACGATCCCCAACCTGGTGCTGGGCCTGCCGGCCGGCCCGCTCACCGACCGCTTCGATCCCCGTCGGTTGGTTTTGGTCCTCCAGATCGCCAACATGGCGGTGTCGGTGCTGCTCGCCGTGCTGTTCGCCACCGGGTCGCTCACCGTGGTCGGGATGGGTGTGCTGGCGGTGCTCGGCGGGAGCCTCGGGACGCTGGCCTTCCCGGCCTTTCACGCGATGCTCGCCACCACCGTGCCGCGCGAGCACCTGGAGAGCGCGGTAGCGATCAACAGCCTGCTGCTGCAGAGCGCGCGCTTCATCGGCCCGGCGATCGCCGGCGTGCTGCTGGCCACGGTCGGCCCCACCTGGGTGTTCGCGGTAAACGCGGCCAGCTTCCTCGGGGTGATCGTGGCGGTGGCGCTGCTGCCGGCGCCGGGCTCGCGCGTCGTCCAGACGCGGGAGGCGCTCGGGAGCGCGATCCGGACCGGCCTTCGCTACGTGATGGGCTCGCGCAGCATTTCCTCGCTGCTCGCGCTGACCATGCTCACCGGGCTGTTCGCGGTCCCGCCAATCCAGTTCATGCTGCCCGCGCTCGTCCGCTTCACGCTCCACGCCGGCCCGGGCACGCTGGGCGCGCTGACCTCGGTGATCGGGCTCGGGTCGCTCGCCGGCGCCCTGCGACGCCGGGTCGGACCTGATCAGTAGATCTCGGGCACGAACGTCTGCTCCTCAATCGGAGGACGGATGTACGCCTCCTCCGCGCGTGGCGGCAGCTCGAGGGGCGGCGGCGTCAGGTCCTCGTACTCCACCATCGAGAGCAGGTGGGCGATGCAGTTCAGCCGCGCACGACGCTTATCGTCGGCCTGCACGACGTACCACGGCGCGACCTTGATGTCGGTATAGCGGAACATCTCGTCCTTGGCCCGGGAGTACGCGACCCAGCGGGCCCGCGACTCGAGGTCCATCGGGCTGAGCTTCCAGCGCCGCATCGGGTCGTGGACGCGGGCCTGGAAACGGCGCTCCTGCTCCTCGTCGGAGACCGAGAACCAGTACTTGATCAGCCGGATCCCCGAGCGCAACAGCATGTGCTCGAACTCCGGGCAGGAGCGCATGAACTCCTGGTACTCGGCCTCCGTGCAGAACCCCATCACCCGCTCGACGCCGGCGCGGTTGTACCAGGAGCGATCGAACAGAACGATCTCGCCGCGCGGCCGGAAGGTGGGCGACGTAGCGCTGGAAGTACCACTCCGTCTTCTCGCGCTCGGTCGGCGCCGGCAGGGCGACGATCCGGCATATGCGTGGACTGGTCCGCTCGGTGATCCGCTTGATCACGCCGCCCTTGCCCGCGGCGTCGCGCCCCTCGAAGATCACCACGATCTTCAGGCCGTTGGCGCGGACGTACTCCTGCATGATCACGAGCTCGCGCTGGAGCCTCAGCAGCTCCTTGTCGAACTGCTCGCGCGTGAGCTTCTTGGGCTTGTGGCCGTTCTCGTCAGCCTTGCGCTTGTTGTGCGCTTTGGCCATGTGCGCAGCCTACTCCGGACCGGAGCCCCCGCGCCACCGTCCCCGCCTATTTGGGATTCGCCGCGAGGTGCGAGTCCAGCACCAGCGGCTCGGTCGCCGGCCGGCCACCCGGGATCAGGAGCCCGGCCACCACGCACACCACGAGGAAGCCCGTCGCCATCACGAACGTCTCGACGAAACCGGTAGCCGTGGGCACGCCGTGGCGCATATTGTCGACGATGAACGTGGCCGATAGCTGGCCGCCGAGCGCGCCGCCCAGCGTGCGCATCACGGTGTTCACGCCGGTGGCCACTCCGGTCTGGCTGGGTGGGACGGCCTGGACGATCAGGTTGCCGAGCGCCGCGAAGGCCAGGCCGATGCCGATCCCGAACACCGTCGAGGAGATCAGCATGTCGATGGGATGGCTATGGGCGACGGCCAGCCACCCGAAGCCCAGCGCGGTGACCGAGGCGCCGGCGAGCAGCGCGGCCTTGGATCCGAAGCGGTGGGCGACCCGGCCCGCCACGGCGCCGAGCAAGCCCATCGCGAAGCCGGCCGGCAGCAGGTAGAGGCTGGAGACGACGACCGAGGCGCCGAAGCCGACGGGCCGCGGCAGCTGGGCGAACTGCGGATAGACGATGAACGAGGCATACAGGCCGGCGCCGAGCAGGAACGCGGCCAGGTTGGTCGTCCACACCCCGCGCACGCGCATCATCGCCATGTCGACCAGCGGCTCGCGGCTATGCAGCTCGACGGCCACCCAGGCCGCGCACACGCCCAAGCCGGCGGCGAACAGCAGCAAGGTCCGGGGATCACCCCAACCCCACACGGTGGTCTGCGCGATCGCGATGAGCACGCAACAGATCCCCACGCTCATCAGGACCGCGGCCAGCCAGTTGACGTGCCCAGGCGTACGGACCGGAGACTCCGGGACGTAGCGCCAGGTGCAGAACGCGGTCACCAGCGTGACCCCGAGCGGTAGCCAGAACAGCCAGTGCCAGCTCAGGTGCTCGACGATCAGCGCACCCACCACCAGGCCGCAGCCGCCCCCGATGCCCAGGATCGCGGAGATGAGCCCGATGCTGCCGGCCACGCGCTCTGGCGGGAACTCGTCACGGGCGATCGAGAAGGAGAGCGGGAAGATCCCGCCTGCCACACCCTGGATCACGCGCGCCGCGATCAGCACCGCCAACGTGTTCGCCACCGCGGCGAGCAGCGTCCCCGCCGCCAGCACGAGCAGCGTCCAGAGCAGCAGGCGCTCCTTGCCGTACATGTCGCCCAGCCGGCCGATGATCGCGGTGCCAACCGAGGCCGAGAGCAGGAAGCCGGTCAACAGCCAGGTGACCCCAGTCTCGGTCGTGTGGAGGTCGTGCTGGATCGTGGGCAGGGCCGGGATCACGGCCGAGCTCAGCACGGCGTAAGCCAGACCGGCGAGCAGCAGCACGCCGAGGATCACGTTCGGGCGTGCTTCGATCGACTCCTCCGGTCCCCTGGGCATTACCCGTACCTTACGTGTCGGCGGAAGCCTGCCCGCTCAGCGCGATGAAGGAGGCGCGGCGCGCTGGGGGCGCGCCGACGAGGCCGAGCCCTGCGTAGTGGAGTACCTCAGCAGATCGATCAGGAGGCGCTGTTCGGCCGCGGTCGGCGGGTGTCCGAGGATCGTCACCTCGAGTTGCGAGGTGTCGTCGGACTGTTGCGGCGGCGCGGGTCGCCAGTCGGGCGCCGGCAGGGCCTGGTAGATCCCGCCGCCGACCGGCGCCGAGTCGTCGCCGTTCATATCGCGGCAGCTCAGGGCCGGACCCGCCGGCTCGCAAACCAGCAGCGCCGGCACACCCGAGGGCGGCACCCGCGGCCTTCCCCGCGAGGTGAGGTTGGTGCTGAACGTGCCGAAGCGGAACATCACGTTGAGGCTGGCCAGGAAGCGGTCGGAGACGGCGGCCAGGTCGGCATCCAAGCGCTTGACGGCCTGAGCCGAGAGCTGGCCCTGTCGGCGTTGCTGGCGGAGCGCGGCCTGCATCCGCGTCCGGCTGAGCGGCGGGTTGGGGGCCCACACGTGGTCGAGCAGCATGTAGCGCTGGCCGTTCAGGCCTGTGCTGCATGTGAACCCCACGCCGAACGTGTGAGGGCAGGCGATCTGTGGCTGCGTGGGGGGCGTAACGTGGCGGCTCGGGTCAATGCCGAAGATCGCGCTCCCCGGGTTGGGGCTACGGAACAGCCCGAACGGATCGGTGGCGGCCACCGCCCCGCCCACCGCGAGCAGCAGCGCCGCGACCAGCACGATCGCCAAGCGGTGACCGTGCCGGCGGGCCCGCCTCCGCGCGGCCCCGCGCTCGGTGGCGAGGATGCAGGCCAGGGTTGCCTGTGCCGCGGGTGTGCGGCCCAGCTCGTCGTCGGGACGGGCCGGGTTGGCCCGGGACAGGCGCTCGAGGCTTTCGGGCAGCTGGAGGGTCATGAGGCCTCCGAGAGGGTCGAAACCGGGTGCGCCGCTCCCTGGCCGCGCGCCGCGAGCAGCCGCTCCAGGCGCCGTCGGGCCCGGTGCAGCCGGACCGAGAACACCGGCGCCGAGCAGCCGAGCGCCCGCGCCGCCTCGGCCACCGGGAGCTCCTCCCACGCCACCAGGGCCAGAACCTCGCGGTCGGTCTCGCTCAGCGCGAGCCAGGCCTCCCACAATTCCTCGTCCTCGGTGGCGCGCGCCTCGGCGCTCACCGGCCGCTCGCGGCCGATCGCGTCCCGGGCCGCGGCCTGGCGGGCGAGCGAGGCCTTATGCCGCGCCACCACGTTACGCGCAACGCCATACAGCCACGGAAGCGGCTCGGCGGGCACGACGTCGAACCGGCGCCAGGCGACGGTGAACGTCTCGGCGGCGACCTCGTCGGCCGCGTCGGGCCCCACGCGCCGGGCCGCGTAGGCGCGCACGCGGCCGTAAAGGTCCTCGTACACCTCGGAGAACCGCTCGGCGTGATCGTCGCTCACATCCACTTATCCGCGAATCCAGGCGAAATCTTTCACTTCGGTCACGTGAGCCACGAACCCAGTCCTTCTGCGAAAGGTGTGCGACGGCAACCCTTGGGGAGCTGTTATCCGACCGAGGATCCGGGCAGACTTGTCCCCGAATGCATAGCTGCCTCGTCGGGGCGAGCGGACCAGGTAGACAAACCCCCGCTCACCCCAGCGTGGAGGAACGCCACGGCGTGAACTCTGACCCCCTCGCCCCGACGGCTTTGCATACGCGTCGAACTCGCTAGCAGTCCTCGGTTCCGGACGCCTCGGCGCAGTCGGCCGAGAGACTTTCCTTGAGCGCGACGAGCAGCACGCGCAGCTGTTCGCGCTGGGTGTCGTCGAGCCCGGCGAACAGCTCCTCCTCGGCCTCGCGCTGAGCCTGTGCGGCCGCGGCCAGCCGGCGCTCGCCGCGCACGGTCAGCTTGACCAGGTGGCGCCGGCGGTCGAGCGGATCGCGACGGCGGGACAGGATGCCCTCGGCCTCGAGCGGGTTGAGCAGCGTGACCAGGATGCTCGGGTCGGTCTCCATCAGCTGTCCGAGCTCGCGCTGCCCCGTCGGGCCGCGGTCGTAGAGCAGCCCGAGCAGCTGGAACTGGCGTGGGCTCAGCTCGTGCCGGGTGTGGACCTCGCGCAGCCGGCGCATCGCGTAGTGGCCGAGCAGGGCGAGCAGGAGTCCGGGACTCGACCGGCGCTCCTCGAGCAGCCCGGTGGCCGGCGGCTGTGCTCGCTTGCGTGAGGTACGGACAGACACGGGCGGAATATATCGTGGCACCCCGATGATCGAGCTAGCTATATGATTTGCCGACGTCACGTCCGGCACATCGGCGCTCCCCAAGAAACCGGGTAGCGGAGCGCTCACTCGACACAGGAGGAGCTATGAAGATCGGCCGCCTGTTGCTCAGGCTCACCGTCGGTGGGTTTTTCTTTGGGCACGGCACGCAGAAGCTGTTCGGCTGGTTCGGCGGGCACGGGCTCGAGCCGACCGCCCAGATGTTCGAGGGGCTCGGGATGCGCCCGGGGCGCCGCAACGCGCTTGCCGCGGGGGCCGCGGAGGCCGGGGGTGGCGCCGCGCTCGCGCTCGGCCTGGCCACGCCGCTGGCCGCGGGCTCGCTCACCTCGGTCATGCTGACCGCGATTCACCGGGTCCATCTCAAGAACGGCCCGTGGGTGACCAACGGCGGCTACGAGTACAACGCGGTGCTGATCGCGGCCGTGCTCGCGCTTGCCGAGGTCGGACCCGGCGAACTGTCGCTCGATCACGCCCTGGGCCGGGAGCGCAGCGGTCCGGGCTGGGCGCTGGCGGCAGCGGCGATCGGGGTCGCGGGCGCGGTGGGCGCCCACCAACTCGCCGCCGCCTATCCCGAAGCGCCCGCGCCGCCCGCCCCGCCGGCGGCCGCCTCCGATTCCTCGACCGACGGGGACACCGCACCGGCCACCGCCGACGCCAGCGCCCAGTAGCCAGGGACCAGGCATGACCACGGGCGAGGCCGCGCTCGGATCGCTCGACCACGAGGCGGGCGGCGAGACCCAGCGGACGCGCGTCATATTTGGCGCGCTCCTGCTGGTCCTGCTGCTCGCCTCGCTCGATCAGACGATCGTCTCGACGGCCCTGCCGACGATCGTCGGCGATCTCGGCGGACTGTCGCACCTGTCCTGGGTCGTAACCGCCTATCTGCTCGCCTCGACGGTGGTCACCCCGCTCTACGGCAAGCTCGGCGACCTCTACGGCCGCAAGCTCATGCTCCGGGTGGCGATCGGGCTGTTCCTGGTCGGGTCGGCGCTGTGCGGCCTGTCGCAGAACATGAGCGAGCTGATCGCGTTCCGCGCCCTCCAGGGGCTGGGCGGCGGCGGGCTGATCGTGACCACGATGGCGGCGGTGGGCGACATCATCGCGCCCCGGGACCGCGGTAAGTACCAGGGTCTCTTCGGCGCGGTGTTCGGCGTCTCCACGGTGATCGGGCCGCTGCTCGGCGGCTTCTTCGTAGACAGCCTGTCGTGGCGGTGGATCTTCTATGTCAACCTGCCGCTGGGCCTGGTCGCCCTGGCCGTGATCGGGATCGCATTCCCGGCCCGAACCGACCACGTCCACCATCGGATCGACTACCTGGGCGCCGCCGTCCTCGCCGCCGGCCTGTCCGCGATCGTCCTGTTCACCAGCCTGGGCGGCACCAGCTATGCCTGGGGCTCGTCGTTCATCATCGCGCTGATCATCTTGAGTGCGGCGATGCTCGTGCTGTTCCCGTTCGTGGAGGCGCGCGCAGCCGAACCGATCCTGCCGCTGGCGCTGTTCCGCAACCGCACGTTCGTGGTGACGAGCGCGGTCGGCTTCATCATCGGGCTGGCCCTGTTCGGTGCGGTCACGTTCCTGCCGCTCTATCTGCAGGTGGTGAAGGGCCACAGCCCGACCGTGTCCGGGCTCCTGATCACGCCGATGATGGCGGGCCTGCTCGTCACCTCGATCCTCAGCGGCAACCTGATCTCCCGCTTCGGCCACTACCGGCCGTTCCCGATCGCCGGCACCGCGATCATGGCCGTCGGGCTGTTCCTGCTCTCCAGCATCACGGTGTCGACGCCGACGCTCAGGACGGCCGGGTTCATGGTCGTCCTCGGCCTCGGCCTCGGGATGGTCATGCAGGTGCTCGTGCTCGCGGTGCAGAACTCGGTCGACTACCAGTACCTGGGCGTGGCGACCTCGGGGTCCACCCTGTTCCGCCAGATCGGAGGCTCGATCGGCGTGTCCGTGTTCGGCGCGATCTTCTCGACCAACCTGGCCAGCGAACTGGCCAGCCGCATTCCCCGGACGGTCCATGTCCCGGCGGCGGCCAATCCGGCCATCGTCCAGCATCTCCCCGCGGCGGTTCGCGCGCCGTACATCGAGGCCTTCGCGGCCGCGCTGCAGCCGGTCTTCCGCCTCGCCGCCGCCGTGTCGGTGGCCGGCTTCCTGCTCAGCTGGTTGCTGCGCGAGTTGCCCCTCCGCCAGACCGCGGCGGCCGACGGGGTGGGCGAGAGCTTCGCCTCACCGCGCCACGACAGCTCCGAGCGCGAGCTGGAGCGGATCCTCAGCTCGCTGCTCCAGCGCGAGGAGCGCCAGCGCGTCTACGCCGCCCTGGTGCAGCGCTCCGGCGTCGACATCACCCCGCCCGAGGGCTGGCTGCTCAACCGGATCGGCGAGCGCGCCCCGACCACCGCACCGGCCCTCGCCGCCGAGCTGCATGTCCCGGCCCAGGAACTGCGGGAGCCGCTGGCCGGTCTGACCCGGCGCGCCTACGTCACCACCGACCCCGATCGCGAGCTCGAGCTCACCGAGTCAGGGGCTCACGCGCGCGAGCAGCTGATCGACGCGGGCCGGGCCGAGCTGTGCCGCCTGCTCGAAGGCTGGGAGCCCGAGGAGGACGAGGACATGCAGCCGGTGCTGAGGCGGCTGGCCGGCGCGCTCGTGGTCGAGATGCCGGCCTGACCTAGGTGACCGCCGGGCCCGAGACCTCTCAGGCCGGGACCGTCACTTGCGGCGCGGCCGCCACGTCAGCCAGCCACGGATAGCGCCCCGTATCCTTGCCCGCGTAGTCGGGGTCGAGGTAGATGAAGCAGCGGTGGATCTGCCAGTCGCGGATCTCGAACACGTCGCACCACCGGCCCGCGCCCCACTCGGGCACCCCGGCGCGCCACGGACCGTCCTGGTGCTCTCCGTAGCTCGTCCCCTCGCACACGACCACGTCGCCGCCCGAGAAGACCCAGTTGAAGTTCGCATAGTCGTGGCGGATCGCCTTGAGCGTCGCGCCGACGTCGCCGAACATCCTGCCGATCTCCTCGCGTCCGTTGGCAATCCCCCACTTCGGGAACGCCACCTGCGCGTCGGTAGCGAACAGCTCGAGGATGCTCTCGCCGGTCGAGGTCACGCCACCGTTGTCGAACGCCTTCAGATACTCCAGCGCCACCGACTTGCGCTGCTCGTCGGTCATGGTCTGACGGGTGAGGGCCACGGCTCCGCTCCTTCCTCGGGTTGCCGCGCGAGCATGACTCGCCGGCGGGGAAAAGACAACCCACGGGCAGCCGACCGGCGGGGCGACGGGGCGACGGTGCGCGCGGCCTACACGTCGGTGTGCCGTGGCGCGTAGCGGCGATGGAGCATCAGCGCGTTCCCGTCCGGATCGGCGAAGATCGCCATGTGGCAGACGCCGGTGTCGAGGATGTCGCCGTGGAACTTCACGCCCCGCTCCTCGAGCATCGACCGGGCCGCCGCCACGTCGTCGACGTGCAGCGCGATCGGGTTGGGGTTGCGCTCGTGCTGCATCCCCATCTTCTCGGGGTCGTAGACGCTCAAGGTGAGATTGTCGGTC
Organism: uncultured Solirubrobacterales bacterium; assembly: GCA_963832315.1. Taxonomy (GTDB): domain Bacteria; phylum Actinomycetota; class Thermoleophilia; order Solirubrobacterales; family Solirubrobacteraceae; genus Palsa-465. The sequence continues at coordinate 492,070 of CAWHTT010000018.1, read as the reverse complement.
TCGAACTCCGAGTAGTGGCGCTCGGGTATGTACACCGACCGGGGCAGGCCGAGGACCGAACCGTAGAACTCGGCCGCGGCCGGGATGTCATGGGTTGGGATGCCGACGAAGTCCACGCCGCGCACGAACTCCGAGGTGGCGCGCGCCGCGCCGCTTCCACTGGTGGCTGTCATCGATCTCCTCTCGATCGGACGGTTGTCCTCAGCGTAACGTCGCCACCATCCGCCGTCCCGACCACCTCGGCCAGCACCGAGGCCAGCTGTGCCGCGATGCCCGACCACGAGAAGCGATTGACCGCCGCCGCCCGCGCGCGCTCGCCCCGGCGCAGCCGCTCAGCCGGATCGTTGACCGCCTCGACCATCGCCGCCACCAGCGCCGCCTCGTCGTCGAGAGCGACCAGCCAGCCGGTGCGCCCGTCCTCCACGATCGAGGCCGGGCCCAGCGAGCGGACCGCGATCGGCGGCAGGCCGCAGGCCATCCCCTCGACCAGCACCTGACCGAACTGTTCGCGCCGGGAGGCGATCGCCACCGCGTCCGCCGCGGCAAAGAACCGAGGTAGCTCTTCCTGGGCATGCCAGCCGGCCAGGAACAGGTCGCGCACGCCGAGTCGAGCCGCGGTCTGAGCCGGGTGCTCGCCCTCCCACTCGCCGGGGTGCCCGCCCACCAGAACGAGGCTGGCGGGTGAGTCGAACCGCTCCTGCGCGCGACCAAAGGCCGCGATCAGCCGATCGACTCGCTTGACCTCGGTGAACCGCCCGACGTACAGGATCACCACGCCGTCAGCCAGCCGCGCCACGTCGGCGGAGTCGTATCGAACGCTGCCCGGCGGCTCATCCGGCAACCACCCCTGGGGATCCTCGACCAGGACGCGACGCCAGAACGCCGCTCGGTCGATCTCGGTCGGCCGGAACAGCTCCATGTCCGCGCCGTTCGGCAGCGGGACCAGCCGGTCACGGGGAACCTCCAGGACGTCGACCGCGCGCTCGATCCCCGCCGGTACGACCACCACACGCTCACAACGCCGAGCCCAATCGCACATCCGCTGCGTCCACCGCGCGGCATGGATCCAGCTCGCCGGCGGTCCGGCGGCGATCTGCTCGAGCATCAACAGCTCGGTGCCGTGGAGGTGGCCGACCACCGGCACGGAGGGCGCGACGCGCTGGACCGCCTCGTTGATCGGAGTGAGATGGTGCAAGTGGAGCACGTCGGCCCGCCGCGCCCCCGCCCGCTCCAGCGAGCGCGCCCAGGCACGCACCTGACGCTCGTAGTCGAGATCATCGAGCGCCGCAAACACGCGGTCGGGCGCTCCCGGTCGGTCTTCGTAGGAGGGATGGATGGGCGCGGTGCCGGAAGGACCCTCGAACCGCAGAGGGTGCTCCGTCTGGAGCGACGGCCCGAAATCCACGGCCTGCACCTCGGGGCCGTAGAAGGCCTCGGCGTCACCCAGACCGGCGTCGCCGCTGCGCGAGCCCGACACGAGCGTGATCGAGAAGTCGAGCCGACGCAGGCATCTCGCCAGCGCGCGGGCCACGTGGGCGGACCCCCCTCGCGGGGAGAACAGGATGGCCGACACGGCCCGGAGCGTCATTCAGTGGTGGTCCACTAGCAAGGGGACGATTATGTACCCCCAGGCGGGACCGCCACGCCGGCAGCGCGTGCCGGGACCGCCGGGCCGGACCGGGCCGGCACCGCGCCGGCACCACCACGTCGGCTCCCGGCGTCAGATCGCGTCGAACACGATCGCGGTCACGATCGCCCGCCCGTCGAGCAGGTCAACCCCGTGCTGCTCGCGAGGACGGTTGCGCAGCCGCCCGTCGTGGACGAGCGAGGCCGATCCGCCACCGTCCAGGTTGAGGGCGTCGATAGCGCCGAGCGAGATCAGAGCGTCGGCCAGCTCGGCCAGCGTCATCCCGGCATCCCGGCGGGTGCGCCCGTCGCACGCCACCGCGAGGATCTGATCGCCGGCCACCGCCAGCGCGGCCCGCGGGTAGCGGCCGAGGGTGATATCTGAGTCGAACTGGCGAGCGCCGGCCGAGAAGCCCTCGCGATCCTCGCCGTCCACCACGGCGCTCCGGCCGTCGAGCGCGAGCAGCGGCCCGGCCTGGAGCAGGTCGCCGGGCGGGTCGGCCCCCAGGATCAGACGCGGGGCGATCCGCACCCTCCCGGAGACGATCTCCACGCACGCCCGGACCTCACCCCACGGCGCGTCGAACGGCACATATGGCTGCAACACGCCGTCGATGCGCACCTCGCCCAGGGGTGCGTAGTCCGGGCGCTGGTAGAACCCGCCCACCAGGGCGTGGTTGACCCCCTGCTCCCGGCACCACCGCACGAGCGGGGCAGGCCGCTCGAGCCGGACGACCCGCGGAGCCCACGCCTCGCGCTCATAGGCGGCAACGTGCAGCGTGGTCCGGGCGCCATCGGCCAGCCTCACGCGCAGCCGCTGCAGTGGCGGCTGCCGCCGAGCGAGGCCCGGAACGGCCCGGAGGCGAAGGTGTGGAAGCGATGTTCGGCTCATCGAGGCTCAGCGCCGGCGCAGTCGACCCCCAGGATCACATCGATGCCAGCGCAAGTTGTTATCAGCCGGTTTAGTCCCGGCACCGATTAACGTCACGAAATACGCGTTCTATGCGGCGAAGTTACGCGTTCTTGATGACGATTCCCTCGAGGATGAAGGCCGCGCGCTCGGTTGAGTCGATCGCGTTCTCCAGTCGCTCGAAGATGTCCTTCCAGCGGATCACCACCATCGGATCGATCCCGCTCTCGAACAGCGACGCGATGGCCTCGCGGACGATCCGGTCGCCCTCGTTCTCCAACCGGTGCACCTCGACCATGTGGTCGTTGATGTCCTTGAACGTCCGAATCAGCGGAATCGCGACGGCGATCTGCCGGGTGGCGTCGCGCAGCACCGAGGCCAGTCGCTGGGCCTGGGCCATGGGCGCCTCGATCTTGTACAGCCCCAGGTAGTCGGCTACCTCCTCGATGTAGTCGACGATGTCGTCGAGAGCCGAGGTCAGCTGCAGGATGTCCTCGCGGTCGATGGGGGTGACGAACGTCTGGTTGAGCCGTTTGATCACATCGTGGGTGATGTGATCGCCCTCGTGCTCGCAGGCCCGGATGTCGGCGGCCAGGTCTGCGCTCTCCGGGTAGCGCGCGAGCATCTCGTCCAGTAGCTCGGCCGTGCGCACGATGTTCGTTCCGGCCTGTTCGAACAGGTCGAAGAACTCGCGGTCGCTCCCCCGGAGAAGATTGGCGATCGAGGCCACTGTGCGCCCCGTAGCATAGGTGCGGATGCAGACGCGGATGGGAAAATTCAGCGTCGCCGCGCCCGGCCCTCCGCCGAGGCGGGCGCGGAGCTGACATGGCCTACAGCGCGGGCGACGCCAGGCAGCAGATGCTCGACGACATGGCGGTGGCCGCCGATCAGCTGGCGCTGGCCGTCGCCGCGATCGGAGAAGCCTACGAGGAGCTCGACGAGCAAACCGCCGATCACCTGGAGGAGGAGGTGTTCCGCCCCGTCCAGTCCGCCTATGGGCGCCTGCGTCGCACCCACGCGGAGTTCGCCGAACGGTTCGGCCTACCGCGCCGGACGTTCGAGCGCAGCTCGGGCGGGATGCACTCGGGCGATCCGCGGGTGTACGTCGAGCGCGCCGAGGAGGCGATCGAGCGAGCCGACCAGATCCTCGCCGAGCTCCAGGACTCGATGCTCCCGGTCGAGGTCGGCGACCGCGAGCTCCGCGAGGGCCTGTCTGCGGTGCGCGAGGCGATCGCCGAGCTGCCCGCGCGCGCCCGCCGGCTGATGCGCGCGCAGGGGCGCTGAAGAAGCCCGGCCGGATGCCGGGCGCGCGGCAGGGCGCGAGCGGATGCGGTTACCCCCGCAACTCGGCCAGCGTCTGCTCGAGCGCGGCCATCAGGTCGGGCGCCTCGGCGGGCTGCGTGTCTCGCGGCTCCGGCGCCTTGATCGTCTTGCCCTGGCGTTTGCGCGAGACCACGTCCTGCAGCCGGCGCCGATAGCGGTCCTTCCACTCGCCGGGATCCCACTCCCCGGACAGCTCCTCGATCACCGCCACCGCGGCCTTGAGCTGCTGGGCCGAGGGCTTGTGGGCCTTCTGCGCAGCGTTCCCCACGTCCTTGGCGTCGCGAATCTCGTCGGCGAACAGCATCGTGCTCAGCATCAGCGCACGATCGTGGGCGCGGACGATCGCCAGGTACTCCTTGGCGCGCATCACGAACCGCCCAACCGCGGCCCGGTTGGTTCGGGCCATCACCTCGACGAGCAGCCGGTACGCCCGCGCGGACCCGTCGTCCGAACCCGCCGGGAGCAGGTAGTAGGGGTGGTCGAAATAGATCGGGTCGACGTTCTCAAGGTCGACGAACTGCTCGATCTCGATCGTCCGGGTGCGCCGCGGCTCGATCGCCTCGAGCTCCTCGTCGGTGACGATCACCTGACTCTCGTCGTCGAACTCGTATGCGCGAACGATGTCCTCAAACGGCACCTCGACGTCCTCCTTCGAGCACCAGCGCTGCACCTCGATCGGCGCGCCGTCCTTCTCGTGGAGCTGGCGGAAGTGCAGGTCCCGGTCGCGCACCGCGGTCACCATCGCCACCGGCACGTTGACCAGTCCGAAGCTGAGCGATCCGCTCCACAGCGAACGCGGCATCGATCAGCTCCTCGCCTTAGATCGCGTTTTCGAGCGCTTCGGTTTCTTGCCGAGGCTGGCCTCGAGCGCCGCCATCAGGTCATCGGGCGCGTGACCATCCTCGACCGGCTCGGGCAGCTCGATCTCCTCGCCCTCGGCCTTGAGCTTGATCAGCTCGGCCACGCGCTCGCGATAGGTGTCCTTGAACGAGCCGGGTCGAAACTGCTTGTGCAGCGACTCGACCAACCGCTCGGCCATGTCGAGCTCGCTGCCGGTCGGCTTTCGGCTCGGCGCCGGGATGTCGAGCTTCTCGACCCCGACCAGTTCGTCGGCGAAGCGCATCGTGTGCAGCACGAGCAGGTCATCGCCCGCGCGCACCGACACCAGGTACTCGCGGTTGTGGAAGACCCACCGTCCGAGCCCCGACCGCCCCGCCCGCTTGAGCGCGTCGAGGAGCAGACGATATGCGTCCTCGCCGTCGTCGCCCGCCCCGAGGTAGTACGTGCGGTTGTAGAACACCGGATCGACCTGGTCGGGGTCGACGAACTGCTCAAGCTCGATTGTGTGCGAGCGGTCGCCGGCTGCCGCGTCGATCTCGTCCTGGTCGAGCATGACGAACTCGCCGCCGCGCACCTCGTAGCCCATCGCGACCTCCTTGTAGGGCACCTCCTTGCCCTCCTTGGAGCAGATCCGCTTCTGCTTGATCCGCGCGCCGTCGGACTCGTGCACCTGGTGGAAGTGGATCGTGTGGCTCTCGGTGGCCGAGTGGACCTTGATCGGCACCGCGATCAGCCCGAGGGTGATCGTTCCGTTCCAGATCGAGCGCGGCATCGATTTGTCCCTACCCCGCTGCCGGGCGTGTATTCGGCACGCGGACGGGGTAGCCCTTATGCAAGGAGGTGAGGGTTAAATGGCATTAGGACTTGCACGTATCGTTCGAGCCCTGGCGGGGCTCATCGCACTGATCATCGTGGTGGCGATCGTTCTGTTCGTGCTTGGCGCGAACCAGAGCAACGCAGTCGTCAGTGCCATCCACGACGCGGGTGCCTGGCTGGTCGGCCCGTTCAAGAATCTGTTCTCGATCCACAAGCCGAAGCTGGCCATGGCCGTCAACTGGGGCCTGGCTGCGCTCGTCTACCTGATCGTGGGCCACGTCATCGCCAGCCTGCTCGTGCGGATGACGCCGCGCCGGCGCGCCGTCGCGGTCTGAGTCTGGGCCGCCTTCGGCGGCATCCGTGGGGCCTGGTACCCCGTCCGGACACTCCCGGTCCCGTTCCGGACGGGGTACCAGGCCCCACGGACGCCGAGCGCAGCGAGGCCCAAAAGCCGTACGACAGATGACGAGTTCTGCAAAGTTCTGGCCCAATGATGCGTGAACTTGCCTACTCGCGGGTAACAAAGGCGCATGACTACTCTCGCTATCGCCCGCACCGACTCAGCCGAGCTCTTCGTCCGTTGGCAGCAGCACGGAGACCGAAGCGCGCGCGACGAACTGGTCACCCGTTTTCTGCCTCTTGCCCGCAAGCTCGCCCGGCGCTACGCCGGCGCCCGGGAGCCGTTCGAGGACCTGCTTCAAGTCGCCAGCCTCGGCCTGGTCAAGGCCGTCGATCGGTTCGACGCCGAGCGCGGGACCGCCTTCTCCTCGTTTGCCGTTCCGACCATCCTCGGGGAGCTCAAGCGCTACTTCCGCGACCTCGGGTGGTCCGTGCACGTTCCGCGCGGCGCTCAGGAGATGGCCCTGAAGGTCGAGGAGGCCCAGCAGCAGCTGACCACCAAGACCGGTCGTCCGCCGAGTGTTCCGGAGCTGGCGCAGTACCTCGAGATGAGCATCGAGGACGTGCTCGACGCCCTGGAGACCGCTGGCGCCCATCACTCGACGTCCCTGGACGCCCCGCGCGAGGACGGCGACGGCGAGTCGGGCTCGCTGGCCGATGCCTTCGGGCTGGAGGACGAGCGCTTCGAGTTGGTCGACGCGAGCGTCACGATCGCCGCCTCGGCCCATCAGCTGAGCGCACGCGAACGACACGTGATTGCCCTGCGGTTTGTGCAGGACATGACGCAGACGCAGATCGCCGAGGAGATCGGCGTCTCGCAGATGCAGGTCTCGCGGATCCTCCGTCGCGCGCTGGCCCGCTTGCGCGAGATGACGGAGGCCGACGACACAGCATCCGTCACCTGACGGATGCGGGTGCCCACAGGGGGCGAGGGGGAGTTGGCAGCCGGGCCGCGTCCCGGCGGCCACATCACGTCACGCGCAGTGACGCTCGAACCATACTTCGGTTCGCTGTGCCGAGCACTGCATGCCCCACCGGTCGGAGAGTTGCTCGACGACCTGCAGGCCCCAACCGCCCGGGCCTTCCTTGCGCGCGCGGCTGGCAAAGCCACGGCCGCTATCGAGTACCCGGCAGCGGATGTCGCCGTTGACCAGCACGTCGAGCATCACCGGGACGTCGCCCTCGGTCGAGCCATGGACGATACCGTTCGTGACCAGCTCGCTGACCATCAGCGTGACGTCGTCGAGCACCGTGCCGGACACGCGCGCGGCCAGCTCGTCGGCGATGATGCGGCGAGCCTGGGCCGGACCTTCCGGCTGAGGGTCGATCTTGTAGAGGGCACGAACGCGTGAATCCATGACTGAGAATATGTTTACCCCGCAAGAACAGGTCAAACGCATCCCCACTGCAGCTTGTCGTGCACGACCGGCGGCGAGTCGTGGTGGGTGGCGGGGTAATCCGGAGGTGTGGTGGCGCTGAACGAAGAAGCTCCCGCGGTACGGCTCGAGCTCGACTCTCGACCCGAGACGTTGACGCTCGTCCGCGGGGTGCTGGCCGGGGTGGCCGAGCTCATCGGGCTCGACCCCGAGTTGCTCGACGATCTCAAGACCGCCGTCAGCGAGGCCTGCAACAACGTCGTGATGCACGCCTACGACGGCGAGACCGGTCCGCTGATCGTGCGGATGTACATCGAGCCCGAGGCGATCGAGGTCGTCGTGCTCGACCGGGGCTCCGGACTTCCGCCGCTCGCGCCGGCGGACGAGACGATCCGCGGCGTGGGCCTTTCGGTGATCCGTGCCCTCGCCGAGCAGGCGGACTTCCGCCCGGGCCCCGACGGAGGCACCGAAGTGCGGATGTCGTTCGCGGGGCAGCGCGACGGCAAGCCGCTGTTTCACCTTCCGAGCCGATCGGGTCCTGACGACCAAGCGGCGGTCTGGCTGTCGGGGGATGCGGTCGTGTCGCTGTCGCCGATCAGCCTGCTGGCGGGCGTGCTCGGCCGGGTGGCCCGGGCGCTCGCCGCACGAGCCCGCTTCTCGCTCGACCGCTTCTCCGACGTTTATCTGGTCACCGACGCGATCGCTGCCCACGCCGGCCGCGCGGCCAAGGGCGCCCGTATGTCGTTCGCGATCTCGACCGATGCGCAGCGGCTGGAGCTGACGATCGGCCCGTTCCTCGACGGGAGCGGCAGCCAGCTCTCCCACCAGGCGCCCGACTACAGCGCCGCCTCGGCCCTGACCATGCTCAGCGACCAGCTCGACATCCGCAATGACGACAGCGGCGAGGTCCTGCACGTTGTGATGGTCGACCGCCGCCGCACTTAGCCGCCGCGGCGGGGGCCGGTCACTCCCCGGTCAGCAAATCCTCCGGGGTGTCCACGAGCGTGAGCCGGTCGGCCACGCCGGTCAGGCTGAGCAGGCGCTGCACCTGCTGGGGCCCCTTCACCATCGCGAGCTGCCGGCCCTGCTCCTCGGTCCGTTGATGTGCGCGGACGAGCACGCTGAGGCCGGTCGAGTCCATGAAGTCGAGCTCGCGCAGATCGATGATCAGCATCTGCGAGTCCGAGCCGGCGGCCCGGTCGAGTTCCTCCTGAAGCGCGGGACTCGAGGCGAGATCGAGCTCGCCGCTCACCGCGATCACGGTGGCCGGGCCCTGCCTGCGCACCTCTAGCCGGAAGTGACTCTGCATCGGGGGGCGAGCCTACTGATCTTGGCCGGAGCATGCTGGGCGTCCCATTGCCCGAGCCGCGCTGCAGTCCGTCTGCCTTGGTTGACGACTCTGCGTCACCCGCGGTCGTACGGGGTAGTCACGGCGAGACGCTCGACTGCATCAAAGGAGGAGTGGAATTGGTTGCGCTGATCGTCTTGCTGCTGATCCTGGCCATCTTCGGTGGCCTTGGATTCGCGGCCCACATTCTGTGGATCGTGCTCATCGCCGCGATCGTCCTGTGGATCATCGGCTTCCTCATCGGAGGGGTCGAGTCGGGCATGGGACGCCGAAGGTGGTATCGCTGGTAGCTCTGGGCTCTGGGCTGACCTGGGCGGGCGCCTGATGCGCGGCGCCTCCGGGCCGCCACAGCGGCCCTGCCGGGCCCCACGGCTGAGCCTCAGCGGGTGTCGCGAGTTTCGCGGGTCTCGCCGGTGAGCTGACGCAAACGGTGCAGGGAGCGGCGCAGCAGCCGCGACACCTGCATCTGTGAGACGCCGACCCTTTCGGCGATCTCCGATTGCGTGAGGTCCTCGCCGAAGCGGAGATAGAGGATCTCGCGTTCGCGCTGGGGCAGGTGCTTGGCGGCCGCGAAGATCGTCGTCTGATCGTCGATCAGGCCGAGCCGCTGATCCTCGTCGCCGATCGCGTCGAGGCGGCTCGCGTCCTCCTCGCCGGCCACCGGGGCGTCGAGTGAGACCGTCCCGTATGCCTCGGCCACTTGGAGGCCGTCCAGCACCTCCTCCTCGCTCAGCTCCAGGAACTGGGCGAGTTCGTCGACGCGCGGCGGCCTTCCGGTGCGGGCGCTGATCGCCTGTCGCGCCTCGTTGATCTTGCGGGCGCGCTCCTGCGCGCCGCGGTCGACGTGAATCGCCCAGCCGGTGTCGCGGAAGTAGCGCTTGAGCTCGCCCACGATCGTGGGCACGGCGAACGACGTGAACGCGAAGCCCCGATCGGGGTCGAACCGCTCGACCGCCTTGACCAGCCCGAGGCTCGCGACCTGCACCAAGTCGTCGTAGGGCTCGCTCGACTGAACGTACCGTCGCGCCAGCTTGCGGGCTAGCGGAAGAAAACGAGCGATGAGCTCGTCACGCGCCTCGCGGTCGCTGTCCCGCCGCCACCGCTCGAACAACTGTTGCGAGTCAGCTGCGGACACGGGCTCTCCGACCGGGATCCCCGACACCGGGGTCCTCCTTTCGCAGACCGACCTCTTTTAGCACAGAAGCGGACGGCCCTGCGCCAGCCACCGCCCGTGCCGGCGCCCCCAAGCCGGCGGGCGGTTCCTTCGTCGGCTCGTGGTCAGCGGGCGCGGCGTCTCACCTTGCGGCGGCCACGGTCGATGGCCCGCGCGCCGCGGCGCTCGAACCGGTTCAGCTGACGCGTCAGGCGGCTGGAGTTGGTGTAGGTCAGCGCGTTGCTCTTGACCGCGTCGCCGGCCGTGGCTAGCGCGCCGACCGCCGTGTACAGCACGCGCTGGGCGCTCGTAGCCACTGCGCCCAGCTGTGTCTGGGCGGCGTCCGCGCTACGCGCTGCCGTCTCAGCCGCGCGGTTGGTGGTCGTGCGCGCGCTGCGCGCGGTGGTCCGGGCGCTGGTGCGCGCCGTGACCGATGCCGAACTGCTGGTGCGACGCGCCGACGATCTCGTGCTCGCCGCGCTTCGCTTTGCGGCGTTGCGCTTGCGGGTCGCGGCCGCGCGCTTGGCGGCGGCCGAGCGTTGCGTTGGAGTCTGGGTTGCCACTCTGTCTCACTCCTCACTTCGTTTCAGGGGTCTGGGCAGCCCTCCTCCCCCTCACGTTGCGATACTCACCACAATGCCCAGTTCCTACACGTCGAGCCTCGCGCAGGAGCTCGCCCCCGACCTGCTGGAGCGCTTCTTGCGCTACGTGCGGATTGACACGCAGTCGCGTCGGGACCGCAGCGGGTCGCCGAGCACACCCGGCCAGCTCGAGCTGGGGAAGGTTCTGGTGCAGGAGCTACGGGAGGCCGGGCTCGAGGACGCCTCGCTCGACGAGAACGGCTACGTGGTGGCGACGCTGGCCGGGAATCGCGGCGCGGACGGCAACGGTGGCGCCGGTGCGATCGGCCTGATCGCGCACATGGACACGAGCCCTGACGCGCCCGGTCGCGGCGTTGAGCCGATCGTGCATCGTGCGTATGACGGTGGCGTGCTCGAGCTGCCGCGCGAGGGCACCGTCCTCGATCCGGCGGCGATCCCGGAGCTGGTCTCCAAGGCCGGGCACGACATCGTCACCGGGAGCGGCGACACGCTGCTCGGCGCCGACGACAAGGCCGGCGTGGCCGAGATCATGGCGGGCGTCGCCTACCTGGCCGCGCACCCCGAGCTGCCGCGCCCGACCCTGCGGGTCGGGTTCACCCCCGACGAGGAGATCGGCGAGGGTGCGACGCTGTTCGACATCGAGCGGTTCGGCGCACGCTGCGCCTACACGCTCGACGGCTCCGAGATCGGCGAGCTCCAGGAGGAGACATTCAGCGCCTACGAGGTGTCGATCTCGATCGTCGGTGTCGACGTGCACCCAGGGCAGGCCACCGGCAAGCTCGTCAATGCGCTGCGGCTGGCCTCGCGGATCGTCGCGGCGCTGCCGGCCGACACGCTCACGCCCGAGACCACGTCGGGACGAGAGGGATTCATCCATCCCACGTACCTGACGGGACGGGCGGGCAGGGCTGAGATGAGGTTCATCGTCCGCGACTTCGATGACGCGCGGCTTGACGAGCACCTCGCGCTGCTCGAGCGCGTGGCCCGCGAGGTGGTCGGCGCTGAGCCACGGGCCCAGCTCGAGTTCCACGTGCACGAGCAGTACCGCAACATGGGAGGCGTCCTGCGCGAGGTTCCCCAGGTGATCGACGCGGCCGACGCGGCGATCCGGGCCGAGGGGATCGAGCCGATCCGCCGGCCGATCCGGGGCGGGACCGACGGCTCCCGGCTGAGCGCGATGGGCCTGCCCACGCCGAACATCTTCACCGGAGGACACGAGTACCACTCGGTGCGCGAGTGGGCTTCCTTGCAGGACATGGCGGCCGCCGCGGCGGTCGTCGTGCACCTCGCGGAAGTGTGGTCGCGTGACGGGCATGGCGGCTGAGGTCTCCGGCTCGCTGGCCTCGGTCGACGGCGACGTGATGCTCGCCTCCGAGGCGGTGATCCCGGCGACCGACGAGGGCCTGCTGCGCGGCGACGGAGCGTTCGAGGTCATCCGCGTGTACGAGGGACGCCCGTTTGCGCTCGATGAGCATCTCGCGAGGCTCCAGCGCTCGGCGTCGAATCTGCGGCTGCCGGTGGATCTGGAGGCGGTCCGCGCCGACGCCTGGCGGCTGCTGGCCTCCGCGGGGATCGGGCCGGACCACGAGCTGTTGCGGATCGTGATCACCCGGGGCGGCCGGCGGCTGCTCCTGACCGAGCCGATGCACGCTCAGCCTGAGGCGATCCGGCTGGGGTCGGTCACCTACTCGCCCACCCGCGTGCTCGACGGGGTCAAGTCGTTGTCGTACGGGGCGAACATGCTGGCCTCGCGGCTCGCGCGCGAGGGGGGCTTCGACGAGGCGTTGCTGGTGACGCCCCACGGCCGCGTGCTGGAAGCTCCGACGAGCTCGATCTTCTGGGTGACGGACGGTTCGTTGTTCACGCCGCCGCTCGACGAGCACATCCTGGCGTCGATCACCCGGGCCGTCGTGCTGGACGTGACCGGTGCGGTGGAGCGGCCGTGCACGCTCGATGAGCTGCTGAGCGCCGAGGAGGCGTTCCTGACCTCCACGACCCGGGAGGTGCAGCCCGTGGCGGCGGTCGATGACCGGGTGTTCGACGCACCGGGCCCGATCACCGGGCAGGTCGCCCGGGACGTCGCGGCGCGGATTCGCGAGCGGTTGGCCGACGGCGCCCGATGAAGATCCTCACGGTGATCGGGAACCGCCCCCAGTTCATCAAGGCGGCGGCGGTCTCGCCGCGGCTGCGTGCCCGTGCCGGGGACTCGGAGCTTCTGGTCCACACCGGCCAGCACTTCGACGACGAGCTCTCGACCGTGTTCTTCGCTGAGCTCGGGCTGCCCGCGCCGGATCTGGAGCTGGGGGTAGCACTCGGATCGAACAGCTCGCAGACCGCGCGGATGCTGGGCGCGCTCGAGCCGGTGCTCGGGGAGGTGGGTCCGGACGCGGTGCTCGTCTACGGCGACACGAACTCCACCCTGGCCGGCGCCCTGGCCGGCGCGCAGGCGGGCGTGCCGGTGGCGCACGTCGAGGCCGGCATGCGCTCATTCGACCGCGCGATGCCCGAGGAGCTCAACCGGGTGCTCGTTGACCACGCCTCGTCCATGCTGCTCTGCTCATCCTCGGTCGCGGTCGCGAATCTGCGGCGCGAGGGGGTGGGCGGGGCGGTCGAGGTGGTTGGCGACGTGATGGTGGACGTCGCGCTGGCGGTTCAGCCGCGGGCTGCCGAGCGCGTCGATCTCCTGGCCGCTCGCGGGCTCGAGCCGGGAGGTTATGTGCTGGCCACCGCCCACCGGGCGGGAAACGTGGACTCGCCGGCGCGCCTGGCGGCGCTCGTGGACCTGCTGTGCGGCATGCCCCTGCCGGTGCTGTTCACGATTCATCCCCGCACCCGCCGGCGCCTCGACGAGGCCGACCTGATGGCGCGGCTGGAGAGCTCGGGCCCGGTCATCACCGCGCCGCCGCTCGGCTACCTCGAGACGGCGGCGCTGCTCGTCCACGCCCGTGCGGTGATGACCGACTCCGGGGGGCTCCAGAAGGAGGCGTACCTGGCCGGGGTCCCGTGCATCACGCTGCGGCCGAGCACCGAGTGGACCGAGACGGTCGAGAACGGCTGGAACGTGCTGGTCGATCTCGACGCCGCGGCCGCACGCGAGGCGCTGGCGCGCCCGGCCCCGAGCGAGAGGCCGGCGCTGTATGGGGACGGCCACGCGGGGGAGCGCGTCGTGGACGCTCTTACACTCCACCTCGGATGAGCGAGCGGTCCCTTCGTATCGCGGTGGCGGGGCTGGGCTACTGGGGCCCGAACCTGGCACGCAACTTCGCCGCCCTTCCCGGGTGCGAGCTGGCGTGGTGCTGCGACCCATCCTCGGAGGCGCGGGAGCGGGTGGCCGGACGCTTTCCCCAGGCGCGGTTGACCGGTGATCTGGACGAGGTGTTGGCGGATCCCGCGCTCGATGCGGTGGCGCTGGCCACGCCGGTGCCGACCCACGCCGATTTTGCTGTGCGCGTGCTCGAGGCGGGCAAGCACTGCTTCGTGGAGAAGCCGCTCGCGCAGTCGGTGGCCGACGCCGAGCGCGCGGTGGCGGCCGCGGAGGCGGCCGGCCGCGTGCTGATGGTGGGCCACCTGCTCGAGTACCACCCCGGCGTCCAGCGCCTCAAGCAGCTGACCGACTCGGGCGAGTTGGGCGACCGGATCTACTACATCTACGGCAACCGGCTGAACCTGGGCAAGCTGCGCGCCGACGAGAACGCGCTGTGGAGCCTCGGCGCCCACGACGTATCGGTCGTGCTGTATCTGGCCGACGAGGAGCCGTGGGAGGTGATCGCGCACGGCGAGTCATACGTGCAGGAGGGCGTCGAGGACGTCGTGTTCTGCTTTTTGCGCTTCCCCTCGGGCCTCTCGGCCCACCTGCACCTGAGCTGGCTCGATCCCCACAAGGAGCGTCGCTTCACCGTGGTGGGCTCGCGCCGGATGGCCACGTTCGACGACATGGCGATCGAGGGCAAGCTTCAGATCTTCGACAAGGGCTTCGACCAGGACTCGACGAGCTACGGCGAGTACATCACCCGGACCGGGGACATCTTCTCCCCGTCGATCCCGAACGTGGAGCCGCTCCGGGTCGAGTGCGAGCACTTCCTCGAGTGCGTCCGGTCCGGTCGGCGGCCCCGGTCGGATGGCGCGAGCGGGCTGCGCGTGGTTCGGGTGCTCGAGGAGCTCCAGCGCTCTCTGGACACCTCGGCGCGGGTCGCGGGCGCGGGCGCCGGCGCCGGCGGACCCAAGTAGAGTGCAGGCGCGATGGAGAGCTGGGACGTCCGCTCACTAGACATCGAGGCGCACCACCCGCAGGTGCTGCGCTCCGACGACGAGACCCGCGCGATCGCGATCCACCTGCCGGCCGGCGAGCAACTGGCCGAGCACCAGGTCCACGAGCGGAGCTATCTGGTCGTGGTCGACGGCGAGATCTCGATCTCGCACGAGGGGGAGAATGTGTCGGGCGGCGCCGGTCTGCTCGCGCACTTCGCGCCGAACGAGCGGCGCACGATCAGCGCCGTGACCGACGCGCGGCTGATTCTCGTGCTGGCACCCTGGCCGGGCAAGGGACACCCGTCACGGGCGGCGTGAGTCGGGCGCGGGTGGGGTGAGTCGGGCGCGCGGGCTGGGTCAGGCGGCTGCGGCCGCGGGCCCCACGCACGACATGCCGGTGGCGGCCTGCGTCCAGACCACCTCGTCGCGGCTGGGGCCGACCCCGATGAGGGCGACCGGGACGCCGACGAAGTCGGAGACGAAGCGCAGGTAATCGCGCGCCGCAGGCGGAAGATCGGACTCCTTCCGGCAGCTGGTCAGGTCCTCGCTCCATCCGGGGAGGTCGATGTACTCGCCTGTGGCGTGGTGCAGCACGGTCTGGTGGTAGGGGAAGTAGTCGAACTCGGAGTCCTCGGGACCGCGGTAGCGCGTGCACACGCACAGCCGGTCCAGCCCGGATAGCACGTCGAGCTTCATCACGGCCAGCGCGGTGAGCGAGTTGATCCGCGCGGCGTAGCGCAGCGCCACCAGGTCCAGCCACCCGACGCGCCTGGCCCGCCCGGTGGTCGTGCCGTATTCGCCGCCCCGCTCGCGGATCTCGTCGGCGAGATCGCCCTCGAGCTCGGTCGGGAACGGTCCCGCGCCCACTCGCGTGCTGTACGCCTTGATCACGCCCCACACCTCGTCGATGTCCTTGGGGCCGACGCCGGCGCCCACGCACGCCGCGCCCGCGACCGGGTTGGACGAGGTGACGAACGGATAGGTGCCGTGGTCGATGTCGAGCAGCGCGCCCTGCGCGCCCTCGAACACGACGGTCTGGCCCGCGTCTAGGCGCTCATGCACGAGCCGAACGGTGTCCGCGATGTACGGCGCCAGCCGGTGGCCGTAGGTCAGGTACTCCTCGGTGATCGTCTGCAGGTCGAGTTGCGGATCCTTCGCGAACGGCCGCAGCGACAGCCGCTTGGGCTCGAGCGCGGCGACGATCTTCTTCTTGAGGATCTTCTCGTCGAGCAGGTCCTGGACCCGGATGCCGAGCCGCGCCGCCTTGTCCGCGTAGCACGGTCCGATGCCCCGTCTCGTCGTGCCGATCTGGAGCTTGCCGAGCTTCGCCTCGCCGGCGTGGTCGAGCATCATGTGGTAGGGCATGATCAGGTGCGCGTTGGCCGAGATCCGCAGCAGCCGCGTATCCACCCTGCGCCGGCGCAGTTCCTCCAACTCGTCGGTCAGCACCCGCGGATCGATCACCACCCCGTTGCCGATCACGCACATCGTGTCCTTGTTCAGGATGCCCGACGGGATCAGGTGCAGCTTGAACGTCTGGCGCCCCCGCACGATCGTGTGCCCGGCGTTGTTGCCGCCCTGGAAGCGGACCACGGCATCCGCCCGCTCGGCGAGCAGATCGGTGACCTTCCCCTTCCCCTCATCACCCCACTGGGCGCCAACCAATACGATTCCGGGCATCGGCGACGGAGTGTACGCACGGCATGGGCGGACCCTCGCGGGGATTGGCGCGACTTCTGGCGTGCCATCACCCCCGGCGCCCGGACCAGATCCTTCCCCGCCCACGCCGGGCCCGGGTACCCCGCTTCCGGGGCCCGATCCGGCGCCGCCCGGTCCCGATCCCACTCCGCCGGCGCCCACGCCCGATCCCTCACCGCTGCCGCCGCGCCCGGGCCCGCAGATCTGACCCCCACGACTCGCGACCCACCGGGCGGCCAGAGCCGCTTGCCTCGCACGCCTGTGCGCGGTCTCACATTCCCGGTCGGCCGCGCCGGGTAGTCCTCCGGCCGAGGAATTCGCCGTGTCACGCCATTCGCTTCCCGCCGGACCCAGGCTTCCAAAGTCGGTCCAGAGCGTGGCGTTCTGGACCCGGCCGCTGGCTTTCCTCGAACAGTGCCGCGCCCGTTACGGAACTCGCTTCACTCTGCGTCTGCTGAACGGTCCGCCGTTCGTGATCCTGTCCAATCCGGACGAGATCAAGCAGGTGTTCACCGCGCCGGCGGATGTCCTGCATCCGGGCGAGGGTGCTCGCGTGCTGGCGCCGGTGGTCGGGCTGAACTCGGTGATCCTGCTCGACGAGGACGCGCACATGGAGCAGCGCAAGCTCATGCTGCCGGCGTTCCACGGCGACCGGGTCGCGCGGCTCGGCGACCTCGTGGCCGCGGTGGCCGAACGCGAGGTGGACGGCTGGCCCGAGGAGAGCGCCGCGCAACTTCATCCCCTGCTCCAGCGCCTGACCCTCGAGGTGGTCCTCCGCGCGGTGTTCGGCCTCGATCCCGGCCCGCGCCTGGAAGCGCTGCGCGAGCGCCTGTCGGCGATGCTGGCCTTCGGCGATCGCTTCATCAGTCTGATCCCGCCGCAGCCCGGTGGCCGGGCGGAGAAGGTGCTCGAGCGGGTCGGTCCGTTCGCCGCCTTCGTGCGCCTGCAGCGCGAGGCCGACGGGCTACTGTTCGAGCTGATCGACGAGCGCCGCGCCGAGGCCGGGGAACGCGACGACGTGTTGGCCATGCTGCTCGAGCGCCAGGCATGGCGACGGCTCACCGATGTCCGACCAGGAGTTGCGCGACGAACTCATGACGCTGCTGGTGGCCGGGCACGAGACGACCGCCTCTGCGCTGGCCTGGGCCTTCGAGCGCCTGAGCCGGCATCCGGCCGCGCTCGCGGCGCTCGAGGCCGAGATCCGCGCCGGCGACGATGACGCGTACCTCACCGCGACGATCTACGAGACGTTGCGGCGCCGGCCGGTGCTGCCGAACGTGGCCCCGCGGATGGTCATGCGTCCGGTCGAGATCGGCGGGCGGAGGTATCCGGCGGGCGTCGGCCTGGTGCCGAACGCGTACCTCGTGCACCACGACCCCGACACCTATCCCGACCCGTACGCGTTCCGCCCCGAGCGCTTCCTCGGGCAGTCTCCCGGGACCTACACGTGGATTCCGTTCGGCGGCGGCCGGCGGCGGTGCCTGGGGGCGAGCTTCGCGATGCTGGAGATGAAGCAGGTGCTGCGCGCCGTGCTCGGCGCGCGGAAGCTGCGCACCGTGACCGAGGGGCTCGAGCGGGCCCAGCGCCGGAACATCACGATCAAGCCGGGGCGGGGCGGTCTGGCCTGGCTGCCCAGACGACCGGCCGGGCCCTCATCCGCCCACTGAGGACCGCCGCGGTGGTCTCCTGGAGGCTGGATAATCGTGGCGTGTCGGCAGGGACCTTGACGCACCGCTCGCGGCTGCCTCGCCCCGAGCTGATCCACATCCGGCTCTCGGTGATCGGCTGGACCACCGCGGGCTGCGGCGCGCTGGTCGTGTTCCTGGCCATCGGGTTCCTGGTCCCGCTGTTCGGCAGCCTCCACCAGCTTGCCCGGCTGGCCCTGATCAACGGCCCACTGGTCGCCGCCTATCTGATCCTCTGCTGCGTGGTGATCACCCGTCACTTCGGGCGTCACGTGAGCGAGACCCTGCTGTGGGTGCGCGAGGATCGCCCGCCCGACGAGCGCGAGCACAGAGACACCCTGGGGCTGGCGATCTACGCGGTCAAGCTCGACGCCCTGGCCTGGATCATCGCCGGCGCGGTGTTCGGCGCGATCGACAGCGTGCTGTTCTCGCCGGGAACCGGCGCGCTGGTCCTCGGCACGGTCTGGCTGGGCGGCGAGACCACCTGCGCGCTCGACTACCTGCTCTACGAGCGAGGACTGCGCCCGGTCACGGCGTGCGCGCTGGCGGCCCGACCGGGGAGGGCGTGCCTCGCGCCCGGCGTGCGGGCGCGCCTGGGCATGGCGTGGTCGCTGGGTACCGGTGTGCCCTTGCTCGGGCTGCTGGTCGTCGGCGTCGCCGGGCTGGCCAGGCCGCACGTGCACGTGGGCGACGTCGCGGCGGCAGTGCTGTTCCTGTCCGTTGTGGCCTGGGTGGCCGGCTTCTGCGTCATCCTGCTCGCGGCCAAGGCGATCTCAGATCCGCTGCTCGCCCTGCGCCGGGGCCTGGACGAAGTGGAGCGCGGCGAGCTTGACGCCCACGTCGAGGTGGACGATGGCAGCGAGGTTGGCCTGCTCCAGGCCGGGTTCAACCACATGGCCGAGGGGTTGCGCGAGCGCGAGCGGATCCGCGACCTGTTCGGCCGCCAGGTCGGCGAGGACGTGGCGCGGCTCGCCCTGAGCCAGGGCGTCCAGCTCGGCGGCGAGGAGCGTGAGATCGCCGCCGTGTTCATAGACATGGCCGGTTTCACCCCGCTCGCGCTGGCCGTGGCGCCGTCCGAGGTCGTGCGCCTGCTCAACCGCTTCTTCCGCGTGATCATCGAGGTGGTCGAGGGCGAGCACGGCATGGTCAACAAGTTCGAGGGCGATGCCGCGTTGTGCGTCTTCGGGGCCCCGGTCAGCCGCGAGAACCCCACCGTCGACGCGCTCCGAGCCGCGCGGACCCTCGCCGAGCGCCTGCCGGCCGAGCTCCCCGAGGTCGACTTCGGGATCGGCATCTCGGCCGGCCTCGCCGTGGCCGGGCACGTGGGCGCCGAGCACCGCTTCGAGTACACCGTGATCGGCGATCCGGTCAACGAGGCCGCCCGGCTGGCCGAACTGGCCAAGCAGCGGCCGGGCCGCGTGCTCGCCTCCGACGCCGCGCTCGACCGCGCCCCGCGCCACGAGACCGATAGCTGGAGCCGGACCGAGGCCGCCGTCCTGCGTGGACGCTCCGTCCCCACCGGTCTGGGCCAGCCCGATCCACGGGTCAGTTAGCTCGCGGGCCGGGCAGCCGCCTCGCCCGATCAGCCCTCCGCGGCCGCCACCAACTCGATCCGGTTGCCCCACGGATCGTCCGTGTAGAACCGGCGCGTGCCCGGGATCGCGTCGTCCCATCGCACCACGCAGCCGGCGTCGGCCAGCCGCTCGGCCAGGCGATCGAGGTCGCCGGCGCGCACGCCGAGCGCCGGATGCGCCTTGGTGGCGGGCGCGAACGGCTCGGCAATTCCGACGTGAAGCTGTTGGGCGCCACAGGCAAACCACACCCCGCCACGGGCTTGCAGCGCGGGCGGCTTGGGCAGCTCGGCCAGACCCAGCAGCCCGCCGTAGAACCGTCGGGCGTCCTCTTCGCTCCCCGCCGGAGCGGCCACCTGCACGTGATCGAGGCCGACCAACTGGATCGGGGCGGGCTGACCGCCGTGCCGCACCGTGCCCACGCGAGGATGATCTCAGGCGAGCCTCAGGCCGTCCCGCGCCGCCCGTACGCCTCCCGCGCCGCTCGTACGCCTCCGCCAGCCGACCGCGCGAGCCCGGACCTCAAAACGCCTGGGTTGGCGCTACGTTCTGGTCATGGCTGAGGACCCCATCACCGAGGAGCTCAGGCTGACCCAGCGCGAGCGCGAGGAGGCCGAGCGGCGCCGCGCCAGCGACGTTCCCGACGAGGACGAAGCGGCGCAGCACGCCCGCCGGGCCGACAAGGCCAGGTACCTGGCCGAGAAGCTCGAGGAGCGCGCCGAGTCAGAGCGCCGGCAGGACGGCTGACCCGCCGCTCACGCCGAGCGCAGATCCATCCGCAGGTCGTGGCCGTCCAGCGGCAATTCGTCGCACATCTCGGTCAGCCGCGAGACGGTCCGCGCGCTGATCTGCTCACACAGTGCGTCACGGTCGTCGATATTCGTCGTGATCACCATCGAGCGCTGGTCCTCGTAGCGCGCGTTGACGATCGAGTAGAGCTCCTCGAGCACCCAGTCGGTGGTCCGCTCTGCGCCCACGTCGTCGACGTGCAGCAGGTCCACCGCGGCCAGGCGGTCGAGCAGGTCGACGTGCGAGCGCTCGGCCCGGTGCGTGTCCCGGATCTCGTTGAGCAGCCGGGGCAGCGAGTAGATCGCCACCGATCGTCCGGCCTCGAGCGCCGCCTTCGAGACCAGCATGGCCAGCGTTGTCTTGCCGGTCCCCACGGGGCCCATGAACCAAAGGCCACGACCGGCGTCGAGATGCTCGTCGATCCGGTTGATGAACCGCCGCGTGGCTGTCACGACCTTCTGATCGATCTCGGTCACCGGATAGCGGTCGAACGCCACGTCGTGATACCGCCGCGGGATCACCGCCGACAGGCTGCGCGCCTTGCGCAGGGCGATGATCTGCCGGCGGCAGCGGCAGTCGTACGCGGTGTTCGACGCCTCGTCGTAGATCATCCCGCTGCCGTCGCACACGCCGAACGGGCACTCCCGGTACTCGCGAAACTCGCGCATCGGGCCCACGCCCCCGGCCCCGAACCCGGCCCCCGAATGGCTCATACCGCGGCGAACCGTTCGCCGGCGTAGTTCATGAACTTCGGGTACTCCTTCTGGAAGGTCAGCACCACGTCACCGACTGGGCCGTTGCGGTGCTTGGCGATGATCAGGTCCGCCTCGCCGGGGCGCTCGGACTCCTTCTCGTAGTACTCCTCGCGATAGATGAAGATCACGAGGTCGGCATCCTGCTCGATAGCACCGCTCTCACGAAGGTCGGACAGGATCGGGCGCTTCTCGCCACCGCGCTGCTCGACCGCCCGGCTCAGCTGGGAGAGCGCGATCACCGGGACGTTCAGCTCGCGCGCCAGGCCCTTGAGGCCGCGGGAGATCTGGCCCACCTGCTCCACGCGGTTCTCCACCCGGCCTTCGTGGCGCATGAGCTGGAGGTAGTCGACGATGACCAGCGCAAGGCCGTCGTCGAGCTGATGGTGCAGGCGGCGGGATTTGGCCCGCACCTCCAGGACGCCGGTGTCGCTCGAGTCGTCGATCCACAGCGGCGCGTCGGACAGCCGCCCGCAGGCGGCCAGGATCTTCGGCCACCGGTTCTCGGCGACGCGTCCCTTGCGCAGCTCCTCGCCGCGGATCCGGGCCTGGGAGGCGACGAAGCGCTGGGCCAGTTCGGATTCCGACATCTCCAATGAGAACAGCGCCACCGCGCTCGGCCGTGACTCCGGGTGCCCGACGCCGAGCACCGCGTTCTCGGCGATGTTCGCCACCAGCGCGGACTTGCCCATCGACGGGCGGGCGGCGATCACGATCAGGTTGCCCGGCTGGAAGCCGCCGGTCATCTCGTCCAGGTCCTTGAAGCCCGACGGCGTGCCGGTGAGCGGAGTCTTGAGCGTCGAGAGCCGGTGGAGCTTGTCGGTCTCCTCGTGGAGCACTTCGGCGATTGGCCGGAACTTCTTCTGGCGGTCGTCGTGGGCCACCTCGAGCACGGATCGCTCGGCCCGCTCGACGAGGTCCCGCGGCGGCGCCTCGCGCGCCAGGACGCTGGCCTGGATCTCGTAGGAGGTCGTCAGCAGGGCACGTAGCTGGGCGTTGTCTCGCACGATCTGGCCGTACTCGCGCGCGTGGCCGGCCGCGGGCACCCACCCGGTCAGCTCGTCGATCGCCGCCGGCCCGCCGACCTCCTCGAGCTTGCCTCGCTGACGCAGCGTCTCGCCCACCGTCAGGTGGTCGATCTTCCGATCGCTCTCGTAGAGCTCGATCATCGCTGCGAACACCGCGCCGTGCTGCTCGCGGTAGAAGTGCCCGGGGCGCAGATGCTGCTCCACGAGCAGTCCGTGGAGGTGACGCTCGTCCAGCAGCACCGCTCCCAGAACCGACTTCTCGGCCTCCAGGTTGTGCGGCGGGACGGCGATGCTCTGCACGGAGCTCATGCTCGGTCGAGTCTAGGTTTCGCGCGGACGTCCCCGCAGGGGTCGTTCCCGCTCCCAGCGAGGACTTCCGTCGGACCGCGGCCTGCGCAACTCTCGGAGGGCTACCGGTCGACGTCGACCGGCGGAGCAGCGGCTACTTGTCGGCGGGAACCACCATGGTCTTGACCGTCGCGGTCACCTCGTCGGTGACCTCGACGACGACCATGTACGTGCCGGTGTGGCGAATCGGCTCGTCGAGATGGATCTTGCGCCGGTCGAGCTTGATGCCGCGCGCGTCCCGAATGGCATCCGCGATGTCCTGCGTGGTCACCGAGCCGAACAGCCGCCCGTCGTCGCCCGCCTGCTGCGGGATCGTCAGGACCGTGCGGCCAAGCAGCGCCGCGTTCTCCCGAGCACGATCCTCGGCCTCGTGCAAGGCGCGCTCCGCCTCATCGCGCCGGCGCTGGGCCGCCTGGATCGACGACGTCGTGGCCGGCTCGGCGAGCTTGCGCGGAAGCAGGTAGTTGCGCAGGTAGCCCGGCGAGACATCGATGACCGTGCCCTTCTCACCGAGGGTGTCGACGTCCTGGAGCAAGATCGCCTGCGGCATGGTGCCTGGTCTAACGGTCGCGGTCGCGATCGCGGTCGCGGTCGCGATCACCTCGTCCACCGACACCGCCGCCGGGCGTGTCGGCCACGTACGGCAGCAGGGCGAGCTCGCGGGCCCGCTTGACCGCCCGGGCGACCTGGCTCTGGTGGCGCCGGCACGCGCCGGTGATTCGGCGCGAGCGGATCTTGCCGCGCTCCGAGATGAACCGGCGCAGCATCGACAGGTTCTTGTAGTCGACCTGGTCGATCTTGTCCCGACAGTAGGGACACGGCTTCCGGCGCGAGGAGGTCTGTGCGCCCTTCCGATCGCGCCGGCGGACCGGCCGTCTACGCTGCTTTGCCACGCTGAATCACCTGCTCGATTTCTGTCAGATCTCTCGTTGTCTCAGAACGGGATGTCGTCGTCGGACACTCCGGCAGCCACGGGAGCGGTCTCGAAATCGCTGGTATCGGCCGGGATGTCGCTCTCCGGCGCCCGGATGCCGCTGGAGTAGCCATTCCCGTTTCCGTTCCCAGCGTCATCACGACCACCGAGGAACTGCACGTTCTCAGCGATGATATCGACGGACTGGCGCTTCTGTCCCTCTACCTCGTACTCGCGCCATTCCAGCCGGCCGTCGATCGCCACCGGACGGCCCTTCTTGAGGTACTGGGCGCAGCTCTCCGCCTGCCGGCCGAACACCGTGACGTCGAAGTAGTTGGCCTTGTCCTCCCAGTCGCCGCTGGCGTTGTTCTTGCGGCGCGTGTTGACCGCGAGCCGCAGCTTGCAGATCGACAGGCCCGTGCTGGGATTCGAGCGATTGTCCGGATCCTTGGTCAGGTTTCCGGTTAGTACGACTCGGTTGATGTTCATGCCCTTAGCTCCTTTCCCAGAGCGCATTTGAAGCTTTTCGCCGAGTCTAAGCGCGCCTCAGGCGGCAACTTCGGCTCTCCCCGGAAAATGGACGCACAAGTTGCCGGTCTGGCCCGAAGCCGTAGCAGAGCGTTGCAAACGCGTCGCAATGGGGGGGCTGTCGGCGGGCCCGGAGGGGACCCCGGAACGCCTACGCCTCGTCCGTCGACTCCGCGGCGGTCGCGGCGCTCGCGGCGCTGGCGGCGCTGGCGGCGCCGGCAGTGGGCGGAGCGGCCGTCGCGACCACGGGTGGCGCGGACTCCGGCGCCGGCGGCGTCCCCGGGAGGTTCTTGATCACCCGGAAGCGGACCACGCCGTCGGTGATGCGCAGGTCGTGGGAGAGCGTTTCGATCAGCGTGGGCGGAGACTTGAACTGCAGCAGGTGGTAGTCGGCGTCGGGCTGATGGTTGATGCGGTAGGCCATCGGGCGCTGACCCCAGTCGTCCCGGCGCTCGATCGATCCCTGGGCGTTCGTGATCGCCGTCTCCACGTCGGAGAGGATCTTCGTGCGCTGCTCCTCGGGTGCGCCGGTCGAGAGCAGCAGCACTAGGTCATAGAGGGGCGCTTGCGTGGCCATCGGCGGCGGTCGACTATAGCGGCCAGGCGCCGCTAGCGTTGACAGCAGCGTGCCGCGCGACGACCTGCCGATCCTTGAGTTCGCCGACCGCGAGGCCTGGGCGCGCTGGCTTCAGGACGAGCACGACGGCGCCCCCGGCGTTTGGCTGAAGATCGCCAAGAAGGCCTCGGGCATCACCACCGTGACGCATCCCGAGGCACTCGAGGAGGCTCTCTGCCGCGGCTGGATCGACGGGCAGAGGGCGCCGCACGACGAGACGTACTTCCTCCAGCGCTTCACGCCGCGCGGACCGCGCAGCAAGTGGTCGCAGATCAATCGCGACAAGGCGACGAAGCTGATCGAGCAGGGACGCATGGAGCCGGCCGGGCTCGCGCAGGTCGAGGCGGCCAAGCAGGACGGCAGGTGGGAGGCGGCCTATCCGCCGCAGAGCAGCGCGGCCGTGCCGGAGGACTTCCAGCGGGCGCTCGACGAGAATCCGGCCGCCAAGAAGTTCTTCGCGACGCTCCGGGGCACCCGCCGCTACAGCTTCATCTACCGGATCGCCGACGCCAAGCGGCCGGAGACGCGCGCGCGACGAATCCGCGAGTTCGTGGCGATGCTGGCCGAGGGCCGCACGCACCACTGATCGGATCGGGCCGGCGCGGACCCGCCGTGCATAACTCGACAATCGCCGCCGCCCTAGCCCGCCAATCCCCCGCCCCGCGCCACCGACCGCTTACGCCGACACTTTCCCCTTGCGCCGGATGTCGGCCAGCTGGTCGTCGATCCAGTCCCCGGGGTTGCGGGCGGTGACCACCGAGCGCAAGCCGGCCAGCCGGCGCTCGCGTTCGTCGCGGGGCATGGTCAAGGCCGCGTGGATCGAATCGGCCAGCGCCTGGATGTCGAACGGGTTGACCGACAGGGAGTACTCGCCGAGCTCCTCGTGCGCGCCGGTGTTCTCGCTCAAAATGGAGACACCCCCCCGGTCGTTGACCATCGGCCCCTCCTTGGCCACCAGGTTCATGCCGTCGAACATCGCGTTGACGATCAGCACGTCGTAGTGCTTGTACGCGGCGACCGCCTCTTCGAGGTCGTCGCGCAGCTTCAACTGGATCGGCATCCAGTCGGGCGAGCCATGGCGATGGTTGACCACGGCGACCACGGCCTCGATCCGCTCCAGATACTCCGCGTACTCCGGCACGTCGGTTCGGGACGGCATGAGCTGCGCGATGAACGTGACGCGCTCGCGGAACTCGGGGTGCTGCTGCAAAAACAGATCGAACGCGCTGAACCCGCGCAGGACGTTTTTGGACAGATCGGCCCGATCCACCCTCAGGATCAGATGGTCGCGCCGGCGCCGCAGCAACTCCTCCTCGAACTCGGCCACCCGGTCGCGGGCCGCCACGGCCTGGACGCCCTTGGGGTCGATCGGCAACGGGTACGCCCGTACCCACACCTCGCGATCGCCGCAGTGCACCACGCCCGTTTCGTGATCGACCTCGAAGCCCATGAGGTCCTCGCAGCACTGCAGGAAGTTGCGCCGGTAGGAGCGGGTGTGGAAGCCGATGATGTCGTTGGACAGGATCCCGTGGTAGATCTCCTCGCGGATCACCGTCGGCAGCACCCGCCAGGAGTCCGACTGGCTCCACGGGATGTGCACGAAGTGGGTCAAAAACACGTCGGGCCGGATCGCGCGGACGAGGCCCGGCAGTGTGTAGAAGTGGTAGTCGTGCACCATCACGACCGGCCGCTCGAGTCCCTCGATCTCCTCGAGCACCGCCCGCGCCAGGTCCTCGTTGACGGCGTTGTAGCCGAACTCGAACGCCTCGGTCTCGTTGCGGCGGATGTCCGGCGCGTTGGAGAGGTCCCACAGGTAGTGCTGGATGAACCACAGCATCGGGTTCGCGGTGATGTTGTAGAAGCGGTCGTAGGCGTCCGCATCCGACGCGACCAGCTTCACCCGGTACTCATCGCCGCCCGGTGCCTCCACCGTGAACGGCTTGCCCTCGTTCTCCTCGGCCGCGGCCACGTCCTCGTCGGTCATCGCCGAGGCGATCCAGGTCACCTCGCGGTGGGAGGCGAGGCCGATCAGCGCGGTCACGAGCCCGCCCGTTCCCCGTCGGATCTCCCCGTCCGGTCCGAACGTGACCGGCCCTCGATTCGAGACGAGGATGAGGGGCGTCCCGGAGTCGGTCGCCACCGCTCACGTCTCCAGTTGCTCGAACAGCGTGAGCCAGTCGCGCAGGAGGCGGGGCGTCAGGAACTGCTTGCGCACCGCCTCCTTGCCGGCGCGTCCCAGGCGCTTGCCCAATCCGGGGTCGGCGAGGATCTCCAGGCAGCGCTGAGCGCACTCCTCGACGCTCGAGACCAGGAACCCGGTCTCCCCGTCCTCCACCTGCAGCGGGATCCCGCCGACGGCGCCGCCGATCAGCGGCCGGCCCTTCCAGATCGCCTCGGTGACGGTCAGGCCGAATCCCTCGCGAGTCGATTTCTGGATCACCACATCGCAGTGCGACTGGAACGCGTTCACCTCGATCGCGCCCACGTTGTTCAGGTTGTTCAGGATGTGGATGTCAGGATCGCCCTCGGCGTGCGCCACGGTGGCGTTGAAGTAGTCCCAGCCCTCGGGGTCGTCGGTGGCCATCGACCCCACGAGCGCAAGCTGCACGTCGGCCACCTGCTCCTTGACGATTCGGTACGCGTCGATCACCCCAAGGGGGTCTTTCCACGGATCGAAGCGCGAAACCTGGCAGAGCAGCGGCCGGTCCACGTCGATCCCGAACTGCTCGCAGATGTAGACCGCGTCCTCGGGCGAGAACGCCATGTTCTTGGGCGCCAGCGGATCGATCGCCGGCGGCACGATATGCGCGCGCTCGTCCATCCCGGCCGGCACGTACTTGCGCATGTGGAACACCGCCGCGGGATACGGGTCGAGGTAGGGGACGAGCCGAGCCAGCGTCGCCGGGTTCGGCGTGGAGAGGTCGATGTGACAGCGCCAGATCCACCGTCGCGACTTCTCGGGCACCAGCATGGCCAGCGCGGCCGGCTGCGGGTCGTGCACGATCACGACGTCCCAGTCCGAAGACAGGTCCTTCGCGTTGATCTCGTTGTAGCGGCGCCAGATGTCCCACTGCTCGTCGGTCAGGTCCTGGGGATTGCCCTGGAGCGCGTTGTGCATGACCTTGGTGGCGTTGAAGAACTCCTCGCGGCCGTAGATCACGTGCCACTCGGCCTGGAGGCCCACGTCGATCATCAGCGGGACCAGGGTGTAGAGGATCTCCGAGACCCCGCCGCCGAACGCGGTGGCCGACACGTGCAGGACGCGCTTGCCCTTGAGTCGCTCCGCCCGCTCGCGGATCTCATCGGACAGGGCGCGCCCGACGATGCTCGAGTAATCGGACAGGTGCTTGTGCGGGACGGTGATCGGCTGGAGCATCGCGAGGAGGTCGGTGGCTGAACGCCCGGTTCGCGGAACCGTACGCAAAGACCGACGGCGGGACGATACCGAGCGCGCCGCCCGGCCAGCACGCGATCAGCCGAGCAGCGCGCGTAGCCGGCCCACGCCGAGGTCGACCTCGCGCACCAGCTGCGCGTGCAGCGCGGCGTTCGCGGCGCAGATCGACGACATCTGGAACTCATGGCCGGACCCCAGCAGGCGATACCCATCCAGCGGTGCGCCCCACCCGTCGGAAGCGACCCCGCCCGCCTCCCGAAGGATCAGCCACGGCGCGGCCAGGTCGTAGGGCGAGTTGTTCAGCACCTGGCCGCCGCCCACGCGCTCGAACTCGGCGCGCATCCCGGGGACCTCGTCGACCAGCCGCGACCCGACCTCGATCACCGCGTCGAACTGACCGCTGACGATCCGCGTCATCGCGAACGCCTGCGACCCGAGCTCGAAAGTGCCCCCGCCCACCGAGGACGCATCGATCAGGTCGGCCAGCACCTCGGCCACGCGCCGCGCCGGCCGGCCCCGGAACCCGAACCCCCAGAACATCCGGCCCACGTCGACCGTCGAGCTCAACCGAACCGGCCGACTGGACTCCACCCCCGACCCCCGCACGCCCAAGAACCAATCACCCGACTTGATCTCGACAACGGCGCCCACCGAGACGTCTCCCATCGTCGGCGAACCGTCGCCGAGCGGCGCCAGCGCCACCGCCACGCAGGCCGACTCCAGCCCGGCCATGGCCGGTCGAGTCCCGTCGATCGGGTCGACCACGAGCACGTCGACCGCGTCCGGGGGCGCCACCAGCCCTCGATCCTCCGAATAGAAGGCGACCCGCGGCGCGCGCGAAGCCACGAACTCCTCCAGGAACGCCTCAGCCATCTCATCCACCGCGAACGTGATGTCGCCGCCGGCGCCGCCACCCAGCGCCGACCGGCCCGCGACAGAGCCCAGCTCGGGGAGCACGCGCTCCCGGAGCGCCAGCGCCAATTCGAGCACCAGCTCACGGTCCGCCGACCCAGGCCCACGCGCCGACCCCGACCCGCCGGACGCACCCGACCTCACGACGGCAGCTCGAGCGTGAACGTGGTGTCCCCGGGCCGCGAGTCGACCGACAACCGGCCCGCCATGTGCTCGGCCAGCTCGCTGGCGATGGCCAGCCCCAGCCCCGATCCCTGGGCGTCATCGGCGGTGTAGAACGGCTCGAAGATCCGCCCGAGCGCCTGGGGATCGATCCCCTCGCCGTCGTCGCGCACGGCCAGGCGGACGTGCCCGTCGGCGCGCCGCGCGGTCACCATGATCCGGCTCCCCGGCGGGGTGTGCACGAGCGCATTGTCGATCAGGATGCGCACGATCTGGGCCACCCGCACCGGGTCGCACTGCGCCTCGAGCCGCCCGGACGTCACCCGCAGCTCCAGGTGGGAGTCGTGCTGGGCCAGCACCGGCTCGAACTCGCCGGATACCGACCGGGTCAGCTCGCTCAAGTCGACCTGCTCGGGACGGAGCTCGAGCGAACCCGACTCCAGGCGCGACAGATCGAGCAGGTCGACCGACAGCTTGCGCAGCCGCTCGACCTGGTCCTTCACCTGTTCCAGGAAGCGCGCCCGGGTCCCCGGGTCGAGGTCCTCGTCCTCGAGCAGCTCGACGAACCCGCCCAGGGAGAAGATCGGCGTCCGCAGCTCATGCGAGGCCGTGGCGATGAACTTCTTGCGCGCGGACTCGAGCTGGGCGAGCTGGCGCTGCATCGCGTTGAAGGCGACCGCGAGCTGGCCGAGCTCATCGCTCGAGTCGACCCGGATCGGATGCTCGAAATCTCCCGCGGCGACCTTCTCGGCCGCGAGCTCCAATCGCTTCACCCGCAACGCCAGTGCCCGCGCCACCAGCCAGCTGCCGGCCAGCGCGAGCAGCAGCGCGATCGCGCCCGCCACCAGGATCTGGTGGCGGACCGTGGTCACCGCCCGCACAACCCCCGAGGCCGGCGCCGAATAGACGATCACCGCCGCCGGGCCGCCGTGGAAGACGACCGGATCGGCCGCCTCGGCCACCGTGCCGGAGCGCGTGCGCTGGGTGCCCGTGGTCATCCGCCCCGACGAGATCGACCGCCGCGCCACCTCGAACGACAGCGCCGCCGTGGCCGAGCGCCGGCTCGAGTCGGCGAGCTCGGACAGCTCCGAGCCGCTGGGCACCCGGTTGACCAGCAGCAGCGTGACCCGGTCGCCGGTGGCCAGCGCCGCGGCGTTGACCCGGTCCTGCACGGTCGACAGCGGAATCGAGCTCCCCACGGTCCGCGCAATCGCCCGCGAGTGGGCCCGCGCGTCACTCGAGAGCTGCGTCAGCTGGTCGTCCAGCAGGCGCGTCTGCAGTCCCGGCGCGACGTACAGGTACAGAACCGCAAACGCCATCAGCACGATCGCGGCGAACAGCAATGCGAGCCGGTTCGAGAGCGAGAGGCGGATCCGCCCGCGTGTCAATTACATCTCCGTGTCGCGGAACCGGTAACCCACGCCGCGCACCGTGAACAGGTACTCGGGCTCCTTGGGGTCGCGCTCGAGCTTCTCGCGCAGGTGGCGGATGTGCACGTCGATCGTGCGCGGGTCGCGGTAGGCGGAGTCGCCCCAGATGCGGGCCAGCAGCATGTCCCGGGTGAACACGCGGCCCGGGGCGCGGGCCAGCGCGGACAGGATCTCGAACTCGACGAACGTGAGCGGCGCCTCCCGGCCGCGCACCCGCACCGTGCGCTTGGCGAAGTCGATCCGCAGCTCGCCGGTCTCGAGCGGCGCCTCGTCGGGCGAGGTCTCCGCCGGGCGGACCATCTCGGCCCGGCGCAGCGCCGCCTTGATCCGGCTCGAGAACTCGCGCAGCGAGAACGGCTTGGTGATGTAGTCGTCGGCGCCGAGCTCGAGCCCGACCACCTTGTCGATCTCCTCGGACTTGGCGGTCAGGATGATGATCGGGACCGAGCTGCGGTTGCGCAGGCGCCGACACACCTCGAGACCGTCCACCTTGGGCAGCATCAGGTCCAGGACCACGAGGTCGAACGTCTGCTCGTCGAAACGGTCGAGGGCCTGTCGGCCGTCGGTCGCCTGCACGACGTCATAGCCCTCCTTGCGGAGCGGATAGGAGAGCAGCGTCTGGATCGACTGCTCATCGTCCACGAGCAGGATGCGCGCCGAGCGATCGGCCAACCGAGTCCTTTCCTGTTTGCAGGAAAAGAGTAGTGCCCGCGAGCGGCGTCGCCTCCCTTCTGCCGCCGGTCGGCGGTTACCCTCAGTGGCCCGATGCTCGATCCGCGGATCTACCGGACTGGCCTGATGGTCGTCGTCGTCGCGGTGATCGTCGTGGCGTTCTCGCTCGGCAACCAGGCCAGCCCCCTGAACGCCACGCTGGTCCCCGACGCGTTCGACGGCGCAGCCGCGTACGGCACGATGCAGTCGTTGGCCAAGCAGTATCCGGACCGCCCTCCGGGCTCGCAGGCCGACACCGACATTGCCGATTACGTGGCGGGGACGCTCAGCCATGACGGCTTTGCGGTCCAGCGCAGCCAGTTCAAGGCCCAGACGGTCAACGGGCCGCGGACGATCGAGAACGTGACCGGCACGCTGGCCGGCACCACCCCGGGCGCGATCGTGCTCGTCGCCCACCGCGACGCGGCGCATCCGGGCTCGGCCGCCGATCTCTCGGGAACCGCGGTGCTGCTCGAGCTTGCCCAGGTGTTCTCCCAGCAGACCCAGCAGCGCTCGGTCGTGCTGGCCTCGACCAGCGGCCAGGTCGGTGCCGCCGGCGTCGAGCAGCTCGCGCGCAGCCTGCCGCAGCCGGTCGACGCCGTGATCGTGCTGGGCGACATGGCCGGACTCGAGTCCCGCTCGCCGATCGTGGTGCCGTGGTCGGGCTCGCAACTGGTGGCGCCGCCGCTGTTGCGCAACACCGTGTCGGCGGCGCTGGCGCAGCAAGCCGGTGTCACCTCGATCGACGAGAGCCTCGGCGGGCAGTTCCTGCATCTCGCCTTCCCGCTGGCCGCCTCCGAGCAGCGTCCGTTCGCGGCCGTCGGCCAGCCGGCGGTGCTCGTCTCGGCCTCGGGCTCCCGGATCCCGCCCGCCGACGCGCCGACGAGCGCCGGGCGGATCGACGGCTTCGGGCGCACGATCCTGCAGTCGGTGAGCGCGCTCGCGGCAGGGCCGACCGTGCCCGGGCCCACGTCATACCTGCGCTGGTCGGGCAAGCTGATCCCGGCCTGGGCGGTCCGCCTGCTGGTCCTGGCCCTGATCGTGCCCGTGCTGTGCGCGACGATCGACGGGCTGGCCCGCGCGCGCCGGCGCGGGCACCGGGTGGCGCACTGGGTCGCGTGGGTGCTCTCGGCCTGCCTGCCGTTCGTGCTCGCCGTGCTGGCGGTCGTCGGCCTGCGGGCGGTTGGGCTGATCGACGCCGCCCCGCCCGGACCGGTGGATGGCGACGCGCTCACCCTCACGGGTCGGGCGGTGGGGATCCTGGCCGGGTTGGCGTGCCTGATCGCGGCCGGTTTCGTGGTCCGCTGGCGGGTCGGGCGCCACCTTTGGGCGGCCGAGCCCGCGCCGTCGGAGCCCGCGCCGTCCGAGCCCGCGCTGGCCGAGCCACCGTCGAACGGGCAGACGCGCACGCGGTCTCGCCGTGGCGCCGTGGTCGACGACGTCGCCTCGCCGGGCGCGGCGGCCGCGTTCATGCTCGTACTGTGCGTGGTGACGCTCGTGGTCTGGCTCGAGAACCCATTCGCCGCGGCGCTCCTGGTGCCCGCGCTGCACCTGTGGCTGTGGATCGTCGCGCCCGAGCGCCGGCTGCGCGCTCCCTGGTCGGTCCTCCTGTTCCTGGCCGGGCTCGTGCCGCTCGCGTTGGCCGCGATCTACTACGCCGCCGTACTCGGCCTTGGCGCTGCGCCCGCGGCCTGGAATGCTGTGCTGATGCTGGCGGGTGGCTCGGTGTCGGTGATGAGCGCGATCGAGTGGAGCGTCGTGCTCGGCTGCGTGGTCAGCCTGGCCGTGATGATCGTGCGGATCGCCCGCCAGCCGCGCGCCGATCCCGCCGAGCTCCCGATCACGGTCCGTGGGCCGATCACCTACGCCGGCCCCGGCTCGCTCGGCGGCACGAAATCGGCGCTGCGGCGATGAAGACGCGGGTCCTCAGCGCGCCCGCGCTGGCGCGGCGCCGGATCGGCGGCCTGCCCCTGCGGCGCCTGGTCCGCGACATCTCCTCGGTGCTGATGATCTCGGGCCTGCTGCTGGTCGTGGACGCCGGGCTCACCCTGATCTGGCAGGAGCCGGTGACCGCGGTGATCGCGCTGATCCAGCGCTCGCAGATCGACAAGCACTACCTGAGCTTCCAGACCGCGCCCCTCACCCAGACCGAGCGCCACGTGCTGGTCAAGCTGCCGAGCCTCCACCAGCGGATCGCCTACCTGGCCCGCCGCGAGCAGCACCAGGTGGGCACCGGCGACGCGATCGGGCACATCCACATCCCGAAGATCGGCGCCAGCTATACCGTCGTCCAGGGGACCGACGAGGCCAGCCTCGAGAAGGGCCCGGGTCACTATCCGGGCACCGCCTTCCCGGGGCTGGGCGCGACGGTGGCGATCGCCGGCCACCGCACCACCTACCTGGCGCCGTTCCGCCATCTCGACGCGCTGAAGCCGGGGGACCGGATCGTGCTGAAGATGCCCTACGCGGCGTTCACCTACGTCGTCCAGTACCGGAAGATCGTCCTGCCCACCGCGCTGTGGGTCACCAACAACGTGGGCTACGAGCGGCTGGTGTTGTCGGCCTGCAACCCGCTCTACAGCGCGGCGCAGAGGATCATCATCTTCGCGCGCCTGAAGTCGGTCACTCCCCTGGGGCCGGCGCGCAAGGCGTAGTTCTTCGGGGGCCGCCTGCGACGCCGGGCAGTCCCGTCCGGTCTGGACGCGAGGGACAACCCATTGCTCGCGTCCAGACATAGGGTCCAGACCCTATGCAGTTTCCCGCGGGCGCGGTCGATCCACTAAGTACAGTGATCCCATGGAGCCCGCCGTGTTGAAGCAACAGATAGAGAGGGGCGAGTACCGCGTCGACCCGAAGGCGGTCGCCGACGCGATGCTTCGCCGGCTGTGGTTCTCCGCTCAGAACGAGTGCTCGTACCCGGCCAACGGCTCGTCCGCGTCGGTGAACACCACGCCCGACGGTCCCTGAACGACCGACCCGATCCAGGTCAACTGGTCGACCGCGCTGTGGGCGGGCAGGCAGACGCACAGCTCGTAGTCCTCGCCGAACGTGGCGGCCAGCACCCGCGGGTCGACCCCGAGATCGGCCGCGACCTCGCTCACGCCGTCCGCGACCGGCAGCGAGGCGAGCTGGAGCTCGATCCGCACGCCGCTGCGCCGCGCCAGGTGACCGGCGTCGGTGGCCAGCCCATCTGACAGGTCGATCATCGCGGTGGCGCCGTGCGCCGCCAGCTCGCGCCCGGTGGTCAGGCGGGGCTGGGGGCGGGCGTAGCGCTCGCGCAGCTCTGCCTTGGCCTCGTCGTCCAGGCTGGCGCCGGCCCGGCCCGCGAGCAGCGCGAGCCCCGCCCCCGCCGCCCCCAACGTGCCGGTGACTGCGACCCGGTCGCCCGGCCGCGCCCCGTCGCGGCCGACCAGCTCATCCGGATCGTGCGCCCACCCGACCACGGTGAACGACACGGTCAGGACGGGCGCGCGGGTGGTGTCGCCGCCGGCGAGCGCGAGGCCGAGCTCACCGGCCAGCTCGTGGGCGCCCTTGACCAGCGCCAGGGCGTCCCCAGATCCGAACCCCTCCGGGATCCCCAGCGCGAGGTAGGCCTCGCCCGGCCGGGCCCCCATCGCCGCCAGGTCCGAGGCCGCCCCCGCCAGGGCTCGGTGTCCGATCTCCTCCGGCGCGAGCTGATCTGAGCGGAAGTGGACCCCGTCGACCATCGCGTCGACCGAGGTCACGGCGTAGCGATCGGCCCGCACCACCGCGGCGTCGTCGCCGATCGAGCGGACCACGCGGGGACTCGCGCCCGCCAGCAGGCTCTCGAGCGCCTCGATCAGCTCGAGTTCGCGCATCGCGGCCTAACCGCGTCCGGCTCCTGGCCGGCGCACGCTCCGCTCCACGAGTCCACGGAGACCGCTTCGCGCGCGCCGGCAGTCACCACGGCCCAGCATCCGACTGGGCCCGTTAGCGATGCCTGTAGACGATGCGCGCCCGGTCGAGGTCGTAGGGCGAGAGCTCGACGCGGACCCGATCGCCCGGCAGGATGCGGATCCGGAAGCGGCGCATCTTGCCGGCCACGTGACCGAGGACGACGCGATCCATGTTGTCGAGCTTCACGCGGAACATCGCGTTCGGCAGCGCCTCGACAACCTCGCCTTCGAGTTCGACCTTTTCTTCCTTGGGCATGCGTATAGATCCTAGAAACCGTTTGCACCCGGCCGCGCGCAGGCCTGGGCGCGGGCCCCGGGTTTCCGTAAGAGTAGTGGGTATTCTGGTCCGCTGGTCCGCTGCGCCGGCGCAGTACGCAAGCGAATCCTCCTGGAGGCCTGTTGTCCGCACTCAAAGAAGCGATGAAGAACGAGTACACCAAGCAGATCCTCCGCGCCACGGGCGTCAGGAAGGTCGGGCTGGAGCAGCGCAAGACGCCCCACTACCGGATGCCCCTCCTCGAGGAGGCCGGCGGCTGGATGCGCCTGAACAAGTACGAGGGCCCGGAGATTCCCGCGTCTGAGTGGGAGAGCCTGACCTACACGACTTACTCCAGCGACCCCACCACGTTCTTCGCGCCGATCACCTCCGCCACGGGTGAGATCGAGCTCAAGGGCTTCTGGGAGTACGGCAAGGCCGACCTCGACGGCGTCTGGACGCCGAACGCGGAGAAGTGCCCCTCGGTCGTCAAGTGGGTCGAGTCGATCGGCGCCCGCTTCGGCCGCGTCCAGTTGCTGCGGATGAAGGCCAACACCATGCGCGAGTGCCGCTGGGGTCTGCACCTGGACAACAACAACCAGGGCAATCCCGAGAACCAGGGCTGGGTCGTGCGCGTATGGCTCGAGTTGACCGATGATCCCTCGAGCGCGCTCGTCGTCCGCCCCACCGAGTTCGACCGCAAGGGCGAGGTCAAGATCCAGCTGCCCAAGTACCAGCAGGCCGTGGTCGACTCCGAGCACCTGTGGCACGGCGGCCATCACGCCTCAGATCACATGCGTTACGCCGTGATCGCGTCCGTGGAGAGCGGCCCCGCGCTCGAGCGCTGGATCCAGGCGCAGCGGGCTTAGAGACCGGCTGTCGGCAGGACGCGGAGCGGTCGCGCGCTCAAGGGTGCTTGCCGCCGTTGCCCTGACTGTGGCCGCCGCCCCCGGGGCTGGGCGGGGCTACGCCACCACCACCGGACTGGATCGTCGTGGTCGGACCCGAGGGCCCGGTCTTCGCCGGTGGCTGGGCGTACAGCTTGGGGTTGTTGTAGGCGCCCGGGCCGGACGTCGGCCCGGTGGGCGGGCTCGGCGATCGGGCCGAGGAATGCGGGCCGGTGAAAGCGGTGCCGGTGAAGTACGTGGTCGGGGTCGGGAAGTCGCCGCAGTAGCCGGCTGAGGCGCGCTCCATGAAGTCGTGCCAGATCGGCGCGGCCGCCGTCCCGCCGAACCCGTAGGAACCCATCGGGATGTTGCCCTGGGGGTAGCCGACCCAGACCGCGGTGGCCAGCTTGGGCGTGTAGCCCACGAACCAGGCGTTGTCCTCGTTCTCGGCCGTGCCGGTCTTGCCGGCGGCGGGGCAGCCGTAGTTGGCCGCCGTCCCGGTTCCGTCCTGGATCACGGTCTTCAGCACCTGAGTGCCCTCGTACGCCTCGCCGTCGCTGAACACGCGGGTTCCCGTGGGATCGCCGAGGTTGACGACCTTGCCGTTCGGGAACACGACCTTGCTCAGGATCGTGGCCGGCATGTGGGTGCCGCCGTTGGCCAGGGTGGCGTAGGCGTCGGCCATCTCGAGCATCGTGCAGCAGTTCTTCAGGCCGCCGATCACCTCGGCTGGGAATCCATTCAGCGAGGATGTGATGCCCATCGCGTGCGCCGTCGCGTCGAGCTTGCTGTAGCCCTCATCGTCCGCAAGCTGGGCGAACACGGTGTTGTCGGACACCGTCGTCGCCTTGGTGATGTTGATCGTGCCCTGGTAGGTCTCCTCGGCGGTGTGGACCGACCACGTCGGGTCGAGCGGATTCCACCCCACGGGCAGGAACTTCGAGGTGTAGTAGGTGTCGTTCGGGCTGCCGTCGTAGTCGTGGATCAGCGTCATAAGCGCGAACACCTTGAACGCCGATCCGGTCTGGCGCTCGGCCTGGACCGGGAAGTCGAACTTGGTCTGCTCGTAGGTCGCCGAGGAGGCGATGGCCAGGATGTTCCCGTTGGACGGGTCGACCGTGGCAAGGCCGGAAGCGGGCTGCGCGTCGAGTACGGCGCCGCCGACGTGGGCGTGAATCGCGTCCTCGGCCTCCTGCTGCAGCTTCAGGTTGATCGTCGTGTAGACCTTGAGCCCGCCGTGCTCGACCATGTTCGCGCCGAACTTCTGGTCGAGTTGCTGCTGGATGTAGTCGAAGATGTACGGCTGGCTGTGGTCGATGAACCGCGCGTTGGGATGGAGCTGGAGCGGCTGCTTCATCACCGCGTGGCCGAGGCCGGGCTTGATGAAGCGCGCCTGGATCATCGCCTGGAGGACCTCGTTGCGCCGCTGCTTGGCCAGCTTGGGGTCAACCGTCGGGTTGTAGGTCGTGGGTGACTGGGGCAGCCCGGCCAGGAGCGACATCTGGGCCAGGTTGATCTTCGACACCGGCTTGTCGAAGAACATCAGCGCGGCGGCGCCCACCCCGACGGCCTCCTCGCCGTTGGTGGTCCCATACGACACGTTGTTGAGGTACTCCTGGAGGATCCAGCTCTTCGAGTGCTTGGCCTCGAGTTGCTCGGCCAGCTTGGCCTGGATGATCTTGTACTTCAGGTCGCGGTTCTCGTGGTACTTCTTTGGCAGGTACACCGTGTTGACCAGCTGCTGGGTCAGCGTCGACGCGCCCTGCAGGTTGTTGCTCTGTCCGAGCAGGTCCTTGACGCCCGCGCGCAGGATGCCCTGGTAGTCGAGCGCGCCGTGCTGGTAGAAGCGCCGGTCCTCGATCGCGATCGTCGCCTCCTTGAGGCGCGCGGGGATCTTGCTGGGCGCGACGTACGTCGAGATCGTGTCGTCGTGGACGTAGCCGAGCAGGCTCCCGTCGGACGCGTAGATCTCCGTGGGCGGATTGACGTGGCGCGGGTGCAGCGAGGTCAGGTTCGGGGCCGAATCGGCGGTCGCCACGACCCACCCGACCGCCAGCAGCGCGCCGATCGCCACCGCGCAGACGGTCAGGATTCCCGTCATCAAAAGCACGCGCCCAACGGGATGGCCACGGTTGTGGTGGCGGCGGCGCTGTCGTTCGCGTCGACTCATGAATGGCGGGAACTGCGGCGGCCGGTACCGGCGCGCAGGGGACCTATCGGCACCGGAGCCGAAGGGTCAGTGTAGCTGGCAGGCTCTTTCGGTCTGCCGGTACGGGCTCCTGCACGGTGGGCGCGCACAGCCGCCCAGGATCCGCCTCCGCCCGGGATCCGCCCCCGCCGGCGTGCCAGACTCGGCCGCCGCCATGTCCGCCCCCCAACCCGCCGCCATCCTGCTCGACGCCCTCGGGACTCTGGTGGCGCTCGAGCCGCCGGCCCCCCGCCTCCGCGCCGAGCTGGCAAGGCGGTTCGGCCTGGACGTGAGCGAGGCCGAGGCGGCCCGTGCGATCTCCGCCGAGATCGCGTACTACCGCGCCCACCTCGACGAGGGCCGCGACGCCGCCGGCCTGACCGCGCTCCGCCGACGCTGCGCCGAGGTGCTGCGCTCCGCGCTGCCCGACGAGGGCGGTCGGCTCGAGATCGATCCACTGGTCGAGGCGCTCCTCGCCTCGCTGCACTTCACCGCGTTCGGAGACGTCCGCCCGGCGCTCGAGTCCGCGCGCGAGCGCGGCCAGCGGCTGGTCGTGGTCAGCAACTGGGACGTGTCGCTGGTGGGCGTCCTCCGGAGACTCGGGCTCGAGTCGCTACTCGACGCGATCGTGACCTCGGCCGGCGCCGGAGCGCGCAAGCCCTCGCCGGCCATCTTCGAGCAGGCGCTGCGGCTGGCCGGCGTGCCGGCCGGTGAGGCGATCCATGTGGGCGACACCCTCGACGAGGACGTCGCGGGCGCGCGGGCGGCGGGGATCGAGCCTGTCCTCATCCGTCGGGGCGATGGGCCGCCGGTCCCCGGGGTGCGGACGATCTCGAGCCTGTCCGAGCTGACGGCGCCGGCCGCCGCCTGAAGCGACGGTCGGCCCCCTAAAGTCCTCAAGGCGATGTCCAGCATTCCCCCGCCGCGTGTGACTCCGCCGCCCTCCGTGCCGCCGCCGCAGCCGGAGCCGGCAGCCGATCACGAAGCGGAAGTGCCCTGGCCGATCTGGACGGCGCCGGCCGCGGTGCTCACCGGACTCCTGGTCGGGGTGTTCGGCAGCGTCTTGGTCGCCGGCATTGGGGCCGCGGCGGGGTCGAGCAAGAACTCGCCGGCGGTCAACCTGATCAGCGACTTCGTGTTCGACGTCGGGTTCGTGCTCACCGCGCTGTACTTCGCCTCGCTGCGCCGACGGGCCCGGCCGGCGGACTTCGGCTACCGCCGGATCGCCGTGATGCTCGGCATCGGGGCCGTCCTGGCCGGCGGCATCGGTTACTACGTGGTGACCGCGATCTACCAGGCGCTCGTCCACCTCCACGGCACCGACAAGCTGCCGCAGAGCCTGGGCGTGGGCTCGAGCACCGCCGCGCTGGTCGGCGCGGCCGTGTTCGTGTGCGTGGTGGCGCCGATCGCCGAGGAGTTCTTCTTCCGGGGCTTCATCTTCGGCGGTCTGCGCCGGATGCACGTCGTAATCGGCGGACAGGACATCGGCACCTGGCTCGCGGCGGCGATCACCGGGCTCCTGTTCGGCCTCGCCCACACCGGCTCGGCCTCCGCCCAATACCTCATCCCGCTCGGCTTCCTGGGCTTCGTGCTGTGCCTGGTGCGCTGGTGGACGAGATCGCTCTATCCGTGCATGGCGCTCCACTCGGTCAACAACGCCCTCGCCCTCGGCGTCAACCAGCTCCACTGGGACGCCGGCGCGATCGTCGCGCTGCTGGCGGCCTCGGTGACAGTGGTCGGCGCGATCACGCTGCCCCTCGCGGGGCGGTCGCCAACGCCGGCATCCTGACCGCGGCGGGGTCCGGGCACCGGTGCCACCGCCACCGCGACCCCGGCGACGTCATCGGCCACCGTGACCCGGGCGCCACGGCCACCGTGACCCCGGCGCCA
The DNA here is from genome assembly GCA_963832315.1 of uncultured Solirubrobacterales bacterium. Classification (GTDB taxonomy): domain Bacteria; phylum Actinomycetota; class Thermoleophilia; order Solirubrobacterales; family Solirubrobacteraceae; genus Palsa-465. The sequence goes on along the minus strand of CAWHTT010000018.1, from coordinate 451,754 downwards.
CCGCCACCGTGACCTGGGCGCTTCCGCCCACCGCGGCATCCCGGTTGGCCCTCATGATTTACTTCCGGCCATGCTGGGGGTGCTTGCTGGCCGGGTAACCACAGTCGCGGCGCTCGTCGCGGCGATCGCCGCTCTGTCCGCCGCGCCGGCCGGCGCCGCCACCGCGCCGGCACAGCCCGTCCACGGGACGCTCCAGCTCATCGTGCGCGACACGTTCCTCGTCGGCGGACATCTCGCCACCGTGCCGGGCCGGAACGTCCGCATCACCGGGGTGGTCCGACCGTACGTGCCGGGCCAGACCGTGCTCGTCAAGGCGTTCGTCGGCAGCAAGCGATTCAAGACCGACCACCTGCGCGTCAGGCCGGCTCCGGGCGGCAAGAACGGGCGCTTCACGGAGGTCCTGTCGAGTCCAAGCGCCGGCCAGGTGACCGTGCAGGTGGGCCACACGCGCACCGCCACGATGGGCGCGCTGCTTGAGCGGCGCCACTTCGCCGCGCTCGACGAGCACGCCGGATTCGGCTCACGCGGGGGGTTCGTGGAGCTGATCCAGCAGCGCCTGGCCGCGATGCACTTCTACATCCCGCAGACCGGCGTGTACGACTCGGGGACTGGGCTGGCGATCGATGCCTACCACCGGCTGCTCCGCGAGGGCACCTCGCAGGGGCTCGACAGCCACACGATCGACAACCTGCTCAACGGCTCCGGGGCGTTCAAGGTCCGCTTCCCGAGCCACGGCAAGCACGCCGAGGGCAACCTCTCGCTCCAACTGCTGGCGCTGGTCGACGGGTCGCACGTCGAGCGCATCTATCCGATCAGCTCGGGCAAGCCGTCGACGCCGACCGTCCTGGGCGACTTCAAGGTGTACTCGAAGGTCCCCGGCTACCTGCCCGATGGCATGTACTTCTCGAACTTCTTCATTCGCGGGTATGCCATCCACGGCTTCAACCCGGCGCCGGACTTTCCGGCCAGTCACGGATGCATGCGCGTGCCGATCCAGGACGCGATCTCGATCTACGACTGGCTGCAGATCGGCAACTGGGTCGACGTCTACTACTAGACGTCCAGTTTCTGACTCGCGACGCTAGGTCCGGGCGGCGGAGAACCGGGCCAGGTATCCCAGCCCCATCCCGTAGACCAGCAGGGCAAACAGCGCCGGCAGGCCGTGCTTGACCCACGCGTCGTTTGACTCGACGACCGCATCGAACGGCTTGGTCAGGACCTTCGCGGTGTCGTCGATGAAGCGGCGCGGCTGCGCGTGGGGCTTGACCGGGCCGCTCGCGGCCGTGGTCGGGTGCGCGCCGGCGACCAGCTCGGTCTGCTGATGCTGGGACGCGCCGGCCATCTGGTCGCGGGCGAACATGGCAAACGAGGCCACGACGAGCGCGCAGCACGCGAATGCGGTCAGCCTGAGAACGCGGGAAATCACCCTGCCGGTTTCGACATCCCGCGTGACTAGCATGAGGCTCGCCGATGGATCTCGACACACAAACGAGCGCACGCGAGCGCCTGGTCGACGAGCTCCGCACCCATGCCCTGGTCATCGGCGACGTGGTGCTGACCAGCGGCCAGATTGCGCGGTATCTGGTCGACGCGAAGCGCGCCATCCTCCGCCCCGCCGGTTTCAGGGCTCTGTCGGAGCTGGTGGCCGAGCACGCCACGACCTGGAACGCGACCGCGGTGGGCGGCATGACCATGGGCGCCGATCCGATCGCCTGCGCGGCGCTCGCCGGCGGGGCCGATGTCAAGGCCTTCTTCGTGCGCAAGGAGGTCAAGGCGCACGGGCTCGCCCGCCGGATCGAGGGGCCGCTGCTCGACTCCGAGGACCGCTGCATGCTGGTCGAGGACGTCGTCACCACCGGCGGCTCGACGCTGCGCGCGCTAGAGGCCCTGCGGGCCGAGGGCCACGAGGTGTGTGGCGTGCTGGCGATCTGCGACCGGCTGGCCGGTGGCGCCGAGGCCATCGAGCAGGCGGCCGGCGCCCCGTTCGTGGCCCTGACCACGATCGACGACGTCTACCCCGACCGCCCCGACCGCTGAGCCGGGCGGCGCCCTCACACGTCCGCCGCCAACTCCCCCCAAACCCGAAAATTCCGCCATTGGCGCCCAGGCACCGGCGCTAATTCCGGATTTCTCGTCTCCAGGACGAGTTTTCCGTCATTAACGAGAGGGCCCGTCGCAAATGGCGGAATTTTCGGGTGGGGGTCCGCCGGGGGAGGTGGGACGGGGTTCGGGCGGCGAACGGGGTGGACGGGCAGGCGTCCGATGACCTAGCCCGGCAGCGACCGGCACGCCGCCAGCCGCTGATGTAGCGCCTGCACCCGCCAGCCGCCGTGCGAGGTGGGCGTGAACAGGACGATCGGCCGGCCGCTGGCGATGGCCGGCGAGTACTTGTAGCCCACGGTGGCGACGTTGACGTGGAGCGTCCACGCCAGGATGGTCTGGTACTCCAACCGGGTCAGCGGCTCGCCGCACTGCTTGAAGCGCGCCGGCCCGCCGAGCGACGCCACCACCGTCGAGAGCTTGCCGATCTGGGCCGTCCGGGCCCGCTGGCCGCGGATGTCCCGATGCTCGCTGCGGGCCCGCGACAAAGCCGGGGGCACGAGCGCGGCCACGATCACCACGACGAGCGCCACCCCGGCCCAGCCGACCCCGCGTGACACGCGTCGCGCCTCGATCAGCACCATCCCCACCCCCGCGCCGGCCAGCGCGACGACCACGCCCGCCGGCTCGTACATGTAGCGCCCCAGCCCGGGCCAGCCGTGGAGCGCAAAGGCGATCTCGACGATCACCCAGGCGCACACCCCCGCCGCAAGCCCGAGCGTCACCCGGTCGCGACGCACGAAAGCCAGCACCACCGCCAGCAAAGCGGTCAGCAACAGCACGGCGGTGTTCAGGTCGAGGAACCGCCCGATCGTGCCGAACACCCGGTCGCTCCGCAGCCGGCGCCCCGAGCCGAGCGCGTTCGAGGCGGCCACGAACGGCGTGCGCGAGGTCAGCGCCGGGATTCCGAACCACAGCAGCACGACGAGCACTAGCTCGACCACGATCAACCGTCGCATCGACGGCACGCGCAGCCACGCCCAGACCGTGTACAGGCCGAGGAACGGCCACACCTCGGGCCGCCCGAGCGCCGCCAGCGCGCCGAGCGTGAACGCCGAGCGGTAGCGGCCACACAGGTGGCAGTCGATCGCGGCGAGGCACAGGGTCACGATCATCGGGTCCGACTGGGCGCTCAGCATGTAGTGCCAGTAGGTGCTGATCCCGAAGTAGGCGGCCGCCGCGAACGCCGCCGCCACCCACGCCGCATAGCCCCCCCCGGCCTCCCCACCCAGCGTCAGGCGATACGCGATCCGCGCGGCGAACACCGCGCCACCGAGCGACACGGCCAGCGAGGTGACCATCCACAGCCACACCTGGTAGTGGCCGAACAGCCCGAACGGGACCGTGAACAGATACGGCAACGGCTTCCACGACGGCGCGGCGTTCGTGTCGAGGTTCCCGGCCACCGTCTGATGACCCCACACCAACCAGCCGTACGGATCGAACCCCGGCCGGGTGCGCGCCCACAGCAGGATCAACAGCGAGACGATCAGCAGACCGGCCGCGCCCACCAGCGTCACGAGCACCGGCCCCCGCCCCCGCAAACCCACGCCGCGCCCCGGCGCCCCGGCTCCCTCCGGCGCCGGACCCGGCGCCGGACTCGGACTCGGCCTCTGCTCGGTCGTCGCCACGCTCGCTTAGCGGTGGATCAGCGCGCCGCTGTTCGTGTAGATCGCGTTCAGCCCGGCGCAGCGGGCCACCTGGGAGGGGCGCGTGTGCCACGGCCTGACGTCCCACCCGCCCCGGGACCCCGGTTTGAAGATCACCTTGGGAACCGCCGGGTTGGCCAGCTCCGCCGCCTCGACGTGCTGCTGAAGCCCCCCGACCGAGCCGACGTCGACGTGGTAGAGCCACGCCAGCGAGCTCACGTATCCGACGTCGGTCACCGGCTGGCCGCAGTTCAGGATGTGGCGCGAGCCGCCCAACGCGTTGGTCACTCTGCTCAGCAGCACGATCTGGTGGGTCCGGGCGTGCTCGTGGATGAGGTCCTTGTGCTCGGCGCGCGCCCGGGAGACCGCGCCGGGGATCATGGTCAACACGAGCACCGCGGCGATCACCGCGCCCACCCAGACCGGGGCGCCCCGCACGATCCGGGGCACGTCGCGCAGAAGCCAGCCGACGGCCACGCCGGCCAGCACGGCGACCACCCCCGCGGCCTCGAACATGTAGCGCGGCAGGGCCGGCCAGCCGTGGTAGGCGAACGCGATCTCGACGATCAACCACGCCACGACGCCGACACCGAGGGCAAGCACGGTCCAGTTGCGCCGGACGGCTGCGAGCACGACCGCGATCGCCGCGGCGATCCAGATCGGCAGGTATTGCATCTCGTGGAAGCGGCTGATCGTCCCGCGCAACTGGTTGCTCTTGAGTTGGCGTGGCGATCCCTTGGCCAGTTGCCCCGCGACGTCGGGGCGACCGTTGGTGATGGTCGGGATCCCGAACCACATGAAGGCGATCAGGACCACGCCGGCGACGACCATCCAGCGCATGCTCGGCACCTTGAACCAGCACCAGAGCATGAACAGCCCCAGGAACGGCCACACCTCGGGCCGGCCCAGCCCCGTTAGCACGGCGAACACGAGCGCCCAGCGGTAGCGTCCGATCAGGCCCATGTCGAGCGCGGCCAGCAGGAAGGTCACGAGCATCGGGTCCGACTGCGAGCTCAGGATGTAGTGGAGGTAATCCTCGATCCCGAGCACCGCCGCTCCGGCGACGAAGGCGGCGGCGTACGGGGCGAAGCGCTGGAGCGCCCGCGCCTCGTCGGCCGAACCCTCGCCACGACCGCTGCCGCCGCACAACCGGAACGCGATTCGAGCGCCGAACACCGGGCCGGCCAGCGCAACCGCCGTCGAGGTGATCATCCACAGCCACAGCTGGTAATGGCCGAACAGCGCAAACGGGACCGTGAACAGGAACGGCACCGGCTTCCATGAGGGGGCCCCGCCGAGGTCCAGCGAAAGATGCAGGGTCTGATAGCCCCACACCATCCAGCCGTAGGCGTCGTAGCTGGGCCGGGTCCGGGCCCACACGACCAGCACGGTCGAGATGAGGAGGATCACCGCCGAGGTCGTCAGCCAGGGATGCTCGCCCACGTACCCGCGCAGCGTCCATGGCGCGGGCTCGCGCGGGAAGTTCCGCTCCGCGGCAGCCGCCTCCGGGATGCTGGGTGCTTCTAACGTGCTCTCGGCCACGGAGAAGCGCGACGGTAGCACGGGTGCCGGTGCGCACAGCGCTCGGCGTGCCGGCCGCCAACATTCCAGATGCCCCCGGCAGGAATCGAACCTGCATCCCGCGCTTAGGAGGCGCGTGCTCTATCCATTGAGCTACGAGGGCGGGAGCGAGAGAGCGTATCGGCGGTGCGCCCCGCCGGCCCGGACCGCGCCGCCGTACCGGCCCGCATCGCCCCGACCGCGGCTGCCCCCGATCGCCCCGCCCGGACCACCGTCCGCATTGGCGTTCGGTCGTCAATTCGTTTACCCCGAGTTAATGTTCGGTGGCACAGCCCCCCCAGATGTGGTATCCCTCGACTGTGGAGGAGGTCGACTCGCGCAGGTGCAATCAGTTGCGCATCACTAGCCCATGAGCGTCGGCACCCCGGATCTGCTCCTCGACGAGGTCGAGGTCGGTGGCGTTGATCTCGTCGGCAGCGGTGAGATCGCAGCGCGGTCACCGTGGGAGCTGTTCTTCCGCCGTTTCCGGGAGGACAAGTTCGCGCTGGCCGGCATCGTTTTCCTGATCCTGCTGGTCCTGGCGGCGATCTTCGCGCCGCTGGTCTGCTCGCTGGTGGGCGCGCCGGGGCCGTACTCGGCCGACCAGAGCGCGCTGGATCTCTTCGGTCAGCCGACCGGGCCGAGCTCGGCCCACCTGTTCGGCGTCGACCAGATCGGCCGCGACGTGTTCGCCCGCACGCTCTACGGCGCCCGGGTGTCTCTGGTCGTGGCGGGCGTCTCGACCGTGATCACGACCGTGTTCGGGGTCTTCTGTGGGTTGTTCGCCGGCTACTACCGCGGCTGGGTCGACACTGTGGTCTCGCGCACGGTCGACGCGTGGCTGGCCATTCCTTACCTCCTCCTGGCCATCGGCCTGGCCTCGGCTTGCTCGTTCGGGACCGGGTGCCTGGGCGGCCTGATCAAGCCGGGCGTCCCGGTCGTGATCGCGGTGATCGCGCTGACGAGCTGGACCTATCCGGCCCGAATCATCCGGGGCCAGGTCTTGTCGTTACGCGAGAAGGAATTCGTCGATGCCGCCCGGTCGCTGGGGGCCTCGAACTTCCGGATCATCGTCAAGGAGCTGTTGCCGAACTTGACCGCGCCGATAATCGTGTTCGCCACGACGTTCCTGCCGACGGCGATCCTGTTCGAGGCGGCGCTGTCGTTCCTGGGCGTCGGGGTTCAGCCGCCGACGCCGAGCTGGGGCCAGATGATCTCGGACGCCTCGCCCAACATCGCGACCCAGTGGTGGTACATGCTGTTTCCGGGACTCGCGCTGCTGTTCACCGTGCTCGCCTTCAACTTCGTGGGCGACGCGATGACCGACGCGCTGAACCCGCGAACAAGACGCGGCTGATCCCGGGGGGGAGCAGGCGCGCGAGTGAAGGTACGTCAAATGAAAGGAAGGGATATGCGATCCAGGTCCAGATTGCTCGGGGTGTTCCTCCCCGGGCTACTGGCAGTGGCATCGATCGGGCTCGCCGCGTGCGGCGGCTCGAGCAGCAGCAATTCGAGCAGCTCTGGGAGCTCGGGCAGCAGTGGCAGCTCGAGCAGCAGCTCGAAGGTCGCCCAGACCGTCGCCAAGTACAAGCCGCTCGTGACCGCTCCGGCGGACGCGAAGAAGGGCGGGACATTGACCGTCCTCGCCAACGGCGACGTCGACTACATCGATCCGGGCGCGGCCTACTACCAGCCGACCTACATGATCGACCAGGCCGTCGACTCGACCCTGATGGGCTGGCCGACGAACGACACCGCCGCGCCGGTCCCGCTGCTTGCGGCCTCTCAGCCGACGGTGACCGACAACGGCAAGACGATCACGTTCAAGATCAAGCCGAACATCCACTACAGCCCGCCGACGGGCGGTGGACCCGGCTGGAGCAAGCCGGTCGTCTCGGCTGACGTCAAGTACGCGATCGAGCGCAGCCTGATGCCGGGTGTGCCGAACGGCTACACCACGCTGTACATGCCGGATCTCGTCGGCCTCGTCCCAGGCCCAGGCGGCGGTCAAGAAGACCCCGACCAAGGCGCCGAACATCAGCGGCATCGCGACGCCGGATGCGTCGACGCTCGTCTTACACCTGAATAAGACCTCGTCGATCGGCGTGATCGACGCGCTGTCGCTGCCGGTGTCCTCGCCGGTGCCGCAGGGCTACGCCGCTCCGTTCGATGCGAAGACACCGAGCTCTACCTACGGCCAGCACCAGATCGACGTCGGGCCGTACTACATCTCGGCGTACTCGCCCGGTAAGCAGATCGTCCTGCTGCGCAACCCCAACTACACGGCCGGTTCGGACTTCCGGAAGGCCTACCTGGACAAGGTCATCGTGCAGGAGGGCTTCTCGGACGAGAACTCGGCGGTGACCAAGATCCTCACCGGCACGAGCATGGTCAACTTCGACTTCGACGCCACCGGTGAGGCGCTGAAGACCGCGGCGACCCAGTACCCGAAGCAGCTGACGCTGACGCCGTCGGGCGCAAACCGCTTCATTGCGTTCAACACCCAGAAGCCGCCGTTCAACAACGTCAACACCCGCAGGGCGGCGGTCGCGGTGTCGAACCGCATCGCCCTGCTCAACACCCGCGGCGGTCTGCTGAGCGGCATCCCCGCGACGCACTACATCCCGCCGGGAATCCCGGGCTTCCAGCAGGCCGGAGGAGCCGCCGGCCCGACGAATCTCGACTTCATCCAGCACCCCACCGGGGATCTGGCGCTGGCCGAGTCGTACATGAAGAAGGCCGGCTACAAGAGCGGTAAGTGCACGCGGCAACTGCACGGTCACCATGGTCAGTGACAACACCCCGCCGGGGAGCAACACGGCGCAGGTGTACAAGGCGCAGCTGTCGACGCTGGGATTCAACGTCCAGCTGCATCCGGTGGAGCACGCCACCATGTACACGAAGTTCTGCTCGGTCGTCGCGAACGAACCGAACGTCTGCCCGAACGTCGGGTGGGTGAAGGACTTCAACGACGGTCAGGCGATGATCGACGTTCCGTTCAACGGCAAGACGATCGCTGCCAGCCCGACCAACAACTCGAACTGGCCGCAGCTGAACGACCCGGCGGTCAACTCGGCGCTGGACTCGGCCAAGTACATCACCGACCCGACTCAGCGGGCCGCGACGTACGGCAAGATCGATGACCAGATCACGGCGCTCGCCCCGGCGCTCGTGTGGGACTGGGACTACGAGACGAACGTCGCCTCGAAGAACGTGGTCGCAGTGATCAGCCAGGTCAACGGTCTCACCGACATATCGGCCACGTCACTCAAGTGAGGCCGACGAGGACGGCACGCTGAACCAGCCAAGCGGAAGGGCTCGCCGCTCCCACGGGGGCGGCGAGCCCGCCGCGTAGAAACGCCCTCCCATGTTCCGCTACATCGTCAGAAGAGTCCTGTGGGGGATCGCGATGCTGTTCATCGTCAGCGCCGTGATCTTCGTGATCTTCTATGTCCTGCCCTCGGCGGATCCGGCGGTGCTGCGGGCGGGACGGAACGCGGGGCCCGCGCAGATCGCGGCGATTCGCCACAGCCTGGGGCTCGACCAGCCGATCTACATCCAGTACCTGCGCTACATGCGCGACGTGTTCCTGCACTTCAACTTCGGCTACAGCTACCAGTACAGCATCCCGGTCCGCCAGCTGATCTTCTCGCGCCTGCCGGCGACCGTCTGGCTGGTCGTCGGCGCGGTCATCATCTGGCTCGCGGTCGGCCTCTCGATCGGCATCGTGTCGGCCGATCAAGCGCCGCTCGATCGTCGACCGCGTGAGCATGACCACGTCGCTGGCCTTCATCTCGGCCCCCGTGTTCTGGCTCGGCCTGGTCAGCCTTTACCTCTTCGCCGAGGACATCGGCCGCTTCCCGCTCTTCCCGGGCCAGGGGTCCTTCGCGGGCGCCTCCACACCGCTTCAGAAGGCGGACGCGATGATCCTGCCCTGGCTCGTACTGGCGTCCGCCACCGCCGCCGTGTACGCCCGCTACATGCGGGCGAGCATGATCGACACGATGTCGGAGGATTACATCCGCACCGCGCGCGCCAAGGGCCTGCCCGAGCGCACCGTCATCCGGCGTCACGCCGTGCGGAGCGCGATCACGCCGATCGTCACGCTGATCGGCCTCGACGTCGGCACGCTGCTGGCCGGCAACGCGATCCTCACGGAGACCGTGTTCAACATCCCCGGGGTGGGGCGACTACTCTACAACGCGATCAGCGTGTCAGACCTCACCGTCATCCAGGGGATCACGCTGTTCGGAGCGTTCTTCATCATCTTCTTCAACCTGGTGGTCGACATCGCCTACGCGTATCTCGATCCGAGAGTGCGGTACTCGTGAGCGAGCCGCTGCTGCAGGTCGAGGACCTGCGCGTTCGCTTCACGACGGAGGACGGCGTCGTCAATGCCGTCGACGGGATCTCGTACACGATTGAGATCGGGAATACGCTCGGCATCGTCGGCGAGTCGGGCTCGGGCAAGACCGTCTCCTCGCTGACCGCGCTGGGGCTGACGCGCGCGAAGAACACGGCGATCGAGGGCCGGATCCTGTTCGAGGGCCGCGACCTGGTCGCGCTGCCGGACGACGAGCTTCGCAAGATCCGCGGGAACGACATCGCGATGATCTTCCAGGATCCCCTGTCCGCGCTGCATCCGTTCTACAAGGTCGGCTTTCAGCTCACCGAGGCGATGCACGCTCATCGCCATATGTCGAAGGGCGACGCGCGCAAACGGGCGGTGGAGTTGCTCGACCTCGTCGGGATCCCGGACCCGGACCGACGGGTCGACCAGTACCCGCACGAGTTCTCGGGCGGCATGCGCCAGCGCGTGATGATCGCGATGGCGCTCTCCAACGAGCCCAAGCTGCTGATCGCGGACGAGCCGACCACCGCGCTCGACGTCACCGTGCAAGCGCAGATCCTGGCCCTGCTCGACGAACTCCAGGGGCGGCTCGGCATGGCGATCATCGTGATCACGCACGATCTCGGCGTGGTGGCGGAGATCACCGACCACATCGCGGTCATGTACGCCGGCCGGATCGTCGAGCGCGCCCCCACCGAGGCGATCTTCGGCTCGCCCCAGCACCCATACACCTGGGGCCTGCTGAAGTCCATACCTCGCCTCGACAGTCCGCGCGACGAGGAGCTCGTGCCGATCTCGGGCCGCCCGCCGAGTCTGATCAAGCGCCCTTCTGGCTGCTTCTTCCATCCCCGCTGTCCCTACGTGCGCGACGCGCACAAACGGATCGACCCAAAGCTCGAGCCGGTCACCGGCGACCCCGGCCACTCCGTCGCCTGCCTGCTCTCGAGCGAGGTCCGCAGCCGAATCTGGCGCGGTCTGCAGGAGGGCGAGGACTCGGCCTCGCTGCGCCATCTGGTGGTCGAGGAGGACCAGCCGGCGCGCGCGCACGCCAGCCCGCGCCTATCCCCGGACAATGGCTCGTGAGCCCGCAGCGCCCGACATGACCGACACGACCGACACGCCCACCACGAGCGGCAACGGGACCAACCTGCTCGAGGTCAGGAACCTCGTCAAGCACTTCCCGATCACCCAGGGCATCATCTTCCAGAAGCAGGTCGGGGCGGTCAAAGCGGTCGACGACATCTCGTTCGACGTCAAGCGCGGCGAGACGCTTGGCATCGTCGGCGAAACGGGGTGCGGCAAGAGCACCACCGCCCGCCTGCTCGTGCGCCTGCTGGACCCGACCTCGGGCCAGATCATGTTCGAGGACCAGGACATCGCGTCGGCCAAGAAGGACGAGCTGAAGGAGCTGCACCGGCACGTCCAGATGGTCTTCCAGGATCCCTACTCGTCGCTCAATCCACGCAAGACGGTCGGCTCGATCATCGCCGAACCGTTCGTGATCCATGGGCTGCTCAAGGAGGACGGGGCGCGACGCAAGCGCGTACAGGAGCTGATGGACCGGGTCGGGCTGAACCCCGAGCACTACAACCGCTTCCCACACGAGTTCTCGGGCGGGCAGCGGCAGCGCATCGGCGTGGCGCGGTCGATCGCGCTCGAGCCGAAGCTGCTGGTCGCCGACGAGCCCGTCTCCGCCCTCGACGTCTCGATCCAGGCCCAGGTGCTGAACCTGCTGCGCGGTCTGCAGCGCGAGATGGGGCTGACGCTGATCTTCATCGCCCACGACCTCTCGGTGGTGCGCCATATGTGCGATCGGGTGGCCGTCATGTATCTCGGCAAGATCGTCGAGGTGGCGCCGAGCGACTCGCTGTACGGCTTCCCGCGCCATCCGTACACCGGCGCGCTGCTGTCCGCCGTCCCGGTCCCCAGTCCGAGCGGCGCTCGGCGGCGCGAGCGTCAGCTCCTCACCGGCGACGTCCCGAGCCCGGCCAACCCGCCGCGGGCGTGCCGCTTCCACACGCGCTGCCCCAAGGCTCAGGAGCTATGCGGCGAGGAGGAGCCGCTCTTGGAGGCGAAGGGCAACGACACGATGGCCGCCTGTCACTTCCCGCTCACCGAGTCCGAGGTGCGACTGAGCCTCCCAGTCGCGCTGACCGGCGCCAAGGCGTCGACCAACTCGGGCGGCGCCGACGCGCTCGCCGATCAGTCCTCGTCTTCGTCGTCCACGTAGAGCGACTCGTGGGCGAGCTCCTCGCCGCCCTTGTCCCACAGCTTGATCTCGAGGAAGTCCCCGCGGTAGTTGTCCGGCGCGAGCAGCGTGAAGCGGTCCTCGACCAGCGCTGACTGATCGACGGCGAGGTTGGCCAGTTCCGCGGTCACGATCGCGCCGCCCGGGATCAGCGGCACGCCCCATACGAGCGTCATGTCCGCCGTCTTGCCCTGCTCACCGCGCCAGGCGCCGACCACCTCGTCGTTGAGGTCGAGCTTCCAGTCGGGGTTGGACTCGGCGAGCTCGGAGGTGAAGTCGACCCGCGCCTCGAAGTCGCTCGGCCCCTGGGATCCCTCGCTGAACGACACGAACCCGAGCACCTCGTAGCCGCCGCTGGTCCGCGCCACCGCGGGGATGTACGTGCGCCCGGCGTACGTGCGGTCGGGAAACCAGGCGATCTCGGTGTCGAGGTCGCCGATGTCCTCGCCCTCGGTGTCGAGTTCGCGCACCGCGGCGCGGAAGTGTCCGGCCAGCGTGTCGGCCCAGCGGCCGTAGGGCAGCGGCTCCTGCGGCGGCTCGGCGGCAAACGAGATGACGAAGCGTTCGGTCGGGGGCACGCGGGCGACAGCGTACCCGTGCGAGCGCCTAGAACGCGCCGCGACGCGTGAGTACGGCCGGGATCGTCTTGAGCAGGATCGACAAATCGAGCATGATCGACCACCGCTCCAGGTACAGGAAGTCCAGGCGCACGAGGTCGTCGAAGTCGAGCTCGGAGCGCCCCGAGACCTGCCACAGCCCGGTAATGCCCGGGAGCACCAGGTAGCGCTTCTTGTGCCATTCGTCGAGCCGGTCGAAGTCGCGCATGGGCAGCGGTCGCGGACCCACCAGCGACATCTCGCCGCGCACCACGTTGACCAGCTGGGGCAACTCGTCGAGCGAGAAGCGCCGCAGGAACCGCCCCACCCGGGTCATGCGCGGATCGTCGCGGATCTTGAACAGCGCGCCCGACTGCTCGTTCAGTGGCTCGAGCTCGTCCTGGATCTGCTCGGCGTGCTCGCGCATCGTGCGGAACTTGAAGCAGAAGAACGGCTTGCCGGCCATACCGGGCCGGACCGAGCGGTAGATCACCGGTCCCCGCGAGCTCAGCTTGATCGCCACCGCGATGGCCAGGAAGACCGGCGCGAGCAAGACCGTGCCCACGAGCGAGACGACCAGGTCGAAGGTCCGCTTGACCGCGTAGTCGACGCCCTCGAACACAGGCGGGCGCAGCGTGAACAACGGCACGGTGTGGCCGGGGGCGAATTCCGCGCGGTCGATCAGGATCTCCATCGTCGAGGGCGCCACCTGCACGGTCACGCCCCGCTGATGGCACATGTCGACCAGCTCGACCGCCTTGTCCTGGGGGAAGTCGGGATCGGCGATGATCACCTCCTGGACCGCCTCGTGCACGAGCACGTCGGACAGGTCGGGAAGCTCCCCGAGCGAGCGCAGTCCGTTGCGCGGACGCGGGGTGAGTGAGATGTAGCCGACGATGTCGACCCGCGTTCGCGACCGGTCGGCCAGCGCCCGTGCGACCTCCTCGATGTGCTTGCCCGAGCCGACCAGGACCGCCCGGCGCGCGTAGCCGGCGCGGTCGAGCATCCAGCCGCTCACGCGCAGGTGCAGTTCGCGTAGCGTCGCGATGTACACCGTGGCGAAGAACAGCGTGCCGTAGAAGATGAAGTAACTACTGAAGTGCTGCCCGTCGGCCAGGGCGAACACCAGCGCGATCACCGTGGCCTGGAACAGCCCGGTGGCGATCCGCGCCAGCCCGGGCCGCCGCGTGCGGTCGGCGTACAGATCCACGCGGGCGAAGGCCAGCACGGTCATCAGATAGGCGAACGCGATCCAGTGCCTGATGTCCCGCCAGGCCAGGCCGGCGTTCAGGTTGTCGTGCACGGCAAGCTTGAGCATCAGCGCCGTGAACAGCGCGCCGACCACGCCGATGAAGTCGAGCACGAGCAGCGAGACCACCCGCCCGACCCGCCGCAGCGTCTCCATGCGCAACAGGAAGGACAGGAACGGCGGCTTCTTGCGCCGGACGTCGCGCTCGGGCAACGGCAATGGGACGGTCCCATGCGTCCCGCCGTTTGAATGGATGTTCCCGACCTCTTTCTGCTCGACCGTCAACGTGCGACCTCGCAATGACATCGGCCCCCGACCGGCTATAACGGTAGCTTGATCCCGAAGTAGCGGCGTTTTGGGAAAGGTTTGTTGCGCGCTAGCGCGCCCCGACCAGGGCCTCGGTCCCGGCCTGGTCGATGGTCCGCTGGAGGCCTTCCCGCAGGCTCACCTCCGGCTCCCAGCCGAGAATCTCGCGCGCCAGCGTGATGTCCGGCTGGCGCACCTGGGGATCGTCTGTCGGCAGCGCCTCGTACACGATCTCGGACTTCGAGCCGGTCACTTCGATCACGGTCTGGGCCAGCTCGAGCAGCGTGAACTCGTTGGGATTGCCGACGTTGACCGGGTTGTGGTAGCCGGACTCGGCGAGTGCGATCAGCCCCCGGATCTCGTCCTCCACGTAGCAGAATGAGCGGGTCTGGGAGCCGTCGCCGAACACGGTGATCGGGCGGTCCTGGAGCGCCTGGCGCAGGAAGGTGGGGATCGCGCGGCCGTCGTGCGGGCGCATGCGCGGACCGTATGTGTTGAAGATCCGAACGATCGCGGTGTCCACGCCCTGCTGGCGGTGGTACGCCATCGTGAGCGCCTCGGCATAGCGCTTCGCCTCGTCGTACACGCCGCGCGGCCCGATCGGGTTCACGTGCCCCCAGTAGGTCTCGGGCTGGGGGTGGACCTTCGGATCTCCGTACACCTCGCTGGTCGAGGCGATCAGGAAGCGCGCGCGGTGCAGCTTGGCCAGGCCCAGCGTGTGGTGGGTGCCGTACGAGCCGACCTTGAGCGTGGCCAGAGGCAGGCGCAGATAGTCGATCGGCGACGCCGGCGACGCCAGGTGGTAGACGAAGTCGATCGGTTCGTCGATGTAGTAGGGCTCGATGATGTCGACGTTGCGGTGCACGAACATGCTGTCGCGGATGTGCTCGATGTTGTCGAGCGACCCCGTCTCGAGGTTGTCCACGCAGATCACGCGATGGCCGCGGCGCAGCAACTCGTCGCACAGATGTGACCCGAGAAAGCCGGCGCCGCCGGTGACAAGACTGGTTGGCATGCACCTGAATCTACGGGGTCATTCCCTTGGATGCGTCGCCGTCAATACGATCTGTGCTCCGAGCCAGCAGAGGAGGAACGATGGCAGCAGCCCGATTCGTCGATCGCCT
The DNA here is from genome assembly GCA_963832315.1 of uncultured Solirubrobacterales bacterium. GTDB lineage: Bacteria > Actinomycetota > Thermoleophilia > Solirubrobacterales > Solirubrobacteraceae > Palsa-465. Next base: position 436,571 of record CAWHTT010000018.1, on the reverse strand, counting down.
GAACGAGCAGATCGCCTATGAGTTCGCGGCCTCGCAGCAGTACGTCGCCAACGCCGTCTACTACGACTCGCTGACCCTTCCTCGCCTGGCGGCGTTCTTCTACGCCCAGGCGGTGGAGGAGCGCAACCACGCGATGATGATGGTCAACTATCTGCTCGACGCCGACGCCCGGGTCACGATCCCCGGCGTCGCCTCACCCGAGACGGATTTCAGCGACGTCGTCGCCCCCGTGGCGCTCGCGCTCGAACAGGAACGGCGCGTCAGCGACCAGATCGGGGAGCTGATGGGCGTGGCCCGCGAGGAATCCGACTTCCTCAGCGAGCAGTTCCTGCAGTGGTTCCTCAAGGAGCAGGTCGAGGAGGTCTCGAGCATGTCGTCGCTGCTGACGGTGGTCGAGCGATCCGCCGAGTCGGCGATGCTGATCGAGGAGTACCTGGCGCGCGAGAGCGCCCAGTCCGGGGGTTCGGATCCGACCGCCCCGGCCGCGGCCGGCGGAGCGCTTTAGGTCGCGCGGCGCCGCAGGACGTGCTCGTCGCCCCTGCGGATCGTCACCTTCTCGGAGTCGAAATGCTCGAGCAGCGCCTGGGCGAACTTGCGCGAGGTGCCCAGTTCGTCGCGCAGCTGAGCCAGCGTGACGGCGCCGCCGTTCCGCTGCGCGATCTCGACCAGCTGCGCACGAATCCCGGCCAGCACGTCGGCGTGGTAATGAAGGGCCTTGGATACCCGCACGGCGCGCCCCGCGTCCCGCAGCGCGGCCAGATCGCCGGCGTCGAGGTCGGAGTCGATCGGTGGTTCGACCCCGGCCTCTCGGAGTCGCTCCTCGAGCGCGAGCGCCGAACTCGACAGGGGCTCTTGGGGCCTCGCTTCGCTCGGCGTCCCTGGGGCCGGGCGGGCCCGTCCGGTCAGTTCCGGATCCTCCTCGCCGCGGGCCCGGCGCTCTAGCCGGGCCAGGACGTCGCGGCTCGGGCCGTGCCGGCGCGGATGCGCATCCAGCACCCGGCCTCCGCCCAGGGTGTCCGGCGGCGCGATCTGGCGCACCACGAGCCGGTCGCCCGCGGCGGGCACGATCGGCTGCTCGAGGCGCACCTGCCAGAACCGCCCGCCCAGCCAGGCCAGCCGAGCCGGCGCCTCGCGGGTCCCGTGATGGACCTGGACGCGATCGCCGTGCTCGGGCTCGGCGTCCGGGCGAAACTCGAGCTCGGCATCGACCCGGTAGCTGGCCCGCAGGCTCCCGTGGCCCGAGACGAGGACGTCCCCTCGGTCGATCTCGTCCACCGCGGTGCCGGTCAGGTTCACGGCGACGCGCTGACCGGCCGGCGCGCGGTCGACCGGCTGATCGTGGACCTGGACCCCGCGCACGCGCACTCGTCGTCCCGGCGGGAGCAGCTCGAGCTCGTCGCCCCGCCCGACCTCCCCCGACCACAGCGTGCCGGTCACCACCGTGCCCGCGCCCCGAATCGTGAACACCCGATCGACGTGCAGCCGGGCCGGCGCGTCGGGATCCGCCCGCGACGCGACGCTGGCGCTGGCCCGCTCGAGCGCCGCCCGCAGCTCGTCGAGGCCCGCGCCGGTGCGCGCCGAGACGGCCACCGCCTCGGCGTCCGGCAGCAGCTCGGAGGCCTCGATCAGCGCCAGGTCGGGGTCGGCCAGATCGCTCTTGGTCACGGCCACCACCCCCGTGCGCACGCCCAGCGCGCCGAGCACGGCGGCATGCTCGCGGGTCTGCGGCATCACCCCGTCGTCGGCGGCGATCGTCATCAGGAACAGGTCGATCCCGGTGGCGCCGGCGACCATCGTGCGCACGAACCGCTCGTGACCGGGGACGTCGACCACGCTCAGGCGGCGCCCGCTCGGCAGCTCAAGCTGCGCATAGCCGAGCGCGATCGAGATCCCCCGTGCGCGCTCCTCGGGGAGGCGATCGGTGTTCACACCGGTCAGCGCCCGGATCAGCGCGGTCTTGCCGTGGTCGATGTGGCCGGCGGTCCCGAGGGTCAGCGGCTGCGAGCTCATCCCGCGAGAGCGGCCTGCGCGGCCCGGACCACCAGCGGCACCTGTTCCTCGGTCAGCGTGCGGGGGTCGAGCAGCACCTGCCCGTCGTGAATGCGCGCGATCACGGGCGGCTCGTGTTCGCGCAGCGCCCGAGCGAGCGCCTCGGGCTCGCCTTTGAGCGCCACCGCCGGTCCCTCGAGCTCGAGCAGCGGCAGCGCCCCGCCGCCCACGCGGCCCACCGCCCGCACGATCTGCGCCGGCTCGCCGATTGCCTGCGCGATCTGCCGCGCCCGCGCCGCCAGGTCGCACTCGGCCATGTCGAGCATGGCGAGCACGGGAATCTCGGTACGCGCGCGGTCGGGGTCGCGGTACAGCCGGAGCGTCGCCTCGAGCGCGGCCAGGGACAGCTTGTCGATGCGCAGCGCGCGCGCCAGCGGATGCCGGCGCGCCGCCGCCACGGTCTCGCGCCGGCCCACGATCAGCCCCGCCTGGGGACCGCCCAGCAGCTTGTCGCCCGAGCAGCAGACCAGCGCGGCGCCGGCCGCCACCGACGCGGGGATGGCGGGTTCGTCGATGGCGATGAGCGAGCCCGCGAGCCAGCCCGAGCCGATGTCATCGATCACCGGCACGCCGAGCTCGCACAGCGCCTCGACCGGCACGTCCTCCACGAACCCCACGGTCCTGAAGTTCGACTGGTGCACGCGCATGATCGCGCCGACCTCGTCGCCGGCGCTGCGCAGCGCCCGTTCGTAGTCGCCCAGGCGCGTGCGATTGGTCGTGCCGACCTCGATCAGACGCGCACCGGACTGGACGATCACCTCCGGGATCCGGAACCCGCCGCCGATCTCGACGAGCTGCCCGCGCGCCACCACGATCGCCCGTCCGGGCCCGGCCAACGCGGCCGCCGCCAGGAGCACGGCGCCGGCCCCGTTGTTGACCACGATCGCGTCCTCGGCGCCGGTCAGCTCGCACAGCAGGGCCTCGACGTGGGAGTGGCGACTGCCGCGTTCGCCCGATTCGAGGTCGAGCTCCAGGTTCGAATACCCCTCGGCGGCGCGCGCCACGGCCTCGCGCGCGCTCGCGGCCAGCGGCGCCCGCCCCAGGTTCGTGTGCAGGATCACGCCGGTGGCGTTGATCACGCGCCGCAGCGAGGGCCGCTCGAGCTCGGCGAGGAGCTCTCGCGCCCGCGCCACCAAATCCTCCGGCGCTCCCAGCTCCTCCGGCGCCACCAAATCCTCCGAGCCTGGCTGGCCAGCCAGCCAGGCGGCTCGACACTCGTCGATGGCGCGACGCGCGGCCGCCACCGCCAGAGCGTGGGGGGCGTCGAGGCGAGCGGCCAGCTCGTGGACGGCCGGCAGCGACCTCAGGGCTGCGGCGTCACTCCCGGCACCCACTCGCCCTCCTCCTTCTTCCAGATCGGGACCTGGGCCTTCAGCTCGTCGATGATCTCCCGCGCGCCGGCGAACGCCGCCTCGCGATGCGGGGCGGACACCGCGATGGCCACCGACGGCTCGGACAGCGGCACGATGCCCACGCGGTGCTCGGCCGCGGCCGCGCACAGCCCGTGGCGCTCGACCGCCCGGGCCACGATCTCGGCCATCTGGGGCTCGGCCATCTCGGCGTAGGCCTCGTATTCGAGATGCGCCACCTCGCGTGTGACGCCGAGGAACGTGACCACGGCGCCGGCGCGGGGGTCCCGCACCATCTCCACCAGGGGATCGAGCTTCAGCGGCTCGCTGGTCAGGCGGGCGTGGAGCGCCCCGACCGAGCCACCCGACACGGGCGGGATCAGCGCCACCTCATCGCCGCTTTCGAGCGCCGCGCCGGGGTCCGCGTACTCGTGGTTGACCGCCATCACGACCGGCACGCCGTCGGTCAGCTCGCGCATCCGCTCGAGCGCGTCGGACACGAGCGCCCCGTCGGGCAGCTCGAGCTCGAGCTCGGACGCGCCGGCGCGCTCGCGCAGACCTGCGAACAAACGGACTCGTACCTGCACCCCGCAAAGGCTAGTCGTCCGCCGCGAGGCTCGGTTTGCGCAGGGTTAAGACGCACTCGCCGTCGCGGCATCGGTTGCTTATGCTGATCCGCCTCTAGTGGGGTCAAACGAGAAGGAGTCGGATAGTGATCTGGAGGAAATCGGCGCTTGGCGCGCTGTCGCTGCTGATCGTCGCAGCCATCGCCGCGTGCGGAAGCAGCAGTAGCAGCAGCAGCTCGGCGTCGAGCGCCGCCCCGGCATCGACGTCGACGTCGGCGTCGACGCCGGCAACGACAGCGACGTCCTCGAGCGGGGGCGCCGATGCGGCCGTCGCCAAGCTCGTGCCGGCGGCAATCAAGTCGAAGGGCACGCTGACGGTCGCGGCCGACGCGACGCTACGCCCCGAACGAGTTCATCGGACCGGATGGCCACACCGTGGTCGGTATGGACGCGGACCTGAGCAACGCGCTCGCCAAGGTCATGGGCCTGAAGGCGAAGCTCGTCAACGCCACGTTCGACACGATCATCCCCGGGCTGGCCGCGGGCAAGTACGACATGGGCGCCTCGTCGTTCAGCGACAACAAGGAGCGGGAGAAGACCGTCGATTTCGTCGACTACTTCATCGCCGGCGAGTCGTTCATCACCAAGGCCTCCGGGCGGCACCTCGATCAGCTCGATCGCGGATATCTGCGGCAAGACGGTCGCCGTCGAGAAGGGCACGACCGAGGAGGCCGACGCCGGCACGCAGAGCAAGAAGTGCACGTCGGCGGGCAAGCCGGGCGTCAAGATCCTCTCGTTCTCCGATCAGAACGCGGCCAACCTGGCCCTCTCGAGCGGCCGGGCGCAGCTCGGCTTCCTCGACTCGCCGATCGCCGAGTATCAGGTCAAGCAGTCGAACGGGCAGTTCAAGGTCGTCGGCTCGGCCTACGCGACCGGTCCGTACGGCCTCGCCCTGCCCAAGGGCGATCTCGCCCCGGCGGTGCTGGCCGCGCTCAAGGTGGTCATGCAGAACGGCACCTACGACTCGATCCTCAAGCACTGGGGGCTCACGTCGGGCGCGATCCCGCCCGCGCAGGTGAAGATCAACGGAGCGACGAGCTAGGCGTTACGTTACGGCTCGTAGGTGACCGCCTCCGAGCAGACCGAACAGCGAACCGGGCGGCCCGAGGAGATCGAGGCCGTCCCGGTACGCCATCCCGGACGCTGGGTCGCGGCCGTCGTCGTCCTGGTCGTCGGTGCGTCGATCATCCGCTCGATCGTCACCGCGAAGGGATTCCAGTGGGGAGTCGTCGGCGACTACCTGTTCGACCCTCGCATCCTGCGCGGCGTCCTGGCGACGATCTAGCTGACGGTCCTCTCGATGGTGATCGGGATCGTGCTCGGCGTGGTGCTCGCGATCATGCGGCAATCGCCGAACCCGATCGTCTCGGGTTCCAGCTGGCTGTACATCTGGTTCTTCCGCGGCACGCCGCTGCTCGTGCAGCTGCTGTTCTGGTTCAACATCGCGTCGCTGTTCCCGGTGATCAATCTGGGGGTTCCGTTCGGGCCGGCGATCATCCACGGGAACGCGAACTCGATCGTCACGACGTTCGCTGCTGTGCTCCTCGGTCTCGGGCTGAACGAGGGGGCCTACATGGCCGAGATCGTGCGGGCCGGCTTTCTGTCGGTGCCGCACGGCCAGACCGAGGCCGCCCAGTCGCTCGGCATGTCGCGGCTCCAGATCATGCGTCTGGTCGTGCTTCCGCAGGCGATGCGCGTGATCGTCCCGCCGACCGGGAACGAGACGATCTCGATGCTGAAGAACACCTCGCTGGCCAGCATCATCACGTACGTCGAGCTGACGTACGCCGCCCAGTTGATCTACGCGGTGAACTTCAAGACGATCCCGCTGCTGGTCGTGATCAGCATCTGGTATCTCGTGCTGACGAGCGTCCTGTACGTCGGGCAGTACTTCATCGAGCGCCGCTACGGGCGTGGCTACACACGCGCCGAGCGGGCGTCGATGCGGGCACGGTGGCTCGGCATGGGCCGCGGAGGCGGAGGAGGCGCTGTGCGGATGAGCGCGCTCATGGTCAAAGCCGAGGGAGTCCACAAGCGCTTCGGCCGCCTGGAGGTCCTGAAGGGCATCGACCTGGAGGTACGGCGCGGCGAGGTCATGTGCATGCTCGGCCCGTCCGGATCGGGCAAATCCACCTTCCTGCGCTGCATCAACCACCTCGAGAAGATCAACGCCGGCCGGCTGTCGGTCGACGGCGAACTGGTCGGCTATCGCGAGGCGGGGGGCAAGCTGCACGAGTTGCGCGAGAGTGAGGTGGCGCGCAAGCGCGCCGAGATCGGGATCGTCTTCCAGCACTTCAACCTGTTCCCGCACATGACCGCGCTCGAGAACGTGGCGCTTGCCCCGGTCAAGGTCAAGGGCGTAGCTCGCGAGCAGGCGCGCAAGCGGGGCCGCGAAGTGCTCGAGCGCGTCGGGCTTAGCGACAAGCTCGACACCTATCCGGTCGCGCTCTCGGGCGGCCAGCAGCAGCGTGTGGCGATCGCCCGCGCGCTGGCCATGGAGCCCAAGCTGATGCTGTTCGACGAGCCCACCTCGGCCCTGGACCCCGAATTGGTCGGCGACGTGCTCGACGCCATGCGCCAGCTGGCCCGGGACGGGATGACGATGATCGTGGTCACCCATGAGATGGGCTTCGCGCGCGAGGTGGCCGACGAGGTCGTGTTCATGGACGACGGCGTGGTGGTCGAATCGGGGCCGCCGGCGGAGGTACTGGGCTCCCCCCGGCACGAGCGGACCCGGGCCTTCCTGTCAAAGGTGCTCTAAGGGCCCGCAGCTTCGTAATTGACGGTTCCGACGGCGTCTGGACGCGTCTGGCGCCACCCGCTCGCCCTCACGTACCACCAGTACTATCGGGGCGAGCGGGCGGCGCCTCACGCCCAGCCACTCGTCGGATTCCGCCCCTTACTCAGCCGCGGACCCTGAGCGCGTCCCTGCCCGCCGCTGGCGGGTAATCTCGGGCCATGGCCACCACCGACGAGCACCGCACGATCGCCCCGATCGTCGGTCCCGATGACCCCAGGCGGTTCACGGACTCCGGGATCGAGATCAAGCAGCGCTACAGCGAGCAGGACCTGCCCGGGGACCTTCCCGAGCGCCTCGGCGAGCCCGGCGAGTACCCCTACACCCGCGGCATCCACGCCGACATGTACCGCAAGCAGCTGTGGACGATGCGCCAGTACGCCGGCTACGCCAGCGCCAAGGAGTCGAACGAGCGCTACCACTACCTGCTGGCGCACGGCTCTACCGGGCTCTCGATGGCCTTCGACCTGCCCACCCAGCTCGGCCTGGACTCGGACGATCCACGCTGCCTGGGCGAGGTGGGGCGCACCGGCGTGGCGATCGACTCGATCGACGACATGCGCACCGCGTTCAAAGAGATCCCGCTCGACCAGGTCTCGACCTCGATGACGATCAACGCGCCCGCGTCCGTTCTCCTGCTCCTCTACGAGCTGGTCGGAGAGGAGCAGGGCGTGCCGGCCGAGAAGCTCCGCGGCACCACCCAGAACGACATCCTCAAGGAGTACATCGCGCGCGGCAACTTCATCTATCCCCCGCACGGCGCGATCCGCCTGACCACCGACCTGTTCGCCTACTGCCGCGAGCGGATACCGCGCTGGAACACGATCTCGATCAGCGGCTATCACTTCCGCGAGAAGGGCTGCTCGGCCGTTCAGGAGGTGGCCTTCACGCTCGCCAACGGGATCGCCTACGTCCAGGCCGCGCTCGACGCCGGCCTGGCCGTCGACGAGTTCGCCCCGCGCCTGGCCTTCTTCTTCAACGGCCACAACAACGTCTTCCAGGAAGTGGCCAAGTTCCGGGCCGCGCGCCGGATGTGGGCCCGGATCATGCGCGAGCGCTTCGAGGCCAAGGACGAGCGCTCCTGGCGGCTGCGCTTCCACACCCAGACCGGTGGCGTGACCCTGACCGCCCAGCAGCCCGAGAACAACATCGTGCGAGTGGCCCTCCAGGGCTTCGCGGCCGTGTGCGGCGGCACGCAGTCGCTGCACACGAACGGGTTCGACGAGGCGCTGGCGCTGCCCACCGAGCGGGCGGCCAAGATCGCCCTGCGGACCCAGCAGATCATCGGCCACGAGTCGGGCGCGGCCGACAGCGTCGACCCGTTCGCCGGCTCCTACTTCGTGGAGGCGCTGACCGAGGAGATCGAGACCCGGGCCTCGGAGCTGATCGACAAGATCGACAGCCTGGGCGGCTCGGTCGAGGCGATCGACTTCATCAAGAACGAGATCGAGGAGTCGGCCTTCGGCTACCACGAGCGTTACCGCATCGGGCAGGACATCGTCGTCGGGGTCAACAAGTTCGTCGACGAGGGCGAGCCCGAGGTGCCGGACATCCTGCGCGTCGACCCGGAGTCAGAGCGCGAGCAGGTGGGCCGCCTGAAGGCGTTCAAGTCCGACCGCGACGGCGAGGCGGTGCAACGCCGGCTGGCTGAGATCCGGGCGGCGGCCGAGGGCACCGAGAACCTCCTGCCGCCGCTGCGCGCCGCGCTCAAGGACCGCTGCACGCTGGGCGAGGTGTGCGGCGCGATGCGCGACGTGTTCGGGGAGTATCAGCCCACGTTTTGAGACGGTGGCGGGGGTCTCGAAGCGGCGGACACGTTGCCGATTTCGTCCGCGCTGGGCTAAAGAAGCGGCCTTCCGGTGCCGATATGACCGATAACCTCCCCCGCACCCTGCGGCACGGATCAAGAACCGCTGCCCGCCGGATCAGCGTGGCGGGTGGAGGGAGTCAAACAGAGCCTGAAGGGACCCTCGATTTTGCCGAGGCTTTGGATAGCCGCCATCGCCACCGTCGTCGCGCTGCTTGGACTGGCGCCTGCCGCCGCGCAGGCGACGGTCAGCACGACCAGCATCACGTCCTGGACGTCGAGCAATAGCGGGACGCCGGCCAACAGCCCCTACCTGATCTCCTACGACAACGAGCCGACCCGGCTCGTGGTCACCGGCACGGCGCCAGGCGCTGTCACCGGCGACTCGGTCGACATCGTCTGTTACTACGGCTCGAGCTCTCAGTTCAAGACGCTGACGACCAGCCTCGCGGTCACGGCGAGCGGCACGTTCACCACCCCCACCGGCGCCTCGGCGCCGCAGTTACGAACGATCGCCGGCCACGACTGCCGCCTGCGCGCGGTGCCCCACAACAAGGAGAGCACCAGCGACAGCAGCGCGTTCGCCGGCGCCGAGGTCGCGGTCGCCGAGACGGCGCTGCTCCCGACGATCTCTGGCGGGCCGAACAACGGCATCGCCTACGACTTCTACGTCAACGGAGTGACGCCGACCGGGTTCGCCGCCTGGAAGGCGCCGGGGACGCCCGCCTCGTCCGGAGTCGGCGCGTGCGGCGGCCCGTACGCGGCGCCCGTCGATCCCGCCTTCAACATCGGCAACTTCCCGGTCGACTGCATGGGTTCGCTGTTCGGCGACGACCTCGGAACGTGGGGCGGGCGCTCGGAGGTCCAGATCGACGGCCGCAACGCCTATGACTCGGCCTCGGCCCAGGGTCTGTTCCCCCGGACCAGTGGCCAGGACAACGGCAGCCAGGACCTGGCCGGGTTCCCGTCGCTGAGCGTCTCGGTGAGCTGGGATCCGGCGAACGGCCTGATCTCCTCGCACTCGGTCGAGTCGTGGGCAGCGTGCGACGGCACCGATCCGTACAAGCCGACCTCGATGGCGGCCTGTCCGAAGTTCGACGACACCGGCGTGCGCCTGGACCGGGTCGTCACGACCAGTAAGGGCGGCCGAGTGGTCAGGCTGACCGACACCTGGTCCTCGACCGACGGGCAGAGCCATTCGCTCGATCTCCTCTACGACGACTACGCCGGCGTGTTCGGCAACGCCGACAGCCAGCGGGGCTGGCAGTTCCCCGGCCAGAGCGGGTTCACCCAGTACGGCGCCGGCGCCTCGGTCGCGCATCCCACCGCCGCACCCGGAACGATCCTGGTCCGCACGAACGTGAGCGCGGCCGACGGGGATCCGAACGAGGGCTTCGGGGCGATCACGTTCTCGGGCGCCCCCGCCGGCCTTCGCTTTGCCTCGGGGAGCGAGCTCGAGGAACATCAGCTGCTGACCGTGCCGGCCGGCGGCAGCGCCAGCCTGAGCTACGTGTACTCGGTCGGCTACTCGCTGGCTGACGTCACCAGCTCCGGCGTGACGGCCCAGGACACTCTCCAGCCGCCCGCCGTGACCATCACCTCGCCGGCCAGCGGCACCACCGTCTCGACGCCCACGGTCACGCTCGCGGGGACCGCCACGGCCGGCTCGGGGATCAAATCCCTCGTGGTCGGGGGTCAGTCCGTCCAACTCGGTCCCGGCGGGGTATGGAGCACGTCGGTCGCGCTGAACCCGGGCGCGAACACGATCACCGCGCTCGCGACCGATGGCGCCGGCGCCTCCACCCAAGCCCAGGTCACGGTCGTCTACCAGCCGCCCGCGCAGACCACGCCCGCGCCGGTGTCGTCTCCGGTCAGGTGCAAGGTGCCGCGGGTCAAGGGCATGAAGCTCTCGGCCGCCGAGAAGGCGCTGCGCCGCGCTCACTGCAAGGTCGGCAAGGTCAAGCACGTCATCTCGCGCAAGATCGGTCGCGGCCGGGTGATGAGCAGCACCCCTCAGGCGGGCCGTCACCGGCCGGCCGGCAGCAAGGTCGAGCTGTTCGTCTCCAAGGGCCCGCAGGCGCCGTCCAGCTAGGTTCAGGTGATGATCCGTCCTCGGCGGGAGGACGATCTCGAGCGCTGCGTTGCGCTCCTGCGCAGCGTTTACGAGGTCGATCGATACCCCGCGATCTGGCCGCCTGACGCGGTTGGCTGGCTCGCGGGTGGCGACGCGCTGGCCGCCTGGGTGGTCGAGCAGGACGAGCGGCTGCTAGGGCACCTCTCGTTGCACGCCACCGACGATTCGCGTGCTCGCCCGCAGTGGTCCGCGGCGCTCGGGGTCGGCGTCGAGCGGCTGGCCGTGGTGTCCCGGTTCTTCGTCTCGGTGGAGGCTCGAGGCCGCGGGGTCGGCGGCGCCCTGATCGCCCACGCCGAGCGGCACGCCGCTGAGCAGAGCCTGCGGCTCGTCCTCGACGTGGCCGCGCACAATCTGGATGCGATCGCGTTTTACGAGCACCGCGGGTGGCGGCGTGTCGGGACGACCAAGCTCACGCTGAGCGCCGAGCCCTGGACGCTCCCGCTCGTGCTGTTCGTGCTGCCTTAGGGGCTTAGCTTCGCTCGCTGTCGAGGTCGGCCATCTGGGGCGCGCCGTAGCGATCCCCGGCCGCGGCGTCGGGCGGGATGGCCTGCTCGATCCGCTCGATGTCCTCGGGGCCGAGCTCGAGCTCGAGCGCGCCGAGCGCCTCGCTGAGCTGATCGCGCCGGCGGGCGCCGACCAGCGGCACGATGTCCTTCCCGCGCGACAGCGCCCAGGCGAACGCGACCTGCGCGACCGTGGCGCCTTTGGCGTCGGCGATCACGCGCAACTCGTCGACCAGCGCCAGGTTGTGCTGGAGGTTCTCGCCCTGAAAGCGGGGCATGCGGCCGCGGACGTCGCCGCCCTGCGGCTGCGCGTCGGCGCGGTAGTGGCCGCTGATCAGCCCGCGCGAGAGCACCCCGTAGGCGGTGATCCCGATCTCGAGCTCGCGGCAGGTGGGCAGGATCGAGCGCTCGATGCCGCGGGAGATCAGCGAGTACTCGATCTGGACGTCGCTGATCGGATGCACGGCGGCGGCCCGGCGGATCGTCTCGGGCCCGACCTCGGACAGGCCGATCGAGCGCACGTAGCCGGCCTGTACGAGGTCGGCGATCGCGCCGACGGTCTCCTCGATCGGGACCTTCTCGTCCAGCCGGGCCGGGCGGTAGATGTCGATGTGATCGGTCCGCAGGCGCTGCAGCGAGTAGGCGCATGCCGTCTTCACCGCGGGCGGACTCGCGTCATAGCCGAGCCAACTCCCGTCCGGGCCGCGCTGGGCGCCGAACTTCACGCTGATCAGCACCTGATCGCGGTCGCGGCCGGCCAGCGCGTCGCCGATCAGCATCTCGTTGTGGCCCATCCCGTAGAAGTCGCCGGTATCCAGCAGCGTGATGCCGGCGTCGAGCGCGGCATGGATCGTTGCGATGCTCTCGTCGCGATCGGCGGTGCCGTACACGCCAGACATGCCCATGCAGCCCAGCCCGACGGCCGAAACGGTCGGCCCGGCGGCACCCAGTTGTCGCGTGCGTTGCATCGAGTTCACGTTAGAGGAGTCCCGTCGGCGCGGGCGAAACCACCACCCATGGAAGAGCTCCAGGCAAGCCGAACGCTGGTCAAGTCGCCACCCGAGCTATGGGCCGAGTGCAGCGACGCAGCGTCCCTGGCCCGCCATCTGGACCGATTCGGCGAGATCCGAATCACCCGGCTCGAGCCCGAGACCGCCGTCGCCTGGGAGGGCGAGCGCGCACGCGGCACGGTGCGGATCGAGCCGTCCGGGTGGGGGACCAAGGTGATCCTGACCGCGGTGGCGGAGGTCGAGGTGGCGGAGGTCGAGGTGGCGGAGGCTCCGGAGGCGGAGGCGCCGTGCGGAGGCGCCGTCGGAGGCGCCACCGATCGCGGTCACGGTCCCGCCTGAGCCCGAGGAGCCCGAGGCCCCTGCGGAGGAGCCAGTCGACGAGACGCCGGCGGAAGAACCGCCACCGGAGCGCCGGCGCCGATTCGCCCGGCTGAGGGCCTTCCTGCGCGGACCGGAGCCGGCGGCCGAACCGGCGCCCGAACCGGCGCCCGAACCGGCGCCCGACGACCAGCCGGCGCCTATGGCGATCGCGGAGCCGGTGACACCTGAGGCGCCCCGACCGGTGCCCGAGGAGTCTCCGCCGGAACCTGACTCACCGGAACCGGTCGTGTCCGACACAGAGGCCGCCCTGACCGCGGCCCTCGACAGCCTCGGCCAGGCCCACCACCGCCCGTATTCGCGGGCTTAGCCTTCGACCTTCCCGGGCGGGCCGCCCAACTGGGCGATCAGGGCCGAGAAGCTCTTGCCGTCGGCCGTGGCCTTGTTGTCCTCGTCGTCGCCACCGGCCCACTGGCCGTCGGCCTGGGCCGCCGGCTGGGTCCCGACACCTGAGGCCCAGCCGATCTCGATCCCGCCGTGGATCGAGGCGATCGGCTGTCCCGCGTGCACGGTCTGCCCGACGTGCAGGCCGGAGGCCGGGGTGATGCTCTCGGCGTAGTAAACGAACCGCCCGGCGTTGGCGCCGTCGGTGAGCTTGAACTCGATGAACGCGCCCGGCCAGCCTGTGCCGCTGGTCCCGACGTAGGTCACGGTGCCGTTGCCGATCGCGCCGAGCGTGCCCGATCCCGAGTAGTCGACGCCCTGATCGACCCGCTCGGGGGTCACATTGGCGTTGGCCAGAGGGTTGACGTAGTGGCCGGCGGCGGGCGGCGCTGGGGCGGGGGCCGGTGCCTTGGGGGCCGGCTTGGCCGTGCTCACCGGCTTGGCCGTGCTCACCGGCTTGGCCGCCGCGACCGGGTGCGTGCTGGTCTTCGGGTGGCTCGTCGCGGTCCCCCCGGAGTGCGCAGGCACCTTGGGCGTGGCCGGAGCCTGGGGCGTGGCCGGCGTCCGCGGGGTCCGGGTCGACGTCTGCGGGGTCCGGGTCGGCGTCCGAGGGGTCGCGGCCGGCGTCTGGGGCGACCCGGCCGGCGTCTTCGTGTGCGAGGCGGCCTCGATCGCCCCGCCGCCCGTGCTCGGGTGCCCGATGGGCTGGGGTTCCGCGGGCACCCGAGGCGCTCTCGCGGCGAGCTTGGGCGCGGCTGGCGCGGCCCCTCCGCTGAGCGCATGGGCGACGGTCCTGCTGGCGCCGCGCGCGGCGGCGTCATGGGCGAGGGCAATGTGGTGCGGTGCTGAGGTCGATGAGTGTGGGGAGGACGGCGCGGCGGCGCGTGGAGGCTCGACCGTCCGCGCGGCTACGACGTGGGCGGGCTCGGCCGGCGCGCTTGCCGCGGCCGTGGGGGCGGGCGCCACCGGGACCGGGGTCGCCTTGGTGGCGAGCTTCGGGTCGGCCGCGAGCCCGGCGACGGGCGCGTTGGCCAGTCGCGCGGTGGTCGCGTCGCTCGCGTCGGCGCGCAGGCCGGCCGCCTCGTGGCCGCTGGAGCGGCCACCCAGCAGGCCGGGTAGCGTCGTCACGGCGAGCAGCGCCAGGGCCGAGATCCCGCCGGCGCCGGGGACCACCATCGACGGTCGCCGGGTTGCCGCCGAGCGGCGCAGGTGCGAGTACATGAGCGATTCCCGGAGAAGCTCGGGGCGCGACAGATCACGCTCGGCGCGCAGATGGAACAGCTCGGCAGAGCTGCGGGTGGGTCGGCCGCGGCGCGCGAGCGAACGCTCGAGCGACTCCTGCCACAGCGCAGGGCAAGCGAGGTCACGTCCTGTGTCCACCAACTCCTCCTTCTTCGTGAGCCTGCGGAGTTAGCTGACGGGCTCGCGCCTTGCGCTACGCCGCACAGTGGCGGCGATTCGCCCCCGCGCCCCCGAGAGATCGGGATCGCTTTGGGTCCTCCGTTCGCCGGCCACGGATGGCTCGGCGATTCGGCATCTATGTCGTACGGCGTCGGCGCAGACGCGCCGATTCCTGCAAGATCGCGAAGTTGTATCGCATCTTGCAAGGCGCCGACAACTCTAAACTCGCCGGCCCCATGCGAGATAAAGCCCCCGAGACGTACACCGAGAAGCTCGAGCAGCTCGAGCACCTTCGCTACGAGGCGATCCACGCCGGCTCCGAGCAGGCCGTGGCCAAGCAGCACGAACGCGGCAAGTACACCGCCCGCGAGCGGATCGAGAAGCTGCTCGATCCCGGCTCCTTCCAGGAGCTCGACGTGTTCGTGCGCCACCGCACTCACGAGTTCGAGATGCAGAAGAACCGGCCCTACGGCGACGCGGTGGTCACCGGCCACGGCACGATCGACGGCCGGCGCGTGTGCGTGTTCAGCCAGGACTTCACGGTGTTCGGCGGCTCGCTGGGCGAGGTGATGGGCGAGAAGATGTGCAAGATCATGGACCTGGCGGCCAAGATCGGCTGTCCCGTGATCGGCATCAACGACTCCGGTGGCGCGCGGATCCAGGAGGGCGTCGTCTCGCTCGGCGCCTACGGCGACGTATTCGTCCGCAACGTCATGTGCAGCGGCGTGATCCCCCAGATCAGCCTGGTAATGGGCCCATGCGCCGGTGGCGCGGTCTACTCGCCGGCGATGACCGACTTCATCTTCATGGTCAAGGAGACCTCGCACATGTTCATCACGGGACCCGACGTGATCAGGACGGTGACGGGGGAGGAGGTCGACTTCGAGTCGCTGGGCGGGGCCATGTCGCACAACTCCAAGTCGGGCGTGGCCCACTTCGCCTCCGACGACGAGGACGCCTGCCTCGAGGACACGCGCTACCTCCTGAGCTTCCTGCCCCAGAACAACCTGGAGACCCCGCCACGCGTCCAGCCCACCGACGATCCGCTGCGCATGGACGAGGAGCTTGACCACGTCGTCCCCGACAGCCCCAACAAGCCCTACGACATGCGCGACGTGGTCCGGCTGGTGGTCGACGACGGCGAGTTCTTCGAGGTCCACGAGCACTACGCGCGCAACCTCATCTGTGGCTTCGCGCGGCTGAACGGCTACAGCGTTGGGATCGTCGGCAACCAGCCCAACCAGCTGGCCGGCGTCCTCGACATCGACTCGTCGGTCAAGGGCGCCCGCTTCGTGCGCACCTGCGACGCGTTCAACATCCCGATCGTCACGTTCTGCGACGTCCCCGGCTTCCTCCCGGGCACGGCGCAGGAGTGGAGCGGGATCATCCGCCACGGGGCCAAGCTGCTCTACGCCTACACCGAGGCGACGGTCCCCAAGATCACGATCATCACCCGCAAGGCCTACGGTGGCGCCTACGACGTCATGGCCTCAAAGCACATGCTGGCCGACTTCAACTTCGCGTGGCCGACGGCCGAGGTGGCGGTGATGGGCCCCGAGGGCGCGGTCAACATCATCTACCGCCGCGACATCTCCTCCTCGCCGACGCCCGACACCCGCCGCCAGAAGCTGATCAACGACTACAAGGCCCACTTCGCCAACCCGTACGTGGCGGCCGAGCGGGGATACATCGACGACGTGATCGTCCCCCACGAGACCCGCCCCAAGATCATCACGGCGCTCGAAACCCTGCAGAACAAGCGCCAGCCAGGGCCCCGCCGCAAGCACGGCAACATCCCGCTCTAGGGGTGTGATGGATTTGCCGCGCTCTTGGCGGCTAATCCATCACAGCCGAACGGTTTGGGCGCGCACCCGGTTGTCCTCCCAGGCGGCGAAGGCGGCCGACGCGACCGCCAGATCTTGGATCGCGAGGCCCGTGGAGTCGAACAGCGTGACGGCTTCGCTTCCGGGCCGTCCTGGCGCGTCGCCCGCCAGCACCGCTCCCAACTCGGTCACGTCCGAGCGCCCCACCAGGCCCGCCTGCACCGCCCCGGTCAGCTCGCCACCGTGGGAGGCCTGCTCCCACTCGTCGCAGAACAGCACGCACGAGGCGACCGCGCCGGTCGTCGCCTCGGCCTTGCCCGGCCCGTCGGCGCCCAGCATGTTCAGATGCAAGCCGGCGTGCAGGCCGCCGACGTCGACCACCGGCTCGTTGCCCGGCGTGACGCAGCAGACGACGTCGCACGCGAGCGCCTCGGCCAGTGTCCCCGCCCGCCAATCGAGCTCGTGGGCGAGCGCCTCGGCTATCGCCAGCCGGGGGTCGTGGCACACGCCGGGCCCGTAGCCGGCGGCGGCCAGGCAGCGCGCCGCCCAGGTTCCGTGCAGCCCGCTCCCGACGATCCCCACCGTGCGCGCGTCCGAACGCGCGAGCGCCGTCGTGGCCACCGCCGCCACCGCACCCGTGCGTAGGGCGGTCACCGAGCGCGCGTCGAGCAGCATCAGCGGCTCGCCGGTCTCGGCGCTCGACAGGCAGATCACGCCGGTCACGGTGGGCAGCCCGCGCTCGGGGTTTCCCGGGAACGAGGTCACCCACTTGAGGAGCGCCAGCCCGTCGCCCCGTGCCGGCATCGCCCGGAAGTCGCCGTAGGGTGGGCTCGGCAGGTACACCTTCGCCGGCATCGCCCAGTCGCCGGCGTGAAAGCGCAGCAGGCCCTCGCGCACGCGTTCGATCGCCGTCGCCGGTGGAACGGCCGCGAGCACCGCGTCATGGTCGAGCACGGGGAGTTCGGGCACGACCGCGCACGATACGCTGAGCCACCCACCGCCTGTGAACCGCCGGCCGAAACTCACAATCGTCGCGCCCACCGCCTCCGAGGAGGAGGCCGCCGCGGTCGTCGCCGCGCTCGAGCGCTTCATGCGCGAGACGGCGCCGCCACCCGCGCCACGCGCGCCGCGGCGCAACCCGTGGCAGCGCGCCGCCCTTCGTGAGGGCGTCGTCCGGGCGCCGGATGATCCGGCCCCACCGTGGGAGTGACAAAAGCGTTCCTTTTCTGCACGCTCGCTTGACAGGGGCGGGCGCTTGTGCCAGCGTGCCTTACCGTTGGCAGGTGGGCCACACAGACGGGTCCGCCGGGAGAGAGTGCCTGGGGGCGCAACCATGTGGGGTCTTTTTTGTCGTGCTTTTTGGCGGGACGCACTGGCCGTCGCGCTGCGTCGGCGTAGCTCGCCGGCGCCCCGACGGTCACTTGACGCGCCCCCGCTCGCGCTCGCCGCTGCGACACCGATGAGCGGCATCGCTCAGCCCCCAAAGTCGATGCCGCTTCACGGCTAGACGCGCGGCTGGGAGCGCGCCGGCTGCCGCGACGGTTGCCCCCACCGTCGCGGCGCCGCATGCTCTGGCGGCACGTCCAACCCGCGGCACAGCGCTTTTCGCATCGTCCCGGTCAGCCACGGGCCGCGAACGCGAGTGCCGCGGGTCGGACGCCGCCGCCTCGCCCGAAGCCCCGAGGCCAACCGGCCGCCCACCCCTCGCCCGAAGCCCCGAGGCCAACCGGCCGCCCACGCCTCGCCCGAGGCATGTGGCCGACCGGCCGCCGACCCCTCGCCCGAAGCTTGCGCGGGTCGCGGCGCTCGCGGGGCACGGACGCCCCGCGGAACGGCCCCATGGACGCCGGCGAAGCCGGCCCCAAGTCCAAAAGCCCCGCTCCTCCGACAAATTGCCTAAACGCCGATTGCCTTTTGGTACATTTCCTGGTCCGCCCGCGACCGGAAGGAAAACCCGATGCACAGCGCACGCACCGGATCCCTCGAGAATCCCGAGGTGCTCGAGAACGTTCCCGGGCACGTCATCCCGATCCTCGAGCGCGAGTTTGACGACTTCGACACCGAGTCGACCCGCTTCCTGGCCGGGGAGCTGGAGGGCGACGAGTTCATCAAGTTCCGCCTGAAGCAAGGCGTCTACGGTCAGCGCCAGGCCGACGTGCAGATGGTCCGGGTCAAGCTCCCCTTCGGCGGCGTGACCCCCGAGCAGCTCGAGGCGTTCGCCGACGTGATCGACAAGTACGTGCCCCTGCGCAAGGGCCACATCACCACGCGTCAGAACATCCAGATGCATCACATTCCGCTGCCTGACGCGGCCGAGCTGATCCGCGAGCTGGGTGACGCCAATCTGTCTTCCCGCGAGGGCTGCGGTAACACGATGCGCAACGTGACCGGCGACCCGCGCGCGGGCACGCTCGAGGGCGAGCAGTTCGACATCACCCCGTACGCGGGCGCCTACGTGCGCTACTTCGTCCGCCACCCCACGACCCAGGCGATGCCGCGCAAGGTCAAGACGGCGTTCGCGGCCACAGACGAGGACAACGCGATCACCCGGATCCACGACATCGCGTTCATCCCGAAGGTCAACGAGCAAGGTGTCAAAGGCGTCGAGATGCGGGTAGGCGGTGGCACCTCGATCATGCCGCGCCTGGCTCCCACCCTTTACGAGTTCGTCGAGCTCGACAACGGTGACTACCTCAAGATCACCGAGGCGTGCATGCGGATCTTCGACCGCCAGGAGTGGCTCCGGGTCAACCGCGCCCGGGCTCGGATCAAGGTCCTGATCGACAAGATCGGGATCGACGAGTTCCGTGGCCTCGTGGAAGAGGAGCTCCAGGGCGACTGGGTGGAGGAGCGCGACTTCTCCCTGGACAGGATCGTGTTCGAGTACGACGAAGAGGCAAATGCGCCGGACCAGCCGCACGCGTTCGCCACGCCCAATGGAGACAACCGGGAGTTCACGCACTTCGTGCAGACCAACGTTCAGCGTCAGCGCCAGCGCGGATTCTCGACCGTCGAGGTCAAAGTGACCCGGGGCGATCTGACCCCCGAGCAGCTTCGCGGGATCGCGAACATCATGCGCGAATACACCGGCAACGCGGCGCGCACCAGCGTGCATCAGAACCTGATCCTGCGCTGGGTCCGCGACGAGTCGGTCTACGACGTGTGGCGGGCGCTCGGCGAGCTGGAGCTGAACGACGCCGGCGCGGACGAGATCACCGACGTGGTGAGCTGCCCCGGCACCGACTCGTGCAAGCTCGGGATCACCAGCTCGATGGGGCTGAATCAGGCCATCCACGAGCGGCTGGTCCAGATGGACATCGACGACGCCCTGACCCGGCGGATCCACGTCAAGATGAGTGGTTGTCCGAACGGCTGCGGCCAGCACCACATCGCGAACATCGGCTTCTACGGCGCCTCGATCAAGGTCGCCGGGCACACGATCCCGGCCTACATCCCGCACATCGGTGGTGCCTACGAGGGCGGCGACGTGCGCTACGGTCAGCGCCTGAAGGCCCGCCTCCCGGCCAAGCGCGTGCCTGAGGCGGTGCAGCGATGGGTACGCTTCTACGAATCCGAGCGGCGCGAAGGTGAGGAATTCAACGCTTTTGTCGACCGCGTCGGGACGCAGGAGTTCGAGGCACAGGTCAAGGACCTCACGATGCCGATCGAGTTCAGCCTGGAGAACATGAACTACTTCATCGACTGGACCAAGGAGTCGCCGTTCGAGGTCATCCGCGGTGAAGGCGAGTGCGCGGTTTAGTGGCCGGTGCCCAGCCTATGAGCATCGCGATCCCCGATCTCGAGACGGTCTCCGCCCAGGAGGTGCTGGCCTACGCGGTCGAGCGCTTCCATCCGCGGCTGAAGATGGCCTGCTCCTTCCAGAAGGAGGAGTCGGTGATGCTGCACATGCTCGGCGAGATCGAGCCCGAGGCGCGCGTGTTCATGATCGACACCGGCGTGCTGTTCGGAGAGACGCTCGAGACGTGGAAGCGCTTCGAGGAGCGGTTCGGCGTGAGCGTGGAGGTGATCGACGCCCGCAGCCCGGACGAGCCGTGGACGATGGCGAGATGCTGCAGCGAGGCGAAGGTCGACGCGCTCGAGCGCGCGCTCGAGGACGTCGACGCCTGGGTCACCGGGATCCGGCGCGAGCAGGCTCCGACGCGGGCCGCCGCGCCCAAGCTCGAGTACGACGAGCGTCGCGGGATCTGGAAGGTCAATCCGCTCGCAGATTGGAACGAGAAGGACCTGTGGCGGTACATCTTCGAACACGAACTGCCCTACCACCCGCTGCACGACCAGGGCTACGCGTCGATCGGCTGCGAGCCGTGCACCCGCCCTGGCAACGGACGCGAGGGGCGCTGGGCCGGCCTGGACAAGACCGAATGCGGCATCCACGAGTGAAGAGGACGAACCCGCTTTGAACCCCCTGCACTACGAGCTCTCGCATCTCGAGACCCTCGAGGCCGAGGCGATCCACATCTTCCGCGAGGTGGCGGCCGAGTTCGAACGGCCCGTGCTGCTGTTCAGCGGCGGCAAGGACTCGCTGATCCTCCTGCGCCTGGCCGAGAAGGCATTCCGTCCGGGCCGTTTCCCGTTCCCGGTGATGCACGTGGACACCGGACACAACTTCCCCGAGGTGCTCGAGTTCCGCGACCGGTTGATCGAGTCGCTCGGCGAGCGGCTGATCGTGGCGAGCGTGCAGGAGTCGATCGACAAGGGACGGGTGGTCGAGGAGACCGGACCGCGCGCCTCGCGTAACCGCCTTCAGACCGTCACGCTGCTCGACGCGATCGCCGAGCATGGCTTCGACGCCGCCTTCGGTGGCGCTCGGCGCGACGAGGAGCGGGCGCGGGCCAAGGAGCGCGTGTTCTCTTTCCGCGACGACTTCGGCCAGTGGGAGCCCAAGCGCCAGCGCCCCGAGGTGTGGGCTCTGTTCAACGGCCGCATCCGCAAGGGCGAGCACGTGCGCGTGTTCCCCCTCTCGAACTGGACCGAGCTCGACGTGTGGCAGTACATCGCCCAGGAGCGCCTCGAGGTCCCGAATATCTACTTCGCCCACACGCGCCAGGTGTTCGAGCGCGACGGGATGCTCTATGCGATGAGCCCGCACGTGCAGCTGATCGAGGGCGAGGCGCCGTTCGAGGCCTCGGTCCGGTACCGCACCGTGGGGGACATGACCTGCACGGGCGCGGTGCGCTCGTATGCGACGACCCTGCCGGAGGTCGTGTCCGAGATCGCCGCCACGCGCGTCACCGAGCGTGGGGAGACCCGCGCCGACGATCGCGTGACCGAGGCGGCGATGGAGGATCGCAAGCGCGAGGGATATTTCTGAGCCGGTGACTCCCGGAGCCGCCACCAACGGGCACGCGCTGCGTACCCGCACCAGTGAGTTGCTGCGCTTCGCCACCGCCGGCTCGGTTGACGACGGCAAGTCGACGCTGATCGGGCGGCTGTTGCACGACTCCAAGTCGATCCTCGAGGATCAGCTCGAGCACGTGATCCGCACCTCCGAGCGGCGCGGCGACGGCTACGTCAACCTGGCGCTGCTGACGGACGGCTTGCGGGCCGAGCGCGAGCAGGGGATCACGATCGACGTCGCCTATCGCTACTTCCAGACGCCCCGGCGCAAGTTCGTGATCGCCGACACGCCCGGCCACGAGCAGTACACGCGCAACATGGTCACCGGCGCCTCCACCGCCGACCTGTCGATCATCCTGGTCGACGCGCGCAAGGGCGTGATCGAGCAGACCCGGCGCCACACCTACATCGCCTCGCTGCTGCGCATTCCTCACCTGGTGGTGTGCGTGAACAAGATGGACCTGGTCGGCTACGACGAGGCCGTGTTCGAGCAGGTGGTCGACGAGCTGACCGACTGGACCGCGCGGCTCGACATCTCCGACATCACGTTCATCCCGATCTCTGCCCTGCTCGGCGACAACGTGGTCGAGCGCTCGCTCGAGATGGCCTGGTACGACGGGCCGCCGCTGCTCTATCACCTCGAGCACGTGGTGATCGCCTCGGACCGCAACCTGACCGATGTCCGCTTCCCGGTGCAGTGGGTGGTCCGGCCGAACTCCGACGAGCACCACGACTACCGCGGGTACGCCGGGACGGTCGCCGGGGGCGTGCTGCATCCGGGCGACGAGGTGATGGTCCTACCCAGCGGACAGCGCACCGAGGTCGTCGGGGTCGACACCTTCGACGGTCCGGTCGATACCGCGTTCCCGTCGATGTCGGTCATCCTGCGCGTCGCCGACGATCTCGACATCTCGCGCGGTGACATGCTCGTCGAACCCGACGACCCGCCCGCCGCGACGCGCGAGCTCGACGCGATGGTGTGCTGGATGGGGCAGACCCCGCTGCGCCCCGGCGCCCGGCTCGTGATCAAGCACACCACGAGAACGACCCGAGCCCGGATCGAGGAGCTCGAT
Organism: uncultured Solirubrobacterales bacterium; assembly: GCA_963832315.1. Lineage (GTDB taxonomy): Bacteria > Actinomycetota > Thermoleophilia > Solirubrobacterales > Solirubrobacteraceae > Palsa-465. The sequence goes on along the minus strand of CAWHTT010000018.1, from coordinate 413,879 downwards.
TACCGCGTGGATATCAACACCCTCGGGCACGAGCCGGCCGATGGGCTCGCCTTGAACGAGATCGGCCGCGTGCGGATCCGCACCGGCTCGCCGCTGATGGCGGATCCCTACGCCCGCAACCGCACCACCGGCAGCTTCATCCTGATCGACGAGGCGTCTAACGACACGGTGGCGGCGGGTATGGTGCTCGCCGCGCGCTAGATACGCCATCCTGTGTGGGTGAGCTCGACCGAGGAGGAGAGCTACCACCAGGGGACGGCGTCGATGTCGACGGCGGCGGCGCTGGACGGAGACGACGCGCCTTTCACGCCGGCGCGGCCAGGGCAAGCGCTGACCGTCGCCGAGCCTGCGCGCGACACCTCGGTCCACGCGGTGACGAGCGTGCTCGTTGTGGGCGGCGGTCCCGCGGGGTTCGCCGCCGCGCTCGCTGCCCGCCGGGCCGGCGCCTCCGAGGTCCTGCTGGTCGAGCGCTACAACCACCTCGGCGGCCTGTCCACCGGCGGCCTGGTCATCTGGATTGACCGGATGACCGACTGGACCGGGCGGCTGATCATCGACGGGATCGGGCAGGAGGTGCTCGAACGGCTGCCGGACAGCGCGGTCGCCGGAGCCCCCCGCGGGCTCTGGGGCTCGACCGAGTCCGAGCCCGTGGCCTACTGGCGCGAGCGCCAGGGCGCCTTCCGCGACACGGTCACCTGGTCGCCGATGATCGATCCCGAGTGGCTCAAGTACCTCTCGGCGGAGATGCTGATCGAGGCCGGGGTCAAGCTTCTGCTCCATAGCTGGGTGGCCGAGCCGCTGCGCGACGACGGTGGGCGCCGCCTGCGCGGCGTCACGTTCGAGAGCAAGGAGGGCCGCCGCGCGATCCTGGCCGATGTCGTGATCGACGCCACCGGTGACCTCGACCTGTGCGCGCGCGCCGGGCTCGAGTTCGAGGCCGACGCCAAGGCGGGCGGTGGCGGGATCGCCCATTGCCTGAACACCGGCTGGCTGTGGGCCGGGGTCGACTTCGCCCGTTGGCTCGCCTTCAAGCGCGACGAACCCCAGGCCCATCGGGAGCTGATGGCGCAGGCCGGCGGCGACCTCGGGTTCGTGGAGCGCCCGGTCGTCTCCTGGCGCAACGAGATGGCGCTGTTCCTCGGTCCTCGGCTGACCGGATACAGCGGCGTGGACGTGTCGGACCTGACCCGCGTGGAGATCGAATCGCGCCGGCGGATGGTCGCCCACCTCGACTATTTCCGCCGCCACGCCCCCGGGTTCGAGCACGCCTGGTTGATGCTCTCAGCGCCCCAGATCGGCGTGCGGCACACCCGCCGGCTGGTCGGCCGCCACAAGCTGACGATCGAGGACTGGCGGGCCGGGACCGTGTTCGACGATGAGATCGGGGTCTCGCCATCGCCGTCGCAGAAGTTCGCCAACGTGTCGGTGCCCTATCGCGCGCTCGTGGCCCGCGACCTCGACAACCTGCTTGCCCCCGGTCGGCACATGTCGTGCGACGCGCAGAGCCAGGCGTTCATGCGCGAGATCCCGCAGTGCTGGCTGACCGGTCAGGCGGCCGGCGCCGCCGCCGCGCTGGCGGCGACGACGAACTGCGCCGTCGCGGACGTAGACATCGTCGCGCTCCAGGCCGAGCTGCGCCGGCAGGGCGCCTACCTTCAGGCAGGCGCGGATGCGGATGCAGGTGCGGACGGGGGCGGGGACGACTCGAGCGCGGCGATCGCCGGCGGCCCACCCCGGGGCCCGAAGGTCTCGATCACGGCCGACACGCCGGCGTTCTGAGCGCCCGCCACCACGATCTGGACGGCCTGCTCTGAGCTCAGCGCCCTGACCTCGTCGGCGCCGTCGGTGCTGTCGGCGACGGAATCCGGGTGCTCGGAGGACAGCCGCCATCGGGTCTTTCCGGACACGGCGTCCTTCCCGACCGCCGCCAGTCCCTCCCGGCTGTTCACGGCGTGCTCGTACACGAAGCGGCGCAGATCGTCCTTGCTCCAGTCGGTGCGCGCGAACAGGTTCGCGTGCTCGGGTCCGAGCGCGAGACAGGCGCTGATCGTCTCGTGGATGAGCGCGCCCGTGCGGGCGACGGTGCCGGCGAAGTCGAGGGCGAGTTGCTCTGGGACCGTGGTGTGCCGCGCCTCGATGTGGACCACCGAGCGCATCGTCATCGCGGTCACCGTGCTTGCGCCGGCGTCGAACCCGTGCTCGACGTGGAACGGCGGCCAGGGCGACTCCTCCTCGTTCTCGGCGATGCACGCGGCGTACTTGGCGGGGTTGCCCTGCGTGGCCTGGTCCAGCTCGCGCGGACGCAGGCCGAACGCGTTGATTGCGGTCAGGCGGAGCGCGCGGCCAATCGTCGCGTTGGCGCGAAAGCCCGATCCGAACACGTTGCCCTTGCTGTTGAGTCCGATCCGCTCGCGAACCGGGCCGTTGACGAGGAGCATCGCGGCCGTGCCCGTCGTGCTCTGCCAGATCGCGCGAGGGACGTAGCCCTCGGCCTTGAGCGCCGACCACGCGGCGAGCACGACCGGGAAGTACTCGGGCCGGCAGCCGGCCATCGCGGCGTTGATCGCAGCGACGCGCACGGTCAGTTCCCGGCTGAGGTGCGGCATGGCCAGGACCACCTCGCCCGGATCCCGGCTGGTCTGCCTCAAGAACTCGGACAGAACCGATTCGGTGACCGGCATGACCGGCAGCCCATCCGTCCAGCCGCGCTCGTAGTAGTCCTCCATGACCCCGCGGATCTCGTCGATCTCGACGACCGGCAGCTCAGGCGCGGCAGTCATGACTGCGTCAGGATCCGAACGACATCAGCGATGACGAGCCGCACGTTGGCCTCGATTTCGGCCGGGCCCAGGCTCGCGATCGGATGCGGGATCGTCACGAACTCGAAATCGGGGTGCCCCAACACGTCCGCCATCGCCCGCGCCGGCACCACGAACGAATCGGTACAGATCGACACCGCCGGCACGCCCGCCCGCTCGAGCACGATTCCGTCGGCCAAACTGGCCGCCGAGCAGGAGCCTCAGTCTCCCACCCCGGCGATCACGGCATCGCAGCTCTGCGCGATCTCCTGGGCTCGGTCCTCCTCGACCGGCGTGCCGAAGTACGACTTTGTGTAGTTGCTCACCTCGCCCACGTGATGCTGCGCGCGCAACTGGTCGGCCAGCGTCTGGAGCACGAGCGCGGCGTTGGGCTTGGCGTTGTCGAGCAGCCCGAGCTTGATACCGCCCAGGTCCCGTAGGCGCGGAGTTAGGACTACGGCACGGCCGCGCTCGGACTGACCCGTGGGATCGAGAATCGCCTCCCGATGGGGCACACTGGAACCGTAGCAACGACAGACCTTCTAAAGTCCCGCGCCGCATGTTCTCGAAGGTCCTCATCGCCAACCGCGGCGAGATCGCCGTCCGCGTCATGCGCGCGTGCGAGGAGCTCGGGATCGCCACCGTGGCGGTCTACTCCGAGCTCGATCGCGACGCCGTGCACGTCAGGCGCGCCGGCGAGGCGTTCCTGCTCGGACCGGGACCGGCCACCGAGAGCTATCTGGCCGTCGACAAGCTGATCGAGGCCGTGCAGCGCTCGGGCGCCGAGGCGGTGCACCCCGGCTACGGGTTCCTGGCCGAGAACGCGGCGTTCGCGGCCGCGTTGGACGAGGCGGGAATCACGTTCATCGGCCCGCCGGCATCGGCCATCGAGGCGATGGGTTCCAAGACCCGGGCGCGTGAGCTGATGGCGCGAGCCGGCGTGCCGATCGTGCCGGGGACGACCGAGCCGGTAGCGACCCTCGAAGACGCGCAGCGGGTGATCGAGGAGACGATCGGCTACCCGGTGGCGGTCAAGGCGGCCGGTGGCGGTGGCGGCAAGGGCTTCCGGGTGGCGCTCGAGGAGTCGAAGCTGCAGGACGCATTCGAGGGCGCCGCGCGCGAGGGCGAGAAGTTCTTCGGCGACGCCACGGTGTACCTGGAGCGCTACCTGCCCGATCCGCGCCACGTCGAGGTGCAGGTGCTGGCCGACAAGCACGGCAACGTGATCCACCTCGGCGAGCGCGACTGCTCGCTCCAGCGCCGCCACCAGAAGCTGATCGAGGAGGCGCCGGCACCCGCGGTGGATGAGGAACTGCGGGCACGGATCGGCAAGATCGCCACCGATGCCGCGGCCGCGGTGGCGTACACCGGCGCGGGCACGATCGAGGGCCTGCTCCAGGGAGGCGAGTACTTCTTCCTGGAGATGAACACCCGGGTCCAGGTCGAGCACTGCGTGACCGAGATGGTGACCGGCATCGACATCGTCAAGGAGGGGATCCGCGTGGCCGCCGGCGAGCCGCTCTCGATCGCTCAGGAGGACGTCGAGCTGCGGGGTCATGCGATCGAGTGCCGGATCAACGCCGAGGACGCGTCCAAGAACTTCGCCCCGGCGCCGGGCTCGATTGCCGCGTATCGCGAGCCCGCGGGTCCGGGGGTTCGGGTCGACTCGGGCGTCGAGGCCGGCTCCGAGATCTCGCCCATGTACGACCCGATGGTGGCCAAGCTGATCGTCTGGGACGTGGACCGAGAGCAGGCCACTGCGCGCATGCTGCGGGCGCTCGGCGAGTACCGGATCGAGGGGCTGAAGACGCTGCTGCCCTTCCATCAGGCCATCCTCCAGACCCGCCAGTGGCACGACGCCGAGACGTGCCGTGACCTGATCGAGGATCGCGCGTGGCTCAAGGCGCTGGCCTTTCCCAAGGCGGAGGGGCCCGCGGAGGAGGAGGCCGCCGACACGGTCCAGCAGAACTACACCGTCGAGGTCTCCGGAAAACGCTTCGACGTGAAGGTGATCGGCCCGCCGCTGGCGAGCGGTGCCGTCAACGGCGCTGCGCCGGCCGCCTCCGAGGGAGCCGTCGCGGCCCGACGAGCGCCGCGGCGCAGCGAACGGGCGGGTGGCGGCGCGGGTGGCGGCGGCGACACGCTCACCTCACCGCTCCAGGGCACGGTGCTCAAGGTGGCGGTCGAGCAGGGCGCCGCAGTCGACGAGGGCGCGCTGGTGGCGGTGATCGAGGCGATGAAGATGGAGAACGAGATCACCGCGCACAAGGCCGGCGTGGTCTCCGAGCTGCCGATCGCCGTTGGCTCGTCGGTCGCCAGCGGCGACACCCTGGCCGTGATCAGCTCGGCGAGCGAGTAGCGACGTTCTCCGCGTGAATGCGCTGCTGGGCCTTCGTCCGGCGGCCCGGCGGGAGCGGCGCCCCGGCGCCTTGCTCGATCAAGGCGTTCAGATATGCGACGTCCTCTTCGAGCACCTGGGTCGCCCTGGCCCGATCGAGCGGCCGTCCGTGCCCGGGCACGATCGTCTGCGCCTGCTCTAGGAGCGCGCGCAGCCGCTCGAGCGTGGCCAGGTACGTCTCGGCCGATCCCCCCGGCGAGAGCCACGGGATCTCGACCGGTGACAGGTAGTCGCCGCACACCAGGGTTTCCAGCCACGGGATGAAGTAGGCGGTGCCGTCGGGGGTGTGGCCGTCGGCTGGATACAGCTCGAGCTCGTGCCCGCGCTCCTCCGGGCCGATCGAGAGCTTGCCCGGGACTGGAAGCGACTGGATCCCACCTAGCGACAGCGGCGGCCGATCGTCGATGTACTGCTCCTCGTCGAATTCGCGCAGCTCCCGCTGGGCCTGCCCCGGCTCGGCCGACAGCCGCCGAGCCGTGCTCTCTCCACACCCGAGCGAGGCCTCGGGGAAGGCGATGCGGCCGAGCAGGTGATCCCAGTCGGCGTGCGTCGTGAGCAGCCCCGACACCGGGAAGGCGGCCTGCTCGAGGACGCCGCCCAGCGCCTCGAGTTCGTCCGGGTAGACCGGCGAGTCGATCACGAACCCCTCGTCGCCGGCGCGCACCGCCGTGCACGTGGTCTGCCAGTAGCGGCTGATGAAGACGATCAGGTCGGCGTGGACGCTTAGCGCTCGCATTACCGCATCCGGCTCTGGCCCTCGCGCCTGCCGCGCGCTCGGCATCCGGCCTCGCCTCATTGCGCGGCGCGCGAGTCATCCGGCGCGCTCCGCTCCTAGAGTCCGGGAGACCGCTTCGCTTGCGCGGCGGTTACCACGGCTGCGCATCCGGCGCAGCCCTCAGACACGCCAATGACCTTCATGGCGTCACGCAGGTCCTTGGCCTCGGCGTCCGGCTTCTTCTGGTTTGACTCGAGCGTCTCCTTGTCGCGGTTGATCCACACCACCGGGACCTTGCGCTTCAGGCACGGCTCGACGTCGTAGTAGTAGCTGGCGGCCACGTGGACCCAGCCCTTCTTGCCGCCGATCCGCCGCTCGCACTCGGCGAAGTGGGCCGGGTCGGGCTTGTAGGAGCGCACCTGCTGCGCCGTCACGACCAGGTCGAAGTCGAGTGGGATGTGGCGGCGGGTCTGGCCCAGGAGCTTGTCGTCGATGTTGGAGATCAACCCGATCTTGTATTTCTTGGCGATCTTCGCCAGGACGGAGTTCGTCTCCTTGAAGGTGGGCCAGCGCTGCACCGAGTCGGGGAGGAAGCCGGCGCGTGAGGGCTCGAGTGGCCAGCCCAGCGTCTTGGCGATCTGCACGGCGGTGCGGCGCAGGACCTCGGCGTACAGCTCATACGAGCCGGCCTGGATCTGCTTCTGAACCTCGTAGAACAGCGGGATCAACTCGTCCCGCTCGATCGTGAACCCGTCGCGATCGGCCTCGGCCTTGAACGCCTCATAGGCGCCGGTCTCCCAGTCGATCAGGGTCCCGTACACGTCGAAGGTGACGAACGTGATGTCTTTGGGGATCGCCATCGCGCGGCCATGATGCCACGGGGAGAGACTCCCGCGCGTCCAGGCCTTCCCAGGGCGCGCGACGGGCTTTGCGCACGACCTACTACAGTCCAGCCGCGCATGGATCTTCTCGAGTACCAGGGAAAGCAGGTGTTCGCGCGCCACGGTGTGCCGGTGCCCTCTGGCCGCCACGCCCAGACGGTCGACGAGGCCGCTGCGGCGGCCGATGACATCGGCTACCCCTGCGTGATCAAGGCCCAGGTGCAGATCGGCGGCCGAGGTAAGGCCGGCGGGATCAAGGTGGCTCAGAACCGCAACGAGGCGCTCGAGCACGCCCAGGCCATTCTGGGGATGGACATCCGGGGCTTGACCGTGCACGAACTGTGGGTCGAGGGCGCCTCGGAAATCGCCTCCGAGTACTACGCCTCGGTCGTGTTCGACCGCTCGGCCAAGGCGCCGCTCGTGATGCTCTCGACCAAGGGCGGGATGGACATCGAGGAGGTCGCCGACTCGGATCCGGAGGCGATCGCGCGGTTGCACGTCGACCCGCTGCTCGGCTTCCAGGAGTTCCACGGCCGGCGCCTCGCCTTCGAGGCCGGGGTTGACGCGGACGTGGTCCGGCCGGTCGGCGCGATGCTGGCATCGCTGTATGAGCTGTTCGTGTCCGAGGAGGCCACGCTGGTCGAGGTCAACCCGCTGATCGTGACCCCCCAGCGTGACGTCAAGGCCCTCGACGCCAAGGTCACGCTCGACGACAACGCGCTGTTCCGCCACTCCGACAACGGCGAACTGCGCGATCCCTCCAACGAGGATCCGCAGGAGCGGATGGCCAAGGAGCGCGGGCTGACCTTCGTCAAGCTCGACGGCAACATCGGGATCCTCGGCAACGGCGCCGGCCTGGTCATGTCGACCCTCGACGTGGTCGCGCTGGCCGGAGGCTCGCCGGCCAACTTCCTCGACGCCGGCGGCGGCTCCAAGGCCGAGGCGATCACGAGCGCCGTCGAGGTGATCCTGTCCAACCCCAACGTCAAGGCCGTGCTGTTCAACATCTTCGGCGGCATCACGCGCTGCGACGAGGTGGCGCGAGGCCTGATCGAGGCGTTCAACCAGATCAGCCCGACCGTCCCGTTTGTGGTCCGTCTGGACGGCACGAACGATGTGGAGGGACGCAGGCTGCTGGCCGAGGCGAACCTGCCCAACGTGTTCACGGAATCGACCATGGACGATGCGGCGCGCAAGGTGGTGGAGCTCGCGGCATGAGCATCCTCGTGGACACGAGCACGAAGCTGGTCGTCTCCGGGATCACCGGCCGCGAGGGCACCTTCCACTCGCTGCGCAACCGGGACTACGGCACCCAGGTGGTCGGCGGCGTGACCCCCGGCAAGGGCGGTCAGGACGTCGAGGGCATCCCGGTGTTCAACACCTTCCACGACGCCGTGGCGTCGACCGGCGCCAACACCGCGATGATCTTCGTGCCGCCGCGGTTCGCCGCGGACTCGATTTTGGAGGCCGAGGACGCCGGGGTCGAGTTGGTCATCGCGATCACCGAGGGCATCCCGGCCCACGACGAGCTGCGGGCGTTCAACGTGATCAAGAAGAACGGCCGGGCGCGGCTCATCGGGCCCAACTGTCCGGGCATCCTGTCGCCGGGCAAGGCCAACGTGGGCATCATTCCCGCCGCTTTCTTCAAGCAGGGCAACGTCGGCGTGGTCTCGCGCTCGGGCACGCTGACCTATCAGATCGGCAACGTGCTGGCCCAGAGCGGGTTCGGCAACTCGTCGATCGTCGGGATCGGCGGCGATCCCGTGCCCGGGTCAGACTTCATCGACATCATCGGGCTGTTCCAGGAGGACCCCGAGACCGAGCTGATCGTGATGTGCGGCGAGATCGGCGGCGATGCCGAGGAGCGCGCCGCGGACTTCATCGCCGAGAACGTGACCAAGCCGGTGGTCGCCTACATCGCCGGGTTCACGGCCCCGCCGGGCAAGACCATGGGACACGCGGGCGCGATCGTGTCGGGCTCGCGCGGCACGGCCAAGGCCAAGGCCGAGGCGCTCGAGAGCAAGGGCGTCCGCGTGGGACGGACCCCGACCGAGGTGGCCGAGGTGGCCGTCTCGCTGCTCGGCGCGGCGGCGTAGCCGGTTCTGAGGCGGGGCTGGCCCGGCGGCGACCGCGCCGGTCGCTAGGCTGCGACGCTGGCCGTGTCGAGCGAAGGAGCGAGCACGCTGGGGGCCCATCTCGCCGAGATGGACCGGCTGCTGCGTGACATCCAGACCGAGCTCCTGCCCGAGCGCGAGCCGGCGCCGGTGCTCGCTGACGACGCGCCGGCCCCCGACGACGTCTCCGCCACCCGTCGCCACGGTCCAGGCGCTGACCGAGCTATCCGCCCGGCTGCTGGCCTCGATGCGCGAGCTGCTGGCCGGCTACGAGGGGGTCCTGGTGGGCGGTTCGTCGCGTCCACCCGTCCGCGGATCGGCGCCTTCCCGCGCTCGGACCCGCCCCGACGACGCGGGCGTAACTCTCTCCGCCGCCCCGTTCGCCAGCCTCGAGGCCTTACACGAGTTCGAGCAGGCCGTCTCGCGACTGCCTGGCGTACGCGAGGTGGCCGTGCGCGGCTATGAGGGGACGGACCGGGCGATCATCGAGGTGCGCCTCGACCGTCCAACTCCGTAGTCTTAGGGTTCTTGGCCCAGCCGATCTCGTTCGCCCGCGGTGCCCCGTCGCTCGACATCGTCGACGTGGAGGGCCTGCGCGATGCCGCCGGCCGGGCCTTCGAAGCCGACCCCGGCGGGATGACCGGCTACGGAACGGCGATCGGCTATCCGCCGCTGCGGGCCTGGATCGCCGAACGCCATCAGGTCGCACCCGAGCAGGTCGTCGTCACCAACGGCTCGATGCAGGCGGATGCGTTCCTGTTCGACGCGCTGGTGCAGGCCGGGGACTCGGTGATCGTCGAGCGGCCCACCTACGACCGGACGCTGCTCTCGCTGCGCAATCGGGGAGCGGATGTGCGGATGGTGGAGCTCGAGCCGGACGGCATCGATGTGGCCGCCGTGGAACGCGTGCTCGCCGCGGGCGCGAGGCCCAAGCTGGCCCACATCATCCCGAACTTCCAGAACCCCGCCGGCTACACCCTGTCGGCCGAGAAGCGCGAGCGGCTGCTCGAGCTAGCCGGCAACCACGAGTTCACGATCTTCGAGGACGACCCCTACGTCGCGCTGCGCTTCGAGGGGCCACCGCTGGAGACGATGCTCTCGATCGATCAAGACGAAAGAGTCGTCTACGCCTCGTCGTTCTCCAAGACCGTGTGCCCCGGGATCCGGGTGGGCTACCTGGTCGGGCCGGCCGAGGTGATCGCCCGGGTCGTGAAGATCGCCACCACCACCTACATCTCGCCCAACATGGTGGCCCAGGCCATCGTCCACCAGTTCTGCCTGTCCGGCGCGCTCGAGCGATCGATCGAGAATGTGCGCGAGGCCCTGCGCGAGCGCGCAAACACGCTGTGCAGCGCGCTGGAGCGCGAGCTTCCCGACGCGCGGTTCGTCAAGCCGACCGGCGGCTATTTCCTGTGGGTGGACCTGCCGCGCGGTACCGACGTGGGCGCGCTGTTCGAGGCCGCCGCCGAGCGCGGGGTGCTGTTCGTCAAGGGAGCCGACTTCGTCCTCGACGGGGCCGAGTCCAGCCTGCGGCTGGCCTACTCGGGCGTAACGCCCGAGGAGATCGAAGAGGGCGTGGGGCGCCTGGCCGAGGCTTACCACGCGCTGAGCGGGGTGGAGGACGTGAATGCGGCGTGAGGAGATCGAGGCCCTAGGTGACCTGGCCGGCGAGGCCGCGGCGGGCGCGGCCCGCCAGATCCACGAGCTGCACACGGGGATCGCCGGGCGGGTGTGGAGCCGGGTCGGGCCGGCCGCCCTGCCGGTCAAGCTCGCCCACGACCGGATCGCCCGCAGCGCGTATTCGGCGGCTAGCGAGCTGACCCGCACGGTCGTGCGCGCCGGAGCGCACGCGGCCGGCCGCGCGCAGTCTCCCGACGCGCCGTCGATCGAGCGCACGCCCGCCGGCCGGGTCGTGGTGAGCGCGCTGAACGGCGCCTTCGGCGACGCGCTGGTGCGGCAGGGCAATCCGCTCGCCCTGGGGATGGCGGTCCGCCGCCACGGGAGCGATCTGGACATCGGTCGATCCGAGCTGCGCCGCGCCTACCCGAACGCCAAGCCCCGGCTCGCCGTGTTCGTGCACGGCCTGTGCGAGACCGACGAGGCCTGGAAGATCGGCGCCGGTCGTCACGTGCCATACGGGCACCGGATGGAGATCGAGCTCGGCTACACCCCCGTGTACGTGCGCTACAACACCGGCCGTCACATCTCCGAGAACGGCCGCGAGTTGGCGACGCTGTTGGAGAACCTCGTCGCGGGGTGGCCGGTTCCGGTCCACGAGGTGGTGCTGGTCGGCCACTCGATGGGCGGCCTGGTCGGCCGCAGCGCGTGCCACTACGGCGCCGAAAGCGCCTGCGTGGCCAAGGTCCGCCAGGTGTTCACGCTCGGCACGCCCCACCGCGGCGCGCCGCTGGAGCAGGCCGCCAACGCGGCGAGTGCGGCCTTCGCCCGCCTGCCCGAGACCCGGCCCCTGGCGCGCGCGCTCAACCTGCGCAGCTCGGGCATCAAGGACCTGCGCTACGGCTACCTGGTCGACGAGTGCTGGATGGACGAGGACTGCGACGCGTACCTGCGCAACACCTCGCGGGAGATCCCGTTCCTGCCCACCGCGCGGCACTACTTCATCTGCGCCACGCTGACCCGCGAGCCGGACGCCACCGTCGGTCGGATCGTCGGGGACCTGCTGGTGCTCCAGCCGAGCGCCTGGGCCCACGAGGGACGCGGCAAGCGGATGCGCTTCCCGATCGAGCACTACTACCACGTGGGCGGGGCGAACCACTTCGACCTGCTGAACCACCCGGCGATCTTCGGCCAGATGCGCCGCTGCCTGGCCTCCCAGCGCGCTCTGCCCGCGGGCCGGCTCTAGCGGCCCCAGCGCTCGCGGCTGAGCACGAGCTGCTCGGGCAGCGCGGTGCGCGGCGGCGGCGAAGGCTCGGCCAGCACCGAGAGGGTCTCGGCCACGCTCGCGGTGACCGTGGCCAGCCCATCGTCGGAGCGGATGGCCACCGTCTCGCCGTCGTTCGAGGCCACCTCTCCCTGGAGACCCGGTTCGATGCCGGCTTCCTTCAGGTAGTGCAGGAGATCCTCGGCCTCGTTCTCCAGGCGCAGGATCGTCACCTTGGCCCCGGGCTCGCAGTCGGCCAGCGGAACCCCGTCGATGCGCTGCCCGACCCGGATCGGGTGGCCGTGGGGACACGTCTTGGCGTCGCCCACCGAGGCGCGTACGTAGGCCTCAAACCGCGGCGTCATCGCGTGCTCGAGCTGCTCGGCCTCCTCGTGGACGTCGTCCCACGGCACCCCGACCACGTCGGTCAGGAACCGCTCGATCATCCGGTGGCGGCTGACGATCTGCTCGGCGTGCTCCCGGCCGGACTCGGTGAATTCGACGGTCCGCTCGGCGTTGCGTTGGATGTACCCGTCCCGTTCCAGGCGACCGAGCATCTCGTGGACTGTGGGGGCCGAGAGCTGCATGGCCCGGGCCAGGTTGGCGCCGGTCATGGGCAGCCCCACCTCGAACAGCCAGAACAGCATCTCGAGGTACTCCTGCTCGGCGACGGTGCCGTGCGTTGCGGCCATGGACTGATCGTACTGATCGCGCATCCCATAGCATCGCGGGCGTGGCGGCCCTGCCCCTCAAACCCCCGGTCCAGCCCCAGCTCGCCCGCTCCAAGCCCGAGCTGCCGGTCGGCGAGCAGTGGTGCTATGAGCCCAAGTACGACGGCTTCCGGGCGATCGTCTTCATGGACGGCGAGCCGCGCATGATCCAGTCGCGTGGAGGCAAGCCCCTCGAGCGCTACTTCCCCGAGCTGAAATTCCCGGCCGGCCAGTACGTGATCGACGGCGAGATCGTGATCGACGATCCCGAGGGCGGCCAGGACTTCGACGCGCTCCAGAACCGGATCCATCCCGCTCTGTCCCGGATCACCATGCTGTCCGAGCAGACGCCGGCGCACTACGTGGCCTTCGACCTGCTGGCCTACGGCGATGAGTCGTGGCTCGAGCGCCCCTTCTCCGAGCGCCGGGCCCGGCTCGAAGAGCTGGCCGGCGAGCGGATCGACGTGACACCGCTCACGCAGGACCCGGCGGAGGCCGAGCCTTGGCTGCGCAGTGGGGAAGGCGTGGTCGCCAAGGACGTCCGGGCGCCCTACCGCCCCGGCGAGCGCACCGGGATGATGAAGATCAAGCGCGTGCGCACGATCGACGCGGTGGTCGCCGGCTGGCGCCCCGGCAAGGAGCCCGACACGGTCGGCTCGCTGATCCTCGGCCTGTACGACGACGCGGGCAAGCTGCACGTCGTCGGCCACTCCTCGGGGCTCAAGGCAGCCGAGAAGCGCGCGCTGGTCGACAAGCTGGCGCCGTACGAAACCGGTGAACGCGGCCACGGCGACCCCAGCCGCTGGCAGAGCGAAAGAGAGCTCGAGTGGATCTCCCTGCGGCCAGAGCTGGTCGTCGAGGTGACCTTCGACCACGCCAGCGGCGGGCGCATCCGGCACGGGACGAAGATCCTGCGCTGGCGCGAGGACAAGGCCCCGAAGGAGTGCAAGCTGGAGCAGATGTCGCTGTGAGACACCGCCCGTGACGCTCGACGCGGATGCGATCGTCGTCGGGGGCGGTCTGGCCGGCCTCGTGGCCACCGCCGAGCTCGCCGACGCCGGCCGGCGGGTGATCCTGCTCGACCAGGAGCCCGAGGCCTCGCTCGGCGGTCAGGCGTTCTGGTCCTTCGGCGGCCTGTTCTTCGTGAACAGTCCCGAGCAGCGGCGCGTCGGGGTCAAGGACTCCCCGGAGCTCGCGCTCCAGGACTGGCTGGGCAGCGCGGGGTTCGACCGCCCGGAGGACGCCTGGCCGCGCCGGTGGGCCGAGGCGTACGTCGAGTTCGCCTCCGGCGAGAAGCGCCAGTGGCTGTATGACCAGGGCGTGCGCTTCTTCCCGACCCCGGGATGGGCCGAGCGCGGCGGCTACCTGGCCACCGAGCACGGCAACTCGGTGCCGCGCTTCCACATCACGTGGGGCACCGGGCCGGGGCTGATCGAGCCGTTCGAGCGGCGTGTGCGGGAGGGCGTGGCTCGTGGGAACGTGACGTTGAAATTCCGCCACCGTGTGGATGAGTTGACCGTGAGCGGGGGTGTCCTGAGCGGGGTCGCCGGGACGGTGCTCGAGCCGAGTTCCGTGTCCCGCGGCCAGAAGAGCTCACGTGAGGCTGTCGGCGAGTTCTCGCTGGAGGCGCAGGCCGTGATCGTCACGTCGGGAGGGATCGGGGCCAATCACGATCTGGTCCGGGCCAACTGGCCGGCGAGGCTGGGCACCCCGCCCAAGCGGATGCTCTCCGGCGTGCCCGACCACGTCGACGGCCGCATGATCCAGATCTGCCAGGACGCCGGCGGCAGCGTGATCAACCCCGATCGCATGTGGCACTACACCGAGGGAATCGAGAACTGGAGCCCGATCTGGACCCGCCACGGGATCCGCATCCTGCCCGGACCCTCGTCGCTTTGGCTGGATGCGCGCGGCCATCGGCTGCCCGTGCCGCTGTTCCCCGGCTTCGACACGCTGGGCACGCTCGAGCACCTGATGAAGACCGGCCACGACTACAGCTGGTTCGTGCTGACCCAGAAGATCATCGAGAAGGAGTTCGGGCTGTCGGGCTCCGAGCAGAACCCCGATCTGACGGGCCGCGACGTGCGCCAGGTCATCACCAGCCGGCTGGGTCGCGGCGCGCCGCCGCCGGTCGAGGCGTTCAAGCGGCACGGCGCCGACTTCATCGTCGAGGATGATCTCGGCGCCCTGATCCGGCGCATGAACGCGCTGACCGGCGACGGTCTGATCGACGCCGGCGACCTCGAGCGCGAGATCAAGGCGCGCGACCGCGAAATCGCCAACCCTTACACCAAGGACCTCCAGATCACCGCGATCCACGGCGCCCGCCGCTACATACCCGACCGCCTGAGCCGGGTGGCCAAGCCCCACCGCCTGCTCGACCCGGGCGCCGGCCCGCTGATCGCGGTGCGTCTGTGGATCCTCACCCGCAAGACGCTCGGCGGCCTCGAGACGGATCTGTCGGGGTGCGTGCTGCGCCCGGGCGGCGAGCCGCTGTCCGGGCTGTACGCCGCCGGCGAGGTGGCGGGCTTCGGCGGCGGCGGGGTGCACGGCTACCGCTCCCTCGAGGGCACGTTCCTGGGCGGCTGCCTGTTCAGCGGGCGGACCGCCGGCCGCGCGGTGGCGCAGGCTCTCGGCTGACCACGGACGCGAGGTTCCACCGCGAACAATCTGCCATTCGACGACCCGCCGGCGACGAATGGCAGAAGACTCGCGCTATGCGCGAGTGAACTACCACTCGGGCTGCCGTCGACGGCGAATGGCAGATCAGTCGCGGTCGTGCATCTCGAACGTCAACATCCGGTCCGCGTCGATCCGCATGTACACCGGGCTGTTCGCCGGGTCGTCTCCGCCCTCCAGGAACCGCTCCCAGTCCTCGTTCCCGTAACGGGGGCCGTACACCTCGAAGAGCGTCTCGCGCAGACCGCGGTTCTCGGCTGCCCCGATGTCGAGGGGCGCCGCCCGCCCGTGCACGTTGACCGCGAACTCCTCGCGTGGCAGGTGCGTCGCTGAGACCTGCGGTCGCTTGAGCAGATGGCGGTAGCGGATCGAGTTCGGGGCGGTCCCGAAGTGAAACGCGCCGCGGTAGAAGATCCCGTCCAGCGGTCCGGCGATCGGCCGGCCGTCGGCGGTCACGGTGGCCACGACGAGCAGGCACATCCCGGTCAGCCGTTCGACGAGAGCCTCGGCGCCGACCCGCCGCTCGGGCGTGGTGATGCTCCGCAGGTGCGCTCCGGCGGCATCGTAACTGCGGTCGAGCAGGTTCTGGAGGGCGTGGATGTCCTCGGGCGTCTCGTGCACGCTCGATCACGGAAGATACTGCGGCCGTGCCGCGCATTCCCGGAATCCCGACCACGGTGCTCGTCGCCCCCGACTCGTTCAAGGGGACGATGTCCGCCTCCGAGGTGGCGAGCGCGATCGGCCGCGGGCTGGAGGCGGCCGGTCGCCCGGTCGACCTGTGCCCGGTGGCGGACGGCGGCGAAGGCACACTCGAGGCCCTTATGCCCGCGGTCGAGGGGGAGCTGCGCACCGCCACGGTGGCCGATCCGCTGGGGCGATCGATCGAGGCGTCGTTCGCACTTGGCGACGGCGTCGCGGTCGTGGAGACCGCTGCCGCGTCGGGATTGGGATTGGTCGACGCCGAGGAGCGCGACGCGATCGAGGCGAGCACGTTCGGGACCGGCGAGCTGATCGCGGCGGCCGTCGAGGCGGGGGCCGCAACGGTGTATCTCGGTGTGGGCGGGAGCGCCACCACCGACGGCGGCACCGGCGCGCTGAAGGCGATTCGCGAAGCGGGAGGTCTCGGCAAGGCGCGGATCGTCGTGCTGTGCGACGTCCGCACGCCGTTCGAGCACGCGGCGCGCGTGTTCGCGCCGCAGAAGGGGGCCGATCCCGACGCCGTGAACCGCCTGACCAAGCGCCTGAACGACCAGGCCCGCCGGTTTGCCCGCGATCCCCGCGGTGTGCCGATGACGGGTGCGGCGGGCGGCCTCTCGGGTGGGCTGTGGGCCGAGCTCGGGGCCGAGCTCGTCCAGGGCGCCCAGTTCATCCTCGACGCGCTCGAGTTCGACCGCCGCATGCGGGCGGCACGAGCCGTCGTCACCGGCGAGGGCAAGCTCGACCAGCAGAGCCTCGCCGGCAAGGTCGTCTCGGAGGTCTGCACCCGCGCCCGCCAGGCCGGCGTGCCCTGTCACGCGATCGTGGGTACCCGCGAGCTCGACTCCTTCGGCGCGCGCGTGCTCGATCTCCAGGCGGTGTACGAGGCGAGCACGACCCGCCAGCTCAGCGCGGCGGCGCGGCGGCTGGCGGACGTGCTGTGAGCCGTCCCCGGCCGCCGCGCGGCCGGCCGTCTTGTCGGTCAGGTCCGTTCAGCAGAGCTTGCCGAACGGTGCGTCCGATCCATGACCCGGCGGGTCCTGGACCTGTGCCCCAAGAGACTGCATGAAGCGAGCCATCTCCCGGCCCGAGTGCGTGACCTCGCCCTCGTAGTAGCAGGGGTTGGCGCGGGTGGCGCCGGTGGCCTCGGCCCAGCCCCACTCGGTGCCGGTGCCTCCCGGGAGTGCCGTCGCGATCCGCTGACCCGCGCGCACGTGGGCGCCGGCGGGGAGCAGGTTCGTGAGGTGCTCGGCGACGTAGATGATGTCCCCGGCGTGGCTGCCGTCGAGCAGCCGGTACCAGATGAAGTGCCCGCCCGGCCAGCCGGTGTCGTGGGAGTCCGACCCGACGATCACCGCGTCGCCGATCGCGCGCACCGGCAGCCGGCGGGTCACGAACCAGTCAACGCCCATGTCGGTGCGGTCCGGCTCCCAGCCCGAGGCGGTGAACGGATCGATGTAGCTCTGGTAGAGCGAGTGCCGTACCGGGGTCTGCGCGTGAGCGGACTGTCCGCCCGGCACGACGATGACCGCCACGGCCAGCAGGCCCAGCAGGAAGAGTCGTTTGTGCATAGGCCCCGGTCATCGGACCCCTACGAAGGGATCTTGAGCGCGCTGTCAGAGTCTCGACAGCACCGGCGAGGGGTGGTCGCCGCCGTTTAGGTGTGCGAGAACGCCGTCCGCTTGGCTTTCTCCTGGTCGGGCAGCGGGGCCTTCAGCGACTCGAGGAACTCGGTCTGCTCGCGGAGGTAATCGAGGAGATGGTCGGCCATTTCGCGGGTCATGCCGGCGCGGACCACGATCCGCAGCACGCTCAGGTCCTCGCGGTTCTTCGGAAACGTGTACGCGGGCACCAGCCACCCCCGCTGGCGGAGGCGATCGGAGACGTCGAACACGGTGTAGTTCTCCACCTCCGGCGCCAGCCCGAACGCGAACACGGGAAGATCGCTGCCGTCGGAGACCAGCCGGTAGCGGCCGATCTTGGCGATCTCGTCGGCCAGATACCGCGCGACGTCGTGTGCGCCGGTCATCACCCGCCGGTAGCCGTCGCGGCCCAGCGTGGTGAACATGTAGTACTGGGCGATCACCTCGCTGCCCGGACGCGAGAAGTTCAGTGCGAACGTGGGCATGTTCCCGCCCAGGTAGTTGACGTCGAACACCAGATCTCGGGGCAGGGCCTCCTCGGTGCGCCACACCGCCCAGCCGACGCCGGGATAGACGAGCCCGTACTTGTGGCCCGAGGCGTTGATCGACTGCACGCGATCGAGCCGGAAGTCCCACTCGAGCTCCGGCCGCAGCACCGGCGCGACGAACCCGCCCGAGGCGGCGTCGACGTGGATCGGGACATACAGCCCGCGATCGCGCTCCAGTCGGTCGAGCGCCGCCGAGATCTCCTTGACCGGCTCGTAGCTGCCGTCGAAGGTCGAGCCGAGGATCGCCACCACGCCGATCGTGTTCTCGTCGCACAGTGCGACGGCCTCCTCGGCGCCCAGATGGAAGCGGTCCCCCTCCATCGGGACCTGGCGCGCCTCCACATCCCAGTAGCGGCAGAACTTCTCCCAGCACACCTGGACGTTGATGCCCATGACCAGGTTGGGGCGGTCGGTCGGCTTGCCCTGCTTGCGCATGCGCTCGCGCCAGCGCCACTTCAGAGCCAGCCCGCCCAGCATGCAGGCCTCGCTCGAGCCGGTGGTCGAGCAGCCGGTCGCCTGCTCGTGGGCGGGCGAGTTCCACATCGAGGCCAGGATGTTCACGCAGCGGGACTCGATCTCGGCCGTCTGCGGATACTCGTCCTTGTCGATCATGTTCTTGTCGGCCGTATCCGCCATCAGGCGGGCGGCGATCGCCGGCATGTACGTGGTCACGAACGTGGCCAGGTTCAGGCGCGCCTGGCCGTCGAGCAGGAGCTCGCTCGAGATCAGCTCGTACGCCATATCCCCGGGCATCCCGCTCTCGCCGAGGTGGTGAACCGGCAGCTCGTCGAGTGCCTCGCGGACGGCCGCGATCTCCGGCAGGGGCTGGCGGGGCGGATGCTTGCGCTGGGTCGAGAGGGGCATCGATTTCTCCTTCGGGTTGGCGCGGTCGGTTCCGGCGAGATCATCCCGCTACCACGCGCGGCCGGTCCCTAACATCGCTCGCCGTGGACTCAGATCAGCAGGGGCGGTCCCCGGGGCCAGCGTCCCCCGCGGTGCGCGCTTCGGATCGCGACCGCGAGCAGGCACTCGAGCTGCTCTCGACCGCGGCGGGCGATGGGCGGCTGACCCTCGAGGCCGGCTCTGAGGAATGAGCGGCGGTCACCGGTCCGGCGGCGGCTGACACCCGAGCTCGATCAGGAACCGCGCGAACGCCAGCCGGTCGCGATCGGGGTGAAACGGCTCGCCGCCGGCGCGCAGGAGCACCGCGATGCGCTCGAGGTCGAACAGCAGCGCGAGCTTGCCCGGCGGATCGTCCCACTCGCCCGAGTCGTAGCGCTCGACCCAGGCCGACAGCGCTGCCAGGGCCTCCACCTGCACGGCGTCCTCCCACCAGCCGCTGCGCAGCGCAAGGCGATAGCGGACCCGCAACGCGCACACGTCCGACCACAGCTGCTCGAACCACATCCAGCGCTCACGCGGATAGAGCCCCTCGCAGCTGAGGGGCCAGCGTGCCGTGACCGGCTCGTCCCATTCGCTCTCGGGCTCGTTCCAGTCGTCGGGCTCGGAACGGCTCATGGTGCGCCTCCGGCGAGCGCGCGCAGCCGGCGGTCCTCGAACCACAGTCGCAGCCGCAGTCGGGTGGGGGCGAGCCGGCCGTAGAGGAGCAGGGCGTGACGGTCGGGCAGCTGGCGGAGCGCCTCTGGCGCGATCAGCGGCCGGCGCCGTCGCGAGGTCGCGCGGGTGGTGCCGCCGGCGCCGGTCGTGTGGGTGCGATCGCGCGCCTCCTCGTCGCCGACCAGCCCGGCGAAGTAGCGCAGGGTCTCGAGGTCGGCCACCCCGGGCAGCAGCATTCGCGCGCGGTGGCTGTTCACGACGGTCTCGGCCTGCTGGCCGTAGCGCGACCGGGCCTGGGCCAGGTCGTGGAAGATCGTGACCAGCTGGATGTTGTGCGACGGCGCGGTCGAGGCGATCTCGGCCAGGTTGGGCAGCGGCGCGACGTTGCCGGCCTCGTCGAGACATAGGAGCAGCGGGCGCTCCAGCCTCCCGCCCGCCAGCGTGGCCCGCTCGTACGCCCGGTCGACGACTTCGCCCAACAGTGCGAGAAACAACGGGCGCAGCAGCTTCGACGCCTTGGCGTCTCCGATCAGGTACAGCGTGGCCGCGCCGTCGAGCAGGCGATCCGGCGTGATCTCGCTCGTCGCGGCCGAGCGCAGCACGCGCTGGAAGCGGTATGCGCGCAGCAGTGTCTGGGCGGTCGCCTCGATCGACGTGCGTGTGCGGTCGGCCTGGGCCTCGAACGCCCGGACCGCGTCGTAGGCCGCGTAGGCGTCGGCCGCCCGCGCCTCGTCCCCGGCCTCGCCGCTGATCCGCATGAGGGCCTCATCCAGCTCTCGCCCGCCCTGCCCGTGCACCCAGCGGATCACGCTGTCCATGCCGGCTCCGCTTGCTGCTGCGGTGTAGAGCAGCGGGGCGAGGCGCTGTTCGGCCGCCACCGCCCAGAAGTCGCCGCCCTCCATGCTCCGGCGGTCGACCTCGGCCGCCGAGGCCAGCCGCCACGCGACCTCGAGCGCGCCGTCCCAGGTGTGCGCTGCGTGGAGCGGCGACCATGTGTGCGACGGCGCCTGACCCAGCCCGAACGGGTCGAACACCAGCACCTCGCCCAGAGCTTGGCGGCGGGTCAGGGTCGCCGCCAGCAGATCGGTCTTGATCGAGCAGGCGACAGCGGGACCGTCCCATTCGAGCAGAGCCGGGATGGCGATCCCGGCCGACTTGCCCGACTGGGGCGGACCGAACGCGACCAGCGCGTGGCGATGCTCGGCGTACAGCAGCCGGCCGGCGCGGCGGCCCAGGACGAGGCGGCCGCCGCGCCGCGATCGCGCGGTGCGGCGCAGCGTGCGAAGCTCCGCCGGACGCGCCCAGCGCGCACCCGTCCCGGCCCGGTTGACGAGCGCTCCCGCCCCCGTCCGGCCGAGGACCAGGACGATCGTCCCGCCGGCGCCGGCCAGCACCCCGAGCGCGGCGTAGAAGCCACCTGGGCCCGGCAGCCGGCTCTGCACGGCGGGCGGCCACGCGCGCGCCGGGTCGGCGAGGCGGCTGGGCAGGCGAATGAGCACGCCGAGCAACTGCGAGAGGCCGACGTGCGGCCAGCCGGACCCGAACAGCACCCCGGCCAGGCCACCCCACAGCCACAGCGCCGCGGCGAGCCCGCCGAGGCTTCCGATCGCCCCCAGCAGCACCGTGTCGGAGATCCAGTCGTGGCGCTGTGCGCTCATCCGCGGCCGCTCCTCCCTCCGGACACCTGCATCCCCGTGTCGGTGTTCGTCAGCCTGGTCTCCAGGCGCGAGCGGTAGTGCTGGACCACGAACGAGCGGCTGCCCACGCGCCAGAGGGCCTGGCCGGCGGACAGCATCGAGATCAGCCGCGCTTCGTTCTCGGACAGCCCGAGCAGCGACCGGGTGAGCGGGACCTGGCTCTCGTCCTGGTGGTAGACGATGCGGGTCGAGGCGTCGGCCACCAGGCCCTCGGCGATCCGCGCCGCGCGCGAGCCGGCGTCCCCAGCGGCGCTCAGGTCGGCCAGCTTGTGCAGGACGACGAGGTTCATCACCCCGAACTGACGGGCCAGCTTGAAGTTCGACTGAAACCACTCGCCCAGCCCGGTGTGCTGGACGATCTTCCAGGACTCGTCGGCGACATTGATCAGCCGCTCGCGGCCGGGTCGCTCGGCCATCCGCGCGAGCAGCGCGCTCATCCAGGCGGTGGCGCAGGCCATCAGGATCCCGACCGCCGGCGAGTCCTTGACCGCGTGCAGGTCGAGCACGAGCAGCTTCGCGTCGAGGTCGAGGCCCGGGGTGGTGGGGCCGTCGAACATCCCCTTGAGCGGCCCTTCGCAGAGGTCCTGGAGCGCGAGCGCCGCGCGCCGGGTGTCAGTGGCGAGCTTCTCGGGCGTGGTCCGCAGTCGGCGCGCCATGTCCCCGCCGGGGTCGAACAGGACCTTGGCGATCTGGGGCAGCGTCGGCTCGGACACGCCGCTGGCGCGGACCGCGTGCAGCGCCTCGCGCAGTCCCGCCGCCTCGATCTGGGTGAGCGGCCCGCCCACCGCGGTCACGGTCACCGCGCGGAGGAGCTCGAGTTGAGCATGCTCCTCAGGGCGCGAGGCGAGCGGATTGAGCCGAACCGAGCCGCCGGGCTCGAGGGATACCGGCCTGACCCCCACCGCCTGGCACAGCGGACCGTATTCGCGCTTGACGTCGAGCACGAAGGCGCGGCGCCCGAACAGCAACATGCGCCAGAGGAGCGTCTTGACCAGCGCGCTCTTGCCCTGTCCCAGCTTGCCAAGGACGATCGCGTTGGGATCGTCCAGCGTGGCGTCGCCGTAGAGAACCCAGGGGTCGTAACAGAACGCTCCGCCGCTCGAATCGCGCCCGATGAACACCCCGTGGCCGCCCAGGCCGCCGCCGGCCACGAACGGGTAGATGGCCTGGGCGTGCCGGGTCGTGCACCGGTGGGCGGGCCGCTCGGGGCGAGGCCAGCTCACCGCAGCCCTCGGCAGAGCGGCAGCGTGAACGCGAACGCATCGGCCTGCTGGCCGTACATCCGGTGCAACTCGAGCCTGGCTCGGACCGCCTGCTCGTGCACCTCGGCGCAGGCCCGGCGCAGGTCGTCGCGGTCCCGTCCCGTCACCGTGACGAAGCCGGCCAGCCGCACCTCGGCGTGGCCGGCGGCGAGCTCGGCCTCGCGCCGCGTGGCGGCCTCCTGCGCCTGGCGCTGGCGGGCGGTCTCGGCCTGGCCGAAGCGGTGGCGCAGCTCGCGGTCGGCGTGGTCGCGGGTGATGGCCGCCTCGGCCTCGCGCGTGGAGCGCTCGGGGGCGATCGGCTCGAACGTGACCGCCACCGTCCGCACCACGCTCGAGCGACCCAGCAGGGCGTCCATGAACATCGGGGAGACCTCAACGCGCGGCCACTCGCCGATCCAGAACGTCGCGTGCCACGCGCCGTCCGAGCGGTAGTGCTCCCAGTGCTCCTGCGCGCCAAGCGGCCAGGCATTGGCCTCCGAGAGTCCCTGGCGCGCGGGATCGGCCGCCTCGAGCGCGGCCAGCTCCGCTCGGGCGTAGGGATCGAACGCGGTCCGCAGGATGCGGGTGAGCTGGCCCGGGCCGAGGGCGCCGAGCACGGACACCTCGGCCGCCTCGAGTCCCTCCGCGAGACGCTCGGTCTGCTCGATCAGCGTGCGCATGCCGGCGTCGTGGCCCCGGTCGCCGGCGCGCCGCGGATCGATCTGCACCGCGATCAGCACCTCGTGCTCGTGCGCCGCCCGCGTGCTCGCGCCGATCAGCTCCAGGTAGGACTCGATCATCGCCGTGCCCCGGAGCGGGACGGCGGGGTCGCGCTCGTCGTGCAGCCATCGGGCCAACTCGTCGCCCTGGGCCGGCACGGTCCGCTCGAGCCACTGCAGGCGGCGCACCGGGCCGCCGGCGGCTCCCGAGAGGATCAGGCCCCACCGCGCCAGTCGCCGCTCCTGCGCCTCGGGATCGAGCAGCGAGAACGCGAGCACGCGGCAGGCCAGGACCGCGGTCAGCCGGCGCCGGCGCTGCTCGGACAGCACGCCGATGACCCGGTCCCGGTAGGGGATCTCGAGAACCCGGACGCCTCTGACGATTGCGGGCGGAACCGGGCCGGGATGCCTGAGCACACGCCGCCACCGACCGGCCTGTTCGGTCGCGAACATGCCCTCGGCGGGGGCGCTCGAGCGAAAGCGCCCCCGTCCTCGGACCCGGCGCAGAGAGAACGCCAGCGCGATCGGGGTCCACTCCTCGGCCGTGCGGCGCCCCACCGGCGCGAAGGCCGCCGCCACTGAGAGGCCGAACAGGAGCACGCCGAGGAACGCGCCCGCCGCGGTCGGCTCCCGGTCCAGGGCGACGATCGCCGCGACGGCGCCCGCGGCCACCAGCGCCACCTGGGCGGCGCGCAACTGGCCGAGGATCCCGCGGCGTTCCACCGGACCGAACCGGTAGCTGAGCCGCTCGCCGGTCATTCGGCGTCCGGATGCGGATAGACCACGGTGTCGCCGAAGTTCGGCCCGAGCTCGAGCGTTGGGCGCTCGTTCCAGGGGACGTCGCGGGGCGGTGGCGGATCCTGCGCGGGGACGGTGGCGCCGTCGGTTGGTGCCGCGCCACCGTGGCCACCAGCGGGACCGTCAGCCCCGGGACCGCCGTCCGGACGGTCGCCCCCGGGACCGCCGCCCGGACCGTCGCCCCCGGGACCGGCCGCCGGGACCGTCACCCCCGGGACCGCCACCGGGACCGGCGCCACCCGGACCGTCGCCACCCGGCGCGCCGCCCGGACCGTCGCCACCCGGCGCGCCGCCCGGACCGTCGCCACCGGGGATGCCGGACGGGCCACCCCCGCCGCCACCGTCCGCAGCACGCGGCTCGCCGGCGTCGGCCATCCGCCGCACGGCGTCGCGTTGCATCTCGGCCGCGGTGTTCCTCACCCAGCTGGCGCCGCTCTCGGAGTACCCCACCGCTCTCCCGACCGGCTCGCCGGTCGAGCGCATTCCACCTCGGATGGCTTCGGTTGCCCCGGTCGCGATCTCGGCCAGCGGCACCAGGCGCAGCAGCGCCCACGGCGACATCGTGGCCAGCATGATCAGCACGGTTCCGGCCATCAGCCCAGTCAGGCTGCCGTGGCCCGCACTGGCGCCGATCGCGGCGCCACCGAGTGACAGCACCGCCACGATCGCGAACTTCGAAAGGATCAACGCGACCAGCAACTCCACGGCGCGGACGGCCCAGATCCGCCGTGCCGGCCAGGTGAGGGCGGCGAAGGCCAGTGGAAGCATCAGGACGACGACGTAGACGGCCGCCTCACGGAGCAACAACTCGATCCACAGCGTGAACGCGGCACCGATCATGAGCAAGCCGATGAGGAAGGCCAGAAAGGGAGAGCCCGCGAGCGCGGTCAGGCCCAGGACCGCGATCGCGGCCCGTCCCAGGAGGTGTGGCCCGGCGTTGCTTGCCGCCGAGGAGATCAGCCCGCACAGCTCGTCCGACGCGGCCAGCAGCATCGTCGTGATCGGGGCGGCGATCGCGATCGACAGGATGGCCAGCGGCAGGTAGCCGAACGCGGCCCTGACCAGGAGCGCGACGTCCGAGCGCAGCGCCGCCTGCACGGTGGCCGCAAACAGGAACGGGAGCGTGAGCAGCGCCGCGATCGCGGCCATCCGCCAGTAGGTCGAGGAGAACCACGTGCTCTGGAGCTGAGGCGTCGTGGTGGCACCCAGTGCGCCGGCAGCTTGGTGCAGGACCGCGGCGTCGCCACCGACGATCCACACGCCGATCGCCGCCAGGGCGATCGCGGTGCTGGCGGTCGCGACGGCGCCGCCGACACCCCCGCCCAGGGTCGAGATCGCGCCACCGACGTCTCCGGTGATGAGCTGCTTGCCGCCCTTGATGAGCGCGCCGCCGTTGGACAGCGCGCCGCAGCCGATGCCGCAGGCCGCCTCGGGGATGTTGAGCTCGGCCACCGGCGAAACCCCGACGGGTCTCGCTACCGCCGGTGGCGCCGTGAGGGCCGATACGCACGCAGCGGTGAGAACGGCGAGTACGGCGAGCCTGGTGGCGGTCATTTAGCGGTGGCGCCGAGACGCTCGAAGAAGTTCACGAGCGCCGGTCCCGCCCCGATGACAAGCGCCGACGCCCCCGAGATGACCGCCGCCA
This sequence comes from uncultured Solirubrobacterales bacterium, assembly GCA_963832315.1. Lineage (GTDB taxonomy): Bacteria > Actinomycetota > Thermoleophilia > Solirubrobacterales > Solirubrobacteraceae > Palsa-465. The sequence goes on along the minus strand of CAWHTT010000018.1, from coordinate 388,159 downwards.
TGCGTCCTCGGGCGGCGTAGTGCGGGTTGTGCGCGTGCGAGGCGAGCGCCCACATTGCGGCGCCGACGAATGCGCCGAGCAGCGCCACGGCGAGCGCCCACGCCTCGGCGCCGTTCACGAGCTGCTGCAGCACGTTGCTGCCCGGCAGCCCGCTCGGGTCGGGAGTGGCGGTGACGCCCTGCGAGCCGGCAGCAGCGAGCCCGAGCACGACCTCTGGTAACGAACCGACCATAGAAACCTCCGAATCCAATTGAGACAAATAGAAGTGATTTGAACCCTAGCAATCCCTATTGGTTACTGCTAGGGTTCGTTCGCATCAATTTAGTCTCAATTAGACTCAACATGGCTGTCATTGAGAACACGGTCGGTGTCGGTGATGTGGAGGAGCTCTACGGCCTGCTGGCGGGGCGCCTCGAACATCTCGTCCGCTTGGACGTGCGCGCGCCGGACGTCGTGATCGAGGATGCGTGTCAGTTCGCCTGGAGCCGCCTGCTGCACCATCGCGACCACGTGCACCGCGAGACCGTGATGAGCTGGCTGGTCAGAACCGCGGTTCACGAGGCGTTCAAGCTGCTGCGTCGCGCCCGGCGAGAGCTCTCGCTGGAAGCAGCCGCCGACGGCCCGATGCCATCGGCGATGGGATGGGAGCCCGCGCCCTGCGAGTTGATCGAGCGCTACGAGCGGCTGGCCGAGCTCGGTCGCCTCCCGCTGCGCCAGCAGCGCGCGCTCTGGCTACACGCGCTCGGTCTGAGCTACAGCGAGATTGCCCGGCACGAGGGATGCACCACTCGCACCGTCGAGCGGCAGTTGCTCCGGGCCCGCCACGCGATCAAGGAGACCGCCGGGGCCTAACCCGCTCGGCCGCGCTTGCGCCGCCGACGGCTAGCGCGCTCGGCCGCGCTTGCGCCGCCGCCGCTCAGCCGGACTCAGCTTGCGCGGCTTTGCGCGCTGCTTGGATCCCTTGCGGCGGTCGTCGCCGACCGCCTCCGTGGAACGCGTCCGCGTCGGCGCGCGCCGGCGGGCGTCGCGCCAGATGAACAACGAGATGCCCCCGAGCACGATGATCGCGCCGATCGCGATGATGAACGCCGAGCTGCTACTGAAGCCGCCCCCGCTGCCGGCGCCTGTCGTGCCGGTGACCGTCGGGGCGACCGTCGTCGACGTCGTCGGGATCGACACGCTCGGCTGCGGAAAGCCGGGGGAGAGGGGATTGCCGCCGGGCTGGGCGTCGAGCGACTGCGTCTCTGCGGGCGCCTGCGTGGCTGTGGTCGATGCCGCCAGCGCCGCCGGCGGCAGCACGAGCGCCGCTCCGAGGAGTGCCGCGAAGAGAAGTCGTGCCGCTTTCAATGCCCGCCCCGCAGACAGTTACGCGAGCGGGTGCTCCATCGCCGGCGTCTCGGGCGCAGCCACATAGGGCTGCTCGTCCGGGACGTCTTCCTCGTGGTAGACGCTCTCGGCGTTGACAGCCCAGATGTCGTGGTGGGAGCCGGTGAGGATGTTGTCTACGGCGCGCATCGCGGTCAGCATCGAGTGATCGGAGTTGTTGTAGCGGTGCAGGCCGTTGCGCCCGACCTGCTGGAGGTTCTCGATCCCGGCCAGCCAGCCGCGGATCGTGGCCACCCGCTCCGGATACTCAACGTCGTACATCGGATACGCCTTGTGCACGCGCACGACGAAGCCGAACTTGACCTGATCGGCGCGGGCCAGGTGAAGCTTGGCCAGCTCGGCGGTGGCCATCGCGACGAGGTCGTCGTCGTCCATGCTCCAGACCTCATCGCCCTCGAAGCAGAAGTACTCCATCCCGATCGATGTGTCTGTGTCGTTCGGAACCATCCACGGGCTCCACGAGCGGAAGTTCTGGATGCGCAGCACCCTGACGCCTGGCTGGTGGATGTAGATCCAGTTGTCGGGGAACAGCTCGGGGCTGTCGATGACCAGCGCGACGGTCATGAAATCCCGGTAGCGCAGGCCGCGGGCGGCGTCGCGCACCTCGCCGGGAGCGTCGGGCTCGGATATGCCGACCGTCGTGCGCAGCGGCAGCGACGAGATGACATACGACGGCGTGATGGTCTCGCCGCCGGCGACCACCTCGACGATACGCCCGTCCTCGATGCGCAGGCGCGTGACCGGCGCGTTGAGCCGGACCTCGCCGCCCTGGGCCCGGATGTCCTCGGTCATCTGCTCCCACATCTGGCCGGGCCCGTAGCGCGGGTAGTTGAACTCCGAGATCAGCGACTTGATCTTGTTCCCCTTGTTGCCGAGGAACGCCGCCCTGGCTGCTGCGAAGAACGACAGGCCCTTGATCCGCTGGGCCGCGAACTCGGAGCGGATCTCGGTGCAGGGCACGCCCCACAGCTTCTCGGAATAGGTCTTGAAGAAATGCTGGTAGAGGCGCTTGCCGAAGCGGTTGGACACCCAGGCCTCGAACGTGTCCTCGTTGCCCTTGGGCTTGACCGCCGCCCACAGGTAGGAGGCCATGCAGCGGATCAGCTCGACCGGGCCCAGCTTGCGGATCACGTCCATGCCCTGCAACGGGTACTCGAGGAACTTGTCGTTCCAGTAGATCCGCGACTGCCGCGGCCGGCGGAGGAACTCCTCCTTCATGATCTCGTGCCACAGGTCGTCGACCTCTCGCGCCTTGGTGAAGAAGCGATGGCCGCCGAGGTCGAACCGATAGCCGTCGCGCACCTCGGTGCGCGCGATGCCGCCCACCTGGTCGGTGGACTCGAGCACGATCACCGGCTTGCCCTGCTTGGCCAGCAGGTAGCCGGCGGTCAGCCCCGCGGGGCCGCCCCCGAGGGCCACAACAGGCCGCTCTGGTGTGATGTCCGCGCCGTGGCCGGCGCCGTCCGGGCTGCGGGAGGGGGTGGATTCGCTCATCTCGGGATGTCAGGAGACCTTCTGGTAGAGAACCGCGCTGTAGGCGAGGATGCTGGCTCCACGGTAATTGTGCGGCGCGACCGCCACCGCCTTCAGCACGCCTCGGTCGACGTCGTTCTGGAGGATCTGACCCCACTGCGCGGCGCGCAGTCGTACCAGAGACGTCCAGGACGCCTTCCAGTTCTTGGCGCCCTCCGTCAGCGGTCGTATGTACAGCAGTTGCTGTCCCGGCCTGAGGCTAGCAACCAGGGGGTCGAGGGTCGGCGCGGGCGGGGCGTGCTGCAGGCGGGTGAGCGCATCGACCCAGTTCATGTAGCTCGGGTCGCTCACCCGGCCGATCGTGGTCGCGTACCGAAGACCCGAGGGCAGGTAGTACCAGGCCAGCGGCGCCGAGTCCGGCTGCGCGCTGACCACGAGGTCGCCGCGGTGAAGCAGCGGCGTGACCTCGCCGCCGACGTCCTGCATGTCGCTCTTGTACTTGGGCGCGTAGGACGAGATGTGGATGATGAAGACCAGGAACAGCACGATCATGACCAGCCCCACGACCCCCGACCGCGCGGCGCCCCACGCCGCCAGCAGCAGGATCGCCGCCAGCAGAGGGGCCATGTAGCGCGCCACGAAGGCCGGCGTGATCTGCGAGGCCAGCCAGGCGATGATCAGCGTGCCGGCGATCAGCCAGATCAGCGACCACATCACCGTGCCGTCGCGCGTACGCCGCAGGCGCTTGGTGAACAGTGGCGCGAGCCCGAGGATCCAGGCCGTGACCAGCGCGACCGTGATCCGGTCGGAGCCCAGGAGGTCGCGCGACAGCAGGACCGGGACGCCGAAGCGGATCGTCGGCGCCCATGGGGCACCGGTGTGGGTCGCCTGGTAGAAGAAATTCGGAACCCAGGGCAGGAACAGGATGCCGGCGCCCACGTAGGCGAGCACGGCATCGCGCACCACGCCGCGCCGGTCCTCGCTCACGCGCCAGATCGGGATCAGCGCGACCACCAGGCCGGCCCCGAAGAACAGGCCCCACGCGTGCGTGTAGAGCATCAGCGCCTGGCAGACCGCGAACAGGATCAGATAGCCCCGCCGTCGATAGACGAACGCGTGGATGAACGCGGTCGTCTCCAGGATCCCGAGCAGCGCCATCAACTCGTACATCCGGGTCTCCTGGGCATACGCGGTCAGGAACGTGCTGAGCGCGCACAGGACCGCCATGTACATGCCGGCCCGGCGGCCGAACAGGCTCCACCCCGCCCACATGCCCGCCGGAATGCACAGCAATCCGAACAGGAGCGACAGCGCATGCGTGGCCGATTCGCTGGCGCCGAAGATGCTGATCCAGACGTGGAGCAGCATGTAGAAGAGCGGCGGCGATCCGTCGTGGCGCAGGACGCCGGGGATCGCGCTGAGCGAATGTGACGCGATCCCGGTGGTGATCGCCTCGTCCTCCCAGAACTGCCCCACGGGCGCGCTGAGATAGCGCGTCCGGACGTAGGCGGAGACCGCCGTGAGCACGACCAACACGACGGTCGTGCTGGCCCAGACCGGGATGCGCTCGAGTCGCTTGGGTTGCCGGACGTCGGCTACGCGCGGGATGCCGCCCGGCGGAGCGGTGACGGTGGCCATCTAGTTGGTCACCTTACCCGCGCACGTCGAGAACACTCGGAACGTCCGGACGTGGGCCACGAGCCGGTACGGCGCGCCGTCGTGCTCCCAGGCGATGATCTGCTGCGGGGTGGGCAGCAGATGCGCGTTCGACTGTGCGCGCGTCTGAAGGATCACCGCCGGCCATGGCGCACCCGCCAGCTTGCTCGGCGTCGCCTCGATCCGCAGCGTGTGGACACCGAGCGTCCAGGCGACCATCGGCACCTGGAAGCCTTCGGTCATCACCGGGCCGCAGCGGAGCAGGGCATCCGCGCCACCGGCCTTCGCGACCGCCGCGGTCACGTCGGAGCGCAGCTTGGCCTGATAGGCCAGTGCGTGATGGGTCCGGGGCAGGCTGACGATGCCCTTGCCGATCCACGACGGAAGCGCGAGGAACAGCACGACCGCGACCGCCGCGGCGGCCGGGAGCGAGAAGCGGACCCCGAGGCCGCCGGCCCCGCCACCGGCTCCGGCCCCGTCGCCTCGCGCCGCGAGCCTCCGGAATCCCTCGGCGAGCGCGCCCGAGAACCACCCCCACGCGACGCCGCCGGCGATCGCCACCGGAGCCGTCCCGAGCACGAGGTAACGGTTGTTGCCCGAGAATCCCGCCTGGGTCTCGATCGCTACGCCGAGCCACCATGCGTAGCCGAACACCCCGAGCCCGAGCAGCCATGCGCGCGCGCGGATGCCGCGGTCGACGTCGTGGCGCTTCCACCACTTCTCGCGTGTGCGCCACAGCCCGATCGCCGCGACGACCAGCGCGATCATCCCCGGGATCTTGACCCGGTCCCAAACCGCCGGCCATGCCTCCTTCCTGAACACCGTGCACACCGGGCACTTCGCGAAGGCGGCGCTGTTGGAGCGGGGATGCTGTGCGCGCGTAACCCCGCGCAGCAGGTGCCCCGACCCCCACAGCTCGGGGAGGAACCAGAGCACCGGGATCAGCGCGAACAGCGCGATCACGAGCTTGCGCGCGCCAGGGTCGCGCCAGAACAGGTAGAGCCCGTAGGGACCCCAGACGAACCACAGCTCCGGGCGATCCAGGGCGGCGAAGAAGCCGATGACGAAGGCCCGGCGCGGCGCACCGTCCAGATAGCTGTCGACGGCGATCAACGCGAGCGCCGTGGCCAGCCCCTCCGAGTAACCGAGCGCGTTGTTGGAGATGAACCCACTCGAATTGATGAGGCTGCCCGCGGCGATCAATCCGGCGAGCAGCGGCGGGATGAGCGCCAGGCGTCGGCCGGTCGATTCCTTCGGTGCGAGGCCGGCGAGCAGATCGCGAGTCAGCCGCCAGGACAGCTTGAACACCATCACCACCGCCATCACAGCGCCCGCGCGCGCGATCACGAGCCACAGGTCCGGCTGGGCCTTGCCGAACACGCCGAACACCGCGGTGAACAGGACCGGCAGCGGCTTCCACGACGGCCCGCCGGTGGTCTGGAGGTTGACGTGGATGATCTCCCGCCCCCACACCAGCCAGGCCCATGGGTCGTAGCTCGGGGTGGACGGGATCAGGAGTGAGAGGGCGCCGATCAGAAGCGCCACGCCGCCGATCGAGAAGTAGAGCCGTCCGCCGTGCAGCCATTCGGGCAGCCCACCGCGGCGCGCCGCGACATCGGTCGGGGGCGCCGGTGCAGTCAGCTCTGCGGTGGGAACGGACATCAGGACCGGAAGATGTGGTTGCCGCCGCGCTCGCAGGTTACGCACGGCGACGGCAGACGCGGACATGGCCCGCGCACCGAGCGCGAGCGTCGCGCGTGCATTCTAGAGGGCGCCTATCCCTGGACGCCCTGCGACAGGCAAGCCGAGATCGCGCTCAACTCGGCGTCGGATCCCTGGTTCGGATAGACCAGGGCGCTGCCGATCACCTCGGCAGCCTGGGCACTGCCGTCGATCTGATAGGCCTGCGCCGCGCCGGGCGTGGCAGCGAACACGATCGTCGGTCCCGCCGGCGCGTGACCCACTTGGAGCCTCGTCGAGCTCGCCACCCGCACCGCCAGGTGGGCGTCGCGCAGGCACTCGAGGTGATTGCGCATGTCGGTCAGCGGGCTATCCACATCGCCCCGGCTGGCCGGCCTGGATGAACCGGCCGGGGCGGTCGGCTGCACCTGGACCGACCCGCCGCAGGCGGTCAGAACCAACGCGAGTGCGGCGAGCGCGACCGCCGTGACAACTCTCTTAGCGCGCATGCGCGGAACAAAGGTAGAGGATCATTGCGACCGTGCTCCTGTACGGCGCCCTCAGCGGACCGCTTCCCAAGCTCGGCGTCGTCGTGGTGGCGGTGCTCGCCGCCGTGGTCATGCTGCATCCCGACGTACGCGTCCAGGCCGTCGCGATGCTCGGCGCCCTGGTGCTCTCGCCGGTCCTCCTCCTGGCCGACATCTGGCACTCGCCGCAGCTGGACGTCGTGCATCACCATCCGGCGGTGGCGGCAGTCGGGGGGCTGGTGGCGCTCGGCGCCGTGGCGGCGGCGGCGCTCGTGATCTCCAAGCGGCCCGCGCTGCTGGCCGCCGCGGTGATCATCGCGCTGCCATTCCGGATCCCGATCCAAACCGGTGGCGAGACCAAGAACCTCCTGGTCCCGCTGTACTTCGTGATCGCCGCCGGCGCGGTCGCGTTCATCGTGGGAGCCCTGCGCGGCGAGCGCCCGGCCGGGTTACGCAGCGCACCGGACCGCAACCCGCGCGTGCGCTGGCTCGAGCGGCTCCTGGCGCTCTACGTCGTCCTGTACGGCGTCCAGTCCGCCTACTCGTCGAGTCTCGAGACCGCCCTGCAGCAGATGGCCTTCTTCTACGTCCCGTTCGCCCTGGCGTTCTGCCTTCTGCGCCGGATCGACTGGACGCCGCGGCTGACGCGCGACTGCCTGGGCCTGGTGGCCGGGCTTGCGGTGCTGTTCGCGCTGGTCGGGTTCGTCGAGTACGCGACCAAGACGATCTTCCTGAACCCCAAGCTGATCGCCGCCAACGCCGACCACACCTACTTCACGGTCAACTCGGTGTTCTTCGATCCGAACATCTTCGGCCGCTTCCTCGCCCTGGTCATGATCCTGCTCGGAGCCGTCCTGCTCTACGCGCGCCGGCAACGAACGCAGCTCGCCACGCTGGTCGTACTGGCGATCCTGTGGGGCGGGCTCGTGCTCACGCTGTCGCGCTCGAGCCTGGGGGCGCTGCTCGTCGGCCTGGGGGTGCTCGCGGCGCTGCGCTGGAGGGTCGGTCGAGCGGTGTTCGTGGCCGCCGGCGTGGTCGCGGTGGCCGCGGCCGCCGTCGCGATCTCGCCCACCACGTTCGGACTCAACCAGGGGTTGAACGGCGCCTCGAACGGTCGTCCGGGCCTCGTGTCGGGGGGAATCGACCTGTTCGGAGCCCGTCCCGTGTGGGGCTACGGATCGGGCTCGTTCCAGACCGAGTACGCCGCGCACCACAACCGGCCGGGCGAGACGCTGACCGCCTCGCACACGATTCCGGTCACGATCGCGGCCGAGCAGGGACTGATCGGAGAGCTGGCCTATCTCGCGCTCGTGGTGGCGGCGCTGATCGCGCTGCTCCACCAGGCCCGCGCCGATCCCGCCCGGGTGGCGATCGCCGCCGCGTTCGTCGCCCTCCTGTTCCACACGCTGCTCTACGCGGACTTCCTGGAGGATCCGATCACCTGGACGCTGCTGGCGATCGGCGTGGCCCTGGCGAGCCGGCCGCCGCCGGTGCCCGCGCCCGCCGAGACCCCGTCCAGCGGTCGCCGGCTCGAGCAGCAACTCGCGTAGGTGCCGCCAGGCGCGCCACCCCCCCGCACCGCCCGAACCGCCGCTCCAGGACCGTACGCCTCGAGACAATCCGCACGTGACATCGGTTCGCGATAGGGGTAGCATCGCGGGCACGTGACTTGGGGACTCATCTGGTTGATGCTCGCCCTGAAGATCCCCCTCGCAGGGCTGATCTACATCGTCTGGTGGGCGATCAAGCAGGAGCCGGACGAGGCGTCGTCCTCGGACGACGACGGCGGCATCCGGCGCCACCCGCGCCACCCGCGCAAGCCCTTCCCGCGTCATCCGCGCCGGGGTCCTCACGGCGACCCGGCACCGGTGCCGCCGCCGCGCGTGCGCACCGCCCGCGCGCGCATCCGCACCGTCGAGCGCTGACCGCGGGGCTCGCCGCGGCGCCCCGCACGACCGATCGGCCCGGCCCTATCCGCCTCGGATCCGTCGCCGCTGGCAGACTTGCGCCCAGTGAGCGCGCTCGCCTCCGTTCTCTCCGACGCCACGATCGTCGAACTGGTCGACACGGGCCGGATCCGGATCGACCCCTGGGACCCCGGCCTGGTGCAGCCGGCCAGCGTCGACCTGCGCCTGGGCGACTCGTTCCGCGTCTTTCACAACCACCGAGCCTCGGCCATCGACCTGCGCGAGCCGCCGGCCGGTCTCACCGAGGAGGTCACGATCGAGAAGGACGAGTCGTTCGTGATCCACCCCGGCGAGTTCTGCCTGGGCCGCACGCTCGAGTGGGTCGAGCTTCCCGATGACATCGTCGCCCGCATCGAGGGGAAATCGAGCATCGGCCGGCTCGGGCTGATCGTCCACGCCACCGCGGGCTTCTGCGACCCGGGTTGGAAGGGAACCTTGACGCTCGAGCTGAACAACCTCACGCGGATACCGATCAAGCTGTACCCCGGTCTGCCGATCGCGCAGCTGTCGTTCATGGCCCTCGATCGGCCGGCGCTCAGGCCCTACGGCAGCCCCGAGCTCGGAAGCCACTACCAGGGGCAGCGGGCGGCGACCGAGAGCCGCTATGAGGGACTGCGACCACAACAGGACACGCCGCCCGGCGGAGCGGACGGCACCCCCATCAAGTAGGCTCGCGGACCGTGATCACCCTGCTTCTCGCGGCCGACGAGCCCTCGAAGATTCCGTTCTACATCGCCGGCGGGCTCTTGGTGATCTGGGCACTCGTGCTGGCCGGCATCGGCCTGACCCGGCCCGCGTTTCCGGGCAACGAGCGCGGCGCCCGGGGCGTGATGGCGGTCACCGGAGTGCTGATGTTGCTCGCCATGGCGATGGCGGTCATCACGAGCGCTTTCCCGAAGTAGCCGGCCGTCACCACGCCCAGCGTCTCGCCGGTGCGATCCGGGTACTAAATTCATGGGCGGTGCCGCGGCCACGCCCCCGGCCGCCGGACCCCGCTAACCGCGCGAGAGGAGCGCCATGACGACAGAGACTCAGCAACAGGACGGCGCCGGCGCAGCGACGGCGAATGAGACCCTGACCATCACCGACAACCGGACCGGCAAGCAGTACGAGATCCCGATCGAGGACGGCACGATCCGGGCCACCGAGCTTCGCAACATCAAGGTCGAGGAGGACGACTTCGGCCTGATGACCTACGACCCGGCCTACATGGCCACGGCGTCGTGTCGCTCCGCGATCACGTTCATCGACGGCGAGAAGGGCGTTCTCGAATATCGCGGCTATCCGATCGAGCAGCTGGCGGAGCGCTCGAGCTACCTCGAGGTCGCCTACCTGCTGGTCCACGGCGAGCTGCCGAGCCAGCAGGAGCTCGACGAGTGGACGCACCAGATCACGATCCACACGTTCGTGCACGAGAACGTCAAGGAGTTCATGCAGGGCTTCCGCTACGACGCCCACCCGATGGGCATGCTGCTCGCCTCGGTGGGCGCGCTCTCGACGTTCTATCCCGAGGCCAGCCAGATCAAGGATCCCGACACGCGCTACATCCAGGTCATCCGGCTGCTGGCCAAGATGCCCACCCTGGCCGCGTTCTCGTTCCGCCACAACCAGGGCAAGCCCTACGTGTATCCGGACAACGACCTGTCCTACCCGGGCAACTTCCTCTCGATGATCTACAAGATGACCGAGCTGCGCTACGAGCCGGATCCCCGGCTCGAGCACGCGCTCGACGTCCTGTTCATCCTGCACGCCGACCACGAGCAGAACTGCTCGACGAGCGCCGTACGCAGCGTCGGGTCCTCTCAGGTCGACCCGTACTCGGCGGTCGCAGCCGGCGTCGCCGCGCTGTACGGACCGCTCCACGGCGGTGCCAACGAGGCGGCCCTGCGGATGCTGCGCCGGATCGAGTCCAAGGACAACGTCCCGGACTTCATCAAGGGCGTCAAGGACGGCAAGGAGCGCCTGATGGGCTTCGGCCACCGGGTGTACAAGAACTACGACCCGCGCGCCAAGATCATCAAGAAGGCGGTCGACGAGGTCCTCGAGGTCACCGGTACCAACCCGCTGCTCGACATCGCGCTCGAGCTCGAAAAGATCGCGCTCGAGGACGACTACTTCGTCGACCGCAAGCTCTACCCGAACGTCGACTTCTACTCCGGTCTGATCTACGAGGCCCTCGGGATGCCCATGGAGATGTTCCCGGTGCTGTTCGCGATCGGGCGCACCAGCGGGTGGATCGCCCAGTGGCTCGAGATGATCGACGACAAGGAGCAGAAGATCGCCCGTCCACGTCAGATCTACACCGGCTCCCGCGGCCGGGATTACGTGCCGATCGATCAGCGCAAGCGCAAGTAGCCACCTGGACCCTCACCGTCCGAGCCCGGGCTCGCGTCGAGCGCCACCGGTTCGACACGCTCGAGCGAGCCCTGGCTGAGCTCGCGACCCGAGTCGATGAGCTCGCCGAGGCCGCGCGAGGAGAGCCGGCCGAGACGAGGCTGCGCCGCTATGGCCCCGAGGAGCAGGTCGTGGCGCGGGTCGAGCTGGCCGGACCCGAGCGTCGGCTGGCCCACACCCACGCGGGCATCGACGTTCGGGGCGACGGCTCGACCGAGGCCTACCTCGGGCGCGTGCGGCGCCAGAGCCTTGATCGGGCGGCCGGCGAAGATGCGACGGGAGCGCTGCGCCGGGCCCTGCTCGACCTGTGACCACGCCCTGGCAGGCCGGTGACCCCGCCCTGGCGGGCCGGTGAACCCGCCGCGCCGACCCGTCGCGAAATCCCCCGGCGTGAGTACCGGGCTGAGCTATCGTTATTCGTTGTGATGATGAGAGGGGCCTTAGCCGTCGTGCGCTTTTTGGCTCGTCCGATCGGCTATCTCGCGTTCGTCGTGGCGCTGGCTGCGCTGTCGATCGCCGCCAAGGCCCTCGGCGACCGCGACGAGCTCGGCTACTTCACCGACCGGCTGGCCCGCACGATCTGGCGCTACCCGGAGGTCACGCGGCGCGGCGTGCAGATCGCCTGGTGCGTGTGGGCGGTGGCCTTCCTGGTGGCCCTGCCGCCGCTTGACCCGCTGGCTACCCCGTGGGACGAGGTTGTGCTTGGGGGCGCTGCGATGCTCGTGCTTTGGCGGCGGATCGGCGGGCACCGAGCCGAGCGTTGAGATTCTCGAGCGCCTGCTCGAGGCCGACCTCGGCGGGATCGAGCTCGCGCATCGCCGCAGCCAGGCGGTACTCGGCGAAGTAATCCGGATCGACCTCGCAGGCCGCCGCGATCAGCTCCATGGCGCGCATCGACGGTTTGTCGTGCCCGTTGGCGAGCATGTTGATGTGGGCGTGGGTGATGCCCTTGCCGTCGAGCTTGCGGGTCGCTTCGGCCAACCCACGATAGGTGAGCGAGTGCGAGTCCATCAGCGCTCGCAGCGATTCTCCGAAGGGTTTGGTGCTTGGCGGGGTCATCGACCGTGGTACGGGGACTCGGAATGTATCGCCCCGGCTGGTCGACATGACACCATAAGCTTGACAGTAGTTGCCACTGCTTGGTAGGTTACCTAACAATGTAGCGGCACGCAAGCCCCATGTGGACCGGCGGCTACATCGCCCTTCGCGCAGGCGTAGACCGGCAGGCAGGCGCGGAGGGTTTGCGCCGGGCCGAGCTTGATCTCGCCAAAGGGGGAGCAGACCCCAGTCTGCGTGAGGTCCTCGGCCCGGCTTTTCTTTGCCCGTAGGCGGCCCGACCCGGCGCCGTCTACGCGCGACCCAGGGCCGACTACAAGACCAGGGTTGCCGCGTTGACCCGGAGCCAGCGCACCTGCTCGCGGTAGCCCGGGCTGCGGCTCGCCACCAGACGCCAGAAGCGCGTGGAGTGATCCATCACCTCGAGGTGGCAGACCTCGTGCCAGATCACGTAGTCGAGCACGGGCTCGGGCGCGAGCAGGAGCCGCCAGTTGAAGCTCATCGCGCCGGACCGCGAGCAACTCGCCCAGCGTGTCCGCTGCCCCCGGATGGTCAAGCGGGAATACGACGTGCCGGCTGCGGCGCACGCGCGCTGCAAGCGGGGCTCGACCTCGGCCCTCGCCGCCCGCCTGTACCAGCGCTCCAGCGCCGGCACCCGCTCCGAGCCCTCGGGCACGAGCAGCGTGTCACCCCGCCGCACCACTCGGGTCCGGCTCGGAAAGTCGCTCACCAGCGCGAGCGTCCGCCCCAGGTACGGGACGGTGTCGCCTCGTGCCGCCACCGCGGCACGCGCGCCGGCGAGCTCGGCCACGCGCCGCTCGATCCACGGCCGCAGCTCCCGGATGGCCGCGGCCGCCTCGCGCTCGGGGGCCCGGCGCGGCAGCACGACCTCGATCCCGCGCACCGCGTCGACCGTCACCCGGACCCGCCGGGCGCGGTCGGAGCGGCGCACCTGGTAGACGACCTCTTCCACGGCGCGAAAGGGTACGGTCAGCTTCCGACATGAGCGCCTTTCCCCGCCTCGCCGAGCCGCTGAGCAACGGGGCCGCCGTGCTCCGCGACTACGAGGAGCGCGACATCCCGGAAATCCTGATCGCCTACCAGGATGATCCCGGGCTGCACGTACACAATCGCGAGGACCGCCCGCCCAGCGGGGCCGAGCTGGGCAGTCGGGCCGAGCGCGAGGCGGCCGCCCGCGCGGCGGGCGAGCGCGCCACGCTTACCGTGCTCGAGCCCGGCTCGGACACCTGCCGCGGGCAGATCCGGGTGGAGCCCGTCGACTGGGACCAGGCGCGCGCGGAGCTCATGATCTGGCTGGCGCCGCAGGTTCGCGGCCGCGGTCTTGGGCGCGCGGCCCTGCGCCTGGCCGGGGCGTGGCTCCTGACGAGTTGCGGGCTGGCCCGCGTCGAGGCGCTGGCCGAGCCCGAGAACGAGGCCGCCATCAAGACCGCCCAGGCCGCCGGCTTCGTCCGCGAGGGCGTCCTGCGCGAGTATCAGCGAAAGCGCGGGAAGGGCGTCGACATGGTCATCATGTCGCTGATCGGAACCGATCTCTGATGCCGACCCAGTACTGGCGCGTCAAGCTTCCTCCGGGCGTCCGCTCGCCCTTCGACGTGTACGTCAACGGCGTGCGCCAGGAGCTCGGAACCGACTACCGGATCTCCGAGGGCCAGCTGCTGTTCGAGCGCGAGGTGGTCCGCCAGCGGCTCGGGCTGAAGGCCTGGCTACTGGGCTTCTGGGGGATCGGAACCTACAAGCGAAACGACGAGATCGACATCCGCTACGAGTCCGGCGGTCAGCCGCAGGTCGCGCACGCGACCGAGATCATTCCGCCGGAGCAGTTCTGACGACCTCGCGGCGCACCCAGGGCCGCAGCAGCCGTAGCGCGGAGAGGATGGCCCGCGTGGCCGGCGAGCGATTGAGCGTGTAGAAGTGGATCCCGGGGGCGCCGCGGGCCAGCAGCTCGGCGCACTGGAGGGTCGCGTAGGAGACGCCCAGCTGGAGCACCTCGCCGGAGAACGGGGCGCGTGCCTCGAGCTGCCGGAGCAGTGGCTCCGGGATGCCCGCCCCGCACATCTCCGTGAACCGCTTGATCTGGGCCACGTTGGTGATCGGCATGATCCCGGGGATGATCGGCACGTCGATCCCGACCGCGCGCGCCTCCTCGACGAACCGGAAGTACGCCTCGTTGTCGAAGAACAGCTGGGTGATCAGGAACGACACGCCGTTGTCGACCTTCTGCTTGAGGAAGCGCAGATCGCTCGCCAGGTCGACGCCCTCGGGGTGGACCTCCGGGAAGCACGCGGCGCCCACGCACACCTGATAACGCGAGGCGATCAGCGCAGCGAGCTCGCTCGAGTACCGCAGGCCGCCCGGATGGGGCGTCCACGACGTTTCCCCGCGAGGCGGGTCTCCCCGCAGCGCCAGCACGTTCTCGATCCCCGTGTCGATGACGCTGTCGAGGATCACGCACAGCTCGTCGCGCGTCGCGCCCACGCAGCTCAGGTGGGCCATCGCCTCGATTCCGAGCTCCTGCTTGATCCACCTGGTCAGCTCGAGCGTCAGCCCGCGGGTCGAGCCGCCCGCTCCGTAGGTCACCGAGACGAAGTCGGGCTCGAGTTCGCGCAGCGTCGCGAGCGTCTCCCGGAGATTGCGCTCGCCCTCCTCGGACTTGGGTGGGAAGAACTCGAACGAGAAGACCGGCTCCTCCGCGCGGGCCAGCATCTGGTCGATTCGCATCGTGGCGGCACACTAGCAACCTTGACAAAATCATGTCAAGGTTTTGTCCAGCTAATTGGACAATGACGCGGTCCAGCGCTCCACGCCGGCGTCGGACACGGGCTCGACCCGCCCGAGCCGCGCCAGATGGTTGAGGTAGCAGAGCGTCTCGGGCAGCCACCAGCCGGCGTTGGTCTCGGTCAGCGGCTCGCCGTGCACGGCAGGGGTGATCTCGAGCGCGGTTCGCGAACCCTCGGAGACCGCCGCCAGCGTCGCGTCGAGTCGCTGGCGCACGAGCCGGCGGTTTCCCTCGATGTGTCCGTGCACGTCGAGGAACGGCTTGCCGTGGCCGGAAAGCGCCAGCCGAGCATCCAGCTCATCGACCACGTCCAGCGAGCCGAGAAACTCGCCGATCGGATCGGGTGTCCAGCCGTAGTCGAAGTACAGCGAGATGCGTCCGAGCACGTGATCGCCGGAGATCAACAGCCGCCGCTCGGCCTGGAACAGGCAGACGTGCGAGGGCGCGTGCCCGGGCGTCTCGTAGACCTTCCACACACCCAGATCGGTCTCGATCGCGACCCCCGCCACGAGGTCCCCATCGGGCTCGATCAGTCGCGCGATGCCCGAGGGCATGTCCCTGATCCGCTCGGCGACGCGCGCCAGCGTTGACTCGGGCACGCCGCTTTGGCGCCCGATCTCGAGCCGTCGCGCGAGCGCCACATCGGGTTCGGTGACCGTCTGCATTCCGTGCTCATGCCTGGGATGCATCCAGACCTCGCAGCCCGCGCGGTCGCGGATCGTCGCGGCCTGACCCCAATGGTCGATGTGGGCGTGCGTGCACACGAGCAGCTCGACCTGCTCCACGGCCAGCCCGACCTGGGCAAAGGCACGCTCGAGCTCGAGAAACGATCCGGGCTCGTGCATCCCGGTGTCGACGAGCACCACGCCGTCCCCGCGCGCAATCGCCCAGGCGTTGCAGTGCGGCACACCCGGCAGCGGCAGCGGTAGGCGCAGGCGCCACAGGCCGGGGATCACGCGCTCTCCGCGGCCGAGCTCGCGTCTGCGTGGCATGCCCCGGCACCATATTCCCCCACGTACACTCAGGCGCTCCGATGTCCAGCGCACGAGACCTCGCCAGGCGGTACTTCGAGGCGATCGGCGCCCGCGACCTTGACGCTGCCATGGGCATGTGGGCCCCGGGCGGGGTAGAGCGCGTGGTCGGTCAGCGCGAGATGGCGGCGCCCGACGGCGTCCGCGAGTTCCTGACCGAGATGCACGGCGCCTTCCCGGACCTCGCGTGGGAAGTCCTCGACGTGATCGGCTCCGACGAAAGCGAAAGCCGCCGGGTCGTCGTTCAGTGGCGCGCCACCGGCACGTTCGCCGGCCCGGGCGCGTTCCAGGGCTTCGTGGCCAACGGCGCGCACCTGACGATGGAGGGCTGCGACATCCTCACCTTCACCGCCGGCGACAAGCTCGAGCGGCTCGAGGCCTACATCGACAGCGGCGACGTCGCCCGCCAGTTGGGCGTGCTCCCGCCGGCAGGCTCGCGCGCGGAATCGAACCTGACCAAGCTCGCCAACGCCCGTACGCGAGCGCGCGCCTGGATCCAGGGCAGCGACGCCGAGCGGATCGCCGACGGGGTGTGGCTCGTCCGCGGCGGCGTCCCCAAGGTCATGAACGTGTACCTGATCGAGGACGACGGCGGGGTGACCGTATTCGACGCCGGGGTCTCCGACATGACCGCAGCGGTGGCCGGCGCCGCCGCGCGTCTGGGCGGGATCAAACGTGTCGTGCTCGGCCACGCCGACGCCGACCATCGAGGGGCGGCCCCGGGACTGAACGCGCCGGTGTACTGCCATCCCGCCGAGCGCGAGGCCGCCGAGTCGCCCGAGGCCTACCGTCCCTACTTCGATCGCTCGAAGCTCGACGTCCGCGGGCGCACGGTGCTGTGGCGGCTGATCGCGAGCTGGGACGGCGGTCCGGTCCAGATCGCCGGGACCGTCGACGAGGACGACGAAATTGCCGGCTTCAGAGTCATCCACCTCCCCGGCCATGCCCCCGGCCTGATCGGGCTGTTCCGCGCGTCCGACCGCCTCGCGCTCGTGTCGGACACCGTGTACACGCTCGATCCCCAGAGCGGACGCCGAGAGCCGGCCCACGTCCCACACCCGGCGTTCAACCAGGACACCGAGCAGGCCCTCGCGTCGATCCGCAAGCTCGCCGGGCTCGACCCAGCGACCGTGTGGGCCGGTCACGCTGACCCGGTGACCGGAGACGTGGGCGCCCAGCTCGAACGCGCCGCCACCGCCTGATGGGCAAGCGCAAGCCAAGGCTGGAGAAGCTCGCCGCGCCGACATCCGAGTACCGCGACGCCGAGGGCAACGTCCTCACGCTGCGCGGCTCGCTGACCCCCGGCGCCCGCCGCGAGTACGCCGACATCCTGGCCGGCGGGCTCAACCGGGAGGACGCCTGGCAGCGCGCCACCGAGTTGCTGTTCGAGCGGCTCGCGGTGTCGTGGACGATCTCGGGCCTCGAGATCACGCGCCAGAAGGAGCTCCTCGGGCGCTACCGGATGGCCAGCACCGGCGAGCGCCAGTTCGTCCGGGACACCCTGCGCGAGCACGCCGCCGAGCACTTCCCGGAGCTCGACGCCCCGTGACCGCCGGCTACCCCGATCCCCAGGCGTTCGCCAACCTCCTGTGCGATTGGTGTCTGGACATCCACGAGCGCGATTACGTGCTCCTGTTCAGCACGCCACTCGCCGCACCGCTGATCCGCGCCTTGCACGCCGCGCTGATCAGCCGGGGAGCGTGGTCGCCTGGGCTGCGAATCGCCCTGCCGGGGCTGGCGGAGGACTTCTACGAGCTGGCGCCCGACGACCTGCTCGACCGCATCCCGCCCCAGGACCTCGCCGAGATGGAGCACGACCGACGCGTACCTGAACATCCAGGCGCCCGAGAACACCCGATCGCTCGTCGGCGTGGATCCGGACAAGATCGCTCGCGCCTCCCGCGCCCGCGCGCCGATCCTGGAGGCCCGGATGAGCAAACGCTGGTGCGGCACGATCTGGCCGACGCCGGCCCTGGCACAGGACGCCGGGATGAGCAGCGACGACTACGCGGCGTTCGTCAACCGGGCCCTGTTCCTCGACCGCCCCGACCCGGTGGCGGCCTGGCGTGAGCTGAGCGACCGCCAGCAGAGCCTGGTCGACCGCCTGGGCACGGCAAGCACGATCCGCATCGAGGCCGAGGGCACTGACCTGACCCTGCGCGTCGACGGCCGCACGTGGATCAACTCCAACGGCCGGCGCAACATGCCCAGCGGCGAGGTGTTCACCGGCCCGCTCGAGGACTCGGCGACCGGCACGATCCGCTTCACGGTTCCCTCGAGCCCGCGCGGTGTCCGCGTGGAGGACGTGACCCTGACCTTCGAGAACGGCGAGGTGAAGAGCGCGACCGCCGCGCAGGGCCAGGCCTACCTCGACGCCGCGCTCGACAGCGACGCCGGCGCGCGCTTCCTGGGCGAGCTGGGGATCGGCACCAACACCGGCATCGACCGTGCCACCGGCTCGGTCCTGCTCGACGAGAAGATCGCCGGGACCGTGCACCTGGCCCTCGGCCGCTCCTATCCCGAGACCGGCGGCGTGAACCGCTCGGCTCTGCACTGGGATCTGATCTGCGACCTGCGCCAGGGTGGCCGGCTCACCGCCGACGGCGAGCCGATCACGATCCCGGGCCTTTAGCCGTAGTCGCCCGCAGCCGCCCCCCCGCGCGCCCGCCCCTAACCCAGCGCTCACGAGCCGGAAACGAGTGGCGCGCCCCGTTGGCGTAGCCTCCAAGAGCGAGATGCGCCGAACCAAGATCGTCGCCACGATCGGACCTGCCTGCCAGAACCTGGAGACGCTCAGCCGCATGGTCGAGGCCGGCCTCGACGTCGCGCGGCTGAACTTCTCCCACGGCAACCTCGAGATGCACGCCGAGAACGCCGAGCTGGTGCGCCGAGCCGCAACGGCGGCCGGGCGTCAGGTGGCGATTCTCCAGGACCTGCCCGGGCCCAAGATCCGCGTCGGCAGGCTCGAGGACGACATCGCCGAGCTCAAGCCGGGCGAGAAGCTGGTGCTGATGTGCGGCGCTAACTCGTTCGTCGGCAACGGCGAGCGGATGGCCGTCTCGTGGGGCGGCCTGGCCAGCGCGGTCGACCCCGAGGACATCATCTACCTCGCCGACGGAGCGATCCGCCTGCGCGTCCAGACCGTGCGCGAGGGCGACGGCGAGGTCGAGACCGCGGTCGAGATCGGCGGGACGGTGGCCTCCCGCCAGGGCCTCAACATCCCCGGCTCGACCCGCGGCCTGCCCGCGGTCCCCGAGGAGGACCTCGACATGCTGCGCTTCGGCGAGTCGATCGGCGTCGATCTGGTGGCGCTGTCGTTCGTGCGCACGGCCGAGGACGTGACCAGCGTCCGCCGGCACACCCGGCTGCCGCTGATCGCCAAGATCGAGAAGCCCCAGGCGGTCGACTCGGCGGAGGAGATCATCCGGGCGGCCGACTGCGTGATGGTGGCCCGCGGCGACCTGGGAATCGAGCTCCCGATCGAGGACGTGCCGATCGTCCAGAAGCAGCTGCTGCGGACCGCGGGCAAGCTGGCCCGGCCGGCCATCACCGCGACCCAGATGCTCGACTCGATGGTCAACTCCTCGCGCCCCACCCGGGCCGAGGTAGCCGACGTGGCCAACGCGATCCTCGACGGCACCGACGCCGTGATGCTCTCCCAGGAGACCGCGATCGGCCAGTACCCCGTCGGTGCGGTCGCGATGATGGCCTCGGTGGCCGAGAGGACCGAGCACACCCTGCCCTACCGGGCCTGGAACGAGGAGCGGGTCCGGCGCGACGCGCGAGACCCCGCGTACACGATCGCCTACGGCGCCTGCGCCGCCGCCCGCGACCTGCACCTGGCCGCGCTGGTCGTGCCCACGCTGTCGGGCCGCTCGGCCCGGCTGATCTCCGCCCACCGGCCCCAGGTGCCGATCTACGCGCTGTCGCCCGGCAAGGAGACCGTGCGCCGCTGCAGCCTGATGTGGGGCGTGCAGGCGGGCCCGATGCGCCGGCACGAGGTCACCGAGCACCTGATCGCCGACGCCGCCAAGCGGGTGGTCGAGCTCGGCTGGGTCAAGTCAGGCGCCCGCGTGGGAATCACCGCCGGCCTCCCGTCCGGCCGCCCCGGCACCACCAGCCTGTTCCAGATCCAAAGAGTGTGATTCGGGGCCGCGCTGGCGCGCGCGGGTCCGCGGGGGGAGCGGCGACGGCGCGCGGCGTCCATGGGGCCGGTTGCGCACGGCATCCATGCCGCGCGCCCTCACGCCAAGTCCTCCCGAGCCCGAAATTTCCGCCATTTCGGACGCGGGCCGCGCTCAGTTCCGGATTTCTCGGCTCCCAGCCGAGTTATCCGCCACCAGCTGTCTGGCCATCGCGTAATGGCGGAAATTTCGGCGTCCGCGGGCTCCGGTCGACGATGCCGGCGGGGGCTCAGGCGGCGCGGCGGGCGTAGAACTCCGCCTCGGCTTCGCCCAACTCGGTGGCGGGTGGGTCGTCGTAGAACCACTCGCGGGCGATCCGGTGGAAGTTCCCGGTGGCGTGGAGTTGCGCCAGCACGGCCAGCGTGAGCACCTCCATGCGCCGGCCGAAGATGTGGTCGGGCGGGGCGGACTCGTGGCGCAGCTGGCCGAAGTACTCCGAGCGCGGGTCGCTCATGTCGATCAGCACCTGGGTGGCGTACTCGGGCGTCAGCTCGGTGTCCTGGTCGATCGTGTACCAGGAGGTGGCGGCGCGGAAGTGGGCCAGCACGCGCTGGGGGTCGAACTTGTCCGGCTCCGGGAAGAAGCCGACCTCGGCGCCCAGCTGCATGATCGTGTCGACGTCGCCCTCGATGATCGCGCGCGCCACCTGGATCTCGAGCTCGACCGCGCCCGGCGGCATCCGCTTGAACAACCCGAAGTCGTAGAAGGCCATCCGCCCGTCGTGGAGCAGCATCGAGTTCCCGGGATGGGGGTCGCCCGAGAACTGATGGTGGCGGTACAGGCACCCGAAGTAGAAGCGGAAGAGGATCTCCCCGATCCGGTCGCGCTCTTCCTGGGGGTAGCCCTTGAGGTCCTCGAACCCGGTGCCCGAGACGAACTCGCTGACCATCACCCGCTCGCGGGACAAAGACGTGACGACCTCGGGGATCACGATGAACGGGTGGCCGCGGAAGATGCGGTGAAGCGTGCGCTGGTTCTGGGCCTCGAGCTCGTAGTCGAGCTCGTCGTGGATGCGTTCGGAGATCTCCCGGCCGATCGCCTGGGGATCCAGGCCGGGCGCGATCCGCTTGGCCAGGCGCAGGATCAGGCCCAGGTTCTGCATGTCCGAGCGCACCGCCGCGGCCACGCCCGGGTACTGGACCTTGACCGCCACGTCGCGGCCGTCGTGCAGGCGGGCCCGGTAGACCTGGCCGATCGAGGCGGCCGCAACCGGCTCCTCGTTGAACTCGGCGAACACCTCCTTGAGCGGCTCGTCGAGCTCCTCCTCGATCACCTTGCGCATTTCCTTGAAGGCGACGTTGGGAGCCGCGTCTCGCAGGGCGGCCAGCTTGCGCTGGAACTCGTCGCGGTGCTCCTCGGGAACCAGGCCGACGTCGAGGAACGACAGCACCTGCCCGAGCTTCATGGCCGCGCCCTTCATCGTCCCCAGGGCCGTCACGATCTGCTCGGCGGCCTCGACCTGGCGCTTATCGAGCGCAACCTTGCGCTGCTCGGTGTTGCGCGTCACGTTGGCCGCGCGCGTGCCGGCCTGCCGAATCGCCTGTCCGGCGGCTAGCCCCCCAATCCTGGCAGTTCGCCCCACGCGCGAGGTGGGGATCTTGTCCTTTGCCACTGTCCGTAGATGCTAGCTGGGGCGCGGGTCTGGACGCCCCGGCAACCCTTCACATGCGCAGGTACGAGGCCCCGTTGACGTCGAGCACCGTTCCACTCGCGAGCTCGGCCTCGGGCGAGGCGAGGTAGTGGATGGCCGCCGCGACCTCCTCGGGTCTGGCCACCCGCCCCAGCGGGCTCTCGGCTCGCCGCCGCCGGCCGCTCTCCCCGGCCAACTCGGACGCCGCCATGTCGGTCTCGACGAATCCCGGCGCCACCGCGGTGACCGAGATCTGCCGCGAGCCGAGCGCGCGGGCGAGCGACTGGCCGAAGGCGATCAGACCCGCCTTGCTCGCGCCATAGGCCGGGTGGTTGGGCTCGCCGCGGAAGGCTCCGCGCGAGGAGACGTTGACGATCCGCCCGCCGGCAGCCATGTGCCGAAGGACGCACCACGTGACGTTGGCCGCCCCCACAAGGTTCACGCCCAGCGTGTGCTTCCAGGCCGCCTGCCACTCCTCATACCCGGTCTCGTCGGCGGCATGGGGCTCGAACACTCCCGCGTTGTTGACCAGCACATCGATCCCACCGAGGGCCCCGGCGACCTCGTCGACCATGCGCCGGACGGCCTCGGGATCGGCCAGGTCGGCCCCCGCGACGACATGCCCGTCGCCGGCGAGCGACTCGCGCACCGCGATGGCCGCGTCCCGACGCGATCCGTAGTGCAGCCCGACGCGGTCCCCGGACGCCGCAAACGCGCGCGCCGTCGCGGCGCCGATGCCCCGGGAGGCCCCGGTTATCAGCACCGCCCGGCCGTGTGACGGCACGTTCAGGACGACCTACGAGCCGCCGCGCTGTACCCGCGATCCGGGCACGATGTCATCCGAGCCGTCGGGCCAGCGCACCCATGCCTTGTGGCCACCGTCGTAGTCGGGGCCCCACAGGATCAGCGTGGCCGGCTCGCCGAGCGCGGTGCATGCCTCATCGCCCTCGGAGTCCAGCCCCCGCCAGATGCGCACGAAGCCGTTGTGCTCGAGCTCGTCGGCAACGGTGGTCGGATCGGTGTGCCCGGGGTGGATGTGCGTATGGGGCGGAAGCGCCAGGAGCCTGTCCATGATCGAGGACTTGATGTCCGCGAACCCGGTGCTGCCGGGCGCGTGAACTCCGCCCACCGAGCCCTTGAACAGCGTGTCGCCGGTGAACACGTCGGTGCCGTTCACCAACAGCGACAGCATGCCGGCCGTGTGGCCCGGGGTGTGGATCGGCTCGATCGTCAGCGCGCCGCTCTCGATCGTTTGTCCCGGGGCCATCGTCCCGGTGGCGGCCGGCACCCGATCCCGTTCGAGTTCGTGGATCAGCACGGGCGTCCCCGGGTGGCGCTCCAACACCTTGCCGACCTCGGACACGTGGTCGTGGTGATGGTGGGTGAGCAGTACGTGCGTGAGCGTGAGTTGGCCGCGATTCAGGAACTGCAAGAGCGGCGCCACCGGTCCGCCGGCGTCGATCATCACCGCGTGACCCCCGGGCTCGTCCGCGACCACGTAGGTGTTGGACAGGAAGTCGTCGTTCATCGAGCGCTCGACGATCACGGACGGAGCCTACTCGTTAGCCTGCGCAGTCATGAGCCTCCTCCACACCTGTTACCGCATCACCGACATCGACCGCTCCGTCGCCTTCTACGAGGCGCTCGGCTTCGAAGAGCGCCGCCGCGCGCCGATCCGCGACGAGGCGATCAACGTGTTCATGAGCCTCCCCGACGACGGCCCCGAGCCCAAGCTCGAGCTGACTTACAACTTCGGCGTCGACTCGTACGACCTCGGCACGGCGTACGGCCACATCGCGATCGCCGCCCCCGACCTCGACGCCACCCTCGAGCGGCTGAAGGAGCAAGGGATCGAGCCCGAGCGACCGCCGTACACGGTGAGCGAGGGCGGCAACCGCCTGTGCTTCGTGCGCGATCCGGACAACTACCGGATCGAACTGATCGAAAAGGGCTGAATCGCTAGCCTTCAGACGCCGATGGCCGACCCGTCCAAGATCGCCATCCTGCTCAAGCAGGTCGCCATGGGCGTGAACGCCCACGACCGGGAGAACCCCGACCACCACACCTGGGGTATCGGGATGGCGCACTTCGACATCGAGCGGCTCGGCCTCGAGGAAGGCGAGGAGCTCGTCCCCGGCATCGTCCTTCAAGCCGACGGCGGGCAGACCGGCCAGTTCCGCATTCTGTGCGACGGCCAGCACGACCAGGGCGAGGTCGAGGAAGAGGAAGAGGTCCTCGACGCGGTGGCCGAGCAGGAGCTCGCCGAGCCGCTCCAGGCGCCGGGCCCGGCGCCGCGGGTCAGGCCGCCCTTCTAGCGCCGGCGTCGGGGGCCGGATCGAGGATCGAGGATCGAGGATCGTGACCGGGACCGCATCGAGAACCGAAACCGGCGCGGTCCGCCTGCTCGAAGCGCTTGAGCAACTGGGCGTGGAGCTCGTGTTCGGCCTCCCCGGCGTCCACAACCTCCCGATCTGGAAGGCGCTGTCGGAGTCCGACATCCGCCTCGTCGGCGTCCGCCACGAGCAGACCGCGGCGTACGCCGCCGACGGCTACGCCCGCGCCACCGGCAAGCTTGGGGTGGCCGTGGTGACGACCGGGCCGGGGGCGGCCAACACGCTGGGCGCCACCGGCGAGGCGATGGCCGCCGGGTCGCCGGTGCTGGTGATCGCCACCGACATCGCCACCGGGCTGCGCCGCGAGGGCGTCTACGGCGGCACCCTGCACGAGACGCGCGACCAGACCGCGATGTTCGTCCCGGTGACCAAGGGCGCCCGGATGCTGGCGAGTGCCGAGGAGATCGCCGGGGCGACGCTCGAGTCCGGCCGGCTGGCGCTGGGCGCGCCGACCGGGCCGGTGTATCTCGGGGTGCCCACCGATCTGCTGTCTCGAGAGGCCTCGGGCGACGCACCGGCGCACGGACCGTCCGAGCCCGCCCCGGACGCCGCGCCCTCTCCGGCGGATCTCGACCGCGCGGCCGAGCTGCTCGCGCAGGCCGCGCGGCCCCTCATCTGGGCCGGCAGCGGGGCGCTCAGGGCCGGCGCGGGAGCACTCGTCGGCGAGCTGGCCGTCAAGCTGGCCGCGCCGGTGCTCACCACCTACATGGGCCGCGGCCTGCTCGCGCCCGACCACCCCTGCGTCGTCAACGGTCCGGTGCATGCGCCGGAGGTCGGCGCGCTGTGGGACGAGGCGGACGTGGTGCTCGCCGTCGGCACCGACTTCGACGGGACCAACACCCAGAACTGGAAGCTGCCCGCGCCGCCGACGCTGATCGCCGTGAACGTCGATGAGATCGAGGCGAGCAAGAACTACGCGGCCGACCTGGCGCTGATCGGCGACGCCCGCGCGGTGCTCGAGCAACTCACACCGCGCGTCGACGCGCGTCCCGGCCTCTCCGATCTGGAGCGCCGCCTGGCTCGGATCGGCGCCGAGGTCTCGGCCTGGGTGCGCGACGACGAGCCCGGTGCCGCGGACCTCCTCGAGGTCATGCACCGCGCGCTGCCCGAGGACGCGGTGGTGGTCACCGACATGTGCATCCCCGGCTACTGGCTGGGCGGCTACTGGCAGGTCCCCGCCCCGGGCAAGCTGGGCTATCCACTGGGCTGGGGCACGCTCGGGTTCGGGTTCCCGGCCTCGCTGGGCGCCGCGCTGGCCGGCGCCGGCCCGACGGTGTGCGTGTGCGGCGACGGCGGCTTCATGTACGCCTGCGGTGAGCTCGCCACCGTGGTTCAGGAGCGGATTCCGGTCACGATCGTGCTGGTCGACGACGGCGGCTACGGCATGCTGCGCTTCGACCAGGTCCTGGCCGGCGAGGAGCCCTTCGGCGTGGACCTCGTCACGCCCGACTTCGCCGCGTTGGCCGGCTCGTTCGGGCTGCCGAGCACGCGGGTGGACGGTTTCGGGCCCGAGTTCGAGGAGGCCCTGCGCGCTTCGCTCGCCGCCGGGGAGCCGCGGGTGATCCTGGTGCGCGCCTCGCTCAAGCCCCCGCCCACAACGTCGCCCCGGTGGTACCGAAAGGCGTGATGCGGTGACGTACTCGATCGTCGCCCGAGATCCGGACACCGGGGAACTCGGCGTGGCGGTCCAGTCTCACTGGTTCTCGGTCGGCTCGATCGTGACCTGGGCGCGACCGGGCGTCGGCGCGGTGGCCACCCAGGCCAACGCCGAGCCGGCCTACGGCCCCCGGGCTCTCGACCTGCTGACCGACGGCGTGGCGGCACCCGACGCCCTGGCGCAACTCGTCGCCGCCGATCCCGGCGGTCCCTCGCGCCAGGTGGCCGTGGTCGACGCGGCCGGCCGGGTCGGCGTGCACACCGGCCCTAAGTGCATCGCCTACGCCGGCCACATCACCGGGGAGGGCGTCTCCTGTCAGGCCAACATCATGGTCTCGGAGCGCGTCTGGCCGGCCATGCTCGATGCGTTCAACGCGACGTCAGGCTTACTGACATCCCGCCTCCTCGATGCCCTCGACGCCGCCGAGCGCGAGGGCGGCGACGCCCGCGGCCGGCAGTCGGCCGCGATCCTGGTCGTCCCGGCCGAGGGCGAGCCGTGGCGGACGCTCGTCTCGCTGCGCGTGGAGGACCACCCCGAGCCGTTGCCCGAGCTGCGCCGGCTGGTGGTCCTGGATGACGCCTATCGGCTCGCCGGGGAGGCCGACGAGCTGCTGAACGCGGGGCGCCACGACGAGGCGGCGCGGCTGTACGTGCGGGCCAGCGAGTGCGCCCCGGACAACCACGAGCTGCTGTTCTGGGCCGGACTCGGCACGGTCCAGGCGGGCGACCTCGAGGGCGGCGTGGCCAAGGTGGAGGCGGCCATCGCCCTTCAGCCGGCCTGGCGCGAGCTGCTCCCGCGCCTGCCCGCGGAGCTCGCGCCGGCGGTGCCGGACGTCCTGGCCCGCCTGAACGCCGGTGGCTGACTCGGGCACTTGGGAGATAACCGTCGCATGGCGCGGGTTATCCCCCAAGCGCGCTCCTACGAGTGCTTCAGACGACCTGCCGGGCCCGCTCCTCGACGCCGCCGCGCTCTCGCCACTCCTTGAGCACCATCAGCGAGCCGTCGATGATCCGGTCGACGAACATCTTCGAGTCGTTGAGCCGCGGGAACTCCGCCTCGGGGACGTCGACCTCGAGGAAGCGGCAGAGCGGCTCCCATCCCTCCTGGACGTTCCACACGAGCAGCCGGTCCTCGGGGATGTTGCGCTGGACCTGCTCCTGATAGCGCGCGATCGCCTCGGCCAGCTGACCCGGGCGCAGCTCGCTGCCGGCGAAGATGCCCTGGGCGGCCCACATCCTGGCCATCAGCTGCATATACGCGCGCCAGTCGGGATCGATGAGCTCCCGGGCCTTGGAGATATGGGCCATTGCGGAGTGTCCGTAGATCACGCCCCAGATCGTGTCGAGCATGCTCTTCTCCCACGCCTCGGGGTCGCGGGTGCTGAGCACGATCTTCGCGTCGGGGTAAGCCTCCGCCAGCTCGCGATAGAAGAAGGACCCGGGCCAATCGACGGTCGACTCGTGCTCGCCGAACACCTCGTCCCAGTCCACCTCGCTGTCGATGGCCTGCTCCCACTGCTTGGCCAGCGGGAGGTCGGTCAGGACATTGACCATGTGGTAGCAGGGGCCGAACCCGAGCATCTCGAGCGCGACCTTCTGCGAGAGCGTGCCGGTACGTGGCAGTCCCGCGCCGATCACCTTCATGTACTTCCTCCTGTCTGCGACGTTGGCTCGGCGACTATCACGTAGTAGCCGAGGTGAAGCTCATCCATCGTGAGCAATTCGCGGTGGCGTTCATACCACCTGCCGTTCTGGAGGTCCGCGCCGAGGGCATCGGTTGCGCGGGCCACGGCGGCGGAGCTTACCTGCGCGAACACCGAGATGCCCGCGCGGACGTTCGGGTCGAGGTACGCCTCCGGCCGCCGCCAGTACGCCCCGTAGAACCCGTCCTGGCAGTCGTGCGGCACCGGGACGGGCGTGAGCTCGACCTCGCCGAGGCTCGTCCGGAGCTCGTCCTCCCAGGTCCCGGGCACCCGGTAACGGGCCGGGATCAGCTCGAGGAATTCGGGCAGGTACCCGGTGGTCAGCCAGAAGTCCCCGCCTCCCCGGGGTCGGCGTTGAACAGCACGATTCGGTGGCGCGCCACGCGACGCAACTCGGAGAATCCGCGCCGCCGGTCGCTCCAGTGGTGATCGCTGAGCACGGCCATCACAGCGTCGAACGAGTCGTCTTCGAACGGGAGCGCCTCGGCGCGTCCCGGCACGACCCGGGCGCCGTCCGGCGGGCGCTGGGCGATCATCACCGGCGAGGGCTCGAGCGCCACGACGTCTCGGTCGGTCGGCTCGTAGTGACCGGTGCCCGCGCCCACGTTCAGCACGGTGTGGGCGTCGCCGAGCGCGTTCCAGATGGCCGCGGCGATGCGCGGGTCCGTGCCGCGGGTGCTCGTATAGGTCCGTCCGATGCGGTCGTACAGGTCGGCCCGCTGATCGCCCCAGGGCGTGCTCACGGGTCGATCAGCACGCCCGGGTTCAGCGCGCCGCGCGGGTCGAGCGCGGCCTTGGCGGCGCGCAGGGCGGCGGCGAACGGCTCTGGGCGCTGGCGGTCGTACCAGGGCCGGTGCACGCGGCCGACCGCGTGGTGGTGGGTGATGGTGCCTCCGCCATCGATCACCGCCTCGGAGGCGGCACGCTTGATCGCGGCCCACTGCTCGAGTTCCTCGCCGCGTCGGGCCGGGGCGAGGATCGTGTAATACGGGGCGGGACCGTCGGGATACACGTGCGTGAAGCGGCACGTCACTGTGCCCTCGCCGCAGGTCTCGCGCACCGCGGCCAGCGTGTCGGCGAGCACCCGCTCGTGGAAGGCCGGGAAGCGCTCCCAGGTGATCGCGGTCTCGAACGTCTCGGACAGCACTCCGATGGCGATGAACACATCGCGCAGGTAGGGGGCGCGCAGGAACGCCTCGCGCCAGCTTCCCGCCGCCTCGCCGCCGCCACCGCCGCCGCCGCCACGACCACCGCCGCCGCCACGACCGCCGCCGCCACGACCACCGCCGCCACGACCACCGCCACCGGCGCCACGCCGCTCCCACGACCCGCCGTGGGCGGCGCAGCACTCGAGCGCGCTGGTCATCCAGTGTTCGACGTCGTGCCCCGCCGACTCGAACCCGAGCATGAGCACCGCGTGCGTGCCGTCCCCCGCGCCGGTCACCTCGGCCTCGCGGGCGTCGATCAGACGGCAGTTGGTCGGGTACAGGCCGGACTGCGAGAGCTCCCTGACCGCCTGCGCACCGGCCATGAAGTCCTCGAAGCGCACCGGTGCCGAGGCGCGGTGGACCGGTCGTGGGCGGACCCGGACCCACGCCTCGGTGATGATCCCGAGCGTCCCCTCGGACCCGATGAGCATTCGGTCGGGTGAGGTGCCGGCACCCGAGCCGGGCAGCCGCCGCGACTCCCATACGCCCGCCGGCGTGACCGCCCGGACCGACTCGACCAGGTCGTCGATGTGGGTGTACACGGTCGCGAAGTGGCCGCCGGCCCGGGTGGCGATCCAGCCGCCCAGCGTCGAGAATTGAAACGACTGGGGAAAGTGGCGCAGGGTGAGACCCTGCTCGCCGAGCCCAGCCTCCAGCCCCGGACCGGTCGCGCCGGCCTGGATGCGCGCCGCCAGCGAAACCGGGTCGACCTCCAGCACACGATCAAGGGCCTTCAGGTCGATCGTCACCACGCCCGCGAAGTCCTCGCACCCGGCGCCCGCCTCGACACCGCCGACCACGCTGGTGCCGCCCCCGAACGGGATCACCGCCGCGCCGGCCGACACGGCCCATTCGAGCGTCGCGCGCACCTCGGCCTCGTTCCGGGGATGGGCCACGACGTCCGGGGGATGGTCGAACCAGCCCCGGAAGGCGCGCACCACGTCGGTGTATGACCGGCCGTAGGCGTGAAGCGCCCGCTGGTAGTCGTCGGTGGCGCAGATCGGTTGCAGCGCGGCCGGCGGCCGCAGACGGGGCGCCGGGAGTTCGACCGCCGAGAGCGGCACCGCGTGCTCGGGCTCGGCCGAGCCGAAGCCCAGACGGTCCGTGAGGAACTGAGCGGCGCCGCGGAGCTCCTCGGGTGAGGGCTGCTCGTCCTCGTAGCCCCAGCCCCAGTGCTTGCGTCGCCGCTCCACGGGTGCCGACGGTACCTTGTGGGGCGTGGACGTATCCGCCGGCGTCCTGGCCCGTGGTCCCTGGCAACCAGGCCAGGTCGACGTGGCCTGGCGCCCCGAGCCATTCGACCCGCCGGGCGACGCCACCGACGCGGCGGACCTCGCGCTCGATGCGCTCCGGCGCCGCGGCTCACCCAGCCACGACGGCTTCGCGGCGCGCCTGGTCGACTTCTCCACGACCACCGATCGGCTGACGCTCGAGCTTCAGCCCGTGCGCTGGGCGCTGCGGCTGCTCCCCGACGGCGCGGCCCGGAGCCTGTCGGTGCTGTGCACGGTGCGCGACGCCGACGGTCGCTGGCTGGCCGGGCGCCGTGCCGAGTGGCTGGCCTCCTGGGCCGGGCGCTGGGCGCTGGGGGCGGCCGGGTCGGTCGAGGTGGACGAGAATCCGGTCGACACGATGGCCCGCGAGCTGCGCGAGGAGTGGTCGGTCGAGCCCGAATGGATCCGCGCCGAGGCGCTCATCCTGCTCCCCAGCGAGTTGGTGATGCTGGTCGGCCAGGCCCGGGTCCCGGACGGCGCCACCGTCACGCCCGACGACGAGCATGACGAGTTCGCCTGGTGGCCGCCCGAGCCGGACCGCTGGCCGGACGAGGCGCACGAGGCGCTGCGCCGCGTCGCCACGCTGGTCTCGAGCTGATGCGCGCGGTCACGTTCGGGCGCCTGGAGGCCGTCTCGTTCACGCATTCGTGCGTCTACCTGGCGCTGCTCATCTGCGCCTTCGCCCTGAGCAACCCCCAGCCCGCGACGTTCATCCTGGGCATGTCGCACGGTCTGCTCTGGATCGGGATGTCGCTCGTGTGCATCGCCGCCGCGCGCGTGCGCATCATCCCCTGGTGGCTCGCCGTGACCGTCGCGGTCCTGGGTGGACTGGGCCCATTTGCGGGCACGATCGGCTTCGTGATCGAGGAGCGGCGGCGTAGGCAGAGCGCGCCATCCCGGCTACCCTTGGAGACCTAAATGGCAGTCAGCAGTGGCACTGTCGAGGTCGTCATGCCGGCGATGGGAGATTCCGTCGCCGAGGGGACCGTGCTCGAGTGGCGCAAGCAGGAGGGCGACAGCGTCGAGATCGACGAGACCATCGTCGAGATCTCGACCGACAAGGTCGACGCCGAGGTGCCCTCTCCGGCTGCTGGACGGATCGTGAAGATCCTCGCCGCCGAGGGCGAGACCGTCGCGGTGGGCGCCGTGCTCGCCGAGATCTCCACCAACGGCGACGGAGTGGTCGACGTGCCCGCAACGCCGGTCTCCGGCGAGTCGCCGCCTGCCACCGCCGGCCGAGGCCGTCGCGAGTGCGACCACCGAGGCCGAGGGGGTCGCGGCCGCCGAGGCGTCGAGCGGCGAGACGATCGACATCGTCACCCCGACCGGGGGCGAGTCGGTCACCGAGGGGACGATCCTTCAGTGGAGCGTCAAAGTCGGCGACGCCGTCAAGCAGGGCGACACGGTCGTCGAGATCTCGACCGACAAAGTCGACATGGAGCTTCCCGCGCCCGCCGCCGGCACGATCACCGAGATCCTGGCGCAGGATGGGGAGACCGTGAACGTTGGTCAGGTGATCGCGCGGATGACTGCCGCCACCGACGCCACCGCGGCGACCACAGCAACCGCAGCAACCGCAGCGACCGCAGCCACCGCGGCGACCACAGCCACCCCCGCCCCCACTACCCCGGCTGATGCTCCTGAATCTGGGGCGACGGCCTCGGAAACCGCGCTGACCGGAGACGGTGGCGCCCATGCATCCCCGGTCGCCCGGCGGGTCGCAGCGCAGCAGGGCGTTGACCTCGCCGCGCTGACCGGGACCGCGCGCGGGGGTCGGATCACCAAGGCCGATGTGCTCGCAGCCAAGGCCAACGGCGGCAACGGCGCCACCGCCGCCCCGGCAGCGCCCGCGCCCGCCGCCCTCGCCTCCGCCGCCCCCGCCACCGCGCCCCCTGCCCCAGCCGGCGCCCAGCTGATCCGTGGTGGCGCGGCCGCCCTGGCCCGCTACATGGACGAGAGCCGCTCGATCCCGACGGCGACCTCTTTCCGCACGCTCACGGTCAGCGTGCTCGAGCAGCGCCGCGCCCAGCTCAAGGACGCCGGCCACCGCGTCTCGTTCACGCACCTGATCGCATATGCGATCGCGCGCGTGGCCACCGAGGACATGGCGGTGATGGCCCACCACTTCGCCGACATCGACGGCAAGCCCCACCGCATCGACGACGGCGCCTGCAATCTCGGCCTGGCCGTCGACGTCGAGAAGAAGGACGGCACGCGTACGCTGATGGTGCCGGTCATCCGAGACGCCGGGCGCCTGAGCTTCGCCGGGTTCCTCGAGGCGTACAACGTGCTGGTCGAGAAGGCGCGGACCAACACCCTGACCGCCGACGACCTGACCGGCGGGAACGTCTCGCTGACCAACCCGGGGGGGATCGGAACGATCGCCTCGGTACCGAGGCTGATGGTCGGTCAGGGCACGATCGTGGCCACCGGCGCCATCGGCTATCCGCCGGGCCTGGGCGCGATCGGCGCGGCGATCGGCGCCGAGAAGGTCATGACGATGACCTCGACTTACGACCACCGGATCATCCAGGGCGCCGAGTCCGGCCGCTTTCTGCAGCGGATCGACGCGCTGCTCCAGGGCGAGGACGGCTTCTACGAGCTGGTGTTCGGCGATCTCGGGCTGGCCCTGCCCGGCGCTCACGCCGGTCGTGCCGGCGGCCGCGGCTCCGGCTCCGGCTCCGCCCGCTGCCGCCGTCGCACCCGCCGGGGCACCCGCGGCCGCCGCCGTTCCCGCCCCGGCCGCCGCGGCACCCGACGAGGAGCTCCTCCAGGCCGTGCAGGCGGCGACCTCGCTGCTCAAGGCCCACCGGACCCACGGGCACCTCGCGGCGCGCCTAGATCCGCTCGGTCGCGAGCCCGAGGGCGATCCGGCGCTCGATCCCGAGCCGCTCGGCTTGACCCCCGACCTCATGGAGAGGATCCCCGCGCGGATCCTGCGCATGTACGTCCAGGGCCAGACGCTGGCCGACGCCCTGCCCTACCTGCGCGAAACCTACTGCGGGCCGATCGCCTACGAGATCGAGCACATCGCCTCGCACCGCCAGCGGCTGTGGCTGCGCGAGGCGATCGAGTCGGGCCGGTTCCGCGCCCCGCTGGCCACCGACGAGCAGACCACGCTGCTGCGGCGCCTGACCGAGGTCGACGCGCTCGAGCGCTTCATGCACAAGGCGTACCTGGGCCAGAAGCAGTTCTCGATCGAGGGACTCGACATGACCGTCCCGATGCTCGACGAGCTGATCCAGCTCGCCGCCACCCGCGGCGCGCGCGAGGTCGTGATCGGCATGGCCCACCGCGGACGCCTGAACGTCCTCGCCCACAACCTGGGCCGGGCCTACGGCTCGATCTTCGCCGAGTTCGAGGGCTCCTCGACGCTCGAGCCGATCACCACGATCCCACAGGGCGGAACCGGCGACGTCAAGTACCACCATGGCGCCCAGGGCTCCTACCAGCTGCCCAGCGGCGAGTCGATCATCGTGCGCCTGGAGTCCAATCCGTCGCACCTCGAGTTCGTGGCGCCGGTGGCCGCGGGCGCCACCCGCGCCGCCCAGACCACCCGCCAGGGACCGCACGCGCATCGCGAGACCAACGCCGCCGTGCCGGTGATCCTCCACGGCGACGCGGCCTTCCCGGGCCAGGGTGTGGTCGCCGAGACGCTCAACCTCCAGGCGATCGACGGCTACACGGTCGGCGGCACCATCCACATCATCCAGAACAACCAGGTCGGCTTCACCACCGATCCGGATGACTCACGCTCGACCACCTGGGCGTCGGATCTGGCCAAGGGCTACGACGTGCCGATCATCCACGTCAACGCCGACGACGTCCCGGCCTGCGTGTCGGCGGTCAGGCTGGCGTTCGCCTTCCGCCAGGAGTTCGGGCACGACGTGCTGATCGACCTGATCGGCTATCGCCGCTTCGGCCACAACGAGGCCGACGAGCCGGCCTACACCCAGCCCGAGATGTACCAGGTGATCAAGCAGCACCCGCCGGTGCGCGAGCTGTTCGCCCGCCAGTTGATCGAGCAGGGCGTGGTGTCAGAGCGGGAGTCGACCGAGCTGACCGACCAGGTGTGGGACGTGCTGACCAGCGACCATCAGGAGCTCAAGGACCGGATCGCGGCCGCCAAGGACGTCCGGCACGCGACCGGCGAGTACGAGCTCGACCGCACCCCCTCGCCCGAGGTCAACACCGCGGTCGCGCGCGATCGCCTGCGCGTGCTCAACGACGAGCTACTGGCCGTGCCCGACGGGTTCACGATCCATCCCAAGCTGATCCGCCAGCTCGAGCAGCGCCGCGAGGTGTTCGACGAGTCCGGGGATGGCAGCGGGATCATGTGGGCGCACGCCGAGTCGCTCGCCTACGCGTCGCTGCTGACCGAGGGGATCCCGATCCGCCTCACGGGCCAGGACACCGAGCGCGGCACGTTCAGCCAGCGTCACCTGGTTTTGCACGATCCCAAGACCGGCCAGGAGCACTGCCCGATCCAGCACCTGCCGGGCTCACTGGCGCCGATGGAGCTCCACAACAGCCCGCTGTCGGAGATGGGCTGCCTCGGGTTCGAGTACGGCTACTCCCAGGAGGCACCCGAGACGCTGGTGCTGTGGGAGGCGCAGTTCGGCGACTTCGCCAACGGCGCCCAGGTGATCATCGACCAGTTCATCGTGTCGGGACTGGCCAAGTGGGGCCAGACCTCCCGCCTGACCCTGTTGCTCCCCCACGGCTACGAGGGCTCGGGCCCCGAGCACTCCTCGGCCCGCCTGGAGCGGTTCCTCCAGCTCACCGCCGAGGGCAACATCCGCGTGGCCAACCCGACGACGCCGGCCCAGTACTTCCATCTCCTGCGCCGCCAGGCCCGCGTGGCCAAGCAGCGCCCGCTGGTGATCATGACCCCCAAGAGCCTGCTCCGCCTCCCCCAGGCCACAAGCTCGGTGCGTGAGTTGTGCGAGGGCCGCTTCCAGCCGGTGCTCTCGGAGGCCCGTGAGCACGATCCCGAGCGGGTTCAGCGCCTGATCCTGTGCACCGGCAAGCTCTACTACGAGTTGGCCGGCCACGAATTGCGGGCCGAGAACCCGAGCGTGGCGATCGGCCGGGTCGAGTTGCTCTACCCGTTCCCCCAGGCGGAGATCCTGGCCCTGGCGGAGAGCTACCCCAACCTCGTCGAGGTCGTGTGGGTCCAGGAGGAGCCCCGCAACATGGGCGCCCGCGCCCACATGGGGCCGCGGCTGATGCAGATCCTTCCCCACCATCTGAAGTTCGGCTACATCGGCCGCCCCGAGCGGGCGGCCTCGGGCGAGGGCTACCCGGTGGCGCACGCGGCGGAGCAGCACCGGATCATCTCCACCGCGCTCGACGTCGGCGAGGCGGTCTCGCAGTACCCGCGCAAGCTCCCCGGCGAGAGATAGCAGCGGTTTCACCCTCTCGGGACTCGTTTCTGGCACCCTTCGCACGTGGGCTTTCGCCGAGACGGATCCCGAAGAGACAATTCGCGGCGTCACCTGACGCCGGCAATCGGTGTGCACGACATGGCGATCGACCTCGGCACCGCCAACACGCTCGTGTACGTGGGCGGGCGGGGGATCGTCGTGTCCGAGCCGTCGGTGGTCGCCTCCGACGTGGACACCGGCGAGGTCCACGCGGTCGGCGCGGACGCCGAGCGCATGATCGGCCGCACCCCGGCCACGATCGCGGCCACCCGGCCGCTCCGACACGGCGTGATCGCCGACTTCGACGTCACCGAGCAGATGCTGCGCTACTTCATCCGCAAGGTGCTCGACCGGAAGATGGCCCATCCCAGGCTGATCGTGTGCGCGCCCTCCGGCGTGACCGAGGTCGAGAAGCGGGCGGTCGAGGAGGCCTCGCTGGCCGCCGGCGCCCGGCGCGTGCACCTGATCGAGGAGCCGATCGCGGCCGCCATCGGGGCCGGCATGGAGATCGACGAGCCGATTGGGCGGATGGTGGTCGACGTGGGCGGGGGCACCAGCGAGATGGCGGTGATCTCACTCGGTGGGATCGTCGTATCGCGCTCGGTGCGCGTGGGCGGCTACGAGATGGACGAGGCGATCACCTCGTACCTGCGTGGCGTGCACCAGCTTGCCATCGGCTCGAGGACCGCTGAGCGGATCAAGATCGAGATCGGCTCGGTCACGCCGCTGCATCCCGAGGAGACCGTCGAGGTCCGGGGTCGCCACCTGGTCACCGGTCTGCCCACCGCGGTCGAGTTGCGAAGCGAAGAGGTTCGTGCCGCGATCATGGCGCCGGCCCGGGAGGTCATGCGCGCGATCCGCGACACGCTCGAGGAGACGCCTCCGGAGCTGGCCTCGGACATCGCCCGCGACGGCATCCTGCTCGCCGGCGGGGGCACGCTGGTGCGTGGCTTCCAGGAGCTTGTGGCCGAGGAGACCGGGATGCCGGTGTACTCGGCCGAGTCGCCGCTCACCTGTGTGGCGTTCGGCTCAGGCCAGGCGCTCGCGCATTTCGACCAGCTCAGCCGGGCGAGCCGCCACCGCTTCCCCTCCCTCACCCCGGACTGGCGCACGGTCTCCTAGGCGGGCTCTGAGCCGGATCGCCGCAGAGGCGAGCCCGGCCGCCGCGAGCAGGATCAAGAAGGGATCGATCGGGGCGCGGAAGCGCGGCGTCTCGACGTTGACCAGTACGACGCTGAGCACGAGCAGCAGCGGGACGACCCAGATCCACTTCGGGGCGGTGCGTACCGGTCTGCTGAACGCGCCGGCCACCGCGAGCAGGCACAAGATCCAGAGCCCGATGACAGCGTCCCGGGCCAGGCCGATCGGCAGCGAGATGCCGGCGGCCGAGGCGCGCCAGGCGAACGTGCCCTCGAGCTCGAACAGCCTCCGCGTGTTGTGGTAGGCGACTTCAAGCGGGCTGAGTGGGTGCTGGGCGATGTAGTGCACAGCCTGGTGCTGGAGCTTGTCGCCGATCTGCGGCTCGGTCAGGCCGGGGGCCTCGCGTATCACCGAGCGCTCGCCGGGGATGGCGTAGAAGATCCGCCACTTGTAGGGCACGCCGGGGTTGGCCGCGGAGGCCGCGTTGTAGGTCCCGACCAGGGTGATCCCGGTCTCGTCTGAGACCGGGATGAAGCGGTGCATGACGACCGCGTTGCGGATCGTCCAGGGCAGGATGGTCAGCGCGGTGGCGGCGATGAGCAGCGCCGGCGCAGCCAGGGACCGCCGTCTGAGGCGCGGCTTGCCACTCCACACGGCCGCGATCAACGGCAGCACGATCACGACGGCGTTCTCGTGCGTGAGCGTGGCCAGCCCGGTCAGCACCCCGGCGCCGGCGATCCAGCCGTAGGCGGCGGTGGCATTGTCGGCCCGCCGGACGCGGAGCGCCGCGTACACCGCGCCGAGCACCAGCGGGGTGAGCAGATTCTCGGCCACGAGCACCGTCGAGAGCTCGATGCCGACCGGATAGATCGCGGCCAGGATCAGCGCGATCAGGCCGGCGAGCGGACCGAACAGCTCGAGCGCGATCAGCCCGACCAGCGCCACCGCGATCGTCCCGAGCACGGGCTGGGCGATGCGGGCGGGGTGGACGGCTGCGCCACGGGGGGTGGCCTGGCCGTCGACCAGATCCACGAGAGCCAGGAAGTACGGGTAGCCGGGCGCGAAGTAGGCGCTCGGCCCGCGGGTGCCGCCGGCGCCCGTGCCCGGTTCGCGGCTGAGCGAGTAGTCGCCCGTGTGGGCGACCTCGCTGGCCAGCTTGAGGTACGAGCCGGCGTCGTTGATCGGGCGGTACGCGGAGTTCGTCCGCTGCACCTCGGCCACGCGCAGCGCGAGGGCCACGATGAGGATGGCCGCGACCAGACCGGCTCTGAGCGCGCGGGACACCGCCGCGCAGGTTATGGCGTGGGTCGGCCGCGGGTCAGCTGATGCCGACGATGCCGGCGCAGACCCAGTTGGAGGCGCCCGCGCCGCCGTTCCAGATCCGGCTGGCCACCGCGTCCTGCTCGGCCTTGCTCGCCAGGTACGCCGCCGGGCCAGTGCCCCCGAACAGCTTCCAGGTGCTCGGGAGGATCTGGTAGTAGCCCGAGGCGCCGGCGCTGTTGGGCGTCAGGTTCTGCCCGCCGGATTCGCACAGCACGATCGCGTAGGGGATGGCCCACCCGCCGCTGGGGCCGAACGTCGGGCCGGCAGGGGTGGGAGTGCCTCCGGCCGATGACTGCGCGGCGGCGGCGGCGCCGCGCGGCCGCGGCCTGCTCGGCCTCGATGTGGGAGATCTCAGCCTGCAGGTGGCTGCCGCGCGAGCGGCTGGCTACGAGCGCGTCCTGCTGGACAGAGCGCGCCCGGGCGAGTGCCGACTGCTTGGAGTGCAGGAGCAGGTTCATCCCGGCCAGCGCGCGGACCCGCTGGGCGGTCGCGATGGTGATCTGGCGATCGGTCGCCTGGAGCGCCGCCAGGTGCGTGGCGGCGGCGTCGGCCCGTGCCTTGGCCTCGCGGGTGATCGTGATGATCGTCGTCTGCTGCTGCTGGGCGTCGCGCAGGAAGGTGATGCGGTCGAGCAGGTCCTTGAACCCGTTCGAGTCGAGCACGACCGAGACCAGGTCGGGCCTGGCGTGCTCATAGTTGGTCACGAGCTGACGGGCGAGCAGCATGCGCGCCCGGGCCAGCCGGGCCCGGAGCAGGGCGAGCAGGCGCCGCTCGCGCGCCAGGGCACGCTGCACCGCCGCGAGCTGCGCCCGGTCGCGGGCCAGGTCGGCTCGGACCGCCGCCTCGCGCGACTCGACCAGCGCGATCTGCGCGCTCAGCGAGCTGATCAGATGCGACAGGCTGCTGATGCTGGACGCGAGGCTGTTCTGGTGCGCCTGCTCGGCGCCCAACTGGGATTTGAGCTGTCCCAGGCTCGGGTCGGCGCTCGAGGACACGGGCACCGCGGACAGTCCCAGTACGACCGCCACCGTGGCCGCGCAGGCGACCAGCGGTCGAGGAATCGTGCGCCTTCCAAAGCTCATATTCGTTGCCTACGGGGTTAGCTGTCGGGCTCGCGCGGCGGCTGCGCTACACGGCCATCAGACCGTGACTCGCCCCAGGGAACGTGGGTCCCCCGCTTTCCCGCTCCAATTGGCGGGAAACTCGGCGTCGGGCACCTTATCAAGCTGCGGCGGCCATATGCTCCCGGCGTGGCCTCGGATCGCGAGCGGCAGATACTGGCTCGTGTGCGGGCAATTCCCGTCGGCTTCGTTCGCACCTACGGCGACATATCGCCCGGAGCGCCCCGCGTGGCCGGCGCCGTGCTGCACGGGTGCGACGACCCTCGGGTGCCCTGGCACCGGGTGGTCCGCTCCGACGGCACGCTGGCCAAGGGCGAGCGCCAGCGCTCGCTGCTCGAGACCGAGGGCGTTCCGTTCCGGGGCTCGCGCGTCGATCTGCGGGTAGCGCGGCTCCCCGAGGCGTGATGTGGGTCCAGCGCCAGATCGAGCTCGACCCACGCCCGCGCGGGTTCCATCTGGTGACGCGAGAGATCGCCGGAGCCCTGCCCGAGTTGGGCGAGATCGACGTGGGGCTGCTGCACCTGCTGATCCAGCACACCTCGGCCTCGCTGGCCCTGAACGAGAACGCCTCGCCCGACGTGCGCCGCGACTTCGAGTCCTACTTCAACGCCGCGGTCCCGGAGGATGCCCCGTACTGGACCCACACCTTGGAGGGCGCCGATGACATGCCCGCCCACATCAAGGCCTCGTTGCTCGGGCCGTCGTTGACCCTGCCGGTGGCACGGGGGCGGCTCGCGCTCGGGACGTGGCAGGGGATCTACCTGTGCGAGCACCGCGACCGCGGCGGGTCGCGCTCGGTCGTGGCGACGCTCTGGGGCGCTTCGGAGGACTAAGCGGGTCTCACCTCAACGTTTTGGTTCGACCCACTAGCGAGCCTTCCAGACCGGCTCGCGGCGCTCGGAGAACGCGGTTGCTCCCTCGCGCGCGTCTTCGGAGTTGAACACCGGATCGATGATGGGGCGCTGGCGCTCGAAGAACTCCGCGTCGGGCCAGTCGGCCGCCTCGACCAGGACGCGCTTGGTGGCCGCCAGCGCGAGCGGTCCGTTGGCGGCGATCGCCTCGGCCAGCTGAAGGGCCGTGTCGAGGGCCTGCCCGGGCTCGGCCAGGCGGTTGACCAGTCCGAGCTCGTGCGCTCGCTCGGCCTCGATCGGATCCCCGGTCAGGGCCAGCTCGTTGGCCACGTTGCGAGGTAGCGCGCGAGGCAGGCGGAGCAGCGCGCCACCGGCCGCGACCAGCGAGCGCTTGACCTCGGGGATGCCGAGCCGGGCGCCGCGGGCGGCGACGATCAGGTCACAGGCCAGCGCCACCTCGAGCCCGCCGGCCACCGCGAAGCCCTCGATGGCCGCGATCAGCGGCTTGTCGGCCGAGCGCTCGGTGATGCCCGCGAAGCCGCGGCCCTCGACGTGCGGCCGCTCGCCGGCCACGAACGCCTTCAGGTCCATGCCGGCGCAGAAGCCCTTGCCGGCGCCGGTGAGGACGCCGACGCTGAGACCCGCGTCGGCGTCGAGGTCGTCGAGCGCGGTGGCGATGCCCTGGGCCACGGCGGCGTTGACGGCGTTGCGCTGATCAGGCCGGTTGATCGTGACGATCAGGACGCGCCCGCGCCGCTCGGTCAGGACTGGTGCCGCCTCGTGGTCGCCGCTCACGCCGCGAACAATCGCAAATCCGGCTCGCGCTCGCCGCGCAGCAGGGCCAGGTCCACCTCCACACAGTCGATTCCCCGTGCGGCCGCGAGCACGCAGGCCTGCGGCTTGATCGTCTGGGCGGCGAGCACGCCGCGGCACGACGCGAATGCGGGGTCGAGCCGGATGCGCTCGAGGTAGCGGCTGAGCTGCTCGACCGCCTCGATGCCGGCCACCCGCTTGACCTCGACCGCCACCCACTCGTCGTCGGCGTCGCGGCACATCAGGTCGACCGGGCCGATGTCGGTCGGCCACTCGCGCCGGACCAGGCGAAGTCCCTCGCCGCACCAGACCGGCCGCTCGGCCAGCAGCTCCTGGAGATGGGCCTCGACCCCGTCCTTGGTCAGCGCCGTGTCCTCGGCCGGCGGATCCATGGCGTGGCCCACGTCCGAGAGCACTTCGGCGATGTCGATCTCGAGCCGGTCGCCATCGACCTGGGCGCGCTTGCGCACGATGATTTGGGTGGGTGGGGAGCCAATCTCCTCGATCACGGTCGGCGGGGTCATCCAGTTCAGCGGCTTGTAGCCTCCGGCGTCGGCGTGGATCAGCACCGACCCGTCGGCCTTGACCATGATCAGTCGCAGCGCTTCCG
Source organism: uncultured Solirubrobacterales bacterium (assembly GCA_963832315.1). Taxonomy (GTDB): domain Bacteria; phylum Actinomycetota; class Thermoleophilia; order Solirubrobacterales; family Solirubrobacteraceae; genus Palsa-465. Next base: position 346,863 of record CAWHTT010000018.1, on the reverse strand, counting down.
GCAGGAGCGCGTTCAGGCGTCCGCGATAACGGACCTCGCAACGGGCGACGATGAGCCGCATCGGTGCCCCACCCTATGATCCGAAGCGGACGTTTCACACCCATGCGCCAGCAACTCCGCCCCCTATTCGACCGCGTCGTGATCAAGGAGCTCGACCCCGATCGGGTTCGCCGTTCCGGGCTGCTCGTGCCGCCCGGCTCCGAGGAGCCGCCGCCCCAGCACGGCATCGTGCTCGCGGTCGGCCCCGGGCTCGACTGGTGGGATCACGTGGGGATTACCATGCCGGTCCGACCCGGCGACCACGTGGTGTTCCCGGCGAGCGCCGGCGTGTGGATCGAGGTCGAGGAGGAGCGGTTGCTCGTGTGCCGGATCGGCGAGCTGCTGGGGGTCCTGGAGTCCGTCGAGAACTGCCCCGGCTGTGGCGGCCGCCCGCTGGCGGCCGGCGAGTCCTGCCCGGTCTGCGGCCGCGAAGGCTCGATCGCCTAGCGACCCGCCCGCCCGGCCGCCCGACCCCGAAAATTCCGCCATTTCGTCCGCGGATCTGCGTTAGCAGCCGGATTTCTCGTCTCCAGCCCGCATTTTCCGTCACCAGCCTTTCCGGCCGCCTCGATTGGCGGAAATTTCGGGTTCGGGGGACGGGGCGGGGCCGGGCAGAAGCGCCGGCGAGAGCTAAGCCGCGGTTCGCTCGGACAGCGAGCGGGGCTGGGCGGCCTGGACGCGCTCGAGCAGGTCGGCGACCTCGGCGTTGTCGCCGAGGGCCAGCGCCCGGTGGCAGGCCTCGATGCACTCGGACGCCCGATCGGTGCGGGCCAGCGCGTGGGCGAAGGCGTTCCAGGCGGTCTGCGAGTCCGGTTCCAGACGCGTCGCCGCCTCGGCGGCCGAAACCTCGGCCCCGACGTCGCCGGCCAGGTGGTAGGCGAGCGCAAGTGACAGCAGGCCCTCGACGGTCGGGCCGACCAGCCGGGCCCGCTCGAGGGCCGAGATCGCGCCGGGGCGATCCATCAGCCGCAGGCGGAGGCGGCCCAGGCGCTCCCACGAGGACGCGTCCGCGGGTGCTCGGTTCGCCGCGCGCTCGGCCGCCTCGGCGGCCAGGTCGATCGCGCCCATGTCCTCGTAGATCCGCGCCGCGAACCGCTCGGGCGTGGGCCGATCGGTCTCCGCCCTCGCCCAGTCGCGCACGGCGCGCGCGGCGGCGGGCAGGTTGCCCGCCTGCCAGAAGGCGCTCGTGAGCAACCTCAGCACCACTGGGTTCATCGGGTCCGCGTCCCGGGCGTAGATGAGGCGCTGTGCGGCCAGCGCGGCGTCGCCCTCGGCCAGCGCGTGCTGCGCCGCGGTCATGAACCGCTGGACCCGATCCGCGGCCGGGTCGGGCGTCGAGAAGTCGACGAACTGCAGCGACCCGGCCGGGATCGTTCGGATCCCGATCGAGAACTTCACCCGAGCCCACTGCTGGACATCGTCCCCGTCGCCGGAGAAGTAGATCCCGGTCACGCTGCCCACGCCCCATTCCGGATAGGAGACGCAGCGCGCGTAGCGGTGCACGACCGAGTGATCTGGCACCCGCGAGCCGAACGGGTCGTACTTGGCGCGCTCCTCGGCCGCCGCCCGCTGGCGCTGCTCGGCCTCGTAGGCCCTCCGGCCCTCTTCCTCGCGGGCCTTGCGCGCGGCCGCGGCCGACACCTTGACCGCGTTGCGGCTGACCTTCCCGCCGCGGGACTGCTCGGCCAGCTGCTCGAGCTGGTCGGCCGCCTCGTTGATCGCCTGCAGGTGGCGCTGATGCTCGTGCTGGCGCCCGGGGGGTGCGATGTCGGGGTGCCACCGCTTGGCCATTCGACGGCGCGCGAGCTGAACCGCGCGCTGATCGAACGGCGGCTCGAGCTCCAGCAGGAGGAGGGCCTGCTCAACGTCGAGGATGCGGGGCATGACCTACAGAAGTTAGCGGCGCGGCCAAGTCTTCGGCGGAACTATTCGATCCGCTCCGGGCCCCGCTCTATGCAACAAATTAGTCTCAATCACACTCTATTAGACTCGTGCGGCCTAATCTGGCCGCATGAGGCCCAAAGCGAAGCATCGGCGGGGCGGTGGCGGACTGGTGGTCCTGGTCGGCGTCGCCGCCGTGTTCGCCGCGGGGCTGGGCGCCGCGCTGCTCGCACTGCTGACGAGCGTGTTCGGCGGCGTGGGCGATCAGTGCGGCTCGCCCGTCGGCGCCACCCAGGTGGCCGCGTCACAAGCGACCGGCCCGGGAGGCGGGATCGCGCTCGGCCCGCCCGGCAGCGGCCAGCGGGTCGGCGCCACCGAGTACGGCGGCCCGGGGGACCCGAGCAGCGGCGTGGTCGGCGCCTCCGGGGCCAACCTGCTCGATTCCCCGGACAGCTACGCCGAGCTAGGCGGCACGACCTTCGAGACGGCGACCGCGATGGGCGGCCTGCCTTACCTGACGCCGCTGCGCATCACGTGGGGGGCGCGCTCGGCAATTGCCTATAAGCGCGACATCGGCCTGGGCGGCGGGCCGGTCGACGGCCTGCCCAGGGTGGTCGATCTGTGGTGGGAGCTGGCCGGGCGGCTCGGCATCCCGTACGAGGACGGGCTCTGGTCGGGCGCGGTGCAAATCGTCCGCCCGCCGACCGCGGGCGCGGGAAACGTGCTCGGGCAGAGCGACGGGGCGGCGCCGGTGCTCATCCGGGCGGCTCCGGCCGCGCAGGATCCGGGGGCGTGCGTGCCGGCGGCGGTCGAGGGCGTTCCGGTGACGACAGCCGACCACGCCCAACTGCTCTCGAACGGACTGGCCGCCGCCCCGGCGGACGCACCGCCGGCGGTCGCGCAGATCATCGCCGCCGGCAACCAGATCGCCGGCAAGCCGTACGAGGTCGGGGGCTCTCACGGTCTGCCGCTGTCGGAGATCGGCGCCGCCTACGACTGCTCGAGCAGCGCCGAGCACCTGCTGTACGGCGCACGGCTGCTCCCGCTGACCTACGACGCACCGTCGGAGACGCTCGAGTCCTTCGGTGAGCCCGGCCCGGGCCGCTGGGTGACGCTGTACGCCAATCCCGACCACGTGTTCCTGTACGTGGACGGGCTGCGCTGGGACACGCACAACGCGGCCGGGCCGGATGACGGCAGCGCCGGGATCGGCTGGCATCCGCTGATCCGCAGCTCGGCCGGTTTCGTGGCGCGGCACCCGGCCGGGTTGTGAGCCTGGTGCGCCGCGCCGTCGCGATCGGGCTGTGTGCGCTGAGCAGCGCCGCGTGCGGCGCCACGCACCACCGGACCCCGGCCAGACCGACGAAGCTCGCCCAGGCTCAGGCCACTCACGAGTACCCCTCGCCACCGCCGCCGCCCGAGACCGCTGCGGGGGCGGCGAGTGCGCCGGCCGAAGCGGTGCGCGCGTTCGCCACCGCGTACATCAACTGGACGGCGCAGACGGTCGCCCGAGACATGCGCTCACTGGCCGCCCAGAGCGTCGGCCAGGCTCGCTCGGCGATGGCGCTCGCCGCCGCCGAGACGGCCGACGACTACGAGCTCCAGCGGGGCGGGATCGCCAACCGCGGGACGGTGCAGGCGGTGGCGCCGCTGCCGGGCGGACCAAACCGATACGTGGTCGTGACGCTCGAGTCGACGAGCGCGACCAACACCACCGCCTATCAGGGACTCCGCCCGGCCTGGCACGTCGCGCTCGCCACCGTGACCGAGCTGCAACCCGGTCAGTGGGTGGTGAGCGGCTGGCAGCCGGAGAACTAGCTTTGGTGCGTGTCCGCATCGGGTGACCGCGTGGCCGTATGTGCCGTCCGGCGACTGTGCCGAACGCGAGTCACCCGAGTGGGACACACACCTACGCGGCCACAGTCAGCGGAGCGTACGCCCGCCACGGGAAGCGCCCGCGCCAGAGGCCGATCAGCCGACCGGCTGGCCGTTGGCGGTCAGCGTGACCTCGACATTCCCGCGCGTGGCGTTCGAATACGGGCAGATCTGATGCGCCGCCGCGACGATCTCCTTGGCCGCCTCGGCATCCTCGACCTGCGGAAGCGTCACGTTGAGCTCGACGGCCACGTTGAACCCTCGATCCTCGGTCGTGATCAGGCTGACCTTGCTGTCGATCGAAGCGTCGCCGACCTCGGCCTTGGCGCGCCGCGCGGCGACGCCGAGCGCGCCCTCGAAGCAGGCCGCGTAGCCGACGGCGAACAGCTGCTCGGGGTTGGTGCCGCCGCCCTCGGTGGGTGGGCGCAGTTGGACGTCGAGGGCGCCGTCGGTGGTCTGACCGTGACCCTTCTCCCGTCCGCCTGTGACGGTTGCCTCTGCCGTGTAAATGACCTTCGCCATGCTCTCTCCTTCGTCGTTGAGGGCACAAGTTTAATGCCCGGCGATGTTCAGGACCACGGCGGTCGCGAAGCACACCACTGCCGCCGCGCGGAGGAGCCAACCGGTACGGTCGCCGGGACGGCCGGTCACCATGCCGACGATCGCCACCGTCATGCAGGCGACGGCGATGAGCGCGAACCCTGCAGCTAGAGCGCGCACGACCGGGCTCCTATCCTCTGCACGACCACCATGTCGACCCAGTACATCTTCACCACCTACAAGCTCTCGCGCCGGTATCCGCCCGACCGCCAGGTCCTGACCGATATCTCGCTGTCGTTCCTGCCGGGCGCCAAGATCGGCGTGATTGGCTATAACGGCGCCGGCAAGTCGACCCTGCTGCGGATCATGGCCGGCCTCGACACCGAGTTCGACGGTCATGCGCAGCTCGGCCAGGGCGCCACCGTGGGCATGCTCGAGCAGGAGCCTCAGCTGGACGAGAGCAAGACGGTCCGCGAGAACATCGAGGACGGCGTCGCGGCGACCAAGGCGCTGCTCGATCGCTTCAACGAGCTCTCGATGAACTACTCGGACGAGACCGCCGACGAGTTCGCACGCGTCCAGGAGCAGATCGACGCGGTCGACGCCTGGAACCTCGACACCACGCTCGAGATCGCCATGGACGCGCTCCGAACCCCGCCCGGCGACGCGCAAGTGACCAAGCTGAGCGGCGGCGAGCGCCGCCGCGTGGCCCTGGCCCGGCTGCTTCTGAGCCAGCCCGACCTGCTGCTCCTTGACGAGCCGACCAACCACCTCGACGCCGAGTCGGTGGCGTGGCTCGAGCGGCACCTCCAGGAGTACAAGGGCACGGTCGTGGCCATCACCCACGACCGCTACTTCCTGGACAACGTGGCCGGCTGGATCCTCGAGCTAGACCGTGGCCGCGGGATCCCCTACCAGGGCAACTACTCCGGCTGGCTCGAGCAGAAGCGCGCCCGCCTGGCAACCGAAGCCAAACAGGAGAGCGCACGCCAGCGGACGATCGATCAGGAGCTCGAATGGGTGCGCCTGAACGCCAGCGCCCGGCGCAACAAGCCCAAGGCCCGCCTGAACGCCTACGAGGCGCTGCTCGCCCAGGACCGCAACGTCAAGCTCGACCAGGTTCAGATCCACATCCCGGCGGGGCCCCGGCTGGGTGGCGTCGTGGTCGAGGCGGAGGGCCTGCGCAAGTCCTACGGCGACCGCCTCCTGATCGACGACCTGTCGTTCAGCCTCCCACCCGGCGGGATCGTCGGGGTGATCGGTCCCAACGGCGCCGGCAAGACCACGCTGCTGCGCCTGATCACCGGCCAGGAGCAGCCGGATGCCGGCGGGCTTCGCCTCGGCGACACCGTCGAACTGGCCTACGTGGACCAGTCCCGCGACGCGCTCGATGCCGAGAAGACCGTGTGGCAGGAGATCTCGGGCGGCCAGGACCAGATCGCGCTGGGTGACCGGACCGTCAACAGCCGCGCCTACGTCGCCGGCTTCAACTTCAAGGGGTCAGATCAGCAGAAGAAGGTGGCCAAGCTGTCGGGCGGCGAGCGCAACCGCCTGCACCTGGCCAAGCTGCTGCGCACGGGCGGCAACCTGCTGCTGCTCGACGAGCCGACCAACGACCTCGACGTGGACACGCTGCGCGCGCTCGAGGAGGCGCTGCTGGCGTTCGCTGGATGCGCGGTGGTCGTCTCGCACGATCGCTGGTTCCTGGACCGCATCGCCACGCACGTGCTCGCCTTCGAGGGGGATTCGGAGGTCCGGTGGTTCGAGGGCAACTTCGAGGCGTACGAGAGCTTCCGGCACGAGCAGCTGGGCGCCGAGGCGGATCGCCCGCACCGCATCACCTACAAGAAGCTGGTGCGGCGGTAGGTGCCTTCGAAGGCCGTCCTGATCACGGGCTGCTCGAGCGGGATCGGCCGCGCCACCGCGGAGCTCCTCGCGCGCGAAGGGTGGACGGTCTACGCCACCGCGCGCAAGCCCGAGACCCTCGCCGAGCTCGAGCGCAGCGGCTGTAGGACGCTCGCCCTCGACGTGACCGACGAGGCATCGATGGCCGCCGCGGTCGAGGCCGTCGAACAGGCCGAGGGTGCCGTCGGCGTGCTCATCAACAACGCCGGCTACAGCCAGTCGGGCGCGGTCGAGTCGGTGCCGATCGACCAGGTGCGCCGGCAGTTCGAGACCAACGTGTTCGGGCTGGTCCGGATGTGCCAGCTGGTGCTGCCGGGCATGCGTGGGCAGCACTGGGGCCGGATCGTCAACCTGAGCAGCATGGGCGGCAAGCTGACCTTCCCGGGCGGCGGGATGTATCACGCGACCAAGTACGCGGTCGAGGCGATCTCCGACGCGCTGCGCTTCGAGGTGCGCGGCTTCGGGGTCGAGGTGATCGTGATTGAGCCGGGGCTGATCGTCACGAACTTCGGCGACACCGCGGCCGCGTCGGTCGGGGATGCCGAGGGACCGTACGCGGGCTTCAACCGCGATGTGGCGCGCGCCACCGAGCAGGTCTACAAGGGCCCGCTGTCCAAGCTGGGCGGGGGACCCGAGGTCGTGGCGAAGACGATCGCAGGCGCCCTGAAGGCCGACCATCCAAAGACTCGCTACCCCGTGACCCCGAGCGCCCGCGTGATGATGGGCCAGCGGCGCCTGATGCCCGACCGGGTGTGGGACCTGCTCATGCGCACGCAGTTCCCGACCCCAAAGGTATAGCTATACAGCTATACCTAGTCCTTCGAGGCTGAGGCGCAGCCCGGCCGCGTCGGTCGCCACCGCGTCGGCCCCGGCGAGTTCGTCCGCCCCATATTGCCCGGTCGTCACCGCGACGCAGCGCACGCCGTCGGCCCGGGCGCAGGCGATGTCACGCGGCGTGTCGCCGATCACGATGGTCTGCTCGCGCGGGACGTGCCCGGCCCGCCGGCGGGCGATAGGAGGCAGTGCGGCGCGATCCTCGGAATCCGATCCGAAGCCGCCTGGCGCTGAGGCGAACCACTTCCCGATTCCGGCGCGCCGCAGCTTGATCCGCCCGACCGTCTCGTAGTTGCCGGTCACCAGGCCGAGCGTCACGCCCGCTCGCTCGCCCAACCAGGCCAGAACCCCGGGGATGCCGGGAATGACGTGCGAGCTCAGATCCGGCGGGCAGGTCTGGGCGTAGATACGAGAGCATGCCTCGCACACGTCGCGTGAGCGCTCGTCGATGCGTCGGGCCGACACGCCGAGGTCGAGCAGGATCAGCCGGGCGATCTCTCCGTCCGTCCGGCCCGCCGGATTGATCAGGCGGCGCCTCCCGGCTGGGTCGACGCTGTGCACCTCCCTGATCGCGGCGTCCAGCGCCTGGCTGTGCGCCCGGGTGGCGGAGGTCAGGAGCGTGCCGTCGATGTCGAACAGCACGAGCATGCTCCCGTCGTCCCGAGCTCAGCGCTCGAACGAGGTGCCGGGCTCGAGCCGCCGGGCGAAGGCCGCGATCAGCCGAGCCGCCGCCTCGACGTCGGCCACCGACACCATCTCGACCGGGGAATGCATGTACCGGCACGGGATCGAGATCAGCCCGGTGGCGACCCCGGCGCGGCTGAGGTGGATCGCGTCGGCGTCGGTGCCGGTCCCCTTCCCCAGGGACTCGAGCGTGTACGGAACGTCCTCGGCCTCGGCCGCCTCGTACAGCCGCTCGAAGACCAGCGGGTGCAGGGATGTCCCGCGGGCGATGACCGGCCCCGAATCGAGCGGATGGCGGGTGATCGGCCCGAGCTCGACCCCCGGCTGATCGGTGGCGAAGGTCAGGTCGACCACCACCGCGATGTCCGGATCGTGTGCGAACGCGCTGGTGCGCGCGCCGGCGAACGTGGTCTCCTCCTGGGTTACGGCCAGAGCCAGCACGTCGCCCGGCGCGCCGCCGGCCTCCGCGACCAGCCTGGCCGCCTCGGCGGCGACGTAGCAGCCGACGCGGTTGTCCAGCGAGCGCGAGACGATCCGCTCGTGACGGAACTCGACCGGTTCGGCGTCGATCACTGCCACGTCCCCGATGCGGACCAGCCCGCGGGCCTCGTCGGCGTCCTTGGCCCCGATGTCGATGTGAAGCTCCTTGAGCTCGGGCACCTTCTTGCGGTCCTCGTCCTTGAGGAGGTGGATCGGCTTGCGGCCGATCACGCCGGGCACGTCGCCGTCGCGCGTGCGCAGCCGCACCCGTTGGCCGATCAGCACGCCGGCGTCCCACCCGCCGACCTGGCCGAAGCGCAGATACCCGTCGTCGTCGATGTGCGAGATGTGCAGGCCGATCTCGTCGATGTGGCCGACGACGGCCACGGTGAGCCCTCCGGCGGTGCCGGGGACCCGCGCGTACGAGGAGCCGACGCGATCGCCGCCCACGTCCTCGGAGAAGGTCGAGCAGTACTCCCGCCACACCTGTGCCGGGACGGACTCGTGCCCCGAGGGACCGGGCGAGCTCAAGAGCCGCATGAGCAGTTCCGGCGTACTCATGCACCGAAGGCTATTCACTAACGCGCTCGATTGCGGAGCGTGCGGCCGTGCCGCGTGTGCAGGGCGCCTGCGATGGGTAGCAATCCAGGCATGTCTCCGGACCTGAAGGTGGACGAGCGGGAGTCCGAGCTCGAGTCGCTGCGCGGATTGCTCGCCGATCGGGGGATCGACCTCCGCGACGAGCGGGGCTATCAGCGCGACCGCGAAGCGGAGCCCGCCTTCAGTCCGAGCGACACCGCCGAGCGCACCATGGACTCGATGTCGCTGTTCCTGGCCGAGGTCCGCCGTCACCGGCTGTTGACCCGGTCCGAGGAGGTGGCTCTGGCCAAGCGGATCGAGCGCGGCGACCTGGCCGCCAAGGAGCGCCTGGTCAACTCGAACCTGCGCCTGGTCATCTCCAACGCCCGCAGCTACGAGGGTCTCGATCTGCCGCTGCTGGACCTGATCCAGGAGGGCATGCTCGGCTTGATCCGCGCGGCCGAGAAGTTCGACTGGCGCAAGGGCTACAAGTTCTCCACCTACGCCACGTTCTGGATCCGTGAGTCGATCCAGCGCGCGATCGCCAACCGGGCCCGGCCGATCCGTGTGCCCGTTCACATCGGCCAGCGCGAGCGGCGCATCGGGCGCGCCCGGGCCGCGCTCATCGCGGAGCTGGGTCGCGAGCCGAGCGACGAGGAACTCGCGACGGCCGCCGAGCTGGAGCTTCGTGAGGTGCTGGCCACCCGCGACATCGCCCGCGTGGTGACGAGCCTCGACCGGCCCGTCGGCGAGGAGGAGGAGACCACGCTCGGCGCGCTGTTGGCCTCAGACGCCAGCGCGCCTCACGAAGAGGTCGAACTGGCCGCGCGCGACGCGGCTCTGCGCCGGGCGCTGCAGCGCCTCCCCGAGCCCGAGCGCAACGTGGTCAAGCTCCGCTACGGGATCGACGGGGACGAGCCGACGCCGCTCCGAGAGGCCGGCCGGCGGCTGGGCATCTCCTCGGACGCGGTCCGCAAGCTCGAGCGCAAGGCCCTCGCCGAACTGGCCGAGAGCGGCGAGCTGGAAGCGCTCAGCCCCGCGGCCTAGAAGTCTTCGACGCCGGCGTCCGACAAGACGGTGATGTGCGCCGGCGGGTGGCTTGGCGCGGCGTCGTGATCGCCGATCTGCCAAGCGATCCAACGCGCCAGATGTCGGAGTGCTGTCATTCTGGACCGCCTTCTACCCGAAAAACGGCCTGGAAACTCGGAACTTTGGCGATCCAGCTAACAAATACGTAGCTGCATCGCCAAAGAACGGCGCGTAGCTAGGAACGGAGCAGCGAACGCAAGACGTATTGCAGGATGCCGCCGTGGCGGTAGTACTGCTGTTCCTTGGGGGTGTCGATCCGCACGGTGACCCCGAACTCCCTGTCGTCGGCGCGCACGGTCAGCTCACGCGGGATGGGGTCGGCCCCGGCGATGCCCGCGATCGTGAACGTCTCGTGGCCGGTCAGCCCGAGACCGGAAACCGACTCGCCGGCCGCGAACTGGAGCGGCAGCACGCCCATCCCGACCAGGTTCGAGCGGTGGATCCGCTCGAAGCTCTCGGCGATCACCGCCCGGACGCCCAGGAGCTTTGTCCCCTTGGCCGCCCAGTCTCGTGAGGAGCCCGAGCCGTACTCCTTGCCGGCGAGCACGATCAAGGGGATGTCGGCCTCCATGTACTTCATGGCCGCGTCGTAGATCGACATCTGCTCGCCGTGGCCGTCGGCCCCCAGGTAGATCGTCACCCCACCTTCGGGAAGGGCGCCGCCACCCGCCCGCGCGAGCCGGTTGCGAAGGCGGATGTTCGCGAACGTCCCGCGCATCATCACCTCGTGGTTGCCGCGGCGCGAGCCGTACGAATTGAAGTCCCGCGCCTCCACGCCATGCTCGTTCAGGTACCGGGCGGCCGGGCCGTCGCGCTTGATCGAGCCCGCCGGAGAGATGTGGTCGGTGGTCACGCTGTCGCCGAGCACGGCCAGCACGCGCGCCCGCTCGATGTCTTCGGGCGGCACGGGCTCGCGCGGGAGGTCGTCGAAGAACGGAGGACGGCGGACGTACGTCGAGCGCGGATCCCACTCGAACTGCTGGCCGGTCGGCACCTCGAGCGTGTTCCACCGCTCGTCGCCGTCGAACACCTCGCCGTAGCTCTTGCGGAACATGTCCGACTGGACCGCCTCCTCGACGGTGGCCGCGACCTCGGCGGCGCTCGGCCAGATGTCCTTGAGGAACACCGGCTCCCCGTGGCGGTCCTCGCCGAGCGGCTGGTCGTAGAGGTCGACGTCCATCGTCCCGGCGATCGCGTAGGCCACGCACAGCGGGGGCGAGGCGAGGTAGTTCATCTTCACGTCGGGGTTGATGCGGCCCTCGAAGTTGCGGTTGCCCGACAGGACCGAGACGACGGCCAGGTCGTTGTCCTGCACGGCCGCGGAGATCTCCGCCGGCAGCGGACCGCTGTTGCCGATGCACGTCGTGCAGCCGTACCCGACCAGGTTGAAGCCGAGCTCGTCCAGGTACTCGGTGAGGCCGGCGCGGTCCAGGTACTCGGTGACCACCTTGGAGCCGGGGGCCAGCGACGTCTTCACCCAGGGCTTCACGGTCAGCCCGCGCTGGACCGCGTTTCGGGCCAGGATGCCCGCGCCCAGCATGACCGACGGATTGGAGGTGTTGGTGCACGAAGTGATCGCGGCGATCACCACGTGCCCGTGGTCCAGGAAAGTCTCGGTTCCGTCCTCCAGCGTGACCGACGTGAGCGTGGTCTGGCGGTCGGCCACCTGCGCGCCCCCGGTCCCGCCGGCCGGCTCGTGGCCTTCGCCGTTGGGCACGTGCGTGGCCACGGGATCTGAGGCCGGGAAGCTCTCGGCCACGGCCTCGTCCTCGGGGTCCTCCTCGGGCAGGTAGCCCTCGAGCGCCATCCGGAACGCCGGCTTTGACTCGGTCAGCGAGACGCGGTCCTGAGGGCGCTTGGGGCCGGCGATGCTGGGCACGACCATTCCGAGGTCGAGCTCGACCTCGTCGCTGAACGTGGGCTCGTCAGATTCCGAGTCGTGCCACAGGCCCTGCTCCCGGGCGTACGCCTCGACGAGCTCGATCAGCTCGCGCGGCCGTCCCGAGAACTCGAGGTAACGGAGGGTCTCTGAATCGATCGGGAAGATCGCGCAGGTCGACCCGAACTCGGGCGACATGTTGCCGATCGTGGCCCGGTCGGCCAGCGGCAGCCGCGCCAGCCCGTCGCCGTAGAACTCGACGAACTTCCCGACCACGCCGCGGGCGCGCAGCATCTCGGTGACGGTCAGCACGAGGTCGGTGGCGGTGGCGCCCTCGTGCAACTCCCCCGTCAGCCTGAAGCCCAGCACCTGCGGGATCAGCATCGACATCGGCTGGCCGAGCATGGCCGCCTCGGCCTCGATCCCGCCCACGCCCCAGCCGAGCACGCCGAGCCCGTTGATCATCGTGGTGTGCGAGTCGGTTCCGACGAGCGTGTCGGGATACGCCTGCCCGAGCTTGTCGTTCACGAACACGACGCGCGCCAGGTACTCGAGGTTGACCTGGTGGACGATCCCGGTGTCGGGCGGGACCACCTTGAAGTTGTCGAAGGCGCCCTGGCCCCAGCGCAGGAACGCATAGCGCTCGCGGTTGCGCTCGAACTCGAGCTCGGCGTTGCGGGCGAACGCGGCCGACGAGCCGAACACGTCGACCTGCACCGAGTGGTCGATGACGAGCTCGGCCGGCGCCAGCGGGTTGATCTTGCGCGGGTCGCCGTCCATCTCGCCCATCGCGTCGCGCATCGCGGTCAGGTCGACCACGGCCGGCACGCCGGTGAAGTCCTGCATGATCACCCGCGCCGGCGTGAACGAGATCTCGGTGGCGGGCTCGGCCTTGGCGTCCCATCTCGCCAGCGCCTCGATGTCCTGCGCGCGGATGGACTCACCGTCCTCGTTGCGCAGCAGGTTCTCGAGCAGCACCTTGAGCGAGAACGGCAGGCGGGCGATGTCGTAGGAGGCCTGGAGCGCATCCAGGCGGAAGATCTCGTAGTCGCGCCCGCCCACGGCGAGCGTCGCCTTTGCGTCGAAGCTGTTGGGGTTCACGGTTCGTTCTCCTGGTTCTCTGGGTGCTGCTTACTGTAGGCCCCAGTCACTCCTACGCGCGTCTTAGGCACGTCTTCACACGAGCTTCGGCCGCGGTCCGATTCTCCTCTCCGACGCAGAGTTTTCGACCCCGAGGAGACCGACGATGACCTTCCTGTCCTGGACCCTTGTCGCCGCGGCTGCGGCCGTGTTCGCGGCGATGGCCGCGGCCGGCATCGCCGCCGAGGCGCACCGCGCCCCCGACCAGCCATGAGCTGGGACTCGATCTCCTACCCCGGGACGGCGCCCGCGGGTGCGCGGCTGCGCTCCCGCACCGGCGGGCGGACCCGCTTGCGTGCGCTCGTCGCCCGACCCGAGCTGATCGGGCTGATGGCGCTGGCGGCCGTCCTCAACCTGTGGAACCTGAGCGTCAACGGCTGGGCCAACACCTACTACTCGGCCGCCGTGCGCTCGATGAGCACGAGCTGGCACGACTTCCTGTTCGCCTCGCTCGACAAGACCGGGCTGATGACGATCGACAAGCCGCCGCTGGCCTTCTGGGTACAGGCGCTGTCGGTCCGCGTATTCGGCTTTCACCCGCTGAGCATCCTCGTGCCCGAGGCGCTCATGGGGGTCGTCGCGGTCGCGCTCGTCTACGACATGACCCGGCGGATGTTCGGCCGCGTGGGCGGGACTGTGGCCGGCCTGGCCTTCGCGCTCACGCCGATCACGGTGGCGATCGCGCGCCACAACAACCCCGACGAGCTGCTCATCCTGTGCTGCGTCGCCGCCCTGTGGTGCACGGTGCGCGCGCTCGAGACCGGCCGCACCAAGTGGCTCGTGCTCACCGGCGTGTGCGTTGGGCTGGGCTTCGAGACGAAGATGGGCGTGGCGTTGCTCGTCGTGCCCGGAATCGCGCTCGCGTGGATGTGGAGCCGGTGGGGCGAGACCTGGCGCGCCCGGCTGCGCGCGTTTCGCCAGCTTCTGGCCGGCGGGGCCGCGCTGGTCGTGGTGGGCGGCGCGTGGCCGCTCGTGGTCACGCTCACCCCGGCGGCCGACCGGCCCTGGATCTCCGGGACCTCGGACAACAGCATCTGGTCGCTGATCTTCGGCTACAACGGCCTCGGCCGCGTGGCCGGCCAGACCGGCGGCCCCGGGGGCGCGGGCGGTGGCGGTGGCGGTGGAGGTGGATTCGGCGCCAACAGCCTGTTCGGGGGCGCGACCGGGCCCTTCCGACTGCTGCAGTCGTCGCTGGGCGACCAGGCAGGCTGGCTGCTCGGCTTCGCGGCGGTGGCCGGGCTGGCCATCCTCGTTCTCTCCCGGCTTCGCCGGCGCGATCCCCGCACCGGCTGGCTGCTCGCGGTCGGCGGCGCCTTCCTGACCTCGGCCGTCGTGTTCAGCTATGCGTCGGGCATCTTCCACCCGTACTACGTGTCGTTCCTCGCCCCGTTCGCCGCCGCCCTGGTCGGCGCCGGCGCCAGCGTGATGCTGCCCCGTTCGCTCGGGGGGAGCGCCGACGACACCCGGGTGGCCCGGGTGATCGCGCCGCTGGCCATCGCGGCCGGCGCCGTGACCGAACTGGTCGTCCTGGGCGACCTGAACGGCTCGTTGTCGTGGGCCAAGCCGCTGATCATCGGCGTGGCCGGCGCGTGCGCGGTGATCCTCGCTCTGGACCTCCCGCGGCGCGTGCGCGGCGTCCTGGTCGCGGTCGTCCTGGCCGCGTTACTCGCCGCCCCGGCGGCCTGGGCGGCCGAGACGCTCGGCCACACGACCAGCAGCACGTTCCCGGCCGGTGGCTCGGCCAGCGCATCGGCCGGCGGGCCGGGCGGGGCGGGCGGCGGGTTCGCCCGCGGTGGCGGCGGTCGGTTTGGCCCGGGGAGCACGGGTGGCTCAGGCGGCACGGGCCGAGGCGGCTCTGCACCACCGCAAGGCTTCGTCCCTCCGCAGTCGGGCAGCGCCGGAGGCGTCGCGCCACCGCAGTCCGGTGCGGCCGGTGGTTTCTCGCCCCAGCGATCGGGTAACGGCGCCCTCGCGGGGGGCGGTCCGGGTGGCTTCGGAGGCGACAGTGCCTCGTTGACCGCCGCGCTACGCTATGCCGAGCAACACGGTGGGGGTGCCATCGGGGTGTCTAGTCAGAGCAGCGCCGCTGCGGCGGTTGTTTCTTCCAATGCGAATGTGGCCGGACTCGGCGGCTTCTCGGGCCGTGAGAGCTCGGTGAGCGCCACCTGGCTGGCCCAGGAGGTCGCGGCCGGGCGACTGCGTTGGGTGATCGTCGACAGCACCCAGGGCGGTGGATTGCCAGGCGACACGCGGACGGGCAGCCAATCCGCCATGAACATCGTCGCAAGCACGTGCCGGCGCGTCACGTTAACTACGAGCGGATCGACAGTCACGATGTACGACTGCCAGGGGCGCGCCGCGGCGATCCTGCAGGCGGCCAGGGGGTAGGCAATTGCGAGCACGGCTCGAGCGTGAACGGAAATGGGGCGTCCGACTGGGTCTCGCTGCCGTGCTCGTCCTCACCCTGGGTGCGGCCGCAGCGCCGGCGGCGCTGGCCAAGACGACCAAGAGCACCAACTGGGCCGGGTATGCGGTGCATCGGGCCGGCGTGTCGTTCCGCCAGGTGTCGGCCGGGTGGACCCAGCCGAGCGCCACGTGCACGGCCGGGCGCCCGAGCTACTCGTCGGCCTGGGTCGGACTCGGCGGGTACAGCCCGACCTCGGCCGCGCTCGAGCAGATCGGCACCGAGCTCGACTGCAACGCCGCCGGCAAGGTCGTCTCGACCGCCTGGTACGAGCTGGTCCCCGCACCTTCCAAGACGATCGCGCTCGTGGTGCAGCCCGGCGACGCGATGCACGCCACCGTGACCGTGACCGGGCACCGCGTCGTGGTCGAGCTCGACGACCTGACCAGCCACCAGAGCTTCCGCAAGGTCCTGCGCAGCGCCGCGATCGACGTCAGCTCGGCGGAGTGGATCGTTGAGGCGCCGTCGCAGTGCATCAGCCAGTACAGCTGCCAGGCCCTCCCGCTGGCCAATTTCGGTTCGATGACCTTCGACTCGGCGAGCGCGGTGGCGAGCGACGGAACGTTCGGCACGATCGCCGGCGGGGACTGGACGCGGACCAAGATCAAGCTCACGGCGGGCGCTCAGCGCCTGATCGTGACCCGCAACTCCTCCGACAGCGCCGGCACCGCCGCGCCGTCGTCGCTGCGCGACGGCGGCAGCGCATTCGACGTCACCTTCGCCACCGCGGCGAGCCAGCCCGCCCAGGCCTACGCGCGCCAGTCGCACCTGCGCGCGGGCTACGTCCAGCACTAGCGCTCTTACGAAGCTCGTAGGCGCTCCCTACGCGCGTCTACCGGATCCGGCCGAAGCTTGATGCATGACCGATCCGACGCCTCACCTGTTCTGGATCACGAGTCGCGCCGCGGGCTTCGCCGCACTCGTGCTCGCCAGCCTGGCCGTCTCGGCCGGCCTGCTCATGAGCACCAAGCTGCTGCGGGGCCGCACAAGCGAACTCCGGGCCGGTCACGACACGCTCGCGCTGGCCACGATCGTGGCCATCGTCGTTCACGGCGTGACGCTGCTTGGTGACCAGTTCCTGCATCCCTCGATCGCCGACATTGCGATTCCGTTTGTCTCGAGCTACAAGACGTTCTGGACGTCGCTCGGGATCGTCGGCGGGTGGGGGCTGGCGCTCCTCGGCCTCTCGTACTACGCGCGGCGCTGGATCGGCGCGGTGCGGTGGCGCAAGCTTCACCGCTTCACCGCACTGGCCTGGCTGGCCGGCCTGGCTCACGCCCTGGGCGAGGGCACCGACGCGGGTCAACTGTGGTTCCTGGCCATGCTCGCGCTGGTGGCGATCCCCGCCCTGGCCCTCCTGGCCACCCGGCTCATCCGCAGCGACGGCGCCGCGCCACCGTTGCCGCAGGCTCAGACCTCGAAGAACCGTCCCTCGGGCCCGACGTTGACGACCGGCGTGGTTCCGATCGCCGCCTCCGAGCCCCAACACTGATGGATGTGACCGCAGACCACGAGCGCGGGCAGCTTGCGCTCGATCGCCTCAAGGATCGCCCGGCTGCCGAGATGGCGGCCGTGGGCTTCGTCGAGGTAGCCCTTCGGCGGTGAGTGCACGACGAGCACGGCGCCCTCGGGACAGCTCTCGAGCTTGGCCGCCGCCTCGTCCTCGCTGAGGTCAAAGCTCCACGGGAACGGGGTGGGTGGAATGCCGCCGCCCAGCCCGAAGAACTCGGCGCCCTCAAGCTGGAGAGCCTCGCCGTGGAGCACGCGGGCGCTGGGCCAGTCGGCGCATGCCCGCCACAACTCGGTGTCTGACTCCGCGTTGCCCGGGACGAGCACGGTCGGCGCGGCGATCGCGCTGAGCACCTCGATCGTCCCCTCCAGGCCCATTCGCATCGTGGCGTAATCGCCCACGCCGAGTACCACGTCAGCGTCCTGCGCCAACTCGACCAGGCGCTCGGCGCGGTCCAGATCGCGGTGCAGATCGCTGAAGGCCAGCAGCTTCATAGCTAGCTACGCGCGTGCAGGATCCCAGACATGCCGCTAGCATGGCGTCCGCGCGACCTCCGCGACCGCTCCACGCCTCGAATGAATTGGCCGGCGTGGTGGGAGTCTGGGGTGGAGGCTTTCCCGCAAGTCATCATCTAGAGGAGGTATCAGCCAAGTGTCATTACGACCACGGCGAGCTCTGCTGGGGCTCATAGCAGCGGCCGCCGCGTTTGCGGCGCTTCCGGCTTCCGCACTGGCGGCCGGCGAGACGCTCAGCGTCACGCCGTCGAACACCCAGGCTGGGAGCAACCCGAGTATCAAGACCGCCATAACGTTTGCCGACAGCGGCGATACGCCCAAGACGGTCGTCGTATCGCTTGCACCCGGCCTGCTGGCGAACGGGACCGCGAATCCGTCCTGCACCCAGACCACTCAGCTGTCCGCCGCCTGTCAGGTCGGTACCGCGGACGTGACCGTCAGCGCACCGGTGGGCACGCTGTCCAACAACCCCGTTTACATTGTCCCGCCCCAGCACGCGAACGAGTTCGCGGGCTTCGAGACGGTGCTGCCGGCGCCATTCCCGCCTGGCTATACCGGGGCGTCGCTTCGCACCACCCCCACCGTCGGCGTCGATCTGACGACGACCTTCCAGAACACGAACCAAGGACCGACACCGGTCACCATCGACGCGTTCTCGCTCACGCTCAACCCGACGCTGAACGGCGTGCCGTTCACCCACTTGCCGACGAGCTGTAGCACGGCCACGACCACGTCGAGCATCACGTACTACGGTGCCACCCCCGCAGCGTCCCCGTCGGGATCGTTCACGCCGACCGGCTGCACCTTGCTGCCGTACGCGCCGAAGCTCAGCGCTGCGATCACCAAGGACAAGAACGACAGCGGCGCCGCCATCACGCTGACGCAGACCCAGGCGCTGGGCGAGGCGTCGAGCAAGACGATCGTGTTCAGCCTGCCGAAGGGCCTCACGCCGAACGTTGCCGCCGCCGGTCCGTGCCTGACCGGCACGCCGTGCCAGATCGGTACGGCAAAGGCCACTGCTCCGGGCGTCCCGGACGCGGCGCTGGCCAACGGGACCGTGACGCTGACCGGTTCGATCAGTGCGCCGAAGATCCTGGTCTCGTTCCCGGCTCCGTTCGGGCTGACCGATACCGGTGACGTGGGCCTGGCCAACGGGACGGTGACGTTCGCCGATGTCCCGGATCTGCCGCTGACCAGCCTGGCGCTGAGCATCACCGGGCCGAACGGGCAGAAGGCGTTCAACACCGACTGCGCGCCGGCCAGCATCGGTGGTCAGTTCACCGCCCAGAGCGGGGCGACCGCCAGCGTGACCGCGCCGATCGCGTTCACCGGTTGCGCATCGAAGCCGACGGCTTCGGGCTCGACCAGTGGCCTGGCCAGTGGGCATCCGAGCCTGAAGTTCAAGGTCACCCACGGCAAGGGCGCGGCCAAGGTCGCCAGCGTGGCGCTCGGCGTCCCGAGCGGCCTGAAGTTCTCGAAGTCAGCGATCGTCAAGCACAAGACGTGCGCGACCAAGAAGGGCAAGAAGAAGTGCACGACCACGACGCTGATCAAGGGCCTCAAGGTCGTCGGCGGCAAGGCCAAGACCGTCGCGATCAAGGGCGGCAAGCTCGTGATCACGCTGAAGAGCGCGTCCAACGCCGTGACCATCACGACTAGCGGTCCGCTCGTCAGCGAGAGCAAGTCGCTCCAGACGAAGGTCAAGAACCACAAGGTCAAGACCCTGAACTTCTCGGTCAAGGTCACCGACGCCAAGAAGACGTCGACGACTGCTGCCGCTGAAGTTGAAGGCGCATTAGCTGCGGCGCCCGCCCCGCGGCACGGCGCTTTTCCAGCCGTGTCGCGGGGTGACGGCTCTTGACGCGAGTGCCGCGGGCCGGGCGCCGCAGCTAAGCGCTAGAGCCCGCGGGGCTAAGGCTCCTGCGGGTCCTCGACCGGAACGGGCTCGGCCGCCGGGGCCGTCTCGCCGGGCTCCGACGCGCCACCGGGGCCCAGCGCGCGGGCCTCGCCGGCCTCGAGCGCGCCGTTCTCAGCGGCCCCGACGGCCGGTGCGGGCGCCGCAGGGGAGGCGGACGCATCGCGGCCCTGCTGGATCGCGTCGAGCACCGGCTTGACCAGATCGATCGGCATCGGGAACACGATGGTGGAGTTCTGGTTGACGCCGATCTCGCGCAGGGTCTGCAAGTAACGCAGCTGGAGCGTGGTCGGGTTGCGGCCGATGATGTCGGCCGCATCGGCCAGCCGGGTGGCCGCCTGGGCCTCGCCCTCGGCGTTGATGATCTTCGCCCGGCGCTCGCGCTCGGCCTCGGCCTGGCGGGCGATCGCGTGCTGCATGCGCTCGGGGATCTCGACGTCCTTGATCTCGACCGTGGTCACCTTGATCCCCCACGGCTCGGTCTGCGCGTCGATCACCTGCTGGAGCGACTCGTTGAGGCTCTCGCGCTCGCCCAGCAGATGGTCGAGATCGACGCCGCCGAGCACCGAGCGCAGCGTGGTCTGGGAGATCTGCAGGGTGGCGTTGTGGAAGTTCTCGACCGCGTTGATCGCCCTGTTGGGGTCGACCACGAGGTAGTAGGCGACTGCTGTGACCCGCACCGGGATGTTGTCGCGGGTGATGACCTCCTGGGGCGGCACGGTCAAAGTCACCGTCCGCAGCGAAACCCGCACCATCCGATCGATCGTCGGGACGAGCAGGATCAGGCCCGGGCCGCGGAGATCCATCACCCGCCCCAGGCGGAACACCACCCCGCGCTCGTACTCCCTGAGCACGCGGACCGAGGCACCCACCACGGTGAGGGCGATTACGACCAGCACTGCCAGCACGACCAGGATCGCGATGATCATCGGATCAACTCCCATTCTTCGGCTCGGCGAACCCCCACTGTCAGTCCCTCCAGGTGGTCCACCACCACCGTGTCCCCCGGATTCAGATCGGCTTGCTCGGCCTCGTCCTCGAGCACCGAACGGCACGCCCGCCACAGAGTGCCGTCGACCTGCACGCACCGGTTCGCCCCATCCCAGCTGCGCACCACCCCGAGGTGACCGATCAGGCTCTCGGGCCCGGCCCGAACGTAGCGCCGGCGCACGGCCACTCCCTTTCCGACGGTCACCGCAAGCACACCGCCGGCCGCTCCCGCCAGCAGCAACCCCGCCACGACGCCCAAGATCACACCGCCGCCGAGTCCGAGCACGGCCAGCACCGCGCCGGCGGCCAGCGCGAGAACGCCCGGACCGCCGAGCACGCCCAGGGTCGGCACGTGTGCCTCGAGCAGGATCAGGAACGCCCCCACGAACAGCAATGACACGCCTAATGCGGTCATACCGTTAATCGTAGACCCCTGCAGAAGCGGTCCACGATCCCGCCCGTTCCAGCGGCCGCTCCGCTCAGCGGGCGCGTACCGGGGCGAGGGCGCGCGAGCTGCGCTTGACGTCGAACATCGCAGCATCGGCGCTGCGCAGCAGGCCATCGGGATCGTCGGCGTCGATCGGGAAAACGGCCCGGCCGATGCTGACGCCCAGCCGAAGGGGATGCCCGTCGATCATGAAAGGCTGGGCCAGGGAGGACGCCAGACGGTCGGATACCTCCTCGGCATCGCCCGGCGCCGTGTGCGAGTCGATCAGCACCGCGAACTCGTCGCCGCCGAGCCGCGCCACCGTGTCCTCCGATCGCGTGCACGCGACCAGGCGCTTGGCCACCGCGACCAGTAGCTGGTCGCCCACGTCGTGGCCGAACTCGTCGTTGACCGGCTTGAACCCGTCGAGGTCCATGTAGAGCAGCGTGATCGGGTGAAGCTCCTCGCGCGCACGCTCGATCGCGCCTCGCAGCTGATCGGTGAACTGCACCCGGTTGGCCAGTCCGGTGAGCTGGTCGTGCAGGGCCTGATGGGTCATCTCGTCGAGCAGCCGGCCGTTCTGGAGCGCCGTCGTGGCCTGCGCAGCCACGCCGGACAGGCGGTTCAGCAGGTCGGGCGTCGGCCTCAGCCGGTCCGGATCGTCGAACACCGAGACGATCAGCAGCCCGAGGAACGAGTCGCCGGCCAGCAGGGGTACGAGCATCGCCGCGGCCAGGCCGAGCTCTCGGAGCATGTCCTGCAGCCGCCGGTCTTCCACGGCCTCGTCGACGAACAGCGGAGCGCTGCTCGAGCCCTTGACGAGCCGGTCCAGCACGCTCCCCGGGATCGGATTCCACACGCGCGGCTCCTCGTCCACCGCGCCGTCGTGAATGGTGACCGCCCGACGCACGAGCTCGCCGCGTGCGGCATCCCACAGGCACACACCCACCCGGTCGCAGTCGACGACCAGCGAGACCGCGTCGGCCAGCCGGCGGGCAATCTCGTTGCTGGTTCCGGCTACCGCCATGGCCCGCGCCAGCGAGAGCAGCGCGTTGGCCTGATCCCCCCGTTCCTTGGCCTCCACCAGGGACGAGGCGCTGTCGAGCGCGCTGGCGGCGTAGCGGGCGTAGACCTCGAACACCGCGCGCTCCTGCGGATAGAAACTCTGCCCAGGCTCGCGCATCGCGAGCAGGCGCCCGTACTCCCGGCGATTGGAGCCGACCGGCACGACCAGCCAGGACTCCGGCTGCTCGCCCGCGCGGCGTCCGAGCAGTTCCGCGACGTATTCGTGGACGCTCTCCTCCTCGAAGCCCTTGTGATGGCAATGCAGCTCTCCGTCGGCCTTGACGCGGACGGCCAGCAGGTAGCGGATCGCCCGCACCTCGAGCGCGGCACGAGCCGTGATCCTGGCCAGGATCTCATCGAGGTCGTCGACTGCGATCAGGTCCGAGGCGGTGGCGAACACGCTGCGCAAGCTGTCCTTCATCGCGTCGAGCTGGTGGCGCAGCGCGGCGACCTCGGCCCGCGAGCCTTCGTCCTCACGCGCGGAAATGGCCTCCCAGTGGACGTGGTAGACGCAGCGACCGGCGCCCATCGCCTGACACTCCTCGTGCTCCACGGCCGCCGGCTCGAGCCCGAACAGGGCCGGAGGGCAGGTCATCAGGCCGCACGTCCATGCGCAATGCTCGACGCTGCGAGGAAAGCCCTCGGCCGCCGCGGCGACCACCTCGGCGTAGCCTGGACGGGCCTGGGTCACCGTGAGGTCGGTCACCGTGCTGAACTTGGCCGCGCCCTTGGCGATCGCCCCGTACACGGCCTCGGGCGAGCCGAGCGAACGGAGCATCGACGCGACCTGTGAGCTGCCCATCCGCTCGGCGGCATCGACCCCCACGGCGCGGGCGAACTGGGGGTGGTGGGTGACCCGCGCGCCGGCCTGCCAAAGGGCCACCGCCTCGTCATAGGCGATCCAGTTGGTGATGTCGAGCAGGTACTCGGGAGCGCGCCGGCTACCGGCCAGCCTGAGCACCTCGGCCACGGCCTCCGCGCCGCCGAAGGCGTGTACGCGCCCGAGCAGGACCGCGCTCATCGAGCACGAGAAGTGGTTCCCGGTGCTGGTGCGGGAGGTAGACGTCATCACGTAGGTATCGGAGCCAGGCGCCGGCTCGATGCCCGACTGGACACGGAATGGACAAACGGCTGTTGATAGCGTGCCGTCCCGGAACCCTCGATTCTCTGGAGTGAAGATGACCAGCGCGAACACCCAAGGTCTGGTGACCGACATCGCGGGACTGCGTGACCGCGCCGGCACCCACGTCGGCTATACCGACTGGCAGGAGATGACCCAGGAGCGGGTCAACCAGTTCGCCGACGCCACCGACGACCACCAGTTCATCCACGTCGACCCCGAGCGCGCCAAGCAGACCCCGTTCGGCGGCACCATCGCCCACGGCTTCCTCACGCTGTCCCTGGTCGCGCCGACCTCGCAGCAATTGATGAAGGTCACCGATGCCCTGATGGGCGTCAACTACGGGCTCGATCGGGTGCGCTTCCCGGCGCCGCTCCCGGTCGGCGCGCAGTGGCGCGGGGGGATGGAGATCCTCGACGTGTCGGAGATCTCCGGCGGCCTGCAGATCAAGGCGAAGATCACGATCGAGGTCAAGGGCTCCGAGAAGCCGGCCTGCGTGGCCGAGTCCCTCGTCCGCGTGTACGGCGGGCAGTGAGCACCGTCGATCTAGACAAGCTGGCCGCGATCGACGTGCATGTGCACGCCGAGCGCAACGCGAGCGAGCCCCAGGACCCGGTGACCGAGGAGTTGCTGGCGGCCGCCTCGAGCTACTTCGGCTCGGCGCCGAACCAGCCCACGGCCCAGGACGTGGCCGACTACTACCGCGAGCGCAACATGCTCGCGGTCGTGTTCACCGTGGACGACGAGGCCGGCATGGGTCGCAAGCGCCTGGGCAACCACGAGGTGCTCGAGGCCGCCCGCGCCAACCCGGACGTGATGATCCCGTTCGCCAGCGTCGATCCTCACAAGGGGAAGCTCGGCGTGCGCGAGGCCCGCGAGCTGATCGACGCCGGCGCGCGCGGGTTCAAGTTCCACCCGAACACCCAGGCCTTCTGGCCGCAGGACCGTGCCTTCTACCCGCTGTATGAGGTGATCGCCGAGGCCGGGCTGATAGCGCTGTTTCACTCCGGCACGACCGGCATCGGCGCCGGCATGCCCGGCGGGGGCGGAGTCCATCTGAAGTACTCCAACCCGATGTGCATCGACGACGTGGCCGCCGATTTCCCCGAGCTCAAGATCATCCTCGCCCACCCCTCGTTCCCCTGGCAGGAGGAGGCGCTCGCGGTCGCCGTGCACAAGCCCAACGTGTACATCGACCTGTCGGGCTGGTCGCCGAAGTACTTCCCGCCGATCCTGATCCAGTACACCAACACCCGGCTGAAGCACAAGATGCTGTTCGGCTCGGATTTCCCGCTGATCGCCCCGGACCGCTGGCTGGCCGACTTCGAGAAGATCGAGATCCGCGACGAGGTCCGCCCGCTGGTCCTCAAGGAGAACGCCGCAAAGCTCCTGGGTCTTGATTAGGCCCTTGCTTCTGCCGTCGGCGGCGGCCCAAAACCCCTCCGCTTGCAGGAATTCTGCGCTATTGGCGCGCGGGCTTGTGCAACTTCAGCGCACGGCGATTTAATGAAGTTACTCTCGGGTATTGCCCGCGGCAGCCGGTGTGGTCGAGATCGTCTTGCTTCGCCAAGTGAGCGTGGGCCGCACTTGCCTCTCCTCTCCTCCCTCACCTGGCGGCAGTCCTATACGGGCTGTCGTCAGGTGCTGGTTCCCGACAAGGCTTCGGAGGCCGCGGCGAGTCGCTGGCGCTCGAGGCGCCGGCGCTGGGAGAGGGCCCGTTTGATCAGGGCCTCGAGCTCGGCCTCGGGCACGCCGAGGTCGGCGGCGCGCTCGAGCGCCCGCCACAGGGCCAGCTTGCCCTCCACCCCCAGCGACAGGATCTCCAGCTCCTCGAGCCGGCTCAGCGGCGAATAGCCGGTCAGCTGGCCGTTCAGCTTGAGTCGCCCGAGCTTCTCGGCGCTCCACGCGACCGCCGCCTTCGCGGGGTCCGAGCGGATTCCGAGCCGCTGCATGATCAGCTTGAGCGATTGGCGGTCCTCCTCGATCTCCGCCGCCAGCGTCGCCAGCACCTCGCCGTAGGGCGTTCCCCGGTTACTCTGCGCGGCCCGGCGGGCGAGCTGTGCGCCGGCGACGGATCCGGCGTAGTGATCGTTGAGGTAGATGGAGAGCCTGCTCATCGCCAGCACAGTACGACGCGGCGGCCGACAGGGCGCATCAGCCTGCCGAAACCTTCCTACGGGCGTGGTAGCTTTGTTCTCGCTCACTGCTCCGTAGGGCAGGTGGGATGTCTTGTAGCTGGAAACGGCGGCGTTCCGTGCGAGCGGGTCGCGGCCGGGGCCATCACATCCGCGTATGACCCCGTAGGCCCGCCCGGCGGGCGGGCGAAGGACGGACAGGAGCATGCTCAGCAATTTCGCCGTACAAACGCACACGACCGGTCGTGCGATCACGCTCGTCCTGACCGGCGAACTCGACCTGGTCTCGAGCCCGGCTATGGAACGGGTTATTGACGATCTCTCCCGGTCCGACGCCGAGCTGATCATCGTCGACCTGAGCGGGCTCGAGTTCATGGACTCGACGGGCCTGCACCTCCTACTCCGGGTCCAGCAGCGGGCGCAGGAGGCTGGCCGGCGCTTCGCGCTGATCCGGGGGTGCGAGGCCGTTCAGCGCCTGTTCGACCTGACGGGCCTGGCCGATTCGCTCACGGTGGTCGACTCCGCCGAGCAGCTGCTCGAGGCGGACCAGGCCCCGGGCGCCTCTTGACCGCGGTGTCCGCTCAGCGCGTCGCGGCCTAGGTACGGAGCGGATCGCGCATCGAAACCCGCAGGGTCTCCTGGCCGTCGCGCGTCACGACCGCGACCTCTTCGGTCAGCGCGGCGAGGAGGTCGGCGCGCGGCGGAGAGCCTCCCTGCTCCAGATGTGCGCTGGTGCCCATGCGCAGCGGTGCGAGCGCGAACTCGAGCCGCTGATCGTGCGCTCCCACGGCGACGCTGATCGAGTTGCTCTCGGCGGCCTGCTCGGCGTGGGCCCCGAGCGCGTCGCTCAGGCGGAACACGTCATAGCAGCGCTGTAGCGAGAAGCCGGCGCTCGGGGCGAGCGCCCGGCCGATGCGTCCCAGAAGCGGAGCCAGCAGCGCCACCGGCGTGACCGTCAGCACCACGTCTCCGTTGAGGACCGCACGCAGCTCCGCCTGCCCGGCCGAAGAGCCGGCGCTCGCAGGGGCAGCGGCCGGCCACGAGGTCTCCGGGTGACCGGTGGGGGCCCGGAACGACATTCGCACCTCGGTCCCGCCGTCCGGGACGTTGATGAACTCGCAGCGGTCCGCCACGGCGCTCATCAGCGCGAGACCGACCTTAAGGCCATCGCCATCGGGAACGGTGCGGCGGATGCCGGATCCCTGGTCGCACACCCTGACCTCGACCCCGTCCGCCCGGGCGCGGAGCTCGACCGTCAGCGGACCGGGGCCACCGCTGTAGGCGTGCAGGATCACGTTGTTGCATGCCTCGGTGACTGCCGTGTTGACGTCGCTGAGCAGCTCGGGATCGAACCCCAGCGCCTCTCCGGCAGCAGTGGACATGCTGCGAACCAGTCTGGCCGCCTCCGGCTGGCTGGTCAGCTCCAGCCGGACCCACGGTGCATCGATCTCTCCACTCATGGCGCTCCTCCGCTTAGAGAGGTACCCAAAGCTCGGAAGAGCAAGCGCCCGATCGGCGCTTGCCTCCGAGATTCGGCTGCGACTTGAGCTCAGCCGGCCAGTGCCGCGGCATCCAGCCGGACCATCGACCGGCGCAGCAGGCGGGACACGTGCATCTGGGAGCAGCCGATCCGCTGACTGATCTCACGCTGGGTGAGCTCGTGGACCAGGCGCAGGCTGAGGACCTCACGCTCCACTTCGCTCAGCGTGGACCAGCTCGCCGCGAGAGCTTGGCGATCCTCGGCCAGCTCGAAGCCACCGTCTTCGCCTCCGAGCGTCTCGGCCAGCGCAGAGCCATCCTCGCTGTCGGTGGCGACGGGCGCATCAAGGGAAGCCGGGTGATAGTTGTGGGCGGCGTCGACCGCCTCCATCACCTGCTCGATCGTGCACTCGAGCGCCTCGGCGAGCTCGACCAGCGTCGGCGAGCGACCCAGAACGGCGGACAGGCGCTCGGTCTGGCGGCTGACCGCCAGCGCCCGCTCCTGCAGATCGCGCGGTACGTGGATCGTCCAGCCCTTGTCGCGGAAGTGGCGCTTGAGCTCGCCCACGATCGTGGGGGCGGCGAAGCTCGTGAACTTCTTGCCGCGTCCCGGCTCGAACCGCTCGATCGCGTTCAGCAGCCCGACCGACGCGACCTGAACGAGATCGTCGAGCGGCTCGCGGCTGTGGACGTAGCGCAGCGCGAGCTTGCGCGCGAACGGGAGAAAGCGCTTGACCAGCTGCTCGCGGGCGGCGGGGTCGCGCTCGAAGTGGTAGATCTCGAGCAGCTCTTCGTCGGACGCACGCGCGAGATCGCGCACGGTGAGGCTAGTGACGGCCATGGGACCTCCGTTGTCGTGTGTTGCCACGCGAGGTCCGTCCGACGGCCGCTCAGTCGCGACCCGTGTCCGTCCCAGGCTCTCTGGAGCTTGCCGTTGCGATGCCGTGTGTGGCCGCATCGCGGCGGCTGCCCATCATTCTCTCCTTCGGACCGATCCGCAAACCTCCACGAACCCGATCGAAGCCGCAACTACGTGGGAATCCAACGTGTGGCAGGGTAGGCAGCCAGGATGCGGACCGAGCTGCATTTCCACCTGCTGCCGGGCGTGGACGATGGCCCGGCCGACGACCGTGAGGCGATCGAGCTGGCCCGCCTGGCGGTCGAGGACGGAACCCGCCGGATCGTGACCACGCCGCACGTGCGGCTCGTCGATGTCGAGGCGGTGGCGGGAATGACCGACCGCCTCGGGGCGCTTCTAGGCGAGGCCGGCGTGGACCTCGAGCTGCGCCCCGGCGGCGAGCTGTCGCCCGACGACGTTGGTGCGCTCGACGATGTGCAGCTGGAGCGGCTCGCTCACGGTCCGCCCGATAGCCGCTGGCTGCTGCTCGAGGCGCCGCTGTTCAGCCGCACGAGGGCTCTGGACTCGGCCGCCGAGGAGCTCCACGACCGGGGGTTCGAGGTGCTGATCGGTCATCCCGAGCGCTCGCCCAACACGCCCGACTCGGCCATCCGGGGATTGGTGGCGGACGGCGCCGTCCTTCAGCTCAACGCGTCGTCACTCACCGGCGCGCACGGCGGCGAGGCGCGGCGCAGGGCAGTCGCGCTGGCCCGGTCCGGGTTGCCGTTCCTGCTTGCCTCGGATGCCCACTCGCCCGCACGTCCGCCTCAGCTGACCCCGGCCGCGAGGGTGCTGATCGCCGCCGGGATCGCCGAGGACGCGGTCAGCGCGGCGGTCGATCTGCTCCCCGAGGCGATCCTCAGCGATGGTCTGGGCGCCGCACGGGGACCGCGCGGAGCGGCGGCGGCGCACGGAGGGCGCTCACGACTGGGGCAGCGCGAACGAGCCGCCTCGCCGCTCGCCCGTGCCGCTGAGGTCTTCCTCGATCGCCGCCGCGGTACGTAGGGCGAGTGGCAGGAAGTCGCGCCGGAGCGCGGCCATCGTCGTGCGGCTGGCGTGCACGGACAGGTTGAGCGCGGCGGTCACGGTGCCAGAGGCGCTGCGCAGCGGCACCGCGAGCGAGCGCAAGCCCTCCTCGAGCTCCTGATCGGTCGCCGCGTACCCCTGGCGCCGCACCGTGGCCAGGATCCCCCGCAGCGCCTCCTTGTCCTTGACCGTGCGTGACGTCAGGGGGGTGATCTCGATCCGGGCCAGCCGCTCCTCCAGCTCTTCGTCGGGCAGCCCGGCGAGCAGAACCCGGCCCATCGAGGTGACGAACGCCGGCAGGCGGGTTCCCACCGCCAGCGTGATGCTCATGATCCGCCGCGTGGGCACCCGGGCCACATAGACGACGTCGGTGTCGTCGAGCACCGAGATCGAGCACGACTCGTTGACCTGGGCCACCAGGCTCTCCATGTGGGGCAGCGCCACCTCGGGCAGGCTGAGGCTCGACAGGTAGGCGTAGCCCAGCTCGAGCACGCGCGGGCGCAGCGAGAAGCGGCCCTGCGAGAAGTTGACATAGCCGAGCTTGACCAGCGTGAGCAGGAAACGGCGGGCTGCTGCCCGGGTCAGTCCGGTAAGGCGCGCCACCTCGCTCAGGGCCAGCTCCCGGTGCTCTGAGTCGAAGGCCCGGATGACCGCCAGCCCCCGTTCCAGGGACTGCACGAAATCCGAATTCTGTGGCGGCTTCTCACTCATCGCGTGCGTGCGTTCGGTATGCGAACAGTATCGGAGAACAACAGGCCGCCCCGTTCCGGGGCCGGGCCGCACCGGTAGGATCAGCCCCGATGAGCCACAGCACGGGCGTGGAAACCGCCTCGGGGCAGGGCAACGGCCACCGCCAGGCGGTCGGCGGACGGACCGTTCGCGACGCCGCCTTCGACGTGATGCGCCGGCACGGTCTGACCACGATCTTCGGCAACCCGGGCTCGACCGAGATCGCCTTCCTGACCGATCTTCCCTCCGATGTGCACTTCGTGCTCGGGTTGCACGAGGGATCGGTGGTGGGGATGGCCTCGGGATATGCCCTGGCCCGCGGCGAGCCGGCCTTCGTCAACCTTCATACCGCCGCCGGCCTGGGCAACGCGATCAACGCGATCGCCAACGCCCGCGACTGCCGCGCCCCCCTGGTCATCGTGGTCGGCCAGCAGGACCGCCGGCAGATCGCCTTCGAGCCGTTCCTCACCGGGCGGGCATTGGAGCGGCTGGCCGGCGAGTACCCGGTGTGGCGCCAGCTGCCGAGCCGTGCCCAGGACGTGCCGGGGGCGATCGCCCGCGCCTGGCACGAGGCCGTGG
This sequence comes from uncultured Solirubrobacterales bacterium, assembly GCA_963832315.1. Lineage (GTDB taxonomy): Bacteria > Actinomycetota > Thermoleophilia > Solirubrobacterales > Solirubrobacteraceae > Palsa-465. The sequence goes on along the minus strand of CAWHTT010000018.1, from coordinate 317,086 downwards.
CCGCTCGCGGTCCGGCGCTGGTCGTTGTGCCGATGGGCGACTGGCTCGAGCCGGCCGACGAGCTCGCCGCGGGTTCGCCGGCGCGGGTGTTGCGCCCCCACTCGGTGGCGGCTTCGCAGGTCGAGGAGCTGGCGGATCTCCTGGCGGGCGCCGAGGCGCCGGCGCTGGTCGTGGGCGCGCCCGAGTCGGAGGACTGGGACGCCGTGGTCGCCCTGGCCGAGCGCCTTCGCTGCCCGGTCTGGCAGGAGCCGTTCACCCGCCGTGTCGGCTTCCCACAGGACCATGAGCTGTTCGCGGGCCACCTGCACTGGCAGCGCCGGCTCATGCACGACGTGCTGGCCCGCTACGACGTGGTGCTGACGGTCGGCACGAACGCCTTCCGGGCCTATCTGTTCGACGAGCCGGTGGCCCAGCGCGGCCCGGAGACGCGGGTGGCGGTGCTGACCGCCGACCCGTCCGAGGCGCACCGCAGCCCGTGCGATCTGGCCGTGGTCGCGCCCGTCGGCGCCACCTGCGCGGCGTTGGCCGAGCTTTTGCCCGAGCGGGCCGCCGGCAATCCCCCCGAGCCCGTGCGCCGGCCGGCGCCGTTGCCGCCGCCGGCCGAGGGAGAGACGTTGCGTGCCGGTCACGTGCTCGACGCGCTGGCCGCGCGCCTGCCCGACGACGTGCTGCTGGTCGAGGAATGCCCCTCGTGCCAGCCCGAGCTCTACCAGCGCATTCCCGTGCGCGTCCCGTTCGGGTTCCTGAGCACGGCCAACGGCTGCCTGGGCTTCGGCCTGGCTGGATCGATCGGGCTGCGCATGGGCCTGCCCGACCGTCCGGTCGTCGCCGTGCTCGGTGACGGCTCGACGATGTACGCGATCCAGGCGCTGTGGAGCGCCGCCCGCTACGAGGTCGGTGTGCTGCTCGTGGTCATCGCCAACGGCCGCTACGCGGTCATGGACAGCCTGGCCGAGCGGGTCGGCAAGGCGGCGGCGTGGCCGGGCTTCGAATCGGTCGACATCGGCGTGATCGCCCGCGGGTTGGGCTGCCCGTCGGTTCGCGTGGAGACGCATGCGGACCTGGTGCGCACGCTGGACGAGGTGCTGCCCGGCCTGGCTGGGCGCGGAGAGCCCTTGCTTTTGGAAGCGGTCGTGGGGGAGTAGCCCGGTGGCGACGACAGACTCGCGGAAGACCACGCCGGCCGACATCACCGCGGCGGCGGTCGCGAGCTTCGATTCGTGCGCGGATCCCCGCGCGCGCGAGCTCATGCAGGCGCTCGTGCGGCATCTGCACGGCTTTGCCGCCGAGGTCGGGCTGACCGAGGACGAGTGGCGCGAGATGATCGCGGTGCTCACCGCCACCGGCGACATCACCGACGAGCGCCGGCAGGAGTTCATCCTGTGGTCGGACGCGCTCGGGCTGTCGATGCTGGTCGACGCGCAGGCGCACGAACTGCCCGCCGGCGCCACCGAGTCGACCGTGCTCGGCCCGTTCTACGTGCCGGGCTCCCCGCTGCGCTCGTATGGGGAGAGCATGGTCGTCGAGAGTGGGGCCGGCGTGCCCGGCATTGGTCTATGGCCGGGTGTTGAGCGTGGGCGGTGAGTCCATTGCCGGCGCCGAGGTGGATGTGTGGCAGAACGGCGCCGACATGCTCTACGCGGTCCAGCGCCCCGAGGCCGAGGAGGATCATCTGCGCGGGCGGTACCTGACCCGCCCGGATGGGACGTACGCGTTCGTGGCCGTCCGTCCGGTCCCCTATCCGATCCCGGACGACGGTCCGGTGGGGCGGATGCTGTCCGCCACCGGCCGCCATCCCTGGCGCCCGGCTCACATCCACATGATCGTGCGCGCGCCCGGCTACAAGACCGTCACCACCCACGTGTTCGACGCCACCAGCGAGTACCTCGACTCCGACACCGTGTTCGCGGTCAAGCCCTCGCTGCTGCGGACGTTCGTCGAGCGCTCCGCCGACGATCCCGAGCGGCCGGCGGGCGTCGACGGCGAATGGGTCTCGCTGGAGAACGACATCGTGCTGGCGCCAGGCGAGGACGGTGGCGCCGTCGTCGATCCCGGTCGCACTGCCTGACGCCACCACCCGCAGCCCTCGCCGCCCCGCGCAGGAACCGCCGCGGGCCGAAATTTCCGCCAATGGCGACGCCCGCACCCGTCCGTGACGGATTTCTCGGCTGTAACCGGAGAAATCCGGAATTAGCTGGCCACGGCGGTCCGTAATGGCGGAATTTTCGGGTGGGGCAGGCCTCGCGGCACGCGGGCGGACGAGGCCGGGCCGCACGCTTGACAGACCCTTCCGCCACCAGCTACCTTGTACCGCATGGTAGCGATCGGCGAAGGCGTGGTCTCCCAGCTTCGCCGCGGCGTGCTCGAGTTCTGCGTCCTCGCCCTGCTGCGCGACGACGAGCGCTACGGGTTCGAGATCGTCCGCAGGCTGTCCGAGGCCGACGGGCTGGTGACCACCGAGGGGACGCTGTATCCGCTTCTCGCCCGGCTGCGCAAGGAGGGCGTGGTCGAGACGACGTGGCGCGAGTCGCCGTCGGGGCCGCCGCGTCGCTACTACCGGCTGACGCCGGCGGGTCGCTCGCTCCTCGACGCGTTCACCGCGGAATGGGTGCGGTTTCGCGGCTCGGTGGACACCTTGCTGGAGACGGGAGCGCTGACATGACGACCACCACGTTGCACCCACTCGCCGCCGACTACCTCGACCGCCTCGAGTACGCGGCCCGGAGGCTCCCGCGCGGGGAGCGGCGGGAGCTGGTGCAGGAGATCGGCGCTCACCTCGCCGAGGCGACCAATCCCGAGATGTCGGAAGCCGAGATGCTCACCGTGCTCGATCGGCTCGGCGATCCCGAGGAGATCGTCGACGAGCAGCTACCCGCCGAGCCGTACCGAGGCGATCGGCGCGGGGTACACGAATGGGCGGCGATCTTCCTGCTCCTGTTCGGCGGGTTCCTCTTCGCCATCGGCTGGTTCGCCGGCGTGATCCTGCTGTGGAGCTCGCGCGCCTGGAGCGGACGCGACAAGCTCATCGGCACGCTGATCGTCCCGGGTGGTCTGGCGACTGTCCTCCCGGCGGCGCTCGTCCTCGGCACGAAGCAGAAATGCACGAGCCTGGACGGGCAGCTGCAGTCCTGCACTCCGGGTCCGAGCACTGCCCACCAGACCGTCTCGATCGCCATCCTCGCCTTGCTCGTGCTCGGCCCGATCTGCACCTCCGTGTACCTGGCGCGCCGGGCCCGGTAACCGCCCCGGAAACCGGCCCGAAACGTCGCGCACAGCAAAGTCGCGCGCGATAAGCTGCCCGCCACGATGGTTGACGAGATTGTCAACAATCCAGACGGCCGGCGTGGCACGGTCACCTCGGCTCGTAGGGAGCCGCTCCGCCCCGAGGACCGGCTGCGCGAGGCGATCGTCACCGGCCGCTTCCAGCCCTCCGAGCGCCTGATCGAGGCCGACGTCGCGCGCGAGCTCGGCGTGGGCCGCTCGGCCGTGCGCACCGCGCTGGCCAGGCTCGAGCACGAGGGGCTCGTCGAGCACGAGCGCCATCGCGGCGCCCGGGTTCGGCTGGTCACCGCACAGGAGGCGGTGGAGATCCTCGAGACGCGCGCGGTGCTGGAGGGAGTAGCCGCTCGCCACGCCGCCAAGAACGTTGCGCCAAGCGACCTCGCCGACCTCGAGCGCATCCTCGACGGGATGCGCGGGCGCCTCGATGCCGGCGATCTGCTCGGCGCCTCCGATCAGAACGCGGTGCTCCACGGGCGCATCCTCGAGATCTCCCGTCACGCGACGGTGGCCCGCCTGATTGCCACGCTCAAGTCCCAGCTCGTGCGTTTCCAGTACCGGACGATCCTGCTGCCGGGCCGCAGCGAGCGTTCGTTCGGCGAGCACGCCGCGATCGTGCAGGCGATCGCCTCCGGCGACTCGGAAGCCGCCGAGCGGGCCATGCGCACGCATCTCTCGCACGTGGCCGAGTCGCTCCGGGGAGAGGCCGGGTGAGCGGCGAGACCCCCTCGGAGCGCGCCCGCGACCTCTTGCGCGGCGCGTACGACACCCACATGCACATCTCGCCCGACGTGGTCGAGCGCAAGATCGACGACATCACGCTGGCCCGCAAATTCGCCGACCTCGGCATGGACGGGTTCGTGCTCAAGTCGCATTACGGCTCGACCGCCGAACGCGCCGCAGTTGTCCGCGCCGCCGTCCCGGGCGTGAACGTCCTCGGCGCGATCGCGCTCAACCGCGCGGTGGGTGGGATCAACCCGCTCGCGGTCGAGATCGCCGCCCGTGAGGGCGCCCGCACCGTGTGGCTCCCGACGGTCGACTCGGTCAACGAGTCGCACGAGCGCGACGCGGCCCCGGGCGCCAAGGTCCCGGTGTGGGTCAAGCTCCAACTCGACCTGCGCGAGCAGGGCATCGAGATCCCGCCCGTCCCGGTAGTCCACGAAGACGGGACGGTGCTTCCCGAGGTGCGCGAGGTCCTCGGCATGATCGCCCGCCACAAGATGGTTCTGGCCACCGGTCACCTGAGCCGGGACGAGATCTTCGCGGTAGTCGATGCCGCGCTCGAGGAGGGAGTGCGCGACATCGTGGTCACCCACCCCGAGTTCCCATCGCAGGACCTGAGCGTCGATGATCAGAAGGCGCTCGCCGACAAGGGCGCGCTGCTCGAGCGCTGCTTCACGACGCCGCACACCGGGAAGGTCACCTGGGAGCGCTGGATCGAGAATATCCGCGCCACCGGGCCCGAGAACTCGGTGTTGTCGACCGATCTCGGTCAGGTGTTCAACCCACCGGTCGAGGACGGCATGGCGCTGATGGTCGACCGGCTGCTCGACGCCGGCTTCAAAGACGAGGAGGTCTACGTGATGGCGGTCGTGAACACGCGCATCGTGGCGGGGGCGGAGGCCCGGTGAGTGCGCGCAGGCTGATGGTCATCGGGGCGCACTCGGCCGACTTCGTGTGGCGGGGCGGTGGAGCGTGCGCAGTTACCACCGCTAACGGCGGCGAAGCCCGGGTCATCGCCCTGTCCTATGGCGAGCGCGGCGAGTCCGGTGAGCTCTGGAAGGAGGAGGGGCAGACGATCGAGAACGTCAAGAAGGTCCGGCACGGCGAGGCGGAAAGAGCCGCCCACGCGCTTGGGGCATCGTTCGAGTGCCTGGACCTGGGCGACTATCCGCTCGAGATCGACGGGGACGGACTCAGGCTGATCTCCGACAAGATCCGCGAGTTCGCCCCCGACGTGCTGATCACCCACACCGACACCGACCCGTTCAACCCCGACCATCCGATCGCCTACGCGTCGGTCAACCGGGCCCGCGGCCTCGCCGCCGGGGCCGGCGTGTCGAGCGCGTTCAAGACGATCAAGCCGCCGGTGTTTTATCTGTTCGAGCCCCACCAACCCGAGCTGTGCAACTTCACCCCGAACACGTTCGTGGACATCACGAACGTGATGGAAGCCAAGCGCAAAGCCATGCAGGAGATGAAGGCTCAGAAGTACCTCCAGACCTACTACGACCAGCGCGCCGACCAGCGCGGCAACCACGCCCGCCGCTCGTCGGGCAACCAGGACATCCGCCAGGCCGAGGCCTTCCAGCGGGTGACCCCGAACGTCGTGAGCGCGCTGTGAGCGCCGACCAGAGCTACGACGAGCTGGCGCAGCTGGGGTCGGCGACCGTCTACGAGGCGGGCGGACGCAGAGGCTACGTCGACGCCGACCTCATCCAGATCGTCCCCGGCTCGCGCGTGGCCGGCCCGGCCCGGACGGTGATCTGCGGCCAGGACGACAACCTCATGGTCCACGCCGCGATGGCCGCCGTCGGGCAGGGCGAGGTCCTGGTCCTGACCATGCCCGAGCCGCGGCCGGTGGCGCTGGTCGGCGACCTGCTCGCCACCCAGGCCAAGGCCCAGGGCGCCGCGGCGATCCTGGTCGACGCCTCGGTGCGCGACGTCGAGGAGCTGGCCGAGCTCGGGCTGCCGATCTGGGCGCGTTGGGTGCGGGTCAAGGGCGCGGCCAAGGACGGCGTCGGCTCGATCGGCCAGCCGGTCACGGTCGGCGGCGCCGCGATCAGAAACGGCGACATCCTCATCCTGGATGCCGACGGCGTCGCGGTCGTCGAGCGCGAGCGCGTGGACGAGGTGCTCGAGGCGTCGCGTGAGCGCCTCGAGCGTGAGCGCGTCAAGCGCGAGAAGCTCCAGGCCGGCGAGCTCTCCTACGACCTGGACGGGCTCAGGGAAAAAGTCGAGGCATGACTCCGGAGCCGATCCACGACCTGGCCCACATCAGCCACGCCGAGCTGCTCACCCCGTACCCCGAGGACAGCCTGCGCTTCTTCGTCGAGCTGTTCGGGATGGAGATCGAGCACCGCGAGGGCCAGTCGGTTTTCCTGCGCGGCTGGGGCGAGTACCAGCCCTACGGCCTGAAGCTGACCGAGTCCGAGCTGCCCGGCCTCGGTCACACGGCGATCCGGGCCTGGAGCCCCGAGGCCCTCCAGCGCCGGGTCAACGCCATCGAGGCGACCGGTCTCGGCATCGGCTGGAACGACGGCGACCACGGCCACGGACCGGCCTACGAGTTCAAGGACCCCGACGGCCACGCCTTCGAGATCCACTTCGAGCAGGATCGCTATGTCCCGCCCGAGCACCTGCGCCCCCGCCTGAAGAACGTCCCCCAGCGCCACGTCGACCGCGGCGCGGCGGTCAAGCGGATCGATCACGTCAACGTGCTGGCCTCCGACGTGGCCGCCAACCGTGCCTTCGCCACCGAGCAGCTCGGCTACCGGCTCTACGAGCAGGTCGTCAACGACGACGGATCCGAGCAGGGGGCGTGGATGAGCCTGTCGATCGCCGCCCACGAGTTGATCTACACCGCCGATCACGGCGGCGGCCGCGGCCGGCTGCACCACCTCGCGTGGTTCGTGGACACCCGCGAGGAGCTGCTGCGCGCGGCCGATCTGTTCCTCGACGCCGACGTTCCGATCGAGGCCGCGCCGTCCAAGCATGCGGTGGCCCAGGGCATGTTCCTGTACGTGTACGAGCCCGGCGGAAACCGGGTCGAGGTCACGACCGGCACCCACTTCATCTTCGACCCGGCGTACGAGGCCGTGAGCTGGACCCAGGCCGAGCGCGCTCGCGGCCAGGCCTGGGGAGTGAAGACGATCGAGACCTTCCACACCTACGGCACGCCGGACCTGAGCGGCAAGCCGCCCGGTCCGCCGATCCCACCGACGAGTCAGATCCCGGCCTTGCCGGGCGCCACGGTGGTATGAGCGCCGCCGAGGACCGGGCGCTGATCCGGGATCTCGTCGAGAACTGGGCGGTCTGGCGCGACGCCGGCGACTGGGAGCGCTTCGCCACCGTCTGGCACCCCGACGGCTTCATGATGGCCACGTGGTTCCAGGGCCCGGCGACCGAGTTCATCCGGGTGAGCCGCGAAGGCTTCGAGCGCGGCGTGAGCATCCTGCACTTCCTCGGCGGCACCTCGATCGACCTGGCCGGCGATGGACGCCGTGCCATCGCCCAGACCAAGATGACGATCTCCCAGCGCGCAGAGGTCCACGGCACGACCTGCGACGTGGTCTGCACCGGCCGCTTCTACGACTTCCTGGAGAAGCGGGAGGCGGCCCTGGATGATCCGCACGGCGGCTGGGGCATCGTCCTGCGCCAGCCCATCTACGAGAAGGACCGGCTTGACCCGCTCGACCCGGGGGCGACCCTGACCCTGGATGCCGAGCTCCTCGAAGGCCTCCCCGTCGGCTACCGTCACCTCGCTTATGTCCAGACCAAGATCGGCTTCGAGGTCAAGCGCGACATGCCCGGCCTGACGGGGCCGGCAGTGGACCGCCTGTACCGCCGCGGCGCCGATTGGCTCGCCGGCGGGGAGCTGGGCGACCCGCTGAAGACGGTCGATTGAGCCGCCTGCCGATCCCGCGGCCGCCGTCTTCGGTGCTGCTGGCCATTGGCATGGTGCTGCTCGCCACCAACCTGCGCCCCGCGGCCGCCGCGGTCGGTCCGCTGATCGACCGCATCAAGGCCGACACCGGGCTGTCGGCCACCGGCGCCGGCGCCCTGACCACCCTCCCCGTGCTGTGCTTCGGCGCGCTGGCGCCGCTCGCGCCCGCGCTGGCCAGGCGACTCGGAGAGCGCACGACCGCGGCCCTCGCGCTGGTGGTGCTCCTGATCGGCACGCTCGTGCGCCTCGTGCCCGGGCTCGGGTTCCTGTTCTTCGGCACCGCCCTCGCCGGCGCGGCGATCGCGGTCGGCAACGTCCTGCTCCCGGTGCTGGTCCGGGGCAACTTCCCCGATCGCGTCGGCCTGATGACCAGCCTGTACACGACGGCGCTGGTGGGCTTCGCGGCGCTGGCTGCCGGCGTGTCAGTGCCGGTGGCCGACGCGTTCGGCGGCGGCTGGCGGCCCGGTCTGGCCATTTGGGCGGTGCCCGCGGTGATCGCGCTCGTCGTCTGGGCCCCGCAACTCGCGCGCCGCCGGCCGACACATGCCGAGCCGGGCACGCCGGCGACCGGGGCGCGGTCCCTGCTGCGCGACCGGGTGGCCTGGTCGGTCACGCTGTTCTTCGCGGTTCAGTCGGCGGGGTTCTATGCCACGCTGACTTGGCTGCCCAGCGTCTTTCACAGCCGCGGGGAGAGCACGTCCGCCGCCGGGTTCCTCCTCAGCCTGTCGCTGATCGTGGGCCTGGCGCCGGCGCTGACCGTCCCGTCGATGGCCGCTCGAGCGCACGACCAGCGACCGTTCGTGCTCGTGGTCGTGAGCCTGATCGCCGTCGGCTGGCTCGGGTTGTTGCTGGCGCCGACGTCGGTGCCCTACCTGTGGGTCGTGCTCCTCGGAATCGGCCAGAACGCCGCGTTCCCGCTCGCGCTCACCCTGATCGTGCTGCGTGGGGGCACGGTGGCGAGCACCGCCGGCCTGTCCACGATGGTCCAGACCGTCGGCTACCTGGTGGCGGCGACTGGGCCGCTGGTCATCGGGGCCGTGCACGACATCAGCGGCTCGTGGACGCCGGCGCTGATCGTGCTGCTGGCGCTGCTCATCCCGCAGACGGTCATGGGCCTGGAGGCGGCGCGCAACCGGACGGTAAGCCCGGCCGGATGCCGGGCTGTGGTATGAGCCGAGCGCGCGGAGGGGTCTCCGTGGAAACCTAAAGCGAAGCGCGCGAGGCCCGGAGCAGGATGCGGTTACCGGCCGCGGCGCGGTAGCTCGGAGCGAGGCTGAGACGCCCGTCCGGCGTCCCTCGCGCCCGACCACCGTCGCTTACGAGCACGAATCTCCGGCGCACGGGACGGCGGGCGGGCGTTCAGCTGAAGCGGTACAGTTCGGTATGTGATCGGACGTTCACGATGCGTACGGTTAACGGGGCTCGATGGCTGACCTGATGCCGCTCACCGATGCCATCGCCGACCTGGTCGGCGACGGCGACTCGGTGGCCCTCGAAGGGTTCACGCACCTGATCCCGTTCGAGGCCGGGCACGAGATCATCCGCCAGGGCCGGCGCGACCTCGAGCTGATCCGGATGACCCCCGATCTGCTCTATGACCAGATGATCGGGATGGGCGTGGCTCGCCGCCTGGTCTTCTCCTACGGTGGAAATCCCGGCGTGGGCGGGCTGCACCGCTTCCGCGACGCGATTGAGAACGAATGGCCGCACGCCGTCGAGATCGAGGAGCACAGCCACGCCGGCATGGCCAATCGGTACGCGGCGGGCGCGGCGGACATGCCGTGCGCGATCATGCGGGGGTACGTGGGAACTGACCTGATGGCGCACACCACGGTGGCGCCGATCACCTGCCCGTTCACCGGTGAGACCCTGACCGCGGTGCCCGCGCTCCGACCCGAGGTCGGGATCGTCCACGCCCAGGAGGCCGACCGCGACGGCAACGTGCAGCTGTGGGGGATCCCCGGAGTGCAGAAGGAGGTCGTCCTGGCCGCCGACCGCTCGCTGGTCACGGTCGAGCGGATCGTCGACGAGCTGGAGCTCAAGCCCGGCGGAGTCGTCATCCCCGAATGGGTGATCACCGCGGTGGCCGAGGCCCCCGGTGGCTCCCGGCCCTCCTACAGTCTCGGGATCACCGACCGCGACAACGACTTCTACAAGTTCTGGGACAAGATGAGCCGCGACCGGGATCAGTTCGCGGAGTGGATGAACGAGAACGTTCTGGGTAAGGAAGGATCCAGGCGATGACGGCCACAAGCACCGAGGTGACCGCGGGGGAGATCCAGACGATCGTGGCCGCCCGGCGTCTGCGCCACACCAAGACGGTGTTCATCGGCGTCGGCCGCCCAAGTACCGCCGCGCTGCTGGCCCGCATGGTGCACAACCCGGAGCTGATCCTGGTCTACGAATCGGGGACGATCGGCGCCAAGCCGTTCCACATACCGCTCTCGATCGGTGACGGCGAGCTGGCCGAGACCGCCGACTCGATCGTGTCGGTGCCCGAGATGTTCAACTACTGGATCGGCGCCGGCCGGATCGACGTGGCCTTCCTGGGCGCGGCGCAGATCGATCGCTACGCCAACCTGAACTCGACCGTGATCGGCGACTACGACCATCCCAAGACCCGGCTGCCGGGAGCGGGCGGCGCGCCCGAGATCGCCGCCAGCTGCGGCGAGGTGATCGTGATCGCGCCCCATGCCAAGCGGACGTTCGTGGAGAAGCTCAACTTCGTGACCACCGTTGGACACGGGGACGGTCCCGGAGCCCGCGAGCGGCTGGGCTTCCGGGGCAAGGGCCCGACCGCGGTGATCACCGACCTCGGCGTGCTCGAGCCCGACCCCGAGACGTGCGAGCTCGTCCTGACCCAGATCCATCCGGGCGTCGACGTCGAGCACGTGCGCGAGGAGACCGGCTGGGATCTGCGAGTGGCTGACGAGTTGAACACCACCGAGCCGGCAACCGACGAGGAGATCGTCAAGCTGCGGGAGCTGCTCGAGCGGTGAGCGCCGCCTACGTAATCGACGCAGTGCGCGCGCCGTTCGGCCGCTACGGCGGCGGTCTGTCGCACGTACGCCCCGACGACCTGGGCGCGCACGTGGTCAAGGCTCTGCTCGACCGCACCCCGGACCTCGATCCCGCGCAGGTAGACGAGGTGCTGTTCGGCGACGCCAACCAGGCCGGCGAGGACAACCGCAACGTGGCCCGGATGGCCTGGCTCCTCAACAAACTTCCGACATCCGTGCCCGGGTCGACGATCAACCGCCTGTGCGGGTCATCGCTCGACGCCGCGATGCAGGCCAGCCGCGAGATCGAGACCGGCGAGGCCGACGTGGTGCTGGTCGGCGGGGTCGAGTCGATGAGCCGGGCGCCGTGGATCCTGCTCAAGCCCGAGCGCGCCTTCCCGGCCCAGCAGCAGCAGCTTCACTCGAGCACGCTGGGCTGGCGGATGGTCAACCCGAACATGCCCGACGAGTGGACGATCTCGCTCGGCGAGAGCGCCGAGAAGCTGGCCGGCATCTACAAGGTCTCGCGCGAGGCGCAGGACGAGTTCGCGCTGCGCAGCCATCAGCGCGCGCAGGAGGCCTGGGAGAGCGGGTTCTACGGCGGGTGGGTGATCCCGGTCCCGGACACCGAGCTCGAGCGCGACGAGAACATCCGCCCCGACACCTCGCTCGAGAAGCTCGGCAAGCTGGGGCCCGCCTTCGTGGAGGGCGGAACCGTGACCGCGGGCAACTCCTCGCCGCTGAACGACGGGGCGGGCGCGGCGCTGCTCGTCTCCGAGGAGGGCGCCAAGCGCGTCGGCCGGGAGCCGATCGCGCGCGTCGTCTCGCGCGGCGCGGCGGCGGTCGATCCCGACGTGTTCGGGATCGCCCCGGTCAAGGCGGCGAACATCGCGCTGGAGCGCGCCGGCGTCACTTGGGACGACGTGGCCGTGGTGGAGCTGAACGAGGCGTTTGCCTCGCAATGCCTGGCCGACATCGGCGAATGGAAGGGGCTCGACCCCGACAAGGTGAACCCGAACGGCGGGGCGATCGCGCTCGGTCACCCGCTCGGAGCATCGGGCGTCCGTATCCTGGGCTCGTTGGCTCACGAGTTGCGGCGGCGAGGTGGCGGTTACGGGGTGGCCGCGTTGTGCATCGGCGTCGGCCAGGGGCTGGCCGTCGTCCTTCGGGCATAGGTATAGACATAGATATACATATATAGGTAGACGTAGAGGAACCGGGAAATGACCGACGATCTTCAGACCCAGAACGGCGTGCGCGTGATCTACGACCCGGTCGCGGACACGCCGACCAGCTACGTGCGGGAGCCCGATGGGGCCCACCCGCCGATGGACTACGAGGGCTACAAGTCGACCGCGCTGCGCCATCCCAAGCAGCCGCTGATCTACCTGCCGCAGACGATCACCGAAATCACCGGCCCGCAGCTCGGCCCGGTGGTGATGGGCGAGAACGACAACGACCTGACCGTGCAGCACGAGGGCGAGCCGATCGGCGAGCGCGTCGTGGTGTCGGGGCGTGTGTTCGACACCGAGGGCAAGCCGCTGCGGGGCACGCTGGTTGAGATCTGGCAGGCCAACTCAGCTGGGCGCTACAAGCACCGGTGGGACCGCTGGCCGGCGCCGCTGGATCCGAACTTCAGCGGAGCCGGGCGGTGCCTGACCGACGACGAGGGCCGCTACACGTTCACCACGATCAAGCCGGGCCCGTATCCATGGGGCAATCACTACAACGCCTGGCGGCCGGCCCACATCCACTTCTCGCTTATGGGCCGCGCCTTCACCCAGCGCCTGGTCACCCAGATGTACTTCCCGGGCGACCCGTTCTTCGCCTACGACCCGATCTTCAACTCGGTGCGCGATCCCAAAGCCCGCGAGCGCATGGTCTCGACCTTCTCGATCCACGACACCGTGCCCAACTGGGCCCACGCGTATCACTTCGACATCTACCTGCGCGGTCCCGGCGCCACCCCGTTCGAGGAGGCGCATTGAGGTGATCTTCGAGACCACCCCCTCTCAGACGGTCGGCCCCTACTTCGCGATCGGGCTGCCGTTCGACGTGGGTCCGTTTGCGGTGGCCGAGGGCACGCCCGGCGCGATCCACATCGTCGGCACGATCTACGACGGCGCCGGCGTTCCCATCCCGGACTTCCTGCTCGAGACCTGGCAGGCGGACTCCGACGGCCGCTTCGCTGACCTGCACAGCCACGAAGGTCACTCCGAGCAACCCGGGTTCCGCGGCTTTGCCCGCTACGGGCTGGAGGACGGCGACGGCACCTTCGACATCCTCACGGTCAAGCCGGGCCCGGTGCCCGGATTGGCCGGCCAGACGCAAGCGCCGCACATCGACGTCTCGGTGTTCGCCCGCGGGATGCTCCACCGCACGGTGACCCGGATCTATTTCGCCGACGAGGCCGAGGCCAACGCGGCGGATCCCGTGCTCGCCCGCGTCCCGGTCGAGCGGCGGGCCACGCTGCTCGCCGAGCCGATCGACGGCGGCTACCGCTTCGACATCCGCTTCCAGGGCCCGCACGAGACGGTCTTCTTCGACGTCTGAGCAAGCGGGTTGGGAGATAGCCGTCGCATAGCGCGGGTTATCTACCGAGCACCCGTTACGGCGGCGTCAGCTCGACCGTTCGGGGCGACCCGGCGTGGCTCCAGGACAGCGTGTCGCCATTCAGCCTCGGGCCGGTGAGGAATGGCCCCGATCCGGGGAGCTTGGACGAGTCGACGGTGTGCAGGCCGGTCTTGTCCGAGGCCTCGATCGACTCGATGCTGCAGGCGTGGCCATCCGTACACGGGTCGCCCTCGAGCAGGGTCGGCGTCCAGGCTGACGGACCGCCAGCCGGGTTCGTCGAGGTCACCACGTGACCGTTTGCATCCGTGGCCACGCACAGCGACGCCGATGCGCACGACACCGAGGCCAGCCTCAGCCCGTAGTCGATGGTCGTGTGGCTCCACGACCCTGACGCCGGGTCGGTGGAGACGTAGAGCGCACCCTGCACGCCGACCGCGACGCACAACGAACTGGAGGGACAGCTGACGCTCCCCAGGCTGTCGGGGATCGACTGGCGCGTCCACACCGCGGCATCGGGCGCGGTGGTCGTGGCGATCCCTCCGTTCCCCACGGTGACGCACAGGCTGTTCGTCGGACACGCGCCGGACATGAATGGCGGCGTGGTGGTGCTCGTGGTCCACGCCCCTGGTCCGCCGGTGGGATCGCCCGAGGTGAACACCGTGCCGGCGCTGTCGGTCACGAAGCATCTCGGCTCGGCCGAGCAGACGACTCCAGCCAGGGGATGAAGCGGATCGATCTGCGCGACCGTCCAGGCCGCCGTCCCGCCGGTCGGGTTCCTGGACGTGGCGATCGTGCCGTCCTCGCGGGTCAGAACGCACAGCGTCGTCGTGGGACAGCTGATGCCGACGCCGAAGGCCGGACTCCCGTTCAGCTGCGTCATCTGCCAGGTCGAGACGCCGCCGGCCGGGTCCGACGAGGTGTAGAGGTTTCCGAACGCGCCGACGCACAACGACTGGGCGGGGCATGCCAGGCTCCACACGGCCGGCGGCGCTGGGGTGGGCTTGCCGGAGTTCCAGCTTGCCGAGCCGGCCGAGGGGTCATTCGATGTGAACAGGACGTCGGCGTCGTCCGCCGCCAGGCAGAGCGTGCTGCCCGGCGCGCACGCACTCGTCTGGAACGGAGGGGACTGCGATCCGAGCGGGGCGACTCCCCAGATACGCGCGGCCGACACTCCGTCGCTGCCCAGCACGACCTGAGCGATACCCGCGCAGACGGGACCGGCGCAAAGGGCGCTCTCGCCGCCGAGGCGCGTCGCCTGCTGACCCGTGCGCAGGTCGAACACCTGAACCGCGCTGCTGCTGCCTCCGTAGTGCAGATCCTGCGTGTCCCACACGAGCGCTGCATAGGGAAGGGCGAGGGTGGCCGACGCGATCCAACTGACCCCGTCGATGTTGTTGTGAAAGCGCTCGAGCAGTCGCTCGCGGCCGTCCGCTCGCAGGCAGCCCATGTACGCGATCGGGACGGTCGGGCTCGTCAGTGGCTGGGACGGTCCGCGACGGGTCACCACCGCGGCCGGCGTCCGCGCGAGGACCTGTGAGCCCGGAGGCGGGACACAGCCGGGGTTTGGGCCACGCCGCCGCGGCTGCCAGTCGACCGATGTGGCCCGCATGTGCCCCACCACCCTCGGAGGCCGGCCGCCTCGCGCGGCAGCGATCATCAAGCGGTGGTCAGGCGCGACGAAGGCGATCCACTGCCCATCCGGTGAGAACGCCGGTGCGCTTCCCCGCGCCAGCCGCCGCACGCGGTGGCCACGCAGGCTCACGATCACCACCCAGCCGCTCTGCACGGCGGCGATGCGATCGCCGCTCGGCGACCACGAGGGGTCGGTGCCCGGTGCGATTCGCCGGAGCCTGCCCGCCCGGCCGGCCCAGAGCGCACCATGCCGAACCACGGCAAGCTCACCGGTCGCGGACCACACCGCGTCGGTCACGGCCGTCACCCCCGGCGACGATCCGCGCAGCGTGTCGATCCCGTCCACGGTCACGCGGCCGCGCTCGATGAACGAGATCGCGGTGCCGCTCGCCTCGAAGGCGGGGTTTGGGGCCCCGCCGAACTCGCAGTCCAGGCACGACCCGTCGGCGTAGACGATCCTGATCTTCGGCCCGGCGAACACGATCGCCCGCCCGTCCGGTGACCAGCGCGGCTGGCGAGGCACCCCACATCGCTTCCGAACCGTGCAGATCCGGCGGACGATCCGCCCGCTCGCAGTCACCAGCACGATCCCGTGCCCGACCACCGGCTGGACCGCCAGCAAGCCGTTCGCACCCGGGAAGGCTGCAAGCGCGGGCGACGCCCACAGCAGTCCCAGCGCGACGATGACGCCTCCGACGACACCTCTCACGCTTCGCACCGCGTCGATCAAAACGTGCTCGGCCACCCGAAGTTGCGCGACCGGACGGGCTACGGCACGCGCATGCCCATCAGCCGCAGGTAGCGCGTCACCGCCTCCGCCCGGTTGGCGGCGTGCAGCTTGCGCAGGATGCTGCCGGCGTGGAACTTGACGGTGCCGCTCGAGATGACCAGCGCGTCGGCGACCTGGCGGTTGGTGGCGCCCTCGGCCATCAGGCGGAGCACGTCTAGCTCGCGGCGGGTGAGCAGGCCCTCGAACACCACGCGGTCGTCGCGTCCCCCGGCTCCCGCGCCGGCGGACTCGGGCAGCGGAGCCGGCGGGGACACGGGCGCGTGGCCGCCGGCCGACAGGGTGACCGGCGCGTCGGTCAACTCGCTCGAGCGGGCCCGCAGCCACTCCAGGAAATCGCGCATCTGGTCGCGCTCGTCGCGCAGCGTGCGGCGCAGCGTGGTGCTCTCGTAGACCTGGGCCAGGCCGGTGGTGAACTCCCATAGGACGTCGCGGTCGAGCACGTCGACGGGCTGCCCCGGGCCGCGGTCGGCATGGATCACGCCGACCACCTGTGAGCCGACCACGAGCGGCGCCGCGGCGTACGAGCGCCACCCCATCAGCTCGGCGGTCGCCCGGTGGACGCGGGGGTGGACGTTCGCATCGAGCACGATCGTGGCCCGGCGGCGGCGCAGGAGCTCGGTCTCGATCAACGTGTGCTCGAGCCGCATCGGGTTGGCCTGCAGCTGCGACAGCACGCTCGCGGCGGCCCGCGCCTGACCGGCGCCGGCGAAGTGCGCCGCCTCGGCGATCATGCGCCCGCCCCTGACCAGGCTGACGATCGCGCGCTCGAACGCCGATCCCGCGCACAGGACTGCGGGAGCGCGGGCGAACATCGCGCGCGGCGAGGTGACCTCGCGAAGTTCGCCGACTGCCGCCTGGATCCGCTCGAGGGCCTGAAAGCGGCCCTCGAATCGCTCGCGCAGCCGCGCGAGCGCTGCCTCCTGCTCGTCGATTGCGGCCGCGTGTGACTGCTCGGGCGGGAGCTGCTCGCGCACGGCGACGATCAGGTCCCGCAGCCGGGCGAGATCGGCAGGCCCGGGATCGTCGGGCAGGCCGAGCAGCCGGCGAGTGTGGTCGGTGGCGAGCTCGAGCCGTCGCTGGAGCTGCTCACCGGGGGGACCGGAGATGAGTTCGGGCCCGAGCGCCGTCGTGCTCATCCCGCCGCCTCCTGCCCGGCCCGCGCATAGCGCGAGACCGCGTCGGCGCGGCTGGTCGCCCCGAGCTTGCGCAGGATGTTCTTGACGTGGTACTTGACCGTCCCCTCGCGTACGACCAGCGCGCGGGCGATCTCGAGGTTGGTCTGGCCGCGGGCGAGCAGACGCAGCACGTCGAGCTCACGCGCGGTCAGCGCTTCGACCCCGCCCAGATCAGGCCCCTCTCGCACCGCGGACCGGTCGCCACCGCCCGCGGTAATTTGACCGAGCCGCGCGCTCATCCACTCGACGGCCGAGCGCAGCTCATGATGGTGCAGCTGAAGCATCTCGCGCAGCACGGCCCGCTCGAACACGCCGGTCAGCCCCTCGGCGTAGCGGGCGGCCACCTCGGCGTCGAGCGCGTCGAGCGCCCGGACGCCGGACGCCGGACCGGCATCGGCGTGCAGCAACCCCACGGTGCTGCCCTGCACGACCAGCGCGGTGACGACATACGCCTCCCACCCGAGCACTTCGGTCAGGCGCCGCGCCGCTCGCGAGCGCGCCGCGCGCACGTCCACGATCTCGGTGCGTGGCCGGCGGGTGACCTCGTCCTCGATCGACGGGTACTCGAGCGGGATCGGCTCCCGGCGGAGCTCCTCGAGCGCCGCGGCGGCCGCGTCCGGGTCCTCGGCGCTCCACAGGGCGTGCGCGTGCAGGCCGTCCTCGCGGACCTCGCCGATGAGGACCCGACCGAACTCCGAGCTCGTCCCGAGCTCCTCGGCGGCGCGCTCGAGGATGCCCTGGGGTGAGCCCACCTCGCCCAGCCGCCTGACCGCGTCGGCCGCGCGCTCGAGCGCATCGGAACGCCGGACGTAGTCGCTCTCGACGATCTCGCGCTCGAGCGCCAGCAGCTCGACCAGCGTGCGCTGAAGCGTGGCCGGGTCAGCCACGTCGCGCTCCCGGGTGTCGGCCGGCCGGTGCGGCGGTCAGAGGTAGGCGGGCGCGGCGGGCCGCAGGCGCTCCATCAGCGCATAGCGGCAGGCGGCCTCGTGTCCCACGCAGCTGATCCCGAACTGCCGCCCGGCACGCTCCAGGGCCAGCCACGCATCGCCCGCATGCTCGCGGGGCACCAGCGCCAGGGCCTGGCGATCGGACTGCAGAAGCCAGGCGACCGGGATGCCGTCCACCGAGCCCCGTCCGAACGGCCTGGCATGGCGCGGATCTCCGGATTGCCCGTACACGCCCAGCGCGGCCAGGACCTTGCTCGTGTCGCGTCCGAGCAGTGCGAGACCGGCCAGTTGGTCGGAGAGGTCGCGCACCGC
Organism: uncultured Solirubrobacterales bacterium; assembly: GCA_963832315.1. Taxonomy (GTDB): domain Bacteria; phylum Actinomycetota; class Thermoleophilia; order Solirubrobacterales; family Solirubrobacteraceae; genus Palsa-465. Next base: position 298,712 of record CAWHTT010000018.1, on the reverse strand, counting down.
GACGTGGCGTGCGGGCACAGCGTGCAGCGCATCGATGAGCCGGCCGCCCACGCGCGGGTCGCACACGACCAACACGCGGTCGGGCGCTTCGCCGCACCACCACGTGCTCCCGCCGGCGATCAGACCCCCGGGGGAGACTGTCGCGCCGACGAGCCGCGTCATCAGCGCCGACAGCTGAGCCGGCGGGGCCTCGAGCGCCAGCGTGCTGAGCTCGGAGCGATCGACTAGTCCGACGGTCCTGACGCAGACGGCAAGCTCCGCGGCAGCCGAGCCGAAGTGGACCGCCACCGTCCTGCCCTCTCGGGTGCTGAGGACGGCGCCCGCTCGGCGCAATACGACCTCGAGCGCAATCCGACCTGGAGCGGTGGCCGACACGGGGCAGAACGTATCGCCAGCTTCCGCCCGCCGCCCTGCTCCTGGGGCAGAAATTACCTGCCCGATCGAGAGGGACGTTGTTCCGGAGCGCCATAAGCACCTGCCCACCCTGGCCTTCAGGCCCTCTCTAAAGTCTAGGCTAATCCGGCGCTGTGAGAGTGGCGAAGCCGCGAACGTGCAGGCAAGCTGTGCCGGTTCGCCAGGGTGGGACGGAGGGAGAGAGAGTGAGCACACACCTGACCCCGATACACGGCTCCGGCGGTATGGCCGCGGCGGCGAGCCGCGGAGAGCCGCGCGGCGAGGGCCGTTACGCGCGGCTCAGCCGCCTGATCGCCACGGACCATGCCGTGATGATGGACGGCGCCACCGGCACCGAACTGATCCGGGTCGCCGGCGAGCGGCCCGAGCTCGAGGAGCACCTGTGGGGTCTGACCGCGATCCTCGAGTCGCCGGCGGAGGTCAAGTCCGTCCACCGTCGCTACGTCGACGTGGGCTGCGACGTGATCTGCACCAACACCTGGGGGCTGGCCACGGCGCTGCGCGACGGCCAGGCCAGGCTGTGGGAGACCAGCGAGCCGATCCACTGGATGGACGTCGCCCGCCGCGCCGTCCACCTGGCCCGGGACGCGGCGGCAGAGGGCGGCCGCGCCGACGAGGTGGCGGTCGCGTTCAGCATCAACGGCGACGTGGATACGCCGGACGGCCGCGAGACCATCCGGTTGTTGGCCCGGACGTTCGAGCATGATCCGCCCGACCTGATCCTGGTCGAGACGCTGACGCTCGTGCGCAGCTCCACGTACGCCACCGTGGAGGCTCTGCTCGGCACCGGGCTGCCCGTCTGGCTGAGCTTCCGCCGCTGCCGCCACGGCGTGTGCGGCATTTACGGGGAGCACTGGGGCGGTCCCGAGGGCGACGCATTCGGGCGCGCGGCCCGGCGCTTCGAGGAGATGGGGATCGGGGCGCTCGCGATCAACTGCCTGCCGCCCGACCACGTGACCGGCATGCTCGCCTGGCTGCGGGATTTCACCGACCTGCCGCTCGGCGTCTATCCGAACCTCGGCTACCTGTCCGCCGCGGGCTGGCGCCAGGAGGCCGGCGTGGGCGCCACCGAGTACGCCGAGCTGGCCCTGCGCTGGCGCGAGGAGGGGGCGCAGATCGTGGGTGGCTGCTGCGGCGTTGGCCCGGCCCAGATCTCCGCGGCGCGTGCCGCGCTCGCCGACACCAAGCCTGGTCATGCCCGGCCCGATGCGCTCCCCGACGAAGGCGTCAAGCCCGTCTCGCTCGACTCCCGGCGCCGCCCCACCCCGAGCTGGAGCGACGCGCGCGGGCGCCGCACGTACCCGCTCGACTTCCCCGACGTCACGCTCGAGCCCGGCGTGTTCGTCCCCACCCAGGGCAGCCTCACCGTATGGAAGTACCTCTACGAGGAGGCGGTGGGGGCGCACCAGCGCTGCCTGGACATCGGCTGCGGATCGGGCCTGCTGACGGTTCAGCTCGCCCGCAACGGTGCGGCTCACGTCCACGCGATCGACATCAGCCCGGCCGCGGTCAAGAACACGCTCACGAACGCCTTTCGCAACGGCGTGGCCGACCGCGTCACCGCCGCCGTTCAGGATCTCTACCCGTGGGTTCCCGAAGAGCGCTACGACGTCATCGTGGCCAGCCTCTACCAGACCCCGGTCGACCCGTTCGAGCCGGTCGTCTCCCACCGTCCCCTGGATTACTGGGGGCGGAGTCTCGTCGACCACCTGCTGCGGATGCTGCCGGACGCACTGGCCGACGACGGCACCGCATACGTGATGCAACTGTCTATCATCGGCGAGCGGCGAACCACTCAGCTGCTGGAGCGCCTGGGCTATCAGGCTCGTGTTGTGGACTTCGGCCTATTCGAGTTCACGGAGCTGTTCACCGACGCGCGCGAGCAGATCGCCCGTGTCGAGGAGCTCTCCGACGCGTACCACCTGAAGCTCGGCGCGACGGATGTTATGGCCGCCTACTTGCTCGAGATCACCCGTAAGGAAGGTAGAACCGAATGACTCACGCCGACAATGAGTTCCTGTTCACCTCGGAGTCCGTGACCGAGGGGCATCCGGACAAGGTGGCCGATCAGATCTCCGACGGCGTGCTCGACGCGGTGCTGCGCGACGATCCGCTCGGACGCGTGGCGTGCGAGACGCTGGTCAACACGGGACTCGTGGTGGTCTCGGGCGAGATCACGACGTCAACCTATGTCGACATCCAGGACGTCGCGCGTCAGACGATCAAGCGGATCGGCTACACCGACGCCGAGTTCGGCTTCGACTACCACACGTGCGCGGTGATCAACGCGATCGACAAGCAGTCGCCGGACATCGCGCAGGGCGTCGACCGTGCGTGGGAGACCCGCACCAACGAGAAGGACGAGGACGAGCTCGACGTGGCCGGCGCGGGCGACCAGGGGATGATGTTCGGCTACGCGTCGAACGAGACCGAGGAGCTCATGCCGCTGCCGATCTCGCTGGCGCACAAGCTGGCCAAGCGGCTCGCGGACGTGCGCCGGGCGGACATCCTGCCCTACCTACGCCCGGACGGGAAGACTCAGGTGACGGTGCGCTACGTGGACGGCCGTCCGGTGGAGATCGAGAAGGTGCTGATCTCCACCCAGCATCGCGACGGCGCCGAGTCGCTGCTCAAAGAGGATCTCTGGGAGCACGTGATCGAGCCCGAACTCCCCGACGAGCTGTTCGACACCAAGAAGCTTCGCCGCAACCTGCTGGTCAACCCGACCGGCCGGTTCGTGATCGGAGGTCCGATGGGCGACTGCGGGCTGACCGGGCGCAAGATCATCGTCGACACGTACGGCGGGATGGCCCGGCACGGCGGTGGGGCGTTCTCGGGCAAGGACCCGAGCAAGGTCGATCGCAGCGCCGCTTATGCCGCACGCTACGTCGCCAAGAACGTCGTCGCAGCCGGCCTGGCCGACCGCGCCGAGCTCCAGGTGGCCTACGCGATCGGCGTCGCGCACCCCGTGTCGATCATGATCGAGACGTTCGGGACCGAGAAGATCGGGCGCTCGCGGATCCTCGAGCTGATCTCCGAGCACTTCGACCTGCGCCCGGGCGCGTTTCGCCAGTACCTGCGCCTGCACCGGCCCATCTACCAGAAGACCGCGGCGTACGGTCACTTCGGCCGCGAGGACGCCGACTTCACCTGGGAGCGCACCGACAAGGCGGATGCGCTGCGCGCGGCCGCCGGTCTCGGCACCCCCGAGGTCGTCGGCGCGTGAGCATCACGGTCGTCGGGTCGGTCGCGTTCGACGCGGTCAAGACGCCGTTCGGCGTGCGCGACCGGATGCTCGGCGGCGCGGCGACGTATTTCGCGCTCGCTGCCTCGTTCTTCGACCAGGTGCACGTGGTCGGGCGCGTCGGTGAGGATTTCGGCGACGAGGATCTCGCGGTGGTGGCCTTGCGGGGGACGGACGTCGGTGACATCGAGCGCGTGCCCGGCGGCAAGTCGTTCTTCTGGGCCGGCGAGTACGGCTGGGATCTGAACTCGCGCGAGACGCTCGACACACAGCTGGGCGTGTTCGAGGACTTCCAGCCGCGGTTGTCGGATGCCTCGCAGGCCTGCGACGCGTTGTTCCTGGCCAACATCCAGCCCGAGCTTCAGCTGAGCGTGCTCGAGCAGTGCGGCGAGACCAGATTCGTGGCCATGGACTCGATGAACTTCTGGATCGACAGCGCGCCCGACGCGCTACGCGAGGTGATCCGGCGCGTCGATTGTGTGGTCCTCAACGACGCCGAGTTGCGTCAGCTGACCGAACGGCCCAGCATCGTGGGGGCAGCGCGCGAGGTGATTTCGATGGGCCCCTCGGTGGTGGTGGCCAAGGAAGGGGAGTACGGCGCCGCACTCATCACCGAAGACCAGTTCTTCGCCCTGCCGGCCTACCCCCTCGAGACGGTGGTCGATCCGACCGGCGCGGGTGACACCTTCGCCGGGGGATTCGTCGGCTACATCGCGCGCCAGCTCGATGGCCCGCTTACCGAGCCGCTGCTGCGGCAGGCCATGGCGTACGGGACCGCGCTGGCTTCGTTCAGCGTCGAGGAGTTCGGGACCGAGCGGATGGAGCGATTGACTGCCGGCGAGGTGGACGCCCGGGTCGAGGAGCTGCGCCAGATCACGCAGTTCGAGCACGTGCCCGTGCCGCTCCACACCTCGTGACCAGCGGCAGTCTCGAACCCGGGCTGCTGCGCCTGCTGATCTCCTGTCCGGACCGGCCCGGGATCGTGGCCGGCGTGTCGCGCTTCCTGTACGAGTCGGGGGCCAACATCGTCCGCTCCGACCAGTACTCGACAGACCCGTCCGGCGGCACGTTCTTCCTGCGCATGGAGTTCGCACTCGCGCCCGAGAAGCGCGAGGGGCTGGCCGAGCGCTTCGGGCTCAAGGTGGCCGAGCCGCTCGGGATGACCTGGCGGCTGTGGGACGCCGCCGTGCCCAAGCGCATCACCGTGATGGTCTCGCGCTACGACCACTGCCTGCTCGACCTGCTGTGGCGCTGGCGCCGGGGCCAGCTCGACGCGCAGATCGTGATGGTGATCTCCAACCATCCCGACCTTCGCGCCGACGCCGAGCTGTTCGAGGTCCCCTACCACCACGTGGCGGTCGAGAAGGACCGCAAGCACGAGGCCGAGGCCCGCCAGCTCGAGTTGCTCGACGGCTGCTGCGATCTGGTCGTGCTGGCTCGATACATGCAGGTGCTCTCCCCTGAGTTCCTCGACCGCGTGGGCGTGCCCGTGATCAACATCCACCACTCGTTCCTCCCGTCGTTTGCCGGCGCCAATCCATACGCCCGGGCCAAGGAGCGCGGGGTCAAGCTCGTGGGCGCAACCGCGCACTACGTGACCGAGGAGCTCGACGCGGGTCCGATCATCGAGCAGGACGTGATGCGGGTCAGCCACCGCGACGGCTCCGATTCGATGGCCCAGCTGGGCGCCGACGTGGAGCGTCTAGTGCTGGCGCGGGCCGTCCAGGCCCACTGCGAGGACCGGGTGCTTCGTCACGCCAACACCACGGTGGTGTTCTGAGACCGCCGCGCGCCGCGGCCGCGTCGGCGCGAGGGGCACGCTGACCAGCGCCGCACTGTGGCGAGGCAGCGTGAGCTCGTACCCCCCGCGGGGGCCGGGCGTGATCCGCTCGATGGTGGGCGTCCCGGTCCAGTCGCCGGCGGAGTTCAGCTCCTGCCCGTTCAGCGTGACGCCGGTGCGCGAGTAGGGCGACGCGGCGAGCAACCGCTGGACTGCGGCCGGCGCGGTGGCGGGCAGGCGCAGGTCGACCTGCGCGGTCCGGCTGCCCTTGTCGATCAGCAGCACGTTCAGGATGTGCCCCTTGACCTCTACGGCCCAGGCGCTGAGGTTCAGTGACCGGGCCGCGGCGAGGTGGAGCCTGACCAGTTGCGCCTGCGGCCCGAGCGTGCGGGTGAACATCATCAGCCCGTAGAGCAGTGGCCGGGGTTGCACACCCCGGCCGTTGATCGTGAACGCCGCATTGATCGTGTCCTCCCGCACGTGCAGGTTGGCGCCGCTCACGCCGGCGCGCATCGCGGTGAACAGCGCATCGGGCGCCCACAGCGCGGTGGCGAACGTGTTGCTCACCCGGGCCTTCCCGCCGCACGTCACCGAGTTGAACTCGGTCAGGCGGAACGGCAGTCCGGCCCGGTGGGCGAGCGCCACCGCGGAGGTGAGGTAGGTCGCGAAGGCCGAGGTGGCGTGTCGGCTGAGCAGCCGCGCGACCGTCGGGTAGCCCGTGGACTTCGGATTCTTGACGCAGGCGGAGTACGGATACAGGTGGCCGGTCACCATGCCGAGCTCGGGCCGCTGGTCGGCGATCAGGGCGGAGATGAACGGCAGGCCGACCCGGGGATGGCCAACGGCCGGTCCGACCAGCGGTATGTCGGGTGAGCTCTCGCCGAGCACGCGCGCGTAGTCGGCGAAATCCTGGACGTAGGTGTCCGGGGTGAGCTCCAGCGGCATCGCGGGGGTGTCGAGCGGGGAGCGGGCGGTCAGGTCCACCCAGTAGCGGCGCGTGTACAGATCCGGCTCGTTCCCGATCTCGAAGCCGACGATGCTGCCGCGCGGGAGTGAGGTCTCGGCCGCGCGCGCCCACTCCGCCGCGGTGAACGGGGTGTCGGTGAGCAGGTTCAGGTCGACGATCAGCTTGACCCGATCGCGCTGGACCAGCGCCCGAAGGCGCGCCAGGTAGGCGGGGGTCAGCGCGAACGCCCAGTCGGGCATCTTGCGCGCCTTGGGGCTCCAGAACGAGTGGTCGGCCGAATCGCCGCCAATCCGCAGGATCAGCGGACCGTCGCCGGTGACGTGCAGGAGCGAGAGCACCCGCTCGAACGCCGGCGTGTCGCGCTCGAACAGCGGGAGCGTCCAGTACTCGGTCGAGAGGCCGAAGAACGATCTCGGCACCGGCGCCGTGCTCAGGTCTCTCCCGATCGTCACGATCGCCTGCGGGGACGGCGGCACCCGCCGCGACCGTGCCCTCGCCGCCGCCGCGGCGGACGGATGCCCGGGCCCAGGGGCGACCCGCGGTGGCGCGCCGGGGGCCGGCCCGCCTTCGCCGACTTCGGCCAGGGCCAGGGGCCCGACCGCCGCGATCACCGCAAGCCCGAGGAGCACGCCGCCGAGCGCCCAGAGCCGCAAGACTCGACGCCGGAGCAGCCGGCGGACCGCCGCGTCCAGACCCGTCAGACCTGACACCAGGGGCTCCCTCCCACGTACCGAACTACGGCGCAGCATAGGCCCGGAGTCCGGTGCCGGCAGCGGGCGCGCGCGTGCTTAACGGAGCCTCGTGGGCAACCTAACCGGCCGCTAACGCGCCGATCACGACCTTCATCACTTCGGTCGGATTCTCCATCGCGAAGCGCACCGCCTCGGGAGCCTGATCGAGGGCGAAGCGGTGGCTGATCAGGCGCTCGAGCACGTCGCCGTTGCGCTCGACGACTGCCACGGCCTGCCCGAACTCGCCCGCCCCGCAGCAGCTCACGCCGAGAAGATCGATCTCCTTCTCGGTCAGGCTGCCGATCCGCAGCGAGACCTCATCGCCGGACATCCCGACCTGCACCGCCCGGCCCGCCGAGGCGACCATGTCGACCATCGCGCGCACGGCGGCCGGCGCTCCGGTGGCGTCGAACACCACGGGCGGCCCGGCCGGGCTCGCCCACCGCCGGGCGAACGCGACCACCTCGTCGATCCCCGTCCACACGAGCGTCTCGGCCCCCATCGAGCGGCTCAGTCCGAGCCGGCTCTCCTGCAGGTCGACCACCAGCGCACGGGCCCCGCGCTCGCACGCCACCAGGCAGATGCACTGCCCGATCGGCCCCGCGCCCAGCACCACCACGCGCTCGCCACGCTCCACCCGCGCGCGGTTGACGGCCCGCACGGCGATCGACACCGGCTCGGCCAGCGCGGCCACCGCAGGGTCGCTCGTGCGCAGCGGATAGACCTGGTCCTCGGGCACCGACAGCCGCTCCTGGAGCCCGCCGTCGACGTGGATCCCGATCAACTCGAAGGCGTCGCACGTGTTGGGACGGCCCACGCTGCACGGATAGCACTCCCCGCACGCCTGCAGCGGCCAGAGCGCCACGCGCTGGCCGACTTCGAGCTCTCGCCGGCACCCGGCCCCGATCGCCACGATCCTCGCGCCGATCTCATGGCCCTGGATGCGTGGAAACTGCGAGCCACCGGCCGCCTCGGACAGCTCGCCGGCGAAGAAGTGGTAGTCCGAGCCGCAGATCCCGACCGCCTCGGGCGCGACGACGACCTGATGCGGTCCGGGCTCGGAGGGCTCCGGGCGCTCCAGTAGCGCCATCGTTCCTACGCTCTCCGTCACCGCGGCCCGCATCAGCCCCACACGCCGTTCGCTCAGCCCCACACTGCAGCAGCCGTCCGAACACTATCGATCCGCGCCTCGCGAATCAGCACGATCTCGTAAACGTTCTCACCACGGAATCGAGGAGCGGTTCGCACGCCCGGCCCCTCAGCTCGCCACGCTGATCTCGACCCGGACCCCGTTGGGGTCCTCGAAGAACGCCTGGCGCGGTCCGCCGGGCACGGCGTTCGTGACGGTCGGGACTCCGAGTCGCTCGAGCCGGGCGATGAGCTCATCCCAATCGCCGGCGCTGAACGCGACGTGGTCGACGGGCCCGACGCCGGGATCCTCCACGGGCACGGCCAGGCCGAGGCCGGCGGCGTGAGCCGCATAGGAGCGACGATCCGCCACGTGCACGCACGCCCGGCCATCGTCCCCATACAGCCAATATCCGGGGAACGCGAGCTCGGGTCGATCCCCCACCGATAGGCCGATCGCCGAGCAGTAGAAGTCGCGAGTTCCGTCGATGTCGTCGGAGAGCACCAGCACATGCTCGATCGCACCGACGCTCATGCGGGGGGCGACGCGGCGCGCGTCGGCGCCGGCGGGCCGGTCGTCCCGTTGCGGGGCGGGTGGGACCTCAACAGATAAGCCGACTGGAGCAGGTCGGGCTTCTCGCGTAGCTCGCTGGCCAGGCCGGAGAACCGGATGCGACCACCCTCCATCATGTAGGCGTGGTTGGCCAGGCCGAGCGCGAGGTTGGCGAACTGCTCGATCAGCAGCACCCCGATCCCCGACTCGGCCATCGACTCGATCGTCGGCACCAGGCGGTTGATCACGACCGGAGCGAGCCCGAGCGAGAGCTCATCGATGATCACGTACCGGGGATGGGACACGAGCGCCTGGGCCAGGACGACCATCTGCTGCTCGCCGCCGGAGAGTGAGCGGGCCACGTTGTCGAGGCGCTTCTCGAGCTCGGGGAACAGCTCCAGCGCGCGCTTACGACCGGCCTCGGCGTCGCGGCTCGAGAGCGTGTACGTCGCGACGCGCAGGTTCTCGGACACGGTCAGCTCGGGGAGCAGGCGACGTCCCTCGGGCACGATCGCCAGGCCGGCGGCGCGGATCCGCTCCGGCCGGCGGCCGGCCAGGTCCCGATCGTCGAGCAGCACCTTGCCGCTGACCGGCTTGATGATCCCGCCCACGGACAGCACCATGCTCGACTTGCCGGCCCCGTTGGGGCCGAGTAGCGCGGTCACCTCGCCGGCGGGGATCTCGAGCGACACTTCGCGCACGACGTTGCGCCCGCCGCGCGCGACGGTGAGCCCTTCCACCGCGAGCACGTCGCGCGCGGTGCTCACGCGGCGACCTCCTCGGTGCCGAGGTAGGCGCGCATGACCTGCTCGTCGCGGAGCACCTCGGCGGTTGGTCCCGAGGCGATCAGCTTGCCGAAGTCGAGTACGGCGGTCACCTCGCAGCAGGAGGACACGAGGCTCATGTCGTGATCGACCAGGATGACCAGCGCGCCCATGTGCTCTGGGATCGCCTGGATCACGTCGCTGAGCACCCCGGTCTCCTCGTCGGGCAGTCCGGCCGCGGGCTCATCGAGGAGCACCAGGCGGGGCTTGCCGACCACCGCGCGCGCCACCTCGACCAGCCGGCGCTGGGCGGCGCTCAGCGTGTCCACTCTGGCGTACGGGTCGACGTCGAGCTTGACGAAGTCGATCGCGCCCAGCACGTCCTCGCGCCGGGAGCCACCCGTCACCTTCGAGTGCTCGTGGATCATCGCCACGTTGTCGTAGACCGACAGCTCCTCGATCGCCTGCTCGGTCTGAAAGGTGCGCCGGACGCCCCACCGAGCACGCCGGTAGTGGGCCATCTTCAGCAGGTCCTCGCCGTAGGCGGTGATCTGGCCGGAGACTGGCTTGACGAACCCGCTCAGCACGTTGAAGAACGTGGTCTTGCCGGCGCCGTTGGGCCCGATCAGCCCGCACGTGCCGCCCTCGAACGTCACGGTCATGCCATCCAGCGGAGTGACCCCGCCGAACCGGACCGTGAGGTCGGAGACCTCGATCACGACGCACCCTCCCGCTCAGCGGCCGGGCGCGAGAACAGACCACGGATCAACCCCCACAGCCGGGCGAGGTCCTTGGGCATCTGCTCGACGATCCCCCGCGGCGCGGTGGTCAGCACCTGGAGCACGCCAATTCCGAACAGAATCGTCAGCCAGTCGGGGGAGACGCCGACGTCGTTGAGCAACTGCTGGAGGAATTTGAGCAGGAACGCGGCCACGACCGCGCCCGTCAGGCTGTACGCGCCGCCCATCAGCACCACGGCCAGCAGCGTGATCGAGTCCGCGGTCGCGAACGTCAGCGAGTTCAGGTAGTGGTAGAAGCCGGCCACGAGTCCCCCGGCCACGCCGGTGATGAACGAGGCCAGCGCGAACGCCCACAGCTTGTACAGCGTGGTGTTGATCCCGCCGGCGAGCGCGGCGGACTCGCTCTGGCGGATCGCCGCCCAAGCCCGTCCCGGCCGTCCGCGCAGATGAACCAGTACGAGCAGGAACATCAGGACCGCGACGATCACCGAGTAGCGGAAGAAGGCCGGATCGCTCGTGGCGATATCGGGCCGGCGAATCGGCGGGATGTGCACGGAAGCGGCGTCGTAGCCGGTGAACCCGTTCCCGCCGTTGGGGAAGTTGATGTTCTGCAGGACGATCGTGATCGCACCCGCCAGCATCAGCGTGATCAGCGCCAGGTACAGGCCGCTCATGCGCAGGGCGGGGAGGCCGACCAGCGTGCCCAGCACCATCGTGATCAAACCGCCCAAAAGCAGGACGAGCGGGTACGGCAGGCCGGTGGCAAACAACAGGCGAGCGGACACCCACGCGCCCATCGCCAGCACCGCACCCTGACCGAGCGAGACCATGCCGACCCGGCCGACCAGCACCCCGAGCCCGAGCGTGACGATCGAGTAGATCGCTACCTGGGTCCACGCGTTGACGTAGTAGAGGCTGAAGATCGACGGGATGAACAGGAACGCGCACGCGACGAGCGCGGCGATGACCGCCGGGCGCACCAGCGACCGCGGCTCGACGCCACGTCCCGCCCGGGCCCAGCGTCCGGTGGCCGACCCTCCCGAGGTGGCCTCCGGCTCGGCCGCCGCGTCGGACTCGGTCTTCACTCCCGACTCGATCGTCTACACCCCCTGCCGTCCGACCGAGATCACGCGCCGGCGGTTGAGCACCAGCAACGCGATCACCGCGAGCACGAACGGAGTCATGTCCCGGTAGTTCGAGACCGATTGGATCGGGGTGAGCTCGGCGTCGAGCACGCCGATCACCAGCGCGGCCACGAACGTGATCGTGATCGAGCGCAGCCGCGCAATCAGCGTGGCCGCGAGCGTGAAGATGACCAGGAAGGTCAGGCTGGTCGCATCGAGCGCCACCAGGTCGGCGAGCAACACGCCGGCGATCCCCGAGAGCACGCCGCAGCCGAACCAGGCCGCCGCGGTCACGCGCCGCACCGGAACGCCGAGCGAGGCCGTGATGTCGCGGTCGTTGGCGATCGCCCGCATCGCCGTGCCCAGCTTGGTGAAGCGCAGGAAGGCGGCGGTCACGACGGTGACCGCCAGGCCCAGCGCGAGCGCGATCACGTTGGTGTACGTGACCGAGATCTCACCGACCTGGAACGTGTTGTTGTCGGTGGGAACCGTCAGAGCGCGCGAGGCTCCCCCGCTCGAGGGCCACAGCAGGTCCATCGCCCCGAGCAGGATCAGGGTCAGCCCCAGCGTCGCCGTCGCCTTGACCAGCGGGTCTCGATGGGCCAGCGCGGGGCCGAACACCATTCCGTAAGCGAGCGTGATCACCCCGCCGAACAGCGCCGAGATCAGCGCCGCCGGCCAGAAGCCGAAGCCGGAGTGGTTGATCAGCTGCCAGGCGATCAGGGCGCCCATCGCACCAACCGCGCCGAACGAGAGGTTCAGCACCCCCGTCGCGCGGTACAGCACCACCATCCCGACCCCCGACAGGGCATACACCCCGCCGAGGGACAGGCCGGTGATCAGGAACTGCTCGAGGTCGATGGTGCTTGGCATTGGTGCTCAGACGCCCTGCGCCAGACTACTCCTAACCAGTCGGTGGATTGGTCGACGGTGCGGTCCCAGCGGCCTTGCGATAGGCCGCGATCTGCGGATCGTTCGAGGACACGTTGAAGCACGGCTGCGCCGTCACCATCTTGCCGTTGTCAGGCGTCGTGGTGAAGTCCGCGTTGTTCGGGATGTGCAACGGATAGTCCCCGTACACCCACGGCTGGCAGAGCAGCTCGGTCTTCTCGTCCTTGATGTTCTTGAACGCCTGGTTGACGCTCTGGATCGTGTACGGACCGCTGACCTTCTGGAGCGCGTCCACCGAGAACTTGCCGAGCAGGTAGCCCATTTCGCTGAACGAACCGAGGCCACCGGCCACGGCCTTGCCGTACTGCTTGAGGATCGCCTTGTAGAGCTGCATCTCCGGCCCGTTGTGATCGTCGGGCGAGGTCAGCTCGGCGTTGACGAACAGTTTGTGGTTCCACTTCGGTCCCAGCGTGGTGGCCAGGAAGTCCGTGTTGCACGGGGTCGAGCAGCCCCAGCCCTTGACGCGATCCTCGAGGCCGAGCTTCTGGGCGGCCTGCAGAATCACCAACGCCTCCGGCGGGGTGAAGTTCAGCACCACCCAGCCGTTCGAGCCGGCCTTGTTGACCAGATCCAGTGCCACCGAGTTGGCGTCGTTGATCGGCACGTTCTCGGTCAGCGCCGTGATCGGCACGCCGGCGGCCTTGGCCAGAGCGGTCGGCCCGGCGGCGATGTAGCCGGTACCAGGCACGTTTGACTGCACGAACACGATCTTGTCCGGCTTTTGGCTGAGGCCGTACTGCACGGCGCCGTCCGAGCTGTAGCGCGGGCCCATGTTGACCGCCGCGCTGTTGGGCGTCGACCAGCACTCGGGCGCGATTCCCGCCCCCATCTCGTAGATGCCCAGCTGCTTCCAGTAGGCCTGGTCGATCGTGCACTCGAGCAGGTCGAACACACCGACGATCCCGACCACGTGATCGGTCTGGATCAGCTTCTTGGCCGCCGCCGCGATCTGCGCCGGCTGCGTCTGGTCGTACTCGACGAATAGCTTGACCGGATGGCCGTTGACGCCGCCGTTCGCGTTTACGCACGCGAAGTACGCGTTGATCATGTTCGGGCCGTCGCTGAAGTCCGTGCCCGGCTGCTTGGTGTCGATCGTGCCGATATTGATCGGCGTCCCGGTGGCCGCTTGCCCGGCCTTCGGCCCGCACGACGACGTGTCGGTCGATCCGCCGCTCGAGCTCGAGCCGCCGCCCGAGGTCGACGTCGCACTCGATCCGCCGCTGCTGGCGGCTCCGCCGCCGCCCGCACTGGAACTACTACTACTGCTGCCGCACGCTGCCACTAACACGGCCGCGATGACGGCAACCATGGCAAAGCCCAGTCGCGCGCGTAGCGCGCGGTGATGCATCCCTCTCACCTCTGTCCTCCTCCGCGAATCAATCGGTGGAAACCCGCCCCGGTTTGGCGAGGGCGATGATGATATTCACACGCAAGCCTGTATGCAATGGCGTCCTAACGAGACCGCAAAGAACGTTTGCAGTCGCCCCGCGGACACATTTCTGCATGCAGCCACTGAGCGGGCAATACACTCCGCGGCGTCCCATGTCCGTGCAGGCGAGCCGTACTCAAATGACACGTGCGCTGCTGAGTTTGCGCGAGCAGATTCTGAGCGGCGAATTCAAGCCGGGGGACCGCATGTCCGAGCTGCGGCTGGTCGACCGCCTCGGCGTGTCCCGCACCCCGCTTCGGCTGGCCCTGGCCTCGCTCGAGCACGAGGGACTGTTGCGCGGGCTGCCCGCCGGCGGGTATGTCGTCCGCGAGTTCACCCGGGACGACATCCGCGACGCGCTCGAGATCCGCGGCGTGCTCGAGGGCACCGCTGCCCGGTACGCCGCCGAACGCGGAGCCAGCCGCCGAGATCTGCGGGCGCTGCGCACGATCAACGAGGCGGTCGAGCCCCTGGTGCGCCGGGCCGACTACGAATCGTTCGAGCGCTACGTGGCGCTCAACGAGGCCTTCCACGCGCGCCTGATGAAGATGGCGGGCAGCCCGATGCTCGAGCGCACGCTCGAAGGCGTCCTGTCGCTGCCGTTCGCCAGTCCCAGCGCGCTCGTCCTCCAGCACGCCCAGCTTCCCGAATCTCGCGAAATCCTTGTGGTTGCCCACCGTCACCACCTCGGTCTGGTCGAGGCGATCTCTCAGCGCCAGGGAGCCCGCGCCGACGGGATCGCGCGCGAGCACGCACGGCTGGCGCACACCAACCTCGAGATCGTGCTCACGCATCGGGGCCTGCTCGAGGAGGTTCCGGGAGCGTCGTTGCTGGCGCTGGCCCCCGAGAGCTGACCCCGGAACGTGACCGCGCCGGTCAACCCGGGGCGAGCGCACCCTTCTCCCACGGCTCGACGTCGTACTGCCCCCAGTTGAGTGTGACCTGCGCCGCCCTGACGATCTCCTCCGCCCCCGGTCGGTAGGCGTCCTCTAGCGGCGGGCTGACCGGCACCGGCGTGTATGGGGCTCCGACCCGCTGGATTGGGGCCTCGAGATAATCGAACGCGGCGGCCTGGAGCTGGGCGGCCAACTCGGCCCCGAACCCGCCGGCGGTCACTGCCTCGTGGGCGATGACGGCGCGGCCGGTGCGCCGCAGCGACTGCGCGAGCGTGTCGAGGTCAAGCGGCACGAGCGTGCGCGGGTCGATCACCTCGGCCTCGACCCCGTGCTCTCGCGCGAGACGGTCGGCGGCTTCGAGCGCTTCGGCGACCATCCGCGAGAGCGCGACGATCGTGAGATCGCGCCCGGCCCGCACGGTGTGCGCGCGCCCGAGCGGGATCGCCTCGGGGGGATCGGGGACCGCTTCGCGCCGGAAGTACAGCGACTTGTTCTCGACGAATACGACGGGCCCGGGGTCGGCGATCGCGCTGTGCAGAAGCCCGGCCGCGTCCGCGGCCCCGCTCGGCATCACCACCTTGAGCCCGGGGACGTGGGTCAGCCAGGCCTCGAGGCTCTGCGAGTGCTGTGCGCCGTTGCGCTGGCCGGAGCCGCCCTGCGTGCGCAGCACCAGCGGCACCGACAGCTGGCCGCCCGACATGAAGTGCGCCTTGGCCGCCTGGTTGACCAGTTGGTCGAGCGCCAACGTGAGGAAGTCGATGAACATGATCTCGACGACCGGCCTGAGCCCCGACTGAGCGGCGCCCACCGCAACGCCGCACACCGCCCCCTCGCTGATCGGCGTGTTGCGCACGCGCTCGCGCCCGAACTCCTCCGAGAGCCCGGCGGTGACCAGGTAGGGACCGCCCTCGGCGACGTCCTCGCCGAGCACGATCACGCTCTCGTCCTCGCGCATCGCCCGGGCCAGCGTGCGGTTGACCGCCTCGACGAACGTGGCCTCGTCGCTCACGTCGCGTACACCAGGCCTGCTGTGATCGACGGGTCCGGGAACGGGCTGTCACGGGCGAATCGCACCGCCTCTTCGATCTCGGCGGCGGCTTCGGCCTCGATCCCCGCCTGCTCGTCCGAGTCGATCCACCCGTCGGCGATCGCTCGCTTCGTGAACTGCGCCACCGGGTCGCGGTCCTCCCACTCCTGCTCGGCCGCCGGGTCACGGTACTTCTGCTGGTCGCCCTCGTAGTGACCGCGCCGGCGGTAGGTCAGGCACTCGAGCAGAAACGGTCCCTGCCCGCGGCGCGCCTCGGCCAGGAATCGGCCGAACGCGTCGTAGACCGCCGGGACGTCGCTCCCGTTGACGGTCTCGCGCTCGAACCCGTACGGGGCGACCACGTTGCTCACGAGTTCGATCGTGCTGTGCTCCTCGCGCGAGGTGAACTCGGCCATTCCGTTGTTCTCGCACACGAAGATCAGCGGTGCTCGCCACAACGCGGCGAGGTTGATCGTCTCGTTGAAGTGCCCGGCTTGGACCGCTCCGTCGCCGAAGAACACGACGGTCGCGTCGTCGGTTCCGCGCAGGCGCTTGGCGAGCGCAGTCCCGAGGGCGAGCGGGAGGTTGCCGCCCACCACGCCCGTGGCGCCCATGAACCCGTGCTGTTTGTCGACTAGGTGCATCGATCCGCCGAGCCCGCGGCACACGCCCGATTCACGCCCCATCAGCTCTGCCATCAGCCTGTCGATCGGCGCGCCCTTGGCGATCGCGTGTCCGTGGGCGCGGTGGCCGCTGTACGCAGCGTCGTCGTCGCGCAACTGTCCGCACACCGCCGCCGCCACGCCCTCGCCGCCGATGCTCAGGTGGATCAGGCCGTGCACCTGAAGGTTGCGCTTGAGCTGCGCCACCCGCTCTTCGAACAACCTGATCCGCCACATCGTGCGCAGCAGTCCTTGCGCGAGTTTCCCGTCCATGGCGGTCTGGGATCTACGCGGCGACCGGCGCCTCGCCCAGGACCTGGCGCACGGTGCCGGCGATCTTCTCCTCGTTGGGCATGACGTAGGCCTCCATCGGCTCTGAGTAGGGCACGGTCACGTCGAGCGCGGTGACCTGCGCGATCGGTGCCTTGAGGCTTCCGAACCCGTGCTCGGCAACCTCGGCTGCGATCACCGCCGACGCGCCGCCGTGGCGTGTGCCCTGATCCGCGATCACCAGCCGGCCGGTCTTCTCGACCGAGGACAGGATCGTTGCCGTGTCGAGCGGGTTCAGCGTCCGCGGGTCGATGACCTCGGCGTCGATGCCCTCGGATTTGAGCGTCTCGGCGGCGGCCAACGCCCGGCCCACCGTCCATCCGGTGGCCACGATCGTGACGTCCGACCCGGTGCGCCGGATCGCCGCCTCTCCGAACGGCACCGTGTACTCGCCCTCGGGCACGTCGCCGTGCTCGAGCACCATCAGGTAGTTGATGAGGTAGCAGACCGGGTTGTCGTCGCGGATCGCGGTGGCCATCAGGCCCTTGGCGTCCGCCGGCGTCGCGGGCAGGGCGATCTTCAGCCCGGGGAAGCCCATGAACATGCCGTAGATCGAGCCGGTGTGCTGGCCGGCCCAGCCCGCGGTGAACCCGTAGCCGGCCTTGAACACGCACGGAACCTTGACCTGCCCGCCGCTCATGTAGCGAAGGCGTGGGGCCTCGTTGACGACCTGGTTCATCGCCACCAGCATGAACTCGGCCATCAGCAACTCGACCACCGGCCGGTAGCCGGCGAGCGCGAGCCCAACCGCCATCCCGATCTCGGCCGTCTCGGAGATCGGCGAAACCCGGACGCGCTCGCGCCCGAACGCCTGTACCAGCGGGTCCTCGTCGCTGGGGGCCACGTCCTGGCCGTAGAAGACGACGGTCGGGTCGCGTTCCATCTCGACGCGGATCGCCTCCTGGACCGCCGCGATGTATGGGATCTCTCGTGCCATGTGAGTTGTCTCCTAGGCGTATACGTAGTCTTGGCGGGCGGCGGCTTCGGCGTCGGGGAACGGATCATCGAGGGCGAACTGCACGGCGCCGTCCATCTCTTCGGTGACCTGTTTGGCGATCTCGTCGGCCCGCTCGGGCTCGAGCGCGCCCTGCTCGACCAGCCGGGCCCGGAACCGGGGGACGGGGTCGCCGCGCAGCGCCGCCTCGTACTCCTCGCGGTTGCCGAACGTCGTGATCGCCTCGTGCTCGGGGTAGTGCAGCGGCACGCCGGGCGGGGCGATGATGTTCCCGTGGGCCGACAGGCGGTAGACCTTCGACTCGACGAGCGTCGGGCCCTCGCCGGCGCGCGCGCGGTCCGCGGCGGCTCCCACCGCCTCGTACACCGCGACCGGATCGCCGCCGTCGATGGTCACCCCGGGCATGCTGTAGGCCGCCGACTTGACCGACAGCGGCTCGCCGTTGGCGGCGTTGGCGTCCTCCTGCTCCGAGCGTGTGGACACGTTGTAGTTGTTGTTCTCCATGACGTAGACGACCGGGAGCTTCCACAGTGAGGCCAGGTTGAGCGACTCGTGGAACGCGCCCTGCTTGGAGGCCCCGTCGCCGAAGAACGACAGTACGACCTGGCCCTGCTTTCGCAACTGCGCGGCGAATGCGAGGCCGGTGGCCTGGGGGATGCCCTGACCCACGATGCCGCTCGTGCCCATGAAGCCCCGCTCCGGATCGACCAGGTGCATCGAGCCGCCGTACCCGCCGCATAGCCCGCTCTTGCGGCCGTAGATCTCGGCCATGATCGACTTGGTGTCGGTGCCGAGCGCGATCGGGTAGCCGTGGCAGCGGTAGGTCGCCATCATCTGGTCACCGGGCTGCATCGTGGCCAGCGAGCCGACGATCGAGGCCTCGGCGCCGTCGGCCAGATGCGTGTGGCCGCGGATCACGCCCGGATGCTCCTCGAACGTCCGCTTGACCCGCTCCTCGAACTCCCGGATGCGCAGCATCTGGGTGAACATCCACACCAGCCTGTCGTTGTCCAGCTCCTGCATCTGGTCTCCTTTTACGAATTCGTCACGCCGGCGCCGAATTGCGCGACGGTCGCCTCGTAGGTGCGCCTGACCGCCTCTTCGAGCGGGAGAGCGCGCAGCTCCGCGGACAGGATCTCGGCCCCCCACGGACCGTCGTAGCCGATCGCCCGGCACGCCTCGATGTAGCCCGGGATGTCGAACTCCCCCTCGCCCGGAAGCCGGCGGTGATTGATCACCTCGTCGATCTTGTCGTCCATGTACTCCAGCGGACCGTCGCTCAGTTCCACCCAGGCGAGCTGATCGCCCGGGATGCGCTTCAGCTCCTCGGGGGCGATCCGCAGCTTGCCCATGTGCCAGGTGTCGATGGCCAGCCCGCCGTTCTTGCGGTTGGCCTCCGTCACCAGGCGGATGCCGTCGTCGAGCGTGTTCACGTTCGGGTCGAACGGGATGATCTCGTAGGCCACCCTCGCGTTGGTGTGCTGCGCGGCGTCATCGCACAGCGCCGCGTACTCCTCGATCAGCCGGTCGAGCTCGCACGGCGTCTCCGGGATGTTCCCGACCTTGATGTGGTGCGCGTCGAACGCGGCGGCGGTCTCGAACAGCTGTTTTCTGAGCTTGTCCGAATCGGCCCGGGCGGGCTCACCCTGCGGGACCCAGAAGTCGGCCAGGAACTCCACCTCGAGGTACTCGAGGCCGGCGTCGTCGAACACCCGCTTCATCTCGTCGTAGGTCGTGCTCTCGAGCTGATGCGAGACGTCGGCGTGCCACAGCCCGATCCCCTCGAACCCGCCCTTGGCCACCGTCTCGCACCGCTCGCGCCAGCTGAACGTGCTCCATTCGCGGCCGGCGTGGATCTCGACGGGGCCGGCAACCGTCCAGTACAGCGCCATCAGGGGGATTTCGGGCATCCTCGCTCCTCTCGTGTGGGAGCGACCGTATCGCCGAAGACTGGACTGGGTCCAGTCATCCCGTGCATTTGTGCTTGTCGATTCGCGCCTGGCGGCCCAGCGTTCGCCCCGGGTCCGCGCCACTTGGCAGATAACCGGTGCTATCCGACGGTTATCTGCCTAGCCGGAGGGGGCGGACGTCGCGCTCGTCGTGGCGGTCGTGTCCGTCGACATCGCGCTTGGCGTGCTCGTCGTCCCGGTCGTCGTCGTGTCCGTTGACGACGGGGTCGTGCTCGTGCTCGTCGACGACGGGCCGGTCGGGGTCGTGGCGCTCGGAGTCGTGTCCGTCGACGTCGTGCTCGGCGCCGGCGTCGTGGTGGAGGAGGTCGGCGTGGCCGGCGCCGGGGTTGTGCTCGGCGACGTGGGCGTTGCCGTGGTTGACGCGCTGCTCGAGCTCGGCGGGTTGGCCTCGAGGCCGCTGTTCTGAAGCGCGGTCTCGATCTCCTGCTGCACGGTGGCGACCTCGGAGGCGACCGCGCTCGGCGTCCCGCCCGCGCCCAGCTTCGGCAGCGCGTCCAACTGCCTGAGGTCCGCGGTCAGCGTGTCGAGCAGCTGCTGCGAGGGGGCGGCTGTCAGCGTCACCACGAGCTGGTCGGCCAGCGCCGTCGTCATGCACGCCGGGCAGTTGTAGTTGAGCGAGCCGGCGGCGTTGATCGGCGCGATCACCTTGCTTCGCCCGACGATCAGCACGAGCTGGAACGAGACCGCGACCGTGGTGCACGCCTTGCAGTGGGCGAGCGCGTAGGCGCTGTTGGTGTTGGTCACGTTGGCGCCGCCCGTCACGGTGACCAGCGCATAGGCGACGTCGTACTTGACCCCGCCGTCGGTGGTGTTCTCGGCCAACGCCTGCGTGCCGCCCGGACCGGGCGGCTTGGGCAGCGCGAACGGGAACGCGGTCGCGTCGGTGGGGGCGGTAGGCGTCGCGGTCGGCGTCGTCGAGGTACTGCCGGCCTGGCCGGCGCTCGGCTGGCCGGCCGGCGCGCCGACCGTGGGTGTGCCGCTCGGGTCGGGGGCCGAGGTGCTCAGGATCGCCACCGGCGGGTCGCCGTGGCCCCCGCGGATCACGAACATCGCCGGGTGCTGCTTGGTTGCGCCGCCGACCGGGACCATGGCCACGGCCAGGTGCGTCCCGGGTGCCAGGTGCGCGGGCGCGGCCGCCGAGCCGACGAAGCCGATCTCGCCACTGGGCCGCGCCAGCGTTGTCGGCGACGAGACCCAGCTCACGAGCGAGCCGACGGTACCGCCGTCGCTCGGGCGCACCGGCTGGTACTGGCCGGATGGCCACCAGGCCCAGGCCACGGCGGCGGCGACCAGGCCGGCGCCGGCCACGACGACGCCGCGTCGCAGCGGGCGTCCCCCGCTCCAGGCCAGCGCCTTGCCACCGGTCGTGCGGACGATCTTCTGCGAGACGAGCACGCTTCCGGCCACCGGCAGGGCGAGCGCGAGCAGCCGCACTACCGAGGCGAGGACGTCGAGCACCTGCGCGTGACTCACCTCGTGCGGGAGGGCGGTCACGAGCAGGCGCCCGCTGTCCCATGCGTTCGTGGTCAGCTTGGGGAGCAGCAGCACGGCCCCGATGGCCAGGCTCATCAGGACCGGCACCACGATCAGCACCCAGGCGGTGACCAGCAGGCGCGCCCACCCCGACAGCGCGGACGGCTCATCCCGGTGGCCGGGCAGCAGCCGGCGCAGCGTCGGGCCCATGTGCGAGTACAGATCCGGGACGCCGGTGGCGTCGGAGAGGATGTGGTAGCCGTCGGCGCGGATGATCGGCGAGAGCTGCTTGACCATCTGCAGGACCTGGAGGGCGACGAGCAGCAGCAGCGCGTCCATCCGCCAGACCAGCCAGACCAGCATGGTGACGTCGGCCACCACCGCGTTGAAGTACAGGCCGCCCAGGTCCACCCGCAGCCGGTCGCGCCGCGGCAGGCGATACGAGTCGGTGACGTCGGTGTAGAACGCCGGCCACACCAGGTACATGCCCATGCCCATCCCGCCGGGCGTGGCGCCGCCGTAGCGGCAGGCCGAGGCGTGCCCGAGCTCGTGGAAGCCGGCCGAAGCCACGGCCAGCGCGAACACCAGGAGCAGCAGCCCGGGGTTGTTGAACGCCTGCGACGTGGCCGCCGCCACGCCCTTGTGGAACAGGACGAACCAGAACACCCCGGCGAAGCCGGCCAGGGCCGGCCACATGACGAAGGGCGAGAAGAGGAAAGTGAACGGCGCGGTGACCCGGCGGGTCAGGACCGGGTCGGTGACCAGGATCTTCCAGCGCAGCGCCAGCAGGGGGTTGCGCTTGGGGGGAGCGTGGTGCTCGGTGCCGGCCAGCAGCCCCTGCGCGGCCAGCTTCTCGGCCAGCGCGTCGACGTGCTCGACGTCCAGCTGCCGCCCCAGCTGCTCGGACATCGCCGTGGCCAGCGCGGCGCGGTCCCGATCCCCGTCGGCGCACTCGAGCAGCCCATACATGAGCGGCCCGAGTTGCACCATCTGCCCGTCGGCCCGCCGGACGAGGGCGGCGCCCTCCCGGTATCCCGATCCGTGGATCGGGCCGAGCAACTCGACTCCCTCGGCCCGGGCCAAGCACGACACACCCTCCCCCCGGGTGAGGGGAGGGTGTGCGTTGGCCGGGCTTGGGGCAGGGGGCTCAGCTGTCGCGGTCATCGCGGCGCTCTCCCCACGCAGGTCAAATGCGGCTACTGCTGCTGGACGGTGGCGTCTTGCGTCGCCGTCGCGTCAGCCTCGACATGGTCGAGGTTCTGCGAGATGTCCATCTCCTGCGGCGCCAGCGCCTCAGAGACGGCATTTGGCGAGCCGACGTTGGCGCTGACCGCAGCGTCGATCGGTGCCGCGACGTTGCCGTTGGCGGCCACTGCGCCGTCGATCGGCGCGGCCAGGTTGGCGTCCGCATGGATGTTCACCTGTGCGTCGAGCAGGCTCCCGCCGCTCAGCAGGGACTCCACGCCGCCGGTCGTGCTGCCGACGGTGTCGCCGAGGCCGGACGTCGCGCCATCCACGGCACCGCCGACCGCGCCCGTGGCACCGTCGACTGCACCGCCGACCGCGCCGGTGGCACCGTCGACTGCGCCGCCGACCGCGCCAGTCGCACCATCAACCGCACCGGTGGCGCCGGACGTCGCGCCGTCGACCGCCCCGCCGACCGCACCGCCAACCGCGCCGGTGGCGCCGTCGACCGCGCCGGTGGTGCCGGACACCGCACCCGACACCGGGTCGGTCGTGCCGGCGGCCGGAGCCGTCGTGCCGGACGAGGCGTCGGCCGGGGTGGCCGGATGGGCGGCGTCGGCCGGCGTAGCGTCGGCCGGCGCACCCGTCGTGACCTCGGCGCCCGAGGTGCCGGTTGCCATGCCGGTACCGGTGCCGGTCTCGGTGCCAGTGCCGGCGCCGGGGGTCCCGCCCCCCGAGGTCTGATTGACGTCGGCGTGCTGAGGCGCGGTGGCGTCCGCGGTACCGCTGAGGGTCTGGTCGATCGAGCCGTGCTGTTCGGCGTAACCGACCGCCTGGGCGCCAGAACTCAGGACGTTGGCTGCGGCGGAGGCCTCGATGGGAGCAGCGACGTTCAGGTTTGCCGCGGCGGCCAGGTCGACCGGCGCGGCCAGATCCAGGCCCAGGTCGACGTTGGCGTTTACGTCGAGCAGCGACAGCACTTCCTTATTCGGAAGTGAGACGGCGTCCTCTGCCTCAATCTCTTTCTGGGATACGCGCTCTTCCATCATGGCCTCCTTGTCATCGCCTGGTCCATTCGGCTTGGTGCTCGGGAGAGATGCCCGGCCCCATCGCGATCAAACCCGCCGAGGGCTAGGCGCTCTCCACGGCCGCCACCGAAACCGCCGATTTGCAGGCAGATCTAGGTCGACCCGAAATTCAGTCCGTCATCCTGGCGTGACGGCTGTGTCAACCGAGATTGCCGGGGTCCGTCGGGCGGGTATAGGTCGGCCATGGCAGCCCCTCCGGCCACGATTGAGCAACTCGCCCACGAGACGGTTCAGATCACGGATCCGGAGACCGCGCTCCGGGCCCTGACCGCCCTGCGCCGCGAACTCGACGCCACCGAGCCCGAGATCGTTCAGCGGGCCCTGCAGGCCGGCGCATCATGGAGTCAGATCGCTCGCGCGCTCGGGGTGACCAAACAGGCCGCCCACCGCAAGTACCGCCACCTGTTTGACCAGGCATGGGGTGAGACCCCCGGAGGACCGCGGCTCACGGTCTCGGCCGAGGCCCGGCGGGCGGTCCAGTTCGCACGCGAGGAGGCCAAGCGCCTGGCCCAGCCGGCGGTGGGGACCGAGCACATGCTGCTCGGCATCCTGCGCTGCGAGGGGAGCCTCGCCGTCAGGGCCCTGAACGCCGAGGGGGTGACGCTCGAGGCGGCCCGCGGTTGCCTTCAGACCACCATGCCCGGCCTCCCGCCCAGCGGGCTCGAGCGACCCGCCGAGGAGTACACGGTCAGCCCGCACGCTCGGCGGATCATCGAGGGATCGCGCCGTGAGGCAACGCGGCGCGGCGAGCACCACATCGGCGCCGAGCATCTGCTGCTGGCGTTGCTCGCGGACTCCCGCAACGGGGCCGTCCAGACGCTCGAGGAACTGCGCGCGAGCCCGGCCCGGGTGGAGCGCCAACTCGAGAGCGGGCCTTCGACCGTGCCCGCCGCACCTCTCCCGTGTGACGCGCCGGAGGGTCAGGCCACCTCGCGCAATCGGCCGGTCTCGACCTCGTAGACGAAGCCGCGGACGGCGTCCTTGCGCGGGATGAACGGCGACGCCTTGATCCGGGCGATCGACTGGCGAACGTCGCCGTCGAGGTCCCCGAACGACTCGGCCGCCCACTCCGGCTTGATCCCGGTGTCCTTCTCGATCGAATTGCGGAAATCGTCGTCGGTGAACGTGAGCATCCCGCAGTCGGTGTGGTGGATCAGGATGATCTCCTCGGTGCCGAGCAGGCGCTGCGAGATGGCCAGCGAACGGATCGCGTCGTCGGTCACCACGCCGCCGGCGTTGCGGATCACGTGGGCGTCGCCCTCGGACAGTCCGAGCGTGCGCCCGACGTCGAGTCGGGCATCCATGCAGGCGACGACCGCCACCTTCTTGGCCGGGGGCAGCGGGAGATCGCCCTTGTCGAACGACGCCGCGTAGGACTCGTTGTTGGCCAGCAGATCATCGGTCGAGCTCATTCGTTCTCCTTCGCCGGTTTCGTGGGGGTATCGCCAAACTACCAAGAGGCGATCGAGTTTCGGAGTATTTCGCACGCGGCTGCGTGAGCGCGCCCGCCCGCGGGTACCGAGCCCCTAGATGGCCTACCAGCTTCAGCCAGACGAATCGGCGCCGGACGGGCTCCGGCGCTGTGCCCGCGAGCAGCTGGATGACGCCATCGAGCAGCTCAGCACCGGGGTCCACGACGATCCGGTCGAGGCGGTGCACGAGGCTCGCAAGTCGCTGAAGAAGGCCCGCTCGCTGCTTCGACTCAGCCGCGGCACGCTCGATCCCGGCGAGCGTCGCCGAGAGAACGCCGCGCTCCGCGACGCCGGGCGCGAGCTGTCCGCCGCACGCGACGCCGAGGTCATGCTCGAAGCGACCGACGAGCTCGCCGAGCGGTTCGCCGGAAGTGTCCCGCAGGCGAGCTTCGACGCAATCCGCCGCCACCTCGAGGCAGGTCGCGACCCGGCGCGACGGCGACTCATGGACTCCGGCCTGACCGGTCAGGTTGCCGAGGAGCTAAAGGCGGTCCGCGCCCGGATCGACGACTGGCCGCTGCGCCGCGCCGGCTGGAAGGCGCTCGAGCCCGGTCTGCACCGCAGCTACGCGCGCGGCCGGGCGGGACTCGAGCAGGCCCGGAGCCGCCCGACGGTCGAGAACCTGCACGACTGGCGCAAGCGCACCAAGGACCTCTGGTACCACCTGCGCCTGCTCGGGCCCTTCGCCCCGGGCATCGTCGGCGGCGCCGCCAAGGAGGCCAACAAGCTGTCCAAGCTCCTCGGCGACGACCACGACCTGGCCGTGCTGCACGAAACCCTCGAGCACAGCGCCGGCGAGCTCAAGGTCGACCTCGACGCGGTGTTCGGGCTGATCGACCACCGCCGCGAGCAGCTTCAGGCCGAGGCCATCGTGCTCGGGCAGCGGCTCTACGCCGAGCGCCCCAAGGAATTCGTCGCGCGTATGCGCCGCTACTGGAAAGCGTCGCGCCCGCGGGCCGTCGAACCCAGCCGATAAGCGCCCCGGCTACCCGGGAATGGGGGCCGCTTCGCGGCGTCCCTGGGGCCCGGCACCCCGTCCTGACACTCCCGTCAGTTCGTATGCCGGCGCGTCGAACCGGCGGGTCTGCTCCCAGAAGCGGAACGTGAAGTCGGGCCAGATCGTCGCGTTGCGGCCGTTCGCGTCGAGGTACCAGCTCGAGCACCCGCCGGTGTCCCACACCGTCCCGTCCAGACGCGATTGCAGGTGGGTGTTGTAGGCGTCGTAGGCGTCGCGTCGCACCTCGATCTCGGTGGCGCCGCTTCGCTCCATCGTCTCCAGCGCGTCCAACAGGTAGTTGATCTGGGCCTCGATCATGAACACCATCGAGTTGTGGCCGAGCCCCGTGTTCGGCCCGACGATCCAGAACATGTTGGGGAAACCGGGCACCGACGCGCCCCGGTAGGCCGCCGGGCTGCCGTGCCAGAGATCATCGAGACGCGCGCCGTCGCGCCCGCGGATGAACTGCGCGAACGGCACGTCGGTCACGTGGAACCCGGTGGCGAAGATCAGCGTGTCGACCTCGCGCAGGACACCGTCGGCCCCGACCACGCCCTCCGGTCTGACCTCGGTCACCGCGCTCGGGACCAAGTCGACGTTGGGCTGGGTGATCGCGGGATACCACTCGTTGGAGGGGAGGATCCGCTTGCATCCGAGCACGTAATCCGGCGTGAGCTTGGCGCGCAGTTCCGGGTCGGGCACCTGCTTGGCCATGTGGGCCTCGGCCGCCCGCTGCAGCGCCTTCATCAGCTGCGGGCGGTAGGCCAGGCCGGTCACGAGCAACTCGCGGCCGAGGTACACGGCGGTCCGCACCGTCCGCTGGGCCGCCGGCACGCGGCGGTAGAGCGCCCGCTCGAAGCCCGTGATCGGCCGATCGCGGTGCGGGACCACCCACGGCGGGGTGCGCTGGAAGACCGTCACGTGCTCGGCGATCGGCTGGATGCGGGGGACCGTCTGGATCGCGCTCGCGCCGGTTCCGACCACCGCCACCTTGCGCCCGGTCAGGTCGTGGTCGTGGTTCCAGGCGGCCGTGTGGAACACGGTGCCGCCGAAGCTCTCGATGCCCGGAAGCTCGGGGATCCGTGGCTCGCTGAGCGCGCCGGGCGCGGCGATAACCACCTCGGCCGTGAACGTTCCTTCGTTCGTCTCCAGGCGCCAGACCGCCGCCTCGTCGTCCCACTCGGCCCGCTCGATGGCGCAACCCAGCCGCAGATGCGGACGGACGCCGTAGCGGTCGGCGCACTCACGCAGGTAGTCCCGGATCTCGGGCTGGAGGGGGTATGTCCGCGTCCACTCGGGGTTCAGCGCGAACGAGTAGCTGTACAGATGCGAGGGGATGTCGCACTGGCATCCGGGATAGGTGTTGGCCCACCACGTGCCGCCGACCTCCTCGTCGCGCTCGAACACGACGAAGTCCTCGACCCCCTTCTCCTTCAGGCGGATGGCCATGCCCAGGCCGCCGAACCCGGCGCCCAGGATCGCTATGCGGAAGTCGCGTGGTTCAACTGCGGTCATGTGATGTCTCCGGTCCCTAAAAGAAACAGTCGCGTTTTCCAGTGTACACTGATGTTCCCTTGAGCGCCTCGCCGGAAACCGACATCCTCGCCGTTCTGCCCCGCGGCCGCCACGCCGCGCCCCGCGCCGTGGTCCGCGAGGCCCAGCGGGCACGCATGCTCGAGGCGATGACCCAGGCAGTGGCCGAGAAGGGATACGCGCGGGTCGCGGTGGCGGACGTGATCGAGCGCGCCGGGGTGTCGCGCAAGACCTTCTACGAGCAGTTCGCCAACAAGGAGGAGTGCTTTCTGGCCGCCTACGACGCCGGCGTGGACCGGCT
This sequence comes from uncultured Solirubrobacterales bacterium, assembly GCA_963832315.1. Classification (GTDB taxonomy): domain Bacteria; phylum Actinomycetota; class Thermoleophilia; order Solirubrobacterales; family Solirubrobacteraceae; genus Palsa-465. The sequence continues at coordinate 270,998 of CAWHTT010000018.1, read as the reverse complement.
GCTGGCGGCGATCGACGAGGCGCTTGCCACGCTGGCGCCCGACTGGCTGGCCGCGGCGCGCCGCGCGGTCGAGGTGTACCTCGAGACGATGGCGGCGGGCCCCGCCTTCGCCCGCGCGTTCCTGATCGAAGCCCTCGGCGCAGGACCCGCCGCGCTCGAGCGCCGCAGCATCGTCCAGGGCCGCTTCGCCGATCAGCTCGCCGCGATCCACCGCCGCGCCCGCGCCGACATCCCCGAGATCCCCGCGCTCGCGCCCCTCACCTTCCGCGCCGCGGTCGGGGCGGTCAACGAGCTGGTCACCGCACACGTGCTCGAGCACGGAGCCGACACCCTCCCCGAGCTCGCCGACGCGATCCTCGACGTGCACGTCGCGCTCCTCATCGGGCGCGAGCTAGCCTCCCGCATCGCCACCAGATAACCAACCGGCCGCCCGGCCAACCAAGCCCGAAATTTCCGCCATTTCGCGTCCGCTGCGCCGGTAGTTCCGGATTCTTCGTCTCCAGGCCGAACATTCCGTCACTGGCGCATCGACCGGCTCCGAAATGACGGAAATTTCGGGGTGGGGGGTGGTGGTGGTGGTGGCGGTGGCGGTCAGGTGGCGAGGCGATCGAGCGCGGCGACCAGCTCATCGGGCCGCGAGGCCCATACGCAGTGGTCGGTGTCGATCTCGATCACCGGATCGCAGCCGGCGCGCTCGAGCATCAGACGCTGGAGCGGCGGGCGGATCGCCCGGTCCTGCAGGCACACCACGTACGACCGCGGGAGCCCGGCGAACGCCTCGCCGGCCGACCCCGTCAGTCGCACGGGGTGCGTGAACGGCGCCACCGGCTGCGCGCCGCGCAGTGCGATGCCCCACGCCGCCGCCTCGTCGTCACAGCAATGCATCAGCCCCTCGCGGGCCGCGTCGTCCGGCATCGTGGCCACGGGCGGGTCGCCTTCGACGACCAGGTTCGCCTGCACGGCGTCGCCGGCGCCCTCGGGCCGCTGGGTCAGGTCGATCAGGCTCTCCCCGTCCGAGGGCAGGAACGCCGCCACGTACACGAGGCGGTCGATGTGCTGCGGGCTGTCGGCGGCGGCCTGGGTGATCACCATGCCGCCCATGCTGTGCCCGACGAGCACGGCCGGCGGCCCGTCGGCCAGCGCCTCGCACACCCGCCGCGCGTAGCGGTCGAGCGTGACCTCGGCCACCGGCGTGTCGTCGTCGCCCTGGCCGGGGAGGTCGATCGCCTCCACATCGTGCCCCGCCTCGCGCAGGCCGGGCGCCACCCGGTCCCACACCGACGCCCGTCCGAACGCCCCGTGCACCAGCACCATCCTCGCCATGTGTCTCCTCGCGATCGCTGTTACGACGACCGCTCCGATCCTATGCAGAGACCGATCGTGTCGCGAGCGATCGTTCGCTGGAAGGCAACTAGACGCGGATTAGACTCTCGCCACAGCCGAGACCGAGCGAGGAAGGCAAGAGGGATGGCTACTACTGCGCCGAAGGCCGGGGCGTTTCCCAGCCCGTACGAGATCGAGACCCCACCCGGGTGCGAGGGCTGGGAAGAGATGTATCCGTACTACGCGCTGTTCGACGAGCGACGCCGGGACACCGACGAGAACCGGTTCTGGTTCTGGAACTCCATGCACTTCCCGGTCCCGATGCCGGCGTTCGACGTGATCTGCATCGACTCGCCCTACCAGGCGGTCGGCTCGTGGCAGAACCGGGTGTTTGCGGTACCGCCGGCGATGGGCATCGACTACCGCTGCGTCAACGGCTACATCTACATCTCGGGCAACCCGGTCACCGACCCGGCCAAGATCGCCGAGCGCGCCGAGTTCTTCCAGAAGCGAGCGGGCTACTACTTCCAGAACTGGTCGGAGCTCTACGGCAAGTGGCGGGCCAAGATGGAGGCGCTCATCCGCGAGTTGGGCGAGCTCGAGGTTCCCGACCTGCCGGAGTACGAGCCCGACGAGGTCGCGTTCGGCGATGACCGCAACACCGCCTTCTACGAGGTCCTGACCGCCTACGGCCGCGCGCTCCGGCTGGCCGATCTGATGTGGCAGCACCACTTCGAGTTCCTGCTGCTCGGCTACGGCGCCTATGGGACGTTCGTGGAGTTCTGCAAGGGCAGCCTCCCCGATATCCCCGACCAGCACATCGCCCAGATGGTGGCCGGCATCGACGTGCTGCTGTTCCGTCCCGACGCCGAGCTGCGCCGGCTCGCGCGCCTCGCGATCGAGACCGGCGTCGACGATGCCTTCGTCCAGGGACGCACCCCGCAGGAGATCGACGCCGAGCTCATGCAATCCGACCCGGGTCGCGAATGGCTCGAGGAACTCGAGAAGGTCAAGGACCCGTGGTTCAACATGGCCACCGGCGACGGGCTCTACCACTACTACCACAGCTGGCTCGACGACCCGAGCATCCCGTACGCAGCCCTGATCGGTCACATCAGCGCGCTCAACGCCGGCGAGCAGATCGACCGCCCGACCGAGGAGATCGTGCGCGAGCGCGACCGCCTGGCCGAGGAATACGGAGCGCTGCTCGACGAGGAATCCCGCAAGAGCTTCAACGACCTGCTGGCGCTGTCCCGGACGGTCTTCCCCTACGTCGAGGAGCACAAGTTCTTCTGCGACTACTGGTTCCTCACCCGCTGGTGGAACAAGATCCGCGAGTTCGGCGCGCTGCTCGCCCGCAACGACTTCCTGGAGGACGGAGAGGACGTCTTCCAGCTCTCGCGCTACGAGGTCGCGAGCGCGCTCGACGAGCTGGTGCTGACCTGGGCCACGGGCGGAGTGGCGCTCGGGCCCAAGCACTGGCCCCCGATCGCCGCGCGGCGCAAGGAGCTGCTCGAGAGGCTGAGCGACTGGACGCCGCCGCCGGCGATCGGCGTCACCCCCGATGCGGTCACCGACCCGATGACGATCATGCTGTGGGGCGTCACGACCGAGCGGGTGCAGGAGTGGGCTCGCCAGGTCGAAGGCGGCACGTCGTTGAACGGCGCCGCCGCCTCTCCCGGCGTCGTCGAGGGCGCCGCGCGCGTGGTCAAGTCGGTCAATCAGATCGGCGACCTGCGCGACGGCGAGATCCTCGTGTGCGGCTCGACCTCGCCCGCCTGGGCCCCGATCTTCTCCAAGATCAAGGCGACCGTGACCGACGTGGGCGGCGTGATGTCACACGCCGCGATCGTCGCCCGCGAGTACGGGCTGCCGGCGGTGGTCGGCACGGGCCGCGCCACCTCCACGATCCGTACCGGGCAGACGATCCGGGTGGACGGGTCGGAGGGGACGGTGACCATCCTCTCCGGTCAGGAGGGGTAAGTGACCCCGCAGTTCGTCCGGCCGCTGGAACAGCTCTCCCGCGGTGACGAGCCGCAGTTCGGCGGCAAGAGCGCGAACCTGGGGGAGTTGCTCGCGGCCGAGATCCCGGTGCCGCCCGGGTTCGCGCTGTCGACCGAGGCGTTCCACACATTCGTGGACGACGCCGGCCTCACGGACCGGATCGCCTCCGCCCTGGGCGGCGTCTCGGCCGGAGACGTCGACGCGATCGGCCGAGCCTCCCACGCGATCAGCGAGGCGATGCGGTTCGCGCCCGTGCCCGATGCGGTGCGTGCGGAGATCACCGAGGGGTACGCCGCGCTCGGCGAGGACTCGCCGCCGGTGGCGGTGCGCTCGAGCGCGGTGGGCGAGGACAGCCAGGACGCCACGTTCGCCGGCCAGCAGGAGACCTATCTGTGGGTGCGCGGGACCGAGCACGTGTGCGACGCCGTGCGCGACTGCTGGGTCAGCCTGTACAGCCCACCGGCGATCAGCTATCGCCTGCGCCTGGGCGACTCCGCCGCCGCCGCCGCGATGGGCGTGACCGTGCAGCTGATGGTCGACGCCGAGGTATCTGGGGTGATGTTCACCTGCAACCCGCTCAGCGGCGATCCGAGCATGGTGGCCGTCAACGCCAGCTGGGGGCTCGGCCTGGCCGTGGTCGGCGGCGAGGTCACCCCGGACGATTTCCTGGTCAGCAAGGTCACGCGCGAGGTCGTGCGCGAGCACGTCCATCCGAAGGAGGTGCAGTACGTGCCTGATGCCGGCGGCAACGGCGCGGTGCGCGTCGCAGTGCCCGACGACCGGCGCGACGCGCGCTGCCTGGATCAGCCCGCACTCGAGCGTCTGGTCGACGTGGCCCGCCGCGTCGAGCGCCACTTCGGTAGCCATCAGGACATCGAGTGGGCGCTCGCCAAGGGTGACGACCTGTTCGTGGTGCAGACACGACCGGTCACCGCGGTAGCCAAGAAGGCGCAGAAGCCCAAGGCCGAGTCGGCGATGTCGCTGATCATGAACACGTTCGGCGCCGGCCGGCCGAAGGACTGACCGCATGCCACTCAGCGACGACGACGTCCGCGAGATCCTGCGGATCATCGACGAGTCGGACTTGGCTGAACTACAGATCGAGACCGAGGGCTTCTCGCTTCACGTGCGCAAAGGCGGTGGGGGGGATGCGGAGGCGTCGGGCCGCCCTCGCGTTCGATCCGTTTCGGAGAGTGCGTCGGTGCGGCAAGCGCCGGGCGGCCCCGAGGCCTCCGCATCCCCCCCACCCACAGGGGACGACAGCGATGCCCTCGTCTCGATCCCCGCCCCGATGCTCGGCACGTTCTACCGGGCCGAGGCGCCGGGCAAGCCGCCCTTCGTCGAGGTGGGCACGAAGGTCGAGGCGGACACGATCGTGTGCATCATCGAGGTGATGAAGATGATGAACTCGGTGCCCGCCGGCGTATCCGGGACGGTCGCGGAGGTGATCGCGGAGAACGCGCAGCTGGTCGAGTACGGGGAGCCGCTGTTCCGCGTGGAGCCGGCGTGAAGCGGATCAAGCGGGTGTTCGTCGCCAACCGCGGCGAGATCGCGGTGCGGATCGTCACCGCATGCCAGGAGCTGGGCATCGAGACCGTGGTCGGCGCCTCCGAGGTCGACCGCGCCGGCCTGGCCGCGCGCCTGGCCGACCGGGCGGTGTGCATCGGCCCGGCGCCGGCCGCCGAGAGCTACCTACGCGATGACCTGGTCGTGCAGGCCGCGCTCGGCACCGGCTGCGACGCGATCCATCCCGGCTACGGCTTCCTGTCGGAGAGTCCCAAGCTCGCGTCGCGGGCGCGGGAGAACGGGATCACTTTCGTGGGCCCGCCGGCCGAGGTGATCGAGCTGAGCGGCGACAAGCTGCGCGCCCGCGAGGAGGCCGCTCGCGCCGGTGTGCCGGTCCTGCCCGGCCAGGAGGTGCAGTCGGCCTCGGACGCCCGGGGCGCGGCGGACGAGATCGGGTACCCGCTGCTGGTCAAGGCGGCCGGCGGGGGCGGAGGCCGGGGGATCAAGCTGGCCCGCGACGGCGAGGAACTCGAGGGACTGCTGAGCCTGGCCCGCAGTGAGGCGGGCGCCGCGTTCGGCGACGAGCGCCTGTATCTCGAGCGGTTCATCGCCGCCGCCCGGCATGTGGAGGTGCAGATCGCGGCGGACGAGCGGGGCGAGGTGGTTCACCTCGGCGAGCGCGACTGCTCGGTGCAGCGCCGCTACCAGAAGCTGATCGAGGAGGCACCCGCGCCGGCGCTCGAGCCCGCCGTGCGCGACGCCATCTGCGAGGCCGCGGTGCGCTTCGCGGGCGCCATCGGCTACCGCAACCTCGGCACGGTCGAGTTCGTCGTGGACTCCGAGACCGGCGAGCACTACTTCCTCGAGATCAACTGCCGGATCCAGGTCGAGCACCCGGTGACCGAGGCGGTCACCGGCCGGGACCTGGTCGCGCTACAGCTTCGCGTGGCCGAGGGCGCAAAGCTCGGGTTCACCCAGGACGACGTGAAGCTCAACGGCCACGCCGTGGAGTGCCGCCTGAACGCCGAGGACGTGGCGCGCGGGTTCATGCCCACCCCGGGCACCCTGTCGCTGTTCTCCGTGCCTGAGCTGCCCGGGCTCCGGGTCGACACGCACTGTTATCCGGGCGCGGTCATCCCGCCCTACTACGACTCGCTGATGGCCAAGCTGATCGCCCACGCCCCCGACCGTGACGCCGCCCTCGACGTGCTGATCCAAGCCCTCGAGGACCTCGACGTCGAAGGCGTGGAGACCAACCGCACGCTGTTGATCAGCGTGCTCGGCCACGACGACTTCCGCAGCGGCGCGGTAACCACCGACTGGCTCGAGCGCGCGATCGTATGACCGCACAGCGCGTCATCGGGGTCGTCGACACCACGACGCGCGACGGTAACCAGAGCCTGTGGAGCGCCACCGGCTTGACCACGCCCGACGTGCTGGCCATCGCCCCCACGATGGACCGCGTCGGCTTCGAGGCGCTCGACTTCACCTCGAGCACGCACATGGCGGTGTCGGTCCGCTTCCACCACGAGGACCCCTGGGAGCGGATCCGCCGCGTCAGCGCGGCGATGCCGAACACGCCGCTCAGCATCATCACCACCGGCATGCGGTTCATCTCCTGGGTGCCGGCCGACCAGGACGTGATCGCGCTCGCCTTCCGGCTGGTGGCGCGCAACGGCATGCGGCGGATGCAGATCGCCGACCCGTCCAACGATCCGGAACGCCTACGAAGACTCGCAAAAATGGCGCGCCGGGAGGGCATCGAGCAGGTCGTGATCGGGCTCACGTACTCGATCAGCGACGTGCACACGCACCAGTACTACGCCGACCGCGCCGCGGCGCTGGCCGACTGCCCCGAGATGGATCGGCTGTACCTGAAGGACCCCGGCGGACTGCTCACGCCCGACGCGGTCAGGGAACTCGCGCCGCACTTCGTCAAAGCGGCCGGCACGCGCACGGTCGAGCTTCACAGCCACTGCACGATCGGCATGGCCCCGATCGTTTACGTGGAGGGCGTGAAGGCCGGCTTCCAGGTCGTCCACACCGCCTCTGGACCGCTGTCACGCGGCACTTCGCAACCAGAGGTCGTGAGCACGATGCGCAACCTCGAGGCGAGCGGGTTCGACCACGGACTGGACCTCGAGGCCGAGGCAGTCGTCGCCGAGCACTTCCACGAGCTGGCCAAGGCGAAGGGCCTTCCGCCCGGCGCGCCGCGCGAATTCGACGCGGTCTACTACCACCACCAGCTCCCCGGCGGGATGGTCACCACCACGCGGCGCATGCTCGAGGAGCTCCGCCGACCCGAGCTGTTCGACGCCGTGCTCGATGAGGTGACCCGGGTGCGCGCCGAGATGGGCTACCCGATCCTGGTCACGCCGGTTTCGCAGTTCGTGGCCAGCCAGGCCGCCCGCAACGTGATCGACCCCGAGCGCTGGGCGAACGTGTCCGATGAGACCGTGCGCTATTTCCTCGGTCACTACGGCGAGCCGGCCGCGCCCGTCGATCCCGATATCGCCGACAAGGTCCTGTCACGGCCGCAGGCGAGCAAGCTGCGCGATCTGCAGCCGATCAGCCTCGACGGCGCGCGCGAGCAGTTCGGCCGGCGGATCTCCGAGGAGGAGTTGCTGCTGCGCCTGACCATGCCCGGCGAGCAGGTCGACGCGATGATCGAGGCACGCGAGCGCCCCGCCCCGGCGCCGGCCGCCCGGCCCGGGCGCAGCCCGGTGGTCACGCTGATCCGGGAACTCGCCCGGCGGCCTGCCATCTCCGACTTCGAGCTCACCCACGACGGCGGCGACACGGTGGTGTGGCGCCGTGCTTGACGGACTGCTTGACGGACTGCTGCGGGATGTGCGCGGGTTCGTGTTCGACGTGGACGGGACGCTCGCCCACCGCGGTCCCGATGGCCGCGCCCATCCCCAGCCCGGCGCGGTCGAGGTGCTCGACCGGATCCGCGCCTCCGGCCGCCCGCTCGCCGTGTTCACCAACGGCAGCCACGTCACGTCCGAGTCGATGGCCGGCGGCCTGCGCGAGGACGGGATCCCCGTCGAGGATCACGAGATGCTCACCCCGGTCGAGAGCGCGATCACCTACATCCGGCGCCGCTACCCCGGCCGCCCGGCGCTCCTGTTCGCCCACGACGTGATCCGCGCGCGGATGATCGCCGCCGGCATACCCGAGGCCGAGGGTGAGGACGCCGGCGTCGTGTTCGTCGCCCACGTCGACGCCGTCGACTTGAAAGACATGGAGCGCGCGGCCCGCGCAATCACCCGCGGAGCGCCGCTGTTGACCGGGAGCTACGCACCGGGGTACGCGGGCGCCAACGGGATCATCTTCAGTCGCGGCGCGATGGTCACGGCCGGGATCGCCAAGGTGACCGGAGCCCGCCCGCGCATCGTCGGCAAGCCCTCGCGGGCCGCGGTCGAGGAGGTCAGCGCGCGCCTCGGCCTGCCGACCACCGAGATTGCCGTCATCGGCGACGACGCCGGCATGGACATCGCCCTCGGCCGCATGGGCGGCTCGCGCACCGTGCTCGTGCGCAGCGGCATGAGCGGCACGATCGACCTGGCCAAGCTGCCCGAGCGCCACCGCCCCGACGCGGCGATCGACGGGGTGGCGGAGTTGCTGGACGCGCTGTGAGTCGAAGACCGAGCCGCTGAGCGAGATCAACGCGGTGCTCGAAAGCTCCGCGCCGGCGAGGTGACGGGCCGCGGCACGCCATCCGACATAGCCCGGCGGGCACGCGCCGCCCCGGAGGATCCACGCAGGTCAACTAGCGGAAGAACCGGCCGTTCCGCTCGAGTCCGACCGCGGGCGTGCCGGATCCCAGTTGCTCGAGGCTTGGATTGAACTGGCCGTCCGGATCAGAGGTGTAGACCACGCCGCTGTGGTCGTTGGACGCCGTGAAGCTGATCGTCGTCGCGGACGTGACGTAGGTACCGGCGAAGTGGTACGCCGTATCGCGAATCTTCCGCCGGTCGCCATGCCCTGGCCAGCGGACGTCGAAGCTCACGTGCGACGGAACCGATGTCGCGTCGGGGGCGATCGCGCTGAAGAAGTCGTGGTAGTCGCCGACCGGAACGTGCCTGCCGCGCATGCGCGCCCGGCCACTGAACGGATCGGCCTCGATCGACCAGAACGGAACCGGGATCGTCCAGAACAGCCCCGACGGAGCGATGCCGGGCTCGAAGTCGTGGAGCTGAACGGTGCTCGGGTCGTCGACGGCGCCCGTGAACAGGTCGATTCATATGAAGCCGAACGAGCCGAGGTGCGGCCTGCCGTCGAGTCCCACGTACAACCCCTCCATGAACCGCATGTCGCAATCGAAGGTGTACGACGTGCCGTCGCTCCCATGGGCCGTACCGCGGGTCTCGGATCCGCCGACGACGCCGTTGAAGTCGGTGATCGTCGCCATCTCGAATCCGATGCCGGGCAGAAGAAAGTGAACGTCCGCGCCGGTTGGCACGTACATGAAGGTCGTGAGGTCGAGTCCGCCCGGAATCGGGCGGGGCGCTGCCGTCGTCTTTCCGAGCACCCCGCTCGGATCGAGGAGGCCCAGGCCGGCGGCTCCGCCAACTGCCATCGCGCCGCGGCGTAACGCCTGTCGTCGCGACAACTTCATGCCGGCAGAGCCGGGGAACGACCGTCGCGTCGCCGGCACTGCCGTCTGCATTGTCCGATCTCATGGCCTCGATCGCCTGTTCGGTTACAACCTACCGGACGGGGCAACCAGCGTGGAGAAACTTGGGCCGCGCCAACGACATATGCTGAGGGCTGACCCGATGGCCACGACCGAGCAGCAGAGCCCCGCCACCCTGCTGGCCAACGCCGGCCTCACCGTCGAGGGCCTCTACGACGAGCTGACTGACCATTGCACGCGGTCGCTCCGGCTCGACGATCTTCTCTACGAGGCGGCCGAGCGCGTGCCCGGCCTGGTGCCGACCCGGGCCGAGATCGAGGAGGAGCGCAACCGCAAGCTCTCCGAGAAGTCCGGCGTCGAGCTCGCCCAGGGCCTGTTGACCGCGGAGATCCTGGACAACCCGCGGATCGGCCGCCATCTGGTGGAGGCGATGCTCCAGCCCACGGCACTCGCAAACGAGCACCTCCACGAGCTGCAGAGCACCGGCAGCGTCGACCTGGGCGCCGCGCGCGTCACCCGGCACGGCCGGGCGGGCGTGCTCGAGCTGTGCAACCCGCGCCACCTCAACGCCGAGGACGGGAGCACCCTGGCCGCCACCGAGGCCGCGGTCGACCTGGTCCTGCTCGACCCCGAGATCGAGGTGGGGGTGTTCCGCGGCGGCGTGGTCGACCATCCGCGCTACGCCGGCGAGCGGCCGTTCGGCGCCGGCATCAACCTGACCCATCTCTACCACGGCCGGATCGACTTCCTCTTCTACCTGATCCGCGACATGGGCTACGTGAACAAGATCTACCGGGGGATCGCGGCGGCCGGCCCCGATGCGGGTGGGCGGGGTCCAATCGAGAAGCTGTGGATCGCCGGCGTGGAGAAGTTCGCCATCGGCGGCGCCTGCCAGCTCCTGCACGTGATGGATCACGTGATCGCGGTGCGGGGCGTGCGCCTGTACCTGCCGGCGCGCAAGGAGGGGATCATCCCGGGCGCCTCCAACCTTCGCCTGTGGCGGTCCGTGGGCGACCGTGCCGCCCGTCAGGCCATCCTGTCCGGCCGGGAGTGGGTCGCCGGCGAGCCGGACGCCGAGCTGATCTGCGACGAGATCGTCGAAGCCGGCCGGATGGACGAGGCCATCGACGAACGCATAACCGCGCTGACCAGCTCGGGACTGATCAACGCCGCCGCCAACCGGGCCGCGATGCGCGTCGGGCAGGAGCCGATCGAGCTGTTCCGCGAGTACATGTCCACCTACGCGCGCGAGCAGGCCTACTGCCATCTCAGCCCCGCGCTCGTGCGCAACCTCGAGGAGCACTGGAACGCTGACCGCCGCCGCCTCTGAAGCGAAGATCTGGGACCCGGCGGAGACCCTCCCGCGCGAGGAGCTCGAGCTCCTCCAGCTCGAGCGCCTGCGCACGACGACTGCCCAGATCCTGAACGGGCAGCCGCTCGGCGCCGGTCGGCTGAAGCAGGCTGCCGTCAATTCGCCGGACGACCTGAGGTCGCTCGACGATCTGGCCGGCATCCCGTTTGTGCTGAAGTCGGACCTGCGCGAGGCCTACCCGTTCGGTCTGCTGGCCGTCCCACGGGAGGAGCTCGTGCGCGTGCACGCGTCGAGCGGAACGCACGGCAAGCCGACCGTGGTCGGTTACACGCGGGCCGACCTCGAGACCTGGACCGACCTGATGGCCCGCTGCATGACCACGGCCGGCGTGCGCCCGGGCATGCTCATCCACAACGCCAACGGCTACGGGCTGTTCACCGGCGGCCTCGGCTTCCATCAGGGCGGTGAGCGGATCGGCACCACCGTGGTGCCTGTGTCGAGCGGGATGACCTCGCGCCAGGCCATGCTGCTGCGCGACTTCGGCGCCCAGGTGCTCGTATCGACGCCCTCGTATGCGCTGGTGATCGCGCAGGCCCTCCAGGACGCAGGCGTCGACCCGGCCGAGACGCCACTCGAGCTCGGGCTGTTCGGCGGCGAACCCTGGACCGAGGGACTGAGAACGCAGATCGACCGAGCGCTCGGGATCAAGGCGGTCAACTTCTACGGCCTGTCGGAGATGTGCGGGCCGGGTGTCGCCGTCGAGTGCCTCACCACCCGCGACGGCCTGCACGTCAACGAGGATCACTTCATCGTTGAAGTGATCGATCCGGACAGCGAGCGGCCCGTCCCGCCGGGCACGGACGGCGAGCTGGTGTTCACCACGCTGACCAAGGAGGCGCTGCCGCTGATCCGCTACCGGACCGGCGACCTCGGCGCGATCACGCTCGAGCCGTGTCGCTGCGGCCGGACCACCGCCCGCCTGCTCCGGCTGGGAGGACGCCGGGACGACATGATGATCATCCGCGGCGTCAACCTGTACCCCTCGCACGTCGAGCAACTGGTGTTGAGCGTCGACGGCGTGGCGCCGCACTGGCGGCTCGTCCTCGAGCGTACGGGACCGATGGACGAGCTGACCCTCGAGTGCGAGCCGGCGGGGGGCGACGTGGACCGCGCCGCACTCGCCAACCGCGTCGAAAAGCTACTCAAGGAGAGCACCGGGGTACGGATCGTGGTGACCGTGCTCGACCCGGGCGCCGTCCCCCGCAGCGAGGGCAAGGCCGTCCGGGTCGTGGATCGCCGCAGCTAGGCGGCGTCGCCGTTCGCGCTGAGCGCCTGGTGGCGCACCTCGCTCGGGGTGACCCCGAACGCGCGCTTGAACACGCGCGAGAAGTGCGCGGCGTCGCAGAACCCCCAGCGGAACGCGATGTCGGTCACCGACCCGCCGTTGACCCGTTGCAGGTCCTCCAGGCAGCGGGCCAGCCGCTCGGTGCGCACCAGCCCGGCCACCGACTCGTCGACGTCCTCGAACAGCGCGTGGAGCGCACGCACCGACATCGCATAGGCGCGCGCGATCGAGGCCGGCCCGACCGCCGGATCCTGGAGGTGGTTTCGCACGTAGCGGCGGATCTCGGCGCGCATCGCTTCGCGGGTGGCGGCCCGGCTGCTCGGCACGGCCGGCTCGACCGTCGCCCGCAGCAACTCGAGCGCGGCGTTGGCGGCCGCCACGCCCGCGGCCGCCTCGAGCCGCGGCTGCTCCAGGGCGAGCGCATTCATGTAGCGGACCAGGAGGCGGGCCGGACCGCTGTCGTTCAGGGGCGGGAGCGCGCGCAGTTCGGCCAGGCGCGGGCACACCGCGAGCACCCGCTCACGGGGGAACAGGAGCGTGCGCTTGTGAAACGCCTCGACGATCTCCACGTCGGTCGGCGTGTGCCCGTCCCACATCACCACGTCGCCGGCCGTGAGGGCCAGGCTCCGCGATCCCTCGCGCACGGCCTCGATCCCGCGGCAGACGAACTGGAAGCCGAGGATGTCCTCCTGACGAGTCTCCGGGGTCATCACCGCGTGGCCCCGGTGGCCCAGGAACGGCGAGGCCGCGCAGTCGACCAGCATCAGGTCGCCGATCGGGCGGCGGGTCACCGCTCCGCGGAAGTCACGCGGGGTGCGATGGGTGGGGTGGACCTCGAAGGCGAGGTGCGTGCCGGCCAGGATGTCAGCCCAGGAGTCGAGACGACGGGCCGTGTCGGTGCCCGCGGCGCGCCACCGTTCCGGCTCGCGGACGGCCGGGGACGGATCCACAGCGGATGCGAGCGTGTGGGCCAGAGCAGCTGTCCTCTCTCTCGATCTCTCCGTGACCAGACGCAAATTGTCCTATTTGGCCGTCAATGCTAGCGCCGGTCCAGCGCCGGGCTAGACGGCTGTGCGCTCCGAGGCCAGCGCCACGAACGCGTCGAGGGCGGCCGGGTCCAACAGCGAGTCACGGCTGGCCACCCGCTCGGCGGCCTCGCCGAGCATGATGCGCTTCACCGGCGCCTCGAGCTTCTTGCCGGTCAACGTGCGCGGGATCGCCGGCACCGAGACGATCGAGTCCGGGACGTGGCGCGGCGAGAGCTCTGACCGCAGCGCGCGTGCGATCCGCCCGCGCAGGTCCTCGTCGAGTGCCGCGCCGTCCGCCGGGACGACGAACAGCAGCAGCTCCCCGGCGCCGCCGCTCCCGTCCTCCAAGTGCACCACGAGCGCGTCGACGACCTCGGGGATGTCCTCGACCACGGCATAGAACTCCCCGGTCCCGAGCCGCACCCCGCCCCGGTTGAGCGTGGCGTCGGAGCGGCCCGTGATCACGCAGCTGCCGCGTTCGGTGAACTTGATCCAGTCTCCCTGGCGCCAGACGCCCGGATAGCGGTCGAAGTAGGAGCTCTGGTAGCGCTCGCCGTCGGGGTCGTTCCAGAACCCCACCGGCATCGACGGCATCGGCTGGGTGATCACCATCTCGCCGAGCTCGCCCACCGGGGCCTCGTTGCCCTCCACGTCGAAAGCGTGAACGTCGACGGCCAGGCACGGGCCGGTGATCTCGCCCTCGAACACCGGCTGGGCGAAGTCGCCCGAGACCAGGCCTGTGCACACGTCGGTCCCGCCCGAGCCGTTGTTCAGCAGCACGTCGGGGCCCAACTGCTCGTACACGTACCGGTAGCCCTCGGGGGGCAAGGGCGATCCCGCCGTGCACAGCACGCGGATGCTGCTCAGATCGCAGTCTCGCCCCATCTGCAGCCCGGCCTTGCGGCAGGCCATCAGGTAGGCCGGGCTGACTCCCATGACGGATGGCTGGAGCTCCTCGGCCAGTCGCCACTGCTCGAGCAGATCCGGCCAGGCGGGATCGCCGTCGAGCATCACGATCGAGGAGCGCAGCAGCAGCGTGGCGACGAGCGCGTTCCACATCATCCATGCCGTGGTCGAGAACCACAGCAGCCGGCCGCCTGGCTTGAGGTCCCAGCCGAGCCCCAGGTTCTTGCGGTGCTCGACCAGCTGGAGCCCGTGGCCGTGGACGATCGGCTTGGGCAGGCCGGTCGTCCCGGAGGAGAACAGCACGTACAGAGGGTGGTCGACGGCGACCTGGTCGAACTCGAGCGGCGCGGCCTCGGCGGTCAGGTCCTCCCACGCCACGGCGTCGTCGACGCGTGCCTCGCCGTAGGGGACGCTCACGACGTGCTGGAGCGTCGGTAGCTTCGAACGGATCGCCTCGACCTCGGCCCGGCGATCGACGTAGCGGTCGCGGTAGCCGTAGCCGCCGACGGTGAGCAGCACGCGCGGCTCGATCTGCCCGAACCGCCCGACCACGCTGCGAGCCCCGAACTCCGGCGCACAGGTGGCCCAGATCGCGCCCAGGCTGGCCGTGGCGATGAACGCCGCGAGCGTCTCGGGGATGTTCGGCATGTAGGCCGCCACCCGATCGCCCTGGGACACGCCGAGGCGCTGGAGCCCCGCGCGCACCCGGCCGGCGAGTTCGCGAAGCTCGCCGAAGGTCAGCTCGCGCGGCGGCCGCGTCTGCGAGCGGGCCACCACCGCGACCCGGTCGAGATCGTCCTCGGTCCCGACCAGATGCTCGGCGTAGTTCAGCCGCGCACCCGTGAACCACTCGGCGCCGGGCATGGTCCGGCGGCCGAGCACCTGCTCGTATGGGGTGCTGGCGCGGGTGCCGAAGAACTCCCACATGGCGCCCCAGAAGCCGTCCAGGTCGGTCACCGACCAGCGCCACAGCTCGCCGTAGTCGCTCGCCTCGATGCCGCGCTCGTCGCGCAGCCAGTTAATGAACCGCCCGATCTCGGTGGTCTCGCGCCAGTCGGGGCGGGGCGTCCACAGGATGTCGCCGACCACGGTCGGCCGCAGGATACCGGCGGCTTTCGCAAGCGGCTTGTCAACCAGCGCCTTAACCGGCTACAGGCAGCCGTCTCCGTCGCTCGGGGCTCCGTGGTTGTCGCTGTCGGCGTCACCGCCGCCGCCCTGCGGGATGCAGCTCCCGGTGGGTGCGACCGTCGTGGTGTGGTGGGTGGTCGTCGGCGGTGGAGGCGGTGGGGGCGCGGCGTGCGTGGTGGTGGTCGGCGGAGGAGGCGGAGGGGGCGCGGCGTGCGTCGTGGTGGTCGGCGCCGGCGTGCTGCTCGGGGCGGTCGGCACCGCTGTCGCGGCCGCCTTGTGCGGTGCCGGCTTGGCGTGAGCGTGGTGCGTGGCCTTGTGCGCCGGCTTCGCCTTGGCCTTGGTGGTCGTCGCGGTCGTGGTCGGGGTGGACTGAGTCGTCGAGGTGCTCGTGGTCGCCGCGACGCTCTGACTCGAGGTCGACGAGGAGGAGCCGCAAGCGCTCACGACCAACATGAGCAGGACGGCGCCGATGGCAATACGTAGGTGTCTCATGGTTTCTCTCCCAGGCCCCCCGGCGTGTAGTGGCTATCTCAGAGGACGCCGCTCGCCGCGGGTTGCTTCCCGGATCTGAACAGCCGATGAATGCGCGCTGCCGGGCTCGAATCGGCGCCGTCTCGCTGCGACAATCCGGAACATGGAGGACCACGTCCGGGGCTCGGTACTCGTCGTCGACGACGAGCCGACGATCACCGAGGTTGTCGCCCGCTATCTGAATCGCGCCGGCTATGCGACCCGCGTGGCCGCCAACGGCCGCGAGGCGCTGGACGCGGCGGCGACGCAGCGTCCGGACCTGGTCGTGCTCGACCTGATGCTGCCCGGGATCGACGGCCTCGAAGTGATGCGCCGGCTGCGCGATCAGGACCGCGACCGCGTGGCGGTGATCCTGCTCACGGCCAAGTCCGAAGAATCCGATCGGGTGATCGGGCTGCGGCTGGGGGCCGACGACTACGTCGTCAAGCCGTTCTCGCCCGCCGAGTTGGTCGCCCGGGTCGACGCGGTGCTCCGCCGCTTCGACACCTCCCGGGCTCAGGAGGCGCCGATCGAGCTGAGCGACATGACGATCGACCCGACCGCCCGTCAGGTGTTCGTACGCGACGAGGAGGTCCAGCTCACCCACCGCGAGTTCGACGTGCTGCTGTTCCTGGCCCGTCATCCCGGCCAGGCGTTCTCGCGCAACCAGCTGATGGACGCCGTGTGGCAGTACTCGTTCTACACCGACACCTCGACGGTCACCGTCCACATCCGCCGGCTGCGCTCGAAGATCGAGGCCGATCCGGCCCGGCCCCGCCACATCCAGACCGTGTGGGGCGTCGGCTACCGCTTCCAGCCATGACGCGCGGGCGGTTCGTCGGCTGGATCCGCGCCCGCGCCGGGTCGCTGCGCCGGCAGTTCGCGCTGGTGGTGGCGATCGTCGTCGCCCCGGTCCTCGTCGCTCTGGTGGTGGGCGACGCCCTGATGGTGGTATCGCAACGCGGGGTCGTGATCGTGGCGGCGATCGTCATCGGCGCCGGCCTGATCGCGATCGTGGCGGCCCGGATGGTGGCGGGCGGGATCATGGGCGATGTGGAGTCGATCCGCGACGGGCTGATCGCGGTCGGCCGCGGCAAGCGCGAGGTGACGATCGAGACCTCGGCCAACGACGAGCTGGGCGAGCTGGCCGCGGCGGCGAACGCGATGATCTACCAGCTGCGCGAAGAGGAGGCGGGCCGCGACGTGGCCGAGGCCGCCCGGCGCCACCTGATCGCCGCGGTGTCCCACGACCTGCGCACGCCGATCACCTCGCTGCGCCTGCTGGCCGACGCGATCGGTGACGACATCGTCGAGGACGCCGAGATGCGCCGGTCCTACCTGCGCCGCATGGGCACCCACATCGACGCGCTCAGCGTGCTGATCGACGACCTGTTCGAGCTCTCACGCCTGGAGGCCGGGGACATCAACTGGACCCGCGGACAGGTGCCGCTCCAGGAACTGGTCGGCGAGACCGTCGAGGCGATGCGCGTTCAGGCCGAGGCCAAGGGCGTGGCAGTCACCGCCGAGGTCCCGGAGACCTTGAAGCCCGCCCAGGCCAACCCCGAGAAGCTCCAGCGCGTCCTGTTCAACCTGATCCAGAACGCGATCCGCCACACCCCGGCCGACGGCAGCGTCGTGGTGCGAGCGGAGTCGGTGCCGACCGGGATCGAGTTCGAGGTGGCCGACACCGGCGACGGGATCGCGCCCGAGGAGCGCGAGCGGGTGTTCACCGCGTTCTATCGCGGCGGGGCGGATGCGGCCCGCACCAGTCCGGGCGCGGGGCTCGGGCTCGCGGTGTCGCGGGCGATCGTCGAGGCGCACGGCGGGCGCATCTGGCTGGCCGAGGCGCCCGTCGGAACGAGGGTGAGGTTCTCGCTCCCGGCGGCGTAGCGCGGAGAACTTTGGCGCTGCAGCTACGTATGTGTTAGCTGGATCGCCAAAGAACGATCTAGGGGCGGTCGGGAAGGTTCTCCGAGAGCGTGGGGTCTGACCGGATGATGCCGATTGCCGCCGACCATGCGCTACCGCGCGCCACCGCCGCGGCGTCGGCACCCCGGCTCGCCGGCTCGACCCCAACCACCTGGGAGACCATCTCGACCGCCTCTACCGCGCGGCCTGGGCGCTGTGCGGCTCGCGCGAGGACGCCGAGGACCTCGTGCAGGAGACCTACGCGCGCGTGCTCCAGAAGCCGCGCCTGCTCCGCTCCGAGGAGGACATCGGCTATCTGCTGCGGGTGCTGCGCAACACCCACTTCTCGCGTCTGCGCGCCGCCGGGCGGCGCCCCCGCACCGACCCCCTGCCCGACGAGCTAGATCGCGTCGAGGACCCCACCGCGCGCGGCCCCGAGGCGACGGTGCGCTCGTCCGAGCTGTATGCGCAGATCGCAGCCCTTCCGGATCCCTTCCGCGAAGCGCTCGTCGCGATCGACGTCGTCGGCCTGTCCTATCGCGAGGCCGCCCGCGCCCTGCGCGTCCGCGAGGCCACGATCACGACCCGGCTGTACCGCGCGCGCCAGCGCCTCGTCCACGCGCTCGGCACCGGGCAGGCGGGCTGACCCGGCGTGCGTCTGCCTGGCCGCACCCCGCGAGCGGATGCGACGCTCGAGCGCGACCTCGCCCGCCTGGCCGACGGCACGCTCCACGGGCCCCGTCGCGAGCGCGTCGAGCAACTCGTGGCGCGCTCCCCCGAGCTCCAGGCCCGGCTGCGCGAGCAGCGCCGAGCCGTGGCGGCCGCCCGGTCGCTGGCGGACCACGAGCGGGCGCCGATCACCCTGCACCTGCTGCACCAGGCGCTCGCGGGTCGCCAGAGCGAGCGCCGGCGGTCCCCGGCGGTCCGTCTCGGCCTCGGCCTGGGCCTGGCCGGCGCGGCCGGCGCGCTGCTCTGGACGGTCGCGCTGCTGGGCGGCGGTCAGGCCGGGCTCACGGTGGCGCAGGCGGCGGCGATCGGACTGCGGCCCGCCACGGCGGGCGTGCCCGAGCCACCGGACGACCAGGTGACCATCCCCGGCCTGCGCGTCGACGGCGTGCCCTTCCCCTACTGGGAGGATCGCTTCGGCTGGCACGCCACCGGGACGCGCACTGATCGCCTGGACGGGCGGATTCTCAGCACCGTGTTCTACCGCCGCGGGCGCGCAGCGAATCGCCTACACGATCGTCGCCGGCCAGGCGCTCCCGCCGGTCACGGCAGTCCGCACGGTGCGCCACGCCGGCACGCTCCTGGCCAGCTCGAGCACCGGCGGGCGGCTCGTCGTGACCTGGTTGCGGGAGGGTCACACCTGCGTGCTCTCGGCCGGCCGGGACGTCCCGCTCGAAGCACTGCTACGGCTCGCGGGCTGGAGCAGCCGCGGCCGGATCCCGTTCTAGCCGGCGGCCTAGGGGACGAGGACGATCTTCCCGCGGGTGTGCCGGCGCTCGAGCTCGCGGTAGGCGTCGCGCACCTGATCGAGCGAGAACACGCGCGCGATCGGGACCTCGAGCTCGCCGCGGTCGACCAGGCCGGCCAACTCGGCGAGCACCTCGGCGCTCGACGCGGCCGCCGTCCCCTCGGTCTTGACCCCGTACTGCTCCGCGGCCGCCCAGTCGATGATCGTGTCGACCCGTTCGGGCGCCACGCCAAGCTCCTCGACCGCCAGCGCCACGTACCCGCCGCCGAACGTGTCGATGAGCGCGTCCACGTGCCCGTCGGACACCTCCCGGATGCGATCGGCCACTCCGTCCCCGTACGCCACCGGGATCGCGCCGTGCTCGAGCAGCCACTGGTGGTTTGACTCGCCGGCCAGCCCGATCACGGCGGCGCCGGCCAGCCGGGCGAGCTGGACGGTGAGCGAGCCCACGCCGCCGGCCGCGCCCGACACGACGACGGTGTCCTTCGGGCCCGCCCCGACCGCGCGCACCGCGGCATAGGCCGTCGTTCCGGCCACGAACAGCGAGCCGGCCGCCTCCCAGGACACGCCGGCCGGCTTCCGGGTCAGTTGCTGCGCCGGGACCACGACGAGCTCGGCATGGCTGGCCCGCTGATCGGTCCATCCGAGCACCTCGTCGCCGGGCGAGAACGCGTCGACGCCTCCTCCGACCTCCTCGACCACTCCGGCCAGGTCGCTGCCTTCCCCCGACGGGAACGTGGCCGGCCAGCGCTCGTGCATCAGGCCCTTGCGGATCGTCGCCTCGCCCGGGTTGATCCCGGCCGCCTTCACGCGCACGAGCACTTGACCGTCCCCGGGCGCGGGGCGCTCGACGTCGACCACGTTAAGGACGTCGACGTCGCCGTATTCGTCGAACCGAACCGCGCGAGGCACGCGGGCAGTTCTATCAGCCGCCCGCCTCCGCCAGCATGCTCAGACGAGCAGCGAGATCGATCCGCCGGCCGGGGTGGGCGGCGAGAGCGACCGCGCGTTGCTGGCGTAGGTGGCGGTCGCTGCGGCCTCGAGCGTCTGCGGCGGCGGGGCGGACGGGTCGGCGTCCTGTCGGCGGCCGCGGTCGAGCGCCCGGTCGACGGTCCGGTCGAGGGCATCCTGGTCGAGCGGAAGCTGGCCGCTGTACATCCTGGCCCGCTGGATCTGGGCTCCGATGAACGACCCGAGCGACTCGCGTGAGACGCCCTGCTGCTCGGCCAGGCTGGCCAGCGACTGGCCCTGCTTGAGCGAGGTCTGCAGATCCTCGGCGCTCATCCCGAGCTGGGCGGCGATGCCGGCGAGCGTGCCTTCGCCCGCCGGAGACGGCGGCAGGCTGGCCATGGCGGCGGCGAGCGAGCCGCTGGTGGCAGGGAGGTTGGGAGAGAAGGCGCTCGTCGACGGCACGTCCACGGAGGTCTTTCCAAGGGGTCGAGGGAACCCGGCACTCGTGATCATCGGCAGCCGCGTCGCGATCTTCAGGATTACGATCCGAGGCGTGGCCCCACCCCGTTCGACCCTCGTCGAGCACGCCCCCGAGAACGCGATGGTCGAGCCCGACGAGATCGCGCGCTTCTACGACCGCTGCAGCGACCTGATGCGCGAGCTGCTCGACGGGCTGGCCCAGGCGCCCGACCGCCCGCGCCCGTTCCCGGAGATCGAGGACACGATCGGCTGGCCGCGCCGCCGGATCGCCTCGGTACTGGGCGGCGCGTGCCATCTGCGGCGCCACGAGTTCTCGGGTCGCCGGCCCTATCACTTCAAGGAGCCGCGGGCGGCCGTCTCGGGCCGCTGGGAGATGTGGGTGGACGAGGACCAGGCGCGGGTGATCGCGGCTGAGCGCTTGAGCGTCCAGTAGGCGGCAACTACCCGGACGGAGGGTTGCAGTTACACCCCTCAACTGCCGATACTCGCACTTACGATGTCGTTGTTCCGCCGTCTCCGCCGCAGCGCCATGGCCCCGGGTCGCTATCTGACCGACGGGCGTGGTCTGTTCCGGGTGCTCTCGCGATTCGATGACGGCCGCTCGCTGCTGGTCGTGATCGAGCACTGCGTATCGCTCGAGACGTTCGCGCTCGCGGCGCGCGAGCTTGAGGCGATGGGCTTCCGGCGCGTTCGCAATCCGGCCCGCGCCGCGATCGCCGCGCCCACCCCGGCCAGAACGCTGTCCCAGAGCGTCCGCTAAGAGCCGCTAGGCCACCGCCGAGTCGGCCGGGACCGCTCCCGGCACGACCGCCGGCGCGTGGTCTCGTCCGGCGTCGACCGGCTGGCCCGCGATCTGGCCGCCCGCGCAATCGGCGCAGCGCACCGCCCGCCGCGGGTTGCGGATGCCGACCAGGCCAAGCAGACCGCCGAGCGCCACCAGAATGGCCGAGATCCCGATCCCGACGTGGAAGGCGTGCACCGAGGCGTCCTGCACGGCGTGCGCTACGGCCAGGCCGGCCTGCGCGGGATCCACTCGAGCCAGCGTCTGCTGGCGCGCCTGGCTCACCGCGGAGCGGGCCGCCGGCGAGAGCGTGATCCCGGCCAGGCGCTCGACGAGCGTCGACTTGAACTGCGCCGAGATGACCGCTCCGATCGCGGCGATCGCGATCAGCCCGGCGACGCGCGCCACCGCGTTGTTGACCCCGGAGGCGATTCCGGCGTTGGCGTCGTCGGCATCCGACAGGACCGTCGCCGTCAGCGGCGCGACCGTGGATGAGAGGCCGAGCGAGAACACGAGCAGCGCCGGCAGGAGGTCGGTGACGTAGTCCACGTGCGCGCCCAGTCGCAGCATCAGCGCGATCCCGACCGCCGCGGTCAGTGGCCCGAAACTCATGAAGAAGCGAGGCCCGTACCGGTCGGCCAGCCTGCCCATCCGCTTTGAGAGCAGGAACATCATGATCGTCGACGGGAGCAGGGCGAACCCCGCCGCGAGCGCGCTGTAGCCGGCGACCTCCTGGAGATAGAGCGTCAGGATGAAGAACACGACGCCGAGCCCGCCGTACATCGTGAACGTCAGCACGTTCCCAACTGCGAAATTCCTGTGCTCGAACAAACCCAGGGGCAGCATCGGCGACTCCGTGTGCGCCTCGTGGTAGACGAACCAGGCGAGCAGTGCGAAGCCCCCGATCAGCGGCCCCCACACCTCCGGGCTGCCCCAGCCGGCCACCGGCTGGCGGATGAGCGCCAGCACCGGGCCGGCCAGGCCGAAGAACGTGAGCGCGGCGCCGAGCCAGTCCACCTGTCCGTGCCGCATGTGGCCCGTGCGGGGCGGCACGGCGAGCGACACGAGCATCAGCGTCGCGATCACGAAGGGCACGTTGATTGCGAAGATCAGCCGCCACGAGACCGCGTCGACCAGCCAGCCGCCGGCGAGCGGTCCGACCACGGTGGCGATCCCGGACCACGCCGTCCACGAGCCGATCGCGCCGCCTCGCTCCTCGCGCGGGAAAGCGGCCACGATCACCGCCAGAGAGCTCGGCATGAGCAGCGCGCCGAACGCGCCCTGCAGCGCGCGGAAGGCGATCAGGAACCCGATGGTCGGGGAGATCGCGCACAGCAGCGACATCGCGCCGAACCCGCCGACGCCGATCGAGAACACCCGGCGCTCCCCGTACACGTCGCCGAGCGAGCCGCCGACCAGGATCAGCGAGCCGAGCGACAGCAGGTAGGCGTTCGACACCCACTGCTGGCCGGCCAGGCCGCCACCCAGGTCGGCGCGGATGGCCGGGAGAGCCACGTTGACCGCGGTCGCATCCAGTCCGGCCACGAACGAGCCCATGATCGCCGCCAGCAGCGCCAGTTGCTTCTGGCGTTCCGACATCAGGCTACGTCCGAACCGTCGAACAGTTCCGGCGAGAGCTGGTCGAGCGACTCGAGGACCACCGCAGCCAGTTCGAGGGCTTCCGGCGCCGGCGGGAACTCCCGGTTGGGCAGCGCCACCACGAGCATCCCGGCCGCGGCCGCCGCCCGCAACCCGTTGGTCGAGTCCTCGATCGCGGCCGATCGTCCCGGATCGACCCCCAGCCGGCGGGCCGCTTCCAGATAGATGTCGGGTGCCGGCTTGCCGCGCGCGACCTCCTCACCCGACACGGTCGCGCCGAACACGCCCGCCAGCCCGCTGGCGGCGAGCACGGCGTCGATCACCTCGCGGTTGGCCGAGGAGGCCAGGCCCACCGGCCACCGCGCCGCCACACGCTTCACCGCCGCCACAGCACCGGGCAGCAGGGGCAACGAACGCTCGTAGCCGGCCAGCAAGCGTGCCACGACCCGCCGGCTGATCTCCTCGGGCTCCAAAGCCACCCCGAGCTCCTCTCGTACGTAGCGCGACCACTCGGGCGCGCTCATCCCCATCATCGCGCGCGTCGCCCCGTCCTTCCAGTGCCCGCCGAACTCGTCCACGATCGCCCGCCGCGCCGCATCCCACGCGCCCTCGGAGTCGATCAGCACGCCGTCCTGGTCGAAGAACACCGCCTCAGGCACGTAGATTGTCTCGTTCATGTTCGACCATGTGACGATACGCGCCACGGACCGGGCGGCCTCGGAGCGCTTCTACAACACCGTGCTCCAGACGCTCGGCATCGACGAGAGCTATCGGACCAGGACGTTCACCGAGTGGCAGGACTTCGGTCTGACCGCGGTCGATTTCGAGCACCCGCCCACTCGCCGGCTCCACGTCGCGTTCGTGGCGCCCGACCGCACCCGGGTCGAGGACTTCTGGCAGGCCGGGATCGACGCCGGGTACGCGGACGACGGCCCTCCCGGGCTGAGACCCGAATACGCCCCGGACTACTACGGCGCGTTTCTGCTCGACCCCGACGGCAACAGCGCCGAGGCCGTGCACGACTCCCGGCCGCGCCGGGGCGGGATCATCGACCACGTCTGGATCCGGGTGGCCGACCTCGACAAGACCCGGGCCTTCTACGACGCGATCGCGCCCCACGCCGGGCTGCGCAAGGGCCACGACGGCCCCGACCGCGTGCAGTATCACGGCGAGACCGGCTCGTTCTCGTTGCTCCCCGGAACTCCCACCGAGTACCTGCACATGGCGTTCCCCACCGTCGACGACGGAGACGTGGAGCGCTTTCACGCCGCGGCCATCGGGGCCGGCTACGAGAGCAACGGCGGACCGGCTGAGCGGCGGCGCTACCACCCCGGCTACTACGCCGCCTACGTCCTCGACCCCGACGGCAACAACATCGAAGTCGTAAACCACCACGACCGCGCCGAGCGACCGGCGTAGGATTGGCGCATGAGCGACGAAAGCATCGCCAACCGCATCGAGAAGCTCGTGGCCGAAGAACACGAGCTACGCCACCGCGAGGAAGCTGACAGCCACGACGCCGATCGTCTCGAGGCCGACCAGGAGCGGCTCCAGGACGTCGAGGTCGAGCTCGACCGCTGCTGGGATCTGCTGCGCCAACGGCGCGCCCTGCGCGACGCCGGCGCCAACCCGGACACCGCGCATGTCCGCGACTCGGGCACCGTCGAGCGCTACCTCCAGTAGCCGTTCACATCCTCGACACCCGCCCCTTGACGACTTTGTCATGGTGGGGGTGAGGAGCGACTGACGAATCGAGGGACATGAAGCTGGACGGCATCCATCACATCACCTGCATCACGGCCGACGCGCCGGGCAACGTCGACTTCTACGCGCGGCTGCTCGGGCTGCGCCTGGTCAAGAAGACGGTCAACTTCGACGCGCCCGAGGTCTACCACCTGTACTACGGCGACGAGCGGGGTGCGCCCGGCTCGATCCTCACTTTCTTCGAGTTTCCCGACGCCGCTCCAGGCCGGGCCGGCGCGGGGATGATCCACCGGCTGCGCTGGCGCGTGGGCTCGGACGACGCGCTGGCCTTCTGGTCGGACCGGCTCACGGACGAGGGCATCGACGTGACGCCCGTCGACTCAGACAGCGCGATCCGCTTCGCCGACCCCGAGGGGCTCGAGCTCGAGCTTGCCGCAACCGCGACCGACGATGCGCCGCTGACCGCGCGGGCCGACGACATCCCAGCCGAGCACGCCCTCCAAGGCTTCGACGGCGTCCGCACGTACGGACCGGGGCGCGAGCAGGAGCACGACGTCCTCACGAAGGCGATGGGCTTCGAACTCGAGGCGCCCGGCGAGTACCGCCTGAGTGGCAAGCGCACGGCCACCTATGGCTACGACGACCCGCCCGCCGCGGTCGGGCTGCAGGGCGCCGGCACCGTTCACCACATCGCCTGGTGCGACCGCGACGAGGAGCACGCGGACTGGCGCCGGCAGCTGGCCGCCGCCGGCGAGCGGCCGACGCCGGTGATCGACCGCCAGTACTTCCTGAGCATCTACTTCCGCGAGCCGCGTGGGGTGCTGTTCGAGCTGGCCACGCCGAGTCCGGGCTTCGCCATCGACGAGGATCCCGAGCATCTGGGCGAGCAACTTCGCCTGCCACCCAAGCACGAGCACCTCAGAGACCGGCTCGAGGCCACGCTCACCCCACTCATCAACCCGCGCGCGAAGGCGGCCCGGTCATGAGCGGGGTCACCTGCACGCATCTCGATCAGGTCGAGGTCGACCGCCCCGACCACGTCGCCGGCTGCGAGGACTGCCTGAAGATCGGCGCGACGTGGGTGCACCTGCGCGTGTGCCGCACGTGCGGTCACATCGGCTGCTGCGACTCCTCGCCCAATCGCCACGCGACGCACCATGCCCACGAGACGAGCCATCCGATCGTCACCTCGGTCGAGCCCGGCGAGGACTGGTCCTACTGCTACGTCGACGACGTGATGTTCCGCCTGGTGAGCTCATGACCAGCCCGACGCTCGTCGCCGACGAGCCGCTCGGCGCCGGGATGCGCGAGCCGATCGACCGCAACGGCGCCTTCCCGCGCCTGAACGAGGAGTTGCGCGCGCGCCTGCGCGCGGTGGGCCGTCTACGCGCGGTCGAGTCCGGCGAGGTCCTGTTCCGCGAGGGCGACGCCGGCTATGACTTCTTCGTGGTCGAGTCGGGCGTGGTTGCGATCGTCGAGGGATACGGGCACGGGAACCGCGTGATCGCCGTGCACGGCCGCCACCGCTTCCTGGGCGAGATCAACCTGGTCACCGGCTCCCCGGTGTACCTGAGCGCCGTCGTGCGGGACGCCGGCGAGGTGATCCAGGTGCCGGCCGAGCGGCTGCGCGAGCTGCTGGCCGAGGACGAGGAGCTCAGCAACGTGATCCTCCGCGCGTTCATGTCGCGCCGCTCGATCCTGATCGACATCGGGGCCGGAGTGAAGGTGGTCGGCTCGCGCTACTCGGAGGACACCCGCCGGGTGCGCACGTTCCTGGCCCGCAACCGGATGCCGTATCACTGGATGGACGTCGAGGTCGACGAGGAGGCCGAGGCGCTCCTGCGCGGGCTCGGGGTGGGCGCCTGCGAGACGCCGGTGGTGATCGCCGGCGAGAACGTGTTGCGCAACCCGAGCAACGCCGAGGTCGCCAGGACGCTCGGCTTCGGGTCGCGGGGCGCGCCGCCGGCGATGTGCGACCTGGTGATCGTGGGCGCGGGGCCGGCCGGGTTGGCCGCCGCCGTGTACGGCGCCTCCGAGGGCCTCGACACGCAGGTGATCGACAAGGTGGCGTTCGGGGGCCAGGCCTCGACCTCGGCGCGGATCGAGAACTACCTGGGCTTCCCGACCGGCATCTCGGGCAGCGAGCTGGCCGAGCGTGCGACGCTCCAGGCCGGCCGCTTCGGCGCCCGCATGGTGGTACCCGCGCTGGCCAAAGCCCTCCACGCCGACAACGGCCACTACACGATCGAGCTGGCCGACGGCTCGGAGATCAACGGCCGGACGGTCATCGTCGCCACCGGCGCTCAGTACCGCAAGCTCCCGCTGCCCAACCTCGCGCGCTACGAGGGACTCGGGGTGTACTACGCCGCCACGCAGGCCGAGGGGCAGATGTGCGCCGGCGACCCCGTGGTGATCGTGGGCGGGGGGAACTCGGCCGGTCAGGCGGCGATGTTCCTCTCCCGGCACGCCGCGAGCTGCCGCCTGATGATCCGCGGCGGCGATCTCGCCAAGTCGATGTCGCGCTACCTGATCGACGAGCTCGAGCGCCGCGAGCAGGTCGAGCTCATCACCTACACCGAGGTCGTGGAGCTCAAGGGCGAGACCGTGCTCGAGGCGGTCGTCGTCGCGGACTCGCGCACGGGCGCGCGCCGCGAGATCGAATGCCGTGCCTTGTTCGTGTTCATCGGGGCCGATCCCCACACCGACTGGCTGCGCGGCCACGTGGCGATGGACGAGGACTGCTTCCTGCTCACCGGCAAGGATGTCCAGGGCGAGGACCTCCTTGCCTACAGCAGCGAGCCGTTCTTCCTCGAGACCAGCCGTCCCGGGATCTTCGCCGTCGGCGACGTCCACTCGGGCTCGGTCAAGCGGGTGGCCTCGGCGGTGGGCGAGGGGTCGATGGCGGTGCGGCTCGTCCACCAGCGCCTGAGCGCAGCGGTCTGAGCGCTAGGCGGCGACGGCCGGTGCGGTGAACCTGGCCAGCTCGGTTCTGAGCTGCGCCACCAGCGGCGAGTCGCTCAGCAGCCGCTCGAGCAGCTCGAGACAGCGCCGGTAGTGCGTCAGGCGCCGCTGCGACGGGCCGCGGTGCGCGCGGTCGAGGCTCAGCTCGCGGACCTTCGAGACCTTGTCGGCGGCGAACACCATCAGCGCCTCGGGCCCGGCGGCAGCCACCTGGTTCCGGAGTGCGGCCTTGCGCCGGGCGTACGTCGGGATGGCTTTGTCCTCGCTGACCGCGGCCACGAGCGCCGCCGTGCGCGGCCCGAACCGAGCGCGGAGGTCTGCGACGTTCGCGCCGGTCTTCTCGATCGTGTCGTGCAGGACCCCGGCGGCGATCACGTGGTCCGGCGCGCCGGCTCGATAGAGCAGCCAGCCCACCTCGATCGGGTGCTCGATGAACGGGGCGTGGTCGGCCTTGCGCCACTGCCCGGCGTGGCGCTCCTGCGCGTACGCGAGCGCAGCGCGCGTCCTGGGCAGGCGCGTTACCAGATCGGGTAGGCGCCGAAGGGGGCTCACGAGAGGTCGGCAGTGTACGCCTACTCGGAATTTGCGAGGAAATCTTTTTCAGTGCTCGCCGGTCGGGCGTGACCGCCATCGAGCGGAAGGCTCAGCTGGGCGCCGGTGCGGCCTCCACGGCGCTCTCGGGCTCGATCGCCGGCGCGGGGCGCATCGGCACCCCGGCGGCGGCGTAGGCGGCCGGCGCGTCGAGTGTCTCGGCTACCAGCAGCGCCTGAGTCAGGCTCTCGAGCTGGGCGCGATGGGCCGTAAGCAGATCCGTGACCTCGGCGTGGAGGTCCTCGACCATCTGCTGGACCTCCTGGTCGACCAGCCACTGGGTCTGCGGCGAGGTCTCGCTCGCTCCGGGGAAGAACGGCCCCTGCCCGTCGGATGGCAGCAGGGTGAGCGGGCCGAGCTTCTCGCTCATGCCCCAGCGCCCCACCATCTGACGGGCGATCTGGGTCAGCTGCTGGATGTCCGACTCCGCCCCCGTGGTGATCTTGCCGTAGACGACCTCCTCCGCGGTCCGTCCTCCGAGCGAGACCTTGATCTTGGCCTCGAGCTCCTCACGCGAGTACGACACCCGGTCGGCGTCGGGCGTCGACAGCGTCACGCCCAGCGCCTGGCCGCGCGGGATGATCGAAACCTTGCGCACGGGGTCCGCCTCGGGGGTGAGCATCCCCACCAGGGCGTGTCCGGACTCGTGGTAGGCGGTCCGCTCGCGGTCCTCCTTGCTGAGCAGGATCCCGCGCGGCGCCCCGAGCAGGAGCTTCTCGAGCGAATCGGTGAAGTCGGCCATCTGCACCTTGTCGTGCTCGCGCCGCGCGGCCAGCAGCGCCGCCTCGTTGGCCAGGTTGGCCAGATCGGCGCCGACCATCCCGGGCGTGGAGGAGGCGATCTGGCCCAGGTCGACGTCGTCGGCCAGCGGGATCGAGCGCGTGTGGACCTCGAGGATCTTCTGGCGGCCGGCCCGGTCGGGCGCCTGCACCGCCACCCGGCGGTCGAACCGGCCGGGTCGCAGGAGGGCGGGATCGAGGATCTCGGGGCGGTTGGTGGCGCCGAGCACGACGACCGCCTGGTTCGACTCGAAGCCGTCCATCTCGGTGAGGATCTGGTCGAGCGTCTGCTCGCGTTCGTCGTTGGCGCCGGTGACCGAGATAGAGCCCTGGCGCGAGCGGCCGATCGCGTCGAGTTCGTCGATGAAGATGATGGCCGGCGCCGCCTCCTTCGCCTTGGCGAACAGGTCGCGCACCCGCGCCGCGCCGACCCCGACGATCGCCTCGATGAACTCCGAGGCGGCGATCGAGAAGAACGCGGCATGCGCCTCGCCGGCCACCGCGCGCGCCAGCAGCGTCTTGCCCGTTCCAGGCGGCCCGTACAGCAGCACGCCGTGGGGCATTCTCCCACCAAGCTTCTCAAAGCGCTCGGGCGTCTTCAGGAAATCGACGATCTCGGTCAGCTCGGCCTTGGCCTCGTCGATCCCGGCCACGTCGTCGAACGTCACCCGGATCTTCGCGGGATCCGCGCGGCGGGCCTGCGAGCGGCCGAAGTTGCCGAGCGCCCCCATGCCTCCTCCGGCCGTCGCGCGCCGCGCCAGCAGCACGAACAGCCCCACCAGGAGAAGCGTCGGACCGAAACCGAGCAACAGCTCGGATAACAGCGAGGCGCCCGGATTCGGATTCTTCGCGTTGACCTCTACGCCGTTTGACTCCAACGGCTTCGAGACCTCGCTGCCGGGCCAGAAGGACGGAATCTGCGTGGCGAACTCCGTGGTGGGGGTCGCGTCCTTGTCGTTCGGCGGGTAGCGGACCTTGGCCTTGAACGTCCCGGTGATCGCGCCGCTCTTGGCCGAGATCGACTTCACCTGGCCCGCGTTCAGCTCCTTCAGGAAGAACGGACTGAACGGGATCGTGACCCGCCGCGCCGACGAGGGCTGGAACACCAGCACCGAGAGCCAGTTGAGGGCCAGCAGGACGACGAAGAAGATCCAGAAACCGCGCCATCGGTGCGGCGGCGAGGGCTTGTGCTCGTCGGGCATGCCGCGACCATCCGGAGCCGGCGCGACCCGCCAGCCGTGCTTGTCGCGCGGCATCGGCGGCGGGGGAACGGCCTGATCGCCGCTCTGCGACGTTCTGGCCGTGGGTCCCGGGTCGGTCACCCTCGCATTCTGACGCACCGAGGTGTCTAATCTGCAACTTGTGCGAGGGAGGCACCGCCGGTTTCAGGAACCCACACCAGGAGAGCGCGAATGGCATCCACACAATCGCAGGCGCACCTGCCGGCCCTCGGCGAGCATCAGCGCGACGAGGTCGGCAACCAGCTCCAGGCCCTGCTCGTCGAACTGGTCGATCTGGCCCTGTTCGGCAAGCAGCTGCACTGGAGCGTGACCGGGCCGCTGTTCCGCCCGCTGCACGAGCAGCTCGACGAGCTCGTGGATTCCTGGCGCGAGCTCTCCGACGTGGTGGCCGAGCGCGCGGTGGCCCTCGGGTACTTCCCGGACGGGCAGAGCGCGACGGTCGCGGCGCAGAGCAACCTCGATCGGTTGGAGCGGGGAGCTCTCGAAGACCACGTGGTCGTACGCGAGCTGACGGGCCGTGTGGCCGACATCGCCGAGCGCGCGCGCGAGCGGATGGATCGTCTCGGCGAGATCGACGCCGCCTCCCAGGACGTCGTGATCGAGGTGCTCCGCGAGCTCGAAAAGCAGCTCTGGATGATCCGGGCCCAGTTCGGGCACGCGCACTGATGTCACCGATCTCCCGCGGCTTCACCGGCCGGCGCCGGCCGGTGGCCGACCCCTCGCGGCTGCCGCCCGGGCAGTACGAGGAGCGCGGCTTCCCGGTGCTGTCGGCCGGTCCGACGCCGCACACGCCGCTCGAGCAGTGGACGTTCCTGGTCAGCGGCGAGGTCGACGAGCCGGTGTCGTGGACGTGGGACGAGTTCCTGGCGCTGCCGGCCGAGACGCCGACCGTCGACATCCACTGCGTGACCAAGTGGTCCAAGTTCGACACCGTCTGGAAGGGCGTGTCGGTCGACACGCTGCTCGATGGTGTGGCGAGCGAGGCCGAGTACCTGACCGTCTGGTCCGACGGGGGCTACACGACGAACCTGCCGCTGGGCGACGTGACCGACGGCAAGGCCTGGGTGGCCTACGAGTACGCCGGCGAGCCGCTTCATCCCGAGCACGGCGGCCCGGCCCGGCTGCTCGTCCCGCATCTGTACTTCTGGAAGAGCGCCAAGTGGGTGCGCGGGTTGACGCTGACGCTGGACGACGAGCCCGGCTTCTGGGAGAACTACGGCTACCACAACCGGGGCGACCCGTGGCTCGAGCAGCGCTACCAGGGCGACTGACGTGGTCGCTCGCGCGCGTGGTCGAGCTGGTGCCCGAGACCGCACGGGTGACCAGCCTCGTGCTCGACCTGCCCGACTGGGCCGGGCATCGCGCCGGCCAGCACGTCGACGTGCGCCTGACCGCCGAGGACGGCTACCAGGCGCAGCGCAGCTACTCGATCGCCTCGGCCCCCGAGGACGAGCGGCTCGTGCTGACCGTGGAGGAACTGGAGGACGGCGAGGTCTCGCCGTACCTGGTCGAGGAGCTGCGCAGCGGGGACGAACTCGAGCTGCGCGGGCCGATCGGCGGTTACTTCCTGTGGGAGGAGTCGCTCGGCGGGCCGCTCGCGCTGATCGGCGGCGGCTCGGGCGTGGTCCCGCTGCGCGCGATGCTCCGCCATTGGGTGGCGGGTGCTCGCGCGGTGCCGGTGCACCTGTTGTATTCGTCTCGCTCCCTGGATGAGGTCATCTACCGGGGCGAGCTGCTCGGATACGACTCGGACTACGACTCGGTGGACGTCCGGCTCGCCCTGACCCGCGAGTGGCCCGAGGACTACACCGGTCACACCGGGCGAATCGACCCCGCGCTGCTCGCTGAGGTCGCCGGGTCGCCGGAGGCCCGGCCGCTCGTCTACGTGTGCGGGCCGAACGGCTTCGTCGAGGCGGCGGCGGGCTGGCTGGTCGACCTCGGGCACGAGCCCGATCGGATCAGGACCGAGCGCTTCGGCCCGACCGGGACCTGACCTCCCGACCGGGACCTGACCTAGAAGTTGACGGGGATCCTCACCGCGCGGCCGCCGGCGCGGATCGTCAGCACGTAGCGACCGGGGGACAGGCGATGGCCACGCAGCAGCGAGGTCATGCGGTAGCGGTTCTGACCCTGGCGGGCGCTCAGCGCGAGGCGGAGGGAGGCGCCGCCCGCCCGCGCCACCGTGAGCTGCACCCGGGCCCGGGCTGACAGCGTGAACACGAGCGTCTGTCCGCGCGCGGCCCCGCGCTTGCCGACCAGCGCGACGTGGCTCAGCCTCAGCGGGCTCTTGCGGGTCGTGTGGGTGAGCGGTGCGTTCTTGCCAGGCCCGGACGCCGTCGGGGTGCTGCTCGAGGTGGACGGCTGCGGCGCGGGCGCGGGCAGCCCCACGGCGGCGGTCATGGCGCTGCTCGCCTGCGCGCTGCCGGCGGCGTTGGCGGCGGTGACGTTCACATCGAACGTGGCACCGTAGTCGCTGCCGGCCAGCGCGTAGCTCGTGCCGGTGGCGCCCGGAATCGGTAGGCAGACCCCGAGCAGGCAGCGCTGCCACTGGTAGCCGTAGCTCGTGGGGAGCCGGCTCCAGCTGCCCGGGTTCACGGTCAGCGTGGTGCCGACGGTGAGCGCGCCGTTCACCTGCGGGCGCTCCCGGTTGGCGGGCGCCGCGTACGGCGCGTCGCCGCCGGCCGTCGCCACCGCGGCGGCCGCGTCCAGTTCGCCGCCGCTCACCGACAGGCCGGCGAGCTGGGGCGCCTGGTCGACGCTGGCCAGGAGGTCGTACTTGAGCTGGCCGGCCGAGAGTGACGGGTTGCGGGACCGCATCAGCGCGAGCGTGCCCGAGACCATCGGCGTGGCCATCGAGGTGCCGTCGTCGTAGGCATACGGGATCGCGGTGCCGGTGGGATACGTGGACAGGATGTTGACCCCGGGCGCGAACAGGTCGACGGTCGTCGGGCCGTAGTTCGAGAAGTCCGCGGGCTGGTCGTTCTGGTCGGAGGCGCCGACGCAGATCAGGTTGGCCGCGGGTATGTCGCAGGGGTAGAACGGGGTGCCGGGATCGTCGTTGTCGGTGCCGTCGTTACCGGCCGCGACCACGTACAGCGTGCCCGGATAGGACGCCACCGCGTCGACGAGGGTCTGCGACGACGACGGGCCGCCGAGGCTCGCGTTGACGATCGGGATGTTGTGCTGACCGGCGTAGGCGAACGCCGCCGCCACGTCGTCGATGGTGCCGGAGCCGCTCGAGTCGAGCACGCGGAGCGGCAGCACCTGGGCCCCCGGAGCGACGCCGCTCACGCCGATGCCGTTGTTCTCGACGGCCGCGATGATGCCGGCCACGTGCGTGCCGTGACCGTTCTGGTCCTGCGCATGGTTGGCCGAGTCGATGTAGTCCACGCCGGTCTGGAGCTGCCCCTGCAGATCGGGTGCGGTGTAGTCGACGCCGGTGTCCACCTCGGCGACCGTCACACCCGAACCGGTGGCGTGCGCCCAGGCGTACATCGCGCCGATGTCGTCGCCGGCCGTGCCGCGGGTCCCGGCCACCGACTGGCCGGTGTTCGAGAGCGCCCACTGGAGGCCGAAGTACGGGTCGTTCGGGACGCTCGCGGCGTGGACCTCGCCGTTGGGCTCGGCGTACTGGACCTGCGGATCGCTTCTGAGCGCGGCGACCGCGGCGGCGAGCCCGCCGGCCGGCGCGCGATCGACCTCGGTGTCCGGCAGCGGTCCGGGGCCCACGTAGCTGATGCCGGCCTGCGCGCGCACCCTCGCATCCTCGGTGGCGGACAGGCCCGGATCGCGCTTGAGGATGATCTCCCGCACGCCCTGGGCCTGGACCGAGCGGATCTGGGCAGCCGGCATCGCCGGTCCATACAGGTTGGACGCGTGGGCGACGGGTGCGGCGATCAGCGCCACCGCCAGCGCCGCCAGGGCAGCGGGGATGCTCCGTAGCGATCTCACGGCTCGGATCTGGTTCGGCCGCCCCGCGCCGCCAGATGACGCTTTGCCCCGCCCCTAGACGATTCACCGACCCGACCGCCCCAGCCCGCTCTAGGAGGGAGGGGGCAATTTCCGCCAATCGCGGCGAGCGTCGACGGAAATGACGGATCCTGCCCGTCACAGAGGCACTATCCGGAATTAGCGGCGCGAGCCCGGTCCCATTGGCGGAAATTGCCCCCCCGGACCCGCCGCGCGTAACATCGGGCCGGGCGCATGATCGTTCGGATCCGGCTCGGCGGCAACCTCGCGCGGCTCGCGCCGGCGCCCCTGCTCGAGCTCGAGCTTCCCGCCGGCGCGACGATCGACGATCTCTACGCCGGCCTGGCCGGTCGCACGCCCGAGCTCGGCCCCGCGCTTGCCTCGGCGCTGCCCGTGGTCGGTGGCGCCCACGTCGAGCGAAGCCGGACCCTCTCCGCGGGCGAGGAGATTGCGCTGCTGACCCCGGTGGCGGGAGGATGAGAACCCAACTGCGTATAGGAGTGACCCATGGCGATCGAACCCGCTGAAGCCCGTGTCAAGGACGCCCACCAGACCGTCTTCGTCGACACGTTCACCAACGGGCTGCTGGGGCCCGACGTGCCGATGCTCGGGCCGGTCGCCGACGGCGGCCACGTCGTCTGGAACTCGACCCCGGGCTGCTGGGGACCGATGATCACGCCCGCGATCCGGGGCGGCCACGAGGTGGCCCAGCCGGTGGCGGTGGCGGGCGCCGAGGTGGGCGACGCGATCGCGATCCGCATCAAGGACATCGAGGTGACCTCGCTGGCCACCGCGTCGGGCACCGATCAGCCGATGGAGGGGCGCTTCGACGGCGATCCGTTCTGCGCCCCGGTGTGCCCGGGTTGCGGGACCGCGTGGACGCAGACCCGGATCGAGGGGATCGGGCCGGAGGCGATCCGGTGCGCGAACTGCGGCGCCGACGCCACGCCGTTCACGTTCGCCAACGGGTACACGATCGCGTTCGACGAGCTGCGCACGGTCGGTCTGACGGTGCCCAAGGAGACGGCCGAGGCCTTCGCCCGCGAGGCGCCGCGCTTCGCCGCGCTGCCCGACAACTCGGCCCAGAACCCGATTCTCACGTTCGCCCCGCACGACATCGTGGCCCTGGCGACGCGGCTGCGGCCGTTCCTCGGCCAGATCGGCACCTCGCCGTCGATCACCATGCCCGACTCGCACAACGCCGGCGACTTCGGCTCGTTCCTGATCGGCGCGTCGCACCCCTACGGGCTGACCGCCCCGGAGCTGATCACGCACAAGACCGACGGGCACATGGACATCGACGCGGTGCGCGCGGGCGCGATCCTCGTCTGCCCGGTCAAGCTGCCCGGCGCCGGGCTGTATCTGGGTGACATGCACGCGCTCCAGGGCGACGGGGAGATCGCCGGCCACACCTGCGACGTGTCGGGCACGGTCACGCTCCAGGTCGAGGTGGTCAAGCGGCTGGCGGTCGACGGTCCCGTGCTGTTCCCGGTCGCCGAGGACCTGCCGTTCCTGGCCCGGCCGCTCTCGAACGAGGAGCGCATGCGGGCGAGCGCGCTCGGCCGGCGCTACGGCGTGGAGCGGATCGAGGAGTCGCTGCCGATCTCGGTCGTCGGCACCGGGCCGGACCTCAACACGGCCACCGACAACGGCCTCGCCCGCGCGGCCCAGCTGCTCGATCTGCCGATCGGGGAGGTCCGCAACCGGGCGACGATCGCCGGCGCGATCGAGATCGGGCGCCACCCGGGCGTGGTGCAGGTCACGTTCCGGGCGCCCATGGACCGGCTGGAGGCGTGCGGTCTGCGCCGCTACGCGGTCGAGCAGTACGGCGAACGCTGAGTCGACCTAGCCGCTGCCGAGCCTGACCAGGCCGGTCTCGTCGGCGAGGATCACCGCCTGCACGCGATCCCGCAGCCCGAGCTTGCGCAGCAGGCTCGAGATGTGCGTCTTGACCGTCGCCTCGCTGACCCCCGATCCTGCGGGCCGCGAGAGCGCTCAGGCGGCCTCGGATTGCCTCGGCATCCCGGCTGCGCGGTAGGCGTCGATGCCGTCGAGCGTCTCGGCGTTGAGCAGGGCCACGGTGAGGTGCTCGAGCCGCTCGCGTTGGTCGGTCAGGAGATCCGTCACCGCGCGGTGCGCTCCATCGATCAGGCGGCGGACCTCGTCGTCGACGAGCTGTTGGGTGGCCTGGGATGTCTCGCCCGCCGCGCCCAGCAGCGGCCCGAGACCCTCGGCGGGAAGCACGGTGACGAGGCCGATCGCGTCGCTCATACCCCACCGGCCGACCATCTGCCGGGCGATCATCGTGAGCTGCTGGATGTCGCCCTCGGCTCCAGTCGTGATCGTCCCGTAGACGACCTCCTCCGCGACGCGCCCCGCGACCGCGACCTTGAGCTTGGCGAGCAGATCCTCGAGGGTGTAGGAGACCTGGTCGTCGTCGGGTGCCGACAGTGTCACCCCGAGCGCCATCCCGCGGGGGATGATCGAGACCTTGCGTACGGCGTCCGCGCCGGGTGTGAGCATCCCGACGAGCGCGTGTCCGGCTTCGTGGTAGGCCGTCCGCTCGCGGTCGGCCGGGGATAGCACGATTCCCCGTGGAGCTCCGAGCAGGATCTTCTCCAGCGAGTCGGTGAAGTCGATCCGCTCGACGCGTTGGTGTTGGCGCCGCGCGGCGAGCAGCGCTGCCTCGTTGGCCAGATTCGCCAAGTCCGCCCCGACCATCCCCGGGGTGCTCGCCGCTAACCCGTCGAGGTCGACGTTGTCTGCCAGCGGGATCGAGCGGGTGTGAACATCGAGGATCTTTCGGCGCCCGACGCGATCGGGTGGCGCTACCGCCACGCGGCGGTCGAAGCGCCCGGGGCGGAGCAGCGCGAGGTCGAGGACTTCGGGCCGGTTGGTCGCCGCGAGCACGACGACGGCCTCGACGCTCTCGAAGCCATCCATCTCGGTGAGGACCTGATCGAGTGTCTGCTCGCGTTCGTCGTTGCCGCCGGTGACCGGTACCTGACCCTGGCGCGAGCGGCCGATCGCGTCGAGTTCGTCGATGAAGATGATCGACGGCGCGGCCTCCTTGGCCTTCGCGAACAGGTCACGGACACGGGCCGCGCCGACGCCGACGATCGCCTCGATGAACTCGGAGGCCGAGATCGAGAAGAACGCCGCGTGGGCCTCGCCCGCCACCGCTCGCGCGAGCAGGGTCTTGCCGGTTCCCGGCGCGCCCGAGAGCAATACGCCGTGGGGCATGCGGCCACCTAGCCGGCCGTAGCGCTCGGGGTTTCGCAAGAAGTCGACGATCTCGGTCAGCTCGGCCTTGGCCTCGTCGATCCCGGCCACGTCGGCGAACGTGACCCGGATCGTCGCCGGGTCGATCCGGCGCGCCTGCGAGCGACCGAAGTTACCCAGGGCGCCGGCCGCGCCGCCGCGTGCCGCCCGTCGCGCGAGCATCACGAACAGGCCGACGAGCAGGAGCGTCGGCCCAAACCCCAGGAGCAACGAGCCGACCACCGACCCACGCTGAGTCGGCGAGGACGCATTGATCTGGACGTGATGGGATTCCAGCAGGGCGGCGAGCTGGTTGTTGTTCCAGAACGTCGGCACCTCGGTGCTGAACAGCGTCGTTGGCTGGGCGGGGGGGCTCTGGGCCGGATAGCGCACGGCAAGCTTGAAGGTCCCCTGGATCGTGTTTCCGGTCGAGGCGATTGACGCGACCCGGCCCGCCTGCACGGCGTTGACGAAGTAAGGGGCGAATGGCACCTTCACTCGTGGCTCAGCGCCAGGCTGCACCAGCAACACAGAGCCAAAGTTGAGGGCGAGGAGGAGGCCCACCAGCCACACGAACCAGCGCGAGCGGTGCGGCGGTCGCCCCGCAGGAGGCTCCGGCATCCCTCGCCCGTCGGGAGCGGGGGCGACCCGCCACCCGCGCTCGTCACGCGGCATGCGGCCGTCTGGCCTGTGCGATCTGAGAAATCTGGGCATGGATTTGATTGATACTACCACGTGTAGTAGATACGGTGGAGGGGTGCCGCCGGGTTGGTGCCTCGTAGCCAACCGCGCGCAGCGCGCGGAGCCATTCGCCGACCCGTGGCCGACCGGCACAAACCACCACCAGCGAGTCTTGCCGACTGGTCACGAAAACATCGAGGATCTCCGAAAACGCGAACAGCTCGCGGCGTATTTCGTGCACGTTGTCGCGGCCGTGTGAGATTTTGATCTGGTGGGTCTGCACGGGATCCCTCCAAGCGTGAAATACATCTACGACGCCTCATAGTATGTCACCGAGTGGCTGCACGCTGCCCCGCCGTCGCGCTGACGATCGAGTCGGACTGGGCGGACGCCCGGCGTCCGATTACGCGGCCGATGCCGCGAAGCATGCCGCTGAAGACGAGATGGTGGATGGGGCACAGCAGGTACCAGTACGCCAATCCGACGCAGCCGGCGGGATCGAAGACCGTCGTCTGGCGAAGTTGGACGCCGCCGTCGTGGTGAGGATCGAGCTCGAATTGCAGCCACAGGCGGCCGGGGATGCGCATCTCCGCCGTCAGGCGCAAGCGTCGGCCGGGGTCTAGCGTGTCGACGCGCCAGAAGTCGATCGTGTCGCCGACGCGGAGATCGACCGGGTCGCGCCGACCGCGCCGCAGCCCGACGCCGCCGCTCATCGTGTCCAGTAGACCACGGAGGCGCCAGAACCAGTTGCCGGCGTACCACCCGGTGTGTCCGCCGATGCGCTGTATGGGGTCGAACGCGGCGCTCGCGTCGGCGTTCAGCTGGAGCGCGCGCGAGGAGACCAGGCGCCGACCGAACGGGGTCGGCGCCATTCCGGCCGGGGGCTCGGACGCGAACGCGTTCGACCAGATGGTTTCGGCGAAATCGAGATCCTCGTCGATGAGCGCGCGCTGGACCGCTCCTTGGAGCCCCCGGGGGCGGATCGGGAACGCCTGCAGCGAGGCGGTGGAGCGGACGACGGTCTCGTTGCGCAGCCCCTCGACCAGCGCGCCGGCGACCTGTCCGTGGACCGGGGTGATCAGGTCGAGGAAGAAGCGCGCCAGTCGCGGTGTGAGGAGCGATGAGCGGAGCAGTGGTCTCCGTAAGCCGCGCTGGCGCGCGTATTCACGGATGATGTCCGCGTAGGTCACCGCGTCGGAGCAACCGATCTCGAAGATCCCGCTGCGATGATCGTCGCACTCGAGCGCCGCGAGCAGGTACTCGAGGACGTCCGCGACCGCGATCGGCTGCGCGGCCGTCTCGACCCACGGCGGGGCGATGACCAAAGGGAGGCTCTCGACCAGCGCTCGCACGAGCTCGTAGGACGCGCTGCCCGAGCCGATCACGATCGAGGCGCGAAACTCGATCGTCGGGACTCCCGACGCACGCAGGATGGCGCCGACCTCCTGCCGGCTTGCGAGATGCGGGGACAGCCGATCCCCGCTCCCGAGGCCGCCCAGGTAAACGATGCGGCGGACTCCGGCGGACCGTGCCGCTTCGGCGAAGTTGCGCGCCGCCAACCGGTCGAGCGCCTCGAAGCGTGTCGAGGTCTCCATCGAATGGATCAGGTAGAAGGCCGTCTCGACGCCCGCCATAGCCCGGCGCAGCGACGCCGCATCCAGGACGTCCCCGGCCACCACTTCCGTCGCGTCAGCGACGCGCTTCGCCAGCGCCTCGGGCCGTCGGGTCAGACACCGAACCTGGCGGCCCGAAGCCTCGAGTCGATGGAGCAGACGACTCCCCACGTAGCCGGTGGCGCCGGTGAGAAGGACCTGGGCGGTCATCGCGATCTACTATACGTCATCGTAGAGATATCTGCTACGGAGCGTAGTGGATCGGGGAAGATATCGGGCCCAACCGGAGTCTTCCAGTGAGAAGCAACGCTGACCCAGCCACGGACGATCGTTCGGGAGGTGAGGGCACGTTGGACAATTCCCACAAGGAGCAACACGAATGAGTCGCACCCGATTTCCACTGGTGGCGGCGGTCGCCGTCGTCGTCGCCGCAGCCATCGCCGTGCTGGTGGCTACCAGCGGCGCGAGTACCACCAAGTCCCAGCAGACGGTCGCGGCCGCGTCGGCCATCTCGGTGAAGCAGACCTCGCTTGGCCCGACCCTGGTCGATGCCAACGGTCGCACGCTGTACCTGTTCGAGGCCGACAGGCCCAACGTCAGCACCCTGTCAGCGGCCGGCCAGGCCATCTGGCCTCCCTTCACGGCCACCGCGAAGCCGCGAGCCCTGAGCGGCGCCGTGCTCGCACGGATCGGCACGGTGACGCAGCCGGGCGGCGGATCGCAGGTCACCTACAACGGACACCCCCTGTACTACTACGTCGGCGATCACGGCCCGGGTCAGACGACCGGCCAGGGCCTGAACCAATTCGGCGCCCTGTGGTACGTCCTCGGACCCGGCGGCAGCGCGGTCACCTCCCGGCCCACCACACCCGCGCCCGCGAGCGGGGCCGGCTCGTCCAGCTACGGATACTAAGCGCGCACTTCACAACGGCCACGCGCCGAGCCCCCGGCTCCAAGCCGGGGCTCGGCGTCGGCCGTTAAGCTGGCAGTCGTCGGGCCCCGCCGCGATCTGCCGACGTCCAACGCTGCGGCTCTCGAGATGAGCCGCGGCCGCTCTGCGGGTTGGTTGGCGGCCGCGCGTAGCTCGGCGGCCGCCGGCTCTGTGCCGCGGCTATCGGAGGCTGCGCTGGGCGGCGTCGGCCTGTCTGGCCAACTCGAGGACGGTCCTGAAGAACTTCGGGGACTGGCCCTCGAACAGCCGGTCGGCGGTGAAGCTCTTGATCGTCGCTACGGCGCCCCCGTTGTCGTCCAGGGTGGGTCGGACGATCGAGCATTGGGGGAGATCCTTGTGCAGGAAGTGACAGGGTTCAGGGAGGATCAGGTTGGTCTGGTTCAGCTCGCCGCCCTTGGCGTTCAGATCGGGGAAGGTCACGCCGGTTTCGGGATCGGTGACCCCGGCCAGTGGCTGCGCGACGGCGTTGCCGGCCTTGTCGTGCCAGAGCGAGAAATGGTTCGTCTCCACCCCGCCGATCGAGACGATGATCCGGAGCACCTCGAGGCTCGTGGCCTTGAGCGCCATGATGCTGTACAGGCTTGAGCCGCCCTGCTCGATGTAGGCGAAGTGAAACCCCGCAGTGTTGGCGATCGCCTGCATCCGCGTCTCCTGCGGACCCTCGGGCGGGACCGGCGCCGGCAGGCTTGGGGGGGTGTCGGTGTCGTTGAGCGGGATCGCCGGCTCGTGCTTGATGTCGACCGCCTGGGGGAAAGTGGCCCCCAGATCGGGGTTCTCGGTGCTGCGATATCGCACATACCAGCTCGTGTCGACGTCGAGCGTCTGCAGGTTCGTCAGCCGCCCCTTCTGCTTCGCGCCGGTGGCCTGGCTGCTCGGCAGCGTCCGGAACTCGTCCAGGTTCACCGGCCGCGCGCCCTTGGAGCGCAGGTACGCGTTCAGGAAGGCCGCGTGGCTCTCCTCATCGTCGGTGTTGTCCGAGATGTACTGCGGCATGTCGCTGTCGAGGTTCGATAGCGCTGCCATGTACGCCGGGTTGCCTCCGTTCACCCCGCCCAGCTCGTTGTACTGCTGCCACAGGTCGGTCTCGATCAACTCGATCGCAGCCAGCAGCCGCAAGATCGCGACATCGCCCGCGGTGATCGGGCGGCTTGCCGCGCGCGCGTCGCTCGCGAACACCGCTGCGCCCGGGACCGCCGCGACGCCTGCCAGTCCCACGCCCTTCAGAAACGACCGACGCCCGACCACCCCGCGCCACCGAGCTTCCAGATCGCCCTCGCCGGACGACTCGATCGGATGGGCAGACGTTGCATCTGATTTGCTCATGTTGTGCCTTTCGTTTGTTGGGCTGAGTGGTTCAACCGGTATGGACCGCGGGGGGAAGGGGCAGGGGCAGGGTCGCGGTCCCGCCTGAGCCCCCAGGCCCGCTCGTGGCCGCGCGCGCGGCTTTGTGTCCTCACGCGCGGCGCGTTTCTGGCGCTGAGGCGCCGAGCGAGGATTCCGTCGCTGATGCCCTCGAGCCAGGCGTCGACGTTCGCGTCGCCCTCGTAGACGATCAGGAGCGTGGCGGTCATCGTGGTCGCCAGGACGTCCGTGATCCCGGGGAAGTCGTCAAGCAAGCGGTCGTGGACCGCTCCCCAGTCCGAGGCAACGCTCAGCCCCGGCACGGTGAGCATGAACAGTCGCGGCACCGCTAACCCTCCGACGCGGTGTCCGTGCAAGCGGCATTGGCTACCTCGTCGCGGGTCACGGGCCTGGCCCGCATCTCGTGCGCCCTGCGGTCCGCGATCGCGAGAAAGGCACCGAGGGAGGCGACGGCGACGGCCTCGGATGCGATCGCGATCACGATCTCGAGGCGATATCCGTGTTCCATGAACCCGAACAGCGGCCTGTGCTCGCTGATCAGCAGCGCGGCCAAGGCGCCAACCGCAACCGCGAGCCCGGACACTGCCGCCAGCGAGTCAAACAGCAGCCGACCGCGGCTATCGGAACGTCGAATTGGGATCAGCAGAAGGAGACCGAGCGACGTCGCCGCGATGAAATTCACCAGGAAGAGTGGTCCGATCGCCGGGATGACCGAGAAATGGGCGATCGTGTACTGCTCAAGGTGCACGCCGCCCACAACGAGCAGCGCAGTCGCCCCGATGGCCCTCGTGACGCTCAGCACAGGTAACGGATGTCCCGCTGCACGGCCTGGTTTCATCAAATCTTCTCGAGGTCTTTCGCGTGCCGCCGAAACGTTCTACGACGCAGCGTCGTAAGCGGCTTCCTCCTCTAATGACATCCGCGCGCGCGAAACCTTCCCGGTATCGGGACAAAAAACTACGCAGCCTCGTAGAAGCCGCCGCTGAAGCCTTCCGGACCGGGTGCTAGACGGTGTTGCGGCGCGCCCAGCGCGCCGTGCGGGCGCAGCCCAGGACCACAACGGCGGGGATCAGCGCCAGGACCACGATGCAGGGCTGGTGTGAGAGAAACGGCGGGGCGAGCGTGGCAGAGCCCGCCGCCAGCTGGCCCGCCAGCACCGCGACGGTTCCGAGCAGGCCGATCGCGACCGCCGCCGCAAGGCACAGCAGAGTCGGGAAGCGCCAGCTCGGCGGCTCTCCGAGGAGGTGATCGACCCTCCCAGGATCGATCCCGACCGAGCCCCCCGTGGGCGAGGACTCCGAGAAGGTAAGCATCGCGCGCGCGAGCGCCGAGCGGCTGTCAGGGCCGGCGTTCATCGCGCTTTCGTCCGCGCCGAGCTCCGCAAGGCTTTGCTGACGGCGGACCAACTCGGCGAGACCCGGCACGAAGAACAACGCACGTGCGAGGACGCGCCCGACCGCAAGGCGCAGGGGATCCCGGCGTCGTGCGTGATGAGCCTCGTGCGCGAGGACGGCGTCCAGGGCCGTGTCGTCGAGCGACGCCACCGCGCCGGACGACACATAGACGCGCGGGTTCAGCAGGCCGGCGCAGAACGCCTGCGGGCGCTCGTCGTCGATGACCAACGCGCCCTTCCACGGGATGGGCTCGAGCGCAGCCAGGTGCCGCTCGAGGGTTCTCGTCGCGGCAAGCTCGCGGACTGCTCCCAAAGCCGTCATCGCGCCGACGGCCAAGCCCGCCAACGCGAGCGCAAGGACGATCAAAGCGTCGAGGTTCGCCACCGGATAACTCAGCCGTTGGCCCAGCAACGAAATCTGGTGAGACGCCGCATGAGGCGTCACTCGCCAGGTCACGAACAGCCGCCCGATCACGAATACCGAGAGCGCGAGGCCGGAGGCCCAGAGCACCGTGCCCGCGACCCAGACCCGCCCTGCGGCAGCCTCCGCCGGGCGAGTAGACCGGGAGGCGGACGAGGGGCTGATTCCCTCCGGCGAGGCCGCAGCCGCTTCGGGCTCGCTGTCGATCGTGCCAGCCATCCGCTACGGCGGATCGTAGCCGACCCCGGCGTCTCGATCGCGATGCCATATGGGGACAAGAGCGCGACCCCGCCCGGGAGCGGGCGGGGTCGCGGGGGACGTCGGCGGTTGGGGGGAACGCCGCCGCCCAGTCGAGGGCTCTTGCAGCGGCAGCCCTCGAGCGTTGATCAGCGGTGCGAACCGAGCGCGTGGTCGATGACGAAATCACCGACCTGCGCGCCCAGTGTCTGGCCCGCTTCCTCGTCGTAGCGGAAGTGCTGTCCGGCGAAGATGCGGCTGTCTGAGGCCTCGTCCGCCGCCTGCGAGAAGCTGGCGAAGCCTCGGCTGATGCCGACGGACGGGTTCGTCAGCGAGAACGAGAACACGTCGGTGCCGAAGAAGTCCTGGAGGACTGTGGCGGCGGCCTGGCTGAACGTGGCGTGAGCCCCGGGATAGCTCGGGTCATTGGCGGTGTTGGCCAGCGGTAGCCAATTGGGGTCGGCGGTCGTGTTGGGATTGCCCTGATCAGGGGAGGTGATTGCCGTGATCGGCCGCCAGCGGTGGTAGGCGTACTTCGCGTCGTACAGGGCGATCGCGCCATCCGCCAGGGTGGTGTCGATGAGCGCGAACAGACGGGCGTTCTGCGCCAGGCTATTGCCGAAGCCGAGGGCCGCCTGGTCGGCGATCTGGTTCCAGACGATCCAGATCGGAGCGGCGCCCCAGAACTTGCCGATCGCGGTCTGGTCG
This sequence comes from uncultured Solirubrobacterales bacterium, assembly GCA_963832315.1. Classification (GTDB taxonomy): domain Bacteria; phylum Actinomycetota; class Thermoleophilia; order Solirubrobacterales; family Solirubrobacteraceae; genus Palsa-465. Next base: position 226,231 of record CAWHTT010000018.1, on the reverse strand, counting down.
GCGGTGCGAGTGGTGCTGTTCAGCTCGCCGAGAGCGTGGACTTCGCTGAAATCAGCCGCGTACCGGGGGCTGGTCAGAGCGGGAGGCGGCGCCGGGCGGAACTGGCTCGCGGTTTCCAGCACGAACGGCGTGACGTGCGACGTCTGAGTGAAGGCCGCGGGCGCGAACGACGGCGGGGTCAGCTGGTACTCGCCGGGGCCGGTGCCGGGAACAAATGCGGCTGCGGTCCGCGCAGCCCCGTCGTTTGCCCGTGCGGCCAGAACGGCATCCGCCACGCGCTCGCCGAAGCGGAGGCCTCGTTCCACGCGCTCGCCTGACCCGAGCTGGGCCAGGGATGTCTGGAAGAAGGCATCGATGGCCGGCTGCTGGGCAGGCAGCAGCGCGTCGAGCGCCGTGTGGGCCGCAGCGGCAGCGGCGGCATCGGGGGAGGCCCCCCGCGGACCATGAGCGTCTACGACCAGCGGCTCGCCTCCGCGCAGGATCCCGTTAACCGCGTCGTAGACCGCGATCTGGGTGATGGCGAGCGTGCGGGTCGGATGAATCGAGGCCGGTTGGGCTCCCGGCGCAACGAGAACCTTCTGCAGCTCCTGGTTCCACTGGATCACCTGATCCGGCTGGGCAGGACTGCTAACGGCGTTCCGATGCCGTCGGTTGGTGTGCGCCACGCTGCTGGCGGCCAGGGAGAGGGAGGCGATGACGGCGACGGCAAGCACGGCGATGCGTTTCATTGAGATTCCGTTTCTGTCGGAGGACGGGACGAGCTACTATACCGCATAGCACTATGCCACGTAGTAGATTCGTTGCGCCATGAGCAGCCGCAAGTCAGCAAAGACTCGAGCGCGCGCTGCTCGCCTCGCCCGCGAAGCGGAGCTGAAAGCGAAGCGCGAGCGAAGGCGCTCGCTTGTCCGCGCCGGGGGTCTGGCCGCAATCGTGGTCGCAATCGCCGCGGGGGTCGTACTGGCAAACCATCACGCGCCGACCGAGCCGGGAAACGCACCTGCGCCGGCGCTCCGGTTGACCTCGCTCTCGTCGCTCGGGCCGCTCGGATCTCCACCGCCGGCCGGTGCGCTCGGCCCCGAGAACGTCCCCCTTCCTGATGCTCGGGTCCTCGCCGTGGCCGGCGCCGGGCGCGGGCCGGTCGACGGCATTCAATGCCTTGGAAACGAGCAGCTCGCCTTCCACATCCACGCCCATCTGACGGTTTTCGACCACGGCGCCGCCCGCAGCATCCCCTACGGCGTGGGAATCGAAAGCCCCCAGACCATGAACACTCCGCAAGGAATCTTCGTGGGGGGCGGAAGGTGCTTCTACTGGCTGCACACACACGCGGCGGACGGGATCATCCACATCGAGTCGCCCGTCGTGCGCACCTTCACGCTCGGGAACTTCTTCGACGTGTGGGGACAGAAGCTCGGACCCGACCGTGTTGGGCCAGCCTCGGGCCACGTGACCGCGATCTACAACGGTCGCCTGTTCGACGGCAACCCGCGCCAGATCCCGCTGAGTGCCCACGCGCAGATCCAGCTTGACGTGGGCAGGCCGCTGGTCGCCCCGCTGTCGATCGCCTTTCCAGCAGGCCTTTAGCAGCCGTCCCGACGGACTCGTCGGTCCCCCGGCTGGATTCGGACGGCGAGGTTTTTCAGGAAGGTTTGGCCTGGGACGGTGTCTTACGTGGAATAGAGCATCTACGACGCAGCGTCGTAGCCACCGGCAACCGGATCCGAGCGACCCAGGAGTTGATCGGCATGAACCTGAAGAGAGCACTTCGACCTCGCCCTGCTCGCCTCGAGCTTCTCGACGTGCTGATGGACAGCTACCTGCGCTGGCGCGACGAGAGCCGCGCGGTGGCCGAGTCGTATCGGAACTGGCGCGCCGCACCTCGTCGCGGCCGCGACGTCGCCTTCGATGAATATCTCGCGGCGCTAGATCGCGAAGAGCACGCCGCTTGCGGCTACCGGCGCGCGGTCGAGCAGACGCAGGGGGTCTAACACGGCCGTTGAGGCAGGTGCGCGACTATCTACGATGCGATGTAGTAGGATTCGAATCGTGCATCCTTCAGTGAGAGTCCGACCATGACCGAGCGCCCGGGATCGATCCCGACCGGGCGTGTCCGGCGATCGGCCAAGGTCGGTCGTCTACTCGCCGGCGAAGTCGCCAAGACGTACGGAACGAAGGCGGCGAACCTGGTGCGACCGGAGGAAGGTCGGAGCGCCGCTAACGAGCGCCGGCGTATGGAGGCAGCAGGCCGCGTCGTCGAGGTGCTCGGACAGATGAAGGGCCCTGCCATGAAGATCGGGCAAATGGCTTCGATTCTGGATCTGGGCGGGTTGCCACCCGACGAAGTTGAGCGGCTACAGGCCAAGTTGGGCGAGCTGCGAGATCACGCGCCTCAAGTTTCGTTCAAAGAGATGCGCAGGGTGATCGAGCAAGACCTCGGCGAGCGTGTCGAGGACCTGTTTGCCGAGTTCGACCCCAATGCCGCCGCCGCGGCGTCCATCGGACAGGTCTATCGAGCGCGTCTTCACGACGGCCGCGACGTCGCGGTGAAGGTGCAATACCCGCGCGTTGGCGCTGCGGTGCGCGCCGACCTCCAGAACCTGGGCCTGATCATGCGTGCCGCACAGCGGTTCGCGCCCGGGATCGATCCCGCGACCACAGCCTCCGAGCTTCGCGAGCGCATCAGCGAGGAGCTCGACTACGAACACGAGGCCCAGGCCCAGCGGGCGTTCGCCCGCCGGTGGCGCGGACACCCGTTCATCGTGATCCCCGACGTAGTGACTAGCCTGTGCCGCACTCGGGTGCTCGTCAGCGAGTGGGTCGACGGCATCTGGCTTTGAGCGGATCAAGGAGGCTCCGCAAGCCACCCGCGACCGTGTAGGCGAGATCGTCCTTCGGTTCTTCCTCGGTTCGCTGTACCGGTTTGGACAGTTCTCAGGCGACCCCCATCCGGGCAACTTCCGGTTGCTCCGTGACGGACGAGTCGCGTTCCTCGACTTCGGGATGACGAAGCGCGTCGCGCGCACCAGGATCGATGCCGAACTCGCCGTGATTCGCGCCGCGCTCGAGCACGACGCGGACGGCGTCCACGCGGGGCTGGCAGCGCTTGGTTTCTTCGAGCCCGACGATCCCCGCTTCGATCCTGGGCTCGTGCTCGAGCACGTACGGGCCATCAATGCCTGGTACGCAGACGACAAACTGGTCACTCTGAATCCGCGTTACGTTTCGGCGCTCCTGGCCCACGCCGGAGACCCCCGCTCGAAGTATTGGGACCTGATGAGGAACGAGACGATCCCGGCGGAGTCACTGTTATCGAGCCGAATGCAGGTCATGACGCTCGCGACGGTCGGCCAGCTCAGCGCTACCGCGAACTGGCACCGGATCATGTCCGAATGGCTTTATGGCTCGCTCCCCGCCTCACCGTTGGGCCTCGCCGAGGCTGAGTTCTTTGAACGGCCCGGCGCCGCGCCTCGAGCGGCGGCAGCATGACCATCGTCCCACTCAAGCAATAGCGCTCTTTAGTCTCGACGGCGAGCGGCGCTGGGATCGCCGTCGACGCCGCCGGCTCACGAGATCGCGCCGTGCGCCGGGACAATCACTTGAGCGAGGCCGGAGCCGGTCAGGATGCACTCGCCGGGACCGACGGCACACGCGCTCGTCGCCGACGCGCAGATCGCAGCCCGCGCGCAGGCACGAGCCCCCACGCCAAAGCCCCGAGGCCGACCTGGAGTGACAACGAGATCCCGCGGTAGAGGATTACGGCGCCGGCCGCCGGTGCCGCGGGCGAGCCGTACAACACGAGCGCGCCGATGAGGCCTCCCTCAACACCACCGAACCCAGCCGGCAGCGGCAGGAGAGCTCCCAGCGAACCTACCAGGTACGCCATCACGATCACGCTAATCGCCGGCGCACGGCCGTACGCCTGGAAGGCGGCCCACAGCACCGCATTGTCAAACGCGTAATACCCGACCGCCCCGGCCAGCTTCCAGTTTCTGTCGGCGACGAGGCGGCGCGCTTCGACTGTACCGTGACGGCAGGTCGTAGCGGTCGCGCTCAAATGGCGGCGTCGCTTGGATGGAGGCTGCTTATGGTCGGACGTGCCCCGGGCCTGGAGAGGACGTCCGCCAAGCCACGCACCAGCAACGATGGCCGCCGCGACACCCGCTGCCGGGAGAGTGAGAAGCGCGCTGTGTGGCCCCGGTGGCCAGCCCAGCCAGAGCGCGAACCCAAGCCCGCCGAGGACCAGGAGGCCCGGTGCGTTGGTGAGGATCGTCAGCGCGACGGTCGATTGCGTCAGGGCCGGCAGCGGCGCGTCCTCAGCGCCCGCCGCTCGAGCGGCGAGGACCGGCCCGATCAGTCCTCCGGCCGGTAGCACCGTGATCGCTCCGAGCGCTCGCAATCCCGCGCCGATCCGTTGGCGCGCGCCCAACCGCCTACCGAAGACCAGCGCGAACACGAGCACGAACCCCAGCATCGACAGCAGCTCGAGCGCCGCCGCGAGGGCGATCCACTTCGCGCACGCCGTTACGAGACGAGCCGGCACGTGAGCGAGCGCCGGGATGGCGGGGAATGCCGCCGCGATCGCCGCAAGCGTGACAACTCGTTTCCAGCGGATCACGCCTCTAGGGGTCGCCCGGCCGATCACGCGCAGCGGTGACACCGGTGGAGCTAGGAGCCGAAGCCCGCCATCTTCGCGCCGGCCCGCCTCGGCGCCCGCCTGCCGCGAGCGCGCCTCAGGGAACCAACGCCGGCGGCGTTTGCGCACAGCACGACCAGCGCCGTGCCGCTGACGAGTTCGTTCAGCCAGGCCGCGTGGTCGGTTGCGTACCCGAGCAGCCAGGGACTGGCGACCAGCCAGACGCCGCCCAGCAGAGTCACGAACGCGGCGGGACGGAGGTTGACCATGATCAGCGCCAGGGGCGCTAAGCCGAACACGAGCGAGACGTGGTTGGCCACGGCGGCGTGGTTGTCGGCAAAACCCCACACCCACGGCGAGAGCGCGACCCATAGGAATATCGCTCCTCCGGCAATCTGGCGTCGGTCGGGGACCGGAAGGGCTGGGAGAGTCTTCATTCGGGTTCGGAGAGTCTTCATTCGATTACCTCGAGCACCGGTCGCCCAAAGAGGGCGAACAGCAGATAGGTCGCGGGGAGGACGAGCAGCAGCACGATCGCGATCGCGATCGCGATCGCGATCAAAGCTGGGTGGGTTGCCGCTGCGGTGTGAATCGTCAGGCGGGTTCCGATCAGCCGGGGCGCCTGCGCCGCGAACCAGCCCCAGAGCACGGCGGCCCCGCTGAGCATGGTCAGGACGCGAGCGACTCCGTACCAGCGCCCGGCCAGCGAGAGCAGCGAGAGCGCCATAGCGAGCAACCCGGTGATCAAGGCCGGTCGACCGGCGCCGATCAGGCGGTGCCACAGCGCTGGCGTAGTTGCGGCTGAGGTGCCCAGCGCGGCCACGCTCAGGGTCAGCACGCAGAGACCTGAGGAGAGCGCGCGACGCCGGAAGCGCTCGGTGATCAGAAGCTGCCCGGAGCGGTAGAGGTTGAGGCTGACGAACGTCGAGGCAAGCTGCACGCAGAGTGCGACCGCGAGCGCTCCCACGAGCAGGGCGAACAGGCCCGTCCACGGGATCGCGGGTGCGCCGTGGCCGATCGGAACGCTATGGACCGAGGCGACGGCCAGGCCGCCTGCCACAGTCCCGAATGCGAACGGAGCGACGACGCTGGCCGATCCGAACAGCCGGCCGAGCATGACCTGGCTGCGGGCTTGGGCACCGGGGGTCGAGCGCAGGCCGAGCGCTGCACTGCGCAGCACGATCGCGAGCAGGGCGACGGTGAACGGGGCGAGGAGTGCCGTCCCGAGCGCGGAGAAAGCGGTCGGAAAGGCCGAGAACAGGATCGTTATCGAGAAGATCAGCCAGACGTGGTTGGCCTCCCAGAGCGGCCCGATCGTCGCGGCGATCGCTTCATGGTCGGAGTTTCTCTTCCCCGCTAGGAGATCCAGGGCGCCGGCGCCGAAGTCGGCGCCGGCCAACACCGCGTACGCGGTCAGAGACAGCCCCAGGGCGAGCGCGATTACGGCGGGAAGGCTCATCTAGGCCACCGCCAGCGCTGACGGGGGGAGCCCTTGGACCGGCGTCGCGGCGATACGTCGCACGGCCCACAAGGTGAGCGCGGTCAGCCCTACATAGAGCAGCGTGAAGGCGGTGAAGGTCGCGCCGAGCCCGGGCGCGGTGGTGATCCCGCTCGAGGTTCGAAACACCCCGTACACGATCCACGGCTGGCGTCCCAGTTCGCTGACCAGCCACCCGAACTCGTTGGCCAGGAACGCCGCCGGACCGGCCGCCGCGAGCGCCATCAAGGTCACTCGGTCCTCGGGCCCGTCGGTACCCCTGCGCCGGCGCAGCCAGTACCACAGACCCAGCGCGACGAGGCCGGTGCCGATGCCGACCATGCCGATGAAGGCCAGGCGGACGTACGGCGCGAGTGGCGTGCGGTCAGCCTTAGGAAAGGTGTCCAAACCGCGCACCGGGGTCTTCGGATCGTCGAACGCCAGCAGGCTGAGGAGGTGCGGCACCTTGACGTTCAGCACGTCGCCGTTGTGGCCGGGCAGCGGGAACCCGCCGATGTTGAGCCCCGCGCCTCGCTCGGTGTGTGTGACGCCCTCGATCGCCGCGAGCGTGGCCGGTTGATGGTTGGCGACGGTCCGGCCGAGCAGATCTCCGACGGCCAGCTGGAGAGGCGCGAGGATCGCCGCCATCGACAGCGCAACGGCGATCGCCTTCCGGTGATAGGAGTCGCGGCGGCCACGCAGCATCCCGACCGCGTACACGCTGGCGATTCCGAACGCCGTCGCCAGATACGCGCCGAGGACCATGTGCGAGGTCTCGGTCGCCCACGCCGGGTTGAACATCGCCGCCAGCGGGTCGACATGGGTGACGCGCCCGTGGACGATCTGAAACCCGCGGGGCACGTTCATCCAGGCGTTGGCGGTGACGATGAAGAACGCCGACGCGACGGCGGAGATCGCGATCGGAAAGCCCGCCAGCCAGTGGGCGCGCGGAGACAGCCGATTCCAGCCATAGAGGTAGATCCCGACGAAGATCGCCTCGATGAAGAAGGCGGCTCCCTCGAGCGAGAACGGCAGGCCAATGATCCCGCCGGCGTAGGCCATGAAGCGCGGGAAAAGCAGGCCGAGCTCGAAGCTGATGATCGTGCCCGACGCGGCGCCGACCGCGAACAGGACCGCAAACACCTTCGACCAGCGGCGCGCGAGTGCGCGCCACACCGGATCTCCGGTGCGCAAGTGCATCCCCTCGGCCACGAGCATCATCACCGGCAGGCCTACGCCGAGCACGGCGAAGAACAGGTGGAAGCTCAGCGACGTGCCGATCTGGCTGCGGCCGGCGGTGAGATGGGAGACGGCGGCGATTGGTAAGCTCATCTACTACATACCGTAGCAGATGCCAATCCCTCTCGTCAAGCGCTCTACTATCAGACATAGTAATCGCTTCGCCGTGGGCACTGCAACCAGCGGGCTCGGGCTCCCTGGCACCATCGTTCCTTTCGGCCAGGGAGGGAAGGTTCGAGCGCGCGCGGCGTCTTACACACTGCGACAGTGATTACTACGCACGATCGTAGAAGATCGAAGACCAGGCCGAACCGAGCCGCGTCTAAGCCTCCGCAGCGAAAGGACACCCGCGTGCACGCACAGGACATCTCATCCCAGTCGATCGAACAGGACGCTTCGGGCGCGTCGGCCGAGGATGATCTCCAGGCGCACGGCCGCTTGCCGCCTGTTTCGCGGTCGGCGTGGTCGCGGCTCGCCGCGTGCACCGCCGCCGCGGCTCTGCTGCAACTCGACGGCACGCTGATCACGGTCGCACTGCCCTCGGTGGCGCACGGACTGCACGTCAGCACGAGCTCGACGTCGGTCGTCCTCAGCGCGTACTTCGCTGCCTATGCCCTCCTGCTGATCCCGGGCGGAGAGCTTGTCGACCGGTTCGGGGCTCGGCGGCTGGCGCTCGTCGGTCTGGCGCTGTTCGCCGTCGGGGCGGCTGCGGGCGCGCTCGCGGGCAGTTTCGTCGAGCTGCTGGTGGCGCGCGTGGTCCAGGGGGCTGGGGCCGGCCTCGTCAGCCCGGCCGCGCTCGCCGGCGCCGTCTCGGGCTTCCCGCCGGAGCGACGCGGCCGCGCGCTTGGCATCTGGGGCGCCAGCGCCGGCATGTCGAACCTGCTCGGCCCGCTGCTCGGCGGTGTACTGACCGTGGCACTCGGATGGCGTGCCGACTGGTGGGCGCTCGTTCCGCTCACGATGGCCGCCGGGGTCGCGATCGCTCGGCTGATGCCAGTGATCGTCCACGCCGACGGTGGCACGAACCCCGCGCTCAACCGGATCGTGCTGGCGGCCACATTGGTGGCGGGGATCACATTCGCTGTCATGATCGGCGCCTTCTACATCGTCGAGCAGTACCTTCAGCGGGTCGCGGGGTTCTCGGCGTTGGGGGCCTCCGGCGCCCTGGTCCTCGTGGCGCTGCTGGTCGGCGCGGCCGCGCCAATGGCCGGGCGCCTCGTCGATCGCCACGGGGAGCAGTTGCCCGCGCTGGTGGGGTTCGGCGCCTCGGCGCTTGGGCTCACGGTGCTGGCGCTCCCGGGCATGACGCTCGACGGCGTCGTCACGATCCTGCCGCTGATCCCGGTCGGGCTGGGACTCGGGATGCTGTTCGTGCCGACCTCCCGTGCCGCGCTCAACGCCAGCCCACCCGGCTCACACGGTCGCACGTCGGCGCTGCTCTCGGTCGGCCGGCTGCTCGGCGCCACCGTTGGCGCCGGGCTCGCCGGGATCGCGCTGTCGGGGACACTGACCGCGGCGACCGTTCACCGAACGCTGCTGCTGGCCGCGATGCTGTGCCTCGTCGTGGGGATTCCCGCCGCGACTCGCCTGACCGCCCGGGCCGCCCAGCCCGCGGCGCAGGCCACCAGCGCCTGACCGACGGCGCGCGCGGCGGAGCGGGATGCGCCACGCCTTCTCCGCCCGCGCGGCGCTCCCGGTCGCGTCGTGGGCGGTGCGAAGGCCCCGGTCAGCCCTTGCGGGCCGCGCGTTGCAGAGCCCGTCGGCGCGCTGGGTCGAGTCCAGCCATCTGCTGTGCGAAGTGGCTGAGAGCGACGTCGCCGTATTGATCGACGAGCGCCGCGACCTCCGACTGGGCTCGGAGCGCCATGTATTCCTCGCGCGTGTACGCCGGGCTGTAGTAGTCAGTCTTGCCCTCGCGACGGCGACCGAGGAGGCCCTTCTTGTCCAGCCGGGCCATTACCGTCATGTAGGTCGTGTATGCGCGAGGGTCGGCGGTCCGCTTGTTCAGGCTTTCCATAACGGTCCGAACGGAACTTTCGCCGGCCTTCCAGAGTTCCTCCATGACCTCGGACTCGAGTTCGTGGAGGGGCGGCGGCGCCGACTTGCGGCTCGATTTTGTGCCCTTTCGAAGTGGCATCTACGACGCATCATAGCAAGCGGATCGGCGCTCGCGGCGCCGCCCGCCTCCTGGCCCCCGCTGGCGCAGACCGGCCATCTTGCGCGTGCTCCTGAATCAGCTACTATGCTGAATAGTACGAAAGGAGACGTGTCCATGCGACAGCAGCGAACGAATCAAACAAGGCTCGGTCTCGTAGCCGACACAGAGGATGGCGGGGTGACGGTCGAGCAGGCGCTGGCCATGCGGGACGACCAGGCCAGGCGAGCCGAGCAATATGCCGATCGGGTCGAGCAGGCACGAACGTCCGGTCATTGGGCCGCGATGCGGCACTGGATCCACGAGTACCGGCGCGCTACGAAACAATGCCGTCTCCTGGGCGAGCGGATCCGCAGCGAGCGCACTGCGCCGGCTCAGACAGCGCCGATGGCCGCTCCCCAAATCGCGGAGCCTCCCGGCGTCGCCCGACTCGCCCCGCGGGTCGCTGCTGACATGCCGCCCGCCGGGGAAGCGGCCTGAACCGGTGGGGTCCTCGTCTACAAACGCAGACGCCCCCGTCCCTCCCGCGCTGCACGAGCTCGAGGAGGCGGTGATGGAAGTGATCTGGGCGCACGACGAGATCTGTGTGCGAGAGGTCATGCAAGCCCTGAATGGTCATGGCCCCGCGCGTGCGTACACGACCTATATGACGATCATGGCCCGGCTGGATGCCAAGGGCCTGCTGATCCGCACCCGCCGCGGGAAGACCGACTTCTACCGGGCCGTCCACACCCGCGAACGCTACGCGGATCTTCGGGCCGGAGCGGCGATCGATGCGATCGTCGAGCGATTCGGCGAGGTCGCGCTCGCGCACCTCGCCCGCCAGATCGCGCAGCTGGATCCCGCCCACCGTCGATCGCTCGCGCGCCTTGCCCGCGGAAAGTGACATCAGGCACCGGTACGTGTTCGGGCTGGCGGCCGCACTGGGCGCCGGCGGCCTCGGCCTGACCGCCGCGACGATCACCGCGACGCTCGCGTCGGTCCATCAGGCGTCCGCGGGCGTCGGGCAGATCGTGCTCGCGGGGGTACGGTTCACCTATCCGACCGTGAACGGCGCAGAAGTCGTCTTGTTCGTGCTCGGGATGTTCGCGGCCACCGTGATTGCGGCGGCCGTTCGAGCAGCTTGGCGCCAGGTCCGTGCCCACCGGCGCTTTACGGCGGTGCTGGAGCCGGTCGAGCCCCTCGACCGAGACCCGAGAGTTGGCGTGATCCGGGATCCGCGGCCCCAGGCGTTCTGCGCGGGCTATCTGCGGCCAGCCGTCTATGTCTCACGCCGAACCGTCGAGCTGCTCGGGGACAGCGAACTCGATGCGGTACTCGCGCACGAGCATCATCACCGCCGGGTGAGGGATCCGCTGAGGATCGCCTGCGGCCGTGTCCTGAGCGAGGCCCTCTTCTTCGTGCCCGTGCTAAAGCCACTTTGCGATCGCTACGCCGATGTCGCTGAGCTGAGCGCAGATCGTGCGGCGGTCCGCGCAAGCGCCGGCCGCGAAGCGCCGTTGGCTTCCGCGCTGCTGGCCTTCGATGAGAACGCACCGCCGGGCACCAGCGGTATCTCGCCCGAGCGCGTCGACTCGCTGCTGGGCCAGCCGACACGCTGGCGACTGCCGGCCTGGCTCCTGGCAGGGTCGGTCACCGCCCTATCGGCCCTCACCGTGGTCATCTGGTTGATCAGCGAGAGTGCCCGCGCGCACGCCACGTTCTACCTGCCGATCGTCTCCTCGCGACCGTGTCTGGTGATCATGAGCATTGTGCCGGCCGCCGGCTGCGTCAAGGTGCTCACCCGGTGGTGCGCTCGCGCGACGCGGATCGTCGAGAGCCGCCCCGCTCAGGGCGCGCCCAGCCCCAACTGATAAGCCATCGTGGGTGGCATGATTGAGGACACCATGGCGCATGGCGACCTGGAACCGATAGACGAGGCGCTCGACCACGTCCGAGGCGCCGCGGGCGGGCACCTGATCCTCGAATACGGCGACTACGAGTGCCCCTACTCCCGGCAGGCCTATCGCGAGATCGAGAAGGTCGAGCACCAGCTGGGCGACGGCGTGCGCTTCGCCTTCCGCCACTTTCCTCTCACCCAGATCCATCCCCACGCCGCGAGCGCCGCCGCCGCGGCAGAGGCGGCCGCGCTCCAGGGCAGATTCTGGGAGATCCACGACCTGCTCTACCACCGCCAGCGCGCGCTCGAGGACGAGGACCTGCGGCACTACGCCGCCGAACTCGGCCTCGATCTGGAGCACTTCGAGCACGACCGGGTCGCCGAATCGGTGCTCCGACGGGTGGCGCGCGACATGAGCAGTGGGTTAGCATCGGGGCAAGTGCGCGGAACCCCCACCCTTTTCATCGACGGCGCGGTGCACGACGGTGCTTTCGACGCGGCAACCCTGATCGACGCCCTGAACCACCACTAGATAGATGCCGACCTGGATCTTCGAACCGGGACACACCGAGGCAGAGTTCCGCGCCCGGCACATGATGGTGACCTGGGTCCGCGGCCTGTTCAAGGACGTCCACGGCCGCATGGAGCTCGACTTCGATCAATGCACCGACGCGACGTTCGAGGGCGAGATCGCCGCGGCCGGGATCTGGACCGGCGAGCCGGACCGCGACGCCCACCTGCGCAGCGCCGACTTCCTCGACGTCGAGAACCATCCCAAGATCACCTTCACCGGGCGATTCACCGACCGCACGGGTGCGACCACTTTCAAGGGCGAGGTTGAGCTGACCATCCGCGGAGTGACCCGAACCGTTCCGCTCGACATCATCTCGCTCGGCGAATGGAAGACGCCGTTCTGGGTCGGCGACGAGAACAAGGGCGAGCTGCGCCGGATCGGCTTCGAGGCGAAGGCGACCCTCAACCGCCACGACTTCGGCGTCTCCTGGCAGGACGAGCTTCCGGGCGGCGGCGTCGTGGTCAGCAACGAGATAGAGCTCACGCTCGACGCCGAGGCGATCCTGCTCGAGGACCTCGAGGCAACCGGCGCGATCGAGTACTACCGCTGACGGGACGAGCCCGCTCGATGGCGGACACGCCGGGCCCTCGCCCACTGCGTCCTATCCTTCAATAAATGAAGCACCTTGGGTTCCTGTCCTTTGGGCACTGGCAGAACGCCCCCTGGTCGCGTACGCGCACCGCGGCGGACGCCCATCGGCAGACGATCGAGCTCGCCGAGGCGGCGGAGGCGCTCGGCATCGACGGCGCGTTCGTTCGCGTGCATCACTGGGCTCCTCAGCTCGCCTCGCCGTTCCCGCTCCTGGCTGCGATCGGCGCCCGTACGTCGCGGATCGAGATCGGCACGGCCGTGATCGACATGCGCTATGAGAACCCGCTGTACATGGCCGAGGACGCCGCCGCGGCCGACCTGATCGCCGGCGGACGCCTCCAGCTCGGGATCAGCCGCGGCTCGCCCGAGCCGGCGCGCAACGGAGCCCATGCGTTCGGTTACGTGCCGCGCGAGGGCAAGACCGACGAGGATCTCGCGCGCGAGAAGACCGCCCTTTTCCGCGCCGCGATCGCCGGCGCCGGCGTCGTCCCGGCGGATCCCGCCATGACCGGCGCCGACGGCATGCTCGCCGTTCAGCCACAGGCGCCCGGCCTCGATCGCCGCATCTGGTGGGGATCGGGTAGCCGCGGCAGCGCCCGCTGGGCCGGGGAGCAGGGGATGAACCTGATGAGCTCGACGCTGCTGCTCGAAGACACGGGCGTCCCGTTCGACGAGCTCCAGGCCGAGCAGATCGGGATCTTCCGCGAGGCCTGGGCCGCGACCGGGTGGTCGCACGATCCGAGGGTGTCGGTGAGCCGCAGCGTGATCCCGATCGTCACCGACGAGGACCGCACCTACTTTGGCGGGCGCAGCGGCGAGGACCGCGACCAGCTTGGCTACCTCGACGGGGCGTTCGCTCGTTTCGGGCGCAGCTACACCGGCGAGCCCGACGTGATCGCCGAGGAACTCGCGCGCGACGTGGCCGTGCAGGCCGCCGACACGATCCTGCTCACCGTGCCCAACCAGCTCGGGGTCGAGTACAACGCCCGGCTGCTCGAGACGATCGTCCGGGAGATCGCCCCGGCGATTGGTTGGGAGCCGGCACCGGATACGATCGGCGTGTGACGGACGCTTCCGCCTTCGTCGATGAGATCGCCAACGAGCTTGCCACCTGGCCGGGGGTTCGCATCGAGCGACGCGAGGACGCAGTCGCGGTGGTCCGCTACGAGCACTCAGAGCTCGGGTTGCTCTATCGCGATCGCGGCGTGGCTGAGCTGCCGGTGCTTGACGTCGAGCACGACGAGCTGATCGAGCGCGGCGACGCCGAGCCTGCCGAGGTGACCCCCGAGTCCTACGGCGTCAGCCACAGCCTGCGCGGGCCCTCAGACGTGACCGCGGTCCTCGAGCTGTTCGACCGGCGCTACCGGAGCGTGCGCGGCGAGGACGAGCCGTACAGCACGCAGGATCCCGCCTAGTGTCGGACGTCCGCCAGCTGGCCGACGGCAACGAGATCCCGCTGCTGGGGCTCGGGGTGTGGCAGGTACCGGACGGCCCGGAATGCGTGAACGCCGTCCGCTGGGCGCTCGAGCTGGGCTATCGGCACATCGACACCGCCCAGGCCTACCGCAACGAGGAGAGCGTCGGCCGCGCCCTGCGCGACAGCGGCGTCGCGCGCGAGGACGTTTTCATCACGACCAAGTTCTATCCGCGGCGCGGCGGCGATCCGGCCGCCGAGGCGGAGCGCAGCCTGCGCCGGCTCGGCGTCGACCAGGTCGACCTGTACATCATCCACTGGCCCGAGGGCGGGCCCACGTGGGCCTGGCCCGGGATGGAGAAGGCGCGCGAGGCCGGCTACACCCGCTCGATCGGCGTGTCGAACTTCAGCGTGAAAGAGCTGGAGGAGGTGATCGGCGCGGCGAACACGCCGCCGGTGGCCAACCAGGTTCAGTTCAGCCCGTTCGAGTACCGCCGCGCGCTGCTCGAGGACTGCGAGGGGAACGGCGTCGCGCTCGAGGCCTACAGCCCGCTGGGCACGGGCCGGCACCTGGGCAACGCGACCGTCACCGAGATCGCCGATCGGCTGGCGCGCACGCCGGCCCAGGTGCTTCTGCGCTGGTGCATCCAGCGCGAGATCCCGGTGATCCCCAAGTCCACCCACCGTGAGCGGATCGAGGAGAACGCGCAGATCTTCGACTTCGCGCTGACCGACGAGGACATGACCGCGCTCGATGCGCTCGACCGGACCCGCGGCACCGACCTCGCGCGCGAGCGCAAGTGGTGGTGAGTCCTACGGTGCGCGGTAGGCGATGACGTAGCCGGTGCTCGACGCGTAGCCGACGCCGCCGGCGGCCACGAGCACCTCGTGCTCGGCGATCGCGACGCCTGAGCTCGTGTTGTTGACGATCGGAGCACCGGCGTCGGCGCTGAGCGGCCGTCGCGCCAGGACCTGGCCGGTCGCGGCGTCGAAGGCGTCCAGATTGGCCTGGCTGTCGACGGTCCAGACGACCCCGTCGGCGGCGCTGGTCGACTCGTAGTGGATGCCGTCGCCCACCGGTGCCAGCCAGTTCGCCTGACCGCTGTCGCCGGCCAGCGAGAACATCACCCCGGCCGGGGTGCCGACGCCGTAGACCGAGCCGCCCGACACCGCCGTCGAAGCGGCGTTGCAGGCCTGGCAGGAGGCGCCGACCAGCGCGGTCCAGGCCGGCTTCATCGTGGCCGCGTCGGCCACGTGGTAGACGCCCGACTTCTGGAGGTCGCCGACTAGCTCGGTGCCGTCGCTTGCCTTGAACAGATTGGCCGAGGCGCCGAAGTCGAGGTCGAGCTGGCCGCACACCGGGTCGTCGAGCGGATCGGGCACCGAGGGGTCGGCCGACGCCTGGCAGGCGGGTGTCTGGGTGAGCGCCTGGAGCGCGCTCGCGTACTGGTCGACGTTGCCGGGGTAGGCGGCGACGATCTGGGCGAACGTGGACCGGGCCTGGTCGAGGTCGATCTTCAGGATCGCGTCGGTGTTCGGATCCTGCTTGTCCTTGCTCGACGGGTTGCCGGCGCCCCAGTACAGGTACCCCGTGCTCGGGTCGTAAGCCGGCGTGGCCCACAGCCCGCCGCCGGAGTAGCCGTTCGCCTGGTCCGCGGGCGACACCGTGGGCGTGGTCTTGACCACGGCGCCGGTTGCCGCGTCAATCAGGGAGAACCCGCCGCTCGAGGTTGGGTCGCCCTCGGGCGGCGAGTAACCGGCGACCACGAACCCGTTCGCGATGATCGGGCTGGCGTTCGTGTAGGAGCCGGCCTGCGCCGCGGAGCCGGTCAGCGGCGGGGCGAACGGGGCGCTCTTCCAGATGACCGCGCCGGTCGAGCGGTCGAGCGCGATCGCATAGGGAGCGGTGAACTCGTTGACCAGGAAGATCACCTCGCGCCCGTACGTCGCGGCCGCGCCGACGATCACCCCGCCCGACCCGGGATCGGGGGCGTCGAGCTTGCGCTGCCAGACGACGTGACCGCTGCTCGCGTCGAGCCCGTACACGTAGCCGTTGAACGAGCCGATGAACACGCAGCCGTCGGACACGACCGGCGTGGTGGTGAGCTGGCTCCCGTCGCCCGTCGAGCCGGTCGAGAACACCCAGGCCGGCGTGAGGTTGCCGGCCGCGGCCGGGCCGAGGCCGTGCTCGTCGGGTTGCGTGCGGGTGTTGGCGACGTCGTGGCCGTAAACCGGCCAGTCCCCGCCGGGAGCCGCGGTGTTGCATGGCGCCGCGGCGCCGGTCGTCGAGGCCGCGGACGCCGCGGAGACCGCGGGGGTCGTGCCGATCGCGGCCAGCAGGAGCCCGAGCGCGAGGGCGGTCCGGCCGGCCCTCATTTCGTCACCTCCGATGCCGGGGCGCTCAGCACCTCGAGGTACGAGGCCGCCGCCTGGTTGCGCTGCACCTGGTAGACGCCGCCCACCAGGTTGGTCGCGTCGGACGCGGTGGGGATCAGCGCCGGCAGATCCGAGGTGGTCAGGGTCAGCCGCAGCCGGTGGCCGGCGGCCAGATCGGCGAACGTCGGGCGGATCTCGATGTCGAACCGGGTGACCGTCCCAGCCGGCACGGGCTGCTTGGACTGCGTGGTGTACGGGTGGTAGGGCAGGATCATGCGCCCGTCGGGCTCCGTCCAGCTGCGCGAGGAGTCGACCGCCCGCAGCGAACCGAGCAGTGCGCCGGTGGTGATCGGCGTGGCCGTGCCGTCCGGCGCGACGTCCTCGAGCGAGGCCACCCACTCGGTGTCGGGCCGGGTCGAGGTGGCGTAGATCGTGGCGTCGACCGGACCGCCGAGCACGGTGTCCTGGGCGAAGGGCGCGCTCGTGTAGGTCAGCGCTCCGGGGCCGGTCTCGGTCAGCGCATCGTTCTGTGCGCACGGGTTGCCGTTGGGGTTGGACGGGTCGGTGACGTCCTCGAAGGCGCCCATGCTCCATTGGTCGAGCTCACGCGAGCAGGGCGCGTTGGCGCCGACGTAGAGGATCTGATCGGCGCCCGTGGCCGCCGTCGGGGCGGTCTGGGTGAGGCTGCCGTCGTTCTGCGAGGAGGCGCCGCTGCCGGACGGCCCCGCGCCCAGGTACCAGGTGGTGGGCTTCAAACCGGGCGGCGGCCACTGCGTCTGATCGACGTACTTGTTGGCCCCGAGCAGGTACAGGTGAGCCGGGGTGCTCGTCTGATCGATCCCGGTTGCCTCGTTCTTCAGCCACCGGTCGAACCAGGCGAGCATCACCGGGTCGAAGTCCTGGGTGGCCGCGGTCAGGTGGTACCACGGCCCCATCAGCAGCTGGTAGCGCCCACTCGGGGGAGTCGTGGGGGACATCGGGGCGTAGACCGAGCGACCGGCCAGCGCGTTCTGCAGTCCCGAGAAGTTCAGCGGCTCGCCGCGCTGGAAGATGTCGTACCAGCCCCCGACCAGGTAGGCCGGGACGTGGTCGCGCACCACCTGCTGGAGCGCGTTGATCGGGCTGCGCGCCTGCCAGTACGTCCCGTCGTAGGCCTGATCGCCGTCGAAGCTCGTGTTCAGGAGCAGCGGCAGGTCGAAGCTGCCCAGATCGGCGGTGTGCTGGAGCTCGACCTCGAACGTGTCCAGCGGATCCTGCGGATTCTCGGCCACCGGGTTCACCTCGTTCAGCGAGCCGGTGAGCCCGACGTAGAACGAGCCGAACTCGATGTCGATCAGCCCACCGTCGAACGAGGTGTCCCGGTACAGGTCGTTGCCGGAGACGACCGGGAAGATCGCCTTGACCGGCGAGTTCGGTCCGAGCTGGCCCACGGTCAGCAACTGGTTGATGGCCAGGTACGAGGCGCCGTACAGGCCGACCTTGCCGTTGGAGTGCGGCAGTCCGGCCGCCCACCGCACGAGCGTGGCGCCGTCCTGCTGCTGTGCGGGGTCGAACAGGCCGAACTGGCCGCCGGAGTCGCCCGTGCCGCGGACGTCGGCCACCACGTCGATATAGCCGCGCTCCACGAGGTACGGGTCCTCGCCGGTCCCGCCGCCGGCGACGCCGGTCGTGTCCTTGCCGTACGGCGTCTGGGTCAGGAGCACCGGGAACGGTCCGGGCGCCGGCTGGCCGTTCAGGGTCGGGGAGTAGATGTTGGCGCGCAGGACGGTGCCGTCGCTCATCGTCACCGCCACGTTCTGCTGCTCCGCGATGCCGTACTGAGCCGGCTCCGGCGACCAGGCGAGCGCGGTCCCATTGAACAGCGCGACCGACGCGACCACGCTCAGCGTCAGCCCGAGAACCACCTTCGAGACACCGTGCTTCCGCATTCGCGCTCCCGTTCGCGATCGATAAACCTGGCCGCCGGACGGCCCACGTACCCCTGCCAGGGCGTAGGAACGAAGTCGTACCAGACGGAAACACTACCCGTCAAACTTGGTACGTAGTCATTTCGACACCCGTCCGCCCCGCTATCGTTCTCGGGCATGGCGACGACGGACTCCCTGTTTCTGTACTCGGTGCGCGCGCCGCGCAACTGGGACGAGGCCGCCGCCACCGGCACGCAGGTGGCGCGAGCCCGGATCTGCGAGGCGATGGCCCACCTGGTGGCCGAGCGCGGGTACGCCGCGGTCACGGTCGCCGACGTGGTGTCCGCGGTGCGGATCTCCCGCCGCACGTTCTACGAGCACTTCGAGGACAAGGAGGCTTGCTTCCTCGAGACCTACCGGATCGGGTGCGAGAACGGAATCGCCCAGATCGACGAGGCGCTGCGCGCTCTCGACAATCCCGACTGGCGCACCCGCCTGCGCGTCTCGCTCGAGACCTACGTCTCGATCCTGGCCGCCGAGCCGCACTTCGCCCGGGTCCTGCTGATCGACGTGCTCGGGGCCGGCCCCCGCGCGCTCGCCATGCGCGAGCAGGTCCTCGCCGAATACGTGGCGCACTACCGAGGCCTACGCGAGCGCGCCCGGGCCGAGGACCCCGATCTGCCCACCGTGCCTGACGAGTTCCTGCGCGCGCTGGTGGGCGGGATCGCCGAGCTTGTGCAGCAGGTCCTGCTCGAGAGCCGCCCCAAGGAGATTCCGGCTCGCCTCCACGGCCTCACCGACACGCTGGTCAGCTTCGCCGAGGCCGTCCTGACCTCGGGCGCGTGAATTTCACGCGAACAGGCGTCCGCCGTTGACCAGGAGCGTCTGCCCGGTCACGAATGTGCTCTCGTCGGAGACGAGGAACGCGAGCGTGCCCAGCAGGTCGGCGGGCTGACCGACTCGGCCGAGCGGGGTGGCGCTCGGGTCGTACGGCCTATCGCCCTGCATGACGGCACTCCCCTCGGTTGGAACGAAGCCAGGTGCCAGCGCATTGACGCGGATCTGCGCCGGTCCGAGCTCCCGGGCCAGCACCCGGGTCAGACCAATGATCGCCGCCTTCGACGCGACGTAATGGGCGACGCCGGCAGAACCGGAGAAGGCGACCTCCGAGGCCAGATTGACGATCGAGCCCCCGCCGGCGGTGCGGAGCAGCGGCGCAACCGCGCGTGCGCACAGCCAGGCGCCCTTGACGTTGACCTCGAGCACGTGGTCCCACTCGTCCTCAGGGATCTCGTCGAAGGGACGGCGGGGCAGTGAGACGATCGCCGCATTGTTGACGAGCGCGTCGACTCCGCCGAGCGCATCCGACGCGGTCTGCGCGAGCGCCAGCGTCTGCTCGCCGGAGCGTACGTCGACCACCGCGGGCAGGATCTCGAGGCCGCGCTCCCGTGCCGCTTCGCTCGTCGCCCGCAATCCCGCCTCCTCGATGTCGGCGGCCACCACTCGCGCGCCGAGCGACGCGAGGTGCAGGGCGAACTCGCGCCCCAGTCCCTGCGCCGCACCTGTCACGACGATCCGCCGGCCGGCCAGCCGGGCGGGGTCGCTCATGCGGCGGCTGCGGCGTGGTCGAGACCGAGGTCGCGGGCGATCTCCTGGAAGCAGTTGTAGCTCGACCCGCGGCCGATGCCCGGGCCCGAGTGCAGGTTGGCCGAGCAGTCGTAGACGTTGTCGAGCAGGACGCGGTGTCCGGCGAGATCGGGGATCGGCCGGAAGCGCCCGAGTTGCGACGCGATCGTGCTGCCGGCCGAGTAGCCGCCCTCGATCATGTTCGGGCGCTCGCGCGCGATGTCCTCGGGTGAGTACACCCGTGCGGCGATCACGTTCTCGCGCGTCATGTTCGGGGCGTAGCCCGCCCACGCGCTGAGCAGGTTCTCGGTGAACCGCTCCTTGACCCCGCGCCACTCTCCCGCCGA
The DNA here is from genome assembly GCA_963832315.1 of uncultured Solirubrobacterales bacterium. Taxonomy (GTDB): domain Bacteria; phylum Actinomycetota; class Thermoleophilia; order Solirubrobacterales; family Solirubrobacteraceae; genus Palsa-465. The sequence goes on along the minus strand of CAWHTT010000018.1, from coordinate 206,013 downwards.
GAACCGCCGGCGAGGAGCCGAGAACTCCTCGACGCCGACGATGTGGCTCCCGGCCGGCGCGCGGCTCGAGTCCCACAGGCTGTCGACCGAGCACAGCACGTAGGGGCGGCCGGCGAAGCCGTGGAGGAAGATCTCGGGCTGGTAGCGCAGATGCATGTAGTCGAGGTCCTTGGGACCCCAGTACAGGCGCGGCTGGGCGCCCACCCCGGGATTGTCCGCCTCGGCCAGGTAGCGGGGCGGCTCGCCGATGGCCAGGTTGGCCCACAGCAGCTGACCGCGGTCGTAGTGGATGTTGGCGATCCGCCGGCGCAGGCGATGGTCGACGCGGGCGTCGCGTAGCAAGCGCAGCACGGTCTGGCCCAGGCCGAGATCGCTGACCACGATCCCGGCCTCGATGCGCGAGCCGTCGGTCAGCTCGACCCCGCTTGCGCGCCCGTTCGTCGTGGTGATCCGATCGACCTCGGCCTCGGTCTCGTACCTCACGCCGAGCTTGCGCCCCGCGCTGAGGAGCGCGTCGCTGATGGCCTGGCTTCCGCCCACCGCGATCGCCGCCGGCTCGAACGACAGCGTCAGCGGCAGGCAGTGGATCAGGCCCTGCAGCCCGGGAACGTCGTCGGGGAAGCAGCCGGTCGAGGTCGTGGCCGCCCGCATGAACAGGATCTGGAGCTCGGGGCTCTCGAAGAAGTCCTGGGCCAGCTGGCGCAGCGTCATGAACTGGTGGACCGGTTCGATCCGGCTGTCGGATAGGTCGAGCAGCTCCTCGAGGGGATCGGGCACGCCCCACGGTGGCGGCACGCCGAAGCGGTGCCGGCGGAACGCCTGGCGCCAGAGCCGCTCGTAGGCGTCGAGCAGCCCGAGGTACGTCTCGGCGTCGCGCTGGGAGAAGCGCGCGATCTGCTCCCAGGTCCGGTGGACGTTCTCCTCGCTGCGCTCCTGGCGGCCGGTCCGGGCGTCGACGACCCGGGAGGCCGAGAACCCGATGAACGACGAGCCGTCGTCGAAGATCATGCCCTCGTTCTCGTCGGGGAAGAGGTAGCGCAGCCCCTCGTCGTGCAGGGCGAAGTCGCGGTAGGCGGGGTGGCCGTAGAAGCGGGTCCAGTGGCTGCAGTGGTTCATCGTGAACCCGGGCGCCGGTCCCTCGCCGCCACACGCCCCGCCGCCGAGGTGGGCGCTGCGCTCCAGGACGAGTACCGACAGGCCGGCCCGCGCGAGGTAGGGCGCGATGATCGTGGCGTGGTGGCCGCCCCCGGCGACCACCACGTCATAGCGCGCGTCGCTCACAGCGTCAGCTCAGGATCGTGACCGTGCCGCGGTCGCCGTCGACCCGCAGGCGGTCGCCGGTGCTGATCCGGCTGGTCGCGTTGCCGGTGCCGACCACCGCCGGCAGCCCGTACTCGCGCGAGACGATCGCCGCGTGCGACATGATCCCGCCGATGTCGGAGACCGCCGCGGCGATCTTGCCGAACACCGGCGTCCAGCTCGGCGAGGTGACCGGCGCGACGAGGATCTCCCCCGGCTCGAGCTCGGAGAGTCGCTCGACCTCCAGGATCACGCGCGCGCGGCCCTCGGCTGTTCCCGGCGAGCCCGCGAAGCCGCTGAGCGTGTTGCCCGCGTCGCGATCGTCGGTCGCCCACTCGCGGACCCGCTCGGTGGTGATGCCCCACAGCATGATCGTCATCGGCTCGGTGATCGCCTCGGGCACCGCGCCCAGGGCCGGCGGCGGGGTGAACGCGCGCATCGCCTCCATGATCCGCTTGCGGCGGGCGACGATCGGCGGCCAGTAGCCGGGCCCCCGGCCCTCCGAGCCGGCCGCCCAGGCCAGGCGGAGGTCGACCAGCGCGTCGGACACCTCGTGGCGCTGGAGGTAGAAGATGTCCTCCGCCTGCGCCAGGAACCCGTGCCGGACGAACAGCGCGCCGAGCTCGCGGACCTTGTTCCAGAACAGCGTGTGGTACCAGTGCTCGACGTAGAAGTTGTGGCTCTCCACGTACGGGAACACCGTGCGGGCCAGCCCCAGGTTTCCATCGAATGCCGCCGCCGCCTCGGGATCCTCGAGCAGTGCGCGGTACTCGGCCGTGATCCGGTCGCGCTCGGCGCTCACCTGGGCCAGCGGGCGTGACACGTCCTCGCCGGCCTGCAGCCGCTCGACGTAGGCCTGCAGATGACCGAGCGGGACGCTTGGGTCATCGCTCCAGGAGCGGTGGTGATGGTAGAAGCCGTTGCCGTTGGAGTAGTGAAACCACGGCGTCTTGACGGCGTCCCAGTCGGCCAGCCAATCGCTGCCCGCATCGCTCGACGCTAGGCGCGCTCGCAGCGCGGACTCGTCGCCGGCGCTCGCAAGCACATCATCGGCCACGCCGAGCTCGAGCGCGCGGGCGGCCAGCCGCTTGAGCTCGTTGTCGGGCCGGAACAGCACCACGTCGATCCCCGAGACCATCTTGGCGATCGTCTGGTCGGGGATGTCCGGGAAGTTCTGCTTGCACACCTCGTAGAACACGAGGTAGGCGGCGTAGCCCAGGTTGAGGAACTCGAAGTGGTACTGCCAGATGCGGTCCACGCTCTCGAGCAGCCGGTTGTACGCGACCAGCAGCGTGTGCGTGGCGCCGATCCCGCGGCCCTCGGTGACCACCGCCTCGTCCTCGATGTCGGGCAGATCGGGGATCTGAAGCGCCTCCAGTTCGTGGATCGTCTCCTCCACCTTGGTCCGCCAGCGGCCGTACAGCTCGTCCCAGTTCTGGAAGTAGAACCCGGCCCGGGCGCCGAACAGCTCCGCCCGGCGGCCGATCTCGGCCGGGTCGGTCACCGGGTTGGCGCTCATGTACACCCATCCGTAGAGCACGCGGTGGTCGATCCCGAGCGCCGGCGGCACCGCGAAGATCCGCGAGTTGGCCTGCCCCAGGCACATGTACGGGGAGTCCGCGGTTACGAAGTCGAACGGGAACATCGGCTCGGGGAAATGCATCCCGTCGCGGAACCATCCCCGCGCCTCCTCGGACGCTCGCCGCTCCTCGCTGAACAGCGCGTAGTACGGAAACATCGACTCCCAGCCCTCGCAGCCCTCGGGAGTGGGGACCTCGAACGGGCTGAGAAAGCCGCGGACTTCGGGTCGGGTGGCGGTCATCTGGCGCTCTCCTCTCAGGTCCGTCTGCCGGCCGGCGCCCGACGTTACGGCCCGCGCCGCAACCGATCAAGAACGTAAACCCCCGCCTGTGAAAGGTGGCACCTATCATGCGCCGATGGAGCTCCGGCAGCTGCGCTCGTTCGTCACGGTCGCCGAGGAGTTGCACTTCCGGCGCGCCGCCGACCGCCTGCACCTGGCCCAGCCGAGCGTCAGCCAGCAGATCCGCACGCTCGAGGCCGAGCTGGGGGTTCGGCTGTTCGAGCGAAACCGGCGCGGCGCCGCGCTCACGCCGGCGGGACGCGCGCTGCTGCCCGAAGCCCGTGACCTGCTTGGACGCGCCGAGCGCGCCGCGGCGCTCGCCCGCGCCACCGGGGCCGGCGAGCGCGGCCGGCTGCGCATGAGCCTCACCCGCTCGCTGACCGGCGGCGTCGCCGGCGCGATCGTCGACGCCTACCGGGCGCGCTATCCCGAGGTGGAGCTCAGCCTCAGCCTCGGCACCACAATGCTCCACGTCGAGCAGCTCCGCGCCGGCGAGATCGACGTCGGCTTCGTCCGTCCGCCGCTCGAGGAGCCGGGGTTGGAGGAACTCCGCCTTGGGCGCGAGCCGATGGTCTGCGTGCTGCCGCGCGGGCACCGGCTGACCCGTCGCTCGGCCGTGCGCCCGAGCGATCTGGAGGGCGAGCCGCTCGTCTGGTGGCCCGAGGCGCATGGCCCGGGCGCCTGGCGCGAGGTCCGGCGCGAGGTGTGCGGCGAGCCGCCCTGGCCGCCGCTGGCCCGCACCGAACCCGAGGAGGAGCGGATCGTCTCGGCGGTCGCCGAGGGCGCCGGGATCTCGTTCATCATGCTCGGGCGCTCGCGCAGCCTGCGTATCCCCGGCGCGGTCTACCGCCGGTTCGCGCCGCCCGAGCCGACGATGGGCATCGCGATCGCCTGGCGCCGCGGGGACGAGCTACCGACCTTGTGCCGACTCCGCGAGCTGGCCGGTGAGGTGGCGGGAGCTCGCGGCGCCCACGCGGCCTGACGTGTCGTGCGATTCCGCCGTTCCCCGTGCAACCAGTCCGAGGCACCTCTTCAGTCCGGTGCACCTGTTCAGTCCGGTGCACCTGTTCAGTCCGGTGCACCTGTTCAGTCCGGTGCACCTGTTCAGTCCGGTGCACCTCTTTTCGGTCGCGAGTTTCCTGGCACTCGGCACCTCGCTCCCGACCGCGACTATTTCGCCATTCGGCACCCCACCCCGGCGTAAATGGAGATTCACTCGCGCATAGCGCGAGCAATCTGCCAATCGCGCCGCGGAGGACGCCGAAAGGCGGATTACTCGCGCCCCCGACTGCCAGCGGATTGGCACGTTCGACCGTGGGCTAGCTGCGGATCGGCCCGCAATGCACGCAGCGCGCCGTCCAGCCGACCGGCAGCACCTGCACCGCCAGCTTGCGCCCGCACCGCGTGCAATAGCGCGGCGGGTCGGTCAGCTCCCGCCGCCGGCGGCATCGCTCGTGCCCACCGTCCGCGCTCGGGCGGCCGCAGGCATCGCAGTACGGCGGCGGCCCCGAGGCGCCTGCTGCGCTCAGAGCGTCTCCGACAGCGCCTTGACCGGCATCGAGAGCTCGGTGAGCAGCGCCAGGTCCTGCTCGGGCGAGCGCCCCAGCGTGGTCAGGTAGTTGCCGACGATCATCGCGTTGATGCCACCCAGCATCCCGTCCCGAGTGCCGAGGTCGCCCAGGGTCAGCTCGCGGCCGCCGGCGTAGCGCAGCACGGTGCGCGGGAGGGCCAGGCGGAACGCCGCGATCGCGCGCAGCGCGTCCTGAGCGTCGAGCACCGGCAGCTCCGAGAACGGCGTCCCCGGACGCGGGTCGAGGAAGTTCAGCGGCACCTCGTCGGGCGCGATCTCGCTCAACTGGGCGGCGAACTCGGCGCGCTGGGCGAGCGTCTCGCCCATCCCGAGGATGCCGCCGCAGCACACCTCCATGCCCAGCTCGCCCACGAGCTCGAGCGTCTCGATCCGCTCCTCCCAGCTGTGCGTGGTGACCACCTGGGGGAAGTAGGACCGGGCCGTCTCGAGGTTGTGGTTGTAGCGGTGGACGCCCAGCGCCGCCAGCTCCTCACCCTGGGCGCGGGTGAGGATGCCCAGCGAGCAGGCGATGTTGATCTCGACCTCGGCCTGGATGGCGGCCACCGCCTCGCGCACCTGCGCCATCAAGCGCTCGTCCGGGCCACGCACGGCGGCGACCAGGCAGAACTCGGTCGCGCCGGTGGCCGCCGTCTGCCGGGCGGCCTCGACCAGCGCGGGGATGTCGAGCCGGACCGCTCGCACGGGTGTCTGGAAGCGCCCCGACTGCGAGCAGAAGTGGCAGTCCTCGGGACAACCGCCGGTCTTGATCGACACGATCCCCTCGACCTCGACCGCGGGGCCGCACCAGCGCATCCGCACCTCATGCGCCAGCTCCAGCGCCTCGGGCACGAGATCGTCGGGCAGCGCCAGCACGGCCAGGATCTGCTCCTCGTCGAGCGGTCGTCCCTGCTCGAGCACCTGCTCACGGGCGGCCGCAAGGATGTCGTCGCTCATCGCGCGGCATTCTGCCCGAGGAACGAGGGATACGGCAGCCCGACGACCATTAGCAACATTGTGAATGGTCGGCTACGCTACTCGGCCGTGGCCAGCGCCGATCTCCTCCTGCACCCGGTCCGGCTGCGAATCGTCAAGGCCTTCCTCGGCGACCGCGCGCTGACGACCGGCCAGCTCGCCGCCGAGCTCGACGACGTGCCGCCGGGCAGTCTGTATCGCCACGTCGCGCTGCTGGCCAAGGCGGGCGTCCTCCAGGTCGTCGCCGAGCGCCGCGTGCGGGGCGCGGTCGAGCGCACGTACACGCTGCGATCGTTCGCGGCGCGCATCAGCCCCGAGGAGGCCAGGCGGATGAGCGCCGACGAGCACGCCCAGGCGTTCATGGTCTACGTGGCCGGGATGCTGGCCGACGCGGACCGCTATCTCGCGTCGGGAGCACCCGACCCCGCCCGCGACGGTGCGGACTACAAGCTGGGCGCGCTGTGGCTGACCGACGCCGAGTTCGCCGAGCTGCTCCGCGACCTGTCGATCGTCTTCCAGCCGCGGCTGGCCAATCCGCCCGCGCCCGGGCGCAAGCGGCGGATGGTCTACACGGTGTTCCTGCCGGCCCCGGAGGGCTCGTGATGCTGAGCGCGCCGGCCGAGGTCGTGATCGGCGCGCTCGAGCTGGCGCAGGGAGGTCACTTCGCCGAGGTGCGAGACCTGTTCGCGCCGTCCCTCCAGCCTCTGGTTGCACCCGAGGCGCTCGAGGCCGCGTGGAATGCCGAGCTCGCCCGGCAGGGTGCGATCACCTCGGTCGGGGCTCCGCTCGCCGAGCCGACCGCCACGGGCGCCGTCGTGGTCAAGGTGGCGGTCACCTGCGAGCACGGGGGCTTTGCGGTCGTCGGATCGGTGACCGAGCAGGGACAGCTCGCCGGGCTTCAGCTCGCGCCGCCCGCCGCGGCCGAGCCGATCGCGCCGTGGGAGCCTCCGGCGTACGCGGATGCCGGCAGCTTCGACGAGCACGAGGTCGCGCTCGGGTCGGGACCGCTCGCGGTCGGCGGGACGATCACGGTGCCCCGCCGGGATGGCGTCATGCCGGCCGTGGTCCTGCTGTCCGGCTCGGGCTCGCTCGATCGCGACGAGACGATCGGGCGCAACAAGCCACTCAAGGACGTCGCCTGGGGCCTGGCCACGCGCGGCGTGGTCGTGCTCAGATTCGACAAGGTGACCTACACCCACGCGCGCGAGTTGCAGCACGCCGAGCGGTTCACGTTGAGCGACGAGTACGTGCCTCATGCGGTGGCGGCGGTCGAGCGGCTGCGTGCCGATCCGTCGGTCGACCCCGCGAGGATCTTCGTGCTCGGCCACAGCCTGGGCGGGACCGTCGCCCCGCGGATCGCCGCCGCCGCCACGTCCGTCGCCGGGCTGGTTCTCCTGGCCGGCGGAGCCCAGCCACTTCACTGGGTGGTGGTCCGGCAGTTCCGATACCTCGCCTCGCTGCGTCCCGAGAACGAGGCGGCGTCGGGACCCCTGATCGAGGCGCTGAGCGAGAAGGCCAGGCGCGTCGACCGCCCCGATCTCTCGCCTTCGACTCCGGCCGACGAGTTACCGCTCGGCGCGCCCGCCTCATACTGGCTCGACCTGCGCGACTACGACCCGGCCGCGCTCGCCGCCACGCTCGGCAAGCCGATGCTCATCCTCCAGGGCGGGCGCGATTACCAGGTCACGCTCGCCGACGACCTCGCGCGCTGGCAAGCCGCGCTGGCCGACCGCCCTGAGGTGACGATCCGGGTGTATCCGGCGCTCAACCACCTGTTCGCGCCCGGCAGCGGCCCGTCGAGCCCGGCCGAGTACGAGCCCGCCCAGCACGTCGACGCAACCGTCATTGCTGACATCGCGGGCTGGCTGCCTCGAAGCGACACGGTTTAGCTCGGGTCGCTGGATCGCTCGCGCCGCGTTCTATCGTGGGCTCCCGTGTCGACCCTGGTGATCTCGGATCTCCATCTTGGGTCCCGTCTGCGGCACGACGTCCTCACCCAGCCCGAGCCGCTGGAGCGGCTGCTCGCCGCGCTCGAGGGCGTCGAGCGGCTGGTGCTGCTCGGTGACGTGGTCGAGCTGCTCGAGAAGCGGGCCGAGCGCGCGATGGACGTCGCCGAGCCGGTGCTGCGCCTGATCGGTCGCACCCTCGGGGGCGGCCGGGAGGTGATCGTCGTGCCCGGCAACCACGATCGGGCGCTGATCGCCGGCTGGATCAGGGGGGTCGGCGCCGGCCTCGCCCCTGACACCCAGGTTCCGGTTGACGCGACGCCCGAGCTGGCCCAGATCGTCTCCTGGCTCGGGCCGTCGCGGGTCCGGGTGCACTACCCGGGAGTGTGGCTCGCCCCGGGTGTGTGGGCCACGCACGGTCACTACCTCGATCGCCATCTGCTGCCCGAGACCGCGTTCGGCGTGGCGCGGGGGCTCCTGGGACGCGTCCCGCGGTCCGGCGCGGTCCCGATCGAATACGAGCGCGCCGGGGGGCCCTCGCTCACCCGCCTCGAGGCGCTCGTCATAAAGACGCTCCCGCGCCCGCTCGCCACCGTGGCGGAGGACATCGCCGAGCTGATCCGCGCCTCGACGATGCCAATGGCGCCGCTGCGCCTGCTCCACCCCGGGATGGCGCGGCTCACCGCGCGAGTGCTGGGAGCGCAGATGCGTCTGGCCAGCCTCCCGGCGCTCTCGCACGTGGTCGGGCGCCTCGGTATCGACGCGGACTGGGTCCTGTTCGGTCACGTGCATCGGCTCGGTCCGCTCCCGGGCGATCTCGAGGCACGCTGGCGGGGACCTCAGGGTCGGCCGGGCCTGCTCAACACCGGGTCGTGGGTGTACGAGCCGCTGCTCGTCCACAACGCCACCGCCCCGCACCCCTACTGGCCCGGCGGTGCCGTGCTCCTGGAGGACGGCCGGCCGCACCGCGCCGTCGGCCTGCTCGACGCCGTTCCCGCCCGCGCCATGCACTGAGCTGACCCGCCGGTCCGCGTCTCGCCTCTCCAGACCCGTACCCGCCGCTCCGCGTCTCGGCGCCTGAGAGCCGTCGCGCCGGTCCGCGTCGTGGTCCTGGAGCCGTCCCGCGGGTTGGCTAGCATGCGCCGCCATGCCGAGTCCCGTTCGGCCGGGGACTCGTCGCCGTGGCGGGCCTGCTATTTGCGATCGGGGTCGCGGTGGTGGTCCTCGTCCTGCTGAGTTCTGGAAGCGCACGCCTCCCGCGGAAGGCCGCGGTCCAAGTCGCGGCGCCTCCGCCGCCCGCGCCCACGCCTGCGCCCGCGCCGCCGCCGCCCGCGCCCAAGCCACGGCCGGTGCCCACCGACGATCCCTGGCCCCAGTACGGCTACAACCTCGCCCGCACCCGGTTCTTTCCCAACGGAGCGAAGCTCGGTCCCCCGCTCCGCGTCGGGTGGCGGTTTCACGACGGCGCCCTGCTCGAGTTCCCGCCCGTGATCTATGACAACACGCTGTACTTCGAGGACATCAACGGCTGGGCCAGTGCCCTCAGCTCGACCACCGGCCATCTGCTCTGGCACCGCCGGTTGGGGACCTTGGCCGCGGCCTCGCCGGCCCTCGACATCCGGCACAAGCTCGTGTTCTTCACGCTGCTCTCGACCCGCCCCGGCGCCCACTCTCCGGGCGGCGGCGCGGTCGTGGCGGTTTCGATGAAGAACGGCCACGTCGCGTGGTCGCACTCGCTCGCCCCGGGCAGCGAGTCCTCGCCGGTGGTGCACGGCCTCAGCGTGTTCTTCGGCGACCAGGGCGGCACGGTCTACTCGTTCAGGACCTACGACGGCCACCTCAACTGGACCTTCCACGCCAGCGGCGCGGTCAAGGGCGGTGTCGCCTTCGCCCACGACACGATCTACTTCGGCGACTACGGGGCTCGCGTGCACGCGGTCAACGCCGCCAACGGCCGGGAGATCTGGTCGGCCGGCGGCGGCGGGAGCTTCTACTCGACGCCCGCGGTCGCCTTTGGTCGCGTGTTCATCGGCAGCACCGGCGGTGCCGTCTACGCGTTCTGGGCGACCTCCGGAGCGGTGGCGTGGAGCACATCGACCGGCGCCTACGTCTACGCCTCGCCGGCCGTCGCCGACGTCCCCGGGTTAGGCCCGACCGTCTACATCGGCTCATACGACGGCCATTTCTACGCGCTCAGCGCAAACAGCGGCGGCGTGCGCTGGAGCCATCCCGCCGGCGGGCGGATCGACGGCTCCGCCACCGTGCTCGGCAACGTCGTCTACTACTCCGATCTCGGCTTGAATCGCAGCGCGGGCCTCGACCTGCGCACCGGCCGGCAGGTGTTCGGATTCCCCGACGGCGAGTTCACACCGGTGATCACCGACGGGAAGGTCGTGTTCCTGATCGGCTACTCGACGATCTACCAGATGGTCCCCAGGGGTGGGAAGTAGCCGCCGGCCTGTCGACCGGCGCGCCCCACCCCCGAGAGTCCCTATCGGCGACCGGCGAAGAAGGCGACCAGGGCCAGGATGGCGATCGCGAACAGGATCGGGTGAATGATCACTCCGCCTGCGATCGCGATGATGAGAAGAACAACACCAAGTATCAGAAGCACGGGGTGGCTCTACCCGGCCCACTGCGGTTAGAACCTACGCAAGCGTCGGAAAGTCTCCGCCACCCGCCCCTAACCTCCGCTGCCCGTGGTGCCTTCCGACGTCGTGGTGCGTTTGATCGGGCCGCCGCAAGCCGACGGCGAGTACGTCGGCCTGCGTGACGCGGACGCGGACGCGCGGGCGGACGCGGACTCGGGCGAGGAGATCGTTCACCTGCACGACTACGAGCGGCTCTACCGCGAGCCCGGTCTGTACGAGCACATCGTGCAGGGGCTCCTGGGCTGCCGCTCTCCCCAGGTCGCGGCCGAGGGGCTCGCCGATGCCGTGGCCCGGCTCGGTCTCGATCGCGCGGACCTCGTCCTGCTCGACCTCGGCGCCGGGACCGGGCTGGTCGGCGAGCTCGCGACCGCGTCAGGGGTCGCCGGGGTCATCGGCCTCGATGCCCTGGAGGCCGCCCGCGCGGCCTGCCTGCGCGACCGGCCCGGGGTATACCGGGACTACCTGGTCGGGGATCTGGCGGCGCCGGCATCCGGGCTGCTCGCGCGTCTGCGCGCCCACGGCCCGACCGGCCTGATCTCGGCCGGCGCCCTGGGCGGAACCCACGCGCCGCCGGTCGCGCTGCTGCGCGCGCTCGATCTGCTCCCGACGGGCGCCCCGGTCGTGCTGACGATTGACGAGTGCTGGACGCAAACCGACGCACCGTTCGGCGTCGCCGTGAGCCGGCTGCTCGACTCGGGACAGCTACGTCTCCTGCACCGCACCCGCTTCCAGCACCGGCTCACCACGACCGGCGCTCCGATCCACTACGAGCTGCTCGTCGCGGCCAAGGCGTCCCACCCGCGCCCGGTCCCCCCAACCCCCGGCCCGAAATTTCCGCCATTAGCAGCATCGCCCCGCCGCTAATTCCGGATTATTCGTCTCCCAGACGAAAAATCCGGAATTGTCGACGCGCGGCGGCCGCTAATGACGGAAATTTCGCGATCCGGCGGGTCAGGTGCGGGCGGGCGGGCAGGCGGCCGGGCGCCCGGCTAGAAGACCGGGACCTCGCGGTAGTCGCCCCAGACGTCCTGGAGGGCCTTGACGATCTCGCCCTCGGAGGCGTGGACGCGGGCGGCCTCGAGCAGGTGAGGCATGAGGTTCTCGCGCTCGCCGGCAGCGGCGTGGCGCACGTGGCCGAGCGCGGCCTCGACGGCGGCGCCGTCCCGGCGCGCGCGTACGCCGCGCAGCCGTTCGATCTGCTTACGCTCGAGTGAGGGATCGATCCTGAGGATCGGCGTCTGCGCCTCGTCGCCTTCGGTCAGCGCGTTGACCCCCACCACGATCCGCCGCCCCGAGTCGATCTCCTGCTGGAGCGAGAACGCGGCGTCGGCGATCTCGCGCTGCGGGAAGCCCTGCTTGACCGCCTGGACCATCCCGCCCAACTGGTCGATCTTCCCGAAGTACTCGTACGCCTGTTCCTCCATCCGATCGGTCAGCGCCTCCACGAAGTACGACCCGCCGAGCGGATCGATCGTGTTCGTCACCCCGGTCTCGTGCGCGATGATCTGTTGCGTCCGCAGCGCAATCCGCACGGCCTCCTCGGTGGGCAGCGCGAGCGCCTCGTCGTAGGAGTTGGTGTGCAGCGACTGGGTGCCGCCGAGCACCCCGGCGAGCGCCTCGATCGCCGTGCGCACGATGTTGTTGAGCGGCTGCTGGGCGGTCAGCGACACCCCCGCGGTCTGGGTGTGGAAGCGCATCAGCCACGACTTCGGATCGCGCGCCCCGAACGTATCGCGCAGTTCCCGCGCCCAGATCCGCCGGGCCGCCCGGTACTTCGCGATCTCCTCGAAGAAGTCGATCTGGGCGTTGAAGAAAAACGAAAGCCGGGGCGCGAACGAATCCACGTCGAGCCCCCGGTCGACCGCCTCCTCCACATACGTCAGGCCGTCCTTGAGCGTGAAGGCAAGCTCCTGGGCGGCCGTCGAGCCCGCCTCCCGGATGTGGTAGCCCGAGATCGACACCGGGTGCCAGCGCGGCATGTGCCCCGAGCACCACTCGATCATGTCCCCCACCAGGCGCATCGCCGGGTCGACCGGGAAGCACCACTCCTTCTGGGCGATGTACTCCTTGAGGATGTCGGTCTGGATCGTCCCGCCCAGCCGCTCGGCCGGGATCCCCTGCCGCTCGGCCGCCACCACGTAGAAGGCGAGCATGATCGCCGCCGGCGCGTTGATCGTCATCGACACGGTGACCGCGCCGAGGTCGATTCCGGCGAACAGCGTCTCCATGTCGTCGAGCGTGTCGACCGCCACGCCCTCCCGGCCGACTTCGCCGAGCGACCGCGGCGAATCCGAGTCGTGACCCATCAGCGAGGGCATGTCGAACGCGGTCGAGAGCCCGGTCTGGCCGTGACCGAGCAGATAGCGAAACCGCTCGTTCGTCTCCTCGGCGGTGCCGAACCCGGCGAACTGGCGCATCGTCCACAGCCGGCTCCGATACATCGACGGATACACACCGCGGGTGAACGGGAACCGGCCCGGCAACCCGATGCTGCCCGCTAGGTCGTCGGGCAGATCGTGCTCGGTGTAGAGCGGCGCCACGGGCTCTCCCGAGAGCGTCGTGAACGGCACGTCGCGCTCGGGCGTGAGCCCGTACGCGGCCCGCCACTCCTCTGCGGAGACGGGAACGTTGCTGTCGAGAACAGCCATGACCACCGATGATAGGTGCTCCGATACTAGGAAGTCAAACTAAACGAAGTCGCCCGCTTCCCGGCGCGCCCGCGTGAGCACGTCGGTGAGCGCCCGGAGCTCTCCCGGCCGAAGCGGCTCGGTGCCGAAGCGACTCTGGTTCAACGCGTCGGTTGCCGCCGACGCCACGTCACGACCACGGGCGGTGATCGCCGCGAGCGTCGTCCGCCGATCCTCCGGATGCGGGGTCCGCTCCGCGTATCCGAGCTTCTCGAGCCCGTCGATCAGGTTGGTGACGCTCGTCGGATGAACCTGGAGACGGGCCCCGATCTTGCCGAGCGGCAACGCGCCGGTCCGGCTCAGATAGAGCAGCATCAGTGCCTCGTAGCGCGCGAAGGTCAGCTCGAACGGCGCCAGCGTCTCGTTCAGCCGGGCCAGCCAGATCTGCTGAACCCGCATGATCGAAGTGACCGTCATCATCGGCACGGTCGCGGCAGCGCCCCAATGCTTGCGCCACTGGCGACCCGCCTCTTCTATTGGGTCGAAGCCCAGCGGCGAGGACACGCCGACAGCTTGCCACGGCGGGCGGCCGGGATCAGCAGGCGGCTGCGATCAGCGACGCGAAGCGGCTTGCTGGGCCGCCTCGCGCAGCGCGGCCCAGTCGGTGAGCTTGACGCGCGGGCGCCCGGGAGCCGACGCCTCGCCGGCGGCGGTCTCGATCGCGTCGATCGCCTGCCAGCCCTGCCAGGTGACCGCGTGCTCGCAGTGCGTCTCGATCATGCCTTCGATGTCGTCCGAGGACGGCTGGTTCAGGCGTCCCGCGGCGGCGTCCTCGAGGATCTTGGCCACGGTGTCCTGGGAATCCTTCTTGTTGGTGCCGATCACGCCGGACGGGCCGCGCTTGATCCAGCCGGACACGTACTCGCCGAGGAGATGCGTGCCGGCCTCGTCGATGACCCGGCCGCCGTCGTTGCGGATCAGGCCACGGCGCTCGTCGAATGGAACGTCGCCGATCGGCTGGCCGGTGTAGCCGATCGAGCGGAACACGAGCTGAGCCGGGATCTCGTCGAACGTTCCGGTGCCGCGCGCAGCCAGTGAGCCGTCATCGCGCGCGACGATCGCGTTGTTCTCGATCTTGACCGCCCGCACGTGCCCGCTCTCATCGCCGAGCATCTCGACCGGTGAGGCGAGGAAGCGGAAGCGAACGGTGATCGGCTTGCCGGTCTTCGGGCGGGCCGCGTAGTCGCGCATGATCTCGACGTTGCGCCGGCGGGTCTTGTCGGCCTCTTCCAACGCAACGGCTGAGCGCTCGTCCAGGTCGCCGCCGACTACATCGAGGTCGCCGCGCTCGAGCTCGCCCATCTCGAGCAGCTCGGGATTGGTCCACGCGGCCTGCAGCGGGCCCCGGCGCGCGAGGATGGTGATCTCCTCGATTCCGCTCGCCCGCAGCACCTCCATCGCGTGATCGGCGGTGTCGGTGATCTCCAGCTCGGCCGGGCGCCAGCGCGAGCATCCGCGCCACGTCGATGGCCACGTTGCCGGCGCCGACCACGACGGCCTGCTTGGCCTGCAGATCGACCTCCAAGCCGCAGTGATCGGGATGGCCGTTGTACCAGGCCACGAACTCGGTGGCGGCGTGCGAGCCGCGGAGGTCCTCGCCGGGGATCCCGAGCCGTTTGTCGATCGACGTGCCCAGCGTGTATAGGACTACGTGGTAGTGCTCCAGCAGCTGCGCGCGGCTGATGTCGCCGCCCAGCTCGACGTGCCCGAAGAAGCGGAACCGCTCGTGCTCGGTGGTCTTGTCGTAGGCGCGGGTGACGGACTTGATCTTTGGATGGTCCGGAGCGACGCCCGAGCGCACCAGCCCGTACGGGGTGGGCAGCCGGTCGTACAGGTCGACCGCGAACTGCGGCTCGGCCACGGCCAGCAACTGGCCGGCGGCGTAGAACCCGCTGGGGCCGGCGCCGATGATGGCGACGCGGAGAGGAGAGTCGTCGGTCATGTCAATTAAGGGTAGGCGCTCACACTGCCGCCACCGGGGCGCCGAGCGCGCCGGGGTCGTCCGCGAGCCTGGCGCGCAGCTCGTCGAGCCCGGGCGGATCCTCGAGGGTCATTCGGTATGCGCCAAGGCGACGAGCCGCGTTGATCGCGATGATCCCCACGAGGCGGCCGTCACGCGCCCCCCCGTAGACCAGTCGCGCGCCGTCCGGGGTGGACTCGAGCAGCTCGATCCCCTCGGCCCGGCCGGGTAGTCCAAGCGACTGGATCTTCTTGTCGTACTGGTCTGACCAGAAGTACGGCGGCGCGTCGTAGGGCTTGCGCTCGTCCGGCGCCAGCAGGACATTGCGGCCGGCCAGCTGTCCCTGCTCGGCGGCGACCGTCCAGTGTTCGATGCGGATCGCCTCGCCGTCCGCCAGCGGATGCGGCCAGGTCACGATGTCGCCGGCGCCGAGGATGTCCGGGTCGCCGATCGTGGTCAGCGTCGCGTCGCACGCGAGCCCCGGATCGACCGTCAGCCCGCTGTCGGTCAGCCACTCGGTGTTCGGCAGCGCGCCGAGGCCGACCACCACGATGTCGGCGGGCACGCGGTCGCCGCCCGCGAGCTCGACCGCCTCGACGTGACCATCGCCGATCAGCCCGGCCACCCCGGTGCCGAGGCGCACATCGACCCCGTGGTCGCGGTGCAGCTCCGCGCACCATCCGCCGAGCTCCGGACCGAGCGGGAGCATGGGTGTGGCGGCCACGTCGATGAGCGTCACGTCGAGGTCCTCCTTGCGCGCGGTCTGGGCCACCTCGCAACCGATGAAGCCGGCCCCCACGATCACGACGCGCGGCCGCTGGTCGAACGCCGCCCGGAGCGCGAGCGCGTCGTCGAGGTCACGCAGCACGTGGACGCCATCCAGATCGGAGCCGATCCCCGGCCAGCGTCGAGGACGCGAGCCGGTGGCGAGGATCAGACGGTCGTACTCGACCTCGTCGCCGTCGGAGAGCACGACCCGCCGGCGCGCCCGATCCAAGCGAGTCGCCGACGCGCCAAGCCGCCACTCGGCCTCCAGCTCGTCGCAGGGGAGCTGGACCCGATCGACCGTGTGCTCGCCGGCCAGGAGCTCCTTCGACAGTGGAGGCCGGGTGTATGGCCGGTGGTGCTCCGCGCCGACCATCACCAGCTCGCCGTCGAATTCGGCTTTCCTTGCGGCCTGCGCGGCGCGCAGCCCCGCCAGCGAGGCGCCGACGATGACCAGGCGGCGCATCGGCTAGTCGTCGATCAGGCTGATCGCGTTCTCGGGGCAGCTGCCCACGACGTTCTCGGCGAGCTCGCGCATGTCCTCCGGGACCTCGATCGGGTCGCCGCCGGAGATCGTCACGTAGCCCTCGTCGTCGCTCGAGAGCAGCTGCGGGGCGAGCGTGTAACAGCGCCCGTGGCCCTGGCATGCGGTGCTGATCTGCAGCTTCACGACTTCACCTCCCAGCGGAGCGGCAGGGTGCTCAGCGACATCATCGCGCCGCCGCCACGCTCGAACAGCTGCGCCTCGGTGTCGAGCTCGAAGTCGGGGATCACCTTGAGCCACTCGTCGACCGCGATCGCCATCTCGCGCCTCGCCAGGTGCATTCCGAGGCACCGGTGCGGGCCGCTGGCGAACCCGAAGTGGTTGTTCTTCTTGCGGTCGATGACGAACTCGTCCGCCTGCTCCCAATGCCTCGGGTCGCGGTTGGCGCCGGACACGAGCCCGTACACCATGTCGCCCTTCTTGAGCTGCACGCCGTGGAACTCGACGTCGCGGGTGACCTTGCGTCCGTCGCCGAAGATGATCGTGTAGTAGCGCAGGGTCTCCTCGACGGCCAGCGGGATGATCTCCGGCTCGTCGAGCAACCGCTGGCGATGCTCGGGGTTCAGGGCGAGGTGGTGGAACATGTACGCCAGCTCGGCGCGCGTCGTATCGAGCCCGGCGAGCGTCAGCACGGTGCACATGTCGAGCAGGACCTCGTCGTCGAGCGGCTGATCGTCGAACGTGGACTCGAGCAGGTACGAGAACAGGTCGCCCTCCCGATGGCCCTCGCTACGGCGGTTGGCCAGCTGCTCGGCCCAGAACACGCGCATCTCGGCGAGCGCGGTGGCCATCCCTGCGGCGCCCTCGGGGTCGCCGCCGAAGCCGCCGAAGAACGCGTCGACCCACCCCACGAACACGTCCGTGTAAGAGGTCGGCACCCCGATCACGGTCAGGAACGCGGCGGTCGGGAAGCGCAGCGCGAACTCCTCGAAGAAGTCGCACGAACCCTTGGGCACGATCGGCTCGATGAAGCTCCGGCACGTCTCGCGGATCATCGGCGCCGCAGCCTCCATGGCCTTGGGCGAGAACCACGGGTTCAGGATGCGGCGGTACTTGATGTGGTCCGGCGCGTCGACCTGGGTCGGCACGAACCGGTAGATCGGATCGGGCTCCCACGGCGTGATCGACGCGCTGGAGAAGATCTCCGGCGTCTTGTAGATGTCGTTGACGGCCTCGTGGCGGGTGAACACCCAGTAGCCGCCGTCCGAGTACTTGTTGTAGAAGTGCGGGCAGCTCTCGCGCAGCTCGTTCGCCAGCGTCCAGTACGCGCCCATCTCCCGCGTCTTGGAGAAGTCGTGATCCATGACGGGGCAACCGGTGACCTCGGTCCCATGCCGCTCCGCGATGACGCTCGATTCCATGTCTCTGAGTTCCCTTTCTTCGTCCAGTGGGTTCACGCGCCGCCGTGGGAGGCGGCCAGGGCCGGCGGAGTGGATGATGCGGCCCGCCCCGCGATGTCGCGCCCCGCGAGGTAGCCGAACACCATCGCCGGTCCGAGCGTGCCACCCGCGCCGCCGTAGGTCATACCGAGCGGCGAGGCCATCGCGTTCCCGGCCGCGTACAGGCCCTCGATGACGTCGCCGTCGACGTCGATCACGCGCGCCTTGGTGTCGGTCAGTGGTCCGCCCTTCGTTCCGAGCGCGCCGCTGAACACCTGGATCGCGTAGAAGGGAGCGGTCTCGAGCGGACCGAGCGACGCCCTCGGGGTCCCGTCGCGGAGCGTCGGATCGCCCCACCACTGGTCCTGCGCGCTCCAGCCCCGCTTCCAGTCAGGATCATGGTTATCGCGCGCATTGGCGTTGAAGCGGTCGATGGTCTGCTCGAGCACGTCGCCGTCGATCCCGAGCTTCTCGCCGAGGCCCTTGACCGTGTCCGACGACGTGATCCAGTCCGTCCGGGCCTTCTCGGTCCCGCCGAGCCCGCCGGCGAAGCCGTACTTGTCGAGCCAGGTCTGATCGAAGACCAGCCAGCACGGCAGGTTGCGGTAGACGCCCATGGTCGTGTCCTGCTCGTGGAACGCCGCGCCGAACGCGTTGTAGTTCGCGGCCTCGTTGGTGAAGCGCTTGGCCGCGCGATTGACCATGATCGCGCCGGGCAGCGTGCGCTCGTAGGTGAGGAGCTGCTGGCCGGTGGGGACGATGTCGGTCGGCAGCTCGATCATCGGCATCCACCATGCCTCGCGCATGTTCCCGAGCATCGCGCCGATCCGCATGGCCATCTTCAGGCCGTCGCCCTCGTTCGTCTCGACGGCGACCGTGTGCGTGCACGGTCCGCGCAGGAACGCGCGCTTGAGGTCGTCGTTGCGCTCGAAGCCGCCGGTCGCGATCACTACGTTCGGCGCGTGGACCTCCTTACGTCCCTCGGGGGTCTCGAACACGACGCCGGCGACCTTCCCGTCCTCCATGATCAGCTCGACGCCACGGTGCTCGGTCTGCGGCTCGACGCCGCGGTCGAGGCACGCCTTGAGCAGCCGGCCGCCCAGCGCGAGGCCCATGCCGCGCTCGTCGTTCTCGGCCCGGCGCTCCATCTCCTCCGGGTCGAGTGCCTCCGGGACCGCCTGGCCGAGCGTCGTCTCGCCGATCGTCAGGTGGTAGCTCGGGTAGTACGGCGAGATGTGGACCTTGTCTCCCCACTCGCCGAGCTCGCCGTAGGGGTAGATCGCCGTCTCGAGCGACCGGCCGCCCTGGGGAAGCCCGCCCTTCTGCTCGGGGTGGTAATCGGGGAAGTCGGGGACGGCACGGAACTTGACCGGCGTGCGCTCGTCGAGCCAGCGCACCATCTCCGGGCCGACGTCGAGGTAGGTCTCCGCCATCTCGTCGGTGATCGTGTCGTTCGACAGCGCCTTGAGGTATTCCGCGGCCTGCTCGCGCGTGTCGCCCTTCTCGGGCGGCTCGTGCTGGTTGAGCGGGATCCAGATCATCCCCCCGGAGTAGACCGTCGTTCCGCCGATCGTCGCGCCCTTCTCGAACAGGCCGACGTTGGCGCCGAGTTCCGCCGCGGTGACCGCCGCGGTTAGTCCAGCAGCTCCGGTCCCCAGCACGATGACGTCGTAGTCGGCCATTGTTCTCCTCTCGGTCCTGCTTGCAATCGAATTCACTTCAGGTTGGGAAAAGGTAGCAATCTCGGCTCGTGCATGTCAACATCCGCGATCGAGTTGACTTCAATTTGAATCGCCCGCGGCGGCTGCCGTCCGCCACGGCGACGCCCGATCCGGAAAGGAGTGCATGGCCATGACCACAGGAGCGCTTGAAGGGAAGGTGGCAATCGTCACCGGTGCAGCCATGGGAATGGGCGAGGCGACTGCCCGTGTATTCGCCGCCGCCGGGGCGAAGGTCGTCGTCGCCGACATCAACGAGGAAGCCGGCCAGGCCGCCGTGGAGCGGATCGAGCAGGACGGCGGCACCGCCTCGTTCTGCCGCGTCGACGTCTCGCGGGCCGCGGACGTTCAGGCCCTGGTCCAAGCCGCGGTCGAGCGCTACGGGCGGCTCGACTGCGCGGTCAACAACGCCGCCCTCACCCCCGACACGCATCCGATCGCCGACCTCGACGAGGACGAATGGGACCGGATCCTGGCCGTGGATTTGAAAGGCGTCGTGCTCTGCCTCAAGTACGAGGTCGCTCAGATGCTTTCCCAGGGCGATGGCGGAGCGATCGTCAACATCGGGTCGGTCAGCGCCCACCGGCCGCAGCCGAACAACGCGGCGTACGTCGCGGCCAAGCACGGCGTGCTCGGCCTGACCAAGGTGGCCTCGCTCGAGAACGCCCCGCTCGGCATCCGCGTCAACACGGTCTGCCCGGGGGCGATCGACACCCCGATGATCCGCGGCGCGCTCGAGACCGTCGGCCTGACCGAGGCCGAGTTCGCCCCCGTCCTCAGCCTGCTCGGGCGCTTCGGCCGGCCCGAGGAGGTCGCCCAGGCCAGCCTCTGGCTGTGCTCGGACCAGGCCTCGTACGTAACCGGCGCCATCCTCAACGTCGATGCCGGCTACACCTCGCGCTGACCATGTCCACCCCAGGCGCCACCCCAGCGACCGCGCACGCCCGCCAACCATCCGCGCACGCCCCCCAACCATCCGCGCACGCCCGCCAATCATCCGCGCACGGCCCCCAACCATCCGCCCCCCAGCTTGACGGTCTCGCCCGCATCGCGCTAGACTGAATCGAAGTCAACTCAAATTGCCTGTTCGCTGAGGAGAGAACCTAATGAGCGCCACCGCTGAGACGACCGTAGACGCCGCGAGCCTCCGGGCTCTGCAGGACCGAACCGACATCGCCGACGTCCTGTACCGGTATTCGTCGGCGGTCGACTCGTTCGACGCCGCCGGCGTACGCAGCGCCCTGGCCGACGACATCTGGGCGCAATACGGAAACGGGGAGCCCGTCGAAGGTGGCGACAAGCTGGCGGCGTGGATCGTCGAGGCCACGGCGACCGTGATCTGGCAGCACCACCTGGCCAACGTCTACCACATCACGATCGACGGAGATCAGGCCAAGACGCTCACGTATCTGACGTCGTATCAGGTGTTCAAAGAGAACCCGGATGCCGCGATCATCCTCGTCGCGCGCTATCACGACGAGCTGAAGCGCACGCCCGACGGCTGGAAGATCAGCAAGCGGGTGATGGAGATCCTTTGGGGCGAGTCGAAGGCCGACGAGGGCTATCTGGCCGGACTCGGTGGCCGCGGTCCCAAGGTCTGGGCCCGCGACTGACAACCAACCGTCTGAGGAGAACAACCATGGCGATCGTTCGCACAGCCTGCACGATGACGCTCGACCGCAAGGACCTCGACGAGGTCGTCGGCATCTTCGAGAAGTTCATCAAGGACGTTGAGGAGAAGGACTACGGCGTCCTTGCCTACAACTACTTCATCGACGAGGACCCGCTCCTCATCCACGTGATCGAGTGGTACGAGAGTCCGAAGGCGATGCTCGATCACTACGCCAACCTCGACCTGGAAACGGCCGGTCGTCTGGTGCAGTTGGTGCAGCTCTCACCTCTGCACTACTACGGCGACCCGACGCCCGAGGAGGAGGCGCAGATGGCGGGCTTCGGCACCGTCCATGTCCACCGCCCGCTCGCCGGGATCGCGGAGGCCGCGGCTCAGGCATAGTGGTCACGGCGGCGTGGGAGGCGGTCGCCGGCGCCGCGGGCATCGGCGACGGCACCTCGCTCCTTGATCTCGGCTGCGGAGACGGGGCGTTCTGCGCCTTCGCCGCTCGGCGTGGGGCGATCGTGCACGGTCTCGACGCGGAGCCCGATGCGATCGCCGAGGCGCTGGAGGCCGCGCCGGGCGCCGACCTCCGGCTGGGGCTCATGGAGAGCCTGCCGTGGGCCGACGCCTCGTTCGATGTGGTCACGTCGTTCAACGCCCTCCAATACGCTCTCGATCCCGAGATGGCGCTGATCGAAGCAACACGGGTGGTGCGCCCGGACGGTCGGATCGCCATCTGCAAGTGGGGTTCTCCCGCCGAAAACGACTTCTTCGCCTTTCTCACGTCGATCGGCGCCGGCGGTCTCCGCGGGAATCGGCTCCCGGGCACCGATCCGGTGCACGACGCGATCCGGGGTGCACCTGTCGAGGTGGTCGCGACGGGCAACGTTCCGGCTCCGATCGAAATGGCCGACGAGGAGGCGCTCGAGGCATCGCTGGCCCGCGCGCGCATCGACGTCGAGGCCGGCGCGTCGGGCACGAAACCGTCGGTCAGCGCGGCGGCCGCCCCATATCGGCGCGCCGACGGCTCCTACCGCTTCGAGAACCGGCTCAGGTTCTGGGTTCTCGGGAGGAGTTGATGAGCGTCGAGATCGCCCGCGGCGTCGGTCCTGCACGGCTGGACATCGCCTACGAGCGCTTCGGGGAGCCCGACCTTCCACCCGTGCTGCTGCTGATGGGGCTGGGCACGCAGATGCTCGGCTGGCCCGACGGCTTCTGCGAGGCGCTCACCGGGCGGGGCGTGCACGTCATCCGATCTGACAACCGCGACATCGGGCTCTCGAGTCACCTGACCGAGGCTCCGGCGCCCGATCTCGCTGCGATCTTCCGCGGTGACACGGCCTCGGCGTCGTACACGCTGTCCGACATGGCCGGGGACACGGTGGGGCTGCTCGACGCGCTCGGCCTGGACAGCGCGCACCTGGTCGGGGCGTCGATGGGCGGGATGATCGCCCAGACGGTGGCGATCGAGCACCCTCAGCGCGTCCGCTCCTTGACCTCGATCATGTCGACTACCGGCGATCCCTCCGTCGGCCAGTCCACGCGCGAGGCCATGGCGGCGCTGCTCTCGCCGCCCGCCACGACGCGCGACGGGGCGATCGACCGCACGCTGTCGATCCTCCGCGTCATCGGCTCACCGGGATTCGAGCTCGACGAAGCGGACGTGCGGTGGCGGACCGCAGTCGCCTACGACCGTGGCCACGATCCCGTCGGCGTTGCCCGCCAGCTTGCCGCGATCGCCGCCTCCGGCGATCGGACCGTCGCGCTGCGGTCGGTGTCGGTCCCGACGCTCGTGCTGCACGGCGCAGACGATCCGCTCGTGAACGTGAGCGGCGGACGCGCCACCGCCCGGGCCATCCCCGGCGCCCGGCTCGTGGTCTTGGACGGCATGGGCCATCACCTCTCGCGCGAGCTGTGGGCGGAGATCGCCCGGCACATCGGCGAGCTCGTTGGGCGCGCCGAGGCCGGGCGGACGGTCACACGGCCGTGACCAGTCCGCCGTTGGGGCTGACCGTCGCGCCGACGAAGAACGCCGCGTCGTCCGAGACGAGGAACGCAACCGTCGCCGCGATCTCCTCGGGCGTTCCGAGCCGTCCCATTGGTGTGCGCCCAACGTTCACCTCTCGCGCCACGCCGACGTCGGCCTTGGTGCGCGTCGTGTCGATGAAGCCGGGAGCGACCGCGTTGACCCTGATCCCCTGAACGATCACTTCCTTCGCCGTGGCCCTCGTGAAGCCGAGCACGCCGGCCTTGGCGGCGGAGTAGTGCGGATGTCCGGTGCATCCCTCGATCCCGCAGACCGAGGCCATGTTGACGATCGTGCCCTCGCCCCGGGGCGCCATCCTCTTCACCGCGGCGCGCGTCCCGTAGAACGTCCCGTCCAGATGGACCGACATCACGAAGCGCCACTCCTCGTCGGTCAGGCGCTCCAGCGCCTCGAGCGGCGTCTTGATTTGCCCATCCTCCGCCTGCTCGGCCTGCTGCTTCTCGATCCGCGGCTTGACCCGCGCCACATGGGACATCGCCAGTGCGCCGGCGTTGTTGACCATGATGGCCAGCGGGCCGAGGTCCGTCTCGACCTTGCTCAGCGCCTCTTCGACCGAAGCGCTGTCGCTCATGTCGGCCCGCACCGCGGCGGCCCCCGGCAGGTCGCCGATCACCTGCTGCGCCCGATCCACGGAGAGATCGAGCGCGGCGACGATCGCCCCCTCCTCGGCCAGTCGCCGGCAGATGGCTGCGCCGATGCCCGACCCGCCACCCGTCACCGCCGCCACTCTGCCCTCAAATCGCTTCGACATGTTCTCTCCTGGTTCTCGGTTGGCCGGCTCGTGTGTCGTTGTCCACCTGAACTTACATCAATTCAGTTTTATCTGCAAGAGGCAATGACGGGGGCGAATCTCGCCGAGGGGGCGAATCTGACGGCGCAGGTTCTGCTGGCCGCTGCCGGCACGGGCGCGCCGCCGTCCGACGATTCCGGCGACCTGCATAACGTCACTCCGCCCCGTCCAGGCGGACCGTGACGAGCTCTGCATCTGGGGCATGCGTTGTACGTCACGCTTCGGGCCGAGCGCGGCGAGTGACGAGTTATGCAGGTCGCGCCGCCCGGAAAAGCACCATCACCCGAGTCCCCGGCGCGGCCCGACCTGCCCTGCCCCCAACACGGGGCGGCGGGGCGTGCATAACCTGCCACTCGGCGCGCTGGCGCGGGACCGTGTCACGTCGTGCACCTATGTGATGCATAACCTGCCAGGGTCGCCCGGAAGCGCCTCGATTGGCAGGCTATGCACGGGTCCGCGGCGTGGATCCACGTCCGGCGACGCGCTCCGGGAGCGCCGCTACCGCGGCTACGGCCAGGGAGCGCTTTGGCCTTACGGCCGGGGAACGCGCTGACTCGAGTAGAACGCGACGTACCGGGCGATCTCGCCCTCCGGATTGATCTGGCCGGTGGCGAAGAAGGTTCCGCCGTTGGGGATGCCCTCGATGATGCCCTCGACGAACACCCGCTCACCCTGCTGCCAGAAGCCCGTGATGATCTGGCGAACGGGGCTGGGTCCGCGTAGCTCGACGAACCCGTGCCACAGCGCCTCCCGGCCGTCGAAGAGAACCCGCTCCGTCCCGCCGGCGTAGGGCGGGTGGGAGTAGAGCGTGTCGACGGTGAAATTCCCGGCGGCCTCGCGGAAGCGCGAGTTCGTCAGGTCGGCGAAATACCGCTCGAGAATCGCCCGCCCGTCCGAGGCCGCGCCCGCGCCGCCCACCTCTCGCCCCGCGCCGTCCACCTCGCGACCCGGGACGAGTGGTGCCCGCAACCAGACCAGCCGCGTCACCTGGCCGGTGGCGCCGTAGGTCAGTCCGACGAGGCACGTCTCCGGCTCACCCTCGCCGCGACGAGAGATCTCCGCCCAGCATGCGTCCTGCGAGGCGACCGCGCCCACGACCGTCAGGCCCGACGGCGCGAGGCGCGCCAGGGCGTCGATGGTCGCCTCCGCCCCGTGCACCGAGTCGATACCCGCAACGAGGCCCTGCGAGGGACTGGCGAGCCAGGTCTGGACGTCGCGCGCCAGGGCGTGCCCGGACGCCCGGAACGCTCGGCTCGCCTCGCTCGAGCCTTCCACGAGCGCCAGGACATCGTCGAGGGCGCTCGGTCGGCTAGCCTGAACTGAAGTCATGTAAAGGATGATAGCGCCGCAGACCTGCCGGCGCCACAACCTCGGACCTCTGCGCCTCCGCGGTGTTCCAGCCAACCGGAAACGTCGAAAAGCTGACATCCCCGGACGGAGCATCGTCCCCTGCGCATATGATCTCCACACGTTCGTTCGCTGCCACTAGGAGAGATTGTGCCGCCCACCCGATCGGCCCCCACACCGGGACGGAACTCCGGTAACTCCGGCGTGTCGTCGCGCAGCAAGCGGGAGGAGATCCTGCGGACGGCAACGGCCTACTTCGGCGAGAACGGCTACGAGGCGACGAAGCTCGCCGACGTGGCGGCGGCAGTCGGGATCGGCTCGACCGCCCTGTACCACTACTTCGAGTCCAAGCTCCACTGCCTGTACGTGATCATGGCCGACGCGCTCGAGTTCTTCCGCAGCGAGTTCGAGCGCGAGACGGGCGCGCACGACGACTACCTCGACGCGCTGCTGGCGGTGCTCGCCGGCGCCTACGAGCTCAGCGAGCAGGACGTGATGCGCAACCGGGTGCTCGTCGCCGAGCAGGGACTGGTGGGAGTGCCCCGTACGTCTCCTCGGGAGGAGGAGGCGCGCACGATGGCTCGCGCCCGGATCCGAGACGTCGAGTTCGCCTGGGCGACGTTCCTCGTGCGCGGCATGGAGCAGGGAATCCTGCCCGAGGCCGACCCGCGCCTACTCACTCGCGCGCTGCTCGGGCTGTACAACAGCATCTGGCACTGGTACCGCCCCCGCGGCTCGGTCAGCCTGGAGGAGGTGAAGGAGTTCTTCCTTCGCCGCCAGCTGGCGTTGCTCGGTCTTCCGCCCGAACTGGCG
This sequence comes from uncultured Solirubrobacterales bacterium, assembly GCA_963832315.1. Lineage (GTDB taxonomy): Bacteria > Actinomycetota > Thermoleophilia > Solirubrobacterales > Solirubrobacteraceae > Palsa-465. Next base: position 180,049 of record CAWHTT010000018.1, on the reverse strand, counting down.
GACGGCGATCGGTCGCTGCGGGCCGCGGTGGCCGGGAACGCAGGCTCGCCTTCGCGCGGGACGCGGGGAACCCGGTCGACACGCGCGCCGCGCACGCGCCGGCGGTCGGCCGGCTAACGCCCCCCGGCGGTCGGCGGTTGGCGGTTGGCGGTTGGCGGTCGTGGCGGTTGGCGGTTGGCGTCCCGCCCCCCTGCCGCACCGCCCGGCTAGCGTCCCGCCACCGGCTGCGCCGCCCGCGCGAGCGCTTCCCGGCCCACGCGCTGGAGATCCCGGAGGTAGGCCAGGTGGCTCTCCCACTCCACGTCGGTCGCCACCGCGCCGGCGATGCGCTGAGTGTCCGCATGCGCGTCGAGCAGCTCGTAGCTCAGCGCGATGAGCGCGGCGACCTCGTCACCGCCGCCGGGCCGCGAGGCACGATCCGTCCTGGCCGTGCGAAACCTCATGGCGCTCACGCTGCGAGCGACACTCTGGACGCGCCAGCGGTGGCGGCGGCCTGGTGGATGGGCGGTTGAGGCAGGAGCGGGACGACCGGGGCCGACGGCTCGATGGCGTGGCCAGAGATCGTCGCGCCCTGGAGGGGTACGACGCGTGGATAGCTGAAGTGGTGATCGTTCATGGCAGTGGAGGGGAGATAGGAGGGCGGGATGGCCGCGACCTTAAAGACGCCGCGGCCATCCCGAACGTTTCAGGAAACGAGCTCGCGGACCGAGCTGGTGTACGCGCGCGCGAACTCACGGGTCGCGTCGGCCTGCAGGCTGCCGATGCTGGCGACCCACTCGATCTTGCTCGCGCCGGTGGCCTTCTCATACGTGTCGGCCAGCGCGACGACGGCCTTCTCGTACGAGGACAGGTACGCCTCGCTCGCCTTCTTGCTCTGGGCGACGGACTTCTCGTGCAGGTCGGCGACGCGCTCGGCGGCGGCCTCGACGGACTCGGTGATGGGATCGGACTTCTGCGTGGCCATGATGGGCTCCTTTGGCTCTGATGTTCGATGTGCTAGCGAGTTAGCGGTGCACAAGCTAGCACAGTTACTGAGCTGATGTCAATTCAGTTTCTGATATCTTGTCCGCTATGAGGAAGGGTGCACCAGCAGATGCGCGAGCCCGCCCGCCAGTGCTGGTCTTGACCGGCGTCGGTCTGACCGCTGCGGTGGCGCTCCGATGCGTCGCGGAGATCGAGGAGCACTTCGATGTGATCGCGCCCTCCGACGGCGACCCACCCACCCCAGCCGGCGCGCTCGCATTGCTCGACGCCGCCGGCGCTGAGCAGGCCCACGTTGTCGGCCTGTCTTTTGGAGGCACGATCGCTCAGGAGATCGCGATCACGCACCCACAGCGCATTCGCTCGCTCGTTCTCGCGTCATCGACGGCCGGCGGCGAGCGCTACGTGCCGGCGGACCGGGCGATCCGCGACTTCCTCGGCCACCTCGCCGAGCTACCCGCCGAGGAGGGGCTGTGGGCGTCGGTGCCGTATCTGTACGCCACGACGACCTACCGCCGGCACGCGTCACTTATCGGTGAGGACATCGCTCACCGGCTGACCGGCCGGCTCGATCCACGCTCCTATGACCGCCAGCATGCGGCCGCCCGCGCTCACGACGCGGGTGCCCGGCTGGCCGAGATCCAGGCGCCGACGCTTGTCCTCCACGGAGACGAGGATCGGATCCTGCCGCTCGACAACGGACAGCGGCTGGCCGACGGCATCGCGGGAGCACGGTTCGTGCCGGTGCCGGGCGGTGCCCACGCCTTCCCCACCGACGTGCCCGGCTCGACTCGTGAGCTGGTCAGCTTCCTTCTCGAGCACTCGCCGCGGCGAGCGGGCTCGGCGGCGCGGCGTACCGGGCGCGCAACTCGCGCTTGAGCACCTTGCCGGCGGGGCTGTGCGGAAGCTCCGTGACGAACTCGATCGAGCGCGGCAGCTTGTAGCCGGCCAGCCGTTCCCGAGCGAACGTCACCAGCTCGTCGGCTTCGACCTCCGCCCCCGGCGCGACAACGACGAGCGCCTTGACCGTCTCTCCCCATCGTTCGTCGGGAACGCCGATCACCGCGACCTCGACGACGGCGGGATGCTGGGAGATCACCTCTTCGACCTCGATCGGATAGATGTTCTCCCCGCCGCTCACGATCATGTCCTTGATCCGGTCGGTGAGGAACAGGTAGCCCTCCTCGTCGCGGTAGCCGCCGTCTCCCGTGCGCAGCCAACCGTCGGGGGTCAGCGCGGCCGTGGTCTCCGCGGGCCGGTTGTAGTAGCCGGCCATCACGTTCGGCGCGCGCAGCCAGACCTCGCCGACAGCGCCGGCGTCGCAGTCGCACCCGTGCACCGGGTCCACGATCCGCATGTCCACCCAGGGGAGAGGATGTCCGGCCGACCGCAGCAGGTGCTGGCGCGCGCCGGCGGCGTCGTGGTCCTCCGGACGCAGCTGAATGACCCCGCCGGTCGTCTCGGTCAAGCCGTAGACGCCGAACAGGGGGCAGCGGAAGGTCCGCAGCGCCGCCCTCAACACCGGCGTGGTGATCGGCGAGGCCCCGTAGGTGATCGAACGCAGACTCGAGTAATCGCGCTCGGCCGCTCCCGGGACGCCGGCCAGCATCTGCAGGATCGTCGGGACGAACACGGCGTTCGTCACCCGCTCGCGCTCGAGCACGTCGATGACCTCCGCCGCGTCGAAGTCGCTGACGAGGATCGTCGTCGCGCCGTTCACGAGCCCGAGGTAGGCCCAGCCGATGCCGCCGATGTGGAACATGGGCAGCGGCGTCAGGCTCACCGATCGGGAATCGAATAGCCACACGTCGGCGCTCAGGTACGCGGCCGCGAGGTTGCGGTGTGTCGTCAGCACACCCTTCGGCAGCCCGGTGGTCCCCGACGTGTACATCTGCACCGCAACGTCGCTCGCCGCCCCGCGGTGGCCCGGGTCGGTGGCCGCGGACGCCTGCAGCCGCTGCTCGTAGTCCTCGCCGGTGTCGATCACCTCGAGCCGTCCCGCCAAGGCTCCAGCGATCTGCCGGGCGACCTCGCGGTAACTCGGTCCCGCGATCATCACGCCAGCCCCCGCGTCCGCGACGATCGTCTCGAGCTCGGCGGGGGCGAGCCGCCAGTTGAGCGGAACGGTGACGGCTCCGATCTTGCTCGTCGCGAACAGCAGCTCGACGATCTCGGGCGCGGTGCGGTCGAGGTGCGCGACCCGGTCCCCGGCGCGCACGCCGGCCGAGAGCAGCGCCTGAGCCAGGCGGCTTGAGCGATCGTCGAGCTCGGCGTAGGTCAACGACCGCGCGCCGCAGCGCAGCGCGACCACGTCCGGGCGACCCGACGCGTGCTTGCGTACGACGTCCGCGACTCGAAGCTGGTCCAGAACCTGCACTGAGGTCAATTCAATCAGACGTCGGGGGAAGGGAGGGAGACGGGGGGAGGGTGCGGTGGGTCAACCAAGACGGGCAGACCCGCCCGTCAGCGGCAGCGGGGGCTCACGCGTGCGCGGCGAAGAAATCGCCGATCGCCCCGTCCACCGCCGGATCCTCGGTCGGGTACAGATGGCCGGCGTCCGGCAGGATCCGCAGCCGCGCTCCCGGCACGCGCTCGGCGGTCGTACGTGCGTTGGCCACCGGGATCATCAGATCGCGGGCGCCGTGGACGACCAGCGTGGGGGCGCGGATCCGATGGAGACGGCCATGGCAGTTGTGCAGCGACGCCGCGAGCAACTGCGCCCGGTACGCCCGTTCGTTGAACGGGTTCTCCAGACGTCGCGCGATGTCCTCGGCGATCCGGTCCACCTGCTCGGCGCGGGCCCGCGGGCCGTAGTTGTAGGGCACCGATGCCCATGCGGCCACCTCCGAGCGCATCCTCGCGCGCCGCCGGAAGAACGCCATCACCTCGGCCTCCGGAGCGGTCGCCCGGCGCCCGCCGGAATGCGTCGCGCCCAGGACGAGAGACCGAACCCGGTCAGGATGGCGCAGCGCGATCTGCTGGGCGACCATGCCGCCGAGCGAAAAGCCGTAGACGTGGACGCGGTCGATCGCCAACTCGTCGAGGATGGAGACGGCGTCGTCGGCCAGTGCCTCCGTCGTGTACGCGTACGTCCACGACTCCGAGCGCCCGATCCCGCGATGGTCGAAGGTGATGACGCGCATCGCCGGGGCCAGCGCGTCGACGGTCCGCCACCACGCTCCTCCGCTCAGGCCGAGCCCGTGGACGAGCAGGACGGAATCACCCGTCCCCGTCGCCTCCCAGTAGAGCCGGGTGTGTCCGTCCAGTCCGCTGACGATCCCCGACGCTGAGTTCACACGTCGAGCACCCAGCGCACGCCCGAGAGGTGCGTGGCGCCGATGTCCCGGGTCAGGTCCGCGCACGATGCCAGGACCCACCGCACGGGCTCGACGCCGATGGCGTGAGCCGCACCGAGTTGAGCGTCCGTAACCGCCCGGATGGCCGTCTCGTAGGCGTCCACGCAAGCCGCTGCCCCGCCCCAGGGAACCAGCACCGTCCTGCCGACCTTGCCCATGACGTCGACGGCTCGCTTGAGCCCTTCATCCATGAAATCCACTCCGTGCTCCTCCTCTGTCGCCCCTTCCGCGGCCGTGGCCTGGCCCCGGAGGAGAGACACGCTTTACAGATCACAATTTACCTGACGTTGGGTCGGGAATCGGCAGTTCGCGGCGTCGGCCCGATATCGGCAGCTCGCGGCGTCGGCCCGGTCATTGCAGCTGGTCGGTCACGCCGGCCGCGCTCAGCGCCGCAAACTGCTCGTCGACCGAGTTGGCGAGGACGATCAGATCCCGCGTCTGACCGGACCGATCGCGCACGTGGTCGGTCAGCAGCGCTTCGGGCTCGAAGCCCAGGCCGCGGAACATCGCGATCAGCGCGCCCTGGTCCGAGATCACCTCGACGACGAGCTTTCGCAGCCCGATGTCGAACGCGTCGAGAACCGCCTGCCGCGCGAGGCGGCGTCCGATCCCGCGTCCCCGGTGGTCGGGATCCACGACCAGCCGGATTTCGCCTACGTGGCTCGACCACCCGTGAAGCGGCACCACGGCCACGGCGCCGACGATCTGGCCGTCGTCGACCGCGATTGTCCGCCCCGTGCCCGGCTGCACCCAGTCCTCGAGCACGCGCGGATCGCCGACGTCCTCCTTGAGGAAGGTCCGATCGCTCTCGGGAATGCGTTGGAAGAAGCCAGACAGCGCCGGACTGTCGCCGGCTTCGATCGGTCGTATCTCCATGCGGCACCTCGTTTCAGGACGGCGTATCGCTGTGGTCGATGATCCACCCGGTCAGGTTCGGCATGGTGTGCTTGAAGGCGGACCTTCCGGTGCCGAACGTGACGTGCCCGCCCGGAAGCCGCAGCTCCTCGCGGCGGGCCGGGTCGCCCACGAGTTGCATGACCGGTTCGACAGCGGCCGGCGGGACGACGTTGTCGCGCTCCGCCATGGCATTCAGGACATTGCCCTTGACGGCGGCGAGGTCGACCTGCCGAGAACCGAGCGGCATCGAGCCGGTCATCAGGATGTTCTGCCGGATGAGCAGCTCGACCAGTTGGCGAAAGGCGGCTCCGGGAAACGGCACGTGGTCGCGCGACCACGTCGCCATCGCCTGAAAGCCGTCCACGAACTCGTCGTTCCAGAGGTTCTCCAGCAACGTCGCCTTCTGAGCCACCTCGACCGTGGGGGCGAGCATGTAGAAGCCGCTGTAGAGCGCGTCGGCGGGAACGTTGCCGGTCTCGTCGATCAGCTCGTCCGGGTTGAGCCTGCCCTCCCGCAGCAGCGCGACCATTGCCCCCATCTCGCTGTAGTCCACCGGCGTGGCCATCAGGATCAGGTTGCGCACGTTCGCGTCCTCGTGGCCGGCCGCGTACAGCGCCGCCATGACCCCGCCCAGGCAGTAGCCGGCCAGCGTGACCTCCTCGTGGCCGCTCGCGGCGCGCGCCGCGTCGAGCGCGCGGGGGATGTACCAGTCGACGTAGCGCTCGAGGTCGTTGTCGGCGTCGAGTTCGTCGGCCACGCCCCAATCGAGCATGAACACGTCGAGACCCGCCCGTGTGAGGTACTCGACCGTGCTGTTGCCGGGACGCAGATCGAGGATGTAGCTCCGGCTGACCAGGCTGTGCACGATGACCACCGGCGGCCCGTACCGGCGATCGCCGCCCTTGTAGCGCCAGAGCTCCGCCTTGTCGCGCTTCCAGACGACGTCCTTTGGGGTCGCGCCGAGGGCCGGTCGGTGGGTGCCCCGCACGTAGCGGATCCCGTTGCGGGCGCGCAGCATCGAACGCTCGACGTCGCGATTGACCCGGGTCAGCAGGTCGGCCGGATTGAGCGTGGAAGGGATCTTCGGGTTCATCGCACGTCCGGGCCCGAGGCGTCGTCGTCCAGCTCGGAGACGTCGTGGGAAAGCTGGTTGAGCCGCCGCTCCATGCGGGCCAGCTGCTGGCGCATCGTGCGAATGTCCGTCCCGGCCGGCAGGTTCAACAGGTGCAGGCAGCGTCGTGAGACGCCCTCGGCCGTCCCGGATACCTTTCGGCGGACCCGCGTGGTCGTGCTCAGGAGATCGAAGTAGGTGTCGGACCGGACCGCCGACTCGATCGGCTCACCGATGGCGCGCTCGAGTCGAATCACGGCGCGGAGCCATAGTGGTTGATTGGCTGGCATGAGTGGCGACGCTACCCGGGGGATGAGTTGACTTGAAGTTGCGTCTCGGGGGCGCCTTCGCCCGTCCCGGCCATGCTCCACTGAGCGCCTCCATCGACGACCATGACCGACCCGGTGGTGTAGGTCGAGGCGTCGCTGGCCAGGTACAGCGCGGCTCCCACGATCTCCTCGGCCTGGCCGGCCCGCCGCATCGGGAACGTTCTGGCGCGCTCGGCGAACACGTCCATGTCCCAGGCCCGCGCGATCGTGGTCAGGAACGGTCCGGGCATGATGGCGTTGACACGGACGGTCGGGCCGAAGGCATGGGCCAGGCCGATCGTCATCGCGTTCACGCCCGCCTTGGCCGCCGCGTACGGAATGATGTCGGAAGTCGGACGGATGGCTCCGGTACTCGAGACGTTGATGATCGAGCCGCCGCCCGCGGCGACCATCCGTTCGCCGATGAGCGCCGCGAGGCGGAAGGGCCCCTTGAGGTTGACGCCGATCACCTTGTCGAACAGGTCCTCGCTGACCTCCGAGAGCTTGCCGTACATCGGCGAGATCCCGGCGTTGTTGACGAGTACGTCGATGCGGCCGAACTCGTCGTAGACGCGCTCGACGAGCGGCTCGAGCTCATCCCAGTGCCCGACGTGGCAGGCGCAGCCGGCAGCTTTCAGCCCCTCGGAGCGCAGCGTGGTCACGACCTCATCGCAGCCTTCCGGCTTCCGGCTGACCACCACGACTTCGGCGCCGGCGGATGCGAAGGCACGCACCATGGCCAGGCCGAGGCCCCGGGTGCCCCCGGTCACGACCGCGAGGCGTCCGGTCAGATCGAACAGCTCGCGCGCGTTCCGAACGTTTGCCGGCGCGCCGGGGCTCTCACTCGAGCTCGCCACGGCGATGACCTCCTGGGTAGAGGATTGACGTTTCTCGGACTCCCCCGTTCGGATCGCCGCCGGCGCGAGCGGCTTGCTCACGCAGCCAGAACCAGGCCTTACCGTAGCGGCTCCCGTCCGCGAGAATCTGCTCCGAGACCGCGCCCTCGTCGAGGAGCAGGTCCAGGTGCCCGAGCACCTCCCAGACGACGAGCAGCGGCTGCTCGGCCACGGTGCGCGCCGACCACAGGTGCTTTGCGATCCCGTACGCGTGAACGGGACCTTCCTCGAGCACGGCGAGGATGCGCTGGCACCGCCGCCGGTGTTCGGCGAAGCGCCGGCGCACCAAGCCACGGTGGTCGGCGACGGCATCGCCGTGACCGGTCAGCAGCAGGCCCAGCGGCATCGAGGCGGTCCGCTCGAGACTGGCCAGGTACTGGGTCCGCGCCTGCGGACGAGAGCCGGTGGGTTCTGCCACGGGCACGATCTCGGCGTTTGACGAGATGCCGGCCAGTAGGTGATCGCCGACGAAGGCGGTGCCCCTGCGCTCATCGACGAACAGCGCGTCGGTCGTGCTGTGGCCCGGGCGAGCCACGATCCGGAGATCGCGCCCGCCCGCGGCGATGACGTCGCCGTCGCCCAGGACGACGTCGGTCCGGTACGCCTCGGAGGTATCGCGGATGTAGTCCCAGAATCCCTCGTTGGCGTCGATCACCGACTCCGGGACCCCGTGATGGCGCATCAGTTCCCGCGAGAAAGAGCGATCGGCGTCCGAGCGCTCGACGTAGTGCGCGCCGTACTCGGCCGCGCGATCGAGGGCCGCCACGCGGGCCCCGGAGCGAGCCACGATGGTGGCGATCAGACCGGTGTGGTCGAGATGGTGGTGCGTGGGAATCACGAGTTCGATGTCCTCGACGCGCAGGTCTTCGTTCCGCAGGCCGGCCTCGAGCGCGGTCAGCGCCTCGTCGCTTCGGGGACCGGTGTCGATCAGCGTCAGCGGCTCTCCGCAGAGCAGCCAGATGTTGACCGAGCCGATGTGCGGCAGAGGTGCTTGGATCTGAACGATTCGCTCCATGTCATTGCGGGATCAGCCGTCGCCGTCGGGAGACCTAAACTGAACCGAGTTCAGTATGTCATAACTCTGGCCTGGTGTGGAGCGATTTGCTGACGGAAGCACCGAATGCCCGCCGTAGCAGCGAGAACATCGAGCACTGGTCAAATCAGCCGAGACCATATATGATCTGAATTCAGCTTAGCCAAATCGCGAAGGAGAAGAGATCGATGAGTGTCCAGGAGCAGGCCGCCCCGACGAGGGAAGGCGCCGTTGAGTACGAGGTCAGCGATGGCATCGCGACCATCTGGCTGAACCGACCCCACGTCAAGAACTGCTTCAACTGGGAGCAGATCATCACGATGGGCGCCGCGCTCGACCGGGCCGAAGAGGACGACGATGTGCGGGTCGTGGTCATCCGTGGCCGGGGTCACACCTTCTCCGCCGGCGCCGACCTGAACATGCTCGACTCGGAGTTCCTGAAGACATCGTCCAACTCGATCAAGATCGCCCAGGTCTCCGCGCGTACGTTCGCCCGCGCGTTCGACCTGGCCAAGCCGACGATCGCCGCCGTCGAGGGCTACGCGGTGGCCGGCGGGTTCGAGCTGTCGATCTCCTGCGACTTCCTGATCGCCGCCGACGACGCGAAGATCGGCGACTTCCACATCCGCCGCGCGCTGTTCGGCGGCGCGGGCCCGATCTACCGGCTGCCGCGCTACATCGGCCTGCGCAAGACGAAGGAGCTCCTCTTCACCGGCAAGCTGCTGTCCGGCAAGGAGTGCTACGAGTGGGGTCTGGCGAACGTGTCCGTACCGGCCGAGGAGATGGATCAGGCGATCATCGACTTCGCCGCGCCGATGATCGACAAGAGCGGATTCACGATGCGGATCACGAAGATGGCCGCGAACCGCGGGCTCGACGGCGACACCGAGACGCTGCTCGCGCTCGAGAGCATGACGTGCAACGTCGCGCACCAGTCCGAGGATGCGAAGGAGGGCGTGCAGGCCTTCCTCGAGAAGCGCGACCCGGTCTGGAAGCACCGCTAGACGCGCGGCGCGAACACGACAAGCCCCATGGACTTCGCCTACGACGAGACCACGGTCGAGCTGCAACAGCGGCTCCTCGCGTTCATGGACGAGTGCGTGTACCCCGCGGAGGCGCGCTTCCGCGAGGAGGCGGAGTCACTCGATGACCGGTGGGGGACCCCGCCGGTCATCGAGGAGCTGAAGGTCGAAGGCCGCCGGCGCGGACTGTGGAACCTGTTCCTCCCGCGCACCCACGAGTACGGCGCGGGACTGAGCAACCTCCAGTACGCGCCGCTGGCGGAGATCACCGGTCGCAACCCGTGGATCGCCCCCGAGGCGATCAACTGCTCCGCACCGGACACCGGCAACATGGAGCTTCTGTCGCTGTTCGGCACCGAGGAGCAGAAGGAGCGGTGGCTGGAGCCGCTGCTCGAGGGGGAGATCCGCTCCGCGTTCTCGATGACCGAGCCCGAGGTCGCCTCCTCGGACGCGACGAACATCGCGACTCGGATCGAGCGCGACGGCGACGACTACGTGATCAACGGCCGCAAGTGGTGGACGTCCGGAGCGATGTCGCCACGCTGCACGCTGCTCATCGTCATGGGCGTCACCGACCCCGAGGCGCAGCGCTACCGGCGCCAGAGCATGATCCTCGTGCCGAAGGACACTCCGGGCGTGAATATCCAGCGCTCGACGAGCCTGTTCGGATACGACGACGGACCGCACGGAGGCCACGCGGAGATCGTCTACGACAACGTACGCGTCCCCGCCTCCAACCTGCTCGGCGAGGAGGGCGACGGGTTCCGGATCGCCCAGGAACGGCTTGGTCCGGGCCGGATCCACCACGCCATGCGCGCGATCGGGATGGCCGAGCGCGCGCTCGAGATGATGTGCGAGCGCACCGCGGGGCGCTCGACGTTCGGGCGCCCGATCATCGAGCACGGTGTCGTCCAGCACTGGATCTCCGAAGCCCGGGTACGCATCGAACAGGTGCGCCTGCTCGTGCTCAAGACCGCGTGGCTGATGGACACGGTCGGAAACCGAGGAGCGCGGATCGAGGTCTCGGCCATCAAGGTGGCCGCGCCCGAGGTGGCCACCTGGGTCATCGACCGGGCGATCCAGGCACACGGCGGAGCCGGCGTGGCGCAGGACACGTTGCTCCCCGAGCTATACGCCGTCGCCCGCATCCTCCAGATCGCCGACGGACCCGACGAGGTCCATCACATGGCGATCGCGCGCCGCGAGTCGGCGCGCTACGAGCGCATCCCCGTCACGAACTGAGCTGCTGCCGGCCCGCGTCGACGAGCGGCGCCACCAGCCGCTCCGCCTGGTCGAACCCGCCGCCGACCATCGAACCGCCGGCTGCCCGGGCGGCGATTCCCTGGCACACGACCGCGAGCTTGAAGTAGGCGAACGCCTGATACCAGTCGATGTCGGAGGGGTCGATGCCGGTCCGTCGGGCGTAGCGCTCGATGATCTCCGCGCGCGTAGGGAATCCCTCGCAGGCGGTCACCGGCGCCATGATCCGCGCCCGGCGCAGGACCTCGGAGTCGTCCGCCTGGCTCCAGTACGCGAGCATCCCCCCAAGGTCGGCCAGCGGGTCGCCGAGCGTGCTCATCTCCCAGTCGAGCACGGCGACGATCGCGCCGACCTCGGTGGGATGGAGGATCGTGTTGTCGAGCCGGTAGTCGCCGTGGACGACCGCGCTCGCGCTCTGCTCCGGCAGCGCGGCGACGAGATCGTCGCGCAACTTGTCGAGCGCCGGCAGGTCGACGGTCTTCGACGCCTCCCACTGCTGAGACCACCGGCGCAACTGCCGCTCCATGAATCCGGCCGGGCGGCCGAACTCGGCCAGCCCGACGCTGCCGGGGTCGACCGTGTGGAGATCCGCCAGGACGTCGACGAGCGCCTCGCCGATCTTGCGACACCCATCCGGCTCCTCGGCGTATCCGGGCGGCAGCGCGTTGCGGCAGATGTGGCCGACGACGCGCTCCATGACGTAGAACGGTGCGCCGAGGGGACTGTCGGCGTCGCCGAGGTGGAAGGTCCGCGGAACGGGCACCGCCGTGTCCGCCAGCGCCGACATGACCCGGTACTCGCGGCCCATGTCGTGCGCGGTGGGAAGGATGTGGCCGAGCGGCGGGCGCCGCAGGATGACCTCGCCCGCATCGCAGGCCACCCGGTAGGTCAGGTTTGACTTGCCGCCCGAGATGAGCGCCACGTCGGACTCCAGCCAGCGCGGGTCGTGCAGGACGTCGGCGAGCATCGGCCCGACGATCTCCGGGTCGGCGCCCGTCGTGATCCGCTCCAGCCGCTGGGCGGTCGGATCGTTGAACCCGAGTTCGTCGGTGGCGGTCACACCGCCACCCTTTGCCGGGACGCGGCGGCGGCCAGGCTCCGGCCGAGTTCGCGCTCATGGTGAGCGGCGTCTCCGAACTGCTGCTCGCGGGCGATGATCCTCCGCAGGAACCGATGCGCCGGGTGCTCTTCGGTGAACGCGATACCCCCGAACACCTGCATCGAGCCATGCGCGACCTCTCGCGCGGCCCGCGACACGTAGGCCTTCGCCACCGACGCCGTCTCCCGCGCTCCGGGCATGCCGTCGTCGAGCGCGGCGGCCGCGAACAGCGTCGTCGACCAGCCGCTGGCCTGGCGCACGTGGAGGTCGGACATCAGGTGGCGCAGAGCCTGGTTCGATCCGATCGTCCGACCGAACTGCCGGCGCTCGGACGCGTAGCGTCGCGCCTGCTCGAAGATCCCGGCGGCCGCGCCGATGGCCTCGGCGGCGGCGAGGAGTGCCCCGACGCTGGTCAGACGCTCGATGATCCTCTCGCCGAGCTCGCGGTCGGCGACCGCATCGACCCCGGTGTCGGCGAACGTCACCCGGCTCAGCGGCACAGACGCATCGAGGCCCGATTGCGGCGCGAGCTCGATGCCCGGTGCTGCGCTGCCGACGATGGCGAGTCCCGGTTCGCCGTCGACGCGAGCCACGACGGCGAAATGGTCGGCGTCGGCAGCGTGCTCAACGGCGGCCTTCGTGCCGGTGAGCCGGTTCGACTCCACGGTCGCTCGCGCGCTCGCTGCCGACCACCCGCCGCCCGGCTCGAGTAGCGCGATCGAAAGCCTGGACTCGCCGTCCAGGGCCGCCGCGAAGCCGTCGGGGAGCTCCTCGGCAAGCGGCGCCAGCGCGTAGCGGACGCCGACGCTGCCGAGCAACGGCACCGACGCGAGGTGAGCGCCGATCGCTCGTGCGACCAGGCAGAGCTCAATCGCCCCCAGATCGGTCCCGGCGCCGCTGAGCAGGCCGAAGTCGACCAGGTGCCCCCAGAGTCGCGCGCGGTCCGACTCGCCCGCCTGCCAGGCGGCCTCGGCGGCCGGCCACTGGCGATCGAGGAGGGTGTTGATCGACTCCTCGATCCAGACCTGCTCGTCGCTCAGCTCGAGGTCCACGACTACTCCTTCGGAAGCGCGAGGATTCGGTCGGCGATGATGTCCCGCTGGATCTGGCGGGTGCCCCCGTAGACGCTGGCCGCGCGGGAATAGAGATACGTCTCGTACCAGAAGTCGTTCTCGGCAACCTCATCGGGATCGCCGCCCAGGAGCGCCGGCCCCAGCACCTCGAGCACCGTCGCGGCGAGCTGCTGCTCGGCCTCGGCCATGAGCAGCTTGACGCTGGAGCTCTCGGGGCCGACCGCGCCGCCGCTCAGGAACTCCCCGACGCTCCGGTAGGCGTGGTGGCGGAGCACCTCGATCCCGATCAACGCGCGCGCCAGCGCCGTCTGGACCTCCGGGTCCTCAAGCACGGGACGGCCGTCGACTTCGCGCCGGGCGGCGAGCGCCACCGCGCGATCGAGCCACGTGCGCAGTTTCACCTGCCGGGGAAGGGCGGCGGTTCCCCGCTCGTGCCCGAGCGTGTGCATCGCGATCTTCCACCCGTCGCCGAGCGCTCCGAGCAGGTTCTCCTTGGGCACGACGACGTCGTCGAGGAACAGTTCGCTGAACTCGGCATGCCCCGTGATCTGAGTCATCGGCCGGACTTCGACGCCCGGCGAGGACATGTCGACGATCAGCATCGAGATCCCGCGATGGCGAGGCACGGAGTCGTCGGTCCGGGCCAGGAGTCCGCACCAGCCCGCGTACTGTCCCCACGACACCCACGTCTTCTGGCCGTTGATGACGTAGGTGTCGCCGTCCTGCACCGCGCGGGTGCGCAGGCTGGCGAGATCCGAGCCGGCCTCGGGCTCGGAGAAGCCCTGACACCAGATCTCCTCCGCCGACAGGATCGGCGGGATGTAGCGCCGTCGCTGTTCGTCTGAGCCGAAGCGCAGCAGCGAGGGGCCGAGCACGTCGAGGCCGACGATGTTGACGAACTCAGGTGCGCCCGCCGCGGCGAGTTCCTGGTCGACGATGATCTGCTCGACGGGCGGACGGCCTCCGCCACCGAACTCGGACGGCCACGCCCGTCCCACGTACCCGGCTTCGTAGCAGGCGGCCTGCCAGCGTCGAAGCACCGCCATCCGGTCATCGAGCGCGTGCGGAAGGTCCGCGGAGCGAAAGCTCTCGCGCGAGAGAAACGCGCGGACCTCGTCGGCGAGCGCGCGTTCGGAGGCGGTCTCGGCCAGTTGCATCAAACTGAGATCATATCAGGTGCAAGAGGCGAGCCAGAGCTACGCAGGTACCGTGGCTACCCGGCAACAACGCAGGAATTGCGTTGTAATCAGGTCCCGAGCCATGGTACCGTCTACCTGACGTGAGTTCGAATCAGGTCCCCACCGGTAGGCGTACGCGGCCGACTCGCCGGTCCCGCGACGATGGCGTCAGGCGAGCCGAGATTCTCGACGCCGCCATCGACCGGTTCGGCCGCAACGGCTACGAGAACACGAAGTGGGCGGACATCGCCGATGAAGTCGGCATCGGACCTACCGCTCTGTATCACTACTTCGACTCCAAGCAGCATTGCCTATACGTGATCCTCGACGAGGCTCTGGGCGAGTTGCACGAGCGCTTCGACGCGATCACCGCGGACCATGCCGACCCCCGCGACGCGCTGCGCGCCGTGTGTGCCGACTGCTTCGAGCTGTCCGAGCATGAGGTGCTGCGCAACCGCGTCCTGGTGGCCGAGCAGTCCCTTCTGGGGGGCACAAGCTCCTCCCAGCGTGAGGAGCAGGCTCGCGTGGAGGGCCGCAGTAAGACGCGCGGTCTGGAGATCGCCTGGGCGCGCTTCCTGGCCGACGCGATGCGCCAGGGCGCGATCCCTGAGCGCGACCCCCGGATGCTCGCCCGCGCCATGCTTGGCCTCTACAACAGCATCTGGCACTGGTACCGGCCGGACCAGACGCTGCTCCTGCCGGTCCTGGCCAAGTTCTTCACCGCTCGAATGCTGGCCGTCGCCGGCGTGCCGTCCGACGGTGCATCGGTGCAGTGAAGACCGATCGAGCGATGCCGTCCGGCCTCGAGCAGTCACGCCAGCTCGTCCTGCCTGAGCTCACGGGCCGAGCGTGCCGGTCCCGGCCAGACCATCCCGCCGTCGTGTTCGGCGAGGAGATCCGCACTCACGCCGAGCTTCACGATCGCGCCGCGCGCCTCGCCTCGGTCCTCGACGCAGGCGGCGTCCAGGCGGGCGATCGGGTCGCGCTGCTTCTCCACAACCGGATCGAGTTCGTCGAGGCGCTGCTCGCTTGTCATCGACGCGGCGCCGTCGCCGTCCCGATCAACTTCCGTCTGGCCTCCGACGAGATCGAGTACATACTGGCCGATTCGGGTGCGGTGGCGCTGATCCACGACTGCGACGCGCCCAGGGCCGAGGTTGGCTTGGTGCTCGAGGTCGGAGGGGACTATGAGGATGCCGTCGGCTCCGCGCCACCGCGTCGCGAGACGCCGGAACTGCTCGAGGACGATGTCGCGCTCATGTGTTACACGTCGGGGACGACCGGCCGGCCAAAGGGGGCGCTCCTCACCCACCGCAACCTCGTGGCGAGCACGCTGAGCTGGATTCACGAGATGCGCGCAGGTCAGGATGACGTGTGGCTGTCAGGTCAACCGCTCTTTCACATCGGGGGTATCAACGGGCTGCTGCCGTTTCTCGTGCTCGGCGCCACCGTGATCATCACCCCGAGCACGACATTCGATCCGGAGGCGATGCTCGGCCTCATCGAGGCGCATGGCGTGACGATGTGCATTTTCGTGCCGACCCAGTGGGCGACGATTTGCACGAGCTATTCGGTCGCGCGCGTCGATCCGCGACAGCTGCGCGTGGCGATGTGGGGAGCCTCTCCGGCCCCTCTTCACACGCTTGAAGCGATGGCCAGGGCCTTCCCGCACGCGGCCATCGTCAGCGCCTACGGCCAAACCGAGATGTCTGGCGCCACCACGCTGCTCAAGGGCCCCGACTCGACGCGGAAGATGGGATCGGTCGGTAAGCCCATGCTCGGAGTCGAGTTACGGGTGATCGAAGACGAGGGGCGCGACGTGCCGATCGGAGAGGTGGGGGAGATCGTCTACCGGGGTCCGAACGTGATGGCCGGCTACCACCGGCAGCCGGACGCCACCGAGGAGGCGTTCGCCGGCGATTGGTTTCACAGCGGGGATTTGGCGCGGCTCGATCACGAGGGTTATTTGTGGCTCGTCGACCGAAAGAAGGACCTGATCGTCAGCGGGGGTGAGAACGTTTATCCGGCCGAGGTCGAGCGGGTCCTTCTCGATCACCCCGCGGTCGCCGACGCCGCCGTGATCGGCGTGCCGCATCCGCGCTGGGTTGAGACGCCGGTGGCGTTCGTCGTCCCGAGTCGTCGGGGCGAGGCCGGCGAAGGCGAGTTGATCGCCCATTGCCGGCGCTACCTGGCCGGCTACAAGAAGCCCTCCGCGATCTTCGTGGTCGACGAATTGCCTCGCAACGCGGGAGGGAAGGTGCTCAAGCGTCGCCTACGCGAGACGTACGGTGACCTAATCCCAACCGTCACGGAGTGAGTCAATGCCATACGTCTATGCCAACGTCAAGGTGAAGTACGGTCAACTGCCAGCCTTCTTCGAGCAGATGGTGACCATCAAGCGGGTCATGGAGGCAAACGGCTGGAAGCTCGTCGGTGCGTGGAGCACCGTGATCGGTGACATCCACGAGGTGCATGACCTGTGGGAGGTCGAGGACGCCAACACGGTGCCGAACGGCTTTGCCGGGGCCTTCGAGGATCCGGAGTTCGTGGCCGCCTCGGCGCAGCTATCAACGATCGCCGACCGCGAGGTCCTCTCGCTGGTCACCAAGACTCCGTACAGCCCCTGACAGGATCCGGGCCGTAGCCCTTCCCTCGGCGGTGGCGTGGTGAACGCGCCGGGGCACCACCGCGTCGCCGATGACGTGGACGCCTGGGCCAGCCGGCACCAGTGGCTCCCAGGCCCGCGCGCGCCGCTCACCCACCACGACGACCAAATCGGCGGCAAGTTCCGTGGTCTGTCCCGAGAGCAGGTTGCGAGCCGTCACCGATGTGGGGGTGATCGACTCGACGCCGGTCACCGAGCGGATGTCGAGCGGCGCTCCCCGCAGGCGCGCCATCAGTTGCACATGGCCTTCGGGAGGCAGGCGCCCGCCGAAGGACGCGGCGGGCGTCAGGACCGTGATGCTCTGCCAACCGGCCGCGATCCCCGTCTCCACCGCGCTCGCGCAGGGCCACCAACCGAAGCCGTCGTCGAGGATCACGAGCGCCTCGCCCACCGACGACGGCGATCGCTGCCCGATGAACCTCGATGAGCTGAGCGCGTGCTCGACCCCAGGCAGGTCGGGCAGCACCTCCTGGCTGCCGACGGCGGCCACGACATGGTCGAACCCCGCGAGGAGTTCCTGGCCGGCGACCGTCCCCAGGTGGACCTCGACGTTCTCGGCGCGGTCGATCGCGTGCTCGTAGAAGTCCAGCAGCGACTGCCATCCGCGCCGGTTGGGTGCGCTGGTGGCGATCCTCAGATGTCCTCCCAGTCGCCCACCTTCGTCAAACAGCGAGACCTCGTGCTTGGAGGGCAGCGAGATAGCGCACTCGAGCCCGGCCGGTCCCGCGCCGACGATAGCGATGCGGCGCGGGCATGTGGGTGCGCCGGGCCGGGCGAGCAGGGGCACAGCCGGCCGGGGTCCTTGCCGGGAAGGTCCGAGATCCGGGTTGACCGAGCACAGCAGGACCGGATCGAACGCGCGGCAGTCCTCGTTGCAGGACACGCAGGGACGGATCTCCTCGGCGCGTCCCGACAAGACCTTTGCCGGGAAGTCCGGATCCGCAATCAGGGGTCGGGCCACGCCGACGAGGTCCGCGCCCGCCTCGAGGGCGGCCTCGATCGAACCGGCCCGACGGAACGCCTGCGAGACGAGCAGCGGACCGTCGACGACGAGACGCAGGCGATCGATCGCTCCGAGCAGCGGCGGTTCGGTCGTGGCCATGTCACGGACGTACGTGGTCCGCACCCCGACGGTCACGCTCACGTAGTCCACCAACGGCGCGATCGCCGGCAGCAGTTCGCACAGCCCGTCCAGCGAGAAGCCGCCTTCGCGCTCGCCGTCGATCGAGAGCCGGATGCCGAGGATCAGCTCCGGGTCCGAGCGCCGGATCGCCGCCGAGATCCGGCTGACGATCCGCGCTCGCTCTGCGACCGAGTCGACCCCGGGGCGGAGGTTGGTCGAGGGCGACAGGAACTGGGCGAGGAGATACGCGTGGGCCGCGTGGAGCTCGACGACCTGGAAGCCCGCACGCGCGGCGTTCACGGCGGACACTCGAAACCCCTCCACGACCTCGTGTATCTCCTCCTCCGTCAGTGCACGTGGGGCCGTCGGCTCGCGCGGCGAGCGAACCGCCGACGGGGCCACCGGCGCGTACCACATGTCGGCCCCAGTGGTCTCGCGCCCGAGGTGCACGAGCTGGCAGGCGGCCACGGCTCCTTCTGAGCGAATCGCCTCCGCGCGCAGTGCCAGGCCGGGGATCCCCTCCTCCCGCCACGCCTCGGTCACGATCCGCCGGCGCCATGTGGACTCCGGCGCGGTGACCGTGCCCCCGACGGTCACCATCGCGGCACCGCCGGCGGCGACGCGACCCCAGTAATCGGCATCGGCGGGCAGCGCCAACCCGTCGTCGAGCATGCCTCGCCCGTGGGGCGCGCCGACGATCCGGTTGCGCAGGGTGAGTGAACCGAGGGCGAACGGCTGCGAGGCCCTCTCGGGGAGCGTGCTCATCGCGACGTTCAGTAGGCCTGCGATTGCCCGCCGTCGATCGGGATCACGGTCCCGTTGATGAACGATGCCTCGTCGGAGAGAAGAAAGGCAACGAGGTTGGCGACCTCCTCAGGCTGGCCGAAGCGCTTCATCGGATTCGCGCTCACGAACTCCTGACCGAATTCCTGCCAGCCGTCCTCGCCGGCGATCTTGATCAGCGAGCCTCTGATCATGTCGGTCATGATCGCTCCCGGGGCTATGGCGTTCACCCTCACGCCGTACTGCCCGTACTCGATCGCGGCCTGCTTGGTCATTCCCGCCACCGCATGCTTGGTCGCCCCGTAGGCCACCAGGTTCGGCACCGCCCTGATGCCGCCGACCGAAGCGGCGTTCACGATGGCCCCGGAGCCCTGCGCCTTCAGATGCGGCAGCGCGTGCTTCATGCCGAAGAAGACGCCCTTCAGGTTGATCCGGATCACTCGGTCGAACCCCTCGGTCGTGTAAGCCTCCACGGGGTTCTGCTCCCCCTCGATCCCGGCGTTGTTGTAGAGCCCATCGATCCGTCCGAAGTGCTCGAGAGTCTGCTCGACGTACTCGCGCACCTGTGTCTCATCTGACACGTCGGCGGTCACCGTCAGGATCTCGGCGCTCCCCACCGCGGAGACGATCTCCGTTCGCGACCGCTCGAGCGCTGCGGCGTCGACGTCGAGGAGCGCGAGTCGGGCTCCTTCGTGAGCGGCCCGGAGCGCGGCGGCGTGGCCGAGCCCGGTTCCCGCGCCCGTGATCATGATCACCTTGTCTTGCAATCGCACGTTGCTCACCTCCGCGAAGCGCCAACTCGGAGCGCGTCGCCGTAGCTTGGATCTTCCGGACGCCGCGCGCCGCGCGCGAAACCCTCAGTCGGAACGGCGGGTGCGGACTCCGCCCACACCTCGGTCTTGTGCCAGTCCAGCACCACGACTCGGCGCGCGATCCGCCACTCCCCCGCCCGCCGCGAGAAGCGATCGAGGTACCGGGCCCCCACCACGTCCACCTCGACCGGATCGGACCCCTTTCTGATCAGGGTGGCGTGGACCTGCGACTCGGATCGAGCGAGATCGCCGTCCAGTTCGATCAGCACGTTCGTGATCGAGTGCGTCGTCGCCGAGTTCGCGTTCCGCAGGCGGGCGGCGAGGAAGGGCGCGAGTTCGTGCCCCGGCCCTTTCCAGTACCCGTGGTCGTCGTATGAGTCCTCGTGGAAGGCGGAGCGGATCAGATCCTCATCACACCGATCGACACCGCGGCAATACGTGACGAGGACCTCGTAGATCGACTGTTTGTCGAGCAGCGTCTGGACGTGCTCGTTCATGGGACTGCCACGGCTCGGCCGGTCACTTCGCCCCGCGCCAGGCGCTCGTAGGCGGGAGGGACATCCTCGAGGCGGACGCGCTCGACGCTGACTTCGAGCGCTCCGGCGCGAGCCAGCGCAACTACCTCGATGAGCTCACTCCGGGTACCCCAGTTCGGGAGCAGGACCGACGCCTCGAGCGGAGAGGCGCCAAACGCCATCGGGTATCGGCCTCCGGCCAGACCCACGAGGACGATCTGGCTGCCGACCGCCGCTACGGCGGCGGCCAGGGCGGTCGTCTCGTCGCTGCCGACGAAGTCGAGAACCACGGAGGCTCCAGCGCCGTGCGGTGTCTCGGCGCGCACGCCCGTCACCGTGTCCTCTCCGGATCCGACCACGACGTGAGCGCCCGCTCGTTCGGCGAGCGCCCGCGCCTCAGCACGGGAATCGACCGCGATGATCCGCGCCCGTGTGAGGGCGTCGAGCATCTGTATCGCCATGTGACCGAGCCCGCCGACCCCGATCACCACGGCGCTGCTGCCCGGGACGAGGTGTGGCATCGAGTGCTTGATCGCGTGGTATGGCGTGAGGCCGGCGTCGGTCAGCGGCGCCGCCGCGACGGGATCGAGATCCCCGATCGGGATCAGGAGCCGCTCAGAGGGAACGACCAGGTACTCCGCGAGTCCGCCGTCGCGTCCGAGCCCGCCGCCATGCGCGCGGCGCTCCTGCACCCGCTCGCAGATGTTCTCCATGCCCTGTGCACACCGCCAGCACGAGCCGCAGCCCCACGGCCCGTACACGATCACCGCCTCGCCTTCGGCCACCGCGCTGACGCCGGATCCGACGGCCGCGACGTACCCAGCGTTCTCGTGGCCGAGCGTGAACGGAAGGTCGTAGGGCAGCAGACCCTCGGGCCACTCCATCAGGTGCAGGTCGGAATGGCAGAGGCCGGCCGCGGCTACTTGCAGGAGCACCTCGCCCGGACCGGGCTCGGGAACCGGAATCTCAGTGAGTTCGGGCGGTGACTCCCACCGTGTCAGCTGGACGGCCTTCATCGTGCTCTTAAGGGTCGAATCGGTCAGCCGACCCCGGACGCCTCGCGATCGAAGGCGATGGAGATCCGTCGCACGGTGAACACCCAGCGCCCGTCGATGCGTCGCAAGTCGTCGGAGTAACGGCCAGAACGGGTTGGGACGAGGTCGGGGTTGAACCAGACCCAGTCGCTGTCGACGTGGGCGGCGTCGCCATCGACGGTGATGATCGGGTTGGCGTAGACGTGGCGTCCCGCAGGCCACAGATTCGCCTGGATGTACTCGAGCAGCTCGGCGCGGCTCTCGGTGACGTCGCCCATCTCGAACCGCACGTCCTCGGCGAGGAGCTCGGCAAAGAGGTCGAATTCGCGATCGTCGACGGCTCGGCAGTAGCGCGACATCACGTTCAGAATCTCCTGGGCCTCTGTCATCTCGTCCTCGGTTCCGTTGGTCTGCGTGGAGTTTGCGAAGCCGGCCCAGGGGGCCGGGACCGGCTTGGTCGGATCCCACCGATCCCAGTGGATGTAGGTCTCGGGGTCGTCCCGGGGGGCCGGTCTGAAGTCGGTCCCGAGCGTGTACGCCAGCGGCGTCAGGCAGACCTGTTGGGCGGTGTCGTAGGGAATTCCGAGCAGTTCGGCGGCTTCCCGCTCCCGGGGCATGTGCATCGTCGTCCAGCAGGTACCGAGCCCGCGGGCGCGGGCGGCGAGCATGAAGCTCCACACGGCCGGGCAGCTCTGTCCGAGGAAGGTCGTGGCCATACGCGCGAGCTCGCCGTCGACGCGCATGCCCGCGAGGCAAGCCACGACGATGACCGGGGCCTCGGCGAGGTGATGGGCCAGGTAGTCGACCGAGTCTCCGACTCGCTGCTGGCGGTCGGGAACGGACTCCCCGGTGCCGGGCTGCCCGACCCGCCGGACGTAGCTCGGCGAGTTGCTGTACAGCTCGGTGTAGACCTCGTTGTACAGAGCGGCGAGCTTGCGCCGGGTCTCCGGATCGCGCACGACCACGAAGCGAGTTCGCGGGATGTTGGAACCGGCGGGTGCCTGCATGGCCAGCCGGACGCACTCCCGAATCACGTCGTCCGGCACAGCCCGCGTGAGGTCCAGGCGCTTTCGGACCGCTCTCGTCGTCGAGAGCACCTCGTCGGGCGTTAGTTCGAGCAACTCGGTCATTGCCGCTGACCCACGCCGGTGACCACGCCGGCGGTGAAGCCGCCGTCGACGGCATAGAACCCGCCGGTCACGAACGACGCCTCATCCGAACACAGAAATGCCACCACGTTCGCTACCTCCTCGGGTTTCCCCAACCGGCGGCTGGGATTCAGTCCGGCCAGTTGCTGCGCGAGGTCGTCGTCGAGATACCGCTCGAGCAGCGCGGTGTGGATCACCGCCGGCCCTACGGCGTTGACGCGAATCCCGCGGTCGGCGTAGTCGATCGCCGCCGAGCGCGTGAGACCGAGGACGGCATGCTTCGAGGCCACGTACGCGGGATAGTTGTCGCGCGCGCCGACCCCGAAGATCGATGACATGTTGACGATCGAGCCCCCGCCGGCGCTCAGCATGTGCGCAATCTCGTAGCGCAGGCAGTAGAAGACGGTGTCGACGTTGATCGACATCACCTGGCGGTACTCGTCCAGGTCGAACTCGTGGAAGGGCGTCACGGTGCCGCTGATGCCGGCGTTGTTCACCGCGATGTGAAGCCCGCCGAAAGTGCTCACCGCATGTTCGACCGCGCCGGCGCAGGCCCTCGGATCGGTCAGCTCGGCAACGAACACCTCTGCGTGGGCGCCCGCGTCGGCTACCTCGTGGCGCACCCGCTCGGCACCCTCGCGGTCGCGGTCGACTATCAACACCCTCGCCCCGAGCTCGGCAAGCCGTTTCACGCACGCCTCGCCGATCCCGGATCCACCGCCGGTGACCAGCGCGGCGCGACCGCTGAGACGTTCAGCCATCACGACCTGCCTGCCGGCGTGCGCGCGTCATGTCTCTTCTCGTCTCCTCGGCACATAAACTGACGTCAATTCATGCAGGACCGTAGCGACTCGGCGTCGGCCTGTCAACGACGCGATGGGCGCCATCGGCACGACGGGCGCCGTCCGCGCCAGAATCGACCGCGAGCGTGTTGACACGAAGTCGATCTCGTTGGTACGGTAATGATATGAATTCAGTTGAGGCCTCGCCGGCCCGGAGCGCGATCGGCCGGCGCTTCGAGGGGAAGGTCGCGTTCGTGACCGGCGGCGCCTCCGGCCTGGGACGCGCCGCGGCGGAGCGGTTCGCGCGCGAGGGAGCCAGGGTCGTCGTCGCGGACCTCGACCGCAGCGGCGCCGAAGCCGTCGCCGCGGCCCTGCCGGACGCGCTGGCCGTTCACGTCGACACGGCGGACGGCGCGGCGGTCGACCGCTCGTTCGAGCTTGCCCTCGATGCCTTCGGAACGGTAGATGCCCTGTTCAACAACGCGGGCATCGTCGGAGAGCAAATGCCTCTTCACTCCACGACCGACGACGCGTGGCGCCGGGTCATGGCGGTCAACGCTGACGGTGCCTTCCACGTGATGCGCGCAGGCTTGCGGGCGATGCTCGCCGGGCGCGGTGGGGCGATCGTCAACACTTCTTCCTCCACCGGCCTGGCCGGCAAGCCCAACATGACCCCGTACACCTTCTCCAAGGCGGGGCTCGTTGGACTGACCCGGGCGGCGGCGATCGAGTACGCCGCCCACGGGATCCGCGTCAACGCGGTCGCGCCCACCGCGGTCATGACCGAGCTCGTCGCGGGCCACATCGCACGAGCGCCCGACCCGGAAGCGATGCGCCGGCTCCTCGAGACGCAGACGCCGATCCCGGGGATGCCGACGCCCGAGGACGTGGCCGCCGTCGTCGCCTTCCTCGCCTCGGACGACGCGCGCTGGATAACCGGGCACACGCTGCCGATCGACGGAGGCTTTCATGCGCAATGACCCACACGAATCGACGAGCACGCCGGACGGAATCCTCCGCCGGCCGGAGGTCGATCCCGCCTTTCTGAAGGATGCGACCTGGGACGGCCGCTTCCATTACTCGTACGTGCCGCCGCCCGCCGCCGAGCTCAGGCTCCCGCCCGAGGTGCGCCTGCACTCGGAGTTCGATCTCGACCTCGACCCTGTCACCTATCAGGTTCTCCGCAACCGTTTCTGGAGCATCAACCTCGATCACTCCGACACGATCCGGCGCGTCTCGGGCTCGCCGGTGATCGTGTACATGGACGACTTCAACACGGCGCTGCTCACCGAGACGGCCGACCTGTTGATGGCGGGCCCGTCGATTCAGTGGTTCGCGGCGCTAGGCGATCTTCCGATCAAGTGGACGATGGAGAACCGGGGCCAGAACCCCGGCATCGGCGAGGGGGACGTGTTCTTCCACAACGACCCATGGATCGGCTGCACGCATGCCATGGACGTCGGCATGTTCGCGCCGGTGTTCCACGAGGGCCGGATCTTCTCGTGGATCTTCAGCCAGTGCCACGTCGGCGACGTCGGCGGTCCGTTCCCGGGGAGCTTCAACCCGCTGGCCAACGATCTCTACGAGGAACCGGTGCTCGTTCCCCCGATCAAGCTCGTCCGCGGGGGCGAGCTGCAACTCGACGTCCTCGAGATGCACACCCGCAAGAGCCGAACGCCGGAGCACCTCGCACTGCAGATGCGCAGCCAGATGGCTGGTATCCACACCGTGCAGGCACGCATGGCCGAGGTCCTGGCCGAGTACGGCGCCGCGACCGTCAAGGGGGCAATGCGCCGGATGATCCGCGACTGCTCGGCGGCGATCGGCGAGCGCCTGGAGCGGATCCCCGACGGAGAGTGGTCCGAGCGGTTCTACATGGCCGGCCTGGGCGCTGAGGATCGCGCGGCGCACCGGTTCAGCTGCCGCATCCGCAAGCAGGGGGATCGGCTCGTCGTCTCCAACGAGGGCACCGATCCCCAGTACAAGGCCGCCAGCAGCGCGTACGGATCCTGGCGTTCGGGAGTGCTCGTGGCGGTGGGCAGCTTCCTCGGCTGGGATCAGCTCCTCTGTAACGCCGGGGCGCTGGACCACGTCAGCTTCGAGCCCACGCCGGGCACGTTGAGCGTGGCCACCTACCCCGCCGCCACGACCGGCGTCGGGGGGAACACCGCCGCGGTCTACCTGAGCGCGTTCACGGTGTCGAAGATGCTGATGTCCGGTCCCGAGGATCTCGCCCGCCGCGCCAACGGCGCCGGCGGCCAGTCGATCCCGAGCTTCTGGTTCGGCGCCGGGAACGACCGCAAGGGACGCTTCGTGGTCCAACCGCCGGGCGACGTGGTCGCGGGAGCGCTCGGCGCGTTTCCCGACCGCGACGGCGTCGACGTCGGCGGAGCATGGTGGTGGCCGAACAACCCGTCGGGCAACACCGAGGAATGGGAGGACGCACTGCCGATCCTCTATCTGTATCGGCGCGAGCGCCAGGGAAGCGGGGGGCCCGGCCGGTGGCGGGGCGGCAACGCGCTCGAGACGGCGATCGTTCTGCACAAGACCGACGAGCTGATGGTCCAGCTGGTCAGCCTGGACAACGCGATCAACTGCGCGCTCGGCCTCGGCGGCGGCCTGCCGGCTCACCCGGGCGACTATCGCTTTCGCGAGGCCGGCCTGCCGCACGAACGCCTCGCCGCCGGCGTACTTCCCGGAACGCCCGATGCGCTCGAACGCGACATCGGCGAGCTCACCCGCCTGTTTGCCAAGGAGATCACGATCATGCACCCGGGAGACGTGTTCGTCGCGCAGTACTGCGGCGGCGGTGGGTTCGGCGACCCGTTGACACGGCGCCCCGAGCTGGTCGCCGGCGATGTGAGCAGCGCGGCCATCACGTTGGAGGATGCGCGTGCGCTGTACGGCGTCGTCCTCGACGGCAATGGTTCAGCGGATCCAAAAGCGACCGACGAGCTCCGACAGCGAATGCGCGCAGATCGCCTCGCCGCCGCCCGGCCTCCGGTGAGAGCGGACGACGTGAGCCTCGATCGCGAGGCCTACACGGGGTCTGCCGGCGGCGCCGTCGGCTTCGGACCCGCCTCCGACGGCGAGGAGCACTGGGGGTGCCTCGAGTGCGGCCACGCCCTGGCACCGATCGAGGAGAACTACAAGGACGGGGCTGCGCGGCTCGAGCGAGTCCCGCAGGAGATCAGCCCACGGCAGTACCTCGACCCCAGCGAGTTCTGCGACGACGCGTTCGTCGTCCGTGAGTTTCTCTGCCCAGGGTGTGGTGTGACCCTGGCGACCGAGCTCTGCAAGCCCGACGACCCGCCCGTGCTCGACGCGAGGCTGAGCACGCTCGTGCAGGTGACGGCATGACCGGCGCCGGGCTGTCGATCGGCGTCGACATCGGGGGGACGTTCACCGACTGCACGATCATGCACGACGGCGGGCGGATCACTACCGGGAAATCGCCGACGACGCCCGATGACCGCTCCCGTGGGTTCTTCGACGCGATCGCGAGCGCGGCGGCGAACATGGACTCGACGCTCGAGTCGGTGATGGAGCGGTGTGATCTGCTCGTTCACGGGACGACGACGGGCACGAACGCGATCGTCGAGCGTCGCGGGGCGGCGACCGGACTGCTGAGCACACGCGGGCACGACGATGCCATGTTCATCATGAAGGGGCAGGGGAGGACGGCCGGTCTCTCGCCCGATGAGGCGCTGGACGTCCACTCGACGTATCGGCCCGTACCGCTCGTGCCACGCGCCATGGTCCGCCCGATCACCGAGCGGCTCGATGTCGACGGCGAGGTCATCGTGCCGCTCGACGAGGACGAGGTGCGCGACGCGGTCCGCGAGCTCGTCGCGGCGGGAGCCGCGGCGCTCACGATCAGCTTCCTGTGGTCGACCATGAACCCGGTGCACGAGCAGCGGGCGCGGGAGATCGCGGCCGAGGTGGCGCCGGACCTGTTCGTCTCGTGCGGCTCGGACCTCTCGAGTCGGACCGGTGAGTACGAAAGAACCACGACGGCGGTCATGAACTCCTACATCGGACCGTTGATGCTCGACTACGTCGACCGGATTCAGGAGGGAGCACGGCAGCGAGGCTTCCAGGGGTCGGTCCAGTTCGCGCAGTGCGCCGGCGGGGCGATCACGAGCGCCGAGGCGCGCCGCGCCCCGGTTCGGACGGTCCATTCCGGTCCGGTCGCGGGCACGATCGCGATGGCGCGCATCGCCGAACGGACCCGGCTGCGAGACGTCATCGCCGTGGACATGGGCGGCACGACCTTCGACGTCAGCGTGATCCACGACGGCCGTCCGCTCCAGCGCGACATCTCGATCTTCGAACGCTACGCGATGGCGCTTCCGATGCTCGACATCGAATCGATCGGCGCCGGTGGCGGGAGCATCGCCTGGATCGATGCAGTCGGACGGTTGAACGTCGGTCCCCGCAGCGCCGGGGCGCGACCGGGCCCGGCGTGCTACGGGTTCGGCGGAACCGACGCGACGGTCACAGACGCCGATGTCGTCCTCGGCCTGGTCAACCCGGACAACTACCTGGGCGGGCGCATGCGACTGGACCGCGACCTGGCCGAGGAGGCCGTGGATCGACTCGCGACTCAGCTTGGCATGACCCGGCACGAGACGGCCGCCGGCATCTCGACGGTGGTGGACGCGAAGATGGCCGACCTCGTCCGGCGTATGAGTCTCCTGCGTGGGCTCGATCCGCGGAACTTCGCCTGTGCCGCGTTCGGGGGCGGGGGGCCGCTTCATGCCCCGGCGGTCGCGGTTCAGGCGGCGATATCCAGAGTGGTCGTTCCGCTCCCGCATGCGGCCTCGGTGCTGTCGGCGTACGGCGCCGCGACGTCCGACGTCGTTCATGTCGTCCAGCGGTGGCGCGTCGTCAGGCTTCCGGTGCCGGGAGCGAGCGTGGAGGAGATCTTTGCCGCGCTGGAGAGCGAGGCGCACGACAAGTTCGCCAGCCAGGGCATCGACGCGGCCGGCGTGGCGCTCGAGCGTTCCGTGCGGATGCGCTTCTCGATGCAGATTCATGACGTCGAGGTGGCGGTCCCGGCCGGCCGAATCGACGACGGCGCGGTGGAACTGATCGATCGACGGTTCGAGGACGTCCACGAGCAACTATTCGGTCGCGGCTCCGGGGACCGCTCGGGCGGTATCGACTTCACGGCGTTCCAGGTTCGCGCAACCGCGAAGACGGGAAGGGCCGAGCTGACCTCGGACGAGCGCGGCGAGGCGGCCCGGCGCTCCCGTCCCGTCTACTGGTCGGAGCTGCGCGAGAACCGCGACACACCGATCTACGAAGAGGTGCCGGCGGCCGCGATCGACGGTCCGGCGCTCATCGAGCTCCCGGACACGGTGATCGTCATCCGTCCGGGCCAGCGAGGCGAACCCGACGCGGCCGGGAACTACCTCATCGACCTCCGGGTGCAGGCGTCGTGAGCGCGCGGGTCGAGGGCAAGGTCGCGCTGGTCACCGGTGGCGGCTCGGGGATCGGAGAAGCCATCGTGCGCCGGCTCGCGGCGGACGGTGCCAGCGTCGTCGTCATGGACGTGCAAGCGGAGGCGGCGGAGCGCGTGGCGAGCGACATCGTTTCGGGGAGCCCGTTCGTCGGTGATGTCACCGACCCGGAGGTCTCAGAGCGAGCCGTCGCCCACGCCGTCGATACGTTCGGTGGCCTTCACATCGCGGCCAACATCGCCGGCATCGGCGGCCCGCTGATCAGCAGCGAGGAGTATCCGATCGACGACTGGCGCAAGGTCATCGACATCAACCTGAGCGGCGTCTACTACAGCATGCGCGCCGAGCTTCGGCACATGCTGTCGACGGGGGCCGGGTCGATCATCAATATGGCGTCGATGTTCTCGGTCGTCGCGCGCGACTCCATGATCGGGTACGTTGCGGCCAAGCACGGAGTGCTCGGCATCACCCGCGCGGCGGCGATCGACTGCGCCGGACGCGGCGTGCGCGTGAACTGCGTTGGACCCGCGGTCATCCGAACGCCGCTGCTGGCGGCCTCGCTCGATCAGGCCGGCGCCGACTACCTGGCGTCGCTGAACCCGTTCGGACGGCTCGGTGAGCCGGACGAGGTGGCGGCGCTCGTGGCCTGGCTGGCCTCCGAGGAGGCCTCGTTCGTGAGCGGCAGCTTCTACGCCGTCGACGGCGCCTTCACGGCGCGATGAGCCTCCGCGACCACGTCGTCGTCGTGACCGGAGCCGCCCAGGGACTCGGCGCCGCGATCGCCACCGGGGCCGCGGACGCGGGTGCCACTGTCATCGGCGCCGATCTCGTCCCGACAGCGCCGGACGAGCGGGTCACGATGCGCGAGCTCGACGTGACGGATGAGACCCAGTGGGACGGGTTCGCCGATTGGCTCCGGCGCGAGCACGGCGCCTGCCACGGCCTCGTGAACAACGCCGGCATCACGATGCGCAGCCGGCTCGGCGAGGTGTCGCTCGCGGATTGGAACCGCACGCTCGCGATCAACGCCACCGGGCCTATGCTCGGAATGCAGGCGCTCATGGACCTCATGCCGGCCGGCTCGTCGATCGTCAACATCGCTTCGATCGCGGCGCTGACCGGGCACTTCGCGATTCCCTATACCGCGAGCAAGTGGGCGCTCCGCGGCCTATCGCGCGCGGCGAGCCTCGAGCTTGGCCCGCGCGGCATTCGCGTGAACGCTGTGATGCCCGGGCTGATGGCCACGGCAATGACCTCCGATGTGCCGCAGGGGGTGTCCGACGCGCTCCTGAGCAGCGTCCCGCTGGCGCGGGCCGCGACGACCGGCGACGTCGCCGCGATCGTCCTGTTCCTGCTCAGCGAGGAGTCGTCGTACCTGAGCGGCCTCGAGATCCCGGTCGACGGCGGTCAGACCGCGCACGGCGGCATGAAGGTGCTCTCGGACGCCGTTCGGGCCGCGGCCTCCGGCGCGCGGTAAGCGGCCGATCGCGCGTCAGTACTGCCGGTCGGCCTTGCTCGCCGTCGGCGGCCAAGAACACTGGGTCCATCGTGCAAGACGATCGCCTTGTGCACCGTGCCTTCGATCGCTCCGGGCCGTTGGTATCTACCTGACATCAGGTCAGCATTGACGGGTGAGTCCGTTATCGGGCGACAGCGGACGGGCGTTCTCCTAAACTGATGTCAATTCTGTTACTGTGTACTCTCGCGCGTAGGGCCCCTACACATCGCGGCGCATCGACGCCGTAGGAGAGGTTCAGATGACGGTTCACACCGAGTGCCCGCACATGGGAGATTTCGACCCAGGGAAGGCGCCCGATGTCTACGATCCATGGCCTGCGCTGGCCGTTGCCAGGGACGAACGGCCGGTGTTCTTCCTGCCGCAGTACGGAATGTGGGTCGTCACCCGCTACGCGGACGTGCGGGAGGCCCTGCGGGACATCGAGACCTTCTCGTCGGGGGCCCACATCAACTTTCCTGCCGTTCCTGAGAAGTATCGGGATGAGCTCGAGGAGCATCCTTCTGCCCTGCAGCTGAACGGCATGGATCCGCCCCGTCACACCTACCTTCGGCGCATTGCCCAGAAGGCATTCACGCCTGCGACGGCAAAGGCACGCGAACCCGAGTTCCGCAAGATCGCCAACCGGCTGGTGGACGACTTCATCGACGGGGGCCGCGCGGATCTGATTGAGGTGTTCGCGTCCAAGTTTCCCTTACACGGCGGCGGCGATGCTGGGCCTGGATCCCGATCCCGAGACGCAGCCGAAATAAGCAGTACGCCACCGACGCCGTGGTGCTCTCGGTCGACCCGGTCACCGATGCGCAGCTGGACGAGGCGATGGTGCGCGCGATCCATTTCGACCGCTTCATGCGTGGGGTGATCGAGGAGCGGCGCAAGAACCTCGGCGACGATGTCGTCTCGCTTCTCATCAAGGCCAGGGACGACGAGAGCGATCAGGCGCTCACCGACGCCGAGCTGGTGTCTGTGGTGACGCAGTCGCTCGTCGGCGGGATCGACACCACGGGAGCGCTGATTGCCCGGATGGTGTACATGCTGCTCGCGGTTCGTGAGCGTTGGGACAAGCTCTGTGGCGATCCGGGGAGGTACGCAGGAGCGGTGGTCGAGGAGACGCTGCGGATGCACGGACCGATTCGCGCGGTGGGCCGGACCACAACCCGAGACGTGGAGGTCGCCGGCACGACCATTCCGGCGGGCTCATTCGTACTGCTCCATACCGGCTCGGCGAGTCGGGATCCGTCGACCTTCGAGGACCCGGGGCGGTTCGACATGGAGCGCTCGGCCGCCGAACTCAACCAGCAGCTCGGCCTGGGTCGGGGCACGCACTTCTGCCTCGGAGCTCCGTTCGCCCGTGTCGCGGGCAGGGTGGCCTTGGAGACCCTGACGGAACGGATGCCCGACCTGCGTCTCGCCGACCCGGAGATCGAGATCGAACTGAACCCGTCGCTGTTCGTCGTGGCGATCCAAGACCTCGAGGTGCTGTGGGGCGCTCCGCAGCCGTCCGTCGCGTAGGCGCGCGCATGCCCGTTCAAGGAATCGCCTCGAAGGGCATCGTCGTGACCGGTGCCGCCCGGGGTATCGGCGCGGCGACCGCCCGACGCCTGGCCGCCGAAGGCGCACGAACCCTGATCGTTGACATCGACGCCGCCGAGCTGGAGCAGGTCGCCGGAAACCTCGACGGTTGCGAGGCATTCGCAGCCGATACCAGCACCGAGGATGGGGTCAGCGGCTACATGCTGGCAGCGACCGAGCATCTCGGCCGGATCGACGGCGTCTTCCTGAACGCGGGTGTTGGCGGCGAGATCGCTCTGATCGCCGACTACGACGTCGAGGCCTTCGACCGGCTGGTCAGCATCAATCTCCGCGGCACCTTCCTGGGAATGCGAGCGGCGATCCGGCAGATGGTCGACGACGGGACCGCCGGGTCGATCGTCGCGACCGCATCCGCGCTCGCCGCGCAGGGCTCGCAGTACTTCGCGCCCTATGTGGCCTCCAAACACGCGATCATGGGGCTTGTTCGGTCGGCGGCGCTCGAGGTCGGACGGCACGGCATCAGGGTGAACGCGATCTGCCCCGGTTATGTGGCCACTCGCCTGGTCGATCGCGCGGAGTCATTTGTTGCTGGCAACGACGACCTGACCGGCGCCAGAGAGGCATTCCTAGCCGGCGTCCCGCTGGGTCGCTACTCGACGCCCGACGAGCAAGCCTCCCTTGCCACATGGTTGCTCAGCGACGAGAGCGGCTATGCGACCGGCGGCGGATTTCCGCTCGACGGTGGGGTCGGTGCCGGTCCTTACAGCCCCTGAGGATGCAAGACGTTCGATTACGAAGGGAGCTCGCCGATGGACCCCGTTGAAGCGCTGGTGGCGCTCGAAGCGATCAAGAAGGTCAAGCACCAGTACGCACACAACCTCGACGCCAAGCAGCTCGACGAGCTGGTCGCGCCGGGATCGAACAACAGGAGGCGTGAACGATGAGGCTCGACGGAAGGGTCGCAGTGGTCACCGGCGGGGCGTCGGGAATCGGCGAGGCGGTGGCGATCCGCTTCCGCGAGGAAGGCGCCCGCGTGGCGGTGCTGGACCTGAACCTCGAGGCGGCGAAGCTCACCGCGGACGTCGCCGGCGGCGGTCATGCGATCGCCACCGACGTGAGCGACAGCGCCGCCGTGGATGCGGCGCTCGCCGAGGTCGAGGAGCGACTCGGCCCGGTGGACGTCTGGGTCAACAACGCCGGCATCTCCGGTCGCGCCCACGCCGAGCGGGTGCAGCCGCGGGCCGAGCAGCAGATGAACGAGATGGCGACGGGCACGGTGACGACGGCGCTCGACGCGCTGATCCAGGTCACCGACGAGGAGTTCCAGCGGATGCTGGCCGTCCACCTGGGCGGCACGTTCTACGGGACCCGGGCAGCCGCTCGCTCGATGGTGGCCCGCGGCACCGGCTCGATCGTCAACGTTGCGTCCATCTGCGGCATCGAGGGCTGCGAAGGCCACCCGCACTACTCGGCGGCCAAGGCCGGGATCCTCGGGCTCACGCGCTCGGTGGGCAAGGAACTGATCCAGCAGGGCGTGCGCGTCAACGCGGTCGCACCGGGCTTCGTCGTCACGCCGATGATGACCGCCGACACGTCCGAAGCGTTGCTCGCCGGGATCGCCCTCGGTACCCCGATCCGCCGGCTCGGCCGGCCGAAGGAGATCGCCGCCGCCGTGGCGTTCCTGGCCAGCGACGACGCGAGCTACTGCGTGGGCGAGACCATCAGCCCCAACGGCGGCTTCACCACGGTCTGACGAGCGTCCACCCGCGGCCGCTGACCGCGAATCCGGACGGCATCCGGCGCGCTGTAAGCGGCCGGGCGCGCGTCAGTACTGCCGGTCGGCTTCCTCGCCGTCAGCCGCCAGGAGGGTGACTCCGAAGCGCTCCATTAGCCCCTGCGCGTCGGCCGCCATCGCCTGCCACTCCGATGAGTCGGCGGCGCGGTCGAACGCGGCGCGGTCGTCGAAGTACACCTCGGCCACCCGGAACATACCCGACGCCCGCGCGTTCTCACCGCCGGTCAGAACCGTGATGCGGCGCGCGCCCGGAAGCTTCTCGGCGAGCGGGTAGTGGACCTTCTCGTAGTGCTCATCGAACTGCGCGCGGTCTTCGTCGCGCGGCCACGACCAGATGCCGATCGCTTTGTACACGGTGTTGCTCCTTTAGGCTCGCGGGAGAGGCAGTCGTGCTCGGTCCAGATTGACGTGCATTAGCTGAGTTCAGTTTAGACGTCAAAGTCGCGCGGCTGAGCGCCTTCTCATTCCCGAGCGGCCCGGGTCTAAGTTTGTGATGGGCGCGCCCTTGACTCGGCGCCTGATGTTGCTAGTCTCCCAACTTGAGTTCACTTCATTTTCGGAGAGAGAGGGAGAGTCAAGGTCATGCAGCTTCTTGAGTTCGGGGCCGGCGGCCGCCGACCAATTCGTCGTCTCGCGGCGCTCGCCGTCGCCGTAGCGATCGCGGCGGCATTGGCCGCGTGTGGCTCGTCGAGCTCGTCGAGCTCGACGACCTCGGCAAGCAACGCCGCCGATGCCTCAGCGGCGAGCGGTGGGGTGGCCACCGCCCAGGCGAAGCTGAAGCAATACGAGGCCACTCCCACGAAGATCATCCAGACCCAGTCGCTCACGTCGCCTCCGTCGGCCGGCAAGTCGCTGGTCATGCTGGGGACGACCGACCCCGGAAACGTCGTGATTCAGAAGGGTCTGAAGGAGTTGGCGACCCTTGCGCACTGGAGCTATTCCCAGATCAGCTACGACCCCGCCAACATCGGGTCGTTCAACGCGGCAATCGACACGGCGGTGACCAAGCACCCGGATTACGTCGCCGAAGCCGGCCTGCCCGTCACCTCGCAGGCGCTTCAAAAGGTGCAGTCGGCCGGAGCGAAATGGGTCATCACCGCGGTCTGCCCCGTGACCGTGAAGCCACCGATCATCGGCGCGTCGAATGGATGCTCGAACGATGCCGAGATGGGCCGAGTGCTCGCCTACTACTTCGTGTCGGACTCGGGCGGTAAGGGCAATGCCGTCATTGAGCACGTGGCGGCCTACCCGGTGCTTACTGCGTTCACCGACGCGTTCACGGCGACCGTCAAGTCGCTGTGTCCGGCGTGCAAGACACAGATCGTTGACATCACGATTCCGGACCTGTCCGCTGGCAAGATCCCGAGCCGGATGGTCTCGGCGCTCAAGACCAACCCCGACGCCAATTACCTGGTGTTCGACTATGGCCCGTTTGCGGAGGGGATCAACTCGGCGCTCAACGCCGCAGGTCTGGGTGGGAAGGTCAAGATCATCGGCCAGGCGGCGGATGCCGGCGCGATCGCCGCGCTGAAGAGCGGTCAGCAAGCTGCGTGGACTGGCTTCGATCCCGGCTACCAGCCCTATGCGATGTTCGATGCGATGTTCCGTGACCAGGCGGGCCTGCCCATCAACCAGACGGAGCAAGCCCTGCAGCCGACGCAGATCCTGACCAAGTCGAACATCAACTCGGTCAACATCCAGAACGGCTTCTGGAGCGAGCCGGCTGACGCGCCGTCGCAGTTCAAGGCGCTCTGGCACCTGCAGTAAGCGGCAGGCTCGGATACCTGTCCAATCCAACGCGGCGGGGCACCAAGCGGTTGCCCCGCCGCCACCTTTCGGAGGAATCCTCGATGTTCACCGGCGCAAACCACGTCTGTGTCGTAACCGCCGACCTGGACGGCGCCGTGCGCCGCTGGTGGGATCGGTATCGAGTCGGGCCCTGGCGAGTGTTCACGTACGACCGCTCGAACATGGAAGCCACGATGGATGGGGAGCCGGCCGACTTCGAGATGCGCGTGGCGTTGGCCGAGTTGAGTCCGGGCTTTCGGATCGAACTCATCCAGCCTCTGGATGACCGCAGTCTCTATGCGGCTTCGCTCAGGGACAGCGGAGGAGCAGACCACCTTCACCACGTGCGCCTCGACGTTCCGGATTTCGCGCGTGCCGAGGGCGAACTCGAAGCACTCGGCCTCGCCGTCCCGTTCGATGGCACCTTCACAGGAAAGTCGCCCGATGGGGACCGGGTGCGGGGCATGTACTTCGACACCACGGGCGATCTCGGCTTCCTGCTCGAAATCGGCCAGGCAGCACCTGGTTTCTCGATGCCAGATCCGGACTACGTCTATCCGTTGGGGCCCTGAGGAGAGAGAGATATGGACGCGACGACTGAGTCGGCGCAGCTTGACCGCACCGCTGCCGTGGATCCGGTGACGGCATCGATCATCCGCCACGGCCTCGACGCGGCGGCCGATCAGATGCTCGTGACGCTGAAGCGGACCGCGTTCTCGCCGATCATCTACGACGTTCTCGACGGCGGCGGCGCCCTCTACGACCGCCGGTTCCGGATGCTCTCCCAGATCCAGACGCTGCCGATGTTCACCGGCAGCCTCGGCTTCTGCGTCGAAGCGACGTTCGAGCACTACGCGACCCGGGAGGGTCTGCAGGACGGCGACGTGATCGTCGTCAACGATCCGTACCTGACCGGGACCCACCAGTGGGACGTAGCGGTGATCGTGCCCGGCTTCCTCGACGGAGAGCTCGTCGCCTACGCCGCGATCAAGGCGCATCAACTCGACGTGGGCGCCCTGGCGCCGTTCGTGAGCAACAGCACCGACCTGTTTCAGGAGGGCACGATCTATCCCGGGGTCAAGCTGTTCAAGGCGGGCCGGCGCGATGATGATCTGTACCGCACGATCCTGTCCAACACCCGCCTGCCCGAATCCGCGGCCGGAGATCTCAGCGCACAGGCGGGCGCCTGTCGCGCAGGGCTACGGGCACTGCTCGAGTTGATCGAGCGCTACGGGCTCGAGCAGTTCGAGGCCGCGGTGGAGGTGATCCTCGATGCCAGCGAGGCCAAGATGCGCGACCGGCTGGCCGAGCTACCGCCGGGCCGTTACACGAGCACCATGGTCCACGAACACAACGGCCTCGAGCAGGTGATGCTCCCCTTCGAGGTCGCGGTCGAGATCGAGGACGGGGCGATCACCATCGACGTCACCGACGCTCCGCCGGCGCAACCCGGGCCCGTTAACAGCCCGCGCGTGGGCGTCATTTCGGCGATGCGGTGCGCGATGATGGCCCTGGCCATCGACGACGGCCGGGCCAACGAGGGCTACTTCCGCCCGCTCGAGCTACGCACCCGACCCGGCTCCATGTTCGATCCGCAGCGCCCCGCCCCGTGCGCGCTGGCCAGCTACCCGATGTACATCCTGATCGAGGCGATCAACGAGGCAATTGCTGGGGCCAGGCCGGAGTACATGCCCGGTGGCTTCGACATGTGCGTTTCTCTCGTGATGTGGGGACTCAATGCCGAGGGGAGCTTCTGGGCTGACTCGATCAATGTCGTCGGCGGCGCGCCGGCGGCGGCGGCGTACGGCGACGGCGGCGGTCCCCTGATGCCGGTCGGCATCTCGGGACTGCGCGGCATGTCGTGGGAGGTGTGGGAGGCTAAGACGCCGATGGTGGTCGAGTGTGCGGACTACGCGCCGGATTCCGCCGGCGCGGGGCGTTTCCGCGGCGGGGCGGGGATCGACTTCGCCGTCACCGCGCTGCGCGACATGGACCTCACCGTGGTCAACGAGCGCTCCCAGGTGCCGCCCTTTGCGCTCGGCGGTGGTGGGACCGGGCGCTGCAACCAGGTGTTGGTGCATGCGCCCGACGGCACCATCGAGCAACACACCAAGGTCACCGGCCTGCACGTCCCCGAGGGAACCCGGATCGAGGTTCGCACGGGTGGCGGCGCCGCCTTCGGCCCGCCCGAGCAGCGGCCGGCCGACGAGGTGCGAGCCGACATCGACGCGGGTTACCTGACCGAGGCTGGCGCGCGGGCGCGCTACCCGCACGCGTTCTGAAGGAGGATCGGCATGGCAACGCGCATTGGTATCGACGTAGGCGGCACGTTCACCGACCTGATCGTGCTCGACGAGGAGTCCGGCGAGATCACGGTGGGAAAGGGACCGTCCAATCCGGCCGCGGTGGACCAGGCCGTGCAGGGCGTGCTCGCGAACACGGTTGATCGCTCGGCGGTGGAGCGCGCCGGCTACTTTCTGCACGGCACGACGGTCGGCCTCAACGCCCTGCTCGAGCGCAGGGGCGCCCGAGTGGGCCTGCTCACGACCGAAGGGTTCCGCGACGTGCTCGACATTCGCCGCCTGCTGCGGGTTGACGAACGCGGCGAGCACATGTGGGACCGCCTGTTCAGGACGCCGGAGCCGCTCGTGTCCAGGCCGCTGCGGCTGGGCGTCCGTGAGCGCGTTCTCGCTGACGGCACGGTCCGCCGGCCGCTCGATCGGGACGGTGTGGTCGAGGCGGCTTCGACGTTCGTCCGCGAGGGCGTCGAGTGCGTCGCGATCATGTTTCTCAACTCGCACGCCAACCCGGCGCACGAGCTGGAGGCGGCGGAGGTCCTGCGCGAGGCCGGTTTCGCCGGGCCGGTGTCGCTCTCGCACCTGGTCAGCGGCCAGTACCGCGAGTACGAGCGCGCGTCGACGACCGTGGTCGACGCGTATGTCCGGCCCGCGGTCTCGGGTTATCTGGAGCGGCTCGAGGCCGGGCTGCGCCAGGAAGCCTTCGCCGGCGAGTGCCTCATCACGACGTCGGCCGGTGGCTGCCTCAGCTTCGCCGAGGCGCGCTCGCGCCCGTTCGAGACGGCCATGTCAGGTCCCGTCGCCGGCGCCGTGGGTGCCAGCAAGCTGTGCGCGGAGGTCGGTCTTCCGCTTGCCATCACCGCGGACGTCGGTGGCACGAGCTTCGATACCTGTCTGCTCGTCGACGGTCGGCCGCGCGTCAAGCACGAGGGCGAGGTCGTCGGTATGCCGCTGCAAACGCCGTGGGTAGACGTCAGGTCCGTCGGGGCCGGCGGCGGCTCGATCGCGTCCGCCGACCGTGGCCTGCTGAACGTGGGTCCGCGCAGCGCCGGCGCCCACCCGGGGCCGGTCTGTTACGGCCGGGGCGGCACGGAGCCGACGGTAACCGACGCCGCCGTGACGCTCGGGATGCTCGCTCGCGACACGCTGGCAAGCGGACTCAAGCTCGACATCGACGCCGCCGCGGCGGCGCTGGCACGGCTGGGGGAGCAGCTTGGCCTCGAGTCCGAACAGGCGGCGCGCGGTGTGCTGCGCGTGGCGGGCGCGACCATGGCCAGCGCGATCCGTGCCGTGAGCATCGAGGTCGGCGAGGATCCCCGCTCGGCGGCGCTGATCGCCTATGGCGGCGCCGGTCCGCTGTTCGCTTCGTTGCTGGCCCGTGAGCTTGGCATCCGGACGATCGTGATTCCGAACTACGCGGGCAACTTCTCCGCCTGGGGACTGCTGGAGCAGGACGTCGTGCGCTCGGCCGCGCTGACGATTGTCTCCCCGCTCGACGACGAGGGAATCGCCCGGGCTCAGCGGACCATCGAGAACCTCATCGAGCAGCTGGATTCGCGGGCCGAGGCCGACCTGCAGGGCACGGTGACCCACGAGGCCGAGTTCGACCTGCGCTATCCCGGCCAGGAGTACACGCTGACCGTCCCCGTGGCTCTCGCCGATGGCCGCATCGCCGAGCCGCCCCAGGAGATCGCGCGTCGGTTCGCCGACCTCTACGAGCGGACGTACGGCCACAGCTTCGACGTCGGCGTGGACATCCTCTCGGTACGGGCGATCGAGCGTACGGTTCTCCCGCGCGCGGCGAGCACCCGTCACTCGATCGGCAACGGTGCAGGGCGCGCACCCCGCACCGCGCGGGCCTACTCGTTCGCGAATGAGGAGTGGTGCGAGTTCGAGCTCATCGAGCGAGAATCGCTGGCGCCCGGAGCGCAGTTCGCCGGGCCCGCGATCGTCATGGAGGCGACGGCCACCTCGTACATCGACGCCGGCCTCGGCGGCACGGTGCACGACTCGGGCGCGCTCATCCTCACCGACGTGCTCGCGTGACAGAGGCGGTCAGCCGTCGCGCCAGCGGCCCGGCATAGGCTGCGTGCTCATCATGTTGGGTGGGTTCTGACCGCCGTCGACGGCCAGGTTGACTCCGGTCACCCACGAGGCGCGGTCCGACAGCAGGAAGCACGCGACGTCGGCAATCTCGGTGGCGGTGCCCAGGCGCCCGAACGGGAGCTCGTGCTCGAGCCAGCGGTCAAACGCCTCGCGGTCCTCGGCCGCTCGTTCCCACCCCGACCCCGGGTGCATGATGGAGCCCGGGCTGATCGCGTTGACGCGAATCCCACTGGGTGCCAGCTCACGCGCGAGCGATCCCGCTAGGTGGCTCTCCGCCGCCTTCGCCGCGCCGTAATGCGGCCGGGTCCAGGGGTGCATGCCCGCGATCGACGAGATGAAGACCATCGCGCCACCTCCGGCCTGGGCCATCAGCGGTGCGGCCGCGCGCGCGGCGATCGCGGGGTGCGTGACGTTGATGTCGAACGTGTAGCGCCAGTCGCTCGCCTCGATCGCCGAGATCCGCGGCCCGCCGCGCAGCGCCCCGGCGTTGGCCACCAGGAGGTCCAGTCCGCCGAGGGCGGCGGCCGACGACGCCACGAACGCCTCGAGTGCCTCCGCGTCAGTCACGTCGATCGTCTCGCCGTGCGCAGTAGCGTCGCGGCCCAGCAGTTCGGCGACCGCCGCCTCGACGCCGTCGGCGTCACGCGCCCCGATCGCGACGGCGCAACCCTCTGCCGCCAGCCCGAGCGCGATCGCCCGCCCGATTCCCCGCGATGCGCCGGTGACGATCGCCCGCTTACCAGCCAGTCCTAGGTCCATGCGCGCGCTCTCAGGACACCAGGTCGACGGCGTGCAGGGCACGCTCCAGCGCGGCGAGGAACTCGTCGATCTCCTCGTCACCGTGCGCGGCGCTGAGCAGCAGGGTGGCGAACGAATACTGGTAAACGCCCTCGTTCAGCAATCCGAGCATGATGTTGGCGAGCTTCTCGTTGTCATCGAGCATTCGCGTGCGATAGTCGACGACGCGCTCGGGCGCCCAGTGCATGCCGTAAAGGTGGCCGAAGCCCGTAGCGTGCAGCGGGATGCCGTACTTCTCGCCGATCTCATCGATGCCGCGCCGCATCCGCTCCCCGACCGCCTGCACCCGCGCGTGCACCTCGGGTGTGAGCTGCTCGATCGTGGCGATCCCCGCGGCCAGCGCGGCCACGTTGCCACCGAAGGTCGACGCCGCGAGCACCGGGGCTCGTCCGTCGTGCAGGTAAGGATCGAGCAGGCCCATGATTTCGGCACGGCCCCCGACGGCGGCCTGGGGCAGCCCCCCGCCGATGGCCTTGCTCATCACGGTCAGGTCCGGAGTGACACCGTGATGGGCCTGCGCGCCGCCGTAGGCAGTCGGGAAGGTGACCACCTCGTCGAAGATCAGCACGATGCCAAGTCGCGCCGTGACGTCGCGCAGCCGCTGCAGGAACTCTGTGGTGGCCGGCACCATGCCCGCGGCCCCCATGATCGGTTCCACCAGGACGGCAGCGAGGTCCGAGCCCTCGCGCTCGAGGACGGCCTCTGCTTCGTCCGCGTCGTTGAACGGGAACTCGACCACGTCCTGCGCCACGCCCGGCGTCACACCGGCGGGCACTCCGGTGGCGTCGAAGCTGATCGAAGAGTCACCGACGACCAGCACGTCGGCGATGCCGTGGTAGCTGCCCTGCGCCTTGGCCAGCTTGGTCCGTCCTGTGTACGCGCGCGCGAGACGCAGCGCAAGCAGGTTCGACTCGGTCCCCGAGGCGAGGAAGCGCACTCGTTCGACGGACGGCATCCGCTCGATGAGGAGCGAGGCCATGCGGTGCGCGAGCCCCCATTCCGGGCATCCCAGCTGTGTCGCGCGGTCGAGTTGCTCGACGATGGCGTCGCGCACCGTCTCGTTGCGGTGCCCGAGTGCCATGACCCA
Organism: uncultured Solirubrobacterales bacterium; assembly: GCA_963832315.1. Classification (GTDB taxonomy): domain Bacteria; phylum Actinomycetota; class Thermoleophilia; order Solirubrobacterales; family Solirubrobacteraceae; genus Palsa-465. The sequence goes on along the minus strand of CAWHTT010000018.1, from coordinate 138,588 downwards.
GTCCCCGATGCGCATGTCGAGGTAACGGTTGCCGTCGACGTCCCACACGCGCGCGCCCTGCCCGCGCTCGAGCAGCACCGGATAGGGCAGCTGGTACCACATCCCGCCGGCGTGGCCGGTGGGGATCAGCGCCTTCGTTTGCTCGAGCAGCTCAAGGGAACGGCGGGTGCGCTCGCGGTAGCGCCGCTCAGCTTCGGGGTGTAGACGCACGCCGGCGGTCGTCGCCGTGGCGGTGGAGGTTGACGACACGGGCTCTCCTTTATTTCAGTTCCGGTGGGGTGCCAGTACGAAGGGTCAGACGGCTGCTTGGAGATCGGTTAGGAGGCGGTCGAGAAAGCCGACGTACGCGTCGACGTCATCGTCGCGGTGCGCCACCGACAGCGTCCACTGCTCCGGCCGTGCGGGTGTGATGAACACGCCCGAGTTCACTGCGTAGAGCCAAGTGAGTCGGAGCAGGTCCAGGTCCTGATTCGCGCGGAGCGTCGCGTAGTCCGTGATCCGCGCCGGCGACAGCGTCACGCAGCCGCGGGCGCCGATGCCGAGCGCGTAACCCGTCGCGCCGTGCGCATCGAGGACGCGCTGGCAGCCGTCGAGCATCCGGCGGTTGAGTCGTTCGAGGTGAGCGTAAGCGTCGGGTGTCAGGACCTCGAACAGGCTCGCCCGGGCGGCGGCGACGGTGAGTGCGTTGCCGTTGTAGGTGCCCACCTGATAGACCGATCCGTCCTCGACGACCGACATCACCTCCTCCGTGCCGCCGATCGCGCCTGAAGGCAGCCCTCCGCCCAGAGCCTTGGCCAGGGTGACGAGATCGGGCTTGACGCCAGAGCGCTCCGTTACCCCCCCAGCGGCGACCGCCAGGCCCGTCTTGACCTCATCGAAGATCAGCACGATGCCGTGACGCAGCGTGATCTCGCGCACGGCCTCCAGATAGCCGGGCTCGGGAAGGATCATCCCAAGCATCATCGCCGGCTCGATGATCAGGCACGCGGGCGTCCGTGACTCACGCTCGAGTTCCTGTACTCGCCGCTCCAGGGCGGCGGTGTCGTTGAACGGAACGGCAACGGTCAGCTCGGCTACTGCGTCCGGGATTCCCGCGCCGTAGGCCACCGACGGCCAGTTGCCGCGCTCATCAGGAACGTCGCGATCACCGCCCGTGGCGACCATGACGGCGTCGTGGTGGCCGTGATACGAGCCGACCATTTTCATCACGGTGTCGCGACCGGTGAAACCGCGCGCGATGCGAATCGCGTCCATGGTCGACTCCGAGCCAGAGTTCGTGTAGCGCCACTTGGGCAGGCCGAACCGGCGGGTCAGCTCCTCGGCCACGATCACGGCGTCCTCGGTCGGCGCCGCGAAGTGACTTCCGTTGGAGACCTGCCTTGCCACCGCGGCGGCGATGGCTGGATTGGCGTGACCCTGGACCATCGAGCCGAAGCCGTTGTGGAAGTCGACCATCCGCCTGCCGTCGAGATCCCAGACGATCGCACCCTCCCCCCGGGTCAGGTAGAACGGCCATGGCACCCGTCGCTGGAAGGACGAGGCGACGCCGCCGACGAGCACCCGGTCCGCGCGCCGGTACATGCGCGCGGACTCAGGCGTCGAGGCGTCGAGGTGCTTTTGCGCGCGCTCGATGAGCGTTTGCACCAAGGGTCCGTCGTGCGCCGCCGGGGCACGACGGCCCCGCCGGCTGACCGGGGCCGTGGTCATCGGCTTCGCCGCCGGGTTGCCGCGCCGCTAGACGGCCGCCGGCGTCGCCTGGAGGGCCTGAAGGACCTCCTCCGGAAACTCCTGCGAGGGATCGATCGAGATCGTCTTGTCGAGCAGGTACTCGTCGATCGCGTACGGGCCGTGCTCCCGGCCGATGCCGGACTCCTTGTAGCCGCCGAAGGACGAGTTGAAGTCGGCCGCCATCGTGTTGACCGAGAACGTGCCGGTGCGGATACGCCGGGCGACGTCGAATCCGCGGGCCGGATTCCCGGTGAACACCGAGCCGGACAGGCCGAAGCGGCTGTCGTTGGCGATCCGCACCGCGTCCTCCTGATCCTCGTAGGGAATGAGCGCGATGACCGGGCCGAAGATCTCCTCCTGAGCGACCGTCATGTCGTTGGTCACGTTGGTCAGCAAGGTCGCCTCCACGTACCACCCCTTGTCGAGGTGCTCGGGAACGTTGCCGCCGGCCGCCACGGTGGCGCCCTCGTCGACCGCCTTCTTGATGTAGCCGAGGACGCGGTCGCGGTGTCCCTCGGTGACGAGCGGGCCGATCACGGTGTCGTCCTCGCGCGGGTCGCCGACCTTCAGGCTCTTGAATGCCTCGGTGAGCTTGCCGGCGATCTCGTCGTAGCGCGACTTCGGCGCCAGGATCCGGCTCATGCAGACGCAGCTCTCGCCCTGGCTCGTGCCGGCGCTCGAGCCCACCAGAACGGGGAGCACGGCGTCGACGTCGGCATCGTCGAGGACGATCGCCGCCGACTTGCCGCCGAGTTCGAGCACGCACGGCTTGATCAGCTCGCCACATGCCTTACCGATCTGCTTGCCGACCTCGACCGAGCCCGTGAAGCTGACCATGTCGACGTCCGGGTGCGTCACCAGGCGCTCGGACCCCTCGCGGGTCGCAGCGACGATGTTGATCACGCCGGGCGGGAAGCCCGCCTCGGTGATCAGATCCCCCATCGCGAACAGCGTCAGCGGATCGGGATCGGGCGTCTTGACGACGGCCGTGCAGCCGGCGACGATCGCCGGCGCGATCTTCTGGGCGATGCCCGAGATCGGGAAGTTGAACGCCGTCATCGCGGCGACCACGCCGACCGGCTCGCGCACGAGCAGGCTCTTGCTCTCGTACTTCATGATCAGCCCGCCCGCGTTGCCGGCCAGCGGCGACAGGTCGGCCTCGCGGACCTCGGCGAACCTGTGCTCCCGGCCCACCTTCGCGTAGTAGTTCCAGTGCAGCGTCGGCGCGACCGAGTGGTAGACCTCAGCGGTCAGCTTTGTGTGCCCGAGCTCGTCGACGATCAGATCACGGATCTCGGGTTGATGCTCGGCGAGCAGGGCGGCCAGCCGCTCCATCATCTCCGCGCGCTCCTCCACCGGACGGGTCGGCCAGTCGGTCTCGTAGAACGCCTGGCGGGCGGCCTCGACGGCGCGATCGATGTCGGTCGCGTTCGCCGCGGCGACGTACCCGATCTTCTCGCCGGTGGCCGGTGAGATGACGTCGAAGCGCTCCTTGGAATCCGGCTCCTGCCAGCGACCGTCGATGTAGAGGTTGGGATATTCGCGCGACAGCATCAAAGAACTCTCCTCGTCCAGGGGCGGTGATCGGTTGAGTTGAACTTGGTTCGATTATCCTAGCAAGAGTGGGCTGGGTCAAGTGCCGCCGCGGCGCGGTCAACATTGGCCCCTAGTCGCGTCTCGGTTCCGTGTGATAGGGTTCGACCCGAATTCAGCTCAGGAAAGCCAGGAGGACCTTGTTTCCGGCACCGCTTCTCACCGACGACAACCGAGACTTCTGGACGGGCGGCCGCGACGGCGAGTTGCGGATCGTCCGATGCAACGACTGCGGGTACTACATCCATCCGCCCTCGCCGCGGTGCCCGCAGTGCCTGAGCGACGACGTCGCGCCTCACGCGGTGAGCGGGCGCGGCAGCGTCTACACCTTCACGGTCAACCAGCGCGCCTGGTCTCCCGGGCTCGAGGTTCCCTACGTGATCGCGATCGTCGCACTGGACGAGCAGGCTGACCTGCGCTTGATGACGAACATCGTCGGCTGCGCGGCAGACGAGGTCGCGATCGGCATGCCGGTGCAGGTGGAGTTCCGCGAGCAGGGCGATGCGTACGTCCCGGTGTTCAGGCCAGCGTGACAATGGCCGAGAAGTTCGAAGATCGCTGCATCATCTCGGGGGTCGGCCAGTCTGAGGTCGGGCGCCGGGTTACCAAGGGCGTGCTCGCGCTGACTCTCGACGCGTGCCTCGAGGCGATCGCCGACGCCGGACTGAAGCCGGCCGATATCGACGGCGTCATCTCCTGGCCCGGCGCGGTCACCCGGGCCGAGGGGCTCGCACCTCCCGGTCCCGGCTCCTCAGGACCCGGGCCGCACGCCGTCATCGATGCGCTGCGCCTGCAGACGAACTGGCACGCCGCCGGCCCGGAGACCCCGGGGATGCTCGCGTCGGTCATCCATGGGTGCATGGCGGTTGCCTCGGGCATGTGCCGTCACGTGCTCGTCTACCGGGCCCTGAACGAAGCGACGGCGTGGCGCCAGAGCACCGAGCGCGTGGCCACCGACGCAGGTGGGGTCACCGGGATCATGCAGTGGATCCTTCCCTTCGGCGCGTTCTCCGGGCCCAACTGGATGGGGCTGTACGCGCGCCGGCACATGCACGAGTACGGCACCACCCGTGAGCAAATCGCCCAGATCAGCCTCAACGCCCGGCGCAACGCCGCGCTCAACCCCAAGGCGGTCCTGACCAAGGAGCTGACGCTCGACGAGTACCTGGCGTCCCCGATGATCAGCGATCCCCTGTGCCTGTACGACTGCGACATCGCCATCGACGGAGCGACGGCGATCGTCATCTCGGATGCTTCTTATGCGCCCGATGCCCCGAAGCAGCCGATCCACTTCGAGGCCGTGGGGAGCGCGCTGAATGGCCGCGCCTCCTGGGACCAGTGGGAGGACATGACCACGACCGCGGCGATGAACGCCGGCGCGCATCTGTGGTCCCGGACCGATCTCAAGCCGAGCGACGTCGACACCGCTCAGCTCTACGACGGCTTCACCGTGCTCAGCCTGTACTGGCTCGAGGGCCTCCAGTTCTGCGGCCGTGGCGAGAGCGGCGCGTTCGTCGAAGGCGGCGAGCGCATCAGCCTGACGGGCGAGCTGCCGCTGGCCACCAGCGGGGGCCAGCTCTCGGCCGGTCGCCTGCACAGCTTCGGTCACCTCCACGAGGCGTGCCTTCAGCTACGCGGGGACGCCGGCGAGCGTCAGGTGCCGGATACCAAGGTGGTGGCGGTGTCGGCGGGCGCGGGTCCGCTGGCGTCGTGCCTGCTGCTCAGAACCTAGACCCATATGAGGGAGAGATGAACCTAGCCACACTTGCCGACCAGTACGCCGAGCGCTACGGCGATCGCGTGCTCGCGGTCTTCGACGACGACACCGTCACCTATGCTCAGCTCCCGGAGCGCGCGGGACACGTCGCCGCGGGCCTGCGGGACCTGGGCGTAAGCGAGGGCGACCGCGTCGCGATCATGATGGGGAACCGGTCCGAGTTCCTTTACGCCTGGTTCGGGATTCTCAAGCTCGCGGCGATCGAGGTGCCGATTCACGACGCCGCCCGAGGTCCTGGGATCTCGCACATCCTGAACACGACCGAGGCCCGCGTGCTGATCGTCGAGGACGTCTTCCTCGGTCACGTCCTGCCCTGGCTGGGCGACTCCCCGAGCGTCGAGCACGTGGTGGTCGTCGGGACGCCGTCCGCCGACGCCAACGGCGGGAAGCCGCTACTCGACTTCGCCGGCCTGCTGGCCAACCCGGACTCGGTCGAGACCCGCGAGGTCGATCCCGGGCAGCCCGCTTCGATCCTGTTCACCGGCGGCACGACCGGTCCGCCCAAGGGCGTCGTCCTGCCCCACAACCACAACATCAACCTGGCCACGAGCACGGCCGAGGTCGCCGGCTACACCGAGGACGACGTCCTGCTGTCGGTGTTCCCCCTGTTCCACGCCAACGCCAAGTACATGACCTTGGTTGCGGCCATGGTTGCCGGCGCCAAGTCGATCGTCAACCGGCGTTTCTCGGCCAGCCGGTTCTGGGAGCAGTGCCGCACCGAGGGCGTCACCGCGTTCAACGGCATGGGCGAGATGCTGCGCATCCTCATGAAGCAGCCGGAGGGACCCGGTGACTCGGACAACACCGTGCGCGTGGTCGTCGGCGCGGCCGCCCCGCGTGATCAGGTGCTCGAGTTCGAGAACCGCTACGGCCTGGCCATCCTCGACGTGTACGGCCTGACCGAGACCGGGCCGATCACCTTCAACACGTACGATCAGCGCCGCGCCGGCTCGATGGGCCTTCCGGTTTCGTGGTACGAGGTGTGCATCCTCGACGAGAACGACGTCGAGGTTCCCGTCGGCGAGTCGGGCGAGATCTGCATCCGCCCCGCGCGACCGCACGTGATGATGGCCGGCTATTGGAACAATGACTCGGCGACGATGAAGTCGATCCGGAACCTCTGGTTCCACACCGGCGACCACGGCTACCGGGACGCCGACGGCTTCTACTTCTTCAAGGCGCGGGAGACCGATTCGATCCGCCGCCGCGGCGAGAACGTGTCCGCCTGGGAGGTCGAGCGCGTCCTTGCGCTGCATGATGAGGTGCTCGAATCGGCGGTGTACGGGGTCGCCTCGCCCCTCGGCGGCCAGGAGGTGATGGCGGCGATCGTCCTCAAGCCCGGCTCGACCCTCGCCCCCGAGGCATTGCTCGACTTCTGCACCGAGCGGATGGCCCACTTCGCGGTTCCCAGGTACCTGCGCTTCGTGGACTCGCTGCCCAAGTCGCACGCGCAGCGGATCCTCAAGCAGGAGCTGAAGGCCGAAGGGACCGAGGCCGACGGCGTGTGGGATCGCGAGTCGGTTGGCTACAAGGTCCGGCGATGATGATGGAGCGCGCTCGTCAGGTCCAGCTTGTCGAGTATCCCGTCGGCGAGGTGACACCCGACCACTTCGTCACCGTCGAGGTTGAGGTGCCGGAGCCGCAGCCGGGTCAGGTCCTCGTACGCAATACGTTCACATCGGTCGATCCCGGCATGCGCCTGCGATTGCGCGAGAGCGGTCCCGCCGGCTACTTCAATTCGTTTCCGCTGAACGCCGCGATGGACGACATCTGGGCCGTTGGCGAGGTGATCGAGTCACGCGCCGATGGATTCGAGGCGGGCGACGCCGTGTGGCACGCGAAGGGGTGGCGTGACTACGCAATTGTCACCGCGGGCGAGCCGGCGCTGGCCGGCATCGCCACCCTGGCGCGGATCGACACCTCGGTGGCGCCGGCCGAGAAATACCTCGGGCCGCTCGGCGCCATGGGCGTGACCGCCTACGCCGGGATCGTCGACGCGGCCGAGTTGCGCGAAGGAGACATCGTCTGGGTCTCCGCGGCCGCCGGCGCGGTCGGCAGCCTGGCGGCGCAGATCGCCAAACTTCGCGGCCACCGCGTGATCGGCAGCGCCGGCTCGGACGAGAAGGTCCGCTACCTGCTCGACGAGTTGGAGCTCGACGCGGCGTTCAACTACCGCGATCGGCCGGTCGTCGACCGGCTGCGCGAAGCCGCCCCCGACGGCATCGACGTCTACTTCGACAACGTCGGCGGCGATCACCTCGAGGCGGCGCTCGCCACGCTTCGGCCGTGGGGAAGAGCCGCGCTCTGCGGCGCCATCTCGGAGTACGAGTCGGTCGGACCCACGCACGGTCCCTCGAACCTGTTCCAGGCCACGGCGAACAACCTCACACTCCGGGGATTTCGCGGCAGCGCCTACCAGCACCGTCTGCCCGACGTGGTGCGAGAGCTCGGCGGCTGGCTGTCCGAGGGCCGGCTGCGCTACCACGAGACGATCATCGAGGGCCTGGATCGCGCGCCCGAGGCGCTCATGCGGGTCCTGTCCGGGAACACCACCGGCAAGGCACTCGTCCGGGTCGGCTAGGCACGCCGCCGGGCCACCCCCGCCGCGCCGGCGGGTCGCTGAACACGTCCTGGCAAGACGGCGCCTCCTGGCAAGACGCGCCTCCCGGCAAGACGCGCCTCCCGGGCCACGTCCGGACTGGTACGTACCACTATTACTCTGGTACGTACCAGTACCCACGTGCATGGGGCGTGAACGGCCCTGGTTGTTCTCTGCCGGCCGATCAGGCCGCTTTGCGCGCGGCGCGCGGCTTGCGCTTGGCCGGCAGTGAAAAACCGGCGACGGCCAGGCAACGCTCCACGAAGAACTCGCGGATGTCGTCCAGCGAGAGGCCACCGCCCGGGCGGTACCAATGCCAGACGCTCTTGTACAACCCGAGAATCGCGTGCGTGAGCAGGCGCGGGTCGGCCTCCGGGATGGCACCCTGCTCCATGCCGCGGGTGAGGAACGCGGCCCAGGCGAACTCGATGTCGCGCATACGTGCACGGGCCACCCGGCGTGCCTCCTCCTCGCGCGGCGATTTGCGCGGGACGGCGATCACACCCTCTTCGGCGACCAGTACGCGATTGCGCATCACGTCGTGCTCGCTCAGATCGAACAGCCCGTTGAGCAGGCGCACGAGTGTCGGGCCGAAATCGTCCCCGCCCGCCGTCAGCGTGTCGAACCTCTCCCTTTCGGCCTGCAGCGCCTCGGTATGAATCTCCAGCAGACAGTGGAGCTTGGACTCGAAGTAGTGATACAGCGCCGTTGAGCCCAATCCGACGTCGTGGGCGATATCGGCCCACTTCGTGTACTCGTACCCATCGCGGCCGAAATGGTCGATCGCACTGGTCAGGATCGCCGGCCGCTTGCTGCGCGACCCGTCTGGGCTTCCGGCCCCCTTGATCGCCTGCGTCTGGTCTTTTTTGGGCACGATGCCTCTTTCCATTGAAGTGACCCCAACTCTATCAACGGGCGAGGCGGTGACCACCCGGATGGTTCAGATCCCCCTATGGGGACGGGAAATCCGCGGGTTCGGTTGCGTTTCTGGGAGCGGCTCGATACAGTTGAACTGAGTTCAAGTGAGAGAACCGTTGCAACAGCTAGAAGATCGCGTCATCATCATTACGGGTGCTAGCTCAGGGCTGGGCGCTCAGCTCGCCCGAGCGGTTGGCGAGGCCGGCGGGACTCCCGTCCTCGCCGCGCGCCGTGCCGACCGGCTCTCGGCGCTCACCGCGGAGATCCCAGGCGCGGACGCGGTCACCTGCGACGTCACCGATGAATCTGATCGGGCTCGTCTCATCGACGGTGTCGTCGAGCGACATGGGAGACTCGACGGGTTGATCAACAACGCAGGCGCCGGGGCGACCGGGCCGGCCATGCGCACATCGGCCGACACCTTCGCCCGCGTGCTCGACCTGAACCTCGTCGCGCCATACGCGCTATCGGTCCTGGCTGCGCAGCGGATGCGCAACGGAGGGGGCCGCTCGATCGTCAATATCGCTTCGGTCTTGGGTCTGCGCTCGATCGGGTCGATCCCGGATGCCGCCTATGTCGCGTCGAAGGCCGGCATCATCGGCCTGACCCGCGAGCTGGCCTCGCAGTGGGGCCGCTACGGCATCCGAGTGAACGCCGTCGCTCCGGGTTTCTTCGCCACCGAGATGAACGCGGAGCTCGGCGACGATCCCGAGCAGTTTCCCGACTTCCTGCTCTCACGGACGCCGCTCGGACGGGGCGGCCGTGTCGGCGAGCTCGACGAGGCCGTGCTGTTCCTGCTCGGCCCCGGCAGCAGCTTCGTCACCGGAACCGTGCTCAGCGTCGACGGAGGAATGGCAATTGCCTGAGCGCCGCCCGCCACCAAGACTCGACAACATGCAACGTGGAGATAGCCGATGCCGACCCTGACCTTCCAGCCCGAAGCCGATCGTTATTACGCCGAGGGGTACTGGCGTGACGGAGATCTGTGGACCGACTTTGCCCGCCGCGCCGAGGCGAGCCCCGAGAAGCTGGCGCTGATCCTCGACGATCGCACCTTCACGTTCGATCAGCTCCGGCGCGCGGCGGTCGGCGTCTCGGTGCGGCTCGCGGAGGGCGGCGTCGAGCCGGGGGACGTTGTCATCCTCCTCGGCCGCCATTCAATCGAGGCGGCGGTGGCGATGCTCGGCTGCATGCACCGCGGCGTGGTCATCGCGCCACTGCCGCCGATGTTCAACGAGACGCAGCTCTCCGCGTTGATCGAGCAGACGCGCGCGACCGGACTGCTCGGCTTCGGCGGGAGCAAGGAACTCGCCAAGTGTCAGCAGGTCGCCGGCCAGGTCCCGCTGTTCCTGCCCATCGAGCCCGAACTGGTGGACCAGCTGGCGCAGGATGACCCCCCGGACGAGCATGTCCCCCGCCAAGGTGACGACCTGGCCATGGTGCTCCACTCCTCGGGTACGACGTCCACCCCGAAGGGCATCGCACACTCCAACAACACGCTGCGCTACGCCACCGAGGGCATTTGCAAGCGCTGGGAGCTGACCGGTGAGGACATCTACCTCGTGGTCTGCGAGTTCGGATTCGTGGGCGGCCTGGTGTTCGGCTATTTCCCGCCTCTGTTCAACGGCGCGACCGGAGTCCTCGTCAACCGATGGAATGCTGAGAACGCCCTGCGGCTGATCGAGGCGCACGGGTGTACGTACGTGCTCTCGATGCCGACGCATTCGGCGGACCTGATCGAGGCGAAGCTTCAGACCGGCCTCGAGCTGCCCTCGATGCGCGTTCTGGCAGCTCCCGGCCTCACGCGCGAGCGCCGCATCGCGATGCGAGAGGCCTTCGGCGTGCCGCCGCTTGGCGACTACGGCCTGTCCGAGGTCCCGGGGCACGCCGCGCACAGCCTCCACGATCCCGAGGCGAAGATCGATCTCACCGAAGGCCGTCCCTATGACGGCACGGAGATCCGGATCGTCGACGACACCGAGCAGCCCGTGCCGGCGAACACCGTCGGGTCGGTGATCGTCAACGGGCCCAGTCGCTTCCTCGGCTTCCTGAACAACGACGAGCTCACGCGCGAGTCGCTGACCGCCTGGGGCGGCTACCGCACCGGCGATCTCGGCTATCTCGACGATGACGGGCAGTTCATCTACGTCGGTCGCAGCAAGGACATCATCCGGCGCGGGGGCGTGACCATCGTCCCCTCCGAGGTCGAGCCGGTGATCCTGCGCCATCCCGATGTCCGCGAGGTTGCGGTCGTGCCCCTCCCCGACGAGCGCCTCGGCGAGCGCGCCTGCGCCGCGGTCATTGCAGTGGAGGGCAAGCCGGCGCCGACGCTCGAGGAGCTGCAGCAGTTCCTCGATCAGGAGGGCGTGGCGAAGTACACCTGGCCGGAGTCCGTCGAGGTCTTCGAGGACTTCCCGCGGACGCCGTCGCTGAAGGTGGTCAAGCGCGACGTCGTGACGCAGATCCTCGAGCGGGCCGGCGTGACGGCCTGATCCGTAACCACTGTCGATCCAGACGCCACCATCGATCCCGCCACCACCCGCCATCCGGTACCATTTGCTGAAATGACTTCAAGTCAGACTGATCCTGCGACAGGACGGGCTGTGCCCAAGAAGACGTTCTTCGAGCGTTACTTCGAGCTCCTCGACGGTCCCGACCCGCACACCTCACTCGACCTGGTGGCGGACGATCTGGAGTTCTCTATCCAGTGGGCCGCCGATGGCTCGCGCAAGAGCAGTCAGTTCGTGGGCGGCCGCGACGAGCTACGTGGATTCATCGACGCGGGTGACACCTCGGGCTGGGCTCACTACGTGTTGCACAGCAAGGTCAGTGGCGATGTGGAATTCGCCCTGGGGGAGACGCGCTGGGATAACGGTGAGCGCATCGGCACGTTCCTGGCGGTCGCCGAGCTCGACGAGTCGGGCCGGATGCGCAAGTACATGGTCGCGCGCTCTCCCGTCCTCGCGTTCCCACCCGGGCCATGACGGACACCCGCACCCTGCAGCTGATCGACCCTGACGTGATCGGGGGAACCTCGGAGGAGCCGAGGCTGATCGGGTCCGTGTGCGCACAGTGCGGCACGGTGACCTTCCCGCGCCAGCGCTCATGCCCGCGGTGCACCTCCGAGGATGTCGAGGCGCGCGAGCTTGCCACGCGCGGTGAGTTGTGGAGCTGGACGATTCAGTGCTTTGCGCCCAAGGCGCCGCCGTATCTTCCGGGAGGGGTGGAGGAGTTCGAGCCCTACGGCGTCGGGTACATCGAGCTGCCGGGTGAGGTCCGAGTGGAAGCACGCCTGACCGAGAGCGATCCGGACCGGCTGCGCATCGGTCTGCCCATGGAGCTGACACTCATCCCCGTCCCCGGCGCGCCCGACAAGCTGACTTTCGCCTTCCGCCCGGTCTCCGAGGAGGAAGAGTGAGTAGCGGCGACGACGTCGCGGTCGTCGGCGTCGGCATCCACGCGTTTGGCCGGCATGACGGCGTGACCGGGCTCGAGATGGGCGCGATCGCGGCCCGCCGCGCGCTTGCCGACGCGGGGATCACGTGGCAGGACGTCGACTTCGCCGCCGGCGGTTCGGACGCCGCGGGCAACGCGGACACGTCGGTCTCGATCCTCGGGCTCACCGGCGTGCCGTTCATCAACGTCAAGAACGGCTGCGCGACGGGCGGGTCGGCGCTGACCACCGCCCACGCGATGCTCGTCTCCGGTGCGGCCGAGGTGGCGCTGGTCGTCGGCTTCGACAAGCACCCGCGTGGGGCGTTCAACCCCTTGCCGGAGGAATGGGGCATCGGCTCCTGGTACGGCGAGACCGGTCTGATGCTCACCACGCAGTTCTTCGCTCTGAAGATCCAGCGTTACATGGCCGAGCACGGCATCTCCGACTCGACCCTCGCCAAGGTGGCGGCCAAGGCGTTCGAGAACGGCGCGCGCAACCCGAACGCGTGGCGGCGGACTCCGCTCAGTGAAGAGGAGATCCTGGGCGCGAGGATGGTCAACCATCCGTTGACCCAGTACATGTTCTGCTCCCCGGGGGAGGGCGCGGTCGCACTCGTCCTGGCCCGCGGCGGGCGGATCAAGACGCTGTCCGACAAGCCGGTGTACCTGCGCTCGGTCGCCTTCCGTACCCGGCGCTTCGGCTCGTTCGAGGTGTTCAGCCCGTCGATCCCGATCGAGTCCGCTCCCTCGGCGACCACCGAGGCGGCGGCGGTCGCATTCGAGGAGGCCGGAATCGGACCTGGCGATGTCGACGTCGCGCAGATTCAGGACACCGAGTCCGGCGCGGAGGTCATGCACCTCGCCGAGACCGGGCTGTGCGAGCACGGAGAGCAGGAGGCGCTGATCCAGAGTGGCGCCACCGAACTCGGCGGCCGGCTCCCGATCAACACCGACGGCGGCTGCCTGGCCTGCGGCGAGCCGATCGGCGCCTCAGGACTGCGACAGGTGCACGAGGTCGTGCTTCAACTGCGCGGCGAAGCCGGTGAGCGCCAGGTGCCGAAGGAGTGCCGGGTTGGATTCACGCAGGTCTACGGCGCACCCGGTGTGAGTGCCTGCACCGTGCTGACGGTCTGATCCGCGCACAGTTCACTCGCGGCCACGGAGGCGAACGCGAACGCGAGTAAACCGCCACTCGACCCCTCCCGGGGAGGTGAATGCCGATTCACTCGCGCATAGCGCGACGAATCCGCCATTCGACCTCTGAGGGTCGGCGAGTGGCAAGTTACTCGCGCATTCTCACTTCACGATGTTGCCGGCGTCGATCGGAAGCGCGACCCCGGTGATGTACTTGGCGGCGTCCGAGCACAGGAACAGGACGGCATCCGACACGTCCTCGGGCTCGATCCAGGCCACGCCGGGAAGGATGTTGAGCGACTCGAACGGCTCGCGCACGTCGTCCTCGGTCGGGTGCTCGAGATGGGGAGCGAACAGCTCGAAGGTCGAATCGTTGATCACGAGCGGCGTCCGCACGGTCGTCGGGCACACGGCGTTGACCCGGATGCGATGCGGACCGGCTTCCTGGGCGAGCACCTTCATCAGTCCGATGACGCCGTGCTTGGCGGCCGTGTAGTGCGCGGTGTTGGCATAGGCGCGCAGGCCGGCGGTCGAACTCGTGAGGACGATGCTGCCGCCCTCGCCACGCTCCACCATCGAGGGCAGCGCCGCCCGAGTGGCGTTGAACACGCCGGTCAGGTTGATGTCGATCATGTCCTTCCACTGCTGCTCGGTCATCTCCCAGGCGACCGCCCAGGACCCGATGCCGGCGTTCGCACAGACGATGTCGATCTTCCCCAGCTCTGACAGCCCGGCATCGACCGCGGCCTGAAGGTCGGACAGCGACCGGACATCGGCGATGGCCTTGACCGCGCGCCGGCCCATGGCCTCGATCGCGCTGACCGTGGTGTCGAGGTCGGCCTCGCTGGCCAGTTCGTACGAGATGGTCTCGACCTGGCCGCCGCCGATGTCGACAGCGATCACGTCGGCGCCCTCCGCGGCGAGTTTCAACGCGTGTGAGCGTCCCTGTCCCCGGCCGGCCCCGGTGACCAGCGCCACCTTTCCATCGACGAGTCCCATTTCTCTCTCAGCTCTCCTTCCGCGGTTCGATGTCCCGCCAAGAGCGTACCATATGAAGTGAAATCAGTTCAGGCACGTGAGGGCGTCCGGGCGGACGGAGGAATAGCCGGGGTCAGCGCGGACGGAGGGAGAGCGGGCGGCCGGCGCAGACTGCCGGCGGCCGTTACGCGGAGCCGGCGAGCGCGTGGTCGCGGGCCGGCACAACGACGGCGCGGCCGAGCACCTCTCCGCGCCGGAGCTTGCCGTAGGCGCTCACGGCGTCGTCGAGGCCGAACACCTGGGCCTCCGAGTGGATCTTGCCGGCGGCGGCGAGCTCCACCACCTCGGCCAGCTCGGCGATCGTGCCCCAAGTCGGCATCCGCACGGTGGTCTCGTACGGGATCAGCCCGGGAGCCACCCGAAGCTCACCGCCACCGCGGCCGAGGAACGTGACATCGCCGCCCTGAGCCACCGAGCCCGCGGCCAGCGGCAGGGTCGTGCTGCTGCCGACGCAGTCGATCACGACGTCCACGCCGTCGGGGTCGGTCTCGGCGCGGATGTCCTCGGCGGTCAGGCCGTCCGCCGGCAACGTGAGGTCGGCGCCAGCCGTGCGCGCCAGCTCGAGCGCGGCGTCGCGCACGTCGACGGCGACGACCCGGGCTGGCGTGACGGCTTTGAGGACCTGGACCGCCATGTGCCCGAGCCCGCCCACGCCGAGCACGACCGCGGTGCTTCGCGCGTGCAGTTGCGGCAGCGACAGCTTGACCGCGTGATAGGGGGTGAGGGCGGCGTCGGTCAGCGGCGCGGCCCTGACCGGATCGAGCCCGACAGCCGGCACGATGTAGCGCGCCGACGGAACGAGGAGATACTCGGCCAGCCCGCCGTCACGCCCGAGACCGCCGCCGTGCGGACCGTGCGGAGTCCGCACGCAGGCGTTGTCGCGGCCGTTGGCGCATTGCCAGCAGGTACCGCAGCCCCACCGGCTGTAGACGACGACGGGGTCGCCGACGTCGAAGCCGGAGGCCTCGGGGCCAAGCGCTGCGACCCGTCCGGCCGACTCGTGGCCGAGGGTGAACGGAAGCGTGTATGGAAAAGCGCCCAGCGGGCTGCTCATGACGTGGAGGTCCGTGCGGCAGAGCCCCGCCGCGCCCACCTCGACGAGGACCTCCGCTCCCTGTGGCTCAGGTACGGGAACCTCGGTCACCACGGGATCGGATTCCCACTCGGTCAGGCGTAGCGCCCGCATCATCGTCGTGCTCATGCCAGTTGCTCCATCCTCGGTGCATGTATCGAACTGAACTCAGCTTAGATTGATAGACTACCGGGTCGTGGAGCGAAATTCATCTTCGGTGGGAGACGGGGGCTCGGTGGGAGACGGGGGCTCGGTGGCGGGCTCGGTCGGTGGCGGCGGCTCGGTGGCGGGTGGCGGCTCGGTGGCGGGCGGCGACTCGGTCGGGGGCGCGGGTTCGGTTGCGCGCGGGCGCGTCGCCGGCAAGGTCGCGCTGATCACCGGCGGCGCGCGAGGGATGGGAGCCGCGCACGCGCGCGCGCTGGCACGCGAGGGCGCCAGGGTCGCCATCGCCGACATCGCAACCGAAGCCGGCGAGCAACTCGCCGCCGAACTACGTGGCGGCGACGCCGCGGCCTCTTACCACGACCACGATGTGACCGATCCGGACGCCTGGCGCGATCTCGTGGCCGCAGTGGAACGCGAGCACGGCCCGATCAGCGTGCTGGTCAACAACGCCGGCGTCCAGGTCCGCTCGGTCGGCATCGAAGCCGACGACGCGGAGTGGGCCAGGGTCACCGACGTCAACCAGCGCGGTGTATTCCTGGGCATGCGCGCGGTGATACCCGGCATGGTGAAACGCGGCGGCGGCTCGATCATCAACGTGGCGTCGACCGCGGCGCTGGTCGGCATGCCCGGCTCGATTCCGTACCAGGCGAGCAAGGCGGCCGTTCTCGGGCTTACGCGGGGCGCCGCCGTTTCGTATGGACGCGACAACATCCGCGTGAACGCCATCTGCCCCGGTCTGGTCGTCACGGGCATGACCGAGAGCGCTTCCCGCGAGGCGGTGGAGGCGATGAAGGCCCAGATCCCGCTGCGGCGCGACGGCCGGCCCGAGGAGGTCTCGGCGGCCGTCGTGTTCCTCGCCTCCGACGAGTCGTCCTACATCACCGCCGCCGTACTGCCGATCGACGGCGGCTTCGTCGCCGTCTAGCCCCGGCGACGCGCATAAATCGTCACGACCGCGGCCGGCGACGGAGCGTGACGAATTAAGCGCCTGGGGCGCGCATAACTCGTCACGCCTCGGCGAGGGGCGGCGGTGTGACGAGTTATGGGCGCCCGCGACCGACCGACACGCTCCCGACGCCGGCCCCAGCGGCTAGCCGGTCACATCGAGTGGCGCAAGCTCCTCGACCCGCAGAAGGTTCACGCCGACCAGCGCGGGATCGCGCAGGGCGCCCTCCGCGGCGAGCACGCCGAGGGCCTCTTCGCCCCAGCGGGGATGGTCAAAGTAGGCCTCGATGTAGCCCGAGGCGCGTGGTCTCCTCAAGCAGGCCGATCGGCCGCTGGCCTTCCACGTCGAGCGGCTCGCACTCGACTTCGTTCAGCACGCGGTTGACGATCAGCCGCCGCGCGCCGAACGCGCCGTCCATGACATCACGCACCCGGTCCGCGAGCCCGCTGAACACATCCCAGGCGGCGTCGGCATCGACGCCCGCGGCTCGGTCCGCCTCGATCATGAACTTGGTCAGCGCCAGCTGCCCGTCGACGCGATCGAGCAGCACGTTCTCATCGACCTCGCACGAGCGCAGCCGGTACAGGCAGTTGACGTGGTCCTGGGCCACCATCTCGTTCTGCTCGGCGGTGAAGGCGAGCGTCTCCCCGGGAGTGAAGCGCAGCACCACGAAGCGCCAGGCGCGCGGCCGCTGGTTCCATCGGCCGTTCACGTCGGCCTGCGCCACAGCGCGATCGGTGTAGTAGCTCAGCAGCGACGGCATGGGGCGCAGGAGATCCTGGGCCATGCGGACGTGGACCTGCGTGTAGTGGCGCTCGCACTCCTCCGGCGTCCGGGACGGAGTCGGGTCGAACCGCCCGATGACCTTACCCATGCCCGCCCTAGTGCAGCGCTGTCCCGTTGGGCGCGTCTGCCTCGGCGGGTACCACCGCGACCGGCATGAACCCGCGCGTGATGTTTCCCTCGGTCAGCTCGGCGCCCTGGAGCTCTGCGCTGATGCGGCCGTCGACGATCACGAGGACGCGCTCGCACAGATCGGCAAGCTCCTCGAGATCACTCGAGCTGACCACGACCGCCGCTCCATCCTCGCGCCGCGGCGACGAGCTCGCGGTGCAGGTCGGCCTTGGCGCCCACGTCGACGCCCTGGGTTGGCTCGTCGAGCAGGAACACCGAAGGCTTCTGGGACAGCCACTTGCCGAACAGGATCTTCTGCTGGTTACCGCCGCTGAAGATGCTGAGCGGCTCGTTGACGGCGTCGCCCGGCCTGACCGAAAGCCGCTGGAACCACTCCTTGGTCGTCGCGGTCTCCGCCTTTCGACGTAGAAGCCCGCCTTTCCAGAACGGCTTGAGGTTCGGCAGGGTCAGGTTCTCTCGGGCGCTCATCGTCATCACCGAGCCGCCGAGTCTTCCGGTCGGGCGCCAGGTAGGCGATTCCGCGGCCGATGGCGACGTCGGGCCGCCCGGCCGGAAGAGGCTGGCCGGTGAGCGTCACCTCGCCGGCGGTTCGCGGCAGCGCACCGAAGCTGGCGCCGAGCACGCTGTCGCGACCGGAGCCGGCGAGACCCGCGATCCCGACGATCTCGCCCCGTTCGACGCTGAAGGACACTCCCGCCAGCGCTCCGGCGCGCAGCTCCTTGACGTCGAATACGACCTCGTGGTCATGCGCCGCCGCCCTGGCCGCTCTCTGCCGCCGTGACTCCGTCTCCTCGGCGAGCAACTCCTCGCCGGCGAGCAGCTCGACGATCCCGGCGTGATCGAAGTTCTTCACCGGGCCGGCCCCCACGACCACCCCGTCGCGGAACACGGACACGTTGTGCGCGACCCGGAACACCTCTCCAAGGTGGTGGGTCACGTAGAGCACGCCGACGCCGAGGGCGGCCAACGCGCTGACTCGGTCGAGCAGTTGGTCGACCTCGTCGACGGGAAGCGTCGCGGTCGGCTCATCGAGCACGAGCAGGCATGCCGGGTACTCCGGATCCTCGCGCAGGGCACGGGCGATGGCCACGCCGGTGCGCTCCGAGGCGCTGAGCGTGGCCACCAGCGCCTTGGGATTGATGTCGAGACCGAGCCGCTCCAGGTCGCCCTTGGCCTGCTGGTAAGTGGCCTTCCCGTTGATCGTCCCGAACGCGGTGGGAAAGCCGGACCCCAGCGCCATGTTGTCCAGGACGGACAGCGTCGAGACGAGGCCGAGATCCTGCTGAACGAACCGGCATCCGAGCCGGTAGGACTGCACTGGTGACTGGATTGGCAGGTCATTCCCCTGGATCCGGATACCACCGCCCGGATCGGGCGAGTGGTATCCGGAGAGGATCTTGATCAGGGTCGACTTCCCTGATCCGTTCTGCCCCAGGAGGGCGTGAACCTCGCTGGCCTCGATGTTCATGCTGACGCGTGACAGCGCCTTGGTACGAGTGAATGTCTTCGACACTCGTTCGACTTCGAGAACTGGGGTCATTGTCTCCTCCGGGACGTGTGCGGCTGGGGTGCGCTGACTACTGGACCTGCCAGAGCTTCTTGAACTGGTCGAGCCCGTCCTTCGGCTCATTCCATTGCGAGCTGCTGCCGACTGTGGACGTGATGTTGTCGTGAGTCAGGATCTGGGTCGGCTGGATCGATGACTGCTTCACGTCGATCGGTGTGCCCTCTGCGTCGCGTAGCATCGCGTCCATCATCACGTAGGTCGAGTAGATGGGTGAGAACCCGGTCCAGGCCGTCTGCTGACCGGACTTCAGGGCCGCGATCGCGGCCTCATCAGCGGCCTCGCCGATGATCTTGACCTTGCCGGAGAACCCGGCCGCGGAGAGCGCGGAGTTGATGCCGGTCGCGAACGGGCCGACGTCGAAGGCCATGTAGTTGGCGTCCGGGTTCGTGCGCAGCGACGACACCATGATGCTCGGGACCTTGCCTGCGGCCAGATCCGGGAGCGTGATGTTGATGATCTTCACCTTGCAGTCCGGGCACTTCGAGTGGATCTCGGCCTGGAAGCCATCCGTGAACCCGCCGAGGATCGGGTAGGCGGGGATGTGCTCCACGAGCACGTTGCCCTTCCCGTTGGAGTCGCTGATGAAGAAGTCCGCGAGGACCGTTCCCATCAGGTGATCGCTGTCGTAGCCATTGGCGTCGACGATCACCGGGTCGGTGACGGTGACGGGGTACACCGCCGTCAGCACCAGCTTCGCGCCGGCCTGCTTGACCTTGTTGATCACGGCCGGCGTCAGCGGGATACCCGCCTCTGCGATGTAGTTCGCCTTCTTCGTGATCGCGTTGTCAACCGCCGCGATGAAGGTCGCGGGGTTGGCCGGGTCATAGCTGACCTGTTCGTAGCTCCAGCCAACGAGCGAGGCGAGCGACTTCAGCGACTGCTGAAGCTTCACGTTGTTCGGGTCGTTCGTCGCGAGCATGACGAGCTTCTTGCCCTTCGGCGGGGCCGACTTGAGCGGCGTCTGGATCGTGATCTGGGTTGGCGGGGACGTGTACTTCTGCAGCTGCGCCTGCGCCGCCGCGACACCACCGGAGCTTGACGCCGACGCCGCGTTCGTAGCGCTCGAGCCCCCAGAGGCCGACGAGGTGGAGGAACTGGACGAGCCGCACGCGGCGAGCGCCAGAGCGAGCACCAGCGTGCCGAAGATCGCGAGGTATCCGCGCGCGCGCGCCCGGCTCCTCTTCCGGCGGTCGATTCTCGAGTCGTGCGTCATGTCTGTGTCTCCTTTGGTGTGATTTTGGGGTGACGGGTTCACCGGCGACGACGTCGCCACCTCAGACGTCGCCGCGTTCGGTTGCTGCGTGTTAGGTCAGTCGGGTCTGGAGCCCGCTGATGAGCTCGCGGTCGGCTCCGCGTGGGCGATCGCCCCGGGCTCCGAGTCCTCGACGGAGCCAGGTTCTCCCGGGCCACCCGCGGAGCCGCGGCGGAACCGCGCCTTGATCCGCGCCCATTGCGCAGACGGCGAGCGCTGGATCGACAGCGCGACCGCCACGATCAGCGCCACGCCGTTGAACATGTCGTTCAGCCAGCTGGCTCCCGAGACGAGCTGCAGTCCCTGGACGCCAGTGGCGAGCACGTAGATCGCCAGCAGCGTGCCCCACACGTTGAACCGTCCGGGGATCAGCTGCGTCGAGCCGAGGAATGCGGCGGCGAAGGCCGGCAGCAGGAGAGTGCCGCCGAAGTCAAGCGATGGACCGTTCAGCGACGAGAACATGACACCGGCCAGACCCGCGATGGTCGCGGAGGTGACCAGCGCCAGCGTGGTGTATCGCTCGATGCGCACGCCGGAGAGACGCGCCGCCTCCGTGTTGCCGCCGATGGCGTACAGGTAGCGACCGACCGGCGTGTGCGCGGTCAGCCACCAGAGGATGAAGGCGAGGATCACCAGGTACAGCACGACGATCTGGAACCCGCCGACCGTGGTCTGCGTGAAGTTGTTCCACGCCGTCGACGCGGGAGGGATCGGCTGGCTGTTGGACGAGACGATCACCTCGACCGCAGCCAGGATCGATCCCATGCCCAACGTCGCGATAAACGAGTTCACGCCGAGCTTGACGACGATGAACGAGTTGACGCAGCCGATGGCCACCGCGACGAGGACGCCGGCGATGATCGCCGGCACCACCGCCCAGTGGCTGTTGTTGATCAGGACGATGGTGAGGATTCCCGACACGTTCGCCGTGGCTCCGACCGACAGGTCGTAGAGGCCCGCCGCGAGCGGGATGAGCACGGCAAGTCCGATCATGCCCGTGACCGCCTGCTGGGCGGCGACGCTGTGGAGCGTCGAGTCCGTCAGGAACTGGTCGGGAACCCAGAGTCCGAAGACGATGATGAACAGCGCCCACAGGTAGAGCCCGCTGAAACGGTCAAAGCCGGTCTTGAACTTCCGGCGCGGGCGTCCCGGAGTCTTCTCGGAGATGCTCACCACGATGCGTTCCCCCTCAGTTGGCGGCGGAACGCCGCTCCGTCGAACTCAAGCCAATTTGATTCACGCACCGAAGCGGCGCGGCTGCCATGTCGCATAATGCACCCTCTCCTCGGTGGGTGAATTGAACTCAGGTCGGGATCCTAAACACCAGTTGCCAGGAAGTCAAGTTGATCCCGTGTTAGGGCGGAAAAGGCCCCCCAGCCGGGCGGTTCGAGCTGTTAGGGGCGAGCGGCGGCCGGCGCTGGCCGGGGCGCTGTCAGAAGTGCCTTCACCTCAGATGCGGCCTCCATCGCCGCCGGAAGGCTCGTCGCCTCGGGGACGAAGTTGAAGCACCGGCAGCCGGCGGCGAGATACGGCGCGAGGGCCTCGGCGATGGCCGCGGGCGGACCACACGGCGTGTAGCGCTCGAACCGGTCGAACGGGAGCGCATAGGCCGCTTCCATCGCCGTGCTCACCCGCTCCCGAGCCTTCGCGCGCGACTCATCGAAGCCGGCCCAGAGCTGAAGCGCGTGGTGCCAGACGACGCGAATCCGGCCGCCTTCGGCGGCGGCGGCCTCGATGCGGCCGGCTGCGTCCTCGAACCGGCGCGGCGACACCCACAGCGCGAGCCAGCCATCGCCCAGCCGTCCGGCGCGCACCAGCGCGGCGTCCGACCGGCCCCCCACCAGGATCGGGATCGCCGGCGCGGGTGCCGGGCGGATCGCGCCCTGGAGGTTGAAGAACCGCCCCTTGAAGTCGATCTCCTCGCCCGCCATCAACAAGCGCACGCACCGCAGCGCCTCGGTCGTCCGGGCGCCGCGCTCGCGGGGATTGACCCCGCAGAACTCGAGCTCTCTCGGATCGTCGCCGCCGACGCCCACGCCGAACGTGAACCGCCCGGGAGCGAGCATGGCGATCGTGGCCAACTGGCGCGCGACAACGGCCGGGTGGCGAAGGGCGATCAGATAAACGCCGGTTTGTACCGACAGTCCGGGGTGCGCCGAGAGCAGCGCCGCCGCCTGGATCAGCCCGTCCGCCCCGTGGCCGTCGGCGAAGCTGACATGGTCGCCCACGGTGAGGTGATCGATGCCCGCCGCGACCGCCCGCTCCGCGAGCTCGGGCAACCGGTCCGACCAGGCGATCAGGTCCTGCTCGCGAAGGACGATCCCCACCCGGATGGGGTCGCCGGCCACCCGGATGGGGTCGCCGGCCATCCCCTAGGCGGAAGCGGCGCGCTCGACGCCCGCGGTCACGGCTGCCTGCAAGCCGAAGACCAGGGCGCACGCGAGGCCGCCGGCGTACGCGCGGTTGAACACGCCGCCGGCGTCCGCCCCCGCCGCCAACAGGCCCGGTATGACCTCGCCTGCTTCATCGAGCACCCGCGCCTGCGGATCGATCCTCAGCCCGCTGAACGTGAACGTGATGGCCGGGATGACCTCGATGATGTAGTAGGGAGGGGTAAGGAGCGGCGCGGCATCGAGCTTGCGGCCCGGGTTGGGCGTGCCGGCTTCGCATTGGCGGTTGAATTCGAGCAGCGTGTCGCGCGACGCCTCTCCCGGATAGCCCCATTCTTCGGGCAGCGCCTCGAACTCCTCGATCTCGTCGGCCACCGCGGCGCGGGCGCTGCGGCGATAGGCGAGCTGGAACTTGTCGAGCGGCTCGACCCCCTCGACGTAGGGAGCCATCATCCACTCGTCGTGGACGCGCTGGTCGTAGACGAGCAGTGCGCGCGCCTCGGGCTGGTCGAGCACGTAGAGCGTGTTGAGGTGATCGCCGATCGTCTCGTCGCAGAACCGCTTGCCCTCCAGGTTGAGCAGGACCCCGTGCTCCGAGTGGTAGAAGGTGAGGTCGGTGAACTCATAGGGGTTGGTGTAGGCGACCTTCGAGGGGATCAGGTGGCCGTAGAAGCCGGCGTTCGGCGGTCCGAACGCGGCCCCCACCGAGAGGCCGAGCCGGAGGCCGTCGCCGACGCTGTTCGTGTTGGCCCTCAGCGGTAGGTCCTCTGCGAGCGGGCCGATGTGCTCGGCGCGCAGCGCTGGGTCGCCCCCGAAGCCGCCGGTCGCCAGCAGCGTCGAGCGCGCGCGGATCACGCGCTGCTCGCCCGACGCGTTCTGGATCTCGGCGCCGACCACGGCTCCGTCCTCGAACAGCAGTCGCTGCGCCGTCCACCCGGTGAGGACCTCGCCGTGCTCGCGCACCAGCCGCTCGCAGGCCAGCAGGTAGTTGGCCATGTCGGTCTGGCTCCCTCGCCCGTAGCCGAGCACGGTGACGGGATCGGCGACGTGGGTGCCGAGCGAGCGGACCCAGTCCATCGCCTCGCCGTACTGCTCCACGACCTGCGCCGACAGTGCGGGATCCGCATCGGGATTGACCTCTCGCATCACCTCGAGCGACGGCGCGGTCCAGACGAACCCGGCGTAAATCGCCGAGCCGCCGATCGCGGGTGCCTTCTCGACGAGCACCACGCTCGCTCCTTCGCTGCTCGCGCGCGCGGCAGCGCTCATCCCGGCCATGCCCCCGCCGAAGACGAGGAGGTCAATATTTGAATCTGATTCGGGCATCGGCGGATCTCCTAGCTCTTTCCCTCGGTTGAACGGACGCAAGCTTAGCGTATTTGAGCTTACTTCAGTTTGGCTGACCACGCAGAGCCCCGAAACCGACCAGATTGCAGCTGGCAGGTATCGCGGTTTGCAGTTGGCCGCCGGAGCGATTGGGGGCGGGTCGCGATGACGTGGCGACGCGCACACGCAACGCTACGGGCAGTCGATGGGTCGACCTCCACGTGGGACCGGATGAACGAAGAAAGGGACGTGCAGATGACCCCGCAAGAGGCAGCGCAGGAGTTGCTCGCGCGGCTCGCGGATTCGGGTGCCGCGCAAAGCGTCAGCCCGGCGCTCTGGATACGCGACGAGCTCTTGGACACTTGGAGCGCGGCGCGCGATGATGCGAGCGCCGCCTACGGCTACTGGTCCCGGCTGCGGACGCGTGAGTCGTATGCGATCTACCAGGCGGCACAGGACAGGGTGGACGCAGCGCAGGATGCCCTGGCATGCTGGGCGGATGCCGACCGCGGGGCCACGCGGCCGCCCGGCTCGTGACCGACGAGGACCATTCCCAGCGGTCGGCGAGATGGTGCTGCGCTATCGACGGGCCGCGCGGCCCGTGGAGCCGGCCTCGTCCCCGCCACCGCCGTCCCGCCCGCGCGCCCGTGATAGGTGACGCTCGATCTGACGGCGAGTATGGGCGATTTGCTTGCGGGCCTCGGTGGCTCGGCGCGTGAGGTCGGGATCCACCGGCCAGGGACGTGGTCGCTTGTGGGTTCGTTTGCCGGGGCTCATCGCCGCCAACTTCTGGCGCAGCCGTGACAGGAGCATGACTTTCCCCTTCTAATTGGTTGCCCCAAGTGTCAACGCGCGCGGCACGCAGGGAAATGGGGTGCAACCCCCAATTAGTCATACGACGCCCGCGGGGATGAAGCGGGCGCGTGGGCCGGGATCACCGTCACGCCCTGGCCCCGCGGCACACTGTCGCGGGCGACCCGGCTCAGCTTGGACGGCTACTAACAAGACTCAATGCTACGCGCTTTACTCTTAAGTGAATGGCTATAACGGTCACCCAGCTGACGGCCTTCCTCGCCGTGATCAGGGGAGGCTCGGTGACCGCGGCCGCCGACGAGTTGGTCGTCACGCAGCCGTCGGTGTCGTCAGCTCTCGCATCCCTCGGCCGCGAGCTCGACTGCGAGTTGTTTGAGCGCGCCGGTCGGGGCATCCGTCTGACCGCCGCCGGAGCGGCGTTTGCGCCTTACGCCGCCGATGTCCTCGGGCTGCTCGAGAAGGGCCGAACCGCCGCGCTCGAAGCGTCGGCGGTCGCAGCACGCAGGCTCGAGATCGCGGCGGTCACGACCGCGGCGGAATCGTTCGTCCCCGAGATGATGCGCTCGTTCGCCGAGCAGCATCCGGATGTCGAGCTCACGCTCGTCGTCGGGAATCGCCAGGACGTGCTCGAGCGCGTGGTCCGCCACACCGCCGACGTCGCCATCACCGGCAAGCCGCCCGGAGACGCGAGGCTCGTGGCCGAGCCGTTCATGAAGAACGAGATCGTGTGCATCACGGCGCCCGACGATCCGGCCGCCGGCGGTGGTCCCGCCGGCCCCGGCCGGCTCTCGGATCGGTGCTGGCTGCTTAGGGAGCCGGGCTCCGGCACTCGGGCGCTCGGCGAGCAGTTCCTGGCCGAGCACGATCTCGAGCCGAAGACGCTCACGCTCGGCTCGAACGGCGCGATAAAGCAGGCCGCGCGCGCCGGCCTCGGGATCTCCCTGCTGTCAAGGGCGGCCGTCGAGGCCGAGCTCGAGTCCGGGTGGCTGGGGGAGATCGCTCTGACCGACGGACCGGAGGCGCGGCCGTGGTTCCTGCTCCGATCCGCGATCGGCCCGGTCCGCCCGACGGTGGAGCTGTTCACGGGTTTTGTGCTGGCGCAAGATCGTCGGCGAGAGCCCGACGGTCGGCGCGGGCGTGCTCGGCGCCCAGGGCGATCGCCGCGCGCGCGGTGACGAGCTGGTAGAGCACGAGCAGCTGCGTGATGGCCAGGGGCTCAGACCGGTGAAGCGCGGTGCCCACCGTGAACTCGCCGAGACGCTCGGTGCGCAGGTGACTCGCGAAGTGCATCCGGTCCCACACCGCCTCCTCGATCGCGGCGCTCCGCTCGGGCGGGATCGTTCCCGGAACCCAGAGTGAGGATTCGGCGCCGCGCGTGACGAGCGAGATCCCGTCGCTGCGCCCATCGATCACCGGCGAGAGCTCCGGGTGGACGATTCCCGGCCGCAAGGCGATCCGGGCGTCGAGGTGCTCGGCGTCGCCGCGGTCACCCGGCATGAACGAGATCACGATGTCGGCGTGGCGACGCTGGGGGCGGATGAAAGCCTCGGCGTCCGCCTCCCGCCGGTCGAGCTCCTCGAGCACCTGGTCGGTCGTATAACCGCGACGCGAACAGTCACGCTGGACCTTCCATTTGCGGCGCAGATCCTCCGGCGGGTCGAGGAACACCCGGACGTCGTAGGTGTCGCGCATCGCGGCGGTGTGGAACGCGAGCAGCCCCTCGACGATCGTGAACTCGGTCGGCCGGACGTGCTCGGCGGCGGCGAAGGTGCCGTCCTGATGTCGGTAGACCGGCTTGACGATCGGCTCGCCCGCCCTCAGGTGCGCCAGGTGCTGCCCCAGGATGTCCAGGTAGTTGCAGTCCGGGTGCAGCGGGGTGAGACCGCGCTCGGCCCGCTGCTTGCGGTCGTAGCGGTGGTAGTGGTCGGCCGAGATGTGCGTGACCTGGTGCTCGCCGAGGATCCGAACCAGCCCGCGCGTCAGCGTCGTCTTGCCCGACGCGGAGTCGCCGACGATGCCGAGGAGGATCGGGCGGGGCATCAGACGCGCAACGTACCGCCCGGGGAGCGAAAAGCCAGAAAGAAATCCCGTGAACCCAATGAGGATCGCCTATGGATCGTGGCGCACAACATAAGTCATCTTCTATCAAATCACGGAAAATCAGTACTTGACGCTTATAGCACCGGACCCATAGCCTCGACGGCCGAGCACGACCGAAAGGGCGAACGTGGAAATGACTGCGACCTCCGAGAAGCGGGACCGATGGGCATCTGGCGTCACGCCATACGCCGAGATGGGCTACTTCGACGCGGACTACGAGCCGAAGGACACCGACATCCTGGCGGCGTTCCGGATCACGCCGCAGCCGGGCGTGGATGCCGTGGAGGCGGCCGCCGCGGTGGCCGGCGAATCCTCCACCGCCACGTGGACCGTCGTGTGGACCGACCGGCTGACCGCGCACGAGAACTACCAGGCCAAGGCGTACGACGTCAGCCCGGTGCCGGGGCGCGAGGGCGAGTACATCGCGAAGATCGCGTATGACCTCGACCTGTTCGAGGAGGGGTCGATCGCGAACCTGACGAGCTCGATCATCGGCAACGTGTTTGGGTTCAAGGCGCTGAAGGCGCTGCGGCTGGAGGACATGCGCATCCCGACGCACTACGTCAAGACCTTCCAGGGCCCACCCCACGGGATCGTGATGGAGCGGGAGTACCTGGACAAGTTCGGCCGGCCGCTGCTCGGTGCGACCGTGAAACCGAAGCTCGGGCTTTCGGCGAAGAACTACGGACGGGTCGTGTACGAGGCACTGCGCGGAGGACTCGACTTCACCAAGGACGACGAGAACATCAACTCGCAGCCGTTCATGCGCTGGCGCGACCGTTTCCTGCACTCGATCGAGGGCGTCAACCGGGCGATGGCCCGGACCGGCGAGGTCAAGGGCCACTACATGAACGTCACCGCCGCCACGATGGAGGAGATGTACGAGCGCGCCGAGTTCGCCAAGGAGCTCGGCAGCGTGATCATCATGATGGACCTCACCGTCGGCTTCACGGCGATGCAGTCGATGTCCAAGTGGGCGCGGCGCAACGGGCTGATCCTGCATCTGCACCGCGCGGGCCACGGCACGTACACGCGGCAGAAAAACCACGGTGTGTCCTTCCGGGTGATCGCCAAGTGGTGCCGGCTGCTCGGCGTCGACCACATCCACGCCGGGACCGTGGTCGGCAAGCTCGAGGGCGACCCGTCGATGATCAAGGGCTATTACGACACGCTGCGCCTCGACCACGTTCCCGAGAACCTCGAGACCGGAATCTTCTTCGACCAGGACTGGGCGTCGCTGCCGGCGGTCATGCCGGTCGCATCCGGCGGGATTCACGCCGGGCAGATGCACCAGCTACTGCGGTACCTCGGCGAGGACGTGGTGCTGCAGTTTGGGGGCGGGACGATCGGCCACCCGATGGGCATCGCCGCCGGCGCCACCGCCAACCGGGTGGCCGTCGAGGCCATCATCCAGGCGCGCAACGAGGGCCGCGACTACTTCATGGAGGGCCCAGACATCCTGGAGAAGGCCGCCCGGGGATGCCCGGAGCTGAACGCGGCGCTCCAAGTGTGGAAGGACGTCACGTTCGACTTTCAGTCCACTGACACCCCCGACTACGTCGTCACGCCGACGCTCGCATAAAGGAGGCAAGGACATGCGCATCACCCAGGGCACGTTCTCATTCCTGCCCGATCTCACCGACGAACAGATCACGTCGCAGATTCGCTACTCGCTCAGGCACGGTTGGGCGATGTCGGTCGAGCACACCGACCATCCCCACCCGCGCAACGCCTACTGGGAGATGTGGGGGACGCCGCTGTTCGATCTGCCCGTCGAGCAGGCGGACGTCGTGCTGCGCGAGGTGCGCGCCTGCCGCGAGGCGCACCCGGACGAATACGTCAAGTTGATCGCGTACGACGCGAGCAAGGGCCGCCAGACCACGGCGCTCAGCTTCATCGTCCAGCGGCCGGCGCATGAGACGGAGTTCCGTCTCGACAGAACCGAAGGGCATGACCGGGTCCAGCGCTACCGGCTCTACGCGGCATGACGGTGCTCGAGCAGGATCGGGTCGAGGCGGTCGCCGATCGGTGGGGTCCCAATCAAAGCATCGAAGGCGTCCTCGACCAGCTCGACCGCGAGCTGATCGCGCTAACGCCGGTAAAGACGCGGATTCGAGAGATCTCGGCGCTGCTCGTTGTCGACCGCCTGCGTCGCGACGCCGGCCTCACCGCCGGCCGCCCGACACTGCACATGTCGTTCACCGGCAACCCCGGCACGGGCAAGACGACGGTCGCGATGCGGATGGCCGACATCCTGCACCGGCTCGGCTACATCGAGCGCAACCACGTCGTCGCGGTGACCCGCGATGACCTGGTCGGCCAGTACGTCGGGCACACCGCGCCGAAGACCAAGGAGGTGCTCAAGCGCGCCTACGGCGGCGTGCTGTTCATCGACGAGGCCTACTACCTGTACCGGCCGGAGAACGAGCGCGACTATGGCGTCGAGGCGATCGAGATCCTCCTGCAGGTGATGGAGAACGAGCGCGAGCGGCTGGTCGTCATCCTGGCCGGCTACAAGGACCGCATGGACGAGTTCTTCCGGCTCAACCCCGGAATGTCCTCGCGGGTCGCGCATCACATCGACTTCCCCGACTACACGATCGAGGAGCTGCTGGCCATCGCACGGCTGATGCTCGACGCCGAGTCCTACGAGTTCACCGGCGACGCCGAGAGCGCGTTTCGGGCTTACCTGGAACGTCGCATCTCACGTCCGCGGTTCGCGCACGCGCGCAGCGTGCGCAACGGGATCGAACGAGCCCGCCTGCGCCACGCCAATCGCGTGTACGACGACATCAAGGACGGCCACGCGCCGAGCCGCGAGGACCTCATGCAGATCGACGCGCAGGACATCCTCAAGAGCAGCGTGTTCCAAACCGACACCGCGAGCTGACGCCATGCCCCGACCCGTGATCCTGGGCGTCGTCGGCGATTCGGCGGCCGGCAAGACCACCATCACCCGCGGTCTCGTGCGCGTGCTCGGCGAGGAGAACGTCGCCCACATCTGCACCGACGACTATCACCGGTACGACCGGAGGCAACGAGCGGAGCTGGGCGTGACACCGCTGCACCCCGAGTGCAATCACGTCGACATCATCGCCCAACACCTGGTCCACATCCGCCAGGGGGACCCGATCCTCAAGCCGGTCTACCGTCACCAGGACGGGACGTTCGGACCGCCGGTGTACGTGCGTCCGGAGCGCTTCACGGTGATCGAGGGGCTACTCGGCTACTACCTGCCGGAGATGCGCGACATCTACGACGTACGCGTCTACCTGAACCCGCCGGAGGAACTGCGCCGCCGGTGGAAGGTGCAGCGCGATTGCTCGCGGCGTGGGTACACGACCGACCAGGTACTCGCCGAGCTCGACCGGCGAGAGCCCGATTCCGAGGCGTTCATCCGGCCGCAGCGACGTCACGCCGACATGCTCGTGTCGTTCCTGCCGGACGAGGGGACCGGCGCTGAGGACCCGACGCACCTCGACGCCGAGCTGACGCTGCGCGACGGCCTCCCGCATCCGGACCTGATGCCTTTCGTCAACGGCGCGCCGGACGGCCTTCGGCTCGTCGAGGGCCATCCGGAGCGGATCCTGCGCATACCCGGCCGCATGGATCCCGGTCACGCCAAGGCGATCGAGGAGGCGATCTGGGAGCGCATGCACTTCGCCACCCACCTGCGGACCCGGCGGCTGGGGGAGTTCACGATCGGCACCGAGCTGTATCGCTCGGAGTCCTTGGCGCTCGTTCAGCTGTTGATCCTCTATCACCTGGTGACCGCGCGCGCCCGGGTGGCGCTGGGCGACGACGGGATGCGCACTCCGGTGGGCGCCACGTCGTGATGGTTGGCGCGGAGGTGCGGGACGCCCGGCTCTGGGGCAGCAGGACCTGGGCGGCGGTGTCGAACGAGGTGCTTATCGGCCCGGGGTGAGGCGGCCGGTATCGGGTGCACAACTCGCAAAAGCTGCCGCGGGTCGCCGGCAGTCGCAACATAAGCGCCTGTGGGGCGCTTATGTGCAGGAGGTCGGGGCGGGGCGGGGGGTTTTGTGAGTTGTGCACGGCGTGGGTGCTCCGCGGCCCGGGCGCGGACCTCACCGCGCCGGCATCGGGATCTGCAGGCCGTGTTGACTAGCGCGTTCAAGAGCGGCCAGTCGGCGATGGCGTCGCCTCAACTCGTGAACACGGCCTCCGGCAGCACCGCGCTCACGATGTACTGGCCGGCGTCGACGATCTCGGAGATCTTGAGGTCGACGACGAGGCTGCAGAGCAGATAGGCGTCCTCCCGTCCGAGCTGACGGGTGTTCGAGATGTGGTCGACCATCGCCCGTACGGCGTCCTGCGCGGCGACGTATAGGTCGCCACCCACGCCGGTGGTCCCGTAGAAGGGCGCCGAGTTCACCCGCGGGGTCAGCGGCGCCGGGGTGCGGTACTGAGGGCCCGGAATCGAGCGGCCCTTCTCGAGCGTGAACCGCAGTGACGCGAACATCGGCGCCTCGAGTCCGGTCACACACACCTCGCCATCGCCCTGTGCGCCGTGGGCGTCGCCACACGAGAACAGCGCCTGCTCCACCTGGACCGGCAGGTACAGCGTCGAGCCTCGTACGAGCTGCCGGGTGTCCATGTTGCCGCCGAAGGTGCCCGGCGGCATCACCGGCTGTGCGCTCGCCCCGGCCGGGCACACGCCCATCGTCCCGAAGAAGGGCTCGATCGGGATTGCGATGTCGTCTCGCATGTAGGCCACATCACCGTGCGAGAGGTCGAAGATGCGCAGATACGCGTCGGGGAAGTCGTCGGGCAGCAGGCCGAGACCGGGCAGGATCGCCGTCCAGCCCCACCCCTGGGTGTGGATGTCGAGAACCTCGATCGCCAGCGTGTCGCCGGGCGCGGCGGCCCGGACGGCGATCGGGCCGTTCAGCGGGTACACCCTCTCCCAGTCCAGCTCGGCGATCACGCTCGCGTCCGACTCCGGGGTGATCTGGTTGTCGCTCACGTCGCGGGTCCACACGACGACCGTGTCGCCGGAATCGATCACGAGCACCGGCTCGTTGCCCGCGTCCCACGTGAAATGGACCTTCTCGTCCGGCAGATGGTGCGTGCGCGGCATGGGGACCTCCAGGCTCGGTGTTCCGGCAACGCTATGTGATCGGGGGGCGCTCGGGCAACGCGCGCCCTCCCCGGTCGCAATCCCCGCTCGTCACCCCGTGAGGTTCGCGCGGACGAGCAGGATGTCGTGGTCGGTGTGGACGGCCGGCACCACCCGCGCCGACGGTGCGCGCAGCGCTTTGTTTCCGTAGACCTGCTGACTGCCGGGGTCCTGGCGGGCGGAGCGGTCGGTGAGTGTCCAGAAGCCTCGGGGGGCGCAGGAGGGAAGACGGTTGACGTCGCCCCCGAAGATGACCGTGCCGCGGGCGGCGCGAGCGGCCAGGAGCGCGGTGAGCTCGGCGCACTGGGGGTCATTCGCGGCCGCCTCAACCGGGTCGTGGGAGGCCAGGTGCGCAGTGCACACCTCGAGGCCGAGTTGGGTGACGACGCATAGCCACTGGCGCTGCTCGGGGCCGTCCTGGGCCTTGAACGGATGGCTCTCGCTGCTCTTGACGGCTGCCCGGGTGAGCACCGCGTCACCGAACAGCCCGCGGCCGCCGGGTCGGATGCAGGGGAGGGGCTTGCCGAAGTAGATCACTCGCGAGAAGCGCACGTGGTAACCGGTCCGACGGGCGATCAGCGCGACGTCACCGCCGCACGCCTCGTTGAAGGTGACCGCGTCCGGCCGCAGTTCGTCGATCCGCGCGGCTGCCTCCCGCAGCACCGCCGGGTATTTCACCTTGGTGTAGCAGCCGGCCACACCGGACAGGCACAGGTTCATCTGCATCAACGTGTAGGACGAGCGCCCGGGCCGCGACGCGGCCGTCGCGGCGTTCTCCGCGGTTCGGCCACAGCCCGTGAGCACGAGAGCGAGCGTGCACCCCGCGACAACCAGCGGCGCGGCCACCGCACGCCCCGAGTGGCGGGCGCAGGGGCGGACCGAGACATTCACGATGTTCGACGGTACCGCGTCCGGGTCCGTCTGCGAGCGATTGCATCGGGCGCGTTCCAAATAGCATGTAGGCATGTCGGTGCAGACCGACGCGCAGGCGTTCTGGTTGCGCGCTCCCGGCGTCGGCGAGATCCGAGCGGTCACGCTGCCCGACCCGGGGCGTGACGAGGTGATGGTGCGCAGCCTGCGGTCCGGCGTGAGCCGAGGCACCGAGACGTTGGTGTTCCGCGGCGCCGTGCCGCCGGGCCAGTACGCCGCCATGCGGGCGCCGTTTCAGGAGGGGGACTTCCCCGCTCCGGTCAAGTACGGCTACCTCAACGTCGGCGTCGTGGAGGAGGGGCCAGCCGGGCTCCGCGGGCGCACGGTGTTCTGCCTGTACCCGCATCAGACCGCCTACGTGGTGCCCGCCGGCGCGGTGACCGTCGTGCCCGAGGGCGTGCCACCCGAGCGGGCCGTGCTCGCGGGAACGGTCGAAACCGCCGTCAACGCGCTGTGGGACGCCGCGCCGCTGCTCGGGGACCGAGTCGCGGTCGTCGGCGCCGGGATGGTCGGCTGCTGCGTTGCCCGTCTGCTGAGCCGGTTCCCTGGGGTGCAGGTCACGCTCGTCGACGTCGATGCGAGCCGAGCCGAGGTCGCCGCCGCACTCGGCGTCGAGTACGCCCTGCCGGGCGATGCCGTCGGCGGTCGCGACCTGGTCGTCCACGCGAGCGCGACGTCCGCCGGGCTCCAGCGGTCGCTCGACCTGCTCGCGCCCGAGGGTACGGTCATCGACCTCAGCTGGTACGGCGACACCGAGGTGCGACTCTCGCTGGGCGGCGCCTTCCACTCGGGCCGCCTCGCCATCCGCGCCAGCCAGGTCGGCACGGTCTCCCCGGCCCGTAGCGGGCGGCGCACGACGGCCGACCGGCTGGCCCTCGCGCTCGAGCTACTGACCGACCCCGCCTTCGACGCGCTGATCTCCGGCCAGTCTCGCTTCCGCGAACTGCCCGAGGTCATGGCCCGGCTGGCCGCGGGTAGCCTGCCCGCCCTCTGCCACACAATCACCTACGACGGGGGATAGTCGTGTTCAGCGTCACCGTCCGCGACCACATGATGATCGCCCACAGCTTCCGCGGCGACGTGTTCGGGCCGGCCCAGCGTCTGCACGGCGCGACGTACGTCGTCGACGCGACGTTCCGGCGTGCCGAACTCGACGCCGACAACATCGTGGTCGACATCGGGCGGGCGGCGGAGGAACTGCACGCGGTCCTGGCCGAGCTCACCTACCGCAACCTCGATGATGAGCCCGGCTTCGCGGGCATGAACACCTCCACCGAGGCGCTTGCTCGGGTCCTCGCAGACCGGCTCGCGGACAGGGTGAACGCCGGCGCGCTGGGCGACAGCGCTCGCGCGCTCGACGGCATCACCGTCACGTTGCACGAATCGCACGTCGCCTGGGCGAGCTACGAGCGACGCCTGTGAAGTCGGTGCACGTCGTCGTTCCCGACGGCATCGACGACCCGTCCCGGCCCAGCGGAGGCAACACGTATGACCGCAACATGTGCCGCGAACTCAGCTCGCTCGGCTGGTCGGTGCACGCGCACGCCGTGCCGGGCTTCTGGGGGTGGCCAGACGCGGACTCGTTCGCGGCCCTCGACGGCGTCGTGCGGCGGATCCCCGACGACGCCGTCGTGCTGCTCGACGGACTCGTCGCCTCGCCGGCCCCCGACGTGCTCGTGCCGCAGGCCCGCCGGCTGCGCCTGGTCGTGCTCGTGCACATGCCGCTAGGCCACCGCCCGGCGAACGATGACCGGGCCGCCGACGTCCGGACGCGGGAGCGCGCCGTCCTCTCGGCCGCGGCCGCGGTCATCACGACCAGCAACTGGAGCCACGCTCGCCTGCTTGAGCTGTACGGGTTGCCCTCCAGACGGGTACACGTCGCTGAACCCGGGGTCACCGAAGCCGAGCTCGCAGCCGGGACCACGACCGGCGGGGCACTGCTCTGCGTCGCGGCGGTGACGTTCGACAAGGGTCACGACGTGCTGCTCGATGCCCTGGCGACGATCTCGGATCTGTCCTGGCATTGCGCGTGCGTCGGCCGCCTGGACCGCGACCCGGCGTTCGTTGAAGGTCTTCGTCGCCGGTTGGCGGACCTCGGACTGACCGGCCGCGTGAAACTCGCCGGACCGAGGACCGGTGCCGACCTCGACCGCAGCTACGCCGCCGCCGACCTGATCGTGCTGGCCTCGCGCGCCGAGACGTACGGCATGGTCGTCACCGAGGCCCTGGCTCGGGGCCTGCCCGTGCTCGCCGCCGACGTCGGCGGGGTGCCGGAGGCTCTCGGTCAAGGCGCCGACGGGGCCCGGCCGGGGCGGCTGGTCCCACCGGAGGATCCGCAGGCCCTCGGCGCGGCCCTCCGGGCCTGGCTCGGCGACGCCGGGCTGAGAGCGCGGTGGCGCTCGGGCCGCCCGCGACCGGCGCGAGTCGCTGCCTGGCTGGTCGACCACCGCGTCGATCCTCGCCGGCGTCCTCGCGGCTCCCCGGGGCGTCGCGATGACCGTCGAGGGCGTCCGGGTCAGCCAGGAATGGCTCGCCCTCCGCGAGCCCGCCGACGCCGCGGCACGCGCGCCCGAACTCGTCGAGCGCGTGACGCGACACCTCCCGCCCACCGGCCGCCGGGTGATTCACGACCTCGCCTGCGGCAGCGGTGGGATGGGCCGGTGGCTCGCGCCCCGGCTGCCCGGACCGCAGCACTGGGTCCTGCACGACCGCGACGCAGACCTCCTTCGGATCGCCGCCGCCGATCCTCCGGGTCCGGCCGCCGACGGGGCCACGGTGACCGTCGAGACCAGACAGTCCGACATCACACGGCTGCCTCCGGGCGATCTCGCCGATGCTTCCCTGGTCACGGCGTCGGCGCTGCTGGACATGCTGACCGAGGAGGACCTGGCCGGGCTCGTGCGCGTCTGTGCCGGGGCGGCGTGTCCGATACTGGTGACGCTGTCCGTCGTCGGCCGCGTCGAGCTGACCCCGGCGGAGCCTCTGGACCGCCGCATCGCCGCGGCCTTCAACGCCCACCAGCGCCGCACGACACCGGACGGCCGCCTGCTCGGCCCGGACGCCGTCGCGCTCGCCGCCGAGGCATTCGCCGGCAACGCGGCCGAGGTCCTGGTTCGGCCAAGCCCGTGGCGACTCGGCGCTGCGCACGCCGGGCTGGCGGCGGAGTGGTTCACCGGGTGGGTCGGTGCCGCGTGCGAGCAGGAGGCCGAATTGGCCGCCGAGACCGACGGCTACAAGCGCCGGCGTCTTGCGCAGGCGAGCGCCGGGGAACTCGGCGTGATCGTCGACCACGCCGATCTGCTCGTCGTGCCGCGCGCCGGGACGGTCACCGGGACGCTCTCAGCCGGCTGACAGCGGGACGTCGAGCGTGTGCGCTCCCCGGCCCGCCTTGGTCGCGAGGTAGCGCGCATTCGTGGACGACAGATGCACGCCGGTCGGCACCAGTGCGGTCACCGTCACCCCGAACCGGCGCAGCTGCCCGGCCTTGTCCGGGTTGTTGCTGAGCAGGGCGACCTGCGTCGCCCCGAGCGCGTGGAGCATCTGCGCGGCGACGACGTAACTGCGCTCGTCCTCGCGATGGCCCAGCGCGAGGTTCGCCTCGTACGTGTCCAGTCCGGCGTCCTGCAGGGCGTAGGCATCGAGCTTGGCGTACAGGCCGATGCCGCGTCCCTCCTGGCGCAGGTACAACAGGAAGCCTCCGGAGTCGGCGATGCGCTCGACGGCTTCGCGCAGCTGGGGGCCGCAGTCGCAACGTTGACTGCCGAACACGTCGCCGGTCAGGCACTCGCTGTGCGGCCGCACCAGTGGCACCCGCCCGCGTCCGGTTGACGTGACCGGGGCGGCCCGGTCGCCCAGCCCGAAAGCGAGGTTCTCCTGGCCGTCCACCAGCCCGTCGAAGCTGAACACCCGGGCCGTCGTGGAGTACCCGTCGGCGAACCGCAGGGGCACCGACAACTGGGTGCGGATCGTGGCGGTGGGCACGCGCGGCGGCATCGGTTCGGGTCGGTCAGTCGGTCTGGAACCGCCGCGACAGCGCGTAGCGCAGCAGCACCACGTCGCCGATCTGGCGGACCTCGGCGAGCGTCGCGCGCCGGCCGGGGTTCCACGGGAAGCGGCCGTCGCTCACGAACCGCGGGGCCCGGGAGTCGCCGACGAAGAACGGAGCGACGACCAGTTGCAGCTCGTCGGCCAGGTTGTCGCAGAGGAACTGGGTGTGCACCTTCCCGCCTCCCTCGACCATCAGCCGCGCCACGCCGCGGTCGCCCAGGTCCTCGCAGACCCTGCGCATCTCCACCGGCTGACCCCCGTCGACCACGGTCGCCACCGGCCCGAGTCGCGAGCGGGCGTCGCCGACCCGCGGGCTCGGGCAGTACACGAGCTTCTCGGTCTCGCCGGTGGTGAAGAAGTCGGCGCACGGGTCCAGTTCGATGCGCTCGGTCACCGTGACCTTGATCGGCGACGGCGCGAGCCCGCGGGACGTCCGCTCCTCGCGGCGCGCCTGCGCGCGCACGAGTAGCCGCGGGTTGTCGTGGCGCACGGTGGCCGCGCCGACGAGGATCGCGTCACACGTGGCGCGTACGGCGTCGACCCGGTCGAAGTCGGCGTCGTTTGACAGCTCGAGGCGCCGTGGCGACGCGCTGCCAAGGTAGCCGTCGATCGACATGCCGCAGCTGAGCAGGGTGTACGGGCGGTCAGGCATGGGCTGCGTTCTCCCGGAGGGGCGGCTGGGTGCGCGCCGGAGGCTGGGTACCCCGCCACCATGCCACGACGAGGACGGCAGCGCCAGGGAGGCTGGCGACGAGCACCATGACACCGTAGACGACCGCGGTGGCGACGCCTTGTTGCGCACCCAGGCCCGCCGCGCCGAACAGCCATGCCGTCACGCCCTCGCGCGGACCCCAGCCGCCGACGCTGGGCAGCACCATTCCGAGCATCGCGAGCAACGCGATCGGGACCATCTGGGACGCCGATGCGGTCGTGCCGGCGGTGCGCGCGGCGATCAGGAACGTGGCCGTGTGGCCGGCGACGACGACCGCCGAGGCGATCGCGATGCCCGGCCACGCGTTACGAGCGAGCACCCCGGCGCGAATGTCACCGGCGAGTGTCTTTCGGACCCGGGCCAACACGGACCGACCTCCACCGGGACGCGCCCGACCCACGAGCGCGACTCCGAGCGCGGCCCCGAGCGCCGCCACGACGACCGCGACCGCCACCAGCGGCATCGACGACTGCACGGGCGACGGCAGCGCGAGAAGCACGACGACGGTGAGAACGGCCTGCACGGCCTGACCCGCCGAGCGCTCCCAGGCGACAGCCCGCACAGCGCGGCCGACATCGCTCACCTCCCGGCCATGGCTGACCGCGCGGTGGACGTCGCCCACGATGCCGCCGGGAAGCGTGACGTTGAGAAACAGCGACCGGTAGTAGGCCGCCACCGCACCGGGAAGCGACAACTCCACGCCGAGTCCGCGGGCCACGATCCTCCAGCGCCAGGCGCAGCACACGGTCGTGAGCACGGCGATGCCCGTCGCTTCGGCCAGCGCCCCGCCGTCGATCGTGCGGAGGCCCTGGAGGAACGGGCCGGTGCCGAGGCGCCAGACGAGAACGGCGAGCGTGGCTGCGGGGGCCACGACGCGCGCCCACGCCCACACGGTCCGTCTCATGCCGGCACCTGCTCCACTCGAGGGTCCTGCCGGCGAGCGGCCACGGACCTTGCGGGACGCGACCGGAAGCGGGTCTCGAACACCGACGCGAACACCCGCGCGAACCCGATCGTCAGCGGCAGCACCAGGGCGAGCGTCACGACGAAGGCCGGAACACCCTGGGCGACCCGTCCCGCCACGATCTTCTCGTAGACCAGCACCACGATCGGCGCGTGCGTCAGGTACAGGCTGTAGGACGACTCGCCGAGGCTGCGCAGCGGCCGCGTGT
Source organism: uncultured Solirubrobacterales bacterium (assembly GCA_963832315.1). Lineage (GTDB taxonomy): Bacteria > Actinomycetota > Thermoleophilia > Solirubrobacterales > Solirubrobacteraceae > Palsa-465. Next base: position 99,822 of record CAWHTT010000018.1, on the reverse strand, counting down.
CGAGCAGGCGCAGGAGGGGGGCCGGGTGCCCCGTGGCCAGACCGGCGAGCAGGCACGCGATGGCCGGGCCGAGCGCGAGGTCCACCCAGAACAGGTGGTCGAGCGTCCACACCGAGCCTTGCCACCAGATCGTCGCGAGTACGGGCACGGCCGCGGCGAGCGCGAGCCAGGCCCACGGCCACGACCTGTGAGCCGTGCTCGCGCTGACGATGCCCGCGGCCAGGATGCCCACGGCGAACAGCGCGGCGAGGTCGGGCGGCGACTGGATCACGAACGTGTCCACATGTGGGATGTGCGGGCCGAAGATCCCGACCGCCGCCACGACGAGCGTGACCGTGGCGACCATGGCGACGGCGCCCCACCTGCGCACCGTCAGGAGCAGGAGCGGGAACAGGATGTACAGCTGGGCCTCGACGGCCATCGACCAGAAGGCCGCGTTCGGACTCCGCGCGCCGACGACGTTCTGCACCAGCAGGCCGTTTACGAGGACCGACTTCGCGTCGGGCACGCCGTGCCCGGGTTGGGCGACGATCAGCCACGCCACCGCCAGGCTGAAGGCGAGCGCGGCCCAGTACGCCGGCAGGATGCGCCGCGCCCGCCGCTGCGCGAAGCGGGCGATCCCGTCGAGTCGCCACCCGTGGCGAGCCGGCGACAGCGCGAGCGAGAAGCCGGAAAGCACGATGAACACGACGACCGCGAAGCGCCCGTAGATGAACGGGGCGGCCCAGAACGGCGCATGGTCAACCGGGTAGCCGGGGAAGGCGCGCAGGAACACGTGGTTCACGACCACGAACAGCGCGGCCAGTCCCCGGACGCCGTCCAGGCCGGCCAGCCGGTGTCGCGCATGAGGAGCGGGGGCGGGTGCCGAGGTGGGGAGCGTCTGCTCGTGCAGACCCTCGGCCGCGGGGAGGGCGACGACGGCGCTCACGACGATCTACCGGCTCGTCGGGTGCGAGTCGAACGCCGTGAGGAACTTGTTGCGGAAGGCGTTCATCTGCCACACCGGCAGCACTCGGGCTCGGCTTGAGGCCCGGGTTCCAGCCCCAGCTCCCGATCTGCTTGAGCACGTTCGGATCGTGGGCGATGATCGAGATCGGCACGACGTGGTTGGAGTTCTGGCCGCTGACGATCGGCAGCGGCTGGTGGTCGCCCAGGACGATCATCACGAGGTTCTTGTTGCCGTAGTGCTGGACGAACGAGGTGAGGCTGTTCAGCGCGTACACGATCGAAGTGCCGTAGGCCGCCTGCACGCGCGAGGGAGTGCTCCAGAACGCGCCGGTCTCGTGGATCATCGGGGTCTTGTTGTAGATCGAGCCGTTCCCGACCTGATTCCAGCCGATCTCCTTCGGGATGCGGTTCCACGGCATATGGCTCGACACCGTGTCGACCTCGGCGAACAGCGGCTGGCGGTGAGTCTTTGAGAGCTCGAGACGCTGGAGCGCCGAGAAGATGTACTGGTCGGGCATCGACGCGTACGTGAAGGTCGGCCCGTGATAACCGACCTGATAGCGGTTGTAGATCTGGTCGAAGTGGTAGAACGCCTTCCCCTGTGGCCACGGGCGGTCGTTCGATGGATCGTCGTCGACGGTCCGCCACCCGGCCCGCTTGAACGCCTCGGCGAGCGTGAAGCGCTTGGCCGAGATCAGCTGGTTGTAGCGGTCCTGGTTGTTGACCCAGAGTCCCGCCTGCAGGCTCGAGTGCGCCAGCCAGCTGATACCGCCGTATGTCGCGGAATTGAGGAAGCCGCTGCGAGACGCGAAGCCGGCGCTCGCCAGCCGCTTGTTCCCTTCGGCCAGGGCGGCGTCGACCTCCGGCGAGAACGATCTGCCTTGCACGGCCTGTTGGCCGTAGGCCTCGACGAACACGAGCAGGACGTCCTTGCCGCGCAGGCTGGTCAGCAGCTGGTTCGTGGGGATGTTGCGCTGCGGGTCGTGGTTGATCTGCTTGGCGAAGACGGCGTGGTCGTGGATGTCCGCCCGAAGCGCATTGACCTCGTCGACGACCAGACCGGCGGAAAGCGTCGAGGCGATCGGCGTGTGGGAGATGAGCTGAGCGCCGAACGCCCAGCACAGCGCCCACACGGCACCGAGCCCCGCGACCGCCCGCAGCGCCGAGCGCCGGTGCTCAGCCGCAACCCGGGTCAGCCGCAGCATCGCCAGCGCCAGCACGACGGCCATGACGACGGTGCCGACCACCGCGCCGATCTCGATCAACTTCGTCTCCGTGCCACCGACCAAGGAGCGCAACGTCTCGATCCCGTTCCCGAGCTGGCTGGTGTCTCCGAGCGGGTCGTACGGCCGGTCGTAGAGCGTGAACATCTGGTAGTTGATGACCTTCAGGACGACCACCAGCGCGAGGAGGAGTCCGCAGCTCACAGCCAGGATGCGTCGAGGGGTGCGGGGCAGGGCGGCGGCCAGTGCGATCAGGACCAGGCCCTCGAGCGGAAGCGTCAAGAACCCGTTCAGCGTGAGGTCCTTCGGCTCGTAGGGAGCGACGAGGGCAACCCACACGACCAGCGCGGCGAGGATCGTGAGCACCACAGCAACGCCGGCTCGCAGGCGCGCGCGTCGCGGACCTCGCGGACCGGTGGGAGGGCCGACGGCCGTCAGGTCGTCGAGGGGGGAGGCGACTACCGAGGAATCAGGGGGTGAGTCGGCGACCGCCGCTGCCACTCGAGCGTGCGCGGGGTGCCGGTTGCTCCACAGCCACCACACGTCGCGGCCGAAGGACTCGGCGAGCAGTGCGAGCGCCGCGGCGAGGGCGACCAGGGTCACGGCCCCCGGCAGTACATCCGCGGCCGCGACGGTCAGCACGATGCCTTGCGTCGCCGCGACGGCCTTGCGCCAGTGGCGCGGCGGCAGCGCCTCGCGCATCCACTGAAGTGGCCACTCGGAGATGAGGAACGCGTAACGTGCCGCGCCGATCGCGAGCACCCACGTGCCGCCCGAGCGGGCGACGTACACGCTGAGGGCGAGGATCAGGAACGCATCGACCTCGCCGTCGAACTGCGCGCCCAAGCGTGTCGTCCTCGAGCGTCGCGCCACCCATCCGTCAACCGCGTCCAGCGCGAGCGCGACCGCCGAGAGGGACACCAGCACCGCGACCGGCCGAGAGTGGCCGAACGAGTCCGTCACCAGCGCAGCGACGCCGACGGCGAGCGACGCTCGGGTAAGCGTCACCCAATCGGCGAGGGCGAACCGGTCGACGCGCCAGCGGACGACACCTCCCGCCAGTGCCGCATTCATGATCGTCGCGCAAGCGATCCCTACGACCCAGCCGCCGTGGCTGAGGCCGACGGTCTTCGCCAGCAGGGCGAGCAGCAGCGCCTGGGCGACCAGGCCGGCCGCCGGGCCGGCGTGAGCCGCCCGTGTGGGCCGCCTGGTGCGGGTGGCGTACGGCTTGATCGATGCCGACGGCGGGGCGGCTGTCGACGTGGCGAACAGCGGGCGATGAACGGCGGCTGCGGCGTGTTCCGGCTCCATGCCTGGGATGACGCCGCCGCGACGGAATGCCTTCCCGGCCCCGGATTGACATCCTGCGCTGCGTGACCCGGCCGGAAATTTGGGGGTCTTAAGGCCGCATGAAGCAGGACGACCGCGCACCGTTCGTCCGTGCCCTGGCACGAGCGCGCGTGTCGGCGTACGCCCCCGGCGAGTTCGTCGATCAGGAAAGCTTCATGACCGCCGGGGAGATCCGGACTCTGGCGGGTCAGGCCGGGATTGCCCCCGGAGTCTCGGTACTCGACCTGTGCTGCGGCATCGCCGGGCCGGGACGATTCATCACTCGCGAGTTGGGTTGCAGGTATCTGGGAGTCGACTCGAGCGCCAGCGCCCTCGACATCGCCCGTGAGCGGGCGGGCGACCTTCCGTGTCGCTTTGAGGTGTCGCGCATCCCGCCGATCCCGGCCGGGCCGTTCGATGTGGTGCTGCTGCTTGAGACCATGCTCGCGTTCGCGGACAAGGAGACGCTGCTTGGCGAGGTATCGGGTGCGCTCCCGGCCGGCGGGCGGTTCGCGTTCACGCTGGAAGAGGGTCTACCCCTGACCGCGGCCGAGCGAGAGCGGATGCCGGACTCCGACACCGTCTGGCTGACCCCTTTCGACGAGATGGTCGCCGGCCTGGAGCGGGCGGGGCTGGTGGTCCGCTGGCAGGCCGACTTCAGCAACTCGCACCGTGCCGTGGCGGATTCATTGACGGACGCGTTTGCCGCCGACGGGGCGGACATCGCCGCTCAGATCGGGCAGCGCGCCCTGGATGAGCTGCTGGCCGCCCACCGGCTGTGGAGCGACTGGCTGGGGGAAGGGCGGGTCCGCAAGATCGCCTTTGTTGCGGACAAGGCTGGCTACTAGGCGACGTCGTGGTCGCGCGCCCACATCGCCGCCTGCACCCGGTCGGTGACGCCGATCCGCTGGAACACCGTGGTGAGGTGGGCCTTGACGGTCTTCTCGCTGATCCCCAGCTCGCGGGCGATGAGCTTGTTGGGAAGGCCGCGGGTGACCAGGGTGAGCACTTCCCGTTCGCGGTCGGTCAACCCATGACCGGATCCCGTGCCGCGCGATCCAATCAGCGTTCTCGCGGCCTTGGGGGCGAGCGGTGACTCACCCTGCGCGGCGGCGCGGATCCCGCGGATCAGCTCGTCGGGCTCGGCGTCCTTGAGCAGGTAGCCGATGGCACCGGCGTCGAGCGCGCTGAGAATCTCGTCGCGCTCGGAGAATGACGTCAGGATCACCACCTGCGTGGTCGGATCGGCCTCGAGCAGGCGGCGGGTGGCCTCGGATCCGTCCATCTCCGGCATCCGGAGGTCCATGAGGATCACATCCGGCTGGTGCTCTCCGGCGAGGCGCACGGCTTCCTCGCCGTCCGCGGCGCTCGCCACCACCTCTATGTCGGGCACGCTGCCAAGGAGCCGGGTGAGGCCGTCACGCACGAGTCCATGGTCGTCTGCGAGGAGGACGCGAATCATTCGAGAGGTATCTCCAGACGAACCTTGGTTCCCCGGCCGGGCAAGGAGTCTAGTTCGAGGCTCCCGCCGCTGTCGCGGGCGAGGTCTCGCAGCATCCTCAGGCCGAAGTGCTCGTCAGGACCATCTGCGGGCGGGGTCATCCCGCGTCCGTCATCCTCGACTTCCAGCGTGGCCACGTCCGAGGAAGCCCGGATTCGCACGCTGACATGCTTCGCGTCCGCGTGGCGCAGGACGTTGCGCAGCGACTCCTGGGCGACCCGGAAGAGGACCGCCTCGACGTTGGGCGCCAGGCGAAGCTGAGGCTCGGCATCAAGGTCCACGTCAACGCCGGCCGCCGCGAGGGCGGACATTGAATCGGACACGGCCGCGATGAGACCTTCACTGTGAAGCCGTGGCGGGTAGATGTCGACGAGCAGCGTCCGCAGCGCGCGGATGCTCGCCCGCGTCTGGCGGGATGTCTGCTCGAGCGTGCCCGCGAGCTCCTGATCGACCGTGGCCGCCTCGGAGATCGCCGAGCTGAGCGTGTAGGAGACGCCGGCGAGATCCTGGACGGGGCCGTCGTGCAGATCGCGGGCAATCCGCCGGCGCTCGATCTCCGAGGCATCGATCGCTCGCTGCAGCAACGCTTCGCGCTCTCGCTGGTTACGCCGCAGCTGGCGCGCGAGCGAGACGGCGAGCGGAATCTGAGCAAGCTCGAGCAGGAGCATCGTCGCGATCATCGGGAAGAAGAAGGCTCTGAACAGACGGTTGCCGCTGGCGGTGATCGAGCTGAACCGCTGGTAGAGCTCGAACAGGACGGGCGTCCCGTTCGTCGCGCGAAGGCCGAGGTACACCTCGAGCAGCTTGTGGTACTTGCGCTCGAACCGATTCTCCGGATGGGAGAGGTCGGACACATCTGCCTGTACGCCGCCGGTACGCAGGGCGCGCGCCTCTCCGCCGTCGAGCGGGTAGCGGGCCCCGATCAGGGCGGGCTCATCGGAGTAGATGATCCGGCCGCTGCTGTTCCAGATCTTGACCCGGACCACGGGATCGGCAAGCAGGCGGGTGCGAACGGTGTGGTCCATTCGCCGGATCGCCGCCGGTTGACCGGCGAGCAGCTGGGGGGTGATGTCGGGGGCGGCGATGCCGTGGCCGGCCAGTTGCGTCAGCGACTTGGCGTTGCGGATCGACTCGGTCGTGCCGCGGCTGCTCAGCAGCTGGATGGAGATGAACGTCAGGAGGCCGAGGCCGGCGAGTCCGGTGATGGCAAAACGCGCGACGGCGCCGGCGATCGAGGTCTCGTGCCCGCGACGGCTTCGGCGTTGCCTGGGCTCTACCGGGGGCGCGCCGCGACTCGTATGCTCGCCAGCAGTTCCGTCAGGTCGGCCTCCTTCAGCAGGGTCGAGGAGGCCCCGGCGGCGATCGCGTCTCGCATCAGCTCCCGAGATCCCGACAATGCTACGACGGCGGGTGGCTGCCGCCCGGCCATCAACCGGCGCGTCGCTTCGACGCCCGAGATCCCGGGCATCGCCAGGTCCATGACGACCACCTGTGGCCGTAGCTGGGCGCTCAGTCGCAGAGCCTCCTCGCCGTTGCACGCCGCGCCGACCAACCTCAGGCCGGGCGCACGCCCCAGCGCGGTCTCGAGCGCGCGCCGGAAGCCCGGGTGGTCGTCGGCCACGAGCACGGTTATCTGACCAGCGGCGTCACGAATCCGATCGATCTCGATCGTGTCGACCCAGTCGTGGCCTTCGGACGGTCGCGGCGCGCTTTCGGGGATGGAACGCGAACCGGTTTCGTGCATACGGTGAGCACCATAAGCGGCTCGCTGGACGCCCTCAATTGGACGTTCGTCTTACGACTCGGGGGCCGTTTCGGTGCCCGATTCGACCGCGGATGCACGGAGGTCATAAGACCATGGTCCTATTGCGGGTTCGACCAGGTATCGGGGACCTTTCCTGTCGATGATCTCGGCACACGATGTTCCGCTGCTGTATCCCGGCCCGGGCGCGGCCGAGTCGCGCGTGAGCATGCGGCGCCTGGACCCCGCCACGCTGGGCGATCACACCGACCGGCTGTACCGGGCCGCGCGCGCCATGTGCGGCTCGCATCAGGAAGCCGAAGATCTCGTTCAGGAGACGTTCGCGCGCGTGTTGCAGAAGTCGCGCTTCCTGCACTCCGATGACGACCTCGGCTATCTGCTGAGGGTTCTCAGGAACACGTTTGTGAGCGCACGGCGCTACACCGGACGCCGACCGGAGTATCCGGTCGCGCTCGACGAGATGGTCACGGTCGAGGATCGGTCCTCGGCGCGGCCCGAGGCACGGCTGGACTCATCGGAGTTGTACGGCGCGATCGCCGCGCTCCCCGGCTCATTTCGAGATGCCCTGATCGCGATCGACGTGATGGGCCTCTCCTACGGCGAGGCGGCGCGAGCGCTGCGCGTCCGCCAGGCCACGATCACGACACGGTTGCACCGCGCGCGCCAGCGCGTCGCCGACGCGCTCACGGATGCGGCGTAATCGCCCCGGTCCATGAGCCCCTGGCTCTCCGACCTGTTTCTCCGTTCGCAGTCGGACGAGCGGCTGGCCGACCTTGCGCGCGCGGGACACGAGCGCGCCTTCGCGGTGATCGTGGAGCGCTATAGAGGAGAGCTGCTCGCGCTGGCGCGCCGCCTGAACTCGGACGGACGCGCCGAGGATGTTCTCCAGCAGGCGTTCCTGAGCGCGTTCACGGCGATTCGCTCGGGCACCGAGGTCAGGCACGTTCGCGGGTGGCTGTACCAGATCGTGCGCCACGCGGCGACCAAGGCGCGCAGTCAGGTCGAGGTGCCGCTCGACGATCTCGCGCTGGCCACCGAGCCAGTCGAGGATGCGGTCGAGCGCCGCGCGATGGCCATGACCGCCGTGTCCGAGCTCGCGCGGCTACCCCAGCGCCAGCGAGATGCGCTCCTGGCCGTCTCGGTGGGCGGTCGCCGGGGAGCGGACGTCGCCGGGTCGATGGGGTTGTCCGAAGGTGCGCTGCGTCAGCTCGTCCACCGCGCTCGGACGACGCTGCGCGGCGCGGTCACCGTGGTGACGCCGTGGCCGCTGGCGCGGTGGCTGGCGCCGATGAGCCCCGCTCCCGGCGGCGCGGCCGATCTGGCCGCGGCGACCGGTGTCATCACGACCGGCGCCGTCGCGGTGAAAGTCGGAGCAGTCCTCGCGACCGGCATCGTTGCCACGACGCTGGCGTTGGGGCCGACGTCGCACGGGACAGCACAGAAGTCGCACGTGAAGCGCTCTGGTGGCGCCCGCGTCTCTCAGGCGGCTCGCGCTAGCGCGAATCGCGCCGCCGTGCCCGCGCCCGCGCCGGTCCTGGTGGTTCCTCAGCGGGCCGCGACGCGGAGCGCTGGGTCCGGAAGCGATAGCGACAATGACCGGTCGCGCTCCACCTCGTCGGGGCTCGCGCTCACGGGGCGGCCGGCTACCCACTCCGGAGGGAGCGGTAGCTCCGGGTCGAGCGGGCGGGGTGACGGCAGCTCGGGGACCGGGACGCGCGGGGAGGACAGCGGCACGTCGTCTTCAGGACGAGGGTCGGGCCGCCACGATGACGGAGGTGGCACGTCGACGTCGTCCGGCAGCGGCAGCGGGAGCGGGAGCGGGACCGGGACTGCGACGGGCTCCGGTGGCGGGGGGTCGTCGGACGGTTCGGGGTCGAGCACCGGCTCAGGCCAGGATGACCTCTCCGGCTCCGGCTCCGGAAGCGGTTCCGGAAGCGGAGGCTCGGGCGACAGCGCTGTGGCCGTGAATACCTCGGGGTCCGGTGGCTCCGGGTCCGGCTCCGGGTCTGGCTCTGGCTCTGGGTCTGGCTCCGGGTCCGGGTCCGGGTCCGGGTCTGGCTCCGGGTCCGGTGGCTCATCCTCGGGACCAGGGCCGAGCGGAGATGGTGGGTCGGGCTCCGGCTCGGGCTCCGGCTCCGGCTCGGGCTCCGGCTCCGGCTCGGGCGGGCTCTCGGGCGATGACCGGCCGAGCGGGGAAACATGAGCACCTCCACGGCGTCTTAACCGTCGTCAAGCCGGAGCGCATTCACCGGGTCGCCTCCTCGATTTCCGGTGACAGCGCGACACGTCGTCGCCCGTCCACAATCGCCGTCATGTGCCGCCCGTCGGGCGGCCGCTCGTGCGCTGCGCGGACGGGCAGATCGGAGGAGAGCAGTGAAGTTCCACTCGTCGCATTCATCGCAGGCCTCGGCGGAGCGGTCTCTGACCAGCCGACGGTCGTTTATCGCCGGCGCCGGAGCCGGGGTGCTCGGAGCCGGCGTGCTCGGAGCGGGTGGGCTGGGGGTCACTCCAGCGTTCGCCAAGGGCAATCTCAGTCAGGGAGATGCGGCGATCCTGCGGTTCCTGTCCGCGGCCGAGATTCTCGAGACCGACCTGTGGCAGCAGTACAACGAGCTGTGCGGCATCCAGGATGGCGAGGTGCCGGGCGGCAGCGGCAACAAGGCGTTCACGAGGCGCTGGCCGTACTCGACGAGGACATGGCCCAGTACGTCCATGACAACACCGAGGACGAGTTCACCCACTTCACGTTCCTCAACGCGTACCTGAAGTCGCGCGGGGCCGACGCGGTCAATCTCGAGCCGTTCCGCACCCTGCCGGGCAGCACGGCCACGGGAGCGGCGAATCGCAAGCGCCTCACGAACCTGATGGAGCTGACCGTCGACACCAGCTGGTGGACGCGGTATCGCGCGCGCCACGGGAATCCCGACCTCGGCAGCACGTTTGCGCAGGCCGTACCCGGATTGATGCGCGGCAGGTTCCCCGCGATTCCACGCAGCGACGCCGACCTCAAGCCCGCCAAGCACCTTCAGGCGATCGCCAACACGGCCGGCTTCCACTTCGGGACGATCGAGCAGGGCGGGACGAGCCTTTATCCCGCCGTGGCCCAGAGGGTCAACGACCCGGAGGCGCTGCGCGTCGTGCTCAGCATCGGGCCGACCGAGGCGATGCACTTCCAGACCTGGAGCGACAAGGCCGGCAACGCGCCGCCCTTGACCGACCCCACGAATGGCCTCGTGTTCCCGGACCTCAACAAGAAGCCGTTCGGCGGACAGGACTTCCAGACCAACCTGATCATGCCCGAGCCGACGGACTTCCTCTCGCGCAAGTTCCCGGTCGTGTCGATCGTCCGGCCGACGGAGACGAAGGGGATCGCGATGGCCGTCGTGAAGTTCCTGACCGCGATGGGGCTGTTCCGGGGCCAGTCGCCGGCGTTCTTCACCGCGATGACGACACTGGCGCAGCAGGCCGACGCGGCCCAGCGACACTGACTCACCCGCCCCGCCCCCCCAAATTCGCGCCGCGTCCGGTCCCCGGTCGCGGCGCGAATGGACTTTGGTCTTAGGACCGTGACGAAACCGATGCGGCTGGCCTCTACGCCAGTGTCATGCCAATTGTTGCCATCTTGTAAATGCGGGAGGGACCCGCTGAGCGGGGGCTGGCCGTCGACGGCCACGCCTCGGGGCAGGTCGGCACCGGCGTCGAGCCATCGCGCCGGGGGCCTCGCTTCATCTTCTATGCCAACGAGCTGATCGGCCTCGGCCAGCTTCGCCGGACGCTGGCCCTGGCCGCGCGGCTGTCGGCCAGCCGCTCCGCTCCGACCTCGCTGATCCTCACCGGCTCGCCGATCGAGCCGACCCTGCGCCTTCCCCCGCGCGTCGACACGGTGAAGCTTCCGGGGCTGAGCCGCGACCAGCGCGGCACGCAGTACTCGGCCCGGCTCCAGCTCGACCGCGACGAGTTGCGGGCGCTTCGGTCCGGCATCGCGCTGGCCTCCGCGACCAGCTTCCACCCCGACGTTGCGGTGGTGGACAAGCTCCCGCTGGGCCAGGGCGGCGAGCTCGAGTCGACGCTCGAGGCACTCAAGACCCGCTCCGACTGCAAGCTCGTGCTCGGCCTGCGGGACATCGAGGACAGCCCGGTGAACGTCCGGCGCAAGTGGGGCCGCGATGCCCGTCGGGCGATCGAGCGCTACTACGACGCGATCATCGTGTACGGCCCCGAGTCGACGCCCGACGCGATCGACTGCATCGAGCCGCTCGATCTCGACGTGCCGCTGCACCACGTCGGCTACGTCGGCACGCCGATCCCGGATTGCGGACCATCCGACCTCAAGGGCGACTACCTGCTGGTGACCGCGGGCGGGGGGTTCGACGGGTTCAAGCTGCTGGCCACGTTCGCCGAAGCGCTCCGGCTGCGACCACTGTCCTGCCGGGTCGTCATGGTCACCGGGCCGCTGATGCCCTCCGCGCAGCGCGCAGCCCTGACCGAGCTGATCGCCGGTCTCGACATCCAGCTTCACGAGGAGCGCCGGGACATGGAGTACGTGATCGTCGGCGCGCGGGCAGTCGTGTCGATGGCCGGCTACAACACGGTGTCGGAGCTGATGCGAGCCCGCAAGCCGGCGCTCCTCGTGCCGCGGTCCGGGCCGAGTCAGGAGCAGCTGATCCGCGCTCGCAGCCTGATGGCGACGGGGCTCCAGGACATGCTCCACCCCGCCGAGCTGTCCCCCGCCACGTTGAGGCGCTCGCTGGACCGGCTTCTGACGCGACGCTTCGCCGGCGAGGTGCCTCCGCACTACAACGGCACCGAGCGGGCGGCACGGATCCTCGCCGAGATGGCGGGGAGCGGCGGGGCGAGCGGTCCGGTTCGGCTTCGAGCCGTGGGGGCGGTGGACACATGAGCCCTCCGCGGATCGCCATGATCACGAGCGGTTTTCCGCGGATCTCCGAGACGTTCGCGCTCAATGAGCTGCTGGCCCTGGATCGCGCCGGCGCGATCCAGGCCATATTCGCCACCAAGGCCGGAGACGGAAGCCCGCCTCAGCCCGGGATCGAGTCGCTCATTGGCCGCGTGCAGCGAATCCCGGCCGGCGATCCGGATGCACAGGCGCGCTGGGTGGCGGGTCGCCTCGCCTCGGCCCCGATCGACGGTGTGCACGCCTACTTCGCCCACGCCCCGGGTGAGATCGCCGAGCGCGCGGCCGTGGCCGTCGGCGTCCCCTACTCGTTCAGCGCCCACGCGCGCGACGTCCGCAAGGTCCCCCTGGGATGTCCTGCGCCGCCGCGCGCGAGGCGCGGCCTGCGTAATCGCCTGCAACGACGACGTGGCCGGCTCGTTGCGTGCGGTCGATGCCGAGGTCGAGTTGGTTCCGCACGGCGTGGATCTCGGCCGCTTCGTCCCACGACCCGAGCCGATCCAGCACCCCCTCCGGTTGCTGGCGGTTGGCCGACTCGTCGAGAAGAAGGGATTCTCGGTCCTCCTGCGCGCGCTGGGTGAGGCCGCAGCGCCGTTCGTGCTCGAGATCGTCGGGGACGGACCGCTGCGCGCGGAGTTGGCCGACCAGGTCGCCTCGGCCGGACTGACCAACCAGGTCCGGTTTGCCGGCGCGATCACGCACCACGCGATGCCCGCCGCCTACGCCGCGGCGAACTTGGTCGTCGTGCCTTCTGTGCGCGACGCGGCGGGCGACCGCGACGGGCTTCCCAACGTGGTGCTCGAGGCGATGGCCAGCGCCAGGGCAGTGGTGGCCAGCGAGATCGCCGCGATTCCGGCCGCGGTTCGCCACGGCGAGACCGGGCTGCTCGTGCCGGCGGGGGACTCCGCCGCATTGCGAGCGGCGGTCGAGCGGCTGGCGCGCGACCGGGCTTCGCGGGAGCGGATGGGCGCCTCCGGGCGGCGCGTGGTCGAGCGCGAGTTCGAACTGGCCAGTTGCACCAACCGGCTGCTCGAGTGCCTGGAGGCGGCCTATGCCTGATCCCCGCGCCACCCGATCGCGCCGGGACGCCGACGGAGGGTCCGTGGCGTACGTGCTCAAGGCGTACCCGCGACTCTCGGAGACGTACATCCTCAGCGAGATCCACCGCCTCGAGCGCCTCGGCCTGCCCCTGCGCATCTTCTCGATCAAGACCGTGGAGGCGGCCGAGCGTGGGGCGAGGCACCCGGTGGTCGACCGGATCCGGGCGACCGCGGTCTACCTGCCGGCGGTGGGGACGGTGAGCGGGGTACCGCTGGCGAAGTGGCTGGCCGAGAACGGTGCGCCGTTCGTTTCACCGCTCCGTCGGGTGCTGCGCCGCTGGCCGGCCGGCACCGCCCGCGCCGCGGCGGCGGCGCTCGCGCAGGCGCTCCGTGCCCGGCCGCGCTGGTACTCGCCCCCGCGCAAGGTCTACATGAAGGAGTTCCTCCAGGCGGTGGCGCTCGCCGACCACCTCCGCAGGACTCCCGACGTCCGCCTGCTCCACGCCCACTACGCCCACAGCACGGCGACCGTGGCCTGGCTGGCCTCGCTGATCACCGGGCTGCCGTTCTCGTTCACCGCCCACGCCAAGGACGTCTACACCGAGTCACTCAACCCCGCCGGTCTGCTGCGCCGCAAGCTGATGGCCGCGCGCTTCGCGCTCACGTGCACGGGCGCCGGCGCCGAGCACCTGCGCGGGCTCGCACCCCAGGCGCGCGTCCACCTCGTCTACCACGGGCTGAACGATGACCTCCAGCGATTCGCCTCCTCCGACGCGGGCGGTCGGGTCCGGCCGGCGTCGCCTCGGAACGGGACGCTGCGGATGCTCGGCGTCGGCCGGCTGGTCGAGAAGAAGGGCTTCGACACGCTGATCGACGCGTGCGCGACCCTGCGACGGGAAGGTGTGCCGTTTCAGGCGACGATCGCCGGGCCGGACGGCCCGCACGGGGATGCGGTCAGGCGGTTGATCGAGGCGCATGGGCTCCGCGAGCAGATCCGCCTGACCGGGCCGATGTCGCAGGAGGAGTTGTTCGGCGAATACATCCGTGCCGACGCGTTCTGCCTGCCCTGCCGGATCGTCGGCTCGGACCGCGACGGCATCCCGAACGTCCTGGTCGAGGCGATGGCCTGCGGCACGCCGGTGATCAGCACCGGCATCTCGGGCATTCCGGAGCTGATCTGCGACGGCGCCGACGGGATGCTGGTGGCGCCTGACGATCCGGCCGCGCTGGCCACGGCGCTCCGGCGCCTGCACGAGGATCGAGAGCTGGCGGCGAGCCTGGGTGCGGCCGGCCGCGCGAAGGTGCTCGATCAGTTCGACGGCGATCGGCTGGCTGAGCAGCTCGCCGCGCTCTTCCGGGCGGAGCTTGAGCGATGAGCGCGGCGCTCGCTTCCGCTGTGGCCGAGGAGGTGCGACCTCGCCCGGTGTGCTGCGTGATCGAGCACCTGCACCGGAACCGCGGCGTGGCCGACGACGCGTGCCGCGGGCGCTTCACCGAGCTCGGCATCACGCTCGAGCTGGGGCCCGAGCCGGACTGGCTCGGCGCGGAGTTCCCCGCCGACGAGGAGTGGCGGATCGCCTTCGGCAAGTTCTACTTCGGGCTCGATCTCGCCACCGCGTTCGCGCAGACCGGCGATCTCCGCTACCTGAGCGCATGGGAAGGGCTCGTGAGGTCGTGGATCGAGCAGGTGCCGCTGGGCTCCGAGTCGACCGACACGGTCGCCCGGCGGATGCTCAACTGGGTCTACGCGTGGAGTCGGTTCGCCGAGACGCCCGCGTTCAGTGGTCTGGCGCGGGGGCTCGACCTGCTGCTGCTGGCCAGCCTGGCCGCGCAGGCGGGCTGGCTGCGCAGCCATCTGACCCCGGCGCGCAACCACCGGACGCTCGAGCTCTACGCGCTGTTCGTGTGCGCGCTCGCCCTGCCGCGGATCGACTCCGGCGGGGGTCTGCTCCGGTTCGCCGTCGAGCAGCTGGACGAGAACCTGTCGGCCGACTTCCGCGACGACGGCGTGCACGTCGAGGCCTCGACCCATTACCACCTGATCGTGTTGCGCTCGTTCCTCGGCGTGTGGGTCAACGCCCGGCGCTTCGACGTGTCGTTGCCCGCCGGGTTCCGCCGTCGCCTCGAGCGCGCCCTCGACTTCGCCGTCCACTGTCACCGGCCGGACGGCGGCATCCCCGCGCTGTCCGACGCCGACGGGGGAAGCTACGCCGAGCTGCTGGCGATGGCGGCCGATGAGCTCCGGCGGCCGGATTGCGAGTACGTGGCCACGCGAGGGGCTCGTGGCGTGCCTCCGCGGGAGCGGTGCGTGAGCTTTCCGGCCGCCGGATACCACGTGCAGCGCAGCGGCTGGGGCGCGGGCGAGGAGCGCTTTGAGGACGAGCGGTTCCTGATCTTCGACTGCGGGCCGATCGGCGACGGTGGTCATGGCCACTACGACCTCTTGTCGGTTGAGCTGGCCGCCGGAGGCCGGCCGCTCGTCGTCGATCCGGGCCGCTACACCTACCACGAGGACGAGCCCAACCTTCGCCACTGGTTCAAGGGGACCGCCGCGCACAACACCGTGTGCGTCGACGGACTCGACCAGACCGAGTATCGCCGGGGCAAGCCGAAGGGCCGAGTCGCGCGGGCGAGGTTCCTCAGTCGCACGCGCGCGCCGGGACTCGACGTCCTGTGGGGCGAGGCGTTGAGCCCGTGCTACGACGCCGGGCATGCGCGCCGCGTGCTGTTCGTGGCCGGCGAGTACTGGGTGTTCGAGGACCTGCTGTCGGCGGCGCACCCGCACCGTTACGAGCAGCGCTGGCACCTCGCGCCGGACTGCCTGGGGCGCGTGCAGGTCGATCGCGCCGCCGGCGTGGTCCGCGCGCCCGGCATCGCGCTGCTGTTCTCGAGCGGGGTCTCGCTGGCGCTCGAGGCGGGCTGGTACGCGCCGCGCTACGGGATCAAGCTGGACGCGCCGGTGGTGAGCGCCGCGCTCGCCGGTGCGGGCGACGCGACCTTCATCACGGTGGCCGTGCCGTTGGCGGCGGACGCCCCGGTCCCGCGTCTTCGCGTGGTTGAGTGTGGCGTGGAGCGGCAGGTCCTCGATCGAGGTCGATGGAGCGGGTGCGCATGGGGAGGCCCTCGACGTCGTCGCGTGGAGTTCGGACGGGAGCGCGGCAACCCACCACCGTCACACGCCGGAGACGACGCCGTGAACGCGCCCCCGGCCCTGGCCTTCGACCCCGGCGTCCCGCAGCGTGACCTGCTCCTGGACACGCAGGCGCTCGCCCTCCGCCTCGACCGGCTGCTCGGCACCGGCGCGCCGCTGCGGGTGACGCGCGTCGAGCGCGTGCGCGTCAAGTACCGGGTGGGGCGCGGCGTCGGACAGGTCCTCCGCGTCCACTGCGGCGAGTGGGCATTCCTGGTGTCGGCCCGCTCGTTCCCGGTCGGGCGCGGAGGACCGAACTACGAGCGGGCCCTGGGAGAGGCGGTCGCGTTCGTCCCGGGCATCCAGCCGGTGGCCTACGCGCCGGACCTCGAGACAGTCTTCTGGTCCTTCCCCGGCGACCGGGGGATCGGGTCACTCGGGCTGCTCCACGGCCCGGGGGCCGAGCTCACGCGCCTCGTCGGCCGGCGCTGCGCCCCAGTGCTCGCCGCCTACGCGCCCGAGAAGGCCGCCACCGGCCGTTGCCTGGACGAATCGGGCCGGGTCATCGCCTACGTGAAGGTCTATGCCTCGGCCGAGGGCGAGCGGGCGGCGCGGACCTACGCCGTCCACGAGACGTTGCGCTCCTGGTCGACCCGTGCCGGGTTGCCGCTCCGCGTGGCCAGGCCACTGGCCTACGATGCCGCGCGGCCCGCGGTGGCGCTCGAGGCGGTTCCCGGCGCCCCGTTGGCCCTGGGCGCCGCAGCGGACCACCAGCCTCGGCTGTTCTGGCTCGGGGCCGCGCTGGCCGCGCTTCACTGCGCGCCGCCGCTGGCGGGGCTGCCGGCGTTCGACCGCGTGGACGCGCAACGGTTGACCGACGCCGGCGAGCTGATCGCACGGGTGCGGCCCGATGTCGGCTCGGCGGCCCGCGAGCTCGCCGACGCGCTCGCGGCAAGCCGGATCGACTCGCGCGAACGGGTCTGCCTGCATGGGGACGTGCACGGCAAGAACGCGATCGCCGACGGCTCCGCCGTCACGCTCCTCGATCTCGATCAGGCGTCGCTCGGACCGCCGGCGGCCGATCTCGGAAGCGCCCTCGCGGCGCTCCGTTACGTGCGCTGCACGGGCGCGTTGTCCCTGGACGCCGAGCGCGCGCTGGGGGCGGACCTGCTGGCCGGCTACCGGTTGGTGCGCAAGCTGCCGTCGCAGCCGGCGCTGGCCTGGCATACCGCGGCTGCGCTGTTCGGCGAGCGCGCGCTGCGCGCGGTGACCCGGCTGCGACCGCAGGGCCTGGCCGCGCTGTCCGGCCTGATCGCTTGCGCGCGCGAGGAGCTGTCGCATGCCTCGTAATAACCCCAAGCCGTCGCTGCTCCTCTACTGCCAGCACTCGGTCGGGCTCGGGCACCTGACCCGCTCGCTGGCGCTCGCCGGCGCGCTGGCCGATCGCTTCGAGGTCACCGTGGCGAGCGGCGGCGCCGTTCCCCCGCACGTCTCCGCACCGCCTGGCGTCGAGATCGTTCGGCTGCCACCGCTGGCCGTCGAGGAGGGCGTCGGGCTGGTTTCGCGGGACCGGCGCCGTACGGTCGAACGCGCCAAGGCGCTGCGCGTGCGCGCGCTCGTCGAGGCCGTGCGCAGCCGTCGCCCGTCGGTCGTCGTGGTCGAGCTGTTCCCGTTCGGACGGCGCGCGTTCTCGGGCGAGATCGTCGCGATGCTCGACGCCGCGCGCAGTCTCCCGGGCTGCCCCGCCCTGGCCGTCTCCAGCGTGCGCGACATCCTCGTCTCGCGCGGCGGCGAGCAGGCCGCCTACGACGAGCGGGCGGCGCGACTGGCCAACCAGTACTTCGACGCGATCCTCGTGCACGCCGATCCTCGCTTCGCGCGATTGGAGGAGTCGTTCCGGCCGCGCACGGGTCTGGTTGTGCCGGTCCACTACACGGGGTTCGTCACGGCTGCGCGACGGGCCGCGGTGGCGACCGCGGTGACTTCGGGCGCGGACCGGCCTGTGGTCGTCTCGGCCGGGGGCGGCCGCGTCGGGGGACCGCTGCTCAACGCGGCGATCGAGGCCCAGCCGCTGCTGTGGCGCGCCGAGCGCGTTTCGATGCGGCTGATCGCCGGCCCGTTCCTGCCCGAGCCCGAGTGGCGGGGACTGCGCGCGCTGACGCGCGGCGTCGCCGGGCTGAAGCTCCGCCGCGCGGTGCCCGATCTCGGCAAGGAGCTCCGCGCTGCCCGCGCCTCGGTCAGTCAGTGCGGCTACAACACTGCGCTCGAGGTCCTCCAGGCGCGCGTTCCGGCGCTCGTCGTGCCCTATTGCGCTCCAGGCGAGGACGAGCAATCGCGGCGGGCGCGTCGCCTGGCCGAACTCGGCTTGGTCCGCGTCCTCGATCCATCGTCGGAGTTGGACGGTCCGCGGCTGGCGGAGGCCATCGCCGACGTGCTTGGTGACCGTTCTCCGCGCCTGGAGCTCGATCTGGACGGGGCGCGCGCGAGCGCCGAGCTGCTCTGGCGGATGGTTCGCGCCGAGGCTGCGCCGACGAGTGAGAGGGCGACGGCATGAGGCTTCTCCGCGAGCGAGCACGGCGCGCCGCCGACGGCCACGATCCCGCGGCCACGCGCCGCGCGCTGATGCCGTTCCTCAAGCCGGAGTGGCCGGCGCTGGCCGGAGCCGCCGGCGCGACGCTCGTGCTGACGCTCGTCGAGCTGGCCAAGCCGTGGCCGCTGGCGATCGCCCTGGACAGGATCGTGCGCTCGCGGTCCGGCGGGTTCTCGCTCAGCGCCGCCGACGTCCGCCTGCTCATCGCGGTTGTCGTGCTCGTCGTCGTGATTGCCCTGGCCGAGGCCCTGGCCGACTACTTCTCCGATCTGTGGCTGTACAGCGCGGGCGAGCGGATCACCCACACGCTGCGCGTCGCCGTCTACGAGCACCTGCACCGCCTCTCACTCGGGTATCACCAGCGCGCTCAGAAGGGCGACCTCGTCGCGCGCGTCACCGAGGACGTCACCTCGGTGGGCGACCTGTTCGCCGAGTCCCTCGGCACGATCGCCCAGGGCGCGCTGTTGCTGGTCGGCATGGCAGTGGTGACGGTTGCGATCGACCCCCTGCTCGCGCTTGTTTCGTTCCTGGCCATCCCCGCGCTGGCCTTCCTGAGCTTCACCTACCGGGTGCGCGTGCGACAGGGAGCCCGGGTCCAGCGCGCCCACGAGGGCGAGATCGCCTCGCTGGCCGGCGAGGCGCTGTCGGCCATGGCCGTGGTCAAGACGTCCGGATCCGAGCGCTTCGAGGGCGAGCGCGTCCACGTGCGCAGCCAGGAGCGGATGCGCGTCGGGATCCAGGTCTCGCGGCTGCAGGCGCGCTTCGACGGGCTGGTCGGCGTGGTCAGCGCGGTCGCCACCGCGCTGGTCATCGGGCTCGGCGTCCTGCAGATCGCCGGCGGCTCGCTGTCGGCCGGCGACCTGGTCGTACTGGCCACCTACGTCCGCCGCCTGAATACGCCGTTGCGTGGCATCGCGCGTGAGGCGACAAAGGTCTCGCGCACGATGGCGCGCGCCGACCGGATCGCCGAGGTGCTGGCCGTCGACGAACTGCTCGAGGACCGCCCGGGCGCCTACGCGGGTCCGCCGGCGGCGGGCGAGGTCGAGCTCCGCGACGTCTCGTTCCGCTACACCGACGACCGGGCCGGCGTGGAGGCAGTCGCGCTGCACATCCCCGCCGGCGCCTCGGTGGCGCTGGTCGGGCACTCCGGCGCCGGCAAGTCGACGATCGGCGCGCTGATCGTGCGCATGTTCGACCCCATCCGCGGGAGCGTGCTGATCGACGGGCGCGACGCGCGCGACTGCTCGCTGGCCTGGCTGCGCCGGCAGGTCGGCGTCGTGCTCCAGGACACCATCCTGTTCACCGGCACGGTGGCCGAGAACATCGCGTACGGGACCGACGCCGGCATCGAGCAGGTCGTGGCCGCGGCTCGCGCGGTGGCCGCCGACCGCTTCATCCGC
This sequence comes from uncultured Solirubrobacterales bacterium, assembly GCA_963832315.1. GTDB lineage: Bacteria > Actinomycetota > Thermoleophilia > Solirubrobacterales > Solirubrobacteraceae > Palsa-465. The sequence continues at coordinate 79,984 of CAWHTT010000018.1, read as the reverse complement.
TCGCTGCCGGAGGGCTACGACACCCGGCTCGGTCCGCAGGGGGTCGGTCTCTCCGGAGGCCAGCGTCAGCGGATCGGCCTGGCCCGCACCCTGGTCCGCGACCCCCGCATCCTGGTCCTCGACGAGCCCACAACCGGCCTCGACGTCGAGAGCGAAACCGAGGTGATCACGGGCCTGCGCGCGCTGATGGAGGGACGCACCACGATCCTCATGACCCACACGCTCGACCTGGCCGCCGACGCCGACGTCGTGGTGTTGCTGAAGGAGGGGCGGATCGTGGCGCACGGTCCGCCGGCCGAGGTGCTCGCGCGCCTTGACCGGCGCTTCGGAGATCCGGTGCTGGCGGAGCGGAGCGCGTGATGCGGGCGCTCGTCACCGGCTGCGCCGGCTTCATCGGCTCGCATTTGACCGAGTCGCTCCTGGCCGACGGGCACGAGGTGCTCGGGGTCGACTGCTTCAACGACAACTACCGGCGGGCGCCGAAGCTGGCCAACCTCCAGCGGGCGCGGGAGTTCGACTCCTTCGAGTTCGTCCCGATCGACCTCGCCCGCGGCGACCTGCTCGACATCGTCGCCGGGCAGGACGTGATCTACCACCTGGCCGCCGAGCCGGGCGTGCGCACGAGCTGGGGCGACCGGTTCGAGCTGTTCGTGCGCAACAACGTGCTGGCCACCCAGCGCCTGCTCGAGGCGGCCGCGGCCGAGCCGCCGCGGCGCTTCGTGTACGCCTCCTCCTCCTCGATCTACGGCAACGCCGAGTGCCTGCCCACGCCCGAGTCGGCCGCGCCCGCCCCGTTCTCCCCGTACGGCGTGACCAAGCTCGGCGGCGAGCACCTGTGCGCGCTGTACCACGCCAATCACGGCGTCGACACTGTGGCACTGCGCTACTTCACCGTGTACGGCCCGCGCCAGCGGCCGGACATGGCGCTTCACCGCTTCTGCCGCGCCGCCGTGACCGGGGAGCCGATCACCGTGTTCGGCGACGGCACCCAGCGGCGCGACTTCACGTTCGTCGGCGACGTCGTCGCGGCCACGCGCGCCGCGGCGGTGGCGCCCGACGTCGGCGGACGCGCGTACAACATCGGCGGCGGATCGCAGGTCAGCCTCCAGCAGGTGCTCGAGTTGCTCGCCGGCTTGGCCGCCCGGCCGCTCGACGTGCGCCACGTCGGCGCCGAGGCGGGCGACGTGCGCGAGACCAGCGCCGACACCCGCCGTGCCGCGCAGGATCTCGGGTACGCGCCGGCGGCGACGTTTGCGGACGGGCTGCGGGCTGAGTTCGAGTGGACGCTCGAGCGTCTCGCCGCCGAGTCCGAGCGCCCCGTGGTGAGCGCGGGGGCGGCGCGATGAGCCGGGTGGGGATCGGCATCGTCGGCGTTGGCGGGATCTTCGAGCAGCACGCGCGCGCCGTGTCCGAGCTGTCGGGACGGGCGCGGATCGTCGCCGTCTGCGATGTCGACGCGACCCGGCTCGCGTCTGCCGCCGCGCGGTACGACGTTCCGATCGCGTGTGTTGATCACCGCGAGTTGGTTGAGCATCGGGATGTCGACGTCGTCGCGGTGTGCACGCCACCAGGCTTCCACGCCGACGTCGTGATCGACGCGCTGGCGGCCGGCAAGCACGTGATCTGCGAGAAGCCGCTCGCGCGCACGCTGGCCGATGCGGACCGCATCCTTGTCGCGGCTAATGGGCGACCCGGCAGGCTCTCGGTCGTCTACCAGTTCCGGCGTCTGCCGGAGGTGCGCCGCGCGCTGTGGCTGCGCGACCAGGGCGGGCTCGGCGCGCTCCTCTCGGGGCGCTTTCATCGCTTCGCCCGCTTTCGCCGGCCCGGCAAGCCGGACCGCGCGGGCTGGTGGGGCCGGTGGGACGTCGCCGGCGGCGGCGCGGTGATGACCCAACTGATTCACGAGCTCGACCTGATGTGCCTGTTCTTCGGCCGGCCGGCGCGGGCCTGGGCGGCCGTCGACACGCTGAAGGAGGCGATCGAATCGGAGGACACCTGCGCCGCGGTGGTCCAGTTCGGCAGCGGCGCGATCTGCACCGCCCAGTCGACCATGTCGGCCCACCGCTCGAGTGCCGGGTTCGACCTGTTCGGCTCCGAGGGCTCCGTTCACTCCCCATGGTCATTCGAGTGCCTGGACCGCGACCGCCGCTCCGAGTTGCGCCGCGCCGCGCTCGCGGCGGTCCCCGACGACCCGCCGGACGCCGAGGTGTGCGCACATACGCCGTACCTCGCGTCGGTGCTCGACGCGCTCGAGTCGGGTGCGCCGCTGCCTAGCGGGCCTGAGCATGCGCGGCTGTCGCTCGAGTTGGCCACCGCGATCTACGCGTCGTCGCTGAGCGGCGAGCCGGTCGCGCTGCCGCTGGGGTCGACGCACTCGCACTACGACGGAGTGTCGGTCGCGGAGTACGCGGCTCGCCCGCGGTTCGGGTTCGGCTTCGGGCGGGAGGTCGTCGGTGTCGGCTGATCAGCGCCTCGCCATCCGTGGCGGTCCGCGGACGGTGCCAGGGCCCTACCGCGAGCGCTGGCGCCAGGTGCGGCTGTCGGACGTGGTGGATATCGCCCGCTACGCCCGGCGCGACGTCAACACGCTGGCCAAGGGCGAAGGCCCGATCGCCGAGTTCGAGGCGCGCTTCGCCGAGTTGACGCGTCGCCGTCACGCCCTGGCCATGAACAGCGGCACCGCCACGCTGCACAGCGCCTACTTCGCGGTCGGCGTGGGACCCGGCTCCGAGGTCATCGTGCCCTCCTACACGTTCTTCGCCTCGGCGAGCCCGATCCTCCAGTGCGGCGCCACCCCGGTCTTCTGCGACGTCGACCCGGTCACGCTCACCGCGGACCCCGACGACGTCGAGCGCCGGATCACCCCGCGCACGCGCGCGATCTGCGTCGTGCACATGTGGGGCAACCCGGCGCGGCTCGACCGCTTCCAGGAGATCGCCCGCCGGCACGGCGTCGCCCTGATCGAGGACTGCTCGCACGCCCATGGCGCCACCTACCGCGGCCAGCCCGTGGGCAGCTGGGGCGACATCGGCTGCTTCAGCCTCCAGGGCGCCAAGGCCGTGTCGGGGGGAGAGGCCGGCGTCGCGGTGACCGATGACCCGACGCTGTTTGACCGGATGCTCCTGCTCGGCCACTACGGCCGGCTCAAGAAGGGGCAGGCGGCGGGCACGTTCCAGACCGACCACCTCAGCCTGGGCGTGAAGTACCGCCCGCACCTGTACGCGATCCTGTTGGCTCGCCGCTCGCTGTCGCGGCTCCCCGAGTTGAACCGGCGTCGGCGGCGCAACTACGAGATCCTCGTCGAGGAGCTGCGCGGCTGCCGCGCGGTCCAGCCGATCGAGACGAGTGCGGACGCGGTCCGCGGCGGGTTCCTCGAGTACATCCTGCGCTACGACCCGGACGGGGCGGGCGGCGCGAGCCGCCGTGCGTTCCTCGAGGCCGCGGTGGCCGAGGGCGTACCGATCGCCCCCGAGCGCTACTCGGGGATCGGCAAGCACGCGCGCATGCTCCACGAGACCCCGATCTTCACCGGGTTCGATCCTTACGGGGTCTCCGGCGCGTCTTCGTCCAGGTCACCGGCTCCGGCGCTGCCGGCGACCGAGTCTCTCCGTGACCGGCTGATGACGCTCCCGCCGTTCACGAAGGTTCCGGAGGACTACGTGCGCCAGTGCGCTCGCGCTCTGCGCAAGGTGGCCGGCGCCGGCGCGCTCCTATCCGGCGAGCGCGAGCAGCGGACGGCAGCGGACGGCGTCGTGCGCGGCGAGCAGCCCGCACAGCTCATCCAGTAGCCCGAGCTCCTCGTCGTCCATCACGGCGTGGTGGAGGTTCACCCCGACCGGGTCGCCGAGCCGCACGCGTTCCGCGGCGAGCTCGCCCAGCTCCTCGAAGGTCAGGCGCCGGCCGTCGCGCTTGGCGTAGGACCAGTCGACCGACACCGGCACCTCGGCCAGCCCCGGCACGGCCAGCCCGGGCTCGCTCACGTGCCGCGACAGCACCCGGAAGCCGAGCTCGGCCAGCACCTCGGCGGTCACGCGCGTGCAGCGGTTCCACGGTGGTGTGAACACGGGCTGGGTTCGGCCGGGCAGCCGCTCGTCTAGGACGCGCTGCCCCTCGACCAGGTCCCGGCGTTGGGCCTCGCGCCCGCGCGATGGGCCGAACTCGCACTTGCGCCCTTCGGGCTCGTGGCTGCGGTGGGCCAGGCCGTGCTGGTGCAGCCCGAGGCGCCCTTCGCACGCGTCGCTCCGCTCGAGCAGCGCGCGGCCCAGCGACGGCGTCAGCGCCTCGGGTATCACCGCCAGGTCGAGCGGGAGCGAGTGGCGCTCGACGACCTCGAGCATCGCGAACAGGCGCTCGTCGTCCCAGCCGGCGTCGTCGTCGCGGAAGAAGAAGTCGACGGGACGGGGTGTGTCGTCAAGTGCCGCGCGCAGCGGGTCGAGCCACATCGTCGTGACCCTACCTGGCAAGCTTCTGGGCTATGGCTCCTGCTCGATCGAGGAGAGGGGGTGGCGCGATGCGGCTTCGCTGAGCGACGGTCGTCGCGGCCGCCCCGTCGGGGTGGCGAACAGTCCCCTCGTTCTCTCTTCGAAAAGGAGCAGCTAGATGGCAGAAGTTGCTGTTGGCAACGTCGACAGCGTGCTCGCCGAGGTCCGCGACCTCGCGCGCACGCTGATCGCGCCGGGCGCCGCTGAGATCGACCGCGAGTCGCGCTTTCCCGACGAGCAGCTGAGCGCGCTCGGGCGGGTCGGCGCGCTGGGGCTGCTGGTCCCGGATGACCAGGGTGGTGTGGGCGCCGGGTTGGTGGCCCTGGCGGGTGCGTGCGAGGCGGTCGGCGGGGCGTGTGCGTCGACCGGGATGGTGTTCCTGATGCACAGCGTGACCGCGGCCACCATCGCCGGTGGCGGCGGCCCGTCCGCGCCGCAGCTGTTGGAGGGCATGGCGACCGGCGAGGTGCTGGGCACGCTGGCATTCAGCGAGCGGGGCACCGGCGCGCATTTCTACTCCCCCGAGTTGCGGGCCGAGCGTCGTGACGGCTCGGTTCGCGTGAGCGGGCGCAAGTCGTTTGTCACCTCGGGCGGCCACGCCGACGCGATGTTGGTGCTGCTGCAGGGCGAGGGTGACGGCCTGGATTGCTACGTGGTGCGCAGGGACGCTCCCGGGGTGCGGTTCGACGGTCGGTGGGAGGGCCTGGGGATGCGCGGGAACTCGAGCATCGCGGTCGAGTTCGAAGATGTCGCGCTCGACGGCGACGCGCTCATCGGCGAGGTCGGCGGCGGCGTGGGGCTCGTGTTCGGTGTCGTCGCACCCACGTTCCTCGTGGGGTTGGCTGCGGTGAACATCGGGATCGCGCAGGCGGCCCTGTCGTCCGCGCTTAAGCACGCGAAGTCACGCCGTTATCCGGACGGCAGTGCGCTCGTGGAGGTCGCGACCGTTCAGCACGCGCTGGCGGACATGGACATCGACGTCCGCGCCGCCCGGACGCTCCTGCACGCGGCGGCCGGACTCGGCGACAGTGGCGATGAGGGAGCGCTCGTACCGCTCATGGAGGCCAAGGTGCTGTGCACCGATGCCGCGGCGCGGGTGACGCAGGGTGCGTTGGAGGTGTGCGGCGGGCAGGGTTACACGCCGGCGCTCCCGATCGAGCGTCACCTGCGCGACGCTCGAGCCGGCGCGGTGATGGCGCCGACCAACGGGGTGCTGCGAACGTGGTCGGCCAAGGCGATCGCAGGACTTCCGGTTCCATGAGCGGCACGGAGCTGAGACTCGGTGCGGTGGCCTACCACCCGCGGATCGTGACCATCTGGGAGCGGTTTCGCACCTATTTCGCGGATGCCGGGGTGCCGACCGACTACATCCTGTTCTCGAACTACGAGCGGCTCGTCGATGCGGTGCTCGATGGGACGGTCGAGATCGGCTGGAACACGAACACCGCGTTTGTGGCGCTCGATCATCGCGCGGCAGGCCGGACGCGGATTCTCGGGATGCGTGACGTCGATCGGGACTGGGCGACGGTGTTGGTGATGCGGAAGGGACGGTTCCCGGGCAGCGTCACCGAGTTGGCCGGGCGGGTCCTAGCGCTCGGAAGCCGCGACTCCGGCCACGCGGCAATCCTGCCGCTGTATTACCTGGCCAGGGAGGGCCTGGACGTGGCGAGCTGTCGGCTGCTGCGGTTCAACACCGATCTCGGCAAGCACGGCGACACCGGCGATTCGGAGCTGCACGTCGTGCGCGCGGTCGCCGAAGGCGAGGCCGACGCGGGCACGCTTTCGGCCGCGTATTTCAGCGCGTTTCGGGCTGGGTCGGTGCCGGCGGTGGCCGACCTCGAAGTCGTGTGGCGCAGTCCCGAGTACTACCACTGCAACTTCACGGTGCTGGACTCGCTGGATCGCGAGGTGTGCGAGCGGTGGTCGAAGGCGCTGCTGGCGATGGACTACGGCAACCCGAGCCTGCGCCCGGCGATGGACCTCGAGGGAGTCAGGCGCTGGTATCCCGGGGATCGCGAGGGTTACGCGTCGCTGCAGACGGCGATGCAGGAGCAGGCGCTGCTGTCGTGACGGTCGACCGCGAGCGGGCAGCCCATCGGGTGGATGCCGAGCATCTCGAGCTCGGCGGTGGCCTGGAGGTCCTGCTCGCGGCTGCCCTCGAGCGTGTCGCACCCGGCGGCGTTCTGGAGATCAGGACGCCGTCGCGCGCCGTCGCGCTGGAGCTCCCCGGCACCTTCCTCGACCTGTTGCGCTTCATCGAGGTTCACGCGCCCGACGCCGCGACCGCCGCCGCGGCCCGGCTCGCGCACCGCGACGAGCGCCGGCACGTCCACTTCGGCATCTCGAACATCAGACGCTCGGTGTCGATCGACCCGGATACGGTGGGGCCGTTGGTCGCCGCCGCCGAAACCCGCGCCGCCAAGCTGGTCAGCCTCTCCGGGCTCTCGCCCATCCTCGTCGAGGCTCTGACCATCATGGCGGCGCGGTCGATTCAGCCGGCCGACCTATCCGACGCCGCCGCGGACGTCCGCGCGCTGATGCAGACGATGGAGCGCAACCGTCTCCGCCGTCTCCAGGCCTGCGGCTTTGACGCCGCCATCGCGCGCCACCTCTCCGACCTGCATACGCCGAACCTCATGTAGTTCTAAAAGCCGCCGAGCGGCTCGGGCAGCCTCGGCGTGAACGGCTTGAAGTGATACGGCTTGCTCGTGTCGAAGCCGGCCTTGCCGGCGGCGGTGGCGTCCACGAACGGGGTAAGGGCCGTGACGGCCTGCCCGATGTCGGTCCACTTGAGCGTGCGCTCGTAGCCGTTGTTGTTCGGCGGGTCGACGCTCTCGGCCTTGCCCTGGATCCCGGTCACCTTCTCGATCGGGCCGCCGTCGCGCTTGGCCACGCCGGGCGCGACGACGCGCGCGAGGGTGCGATGGTCGCTCTCGATCCCCATGATCCGCGCAGCGGTCACACGCAGATCGGCCGTGCTGAAGTTCCGCACCCCGACGAGGTAGGCGGCGATGAACGCGTCCTCGAGCGTGACCAGCACGTTGAGCGTGGTCTGGGCATTGGAGAACATCTTGGAGGGGTAGTAGAAGGTGGTGAACGGCGACGGCTTGCCGGTCACGCTCTTCTCGAGCAGGTAGTGCGACATCTCCTCCTGGCGCGCGGCCTTCAGATACCCCTGGTCGTCTGACTCGAGGTGCCGGAAGAACGGTGCCTTGTCGATGATGTTCGTGTAGGTGGTGACCGCGAGCGCTTCGGCGATCTGGGCCGCCCCGAGGATCGCGATGTCGCCGCTGGTCGGCCCGGCGGCCTTGGCGGCGGCGAGCGACGGCATCAGCGCCTGCAATCCGGCGATGCCGGCAATCGCGCCGGCGCCGGCGGCTGCCCGGCCGAGAAACTGCCTGCGGTCGGTGCCGGGTCCTGCGTGCTCTTCGGACATGTGAACGGGTCTCCTTGTGCGAACGGTTGAACTAACGCCCTCCCGTACGCAGCCGGGGCCCGATCAGATCACTGGCGCTACGTGAGGACGTCCGCGAGGTGGTCGTGGCCGCCGACGCGCGCCCAGCCGAACGCGTTGCCGCCGTGGAGGTTGTCCTCGATCAGCGGGTCTGCTCCGAGGTCGAGCAACGCCGTGACTGCTTCGCGCCGTCCCGATTGCGCCGCGAGGTGGATCGCCGTGACCCCGTCGCCGTGGCTTGGGCCGCCGAACGTCCCGCGCTGATTCGGATCGGCGCCCAGTTCGACGAGGGTGCGGATGGAGTTCACGCGTCCGTTGGCCGCGGCCCAGGTGAGCGCCGTACCGCGGTACGGATCGGCGTCGACTCGGGCACCTCGCTCGACCAGTAGGCGTATCGCTTCCACCCGATCGGATTTCGCCGCCCACACGAGCGCCTCGTCGAGCACCTCCTGGGGATCGTCGGAAGGCTGCCAGGCGGGGAAGCCGCCGTGAGGACGATAGAAGCCACGGTGCGCCCCGGCCTCAGGGGTACCGTCTAGCCGACGGATCAGGTCGAGATCGCCCAGCCCGGCGGCAACGCGCAGGTTGCCGGGTGCCTGGCCGAGCAGCTCCGCGACCTCGCGGTTGCCCCAGAACAGCGCCGCGACGAGCGGCGTCCCACCGTCGCCACGGGCGAACAGATCCGTGCGCGCACCGGCGTCGAGCATCACGCTGGCGAGCTCGCAGTCGTTCGAATAGCCGGCCTGGTGCAGCTTCGTCCAGCCGTAGTCGTTGCCGCGATTCGGGTCCGCGCCCCGCTCGAGCAGCAGCGCGACGATCGCGTGGCCGCCGGCCATCCCAAGCAGGTCGTTGCCATTGGTCCCGCGCTGGAGGATCAGATCGGGAAACCGGTCGACGAGCTTTTGTAGGCGCGTCCGATCGTTGTCCTCGACCGCTCTGTAGGCGAGCACGAACGGCGTCGGCGGTTCCTCCCCGCTCCTCATCGCCTCGACGTGCCGGCGAAGCTCCCGCCAGCTCGAGAACCCGTGCCGCTTTGCGAGGTCGCGTCGCGCGTCCGCGGAGCTGACGCCCATCACCGACGCGATTCCCTGAGCCCGCCCCTCGTAGTAGTCCAGGTCCGTCCGAAACGGCTGCTCCATCGCAAGCCGCTCCACATACGCCTTGAGCTTCGGCCAGCTCTGAAAGCCCATCTCGCGCGCGAGCTCGAACTGCACCTCCGCCAGCTTCACCTCTTGCCCCGCCGCCCGTCGCGCCCGCAAGCGCTCCTTCGCCTGCTTGCGCAGCTGCTCCAGATTGAGCTGAAACGTCACTCCTGGGTCCCTTCCGCCAGTCTAATCCCGCCAAGGCTGAATCAACGCGGGCGCGTGGAACCAGTGAGGCGTTTTCATCCGGTTTGGGGGATGTGCGACGTCGTCGACGGCGAGCGCGAATCGGCGCAGCAGGCTGGCGTAGATCCTGCGCGGCCGCATGAGATCCAACAGCCGTCCGATAAACCGAAACAACGCAACCAGCGCCGCGACCATCAGCGCCAGCGCGACCAACAGGGTTGCCGTGCCGACTTGATCCTGGGTCGAGCCACCGACGTTGGCGACCGCCACCAAGGCATACACGCCGGGCGCGACTAACAGCCCGAGCGCGTTCTTGATTACCGCGTCGCTGCGGAAGGTGGGCACCAGCCGCGGCGAGTACTGGCCGGCTCCGAACTGCACGACCAGAACCGCGACCGATACGACCAAACCCGAGAACGCGATCATGCCAGCCGCGATGGACTCCAGGATCGATTGCGCCTCGTCCGGCGTCACGCCGAGAAGGCCACCCCCCGTGCCGCTCCGATCAATCGCCGGGATCGCGATTCCCAACAGCACCGCTCCGAGCAGATACATCGTCGGGACAATCACAAGGCTGTGCGCGAGCGTTTCGCGAGCATGCATCCTCAAGCTCCAGAACGGCACGCGCTCGCTGGCGGACAGCCGGCGCGCCGCCACCGTCTCGGTGCGCCCGGCGTCCTGCGCATCGTGCTCGTCAGCGGACTCAGACCGCGTCCGCGAGTCCTCAGGCACGCTCACAACTCAGACACCATCCGAACCAGATCCCACCCCATGAACTCCTCCAATTCGGCAACCGTCAGGAGCCGTGCACGGCGTGATCTTAGAACGTGCCCGAACATCCGCTCAAGCGATGCCTGACGCACGGGCAGCCGCGAACCCGACGCGATCAACGACGCGCTGAGACTGCCGGTTCTTCACGCTGGAATCGATGATTTGGGCTCGCTCGCGGGCCGCGGTCTCCACCGGGCGCGATGGTGTGGCGTCTGGACGCTTTCCATCTGAGGCCTGCGGTGGCGCGGGTGCGCCTCATACCACCGGGCGTAACGCCTGGCCAACGGTACGGCCGTGATGCCGTGGGCGAATACGGACACGCCGATGGTCAGGTACGTGGCGCGCAGGATCGTGTCGACGCCGGCCAGGTGCGCTTGCTGGACGGTGATTACCGCGAACACGATCGATGCCAGGCCCCGCGGGCCGAACCAGCCGAGTAACCCGACCGTCTGCCACTTGGCGGCGCTGCCGAGCATCGCAATGGCGACCGGCAGCATGCGGACGACGGTCAGGCTCAGCCCCGCGTAGAGCGCGATCTGCCAGCTCACGTGGTTCAGGGTTGGCCCTAGGAGCACGGCGCCGAAGATCAGGAGCGTCACTCCGCCGAGGAGCGCCCCGAGCTCCTCGTTCAGGCGTGAGGCCTCCTCGGATTCTTCCGCAACGAGACCACCGAAGATGGCACCGGCGACAAACGCTGCGATGAACCCGGAGCCGCCGAGCGCCGCCGCGAAACCGTAGGCGAGGGCCGCGGCGGCGATCGGGATGACCTGGAGCCACGATCCACTGATCAGATCCCGGCGGTGGCCGATCGCGACCACGGCGCCGGCCGCCAGACCCGCCACGATGCCACCGAGGATCCCGTAGCCGATTTCTTCCGCCACGATGCTGATCGCATGATGGCTCGTGGTCGTCTTGGCCTCGATGTCCGCAGCTGCCAGCGCGATCAACAGCAGCGGCACGCAGATCCCGTCGTTGAGTCCGCTCTCGACGTTGAGTCCCTGTCGAATCCGTGACGGGAGTCGCGGCTCGGTCACCACCGCCTGTCCGAGGGCGGCGTCCGTAGGCGCCAGCAGCACGGCCAGCACTACGGCCTCACCGGCGTTCAGGTGCGCGAACATGGCCGCGGCGAGCAGTGCGCCGATCACGATCGTAAGCGGCAGTCCGATGCCGAGCAGTCGCAGCGGCACCGCGTACTCTTGCCTGAGCACGCGGAGCTTGATCCGCGAGGCGTCGGCGAACAGCACGACGGCGAGCGTCGCCTCGGCGAGCGTCCGGACCGTCTCGCTCGCGGGGGACACCGACACCTCGTCGAGCACAAACGGTCCGACCAGCAGCCCGATCAGAACGAAGGCCATGGCCGGCGTGAACGGCGTGTCGGTCAGCCTGCGCGACACACCGGCGACGGCCAGCAGGGCCGCGGCGAGTATGGGGATCTCCCACTTCATGATGCTCCTCGCTCGGCGTCGCCTTCGGGGGGCGGGCTGCCGGTCTCACCGTCGGCGAGTTGTGCCTCGATCGCGCGGTTGACGTTGCCGTGAATGTGGTCCGAGCCGATCAGCTCCAGGGTCCCGTCGGCGCGGAGCACCTTGAGAACGGGTGGTTTCACTCGAGCCAGGCGAAGCGTGACGGCGTTGGCTTGGGTGAGCCGGTGGATCTCGCTCAGCTTGGCCGCGCCCTGCGAGTCGACGAAATCGACGCCTTCGAGATCGAGCACCAGAGCGCGAGACCGGCCGCCGTCGTCGGTCAGCTCCCGAACGCGATCCTCGAGCGCTTCGGCGGTGGCAAAGAACAGGCCGCCGTCGAGACGCACGATCGCGATCCCCTGGAACGTCTCGTCGCCCGGGTTCTGGTCGAGGTCGCGGAACACCTGCGTTCCGGCCTCGCGGCCCAGCAGCGGCATCGGGGGTCTGGTGGCGACATATACGAGCCAGCCCAGCGAGAGGACGACGCCGATGACCACGCCGGCGAGCACTCCCGCGGAGAGAACACCGATGATCGCCATCACCGCGACCCAGAAGTCGAACCGCGCCACGCGGTGAAGGCGGCGCAGCTCGGCGATGTCGATCATCCCGAAGACGACCGCATCGATGATCACGGCCCCGAGGACGGCCTTCGGGAGATGCGAGAACACCGGGGCGAGCACGATCAGCGTTGCGATTACGAGCGCCCCGGTCATGAGCGAGGCGACCGGGGTTTGCGCGCCCGCGGACTCGTTCAGGGAGCTGGCCGACAGGCTGGTGGAGACGGGCATCCCCTGGAACACGCCGGCGCCGACGTTTGCCATCCCCTGCGCGACGGACTCCTGGTTCACGTCGATTCGGTACCCGTGTCGGGCGGCGAATGCTCGAGCGTCTCCGGCGGTCTGCGAGAACCCGATCAGCAGCAATGCGACCGCCGCAATGCCGATCGTCGCGTAGTGCTGCCTTACGATCGTGAAATCGGGCAGTTTCGGGGCTGGGAGCCCCCGCGGCACGTGCCCGACGAGCGCCACCCCGTGAGCACCGAGGTCGAACACGGCCGATGCGAGCAGCCCTGCGAGCACGAGCACCAGCGCGCCGGGGACGGCCGGGGCCAGGAAGCGGAGCGCGAGGATGAGCGCGAGCGATAGCACCCCGACGAGCAGCGTCGTCCAATGGATCTCGCCGAGCGATCCGATCCATGTCGCCAGCTCGCGCCAGGCGCTGTCACCCTTCGATGACGTGCCGGTGAGCTTCGGCAGCTCCCCGATGACCACGTCCACCGCGGCGCCGGCCAGGAAACCCGTGACCACCGCTTTCGAGAGGAACTGCGCGATCCACCCGAGGCGGAACACGGCAAGCAGGAGGAACAGCAGTCCGGTCGCCAGCGTGATCGCCGCGACCAGTTGCGCGGCCTCCTGGCCGCCGAGGCTGGTCGCGAGCACCGCGCCACCCGCCACGGCGGCAAGCGAGGAACTCGGGCCGGTCGAGATCTGCCGCGACGTGCAGAAGAGGGCGTAGATGATCGCCCCCGCGGCCGCGGCGTACAGACCGTTCTGGAGTGGCACACCGGCGATGCCGGCGTATCCAAGATTCTTCGGCACGACCAGTGCGGTGACGGCGACGCCCGCTGCCACATCGCCGCGAAGCCACCGCCGCTCGTATCGAGGCAGCCAACCGACCGCCGGCACGTAACGCTCGAGCCCACCGTGCTTCCGATCCCTGGTCGCCATGGCTACAGACGACGGGTGTACAGATCGGTCCGGACGGCGCCATCATCCGATCGGGATGACGGTCTCTCGCCGGGGCGGGACAGTGTCGCTGGCATGTCTGAGAGCTTCGATCCGTCCCCTCACGACCGTCCTGGGTGCCGGCGCGTGTCGTGACCGCCTACGGCAACCGCTGAGACCCGCCCGGATGGACGCCATGACTGTGAAGATCGGGATCATCAACGCCAAGTGGCTGCTTGAACGCGACGGCGAACTGATCGTGACGCTCCCCGAGCAGGTCCGCGTCGCGCCCGCCGCGATCGAGGCCGCGTTCGCCACGGCCGCATAGCATCGGCCGACCTGTCGCCGCGTTGTTGGTCCCGTCCGCGAACGGCGAGCGCCTCGCGCTGCTGCCCGCGCAATCGGCCACGGATCCTGGATCGGTCGTCTGGGAACATGTCGGTCGTGACCGTCACCGACTCGCACCGCGAGGCGCTCGAGAACCAATTTGGCCTCGCCGATCGGGTCGTCGACGCCGACTCGCTGGCTCGAAGCGTGGAGCGCTTCCGTGAGCGCGGCATCACGCTGCCGACCTTCGCCGCGCTCGCCGACCCCTCGAGCTTCGACCACGCCGAGCGCGTCGGCGACGCCGATCCGCAGGGACCGGACGCTCGCAACCTCTGGCGGGTGCACTGGTACAACGACCTCGCCGGCACCCGCGTCGACGTGCCCGACCACGTGGTATTCGGGCCCGAGCTGACGGGCGTCGAGAGCCCCATCATCGTGGCCTTCGGCGACCGCTTCCCGATGATCACTGCCCACAAGGTGCTCGCCGCCTACGCCTGCCTGGCGCCGCGCATCGTCACCGGACAATTCGATCCCACGCGTCACCGGGCGATCTGGCCGTCGACGGGCAACTACGCGCGGGGCGGGATCGGGATCAGCCGGATCATGGCGAGCCGCGGCGTGGCGATCCTGCCCGAGGGGATGAGCCAGGAGCGCTTCGATTGGCTCGAGCGATGGTGCGAGAACCCGACCGAGGACGTGATCCGCACCTACGGCACCGAGTCGAACGTGAAGGAGATCTACGACGCCTGCAACGCACTCGCCGCGGATCCCGGCAACTTCATCCTCAACCAGTTCAGCGAGTTCGGAAACCACCTCGGCCACTACGCGGTCACGGGCCGCGCCCTCGGGCACGTGTTCGAGCACGCGCGGGCCGCGAGCGGTCGCGACCTGCGGCTGGCGGCGTTCATCTCCGCCACCGGATCGGCCGGCACGATCGCTGCCGGCGACCGGCTCAAGGACGAGTACGCCACCAAGATCGTCGCCGTCGAGGCGCTCGAGTGTCCGACGATGCTCGAGAACGGGTTCGGCGAGCACAACATCCAAGGGATCGGCGACAAGCACATCCCGTTGATCCACAACGTGACGAACACCGACGTCGTGTGCGCGATCAGCGACGTCGCCACCGACGAGCTCGACGTGCTGTGGAACACCGACGTGGGACGTGAGTACCTCAGCCGCTCGAAGGGCGTCGACGACGCCACGCTCGACGCCCTCAGCCACTTCGGCTTCTCGTCCACGTGCAACCTGCTGGCGGCGATCAAGACGGCGAAGCTGCTCGACCTCGGTGCCGACGACGCAGTGATCACGGTCGCCACGGACGGCGGCGCGATGTACCCCAGCGAGCGCGCCAAGACGATCGCTCGACGATACCGCGGCGAGTACAGCCACACCGACGCCGCCGAAGCGTTCGGCCAGCATCTCGCCCACGTGTCGACGGAGCACATGATCGATATGACCGAGGCGGACCGCCGGCGCGTGTTCAACCTGGGCTACTTCACTTGGGTCGAGCAGCAGGGCACGCCGATCGAGCTGTTCGAGCAGCGCCGGAGCCAGGAGTTCTGGCGCGGGCTGCGCCGGTACGTCGGGGTGTGGGACGAGCTGATCGACGACTTCAACGCCCAGGTGGCTGCCGGCTCAGGCTCCTCGTGATCGTCGCCTACCGCTGCGCCGTGTGCGATGCGGTTGTCGACGTGCGCACGCCCTTCCCATGGCGTTGTCCGAACGCGACGCTCGCCGACCCGCACCACGTGCTGCACCTCGTCGAAGCCGGCGAGCGTGGCGACGAGATCGACGACCCCAACCCGTTCGTTCGTTTCGGTCCACGGATGGCATGGTGGGCGTTCGCGCGTGCCAACGGGATGTCGGAGGACGGCTGCATCGAGCTCACGCGGCGTGTCGCGAGCCGCTTCGAGGTCACGCCGTTGCGTCGCTCACCAGAGCTGTCCGAACTGACTCCCGGCGAGGTGTGGGTCAAGGACGAGACGGGCAACGTGGCCGGCTCGCACAAGGCGCGCCACCTCACCGGCGTCCTGGCGCACCTGCTCGCCGCCGAGCAGCTCGGTCTGCTCGTCGAGCGCCCGCCGCTCGCGATCGCCTCCTGCGGCAACGCCGCAGTTGCCGCCGCCACGCTGGCGGAGATGGTCGACTGGCCGCTCGACGTGTTCGTCCCCATGTGGATGAGCGACGAGGTCGGGGCGCTGCTTCACTCGCTGGGCGCGCGGATCCACCGGTGCGAGCGCAGGAGCGACGACCCGCCGGGCGACCCGGCGATGCTCCGTTTCCGTGAGGCCGTCGCCGATGGTGCCGTGCCGTTCAGCGTGCAGGGCCCGGAGAACGCACTGTGCCTCGACAGCGGGCGCACGATCGGATGGGAGCTAGACGCGCAGCTCGTCGACGCCGGCGCAGCGGGCGAGTGGCGGGTGATCGTGCAGGTCGGCGGGGGAGCGCTGGCCGCTTGTGTCGGCGCCGGCCTTGGCAGCCACGTGCAGCTCGATACGGTCCAGGCCGAGGGCTGCGCACCGCTCGCCGAGGCCTGGAGCCGGATCCCCGACCTCGATCATCCCGAGCGCCACTGGTCGCAGGTGATGCGCCCGTGGCCGGACCCGCACTCGTTGGCGGACGGGATCCTCGACGACGAGACCTACGACTGGATCGCCGACGTGTCGGTGATGGTCGAGAGCGGTGGCTCTCCGATCGTCGCCCGCGAGGCCGACATCCGGCGCGCCCACGAGCTCGCCACGGCGGCCGGCTACCGCGTCAGCCCCACGGGATCGGCGGGACTCGCCGGCCTGCTGACGATCGGCGGCCAGCTGCGCCGCGAGCACCGCGTGATCGTGATCATGTCGGGCGTGGCGCGCTGACGAGAGGCCTTTGCGCGCTCGGCGGGCTCACCCACACGGTCTTTTGTAACGATCAGGCCACGGGATCCTCTCGCGGCCGAAGCGATGGCCGGGACCTCCCCGCCGGAGACCCAAATGCGATCGTGCAGCCGACTGCGTCTGCGGGTGCCGACTTCGGAAGTCGCGGGAATTGGAGCGGCGACTGATGGAATCACGTTGTGCGGCGTCGAGCACAAACGTGACGGAGTGATCGGGCGCGAGGTGGCCAACATCGCCCTGATCATGTTGCCGAGAAATCCTGCGCCTCGGCCACAAGAATCCTTTAGCAGCGATCCGGGTGGAGCGGCCCAGTGAGCCGGAAGACCTGGATCGCGCGGTTCGGGGAGAGCACCAGCCTGGCCGCGGGGTCGGTCCGGGTCCAGTCGACCTCCGGCGAGTGCACGAGCCGCGTGGTGAAGAACACCCGGTTGGCGGTGGTAACCACATACTGGTAGTGCCGCCGGTTCAGCGCCATGCGCCAGGCTCGACAGCTGGTGATGGGTCGGAACGAGCCGTGGGGACCGCGCTGGCCCATGTACGCGACCCGATTGGAATCGCCGAGACCCCAGAGGGGATAGCCGAAGAACCAACCGAAGTTGCCCACCAGGGCGATTTGCGCGTGGTGCAGGCCCCCAGCCCAGCGCCACACCCTGTCGATGCCGGGCGGCCCGTACTTGTCGGTATATCGGTGCCTCAGGTAATCCCGGGTCCCCGAGTAGCCCGCTGCGATCCCGCCCAGCACCAGCGAGACGGCCAGTGTTGCGGCGGTGGCGCGGGCGAGCGGGCGCCGGAGCGGGATCAGCGACCACGGTCTGAGGATCACGATCACCGCCACTACGAGGACCAGGACCACGGCGGCGTGGGCTCCGCCCAGGTTGTAGTCCGGTGTCCATTGGCGGCGCAGGGCCACCGTGGCCACGAACAGCGTCGTGAGTCCGGCCGCCGCTGTCAAGCGGCCGAGCTGGCTCCTGAACAGCAGGGCCAGCGGCGTGACGGCCAGCGCCAACGTCAGTGCGGGAGCTCCGTAACGCATGTTCAACGTCAAGCCGTAGGGATGGCCCCAGGGCCCGCCCGCCGTGAGCGGAGTGAATGAGTACGCGACCAGGGACGCCAAGGCGATCAGAGCCGCGGCCACGACCACTCGGTCGCGCTTGGAGAAGAGACACACCAGAGGACCGACCACGGCGGCGGCGACCAACGCCGGCCACCAGGGCCCGAGGTTCACGTTCAACGCCGGAACCAGCCAGTGGCGGAGGATCCCGGGATAGGTGGCGTAGTCGGCCAGGGAGTAGTTGTTGCCGTGTTGGAGCGGCGGTGGGTGAGGTGTCGGCAGCACGCCGAAGCTGAACCACGGGAGCGGGTTCCCGAGCGCGATGAAGTTACGGGCGTACCAGTAACCGCCGGCGAGGACCAGCCCCCCGATCCACCACCCGGTCGCGCTCCGGCGCCGGCCCCCCGGGGTCAACGCGATCGCGGCGAGCGTGAGTGCCCCCACGGGACCGAGCAGGTTCAGTTTCACCGACAGCGCCAGCCCGGCCGCGACGGCGGCGACGATGCTGCCGCCGCGGTACGTCCGCGTGTCGGCCGTGGGCCTGTCGGCGGTGCGCATCCACAGAGCCAGGGCCGCCAGGACAAGGAACACGCCAAGCAGATCGTTGTCGGCGGTTCCTGCGTTGCTGTCGAACATCATCGGCGTTGCCATGACGAGCGCCGCCGCCAGCATCGACGTGGAGCCTAATCCCCGGACAGAACCGAGACACCAGGCTGCAAGGAGCGTGAGCGCAAGCCATATGAGGTTGATGCCCGGCGAGAGCACGTCGTTGCCCATCAGCACGATGCCGAGCGCATGGAAGAGCTCTGAGGTGGCTGGGTACAGCCCGGTCAGCCAGGCGTAGTCGGTGTAGCGGATCGTCCGGATCTGACCGGTCTGGGCATAGGACGCCGCGTGCGGCAGGTGGTATGCGATCGAATCAGCGCCGGTGATCCCGTGCCCGAATGACCGGAAACTCGGTCCCGTCCACTGGAGCAGCACAACGACTAGACCGGCCACCGATATGAGGATGAGGACCGTGGCGGTAACCCCCGGCCGGGCGGCGCGGGGCCGGACGACCCGCGCACCGAAGCGCGACCTCAGCCCGAGCCTCAGCGCCGATCCGACGGCGATCGAACCCACGACCATCGGCACCAGCCTGAACAGCCCCACGGTCCCGAGAACCTCCATGATCCCGACCAGCAGCGCGCACCCGGTGACGATCTCGGCCAGGCGGGCATGGGCCCCGCGCCAGTCCGGGAGGAGATACCGCCGTACGGCGGCCGCGCCGACGCCCAGCGACCCCAGCACGCACAGCAGCGCAGCGACGCCGATCAGGTAGCGGCCAAGACTCACCTGGCATCTACCCGGTCCGTCAGTCGACCGCGCCGTCGATCGACATTCCAGAGCTCAACAGGGTGGAGGGGTGATCAGGCGTGCGCTGGGCCCTCCCGAAGCGCCGACTGGGTCCGCTCCCGGTGGTTGGTCCCAAGGGGCCTCTGCTGCTGCTCTCGAGGCGGCGGTTGGGCCCGCTGCGGAGATCGGTTGCGACGCAGCCAGGCGATGACGAGTACCGCGGCGCCTGGGAGGCTGGCCACGAGGACCATGACGCCGAAGACGACGGCGGTGGCGACCCCCTGTCGCGCGCCGAGGCCGGCCGCGACGAACGCCCATGCCGTCACCCCCTCCCGGGGACCCCAGCTACCGGCGCTTGGCAGCACCATCGCCGCCATGACGAGCAACGCGATCGGCAGCATCTGCGATAGCGGCGCGCTGACGCCGGCCGTCCGCGCAGCGATCAGGAAGGTGGCCACGTGGCCACCGACGCCCAGCGCAGATGCCAGCGCGATGCCCAGCCACGCCCGTCGGGCGAGCAGCCCGTTGCGGATGTCGCTGGAGGCTCCGCTGAGGAGCCGCGCCCACGCAGACCGAGTGACATCAGGTCGCGCCCGGGCCACGAGCACGACGCCGAGCACCCCGACGACGACCGCGATCGCTACCAGCGGCATGAACGAGTGCACGGGCGACGGCAGGACGAGGAGAACGAGCACAGTCAGGAGGACCTGAACGAGCTGCCCGGCGAAGCGTTCCCACGCGACCGAGCGCATTGCGCGGCCGACATCGTGCACGTCGCGACCGTGGCTGACCCCGCGGTGTACGTCGCCCACGATCCCGCCCGGCAGCGTGGCGTTGAGGAACATCGACCGGTAGTAGGCGGCCACCGCAGCCGGCAGCGACAAGTCGACGCCGAGACCCCCGGCAACGATCTTCCACCGCCAGGCATAGGCCACCGTGGACAGCACGGCGAGGCCTGCGGCTGCCGCGAGCGCTCCGCCATCGATCGTGCGGAACCCGTTGAGGAACGGACCTGTGCCCAGGCGCCAGACCAAGACCGCGAACACCAGGGCCGAAGCCCCGAGGCGGCCCCAGGCCACCATCCTCCGGCTCATGGTGAGCTACCTGTGGCCGGCTGGGGTCCGTAGGCGGTGAGGAAGCGGTCGCGGAACGCGCTCATCCGTAGGACCGGCGCGTGCGGGTTCGGCAGCAGGCCCGATTGCCAGTCCCAGCCTCCAATCCGCTTTAGGACCGATGGGTCGTGGGCGATGATCGAGATCGGGACGTCGTGACCGGCGTGCTGCCCGCTCACGATCGCCAATGGCTGCTCATCACCCACGACGACGAGCGCGAGGTTCTTGTTGCCGTAGTGCTGTACGAACGAGATAAGCGCATCAAGCGAGTACTCGAGAGATCGGGCGTAGGCAGCCTTCACCTGGTTGGGGTGCCACCAGAACGAGCTTGGCTCGCGGTCCATCGGTGTCCGGTTGAATATCGATCCGTTGCCCAACTCGTTCCAGGGGACCATCTGGGGGATGCGGTCCCACGGCATGTGGCTCGACACCGTGTCCACCTCGGCGAACAGGGGCCGGTGGGGTCTTGAAAGCTCGAGGCGCTGGAGGGCGCCGAACATGTATTGGTCGGGCATCGGCGCGTAGTTGAAACCAGGGCCCCGGTAACCCATCGTGCGGCGGTCGTACAGCTTGTCGTAGTGGTAGAACGAGGATCCCTCGGGCCAGGAACGATCGTCCGCCGGGGCGAAGTTGATCGTCCGCCACCCCGCCCGGTTGAACGCGTCAGAGAGCGTGAAGCGGTTGGTGGCGACGAGCTGGTCGTAGCGGCGCTGGCTGTTGGCCCAGACGCCGGACTGCAGGGTGGAGTGCGCGAGCCAGCTGATCCCGCCGAAGCCCGGAGCGTTCACGAAAGCGCTGCGCGCGGCGAATCCAGCGCTCCGCAGCTGCTTGGTTCCCTTATTGAGTAACGCGTCGATCGCGGGGGAGAACGAGGAGCCCTGGACCGAGACCCGCCCGTAGGACTCGACGAACACGAGGAGAACGTCCTTGCCGCGCAGGGCGGTCAGTAGCCGGCTGCCGGGCGTGTCGCGGAAGGGGTCGTGGTTGATCTGGTTGGCGAAGACGCCCTCGTCGTGGATGTCGGCCTGTACCGCTGCTACCTCGTGGGCGAGGTAGCCGGCGGCGCTCGCGGAGGCGATCGGGGTGTGGGACAGGAGCTGGGCGCCGGAGACCGAACAGAGCAGCCAGACGGCGCCGAGCCCGGCGGCGCCGGCGAGTGACCGTCGGCGGTTGTCGGCCGCGAGGCGGGTGAGCCGAAACACGGCCAGGGTCATGCCGACGAGCAGCGCGACGGCGAGCGCCACCCCGCCGTACACGATCAGGTTCGCCTCGGTATGACCGAGGGCACCGCGCAGCGTCTCGATGCCGATCCCGGCGTCACCCGCGTCTCCGATCAGATCGAAGGGCCGGGCAAAGGCACTGAAGAACGCGATGTCGAGAATCTTCAGGATGACCAGCAGCGCAAGCGCCGGACCGAGGACCCCGGACAGGATGCGTCGCGGGATGGTGGGCAGGACGGCGGCCAGCGCGATGAGCACGAGCCCCTCGATCGGGACCCTGAGGAACGCCGTCACTGTGAGATCCTGCGCCTGATTGGGCGCCACCAAGGCCGCCCAGACGAACAGTACGGCCAGGACCGAGAACGCGGCAGCGACAGTCCTGCGCAGTCCGCCGTGACCCGGTGCGGGAGCGGCTACCCCGACGTCGGAGCCGGTGGTGCCATTCGCCTGCCGGTGGGTCCACAGCCACCAGACGTCGCGCCCGAACGACTCAGCCAGCAGGAGGAAGGCCCCGACCAGGATCGCCTGGTTCACCCGCAGCGGCAGGACAGCCGCGGCCGCGGTCGTCAGCACGATCCCCTGCGTCGCCGCCACCACCTTGCGCCAATAGCGCGGCGGCAGCCGCACCCGCAGCCACGGCAGCGGCCACCCGGCCGCGAGAAACGCATACTGTGCGGCGCCGATCGCGAGCACCCACACGCCGGACGACCGTGCGACATACACGCTGAGAACGAGGATCAGGAACGCGTCGATTTCACCGTCGAACCACGCGCCGAACGTCGCGGTCGTCCGCGTCCGGCGAGCGACCCAGCCGTCCACGAAGTCGAGGGCGAGCGCCAGCGCGCTGATCGACACCAGCAGCGTGACCGGAGCGCGGTGGGCGAACGAGTCCGCGACCAACCCGGCAACACCCACGGCGAGCGACGCCCGGGCAAGCGTCACCCAGTCCGCGGCTGTGAGGCGGTGAGAGCCGTGGCGGGAGAGGCCGCGCGCCAAGGCCGCGTTCATCGTTACTCCGCAGATGAGTGCGATGGCCCAGCCCGTGACGCTCAGCCCGACGGTCCCGCCGAGCACCGCCAGCAGCAACACCTGCGCGATCAGCCCGGCCAGCGGCCCGGCCTGAACCGCCCGCATCACGCGTCCAGAGCGCGGCGCCCTCAGTGGCCGGGCGCTTGCCTCCATACCCCCCATGACGCTGGCGCCAGACCAAGTCTTCCCAGCCCCGGGTGTCATTCGCCGGACCGTGAACGACGGGAACCGGCGGCGAGGAATGCGGTCCCGAAGAACAACTCGATCCAGGAGAGATCAGCGAGCTCTTCCTGCATGGCTGCGCGGATCGCATCCCACGGACGGCGCAGGATCCACTCATCTATGGACGCGAAGGGCCGCACTAGCGCGGTCCCGACGTGCGCTAGCCACCGAGGCGTGTCGGCGGGAATCTTGAGATCGAGCACGACCCAGCGTCCGCCTCCGGACAGCGCCGCGGCGCCGTGGGCGATGACCTCTGCGCACTCGGGCACCTGCGACAGGGCGTACGTGGACAGGATCGCGTCGACCTCGGTTGGGAAGTCGAAGTCGGCCGCATCTGCTTGCACGAGGCTGATATTGCTCCAGCCGTTCGTCTCTATCCGAGCCTGGGCCTGGGCGAGCATCGCGTCGGTCAGATCGACGCCGACGATCCGGCCGGCGGGACCGATCGCCTCCTCGATCAGCGGGAAGTTCAGACCCGTGCCGCATGCGATGTCGACCACGCTGTCACCCCGGCAAAGGCCAAGTGCCTGTACGGCCCGGAGGCGCTGCGCCCGCTGGGGATAGCCGGGCGCGGGATAGAACCGGGAGGTTATGTCGTAGTGCTTCGCCTTCTTGCGATATGTCTCGATCAGGTGCTCTCGCGTACGGTCGATCTGGCTCACGGGGTGCTCCTCGATCCCGGTAGTGTCGCGGTAGAACGCACGCCACCCTCCATCTAGGGATCCGACCCACCCGGCGTAGCCGACTCGACCGCAGCCTTGATTGCCGCCATCTCGCGATCGCTGACACGCTGGATCCTGCCTTTGAGAATGCTTCCGGGGATCGCACGCATGATGCCCCCGAGGTCGACCTCGATCCACATCTGGGCCTCGGTCTGCCTATCGCCCATCGGCTCGAGCTCCATTCCCCAGCGCGCCGCGGAAGTGCCCATCGGCCCGGCGAACTCCACGTAGCGGGGCGCCTCAACAGCTGTCACCTCCTGGCTCCGGTCGCGACTCGACCAGAGAATCCCCTTCGCCCGCTGGTCTACCCGCGATCCGGGCTGAAGCGGAGCCCCTCCGCGAACTCGACATTCGAGAACCGTTGGCGCCCACTCCGGCCAGCGCCCGACGTCACAGACATACGCCCAAACTTCTTGAACGCTGCTGGCGATTGTTATGCGGCTCTCGGTCCTGACGGCCATCGCGCGTACCTTTGTTGAACCGTATCTGGTTGCGTCGGGTCGCCCGCGACGCTATATCCCGACTGAGACCCCTGCAAAGTGGCTCCGATGGCGGGATGATCAGGCGAAACAGTCAGGTCTTGAGCTTTTGTACACCTGGAGGTTTGGCGGTGGGTGGATTAGGAACCGAGCTCCTGCGGTGCGTATCGCTCTCGCTCCGATCAGGGAGCCTTCTCCCTTGCAGGTCGGCGGCTTGACAAAAGGAGGCGAAGGGCCATTCCGCGGCATCGTCGCTAAGCCCGGAGCCGTCGCCAGAAGACGCGACTCATGCCGCGATCATGCGACCACCGTGACGGCGCGGCGAGCTACGCGCGGGCCACGCGAGCAAGATCTGATTTGGCCGTCGCGATGCGCGGTTCGTATGACGGCTCCACCATAGTTAGAGGATCATGCGTGAATGGATTCGCATATAACGAGCGGATGGAAGCCCGATGACTACGCAGACGCCTATTCAAAGCCCGTTCGGTGAGCGCTCGACGGCCGAGGAGGTCGCAGCGGGGATCGACCTGGCCGGGAGGCGCGCGATCGTGACGGGCGCATCTTCGGGCATCGGAACCGAAACCGCGCGCGTGCTGGCCGACCGGGGCGCCGCAGTCACACTGGCGGTCCGCGACACCGACGCCGGCGCCTCGATCGCCGCCGGCGTTCGCGGGTCGACGGGCAACGATGCCGTCGATGTGCGACCCCTGGAGCTCGCCGAGCCCGACTCGATCGCGGCGTTCATCGACGACTGGAACGGTCCGCTCGACATCCTGATCAACAACGCCGGCGTCATGGCAATACCCGAGCGCACTTTGACGCCCCAGGGAGTGGAGCTGCACTTCGCGACCAATCACCTGGGGCATTTCGCGCTCGCGACCGGTCTTTACGACGCGCTCCGCTCATCCGGTGACGCGCGGGTTGTGTCGCTGTCCTCCAGCGCGCACCTGTTCTGCCCTGTCCTGTTCGACGATCCAGCATTTGCGTTCGTCCCGTACAGCCCGTTCCTCGGCTACGGCCAGTCCAAGACGGCGAACGTCCTGTTCGCCGTCGAGGCGAACCGTCGCTGGCAACGAGACGGGATCACCGTGAACGCCGTCATGCCCGGGGGCATCGCCACCCGTCTGCAGCGCCACGTCGATCCCGAAGAGCTCGAGCGCGCGCGACGCGAGGCCGGGTCGAGCGCGGAGCTGAAGACGATCGAGCAGGGCGCGGCCACGTCGATCTTCGCCGCCGTCTCGCCGCTGCTCGATGGAATCGGCGGTCGCTATCTCGAGGACTGCCACGAGGCCGACATCGTCGCGTCGCGTGCCGACTCGGACGGTCGGCATGGCGTCGCGGCATACGCACTCGACCCGGCGAACGCCGAACGTCTATGGGATCTGTCCGAACGACAGACGGGTTCCCGGAATTAGATCGTCCACCGCTACCTGGAGGGAGCACCATGCCATTCGTCAAGGTTGGGACCGAGAACAGTGCCGACATCGAGATCCACTACAACGACCACGGCTCCGGCAAGCCGATCGTCCTGATCCACGGGTACCCGCTCGACGGGAACTCGTGGGAGCGCCAGGAGCGGGTGCTCCTCGACGGCGGCTACCGCTGCATCAGCTATGACCGCCGCGGCTTCGGCCAATCCAGCCAACCCACAACGGGCTATGACTACGACACATTCGCGGCCGATCTCAAGGCGCTGCTGGACCACCTAGCGCTCGATCAGGACGTCGTGCTCGCCGGCTTTTCGATGGGCACGGGTGAGGTGACACGCTACCTGGGGACCTACGGCTCTGCCGGAGTCAGCAAGGCAGCCATGTTTGGGGTGATCCCGCCCTTCCTGCTGCAGACTGAAGACAACCCGAAGGGCGTTCCTGGCGACGTCTTCGACGGGATCAAGCAGACGGTCCTCGCGGATCGCTACGCGTGGTTCGAGGCCTTCTTCGCCAACTTCTACAACACCGACGTGCTCGCGCCCGCGCGCATCGGTGACGCGGCGCTGCGTGCAAGCTTCCAAGTCGCAGCCGGCGCCTCGCCTTACGCGTCCTATGCGTGTGTCGACACGTGGCTGACCGACTTTCGCAGCGACCTGCCCAAGATCGACGTGCCCACGCTAGTGGTCCATGGCACCGCCGACCGGATCCTGCCTTTCGAGGCGACCGCCGCACGGCTGCGAGACGAAAAGCTGATCGCGAACCTCACCGTCGTCGAGGTCCAGGACGGCCCACACAACATCGGCTGGACCTATCCGGAGGAAACCAACGCCGCGCTGATGGCGTTCCTCAGCGGTTGAGCCAGGCCGACGAGGCGCACCCGGATCACGCCGAGCCACGCGAACGCCAGGGCGGCAAATGCCTGCGCCAGCACGAAGGCAGGGCTCGCCGCACGCGATCCAAGAGACCCCGTATTCGCCACGAGCGCGACCGGTGCGGTCACGCGGGCATCGAGATCGCCGAGGAAGTGGTGACCACGCAGTAGCACTGAGACGCGGACGTCGGCGGGCCGTTCGATCCTGATCCCGGCACCGGGCGCTGCAGACGGGAAGCTTGCGTCAGGTTCGCGCGCTAACGGCGAAGTCGTCCAGCATCTTCAAGGCCGTCTCCGCGCCCTGATCGAGAAGCCGATCGGAGAGGTCGCGGTCGGTCAGTGCCCTGGCGAGCTGCAGGGTGCCGACCATCAGTCCGAAGACCGTGAGCGCGTCCGTCCGAGCGGCCTCGGGATCGGTCGGGTCCAGGCGCGAGGCGATGTCGTCGATCTCTGCCGTCAGTTCGTCGGTGAAGACCTGTCGGGTGGCGGCAGGGCGGCGGGCGATCTCGTCGAGCAGCGCAGCCGACGGGCAGCCGTCTGCGCCCTGGTCGCGATGTTGGGGAGAGAGGTAGCAGCGGATGAACGCCTCTAGTCCCGCCCGGTCTGCGGGCTGGGAGTCGAGGCTTTGGCGTTGGGCACGCAGCTGGTCGGCGAGGACGTTCGCCACGAGGTCTTCCTTGGAGGCGAAGTGCGCGTAGAAGGCGCCGTTGGTCAGGCCGGCGTCGGACATGACGGCCGCCACGCCCGCACCATCGATGCCGTCCTGCTTGAAGCGCCGCCCGGCCGCTTCGAGGATGCGCTGTCTCGTGGCCTGCTTCTGGTCCCTGCCGTATCGCATCGCGAACCTCTCTCGACGAACTGGTCTCGATCATGGCGTGCGCCCGGCCACGCGCGGCCTGACCTCCCGGCCGTCAACCGGTGGGCCCCGGCACACAACCCGCCATTACATTATAGTCGTACTATGATATTATGACCGTAATTCAACGAGCAAGGAGCAGACATGGCAGCCAAGACAGACCGAGTAGCGCTGGTGACGGGAGCATCGTCCGGGATCGGAGAGGCCGCCGCACGCGCCCTCGTCGGTGCTGGGTTCACCGTATACGGGACGAGCCGCAAAGCGATCCCGGGCGAGAAGCGCGGCGAAGTGGTGTTCCTGCCACTCGACGTCACCGACGATGAGTCGGTGGCCGACGCGGTGCGCGAGGTACTCGACCGCTCCGGCCGCATCGACGTGCTGGTCAACAACGCCGGTCTCGGTGTCGCCGGCGCTGCCGAGGAGAGCTCCGTAGAGCAGGCGCGCGCGCTGTTCGAGACCAACCTCTTCGGCTCGATCCGCATGACCCGCGCCGTACTGCCGCATATGCGCGAGCAGCGCAGCGGAAGGATCATCAACGTCAGCTCGATCGTTGGTCTCATTCCCGTCCCCTACATGGCCTTGTACGCGTCGAGCAAGCACGCTCTCGAGGGCTACTCCGAGTCGGTCGACCACGAGGTGCGCGAGCACGGAGTCCGCGTCCTGCTGGTCGAGCCCGGGTTCACCAAGACCTCCTTTGACGCGAATCTCGCTGCCGCGGACACACCGCTTCCGATCTACGCCCAACGACGCAAGATCGTCGACGCCGGGCTTGCCGACGCCCTGAATGCGGGCGACGCGCCATCGATCGTCGGCCACGCCATCGCCGCCGCCGCCACCGACGAACGCCCGAAGCTCAGGTACCCCGCCGGCAAGACCGCCCGCCGCGTGAGCAAGGCGCGCCGCTACGCGCCCGCCACCGTCTTCGACAAGCAGATCCGCAAGCTCAACCAACTGCCCGCCTGACCGCGATCAGGCCTGCGCGAAGTTCTCCCGGACGCCCGCATCGGCATAGTCGCTGACCGCCCCGTCGGCGGCCAGCGACCGCGCGAGCTGGGCCACGATGTCGCCGAGCTTACGGGCCGGGAGCGCGCCGGTCAGGCTGCGATCACACACGAGCCCCTCGAGGAAGACGAGACGTCGACGTCGTGCTCGTGGGGCCAACCGCGAGCCAGTTTGTGTCCCTCCAGGGCGCATGTCCGGAGCGTTAGTCGGACACCCTCGCTCCTGGCCAGCGCCTCGGCTCGCTGCCGCAGTTGGGCGCTTTGCATCCGTGCTCGCGGTTGGGTGCGCTGAATCGCGTTCTCGGCCTTCAGTAGATAGCCCCGAGGGGAGTCAGCCGATCGCACGGTTGCGCTGCGCACCGGGAAGGCGTTAGAAAAGAAGGATTCGACGACTTCGGAGGTGAGGGCATGAGAAATGCGCGGATGACCGGCACGGCGGGGGTGGGGGATCAGATTGAAGCGCGCGGACTGCATGGTCGGCCGTCGCGGCGCGGGAAGGTAGTCGAGCTGCTGGGCAGCGCGGGCCATCAGCACTATCGTGTTCGGTGGGATGACCAGCACGAGTCGATCGTCTACCCAAGCGACGGCGTGATGATCACTGCGCGGGCGACTGGCCGAGGTGCGCTGGCGGAAGAGAGTGACTAGCTGACAGCCCCGTGTGGGCCGGGGATCCGTGGCTGATCCCAATGGCGGGCGCGCCGTGGTCTTGCGGCGGCGCTGCTGGGTATGGGGGACTAGCGTGGACCTGTTGTCGACGTGGCCAACGAGGTGCGGGACCCATCGCGGCTGGCGCGGCGCGCTGCGGCATGTCCTTCACAGAACGTTTATGCGGATCGCCCGTCGTTGCACGCGGTCTGCAGGCCAGGTGTGCGATTGTGATGGGCGTGATGTGATCAACGGCGAGCGGAGCAGCGCATGAGTGCGGGCAAGATTGGCCAGGTGGAGCAACGATCGGGCGACCGGGCCGACGGATTGGCGAGTCGGAGCACGCTGACCGTGATCGACAACCGCACGGGGGAGCGGTTCGAGTTGCCGATCGATGGCGGCGCGGTCCGCAGCTCGGAGCTCGGGCGGCAGGCGGGTGGGCTCGCGCTATATGACCCGGGCCTTTCGAGCACGGCCGTGTGTCGCAGTGCGATCACGCACATCGATGGGGAGGCCGGGATCCTCCAGCACCGCGGCTACCGGATCGAGGTGCTGTGCGAGCGCTCGAACTTCCTCGAGCTGGCGTATCTGCTGATCAACGGGGAGTTGCCCACCGCGGGTCAGTACGAGTCGTGGCTGCACGAGATCGGCACCCGCGGCTTCGTGCACGAGAACGTCAAGGGCTTCATCGAGGGATTCAGGTATGACGCGCGCCCCATCGCGATGGTGGCCGCATCGGTCGGTGCACTCTCCAGCTTCTATACCGACGCCGACCAGGTGTACGACGAGGAGGCCCGGGATCTGCAGGTGGTCCGTCTGCTGGCGAAGTTGCCGACCCTGGCGGCCTTCTCCTACCGGCACCTGCAGGGCCTGCCGTACGTGCACCCCGAGGACCACCTCAGCTACACGGGGAACCTGCTTTCGATGATGTTCCGGATGAGCGAGCTTCGCTACACCCCGGACCCGGTGGTCGAGCGCGCGCTGGACGTGCTGCTGATGCTGCATGCCGACCACGAGCAAAACGCTTCCACGACCGCCGTGCGCGCGGTCGGGTCCACGCATGTGAATCCATACGCGGCCGTCGCCGCCGGTGTCACCGCGCTGTCGGGGCCGATGCGCGGGGGAGCCGCCCAGGACGTGCTGACGATGCTGAGGGGGATCGGATCGCCCAGCCGGGTACCCGAGTTCCTCGCGGGCGTCAAGTCGGAGCACGAACGGCTGCTGGGCTTCGGCCATTGGGTCTATGAGACCTACGACCCGAGGGCGCGTGTTCTCCGCCGGCAGCTCGAGCAGCTCTACGAGCACCGCCGGCCCGACCCGTTGTTCGCGATCGCCGACGAACTCGAACAGCAAGTGCTGGACGACGAGTACTTCACCTCCCGCCGGCTGTACCCGAACCTCGATCTGTACTCCGGCCTCACATACGAGGCGCTTGGCATCGGGCCGCCGATGTTCCCGGTGATGTTCGCGCTGGCCCGCAGCGCCGGATGGATCGCGCAGTGGGTCGAGATGGTCAAGGACCCCGAGCAGACGACGTTCAGGCCGCTTCAGCTGTACACAGGCGCGCTCGACCGCGAGTACGTGCACGTCGGCGAGCGCGGCTGAGTGCGGCCGAGCCCGCCGGCGAGCTGGGCAGGGTCAGCTACCTGTCGACCCGACTGGACCGTCCCAGCAAGCGGGCGTCATACTCGTGACCTGGCGGCTGCGCTCGCGTGTCAGCGGCGGCAGCAGAGGTACGCCGCTCCCGTTTCCATGCGAAGGGGCCACGCCGGTGGGGTGACTGCCTCAGGCGGCAGGGGGCCACGTGCGCCGACGACCCTGCGCGACCGCTGTCTGTCAGGAGGAGTCCCTCGTAGGCGCCGGCGACGCGCTTCGGCCAGCTGGGAGGGCGGCGCTCTTACGGCCCGCACTATCGCATTTGTCTTCTCGCCGCCGCCAAGCTGGCTATCGCGTTGGCGACATCTGAATCACGCCGATCGTCCCGGCCCGGGCGCTGGCCGCACGATTGCTTTCGCACCCGGCGGCCTCGGGAGCCGTCGCCGACCGCGCTTGCGCAATGCCACGTTTCCAATCACCCGGACGAAGTCGACGCCACGATCGCATTCGCGTATCGCGGCGCCGACACGCCGGCCATCGTGCCGGCGACGATCGGTATGTCGGCGCGGGCTTGGCGGGACACGTCTCTTGACCGTGGCTCTGCTCCCTGGTCCGGGCGGGTATGGGCGCGTTTCGCGACGCGCCGAGCAATCTGTCGCCGGCGCGTCGTCAGAGGTCTCGTTTGATGCCCAATTTGATATCACGGCCATCTGACGGCGATTGGGCAACAAAAACCCTCCGATTTGGAGGGCTTGTCTCGATGGAGCTAGCCGGACTCGAACCGGCGACCTCCTGGGTGCGATCCAGGCGCTCTCTTGCCTCGAATTCGTGCATTTTCCAGGACTTTCGAGGCCGGCGGCAGCCTCTTCGTGTGACCAGTTACCTCCGGATTACCAGGGGATTCCTGGCTATCTGGTCACAGGTTTTGGCGTCCTGTGACCAGATCGATCATCGGCCGGGGGCGGAGGATTCGAACCAGCGATCTCTCGCGTGTGGAGCGATACCAACCTCGCTGAGATCCAGCAGAAAGCCGTCCACAATCGGATTGAGCGCGAGTACACAGTGCTCATACTCTCACCGCCTCGTATCCCGCCTGGTCGACGGCTGCGATCACCGCGGCATCGTCGACCCGCTCTGCTGTGACGCGGACCAGTTTTGCCTCGAGGTCGACGACGACGGAGTTGATTCCATCCAGGCGGGCCAGCTCTTCGATGATCGCGGCCTGGCAATGGCCGGTGCTGATGCCGGGCGTGAGGTATGTAGCTGTTTGGGTCATTAGGCCCCTCCTGATGGATGGGGGCGTCTTTCATCGCGTCGGCGCGCTGCCGGCGCTGAGATTGCTCGGCGCCGGCAGCGAATTGCGGGGTCGTTGTGTGCCTCAGCGGGTGGTCGCGGTCGCGATCTCGGCTGCGGAGGTTGCTTCGGGGTTGATCTGGGGCAGCCAGTGGAGCCGGCGCGGGAGCCACCAGTTCCAGTCGCCGAGGAGCTTCATCGTTGCGGGGAGCAGGATGGCGCGGACGATGGTGGCGTCGATCAGGACGGCGACGGCGAGGCCAACACCGATTTCCTTCATGGAGACGGTGCTGAGGCTGCCGAAGATCGAGAACACGACGACCATCACGAGCGCGGCGGTGGTGACGATGCCGGCGGTGGTGCGGATGCCGTGGGAGACGGCGTCTTCGGTCTTCATGCCGCGGTCGACGGCCTCGCGGATGCGGCTGAGGACGAACACGTGGTAGTCCATTGAGAGGCCGAAGAGGACGACGAACAGGAACAGCGGGATCCAGGTGGTGATGCCGCCGGTGGACGTGAATCCGAGGATGTGCTCGCCCCAGCCCCACTGGAAGACGGCGACGAGGAAGCCGTAGGCGGCGCCGACGGACAGCAGGTTGAGGATGATCGCCTTGAGTGGAATCACGATCGAGCGGAAGGTGATCAGCAGGAGCAGGAACGCGAGTCCGAGGACGAACATGAACACGAGCGGCGTGTGGCTGCTCAGGGTGTCGTTGTAGTCCTTGGACGATGCGGTGTCGCCTCCGACCGCGACGGTTTGCACGCCCGCGGTCTCAGCGAGGGTCGCGGGAATGATGTTCGACCGCAGCGTCTGCAGGGCCTGGTTTGAGCGGGTGTCCTTGCCGGTGCCGGCGAGCGGCGCGGAGATGATCGCGACGTGCCGGTCGATGACGTGGACGGAGATCGGGTCGTGGACGAGACCGGTGGCCAGCGCCTGGGTCCGGAAGCGGATGAATGCGTCGCGGATCGCTGGCGTCGCGATGTTGTCGGCCTTGACGACGATCTGGGCGGGCATCGGTCCGCCGGGGAAGGCGTTCTGGATGCGGGCCTCGGTCTTGAGGATCGGCATCGACTTCGGGTAGTCGGTGGTTCCCGGCTGGACGGTGTGCAGCTGCAGGGCCGGCATGGCGAGCGCGACCAGTAAGGTCGTCGCGCCGATTGCGGCGATCGCCGGGCGCCGCAGCACTGGTGTGAGGACCGCGTTCCAGAAGCGGTTCTCCTGGTTGCGTCGGCGGAGGCGGTGCGCGAGCGGGAGGCGGCCCTTCTCGATGCGGTCGCCGAGCTTTGAGAGCAGCGCCGGCAGTACGGTGACCGATCCGAGCACTGAGGTGGCCACGACGATCATGGTGCCGGCGGCGATGCCGCGGAACTCGCCGGTGCCGGTGAAGAAGAGGCCGGCCACGGCGACGATCACGGTAAGGCCGGAGATGAGCACGGAGCGTCCGGACGTCGCTGCCGCGGCCTGGAGGGCGGCGTCGGCCGAGCGGCCGGCGGCGCGCTCTTCGCGCTCGCGGCGGATGTAGAACAGCGAGTAGTCGACTCCGACCGCGAGCCCGATCAGCAGCATGACCGAGAAGGTCGAGTGGTCGATCGGGAACAGGTTGCTGGTGATGAACACGAGCCCGGTGGCGGCGAAGAATGCCGTCAGGGCGAGGACGACGGGCAGGATGGCGGCGAGAAACGCGCCGAACGCGAGCAGCAGGATCAGGACGGTGACCGGGATGGCGAGGATCTCGGCGTGTGAGAAGTCCTTGCCGGCCGAGTCATTGGCGGCTTTGCCGAAGCTCGCGGTGCCGAACTCCTCGACCCGGAATCCCTCGTGTGACTTCTGGACGCTCGCGACCGCGCGCAGCACGGGCGCCACCCGGTCCATTGTCTGCATCATGTCGCCGCGCACGTTGAACTGCACGAGCGCGGAGTGGCCGTCGCGGGAGACGAGCATCGCGCCGCCGCGCTCGAGCGGAGAGCGCACATCTGAGACCCAGCGCTGGCCACTGACCGCATGGACGGTTGCCCGCAGCGTCTGGCGGAACTGCGGATCGCGGATCGTGTGGTCGGAGCTCTGGACGAGCACGGTCTCGTCAGCGGTGTCGCCGTAGCCGGCGTCGGACAGGATCCGCTGCGCGACGGCGGACTCGCCGGTGAGGCTGTCGGTGGTGCTCAGCATCCGCATCCCGACCTGCATGCCGGCGATCACGGCGATGACGACAAACGCGAGCCAGCCGAGAACTGCCTTCTTGCGGTGCTGGGCGCTCCAGCGGCCCATCCGGGCGGCGAGATTGCTGGGCTGTGAGGGTGACATTTGCTCTCCTCCTTTGACCGTGGTGACCATGGTTGGAGGATCGCCCCGCTGCGTCCTGCTCACCACGGGGAGCACCCGAAGGAAAGACCGAAGTCTTTTGCCGCGGCCCTATCTGGTCGTAGCAGCGACCGCGTCTGGCGCCGAGGACGCCAGCGCGGCCGGAAGCTGGGTGCGGGCCGAGACATCCAGCTTGCGAAAGGCGTTGCTGAGGTGCATCTCGACAGTGCGAAGCGTGACGAACAGGGCCTGGGCGATCTCGCGGTTAGAGAGGCCCTCCGCGGCCATCGCGGCGATCCGCCGCTCACTCGGGGTGAGTGAGTCGACGCCGCTCAACACCAGCCGCCGCGGCCGCGCCCCGGTAGCGACCAGCTCCTCGTGCGCGCGATCGGCCAGGACCGTGGCTCCGAGCCGCTGGGCCAGCTCGAGGCCCGCGCGCAAGAAGTCACGTGCCTCGGCGCGCCGGTTGCCCCGGCGAAGCGAGGCCCCCAGGTCCGTCAGCGCGTACGCGTGCTCGAGCCGCGCGGGCGAGCCCTCCAGGACCGACACCGCCTCGCGGATCCGCTCAGTCCCCTCGGAGGGTCCTTCGATCAGCCCGAGGATTCTCAGGGATCGGCCCAGCGTTCTCGGTGCGCCCCAGGCGCGCGCGAGCTCGACCTCCTCCCGCGCCACCGCCAACGCCGCGTCGGTTTCCCCGAGGGCATGGTGTTCTATCGCGGCGAGTGAACGCCACGGCGGATGCGATGCCGCCGGGTTGACGTGCCCGAACGCGGTCAGCGCGCGCCCGAGCTCGAGCGCGTCATCCAGCGCCGCGGCGTGATCGCCGCGAGCGGCGGCGAGCATCGACCGGGCGCGCAGCAGCGGCGTGCTCGAGAACGGATCGGCTGCGACGTCGATCAGCGGCTCGACGGTCCCGAGCAGTGCGCTCGCTTCGTCGAGCTCGCCCCGTTCGATGAGGACCTGGGCGAGCCAGGCGTGCGCGTGTGGGACGAACCACACGTTGTGGTGCGGCAAGGCGTCTAACGCCGTCCGCGCATCCGCCTCCGCCTCGCGCAGCGCCCCGCGGGCATAGTGAATGATCGCCCGGGTCATCGACAGGCTCGAGAAGTTGAACACCGCGCCGCGACGGCGAACCGACTCGATCAGCGGATCGAGGAACCGGATCGCTTCCTCCAGCCGGTCGCAGTGGAGCATCGCGTAGCAGCCGGTCGTGTAGTTCCACGCTCGCTCCTCCTCGCCCATCGCGCCCAGCCCCTCCGCGGCGAGGTCGATGGCGCGAACGCGGTCCCGTCCCCGGGCGCCCTCACCGTACGCTTGGATGCAGAGTAGGAGACGCGCGCCCGGTCCGTCCTCCGGGTTCACCGTGATCGAATCGGCGAGCCGCCACGCGTTCTCGTAGTGGGCGGGCAACCTGGCCGAGTTCGCGATCAGCTCGGCTTGCAGCCGTCTGCCCAGATCGTCTTCGACCGGCCGCTCCTCGAGTGCGCGCTCGAGCACCTGCACCCCGTCCTCCTCCTGCCCGGCCCAATAGAGCGCCCGTCCGAGATCGAGCTCTGCCAACGCGCGGCGCTCTGGGTCCTCGAGGAGGCTCGCCGCCTCTCGCAGCCTCTCGACCACTGTCGGGGAGCCCAGGCTCGACTCCGCCGCGGCCAGCTCGAGGAGCAGCTCGGCGCGCTCGGCACCGCTGCTCGGCTCCTCCAGCGCCCGGCTCAGGTATCTGGCCGCGCTGCCGGGAGCCCCCCGCGCCGCGGCCTCTCGTGCCGCGGCACGCAGCGGCGCGACCGCATCCTCGACCGTCTCGGGCGGGGCGAGGAGCAACTGAGCTCCGATCTGCTCCACCGGAGCTCCCGCAGCCGCCAACACGGCCGCCGCCTGGGCGTGCTCATGGGCGCGCTCATGCGGCGGGCTGGCCTCGTAGACAGCGTTTCGAACGAGCGGATGCACGAATCGCAGCGGCGGGTCCGGGCGCAGAAGATCCACTCGCGCGAGCACCGCAGCCGCGGGTGCCTGCGACCGTTGCTCGATTCCGGCCAGCGCGGCCGCGTGCCGGCGATCCGCCCCATCGCCCAGCACGGCCACCGCGCGGGCCAGCGCGGCCGCCTCCGCCGGCAGCCGCGCGAGCCGAAGCCTGACCGACCGCGCCACCGCATCCGGCGCTAGCCGCTCCAGCACCTCTACCGAGCCGGCCGACGGCGCTACCCGTTCGGCCGCCACCGTGCGGATCAGCTCCTCCAGCAGCAGCGGATTCCCGCCCGTCACGCGGTGACACGCCACGCAGAACGCCTCATCTGCGTCCGCCGACAGCTCTTCGCGAACAAGGTCGGTGACCGCGGCCACGCTCAGCGCACTCGGCCTGACAATCGTCGTCGCCGGATCGGTCAGTAGCTCGGCCAGCACCGGATCCTCGTCCTCGATCGGCCGGACCGCACAAACCACGCCCACCGCGCGTCTCCTCCAGGCGTCGCACCAGGTAGGCCACCCACCGCAGCGACGCCTCATCTGACCACTGCAAATCGTCGATCGAGATGAGCAGCGGACGCTCCTCCGCGAGATTGAGGGCCAACCAATAGAGCCCGTGCACCAGCGCGAACGCGTCGTCCTCGCTCGCGCGGAGCTGGCCGGGAAGCTGCTCGGCCGAGAACAGCCGACTGGCGTGAGCGGCCGCGCCGGCCAGCAGCCTCGAGCGCTCCGTTTGGTCGCTCTGCGCGACAAGCCGCTCGAAGAGCTGGCGCACCACCCCGTAGGAGAACGAACGCTCGATCTCGCTGCCGCGGGCGGTCAGGACCGACATCCCGGCGGCGCCCGCTCGTAGCCGGGCCTCGGCGAGCAGCGAGGACTTGCCGATCCCGGCCGAGCCCTCGATCACCGCGAACCGCCCCAGCCCGGCAAGCGTGTCCGCGATCACGGCGTCGATCGCGGCCAGCTCCTCCGCCCGCTCGAGCAGCACGTGGCTGCTCTGCATGCCGCGTGTCCATTTCCCGACGATACCCCGCGAAAAGTATGCGGTGATTCCTACGGGTGGCCCTCGTCGCGAGCGAGTCGCCGCCGCTGCAGTCTCTCCCCATGCAGTCCAGCCAAGAGAGGAGAGACGCCATGACTACCAAGACCCGGACGCTGTGGGCGTTCGCGCTCAGCTCGATCGCGATCTTCATGACCGCCCTTGACAACCTCGTCGTCACCACCGCCCTGCCCGTGATCAAGCAGCAGCTCGGCGGCGGGATCGACACGCTCGAATGGACCGTCAACGGCTACACCCTGACCTTCGCCGTCCTGCTGCTGACCGGTGCCGCGCTCGGGGACCGCTTCGGCCGCCGCCGCATGTTCGTCGCCGGCCTCGGCATCTTCACCCTCGGGTCGGCCGCCGCCGCGCTCGCCCCGTCGATCCAGTTGCTGATCGCCGCTCGCGCGTTCCAGGGCCTGGGGGGAGCGATCGTCACTCCGCTCACCCTCACCATCCTCACCGGCGCGGTCCCAGCCGAGAAGCGCGGCACCGCGTTCGGCGCCTGGAGCGGGATCCAAGGCCTCGCGGTCGCGATCGGACCGCTCGTCGGCGGCGCCGTCACGGAGGGCGTCAGCTGGCAGTGGATCTTCTGGCTCAACGTCCCGATCGGGCTTCTCGCCCTTCCCTTCGCCCGCACCAAGCTCGCCGAGAGCTACGGCCCCAACAAGACCATCGACCTGCCCGGCATCGGCCTCGCCAGCGCCGGTCTGCTCGGGATCGTCTGGGCGCTCGTGCGCGGCAACAGCGCCGGGTGGCTCAGCCCTGAGATCATCGGCGCAGCCGGTCTGGGGATTGCCGCGCTGATCGGGTTCGTCGCTTGGGAGCTGCGCACCGCGACGCCGATGCTGCCGATGCGCTTCTTCCGCAATCGCGCCTTCGCCGCCGCCAACGCCGCGTCGCTGGCGATGTACTTCGGGATGTTCGGATCGGTGTTCCTGCTCACCCAGTTCCTGCAGCTGGTGCTGGGCTACAGCCCCCTGCAGGCCGGCATTCGCACTCTCGCCTGGACCGCGATGCCGCTGTTCATCGCCCCTGCCGCGGGCGCTCTCTCTGACCGGATCGGCGGACGCCCGATCATGGCCTTTGGGCTGGCCCTGGACGCGATCGCGTTCGGCTGGATCGCCTACAACGCGAAGGTGGGGATGTCCTACGGGCAGCTGCTTCCGGCGCTGGTCATGGCCGGCATCGGGACGGCATCGTTCCTCGCCCCGGTCGCGAACGTCGTGATGAGCGCCGTGCGGCCCGCGGAGGCAGGACAGGCGTCAGGAGCGGCCAACGCGATCCGGGAAATCGGCGGCGTGCTCGGAATCGCCGTTCTCGCCGCGGTGTTCTCGGCGCGCGGCGGCTATGCGACCCCGACGGCGTTCGTCGCCGGGTTCGTCCCGGCGCTGACGATCGGCGCGATCACCGTCGCCATCGGCGCTGCCGCGGCTCTGTTGATCCCGCCGTTGCGGCGCCCGACGACCGTGACGCTGAAGCCGGCAGTGGAAGCCGCATGATGAGCCGGTCGCGGAAGTCTTCCACCGCCGATCAGGTGTTCGGTAAGGTACCTAGCGGGGCCGGATCTTATAGTCGTACGGACGGATCAGGGGAGTGTGATCCCCGTGTAGTAGCTGACGGCTCGAGCCGTGAAGGCGCGCTGACCCGCTCAGCGCGATCCACCGCAGCGGCGACCGCTACGGATACAGCGCAGGCCCCATTGCCGTTGGAGCTGTGGGCGCCGACGATGCGGAGTACCCACCCGCGGTCGTCGGGTCGGGGGCACGCACCGATTTTCTCGTACAGGAGGCAACCATGGCCGAGTGGCATGAAACCACCCCATCAACGAACGGGACCGTAAGCGATCACCTCGAGGTGGCTGTGATCGGCGGCGGCCAGGCCGGGCTTGCGATCGGGTATTTCCTGGCTCAGCAGGGTCGCGACTTCGCGATCCTCGAGGCGGCCGATGAGCCTGCGGCCGCCTGGCGCGCGCGGTGGGACTCGCTGAAGCTGTTCACGCCCGCTCGCTACAGCAGCCTGCCGGGTCTGCCTTTCCCCGGCGATCCGGACGCGTATCCCGGGCGTGACGACGTGGTGGCCTACCTCACCGAGTACGCCCGGCAGTTCACGTTGCCGGTGATGCTGGGCAGCCGCGTCCGTTCCATCCGGCAGGCCGAGGGCCGGTACCTCGTCGAGGTCGACGGCAGGAGCTATACAGCGGATCAGGTCGTGGTGGCGACCGGGCCGTTCCAGGTGCCGTTCGTGCCGCCGATCGCGCGAGCAGCTCGGTCAAGATGTCTTTCAGTTCCACAGCACCCGGTATCGGGCGCCGGGGGACCTTCCCGACGGTCCGGGTGCTGGTCGTGGGTGGTGGCAACACCGGCTTTCAGATTGCCGAAGAGCTGTCGGCCACGCGTGAGGTTCACCTGTCGATCGGGTCGCGGCAGACGCCGCTCCCTCAGCGGATTCTCGGTCGCGACCTGTTCTGGTATCTCGAGAAGACCGGGGCGATGCGCAAGTCGACCGACACCCGGATCGGTCGCCGATTGGCAGGGCAGAGACACGCTGATCGGCTCCAATCCGCGGACCCTGCGCAAGCGCCACGGGGTCCGGTTGCATCCGCGGGCGGTTGACGGTTCCGGACGCACCGTGCGCTTTAGCGACGGAAGCGAGCTGGACGTGGGCGTCGTGATCTGGGCCACCGGCTTCCGGAACGACCACTCATGGATCGACGCACCGATCTTCGACGACCGGCACCGCGTCGTTCACCGCCGCGGGCGTGACCGACTCCCCGGGCCTGTACTTCCTCGGATTGACGTGGCAGTACACCAGAGGCTCGGCGCTGATCGGCTGGGTCGGAGACGACGCCGCCTACATCGCCGATCAGATCAACACCTTCCGCACAGCCCGACCGAAACGTGCGGCGGACGAACCCGTCGGCACGCGATGACTCACCAGGAGATTTGAACATGGCCACAACCCACGATCATTTCCCGACCGACACCACCGGTCTACCCGACGCGCGCACCTCTGAGGTGGTCGAGCTGGGCGACGGGGACCGGTTCGAGCTGACCATCGCGCCGGTCGCCAAGCGGATCGGCGACGCGACGGTGCGGATGCTCGCCTATAACGGTTCGATCCCCGGGCCAACGCTCAAGGTGCGCGAGGGCTCCGAGGTCGTCGTCGACATCGAGAACCAGGGCGATGTGGAGGCGACCGTCCACTGGCACGGGCTGCGGCTGGAGAACCGCTACGACGGAACCCATGAGACCCAGCATCCGATGGCCACCGGCGAGCGCTACACCGCGCACGTCACCTTTCCCGACGCCGGCGTGTACTGGTACCACCCGCACATCCGCGAGGACTACGGGCAGGAGATGGGCCTCTACGGCAACGTGATCGTCGAGCCCGCCGACCCGGATTACTGGCCTCCCGTGCACCGCGAGATAGCCCTGACGCTCGATGACATCCTGATCGAGGACGGCAAAGTGGCGCCGTTCAGCCGAGCCGAGACAACCCACTCTGCGATGGGCCGGTTCGGCAACGTGCTGCTTGTCGGCGGTCAGACCGATCTGGCGCTCGAGGTCGAGCGTGGTGAGGTGGTCCGGTTCTACCTCACGAACACCGCGAACACCCGCGTCTTCAGGGTCGCGCTTCCCGGCGCGCGAATCAAGCTCGTCGGCGGCGACAGCGGCCACGTCGAGCACGAACAGTTCGTCGACGACGTAATACTGGCGCCGTCCGAGCGCGTTGTCATCGACGCGCTCTTCAACCAGACAGGCGAGCTGACCATGGAGCACCGCACGCCCGAGCGGACATATCGACTCGCGTCGATCCGGGTTGGCGAGGAGCGAGCCGAGCCGTCGCTGACCGAGCAGTTCGCGCTACTGAGAACGAACCGGGACATGACGGCCGAGCGCGAGCGGATCGCGTCGTACGTCGATGCCGAGCCGGACAAGACGCTTGGCTTCCTCGCCGAGATGGACATGGGCGCGCCGGAAGGGGACGGACCCGTCGTCTACAGCTGCCCAATGCACCCAGACGTTGTGAGTCAGGAGCCGGGGCACTGCCCGGAGTGCGGGATGAAGCTGCTGGCGGTCGAGGCACCATCGAGCTACACGTGTCCGATGCATCCGGAGGTGGTCAGCGATCAGCCTGGGCACTGCCCGGACTGCGGCATGAAGCTGCTCCCCTCACACCTCGTCGCCGAGGCCGGCGGCCCGGAGCACGGAGCAGAGCACGGGCACCACATGCACGAGCACGGTGCCCACGAGCACCACGACCATTCGCATGAAGGTCATGACCACGCCGCGGCGGGCGGCATCGAGTGGGAAGACGACATGGTCGAGATCAACCGCCTGACCACGCCGGCGAACATGCGCTGGAAGCTGATCGACAAAGCCACCGGCGACGAGAACGCGGCGATCGACTGGCGATTCCGGGTCGGCGACCAAGTGAAGCTCCGGCTGCTGAACGAGATGGCCGGCGATCACCCCATGCACCACCCCTTCCACGTCCACGGCGCGGGCCGCTTCCTGGTCCTCTCCCGAGACGGGGTTGTGGAGCCCAACCTGGTCTGGAAGGACACCGTGCTCATCCGCACCGGCGAGACCGTGGACATCCTTCTGGACGTCACCAACCCGGGCCTGTGGATGGCTCACTGCCACATCGCCGAGCACCACGAGAGCGGGATGATGTTCAGCTTCAACGTCGATCCGTGATCTGACCGATGACCGCTGACGCAACAATCGGTTCGGGGCCGGCGGCCGCCCCAGGCCCGCCGGCCGGTCGCGCAGGAGGACCCGACCGCCGTCGGCCGCTCACATGGCAGGACGTGCGGGGAGACACTCGGCTGCGCGCGGACGAGTTGGTCTGCACGGAGTCCGAGGCCGTGGCGCTCGAGGCGTTGCGGACCGCGACCGACGAGACCGACGGTGACATGGAGCGCCATACGGTGCGTCAGTATCTGATTGCCGAGCGCCTCGCTGATACGCGCGGGATTGCGTATGACCGCGAAGTGCTCCTGTGCGCGTCCTTCCTGCACGACGCCGGTCTATACGGCCCCGCCAGCAGCGGCGATGTGTACATCAAGGACTCCGCCCGCTACGCCCGGCGAACGCTTGAGCCGCTGGGGTGGCCTGAGCAGCGGCTGCGAGCCTGCATCGACGCGTGCGAGCAGCACCATGCCCTCACCTCGCGGTGGTGGATGCCCAACGAGGTCGAGCTTGTCCGGCGGTCAGACCTCGTCGAGGTGCTGCCCGAGCTCGTGCGCTTCGGCATCCCGCGGTCCTGGCTGAAGCGGGAGCTGTGGCAGGCGGTGCCGCGCGCCGGCTTCTGGCCTGCCACACTCGCCATCACTCGGGAGCACTGGCGGCGAATGCTGCCGGGCCTGTTCAGGCAGCCGGTACCCAGACGGTCGTCGGCGAGAGGCTAATGATGACGACGACGAGCGGCACGCCCGCGCGTGGCCCAGAAGCGCTGGCTGGAGCAGCAACGAGCCAAGACACCACTCCCGCGCCGGCCAATCCGTCAACCGGTTCTGACCGCGCGCCGATGCTGTGGGGCATCGCCGTGGGCATCATTCAAGCGGCGACGCCATTGGCGTTCTGGTGGCTAGACGGCGCGACGGTGTATGCGCTCGGCCTGACCGTGATCGCCGCGATCTACGTCGGCTTCGCCGTGGCCGACGGACGCCTGAAGATCATCGCCACCGAGACCGGTGTGGCATTCGGCTTCCTCGTCATCTCCGCCGCCGCAATCACCGCCACTCCATGGCTCCTAGTCATCGGCTTCGTCGGTCATGGCCTCAAAGACCTCTGGCAGCACCGAACCCACTTCGTTTCGAACACGAGGTGGTGGCCGCCCTTCTGCATGGTCGTCGATTGGATAGTCGCCGCGATCATCGCCGTCGAGATCGTCG
Source organism: uncultured Solirubrobacterales bacterium (assembly GCA_963832315.1). Taxonomy (GTDB): domain Bacteria; phylum Actinomycetota; class Thermoleophilia; order Solirubrobacterales; family Solirubrobacteraceae; genus Palsa-465. The sequence goes on along the minus strand of CAWHTT010000018.1, from coordinate 37,496 downwards.
CTGGCATGCACTTTCGGTAGCCGGTCGACCACGAAACCCACGCGCTGGTCGTCCCATGCACGTACTACGAGCTTGAGGTCGACCAGGCGAGTCCCCCCGTCGCGGAGCGCGGGTCGCGCTATCGGCGACACTGAGATGCTGACCGGAGCTCTCGGGCCCCGCCGGCTTGGTGACTGATCGGCGTGCTGTCCCCGCCACCTGACCGCGACACCAACGAACTGAGAGGCCCCCATGAGCCAGCCACGACCCACCGATCCGATCGGATCCATTGGATGGACCGAACGCACCGGGGGAGTGCTGACCGCTCGGGAATGCCTAACACTTGCCCGGCCCCTGCTGTGGGGGGAGCTCCTCGACACGGATGGATCCCTGAAGTAGCCGCGGAAGCGTCCAACCCGGGAGCCCGGCGGAGGCAAACGGGAAGGGGGCGCGTGCGCCACGACGGCACGAGACGGTGAGTGGGCGTGGCCAGGGACTGCCCACTCCGCGTCTCGCGCCGCTCTGGCTCTGCGAAACGAAACGTCGCCGGCGTTCGGTGCCGCCTTCCGGCACGGCTGCGAGAGGTGACGATTGGCAACGCGATGCTCGAAGCCCAGCGGATCCCCGTTCAAAACAGGGTGTGGATCGGCAGAAAGACGGCGGCGGCCGCTCTCGGGTTACCGAGCCGCCCTCCAGCAGGAAGGGGGGCGGCTCGGTCACGCCGGATCGGAAGGTGTGTTATCGCGCGCTTATCGGCACGGTTAGCCGCGTGCGTGAACGCTCGGCGGGGCGCCTGGCCCGATCGTCGGGCTCCGTCGTCGATCAACCGACTCGTTGAAATGCTTACGCGAGGCAGAGCCTGGGAACGGTCCAATCGGGCGACCAGCTCGAACCCTCCGGTGCCCGGAGTGTTCCGGCGAGGACGAGCTGCTGGCACGGGTTCGACTCGCCTCATTGTCCGTCGCGCGAGCGGGCTTGGTCCGGAGCGTTACTAGCTCGGGCGGCGCCGCCTCCATCCAGGCCGATGCCGCCGACGGGCAACTCTAGCGACCTACCAGTCTGCGCGCCTGGCCGTTGCCCCCCGGCCCTCTGTGGGCGCGCACTAAGCCCCGGCACGGACGCCGGGGCTTCGCTGTCTCTTACCGCCCGGGGGCAGACGGCAGAGGAGCCCGGAGCGCGGCCGGCTGGCGGGCCGGCCGCGCTCGGTCGCGGTCTACGGCGTGGCCGCGATCAGGTCCGGGATCAGGTGCGCCACATCGGGCGTCCCGAGGCCGGTGACCGCATCCCACCCGGGCGAGTCGGTGTAGCCGGGGACCGACGGGTCCGCCTGGTTGTTGCCTACCGTGACGTCGTGGTGTCAGTCCCGCAGGAAATGGCGCAGGACGTTGCCGGATATCCGCGCCACGTTGTTGTCGTACCGGGCGTGCGAAAGGCTGCCGCACCAGTTGATCGATCCGGTGGAGAACACCTCGCCACCGTCGCCGCAGCGGACGTAGACAAGATCGGCCCGCACCTCCTCGCACTCGGGCGCCGATGCGACGGGGAGCGTGAACAGCATGTCCTCGACGGTCAGCAGGTACGTCTCGTTGTGCAGGCCCTGCGACGTCGCGACGCGCCAGCATTCACCCGGCGTTCCGAGTCGCTCGTCGAAGCGGTCGATCTCATAGCCCGAGGCCCCGGCGTTCATCAGCCCGAAGTCGCCGATGATCTCCTCGTCGCCGACACCCTCGAACATGAAGGAAACCTCCGGTTCGTGGCTGCCGGGCAGGCGGCGATATCCCGCGGCAGGCGTCTGCGAATCGCTCTGCGCCGCGAAACCCACTCCGACGAGCGTGTTGGGCGCCCGCCCGCGGTAGCGCCAGAGGCCGCCGAGCTCGCCGGTACTGGCGTGATGGGTCTCACCCGGGGCCGACTCCCAGGCCCGGGTGCCGTTGTAGCCCCGGCGCACCTCGATCTCACCCTCCACTCCGCCGGTGAGGCTCGTCACCCAGTAGAACCCGTTCCCTCCGAGATACATGAGCCGTCCTCCTTGCGCGAGATAGCTCTCCAGGGCAAGCAGGATCGACTCGCTCACGTACTCTGGGTGCGTTCCGGTGATGATCACGCGGTAGTCACGCAGCAGATCGAGGCCTTCCTCGTCAAGGTCGTGATCGGTGAAGTAGTCGGACTCGACGCTCTCGTGGTCGAGCCAGTCGACGATGTAGAGATCGGCGTTGAATCGCTCCGGGGAGCCGGTGATCCAGAACCGGTAGCCCGGCCGCGTGTTGGGGATCGGCCGCCAGGGCGATGAGTAGGCGCAGCCGGTGCCGTCCGAGTGCTGGTCGTAGAGCGAGTTCCCCCATTCGGGATGAGCGAGAAGCAGGTGGTCGGCCGGATCGGCCTCGGCGCCGCCGGACGCCAACTCGCCGGCCAACGCGCCGAACAGGAGCCGTTCGTTCGCGTAGGCCAGGTAGGTCATAGTCGGCCACAGCACCGCAACCTTGGCCGAGGCCCGGCCGCGCCTCGGCCGGACGACGAACGGCAGGTAATCGGTCTGCCCGTCGGCATCGAGCCGCGCGGCGTAGATGCCGCTGACCGCGTCGTCGGGGACCGTCCATCGCGCGTCGGGCTCCCAGCGCGCGTCCTCGAGATCGTCGTCGTGGAAGTGAACCGCGGCGTACTCGGCGGGGGCATACGCGGGGTTGACCTCGCGGCCCGACCAGTTCCAGCCGGTGACCGCGCGTGTGGGCCGGTTGACCAAGCGCGCGTGGCGGCCCGACACCGTCTCGTGCAGGCGCGCGCCCGAGAGCGCGACCGACCCGTCCCAGTATGCGAGCAGAGCGGAATCCGCCGCAGGGGAGTCGAGCAGACCCGGCAGTTCGGGATCCGCGAGCAGCCGGGAGAACAGTCGCGGCGCCTCGAGCTTGCCGTTGAAGTGGCCGGTGACCTCCTCGGGCGCAGCCGACCCAGTCGGCCGGGCCAGAGCGCCGAGCAGCAGCGGAGCGGATACGTCGCTCGGGACCGGGTCCGACAGCTCGCGTTTCACCGACACCGGCGGCGCGGAGACCAGTCGCCCGATTGGCTGCACGAACACCATGACCGTCCCGGTGTCGTTGTCGAAACCTCCTGCGACCAGGTACCAGCGCCGAGCATGCACCGGCTCCTCGCCGGCGCTCACCGACTCGCCGCCGGCCCGGAACACCACCCCCCCGCGCTCGTCGATGTACAGCGAGACCCCGACCCCCGCCGAGTCAGACCGCAGCGAGACGATTCCCTGATCGTGCCCCACCACGGGCGTCGTGGGCTGGATGATGGCCGCGGCCGTGAGCGCGCCGTGGTGCAGCAGCCCGCCGGAGTCCTCGACCAGCCCGAACGATCCGGTGTGGGTCTTCTGGACGCGCCCGGGATAGCTGCCCGCGAGCGCCGCATCGACGGCGATCTCCTTGTGCCCTGGTCCCTGCGGATTCGTGTCCCCGTGGATCAGGCGGACGATCCGCACCCCGACGGTGGGCGCCTCGGCGCTGATGTGAAAGGAGACCGGCTCGCCCGGGGCGACGCTGAGGCGCCCGGCGTATCCGGTCAGCTCGGGGCCTTGGGTCGTCGACATTTGGCCTTGTAACGATACCAAAAGGCCTTTTGCCCCATCAACCGACCGCGGGATCGTGGCAGGCGTGCCCCGGCGGAACGTCGAGCGCGGGATTCTCGTCGAAGAACCCGTCGGGCACGAGCGAGAAGCCGGCGCGCACGACCGGCATAACCGGCCAGTCCTCGAGGCGCGGTATGTGGTGGCTCCCGAACGAATACCACGCCACCAGGTTCTCGCCCTTGAGCGCGCGATCGGCGCGCGTCCACTCGGGAAGTCCAGCCCCCCCGGTGTGCTGATTGGGGTAGTCGCCGGCTGGATAGCGCTCGCGGGGTGCGTACGGAGTCACCCACAGGTGTCGCTGGATGAATCCGGCGCGCGCGATCACGCTGGAGTCGGGCGCCGCGAAGGGGAGCACGTTGGCACCCGGCACCAGCCTGTAAGCCACCGGCTCGTCGACGCGGTTACGCGCGGCCGGGTTCGAGAATCGCCAGGTGCGCGCGCTGAGCGGATCGATCAACTGTTGGGCCTCGGATTCGCTGCGCAGCTGCGTGGCCACCGAACGGAAGGCGTTCCCCTGGGGATTGTCGGGACCGACCGCAACCGATTCGGTGTGCACCTCGTGGACGTCGTTCGCGAAGCCGTCGATCGCCATGTCCAGCCGGGCGCAGAAGAAGTGCTGATGGTTCAGCGCCGAGAGCTGGGGGCTCAGCCGCCGACCGAACTCCGGGACTTCCCCCTCGGCGATCGCCGAGGTGAGCAGGATCCCGGTGAGCTTGACCTCGGACTCGATCGTCCCGTCCTGGTACAGGTACCAGTAGAAGCCGTACTCGTAGTTGCCGACCGTGACGATCGACGAGATGACCAGACGACGCGACCGGCGCACCTCCACGTTTCCGGTCTCCCAGTCGCAGTGCTTCCAGAGCAGGCCGAAGTCCTCCTCGTGGATGCAGATCGCGTTCTCGATCCGGACGGGCACGCCCACGACTGTCGGCCACGTCCGCATCCAAGTAGCGGATCTCACCGAGGCAGTCGCAGCCGAGCCGCAGCGAGTTCGTGAACTGGCCGATGCCGTACTCGCCGATGTCGTACGCGTTCGTCATGACGCGGCCGGAGGACGGATCGCCGTACGGGATGACCAGCTCGGCGTAGGAGGCACGGTGCACGATCGATCGGCGCCGAGCACCGTCGAGGTAGGAGATCGTGTGCAGCACGAGCCCCTCCCGTGGGGTGAAGCCGACGCGCAGGCTCCACCGCTGCCAGCGGAGTCGGCGGCCGTCGAGCTCGAAGCTCGGCCCCTCCGGCTGGACGATCTCGAGCGGCTTCAGATCCTCGCGGAAGTTCTTGATCCGGTCCGCGCGGTAATCCCCCGAGCGGGGCGGGATCGGAACATCGGAATGGTCCTCGACGCGCACGACCTCCATCCGGTTGAGATCCACCACCGCGAACAGCCCCTCGATCGGCCGGGCATACGCGTTGTCCTCGGGATCCTCGCGATACCAGCACGGTGTCCAGGCCAGCCGGCGTCCCTCCTCCCCGGCGGCTACGTGTCCCCCGACCGTCCACAGCTCGGCCATGACCCGGTCCGGGTCGGCGACGCCTCGCCGCTGCACCGCCTCGCGAAAGCGGGGATCCGCCCGCACCACCCTGTCGCATTCGATGTACTCGTCGAGCGCGATCGCCGACTGGACACCCGCGACGTGCACCCATGAGCACAGCTCGCCGCTGTCGAGGTCGACGATCCCCTCGTAGGCCGCTTCGCTCGCGGCGTCGTTGACGATCACGAACGCCTCGCGCGGGATCTCGGCGCCGGCCTCGTGGCGGTGAAGCGCGTCCTTCTCGGGCTCGCGCAACGAGATCTCGATAAAGCGGGCACGCCCTCCGATCCCGGCCTTTTCCCGCACGATCTCGGCGGCGCTCGCTATCTCCTCGGCCGACAGCGGGTCCAGCGGATGCCTCGAGGCAGGTTGCCTCGAGTCCGTGGCCGCGGGGGTGGCGGGATTCAGCGACACCAGGCGAGGAACATCCGGACATAGAGGCGCGCCGCGAGCGCGAGCTCGTCGATCCCGATCGACTCGTCCACCGCATGCGCCATGCCGAGATCGCCCGGGCCCCAGGCCGGACTCGGCGTCCCGGCGAAGCGCGTGAGCAGCGCGCCGTCGTAGGCCGAGTCGATGCCGCGCAGGGCCGGCTCCCGCCCGAGCTCGGCGCATACTCGCGAGATCGTCGTCACGACCTCGGCATCGGGCGCGATCTCCGTCGGTGGGTAGTCGGTCAGCCATCTCCAGGCCGGCGGATGCTTGGACAGCCAGTCGTCGACGTCGGCGAGCCGCGCCACCGCCTGCTCGATCTCGCGCTTCGGCACCGAGCCGTAGCCGGCCTCGTCCGCGTCGCCCGGCAGATAGGTCGAGTTGATCGACAGCTCGCAGTGCTCCGGCACGTTCGAGATGAACGCCCCGCCCCGGATGAGGGTGGGATGGATCTGCGGAGCGCCGAGCAGCGCGTGGCGCTTGTCCGCTCGCGCCGCCCAGACGCCGGATAGCTCATCGAGGGCGTCGATGGCATGAGCCGCCTGAACGATCGCGTTGACGCCTCCGCCCTCGTGCCACCCGGGCTGGTTCACCTCCGCGTGCGCCGAGCGGCCGGTGAACGTACAGCTGGCGTGCAGGATCCCCCGGGTGGCGATCCACAGGTCGAGGTTCGTCGGCTCGGGCACGAACCCCGCGTCGGCCTTGTACCCCCGCTCGATCGCGGCGATCGTCCCGATCCCGTAGGTCTCCTCATCGGTGACCGCCTCGAAGATGACCTCTCCCTCCAGCCGCGCATCGCATGCGCGCAGCGCCTGCAGAGCGAACAGCGCCGCCCCGATCCCGCCCTTCATGTCGCACGCTCCGCGGCCGATCACCCGCCCCTCGCGCACCTCACCCGCGAACGGGTCGGCGCTCCAGCGCGCCGGATCCCCGGCGCTGACCACGTCCACGTGGCCGTTGACGATCAGCGAGCGCCCGTGGCCTGAGCTGCGGAGTATCCCGACGGTGAGCGGCCGGCCCCGCCAGTGATGCCACGACGGCATCATCGGATGGCGCGCGAGCTCGCGCGGGTCCGGCTCCCACTGGTCGACCTCGCAGCCGGCCTTGACCAGCTCCTCGGCGACCAGCGATTGCAACTCGCCCTCGGCGTTGCTCGTATGCTCCGATCCCGGCGAAAGGTCGACCGAGGTGGTGTCGAGCCTGACCAGCGACTGGACGAGCCCGATGAGCTGCGCCTGGTTGGCGTCGATGTAGGCGTCGAGCTCGGCGACCAGCGGCTCGCGCGATGACAGTACGCCGCTCACCCGGCCGTGAACTGGTATTCGACGCTCCCGGCCGCGCGGTCCCAGTCGACGATCAGGCCGCGCAGGATTCCCTCGCCGTACTCGCTGCCCGGGTTGATCGCGATCGTCCGCCCGATCTTGGCCACGCCCCGCGACTCGTGGATGTGACCGTGGAGGCTGAGGCGAGGACCGTGGCGCTCGATCGCCTCGCGGACTGCGGTGCTACCAACCGGAACGGTCTCGACTCCCATCATCCCCATCGCCGGCTTGAGCGTCTCGTCGAGCTTGGGGCCGTTGTCGAGGCCGGAGGCGAACGGGGGGACGTGCAGGCTGAAGATGGCGCTCTCCGGATCCTCGAGCTCGCCGACGAGCCGCTCGATCTCTTCCGCGAGCTCCTCCTCGGGCTTATCGCGCGGGCAGTTCCACGGTGTGTGATTCGCGTAGCCGAGCGTGAGGAGCTCGGTTCCGTCGGCCATCCGGACGACCCGGCGGTCCGGCGCCACGATCGCGTCGCTCTCCGCCCCCCGGAGCACGTCGTCGACGTCCCAGGGATCGTCGTTGCCGGCCGTCATGTAGAGCTTGATCCCGTTCGGCGCGAGGCGCTCCTCGGCGAGTCTTACCCACTGGCGGACGCGCTCGAGCACGGCTCCCTCGAACACCTGGTCACGGAGCGCGGGATCGCCATTCAGCTCCTCGACCCTCGCCTGGTCGAGTCGTACGGCGTAGGCCCCATTGTCGGCGACTCGCCGTTCGAAGCGCGCGAACTCCTCCTGGGACTCCAGCACGAACGTCTCTCCCCACAGATCGGCGGTCCCCCGGCCACGCTCGTCGATGAGCACCGGCACGAGGAACTTCCCGCAGATGTCGCCGCCGACGATCAGGGCCTCGGCGCCGTACACCGGAGCCGCGTTGAGGAACTTGCGAAAGCAGATCTCCGAACCGTGAAGGTCGGTCACGAACAGGATGCGCACCGGCTTCTGCGCGCTGGGTTTCGATCTGAGCCTCATCCGACCAGGCTCTCGTCGGGAAGCTCGTACCACTTGGCGCGTCGTCCGATCCGTGCCCGCATCTTGAACCCTCGCGACTTCGGAGACTCCTCGATCAGCTCGACGATCTGGCGCGCCCTCTGCTCCGCCCGGTCGGCGGCCGCCGGGTCGAGCTCGCGGATCAACGGCGGCAGCTTCTCGAGATTGTCGCTGGCCGTGGTGTAGAACCCCCAGTCTCGCGACAGGACGTCAACCAGGCGCGCCCGGTTGATCGTGGCGTCGCCGTCCCCGTCGCCAACCTCGTTGGACACGAGCAACGCGGCGGCGTCCACCGCGTCCTTCATGTTCAGCTCGACGATCTGAAGCTTGGTCAGCAGGAGATCGGCGGCGGGCAGGGCGGGGTGGTCCTCGAGCAGGCGGTCCTCGAGCTCGAGCGTGTGACACATCTCGAACTGGCCGAGGAACAGGTCGACGTGCGTGCGGCCGTCCGAGGTCCACCAGATCTGGCGGCGCGTGCCCTGGAGCGCGTTGAACTCGAGCTCGGGCGTGAGGCCACAGCGCTTGAGGGCACGCTCCATCTCGGCGCGCAACTTCCGGCGCGCCATGACGTCGACATCGCCGATCTCGCGCCGTAGCGAGTCGGGGGCCGCGGGCGTCCTGAGGAGAACGCCGACGCCGCCAAGAGCCCGAACCATCGCCCCTTCCTGCTCGCCGGTCACCCGGACCTCGTCGAACAGGGCGAGCATCTCCTCGCGGGAAGGCGGCGCGTCGGTCATGTGCCCGCCGGCCTGCCTGGGCGTGCGCAATGGACCACTAAGGCAACCTTAGCCCAACGCCGGTCAACGCCTCGTCGCCCGCCTGCTCGAGCGCCACCACTCCCTCACCGCGTGCCGTGCTCGCGCCGACCGCTCCAGCCAGCCAGGCGAACGGGAGCCAGGCGCCGACTTCGCCGTCGGGCATGAACTCAGGGTGCCACTGAACGGCAAGCGCGGGCGGCGCCTCAGAAACCGCCGCCTCGATCAGCCCGGCCGGGTCGTATCCGACCGCGCGCATCGAAGGCGCCAATCGATCAATCGCCTGATGATGCGCCGACGCGATGTCGGCCTCGCCCGGCCAGTCGGCCTGCTGCGCGAAGGCGGCCTCGAAGTGAACGCGGTGGGTCGTGATGCCCCCGCTGTCGCTGCGGTGGAGCTCCACGTGCGGGATCAGGGTCCCACCCAGCGCAACGTTCAACAGCTGGGCCCCGCGGCAGATCCCCAGCACCGGCAGCCCCCGCGCCGTGGCGGACCTCACCACCGCGAGCTCAAAGGCATCCCGCTCGGGGCTCGACGCCGTGCAATCGGCCTCGCCGCCGCCCCAGTGGACCGAGGAGAGATCCTCTCCGCCGAGCAGGAGGACACCTTCCGCAGTGCTCAGCGCGGTCTCGATCTCCTCGCCGTCCTGGGTGCCGGCCATCACGCCAACCGTGCAGCCGAGCCGGCGCATGCGCGTGATGCACGCGTCGGGGATCAGCGAAAACGCGTGGCCGGGTATCCGCCCCAGCCCCCACGACGAGGCAGTGTCGGTCCGCGCCGGCATGGCCAGGATCAGGATCGCCGGCGTCGTCACGGCGCCAGGCTGAGCGAGACCGTCTTCTCGCGTTGAAAGGCCGTCATGCCGTGGAGGCCCAGCTCGCGCCCCAGGCCGCTCTCCTTGACGCCGCCGAAGGGGAGTTGGATGCGAACGCTCGTGTCGGTGTTGACGCTCACCTGGCCGCAGTCGAAGGCGTTGACGACGCGCATGGCCCGCTTGAGGTCGCTCGTCCAGAGCGACGCGGCCAGGCCGTAGCTGGTGTGGTTGGCCAGCGCGATCGCCTCGGCTTCGTCGTCGAACGGGATCACGGAGGCGACCGGACCGAACACCTCGTTCGTGACCAGACGGCCGCCGAGCTCCGGATTGGCCACCACCGCCGGACTCAGGTAGTTCCCTGATTGCAGTTCGGGTGCATCCGGCCGGCGGCCGCCGTAGATCCGCGCCTCGGGGCCGCACGACTGCGGATCGAGGAACCCTTCGACCCGCGCCCGGTGCTCGCGTGAGATGAGCGGTCCCACGTCGGTTCGCTCGTCGAAGGGATCACCGACCACGAGTTGCTCGGTCTCTTGGCGCAGGGCTTCGAGGAAGGGCTCGAACGCTGATCGCTGGACGAGGATCCGGGAGCGCGCGCAGCAGTCCTCGCCATTGATGTCGAACACGCCCCAGACGGTGGAAACGGCCGCCGCGGCGAGGTCGGCGTCGGCGAACACCACACTCGGGGACTTGCCGCCCAGCTCGAGGACCACGCGCTTGAACAACGGGGCCGCCTGGGTGCTGACGAGCCGTCCGGTTTCGGTCGAGCCGGTGAAGCTCACGCCCTCGATGTCCGGCGAGGTGATGAGCGCCCGCGCGAGCTCCGGGCCGCCGGGGAGGACCTGCAGGGCCGGCGGCTCGATCCCCGTGGTCAGGGCGAGCCGACCAAGGAGCAGTGCGGCGCGTGGCGCCAGCGGAGAGGGCTTGAGGACCACGTTGTTCCCGGCGGCCAGCGCGCCGCGGTCTTGTGGGCGGGGGCGAAAGCCGGGGCGTTCCACGGCGTGATGGCGGCGACCGTCCCGATCGGCTCGCGGAACACCAGCGCCCACCCTGACAGGACCTGGGGCGGGTGGGCGCCCGACGGCTTGTCGGCCGCGCCGGCGAAATACCGGATCGCCGCGGCGCTCGCCTCGGCCTCGCCCCGCGCCTGCCGGATGGGCTTGCCCGAGTCCGCGGCGATCAGCTCCGCCAGCTCCTCGCGCGCCGCCGCGACGGCGCCGGACCAGGCATGGAGCAGCTCGGCTCGGCGCTCGGCGGTGAGCGAGGCCCACGTTCGATCGCGCGCCGCGGTGGCCGCCGCCTCCGCGTCGAGCACGCCGGCGCACAGCACCTCGTCGACCTGCTCGTTGTTGGCCGGAGAGATAACGGGCTGGGGGATCCACCCGCCGTGACCGTCCACGGCGACGGGCTCCCACGCTGCCCGCGCTCCCGACACATCAGGCAGGCGGGGTGAAGCGGTCTCCCGGGTCAATCGGGTGGGAGCTCCTTGTACATCAGCCCGATGTCGATGTTCTCGCGCTTGCGATACCACCGGGCGCCGTAGTAGATGACCGGCCCCGCGGCGATCACAGCGAGGATGAAGATCTTCGCGCCGGTCCCCACCGGTCCGCTGAAGGCCGGCGTCTTGTAGGACTCGTACACGATGTAGATGAACAGCACCGCTTGGAGCACTCCGCCGATCGCCACGAGGGGGACGCCGAGGACCCGGGTGCGCACGATGCCGGGCGCCCGTTCGAACAGGTCCGGGCGCCGCCACGGAAACACCGCCGCGGCGATGCCGGCTACCGCGAAGGTGATCGAGATCATCAACGTGTAGTTGACGATCAGGTTCACGACGTTGGTGAAGATCGTCAGCACGATCACCCCGATGGCGAGGATTCCGACCACCAGGTTCGACACCCAGGGGGTCCCGTTCTTGGTGACCTTGGTGAGGGCCATGGGCATCAGCCGGTCGAACGCGTACGCGAACAGATTACGCGAGGGCAGGATGACCACGAACAGCAGGAGGATCAGCCACCAGGCGATGAAGCCGACCCCGATCAGCACGGCCAGGACTGTGTTCGACCCCGCGATCGACGCGAAGAAGCTCGCCAGCGGGGCGGTCGGCAGCGCGAGCTTTGTGGGAGCGTTGACCGTGAGATAAGCAATCGCGTGGATGTTGTTCCAGCTCGACCATCGCGTACAGGCCGATGATCAGGATCAGCTCGGTCGCGCCACCGATCAGGATGGCGAAAAGCATTCCCATCGGCTGGCTGCGCTGCGGCGCGCTTGACCTCGCCGCCGATGTAGGTGGTGTAGGTGACGCCGACGAACAGGAAGAAGCCGAAGGGCAACGCCTTGAGCGTCTGCGACCAGCTCGAAGGGCACGTGTTTGAAGCCCGCGGCGACAGCCGTCTTGTGGATCGCCGCGAGTGAGTCATTGCTGCCGAGATACGTCGCCAGGCTGTGAGAGAACTCGGACCGGCTGGTGGTCAGCAGCACGATGGCCATCGCGATCACTCCGATCATGCCGATCACGAACAGGACGCGGAAGCTCCACCTGACCAGCGTGGCGCTGCGGAAGCCGAGGTAGAGCGAGACGAGCATGAAGATCAGCGCCCAGACGAAGATCCAGCTCTTGCTGGTCGAGAGGGTCGCGCCGGCCGTCGCGATCCAGTGGCTCCCGGTGATCAGACCGAGTGCGCTCAACCCATTGGAGAGGCCGTACACGACGATCAGATCGCTGTAGAGCCCGAGCGCGATGAACAACGAGACGGTGATCAGAAGGTTCGCCGTGAACCCGATCATCGGGTGGAGGGTGCGCCCGATGAACACGTAGTCACCGCCCGAGCGCGGCATGGCAGCCGACATCAGTCCGTAGACGATCGCCGTGATCAGCGACAGGATCGCGGCGAGGACGATCAGGATGGCCACGTTGGCGCCGGGCCAGATCTCGGCGGCGGTGAACACCGACAGCGCCACGCCGACCCCGAGGGACTGCCCCGCGAGGTTCATCAGGGTGACGTCTGTGAGCGAGAACTCCCGGACCAGACCAGATGTCTTGCGGGTGAACATCGCGGCCGCGCCGGAGGCCGGAACGGGCGCTTCCGGTCGCGTGGACACCGTGTCACTCATTCGTCGTACCTCTCTGCTCGTTCGTCAGGTGGCCGCACCGTGCCGCCGTGTGCATCGATGAACTTCTGACCAAAACATCTAAGGCCTTCGTTATGGTCCTGATAGCCTGGTGGAGGCTTCCCGTCAAGTCGCGGGAGCGTCAGATCTGCGCGTAGCGTTCACGTTCCCACTCGGTCACGGCCTGCTGCCAGGCGCGAAGCTCCCACTCCCGAGTGCGGGCGAAGTACTCGCTGAAGCCCTCCCCGAGCATGTCGCGAAGCCGGGTGTCGGCGCGGAAGGCACCGACCGCCTGTTCGAGGGTGCTCGGGAGCACCGGCGGAGGCTTGCCGGAGGTAGCGGCGGGATCGCCAACCGTGGGTGCCGGCGGCGCGACGCCGCGTTCGATGCCCGACGCGATCGCCGCGGCCGTCCCGGCCAGGACGAGGTACGGGTTGGCGTCCGCTCCCGGGCGCCGAAGCTCGAGCCGACTGGCTCGCTCGCCGGAGAATGACCCGGACCGACGCCAGCGGTTGTCGATCCCCCAGATGGCGTGAACCGGGACGAAGAAATCCGGCCTCAGTCGCTTGTACGAGTTGATCGTCGGGTTGTGCAGGAGCGTGACGGCCGGCATGTGGTCGAGCAGGCCGCCGATCGCGTGGCGGAGCTCGGCCGGAAGCGCCTGCGGGTCGTCGCCGGGGGCAGCGAACGCGCTGCCCCCGGCCTTCCGCCGCAGCGACACGTGGAAATGGCCGCTCGAGCCCTCTTCCCCGACCACCGGCTTGGCCAGGAAGCTCACTCGCAGCCCCATGTCGGTCCCGAGACTCTTTACAAACTCCTTCAACACCATCGCGTTGTCCGCCGCCAGGACGCCGTCGGCTGGGTCGATGTTGATCTCGACGAGCCCGGGTGCGCCCTCCGGATGCGACACTCGGAGATCGATGCCGAGCGTCTGGAGGCCGTCCTCGATCGCCTCGAGCAAGCTCCGCAGGCGCATCGCTTCGCCGAGGTGGTAACTGAGGGGGCCGTTGGCTGGTTCGCCCGTCTGCGCCTCCCAGACCCGGAACTCATACTCGTGGGAGGCGCGAAGAGCGAAGCCGAGCTCGTCCAGGTGTTTCAGCACTCTCTGCGCCGCTACGCGGGTTCCCAGCTCGCAGACCTCTCCGTCAGGCCAGAGCGGGGTCCCGATGCAGATCCCCCAGCCCGGGCGGCCGGGAAGCTCCCGGAGCGTCTCGATCTCGGGGCGCAGGAGCAGATCGCGGAAGCCGTATTGCGTGCCAACGCCCTCGAGCGTCTCGATCAAGGCATCCACCGGATCGACCGCCAGCATCAGGTCGCCCAGCGGCATGAAGCCTCGATCGCGCGCCGCCTGAAACTCGCGCCCGGCCAGGACCTTGCCGCGCAAGGCGCCGTGCGCGTCCGGCATCCCGAAGTAGACGAAGCGGTGATCGGCCGACCCGCGGGCCGGCGCAGTTACCCCCGCCATTGCCGCTCGAAGAAGGGCCGGCCGTCGATCAGGATCCGGCCCCAGGCCGCGATGGTCCGCGCGGTGTGCCAGCTCTTGGTATTGACCTGCACCTCTGACCCGTTGTCCATCTGCAACGTGACCGTAGTCTCCTCTTCGATGTGGGCGCCGTCCGGCCGGTCGATGGAAACCGAGGCGCGGGATGACTGGCCGAGGTCCAGGCGCCCGATGCCGGACGGCAGGTGCGACGTCCAGGTCATCCCCATCGTCACCGATACCCGGCCTTGCGCGAGGTCGTGCTCCGTCTTCCAGACCGGGCGGTAGTCGAGCACCAAGGGGATTGGATTGATCGACGCGTCGGGCAGCGGCATGTCCTTGGCCGGCTTTGCTCCGTCCGGCGGGACGACGGGGAGGATGACCGAGGACGGGTGGCTGTTTCCGAGCTGGAGGCGGATCTGCGGGTTGTTCGGCGTGGGCCACACCCGCGGGAAGTCGCTGCAGGACACGCTAACGCGGAGGCGGTGTCCGACTGGCACGCGGTAGGCGGTCGCCCACAACTGGATCCGGTACTCGTTGACCTCGTTCGGCGTCGGCGGCTCCGGGTGCTCGTGCGAGGTTCGGTGGCTGGCCTTCAGCCAGCCCGTGGTGATCAGGTTGGAAAAGCCTCCCGGGGACACCTCGCACAGCTTCACCACCAGGTTCGCGTCCTCGCCGGCTTGCAGAGCGACGTGGATCAATGCCTCGGGCGAGCCGGTGATCTCGAGCGGCTCGGCCAGTGGCTCGCCGGTGAAGGCGATCGATCGCGCGTCGTCCGCGGACTGGTCGAGCGGCAATCCGACTCCGAGGCTCATCGGATCCCACAGCCCGGCGGCCGCCCCGACCGAGGGATCGGCGTCGTAGACGACCGCGTCGTCGTCTCCCGGTTGTTCGGCCAGACCGCGCGTTTTGCCCAGGAAGAGCGTGCGTGTATCGGTGCGGGCGGGGGGCCACTCGGACTCGTCCCGCCAGACGTTCTCGTTCTGGATGTAGAGGGTGACGGGATTTGCCTCGGCCGCGCTCTCGTCGTCCTTCATCCAGCGATCCCACCAGCGCCGCATGATCGCCAGGTAGTCGATTGGTGCCGACCCGTCGAGGTCCGGAAGCGTATGCAACCACGGTCCCATCAGCAGCTGGCGAGGAGCGGCGATCTGCTCATAGGCGCGGACCATCAGCTCGGGGAACAGGTCCCGCCACCCACCGATGAGGAAGGTCGGGGTGGTGATCCGGGCCGGATCGATCACCTTGGACTGCCAGTAGCCGTCGTGGCTGGGGTGCTCCCGCCACGGCAGCAGGTACGGCTCGGATTTCTCGATCCGCTCGAGCCACACCTCGTACCACCGCCCGTCGGTGTCCTGGAGGGTCGGCGGCATCAGCTGGAGGCCCACCATCGACCCCGCCCAGGTGCTGGCCCCGAGCGCGTTGAAGCAGCCTCCGGGATAGAACCAGTCGTGGTAGATGTCGAGGCTGCCCATGATGGGCACCATCGCGCTGAGGTGGGGCGGCTGGAGCGCGGCCGTCTTGAACGACATGATCCCGCCATAGGAGATGCCCCAGATCCCCACGTGCCCGTCGCACCAGGGCTGCTCGGCGATCCATTCGACGATGTCGTAACCATCCTCCGCCTCGCGCGCGTCCATCGCGTCCCAGGCGACGCCGCCCGAGCTGCCGAGGCCGCGGAAGTCCACCAGCAGACTCGCATAGCCGTGGTTTGCGAAGTACTCGATGGCCGATCCGGCGAACGCCCCGATGTAGTCGTCCTTGCGGTACGGGTAGTAACTGAATACCGCCGGCACGGGCGCGTCGTCGTCCGGGAGGAACAGATCGGCCGCGACGCTGAGGCCATCGCGCAGCGTAATCAACGTGTTGCGATGGACTCGCATTCGCGTCATGCCGAAGCGCCCGCCGCGGCGATCTCGCTCGCGAACTCACGCTCCATCTCGGTGAGGCAGCCGTCGACGATGTCGACCGCCTGCTCGACCTCGCGCTCGGTGACCACCAGCGGGGGCGCCAGATGCAGGACGTCCCACACCCGGGTGATCAGCCCTCGCTCCTGGGTGCGGAGGGCCAGGCCCTTGATGAAGGGATGCTCGGTGCCCCAGGCCTGTTTGGTCTCCTTGTTCCGCACCAGGTCGATCGCGCACAGGAGCCCGAGCCCGCCGCGGACGTCACCGACGGTGGGATGCCGCCGGAGCCCGTCGGCCAGCTTGAGCAGGTAGCGGCCCATGTCGGCCGAGCGCTCGACGAGCTGCTCGCGCTGCGATGATCTCGATGTTCTTGCTGGCGGCGGCCGCGGCCACCGCATGGCCGCCGAACGTCAGCAGGTGGTTGATGGCGTTGCCGTGCTTGGTGAAGGGCTCGAATATCTCCGGGCGCACCGCCACCGCGCCGATGGGGGCGTAGCCACTCGACAGGCCCTTGGCCATGGTCATGATGTCCGGGACGACCCCGTAGTGCTCCGCCGCGAACATGGTGCCGGTGCGGCCGTAGCCGGTGATGACCTCGTCCATGATCAGGAGCACGCCGTGCCGGTCACAGATCCGGCGCAGCTCCTGCCAGTAGGCGGGCGTGGGAAGGTGGGTCCCGTTGGCGGCCGAGATCGGCTCCCCGATGACCGCGGCGACGTGCTCGGGGCCCTGGGCGAGTATCTCCTGCTCGACATACCGGGCGCACATCAGGTCACCCGCCTCCCCCTCCAGCCCGAAGTCGTTGCGGTAATGGTTGGGCGAGGGGACCTTCGAGACACCGGCCATGAAGGGCCCGAAGTACCGTTCCTGCGCGCTGCTGGTCAGGCTCATGGCACCGAACGTCTGGCCGTGGTACGAGCCCCGGCGGCAGATCACCTTGTAGCGCTTGGGGTAGCCGCGCAGGAACTGCGCCTGCTTGGCGATCTTCAGGGCCGTCTCGACCGCCTCCGACCCGCCCGAGCAGAAGAACACGCGGTCGAGGTCGCCGGGCGTGATCGAGGCGATCGGTCTCGGCCAGGGCGACGGTTGCCGGGTTGGTCGAGATGGACGATGGGGTGTAGGCCAGGCGTCCGCGCCTGCTCGGCCATGGCGGCGCCGATCTCGGTCCGCCCATGGCCGACGTTGACCAGGAACAGGCCCGCGAGCCCGTCGAGGTAGGACCGCCCCTGGACGTCGGTCAGGGTGGATCCATGCGCCTCGCTGAAGACCGTGAGCCCTCCGGGCGCGCTCAGCTCATCCCACTGAGCGTCGTCGCTGTGGATCCAGAGATGGGCCAGGGCGCGGCGCTGCCAATCCTGCTGGGCTTCGCGGGCGACCTCGGTTGTTGTCATGGGGGGTTCTCCTCTCCTGCTGGCACTCGGCCCGGGGCGTGATTACGGTCTCATACTGCGACGGGCTTGGCGTCCTTCGAAATCAACTGGTGCTTGACCTCGGCCTCGACGGTGGCCACGGAGGCGGCGACGCGCTCCACCATCGCCTCGAGCTCGGCCTCCGTCGCCGTGAAGGAAATCAACTGGCGCTCGACCTCGGCCTCGACGGTGGCCACGGAGGCGGCGACGCGCTCCACCATCGCCTCGAGCTCGGCCTCCGTCGCCGTGAAGGCCGGCGCGAGCAGCGTCTGGTCGCCGGCATAGCCGTCGACGGTGGGCTGCGTCGAGTAGAGAAGGACCTCGTTTTCCAGCGCGGCGATGTCGATCCGCCGGGCGACACCAAGCTCCGGCGGCAGGAAGGACTCGCCGTCGCGCGGATCGACGTACTCGATGCCGAACAGGAACCCCTGCCCTCTCACCTCGCGCACCATGTCCGACCCGCGGAGCGCCTCCTCGAGGCGCCGGCGCACGCCCGGGCCCCGCTCGCGGACCGCGTCAATGAGCCCATGCTTCTTCAGGTAGGCGATCACCGCGACGCCGACGGCACACGGAAGGGGAGCGCCGTCCCAGGTGTGCCCGGCCTCGAAATTGCGCGAGCCCTCGGCGACGGCGTCGAACACGTGGTGGGCGGCGATGACCGCTCCGACCGGCGCGAAGCCAGCCCCAAGGCCCTTCGCGGTGGCGATGATGTCCGGGACGAACGGCAGGCGGTCAGCCGCGAACCAGCTGCCCGTCCGGCCCAGTCCCGTGACCACCTCGTCGAGCGCGATCAGGAAGCCGTGCCGCTCGCGGCGCTCAGCCAGGCCACGCCAGAAGGCCTCGGGCGGCGTGTAGGCGGGCAGCGCGGCGGCGCTCACCGGCTCGCACATGAAGGCCGCGATCGACTCGGCGCCCTCCCGCTCGATGTGGGCGTCCACCGCCTCGAGCGCGAGCTGACCGGTCGGGTCGAAGCGCCAGGTCGAGGGCGGCACGTACAACTGCTTCTGGATGTACGGGTCGTATGGGTAGCGAAGCGCGGGGCGACCGGTCAGTCCCAGGGTCGCCATCGTCGGACCGTGGTAGGCCTGTGCCTGGGTGATGACCCGGGTCCGGGAGGCCTCGCCCCGTTCCACGTGGTAGGAGCGGATCAGGCGCAGAGCCGTCTCGTTGGCCTCAGACCCTCCTGAGGTGAAGTGCACCCGGGTCATGCCGGGGGGCGCCACGCCGCACAACTCGGCCGCCAGTTGCTCTTGGGCCGGACTCGTGAACTGCTGGTTGTAGAGGAATGAGATCTTGCGCGCCTGCGCCTCGGCGGCCTCGATGATCTCGGGAACGTTGTGGCCGATGCTGCACACCATCGCGCCGCCGCCGAGTGCATCCAGGTACGCCCGCCCGGTGGCATCGTACAGCCACATGCCCTCGCCACGCACGATCAGCGGATACACGCGATCGAACTCGCGCGGGAAGACGTACGTCATATCCGTCGTCACGAACGTAGCTGACTCCATCAGTCCCTCTCCTTGTCGCCTAAAAGCCTCAAAGGATCGCTTTCAGAGCCAAATGTAGGGCGTGGGCTGGTGCGGGTCAAGCCGTCGTTGCGACCGGACGCCCCGGGTTTGCGCTTTCCCCCGTTTGGGCCGGCGCAGGCTAGAGAGACTCGATCAGGGCGTGGACGCTCTTGGCCGTCGCACGGAGATGCGCCGCCATCGCCACCGCCGCCTCGCCCGCGTCGCGTCGCTTCAGTGCTTGAACGATCGCCGCGTGCTGGTCAGAGCTGCGCTGCTGCCACACCTTGCTTGCCGGCAGTGCGGCCAGCGGATCGGCGAGCACGAGCCGCAGCCGCTCGACCGCGTCGTAGATGAACCCGTTGCGGGCGGTCCGCGCTATCGCGAGGTGAAACTCGGTGTCGTGGGTCTGAAACTCGATGTCGGTTTCCGCTGTCGCCGACTTGGTCGCTGCGACGACGATCTCGTCGAGATCTGACTTCTTCAGCCGCTTGGCCGCCATCGAAGCCCCGGCAGGCTCCACCAGCGCCCGGAAGTCGAGCGCCTCGCGCACCCGCGGCGCCTCGTGCCGCAGCCGCGCCAGCAGGTAGTCCATCGCCAGGTCGTCCGTGCTGGGACCGACGACGAAGGTGCCGCCGTTGCGCCCGCGCCGGCTCTCCACCAGCCGGTCGGCCTCCAGCAGGCGCAGGGCGTTCTGCACGGTGGCGCGTCCCACCCCAAACTGCGTGGCCAGCTGCCGTTCAGTTGGCAGCGCGTTGCCCATGGGGATCAGCCGTAGCGCGATCTGCCGGCGGATTTGCTCGGCCACGTACTCGTGCGCGCGCAGCTGCTCGACCGGCTCGAAGATCGAGCCAGGATCGCGGCGCGGCACGCTGCCGCCGTTGGCCGCTGAGGCCCGCCCTGAGCCTGATTTGGGTGACTTGCTCGGCATCTCTATTCCGTCGGACGTCCGGGTGCCCGGGCGCCGAGGGAGCCCCGGATTCTAGAGCGGGCATCGCCCGGAGCGGGGCGTTAGTTGTAAAGGTTTGAAGGACTTGAGATAAGGCTATTTTCTGCGGCGTTCGTCAGGCCGAGCCGGACCATAGGCGTCCCCGGGAGAGGGTCATCAGTGTCGAGACAGGCTGGAGATCCGGTAGCCGACAGGACCGATCGGGCAGCCTCGGTCGCGGCGAGGTCATCATGAACGGTCTCGTTCAGGTGGCGCCCGCCTCGAGTCTGGTGAAGCCGATGTTCGCGCGGACGTCGGTGGCGCGACGAATCGGTGTCACGCTGGAGCGCCGTCGCCTGCTCGACCGACGGCGCTGCGGGTGACGGTGGGGGCTGCCGAAGGTCGCCCGGACCTGGCGGCTGATCGCAGTACCCAAAGTCACCGTCGTCGCTAGCGCGCTTGGCACCTCCCACGGCTGCGGCGTCGCGACGCAAGCCGTTGTTGAGAACCGCACCGTTCGTATAGCGCTCCGGTCTGGGACGCCGTTCCGGACCGGTCTTTGCGGGACCTGGGCACGCCGGAGCGTTGTCAATATCCCGAAAATGGGAGGGGAGTTGCCGCAGGCCGTGGGC
Source organism: uncultured Solirubrobacterales bacterium (assembly GCA_963832315.1). GTDB lineage: Bacteria > Actinomycetota > Thermoleophilia > Solirubrobacterales > Solirubrobacteraceae > Palsa-465. Next base: position 17,079 of record CAWHTT010000018.1, on the reverse strand, counting down.
TTTGGTGCCGGGGCGGCTAAGCTGAGCATCGCATCGACCAAAGCGTTGATTGGACCCCGCGCGCGACGCGTGGGGCGATGCTGTCATGGACTCAGACCCTGCCACCCCCGTTGCACCGGCCGTCGACGGTCAGCTGGACGGCCTGCTGGCTGTGCTCAACCACGTCCGCGCGCGGGGGCTCGATTCGCGGCCGGAGATCGTCCGCGCCACGGGCCTGACGCGCCCGGTGGTGGCCCAACGCGTCGGTGACCTGATCAGCCGGGGACTGCTCGTGGAGGGGGAGCTGGGGCCGTCGAGCGGCGGTCGCGCTCCGCGGCAGTTGCGGTTCCGTGCCAATGCCGGTCGTGTGTTGGTGGCGGATTTGGGGGCGACGAGCATCGACGTGGCCGTCGCTGACGTGTCCGGGAGGATCCTTTCGCACCATGCCGAGCCCGCGTGGGTGGCTGACGGGCCCGAGCGCATCCTGGGCCGGGTCGACGACTTGTTTGGTCGGATGCTGGCGCGCGACGTTGATGCGCCGGGGCAGCTGTGGGGGATCGGCATCGGTGTCCCCGGGCCGGTCGACTTCGGCTCCGCCTGCGTGGTTGCGCCGCCGATCATGCCCGGCTGGGACGGCTTTCCGATCCGGGAGAAGTTTGCCGAGCGATACGACGTGCCCGTTTGGGTCGACAACGACGTCAACGTCATGGCCTTGGGCGAGCTGCGCGCCGGGGCGGCGAGGGGCCACGACACGGTCGTGCTCGTCAAGATCGGCACCGGCATCGGCGCCGGGATTGTCGTCGCCGGCCGGCTGCATCGGGGCGCGCAAGGGTCGGCGGGCGATGTTGGCCACACCCAGGTGACGCGAGATCCCGCCGTGCTTTGTCGCTGCGGCAAGGTCGGTTGCCTGGAGGCGTTGGCCGGGGGCGCCGCATTGGCGCGCGATGCCGTCCGGCTCGCCAAGGAGGGCTCGAGCCCGATCCTCGCCGAGCGCATGAGCGAACGTGAGGGCCGGCTAACGGCCGAAGACGTCTCGTGGGCGGCGAGTCACGGCGACGCGGCGAGCCGGCAGTTGATCATGCGCGCGGGTCGCTTGGTGGGGGAGACATTGTCCACGGTCGTGCACGTGCTCAACCCGTCGCTGATCGTGATCGGGGGCGGCGTCGCCAACGCGGGCGACCCGTTGCTGGCGGCCGTCCGAGAGGCGATCTACGGCCAGTCGCTCCCACTGGCCACCCGCGAGCTCGAGATTCGGCCCGTCGCCCTCGGCTCCCAGAGCGGGGTCATCGGCGTCGCCGCGATGGTCACCGACGAGCTCTTCTCCCGTGCCTGCTTCGCCGAGTGGGTGCAAGCGGGCTCGCCTAGCGGCCGGCCGGACCTCGCGGGGGCCGCGGGCTAGGACATCCACCAGTCGTGCCTCTTGGTGCGACTGTACGTGCGGGAGCGACCACCCGCCATCGGCGCGGGTCGACGGCCTCACGGCGGCGCACGAGCTTTCTTTTGTGTTAGGCCGTCACACTTTTGCATCTGAGATACATAAGCGTGCTAGGGTGGCCCGGTTGTGGAGAGAGGGTCTGGCGGCACGGCGTTCTCCGTACGGCGACCCCGAACTACGGATCAAGGAGGTCAAGCCAAATGAGTTCCAGGCGCGTGGCGGGAGCTGTGGCTGCGGCGTTGGTGCTGGCGGGCGCTTCGTTGAGCGCGTGTGGCAGCAGCTCGAGCCCTTCGCATGCCTCGTCGGGTGGCTCGTCGTCGAGTGGTTCGGGTTCCACGCAGTCGCCCGCGGCGGTCGACCAGCTGGCCAACTCGATCATCGCCCAGGCCACCGGGCACGTGCAGGCCAAGGGGCCGCACGGTGAAACGGCGGCGTCTCCGAGCACGGTCCAGCTCACGGCGGCTGAAATGGCCAAGATCCAGGCCAAGCACGCGACGGCCGCGCTCGTCATCCACCTCGGCGGCGACGGGTGGTCACAGGCGCAGGTCAGCGGGCTCGAAAGCGAGTTCAAGACGCTCGGTATAAAGGTCATCTCGGTCACGTACGCCCACGGCGACGTCACGACCCAGATCAAGAACATCCAGACGGTGCTCGCCGAGAAGCCGACGATCATGGTCTCAATCCCGCTCAGCCCCGACACCGAGGCTGCCGCCTATCGCGCGGCTGTCAACCAGGGCGTCAAGCTCGTGTTCATGGACAACGTGCCCACTGGCTTTCAGGCCGGCAAGGACTACATCAGCGACGTCTCGGCCGACAACTACGGCAACGGCGTCGTCTCGGCGCCGCTGCTCGCGCTAAGCGATCTGCACGGCAAGGGGCAGATCGGAGAGGTCTACTTCACCGTCAACTTCTTCGTGACCAACGAGCGCTTCCAGGGGTTCAAGAACGCAATCGAGAAGTTTCCCGGCATCAAGATCGTCGCCTCCAAGGGCGTCCCAGACCCGAACGTGCTTCGCCAAGCCGAGCGAGCGGCGAACGCGATGCTAACCGCGCTACCCGAACCTGACGGCGATGTGGGGCGATCTGGGACGTTCCGGCCAGGGCATCCTCTCGCCGCTCGCGCCCACGGGCGATGGCACCGAACCTGATCGTCGCGACCGAGGACCTCGGGCCTGGACGATCGCGCTCCACTAGCCGAGAGCAGCGATCTGCAGTACCTGGGCGCCCAGCGTCCGTTCGATCAGGGCGTCACCGAGGCGAAGCTCGCCGCGCTACGGACTGCTCGGCAAGAAGGCGCCGCCGTACGTGGCGCTGCCGGCACTGCCCGTCACGCACGCCAACGTGCTGCAGGCGTGGCAGACGGTGTATCACGCGGCGGCACCCGGCAACGTCGTCGGAAGCCGCGAGCTGACCAGCAGCCGGAACGACTGGGCGGGTCCTCGAGTCACCGCTGTGGCCGGCGACTGACCCTCCCGGAGAAAGGAGATGCGGTGAACGACGAGAAGACAGCTCCCCCATCAACGTCGGCCTCATCGGCGGTGGCTTCATGGGCAAGGCCCACTGCGCTTGGCCTATGCGGCGATGCCGATGTTCTTCTGGCCGGCGCCGGCGGTTCCGCTCGTCACGTGCTCGCGGATGCGACGCAGCGAGCTCGCCAGCGAGGCGGCGCGCGGTTCGGCTTCGACCGAGGCCGCGGCGACTGGCGGAGGTGGTCGACGATCCGAGAAGATCGACGTCGTCGACATCGCCGTGCCCAACGATCTGCACGCGGAGATCGCGATCGCGCGCGGCGCAGGCCGGCAAGCACATCCTCTGCGAGAAGCCGCTCGCGCGCACGGCGGACGAGGCGCGCGCGATGTTCGAGGCGGTCGCAGACGGCGGGCGTGATCGAACATGGTCGCCTTCAACTACCGGCGCACCCCCGCCGTCGTGCTCGCCACGAGAGATCATCGAGGGGGCAATCGGGACGATCCTCAACTTCCGCGGCACCTACCTGCAGGACTGGTCCGGCGGATCCGGACGTCGCCGCTGTCGTGGCGCTTCCAGAGGGAGGTCGCGGGATCCGGCGCGGTCGGCGACATCGGCATCGCACGTGCATCGACATCGCCCGGTATCTCGTCGGCGAGGTCGCGGCCGTCAACGCCGTCGTTGCAGCACCTACATCCCAGACGGCCGGTGCAGTCCGGCGGCTTCGGACCAGCTCGGCCGGCTCCCGCAAGTGCGGCACGGTCCGCGCGGGACGGTCGACGTCGACGACGAGGTGCTGACGCTGCTGCGCTTCGCAGAGCGGCGCGGTCGGGTCGCATCGAGGCGACGCGCAACGCCCACGGCCGCAACAACTTCCTCACCTTCGAGATCCACGGCGACAGCGGGTCGCTCGCGTTCGACTACGAGCGCCGCGACGAGCTGAAGCTCTTTGCTCGACGGCGATCCAGACGACCGGCGCGGATTTCGCACGATCTACACCGGCCCGGCGCATCCCGACGGTGAGGCGTTGTGGCCGATTCCGGCACTGGGCATCGGCTACGGCGAGACGAAGATCATCGAGTGCCACGACTTCATGCGGGCCGATCGTCAGGGCACGCGACGCCTCAGCCCGGACTTCCGTGACGGCTATCAGATCGCCCGCATCTGCGACGCGATCGCCGAGTCGGCGCAGAGTGGCGAGTGGGTGAGGTCGGCGATGCCGGGGCTGGGGTCGTGACAGGCGGTGAGGTGACGATGCCCCGACCGTGCGCATGCGTGGCATCACCAAGTCGTTCGAGCGCGTGCGAGGTGCTCACGGACGTCGACTTCGCCGTCCGGCGCGGCGAGGTCCACGCGTCTGCTGGGCGGCAACGGCGCCGGCAAGTCGACACTGATGAAGATCCTGCAGGGCGTCCATCTGCCCGAGCGCGGGGAACGATCCTCGATCGACGGCGAGCGGTCGCAATTCGCCATCGCCGCGCGACGCGCGAGCTCGGGGTCGCGATGATCTTCCAGGAGTTCAGCCTCGATCGCCGTCGCTCACCGTCGCCGCCAACATCGTCCTGCGGCACGAGCCGAGCCGGGCCGGTTTTGGTCGACGACGAGGAGGCGCGACCGCGCGCTGCGGGACCGCTCGCGCGAGATGGGTCTCGAAATCGACCCTCGGGCGCCGAGGTGAGCCACCTCTCGACGGCGTACTGGCAGCTGGTCGAGATCGCCAAGGCGATCTCGCAGCAGGCCAGCATCCTGATCATGGACGAGCCGACTGCTTCGCTTGCCAGCAACGAGGTGGACCGTCTGTTCGATCTGATCGCCAAGCTCAAGAGCCGCGGGATCTCGATCGTGTACATCTCGCACCGGCTCGAAGAGGTCGCGCGGGTCGCGGATCGCGTCACGATCCTGCGCGACGGTCGCGTTGTGGTCACCGAGAACGCCGGCGATCTTACGATGGAGCAGCTGATCGAGCACATCGCCGGGCGCAAGGTGGGCGACGAGCTGCGGTCCAGCGAGGACGGTGCTTCAGCCTCGCTTAGCGGCGAGCCGCTTCTTGAGGTCCGGGAGCTGACCGCGGGCGACATGGTCGACAACGTCAGCTTCGATGTGTACGCGGGGGAGATTGTCGGCGTCGTCGGATTGATGGGAAGCGGGCGCAGCGAGCTAGCGCGGGCGCTCTGCGGGATCGACCGGGTCTCGCGCGGCGAGGTGCGGCTGCGCGGCGCGCCGGTCAGGATCAGGCGTCCTGCCGACGCGATCGCGGCCGGGATAGCGCTGGTGCCTGAGGACCGGCGCCGGCAAGGCCTCGTCCTTGATCACTCGGTGCAGGCGAACCTGCTGGCGCCGCTGCTTGGCCGGCTGACGCGGCGTGGGCTGATCAGCGCTGAACGCTGCCGCGAGGTCTACGAGCGGTACGCCACCCGGCTGGCGATCAAGACCTCGTCTCCGTACGCCCTCGCCAAGCGGCTGTCTGGCGGCAACCAGCAGAAGGTCGTGATCGGCAAGTGGCTGGCCTGCGAACCGGATCTGCTGATCCTCGACGAGCCTACCGCCGGCGTCGACGTCGGTGCCCGCAGTGAGATCGTTGGAATGGTGCGCCAGCTTGCCAACGAGGGTAAGGGCGTGATCCTGATCTCGTCGGAGCTCAACGAGGTGCTGGCGCTTGCCGACAGGATCCTCGTTCTCCGCGCGGGACGCGTCGAGGCGTGTGTGCCACGGGGAGCTGTGCAATCGGAGGCGGAGTTGCACCGTCTGGTGCAGGTGGGTTGACGGATGCCCGAGCTTGACGTCCCTCAGCCCGAAGTCGAGTCGGTCGCGACAACCGAGGAGCCGGTGGCCATCGTCCGGCGCTGGTTCGAATGGCGCAACTACGTCGTCTACATCGCCTTCGTCGTGGTGTTCCTGGTGTTCGCGTTCACGCTGTCGGGCAAGGGATTCCTCGGCGGCACCAACCTGCTCAACATCGTCAGTGAGACCGCGCCGATCACCATCATCGCCGTCGCCATGACGTTCGTCATCGGCGCCGCCGAGATCGACCTCTCGGTCGGGAGCGTCGTCGGCCTCGCCAGCGTGCTCACCGCCATCGAACTCAACAAGCTTGGCCTGGTCGGGGCGATCCTCGTCGGCCTGCTCGCCGGGGTCCTCGTCGGAGCCATCAACGGCGCGCTCGTGACCCGGGTCAGGATCCCCTCCTTTCTGGTGACGCTCGGAATGCTCGGGATAGCCTCCGGCGCCGCTCAGTGGATCGCCAACTCGACCCCGCAGACGATCGCCAACCAGACCTTCGTGAACGTCTTCGGCCAGGGCAAGGTAGGGCCGATCCAGACGCCGATCATCTGGATGGCCGTGATCGCAGCCGTCGGGATCGTCGTGCTGCGCAAGACGGTGTACGGCCGGCACGTGCTCGCCACCGGCGGCAACGAAGAGGCGGCCCGCTTTAGCGGTGTGCCGACCAAGCGGATCAAGTTCATGGTGCTGCTCGTCTCCTCGGTGACCGCCGCGTTCGCGGGGCTCGTCAACGAGGCGTTCTACGTCGGCGCGCAGTACACCGATGGCGCCAGCTACAACCTGTCGGCGATCGCGGCCGTGATCATCGGTGGCACGAGCCTGTTCGGCGGGCGCGGATCTGTGATCGGAACCCTCGTCGGGTCGATGCTGATCGGCTTGATCAACAACGGTCTGCTGCTCTACAACCTTCAGGACTATCAGCAGGACATCGTCCGCGGCGCGATCATCATCCTCGCCGTCGCCCTGCAGTCACGTGACTGAGCGCGCGCTGCCATCTCACCCCATCCGCGTGGCGATCATCGGCACGGGTTTTGCCGCGGAATGTCACGCCGACGCGCTCAGGCGCCTCCCCGGGGTGCAGCTGGTAGGCATCGCCAGCCGGACGCCCGCAAGGGCGCGCGACGCTGCGTTGGCGCTGGGCGCCCGTCGCGCCTACGCGGACTCAGCGGAGCTGATCGACGACCCCGAGATCGATGCGGTGCACATCTGCGCGATCAACCGGCTCCACGCTGAGCTGAGCGCTGCCGCGCTGGCCGCCGGCAAGCACGTCCTCACCGAGAAGCCGCTCGGGACGGGCAGCGAGGAGACCGAGGCGCTCGCCGGGCTCGCCGACACCGCCGCGCAACGCGGGACGATCGCCGCTGTGTGCTTCAACTACCGCCACTATCCGGTCGTGCAGCAGCTGCGGGCCATGCTCAGAAGCGGCGAGCACGGATCTGTGCACTTCGTGCACGGCAGCTACCTACAGGACTGGCTGCTTTACGAGGGCGATTGGAACTGGCGGCTGGATCCGACCGCCAACGGCCCCTCGCGCGCGATCGCCGACATCGGGTCGCACTGGCTGGACTTGGTGCAGCACGTGACGGGCCAGCAGGTGACCGCGGTCTTAGCCGATCTGGCCACCCACCACGCGGTTCGCCACCGTCCCGCCGTCGAGACCGGCACCTTCTGCCCGAGCCCCGAGAGTGAGCACGAACCGGTGCCGGTCGACAGCGAGGACTTTGGGACCGTCATGCTGCGCTTCAGCGGAGGCGCGCGGGGAGCGCTCGTGGTGTCTCAGGTCAGTCCCGGACGCAAGAACCGGCTCGCCTTCCAGCTCGACACGTCCGAGGCCGCGTTCGCCTGGAACCAGGAGCATCCCGACACCGCCTGGGTCGGGCGCCGTCGCGCCGCCAATCTCGAGTACCTGCGCGATCCGTCGCAGGGCGAGGCACGGCAGCTTCCCGCCGGCCATCCGGAGGGCTGGCGGGACGCGCTCTGCCACCTGTGTGCCGACTTCTACGGCGCTGTCGACGCGAGCCGGATCGGCGGTGATCACGAGAGCCGCTTCGCGACCTTCGCGGACGGTCATCGCATGGCCCTGCTGGTCGAGGCGATCATGCAAAGCCATCGCACCGGGAGCTGGATCGAGGTCGGCGAGCTGGAACGAGTCCGCAGATGATGCTCGGCGTGCTCACCGTCGTCTTCGCCGAGCTGCCGCTCGATCAGGCGCTGGAGCGGCTCGCTGCGTTGGGCGTGCAGGCCGTGGAGCTGGGTTCGGGTGGCTACCCCGGGGACGCCCATTGCAAGCCGGACGAGCTGTTGGCCGCCCCGGGGGCCGCCCGGCGGCTGCGCGACGCGGTGGAGAGCCGCGGAATGAAGATCAGCGCGCTCAGCTGCCACGGCAACCCCCTGCACCCGGATCCGGCGCTCGCCGACGCTGCCCACGCGGCGTGGGTGAAGACAGCGCGCCTGGCCGAGGCGCTGGAGGTGCCGGTGATCAACACGTTCTCCGGGTGTCCCGGCGACACGCCCGAGGCCCGGATCCCGAACTGGATCACGTGTGCGTGGCCGCTCGAATACGGCGAGGTGCTGCGCTGGCAGTGGGAGGAGCGGGCGATCCCGTACTGGGGCGAGCAGTGCGAGCTGGCGCGCGCGCACGGCGTGAAGATCGCGCTGGAGATGCATCCGGGGTTCCTCGTCTACAACCCCGAGACGCTGCTGCGCCTGCGCGCCGCGACAGGTTCCGAGCTCGGCGCCAACTTCGATCCCAGCCATCTGTTCTGGCAGGGCATCGAACCGGTCACGGCGATCCGGCGGCTGGGGGACCAGGACGCGATCTTCAACGTCCACGCCAAAGACGCATACGTCGACCCCGACAACGTTCGCGCCAACGGCAACCTCGACCCCAAGCCCTACGCGCAGGTGCGCGACCGAGCCTGGACGTTTCGGACCGTCGGCTTCGGGCACGGCGAGACGACGTGGCGGGACATCGTCAGCGCGCTTCGGGTCGCCGGCTATGACGGCGTGATCAGCATCGAACACGAGGACATCCTGCTCTCGCGCGAGGAGGGACTGAACCGCGCGATCGAGCTCTTGCAGAGGCTCGTCCCCGAACAGCCTCCGGACACACCGTGGTGGACATGAGCAAACACGAACCATTGGAGCGAGGATGAGACTGGCCTACCAAACCAACACCTGGGGCGGCGTCGTGGGCCACCCGGTCGGCGTCACCAGCATCAAAGACCTCTACTACCTCGCCCACGGGTCCACCGCCGACGCCCTTCGCGACATCGCCCACGCCGGCTACGACGGGGTCGAGCTGTTCGACGGCAACCTCGCCGAATACGCGGACTCCGCCGACGAGCTGGAGCGCCTGCTCGACGAGCACGGGCTCGCGCTCGTGGCCGTCTACAGCGGAGCGAACTTCATCTTTACCGACATCCTCGACCAGGAGCTTTGGAGGATCGACCGCGCGGGGTGGCTGGGCGCCCGCTCGGGCGCCCGTCACCTCGTCGTCGGTGGTGGCGCACAGACGCTGCAACCGCCCGGGGAGCCGGAGTACCAGCGGCTGGCGACAGCGCTGGACCGCGTCGTGGACATCGCCGAACGTCACGGACTGACCGCCTGCTTGCACCCGCACCTGACCACGATCGTCGAGACCGCCGAGCAGCTCGACCGGCTCCTCCCACACACATCAATCTCCCTCTGTCCCGACACCGGCCACGTGCTCCTCGCCGGCGACGATCCAGCGACGCTGATCCGGGCACACGGCGACCGCATCCCCTACGTGCACCTCAAGGACGCCGACCTGCAGACCGGGGCGTTCGTGCCGCTCGGCACCGGCGCGCTCGATCTGCCCGGTGTGATGCAGGCCCTGGGGGACATCGGCTACGACGGCTGGATCACGGTCGAGTTGGACGCGTGGGCAGACCCCGCCGAGGGTGCGCGGATCAACCGCCACGCCCTCGAGCCATGGAGCTCGACAGGCGCGGCGCAGGCTCGCTGAGCGACGACGGTCGATCCTCGAATGTCCAACTGCCGACCAGAGTCCGCCGAAGCCTCCTCCTCGCGCTGGCTCTGGCCCGCGGGCCGGCACCGCCACGTGCACACCAACGCGCGGGAGTGTCTCCTCTCCTCTCCCGCCGTCACACGCGGTGCCGGCAGATCTGTCCCGCCGTGCGTGTCCCGACACGGTGACCGAATCCAAGCAGGCGCATTGACGACATGCCAATCGACTTCGCCACGCCGCTGATCTCGCAGATCGGGGTTGTCGTCCACGACCTCCAGAGCACGATGGAGGCCTACCATCGGACCTTCGGCTGGGAGCCGTGGTCCGTGTACGAGCACAAGCCGCCCGCCCTGGCTGACCTGCGGCTCCGCGGCGAGCCCGCCGAGTTCAGCCTGCTCACCGCCGAGACCCAGGTCGGTCCGGTCGCCTTCGAGCTGATCCAGCCGCTCTCAGGCCCGAGCGTCTGGCGAGAATGGCTGGCGACACGGGGCGAGGGCCTGCACCACATCGCCTGCGCGACGCACCCGGCCGATGGCGCCGAGGCGCTGATGCGACAGCTCGAGCACGAATACGGGCGGCCGCTGACCTCTGGTCGCCTCGGCTCGAGCTTTGAGTTCTGCTACTTCGACACGCAGCCGGTCCTGAAGATCATCATCGAAGCGGGCAGCGGCGAGGTCGACGACTCGATCAGGCCGATCCGCGTATTTCCCGCCTGATGCGGGGAGACCGCGTCTTCACCAAAGCTCAGCCAGCTCGAGTCGTCGACCAACCCGCCGTCCCGCTCATGGCTAACGGGGCACCTGCTTCCGCCGCGGCGCGGCACCGCTCGGCTGCGCTCGGGCGCACCCGCAATGCGCGCGGACACCACGACGCGGCGACTGCTCGCCTCGGCGAGCAATAGCGAGCGCAGTCGCTGGTCTGGCTCCGGAGGTGCACGGCAGCAGCCATTGACCGTTTGGTGGTGGTGACTGCATACTCGATTGCAGAAGTCCGGATGTCGCGCACGACAATGGCGTACTCGATTTGCGGTCGATCCCTGCGCGGTGTACGCAGTGAGGCCGGTTACTGCCCTAGTGTCGGCTCCCCGTCGCTTCTACCGCGTGTGCTGGATCGATCACCAGCGCAAAAAAAGACCTCACCTGAGGCCTGAGGCTTGCGGTCCGCCGGCCGCCCGTCCGCGGACGGTCGGGCGAGCCGCTTGTGTGCTTGATCAGAACGGCACGTCATCGGCGCTTGCCACCGAAGCCGCGCCGGCAGAGACAGCGCCATCGAGCGAGCTGTTGCGTTCACCGGGCTCACTCTCTGGCGACGAGGTCGAACCCGCGCGCTCGAACAGGATCTGACGAGCCCTGAGCACGACAGCCTCACGTCGGTTCTGCCCCTGGTCGGTCCACCCCCGCCAATCAAGCTCGCCGTCGACCACGACGCGCGAGTGTGTGCCGAGGCGCTCCGCGCACAGGTTGGCCTGCGGGCCGTAGACCTCGACGGTGACGTAGTTCGTCCGCTCGACCCACTCCTCTCCGTTGCGCCGGCGGCACACGGATCACCCGCTCACCGGCGCCCAGCAGAGCGCGCTCGAGCCGGCTTGAGACATGCCGGCAGTCCTCCACCGCCCACACCCGATCCTGGTCGATCCCGCCAGCGAACCGCAAGCCGCTCAACGCGCCATCGTCGCTGGCCTGGATGGTGATCTGCCCGCGATCCGCACCAGTCACCGCATCCAGCGCAACCAGAGTGTGCGTCCGCTTGTGCGCGTCCACCCCGATCACGATCATGTACCCGTCCCTTCGTTAGATATGGCTGACGAAGCGGACCCCGGCGGACACCACTCAGTGGGGCTCTGGCAAGCTCCTATCAAGTCACGCCGGCGGTCCTCGGTCGGCGACGGGCGACACAGCGAAAGCCGGTCAGACCCTCACGGGTCGACAGTGGCAGAGAGAGTCAGCCGCCGCCGCCCGAGAACCCAACCTCACCGGCCGGACATCACCGATCCGATCAACAGCCTCTCACTGAGTGAGTGGCAAAGGGATAGCGAGGCGCCGGCGACCAGCGTGACCGAGACGTCGCCAAGGGGATCGTGCGTGGCGAGGCCGCCGCGTGGGAGAAGCGATCGCCCAGAGCGGCACCACTCGCTGGCGAGATACGTCGTTGAGAAACGCAATAGACGACGCCGTGGCCAGGGCGCTGGCGCGATTCGTCGTATCGATGTCAATGGCAAACAACGACATCAATCGTGCCTTCCGTGACTTGCTTCGTTCAGGGGACGACGACACGCCGGATTTTGCTTATCGAGTACGAGTCCTCGTCGGCTATCTGGTGGAGGCGATCGACGCCCTGAACTTCTATAGCGCGAAGGTCCCTGATGTTGCTCAGTTCCTCAGGCGCCTACCGACTGAGGCGCAGCAGAAGCTGAAGGATCGTGCGTGGCACCCTCCAGAGGGCTGGCCCAAAGGCCCTTGCGGCAGTGCGCGACAACACCTTCCACTATCCATCGCCCGATCCGGCATACAAGCCGACCTCTGACAAGAAGCTTCGGGACGCGCTCGCTGCACTTCGCCACATCGGTGTCCAGATGCATTACGACGGCGACACCAACGCCTTGACTTTCAACTTTGCCGACGAGGCGGCATTCAACCTCGCTATGGGCGAGCCAACGACTAGCAACGAAGAGGCCATGCGACGCGCCGAGATCGCCCGGGACGGTGCACTTGCGTTCGTCCAGTGGGCCACCGTCCTCGTCCGGACGTACATGACGAGTACCGGCGCATATATCGGCGAACCCATCGTGATCGAGAAGCCCAAGGCTGAATGTCCTGATTAAGGTTCCACTGAATAGGCCGCCCGCGGGCGGCATCTCGCGGCCCACGGCCCAGATGTCGTCGACGTGAACTCGACATCGGTCGGCCCCCCGTGCTCTAGGGCTGCGGTACGGCCAGGCGGTCGAACTGCCGAGCGACGCTCCGTCGCCAGAGCAGCGACCGGACCCGCGCCGGGCGGAACACAAAAGCCCTCGTCGGGTCTAGGCCACGGCTGGGCCCTCAGCGTTGCGCCCGAGGGGCTGGCTCCGGCAGTCGTCGTCTTCTCCTTCGCGGGCAACCGGCAGTCTGGTGAGAGTGGTGCTGCTCGTCCCTTGCGAGAGTGGCAACCTCGGTCGTCCGCCCTGATCCTCGCCCTGCGGATGCGACAGTCAGCGTCGCGCTCGACCCGGCGCTGTCGCCTCCATGGAAAGCGGGCAGGGCCGCATGAGAGTTCTGGGCATCGTCCAGACGGGCAGCCACGCGAACGATCGCGCGCTCTAGCGCAACCACAGGCCAAGCAGGCGCGCCGTCCTCTTATTCGCGCGTTGCAGGGAAGTGCCAGTGGACGCAAGATGCTTGCCGGGGGAGCGGAGCAGGACTCGCGCGTTATCCGAGCATGGTGCCGAGAGCCACCTTCGCGCTGCCGGATCACGCCTGGAGAGGCCACGCCCGTATCGTTGCTGCTTCTCGAGTCTTGGGGAAGCGACCGCTCGGCCGGGAGAACGCTGGGTCGGCGGAAACCGGCTGTCGATGCGGCGACTCCGCGCCTTGGTTGGGCGGGTTGTGAGAGCAGAATCTGCGCGAGTAGCCCGGCGAGACAGTTCGGCGGCGAGAAAGAAATTTTCAGGTCGTGACAACCTGGCTTGCGCGGTTGGAGTTATGAGGATTGTGGGTTGCAGCGACGGGTTCAGCGGCGACGGTGATCGTGTCGAGTTTGAGGCGTTCGCTCGGCGCGCGGCGCCGTCGTTGCTGCGGAGCGCGTTCTTGTTGTGTGGGGATCGCGGGCATGCGGAGGATCTGCTCCAGATGACGTTTTGGCGGACGGCGCAGCGGTGGGTCTTGGCGCGTGAGGCGCCGAACGCGTATGCGTACAGGGTGCTTGTGAATCTGTCTCGTGATCGTCGGCGCGGCCAGCGTCGTCGTGTCAGCGAGTGGCTTGGATCCGATGATCGTGCTGGTGTTGACCTCGATCAGAGCGAGCGGTTTGCGCAGCGCGATGTGATGAGCCGGGCTGTGCGTCGTTTGCCTGATCGCCAGCGTGAGGTGATCGTGCTGCGGTTCTACCTGGATCTCTCGATCGCGCAGACCGCGGCGGCGCTCGGCTCCAGTGAAGGAACTGTGAAGTCCCATACCGCGCGGGCGCTCACGCGGATGCGTGAGCTGTTAGGCGAGTCGCCCGCCGGGTCCTCGACCGTTTCGGCTGAGGTGGCCAATGCTGAGTGACGAGCAGCTGATCGAGCGGATCCGGACCGAGCTTCGGTCAGAGCTAGCGGATCTTAATCCGCCACCAGACCTATTCGACCGGCTCTTGGAGCCCGCAGAGAGCGATAGTCGCTCGCAGCGTGGATCGCGTGAGCGCTGGGCGGACCGCCGCGGCCGCCGGGGTTGGCGTGTCCGGGTGCGCGGGCTGGGCGCGGCGGTTCCCGTGCTGGTCGGCGTGATCGTGGTGGTCGTTATCGCGGCGGTCGCGTTGACCTCGGTCAGACATCACCAGGCTTCGAGTCCTGTCGGGCCGGCGGTCGCGGCGAGGAACGGCAAGGTCGCGTTCATCGCTTTTGGCGGCGGCGGATCCCCGCCCACGCGGTCCGAGCACGGCGTGACCTGGGCCTTCGACGCGCTGGCGGTGACCAACCCGGATGGGTCCGGACGGCATAACGTGGGGACTTACGAGTGCGCGGCGCCGAGGTCTGCGTGCGGGGTCTACTCGTTCGCCTGGTCTGCCGACGGGACCAAGATCGCGTATCTCGCGGGGCACCCGCCCGGACTGAAGGTTCCCACCAGCCTCGCGCTGTACCTAGTCGACGCCAACGGAAACAACCCTCGAGAGCTGGTCTCGTGCGGGGACTGCGCCCGCTTGAACGCGGACAGCTCGATCGCCTGGTCGCCTGACGGCTCGAGGATCGCCTTGACGCGTCGAACGGGTCTGGCCCAGGACCTCTGGCTCGTCAACGTCAAGACGGGTGCGCTCAGCCGGCTCACTGACTGCGCGTCAGGCAAAGCCTGCGCCGATGCCAGCGCCGAGTGGTCTCCCGACGGGCAGGCGATCGTGTTCAGTCGGTGGGTCAAAGGGCAAGTGGCGTCGATCTACACGATGCGCCCAGACGGCACGCACCTCAAGCTGATCGCGGCGGTCGCCGGCGCACAAGATCCGCAGTGGTCCCCCGATGGGCGCAAGATCGCCTTCCAGGGCAACAACGGCATTTACACCGTCAACGCCGACGGAACGCAGCTCACGCAGATCGCTGCCGCCGGCGGGCTGGCCGGCGAACCCGCGTGGTCCCCGGACGGCATGAAGCTCCTCTACGTGAAGACCCCCCTCAACGCTGCAACCAGCGCCGAAACCACCCAACTCTGGACGATCAACGCGAACGGGTCTCGCAACCGGCGGATCTATCAGCTATCCACCAGCGGTCGCTGGCCGCTGCCGTTCTGGTCACCCGACGGCAAGCAGATCGCGGTCGCGCCGAACTTCGGCGTGTTCGTTATGAACGCCGACGGAAGCGGCGTGCGTCTTGTCGGCGAGTCCGCCAACCAGGTCGCCTGGCAGCCAATCCCCCCAACCCGCCGCTAGCACCCCAGCACGCGACTCCGCTAGGTACCGATATGGACCATCCGTCGCCGCCGATCTGCTTCACGACCACAACCCGCACCGGCCGCTATGTCGACCGGGTCCGGAATCTGCCAAAGCACCACGCGCCCCATGAGCTGATGCGGCGCATGACCGCCTCGCGATCACAAAGTCCCGGGGGCCGCCATGTATCCGTAGCAGCTACGCACCCGAACCGGCCTGATCCCTTGGTCAGGCTTCGGGCGCGACGGGCCGACCTGAGAAAGCTCACCATCACGCGAAAAGGACCGGAACGATGAACGTACGCAAAGTGACACTACTCATGACCGCGACCATCGCTCTGGCGGCCGTGGCATCGGCGAGCGCAACCACCGGCCATGCGATTCACCGGAGTACGGTCGGCTTCGCGATCGGGACGCGCTACTTCGGCTCCCACGCCAGGCTCGGAAAGCAGCGAGGGTTCGCAGCAGCGTTCGACCTGCGCGGCGGGCTCGGTTTCGGGTCGGCGCTCGTGAGTTCAGCGCCGGTCGGCAACGGGCCTGGGGCCAACGCGCTGGATGAGGCGACCCACACGCTGTACGTCGCCAGCGGCTTCAATGACAACGGCAACGCGGTAGGGGGGAACACGGTCTCGGTGATCGACACCCGCCGCTGCCGCGCTGACGACGTCTCGCACTGCAAGGGTCCGTGGCCGACGATCACCGTCGGGAACCAGCCGAGCGGCATCGCCATCGACGAGCAGACCGACACCGTGTACGTCAGCAACATCGCCGACAACACCGTCTCGGTGTTCAACGGCGCCACCTGCAACGGCCAGAACACGTCTGGTTGCGGGCAGACGCCGGCGACCGTCCCCGTCGGCTCGACGCCGCTGGGAATCTTTGCCGACCCGGCCAACGACACGGTGTATATCCCCAACGCCGGCGAGACCGATGTCTCGATGATCGACAGCGCGACCTGCAACGCGACCGAGCTTGCCGCCTGCCCAACCACAGCGCCCCCGACCGTCGATGTTGGAGGGGGACCGCAGGACGTCGAGGTGGACCAGACGACCCACACCGTGTACGTGACCACGTACGGCGCGCTGAGCGGCTGGACGGTGTTCGACGCGAACACGTGCAACGCGACCGACCAGTCGGGATGCGCAACGCTCGGTTATCTGACGGGCGATCCGATCGGGCCGAATCAGGCGCAGGTCGACACCGCGAACGACACGCTCTACACGGCCAACTACGACAACACCGTGTCGGCGTTCGATCTGCACGACTGCGACGCAGCCGACCTGACGGGTTGCGCCAGCACGGTGTCGGGTACCGTGGTCGTCCCGCCTGGCGCCGGAAACGGGTTCGATCACGTCCTCTGGCTGACGGTCGACGCTCCCTTGCACACCGTGTACGTGGTCTACCAGAAGGACGACGCGCTGAGGGTGATCAACACGAACCTCTGCAGCGGCGCCGATCCATCAGGGTGCGCAACGCTGAACCCGCCCGAGATACACACCGGCGCCGATCCGGAGATGGTCCGCCTCGACTTGCAGACCCAGACGCTGTACACCGCCAACCAGGTCGACAGCGACGTCTCGGTGATCGACGCGACCCGCTGCAACGCGCAGACCACCAGCGGCTGCCGGCAGCGGGCGCCGGAGATCCCGCTCGGGTCGCACGGGATGGCCGTCGACCCCGCCGTCGCCACCGCGTATGTGTCGAGCGCCGTGAACACGGTGTCGATGGTCGACACCCGCGACTGCAACGCCTCCCATCCCGCCGGATGCTCCGCGACACCGGCGACCGTCGCCGTCGGCACGTACCCGGGCGCTGTGGCGGTGAACTCGGCCACGCAT
>CAWHTT010000017.1:0-233100 GCA_963832315.1 uncultured Solirubrobacterales bacterium | reverse complement strand
CGCGACCGAGGTGATCGCCAGCGTCCACAGCGCCTTAGGCGTCATGCCCTCCCCGACCGCGGCCGGGGACCGCGCGCCCACGTCGGCCACAGCGCTCATGGCGTCACCTTGAAGCTGAACATCATCCCGCTCTCGTGATGCTCCGCGATGTGGCAGTGAGCCATCCACAGCCCCGGGTTGGTGACGTCGAGCAGGATGTCGACGGTCTCCCCGGTGCGGATGAGCACGGTGTCCTTCCAGACCAGGTTGGGCTCCACAACCCCGTCTCGGGAGAGGACCAGGAACCGGCCGGCGCCGTGGACGTGGAACGGGTGGTGCATCGGGTGATCGCCGGCCATCTCGTTCAGCAGCCGGATCTTCACTTGGTCGCCGACCCGGAAGCGCCAGTCGATCGCTGCGTTCTCGTCGCCCGTGGCCTTGTCGATCAGCTTCCAGCGCATGTTCGCCGGCGTGGTGAGCCGGTTGATCTCGACCATGTCGTCTTCCCACTCGATGCCACCCGCCGCAGCGTGATCGTGACCTTCATGCGAATGGTCGTGGTGCTCGTGCTCTCCTCCGTGCTCGTGGCCGCCGCCCGCTTGGGCGACGAGGTGTGCGGGGAGCAGCTTCATCCCGCAGTCGGGGCAGTGCCCAGGCTGATCGCTGACCACCTCTGGGTGCATCGGGCAGGTGTAGCTCGATGGTGCCTCGACCGCCAGCAGCTTCATCCCGCACTCCGGGCAATGCCCCGGCTCCTCACTGACCACCTCCGGATGCATCGGACAGCTATAGACGACCGGACCGTCGCCTTCCGGCGCGTCCATGTCCATCTCGGCCAGGAAGCCAAGCGTCTTGTCCGGCTCGGCGTCAAAGTACGGCCCGACTCGCTCGCGCTCGGCCACCATGTCGGGGTTCGTTCTCAGCACCCCGAAGTGCTCGGTCAGCGATGGCTCGGCTTGCTCGTCCGCAACTCGGATTGATGCCAGTCGATACGTTCGCTCGGTGTGCGATGTTCCACCACAAGGTCCCCGGGCTGGTCAAACAGAACGTCGATGACAACGCGCTCTGACGGCGCCAGTATCACGTCGTCAACGAACTGTTCGTGCTCGACGTGGCCGCTGTCGCCGCCGACGAGCTTGATTCGCGCTCCGGGCAGCGCGACCCTGAAGACGCGGGTGTTCGCGGTGTTCGTGAAGTAGAACCGGACCACTTCACCACGCTTGACCTCGAGCGACGGCTCGGGTCTGGCCGCCGACGAGTAGCACGTTGCCGAAGCGGCCCATCGCCGAATGAGTCGTCTCGGCGCGGCTGAAGGGCGCCACCTTGCCGTCCTCGATCAGGATGTCATCGAGCGTCAGGGCGATCTCGCGGTGCACCGGCGGCCAGTAATCCGGGTCGAACCCCGGCTCAACGATCACGTTCCCATAGAGCCCCATCTCCTGCCCGTAGTCCTCGCGGATGTGGGGGTGGTACCAGTACACTCCCGGGTCCGGGAAGGTGACGTGCGCGGTGTAGCGCTCGCCGGTGGCCATCGGATGCTGGGTCTCGTGGGTTCCGTCGTAGCGGTTCTCGAGCCGCAGCCCGTGCCAGTGGACGGTTGCCTCGGTATCGCCCCGGTTCTCGATATCGACGACGACCTCAGAGCCCTCGCGCACCTTGAGCGTCGGCCCAGGGATCGATCCGTTGTAGGCCAGCATCCGTACGGTCGCGTCGCCGATCCGCTTGGCGACCGGCGCGATGGTCAGCTCGAACCGGTCCCCTTTGCTCAGCTCGATCACCTCAGACGCGCGTGCCTCGGGTAGGCCGGTGGTGTCGGTCGGGAAATGATCGTGGGTTGTGGCCATGTTCAAATCTCCTGGTGAGTCATCGCGTGCCGACGATTTCGCCCGCACCGCGGACCGTTCGGTCTGTGTGAAACGTCTTGATTTGATCGGCGATGTACGCGGCGTCGTCCCCGACCCAGCCGATCAGCGCCGAGCCTCTCGTGTACTGCCAGGTCAATCCGAGGAAGTACAGGCCCGGGGAGTCGGTCACCCCGCGGCGGTGAACGACATGGTGCTGGTCGTCGAAGATCGGGGCCTCGATCCACGAGTGATCGTTGCGGAATCCGGTGGCCCAGATCACGACGGCCACGTCCAGCCCGCTTCCATCGCTAAAACGAACGGTGCGCCCGGAACCGTCAACCGCCCGCGGATGCAACCGGACCCCGTGGCGCTTGCGCAGGGTCCGCGGATTGGAGCCAATCAGGGTGTCTCTGCCCGCCAATCGGCGACCCATCCGCGCGTCCGTCGACTTGCGCATCGCCCCGACCTTCCCGAGATACCAGAACAGGTCGCGACCGCGAATCCGCTGCGGGAGCGGCGTCTGCCGAGACCCGATCGACAGGTGAACCTCACGCGTGGCCGACAGCTCTTCGGCAATCTGAAAGCCAGTGTCGCCACCACCCACGACCAGCACCGGACCATCGGGAAGGTCCCCCGGCGCCCGATACCGGGTGCTGTGAAACTGGACGACATCCTCACCGAGTTGGTCGGCGATCGGCGGCACGAACGGCACCTGAAACGGACCGGTCGCCACGACGACCTGATCCGCTGTATAGCTCCTGCCGTCGACCTCGGCGAGGTACCGGCCTTCAGCCCGCCGGATGGAACGGACGCGACTGCCCAGCGTCACCGGCAACGTGAACTGCCGGGCGTACTCGGTGAGGTAGGCCACCACGTCGTCACGCCCGGGATACGCGTCCGGATCGCCGGGGAAAGGCAGACCCGGCAGGCTGCTGTAGCCAGCGGGCGTAAACAGCTTCAGCGAGTCCCACCGTGCCCGCCAGGCGGCCGCCGGCTCGTCCGCCGCCTCGAGGATCGCGAAGTCGCGACCCTGCTGAGCCAGGAAATACCCGATCGCGAGACCAGCCTGGCCGCCGCCGACGACGATCACCTCTAGGTCATCGCCCGTTGGAGCGGTTGCTGATACCGGCTGAGGTTCATGCCACTCGGTCATCGTTTGCTCCTCTGCGATGAAATCGCCGGGTTGCGGACGCGGCGCCGGAGCGTGGATAGGGCTTTCGACCTCGTCGGCCGCGCGGCCCCTGACAGTCGAGCGGCGACCGTCCGAAAGCCGCCCGGATCACCGGCGCTGACGGGTTCAGCGAATCCGGCACGGCAGCCTGCAAACAACCCAGGATCTAGCGTTCCCCCGATCCCGTAAGTCCGAATAGATTTGGCAGGCCCCCGTGGCCGCTGCCGGTAGGCACTTTACCGAACACTTGATCGGGCCGTGGGATATTTCCGCGTGGCCGTCATGCGGCAGCCTCGACTGCCGGCTTCAGCGTCGCCGCGGTGGTGCGCCGCAGCGGCGTGATCAGCAGCGCCGCGGCAGCGCCGAATCGAGCTGAGCGCGAACGCCCACAGTCCCCGCCCTCCGGGTCTTGGTCGTCATGGCGTCTCTCCTCTGTGACTGGACTGCATGGGAGAGACTGCAGCGGCGGGGATTCGCTCGCGAAGGGGTCCACCCGTAGGAATGACCGCATACTTTTCACGGGCTGCCGCTGGGTATCGTCGGGATATGGCCACCGGACAGGCAGAGCCGCCCGTGCTGCGCGAGAGGGCGGAGGAGCAGGCAGCGATCGACGCCGTGATCGCGGACACGCTTGCCGGGCTCGGGTGCTTCGGGGTAATCGAGGGCTCAGCCGGGATTGGAAAGTCCTCGCTGCTCGCCGAGGCCCGGCTACGAGCGGCCGCCGCAGAGACGCGACCCGTCGGCGAAGAGGTGCCTGTCGCGCGCTGAAAGGAGGTTGCGCTGACGGCCGGCCCGTGTCTAGCTTGAGTCACGCCCTGACAGGTCCGAATGCGCCGTTGGGCTGGTCTTGGACGTGCGCTTCGGTTCCGCGATCATGAGCGGGGCTGTTGCCCGGTAGCGCAATCCGGGTCGCGGGGTCAGACCACTTCCATGCGTACCAGACGGCAGCCGCCGATGTGGCGATCAATATCAGTGAGAAGAACAGATAGGCCAAAGTCGGCGTTCCGACGAATAGCGTCACGATCTGAACCGCGGCCAAGAACGCGCCGGCTGCGATGTTGGCCCGGCGATTTGCCCGGTACCGCAATACACGAGACAGAACGACCATCGAGATCGAAATCTCGATGAGGACGCCGGCTCCGAGTAGGAATGCTTGGGTGTAATGCACCTCCGCGTGGTGGTTAATAAACACGCTGTAGTAGAGCGTGGTGATGTCGATGTAGACCGCGTTGAACATGTAGAAGATCCAGAGCAACGAGAGCCTCGAACGCATGTCCAAATTTGTTGTGTGCGATGCGGTCATTGTTGGTCTCTTCTGTTCGTTTTGGTTGGGCTCTCAAGCATTGCGACCTCTGGAGCAAGACCCCGCATGGCTACCTGCCTTCCCCGCAGAAGGGGCGAACGCCAAGACCCGACCATCGCAACTTACTCTCAGTGCAGAGCGCTCGATATGGCCCGTTCGGACCTGGTTGAGGGGCCCGTTCAGGCCCCCTCTGGGGAGTAGGAGTGCGACCCGAACATCCACTCGCCGGCTCACCCGCCCGCGTTATCGGCGCCCGCGCCGGGTATAGATGCTCCGAGTAGACGACCTCGGGGGATCGGGATTGGTCCCGACTATGCCCGCGCAACACGACTCGACGCAGCACCCGCAGCCGATCACTGTTGTCGTGGTCGACGACGAGCCGATGATCCGCGGGGCCCTGGCTCAGACACTGACGGCTGGCGGGCTCGACCTCGTCGGTGAAGCCTCCAGCGCGCGAGACGCCCTCCGGCTCGTCGTTGACGTCCGCCCCGACGTCGTGCTGATGGACCTCCGGCTTCCCGACAGCCCGGGTGTGCGCGCGATCGAGCAGCTCGCTCTGTTGGCCCCCGCCTCGCGCATTCTGATCCTCACCCGCACCGAGCAGAACCGCGTGGTCGAAGCGATCGTGGCCGGCGCCAGCGGCTACATCCTCAAGACCGCGCCCCCCAAAGCGATCATCTCCGCGGTCAGGGCAACCGCCGCCGGAGAATCAGTCATCTCCTCCCAGATCGCCGGAAAACTCCTGCAGCGCATACGCGAACGCGACATACCCGTCACCACCGCCAGCGACAACGCCGCGAGCGCGATCCGCTCCGTCCTGACCGAACGCGAACTCGAGATCTTCGAACGGCTCGCCAGCGGCAGAAGCAATCACGACATCGCCCACGAGCTCTCGCTCAGCACCAACACCGTCCACAACCACATCGCCAGCATCCTCGCCAAACTCCACCTTGACAACCGCATCCAAGCAGCGGTCCAAGCCGTACGCAGCGGCATCTCCTAACCAGGAACGCGTGACGTCTTCGCTGCGGTGGCCTATCGGAACACCGCGATCGACCGCGACGCGGTACCGGACGCGCGTGATCGCCAAAGCAGGACCCGCCGACCCCGCAGCCCGCCCGACCTGCTCGTCGCCACGAGCGCGACCGGTGCCGTCGCTAGCGCAGGCCGGGCCGGGGAGCCCCCTGCTCGCCGCGCAAACCGCGTCTCGTGGCGAGCGGCCGTGGAGTTGCGTCGCAGCACGAATGCGGGTCTCGGCCCGCGTGGGGGCCGACCGCATGTGTGCCGTAATCGGACGGAGGCAGAAGTGCCGAGGCCGACCGGTGCGGCTGTTGAGAGTTCTCCTCGTTCGTGAGACCGGAAGTCTCCGTTTGTTCCGGTGCGGTACTCGTCTTGGCCGTCGCAGCCTCGATCTGTGGCGCCTCCTCTTAGGACGAATCCGATCGTGCGCCGCGCGCCGACAGCGATCCCTGGTCGCCAGCGGGGTGGTCTGCTCACCGGGCATCGCGCGTAGCAGAGAAACGCCTCCGCGCCAGCAGTTTTGCTCTCGTCGACATCCTTGATCGCCGCGTCATGGAACGAGACGGCGGCGCCTATTGAGGGGTCGGCGGCGGACCTTGATCATCGCTTATGGCGACCGCGCAACGCGGCTGGAGCGACCGTCAGGTCGCGGGCGCGGGGGCGGTTCGGCTCAATCTCGGCCTTGCTCGTGGTCACGCGGTTGCGGCGCTCAGCGGCTGGCGACCAGGCCTGTCGGAGCGTGGACCTCTCAGACGGCTTTCCTATTGGATCCCCAGCGTTGGCTGCCGCCGAACGCTGAGGCAACGTCGAGCGTCGAGATGATCCCGACCGGGTAACCACCGGACGGATCAACGACGACCAGATGCGAAACAGCATGCTCGGTCATCATCTGCGCAGCCCGCTCGAGCGGGTCGCCAGCGGAGATCGTGTTCGCCTCAGTGGCGGCCACCTCATGGGCCAGCACATCCTCGCCGGTCGCGATTGCGGCCACGACGTCCATGTGGGACACCAGACGCCAAGTGCCATACGGACGACCATGGCCGAGGTCGGCGACGGCGACGACGTGCACTCGGTGGTCTCCCATGATCCGGGCTACCTCAGCGAGCGGGGCGTCGGCCGCGCAACTCACGACGCCCGCGTGCATGCAATCGCCCACGCGCACCTGGTCACCGGTCATCGGACGACCTCCGTCTCGGGGCGGTATCCCGCCTCAGTGCTCGTCGCAACAGGAAGTCGTGTAAGCCTCGCGGCGGCGTTCTGTCGCAGGCCTGCCCGCGTGTCTCGTGCGACCCGTCGCAGATCACTACCAACCGGGGGACCGCACCTTTTACGCTCACGGGGCATCATGCTCAGCAGGTTACGGCAGAGTACACCCCGTAGGCATCGCTGGACCCATCCGAGGAACCGCACGTTCGACGCGGCGCTCGATGATGCCGCTCGAGTTGGCTCTGCAACGACCTTGCCGGCCAGGCGGGCGAGACCCGATCCGGTTTCAGTTTTGCCCGGGACACTGGGGACACCGACGATCCACGTGTGCACCCGACCAGGCGATGGGCAAGCAGCGTCCTGCCGAGGAGTCGACGGGTCACGGCAGCGGGGCAAGGGCCGAAAGAGAGATCCAACTCCGATTGAGCGAACTTTTGATTTGGGCTGACTTTGCGGCAGCGCGTCGAGGGCCCGTCACTGCCTTGGTGCTAGCGCCCCGCCCCTCGCTCAGCAAACGGCCGGTAAAGACGCTGCGTTAGGCCGATAACCTACCAGACAGGCTCAACCCGGCCGAACAATCTCGCGACGGCTCAGCACAGACGGTCTGGCCACGGCGCTGCTTTGATCGACAAGCAACCGTTTTGCGCGCGCCGACCTGACTTCCCCACTGTCGCCGACACGGGTCTCCTCGCGGCGCTGCCGCTCTGGCTATCCGACAGGCCGAAGCAGAAGCCTTCCGATCGTGGCGACATTAAAGCTCGACGCGACTGGTCGTTCGTGAGAGTCCAGGTGTGTGACTGACGATCAACTGGGCGCCACCATCACGGCTGGCTGTACGCACCGAACGCGGAACCGGGCGCTGACCTTGTCGGCCGTACGCCAGCCGCGATCGAGATACCGGCTCCAGCCGTGACGCTGGCTTCACTCCGCGGCCGGCTGGGCGGCGATCGGGTGGCAGTCCGCCTCGCGTCCGGGTCTTAAGGGGGGGCCCGCGACGGCGCAGGAGTAGTCGTGCAGGACGCCGGTCGGCAGGTCCCCGCCCGGCGCTGGCTCGGACTCGAGGGCTTCAGAGCTGATCGTCAACCAGGCCAGCGCCCCGCCCGCTACCGCGAGAGTGGCGCAGGCCAGCATCGCGACGTGGAAGCCGTGGACCATTGCCGACGGGTCGTAGAACTTCTTCCCGGTCAGCCCAGCGACCAAGGGCAGAACGGCGACGACGATCAGGCCGGCGAGACGCGAGACCGCGGTATTGATCCCTGAGGCGATGCCTGAGTGCCGCTCATCCGCGGTCGCCATCACCGTTGCCGTGACCGGCGCTACGACCAGGCTCAGCCCCAGACCAAAGACGATGACCGCGGGGAGCACGCTGGACAGGTAGCTGTCGCCCGGGTTGATCCGCGTCATCAACAGCAGGCCCAGAGCAGTGACGAGCGGTCCGACGGTCAACGGAATCCTTGGCCCGATCCGTTGCGCAACTGCTCCCGCGCGAGCTGATAGCAGCAGCATCAGTGCCGTGATCGGCAGCGAGGCGGCTCCGGCGGCGATCGGCGAGTAGCCGAGTGAGATCTGCAAGAACGCCACAAGCAAGAAGAACACTCCGCTGAGTGCTCCGAATACGACGAACGTCACCGCGTTTGCGGCGCTAAATTGGCGCGAGGAGAACATCGAGAGCGGCATCATCGGGTTGCGGGAACGCCGCTCGGCGACGAGGAAGCCGATCAGTGCAAGGCCGCCTCCGATCGCGATGACCAGGAGCCGCGGCGAGGCGCCGTGGCCTGGAGCCTCGATCAGCGCGTAGGTGGTGCCGGCCAGGCCAACGGCTGCGAGGATCACGCCGCGGAAGTCGAGCCGTCCGCTGGACGCAGAATTACGGGTCTCGGGCACGTGGCGCCCGGCCATCATGACAATGAAGATGCCGAGCGGGAGGTTGATCACGAACACCGCCCGCCATGACACCGCCCCCACCAGAACTCCGCCGACCAATGGGCCCAGAGCGCCCGCCACCCCGCCGAGCCCCGACCAGGCCCCGATCGCTCGGGCCCGGTCGGCGGGGCGAAAGCCTGACTCGATCATCGCCAGGCTGCCCGGTGTTAGAAGCGCCCCGCCGACTCCCTGCACAAGCCTCGCGACCACCAGCAGCTCGGCATTCGGCGCAACCGCACAGAGCAGAGACGCCGCGGTGAACAGGCCGGTGCCGTAGACGAAGATGCGCCGCCGCCCATAGCGGTCGCCAAGCGACCCACCGAGCAGGATCAGCGCGGCGAGCGTCAGCACATAGCCGTTGAGGATCCACTGGAGAGTGCTGGTCGATGCGTGCAGGTCACGGCCGATATCGGGCAACGCGATATTCACGACGGTGGCGTCCAGGAAGGCGATTCCGGAACCCAGCACCGCCACGGCAAGCACCCAGCGACCGGGAGCAGAGTCCAGCCTCATGCTGTCCTAGACGAACCCCACCCGACGCACGGTACCGCCACGACGGCGCCTTCTCGTCACCCGACGTCGTTCCTCATCGCGTCGCGGCGCGCGTTGAACAACAGCCTGGTGAAAGGCGTCGCATCGGACGGATTCATCGATGTAAGCTCCTCCGCCCGGACCCACGGATTGCCCGATGGTCCGCCTGTTCGCCGGAGCCCCCGCCTCGCCCGGAGCCCACGCCGTGGGGATCACGGTCCGTCGTGTCTCGGTGGCGAAGACCCGCTACGCGCCAGTGAACCGATACTCCGTCTGCCAGGCACCGGCCGGGTCGGTGTGGGCGGTCCAAAAGAGCTCCGCGATGTTGTCCGGATCGAACGCCGTCCCACTCAACCGCCTGGGTGACCACATGCGCATCGCGAGTTGCCGCGCGACGGCGGCCAGTCTCGGCAGCGGCGCGCGGTGGTTCGTGAATGGAAGTCGCGCGGATATCGCCCTTGTGATCGAGCAGATGATCGTGAGCCGTCCTCGCCAGATGGCGGTTGTTTCCGGCCGCGCCTCCCCGGCGGCCAGCGCTCAACGAGGGGGTGATCACGCATCCGGTCCGGACGCCAGCAGCGTAGTCAGGACGCTCACACGGCCATCACGCACCGTGAGGATGTCGATCCCGCGGGCCACGGGACTGCCGGGCGGGCCGAGGCGCCAGGCAAGGGCGGCTGTTTCGGGACTGACGTATCGCGGGCCGTCCTCCTCGAGCACGAAGCCCGCCGGAGCATCGTCGAGAAGCTTCTGGGCGCGGTCGTTGAGCGCTTGTCGCCCCACGACCTCGCCTTCTGGATCGATGAACCTCACGTCTTCGGCGTATGTCCGCTCGATGGCCGCTCGGCGCTCGTCAGGGTCCCGTTCGGAGAAGACCTTGTGCAGGTTGCTGTGCAGCAACTCCTTCGCGTCTGGCATGTCGGTGATCCTTTCTTCGGTTGCACCCTTTCGGAAACGACGCCACGTCCGGTGGCCCGCCCGCACTCCGCGGGCGCAGTGGACTCGGCTGGCGGCAGGTGGCTCATAAGGTGATCACGGTCTTGCCGCTAGCGGGTCGGGCTTGCGCCGGGTTCAGGGCGGCGGGCGCCTCTGCTAGGGAAATACGAGTGATTGGCGGGGCGACGATGCGTCCGTCAGCGACGGCTTCGGCCACCCGCCCGAACAGCTCGCTGGACGGCTGCAAGGCGAAGTTGATGCCCGCAATCCCGCTCGCACGGAGGGCAGCTTCATCGGCCACGTAGTTAGTCGAGACCGCGGTACCGCCTCCTTTCACCAGCGACGCGAGCGCGGCGAAGCCGGCCCCGTCGGCGTCCACGAGGTCGATGAGGACATCGAGGCCGTCCGGGTGCGCTTGTCGAACCGCGTCCTGCAGCGCGTCCGCCGTCCGATCGATCGTCTCGGCGGCGCCGTACGCGCGCATCCGCTCCGCATCCCGGTCCCGCACGTTTGCGATCACATTCGCCCCGGCGCTCGCGGCGAACTGAGTGGCGAACGAGCCAACGCCGCCGCCCGCACCCACGATCAGCACCGTTTTGCCGGCGAGCGGCTCAAGCAAGTCCACCAAGGACAGCCCCGCGCCACCCGCCGTCGGGAGCGCCGCCGCGACAAAGTCATCGAGCCCACCGGGAACCGGTGCCAGCGGCGCATCCTCGGCAACGGCCACATACTCGGCGTACGTTCCCGCCGAGCCAAGCGGGGCAATCAGCAACTGGCCGAACAGATCGTCCCCGACGGAAAACCTCGACGCCCCGTCGCCAAGCTGCTCCACCACGCCCGCGCCGTCCGCACCAAGCACCATCGGGAACGTAGCCGGCATCGGCTTCCAGGCGCCGGAGGCGAGGACGCTATCCATCGGGTTCATGCCGGCGGCCCGCAAGTTGATCAGGACCTGTCCCGGTCCCGGCTCCGGTGTCGGGATCTCCGCCACGGCAGGAGTCGCTCCATACTCAGTGACCGTAACTGCACGCATTGTGTTCTCCTTACCGTTCGTCGCTTGGTAGAGGAATGATGGCTCACGCAACTCGTCCCGCTCGCGTAATTCGACCGTCGCGAGCCTGGCCCCAGAAGGTGCCGACGTTGCCTTATCTCCGGGGACGAAGGGCTCGAGGATCCCGGGAGGTCAGGTGAGCGGTCATCACCTGATTCCGATGATCCACGCCTCAGCAGGACCCGGTGGATCTGCGCCTCCGCGCCGTGCGGCAGTAACGAAGGCGAGGACCGCGCCGGCGCCCCGGCCTTACTTCCGCACCGCCAAGAGCATGGTCGGGCTCGGATTCTCACTGCGCCTAGTCGCGCGCCGGACGGTCCGCGCGAGCACGACCTGGCCACCTTCATGTAGCTCGCAGCCGCTCTGGCTTTTCGCCTCGCGTGGGTCTACGCAGGAAAGCCTCCGCGACTAACGACGCGATCGTGGCCGCGACGGCCCGCGACCGCCGCGCGCCGCAGACCGACAACCATCAGGCTTGGCAAGAGCGTGCCATGTCGACCCGGGCGCTCCCGACTGCCGCTGCCAAGAGCCGCGAGAAGAGCCTACGGCGAAGCCGTAAGCCGCGCCAGCCTGGCAATCGAGCGGCGGCTACGGCACCGACGAGCGCCCGCGGGGGGACGGTGAGGGGAGCCGTCTCCCGCCATCGTCACGGGGTGCACGACGTTGAGCGTTACCTCGTGGGGCCAGCGGTCGCCTCAACCGGCCGCGCGCGAGCTCCTGACTGCACCTATTCATGCGAGGTGACCTGGCGGTCCCGTTCGCCACCTAGGGACTGCCGCCCATGCGATCCATCAGTCGTTCTGGGGATATGCCGTAGCGCGCAAGGATTTGCTGGTCGCGCTCAAGGTCGATCGGGTCGGGCAGTTGACTCAGGAGCTCCTGGATGAACTCGTCGGAGTACCCCGCGCGGCGCAGGACCCGCGCGGCCTCCTCGTGGGACCGGCCTGCCGGAGGGCTGCTCACACTTCGAGGATACGCTCATCGTCCCCAAGATCCGTACCGCAGATCCACCTGATCGCGAGTCTCTCTAGCCGCTGAGACCGTCGGGCCGCGTCCGGCTCGGTCGTTGCGCCGTTTGCGCAGCTGGGCCGCGACCCTGCTTGCTGTGGAACCCTCGGGGCGGCGCACGCCGCGGGCTTGAGGTCGCCTCGGGCCCGGGACAACAGTGGCTGCGAGCCACCGAGAGCCTCTGTACCGACATTCGCGCTCTGGAACTGGACTCGCCACCGACTAGTCTCTGGCGTGGTGATCCAGCACCCGTCGTTTACGGTCGAGCCGTGGGCCGTCCGGGAGACCGGGCTGGACCTCGGGCGCCTGGCGCAGACCGAGTCGGTGTTCGCGCTGGCGAACGGGCACCTCGGTGTGCGCGGGAACCTCGACGAGGGCGAGCCATTCGGTTTGCCTGGTACCTATCTCGCCGGCTTCTACGAGTCGCGTCCGCTGCCCTACGCCGAGGTTGGATATGGCGATCCCGAAGACGGCCAGACCGTGGTCAATGTGACCAATGGCAAGATCATTCGGCTGCTGGTCGAGGATGAGCCGTTCGATGTCCGGTACGGCACGCTGGGCAAGCACGAGCGTGTGCTGGACCTGCGTGCGGGCGTGCTGCGCCGCACGGCCGAGTGGGTCTCGCCGACGGCGCGGCTCGTTCGGGTGTCGTCGACCCGGATGGTTTCGTTCACGCAACGCGCGATCGTGGCGATTGTCTACGAGGTCGAGACGCTCGACGACGCGGCACAGGTCGTCGTCCAGTCCGAGCTGGTCACCAACGAGACGCAGCCGGTGACCGAGAAGGATCCGCGGGCGGCGGCGGCCCTCGCCTCCCCGCTGAGCTCCGACATGTTCGGCGGGGAGGGGCTGCGGGCATTCCTCGTGCACACCACGAAGGCCAGCGGCCTGACTGTCGGTGCGGCGATGGATCATCGGATCGACGGTCCGGCGGACTGTGAGACGACGATCTCTATCGACCCCGATCTCGCTCGGGTGACGATCACCGCGACGGTGGCGCCGGGCACGCCGCTGCGGGTCACGAAGTTCGTCGGCTATGGGTGGTCGGGGACGCGGACCGTCCCCGCCCTGCGTGACCAGGTGAGCGCGGCGCTGCAGGGCGCCGTCCACACCGGCTGGAAGGGCCTCCTCGACGAGCAGCGTGACTACCTCGACCGATTCTGGGCGGCAGCGGATATCGAGATCGACGGGGACGCCGAGCTCCAGCAGGCGCTCCGCTTCGCGCTGTTTCACACCGTCCAGGCCGGGGCACGCGGCGAGCAGCGCCCGATCCCGGCGAAGGGGCTGACCGGCCCGGGGTATGACGGCCACACGTTCTGGGACACGGAGGCGTTCGTCTTGCCCCTGCTCACGTACTCGCGGCCGCGCGCCGTTTCCGACGCCTTGCGCTGGCGCCACTCAACCCTCGATCTGGCGCGCGAACGCGCGCGGTCGCTCGGCCTGAAGGGGGCGGCGTTTCCGTGGCGCACGATCGCGGGGGAGGAGTGCTCCGGCTACTGGCCGGCCGGCACCTCGGCGTTCCACATCAATGCCGCGATCGCGCGCTCCGTGGATCGCTACCAGCAGATCACCGAAGACGAGACGTTCGAGCGCGAGGCGGGCGTCGAGCTGCTCGTCGAGACCGCTCGGCTGTGGCGCTCGCTGGGCCACCACGACTCGGCGGGCCGGTTCCGGATCGATGGTGTCACCGGGCCGGACGAATACAGCGCGATCGCCGATAACAACGTGTACACGAACGTCATGGCTGCGCAGAACCTGCTCGCGGCCGCCGCCGCGATCGAACGCCATCCGGACTTGGCGCAGGCGCTCGGCGTCGACCCGGAAGAGACCGCGAGCTGGCGCGACGCCGCCGATGCGATATTCATCCCCTACGACGAGTCGCTCGAGATCCATCCCCAGGCCGAGGGGTTCACCGAGCATGACGTGTGGACGTTCGACGAGACCCCATCCGAGAACTATCCGCTCCTGCTGCACTACCCGTACTTCGACCTGTACCGCAAGCAGGTGGTCAAACAGGCCGACCTGGTGATGGCGCTGTTCTACGGCGGCGAGATGTTCACCCCCGAGCAGAAGGCCCGAGATTTCGCCTTCTACGAGCGCCTGACCGTCCGCGACTCGTCGCTGTCGGCGTGCATCCAGGCGGTGGTGGCGGCGGAGGTCGGTCACCTCGAACTGGCCTACGACTACTTCGCCGAAGCGGCGCTGCTCGATCTCGACGACCTCGAACACAACACGCGCGACGGCGTCCATATCGCCTCCCTGGCGGGCGCCTGCATCGCGGCGCTGGCCGGCTTCGGAGGGCTGCGCGACCGCGGCGGGAGGCTCAGCTTGACGCCCCGCCTCCCGCAGGCGCTGACTCGCCTGGCGTTCAGCATCCGCTGTCGCACGACAACGCAGCTGAGAGTCGAGGTTAAGCCGGCCCAGGCAAGCTACGCGCTGCTCATGGGCGACTCTCTCGAGATCGACCACCACGGGAAGCCGATCACGGTGACCCGCGAGCATCCTGTGCACTGCCCGATCCCGACTCCGCCCGCGCTGGAACGGCCAACCCAGCCCCCCGGACGGGAGCCGGTGCGCAGGCAGGTTCGCTCCGGCTCCTCGTAGTGGCGAGCAGCTCCCGGAATCGTCAGTCGGCTATCCGGAAGTAGTTATCCCGCGTACTCCGTCCTGATGGCTACGCGGACCCTGGTCCTCAGGTCGATCCGATCCTCGCCGCCGCCGGTCTCGAGCTGACCGGCGAGGAGATCGACGAGATCGAAGGACGGACGTCATGAGCGCGCTGAACGAGACCGCGCCTGCGGCGGTCCGTCGTCGCCCGCTCCTGAAGCGGGCCATGGCGCGCCTCTGCGGTTGCGAGGAGCACGACTTCGTTCTTCAGATCGTGCAACCATCGCTGGTCGGGATGATCGACGGCACGGTCTCGACCCTAGCGCCGATCTTTGCCGCGGCCGTGTCCAGCAACTCGAGGCCGCGCCTCGACTGGCATTAGGTGACGTTCGACGCCTTCCCGCGCGCGCCGCGCGTCAGCGGCGCAGGAGTTTGAGCCAGTCCTTGGCGAGATCGCGGACCTCTTCGTCTCCCTTCGCCGCGGCGAGTCGGATCGCGTCCACAGGAACGCTGTCGGCCGGCAGCGCGGTGAGTGCGGCCAGCGCCTGGTACGCCAGCGGCTCGGCGTACCTGTCTAGCGCTCGGACGAGAACGGACGCGAACGTGTCTGCGAGACTCGGGTCCTGGGTCTTCCCCAGCGCCCACATCGCCGAGGGAAGCGGCAGCGGCGTCTCACTGATGTAGCGCCACAGTTCCCGGACAGCTTCCTTGGTCGCCTCGGTACACGTCTCCTCCGAACTCGCCGACGCGAGGTCACCGAAGAGCTCAGACGACAATCGTGCGTTGGGCCAGCCTCCTTCGATGAGAAGCGCAAGGGCGAGCGCGCTGTCGTCGGCCAGCGCGTCGCCTTCCCTGATATGGCCCACTAGCTGCGTGACCATCGAGGATGGGGTTAGCTCGTCAGGTTCCGGCAACGTAAGTTCTCCGTGTCCAGCCGCCACCTCTTTTTCTCGTGCACGAACCAGACCCTTTTCACGTTGCCGGTGGCGCTGACCCCGCCGTGCTGAGGTCGAGCGATCACCCACTTCCGAGTGTCCTTGAAGGCCGGTTTCGACGCTTTGCGCATACGGTGCGAAGTCTGCGACTCCAGCGCGTCGAGGCCGGCAAGTGCCTCCGCCACGGTGATTGAGTGGGGCGAGAGTATTGGCCACGAGTGCGGGGTGCTACTTCCCTGCTGGATCTGGAAGCGCATCGCACACCGATGCGGACGGCCGGGGGCCGTTGGCCCGGGTGGCCCGGGCTTCGGCGCCCGGACCGGCTCCAGCGCCGGCGCAGGATGAACAAGCGCCAGCGCGAACGGCCCGTCGCCGGCACAGTCGACAACGTCGCCGTCCACAAACGTCGCGCTGTAGGTGCCCACCGCGGACGTCGCGCTGGTGAACTGGCCGCTCAGGCTGGCCTCCGCGACGAAACCCAAGGCCGTAATCGTGTGCGCCGAGAACGACCCGTCCGCAGCCGGCAGGACCGGATTGGCGCTGCTGGTCGCGGCGACGGCCTCCTCTGCGCACCCCTCGGGATTGTCCCCCACCGCCCCGACGGGTGTGGCAAAGCTTGCGGTGTACTCGAGCAATGCGCCGTCTCCGTAGACGCTGGCCGTCCCGTACGTCCCCAACAGACCCGTGATCGAGTAGGTCCCGTCACGCACGACTCGTGCGCCGCTAGGAGCGACGCGCACATCGCGAAGGCCAGCGCTGCCACATCCGCTCAGCTGCGCGACGTTTCCGCTCGCGGTTACCGTCCCGCTCCCAAGGCCGAGCTTGCCCGAGAGATCCGCCGGGAAGCTATAGCTGTAGATCCGGCCGTTGCGCTCGAGCGCCTCCTCGTCGTCATACCCCGCCGCCGCGGCGCCGGTCGAGCAGCTGATCACCAGATTGCTCAACACAAGGGTCCCGCCAACCCGCGAGACGGCAAACTGGATCTCTCCACCGGGCCCACTACCACTCCAGCGCCCAAGCCGGGGCACCACGGCACCTGCAGTCCCGGGAGAGGCGGCCGCGATGACCACGGTCAGACACGCGCCCGCAAGACAACAGCGCAGGAACCCAAAGCCCCGACCCGACGGCCGGCTCATCTTCGCGATCGCGGTCACTCCCATACCCCCAGACGACGAGGACGCAAGATCGATTATTCCATCCCTCGACTGCTCCGCGCGGCTCGACACGTTGAGCGTCACCCAGCCGGCCCTGCACCGACGAGCCACCAGGTACGACGACCAGAACCTAGTCCGCCTCGCGTTGACGCAGACCCGCGGCAACCCCCTCACAGACCTGCAAAGGTTGCCTAAAGGCGCTGATCCCGGCTGCGGGACGGCCGCTCAGACGGTTGGTGGCGCGCCGCTTACTCTTCAGCCTGAGGGGGCGTACTCGGCGGGATTCCCAGGCCCAGTAGCTTGCCGCCGGCGGCCAGGATCGCGAACAGCGCTCGCTCCAGCCAGCGCGGTAACGGCGTCGGGTGTTCGACGTCCGGGAATCGATTGAGCACGCGGGCGGCGGTCAGTACGTAGCGCAGACCCTCGCGTCCGGAGTTGTTGACCGCCGTGATCTGAGCGAGGAACTCCTCAAAGCGACCGGCCGGGCGCATCTCCGCGACGAACCTGAGCTCGCCGTCGCCGGCGTTACGCGGTAGATGTCTCGCGCCTGGCGCGACCGTGAACGAGTCCCCCGGTCCGAGCAGGTGTTGCTCACCGTCGACGGTCAGCTCCAAGGTCCCGGCGAGCACCTCGAACCGCTCGCGCTGGCTTGGATGGGCGCTCGTTGGGCGCCGGCTCGGCCCGGGCGCGGCCGTGTCTTCGACCCTCACTAGCCCTCCGCCGCTAGCTCGTGCCGTCTCGAGCACCACGTATCGCTCGCGGAACCGCTTGTCGTAGAGCTCGTCACCCTTGCTGAACATGGTGCCGTCGGGGGTAGTCAGGATCGGATTGGCGGCGGCAGGTTGCACGAATGCTCCTTTGATGGATTTGGTGGACTGAGGCGGAGAGCGTCATGTCGTGGTCGCACTGTCGGGGTGGTCGGTGGCGTCCCCCGCGGCGGGCCAGGTCCTAAAGGCGGTGTCCAGGCAATCGATCAGGCGCGTGTAGGTTGCGTCCAGGGAGCGCGGTAGGCCGAACCCGCCCGTCGCTTCGAGGGTCACAAAGCCGTGAATTACTGCGCGCAGCGAGCGGACTGCGTCGATAGCGTCTTGTAGGGAGCGCTCGTCCTGCGGAGCAGGCGGCGTTGTGCCGTCCAGTAGTTGACCGAACTGGCTCGAGTAGTCCGTAATCCCGTACCCGCTTAGGGCGGCCACGAAGATCGCCAGCGCAGCTTCATTTGCGGCGATGAGCTCGGCGTCTTCGGGACCCGGGCCGCGGACGCTGGCGACGTAAAGGCCAGGGTGGGAGTGGGCGTAGTCGCGGATCGCGTTGGCAATCGCGTGCAGAGCGTCGCGGCCCGCTCGGCCCACTGCCGCGGTCGACATGGCCACGGTCAGCTCGCGAACTCCCACCACGGCGAGATCGCGCTTTAGCGCCTCCAGCCCGTTGATGTGCTTGTAGAGGCTCGGCACGGTGACACCGAAGCGGTCGGCCACCGCGGCGAGAGTCAGCTGCTCCAGCCCGAACTCGTCCGCCACCGCGGCCGCTTCGGCGACCACGCGCTGGTGGCTCAGCCCGGCGCGCGGCATAGTCTCGCCATCCGGTGGCGGGCGGGGGCGGCGGCCCGCGATCCGGCCGTCGACAGCAGATCGCGGGCCGCTGAGCGGTCAGGCGTCGAACTAGGCGAGGGCGGGTACGGCGCCGATCTGCTGGAAGAACTCGAGGGTGTTGAGCTCGTCCCAATGCTCGACCAGCTGGCCGTCGGAAACGCGCCAGATGTCGATCGAGTGCATCTCGATCTCTGCCCCGCTCGGTGGGATGCCAAGGAACTCGCCCGTGTGACGGCCACGGTATGTGTAGCGCCCGACGAGGCTGTCGCCGACCTCGAGTACGTCGTCCGTGTCGACTCGAAAGCCCTCGAACGCGTCCAGGAACGCCGCAAAGACGGCGACGGAGCCGTCCTTGCCGGGCTGCGCGAACCGGTTGTGGTTGACGTAGTCGGGGTGCAGCAGCTCAGCAAATCCTGCGAGATCGTGGTCGGTGAGGGTCTGCGCGAAGCGCTCAGCGAGTTCACGGTTGGAAGCCATCGATGTCCTCCTTCTTGGGGTCGAGCAGGGAGACAGCCGGCGCCCGCATGCGCGCGAGGGGTTGACTGCGGTGTCCCGACTGACGCAGCCGACTTGTTGGTAAGGATCATTAGCTAATAGGCTAGCATCATTTACTTATCGTCGCAAGTGCACGGCCATCGCCGTCGGCCCGTGATCTTGTTGTGGCCAATCCGGTTGTCGGCTGCTGATCGGCTGTAGGACACCCCGTCCGATCGGCGATAACGCGACTTCGGCGACTCCGGCGACTGACTGGGCTTGCGAACGGGTGTGGTCGATTGAAGGGGAGCGATCGGTCCGGCGGAGCGTGCGCGAGCCAGAGTGGGCGCAGCGTGAAGCGGAGCGGTCGATTGGTCAGGCTACGTGAAGGTCGCCTGGTCGGCGACGTAGTACGGCCCTTCGACCGCGTTGATGACGCCGATCCTCAGCTCGTGGCCGTTGGAACGCTTCCAACTGCAGAACGTGTGCCCGAGTGCACCCTGGCAGCCCTCGAACGCCCAGCCGTCGCCCGACGAGAACGTCTGGGCGAAGATCTCGCTCACCGCCGACGGGGTCGCGTTCTTACCCGCGTCGCCCCGGTTGTTGGCCTCCCAGGCCCTGAACACGTCCTTGGCGGCCGTCTGCGGATCTGGCGCGGCGAGATAACCGTTGACCAGGTGATTCCATGTCTGCTGCCCGACGATCCCGTCTACCGACAGGCCGAGCAGGGTCTGGAACGCGCGCACGGCGTCATTGGTGTCGGGGCCGAAGATCCCGTCGATGGCGATGTGGGCGCCGTCGCCCCGGCCGTGGATCTGACTCTGAACGGCACGCACCGCGTCGCCGTTGTTCCCCTGCTGCACCTGGATGATCAGCTGGGGCCAGGTCTGCGGCCCGACGATCCCGTCGGCGCCCAGCCCGCGCGAGGTCTGAAACGCCTCCACGGCAGCCTTGGTCAGCGGACCGAAGACACCGTCTACTCCGGTGGAGTGGCCATGCGCGGTAACCAGGTACTGGACGGTCTTGACGTCTTCTCCGGTTGATCCCTGCTGCTCGAGCGGCCACGTGAGCGCCATCTGAGATCCCCCTCTTGCAGTGGACTGACCCCGAACATATCCGCCGCGCAAAGCCGCTGTCAAGACACCGCGCCGCCATGCACCAACTGTGCAAAGTTCAAATGCTCGGGCCGACGATGACGCGCCTCGTGCGTTGTGGTCCGAGGCCGCTTCGCCACGGAAGTGAAGTTGTTCCTGACCCTGGCGGCTCTCGCGCGTTGACCGGACGATAGGCAATCCGTCCTCGAGGAGGAGAGATCGATGAGCGCAGGAATCCGGCTCGTAGTGATCGCTGCGGTGGGGGCGCTTGCGGCGGTTGCGCCGGCTACCGCGATGCCGATCCACCCGGCGCACCCGAGCCATCCGGCACACCCGAGCCATCCCACCGTGTCGCACAAGTGCACGGCCCATGAGGTGGCATATGTAGCGTCTGGGCAGTTCGTGTCCTGGGCGGCGACGCAGACCGGAAACGGCAAATGGACCGGAACGATCACGGTCCACGTTACGCGGTCCAATCACCACGCCGCCGGAGACAGGGGCAGTGACGTGACCTACACGCTCGACAGCACGAAGGTCACCTTCGGCAGCGACGCGAACCCGCCGGCGGCCGGCGACTCGGTGCACGTGATCGGCAAGATCAGTGAGCTCGCCAAGAAGTGCACGCAGTCCGCACCGACGACCGCGGTCCACAAGGTGAATATCCACGCAACGAGGGGCTAACCGACTAACGGCCGGAACTGGAGTCAGAGAATGAAGCGATTTGCGATCGTGCCGATCCTTACGATCGGCCTGCTGTTGATGACGGCCGGGTCCGCTGCGGCTTTCAATCCGGACGTATTGGTGACTAACGGCAGCCCGACCACGCCGTTCTCGCAGAACAAGCAAAACGAGCCGACGATCACGGCCGATGCCAATTCCCCCCGCATCCTCGTCGCGGGCTCGAACGACAACATCGATATGGAGGCCTGCAACGCCGGCGCCGACAACACATGCCCGTTCACGCAAGGCGTGGGGGTATCCGGCGTGTATTTCTCGTTCGACAACGGCACGACGTGGAAGCAACCCACGTATACGGGCTGGAGCGCGCGCAACTGCCTGGGTGCGGTCGGTCCCGATTCTGGCTGCAGCCCGGTCGCGGGCGGCCCAATCGGCACGCTGCCGTGGTACTACGAGAACGGACTCGTCTCCGACGGAGATCCCGGGGTGGCGATCGGGCCCAAGCCGGGAACGGGAGGGTTCAGCTGGAGCAACGGCGAGCGGCTTTACTACTCGAACCTGACCGCGAACTTCGGCGCGACCCGGACGGACCAAGCATTCAAGGGCTTCGAGGCCATCGCCGTGTCGCGGACGGACGACATTCAGGCCGCGGCGAACAGTATTAAGCGTGCCTGGTGTGTCGGCAAGGCCGGGTGCGCGCCGGTGCTGGTGAGCCGCCAGTCGACCACGACGTTCTCGGACAAGTCACAGATCTGGGCCGACAACGCGTCCTCGAGTCCGTTCTTCGGGACCGTCTACGTGTGCTGGGCGTCGTTCGTTGGCCAGGAAAAGGGCAACGCCGCGCCCGCGCCCCTGCAGGTCGCGGTCTCGCACGACGGCGGCGATACCTGGAGGCAGCATCAGATCAGCGCGGCTGCGAACAACGGCCAGCGCAATCCCGAGGACGGATGCACGATCCGCACCGACAGCCGCGGCAACGCCTACGTGTTTGGCGAGGGGACCTCGTCCTCGAACGGCAAGCAGGTGTTCGAGATGATGTCGCGCTCGACCAACGGCGGCCAGACGTGGTCGACATTCCGGCCGGTCGCCGGGCCCGTGACCCAGCCGGGCGTGCTCGACCCGGTCCAGGGCCGGCCCGTGATCGACGGCATCGCCGGTGCGCGGAGTGACCTCGCGATCGCCCCAAGCGCCGACATCGCCAACGGCGCGCCCACCGGCGGGGACGCCACCGACCGGATCGTGATGACCTACGTCAGCGGCACCGTGACCGCGCCGCACGTTTACTTCACGGAGTCGACCGACCGGGGGGCGACCTGGTCAGCGCCAAGACCGATCGAATCCACGGGCGACCGCGGCATCTACACGGCCCCGTCGATCTCCCCGAACGGGACCGATGTCTACGTCGTCTACAACGCATTCACGACACCGTTCCGCGATAACACAACCGATTCGCGCACGCTCGTCGGGGTCGTGTTGCACGCCGACTCCTCGGCAGACCCGTCCACCCCCACAGGGGCGTTCTCCGAACTGCACCGAGGTCTGCCCGGCGACCCGCGCGGCTCGAGCGCGAACGCCCTGACGGACGAGTTCATCGGCGACTACGTCTACGCCACCGCGACGCGGACATACGGAGCCGCCGTCTGGAACGACACCCGGGACGCGGCCGACTGCCCCGCAATCGATCGCTACCGGATGCAATTGCAAGAGGGCATGAGCGCGGTCGCGCCCGCTCCCGAACAGAAGTGCCCGCCGACGTTCGGTAACTCCGACATCTTCGGCGGCTCCTATCCAGACCCGACGCCATGAGCGGGCCCAAGGAGGTACAGGCGCGAACCGCCGCTTGAGCAACCGAATGACGTCCCGCGAGCACCGAAGCGGGACCTGATGCCAGGGGGCTGACGCCCCGGGGGGCTGAGCGGGAATCCCGCTCAGCCCCCAGAGGTCGAGGGAAGCGCGCCGCCCCCTGGAGCGGCGCCGTTATCAAACAGCGCGCGTCGGGCGCTACGACGGGTTGCTCCGCTCGCGCTGAGCGGCCATGTCCTGTATCGCGTTACGGAGCGCTGGAATGTCCTCGGTCAGGCGCCGGAAGTCGCTGCCGTCGATCACGATCGCGTCGGTTCGCGCCGTGGCAACCACGCTCGCGCCCCGACGACGCGTCCAGTGCCGAGCCGGGTTCGGAACAACGCCGAACTCACCGAAGACATCGCCAGGCCCTAGAGATGCAACGTGATCGCCGTCGCGCTGCACGTCCGCCGCGCCCTGCCTGATCGCGTAGAAATCGAATGCGAACTCTCCCTCGTTCACCACCACCTGACCCTCCTTGAACTGCACGAGGCGCGTCACGGCAGCGACGCGGGCTTGCTCATCGGGCGACAACGCCGCAAACAGCGCAATCGCCTCGATCTCAGCGATCATCGCTTTCACCCTCCGGCTCGCACACAGAAACCAGCGTAGCCGCGCTCTGATGATGGAGCAAGGACGCCTCGAAGGTGCGACGGCTCGGAAACAACGTATCGTCGCAGCGTCGCTGGCCGCCCACCAGCACCCCCTCGAGGCCGTCGGACCGGAGGCGGCGCCGTCCCAAGGGGCCGCGTCGTTCGTCATGGGATCCCAGCAACAGCTGTCCGCTCGTAGTAACTGCTGGTCTCGGTCCGTGACTGCGCGCGCCCCGACCGTCGTTCCCGCAATCGCCCACGGGCATCCGCGGACCGACAGGGGCGTCCACCGATTACGGGAGCGCTACTTCCCAGCGCGAGACGGTGTACGGGATGCCGGCGGGTCCTCCGACCATGAAGATCGCCGTTCCGTCGGCGGTTGCTCGGGCGTGGCGGAGCAACGTCGGATCGCGCACGAAGACAATCGTGCCGGCCGGCGCGTCGATCTCCTCGCCGTCGACCGTGAAGACCGCGTGTCCGGTCATAACGGCGAAGAGCTCCTCATGGCCGTTCGTTTGGTTCTCCTCGTCGTCGGCCTCGTGATGCTCCTCAATCATCTCGTCGCCGGCGTTTCCGGTCGCTGCGTTGACGCCGAAAGCCCGGACGTCGAAATGGCGCCGGACGAGATGGAACTCGCAGTCGTTGATGTCCGGGTTCCCAGGGTCGACCTCGGCCAATGTGTCCACGTTGGCCAGACGCACGGAACCGTACGGTGCAGTTCGGGGATCGCTCATGGCGCCGATACTCCCACATTCGCGCTCCCGCATTGAACGGAGCCGTCCGCTATACGGGGACGTCCTCGCGGATCGCCTGGCAGCCGGGCAGCGCCCGATCGCATCGTCCACCGGGCGCGCGGCTCGGGCTCTGACGTGGGCGATGACCCGCGGACGGCGAGGTCCTCACAGCCGAGGATTGCTCACCGGCGAAGAACCGCCCATCCGAGCGACATCCCACGCAGTGACTCCCCGCTGGTACCAGCGGGTACGACAGTGCCGGACTTCACCCCGGTGCGGGTGTCAAGAGTGCGAAGGCCGGCGGCAGTTCGGCTATTTCTTCCCACCTCGCCCGAACCGAGACATCAGGCGGCTCAGCCTGCTCCGGACGTCCTGGCTGGCGTCAGCGGCGATCCTGCCAACCGTGTCGTCGGTCTTGATGATCCCCAGCTCCTCGTCCGTCGCGCGCACGGGACCTCCTCGGGCGACTGACTCGGCGGCCTTCGCGCGGTAGCCCGCGCGGCGGGCCTTAGCGGCGTCGATCTGCGCCTGCAGGCGGGCAACGTGGTCGTCGGGATTGGGCGTGGCAGGGGTTGCGTCGGCGTCATCGGTCATGGGACGCATTCCATCACCTATCGGGTCGCGCCGGTCCCAAATGCCCACCGTCGACCTTCCGGTGGCGGTAATCGAGAATCGCGATAGCGGACTCATGAGAACGCGTGCGAAAGGGCGCGCTGCCTATTCAGGATGCCGACGTCTGTCGGCTAACACCGGCCAGTGCGTAGCACGCGGCGCGTGTCAAGACCCCGGCTCCCCAGCTTGTCTCCCAGAGCCCGCCGCAACCGCTCGCATTCCGGCACGCCCCCACTTCCCTTGGATCGTGATGCTGCGGAGCGCAAGTCGCTGCGGCTCGACGGTTGCCTGCTCCTGGCCGATCCGGAAGAACTGCGCATCGAGCGCGCTCGACCCACCGACGAGCCTGCCCAACCAGCCGTCCTCTCGCGGACCGACAGTCGCGAACACCAGACAGTCCTCGTAGATCACGAGATTCCCCGTCGTCGAGATCGGGCCCGAGCGCCGCCACAACCTCACCGTTGTGATCAGGCCAATGCTTCCGCTCGGATCAGTGACACGTGACTGGCTCAGTGCCAGCAGTCTACGAGCGAATCGCGCAATAGGGTCGAGGGTCGCCCGCGAGCGCGACGCCTCGACCCTAGTGAGCGGTGGTGCGACTAGCCGCGCGGCTTCTCGCTGCGCTCTGGCTTCGCGCGGCCCAGGGCGCGCAGATCGGCGGCGGTGTGCTTGCGGCGGATTGCCAGGACAGGGATCGCCGCTAGTGAGAGCGCCCCGACGATGCCGACGTCTCGAACCGCGGCAGTGGACTGGGCAGCGGTAAGCGCCGCGACATGACAGGTTGGGCAGGTGGGCATTCGTCCTCCTCGTGGTTGCGTGAGGGCTCTCTGTGCTGGTGTCTGAGCCCCGAGTTGTCCGTGCCATCGTGCCTCGCGAACGCCTGCGTGAATATCCACCATAGGGTCAAAGCGTGCTCCCCCTCTTGCGAGCGACGTGCTTGCCCGCGTTGGTCTGAGTCCGGACGCCCCCGGCGCGCGGACATACGCGGTCGTCGATCGGTTGATCAGGTCAGCTCTCGGCGTGTGATCGCGCCGCTCGAGAAGGCGAGTTCGACGAGGCGTGCCCGTTTGCGGTTCTGGGGGAGATCCTCGACGTCGAACTTCTCGAACAGCGCCCGCAGGTTTGCTTTCACCGCATCCACAGTCACGACCAGCTCCTCGGCGATCTGCCGGTTGGACGCTGGGACCGCGTGCTCGACATCGCCGGTGAACGGACGCACCAGCGCTACCAGGACGCGGCGCTGGGCCGGCGACAGCGAGGGGGCCAGGTGCGTGCTCACGGGAGGCTTGGTCTCCTCAAAAATCACCGGCCCCGGGACCCGAAACAGCGCCTCCGTCGTCCCGAAGCGGACGACGTCGCCGTCACGGAGCCGCCGGCGGCCGCCGAGTCGCTGGCTGTTCACGTAGGTGCCATTCCGTGATAGTCCGTCGTCGGCGATCGTCCACTCCTCGCCAACTCGGACGAGCTCGCTGTGAACGCGCGAAGCTTCCACATCCCAGCCGAGCGGGATCTCATTGGCTGAGCTCCGGCCGACGCTGAGTCGCCGCACGTCGCCGAGGCGGAAGATCCGCTGTGTTCCCTCCTCATCCCGATAGACGAGGAATGGCGCGCCCGCTCGCTCGGCCTCGATCCTCGCCTTCAGCTCGGCCGCCGTGGCCGGGTCCACCGCACGCCGGACGTCCATTGGGACGTCGATCTTACCTGGGTAGATCGTTCTCACCCTTAGGTGATCGACACGGCGTGGGGCCATCGCGATGCTCCGCCCATGACCGCGTCGCGCATCTCGAAGCCGAGGCGCGGACCGAAGCTCCTCGCACTCGCCGCGGGAGCGGTGCTGGTCGCTCTCGGTGCCGGTCACTGCGCCGGCACGACCACGGGGCCGCCTACGCGATCGGTGCAGCCGTCACGCGAAGGCTTCGTTACCTATCGGCTCGTCACCGGCCACGTGTATGAGCTGCCGGTGGACCCCGGGGCCGCTGCGCTGGACGTCAGTGCGGCACTCGACCGCACGTCGCCGCGTGGGCGCGACGAATGGCTGAACACGTCGCCGAACGGCCGGTGGCTGCTCACTAGCACCGACCGGTTCGGGTGCGGCGGGTGGGCCTGCCTGGTACGGCTCGATGCCACATTGCGCACGGCGGTCGTGATCCGTGCGTCCGGCAGCCCGCTGCACGCCGACGCGTTCGGGGCGATCTCCTCCGATGGGCGCACAGTCGTGTACCCACAGGGCGGCGGCCCGCACGTTCGCGACCTCTGGGTCACCCGGCTGATCGCGGGCCGGTGGACCGCTCCCGCGCTGATCACCAGCGCCTCCCCACACCGGTACAACATGCAGCCGGCGATCTCGGGGGACGGGCGCCGGGTGCTGTTCGACTGCGGTCCGGGCGTCCCGGAGATCGCCGGCACGGCGATCTGCTCCGTTTCGACCCGGGGCGGCTCGGTGAGGCTGGTGATCGGCCCTCGGGACGGCCCGGGAGGCACGGCGCAGAACCTAGTGCATCACGCGGCATTCGGTTCGGATGGCGCAGTCGTGTTCGAGGCGGACTGGCGCGGCGAGCAGATCTGGCGACTTGCGCCGGGCTCGCGGCGCCCGCGGCTCGTCTCCCGCGTGCACGACGACAACTCGCCGTGCGTGCTGCCCGACGGAAGGATCGCGTCGATCTACTTCGACCGTCCCGGCAACCGCAGCGGGATCGGCGAGCTGCGGATCGCTGATCCCGACGGTGGGCACGGCGCAGAGATCCTGACCGGCCGCGACGTGGCGGACATCGGCATCGGCTGCGG
This sequence comes from uncultured Solirubrobacterales bacterium, assembly GCA_963832315.1. GTDB lineage: Bacteria > Actinomycetota > Thermoleophilia > Solirubrobacterales > Solirubrobacteraceae > Palsa-465. The sequence continues at coordinate 206,032 of CAWHTT010000017.1, read as the reverse complement.
CGGCGACCCCCCGCAGGCGGGGCCCCGGGCAACGCGGGTCGCGCGGCCGCCGTCCATGTCGACGGCGAGCATCGCTGAACCCCGACGACTCAGCGGCCACCCGCGGATCTTCCTCGATCCATCGACGCTCGTGCGGCTGCGCGCCCGCGCACGCGCGGGAGAACCGGCGTGGATGGCGCTGCGTGCCCGCTGCGACGGCTACCGCGCAAGCGCGGTGCAGTGGCCGGACGGCGATCAATACCCGCCGAGCGGCGGCATCGGGCCGGGATATCAGGGCGACGGCTACTACCCCGCGCTGCTTGACGTCGCGCTGTGTTATGAGGTGGCGCTCGGCCTCGATCCGGCCGCCGCGGCCAGCTACGCGAGCGTGGGCGCCGCCGTGCTGGAACGCATGTCGGCCCCGGATGGCCCGCACGCGCCCGACACGCTCCGCGACAGCGGATACGGCGTGCGCTACTACGCCGCGGGCATGTCGATCGGCTATGACTGGCTGTACCCGGCGCTCAGCACATCGCTCCGCGAGCGGGTGGCGACGGCGATCGAGCGCTGGGTTGGCGACTTCGAGCGAGCTGGGTTCGAGCGCCAATCCCCGCAGGGCAATTACTTCGCTGGGTACTACGCCGCCAAGGCCTACGCGGGCATCGCGCTGTCCGGCGATACAGCGGGCGGTGCCACGTTGCTGGCCGACTGGCGCGACCGCATCCAGAGCGGGCTCGTCCAGCCCTACTACGCCGCCAACCTCGCGGGCGGCGGCTGGCCCGAAGGGTGGAATTACGGGCCGATCGCGGGCCTCAACATGAGCCTGCCCGCGCTGGCGGCGCGCACCGGGCTCGGCCTCGACGTGATTCATGCCCCGGGGCGGCCTTACCTGTACCCGCTCACCAATCCACGATTCATTCTGTATTTCACCTGGCCGGGCATGACCACCCTCGAGGACTCATCGGCGCTGTACTCGAGCGCGAATCCATCGGTCGCGGCACCGTGGCTGTTCACGACCGAGGCCGGACTTTTGACCGCGTTGCACGACCCGTTCGCGCCGTACTTCCACAGCTATGCGCGGGCTGCGCGCCGCGCGCAGCCCGGCGGTCAGCTCGGTGGGGACTGGGACCTGTGGGAGAACCTGCTGTTCTGGGACGACACGGCGCCGGAGCGCCCATACGCGACGCTGCCACTGTCCTACTACGCGCACGGGATCGAAATGGCAGCCGTTCGCTCGGACTGGAGTCGCCGCGCGGTGTGGGCCGCGTTCAAGTCGGGCCCGTACATCAATTTCACCGACAACGGCGAGGAGTACTTCGACAAGGGCTCGCTGTCGATCGTCAACGGCTCGCGACCACTGCTGGTCAACGCAAACGGCGCGTTGCTGCGCGACACTCCCGGCACCGGCGACGGCGACCGCTATTACCAGCCGATCTACGACGATCTGTTCTCGGACACCGGCCGGCGCGACATCTTCAACATCTTCTACACCGATCGGCCGGCGCCGTTGGGGCAGAGCAATCGCTTACGGAGTGCAGGCGCGCGCACCCACATCGGTCGAGTTCGAGGATCGCGGCGCGTATGCGCTGATGCAAGGCGTCCACCTGGAGGACATGTATCCGCGTTCCGGCACGCGGACAATCGACGCTTGGACCCGCACGGTCGTGTACCTGCGACCCGGCACGTTCATCGTCTACGACCGCACCTCGGTCACGTCGGCCGGTGTCGGGCAGTGGCTGGCATTCCACCTCGGCGGCCGCGTGACCCCGGTGCGTGGCCCGGCAGCCGGCGTCCAGCGCTATGACGTCGCCGGCCGTGGCGGCTATGCCGGCTCGGTGTACACGGTCCTTCCCTCTGGCCACCGGGACTCCGTGAGCGGCCTGTTCGGCGGTGACAAGGTTTCAAGGCTCGAGCTTCGTCCAGGGAAGCCGGCGCGCCAGCAGCAATGGCTGACGATCTTCGACGCGGCGTCCGGTGCAGCACAAGCCGCCGCGGTTAGCGTCCTGCCGGCGACCGGCGAGCCCGCCGGGGTCCTGATGCGCCGGCCCGACGGCGACACCGCAGTGCTGCTCGGTGCAAATGAGCCGGCCGACGTTCGCTACCGGCTGCCGGCCGGTCGGGTCGAGTCACTCGTGACGGGGCTGCGACCAGGCTCCACGTACACCGTCCGCGTCGAGCGCGGGATCGTCGACGTTCGCCCGGGCCCCGGTGAGCACGCGAGCAACGCCGGCGTCCTGAGCTTCAGCACCGGTTGATCAGAAGCCGGCCATAACGAGCTGCCGGGTCGGGCCGGAGCTGACCAGGCACTCGCCCCGCTCGCATGCGAGTGCCTGCGGCAGCTGCGCAGGGGAAAGCGAGACGCGCGTGAGGATTCGAAGCGTTCCGGTCGCCCGGACCCGGACCAGCGTTGCATCGTCGCGTGCGAGGATCCAGACCTCATCGCCGACGACGGCGAGCGCGGCCGCGGCGGAATGCAGCGCGAGCCGCGAGCCAGCCGGTTGCGCGGAGCCCCCGAGGTGCACGACGGCTCCGTCCGCTGTCCCCACCCATGCGTCGGCGCGAACGCCGCCGGCGACCGAGATCGGACCGCCGCTCACGTAGACCGGCGGGGCCGGCACGTAGCTCGATGCATCGGTTCGGCTCGGACGTATTGCCGTGACGTCAGAGCTGCCCCGGTTGGCTACCCAGACCGTCGCGCCTGAGCCGTACGCGATCGCGACCGGCCCTTGTCCACGGGTGGGGATCGGGCCGCTCGTTCGGCGCAGCGTCGCCAGATCGATGGTCGTGACGTCGTTGGAGCCACGGTCAGCCACCCATGCCATCCCGCCGCCGATCGCGATCGCCGACGGCGCAACCCCGACCGGCACGCGAGCGACCGTCCGCGTCGTGCGCGAATCGATCACCCGCACGTCGTTCGACCCGGCGTCAGCGACCCACACGCGCCCCGCGTCAACAGCCAGCGCGCTCGGTAGGCGGCCGACGCCGATCGGCGTCGGAGGCCTTCCGCTCGGATGGACAAGCCAGATTCGACCGCCGCGGGGATCGGCGACGGCGGCGGCCAGGTCGTCGCCTCGGACGATCGCAACAGCGCCAGGGCTGAACGAGAGCTCTTGCGGAACCGTGGACACCTTGACCGAAGGTGCCCGCACCGGCCCGGCCGAATTCGCGACGCTCGGAGTCGTCCGTGAAGAGCGGCTGCCGCCGCTGTTGCCGACGATCAGCGCGAGCACCACAATTGCGCTCCCCGCCAGCGCGCCGAGCGCGATCATCGCGGCGCGGCGTGAACGGCGCGGAGCCGCCCGGGGAACGACAGTCTCATCGGACGTTCGATCCGCGATGCTCGCCTCTGGCCGCGAGGCGGCTGGCGCCGGTCGCCTCACCGTCGCGCCGGTTACCGCCGCCTCGATCGCGAGCGCCATCTCATTCGCGCTGGTGAATCGCTGCTCGGGAGCCTTGGCGAGCGCGATCCGCACCACCTCGTCGAGCTCAGGCGGCACCCCCGCCGCCTCGGCGCACACCGACGGGACAGGATCGTCAAGGTGCGCCCGCATCGTCGCGAGCTCACTTTCGCGGTTGAACGGAGCGTGCCCTGTGAGCGTTTCGAACAGCACACAGCCGAGCGCGTAGATGTCGGCGGCCGGGCCACCCTGTTCCCCCTCGATCCGCTCAGGAGCAGCATAAGCGAGCGACCCCACGAACGCGCCCGGGCGCGTGAGCCCCGGCTCCTCGTCCGCTGCGCGAGCGATCCCGAAGTCGGTGAGGTAGACGTGCTCACCGTCCGCGTCGCCGCCGTGCGCGATCAGGATGTTCGCCGGTTTGACGTCGCGATGAACGAGTCCGCGCGCGTGCGCGGCGCTGAGCGCCCGCGCGACTGGCGCCAGCAGGCGCGCGGCGTGGCGCGCCGTCAGGACACCTTCGCGCGCAAGCAGCTCCCGCAGGTCGGTGCCCTCCACCCACCGCATCGCCAGATACAGCTCCCCGCTCTCCAGCTCGTCCGCCTCGTAGACGGGGATGACATTGGTGTGCTCGATCGAGGCCGCGAGCCTCGCCTCGCGCTGAAAGCGGCGTCGGTACTCGGCGTGGCGGGCGAAGTCCGGCGCGATGACCTTGAACGCCACCGTCCTGCCCAGCCGCAACTGCGTCGCGCGGTAAACGACGCCCATGCCGCCGTGACCGGCCACGGCCTCGAGCCGGTACCCGGCGATCGTTTCCCCCAGCACCACGCCGGCCATCGCCGCTACTGCGCCCCTCCACAGCGTGCGGTCATGGGCGAGATCCTAACCGGCGGCGCCGGGAAGGGGTAGGGGTCTCTCACCCTTTGGCCCATGGTCGGTTGGTCGCGCGGCCGGGAGCATTGACCGGGCAAGCAGTACCGCCCAGTCGACACGAACGACCGCCGTCGCTGTCTTCTACCAGCGTCGGCCCAAGGGGGAGATGAATCGCAATGCCAGATGAAGTCAGGTCCGAGGCTCAGAGGAGCGAAGCGACCGCACCGACGCCGCGACGCGTACCGCGAATCAGGTGGGCACCGGTCATGAGAAGGCCGCTTCGCACAACCGCGATCGCGACGGGGCTGGTCGCCCTGATGGCGGCGTCCGGCGCGTACGCCGCCGCTCGCATCTCGTCGCCACAGATCAGCGCCTGCGTGGGCCACAAGAGCGGCGTCTTCTACGCCGCCAATCAGTGCCGCCGGCGCGACGCGCGCTTGACGTGGAGTGTGTCGGGACCGCCTGGTCCGGCCGGCCCGGCCGGCCCGGCCGGTGCGCAGGGGCCGCCCGGGCCTCCGGGGGCAAGCGGCGCAAAGGAAGACCCTGGTGTGACGACCGGCGCTCAGAGTGGCGGCATCGATCCACCGCCGCTGGGGAGCCTGCCCAATGGCACCCAGACGATCACTGACACAGTTCTGTCGACCAGCCAGGCGGGCAGCGTGTTTGCTCTCGGCCACGTCGACGTGCAGGTCGATTGCGGTCCCTTCACCTGCGGTTTCACCGCCGGTCTGTATGTGGACGGCCAGCCGGTGCCGGGCAGTGCCCGTACCGTCGAACTCGCGGTGTTCTCATCGACCGAGGAGACGCTGGACCTGTTCGGTTTCGTGCCTGGATTGTCGTCCGGAGTGCACCACATCACGATTGCCCTTCGCTCGCCAGTCCGCCTCCCGTCAATCACGGTCAACCGCGAGACACACGCTGCGGCGCTCGGACTGATCGGCTCGGCAGGAGGCGTGTCATGAGAAGGCGATACTTCAACCCCTCGATGGCGGTCGCGCTCGTGGCGCTCGTCACTGCGGCGTCCGGTGGCGCGTATGCAGCTGTCGGTGGTTCTCCGGCGACGATAAGCGCTTGCGTGCGCCACGGCGGCGGCGGGCTGTACGCGGCCCACCGGTGTGAGCACGGGGACCGCCGGTTGACCTGGAACGCGACGGGCTCCGAGGGGCCGGCGGGAGCTCAGGGACCGGTCGGCCCCCAGGGCGCCGCCGGGCCGGCCGGCGCGATCGGCCCCAGCGACGCGTTCGCCGCTCACAAGGACGGCCCCGTCGCGCTCACCGTCGATCCGACTGGCCGCGGTCCGGTCAACACGATCGCATCGCTCCCGATTCCCCGCGCCGGCAGCTACGTGATCTTCGCGAAGGCGGAGCTGGCCAACGACCTCCAAGGCACGACGAACTCGACGTGCCAGCTGATCGCGGGGAACCCCGGAAGCGACCCGCTCGCCAACGTTGATACCGACACAGGACGGTCGACGATCGGGCCCGGCGGCCGCGTAGGCATATCGCTGAATGTCGTCCACCAGTACACCGGCGCGGGAACCGCGGACCTGCGGTGCGAGCCGACCGACGGCGCCAGCACCGCCGCCAGGATCAGAATCACAGCGATCAGACTGGGCAGCGTCACCGACGCGACACTGCCGTAAGGGGGTGAGTGACACACGGGAACGCGTGGTCTTACGGGTTCGCCTTCAGAGACTGCTTGCAATTGGCATCGGGCGTTATCACGACTCCGGCGCAGACTGAGGACGCCTTTGGCTGATGTACGGCTTGCCCAACCGTCGGTTGGAGAGGTTTCGCATCGCGTTGGTCCTTTCAGGGTTGTCGTTCTTGTTTCGAGCCGGTGCCTCCCCATCGCCTAGCGGCACCAGCCGGTTGTGCGTACCAAGCCCGTCATGTCGACCGCCCCGCGCAACCCCCAGTCCAAACTCATCGGCAAACCAAGTAGCGGCGACACCCAGATCAGCAGTCCCGTAAATCACATGGTCGATCCGCATCGACACCTCCAAGCCGGAAAGACAGAGCCTCATCAGGAACGCCGGCCCGTCTGAAACGCGACGACGGCCAGCGATGCTGGCCTAAAGCCGCGTATCGGACATCGTGAGACCCCCATGAACTTTTGTGACCGCAACGCTCATCTGAAGGAGGCTCGCGTGAGCCGAATGCTCGGAAACGCGCACGTCCGGTTCCGAGGCGGGCCCAGCGCGGATCCCGGACGCGCCGCTCAGCCGCAGCGCACACCGGCGCACTGCGGCGAGCGCCGGTTGCCGAAGGCACGGTTTCCCCCACGGTCGAGCGTGCCCACGACCGCCTCGATCCCGCGGAGGCGGTTGTTGGTCGCCGTGTTCGAGCCGAGACCGTTCCCCGCCGTGGTGACCAGGAAGCCATTGGCGCCGCCGCGTGTGGCCAAGTTGCGCTCGATGCGGTTGCCAGTTGAGAGGTCGCCGACGAAGTAGCCGTCTGATCCAGCCCTCGACACGCTGTTGCTGGACAGCACGTTCGAGTGCGAACCCTGCCCGAGAAAGAAGGCGTCGAGGAAGATCCCGTTGCCCGGCAGGTCGTGGACGTCGTTGCCCGTGATGGTGTTGCGATCGGAGTCGAGCACGCCAATGCCGTCGCCGAAGCCGCTCACGTCGTTCCCGAGCACGTTGCTCGCGGTCGTTCCGGCCTCCAGGTCGATGCCGAGGTTGTTGCCGATCAGGCGATTCCCCACCACGGTGTCGCGCGTTGTCGAGAGGAGCGCGATACCCGCCGTGTCGGGATTCACCTGGTCGCTCGAGACGTTGCCCGCCACGATGACCGACGGCGAGTCGAAGACAGAGATGCCGCTGTTCTGGTTGCCGGCCGTGCGATTGCCGGTCACGCGAGCGCCCTGCGACTGCACGACCACGAGGCCGTTCCAGGCGTTGTGGCTGACGTCGCTTGCTTCGATACGCACCCCCTCCGAGCCGAGCACGTCGATTCCGTCGGACTGCCACGCCGTGACGGCGTTGGCGACGGAGTCGTGCTGCAGCTGCACATCGTCGGAGCCGTCTACGAGAATGCCGGCTGAAACGTCCTCGCCCTCCTGACCACCCTCTCCGATCTGGCGGATCGCCAGACCCGCGACGACACTCCCCTTCGAGTTGCGCAGCGCCACGCCGTTGAAACGGAAATCGCGAATTGTGCCGCTGACGATCCGCACGTCGCTGTGGCCGTCGACCGCGATGCCCTCACTGCCGGGCGCATTCGTGCCGTCCACCAGGCGGCGGCGGGGGCGGCACCGCATGCGAGCGCGGCGGCTGCAATCAGTGGGAGGGTGAACAGGGATCTCGGCATGACTCCTCCTCGACGATGAACGAGCCCATACTCCGAGCCGCCACCACCGGCGGGCTATCGCGCGGCTATCGCGCGGCTATCGCGCCTGGGTTAGGCTCGCCCGGATGGCGACGGCCAAGCGCCCGATCGGCTCCAAGGTCGGCCGATATCGGCTCATCTCCCTGCTCGGCGAGGGAGCCACAGGCGCCGTCTACCTGGCCGAGGCGGAGCCCGCGGGCGAGCGGGTAGGACTCAAGCTCCTCGACCCGGAGCTCGGAGGCGACGAGCGCTTTCGCAGGCGTCTTCTGCGTGAATCTGAGATCGCGGCAAGCCTGGAGCATCCCAACGTCGTGCCGGTCCTCGACTACGGCGAGGCGGACGGCGTTCTGTATCTGGCCATGCGATTCGTCGACGGTTCCGACCTGCGCGCGCTGCTCGCGGCGGCCGGACCGCTCGAGCCCGAGCGGGCGTTCGCCCTGCTGGAGCAGGTGGCAAAGGCGCTCGACGACGCACATCGGCACGGGCTCGTGCACCGCGACGTCAAGCCCGCGAACATCCTCGTGGACCACGAGGACCGCGCCTACCTGGCCGACTTCGGGCTGGCCAAGCACGCCGCATCGCCCAGCAGCCTCACCGGCGAGCGCGCCTTCATCGGCACGATCGCGTACGTCTCCCCGGAGCAGATACGCGGCGAGGAGCTCGACGGACGGGCCGACGTCTATTCGCTCGGCTGCGTGCTCTACGAGTCCCTGGCCGGCGGCCCGCCATTCGACCGCGAGAGCGAGATCGCCGTCGTCTACGCCCACCTCAACGAGCGACCGCCGCGACTCACAGACACGCGTCCCGAATTGCCCGAGGGGCTCGACGACGTGGTTCGCAAGGCTCTGGCGAAGGAGGCTGGCGATCGCTTCGCGAGCTGCGGCGAGCTTGTCGGCGCGGCGCGCCGGGCGCTCGCCGGGGAGCGGATCCGGCGTCGCCGGCTCGGGGCGGCAGTGGCGGTGGGCGGCGTGCTCGTCGGCGGTACGATTGCCGCGCTCGCATTGCTGGCCGGCGGCGGCTCGAGTTCGCGCCCCGCAGCTCCCCGCCTGGTCGCCGCGGCCTCAGGGATCACACTGCTGGATCCGGTGCGGCATCGGGTGGCCGGATTCGTCCAGCTCGCGGAACGCCCCGCCGACATGGTGTTCGCCGGCCGCTCGGCGTGGGCGCTACTCGCGGGCTCCCAGCGCCTCGAGCAGATCGACCTCGCCAGTCGCAAACCGGCCGGCACCGTCAAGCTGCCCTTCGCGCCCGGCGGCGTGACCGCGGCGGACGGGTCGCTGTTCGTCACCGAGCAAGAGGGGCCGGGGCTGGCCCGCGTCGATCCAGCCACGCACAAGATCACGCGTCGCTGGGCGATCGAGACACGCGGCCCGCATACGTCCGACCCCACCGGCATCGCCGTCGGCGCGGGCTCGGTCTGGCTGGCCAGAGGATCCGAGGTCGTGCGAGTGGACGACCGCAGCGGACGGGTGCAGCACCGCTTCAGGCTCCCGATATCGGCGACACTGCTCACCTTTGCCGATGGAGCGCTGTGGGCGGTCAGCAGCCAGAACGGCCTCGTGGAGAAGATCGACCCTGCCGGAAATCGCATTGCCGCACGGGTGACGCTTCACGGCTGGATCAGCGCGCTGGCCGTGTCCGGTGGCTCGGTGTGGGCGACGGTCACTCCGGACGATGTGGCCTACCGCCTGAACGAGGACGACGCGAGCCTGGTGCAGACCGTGGCCGTCGGCGGAGGACCCGCGAGTATCTCCGCGGCGCCCGGAGCGATCTGGGTCGCGGATACACGCAGCCGCGCGCTCAGCCGCATCGACGCGACCTCCGGGGCACGCACCACGCTCGACATCACCGGCGAGCCGTATCTCGCCAGCTTTCGCGACGGACTGCTGTGGACCGTCGCGGACGCGGCGCCGGCGCCTCTGGGCGCCGCCAAAGGGCCGGTCGTGCGCGTGTCGATCCCCGACTCGGGGATGGAGCTCGATCCCGCGCTCGGTCCGACCCCCACCGCGAGCCAGCTCCTCTACGGCACCTGCGCGAAACTCATGAACTACCCCGATGCCACCGGCACCGCGGGCGCCACCCTGCGGCCCGAGGCTGCTGCGGCGATGCCCACGATCTCGGCTGACCGCCGCACCTACACGTTCCGCATCCGGCCGGGCATCCGTTTTTCCCCGCCGTCGACGGAAACGGTCACCGCGGCGACCTTCAAGCACACCGTCGAGCGGACGCTGACCGGCTCGGATTCGGCGGGCCTGCACCTGATGGGCGACATCGTCGGCGCGCGCGCGTTCAACGCGGGGCAGCTTCGCGATGTCCCCGGCATCGTGGCCCAGGGCAACCGCCTCTCGATCACGCTCGTGCGGCCGGCCGGAGATCTGCTCGCTCGCCTCGCGATGCCGCTCTTCTGCGTTGTGCCGGCGAACACCCCGGCGCCGGGCAAGACGCACGGCCCGATCCCCTCGGCGGGGCCGTACTACATCAGCTCAGAGAGCGCGAGCGAGACCGTGCTCGATCGAAACCCGAACTACCGCGGCACGCGGCCGCGGCGTCCCGCGCGGATCATCTACCTGAACGGCATCCAGACGGCGCGAGCTGTGGCGCTCGCGGGCGGAGGGCAGGTCGATCTCGTGACCTGGGACTACGACTCGCTCAGCCCATTGGCGCCGGGCGGCGCACTCGACCGGGAGTTCGGCCACGATCCCACGGCTGCCAGTCGCGACGGCTCCCCCCGCTACCACGCGGCGCCGGCGCCGGGGCTCGACATGCTCGCGTTCAACACTCGCCGCGGGTTGTTCACCGATCCGCGCCTGCGTCGCGCCGCGAGCTACGCGCTCGACCGCAACGCGATGGCCGGGGTCTTCCGCGAGGCGCCTACGGACGGCTACGTGCCCCCGGCGGTGCCCGGGGCGGGCATGCGGTCGGTCTATCCCCTCACCGGTCCCGACCTCGCCGCCGCGTTGAAGCTGGCGCCGCCCGGCCCCCGACGGCACGCGAGCCTCTACGACTGCGGCGACCCGGCGACCCTGCGCGTCGCGGACATCATCCGCGCGGACCTCGAGCCGCTGCGCATCGACGTCTCGATCGTGCAGTCGTTCGGCTGCCTGAGCGGCGTTGACCCTAAGGCCAAGCGCGCAGACATCGTGCTCCTGACGCTTGCCACCCAGGACCTCGATCCCCAGCCGTTCCTCGAGGCCATGGTCGGGCGGACCTTCCCGTTCGGCCCGACCAACAGTCCGGTGACGTACTCCGACCGGGCTGTAGTGGCAAAGCTCGACCAGATCCGCGGCCTGAGCGGCGGCGCGCGGCTGGCTGCCTACGCCAGTCTCGAGGACGAGTTGTTGCGCGGTCCGGCTCCATTTGCCGCCTACGGTGCGTTCGTCACCCCCGAGTTCATGTCCAGCCGGATCGGCTGCCGGCTGATCCAGGGCGCGTACCACGTGGTGGACCTCGCCGCCCTCTGTCTGCGGCGCAGCTAGCCTCCCGCGAGCGACCAGGTGAAGCGCGTCGCGCTCTCGCGCGGCGCGAGGCCACTCGGGCGGATGCCGTGGTGCACGACGAGCACTGGACACGGCCGTGCACGCACGAGGACACGCCGAGCCTCGCCCAGGCCTTCCCGCCGCCAGCGCTGCGAGAGCCCGACCACTACTGCTCTCGCGCCGTCCGCGGCTTCCGCGAGCCCGGCGGCGCTGGCGTCCACGAGCGCCGGCTCGGCGGTCACCCCCACGAGCCGCTGCACCGCGAGCGAAGCGTCGGCGAGGAGGCGACTGGCGTCATGTCCTCCCGGCCGCGCGTCGGCGCGCGCGCCGACGAGCCGCAGGCGCTCGCCGGTCGCCGCCGCAAGCCAGGCGCCGATCTCCACGGCGGCCCAGTCGTGCTCGCCCCCGCCGAACGGGACGAACACGCCGCCGCCGGCAGCGCCCGTCGGTGCCCCCAACAGCAGCGCGACGTCCGATGAGCTCTTCTCGAGCACCTCCGCCACGTCCCTTGGCAGCGCGCCGCCGCGCTCGAGCTCGGGCGGCGCGACAAGCAGCAGCAGATCCACGTCGCTCGAGCCGGCGAGGTGCAGAACGTCGTCGCTACCGCGGGAGGACACGAACGCAGCCGTGCGGAGCGGCACCTCAGTCCGTAGCGATGCGAGCGTTCGCACCGCCTCCGCGAGCCGCTCCTCATCCGCCACGAGCACTGCGGCCATCAGCTCGCGCGGTGGCTGTCGCCGCGCCAACGCCTCAGCGAGCTGGAGCGGCCCGGCGAACCCGGCCGGATCCCGCACCACGAGCAGCACGGCCGTGCTCGCACCGGACGTTCGGGGCGGGGCGAGCTCCGGGTCGTGGCGGAGGATCGCCTGCTCGAGCTGCCGCAGCCCCGGACCCGGCTCCACGCCGAAGGTTTCCACGAACTCGGTTCGTGTCGCGCGGTAGACATCGAGCGCCTCGACCTGCCGGCCCGAGCGGTAGAGCGCGACCATGAGCAGCTCGCGTAGATGCTCGCGCAGCGGATGCTCCGCCACCAGCTCGCGGAGCGCGGGTATCGCGGTGGAGTGCCGCCCGAGTGCCAGCTCGGCCTCGAGCTGGCACTCGAGTGCGGCGAGGCGCAGCTCCTCGAGCCGCGCGATAGCCCCCTGCGCGAACGGCTCGTACGCCAGGTCCGCCAGCGCCGGCCCGCGCCAGAGGGCGAGCGCCTCGCGCAGTGCGCCCACCACCCGGTGCGCGTCGCCCCCCGCCATCGCGCTCGTCGCCTCAGCTGTGAGCGCCTCGAAGCGGTGAAGGTCGAGCATCCCGGGCGCGATCCGGATCTGGTAGCCCGGGGGCCGGGTCTCGATGAGCACCCCGCTCTCTCCGAGCGCACGGCGCAACTCGGATACCTGCCGGTGCACCTGTGTCACCGCGGTCACCGGCGTGTTGCCGGCGTAGAGATCCTCGGCCAGCCGCTCGATCGAGACCACCCGGTTTGCGTGCATCAGAAGCAGGGCGAGCACGGCCCTCTGGTTGCGGCCGCCGAGCGTCAACTCGTCCCCGTGGTGGCGTACCTCGAGCGGCCCGAGGATGCAGAACTCGGTCACGATCGCGCACGGTAGCCGTTCGGCAGCCGCGCGGTAGGGGCACATCGGAGGATCCCCGTCGATCCCGTACCAACCCCAAAGAGGAGAGCAAAGAATGAGGATCAACTCCGGTCACCTGGCCCTGATCACCGTCGCCGCCTGCGCGATCGCGCCGGCGAGCGCCCTTGCCGGATCCCACCCCAATACGGCGACGCACAACGCGAGCGCCGTGGCCTCCTGTGTCAGGAACTACAGCCTGAACTCGGTGAGCGGCGGCTATTGCGCGAGCGACGCCGACTCCGCAGCACCGATCGCCTCCCAGCCGTCGCCAACCGTGATCGTCAAGCATGACGATGGCGGCTTCTCCTGGAGCGACGCCGGCGCGGGCGCCGGCGTCACGATCGCCCTGATCGCCGTCGCGACTGGGGCCGCGATCGCCTTCCGGCGCCGGAGCCCAAGCGTCGACGCCCACCGCTCGGTGGCAACCCGCTAAGTCTCTGTCGCGACGAACGGAGGCCGCTCCATCGGAGCTGGCCTCCGCCGTCTTTAACCCGGACGGCGCCTCAGGGCGGCAACCACTGCCCCGATCATCCGGACGGCAGACCCCAGTATTCGCGCTTACAGCAGACCGCCCCCCGCTGATGCGGGGGGCGGTTCGAATTCCTTGCGAGGTGGGACAGTTTCCAAATGCCGCGCGGTAGGCGATCGTGCCTCCTCCACGGGCCGTTTGTACAGCTGCCCGGGGCCTTGTGTACATCCTTTCCAGCCGGCACCCAATGAACTCCACCAGGGCGAATGCGGCGGCCACGGTGAGCCATCCACGGAGCGCCGGGCGGCTCGACGGGCTTCGTGCATTCGCTACGAGCCAGTTTCCTTCTGGCCGGCCTCGGGCTCTCCGTCGGTGGCGGAGTCCCCTTTTGGGAGGGCGGATGGTTGGGCACCGGATCCAACCTCGGCCTTGAGCTGGGCAAACTCGTCGTCGACCGCGCTCTTCGCGCCGAGCTCATCAAGCTGGCGGTCGACGTCATCCTGCGGCGGACCCAGCGCGGTCAAATCCTCGAACGTGCCGGCTGCCTGCAGCTCCTCGACCGCCGACGCCCGCGCCTGCATCTGGTCGGTCTTGTCGATCGCGCGCTGCATTGCCATCCCCACGTCGGCCATCGAGTCGCCTACCCCGGTAGCGGCCTCGGAGATCTGGACCTGCGCCTCGGCCGCCGAGTACTGAGCCTTGATGACCTCCTTCTTCGAGCGGAACTGCTCGACCTTGACTTGAAGCTGCTTCTCAGCGGCCGTCAGCTTTTCCTGCTGAGACTCGAGCTCTGAGATCTGTTGATCGAGCGAGCTGGTCTCCTGAGCGATCATCTGCTTGCGCTCGAGCGCCGCTCGGGCGAGGTCCTCCCGCCCGGCGGACATCGCCTCCCGTGCTTGACCGTCGAGCTTGCCAACCTGCTCGTGAAGCTGGTCCTCCTGCATCTGCAGCCGCTTCTTCGCCGTGACCACGTCGGCGATTCCCTGCTTGACGTTCTGCAGATCCTCGAGCTGGCGCTCGTAGGCGTAGTCCAGCGTCTCCGCGGGATCCTCGGCGTGATCGAGCATGTGCGAGATCTTCGCCTTGGTGAGGGTTGAGATGCGGCCGCCAAGTCCAGGCATCGGAAGCCTCCCGTTAGTCGTTGATGTCGAGGACCGGCGTGATGGCCGGCAACTGCTGCCCATCTTCGGCATGCTCGTTGGGTACCACCGCGGTGCCGACCGCGAAGAACTCGATTACGTGGCTACCCCAGCCGTGGTTGTTCTCGCGCAGTTTGACCTCCACGATCCCGAGAACCCCGTCACCGATCGCCTCGGCCTCCTTCTGCATGCGCTCCATCGCGAGCTCCCGCGCGTCGTACAGCGCCTGGGTGTACTGCTCGAGCTCGACGTTCTGACCCGTCTGGCGCAGCGACTGCATCATTCCGCGGTGGGCGACGTGGTAGACGCAGTTGCCCATGACCAGGCCGACCGGACGCTTGCCGGTCTGCAGCAACGTCCAGAAGGCCTGCCCGGAGAGGTCGCTGGTAAATGGGCGCCCGTTCGGCGCGCGATGGACCTTGCCACCCTTGTGCTTGATCGCGGTGCCGATCGCGATGAACTCCGCCATGTCCGCGCCCCACTCATAGCGCCCGATGTCCAGGCGGACGCCCACGATCCCGTCGGCGCCGAGCTGATCGGCCTCTTCCTCCATCCGCGTCATGGCAAGCTCGCGCGCGGAGTACATCGCCTGGGTCAGGACCCCCATCTCCTGGCTCGCCTTCCAGCTCGATTGCTGAAAACCGATGTGGTAGATGCTCGACCCCACCACCAGGCCCACCGGCTCGAAGCCCGCCTTCTCCACGCACAGGTACTCGTTCACGGACAGGTCAGATGTGAACAACCCGCGAGCGTTCATCTGTAGGCGCTCGGTGGCGTGCTCGGCGAGGCCTTCGGTACTCGTCGGATCGTATGTGGACATCAGAGTTTCTCCTGAAATCGGTGCGGCCTATGCACCGAGGTTGATCGACAGGACCGGCTCCCCCAGCGGGGTCGGGTGAGGCTCATGCGCGCCGAGCCGGATCGCGGTGCCCAGCACGTGCATGGAGACGATGAAGAAGTGTTGTCGGTAGCCGTAGCCCTCGAGCTCATGATGGTCGATGGTGTGCTCGAGCATCGAGATCACCATGTCGTTCGCCCCCGCCTTGCTCGCCTGGTCGCGTACCTCATCCATTGCGAGTTGACGGGCGGCGTACACGCCTTGCGTGACCTCGGTCAGCTCCTGGTTGCCCCACCACGAGCTCATCATCTGATTGGCCCTCGCGCTAAGCGCCACACACACCACGGAGGTGTGACCAATGACGCCCAATGTCTCGGCTCCGATACGGCGCAGCTTGTCGACATCCTGGCCGGATAGCGCACACATCCGCGGCCCGGAACCGCCGCGACGCACGAGCGTCGTCTCCCGCACCGCGGTGCCGAACACGACGAGCTCGATGTTTCCCGGCTCGCCAAGGAAGCTATCGACCGTCATTTCGATCCCGATGACCGCGTCGGCGCCCGCGAATTGCGCCTCCTGACGCAAGCGGTCGAATGCGCGCCCACGCGACAGGTTCCAGGGCATCGCAAAGGTCGGCATCTCCTGGATTCCTCCTCCGTAGGAGGACCATCCGTAGTTCTGCCAGCCGTGCTGAACAACCGAGGACCCCATGATCTGCGCGATCGGCGTCAAGCCGGACGCCTGCGCGATCGCATACTCGTTGACACTAAGGTCGCTGCTGAACACCGGCGAACTCGCCGCCGCGACCCCCTTCAGACGCTGCTCGGCTCCAAGCGGGATCCCTCCTCGCCGGATGCGCTCGAGATCGACCGCGGCCGCCTCACGCTCCTCTTCGCTGAGCGGCACCGGACGTTTCCCAAACAATGGCAAAGCCATTTCATGCTGGCACATCTCCACCCCCACGCCCGGGCGGGAATTCTCCTTCGGCCCATTCCGGCTCAGCGCGGCGGCCGAGGACAACCCCGTGCTCGCGGGTCACGGCCGCACGGCATGAGCCTGCGCGAACGTCACCATGCTAGCCCGGCACGCGAATCAGGCCGCCAACGACCCTCCGAAGAGGCCTCCAACGCCGAAAGACGCTCCAGCCTCCTATTTGGAAACTGAAGCGTCTAACTGTCGAGGTGGAGACGGCGGGAATTGAACCCGCGTCCGCAGCCGCGCGAAAGGTGGCGTCTACGAGCGTAGCCGGCACTCTGTTCTCACCCTCGACTCGCCATGCCGGCGGGGTCGCCGAGGGCCAGCTCCGAAGAATGTCCCCGGTGGGGCTGGAGCGGGCCTCACCGGGTGAGCCTGCTTGTTGACCCGAGCCGTCGCCGCAGGCTGACGATGGTCGGTCTGGCGCTAGCTGCTAGTTAGACAGCGAGGCCAAAGGCGTGGGAATCTGAACGATCCGCACTTATTGTTTCCCGGGTGTTTTACGAGGCCTCCCGGGACCTCGACTCGCAACCACCCCCACGAATCGACCACGTCGAAGCCTGTCGTCCCCGGGGATGCGTATCCGAGTATAGCCTCGGGCGCCGTGCCTCCTGGCAGTGAAGAACGCGGTAAGAACATGCCGCGAGGGCCAAGTGGCCATTCCTACAATCGGAAGCGATGAACGCGGACACGAAGTGGCTGCCGTCCCCGTGGGACACGCCTCCGACACCGGTCGAGAGCCCGAACGACGGAGCACCGGAGCCTCGCCCCCCACACCAGGGGCGGCGCCGGTCGTCGTTCCGGGGCCGCCTGTCGGCCCTCGGCGCGGCGATCGTCGCCCTGGCGACGAAGTTCAAAGCGGTCCTGCTGCTGCTCCCCAAGCTGAAGCTGTTCGCGTCGAGCGGAACGATCCTGGTCTCGCTCGCGGCCTACGCGCTGCTGTGGGGCTGGCCGTTCGCCGCGGGCTTCATCGCGCTGCTGTTCGTGCACGAGATGGGGCACGTGATCGCGCTGCGACGCGAGGGCGTCAAGGCCAGCGCGCCGATGTTCATTCCGTTCATGGGCGCGGTGATCGCGGCGCGCTCGCTCGGCGGCAGTGCGCTGGCCGAGGCGCGGGTTGGCCTGGCCGGCCCGATCCTCGGCAGTATCGGCGCGGCGGCGTGCATCCTGGTGTGGCATGTCACAGGCAGCGATCTGTGGCGCGCGCTCGCCTTCACCGGGTTCTTCCTGAACCTGTTCAACCTGCTCCCGGTGGTCCCGCTCGACGGTGGCCGGGCGATGGCGGCCATGGCGCCATGGATGTGGTTCGTCGGGTTCGTGGCGCTGATCCCGTTCGCGATCCTGTTCCCGAACCCGGTGATCCTGCTGATCCTCGTATTCGCCGGGTTCGAAACCTACAAGCGCTGGCAACTGCGGCGCTCAGGCAGTCCCGATCAGCAGGCCTACTATCGCGTCCGCCCGCTCCATCGAGCGCTGGTCGCCGGCGTCTACCTGGGCCTGATCGCGCTGCTGGTCGTCGGCATGCACGCCACGTTGCTGGCGCGCACGATCAGCTGATCACGGCCCTGCTGGTTGCGGCGGGCGGGTTACGCCGCCGGCGGCGGACGCCGCACAACGCGCGTGTCGTCATACACGGCCTGGCGATTGCTCCACCAGAACGTGTAGATCAGCGAGAGCACTAGCCCGACCAGGCCCACCACGAATAGCACGGTTCCGGCGGTCTGGATGTTGAAGCCGTTGACGTGCGCCGTGACAGCCCATTTCAGGATCGCGCCAGCGGCGATCAACAAGATGCTCGTTCCAATCGTCATGGCGTGGGTCTACCCAACAATCGGCATCACTATCGCGGCGGACCGCGACGTCCAGATGCTTGATGGCTCAATCACCCTCTGGAGCGATGGGCTGCAGGGTGGCCGCTGGCGCGCGACCCGACGCGCGCGCGGAGAATGGCGTTCCGATCGATCGTGCTCAGGCTACGAGGCAAACGCATGATGGTGGGCGCGCTCTTAGCGGCGGCCATCCTGCCAGTGGGGTGTGGAGGCAGCGGCGGGTCCGCGACCGGCGCCACCGCCGCAGCCCAGACCTTCATCAAGGCAATCACTCGGGGGGACACCCACGCATGGTGTCCGCAGATCGATGATGCGATCCTGGGCGGGTCGCACCCGGGCGGCCTCCCGGCAGAGCTCCTCGAGCAGTGTGAGCAGCACGATCTGTTTCTGATCACCGGCAGCTGCGATCGCGAGGCGGCAGTCGCGGGCGCGTCGATCAAAGGCCTCAGCGCAAGCGGCAATCACGCCGAGGTCGAACTGTCCTCCGGCGCGAAGCTTCGGCTGCGCCTGACCCGGAAACGGTGGCTGATTGCCGACGTCATCGGCGGCCATGTGACTCGCCCGGCGCCCGCCGGCCCATGCTCGCCGGCGTCCAACGGCTCGTCTTAGGCCAGGGGTCAGCGCCGTGCGTCGCGCAGTTCGCGCTGCACGTCGCGCGCCATCTCGCGCTTGCGGATCGACTCCCGCTTGTCGAAGAAGTCCTTACCGCGCGCGAGGGCGATCTCCACCTTGGCCCGGGAGCGAGGTCCCGAGAAGTAGATCCGGGTGGGCACCAGCGTCAGCCCGCGCTCCCGGATCCGCCCGACCAGCCGCTCGATCTCGTATCGATGCAGGAGTAGCTTGCGGGGACGCTCGGGGTCGTGGTTCTCGCGTGAGGCCGGTCCATACGGCGCGATATAGAGGCCGATCAGCCACACCTCGCCGTCGCGGATCACCGCGTAGGCATCCTTGAGCTGAGCGTTGCCTTCCCGCAGGGACTTGACCTCGGTGCCGGTGAGCGCGATCCCGCACTCGAACCGCTCGAGCAGGTTGAAGCGATACGAGGCCTGGCGGTTGGACGCGACATCGCCGGACGCCGCCTTGCGCTTACGGGACTTGGCCATGAGACCTCAATCCTCCCAGCCCGGCAACAGGTCCACGCGCCCGCGTGGAGCGTCGATCGCCCCCACCCGGACGCTCAGCGCGTCGCCCAACCGGATCGCGCCGCCGCTGCGGGTCCCGACCAGCACCGTGCCCTGCTCGTTGAGCTCCCACCAGTCGCCGTGCAGACGCCGGACGGGCAGCATGCCCTCGAACTCCCCGCTGGGCCCGAAGGCCACAAACGCGCCGGCGCCCGCGAGTCCGACCACCTCCCCTTCGAACACCTCGTCGGGGTCCCGGGCGGACCGCGCGAGCAGGAAGCAGCGGGCGATGTCGTCGGCACTGCGCTCGATCGACATCGCTTCTCGCTCCCGCGCCGAGCACCACGAGCCGGCTGTCGCCACCCAGGAAACGTCGGGGGCCGGCCCGGCGCCCCCCACGGCCGACAGCAGCGCGCGATGGCAGATCAGATCTGGATAGCGCCGGATCGGCGAGGTGAAGTGGCAGTAGCTGGCCAGCTGCAGGCCGGCATGGCCGCGGTTGCGCTGGTCGTAGTAGGCCTGCTTGAGCGAGCGCAGGACCAGGCTGGTCAGGGCGCGCCGGCCCCGCCCGCCCTCGCGCGCGGTCCAGGCTTCGATGAGCTGCGAGGCCTCACCGATCAGCTCCGCCGCCTGCTGCGGGGCGATGTGCCCCTTGGGCACCGGCGGCGTCGGCACCCCCAGCGAGGCCAGTTGGTCGATCAGCCGCTCCGCCGCGCTCCCGTCGGGCCGTTCGTGCACGCGGTACAGCGCGGGCACGCGGTGTGCG
This sequence comes from uncultured Solirubrobacterales bacterium, assembly GCA_963832315.1. Classification (GTDB taxonomy): domain Bacteria; phylum Actinomycetota; class Thermoleophilia; order Solirubrobacterales; family Solirubrobacteraceae; genus Palsa-465. The sequence goes on along the minus strand of CAWHTT010000017.1, from coordinate 186,218 downwards.
GTGAGGAACTGTGCCACCTGCTCGTTGGCCGCGATCATCAGGTGCTCGATCATCCGGTGCGACTCGGTCTGCTCCACCGCCCGGATCGACGTCACGTTGCCCCGGTCGTCGAACTCGAACTCCGGCTCGGACGAGTCGATCTCGAGTGCCCCCTGGGCACCGCGACGCTCGGCCAGCGCTGCAGCGGCTGCCCGCGCACAGGCCAACCCGGGACCCCAGACCGCGGAAGCAGTCTCGGAACCCGCGAACACGCGGTCGACTCGGTCGTAGTCGAGCCGCTCGTCGGAGCGGATCACCGAACGGTAGAACGCGGGCTGACGCACCCGGTCGCCGTCGATCACCATCTCGACGGTCACCGCAAGGCGATCCTGTCCGGGCACCAGCGAGCACGCGTTGTTCGACAGGGCGCCCGGGAGCATCGGCTCGACGGCACCCGGCACGTAGACGCTGGTCGCGCGGCGGTACGCCTCGCGGTCGAGCAGCGATCCCGGCCCGACGTAGGCGGACACGTCGGCGATGTGCACCCACACCCGCCGCGTGCCGTCCTCCTCGTCCGAGGCCGAGATCGCGTCGTCGAAGTCGCGCGCACTCGCCGGGTCCACCGTGAACGTCGGCAGCGAGCGCAGATCCCGGCGGTCGGCCAGGTCGGACACCTCGCCGGAGACCGAGCCTGAACCGTCGCGCGCCTCGTGCTCGACCGCCGGATCGAACCTCCGGCGCAGTCCACGATCGACCATCAGCCCCTCGATAACGTCACGGGCCACATCGGCGCGCCCCAGCCGCCGGGCGATCGTCGCCCTCCCCCCCGGCCGGCCGTTACGCCCCGTGCCAGCCCGCACCACGATCAAATCGCCGATCGACGCTCGCCGGTCGCGGCTCACCACCATGCGGGGGCCAGGACCGAAAAACGGCTCGGCGACCAGGAACTTCCCGCGGCTCTCGAGCACGGCCACTCGCGAGCCACCGCCGTCTCTGTCGCGCGCACTCCCCCTCCGGGTCCCGCCGCCGGTACTCACCCCACGGGCCGCGCTCACTGCACTTCGGCGGCCACGGTCTTCTCCGCGACGCCGAACGCGCTATCGACCTTGGCGCCGGGGCTGGTGGAGGCGGAGATGTCGGGCGCGATCCCTGCGCCCTCCTTCACCCCGCCACCCCCGAGGTTGTGCCCGCTCGGCGTGAAGTACTCCCCGACCGTGAAGTCGAGCGCACCGCCGTTGGGCAGCGGCTCGATCTCCTGGAAGACGCCCTTGCCATAGGTGTGGGTACCGATTACCTTCGCCCGCCCGCGGTCGTGCAGGGCACCCGTGACGATCTCGGCCGCTGATGCGGTGCCGCGATTGACGAGCACGACCATCGGGATGCTCGTGGCGATCGCGCCGCCCTTGGCCACGTACACCTGGCGCGGTTGCGCCCGCCCGTCGGTCGAGACGACCGTGCCGTCGGGGATGAAGATCGAGGCGACGTTGACGGCTTCGTTGAGCAGGCCTCCGGGGTTGTCGCGCAGGTCGAGGATCAGCCCGCGCGCGCCTTGGTGGAGGACCTTCTCCACCTGCGCCTTGAGCTCGGCGCCCGACCCGTCGGTGAAGCTCGACAGCGCCAGCGATCCCAGCTTGATCCCGTGGTAGGTGACGACCGTCCCGGTGGCCACGGGGACCACCAGGTCCTGGCGCACCATCGTCACCACGTGCTTGCGGCTGCCGCTGATGACCGTCAGCGTGACCCGCGTGCCCGCGCGGCCCTTGATCAGTCGCGGTCCAATGGCCGCGCGGCTGGCCAGCGAGGTCCCGCCCACCGCGACGATCAGGTCGCCGCGCACGATGCCGGCCTTGGCCGCCGGCGAGCCGGGGAACACGTCCTCGACCCGCAGCCCGCGCTGCTGGGCGAGCACGTCGACTCCGATGCCGCTCAGGTGCGGGTTGGACTGATTCAGGAACCCCTGGTAGTCGGACGGGTCGTAGTAGTGGGAGTAGGGGTCGTCGAGGCTGGCCACCATGCCTGCCAGGCCCTTGTTGACCAGCTGACTACGGTTGACCTTGCGGTAGTAGTCGCGCTCGAGGAGGCTCAGCACCTGGTTGACCAGCGGGTCGTCGTTGCGGTCGACGAACGCGCCCCGCAGCGGCGAGGGAAGCCAGCTGGGATGGCCGCCCAGCCAGATGCCGATGAGCAGAACGATCAGCCCAGTGAGCAGCTTGATCGCGAGCTTGGGGCGACGGGAACCTCGTGAGGCCATGCTCGGAGATTAGCCGTCCAACCCTGACCAACATAAGAGTTCCCCCCGCGCGGCCGGGCCACCGCGTTGGCCCGGCCTTGCGGGAGAGGTTGGTTAGAAGTTGTGCCGGAACCCCGGCCCGGCCGTCGTGAACTTGTAGGTGGTTGACGAGTTGAAGACCTGCCCCGGGTTCAGCACGACCGTCGGCCACTGCGAGTCGGTCTGGTGGTGCGGAGAGTCCGGGTAGTGCTGGGTCTCGAGCGTGAACGCGTCACTCTGGCGGTAGCTGTGACCGCTGGTCCCGACCAGGTCGCCGACCAGGAAGTTCCCGGTGTAGACCTGGACGCCGGGCTCCGTCGTGTACGTCCACAGCACGATGCCGTCCCCTGGATCCTGGGCGACCGCGACAAGCCGGTTGCCCGGGAACCCCTTCAGGACCCAGTTGTGGTCGTAGCCGTGGGCGGTCGTGAGCTGATCGCCCTCGGGCGCGCTGGCCTTGTTGATGTCGCGTCCGATCGGCTTCATCGCCCGGAAGTCGAACGGCGTGCCGGCCACCGAGTGGAACCCGGTCGGGATCAGGTTCGCGTCGGTGGGCTGGAACGTGTCCGAATTGATCGCGAGCTTCTGCGCGAAGATGTCGCCGGAAGCCTCACCAGCCAGGTTGAAGTACGTGTGGTTGGTGAAATTGACAACGGTCGGCGCGTCCGTGGTCGCCTTGTACGCGATCCCCAGGGCGTCGTTCTGGTTCAGCGAGTACGTAACCGTGTTCACGACCGTTCCCGGGAACCCGTTCTTGCAGTTCGGATCGGTGTAGCTGAGGATCAGCTGAACCGAATTGCCGGTTGTGTTCGTCGTCGCGTCCCACACCTGCGTGTTGTAGGAGTTCGGCCCGCCGTGAAGCAGGTTCGGCCCGTTGTTGGGCGTCGGAGTCGCCGGACAGGGAGGTCCTGATCCCAGCGGATAGTCCTTGCCGCCGAGCGTGAACCTCGCGCCGGCGATGCGGTTCGCGTACCGGCCGATGATCGCGCCGAAGTACGTGTCGCCGGAGCCGCCGGCTGGTGGGTTGGTGAAGTCGGTGACGTAATCACTGAGCTTCGGGAAGCCGAGCGCCACGTTCGTGAGCTTCCCGTTGCGATCCGGCACCCAGATCGACTGCACCACGCCGCCGTAGTTGGTGATCTTGACGATCATCCCGTGGCTGTTGCGCAGCGTGAACAGTTGGACCGTCTTACCGTCGGCCGTGCCCCACGATTGGTGGGAAATGCTCAGTCGCCCGTGATGCGCATTGCCGTGCTTGGGCTTGTGCCCGTGCTTCGCCGCCACGGCTGAGCCGCCCGAGGCGAGCGCGCCTGCGACCGTCGCGACAGCGACACTCGCGCAGGCGATAGTGCGCAGCCTTGGTGGGCTGCGGAAGCCGATCTGCATTGATCCTCCCTTCGGTTGGACGCTTGCCCGGCCGGAGGTACGCAAGCGATTGCGTCAGCGCGGTACTTATACCAGAAAAATGTGAGCGCTCACACGCCGGGTCGGGATAGGTGGCTCGGATCGGCACGCGCAAGACGCACGCGACGCGCATAACGCGACACAACCCGCCCCCCGGCAGCGATCGTGACGAGCTATGCGCCTGGGGGACGCATAACTCGTCACGATCGGTGCCGGAGCGCTGGCCTGACGAGTTATGCGCCTCGGCTGGGGTTCAGCCCCCAGCAGGCCTCTAGAAGCGAACCCGCTCGGCCAACTCCGGTCCCGCCACCCCGAACCTGAACGTCGTCCGCGACACCAGCACCTGTCCCGGCCGCAGCACCACCGACGGCCAGCGGGGATCGCCGATGTGGTGGGGCGTGTCGGGGAAATGCTGGGTCTCGAGGGCGAACCCGTCGCCCTGGCGGTACGCGCGGCCGCCGGTGCCCACGAGCTCGCCGGCCAGGAAGTTCCCGGTGTAGAGCTGCAGGCCGGGTTGGTCGGTGTACGCCCACAGGACGATTCCGCTCCCCGGGTCGAACGCCACCGCGGCCAGGCGATAGCCAGCGCCGGCGAGCACCCAGTTGTGGTCGTAGCCGTGCGTGATCGCCAGCTGCTCGCCGCAGGGCTCCCCCACCGCGTGGATGTCGCGGCCCATCGGCTTCATCGCGCGGAAGTCGAACGGCGTCCCGGCCGCGTCCATGAACCCCACGGGGATCTGCGCCCGATCCACCGGCTGGACCATGTGCGCGTTGATCGCCAGCCGCTGGTCGTAGACGTCGCCGGACCCCTCGCCGGCGAGGTTGAAGTAGGTGTGGTTGGTGAGGTTCACCACGGTCGGGGCGTCTGTGCGAGCCCGGAACTCGATCCGCAGCGCGTTGTCGGGCGTGACCGCGTAGACGACCTGGGTCGAGACCGTTCCGGGGAAGCCGTTGCGCCCGGCAGGATCCACCAGCGTCAATCGGAGCGACGCGCCACCGGAACCCGCCGACACCGGCGCCGCGTCCCACACCTGCTGGCTATAGGCACCGGGGCCGCCGTGCATGGTCACCGAGTCGCCCCCCGGGCCCCCGGCCAGCTCAACCCGCTCGCCATCGAGCTCGAACGAACGCGGCGCGATCCGGTTGGCGTAGCGGCCGACGACCGCCCCGAAGTACGCCGGCCCCGACCCGCCGTCCGACCCGCCGTCCGACCCGCCGTCCGACGCCGCCGGCCAGATTGGCCGCGTACGCCTCGGCCGAGGAGAACCCGAGGACCACGTTCCGAAGCCGGCCCGAGCGATCGGGCACAAACACCGATTGGACCGTCGCGCCGAGGGTGGCGATCCGCGCGGTCATCCCGCGCCCGCTCACGAGCGTGTAGAGCTCGACGGGCCGGCCATCGGCCGAGCCCCACGGCTCGCTGCTGATCACACCTTGAGGAAGCGGCGCAGCGAAAGTCCGGACCCGAGCGCCGACACCACCACGCCGGCGGCGAGCAGGATCGCCACCAGCACGCTGAACTGGATCGTGCGGGGCGCCGCGATCAGCGTCCAGTTGCTGGCCAGCGGGTCGAGCAGAGCGACCTTGGTCCCGCCCAGCACGACGATCGCCAGCAGAGCTCCGATCGCCCCGACGATGATCCCTTCGATCACGAACGGCCAGCGGATGAACCAGTCGGTCGCCCCGACCAGCTTCATCACCTCGACCTCGCGCCGGCGCGCGTACAGCGACAGACGGATCGTGTTGGCGATCAGCAGAATCGACGCCAGAACGAGCAGGACCGTCAAGACCGCCGCCGTGATCGTGACCAGGTTGGTCACCTCGAGGATCTTCTGCGTATCGGTCTGCTTGTTCGACACGGTCCCGATCGACGAATCGATCGGCCCGCCGCCGCTACCGCCGCCGCTCAGCGCGGTGTGGATGGCCAGCACGTAGCTCGGGTTGCTCGGGATGACGTGGAAGGTGTCGGGCAACGGGTTTGCGCCGAGCAGCGCGTAGGCCTGCGGGAACTGCGCGCTCTGCGCCTTGTACGAAGCTGCCTTGGAGACGAACTGCACCGACCTCACGTGCGGTACCTGCAACAGCTCGCTCCGCACCCGCGCATCGTCGGCGGCGGTCGCATCCGCCTTCATGTACACGTCGACCATCACCCGGCCCCGCACGCTGTTGGCGGCACCCTTGGTGGCCTGGACGATCGGGATGAACACGCCGAGCACCAGCATGGTCACGAGGACCGTGGCGAGCGCGGCGAAGCTCGGCGCCGCGCTGTGGCGCATCGAGCGGATCGCCTCCTTCAAAAAGAACCCCAGCCGCATGAGCGAGCTACTCGACACCCGGCGGGCGCGCCGACGGCGCCCGCAGGCGCCGGGCGAATTCCCGCGTGGTCTCGTCGCGTGTGTACAGGCCGGTGGCCTCGTCGCGCACGATCCGGCCGTGGGCGAGTTCGAGCACGCGCCGGCGCATCTTGTCGACCATGGTCTGGTCGTGCGAGGCGATCAGCACGGTGGTGCCGGTGCGGTTGATCCGGTAGAGCAGGCGCATGATGTCCACGCTGGTCTCCGGGTCGAGGTTTCCGGTCGGCTCGTCGGCCAGGAGCAGCGGAGGGTGGTTGACGAACGCGCGGGCGATCGAGACACGCTGCTGCTCACCCCCCGAGAGCTGGTCTGGATAGTTGTGCAGCTTGGTCGACAGACCGGTCAGCCGCAGGATGTCCGGGACCTTGTCGCGGATGTCGCGGCGCGTCCCGCCGGTGCACTGGAGCGCATAGGCGACGTTGTCGTACACGGTCCGGCTCGGCAGCAGCTTGAAGTCCTGGAAGACCACGCCGAGGTTGCGGCGATAGAAGGCGATGCGATTGCGCTTGATCGCTCCGAGGTCGTGTCCGGCCACCCGGATCGTGCCCGCGGTCGGCTCGAGCTCCTTGATCAGCAGGCGCATGACGGTCGACTTGCCCGACCCGGTGGAGCCGACGAGGAACACGAACTCGCCGCGTCCGATCGAGAACGTGGCGTCCTCGAGGCCGACGTCACCGCCGGAATAGCGCTTGGAGACGCTTCGGAATTCGATCACCGAGCGGCCGGGCACCGGGGCGCCGGCAGGCTGGGTCTCCCGGGCCGACGGGACGGGCGCGGCGGCGCGATCGTGCCTGCGGATGCTTCGTGATGTGGATTCGATGCTGGCCATAAGGTGGGGCCAGCGTACCGAGCCCCGTCCCAGAACGACTCCCCGCACCTCCCTTTGCAAGGCGATTTGCAGCTCTCGCTACCTTTAGATCAGCATGCCGGCCATCCAGCAGACGTTGCTTTCTAACGGGCTGCCCCTCTACCGGGTCTCGGTCGAGGGCGCCCGATCGACCACAATCCTGGTCGCTTTCGACGCCGGCGCCCGGACCGAACGGCCGGACGAGAACGGGATGGCCCACTTTCTGGAGCACCTCGTGTTCAAGGGCGGCGAGAAGTATCCGACCTACCGTGACGTCAACGAGGCGGCGGAACGGATCGGCGCGGTCCTCAACGCCTACACCAGCCACGACCTGGTCGCGTTCCACATCACGGCCCGCGCCAGCACCGCGCTGCAGGCCGCGGACCTGCTGACCGATTTCGTGGGGCGCCCGAGGATCGACTCCGACGAGCTCAATCGTGAGCGCGGGGTCGTCGTGCAGGAGATCGCCCGGGCCAACGACCAGCCCGCGGTGATGGCCGAGCACCTGATCGACGAGGCGGCCTTCGGCGATCATCCCCTCGGTCGGCCGGTCCTGGGACCGGCCGAGCACATCCGGGATACGTTCACCCGCGACGGCATCGTGGCCTTCCGCGAACGGCGCTGGGCGCCCGACCGCGGCGGCGCCTTCCTGGTCGGCAACCTCGACGAGTTGCCGGCCGACGGCGCGGTCGACGAGCTGTTCACCCGCTTCCCGTCCCGGCCCGACCCCGACCCCTACGAGCCCGCTCCCCCGGCCCAGCCGCGGATCCTGGTGCGCGAGCGCGACTCCAACCAGTCCCACCTGCGGATGTCCTACCGGCCCGAGGTCGACATCGACGATCCGAAGCAACGGGCGGCGCTGGCCATCTACTCGACGCTGCTCGGCGGCTCGATGGGCTCGCGCCTGTTCGACGAGATCCGCGAGCAGCGCGGCCTCGCCTACTCGGTGCACTCGATCGCCCACGCCTATGCCGACGTACCCGTCCTCCAGCTGTCGGCCGGGCTGGAGTCGGGCAAGTGCATCGAGGCCTACCGGCGGATGCGCGACATCGTCTCCGAGCTGCGCGACGACGGGCCCACCGAAGCCGAGGTGGAACGGGCCCGCGCCTACGCCGCCGGCGCCCGCGCGATCGCGTTCGAGAACACCGGCGCGGTGGCCCGCCATGCGGCCCAGCAGACGATCGTCTACGGCCAGGAGGTCGATCCCGATCGCGTCATCGAGCTGCTCGACAGCGTGAGCTTCGACGAGGTCCGAGAGGTGGCCGCCGGCGTGGCCGATCGCCTGTCGGTGGCATGCGTGGGCCCGCATACGGTGGAGGAGCTCGAGTCCGCCTGAGAGCCTGGGCAGTCGGTGCCGTCGCCGCGATGGCGATCGCCGGGTGTGGCGGAGGGGGCCATCCCACCAAGCCGAGCTCGGAGGCGTCGGTCGGCACGCCGGTGCCAAGCACCGCCACGACGCGGTCCCCGGTGCCGGCCGCGGCGCCCCGCCCGGCCACGCCGCCCGAGTTGGCCAGGATGCGCGCGTCGCTCACGAGCGGGCTCCGCAAGGCGGGCCCGGACTCCGGAGCGCTCGTGTACGACCTGACCGCGAAGCAGACGCTGTTCTCGCTGCGCCCCAACGTCGGGCGCCCCCCGGCCTCGGTCGAGAAGCTCTACACCACCGTGGCGCTGCTCTCAGAGCTCGGACAGAGCGCCCGGCTGACCACCACGGTGCTCGGCGCGGGCCACCTCGGTCCGGGTGGCGTCTGGCACGGCGACCTGTACCTGCAAGGCGGCGGCGACCCGACCCTGGGCGACGGCGCGTTCAACCGCGATTGGGAGCAGGGCTACGGCCCGACTGCCAGCCAGCTCGTCGGCCAGCTGCGCGAGGCCGGGATCAAGCGGGTGACGGGCTCGGTGATCGGCGATGGGACGCTGTTCGACCCGCTGCGGGGCGGGCCGGCCACTGCCTACGGACCCGACATCCCGGACTTCGGCGGCCAGCTGGCGGGGCTCACCTACGACCACGGCTCCACCTCGAAGGGACTGAGCCCGCCGGCGTTCGCGGCCAAGGAGCTCGTTCTGACCATGCGCGGAGCGCACATCAAAGCCAAGGCGGCCAAGCGCACCGGGGCCGCACCGGCCGGCGCGCAGACGCTGGCGACGGTCTCCTCGCCGCCGCTGTCGGTCCTGCTCAAGCTGATGGACGTCCCGTCGGATGACTTCTTTGCCGAGATGCTGACCAAGCAGTTGGGGGTCCGGTTCGGCACCGGCGGGAGCATCCGGGCCGGCGCGCACGTGATCTCCCAGGTGATCACGTCATTCGGACTGCATCCAAACATAGTCGACGGGTCGGGCCTCTCGCGCGATGACCGCTCCTCACCCGGGCAGGTGGTGGCTCTGCTCCGCACCATGTGGAACACGCCGATCGGTCGCACTCTCCAAGCCTCGCTGCCGGTTGTGGGGGTCAGCGGCACCGTGCAGCGGATCGCCTCCCACACGGTCGCCCAGGGCCGCTGCGTGGCCAAGACGGGGACGCTCAACTACGTCACCAACCTGGCGGGGTACTGCACGGCACGCGACCATCACGTGCTCGCGTTCGCCCTGATGATCGACGGCCCGGGCAACTGGACCGCGATCCAGCTGCTCGACCAGATGGTGCCGGCGATCGCGCGGTATTGAACCCGAGGGCCGCCCCGGGGACAATCGGCGATGCCGTGGAGGTGACCACTGCCGTCAACAGGCGCGAGCTACAGCGATACCTGGCCCGTGTCGGGGATCGCTGGCCGATCGACATCGCCGTCTTAGGCGGCGCGCGGGTCGACGACGAGCAGGGCGCGCCGCCCCAGCGCGAGCGCGGCCCCGAGTTCGTCGTGATCCTCGTCTCCCACGCGTTCGAGGGCATGCCGTGGCTCGAGCGCGTCTACCACGCCGGCTCGCTATGGGACGGCCTCGAGATGGGCGCGCCCGCCGACGTCCACTGCTACACGCCGGGCGAGTACGCGCGTAAGCGGCTCACGCTGCCGCGGGTCGTCCGGACCGTCCAGACCGGGATCGACATGATCGCGGAGGCTCAGGACTAGACAGCCGCGATGGCGCGTCCGACGGTCAGGACGTCCCGAAGCGCCGGATCGAGCTGGGCGTACTTGGCATCGGGCTCGGCGCCCAGGGCGTCGAGGACCGTGCTGAAGAAGCATCGGGCCGCGGCGGCGAGCACCACGTCGAGGATGTCCTGGTCGGACAGCCCGAACGAGCGGAGGCGATCGATGTCGGCTTGCTCGACGCTGGTGGCGTCCTGGGCGACCTTGGCGGCCAGATCCATCACCGCGACGTCGACGTCATCCAGCTCCGCGCTGCGATGGTCGGAGACCACGGCGCTCAGCGCCTCCGGCTCGAGGAACCCCTTGTCCATCAGCACGGAGCCATGGGCCAACGTGCAATAGCTCGATCGCAGCTCTCGCGCGGCGGCGATCGTGGCCAGTTCGTAGCGGCGAAGCTCCATGCCGCCCCTGATCGATCCGTTCAGCTGCTTCCAGGCCGAGTACACCTCGGGCCTCAAGGAGAACGCCCGGACAAGGTTGGGCAGGAACCCCCACACCTCCCCCTCGGCGGCGTAGAGCTCGGCGGTGGCGCCGGTCGCTTCGCCCTCGGCAACAGTCTCGATGAAGGTCATGGTCGGTCCCTTTCGTTTCTCGGCTAGCTGATCGCCACCATCCGCTCGATCGGGCGCCGCGCCCGGTCGGCCACCTCAGACGGCACCTTAACCTCGTGCACCCCGTCGCGCAGCGCATCGCGCAGCTTGGGCAGCGTGATCATCTTCATGAAGCGGCAGTGGGCCGCCTCGTTGGCCGCGATGAACTCGGTGTCGGGGGCGGCCCGGCGCAGCGGATGAAGCATCCCGGTCTCGGTGGCGACGATCGCGGTGCCGCCGTGATGCTCGTGGGCGTAGCGCAGCATCCCGCCGGTCGAGAGCATATGCACGCCCTCATCGGAGACGTCGCCGGCCGCCACGTACTCCATGACGCTGGTCGAGCAGCCGCACTCGGGGTGGATCAGGAAGTCGGCGCCGGGATGCGCCGCGCGCACGGTGGCGATGTCGTCGGGCCGGATTCCGGCGTGGACGTGGCACTCGCCGTCCCAAACGTGCATCGAGCGTCCTGTCGACTTCTCGACGTACGCGCCGAGGAACATGTCCGGGCCGAACAGGATCTCGACATCCACCCCGTGCTCGGCGTAGATGTGCTCGACGACCTTGACGGCGTTGGCCGACGTGCAGCAGTAGTCGGTGAGCGCCTTGACCTCGGCCGTGGTGTTCACGTACATGACCACGAGCGCGTCCGGATGGCGAGCCTTCCAGTCGTGCAGCTGGGCGGCGGTGATCGAGTCGGCCAGCGAGCAGCCGGCCTCGAGGTCGGGGATCAGCACCAGCTTGTCCGGGCACAGGATCGAGGCGGTCTCGGCCATGAAGTGAACGCCGCAGAACACGATCGTGTCGGCGTCGGCCTCGGCCGCCTGCTGGGAGAGGCCCAGGGAGTCGCCCACGTAGTCGGCGACGTCCTGGATCTCGGGCAGTTGGTAGTTGTGGGCGAGGATCACCGCCCCGCGCTCGCGGGCCAGCGCGCGGACCTCGTCCTGGAGGGCGGGGATGTTTTCGAGGAGCAGGGGTGCGTCGGACGCACCGAGCATCGGCAGGTTCATGTGATTGGCTCGAGGAGGAGGGACAGGTCGAGCGCCGGAGCGCTGTGGGTCAAAGCCCCCACTGAGATGAAGTCTACCCCGGTGCCCGCCACGTCCCGGAGCGTCTGGAGCGTCACCCCACCGCTGGCCTCGAGCTTGGCCCGGTCGGCCACGTGGCGCACGGCGTCGCCCAGTTCCGCAACCGTCATGTTGTCGAGCAGGATCCACGGCGCCCCCGCCGCGAGCGCCTCGTCGACCTCCTCCAGCGTGCGGCACTCGACCTCGAGCGGGAGCTCAGGGGCGTACGACCGGGCTCGGCGCACCGCCTCCCCCACCCCGCCGGCCAGCGCCGCGTGGTTCTCCTTGATCAGGATCGCGTCGAACAGCCCGAACCGATGGTTGGTGGCGCCGCCGGCGGCCACCGCCGCTTTCTCGAGCGCCCGCAGCCCCGGCGTGGTCTTGCGCGTGTCGAGGATCACCGCGCCGGTCCCGGACACCGCGCGCACGCACCGGGCGGCCATCGTGGCCACGCCCGACAGGCGCTGCAGGAGGTTCAGCGCGGTGCGCTCGCCGGTCAGGAGCGCGCGGGCGGAGCCTTCGAGCTGCAAGACCGGACCGCCGTCCTCGCGCCATTCACCCTCCTCGGTCAGCCGCTCGACGACGACCTCCGGGTCAAGGGCGCGGAACGTCTCGATCGCCGCGTCCATGCCGAACACGACTCCTGGCGCTTTCTGGGTGATCCTTGCGCGTCCCTTGGCCTGCTCGGGCACGGTCGCGAGCGTGGTGACGTCGCCGTCGCCCACGTCCTCGGCGAGCGCACGCGTCACGACCTCGCTGATCGTCGCCACGGGCACCCGTTACGCGTCCTCGATCAGCACACGGACGGTCCGGAAGGCCGGATCGGAGGCGCCGTGCAGCCGCGCCCCCTCGGCGGTCAGCTCGCGCAGGTAGGCGACCACCTCGTCGGTGATGCGCTCGCCGGGCAGGAGCGAGGGCACGCCGGGCGGGTAGCCGGCGATCGACTCGCACGAGATCCGCCCGACCGCCTCCGCGACCGGGACGGTCTCGCCGCGGCCCAGGAAGGCCTCGCGCGGGGAGACGACGGTCTCGTGCTCGAGCGCCGCCGGCGGACGCGTGATCGCGTGGCGCACGCGCGGACGGGCGATCTGCCGGACGGTCTCGGCGAAGTCGTGGGCGAGGCGCTCGAGCGCATCGACGGGCTGGCCGATCCCGAGAACCAGGACGAGCGTTGCATGAGTGGCCAGCTCGACGTAGATGTCGTAGGAGTTGCGCAGCGCCGCGGCCACCTCGTAGCCGGTGCAGCCGGTGCCGCGCACGTCGATCACGATGCGCAACGGGTCCCAGCCGGCGATCCCCGGCCGCCCCACGAAGTCCTCGCCCAGCACCGAGCAGCCGGGGACCGCGTCGATCGCCTCGCGGGCGTGCGCGGAGGCGTGGATCGTGCGGTCGAGCAGCGCCTCGCCGTGCACGGCGAGCTGGCGCCGGGCGGCGTCGAGCGAGGCCATCAGCAGCGCGCTCGGGCTGGTCGAGCGGATCAGCCGGACCCCCCGGGCCACCGCCTCGGGGTCGACCCGCCCGGTGCCGGCCACCAGCAGCATGGCCGACTGGGTGAGGCTGCCCACGATCTTGTGGGTCGAGGCGAGCATCGCGTCGGCGCCCAGGGCCAGCGGCGAGCGGGGCAGGCGAGCATGGAAGCCGAAGTGCGACCCCCACGCGCCGTCGACGATCAGCGCCGCTCCTGCGGCGTGGGCGATCTCGGCGCATCCCTCGACGTCGGCGGCCATCCCGTAGTAGGTCGGCGACACGATGAACGCGGCGGGGGCATCGGGGGCGCGCTCGAACGCCTCGGCTAGCGCATCGGGCGTGACGCCGTGGGCCATCCCCAGCTCGACGTCGTACTCGGGCGCGACGAACCGGGCGGTGCCGCCGCTCAGGACCAGACCGTCGATCAGGCTGGCGTGCGAGTTGCGCTGGAGGATCACCCGGACGCCCGGGGGCGCCAGGGCCAGGCACAGGGCGTGGTTGCCCTGGGTGGCGCCGTTGGTCAGAAACCAGGCCCGGGCCGCGCCGTAGGCGTCCGCGGCCAGTTGCTCGGCGCGCTCGTACGGGGTGGGCGGCGGCCCCACGTCGATGCCCTCGATGTCCTGCGGCACGTCGAGCAGCAGGGCACGGTCACCCAGCGCGGCGCGCAGCCCCGGGTCGGCTCCCTCGCCGCCTTTGTGGCCGGGGACGTGGAAGCGCAGCGAGCCGCGGAAGCCGTAGGCGGCGATCGCCTCCAGATACGGGGCGGTCGGCTGCGCGGCCGGCTCGCGAGTGTGATCCTCCGGCGGGGCGGGCTCGGCTGCCGGGGCGGGCTCGGCGGCCGGCGGCGGGCTCGCCGGCGGCTACCACGCCCCGGCTCGGGACGTCGGTCACTTGGCCGCTTTCAGCAGGTACGAGCGGGCGAAGCCGTCGAGATCGCCGTCGAGCACACGGGCGGTGTCCCCCATCTCGAAGTCGGTGCGGTGGTCCTTGACCATCGAATACGGATGCAGGACGTAGGAGCGGATCTGCGAGCCGAAGTTGACGTCCTGAGCCTCGCCGCGCTCGCGCGCGATCTCCTCCCGGCGCTTGCGCTCCTCGAGCTCGAGCAGCTTGGAGCGCAGCATCGTCATCGCCTCGGCCTTGTTCGAAGACTGAGAGCGCTCGTTCTGGCACTGCACGACGATCCCCGTCGGCTTGTGGGTGATGCGCACAGCCGAGTCGGTCTTGTTCACGTGCTGGCCGCCGGCGCCGCTGGCCCGGTAGGTGTCGATCTGCAGGTCGTCGTCGTCGATCTCGACCTCGCCGATGTCCTCGACCACCGGCGAGACCTCCACACCGGCGAAGCTCGTCTGGCGGCGGTGGGCGGCGTCGAACGGGGACAGGCGAACCAGGCGGTGAACGCCCTTCTCGGCGCCGAACAGCCCGTACGCGTTCTCTCCCTTGACCAGGAACGTGGCGGACTTGATGCCGGCTTCCTCGCCAGGCGACGCCTCGAGCAGCTCGACGTCGAACCCGCGCCGCTCGGCCCATCGCATCTCCATGCGCAGGAGCATCTCCGCCCAGTCCTGGGCGTCGGTGCCGCCGGCCCCGGAGTTGACCGCGACGAGCGCGTCGCCTGTGTCGTAGGGACCGGAGAACAGGCGCTGCTCCTCGAGCTGCTCGAGGCGCTCCTGCACGCTCGAGATCTGCTCCTCGAGCTCGCTCGCCATCTCGGGGTCCTCCTCGGCGAGCTCGGCCAGCGGCTCGAGGTCCTCGGCGTCGCGCTCGAGCTCCCGGTAGGTCGACAGGCGCCGACTCGTGCGCGCGTGCTCGGCGCTGACCTGGGCCGCCCGCTCCTGGTCCTCCCAGAACCCGGGAGCACCCATCTCCTGCTCCAGAGCGCCGATGCGCTCGCTCAGCTCAGCCGGGTCAAAGGTAGTCCGCGAGCAGCTTGAGCTGCTCGCGAATCGCCGCGAGGCGCTGGGAGAGGGGCTCTGAGGGTGCGGTGGCCATCGCCCTGCACGGTAGCAGCGGAGGTTGCACCGGGTACATTGCCTGCCATGGCAAGCCTCAAAGACCAACCTGTACGCGAGCTGCTCGAGCAGCCCAACTGCGCCGTGATCTCGACGCTGAACCCCGACGGTTCGATCCTCGACGCGGTCGTCTGGATCAACGCCGAGAACGGCGGCGTCGCGGTCAACAGCGCCAAGGGCCGCAAGTGGCCCGCCAACCTCGAGCGCGATCCCCGGGTCACCCTGCTGGTGTACGAGGGCAACAACCCCTACAGCTACGTGGAGATCCGCGGCCGCGCGACCCGAACCACCGAGGGCGCGGACGAGCACATCAACGCGCTGACCAAGAAGTACATCGGGCAGGACGAGTACCCGTTCCGCCAGCCGGGCGAGGAACGGATCAAGTTCGTGATCGAGCCGGACCACGTCCGGTATCAGAGCCAGGGCTAGCGGCCGATTGGACTACTGACGTTCGCCACCGTGCCGGTCGGAGGACCGGCCGGCGCGGCGGTGGGCGTCGTCGCGGATCTGCTTGCGGACCTCGTCCTTGCGCCGGCGCGCCTCGAGTTCGCGCTCGACCCGTTCGAGCTCCGGGGCCGGGCCGTACAGTCGCCAGCTGTTGCGCAGCAGCGGAACCAGCACCGCGAGCACGACGAAGATCGGCCAGAAGAAGCCGCTCGCGCCCGATGCCACCCAGATCGCCGTGCAGATCGCAATCGTGCCGACGCCGCCCCCGGCCTCCTGGAGCATCCGCCGCTGGAGCTGGCCGCGCCGCGCCGCGAGCTCCGCTTTGCGCTCGGCGGGACTGGCCGGCAGCCTGGGCAGATCGGCCAGCACGGCGTTCAGGTCGCCCTGGGTCCGAGCCGCGTAGGCGGCCTGGACGCGGTCGCTCAGCTCCTCGTCGGTCAGCCGGCCGGCCGCGAAGTGCTCGCGGATCTCCTGGGCGGCGCGCTCGCGCTGCTCGTCGGAGGCGCGGAGAGTGTCGTCGTCGGGCATCCGCGCGCAATCTAGCGCGGGTGCCCTTGACAACCCACAGCCTCACTGCCGCTCGCGCGGCGCTCGCGCGTTACTTCGGAACCACTGTGGAGGAGATGTTCGATGAGAACCCTGGTCTCGCTCGGGATCATGGCGCGAGTGATCTGCCATTCGCCCCGCCCGCCTGGGTGAATGGAGATTCACTCGCGTATAGCGCGAGTCATCTGCCACTCGGCGCGCGAGAGGCGGCGAGTGGCAGAACACTCGCGATCGGTCGGGTTCAGCGCCCCCGGCGCCGGACTCAGGAAGGGGCGTGGGCGCCGGTACGCGGCTCAGGAAGGGGCGTGGACGCTGGTACGGCGGGCTCAGGAAGGGGGCGTGCGCGCCGGTACGGCGTCCCTCGGGCGCAGTGCCATTACGGCGAGTCCGGACCCACGACCCACGGGACGCCGCACCGGCGTCACGCCCATCCGTCTAAGCGCCGTGGCACCTCTTGAACTTCTTGCCCGACCCGCACCAACACGGATCGTTGCGCCCGATCTGCTCGCTCGGGTCGACGTGGCGCTGTTCGATCTGGACGGGCATGGGCTCCTCCGGGAAAGCGCCGGCGTCACCCGGCACCGCGCCACCGGCCGCCGCGGCGATCGCCATTGCGCCCTGCGGCGCGCCACCACCACCCGAGTAGGTCACACGGCCGCCACCGGTCGGTGAGCTCGCCGCGCTGCTCGGGCTGCGCCGGGCCGGCGGCTCAGGCGGGCCGCCGTTGGGGCCCTCGAGCGTGATCTGCACGCGGAAGATGAGCCGGGCGAAGTCGTCCCAGATCGAGTTGATCAGATCCCGGAACAGGTCGAAGGCCTCGTTCTTGTAGGCCACCAGCGGCTCGATCTGGGCGAACCCGCGCAGATGGATGCCCTCGCGCAGGTAGTCCATGTCGTAAAGATGCTCGCGCCAGCGCTGGTCGATGATCTGCAGCAGCAGGAAGCGCTCGACGTCGCGCATCACCTCGGTCGGGAGCTCGGCCTCGCGCTGCTCGTACTGCTCCTCGGCGACCTGCTCGAACACCGCCTTGAGCTCCTCGCGGTCGGTCCGCACGGCGTCGATGTCCGGGAACTCGGCGTCCGGCGGGAACATCTCGGCCATCCGGCCCAGCAGGCCGCTGACGTCCCATTCCTCGACGAAATCGCCGGCCGTGTACTCGTCGACCATGCGGTCGATCAGGCTCGAGATCTCCGAGCGGGACGTATCGCTCATGTCGCGCCCCTCGAGGATCTCGTCGCGGTAGGTGTAGATCACCTCGCGCTGCTGGTTGAGCACGTCGTCGTACTCGAGCGTGTGCTTACGAGTGAGGAAGTGCTGCTCCTCGACCTTGCGCTGGGCCTTCTCGATCTGCTTGGAGAGCATGCCGTGCTCGATCGGCTCCTCGTTGCCCTCGTCGTCGACGCTGCCCAGCCGGTCGAGGATCTTGTAGATGCGCTCCCCCGCGAACAGCCGCACCAGGTCATCCTGGGCGGAGAGGAAGAAGCGGGACTCACCCGGGTCGCCCTGACGTCCCGAGCGGCCGCGCAGCTGGTTGTCGATCCGCCGCGACTCGTGGCGCTCGGTGCCGAGGATGAACAGCCCGCCCGCGTCGAGCACCTGCTCCCGCAGACCCTCCACCCGCTCATCGATCGACGGCAGCACCTTGGCGTAGTGCTCGTCGTAGTCGGGCATCCCGGGCTGCAACCCGAGCTTGGCCATCTCCAGCTGGGCCAGGTGCTCGGCGTTGCCACCCAGCTTGATGTCGACACCGCGGCCGGCCATGTTGGTCGCGATCGTGACCGCGCCGGGGGCGCCCGCCTCTGCGATGGTCTCGCCCTCGCGCTCGGCGTGCTCGGGCTTGGCGTTCAGCACCGTGTGCTTGATCCCGCGTCGCTTCAAGCCGTCGGACAGCAGTTCGGAGACCTCGACCGAGATCGTGCCCACGAGCACCGGCTGTCCGGCCTCGTGGCGAGCGACGATCTCGCGGACCACCGCGCTCCACTTGCCGTCCTTGGTCTTGTAGACCTGATCGTTGCGGTCGCCGCGGACCATCGGACGGTTCGTCGGGATCTCGACCACCGGCAGGTTGTAGATCTTCATGAACTCGGTCGCCTCGGTCAGCGCCGTGCCGGTCATGCCCGCGAGCTTGTCGTACATCCGGAAGTAGTTCTGCAGCGTGATCGTGGCCAGCGTCTGGTTCTCCTCCTGAACCCGCACGCCCTCCTTCGCCTCGACGGCCTGGTGCAGACCCTCGGACCAGCGCCGGCCCTCGAGGATGCGACCGGTGAACTCGTCGATGATCTTGACCTCGCCGTCGATCACCGCGTAGTCGACGTCGCGCTTGTAGAGCGACTCGGCCTTCAGCGACTGGATCAGGTGGTTGACCAGGTGGCCGTTCTCGGCGCGGTAGAGGTGGTCGATGTTCAGGAAGCGCTCGGCCTTGGCCACGCCCTGCTCGGTGATCGCGACCGTCTTGTGCTTCTCCTCGAACTCGTAGTCGAAGTCCGCCACGAAACCCTTCTTCATGCGCGGGTCCATGCCCTCCGGCGTCTTGCCCGCCTTCATCTGCGGAGCCAGCCGCGCGAACGTCCGGTACAGGTCTGCGGCCTGCTCGGGCGCGCCGGAGATGATCAGCGGGGTGCGGGCCTCGTCGATCAGGATGTTGTCGACCTCGTCGACGATCGCGAACGCGTGGTAGTGGGACTTGCCCTCCTCGGGCTTGGGCCGGCCGCCGTGCTGGACCTTCTCCTCCAGCGAGGTCGCCATGTTGTCGCGCAGGTAGTCGAAGCCGAACTCCGAGTTGGTGCCGTAGGTGACGTCGGCGGCGTAGGCGGCCCGCTTGTCCTCGTAGGGCTGCATGTTCTGGAGGATCCCGACCGACACGCCGAGCATGTCGTAGATCGGCTTCATCCACATGGCGTCGCGGCGGGCCAGGTAGTCGTTGACCGTGACCACGTGCACGCCCCGGCCGGACAGCGAGTTCAGCACCACGGCCAGGGTGGCGGTGAGCGTCTTGCCCTCGCCGGTGCGCATCTCGGCGATCGCGCCGTCGTGGAGCACCATCCCACCGATCAGCTGGACGTCGAAGTGGCGCATCCCCATGCTGCGCCGGCCCGCCTCGCGCACGAGCGCGAAGCACTCGAACAGCAGGTCGTCGAGGCTCTCGCCGCCGCCCGCGCGTTCGCGCAGCTCGTCGGCGGCTTCCCTCAGCTCTCCGTCGGTGTAGTGCTCGAGCTCGGCCTCGTAGCCGTTGATGCGGCCGACGCGTTGCTCGTAGGTCTTGAACTTCCTACCTTCGCCCAGGCGAAGCGCGCGGTCCAGAAAGGACATACGGCTAGCGTAGCAATCAGGCTTTTAGCCGCATCCGGCTTTTTGGCCCGTCGTCAGGCCGCTGAAGTCACCCCTCCGTCGGCCGTTTCCTCCTCCGCCTCGGGCGCCCCGACAGCCGCGTTCTGGGGCGCCGCAGCCCGCTGCTCGCGCCGTCTGCGACGCTTGTCGCGGTGGCGCTTGACCTGAATGTGCAGCTCGTCGGCGCACAGGTTGATCGAGTGCACCATGTCGGGCGAGGCGTCCCGCGCCCGCAGCGTCACCCCCTTGAGGTGCAGCGTCGCCTCGGCCACCTGGTTGTCGGCGATCGCAGGATTGCGTTCCTCGAATACCTCCACCTCGAGCTCGGCGAGTTCCGATACCTGCCGCTCGACCTTGCGAAAGCGCTTGGCGACATGCTCGCGCAGGTCCTCCGAGACGGCCAGGTTCCGGCCCTTGACCTCGATGCGCATCTCGACCTACCTCCTCGCTGGGAAGGATGGATGTGCGGTGAACGAATTAGCCTAGTCCTCCGCCGGACGTTTGTCGATCCGCATTCGCGCTCGAACTGCGCATAATCCCTGGTAGTGGCTCCCGAGACCTCGTGGACGTTCGATCCGCTGGTGCTCGTCGGCGTGGTCGTATTGGTCGCGCTGTACGTCGCGGCATGGCGGCGGGCCCGGCGACCGGGCGAGCGCCACCCGCCCAGCATCTGGCGGGCCCTGCTGTACGCCGGCGGGATCCTGACGATCGTCGTGGCGCTGATCTCGCCACTGGACTCGCTCGGCGACCAGCTGATGGTCATGCACATGGTGCAGCACATGCTGCTGCTCGACATCGCCCCGATCCTGCTCATCCTCGGGCTGACCAAGGTGCTCCTGCGCCCGGTCACGCGGCGCCTGCAGCGAATCGAGCGGCGCGCCGGGTTCCTCGGCCACCCGGCGTTCGCGGTGATCTTCTACGCCGCGGTCCTGTGGCTCTGGCACGTGCCGGCGCTGTACGACAAGGCTCAGGGCGACGACTGGATCCACGCCTTCGAGCACTTCACCTTCTTCACCGCCGGCGCGCTCTACTGGTGGCACGTCCTGTCGCCGATCCGCAGCCGGATGCGCCTGGCCGGCCTCGGGCCGGTGGGGTACATGACCGGCGGGAAGCTGCTGGTGGGGCTCCTCGGAGTGGCGCTGGCCTTCGCCCCGCGGGTCATCTATCCCTTCTACGCCCACCAGCCCCACTACTGGGGGCTTACGCCGCTCGAGGACCAGATGATGGCCGGCCTGGTCATGGCCCTCGAGCAGTCGATCGTGATGGGGATCGCGCTCGTCATGCTGTTCGTCCAGATGCTGAACGAGTCCGAGCGAGCCGAGCAGCGGGCCGAGCGCTTCGAGGTCGCCTAGTCCGCACCCGTCCACGCGACGGGGATTTTGGGGCCGGGCTGCGCCCGGCATCCGTGGGGCCCACGTACCCCATCCGGACGGGGTACGCGGTCCCAGGGACGCCGAGCGAAGCGAGGCCCGGCCTACGAGTGGGTCAGCTGCACTTCTGGGTGCCCGGCACCGTGCCGGACTGTGACTGACCGTTCATCTCGGCCGTCAGCGTGTGGCTGTACGGACGCTTGCCGTTCTTGCAGCCGACCGACGCGTTGTAGGCGACGGTCTTGCCGTTGACCTTCTTGGTCACCTTGAGCCAGTTCAGGGTCTCGCTGGTCAGCGAGCCCTCGACCCCGCTGAGCGGGAACGAGACGTAGTTCGGAATCGGCGTGTTGATGATGAGGTTCTTGCCGACGGTCTTGATCGTGCCCTGGAACGGACCCACCGTGCCGGTCGTGATCGCGCCACCCGCGCAGGCGTGATTCGGCGCCACGTCGACGAAGAAATACACGACCTTGCCCGGGCCGCCGTTGTATGCGTGCAGCAGCGGGTCGCACGGCAGGGTGCTCGGGTTGGACGCGCTGGGGTCGGACGTCGGGCCAAGTACTGCGGTGATCGCACCGGTGGCGACGAGCGAACCCTTCGGGCAAACGGTGTCCGACTTGGCGGCCTGGATCTTGGCCAGGCTGCAGGTCGGGAAGCCCTTTCCGGAGTTCTTGATGCCGTAGATCTTGCTCTTGAGGTTGGTCAGCGGCGCGGTCCGGTTGCCGCCCGTGCCGTTGGCCGTGTACTTCTCGGTGAAGGCGATCACGGCCGGCGCCTTGGCGCTACCGGCCTTGTTCGGCGAGACCTTGACCGTCGCGGTGTAGGTGTTGAAGCCGCTGGTGGCAGCGTATGCCGACACCGCGGCAACGAGCACGGCTAGCGCCGTGGCGATTACGACGATTCGTCGCAACAGACTCCTCCTTTTGGTTGATGCGAGCCAGAGCCGGCCATGCTCATGGGAGTGGTTGTAGTTGGGGGAACGCTTGTGGTTGTCCGGTGGTTGCTTCGCCGAGCGGCGGCTGCGCCTGGCACGTCGGCCCGCTCGGGTCCGACGTGTAGTAATCGGCGCTCAGCACCGCAGCCAGCGCGGGCGCAATAGTAGGGCCGATCGTCGGCTGAGGGTTGCTCGTGCACAGATAGCTGCCGAACACGGGGAGCCCGGAGACGAGATTGGAGTAGCCGCCCGGGACCAGATACGGGTTGCCGCGATTCGTCGAGAGCCGGTTCGCGTAGTCGGTCAGCGTCTCCGGGTTGAGCGGGCTGGACACCCGCACGTAGTGCAGGAGCTTGTGGCCGACCGCCGCCGGCGCGGTGGCCTCGGCCGCGGCGGTGCTGTTGGCGAAGAAGCCCGCGACCTCGCGCCGGTAGGTGTTGATGTAGTCGAGCACCGGGATGACGCCGCCGAGGTAGGGCGTGGCCCGGGCGAGCAGCGGCACGCTGTCGTCGAGGAACCGCTCGAGCGCGGGAATGCCGGCCTGCGACGCGCGCGTCAGCGGCCCCTCGTTCACGAGCAGGCTCTTGAGCTGCGGGGCGAGGACGGCGAGCGATTTCAAGGCCGGGCTGAGCTGCACGGCCGCCGGTCGCAACTCGTCGACGAGCGGCTTCGTGGTCACCGAGAAGCGCTTGACGCGGTCGATGGTCTGTCGCTGCGCGACCAGGAAGCCCGGGAACGCCCTGATCGTCGCCGCCAGCGCGTTCGCCTGCCGGGCGGTGGCCGAGAACGCGGCATTGCTGTTGTCGACCAGCTGCTGCAGAGCGCTCGGGGAGCGGGCGATCGACGAGAACACCTGACCGCCGTCGCGCAGCAGCGTGCTGGTGGCAGCGCTGTCGCGGTTCAGCACGGCGAGCACCGAGTCGACGTTGGTGGCGAACGGATAAAGCTCGGCCAGGGCGGCGTTCAGGTCCTGCCCGCGCCCGGTCAGCGCGGTGCCCTGCTGCTGCATCCACGTCTCGAAGGCCTGCCGCGTGGCCGGGTCGAACGTCGAGAGGATCTGGTCGAGTTGCACGGTGGGCGCGATCTGACCCTTCGGCAGGCTCGCCCCATCGGGCAGCTTTCGCCCGCCGTGGGTTCCCGGCGAGAGCTCGACGTAGGTCTCCCCCAGCAGCGTCTTCTGGCGGAGGATCGCGTGGGTATCGACCGGCCGCGGCGCGAACTGCGGGTCGATCTCCATCACCGCCCGGGTCAGCCCCGTGTGGCGGTCGAGGCTGACGCCGACCACCTTGCCCACGTTGACCCCGGAGATCCGCACGTCGGCCTGGCTGCCCAGATTCTCCGCCTGGTCGAACTCCGCGCTGATCTCATAGCCCTTGGGGCCGAGCGAGGTCGTGCCGCCGAAGGAAATCCACAGGAACAGCAGCAGCCCGATGCACGACGCGGCGAACGCGATCATCGTGAGGATGCGGGCGGCGCTGGGGGCCTGCTTGTTCATCCGCTCACTCCGGTGGCCGCCGCCGGCGCTCGGGTCAGGGCGCCGAGCGACGGGGGGCAGAACGACGAGTTGATCTGCGTGAAGTCCGGCGCGTTCAGCAGGTCGAGCAACGGGCCGACCGACGGGCTACCCGCCTTGATCGTCGTCTCGAGCAGGTTCAGCTGCGGGCAGGACGCCATGAAGATCCCGCGCACGCTCGCCCCGTGCGCGTCCTGGACGCTCGTGAGCGTCGACGCGATGTGCGCCAGCCACGAGCCCCAGAACAGGTACCCCTGCTCGCTTCCCTTCGGCTGGTAGGCGAGCGTGTTGAACAGCGTGTTGAGCACGGTTACCGAGCGCGTGAGCGGCGGGGTCGCCCCCGCGAGCTTCGTGGCCGCGGGACGGAGCGCGCGGGCCAGGGGTTGCACGGCGGTCGAGAACGGCCGCAGCTGGTTCTCGATGACCGGCGTGGTGTCGTGGAACAGCGGACGGGAGGCCTTGAGCGCGGGCCCCAGCGCGTGGGCGAAGGGAACGAGCTTTGCCAGCGCCGGGCCGAGCTGAGCGCTGAACGACTGCACCTTGCCCAGTGTCCGGTTGGTCTGCGTGAGCGTGCCCGGCAGCAGCGCCAGGCCCGCCTTGAGGTTCTCGTCCTGGGAGGAGATTGCCGAGAAGTTCGCGTTGGAGGCGACGATCAGCGACGCCAGTTGCCCGTCCACGCCGCCGAGCGCTGTGGCCACGCGCTGGAGGTTGTGGATCGCGGTGCGCAGGTTGGCGTTGCGCGCGGCGAGCAGCGTGGCGAACTTGCGGGTGTCGCGATCGAGCGGCTCGAACCGCTTGAACGTGCCGCTCAGCGAGACGACCGCGGCCTGGCTGGGGGCCGCGCCCGGCCCGGGGACCGTGGAGGCCGCGGCGGTCGGGTCGCGGAACGCCTGGGCCCCGCCCGAGAGCAGCAGCAGGAGGTAGCTGCGGGTGTCCGAGTCCAGCGAGGCGAGGATCTGGTCGAGGTCGACGGTCGGGGCGGTTGCGGCGGCGCTCAGCATCCCGCCGTCGCGGATGGCGCCGGCGCGCTTGGTCCCCGGGTCGAGCGCCAGGTACATGTCCTTGAGCGGCGTGCGCGGGCGCAGCAGCACGGTGGCGTCGCGGTAGATCGGCGCGTACCGGCGGAAGATGTTCATGGTCACGACGGCCTGGCCGTCGACCAGCTTGACCCCGCCCACCTGACCGACCTGCACGCCTGCGATCGTGACCGCCTGCCCCTGGCCGGGGGTGACCGCCGAGGCGTTCGAGAACGGCGCCTGCACGGTGTAGTAGTTCTGGTTGAACGAGAAGGCCGGCTGGTGCAGCAGGATGTATGCGGCGATCGCGCCGGCCAGTACGACCAGCCCGACGATCGCCACGAAGTCCCGGCGATGCTCTCTGAGCGCGCGCCTCACGGTCCCGCTCCTGTGCTGACCCGGTTCAGGTCCGGCGCGGCGTTCTGGAAGCACGGCCGGCCGCTCTTGACCGGCGGCGCCTGGCCGGGCCAGGCCGGGCGCGTGCCCAGCGGCTGGAGCACCGCGTTGCCGAACAGCGGCCCCTGGGACCCGAGGTTGCCGGTCTGCACCGGGGTCGATCCCCCGGCCGGCGTCGAGCGCAGGTAGCGACCGTTGCCGTCGAAGTTCTGCCCGGCGCTGGCCAGTCCCACCGCGGTCTGGAGCAGCTCCTGATAGACCGGGACGCCGTTGTTCAGCGGGGGATCCTGGATCACCGCGTTGCCCGTCGGGACGAGGTTGTGGGTCGTGCAGCGGGCCAGCGTGTCGCTCTGGGAGAGCAGCTTGGTCGTCGACTGGAGCGCGCTCGCGGTCTGCTGGACGGCCGGCGTGAGGTCCTTGACCAGACCGCCCAGCTCGCTCGGCGCGACCAGCGCGGTGGCCTGGGCCAGCCAGGGCAGCGCCTGTCCGATCGTGGGGTCGAGTTGCGGGCAGACTCGGCAGGATCGCCTTCGCGAACGCTCTCGTCGGGCCGAACGAGGCGTCCAACGAGGCGAGCGCCCGGTTCGCGGTCCGCAGCAGCGGCGGGAGCGCGGCGATCGTGGCGCTCAGGTCCTGCTGGTGGGAGGCCAGCGCGGCCATCGTCGAGTCGAACGTGGTGACCAGGCTGGCGAGCTGGTTCTGTCGCGACGCCAGCGCCCGGAACACCTGCTCGTTGCCCTGTACCGCCCCGCTCAGGTCGTGCGGCTGTGAGCCGAGCAGGGCCTGGTTGACGATCGCCGAGGCCTTGAACGCGCCGGCCGAGTACTTGAGCGAGCGGTTCAGCGCCTGCGCCGCGGTCAGGCCGCGCACGCTCGGGTCCTGGGTCGCGTCCTGGGCGGCGGTGGGCGTGTTGTTGAGCGCGCCTCCGAAGCCCTGCACGAGCGTCTCGAGGTTGGCCCGCGCGTTGGAGTTCAGCGCGGCGAGCACCCGGTCGAGCTGGACCGGGCCCGCGGTGTTGGCCGGCGGCAGCGTCCGCCCGCTCTTCAGCGCGGGGGCGTTCGGCGAGCCGGGATGCAGGTCGACGTAGAAGTTGCCCTCGAGGAAGATCCGGGACTGGATGTCCGCGGTGGCGTCAGCGTGGATGGGCAGGCCACCCGAGTTGATGTCCATCGTGACCACCGCGGCCTGCGTGCCGCCGCCGAGCCGGCGCACCGAGGTCACCTGGCCGACGTCCACCCCGGCGATCCGCACCGGCGATGGGATGTGGAGCTGGGTCTCGCTCGTGAACACCGCCTTGAGCACGAACGGCTTGGCGGCGAACGGCGTCGAGCCGCCGAACGCGAAGTAGACCGCCAGGGCGATCACCACCGCGCCGATGATCCCGGCGGCGAAGTTCGAGACCCGGGGCTGACGGCGCCTCACTGATTGCTCCCGGTTTTGGTCTTCTTCGACTTCGGCTGGGTCGGGGTGGTCGACTCGGTCTTCAGCCCCTGGTTGCCGGCGGCGTTCCCGATATCGGCCGCCGCGCCCGAGTAGGGCTCGTTGCCGGCCTCGCACTCGGCCGTCTCGCCCGGCGAATCGGTGTTCGGGTACGCGTTGACGTGCACCGGTCCGTGCTCGGCCCGCGGATCGGTGACCGGCGTGGTGTACGGGCGGCTCGACGGGACAGCCTCGCCTCCCAGCACGTCGTCGATGGCGACCAGGGAGAAGCGCAGCGAGGTCCCCGACGAGGTGTTCTCGGACAGCACGCTCGCCACGTTGCGCAGGAACAGCGTCACGTAGTTGCACGAGGACTGGACCGGGGTGAGGAACTTAAGGGGCGCCGTGAGGCTCGAGGCGGTCAGAGTGAGGCGGTCGAGTCCCTGCTGGACCGCGGGGTTCTCCCCGTAGCTCTGCAGGTGCTGCGACAGGCTGACCAGCCGCCGGTCGAGCGCCACCGTGCCGGGTAGGTTGCGCGCGCCCGCGGCGAACGCGTCGGCCAGCACCGGCGCGCTGGTCGACAGCGTGGCGAACCCGGGGCGGAGCTCTCTGAGCAGCGCCGCCGAGTCGGTCAGGAACGGCCGGATCGTCGGGGTGTCCGCGATCACGGCCTGGAAGGCGGGCGGCGTCTCCGAGATCGTCTGCTGCAGGAACGGGACCGACACGCCGGCCAGCGCGCGGAACGTGCCGTCGAGGGCGACGAACAGGTTCGCCTGTGTCCCTGCCACCGGCGCGAGCGCGCCGCTGAACGCCTCGAGTCCGTGCAGGAAGCCGGCCAGGTCCGTGTGCGACGAGGCCAGGTTGCGGGCCACCGGCCGCAGGTGGGTGAGCAGCGGCACGAACGCGCCGATCGCTTGGTTGACGTCCGTGCCGCGGCCGGCCAGACCGTCGCTGAACCCGATGGTCGAGGCGGTGACGCCCCGGCGTGTGGGCGGGTCGAACATCGAGAGCACCTGATCGAGGTCGACGGTGGCGCCGGTCTGGCGCTCCGGCACGGTGGCGCCGTCGGCGAGGGTGCGCCGCGAACGACCGAGTCCAACCGCCAGGTACTTCTGCCCGATCGAGCCCTTCAGCCGGACCGTGAACGTGGAGTCGACGGGCAGCCGCCCGATGCTGCGGTTGAGCTTGAGCGCGAGCAGCGCGATCGGCTGGCCGTTCTGCGTCCGGGCGGGCTGGACGCCGTCGACGAACCCGACCAGCGCGCCGCCCATGTGCACCTCGGCCCCATGGGTCAGCTCATTGGCGTCGGCGACCTGCACGTGCAGCGTGTAGCTGGGCACGAACGGCAGTCCGTTGTTGGCGTTGTAGGCCAGGAACACCGCGACGATCACCGCGAGCACGGTCAGCGCGCCGATCAGGATCGGCGAGCCGAGTGGGCTGCGATCGCGGCGCGTGCTCATTTCGCCGGTCCGATCAGGTAGTCGAGCAGGCCGCTCAGCGAGTCCGATGAGCGCCGCGCCACCGTGGACCCGGCCAGCGCGGCCCTCAGGAGCGGCTGGCTGCCCTTGGGCAGGCCCGCGATGGTCGCGACGCTCGCGGCCGAGGCGCTGCTGCCCTTGGGGAAGTTCGCCGAGCAGCCGGGGACCGGGCTGGTGGCGTACCCCGTGCAGTCGCTCACGAACAGCTGGTCGCGCACGTAGTGCCCGAGGCTGTCGAAGCCGTTGGCCGCGTTGGTGCCGTAGAACAGGAGCGCCATCAGCTGCCCGATCGCCCCCGACTTGTCGAGGCTCGCGGTCAGGCGGTCCAACAGGTTGGCCGCGGGCTCGGCCTGGGTGCCCAGGCGGTTCAGCTGGCGGGCCAGCGGGAGCGTGGCGACCAGCGGGGCCTGCGACTGCGCCGCCGCGTTGCCCAGGGCGATCAGCGAGGTTCGCGCCGCCTTGGCGAACGGGGTCAGCTCGGTGAACTCGCGCCCGAGCGCGCTCGCGCTCGCGTTCAGCTCGCTCGCCACCGGCGTCCCCTGGTCGGCCAGGGTGCCGAGGTCGACCATCAGCGGCCGGAGTTGCCGGAGGAAGGCGGGGAGCAGCTGGATCGAGCGCGAGATGTCCCTCGCGCGGGCCGCGCTCGCCACCGCCGTGGTGTTGGCCTGGACGATGAAGTCGGCCAGGGACTTCCGTTGTCTGGCCAGCGGTGTGAGGACCGCCGCGGAGTCCGTGGCCAGCTTGGCCAGCGCGTGGTTCTGGCTGGCCAGGATCTTCAGGACCTGGTCGGTGTTGCCGAGCGCCGGGTCGGCGCGGTGGATGACCGCGTTCAGGTCGGAACCGCGCGCGGCCAGCCCCGTGCCGAGCTCGTTCAGGATGATCGCCAGCCGCTGGGCGACCGGCTCGCGGTAGATGTTCTGCGCGATGTCGAAGTCGACCGGCGAGTGGGTCCGGGCGACAGGAAGGTAGTAGGTGCCCTTGCCGGGGCCGTGCGCGATCCGGTGTAGCTCTGGCGTCGCCGACGTGCCCGGGGCGCAGTCGACGTACATCTCGCCGATCAGCGACTGGGGGCGGATCGCGCACGTCGCGTTGGCGTGGAACGGGGTGAACTGGGCGTCGTCGATCTGCAGCGTGACCGCGGCCTGCTTGCCCTTGGTCACGTCCAGCGAGGCGATCGACCCGACCGGCGCGCCGGCCACCCGCACCTGCTCGCCCGCCACCGCGAACGAGGCGTCGTCGAAGATCGCGCGCACCCGGTAGTTGCCGGGCCCCCCGCCCGGACCGGACGCGCTCGCCACCGCCGCGATGGTGGCGGCGGCGACGAGCACGAGCGCGATCAGGGCCAGACGTCTCATGGGCCGGGCAGGGTGGTGTTCGATCGGCAGCCCGGGACCGCGTGGGGCGCCGACCCGTCGGGGGCGGGCTGCACGGCGCCACCGGGGCACCGCGCACTGACGTTCTCAAGACCCTGGTAGCGCTCGGACGGCGGGCGGTCGGTGAGCTGGTTCTGGCTGTCGAGCCCGAAGGCGAAGAACGAGGGCTGGACCCGGATGTAGTGGCCGTTGGCGTCGTAGTAGGCGCCGGCCTGGCCGAGGTCGGTGAGCGCCGCGATCACGTCGGGCGTGTACTCGCGCAGGTTGTCGAGTTGGTTCTGGGAGGCGTTCATCGCCTGGATGAGGTCCGGGAAGGCGGTGGCGGCGACGCGGGCCAGCTGAGGTGTCTGTTGGAGCAGCGTGGTCAGGTCACCGGTCCCGGCCGGGTTGTGGATCAGCGCGCTGAGCGCGGTGACGGTCGGGATTGCCGCGTTCGTGAACTTCCTCAAGCTGGCCGCGAACGGGGCGAGCCGGCGCGAGGCGACCTTGGACTCGGCGACGACCGGATCGAGCGCGTCGAGCGTGGTGCGCAGCCCGGCGAACGTGTCGGTGGCGTGGGTCAGCGTGCCGGGCAGGAGTTGCAGCGCCTGCTCGAGGTTCTGGGCCTGGCCGGCGATCGCCCCGGTCGTGGTGGCCGTCTGGCCGATCAGATCGGAGAGCTGCTGACTGCGCGAGGCCAGCGCCTGCATGGCCTGCGCCCCCTGCACGAGCAGGCCGTCAAACGCCGGCTCGTTTCGGTCGAGTTCGGCGGTCAGGTTGCTCGTGCTGGCCAGCCCGGGCGCGAGGTACTTCAGCGTCTTGTTCGCCTGCGCCGACTTGCCCTGGATGCTCGCCGCCTCGCCCCGGATCACGCCCTGCAGGCCGGCACGGCTGAGCGGGTCGAGCGCGTCGAACACCTGATCCAGGCTCACGAACGAGTACGTGTGGTTCTCGCCGATCGTCCCACCGTCCTGGATGGCCGGCGCCTCGGTGGCGCCGGGCTCGAGCACCACGTACTTGTTGGCGATGCCCGACAGCGAGTTCTCGTAGATCCGCGCCACCGTGCCCTCGTGCAGCGGCGCCGCGCTCGAGTCGATCGACATCGTCACCCGGGCCTGGCCGTTCGCCGTCAGCGAGATCGACTTCACCGACCCGACGGTCGCCGGCCCCATCAGCACCTGGTTGCCGGTGACCAGCCCGCCGGCGTCCTGGAAGTCCGCCCGGAGTGTGTAGCCCGGGCTGCCGCCCAGCAGGACCAGCACCACCACCACGATCGCGGTCGCCAGCGCCGCGACCGCCGCGACCCTGGCGATCATGAACCTCTCGCGGGCATTCGTGCCGTATCCACGGGTTTCTCTCCCCCTCTACCGCAGATTCGTCCAGCGGCCCGACCATCCTGCCAGAGTCTTTGGCCGGTCGCCACTCGGCGATGTTTAGCGAGTGTTAAACGGGCACGGTCGCCACGGGGCCTCTCGCCCGCTTGTCCACGGGCCGATCTGGTGCATAAACGCCCAAACCTCCCCCTGACTCTCGCGCTTTCGGCACATAAGCGCCTGCCAGGCGCTTATCTAACGGAAGCGATTGGGGGCGGGGGGCTTTCCTACGTTTTGCACCCCCGAGACCGAAGTGCCTCCGGCGGATGCACGACGATCGGCGCGAACTGACTACGAAGCGTTCGGTGGCGTCTCGGCCACAGGCGCGGGCGTGCCCTCGGCCCGCCGGCTGACCAGCAACGCCGCGCCCAGCGCGCCACCGAGGTCGCCGAGCGCCGCGACCAGCACATCGGGCGGGTTCGCGTCGTTGAACACGTGGGGCTGCATGGCCTTGCGGATCCGCTGCACGAACGGCTCGCCTAGCCGCACCCCCAGGCCGCCGCCGATCACGATCGCCTGGACGTCGAGCAGGTTCTGGGCCGACGCGATGCCGGCGCCGAGCGCCTCGACCGCCTCGTCGATCAACTCGGTGGCGAGCTTGTCTCCGCGCTCGAGCGCCTTGGCCCACACCGCGCTGGTCAGCTTGGTGCGGCCGCGGTCCTTCATGATCTTGAACAGATCCGTGGAGGTGCCGTCCTCTTGCTTGCGGCGCGCTCTGGCCTCCATCGCCGCCCGCCCGGCATACGCCTCCATGCATCCTCTGCGGCCGCATGGGCAGCGCCGGCCGTCGATCCTCACGACTACGTGGCCGATCTCGCCCGCCCCGCCCCGGCCCAGCCACGGCCTGCCGTCGAGGACGATCCCTCCGCCCACGCCGGTTCCCCACATCACCCCGAGCACCGACTGGTACGGCCGGCCGGCGCCCAACTCGAACTCGGCGTCGGTGGCCACCTGCACGTCGTTGCCGAGCGTCGCGGCCGTGCCCAGTTCGCGGCTGAGCGCCGGCCCGAGCGCGAAGCTGCCCTCCCAGTCGGGCAGGTTCCGCGCCGTCGACACCGTCCCGGTGGATTCGTCGACCACGCCGGGCGAGCCCACCCCGACGCCCTGGAGCGCCGCCGGTTCGACCCCGGCCGCCTGGCACGCCCCGCGCATCGCCGCAACAAGCTCAGCCGCCACCGCCTCCGGACCGCCGCTCGATGGCGTGGGATGCCGCGAGGAGCCGAGCACCGTTTGGCCGGCGTCGACGACGATCGCCTCGATCTTGGTTCCCCCCAGGTCGATCCCGCCCCGGAGAGGACCTCGAGCACTCGTGGCTTCCATGTGAACAGAATGTTCTCAGAAGGGCCGGTCCTAACGTCGCGGGCCCGCCCCTGCGCGCGCCGTCAGGTCCACGACTCGCGGTAGTGCTGCTGGTCCGGGGTCGGTTCGTCGATCGCCACCCCGAGCGCGGCCAGCTTCAGGGTCGCCACCTCGCGGTCAATCGACTCCGGGACCGCCTGGACGCCGACGGGCAGCTCGTCCCGCCGCGCCACCAGGTGCTCGACGCACAGCGCCTGCAGGGCGAACGAGACGTCCATCACGGCGGCCGGATGCCCCTCGCCGGCGGCCAGGTTGACCACCCGGCCCCGTGCCAGCAGGTTGAGCCGCCGCCCGTCCTCGAGCTCGTATTGCTCGATCAGCGGCCGGACCTCGCGCACCTCAGAAGCCAGCCCTCGCAGCTCGTCCAGATCAAGCTCGACGTCGAAGTGCCCGGCGTTGGCCAGCATCGCGCCGTCCTTCATGCGCCGGAAGTGCTCGCCCCGCAGGACCCGCCGGGAGCCGGTCACGGTGACGAACACGTCCCCGCGCTCGGCGGCCTCCAGCGCCGGCATCACCTGGTAGCCCGCCATGCGCGCCTCGAGCGCCCGCAACGGGTCGATCTCGCACACGATCACGGCAGCGCCGGCGCCGCGGGCCCGCTCGGCGATCCCGAGGCCCGCCCATCCGTACCCGACCACCACGACCGTGTGGCCGGCGAGCAGCACGTGGCCGGCCCGGACGATCCCGTCGAGCGCCGACTGACCGGTTCCATGGCGATCGTTCAGCGCACGCTCGGTCCGGGCCTCGTTGACCGCGAGCACCGCGCAGGACAGCGTTCCCTCGGCCTCGAGGCGCCTGAGGCGCACGAGGCCCGTGGTCGTCTCCTCGGTCCCCCCGATCAGGCCCTCGAGCGCAGCGCCGCCCCGCGCGTGGGCGGTCACCAGCAGGTCGGCGCCGTCGTCGACGGTCACGTTCGGCTTGCCGTCGAGTACCGCCCGAACGTGGCGGGCGTAGCTGTCGACGTCCTCGCCGCGCACCGCGTGGACCGCGATCCCGTGCTCGTAGACCAGGCCGGCCGCCACATCGTCCTGGGCCGAGAGCGGGTTGGCCGAGCACAGCGCCACCTGCGCTCCTCCGTCGGCCAGGGCTAGCACCAGGTTCGCCGTCTCGGCGGTGACGTGCAGGCAGGCCCCGACGCGCATGCCCTCGAGCGGCCGTGCCGAGGCGAACCGCTCGCGGATGCGGGCGAGCACGGGCATCTGACCGGCCGCCCAGGCGATCCGGGACACGCCAACCGGCGCCAGCGACTCCTCGGCGACGTCGTGCAGCGGCAGGCGCGTCTTGGCCATCGCGCCGTCGGCGGGCCGGGCGGACCGGTCCCCGTTACCCCGTTGCGAGACCGCCGGGCCTAGTACCGGTAGTGGTCGGACTTGAACGGACCGTCGACCGGGATGCCCAGGTAGGCGGCCTGATCCGGCGAGAGCTCGGTCAGCTTGACCCCAAGCGCCGGCAGGTGCAGCCGGGCCACCTTCTCGTCGAGGTGCTTGGGCAGCGTGTAGACCCGCCGCTCGTAGATATCGGTGTGGCCGAACAGCTCGATCTGCGCGATCACCTGGTTGGTGAACGAGTTCGACATCACGAAGCTCGGGTGCCCGGTGGCGTTGCCCAGGTTCAGCAGCCGGCCCTCGGACAGCACGATCACCGAGTGCCCGTCCTCGAATACCCACTCATCAACCTGCGGCTTGATGCCGATCTTCTTGATGCCCGGAACCCTCGACAAGCCGGCCATGTCGATCTCGTTGTCGAAGTGGCCGATGTTTCCGACGATCGCCTGATGCTTCATCCGCGCCATGTGCTCGGCCTTGATCACGTCGCGATTCCCCGTCGCGGTGATGAAGATGTCCGCCGTGCCCACAACGTCCTCGAGCGTGAGGACCTGATAGCCGTCCATCGCCGCCTGGAGCGCGCAGATCGGATCGATCTCGGTGACCACCACGCGGGCGCGCTGCCCGCGCAGCGACTCCGCGCAGCCCTTCCCGACGTCGCCGTAGCCGCAGATCACGGCCAGCTTGCCGCCGATCATCACGTCGGTGGCGCGGTTGATCCCGTCGATCAGCGAGTGCCGGCAGCCGTACTTGTTGTCGAACTTGCTCTTGGTGACCGAGTCGTTGACGTTGATCGCCGGGAACAGAAGCTCCCCGCGCTCGGCGAACTGATACAGGCGATGGACCCCGGTGGTGGTCTCCTCGGTCACGCCCTGGATCTCGGCGGCGACCTTGGTGAACCGCTGCGGGTCGTCCTCGAGCGAGCGCTGGAGCAGCCCGAGCACGATCGCGAACTCCTCGGAGTCGGCGCTGGCCGGATCGGGCACCGCGCCGGCGCGCTCGAACTCGACCCCCTTGTGGACGAGCAGCGTGGCGTCGCCGCCGTCGTCGAGGATCATGTTCGGGCCGGTGGGGGCGCTGTCACCAGGCCAGGACAGGGCCTGCAGGGTGCACCACCAGTACTCCTCGAGCGTCTCCCCCTTCCAGGCGTAGACCGGCACGCCCTGCGGATCCTCGGGAGTCCCCTCCGGACCCACCACGATGGCCGCCGCCGCGTGGTCCTGGGTCGAGAAGATGTTGCAGGACGCCCAGCGGACCTCCGCCCCGAGCGCCACCAGCGTCTCGATCAGCACCGCGGTCTGCACCGTCATGTGCAGCGACCCGGTGATCCGCGCGCCGCGCAGGGGCTGCCGGTCGGCGTATTCGCGCCTGATCGCCATGAGCCCAGGCATCTCGTGCTCGGCGAGACGAATCTCCTTACGGCCGAACTCGGCCAACCCGAGGTCGGCCACCTTGAAATCTGCCTTGGCAACGGTCGTGCTCATCCTGCCTCCACGGTCGGGGTCATCAGGCGGTCGCCGGTAGCGCTAGGCGACGGCCAGCAGTCTTTGGTGTTTTTCCTGCTCGAACCGCAGCCAGTCCTCGGCTCCGACGTCCTCGGGACGGTGCGCCTCGGCTTCCAGCCAGGCCTGCACGGCGTCGCGCAGGTCAGGACTGGCGGCCATGCGGGCTGCGAAGGCGACATCGGACAGCCCGACGTCGAAGTGCCCGAGGAGCTCCTTGAGCGTGCGCAACCGTTGGAGCTGGGCGGGTCCGTAGAGGCGGTAGCCGGACGCCGAGCGGGCCGGGGAAACCAGGCCCGTCTGCTCGACGTAGCGCAGCATCCGCGCCGACCAGCCGGTCGTGCGCGCCGCCTCGTTGATGGTCAATCCTTCCATCGCCTATCAACCTTACCACGACGTTGTCAAGGTTCTGACGGGCCTCAAAAGAAATTTGCGCCAGGGCTCAAGTCCGCTAGGACATTTGTCGAAATACGAATTGCAAGCTGAAGTCGCGCTTAGCATGGTGACCAACCTCGAACCAGGAAGCCGGAGGGCGACCATGGATCGGTCCCGAAACAGGACGCGGATGATTATGCGGAGCAAGGGAGCCTGCATCGCCGGGCTCGTCGTAACGCTTGGCTGCGCCGTTTTCGGAGTGGCTGGAGCGGCCGCGGGCGACGGCTCGTACGCTCGCCACCTGCGCCAGGAGCGTCACCTTGGGGCACTTCTGGCTCACCGCACGCCCGAGCAGCTCGTCCTGGCCATGACGCCGAAGTCGAGCCCCGCCCCGGCGCCGGCCCCCGCCGCCACCCAGGCCCCGGCCGCGCCCGCCACCCCGGCGCCGGCCGCCACCCAGACTGACGCCGCCGCGCAGCCGGCGACCCCGGCGACCCCGGCGGCCACCACGGCGACCCCCGCGGCCACCACGCCGGCGAGCCCCACCGACACGGGCTCGACCACGAACGCCGCCGTGGGGATCGGGACGACGACCGGCACGACCACGACTGATCCGTCGACGTCGAACACGACGACCACGACGACCACGGACCCGACGTCGACCACGACGACCACCACGCCGGATCCGACGACGACGTCGACGACCACGACCACCACGCCCACCACGACTGATCCGACGTCGACCACGACAACGGACCCGACGTCGGCGACGACCACGGCGACGTCCGGCACGGCGGCGGCCACCACGCCCGCCACGAACGGTCGTCCGGCGCAGGCCCAGACCTCGACCCCGGGCGCGAGCACGACCGTGTGCCACGGCCGCTGCAGCACCTCGACCCAGACCGCCGGCGTCCCGGCCGCGCTGCCGTCGAGCACCTCAACCGCCGCGTCCCAGAGCTTCTCGTTCACGAATTCCACGATCCCGGACGCCAGCACGTCCACCTCCACCGGCTCGACCCCGGTCGAGGTGTCAACCGGCACGCTGTCGCCGGTCTCGACCGCGACGACGCCGACGACGCCGACGACGCCCACGGCCACGCTTCCGTCGATCGGCGGCGTCACGCTCAAGATCCCGACTCTGCCCTCGACCAGCGCGCTCAAGCGCCTGGGCCAGGGCAACTCGACCAAGCGCTCGACCTCGGGTGCGCCGCTCGGCACCGCGGGCACCGGCGCCGTCACCGCGGGCGCGGGCACGACCGCTCCGACCGCGCCGGCCGCCGGGACCCTCGTGGCCGCCGCGCCGACCGGCTCGACCAACGCCGGCACGAGCACCGCTACGCATAAGCCCGCCAAACACCCCTCGTCGGGCGGGTCGTCCCTGACCTCTCCAGTCGCCGCGAGTGTTAAGTACATCACCCAGTTCGTCAACGTGATCCCCACCCTGGTGTGGATGGCCCTCGGCGCCGCCTTCGCGCTGGCGCTGGCCTTCGCGGCCCTCGCGCTGCGCTCCAGCCGCCGGGCCCGCCGGCGTGAGCGGGAGTTCGTGGCGATCTCGGCCGCCGCGGCGACCGACGCCCTCACCGGCATCCTCAACCGTCGCGGGTTCATGGACGCGGCCGAGCGCGAGCTCGCGCGCGCCAGCCGCTACGACCGTCCGTTCGTGCTCGCCTACGTCGACGTGCGCGGCCTCAAGGCGGTCAACGACACCGAGGGCCACCTGGTGGGCGACGAGCTGATCCAGGCCGTCGCCGGCCTGATGAAGGAATCCGCCCGCGCCGACGACGTCGTCGGGCGCATCGGCGGCGACGAGTTCGCCCTGCTGCTGGACGAGCAGACCGCCGAGAGCGCGGAGCCGGTCATCCGCCGTATCCAGGCTCGCGTGGAGGAGCGCCGGGCGGCGATGGAGATTCGAGTGCCGTGGGAGCTGACGATCGGAATCGCGGCCTTCCCAACCGACGGCTCCACGCTTGAGGAGCTCATCGGCACGGCCGACCGCAGGCTGTACGAGCAGCGCGGGATCGCATTGAGGTAGTGGGCTGGGGAAGCAAGGCAGGGGCCTTGGGGGTTGGACGCCGTTCGGGGTCCTCACCATTCGGTGAGGGCCCC
The DNA here is from genome assembly GCA_963832315.1 of uncultured Solirubrobacterales bacterium. Classification (GTDB taxonomy): domain Bacteria; phylum Actinomycetota; class Thermoleophilia; order Solirubrobacterales; family Solirubrobacteraceae; genus Palsa-465. Next base: position 149,315 of record CAWHTT010000017.1, on the reverse strand, counting down.
CGAGCGGTCACACCGGCGGCGCCGTAGCCGCTAGCCGCGGGCCAGCGCGCTCTTCAGGCGATCGATGCTGGCGACCGGCGTCGGATCGACCTCGCGCAGCACCGCAAGATAGAGCGACACGAGATCGCCCAGGAGCACGAGCGAGACGAGCCGCTCGGTCTGGTTCTGGCCCACGCTCTCGACCCGGTAGGTCCCGGCCGCCTCGGCCTCGATCAGCCCGCGGGTCAGCTCGATCCGCTGCCGGATCCGCGGATGCAGATCGGAGTCGTCGAGGAACACCGCGCTGAAGCGACCCAGCTGGCTGGCTCCCTGCCAGCCGACGATCTCGTTGTGGTCGAGCTCGGGCAGCTCGTGGCAGAAGCAGGGGATCTTCGCGTTCTCGTTGATCTGGGTCTTCCAGCGATAGGCGATCGGCGAGGTCAGCCCGGAGCCGGCGATCTGGGGGATGGTTCCGTGCAGCCCGCGCGCCAGCTCCTTGGCCAGGCAGTCGCCCGGGGCGTCGGGTCCCCACATCTCGACCAGCTGCTCGACGTGCGCGGCCGCCACGTCGATCTCGGCGTGGAGCCGCTCGCCGGCGCCGCACAGCCAGGCCACCTCGAGCGCCACCACCAGCGAATAGGCCACCGCGGCGCGTGGCTGAAAGCCGCCGGGCAGGGGAACCACCGGGACGTCCTCGGCCCGGGCAGCGTCGGCCAGCTTGCCGCCCGTGGTGGCCACGATTCGCTCGGCGCCGAGCGCGCCGGCGGCCTCGTACACGGCCAGCGTCTCCTCGGTGTTACCGGAGTAGCTCGCGCAGAGCACCATCGTGTCGGGCGTGGTCCACGGCGGCAGGCCGTAGCCGCGGGCGAGCATGATCGGTCGTGACGCCCGGTCGCCCAGCGCCTCACGCGCCAGCGCCCCGCCGATGGCCGAGCCGCCCATCCCGGCCACGACGAGGCCGCCCGGGGCGTCGTAGGGCTCGAGGTTGGCCGACTCGACCCGCCAGAGCGCGTCGCGCAGTTGATCGGGCAGGCCGAGGATGTCCTCGATCTGCCGCGCCGAGTCGACCGACTCGATCACTCCCCGCGTTAGGTCGATCGTGGTGCTCAAAACCTGATCGCTCCGTCCGGAAGCTCCACGCCCGGGAAGATACGCGCGCCGGCCGCCAGCGTGTTTCCCGACCCCACCTTGACGCCCTCGCCGAGGACGACTCTGCCCTCGATGTGGCAGTGCTCGCCGATGCTCACGCGGGGGCCGATGATCGAAGAGCTGATCGTGGTGCCGGCGCCGACCGTGACCCCGTCGAGCAGGACCGAGGCCTCCACCCGCGCCCGCTCGCAGACCGTCACCCCTTCGCCGAGCACGCTTCGATCGCCTACCAGCGCCCGCGGCGCGACCGAGCAGCCGGCGGCCATCAGCACCGGGGCGACCACCCGCCCCTCGACCGTCGAGCCATCGATCAGGGCCAGGCCGTGCTCGCCCAACTCCCGGCCGACCTCGGTGCTCACCTTACCCTCGAGGATGTCGTAGGTCGCCTGCAGATAGCGATCCGGGGTCCCGATGTCCATCCAGTAGCCGCTTGTCTCGTAGCCGTACAGGCCGCGGCCGACCAGCGTCGGGAACACCTCACGCTCGATCGAGACGTTGGTGCCCGCGGGCGGCATTCCGTCGAGCACGTCACGGTGCAGGATGTAGGCACCGGCGTTGATCAGGTTCGTATCGAGCTCGTCGAGCCCCGGCTTCTCGATGAACTCGCTGACCGAGCCGTCATCCCGGCACCGCACGAGCCCGTACGCCGAGGGGTCCTCGACCGGATAGAGCGCCAGCGTGGCACGGGCTCCGGTTCGCTCATGCTGCTCGAGCTGGGCGGTCAGGTCGATGTCGGTCAGCACGTCGCCGTTGAGCATGAAGAAGCGCTCGTCGAGCCAGTCCTCGGCGAACTTGAGCGCGCCGCCCGTGCCGAGCGGCTTGGGCTCCTCGAGGTAGCGCAGGCGGATCCCGAGGCCCGAGCCATCGCCCAGGACGTCGCGCACCGCGTCGGCCATGAAGCCGCAGCCCAGGATCACGTCGTCGACGCCGTGCCGGTGCAGCCACTGGAGCATGTACGAGATGAACGGACGGCCGACCAGGGGGACCACCGGCTTGGGGATCGTCGAGGTCAGCGGCCGCAGGCGGGTGCCCTCCCCGCCGGCCAGGATCAGTGCCTGCAAGTCAGGCCTTCCGTTTTCGCCGGGCGCATCAGCGTCACCATCGCCCGATGCCCTCGTAGATGAAGCCGGCCGCCCTGACCGCCTCCGGGTCGACGAAGTTGCGTCCGTCGATCACCAGCCGGCCGGACATCTGCTCGGCCACCACCGACCAGTCGAGCTCGGCGAACTCCGGCCACTCGGTCACGATCACGCAGGCGTCCGCGCCCCTGACCGCGCCGAGTGCGTCGTCGGCGAACTCGACCCCGCCCATCAGCTTGCGCGCCTCGTCCTCGGCAACCGGGTCATAGGCACGCACGATTGCACCATCGGCCTGCAGCCGCGCCGACAGCACGAGCGAGGACGCCTCGCGCATGTCGTCCGTGTTGGCCTTGAAGGCCAGCCCGAGCAGCGCCACTCGCTTGCCCACGAGCGACCCCAGATGCTTCTGCAGCTTGCTGATCACCCGTCGCTTCTGCAGCTCGTTGACCTCGATCACCGCGGTCAGCAGCTGGAAGTGGTAGCCGGAGTTGCCGGCGAGCTGCTTGAGGGCCGAGACATCCTTCGGAAAACAACTACCCCCGAATCCAATACCCGGCTTGAGGAAGTGCGTGCCGATCCGCCGGTCGAGCCCCATCCCCCGCGCCACCTCGAGCACGTCGGCGCCCGTCTCCTCGCACACGTTGGCGATCTCGTTGATGAACGAGATCTTGGTGGCCAGGAAGGCGTTGGCGGCCAGCTTGATCATCTCCGCGCTGGCGATGTCGGTGCGCACGAGCGGGGCGTCGAGAGGGGCGTAGAGGTCGATCACGGCGTCGCCGGCCCAATCGTTCTCGTCCCCCACCACGACCCGGTCGGGCTGGAGGAAGTCCTCCAGGGCCGATCCCTCCTTGAGGAATTCGGGGCAGGACACGTACGCGAAGCCATCCTTGCCGCGCTCGGCCAGGCTGCGCTTGATCACGGCGCCCGTGCCGACCGGGACGGTCGACTTCATGACCAGCGCGTGCTCGTCGGACCGGGGCATCGCGTCGACCACGGCATTCACCGAGCTCAGATCGGCATCGCCCGAATAGGTCGGCGGGGTGCCGACCGCCACGAACAGCAGGCGCGCGTGCTCGAGCGCCGGCGCCAGCTCGGTCGAGAAATGCATGCGCTCGCGGTTGGCCAGGAGGCATTCGGCCAGGCCCGGCTCGTAAATCGGGACCTCGCCGCGCTCGAGACGGGCGATCTTCTCGGCGTCGATGTCGACGCACCACACCTCGCTGCCCAGCTGGGCGAAGCCGGCGGCCGTGACCAGGCCCACGTATCCGGTGCCGATCACCGCGATCGGCTCTCTAGCCGTACCCATCGGTCCGAGAGTAGCTAGTGGTCGCTCACGGGGACGACCGCTACCCCGCCTTGCTCAACGACGCCGCGATCGCGACCAGCTGGCGGTTCGAGATGTCGTCGGTCAGCGTGTTCGAGACCCAATACGCGCCCTGAGGCGTGCGCCAGGCGACCAGGCTCAGCTTGCTCCCGTTGGCGTACAGGAGCAGTTGCTTGCCGTTGACCATCCTCGTCCCGCTCGGGCTGTTCAGGATCGGCGGGTTCTGCCACGTCGTGCCCTGGACGCCGTAGTACTGCCCGAAGATCGGGTTCATCACGAGCGTCATCCGATAGGCGTAATGGGCGACGCCGTGGCGGTCGTGGAGCAGGTAGGCCCGGGGGTAGGAGCCGGAGCCGGCGCCGTACTCGACCGGGCAGCCGCTCGTGAGGCTCGAGCAGTACCGCGAGTTGCCCATGATGAGCTTCGGGAAGTAGATCGGGATCCCGATCTTCCCGAGCTGCTTGGCCTGGGCCTTGCCGTCGCTCACGTCCGCGGTCAGCCCCACGACCGGACCGCCGCCGCCACCGTGATGCTTCCCGCCGTTGCCCGCCGCCGCCGCGCCCGCACCCAGGCCGGAGGATCCCGTCGGCGCGGTCTTGGTCGGCGTCATGAACGCCCGGAACGCGCTCTGCTCAGCGCCAGACGCGGCGCCCACGTAGCACGGCGCCGCTCCGACGGCAGCGGTGCCGCCAGTCGTCGGACCCGAGTAGCACGGCAGTTGTTCGGCCGGGAACGGGATCTGCTTGACCGAGCGGACAGAGGAGAACGCCACCAGGTCGAACAGGTTGATGATCCCGTCGGTGGTGTGCAGGTTGTGATCGGTCGTGGCGTTCTTGCCGAAGATCTTCAGCAGCGACCCGCGCTGGTTGATGATCTGATCCTGGCTGAACTGGGCCTTCGCCCACCGGATGAAGTCCTGCTGGCGCGCGTTGCGGACGATGTCCGAGTCGGTGTGCCGGAAGCGCACGAACGACAGGGCCTGGGCGCCACAGAGCTTCTGGTAGCCGGGCTGGAGGTCGATGCTCGAGTAGTCGGTGACCGCGGTGTTGTTGTAGTAGCGGTGGTCGACGTCGGTGTAGACGCATCCGATCGCGTTGATCATCCGCTCGAAGCCGCCGAACCCCACGTCGACGACGTGGTTGACCTTCAGCCCCGGGAACACCTGCTGCTGGAGGATCTTGATCAGCAGGCCCGGGCCTCCGTAGAAGTACGCCGCGTTCAGCTTGCTGGTCACGAGCGCCCCGCCCTCGGGGATCTGGACCTTTAGATCGCGCGGCACCGACAGCAGGTTGATCGTCTGCGACGCCGGATCCATGCGAACCAGCAGCATCGTGTCGGTGTTGATGTCCTTGAACGGGGTCCCGGCCCGGTGGTCGGAGCCCACTAGCAGGATCGTCTGCGCCTTGCCGGGGGCGGGCACGCTTACCGACGGCGAGGCCTTGAAGGCCGGCGACGAATCGATGTACTGGGTGATCTGCCGGACCTGGAGCAGGCCCGCGACCGCCGTGGTCGCGGCTGCGAAGCCGATCACGAGGACGGCGCAGAACAGCGACCGCCACAGCATGCCTCCGCGTGTGCGCGGGATCAGCCTCACGCGCGCCCGCCGTCGATCGCGGTCAGCCCACTGCGCGGCTCCTCGGCGGCCACGTGGCCGGCGTCGCCGGCGACCGCGTCACTCGGGGCGGCCGGGCGCTCGAGCCAGATTGGGAGCATCCGCACGAAGCTCACGAGTGCCCGGCGGTACCGGGCCATCGAGGACACCGACACCCACTCCTCGGGACCATGGTGGCCGGCTCCGTCGGGCCCGAACTCGACCGCCGGGATGCCCGCCGCCATGAAGGCAACGGCATCCGAGGCACCGTCGCGCCCGACGCTCATGACCTCCTTGTCGGGGACGGCGCGGGCCACGGCGTCGCGCAGGGCGCGCACGTACGGGTTGCCGCGGGGCACGCTGACCGGGGGGAAGATGAACGACTTGGTCACCTCGATGGCCGGGATCCGGGCGATCTGGGTCATGATGTCCTCGGGGTCCTGGCCCGGCAGGAAGCGGATGTCGACCGCCATCCGGCACCGGTCGGGCACCTTGTTGAGCGCGTCGCCGCCCTCGATCCTCCCCAGGTTGATCGACGGGCGGTCGAACATCTCCGAGGACTCGCGCGAGAACGGCAGCGACTCGATCGCGCGGAACACGTCGACGGCCTTCAGGACGGCATTGTCGCCCAACCAGGGTGTCGAGGAGTGGGCGGCCCGGCCATGGACCTCGATGATCATCGCCAGCACGCCCTTGGCTTCCACCCCGATGTGCAGATTGGTCGGCTCACCGGTGATCGCGAAGTCGCCGCCCAGCCCGCGGCTGACCACGCCGTCGGTCGAGCGCTCGTCGATCTCCTCGGACTCCTCGTCGGGCACGCACACCAGGCGAACCCGTATCGCGGTCTGGCGCTCCACGTCCTTGAGCGCGCACATCATGGCCGCCAGCCCGCCCTTCATGTCGTAGGCGCCGCGGCCGATCAGGCGATCGCCCTCGATGTGGGGGGTGAACTGCTCGGGCCGGGCCGGCACCACGTCGAGATGGCCGTGGAACACCACGCAGGGGTGGTCGTCCGCCTCCGCGGGCGGCGGTCCAACCTCCGCCACCAGGACGGGCAGCCCGTTGTGATCGTGGTGGCGCACCTCGATGTCGCGAGATTCGAGCCACCCCTTGACGAATCCTGCCGCCGCCACGATCTCCTCCGGCCTGGAGGTGTCGTAGGAGATCAACCGTTCAGCCAGCGTGAGCTCGTCGATCACGACCGTTCAGGATAGGGGTGGACCAGCGGGAGAGCGCAGGCTAGCTGCCGCCCTCGGCAATACTTAGAAACGACTCGAGGCGCGTTTTGTCGCGCTCTGCCACCCGACGTTTCTCCGTATCGTCGCCGGCGGAGTCGAGTTCGCGCTCCGCCTGCTGCAAACGTTCGCGCAGCGAGCCGACGTCAAGATCGCCGGGCGCGTGCGCCTCCTCGACCAGGATCAGGGCGCGGTTCTCCGCCATCTGAAGGTAGCCCTCGGCCTGGGCGAAGCGCACGCATTCGCCCTCGGTCTTGTAGAGGCGCAACTCGGTCGGGTCGAGCATGGCGAGCAGTGGCTGGTGGTGGGCCAGGATGCCGATCGAGCCGACCGTGGTCTTGGTCGAGACCATCTCGACCTCGTCGTTGAAGACCTCCCCCTCGGGGGTGAGGACCTCGCAGCGGAACTTCTCGTGGGCCACGGGTCGCTACTTGTCGTCCGAGCCTTCCGAGTCCGAGTCCCCGGAGTCCGCGTCGTCGCCGTCGGAGTCCTCGTCGCCCTTGGCCTTGGGCTCCTCATCCCGGTCACGCTCGGAATCCTTCTCCTCCGAGTCGTCCTTGTCCGACTCATCCTTGTCCTCATCGCCGCTGTCGCCGCGGGCATCCTTGACCACCTCGTCGATCGTGCCCTTCATGAAGAAGGCCCGCTCGGGCAACTCGTCGTGGTTGCCCTCGAGGATCTCCTTGAAGCCGCGGATCGACTCGGCGATCGGGACGTACACGCCCGGCGTGCCGGTGAACTGCTCGGCCACGTGGAACGGCTGGGACAGGAAGCGCTCGATCTTGCGCGCGCGGTTCACGGTCAGCCGGTCCTCGTCGGAGAGCTCGTCGATACCCAGGATCGCGATGATGTCCTGCAGCTCCCGGTAGCGCTGGAGCACCTGCTTGACCTCGTTGGCCACCCGGAAGTGCTCCTCGCCGAGGATGTCCTCCTTGAGGATGGTCGAGGTCGAGTCGAGCGGATCGACGGCCGGGTAGATGCCCTTCTCGGCGATCGACCGCGACAGCGTGGTGGTCGCGTTGAGGTGCGCGAACACCGACGCCGGCGCCGGGTCGGTCAGGTCGTCGGCCGGAACGTAGATGGCCTGGATCGACGTGACCGAGCCCTCCTTGGTCGAGGTGATCCGCTCTTGCAGCTCGCCCATCTCCGACTCGAGCGTGGGCTGGTAGCCGACCTGGGAGGGCATCCGGCCGAGCAGCGCGGACACCTCCGAGCCGGCCTGGACGAACCGGAAGATGTTGTCGATGAACAGCAGCACGTCCTGGTGCTCTTCGTCGCGGAAGTACTCCGCCATGGTCAGGCCGGACAGGGCAACCCGCATGCGGGCACCCGGGGGCTCGTTCATCTGGCCGAACACCAGCATGGTCTTCTCGAGCACGCCGGATTCCTTCATCTCCAGCCACAGGTCGTTGCCCTCGCGTGAGCGCTCGCCCACCCCGCAGAAGGCCGACAGTCCCTCGTGCTCCTCGGCCAGGTTTCGGATCAGCTCCTGGATGATCACGGTCTTGCCCACGCCGGCGCCGCCGAACAGTCCGACCTTGCCGCCCTTGGCATAGGGGGCGAGCAGGTCGATGACCTTGATCCCGGTCTCGAACATCTCGGTGGTCGGCGTGAGGTCCTCGACGCTCGGCGCGTCGCGGTGGATCGGCCAGCGCTGCACGTCGGCGGGAAGCTCGTCGCCCAGGTCGATTGGCTCGCCGAGCAGGTTGAAGATGCGGCCCAGGGTGATCTCGCCGACGGGAACGGTGATCGGGGCGCCGGTGTCGATCACCTCGGTCCCGCGCGAGAGTCCGTCGGTGGTGTCCATGGCCACCGCGCGCACGCGATCGTCCCCGAGATGCTGCTGCACCTCGCAGATCAGCCAGCTCTCCTCGCCGGCGGCGATATCGATCTCCTCTTCCTTCTTGGCCACCTCCGGGCGTCTCACGGCGATGGCGTGGTAGATCTCGGGCAGCTTGTCCGGGAACGCGGCCTCGATCACCACACCCTGGATCTCCTCGATCCGGCCGGTGTTGCGCTTCTCGGGCTCGCCCTCTGAGGCTTCGCTGCGCTGTTCTTCTGCTACTGACATAGCTTCTCCAGTGTAGGTCTACCCGGACAGCCCTTCTGCTCCCGCCACCACTTCCAAGATCTCCTGCGTGATCTCGGCCTGGCGCGCCCGGTTCATCTCCAGCGTGAGCGTCTGGATCAACTCCTTGGCGTTGTCCGAGGCGTTGCGCATCGCGGTCATACGGGCACCGTGCTCGGACGCCGTCGACTCCAGCAGCGCCCGGTAGATCGAGATCTCCACGTAATCCGGCACCAGTCGCTTGAGGATCTCCTCGGGATCGGGCTCGTACTCGACCAGCGCGCGGTGCTCGGATGAGCGCTCGCCGCGATCCTCGTCCTCGCCCTCGTCCTCGGATTCCTCCTCGAGCACGGTGGCCTGCTGGAGGGGAAGCAGCGTCTCGCGCCGCACTTCCTGGGTCACCGGCGAGATATAGCCGTTGTAGAAGATCTCCACCTGATCGACCTCTTCGTCGATGTAGGCGGCCATCAGGCGGTCGGCGATCCTCCTGGCGTCCGCGTAAGCCGGACGGTCGGTGAACCCGGCGAAGCTCTCCGCCGGCTCCAGGCCGCGGAAGCTCAGCGACGTGGCGGGACGGCGTCCCGAGGCGAAGTACACCGGGGTGCGCCCGTCGGAGTCGTGCGCGCGGCCGGCGGCGACGCCGGCGCGCACGATTTGCGAGTTGAACGCGCCGGCCAGACCGCGGTCGCCGGCGATCAGCAGCAGCCCGACGCGGTTCACCTGGTCGTGCTCCTCGAGGATCGGGAGGCTCGGAACCCGCCCCGCGGCCTCGGCCGCCTGCCGGGTCATCCGGCGAATGGCGTTGGCGTACGGGCGCAGCGCTTCGATGCGCTGCTCGGCGCGGCGCAGCCGGGCGGCGGCAACCATCTCCATCGCCCGGGTGATCTTCTGGATGTTCTTGACCGCGCCGATGCGGTTCTTTACGTCACGCTGGGTCTGCGGCATGTGCTGAGCTCAGGCGCCGGGGATCAGGCCGGCTGTGCCTGCTCCTCTCGTTCACGCTCCTCGCTGCCCTCGCCCTCGCCGTCCTTGTCCTCGCCTTCCTCGTCGCGATCCTCGCTCTCGGCCCGGCCGCCCGGCCGCCCGTCGCGTGAGGAGCCCTCATCGCCCTCGTCGAGCGGATGGCCCTCCTCGTCGAGATCGAACCCGAAGTCCTCGGCGAAGCTCGACACCGCCTTCTCCACCGCCTTCTGCGTCTCGTCGCTCCAGTCACCCTCGCCGATCTTCCCCAGCAGGTCGGATTCGTTGCCGCGCATGTAATCGGTGAGATCGGCGAGGAAGCGGTCCACCTTCTCGACCACGATCCGGTCCAGGTACCCGTTGGTGGCGGCGTATACCTGGACGACCTGGTCCTCGACCGGCATCGGATGGCGCTCGGCCTGGTTGAGGGTCTTGACCAGCCGCTCGCCTCGGGCCAGCGTCCGCTGGGTCTCGGGATCGAGCTCGGATCCGAACTGTGAGAAGGCCTCGAGCTCGCGGTACTGCGACAGCTCGAGCTTCAGCCGGCCGGCCACCTTGCGCATCGGGTTGATCTGGGCGTTGCCGCCGACCCGGGAGACCGAGATCCCGACGTTGATGGCCGGGCGAACGCCGGAGTTGAACAGCCCGGGCTCGAGGTAGATCTGCCCGTCGGTGATCGAGATCACGTTGGTGGGGACGTAGGCCGAGACGTCGCCGGCCTGGGTCTCGATCACCGGCAGCGCGGTCAGCGAGCCGCCGCCGAGGTCGTCGTTCAGCTTGACCGCCCGCTCGAGCAGCCGGGAGTGCAGGTAGAAGACGTCTCCGGGGTACGCCTCGCGTCCCGGGGGCCGACGCAACAGCAACGACATCTGGCGGTAAGCCACCGCGTGCTTGGAAAGGTCGTCGTAGACGACGAGTGCGGCCTTGCCGTCGTAGAGGAAGTGCTCGCCCATGGCGCAGCCGGCGTAAGGAGCGAGGAACTTGATCGGAGCAGCCTCGTCGGCGGCGGCCATCACGATGATCGTGTTCTCGAGCGCGCCGGCGTCCTCGAGCGTCTTGGCCAGAGCGACCACGGTGGCCTTGCGCTGACCGATCGCCACATAGACGCAGCGCAGGTCGCGGTCCTGGTTGTTGATGATCGCGTCGACCGCGATCGCGGTCTTGCCCGTTTGCCGGTCGCCGATGATCAGCTCGCGCTGGCCGCGGCCGATCGGGATCATCGAGTCGACGGCCTTGATCCCCGTGAGCATCGGCTCCTTGACCGGCTGGCGCTGGACCACGCCCGGGGCCTTGAACTCCGTCGGACGGGTCTTGTCGGTGTCGATCTCGCCCTTGCCGTCCAGCGGATTGCCGAGCGGATCGACGATCCGTCCCAGCAGCTCGTCGCCCACCGGGATCTCGAGCAGTCGCTTGGTCCGCCGCACCGTGTCGCCCTCGACGATCTTCTCCCACTCCCCGAACAGGACCGCGCCCACGTTGTCGGACTCCAGGTTCAGGGCGAGTGCGGTCACGTCGTGAGGCAGCTCGAGCATCTCGAACGACATGCAGTTGTCCAGGCCGTGGATCCGGCAGATCCCGTCGGCCACCGACAGCACCGTGCCGACCTCGGTCAGGTCGGCGCTGGAGGCGTCGAGGCCTTCGATCCGGCTCTTGAGGATTGAGGTGATCTCGTCGGGCTTGATCTGCATTCGTGACTCCTTGGCGGGCGAGGGTAGCTACGACCGCGCGACTTGCTTGCGAAGTTGTTCCAGGCGGTTGCGGATCGATGCGTCGAGGATCACGTTGCCCACGCGCAGCACGATTCCGCCGAGGATGTCGGGATCAACCTTGCTCGAGAGCTCCACCGTGCGCTTGGTCTGCTCTCCGATCCGCTCCCCGATGCTGCCGACCGTGGCCTTGTCGAGCTCGACGGCGCTCGTCACCTCCACGGGCAGCAAGTCGCGCTCATCCTCCCACAGGATCTCGTATCGCGCCTTGATCCGGAAGATCGCCGGCATCCTGTGGCGCTCGATCAGCGCCTCGAAGAAGTTCATCAGCGCCGGCTCGGCGTCGATCACCGCCCGCTTCAGACCGTCCTTCTTCTCCTCGGTGGAGAAGTAGGGCGAGAAGAAGAACACCATCAGGTCGCGGCTCTCGTTCAGAGCCTTGGTGAACTCGCCCAACTGGTCGCGCACCTTGTCGAGGAGGTCGTTCTCCTTGGCCACCTCGAACAGGGCGCGCGCCCAGACCCGAGCGATCTCTTCCATCAGTTGCGGTCTCCGTCGGGCGCGAGGGCGCTGAAGTCGAGGTCGCCGAGCGCTTCCTCGACCAGCCGGCGCTGGTCGGCCTGGTCGAGCACCTTGCGGGTCACCTTCTCGGTGGCCAGCACGGTCAGGTCGGCCACCTCGCGGCGGATCTGCTGGATAGCCCGACGCGTCTCGACCTCGATGTCGCGGCGGGTCTGCTCCATCAGCTGCTCGCGCCGCTGCTGGGTCTCCTCGAGCGTCTCGCGCTCCCGGGCGTCGGCGCTCTTGCGCGCCCGGTCGATGATCTGCTCCGCCTGGCCCCGCGCTTCGCGCAGCCGCTCGCGGTACTCCTCGAGCAACTCGTCGGCGTCGTGGCGCACGCGCTCGGCGTGGTCGATCGACTCCTCGATCGCGTGCTGGCGCCGCTCGAGCGCCTCGGATATCCGGGGGAAGGCGAGCTTCCACAGGATGTACATCGAGATCCCGAACAGCAGCAGGGTCCAGATCATCAGCCCAACGTCGGGCGTGATCAGAAACGAGCCGCTCGAGGCCGCGACCGGGAGGTGTGAGACCGCGGCCATCTACTTGAGCACGAAGGAGAGCAGGCCGGCGACGAGGCCGTAGAAGAACACGGCCTCGGTCAGGGCGAAGCCCAACCACTGGATGCTGGTGATCTCGTCGCGCATCTCGGGCTGGCGCGTCACCGCCTCGATCACCTTGCCGAAGATGATGCCGATGCCGACGCCGGCGCCGACTGCCCCGAGACCGCCGCCGACGGCGATCCCGAAGCCGGCCGTGATCCCGGATGACGCCGCGATGGGGATGGTGTGGAAGAGGGCAAGCATCAGTGACTCCTTCTCGTGTTAGTGGTGAGAGGCGGCGCCACCGATGTAGATGGCGGCCAGGGTCGCGAAGATGAACGCCTGGAGCGTCGCCACCAGGCCCAGTTCGAACAGGTAGATGATGATCCCGGCCGGGAGCGCGAACCATCCGAGCGCCTGGAGCCCGAGGATCACCGCGAGCCCGCCGGCCATGAACAGGATGATGATGTGCCCGGCGAAGATGTTGGCCCAAAGTCGGATGGTCAGCGACAGCAGGCGCATCAGGGTCGAGATCACCTCGATCGGGAAGATCAGGATCAGCATCGGCCCGTGCACGCCCGCCGGGACCAGGCTCTTCAGATATCCGATCGGCCCCTGCGTACGGACACCCACCCAGTTGAACGCGATGAACACGATCAGGGCCAGGACGAGCGGCACCGAGATGTTCGCGGTAGCCGCATAGAGCGCGAACGACGGAATGTGGGCGCCGAACACGGTGAACTTCTCCTGGCTGTTCGTCGGCAACGGCAGGTAGCCGATCAGGTTGCAGAACCAGATGAACAGGAACAGCGTCCCCAGGAACGGGAACCACTTGGCCGCCATCGAGTCCGACATGTTCCCCCGGGTGATGTTGTCGCGCATCAGCGAGAAGATCACCTCGACGGCCGTCTGGACCTTGTTCGGCTTGGCCTGCATGCGCCCCGCGATCCACACCATCGTGAAGATCGTCAGCACCGTCGCGATGAACAGGTAGAGCACGGCGCGGTTGATGCTGAGCGGGCCGAGGCTGATCCAGTCCACGAGCTTGAACTCGTTCTGGATCTGGAACTCGTCGTTCTTGTGCTGGGTGAAGCCGTAGATCACGATCAGCAGGACGAACACGCCCAGATAGATCCCGGCGCCCGCGAGCAGGATTTTCCGGGTCTTGCTCATCGAGCCCCCGGGCGTGTCAGGAAGGACAGGATCAGCTGAGTCGTGAAGGCGAACACGATCACCACGAGGGCCGTCAGCCCATCGTCCCGGCCCGATCCGTTGCGGACCACGATCACCACGATCGCCAGCAGGAACAGCCGCCCCATGAGAAAGGCCAGCCGCAGCGTGATCTCGCGGCGCGGGTCGGTCGCCGCGCCAGCGGCGTGATCCACCGCCACACCCGCCGCGCGCAGCACGATCCAGGCGCCCATGGCCACCAGATACCCAACCGCCGGGACCCCGATCAGCAACATGATCGGCGCGGCCACCACGAGCACGACCACATCGAGATACGACAGAACGGTCAAGGCACCCTCATTCGAGGCGGGTGATTGCGCACCTATTGGGGAAGCGTGGGTCGAAGGGCTATTCAAGCTTAGGTCCGGAGATCGGAGGAAAAGCGCCGAGGCGGGCGCGATGGGCCGTCAGGCGGGAAGTTACCCGCGGACTGCTGTCACATCCCCGCGGTGGGGGGCGTGGGGGCCCAAGGGTAGCGTGGTAGGCGATGACTTAGCGACTTGGTGCGCTTTCGCGCATGCGCAGCGACGGCTTGGGCAGCTGACCCTCGGCCCACATCGCCGCGATCCCGGCCCGCGGGAGCCCGAAGGCGCCCTCGTAGACCAGGAAGCGTGGCTCCCAGCGCGGGAAGAACTTCGCGTTGAAGCGGTAGAGGCTCTCGATCTGAAAGAACGGGTTCCCCAGGGCGATCAGCTTCCCGAGCACGCGCTCGTGGCGCCGGGCCGGGCTGTGCATCCACTTGGCGAACGCGGCGAAGTTCAGCGAGAGCTCCTGCAGGCCGCGGTCGCGCAGCAACTCGATCGCCCGCACCACGAGGAATTCGGTCAGCCCGTTGGGCGTCTCCGGATCGCGGCGCATGAACGACAGGGACACCGCCGGCCGGCCGTAGCAGGGCACGAAGTGCAGCACGCCCCGGATCGCGCCGGCGCCGTCGCGCGCGATCACCACGATCGTGTCGTGGTCGTGCTCGCCCTGGAGCGAGTCCATGGCCATCGAGAATCCCCGCTCGGGCGCACCCTGGCGGCCCCGCTCGACGACCTGCTCGACCTGCCCGAGGGTGGCCGGATCGAGGGAGCGCAGCTCGCACAGCTCGGCCTCGTAGCCCGCCTTGCTCAGGCGGGTGACCGACTGGCGAACCTTGCGGATCGGGCGACCCTCGAGCGAGAAACCGGCCAGATCGACGATCGCCTCGTCACCGAGGTAGATCGTCCGCAGGCCGAGCTCCCCGTACAGCGGGCAGATCCCCTCGCTGGCCCCCAGCGCGCCAAGCTTCAGACCGCGCGCGTCGGCGAAGGTCCGCACCTCTGCCAGCAGCTCTGCAAACGCGTCCTTCGGACCGACCGGGTCCCCGGAGAGCAGCAGCACCCCGTTTTCGATCGTGTAGCCGACGAAGGCCCGCCGGTCCTCGCTGAACAGGTACTGCTTGTCGCTGCGGAGCTTGAAGAACGCGAGCGTGTCGGTGCCGTGCGCTCGGACGAGGTTCGAGGCCACCTCCCGCGCCACCGGGCTGGGAAGCGAGCGGGAGGCGGTCAGCGGACGGAAGATCACGTAGGCGATGATCAGCAGGGTTCCGAACTCGAGCATGTGGACCCCTGCCGGAATGTGATGATGGAAGTGGATCGGGCCGCGCTGCCAGCGCAGGAGGTCGAACGTCTCGGTGGCGACCGTGCGCCACGACGGGTGCCCCTGTGTCGCCCAAGTCGCGACCGCGGCACCGGCAACCCCTGCCAGGCCCAACAGCGGCACACGCCAGACCGCCGAGCGCAACGTGATCCGATCGTGCCGGACGCGGAATTCGCGCCGGCCGGCGATCAGGACCGCGGCGACCCCCCACGTGAGGATCGTCTCCTCGAAGTCCAGGCCCTTGAGCAGATCGAACACCCCCAACGCGAACATCAGCGCGACGGCCGTCTGCAGCGCGCGCCGGCGGCGCTTGGCCAGGTACGGCGCCACCAGCAGGAGCGCCGCGCCGGCGGGAAGCGCCAGCGCGTGGAACAGGCGGATCGCCTCGACCGGCTCGAACTCGAGCAGCAGATGCCCGCGCCAGCGGATGTTCGGAGTCAGCGCCGAGGCGATGTTGACCGCCCCGATGAAGGCGGCGGCCAGCGCCGCGAACGCGGGCAGCCGCTTGGGCAGGCTTTGTAGCGAAAGACTCATTCGATTAGAAACGCCGGCGTCCTGGCTTCCCGTTCTCGGGTTAGAAAACGCTCACCGGCTCTTGGCGCGCCGCAGACACGCCTCCCGCTCAGAGTTACCGCGCAGAGGAGTGTTGGTTACGGCGCCGCCGCGGGCAATCCTGCCCGCGATCGCGTCTCCCGGACGGCGGTCGCCTCGCGGGGCGTCTGTCGCGGAAGCGCCAGGCTCAGCGCGAGCGCCGCCAGCGGCAGCACCGCGACGGTCTCGAAAACGGCGCGCAACCCGTCGGCATCGGCGAGCACGCCGAGCAGCGGCGCGCCCGCGCCGCCCAGCCCGATCGACAGGCCGATCGTCACCCCGGCGGCGATCCCCAGACGCCCCGGCAGGTACTCCTGGCCCATCACGATCGTGACCGCGAACGTGGCGATCGTGACCCCGCCGGCCAGCGCCGCGAACACCAGCGCCAGCACCGGCCCGGACAGCAGGAAGGCCACCACAAGCGGGGGGATCGCGCACATCGACCCGACCAGCACCGCGCGCCGGCCGAACCGATCGGCCAGCGGGCCGCCGGTCAGCGTGCCGACCGCGCCGCCCAGGAGCATCGCGGTGAGGGCGGCGTTGCCGAGCGCCTTGCTGGAGTGCAGGACGTGGACGTAGTACAGCGGGATGAACGTGACCATGCCGAAGTACACGAACGACCGCAGCGCGATCACGCCGGCGAGCAGCACGAACGGACCCCAGGCCTCCTCGTGCTTGACCTGCTGCACGCGCCCGCCCACGAGGTCACGGCGGAATCGCTTCAGCCGGGGCAGTTCGTGCAGGAGCACGGCCGATGCCAGCCAGGTGGGGATGATCACGAACATCGTCCCGTGCAGGCCGAAGGCCAGGAGCAGCGGCGTCACCAGCACCGGTCCGAGCGCGAAGCCGACGTTGCCGCCGACGCTGAACAGGCTCATTCCGCTCGCGCGCCGCGCGCCCGAGACGTAGTTGGCAAACCGGGAGCCCTCGGGATGGAAGGCCGCCACTCCGAGCCCGCTGAGCACCACGGCGGCAAACGTGAGGCCGTAGCTCGGGGCCAGTCCGGCCAGTCCCACGCCCAGCCCGCCAAGGGCAGGGCCGAGCGGCATCAGCCAGGGCAGCGACAGGCGATCAGAGACGTAGCCGAACAGCGGCTGGATCACCGACGAGGCGATCGTGGCGGCCAGCACCAGCGCCGAGGCGGCGGCGTAGCTCAGGTGATCGCGGGTGATCAGGAACGGCAGAAGCGCCGGGATGGAACCCTGCGCGATGTCGGTGAACATGTGGCCGGTCGACAGGACGGTCATCGCCCGGCGATCGACGCCGGCCGTGGGCGCGGCGACTGCGCTCACTCGGTCGTCTCCGCCAGACGCTGCTTGACCAACCGCCGCTTGGCCACGAGTTCGGACTCGAGCTGCTCGAGCTCGCGGCGGCGGCGGCGCACCAGCTCGAGCTGGGTGGTGATGTGTCCGAGCGCCTCTTCGCGCATGCGCCTGATCTCGGCCGGGTCGTCGGTCTGCTGGATCTCCCGCCGGATCGCCGCCCGCGCATGCTCGGCCTCGAGCAGGGTCGAGAGCTCCTCCAGGGTGAGCCCGAGCAGGTCGCGCATGCGAAGGATCTCGCGCACGCGCTCGACGTCCTGGGGGGTGTAGGAGCGGTGCTTGCCCTGGGCGCGCTCGAGCGAGTCGGGCAGCAGCCCGATCTCCTCGTAGTAGCGGATCGTGCGCGTCGTCGTCCCGGTCAACTCGGCGACCTCGCCGATGCGCAGAGGCTTGGTCGGAGTCGTGCTCAAGCCGCGACCTCCACCGCCGAGACCCGAACATGCGCCGGGCGCGCGGCCGAAATCACCGCGCCGAGCACCGAGATGCCGGCCAGGCACCAGAGCGCCGTGTGCATGTTGGACATGAACGGAATCAACTGGGCGTTGGTGATGTGGTTGGCCAGGCCGCTGAACACGGCGAACAGCACATTCTTCGGCACCGACGAAGTGACGACCGCGAGCACGAACGCGATCGAGATGACCGCGCCGGTGTTCTGGACCAGCACCCGGGCGGCGGCGGCGATGCCGCGCCGGTGGGCGGGGACCGTGCCCATCATCGCGGCCGTGTTGGGCGAGTTGAACATCCCGGAGCCGACGCCGACGATCAGCATGTAGACGCCGCTGGCGACGTACGTGGTGTCGCGCTGGAGCGTGGTCATCAGGGCAAGTCCGATCGCCTGCACGAGCATGCCCGCCACGGCCATCCCGCGGGAGCCCCGGCGATCGGCCCAGATCCCGGCCAGCGGCGAGGCGATCAGCATGCCGAGCGCCAGCGGCGCCAGCTTGATCCCGGCCAGGATCGGCGAGTCGCCCTGGACGCCCTGGAAGTAGAAGACGAACACGAACATCAGCGCGAAGCGGGCCAGGCCGTTGGTGAACGCGGCCAGCGACGCCGCCGCGAACAGGCGGTTCTTGAAGATCGACAGGTCGAGCATGGGAGACTTGACGCGGCTCTCGATCAGGACGAACCCGGGGAGCAGCACGGCCGCGGCGATCAGGCTGGCGATCACCGATGTGTTGTCCCAGCCGGAGATCCCGCCCTTGGAGATGCCGTACACGAGCCCGGTCAGCCCGATCAGGAACGTGATCGTCCCCAGCGCGTCGAAGCTCGTGTCCTCGGAGCGCCCGGTGACCTCGTGCAGGATCAACCACGCCCACAGGCTCCCGCCGAGGGCGAACGGCACGTTGAACCAGAACACCCAGGGCCACGCGATGGCGACCAGCGCGCCGCCGAGCACCGGTCCGATGACCAGCCCGACGGCGGCCACCATCGTGTTCGTGCCCATGGCCAGCCCGAGCTGCTCGCGCGGGAACGCGTCGGTCACGATCGCCGCCGCGTTCGCGAACAGGAACGAGCCGCCGATGCCCTGGACGATCCGCCACAGGATCAGCTCGGTGCCGTTGCCGGCGAACCCGGCGCCGAACGAGGCAACCGCGAACAGCACGAATCCGCCGATGTAGGCCTGCTTGCGGCCGAACTGGTCGGACAGACGCCCCGCGCTCAGCACGAGCACGGTCGAGGCGATCATGTAGACGAGGATCACCCACACCAGCTCGAGCAGGCTCGTGTGGAGGCTCCGCTCGAGGTCGGGCAGAGCGATGATCAGCGTGCCCGAGTTGATCGTGGCCAGCAGCATTCCCAGGCTGGTACACGACAGCGCCCACCACTTGTATGAGTCGTGCTCAGCGTGGACGCCGATCCTCCGAGCCCGTTCCGCATGCGTTGCTGACATCATTCTCCGAAATCAGAAGTTTACGTAAACGTAAGAATAGCAAGAGCGGCGCGATTTCGCGGGTTCGCGCACCGGTCCTCCCCGGCTGGCATGCTTCTCTGACGGCATGCGGTACTGGGACGCCCTCTTCGCATTCCTGGTGGCGACGGCCGTCGCCGCTCTACTGACCCCGTTAACCGCCCGTCTGGCGCGGCGGGTCGGTGCGGTGGTCATGCCCTCGGAGCGCGGCCTGGCCGAGCGGGCGACGCCGGCGCTGGGCGGACTGGCCATCCTGGCCGGCGTGCTCGTCGGCGCGGCGTTCTGGCTGCCGGCGACGATCAACCTGCGCCACACGGCCGGCACCGCGCCCGGCTCCGGCGGGACCGTGCACACGTGGACGATCGTGGCCGGCGCGTGCCTGATCGCGCTCGTCGGCGCGATCGACGACGCCCGGCCGCTCAAGCCCCAGTGGAAGCTTCTCGGCCAGATCGCGGCCGCGCTGATCGCGGTCGAGGGCGGCGTGGTCGTGACCGACGTGACGATCCCGTTCATCGGCACCCTCCAGTTGCCGAACACCGGCGGAGCGCTGACCGTGATCTGGCTGGTCGGGCTGATGAACGTCGTGAACTTCTCCGACGGCGTGGACGGGCTGGCCGCCGGTCTGTGCACGATCGACGGGATCGCGTTCACGATCATCGCCTTCGATCTGAACGTCCCCGGCGCCGCCATCCTGGCTGCCCTGACCGCGGGCGCCGCGCTCGGCTTCCTGTTCCACAACTTCTATCCGGCCTCGTCGCTGATGGGCGACTGCGGGGCGAACCTGCTCGGCTATCTGCTCGGCGTGGTCGCCGTGGTGGGCTCGGTCAAGACCGGCGCGGTGGTCACGCTGGTCCTGCCGTTGATCCTGCTCGCGGTGCCGTTCCTCGACACCGGGTTCGTGGTGGCCAAGCGCCTGAAGTACAGGCGCAAGCCCTGGTCGGCCGACGCCAACCACTTCCACCACCGGATGGCGCGCATGGGCTACAGCCAGCGCCGGACGGTTGCCTACCTGTACGGCTGGACGCTGATGCTGGCCGGCGTGGCCATCGCGCTTCGCTTCGTGCCCTACTCGGACCACAACGGGCACTACCACCTGGGCTGGCTGCTGGTGATGGCCGCGATCGGGGTGATCGCGCTGGCCGCCAGCGTGTATCTCATCTACCTGCTCGAGATCCTCAAGTTCAAGAGCCGGCGCATGCGCGAGCTGCGGACGGCCGAACCCGCCAGTAGCGACGACGAGATCGACGAGCAGGTGCAGCGCGAGGTCGAGACCGGAGAGTTCGAGCGGGTGGGTTAGTGGAAGGTGCTTCTACCGCGCGCGATGCTCGCCTGACCGGGCTCACTCGAGTCGAGAAGGCGCTGATGGTGGCGGTCACGTCAGTGACCGTGCTGGCGGGCATCACCCGGTATGCGTCCGGCGTCTCCCGGGTCCTCGCCTTCGTGCTGGCGACGCTCGCCCTCGCCGGCATGGCCTGGATCGTCGCGCTCGCCACCGAGGAGGTGGGTCAGCGACTCGGCGCCGCGGCCACCGGGCTGATGCAGTCGACGGTCGGGAACCTGCCCGAGTTCTTCGTCGTGATCTTCGCGCTTCAGGCCGGCCAGAAAGTCGTCGCCGAGACCGCCATCCTCGGCTCGATCCTGTCCAACGCTCTGCTTGTTCTCGGGTTGGTGATCGTGGCCGGCGCGCTGCGCGAGCGCAAGCGCGACGGGATCATGCGCTTCAACCCGAGGTTGCCCAACGACACCGCCACGCTGCTGCTGGTCTCGTCGTTCATCATCGTGCTGATCGGGCTCACGCGTGGCGCGGGCGATCCCGCCAGCCATCACTCCCAGACGATCTCGATCGTCGGCGCCGTGGCGATCCTGGTCGTGTACGCCACGTGGCTGCGCCAGTACCTGACCACGCCGGAATCCGCGTCCGGGCACGTGACCGGCCAGCCGCGGCTGGCGCTCGTCACCAGCATCGTTCTACTGGTGGCCGCGGGCACCGCGTCGGCCTTCGTCTCGGACTGGTTCATCAACGCCCTCGAGCCGACGATCGAGACCCTCCATATCTCGAAGGCGTTCGCCGGCCTGGTGATCGTGGCCATCGCCGGCAATGCGGTCGAGCACGCCGTGGGCATCGTGCTGGCGGCCAAGGGACAGTCGGATCTGGCCATCTCGGTGGTCAAGAACTCGGTGGCCCAGATCGCCGCGTTCCTGTATCCGGTGCTCGTGCTGGTCTCGCTGCTCACGGCGACGACGCTGACCTTCTCGCTCGCGCCGGTCTACATCGGCGCCCTGCTCGGCACCTCGGTGCTCGTGTGGCAGATCACCGGCGACGGGGAGGCCACGGTGTTCGAGGGAACCGCGCTGGTGGCGACGTTCGTGATCATCGCCACCGTGGCGGCGTTCGAGTAGCTCAGCCCCTTAGGGCCATTGCGATCCGAGCCGCGACCGCAACGGGCTCGTACTTCAACTGCCGGTCGGTCACCCGGATGACGCGCAACCCGTTGGCAAGGAGCACCTGGTCGCGCTTGCGGTCCGTTTCGAACGCCGACCGGTGGCCGTGGCCCTGCCATCCGTCGAACTCGAGCACGAGGCCGTGCTCCGGCCAGTACGCGTCGACCAGGTAGCCGTGCAGGCGCACGTTGGTAAGCGGCTTCGGCAGCTGGGCCTCAGCGATCAGCCTCCGCAACGCCCGCTCCTTTTCCGACCGGGTCATCCCAGGGTCGTCGAGTAGGGCGCGGATCACGGCTGCGCCTCGGCGGTTTGGCTCGCGCTTCAGGACCGTGGCCATCTGCCGCTCGGACACGATCCGCCGGTAGAGCGCCTCCTGGAAGGCGTGCTCGACGTCCTTGGCCGCTTCGGTGGCGGCTAGGTCGCAGATCGTCCGCGCCACCGTGGTGAGCGGGATGTCGCGCATGTTCGTGACCTCGCCCGGCGCGAACGCGGCGATGCGGTGGCGCCGAACGCCCTCGCGCGGCGCGACGTTGCGCCCCGCGACGGTTACGTGCACCTCACCACCGATCTCCGGCAAGAGACCGAACATCTCCGCGGCTGAGCGGTGGCTGACCACTGCGCCCGCGCCACAGGCGAGCGCCGCCGCGCGTGCGCTCGCCATAAGCGACGGCGGAGCCGGGCCAAGCAGGTAGACGTTGTTGTGAAGCCGCTGCCACCTGCCGGTCCTGACTCGATGTGCGATCGCTCCCCGGCCGAGGCCGGCGCTCAACAGCTGCTCCCGGCCGATGACGTTGTCCTGCCGGCCCGCGATCCGCGCGATCGCTCTCTCCACGTCATGCATAACCTGTCACTCGATCGCCCGCGCACCGACCGTGGCAGGTTCCGCATCGTCCACATGCACCAGGTGCCACGGTCGTCGGTCCGCGCCGCGATTGGCAGGTTTTACACGTGATTTCCGGCCTCACGCAGGCCAGTATCAGCCCGCCGACCCGCCCCCGCGGCGAATGAGACCGAATTGGAACGAAGTTTTGACGGTGTCTAGACGATCGCCGCCGCGCCGACCCGCGAATACAGCGGGTAGCGGTCGGCGATCGCGGCGGCGCGGTCGGCCAGGTCCGTCCGTCGGTCCTCGAACCCGTCCTGCCCGAGGGCCTCGGCGATGATCATGCCGACCTCGACGAAGTCCTCGAGTTGCAGGCCGCGGGTGGCCAGCGCCGGCGTGCCGATGCGCAGACCGCTGGACACGGCCGGTGGGCGGGGGTCGAACGGCACCGCGTTGCGGTTGACCGTGATCCCGATCGAGTGCAGCCGGTCCTCCGCCTGCCGACCGTCAAGCTCTGACTCGCGCAGGTCGCACAGCACGAGGTGCACGTCGGTGCCGCCGGTCAGGACGCTCACGCCACCGCCGGCCCGCAGAAGTTCGGCCGCCACCGCCTGGGCGCCGACCACGGTGCGCTCCTGCCGCTCCCGGAACGCCTCGGATGCCGCGATGCGCAACGCAACAGCCTTGCCGGCGATGATGTGCTCGAGCGGCCCGCCCTGCTGGCCCGGGAACACGCCGGAGTCGATCCGCTTGGCGTACTCCTCGCGGCACAGGATCAGCCCGCCGCGCCCGCCGCCGATCGTCTTGTGGATGGTCGTCGTGACCACGTCGGCGTATGGGATCGGCGAAGGGTGCAGGTCGGCGGCGACCAGGCCGGCGAAGTGGGCCATGTCGACGACCAGATACGCGCCCACTTCGTCCGCGATCGCGCGGAAGCGCTCGAAGTCCAGGAACCGCGGATACGCCGACCAGCCGGCGAGGATCATCTTCGGCCGGCGCTCCTGGGCGATCCGCTGGACCTCGTCCATGTCGATCCGCCCGGTCTCCCGGTCGACGTGGTAGGGAGCGATGTCGTACAGCCGGCCCGAGACGTTGATCCGCATCCCGTGGGTGAGGTGGCCGCCGTGCGAGAGCTCCAGCCCCATCACGGTGTCGCCGGGCTCCAACAGCGCGTGGTAGACGGCGATGTTGGCCTGCGCGCCCGAGTGGGGCTGCACGTTGGCGTGCTCGGCCCCGAACAGATCCAGGGCCCGCTTGATGGCCAGCTGCTCGGCCACGTCGACGTGCTCGCACCCGCCGTAGTAGCGCTTGCCCGGATAGCCCTCGGCGTACTTGTTGGTGAGCACCGAACCCTGACACTCGAGCACGGCCATCGGGACGAAGTTCTCCGAGGCGATCATCTCGAGCGTGCGCTGCTGGCGCTCGAGCTCGAGCGACAGCACCTCCGCGATCTCCGGATCGACCTCGGATAGCGGACGGTTGAAGAAGTCGGGCGGCAGGTCGGCGGCGCTCACTCCGCATACGACCTTAGCAACGGAACCGGTCGCGGGCTTTGGCTCCGGACGCACATTGGGCGCTTCAGTTTCGCCGCGCCGCGACCACCGCGAGGTCACCCTGCTCCCACGTCACCGACGGCGTGAATCCAGCCTCGCGCAGCCAGCCCAGCTGATCGGCCAGCGGGCTCGGCCGGTCGTAGCCCGGAGTCAGCGGCGTGGTGGCCAGGCTCGGGTCGACCGGCACGACCACATCGCCCAGCACGAACAGCCCTCCGGGCACCAGCGCCTCGTGCACGCGGCGAAACAGATCCGCCTTGCCCGATCCGTCCAGATGATGGACGCACAGCGCGGTTATCACCACGTCGAACGACCCCTCGGGCAGCGGCTCCTCGATCCGCCCCACGCGCAGATCGACCCGCTCGGGGGGCAGCTGCGATGACGCCACGGCCAGCATCCCCTCGTTCTCGTCGACCCCCACCAAAAAGGCCTCCGGATGACGGGCCAGCACGCGGCGCGCCGTCTCGCCGGTTCCGGTGCCGAGGTCGAGGATCCGGCCCGCGCCCGCCCCGCTCGCGGCGGCCACGGAGTCCTGGAACACGTCGTAGGCCGGCACGTCGGAGCGGACCTCCTCCGCATAACTCGCCGCGTCGAAGTGGTACTGCCAGTGCAGCGCCTCGGTCAGCTCGCGCTCCCCGACGGCGCCGGCCCGCACCACAGACCACTCGCCCTCAGCCTCGTAGCGGCGCAGATCGATCACGGTGGACGGCGTGCCCGGCAGCTCACCGCCGTCGATCACCAGGTCCACGGCCGCTCGCAGCAACGCGGGCACGTCCTCCAGCCGGCGGGGATCCGCCTCGCCGGCGCGGTTGGCGCTCGACTGCAGCACGGGGCGGCGGACGCCGGCGAGCCGTGGCAGCACCGGCACGCGCACACCCAGCGTCGACACGTCAGCGCCGCAGGCCAGCGCGAACCGCCCGGCCGGGTTGGGCACGAGGACGCTCACCGGACCCGGCAGCACCCGCGTCATCGCCTGCCGCGTCCGCTCGCCCAGCTCCGGAATCGCCCCCAGCGCGTCTTCAACGCCCCAAAACATCACCGCCGAGGGCTTGTCCAGCGACCGGCGCTTGAGGAGATACAGCCGCTCGACCGCGAACCGGTCCTCCGGATCGCAGGCCAGCCCGTAGACAGTGTCGGCCGGGAACAGGACCAGCCCCCCGACCCCGATGCACCGCTCGAACGCTGCGCTGTCGGCGCTCAACGCCGCCCGAGGACGACCCGTTCGTGTCCGGCCAGGTCACGCAGGCGCTCCACTGAGTGGAAGCCCGCGTCCCGGAGCAGCGATGCCGCCGCTTCCGCGAGTCCAACCTCGAGCGCGAGCAGCCTAACTCCAGCCACCATCGGGAGCAGACGCCGGACCAGGTCGAGGCCGTCGGGACCACCGAAGAGGGCCAGGTCGGGCTCGTAGCCCTCGATGTCCGGTGGCAGGGCGGAACCCTCGGCGACGTAGGGCAGGTTTGCCAGTACCGCATCGAAGCGCTGATCCACCCCGGCAAGCAGATCGGCCTGCACGAACTCGACGTCCAACCCCAGGCGATCGCGGTTCTCTCGCGCCACCGCCAGCGCATCGGAGTCGACGTCGGTCGCCCACACGGAAAGATCCGGGCGCTCGTCCTTCAATGCCAACGCCACCGACCCACTCCCGGTCCCCACGTCCACCACCGAAGCGCCAGGGGGCAACGTGAGCCCGATCTCGACCAGAAGCTCGGTCTCGGGCCGCGGGATCAGCACGCGGCGATCCACCCGCAAGGTGATCCGCCGGAAGTCCTTGTGCCCGAGGATGTACGCCACCGGCTCGTGCGCCTCGCGTCGGGCGAGAAAGGCGTCGAACCGGGCGACCGACGAGGGCTGGAGCTCCACGTGCGCGTCCACCACCAGGCGCGCGCGGTCTATACCAAGGACGGACGCGAGCAGCAGCTCGGCGTCGAGCCGCGGGGTATCGGAGGTGGTGGCGAGGGTCGAGGTTGCGCGGGCCAGGGTGCTCGCGATCGACGGCGGCGCGACCGTCTCAGGCAACCGAGGCCTTCTCTCTCCAACCGGCGGCGCTTCTCGTCGTCCTGCAAAGCCGCGGTCAGCTCGTCGAGCTCGCCCATCAGGATCGCGTCCAGGTTGTGCACGAGCAGGTTGATCCGGTGGTCCTTGACCCGGCGCTCGCCGTAGTTGTACGTGCGGATCTTCTCCGCCCGCTCGCCGGTCCCGACCTGCGCCGCCCGCGAGGCGGCGACCGCCGCCTGCTGCTCCGCCAGGGCCCGCTCATACAGACGCGCCCGCAGCACGCGCATGGCGCGCTCGCGGTTCTGCAGCTGGGACTTCTCGTCCTGCATCGAGACCACGATCCCGGACGGCTTGTGGGTGATGCGGACCGCCGAGTCGGTCGTGTTCACCGACTGCCCGCCGGGCCCCGAGCTGCGGTACACGTCGATCTGCAGGTCATTGGGATCGACCTCGACCTCGACGTCCTCGGCCTCGGGCAGCACGGCCACGGTGGCGGTCGAGGTGTGGATCCGCCCCTGGGACTCGGTCTCGGGCACGCGCTGGACCCGGTGCGTGCCGCCCTCGAACTTGAACACCGAGTACGCACCGTCGCCCTTGATCGCGAACGTGTACGTCCCATCTCCGATCGACAGCGGCTCGACGGTGAATCCCCGCCGCTCGGCGTATCGGGTGAACATCCGGTACAGATCGCCCGCCCAGAGCCCGGCCTCGTCGCCGCCCGCGCCCGGGCGGATCTCGACGATCACGTTCTTGTCGTCGTTGGGGTCGCGCTCGACCATGGCCAGGCGGATCTCCTCCTCGAGCTCGGCCATCCGCTCCCGCGAGGACTCGAGCATCGCGCGCAGCTCCGGGTCGTCCCCGTCCTCGGCGAGCAGCTCGCGCGCGCCCTCGAGGTCGTCAGCGGCGCGCTTGTACTCGGACGCCAGGCGAGCGGCCGGCTCGAGCTCGCGGTAGGCACGGCTGGCCGCGGCGAACCGCTGGCGGTCGCCGATCACCGCGGGGTCCGACAGCTCCTCCTGGAGCTCGCCGAACCGCGTCTCGACCTGCGCGACGAGTTCATCGATCATCTCCCGATCGAGTGTAGGCGCCTGTGGCTGGTACGACTTAGGCGACGACTTCGAGCCCGACGAGGTCCGCGGCGGAAACGCCGGAACCTTCCTGCCGGGCCAGCACGGCCTTCAGGGCGGCGATCGACACCGCCAGCTGATCGAGGTCGGGCTCGCGCGTGGTCAGCCGCTGGAGCTGCAACCCCGGGTACATGATCGCCTGCACCCACCCGCGCCGGCGGTTGCGTCCCGCCCACTTGATCACCTCGAAGGACAGTCCGGCGATCAGCGGCACGCCCACGATTCGCGTGATGACGAGGATCCACCACGCAGGCAGACCAATCGGGGCGAACACGAAGATCGCCATGATCATCACGATCAGCAGGAAGCTGGTGCCGCAACGCGGGTGCAGACGCGAATACAACGCCGCCCGCTCGGGCGTCAGCTCGTCCGAGGCCTCGTAGCAAGAGATCGCCTTGTGCTCGGCGCCGTGGTACTCGAACACCCGGCGCAGGTCGCGCACGCGCGTGAGCAGCACGAGGTAGCCGAGGAAGATCGAGGTCCGGAGCACTCCCTCCACGGCCCAGAACGCCACCGAGGAGCCGAGCTGATCCTTGACCAGGCTGGTCAGCCCGACCGGCACCACGAAGAACAGCCCGATGGCAAACAGCGACGCCACCGCCACCGTGCCGATCCAGGCCCCGCTCGAGATCTCCTGGTCCTCCTCGGGCAACTGCGCGTTGGCGGACAGCCCCAGCGCCCGCATGCCGATCGCCAGCGACTCGACCAGCGCCACGACTCCGCGGATCACCGGCATGCGATACAGCCGCCGGCGCTTGGCCCACGACTCCAGGGGGAACGCCTGCACGTCGACCTCGCCGAGCTCCTGGTCGTCGGCCGGCGGCTTGCGCACGGCGAGCGCCCACGTGTTGACGCCGCGCATCATCACGCCCTCGAGGACCGCCTGGCCCCCGACGGGCGCGTCGCGCGATGCGGTCAAGCGCCCCTCCTCGACCGCCGCGCTCATCGTCGTCGCTCCGGGCTAAGTGCCCGCGCTCGTGCGAGCGGCGCGCCGGCCCTTGGCCACCCGCCGCTGGAAGCGCTCGACCCGGCCACCGGTATCGACCAGCTTTTGCCGGCCGGTGTAGAAGGGGTGGCAGGCGGAGCAGATCTCAACATGGATTTCGGGTTTGGTCGAGCGGGTCATGAACTCGTTGCCGCACGTACAGCGGACATGAGCGTCGACATACTCGGGATGTACACCAGTCTTCATAGTGTTATCGAGTGTAGCGGCCGAAGGCTTGAGCCCGGCGGCTGTAACGCACCCGATCGATCACGCCAACTAGGGGCATGAGCATCCCGCCCGCCGCCGCCGTCGCCCCACCTAATCGGGCGGTGATCGAGTTCGAGGCTGTCTACCGCGCCAACGTGGCTGCGGTCACCGCGTTCTTCGCCCGGCGGTGCGGAGAGCCCCAGGCGGTCGCCGATCTCACCTCGGAGACGTTCGTCCAGGCGATCGGCTCGCTGCGCTCGTTCGACCCGCGCCGGGGCAGCGCTCGGGCATGGCTGTTCGGCATCGCCCGGCACGTGTACGCGGGGCATTGCGAGCGCGCCTCCAACGGCAGCCACGCGCTGGCCGCCCTGGCCGGGCACCGAGAGCTCGAGCACGACGAACTCGACGAACTGGTGGCGCGGATCGACGACCAGCGGACCGGCCGGGCGCTGCTCGCGCGTCTGGGCAGCCTCCCCGAGCTCGAACGCGCGGCCCTCGAGCTCGTCGACCTGGCCGGCCTGACGCCGCGCGAGGCCGCCGCCGCGCTCCGCATCTCCCGAGGCGCGCTCCGCGTGCGCCTGTTCCGCGCCCGCAACCGACTACGCAGAGAAGAGGAACCCTCATGAGCACCTTCGAAGATCGGCTGTGGTCAGAGCTCGTCCGCGAGCACGGCGACCGGATGCGCCTCGACGGCACGACCACCGTCCGCCGCGGCCGGCGGCCCGCGGTCCTGACCGGCACGGCGCTCGGCGCCACCGGCCTGGCCGCCGCCGCCGCGCTGCTCGTGTTCGGCGCGACGAAGAGCACGCCCGCCTACGCGGTGACGACGCACTCGGACGGAACGGTCACGGTGACCCTCAACGACGTCGCGGCGATCACCGCGCTCAACGCCGAGCTGGCCGGCGACGGGATCGCCGCCAAGGCCATCCCGCTGACCGCGGACTGTCCGGTCCGCGGGTTCCCGAACCCCATGCCGGCGGGAACGAACCCAAGCACCTACACGATCACGATCGACCCGCGGGAGATCCCAGCCGGCTACACGGCGGTGGTGGCGGTCGGCGAGAACGGGTCCGGGCAGATCTTGCTGGCCCAGGGCGCGTTCCACTCACCCGCGCCGGTGTGCTTCAACAGCATTCCGACGGTGTTGCACCCGATCGACCCCGCGCACGTCCCGCCGGCGCTCAAGGCCGCGATACACAGGGCGCGCGCCGCCCGCGCCAAGCCCTAGCCCGAGGAGCGCTAGCCCGACGAGCTGGGCGTCGGGCAGGGCATCGTCAGCGTGTTGTTGTCGAAGTCGTACTCGTCGATCGTGTGCGACGGGTCGACCGTGACGGTCAGGTTCGTGCCCGCGGTGCAGGCCGGGCCGACGAACCGCTGGCGCGCCGACGATTTCGGCCCCACCGAGGCGAGCGTCTGCGCCACCGTGGTGCTGCGCACGCCCGCGAGATCGACCTCGACCGGTCCGGCGGCGGTCAGGCCCCGGTTGCCGATCTCCGCGACGTAGGCCGACTGCCCGGAGGCCAGCGGCGTCACGGTCAGGGAGCGGACGAGCAGGTCTGCCCTCATCTCCGGCTGGAAGCAGTTCGAACTCGACTGAACGTCCGAGGAGAGCTGCTGCCCGCTCGAGCCGAGCCAGCGGAAGCTCACGCGAAAGCGATAGGTGGCCGGCGCCGGCAGGTCGACGACGGGATGGTTGACGATCCACACGTCGCCGGGCCGCTCGCCGAGCGACGGGTTCTGGGGAGTTACCCAGCTGCCCAGGAGCCGACCGCGGACCAGGTGGAACGTCCCGCTCGGCTTGGTCCGCCGCATCAGGTCGAAGCGCATCTGCATCTTCGCCGTGCCCGTCACCGGCCGCATCACGGCCTGGATCGAGACCGCCCGGTTCGGAGGATCGAGCGCCTTCTGGCACACGAACGAGCGCAGCTGGTCGCGCGGCGGCGGCGCGGCGGCGCCCGACGCCAAGGCTGGGCCGACGACCGCTGCGGCCAGACCGGCGGCGACGACGACGGCGCATGCGGATCCCGCGCGAGACATGCCCAAATACCAACAATCGGTGCGGGGAAAAGTTCCGCACACCAGGCCGGCTGTAACGCTTTCATGGCAGTTAGACAGTTGTGGACATGGCAGAGGAAACCCAGCACCGATCGGCGGTCGAGGCGAGGTTCGCCGAGGTCTTCGCTCACCTCGGCCTACTCAGCGCGTACGCGCGGCGCCGAGGGGCACGCGATCCCGACGCGATCGCCGCCGAGGCGATGGCGATCGCGTGGCGACGTCTCGCCGACGTCCCGCGAGACGACCCTCGTCCCTGGCTGATCGCGACCGCGCGCAACCTGCTGCTCGCCGACCGGCGGCGCCACGGGACGCCTTTGCACGATCTCGATGGTGTCGACCCCGCGGCGCCACCGGAGTTTCCGAACCCGGCCCTCGAGCTCGATCCCGAGCTGGAAGCCGCGCTCGCGACGCTGTCCTCGACCGACCGCGAGGCCC
The DNA here is from genome assembly GCA_963832315.1 of uncultured Solirubrobacterales bacterium. Taxonomy (GTDB): domain Bacteria; phylum Actinomycetota; class Thermoleophilia; order Solirubrobacterales; family Solirubrobacteraceae; genus Palsa-465. Next base: position 118,827 of record CAWHTT010000017.1, on the reverse strand, counting down.
TACTGCTTGTGGCCTGGGAGGACCTCACGCCGGGCGCCGCGGCGGCCAGCCTCGGCATCTCGCCGGCGGCCTTCCGCGTGCGACTGCACCGCGCCCGCCGCCGAGTCCTCCACGAGCTTGGAACCGGCGCGAACCATCGTCAACCCGAGAACTGCGAACCCAGCCTGGAGCAGCTATGAGCACCGACCGCCTTCTCGAGCGCGTTCGCGCGGCCAATCCGGCGCCGGCGAGAGCCATCGCCGATGACGCGCTGTTCGCCCGGATCGTCGCCGGCCCCGGCGACCCGCGTCTCGCGGCACCCGCGGCGGCGCGCCCCCGCCGCCGTCGGCGCATGGGCACCCGCGGACTGGCCCTGCTCATCGGCGCAGTGGTGCTGTGCGGGGCGGGAGGCACCGTCGGCGCCGTCCAGCTGCTTTCGCACGACAGCCCAAAGGCGCTCTTCAAGGCCGATCCCGCGGGGCAGTACTCCAGGTTCCCGGGTCACACGGGCGGGACAGGGCAAACGGTGATCCCGCAGTCCGTGCGTCGCGCCGCGACGTTCACCGTCCCCGGCGTGGGCCGGTTCGCCTACTGGATCGCCCTGAGCCGGCCCCACGGATGGCTGTGCAGTGCGATCCGTCAGCCGGACGGAACCTGGGCCGATCTGGGCGACGACAAGTACCAACTCGGCGGCCCGGTCCCGGGCTGCGGAAACCTGCCGTGGCACGATGCACACGGCTTCAGCTACTACAACACCAGCATCCAACACAAGCAAACGACCTGGCGAATCATCTACGGCTACCTCCCGACGACGGGCCACCCGGTGACGGTGCGCGATCGGGTCAGCGGCACGACTGCCCCGATCGGCGACGGCCGCTACTTCGCGATCGTCCTGCCGCTCTGCAAAGGCCGCACGTGCTCCCTTCCGGTCCCGCGTCCGGACTCGGGCTTCCGCCTGGAGACGCTCGACGCGGCCGGCCGCGTGCTTGTCACCGACGCCTACGACCCGGGCATGTAGCTCTCAGGTGACCGTGTAGAGCGGCCCGTCGCCACCCTCGGGTGGGGTGAGCCGGCCGCCCTTGGCGGTGATCGCCCCGCACTGCACGCAGTTGGTGTAGTTGACGATCACGTCGACCGGTCCGGAGGCCGGCGCGTCGTCGGGGATCTCGTAGACCCCGGCCGGGCACATCCACTGCCACGTCTCGGCGATCTCGCGCGGAACCTGCTTTCGCACGCGAATGTGGTTCGGGGCGTCGTCGCGTGTGGCGTTGCCCGACACGTAGACCGATGAGAGCTTGTCGAAGGTGTACTTGCCGTCGGGCTTGGGATACGAGTCCTTCTTGTCCTCGATCTTCATGGCCGCGTCGGCGTCGCGGTGGTTGGACCACCGACCGCCCGGGAACCGACCCTTGGTGATCACCATCGCGTTGGTGATCGCGCCGCCCATGAAGAATCCCTTGGCGAACGGCTGCTTCATGTTGCGCGACTCGTAGAGCTCCTTGCCGATCAGCGAGTCCTCTACTCGCTTGTCGTAGGCCGAAAGGTCGGTGCCGCCAGACTTCAACGCCTCGAAGATCGTCTCCGCCGCCATGATCCCCGAGTGGATCGCGTAGTGAATTCCCTTGAGGATCGGCACGTTGACCATGCCGGCGCTGTCGCCGCAGATCACCAGCCCGGGCCTCGAAAGCTTGGGCATCGCCCAGTAGCCGCCCTCGGGGATGGCCTTGGCGCCCCAGGCCACGCGCTTGCCGCCCTCGAGGATTCCCCGCACCAGCTTGGAGGTCTTGAACAGCTGAAGCAGGTCATGCGGTGAGACGGTGGCGTCGGTGTAGTCGAGGCCGACGACGAAGCCGATCGATACGCGATCCGAGCCCATCGGGTAGATCCACGATCCCCCGAACTCGTGCCACTTGGCGCCGTAGCGCAGCGGCCACCCCAGGGTGTGAATCACCCGGTCGAGCGGCTTCTCGACCTGCCACACCTCCTTCACGCCGAGCGCCCACACCTGCGGCTCGCGACCCGAAGCCAGCTCGAACTCCCGGATTGCCGCGCCCGCGAGATGGCCCCAGGTGCCCTCGGCCAGCACCGTCGCCTTGGCGGTGACATCCGAACCGGGCTCGAAGTTCCCGAGCTCTTCCCCATCCTTACCGCGCCCCTTGTCGCCGGAGCGGATGCCTCGGCACGTGTCGGTCGTGACCAGCAGCTGCTGCGCGGCGGTCTCGGTCAGGATGTAGGCGCCGGCCTCCTCGGCGCGCGCGGCGAGCCAGCGGGACAGCTCGGCCACGCTGACCATGTGGTTGCCGTGGTTGCGGAACGGCGGCGGCGTCGGCTTGAGCGGAAGCTGTCGGTTCGGGCCGAGCATCCAGTAGACGCTGTCCTTGTCCACCGTGCCGTGCGTCGGCCACTCCGACTCCGGAACGTCGGGTAGCAGCGCCTCCAGACCCGAGGGACGCATCATCGCGCCCGACAGGTTGTGGGCCCCGCACGCCTTGCCCTTCTCGATCACGGCTACCGGCACCTCGCCGAGGCGCTCCATCAGCTCGGGCTCTCCCTCGAGCAGCTGCAGCAGGCGGATCGCGCACGACAGGCCGGCCGGCCCGCCGCCGACGATCACCACGCCGACGTCGATCCGGTCTTCCTCGGGGTCGAGTTCGCGCTTGATGAACTCGCCGACCGAGTCGACCGGGGGCGGGAATTCGCTGGGCGCGACGGGCCCGCGTCCGTTCATCGACGCCACGCGATCAGCCCTTCTTCGCCTTGATCGCCTCGGTGAGCTTGGGCAGGATCTTGTTCAGGTCGCCGACGACGCCCAGGTCGGAGAACTCGAAGATCGGCGCATTCGCGTCCTTGTTGATCGCGACGATGTTCTCCGAGGACTGCATCCCGACCTTGTGCTGGATCGCGCCCGAGATGCCGGCGGCCAGGTACAGCTTGGGGGACACGGTCTTGCCCGTCTGCCCGATCTGAGCCGCGTACGGGTACCAGCCGGCGTCGACCACCGCGCGGGTCGCCGCCACCGCGCTGTTGCCGCCGAACGCGGCGGCAAGCTCCTCGGCCAGTTGGAAGCCCTCGGGCTTGCCCAGCCCGCGGCCGCCCGCGACGAGGATGTCGGCGCCCTCGATGTCGACGTCCGCGCCGCGCTGCTCTCCGCGCTGGACCATCTCGGCCTGCGTGGACCACGGCGAGTACTCGAGGTCGACGTCGACCACCTCGGCCGAGCCGCCGTCCTGGGTCACGGCCTCGAACGCGTTGATCCGCCCGATGATGATCCCGAGGTCGCCCGTGTAGCGCGAGACCGAGATCTGGGAGTCCTGGAGGATCGGGCGCTCGGCCACCAGCTTGCCGTCCTCGGCCCGGACCGAGATCACCTCCATCGTGACCCCGGCGTGCTTGCGCGCGGCCAGGCCGGCGCCGATCTCGAACCCGAGCAGGCCGCCGCCGAACAGCGCGTAGGAGTGGCCGTGCTCGTCGATCACCTTGGCCATCGCGTCGACCACGGGCTGGGCGAGCCCCTCGGGCCCCTTGGCCCGGAAGATCTTGGTGGCGCCGTACGCGCCAACCGATTGACAGAGATCGTCGGTCAGGTCCTCGCCACCGACCACCAGGGCGTGGCATTCGCCGCCGATCTCCTTGGCCCGCGCAGCGCCCTCCGACACGGCGCCGAGCGAGTTCTTGTTGAACGCGGCCTCGTAGTGCAGGACGTATGTCAGGACGTCAGCCATACCTAGATCAGCTTCCTTTCTTCGAGCCAGGCGACGATCTTCTCGACGGTCTCGTTCGTGTCCTCGTCTTCGATGATCTGACCCGCCGCCTTGGCCTCGGGCGGATGGAAGTCGCCGCACTGAACGCGGGAGCCTTCCGCCCCGACCAGCGAGGCGTCGATCCCGACGTCGCCGGCGGCCAGCTTCTCGAGCGGCTTCTTGCGCGCGCCCATGATCGCCTTGAGTGACGGATACCGGGGCTCGTTGATCGCGTCCCCCACCGAGATCACGGCCGGAAGCTTGATCTGGACCGTGTCGTAGCCGTACTCGGCCTGGCGCTCGCAGCGCAGCGCACCCTCCTCGACGTCCATCTTGATCACCTGGGTGAGCGATGGCATCTTGAGGTGGTCGGCCACGACCGCGCCGATCGTGTAGCACTCGCCGTCGTCTGACTGCTGGCCGAGCAGCACCAGGTCGGGTTGCTCGTTCTCGACGGCCTTGGCCAGCGCGTAGCCGGTCGCCGCGACATCGGACCCGGCCAGGCCGTCGTCGCTCAGGTGCAGCGAGCGGTCGGCCCCAAGCGAGACCGCCTTGTGCAGCGCGCGCTGGGCCGAATCGGGGCCCATGGTCACAGCCACGATCTCGTCCACCTCGACCGTGCCGCCCTCGCGGATCTGCATGGCCGCCTCGATGGCGTGCGTGTCATACGGGTTGAGGTTCTTCTCGCCCGAGCGGTCCAGGCGGCCCGTCGAGGGGTCGATCCGCTTCTCGACCGCGGCATCGGGAACCTCTTTGACGAGGACGCAAATCTTCAAGTGAGGCCTCCTAGCAGTTCAAGACGGTGTCGCATATTACCCAGTTGACTGACGAGTCAATCGGCTCGCTACCGGGGAGTAAGTTCGGGCCCGCGCGGGCCGCGTTCAGTCCCACGGCCCCGAGATCCGGGGCTTCCTCACGCCCGGACCGCGCTGCGGATGAAGTCGACCGCTTCCTGGGTCGAGGCGCCGGGCGTGAACACCTCCGCCACTCCAAGCTGCTTGAGCTCCTTGACGTCGTCGGACGGGATCGTGCCCCCCAGCGTGACGACCACATCGTCGGCCCCCTGCTCCTTGAGCAGCTCCATCACGCGCGGCACGAGCGTCATGTGCGCCCCGGACAGGATCGACAGCCCGACCGCGTCGGCGTCCTCCTGGATCACGGTCTCGACGATCTGCTCCGGCGTCTGGTGCAGGCCGGTGTAGATCACCTCCATGCCGGCGTCGCGCAGGGCGCGGGCGATGATCTTGGCGCCGCGGTCATGCCCGTCGAGGCCGGGCTTGGCGACGACGACGCGGATCTTCTTCTGGCTGGCGGTGGGCATCGAGGCGGGCGCGGAATTGTAAGAAGCTCAGAACACCGGCGCTTCGCGGTAGCTGCCGAACACCGTCTGCAGGGCGCTGACGATCTCGCCCTCGGTCACGTGAGCCCGCGCGGCCTCGAGCAGCAGCGGCATCAGGTTGTGGCCCGGATCGCCCGCCGCCTCGACCAGCGCGTCGAGGGTGCGCGCCACCGCGTCGGCGTCGCGACGCTCCCGGATCGCCCTTATCCGCTGGACCTGGTCGACCTCGAACTCCGGATCGATCCGCAGGATGTCGGTGTCGAGATCGTCGCCCTCGGTGTAGGCGTTGATCCCGACCAGCTTGCGCATGCCGGACTCGACCTCCAGCTGGTAGCGGAACGCGGCGTCGGCGATCTCGCGCTGGGGGAAGCCCTGGTTGACCGCCTGGACCATCCCGCCCAACTGGTCGATCTTCCCGAAGTACTCGTACGCCTGTTCCTCCATCCGATCGGTCAGCGCCTCCACGAAGTACGACCCGCCCAGCGGATCGATCGTGTTGGCCACACCTGTCTCCTCGGCGATGATCTGCTGCGTGCGCAGGGCGACGCGGACGGCCTGCTCGGTGGGCAGGGCGAGCGCTTCGTCGAAGCTGTTGGTGTGCAGCGACTGGGTGCCGCCGAGCACCCCGGCAAGCGCCTCGATCGCCGTGCGCACGATGTTGTTGAGCGGCTGCTGGGCGGTCAGCGACACGCCTGCCGTCTGGGTGTGGAAGCGCATCCGCCAGGACTCGGGCTTGCGCGCGCCGAACGTGTCGCGGAGCTCGCGCGCCCAGATCCGCCGGGCCGCCCGGTACTTCGCGATCTCCTCGAAGAAGTCGATGTGCGCGTTGAAGAAGAAGCTCAGGCGCGGCGCGAAGTCGTCGACATCGAGCCCGCGCGCGACGGCCTGCTCGACGTAGGTGAGGCCGTCCTTGAGCGTGAAGGCAAGCTCCTGGGCGGCCGTCGAGCCCGCCTCCCGGATGTGGTAGCCCGAGATCGACACCGGGTGCCAGCGCGGCATGTGCCCCGAGCACCACTCGATCATGTCCCCCACCAGGCGCATCGCCGGGTCGACCGGGAAGCACCACTCCTTCTGGGCGATGTACTCCTTGAGGATGTCGGTCTGGATCGTCCCGCCCAGCCGCTCGGCCGGGATCCCCTGCCGCTCGGCCGCCACCACGTAGAAGGCGAGCATGATCGCCGCCGGCGCGTTGATCGTCATCGACACCGTGACCTCGTCGAGCGGAATGCCTCCGAACAGCGTCTCCATGTCCTCGAGCGAGTCGACCGCGACGCCCTCGCGCCCGACCTCGCCCAGCGACCGCGGATGGTCGGAGTCCAGGCCCATCAGCGACGGCATGTCGAACGCCGTCGAGAGCCCGGTCTGGCCATGATCGAGCAGGTAGCGGAAGCGGCGGTTGGTCTCGGCCGCCGTCCCGAACCCGGCGAACTGGCGCATCGTCCACAGCCGTCCGCGGTACATCGAGCCGTACACCCCGCGGGTGAACGGGTACTCGCCCGGCAATCCAATCGCATCGTCCGGCCCCGGCGGCAGGTCGCGCTCGGTATAGAGCGGCTTGATCGGCTCGCCCGACATCGTCGAGAACGGCGCGTCGCGCTCGGGGGTGCGTCCGAACGTCTCGCGCTCCCAGCGCTCGAGGTCAGACGCGCGATGACCGGTGGTCGCCATGTCCAGAGTTTAAGTCGGTTCAGCGGAGCTTGGATACTGGGCCGCGCCCGCGCCGGCCGCGCATGGCTATCGCGGCCGACCCCACCCCGCCCGCGACCGCCGCGCCGATCAGCCCCACCGCCGCCTTGAGCCGGCGGCCGAGGCGGTCGAAACGGAGCACCTCCCAGCGTTCGGACCGGGCCACCTTGGCCAGCGTCGAGTCGGGATTGACCACCACGGGATGGCCGACCAGGCGCAGCATCGGCAGGTCCGAGGCGGAGTCGGAATAGGCGTAGGACTGGGCCAGATCGAGGCCCTCGCGCTCGGCCAGACGCTGGAGCGCGAGCGCCTTCTCCTGGCCGTAGATGAACAGCCCGGCGGGCCGGCCGGTGTACACGCCGTCCACCACCTCGGAGAACTGCGAGCCGACGGCGCCGTCGAACGCGAGCACGTGGGCCAGGGTGTCGGCCAACTCCTTCGAGGCGGCGGTCACGATGTAGACCCGCCGCCCAGCGTCCTGGTGCTCATGCGCGAGGGCGAGGACCTGCGGATAGATCCGGGGCAGCACGCCGGCCAGCACATCGACCCCCAGGCGCTCGAGGTCGCGCACCCGGGTGCCGGAGAGCGATTCGGAGATCCGGTCGCGCAACTCGAGGGAGGCCTCGTCACTGGCCCCCCGCAAGCGGAACATGAGGTTCGCCCAGCCGTCGGCGACCAACTGCCGACGGCTGAGCAGGCCAGCCCGATATGCCGCACGACCGAACTGGAAGGCCGACGAGCCCTCCATCAGCGTCCGGTCTAGGTCAAAGAAGGCGGCGGGAGATCCGTCAACCGCCATTGACCTCGATGATCACCGCGTCGCCCTGGCCGCCGCCCGAGCAGATCGCGGCGCAGCCGAGCCCGCCGCCGCGACGGCGCAGCTCGAGCACCAGCGAACCGAGGATCCGCGCGCCCGAGGCGCCGATCGGGTGGCCGAGGGCGACCGCGCCGCCGTTGACGTTGACCTTGTCCTCGTCGATGCCGAGCATGCGGATCGAGTTCAGCGTGACCGATGCGAACGCCTCGTTGATCTCCCACAGGTCGATGTCGTCGACCTTGAGCCCGGCCTTCTCGAGCGCGTTCTTGGACGCGTTGGCCGGAGTGCGGGCCAGGTACGCGAAGTCGTCGGCCACCTGGGCGTGCGCGACGATCCGGGCCAGCGCGGTCTTCCCGTTGCGCGTGGCCCACTCGTCGCTGGCCACGACCAGCGCACCGGCGCCGTCGTTGACGCCCGGCGAGTTGCCGGCGGTGTGCGAGCCCTCCTTGCTGAAGATCGGGGGCAGCTTCGCCAGCGACTCGAGACTGGCGTCGCGCCGCGGCGCCTCGTCGATCTCGACCACGGTGTCGCCCTTCTTGCCCTTGACGGTAACCGGGACGATCTCGTCGGACAGCCGACCCTCGTCGGTTGCCTTGACCGCGAGCTGATGCGAGCGGAGCGCCCAGCGATCCATGTCGGGCCGCGTGAGCTCGAGCTCGGAAGCCACCTCGCTCGCCTCCTGAGCCATGTGCTTGCCGCTGAACGGGTTCGTGAGCCCGTCGTGGACCATCGCGTCGATCGCCTTGCCGTCGCCCATGCGGAAGCCGAAGCGCGCCTGCTTGAGGATGTACGGGGCGCTCGACATCGACTCCATTCCGCCGGCCACCCCGATCTCGAGGTCACCCACGCGGATCGCGTTGTCGAGCAGGCAGGCCGAGCGGATCCCCGACGCGCATACCTTGTTGATCGTCTCGGAGGAGACTTCCTTCGGGATCCCGCCCTTGATCTGAGCCTGCCGCGAGGGAATCTGGCCCTGCCCGGCCTGGAGCACCTGGCCGAACACGACGTGCTGGATCTGGTCGGGCGCGACGTCGGCGCGCTCGAGCGCCGCCTGGATCGCGGTGCCGCCGAGCTCGGTGGCGTCGAGGCTTGACAGTCCGCCGCCGAGCTTGCCGATCGGGGTTCGGGCGGCTGACAGGATCACGGTGCTGGGCATGCTGGGCTCTCTTCCCTTGTTTTCTCAGGCAGACTTTCAATCCTAGAGCCCCCTAACATGTTCGCCCCGTGAACGTCGAGGCGACGACCGACAGTCCTCTCGCCACCGGCGCGGACACCGTGGTCGTGGGGGTGTTCGAGGGCGAGGACGTGGCCCACGACCTACCCGGTGGCGTGCTCGGGGCCCTGCTCGACTCCGGCGAGGCGCGCCGCGAGTTCAAACGGCTGGCGGTCACCCACGCCGACGGCGTCCGGGTGATCCTGATCGGGCTGGGCGACCGCACGAAGTTCGACGGTGAGCGGGCGCGGACGGCCGCCGCGGTGGCGCACCGCCGGGCTCGCGAGATCGGCGCCGCCACCCTCTGCTGGGAGGTCCCCCACCACGTGGGCGACGAGGTGGTCGAGGGCCTGGTGAACGGGACGATGCTCCACGCCTACCGCTTCGAGCGCTACAAGCCCAGCGACGATTCGCGCCAGGTCGAGCGGGTGCTCGTGAGCGCCCACCACGACATCTCCGAGCCGGTGCGCCTGGCGACGATCGTGACCGGCGCCCAGAACCGCGCGCGCGACCTCGGCAACACACCCGCCAACGATCTGCCGCCGTCGGCCTTGGCCGCCTACGCCGAGGAGGTGGCCGGGCGCCATGGCCTGGGCTTCGCCGCGCTCGAGGAGGACGCGATCCGCGCCGCCGGCATGGGCGCGTTCGCCGCGGTCGCCCAGGGCTCGGTCCAGTCGGCCCGGCTGATCCGGCTCGACTACGACGGCACGGTCGCCGGCGAGGGCCCGCTGATCGGGCTGATCGGCAAGGCGGTGACGTTCGACTCGGGCGGGATCTCGCTCAAGCCGGCCGGGACCATGCACGAGATGAAGTTCGACATGTGCGGTGGCGCCGCCGTGATCGAGGCGATCGCCGCCCTGGCCGAGCTGCGCGCGCCGGTGCGGGTGCTCGGGCTGATCGGCGCCACCGAGAACCTGCCCAGCGGCACCGCGGTCAAGCCGGGCGACATCGTGCGCGCACTCGACGGGACCACGATCGAGGTCAACAACACCGACGCAGAGGGACGGCTCGTGCTGGCCGACTGCATCGCCCACGCCCGCCGCGAGGGCGCGGAGCGGCTGGTCGACGTGGCCACGCTGACCGGCGGCGTCGTGGTCGCACTCGGCTCCACCTACGCCGGGCTGATGAGCAACGACGAGGCGTGGGCGTCCGACGTACACGCGGCGGCGGAGCGGACCGGCGAGATCGTGTGGCGGCTGCCGCTGCACCACGAGTACGCCGAGATGATCAAGGGCCGGTACGCCCAGATCGTCAACACCACGGCCAAGCGCGAGGCGACCGCGCTGACCGCCGGCGAGTTCCTGCACCACTTCGCCGGCGATGTGCCCTGGGCGCACCTGGACATCGCCGGCACCGCGTACGACGTGCGCCGCCCGTACTTCGCCGACAAGGGCGCCACCGGGTTCGGGGTGCGGCTGCTGGTCGATCTGGTCCGGGCTGGCGCGTCCGCGCCCGCCGGCGCGTAAGCCGCGGCCCGCCCCGCGGTCGGGCCCCCATCCGGCTGGGAGCACGTGCAAAACGTGCCAATCGACGTGTTCCTGCCGGACCGTGGCAGGTTCCGCATCACCCACATGCACCAGATGCCACGGTCGTCCGGTCGCGCCCCGATTGGCAGGTTCTGCAGGTTACGCGCTCCCGCGCCGGCTACAGCCTGATCACCCCGAGGAAGCCGTGCATCAGCGCAAGGCCGCCCTGGATCCGCACCCGCCGGGAGGCGAACATCCCGAGCGCGGCGCGCCCCCGGGCGTCGATCGGGCTCGGCACCCCGCCCAGCAGCGGCGCCACCAGCAGCGCCACCAGATCGGACAGCGCGCCGCTGATCCGGAGCGCCGGCGCCCGCGCGGGGCCGTCTTCGACCAGCACGCCGTCGGAACCGAAGACGATCCGCACCGGCGGATAGCTCTCTTCCATCCGGAGCTCGACCTCGATCCCCAGCGCGCGGGCCCGGGCGGGACGCCGGTTCACCCCGCGCTCGACGATCGCCATGATCGCGGGCGCCAGGCCGCCGTCGGCCAGGGTGCCGAGGCGTACGGTCGGTGGCGCCGGGTCGCCGGGCGCGCGAGGCTGTGAGAATCCGGGCATGGACTTCGATCTACCCGACCATCACCGTCTGCTGCAACGAACCGTCCGCGACTTCGCCGAGCAGGAGATCGCGCCGGTGGCGGGGGAGCTCGACCGCACGCACTCGTTCCCGTACGACATCGTGCGCCGCCTCGGCGAGCTGGACCTGATGGGAATCCCGTTTCCCGAGGAGTACGGCGGCGCCGGGAGCGACTCGCTGGCGTACGCGCTGGCGGTGGAGGAGCTGACCCGCGTCGACTCCTCGGTGGCGATCACGCTGTGCGCCCACACCTCGCTCGGAACCCAGCCGATCTACCTGTTCGGCTCGGAGGACCAGAAGCAGGAGTGGATGCCGCAGCTGTGCCGCGGCGAGCGCCTCGGCGCGTTCGGGCTGACCGAGCCCGAGGCCGGCTCGGACGCCGGGAACACGCGTACCCGGGCCTCGCTGGAGGACGCCGAGTGGGTGGTCAACGGCTCCAAGCAGTTCATCACCAACGCCGGGACGGAGATCTCGGGAATGGTCGTGATCACCGCGGTCACCGGCACCGGCCACGGGGGCGACGGCCGCAGCGGCGAGCGCACGGCCGGCGAGCGCGAGATCTCCAACCTGATCGTGCCCAACGGCACCCCGGGCTATGAGCCGGGCGAGCCGTACCGGAAGATGGGCTGGAACGCCTCGGACACCCGGCCGCTGACCTTCAGCGACTGCCGGGTGCCCGCGGAGAACCTGCTGGGCCAGCGCGGCGCGGGCCTGCGCCAGTTCCTCCACGTGCTCGACATCGGGCGGATCGGCGTAGCGGCGATGGGCGTGGGGCTGGCCCAGGGCGCGCTCGACCAGGCGCTCGCGTACGCCAAGGAGCGCCGCGCGTTCGGCCGGCCGATCTCCAAGTACCAGGCGATCCAGAGCAAGCTGGCCAACCTGTCGACCGAGATCGAGGCCACGCGACTGCTCGTCTACAAGGCGGCATACCTGAAGGACTCGAGCCGGAACTTCACGCTGACCGCGGCCCAGGCCAAACTCAAGAGCGGGCGCCTGGCCGTGCGCGCGACCGACGAGGCGGTGCAGATCCACGGCGGATACGGCTACATCGAGGAGTACCCGGTGTGCCGGTTCTACCGGGACGCCAAGATCCTCACGATCGGGGAGGGGACCGACGAGGTGCAGGAGATGGTGATCGCCCGCGCCCTGGGGGCATGAGCCCGCGAACCGCCGTCGCGGTGATCGCGGTTGCGACCGCCCTCATCGGCGCGCTCCCGGCCGCCGAGGCCCCCGCCCAGCCGGCCCCGCCCACGCAGCTCAGGGGCTCGTTTCAGATGAACGGACGGGTCACCGTGGCCCAGAACGTGCGCGGCGAGCGGGTCGGCGAGGTCGTGCAGCGCACCTGGACCTTCACCCCGCAATGCCCGGTCGGCCCGTGCGTCGTGCAACTCGTCCGCGGCCGGGCGACGGGCACCGACACGCTCACCCTCCAGCAGACCGCCACGGACACCTACGCCGGGTCGGGCACTTTCTTCGCTCCGCTGCGCTGCGCCGGCCGGGTCTACCCGCACGGGCAGGAGGTCCCGTTCCGCATCACCGTGCACATCACCGCGGTCACCGGCGACGTGGCGAGCACGATCAGCGCGACGTACGTCAACCGCTCGCGGATCAACCTGACTCGGTGCGTCGGCGTCCTCGGGCACGACGCCGCTCGCTACACCGGTCAGCTCGCCCCCGGCTGAACCCGCAGCGACCGCAGCACGTGAGCGAGCGCGGCGAGCTGCCGCGGGCGCTCGGAGCGCGGGCCGGACAGCACCACGTACAGGCAGAACGGCCGGCCGGCGGTGGTGAAGAAATGCTGCGTGCCCGCCTGTCCGGGCCGGGGATGGGCCAGCCCGCGGACGCTGAACGCGGTCGGATCGAGCGTGGTCGGCATTCGGCGCGCGGCGAACAGACCCCGGCCGGGTTCGAGACCGGCCCCCGGCTGGTACTCGGTCAGGGCCAGGAACGACGCGCCGGCGGGCATCGCCCCCGTGCTCCGGTCGCCGAACTCGCCGTCGTCGAGCGGAAGCTGGAAGTCGCCCGCGTGGAGGGTGGCGCCGCCGGCCGGGCGCTTGAACACGCGGCCGCTCCAGCCGCGCGGCAGGTCGACCCGCAGCCCGTGCGCCTCGAGCACGGTCACGACAGCACGAGTGCGAGGGCGAGCATCCCGGCCTGGGCTGCCACGACGCCCCATCGGGCCGGGGCGCGCCACCGCGCCAGGGCGCGATGGAACTCGAGCAGCTGGCGCTGGTTCCGAACGCCCGCAGCCGCCAGCGGAGTGAAGCCTCGCACCGCGCCGAAGCAGCCGAGGACGATCGCGCCGGCCAAGGCGTTCGCCGTCAGGAACGCGGCCAGCAGCGCGACGTAGGTCGCCGCGCTCGACACGATCGTGGTCACGCCAAGGCCGAGCTGGGCCCCATAGCCCGCGCCGTAGACCCAGCCCCGGTACTGGTCGAGCCAGCGCTCGTCGACCTGGCGCCGGGGCCCCGGCACGGCGCGGGGCAGGCCGTCCAGGACGACCGCGACCGCGATCGCCACGAGCAGCACCGCCAACGTGCCATGCGGCGGCACCGCGACCGAGCCGAGCATCCCGAGCACCGCCCCGGCGCCGACGCCCGCCGCGGTGGCGCTGACCAGAAACGCACCCACCGTAAAGCCCCATCGGGAATGCCGTCCCCGCTCGCCGAGCGGGGTGATGCTCGCGAGCATGGACTCGCCTCAGGGGGACCAGGCCGCCGCGACCGCGGCCATGATCGAGGCCGCGCAGCCGAGGACCAGCAGCGCGGTCAGACGCGCTCCCCTCCGAACAGACTCGGATGGTCTGGTCCGATTCCCACCGCGGCCAGCCGCTCGTCGATCCCACGCTGCTCCTCGACCGCATCGGAGAGCAGCGACGTGAGCGCGTCCCAGGTCGTCGCGACGCCCTCGCCGCGGATCTCGCCGTCCTTCACCATGACGAAGTAGGGCGAGCCCGGCACCGCGTAGTCCGCCCAGGCCTCGGACGACATCACGACCGGGACGGTGGGCGGCGCGATCGAGCGAAGCTTCGAGCGCTGCTCGCGGTCGGGGCCGCGGGTGACGATCATCGGCTGCAGGCCATCGGGCAGCCGGTGCTCGGCGAGCGTCTCCCAGAAGCGCGCGCAGCTGGTGCAGCCGCTGCTCAGGAAGGCCAGCAGCGTCGGCGTTCCGTTCAGGCTCAGCTTGATCGCGTCGCCGGTGGGGGTGACGCCGGCGATCTCGGGGGCTTCGGTTTCGGTCCGGACGCCCGCCGGCGGCGCCGGCACCCGAGGCGAGGCAGGCACCCCGGGGGACGCGGCCTCCTCGGGCCCGAGACGGCGCAGGATCTCGGCGTGGCTGCGCAGCAGCGCCACCACGAGCACGACGAGCAGCACGAGCAGAACCGTCTCGACCGACACGATCGCGACCACGGCTAGGCGCCCCCTCCCCCGGGCAGCTGCTTGGCCAGCCCCTGCAGACACGGGTTCTCGTGCGTGCAGGTGCGGTTGTCGACCATCTCGGTCCCGTTGCAGTTCATGCCGGGCACGCTGGCCGGGTTCCGGCACAGCACGAGCCGGCAGACCACCTCCGTGGTGCCGGCGATCTGCGTATTGCACTGCCCGTAGCGGAAGTGGTTGCAGTCGACGGCCCGGTTGTGGCAGTCGCCGCCCGCGCACTGGCAGCCCCCCGGGAATGCCGTGCCCGGAATCCGGTTGCAGTCGATGTAGTAGCGCGCGCCCTGGCCTTCGCACAGACCGTTGCCGTGGTAGCTCGTGCACTTCCACCAGCCGGCGATGTACGTGTTGGGCGGGCAGACATTGTTGCCCTGCTCGATCTCGCAACAGAAGGCGGTGTAGCCGTCCCTGCACTTGGCGCCAGGCGGGCAGTCCTGGGGCTGGATGACCGCCCACGCCGTGCCCGGCCGGATCAGGTAGCGGACCGGCGCCACCGCGAACGCGGCCCCCGCCACCGCCGCCTTCGAAAGCGCGCCACGCCGCGACGTGCGCCGCGCCAGCAGCTCCCCGACCCGCTCCACGAGCGCGGTCATTCGCCGCTCCACGCCGCCCACGCCGCGGGCAGTTGGGTATAGACGGCCACGGTGGCGTACAGCGCCCCGGCGACGCCGACGAGGAGCGCCGCTGTCTGCATCGGCGGCTGGCCCAGC
This sequence comes from uncultured Solirubrobacterales bacterium, assembly GCA_963832315.1. GTDB lineage: Bacteria > Actinomycetota > Thermoleophilia > Solirubrobacterales > Solirubrobacteraceae > Palsa-465. Next base: position 103,808 of record CAWHTT010000017.1, on the reverse strand, counting down.
ACCCAGCCGAGGCCGTGCGGCCCGGCGAGCGCCGCACCCACGGCCACCGCGCCCAGTAGCTCGCTGGCGATCACGTGGGCTGACGACACCGGTAAGTCGTTATCTCCAAAACAACCGCACGGGACCCCGCGCCGCATGAGCACGACGGCGACCAGCGAGAACAGGCCGTAGACGATCGCCAGCGCGACCGCGAGCGGGCGGGTCGGGTGCAGCGCGCACGCGGCCCCGAGCGTCACCTCGCCGAGGGCCAGCCCACGGATCGCCGCCGGCCGCATCCCCAGTGCCGCTGCGGCGCGGCCAGGGGAGCGAAGCTTGAGGCCGCCGGCGATGCACACGAGCAGCGCGGCCACGAGGAACGGTGGCGCGAGCGCCGGGCTCACCGCGCAAGCTCCTCCGCCCGGCGCTCCAGCACGGTCGTCGCGGCGGAGGCGGGGTCGATCTCGCGCGCCACGACCCGGTCGAGCAGCTCCTGGACGGCCGGATCCTCGCGCACGGACGCCTCGAGCTCGCGGCGCATACGGAAGGTGGCCAGCGCCAGCACCTCGTTCATCAGATTGCGCCGCCGGCGCTCGGACAAGGTGCCCTCGGCCTCCACGTAGGCGTGGTGCTCGGCCAGCTTCTCGGCCAGCTCCTCGATCCCCTCACTGCGCACCGCCTCGGTCTTGACGATCGGCACCTGCCAGCCCTCCCGGGGCCCGAGCGCCAGCACGTTCTTGATCTCTCGCACCATCGTGTCGGTCAGCGGATGATCGGCCTTGTTGACCACGATCACGTCGGGAATCTCCATCACGCCCGCCTTGAGCGCCTGGATCGAGTCGCCCGACCCAGGCATTAACACGAGCACGACCGTATCGGCGTGGTCGATGATGTCGACCTCGGCCTGGCCGACCCCGACCGTCTCGAGCAGGACCACGTCCCGGCCGGCGGCGTCCATCAGCAGCGCCGCCTGGAGCGAGGCCTCGCTGAGCCCGCCGAGCGCGCCACGGCTGGCCATCGAGCGGATGAACACGCCGGGGTCGAGGAAGTGGTCGGTCAGGCGGATGCGGTCGCCGAGCAGGGCGCCCTGGGTGAACGGCGAGCTGGGGTCGATCGAGAGCACGGCCACCGTCCGCTCGCGCGCGCGCTCGAGCTTGGTCAGCGCGCCGAGCAGCGTCGACTTGCCGGCGCCGGGCGGTCCGGTGAAGCCGAGAATCGCGGCGCGGCCGGTGCGCGGATAGACCTCCTTGACCAGCGCCCAGCCCTCTGGGTCGTCGTTCTCGACCAGCGTAATGCCGCGCGCGAGCGCGCGGCGGTCGCCGGCGAGGAGGCGTTGAGCAAGCGATTCGTCGGCACCGGGCATCCCTACGCCGAGGATGATGCCAGGGGTACGATCCCCGCGTGCAGTCCGCGACCACCGAGAGGGTCGAGCGCGCCGCGCCGGCCGTGGTGCCGCCCATTGTCCGCTCGGGGCCGCCGCCCCTGCACGGTGGGCCACTGACGTTTCTGCGCTTCGCGCGCGAGCACCACATGCTGAGGCCCGGCTACGCGGTGCTGATCGCGCGGTGGGCCTGGCTGAAGCTCCGGTGGCGCGGGCGCCTGCAGACCGACGGGCTGTGCTTCGTGTGTCCGGGGGTCAAGTTCGAGATCGGCCCGAACGCGCGGGTGCAGCTCGGCCGGTGGTCGTGGATCGGCCATCGCTGCAAGATCCGCGTCCACGAGGGCGAGTTCTCGCTCGGGGCCAAGTCCGTCATGGGCCAGGAGTGCACGATCTCGGCCTACCAGCACGTGGCGATCGGCCGGGAGTGCATCATCGCCGACCGGGTGATGATGATCGACTTCGACCACGGGATGGTCGAGACCGAGCGCCCGATCCGCGAGCAGGGGATCTACAAGCGCAACGTCGACGTCGGCCACAACGTGTGGATCGGCTACGGCGCCTGCCTGCTGCGCGGCGTGTCGGTGGGCGAGAACTCCGTGATTGGGACGAGCGCCGTGGTCACCGCGAACGTGCCCGCCAACGCGGTCGTCGGCGGGGTGCCGGCGCGGATCATCCGGATGCGCGCCGCGCCGCGAACGTTCCGCTGGGCCTAGCCTGGTCGAGAAACGGGCCGTATTTTCCCGTTTCTCGACCACCCCCGGGGTCTAGTGCCGGCAGACGGCCAGGAAATCGAGGGCGCGAGCCAGCCGGTCCGGTCGCAATGCGAAGTCGCGGCTGGAGATCGCCGGCGTGAACCGGTCGTAGAACGCCTGAGTCATCCCCAAACGCTTGTGGACGCGGTCCCAGCCGAGCCGCAGCGCGATCTCGTGAGCGCGCAGCTTGCGGGCGTGGAACAGGCCGAGCATCTCGACCTCCCCGAACACGCCGGCGCACAGCGACGCGAACTCCTCCGCCCGGTACTCCCGCAGGTGCCAGGGGTTGTCGGACTTGGCCGCGCCCGGCGGCGCCAACGTGAGAACGTTGGGCGTCGAGACGTACGCGACCCCGCCGGGCCGCAGAATCCGAGAGAAATGCTCGAGCACCGCACGCGGGTCGACCACGTGCTCGATCGTCTGGAGGAACACCACCGCGTCGAACGACCCCGGCTCCCCGTAGGTCTCGACCGCGCCCCACTCGAACGACAGCCCGGGCTGGGTGTAGCGCAGCCGGGCATGCTCGTGCGCCTCCGGATTTCCATCGACGCCGACCACCGAGGCTGCCGTCGACGCCAGCACCGAAGACCCGTACCCCTCCCCGCACGCCATGTCGAGCACCACCCCGCCGGCCACCCGCCGGGCGATCCATTCGTACACGGCCAGGTGCCGGCGATACCAGTAGTTCTCGGCCGGCACGTCGGGCAGCGTCCGCTCGCCGGTCAGTTCGAGCGGCGGCACGCCGGGGGGCTGGTTCTGCTGGAGGTATGAGTTCACCGGCGCGTCGACAGGGTAATGTGCGCCCCGCCATGGAGGTGCTGCGGACGGCGGACGAGATCCGTGATGTGAACACGCGCTATCACGACGTGGCCGCCTCCAGCTACGACTCCAAATGGGGCATCGACTTCGGCGAGGTCGGCCAGGCTCAGGTGGTGGGGAAGCTGCGCAAGGTGCTCGGCTCGGCCCTCGACGGCGGGTTCGAGCGCTCGCTCGAGGTCGGCGCCGGCACCGGCTACTTCAGCCTCAACCTGCTGCGCGCCGGCATCGTGCGCGGGGCCACCTGCACCGACATCTCTCCCGGCATGGTGCGCGCGCTGAACGCCAACGCGCAGCGCCTCGGCCTGACCGTCAGGACCGCCCGGGCCGACGCCGAGTCACTGCCGTTCGCCGACGACAGCTTCGACCTGGTGCTCGGGCACGCCGTGCTGCACCACCTGCCCGACCTCAAGCGGGCGTTCCACGAGTTTCACCGCGTGCTCAGGCCCGGTGGCTACGTCGTGTTCGCCGGCGAGCCCTCGCGCTTCGGCGACCGGCTCGCGGCCGTGCCCAAGCGGGGTGCGATCGCGCTGGCCCCGCTGTGGCGCCGCGCGCTGCGGGCCGCGCCGCCGCCACCCCCCGACGGCCACGGCTCGACCAACGGGGACGACCACGGCCTGGAGCGAGTGGTCGACATCCACGCGTTCGCGCCGGGCGACCTGGCGAAGCTCGCCCGGGCGGCCGGGTTCAGCGATGTGCGGGTCCGCGGCGAGGAGCTTCTGGCCAACTGGTTCGGCTGGTTCAACCGCGCGCTCGAGGCCAGCGCCGACCCCGCGGATGTGCCGATGCTGTGGCGCCAGTACGCGTTTCACGGCTACCTGATGCTCCAGCGGGTGGATCAGCGGCTCCTCGAGCCGCGGCTGCCCCCGGCGATCTTCTACAACCTGCTGCTCGCCGCCCGGGCGTAGACTCGCTGGGCGCAATGCCCGAAGGCGACTTTCCGCTGTTCCCGCTTGGGCTCGTGGCGCTGCCCGGCGAGATGATCCCGCTGCACATCTTCGAGGAGCGCTACAAGACGATGATCAACGAGTGCCTCGAGCGCGAGCACGAGTTCGGCATCGTCTGGCTATCGGACGACGGGCTCCGCGAGGTGGGGTGCGCGTGCGCGATCGACCGGGTGCTCGAGCGCATGGACGACGGCCGGATCAACCTGCTCGTGCGCGGCACGCGGCCTTTCCGGGTGCTCGAGCGCCAGGGCCATCTCCCCTATCCGGCCGGCCTGATCGAGTTCGTCGAAGATCGCCAGGACGCGCCGGATGCCGATCTGGCCAAGGCCGCCCACGAGGCCTACGCCGAGCTGGTCAGGCGGGCCACCGACCGTGACCCGGACCCCGAGGAGCTCGCCGACATGAGCGCCTACGCGATGGCCGCGACCGTCGACTTCGGCCTCGACGCCAAGCAGGGGCTGCTCGACATGCGCTCGGAGAACGCCCGGTTGCGGCTGGTCACGCGGCTGTTCCGCGCCGCCATCAAGCGCCTGGAGCTGGTCGACCGCGTCCAGGAGCGGGCCCAGTCCAACGGCAGGGTGCGCTTCGGCGCGGCGTAAACGCATCCGCTCGCGCTTGCCGCGCGCTCGGCATCCGGCCTGGCCCTTAGGCGTTGTAAATAACCATCGCCGTCCCGAACACGATGCAGTAGATCCCGAACGGGGTCAGGGTGCGGGTCTTGAAGTAGCGCGTCAGGTAGTGCACGGTGATGATTGCGGTGATCGCCGCGGCCACTGCGGCGATGACCGCCGGCCCGCGGATGCCGGTGCCGAGGGAACCGGTCAGGTCACCGAACTTCAACAGGCCGGCGGCCAGGATCGGCGGCGTGGCGAGCAGGAAGGCGAAATGCGCCGCGTCCTCGTTGTCCAGGCCGCGGACGAGCCCGGTCGACATGCACACTCCGTCGCGGCTGATCCCGGCTATCAAGGCCGAGGTCTGAGCCACTCCGATGACGCCCGCTTCGCGATATTCGAGCGTGTCCAGCCGGCGGCCCCCATCGCGCTTCATGCCCTCGCGGGCCGCCAGTGCGCGCACCTCCGTGCGGCGGCGCAGGCGTTCGGCGCCGAGCAGGATGACGCCGTTGACGACCAGGAAGATCGACGCCGCCAGCGGTTTGGCCAGGGCCTCCCGAATCGGGCGCTCGAGCAGCAGACCCAGGATCCCCACCGGGATCGTCGCGCAGACGATCAACCACGCCAGCCGCTCGGTCGATGTCTCGATCCGCCGCTTGTAGAGCGTCCGGAAGAACGCCGCGATGATCGCCATCCACTGGCGCCAGAAGTAGATGAGCAGCCCGATCGCGCTACCGACGTGGAGCATCACCACGAAGGCCAGCCACGGCGATTCGGGCTGGGACTGCCAGGCCACGATGTTGTCCCACCCGAACAGGTTGGGGAAGATCACCGTGTGGCCGAGGCTCGAGATCGGGAACAGCTCGGTCACTCCCTGGAGCACCCCGAGCACGATCGCCTGACCGTAGGTGATGAGACTGGACGCGAGGACGATCACAAGCTGGGCAGCGTAGCGAGGGGATTAAGGAGGCGGTAAGGCTAAGAAGATCCTCAAGCGCTGATCCCGCACGGATCAGCCGCCGCCTGTACTACAAACAACTCCAACTGGGACAGTTCCTTGCGGGCCCGGGCCGCGGTATCGGGAAATGTGAACGTGCCGTTCTGCACTTTCACCGTGTAGGAGAACACGCCGCCGGGAGGCGCTCCCGGGTAGCTCAGCTTGGACTTGGCGTCGTCGTTGAGGTCGGTGGTCAGGTCGCGCGCCTGAAGCAGCAGTCGATCGGACAATGGCTTCGGCTTGCCGCCGTCGCACGCGATCGTGCCGGAGTCGTTGACGAGCAGCGTCAGCCTCTGGCCCTGACCGAACCGCGTGACCTTGAACAGGTCCGGGGACTGGACGTCCAGGCCGCATCCGGACAGCGCGACGCCCGCCACGAGCAGCGCGAGCACCGCCGCTGCCGGGACCCTCATGTCGCATCGACCACGACGGCCGCCCCGCCACGGCGCGGATCCCCTCCGCCGGAGAGCCGTCCCTGCCGATCGCGCGCCGCCGCCTGGACCCCGCCGAAGAACAGGTTGAGCTCGCGGAAGCGAGCGATCGCCCTCCCCGCCCGCTCGAGCGGCGCGGTGTCGATCCCGGGCTCGGCGTACACGACGCCGTCCTCGAAGTGCACGCGCGGGGCCTGCACGGCGTCGCCCGCCGGCATCCCGTCGTCGATCACGCGGATGATCGTCTGCAGGATGGCCGACCGGATCCGGTTCGATCCGGCGCTCCCCAGCACCAATTCGGGCGCACCGTCGCTGAGCACCACAGTCGGAGACATCATGCTCGGCATCCTCCGCCCCGGCGGGTGGCGGTGGAAGCCCAGCGGGTTAAGGTCCTGTTCGCCCAGCATGTTGTTCAAGTGAACGCCGGTGCCGGGCACGACCACGCCCGAGGACGAGCCGTTGGATGAGGTGACCGAGCAGGCCCAGCCCTCGCGGTCGAGCACGGCGACGTGGGTGGTCGACCCGAGCGGGGACCGCCGCGCCAGGAATCGCCGGACGAATTCCGGGTCGGCCAGACCCTCCAGGAACTCCGGCGTCCGCTCGGCCTGGGTCCGCTCCATCGTGCTCACCACCTCGGCCACATCGGGTGCGTGTGGCTCGGAGTCCAGCAGCGCGAGCGCGTGCGCGATGAGGATCCCACCCGCCGAGGGCGGCGGATTGGTCACCACCTCGCGGCCGCGGTAGGCGACCCGGATCGGCTCGCGGTCGACCACCGCATAGGCGGCCAGGTCCGCGGCGCTGACGATCCCGCCCCGCTCGGCCAGCCAATCGATGATCGCCGCCGCGATGTCCCCGGTGTAGAACGGCGCCGGGCCGTCCGCCCCCAAGCGCTCGAGCGCGTCGGCCAGGTCGGGCTGGCGGACCACGTCGCCGGGCCGCACGACCCGGCCGTCCGGAGCGAACATCGCGGCGCACTCGGGCGTCGAGGTGACGATCCCGGCCAGGATCTCGATCACGTAGGCCTGCGGGTCGTTCATCTCCACCCCGTCGCGGGCCAGCCGAGCCGCGGGCGCGACCAGGTCGGCCAGCGGGATCCGCCCGAAGCGGCTCGACGCCTCGTACACCCCGGCTGCCATCCCGTACGTCCCCACCGACGCCGGCCCGATGTTGAACACCTGGATCGCGTCGCCGAACGACACGCTGACCGGCACCAGCTCGGCCCGCGCCCCGGCGTCCACCCCGCTCCCCGACGCCTCCACGAAGAAGTCGAGGAGTACGGGCTGATGGCCGGGTTCGACCACGAGCATGTACCCGCCGGCGCCCAGACTGGTCAGCAGCGGCTCGCAACTGAAGGCCGTGAGCATCGCGGCCAGCGCCGCGTCGACCGCGTTGCCGCCCTCCCGCAATGCATCGGCGCCGGCCTGCGCGGACCGCGGATGGCCGGCAGCGACTACGCCCAGCGGCTCGGGCGCCACAGCCGAGACCGCCTATCTACGAGGAATGAATTCCGGCACGTCGAGTTCGAATGAACCAGAGCGCTGGCGCACGCGGCTCACGCGCGGCTCGCCGGCCGGTTCGCGCAACTGCCGGGCGTCCTCGCCGGCTTCGCCGCGGGCGTGTTGACGCACCCGGGGCCGGCCGTCGCCATATCCGGTGGCGATCACCGTCACCCACACGTTGTCGTTGAGCTTCTCGTCGACCATCGCGCCGAAGATGATGTTGGCGTCGGGGTGGGCCGCCTCGGCCACCGCCCGGGCCGCCTCGTTGACCTCCCACAACGACAGGTCTGGACCGCCCGTGATCGAGAGCAGGATCGAGCGCGCGCCCTCCATGCTGGTCTCGAGCAGCGGCGAGGCCACCGCGTGCTCCGCCGCCTCGACGGCCCGGCGGTCGCCCGCGCCCATCCCGATCCCGAGCAGCGCGTTGCCTGCGCCGGACATGATCGTACGCACGTCGGCGAAGTCGAGATTGATCAGTCCGGGGAGCGTCACCAGGTCGGAGATCCCCTGGACGCCCTGGCGCAGCACGTCGTCGGCCACGCGGAACGCGTCGACCATCGAGACGTTGCGCTCGAGCACCGAGAGCAACCGGTTGTTGGGGACCACGATCAGCGTGTCGACCTCGGCGGCCAATGCGTCGATGCCCGCCTCGGCTTGATCGCGCCGGCGGGTGCCCTCGAACTGGAACGGGCGGGTGATGATCCCGACGGTCAGTGCGCCCAGTTCGCGGGCGATCTGGGCCACGATCGGCGCCGCGCCGGTGCCGGTCCCGCCGCCCGCGCCGGCGGCGATGAACACCATGTCGGACCCGCGCAGCATGGCCTTGATGCGGTCGTACTCCTCGCGCGCGGCGGCGCGCCCCAACTCCGGGTTGGAGCCCGACCCGAGCCCGTGCGTGATCGAGTCGCCGATATGGAGCGTCTCGTGCGCCGCGGACTGCTGGAGAGACTGGAGGTCGGTGTTGATGGCGAGAAACTCGACGCCCTCGATCTCGGCCTCGACCATGCGGTTGATCGCATTGACGCCGGCGCCGCCGACACCGACCACGCGCAGCATGGGCCCGAGCTTCGGCGTCGGGGCCGGCGCCTCGTCGGCGTGGCCCGCTCGCGCATAGACGTCGGGCTCGGGCGCGGAGGGCTCGGAGGCAGGCGCCCGCTCGAGCATGTTCTCGGGGATGTCGGCGGAGAACGCGTGGCGCAGCCGCTCGTGGGGCAAGGGGATCCGCGGTTCCTCGACCTCGGGCTCCTCCGGGGGACGCGCCGCGGGCACGGGTGCGGCGTCCGGCTCCTCGCTCACCGGCGAGGCAGGTGGCGCGGGCGGGTCCGGCTCAGGCCGGTGTTCGACGTCCTCGGCGGTCTTGCGGAACAGGGCTGCGAGTGGTCCCTCGCGCATGCTTGCGCGCTTACCGGTTGGCATTCGAGAGGACCTCCTTCGCAAGCTGCCGATATGCGTGCGCGGCCACGCCGTCCGGATCGTACTTCAGGACCGACATGCCTTTCACGGGCGCCTCGGCGAAGCGGATGGTCTTACGGATCCGGGAGGCGAACACCCGGTCGCCGAAGTTCTCCTCCAGCAACTCGATCGCCTCCTTGGCGTGCAGCGTCCGGGTGTCGACGAGCGTGGGCAGGATGCCCTCGATGTCGACGTCCGGGTTGAGGTTCTCGCGGATCATGGCAAGCGTGTTCTGCAGCTGGATCAGGCCGCGCATCGACAGATATTCGCACTGCACGGGGACGATCACTTTGTTCGCGCACGTCAAAGCGTTGATCGTGAGCAGGCCCAGGCTCGGCGGGGTGTCGATGAAGACGTAGTCGTAGTCGTCCTCGACCGGCTTGAGCGCCTTCTGCAGCGAGCGCTCGCGGCCGATCATCGTCGACATCGCGATCTCCGCCCCGGCCAGGTCGATCGACGAGCAGGCGACGTCGACCTCGCGCTTGCGGATCACCTCGCGGATCGAGATGTGGTGCACCAGTACGTCGTACATCGACTTCTCGAGCGTGTCGGGGTCGATGCCCTGGGACATGGTCAGGTTGCCCTGCGGGTCCATGTCCACGCACAACACGCGATGCCCTTCCTCGGCGAACGCCACCGCCAGGTTGAGCGTCGTGGTGGTCTTGGCGACTCCGCCCTTCTGATTGGCGAACGCGATCACGTGGCTCATATCGACGGCCTTATTCGCAGAAGCACACCGGAATCCTCCGCGGGGCGCCGAATCCCCCGCGCCCATCGGCCGCCGTAGCGCGATGCCCCCCGCCGCCCATCGGCCGCCGTGGCGCGATCACCCCCCGCTATTTTCGAGTGCCGTGCCTGCGCTACTGGATAAGCGCCTGCTGTTCGTCACCGGCAAGGGCGGGGTCGGCAAGTCGACCGTGGCCATCGCGCTGGGGCTGCTCGCGGCCCGGCGCGGTCTGCGCACGATCGTCGCCGAGCTGGCCAGCCAGCAGCGGATGCAGGGCCTGTTCCGCGACGACGACACCGGCGAGCAGTTCCGCGAGCTCGAGCTCGCGCCCGGGCTGTTCACGATCTCGATCGATCCCCAGCAGGCCATGGAGGAGTACCTGCGGGTCAAGGCCGGACCCTTCGGCCAGGCGCTGGGCTCGAGCCGGCTGTTCCAGGCCTTCGCCATGGCCACGCCCGGGATGCGCGAGCTGCTCAGCATCGGGAAGGTCTGGGAGCTCGCCCAGCTCAACCGCCGCACGCGCGGCGCCGCTGCCTACGACATGGTGATCGTCGACGCGCCCGCCACCGGGCACGGCGTGGGGCTGCTGCGCACCCCTCGCACGTTCGCCGAGATCGCCCGGGTCGGACCGATCGCCCACCAGGGGCAGACGATCGCGGACACGATCGCCGATCCAGAGTTCACCGGCGTGATCGCGGTGGCCACGCCTGAGGAGATGCCGGTCAACGAGACGATGACGCTGGCCGATGAGTTGGCCCGCGACAAGCTGCCGCTCGACCTGGTCATCGTCAACGCGCTGTACCCGGCACGGTTCAAGCCCGGCGAGATCGCCGAGCTCGCCGCGGCGCTCACGCGAACACGATCGGCGCTGGCCCGATCGGCCCTGCGCGCGGCGCTGTCCGAGCATGCGCGCGCGGCGACCCAGCGCGAGCAGCGCGACCGCCTGCGGGACCGCGTTGACGGCCGGCTGGTCGAGCTTCCCTACCTGTTCGCCGAACAGGTAGGCCTGCCGCAGGTCGAGGTTCTGACCGACGCACTCCAGGACGCGCTGTGAACGTCGCGGAGATGCTCGAGGGCAAGCGCGTCTGCGTGTGCGCCGGCTCGGGCGGCGTCGGCAAGACGACCACCTCGGCGACGATCGCGCTCGGGATGGCCGCCACCGGTGCCAAGGTCGCGGTGGTGACGATCGATCCGGCCAACCGCCTGGCGAACGCGCTCGGGCTCGAGCAGCTCGAGAACGAACCCCGCCGGGTGGAGCCGGAGCGACTGGCCGGCGGCTCGCTGAACGTCGAGGGCGAACTGTGGGCGATGATGCTCGACCCCAAGCGGACGTTCGACGAGCTGATCGACCGGATCGCCCCCGATCCTGGGCGCGCCCAGGAGATCAAGGCCAACCGCGTGTACCGCGAGCTGTCCACCGCGGTGTCGGGATCCCAGGAGCTGACCGCCATCGCCAAGCTCTACGAGCTCGACCAGAACGGCGACTTCGATCTCCTGGTACTCGATACGCCGCCCTCGCGCAACGCGCTCGAGTTCCTCGACGCACCGGGACGGCTCAATGCGTTCCTCGAGGGCCGAGCCTTGAAGGCGTTCATGAAGCCCACCGGCCTCGGCATCCGCGCCCTGGGGCGGGGTGCGCTCCCGCTCCTGGGCGGCCTGCGACGGATCACCGGCCTCGACCTGGTCAGCGACCTCGCCACGTTCTTCCAGCTGCTCGGCGACATGACCACCGACTTCAGCCAGCGCGCCGCCCAGGTCGAGCAGCTCCTGCGCGCTGACAGCAGCGCGTTTCTCCTCGTCACCTCGGCTGCGCGCGAACCGATCGACGAGGCGATCTGGTTCGGGCAGCGCCTCGAGGCCGACGGCCTGCCGTTCGCCGGGGTGGTCGTCAACCGTGTGCATCACGACCTGCTGGGCGATCGGGCGCCGCGGGACGTCAGACGATCTCTGGCCCGGGTGCTCTCGCCCGAACTGGCCACCCGCGTGGCCGAGAACTTCCGCGACTACCACGTGCTGGCCCGGCGCGACGACGACAACCTGAACCGCCTGGCCCACCAGCTCGACCAGCGCCGGCTGCTGCTCGTCCCCCAACTCGACGACGACGTGCACGACCTCGAGGGCCTGGTGCGCATCCACCGCTACCTGTTCAGCTCGCAGGCCGAGCGCCAGCGGCTGATCGACGACCTCGTCGCCTGAGTCGCCCGGACCTAGGCGGACTCGATCGTCACGGCGTCGCCGGTCCAGGCCTCCCAGCGCAGCAGCACGCCCTGCCAGTCCTCGCGGTCGACCGGCGCTCCGGCGCGGAACAGGTTGACGGCCCCCTCGTGCAGAAGCTCCCACGCGGCCTGCTCGCAGAGCGCGACCCGCTCGCTCACGCGCGACCCCGGATAGCGCTCGGCGGTGAGCTCGACCATGCGGCGGAGCGAGACGGGCCCGTAGGCGCCGCGGTCGAGCAGCTCGCGCTTGAGCTCGGCCACCGGCCCCGGTGATGCCCGCCCCGACTCGGCCAGGATCCGTGCGGTCACGTCCTCGCCCTCGCGGGTGACGTTCGCCCAGCCCCGCCCCAGCCCGAGCTGATCCGAGGCGAGCTCCGGCCCCTCGTAGATGGTCAGCTTGGCCCGGTCGGGCGCCCAGCGCCGGTCGTCGAGCTCGATCGCGCCGCCTGACGTCCAAGGACCGAGGATCCGCGCGTCGAGCTGATCGCGCGTCAGGTTGAACGCCCGCGCCTGGTGGGGGAACTGGCGCAACTCGACGTGGAACACGGACGGTAGAGTCGCACGCCGATGACCGAACGACCGCTGTGGGCGCCCTGGCGCATCGAGTACATCACCGGGCCCAAGGACGGGGGCTGCATCTTCTGCGCCGCGGCGGCGTCGCGCAACGAGGATCCCGCGCACCAGCCGGTCGATCGCACCGAGCACTGCCTGACGATGCTCAACGCGTTTCCCTACGCGCCCGGCCACGTGATGGTGGCGCCGGTCCGCCACATCGGCGCGCTCGAGGACCTCGATTCGAACGAGATGCTCGAGACCATGCAGCTGGCCCGGCGGGCGATCCTCGCGATCCGCCGGGCCATGAACCCCGACGGGTTCAACGTCGGCTTCAACCTGGGCAAGGTGGCCGGCGCCGGGATCGTCGATCACGTGCACATGCACGTGGTGCCGCGCTGGAGCGGCGACGCGAACTTCATGCCGGTGCTGGCCGACACGAACGTGATGCCGCAGGCGCTCGAGGCGACGCAGACGATCCTCGCCGCGGCCATCGCTGAGCTACCGTGACCGCACGATGGCCACTCCGATCTGCCTAGAACAGCTGCAGGAGTTGATCGACGGCGGAGCGCAGGTCGTCGAAGTATTACCCGCGAGCGACTACACGCCGGCGCATCTTCCCGGCGCGGTCAACCTGCCGCTGCGCGAGCTGGACGAGCAGCACGCGGCTGTGCTCGACCGCACACGACCGGTGGTCGTGTACTGCTGGGACTCCCTCTGAGACCTGAGTCCACGAGCCGCGTGCCGGCTTGAAACGCTCGGGTTCACCGAGGTCTACGACTACGTTCCCGGGAAGGTCGATTGGCTGGCCAACGCGCTACCCGTCGAGGGAGAGCGAGCGGAGGCCCCGATTGCCGGACGCGTGATGCGCGACGACGTCGCCCTGTGCCGGCCCACCGATCGCGTCGCCGACGTCCGCGCGTCGATCGCACGCTCGCCGTACCCGTTCGCGCTGGTCACGAGCGATGACGGCACGCTGCTCGGGCGAGCCCCATCCAGCGCCCTGGATCCCGACTCGGACGCGCCGGTCTGGGACGTGGCGGAGCCCGGCCCGAAGACCTTCCGCCCGCACGTGTCGGCCGAGAAGGTTGCCGGGGTGCTGAATGAGAAGGGCCTTCGCTGGGCGATCATCACCACGCCCGAGGGGCGGTTCCTCGGCGTCGCTTCGCGCGAGGACCTGGAGCGCCTCAAATAACGCTGATCGTGCCCGGCTCGCCGGTGGTGAGCCGTCCGATCAGCGCTCCCGGGATCTCGCCGGCCCGGGCCGGATCGACGGCCACGAGCAGCCCACCTGAGGTCATCGCATCGGTCACGAGCCTCCGCAGCACCTCGTCCACGCCGTCGTCAAACGACGCGAACTCCTCGGCGTAGCGGCGATTGTTGCGGCTCCCACCGGCGACCGCCCGGTCGTCGTACAGAAGCTCGAGCGCGCCCTCGATCGCCGGCACCGCGGTCGCCTGGACCTCCGCGGCCAGGCCGCTGGCCAGGGTCAACTCGTGCAGATGGCCGAGCAGCCCGAAACCGGTGACGTCGGTCATCGCGTGAGCGCCGGCCGCGCGAGCCGCCTCTGCGGCTGCGGCGTTCAACTCGGTCATGACCTCGACCGCACGCGCCAGCACCTCGTCGCTCGCCAGTCCCTTCTTCAACGATGTAGTGACCGCCCCGGCGCCGACCGGCTTGGTCAGGACCAGCGCGTCGCCGGGCCGCGCGCCCGCGTTCGTGATCACGTCGGCCGGGTCGACCACGCCGGTCACCGCCAGGCCGTACTTCGGCTCCGGATCGTCGATCGTGTGCCCGCCAACGATCACGGCCCCGGCCGCGCTGACCACGTCGTGGCCGCCGCGCAGCACCTCGCCGAGCATCTCGGCACCGAGGTCCGCGACCGACCACGCCACCAGGTTCAGGGCACTCACCGGCCGCCCGCCCATCGCGTAGACGTCCGACAGCGCGTTGGTGGCGGCGATCCGGCCGAAGTCGTAGGGATCGTCGACGATCGGGGTGAAGAAGTCGGCGGTCTGCACGAGCGCGAGGTCCTCGCGCAGGCGGTAGATGCCGGCATCGTCGCTCGTCTCGAGGCCCACCAGCAGGTTGGGGTCGGACGCGCGGGGCAGAGCCTGCACAAGGGGGCCGAGCAGCGCGGCCGGCACCTTGCACGCACAGCCGGCGCCGTGCGACAGCGAGGTCAGCTTGACCGCGGTCATGTGGCGATCATGGCAGAGGCCGCGGGTAGGGTCCCTCGCGTGCTAGATCCGCTCCTCGCGGCCGCCGCGCCCCCCGCGCATCTTCCCGGCGTCCTCCACAGCCTCGAGCCGACGCTCGATCGGTTCGGGTACCTCGCGCTCGGGTTGGTCTTCCTCGAGGACTTCGGCGTCCCCGTGCCGGGCGAGACCGTGCTGATCATCTCGGCCGTGTACGCCGGCACGGGACGGCTGAGCATCTGGCTCGTGGCCGTGATCGGGTTCATCGCCGCGATCCTCGGGGACAACGTGGGCTTCGCGATCGGCCATTTCGGCGGCCGGCCGCTCGCCGAGCGATACGGCAAGTACATCCTGCTCACGCCCGAGCGCCTCGACAAGACCGCGAACTTCTTCGACCGTCACGGCGGGAAGGTGATCGTGATCGCGCGGTTCATCGAGGGCCTGCGCCAGGCGAACGGGATCATCGCCGGCATCACCGGGATGCACTGGACGCGGTTCGTGCCCTTCAACATGCTCGGTGCCGCGCTATGGGTCGGTGTATGGGTGTCGGTCGGCTACTTCTCGGGCGACCACATCAACAGCATCTACGACGCGGCCACCCGCTACGAGCTGTACTTCGGCATCGCGGTCGGGCTCGTGATCCTCGCCTTCATCGCGCGGCGCCTGATGCGGCGACGAAGAGAGAAGCGAGAGCGCGGAGAGCGAGACGCCGAGCCGACTGAGCCCGGCTCAGCCGAATGAGCCCGGCTAGTCCTTCTTGTCGTCCCGGAACGCCTCGCGCGCCTTCTTCACCGTCTCGAGCGCGGCGTCACGGCCGGCCCAGCCCTTCACCTCCGAGTGCCGGTCCTGATCGAGGTCCTTGTACACCGCGAAGAAGTGGCCGATCTCGGCTCGCAGCTGCTCGGGGAGGTCGTCGACGTCCTCGAAGTGATTCCAGCCGGGGTCCTCGCACGGCACGCACACCACGTGGTCGTCCGGGCCCTTCTCGTCGGACATCTTGAACAGCCCGACGGCCTTGGCCACCACGAAGCAGCCGGGGAAGGTCGGCTCCGACACGCACACGAGCACGTCGAGCGGATCGCCGTCCGGGGCCAGCGTGTCGGGCACGTAGCCGTAGTCGGTGGGATACACGACCGAGGCCGAGATGAACCGGTCGAGCTTGATCGCGCCGAGGTCGGGGTCGTACTCGTACTTGTTGCGGCTGCCCTTGGGGATCTCGACGATGCAGGTCAGCTCGTAGTCGCTCACGGTCGGCTCCGGGCTCGCGCGCGCCGGCCGGTCAATTCATCTCTCCGCGCGCGACCGCAAGACATGCTTCGCAGCGCGGCCACGGCGGATCCCACGGATACCCGGTCACGTCCTTGCCGCACAGGGCGGTGTCGGGGTCCTGCTCGGTGACCAGGTGGCACAGCTCCTCGAACCCTTCGTCGTTCATCCGCGGCGTGTTCCGGCACTCCGGATGCACGTTGGGAAGGACGGCTGGCCGAGCGGCGGTCGGTGACACGGCCGCAGCATAACCGGCGTCGAGTTGTCGGTCTGAGGGATACACGGGAGGACTGATACCCGTGCCCCCGCAGCCTTAACAGCACGAGCGGGCTCTGTGGCCCGCTCGAGACTGCAGGTCGCGCTCCCCTTTCCTTCATAGGAGCCCCAGGACTTACATGTCAGGCCTGGCGGGCAAGACACTCCCGGCCCCAACTAGCGCGGGACCGAGTGGGGAGCGGCCTGCAGTCAAGCCTAGCGGGTGCCCCTGGGCCGTGGGGGTCTGTACTCAGACCGCCTGGGCCAGCAATCCGTCGGCCACCGAGCACAGGTCCGCGTCCAGGTGGCCGCAGAGCACGTCCCGGAGCAGCGCCCGGAGGTACTCGGTGAGCTCGTCGACGAGCGCATCGACGCCCGTGTGCGCGGGCGCCAGCCCACCGATCACCGCGCGCTCGAGCGAGATCGCGTGGGCGGTGCGCTCGGCCACCGAGGCGCGGTCCTCTGGCCTGGCGCAGATCGCGGCCAGCCGGCCGGACAGGCGGCCGCTGCCCGGGCCCTCGGGCTCGAGCAGGGCCCGCAGCGCCAGCAGGTAGTCGGTCAGCGCCTCGAACGGCGCGAGCCGCTCACAGCCCATCTCGAACCGGGCCAGCGCCCAGGCGACCTCGCCGCTGCGCGGCGTGCGGCGCGCCACCAGGTTGGAGAACGCCCGCAACTCATCCTCCTGCTCGGCCGCGATCCGCCGGGGCAGTCCCGGTCGGCCGCTCCCGCCCAGCGCCACCGAGCGCCAGGCGCCGGCGTCGATCCGCGTCCACGCCACCGGCCCGAGCGCATAGCCGCCCCGCTCGAACAGCCGGAGCGCGGTCAGCGTCCGGCGAAACCGGGCCCGTGCCACCGACACCGGCGGGGGCGCAGCGCGGTCCTGCGTCGCGGTCAGGACGATGAGCACCTGCGGCTCCTCCTCGTCGCCCCACACCGCCTCGGAGGGCGCGTCGTCGACCGCGTCGCCGCGCATCAGCGAGAGCCCTTCGCCGAGCGCGATCTCGTCGGTCTCCGGGTCTAGCGCGATCCCCAGCAGCGGGGCCACCACGGTGGTCACCGCGCGCCCCTCGTAGACCGCCTGCTCAAGTTCCGCGTACGCGGCCTCGAACCGGTCGGGGTCGAATCCGAACTCGGTGCGCTCGGCGAACACGGTGGACAGGAAGACCCGCAACGCGGCATCGGCGCATTCGCGGCGCTCGGACGGGATCCGAGCCTCTCCGCGCTGGCGGAGGTACGCCTCGACCCCATCCAGGCCGCTCAGCGCACGCAGCGCCGGCGCGTAGGTCGCCGTCGCCGCCAGCAGCCCGAGCCGGTCGCGGATGAACGTGCCGGTGAGCGGGCGGTAGCAATAGAGCGGCACCCGGCCGCGCGGCCCCCCGGCGGTGTCGACCAGTTCGAACGGGATTTCTGCGCCGGCCGACGTCTCGGCCGTGAGCTGCATCGCCGCCTCGGTGGCGAACGCCTCGATGACCCCGTGGAGCGTGGTGTTGCGCACGTCCGCGGGTTCGCGCCCGGCGGACGCGATCCTGCACGGCGCACGCGGCGTTGCACCGCGCGAGGTCGGGTCACGCCAACGAGGCTTGGCAGATCACCGGTGCTATACGACGGTTATCTACCAAGCCCCGGTCTAGCGGGCGCGCTCGATGTCGTGTAGGTGCGCGACGTTCTCGACGTCGCTGGCCTCGTCGCTCGCGCCACCGCTGAACCACGCGTCGAGAATCTCGTCGAGCTCGGCCTGCGACGTGGCGCGCAGGCTCAGAGCGAGGACGTTGGCGTCGTTCCAGCGCCGCGCGCCCGACGCGGTCGCCGCGTCGCCGCACAACGCCGCCCGGATCCCGAAAACCTTGTTGGCCGCGATCGAGGCGCCGGTCCCCGTCCAGCACGCGACGATCGCCTGCTCGGCCCGCCCCTCGGCCACGTCGCGGGCCGCCGCCTCGCTGGCCCACGCCCAGTCTGGACGTTCGCGCTCCGGCGAGTAGGCGCCGTGCAGCACCGGCTCGTGCCCGCGCCGGCGCAGCTCCTCGGGGATCGCCGCGGCGATGCCCGTCAGTTCGTCCGCGGCCAGCGCGATCCGCATCGGCGAGCCGCGGTCAGACCGCGGCGATCGCCGGCTCGCGCTCGTCGAGCGTGGCCGCGTCGGCCTCGGGCGTCGACTCCTCGCAGTCCTCCTCGAAGAGCCACTGGAGCCCGTACGCCCGCATGTCCTCGATCAGCGGCACCAGCGCCCGGCCCTTGTCGGTCAGCGCATACTCGACGCGGGGCGGGACCTCGGGGAACGTCTGGCGTTCGACGATCCCCTCTTCCTCGAGGGCGCGCAGCCGCAGCGACAGCGTGCGGGGACTGATGCCGTGCAGCGAGCGCTCGAGCTCGCAGAACCGCGAGCGGCCCTCGGCGAGGTCGCGGATCACCAGGAGCGTCCACTTTCCGCAGACGATGTCAGCCGTGCGGCAAACCGGACACGTGGCGTTGGAAGACATCTAATGCCCATATTAGCGCAATGCTTCACGAACTGAAGTAAGCGGCTGCCGCCCTCCCCGGAGAGAGCGCGCCAGCCGGAGCAATGCTCACTGCACGGTGTAGTTGTACGCCGTGACGGTGCGGCGACTAGCCGAGGAGGCCAGGAGGCGGCGACGAGGGGCGCCCGTTGGAAGGCGCCGAGGCGTGGCCGCTGGACGGCGCCGAGGCCGCGAGCGGGCTCGGTTCCCTGACCGGCGAAGCCGGGGCAGGGGCCGGGGCGGGCGCCTCGTCTGTCCGGCCGCCGCGGGCAAGGTCGTCCATCGAGGTCGCCGTCCGGCCGTCGCCGGCGACCAGCAGCTTGAAGTCGTGGGGGCTCGAGGCGGCCTGGATGGCGTCGTCCATCGCGACCCGACCCGCCTTGACGTGGTGCAGCAGCGCCTGGTCGAAGGTCTGCATCCCGTAGTACTCGCCCTCGGCGATCACCTCGCGCAGGCGGTCGGTCTGGTTCTGGTCGAGGACCATGTCGCGAGCGCGGCCGGTCATCCGCAGGATCTCGCAAACCGCGACGCGGCCCGACTGGTCGGCGGTCCGCACCAGCCGCTGGGAGACCACGGCCTTGAGCGTGCCGGCGAGCATCGCGCGCGCCTGGCTCTGCTCATGGGGCTGGAAGAAGTCGATGATCCGGTTCACGCTCTCCGCCGCGTCCAGCGTGTGGACGGTCGAGAGCACCAGGTGGCCGGTCTCGGCGGCCGACAGCGCGGTCCGCACGGTCTCCTCGTCGCGCATCTCGCCGATCAGGATCACATCCGGGTCCTGGCGCAGGACGCGCCGCATGGCCCGCCCGAACGACGCGGTGTCCATCCCGACCTCGCGCTGGTTGATGATCGACAGGCGATCGCGGTGCAGATACTCGATCGGGTCCTCGATCGTGACGATGTGCCGCGACTTGGTCTCGTTGATGTGGTTGATGATCGCCGCCAGCGTGGTCGACTTGCCCGAGCCGGTGGTCCCGGTGAGCAGGATCAGCCCGCGCTCCTCGTCGGCGATCGTCTCGATGACCGAGGGCAGCCCGAGTTCGGTGACGGTTTTCACGGTGAACGGGATGACGCGCGCGACGATCGACACCGATCCGCGCTGGCGGAACGCGTTGACGCGGAAGCGGGCCAGATCGGGGACCGTGTAGGAGAAGTCGATCTCGTTGTCGGAGTCGAACGCCGCCATCTTTTCGGAGTGGTCGGCGAGCATCTGGCGCAGCACCTTCTCGGTGTCGGCCGGCGCGAGCGGCTCGGAGTACTGCGGCAGCGGCTCGAGCTGGCCGCGGAAGCGCGCCATCGGGCGCGCCGGCACCTTCACGTGAAGGTCCGAGCCCTCGTTTTCAACGACATAGCGAAGCGCCTCGTGGAGTTCGAACATCCCTCCGGGCATCGACCCGCGGGCCTCATGGCTTAACCAAAGGCGAGGGACCTGGACGCCGTGAGCTGTCCGGACCGAGCTGGAGACGCAGCCGCTTGCTCGCTCGCCGGAGCAGGCCTCGGGAGGGCGGGTCGTTTGACGGGACTCGCGTTAGCCCCGTCAAACGACCCGCCCTCCCGAGGTAATGCGAAACCTAGGCGACGTCCCGAAGCTTCTGCGCCTCAGCCAAAGACTGAAGCTTCTTCAAGGACTGGTTCTCGATCTGCCGGATCCGCTCGCGCGTGACGTTGAACGTCCGGCCTACCTCGTCGAGCGTCCGGGGATGCTCGCCGCCGAGCCCGTAGCGGAGCTCGAGCACGCGCCGCTCCCGGTAGCTCAGGTTCTCGAGCGCCTCGCGCAGAGCCTCCTTGGTGAGGATCTCGGCCGCCCGCTCGTACGGCGACTCGGCCCGCTCGTCGGCGATGAACTGGCCGAACTCGGACTCCTCCTCGTCGCCCACCGGCTTCTCGAGCGACACCGGCGCCTGCGCCGAGCGCTTGATCGACTCGACCTCCTCAGGCTCGATCCCGGTGACCTCCGCGATCTCCTCCGCGGTCGGCTCGCGACCCAGCTCCGTGACCAGCTTGCGCTCGGCCCGTCCGATCTTGTTGAGCTTCTCGACCACGTGCACCGGGATTCGGATCGTCCGCGCCTTGTCGGCGAGCGCGCGAGCGATCGCCTGGCGGATCCACCAGGTGGCGTACGTGGAGAACTTGAAGCCCTTGCGGTAGTCGAACTTCTCGGCCGCGCGCACCAGCCCGAGCGTTCCCTCCTGGATCAGGTCCAGGAACGGCAGGCCCTGGTTGCGGTAGTTCTTGGCGATGGAGACCACGAGTCGGAGGTTCGACTCGACCATCTTCTGCTTGGCGTCGAGGTCGCCGCGCTCGATGCGCTTGGCGAGATCGACCTCTTCCTGGGCGGTGAGCAGCCGCACCTTGCCGATGTCCTTCAGGAAGAGCTGAAGGGAATCGGTGGTCATGTCCGGCTTGAGATCAAGCGCCGTCTTGGGCTTGCGCCGGCCACGCTTGTCCGGCGCACGCTCGAGCTCCGCCGACGCGATGGCCGGGTCGATCTCCTCGACCAGCTCAATTTCAGCGCGCTCGAGGAAGCCGTGGAGCTCCTCGACGTCGGCCTCGTCGAGATCGAGCTCCGAGACCGCGCCGGAGATCTCGGCGTAGGTCAGGACGCCGAGCTGCTGCCCGCGGGTGACGAGGCCCTTGATCTCTTCGAGTTCCTGCAGATCCGCTACTGACATCTGATTCCGTTTCTCGTCGTACCCGCCGGCGCCTGGACACGACCGGCTTGAGAGGGAAAGAGGATGGCTAACGGGCGCGGCGCCCAAGGGCGCACGCCCGCTATCTAAACATACGAGTTGAGTCTAGACGCTATACTTTTTGAAGTCAACGAATTCGGGGTCCGGCTGGGGTGCGCGGGGGGCTGGGTGCGGTTGGCATGGCCGGCGCCGGCATTGAGGCCGGTCGCAGCGGCTCCGGTTCGCCCTTCGTGGCGCACACGCTTCGACTAGTTGAATTTATACGCGCGACGGTAGCGGCGGTTTCAACCGTTGCTCGGATTTTCCTAAGACTCGTGTCGTCGACGTGTGAGCGACGGCCACCTCTGCAGTACGCCATCATGTCCGGCGGTGAGCGAGCAACGCCCCTCTGACGTGCTCGGCGCCCTGCCGCGTCGCCGTCCCCATCGCCGGAGCGCCAAGCGCCCCGCGCCGACGACCAAGCCTTCCAGCGCCGGCAGCACGACCGAGACCCCGCCGGCCCGGACCACCCGCAAGGAGCCGGCGACAGCGCGGGCCGCGACGCCAACGCCAACGCCCGCGCCGGCACCCGCCACCCGCGCCGCCACCCGCCCCACCGCCCGGCGCCCACCGCGGCTGCGCCAGCCCGCCCAACCCGCCGGCGCCCCGACCACCCCAGCGGGCCGCCCGGCGGACCAGCCGACCGGTCGGCACATCCTCGGCACAGCAGCCCAGGCCGCGGCCGAATTGGCCGAGATCGGGCTGTCGGTGAGCGCCCGCGCCCTGCGGCGTGCGGTCGACCGGTTGCCGCGTCCCTGACCACCCTCCTGCCGCGCACCGCCGGCAGACCTGGTTAGAATGCCCGCCGTTCACGCCGAGCGATCGTCCGTCCGCGGGCGATCGGCGGGGGAACCACTTGCGGATCCTCGGATCCGCAGGGGCGAATCGGTCCCGCCGGGACCGTAGCGCTCTCAAGGCGCGAGCCCGTCAGCTCACCCCGTAGGCGAAATCAAAAGAGGACCGACCAGCTTGCTCGCAAGAGTTCGCGCCAATCGCTATTTCGCCACTCTCCTGACCGCCGGCGCCAGTGTCCTGGTGATCCCCGGGCTGGCCTGGGCGGGGTCGGGCGGCGCCGGAACCGGCCCCTCGTCCGGCAACAACCCGAACGTCCAATCGGGCACGGGCACGGTGAGCGCCACCAGCGACGGGATCACGATCTCCTCAGCGGCGTCGACGTTCGTGCGCAGCGGCGTGTCGATCACCGGCACGGTGCCGGCGAGTGCCGCCGGCGAGACGGTCGAGATCGACCAGTTCCCGGCGACCCCCGGCGCGAGCTGGGTTCCGGTCGCGGTCGTCCACGCGGGCTCGGACGGCACCTTCGCCGCGACCTGGCAGACCAAGGGCGCCGGGCAGCTGACCATTCGGGCCGTGCTCCAGGACGGTCAGGCCTCGACCGCGGCCGTCTCGCCGCCGTCGCTGTCGGTCACCGTGTACAAGCGCTCGATCGCCACCCTCTACGGCCCCGGCTTCTGGGGGCACCAGACCGCATGCGGGGTGGTCCTCCGCCGGCGCACGCTCGGCGTGGCCAACCGCACGCTGCCGTGCGGCACCGAGGTCCAGGTCTATTACAAGGGCAGGGTGATGACGGTTCCGGTGATCGACCGCGGCCCGTACGCCCACCACGCCAACTGGGACCTCACGATGGCCACCGGTCGAGCGCTCGGTATGACGGGCACAGCGGTCGTGGGCGCCGCCTCGGTGCCGACCGCCCCGAGCAGCGCCACCACCGCCCCAGGGGCCCAGTAGCGGCGCACGTCGTCAGCTGACGAGGCTCGGGCCCGGCTCCGGCGGCTCGGCGCCCCAGTCGTCGTCGCCGTCGCTCACGATCCCGATCCCGCTCGCCTCGGCCGCGAAGCGCATCTGCTCGGCGGCGTCGATCAGCGCGCCGGCGTTGTGCCCGTCCTCGCCCAGCACAGCGAGCCCCACGCTGACCGTCAGCGGCGCGCCGCGCCAGGACTCCTCGGTCGGCACGCTGACGGCGATCCGCAATCCGAGCGCCTGGGCGCCGGCGCGGCCCGTATCGCGGGCGATGATCCACGCGCGGCTGTCGGTCTCGCAGGCCAGCACGTCGCGGCGACGGACCGCGGTCCGCACCGCCTGCGCGAACCGGCCAAAGGTCTCGCTGGCCTCGCCGTGCGGCTCGACGGCCACCAGCCGCTCCGCGTCGTCGAGCTCGACCAGCAGCAGCGACAGCGGGAGCGAGGCCCGCGCGGCCCGCACGATCTCGTCCCTCAGCGCGCCGACCCACAGTGCGTCCCGGCCCTCCTCTCGCGGCCACCCGGTTCCGGCGGTGACGTGCGCCTCGTCCTCCACGCCGAGCGATCCCTGGGTGGGTGGAGACCTATCTACAAGCCCCGGCGTCACCCCCCCTTGCGCGCGGCGTTCGGGCCGATCACCCGCCCCGGGCTCGGACCGCGCGACGCGGAGCGGCGCCGTCCGCCCCGGCCCGGCTGTGGCCGGCTCGCTCGCGTCGCGCCGGCGGAGCACCGCGGCCAGGACCAGCGAGGACACCAGCGAAAGCCGTTCCGAGGCGTCGGCAAGCACCTCGGGATCGCTGTGCGCCAGCTCGCCGCGCAGCGCGGCCCAGACCACGTCCTCGAGCGCCTTGACCGCGTGGGCGGCGGCCTCGCCGCTCCGCGCGCCGGCCAGATCTCCGGCGCGGGAGGCCAGCGGCTCGAGCACCCCTTCCTGCTCGATCCGCCGCAGGTCGGCGTCGTCGGACAGCGCGCGCACCACCGCGTCGCAGATCCGCGGGCCGTCACGGGCCACGTCCCCGGCCAGGATCGCCGCCGCCTCGTCGAGCGGCGCGTCCTCGACCAGCGCGAGCAACCAGCCCTTGGCTAGCTCCTCGCTCCGGGGCAGCAGTGCCTCCACGCCCGCGCTGACGACCGGCCTCGGCCGTCTACGGCGTGGCACACCCCGCTCCATCGAGCCACTTTTACCACCTATCGCGTCCATGCATTCTCGACCGGGAGAGTCCGATCTCCTCGTTCGGGACAA
Organism: uncultured Solirubrobacterales bacterium; assembly: GCA_963832315.1. Classification (GTDB taxonomy): domain Bacteria; phylum Actinomycetota; class Thermoleophilia; order Solirubrobacterales; family Solirubrobacteraceae; genus Palsa-465. The sequence goes on along the minus strand of CAWHTT010000017.1, from coordinate 79,511 downwards.
TGAACGCCATGCCGACCCCGCTACTTACGATCGCCGAGGCCCGCGAGCTCGTGCTCGGAGCCGTCGAGCCGCTGGGCGCGGAGACCGTCGAGGTCGGCGACGCCGTCGACCGGGTGCTGGCGGTGGACCTTGAGGCCGCCGGCGACGTACCTCCTTTCCCGTGCTCGGCGATGGACGGCTACGCGGTTCTCCCCGGTCCCGCCGAGCGCCGGCTGAGCGTTGTCGGCGAGTCCCGCGCGGGCACGCCGACGCTCCAGCAACTCGGCGAGGGCCAGGCCATCCGCATCTCGACCGGCGCGGCGATCCCCGCCGGGGCCACCGCGGTGATCCCCCAGGAGAACGTCGATGCCGGTGAGGGCGAGATCGTCACGCGCGCGTCCGTACACGAGGGCGACAACGTCCGCGACCGGGGCGAGGACATGCGCGCCGGCACCGGCGTCCTGCGGTCGGGCAGCGTCCTCGGCCCGGCCGAACTGGGGGCTGCGGTCGCCGCCGGCGCGGGCCGGCTCACCGTCGCCATACGCCCGCGCGTCCACGTCCTCTCGACCGGCGACGAGCTCAAGGCGCCGGGCGAGCCGCTCGGCCCGGGCGAGATCCACAACTCCAACGGCCCGATGCTGATCGCCCTGGCCGAGCACCAGGGCGCCATTTGCGCGCCGCCGGGCCGCCTGCCCGACGACCGCGCCGCCACCGAGGCCGGCCTGCGCACCGCGCTCGAGGCCGCCGACGTGGTGATCCTCTCCGGCGGGGTGTCGGTTGGGCCCCACGATCACGTCAAGCCGGCCATGGAGAGCCTCGGCGTCGAGCAGGTGTTCTGGCGGGTCGCGCTCCAGCCGGGAAAACCGACCTGGTTCGGGCGTCGCGGGTCCACGCTGGTCTTCGGGCTCCCCGGCAATCCCGTGTCCGCGGTGGTCACCTTCGGCCTGTTCGTCCGCCCCGCCCTCGCCGCGCTCCAGGGCCGAGCCCCCGAGCGGCTGCTCGAATCCGAGGCGGTTCTCGCCACCGCGGTCCCGCGAAATCCCGACCGCGAGCAGGCCGTCCGCGTCCGCCTGGAGCGCCAGAACGGCAGGCTGATGGCGACCCCGAACGGGCCGCAGGGCTCCCACCTGGTCACCTCGCTGCTCGGCGCCGATGCGCTCGCCCTGATCGCCGCGGGCGAGGGCGAGATCGAGGCCGGCGCGACGGTGACCCTGGAACCCCTTCCGCGCTGACACAATCACGCGCGTGGCCGCGTTCCTCGCACTGCTGGCCGCGCTGAGTGCCGTGGTCGCGTCGCGGCGCCGCCGGCGCCGCGGTCGAACCCGCGCTCAGGCGGTCATCATCTCACCCCCCAAGTCCACGGTGATCGCCAAGGACGGCGCGGTCCGCTCGGCGCAGATGGCCGAACTGACGCTCGCCGAGGAGGATTTCCGGCGCCTGTGGAACGCCACCAACCTCGAGAACCTGGCCCGCACCTACTGGCGGTTCCTCTCCCGAGTGACCCTGGGCCTGATCCGCGTCGTGTACGGCGAGAACGAGCGCTCCGTGGTGTTCATCGGACGTCCGCTCACGCTCCTGCGCTTCGATGCCCCCGAGTACGTGCTCGACCGGGAGTACGGCAGCGTCCGCTGGCAGATCCGCGACGGCCTGCTCGTCGCCCGCTCCGGCCGGGGCTGCGGGTTCCTGGCCCTCGTGGTCACCCACCTGGAGGGCGGCTCGGCCGGCCGGGTACGGGTCTTGATCGAGGTCGAGGTGGCCAACTTCTACCCGGCGATCGCGGCCGGCTTCAGCGTGCCGGTGTACGAGGTCACCCAGTCGGCCATCCACGTGCTGGTCACCCACGCGTTCCTGCGCTCGCTGGCCCATCTGGCCCTGGCCAAGTCCAAGGTGGGGCGCTTCGCCGTCCCGCAGCCGAACGTCCGCGCCGCGGTCGCCCGGGTCCGCGAGCGCGTGCACAAATGACGGCTATCCGTACCGGATGCCGGTGAGGGCGCGCAGCTTGGTCCGGTCGTGGCGCGCGGACACCCGCCGCACGGTGCCCGAGCGTGAGCGCATCACCAGCGACTCGGTCGTGGCGCCCCGGTCGCCCTGGTAGCGAACCCCCTGGAGCACGTCACCGTCGGTCACCCCGGTGGCGGAGAAGAACACGTCCTCGCTGCGCACGAGGTCGTCGCAGCTGAGCACACGGGCGAGGTCGTAGCCGGCGTCGATCGCGGCCTGCTTCTCCTCGTCGTTGCGAGGCCACAGCCGGCCTTTGAGCTCGCCCCCGATGCACTTGATCGCCGCCGCGGTGATCACGCCCTCCGGCGTGCCGCCGATCCCCCACAGGATGTCCACCGGGCTGTTGTCCGAGACCGCCAGCAGCGCGGCCGACACGTCGCCGTCGAGGATCAGGCGCACGCGGGCGCCGGCGTGACGGACCTGTTCCATCATCGCGTGGTGGCGCTCGCGGTCGAGCATCACCACCATCACGTCACGGATGTCGATCTTCTTGCGCTCGGCGATCAGCCCCAGGGTCTCGGGCAGGGGCCGGTCGAGGTCGAGCAGGTCCGCGATCTCAGGCCCGCCGGCGATCTTCTCCATGTACACGATCGGGCCCGGATTGAACATCGTGCCGCGCTCGGCCAGCGCGATGACCGAGATCGCGCTCGGCATGCCCAGCGCAGTGAGCCGCGTGCCCTCGAGCGGGTCGACCGCGATGTCGACCTCGGGGGGCGAACCGTCCCCGATCTGCTCGCCGTTGTAGAGCATCGGCGCCTCGTCCTTCTCGCCCTCGCCGATCACGACTACGCCGTCCATGGCTACCGACTCGAGCACGTGACGCATCGCGTCGACGGCGGCCTGGTCGGCGCCCTCCTTGTCGCCCCGACCGACCATCCGGGCGGCGGCCAGCGCCGCGGCCTCGGTCACCCGGACCAGCTCGAGGGCCAGGTTGCGGTCGACCCGGACGTGCTCGTGCCCCAGGCTCATGGCAGCCCCGGCGGCTTGCGCGCGCCCGCGCTCTCCTTGGCCCGGAACACCGAGCCGACCAGGATCAGCAGCCCGCCGGCCAACCCGATCCACCAGCCGTAGCTGATGCCGATCTGCCCCGGCGGCGTCCCCGGCCGGTCGATCACGCCGCGGAACACCGTGAACGTGAGCGCGGCGATCGCGATGACCGCGGTCATCTCGCCCCGGGGCCAGGACAGGGCGTGGCCGCGGATGATGATCCACCCCAGCACGAGCGGTGCGATCGCGGTGACAAGCAGCAGGTAGCGGATGATCATCATCGACTTCCAGGCCGAGCAGGACGCGTTGGGGCCCCGGCAGGCGCCGAGCATCGTGAACTTGTCGCCCAGCGTGAACCAGGCAAGGAACACCGAGACACCGAGAATGGCCCCGCCCACCACGGCAACCAGTTCCCCACGGTCGAGCTGCCTGAGATCCATCGGCAAGGCAGCCTACTCATTAGTACGCACCGGTGGCGCGGTTGGGCTAGGTCCTGGCGACGCGTCGGTCGGGCCGGAGCTCGGTGGCCCGCTCGGGCCGGGCGATGCCGCTGGCGGCGGCGGCCGTCGTGACCGCCGCGGCCACCGCTTCGTGCACCTCCTGGTCGAGCGCGTTGGGGACGAGCTCATCGCCCCGGGCCAGCTCCGCGATGGCCTGCGCGGCCGCCAGCTTCATCTCCACATTGATCCCCGCCGCCCCGGCCTGAAGCGCGCCCCGGAAGATGCCCGGGTAGCCGAGGACGTTGTTGACGCTGCGCCCGTCGGCGGCGAACGCGGCGCCCGCCGCCTCGGCGAGCTCGGGCTCGATCTCGGGGTCCGGGTTGGTGAGGGCCAGGATCACCTGTCCTGGGCGGATCATGGTCGGCTGGATCAGGCCCTTCCGGCCGGTCGTGGCCACCACCACGTCGGCCTGTGCCATGACCTGCTCCATGGTCGAGATCTCGATCCCGTGCGCCCGGGCCCGCGCGTGGGAGGCCTCGAGCGGATCGAAGGCGATCACGCGCTTGACGCCGCCCTCGACCATCAGCGAGGCGATCCCGTAGCCCGCCGCGCCGAGCCCGAGCTGGCCGACGGTGGCGGACGCCAGCTCGACCCCCGCGTACCGGCAGGCCACCATCACGGCCGCCAGCGACACGACCGCGGTGCCGTGCACGTCGTCGTGCATGACCGGCTGGGGCAGCGCCTCGATCAGCCGCCGCTCGATCTCGAAGCACTCCGGCGCCGAGATGTCCTCGAGGTGGATCCCGCCGAACGTGGGCGCGATCCGCAGCACCGTCTCGACGAACGCGTCGACATCGCTCGCGTCGATCAGGATCGGCATGGCCGAGATCCCCGCGAACTGGTCGTAGAACACGGCCTTGCCCTCCATCACCGGCATTGAGGCGACCGGGCCGATGTTGCCCAGCCCCAGCACCCGCGTGCCGTTGGTGCAGATCGCCACGCTGCGCGAGATCATCGTGTAGCGCGCCGCCAGCTCGGGCTGGGCGGCGATCGCGGTGCAGACCCGCGCCACCCCCGGCGTGTACACGTCGCGCATCTCCTGCACCGTGCGGACCGGAGCGCGGGCTTCGATCCGCAGCTTGCCGCCGGCGTGGCGCAGGAGGGCCCGATCCTGGTGCCACAGCACCCGCACGTCGGCCAGCGACTCGACGAGATCAGCGATCCGCGCCGCCTGGTCGGTGTCGCGCACCTCGACCGTGATGTCCCGGATCGAATGCTCGCGGCCCAACGACACGGTCACGATGTCGCCGATCAGCCCCTCCCCGTCGCCAATCGCTCCCGCGACCCGCGCGAGCTGGCCAAAGTTGTGCGGGATCTGGACGCGGTAGGTGCAGTCGAGCACGGTCTTCCTCCCTCCCTCGAAGAGCGCGGTTCGCGCAAGGGGTGTATTTATCACGCCATGCCCCCCGGCCCCCCATCGCCCGAGCCGGTCCCGTCGCTCCGCCGCTTGTTCCCCGAGCCCGATCGCGCTGACGTGCACCGGCTGATCGCCGAGTTGGACCTCGGCGCGCAGGTCCCAGTCGACCGCCCCTATACGGTCGTCAACTTCGTGGCCAGCGCCGACGGCCACGCGGCCTTCCGCGGTCGCTCGCGCTGGCTGAGCGACGAGGCCGACCGAGAGCTGTTCCACGGCCTGCGCGAGCGCGTCGACGCGGTCATGGCCGGCACCGGCACCCTGCGGGCCGAGCGCTACGGGCGCATGGTGCGCGATCCCGAGCGCCGGCGCCGTCGCGCGGCGTCGGGCCTGAATCCCGAGCCGCTGGCCGTGATCATGAGCCGCAGCGGCGACGTCCCCACCGACATCCCGCTGTTCTCGGACCCGGGCTCCCGGGTGGTGGTGTTCACCCCGTCGGCGCTCGATACCTCGGGTCTCGCCGCCACGGTGGACGTGGTCCGGCTCGATCCCGGCGAACTCACGCTGACCACCATGATGCGCCGGCTGCGCTCCGCCTACGACGTGCGCTCGCTGTTGTGCGAGGGTGGCCCCACGCTGTTCGGCGCGCTGCTGCAGGAGAACCTGGTGGACGAACTGTTCCTGTCGCTGGCGCCAAAGCTGACCGGCGGGGGCAGTGCGCCGGCGATCACCGCGGGGGCCGAGCTGGCCGAGCTGCGCACGCTTTCGCTGGTCTGGGTCCTCGAGCTCGAGGGTGCGTTGTACCTCCGGTACGCGGTCCGTCGGTAACTGAACCGTTTCACCAAATTGGGTTAACCGATTCACCTCGAATGGTGAACCGGTTAACCCCCGGTTACTTACCTAATTTCTCCTGAAGTTAATATCGGGGCTGGCACAATTACACCCAGTGACCGGCCCGATCGCAGCCAATGCCTCGCGGACTGAGATCGAGGTCGTGGAAGCCCTCGAGGAAGCTCGCGAGCGGACGCTCGCCCTGGTGGCGTCGCTATCCACCGAGGACCTGGAGCGCGTCCACTCGCCGCTGATGAGCCCGCTGGTCTGGGACCTGGCCCACATCGCCGCCTACGAGGACCTGTGGCTGGTGCACCGCTACGGCGAGCGGCCCTTGCTGCGCGAGGAGCTGGCCGCCACCTATGACGCGTTCGAGACGCCCCGCGCCGTGCGCGGCGACATCGAGCTGCTGGGAGCAGCGCAGGCACGCGAGTACCTGAGCGAGATCCGGGCCCGTAGCCTCGAGGTGATCGACGAGCGTGGCGTGGGCGACGCGATGCTGCACGAGATGGTGCTCCGACACGAGCACCAGCACAACGAGACGATGTTCCAGACGCTGCAGCTCGCCTGCCTGGGCGACTACGAACTGGCCGACCGTCGGGATCTGCCCACCTCTCCGGATCCGCCGTTCACCGGGCTCGAGATGGTCGAGGTGCCCGCGGGCCCGTGCACGATCGGCGCGCCGGCGCGCGGCTTCGCCTATGACAACGAACGCCCCCGTCACCGCACCGACGTGCATGCCTATCTGCTCGGGTGCACCCCGATCACGAACGCCACCTACCTGACGTTCGTGGAGGGCGGCGGGTACGAGCGGCGCGAGTGGTGGTCCGATGAAGGCTGGGCCTGGAAGGCGCAGTACGACATCACGCGACCGGGCGCCTGGACCGCGGACCTCGCCGCGGAATGGAGGCTCGGGCAGCTCGAGCCGCTCCATCCCGACCGGCCGGTGGTCCACGTCTCCTGGTTCGAGGCCGACGCCTTCGCCCGCGCGCACGGCGCCCGCCTCCCCACCGAGATCGAGTGGGAGAAGGCGGCGAGGTGGGATGAGGCAACGCAGACCGCGCGGCCATACCCCTGGGGCGCCGATCGTCCGGTGCCCGGCGTGCACGCCAACCTCGACCAACTTGGGTGCGGGACCGCTCCGGCCGGCGCGCATCCCTCCGGCGCGTCACCCTACGGATGCCTCGGGATGCTCGGCGACGTGTGGGAGTGGACGGCGACCCCGTTCGCCGGCTACGACGGCTTCATCGCACATCCCTACCCCGAGTACTCGGAGGTTTTCTTCGGCGGTCGCTACCGCGTCCTGCGCGGCGGCTCGTGGGCCACCCGGGCCCGCGTCGCCTCACCGACGTTCCGCAATTGGGACTACCCGGAGCGCCGTCAGATCTTCGCCGGCCTGCGAATCGCGCGGGACATATGAGAAGCGTCGCGCACTCCCCAGAGATCCGGATCGACTCGTTCCTGGCCGAGGTCGACGAGCGCACCCTCGCCTACGACGTGCTCGACGGCCTGACCCGTCCGTTCAAGGAGCTCCCGCCCAAGCACTTCTACGACGCGCACGGCTCTGAGCTGTTCGAGCGGATCTGCGAGCTGCCCGAGTACTACCCCACGCGGACCGAGCGGGAGATCCTGCTCACCCGTGCCGACGAGATCGTGCAGACCACGGGCGCCGGCGAGCTGGTCGAGCTTGGCTCCGGCTCGGCCGAGAAGGCGCGAATCCTGCTCGAGGCGATGTCCAGCGCGGGCACGCTGCGCCGCTACGTCCCGGTGGACGTGTCCGAGAGCGCGCTCGAGGCGGCGGCCATCGAGCTCGTCGACGAGTTCGACGAGCTGTCCGTGCACGGCGTGATCGGCGACTTCGAGCGCCATCTCGAGCGGGTGCCCCGAGGCGCGAACGGGACCACGCGCATCGTCGCCCTGCTCGGCGGCACGATCGGCAACTTCCCGCCCGGCACGCGGCGCCGGCTGCTGCGCGACATCGGCAAGCTGCTCAGTCCGGACGATCGGCTGCTGCTGGGCACCGATCTGGTCAAGGATCCGCGCGTGCTCGAGGCCGCTTACAACGACTCCCGTGGCGTGACCGCCGAGTTCAACCGCAACGTGCTGCGCGTGATCAACCGCGAGCTAGACGCGGACTTCGCGCCCGACGCGTTCGAGCACATCGCGTTCTACGACCGCGCGCACGAGTGGGTCGAGATGCGTTTGCGGGCGACGCGCCCGTGCAGCGTGCTGGTGTCCGGGCTGGACCTGCGGGTGGAGTTCGCGGCCGGAGAGGAACTGCGCACCGAGATCAGCGCCAAGTTCACGCTCGCCGGGATCGAGGCCGACTTCGAGGCCGCCGGCCTGGCGCTGGAGTGTTGGTATACGGACAGCGAGCGGCTTTTTGCAGTATCGCTGGCCCGGCGGCTATAGGGTTCCGGCGTCATGCAAATCGGAGGTAGTGGGGCGCTCGTCGCGGGCGGCGCGTCGGGCCTTGGTGAAGCGACGGCTCGACGGCTGCACGCGGGCGGCGCGCACGTGGTCATCGCCGACCTGAACGAGGAGAAGGGAGACGCGCTCACGGGCGAGCTTGGCGAGCGCGCGCGCTTCGTGCGCACCGACGTCACGGATCCCGACGCGGTGCAGGCGGCCGTGAGCGCCGCCGCCGAGCAGTCCGTCCCGCTGCGGATCGCCGTCTCGTGCGCGGGTATTGGCTGGGCCGGACGCGTGGTCGGCAAGCGCGGCGCCCACGGCCTCGAGCCGTTCGAGACCGTCATCCGCGTGAACCTGATCGGCACCTTCAACGTGATGCGCCTGGCCGCCGCGGTGATGGTCGAGAACGAGCCGACGGAGGCGGGCGAGCGCGGGGTGTGCGTGAACACCGCGTCGATCGCCGCCTTCGACGGGCAGGTCGGCCAGATCGCCTACTCGGCGTCCAAGGGCGCGATCGTCAGCATGACGCTCCCCGCGGCGCGTGAAATGGCCGCGCTCGGGGTGCGCGTGTGCGCGATCGCGCCGGGCACGTTCGACACGCCGCTGCTGGCCAACCTGCCCGAGGATGCACGCGAGACGCTGCGCCGGGTGGTGCCGTTCCCGGCTCGCTTCGGGCGCCCCGACGAGTTCGCCGCGCTGGTGGCGCATATAGTCGAGAACGAGATGCTCAACGGCGAAGTCATCCGCCTCGACGGCGCGTTGAGAATGCCTCCTCGTTAACGACCAAGTCTCCACATTTGTTCGAGTCCTGCATCCGTACGGGTTACCGCGGGTAACATCGTGCCATCCAGGAAGGGAGCCTCAGTTGGCGCTCACCATGCAGGGTGGTGAACGGCGACGAGCGTCTCGCCGCGAGACGTCGCCAGGACGGCTATGACGGATCGGCCATCGCAACAGCAACCGCATCGAGGGGCAAGTGAGTGGCTCGAGCTCGAGCGCGCGATCACCGACGCCATCGAGCGCTCGCAGTCGCTCGGCCAGGCCGCGCCGCTGATCCTCGGCGCGCTCGCCCGCGCCCAGGAACGCTCCCGCAGCGAGAAGCTGCTCACCCAAGCCGAGCAGGCGGCGGACACCGGGAGCTTCGAGTTCGATCTCGACACCGGCGACGCGCACTACTCGGCCGGGTTGCGACGGATCCTGTCCATGCCGGAGGACCTGTCGCTGACCCACGAGCTGTTCCTTTCGCGCGTGCATCCCGAGGACCGAGACCTCGTGGCAGATGCCATCGAGCGCGCCCGCCGCGACGGCGAGCCGCTGCGCTTCGAGATTCGGGTGAGGCGCTTTGACGAGGTCGAGCGCGTCGTGCGGGTCCGCGGCGAGGCGCTTGCGGCGCGCAAGCCAGACGCGGTCAAGATGGCCGGGACGATGCAGGACGTTACCGACGAGGCCGAGGCCCGCTCGGCTCGTGACCTGTTGAGCTACGTCGTGCAGTCCACCGGCGACGCGATCCTGACCAAGTCAGCCGACGGCACGATCACCAGCTGGAACCGCGGGGCCGAGCAGCTCTACGGCTACACGGCCGAAGAGGCGATCGGACGGCCGAGCGGCTTCACCGAGACGGACGAGCGCACGGGCGAATGGCAGAAGCTGCTGCGGACCGTGTTCTCGGGCCAGTCGATCGATAACTTCGAGACCGAACGGGTGCGCAAGGACGGCAGCACGATCACGGTCTCGCTGACCGTCTCACCGGTGACCGACGCCAACGGGCGGATCGTGTCGGCGGCGATCATCGCCCGCGACACGACGGAGCGGGTGCGGTACGAGGAACGCCTGCGCCACATGGCCGACCACGACCAGCTGACCGGCCTGATCAACCGCCGCCGCTTCGACGAGGAGCTCAAGCGCGAGCTGGCCCGCGCCGGCCGATACGCCGAGCACAGCGCGGTACTGAGTCTCGACATCGACAACTTCAAGGGCATCAACGACTCGGCCGGTCACGCGGCCGGCGACGCGGTGCTCAGCCACGTCGCGCGCGTGCTGACCGAACGCTCCCGCGCCAGCGACGTGGTGGCGCGCCTCGGGGGCGACGAGTTCGCGGTGCTGCTCTCGGCGGTGGGCGTACGAGAGGCCCGCACCGCCGCGGAGCACCTGCTGACCGAGATCCGCAGCTCGCCGGCCGTCTACGGCGGAAAGCCGTTCCGGATCACCGCCAGCATCGGCGTGGCCACCTTCGAGTCCGACGACGCCACCGCCGGCGAGGTCCTGGTCAACGGCGACCTGGCGATGTATGCGGCCAAGACCTCGGGCCGCGACCGCGTCGTGGTCTACACCCCGACCGAGGCGCGCAAGGCACGCGCGATCGCCAAGGCGACGTGGTCCGAGCGCATCCGGGATGCCCTGGAGCACGACCGGTTCGTGCTCCATCTCCAGCCGATCCTCGAGCTCGCCACCGGGCAGTTCAAGCACGGCGAGCTGCTGCTCAGGATGAAGGGCAACCGCGGCAAGCTGATCGCGCCCGGCGCGTTCCTGCCCGCCGCCGAACGCTTCGGCCTCATCCACGCCATCGACCGCTGGGTGGTACAGCGCGCGATCCAGCTCATGTCGCAATCGGGCGGCGCCGGACCCCGCGTCGGCATCAACCTGAGCGGCGAGTCGATCGTGGGCGACCCCGACCTGCTGGCGGTGATCGAGCAGGAGCTCGAGCGCTCGACGGTCGATCCGTCCAAGCTGATCTTCGAGGTGACCGAGACCGCCGCGATCGCCAACATGCCGGAGGCCACCCAGTTCGCGCGCGGCCTGACCAGCCTTGGCTGCAGCCTCGCGCTGGACGACTTCGGGACCGGGTTCGGCTCGTTCTACTACCTCAAGCACCTGCCGGTCAGCTACGTCAAGCTCGACGGCGAGTTCATCCAGAACCTCCCGCGCAGCGAGGTCGACGAGCACATGGTCAAGGCGATCGTCGGGGTCTCCCGGGCGCTCGGCATCAAGACCGTGGCCGAGTCGGTGGCCGACGAGGAGACGATCGGGCTGCTCCACAAGCACAACGTCGACTACGCCCAGGGGTTCTACGTGGGCAAGCCGGCGCCGCTCGACGTGGCGATGGCGCAATCGGGGTGGCTGGCGGAGCCGGGCAGCTCGCTCTTGTAGGTCCCTAACTCAGCCGCTCGATCAACATCGCCTGGCCCATGCCGCCGGCGACGCACATCGATTCGATCCCCAGCGTGCCGTCAAGCGCGGTCAGGCCGTTGAGCAACGTGGTCATGATCCGCGCGCCGGTCATCCCGAACGGATGCCCGAGCGCGATCGCGCCGCCGAACGGGTTGAGCTTCTCGTCCGGGATGCCCAGATCGTCCTTGCACGGCACGATCTGGGCCGCGAACGCCTCGTTGATCTCGACCACGTCGACGTCGTCGATCTTGATGCCGGCCGCCTTCAGGAGTGCCTGAATGGCCGGGATCGGACCGAGGCCCATGATCTCGGGGCGGATCGCGGCGACCGTGGAGGCGATGATTCGCGCCTTGGGCTGCAGGCCGAGTCGCTTGGCCTTCTCGGCCGACATCACGAGCACGGCGGCCGCGCCATCGTTGAGCGGGCACGCGTTGCCCGCCGTCACCGTGCCGTTCTCGCGGAACGCCGGCTTGAGCTTGGCCAGCACCTCCATGGTCGTGCCGGGACGGGGCCCGTCGTCCCGGCTCACGACGGTCTCGGGCACCTCGACCTGGTTGCCGTCCCGGTCGGTCTCGGTGTGGGCCGGAACCGTCACCGAGACGATCTCGGGATCGAAGTGCCCGGAGTCGCGGGCGTCCACGGCGCGGTTCTGCGAGGTCACCGCCCATTCGTCCTGCTGCTCACGGGTGACGTGGCAGCGCTCGGCCACGTTCTCGGCGGTCTGGCCCATCGGGATGTACACGTCGTAGGCCGAGCCGTCCGATCCGTCGAGCTTCGGGTGCCTGGTCTCCTCCATCATGCCCGCGCCGAGACCCGCTCGCGAGACCGCCTCAACCCCGGCGGCGATGTACTGATCGCCCTCGCCGGACTTGATCGCGTGGAAGGCCATCCGGATCGTCTGCAGCGAGGACGCGCAGAAGCGGTTGACCGTGCAGGCCGGGACGTGATGGTCGATCCCGGCCAGCAGCGCCGCGTTGCGGCCGACGTTGTAGCCCTGCTCACCGGCCGACGAGGCCGCGCCCATCATCAGGTCGTTGGTCTCGGCGAAGTTCACCTGGGGGTTGCGCTCGATCAGCGCCCTCAGCGGGGTCGCGGCCAAATCGTCGGCGCGCACGGCCTTGAGCGAGCCCTTGCCGGCCCGCCCGATCGGGGTTCGGATGGCGTCGACGATCACGGCCTCGGGCATGGCGCCGGGGATCCTAGAGGTCGCGCCCGCCCGGGCGCGCCGGCGCGTCGATCCGGGGCGTCGTGGGTAAGCGGTTTGGATGCCGAACACCGAACAGGCCCGCCGCTACCGCGAGATCAGGCGACTCGGCGTCGGAGGAATGGCCACGGTGACGCTCGCCGAAGACACCGTGCTCGGCCGTCCGGTCGCGCTGAAACGGGTGCACAGCGGCGGGGACTCGCGCGGGATGCTGCGCTTGAAGCGCGAGGCGATGGTCGGCGCCTCGCTCAACCATCCCAACCTGGTGTTCGTCTACGACGCCCAACTCCAGGAGGACGGCGATGTGGTGATCGTCATGGAGTATGTGGAGGGCGAGACGCTGGCCGACCGGATCTCCTCGCGCGGAGCGCTGCCGCCGGCCGAGGCCATCGCCGTGCTCCGCGGAGTGGCCGGCGCGCTCGACGCCATCCACGGACAGGGGATCGTCCACCGTGATGTCAAGCCTGCCAATGTGCTCCTGGGCCAGGACGGGACGGTCAAGCTGGCTGACCTCGGCGTGGCGGATGTCGCCGATCGCACCCGCATCACCGAGTCGGGCGCCGTTGTCGGCAGCTTCAGCTACATGGCCGCCGAGCAGCTGAACGGCGCCGAGCCGAGTCCAGCGATGGACGTCTACGCGCTCGCGGCGGTGGCCTACGAGACCCTCACCGGGAAGAAGGCCCGGCCCGAGTCCAATCCGCTGGCCCTGGCTCATGCGATCTCCACCCAGCCCGCGCCCGATCTCCGCGACGCCTGGCCGGCGGCGCCACCCGGCGCGGCGGCGGTCCTCCAGCGGAGCATGTCGGCCGATCCGGCCCAGCGCCCGGCCTCTGCCGGCGAGCTCGTACGTCGGCTCGAGGCGGCCTTCGAGCCCGAGCGACCCACGCGCGAGGTGGCGCCGGTGGGGCCGCGGCGGGCGCCGGCGGGGCCGCGGATGGCGCCGGAGCCGTCCGCGGCGACTAACCCTGCGTCGCCGCCACCGAGGCCCCGGCGCCGGCCCTTCATCGTGCCCGCCCTCCTAGCGCTGGCGGCGCTGGCCGTCGCCGGCGTCCTCGTGGCCGCCCTCGGCTCGGGTGGCACGAAATCATCTGGCTCGAGCGCGTCGACCCCGCGGACGAGCGCACACCGCCCGGCTGCCACCACGGGCGCACGGTCGGCCACGAGCACAACCGGCACGACCGCGTCGTCCTCGAGCGCCAGCACCGCGTCTACGGGCACCGCGTCTACGGGCACCGCCTCGACGTCGTCTACGCCCTCCGCGCCGGGCGCAGCCTCGTCCGGTGCGCCCGCGGCGGCTGTGGAGCAGTTCTACACCGCCGCCGCCCGCCACGACTACCCGGCGGCGTGGGGCCTGGCCGGCCCGAATCTACGCACCCAGCTTGGCGGCTACGCGGCGTTCCAGCACCTGTTCAGCTCCGTGCGATCGATCACGTTCCAGAGCGCCCAGGCGACCGGCGGGAGCAGCGCGACTACGGCGACGGTGGCGCTGCGGACGACCTCTGTGCAGACCGACCGCACGCAGCAGTGCAGCGGAACGGCGCAGACCATCCGCACCGGCGGCCGCTGGCTGGTCGACCACATCTCCATCACCTGCGCCTAGGAAGTCAGCGCTAAACAGGTTGCCCTCGGACGCACCGGTAAGTAGTCTCTTGCCGGGCTGAGGCGGCGTCGAGCAAAACGCTCATAGGGGGCGCATAGTGGTTTGGGACCGGACGTCCGTGACCCTGCGGGGTCGGCGGTTGTTGCTTGCAGTTGGCGTATTCCTGGCCGTGCCCGGAGTGGCGCAGGCCGCCACTGTCACCAACACCAGCGATCACGACCCGGGCTCGCTGCGCGCCATCATCGAGGCGTCATCCGCCGGGGACACGATCGACTTCGCGCCGGCGCTGAACGGTCAGACGATCACGCTGGCCGGCCCGCTGATCATCCCCCATGGCCTCACGATCACCGGTCCAGGTTCGGGTTCTCTGACGATCGATGGCGCCCAGCACGGCGGGGTGTTCGACATCGAGTCGAGCGGTGCCAACTCGAGCGTGACGATCTCAGGGCTCACGATCACCGGTGGAGCCCTCTCGGGTACGGGCGCCACGGGCGGCGGAGGCATCCTCGACGCCACCGGCGCCGACCTCAACCTCCAGAACGATGCGATCACCGGCAACCAGGCCACGGTCAGCCAGGCCAGCGGCGGCGGAGGCGGAGGCGTGTTCAACGACGGAGGAGACGTCGCGATCTCGGGCAGCACGATCGACAGCAACACCGCCACGATCACCGGCGCGGTAGACGGGGAGAACGGTGGCGGCGGGGTGTACAGCAACGGCGGCGACCTCACGATCACGGGCAGCGACATCAGCGCCAACACGGTCGAGCAGGACTCCTCGGTGGGTGGGGGAAACGACGGCGGCGGCGGCATCTACACGAACGGCGGTAACGTCGAGATCACCAGCAGCACGGTGGACGACAACTCCGCGATCATCGACTCGAGCCAGACCGGCTCCGACGGCGGCGGCGGCATATACACGAACGGCGGCGACCTGACGTTGAACGAAGCCGCGATCGATGACAACACGTTCGAACTCGACGACAGCGCCGCGGGCGACAACGGCGGGGGAGGCGTGTACAACGACAGCGGCGATGTGACGCTTGAGCTTTCCTCGATCGACGACAACACGGCGGAGGTGACCGACCCGTCGACCGGCGGCACCGACGGCGGCGGGGCCCTGGTCAACAATGGCGGCGACCTCGGCGTGGTGCTCTCGAGCATCTCGGAGAACAGCGGCGACCTCGAGGTCGGGGGTGGCGACAACGGTGGCGGCGCCATCCTCGACCTGGGCATTCAGAGCATCTACCTCACGAGCACGTTGTCCGGCAACTCGATCACGTTCTCGGGGACACAATCCAGCGGGAACGGGGGCGGCGCCATCCGCACATTCGCCGACAACCAGGCCGACAGCCTGACCATCGCCGGCAACAGCATCAACGCCGCCGGCGGAGGCATCTCGAGCGACGCCTCGTTCACGTTGACCAACACGGTCATCGCGGACAACACCGCGACGTCCGGGAGCAACTGCGCGGGGCCGCTTACCTCCGAGGGCTTCAACCTCGAGAGCGCCAACACCTGCGGCCTGAACGCGGGCGGCGACCAGGTGAACACCGACCCGCGACTCGGCCCGCTTGCGAACAACGGCGGTCCGACGCGGACGCGGGCGCTGCCGGCGGGCAGCCCGGCCGTCGACGCCGGATCGTGCAACGACATCAGCGGGAACCCGTTCCCGCTCGATCAACGCGAGGTGGCGCGACCGCAGCCGACGGGCGGCCGATGCGACATCGGCGCCTACGAGTTGGTCCAGGGTGGCTCGCCACCACCACCCCCGCCGCCCTCCGCGCCGCCGGCCACCGTTCCCGGCCCGCCGGCCGCCACCAGCAGCACGGGCGCGAGCTTCTCGGGGTCGGTCAACCCGCAGGGCCAGGCGACCACGGTGTTCTTCCAGTACGGAATCGACAGCCGTTTCCGCCCCGGTGGCGGTACCGCCGTGATCTATGACCAGAGCACCACCCCCCAGACCCTCACGGGCGACTCGGCCGCCCATGCCGTGACCGCCTCAGCGTCCGGACTGGTCCCCAATGCGCTCTACCACGTGCGCCTTGTGGCCACGAACGCCACCGGCACCACGCTCGGGCCCGACCAGACGTTCACCACGCCGTCCGACCCTGCGCCGCCCCCGCCGGTGCTCGGCCAGAAGGTGAACGCCAAGCCGGTCAGCGGACGGGTGTTCATCCTCGTCGGCACCAAGCTCGTGCCGCTCACCGAGGCGCGGCAGATCCCGTCCGGCGCGATCCTCGACACACGCGCCGGGTCGCTCCAGCTCACCACGGCCGCGGGCAAGCACAAGCGCGAGACTGGGACGTTTGGCGGCGCCATCTTCAAGCTGACCCAGGCCAGGAACGGACTGACCAACCTCGCCCTCGCCGAAGGAGCGTTCCACGGCGCCCCCAGCTACGCCACGTGCAAAGTCCACAAGGCCGCGGACGCCAGCGCCGCGGCGAGCAAGACCCTGCAACTCCTACACGCGAGCGCCAAGGGCAAGTTCAAGACGACCGGGCGCTACAGCGCCGCCACGGTTCGCGGGACCAAGTGGACGATCGCCGACCGCTGCGACGGAACCCTCACCCGTGACCTCATCCACTCGGTGGTGGTCAGCGACTTCGTCCGCCACAAGACGATCGTGCTCCACGCCGGGCAGAGCTACCTGGCGAAGGCACCAGGACACAAGTAGGCCGAGCCACAGCCCGAGCCCCCCGAACTACAACCCGAGTCCCCGCACGCCCTTCTCGTCCCACCCCAGGTGGTGGGCTAGTTCGTGGCGCAGTGTGCGGGTCACCTGCGCCCGGAGCAGGTCGGGGTCGTGTCCGAAGTCGCGCACGAGGGTGTCGCGGAAGATCACGATCCGGTCGTGGAAGTAGTCCTGCGCCACCGTGTCGCCCTGATAGAGCCCGTAGGCGTGCCGGCGCCCGCCGCCGTCGGACACCACCACGGCAACGTGCTCCAGGGCGCGGTGGAACTCGAGCGGAAGATCGTCGATGGCCCGCCGCACGAGCACCTTGAAGTCCTCTTCCCTGCGAGGGTCGAACAGCTCCTCCTCGTCCTCGTCGTCATCCTCTTCCCACGAGTCCCACGATCCCTCGGCCGCCAGCCGCTCGGTGCGCATGACGAGCGCCTCGAAGTCGGTCTCTGACTCGGGGTCCTGCCAGCCAGCCAGCCGGATCATCACCAGGACGACCGCCCCGCCCACGATCACCGCGCCCGCCGCGAACACCGCGATCCCCTGGAGCAGACGGATCGGGAAGGACTCGCTCAGGCCGGCGATCAGGCTGACTGCGCCGAGACCGATGGTCAGCGCGGCCAACGCGGAGAACAGGATGCGGCGGAGGGTGGGCTCGGATTGCATCTCTCTGGGTCGTTACCTCATGGTCCGGGCGATCACGAGCCGCTGGATCTCGTTGGTCCCCTCGTAGATCTGGGTGATCTTGGCGTCGCGCATCATCCGCTCGACCGGGTACTCCTTGACGTAGCCGTAGCCGCCCAGCACCTGCACGGCCTCGACGGTCACGCGCATTGCCACGTCGGAGCAGAACAGCTTGGCCATCGCGGAGTACTTGCCGAGATCCGGATCGCCGCGGTCAACCTTGGCACACGCCTGATAGAGCAACTCGCGCGCGGCGGCGCACTGGGTCTCCATGTCGGCCAGCTTGAACTGGATGCCCTGGAAGGCGTTGATCGGCTGCCCGAACTGCCGGCGCTCGCGCGCGTACGCGGCTGCGTAGTCGGTGGCGCCCTGGGCGATGCCGAGCGCCTGGGCGGCCACCCCGAGCCGGGAGCGGTCGAGCGTGGCCATGGCGACCTTGAAGCCCTGGTGGGGATCGCCGATCAGGTTCTCGTCGGGCACCTCGACCCCGTCGAGGATCGGCTGCCCGGTGGGCGACCCGCGGATCCCCAGCTTGTGTTCGAGCTTGCCCACGCTGAAGCCCGGCCGGTCAGCCTCGACCACGAACGCGCTGAGCCCGCGCGAGTGACCCGCGCTCGGATCGGTCACCGCGAACACGACGTAGAAGTCGGCCACCCCGAGGTTCGTGATCCAGTTCTTGGTGCCGTTGATGACCCAGCCGCCGTCGGTCTTGACCGCGCGGGTGCGCATCCCGCCGGGATCGGAGCCCGCGTCGGTCTCGGACAGCGCGAACGCCGGCGACCATTCGCCGGTGGCGCAGCGAGGCAGGAAGCGCTCCTTGAGTTCGTCGGTGCCAAACAGCTTGATCGGGAGCGTGCCCAGTTCCTGGATCATCAGGATCAGCGCGGTCGAAGCGCACGCCTTGGCGATCTCCTCGACCGCCATGTTCAGCATCAGCGCGCCGGTGCCGGTGCCGCCGTGCTCGGACTCGAACGGCAGGGCCAGCACGTCCTGCTCGGCCAGCAGCCGGCGCAGGTCGTGGGGATACTCGGCCTTCTCGTCGATCTCGGCCGCGCGCGGCGCGATCCGCTCGCGCGCGATCTGCCGGATCGTGTCCCGGAAGTCGAGGTGGTCGCGCGGGATCGCATAGAGCTCGGCGAGCGCGGACATGTGATTCATCCTACGCCGCGCGAGCCGTGGGCACCCGGCGACAAACGCCGGGTGCCTCGCGGTTCTCCTCTCCCTCCCGAGCCTGGCGGGGGGTGACTACAGTCCGGGCGGGTGGCGGACCACGTAGTGGCCGCCGTCAGCCAGGTTGCCGAGCGGGTTCGAGCGCCACCGTGGCCCGTCCCCGGAGGGGATGTTCGGGCCGCCGTAGTTGGCGGTGTCGAACGCGATCCCGGCGATCACGATGAAGGCATGGCTCGGGTCCCCGTAGACCGAGACCCACTTTCCGGGGCCGGCCGCGCCGTAGGACTCGAAGCCGGTCGAGTCCTCCGAGGAGGACAGCAGGCCGGCGCCGTGCAGGGCAAAGCTCACCGCGCCCGAGCAGTCGTAGCAGCTGGACTTCCACTTACCGTGGCCGCCACCGACGCAGTACGAGGTGTCGATGATCGAGTTGGCCGCGGTGATCATCGCCTGGACGGCCGGGGGCGCGCCCGCCGGCGCGGTCGCCGTCCCGTCCGGGTTGATCGTCGCGGTCGCGGTCGCCACGTCGCTCGTATACGCGCTGATCGCCTGGCGCAGCGCCTGCACGAACGATGGCCCAGCCACGCCGTTGGCCGGCGTGAGGTTGTGGGCCTGCTTGAACGCGTTCACGCTGGATGCGGTCTGGGGCCCGAAGTTGCCATCGACCGAGGTCGGGAAGCCCGCGATCGTCAGGTAGCCCTGAAGGATCGTCACGTCGGAGCCGTGCAGGCCCTGCCTGAGCACCCGCCGGCCGAGCTGGTTGGCCGTGCTCGGCTTGTTCAGCGTCCCCGTCGTCCTGATCGTGGCCTGCATGGCGGCGCCACCGGAGGACTGCCGCTTGGGCGTCGCGGCGGCCGCCGAGGCGACGCCGAACGCCGAGGTGGCTATCAGGACGAATGCACCCGCCCTACGGGCGATTCGTTGAATGTCCAGATACGACAAGCACAACCCCTTCTCTTTCTGCGCCTACGGGGTTAGCTGTCGGGCTCGCGCTGAAAGAGTGCGCTACGCCGGAAACTTCCGGCGATTCGCCCCTCGGAGCCGTGGTCGGGCTCCAATGGTTTCCCCGCTCCCCGGCGCCGTGGCGACCGGAGACTCGGCTGGGCTTCTATGTCCGCGCGGCAGCCTACAACACGCGGGCGACAAACGTCACCCTAGGTGTCGACCTGTTCGCCGCGACCCTTTAACCCCTCCTTCCTCTGCAACGGAAATTTCCGCCATTACCGACCCGAGCTGACCGCCGGTGACGGATTTCTCGGCTCCAGCCCGAGAAATCCGGAACTGACCGCTTCGGCCGCCTGCAAATGGCGGAAATTTCGGGCGCCCGGGGCGTAGCTGGGTGGGGCGAGCGGCCTTGACAGCCCCTCTACCTAACGGTTATCTTCGACGCGTAGCTAACCGTTAGATCGCCGTTGTCGGAACCCGCCGAACTCCAAGCCCCCGCGCCGCTTCACGGCTACCAGCTGCGCGTCGTCCAGGAGGTGCTGCTCGCACTGCTGGCCGCGGAGCCCTCGCATGGCTACCAGCTCAGGGCCCGGCTGGCGTTGGCGCTCGGGCCGCTGGCGGGCGCGCTCAACGACGGCCAGGTCTACGTCACGCTGAACCGGCTCGAGAAGGCGGGCCTCGTCCGCTCCACGCGCGTGGGCCAGGCCGACCGGCCGGATCGCAAGGTCTACGAGCTGACGCCGGCCGGACGAGACCGGGTCGACACCTGGCTGCACGACACGAGCTGGCCCAAGCCGGCGCCCGCCGAGTTCCACCTCAAGCTGGTCGCGGCCGCCGCGGCCGGACTCGCCGACCCCGTCGGCATCGTCGACCGCCAGCGCCGGGAGCTGCTCATCGGCCTGGCCCAGGCCCAGCGGGCAGCGCTGGCCGAGCTGCCGGGATCGGTGGCGGCGCTCCTGCTCGAGGGCGTCGTGCTGCGCCTCCAGGCCGACCTGCGCTGGCTCGAGGCGTGCGCGAGGTACTGGACCCAAGCGAGGCAACCATGACTCAACCGAGCAACCCGATCCCATGACCGAACCGAGCAACGAGATCCCATGACCGAACCGAGCAACCCGATCCTCTCCGCCCACGGGCTGGCCAAGGAGTACGGCAGCGGCGCCGCCCTGGTCCGAGCGGTCAACGACGTGAGCCTGACCGTGATGCCGGGCGAGTCTGTGGCGATCGTCGGCCCCAGCGGGTGCGGCAAGTCGACCCTGCTGTACCTGCTCGGCGGGCTCGAGCGCCCCACGACCGGCACGATCGAGCTGGCCGGCCAGCCGATCCACGACGCCCCCGAATCCAGCCTGGCCCGCCAGAGGCGCCACGCGCTCGGGTTCGTGTTCCAGGCCTTCCACCTGGTCGACGAGCTGACCGCGCTCGAGAACATCGAGCTGCCGGCGCTCCTGGCCGGCGCCTCGCCCCGCACCGCGCGCGAGCGAGCCCGCGAGCTCCTGCACCAGGTCGATCTCGAGGACCGCGCCGACCATCTCCCCTCCGCGCTATCCGGCGGCCAGCGCCAGCGGGTGGCGATCGCCCGCGCCCTGGCCAATGCTCCGCTCCTCGTGCTGGCCGACGAGCCCACCGGCAACCTCGACAGCACCGCGACCACCGAGGTCCTGCGCCTGTTCGAGCAGCTGCGGGCGGCCGGGCAGACGCTGGTGACCGTGACCCACGACTCGCGGGTCGCGGCCACCGCGGACCGGCTGGTCTCGATGCGCGACGGCGTCTTCGTGGACGAGACGCGGCTCGCCGGCGGCAGCGCCCGGAGCCTGACCGAGATCACCGGCCTGGGGAGCTGAACGCGGCGTGGGTCGCGTCCTGCTGATCTGGCGGCTGGTGATCGGCGACATCAAGCGCCGCCCGGTCCAGGCCGCGCTGCTGCTGGTCATGATCGCGACCACGACGACAACGCTGACCCTCGGCCTCGCGCTGCGCAAGGTGACCGACAGCCCGTTCAGCCGGGCCCGCACCGCGACCAGGGGCCCGGACGTGGTGGCCCAGATCGCCCCCCAGGCCGGCGCGGTCGCGAGACCGGCGACCGAGTTCGCCTCGCTCAGGCACGCCGGCGACGTTACGGCCACGTCCGGTCCGTATCCGTTCGCGATCGCGAACCTCACCGCGCCCGGCATCGACATCCAGACGCAGGCCGAGGGCCGCGACCTCGCCCCCGCACGCCTCGATCAGCCGACGGTCACCGAGGGAAGCTGGATCCGCCCGGACGCAGCGGTGATTGAGAGCGGATTTGCCGCCTCGCTCGGCCTGAAACCCGGCGACACCATCCACCTGAACGGCCACCGTTTCAAGGTGGCGGGCGTTGCGGTCAGCACGGCTCAGTGCTTCTACCCGGTGAGCAAGCCCGGCGTCGTCTGGCTCACGAGAACCGACACCGAGCGGCTGGCCGCCAACCAGCAACCCGTGGGATACGTCCTGAACCTCAAGCTGGGCCACCCCGCCTCCGCGGAGGGCTTCGCGTTCGGGCCGGTCGGGAACGCGTTCCTCAACCAGGCGAGCAACGACCTTGTCGCGTCCGAGCAGACCTGGGTGGACATCCGCCACGACGATTTCAGGGTGATCACGGTCGACCAGAAGGCGCTGCTGATAGGCGGCTCCCTCCTGGCCCTGCTCGCGCTGGCCAGCATCGGGGTCGCCGTGGGCGGCCGGATGGCCGAGCAGACGCGTCGCGTCGGGCTGCTCAAGGCCGTGGGGGCAAGCCCACGGCTCGTCGCCACGATCCTGCTCGCCGAGAACATGCTGCTCGCGCTCGCCGCCACCGTGATCGGGCTCGCCGCCGGCGAGCTACTCGCTCCGCTGCTCACCAACGTTGGCGCTGGGCTGCTCGGAAGCACGCCGACCCCGTCGCTCACGGTGGCGTCCGCGGCCGAGGTCGCGGCCGCGGCCATCCTCGTGGCCGCCGGCGCCACCGCGGCGCCGGCGATTCGCGGGGCCCGGACGAGCACGATCATGGCGCTCGGCGACCCGGCCCGTCCGCCGCGGCGGCGGGCGTGGCTGATCGCTCTCTCCTCGCGGCTGCCGGTGCCCCTGCTGCTCGCGCTCCGGCTCATCGCCCGCCGCCCCCGCCGCGCCGCCCTGACCGCCGCCAGCCTGACCATCGCCGTCGCGATGATCGTCGCCGCGCTGGCGCTTCAGCACCGCATCGACCTTCGCAACCAGGCCAATGCGGGCTATCTCGTCGGCTCGGGCGGAGTCGCCGATCGGGTCAGCCACCTCGTCTACCTGCTGAGCGCGATCCTCGCCGTGCTCGCCGCGATCAACGCGATCTTCACCGCCTGGGTGACGGTGATCGACGCCCAGCGCGCGACCGCGCTGACCCGGGCCATCGGCGCCACCCCGGGCCAGATCGGCGCCGGACTCACCGCCGCGCAGTTGATCCCCGGCCTGCTCGCCGCCTGCCTCGGCATCCCGGTCGGGCTCGGGCTCTACCAGCTCGCCGGCGGCCACCTCCAGGAGGCGACCCCACCGCTGCTATGGCTGCTCGCGGTGATCCCGGGCACCCTGATCGTGGTCGCGGCGTTGACCGCGCTGCCCGCCCGCCTCGGCGCGACCCGTTCGGTGGCCGAGGTGCTCCGCTCCGACTAAGGCGCCTGACGTGGGTCGTTCAGGTCGAGCACGGTGACCGGCGGCTCGATCTTCGTCCCCTCGCCGGTCGAGACGATCGCCGTACCCAGTGCGAAGAACTCGATCACGTGGCTGCCCCAGCCGTGGCTGCGTTCCGAAAGCGAGACGCCGACGATGCCCTCCGCGCCGAGCTCCTGGGCCTCGGTCTGCATCCGCTGCATGGCCAGCTCGCGCGCCTCGTACAGCGCCTGGGTGTAGTTCGGCAGCTCGATGTTGCGTCCGGTCTGGGAGATCGTCCGCAGCGGCCCGCGCCGCCCCACGTGGAACACGCAGCTGCCCATCACCATCCCCACCGGGCGATGACCCGTGCGCAGCAGCGTCCAGAACTCCTGGCCCGACAGGTCGCTCTGGAACGGCCGACCGTTCGGCGCGCGGTGGAGCACGCCGCCGCGGTGCCTGACCGCGGTGCCGATCGCGATGAACTCGGCCATGCTCGGCCCCCACTCGTAGCGGCCGATGTCCAGGCGCACGCCGACGATCCCGTCCGCTCCGAGCTGGTCGGCCTCCTCCTCCATCCGGGTCATGGCCAGATGCCGGGCGCTGTACATCGCCTGCGAGAGCGTGTCCAGCTCGCGGCTCGTGGTCGGGCCCGCCACCTGGATCCCGATGTGGAAGATCGAGCTACCCACGACCAGCCCGACCGGGTCGAACCCGGCCTCGGTGACGAGCAGGAACTCGTTCACGCTCAGATCGGAGGTGTAGAGACCCTGGCGGTTCTGCTCGAGGCGCTCCACGCCTGACTCCGGAATGCCCTCCAGGGATTTAGGGTCGTAATCGGTCATTTATCTCTATCTACATATGCAGCTGGCTCTTGACGTGAGGCGTCGCCCGGGCCGGGCCGGTTCGGATCGCCGTGCCCGCCGCGTGCATCGTGATCACCCAGCCGCGGCGCTCGACGTCGATGCGGCCGCTGACCTTGTAGGGGATCCCCAGCCGCCCGCGGCGCCAGCCCCGCTGCATGCCCCCACTCAGCGACGAGGCCACCGGGAACTTCTCCCGATGTATGCCGTGGGCGAACTCGACCCCCACCGCCCCCTCCGCGCTGGCGTCGGACACCTGGCCGAGCAGCTTGGCGCGCACCGTGTCCCGGGCCGCGTGGAAGCCGCGACTCAGCTCGTCGAGCTCCTGGTTCTGGGTGACCTGACGCGCTCGCCGCCACCGGGTGGCGCGCGGCGGCGAGGCGAACACGACCACGGTGGTGGCCAGCAGACCGGCGGGCCGATGTCCTGCGCTGTGAAGCCGCCAGTAGTCCTGGACCGAGACATCGGTGAGGGTCGGCCAGGCGGTCAGCTCAGAGCCCGGCAGGCGGATCGCGGTGCCCGTCACGACGTACTCGATCGTCCCGCGGCCGAGGTCGTGGTCGGAGCGGTGCAGGTGGACGCCGACCACCGCATCGGCGCTGACGTGCAGCGCCTCCTCGGTGAGCCGGTCGAGCGCGCGGCGCCGGGCCAGGTTCCAGGCGTCGGTGAGCGTGTCGAGCTCGCACACGACGGTGGCGTGCCACTTGTAGCTACGGACCTGGGCCAGCGAGGGCTCGGTGTAGGCGTTGTTGAGCTGGTAGCCGCTCGAGGTCGGACCGAAGCCGCTCATCCGCCCGCTGGGGACCACCACCGGCGCGGGGTCGAGCGCCGGCAGGTACTGCCAGCCCGTCCGCACCACGCTCGCCCCCATCACCTGGGCCAGGGGCTGTGGGCCCATCCGATCAAGCAACGCGAACTCGTTCACCGACAGCCCGCTGGTGAACAGCGACCCGCCGCGGGTGGGTAGGCCCAGATTCTTCAGCCGCCTTTCGGCGCCGGCCGGGATCCCGCCCGCCTCGATCCGAGCGACATCCTCCGACTTCTCGTCGTCCTGCCCGCCGCCGCGCGCGAAGAAGCCCATCGTCGGCCGCCAGCGTACAACGGCTAGCCTCCGAACCATGGACGACTACACGCCCCAGCAGGTGGCGGAGCTGCTCGAGCAGGGCGAGATCCAGCTGATCGACGTGCGCCAGCCCGAGGAGCGCGAGGCCGGGCGCATCGCCGGCGACCGCTTCATCGAGCTCTCGAAGCTGGCCGCCGAGGTCGACACGGTCGACCGGGACCGGCCCGTCGTGTTCTACTGCCGCAGCGGCAGTCGCTCGGCGATGGCCAGCGAGGCGTTTCGCGGCGCCGGGTTCGATGCCCACAACATGCTCGGGGGGCTGCTCGAGTGGGACGCCGCCGGGCTGCCGCTCGATCCGCCCGACGGCTACGTCGCCTGACGGATCGCGACCGCCGCTACGCCTTCCACTTGATCGAGCAGCCGACCGGCTTGGTCTCCGGCCGTCCCACGATTG
Source organism: uncultured Solirubrobacterales bacterium (assembly GCA_963832315.1). Classification (GTDB taxonomy): domain Bacteria; phylum Actinomycetota; class Thermoleophilia; order Solirubrobacterales; family Solirubrobacteraceae; genus Palsa-465. Next base: position 54,007 of record CAWHTT010000017.1, on the reverse strand, counting down.
CGCCGGCCAGCACGGCGTCGAGCGCGTCGCGCAGCCACTCGGCCCGCTCCTCGGGCTTCTCGTAGTCCGCGTCGGGCGCGCCGCGGTAGCGCAGCCGGCCCTCGGCGTCGAGCACGAACACGTCGGGGGTCACCTTGGCGCCGTACTCGCGCGCCACCTCCTGGGTGGCGTCATGCAGATAGGGAATCGTCCACTGCTCGCGCGAGACCCGATCGCGCATCGCGTCGATGGAATCGCGTGGGTAGCGGTCGGCGTCGTTGGAGTTCACCGCCAGGACGCGCACGCCGCGCGCCGCATAATCGTCGGCCACCTCGGCGATCCGGTCGTGCCAGGCGAGCGCGTACGGGCAGTGGTTGCACGTGAACACCAGCACCGTCGCCGGAGCGCCGTCGTAGCCGGCCACCGACCACCGCCTCCCAGCCGTGTCGGGCAGCGAGAAATCAGGCGCCACCGCGCCAATCGAAACACTCATCACGTCACCTCCGCGCGCTGCGCTGCACGCGCGAGCGCGTCTCGCAAATCATCTGGGTCGGGGATCGGGCTGATCCGCCCGTCGCGGCGGCGGTACACCCGGCAGCTCAGGCCGATCGGCTCGCCGTCGGCGTCCGGGACGAGATCCTCGCCGTCGATCAGGATCGTCGGCGAGCCGACGAAGCCCGCCGCAAGCGCGTCATCGTCGGTCTCGATCTCGCGCGCGTGCACCTCGACCCCGTCCAGGCCCAACTCGGACAGGGCCTCGCGCACGGCCGAAAGGGCGCGCTCGGTGGAGGGACATCCCTCCCACCACAGCAGCTCGACGTTCACACATCGAGCGTAGCGACCACCTGAGCGCCGCCCCAGGCGCCCCGGGCGCCCCGGCGAGCGATCAGCCGACGGTCCAGCTGTCCGACCCGAGCAGCAGGTCGGCCAACTCGACCTCGGTGGCCGTGCCGCGTCGCGGCGCGCCGCTGCGCCCGTACACCGGCCGCTGCACGTCGCGGAAGATGCCGATCGGCGTGGGGACGGTCGGGTTCTCGGCCAGACGCGCCAGCGAGAAGGCCAGGCCGGGGTCGGGACGCGAGGGGTCGTGCACGATCAGCGCGTCCTCGCCGACGTCGGCCACGTCCACGATCGCCAGGCCGCCGTCGGGACCGCGCGACACCCCGCGCTCGTTCTCCACCCCGAAGCGGATCGGCTGGCCGTCGGTCAGCCGGATCTGATTGGCGTCCTTGGTCTCCTTCTCGGTCAACGCGGCGAACGCGCCGTCGTTGAACACCGGGCAGTTCTGGTAGATCTCGACCAGCGCCGCGCCCTCGTGGGTGGCGGCCGCCCGCAGCACGTCGGTCATGTGCCGGCGGTCGCGATCGATCGTGCGCGCAACGAACGTCGCCTCTGCGCCGAGCGCGAGCGACACCGGGTTGAACGGGTGGTCGGCCACGCCGAACGGGGTCGACTTGGTGACCTTGCCGGGCTCCGAGGTGGGCGACGCCTGTCCCTTGGTCAGCCCGTAGATCTGGTTGTTGAAGAGCAGGATCTTGATCGGGACGTTGCGGCGCAGCGAGTGGATCAGGTGGTTGCCGCCGATCGACAGCGAGTCGCCGTCGCCGGTGACGATCCAGATCGACAGGTCCTCGCGCGTGGAGGCCAGCCCCGTGGCCAGCGCCGGCGCGCGACCGTGGATGCTGTGCAGCCCGTAGGTGTTCATGTAGTAGGCGAACCGGCCGGCGCAGCCGATGCCGGTGATGAACACGATCTTCTCGGGCGGGATTCCCAGTTCGGGCATGAACTGCTGCACGGCCGAGAGCACCGCGTAGTCGCCGCAGCCCGGGCACCAGCGCGTCTCCTGATCGGACTGGAAGTCCGCTTTGGTCAGCTCGACAGGCGTCCCGCCGTTGCCGTTTCCGGTGACCACCGCGCTCATTGCCGCTCCCCTATCTGCTCTTCGATCTCCGAGGCGAACAGCGGCTGGCCCTGGACCTTGCAGAACGACTCGACGTCGACCAGGTACTTGGCCCGCAGCAGCTTGGACAGCTGGCCGGTGTTCATCTCGGGCACGAGCACCCGGTCGAACGAGCGCAGCACGTCGCCCGTGTTGGCCGGGAATGGGTTCAGGTGATGCAGGTGGGCGGACGCCACCGTGTGGCCGGCCTCGCGGGCGCGGCGCACGCCGGCCCGGATCGCGCCCTCGCTCGAGCCCCAACCCAGCACGAGCAGCCGAGCCCCGGGCTCTGAGTCCACTCGCAGCGGCGGGACCATCCGCGCGATGCCGTCGATCTTCTCCGCCCGCAAATCGGTCATGCGCCCGTGGTTGGCCCCGTCGTAGGAGATGTTGCCGCTGCCGTCGGCCTTCTCGAGGCCGCCGATGCGGTGGGCCAGACCCGGGGTGCCCGGGATCGCCCACGGACGCGCCAGGTCCTCGTCGCGCGTGTAGGGCTGGAAGGTCTCGGCGTCGTCCTCGGTCGCGAACGCGGGGTCGATGCTCGGCAGATCCGAGACGGCCGGGATTCGCCACGGCTCGGACGACGAGGCCAGGAAGCTGTCGGACAGGAGGATCACCGGGGTGCGGTAGCGGACCGCGATCCGCACCGCCTCGAACGCCGCCTCGAAGCAACCCCCGGGCGTGCTCGGGGCGATCACCGGCAGCGGCGACTCGCCGTGGCGCCCGTAGATGGCCATCAGCAGATCGGACTGCTCGGTCTTGGTCGGCATGCCGGTCGACGGGCCGGCGCGCTGCACGTCGACCACGATCATCGGCAACTCGAGCGCCACCGCCAGCCCGATCATCTCGGCCTTCAGGTCCATGCCCGGCCCGCTCGTGGCGGTCACGCCCAGCCGGCCGCCGAACGCCGCGCCCAGGGCCATCCCGGCGGCGGCGATCTCGTCCTCGGCCTGGATCGTCCGCACGCCGAGCGCAGCATGGCGCGAGAGCTCGTGCAACAGCTCGGAGGCCGGCGTGATCGGGTAGCTGGCCAGGAGCAGCGGCAGCCCACTGCGAACGCTCGCCGCGATCAGCCCGAGCGACAGCGCGGTCGTGCCGTTCACGTTGCGGTACGTCCCCGGCGGCACGTCGGTGGCCGGCTTGACCCGGTACTGCACGTCGAGCAACTCGGTCGTCTCGCCGAACGACCAGCCGGCGTTGAACGCGGCCAGGTTCGCCTGGAGCACCGCCGGGCGCTTGGCGAACTTCTGCTCGATCCAGCGCTTGGTCCCGTCGGTCGGCCGCCCGTACAGCCACGAGATCACCCCGAGCGCGAACAGGTTCTTGGCCCGGCCGGCGTCGCGCGTGGAGGCATCCTCGATCTGCTCCACCGCGGCCACCGTCAAAGCCGTCATCGGGATGCGGTGCACCCGGTACGCGCTCAAAGACCCATCCTCGAGCGGGTTCGACGCGTAGCCCGCCTTCTCCAGGTTGCGCTTGGTGAACGCATCCTCGTTGAGGATCAGCGCCGCGCCTCGATCCAACTCGGCCAGGTTCGCCTTCAAAGCCGCCGGGTTCATCGCCACCAGCACGTTCGGCTTGTCGCCCGGGGTGAGGATGTCCCGCGAGGCGAAGTGGATCTGGAAAGCGGACACGCCGGCCAGCGTGCCGGCCGGCGCGCGGATCTCGGCCGGGAAGTTCGGCAGCGTCGCCAGGTCGTTGCCCAGCATCGCGGTCGCATCGGTAAACCGGCTCCCCGCCAGCTGCATCCCGTCCCCGGAGTCTCCCGCGAAGCGAATGACAACCCGCTCGCGCTCCTCGACCGTCTTAGTCATCTAGTGCGCCCACAACAATTCGCCTGACCAATAGTACGCGCGCCGGCCGACGAAGTTTCGCTCCAGCCCCGCCTGCCCCCCGATTAGGGGGTTTTGGGGCCGCCTTCGGCGGCGCCCCGTCGGGCGTCCCTCGCGCCTGACCGGCTTCGCTCACGGCCACGTATCGCCGGCGCACAGGGACGCCGGTCGGGCGTGCGGCCGAAGCTACAGCTTCGTGACGTTGATCGCCTTCGGCCCCTTGGGCGAGGCCTCTTCCTCGTAGGAGACCTTGATGCCCTCGGAGAGCGAGCGGTAGCCGTCAGCGGTGATGCTCGAGTGATGGACGAACAGGTCCCGTCCGCCGTCATCGGGCGTGATGAAGCCGAAGCCCTTCTCGTCGCTGAACCATTTGACTGTGCCGTTCGGCATCTGGAGTGTTCCTCCGTGCTTGAAGTGCTGCTACGGAGGTGTTGCCGCCCGGAGCCTGCACCTGCTTGACACCGCCCGACGGTCGGGCGGCCTTACGAGCTGGGAAGGTACAGCACATGGAAGACCCGATGCCACTTGGACGCGGGGTTGCGTTGCCACTGCACGAGATTGCGCTTAGAACTTCGCGCTCCTCAGGCCCCGGCGGCCAGCACGCCAACGTCACCGCCTCGCGCGTGGAGGCGATCTTCGACGTCGAGGCGTCGGCAGCGCTGACCGAGGAGCAGAAGCGGCGCGTGATCGGCCGACTCGGCCCGCGCGTCACCGCGGTTGCGCAGGACGCCCGCAGCCAGGCCCGCAATCGCGAGCTCGCGCTCGAGCGCCTGCGCCGGCGACTGACCGAAGCGCTCATCCCGCCGCGCCGGCGACACGCCACGCGGCCCACCGCCCAGTCGGTCCGCCGCCGGCTCGAGGCAAAGCGCCGGCAGGCCGCACGCAAGCGCGACCGCCGGCCGCCCGGGGGCGACGACTAGCCTCAACCCTGTCTGGGCAGCGTCGAGATGTTTGGATAGGTTTTTCGCTTATTGGGGAATATCCCAACTGAGGTGGAAGACCTTGGTAACCGGATCCGGTGGTTCTCAGCAGCCATATCGCTGCTGGTGATCCTCGCGGCGGTTCCCAATTCGGCCGCGGCTGCAGGTCTGACCACGCAACTCGCGTCGTCGACCTCCAGCCCTTCGCCAACCGTCCCAGTCGCGACTCCCAGTTCGGCGGCTGACGCCGTCAAGAGCGTTACGACCACCGCCACAACCCAGGCCGCCGCCCCCACCGCGCCAGCCGCCCCGGCCGCCCCCGTCACCAACACGGTCAAGACCGCCACCAAGCCGGCCACCACCACCCCGGCCGCGCCCGTCACCAACACGGTCAAGACGGCCACCGCACCCGTCACGAACACGGTCAAGACGGCCACCGCACCCGTCACGAACACGGTCAAGACCGCCACCGCACCCGTCACGAACACGGTCAAGACGGCCACCGCACCCGTCGCGAACACGGTCAAGACCGCCACCGCACCCGTCGCGAACACGGTCAAGACGGCCACCGCACCCGTCACGAACACGGTCAAGACGGCCACCGCACCCGTCGCGAACACGGTCAAGACGGCCACCGCACCCGTCGCGAACACGGTCAAGACGGCCACCGCACCCGTCGCGAACACCGTCAAGACGGCCACCGCACCCGTCGCGAACACGGTCAAGACCGCCACCGCACCCGTCACGAACACGGTCAAGACCGCCACCGCACCCGTCACGAACACCGTCAAGACCGCCACCGCACCCGTCACGAACACCGTCAAGACCGCCACCGCACCCGTCACGAACACGGTCAAGACCGCCGTCGCACCCGTCACGAACACCGTCAAGACCGCCGTCGCACCCGTCACGAACACCGTCAAGACCGCCGTCGCGCCCATCACCAACACCGTCAAGACCGCCATCGCACCCATCACCAACACCGTCAAGACCGCCACCGCACCCATCACCAACACCGTCAAGACCGCCACCGCGCCCCTCACCACGGTCGTGACCACCGCGACGGGCGCAGCGACAGCACGGCTGACTCACGTGACGAACGCACAGGCGCCAGCGACCACGGCGAGCGGGAGCACGACCCCCGCGAGCAGCGCGACCGCGCCGGCGCAACCAGCGCCGACGACGACCACGACGCAACGCCACGCGGGCACACCGACGCAGGGCGCGACTGGAGCGCCGCCAGCCGCCAGGACGGCCACCGCCGCGGCACCGGCCGCGAAGACAACCACTGCAGCGCCACCGGCCTCGAGGACCGCGACGACGACTTCGCCGCGACCGGACCTCCCGGCCGGCGTGGCGACGTCTCCGGAGCGCACCCTGCCGACGAGCCCGCGGCCGGCGTCCCAGCCGTCGGTCGCTAAGGCACATGGCCCGCGGCCGCACATCCCGGCCGCTGGGTCCTCGAAGCGCCCCCGGACGGTGACGAGCGCGGGACGCCACAGCACGGATTCCGCCCAGTCGCTATGGAATCGCCCGACGGTGACGGTCGGCTCGGGCGTCCGCCCTGCGTTCGGTCATCACGTGGCGCCGGCCGAGCCCCAACCGAATCCGGTTGGCTCGCCGATGCCGGTCCCCGCCGCCTCGTCGACCGGGGGCAGCGCGAGTGGCCTCGGCGGCCTCTTCTTCTTCGGCCTGGCGGCGCTTCTTGCCGCCGCTGGCCTGGTCCGTCCCCGTGTGTTCTGCATGCTTCGGCGGACCGTCGACGCGGCTGGACCGCAGCCGTTCCTCTGCTTGCTCGAACGGCCTGGCTAAGACCGACGCCGGTCTTCTAGGTCCGGCACGCGGGCTGCGTAAGCCCGGGTGCATCTTCTAGCAACGTAGAGGAGAACAGACTCGTGTCACGCTCAATACGGGCGTGGGCGAAGGGCTGTGAGTTCGTCGGCGCGGCAGTGTCGTGCGCCCGGCGTCTCAGCGACCGCGTGATGGTGCGGGATCACCTCGCGAGTCGGCGGCTGGTCCGCACGGATCCTTCGCTCGCAACCCCGACCTGGGTGGCGACAGCAGTGGTGTTGATGCTGGCTTTTGCTCCGGCCGTCGCGTCGGGAAAGTCCGTCAACCGGAAAGGCAGGGTTCCGGCAGCGCGGGCTGCGCAAGGCGCATCACAGGTTGCTGTCGCCCAAATCACATACACCGCAACCCCGTCGGGGTCTGGCGACCCAGTCGGCCATCAAGGGAGAACGCGCGTGGAGCTTGCGTTCGGTAGCGGCTACGCCAGTCCTCACGGCTCGGGTGCCGTTCGGGCTCTGCAACGCCGGTTGGCCGGCCTGGGCTACCCGCCCGGACCCGTCGACGGACGTTACGGCCCACTGACCGAGCAAGCCGTGCGCGGCTTCCAGGCCACTCACGGCTTGATCGTGGATGGAGTCGACGGCCCCGTAACCACGGGCGCCCTGGCTTCGGCTCAGCCGACCCTCCGTCCTGGTGACGGTTACGGGCCTGGTGGATCCGGCCGGGTGCGGGCGCTCCAGCGTCGTCTGGCCGCCTCCGGCTTCTCACCGGGCGCGGTGGACGGCCGATACGGCCCGCTGACCACAGGAGCGGTACGGCGCTTTCAGTCCGCCCGCCACCTGCAGGCCGACGGAATCGCCGGCCCGCAGACCCTCGGTCGACTCCGGCCTGCGCCGCGGCGCCAGGTTCATCACCGGACAAGCCCGCGCCGTGGCGGCCACCGCCGGCCGGCGCCAAAGCGCACCGGCCCGACTAGCCCTGCGACGCACAAGACCCGGCCCGCCGCGAGGCACCCGGGCGGTGCCTCACCGGTTCCTTGGCTCATCGTTGTGGCCTGCCTGATCCTGGCCACGGTGGGGGTGTTGTGGCACGGACGCCGACGGCGCGATGGTCGTCTTGCCGCCGCACCAGCTGGTCCCGATGGCGGTGACGAGCCTGCGCCGCCGCCCGTTGTCGCTGGCAACGGCGGGCCGGTCTCGGACCCAACGACAGAACGGGCTCACGCCCTGCTCGATCCAAACCCGACCGAGGATCGAAGTGCCGGTGACGGCGTCTTCCGGCTCGCGCGGATGCTTGCGGAGGGTGGCAAGCTGGCTGCGTCGGCGGACGCACTTCGCCGGGCGGATGAGCTTGGGCATCCCGGCGCCGCGGTCGAGTTGGCGTTGCTGCTGACCCAGGCGGGCGAGACGGCCGAAGCGAAGGATGCGCTGCTTCGAGCTCACGAGCGCGGGCACCCCGATGCCGCATTCGATCTCGGGGTGCTGCTCGAAAAGGAGGGCGACTGGGCAGACGCTCAGGGGGCCTACCGCCTCGGCGATCAGCGGGGCCATGCCGGCGCCGCGTTCAACCTGGCGGTGCTGCTGTTGCGCCGAGGTGATGTGGCCGAGGCTGAGGCCGCTTTCCGGCGGGCCGACGAGCGCGGTCACCCGGGAGGTGCGTCGAACCTCGGCGTCCTGCTCGAGGAGCGCGGGGACATCGCAGGCGCCAGGGCGGCCTACGAGCGAGCCGACGAACGAGGGGAACCGGTTGGCGCGTACAACCTCGGTCTGCTGCTCGAGCAGGCGGGGGACCTCGAGCACGCGAAGCACGCGTACGAGCGAGCCGACCAGCGGGGCGAACCTGCCGGTGCCTCCAGCCTCGGGCTGCTGCTCGAGCGGGAAGGGGACCTCGAGCACGCCAAGGCCGCTTATCAGCGGGCCGACCAGCGCGGCGATCCGGCCGGAGCACGACGGCTCGGCGTCCTGCTGTGGAACGAGGGCGATGTGGCCGGTGCGATAGCCGCATGCCGGCGAGGCGACGAGCGCGGCGACCCCACCGCCACGTGCAACCTCGGCCTGTTGCTCAGACAGGAGGGTGACAGCGAGGGGGCGCGTCGGGCGTTCCAGCGAGCCGGCCAGTTCGGGCCGCCCGACGTAGTCGAACTCGCGCACGCCGCGCTGCGCGAACTCCACGCCGACTCCGAGGTCCCCGAACGGTGAGCGCCGCCTGACCCTCAACCGAACAAGCCTGGTGGGGCAACACCAGGGCCAAAGGGGGCCCGAAGCCGATGGGGGTGGCCGCCGCGCCACCCCCACCGGCCATCCAGCCGTGAGCCGTGAGGGCCACTAGCCTGCTCTGCCATGCGCTGGCTCGTCGACGGTATGAACGTGATCGGGACCCGGCCGGACGCCTGGTGGAAGGACCGCGACGCGGCCATGCTGCGGCTGGTCGACATGCTCGAGCGCTGGGCCGCGGACAGCGGCGAGGACGTCACCGTGGTGTTCGAGCGCCCGCCCCGGCCCCCGATCCGCTCGACCGTGATCGAGGTCGCGCATGCCCCGAGGCCCAAGCCGAACGCGGCCGACGACGAGATCGTTCGCCGGCTGCGCGCCGAAGCGGACCCGGCCTCGGTCCGCGTGGTGACCTCGGACCGGTGGCTGGCCGACCGGGCGTGGGCGGCCGGGGCCAGCGTCGAGAGCGCCGACTCGTTCCGCAGTCGGATCGAATGATCCGGCGCAACTCTTACTAAGAGTTCAGGCAGAGTTCATCGGAACTCCGCCACCCTTGGCACAATCAACAGATGGCCGAGCAACCCCGCCGGCGCGAGAGCACCCCGAGACTGAGGCCGGGCAGCCAGCAGCAGCCGTCCCCGCAGCCGGGCTGGCGGGTGACGCCGGCCCCGGACGGTCGGGGCCGTCAGCCCGCCAAGCCACCGAAGGGCGCCAGAAACCCGCGCTGGATCGCGCTGATTTTCATCGTCGCGCTGCTGGCCCTGAACTTCTGGGTGTCATCTCAGGTCCTCGGGCCGAACCCGCGGGTCCAGATCCCGTACTCGCCGACCTTCCTCAACGAGGTCAAGGCGAACAACGTGAGCTCGATCTCATCGACCGGCAGTTCGATCCAGGGCACGCTGAAGAAGGCCATCAAGTACCCGGCGAACAACTCGAGCGCGACGAGCACCGTCTACTTCTCGACGCAGATCCCATCGTTCGCCAACGGCACGGACCTGTTCAACACGCTCACCGAGAAGGGCGTGACGATCAATGCCCACCCGACCAACACCGGCCCCTCGTTCATCGCCAGCCTGCTGTTCGGGTTCGGCCCGACGCTGCTGTTCTTGCTCCTGCTGGTGTGGATCTTCCGTCGCGCCGCCCAGGGGGGCGGCGGCGCGGGCGGGCTGATGTCGTTCGGCCGCTCTCGAGCCCGCCGCGTCGAGGGCGCCGACCAGCGGGCCACGTTCAAGGACGTGGCCGGCATCGACGAGGCCAAGGAGGAGTTGTCGGAGATCGTCGACTTCCTCAAGAACCCCGACAAGTACCTCAAGCTGGGCGGCCGCATCCCGCGCGGGGTGCTCCTGAGTGGCCAGCCCGGCACCGGAAAGACGCTACTGGCGCGCGCGGTCGCGGGCGAGGCCGGCGTGCCGTTCTTCCAGATGTCGGCGTCGGAGTTCGTCGAGATGATCGTGGGCGTGGGCGCCTCGCGCGTGCGGGATCTGTTCCAGCAGGCCAAGGAGGCGGCGCCGGCGATCATCTTCATCGACGAGCTCGACGCGATCGGCCGCTCGCGCTCGGCCGGCGGTCCGAACATCTCCGGCGGCCACGACGAGCGCGAGCAGACGCTCAACCAGATCCTCACCGAGATGGACGGCTTCGACCCGCGGATCGGGGTGATCGTGCTGGGCGCGACCAACCGCCCGGAGATCCTCGACCCGGCGCTGCTGCGCCCGGGGCGCTTCGACCGGCGCGTGGTCGTCTCGCCACCGGACCGGGCCGGCCGCGAGGCGATCCTCCGCGTCCACACCCGCGGCGTGCCGCTGGCCGACGAAGTGGACCTCGGGGGCATCGCCTCCTCCACCCCGGGCATGGTGGGCGCCGACCTCGAGAACCTGGTCAACGAGGCCGCGCTGCTGGCCGCCCGGCGCGAGCACGAGAAGGTCAACCGCCAGGACCTGACCGACGCGCTCGAGCGAATCGTGCTCGGCGCTGAGCGCAAGGTGATGATCTCCGAGGAGGACCGCCGGCGCACGGCCTACCACGAGGCCGGGCACGCGATCGTCGGGATGCTCACGCCGAGCGCCGACCCGGTGCGCAAGGTGTCGATCATCCCCCGCGGGCAGGCGCTCGGCGTCACGTTCTCCGCCCCGGACGCCGACCGCTTCAACTTCGAGCAGCAGCACCTGCTGGCCCAGATCAAGGTCGCGCTCGGCGGCCGCGTGGCCGAGGAGTTGGTGTTCTCCGACATCACCACCGGCGCGGAGTCGGACATCCAGCACCTGACGCGGATCGCCCGCGGCATGGTCGGGCGATGGGGCATGAGCCGCGCGGTCGGGCCGATCGCGGTGATCCCCCAGGACGGCATGAGCCCGTTCCTCCCCGGCGTGTCGGAGACCTCCGAAGCCACCCAGCGGCTGGTCGACGAGGAGGTCAGGCGGATCGTCGAGTCGGCCCATGCCGAGGTCTCGACGCTGCTGCGCCAGCACCGCGCCAACCTCGACTCGCTGGTCACCGCGCTGCTCGAGCATGAGACGCTCGACGAGGTGGACGCCTACGCGGCGGCGGGGTTGTCACGCAACACCGAGACGGCCTCCGAGCCCGTCCTGGCGCTCGACGCCACGCGCACCAACGGGCTGACGAACTAGGTACTAGTCGCCCAGGCGGGTCAGCCGGGCCAGCGACTCGTGGCATTCGACCACGCGGCGTTTGACCGGATCGTCATCAGGTCGGTCGTGCACGAGATCCCACGTGCGGTCGGCGATCTCCCGTGCCGATTCGGCCGTCGCGCTCTGCCACAGGCGATCAACGAGCGTGATCTCGAAGCTCTGGATCTGGTCGGCGGGATCGCCCGGCGGCATGCGCGGGAGCGGCTCGGCGATCGTCTCCTTCCACATCGCGGTGGCCACCAGCAGTCGGTTGCGCAGCGTGATCTGATCGATCGGCGACATCATCGCCAGCCTAACTGATCTGCCCGGCGGCTCTCAGCGCAGCGCGGGAAGTTGCTGCTTGGCGCTCAGCACCGACGCGAACAGATCCCCGTGCTCCTCGACCCGCTCCAGCAGCTCGTGGGCCTCGAACGTCAGCAGGCCCTCGTCGCCCCTCTCGCGACAGGCCGCCACCTCCTCCCAGGTGACCGGGGTCGAGACCGTCGGGCGCTCGCGCGCGCGCAGCGAGTACACGTTGACGGTCGTCTTGTGCTGGTCGTTCTGGCTCCAGTCGACCAGCACCTTGCCGGGCCGTAGCCGCTTGGTCATGCGCGAGACCACGAGCTCGGGCATGCGCTGTTCGAGCACCTCGGCCACGCGCCTGGCGAACGGCTTGGTCGCCCGGTAGTCGACCTGGGTGTTCAGCGGCACGTATACCTGGAGACCCTTCGATCCGGATGTCTTGGCCAGGCTCTCGAGGCCCAGCTGCTCGAACAGCCCGTGGAGGACGAGCCCGACCTCGCAGCACTCGACGATCCCCGCCGGCGCACCCGGGTCGAGGTCGAACACCATCATCGTGGGTCGTTCCGGGTGCCGCGCGAGCGACAGCGACGTGTGCAGCTCGATGTCGGCCAGGTTGGCCAGCCAGATCAGCGTGGGCCGGTCCTGGGCGAGCGTGTAGTTGACGTCGCCGATCTTGGCGGTCTGAATCCACTCGGGGCGGTGCGAGGGCGACTGCTTCTCGTAGAAGTACGGCTGCTCGACCCCGTTCGGATAGCGCTTCAAGGTCAGGGGCCGGTCGTGCAGGTGCGGGAGCACCGTGTGTGCGAGGCGCGCGTAGAAGGCGACCAGGTCGCCCTTCGTGAAACCGGTTTGCGGGTAGAGCACCTTGTCCCAGTTGGTGATCTTGAGCTCCCGGCCCTCGGTGCTCACGAGCAGCGCGCCCTCGGGCCCTCGGTCGACCTCGTCGAACAGCGCCTCGGGGGCATTTCGGTCCCGCCCACCCGAATCGACGTCTGGCCCCTCCTCCGCCACCTCCGACGCTTCCGAGGGAGCGTCCTCGCCGACCACCTCGATCCGCACCTCGCGGGGCGACTTGTCCTCGCGCAGCCCCTTGAACGACGGCGCGCGCATGATCCGCTCGGCGGTCCACTCACGCAGCTCGATCTCAGCCACGAGCTCTGGCTCGACGAACACCGCCTCGCGCGGGAGCTTCGGGGCCTTGTCGAACGGGCTCTCCTCCCGGCGCAGGGGCTCCAGTTGCTTGTGGAGTTGGTCAAGCGTCCTCTCGGTGAAGCCGGTGCCGACGCGGCCCGCATAGACGAACTTGCCGCCCTCGTAGTAGCCCATGAGCAGCGCCCCGATCCGGCTCGTGCGCCGGCCCACTCCCGGAATCCAGCCGCCGATCACGAGCTCCTGGCGCAGAGTGTGCTTGATCTTCAGCCAGTTCCCGGTGCGCCGGCCGGGCTCGTAGCGACAGTCCAGCCGCTTGGCCACGATCCCCTCGAGGCCCTGTTTGGCCGTCGCCTCGAGCAGCAGCTTGCCCTCGCCCGGGTGGGCGGCGGGCACGCGCCAGGCCGGCCCGGACAAATTCAGCGATTCGAGCCTCGCGCGTCGCTGCCCGTAAGGGAGGTCGATCAGCGAGTGGCCGTCGAGGTAGAGCAGGTCGAAGATCGCATACAGGACCGGCATGCTGCTCTGCAGGCGCCGGATGGCCGAGGCGCCCCTGACGTGCATGCGACGCTGGAGCCGCTCGAAGCTCGGCCGGCCGTTCTCGTCGAAGGCGACGATCTCGCCGTCGAGCACCGCCTCGTGCATGCCGAGCGCGCCGATCACCCCACGCACCTCGGGATAGGCGTCGGTGATGTCGTTGAGGTTGCGGCTCTCCAGTCGCAGCCGCCCCGGCTGCACGTAGGCGATCGCGCGCACCCCGTCCCACTTGACCTCGAACGACCAGTTCTTCTCGTCGCGCGGCACGGTGCTCGACGGCCGGGCCATCATCGGGAGGATCCGCTCGGGCATGGGCTCCCGATCCGGATCGGCCGGCGGGTCCATCCGGTGGATCATCCAGTCGTCCTTGGAGTCGCCCGGCTTGCCGATCGGGAACAGCCCGTAACGGCCGTGCAGCCGCTCGCCGTGGAAGGTGATCTCGACTTTCCTGGCCTCCCACTTGTGGACCTCGTACGTGCCCCGGTCCCAGATCGTCATCGTGCCGGCGCCGTACTGGCCCTTGGGGATTTCGCCGTGGAACTCGAGGTACTCGAGCGGATGGTCCTCGGTCCTGACCGCGAGGCGGTTGTCCGACGGGTCGGGCGGGATGCCGTTGGGGATCGCCCACGAGGCGAGCGCGCCGTCGTGCTCGAGCCGCAGGTCCCAGTGCAGCCGGGTGGCGTGATGCTCCTGGACCACGAACCGGTGGCCGCCGCCGTCCCCCCCGGCCGCGCCCGCCGGCTCGGAGGTGGCCTCGAAGTCGCGCTTGGCCCGGTAGGACGCGAGCTTGCTGGTCTCCTTGGTTCTTGGCATCGGCACTGATGATCGCCGAAGATGTCCGACCATGGAGGACGCCGAGTTCACGCGCGGGGAGCTGATCCTGGCCGGCGTGGCGATCCTGCTCGTCCTCGACCTCCTCTTCCTTCCGTGGTTCGAGGTCAGCATCGGGCTCGGCTCGCTGGAACTGACGACCTCGAGCCCCGGCACCGGCGCACCCGACGGCTGGCTCGGCGCACTCGCCGTGCTCGCGTCGCTGGCGGTGGTCGCCGATCTCGCCCTCGAGCGGCTGACCACCGCGGATCTGCCCGCGATCGGCGGCACCCGCGCCACGACCCGGCTCGCCCTGGCGATCTTCGCGGCCGCGTGCGTGGCGCTGAAGTTCCTGTTCAACGTCCACTTCGATCTGTTCGGGTTCGGCTTCTGGGCCGCCGTGGTTCTGGCCGGCGCGCTCGTCGCCCTGGCGGCGCGCGAGCGAACGTCCTGACGAGCATTCGCCCGCGCCACCGATCCCCGCGCCACCCCGCGCCACCGACCCCCGAGCCACCCCGCGCCACCGACCCCCGCCACCGCGCCACCGGCCGCACGCGCCACCGACCCCCGCCAGCATCTCCCCGCGTCACCGGCCCCCCGGATCCCAATACACCTCTTTCCGGGCGCGAGTTTCCTGCCACTCGACCCGCCGCCCTGACGTGAATGCCAATTCACTCGCGTATAGCGCGAGCGTTCTGCCAGTCGGCGTCGAGCACCTGCCGAGTGGCAGGAAACTCGCGACATTCGGACTACGGAGGCGGGCAGGTCTTCACAAACCCTTAGCCCGGCGCGCCACAATTGCCCGCATGGCGCGCGTTCTGGTAGTCGACGACGAGCCCGCTGTGCAGCGGGCGCTCGAGCGAGCCCTGCGGCTCGAGCGCTACGACGTGGAGCTGGCCGGCGACGGCGAGGAGGCGCTCGACCTGCTGGCCAAGTCGCCTCCGGACGCGGTGATCCTCGATATCGGCATGCCCAGGCTCGACGGCCTGGAGGTGTGCCGGCGGATGCGCCAGGCCGGCGACCGGACTCCGGTCCTGATGCTGACCGCGCGCGACGCGATCGACGACCGGGTCGAGGGGCTCGACGTGGGCGCCGACGACTACCTGGTCAAGCCGTTCGCGCTGCGCGAGTTGCAGGCCCGGCTCCGCGCCCTGCTGCGGCGCTCGGGCGACGGCGACGAAGGGGAGATCCTGCGCTACGCCGACATGGTGCTCGATCCGGTCGCCCACGAGGTGCGCCGCGGGGACCGGGTGATCGAGCTGTCCAAGACCGAGTTCCTCCTGCTCGAGCTGTTCATGCGCCACCCGCGGCAGGTGCTCACCCGCTCTACGATCTTCGAGAACGTGTGGGGATACGACTTCGGGCCGACCTCCAACGCGCTCGGCGTGTACATGGGCTATCTGCGGCGCAAGACCGAATCCGGCAGTGAGCCCCGCCTCCTGCACACGGTCAGGGGCGTGGGCTACGTGCTGCGAGACTGAGCCGGAGCCGGGACGTGCCGCTGCGCAAGAGACTTGCCTGGGCGGCGGCAGTCGCGGTCGCCGTCGCGGTGATCCTCGTCGCGATCGTCTGCTACCTGGTCGTCCGTAGCCAGCTGCTCGGTCAGGTCGACAGCGCGCTCAAGGCGCAGGCCGTCGCCGTGGAGGACGGTCAGGCCACGCTGGGCCAGCCGCTGCCGGGCCCGCCGGCGAGCATGGGCGGCCCGGCCCAGTACTACCAGCTCGTCGCGGCCGACGGGGCCACAAACGGCGACCTCAGCCTGCCCGTCGACGCGCGGGTGACCGCTGTGGCCAAGAACAACGCCGATGCGTACTTCTCGGACGTTCAGATCCGCGGAAGCCACTTCCGGGAGCTGACCTTCCCGACCACGGTGCGCCACGGCATCGCACTCGAGCCCGGCGCCGTCCAGCTCGCGCGTCCACTCGACGGGATCGAGAACATCCTGCGCAACCTGCGTCTCGTGCTCCTCGGCCTGTGTGCCGGCGGCATCGCGCTCGCCGCGCTGCTCGGCCGCCTAGCGGCTCGGCGGGTGCTCGCGCCGCTCGCCGAGGTGGCGCAGACCGCGCAGCACATCGAGGAGACCGAGGATCTCTCGAGCCGGCTCCGGGTCCACGCCGATGACGAGGTGGGCCAGCTGGCCACCCGGTTCAACGCGATGATCGAGCGCCTGCAGCATTCCCGCGAGGCGGTGGACGACTCCGTGCGCGCCCAGCGCCAGCTGGTCGCCGACGCCTCGCACGAGCTGCGCACTCCGATCACCAGCCTGCGCACGAACATCGAGGTGCTGCTCGAGCAGGGCGACGAGCTGAGCGACGACGATCGCCACCGGCTGCTGGCCGACGTACTCGAGCAGAGCGAGGAGCTGAGCACGCTGATCGGCGACGTGATCGAGCTGGCCCGCGGCGATCTGCCGATCACCTCTGCCGAGGACGTCCGGCTCGACCGGATCGCGACCGAGTCGATCGCGCGCGCCCACCGCGCCTTCCCGCATGTGAACTTCGAATCGTCGCTCGAGGCGGTGATCGCCGAGGGCGTGCCCGAGCGCCTCGCCCGCGCGGTCAACAACCTGCTCGACAACGCCGCCCACCACTCGCCGCGGGATGGGCTGGTCGAGGTGGTGGTCGACCGGGAGGGGATCCGCGTGCGCGATCACGGCACCGGGATCGACGAGGCCGACCTCCCCTACGTGTTCGATCGCTTCTACCGCGGCGCGAACTCGCGCCACCGGCAGGGCAGCGGTCTGGGGCTGGCGATCGTCCGCCAGGTCGCCGTCCAGCACGGCGGCTCGATCGAGGCGGCCAACGCACCCGACGGTGGCGCGGTGTTCACGCTGCACCTGCCGACGGTCGTGGAGGAGACGCCCGACGGAGACGCCGGCGCCGACCCGGTGGCGGCCGATTCTCTGTGGGTTCGCCCGTAGACGGCTAGCGCTTCGGTAACGGCTTGGCCAGCCGCGCCTGGCGGGCGATCAGGAAGCGCCGGCGCAGGAACCAGGCGCAGGCCCCGAACACCGCGGCGAGCGGTACCAGCAACAGCACCCGGACGGCCGGCGTGCCCACGGTGAGCACGATCACGAACTCGGCCACGACGGCCGGGATCGCCGCCAGCAGGACCGTGTGTGAGCGGTAGCCGGACAGATGCTCGCGCGCGGTGACCTCGGTAACCCCGAACAGGCAGAGCACGACGCCGCCGATCAGTGCCGGTCCGCCATGACGGATCACCCCGAAGATCAGCGCGACCGTGCCGGCCAAGATCGCCAGCTCGGACACCGGCAGGCCGCCGAACGGGCTGGGCGGCCGCTCGCCATAGGCGCCCAGGGGGGTTGCGCGCTGGCGCCGAGGTCGAGGTGCGTCATCGGCATCGGGGTCGCGGGGCGCGGGACGCCGGGTCGCCGGCGCCGCGGCGCCGGCCGGCGGCACGCCGTGTCGGCGGCGTTTTCGCGATCGTGGCTGTGACCTCTGAGCGCCCACTCGGAGGCCGAGGATACGGCAGCGGTCTGCGCGTCGGACGCGCTTACTACTACGTGCGCGCCGTCTCGGGTGGGGTCGACGCGTCCGCGAACTCGCGGAACAGCCCGGTGACCACGAACACGATTTGCTCGGCGATGTCGACCGTGTTGTCCCCGATTCGCTCCAGGCACCGGGCGACGAGGATCATGAACATCGCCCATTCGCGCAGCTCGAGGTTGTCGCCGACCTCTACCGCCCGCCGGAAGATCGCCCGGTTGAGCCGGTTGATCTCGATGTCCTGGCGGACGAGGTCCTGGGCCAGCTCGGTGTTGCGCTCGGCGAACGCCTGCTTGGCCTGCGAGACCTGAGACCGGGCGAGGCGACCCATCCGCTCGATCGCGTCCAGGATGTCCTTGTCCTTCGGCGCCTCGTAGCCGGACAGCGGCACGAGCTTGGCGATGTTCACGCACTGATCGCCCATCCGCTCCACGCAGCGAATCACGTGCAACAGCGCCGCGACGATCCGCAGATCGCCGGCCACCGGCGCCTGGCGGGCCAGCAGCGACAGGATGCCCTGGTGCACCTCGAGGTAGCGGCCGTCGATGCGGTCGTCGTCGGCGACCACCATCCCGGCCAGCTCGACGTCCTGGTAGGAGAGCGACTCGAGCGAACGATCGAGCTGCTGGGTGACCAGATCGAGCCCGTCGAGCGCCTGGGCCTCGAGCGCGCGGAGGTTCTCGTGGAACTTGTGCCGTGTCTCCTGCACGCTCAGCCGAACTTTCCGGTCACGTAGCGCTCGGTGCGCTCGTCGCTCGGGTTGGTGAAGATCTTGTTGGTCTCGTCGTGCTCGATCACCTCACCGTCGAGCATGAACACCGTGGAGTTGGCGATCCGCGCAGCCTGCTGCATGTTGTGCGTAACGATCACGATCGTGTAGCGCTCCTTGAGCTCATCGATCAGCTCCTCGATCTTCAGGGTCGAGATCGGGTCGAGCGCCGAAGCTGGCTCGTCCATCAGGATCACCTCGGGCTCGATCGCCACCGTCCGGGCGATGCACAGCCGCTGCTGCTGGCCCCCGGACAGCCCGATCCCGGGCTCGCTCAGACGCTCCTTCACCTCGTCCCACAGCCCGACGGACTGCAGCGAATGCTCGACCAGATGGTGCATATCCTGGCTCCTGGTTCCGGTCAGGCGCAGCCCCGCCGCCACGTTGTCGAAGATCGACATGGTCGGGAAGGGGTTGGGCTTCTGGAACACCATTCCGATCAGCCGGCGGACGGCGGTGACGTCGACATCCTTCGCGTAAACGTCGAGCTCGTCGAGCATGACGGACCCCTCGGCGCGCGCGCCGGGGATCTCCTCATGCATCCGGTTGATGCAGCGGACCACGGTCGACTTTCCGGAGCCCGACGGCCCGATGATCGCCGTGACCTCGTTCGCGGGAAAGTCGATCGAGACGTTCTTGATCGAGTGTTGGGCGCCGTAGTAGGCGTTCAGCTCCTTCACCGATACGCCGTGCCCCGTCTTGTTCGCCGGCGGAGGGGAGGCTGACGGCTGCGGCACTGCCATCGATTGCTCCGGGGGGCCCCCAGCGGTTGACATATCTGTCTGTCCCTTGCTCGTGGTTTCCGGCGGGATCATGCCATGCGGCTCCTTCGCGAAACGATGCGGGCAACCAAGTTCAGAATCAGGATGATCGCGACCAGCGCGAGCGCCGCACCCCAGGCACGATCGATCACCGCTTGCCGCGGATTGGTGATGTCCGTGAAGATCTGCAACGGCAGCGAGTTCATCTGCTGGTTGAGGTTTGCCGAGGCGATGAACGTCGCGCCGGCCGTGAACAGCAGCGGCGCAGTCTCACCCATTCCTCGGGCCACGGCCAGCAGCGACCCGGTCACCAGCCCGGGCGTGGCGGTCGGCAGCACCACCCTCGAGACCACCCGCCACCGGGGCGCGCCCAACGCGAGCGCGGCCTCCCGCAGGCTGTCGGGTACGAGCATGAGCACGACCTCGGCTGAGCGGGCGACGACCGGCAGCATGAGCAGCGCGATCGCTACCGATCCCTTCCAGCCGGCGAACGAGGCGCCGCCGACTTGGTTGGTCACGAGCGAGATGTAGATGAACAGGCCGAACACGATCGAGGGGACGCCGGTCATCACGTCGATGAAGTACCGCACGAGGTTGGCGAACGCCGAGTCCTTGCCATATTCGACGAGGTAGAGCGCCACTCCGATTCCGATCGGGATCGCGATCAGCGAGGCCAGCGCGATCATCTCGAGCGTGCCGAAGATCGCGCTCCTGATGCCGCCCACGCTGCCGAAGAAGTTCCCGTTCGGATCGCTCGAGAAGAAGCTCCCGCCCCAGGAGCCGAGGCCCTGCTTGAGCAGGTAGTAGATGATCAGCACGAGCGGAACCAGCGCGAGCAGCGTGCCTGCCAAGATCGACGCGCGCATGATCTTGTCGGTCCGGCGCCGGCGCGGACTTATCTCGGAGAGCGTCGTCGAGACCGCGCTCATCCGACCTCCCCCACGGTTGCCGCCTGCGCCTCCGCGACGATGTCACCGTCGCCGCGCCGTCGCCCGCGATGGCCGCGCACGACGTAGTACCGGGCGATGATGTTCACGATCAGCGTTAGCACGAACAGGACCAGGCCGCACGCGAACAGCGCCGAGCGGTGCGGTACGTTGTTGGACGCCTCGCCGAACTCGGCGGCGATCACAGCGGCCAGCGTATTGCCCTGGCTGAACAGGTGAGAGCCGAGCAGGGGCGCGCTGCCGATCACGAGGACGACGGCGATCGTCTCGCCGATCGCCCGCCCAAGCCCCAGCATCGCGCCACCGGTGATCCCGGGACGGGAGTAGGGCAGCACGGCAATGCGGATCATCTCCCACCGGGTGGCGCCGAGCGCGAGCGCCGCCTCCTTGTGCTCGGACGGCACGGTCGCGATCACCTCGCGCGAAATCGCCGAGACGATCGGCAGGATCATGATGGCCAGGATCAGCCCGGCCAGGAAGTAGTTCGGACTGGTCGCCGTGCCGCCGCCGATGAACGGGATGAACGAGAACGTGCTCGCGAACCATTTCTCGACGGGCAGGATCTTCGGCCCGAGGACGAAGATCCCCCACAGGCCGTAGACCACCGACGGGACGGCGGCCAGCAGGTCGATCAGGATGGCCAGCGGCGTGCGGAAACGGCGCGGGCAGAGCTCGTTCAGATACAGCGCGGTGGCCACCGCTACGGGCACGCCGAGCAGTAGCGCGATCGCCGAGGTGATCAGCGTTCCGGCGACCATGGGGAACCCATGGAAGATGCTGCGTGCCGGATCCCAGTCGTTGCCGAAGACGAAGCTGAAGCCGAAGGTGCTGAAAGTGTTCCCAGACTCCTGGATCAGGCGAATGAAGAAGTAGACGATCAGCGCGAGGATCGCCGCAGCGAGCACGGTCAGCCCCCACTTGAGGATCCGATCGGGAAGCCGGCTTGCCGCCGGCCGCTCGAGAGGCGAGCGGCCGGCGGAGACGGTGGTGGCGCTGGCTTCCACCTAGATCGCGTCCCTACGAGATCGCCGACCCATTGCAGGTCATCGTCCCGAGCTGCGCGTTGTCCTTGGCCACCAGGGAGGCCGGAAGCGGCGCGTACGGCAGCTGGTTGGATCCGGCGCCGAGCGTCTGCTGCCCGGGTCCGAACGCGTAGGTGAGGAACTTCTTGAGCCCGCTGGCCACGGACGAGCTGGCCTTGCCGTCCTTGCAGGGGTCCTTGTAGGCAACCAGGAACGTCTGTGAGACGATCGGGTAGGCGCCCGGGGCGGGCGAGTTGATCGTGCTGATCCCGAGGTCCGCGGGGACCTTGATCCCATTGGCCGCGGCCGACGTGTTCTGGATCGTCGGCAGCACGAACTGCCCGGAGGAGTTCTTCACCGCGGCGTAGGTGAAGTTGTTCTCGATCGCGTAGGCCTGCTCGACGTAGCCGATCGCGCCGTCCGTCTGCTTGACCGCCGCCGCGACGCCGGAGTTCTTGGCCGCACCGGTACCGGTCGGCCACTTGACCTCCTTGTCAGGGGGTCCCACCGTCGACGCCCACGTCGGATCAGTGGCCGCAAGGAACGTGGTGAAGCCCGCCGTCGTACCAGAAGAGTCGGAGCGGTGAACGACCGTGATGCCCGTGCTGGGCAGGCTCATCCCCGGGTTGAGCGCCTTGATCGCCGGGTCGTTCCACGTCTTGATCTGGCCCATGTAGATCTTGGAGATTGTCGGGCCGTCCAGCTTGAGTCCGCTCTTGACACCGGAGAGGTTGTAGGAGACGGTGATCGCGCCGAAGGCGACCGGGAACTGGAGGGCCGGGCCCTTCATCGCGGACTTGTCTTCGGGCTTGAGCGAGGGATCGCTGCCGGCGAAGGTGACGGTCGCGGTCTGGAGATCCGCGATGCCGGTGCCCGAGCCGACCGGGTTGTAGTTCAGGGTGACGCCTTGGCCCTTGAGGGTCGAGGCCCACTGCTGGTAGATCGGGGCGGCCAGCGTGGAGCCGGCGCCATTCACGGTGGAGCCGCCCGAGCTCGACCCGCCGCCGGAGCCGGCGCTGCCTGAGCTTGAGTTGCTGGAGCTCGAACCGCACGCCACCACCGTCAGCGACGCCAGGATCGCCACAGCGATCGCTGCAATACGACGTGGTCTCAAGGTCATCTCCTTCACTAGGTGTCGGTGTCAGTCTCTGTCCCGCGGGCAGCCGAGGTGTTATTCGCTTGTGGCCGCGGTGTTACTGAGTTGTGAACGACCGATGCGCTCGGCCGCGAGTCGGTAGCCGAAGCCGAAGTGCGTGTGGATGAATCGCCAGCCCGGGAGCGCCTCCTCGAGCTTCACGCGCAGCTTCCGCACGTACACGTCGACTGACCTGTCGCCTGCGCGCATCTCGCGCCCCCACACGAGGCGGAACAGCTCCTCGCGCGGCATGATTCGATCGGCACGGCGGCCGAGCTCGGTCAGCAGGCGCAGCTCCCGGATCGACAGCACGAGCACGCGCCCGTTGGCCCGGGCGAGATGCTCGTCGGGAAAGATGGCCAGCGGGCCAACCTCGATGACCTCGCTGCTCGACCTGGCGGCTGCCGACATCCGAGCCGATGCTCGCGTCGGCCGACACCCCGCGAGTTATCTACTCGTGACGAGGATGTGAAGAATCTGTGACCGCGACGCCGCGCGGGCGGTCTGCGCCGATCAGCGAGTCAGCGCGGCGGGGAGCTCGGGCGCGGCCTGTTCGGCCTGGCTCGGCTCGTCGATCCCGGCGATCTCGGGCTCGGGCGCGAACCGATAGCCGACCCCGAAGTGGGTGTGGATGTAGCTCCATGCCGGGGAGATCGCGCGCAGCTTCTGGCGCAGCTTGCGAACGAACACGTCGACCGAGCGGTCGCCGTGCGCCATCGCGTAGCCCCACACCCGCTCGTAGATCTCCTCGCGGCGCAGCACGCGGTCGGACTGGGCCAGCAGCTGGAGGATCTCGAACTCGCGCGCGGTGAGCTCGAGGCTGTGCTCGCCCACATAGGCCTGATAGAGGTCGGGACGGACCGTGATCTCGCCGATCGTGGCGGCCACGTCGACCTGGGGAAGCTCGTGCCGGCGGTGGCGCCGGACGGCCGCCTCGATCACGCAGATCAGCTCCTCGGGATGGCAGGGCTTGGTCATCCACGCGTCGGCGCCGAGGCGAAGGCCCCGGACGCGCTGGGCGACCGACGAGGGGCCGGTGCACACGATCACGGCGAGGCCCGGCAGGCGGCCGCACACCCGCTCGAGGTACTCCCAGCTCTCCGGTCCGACCACGGCCAGATCGATCACCAGAGCGTTCAGGCGCATGGCCACCAGCGTCTCCACGGTGGCCGGGCTGGACAGCGGCCGGTGCTCGCATCCGAGGGCTCCCAGCCGATTGGCGAGCACCTGCGTGAAGCCTGGATCCCGGTCGATCACCGCGACCCGGAGGCGGGGCTGAGCGCGCTGCGGGGTGGTCTGGCCCCCGGGTTGCGTGTCGGTCCGCTCACGCGACATGGGAGGGACTGTAATCAACCGGGATGGCGGCAGCACACCGGGGCGCACCACGATCACAGGATGTTTACACGCAATTAGCGATTAAGTGGACCCTTCTCGGCCCCGCCTTCCGGCAGGTCGGCTCGGTCGAGCGGCAAAGCGAAGAGCTCCTTAAGACCCGCGAGAAGCGCCGCTAGGCAGGCATTCCTCCCGCTATCCTCAGTGCCCGTCCGCCGCTCTGCGGCGCCTATCCCATGGCATCACGCACCAAGCAGAAGGAAGAGGCGCGCGCCCGCCGCCTCGCCGAGGAACAAGCGCGAGCCGAGCGCGCACGCCGCCAGCAACGCATCCGCATGATCGGCGGCGTTGTGGTGGTGGCCGTCGTGTTCGTGGTAGCGCTGATCCTGATCAGCAGCGGCGGGGGCAAGAAGGGCGGCATCCAGACCGGCACCAAGGCGAACGCCACGGTGAACAGCGTCAACCAGCTTCTGGCCGGCATCCCCCAGTCGGGCAACACGCTCGGCAACCCCAAGGCCAAGGTGACGATGACCTACTACGGAGACCTCAAGTGCCCGGTCTGCCAGGCGTTCACGGTGGAGGGCGGATTCCCGCAGCTCGTGAGCAACGAGGTGCGATCCGGGAAGGTCAAGGTGGTCTACGACGCGTTCTGCACGGCGACGTGCAACGGCCCGGCCCCGCAGGAGTTCCCGGTCCAGCAGGCGGCCGCGCTGGCCGCCGGCAAGCAGGCCAGGTTCTGGCAGTTCACCGAGCTCTTCTACCGCCAGCAGGGGTCTGAGGAGGACGCCTACGTCACCGAGGCCTTCCTGGACGGCCTGGCCCGACAAGCCGGGGTCAACGTCGCGCAGTGGAAAACCGCGCGCAACGACCCCAACCTGACCGCCGAGGTCACCTCCCAGCAGAACGGAGGCAAGAAGATCGGCGTGAGCGGAACGCCGACGCTGGTCTTCCAGGGCCCCAAGGGGCAGGCGGTGCCGAACTCCGCGGTGCCCACCTACGCCCAGCTCCAGCAGGCGATCAAGCAGGTCTCATGACCGCCACCGCCGCCGGCAATGGCGTCCCCGTCCGCGACGTCGTCGACCGGCGGCTACGCATCGCCATCGGCGTCCTGTGCCTGATCGGGATCGGCGTCGCCGGCTATCTGACCTACACCCACTACGCGGGCATCCACGTCCTGTGCCTGTCCAGCGGCGGCTGCGAGACGGTGCAGAGCTCGGTCTACTCCAAGCTGGCCGGCGTGCCGGTGGCCGTGCTGGGACTCGCCGGCTACATCGGGATCCTGCTGAGCCTGGCCATCCGCAACGACTTCGGGCGCATGGCCGGCTTCGGTACGGCGCTGATCGGCTTCCTGTTCAGCATGTACCTCACTTATCGCGAGCTCTTCACGATCAAGGCCATCTGCCAGTGGTGCGTGAGCAGCGCGGTGCTGATGACGCTGCTGACGATCCTCACCGCGATCCGGGTCCTGCGCGTCGAATCGGGTGAGCCGCTGCCACCGGCCAAGACGATCCCGCGGGCCGAGCGCCGGCGGATCGAGCGCCGGCAAGCGGCCCGCCGGTAGCGACCAGCCCGCGGCCCGCCGGTAGCGACCAGCCCGCGGCCCGCCGGTAGCGACCGCACGCGGCCCGCCGGTAGCGAGCAGCCCGCGGCCCGGCCCTAGAGGCCCGCCAGGAACCCGAGCAAGAGCTCGCGGAACTTCTCCTGCGTCCCAACCGTATCCCCGAGCCCGCCCGCGTTGCGATCTCTGACCTACATCTGATATATCAGTCCCGTGGGCACTGGAGCACCGAAAGCCGCGCAGCGCCAACGCGTCGTGGTCATCGGCGCCGGCATCGTCGGCAACAGTGTCGCCTACCACCTGACCCAGTTGGGTGTGACTGATATTTCACTCATCGACAAGGGGCCGCTGCCTAATCCCGGCGGTTCGACCGGGCACGCGTCCAACTTCATCTTCCCGGTCGACCACTCCAAGGAGATGACGTCGCTCACGCTCGAGAGCATGCGCCAGTACAAGGACCTGGACGTGTTCATCGAAAGCGGCGGGATCGAGATCGCCCGGACGCAGGAGCGCATGCAGGAGCTGACCCGGCGGATGGCGTCGGCCAAGTCGTGGGGCATCGAGCCGGTCGAGCTGCTCACCCCCGAGCAGGTCAAGGAACTCGTGCCCTACATCGACGAGTCGCTGATCCTCGGCGGCTTCTTCACTCCGGGCGCCGGCGTGGTCGACTCGCTTCAGGCCGGCACGATCATGCGCGAGCGCGCCGTCGAGGCGGGGATGAAGGTCATGGCCAATACCGAGGTGCTCGGGATCGACGTCGAGGGTGGTCGGGTCACGCGCGTGCGCACGACCAAAGGCGACCTCGACACAGATCTGCTCGTCATCGCCTGCGGCGCCTGGAGCCCGCGGATGGCGCGCATGGCCGGCGCCACGATCCCGCTGACCCCGATGGTCCACCAGATGATCGACATCGGCCCCGCGCCGCGGTTCGCCAACACGACCAAGCTGATCGAGTACCCGATCGTCCGCGACATGGACACCAACATGTACGAGCGCCAGGAGGGCACCGGCCTGGAGATCGGCTCCTACGCGCACCGGCCGATCACGCTCACCTCCGACGACATCCCGAGCATCGAGGAGTCCGCGCTCAGCCCCACCGAGCTGCCCTTCACCCAGGACGACTTCGATCCGCAGATGGAGCAGGCGCTCGAGTTGATGCCCGAGATCGTGGGCGACGAGTCCGTCGGCGTGAAGTACGCGATCAACGGCGTCCTGTCGGTCACCTACGACGGCATGCCGCTGCTCGGCGAGACGCCCGAGGTCAAGGGCCTGTGGTCGGCGGCGGCGGTCTGGATCAAGGAGGGGCCCGGCGCCGGCAAGACCGTGGCCGAGCTGATCGTGCACGGCGAGTCGGAGATCGACGTGTTCGAGTCGAACATCGCGCGCGCGTATCCATCCCAGAAGACCCGGACCCACATCGTCGCCCGCGCCTCCGAGGGCTTCAACAAGATGTACGGGATCGTCCATCCCGGCGAGCAGTGGGCCTCGGACCGCAACGTTCGCCTGTCCCCCTTCTATGAGCGAGAACGCGCGCTCAACGCCGCCTTCTACGAAGGGGCCGGCTGGGAGCGCCCGCAGTGGTACGAGTCCAATGCGGGACTACTGGACGAGTACGGCGACCGGATCAACCGCCGCGAGGCCGAGTGGGATTCCCGCTGGTGGTCGCCGATCATCAACGCCGAGCACCTGGCCATGCGCGACCGGGCCGCGATGATCGATCTGAGCGCGTTCGCGATCTTCGACATCACCGGACCCGGCGCCCTCGACGTCGTGCAACGCGTCGCGATGCGGCAGATGAACGTCGACAACGGCCGGGTCGTGTACACGCCGCTGCTCACCCCGAGCGGCGGCTTCAAGCAGGACCTGACGATCATGCGCCTGGCCGACGACACCTTCCGCGTGGTCACCGGCGGCGCCTACGGAATGTCCGATCTCAAGTGGTTCGCCGACCACCTCCCCGAGGATGGATCGGCTCAGGTGCACGATCAGACCAACGCGTGGACCACGCTCGGGCTGTGGGGTCCGAGAGCCCGCGACATCCTGTCGAGCATCACGTCCGACGATGTCTCGCACCAGGGGATGCCGTTCGCCCGCTGCAAGTCGATCGAGGTCGGACCGCTGGTCGTGCTCGCGTCGCGGATCTCCTACGTGGGCGACCTGGGCTGGGAGCTGTACGTCCCGTTCGAGCAGGGCGCCCGCCTGTGGGACCTGATCGCCGAGGCCGGCGAGCCGCACGGGATCATCCCGGCCGGGATCGGCGTGTACGGCACCACGGGTCGACTGGAGAAGTGCTACCGCGCCTACGGCGCCGAGCTCGAGGGCGAGTACAACGTGGTCGAGGCCGGCATGGCCTGGGGCCCGGTCAAGGCCGAGGACTTCGTCGGCAAGGAGGCCCACGTGCGCCACCGCGAGGAGGAACCCGCCGCGATCATGTGCACCCTCACCGTCGACGATCACACGTCGGCCAGCGGGGTCAAGCGCTACATGCTGGGCAAGGAGCCGATCCTCACGCGTGACGGGCAGCCGCTGACTGACCGCGAGGGCCGGCGCTCCTACGTCACCAGCGCCGGCGCGGGCCCGTCGCTCGGCAAGCACATCCTGATGAGCTACCTGCCGCCCGAGCACGCCGTGGTCGGCGCCGAGCTCGCCGTCGAGTACATGGGCGAGCGCTATCCCGTGACCGTGGCCACCAACGACTCAACGCCGCTGTTCGACCCCGAGAACTCGCGGGTGCGCTCCTGAACGACATCTGGCATATCAGTTGAACATCAGACGTATCTCATGATGAACATCAGTGGTACCCCATGAATATCCTCGTGTGCGTCAAGCGGGTCCCGCTGACCGGGGGCAAGATCGTCCTCACCGACGACCAGCGGGCGATATCGACCCGGCACCTGGGCTTTACGATCAGCCCGCACGAGGAGTGCGGGTGCGAGGAGGCGGTCCGCCTGATCGAGCAGCACGGCGGATCCTCGACGGTGCTCACGCTCGGGCCGCCCGAGGCCGAGGAGCAGCTGCGCGACATGATGGCGATCGGCATCGACCGCGCCGTGCACCTGGTCATCGACGGCGCCAGCGAATGGGACCCGCAGGCGACCGCGAACGCGATCGTCGAGGCGATCCAGGCCCAGCCCGAGCCCTACGACCTGATCCTGTTCGGCAACGAGTCGGCCGACGCCGGCAACTACCAGGTGGCGATTCGCGTGGCCCACCGCCTCGGACTCCCGGTGGCGACCGCAGTCAAGGCGATCGCAAAACAGGACGGCAGCCTGCGCTGCGAGCAGGAGGTACCGGGCGGACGCGATGTGTACGAGCTGACGATGCCCGCGGTGGTCACGGTCAAGGAAGGGATCAACCTGCCGCGCTATCCATCGGTCCCCGGCCGGCTGCGGGCCAAGCGCAAGCCACTCGACACCTCGACGCCGCCGCGCCCGGACTCGAAGCTCGAGATGGTCAAGCTCACCCTCCCGCCCGGCTCGGGCAAGCAGGCCGAGGTACTGGGCGACGGGGCCGACGCAGCGCCCGCGGTGGTCGGCGTCCTTCACGAGCTGGGGCTGGTGTAGGCCCATGGTCCTGGTCTTCGCCGAGCGCTCCGACGACGAGCTGTTCCGCCAGGCGACCGCGTTTGCCCGCCCTCTGGGTGAGGTGCAGGCGATCGGGATCGATGACCCAGCCGGCTACTCCCCGGATGGCTGCGCGAGCGCACTGGCCGCCGTCATCGAAGAGCGCGGGCCGAGCGTGGTGGTGGCACCCGGGACCGATCGCGGCAACGAGGTGCTCGCCCACGTCGCGGCGATGCTCGACCTGCCGATGGCGGCGAACTGCACATCAGCGACGGCCGGCGACCCGCTAACCCTGACCCGAGTCCGCTGGGGCGGGAGCCTCCTCGAGGAGGCCCGGCTGCACGGCGCGCCCGCGCTGCTCACCGTGGCGCCCCACGCGGTGGCGGCCGACACGACCGACGTAGACGTAGAGTCGATCCCCGCCGCCGGCGGGCGCGTGCGCGTGTCGGAGCACACGCAGGCGGTCAGCGCCGGCATTTCGCTGACCGACGCAGACGTGGTCGTGTCCGGCGGCCGCGGCGTCGGGTCGGCCGAGGGCTTCGCGGTGATCGAGGAACTCGCCGCTCTGCTGAACGCCGCGGTCGGCTGCTCTCGCGCCGTGACCAGCGCCGGCTGGCGCCCGCACACCGACCAGGTCGGGCAGACCGGGACCAAGGTCTCCCCCTCGCTGTACATCGCGTGCGGGATCAGCGGCGCCACCCAGCACATGGCCGGATGCAAGGGGGCGAAGAAGCTCATGGCCATCAATCCCGACCGCGAGGCCTCGATCTTCGCCAGCGCCGACTACGCGGTCATCGGCGACCTGCACGAGATCGTGCCGGCCATCTCGGCCGAGATCCGCAAGACCCGGAGCGGGTGACCACGCCGACGCCGACGCCGGACCCCGCGTGCTCGTCTCCGCCTTAGCCCTCGCCGCCGCGCTCGCCGCCAGCGGCGCCCTGTTCACGACGCGCGTGCGCACCCTCGTCGCCCTGGTCCGCGCGGCCGCGCCCGCCCAGGCCGCGCAGCGTACCGGTGACACAACCCGCCGGGCCAGGAATGAAGCCACGATCGTCCTGGGTCAGCGCAAGCTCCTTCAGCGCCTCGTTCCCGGCCTCATGCACGCGTTCATCTTCTGGGGCTTCATGGTGCTGCTCCCGACGATCCTGATCGCGCTGATCGGGATCGTCGACAAGCACTCGACCTT
The DNA here is from genome assembly GCA_963832315.1 of uncultured Solirubrobacterales bacterium. GTDB lineage: Bacteria > Actinomycetota > Thermoleophilia > Solirubrobacterales > Solirubrobacteraceae > Palsa-465. The sequence goes on along the minus strand of CAWHTT010000017.1, from coordinate 24,134 downwards.
CCCGTGGCTCGGCCACCAGGGCTGGTACGCGTTGCTCGTCGACATCTTCTGCGTGCTCGTACTCGTCGGCGTCGTCGCGGCCGTCTACATCCGCAAGGTCCAGCGCCCGGGCCGCTTCAAGGGCAGCCACCTGGGCGAGGCCGACCTGATCCTGGCCCTGATCGCGACGATCGTGATCAGCCTTCTCCTCTGGCACGCGACCCGCATCGCGCTGCACCTGAACGAATGGCCCGCAAGCTGGTCTCCGGTCTCGAACGCGCTCTCGCATCTGTTCGCCGACAACCAGGCGACGAAGGTCCTCGAGCGCGCGTTCGTCTGGATCCACGTCCTGACGATCCTGAGCTTCCTGGCCTACCTCCCCCGCTCCAAGCACCTGCACATCTTCGTGGCGGCGATCAACGTGTGGTTCGGGCGCACTCGCGCCGGCGGGCGCCTCGAGCCGCTCAAGTTCGACGACCCCGACATCCCCGAGGAGGACCTCCGCTTCGGCGCAGGAAAAGCAACCGACCTCACCTGGAAGCAGGTGCTCGACACGTTCTCGTGCACCGAGTGCGGCCGCTGCCAGGACGCCTGCCCCGCGTATGCCACCGGCAAGATCCTCTCCCCCAAGCTCGTGATCATGGGGCTAAGAGATGCGGTGTTCGCCGAGCAGGACGACGACACACCGCTCGTGCCGAACGCGGTTCCGGCCGAGAGCGTGTGGGATTGCGTGACGTGCGGCGCGTGCATCCAGGCCTGCCCGGTCTCGATCGAGCACGTCGACCACATCGTCGACCTGCGCCGGCACCTGGTGATGGTCGAGTCGAGCTTCCCGGCCGAGGCCGAGCCGATGCTCCGCGACGTCGAGCGCGCCTCCAACCCATGGGGCAAGCCGCAATCCGAGCGCGCCGACTGGGCGACCGACCTGGGGATCAAGGTCCTTGAACCCGGTGACCCCGCTCCCGAGTACCTCTACTGGGTCGGCTGTGCCTCGTCGTTCGACGAGCGGGCACGCAAGACCGCGCAGGCCACGGCCAAGGTGCTCCAAGCCGCGAATGTGGATTTCGCGATCCTCGGCCCCCGCGAGAGCTGCACCGGTGACCCCGCGCGCCGGATGGGCAACGAGTACGTCTTCCAGGCCTTCGCCGAGCAGAACGTCGAGACCCTGAACGAGGCCGGCGTCACCAAGGTCGTCACCGGCTGCCCCCACTGCTTCAACACGCTGGCCAACGAGTACCCAGACTTCGGCGGCAACTACGAGGTGATCCACCACTCCGAGCTGCTCTCGAGCCTCGTCCGCGACGGGCGGGTCAAGCCGGCCAAGGCACAAGATTCCCAACCGATCACCTACCACGACTCCTGCTATCTGGCCCGCCACAACGACGTGCTCGAGGCTCCAAGAGAAATCGTCTCCGCGGTGGCGCAGCCGGTCGAGATGGAGCGCTCGCGCAAGGAGACGTTCTGCTGCGGCGCCGGCGGCGCACACATGTGGATGGAGGAGCGCGCCAAGCCGATCAACGAGGAGCGCGTGCGCGAGGCCGCGGCGACCGGCGCCGGCACGCTCGCGGTCGCCTGCCCGTTCTGCACGGTGATGCTCGACGACGGCGTCCAGAGCGCCGGCGCCGACCTCCGGGTCGTGGACGTCGCGACCCTGCTATCCGAGGCGCTCGACGACCGCGGTCGATAGCTCGGCCACCGCCGCGTCGAGTTCGGCTCGCGCGCGGGCCTTGGCGCTCGGATCCGCCCCGATCGCATCGAGGCCCAGCAGCGCGGCGCCGACGATCGGCTCGCTGCGGGTCACCGCCACCCGAGCATCCGGCGCCACCTGCTCGACGCCCCGGGTGATGGTCTCGATGACGCCCGGCGGAAGCGCTCTGAGGACCCGTCCGCCGAGGACCACATCCGGATCTCCCGAGGTCAACTCGAGCCGGCGCAGCGCCGCACGCGCGAACGCGACGACCTCGTCGGCCAGCCGCTCGATGATGCCCGCGGCGACGGAATCGCGGTCGCAGACGGAGAGCACGATCGGCGCAAGCTCGCCCAGGCTGACCGCCGGCAACTCCTCCAGATGGGCTGCCCGCGCCACGTCAAGCGCATCGCCCAGGCCGAAGTGCTCGGGCACGGCGCGCTCCAGCACCGTCGCCGGCCCGCGGCCGTCGGCGGCGCGCACGGCCGCGGCCAAGGCGGCCAGGCCCACGTCGCGCCCGCCGCCCCAGTCGCCGGACACCGGCCCGAACGACAGGAACCTCGCCTCCCGCCCGCCCTGATCGAGTCCGAGGCAGTTGATGCCGTTGCCGCACACAACGGCTATCCCCCACCCCCGGTCGGTGCCGGCGCGCAGGAGCGCGGGCATGTCGTTGTCGATGACCAGCCGCTCGCTCCACTCACGTCGCTCGATCCCGGCCCGGAGTGCCGCCACCTCCTCCGGCAAGTCCGCGCCGGCGAGCAGCACCTGAGCCGTGACGGCAAACGGGCGCTCGAGCCGACCGAGACCCGCCCGCGCGCTCGCCTCCTCGAGCAATCCCTCGAGCACGTCGACCGCGCCCTCGACGCCGAGGTAGTGAGCCTGGCTCCCGCCTCCCCGAACCACCGACAGCCCGGCGCCGCTCGAGTCGACGAGCGCGAGGTCGGTCTTGACCCCGCCGCCGTCGATCGCCAGCACGAGGGTCACCGGCCGGCGCCGATCCTCGTCGACGCGTCGACCGCCAACAACCGATCGAGCATCGTCTCGGACAACCGGTATTCCCGGACCAGCGGGTGGGCCAGCAGCGCCAGGCGCGCGGCCTCGCGGTCACCGCGCGCCGCCGCCGACGCCGCCAGCCGCTCATACGAAGCGACGTGCTGGACCAGGCCGAGCAACTCGGGCGCCAGCGGCGGTTGCGGCACCGGAACCGCGCCGCCGCGGCCCACCCGCGCCGGCACCTCGACCACGTCGTCGTCGGCCAGCCCGTCCAACACACCGCCGTTCCGCACGTCGACGACCTGGACGTCGCCGCTGTCGGAGAGCAGCGAAGCGACGAGTTGCGTCGCGGCTTCGCTGTAGAACGCCCCCCCACGCTGCTCGAGCAGCGCCGGCTTCTCGGCCAGCGACGGATCGCGGTAGAGATCGAGGAGCTGCCGCTCGATCTGCGCCACGGTCTTCGCGCGGGGCGTGGTCATCCGCTGCTCCTGGACGACCTCGCGTTCGGCGTAGAAGTAGCGCAGGTAGTACGACGGGATCGCGCCCAGACTGTCGATCAGCGCGCGGGGCAGGCCGATCTCGTGGGCGAGCGCGTCCCCGTATCCGTTGATCACGTCCTCCAAAACATCGAGCCCGTCGACCCACACCGCCCGGATCCACGTCAAATGGTTCAGCCCGACCTGGTCGACGAGGACTCGCTCCGGGGGCACACCCAGATGCGAAGCGATCTGGCGCTGGAAGTTGATCGCGACGTTGCACAGGCCGATTGCGCGGTGGCCGGCGTCGAGCAGCGCCCGGGTCACGATCCCCACCGGGTTGGTGAAGTCGACGATCCACGCACCTGACGACGCGAGCTCACGGGCCCGCTCGGCGATCTCGAGCACCACCGGCACCGTCCGCATCGCCTTGGCCAGCCCCCCGGCGCCGGTCGTCTCCTGGCCGACGCAACCGCAGGCGGCGGGGATCGTCTCGTCCTGCAGCCTGGCCGCCTGCCCGCCCACGCGGATCTGGATGAGAACGACGTCCGCTCCGTCGAGCGCGGAATCGAGATCTCCGGTGATCGACAGCGCGCCGGCGAAGCCCTGGCGTTCGAGCATCCGCGTCGCCAGGCCCCCCACCACCTCGAGCCTGCCGGGGTCGATGTCGTGCAGCACAAGCTCGCGCACGCCGATCCGCTCCTGCTCGCGCATCAGCCCCGAGACGAGCTCGGGCGTATACGTGGAGCCCGCCCCGATCACTGCCAGCTTCATCCGTTCACCTCCGTCACAGAGACCCCGTACCGATTGTCCGACGGCCGGGCGATGATCGTCGTCGCGAAGTGGGTCGCCGCGGTCAACGCCTCCGGCCAGCCGGCGCCGCGACCGAGGGCCCCAACCAGGCCGGCGTTGAAGGCATCGCCCGCCCCGGTGGTGTCGGCGACGCTCACGGCCGGCGCGGGAGCAGCGATCTCGGCCCCGTCCGGCCCGATCGCAAGACATCCCCGCGGTCCCAGCTTGACCACCACCCACCCTCCGGAATGAGCCTGCAGGACGCGAGCGGCGTCGACAGCGTCTGCAGTCCCATCCGCGAGCGCGCACGCCTCCACCTCGTTGGGCAGGAACACGTCAACCGACGGGAGCAGCTCACGCACCTCGGCCCGCGTCTTCCCGGAGAAGCCGTCGGGATCCCAGGTGGTGTCGAAGAACGTGCGCGCACCGCGGCCACGGGCGGTGTCGAGCAACCCTCGCGCCGCGTCGCCCCGCAACGCGGGTGCAACGAAGTAATCGCACAGCAACAGGTTCTCGCAGGTGAGCGCATCGTCGGGGATCATCCCCGGTCCCCACCGGGCGTTGACCCCGAGATAGGTCAGAAACGTGCGGTCGCGCTCCGGGGACTCGAGCGCCACGGTCAGCCCGCTCGTCTCACCCGGCAGCACCACGAGCTCGTCGGCCAGACCGGCCGGGGCAAGCTGCTCGCGCATCCATCCCCCGAGCTGGTCGTCGCCGATGCATCCGATCAGGCGCGCCTCCATTCCGGTCTCCACCGACGCGAGGGCCGCGTTGGCCCCCGCGCCGCCGACGCGGACGGTCATCTGCTCGGTCAGGAGCGTCCCGCCGGGAGTCGGCAGGTCGGTGACCGGACTCATCACCACGTCCGCCTGCACGCACCCGATGACGGTGATGCCGGGCGCCCTCAAGCTCCGCTCTCTCCCCGACGGTGAAGATGCTTATGCAAACGTCTTGCCTTATGTCCGATCGTACGCTTATTCTTACGGCCTGCGGGCGCATCGTATTCGTAAAGGCCTCTAACCTCAAATGCCGCGATCCAGCCGAGATGACGGTCATGGGTGGCCCGGACGGGCCCAAGCCGACTCGCGTCTGAGCCTCCTGCGAGAGCTCGGTGAGCAGGCCGTGCTCGAGACGATCTTCCGGCGCGGGCCGATCACGCGGCCGGAGATCGCGGCGGCCACGAACCTTTCCAAGCCTACGGTTTCCGCCGCGGTCAGCCGGCTCGAGCAGGGTGGACTCGTGCGCGCGGCAGGAACCCGCGCCGGCCAGCGCGGACGCAAGCCGGTCTCCTACGTGGTCAGCTCGCGAGCGGGCTTCGTCGTCGGCGGCGACATCGGCGGGAGCAACGTCCGGGTTGCCGCGGCCGACCTGTTCGGCGAGCCGATCTGCGACTGCAAGCGCCCTACGGCCAAGAACGGCAGCCGCGCGGTCGGCGTGCAGATCCTCGAGATGGTCAGCGAGGTGATCGACCAGGCCGCCGCGGTTCACGGACCGCCGCTGGCCCTCGGGATCTCCTCGCCCGGGATCGTGGATCAGACGAGCGGCCGGGTCACCTCGCTGGCCTACAACGTGGTGCCCGAGGGCGGCTTCGACCCGCTCGAGGTGATCCGCGAGCGGTTCGACCTGCCGGTGCTGGTCGAGAACAACGTGAACCTCGCCGCGGTGGGCGAGAAGTGGTTCGGCCTGGCCCGGGGCGTCTCGACGATGGTGTTCATCGCGATCGGCGCGGGCATCGGCATGGGGATCATCATCGACGACGAACTCGTCCGGGGCGCGCACGGTGCCGCGGGCGAGATCGGCTATCTGCCTCTGGTCGGCGATCCGTTCAACCCGCGCCACCGCTTGCACGGAGGGCTGGAGGATGAGATCGGTGCCGCGGGAATCGTCGCGGAGTTCAACGAGCGCCGCGGCGCGGACGATCCCGAGCTCTCCTCGGTTCACGAGGTGTTCGAGCTCGCCGGGACCGGGAGCGCGGCGGCGAGATCCGTCGTCGAGCATGTCGCCTCGCGCCTGGGCACCGCGATCGCGACGGTGTGCGCGATCCTCGATCCGGAGCTCGTCGTGCTCGGCGGCGGGATCGGCGCGAGTCCGCTGCTCCTGCGTCCCGTCCGCGGGTCGGCCGCCGCGCTGGTGCCGATCACCGCGCGGATCGAGACGAGCCTCCTGGGCGAGCGGGCGGCGCTGCAGGGAGCGGTCGCCGTTGCCCTGCACACCGCCCGCACGACGCTGCTCTCCGCCGGCGCCGCTCCCAAGTCGCACAAGAACCCGGTGGCCATGGCGCCGCGGAGCCGGTCGTGACGGGCGTGATCTCAGAGACCGGCGTTGACCGATTGGAAAAAGCATCTCCAATCTCTTCCGTAATTGAACCGCAACACGAAGGCCGATATAGTCGATTTGTTTAGGTATTTCCCAAATGATCGCATTGCTTGATCAGATCGGGAAGATCGCCGAACCGCCCGAGGGCCTGGCCCCGGGCCTCAGCCGTAAGGAGAGGAGAGGGTCTCGATGAAACGCTTCCAATGGCTCATCGCGCTGGCCGCCGTGTGCATGATGGTGGCCGCCTGCGGCGGGAGCTCGTCCTCCAAGTCGTCGGGATCGTCCACGAACAGCGCGGTCGTGTCCGGCGGCAAGGTCGCGGGCAAGCTGGTGGTCGACAACGAGAGCGGGTCGACGTGGACGTGCCAGTTCAACCCGTTCAACCCGCCGTCACCCTCGTTTCGTTCGGCTGGGTCTACGAGCCGCTCGAGTACGTGAACATCCTCAAGACCGGCTCGACCACGCCCTGGCTGGCGACCTCCTCGCAGTGGTCGAACGGCTTCAAGACGCTCACGTTCACGGTGCGCAGCGGGGCCAAGTGGAGCGACGGGCAGCCGTTCAGCGCGGCCGACGTCGCCTACACGTTCAACGCGATGAAGAGCGACAAGGCGATCGACCTCAATGCGATCTGGAAGGCAGACGGCGGTCCGCTGACCAGCGTGACCGAAAAGGGGAACCAGGTCGTCCTCACGTTCAGCGGGCCATCGCAGCCGTACTTCTACCTGGTCGCCGACCAGACCCCGATCGTGCCCAAGCACATCTGGGCCAGCCTCAACCAGAGCAAGCTCCACTCCTACGCCGACACCAAGCCGGTCGGGACCGGGCCGTACCTGGTGTCGAACTGCGCGCCGCAGAACATCAAGTACCTGAACAACCCGAACTACTGGCAGAGCAGCTCGGGCCATCCGGTGCCGGCGGTCAAGGAGGTCGACTACCCGGCCTTCCTGAGCAACACCGCGGCCAATCTGGTGCTCGCCCAGGGCGGGGCGCAGTGGGGCGGCCAGTACGTCCCCAACATCCAGTCGTTCTACATCTCCAAGGATCCGGACCATCGCCACTACTGGTTCGCGCCCGTCCTGAACGTGTCCCTGTTCCCGAACCTGACCAACCCCGTGCTGAGCCAGCTTCCGGTGCGGCAGGCGATCTCGTACGCGATCGACCGCGCCACGGTCTCGCGGCTCGGGGAGAGCGGCTATCAGGCGCCCGCCAACCAGACCGGCGTCGTCCTGCCCACCTACGCGAGCTGGTCCGACAGCTCGCTCACCCAGACGACCTACAGCGCGTCCAAGGCGCAGCAGACCCTGACCTCGGCCGGCTTCACCAAGGGCTCGGACGGGATCTTCCGGGACAAGAGCGGGACTCCCCTCTCGTTCACGATCAAGACGATCGCCGGCTACTCGGACTGGGACGCGTCGCTGCAGCTGATCACGCAGCAGCTGAAGGCCGCGGGCATCAAGGTGACCGCCCAGGATGAGAACACCACGTCCTACACAGCGGATCTTCAGAGCGGCCACTTCCAGCTCGCCTACGGCGGCAGCGGCGGCCCCGCACCGAGCCCCGGACCCAGCCCGTACTACGAGCTCCGGGGACTCCTGTTCGGCGGGAACATCGGCTCGACCAACTACGAGCGCTACAAGTCATCGTCCACAGACGCGCTGTTCAACCAGTACTCGTCGGCCACCCCGGCACAGCAGGTGAACATCATTCACCAGATCCAGAAGGTGATGGTCGACCAGATTCCGATCATCCCGGTCACCGAGGGCGTCGACTGGTATCAGTACGACACCTCGCACTTCGCGGGATGGCCGACCCAATCGAATCCGTACGCACAACCATCGCCCTATCAGGCTCCCGACATGGGTGTCGTCCTCACGCACCTGGTGCCGACGGGGTGAGAACGGTCCGGGTGGTCAGGCGATGAGGTACCTCGCGCGGCGGGGCGGCCTCTTCCTGATCACCCTATGGGCCGCTCTGACGGTCAACTTCATCATCCCCCGCGTTATGCCGGGGAACGAGGCGGCTGCGGTGCTGGCGACGTTCAAGGGAATCAACCCGGCCGCTCAGCATGCGCTGGAGATCCAGTTCGGCACGGGCGTTCATCAGGGCATCCTGTCGAGTTACTTCGAGTATCTCGGCAACGTCCTGACGGGCCAGTTCGGGGTCACCGCCCAGGGTGTGCCGGTGATGAGCGAGATCACCTCGAAGCTTCCCTGGACGCTGGGGCTGGTGGGTGTGACGACCGTGATCGCGTTCCTGATCGGCACCATCGCCGGCATCGCCAGCGCCTGGTGGCGAGGCGGGCGGCTTGACGCGATCCTCCCGCCGACGCTGTTCATCGTCTCGACCGTCCCGGTGTTCTTCGTAGGACTGCTGCTGATCTACGTCTTTTCCGTGAAGTTGGGGTGGCTCCCGCTCGGCTCCAATTACAGCTACGGCGCCACCCCGACCCTGTCGTTCTCGTTTATCTGGGACGTGCTGAAGCACGCGCTTCTCCCCGGCCTCAGCCTGGTCATCGTGACCGCGGGCCTGTGGGTCTACTCGATGCGCAACAACATGATCACGACGATCTCCGAGGACTACGTGAAGACCGCTCGGGCCAAGGGGCTGTCGAGCAGGCGGATCATGTTCGGCTACGCGGGGCGCAACGCGATCCTCCCCAACCTGACCGGGTTCGCGATGCAGATCGGCTACGTGCTCGGAGGAGCGATCGTAATCGAGTACCTGTTCTCCTATCCGGGACTGGGCTATCTCTTCTACACGGCCACGACCGATCACGATCTGCCGCTGATGCAGGGGCTGTTCCTCGTGTACACGCTGGCCGTGCTGGTCTGCGTGCTGATAGCGGACCTGGTGACGGCGACCCTCGATCCCCGGACGCGAGAGGCCTGACTCAGATGGCCATCCCGGACATCGCGGTAGGCGACAGCATCACCGACATCGAGGCGACGCGTGCGCCGCGGCGGTTCCTGCGCGCGGTACTCGGCAATCGCAAGGCGACGGCCGGCGTCGTGATCCTGCTGGTGATGGTGTTCGTCGCCGCGTTTCCTGGCCTGATCGCGCCCGACGATCCTCATGCGGCCGTCTACGCCCAGAACGCCGGGCCGTCCTCGGCCCACCTGCTGGGCACGACGCAACTCGGCCAGGACGTTTTCTCGCAGCTGATCTGGAGCACGCGGCTGACACTGCTCGTCACCCTCGTTGTGACCGCGATCGCCACCTTCCTCTCGACGATCATCGGCGTGACCTCCGCCTACGTGGGCGGGTTCACCGACCGCGTTCTGACCGTCGTGGTCGACGTGTTCCTGATCCTGCCCGTGCTCCCGTTGCTGATCCTGCTGGCCGCCTATCTCCCGCCCGGAGTCACCTCGCTGACGATCGTGCTGTGCATCACGAGTTGGGCGTTCCAGGCCCGCCAGCTGCGCTCGCAGGGGTTGTCGATCCGAAACCGTGACTTCCTGCTCGCCGCCCGAGCCCGCGGCGAGCGCGGGATCTACATCATCCTGGTCGAGATCGTGCCCACCATGACCTCGCTGATCGCCGCCTCGTTCCTGTCGCTGGCGGTGTACGTCGTCGGGTTCGCGGCCAGCCTGCAGTTCCTCGGGCTGGGCAACAGCAGCGAGCTGATGTGGGGCACGATGCTCTACAACGCACAGGCGGCATCGGCGCTCGAAGCGGGCAACGCGTGGTGGGCGCTGGCGCCGGGCGCCGCGGTGGCGTTGATGGGCACCGGCTTCGCGCTGCTCAACTATGCGTTCGACGAGATCGGGAATCCCGCCCTGCGGCCGGTGAGGAGGCGCCGTGGCCGAGCCTCTGCTTGAAGTCGACGAGCTGTCCATCGACTACCAGACCGACGCGGGCGACGTCCGCGCGGTGGCCGAAGTCAGCTTCACAGTCAAGCCCGGGGAGTTCGTCGGGATCGTCGGCGAGTCCGGCTGTGGGAAGTCGACGTTGCTGTTCGGCGTGGCTCAGCTCCTCACGCCGCCTGGCGAGGTCGTCGGCGGCAGCGTGACGTTCCGAGGGCGCGACATGGTGCGCCTCGGCCGCGAGGAGCTACGCCACATGCGCTGGCGCGACTACTCGGTCGTCATGCAGAGCGCGATGAACGCGCTCAACCCGATGAAGAGCATCGGGGCGCAGTTCAAGGACACGCTGCAGGCGCACGGCAGCGCGTCCGGGGACGAGATCCGGACACGGTCGGTCGAGGTCATGAATCTCGTGGGCATCGACGCCGCGCACCTGGCGAGCTACCCGCACCAGCTGAGCGGGGGGATGCGCCAGCGGGCGATGATCGCGATGGCGCTGCTCTACACCCCCCAGCTCGTGATCATGGACGAGCCGACCTCGGCGCTCGACGTGGTGGCGCAGCGCTCGCTGATGACCAAGATCAGAGACCTCCAGCGGAGCCTCGGCTTCGCGGTCATCTTCGTGACCCACGACATGTCGGTGGTGAACCGGTACAGCGACCGCGTGCTGGTCATGTACGCCGGCCAGGTGGCCGAAGCGGCCGAGACCGAGGCGATATTCGAGCGGCCGCTGCACCCGTACACCCGCGGTTTGATGAGCGCGTTCCCGTCGGTCACCGGCCCGCGGCGTGAGCTGGCCGGAATCCCGGGCTCACCTCCAGACCTCGCCCAGCTGCCTGGAGGCTGTCGCTTTCACCCGCGCTGCCCCGAGGTCATGCCGGCGTGTCTGCAGGTCGAACCCGATCTGTATGCGGTGGACGGGGCTCGCGTTCGCTGCCTCCTCTACACCGAGCAGGCCAAGGAGGCGGTCTGAGGAGTGGCCGAGCCTCGCAACCCGGACGAGACCGCGACGGCTGCCGGCGAGCCGCTGCTGCGGACAGTCGACCTCACGCGGCATTTCCGGCTCGGCGGCATGTTCTCCAAGCACATGCTCCACGCGGTCGACGACCTCAACCTCGCGATCGGGGAGCGCGAAATCGTGGCCCTGGTCGGAGAGAGCGGCAGCGGCAAGAGCACGGTGGCCCGGCTGCTGGCCCGGATCTACACGCCCACCCGCGGCGAGATCTTCTACCGGGGCCGGCCGGTGCACGGCCTCCGCTCGCGTAAGGACCTGCTCTGGTACCGCGGGGAGGTGCCGATCGTCCTTCAGGATCCGTTCAGCGCGTTTCATCCGGTGTTCCGCGTCTCACACGGGATCATGCGAAACCTCGCGCTCCATCGCCCGGACCTGGGTCGGGCCGATCGGCCGCGCGAAGCCGAGCGCGTGTGCGAGGCTGTCGGCCTGAGCCCCCGGATGCTCTCGCGCTACGCCTACGAGATGAGCGGGGGTGAGCGCCAGCGAATCGGGTTCGCCCAGGCCCTGGCCGCCCGGCCGAAGCTGATCCTGGCCGACGAGCCGGTATCGATGCTCGACACGTCGATCCGCGCGGGCCTGCTGAACATGATGGCCGGGCTGCGCGACCGGGAGGGCGTCTCGATCCTCTACATCACGCACGACCTGGCCAGCGCCCGCTATGTCGCCGACCGCATCGTCGTGATGTACGCGGGCCATATCGTCGAGGAGGGCCCGTCCGAGACGGTCCTCGCCGACCCCAAGCACCCTTACACGCAGCTTCTCCTCTCCGCGGTCGCCGATCCGCGCGAGAAGGAGGCCGAGATGTCCGCCGACACGGGCGAGCCACCCCGGGTGATCGACCCGAGCGAGGGCTGTCGCTTCCGGTGGCGCTGCCCGTACGCGATCGAGAAATGCTCCGAGGTGACGCCGCGCCCGGAGCCGATCGGATCGACGCAGGTCGCGTGCCACGTCGCCGTCGCCGAGGCGCGCAATGCCTCCGACCCCGCCGGCACGGCGTCGATCGGTTAGTGGCCGCCGTCGACCTCGTGATCTTCGACTGCGACGGCGTGCTCATCGACTCCGAGCGCCTGGGGGTCAAGGTCGACATGCTCGCGCTGCACGAACTGGGCTGGCCTCTGAGCGAGGCGGAGGTGATCGCGCGGTTCGTCGGGCGCTCTGACCGCGAGAACCGAGCGGCGATCGAGGCGCACCTCGGCCGCACGCTCCCCAAAGGCTGGGCAGAGCAGATCGAGGAGCAGTACCGAGAGGCGTTCGCCGCCGAGCTGACGCCCGTCGACGGCGTGCTCGAGGCGCTCGACCGGATCGCGCTGCCGAGTTGCGTCGCGTCAAGCGGCACCCACGAGCACCTGCGCTACACGCTCTCCTTGACCGGGCTCTACGAGCGGTTCGCGGGGCGGATCTTCAGCGCCGACGACGTCGCCGCGGGCAAGCCGGCGCCGGACCTGTTCCTGCACGCCGCCTCCGAGATGACGGCCGACCCGGCCGGCTGCGTGGTGGTCGAGGACAGCCGGCCCGGCGTCGAGGCGGCGCGCGCCGCCGGCATGCGCGCCCTCGCCTTCGCCGGCGGGCTCACGCCGGCCGAGCTCCTTGAAGGACCGAACACGGTCGTGTTCGACGACATGCGAGAGCTGCCGGGGCTGCTCGACGGCCTGGCCCGATGAGCGGCGGGATCCTGATGGCCGCGGAGATGGCCGAGCAGCCGGGGCGGCTGGGCGAGCTGATCGGACGCTTCGACGAGATCGTCGAGCGAGTGCGCGCCAGTGCACCGGAGCCGCTGAACGGCATCACGATCGTGGCCCGCGGCTCCTCGGACCACGCCGCGGTGTATGGCCGCTATCTGCTCGAGGCGGCGACCGGAAAGCCGGTATCGCTCGCCGCTCCGAGCCTCCACACGCTCTATGGGATCGACGTCGACTACAGCGGCCAGCTCGTGATCGCGGTCAGCCAGTCGGGCGCCACGCCCGAGATCGTGCGGACGCTCGAGGCGCTCCAGGAGGCCGGCGGGCGAGGCCTGGCCATCACCAACGATCCGGACAGCGCGCTCGCCCGGGCGGCCGGCGAGACGGTCGAGCTCGGGATGGGCGAAGAGCGGGCCGTGCCCGCGACCAAGACGGTCACCGGGCAGCTGACCGCCTTTGCGATCGTGGCGTGCGCCCTCGGACGGGTGGGTGGCGTCCCGTTCGCCCGCGGCGACCTCGACGCCGTACCCGAGTGGGTGCAGGCCGTGCTCGATGACCGGGCCGCCGTCGCCTCGGCCGCCGAAGATCTCGCCGGCGCCTCCCAGCTGATCATCGTGGCGCGCGGGTATCTGTTCGCGGCCGCACTCGAGACCGCGCTCAAGATCAAGGAGACGTGCTCCCTGCTCGCCGACGGGTACTCGGCGGCCGATCTGCGCCACGGTCCGATCGCCGCGGTCACCCGCGGCCTCCCGGTCGTCGCATTCTGCGCATCCGGGCCGGCCCGCGCCGACATCGCGTCGATGGTCGATGAGCTGCGGGCGCGCCAGGCCAGCGTGCTGATCGTGGGATGCGGCGCGGGCGCCGACGTGTCGCTGCCCGACGCCGCCCCGGAGCCGCTCGCGCCGATCGTCGCGGTCGTCCGCGGCCAGCAACTCGCGTACGAGCTCGCCATGGCGATCGGCCTCGACCCGGACAGCCCCGCCGGGCTGACCAAGGTCACGGCAACCTGAGGACCGGGCCTCCTACACCCCCGCCCCTGCCCTGCCGCGCCGCGAGTTTCCTGCCACTCGGCACGCGTCCCGCCGCGAAAGGCTGATCGCTCGCGCATAGCGCGAGTTTTCTGCCACTGGGCACCGGCGGATCGTCGAATGGCAGATTACTCGCGCCTCAGGGCTGGCCCGCCGAATTCGTAGACCCCCTACAAATTCGTAGACCCCCTACAAATAGAAAATCGCCAGTCGAATGCCCGCTGGCGTCTTGACTTTCGGTCATTCCCAGTTAGGGTTTTTGTTCAGAGCCTTACCGAATTAGACGGTGGCTGCCGAACTTTCGGAGGAGAGCGTATGTCACGACACGTTGCCCGTCGGCGGTTGACTCTGCTCGCGACCGCGACTCTGCTGACCCTCGCCACCGGCGCGTTCGGGACCGCCACCGCGTCCGCCGACACTCAGACCGTGGGCCTGGCCGGCTGGCAGGTTCAGAGCAGCGCGAGTGCCACCCAGACCGGTCAACAGATCTCCACCCCGGGCTTCGCGACGGGGTCGTGGCTGCACGTCCGTCCCGACGACGCCGGCGCCGTCGGCACCGAGGTGGGCGCGCTCGTGCAGACCGGCCGCTGCCCGAACGTGTTCTTCTCGACCAACATGGCGCAGTGCTTCGGCACCCCACAGGGCATCGGCGACGCGATCGCGCCGTTCGATAAGCCGTGGTGGTTCAGGACCAACTTCGTCGCCGATCCCGGCCACTCGCGCTACGCCGACCTGATCATCAACGGCGTGGTCGGCCAGGCCGACGTGTGGGTCAACGGCCAGGAGGTCGCGACGCAGGACACCGTGCAGGGCGACTTCACGCGCTACACGTTCGACATCACCAACCTGCTCCGCCGCGGCGAGAACTCGCTCGCGCTCGAGGTCTATCCGAACGACCCGAACTCGATGTTCACGCTCGACAACGTGGACTGGACCCAGATCCCGCCGGACAACAACACCGGCATCCAGTTCCCGATCCAGCTGCACACGTCGGGGCCGCTCGCGCTGAGCAATGCGCACGTGGTGCAGGACGACGCGTCCAATCTGTCGACCGCCGCGCTGACGGTGAAGGCAGACGTAACCAACCAAGCCGGCACCCCGCAGAGCGGTTTGCTGTCGGCGACGGTTCAGTCGCCGACCGGCCACGCGATCAGGGTCAGCCGATCGGTCACCATCGCCCCCGGCGCGACGCAGACGGTTTCCTTCACTCCGAGCGACGACCCACAACTCCTCGTCCACCATCCGAGCGTGTGGTGGCCCATCGGGATGGGCCGGCATCCGCTCTACAGCCTGCACACCTCGCTGACCCAGGCCGGCGCGGCCCCCGACACCGAGTCCGAGACGTTCGGCATCCGCACCGTCACCACGAGCCTGATCGGTCCGGCGCCGAGCGCGCCGAAGGGCTCCCGGCAGTTCCAGGTCAACGGCGTGCCGTTCGTGTTCCGCGGCGGCGGGTGGTCGGAGGACCTGTTCCTGCGCTACTCCTCCGCCGACACCGCCAACCAGATCGAGATGATCAGGAACCTCGGTCTGAACGGGATCCGCACCGAGGGCAAGCAGTTGCCCGACGACTTCTACGAGCAGATGGATCGCGCCGGCGTCCTGGTCGACGGAGGCTTCCAGTGCTGCGATGCCTGGCAGCTCCAGGACAGCGGACTGACCAGCCCTCACGACTTCGACGTTCTCGCCAACTCAGCGCTGACGATCGGGCAGAACCTGCGCAATCACCCGAGCGTCTTGAACTTCAGCTGGAGCGACAACAACCCGACCCGCCAGCAGGAGACCGTCTCGCTGCAGGCCTTCCAGCAGGCCGACTTCCAGGATCCGCTGATCGCCTCGGCGGAGTACAAGGCCGATCCGCTCGGCGTGCTCGGTTCCTCGGGCGAGAAGGAGGGGCCGTACGACTGGGTGCCGCCGAGCTACTGGTACGACACCTCGCACTTCGACCCGGGGGATAGGAGCCGCACCAACGTGGGCGGCGCCTGGGCGTTCGACAGCGAGGCGAGCGCCGGCCACACCGTGCCCACGCTCGATTCGATCAACCGGTTCCTCTCGCCGTTTGAGCAGACCGAGCTATGGCAGAACCCGGACTACAACCAGTACCACGCCAACTACGAGCCGGATCTGCCCGACCCCGAAACGAACGGCGGCTACTCGTTCGGGACGCTGCACGACCTCGACGCCGCGATCAGCGCCCGCTACGGCCCATGGTCGGGACTCGACCAGTACGTCGAGGAGGCCCAGGTCCAGAACTATGAGACCCAGCGCGCTGAGTTCGAGGCCTACATCGACCACTCAACGAACGCCCAGGCTCCCTCGACCGGGATCGTCTACTGGCAGCTCAACAAGGGCTGGCCGACCCTGCTGTGGGACCTGTACAACCACGACCTCGATCAGGCCGGCAGCTACTTCGGGGCCAAGAAGGCCAACGAGCCGCTGCACGTGCTGTACACGTACGACGACGGAACCGTCTCGGTGGACAACCTCGCCGGGTCCCCCGCGCGCGGGCTGTCGGTCGAGGCGAAGGTGTACGGCGTCAACGGCACGCTGCTCGATGACCAGACCGCGAACGGGATCTCGGTTGACAGTCAGGGCGTGGCTCGCAACCTCCTGGATCCGGCCGTTCCGGCCGCGACCCAGCCGCCCGCCCCGGCGCACGCTTACTTCGTCGAGCTGCTCCTCACCCGTCACGGCCAGCTCGTCGACCGCAACGTCTACTGGCTCTCCACGCAGCAGGACGAGGTGAACTGGGACGCGACGATCGGCAACCCCCAGGCGACCATGACGCAGTACGGCGATCTCGAGCAGCTCCAGAGCCTGGGCGGCGCGACCGTGCGCGTGAGCGCCCGCAGCCATCCGACCTGGGGCACGGACGGCGGCGATACCGAGACCGACGTCACGATCACGAACACCTCGACGAAGCCGACGGTGGCGTTCTTCCTGCGGGCCGATGTCCGTCGCGGCTCGCGCTCCGGAGCGCCGGCGAGCGGTGACAACCAGGTCCTCCCGATCATGTGGTCGGACAACGACGTGACCCTCTGGCCCGGCGAGTCCGAGACCCTGCACGCCACGTACCAGGGGAGCGCGCTAGCCGGCGCCTCACCCGTGGTCAGCGTGTCCGGCTGGAACGTGGGCACGATCGACGTTCGCGCCGGGTCGTAGCGAGCAGGCACACTCCGTCGTGTGATCGCGATCCTCGGCGGCCTCGGTGCCGCGGCAGCGTGGGCGCTCTCGACGCTGTGCTCCTCGCGCTCGAGTCGCCTGATCGACCCGTCCTCGGTTGTGGCCTGGATGATGCTGATCGGCCTGCTGATCACGCTGCCGCTCGCAGCGCTGAGCGGGGTGCCGGCCAGGCTCGGGCCGGGCTCGGGCGCCTGGCTGGCCGTGTCAGGCGTCGGCAACGTCGGCGGCCTCGTGCTCACGTACCGCGCGCTGCGGGTCGGACAGGTCTCGCTGGTCGCCCCGCTCGTATCGACCGAGGGCGCGGTGGCCGCGGTGATCGCGCTGATCGCCGGCGAGCCGCTGGCGCCGGGCGTCGGAGTGACGCTGGCGGCGATCGTGGCCGGGGTATGGGTGGCCTCCGCCCCGGATCGCTCGCGCACGGCCGCCACCGCGCCCCACCCGACCTACGCGATCTCGCTGGCGATCGCCGCCGCGCTCGCCTTCGGGGTCAGCCTGTACGCCACCGCGCGCGCCGGCGCCGAGCTGCCCGTGTCCTGGGTCGTCCTGTCAGCCCGCGCGATCGGCGTCGTGACCCTGGCCCTGCCGCTCGCGCTGACCCGCCGTCTCGAGATCACCCGGCGCGCCGTGCCGCTCGTCGTGGCGTCGGGGATAGCCGAGGTGCTCGGCTTCTACTCCTACACGATCGGCTCTCGCCATGGCATCGCCGTCGCCGCCGTGCTGGCTTCGCAGGTCGGCGGGCTGGCGGCACTCGGCGCGTACTTCGCATTCGACGAACGACTCAGCCGCAAGCGCACCCTCGGCGTGTGCACGATGCTCGCCGGCGTCGCCGTGCTCAGCGCGCTGCGGGCGTGAGCTCGCCGAGCACCCGCTCTAGCTCGCGCTCCAGCCCACCCACGCCCACCTCGCGCACGACCAGCGGCAACCCGAGCCGCTCCGCCGCACGCTCGGCCGCAGCCCGGGTCGCCGCAACCGGCCGCTGGGCCAGCCACATCACGCGCGTGTAATTACGGAAGTAGTCCTCGCGCAACTCGGGGTAGCGGTCAAGTCCGAGCTCGCGCCACACCGTGTGCTCGAACGTCCGGGCCAGGAAGTCGGTCAGGAAGTACGTCCCGGGCTCCTCCTCCAGGGCCGCCCGCACCTCGGCCCGCGCGAACACGTCGTAGCAGTGCTCGCCACCGAGGCGGCGGAACCCGTCGAGCGCACCGCCGGTACCGCAGTCCCCGTACGCGACGGCCACGACGTCGTGTCCCTCGGAGAGCTCGGCGACCGCGGCGCCGATGCGCTCGGGATGGTTGTGCAGCAGGGCCGGCACCGGTATCACCTGCACGTCCCAGCCGCGGCGGCTGGCGATCCGCCGCACGTCGAGGGCCAGGGCCCCGCATGCGACCACCGCCTTCATCCCGGGAAGGCCAGCTGGTCGATGAACATGTCGTTGAAGTCCGCTCGCCCCGACAGCTCGACGTACTCGACCTCGCGCAGGATCGAGTACGCCTCCGCCCGCTCGCGGAGCGACAGGGCGGCGATCTTGGCCCCCTCGCCGGCGACATTGCCGGCCGACACAATCCGCGGCAGCGCGATCTTCGGAACCAGCCCGATCCGCACCGCGCTCAGAGGCGTCAGGTACGCGCCGAAGCTGCCCGCCAGCAGAACCTGCGCCACATCGCCGGGCCCGACTCCCAACTCGTGCATGAGGATGCTCCATCCGGTGGCGATCGAGGCCTTGGCGAACTGGAGCTCGCGCACGTCGCGCTGGGAGAGGAACACGGAGCGCTCCGGGTCCGTCGACCCGCGCCAATCCAGCACGAACACGCGCTCCTTACCGATCTTGGTCAGCCGCTCGGCCAACGCGGGGTGCGCCACGGCCGCTTCCTCGTCGGGCATGAACCGCCCCGAGTGGTCGAGCAGCCCGCAGTGAGCGAGCTCGGCCACCGCGTCGACGAGGCCCGAGCCGCACATTCCGAGCGGCTCCTGGTCGCCGATCACGTCCAGGGAGACCGAGCCGTCCCGGATCTTCACGCCCTCGATCGCCCCCGGCGCGGCGCGCATCCCGCACCTGATCTGCGCCGCCTCGAACGCCGGCCCGGCCGGCGCCGCCGTGGCAACCACCCGGTCGACCGACCCGAGCGCGATCTCGCTGTTGGTGCCGACGTCGATGAACAACCGCACCCGGCGATCGCGCGTGAGCCCCGTCGCGAGCATCCCGGCCACGATGTCGCCGCCGACGTACGCACCGAGTGAGGGGAACAGGAAGGCTGGCGCACGGGGATGGACCTCGAGGCCGAAGTCGTGCGCGCGCACGTCCGGGAACGAATGCGTGGAGACCACGAACGGCGCCATCGACAGCGGCTCGGGATCGATGCCGAGCGCCAGATGCATCATGGTCACGTTGCCGCACACCGTGATCTCGTACACCTCGCGGGCGTCGACCTCGCCCTCGCCGCACACCTCGGCGACCAGCGCGTTCATCGTCTCGTGCGCCCGCTCGCGCAGCGCGCCGAGCGCATCCGCGTCCATCATCGTGGCCGAGATGCGGGTGATCACGTCGGCGCCGAACGGCTGCTGGCGGTTGAGCATCGAGCGCACGGCGACCGGCTGACCGCTCTCCAGATCGAGGAGGGTCGCCACCACGGTCGTGGTGCCGAGGTCGAACGCGATCGCAAACCGCCGCGCTGTCGTGTCACCCGGCTCCAGGTCGATCAGCTCCTGATCGCACACCACCGCGGTGACGTTCCAGTGCGAGGAGCGCAGCACGGACCCGAGCGAGCGCAACACGTCCAGCGAGGCATGGGGCTCCAGGTCCTCGAGCGCGTCGAGCACGCGCTGCAAGTCCGAGCGCTGGTCCTCCATGGTCGGCTCCTCGAGCACCAGGTGGCGCTTCTGGACCGCCGGGCGCAGGATCACGTGGCGGCCCACGCCGGCCAGCGCCGCCTTGGGCCGGGTCTGAAGCGGCGGGACCTCGACGACCAGATCGCCGCGGGCACCCGCCCGGCAGGCCAATCGCCAGCCCTCGCGCAGCTCGTCAGTCGTGAACGCCCGGGGGTCCAAAGGCCCCACCGGCACGTCTCCCGACACGATGCGCACCTTGCACTTCTTGCACGTGCCGTGGCCGCCGCACGTCGAGTCGATCGCGATCCCGTTCCAGCTCGCCGCGTCGAACACCGGCGTGCCGCTGGGCACGCGCACCTCGGCCCCCTCGGGCAGGAAGCGCAGACGGACGCGCCCGGTGCCGTCGTCGGGGGCCGGTTCGACCGGCCCGGAATCCGTGCCGGCCAGCTCCAGCCGACGCCGCTGCGGCGAAGGGCCGCTCACGACACGGACGCCCCCTGCACCACCGTCGACTGCCGCGCGCGATGCGTCGCGATCCAGTTCGCGGCCCACTCGTCGTGCCCGAGCAGCAGGTCGGCCGCCCGGACCGCGTCCACCACCGGACGGGCGGTCGACATGATCGCGCTGGTCAGGCCGGCGGCCATCGCCATCGGCAGGAACCCGGCGTTCAGCGCGTGCCGGTCGGGCAGGCCAAACGACACGTTTGACGCGCCCAGGCACATGTTGACCCCGAGCTCGTCGCGGATCCGGCTGATCGTGGTCAGCGTGGTCGTGACCGCCGTCGGGTCCGCGCCGACGGTCATGGCCAGCGGGTCGATGACCACATCGTCGCGAGCGATCCCGTAGTCGGCCGCCGCGGACACGATCTTGCGCGCGCACTCCAGGCGCTTCTCCGGCGTCTCCGGGATCCCCGTCTCGTCGTTGGCCAGCCCGATCACCGCCGCTCCGTGCCGCGCGACGAGCGGGAGGATCTCGGAGAGGCGCTCGTCCTCGGCGGTCACCGAGTTGACCAGCGCGCGACCCTCGTACGCCGCGAGTCCCGCCTCCAAGGCCTCGATCACCGAGGAGTCGATGCAGATCGGCACGTCGACCGCCACCTGGACGGTCCCGAGCATCGTCGCGAGCAGCTCGGCCTCGTCGACGAGCGGGATGCCGGCGTTGACGTCGAGCATGTCGGCGCCGGCCTCGACCTGCGCCACCGCGTCGGCGCTGACCGTGGCGAGCTCGCCGGCCCGCAGCTCCTCGGCGAACTTCTTGCGGCCGGTCGGGTTGATCCGCTCGCCGATGATGCAGAACGGCCGGCCGTGGCCGATCGTGACCGTCTTGGTCCGCGAGCGCAGGACGGTTTCCGCAAAGGCGCCCGAGCTCATGCCAGGACCTTCTCGCGCCGGAGCTGGATCAGCTCCTTGGCCTTCTTGACGGCGGAGGACGCGTCGGCCGAGTATCCGTCGGCGCCGACCGCGTCCGCGTACTCCTGGGTCACCGGCGCCCCGCCCACCATCACGATCACGCGGTCGCGCATCCCGGCCTTTTCGAGCGCGTTGATGTTGGCCTTGAACATCGGCATGGTCGTGGTCAGGAAGGCCGAGAACCCGACGATGTCCGGGTTGTGCTCCTCGATCTGCTCGATGAACTTCTCCGGCGCCACGTTGACCCCCAGGTCGATCACGTGGAAGCCCGCGCCCTCGAGCATGATGTTGCACAGGTTCTTGCCGATGTCGTGGACGTCGCCCTTGACCGTGCCCATCAGAAATGTGCCGACCTGGGCCACCCCCGTCTCGGCCAGCAGCGGCCGCAGGATGTCGAGCGCGCCCTGCATCGCGCGCGCGGCGATCAGCATCTCGGGCACGAAGAAGTCGCCGCGTTCGAACCGCGCGCCGACCTCCTCGAGCGACGGGATCAGGCCCTCGTAAAGCATCCGCTCGGCCGCGAGCCCCTGTTCGAGACCCTCGTTGACGCCGTCGCGAACCGCCGGCGCGTTCCCGACCAGCGTCTCGTCGTAGAGCAGCTGGAGGATCTCTTCGTCAGTGGCCATGGCGACACCTCCGGGTCATGCGGCGCGTTCTCCTTGTTCGCGGTGGCCGAGGCGCCGGCTGAGCCTCCGCGCCTCGCTAATCAAAATCGGCTGGAGCTCGGCGATGCGGCCGGTGCTCATCCGCAGGCTCGGACCCGAGATGCTGAGCGCGGCCAACACCTCGCCCCGCGCTCCTCGGACCGGCGCCGCCATCGCGGACAGGCCGACCTCGAGCTCGTCGATCGACGTGGCGAAGCCGTCCCGCCGGACGGCCTGGAGCTCGCGGGTCGTGGCCGCCTCGGCGGTCCCGGTCGTCGACGCCGGCGCGCGCCCGAACGCCGTGAACACCTTGCCGTTGGCGGAATGCTCGTAGCCCACCGAGCGCCCGAGCCATTGCCCCGCGCCGAGGAAGTGCCGGCTGTCCACCTGGGCGATGTGCTCGATCCCGTCATGCGCGGGCACGGCCAGGTTGATCGTCTCACCGCATGCCTCCGCCAGCGCGTCAAGCGACGGTCGCGCCAGCTCCACCAGGTTTCGCTCGAGCATGCCGCGCTCGGCCACCCGAAGGATCGCCGGCCCCGGCCGCAGGCGCCCGCGCTCGCCGTCCTGCTCGATCAGTCCGCGGCGCTCGAGCGCGCTGACCAGGCGCGAGGCGGTGCTCTTGGGCAGCCCGGCCGCGCTCGCGAGGTCGGTCAGCGCCACCGGCTCCTCGCTTTCGAGCACACGCACGAGCAGGTCGGCGCCGCGGTCGATCGCGGCCGTCCCCTGCGCAGCGCCCACGCCACCGCCGCCTCCATTAGGTTGGAACTGTTGTTCCACGCCCGATAAGGTTACGGATAGAAGCCGCCAGGTCAACCCCCCACCCCCGAGGAGGCCGCCTTGTTCGTGAACTCCATGCCCCGCTACGAGATCCTCAGCGAAGAGGCCATGGACGTGATCGACCGCGGCTGGCGGCGGCTGGTGTCGGAGATCGGCGTCGAGTTCCTGCTCCCCGAGGCGGTCGACATCCTGGTCAAGGCCGGCCAGACCCTCGAGGACGAGAACCGCATTCGGTTCGATCCCGAGTTCATCCTCGAGCAGGTCGCCAAGGCGCCGCGTGAGTTCGACCTCCAGGCCCGCAACCCGGCCAACACCGCCCACATCGGCGGCGACCACATGGTGTTCGCGCCGGTCTACGGCCCGCCGTTCATCCGCGAGGGCGACACCCGCCGCGACGCCAAGATGGCCGACTTCGAGAACCTGGTCAAGCTGTGCCAGACGTTCGACCAACTCGACTCGCCGGGCGGCACGATCTGTGAGCCCGAGGACCGCCCGCTCGACTCGCGCCACCTCGACATGGTGTTCGCGCTCCAGACCCTGTCCGACAAGCCGTACATGGGCTCGGTGACCAGCGGCCCGAACGCGGCGGACACCATAAAGATGGGCGAGATCCTGTTCGGGGGCCGCGAGGCGCTCGACCGCGCCCCGGTGTCGATCAGCCTGATCAACGTCAACTCGCCGCTGCGCTACGACGACCGCATGCTGGCCGCGATGGTCGAGTACGTGAAGGCCGGCCAGGCCGTGGTGATCAGCCCGTTCCTGCTCATGGGCGCGATGTCGCCGGTGTCGCTGCCGGCCACGCTCGTGCAGCAGGTCACCGAGGCGCTGGCCGGGATCGCGCTGGCCCAGCTGATCCGGCCGGGCTGCCCGGTCGTGTTCGGATCCTTTTTGAGCAACACCGACATGCAGTCGGGCTCCCCTTCCTTCGGCACCCCCGAGTCGGGACTCGGCGTGCTGTGCACCGGCCAGATCGCACGGCGCTTTGGCCTGCCCTGGCGTGGCGGCGGCGCCCTCAATGCCTCCCAGACCGTCGACGCCCAGGCGGCGTACGAGTCGCTGATGACCCTGCTGCCCACGTTCCTGGCCGGGACCAACTTCGTCATGCACTCGGCCGGCTGGCTCGAGGGCGGCCTGGTCTCCTGCTACGAGAAGTTCATCGTGGACGTCGAGCTCCTGCGCGAGCTGCGCCACGAGTTCACCCCGCTCGAGATCGACGAGGCGTCGCTGGCCTTCGACGCCCACACCGAGGTCGGTCCCGGCGGGCACTTCCTCGGCGCGGCCCACACGCTCGAGCGCTTCCGCGAGTGCTTCTACCGCCCACTGCTGTCCTCGACGGAGAACTTCGACCGCTGGTCCAAGCGCGGCGCCCGGAACACCACCGCCCGCGCGGCCGAGATCTGGCGCGAGACGCTCGAGCGCTACGAGCAGCCGCCGCTCGACGACGGCATCCGTGCCGAGCTCGAGGAGTTCGTGGTGCGCCGGCGCACCGAGCTCGGCGACTGATTGCGTCCCTCCCTCCCGCTC
>CAWHTT010000016.1:0-476094 GCA_963832315.1 uncultured Solirubrobacterales bacterium | reverse complement strand
GTCAGCACTCTCCCGCAGACACTTCTCGGCTCTTCTGAAAGATGCCGATTTGCAGGGAAATCGTTGAATCGGGGAGACAGGAATTGAACCTGCGACCGCCCGGCCCCACGAAGGGATCACGGGGTAGGGCCGAATCGCGAACCCCGGATTTTACCCGGGTTTCAGGGGCCCGAGTGGGGCTGAGTTTCTCTCGGTTTAGCCCCCTCCTTAGCCCCCTCAACCAACACCTGAGGGTTGAAGGCATCGGTTACGAGAGCGACTTCGTTCGGGGCGGGCGCGTAGTGGGTGTAGACCATCGTCGTCTTGATGTCGGCGTGGCCCATCCAAGCCTGCAGCGTTCGGATAGGGACGCCAGTGGCGGCCATCCTCGTTTCGAACGTATGTCGCAGATCGTGGAAGCGGACTTCTCTCACTCCGGCGCGCTGCAGCGAGCGCTTGAACCGCTTCGAGACCTGGCTGCGATCCAGCGGTCGACCGGTGTGATCCACGTGTAGTCCGCACGCTGTTGGATCGCCATTCGGACAGCCGCGGGCCTCTTCCGACGAGCCCGCTTTTGCGCGGTGAGGGCAACGTTGGCACCCGAGGGCTGAGATGGCTGCCGGCGCGATCGAGGCGGGTTTCGCACGCCGTTCCCGGTCGGCGAGAGCCTGTCGGCATGGATGTCGAGGCTGGCCCACGGGTAGGGATCCGACGGCGAGACGCCAGGTCGAGAGCGCGAGCTCCAGTTCGCGCATATTGGTCCATGAGCGCGCAGCGTCCTCTGCGGTGAGCCAGACGGTCGCGTCGTTGTTGTCACAAGGGCGTGAGGTAGGCAAGCTTGTTGTAGTGGCGCCGGGCACCGACCTACGGGGATGATGAGCTGCTGATGGCGACGGTGGCCGGTGATGCCGATGCGTTTGGGGAGTACGCGGCGGTTCCGCCGGCAGGGACCCGCGCGACCCGTGGCCGGGCGCGTCGATCGCGGATCTGGTCGCGGTGGCGGCGGTCGCCATTGGCGCTGGTGGCGGTCCTGGTTCTCGCGGGCGGGTCAACGGCTGCCGCGGTCGCGCTTCTGAGTGCGCACTCAGCGCCGTTGACCGGGACGGTGCCGGGCCTACTGGGACGGCTTCGATATGACATCCCGCTTACTCCGGATCTCGAGCCCGGCCACGCCGGGTGGTGCAGTTATCCGCTGTTCTCGATCACAGGGAGCATCGATGACGCGGGCGCTGGCACGTGTTCGCCCGCGGCCGCACCGGGCGCGGCGGTGATCCTCGCCGGCGGCGAGCCGGTCAGCAACGAACAAGCGCCGCTGCGCCAGAGCGGCCATGCTTTGGATGGTGCCGATCGGCATCTAGGCCTGGTCTGGATGATCGTCAACTCGCGGGTGGCCGCTGTGCAGATCAGCAGGCGACAGGTCATCACCCCGCGAGCCGATGCTCGGCTACCTGGCGGTTGGAGAGCGGTGGTGGCGTTGACATCCGCTCCGCTTGACCGGATCCGACCGGTGCCGCTGGACGCCCGCGGGAACCCGATACCCGCCTCCGGCGCCGTTTCCGGACTTCTCCTCGGTGCACGAGATGGCGCGTCTCCGAGCCGCAGCTACGTGCCGGGCTCGCGCGAATCGGCGCCCTGCGTCATCCCCGAGGTGCGGTTAGCGGGCGTGACCGCGCAATGGGAGGTGGTGGCAACGCGAACGCCAGCTCTGGGCACGACCGTGGCCGACGGCACCTTGTTCAGCTGCGCGCGCAGCTGGTTCTCGATCAGCGGCCAGTCCGACGCCCCCTCTGCGGCATTGCTGCTCAACGCGCAAGCGCCCCAGCGAGCTGCACCGCCCCCGCCAGGACTCACGCCAACGAACCAGCCCGGTGTGTTTACCATCCCGTCGGCCGAGATCCTGGCCAAACGCATCGGGGTCGGCTGGCTCATCATCCAGAGCCGGTCGATCACTCTCGCCTGGAAGCTCCTCGATGCCATCCGCGCCGACGGCGCCGCCGTGCCCGATACCTCGCGCTAACCGACTGATCAACAGGCGAGGAGCTTCACGCCCGCGCGTAACCGCCCGCCATCCTCCACATCAAAAACCGGCCCCAGCGAGGGTCGCAGGGCTGTTCGCTCAGCGTTCGGTGAGTGCGACGTCTGGCGTGGCCGTTGCCGTTGATGGCGACGTCCGATGCGAGCGCTGGTCGACCGGGAATGTTTAGCCCCCTTTTGGCCCCCTCAGGGGAGTCCTGGTCGGATCAAGTCCCATCCGAAGAGGCCAGTTTCCAGGCTCTTTTCAATCGGGGAGACAGGATTTGAACCTGCGACCGCCCGGCCCCCAGCCGGGTGCGCTACCAGACTGCGCTACTCCCCGTGATGTGATCGGGTCCGATTCTACGCGTAACCTCAGAGCGGGCGACGGGGGTCGAACCCGTTCTTAGAGCTTGGAAGGCTCCCGTGCAACCGTTAACACCTCGCCCGCGGCTGAGGGGCTGATGGTAGCCGGGGTCCTCGTCAGGCGACCGGCCGGCGGGCCTCTGTCGGCACCTGGCCGTCGTCGGTCAGGTCCGCGGGCGGCCAGCGACCGAACCAGTTGTCGAGGCCGCCGTCGAGCGTGACGACGGATCCGGACAGCGCGGCCCCGAGGGGCGTCGCGAGCAGTGCGACCAGCCAGCCGTACTCCTCGAGGCTGCCCAGCCGCTGGAGCGGAACGGTGGCGGCGGCGGTCCGCCACAGCTCGGCCGGATACTTGCGAAGCGACTCGGTGTCGAACCGCCCGAGCGCGACCGCGATCACCGTGATGCCGTGCAGGCCGTAGGTCGCCGCGAGATCTCGGGTGATCGCTTCCACGGCCGCCCGCGCCGCGCCCGTGTGGGCCATCGCCGGCATCCCGTGATGCGGCGAGACGGTCACGTTGAGGATCGTTCCGGCGCCGGCCTCGCGCATGGCGAGCTCGTACGCCGCCTTGCACATGGCCAGCGTCCCGTCGACGTTCAGTCGCTGGACGGCCCGCCACCCCTTGGTCGCCAGTCCCTCCGCCGGGACCATGTATTGACCGCCGGCGTTGTTCAGCACCACATCAAGACGGCCAAATCGCTTGAGTGCCGTCGCCACGATCTCCTGGGCGCCGGCGCGATCGCGGATGTCGCCGGCCACCCACGAGCAACGCTCCCCCAGCTCCGCGGCCGCAACCTCGAGCACCTCCGCTCGGCGCCCTGCGATCACCACGTGAGCGCCGCAGCGCGCCAGCTCGGCCGCCGCCGCCTTACCGAGATTGGTGCCGCCGCCGGTGACGAGCGCGACCCGTCCCTCGAGCGCGCCGTCGACGAAGACGCGCGACGCCTCCACGGCTACTCCCCGAGCACCTTGATCACGAGCCGCTTGGACCGCCGGCCGTCGAACTCGCAGTAGAAGATCTGCTGCCACGGGCCGAGGTCGAGCTCGCCGTCGGTCACCGGCACGATGACCTGATGGTGCACGAGCAGGTTCTTCAAATGCGCGTCGCCGTTGTCCTCCCCGCCGCGGTGATGGCGGTAGTCGCCTGGGTCCGGCAGCAGTTCGCGCGCGACGTCATTGGCCGGCTCCTGCCAGCTCGGCGGCGCGACCTTGTCCAGCCACTCGAGCGTGTCCGCCTGGAGACCCGGTTCGTCGTCGTTGATCCACACCGCGGCGGTGATGTGCATCGCGCACACCAACGCCATGCCCTCGCTGATGCCGGCGTCCCGCACCGCCTGGGCGACGTCCTCGGTGATCCGCACGAACTCCCGGCGCTGTTCGGTGTTGAACGTCCGGTAGACCGTGTGCGACTTCAAGCAGGGGAGCCGGGATTCGAACCCGGATTCATGGTTTTGGAGACCATGCGAATCGCCATTATCTCACTCCCCTAGGGGTGCCGCGATGGTAGCGATCGGGCAATTGATCCGTCCGAACCCGAGGCGAACATATGTTCGCGTATGGCGTACAACGTTGCAACCTACCGAGCGGTAATGGCGCTCCTGGGGACGGGTCTCAGCGACTACAAGATCGCTCAGCAAACCGGCGTGAAACGCGGGACTGTTCGCAACTGGCGTCTCGCCGGCCGCCCGCCCTTGACCGTTCAGCGTGACCAACTTGCGACGGAATGGTCGGTTCGGGACGGCGCGGCTTACTGCTACCTCCTCGGGGCGTATCTCGGCGACGGCACCATCAACGTGCAGAGGGGCGTCTGGCTTCAGATCGTCAACGATCGCCAGTATCCCGGCATCTCGGACGAGATCCTCGCGGCGATGGCGAAGACGTTTTCGGGTCGCGCTCCACGCGTTCACCCGTCGTCCGTCGGACAGTCGGATGTCCTCTGCATCAGCCATCCAGCCGTGCTAAGGGCGTTCCCGCAACATGGAGGTGGGAGAAAACACCTGCGCCCGATCATGCTTGCCGACTGGCAACTCGAACTCACCCACGCGCATCCCGGCTGGTTGCTCCGAGGACTCATCCATTCAGACGGGTGTCGCGCGGTCAATCGTTTTCGTACGAAGCTCCCGAGTGGCCGCGTCGCCGAGTACTCGTACATCCGATACTTCTTCACGAACCACTCGGCCGATATCCGGCGGATCTTCATTGAGCACTGCGAGCTGCTCGGGATCCGCGTGACCCAGTCGAATCACCGCAACCTCACGGTCTCGCACAGGGACAGCGTCGCGATCCTCGAGGAGATCATCGGACCCAAGACCTAACGCGAAAATGTGCGGGCGGAGGGACTCGAACCCCCACGAGCTAAGCCCACCGGCACCTAAAGCCGGCGCGTCTACCAATTTCGCCACGCCCGCATGAACGGCGCAGGCGATTCTAGGTCGTGGGCGGACCGGCGCGCTCCGGGGACGCAGCGACGACTGGCGCCCTAGGCGAACCTTCGCACGCCGAGGCAGCAATTTGTAAGGTGCCCGCCATGGCCGATCACCGGTCGATCACGCCGGGCTACGCGGTCGTATTCCCGAACCGCGAGAAGGCGGCGAGCAAGCTGATGAAGGCGGTGGTGGCGCTGGTCCTGCTCGTCTCGGCGGGGTTGCTGCTGATCGTGACGATCGGCGGGTGGTCTCAGCTGGAGGGGATGAAGCCGATCAACTTCTTCGTCTGCATCGCCTACCTGATCATCGCGTTCTACATCTTCGTGAGGTGGGCGCGAGGCATGCTGCCGATCGCCGCGGGCCTCGGCATCCTGGTGCTGATGATCGCGGTCGTGGCGGGACTTGGGCTGGCCGGGACGAGTTGGTTCGACCGCAGCCACAGCGGGTTCGCCCACGCCAAGTCGCTGCTGGGCGGCCAGGGACTGACCGCCGACACGCTCGGCACCGTGGTGCTACTGCTCATTCCGGTCCAGATCCTCCTGATCCTGGTCGCCATGCGGGCGTTCGCGCAAGGTTGGAACGTCGAGCAGGAGGTCCCGATCGACGAGGCCCGCAAGCGCGGCTACAACCCGCCGGACACTCGCTCCGGCGAGCCCGCGACCGCCTGACAGCTGATACTCGTACGCTCCCGGCGCGCCAGGGAGCGCGGTGAAGTGCGGCGGGTGGGACTCGAACCCACACGTCCCGAAGGACAGTGCCTTTTGAGGGCACCGCGTCAGCCGATTGCGCCACCGCCGCGCTCGCCGGGAGTTTAGTGGTGCCGCCCCGCGCTCAGAGGTGAGCGAGTCGGCCGCGAGGCCGCCCGTCGCCCCGGTCCGATCAGCCGACGATCAGCGCGACCAGTTCGTCAATCAGGGGCCCGGGCGCCGCCACGGTGCCGGCGGGCTCGTGCTCAGTGGCGGCCAGGTCGCGCACCTCGAGCCCGGCACGCGATGCGATGAGACCGCCGGCGGCCACGTCCCAGGGATTCAACCCGCGCTCGTAGTAGGCGTCGAAGCGTCCGTAGGCGCACCAGCAGAGGTCGAGCGCGGCCGCTCCGACCCGGCGGATGTCGCGTACGCGAGGTAGCACTCGCGTCAGGACGTCTGCCTGACGGGCGCGCAGCTTGGCGTCGTAGCCGAAGCCGGTGGCGACCATGGCCACGCCGAGCGACTCGGCCCGTCCGCCGGGCTGAAACGTGTCGCCGTTGAGCGTGGGCTCGCCCGAGCGCGTCGCTTCGAAGCGCTCATCGCGGCTCGGGTCGAGGACCACGCCAGCGACGACGCCGGAACGATCCTCGCAGGCGACGCTCACCGCGTAGGCGGGAATCCCCAGCAGGTAGTTGATCGTCCCGTCGAGGGGATCGACCACCCAGCGAAGCTCGCCGCCCTCGGACTCGCCGCCTTCCTCGGCGAGGATCGAATCGCCGGGCCGGCGCTCGGCGAGGACCGAACGGATCGCCGATTCCGCGGCGAGGTCGGCGTCGGACACGAGGTCAGTCGGCGTGCTCTTGGACCGGACACCGCTGGCGCGTTCGCCGAACCGCTGGCGCAGCTCGGCCGCCGCCGCCTCGGCGGCATCGCGGGCGACGGCGAGCAACTGTCGTTCCTCGTCAGGACCCATCTCGTCGGGGTTTCTACCGGATCGGGCCGCCCGGGACTGCGCGCCGCGGGCACCCCCGGCTGCGATCATCCGCGCCGATGGGACCGCTCGACACGACCGCGACGCTGGCGGCCTTCGAGCGGCGTGGCCCGGGGACCGACGCCGAGCGGCGTGCGGCGCGCCGGCTGGCCAAGGAGCTGTACGCGGCAGGTCACAAGGTCAGCACGGAGTCGTTCTGGTGCCGCCCGAGCTGGGCGCTCGCTCACGCCTGGCACGTCGCGCTTGCGCTGGCCGGGAGTCTCCTCTCGGTCGCCCAGCCGACGATCGGCGCCGCGCTCCTCGGTGCGGCGCTGCTGTCGATGCTTGCCGACGGGCTCACCGGCGTCTCCCCCGGCCGGCGGCTCACCCCCGAGCGGGCCAGCCAGAACGTCGTCGCGACGGCGACCTCGGGTGACTCGCCCAAGCCGGCCCGCCTCATCGTGACCGCCAACTACGACGCCGGCCGGACCGCGCTGGTCTACCGCGACGCCCTCCGCCGACCTACGGCTCGCCTCCGCCGCGCCACAGGACCTCTTGCCCTCGGCTGGCTGGCCTGGCTGTCCCTCGCCATCACCTGGGAGCTGGCGGTCGCGATCATCCGCGCGACCGAGCATCACCCCTCGCACGCGCTCGGCGTGATCCAGCTGCCGCCCACGGTGGTGCTCGTGCTGGCGCTGGCCCTGCTGCTCGAGGCGGCCGCGGCCAGCTACGGACCGGCTGCGAACGACAACGCCAGCGGAGCCGCGGTGGCAGTCGCGCTCGCCAACGCACTCAGAACCGGGCCGCCTCGAAATCTCGATGTTGAGCTGGTCCTCCAGGGCGCCGGCGAAGGCCACGAAATCGGGATGCAGCGATATCTACGCCGCCGCCGACGTGAGCTCCCGCGGGTCGGCACGGTCGTCCTCGGCATCGCGCCCTGCGGTGCCGGCCACGTCCAGCACTGGCTGAGCGACGGACGGCTGATCCCGCTGCGCTACTCGCGCACGCTCCGAGACCTTTCCACCCGGATCCAAACCGGCCCCGGCCACCGCGGGCGCGGGGGCACACCCGCTCTCCCGGCCCGCGCCCGCGGCGTACCCGCCCTGACGATCGGGTCCCTCGACAACCTCGGCCTTGCGCCGGGCTCGCACCAGACGAAAGACATCACCGACAACATCGAGGAGGGCGCGCTCGGCCGTGCCCTCGAGTTCGCGCTGATCCTGGTCGACGAGATCGATGCGTCGCTGGCGCCGGCCGAGGCGGCGGCTACACCGGCGTGACCGGGTTGCGCTTGTCCGGCCACTCGCGATGCTTACCGGCGGCCAGGCCGAACCGGCGGATGAGCTCGGAGCGCAGATCCTCGGGCTGGATGACAGCGTCGATCACCAGCTCCGACGCCAGGTGGAGGATGTCGATGTCCTCGGCGTACTCACGCCGCAATTCCTCAGTCCGCGCGGCCCGCTCGTCCGAATCCTCGATCGCCTGCAGCTGGTTGAAGTAGACCGCGTTGATCGCGGCCGAGGGACCCATGACCGCGATCGAGGCGGTCGGCAGCGCGAGGCAGCAGTCGGGGTCGAAGGCCGGCCCCGCCATCGCGTACAGACCGGCGCCGTAGGCCTTGCGCACGATCACCGAGATCTTCGGCACGTTGGCCTCGGAGACCGCGCTGATCATCTTGGCCCCGTGGCGGATGATCCCCTCGCGTTCCACCTGCGTCCCGATCATGAAGCCCGGCACGTCGGCGAGGAACAACAGCGGGATGTTGAACGCGTTGCACGTCCAGATGAACCGGGCGCACTTGTCGGCCGAGTCGACGAACAGGACGCCGCCCTTGACCTTGGGTTGGTTGGCGACGATCCCGACCACGCGCCCGTCGATCCGCGCATAGCCGACGATCACCTCGCGGGCCCATCGGGCGTGGATCTCCAGGAATGACCCCTCGTCGATCACGCGGTCGACCAGCTCCCGCATGTCGAACGGCTTGTTCTCATCGGCCGGGATCAGCTCGCGGATCGAGCGATCGCTGGAAGCCGGCAAAGATGGCGGGGCTGCCGGCGGCTCCCCGAGGTACGACGACGGGAAATAGCTCAGGTAGCGACGGGCAAAATCGATGCCCTCCTCGTCGGTCCCCACCAGCACGTGCCCGACGCCCGAGCGCGAGGTGTGCATCCTTGCGCCGCCCATCTCCTCGAGTGTGACCTTCTCGCCGATCACCATCTCGGCCATCCGCGGCGACCCGAGGTACATCGATGCGTTGCCGTCGCGCATGATCACGACATCGCAGAACGCGGGGATATACGCCCCGCCCGCGGCTGAAGGCCCGAACAGCACGCACACCTGCGGCACCACGCCCGACATCCGGACCTGGTTGAAGAAGATCCGTCCCGCGCCCCGCCGCCCGGGGAACATCTGCACCTGCTGGTTGATCCGAGCTCCGGCCGAGTCGACCAGATAAACCAGGGGCACGCGCAATGCCAGCGCCCGCTCCTGCAGCCGCACGATCTTTTCAACCGTGCGCGGCGCCCACGATCCCGCCTTCACCGTCGGGTCATTGGCCATGACCGCTACGGGAGCTCCAGAGACAGTCCCGAGCCCGGTGACCACGCCCTCGGCCCCGAGGCCGTCCTCCTGCCAGCCGGCGAGCAGCCCCTCTTCGGCGAACGAGTCGGGATCGAGCAGACGGGCCACGCGCTCGCGCACGGGCAGCTTGCCCTGCGCCACGGCCTTCTCACGGTGGCGCTCCGGACCTCCGGCCAACGCGCGGCCGACCGCAGCGTCGAGCGTATCCCCTTGCTCGAGCTCGGTCATGAGGGCTGCCACTCCACGGGCCCCGCCAACAGAACGTGGCTCCCGAGCGGCCGCCCGAGCACGTCCTGGACCGAACGCGACGCCTCAAGCAGCGAAACCAAATCCACGCCGGTCGCGATCCCCATCTCGTGCAGCATCGACACGAGGTCCTCGGTGGCGATGTTGCCGGTCGCGCCCGCCGGCACCGGGCACCCGCCGAGCTCGCCGAAGCTCGACTCGAAGCTCTCGACCCCCGCCTCCAATGCGGCAAACACGTTCGCCAGCCCCTGCCCCCGGGTGTTGTGGAAGTGGGCGGTCAGCTCGATCCCGGGCAACCGCGAGCGTGCGGCGTCAAAGAACTCCCGCACCTGCACCGGGTTCGCCATCCCTGTCGTGTCGCCGAACCCCACCTCCATCGCGCCCGCGTCCGCCAGAGCAGCGGCAACGTCCAGGACTCGAGAAACCGGCACGTGCCCCTCATACGGACAGCCGAAAGCCGTGGAGATCACGCCCTCGCAGCGCAGACCCTCGTCGATCGCCCGCGTGAACGTCCGCGCCAGCCCGGTCAGCGACTCCGCCACCGAGCGCCCCACATTTCGACGATTGTGCGTCTCGGACGCCGACAGGAAGCCGTTGATCTCCTGGAACCGATCCCGCAACGGCAGCGCCCTCTCCAGCCCGCGCTCATTCGGTATGAGCACGCTGACCGCCACCTCCTCCGGCAGCGACACCGCCGAGAGAACCTCCGAGGCGTCGGCCAGCTGCGGGATCACGTCCGGCCGCACGAAGCTCGTGACCTCGATCCGCTGCAAGCCGGTGGCGCCGAGCAGCTCGATCAGGCGAACCTTGTCCGCGGTCGGGATCACCTCGGGCTCGTTCTGGAAGCCGTCGCGAGGCCCCACCTCGCGGACCCGCACCCGTGTCGGCAGCTCGCTCATCGGTCCCGATTCTATGAACGCGCTAGGGTGCGCCGCCGATGAGCGGCTCGCTGGAGGTGGGAATGGAGACCACAGACGACTTCGAGGTCGACGGACGGCTCCTCACCGACGTGGGCGGCACGCTCGCCACCGAGGTGCTCTCGACGCCGGGAATGATCGCGATGATGGAGCGCACCTCGGCCATGCTCGTCCGCCCCGCGCTACAAGACGGCAAGGCGACGGTCGGCTTCGAAGTCAACGTCAAACACGTCGGAGCCGCGAGAAAAGGGGATCGCTGCACCGTGCACTCACGGCTCGAGGAGATCGTGGACGGCCGAAAGCTCCGGTTCAAAGTAGAAGTGACGGCCGAGGACGGACGGACGATCGGCGTCGGCCGCCACGAACGCCGGATCATCGACGCGGGCGCGAGAAGCGGCGGATGACCCCGGACGGGGACACGAACACCGATCCGGTCTGCATCGTCGGCGGGACCGGCGCCCTCGGATTCGGGCTCGCCCTGCGACTCGGACGGGCTGGGGTTCCGATCGTGATCGGCTCGCGCGACGAGCAGCGCGCCCATGAGGCGGCCAAACGCGCGTCGGACGTCATCCCTGAATGTGCGGGGCGGCAGAACGCCGAGGCGGTCGAGGGGGCGGAGATCGTGATCCTCAGCGTGCCGTTTCGCAATCAGTCCGAGACGTTGACGAACCTCAAGGGCGTCCTGAAACCCGATCAACTGCTCGTCGATGCGACCGTCCCCCTGGCGGCCGCGGTGAGCGGCAAGGCCACGCGGACGCTAGGGGTCTGGCAGGGATCGGCCGCTCAGCAGGCCCAGGAGATGGTTCCCGAGGGGGTCCGCGTGGTCTCGGCATTTCACACGGTCAGCGCCGCGCTCCTCACCGACCTCGATCACGACCTCGACGAGGACGTGCTGATCTGCGGAGATCGGAAAGAGGACAAGGCCAAGGTGGCCAAGCTGGTCGACACGATCCCCGGCTTGCGTCCGGTGGACTGTGGCCCGCTCGAGATGGCCCGGATAGTCGAGCAACTAACGCCACTGATCATCTCGATCAACGTGCGCAACAAGGTCCGGGCCGGGATCAAGATCACGGGCCTGTGAGTGGCCCGGTCGTCGTCCTGGCCGGCGGGACCGGCGGGGCGAAGCTCGCCCGCGGCATGCTCGATGTCCTCGGCGGTGAGTCGCTGACGGTCATCGCCAACACGGGTGACGACATCGAGATCTACGGGGCATACGTATCGCCCGACCCGGACCTCGTGACGTTCTGGCTCGCCGACCGGATCGACGAGCGCGGTTGGGGCCTCGCGGGCGACACGTTCCACGTGATGGACGGGCTCAGGGCGATCGACGTCGACGTGTGGTTCAACCTCGGCGATCAGGACCTGGCGATCGGGCTCGAGCGCGCCCGCCGTCTCCAAGAAGGCGAGCGACTGACCACTGCGCACACCAACATCGCAAAAGCCCTGAAGGTGCCCGCCACCGTCCTTCCCATGTGCGACGAGCCGGTCCGCACCCGGGTCATGGCGAATGAGCGCTGGTGGCCGTTTCAGGAGTTCATGATCAGGGCGGGCGGCGCCGCCGCCGGTGCCGGCCCG
The DNA here is from genome assembly GCA_963832315.1 of uncultured Solirubrobacterales bacterium. Taxonomy (GTDB): domain Bacteria; phylum Actinomycetota; class Thermoleophilia; order Solirubrobacterales; family Solirubrobacteraceae; genus Palsa-465. The sequence goes on along the minus strand of CAWHTT010000016.1, from coordinate 464,333 downwards.
GTGAAGGACGTCGAGTTTCACGGAGCCCGCAACGCGCGCCCCACCCCCGAGGTCCTAACCGCGATCACCACCGCACAGGCGATCGTGATCGGGCCCTCGAACCCGGTCATCTCGATCGGCCCAATCCTCGCCGTCGATGGCATGCGGAAGGCCCTCACCCAGGCCGAGGCGCCTGTCGTCGCCGTCAGCCCGCTCGTGAAGGGCGAGGTGGTCAAGGGACCAACCGCCGCATTCATGGAATTCACGGGCCTCCCGGTTACCAATGACGGGATCGCGGCGTACTACGACGGGCTGATCGACGGCCTCGTGGCCGACGGGCCGACCGAGCGGACGCCGGTGCTTCAGACCGACGTGCTGATGGCGACCGCTGACGACCGCCGCCGGGTCGCCGAGGAGGCCCTGAGGTTCGCATTGGCGCTCGGGTAGCGTTTCCTCGCCCATGCGAACCGCAGCCATCCTTCCGGTCAAGAGCTTCGCGCAGGCCAAGCAGCGCCTGCGTGAGGACTTGGCCGCGCACGACCGGCGTGCGCTGGTCGAGGCGATGTTCGCCGACGCGCTCGTCGCACTGGGACGAGTCCCGAGCCTGGAACGGATCGTCGTGGTCAGCGGCGACCGCGTGGCCCAGCGGATCGCCGGCGGCTACGGTGCGAGCGTCGTCGAGGACGACGAGCGCGGACACAACACGGCCGCGACACAGGGCATCCGCGCCGTGCTCGAGGACGGGATCGAGCGAGCCCTGCTGGTCCCCGGCGACTGCCCCCTGCTCTCCCCCGCCGATCTGGACGCCCTGCTCACCCACCCGACCGGCGAGCGCTCGGCCCTCATCGTCCCCGACCGCCACGGCACCGGCACCAACGCGCTGCTGCTCACCCCGCCCGACGTGCTGGCGCCGAGCTTCGGTCCCGACAGCCGCCGCCGGCACCTGGCCGACGCGAGCGCGGCCGGCGTCCCCGCCGAGGTCGTGGAGCTCGAGTCGCTCGCGCTCGACGTCGACACGCTCGACGACCTCGAGGCGCTGCGACGGGCACTCGGCACAACGCACGGCGGGGCGGCACACACGCGGGGCATGCTCAACCAACTCATGCGATCGCGGGCCTGACTAAGCCTGTCGACAATCCGTGCTGACCGCCACCGCGCTCGAGGGCCTGCCCGAGGTCACCCCCGGCGACGACCTCGCCGACCTGATCGCGCAGGCGCTCACCCAAAACCACGAAGCGATCGAGCCCGGCGACGTGCTCGTTATCGCGCACAAGATCGTCTCCAAGGCCGAGGGCAGGATCCGTCGGCTGGCGGACGTCGAGCCGGGCGACCGGGCCGCCGAACTGGCGCGCGAGTTGAATAAGGACCCCCGCCACGTCCAGATCGTCCTCGACGAATCGCAGGCGGTGCTCCGCGCCATCCGCGGCGTGCTCATCTGCGTCACCCATCACGGCTTCGTGTGCGCCAACGCGGGCGTGGACGCGTCCAACGTCCCTGGCGAAGAAACCGTCGTGCTGCTCCCCCGGGACCCCGACCAATCGGCCCGCACCTTGAGAGCCGCGCTGAACCACCGCCTCGGCACGGAGACGCCGCCGGCGATCATCATCACCGACTCGTTCGGCCGCGCGTGGCGCCACGGCCAGGTCGACATCGCGATCGGCTGCGCTGGACTCCAGCCCCTGGAGGACTGGCGTGGGCGGACCGACGCCACCGGCCGCGAGCTCAAGGCGACGTGGATCGCGGTGGCCGACGAGTTGGCCGCCGCGGCGGACCTGGCCCGCACGAAGGACGGATCGCTGCCGCTAGTCCTGGTCCGCGGCGCCGACCGCCACGTCACCGCCGACGACGGACCCGGCGCCGCGGCTTTTATCCGCCCGGAGGCGGAGGACCTGTTCCGATAGCCGCGCCCGGGCTCGTGCCGGGGGTCGCGTGGCAACCAGGACCGCGCTCAGGACGACGGCCACGCCGATGAGCTGCAGGCCGCTCGGCGACTCGCCCAGAATCAGCGCCGCCAGCCCGACCGACGCGACCGGCTGGACGGCCAGGATCAGCGAGGTCATCGCCGCGGGCAGCCGCGGCAGCGACGTGCCGATCAGCAGCCATCCGATCACCTGCGAGGTCAACGCGAGGACGATCAGCCAGCCGACACCCGGCCAACCCGGAGCCAGGTCCGCGTCCCCGACAACCAACCCGGCCAACACGCACGCCACGGTCGCCACCGCCGTGGCATCGAACAGGGGACCGGCGACCCGCCGCAGATCAGACCCACCCCGCCGCAGGAGCAGCAGGAAGCCGACGTAGGCCACGCCGGCCCCCAGACCGAACAAGGCGCCCCGCAGGGGCGCCCGGCCATACGCGCCGTGCTGGAGCGCGCCGGAGATCAGGACCACGCCGATCAGCGCGATCGGAAGCGCCGCCAGCACCCGCCGCCCGGGCCGCTCGGACAACACCGCCCACGCCACCAGCGGCACCAGCACGATTTGAATGTTGGCCAGCACGGTGGCCAAGCCGGCGCCCACGTCGTCGATCGAGTGGTGCCAGAGGATCAGATCCGCGGCGAAGAACAGGCCGGCCACAACGAGCACTCGGCGCGAAGCCCATGGCCGCGGCCCGTGGCGCCGGTCCTCGAGCCACGCGAGCACCCCCAACACCGGCACGGCGAACAGGCACCGGAAGATCGCCGCGGTCGAGGGCGAGGCGTGACTCAGGCGCACCAGGATGCTCGAGAACGCGATCGTCGCCGCGCCCAGGAACCCGCACACGCGAACGAACCGCCCATCAGCCAGCCAACGCTCCACGAGACCCACAGTAGACCCCGGCAGAGCGACAGGATGTCCAGGCTTAGGCTTGCGTCGGGGCCCCGATGGCGTGGAACCCGCCGTCCACGTGCACGATCTCGCCGCTGATGCCCCGCGCGTAATCGGAGAACAGGAAGCAGATCGTGTCGGCCACCGGCCCCGGATCCTCGATGTCCCAGCCGAGCGGCGCCTGCACCCGCCACAGATCGGCGAGCTGCCCGAACCCGGGGATCCCGCGCGCCGCCACCGTGCCCAACGGCCCGGCCGAGACCAGGTTGACCCGGATCCCGCGCGCCCCCAGGTCCCGGGCGAGGTAGCGCGACACCGACTCGAGCGCGGCCTTGGCCACCCCCATCCAGTCGTAGATCGGCCACGCCACGGTGGCGTCGAAGTCCATCCCGACGATGCTCGAGCCCGTGTCCATGAGCGGCTCAACCGCCGCGGCCAGCGCCTTGAAGGAGAACGCGCTCGTCTGGAAGGCAGCGCCGGCGCTCTCGGCCGGAGCGGTCATGAACCGGCCGCCGAGCGCATCCTCGGGCGCGAACGCGATCGCGTGCAGCACCCCGTCGACGCCTCCCCACTGAGACCTCAGTGACTCGGTCAGCGCCGACAAATCTTCCGGCTTGTTCACGTCTAGCTCGAGCACCTCAATCTCCGACGAGGAGGCCGGGAGCCGCTTCGCCGCCCGCTCGGTCATCCGGCGCGCCCGCCCGAAGCTCGTCAACACGATCGAGGCGCCCTCCTCCAGCGCCCGCGACGCCGCATGCCACGCGATCGAGTCCTTGGTGATCACTCCGGTGATCACCAGCCGCTTACCCTCGAGAATCACAGCAACTGGCGGCCGCCGCCGAGCGTCCACAGCGCGCTCGCCAGCCGCTCGCGCGTGTCGGCGGGCTCGACGAGCTCGTCGACGAACCCGGACGCGGCCGCCGTCTCGGCCTGCAGGTGCTCGGCAAAGTATTCGTCGGCCAGCCGCTCGCGCATCGACTCGACGTCGTCGGCGGCCAGCAGCTCGCGGCGGTGCACGACGCCCACCGCCCCGCGGGCGCTCATGATCCCGAGCTCGGCGTCGGGCCAGGCCAGGACCAGGTCCGCCCCCAGGTCGCGCGAGTTCATCGTGATGTACGCGCCACCGTAGGACTTGCGCAGCACGACGGTGAGCTTGGGAACCCGGGCGGCGGCGAACGCCCGCACCAGCGAGGCGCCGTGCCGGATCACCCCGGCTCGCTCCTGCTTCGAACCGGGCATGAACCCGGGCGTGTCGACCACCGCGATCAGCGGGATTCCGAACGAGTTGCAGAACGACACGAACCGCGCCGCCTTCTCGGAACTCTCGGCATCCAAAACACCTGCCAGATGATGCGGCTGATTGGCGACGATCCCTACCGGACGCCCCTCGATCCGGGCGAGCACAGTGACCACGTTGCGCGCCCAGCGCGGGCACAGCTCGAGCATCGATCCCGCGTCGACGATCCCCCGCAGCGCGTCCCGCACGTCATATACGCGGCGCGGCTCGGTCGGGACGACAGCACCCGGATCGGGGATCTCGGGCCCAAGCGCATCGGCCACGGGCAGCGACGACCCGGCCGTCGATGGCAGATAGGCCAGCAGCTCGCGGACCCGACTCGCCGCAGTGCGCTCGTCGCGCTCGACCAGATGGCACACGCCGTTCTGCTCGTGCACGCGATGGCCGCCCAACTCGATCGCGTCGATCTCCTCGCCCAGAGCCTCGCGGACGACGCCCGGACCGGTGAGGAACATCGCGGCGTCCTCGGTCATGATGATCAGGTCGGTCAGGGCCGGGGAGTACGCGCCCCCGCCGGCCGAGGCACCCGACACCACCGAGATCTGGGGAACCACTCCGGTCAGCGCCACCGTCTCACGGAAGATCCGCCCGTAGCCGGCCAGCGCCGCCGTGCCCTCCTGCATCCGCGCGCCACCCGACTCGACGAAGCCCACGACAGGTATCCGCGCGCGCGCCGCCGTCTGGAGCACCCGCACGATCGTGTCGGCGTGGCGCTCACCGAGCGAGCCGCCTAGGTACGAGCCGTCCTCGGCATAGCAGACGATCGGCCGGCCGTCCACGCACCCGGTGGCGCCGAGCACGCCGTCACCGGGAACCGCGCGCGCGCCGAGCCGCGGCGACACGACCCGCGAGCGCAGCGGCTGGACGGTGCCGGGATCGCATAGCGCCTCGAGCCGCTCGAGCGGATCGAGCCGCTGGGCCGATTCGCGAACCAGGGTCGCGCTCATGAGTCGGCCCCTCGGAAGACGAGCGCCACGTTGTGCCCGCCGAACGCGAACGAGTTCGACAACGCCACCGGCGGCCGTCCGTTGGACAGCACCAGCGGGCGAGCCTCGCCGGGCACGTAGTCGAGGTCGCAGTCGGGGTCGGGCACCTCGTAGCCGAGCGTGGGTGGGATGACGCGCGTGGCCAGCGTCCTGACCGTGGCCACCGCCTCGACGGCGCCGGCCGCCCCGAGCAGGTGCCCGGTGGCCGATTTGGTCGAGGAGATGGGCACTCGATACGCCTGCTCCTCGCCGAGCGCCCGCTTGATCGCCGCGGTCTCGGCCGCGTCGTTGAGCTGGGTGGAGGTCCCGTGCGCGTTGATGTAGTCGATCTGCTCCGGGGCCACTCCGGCATCCGAAAGCGCGAGCTCGATCGCCCGCGTGGCGGCCTCGCCGCTCGGCTCGGGGGCGGTCAGGTGGTACGCGTCGGAGGTCGAGCCGTATCCCGAGACCTCGCCCAGCACCTTGGCGCCGCGCGCGGCGGCCGCCTCCGCTTCCTCCAGCACGAGCACACCGGCTCCCTCGCCCATCACGAAGCCGTCGCGCCGGGCGTCGAACGGCCGCGACATCCCAGTCGGCGACAGCGCCTGCATCGAGTTGAAGCTGCCGAAGCCGAACGGGGTCAGCGTAGCCTCGGCGCCGCCCACGACGACCGCGTCGGCGTCGTCGTACTGGATCATGCGCATCGCGGAGCCGATGGCGTGGGCACCACTCGAGCAGGCGGACACCACGCTGAACATCTGGCCCTTCAAGCCGTACTTCATCGAGACCGCCGCGGCGGCTGCGTTGGGCATTTGGGCCGGGATCCCGAGCGGGGACATCCGGGCCGGTCCTCGATCGCGGAGCACGTCGTGCTGGAGTTCGATCGTCTGGATTCCGCCGATCCCGGTGGACACGATGCAGCCAATCCGCACTGGATCGATCGGCAGCCCGCCGTCCCAGCCGGCGCCGGCGATCGCCTCGGCCGCGGCGACCAGCGCGAGTTGCGAGAAGCGGTCCAGGCGCCGGACCTCCTTGACCGACAGCAGCTCACTCGGCTCGAAGTCGGTGCAGGCGCCGGCCCCGTCGAGGATCCCGCACTCGCCGGCGGCCCACCGCTCGAACAGCGCGTCGACGCCGACGCCGAGCGGCGTGACCGCACCCAGCCCGGTGATGACGACGCGGCGCTTCACTCCGCCCGACTGACGATCAGGTCGATCGCGTCGCCAACGGTCTTGAGCTCCTTCATGTCCTCGCCCTTGAGGACCACGCCGTAGTCGTCCTCGACCACCTGCGCAAGCTCAACCAGGTCGAGCGAGTCGATGTCGAGTTCCTCGAAGGTGGACTCGCGGCTGATCTGATCGGCGTCGGGGCCGAAGCTGGCAAGGGTCTCGACGACGCGCGTCTCGACCTGTTCTGCGGTCACGGTTGCCATGTCTCGTCCTCTCTTTCAGTCGTCAGTGGTTCTCATGCGGCCAGCCCCCCGTCGACCGTGAGCACGGCTCCGGTCACGTAGCTGGCCTCGTCGGATGTCAAAAAGCGCACGCACGCGGCGACCTCCTCGGGGGTGCCGAGACGCCTGGCCGGGATCGCATCAACCAGGTCCTTCGACGCGCCCCCGATGAACTCGGTGTCGATCAGGCCCGGGGCCACCGCATTCACGGTCACCCCGCGCCGCGCCACCTCGACGGCCGCGGTCTTGGTCAGCGCGATCAGGCCGGCCTTGGCCGCGGAGTAGTTGGCCTGGCCCGGGTTCGCCCGCAGCCCGGCGATCGAGGAGATGTTGACGATCCGCCCAGCGCGGGCACGGATCATGGGCCGCAGCGCACGACGGGTCAGGCGGAACGCCGCGCTCAAATTGGTCTGCAGAACGTCGTCCCACTCGTCGTCGCCGAGCGAGGGAGTGAGGTCATCGCGGCTGATGCCGGCGTTGTTGACCAGCGCCAGCACCGGCGCGTCGAAGTGCGTCTCGAGCGAACCGAACAGGTCGTCAGCCGCGCCGCGATCGGCCACGTCGGCCTCCAGCGCGACTGCCTGCCCGCCCGAGCGCTCGATCTCGCTCACCACCGCCTCGGCACCAGAACGATCGGCGCGGTAGTTGACCCCGACCCGCCAGCCGTCGGCGGCCAGGGCGCGCGCGATCGCCGCGCCGATGCCTCGTGAGGCACCGGTGACGAGCGCGCTGCCCTCGCGAACACTCGCCGGCTCAGGCATCTTCCAAGCCCCCCCACTCGACCACGCCGGCGCCCCAGGTGAATCCGGCCCCGAACGCGCTCAGCAGCACGCGGGCGCCTGGACGCAGGCGGCCTTCAAGCTCGGCCGCGGCGAGCCCCAGCGGCAGCGTGGCCGCAGAGGAGTTCCCAAGGTTTTCGATGACATCCACGACGCGCTCGGACGGGAGCTGAAGCTTTTCCGCCAGCGCGCGCAGAATCCTGCCGTTGGCCTGGTGGTAGACGAACAGATCGATGTCCTCGAGCGACAAGCCGGCGCCCTCGACCGCCGCCACCGTCGCCTCGCCCATCCGCGCCACCGCGTGCCGGTAGACCTCTGGCCCGTCCATGCGCAGCTTGCGGTCGGAGTGGTCGATGTGGATGGCGGGGGCACCCGAGCCGTCCGCCCCAAGGATGATCGGTCCGATCGCCCCGACCTCGCCTTCCGCCGGCCCGAGCACCACGGCGCCGGCGCCGTCGCCGAACAGCGGCGCGGTCCGCTTGTCGTCCCAGTCCACGATCCGCGTGGTGAAATCGGCGCCGATCAGCAGCACGCGCTCGGCCCGGCCGGTCTCGATCTGGGCTGCGCCCAGCGACAGGCCGGACAGGAAGCCGGTGCACGCGGCACCGAGGTCGATCGCGCCCGCCCGGTCGGCGCCCACGGCGTGCGCCACCACCGGAGCGGCGTTGGGCATCAGCTCATCCTGGGTCAGGGTGGCCACCAGCACCAGATCGATGTCCGCGGGATCGACGCCGGCGCGGCCCATCGCGGCGGCGCCGGCCCGGGCGGCGAACTCCGAGAGCCGCTCGTCGGCACGGGCCACGGGACGCGCCCGGATCCCTGTGCGGGACACGATCCAGTCCTCGCTGACCCCGAGCCGTTCGGCCAGCTCAGACGTAGTGAGCCTCGTCGACGGGACTTCCGTCGCCACCGACAGGATGGCCGGGCGCGCGGGAGCGAACTCCGACGAGGCGGCCCGCCAGGCGGCGTGAGGCCCCGACTCGATCCGCCGCGCGTCAAGCACTGGCCAGCTCCACGTCACGCAGGGTGCGCTTGACCAGACCGGTCAGCACACGGCCCGGTCCCACCTCGACGAACCGCTCGGCTCCGAGCTCGCGCATCGCGAGCAGGGTCTCGCGCCAGCGCACCGGCATGGTCAGCGCCTGCGCGAGCTGGGCACGCACGTCGTCGAACGGAGCGGCCGTCACGGCGGACAGAACAGTGACGCCTTGGGGTGACAGAACCTCGACCCGTTCCAGAGCAGCCGCCAACGGCGGCACCGCCTCGGCCATCATCGGCGAGTGAAACGCGCCGGTCACGGGCAGCTCCATGGCCCGCAGCCCGAGTTCCTTGGCCGCCGCGCTCGCGGCCTCGAATCCAGACCGATCTCCCGACAACACGACCTGCTGGGGTGAGTTGTCGTTGGCCACGGACAGACCGTGGGCGTCGGCCAGCTCATGGGCATGCTCCGCGGCGCCCTGGCCCATCAGCGCGACCATGCCGCCATCGCCGGCGCGCTCGCCTGACTCCTGCATCAGCTTGCCGCGGAGCGCGACCAACTCGAGCCCGTCGCGCTCCCCCAGGCGACCTGCGGCGACCAGCGCGGCAAGCTCGCCAAGCGAATGGCCGGCCATGAACTCGCCGGCCGGGCGCCCGAGCGCCTCCCAGCCGGCCAGGCTGGCGCAGAAGATTGCGGGCTGGGCAAAACGCGTCCCCTCCTCGGCGCGGGCAAACGGGTCCTCGCCGACGATCTGCTCGGCTAGTGAAAGCAGATCCGGTCGAACTTCGGCGACCGTGTCGCGCATCTCGGGGGTTTGGCTGCCTTGACCCGGAAACAGGATCGCGGTTACTGCCATTCTGCTATCACCCTACGCGGCAGCCCGGGTCCGGATACACGGGCTATGCGGTCTTCCCCCCGAACGGGGGGAGCCCCTGCTGCCCCCTCCCGTGAGCATCCCGAACCCTACTCAGACCTCCGCAGCGCTGGTCACCGGCGCCTCCGCCGGGATCGGCAGCGAGATCGCCAAGCTGCTGGCCCAGCGCGGCCATGCGCTGGTGCTCGTGGCCCGGCGCAAGGACCGTCTGACCGCGCTCGCCGACGAGCTCTCAGACCAGTACGGCGTCCGGGTGGAGACGATCTCCGCCGACCTCGGTAAGCCGACTCCGCGCGGCAAGATCCCGGGCCGGATCGAGGAGCTCGGCCTGGAGGTCGAGGTCCTCGTCAACAACGCCGGCTTCGCCACCGGGGGGCCTTTCCACGAGGCCGACCCCGAGCGCGAGCTCGAGCAGGTGCGCGTCCTCGTCGAGGCACCGGTGGCGCTGACCTCCGCCTTCCTGCCGGGGATGATCGAGCGCGGCCGCGGAGCGATCCTGAACGTCGCCTCCACCGCGGGGATGCAGCCGATGCCCTACTCAGCCGGGTACTCCGCGGCCAAGGCGTACGTGCTGACCTTCTCCGAGGCCCTCCACCAGGAGGCGCGCGGCCACGGGGTGACGGTCACCGCGCTGGCTCCCGGCCCGGTCGAGACGGAGTTCTGGCAGATCGCCGGGTGGGAGACTTCAAGCGGGAAGTCATTCGAGCGCGCGGTGCCGGGAACGCTGATTTCGCCCGCGCAGGCGGCCCGCGCCGGCGTCGAGGGCTTGGAGCGCGGCGATCGGGTCGTCGTCCCGGGGCTCCCGATCCGCGCCGCCATGCTGGCCAGCCGCTACATCCCGCATGCGTTGAAGTTGCCGGCGATGGAGCGGTTCATGCGCCCGACCGGCGACGACTAGCCCAGCAGCCCGATCCGCTGGGCCCGCTGCACCGCCTCGGCCCGGTTGCGCGCCCGCAGCTTGCGGTACAGCACGCTGGTGTGCTCCTTGACCGTGTGCGGAGACAGGTACAGCGTCTCGGCGATCTCGCGGTTCGTCGAGCCGCGGGCGATCAGGTCGAGCACCTCGCGCTCGCGCTCGGTCAGCAGCGGCGCCGCCTGCTCGGCCTTGGGCGGGAACGCGGTCATGCCGAGCCCGACCCGGCGCACGGCCGCGGCCACCCGGGCGGCATCCCAGTCTTTGGACACGAACCCGGAGGCGCCGGCTGCACGCGCAGCCGCCGGCGACATCCGACCGGCGCCCGAGATCAAGAGCACGCGCGTCGCAGGCGAGGCCTCGCGCAGGGCCGCGGATAGCTCAGCCCCCGACTCGCCGGCCAGGAACAGGTCGACGAGCGCCACATGTGGCTTGTGCGCCTTGGCCAGCGCGATCGCCTCGGCGCCGGTACGCGCCTGGAAAAACCGCTCGACCCAGGGCTGCTCGCCCAGCAGCACCCGGAAGCCCCAGTGGACCACGTCGTGGTCGTCGACCACGAGGACCCGCAGCTTGGGATCGTCCATCACTCCACTTCCAGTTTGAGCGGGACGACCAGGCGCACCCGCCAGCCATCGCCGTCGACCGGCCCCGACTCCACCGTCCCACCCTGCTGGAGCGCCTCGAACCCGGCCAGGCGCAGCCCCATGCCCGGGTCGCTTGCGCCCGGGCGCGCCCCGTCGTTACGCACCTCGAGCATGAAGTCGTCCTCGTCGCGGGCGACGGTCACCTCCACGCGCGATGGGTCGGCGTGCTTGGCGATGTTGCGCAGCGCCTCGGCCAGGACCGATTGGGCCAGCGGCTCGATGTCGGCGGGAACGCTCGACTCGCCGTGCCAGTCGACCTCCACGACGACGCCGGGCGACTTCCTGACCCGCTCGAGCTCGGCCGCCAGCGTCGTGCCGGTCTCGGGGGCCAGCGGCGCGAGCGGCCGCTCGAGCGCCCGCCGCAGGTCGGCCAGCGCCTCCTGCATCTCGATCCGACAGCGCTCGCGCTCCGGGCGGTCCAGCGGCTGCTCGGCGCCCAGCACCAGCGACACGCCGAACAGGCGCTGGAGCACGCTCTCGTGGATCTCGCGGGCCAGATCCAGGCGCTCGCCGAGCCGGCGCATGCGCTCCTGCTGGCGGGTCACGTTGCGGGCTGCCGCCACCAGCGCCGCAGTCTTCCCGAGCGTCCACAGCAGGTGGCGCTCGCCGTCTGAGAGCTCGAATCGCCCGCCGCCCCGGTCGGCGCAGATCACCCCATAGGCGTAGCCGCCCGCGCTGAGCGGCGTGCAGACCAGGGTGGTCACCCCGAGCAGCTGGGCGTATTCCGGCGGAACCGCCTCCTCGATCCCCTCCGAGACCACGACCACCTTGTCCTCGATCAGGGCGCGCTGGGCGATCGGCGTGTTGACCAGCGTGGGCCGCAGCCCCGAGAGCTGCGCGAACGGGATCCCGTGGGATCCGATCGCGCGCACACGCCGGCGGGTCGTGTCGGCCATGAACACGGCCGCGCGCCGCATCGTGGTCAGACGGCAGATGGCCTCGCAGATGCGGTCGTAGAACTCGGTCGGCGAGGTGCCCAGATCGATGTCGGCCAGCAGCTCGACGAACACCTCGAGCGGCTCGACTCCGGCGAACAGCGACGGTGGCGGCGACGCGATGGGCTGCTCGAGGCTCACGTCACGTCACGTCAAACATCAAACAGCCACCGGCGGCTCATACCGCCGGCGGATCTCGTACAGCGTGCTTCGCTCGGCCGCCGGCCGGCCGGCGCGATGGGCGGCGGCGATCAGGTCCCGGGGTTCCAGCATGACCCCGTGGTAACTACCGGCCATGCGCGAGATCGACTCCTCCATGAGCGTGCCGCCGAGGTCGTTGACCCCCCAGCGCAGCGACTCGGTGGCCGCGTCGAGTCCCATCTTGACCCAGCTCGCCTGCAAGTTTCGCACCGTCCGGCCGAGCGCCAGGCGGAACACCGCGGTGTGCTTGAGGTTCTCCTCGCGCGTGATCTCCTCCACCCCATGCGTGCGCCCGAGCAGGGTGTGGAACGGGATGAACGACAGCGGCACGAACTCGGTGAACCCGCCAGTGCGCTCCTGGAGCTCACGCACGACCCGCATGTGCTCGGCCAGTTCCCAGGGCTCCTCGACGTGGCCGAACATCACGGTCACGGTGGAGCGGATGCCCTCGGCGTGCGAGGCCTCGATGATCTCCACCCAGCGCGCCACCGGCAGCTTGTTGGGCGAGATGCGCTGGCGCACCCCGTCATGCAGGACCTCGGCGGCGGTGCCGGGGGTAGAGCCGAGGCCGGCCTCCCGCAGCCGGTCGAACACCGCGCGCGGCGAGAGACCGGAGACGTCGCACATGTGCGCAACCTCCATGGGCGAGTAGGCATGGAGGTGCAACTGCGGGGCGGTCCGCTTGGCGACGCGCAGCCATTTCTCGTAGTCCTCCAGCCCCCAGGCGGGGTGGATCCCCGACTGCATGCAGATCTCGGTGGCGCCGAACTCGACCGCCTCGTGAATCCGCCGGACGAACTCCTCCTCGGAGTGCTCATACGCGTCGGGCGACCGGCGCGACTGTCCGAAGCCGCAGAACGCGCATCCCACCGTGCAGATGTTGGAGACATTGATATTTCGGTTGACGACGAACGTGACGGTGTCGCCAGCGAGCAACTGTCTGAGTTCGTCGGCGGCAATCCGCATGTCCTCGATCACCGCGGGCCGAGTCTCCGCGAACAACGCGGTCAGTTCGTCGGGAGTGAGCGCGGCCCCCTCGCGGGCGCGCTCGACTGCGCGCGGCGCGACGTCGTCGGCCAGGTTCAACGCGACGGTGCGGCCGGATCCGCGTCGCGGGATGAACGACCAGTAGTGCGCCTTGATCACGTCCATGACGGGGCGCGAGATCCACTCGGGGTCGATGTACTCCGGGTACACGCACAGGCGCTCGGACAGAGCGAGCCCGTCGGGGCGCAGGCGCTTTCGCACCTCGCTGGGCGACGGGAAGGGATGCTCGGGCGAGATGTGGTCGCCGTTGGCGCTCAGGCCCCCCAGGTCGGTGGCGCCCGCCCGCACAAGCTCGATCCACCAGTCACTCAGATTCGGTGGCACCTGGATGCCGACGCCCGGCATCAGCCGCCGCGCCTCGCCGACCAGGCGCTTCATGTCCTCGACGCCGACCTCGCTCGCCCACGCCGGGGCGTCGAGTTCCGGGCCGTCCCACACGCCCGTGCGCCAGTACTCGCGGGTCGCGGCGTCGGCGATCTGGGCCGGTTCGCGGCCGTAGTACTTCTCGTGCGGCACGTAGTTCTGGAGGATCACCTCCTGGATGTGGCCGTAGCGCTCGTGCACGCGCGCGAGCTCCTCCAGAGCCGCGACCCGCTCATCCTCTGTCTCGCCGATCCCGACCAGGATCCCGCTTGTGAAGGGGATCTTCAGCTCTCCGGCGAGAGCGATCGTCTCCAGCCTGAGCTTGGGATGCTTGGTCGGCGACCCCTGGTGAACAACCAGGTCGGGGTTGATCGACTCGAGCATCAGCCCCTGGGACGCCGTGACCTCCCGGAGCCGGGCCAAATCCTCGCGCCCCAGCACGCCGAGGTTCGTGTGCGGGAGCAGGCCCCGCTCGAGCGCCCGCTCACACGCCCACACCACGTACGAGGTGAAGTCGTCGTGGCCGTACTCGCGTAGGCGGGAAGCCACCTCGGCGTTCACCTCGGGCATCTCGCCGGTGAGCACGAGCAGTTCCTTGACGTGGTGGCGCGAGACGGCCCGGTCGAGCATCTCGATCACCTCGTCGGGCGAGTACAGGTGCGCCCGGTGGGTCGCGAAGGCGCAGTACTTGCAGTAGCAGCGGCAAGTCCGCGACAGCGACAGCGTGAGGTTGCGACTGAACGTGACCCGGCGGCGCATGCGCGCGGCCCATTCTACGAACCGCATATCCTGGCCCGGCTCCATGGGCCAAACTATGCTCGCCAGGCTGACGCTGGGCTGTGTCCTTGCCGCGATCGCCGCGGGCTGCGGCGCGGGCGGCTCGGGCGACTCGACCACCCGCTCGAGCACGCCCGTCCGCAGCGCCACGCTGATCCTCGACTTCACCCCGAATGCGGTGCACGCCGGCATCTACACCGCGATCGCCCGCGGCTACGACCGGGCTGCCGGTGTTCGCCTGCACGTGATCGCCCCCACCGCCTCGACGGACTCGATCAAGCTCCTCGAGACCGGCAAGGTCGACTTCGCCATCCTGGATATCCATGACCTGGCGATAGCCCGGGAGCGTGGCCAGGATGTCGTGGGGATCATGGCGATCGTCGAGCGGCCGCTCTCCGCGGTGATCGCGGCTCCGGGCATCCGCTCGCCGAAGGCGCTTCAGGGGAAGACCGTGGGGATCACCGGCGTGCCGAGCGACACCGCCGTCCTCCGGTCGGTGGTGGCGGGATCGGGCGGTGACCCCGCCAAGGTGAAGACGATCACGATCGGGTTCAACGCGGTCGCCGACCTGCTCGCCGGCCGTGTGGCCGGCGCCACCGCCTTCTGGAACGACGAAGGACAGGCGATCCAGAGCAAGCGGCCCGACTTCCACATCTTCCGGGTCGACGACTACGGCGCGCCCGCCTATCCGGAGCTCGTCCTCTGCGTTACGGCGACGACCCTCCGGCGCGCCCCTGGGCTGGTCCGCGGGGTCGTCGATGCGTTGCGTCGCGGGTACCTGTACACGCTTGCCCACCCTCAGCAGAGCGCGAAGGCCCTCGAGCGCCAGGTTCCGGGGCTCGATCCGAGCCTGGTGCAGGCGCAGCTGAAAGGGTTGCTGCCGGCCTTCCATGCCGCCGACGGCCGCATCGGGGAGCTGAGTGCCCAGACCCTGCGCACGTGGGCCCGGTGGGAGGCGCGGTTCGGCATCGTCACCCGCGCGCCCAACGTCGCCCAGGCGTTCGCCCCGAGCTTCGCCGCGAAGCTTCGGGCCCAGCAGGAGCGCTGATCGCCAAAATGTGCCCATGAGGGCACGGACCGGGCTCGTCGCAGGGGTGCTTGCCGTGGTCTTCGCGGGCGCGGTCGCGGTCGCGGTTGGCATCGCGCTGCTGTTGACCCACATCGTCGACCTCCGGAGGGGCGCGAATGCCACTCTGCGCGCCGGGAGCTACCTCGAGGCGACGATCGGCGTCGAGAGCCTCGTCGTCGACGCCGAGACCGGCCTGCGCGGCTACGTGATCACCGGCCAGCCCTTGTTCCTGGCGCCCGAGCGCACCGCCAGTGCGCAGATGCCCGCCGCGGCCGGCGCTCTGCGGCGAGCCGCCACGAGCGACGGCGCCTACATGCCCAGGCCAGCTGCGCTGGCAGCCTCCGCCCGCTCCTATCTGAGCACCTACGTCCCGCGTGTCATCGAGCAGGTGCGCACCGACCCCTCCGCGGCGCGGTCCGACGCCACGACCGTCCTCGGCAAGCGGCTCGTCGACGGCATCCGCCAGCAGACGGCTCGCCTGGAGCATCTGATCTCGGCCAGCCAGGCCACTCGGCAGCGCGCCGCCCGGGCATCGGCCGACAACGCGGTCGCGGTCGGGATCGTGGTCCTGATCGCGCTCACCGCGCTGACCGTGGCCCTGGGCGGGATCCTCGGCCGGCTGGTCATCGGACGCGAGCGGGCACGAGAACGAGCATCGTTCCTGGCGGAGGCGAGCGCGCGGCTCGACCGCCCAGTCACCTCGCGCGAGGTGCTCGACGTGTTCGTCGGCCTGGTCCTCGAGCGCGGCAACCAACTCTGCCTCGCCGAGGAGCTTGCCGGCGGGGAGACCCGGCCGGAAGGGCAGCGAGGGCGCGCCCGGGCCGGGGACGCCGCGCTCGAGGCGGCCGTCGGCTCCTCGGAGGCGCAGGACGCCTGGAGCCAGGTCCGGAGGACCGCCGAGACCCGCGCGCGGACCGCCGCCCACGCCACCGCCGCCGATGCCGATGCCGGCGAGCACCGGGTGCGCCTCCTGACCGTGGCCGGCGTAGCCCGCGGCAGCCTGGTGACCCGCGTGCTGGTGGCGCGACGCGGCCGCGACTGGCGGCCTGAGGAGATCGACGAACTGATCGGGCTTACCGAGCGGCTGGCCCTCGCGCTCCACGCGCGGGCGCTGTATGCGCGCACCGAGTCGCTTTACCGCGCCAGCGAGCAGACCGCGCTCACGCTGCAGCGGAGCCTGCTGCCCGGCGAGATCCCCGACGTCCCCTCCTGCGAGGTCGCGATCCGCTTCGCCCCGGCCGGCGCGGGCGACCTGGTCGGGGGCGACTTCTACGACGTGTTCCCGGTCGGGTCGAACCACTGGGCGGATCGTGATCGGCGACGTGTGCGGCAAGGGCGCGGGCGCGGCGGCGGTGACCGCGATGGCGCGCTGGACGCTGCGCAGCCTGGCCGGTGCTGTCCGCTCACCCGCGGAGGTGCTGCGGATCGTCAACGACACGATGCTCCGCCAGCCCCTCGAGCGGCGGTTCATCACGATCCTGTACGCGCTGCTCGACGTCCGTGGCCCCGACGCCCGGATCACGGTCGCGTGTGGCGGACACCCGCCGGCGATCCTCGTCAGTCCGGACGGCGAGCCGGAGAGCGTGGCGGCCTGGGGCGATCTGCTCGGGGTGTGGCCCGATGTCCGGCTCCAGCAAGCCGTGCTTCGCCTCCGGCCCGGCGAGAGCCTCGTGCTGTACACGGACGGGGTCACCGACCGGGGACCCGGCGTCGACGGTTCGGCCGAGGAAGCGCTGCGGAACCTGGCCGGCGAACCGAACGCGAACGCGCTCGCCGACGCGCTGCTCGACGAGGCCGGGCGCCGGAACGGCGGAGCTCAGGACGACGTGGCAATCGTCGCCGTGCGCTTCGTTCCCGAAGACGATGGCCTCGGCGACGAGCCCGGGTTGACCGTCGGCACGGCCACCGCATAGGCTGCGCGCCGGGGACCAGACGGCGGTGCGCTGAAAGGAGCGTGGAGATCGTGAAAGCTCGAGTGATCGGCGCATTGGCCGTCATGACCGCCTGGCTGGCGGTGATCGCTGTCGCAAACGCTGCCGCCACGCCCCAACCGGCCGCCGGCCCGGCTCCGGCCGATACGGCTCCCGGCAGCGAGAGCTACTTCGACCTCGCTCGCAAGGACTGCGTGGGCACCGCGCGCAACACCTCCTCCAAGGTCTGGTTCACGGTGGCCGACGGCGTGCTGTCGGACACCTACTGGCCCACGGTCGACGCCACGAACGTCCACACCCTCCAGTACCTGGTCACCGACGGGCGCAGCTTCACCGACCTCCAGACCCGCGACATGACCTACAAGGTCATCCCGGATTTCACGGGCATGAGCTGCAGGATCGTCGCGTCGAACTCGGCTCACCACTACAGCATCACGACCACGTACATCGCCGATCCCGCACATAACGCGGTCCTCATGCGCACGCAGTTCAAGGCACCCCGCGGAGATCAGTTGTACGTCCGGCTCGACCCGCTGGCCGGCGGCACCGGTGGCGGCGGCTCGCAGAACGCCGGCCCTAACTCCGCGCTTCTGACCAGCAAGGGCGTGCCGGTGGCGCTGAACACCAACACCGTCACCAACGCCAGCAACCGCGACTACGCGGTGCCCACGTACATGGCGCTCGAGTCCTCGAACGGGTTCTCGAACGCGAGCGTCGGCTACGCGGACAGCGCCAGCGACGGCCTGACCATGCTCGACGGGTCCCGCTCGCTCACCGCCTACAACTCGGCGCCGAACGGTCACGTGACCCTCACCGCCGGCCTCGCGCTTCCGCACAACGGCACCGTGGACCTGGCGCTGGGCTTCGGCACGACGCAGAACGAGGCCCTGTCGACGGCCGGCGCCTCGCTGGGGCAGCGCTTCGACGACGCCTGGTCGCGCTACGAGGCCCAGTGGCTGCGCTACGACCACGGGCTCCGCCGCCCCTCGTTCAAGCTCGGTGCCGCCGCGGTGCGCGAGTACTACGAGTCGGTCAACGTGGTCAAGGCGAGCGAGGACAAGACGTTCGCCGGCGCGATCGCGGCCGGTCTCGCCTCCCCGTGGGGTCAGGCCGTCGCCGCCGGCACCGCGCCCACCGGTCAGCCCATGTACTTCGGCTCCTACCGCGAGGTGTTCGCGCGGGACCTGTACGAGGCGTTCGCCGGGCTGCTCGTGGCCGGCGACGTCCGGACCGCCCGGGACGCGACCCTGTTCCTGTTCGACCGCCAGCAGCAGGCCGATGGCTCGATGCCCCGCAACTCGCTGGAGAACGGCAAGCCCGCCCCGGACACCGGCGGCCTCCAGCTGGATGAGACCTCATATCCGATCCTGATGGCCTGGCAGTCGGGTCTCGCGCATGACTCGAGCCTCTACCAGAACCACGTGATCCCGGCCGCCGACTTCCTCGTGGCCCACGGCCCCTCGGACGGCGTCGAGCGCTGGGAGGAGCAGTCCGGCTACTCGCCGTCGACGATCGCGGCCGAGATCGCCGGGCTCACCGCCGCCGCGCACATCGCCCGGGTCAACGGCGATCCACTCCACGCGGACATCTACCAGGCGACCGCCGACGACTTCGCCCGCAACATCAAGACCTGGACCGTGACGAGCACCGGGCCCTACGGGACCGGGCGCTACTTCATCCGGCTCTCCAAGACCGGCGATCCCAACGCGGCGATCACCTACAACCTCGGCAACGGAAGCATCGACGCCGACCAGCGTGCGATCGTCGATCAGGGCTTCCTCGAGTTGGTCCGCCTCGGCGTGCTGCCCGCGAGCGACCCCGACGTCCAGGCATCGCTGAACGTGATCGACGCCACGATCGAGCGCTCCACGCCAAGCGGCTCGGGCTTCTACCGCTACGGAACCAGCACGCCCGGCTCCGAGGACGGCTATGGCGACTGCTACGAGCCCGATCCGACCAACTGCTCGCCGACCGGCAAGCCGTGGCCCTCGGCAATCCCGGCACGAACCCGGCCGTCACAACACGGGCTCGGGCCACCTGTGGCCCGTGCTCGGCGGCGAGCGAGGCGAATACGACGTCGCCGCCGGCCACCGCGCCGACGCCACCGGCTTCCTCACCGCGATGCGCAACATGACCTCCGGTCAGGGCCTCGAGCCCGAGCAGGCCTGGGAGAACCCGAGGAGCGGCCCGCCCGATCCGTTCGGCAGCGATCCAACCGTCGCCTCGATCGGCTACGTCGGACGGCCAGCCGGCCGGCTCGGCCAGCCCGCTCACCTGGGCGCAGTCCGAGTACGCACGCCTGGCGCTCGCGATCAGCACGGGGCGCAACCTGGAGACGCCCGGGATCGTCACCCGTCGCTACGTCACCCGCGGCATGCCCGGAATGCTGCCGCTGACGATCACCTCGCCCGCAGACCACCAGATCATCGACAGCTCGACCGTAACCGTCACGGGGACGACCGCCGCCGGAGCGCAGGTCGTGGTCGAGGCGGTCGGCGCGGCCGGCGGAGCCGCGACCGTCCGCTCCGCGGTGGCGGACTCGGCGGGTGGGTGGTCGGTCACCGTTCCGACCGGCCTCGGAGAGACCACGATCACCGCGACGGCCACGCTTCGACGCAGCACCGGTTACAGCCAGGTATCGGTCGACAACGTGGAGCTCCCCGGGACCCTGGTGCTCGACACAGCCGATGCCAGCGGGGACGACGACGGGCCGGGAACGTACGCCTACCCGACCAACTCGGTGTTCGTGCCTGGTGCCTTCGATCTGACCCACCTGCGCGTCAGCGAGACCGGGACGCAGGTCTACATCCAGGCCACGATCCGCAATCTCGTCAACACGTTCGGAAGCCCGTTCGGCGCCCAGCTGCTCGACGTGTACGTGCACGACCCGGGCGTGGCGAGCACCTCCAGTCAGTCCGCGTACTCGAACATGAACTACGGCATCGCTCCATCGAGCGCCTGGACCGAGCGCCTCGAGGCGCAGGGATTCGTCTCGCCGATCTGGGTCGACGCCTCCGGCACCTCGCGCGGGACCGCGCAGTTCGTCGTTCGACGACGCCAGCGGCACCGCGCTCGCTGATCCTGCCCCAGTCGACCTTCGGCACGCCCGGGCCCGGATGGGTGTTCACGGTGGCGCTGACCGGCCAGGGCGCGGACCAGCCCCCGGATCGAGCGTTCACCCAGCCAGCCCAGGGCTTCACCTTCGGCGTGTGCCGGTCGGACGTGTCCAGCCCGATCTGCGCTCTGGATCCGAACACCGTGCCCAAGGTCATGGACACGATCCCGCCCGCCGGCGTCGATCAGGCCACCGAGCTTGATCCGACGCGCGGGGCGGTCCAGCTGCAGGGAGTCAGCCCGTAGCGGAGCCGTCCAGCAGCCGCGTCACGAGAGCCGCGCCCTCGCGCGCCATCCGCGAGCGCGGGATGACCAGGTCGAATCCGGCCGCCTCGGCCTGGGCGCGCACGTCCGCCTCGACGTGCGAGTAGAACGCGAGCGTCCTCACCCCATGGTGCGGAGCGGCGATCACCTGCTCGATCCGTTCGCCGGCGTCCGCGGTGAGGTCGACGACGAGCGCGTCCGCGGTGGCCAGTTCGCGCTCGAGGCCCTGCGCGTCCGCCACGAGCACGGTCTCGTGGCCAGCCGCGCTCAGCGCGCCGAGGACGTTGGAACCAAACAGCAGGTCGGGGACGTATGCGACGACGCGGGCCACGCCGCTACTGGGCGCGGATCCGGCGAAACTCCTGGCGCACCGACTCCGGCCGTCCCCACATCGAGTTGATCTCGACGCGCCCCGTGCGCGACTCACGAAGCGCCAGCTCGCCTTCGATCCCGGCCTCGTCGAGCAGCTTCAGCGCGGTGTGCACGGCGGGAACCGCGGCGGCGTGCCCGAAGCGGTGGGCGACCAGCACCCGCCAGTGCCAATCGTTCTTGGAGTACGGCTGCGCGTTGCACGTGACGAGCAGGACCGCGGCGTCGACGTAGCGGCGCTCGTCGAAGATGCGCAGGTCGAACTCGAGGTCGGTCCAGTCGTCGGGAAGCGAGTCGACGATCTGCTGGAAGGTCTCGGCGAGGGCCATCTGCGCTGCGGAACGGCTAGGCCGCGGCAGCCGCTTCATGCGCCGCGAGGTCATCCGAGGCCTCGCTCGCTCCGCTCCAAGAGTCCACGGAGACCGCTCCGCTCGCTCGGCAGCATCCACAGCCCGGCATCCGGCCGGGCTTTACCCGAAGAACTGCTGATAGATCAGATACGCGTTCAGTCCGGTGATCAGGACCGCGCAGCCCCAGGCCAGCACCGTGGTGGGCAGCCGGTTGACGTGCACGCCCATCACCTCGCGGCGACTGGTCAGGATCACGAGCGGGATCAGCGCGAGCGGGATGCCGAACGAGAGCACGACCTGGCTCAGCACGAGGGCGTCGGTCGGGTTCACGCCCAGCGCGAGCACCACGAGGGCGGGGACCATCGTGACGACCCGGCGCACGTAGAGGGAGATCCGCACGTTGATGAACCCGGCCATCACGACCTGGCCGGCGTACGTGCCCACGCTCGAAGAGGACGCGCCTGAGGCCAGCAGCGCGATCGCGAACGCGAGCGCGGCGCCACCACCCACGAGGTTCGCGAAGCCGGCATGCGCGCCCTGGATCGTGTCGATGCCGGTGAAGCCGCTGCCATGGAACAGCTGAGCGGCAACGGCGAGCATGCTCACGTTGATGATCCCGGCGATCCCGAGCGCGATGATCACGTCGGCGCGCTCGAAGCGGAGCACCCGCCCGCGCTCTCGGTCGTCGCGGAGCGGCATGCGGTCCTGGGTGAGCGCCGAGTGCAGGTAGATCGCGTGCGGCATCACCGTCGCGCCGATGATCCCAACCGCAAGGTACAGCGACTCATTGCCGCCGAGGTGCGGCACGAGGCCGCTGGCCACACCGGAGGCGGACGGCCCGATCTTGAACGTCTCGTAGATGAAGCCGAGGAAGATGATCCCCAGGAGTCCGGTGATCGCGATCTCGAACCGGCGATAGCCGTGCACCCTGAGCTCGAGGAGGCCGAAGGCCAGGAACCCGGTCATCACGCCGGCGATGAACAGCGGCACGTGAAAGAGCAGATTCAGCGCGAGCGCGGCACCCAGAAACTCGGCCACGTCCGTGGACATCGTGATGATCTCCGCCTGCACCCACATGCCCCGTGACATCCACCGCGGGTAATGCGACCGGAAGCTCTCCGGAAGGTTCCGGCCGGTGACGATCCCGAGCTTGGCCGACAGGTACTGGATCAGCATCGCCATCAGGTTCGCCAGCACGACGACCCACAGCAGCATGAATCCGAACTTGGCCCCGCCCTGGAGGTTCGTGGCGAAGTTGCCGGGATCGACGTAGGCGATCGACGCGACGAAGGCGGGGCCGAGCATGGCCAGCGTCGCGCGCAGGCGGCCCTTGGCCAGCAACTCCTCGAGCGGGCTGCGGACCGCCGCGCCCTCACGCAGCGCGACTGATGCGCCGTCCGCCGTGGCGCCCTCGAGTGCGGGCTCGCGGATCGAGCCCGGCGGCGGCGTCACCGGCTCACCTCGACGCGCATGGCCCGGGCGAGCGCTCCGCCCAGCACCTGCAAGTGGTCGCCGAAGCGGACGAACAGCGGGCCGTCGAACGGCTGCTTGTCGACCACCTCGAGCGTGTCGCCGGGCGCGATCCCGCGCTCGGCCAGGAAGCGGAGCATCTCGGGGTCGGAGTCGGACACCCGCGCGAACGTCCCCCGCTCGCCGACCTCGAGTGCCTGGAGGCTCTGAGTGGCCCCCTCCTCGATCGTGAGGTCCCGGGTCGGGATCGGGTCGCCGTGCGGATCGTGGGTGGGATCGCCGAGCTTGGCGGCGATCAGCTCCTCGAGCTCCTCCGAAAGCACGTGCTCGAGTACCTCGGCCTCCTGGTGGACCCGGTCCCAGGGCACGCCGAGCGTCTCGACCAGATACAGCTCGAGCAGGCGGTGATGGCGCATGACTTCGAGGGCGACGCGCCGGCCGTCGTCGGTCAGCGACACCCCGCGGTAGGGCTGGTGCTCGACCAACCCGAGCTCGCCAAGGCGCTTGACCATGCCAGAGGCAGAGGCCGGGGTGACGCTCAGCCGGTCGGCCAGCGCGTTGGTGCTGACCGCCCCGCCGTCGCGGCGTTCAAGCGCGTAGATCGCCTTGGCGTAGTCCTGAACCGCGGGAGAGCGGACCGACGTGGAATCCCTCGTAGCCATGATTGAAATTATGGTACGCCTAAATTTGATTTTTGCAAGGGGCATATGGGCCGGGCTGCCGCCGATTTGGACGCGCTCGCGCGGCGCCTATCCTGTTTCCAGATGACCTCGATCGACACCCTGGCCGCCGACTACCGCACGATGACCGAGGGCTGCGGCCTGCTCGACCGCTCCGAGCGCGGCAAGCTCGCGCTGGTGGGCGCCGACGCCGCCACCTTCCTCCAGGGTCAGGTGTCCAACGACGTCGAGGGACTCGTCCCGGGCAGCGGGTGCTACGCCGCGTTCCTCACGCCCAAGGGCAAGATGCTCGGCGACCTCCGGATCCTCGCCACCGAGGACGAATTGCTCCTTGACACCGAGCGGACCGCGCTGCAGGCGCTGTTCAACATGATCCGGCGCTTCAGCCTCGGCTACAACGTCGAATTGCACAAGCGCACGCTCGAGCGGGGGCTGCTGTCGCTGATCGGACCCGCAGCGCCCGGCCTGGCCGGCGCGGGGGACTTGGGAGTCGACGAGCACGCGCATGCCCTGATCGACGTTCCCGGGGCCGGGCTGCCGGCGCGGGCGATCCGCACTGACGTCGGCGTGGATCTCCTCTGCGACGCGCCCGACACCGACGCGCTGCGGGCCGCGCTCGAGGAGGCGGGAGCGGCACCGGTGGGCGAGGCGGCGGCCGAGTGCCTACGTGTGGAGCACGGGCGGCCGCGCTACGGGATCGATCTCGACGAGACCGTGATCCCCCAGGAGGCCGGGCTGAACGAGCGCGCAGTGTCGTTCACCAAGGGCTGCTACGTGGGGCAGGAGACAGTCGCCCGGCTGTACTACCGCGGCAAGCCGAACCGGCAGTTGCGCGGACTGCGGCTGTCGGGAGCTGCCGAGGCCGGCGAGGAGCTGGCCTTCGAGGGCCGGGTGGTCGGACGCGTGACCAGCGTCGCCACGTCTCCGCGCTTCGGGCCGATCGCGCTGGGCTTCGTCCGGCGGGAAGCCCCGGTCGGCTCGACCGTGTCGGTGGGCCCGGCCGGCGAGATCACGGCCGAAGTCACCGAGCTGCCGTTTCGCTGAGCGGGCGCACCGCCGCCGGCTGCCCAGTCCCGTCCGCGGAGCGCTCCGGCCCCTCCCCTCGCTCGAGCACGAGCTCCGTCGTATCGGGGTGCGCGGCCAGGTAGTTCGCGATGATCCGCAGCTCGTCGACCTCGTCCGGCGGGACGTGCGCGCCGAGCTCGCCGGCGCGCCCGGCACGGGTCAGCGCCCACTGCGTGCGCTCCTCGAGGCTCCCCGAGTCCGCCGGCGCGGGTCCCCAATCCACGAGCCGCCCGCCGACCAGCCAGAACGCGTCCCGGCGGTCGGGGTCGACGGGGTGCGTGGCGAGGATCAGCCGGGAGCGGACATGGGTCGCCTCGAGCGCGCCGCCCAGGCGCTCGAGGATCATCCCGAGGCGGCGCAGGCGCCGGCGCAGCCACGCGGCGCGCTCGTAGAGCTGCTGAGCGGCCGCCGCCCGCATCTGGGCCCGCACGTGGGCCAGCAGCCGCTCGCCGCCGTCCCCGCCGGCGGTGAACAACCGGAGGGCCTCGTCCAGCCGGCGCCGGTACAGGTTCGGGTCCAGATCGCCCAGGCATGGGGACAGGCAGCGCCCCATCTGACCGTACGCCGACGGGTGCTCGCGTAGCTGCAGGCGCCGCCCGCAGTGACGCAGCCCGAACAGCGAATCGAGCTGCTCGACCAGTTCATGGGCCAGGCGCCGCCCTCGGAGCGGTCCGATCGTGACCGCGTGGCCGCCGGCGGGCTCGGAGGCGACCTCGAGGATCGGAAACGCGATGTCGAGCCGGCAGCGGATGTAGCAAAGCCGCTCGTCCCTTCTGGCCAGGCGGATGTTGCCCGGAGGCCGGTGGCGCTTGATCAGGCGGTTCTCGAGCACGAGCGCCCCGAGCTCCGAGTTCGTGCTCTCGTAGTCCACGACCGTGGCCTGGACCGTCCAGTCGGCGGGAACGCTCGAGGGCGCGAAGTGGGCGCGGGCGCGGCTGCGAATCGAGACCGACTTGCCGACGTACAGGACCCGCCCCTCGTCGTCGCGGAACAGGTACACGCCCGGGTCCTTGGGGAGGTCGGCGAAGTCGAGCTGGGGCGGCGGGGTGAGCGCCGGCGTGCGCCGCTTGCGCGCCACGGTGCGCCGGCGCCGGCCGGTGATCGCCACCGCGTCGGCGATCGTCAGCGCGTTCGCGCACAGCCGCGGGAACATCGCGCACAGCACGCGCGCACAGGTCTCCGCGTCGGCCAAGGCCCGGTGCGCGGTGTCGACCTCGATGCCCAGCGCGTCGGCCAGGACGCTCAGTCCGCGCCGGCGCTGCAGCGGCAGCAGCTTGCGCGCCAGCGCCGCCGTGCACAGGACGGGCGGGTTCGGCCACTCGAGGCCGATCAGCTCGAACGCATGCCTCAGGACGCGGCGATCGAACGGGGCGTTGTGGGCGACGAGCACCCGGCCGTTCAGGAGCTCCTGGAGCGGCGGCAGCACCTCCTCCAGTCCGGGAGCGTCGGCCAGCATCTCCTGCGTGATCCCCGTGAAGCGCTGGATGCCGCGCCCGAGCGGCCGGCTGCAGCGCACCAGCGAAGACCAGCGGTCGTGCAACTCGCCCCCGCCGACGAGCACCGCGCCCACCTCCGTCATCTCGCACGCGTCCCCGGCCAACCCGTTGGTCTCGGTGTCGACCACGAGGAACTCCGCCGTGGCGATCGCCTGTTCGAGCAAGGTCACCACTGCGTGATACGCGCCGCCCCGGACGGCAAGAAAGCAGGATTGCAGGCCTGCGCGGCGCATCTGTCTCGATGACCGTGCCCCAGGGTAGGATCGGCTCCACATCCTCGGGAAGGAGGTGAAGTGACCACTACCGCGCCTGACCTCGACAAGCTGCGCGAACTCGACGAGGGCACCCGCCGCGCGTGGATGACGTACAACGAGCGCCTTCGGGACCTCGCAGGCGACGAGTACGAGCGCATCGAGAGCGACTCCTGGACGGAGCTCCAGCGCGAACTGCGGCGCCTCGAGCGCCGTCGGGCGACGCTGACGCAGAACTCCACCTGAACGCGTTCGCGACGCAGTACGTTTCGGCACCAGCTGTAGCGTCGCGGCCACCTTCCCGCCACCAGCCGACGCGCCGCGGCCACCCTCCCACCACCAGCCGACGCGCCGCGGCCCACCTTCCCGTCACCCCGCGCACGCGAGTTGACACCAATTGGTGTTGCGTTCCTGCGCGTGGGTATAACGCTCGCTAGGGTTCGCCACCGTACCGGGCCCCGACGCCCCCGGCCGGCCCGGCAGAGGAGGACTCGAGAATGTGCAGGAGGACGACGATCGGGATGCTCGCCGTCAGCGCCCTTGCCGTCTCCGCCTGCGGCGCGAGCTCCCAGGGCGCAACCACGCCCCGGCCCGCGGCGCCGGTCAACCTGACCGTCTACATCGACAACAGCCGCGTGTCGGTGTCGCCGACCTCCGTGGGCGCGGGACCCGTGGCGTTCATCATCACCAACCAGGCCAGCCAGGCCGAGTCGCTGGCGATCCTGGCCGCCGGGAGCGCGGCGGGCCAGCCGCTGGCCAACACCGGGCCGATCAACCCCCAGGCCACCGCTCAGGTCACGGTCAACTTCTCCCCCGGCCGGTATTCGCTGTCGACCGGTGGCGGGAGCGGCAGCTCCAGCGCCGCGATTCGGGGCGCCTCGCTGAGCGTGGGCAAGGCACGCGCTAACAGCAACAACCAGCTGCTCCAGCCGTAGCGCCGCACCAGACGGGATCGCCCCGTCCGCCACCGTCCGCCACCGTCCGCCACCGCGCCCGGCCCCCCGGCCCCGGCCCCGGTCCCTGGCGAGGCGCCCCTCATGTTGCTTGTGTGCAATACTTGCGTGCGTGCAAGCAACTCAGACAGCCGACATCGCAGCCCCGTCCCAGGACACGCTACTGGCCGGCGACCTCTACGCCCTCATCGTGTTCGTGCACAAGCACTGCAACGCGGATCTGTTCGAGGCCCTCGGCGCCCTCGAGCTCACGCTGTCGCAGGTCAAGCTCCTGCACCACCTCGAGGACCAGCCGCGCGAGCTCACGCTGAAAGAGGCCGCCGAGTTGATTCACGTGTCGCTGCCGGCCGCGAGCCGGATGGTCGACGACCTGGTCCGGCGCGGGTTCGCCCTGCGTCGCGAGGACGAGGAAGATCGCCGCATGAAGCGCGTCTGCCTGACCGAAGGCGGACGCACCGTGATCCGCCGGCTGAACGCCGCCCGCCTGAGCGGGCTCGAGCAGTTCACCAAGACTTTGACCACCCCCGAGCGACGCTCGCTGGCCGCCGCGCTGTCCAGGCTGCTCGAGCGCGAGGACGTCGCCGCCTGCCGCCCGGAGGCTCTCACTCCATGACCGACCGCCTGCTCGCCCACCGCCACCGCCTGATCACCGAGGAGAACAGCAAGTGGTGGACGCTGGCCGCGATGTGCTTCGCGCTGTTCATGCTGATGCTCGACAACACGGTCGTGAACGTCGCGCTGCCGTCGATCCAGCGCGACCTGCATGCCTCGCTCGCCGCGCTCGAGTGGACGGTCAATGCCTACACGCTGACGCTGGCCGTGCTGCTCGTCACGGGCGGTCGACTGGGCGACATCTTCGGCCGCCGGCGCATGTTCCTGTTCGGCGTCGTCGTGTTCGGCCTTTCCAGCCTGGCCATCGGCTTCGCGCCCACTGACGGATTCCTGGTCGCGTTCCGGGCCGTGCAGGGCGTGGGCGCGGCGTTCATGATGCCCGCCACCCTGTCGATCATCACCCAGGCGTTCCCGCCCGAGCAGCGCGGCACCGCGATCGGCACCTGGGCCGGCGTCAGCGCGCTGGCGCTCGCGATCGGTCCCGTGGTCGGCGGATTCCTCACCGAGTACGTGAGCTGGCGGGCCATCTTTTTCATCAACCCCCCGATCGCCATCGTCGCGGTCGCGGTGACGCTGTTCGCCGCGCGCGAGTCACGCGACGAGACAGTGGACCGGACCGTCGACTACCCAGGCATCGGAACGGTGACCCTCGGGCTGACCACCCTCGTGCTCGCCCTGGTCGAGGGCAACGACTGGGGCTGGGGCTCGTTCCGCGTGATCTCGCTGCTCGTCGTAGCGGCGGTGGCGCTGGTGGCGTTCGTGCTCATCGAGCGGCGGGTCAGGGCGCCGATCGTCAACTTCACCTTCTTCCGGTCGCGGACCTTCGTGGGCGCCAACCTCGTCGCCTTCCTGATCTCGTTTGCGATGTTCGCGCAGTTCTTCTTCCTCACGCTCTACCTGCAGAACATCCTCCACTACTCGCCGCTCGAGACCGGCCTGCGCTTCCTGCCCTCGACGATGGTGATCATCGTCATGGCCCCGCTCGCCGGTCGCCTCACCGACAGGGTCGGCTCGCGGCCGCTGATGACGCTCGGCCTGGTCATCGTGGCCATCGCGCTGGCGATTCAGTCGCGGCTGACCGTGCACAGCGGCTACGGCCTTCTGTTGCCCGGCTTCGTCCTGATGGGCCTCGGAATGGGCCTCGTCATGTCGCCCATGAGCACCGCGGCGATGAATTCAGTCGACCGCACCAAGGCCGGCGCCGCGTCCGGTCTCCTGGCGATGATCCGGATGGTGGGCAGCACGTTCGGCGTCGCGGTCATGGGCGCGCTCGTCGCGACCATCGGTCGCTCGAAGATCGACTCCGGCCTCCCCCACGTCGCCGCCTCCACGAGAGCCCGGATCGCCGATGCGCTCGGTAGCGGCGGCACGGTCAGCGGACATCACGCGCCCGCGCAGGTCGTCTCGGTCGTCCGCGAGGCGTTCGTGTCGGCGCTGTCCACCGGACTGACCGTCAGCGCCGTGGCGACGGTGCTGGGCGCGGTCCTGGCCTGGAAGCTGATCGCTCCGAGGATCAAGCAGCCGGCGCCCGCCGCGCCGGTTCAGGAGGCCAGCGAGGAGCAGGCCACCGATCTCAGCCTGGTCTGAGAGCGCTCACAACCGGCAGGACTCGGGTTGGTGCCGTAGCGGGCGCTCCGTGATGCGTCCTCGGGGAGCTACACCCGAGTAGCATCCGGGGCCGGGAGGGGACCCGATCTGACCCCTACCGCAAGGAAGGTGCAGCCCGAGTGGCCGTTGACTCAAGCCAAGTCGCACACGTTGAGACCGAGCCCGGCGAGCTCCCGCGGACGATGGCCGCCTGGGTGATTCGCGAGG
This sequence comes from uncultured Solirubrobacterales bacterium, assembly GCA_963832315.1. Classification (GTDB taxonomy): domain Bacteria; phylum Actinomycetota; class Thermoleophilia; order Solirubrobacterales; family Solirubrobacteraceae; genus Palsa-465. The sequence continues at coordinate 434,884 of CAWHTT010000016.1, read as the reverse complement.
AGCGCCAGGGCGAGCCGACCGAGGCGTTCCAGATCGAGGAGATCGAGGTGCCGGAGCCCGAAGCGTTCGAGGTGATCGTGCGGGTGATGGCGGCCGGCGTGAACTTCAACAACGTTTGGGCGGCACTCGGTGAGCCGATTGGCGTGTGGCGTTACGGTGACCATCCGCGCTGGGGCCATCACATCGGCGGGTCGGACGCCTCGGGCGTGGTGTGGAAGGTGGGGCCGGGCGTGACCCGCTGGAAGCCCGGCGACGAGGTCGTGATCCACTGCAACCAGGCGTCCTACGAGGATCCCGAGGTGCACGGGTTCGACCCCCTGGCCGCCCCGAGTCAGCAGATCTGGGGCTACGAGACGACGTGGGGCTCGTTCGCGCAGTTCTGCAAGGTCCAGGCCCAGCAGCTGCTCTCGAAGCCGGCCCACCTGGCCTGGGAGGAGGCCGCCGCGTACGGCCTGACCTACTTCACGGCCTACCGCATGCTGATTGACCGCTGCCGCCTCCAGGCCGGGCACCGGGTGCTGATCTGGGGCGCCGCCGGCGGACTCGGCGTGTTCGCCACCCAGCTCTGCGCGCTGACCGGGGCCGACGCCGTCGGCGTGGTCTCGAGCGAGGAGAAGGGCCAGCTGATCAAGCAGCTCGGCGCGGTCGACTACATCAACCGCTCGGAGTTCGCCGGCATGATGCGCCGAGGCGACGAGACGATCGACGAGGAGCGCGCCCGCTTCAAGGAGTCGCGGCGGTTCTGCAAAGCGGTCGAGGCGATCCTCGGCGAGCCGCCCGACGTCGTCTTCGAGCACGTCGGCAAGGCCACGTTCCCGACCTCGGTGCTGGCGGTCAGGCCGTTCGGCAAAGTCGTAATCTGCGGGGCCACCTCGGGCTACCAGCTCGATTTCGACGTCCGTTACCTGTGGATGCGCCAAAAGGAGATCATCGGCTCGCACTTCGCGAACGCCTGGGAGGCGACAAAGGCCAACCAGCTGATCGAAGAATCCAAGGTACGCCCGGTGCTGTGGCAGACGATGGGCTTCGAGAAGGTGGCTGAGGCGCATCAGTTGCTACGCGATAACCAACACCTCGGCAAGATCGCGATCCTCGTCGGCGCCACCGAGGAGGGTCAGGGCAAGACGGCCGAGGGCCCCGGGGCGATTCGAGCCCAGGTAGGTGCCTGATGGCCGGCGGCGTCGTTCACATCCAGTGGTACGCCACCGTCCTGCGCCAAGACCGGTTTGCGGCCGAGGTCGCGTACGCGGCCCCGCTCGCGCTCCGCTACGGCGCGACCCAGTACGCGGTACACCGCTCGCGCGACGATCGCTACAAGATCACGCAGATGGCCTGGTTCGAGACCAAGCAGGACTGGTACAGCTACTGGGAGGGGACCGAGATGCTCGACTTCCGGCGCCGGAACATGGGCCACTACCAGATCCCCATCAGCTACGTATGGAACGACGAGCTGGTGGCGGGTGCGCTCGGTCCCGAGGTCCCGACCGCCGAGGCCGAGCCGGAGCCCACCCCGGCGGCGCCCGCGCCATCGGCAATTGCCTGAGCGTAGTTCCTACTCATAGCGCGCGACCCGGCACAGGCCGCGGCGCGAGATCCTATGCTTCAACTGCTATGACACGTGCGCACAAGATCGCCAACCTGATCGGCGTCTCGGTCCCGCCGATCGGGCTACTCGCGGCGATCGTTCTGCTCTGGAACCGGGCCATCGGGCCGCTCGAGCTCGCTCTCATGGTCAGCCTGTACGTGGTGACCTGTCTCGGCGTGACCCTCGGGTATCACCGGATGTTCACCCATCGCGCGTTCGAGTCCAGCCGCGTCTTCCGGGCCATCATCGCCGTCCTTGGATCGATGGCGGTGGAGGGCTCCGTCATCACCTGGGTGGCGGACCATCGCAAGCACCACACGTTCACCGACCAGGAGGGCGACCCGCACTCGCCGCACCTCGCCGGGCCCGGCTTCTGGGGCGGGGTCAAGGGGCTCTGGCACGCACATGTGGGCTGGCTGTTCGAGACCGTCGGCGCCGCCGAGCGCGAGCGCTTCGCGGCCGACCTGCTCAAGGACCGTGTGTTGCGGGTCATCGACAAGCTGTTCTTCGTGTGGGTCACGTTGACCTTCGCGATCCCCTTCGCGCTGGGCTGGGTGATCGGCGGCGGACTCGGCGCGGCGCTGACCGCGCTCCTGTGGGGCGGCCTGGTGCGCGTGTTCCTGCTCCACCACGTCACCTGGTCGATCAACTCGGTCTGCCACTTCTTCGGGCGCAAGCGGTTCGCCATCGAGGACGAGTCGCGCAACGTGTTCTGGCTGGCGCCGATTTCGATGGGCGAGGCCTGGCACCACAACCATCACGCGTTCCCCACCTCCGCGTTCCACGGCCTCAGCCGCTGGGAGCGCGTCGCCGATCCCACCGGTCTCCTCATCTCGATCCTCGAGAAGCTCGGCATCGTCTGGAACGTCGTACGCGTCAGCCCCGAGCGCCAGAAGGCCAAGGCGCTCACCCGCGGCGCCTAGCCGTTCGCCCCCCGCCCTCCCTGCCCCCTCGCCCCCGAACGCGAAATTTCCGCCATTCGGGAAGCGGCGCCGCGCTATTGACGGATTCTTCGGGCTGGAGGCGAGTTATCCGGAACTAACGCAGGGACAGGGCCGGTAATGGCGGAAATTTCGGCATGGGATCCGGGACGCGGACGATGGGATCCGGGACGCGGACGATGGGATCCGGGACCCGGACCGCGGGGTCGGGCGGGCGGGGTCGCTAGCCGGGGTCGCTAGCTAGCCGGCCTCGAGCGGGGCCATGGTCAGGCCGGCGCTGTTGAGCTGCTCCCAGTACCCCTCGGCTTCGTCGCGCGGCCCGCTCCACACGATGGCGAGTCCGGTCTTGTGGATCTGGTCGGCGAGCCGGTAGCCCTGCGCGAGGCTCACCCCCGGGATCACGCGCGACAGCGTCTCCGCCACGTGATCAAACGTGTTGTGCTCGTCGTTGAGCACCACCACTCGCCACAGCTCGCCCAGGCCGCTGCCGGGTCCGCCTACGCGCGGCAGCTCCACCGTCTGCGACATCTCGCCCAGCATAGCCGCGGAGCACGGATTCAGGCGGAGTTGACGGCCTCCGCCCGCTTGCGCCAGTAGCGCTCCAGGCCGGCGTAGAGCTGCTCGGGTGGCGCGGCCTGCTCGTAGGCCGCCGCGGTGTCGGAATCCACGTGCTGCGCGATCTCTTCCCGCACACCGGCCACGAACCCGTCAACCGCCAGCTCACGGGCGCGGCCCGCCCAGTCGTCTAACCGCGCCGACAGCTCCGCGAGCTGATCCTCGACGCCCTCGCCGACGCCGAAGTGCGTCATGACCAGCCGGCGTGGCCTCCAGGCCCTGATCAGCTCGATCGACGCGTGCCACTTCTCGACGTCGATGTCAGGCGGCGGGCTGGGCGGGACCGTCAGTTCCGCGCCGGCGATCCGCACGCCGCCTACGTCGCCCACGAACGCGGTTCCCTCGTGCAGGAACGAGACGTGATGCGAGGCATGGCCCGGCGTGTAGGCGACCTCGAATTCGCCGTCGAACAGGCTCTCGCCACCCTTCAGCACCCGCACGTTCTGCTCCGGGACCGGGACCATCTCGCCCCACAGCCGGTCCATGTCCTCGCCGTAAAGCTGGCGGGCGCTGTCCAGCAGGCGCGCGGGGTCGATCAGGTGGCGGGCGCCGCGATCGTGCACGTACACCTCGAGATCGGGCCAGCGCTCAACCAGCGAACCGCTCGCGCCGGCGTGATCGAGGTGGATGTGGGTGAGCAGCAGGGCGCGGGGACGGGCTCCGTCCAGGCCGTCGAGCAGGGTGTCAAGGCACGACGTGGGTCCCGGATCGATCACGACGTCGCCGACCAGCCACGCCCCGATCACGTGCGGGCGCCCCAGATGCATGACGTCGATCAGCCGCATCCCTGCCATCGCGCGTGCCTATCGCGCCTCGGGCTCGGCCTCATCCTCCGGCGGCTCGACCACGGGCAGAACCGCGGTCGGCTCGACGTCCGGATCCCCAGGATCCCCCGGATTCGCCCGATTCGCCGCATCGCCCGGATCGCCCGGATCCCCCGCGTACGCAGGCGCCTCGTCCGGCAGCGCGTCCTCGACGGGCACCTCAATCGGAGCAGGCTCGGCACGCGCGTCCTCCCCGGGGAGCAGCGGCTCGGAGAGCGGCGGCACCGCCTCGACGCCAGGCACTCCGCCACCGCCTTCCGCGCCGGCGTCGGGCGGGAACCGGTCCGCGGCCGATTCGGTCAGCGTGAGCAGCTCGCCCGCCAACTCGCGCGTGTCCTCGACGATGCGTTGGCGCTCGGCCCAGATCCGATCGGTGTCCGCGTCGAGCTCCCGGACCCGCTCCTCCGCGCGCGAGATGATCTGCGCCGCCTCCTGCCGCGCCGCCTCGAGCCGGTCCTCGGCCTCGCTCCGCGACTGGGACGTGATCCGGGACCCCGTCTCGTGGGCGCGCTGGAGGATGCCCGAGACCTCCTCCCCAACGCGCTCGAGCGCGCGGCGAATCGCCGCCTCGGGCGAGCGGGTGGTCTGCAGCTCAGCCACCAGCTGGCTGGTTCTCTGCACGTAGGCATCGACCGTCTCTCGGTCGTAGCCGCGCAGCACGACCGGAAACTCGACGTCGGCCACGACCGGCAAAGGGTCGTCGGGCAGGGTGGCCAGCGGCGCGGTGATCTCCTGCATCAGCGCGTGTTCAGTGGAGGCTGAGCTTTGATCGGGCATGGCTCCCACGTTACCGCCTAGCCGGTTCCCGCCGCCCGCGCCGGCACAAAACGGATCACTCATACAATCCGCAGCCCATGCCGGAGACGCCGTCCCCCCGCCTCCCCGAGCCCGACCGGCCCTGGATGATGCGCACCTACGCCGGTCACTCGGACGCCAAGCGCTCCAACGAGCTGTACCGCCGCAACCTCGAGAAGGGCCAGACCGGCCTGTCGATCGCCTTCGACCTGCCCACCCAGACCGGTTACGACCCCGACCACGAGCTGGCGAGAGGCGAGGTCGGCAAGGTCGGCGTGTCGATCGCCCACCGGGGCGACATGGCCACGCTGCTCGACGGCATCCCGCTCGATCAGATGAACACGTCGATGACGATCAACGCCACCGCCGCCTGGCTGCTCGCCCTCTACGTCGTCGCCGCCGAGGAACACGAGGTCCCGCAAACCAAGCTCCAGGGCACCACCCAGAACGACATCCTCAAGGAGTACCTGAGCCGCGGCACCTACGCGTTCCCGCCGGGGCCGAGCATGCGGCTGATCGCCGACACGATCGCCTACACCGTGGAGCACATCCCGAAGTGGAACCCGATCAACATCTGCTCCTACCACCTGCAGGAGGCCGGCGCCACCCCCGTGCAGGAGATCGCCTTCACGATGTGCAACGCGATAGCGGTCCTCGACGCGGTCAAGCAGCGCGTCCCGAAGGACCTCATGGACAGCGTGTTCGGCCGCATCTCGTTCTTCGTCAACGCCGGCGTGCGCTTCATCGAGGAGCACGCCAAGCTCCGGGCGATGGCCGTGCTCTGGGACGAACTGGGCCGCGAGCGCTACGGCGTCGAGGACGAGAAGCACCGGCGCCTGCGCTACGGCGTGCAGGTCAACTCGCTCGGCCTGACCGAGGCCCAGCCGGAGAACAACGTCTACCGCATCGCGCTCGAGGCCCTGTCGGTGACCCTGGGGCGCAACGCCCGGGCCCGGGCCATCCAGCTTCCGGCCTGGAACGAGGCGCTCGGCCTCCCCCGCCCCTGGGATCAGCAATGGTCGCTCCGGCTCCAGCAGATCCTGGCCTACGAGACGGACCTGCTCGAGTATCCGGACATCTTCGAGGGCTCGAAGGTCATGGACGGGCTGGTGGCGGAGCTGCTCGAGGGCGCCCGTGAGGAGATACACCACGTGGCGGAGCTGGGCGGCGCGGTCGAGGCGGTGGACTACATGAAGGCGGCGCTGGTCGAGTCCCACCGCAAGCGTTGGCAGCGGATCGAGTCGGGCGAGCAAGTCGCAGTGGGCATGAATCGCTTCACGACGAGCGAGGCCTCGCCGCTCACCGCCGACGCCGACGGCGGGATCCTGGTGGTCGATCCCGAGGTCGAGGCGCAGCAGCGCGCTGCGCTCGAGCGGTGGCGGGCAACCCGCGACGAGGCGGCGATCGAAGGTGCGCTGCAAGATCTCGCCGAGGCCGCCCAGGACGTTACGACCAACATCATGCCGGCGACAATCGCGGCCGCTCGAGCCGGCGTGACCACCGGGGAGTGGTCACACACGCTGCGCGAGGCGTTTGGCGAGTACCGCGCTCCGACCGGCGTGACCAAGGCCGCCGCGGTCTCCAGCGAGGAGGTGTCCGAGCTCCGGGCCGAGGTCGAGCGCCTCAGCGAGACGCTGGGACGGCGCCTCAAGTTCCTCGTCGGCAAGCCCGGCCTGGACGGCCACTCCAACGGCGCCGAGCAGATCGCCGTCCGCGCCCGCGACGCCGGCATGGACGTGGTCTACGAGGGCATCCGCCTCACCCCGAGCCAGATCGCCAACTCGGCCGCCCAGGAGGGCGTGCACGTAATCGGCCTGTCGATCCTCTCCGGCTCGCACCGCGAGCTGATCCCGTCGGTCATCGACGCGCTGCGCGAGGCCGGCGTCGAGGACGTGCCGGTGGTGGTCGGCGGGATCATCCCCGAAGCCGACGCCGCCGCCCTGCGCGAGGCCGGGATCGCCGCCGTGTACACGCCCAAGGACTGGAACCTGAACGGGATGATGCGCGACATCATCGAGCTGGTCGCGGAGCGGCACGGCATCAACACCGCCGCCGTCGGGGCTTGACCCAGAGCGCCCGGGCAAGCGGCCGCGACCTCGGGGCAAGACTTCGCGAGCGCGACCTGAGCGCCGCGCCCGCCGCGCTCAACCTGATCGAGAGCCGCGCCCCCGACGCGCGAACGCAGGCACAGGCGTTGCTGGCCGAGGTCTCGCCGGCGGCCCTCGGCCACGACGCCCCCGGGCACCTCGTCGGGGTGACCGGCCCTCCCGGCGTCGGCAAGTCCTCGCTGCTGAGTCGCCTGGTCGCCGAGTGGCGAAGCCGCGGCCGCTCGGTGGCGGTGCTCGCGGTCGACCCGACCTCGCGCCGATCGGGCGGGAGCCTGCTGGGTGACCGGGCCCGGATCGACGTCGACCCGCGCGACCGGCACGTGTTCATCCGCTCGACCGCCGCCGGCGACCGCCTCGGGGGGCTGGCCCCCGCCACCCGCAGCGCCGCCGCGGCGCTCGCCGCCGCGTTCGACGTGGTCGTGATCGAGACCGTCGGGGTGGGTCAATCCGAGGTCGAGGTGGCGGACGTGGCGGACACGGTGGCGGTCGTCGTACAGCCCGCGTCGGGCGATGTGCTCCAGTTCCTCAAGGCCGGGATCATGGAGGTGCCCGACGTGCTCGTGCTGACCAAGGCCGACCTCGCCGGCGCCGCCCGGCGCGCGATCGCCGACCTCACGGCGGCGCTGACCACGCTCAGTGCCCCGGATACCAAGCTCTGCCCGGTCTCGTCCGTGCCTCCTCCCACCGGGATCTCCGAGCTCGCCGACGCGCTCGACGCCCACCGGGCCGGCCTCGATCTGCCCGCGCGCCGGCTCCACGCCCGGCGCCGGCACGCGCTCGACGAGTTCGCCGCCGAGCACGGCCAGCGCGGTCTGCGCGCGCTCGGAGGACGGCTGGCGGGCGCGCAGTGGCTCGCCGACCAGGACCCGGGCCTCGACGTGCCCTCGCTCGAGCGGGCCCTCGAAGCCCGCGCACGGGAGAGCGAGCGCGCATGAGGAGCATGCGCCGTCGGTTCGCCAGCGGTCCGCGGCGGATCGTGCTCCCCGGCGACCCGCTGGTCGACGGCGAGACCGCGCTGCGGGCGTGGCGCGACTCCGATCTCGAGCCGCTCGTGGCCGCCTGTCAGGACCCCGAGATCTCGCGCTGGACGCGCGTGCCCCATCCTTACGGCAGCGCCGACGCGCGCGCGTATCTGCTCCAGCGCCATGACAGCCTCCACGCCGGTATCGCCGCGCCGTTCGCGATCGTGTCATCCGCCGATCGCGACCATCTGCTCGGCTCGATCTCGCTGATGCGCTTCTCCTGGCAGCACGCGCGCGCCGAGGTCGGCTACTGGCTGGCCAAGGACGCCCGCGGCCACGGGCACACGACGCGCGCGGTGCGCCTCGTCACCGCCTGGGGGTTCCGGAGCCTGGGGCTCCAAAGGATCGACCTCATGGCCGCCACCGGGAACCCCGCCTCCCAGCGCGTGGCCGAGCGCTGCGGGTTCACGCGCGAGGCGGTCCTGCGGTCCTACCTGCAAGGCAAGGACGGGCGCCAGGACATGGTGGCGTTCGGGCTGCTGGCGAGGGAAGTCAGAGCCTGACCACCACTGTCGGCTAGGCTGTGTAGTTCGATGCCGCTCGAACCTCTTAAAGACGGCCACGGACGCCTGATCGGCGATCTGCGCGTGTCGGTCACCGACCGCTGCAACTTCCGCTGTCAGTACTGCATGCCGGCCGAGGGCCTGCCCTGGCTCGACCGCGAGGAGATCCTCACGTTCGAGGAGATCGCCCGGCTGGTTGGGCTGTTCGGGGCCATGGGGGTGCACGACGTGCGCCTGACCGGCGGCGAGCCGCTCGTCCGCCGGGACTTCCCGCGGCTGGCCAGGATGCTCGCCGACATCGACGACGTCCACGACCTGAGCGTGACCACCAACGGCTACCTGCTCGAGCGCGACGCCGAGGCTCTCGTCGACGCCGGCATCAACCGCTTCAACGTGTCGATCGACTCGCTCCAGCGCGACCAGTTCTTCGAGCTGACCCGGCGTGACGCGCTGCCCCAGGTCCTCCGCGGTCTGGAAACGCTCGCGCGGTACCCCGACGCCCACCCGATCAAGATCAACGCCGTGGCGATGCGCGACTTCACCGAGGAGGAGGCGATCCCGTTCGCCGAGTTCGCGCGCCGCACCCCGTACGAGGTCCGCTTCATCGAGTTCATGCCGCTCGACGCCGACCATGCCTGGACGGCCGACCAGGTGCTGACCGGAGCCGAGATCCGGGCCGCGATCGACGCGGTCTACCCGCTCGAGCCCGAGCCCCGGCAGCCGCACTCAACGGCGCGCGTCTACCGGTTCAAAGATGGCCAAGGCAAGATCGGGTTCATCAACCCCGTATCCGAACCGTTCTGCGGCGACTGCAACCGGGTGCGCCTCACCGCGGACGGCCGCCTGCGGACGTGCCTGTTCTCGCTGAACGAGACCGATCTGCGCATCCCGATGCGCGAGGGCGCCGACGACGCCGACCTCGAGCAGATCATCCGCGACGCGGTGTGGCTCAAGGAGCTCAAGCACCACGTCGGCGAGCCCGGTTTCATCCAGCCGGCGCGCAGCATGTCCGCCATCGGCGGCTGATCGCCCCGTAAGGTCGGGATAAGGTGCGAGCGTCGGTTAACGCTTTCGCAAGAATTTACTGAGCATCATCTAGGGCGCAGATGCTGCTGCTGATGCTGTTCGCCCTGATCGCCGGCGCGGGGACGGCCATCACCCCTTGCGTCCTTCCGGTCGTGCCGGCACTGCTGGCTTCGAGCGCGACCGGAGGCCGCCGCCGCCCGATCGGGATCGTCGTCGGCCTCGCGGTCACGTTCACGATCGCGATCGTCCTGCTCGCAGAGCTAGTCAACGGCGTGGGTCTCGCCAGCGGTGCAGCGAGAACGCTGGCGATCGTCGTTCTGATCCTCTTCGGCGTCGCACTGCTCGTCCCCGACGTGACCGCTCGGATCGAGGCGCCGCTCTCGCGCCTCGGCCGGTTCGGGCCTAAGTCCCGCGGCACCGGCTTCTGGTCCGGGCTCGGCGTCGGCGCCGCGCTCGGGTTCGTGTGCGCGCCATGCGCCGGGCCGATCCTGGCCGCGGTCACGTCCGTCAGCGCGTCGAGCGGCGCGAACGCGCGCGTGGTGCTCGTCGCGATCTCCTACTCGGTCGGGTTGTCCGCGGTGCTGCTCGTGTATGCGTTCGCCGGACGCGCGGTGATCGACCGGATCCGCCGCGTCGGCCGTGGGAACAGCGTCAACCGCGCGCTCGGCGCCGTACTGCTCTTGACCGGCGTCCTGATGGTGTTCAACGTCGACGTCCGCTTCGAGGAGGCGCTCGCCAAGAACACGAGCCTGCCGGCGATCCTGGTCGACCCGACCCGCGCGCTGGAGAACTCGAGCGCGGTCCAGAACCGCCTGGCCTCGCTGCGCCGGGCCTCGCGCTTCGCAACCGCCCAGAAGGAGGCCTCGACCAAGCCGGTGCCCACCCAGGCCGAGCGCGAGGTGGCAATCCCAGGCGTGAAGACCCCCTCGCTCCCCGTCCTGGGCACGGCGCCCGAGTTCACCGACAACCAGGACTGGTTCAACACCCCCGGCAACAAGCCCCTAACGCTGGCCGGCCTCCGCGGCCACGTCGTGCTCGTCGACTTCTGGACGTACACGTGCATCAACTGCCTGCGCACCCTGCCATTCCTCAAGGGGCTGTACGCGCAGTACCACAAGTACGGCCTGGACATCGTCGGGGTCGAGACCCCCGAGTTCACCTTCGAGCAGGAGGCAGGCAACGTCTCGCAGGCGATCCACTCGGACGGAATCAGCTATCCGGTCGTGCAGGACAACAAGTACGGCACCTGGAACGCCTGGCAGAACCAGTACTGGCCGGCCGAGTACCTGATCGACGCCAAGGGCAAGGTCCGGCACTACCAGTTCGGGGAGGGCGACTACAAGCAGAGCGAGGCGGCGGTCCGCGCGCTGCTGGCCGACGCCGGAGCGCGCACCCTGCCGGCGCCGATGACCGCCGGCGCGATCATGGCCTCGGCCGGCCTCGGGACCCCCGAGACGTATCTGGACACGCAGCGCCAGAACAACTTCGTGGAGCAGCTGCGCCCCGGCATCCGCCAGTACCCCGGCGTGACGGGCAGCCTCGGACTCAACCACTTCGCCCTCAAGGGCCCCTGGAACGCGTCGTCTGAGTCGATTACCGCGGAGGGCTCCGGCGCCGAGATCACCGGCACCGTCCAGGCAGCCAAGGTCTACCTGGTACTGACGTCGCAGGGCAACGTCCCCCGCCAGGGACGCGTGCTGCTCGACGGCCGGCCCTTGCCGAGCGCCCACGCCGGCGCGGATGCCACAAACGGCGTGGTCACCGTCACCGGGCAGCGGCTGTACTCGCTGATCTCGTTCCCGAACGCGCAGCAGTTCACGTTCACGATCCAGCTGCCGGCGGGGGTCAGCGCGTACGACTTTACGTTCGGATAAAGACGCCGCACCGGATGTGCGGCGGTGGTGATCGCCGCCGCGGTACCGGATGAATCGGGCGTCGCCCGTTTAAGCGAGGCCGGATGCCGAGCGGGCGACAAGCCCGATGGTCTCCCCGGTAACCAGAAGCGGCGGCCGCGGCGGCCCAGAGCCGGATGCGGTTACCGTACCTCGGCCCGACGCCGATCGAGCATCGCTGAGGCCATCAGCAAATCATCCGGCGAATCCACGTCGAACAGCTCGTCCGGATCGTCGACCTCGAGCAGGACGGGCTCGAGCGCGGCCACGGCGTCCATGACCCGCCCGGTCCCGGCGCGCGCCGCCTGCGCCAGCAGGTCGAGCGCCCGCGGCTGATAGCACCCGAGCAGCGGCTGCATGCGCTCCTGCGCGCAGGCCACCACCGCGGGCGCGCGCCCGGCATCGGCCTTGACCAGCCGCCGGATCAGCTCCGGCGTGACAAACGGCAGGTCGCCTGCACATATCAGGACCGGCCGCCCGCCGGCCAGCGCGAGCGCCTGGGTGATCCCGGTCAGCGGATCGCGCGGGCTCTCCGGCTCGATCCACACCGCCACACCGGTAAGCCGTGGGAGCCTCGTGCCGGTCTTGGCCATGATCGCCACCCGGCTCAGCACCTGCTGAACCGCTTCCACCGGATAGCAGATCAATGGCTTGCCCTGCAGTTCCACGATGGCCTTCTCGCCCCCGATGCGCAGGCCGCGGCCCCCGGCCAGAATCGCGCCCACCGGCTTGGATCGCAGCCGCATCAGACCCCATCGCCGTGGTCACTCACACGAGGCATCGTAGAATCAGTCCGATGGAGGGCTCAACCTCTGTTCGGAGCTGGCTTCGTTGCTACCGCTGCTGGTCGCAGAACCTCGAGGTCCAGGTGCACTACGAGGGGATCCACCGGATCGATCCCGAGACCGGTGAGCGGGGCGAGGTCGTCGACGAGATGCAGGAGGCGGTCGTCCAGTGCCTGGAGTGCATGCACGACCAGCCGCACCTGGGCTTTCACAACGGCCGTGTGGAGCCGATCGAAGACCGCTGGGAGCGGATGATCGCCGGCACGCCCTGGGTCGCTTCGTGCACGGTCACGGTCGACGCCGACGATGTCGAGACCTGCTCGGGGCCTGAAGCTGGCGACGCCCTCTCCTACGCCGCCTTCGGCGACCACGGGACGCGGGAGTTCTTCACCCACGTCCGCTTCCACAAGCACGACGACGACCGGATCGTGGTCCATCTCCTGGTCGAGTTGTACGCGCGCTCGGCGGAGGAGGCGACCGAAGTGCTCGAGGACGCCGCCCGCGGCACGCTGGCCATCACCTCGCTTGCCGAGGAATCGCGTCCGCCCGCATCGACGGGCGGCGGCGGCGAGTCACAGCACTGACCCGCGCGTAGACCTCCATCACGACTAGGGCCAGCGCCACCGGCACGGTCGCCGGCAGCTCCGAGATGACCAGGAACAGCAGGTCGAACATGCCGGCGATGGCGAGCGTGAGCAGCGCGGCCGACCACTGCCGGCGCCACTGCGTCGCCAGCACCGCCCCCAGCAGCGCGGCCACGAACAGGTCGCCGTAGCCCATCGAGACTGTCCCGAAGACCTCTGCCTGAAGCTGCGGGAGCCCGGCCGGCGGATGCGCCGCGACCAGCGCCGCGTTCGGAGACTGGAGGAGGTCGGACACAACGAGCCAGACGTCGGCGGCGGCCATGAGGACGATGCCGGCCTTCAGCCATGCCGGCGGGGTGACCGCCGCCAGCAGAACGCCCAGCGTCACGCAGCTCAATGCGGAGAGCAGCGCGCCGGACGCCTCCCCCACCAGCGTGCTCTTGTCGAGCCAGGCGAGCAGGAACAACGGGATCGCCAGCAGCGCCGCCGGCGCCCGGGCGCCGCGCATCGCCCAGCCGAGCGCGGCCGCCGCCAGGATCGGCACCGCGATCAGCGCCAGCCAGGTCAGCCCGGTGGCGGTGTCCGACACGTAGCGGATCGCGAACACCACGACCACGATCGAGCCGATCGGCACGAGCGCCCAGCCACGGCCGCGGAAGCGCTCCATCCAGGCCGGGCGCGGAACCGGTCGCGGGGCTGCCACCACGGCGGCCTGGAGGGCCAGCAGACCAGCGTCGGAGGGGATGAACGCAAGCGCCACGACCGCCTCAGAGTACGCGGCCCCTATGAGAACTGACGAAGAGCCCTGACTAGGAGCTCAGCCGGCGCTCGAGCTGCTCGAGCTGCTCCCGGAGCTCGGAGGGCAGCCTGTCGCCGAACTTGCCGTAGTGCTCGTGCATCTGCGGCAGCTGCTCGGTCCACGCCTCGGGGTCGACCTCGAGCAGCTTCTCGACCGCCTCGGGATCGATGTCGAGTCCGCTGGTGTCGATGCCGCCCTCGCCGACCGGCGGGACCAGCCCGATCGCGGTCTCGTTCGCCTCAGCCGTGCCTTCGAGACGGCGGAAGATCCAAGCCAGCGGACGGCAGTTATCGCCGAAGCCGGGCCACAGGAACTTTCCGTTGTCGTCCTTGCGGAACCAGTTGACGTAGAAGATCCGCGGCAGCTCGGCCCCTTCGCGCCGGCCGATGTTCAGCCAGTGCTGGAAGTAGTCGGCCATGTTGTAGCCGCAGAAGGGCAGCATGGCCATCGGGTCGAAGCGCAGCTCGCCGACGTTGCCCGTGGCCGCAGCGGTCTTCTCCGACGACATCGTCGACCCCAGGAACACCCCGTGCTCCCAATCGCGGGCCTCGTAGACGAGCGGCACGACGGTGGCGCGCCGGCCGCCGAACAGCATCGCATCGATCGGTACGCCGCCCGGATCGTCCCACTGCGAGTCGATCGACGGGCACTGCGCGATCCGCACCGTGAACCGGGCGTTCGGGTGGGCCGCGGGCTTGTCGGAGTCCGGCGTCCAATCGTCGCCGCGCCAGTCGGTCAGGTGGGCCGGCGGATCGCCCATCCCCTCCCACCAGATGTCCCCGTCGTCGGTCTTGGCGCAGTTGGTGAACACCACGTCCTGCTCGAGCATCGTCAGCGCGTTCGGGTTCGTCTTCTTGCTCGTGCCCGGAGCGACGCCGAAGAAGCCCGCCTCGGGGTTGACCGCGTACAGCTTGCCGTCCTTGCCGAACTTCATCCACGCGATGTCGTCGCCGATCGTCTCGATCTTCCAGCCCGGCAGCGTCGGGATCATCATCGACAGATTGGTCTTGCCGCAGGCACTCGGAAACGCTCCCGCGATGTACTTCGACTCCCCCTCGGGCGAGGTCATCTTGAGAATCAGCATGTGCTCGGCCAGCCAGCCCTCGTCGCGTGCCATGACCGAGGCGATCCGCAGCGCGAAGCACTTCTTGCCGAGCAGCGCGTTACCGCCGTAACCGGATCCGAACGACCAGATCTCGCGCGTCTCGGGGAAGTGCACGATGTACTTGTTGTCGCCGTTGCACGGCCACGGGACGTCCTGCGCACCGTCGGTGAGCGGCATCCCGACCGAGTGCAGACACGGCACGAAGTCGCCGTCCTCGCCGAGCTCGTCGAGCGCCTCCTGCCCCATCCGGGTCATGATCCGCATCGAGGCGGCGACGTAGGCCGAGTCGGTCAGCTGGACGCCGATAAATGCGATCGGGGACCCGATCGGCCCCATCGAGAACGGCACGACGTACATCGTGCGGCCACGCATCGAGCCCTTGAACAGCCTGGTCAGCGCCTGACGCATCTCCTCGGGATCGGTCCAGTTGTTCGTGGGCCCAGCGTCGTCCTCTTTGAGCGAGCAGATGAACGTCCGGTCTTCGACCCGCGCCACGTCGGCGGGGTCCGACAGGGCCAGGTACGAGTTCGGCCGCTTCTCGTCGGAGATCCGCTCGAAGGTTCCCGCGGCGATCAGCGTCTGCGCGAGCTGGTCGTACTCCTCATCCGAGCCGTCGCACCAATGGATGTCCTCGGGCTGGGTCAGCGCCGCGACCTCCTCTACCCATCCCTGGAGGCGGGGATGGCTGGAGCTGGCTTGGTGCGTCGGGACAGTATGGGCCATGGGTTTTCAGCGACTCCTAAGGGTTCGGTGGTCCTCAAGCCTACCCGGGCCACGGCGAATATGGCCCGGTAATGGCCGAAATCGGGTTCGGACAAATACTCATTCGACGTTCGATTCGGCCGACCGGCTGCCCGCTCCCTCTCCCCCGGCATCCCGCCGCGGAACCAGGACCAGGCGCTTGAACTCGGCCACCAGAACCCCGTCCTGGTTGAGCACTCGCGTGTGCACCCGTACGGTCCCCCGGTCGGGCTTGGACTGGGACGGACGTACCTCGAGGACCTCGGACTCGCAGAACAGCGTGTCGCCGTGGAACACCGGCGCGGGATGCTTGAGCTCCTCGGTGGCGAGGTTCGCGATCGCCTTGCCGCTGACGTCCGAGACGCTCATCCCGAGCGCCAGCGAGTACACCAGCGGCCCCACGACGACGTTGCGGCCCTGTTGGGACTGGGCGGCGTACACGTCGTTGATGTGCAGCGGGTGGTGGTTCATCGTGATCAGGCAGAACAGGTGGTCGTCGGCCTCGGTGACCGTCTTGGCCGGCCAGTGCTTGTAGACGGCGCCCACCTCGAACTCCTCCAGGTAGCGCCCGTAGGGGTGAGCGCCACTCGCCTCGCGGACCGTCTGATCAGTGTCGACTTGGTTCATGGCGCGGGAGGATGTCAGGTCCGGATGACCGTGGGCGCCGCCCCCTGGGGCGAGGCCGGATGCCGAGCCGGGCGGCAGGCCCGCGGTGGGGAGGTGCGCCGCCGAACCTCCAACCCAACTAACCTGCCGCCTCATGCGCAACCCCCGTGACTTCGGAAAACCACTCGCCATCGGCGCCCCCCAGCCGGTCCTCGATATCCCGTTCAAGCCCTCGCGGATGATCCACTTCCTGGACTTCTCGAACGAGAAGATGGTGGCCAAGGTGCCCGACATCGCGCCGACCGTGGACATCCTGCTCGGCAACCTCGAGGACGCGGTGCCGGTCGACCGCAAGGAGGCCGCACGCGAGGGCCTGGTGCGGGTCGGCAAGGAGATGGACCTCGGCGAGACCCAGCTGTGGTCGCGGGTCAACAGCCTGGAGTCACCGTGGGTGCTCGACGACATCACCACGCTGGTGAGTGAGATCGGTCACAAACTCGACGTGATGATGATCCCCAAGGTCGAGGGCGCCTGGGACATCCACTACGTCGACCGACTGCTCGCGCAGCTCGAGGCCAAGGCCGGCCTGGAGCGACCGATCCTGATCCACGCGATCCTCGAGACGGGCCTGGGCGTGGTCAACCTCGAGGAGATCGCCACCGCCAGCCCGCGCATGCAGGGCATGAGCTTCGGCCCCGCCG
Source organism: uncultured Solirubrobacterales bacterium (assembly GCA_963832315.1). Lineage (GTDB taxonomy): Bacteria > Actinomycetota > Thermoleophilia > Solirubrobacterales > Solirubrobacteraceae > Palsa-465. The sequence goes on along the minus strand of CAWHTT010000016.1, from coordinate 418,252 downwards.
ACCTGGCCGCGTCGCGGCGGATGAAGACGACCAGGGTCGGCGGCGGGCACCCCGGCTATCGAGTCATCAACGACCCCAACCCGCACAACCCGGAGGGTGCCCGCGACACCGCCCAGCAGGACCCCTGGCACTACTCGATCGCCCGCATGGTCGACGCGTGCACATCGGCCGGGCTCCTTCCCTTCTACGGGCCCTACGGGGACATACGCGACGCGCAGGGGTGCGAGACCCAGTTCCGCGCCGCGTTCCTGCTCGGTTGCGTCGGCGCCTGGTCGTTGCACCCGACGCAAATCGAGATCGCCAAGAAGGTGTTCAGCCCGGATCCCGAGGAGGTCAAGTTCGCCAGGAAGGTGCTCGAGGCGATCCCGGACGGGCGCGGCGTCCACATGATCGACGGCAAGATGCAGGACGACGCCACCTGGAAGCAGTGCAAGGTGATGGTTACTCTGGCCGAGATGCTCGCTCACAAGGACCCAGAGCTGGCCCAGGCGTACGGGTTCGAACCCGCGGCGGCGGCTTAGGATCGGAGGGGGCGCGACATGCGGATCTCGGCCAAGGCGGACTACGCGGTACGAGCGGCGGTCGAGCTCGCGGCCGCCTCCGACGACAAGCCGGTCAAGGCCGAGCGAATCGCCACCGCCCAGGACATCCCACTGAACTTCCTCGAGAACATCCTCGGCGAGCTGCGCCACGCCGGGATCGTGCGCAGCCACCGAGGGGCCGAGGGCGGCTTCCGCCTGGCTAAGCCGGCCAACGAGCTGACGGTGGCCGACGTGATCCGGGCAGTGGAAGGGCCATTGGCGAGCGTGCGGGGCGGGCCGCCCGAGGAGGCCGCCTACCCGGGTGCGGCGACCGCGCTTCCGCGCGTGTGGATCGCGGTCAGGGCCAACCTGCGCAAGGTGGTCGAACACGTCACGCTGGCCGACGTGGCCGCCGGCAAGCTTCCGTCGTCCATCGACAAGCTGGCCGAGGACCCAGAGGCCTGGGTCACGCGGTGAGCGCGGCCTCCTCGCCGGCCACGGCAGCCTCCGACGGATCGCCCGACACGGTGGCGCGCGCAGGCGGGCGGACGTACACGATGTCGCCCTCCTTGATCTCGAGCTCCTCAGCCTGACCTCGAGTCAGCTGGACGCGGGCGCCGTCGCCGCCCTTGAGCTCGAGCTCGACCCGCACCTCGAAGCCGAGGTGCACGACCCGCTTGACCATCGCCTCGATCAGCCCCGAATCCGCGCTCAGCGAGATCGTGACGTCGTGCGGACGGACGAGCTTGCCGTCGACCGTGCTGACCGGTCCGAGGAAGCCCATCACGAATGGGCTGGCCGGTTTGTCGTAGACCTCGCGCGGCGCTCCAACCTGCTCGATCGCGCCCTTGTTCATCACGGCGATGCTGTCGGCGACCTCCATCGCCTCCTCCTGATCGTGCGTCACCAGAACGGTGGTCACGCCCTGCTCGTCGTGCAGCCGACGCAGCCAGCGCCTCAGCTCGGCCCGTACGTTGGCATCCAGCGCGCCGAACGGCTCGTCGAGCAGCAGTACCTGCGGCTCGACGGCCAGCGCCCGGGCCAGGGCCATCCGCTGGCGCTGTCCGCCCGAGAGCTGGTGGGGTCGCTGTCCGGCCCATTGGGTGAGGCCCACCAACGCGAGTAGCTCCTCGACCTTCGCGCGGACCTCGGCCGGCTTGCGCTTGCGGATCTTGAGGCCGAAAGCCACGTTGTTGAAGACAGTCATGTGGGCGAACGCGGCGTAGTGCTGGAAGACGAACCCGATGCCGCGATCCTGGGGACGCGCGCCCGTCACGTCGTTGCCGGCAATCCGCACTACGCCGTCGTCGGGCTGCTCGAGCCCGGCGATGATCCGCAACAGGGTCGACTTCCCCGAGCCGCTTGGCCCGAGCAGCGCGGTCAGCCCGCCTTCGGGCACCTCGAGCGAGACGTCCTCGAGCGCCACGAAGTCACCGAACCGCTTGGAGATTCGTTCTACCTCAATCCTCACCGCGCGTCCTTTGTCCTCGAGCCGAACATCGTCATCAACAGCAACACGGCGATCGACAGCACGGCCAATTCGGTCGCCGCCGCGTACACGCTGGTCGTCACCTGACCGCCGACCTGCTCGTCGCGCTGGAAGATCAGCAGCGGCAGCGTGAGCGTAGAGCCGGCGACGTTCGAGGAAACCACGAGCACCGCTCCGATCTCACCGAGCGCCCGCGCCGTGGTCAGTACGACGCCGTAGGCCACGCCCCAGCGGATGCTCGGCAGCGTCACGCGCCAGAACGTCTGCCAGGACGACGCGCCGAGCGTGGCCGCCGCCTGCTCCTGCTCGTCGCCCACCTCGACCAGCACCGGCGTGACCTCGCGCACCACGAACGGCAGGGACACGAACACGGTGGCGATGAGCATCCCCGGGACCGCGTAGATGATCCGGATCCCGTTGTTGAGGAACACATCGCCGAACCACCCGCCCTGGCCGTAGACGAGGATCAGCGCCAGTCCGATGATCACCGGCGAGACGACGAACGGCAGATCGATCACCGCATCCAGGATGGCCTTGCCGGCGCGCGGCGCCTTGCCGCGGACCAGGACCATCGCTGCGCCGACGCCGAAGATCGCGTTGAGGGGCACCGCGATCACGGCCAGCAGGATCGTCAGCCAGAGCGCGCTGACCGCCGCGGGCGTCGTCATGAACGAGAAGGCCGTGCCGACGCCGTGCTCGAACGTGCGCCAGAACACCACCGCGACCGGCAGGAGCAGCAGCAGCGTCAGGTAGAGCAGCGCGACCCCGCGCAGCGACAGCGTGGCGCGGCGGCTAATGACCAACTCGGCCCCCGACCCGCCGGATGGCGAACAGCACGACGAGCGCGACGACCATCAGGAGCACCGACAGAGCCGCCGCCGACTGCTCGGAGCCGCTCTCGATGTCGGCGTAGATGACGATCGAGGCAATCTGCACCTTGCCGGCGATCAGCGCCAGCGACCCGAACTCGCCGATCGAGCGCGCGAACGCGAGCGCAGCGCCCGAGAAGATCGCGGGTCTGAGCGCGGGCAGGACAATGCGGCGGAAGGTGGTGGCGTTCGTGGCGCCCAGCGAGGCAGCGGCCTCCTCGACCTCCTGGTCGAGTTCGATCAGCACCGGCTGCACCGAGCGGACCACGAACGGGAGCGTCACGAACAAGAGCGCGACCAGCACCGCGCCGCGCGTGTAGGCGAGGTGGATGCCGACCGGGCTGCCCGGACCGTAGAGGGCGATCAGCGTCAGCCCGGCCACGATCGTGGGCAGCGCGAACGGCAGGTCGATCAGCGCGTTGACGAACCGCTTGCCCGGGAAGCTGTCGCGGACCAGCACCCAGGCCACCAGCGTGCCCATCACCGCCCCGATCGCGGCCACGATCAGCGACGCCGTCATGGTGATCACGAGCGCCCGTATGACCAGCGTGTTGTTGATCGAGTCCCAGAACGAGCCGATTCCCGCCGACACCGCCTTGGCCACCACCGCGGCCAGCGGGATCAGCACGAACACGCTCAGATACAGCATGGCGATGCCGAGTCCGAGGCCGCCGGCGGTCGCGCCGGTCCGCGACCGGCGCGCAAGGCGCGGTCTCGGAGCCAGGGGCGCGGACGCGCCCGCCGGCGCGGCCTGGATGTCAGTCGCCACCGGCGCTCACCTCAGCTGGAGGTCGGTACCCCGGCGGCCTGCTCGATCTTGGTGACCGACCCGTCGGACGGATCGAAGAACGTCTTGGACACCTTGGTCCAGCCGCCCAGATAGTCGATCGTGAACAGCTGCGGCGGAGTCGGGAACTTGCTGGCGAACTTGCTCGCCACCGACTGGAGCACCGGGCGGTACCCCTGCTGCGCCCAGATCGTCTGGCCCGCGGCCGACCACTGCCAGTTGAGGAACGCCTGGGCCTGCTTTGAGTACTTGCTCTTCGACGTGACCGCGATCGGCGTCTGGATCAGGAGCGTCTGCTTCGGATACACGAGCTGGATCGCGTCGCCGGCCTTCTGGGCCGCCAGTGCGTCTGACTCGTAGTCGAGCAGGACGTCGCCCTTGCCGCCGGTGAACGTCTGCAGGGCGGCGCTCGCGGCCGAGTCCTGCACGCTGACGTTCTTGGTCAGGAGCGTCTTGAGGTAGTCCAGGGCCTGCGCCGGCGTCTTGCCCTCCTTGAGCTCGGCGCCGTAGCCGGCCAGGATGTTCCACCGGGCGCTGCCGGATGTGGACGGGTTCGGCGTGATCACATCAACGCCGGGCTTGATCAGGTCATCCCACCCGGTGATGTGCTTCGGGTTGCCCTTGCGGACGACCATCACAACCACCGAGTCGCTCGAGAAGCCCTTCTCGGGGTTGGCGTCCCAGTTGGACGCCACGATCCCGTCCTTGACCAAACGGGTCATGTCCGGCGTGGTCGAGAACGCGACCACGTCCGCCGGCTGTCCCGAGTCGACCGCGCGGCTCTGCGCGCCCGACGCGGCGAATGACTGGCCGAAGCCGACCCCCTTGCCCGCCGAGGTCTGTCCGAACGCCGTGGTCAGCGCGTCGTAGGCCTTCTTCGGGGTCGAGTAGGCGACCAGCTGAAGCTGGGTCGCGCTCTTCGACGACGCGTTGCTCCCGCTCGCGTTGTTTGCCGAGTCGGAGGAGCCCCCGCACCCGGCTACCGCGACTCCCAGCCCGGCTGTGGACAGGAGAGCGAGCGCGGCGAGGCGACGTGATCGTGTTCTCATTCAGGAACCCCCTGGTGGCGACGTGTTCACGGGTCAGGCGTAGTGGAGCGGAGCGGAACATTACCCCACTTACTTCATCGACATTACCAGAGTAATCAGATTAGTCCGATTCGCGGCGCCCCGGCCCCGGGCGCGCCGCCCCCGACCCCCGGGGGACCTTGATCGATTTGGCCCGCATATGGGGCCAAATCGATCACAGCCCCCGTGAAACCCCCGGTTTCGGCTGTGGCACGCGGCGTGATGGGCCGCTGCGGAAAGCTACGCCACCGTAGCCCCAGGCTCCCACCGGCGGCCCGCTCCGCTACCCTCCGGCGCCCCATGCGGTTCTTCGAGTACGAGTCGCGGGCGATCGTGGCCAAGGCGGGCATCCCGGTCACCCGGCACGGCTTTGCCAAGACGGTCGACGAGGCGCGCGCGATCGCCGAGGACATCGGCGGTCCGGTGGTCATCAAGTCCCAGGTCCTGAGCGGCGGCCGGATGAAGGCCGGCGGGGTCAAGTTCGCCGACACGCCCGAGGAGGCCGCGCGCCACGCCGAGCACATCCTCGACCTCGAGATCGGCGGCCACATGCCGCGCGGCGTGCTGGTCGACTCGCGCGCGGCGGTCAAGCACGAGTACTACGCCGGGGTGGTGTGGGACGGCATCCGCAAGCGCCCGGTGATGCTGTTCTCGGACATGGGCGGGATCGACATCGAGGAGGTGGCCGAGCAGCATCCCGACCACGTGGCCCGGCGCCACTTCTCGACGCTCAGGCCCTTCTCCGACTGGGAGGCCAAGCAGTTGATCGCCTCGATCGGCGTCACCGGCAGCGCGCTCACCCGCCTCACCCCGATCGTGGCCCGGCTCGCCCGCCTGTTCCTCCAGTACGACATGACGCTGGCCGAGATCAACCCGCTGGGCGAGACCGAGGACGGGAAGTTCATCGCGCTCGACGCCCACATGGACATGGAGAACGAGGCCCGGCCCCGGCAGAAGGCCCTCCTGCACGAGCTTGGAGTGGGCGACGAGGAGACGCGGCTGGCCCGCGAGCCCACTCCGTTCGAGCTCGCCGGCGAGCAGGTCGATTCCCAGGATCACCGCGGCGTGGCCGGCAACGTCACCGAGTTCGACGGCAACCTCGGGCTGGTCATCGGCGCCGGGGGCGGCTCGCTCACGCTGTTCGACGCCGTCCGCGCCCACGGCGGCGACCCGGCCAACTACTGCGAGATCGGCGGCAACCCCAGCGTGCGCAAGGCCTGCGGGCTGGCCAAGCTCGTCCTCCAGAAGCCCGGCGTGGACAAGATCGCGGTGATGATGTCGATCGTCTCCAACACCCGGGTCGACATCGTCGCCCGGGGCGTGATCAAGGCCTGCGTCGAGCTCGGCTACGACCCGGCCGAGAAGATCGCGATCTTCCGCATCCCGGGCGCCTGGGAGGAGGAGGGCTTCAAGATCCTTGAGAAGTACGGCGTCGAGTACGCGGACCGGAAGGTGTCGCTGCACGAGGCCGCACGCCGGGCGGTCGTGAAGATCCAGGGCGCCGCGGGGGACGGCGCCGGCCCGTCCGGCGGCGAGTTCCCGCAGACGACGGCCGAGATCGGTGCGGAGACCGACGTCTAGGCAACCATGTCCATCCTGATCGACGAGACCACCACGTTCATCGTGCAGGGCATCACCGGCCGCGAGGCCGTCAACCTCACGCGCGAGTGCCTGGACTACGGAAAGGGCGCCCAGATCGTCGGCGGCGTCACCCCCGGCCGGCTCGGCCGCGACGTGCACGGGGTGCCGGTGTTCGACACGGTGGCCCAGGCGGTCGAGCACCACGGCTCGCCGATCGACGGATCGGTCGTCACGGTCCCCCCCGCTTTCACCAAGGACGCGGTGTTCGAGGCGATCGAGAATGGCGTCAAGCTCGTGGTGATCGTCACCGAGCGCATCCCGCGCGGCGACGTGGCGCAGATGGTGGAGCTCGCGGCCGAGCACGGCGCGCGCATCATCGGGCCCAACTGCCTGGGGATCATCGTCCCCGACGTGATCAAGATGGGCGGCATCGGCGGCCCGGCCAAGGACGCCGGCAAGTCGTACACCCCCGGTCCCGTTGGCGTGATCTCGCGAAGCGGCGGGATGACCACCGAGATGTCATCCACCCTGACCGCGGCCGGGCTCGGCCAGTCGACCGCGGTTTCGATCGGCGGTGACGCGATCATCGGCTCGACGTACGCGGAGCTCATGCCGCTGTTCGAGGCCGATGCCCAGACCGAGGCGATCGTGATCTACACGGAGCCCGGAGGCCGGATGGAGGCCGAGTTGGCCCGCTGGGTGACAGAGAACGACTCCCGCCTTCCGATCGTCGCGTTCATGGCCGGCCGCTTCATGGACGAGATGCCGGGCATGAGCTTCGGGCACGCCGGCACGATCGTCGAGGGCAAGGAGGACACCGCCAGCGAGAAGATCGCGCGCCTGGCCGAGGCCGGGATCGTGGTGGCCGAGGAGATCTCGGAGATCCCGCGGATCGTGCGCGACCGGATCGGAGCCGCCGCGGTATGAGCGAGGCGCTGTTCATCGCGGTCGAGGTCGACGAGCCCGTGGCCAGCGACCCGGATCTGGCCGCCAAGCTCGAGGAGGTCTGTCCGGTCGACATCTTCCGGGCCGGCGACGGCGGCGTCGAGATCGTCGAGGACAACCTCGACGAGTGCGTGCTGTGCGAACTGTGCATCAACGCGGCGCCCGCCGGCACCGTGCGCGTGGTCAAGCTCTACTCGGGCGAGAGCCTCCCGGCTTAGGACCCGGCCGCGCCAACGACCCTGCGGCGTGCCGCCGCGCTCAACGGCCGGTATGTCTCACCGGATCGATCCAGATACCACGCCTGCACGCCCTCCCCAGGCTCGGGGATGCCGGCTTCCCGCAGCGGCTCTGTGCGCGGCCTGAACCACGTGGTGACCGGGATGCTCTCGACCACGTGCACGACGGCCGGACGCTCCTCCCGGGGCAGCGCCGACAGCGCCTGGCTGAGCTCCCGGGCGGTCAGGGCGGCTTCGGAGCGGAGGGTGACCGCGGCCACCGCGATCTCCGCGCCTTCGCCCTCCGGGGCGACCCCGTAGGCGAGCGCGAGATCGACCGCCGGAACGCTCCCGAGCGCGTCGCGAATCGGCGTCGAGAACACCGGGCCCTGCGCCGTGCGGATCACATCCCCGACGCCGTCGAGCCTCCAGTAGTCGCCGTCGGCGTCGCGCCGGAACAGATCACCGGTGGCGACCCAGGCATCGTCGGCGGCGAACAGCGAGCGCAGCGGGGTGATGCTTAGCGGATCGGTCGGGCTCACACGGGCGAGCAGCATCCCGACCTCGTCCACGCCGCAACGCTGGGCGAACCCGTCGCGATCGAGCACCAGTCCCTGCGCCTCCAGGTCGTACTGGGCGATCCGCACCTCAGCGCTGCCCGGCAGCGGGCGCCCCATCGCGCCGGGTTTGGATCCCCGAAGGTTGACCAGGATCGCCCCGGCCTCGGTGGAGGCGTAGAACTCGACCACGCGCGCCGGCCGGAAGCGCCGCTCCACCCGCTCCCACAGCCCGCGCGGCATGCCCGAGCCGATGAACAGGCGCAGCGGATGGTGGCGCTCGCCGATCTGCGCGGGAGCCTCGACGACGTCGTCGAGCAACGTCCACGTATACGAGGCCACGGTCACGCCGTAGCGCCGCACCTCCTCCCAGAACGTGGGGACGTCGAACTCGCGCGCCATGGCCAGCCGCGCGCCGCCCACGATCGCGCCGCCGATGCTCATCATGAGCCCCGAGGGGTGGTGGATCGGGGTCACGCTGTAGAGCGTGTCGTCCCGGGTCAGCGCGGCCGACGAGGCGGTCCCGAACGCCGACTGCGCCCACCGGCGGTTCGTGATCCGGCTCATCCGCGTGTTCTCGCCCTCGCCGCTGAACACGATGAAGGCCTCCTCGCCGGCGCGACCCGGATTCGGGCGGTACCAGCGGGGCAGCTTGACCGCGCCCGGATCGATCCGCTCCATGTCGATGACGCCCTGGGTGCCGAGGTCGCGGGGGCCTCCGCCGCCACCGAGCACGAACGTATGCACGATGCCCAGGCCGGCGGCCAGGTGCGCCCGCTCGGGCTCGGTGATGATCCGCTCGACCTGCCCCAGCTTCGCCTCGCGGGCGAGGTCGCCGTCCGGCCGCAACAGCACCGCCACCGCGCCGATCCGGCTGATCGCCACCACGAGCGCGAGCGCACTCGGGCGCGGGCCCATCAGCACCCCGACGTGCTCGCCCTGGCGCACCCCGATCGAGATCAGCCCGCGGACCACGTTGTCGATCCGCTCGCCCACCTCGCGCGCGTCGTAGGCGCGATCCAGGAACAGGAAGAACACATCGTCGGGGGCCCGGCGCCGGCGCTCGTCGACCACCAGCCCGAGCGAGATCCTCGTCCTCGGCTGGATCTGCTCCAGGCGCGCCAGCCGGGGCAGCTGCGCCGCCGCCTCGCGGCCCAGCTCCCGCGCGCCGCGCGCCGCGCGGCCGGCGGCGCCTAGGGCGTCGCGAGCGATCCCGGCCCCCACGCCCGCGGCCAATTCGACGCCGTAGCCGACGCGGCTGCGAACCCGCGGTGTCAGCTCCGTGGTCCCGTCGTCGGGAACCCGGGTCAGGTTCGCGGGCGTCTCCTCGTCTCCGGCCAGCCAGTGGGTCCACCCGGCCACGGTCGGCCACGTCACCGCCCGGGCCGAGGTGCCCACCACCAGACCGAAGTGACCGGCGTTCAGGCACAGCTCGTAGACGTCCGCTCGCGGCGCCGCCTGGCGGATCGCGCGCACGCCCGCCGCCGGGGCGATCTCGTCCACGCTCCCCACGACGGCCAGGATCGGAAGGGCGAGGTCGGCCAGGCTGAGCAGCCGGTCGGCGATCACGAACCCTCCCTCGAGCATCCGGTTCGAGGCCACGAACTGCTTCACGAACTCCGCCAGAGCCGGCCCGGGCCAGGCCACCCAGCCCTCCCCTTCGAGGAAGCGCCGCTGGCGCTCCCGCGGCAGCAGCGCCTCACGGTCGTGCAGCTGGAGCAGGAACTCGAGGCGGTTGCGCACCGACTTGACCGGATCGAGCAGGCGGAACCCGTACCGGCTGAACCAGGGCGGGACCCCGCCGCCGCGGAACGCGAACGCGATCACCTCGGCGAGCTCGACCGCCACCTGCTCGGGCAACCCGAGCGGCATCCCGAGGCGCGTGTCGACCGGGCTCCCGAACGTGACGAGCGAGGCGAGCCCTTCGTTGCGCCGGTACGCGGCCGCCTGGTAACAGAACATGCCGCCCTGCGAGTAGCCGGCGAGATGCGACGTCGCGCCCGGTGTGCTCCCGTACCCGGTCGATCGCGTCCGACACGGCCAGCACGTGGTCGGCGAGGGTCCGCTCGAGCCCGCCCCGCTCCCGCTCGGGCGCGCCGAAGTCGATCACCCACGGAGCGACCGCGTTCTCGTGGAGCGTCCCGACGGCGCTGCTCGTGGGCGACACGTCGTAGATCTCGGCGGCCAGCATCAACGGCGGCACGAGCAGCATCTGGGGCGCCGCGGTGCTCGCCTCGTCGGGGTAGTAGCGCCGCAGCCGGAACATGCGCTGCTCGTCGGTGACCTCGTACGGCGACGGCTCGTCGTCGGTGGTCAGGCCGCCGAAGCGCGCTACCTCGAGCGCGTTCTGGGCGGCGGCGCCGAGCCGGCCCACGGGTGCGGTGATCGTCTTCGGCAGAAGCGACATCGGCCGGCACATCTTCTCGGAAACGGGCGAGGCCGTGGCAACGGGAGGTATCGTCCGCGTCCCTTGAGCGTGGAGCTCCGCATCCGCGACGCGCGGCCCCAGGACGTCGGGCTGATCTACGACTGGATCGTCGAACTCGCCGAGTACGAGCGCGCACGCGAGGAGGTGCGTGGGACCCCCGCCGAGCTCGAGGATGCCCTGTTCGGAGGGGAGCCGACCGCCGAGGCGGTGATCGCGGAGGCGCGCGAGGGTAACGCGGGCTGGCGCCCCGCCGGCTTCGCGCTGTTTCACCTCACGTTCTCGACCTGGGAGTGCCGCCCGGGCATCTGGCTAGAGGACCTGTACGTGCCACCGGAGCAGCGTCGCGCCGGCGTCGGCGGCGCGCTGGTCTCGCACCTGGCCAAGGTCACGCTGGAGCGCGGATATACCCGCCTGCAATGGGCGGCGCTCGACTGGAACACGCCGGCGCTCGACTTCTACGTCAAGATCGGCGCCGCGAGGCTGGACGAGTGGAAGATCCACCGGTTGGACGGCGAGCCGCTCGCCAGGGTCGCCGCCGGCCCCGCGGAACCGACCGGCTGATGTCGGAAGCTGCCGCGGAAGTCGTTCCGCTGCGGACGATCGCGCTCCAGTGGACGCGGATCGGAGTCACCGGATTCGGCGGACCGCCCACGCACATCGCCCTGCTTCGCCGCCTGGTCGTCGATCAGCGCCAGTGGGTCGACCAGCGCGAGTTCGAGGATGCGCTGGCCGCCTGCAACCTCCTGCCCGGCCCCGCCTCGACCCAGCTGGCGATCTTCCTTGCCCGGCGGATCGGCGGCCCGCGTGGCGCCGTGGTCGGCGGCCTCGGCTTCATCGTGCCTGCCGTGGTCCTGATCATCGCGCTGTCCGCCGTGTTCTTCGGCGAGACCCCGCCCACCTGGGTGCGTGGCGCCGGGGCCGGGGCGGGCGCCGCCGTGGCCGCGGTCGCGGTGCGCGCGGGCGTCGACCTGGCCCGGCCCAGCCTCGACCGCACGCCGAGCCGCGGCCGGTGGATCGGCTACGCCGTGCTGGGGGCAGCCGCCGGGGCGCTGGTCGGTCGCTACCTCGTGCTCGTGCTGCTGGCCTGCGGCCTGCTCGAGTTGGGGGTGGCCGGCGGCATGATCGACCGGGGGCGCGCGCACTCCTGGCTGCCGATCGCGACGCCGGCGGTCGTGGCCGCCGCCGGAGGTCTCGGCGCGGTCGCCTGGGTCGCGTTCAAGGTCGGTGCGCTGTCCTATGGCGGGGGCTTCGTGATCATCCCGCTCATGCAGGGCGACGCCGTGCACACCTATCACTGGATGACCTCCGCTCAGTTCCTCGACGCGGTGGCACTCGGGCAGATCACGCCGGGCCCGGTCGTCGCCACGGTGGCCGCGGTGGGCTACGCGGCGCATCGTGTCGCCGGCGCCGCGCTGGCGGCGGTCGTGGCCTTCGCCCCGTCGTTTGTCTTCGTGCTGATCGGCGGCGGCCAGTTCGAGCGGATCCGATCCAGTGCCCGCGCGCAGGCGTTCCTGGCCGGCGCCGGGCCAGCCGCCATCGGCGCCATCCTGGGCGCGGCGATCCCTCTTGCGGCGGCCCTGCGCGAGGGGTGGCAGTTCGCCGTGCTGGGCGCGGCCGCGATCGCGCTGCTGATCGCCCGCCGGGGCATCGTGGTGACCCTGCTCGGCGCAGGCGTGGTGGGGGTGGTGGCCGCCCTCGCGGGCGCCCCGGTGCCCCTGTGAGCCTTGGCGCGTGGCCGTAGTCTTGGTGAGCAGGCGACCGGGATCGAAGCGCAGACCACCTCGACGAGTGCAGTCAGCGATGCAAGACGAACCCAAGAAAGCAGTTCAGGGAATCGACCCCGAGGAACTCGACCAGGTGGCCGAGCACCTCGACGACCCGGTACCCGACACTGCCCCGCCCGCGGCCGAGCCCGGTGGCCCGCTGCGCTTCGCTCGCATGACCGGGTCCTCGATCGCCGGTCGCGACGCCGCCGGATGGGTGACGGACTTCCTCAACGCCGCGTACTACCGCCGACCCGCGGACGCTCGCGAAGTCGACGACCTGCGCCTGGCCTTCGCGATCCTGACCACGTATTGGTACCGGCGCGAGTCTGCTCGCCGTCTGCGGGTCACCGACCTGCGGGCCTTCCATCGCGCCTATGGGCGCCGGCGGTTCGACACCGACCGGACGGGTCGCGGACTGCTCAATCGCACGCAGATGCTCCAAGGCGCCTCCAAGCTGCTCGGCGAGTGGTTCCCCGAGGCATATGCCGACGACGCGCGCCGAGCCTGGGGCATCGCGTTCCCAGACGCCGCGGAGCGGGACGCCTACGACCCGGGCCGCCGCCTCGCCCTGGCCAGGCTCGGCAAGCTCACCCCGGAGTCGGCGCCACCCGAGCGCCAGATGTGGCATACCTATCCGCCCGTCGAGATGCCCTCGGTGGAGGGCGCGGTGTCCGCGCTCACGCGGCCGGAGACCTGGCCCGACTACGCCAGCGAGCTTGGGCGCTTCACCCCGCTGCGCACCGGCGGCCTGGCGGGGCAGACGTTCGAGATCGAGGTCGCGGCGGGGACCGAGTCCGGCCGGCCGATCTTCACCCGGGGCTATGTCACGATCACCCAGCTGGTGACGCCCGACGACCCGAACGCGCTGGGCTCCTATTTCGAGGAGATGGAGGCCGGACTGGCACGCTACGGCGAGAACGAGCCGCGGGCGGTGCCCGAGGGCGGCCAACCGGTCGTCGGCTTCGACCTCACCACCCACGAAGGCCATTTCATGGGCGCGGGCCACAACCGGCTGATCCTGTACACGCACGAGGGGCGGGTGTGGGTGCGCGCCGCCGGTACCTGGGATCCGATGCCCTGGCACATCGAGCAGTCTTACCGCCGGGCCGGGCGCGCGGCGCAGCATGCGTTCTGGGGCCTTGGCGACGAATCCCGGCTGAGCATGCTGCACCAGCTGGCCCTGCAGATCGCGTGAAGGGATCGGCGCGCGTGCCAAGACTCGGCGGGCGGACGGCATGAACGCGGTGGTCATCGGCGCCGGCCCCAACGGCCTGGCCGCGGCCATCCGGCTGGCCGAAGCGGGGCATCCAGTGACCGTGCTCGAGGCCGCCGACCGCGCCGGCGGCGCGGTGCGAACCGACGAGCTGACGCTCCCGGGCTTCCGGCACGACACGTTCTCCTCCGTCTATCCGGCGGGGGCCGCATCGCCCGTGTTCGCCCGCATGCCGCTCGAGCGCCACGGGCTGCGCTGGGTCCATCCGGGCGTGTGCTACGCGCACCCGCTGGGGGACGGGCGCGCGGTGGCGCTGTATCGCGAGCTCGACGCCACCGAGGCGAGTCTCGATTGCATCCGCGCGGGAGACGGGAAGAGCTGGCGGGAGTTCATAGAGCCGATGCTGAGCGGGTTCGAGGCGCTTCGGGCGACGATGCTGGCGCCGTTTCCGCCCTTAGCGGGTGCGCTGCGCCTGCTCGGCGCGCTCGGACCGGTGGGCGCGGTTCGCTTCGCCGGGCTGCTACCGGGCTCGGCGCAGAGCCTCGGGCGCCGGCTGTTCGACGGAAGCGGCTCGCGGGCGTGGCTGTATGGATCGGCCGGCCACGGCGACGTTCCGCCGACCGGTGCCGGCAGCGCGGTGGCGGTCACCTACCTGAACCTGATGGGCCACGCGGTCGGCTGGCCGAGCCCTGCTGGTGGGGCCGAGCGCCTGACCGATGCGCTGGTGGGCTATCTGCGCGAGCTGGGCGGCGAGGTGCGGACGGAGGCCACGGTCGAGGCGATCGAGTCGACGAACGGGCGGGTCACCGGCGTGCGCACCGCGGGCGGCGAGCGGTTCCCGGCGGAGGTGGTGATCGCCACCGTGATGCCGCACGCGCTCCTGGCACTCGCCGGCGAGGCGCTGGCCAGGCCGTACCGCGCGCTGCTGTGTCGTTACCGCTACGGGCCGGCCACGGTCAAGGTCGATTGGGCGCTCGACGGGCCGATCCCGTGGGAGGCGCCCGAGCCCCGCCGGGCCGGCACCGTCCACGTCGCCGGCGGCGAGGACGAGCTGGTGCGGAGCATCGCGGAGAGCCAGGACCGGCTGCCCGAGCGGCCGTTCCTGCTGCTGGGTCAGCAGTCGCTCGCGGACCCCTCGCGCGCACCCGAGGGCAAGCACACCGCCTGGGCCTATACGCACGGCCCCCGGCGCGGGATCGATTGGAGCAGCCAGCTCGACGCGCACGTGGAGCGGATCGAGACGCAGGTGGAGCGATTCGCGCCGGGCTTCCGCGAGCTGCATCCTCGCCCGCCACGTGCTTGGGCCCGCCGAGCTACAGCGACGCGACCAGAACCTGGTGGGCGGCGACGTCGGCGGCGGGAGCTATTTCCTGCGCCAGGTCGTGTTCCGCCCAGTTCCCGGCCTGTCGCCCTACCGCACGCCGCTGCGCGGCCTGTATCTGGGGAGCGCCGCCGCGTTCCCCGGTGGCGCGGTCCATGGCGTGCCCGGCGACGCAGCCGCGCGTGCCGCGCTGGCCGACGCGACGTCACGCCGGATCGCCGCCCGACCGGGTCGCTGACCCACGTAGGCGACACCCCCGCCGCGCCACCCCACATAGAAAGACCCCGCAGTGCGGGGTCTTTCCGTAGGAGGCCTGTAAGCCGGATTCTGTCGAGAGCAACCATCCATCTGAGCGGCCTACCCGGACCTTGGCGGGTCACCTGCGAACGGTCCTGCTTGGCCTAGCATCGGGTGGGGTTTACCTCGGCCGCCGCGTCACCGCGACGCCGGTGCGCTCTTACCGCACCATTTCACCCTTACCGGCCTGGAGCTCTGCAGCGGCCCCAGGCTTAGGCGGTGTCGTTTCTGTGGCACTTTCCCGCGGGTTTCCCCGGGTCGGCGTTACCGACCACCCTTCCCTGTGATGTCCGGACTTTCCTCGAAGGCTCATCACCTCCGCGACTGCTCAGCCTCCAACGTGAAGCATAGCCCCGCGAGCCATCCTGGATGCACGCGAACCACCGCGCCGGCCCACTCGTGCACCCCGGCCGACGCGCCGAACCCACGCCGGCGCGGCGACCCCAGCGCCGGGCCGTCTACCGGCGAACCCCACGCCGCCGGGATTAGTGCAGGGCCGATCCGCACGTCACACAGCGGCCTCCGATCGCGCGCGCGTGCGCCCCGTACTCCGGCTTCATCTCCGCCCCGCACACCGGACACGCCACACTCTGATGCGCGTCCAGTGCCTCCCACAGGGCGGCGATGAGCTCGTCGAGCGTGCCCTCGTCACGCAGCGGATCGCGCGGCGATGGGGGCGCCATGACCGCGCAGGCGGTCACGTCAGGCTCCTCATCAACCCAACCACCCTCCCCAGCACGCGAACGTCGCGACTGCGGATCGGCTCCATCGCATCGTTCTCCGGCTGCAGCCGGACGTGATCGGGCTCCTGGAAGAACCGCTTGACGGTCGCCTCCTCCCCCACCAGCGCCACCACGATCTCGCCGTCCTGCGCGGTGTCCTGCGGTCGCACCACGACCAGGTCACCCTCGAGAATGCCCGCGTCCTTCATCGAGTCGCCCCGCACGCGCAGCAGGTACTCGCCGTCCTCGCCACCGGCCACCACCGGCGTCTGCACGTAGTCCTCGATGTTCTCCTCGGCCAGGATCGGCTGGCCGGCGGCCACCTGCCCCACCAGCGGCAGCCCGGGCCGTACCAGGCTGCGCACGCCGGCGGCCGCGCGATCCAACAGTTCGATCGCCCGCGGCTTGGTGGGATCGCGCCGGAGCAAGCCGATCCGCTCCAGGTTGGCCAGATGGGCATGGACCGTCGAGGACGACGCCAGACCGACCGCCTTGCCGATGTCGCGCACGGTGGGCGGATAGCCGTACTTGGCCGAGTAGCGCTTGATGAAATCGAAGATCTCTTGCTGACGTTTGGTCAAGTCCACCATCGGTCCGCTCCTTGCTCGTTTGGCGCTCCGATCCGGAGACAGTCGAACATGTGTTCGGAACTGTAGCGCGGCTCCAGGACGGACTCAATCGACCCGCTGGTCCGCAGCCAGGCGCTCGCGTCCCGGCCGCCGCCGTCCACCCCGGAGAAGCCCTGCAAAGAACGGTGCGGGGCTATACTGGCCGCCTCCAGCGCCTGTGGCGGAATTGGTAGACGCGCAAGGTTGAGGGCCTTGTGGACTGAATGGTCCGTGGAGGTTCGAGTCCTCTCGGGCGCATCACGAAAGCCCTGCATAGCGGGGCTTTCTTTTTGCTCGGAGGCTTCCGGCGGTTCTGTCCGGCAGTGGACGTACCGTTGCCACGTGACAAATACGCCGGCGACCTCACAGGCAGCCGGCCTAAGCTTCGGCGCGCAAGCACGGCAAGCCTTGAACAACCTCGATGCCGTGCTACGCGCGGGTGGCAGCCGGCCCGAGCTTGTCGTGAACGCCACCTGTGCCGAGTCCTCCGATCCGCGGTAGCACTTGACTTTGCCATCGCCGCCGAAGCGGAAATAGTGGTGAAGGTGAAACGACGCCTCCCGGCCGGTGGCCTTCATACGAACGGCAAACCGCAGGAAAGCCATGGGCTGGTCCGAACGATCCAGATCGTGGCGAAGCGCAAGCCGGTCTCGACCGTCTAAGGCGATGCTCGCCTTCTCTGACGACGTCGGCCGATCCTGGATCGAGTGCCACAGCCCCCTGGTCACCCGCACCGCCACCTCCCTCGCCGATCCACGGGAGCTGGCGAAGGAGCTGCAGGACATCCGCCGCTCTGGTCTCGCCTACGACCGGGAGGAGTCGACCCGAGGCCTCGTGTGCGTCGCCGCGCCCCTGCTCACCTCAGATGGGAGGGCTCGCGCGGCCGTGTCCGTCTCGATGCCCACCGGCGGGCGCATCACCCCCGCCCAGGTGGCGCCTGCCGTTCGCACCGGAGCCCGTGCCCTGTCACGCGAGTTGCAGCGACTACACGCGTGAACTGGATTCTCAAACCAGCTGAAACGGTTCCTGGTCTAGTTCAACCAGGCAGTTGACGAGAGAGCCGACGCCATGGCGCATCTGTGCCTTCCGCTCGGACAGGGACCGAGAGACGACGGGTTCTTAGCGCCGGGTGAACCAGACTTGGCTGTCTGTCGGCGAGTGAACCGCCGCCGTTCAATGCTTCGCGAGCGTCACCGGCTCCGTCACGCAGGGCTGATTTCCGCTGCTGGAGATGTAGGTGTTGTGGAACGTGACCACGGCGGACCCGCCATGGTTGGCGAGGTGTCCCGTGACGGTCGACTTGTACCGGGCGGGTGCGCTCTGGGTCCGCGGGAGAACGTAGTCGACGCTGCCGAAGAGCTTGCCGTTGGCTTGGAGCTTCACGCGCGGAATCGGAGCTGCGCCCTTGACCTCTCCGCCGAGGAGCGCTTCCCCTCCGCCGCCATGGCATCGCCAAGTATCGATGACCGTCGAGCCGACGAACCGCAGCGAGCGGCCATCGCTGGCGGCGCGGAACTTGAACACGCACGTTGTCCGAGGAATCCCAGACGATGAGCAGCTCCTGCCCGTGTACAGCGCGCCAGGCGTCAACCGCGCCGCGGCCATTGCTCCCGCGGCTGCAACTAGCAGCCCGGCGACTGCAAGCCCCACGGCGCGCCGAAGCGGCCACCGGACGGCAACGACCGGTCGTTTGGCTGGTTTGCCCACAATCGCTTCATGCGATCCGACGCCCTCCATCACACCGGATCGTAGTCGAGTGCGGGAGGCTATTGCAACTCAAAACCGGTTTCGGGCTGAATTCGCTCCTACGGAATCAGGCCTGGATCAGCGGGTGTATCGTGACCGGTGAGGTCATGCCCTGGCTCGCCGACACCGACGTGGGCGCGGCGCACGGGTTCGCCCGCGAGCTGTTCGGAGCCCGCACGATGGCCGAGCTGCGACGCCTGGCGCTGTCGGGCCTCGCGGAGCTCGTACCCGCAGACGTGCTGATGTGGGATCGGGTCGAGCTCGCCACCGGGGCCGTGCGACACGAGACGATCCCCGCCGATGCCGAGCCGCCGGGTGCGTTCGCGGCGATTGTGGGCGATTCGGCGGGTCATCCGCTGCTGTCGGCGCATGCCGCCCGAAGGCGTCCGGCGCTGCGCATGTCGGAGGCCGTTGAGCCCCGCCACCTGTTCCACAGCGAGCTGTACGGCGATCTGCTCCACCCTTCGGGCGTCGAGTACTGCATCACCATCGGCGTTCGCGCGGAGCGTCGAGAGATGGTGGTCGCAGGGCTCGGCCGGCGTGAGCGCCAGTTCTCAGAGCGCGATCGCGACGTGCTCGACCTCGTGCGGCCCGGCCTCGAAGCAGCGCTGCAGGATGCCGGGGCGCGCGAACGGCTTGTCCGCGCGCTCGCCGCCGACCCGCCCCCGGGCACCGCCGTCGTGCTGCTCGACGGCTACGGTGAGATCGAGCACTCGAGTCTCGACGCCGAGCGGTGGCTGGCCGAGCATTTCGGTGCGGCCGAGCACGCCGGCTGGCTGCCTGGGGCCGTCGCCGCCTGGCTAGCTCTGCCGCCGCGTCCGCCGCTCGTCAGCGTCCGGGACGGGCGACGTCTCACCGTCCAGTTGCTCCCCGGCGATCCGCACGCGCTGCTCGTCGAGGAGGAGGTCGCGAGCTTCCGGCCCGACGCACTGGATCGCCTTGGTCTGACCCCGCGCGAGACAGAGGTGCTCTGTGCCGCGCTCGCGATCAAGGACGAGGCGGACATCGCGTGGGAGCTATGCCTCAGCCTGCACGCGGTCCGAGATCGGCTCGCACACCTCGAAGCCAAGCTCGGCGTACACACCGCCGCCGACGCGGTCACCCGGGCGCTCCGCGAGAGCAGCTAGACAGCCGGCCTGTGCGCCGGTCGCTCGCGGCCGGCTCAGCGTCGGTCCGCCGACATGGCATCGGGGCTCGGTTCGCCGCTGGCCGATCAAATCGTCAAGCCGCTCGATCACTGCCCAAACGCTCGCATACCGACAGCGGTTCACGAAAACGGGACAGTCCGTGGCTGCGCTCCAGATCCGGTCGCCGCCAAACCGGGGCACGTCCACACCCGTGCTAGCGCTCACGGCGGTGGCGCCGAGTTGGAGTCGCGCGCTCGCGAGTCGCCGTGTCAGTCGAAGCACAGGACGGTGGCGTCGTCGCGCAGCCTCCCCCACATGCATGCACGACGGCCTGTGTCAACTGTTGGACGGCCTCCCGCGGATTGGTCAATTGAATTACCAGAATTCCGACTATTTTGGTCGGACTATGCTACAGTCGTTGTTGCGCTCAGTGAGCCTCGCGCTCTTCTCGCTTTCGGAGTGACATCGGTCAGAAGGGCAGAGGGCGGTTGGCGATGGCCATCGCAACAAGAAAGGCTCGCGCGGCTAATCAGGTCGTTCGCGGTGCTGATGCGGTATCCAGGCCGACGTCGATGGAGTTCGTCGTCTTCGAGGACAACGGCGGCAGGTATCACTGGAGAATCGTCTCCGGCGAGGGCGGAATCCTTGCGCAGTCCGAGCGCTTCGCCTCCTATGAGGACGCAGAGCAAGCCGCACGCCACGTCCGCGACCGCGCGGCCTCAGCGAGCTTCAAGCCGGCCGGTGGGAACGAGCCGGTTGATCTCGCCGCGCGCCGCCCCGCGGGCCCCACACGCGATAGCCCCGACGCCCGGTAGCGGCGGCTGGATGAGGCGGCAGCCTCAGCCGTGACGAGGTTGCGAGATGAGTACGTGCCGTGGGTATTCAGCTGTGGTTGCACGGGCTGACCGGCGATCCGCAGACTCCGTGATGAAGCGTCGAATCGCCGTGATGAAGCGTCGAATCGAAGCGTGGCTCTAGAACGAGGCCGCGAGCGCGTTTAGCTGGTCGTATCGATCGTTGGCCCTGGGGGCACCCGAGGGTTGATGCGACCAGCTAAGCGTGCGCTGTTGTGCCGATGTCCACTGTTCGGGGCAACACGCAAACGTCCGGCCATTCACGGTGCAGATCTCACTGCGCCCCGAGCGGCTCCGACGCCGTGAGGGCCGGGATTAGCGGGCCGTCCACGCCGGTGTGGCGCCCGTCGTCGTAGAGGACGTGTGACGGCTTAAAGCCTTTGACGATCAGGTAGATGCCCAGCGACAGCTCCCAGACTGCCTCAGGCAGCGTCAGGATGAACGACGGTCCGGAACTCTGGTCGTAGGCGCCGAACAACACCAGAAGCGCTGTGACCAGGGCGAGGGAACCACCGAAGATGCCGAACTGGGCGAAGCGCCGCGGCACGAGCCCGGACCGCAGCATCAGGTAGCCGAGAATGAGCCCGTTGCCGATAGCCGCGCAGAACGCCGGGCCGAGCAGGAATGTCGCGTCATGGACGGCAACCAGCGACCGGCCGCTGAGGATCAGCGACGCGTGGTCGGTCCCGGCGGCGCCGGCGAGGTCCTTGCGCAGCGTCACCACCGCGAGCAGGCTGACGATGCCGACCGCGATCAGGCACGACTCAACGACGCGCACCGTCACGTAGCCCAGCGCGAGGCTCTCGCTCTGACGCTTCAGGACGGGGTACAGCGTGACCGCCATGCCAACCCCGGCGATAAGAGTGAGGATCTCGAACAACGCCCCCACGTACACGCGCGCATCCCCGCCAGCACCGACGACGAAGTTCGTGTGATGGAGCACCTGGTCATAGAACGGCAACGCCGGGATCGAGATGAAGGTGATGACCATGAAGATGCCCGCGATCCGCGCGACCCTCCTCGACGGCGGGTCCCCGGGTCGATCAAATGGTGCGCGGAGCGTCTGCTCCGGCGGTTCGGAAAGCGTCATACGGCTCCTTCGTCTCGGAGGCGCGGACCGCTGAGGGTCGACGTGCCAAAGGCCGGCCGGGAGTGGGAGCCGCACGGGCTGCCCCGCCACGTATGGGGCGAGACTTCTAGCCACCATACACCCCTGAGAGAACGGTCTCACGCCCGCTGTCTGGTTGGATGTGTCAGTGGTGGAGCTGCTCGGCGATTAGGTCCGCGTTTGGTGAGCCCAGTCCCGTCGCCTCGTCATACCCCGGGGCGGCGTTGCAGCACGCGACACTGCTGAACACCGAGTTTGTGCCAGTGGTGATGTCGAGGAATGCGGGTGCGTGTTTGGCGATGTAGTAGAGCATCGGCGGGATGAATCCCGGCTTAGGCCACTTTTCCTGCTTGGCGACCTGGTCCCACAGCGCGATCATCCCTGCCACCAGCGGGGTCGCGGCGCTCGTGCCGCCAACGTAGGCGATCGTTTGTGTTGACGTTGACGGGCAGCCCTGGACGCCGGACGAACAGATGATCACGTAGCCGGGCGCTGGGTCGGCGAACGCGGCGACGTCGGGCACTGGCCGGCTGGTGCTCTGCGAGGCGGTCTGCCACCACGGACGCTTCTCCGTCGTGCTGACGCCGCCCCCGCCTGCGGCGATGGTCTGGTAGAGCGGCGGGAACTCCTCGTCGTTCCACACGCCGGATGAGGCGATCGCGTTGCTCGGCGTGAGCGAGATGTTGGTGCCGCCGACGGCGAGCATCCATGGCGAGACGGCGGGCCATGATGCCGACTGCTGCTTGTCGTAGCTGGTGAGCTGTGACTGCTTGACCCCGTGCGCGCACGTTGACGAGCCGCTGTCGCCGGCCGCTACCACGATCGTGATCCCCAGCGCGTCGATCGCCGCGGCCTCGCGGTCGAACAGTCTTCGTGCGGCGCTGGCGGGCTTGGCGGTTGCCTCGCAGACGCCGTAGGAGATCGAGATCACGTTCGGCAAAGGGGTTCCGTTCTTCGTCGCCTGGATCGGCGATGCCAGCAGTTCGATCGCGCCCTGCGGGTTGTCCTGGCCGAGCTGCTTGACCCAGAGGTCGAGCCGGTTGAGCTTTGGTGCCACCATCGCCACGGTCATCGCGTCGAGCGAACTCTCGAGAATCGGCTTGATGCCCCCGGCGTTGTGGATCTTCAGCGAGGTACCTTGGAAGCCGAAGCAGTTGCGGAACGTGGACACGTCGTTGGTCGGTGTCGGCGCTTCGCCGAGGATCGCGACGTTGGTCCCCTGACCCTGGAAGCCCGCAGACTGCATCGCGCTGATCCCGTAGGCCGTATTGATCTGATTGGGGAACAGCCCGGCGCTGGAGGACACGGCACTCGGGAACATGCTGGTGGCGCATCCGGGGCTGATCGTCCCGGTACGCGTGGGGGTCCCGCCGTCGTAGATCGGCGGCTGAACCGTCGGCATGAGCGTCACAGAGGGCAGGTCCGCCGCGAAGCTCCCGGAGCTGATCACGTGCCCCAGGCCCGCGATCGTGTCGACATTTCCGTTCAACCCGGAAGGAACCTTCGGTGTGTTCACCGGAAGCGCCGACCGGGCGCCGGTCGAAGTGTTGCGGTACACGTGCCAGCTCGTGCCGAACATCTTCTCCGCGGTGCCGATCGTGATCGTCGTGACCACCCGCAGATGAAACACGTCGACGGTCGCTTTGGCGTTGTACTTGCTGAATGCCCCGGTGACGGCATTGCGTCGCGATGACGACGCGCCGTACTTGCTTGCCAGGCTCGAGATCGACAGATACTTCCCGTAGCTCGACGAAGTCGGGTTGCTCGCCGATTTGACAGCGCCCGAGATCCCCGACTGATTGGCGATCATCCCGACCTCCAGCGGCAGCTTCGTAGCGGTCGACGCCGGGCCCTGATCCTTCAAACCCTTATGCGAGATGTCGCCGTAATCGACGCTCGAGGCGGCGGCCGCGCTGCAGCAGACACTCAGCACGAGGAAGGCAAGGAATCCCGCGCTGAGGTGACGAGCGAACCCGGGCACATCCAGACTGCATCACAAGGCGCAGTGACAACATCACCCCAAATGGATGACTTCCTGAGCATCGCGTCGTCCGCGAATCGCTCAGACGGCCCGGGAGCTCAGAGTCAACGGCTTTGCTATGGCCGTCTGGCCGTGTTAGCGTCGCGACGACCGAAGAAAGGGGGACCGCATGACGACCGTGCTCTGCCACTGCAGAGTTGCTGACTACGACGCGTGGCGGAGGGGATACGACCACGCTCTGAAGGTCACGCCCGGCGTACGCAGCTTTCGTGCCTGGCGCGCACAAGACGATCCAAGCCTCGTGATGGTCGAGGAGACCTTCGACACGCGCGAACTGGCGGAGGCGGCATGGACGTCGGCAGAGACACTGGCGGCAATGGAGGCGGATGGCATCGACATGTCGTCGCTGTGGGTGGGGTACTTCGACGAGATCGGCGCGGGAGAGCCGGCTCACGAATAGCTGCGGGGACGTTCGTCGGCAGGCCGTGGACGATCTCATTCGTCCCCGGGTCCGAGGCCAGCGGACGAGTCCTTGTCGATTTACGGCCTCGCGCGTAAGACCGGCACGGCACGACCGCGACGCCACGTTTCGGTGGTGAGCTACTGCGGCTTGATCCCGGCGGCTTCGATGATCCGGGCAGCGCTCTCGCTCTCGCCCAGCACGAAGCGTTTGAAGTCGGGCTGCGTCATGCTCATCGGTTCGCCACCGTGTTTCACGAGCGAGGCGCGCACAGCAGGATCAGACAGGGCGCGCGCGATGCCCTCGGCGAGCGTCTGAACGACTCCGGCTGGAGTGGCGGCCGGCGCCCATATCCCATACCAGATCGGGAAATCGAACCCGGGGACGCCCGCCTCCGCCACCGTCGGAACGTCGGGTAGCGCGCTCGAGCGCCGAGCGCCGCTCACGCCTAGCGGCAGGAGTCTGCCCGCGCGGATATGGGGCAAGGTGGTCGGGATCGGCGACAGCGCGTAATCGGTGCGCCCGGCGATCGTGTTCAAGATCGTGTCGGCGATCGCATCGCTCCCTCGCGCAGGGACGTGGGTGGCATCGATGCCGGCCGCGAGATTGAATTTCTCGATCCCCAGGTGCGTGCCCGTGCCCACGCCGGTGGAGCCGAACCGCAGCTCCCCCGGCTTTGCCTTCGCCGCTGCGATCAGCGCGCTCACGGTAGCGAGGCCTGTGGTCTCGCCCGTGACGAGCACGTAGGACTGAGTGGTCAGCGGCGCGACCGGGACAAAGTCCGTAAGAGGGTCGTAGGAGAGGTTCGTCACAAGCGCCGCGCTATACGCGTGCGCGTTGGTGTGGACGAGCAACGTGTAACCGTCGGCGGGGGACTTCGCCACCATGGCTGGGGCCGCCGTGCTACCCGCACCAGGATGGTTCTCGACGGTCACGGGCTGGGCCCACAGCTCAGCAAGCTTCCGACTCACCGCGGTTGCGATCAGCTCTGGCCCACTGCCCGCGCCGAACGGTTCGATCATTCGCACCACTTTGGTCGGATAGTCGGAGGCGGCGGTCGGGATCGTTGCTCGCATGGTCTCCCCTTCGAAGAGCACGGGTTCTACCACGGCTCGCCCCGCCCGATCGACCGACAACGCCCGGCCGCGTTGCGCACCGCTCACGCAACTCCTCGACGCCTATACGGGTCACGCCGGCGCGGCGACCGCTTTGCTCGAGGAGCGGTGGACAGGTCGATTGAGCGGTTGATACGACGGGGACGGACCACGCGTCAGCTGGCACGTCGCGAGAGCGGGCGCTTCTCGACGCGAGTCACGCGTCGTCGTGGGCGAGGGAGCTGGAGAGTTCGCGGTAGGCATCGACCTGCGCCAGGAGCGTCTTTGCCTTGTCCTCAACGGCCTGCACGGCGTCGGCGCCTGCCACCCACCGGGCGGGAGGCTTGTCGGTGTCGATCACGGAGACGAGAGCGGCGGCGAGCTTGGCGGGGTCACCGCCCTGTTTGCCGTTCATGCTCTGCCACGCCGCTTTGGTGGCGGCACCTTGCTCGGCGTAGTCGTCGATCGAGAGCTCAGCCCACGTTGTGGACTCGGGAGTGAGCAGGTCGGTGCGAAAGAAGCCGGGCTCCACGATCGTCGTGCTGATGCCGAACTGTTCGACCTCTGTGGCCAGTGACTCCATCCAGCCCTCGACACCGAACTTCGCTGCGGCGTAGGCGGAGCAGAACTGCTGACCGACGATCCCGGCCGTCGACGAGATCGAAACGATCGTCCCGGCGCGTTGTGAGCGCATCGTTGGCAGCACCGCTCGGGTGACCGCCATCGTCCCGAACAGGAGGGTGCGGACCTGCGCTTCGACTTGAGCGGGTGAGATCTCTTCGAAAAATCCCGCGATGAAGTTACCGGCGTTGTTGACCAGCACGTCGACTCGGCTAAAGCGCTCCACGGCTGCCGCAATCGCGGCGTCGGCCTGCTCGGCATTGGTGACGTCGAGGCGCACGACGAGCAGGTCGTCGTGCTTGCCGATCGCTTCTGCGACGGTCTCGGTGTTGCGGCCGGCCGCGACGACGTTGTGACCCGCGGCCAGCGCAGCCTTGGCAAGCTCGACGCCCAGGCCGCGGCCCGCGCCGGTGACGAACCAGGTTTGTTTCGGTTTATTCATGAGTCGAGCTAAGCACTGCTACCGGAAAGCTGGGAGTCCTTGCTGTAAGGGGTTCTCGCAGGGCCTCCCACGCGGACGAGATCTGGGGTTACTCTCGATCTCGTGGACCTCAAGACTGAGATCCGGGAGTTCCTGACCTCTCGTCGCGGTAGGATCACCCCTGGTCAAGCGGGGATCACTACCTACGGCGCGCGGCGCGTGCCCGGCCTGCGGCGTTCCGAGCTCGCCGCCCTGGCCGGCGTCAGCGTGGAGTACTACACCCGCATCGAGCGAGGCAACCTCTCCGGCGTTTCCGACAACGTCATCGAAGCCATAGCCGGCGCGCTGCAGCTCGACGACGCTGAACGCGCGCACCTCTTCGACCTCGCCCGTGCCAGCCAGCCCGCCGCCACCACACGCCGGCGTCGCGCGACACGCCAACAGGTCCGTCCCAACGTGCAGTGGGTGCTCGACTCCATCACCGGCGCAGCCGCCTTCGTGAGCAATGGCTCCCACGACATCCTCGCGGCCAACCAGCTCGGCGAGGCGCTCTGGTCACCGCTGTACGCCAACGTCGACCGGCCGGTGAACTCCGCCCGATATCTCTTTCTGGACCCCACTGCGCGGGAGATGTACCCGGATTGGGAGCGCATCGCGAACGAGACCGTCGCGATCATGCGCCGAACCGCCGGCGCGGATCCCCGCGATCGCAGACTCTCCGAGGTGGTCGGCGAACTCTCGATGCGGAGCGAAGAGTTCCGGACCCGATGGGCGTCACACAACGTGCGCTTCCACAACACCGGCACCAAGCGCTTCATGCACCCTCTCGTCGGCGAGCTGACCTTGAACTTCGAACGGTTCGACCTCGCCGCCGAAAACGGGCTGACGATGTTCACCTACGCCGCCGAACCCGGCACACGCTCCGCAGAAGGCCTCGACCTCCTCGCCAGCTGGACCGCAACCCCACACGCGCCAGAGATCAACCGGTCGCGCCTTGAGCCGGGCGCCAAATAGCCCGACCACCCCAACGCGCCCGTCGCTTTCGCCGATCGTCGCCTCGGATTCGGACGAGCGCATCGGCGAAGCCTCGATCGCGCCAGCTCGCTGGCGCCGCGCGAGTGCAATGCCCCACTGGTCTGAG
The DNA here is from genome assembly GCA_963832315.1 of uncultured Solirubrobacterales bacterium. Taxonomy (GTDB): domain Bacteria; phylum Actinomycetota; class Thermoleophilia; order Solirubrobacterales; family Solirubrobacteraceae; genus Palsa-465. The sequence continues at coordinate 391,313 of CAWHTT010000016.1, read as the reverse complement.
AGCGGTCGCCGGGGCGGCGTCGGCGACCTCGGCGGCGGGGGGATCCCACCGCGGAAGCGAGCGCCGCGTCGGCGTCGAGGTCGCCCTTGGCGAGGACGCGGAATGTCGCCAAGGCGCTCACCCACTTTCCGCAGGAGGGAAGGCGAATGCGATCATCTGCGACGGACCGGTTCTGGTGCCGCCGAGAAGCCGGCTGTGGAGGCGACCGGAGGTAAGGATCAGGTGCGAGGTTCGCTGCCTAGCCCCCACACACCTCGGTTCTCAGGCATCCTCAAGATCGTTCTCGGGATCCTCTTGCTGGCGCTGGCCGCCAAGCAGTGGCGCGGGCGCCCACGGGGCGACACCGAGCCCCGGCTCCCCGGCTGGATGAAGAGCATCGACAAGTTCACCCCGGGCAGGTCGGCCGCGATGGGGATCGCGCTGTCCGCGATCAACCCCAAGAACCTCCTGCTCGTGGACGGCGCCGCCACGGCGATCGCGCAGACCGGAGCGAGCGCAGCCAGCGCCTCGCGCTGGGCGTGTTCATCGTCATCGCGACTCTCGGGGTCGGCACGCCGGTCGCGGTCTCAGTCCTCATGCGCGACCGAGCGGGCAGAATACTCGGGAGCCTCCACGACTGGATGGCGCGCGAGAACGCAACCATCATGACCGTCATCTCCCTGATCATTGGCGCCAAGTTGATCGGCGACGCGATCACCGCCCTCGCTGGCTAATGAACCGGCTCGCGGACATGGTCGAGATTCCGGCGGGGACCTTTCGGATGGGCTCGCCAGACTTCTATCCCGAGGAGGGACCGGTCCTGGAGGTTGAACTCGGCGCGTTCGCCGTGGACCGCGCTCCGGTAACCGTCGGTCAGTTCACCCGGTTCGTCGAAGAAACCGGTTACACCACCCTCGCCGAGCGGGCGCCCGACCCCGCGGACTACCCCGAGGCGGATCCGTCGCTGCTCGTGGCCGGCTCGGCGGTGTTCCATCCAACCCCCGGTCCGGTACCTCTGAACGATCCCGGCCGCTGGTGGGCCTACGTCCCCGGCGCCAACTGGCATCACCCCTGGGGACCGGCCAGCGACAACACCGAGCGTGGCGATCACCCGGTGACCCACATCGCCTATGAGGACGCCGCGGCCTACGCGGCGTGGGCGGGCAAGGCACTTCCGAGCGAGGCCGAGTGGGAATACGCCGCCCGCGGGGGACTGGACGCCGCGATCTTCGCCTGGGGCGACGAGCAACATCCCGGCGGCGCGCTGATGGCCAACTCCTGGCAAGGCGACTTTCCCTGGCGCAATACCGGAGCCAAGGGGTGGCGCGGCACCACCCCGGTCGGGTTGTTCCCGGCCAACGGCTACGGACTCGTTGACATGACCGGGAACGTGTGGGAGTGGACGTCGGACTACTACTCACCACGCGGCGCGGGCTCGGAGCCGCCGAGGAGTCCCTGCTGCGGGCCGCCGCGAAACCCGCGCACCGAGTCTCCGGACGAAAGCTATGACGTCGGGCGCCCCGGTGCACACATCCCGCGGCGGGTGATCAAGGGAGGCTCACACCTTTGCGCGCCGAGCTACTGCCTTCGCTACCGGCCGGCCGCCCGCCAACCCGAGGCGATCGACACCTCAACCAGCCACATCGGCTTCCGCTGTGTAGCGCACTGATCAGCCGGCTGGCGCCTGATCTCCCGTTCTGCCCGGTACGAAGTCCAGCGGAGCGCCCGCCGGGATCGTCGGCTCCCGCTCGGTGCTGGCCTTGAACTGACCAAGCATGCGGTTGAAGTGAACAGCCGTACAGGTATGGAGACGGGGCAGCGCGATGTCCTCGCGCTCCTGAGGGTCGGTGACGAGATTGATGATCCGGGGCGTCGAGAGCTTCCCGACCGGGTCGGTTGGATATTTCTGCTCGATCAGGACCAACTTGAAGTTGCGCCACCTGACCCGGCGCAATGTCAAGTCCCTGAGGCCCGATCACCACCCCCAACACCAACCTCGCAACTGGACGATCCGACGCCCCTGAAAGCACCTGCACGCCCCGATCGAGGTTGAGGGCCCTGTGGACTCTATGGTCCGTGGAGGTTCGAGTCCTCTCGGGCGCCCTGGAACAGCCCGAGCTGTCGGTCGACGCCGTACGCGATTTCGTCGCTGACCTCGCCGAGTGTGGCGAGGGGGGAGGGAGCGATCTACATGGTCAGCGGGGTGTCCTGGATGTGTCGGGGGTCTGCTGGCGGAGCGGCGGCGGCTGCCGGTCTGCCCCGGGCTGCCTGGGCAGCGGCGAGCTCGATCGCGAAGCAGGCGCCCCGTCCCCGACCGTCGCTGTGTGCCAGCAGTCGACCCCCGTGGAGCTCAATGATTTCTCTTGCTATCGGCAGCCCCAGTCCGAGGCCGCCCGTAGCCCGCGCCAACGAGCTGTCTTGCTGGGAGAAGGGCTCGAACAGCGCGTCGCGTTTCTCGGAGTCAAATCCCGGCCCGTCGTCCAGGACCTCTACCGAGACTCGCTGCTCGCCTGAGCGGATCCGTACTTCGATGTTTCCGTCCACGCGCGTGAACTTGATCGCGTTGCTGAGCAGGTTGCTGATTGCCTGAGAGAGCCTGATCGGATCGCCTTGCACCCAAACGCTCCGATCGGGGAGATCGGTCACGATCGTCCGGTTTGCGACCGGCGTTCCGGCTATCTGCGCCTCCACGGTTGCTTGGGTGAGTGACCGAAGGTCGAGCCGGTGCGTGTTGAGCGTCAGCTTGCCGGCCTGGGCCCGAGCCATCTCGAGCAGGTCGTCGGTCATCCTGGTCATCGCCTCGACCTGGCGTTCGACGACGTCGAGCATCGCGCGGCGCGCTCCTCTTGGCGCGGCGATCGGGTCCTGGAGCACGTCGAGGGCCCCCCTGATCGCGGCTAGCGGGTTGCGCAGCTCGTGCGAGACGGTGGCCACGAAGCGGTCCTTGGCCGCCTGCTCGCGTTCCAGCCTCGCGGTGGCGGCCGCCAGCTCCTCGTTGGCCTCGCGAAGTGACCGGTTGAGCTCGTCGAGTTCTCGCGCTCGGTTGAACAGGTCGGTCTCCATCTCCTGCGTGCGCCGCCGCAGCTCGACCGTGCCCAATACCTGGTTGGGGCCGACAGCGCTCGCCATGACGACCTCGGTGACGTCCTGGACGCGATGGATCACAAGCTCGACCGCGCCGTCCTCATCGAGCACCGGCGTGTTGATCGGGCTCCAGTAGCGCTCCTCGAAGGACCCGTCCAGGCAGCGGATGTCGTACTGCTGGATCGCCATCACGTCCGGCTCGTGCGTCTGAAGCACCGTCTCGAGCGAGGACTTGAGGTTGCGCACCCCAGTCGCTTCGGGATCGCTGGGATTGTCCGGGAAGACCTCGAAGATCTCCCGCCCCAAGATCTGCTCGCGGCGGGTCATGGTCGCCTGGAGGTAGGCGTCGTTGACAGCGACGATCCGCAACGCAGCGGAGAGGATCAGGTAGGGGGTTGGCGTCGCCTCAAACAGCTGGACATAATCGATTCCGTCGCTCATGGGTCGAACCTGTAGCCGACTCCTCGCACCGTCGCGATCCGCGGCCGGTCCTCGCCCAGCCCGAGCTTGCGGCGCAGGCGATACACGTGTTCGCCCACCGTGTCAGGCGTCTGCCAATCAGACGACGAGCTCCAGACCGCACCCAATAGTTGCTCCCGGGTGTGGGACCGACCGGGCGTGCTCGCCAGATAAGCCAACAGCTCGTACTCCCGCCGGGTAAGCGCCACGGGGCGCCCGAGGAGGAACGCCTCGCGAGCGTCCGTGTCGATCGCGAGCGGACCGAAACGAAGCACCGATTCCGCACGAGCGGATTTGCTGCGTCGCAGCACGGCCGCGATTCGCGCGACCAATTCCCGTTGGGAGAACGGCTTGACCAGATAGTCGTCGGCACCGAGCTCCAGTCCGACGACGCGGTCAGGCTCCTCGCCGCGCGCCGTCACTACCACGACGGGGACGCGCTCCGCGAGCTCCCGCAGCAGCCCCAGCCCGTCCTCGTCGGGAAGCCCGAGATCCAGCACAACAAGGTCCACGTGTCGTCTGTCGATTTCCCGGCGACCGCCCGCACCATCCCCGGCCTCGACCGGCTCGTAGCCGTGCGCCCGCAGAAAGATGCTCATCACCTGCCGAAGGTCCACCGCATCTTCCACCAGCAGCACCACCGGCCGAGCCGGCGCCTCCGGGATGGGGTGCGCGCGCGTTGAGGCGATGTTGAGCAATTCCTGACCGTCCAGTGGAACGCCCCCCGGACACTACTCCTTGAGGACCCGATGATCGAGAGCATCGGTGGACCCCGCGCGCACTGCTCTAGATGAGGGTGGGGCACGCGCTCCGATTCGCCCTCCGGGCGAGCGGGGGTGGGTTAGAAGGTGACCGCGGCCGCGAGAGGAGCGTGACGCCGTTGAGCAGCATCGCCAAGCCCGTAGTGGTCGCACAGCCGGAGGCGACGCGAAGCCAGCCGCTGATCGGCAAAGGCATGGTGGTGGTGTTTATCGCGCTCATCTGCTGCTTTACGGCTTGGGGTATCGCGCAGGATTTGACGACGCCGATGGTGGCCGGGTTCAAGCGCATCTTCGACATGAGTACGTTTCAAGCGTCGCTGGTGCAGCTCGCGTATTTCGGCGCGTACTTCCTGCTGGCGCTCCCAGCGGCCTTCATCAATCAGCGTTTTGGCTATAAGACGGGCATCCTGAGCGGTCTTTCGCTTGCCGCGCTCGGGGCGTTTCTGTTCTTTCCGGCGAGCAAGATCATGACCTACGACGCGTTCCTCGTCGCCCTGTTTGCGATGGCGGCGGGCTGCTCAATGCTGGAGACGTCCGCGAATCCGTATGTCATCGCGCTTGGTCCGGAGAGCACGGCAACGCGTCGCTTGAACCTCGCGCAGGCGTTCAATCCCGTCGGCACGAACCTCGGCGTATTCCTCGCTGCGACGCTGATCCTGCCCAAACTCTCCGATCCGGTCGATATCTCGTCGCTCGCGCCGGATCAGATACACACCATTCGCGCTGGCGAGTTGGGGGCGGTGATGGCGCCGTACGTCGGCCTCGCGATCCTGCTGATCCTGATCGGAATCGCTATCGCAACCCGGAAGGCGCCGCCGATCGTGGAGGAGTTCCCGGACGCGGGCTCGTACGAGGGCGGGACTCGCGCGCTGTTCGGCGTCCTGTGGCGCAACAAGCGCTACCGCCTCGGCGTGGTTGCTCAGTTTATGAACGTCGGCGCGCAGGTGTGCACGTGGACGTATCTGATCCAGTATGTGGGTCAGGCGCTCGGCGGCAGCCTCACCAAGGGAGCCGCATACCTGCAGGTGAGTCTCTTGATCTTCCTCGCGTCACGCTTTCTCATGACCTGGGTGATCGGATTCGTCCGGGCCACCAAGGTGCTCGGGCTGCTCGCGTTCGTCGCCGTCGCGCTGTGCCTGTTTGCGATGGCGAATCCGACCATGGCGGGCGTGATCGCCGTCGTGTCGCTGTCGTTCTGCCTGTCGCTGATGTTCCCAACGATCTACGGGGTGGCGCTGAAGGGCCTCGGACCAGCGACGAAGTTCGGCGCGGCTGGCCTCGTCATGGCGATCGTGGGCGGCGCGATCATGCCGGTGCTCCAGGGCAAGGTCGTGGATGCGACCAGCCCCGCCTTCTCGTTCATCGTCCCGGCCTTCTGCTTCGCAATGGTCGGTCTCTACGCGCTCTACGACCTCCGAGCCGAGCCGAGCGAGTCGGGCGGGCAACCAGCCCACGATGTCGCTCCTCCGACTGTCGCGAGGCCACCGCAACCCGCCGAGGGGACGGGGTGAGCGGACGCTGGCGGGTCACGATCGCCGCAGCCGCAGTGGCCGCGGTGGTGAGCGCGTGCGGCAGCGCCTCGCCGACGAGCCCAGCGACGAGCACCAAGCGGCTCGAGGTCGTGTCGTGGTGGACCTCAAGCTCCGAATCAGTTGCCCTCAACCACTTGTTCGCCACCTTCCGAAAGTCAAACCCGGGCGTCACGGCGATCAACGCCGCGGTCGCGGGCGGCGCCGGCTCTAACGCGATCGTCGAGTTGGCGAAACGGCTCCAGCGCGACGACCCGCCCGATGTCTGGCAGACATTCGCCGGCAAGTCGGTCCAGGGCTATGCCAGCCGCGGCGTCATCCGCAGCGTCGCGTCAATCTTCGCCGCTGAGCGTCTCAGCGCGACGATGAACCGCACGATCCTCACCGCGCTCATGCACGACCACCAGCCGTACGGCGTCCCCACCGGCGCTCACCGCAGCAACGTCCTATGGTTCAACGCCAAGCTCCTCGAGCGGGCTGGCGTCGCACGCCCCTCGAGCGGCTACACCGTCGACTCGTTCATCCGTGACCTCAAGAAGATCAAAGCCTCGGGCTCGACGCCGCTATGTCTCGGCGCCAAGGACCGTTTCACCACGGTCGAGCTGTTCGAGAACACGCTGCTGAGCTCGATCGGACCCCACGGCTGGGAGCACCTGGTCCACAGCGGGCTGGACTGGCGCAGCAAGCAGGTCCAGACCGCGCTCAACAATTTCGGCGCCATCCTGCGCTACGCCGACCCCGAGGCGAACCAGCTGACCTGGGATCAGGCGACCAAGAAGCTCGCGGCCGGAGGGTGCGCTTTCGAGTCCATGAACGACTCGGCGTTCGGCGAGCTCATCGCCGACGGCGCACACGAGGGCACCGGCTTCGACGGAGTTCCCTTCCCCGGCACCCAGGGCAGCTTCCTCGCCGTCGTCGACGTTTTCGTCGCCGCAACCAAGGCAAAGAACGCGAAGAACGCCCTCGCGTTCCTGAGTGGGATCAGCGATCCCGCCACGCAACTTGCGTTCAGCAAGGCCAAGGGATCAATCCCAGTTGTGCACGACGTCGACGTCTCGTCCTTGCCCGCATATCAGCGGGAATCCTCGAAGGCGTTCTGGACGTTGCCCGTTCTGCTGTCCGTCGCCCACGGCGAAGGGTTGAGCCCCGTCTTCCAGGAGGCCTTCTACGACGCCGTCTCGACCTACGTGCGGACACGCGACCCGGGCGCGTTCGCAGACGATCTGTACAAATGGCTCACGCAGAGCACCGTCCCGCAACGCTGATCCCGCTAGACCCCTCGGCCTCGATCCGCTGTGAGCGCGTGTCGAGGTCCGACGATCTCGCGGCGCGCCTGAGATGACGGCCGGGAACAGCATTCCAGCGCTGCCCCACGCCCTGCGCGACGGCGACGAGCTCACGCGGCGCCTCGGGGGACGTCGTCCGGCGGTCTTCCTCGACTACGACGGCACGCTGACTCCGATCGTCGACCGGCCGGAGGACGCGCTCATCTCGGCGAGCATGCGTGCGGCGGTCCGGGGACTTGCGCACCGCTGCCCGGTTTGCGTGGTCAGCGGCCGGGACCGTCGCGTGGTCCAGGAGCTGATGGGTGTCGACGATCTGATCGTGGCGGGGAGTCACGGCTTCGACATCTGGAGCCCGCGGGAGGGCACGCTCGAGCACGAGGCGGGCGGTGACTTCGAGGAGTTGATCGAGCGTGTCACCGCACGCCTGCGGGAGGAGGCGGATCCGATCGAGGGGTCACTCGTCGAGCCCAAGAAGGCATCGGTCGCGCTGCACTACCGGCTCGTCGGCGACGCCGACCGGCCGAGGATCGCGGCGATCGTCGACCGGCTGCTCGCCGAGCATCCCGACGAGCTCAAGGTCACCCCGGGCAAGATGGTCTACGAGATCCAGCCGAAGCTCGAGTGGGACAAGGGCAAGGCCGTGCTGTATCTCCTGGAGGCGCTGAAGCTGGACGGCGAGGACGTCGCGCCGCTGTACCTGGGCGACGACATCACCGACGAGGACGCCTTCCGGGCGCTTTCCGGCAGGGGCATCGGTATCTTCGTCGGCCGAGCCGACGATCCGGAGATCGGGGGCCGTGGCACATCCGCCGCGTTTGTGCTGGACTCGATCGAGGAGGTGGAACGATTTTTGGACACGCTGGCCCGGTGAGCGGCGAGCGCGACGACGAGACCGTCGTGGTCGCCTACGACAGCTTCGAGCCCGCCGAGGAGGGCCTGCGCGAGGCTCTGACCTCGACCGGCAACGGCTACTTCTGCACGCGCGGCGCGGCCGAGTGGGAGGACGCGGGCGGCGCCCATTACCCGGGGACGTACGCTCATGGCGGCTACAACCGCGAGACGACGATTATGGGCGGGCGTCCGGTCCTGAACGAGGACCTCGTCAACCTGCCCAACTGGCTCGTGCTCAAGCTGCGGATCGAGGGCGATGACGCGATTGGCCTGGGCAACGTGGAGCTGCTCGAGTACCGCCACGAGTACGACATCCGCTGCGCACTCCTGTCTCGCGTGTTGCGCTTCCGAGACCGGGCCGGGCGGGAGACCAGCCTGCGCAGTCGTCGCTTCGTCAGCATGGCCCACCATCACCAGGCGGCGATCGAGTGGGTGATCACCCCGGAGAACTGGTCGGGCCGCATGGATGTCATCTCCGCGATCGACGGGCGTGTGACGAACCGCGGCGTCGCCCGCTATGCGGAGCTCGAGGGCCGCCACCTCGACCCGGTCTCCCCGCGGACGTTCGGCCCCGAAGTCATCGCGCTGAAGGTTCAGACCCGCAAGTCGAACCACTACTTCGCCCAGGCCGCCCGCACCAACGTCTTCCGCGGCGGCGAGCTCGTCGATGTCCAGCGCAGCTTGTTCCAGACGGAGGACTACATCCAGCAGGTCGTCGCCTTCGATGCGCGCGCGGGCGAGCCGGTGCGCGTCGAGAAGATGATCGCCTTCTACACCTCACGAGACCGCGCCATCAGCGAACCGCTGGGGAGTGCCGGGGAGTCGGCCGGTCGCTATCCCGGGTTCATCGAGGCGCTCGAGCGCCACAAGCGAGCGTGGGAGGAGCTGTGGCGTGCGTGCGACATGCGGCTGCCGGGGAACGAGCGCGTCCAACTCCTGCTGCGCTTCCACATCTCCCATGTCCTGCAAGTCTGTTCGCGCTACACGGCCGACCGGGACGCCGGAGTGCCGGCGCGAGGTCTCAACGGCGAGGCCTACCGCGGTCACGTGTTCTGGGACGAGCTCTATGTCTATCCCTTCTTGAACTACCGCCTTCCCGACATCACCCGCGCCCTGCTCATGTACCGCTTCCGTCGTCTCGGCCAGGCCCGGGCCGCCGCGCGTGACGCCGGCTACCGCGGCGCGATGTATCCGTGGCAGAGCGGCAGCGACGGCAAGGAAGAGACACAGGTCGTCCACCTGAACCCGCTATCGGGCCAGTGGGAGCCTGACCTCAGTCACAACCAGCGGCACGTCAACGCCGCGATCTTCTACAACATCTGGAGCTACCACGAGGTCACCGAGGACCTCGACTTCCTGCGCGACTACGGCGCCGAGATGATGCTCGAGATCGCGCGCTTCTGGGCCACGATCGCCACCTTCAACCCCGACCGCGACCGCTATGAGATCCATGGCGTGATGGGCCCGGACGAGTTCCACGAGAAGTATCCGGACGCGGCCGAGGGCGGGCTGCGCAACAACGCGTACACGAACGTCATGGTGGCGTGGATCGCCGAGACTGCCCGCAAGGTGCTAGACCTGCTCCCGGAGAGTCGCCGCGAGGCACTGTCCGACCGCCTCGGGCTAACCGACGCCGAAATCGCCCGCTGGGACGAGATGAGCCGCAAGATGTTCGTGCCATTCCACGACCACGGCATCATCAGCCAGTTCGAGGGCTACGAGGAGCTCGCCGAGCTGGATTGGGACGCGTACCGGGAGAGGTACGGAAGGATCCAGCGGCTCGACCGGATCCTACGCTCCGAGGGAGACGATCCCGACCGCTACATGCTGGCCAAGCAGGCCGACACGGTCATGCTTTTCTACCTGTTCTCCGACGAGCAGCTGCGGCATCTGTTCGAGCGGCTCGGCTACGAGTACGGGCCCGACACCGCCCGGAAGAACATCGACTACTACGACGCGCGGACCTCACATGGCTCGACGCTCAGTTTCATCACGCACGCCGCGGTCCTGGCCGCGCTGGACCCCGAGAGCTCGTGGGATCGCTTCATCGAGGCGCTCGAGAGCGACATCGGAGACGTCCAGGGGGGCACGACCAAGGAGGGCATCCACCTCGGGGTGATGTCGGGGACGCTCGATCTGATCCAGCGCGGATACGTCGGCTGCGACATCCGCGACGGCGTGCTCTACTTCCGCCCCAGGCTCACCGACCGGTTAGACGGGCTCTCGTTTCCGATGCAGTTCCGGGGGACGCCGATCAGGGTCACGCTCAAGGACGGCGGGCTGACGGTCGTCGCGCACACCGAGGGATTCAGCCGCCCAATCCGCGTCGCGGTGGGCGACGAGGTTCGCGAACTCCGCGCCGGCGACCACCACACATTCGCGCTCAAGCAGACGACGAGCGTCACAAGGTAGGAAAGGAGGAACAATGGCCACTGGCTTTCGCGGCGCCATCTTCGACGTCGACGGCGTGCTGGTCGACTCGCCGCACGAACGCGCCTGGCGCGATGCGCTCAAGGAACTCATGGAGACGCAATGGAGCGACGTCCAGCCCCAGACGAGCTACTCGCCCGAGCGCTTCACCCCGCAGGTCTACCAGCAAGTCATGTCCGGCAAGCCGCGCTTCAGCGGCGCACAGGCCGCGCTCGAGTACTTCGACGTCCCCGACGCCGAGACCCGGTCGAAAACGTACGGCGACCGCAAGCAGTCCATGGTGATCGAACTCATCGAGGCGGGCGAGTTCACCGCCTACCCCGACGCGCTGCGCTTCATCATCGCGGTAAAGGACGCCGGGATCCGCGTCGCCGCGGCCTCCTCCTCAAAGAATGCGGGCCTCTTTTTGCGCCAGATCCGCCTGGACACCTTCGCAGAAGAGAACGGCCTGAAGTCCGAGCGAGTGACGCCCGGACTCACCCTCCTCGAGTTCTTCGACGCCGACATCTCAGGCCGCGACTTCGCACAGGGCAAGCCCCATCCCGAGATCTTCCTGACCGGGGCCGACGAGCTCGGCGTGCCACCCACGGAATGCTTCGTCGTCGAGGACGCCGTCTCCGGCATCCAGGCGGCCAAGGCCGGACGAATGGCCGCCCTCGGCCTATCGCGCGCCGACGATGAGGACCTCCTCGCCGCCGCCGAGCCCGACGTGCTGGTCACCTCCCTGGATGACGTCGACCTCGCGGCTCTGCGGGAAGGGCGCCTGGCGCGGACGGCCGCCTAGTGGGTCGAACCGAAACGTTTTGCCCGGAAGGCCGAGCCCGGGAGCCGTCAAGCGAGGACGCCCCGCGTGCCGCGGAGAGCCGACCGGTGTGACGCACGGTCAGGCGGACGGTCGCCTCTTACTCACTCGGTGACGTGATCGAGGGAGCGGGTTTTCAGGGCGCGGTGTTCGACGTCGACGGCGTTCTCGTCGACTCGCCGCACGAGCGCGCCTGGCGCGTCGCACTCGACCAGCTCTTCGAGACGAGCTGGACGTCGATTCGCGACGCGACGCAATACACCTCCGAGCGCTTCACGCCCGAGGTTTACCGCGAGCACATCTCCGGCAAGCCGACCATGAGCGGTGCGCGCGCCGCGCTGGGTTACTTCGGGGTGCCCGCCACCGACGCCCGCACCGAGGAGTACGCCCGCCGAAAACAGCAGGTCATGGACGAGCTCCTGCGGGCTGGCGAGCTGGCCGCCTACCCGGACGCCCTGCGGTTCGTGCTTGCCGTGCGTGGCGCCGAAATCCCGATCGCCGCGGCCTCGTCCTCGAAGAACGCAGCTCGGTTACTCGGCCAGATCAGACTCGATGCCTTCGCCGATCGCGAGGGCCTTTGCTACGCCTTCGTCCGGCCGGGGGTCACCCTGCTCGACATTTTCGACGCAGACGTCTCTGGAAGGGATTTCGCCCATGGCGGCAAGCCCCATCCCGAGATCTTCCTTACCGCCGCGCGCGAGCTGGGCGTCCCCGCGGACCGGTGCTTCGCGGTCGAAGACGCCGTCTCCGGCGTACAGGCGGCGAAGGCGGCCGACATGGCCGTCATCGGCCTGGCACGGGCCGGCGAGGCCGACGCCCTCGCGGCCGCCGACGCCGACATCGTTGTCTCGACGTTGGACGAAGTCGATCTCCCAGCGCTCTCGGAGGGCTGCGTGGCGCGGCGCCGACCTCGTCGTGCAGCATCATGAGCGAGCCCAACCGCTGCCGCATGTTGTGCAAGTCATTGGGCTGCGAGAGCGGCGTCGACCTCGACTCGCGTCGGCGGGTCGGCGCCCGGCCGGGAGCATGTGATCGCGGCTATCAGGGCCGCTGCATCGACGACGCTGGCGAGCGTCGCTTCGTCGATCGCGGCCAGCGCATCTCGGCGCGCGCCGCCGACTAGGTCGGCACGGCGCAACCCGTCGAGCAGGCCCGAGGTGAAGGAATCACCCGCGCCGACCGTGTCCACGAGATCGATCGGCACCGCCTGCTGGTGTAACTCCAGGTCCGCGGAGACGGCGTAGACACCTGCACCACCGCGGGTCACGACGACGAGGGCGGGCCCCAAGGCGAGCCAGGCCTGCGCGACGTCCTCATCGGGCCGGTCAGGGTAAAGCCAGCGGAGATCCTCGTCGCTGACCTTGACGACGTCGGACAGGGCGACGAGACGCTCGATGTCCGGTCGCGCCCGCGCCGCGTCTCCGAGCAGCGCCGGCCGCACGTTAGGGTCGTACGAGACCGTCACTCGACCCCGCTTGTGTTCCCGCTCCACAAGGTCCACGACGCTCGCCTTCCCAGGTGGGAGGACCGTCGCCAATGAACCAGTGTGCAGACAGCGTGTCTCGATCGGGAGCGGCGCCAGGGCCTCCACATCCCAGTCGATCCGGAAGTCGTAGGAGGCGACTCCCGCCGCGAGCATCGCGATCGCCAGGCTGGTCGACACACCCGCCTTCGGGCCTCCGTCGACCCGGACACCGCTGGCTTCCAGATGCGCCGAGATCATCTCTCCGAACGCATCCCGCCCCAGACGCGTCTTGAGGGTCACGGGGACGCCCAGCCGGGCGAGACCGAGCGCGACGTTCGCCGGACTGCCACCCGGATGTGCGGCCAATGTCCGGCCGCCGCGCTGGCCGACCAAGTCGATGAGCGCCTCCCCGACGACAACGAACATTCGCTTTTCCTCACTCGACGAGATCGATGGACTCCCGCGCCGCCGCGTAGGGCGGGCCCTGGCGGAGGCCGCGCTCGCGCATCATAGTAGTGGTCCCCGTCGCAAACCTGGAACGAGATTCCGCGGTGGACCCTCGGGGTAAGAACGGCCTATCAGCGATCACGAGCGCCCCCTCTTCCTCGTCGTCACCATCAAGCCTCGACTGGACCGGCTCGAGGAAGCCGAGGCGCAGCTGCAGTCCATGCGTCAGAACTCCCTCACCGAGCCGGGATGCGTCTTCATGCACCTCGTGCAGCCGCAGGACGAGGCAGACACGTGGGTGATGCTCGAGATGTTCCGATCTCGCGCCGCCTGGGACGAGCATATGCGCCAGCCCTACAACACCGAGGGGAACATCATCCTCAAGGACCTGCTGCGCGAGCCCTCAGACCTTCGCTTGTTCGACGAGAAGTAGTTACGCCTCCGACGCGGCGGCGCCGGCGCATTGAGGACGCTCGCGAGGAGCTCGCTTGCTGGTCAGGCTGAGGTGGGAGCGATTGCGACGACGGTTTCTGGACTGGTGCCGAGTCGGCCCGCGACGATCCGATCGGTGATCGCCCACGCGGCGTAGGCGATGGAGCCAACGGTGCCGGTAACCGTCAGCAGCACCCCGGCGGCGGCGGTCGCGGCGACGCCGAAGGCGCCGAGGATCAGCACCGCGGCAGCAGGCCCGATACTCGGACCGATCGGAAGCTGGCCGAGGGTGAACATCGCGATCAATAGCGCCATCGAATCAAAGACCGAGACGTTTACGCCGATCGCGCGAAGCATCAGCCAGTTGCGCGCGACCTGGGCGCACACCGCCAACATCGTGAACGCGATGACACGACCGCGACCCTTGTTACGCACTACCGCCAGGCCCGCCCACAGTCCGGTTCGATGGCGCTCGGAAACCCGGCGCAGAGCAGCGACCGCCCCGCCGATGATCGCGACTGCGATCACCGGCCCCCACCAGGGAACGCCGAGCGGAGCGATCAGCGTGAAGGAGAAGATCGCCGCCAGCGCGACTTCGACGGTGATGATCGGAACCTCGGCGGCCAGCAGAGCCGGCACACGAGGAGCGCTCTCGGGGGCGACACGGCGCAGGGAAACGATACGTGCAGCCATCCCGACCGATCCGTTCACCACGCTTGCGAGGTAGCCCACGCCGGCAGCGCGGAACAGCAAGCGGCGACTGACGGTTCCCCCCGCGGCGCGAACACAGACGTTCCAGGCCTCGCTTCGAGCCAGCAGCGCGAGTATCTGAAGCAGCACCGCGAGGAGCAGAAGCACGATCGGAGCGCTCTCAAGCGCGGCACTGAATTGCCCGCCTCGCCGGGCGAGGACGAACCCGAGCACGCCGGTGACCGCCAGAGCACCGAGAACGCTCAGTCCGGCTCTGCGACGAAACGACGACAGGCGCAAACCACATTCATCGGACTCGTCGAGGCCGATGGTCGGCGGGTGAAGCTCGAGCGACAAACGGACTCCGCGCGATAGCGGTTCCGGAGAATCAGATTGGCGCTGTCACTCGCTAGGCGCCCGCGTCAGGCTGGTGCTCCCTACCACAAGGGTATCAGCGCCCGCGAAACCCGGGCGCGTTCGACGCCTGCTTCTCGCTTGGTCCGCTGCTTCTCGCTTGAGCTCGGCCTGCTGGGTGGAGAGCCACACGACCTCCGCCGCACCAATCAACGCGCTCTGGCTACATCATCCCGCTCATGTCGGGCATACCACCGCCCCCGCCGTTGGTGTCCGGGATCTCGGCGACGATCGCCTCGGTCGTGAGGATGTTCTTGGCGATCGACGCGGCGTTCTGGAGCGCCGAGCGCGTGACCATCGCCGGGTCGATGATGCCCTCCTTGACCAGGTCGACGATCTCGCCAGTGGCCGCGTTCAGGCCGTGACCCTTCTTCCCCTTGCGGACGTCGTTGACGACGACCGAGCCCTCGAGGCCACTGTTGTGCGCGATCTGGCGAAGGGGCTCTTCGAGCGCTCGCAGCACGATCTTCGCGCCGGTCTTCTCATCCTCGTCCTCGAACAGGTCGAGGTTGATGGCCTTCTGCGCAGTAAGCAGCGCAACGCCGCCGCCTGGGACGATGCCCTCCTCGAGCGCCGCCCGAGTGGCCTGCAGCGCGTCCTCGACGCGATGCTTCTTCTCCTTCATCTCGGTCTCGGTCGCCGCGCCGACCTTGACCACCGCGACACCACCGGACAGCTTCGCGAGACGCTCCTGGAGCTTCTCCTTGTCGAAGTCCGAATCGGTGTTCTCGATCTCGGTCTTGATCTGGTTGATGCGACCCTTGATCGCGTCGCTCTCGCCGGCGCCATCGACGATCGTCGTGGTGTCCTTCGTGACGACCACACGACGAGCGCGGCCGAGCTGCGAGATCTGCGTGTTCTCCAGCTTGAGGCCCATCTCCTCAGTGATCACCTCGCCACCGGTCAGGATGGCGATGTCCTCGAGCATCCGCTTACGGCGATCACCGAAGCCCGGAGCCTTGACCGCGACGCCGGTGAACGTGCCGCGCAGCTTGTTCACCACGAGCGTCGCGAGCGACTCGCCCTCGACGTCCTCTGACAGGATCAGAAACGGCCTGCCGGACTGGATCGTCTGCTCCAAAACCGGCAGCAGATCACGCACGGACCCGATCTTCTGGTTGGCGATCAGGATGTACGGGTCCTCGAGGACCGCCTCCATCCGCTCCTGGTCAGTGACCATGTACGGCGAGATGTAGCCCTTATCGAACTGCATGCCCTCGGTGAACTCGAGGTCCATCCCGAACGTCTGGCCCTCCTCGACGTTGACCACGCCGTCCTTACCGACCTTCTCGATCGCGTCCGCGATCACATCGCCGATCTCATCATCGCCGGCCGAAATCGTCGCGACACGCGCGATCTGGTCCTTGCCGGAGATCTCGGTCGACTGCTTCTCGATGTTCTTGACGACCTGATCGACCGCCTTCTCGATCCCGCGCTTGAGACCAAGCGGGTTCGCGCCGGCGGCGACGTTCTTCATGCCGGCGTGCACCATCGATTGTGCGAGGACGGTCGCGGTCGTCGTGCCATCGCCGGCCACGTCGTTGGTCGCGGTCGCGACCTCGCGCACCAGCTGAGCGCCCTGATTCTGGAAGACGTCCTCGACCTCGATCTCACGCGCGATCGTCACACCATCGTTAGTGATCGTCGGCGCGCCGAACTTCTTATCCAGGACGACGTAGCGGCCCTTGGGGCCGAGCGTGACCTTGACGGCGTTGGCTACAGCGTCGACTCCGCCCTCGAGCGCCTTGCGGGCGTCCTCGGCGTACTTGAGTTCCTTGTGGGGCATGTGTCCCTGATTTCCTTAGGACTGGACCTTGGCGAGTACATCGGACTCGCGCAGGACCAGCAGTTCCTCACCGTCGACCTTGATCTCGGTGCCGCCGTACTTGCTGTAAAGGACCTCGTCGCCCTCAGCCACGTCCGGCGTGATGCGCTTGCCGGTGTCCTCGCTGATCTTGCCGTCGCCGACCGCGAGAACCTTCCCCTTCTGGGGCTTCTCCGTCGCGGTGTCAGGCAGAACGATCCCGCCCACGGTCGTTTGTTCCTCCTCGATCGCGCGCACAATCAGGCGATCGCCAAGGGGCTTGAGCTTCATGAGATGCGGCCTCCAATGGGGGCTCGATTGAGGAGGTTTTGGCACTCTAGGTGCGAGAGTGCCAACCAATCTTGACTATAGCGCAACGGCGAGACCCGCCCGCCGCTCCAGGCGCCTATAGTCGGAGACCATCAAGGAGGGTAATGCCAGGCATGACCGCTGCTACAACCACATCGCTACAGAGCAAGTTCGGCCCCATCGTCGCCGACGCCGCCGGAACGATCACCGTTCAGGAGGCAAGCGACGTCCTCGACTTCTCGCGCCATCGTGTCTGCGAGCTGCTGACCGCGAGCGCGGGGCGTGTGGCCGTAACCGATGTGCTGGCGCTCAAATCCTTCGTGCCGCCCAGCGCGCTTGAACCAGCCCCCGCTGCCAAGCTCGTCCGGTAGGAGCGAACGAGATCTAAAACGTATTCCGACCTGCGCACTCGGATTTGCGGCGCACGTGGTACGGTAGGGGAAGTCCATCGCGTTCCCTCAAGGGTTTGGCGATCGTGTGCTCGCTGGGTCTTTTGCAGACCTCTCTGCCCGGCGATCCCCGCCTGAGAGGCACGTGAGGAGTATCGATGGATGCTGTGAGCGCAGCGCCCGCACGCTGGTCGCATCGTCAGTTGCTGGGGCGGGCGAGCGCCGGTCACTCGTTGGCCGGCGCGCGTGGAAGCAAGTCCGGATCACCGCTGCGTGTCGCGATGCTCGCTCCGCCGTGGATCTCCGTGCCCGCGCCTGGGTACGGTGGCGTGGAATCGGTCGTCAGTACGCTCACGGAGGCGCTGGTCCGCCGGGGACATGACGTGACGTTGTTCTGCGCTCCGGGCTCTGTCTCGCGCGCGAACGTCGTCACTCTGCTCGACAAGTCCCACCCGGACGAGATCGAGCGCTCGCTGTATGAGGTCGACCAGGTCGGGCGAGCGTTCGACGCGATCGACAGCGCCACCGGTAGTGATCCCTTCGATGTCGTTCACGATCACTGCGGCTTCACCGGGCTCGCAATGGCAAATCGCATCGCGACACCCCTTGTGCACACCCTGCACGGGCCGTTCACACCAGAGACAGCGGCCTTCTATGCACGCCATGGCCACAAGGCCACGCTCGTCGGCATCAGCCCTGCGCAACTCGCATCAGCACCACCAGCCCTCGGCCCCATCGCCTCGATCCCCAACCCGATCGATCTACGGGCGTGGCCGCTGCAGGAGCGCAAGGGCGACTACCTGCTCTGGGTCGGACGGATGACGCCGGAAAAGGGGCCGCACCGCGCGATCGCAGCAGCGCGCGCGGTTGACGTGCCGCTCGTCTTGGCCGGCGTGATCCAACCGGGCCAGCAGGCGTTCTTCGACCGGGAGGTCGCTCCCCACATCGACGGCGAGCGCGTCCGCTTCGTCGGCGAGGTCGGCGGGTCGGCCAGGCGCTCGCTGTTCGCCCGCGCCCGCGGACTCCTCATGCCGATTCGCTGGAACGAGCCGTTCGGGATGGTGATGGTCGAGGCGCTGGCGTGCGGGACGCCGGTGATCGCGTTTCCAGAGGGCGCGGCGTGCGAAATCGTCGCCGACGGGAAGACCGGTTTCCTGGTCGATGACGAGCGCGCGATGGCGGTCGCAATCGGCCAGCTGTCCCGGATCGCGGCGCGGGATTGCCGAGCCTGGGTAAGCCAGCATTGCGACGTCGAAGTCGTCGCTGCCGCCTACGAACGAACCTACCGATCCGTGGCGCTGCACGGTGCGAGACGGGCGCTCGTCAGTGTCTGATCGGGCCCTCAGCGTCCTGGACGGGAGCACGTTCGTCGTCGGAGACCGGCTCGGTGACGTCCGTGCCGACGAGGGTCGCGAACACGGCTTCTTTTCCGAGGACACGCGCTTCATTTCGCGATGGGTCCTCCGCGTCGCAGAGACGCCGCTCGAGTTGCTGAGTCTCAATCAAAGCGATCATTTCGACGCCCAGTTCTTCCTGACACCCAGGGTGGGGCCCGACGATGAGGCGCCGTGCTCAATCGTGCGCCACCGCGTCGTCGACGATGTATGGATGGAGGAGGTCACGGTGACAAACCACCTCCACGAGACCAGCCGTCTACGCGTGGCGTTGGAGGTCGACGCCGACTTCGCCGACCTGTTCGAGGTCAAGGACGGACTGGTTGCGGCGCGAACGGTGATCGAGAACCACGACGACGCGAGCTTGACGCTGGCCTACCACCATGACGACTTCCGCCGCTCGGTCACAATCGCGGCCAGCTCCCCCGCAGCCATCACGCGTGGCGGCTTCACGTACACCCCGGAGCTCGCGGCTGGTGAGCAGTGGTCAGTCACCTTTACGGTCACCCCGTACGCCGCGCAGGCCGGGGTGAGCTTCGCACGACGCAAGCCGCCCCGAGCACTCAAGGAGACGCGAACCGAAAAGTCGGCCGAACTCGACGCGTGGCTGTCGCGGGCGCCGGTGCTACACGCCAGCGACCCGGCGCTGGTTCGCACCTACCGCGCGAGCCTCAGCGATCTCGGCGCGCTTCGCATGCGCCCCGACCTCGCCAACGGCGCGACTCTGCCCGCAGCCGGACTGCCATGGTTCATGGCGCTCTTCGGTCGCGACAGCCTGATAACCAGCTTCCAGGCGCTGCCGTACCTACCCCGGCTCGCGGCCACCACGCTGCACGCTCTCGCCGCCCGCCAGGCCCAGGTCCGAGATGACTTCCACGAACAGGAGCCCGGAAAGATCCTGCACGAGCTGCGCTTCGGTGAGCTGACCGCGCTGGGCCAACGACCGCACTCACCATACTTCGGAACCGCGGACGCGACCCCTCTGTTCTTGGTCCTCCTCGACGAGTACCACCGTTGGTCCGGCGACGATGACCTCGTCCGAGCACTCGAGCCCAACGCCCGTGCGGCCCTGGCCTGGATCGAGGACAGCGGGGATCGCGACGGCGACGGCTACGTCGAGTACGAACGCCGGAACCCGGTCAGCGGCCTGATAAACCAGTGCTGGAAGGACAGCTGGAACTCCATCCAGTTCGCCGACGGGACGCTCGCGCACGGACCGATCGCGACCTGCGAGATCCAGGGCTACGTCTACGACGCGCAACGGCGCTCCGCCCGCCTCGCCCGCGAGGTATGGAATGACGGCGCGCTTGCCGTCCAACTCGAGCGGAGCGCCGACGATCTGCGTGCGTCGTTCGCTCGCGACTTCTGGATCCCGGATCGCGGCTGCCACGCCCTCGCCCTCGACGGCGACAAACGCCAGGTGGACAGTCTGACCTCCAACATCGGTCATCTGCTGTGGTCGGGAATCCTCGACGACAGCCAGGCAGCCAGCACCGCCGAGCGACTCCTCGATCAACAGCTCTACTCCGGGTGGGGCGTCCGCACGCTCGGCGCCAACGAGGCCGGCTACAACCCACTGGGTTACCACACCGGGACGATCTGGCCACACGACAACTCCCTGATCGCCGCCGGCCTGGCTCGATACGGACACCACGACGCCGCGGGCACGATCGCCTCCGCGATGCTCGCCGCGGCGCCGTACTTTGAGCATCGCCTGCCCGAGGTCTTCGCCGGCTTCCCCTTGCCGCTGACAAGAGTCCCAGTCGCATTCCCCACTGCGTCCCGTCCTCAGGCATGGTCCGCGGGCGCACCTCTGATGCTCCTGACGACGCTGCTCGACCTCCGACCCGGATACACCGACGTCGAAGCGGACCTCCCTGGCCCGATCGGTCACACCACGATCAGCCGGCAGCCTGGTCGCTCCGGAGCGCTTTCACCCGGCGCAGCGGCTAGCGTCTGATACGCATACGAACACGCTCGGCCTGACCGGCCGGGCAGCATGTCCGCCAGCGCGTACCTCGGGCATGACCGGGAGGCCGCCCGACGCGGCCCCCCGGTCATGAGTGTCAGTAACTGACCCGGATCGTGAAATCGGTGTTGTTACCGATGTTGGTCGGGGTGATCAGTCCGTGCGCGTGCCGGTAGATTCCGGTGCCTCCGTTGATTGGAGTCGGGGGAGGGCCGGCCGACAACGTGAACGTCTCGTCGTTCGCCAGGAGCATCGAGCCGCCGATCGCGATCTGACCGCTGCACAGCACCACCGGACCCATGCTGCTGATGCTGGTGATCGTGCAGCGCAGGTGGTCCGTGCCGTTCGGCTTGGCGGCGTGATGCTTGTGGTTGCCGACGTAATCGACCCCCGTGTTGTCGAACGTATCGCCCACCGCCGGCGGTGCGTTAGCGGGCACTGGGTGTCCTTGCGCGTCGACGAACGTGCTGCTCGTCGCGCGTGAGAACAGGTGCAGGGTGACAGTCTTGGCACTGGCCGCCGGCGCTCCGATCGCCAAGGCCAGCAAGACGCCAGCGAGCAGTGCGAGGGGTCGAGCCGCTCGCGTCCGCGGGCGAAGGCACTGAGGGGTGAGCGTGTGTGACATTCTCGTGTCCTCCGGTGGGTCTGGGTTACCCGGCGAGCATCGCCGGCGCGTGCAAGCAAAGCTATGCCGGACACGACCGGCCCACATCGGCGCTGTCTCTGGACTGGCCTAAGCGCTGCTACTGAATGTGCGTTGCGCGAAGGTGAGCGAGCACGGCCAGCACGCGGCGATGGCCGTTGTGGCTGTCGGGGATGTTGAGCTTGGTGAGCACGTTGCGAACGTGCGTCTCGACTGTGCGCTCGCTGACGACCAGGCGCTCCGCGATGCCGGCGTTGGTCAGTCCCTCGGCCATCAGCCCAAGCACTTCCCGTTCTCGGTCTGACAATTCGGCCAGCTCGCCGGCGTGGCGGCCGTGACCGAGGAGTCGGCCGACGACCTGCGGATCGAGCGCCGAGCCGCCCCGTGCGACGCGCTCGGCGGCATCGAGAAACTCGTCGACGGCGAGCACGCGGTCCTTGAGGAGGTAGCCGAAGCCGCCGAGCGTCACGAGCTCGATCGCGTGGCTGGTCTCGATGTGCTGGGAGAGCACAAGGACCCCGACCTGCGGATGGCTGCGCTTGATGTCGTACGCGGCGCGCGCGCCCTCGTCGGTGAAGGTCGGCGGCATCCTGATGTCGACCACGACGAGGTCAGGGCGATGTCCTGCGACCGTTGCCACCAGCTCCCGCGCATCGCCTCGGGTCGCCGCCACCTCGTGTCCGCCGTCGACGAACAGCCGCCCAAGTCCCTCGCGGAGCAGCACCTGGTCCTCGGCGATCACGACCCGCAAGGCAGCTCCGCGGTCAGGATCGTTCCTCTGTCCGTCGCGTTCTCGACGCGCAGGCTGCCGCCATGCGCCGCGACCCGGTCGTGCAGCCCGCGCAGACCGCCGCCGACCGTCTCGACCGCGCCGCCAACGCCGTCGTCGGTGACCCGAACGACCAAGTGGCCGTTGCTCCGTTGGGCGCTGACCACGACCGCGGTCGCGCCTGAGTGCTTGATCGCGTTGGTCAGGCCCTCGCAGGCGACGAAATACGCCGCCGCCTCCAGACCGACGCTGAAGCGCTCCGATGTTGTGTGCACCTGCACGGGCAGTGGCGCGCGCACTGCCAGCTCGCGCAGTGCCGGATCCAGGCCCCCGTCGAGCTGCGCCGGCGGTAAACCGTGCGCCAGCTCGCGCAGCTGTTCGATCGCGCTCTTCAGCTCTGTAACGGCGCTATCGATCGTGTCATCGGCAAGATCCAGCTCGCCGGAGCCGAGCTCGTGCTGGGCATGGCGCAGCCGCAACCCGATCAAGACCAGCCGTTGCTGCGCACCGTCGTGGAGGTCGCGCTCGATCCGCCGGCGTTCGGCATTCCCGGCCGCCACGATGCGCGCGCGTGACGCCTGCACCTCCGCGAGCTGGCGCCGCAGCTCGACGCGCAGCCGCGCGATCTCGATGGCCAGCCCTCCAGCCTCCACGAGGGTCACCATCGGATCGGGACGCTGCGGGCCGGACGGCCGGTGCAGCACCATCGCCACCGGAGCGCCGGCGCGGAGCACCGGCGTCCGAATGCGCGTGTCCCCCGGGTCGTCATGAGCCGGCATGCCCGCCGTGTCGACGTACACCTCGCTCTCGGGCAGGAAGAAGCGCATCTCGAGGTCGGGATCCGACAGCAGCTCACGCAGCAGCGGCTCGATCTCCTCCGGGGCGGACTGTCCAGAGCGCAGCCGCTCGAGAAACTCCGATACGCGCCGAATCGCCTCGTAGCGAGCCCGATTGAAGCGGCGGTCCACGAGGTCCTGAAGCGCCGAACGCAGAGGGCGAAAGGCGACCGCCACCACCAGCGTCGCACCCGCAGTAACCCAGTCAGAGTCGCTGCCCAGCGCCGTCCCGAGCGCCAGCGCCGTCACTGCATACGCGGCCGCCAGCAGGAACGTCAGCGCGCCGTAGACGGCCGTCCTTTCGATCGCCACATCGACGTCGTAGAGCCGATGACGCGTGACCGCCACCCCGACGGCGACCACGAACGCCATCAGCAGCAGCCCGACGATTCCGATCCGCACAGAGAGCCCGCCATGCGGCCAGGGGAGCCAGGTCAGCATGTCGAGCGTAGTCGCGGCGGTCACGACAGCGCCGACCGCGAGCACCAGCTTGAGCTGCTGTCGAACGTCCCCCTGCGAGCGGCGCAAGCGCAGCGCCAGCGACGCCGCACCGAGTCCCATCCCGGCAACGGCCAGCACCCACCCGACCAATCCCGCGGCGATCGTCGCGCCTCTGATCCCGTCGATGCTCAGCGGGTTGGACAGCGACGCGAACGGTGCCGGGATCGAACCCGGCTCGAGCAGACTCGGCACCGATACCAGCACGGCCGCCAGCCAGCAGACGGCCGCCGCGGCACGCCATCGCGGCGATACCAGCCGCCCATCGGGGAACAGCATCAGCGACAGCCCGATCAGCGCCGCTGACGGCTGCGAGATCGGGTTGTCCAGCCAGGCCGCGGTGGTCATCGCGGGCACCCCGCCGGGGCGCGTCAGCCCGTAGGCGGCGTACTGATAGAGGAGCAGGCCGATCGCCAGCAGGACGCCTATCAGCAAGAACAGCCGCCCGACGGCATTGTCCGAGACTCGCACGGCGATGATCGCTCCCGTGGTCGCGAACGCGACCGACAACGTCGCGAACGACAGCCCGCCGAAGCCGATCCACAGGTCATCGCTGAGCGTCCGGTGCCAGCTCATGGCCAGCAGCACGACACTGCCGATCGCCGCCGTGACGGTGATCGCCCAAACCACCGCCACCGCCAACCGTGCACGCGAGTCCATCACGGCCATTCTCCCCTAGCGCCGGTGCCCTGGGCAACCGCACCAGCGCGCACGCTGGCCTACGTGTCAGCACTTACCGCCAAGCAGCGCTGACGCCGCCGCAGGTCCCGCGCGAACCCGGATTTCACGACGGTCGCCCGGCCGTACCGTGCCGCTCCATGAACAACTCACTCCCCACATACAACCGGCGCGGGGGCACCCTCCTGATCGCCGGCGCGCTCCTCACGATCGCCGCCGCTGTGCTTTCGGCGGTCGTCGGGGCCAACAGCTCCGTGCCGGACGACCTGGTCCGCTACCCGTTCTCAGGCGAAGCGTGGACTGCATTCACCGCGTGCGCCTCCGTCTGCCATCTCCTGATGCTCGCCGGAGTCCTGTACCTCGCACGCGCTGGGCTGGCAGGCGACACAAAGACCGGCAGGATCGGCCTTGGCTGCGTGATCGCCGGCCTGGCGCTGCTGTTCGTCTGCGAATGGGCGCAGCTGCCGTTCGTCGATCAGCACACCTCGAGCACCGGTCCGTCGATCGTCGACGGCGGATTCGGCCTCGCCACGCTGCTCCTCGCCGGCGGCATGATCGCGGTCGGCGTCGCGACCCTGCGCCAGCCGAGCTGGGGCTCATGGCGCCAGTACGCGCCGCTGATCTGCGGGCTGCTGTCCCTGGTCGTGATCCCGATTCAGTTCACGTCCGTGCTGTGGCTCGGGATCACCGTGTTCAGCGTTGGCTACGTCCTGCTGGGGGTCGCGGTGGTCACCGAAGGCGCCCACCGCACCGACCACGCGATCCAGATTGCGTGAAGCCTGCGTCGCGGAGGTTCATGTGATCGGTTCTCGCAGCTGTGCGACCGCGCCCGCCAATTCCGTTCGATTACCGACTCCCAGCTTCGTATACACGCGCGAAAGGTGGGTCTTGACGGTCGAGCGCGACATGTACAGGCGCTCGGCGATCTGCGGATTACTCACACCGGCGGCCGCGAGTTCGGCAACCTCGGCTTCGGCTCCGGTCAGGCCGGCCCACCCATGTTCACGGTCTCGCCGTCGGGCGCCGCGTCCCCGGAGCGCGAGGGTCACGGCTTCGTGGAGCCCCTCGTCCCCACGCGCCAGCGCCGCGTCCAACCGCCGGGTGCGCTCGAGCTGTCCGGTCGCGATGAACGCGTCTCGCAGTGCCTCCAGCGAGCGGCGGGCTCCGTCGTGGTCTTCGACCTCCCGCTGGACCATCAGCGCGTCGGTCAGGTGGGCGATCGCGGCCTCGGGCTCCGAGCGTGCAAGCGCCACGAGTCCGAGCATCATCTCGGCGCGGGCCGCGTCGCGGCGGTTGCCGATCGTCTCGGCGGCCGTCAGCGCTGCGCGGGCTCTCGCCGTCGCAGCGACGCGATCTCCGCGCGCCAGTTCCACGTCGGCAAGTCCAAGGTGCCACCAGGACTGAAACGGCGTCGGTCCGTGGCGGTCCGAGAGCTGCAGCGCGGCCTCGAAGCGGTCCGCCGCGTCATCCAGGTTGCCCAGCGAGAGCGAGATTCGCCCCAGCAGGCCGGTCGCCATGTAGCGGGCATAGCCGCTGCCGATCTCCTCCGCGAGCGCCAGTCCGCGCCGCGCATGCACTTCGCCCTCGCGCGGCCTGCCGGCAAGCCTCTCGAGCTCGCCGAGCATCGCGAGGTCGAGGGCGATCCAGCTGCGGTCGCCGAGCCGCTGGGAGAGGTCGAGGCTTTCGCGCAGTAGGGCGATCGCCCGGTCCACCTGATGCTCGATCGCGGCCGTGCGCGCAAGCCCGCCCAGGGCCCGATGCATCGAGCGCTGGTCGCTGGTCTGCCGGGCGATCGCGAGGCTCTCTTCGAGCGGTGGCCTTGCCTCGGTCGCCTCGCTGCGATACAGCGCCGCCGCCCCGAGCTTCCCCAGTGCATCAGCCAGGCACCATGAATCGCCCGTCTGCCGCGCGAGGGCAACGGCCTGTTCGAGCGGCTCCCGCGCCGCCGCGGGGTCGCTCATCAGATCGAGCTCGCCCATCAGGATCAGCGAGCGGGCGGCCAATCCCGGCTCTCGCGCGCCTCTCGCAAGGGCAACCGCCTCCTCGACGACCGGCCTTGCCGCAACCAGTTCGCCGTTGGCCACGAGCATCAGCCCGAGCGCCCACCGTGCCCGGGCGCGGAGGTCCGGCGCGAACGCGCCCGGCTCACGGAGCGCCGCGGCGAGTTCGTGGCGTCCCTCGATGAAACGCCCGCGGACGTGCCAGTAGAGCGCCATCGCGCACGCGATTCGCAGGCCCAGGACCGGCTCGGCCGTCCTGGTCCAGACGAGCGCGGCACGCACGTTGTCGGCCTCTCGATCGACGGTCGACAGAGCCGCCGATTGGTCGGCCCCCATCAGCTGCTGCTCGGCACGCTCGGCGAGGGTGGCACACCATGCGGCGTGCGCGGCACGCGTCGGCTCCGCATCCCCGCTCTCCCGAAGGCGCTCGAGGGCGAAGGCATTGATCGTGCGCAGCATCCTGAACCGGGTGCCTTCCGCGGAGCGATCGACGGCCACGAGCGACCGGTCGACGAGCGCACCGAGCAGATCGAGCACGTCCGCCGCCGACACCGGTGCGCGGGCGCAGACTGCCTCGGCGGCGGCGAGCTGCCATCCGCCGGCGAACACCGACAGGCGCTCGAACAGGACACGCTCGGCGTCCGACAGCAGGCTGGCGCTCCACTGCATCGATGCCCGCAGCGAACGGTGGCGCGGGACATCGTGACGGCCGCCCGCCAGCAGGTCGAGCCGACGTCCCAGGTCCGCGCTGATCTGTCGGATATCGAGCATTCGCGTCCGCGCCGCGGCTAGCTCGATCGCGAGTGGAAGTCCGTCCAGCTCGGCGCACAGGCCTTCGACGGCGGCCAGGGATTCGCGGTCACATGTGAAGGACCGGCTCGCTCGCCGGCCTCGATCGACGAACAGCGCCACCGCGTCGCCGCCGGCCCCGAGCGAAAGAGGTGAGAGTTCGAACGTCGTCTCCCCGGGGACCTCGAGCGGGACCCGGCTCGTCGCCAGGATCTGCAGCTCTCCTGACGCCAGCAGCAACCGAGCGCAGAGAGACGCGGCCTCGTCCCGGACGTGCTCGCAGTTGTCCAGGAGCAGCACGGTCTGTCGCCCGGCCAGCCCCCTGGCAAGGGTGTCCAACGGGTCCGCCCCCGGCTGCGACCGCACGCCGGCCGTCGCCACAACGAACGCAGTCAGCACCGCCGGCTCGAGCAGCGCCGCCAGTTCGACCATCACCACACGGCCTCCGTATCCCTCGAGCGCGGCCAGCGCCAGCCGGGTCTTACCGACCCCGCCCGGCCCAGTGACGGTCACGAGGCGCGTGCCGGCGAGTGCGGACCGTAGCGACGCGAGTTCTGCTTGCCGGCCGACCAGCGGATTGACCGATGCCGCGAGCAGCTCGTCCACGGCCCGATCCTGACAGAGGCGACCCAGCCGTGGCGTTAGGTTCGCCGAGCCCCGCCGCGCGCCCTAGCCCGCCGGCAACTGACCCTCGCGACCGCGAGTAATCCGCCATTCGGCAACTCCCGCCTCGCGAGTGGCGAAACACTCGCGCTATACGCGAGTGAACGGCCATTCACGGCGCGGGCGGCGGCGAGTGGCAGATCACTCGCGCTCGCCACCCGTGAAGCTACGCGACGCGGTGCCGGTGCACCGTCGTCCCGACGGCATGTCCGAGCGCCCTGATCCCGTCCGCGGTCAACCGCCCGAGCAGGTTGCGGTCGGCCCGAACGCTCGCCGCCAGCGGAACGAGGGGCACCGCGATGAGCCAGGCGACGACGACGGGCCAGGTCGGAAGCCAGCCCGCCAGGGCGCCGGCCACCGCCACCCAGTATCCGCACAACAGCGGGATCGTGCGGCCGTCGGGATGGGGATACGGCACTTCGGACACCATCAGGGCGCTTGTCACCAGGATGCCTCCGAGCAGCAGTTGCGGGGAGGGATGAGCGATGACCAGCGCCAGCGCTGCGCCCGCCGCCGCGGGCATCGGGAGGCCGAGGAACCCGCCTCCGGCGGCCGGGAAGGTGGCGAACCGCGCCAGACGCAGCATCGCCGCGGCCACGAACACGCATCCGACAGGAAGCGCTAGCCAGCGCCACGGGGTTGGCTCAGACGCACCGACGGCCACGAGCACCGCAGCCGGGGCGACGCCGAACGTGAGCGTGTCGCTCATCGTGTCGAGCGCGGTACCCATGCCGCTGGAACCGGCAAGACGCGCGACCGCGCCGTCCACGACGTCGAGAATGCCCCCGGCGACGATCAGGCTCGCACACAGCACGAGCCGGCCGTGGCTCAGACCCGGTGCCTGACCGGCAACGCGCACCGACCCGAGCGCGGCGACCACGGCAATCAGTCCGCACATGCCGTTCGCGACCGTGAGGCAATCCGCGATCGACAGGCTGTTTCGGATTCCGCGCCCAGACCTTCCGCTTGCTTCCGACGTCTGCTGCTGGCTCATCCTCAGCTCCCTTAATCGAATCCGGCACAACCTACGGCGCGGCGGGTGCCGGAACATCAGCCACCTGGCCATTTGTGCCCGCCCGTGCCCGCCCGCGAGTCGTCAGCCAAACAGACTCGCGGGCGCATTCTCGAGCGCCCTCAGCGCGGCCCTCCTTCCGGCATCCCGCATGGCTTCGAGCATGTGAAACTCGAGCCGGCCCACCTCGTCCTTCTCCGGCAGGATCACCAGATCAGCGTGGCGGCGCGCAAGCGCCTCGGTGTCTGTGGTGCCAAGCAGCACCACGCGCGCGAGCGTCTCGATCAGCCCGATGTCGGGCGGAGCCTCGCCGGGCGCCAGCGCACGTTGCTCGGCCTGGGTGACATCCGAGGCGATGACCGGACCCTCGTCCTCGGCAGCCATCGTGGAGACCGGCAGATTGTCGAGAACCCCGCCGTCGACCAGCAGACGCCGGCCGAGCGCGACCGGTGGCGAGACACCCGGGATGGACATGCTGGCGCCGACCGCCGGGACGAGCTCACCGCGCCGGTGGACAACGAGCTGCGCCGAGATGATGTCGGTGGTGACGCAGAAATAGGACCGCGGCAGGTCCTCGATCAGGCCGTCCAGATTCCGCTCGAGCATCGCACGGGCCCGCCCGCCACGCGTGAGCGACCTGCGCGGCAGGCAGTAGTCCCCCAGCGGATTGCGCCGCACGAACTCCTGATAGCAACGAGCCTCGATCTCCTCGACGTCCATGCCGCGCGCGAGGAGCGCTCCGATGAACGCGCCCATGCTCGCGCCGCCGACGCGATCGATCGTGATTCCCGCCGCCTGCAACTCGGCGATCACGCCGAGGTGGGCAAACGCCCGTGCGCCGCCGCCGGAAAGCACCAGTCCCACCGCCCGCCCCGCGAGCCGGCGCGCGAGGCGAAGAACATCGTCGCCATCCCGGACACGATGCGTCATACGAGGCGCAAGCGAATCGAGCAGATCCGCCACGGCCGGATCGCGTGGCTCGTCGAGGAGGATGGCGTCGCATCCCGACAAGAGCTCGGCGTCCGGCTCTCCTCGCCACACCGCCGTGTCGGCGTCGACGAACACCGCCACCTGGTCCGCCTGCCGCAGGCAGCACCGGAACCAGCCGTCTGCCGGTTCGGCGACAGCGCACAGGACGACGAGCTCATGCCGCGGCTCGACCTGGTCGAGCACCTGGGCCAGCCCGACCCCCAGGTCCCCGGCCGGCGCGTGTCGACGTATCAGATCACGATCGAGCCGGGCCACGTCGCGCAACTGCGCCAGCGCGGCCAACAGTGCATCCTCGAAGGCGGCGGCCCGCGGCTCATCGGGACGGCGCACGAGCGCAATCGTCCTCGCCCGGGTGCGACTCCTCGCGTCGACACGGCGGCTGTGACGCAGCTGCTCCGCCAGCGCCCGCGCGATCCCTGTGGCGAATTGGGCGTCGCCGAGCATCTCGGTGAACCGGTCGCGGTCGATGCGCAGCAGGCTCGCGTCGCGCCGGCTTCTGATCGACGCGGCTCGGCTTCCCGCCGAGAGCAGCCCCAGCTCGCCGATGACCGATCCGCGACCCAGCTCGTCGAGCAGCTCCGGCTGACCTTCATCTTCACGCAGCACCTCGAGACGTCCGCTCCGCACCACGTACATGGCGTCGGCCGGGTCGCCTTGCCTGAACAGCCATTCGCCGCTGGCGAGCCGAACCGTCTGAGCCTGCTCGGCCAGCGTGCGGCGCGCCGTCGAGGAGAGCGCGGCGAAGATCGCGACGACGCTCAGCAGCGCCTCGTCGCTATCCGCGGTGTACGCGACGTTCGAGAGCCCTGACCGGCGCCGCACGGTCGCATCGGTGCCGGGGCGGCGGCGCGTCAGCTCGTCACGGCGCCGGTTGAGTTCCTGCTCCTCGTCCAGGTCCGGACTGCGAAACGGCCTCAGCGCGAGCGCGCCGATGGCCACGGCAGCGAAGCACCCGGCCGCGAACCACCACCCGGCGCGATACGGAGTGACGGAGGCCGAGCGGACCGAGGATCCGAGGATGGCGGCCAAGATCGCGACTCCGACGGCCGCGCCGATCTGCCGGATCGCGCCGTTGTGCGCCGAGGCGGCGGCGTATCGGCCGCGCGGAGCGATCGCCACCGCGGCATCGCTCACGAGCGGAAACGCCAAGCCGATCCCGATGGCGAGGACCGCGGCCGCCGGAAGATATGCGCCGAGATAGTCGGGCTCGGATCCCATACGTGCGAGCAGGATCAGCGGGCCCACGGCCCATATCGCCGCCCCAACCACCACCAGGCGCCGCGCGTCGAAGCGCCGTGCGAGCCGGCCGGCCAATCCGGCCACGAGCGCGGCGAGAAAGGGCGCCGGCGTAATGGCCAGGCCAGTCTGGAGGGGCGAGTAGCGCCAGACCTGCATCATGAACAGCAGGTTCGTCAGTCCGAGGGCGAAGAAGCCCGCGGCCCCGATGACGGTCAACCCGCTGGTGATTGTGAACCCGGGCGCTCTGAGGAGCTCGAGGTCGAGCACCGGCGCCGGATGGGTCAGGCAGCGGCGGGCCAGAACCACTGCACTGGCGCCGCTGGCCGCGAATGCCGCGATCACGGCCGGGCTCGCCCATCCCCAGTTGGGGCCTTCGACGATCCCCAGGCTGAGCGCGCCGACGGCCAGTGCGAGCAGGGCAGCGCCGCGCAGGTCCGGAAGGAGGCGACGTCCCGGAGCACGACTCTCGACCAGCTCGCGACCGGCGAAGTACCAGGTGAGCGCGCCGATCGGAAGGTTGACGAGGAAGACCAGCCGCCAGTTGTAGACGTCCACAAGGAGCCCGCCGATCGCGGGTCCGACCCCAGCCGCGAGCGCGGCGGTAGCGCTCCAGATGGCCACCGACTGGGCACGGCGTCCGCCCGGAGCGCCGTGGAGCACGATCGCCAGCGAGGCAGGTACGAGGATCGCCGCGCCGAGACCCTGCAGGGCACGGGCGCCGATCAGCGTCCCGATCGTGGGCGCCGCGGCGCAAACCGCCGAGCCGAGCGTGAACACCACGATGCCGACCAGGTACATGCGCCGGCGCCCGACCACGTCGGCGAATCGCCCCGCCGGCACCATCAGCGCCGCAAAGGCGATGTTGTAGGCGTTCAGCACCCATGACAACTCGGCCAGGGTGGCGTGAGGGAATGAGCGGACGAGGTTCGGGAAGGCGATCCCGACGACGGTGTCGTCGACGAACGCCATGAACACCCCCAGCGAGGCAACGATCAGCACCATCCGCGGATCCACCCGCCCGCGCCGGTGTGGCGGCTGGAGCAGGCCGCCCCCGTCGACGTGCCCGTCGCGGCGGAGGCGAACAAGCCCGAAGCGGCCCTCGAGAGGAGTCGCGCTCTGCCGCTCGGGATCAACGCGCTTCACCTTCACCCCCTTGGCCCACGAGACCGTCGAGCGACGATATATGCTGCGCCGGCGATGGGCAATGGCCGTGCCCGAGTTCGGAGTCGACCGAGGCTGGCCGAGGGGACGCCGCGGTGGGTGCCCCTGTGTGGGCTGGCCAGCATCCTGACGGGGGCGCGAGCCGCGCGCGGGGCAGGCGGCCACAAGGCGAGCGGGATGGCGGTGGCGGGGATGGGCGCGGCCGTGTGCGCGTTCTTCCGTGATCCTGATCGCGACCTCGGGGACGGAATCCTCGCGGCGGCTGACGGAGTCATTTCGGCGATCGAGCGCGAGGAGGACGGACGGATACGAATCGCGACGTTCATGCGGCTACAGGATGTGCACGTCAACCGCGCCCCTCTTCCCGGGGTGGTACGTGAGCTTTCACACCGTCCGGGCGGTTTCAGGCCCGCCTACAGCAAGGACTCGGACAGCAACGAGCGGATGGAGTGGACGATCGATACGGATCTCGGGGAACTCCGCCTGGTCCAGATCGCCGGTCTGGTGGCGCGTCGGATCGTCCCCTACAGCGGGCCCGGCGACCGCCTCGAGCGCGGACAGCGGATCGGCATGATCCGATTCGGCTCGCGCGTGGACGTGACGCTGCCGCCGGGCGTCGCGTGCGCCGTTCATAAGGGCGAGCGAATGCACGCGGGATGCACCCGCCTCGACCAGGCTTGAACGAACATCCTCGTCCACGGGCCGAGCCCGACGCAGTGACCTGGGCCAAGGCGTTCACTAATGACCGGCTGGCCGATGTTGTGGGCGCCGGTCGGTCATAGGTTCCCCCTACGTGGACGTGTCCTAGGTCCGACCCGGCGGCTTGTCGGGGTTCGGGGGATCGGTTAGGGTCGCGCGAACCGGACGGTACTGGGAGGGTCGTTGCTAGCCGACGCCTGCAAGCTGATGGAGGGATGTAGCCCGCAGGCCCGTCCGAGCGAAGGGCGACGTGCCGCCGGTGCGCCAATGAAGGCCGTGGCCGGGTATCGAGGCGTCCTGCAGATCCGCGAGGCACGCGTGCTGATCGGTGCCAGTGCGGTCTCACAGGTCGGCGACTGGCTCTACAACGCGGCCCTCCTGGGTTATGTCTTCAGCGCGACGCACTCAGGCGTGTGGGTCGGCGCGGCCACGATCTGCCGCCTGCTTCCCTACGTGCTGCTCGGGCCGCTCGGCGGCGCCGTCGCGGACCGTCATCCCCGCCGCAGGGTGCTGGTCGTGGGAAGCCTGTTGCGCCTGGCGATCATGCTCGTGCTGGCGGCCATGGTCGCTCGCCACGGACCGGTTGCGCTGACGATCGCAGTCGTCGCGGTGGCGTCGGCGGCGGGGAGCGCCGAGCGGCCGGCAGAGTTGTCGCTGCTCCCACGCCTGGTGGGGGAGGGCAGGATCGGTCCCGCCACCGCGTTGCTTCACACCGTGCAGGATCTCGCCGTCGTCATCGGTCCGGCAATTGGCGCGCTCCTCCTCGTCGTTGCCTCGGCGCCTGCGGCCTTCCTCGTCAACGCAGCAACATTCGCGGTTGCGGCGCTCCTGTTCTCGACACTCGGCGAGCACATGGTCCGCTACCAGGGGGAGCCGCGGGGACAAGGCCGGCGTCGCGGCGGGGTTGCGGACGGCCCGTGCGACCCGGTTTGTGATCCCGCTGACCGTCATCGTGGCCATGGTCGAGTTCACCTACGGCGCTCAGACGGTCCTGCTCGTTGTCTACGCGAGCCGATCTCTGCACCTCGGCACCGGCGGCTATGGGCTCTTGCTCGCAGCGTCCGGCACCGGCGGGCTGGCCAGCGCGGTCTTCAACGGTCAACTTGCGACCAGCCGCCGTCTCGCGCTCGTCGTGGTGAGCGCCGCGGTGCTCGCGTGCGCGAGCCAGTTCGTCTACGCAAGCACCGATGTGCTCGCCCTCGTGCTGCCTGTGACCGTGGCCGGCGGGGCCGGGCTCGTCTGCTCCGAGGTCGTCGCCGAGACGGTGCTGGCGCGAGTAACGCCGCGCGACACGCTGGGCCGCATCGCCGGATTGTTCGATGCCAGTTCGATCGCAGCGGCGGTGGGCGGCGCGGTGCTGGCGTCGATTCTCGTCAAGACGATCTCGCTCCAATCGAGCTTCTGGATTCTCGGCGCCGTGAGCGTCCTCGTGGCGGTCGCAAGCCGCGGTCTTCGCGGACTCGACGAGGCGAGCCAGAAGCGCACGGAGGCGCTCGCGTCACGGCTGGCAATCATCGAGCGTCTGCCGATCACCGAGGGGACGCCACAGCTCGTTCTCGAACAGCTGGCCTCGTCTGCGCAGGTGTGCCCACTTCCGGCCGGCGTCGACGTCGTGGCGCGCGGATCCCCGGCGCACGCCTTCTACGCGGTAGCGGAGGGGGGCGTCGTCGTTCATCGAGGCGGCGACGTACTCGCGCATCTTGGGCCCGGCGACAGCTTCGGTGAGCGGGGGTTGCTCGACAACGCGCCGCGCAACGCGACGGTCACCACCGAGACGGACACGACCCTGCTGCGCATTGACGGCAGTGTGTTGCTCGAGGTCCTGGAGCAGGCGCCGATGCTGACGACCGCGCTTGACCGCAGCAACGGTGGCCGCCCGCTTCTGGACGTGCCCGTTGGAGAGCGGCCGCTGGTCGACGACCCGACATGGGCTCCGGCGTGACGGTCGGCGGGGCAACGGTGGTGGTGATCGGCGCCGGCTACCCCGGCAAGCGACGCATCTACGCGCGCATGGCGAAGCTCGGCGCGCGCGTGGTCATCGTCGACGAGCCCGGCCACTGGTCTCAGCAGCTCTCCAGTGACGGGGTCGCCGACCGCTGGATCCCCGCATCGGTGACCGGCGATCCCGATGTCGATGCGCAAGCCGTGCTCGATGCGTTGCGTGAGGCGAACGTCCGCCCTGACGGACTGCTCACGTTCTGGGAGAACAGTGTTTCCGTCGCCGCGAGGGTCGCAGCGGCGCTGGGCCTGCCGAGCAACCCCGTGGACGCGGTCGATGCCGCCCGCAGCAAGCTCCGCACGCGCGAGCTCTCCGCCCGGCTCGGCTTTCCGACAGCGCGAGCGTTTCGCGTATGTTCGTTCGATGAGCTGTACGCCGCCGCCGCGGACCTCGGATTCCCAGCGGTCGTCAAGCCGGAGTTCGGTGCGGCCGCGATCGGCTGCTTGCGCATCGACTCGTTCTCGACGCTCCCCGACGTGTACCGGCTCGTACGCGGGGTCGTGACCGCCGAGACCGACGCCATCTTCCGGGCAGGCAACGACCTGTTGCTCGAGGAGTACCTCGACGGGGTCGAGTTCGACATCGACCTGGTACTCGAAGACGGCGAGTGCGTGTTCTCGAGCGTCTCCCAGAACTGGCCGACGGCCGAGCCTTCGTTTCAGGAAACCGGTCTTCACTGCCCGACGGACCAGGGGTCCAGGCCGGTCGGCCGGCTCGTGGAACTGGCCGTCAAGACAGTCCAGGCCTTTGGCTTCTCAGGAGGCGTGCTGCACGTGGAGGGCAAGTGCACGACCAAGGGGCCCCGCATCGTCGAGATCAACGCTCGGCTGGGCGGCGGAAGAATTCATCAGATGATCGAAGCGGTCTGGGGGGTCGACCTGATCGAGGCTCACCTGCGCTCCGCCCTCGGGTTGCCCCAGCACCTCACGCCGAGCCGTAAACCCCGATGTGCGGTCGTGAACGCGTTCGTGTACGCGCCGGCGACAGGCCGGCTGACGGCGCTGCCGTTCACCGACGTGACGTCGGAGACCGGCCTGGGAGTTATCATCGACGTCGCGGCTGAAGTGGGGCAAGAGGTGGACGGGCCAGATCAGATCTTCTCGACGGAGCTAGCCGAGGTTTATGTCGGCGCCAAGAACCTACGGCGCGCGCGGTCATTGACCGAAGAGGTGTTGCGCGAGCCACCGGTTGTGGTCCCCGGATGAATCCTTCCGACGACCGCTCAGTCAAGCTTGCCGAGGCGCGCCGCCGGCTGGCGGAGCTCGAGGCCACCGAAGCCGAGCACGCGCAGGCCGCCAAGGTGCAGGAAGCCCTGTACCGGATCGCCGAGCTCGCGGGCGCGGCACACGACCTCCAGGAGTTCTACCGGGCGATCCATGGTGTCGTCGGCGAGCTCATGTACGCAAGCAATTTCTATATCGCGCTCTACGACGAGGAGCGCCGGCTGATCAACTGGCCGTACTACGTCGACGAGGTCGACACCGACCTCCCCGATCCAAACAGGTGGGAGCAGTTCGGCAGCGGCAACGCGCGGGGCACCACGGCCTATGTGCTCCGGACCGGGGAGCCGCAGCATATGTCGGGAGATCGGATCGAGAAGCTCGTCGAGCTCGGCGAGATGGACTTGGTCGGCGATCTGGCCGAAGAGTGGCTGGGGGTTCCGCTCGAGTCAGACGACGGGCGCACGGTCGGCGTCCTCGCCGTGCAGTCCTACCTGCCGAGTGTTCGCTTCACCCAGCAGGACGAGGAGCTGCTCGCGTTTGTCGGCCAGCACGTCGGCATCGCCCTCTCGCGGGTGCGGGCGATCGAGGAGACGCGCCAGCGCAACGCACAGCTCGCGCTGATCAACAGCGTCCAGGAAGCGCTCGCCGGCGAGCTCGAACTGCAGGCGATCTACGACGCCGTCGG
Organism: uncultured Solirubrobacterales bacterium; assembly: GCA_963832315.1. GTDB lineage: Bacteria > Actinomycetota > Thermoleophilia > Solirubrobacterales > Solirubrobacteraceae > Palsa-465. The sequence continues at coordinate 354,895 of CAWHTT010000016.1, read as the reverse complement.
CGACAGGATCCGCGACGTATTCGACGCACAGGTGCTCGACATCGCCATCTTCGACGAGACCTCCGGCCTCCTCCATTTCCCGTACACGATCGAGCGCGGCGTTCGCTTCCCGGACGAGCCGATTGAGCTGATCGGCTACCGCAAGCACGTGATGCAGACGCGCGAGCCGCTCATGCTCGAGGAGGCCACGCCCGAGTCGGCCGAGCGCTACGGCAACCCCGTCGTGCTCACCGGGGAGCCGGCCAAGTCGCTGCTCTACGTCCCGCTCGTCGTCGGCGGTCGCGCGACAGGCGTGATCTCGCTCCAGAACCTCGACCGCACTCACGCGTTCAGCGACTCGGACCAGCAGCTCCTCGAGACGCTGGCCGGCAGCTTGAGCGTCGCGCTGGAGAACGCGCGCCTCGTGCACGAAACCCGGCAGCGGAACGCCGAGCTCGCGCTGATCAACAGCGTCCAGGAGTCAATCGCGGGCGAGCTCGACGAGCAGGCGATCTACGACCACGTCGGCGAGAAGCTGCGGGAGATCTTCGACGCGCAGGCCCTCGACATCGCCGTGTATGACCAGACCGCGGGGATCCTGCGCTTCGTGTACCAGATCGAGCGCGGCGTTCACTTCCCGAACGTGACGCTGCCGGTCGTCGGCTTCCGAAAGCATGTGATGGAGACGCGGCGACCTCTCGCCATCCTCGAGAATATGGACGCGGCCCTCGTCGAGTACGACAACCCGGAGACGGTCACTGGTGAGCCGTCACACGGGTCCGCGATCTTCCAGCCGCTCGTCGTGGGCGGCGAGGCGACCGGCGTCATCTCGATCCACAACCTCGACCGCGAGCACGCGTTCGACGAGTCCGATCAACGGCTGCTCGCGACGATCGCCGGCAGCCTGGGAGTCGCGCTCGACAACGCACAGCTCGTCGACGAGACCCGCCGGCGAAACGCGGAGCTCGCGCTCATCAACAGCGTGCAGACCGCGATCGCCGGCGAGCTCGACCCGCAGGCGATCTACGACCTCGTCGGCAACAAGCTCCAGGAGGTCTTCGACGCACAGGTTGTCGACATCGCGATCCTCGACGAGACCTCCGGCCTGCTGCACTTCCCGTACACGATCGAACGCGGCGTGCGCTTCCCGGACGAGCCGATCGAGCTGATCGGCTACCGCAAGCACGCGATGGAAACCCGCGAGCCGCTGATGATCGAGGAGACCACGCCCGAGGTGCTCGAGCGCTATGGCAATCCCTTCGTGCTCACAGGGGAGCCGCCCGAGTCGGGGCTCTTCGTCCCGCTCGTCGTCGGTGGCCGCGCGACAGGCGTGATCTCGCTCCAGAACGTCGACCGCACACACGCGTTCGGCGAGGACGACCGGCGGCTCCTGACCACCCTGGCCGGGAGCCTCAGCGTCGCGCTCGACAACGCTCGCCTCGTCCACGAGACGCGCCAGCGAGTGGCCGAGCTCGCGACGGTGAACAGCGTCGGCCAGGCGCTCTCGTCGCAGCTCGACCTCGACGCGCTGATCGAGCTCGTGGGCGAGCAGCTGCGGGAGACGTTCGAGGCCGACATCGCCTACGTCGCCCTCCACGACCAACCGTCGGGACGGATTGACTTCGCCTACTACTACGAGAGCGGGGAGCGCATAGAGCAGGCTCCGCTCGCCTACGGCGAGGGGCTGACGTCCCGGATCCTCGAGTCACGCGAGCCGCTGCTGCTCAACCGTTCGCCTCAGTTCGCCGAGCACCAACCCGTCGGCACCAGCGTTCAGTCGTATCTGGGCGTGCCGATCCTCGTCGGCGACGCGGCGATCGGCGTGATCAGCGTTCAGAGCATCCAGGAGGAAGGCCGTTTCGGAGAAACCGAGTCGCGATTGCTGGCAACGATCGCAGCCAACGTCGGCGTCGCGATCCAGAACGCGCGCCTGTTCTCCGAGGTGGAGCGGCAGCGCCAGTACCTGGAGTCGCTCCTCTCCATCAGTCCAGCCGCGGTGGTGGTTATGGACGCCGAGGAGCGGGTGACCGATTGGAACCCGGCCGCGGCCGAGCTGTTCGGCTACTCGGCCGAAGAGGCGCTCGGCCGGCCCGTCGACGACCTCGTGTTCGGCGAGACGGACCGCGGCGAGGGACGCGAGATCACCCGCGAGGCCATGACAGTCGGTCGCGCGCACCGGATCACGCAGCGCCTGCGAAAGGACGGGACACCGGTCGACGTCGAGCTGATGCTCGTCCCGCTCACGGTGGACGGCTCCCACGTCGGCTTCCTCGGCATCTACCACGACGTCACCGAGCTCCAGCACGCCCGCCAGGAGGCCGAGGCGGCGACGCAGGCCAAGAGCGCCTTCCTCGCGACGATGAGCCACGAGATCAGAACGCCGATGAATGCCGTGATCGGGATGACCGATCTGCTGCTCGGCACCGAGATGACGGGCGAGCAGCGGGAGTTCGCCGAGGTCGTGCGGAGCAGCGGAGACGCGCTCCTCCACGTAATCGACGACATCCTCGACTATTCAAAGATCGAGGCCGGCAAGCTCGACCTCGAACGGGCGCCGTTCGGCCTGCGCGAGTGCGTCGAGGGAGCGCTGGACATCGTCGCCCCCCGCGCGTGGGAGAAGGGCATCGAGCTCGGCTCCCTGATCGACGAGGCCGTTCCCGCCGGGATCCTCGGCGACGAGGGCCGACTCCGCCAGGTGCTGCTGAACCTGCTCTCGAACGCGGTCAAGTTCACCGAGGCGGGCGAGGTGTTCATTCTCGTCCACGCCGCTCCGATCGAATCGAGTTGCTACCGGCTCGAGCTCGTCGTGCGCGACACCGGGATCGGCATCCCACCGGACCGGATGGACAGGCTCTTCACCTCGTTCAGCCAGCTGGACGCCTCGACGACGCGCCGTTTCGGCGGGACGGGGCTCGGCCTCGCCATCTCCAAGCGCCTGGTGGAGCTGATGGGCGGCACGATCTCCGTCGAGAGCGAACCGGGCAGCGGTTCGACCTTCCGCATCGCGCTTTCGGCCAAGGCGGCCGAGGTGCCGAGCCAGATCCACCCGGAGGAGGGCCTGCCGAAGCTCGCGGGCAAGCGAATCCTCGTCGTCGACGACAACGCGACGAACCGGGAGATCGTGACGCGACACGCCCGCTCGTGGGGAATGCAGCCGGTCGCGGTCGAGCTGCCCGCGGAGGCGCTCGCGATGGTCGAGGCCGGTGAGCCATTCGACGTGGCCGTGCTCGACATGATGATGCCCGAGATGGACGGGCTCGACCTGGGCGCGGAGATCCGGAGCCGGCGAAGCGAGCAGGACCTCCCACTGGTGCTTCTGACCTCACTCGGCCGCCTGCCGGAGGACCAGTGGTCCGGCGTCTTCTCGGCCCAGCTCGCGAAACCTCTCAAGGCGTCGCAGCTGTATAACGCGCTGCTGCAGGTACTCACCGCGGGCGGGGCGAGACGGGAGACGGCCGAGGTCCCGGCCAACGGCGAGCACGCAATGTCCTCCCTGCGGATCCTGCTCGCGGAGGACAACGCGATGAACCGGAAGGTCGCCCTCGGCCTGCTCAAGCGGCTCGGCTACAGCGCGGACGTCGCGTCGAACGGCCTCGAGGCGCTCGACGCGCTCGAGCAGCAGCCATACGACGTCGTCCTGATGGACGTGCAGATGCCCGAGCTCGACGGTCTCGACGCCACGCGCCGGATCTGTGAACAGTGGCCGCCGGAGAGCCGCCCCCACATCATCGCGATGACCGCGAACGCGCTGCCCGAGGATCGCGAGGCCTGCTTCGCGGCCGGCATGAACGACTACGTCGCGAAGCCGGTCCGGGCGGACGAGCTGGCGTCGGCGCTGAAGCGCGCACAGCCGCTCCTAAAGCATGGCGGCGGTTCGGGGCAGGGCGGTGACGCCGGCTCGGGCCAGAGCGAGATCGGCCTCGACGCTGCCGCGCTCCAGAACCTGCGAGACATCGGAGGCGAGGAGTTCCTCACCGAGGTCGTCGACGTATTTCTCGCGGATGCGCCTGGGCTGGTCACAGACCTCCGCAGCTCGCTCGAGCGCCAGGACACCGAGGAGCTCCGCCGAGCGGCGCACACGCTGAAGTCGAACGGCTCGACGTTGGGCGCCATTGAGTTCGCAAGCCTTTGCCGCACCGTCGAACAGCGCGCCAAGGACGGCCACCTCGACGGCGTCTCGCGGCTCGTGGATCGGATCGAGCAGGAATACCGGACGCTCGAGGAGACCCTCGCCTCGCTTCGGTCGGAACCGGTTTCGTGAGCGGCTCCGCTCGCGCACCGGGCACGATCCTGATCGCGGACGACAACCGGGTCAACCGGCTCCTGCTCGGCCGCGGGCTCGAGCACGACGGCCATACCGTCGTATTCGCCGAGCACGGCACCGAAGCGCTCGACCTGTTGCGAGGCCGGCGGTTCGACCTTCTGCTGCTCGATGTTCTGATGCCCGAGCTCGACGGCTACGGAGTCCTGGAGGAGGTCCAGCGCGACCCGCATCTACGCGACATCCCCGTTGTCATGACATCGTCGCTCGACGAACTCGACAGTGTCGTGAGGTGCCTCGAGATGGGCGCGGAGGACTACCTGACAAAGCCGGTCAACCACGTGCTGCTGGGCGCGCGAATCAACGCGAGCCTCGAGAAGAAGCGCCTGCGCGACCAGCAGCGGGAGCTGATCAGCAAGTTCGCCACCAAGGAGGTGGCGGAGGATCTGCTCACCTCGGGGTTCACGCTCGGCGGCAAATACGTCGACGCCTCGGCGATGTTCTGCGACATCCGCTCGTTCACCACCATCGCCGAGGCCCAAGACCCGGCGGAGACGATCGCGCTGCTGAACGACTACTACACGCTGATGATGGACGCGATCGACGGCGAGGGCGGGATGGTGAGCCTGATGGCAGGCGACGGCCTGATGGCGATCTTCGGCGCGCCCTTGCCGCGCGAGGACCATCGCCGGGCCGCTGTGCTCGCGGCGCGGCAGATGATCGACCTGATCCGCCTGTTCAACGAGGAGCAGGCGGGGCGGGGCAAGGTGCAGATCCAGATCGGTGTCGGGATCGCGTCGGGGCGGGTCGTCGCCGGCTACACCGGGACGCAACAACGGGCAACGTACACGTGCGTCGGGGACACGGTCAATGTCGCGGCGCGACTCGAGTCGCACACCAAGGTCGCCAAGCAGCCGATCCTCATCGACGAGAACACGCGTAGCGGCCTCGGCGACGGTATCGCGGTCCAGTCGCAAGGCGAGGTGCTGGTAAAGGGAAAGACCGAGCCGATCAACGTGTACGCCGTCCTCGTCGACTCGCTCCTCGCCGAGAGCGCGTGAATCGGCGTATCGAGTAGGGTGCGACGCGAGCGAGGGAGAGTATGAGAGAGACGATCGTTGTCGGCACGGACGGATCGGAGACGGCCAAGCGGGCGGTTCAGGAGGCGGTGCGGCTCGCGAAAGCTCTCCAAGCCGAGCTTCACATCGTCGCGGGCTTCCGGCCGATGTACGCGAAGATCTCGCGTGCGCCAGCAGGGGCGGCCAAGGTGTGGCAACCGCTGCCCGACTCGGACGTCGATGCGACGCTCCAGGAGGCCGCGGCAGCCGCGCGGATCGCGGGTGCGACGGCGAAGACGCACCGCATGCGGGGTGATCCGGCTGACGTGCTTCTGAACGTCGCCAGAGATGTTGGTGCGAGCACGATCGTGGTGGGCAACCGTGGCATGCGCGGCGGTCGGCGCGTCCTCGGCAGCGTGCCCAACAGCGTCTCGCACGAGGCGAACTGCAACGTCCTGATCGTGCAGACCGATCGGACATGACGGCGCCACGGCTCCGGCCGAAGACCTGCACCTGACCCTCCCCTGCGAGGCAAGTTCCGTGCGCTAGGCGCGCCATCGCAGCTGCTCACCGGCCATCCGATAACGCCTTCGGGTGCGTTCGACAAGCCCCTGTCAAAAGCCCAGGTGCTGGCCAAGGCCGGGCGGCTGATCAAGAAGTAACCCCGCTCGCTGCGCGGAAGTGATCCACGCGCAGCCCAATCTCGAAGTAGAGGTGTCAGCGAAATTCGACAGATGGGAAACCCGACGATGCTCGGACTCGACAATCCAATCCACCTCGCATTCATCCTCATGCTGCTGCTGCTGGTATTCGGAGCCAAGCGGCTGCCCGAGATGGGCCGCTCGCTTGGGGCGGGCCTGCGCGGCTTCAAGGAGTCGATCAGCAGTGAGGACACCCAGCCGACGATCTCCCGGCACGCGCCTGCGTCCCCGATCGAGCCCGACCTCCGTCCGGTCGAGCCGGCCGAGCGGACACCCGCGGGCACGACCGTCTAGCCGACGGCGGGAACGCACCAGATGCAGATACCGAATGCCATCTCGCCAGTTCGCTGGCGGCCGGTCGGACACCACGACCAGCTCAGCATCGTCGGACACCTCGACGAGCTGCGCACCCGGCTGATCGTCTCGGTGCTCGCGGTCGCGGTCGCGTTCGGCATCTGCTTCTGGCAGAACACCGAGCTGCTGCATCTGATCGACACGCCGCTGGCCCATCAGACCCAGCAGCAGGTACGCGCCGGGCACGGACCGCTCGGCGCGACCTACCGGGTCCAGCGAAGCACCCGCGACGTCGCCACTCAGCTCGGCGTCGTCGCCGGCATCCTCGCGGCCCAGAGCCACCAGCCGGCCGCCAATGCCTCCCTCGACCACGTGCGGCGCAGTCTCCAGCGCGACGTCACCGAGCTATCGGCGCCACCGACCGGCGACAAGCCCGTGACGCTCGGAATCGGGGAGCCCTTCACCACCACCGTCACCGTCACGCTGATCTTCGCTCTGATCCTCTCGCTGCCGGTGATCCTGCTCCAGGCCTATGGGTTCCTGATGCCGGCGTTCGACCCGTCCCAGCGCCGGCGAATGCTGCCGATCACCGCCGCGATCCCGGTGCTGTTCGCGGCCGGTGTCGCGTTCGGCTACACCGTCGTTCTGCCCGCCGCGTTGCACTTCTTTCAGAACTTCAACAGCAGCGAGTTCAACGTTCTGGTGCAAGCCAGTCAGTACTACAAGTTCGCCGCCACCACGCTGCTCGCGATGGGGCTGCTGTTCCAGATCCCGGTCGCGATCATCGCGGTCACCCGCGCGGGCATCGTGACGCCCGGTCAGCTTCGGCGCAACCGCCGCTACGCGATCCTCGCCTGCGGTCTGGTCGCCGCCATTCTGCCGGGAGACGCGATCACGATGCTGCTCGAAACCCTCCCGCTCTACGTGCTGTTCGAAGCCAGCGTTCTCGTCGCCTCCCTCGCCGACCGCCGCGAGCGAGCCCGAGAGGCCCGCAGTAGCCAGCCCAAAGGCGATGGGTCAGAACTCGGCCTGTAAACCGCGCCGCTCCCCCTGACCGGCCAGGCTCAACCGTCTCGTCGATTACTCCGGCGGCAGCGACCTCTCGGTGGCGTGTTCGAGGAGCAGCGCTCCGATGCGTTTTGCCCTCCGGCCGGCCTCCTGGTCGCCTTCGCCGGCGGCCACGATCGATCCCTTCATCAGGATGTGCCACTGGCGGGCGAAGTCCTGGGCGTCGGCGATGCCGGCCTCACGCGCGAGCCCCTCGACGAACCCGCGGATCCCGGCCAGATAGGAGACGCTGGCCCGGTGGACCGGGTCGGCGGGATCGGGGTGCTCGAGCATCACGTTGATGAATGAGCATCCCTCGAAGTCGGTGCGCCGGAACCACGCGTCGAACACGTCGAAGATCGCCAGGAGTCGCGAGGCCGGGTCGGTGGCGCGCTGGCGCACCTCGTCCTCGAGCCAGCGCCTCGTCCATTGGTCCTCCCGCCGCTCGAGGAAGGCGAGCACAAGATCCTGCTTGGACGCGAAGTGCCGGTAGAGGGTCTGGCGCGCGACGCCGGAGCGCGAAATCACCGCGTCGATGCCGACCGCCTGGATGCCGTTACGCGAGAACAGCTCGTAGGCGGAGTCGAGGATCCGCTCGCGTGCGTTCGGGCCCTGACCCCTGGTGTCGGAATCGATCAACTCGGACATCGGCCGCTCCATGATAGGAGAACGTTCGGTCTTACTCGAAACGCTTGACCCCGGCGGGACCTAGGCGTAGGCTCCTTTTAGAGGGAGACCGGTCAGTCTCATCTAATTCATAACGTGCATGCCTGCGCGACTCGAAAAGGGATTCAGCCTCTGACAAACGAGTCCCACCCCATTGCATGCCAACCCCTACGCCGGAGCTGAGGAGTGTTCAGAAGATGGCTTACGACTTGAGGTCCGAAACGGGCATCCCGACCCAGCCCGTGGGTTCGCTGCCCCGGCCGGCCAAGCTGCAGGCCGCGTACGCAGACTACGACGCGGGCAAGATCTCGAAAGAGCAGCTCGAGACCGAGCAGGAGGCGGCGGTCAAGGACTCGATCAGCCGGTTCGAGGCGACGGGATCGCCGATCATCGCCGACGGCGAGCAGTGGTGGTCGAGCTTCGCGACCTACCCGGTCACCGACACGCTCGCGGGCACGGGGCTCGCCGATCACCTCGCGGGCGGCGGGCAGTACTTCGCGATCTTCTCGGATGGTCACTACCGTCAGCTGCCGAAGCTGGTCGGTGGTCCGTTCCGCTACAAGGCGCACGCGGCCGACACGCTTGCGCGGTCCATCGCCTTCGCGACCAAGCCGATGAAGCAGGCCGTGATCGCTCCCTCGATGCTCGCGCTGCTCTACCCGTTGGACGAGGACATCCCGGACTACTCGCGCGAGCAGTTCGAGGAGGATCTCGTCGGCGAATGCGAGAACGACATCCGGGGCGCGCTCGACGCCGGCGCCTCCTGCGTGTCGATCGATTTCACCGAGGGGCGGCTGGCCCTGCGCGAGGACTCCCGGAACCCGTGGACGGGCCGCGGGATGCTGCCGCACTTCATCGACCTCATCAATCGCGTACTCGACCGGTTCAGCGCGGAGGATCGGGTCAACATCGGCGTGCACACCTGCCCTGGAGGAGACCGCGACGCGGTGCACAGCGCCGACGTGCCCTACAGCGCGCTGTTGCCCAGCCTGTTCCAATTGAACGCCGGCTTCTTCCTCATGCAGAACAGGAGCGAGCGCGACCGCGAGTCGGTCTACAAGCTCGTCGGCGAGCACAGCCGGGACGACGCCAACGGCGTGGCGCAGATCGTCCACATCGGCGTGATCAACCCGCAGAACCCGAGAGTCGAGAGCGCCCAGGACGTGTGCGACGAGCTCGTCGCGGCGGCCAAGCACATCCCTAAGGAACGTCTCGGTGCAACCGACGACTGCGGTTTCTCACCGTTCAGCATTGACGAGAAGCCACTGCACGGTTCGCCGGACTTCGCGCGCGACGTTGCGTTCGAGAAGATCGCCAATCGGGTGCAGGGCACCAAGATGGCAGCCGAGAAGCTCGGCATCCACGTCCCAGTCGCCGCTTAGCCTCCTCAACCGGCAGGGCCCGGCCGATCAGACCCGGGCCCTGCCGGGCCCGCCACCGCAACCTACCTCGCTCCCGTCGCGATCGCGGTACACCACCTTTGCGTGCCGTTCGCGTAAGTCTCGCGTCCGCGGAGGCGCGTCAAGAGCGCCGCGATCGTCACCGCGAACTCGGCGCGGTGCTCGCCCCCGGGAGCGACCACCTGCAGGCCGTCGCCGCGGTTGAGCGCGTCGACGGTCGCGGTCATCGGCTCGAAGCAGATGAACTCCTGCTCGGCCGGCGCGAACACCTGCGCGAAGGCGTATCCGGCACGGAACGTGACGGTCAGCTTGGTGTCGCCTCCGGCGACGGCGAACTCGGCCGGCGTGTCGAGGCCATCGAAGGCATCGTCCCAGCTCGTCTGGTCGAGCTTGAACGCGCGCTCGGTCACCGGCTCACGCTCGCCGGTGGGAATGCTCCGTTCGTCGAGCACGAGCCGTCGCGACGCGCCCAACTCGACGTCCCACGTCTCACGTGACACGTTCGGGATCCGCAGATAGGGGTGATAGCCGAACGAGACCGGCACCGGATCTTCGCCACTCGCGCGCACCGTGGTGGCGATCGACAGCTCACCGTCGACGACGCCGATCCGAAGCTGCGCCTCGTGCCGGTAGGGGAACAACTCGAGTAGGTCCGGCGAGCTCCATGCCAGCCGTGCCTCGACCTCGCCGTCGCCGTCGCGCTGAGCCGTCACGTCCCACTCCAAGAGCCTTGGAAGCACGCCGTGAATCGGCAGGCCGTTGGCGTCGCGTGGGATCCGGACGTCATCCTCGCTCAGGGTCACGCGCTTGCCGGCCGCCTCGTAGCCGAAATGGTCGAGCCGGTTGGCCCAGGGGTAGAGCAGCGGGATGCCCATCGTCTTGCCGGCCTCGGCGTATGCCTCCACTCCTCTGCGCAGCTCGAGCAACTCGGCGCCGTCGTGGGTGAGCGAGCAGCAGATCATGTTCAGCGCCGGGACGAACCGCGCGGCCGTGCGCCCGCCGGGCGACGTGATGGTCAGGGTCTCGAAGCTCATGCCGGCGTGGAGACACTATCCGCGCCGGCGACCGAACGCCCAAGACCGTTCACCCCCAGCGAAACGATCGCCGCCGTAGCACTGGCCAACCTCCTCACGGTTGCGTGAGAATCGCCTGGCGGTGATGAGTGCCACGCCATCTGTGTCCGCCGAGGGCCTGCTCGAGCGCGCCGGCAATCTTTCGGCGCTCGGCGACCTCCTGGCCGGCGTTCGTGCGAGCCGGGAAGGGCGCCTGGCCCTGCTCGGGGGCGAGGCCGGCGTGGGCAAAACCGCGCTGTTGCGCGCGTTCTGCGCGAGCCGGTCCGAACGGCTGCGGATCCTGTGGGGCGCCGGCGAGCCGCTGTACACCCCCCATCCCCTGGGGCCACTGCTCGACGTCGCCGAGGCGACAGGCGGCCGTCTTGCGGAGCTCGTCGAGGCCGCGGCAAAGCCGCACGAGGTGGCGAGCGCCCTGCTGGCAGAGCTGCGCGCCCAGCCGCTCACGCTGCTCGTGCTCGAGGACCTGCACTGGGCAGACGAGGCCACGCTGGATGTGATCGCGTTGCTGGCCACGCGGATCGCCTCGGCTCCGGCGCTCGTGCTGGGGAGCTTCCGGGACGATGAACTCGAGGGCAGCCCCCAGCTTCGCTATCTGCTCGGCGAGTTGGTCCGCCGCCCCGGCCGCCTGAAGATCGATCGGCTCTCGCGCCGCGCGGTGGCGGAACTGGCCGCGCCGGCCGGTCTGGACGCCGACGAGCTGTTTCGCAGCACCGGCGGCAATCCGCTGTTCGTCACCGAGGTGATCGCGGCCGGCGGGGAGCGGATTCCCGCGACCGTGCGCGACGCGGTCCTGGCGCGCGCGGCGCGGCTGTCCGCGCCTGCGCGGCGCCTGCTCGACGCGGTCGCGGTCGTTCCCGGCCAGGTCGAGCCGTGGCTGCTCGAGGCGATGGCCGGCGAGCTCACGGAGTCCGTCGAGGAGTGCCTCGGCTCCGGCATGCTGACCGCCGACCGGACCCACGTTGCCTTCCGGCACGAGCTGGCGCGGCTCGCGGTCGAGGACGCGATAGCGCCAACGCGCCGGCTCGTTCTGCACCGCGCCGCGCTAGCCGCGCTGGCCACGCGCGGCGGCGAGGCGCTCGACTTCGATCGGCTCTCTCATCACGCCGAGGCCGCCGAGGACATCGCCGCCGTGCTCGAGTGGGCGCCTCGCGCGGCCGAGCGGGCGGCCGCCTCGGGCGCGCATCGCGAGGCGGCGGCGCAGTATGCCCGGGCGCTGCGATGTGCCCGGGAGATACCCCTGGCAGACCGCGTGCGACTACTCGACATGCGCGTCGAGGAGTGCCGCCTGAGCGCCCAGTTCGCGGCGGCGATCGAAGCGCAGCAGGAAGCGCTCGAGTGCCATCGCCGACTCGGCGATCGGCGCGGTGAGGGCGACGCGCTGCGATCGCTCTCGAGGCTGCTGTTCTTCGCCACGGGACGTACCGAAGAAGGCGAGCGGGCCGGACGGCAGGCCATCGATCTGCTCGAGCAGCTGCCGCCCGGACACGAGCTGGCGATGGCCTACGCGAACTTCTCGCAGCGGCGGATGGTGGTCGAGGATCACGACGAGGCCGTGGCATGGGGGAAGCGAGCGCTCGAGCTGGCACAGGCACTGAACGACGATGAGGTGCACGTGTACGCGCTGACCAACATCGGAGCCGCCCAGCTCGACAGCGGCGAGGCGGCCGGTCGGGACACGCTCGAGCGCGCCCGGGCGCTGGCGGAACGTCTCGGCCTGGAGGACCACGTCGGCCGGGCGATTGCCCTGTTCGTGATCTACGGGGTGCGCAACCGGGACTTCGCACTCGCCGAGAGCTACCTGGCTCCCGGCGTCGTTTACTGCACCGAACGCGGGCTGGACACCCCACGCGGGTATCTGCTCGCCCAGCGGGCCCGGCTGGAGCTCCACCGAGGCGAGTGGGATGCCGTCGGCGAATCGTCCGGCGTGGTCCTGCGCGATCCCCGCAGCCCTCCGCTGGCCCGCGTTTGGGCACTCGCCGCGCTTGGCCTGCTCCGTGCGCGGCGAGGCGATCCCGACGCCCGGACGCCGCTCGAGGGCGCGCTCCCGATGGTCGAGTCAACCGGCGAGCTCATGCAGATCACACCGGTCGTCGCCGCACTGGCTGAGGCCGCCTGGCTCCTCGGAGATCACGCGACCGTGGCGCGGGTCACCGAGGAGCCGCTCGCGCTCGCCCTTTCCCGTCGGGCCGGCTGGGCGGTCGGCGAGCTCGCCTACTGGCGCTGGCAAGCCGGACTGCGCGACGAGCTGCCGAGCGATCTCGACACCAAGCCCTACGGCCTGTCGATGGCCGGGAACGCGGTGGCGGCCGGTGAGCGGTGGCGGAGCATCGGATGCCCCTATGAGGCGGCGCTCGCATTTGCCGAGGGAGACGACGAGGACGCCATCCGGGCAGCGCTCGACGAGCTCCGGCAACTCGGCGCCCGCCCGGCCGCCGCGATCATCGCGCGGCGGTTGCGCGAACGCGGCATCCGCGGTCTCCCGCGGGGACCGCGGCCGCGGACCAGCGAGAACCCGAGCGGCCTGACCGCGCGTGAGCTCGAGGTGCTCGGGCTCCTCGCCGAAGGACTGCGCAATGCCGAGATCGCGGAGCGTCTGGTCGTCTCCCCCAAGACCGTCGACCATCACGTTTCCGCCGTGCTGCGCAAGCTGGGCGTGCGGACCCGGGGCGAGGCCGGTGCAGCCGCCGCGGCGCTCGGGCTGGCTGGACGGAAATAGGGCGAAAAAGCGCTACATCCCGTTCACAACTAATATGGGCGGGCCGAGGGCCGGTCGGCGTGTCGTTTGTTAGGGTTTTTACCGTACACGCGTCTGGGGACCGGGGGGCGCACGTGGGAGTCATGAAAGGAGTAGGAATGCGTGGAAGGACTGCGGCGCTGGCTGCCGCATCTGTCGTAACCGCCGGCGTGGTGGCCAGTGTCGCCACAGCGGCGGGCCCTCCGCCTCCGCCTAAGGGCGTGGGCGGAGCCAAGGTTCAGCAGGTGGCCGCCGGCCTGCACATCCCGACGTCGTTCGCGTTCGGCGCCGGCACCCTGTTCGAGGGCGATGGTGGCGCGGAGACCTCAAAGGTTCCGAACGGCGGCGTCTTCGCGATCAAGGGCGGGGCGGCTACGGCTGTTCCCAACTCACCCCAGTTCGTGGCCGGGCTTGCCTGGAAGGGCGACGCGCTGTACGTCAGCGGTGGAACCCTCGCCGGGAAAAGCGTGAAGTGGCAGCTCCTCAAGTGGAGCGGATGGAACGGCAAGACGTTCACCAAGCGTAAGGTGCTTTATACGGCCCCGAAGAAGTTCCAGGGCTTCAACGGCATCGCCTTTGGCGCGAACGGACGGCTCTACGCCGGCGTCGACGTCGGCCTGCTCAACGGCAACGACCACGGCCCGGCCAACACGTCACCACACGTGTACGAGATCCTGTCGTTCAACGCGAGCGGCAAGGACCTCAAGGTATTCGCATCCGGCATCCGGCAGCCGTGGCAGTTCGCCTTCCCGAAGGGGTCGTCGTCGCCGTTCGTGTCGGACCTGGGCCAGGACAAGGGAGCCAAGAACCCGCCTGACTTCGTCCTCCGGGTCAAGCAGGGCGACGACTACGGCTTCCCGGGCTGCAACCAGCTCGTGGCAAGCAACTGCACGGGCTTCACCAAGCCGTTCCAGCAGTTCAAGCCTCACACCGACATCATGGGCCTCGCGATCATCGGCGACCGGCTGTACATGACATCGTTCATGGGCGTCGGCGGCAAGGGCCCCGGCGGCCAGGTGCTGTCGATGCCGCTCAGCGGTGGCACCGCCAAGACCGTCGTGAAGGGCTTCGTCGCCCCCACCGTCGGCCTCGGCGTGCACGGCGGCTCGCTGTACGTCGGTGAGCTCACCGGCCAGGTGTTCAAGGTCACCCCGTAACACCTCGTTCCGCTTGGATGTCCCGGCGCCTGTCGACAGGCGCCGGGATGTCCAGCCTTGTGGTGTGCTACGAGCCTGACGATCGGGTTCAATGTGCGTCATCCATAGACGTGAGTCAGGCAGCCGTAGGTGTCGGTAGCGGCACGAACCGGCAGCGGATCCAGGACGGCACCGTTCGGCCTGCTGGGCGACGAGCGGCTCGCGCGTCTGGTCGCGGCGGGGCACGAGGGAGCGTTCGCGGTCGTGTACGAGCGCCATCATCAGGCGCTCTATCGCTACTGCCGCTCGATCGTGCGCGACGACGTCGACGCGCAGGACGCGCTCCAATCGACCTTCACCGCCGCGTTCGCCGCTCTCGCGCGCGGCCGGCGCGATGCGCCGATTCGCCCCTGGCTGTACCGCATCGCGCACAACGAGGCCGTCTCGACGCTTCGGCGCCGGCGCCCGACGACGGAGTTGTCGGCGGCGATGGACGACGGCACGACCTCAGTCGAGGATCAGGTCGCGGAGCGAGCCGACCTCGAACTGCTCCTGGACGATCTGCGCGAGTTACACGAGCGCCAGCGCTCTGCCCTGGTCATGCGCGAGCTGAGCGGTCTCTCGCACGAGGAGATCGCGCTTGCCCTCGAGACCTCGGTCGGCGCGGCCAAGCAGGCGATCTACGAGGCGCGACGGTCGCTGTTCGAGTTCGCCGAGGGTCGAGCCATGCCGTGCGATGAGATCCGCCGGACGATCTCGGACGCCGACGGGCGCATCCTGCGCAGCCGCCGCGTGCGGGCGCATCTGCGCGACTGCCCCGGCTGTGCCGCGTTCGCCGCCGCGATCCCGGCGCGCCGCAGTGGACTGCGCGCGCTGGTTCCGCCACTGCCCGCGACCGCCGCCGCCGGCCTGGTGGAGCGCGCCGTCGGAGCGGGCGCGCGCCACGGCGCCGGAGTGGGCGCGGGTCACGGCGCCGGATTGGGCGCGGGTCACGGCGCCGGCAGCAGCCTGGCCGGCCTGGCCGCCGGCGGGGCCGGGAAGGCCACCGGCGCCGCGCTGGCCGCGAACGCCCTGGCCGGCGTCGCGGTCGTGGCGACCGCCACGGTCGGAGTGACGATCGGTGTGGACAAGCTCGCGCAGGCAACCCGCCACGCCCACCCGGCCCGCACCGCGCACCGGCCACCACGGGACGGGCTACCGCGACACCGGCCACCGCTCCTCGTCACGCGCCCGCGCGCGCCTCCGCCGCGACGGTCCTCCAGCCGGCGGTTCACGGCCCCAGCGCGGCCATCCGGAGCGCCGCATCCCGCACCGCGGGCCCCGCGCACGCCTCCTTGCCGAGCCGGGGCCGGGCGCGGACGCGGAACCCGAGCCCGGCTCCCGCAGCCCCCGGCGCCTCGACGACCGCCACGACCACCGCACAGGTCAACGGCAGCGGCGCCACCAGCCCCGGAAAGTCCGCCGCCGCCCCCGGCCACACAACCGCAACCTCCACCAGCCCCGGAAAATCCGGCGCCGCCCCCGGCCACACAGCCGCGCCCGCCACCAGCCCCGGAAAATCCGCCGCCGCCCCCGGCCACACAGCCGCGCCCGCCACCAGCCCCGGAAAATCCGCCGCCGCCCCCGGCCACACAGCCGCTCCCGCCACCAGCCCCGGAAACACCGGCGCCGCACCCGGCCAGTCGACCTCGGCCGCTACCGCACCCGGAAACTCCGCCACGGCCCCCGGCCACCTGAAGTAGGTCCTGACTTCAGGACTGGACGCGCGTAGGCGGTCCTAGAGGACACGTCAGCACAGTAGGCCGGCGGCGCCGGGGCTCGGCGCCGCCGGCTCATGCGCTGGGGCAACCGATCGCATGGAGGAACGATGACTGCCGAGACCGCCGCGGCGCTGCTCGGGACGAGCACGACGATCTTGGGCTTGTGGGAGAAGCGATTCGGCTACCCGGAGCGGGTCCGCTCGGCGGATGGCCAGTGGCTGTACGCCGACGAGGCGATGATCGCGCTGCGCGATGCCCTGAGCCGCGACCTGTCGATCGCCTCGGCCATCACCAGGGCGCGCCGGCGGTCACCCGAATCGACCCACCACACACACGACCCGGACGAACAAGCTGCTCAAGCAGCAGGCCGGCGGCTAGCCGGCCGGGCTGCGCGCCTCCCCACAGCGCGCAGTCGCTGATCAGCCGGTGGCGCCGCCGGCGGGTGCGCATCCCCGCTGGTGGCGCCGCCGGCAGATACGTCGGCGCGGCCGTCTCTGGACGGCGCTCCCCTACTTGCGCCGGTCGACCGCGCGCTGGAGCTGGTCCTTGTTCATGCTCGAGCGTCCCTCGATCCCGAGCTGCTTGGCCTCGTTGTAGAGCTGGTCCCGGGTGCGCCCCTTCTGGCGGTTCGTACCCGAGCGCTGTCCGCCGCGGCGGCCCGACGACATGTCGTCGGTCGAGGTCCGCGAGCGGGTGCGGGACTCGCCGGCGCGAGCCTTCTCCTTGTTGACGGTGCGGGCGGCGATCTCCTCGGCGCGACCTTCGCTGGTCCCGCGCTCCTTCTGGCTCTCCTTGATGTGCTCGTACTGGCGTGCGCGCTTGGTTCCCTTCTTCACTCCGCGAGGCGGCATCTCGATCCTCCTTGTGAATCGCTCGTCGGTAGTTCGTTACCCGTGACGCGCGGGTCAGAAGCCAGCGCATACCGACGGGTTAGCATCGCCCGGGTGAGCTCCAACCAGCGATGGCTCGATGCGATCTGGCCGACGGTTCGCTCCCACCTGCCGGCGGCGCCGGCGGCCGTGGTCGAGCTCGGGTGCGGATCCCTGGGCGGGTTCGTGCCGGCCCTCGAGCGCGAAGGCTACGACGCGCTCGGCATCGACCCCGACGCCCCCGAGGGAAACGGCTACCGCCGCGTCGAGTTCGAGCGCGCCGAGCTGCCGCCGGACGCGGACGCGTTGGTGGCGAGCCTGTCGCTTCACCACGTGGCCGACCCGGCTGAGGTGCTCGACCGGATCGCGAGTGCAGTGAGGCCCGGCGGCTCGGTCGTCGTAGTGGAGTGGGACTGGGAGAGCTTCGACGAGGCGAGCGCCCGCTGGTGCTTCGAGCGCCTCGACCTGGCCGCCGAGCCCAAGGGCTGGCTTCACCGCGTGCGCGAGCACTGGTTGGCCTCGGGCGAGGCGTGGGACCGCTACTTCCCGGGCTGGGCCGCCGGACACGGCCTGCACAGCGCCGGAGCGCTCGTCGCAGGGCTCGACGAGCGCTTCGAGCGCGTGGCCTGCAACCGCGGCCCGTATTTCTTCCCGGAGCTCGCAGACACGACCGAGGACGACGAGGTGTGCGAGATCGAGGCGGGGCGGATCAGCGCCGTCCGGATCGACTACGTCGGCCGGAGGCGCTGATCGGTCAGGGGCCAACGCCGGGGCACGGGTCGGTAGAACTTGGTTCATGGCCCCCGTCCCGGAGACGATCCTCGATGCCGGAGGACGCGATCTGCGCGTGTCCAATCCCGACCGCGTGATCTTTCCGCCGACCGAGCGCACCGCCGCCGTCACGAAGCTCGACATCGTCGGCTACTACCTCTCGGTCGAGGACGGCATCATGCGCGCGGTGGGGCGCCGGCCGACCACGCTCGAGCGCTGGCCAAGGGGCGTGTTCCCGGGCATGGTGTTGTCGACCCGCGAGGGCCGTCAGGGCGACGCCTTCTACCAGAAGCGGATCCCCAAGGGCGCGCCCGACTACGTGGAGTCCGCGACGATCGCATTTCCATCGGGCCGCCATGCCGACGAGGTCTGCCCCACCGAGGTGGCGGTTGTCGGCTGGGCGGCGCAGATGGGGACGATCACGTTCCATCCGTGGCCGGTGCGCCGCGACGACGTCGACCATCCCGACGAGCTTCGCCTCGATCTCGACCCTCAGCCCGGCACCGATTACGCAGACGCCGCGTCCGTGGCGGGCGAGGCGCGAGCGCTGCTGGAGGAGCTTGGGTTGGCCGGCTTCCCCAAGACCTCAGGGGGCCGGGGGATCCACATCTACGTGCGGATCGAGCCGCGCTGGACGTTCACCGATGTCCGCCACGCCGCGATCGCCTTCGGGCGCGCGCTCGAGCGCCGGCAGCCCGACAAGGTCACCACAAGCTGGTGGAAGGAGGAGCGCGGCGCGCGGATCTTCATCGACTACAACCAGAACGCGCGCGACCGCACGATCGCCTCGGCCTACAGCATCCGTCCCAAGCCGGGCGCGCCGGTGTCCGCGCCGCTGGCGTGGGACGAGCTTGTCGACGTCGCCCCCGAGGACTTCACGGTGGCGACGATGCCGGTTCGCTTCGCCCAGCTTGGCGACCGTCACGCCGAGATCGACGCGCGGGCGTATTCGCTTCAGCCGTTGCTGGATCTGTACGAATCGGATCTGGCCGGCGGCCTCGGCGACATGCCCTATCCGCCCGACTACCCCAAGATGCCCGGCGAGCCGAAGCGCGTGCAGCCCTCCCGGGACCGCGACCGCCCCCGCTGACCGCCCCGCTGACCCCCCGGCCGACTGAGGGGGCGTGCTGAATTTTGGCCCCCATAGCGGCCAAGATTCGCCACACCCTTCACGGAGACTGCGGCAGCTTGACCTTCTTGCCGCCTCGCCGGTGGGCGGGGGCCGATGGCGGCGGCACCACGGGGCCGATGTCCCCGTCCGGCGCCTCGTCCAGGTCGACGATCACGGGGGCGTGATCGCTCGGGCCGGTGCCCTTGCGGGCCTGCCGGTCGACCCAGGCCGCGCGCACGCGATCGGCGACGACTCCGCTGGCCAGGACGAGATCGATCCGCATGCCCAGGTCCTGGTGGAACATGCCCGCCCGGTAGTCCCAGTAGGTGAACACGCGCTCGCCCGGCCACCGGTCTCGGACCACGTCGTGCAGCCCGAGCGCCTGAAGCTCGGCCAGCGCCGCGCGCTCGGGCGGGGTGACGTGCGTCTGGCCGATGTAGGCCTCGGGATCGAACACGTCCTCGTCGGCGGGCGCGATGTTCATGTCCCCGCACACGACCGCGGCCTCCGGCCCGGCCGCCACCGCGTCGCGCAGGGACCCCAGCCATTCCAGCTTGTACTCGTAGTGCTCGGAGCCCGGGGTGCGGCCGTTCGGCACGTACACCGAGGTCACCCGGATGCCGGCGCATGTCGCCGACACCGCGCGCGCCTCCGGGTTGGGGAACCCGGGGGCGCCCTCCAACCCCCGGACCACGTCGTCCAGACCCACCCGCGAGAGGATCGCGACCCCGTTCCACGTCGCCTCGCCGTGGGCCGCCACCTCGTAGCCGCGCGTCACGAGTTCGTCGCCCAAGAGCTCGGCGAACGCGGCGTCAGCGACCTTCGTCTCCTGCAGGCATACGACATCGGGCCGGCGCTCATCGAGCCACGGAAGCAGTCGCGGCAGGCGCTGCCTGAGAGAGTTGACGTTCCAGGTCGCGATCCGCACCGGGGCTACGGTAGCGCCCCGGCCGCGGAGCCGATCAGCTCTGCGGCGTGCTTCCGTCGTTGTGCATGCACAGCAGCGGCTTGGTGACCGAGACGCTGGTCTGGCCCGCCGAGCTCTTGGCGGTGGCGGTGAACTTGACCGCGTCCCCCATGTGCAGCCCGCGCGTGGAGAACGAGGCCGAGTACCAGGCGAGGCGGGCGTTGTGGCCCTGCGCCGCCTTGCACTTGCCGCCCAGGCAGACCGTCACGTGGTTGCCCGCGCGCGGACCGAGGTTCGAGTACACGAACACGCTCACCTGGTGGGTCACCGTGGCGCTGCCGAAGTAGCCGACCTCCTCGGTCTTGATCACCGGCTTGGACGGCCGCGCGCCGGCGCTGGTCAGAGGCAGCACCACGAACAGCGCGCCTGCGCAGACGACCGCGACGATGACGGGCCACCGGCCCGCCGAGGTGAGGCCCCGTTTAGCTCGATCGAACATGGTTCCCTCCAACCCGATTTGCCGGCCAACGCTACCAGCGGACCCCTCAGCCGTCCAGCAGCGCGCGGAATTCCGGGTCGTCGGCGCGGGGATCGATTCGATCTGGTCCAGATGAATGATCTTGGGCGGTGAGAGCGTCTTGGAAACCAACGAAACGCCTAACCCCGCGCCGAGCGATGAATGTCCGGCTCCCGCGCGGTCTAAATGGCGAGCGAACCGACCCCCAGGAGACACGAAGATGTTCAACTTCCCCGAGCTGGCAATACGAGAACTGGATCATCGCCGTAGCGACGGCATCGACGTCCGGCTGCTGTGGAATTCGCGGACGAACCGAGTCTCGGTCGCCGTCGACGACCACCACACAGGCGAGACGTTCGTGCTCGAGGTGCCGGGCGCCCAAGCGCTGGACGCCTTCACCCACCCGTTCGCCTACATCCGGGGCGAGGAGAACGAGCAGGCGCTCGCGGCCTGACGGGCCACGCGCATGCAGATCGCTTCCCGCCTGTCCATCAGCGCCGACGGATATGTGACCACTCCGGACGGGTGGCCCGCCCAGCTGGCCGATCCGGCCTTCACCCCCGGGCAGAGGTTCGTGAGCGAACGAGCGCTGCCTGGCGGGTCGGTCGAGATCGTCTACTCGTGTATGTGACGGTCGCTAGTCTGGCCTTCCATACGACTGCTGCTGAACATCATCTGGCTCATCTTCGCCGGCATATGGCTGGCGATCCTCTACACGATCGCCGCGGTGATCTGCTTCATCCTGATCATCACGATCCCGTTCGGAGTCGCGGCACTGCGGATCGCGCTATTCGCCCTCTGGCCGTTCGGCCGCACAGTCGTCCGGCGTCCTGACGCCGGCGTCGCGTCCGGCATCGGGAATGTCATCTGGCTGCTGCTCTGCGGATGGTGGCTCGCCCTCGGGCACCTGGTCACCGGGGCCGCTCAGTGCCTGACGATCATCGGGATCCCGCTCGGCCTGGCCAACTTCAAGCTGATCCCGATATCGCTGCTGCCGTTGGGACGGGAGATCGTCTCGGTCGACGAGGCGCGCGCCATGGGACTCGGCGCGGACGCTTGGATCGGTTGACGAGGGGTGGCGAGCGCCGACACGCCCCTCCGGGAGGAGGACGTCGATGCGGATCCGGTGCGGCAGTTCGAACGCTGGTTCGAGGAGGCGAGCGCCGTCGGGATCGCTCAGCCCGAGGCCGCCGCGCTCGCGACCGCGGCGCCAGGCGGAGCTCCGTCGGTCCGGATGGTGCTCGTCAAGCAGGCTGGACCGGGCGGCTTCGCGTTCTACACCAACTACGCAAGCCGCAAGGGCAATGAGCTGACCGCCAACCCGCGGGCCGCGCTGCTGTTCCACTGGGAGCGCCTGGGGCGCCAGGTGAGGATCGAGGGAACGGTGGAGCGCGTGTCCCGCGACGAATCGGCGGCCTACGCCCGGACGCGCCCGCGTGGTAGCCAGCTGAGCGCGCTGGCGTCGCCCCAGAGCCGCCCGATCGAGAGCCGTGACTGGCTCGAGCAGCGAGTCGACGAGCTCTCCGAGCGGTACCCCGGCGAGGAGGTGCCGCTGAGCGAGGAGTGGGGCGGCTACCGCTTGTCGCCCGAGCGATTCGAGTTCTGGCAGCACCGCCAGAGCCGCCGGCACGACCGGCTCGTGTACACGCCGGCTGAGCACGGGGGCTGGAGGATCGAGCGGCTTGGCCCCTGACGCCGACATCCCCCGGCGGCCGCTGGGCCGGTCGGAGCTCGACGTGTCGCGGCTCGCGCTCGGCTCGTGGCGCACGTTCGAGCGGATCCCGCGCGAGGACGGCCTGGCGGTGATGCGCGCCGCTCGCGAGCACGGCCTGAACTTCCTCGACGACGCGCGTTACGACGACGAGACCGGGACCGCGCCGATGCGCACCGGCTATTCCGAGGTGCTGTTCGGCGAGCTGTTTCGCGCCGCGGGGTGGGACCGCGCCGACACGGTCGTGGCGAACAAGCTCTGGTGGGAGTTCTGGCCCGAGCAGAGCGCTTCCGACGAGCTAAGCGGCTCGCTGGGCCGCATGGGCCTCGACTACGTCGATCTCATCTACGCCAACCCGCCGCCCGAGTGCCTGGCCGTGGACGAGATGGTCGCCGCGGTGGGCGGGCTGATCGCGTCCGGCAAGGCGCGCGCCTGGGCCATCGTGAACTGGGAAGCGGGGCCGTTCATGAAGGCGATCCGGGCCGCCGACGAGCAGGGTGTGCCGGCGCCCTGCGCCGCCCAGCTCCCCTACAGCCTGGCCCACCGCAACTGGGTCGAGAGCGATGAGATGACCGCCGCGCTCGAAGCCTCGGGCGCCGGCGTGGTTGCGTCGTTCGTGATGGCCGGCGGCGTGCTCACCGGTAAGTACGACGCCGGCGGGAGCGGCCGGGCGACCGGGCAGCTCGAAGATCCGCGCCATCAGGCCGCGCGCGAGCTCGGCCGGCGGCTGTCCTCGGTCGCCCAGGAGCTGAGCGTGAGCCCGGCCGCGCTGGCCATCGCGTTCACGCTCGCCAACCCGGCCGTGGGCAGCGTGCTGTTCGGTGCGACCTCGGCCGCCCAGATCGCCGAGAACGTCGCCGCGCTCGACGTCGACCCGGCGCTCGTCCCGCGGCTCCTCGAGCTGTAGAAGCGGCGGTGGAGGTCGACCTCGTCGACGGTCGGGCGGCCGACGATCCGGCCCTCGACGTGGCCCTCCCCCACGCCCTGCTCGGCCTGGTCTCCGCCGGGCGGCGTCCCGTGCTCCGCTGTTACCGGCCCATGGCGACCGTCGCCTTCGGCCGCCGCGATCGCTTCCTACCCGGGTTCGCTCGCGCGGCCGACGCTGCCCGCGCGCGCGGCTTCATGCCGGTGATCCGCGGGGCGGGCGGTCGCGCCGCCGCCTACGACCCGGGCTGCCTGATCTTCGACGAGATCATGCCAGCCGACGAGTCGGCCATCCGGGAGCGCTTCGCCGGTGATGCGGACCGGCAGGCGGCCGCGCTTAGGAGCCTGGGCGTCGATGCCCGCGTCGGAGAGGTGGCCGGGGAGTACTGCCCGGGTGAGTTCAGCGTCAACGCGCGCGGGCGGGTGAAGCTGATCGGCGCCGCCGAGCGGATCATCCGGGGAGCCTGGCTGCACTCGAGCGTTGTCGTGGTCGAGGGAGCGCCCGCCCTGCGCGCCGTGCTCACTGATGTCTATAGCGCGCTCGGGCTCGACTGGGACCCGGAGACGACCGGCGCGGTGGCCGACGAGGCGCCGCACGTGGGGATCGAGGACGTCCGCGCCGCCATGCTCGCCGAGTACGGGCGGCGCTACACGCTGTCGCCCGCGGTGATCACCGCGGCCGAGTTGGCCGGCGCCGGCGAGTTGCTCGACCGGCACAGGGTCGAAGACTGAGCCCGGGGCTCACCCGGTGTGGTGGACCTCCTGCAGACCGTAGACCGGGGTGTCGATCCCTTCTGCCCGGGCTTTGAGCTGGAGGGCGAGGTACGTCGAGTAGTGGCGGGACTGATGCAGGTTCCCGCCGTGGAACCACAAACTCTCCTGCTGGGTCGGCTTCCACATGTTGCGCTGCTCGCCCTCCCACGGACCCGGATCCTTGGTCGTCTCGGACCCGAGGCCCCACACCTTGCCCACCTTGTCGGCCACCTCCTGTGAGATGAGATCCGCGACGAACCCGTTCATCGATTCGTAGCCGGTGGCGTACACGACGAGATCGGCCGGCAACTCGGCGCCGTCCTCCATCACGACCGCGTCCTCGGTGAGGTGGTCGACCTGGCCGGGCTGCAGCTTGACCTGACCGCTCGCCACCAGTTCCGACGCGCCGACGTCGATGTAGTAGCCCGACGCCCGGCGCAGGTACTTCATGAACAGCCCGGAGTCGTCCTCGCCCCAGTCGTGCTGGAACCCGGCCGCCTCGAGGCGCGCATAGAAGTCTGCGTCGCGCTCGCGGATCTGGGCGTACACCGGGACCTGGAGCTCGGCCATGACCCGGTAGGGAATCGAGGCGAACGTCATATCCGCCTTCTCGGTTGTCATGCCGCCCGCGACCGCCTCCTCGGAGTACAGCGCGCCGAGAGCGATGTCCATCAGGGTGTCCGACCTGACCACGTGGGTGGAGGAACGCTGGATCATCGTGACGTCGGCTCCGTGTTCCCACAGCGCCGCGCAGATGTCATGGGCCGAGTTGTTCGAGCCGATCACGAGTGCGCGCTTGCCCCGGTAGGCATCGGGACCGGGATGTGCGGAGGAATGGTGCTGGTCGCCTTTGAAGCGGTCGGCGCCCGGGAATCGCGGGGTGTGCGGCCGGCCTGACATGCCTGTCGCCATCACGAGATGCTTTGGGCGCAGCGTGATCTCCTCGCCCTCGCGCTCAACGACCACCTCCCACTCGCCCGCGTTCTCGTCGTAGCGCGCGCTCTTCGCAGTGGTCGAGCCCCAGTAGTTCAGCTCCATCACCCGCGTGTACATCTCGAGCCAGTCGGCGATCTTGTCCTTGGGCGAGAACACTGGCCAGTTGGGCGGGAACTTCACGTAGGGCAGGTGGTCGTACCAGACCGGGTCGTGCAGGCACAGCGACTTGTAGCGGTTGCGCCACGAATCGCCCGGGCGGGGGTTCCGCTCGACGATGATCGTCGGCACCCGCAGCTGCCGGAGCCGGGCGCCGAGCGCTACGGCACCCTGCCCGCCCCCCACGACCACCACGTATGGCTGGGTGACCACGCCTAGCTCCTCCGCCTCGCGCCGGCGGTCCTCGAGCCACGTCTGCCGCTCCGGGTTCGCCCCGTGATCGACCCCCTTCGGGCGGCGCGAGCCCAGGCGCTCCTCGTGCCCCTTGAGCTCATCCAGCGAGGTCAGGAGCGTCCACGCCTGGCCATCGATCAGCCGCAGGTGGCCGCTGCCTCGCCCCACCTCGGTCTCGAACTGGAGCCACGCCTCGCTCACGCCGTCGGCGTGGGTCGGCTCCCCCGCGACCCGCCAGCCCCGCGGCCGCGTCTGCGCGAGCGTGTGCTCGAGCATGTCCTTGACGCCGGCGGGGCCCTCCACGGTCCTGATGTTCCACGTGAACGCGACGAGGTCTCGCCAATAGCTCTCGGGCGCGAACAGCTCGGCGGCGCCGGCGGCGTCGCCGCGCGCGAGCGCCTCATCGAAACGCGCCAGCCACTGGTCGATCTCGGCCGCGACAGGGGTCCGGGTGGCGGTGCTCGACATGCTCTCTCTCCTCGTGCTCCGGTGGCGGGAGCTCCATTCTCCCCCCGCGGGACCGGCGGCGGACTGAACCGCCATCGGTCCGGGCCCTGACCGCGGCGCAGCCCGGACAATTGAGCCCCCCCACCCCTTCCTCTAACCTTGCCCATATTCGTCCAATGCTCGCGAGGGCCCGGACTGATGAAGGGAGGTGATCGGATTGCCAAAGACACGCGGCCGGCTGACGGAGCCACTGGTGCGCGAGAACGGGACGCTTCGCCCGGCAAGCTGGGACGAGGCGCTCGACGTCGCGGCGGCCGGGCTCGCCCGGGCGCGCGAGACGGATCCCACGCGCTCGTTCGGCATGTTCAGCTGCTCGAAGGCCTCGAACGAGGTCAACTTCCTGGCGCAGAAGTTCGTGCGCTCCGTGATTGGGTCGAACAACATCGACTCGTGCAACCGCACTTGACACGCTCCCAGCGTCGTCGGTCTGGCGACGGTATTCGGTGCGGGCGGCGGCACGTCGTCCTATAAAGAGGTCGAGGAGACGGATCTGCTGATCCTCTGGGGGTCGAACGCGCGCGAAACGCACCCGATCTTCTTCCATCACCTCCTCAAGGCGGTCCATCGCGGCGCCAAGCTCTACGGCGTCGATCCGCGCCGCACGAGCAGCGCGCAGTGGGCCGACACCTGGCTCGGGCTCGACGTCGGGACCGACATCGCCCTGGCCAACACGATCGCGCGCGAGATCATCCACGCCGGCCTGACCAACGACGTGTTCATCAAGCTCGCCACCACCGGCTTCCAGGAGTTCAAGGCGTCGGTCGAGCAGTGGACCCTCGAGGAGGGCGAGCGGGTAACCGGCGTGCCGGCCGAGACGATCCGCGAGTTCGCTCACGCCTACGCGCGCGCCGACCGCGCGATCCTCTGCTGGACGCTCGGAATCACCGAGCACGTCACCGCGGTCGACAACGTGCTGTCGCTGATCAACCTGGCGCTGCTGACCGGCCACGTCGGCCGCTACGGCTCGGGCCTCAATCCCCTGCGCGGCCAGAACAACGTCCAGGGCGGCGGGGACATGGGCGCGATTCCCAACAAGCTGCCCGGCTTCCAGGACATCGAGAACGACGAGGACGCGAGAGCGAAATTCGAGGCCAAGTGGGGCACCCCGATCATCCCCCACTACGGCTGGCACCTTTCGCAGATGTTCGAGGGCATGGAGCGCGGCGAGCTCAAGACCCTGTACGTGCTCGGTGAGAATCCCGCCCAGTCCGAGGCCGACTCCAAGCACGCCCTGGAACTGCTCGAGGGCCTCGACTTCCTGCTCGTTCAGGACGTGCTCAGGACCAAGACCGCCGACATGGCCGACGTGGTCCTGCCCGCCAGCCTCTCCTGGTGCGAGGTCGAGGATGGCACCGTGACGAACTCAGAGCGACGCGTGCAGCGGATGCGCAAGGCGCTTGATCCGCCCGGTCAGGCCCGCGACGATCACTGGATCATCTACGAACTGGCCCGCCGCCTCGGGCACGCTTGGGGCAATCCGACGCTCGAGGAGGCCTGGGACGAGCTCCGCTCGCTCAGCCCCATGCACGCGGGCATGAGCTATGAGCGGCTCGACCAGCTCGGCGGGATCCAGTGGCCCTGCCCGGACGAGGGCCATCCTGGTTCGCTGTTCCTCCACGCCCGCCTGTGGGAGGAGGGCGAGGCCCAGGGACCGAAGGCGCCGTTCTCGATCACGACCTGGGTTCCACCGGTGGACGAGCTGAGCGACGACTTCCCGATCCGCCTGACCACCGGCCGGCGGCTCGACTCATACAACACGGGCGTCCAGTCCAACCTCTACAGCTCGCCGCTACGCCGCGGCGAGACGCTCGACCTGCACCCCGAGGACGCGGCGAACCTGCAAGTCGAACCAGGCGAGGTCGTGCGGATCAGCTCCCGGCGCGGCTCGATCGACGCGCCCGTGCGCCTCGACACCGGCCTGCGCCCCGGCCTGGCCTTCATGACGTTCCACTTCCCCGACGAGGTCGACGTCAACGTGCTGACGATCGACGCGACCGATCCGAAGTCGGGGACCGCCGAGTTCAAGGCCACCGCGGTGCGGGTGGAGAAGCTGAACGGCGGGGCCAAGGAGGCCGCCGGCGTGGCCGCCCGTGAGGCCGGCGAGTAGCTAAGCCAGCGTGGATCTCCGTCTCCTCGACGCCGAACCGACCACCGACGAGCGCGCGGCGATCGACGCGTTCCTCGGCCCGCCGGTGTCCGCGTGGGCCGGGGCGGACCGGGTCGAGAACGGCCACTCCGCTCACGGCGGTCATGCCGCCCGCGCCCAGCGCCACCAATTGCTCCCCACGCTGCACGCCCTCCACGCGCAGGCCGGCTGGATCAGCCCCGGCGCGCTCAACTACGTAGCGCAGCGGCTGACGATCCCTCCTGCGGACGTGTTCGGCGTGGCCACGTTCTACGCCCTGTTCAGCGTGGAGCCGCGTCCCCCCCGGGTCCTGCACGTGTGCAACGACCTGGCCTGCCGCTGCGCCGGCTCGGACAAGCTGATCGCGGCGCTCACGGAGAAGATCGGGCCGCCGGGCACCGAGGACGACGGAGCGACCTGGCACGCCAGCCCGTGTCTTGGCCAGTGCGACCGAGCGCCCGCTGCCTTCCTGGTGCAGTCCGGTGAAAGCCCGACCGAGCGGGAGCTCACGAACGTCGACGGCAGCGCACTCGTTGAGATCCTGAACGGCGCGACCCCGGCGCCCCCGCGCTCGGCCACGCCGCCCCAGTCCGGGCAACCCGGGCTTCGCCTCCTGCGGCGGATCGGCGTGATCGATCCGGACACCCTCGAGGACTACCGCGCGCACGGCGGCTACGAGGCGCTGCGCCGCGCGCTCGAGATCGGCCCCGAGGCCGTCATCCGCGAGGTGCTCGACTCCAAGCTCATGGGCCGCGGCGGCGCCGCCTTCCCGACCGGGCGCAAGTGGGATGCCGTGGCCCGCCAGCCGCGCCGCCCGCACTACCTGATCTGCAACGCCGACGAGTCGGAGCCCGGGACGTTCAAGGATCGCGTGATCATGGAGGGCGATCCGTTCTCGCTGATCGAGGCGATGACGATCGCCGCGTACGCCACCGGGTGCGAGCGCGGCTTCATCTACCTGCGCGGCGAGTATCCGCTCGCGCAGCGCCGCCTGGAGAACGCGATCGAGCAGGCTCGCGAGAAGTCGCTGCTCGGCGAGGACGTCCTCGGCCGCGGCCTGCTGCGCTTCGACATCGAGCTACGCAAGGGCGCCGGCGCCTACATCTGCGGCGAGGAGACCGCGATCTTCGGCTCGATCGAGGGCTATCGCGGCGAGCCGCGCAACAAGCCGCCGTTCCCGGTGGAGCGCGGGTTGTTCGGCCAGCCCACCGTGGTCAACAACGTCGAGACGCTGGTCAACGTGTTGCCGATCGTGCTCGAGGGCGGCCCGGCCTTCGCCCAACTCGGCACCGAGCGCTCGACCGGTCCGAAGCTGTTCTGCGTCTCGGGCGCGGTCGCGCAGCCCGGCACCTACGAGGTCCCGTTCGGAACCACGTTGCGCGACCTGCTCGACCTCGCGGGCGGGGTCAGGGACGGCGCCCCGCTGCGCACGATCCTCCTCGGCGGCGCGGCCGGCAGCTTCGTGACTCCCGAGGACCTAGATCTGAAGCTCACGTTCGAGGACGCCCGCGAGGCCGGCACGACGCTCGGCTCGGGCGTCGTGCTCGTGCTCGACGACACCGCGGATCTCCCCGAGCTGCTGATGACGATCGCCGGATTCATGCGCGACGAGAGCTGCGGGCAATGCGTGCCCTGCCGGGTGGGGACCGTCCGGCAGGAGGAGGCCCTCGCGCGCCTCGCGTCCGGCCGGACCCGCGGCACAGTCCAGGACGAGCTGAATCTGATCGCCGAGATCGGCCAGGCCATGCGCGACGCGTCGATCTGCGGCCTCGGCCAGACGGCGTCGAGCGCGGTCGAATCAGCCATCGCGCGCCTCGCAGTGTTCACGAGCAACGGCAACGGAGGAGCGAACCCGTGAATCCAATCGAGCTGCCCATGGCCCCACCCCAGCCGGCCGCCCGCCAGGTTACGGTCAGGATCGACGGCGAGCCGGTCGAGGTGCCCGAGGGCTCGACGATCCTCGAGGCCTGCCAGAAGCTCGGGATCGACACCCCCACGCTGTGCTACGGCGAGACGCTGATGCCCGCGAACGCCTGCCGGATCTGCGTGGTCGAGCTCGAGGGAGCACGCACGCTGGTGCCGGCCTGCTCGCGCAAGGTCGAACCCGAGATGGTGATCCGCACCGACTCGGAGCGCGTCCGGCTCAGCCGCAAGATGGTCATCGAGTTCCTCGCCTCGAGCGTCGACCTGTCGATCACGCCGCCGGCGCAGGATTACCTGAAGCGCTACGACGCCGAGCCCGAGCGCTATGGACCGCCCGCGCCCCCCGACCCTGACCGCGACCACCGCCACGCCGGCCACCACGAGCGTCCCGACGGCCAGACCGCGGCCACCGTGCACTCCCCGCCGAAGATCGACAACGAGCTGTACATGCGCGACTACTCCAAGTGCATCCTGTGTTACAAGTGCGTGGACGCCTGCGGGGACCAGTACCAGAACACGTTCGCGATCACCGTGGCCGGCCGCGGGTTCGACGCCCGCATCTCCACCGAGTACGCCAACCCGCTGCCCGACTCGGCCTGCGTGTACTGCGGCAACTGCATCGCGGTGTGTCCGACCGGCGCGCTGATGTTCCGCTCAGAGCACGACCTGCGCGAGGCCGCCGCGTGGGACGACTCGCGCCAGACGCAGACTGACACGATCTGTCCCTACTGCGGCGTCGGCTGCAGCCTCACCCTGCACGTCCAGGACAATCAGATCGTCAAGGTGACCTCGCCCGCCGATCACGACATCACGCGCGGCAACCTGTGCATCAAGGGCCGCTTCGGGTTCCAGCACGTGAACCCGAAGTCCTGATCTAAGCGCTGCTTCGCCGCGCGGTCACCTCGATCTCGATCCGCATTCGCGGGTCGGCCAGCCCGGCGACCAGCATCGTGTTGGCCGGTCGGATCTCGCCGAAGAACTCGCGCAGCACCGGCCAGCAGGCGGGAAAGTCCTCGGCGCTCGGGAGGATGTAGATCGCGCGAACGACGTCGGCCAGCGAGAAGCCGGCCTCGGCCAGCGCCGAGCTGATGTTCTCGAGCGTCTGACGGGCCTGCTCGGCGACGTCGTCCGAGATCGTCATCGCGGCGTAATCGAATCCCGTGGTGCCCGATACGAACGCCCACTCGCCGTCGACCACGACACGCGAATAGCCGATGTCGCGCTCGAACTGCGAACCGCTCGAGATGAGCCGCCGAGTCATCCAGGCATGTTCGCAGGCGCCGCCGGTCGGCCGTGCCCGCCCCCGCCCCGCCCCGGCCCCGGCCCCGGCCCCGGCCCCGGCCAAACTTGTCAGGTCAGCCTTATCAGGTTAGACTTACGAACGGTGCGTGAAGCTTCGGATCCGGGTGAGCTCGCGGCGGCTCTACGCCTCAGCATCGGACTGCTGCTGCGCCGGCTGCGCCAGGTCCCCACTGGGGACGAGCTGACGCTGTCCGAGAGCGCGGCGCTCGCCCGGCTGGACCGCGGCGGCCCCGCCACCGCGGCCGAACTGGCCAGGGCCGAGCAGATCAGCCCGCAGTCGATCGGCGCGACGCTGGGCGCACTGCAGACGCGGGGCCTGATCGTCCGCGCGCCCGACCCCGAGGACGGACGGAGAGTGATCCTGTCCGTCACCGAGGCCGGGCTAGAGGTCCTACGCCACCGCCGCAACCGGCGCACCGAGGAACTCGCCCGGGCGCTATCGAACAGTTTCACGACGAGCGAGCTCGAGCAACTCGCCGCGGCTGCGCCCCTGCTCGAACGCCTGGCCAACAGCATCTGATGCCGCGGGCGCGCCAGCAGGCCCCCGGCGACGAAAGCTACAGATGGGTTGCGCTGTCGAACACGACCATGGCCGTCTTCATGTCGGCCCTCGACGGGTCGATCGTGATCATCGCCCTGCCGGCGATCTTCCGTGGCATCCACCTCGATCCACTCGCGCCCGGAAACATCGCCTACCTGCTGTGGATGATCATGGGCTACCGGCTCGTCCAGGCCGTGCTCGTCGTCACCGTCGGGCGGCTCGGCGACATGTACGGCCGGGTCAAGATCTACAACAGCGGCTTCGCGGTGTTCACCGCGGCGTCGATCCTCTTGTCGTTCGACCCGTTCACCGGCGCGCACGGAGCGCAGTGGCTGATCGGCTGGCGCGTCGTGCAGGCGCTCGGCGGATCGATGCTCACCGCCAACTCGGCCGCGATCCTGACCGACGCGTTCCCGGCCGATCGGCGCGGCTTCGCCCTGGGGATCAATCAGGTGGCCGCGATCGCCGGCCAGTTCATCGGGCTGGTCGCGGGCGGCGTGCTCGCCGCGATCGATTGGCGCGCCGTGTTCTGGGTCAACGTTCCGGTCGGGTTGTTCGGGACGGTGTGGGCCTACCTGATGCTGCGCGAGACCGGCGAGCGCCATCCCGGCCGCATCGACTGGTGGGGCAACATCACGTTCGCGGTCGGCCTCAGCGCGATCCTGATCGGCGTCACCAACGCGGTCAAGCCCTACGGCGGCCACGCCATGGGCTGGACGAACCCGACCGTGATCGCCTCGATCGTCGGCGGGACGGCCCTGCTGGTCGCCTTCGTCCTGATCGAACGCCGGGTGGCCGAGCCGATGTTCCAGCTCGCGCTGTTCCGCATCCGAGCCTTCGCCGCCGGCAGCGCCGCGGGCCTCATCGCAGCCGCCGCGCGCGGCGGCCTGCAGTTCATGCTGATCATCTGGCTGCAGGGGATCTGGCTGCCGCTGCACGGCTACAGCTTCTCCGAGACACCGTTGTGGGCGGGCATCTACCTGCTGCCGCTGACCACGGCGTTTCTGATCTCAGGACCGGTGTGCGGGTATCTGTCTGACCAGTTCGGCGCCCGGGGATTCGCCACCGCCGGCATGCTCCTGTTCGCCCTGAGCTTCGTCGGGCTCATGCTGCTACCGGTCGACTTCCCCTACTGGGCGTTCGCCGCGATGATCACGCTCAACGGGATCGGCGTCGGAATGTTCAGCGCGCCGAACTCAGCCTCGATCATGAGCAGCGTGCCGGCCCGCCAGCGCGGCTCCGCGTCCGGCATGCGCTCGACATTCCAGAACACGGGCACGGCTCTCTCGATCGGCGTGTTCTTCTCGCTGATGATCGCCGGACTGGCGACGAGCCTACCCGGACAGCTGCTGTCCGGCCTTCGGCAGGAGGGCGTCTCGCACGCCGTCGCTCAGCACGTGGCAAGTCTCCCGCCGGTGTCCTCCTTGTTCGCCGCGGTGCTCGGTGAGAACCCGGTGGCGCACCTGCTGGGACCGACCGGCGCGCTCTCGTCGCTCTCCCCAGCGCACCAGCATGTCCTGACCGGGACCGAGTTCTTCCCGCGGCTGATCGCTTCCGCTTTCCACCATGGCCTGGTCGTCGTGTTCAGCGTTGCGACGGGACTGTCGTTGCTCGCCGCGGCCGCGTCGCTGTTGCGCGGCGGTCGCTACGTACACGTCGAGCCCTCTCCACCCGAGAAAGGAACTCCACATGACCGACACGCCCCTCTCGATCGATCCCCGGCGCACGGCGCTGCTCGTGATGGACTACCAGAACGGGATCGTCGGCATGCTCGACGAGCCTGACGAGCTGCTGTCGAACGCCGCGGACGCAATCGCGACCGTCCGCCGTGCCGGAGGGCACGTCGGCTACGTGCGCGTCGCGTTCGAGGACACGGATCTCGAAGCGATCCCGCCCACGAGCACGATGGGCGCACGCGTGGGCGCGTCAGCCGATGCGTTCCGCAACGACTCCCGGGAAACGGCCGTGCACGAGCGCGTCGCGCCGCAGAACGGCGACATCGTCGTCCGCAAAGTCCGCGTCGGCGCGTTCTCCACCACCGACCTCGACTCCCAATTGCGTGCACGCGGCGTCGACACCCTGATACTGGCCGGCATCAGCACCAGCGGCGTCGTGCTTTCGACGGTGCGCGACGCCAGCGACCGCGACTACCGCGTGCTCGTGGTCGCTGACGCCACCGCCGATCGCGAGTCCGACGTTCACCAGTTCCTGATCGAGCGGATCTTTCCGCGTCAGGCCGACGTCATTACGACCGCACAGCTCGAGGACCTGCTGTCGTCCTCGTAGCGGACGACGAGGACCCGAGCAGACTCGCCAGAGCCACCGGGGTCAGCAGGATGACCGCCGCGGCCTCCGCGACGATCGCGATCCACATCACGGTTTCGAGCGTGCCCTCGGAGAATCCGAACAGTGTGCTGGTCTCGGCAATGTAGAGCCCGATCAACGATCCGAGCCCAATCGCCACTCCGCCGATCGCGAGCATTCCGACCGCGATCTCGCCGCGGCGCTCGCCGAGCCACCGCTCGATCGGGAGAAGTAACCCAAGCGCGACGAATCCAGCCCCGATCGCGTTCAGCAGGAACAGCGGGCCGATCGTCGGAACATCGCGATAGTCACCGAGATACTGCTGCAGGTGTACAGCTCCGGTGACCAAAATCGCCAGGACGCCAATGCGGCGCAACATTTGCAGTGTCATGTGAGGGGACCTCCTTGCTTGCTTGCAGTGTGTGGCTCTCCTCACTTAAACCGACGCACGTGCGCCGCGATCCTTCCCGATTTCTCACCCCGCGAGCGGGATCTCGATCTGCAGCGCGGTCCCGGCCCCGCGCCGGCTGGTGATCTCGACCGTCCCTCCGAGCGCCTCGATCCGGTCCTGGAGCCCGATCAGCCCCGACCCTTTGCTCGGATCGGCGCCTCCCGCCCCGTCGTCCGCGATCGTGAGATGGATCACCGACTGCTGCGCACGAAGCTCCACGCGAACCTGCGAGACGCCACCGTGTTTGGCGGCGTTCGTCAACCCCTCCGACACGACGTAGTAGATCGCCACCTCGATCGATTCCGGCAGTTGCGGCGGCACATCCACCTCAAGCTCGACCGGAATCGCCGCGCGTCGCGCCAGCGCCCTCAGCGCGACCGCCAGACCGCCGCTCGAGAGGATCGCTGGATGGATGCCCCTCGAGATCTCCTGTAGGTCCTCCAGCGCTTCGGCGAGTCCGGACGCGGTCGCGGCCAGCTCCGACTTGAGCTCGGCGAGCTCGTCGGGTACCTGGGTCTCCACGGCGCGGAGCGCCAGCGCCAGCGACACGAGCCGCTGCTGCGTGCCGTCGTGCAGGTTGCGCTCGATGCGGCGTCGCGCCTCGTCGCCCGCCGCGACCACACGCGCCCGGGAGGCCACCAACTCGGCCCGGCTCTCGGCGTTCGCGATCGCCGTGGCGACCAACTCGGTGAACTGGGTGATCCGCTCATGGAGCCCGGTCGCGTCCGGCGGCTCCTTCCAGGCGACGCCGATCGAGCCCCACGCTCGGCCTTCGACCACGATCGGCGCGCTCAGTGCCGCCCCGAGGCCGAGCCGATCCAACTGACCGGGGCGCAGCGCGAGCCCGAGGTCCCCTGCCTGCTCGGCGGCAAGCGTGGTCGCGCTCCCGTCGGGCTCGTGGCGCTCCAGCACGGTCACGTCGGCGTCGAGCAGCGAGCGCATCTCGGCGACGACCGCGCCGAAGATCTCGGCCGGCGTCACGCCACGGGCGACCAGCGTGGCCACCCGCCGCAGGGCCGCCTGCTCATCGGCGAGCACCCTGAGCTCATCTCGGCTGGCCTCGAGCATGTGCTGCGCGCGCTGCGCCCGCTGCTCGGCGAGCCGCCGGTCGGTGACGTCACGAGCGCCCGCGTAGACCACGCCCTCCGCCTGAACCGGGCGCACGTTCCACTCGAGCCACCTGATTCCGCCGTCCCGGCTGATGAAGCGGTTCTCGAACTGGCTGACCTCGGCGCCCCGACCGAGCGCCGCGAGGACCTCGCGCGCGGGCTGTACGTCGTCGGGATGCACGAAATCGAGCAACGGCTGGGCCAGCAACTGCTCACGGGGATAGCCCAGGATCCGCTCGAACGCGGGGTTCACCCGCTTGAAGTATCCGTCGAGTCCGATCGTCCCCATCATGTCGAGCGAGAAATCGAAGATCCGCTCGGCTTCGCGTTCCGCGCGCCGCCGGCGCATCACCGCGTTGCCGATGAGGAAGGCCAGCAGGGCAGCGGCGATCGGCCACGCCAGCGCCAGCCAGGGCAGCAGTGACTGGAGGCCCGAGGCCGAGGCGATCGCAACATCGACGCGCCATCTTCGGCCGAGCGTGACGACCGTCGCGCTGGCCGCCGGCGCGCTGGAAAGCCTGCCTTCGAGCGGTTGCCCGTCGAGGCTGATCGCGACCTCGCGCGGGTCGTCGCCGAGCGACAGCGTCAACCACCCCCGCGGTGTGAACACCGCGAGGATTCCCCGGCTGCGCGGGCCGTGGCCGAACCTGGCCGCGTGCACGAGGTAGAAGCCGGGCGTCCCCGCGAGTTCGGTTCGGCTGCTCGCGATGACCGCCGAGGCCGTCGCGACGCGGACCGCGGCGGCGAGGCTCTTCGAAGTCGAGACATCGACGCCGGGGCGCAGGCTCGGCGCTGTTCCGGTGGCGAACGTGGCGACCGTGCGCGCGCTCTCGGGATCGGTCTGGGCCCACACCGCGTCGCCGAGACCGATGCTCCCGGTGGTGCTTGCGACCAACTCGGAGAAGCGGCGCTGGCTCGCGACCGGCTCGTCGCCGAGCACGTTCCCGAGGCCGACCACCGACCTGCGGGCCCGGTCGAGCAACGCCCGAAGCCGGAGGGCCTCGACGTCGGCGCGCCGGACGGAGTCCGCCTTCAGGTCGCTGTCGATCGTGCGGCTGGTGACGAGGTACCCGCCCAGGCTGAGCACCCCGATGAGGACGAGCACGGCAAGGCGAACGGAGGCCAGGGAGCGATACCAGGACTTGCGCAAAGGTGGAGCGCAATCGTGACGTCCCGGTGATTGGTTAGCAACCTACCTACCGGCCGAACGTATAGGCGCGACCGCAGCGCCTGTCCGTGCGCCCACGGGGGGCAGCGTGGGCACTGGGCGCTGCGGCCGCTTGGGTGAACCATCGAGTGGCGGCTCGTCGTGGCGCCTCGAGGTCTCCCTGCTCCGCGTCCCAAACGGGAGCGCCTTCTCGGTCCCGACCTCCGTCCAGCTCGCCGACTCCACGCCTACTCGATGCACCGAAACGATCTCGCGCGGGCGACCGGGTGTCATCCCGGCCAGCGCCCGTCTCGTCTTACCGCCAGCGGTAATTCCCGAACTGCCACTGGCGGCAATGCGCGCTCCGACTTCGAGTGTGATGCTCCGCTGCGTGACGCCGCGCTACCTGATCGTCGATGACAGCCCCTCGTTCCTGGCCGCCGCCCGGAACCTCCTCGAACGGGAGGGGTTGACGGTGGTCGGGGTCGCCGCGAACGTCAGCGAATGCCTGCTCAGGGTCGACCAGCTCGCACCGGACGTCATCCTCGTCGACGTCGACCTCGGGAACGAGAGCGGATTCGAGCTCGCCCGCCGGCTGGCCCGGCGCGGAATCCGCGCCGACGTCGTCTTCATCTCGATGCACGCGGCGGACGACTACGCCGAGCTCATCG
This sequence comes from uncultured Solirubrobacterales bacterium, assembly GCA_963832315.1. GTDB lineage: Bacteria > Actinomycetota > Thermoleophilia > Solirubrobacterales > Solirubrobacteraceae > Palsa-465. The sequence continues at coordinate 317,817 of CAWHTT010000016.1, read as the reverse complement.
CCGCGAGCGGCGCCGCGGGCTTCCTGTCCAAGGCTGAGTTGTCGAGGACGGCGATCGAGCGGGCCCTGGTCGAGGCGCCGCCGGCCGGCTCCCCGCGCGACGAGCCCTAGCGGGATTCGAGGAATGTGATCACCGCGAGCACCCGGCGGTGGTCGTCTTCGGTGGCGTGGATCGGGAGCTTGCCCAGGATGCTGCGGACGTGCTTCTCCACGGTGCCCTCGGTCACGAACAGGCGACGCGCGATCCCCGCGTTCGAGCGGCCCTCCGCCATCAGCGCGAGGACTTCGCGCTCGCGGCTCGAGAGCTCACGCAAGGGGTCGTCGCGGCGCTGGGAGGCGAACAGCTCTCGGACCAGCGCGGGGTCGACCACCGAGCCGCCACGAGCGATCTGGTCGAGCGCCTGAAGGAACTCCTCGACGTTCGCCACGCGGCCCTTGAGCAGATAGCCGGTCCGCTCGCCACCCGCCAGCAGGTCCATCGCGTGCTCGAGTTCGACGTGCGCCGAGAGCACGACGATGCCGGTTCCGGGCAGCTCCCGTCGGATGGCGCGAGCCGCCTCGAGCCCTTCGATCGAGTGGGTCGGCGGCATGCGGATGTCCACCACGACGAGATCGGGACTGAGCCGATGCGCCAGCTCCACGAGCGCGTCGCCGTCCCCGGCCTGGCCCACCACGTCGAACCCCGAGCGCTCGAGCAAGCTGGCCAGCCCCTCGCGCAGCAGGACGTCGTCGTCGGCGACGAGGACCCGGTGGCGGGGCACACCTGAGCGCGCCTCGGTCACCGCAGGCCGGCCAGACGCCGTGCCGCCTCGGCGATCACCTCGGCCCGCTTGCAGAAGGCAAACCGGACGAGGCCGCGCGCGGCTTGCTTGTCGTCGTAGAACACGCTGGTGGGGATGGCCACGATGCCACAGCGCTCCGGCAGTGCGGCGCAGAACTCAACCTCGTCCCCGCCCACCTCGGCGTTCACGAAGTACGTCCCGGCGGACACCAGCGGCCGCAGACCCGCCGCCTGCAACCCCGCGCAGAGCTGATCGCGCTTGGCACGCAGATCGTCGGCCAGCGCGGCGATCTCCGCCGACGGCAACCGCAGGGCGGCCGCGGCGGCGTGCTGCAGCGGCGTGCCGCCGGCGAACGTGAGGTACTGCTTGACCATCCGGGTGGCCGCGACCAACTCGGCGGGGCCCGAGCACCAGCCGATCTTCCAGCCGGTGAACGAGAACGACTTCCCGACGCTCGAGATCGTCAGCGTCCGCTCGGCCATCCCGGGCAGCGTGGCGATCGGGATGTGCTCGCCGTCGTAGACGAGGTGCTCGTAGACCTCGTCGGCGACGCACACCAGGTCGTGCTCCACGCAGGCCGCGGCGATCAACTCGAGCTCTGATCGCGTGAGCACGCGCCCGGTTGGGTTGTGCGGCGAGTTCAGCAGCAGCAAGCGGGCACGCGGACCGATCGCCGCGCGCAGCGCATCTGGATCCACCTCGAACCCCGGCGGGCGCAGCGTGACCGGCCGCCGCTGCGCGCCGGCGAACGCGATGCACGCCGCGTAGGAGTCGTAGTAGGGCTCGAGCACCACGACCTCGTCGCCGGGGTCGCACAGCCCGAGCAGCGCCGAGGCGATCGCTTCGGTGGCGCCGAACGTGACCAGCACCTCCTCCGGCTCGAGCCCGTACCAGCGGCGCTGGTGCTCGAGCACGGCCTCGCGCAGCGCCGGCACGCCCGGGAGCGGCGCGTACTGGTTCTCGCCGCCGCGGAGCGCCGCCACCGCGGCTTCGATCACGGCCCGCGGCCCGTCGGTGTCGGGGAACCCCTGGCCCAGGTTGATCGCGCCGGTTCGCAGCGCCAGCGCGCTCATCTCGGTGAAGATCGTGGTGCCGAGCCCGGCGACGCGTTCGGCGGGGCTCATGCCGGATCCGCCGCGCCCCAGACTCCGGGGCCGCGGCGATGCTCGTAGATCAGCGAGGTCTCGGCGTGCGAGACCGACGGATGGGTGGCCAGGTGGTCGACCACGAACTCCCGCAGGTCCTGCGCGTCGGCCGCCGCCACCCACACCAGGTAATCGGTCACGCCGGTCAGGTGGAAGACCATCAACACCCCGGGCAGTCGCCGGACGGCGTTCGTGAAATCGTCGATCTGGTCGCGGGCGTGGACGGCCAGGCGCACCGCGATCAGCGCCTGTAGCGGCCGGCCCAGCGCGGCCAGGTCGACCTCGGCATGAAACCCCCGGATGACGCCCCGCTCGCGCAGCGAGCGCAGCCTGGCCAGCGCGGTCGAAGGCGCGATGCCGACGCGCTCGGCCAGGCGCTGGTTGGTGATCCGGGCATCCTTGGCCAGCAACTCGAGCATCGCCCGATCAACCGCGTCGACGGGAGGCTGTGGATCATTCGGCGCGGCCCGGGCCATAGCGATCGAGGGCGAAGAATATCCGATCATCACGCTGTATACCGCAGGATCTTCGGCCGCTTGTGTATTCGCCGCATGATCATCAGACTGAAGTCATGTCCATCGCCGCCACCGCACCGATTCTCCACGACTCCATCCTCGACACGATCGGCGACACGCCGCTGGTGCGCCTGTCCCGGATCGGGGCCGGGCTTCGCCCGCGACTGGTGGCCAAGCTCGAGACATTCAACCCTGGTGGCTCGATCAAGGATCGGGTGGCCGTCGCCCTGATCGAGGCTGCCGAGCGCGACGGCCGCCTCCAACCCGGCGGGACGATCGTCGAGCCGACCTCGGGCAACACGGGCACCGGACTGGCCATCGCCGCCCGCCTCAAGGGCTACCGGGTGATCGCGGTCATGCCGGACAAGATGTCGCGCGAGAAGATCGACCTCCTGCGCGCCTACGGGGCGGACGTCGTGTTAGCGCCCACCGACGTCCCCCCCGAATCGCCCCAGTCCTACTACCGGGTGGCCGACCGGCTGACCGACGAGATCCCCGGGGCCTTCCAGCCGAACCAGTACTTCAACGCGGCCAATCCGCAGGCCCACTACGAGTCGACCGGCCCGGAGATCTGGGAGCAGACCGCGGGCCAGATCACCCACCTCGTCGCCGGCGTGGGCACGGGCGGCACGATCACCGGCACGGCCCGCTACCTGCGCGAGCGCAGTCCGGACCTCACGGTGATCGGGGCCGATCCCGAGGGCTCGATCTACTCGGGCGGACCGGACAACGTGCGCCCGTATCTGGTCGAGGGGGTGGGCGAGGACTTCTGGCCGCAGACCTTCGACCCCACCGTGGTCGACCAGTGGGTGACCGTGTCGGATAAGGACGCGTTCCTGACCACTCGTCGCCTGGCCCAGCTAGAGGGCATCCTGGCCGGCGGGTCGGGCGGCCTGGCGCTCCACGCCGCGCTCCAGATCGCCGCGGAAACGGACGATCCCGACGCCCTGATCGTGGTGATCCTCCCTGACGGCGGGCGCTCCTACCTGTCCAAGATCTACTCCGATCCCTGGATGCGCCAGTACGGATTCCTCGACCGCGATACGAAGCTCCGCGTCGGCGATGTACTCGCCCGCAAGCGCGACGCCGGCGAGATCCCGCCGCTCGTAACGGTCCAGACCCACTATCGGGTCCGCGATGCGGTGGCCCTCCTACACGAGCACCGCGTCTCTCAGCTGCCGGTGGTGAGTGCCCACGATCCCGCCACCGTGGTCGGCGCGATCGGCGAACGGGGCCTGCTGCGGCGCGCCGCCGAGGATCCGAGCGTGCTGGACGCGGAGATCGTCGACGTGATGGAGGCCCCCTTCCCCGCCGTTTCGGTCGATGATCCGGTGCGCGAAGCGGTCGAGTTGCTGGTGGGCGATCAGCAGGCGCTGCTCGTCACGCGTGACGGACGGGCCGAGGGAATCGTCACGCGCACGGATCTGCTGGAAGCATTGGCTTCGTGAGCGACGCTCCTAAGGACGGCCGGCGGGATGCCTTCGCCACCCGCGCGGTGCACGCCGGGTTGACGCCCGATCCGAGCTACGGCTCGGTGATCCCGGCCATCCACCAGACTTCTACTTACGCTCAGCCCCGGCCCGGGGAGTTCGTCGGGGACTACGACTACGCCCGCACCGCCAACCCCACCCGAAGCGCGCTCGAGACCGCGCTCGGGGAGCTGGAGGGCGGGCTGGCCGTGACGTTCTCCTCCGGCCTGGCCGCCGAGCACGCGCTGATCACGGCGACTTGCGCGACCGGCTCGCACATGGTTCTGCCGGGCGATCTGTACGGCGGCACCTACCGCCTGGTCGACAAGGTCATGTCGGGCTGGGGGCTGTCCTACGACCTGGTCGATCAGACCGACGTCGACGCGGTGGCGCAGGCGATCCGCCCGGAGACCCGCCTGATCTGGATCGAGTCGCCGACCAACCCCAAGCTCGACGTGATCGACATCCGGGCCATCGTCGCGGCACGCCGAGACGCCATGGTCGTGGTCGACAACACGTTCGCCACGCCGGCCAACCAGCGGCCGCTGGAGCTCGGGGCCGATTTCGTCGTGCACTCCACCACCAAGTACCTCGGCGGCCACTCCGACGTGGTGGGCGGGGCGGTCATCGCCCGCGACGCCGACTGGCACGAGCGCGTGCGCTTCGTCCAGAACGCCGCCGGCGCCGTGCCGGGCCCGCTCGACTGCTTCCTCGTACACCGCGGGCTGCGCACGCTCCACCTGCGCATGGAGGCCCATGCCCGCAGCGCCGCCGCCGTGGTCGAGTTGCTGCGCGCCACACCCGAGGTTCAGGACGTGCGCTGGCCCGGGTTCAGCGGCATGGTCAGCTTCCGCCACCCGGACGCCACCGAGATCGCAACTCGCACCCGGCTGTTCACCCTGGCCGAGTCGCTCGGCGGAGTCGAGTCCCTGATCGAGGTGCCGCAGGCCATGACCCACCAGACCGTCGAGGGCTCGGCGGCCGCAGTCCCATCCGATCTGATCCGCCTCAGCTGCGGCGTCGAGGACCCCGACGACCTCGTTGCCGACCTCCGCCAGGCCCTCGCTGCCCCGTCGCGGTCCGAGGCCGAAAATTCCGCCATTCCAGATCCCGTCCGACGCTAGGGTCGGATTACTCGGCTGAGGGACGAAGAATCCGTCAACCCGCGCGTCAGGCGAGCGGAATGGCGGAAATTTCGGCGGGCGGCGGGCGGCGGGCGGTGGGCGGAGCGCGACAGTGTCCGGACGGGGTACCGGGCGGTCGCGGCGACGGCCCCGCTCGGCATCCCTGCCTCGCAGACGGGGCCTGCCGCGCCACATCCGACGGACGCCGAGCGAAGCGAGGCCTATCACACCGCGCCTGGATGCTGATCGCGCCGCCCGACTAATCTACGGCCATGCCTGGCAACGGTGCCCGGCGCACCCGGGCGGCGCGGTCGCCCGGAATGATCCGGGCTCGCCGGCTGTTCGCCGCATCTGAGCAGGCCGAACGCTCCGGCATGCCGGTGGAGGAGGTCCTGGGGCAAGCCGGCGAGGCGGCCGGGCGCACGCGACGCGAGCTGCTGATCGGGGCCGGCGGGCTCGTCGCCGGCGTCGCGTTGGCGCGCAACCAGGCGCTCGCCCGGCCCATCCGCAGCACGGCGCTGAAGACGAGGCCCCGCATCGCGATCGTCGGCGCCGGGTTGGCCGGCCTGCGCTGCGCCCACATGCTGTGGACCCAGAGCCCCGGCGCCGCCGTCCCTTCGACCGTGTACGAGGCCAATCCCGCCCGGGCCGGGGGTCGCTGCTGGACGCTCCGGGACTACTTCTCCGGCGGCCTGATCACCGAGCACGGCGGGTCCTTCTTGAACAGCGACCAGACCGCGATCCGACGGCTCGCGAAGCGCCTCGGGCTCGATCAGATCGTCGTCGACGGCGGCGATCTCCCGCGTGGACAGGAGGTGTTCTTCATCGACGGTCGCGTCTACCGGTACGCCGAGGCCAACGCCGACTGGCACGACGTCGGCTTCCCCGCGTTCCGGGCCGCCGCCAAGGAGATGCGGACCGCCGCCGGCACGGCACGTCTTGACCGCATGTCCGTGCCCGAGTGGCTTGACAGCACCGAGATCGGAGCGCACAGCCGGTTGGGCAAGTTGCTGCTCGCCGACACGGTCACCGAGAACGGCGGCGACCCCGATGACCAGTCGGCGCTCGACCTGATCGTGCTGCTGACCGGGAATTCCCGCTCCTCGCTCCAGCCGCTGCCGGGCGACGACGAGCGCTACACGATCGCCGGCGGCAACGATCAGCTCGTCTCGGGCATGGTCCGAGCGCTTGCTCCCGGGACGGTCCGGCACGGGCACGCGCTGGTCGCGATCCGTGAGCGTGCCGACCACACGGTCGGACTGGTATTCGACGTCTCCGGCCGGAGCGTGGAGACGTCGGCCGATCTGGTCGTGCTCGCGCTGCCGTTCAGCACGCTCCGCCACGTGGAGCTTGAACGCTCGGGCCTTTCTGCGACCAAGCGGCGCGTGATCCGGACGATGGGCATGGGGACGAACGCGAAGATCCATCTCGAGTTGAGCCACAAGACCTGGCCGGCGCTTGGCTACAGCGGCGCTACCTACGGGGAGTGGCAGCATCTGGCGTGCGGCTGGGACGACACCGTTCAGCTGGGACCCGGCGCCAGCCCCGCGCTGTACCTGGCTTTCCCCGGCGGGCGCGTCGGTCGCGCCGGGCTCACCGGCCACGCGCACGGCCCGGCCCCGGCGCACGATGCCCACTGGGCGCTTACGCAGATCGATCACCTCTTTCCGGGCACGAGCGCTGCCTTCACCGGACGCGCCTACGAGGACCACTGGTCGCGCGACCCGTGGGTGCACGGCGCCTACTCCTACTACCGGGTCGGGCAGGCAGCGAGCTACGGCGAGCTCGCCGGCGCCAGCGAGGGTCGTTTTCTCTTCGCCGGCGAGCACACCTCGATCGAGAACATCGGCTTCCTCGACGGGGCAATCGAAACCGGCGAACGCGCCGCGCGCCGTTTGTTCCGCCGGGTCGGTGTCTGAGGCGATCAGCGGCCGGCTCGAGCCGAGCCGTGCCCTTCGATGTCAGACTCGGCGTGTGACCCCGCACCGAAGAGCCGAAGCGTCGATCGAGGAGACGCCCCGCGCTCGACGTTACGTCTCCCTCCTACAGCGCGTTGCCGCGATCAACGGGCTGCTCCTGCTCGTCGCGGTCGGGCTGACGATCGTCGTCCTCGTCCCCGGTCACGAGTCCTCCTACCGCATTGACGAGGAAGGCGTGGTGCTGGCGGCGGCCCTCCTCCTCGTGGTGCTCCTGAACCTGGTCCTGCTGCGACGCGTGGTCGCGCCCGTGCAGCGGCTGACCGCGCTGGCCCGCAACGTCGACCTGACCGAGCCGATGCCCGGCATGCCCGACGCGGAGCCGAGCTCGGAGGCGGGAGAGCTTGCCCACACCTTCCACGACATGCTCCTGCGACTCCAGGCCGAGCGACGCGAGGCGACAGGGCGCGTGCTGGCCGGCCAGGAGGCCGAGCGACTGCGGATCGCCCAGGAGCTGCACGACCAGGTCGGGCAGGAGCTCACGGCGGTCCTCCTTCTCCTCTCACGCCTGCACACGCGCGCCCCGGAAGAGCTGCACCCCGCCCTGCTCGAGACTCAGGACTCGGTGCGGGCGAGCCTCGAGGACCTGCGCCGTATCGCGATCGAGCTGCGCCCCGAGGCGCTCGACGATCTGGGACTCGAGAGCGCGCTGTCCGTCCTGTGCGACCGCTTCGCGCAGCAGTCGGGGCTCGATGTGTCGTGTCGCATCACCGAGCGACTGCCCGATCTTTCCTCGACCACCGAACTGGTCATCTACCGAGTGGCGCAGGAGGCGCTCACCAACGTCGCCCGTCACTCCGGCAGCGAACGGGCCGAGCTCAGCCTGCAGACCCGCGACGGCCGGATCGTCCTCGTCGTACGCGACCACGGCAAGGGCCTGCCGAGCGACGAGCCGTCCGGCAGCGGGATGCGCGGGATGCGCGAGCGCGCCGGCCTCGTCGGAGCGGCCCTCAAGATCCACGACGCGGCGCCCGGCCCGGGAACCGAGATTCGGCTCGAGGTGCCGGTGGGAGTCGGCGCGTGATCCCGCTGAAGACGCGGATCCTGCTCGCCGACGACCACGCCGTCGTCCGGCACGGCCTGCGGATGGTGCTCGACGCACAGCCGGACATGCAGGTCGTGGCCGAGGTCGGCGACGGGGCCGAGGCGCTCGAGCGCGGCATCCAGGACGACGTCGACCTGGCCGTGATCGACATCACGATGCCGCGCATGACCGGCCTGCACGCCGCGCGTGAGCTCCATCGCCGCCGGCCCAAGCTGCGGATCCTGATGCTCTCGATGCACGAGAACGAGCGCTATCTGTACGAGGCGCTCAAGGCCGGCGCGTCGGGATACGTCCTGAAGACGGTCGCCGACCGCGACCTGGTCGAGGCCGTCCGGGCGGCCATGCGGGGCGAGAAGTTCCTCTATCCGGGCGCGCGGACGCCGCTGATCGAGGACTACCTGCACCGTGCCCGGGAGGATCTCCCTCTGCGCGAGGACCCGCTCACCCCGCGTGAGCAGGAGGTCCTCAAGCTGGTCGCCGAGGGCTACACGAACAAGCAGATCGCCGAGACGCTGGTCATCTCCGAGAAGACCGTCGAGCGCCACCGCGCCAACATCCTCGACAAGCTCGGGATGCGCGACCGCGTCGAGCTCACCCGCTACGCGATCCGCCACGGCCTGATCGAGCCATAGCCTCGTCGACCCGCGCGTCCCGACCCGCCCCCCGCTGGCGCACGGGCTCGGCACGAAATGGGGGCTGGACACCATGGATGACCCGGCGCCGGGCAGGCAACCTGAGTTCACCGAGTCCGTTTCCAGCCTCCCAAGGAGGACCGATGACCTGCCTCGCCCCACCCCCCACCGCCGAGCGGGCCGCGCTGCGCGACGACCCACTGGCGCCGACGCGCCTGCTCGTGGTCGACGATCACCCGGCGGTGCGGGCGGGGCTGCGCGGGCTGCTCGCCGACGAGCCCGATTTCCACGTCGTCGCGGCGGTCGACAGCGCCGAGGCCGGAGTGGACATCGCCAAGCGCGAGACGATCGACGTCGCCGTGGTCGACTATCAGCTCGGCGGGCGCAACGGCCTGTGGCTGAGCCGCAAGCTCAAGCGGCTTCCGGAGCCGCCGGCCGTGCTGATCTACTCGGCCTACACCGACGGCGTCCTGTCCGCGGCGGCGGTGGTGGCCGAAGCCGACGGAATCGTCAGCAAGGGCCGGATCGGCTCCGAGTTGTGCCACGAGATCCGCTGCGCGGCAGCGGGTCAGCGGCGCCTGCCGGCGATCCCGCCCCGACTCGGGGAGAGTCTTCGACGCCGCCTGGACCACGAGGAGCAGGCGATCTTCGGACTCCTGCTGGCCGGCCTCGAGCCGGCCGAAGTCGCGGTCACCCTGGGCCTGTCGCCCGCGGGCATGGAGTCGCGGCTGTGGGAGCTGCTCAGGCGGCTCGAGGGCATCCCGACCACTCCCCGCACATGACCCCCGTCCCCGCCGCAGACCTCGGGACGGCCCCGGTCATCAGTCCGGCGCCGTCCAGCCCCGCTCCCGCCGCCCGGCGGCGATACATGCCGCTGCTCTACCGCGTGGCGGCGATCAACGCGCTGTTGTTGATCACCGCGGTCACGCTGACGATCGCGCTGCTCGCCCCGAACAAGATCTCCGTGCTCGCGCTCGACGAGGAGGTCGTGGTCGTCCTGGCGGCGGTCGGGCTGGTCGTGCTGGCCAACGTCTATCTGCTGCGCCGGACCGTCGGTCCGGTCCAGGAGCTGACCGCGTTCGCGCGCCAGGTCGACTACTCGACCCTCGGACAACGGATCTCCCACGCCGAGCCGACCTCGGAGGCCGGCGAGCTCGCGCTGACCTTCAACGAGATGCTCGAGCGGCTTCAAACCGAGCGGCGGGAGGCGACCGGCCGCGTGCTCCGCGCGCAGGAGGCCGAGCGCCTCCGGATCGCCCAGGAGCTGCACGACCAGGTCGGGCAGGAGCTCACAGCGGTCCTGCTGGGCCTTTCGCGCCTCTCCTCGCAGGCCCCGACGTGCCTCGAGGAGGACGTGTTGGCCGTCCAGGACGTCGTGCGCGACAGCCTCGAGGACGTGCGACGGATCGCCGTCGAGCTGCGACCCGAGGCCCTCGACGATCTCGGCCTCCTCAGCGCGTTGGCCGTGCTCGCCGACCGGTTCTCGCAGCAGCTGGGCCTCGAGATCACCGAGCATCTCCCGCTCACCCTTCCCGGGGTGACACCGGACGTCGAGCTCGTGGTCTACCGGGTGGCACAGGAGGCACTGACCAATGTGGCCCGCCACTCGGCCTCGAGCCGAGCGGAGCTGATCGTCGAGTACGACCGCGGCCTCCTGCGGCTGACCGTGCGCGACGACGGTCTCGGGCTGCCGCCGGGACACACGCCGGGCACGGGCATGCGGGGCATGCGCGAGCGGGCCACGCTGATCGGCGCGAGCCTGGAGATCCACAACCAACCATCCGGCTCGGGCTGCGAGGTCCAGCTGGAAGTCCAGCTGGAGGACACCCGATGACTACGAACATGAACGTTTCAGCCCGGCCGGCGGAGGCGGACCGAGCCGCGCCGATCCACGTGTTGCTGGTCGATGACCATCCCTCGGTCAGACACGGGGTCCGGCAGCTGATCTCAGACCAACCCGACATGGTCACGATCGCCGAGCACGGCAGCGCGACAAGTGACAGCACCGCGGTAGCCCGCTGGGCTGACGTGGCGGTGATCGACTACCACCTGGGCGACCGCGACGGTCTGTGGCTGACCCGCCAGATCAAGCAGCGGCCATGCCCGCCGCCGGTGCTGATCTACTCGGCCTTTGCCGACACGACGTTGGCCGTGGCGGCCCTCGTGGCCGGGGCCGACGGCCTGCTTCCCAAGGCGACGCTGGGCGAGGAGCTGACCATCGCGATCCGCCGCCTGGTCCACGGCCGTCAGTACTTCCCGGCCATCCCGGCGTCGGTCGCCGCTGCGCTCTCGGCGCGGTTGGACCCCGGCGATCAGGCGATCCTCTCGATGCTGGTCCACGGCATCACGGCGGGCGAGATCGCCTCGCGCCTGAGGATGACGCCGGGTGAGATCGCGGCCCGCCGGGAGCTGATCGTGAGAGCGATCGCACCCAAGACGGCGCGCCGGGCGATGGCGCCCGGATCCGGGCTGGTCCTCAACTACGATCGCATGCGCCGGCGCCCGCGCTATCGCAAGCCGTCCTGAGGTCAGGCATGGCGCCGATCAGCCCGACGCACCGCGCCGCGGCCTCGATCGCGCACTGCGGCCCTCCCACCAGGTAGCCGGCCGCGAGCGCATCGCCCGCGCCCGTCGTGTCGAGCGCGACGACGGACGGGGCCGGGTAAAGCCCCTCCGGGAACATCGCGCCGTGCGGGCCGAGCTTGATCACCCACGTCGCGTCGAAGCCGGGTACCGCGGCCCGCTCGGTCTCGGTGGCGAACGCGAGATCGGGACCGAGCGCTCGCAGGCGCGCGGCGAACCGCTGGGCACCCAGGATCTCGATGTCGTGGGCCGACGCCAGGTCGACGGTCACCCGGCTGGCCAGCCTCGCCGCCTCGATGGCCGCCTCCGCCATCGGCTCGCGCAGCAGGCAGTAGCCCGAAACGTGCAGGACGTCGCACGAGCGCACCCACGACGGATCGAGCTCGGACGCCTCGAGCAGCGGGGCCACGCCCCGGTCCGAGGCCATCGTCCGCCCGCCACCGGGGTCGCGCGTCGAGACGACCACGCCGCCGCGCCCCCGGGCCACCGGGCCGCGGATCTCGACGCCGTGGCGCACCAGCTCGGCGGTCGCGAACTCGCTCGCGGCGTCGTCTCCGCGCTTGCAGATCACGCGGCTGCTCGCGCCCAGCGCGCTCGCCCAGGCCGCCACGTTGGCCGCCTGGCCGCCTGCGGCGAGGCGGATCGTGGCCGGCGTATCGGCGTCCGGGACCGGCGGGCGCTCGGGCAGGACGACCACGTCGAGGATCAGGTCGCCGATCGTGCAGAGCGACAGCGGCTCGCCGGGGACGCGCGGTGACTCCATGCTGACATGATCACGCGTCGGTGCGCAGCGGACAGCTCAGAGTTGCTCTCTCCGACACGGTCGCGCAAGCGCTCGCCGCCGGCGATCCGGTCGTCGCGCTCGAGTCGACGATCATCACCCACGGGCTCCCCCGGCCCGAGAACCTCGAGGCCGCGCACGAGTTCGAACGGACCGTCGCCGAGCGCGGGGCGGTGCCGGCGACCATCGCGATGCTCGACGGTTTCCCGCACGTCGGTCTCGAAGCCAGCGAGCTCGAGCGGCTGGTGGTGACCGACGCCCCACTCAAGCTGAGCGCGCGGGATCTTCCGGTGGCGATGGCGCAGAAGGCGACCGGTGGCACGACCGTCGCCGCCACCGCGCTGCTCGCCTCGCGGGTCGGGATCCGGGTCTTCGCGACGGGCGGGATCGGCGGCGTGCACCGCGACGCCGCCGCCACCTTCGACGAATCGGCCGACCTGGGGATCCTCGGAAGCTGTCCCATCACGGTCGTCTCCGGCGGCGTCAAGTCGATCCTCGACATCGGCGCCACGCTCGAGCGACTGGAGAGCCTGAGCGTGACAGTGCTCGTGTTCGGCACCGAGCGCTTCCCGGCCTTCTATCTCGCCGACAGCGGCTACACGGTCGACTTCCCGGTCACCACCGCGGAGGAGGTCGCGCAGATCATGCAGGCGTCGGACGCCCTCGCCATGCCGGGCGGGATCCTGGTCGCCAATCCCCTGCCGGAGGCCGCCCAGCTGGACCCCGCCCTGCACGACCGCCTGCTCGCCGAGGCGCTCGCCGCTGCCGAGGCCGCCTCGGTGCGGGGCAAGGAGATCACCCCGTTCCTGCTCGACTACATCCACCAGCACACCGAGCGCACGAGCGTGGCCGTCAACCTCGATATCGTTCGCGGCAACTGCAGGCTCGGCGCCGACATCGCGCGGGCGTGGTCGGCGCTCCGGGTCACGGGTTGACCTACGGCACGCCGGCCGCGGGCGGATGGGGCCTCGCACCCATTGGAACCGCGGCCGAGGCAACGCACGATCACAGCACCCGTGTTCGAGGCGACAATCATTGGCTGGGCGGTGACGATCGGGGCGATCGGATGCCTGATCGCGTTCGATCTGTGGCAATCGCGCCGTAACCCGCACGTCGTCGGCCTGCGGGAGGCCGTCGGCTGGTCGCTGTTCTACCTCGCGGTGGCCGTGCTGTTCGGCGTCGTGTTCGCGCTCGTCGCGGGTTGGAGCGCCGGCGCGCAGTACTTCGCCGGCTACGTCGTCGAGCGGAGCCTGTCGATCGACAACCTGTTCGTCTTCGTGATCATCATGAGCACGTTCGCCGTGCCCGCAGAGCAGCAGCCGCGGCTGCTGATGGCCGGGATCGTGGGAGCGCTGGTGCTCCGCACGGTGTTCATCGCGCTCGGCGCGGCGCTGATCGGCGCGTTCTCCTTCACGTATCTGCTGTTCGGGCTGCTCCTCACCGCGACCGCGGTTCAGCTGTTCCGCCACCGCGACGCCGACCCGTCGATCGAGGACAACGTGGTCGTCGCCGCGGCCCGGCGCCGCGGCGTCGCGCCCATGCTCCTCGCCCTGCTGGCCATCGCCACCACCGACATCGTGTTCGCGCTTGACTCGATTCCGGCCGTGTTCGGGATCACCCAACACGCTTACATCGTGTTCGCCGCCAATGCCTTCGCGCTGCTCGGGCTTCGGGCGCTCTACTTCCTGGTCTCCGGCCTGCTCGACCGGCTCGTGTACCTGTCGAGCGGCCTGGCGGTGGTCCTCGGCTTCATCGGCGTGAAGCTGGTCCTCGAGTTCCTTCACCTGCAGGATCATCGAGTCCCCGAGATCTCGACCGGCCTGTCGCTCGGGGTGATCGCGATCGTGCTCGCGGTCACCGCGATCGCCAGCCTGGCCCGGGTCCGGCGCGACCCACGGCGGCGCGCCCACGCGGGATCGCTCCGGGCGAGACCCGAGCACGTCGAGTAGGCTCACGTCGTGACCCCGCCCAACGCGCAGTGGCGGCTGGCCGCGCGTCCCGCCGGCCTGCCGAAGCCCTCCGACTGGGAGTACGTCGAGGAGCCCGCGCCCGAGCCGGACGATGGGCAGTTCCGGGTCGCGCTGGAATACGTGTCGCTCGATCCCGCCATGCGCGGGTGGATGAACGAGGCTCGCTCCTACGTGCCGCCGGTGGGCATCGGCGAGGTGATGCGCGCGGGCGCGGTCGGTCGCGTGACCGACTCCCGGCACCCCGACTACGACATCGGGGAGTACGTCTCCGGGATGTTCGGCGTGCAGCGCTATGCGGTGTCCGACGGGCGCGCCGTGCGCAAGGTCGACACTTCGCTGGCGCCGGCGCCGGTTCATCTCGGGGTGCTCGGGATGACCGGGTTGACGGCGTACTTCGGGCTGCTCGACGTCGGCCGCCCCGAACCCGGCCAGACCGTGGTGGTGTCGGGCGCCGCCGGTGCGGTGGGCAGCGTGGTCGGACAGATCGCGCGGATCAACGGCTGCCGCACGGTGGGCATCGCCGGCGGGCCCGAGAAATGCGAGTGGCTGCTCGACGAGCTCGGGTTCGACGCCGCGATCGACTACAAGAGCGGCGAGCTGCGCGCGGAGCTGCGCCGGGCCGCGCCCGACGGCGTCGACGTCTACTTCGACAACGTCGGCGGCGAGACGCTCGACGAGGTCCTGCGCCGGATTGCCCGGGGCGCCCGGGTGGTCATCTGCGGCGCGATCTCGCAGTACAACGCGACGGAGATGCCGCGCGGCCCGGCCAACTACATGCAGCTGCTCGTGCAGCGGGCGACGATGACCGGCTTCTTGGTGTTCGACTTCGCCGAGCGCTACGACGAGGCGGTCGCGCAGCTCGCGCAGTGGCTGCGCGCGGGCGAGCTGCGCTCCCGCGAGGATGTCGTCCGCGGCGGCCTGGATCAGTTCCCCGACGTGTTCCTCCGGCTGTTTCGAGGTGAGAACACCGGCAAGCTGATCCTCGAGCTGGCCGACGACGCCTCGTGAGCGCGGTCCGCGTCCCCGGGCCGCTGATCGCCCGGGTCCGCGCACTGAGCTGGAAGCCGGTGTGGTCGGTTCCCGCCGCCGTGCGGGCGGTTCGCGCGGTGATCGTCGTCTGCGGCCTGTTCGCCCTCACCGAACAGGCGATCGGCAACCTTCAGATGGCCACCTTCGCGGCGTTCGGCTCCTTCGCCACGCTCGTGCTCGCGTCGTTCGGCGGAACCCGGCGCGACAAGCTCCTCGCCCACGTCGCACTGGCACTCGCCGGTAGCGCGCTGCTGACGATCGGCACCGCGGTCAGCTCCTCGACCGTGCTGGCCGCGCTCGTCACCGTGCCGGTCACCTTCGCCGTGTTCTTCGCCGGCATCGCCGGGCCCAACGCGGCATCAGGGGCGACCGCCGCGCTCCTGGCCTACGTGCTCCCTGCCGCGTCGTACGGCACGATGGCCATGGTCCCCGACCGCCTGGCCGGGTGGTGGCTGGCGTCGGTGGCCGGAACCGCCGCGGTCTTGCTCACCTCACCCCGCCTCGACGACAACGCCCTGCGCCGCGAGGCCTCCAACCTCGCCGCGACGCTGGCCGATGTGCTCGAGGCGGCCCTGGCGGGGGCCGCCGACGAGGACGAGCTCGCCGCCACCGTCTCGGCCAAACATGGATTGCTCGCGCGGTTCACGGCGACGCCGTTCCGGCCGACCGGTCTGGCCGCGCCCGATCAGGCGCTGGCCAACGCCGTCGAACTGCTCGAGTGGTGCGCGGCCCTGACCACCGACGCGATCCGCGAGCGAGCCGATCTGAGCGATGTCTCGCCGGCCACGCGCCGCCTGCTGTCGACCACCGGCCAGGTGCTGCGCGATACGTCATCGCTGCTCGCGGGAGGCCGGGCCCGCCCCGACGTCGACCTGCTCGAGCGCTGCCAGGCCGAGGCGGCGAGTGAGATCGATCGTCCGCCGCCCGCGCGCGACGGCTCCCGGGCGGCCGCGCAGAGCGCGTTCCACGCGCACGCGATCGCGGTGGCCGTGCTGGCGCTCGGGGCCGAGACGCTGGTCGCGGCGCGCATCGTCGATCCCGCCTGGCTCGAGGCCCGGCGCCGGCGCTGGTACGCCGGCTCGACTGCCGCCGCGCGAGCCACGCGGCGGGTCACGAGCGTGCTGTCCGCGGCCCACACTCACGCCAGCGTCCGATCGGTCTGGTTCGTCAACAGCCTGCGCGGGGCGGTGGCGCTCGCCGCGGCCGTTGCCGTGGCCGACATCGGCAGCCTCCAGCACGGCTTCTGGGTGGTGCTCGGGACGTTGTCGGTGCTCCGCACGAACGCGGCGTCTACCGGCGCCACGGCGCTGCGCGCGCTGGCCGGCACGGCGCTCGGCTTCCTCGTCGGCGGCGTTCTGCTGATCGCGATCGGCGCGGGGTCGACCGCGCTCTGGGTCGTTCTGCCGGTCGCCGTGTTCGTCGCCGCCTACGCGCCGGGCACCGCCCCGTTCGTGGTCGGCCAGGCCGCCTTCACCGTGACCGTCGCGGTGCTCTTCAATCTCCTCGCCCCGGTCGGGTGGAAGGTCGGCGTCGTGAGGATCGAGGACGTGGCGATCGGCTGCGCGGTCAGCGTGGTGGTGGGGATCCTGTTCTGGCCTCGGGGGGTCGCCGCGGTCGTCGGCGACGACCTGGCCGACGCATTTCGCTCGGGCGCGGCGTACCTCCGGCAGGCGGTGGACTGGGCGGCCGGGGTGCGCGCCTCCGAGCCCGACGCGGCGCCGGCCGCCGCGGCGGCGGGCGCTCGCCTCGACGAGGCGCTGCGCGGCCTGCTCGCCGAGCAGGGGACCAAGCACATCACCAGGCAGGACCTGTGGCGCCTGGTCGGCGGTTCACTGCGACTGCGGCTGACCGCCCACGCGATCGCCGAGTTGCCGGGCGATGCCAGCGCCATCGAAGCGGTGCGGGAGCCACTCGAACAGCGCACGGACACCCTGGCGACGTGGTTCGAGCAGCTGGCCACTCAAGTCGGCCGGCCCACTCACGTCGCGCCTCGGCCGCTCCAGCAGCCGGCATTCGGTCCGGTGGGGCACAACCCTGGGCAATCGTCCTACTACGGGATCTGGCTCTGCGAGCACCTCAGCCACCTGGCGGAGCACCTCGACGAGTTGGTGGCGCCGGCGACCCAGGTCGCGCAGCTTCGGCGCCGGCCATGGTGGCGGTGATCGAGGACGACCGCGAGGTGCCTCGCCGCGGTCGTGGCCGCGCTCATCGTGCCCGTGCTCGACGACGACGTCCTGCTTGTGGTCGAGCCGGTCGTGCCAGTCGTCCCGGTGCTGCCGGTTGTCCCGGTCGTTCCGGTCGTCCCGGTCGTCCCGGTGGCGCCCGGGTAGCCGGGTTCGCCGGTGCGCGCCCAGGCCACTCCGCTACCGCCGGCCAGGGACAGGACGGTGGCGGCCACCGCCACCAGGTTGCGCTGCTTGCTCGTCATGTGAGCCTCCTTTTGGATCTGGTGTCCTCTAGATCGAGGCACCAGCCAGGGGCTCACGCTCGGAAGCTAAGAACTTCGTAAGCGAAGCGACGCAGGCGCATCGTGACCGGCGCGGTCGGGGCGTCCGGCCTGGGTGCCGTCGTGCTCATGACGATCCCGACAAGCACGGCGGCGACCCCGGCGAGCTGCCCCACGGCGGCCGGCTCGCCCAGCGCCAGCCAGGCAGCGGCGGCGCCGACGACCGGCTCCAGGTTCAGGAAGGCGCCGGCCAGTTCGGCGGGGACGCGCGCCTGACCAAAGGCGAACAGCCAGAACGGCAGCGGCGTGCCGGCGAGCGCGAGCGCCGCCAGCGCCACCGTGGGAACGACCGCCGTCGGCCCGTGCGGCACGCCGCCGGTCAGGACGGCCACGGGGAGGGCGACCAGCGCGCCACCGGCGAACTGGACGGCGGTCACCGCCGCCGCGTCGCGGTCGGCCAGCAGCCGGGGCTGGATCGCGATGAAGGCCGCCGAGAGGACCGCCGAGCCGAGCACGAACAGGTCGCCACGCGGACTCGCGCCGCCTCCGCCCGCGCCGGCCACGAACGCGATGCCCATCAGCGCCACCGCATAACCGGCCCAGGTGAGCGGACGAGTTGCGGTCTGCCCGAGACCCGCGGCGATCAACGCCACCAGCACGGGGATCGCGCCCACGATCATCGCGGCGTGACTCACGCTGGTGCGCTCGATGCCGGCGTTCTGGAGCACGATCACCACGCCGAAGCCGACCGCGCCCGACGCCAGCACACGCGGCGTCAGCGCTTCGCGCAGGCCTCGCCGCCCGACCATGGCGAGCACGGGCGTGGCCACGAGGAAGCGGGCCACTGTCAGCCACCCGGGGCCGAGCCAGCCGAGCGCGAGCTTGGTCAGCGGCACGTTGAGACCCCACAGCGTGCCGGCGGCGGCGAGCGCAAAGAGGGCGGATCGGTTCTGGGACTTCATATAAATGAGGATCGCCAAATCCCCATAGAACTCCAGTTGAATTTGACATTTAGGCTCCGAGACGATGAAATATTTTGTGAAATGCCCGTTTCGCTTGATTTGATTGACCTGAAGCTGCTGGAGGAGCTCCAGACCGACGCGGACCGCCCCAACGTGGAGCTCGCGCGCCTGATCGGCCTGTCCCCAGCCGCCACCCTGCACCGCGTGCGGCGCCTGAAGGAGTCGGGGATCGTGCGGGGCGTGGTGGCCCGGCTCGATCTCGCCGAGGCCGGGTTCCCGCTCCAGGTCTACGTCTCGGTGACGCTCCAGCGCCATGGCGACGCGGCCCACCGACGGTTCCTCGAGGCCCTGCGGGACATGCCCGAGGTCATCGCAGCCGACTGGGTCACCGGCGAGACCGACGCGATGCTGATGGTGGTCGCGCGCGAGGTCGCTCAACTCCAGCGCGTCCTGGTTCGGCTGTCGACGCGCGGCGGCGCGTCGCGCGTGACGACCCTCCTGCGCCTCGAGGAGCTCAAGCCGGCCTCACCGCTTCCGCTCGGTCCGGCGACTTGATCGGCGGCGGCGCCGGCAGCCGCTACGGTGAGTTCCCATGTCGCGCACCTCGGCGCTGATGGCGGTGCTCACGAGCGAGCCGACGAGCACGTCGGAGCTGTACGACCGCATCGGCTACCCGGCGCTGGCCCGTCTCGGGCTGATCCCGTACGACTCATTCCGAGCCGAACTGGCCGCGCTCGCCGCCACCGGGGCGATCGAGAGCGGGACCCGCCCGGATGGCTCCACCACCTGGCGACTCGCCCCTGGAAGCGAGCCCGAGCAGGGGCATATACTCGACTGACGATGCTCGTCTTCGGCCTCGTGCACGATGGCGGATGGGAAGGAGACGAGCATGCCTGGGAGCCGCCCGAGGACGAGCCGCCCGAGCGCCGTCCCTGGACATGGCGCCCACCGTGGAGGCCGCTGGCCTGGTTCGCCGCCTGGTGCTGGCTGATGGCGCTCGTCCCGGTGGTCAGCAGCGCATTCGGGAACCTGGCCGGCTTCGGCATGCTGATGCTGGCCTTCGGCCTGGCTTGCTGGCGCCTGGAGCGCTTCTGCGCGCGGGCCTACTGGCACGGCCTGCGCGAGCACAAGTACTGAGCGGCGGCCCGCCGTCCCCGTCCCGAGCGCCCCCCTTGGTGGCGGAGCGCCGTCATCTACGAGGTCTACATCCGCAGCTTCGCCGACGGGGACGGGAGTCGACACAGCCGCCTGGCTGGCGCTCCAAACCGGTGCTTAACGTGCAAAACCGCCCCATCCTGCGCCCCCCGAGTGCACATAAGCATGTGGGGGATGCTGACGTGCACTAAGCGGGACGGCGGGCGCGGGCTTCGGCGCGTTAAGCACCCGCCGCTGAGGCCGGCTCCGCGAGGCCGATCGCGGACGTCGCAGTCCTGATCGGACCCGCGATCAGCCCGAGCCCAGCCGCCCTGCCAACCGCCGGTACCGCGGCCCAACGGACCGCGCCTCACTACGCGCCAGAGGGCTTAGTAGCCCTGGCCGCTGAGGTCGTAGCCGTTGTTGTTGTTGTTGTTCTTCTTGTTCGAGCTGCCCTGCTTGGTGCTCGAACCGGTGGGCGTAGGTGCCGCCACAACAGGTGCGGCCGAGGTGGTCGTCACCGGGGCGGGCGCGGACTGCGTGCTCGCCGGCGCCGAGCTGGTCGTCGTTGCCGGCGGCGAGGACGCGGTCGACGTGGTCTTGTGCACGGTCGCCTTGTGATGCGCGGCCTTGTGCTTGGCCGCCGCCTTCTTGGCCGTGGTCTGGGCCGCCTGAGTCGCGGATTGCGTCTGCGGCGTGGCGGCGGCCGGCGTGGAGCTCGACTGCGAGCTGGACGTGCCTCCGCAGCCGGCCACCACGAGGGCGGCCGTAATCGTGCTCAGCAACGCTCTTTTCATAGTCCCTGCTCCCATCATCGCTTCCAAGTGCTCACTCCTCAGGGTACAAGACACCCGCGACGCCGCAACGTTGCGCTCCAGGCACCCCGGGCAAGAACGGCTTCCGGACCGGCGCACTTCCCCGCTCGCACCCGTGTCCCGGGCCCCACTCGCGCCCGCATCCCGGGTCCCACTCGCACCCGCGTCCCGGGTCATTTCCGCCCGAGGCTCTAAGGTATCGACGCGGATGGAGGCATCGGGCACCGGGTCTATCCCCCAGGACACGGAGCGCGTCGCGCCGAGCGGCGACGCGGTCGCGGGCGCCGCCGGAACGGCCGCGCCCGCCGCGCTGACGGCCGAGCCGCTGCCGGTCGCCGAGGACGCCCCGGGCGCCGATGGCGCCGATGGCGCCCAGACGCGCCGTGGGCGCCCCAGCGGGTTCGGCTCGCGTCAGTCGCTGATCCTCACCGTGTGCTGCGTGGCGCAGTTCATGGTCATCCTCGACCTGAGCATCGTCAACGTCGCGCTGCCCTCGATCCAGTCGAGCCTGAACTTCACCTCGGCCGACCTGCAGTGGGTGGTGGACGCATACGCGATTACGTTCGCCGGGTTCCTCATGCTCGGCGGCCGGGCGGCCGACCAGCTCGGGCAGCGGCGGGTGTTCGTGGCCGCGCTGATCCTGTTCTCGATCACCTCACTGGTCGGGGGCGCCGCGGTGAACCGCCAGATGCTGGTCATCGCCCGGGGCGTGCAGGGCTTCAGCTGCGCGTTCATGGCCGCGTCCTCGCTGGCCATCGTGACCTCTTCGTTCCCGCCCGGCCCCAAGCTGCACCGGGCGATCGGCCTCTGGGCCGCCATGAACGGCCTCGGCGGGGCCGCCGGGACGCTGTTTGGCGGGATCATCACCGAGGCGATCAGCTGGCGCTGGGTGCTCCTGATCAACCCTCCGATCGGCATCGCCACCGCCATCGTCGCCTACGCGGTCGTAGCCGACCGGCGCCGGGGCCAAGCCCGTCGGAGCTTCGACATCCCGGGCGCGGTGACGCTGACGCTCGGGCAGATGGTGCTGGTCTACGGCGTCGTCGAGGCGGGCCTCAGGGGCTGGCACGACACGCTGGCGCTCGGCCCGATCCTCGCCGGCCTGGCTCTGCTCGGCGCCTTCTGCGTGATCGAGAACCGGTCCTCGGATCCGCTGATCCCGTTCAAGGAGCTCACCAAGCCGCTCAACGTCGCGAACGGGATCGTGGTGCTGTTCAGCGCTGCGCTGTTCCCGATGTGGTACCTGAGCTCGCTCTACCTGCAGCAGGTTCTCGGGCTCTCGCCGCTCCACGCCGGCCTGACGTTCCTGCCCATGGCGCTGACGATCATGTTCGTGGCGAGGAGTGCCGGCAAGCTGGTCAGCCGCTTCGGCGTGCGCGCGGTCCTGGGCTCGGGGCTGCTGATGATGACGGCGGGAATGCTCCTGTTCACCAAGATCGCTGCCAGCGGCAGCGCGATCGTGTACGTGATCCTCCCCGGCGTGCTGACCGCGGCCGGGATCGGCATGTCGATCGTGCCGTCCACGATCATGGCCACCCAGGGGGCCAAGCAGGGTCAGCAGGGGCTGGCCTCCGGCCTGGTCAACACCTCGCGTCAGGTCGGTGGCGGCCTCGGCATCGCGGTTCTGATCACGCTCGCCACCACGCTCACGAGCCACCTGATCGGCAAAGGGCACGCCGTTCTCCCAGCGCTCACCGACGGCTTCCGGCTCGGCTACTTCATCGCCGCCGGCCTGTGCGCGGCCGCCGCGGTCCTGACCTTCACGCTCGTCCCCAAGCAGGCGCCCACCGCCGAGGGGCCGTCGCGGCGTCGCCCGACGATCCTGATCGCCGCCGGCGGGGTGATCGCCGCCTTCGTGGCGCTCGCGTTCGCGGTCGGCGGCTCGCACGGGGCGCCGCTCGGGTCCTACGTCACCGACGACACCTACCAGTACGTCTCGGCGCCGGACCTGCATCCGCCGATCATCCGCACGACGACCCCCACGAAATCGAGCAAGCTTGCCCCCGGCTACATCTTCACCGCGAACTTCTATGACCTGAACCATGCGCCGATGCGGGGTCAGAGCGGTCCGCTGATGCTCGACAACCGCCTGCAGCCGGTGTGGTTCAGGCCGGTGCCGCTCGAGGACGTCGCCGGCAACCTCAATCTCCAGGTCTATAACGGCAAGCCGGTCCTGGCCTGGTGGCAGGGCACGATTACCACCACGGGCGACACCGAGACCGGCGAGGACGTGGTCGTCGACCAGCACTATCGGCCGGTCGCCACGCTCAGAGCGACCGGCGGCTGGGTCCTGACCCTCCACGAGATCCTGATTCGGGGCCATTACGCGTGGGTGACCGCCAACAAGAACATCCCCAGGAACCTCTCGCGCTACGGCGGCGCCTACAACGGCGCACTGATCGACTCGGCGGTCCAGGAGTACGACCTGCGCACCGGCAAGCTCGTATACAGCTGGGACGCCCTCGACCACATCCCGCTGAGCGACTCGCGCGCCACGCTGCCCACGAACGGGTTCCCCTGGGACGCCTACCACGTCAACTCGATCAACCTCTCAGGCGACGGCACGTTCGTCGTCTCGATGCGCAACACCTGGGCCGCGTACAAGGTGAACATCGCCACCGGAAAGATCCAGTGGGAGCTCGGCGGCCGGCACTCGAGCTTCACGATCGCCAAGGCAGCGGATTTCCAGTGGCAGCACGACGTGGTCGTGTACCCCGGCTCACTGGTCACGATGTTCGACGATCACTGCTGCCAGATCACCGGCGGCGGCACCTACGTGAACCCCACGTCGTACTCGCGCGGGCTGGTCCTGAAGCTCGACCAGCGCACGCACTCCGCAAAGCTCGCCGGCGAGTACACGCATGGCTCGAACTTCAACTCCGAGTACATGGGCAGCCTCGAGCCGCTCCCGAACGGCAACGAGTTCGTGGGCTGGGGATCGGCGCCGTTCTTCACCGAGTACGACTCGTCGGGCAACATGCTGCTAGATGCGCGGCTCCCCGGCCACGATCTCTCCTATCGCGCCACGGTCGAGCCGTGGGTGGGCTCGCCGCTCTATCCGCCCGCCGGCGCGGCTCGACAGACCGCCGGCAAGACGACGGTCTACGCCAGCTGGAACGGCGCCACCGAGGTGAAATCGTGGCGTGTGCTGGGCGGGGCGAGCTCCGGTGCGCAGGCTCGGGTGGCCTCGGCGGCGAAGTCCGCCTTCGAGACCGCGATCCCGGTGGCCCAGGGCTCCAAGACGTTCCGCGTCCAGGCCCTCGACGCGCACGGTCGCGTCATCGGGACCTCGAAGCCGTTCGGCATCACGACCGGCTGATCTCGCCGACCGGCTCGGGAGCGCGCACGTACAGCGTGCCGCCGGGGCCCGAGGTCCGGATGCGCAGTCGCGGCGCGCCGGGTGGCGGAAACCAGGCCGGCGGCTCGAGCACCTGGCTCGCGAACGCGCCGCCTCCCTCAACCTGGACCAGCACGCCTGGCGGAACCAGGACGGTCACCGTGCCGAACAGGTTGTAGATCTCGAGCTCGACCTCGGGTCCCTCCAGCCGCGCCTGGCGGAGATCCAGCACGATCGTGCCGAACAGCGACCGCCACGACGAGCGCGCCGGAAGCTCGAAGGCGCCCCGGCGCACGAGCTTGGAGAACAGCGCTCGGTGGCGCACCGCGGGCGCCGCCGGCAGAGCGGGGGCCGCCGGCAGAGCGGGGGCGGAGGGCAGATCGACGGTGAGCACGGCCAGCTCCCGGCCGGTGCGCGCCTCCTGAGCGCGGCCGACGCGGTCTGAGAACTCCTCGAGCGTCAGCCTTCCGCTCGTCACGGCGTCGCGCAGGAGGACGATGCTGTGCTCGCGCTCGGCGTCGCTGGCCAGGATCGGCGGCTCCTCCCCCATGACCGGTCCACGGTACTCCTCCTTACACTCTCGACGTGGGAAAGGAGCGTGCTTCCAACCCGGCTCCGAGGCCGCGCCGGCCGACCTCCCGGGACGTTGCCACCGAGGCCGGCGTGTCTCGCGCGACGGTCAGCTACGTCCTCAACGGCACCTCCGAGGAGCACCGGATCACGTCAGCCACCCGTGACCGGGTGCTCGACGTCGCTCAGCGGCTCGGGTACGAGCCGAATGCCGTGGCCCTGGCTCTGCGGGCCGGGCGTACCGAGATCGTGCTGGTTGAGATGCCCAACTGGCCTCTCGGTCCACCCGTCGCCGAGGCGATCGACACGATGGTCGAGTCGCTCGAGCAACTCGGCTACACGCCGCTCGTCCACTTCCAGCGCGCCGACCCCGACAGCCTGACCCGGGCGAGCCAGCGCGTCCATCCGGTCGGGGTGATCGCCCCGGGCGCCCAGCTCTCTGCCGAGACAGCAGAGCGGCTGCGCGCGCTCGGCGCGCGCGGGCTGGTCGCGTTCGCCGATCGGCCGCTTCCGCACGTGTACACCTACGTGATCGATCAGACGCGGATCGGACACCTGGCGGTCGAGCATCTGGCGCGGCGGGGCCACAGCCGCGTGCTGGCGCTCATGCCCGACGAGGCGCCACTGCGCGGCCTGGCCGGGGAGCGGTTGGCCGGCGCGCAGGTCGCAGCGGGTGAGCACGATGTCGCGCTGCGCTCGGCCGAGACCCCGGTGCGGCGAGACGCCGTCGGGCGCGTCCTGGCCGCCGAGCTTGCCCGGCGCGATCGGGCGACCGCGATCTACGCCTTCAACGACGAGCTCGCGCTGGTGGCGCTCGAGCTCCTGCGCGAGCGCGGCGTGTCGCTTCCCGATGAGATGGCGCTGATCGGCTGCGACGACAGCCCCGCCGCCGAGCGCATCCGTCCCCGCCTCACGACCGTGCGGTTCGACGAGCACGGGCGCTGGCGCGAGATCGCCCGCCACCTCCACGAGATGATCTCGGGCAGTCGCCGCCCGCCTAAGGTCACGCTCCCGGAACCCGCTGTCGTGCTCGGCGAGACCACCTAGATACGGCTCACAACGCCCCTTGAAGCGCATCAAAACGGCCAGCAGAAGTCCTAATATCAACCTGCTTGACACGAGTCACCAGGGCTGGTAGGACTGCCGCCCGCTGATTGCCGCAGCCCCCAGCCGCGGCGACCGCCACGAGATGAGGAGAAGACGGATGTCCGGGTTCCCACGCCGGCGCGCGGCCACGGCTGCGCTGATGACTCTTGCCCTGGTCGGGCTCGTCGCGAGCGGTTCTTCGTCGGCGCGCTCGGGTGTCGCCGCCGCGGGCGCAAAGCGGGCTCTGCTCGCCTCCGGCCAGCCCTGGCAGAACACCCACCAGCCGCCGCTGGTGCGGGCCAACGAGTTGCTCGCGGCGATGAGCACCGATCAGAAGATCGATCTCGTCACGGGCCAGTTCACCCCCCTCCAGAGCCTGGGGATCCCGGCCCTGAAGGGCGACGACGGTCCTGACGGCGTGCGCAATCCGGGGACGACGGCGATGCCGTCCGGTCAGGACCTCGCGGCCAGCTTCGACCGCTCGCTCGCTCGCGCATACGGTGAGGTGGTGGGGTCAGAGGCTCGTGGCGAGGGGTTCAATTGGTGGTGGGGCCCGGCGGTAGACATCGACCGCACCCCGCTTGCCGGCCGCCAGCCGGAGGCGGAGGGCGAGGATCCCTTCCTGGCCGGCAACACCTCGGCGCAGGTCATCCTGGGCGCCCAGAGCCAGCACGTCATCTCCACGCTCAAGCACTACGCCGCGTACAACCAGGACTTCGGGCGGATCGGCTTCGCTTCGATCGGGGCGCCGGCGGTGAACGTCCAGGTATCCGAGCGCGCGCTCCAGGAGATCTACGAGACGCCGTTCCGGATCGCCGTCCAGCAGGGCGGCGTGGACTCGGTGATGTGCTCCTACAACCAGATCAACGGCACGCCGAGTTGCGAGAACCCGACCACGCTCGGGGACCTCAAGCAGGGCGACGGCCTCCAGGGCTTCGTGGTGCCGGACTTCGGGTTCGCCGTGCGCAACCCGACGGCCGGCGCGCTCGCGGGCGTCGACCTCGCGCAGCTGCCGGGCGCTCCGTCCCAGACCCCGGACTTCAGTCAGATCCCGGCGGCGCGACTGGACGACATGGCGCGCCGCATCCTGTTCGCGATGTTCGACTCGGGCGTGTTCGACAACCCACTCCCGAACCCGCCGGCGACTGAGGTGTCCACGCCGAAGCACCAGCAGGTGGCTACCCAGGTCGCCGAGGCAGGGCACCGTGCTGCTCAAGAACGACAAGAGCACCCTGCCGCTGTCTCGCCACGTCCACTCGATCGCGCTGGTCGGCCCGACGGGTGACGACGCAGTGTTCGTGAGTGGCGGGTCGGCGGGCGTTCCGCTTGCCCCCGGCCAGGCGATCACGCCCGCCCAGGGGATCACCGCCCGGGCCGCACAGGCGGGCGTGAAGGTCACCACGGCCCAGGGTTCGGCCGGTGACGTGGCCTCGCCCAACCTCGTCGATCCTGCAGTCCTGACGCCGTCCTCAGACACCGGTTCGGGGCTGTTCGGCCAGTATTGGAGCAACGGCACGTTCAGCGGTGTGCCGGCGGTCACCGAGGTCGATCAGCACGTCGACGTCACGGCGTTCCCCACAAACCCCCAGCCCGCGGTCTGGTCGGCCAAGTGGACGGGCAAACTGACCCCGACCGAGTCCGGCCTGTACCGATTCACGCTGTCGGAGGCCGGCGTCGCGACCCTGAAGATCGCCGGGCAGACGTTCGGGCCGGCGTATCGCGAGGCGACGCAGTTCGTCGTCGGCCCGCACTACGTGGTCCAGGGAACCGTGCAGCTGATCGCCGGTCAGTCGGTTCCGGTGGAGATCGACTACTCGAGCCGCAGCAGCCTGTTCAGCAAGGAGATCCACTTCGGCTGGGAGCAGCCCTCGGAGTCGGGGATACCGGCCGCGGTGGCCGCGGCCCGCCAGGCCGATGTGGCGGTCGTGTTCGCCAACGACGCGCAGGGCGAGGGCATGGACCGCTACTCGCTGTCGCTGCCCGGCGACCAGAACCAGCTGATCGACGCGGTGGCGGCCGCGAACCGGAACACCGTCGTGGTCCTGAACACCGGCGGTCCGGTCCTGATGCCGTGGCTGCACAGCGTTTCCAGCGTGCTCGAGGCCTGGTATCCCGGCCAGCAGTTCGGCCCGGCGATCGCTGCCGTGCTGTTCGGCGACGCCAGCCCCGGTGGACGGCTCCCGGTCACCTTCCCGGCCAACGAGAACCAGGGACCCGCGGCGGCGAACCCGCCGAACACCTACCCGGGCGACGCGAACGGCAACGAGAGCTATAACGAAGGCCTCGACGTCGGCTACCGGTTCTACGACGCCACCGGGCAGCGCCCGCTGTTCCCGTTCGGCTACGGGCTCTCGTATGAGAGCTTCCGGGTCTCCGGCCTGCACGCGGTCTACAACCCGTTCAAGGGTGACGCGTTCGTGCTCGCGCGAGTCACCAACACGTCCCGGAGTTCGGGTCCGACGACCGTCGAGTTGTTCCTACAGTCGCCGGCCGCCGCGCAGGAGCCGCCCAAGCAGCTCAAGGGCTACACGAACGTGGACCTACGGCCGGGACAGAGCCGACTCGTCCTGTTCCGCCTGACCCCGAGCGACCTGGCTTACTACAACACCACGGCCGGCCGGTGGACCGTCGCGCCGGGCCGCTACACGGTGCTGCTCGGGACCTCCTCCACCGAGTTGGACCATACGGCCAGCTTCGAGGTCGGCCGGTCCGGGAGGGGCCACTGACCGACCCGGGCGAGAGGCGCCGCTGACCGATCCAGGCGTGGAGCGCGTGGCGAACCAAGCAGAGAGCGGCGGCCTGCCGGTGGCCGCCGCTCTCTGAGTTCCGCGGTGTCTAGAAAGCGCGGCGGGGGGCAGGGCCTGCGCTTCGCCGCGGGGTCTTACATGTGACTTAGTCGTCGTTGTTGTCGTTGTCGGCGGCCGAAGCGGTCATCAGCTCGACCTTCTTCCACACGGCGCCGGCGCTCGAGAGCTTGAGCTCGGCCTCGTGCACGACGGTGCCGGTGGTCACATCGGCTGAACTGCACGCCGCGTTGTTCTCGTCGTTGTCGTTGTCGTCGTCACCCTGATCGTTGTCACCGTTGTCGTCGCCGCGGTTGTCGCCGCCGTGGCGATCGTGACTGCGCAGGCTGGAGTGGTCGTTCTCGGCGCCCTCGCACTCGATCTCGGTGTCATTCGTGACGTCGCCACTGACCATCTGACCGTTGTTGAGGGTGATGGTCAGGACACCGCCTGTGAACGACGTCACCGTTCCGGCGTTCTGGTCCTGGCTCTGCACCGTGCCCTGGTTCGAGTCGTGGCCAAACTGGCGAACCCTGGCGTGGTGCGCGTGATGGTGGTGGCGCTTGTGACTGTGATGACGACCGTGGGCCAGCGCGGCCGCCGGAACGACGGCGATCACCGCGCAGCCCGCTATGACGGTCAGCAAGATTCTTCGCATGGGAACCTCCTTGCGCCGCCGTCCCTGCCCGGTCGCGACGCCTCGTTTGCTCTTGTGAGGGGGAAGAGTCGCGTCGACGGAAAAAGTCACGCGACCGAGACGAGAACGTCAGCCGCCCGAGGTCCCGTCCGGCGGAGCCTGTGGGCGGACGGCCGCGTTGCGCACGATCTGGTAGAGCCAGCCGCGGAGGTGCCGGACCTCCGAACCGGACCGCAGGGAGCCCCCTGACCACGGCGGCCATGATGCCGCCCGGCCACGGGACGCGCGCCGGTTGCGCCTTCGGGCGGGAACAAATCCGCGCCGGTGCGCGTCGTATGAGCTGTCTCCCGTCACCAGCTCCAGGGACGCCACCGTGCCTCCGTACCGCTCGGCCCGCGTGTTGATCGTGGCGCGCCGGACCGCCGACAGCCCACAGTTGATCGAGGCGGTCGCCCGGCGTGCCCGGGAGAGTCCCTGCAACTTCACTCTGCTGGTCCCGGCCTTCCCCCGAGGGCTGCATCGCGTGGGCGACCCGACCGACCCGGGCCAGCGGGCGGCGGAGCGTCGGATCGTTGCCGCCGTGCCGCTGCTCTCGCGCGCCGCGGGGTCCGAGGTGGTCGCGGTGATCGGCACCGACGAGCCATTCGCGGCGGTCCGCGACGCCATTCAGCTGTTGGGCTTCGACGAGGTGATCGTCTCGATGCTCCCGGCGCCGGTCTCGCGGTGGCTGCACCTCGAGCTGCCCGACAGGGTCCGATCGTTGGGGGTGCCCGTGACCGAGGTGGTCGCCGCGGACGTGCCCGCCCCGCCGATTCCAGCGGCCTGACCGGCCGGTGGCCTGTAGCGTAGGCCGTCTGCCTACGTTCCTCGAGCGCCTTGGTGTCACCCTCCCGGTCATGCAGGCCGGGATGGGCGGCGGGGTCGCCGGCGCCGACCTGGCCGCCGCGGTATCGGAGGCCGGAGGGCTCGGAACGATCGGGATCCTCCCGGCGCCGCTGCTGAGCCGCGCGCTGGCGAAGGCTCGAAAGCTCACCGCCCGACCGGTCGCGGTCAACCTGCTGCTGCCCTTCACCCGGGCCGAGCACTGGGAGGCGGCCGGCGAGGCGGATGCGGTCATCACCTTCTGGGGCGCACCCGTCCGCCGCACCACGCGCCCGTGGATCCACCAGTGCGGCTCGGTCGCCGAGGCGCACGCCGCGCAGGCCGCCGGCGCCGACGCCGTGATCGCCCAGGGCGTGGAGGCGGGCGGCCACGTGCGCGGCACGCTCCCCGCGCTGCGGCTGCTCGAGCAGGTAACCGACGCCCTCCCCGGCTTCCCGGTCCTGTCGGCCGGCGGGATCGCGGACGCCGGCGACGTCCGGACCGCACTCGACGCCGGCGCGACCGGCGTGGTGTCCGGGACGCGCTTTTTGCTCAGCGAGGAGTCAGCGGCTCATCCCGGGTACAAGCGACGGCTCCTGGAGAGCGACCGGACCGTGCTCACCGGGCTGTTCGGCTTCGGCTGGCCCGCCCCGCACCGCGTGGTCGCCAACGCCGCCACCGAGCGATGGCTCCGGCGCGATCCCCGCGGTCCCGCCCTGGTCCGCGCGGCGCAGCAGCTGAGCGCGCCGATCGGCCCGCGTCTCCCGCTGAGCGTGGGAGACCGGCTGGCCCGCGCAGCCCGCATCGAGATCCCGCTCTACGGCCCGTCCGCCCCGCTGGTCAGCTGGCCCGAGCACCTGCTCGACACGGCGCCGCTGTACGCCGGCGAGAGCGTCGCGCGCATTAGCGACATCCGCCCGGCGGCAGAGCTGGTCCGCGCCCTGGCCGCCTGACCCTCACAACGACCGGCCGTCCGGTCACGCCGCCCGCGCCGTCCGGTCACGCCGCGCTCAGGCGACCTCGACCAGCTCGTTCGTCTCGACGGGCTCGACCGTCTCTTCCACGTGGTAGTACTTGCCGCCCCGCAGCCACGAGGCCACGGCCGCCACCAGGCAGCACCCGGCCGCGAAGTAGAACACCGTGTGGATCCCGGTGGCGAACGGGTGCGCGACGAGGGTCGGGAAGAAGCCGTGGCCGGTCAGATATGCGGCGGTGGCGTGCGGGAGGTGCGGCAGGGTCGGCGCGAGCAGCGTGCCGATCGGGTTGTAGCCCAGGAACGAAGCGAACAGGCTCCCCACCGGCGGAAGGTGAGAGACGTTCGTGGCGGCGGCAACCGGCACGCCGTGCGACACAAGCCCGTGGTACAGAACACCGGGCAGCGTCGAGGACAAACCCACGATGATCAGGCTGAAGAACACGCCGATCGACAGCACGGAAGCGGAGTTCTGGAACGTCGCGGCCATGCCCGCGCCCGACCCGCGCTGGTCGGCAGGCAGGCTGTTCATGATCCCGGTCAGGTTGGGGGCGGCGAACAACCCCATTGCGGCGCCGATCAGGAAGATGACGAGCCCGAACTGCCAGTAGGTGAAGTTGATCGGCAGCGCGATCAGCAGCAGGAACCCGATCGCCGATGCGATCATCCCGCCCGTGGCGAACGGGCGCGCGCCGAAGTGATCGGCGAGCCGACCGGAGATCGGCCCGGCCACCAGGAACCCCGCCGACAGCGGGAGCATGTAGATCCCCGCCCACAGCGGCGTGTCCTCGAAGCTATAGCCGTGCAGAGGCAGCCAGATGCCCTGCAGCCACAGGATCAACATGAACATCAGGCCGCCGCGGGACAGCGCGGCCAGGAACGTGGCCACGCTTCCGCCGCTGAACGCGCGGATCCTGAACAGGTCGAGCCGGAACATCGGCGAGGCCACGCGACGCTCGATGACCACGAACGCTCCCAGCAACACGAAACCGCCGGCCAGCGAGGCGATCACCCCGGGAGCCGTCCACCCCATGTTGTGTCCGCCGTAGGGCAGGATCCCGTAAGTGATCCCGACGAGCACCGCGATCAGCCCCAGCCCGAACGTGACGTTCCCCCACCAGTCGATCTTCGCGGGGGTCCGGATCCCCCGGTCCTCGAGCTTCAGGTAGGCCCAGACGGTGCCGAACAGCCCGAACGGCACCGACACCAGGAACACCAGCCGCCACGCCACGGGTGCGAGCACGCCCCCGAGTACGAGTCCGATGAATGAGCCCGCGATCGCAGCGACCATGTTGATCCCGAGCGCGAGCCCGCGCTCCTCGGCCGGGAACGCGTCGGTGAGGATCGCCGAAGAGTTCGCCATCAGGAACGCCGCGCCGATCCCCTGGACGACGCGCATGATGATCATCCACATCGCCCCCGCGCTCCCCTGCAGCCACGTGACCGACAGCAAGATCGAGCCGAGCGTGAAGATCGCGAAGCCGAGGTTGTACATCCGCACCCGGCCGAACATGTCCCCGACCCGCCCCAGGCTCACGACCAGCACGGCCATCACCACCATGAACCCGAGCAGCATCCACAGCAGGTAGCTCGTGTTCGACGGGATCAGCGGATTCAGGTGGATCCCGCGGAAGATCGCCGGCAGCGCGATGATCACGATCGACTGGTTGATCACCGCCATCGAGATCCCCAGCGTGGTGTTCGACAGCGCGATCCACTTGTAGTTGTCCGACTTCATGTCTCGCGCTCCTTGAGTCGATCGATCACCTTGTCGAGAATCGCCACCGCGGCGGCCAGCGTCTCCACCTCTCCGTCCTCGAGCGAGACCATCTCCTCGTGCAGGAGCGCCCGGTACTCGGCGCGCAGCCGCTCGAACACCTCCTCCCCGGCCGCGGTCAGGCTGACCAGCACGGCCCGACCGTCGCGAGAGTCGGGGATACGCTCGACCCACCCTCGCTCGGCCAGCCGGTTGACGAGCAGCGTGATCGCCGGCTGGGTGACGCGCTCCTCGGCCGCAAGCTCGGTGATCCTCCGCGGACCGCTGCGCAACACACGCAGCACGCCGACCTCGGTGCGCGACACGCACACACTGGTCCGCGTGAGGAACAGTCGCGACAACTCCGCGCTCCGTTGCGGCAGCGACTCCGCGATCTCGTCGAGCTGCGAGCTGCGGCGGTCCAGCTCGGCGTTCTGCATGAGGCGCTTATATTAGCCACTAATGCGGTTGCCGGCTCCCGCCGCCCGCGGACGAGTCAAACTGCCGGCCAGCAGTGGCACAAGACCGTCCCGTTCTCTGGCAACTCCCGGCGTCTCACTACAGCGAGAAGGTCCGCTGGGCCCTGGACTACAAGGCGGTCGAGCACGAGCGCCACGCTCCGATCGGCGGATACCACATCGCCGTCGCGCTGTTCCTGACGAAGGGTCGCGAGTACACCCTGCCGGTGATCGAGCTCGACGGGCGCCGGATCGGTGACTCGACCGCGATCATCGCCGCGCTCGAGCAGCGCCATCCCGACCCGCCCCTGTACCCGACCGATCCCCAGCACCGCCAACGCGCGCTCGCGCTCGAGGACTGGTTCGACGAGCAGCTCGGGCCGGCCGTCCGGCGCTTCGCCTTCCACGCCCTGCGCAGCGATCGCGACAAGTTCGACGAGCTGGCCGGCCAGCAGGTCCCGCCAGCGTTTCGGCGCTACCGGCGCGTCGCCGGCGCCTATGCCCGGGTGTTCACCGCCACGCGCTTTCAGACGGTCAGCCCCCGCCGGGCCGACGAGGCTCGCGACGCGACGCTGGCTGCGCTCGATCGCCTCGAGTCAGAGCTCGGCGAGAACCAGTACCTGGTCGGCGAGCGGTTCACGGTCGCCGATCTGACCGCGGCGGCGCTGTTCTACCCGCTGGTGCTACCGCCCGAGGGCCCGGTCCAGATGGAACCGCCCGCGTCGGTCGCCGACCTCCGCGACTCACTCGCCGATCGCCGCGGCTACCGGTGGGTCACCGAGATGTTCACCCGCCACCGCAACAAGGGAGCTTCACGCGCCGGCGCAGCAGCAGCGCCGGCGCGCAACCGAGCCGATGGGACCCAGACCTAGGCCGCGACCGGGACCGCGCCCACCTGCTGGAGCAGCCCGAGCGCGTCCCACACCGTCCACTCCTCGGTGATCTTGCCGTCCGCGACGCGGAACAGCGAGATCGCGTCGACCTCGATCGAGGCACCGGTCGGCGCCACGCCCATCAGCTCGCCCTCGTGCCGCCCGCGGCCGATCCAGCGCACAGTCACGCGATCGCCGACCGAAAACACCTCCTGCACGTCCCACTGACCGGCCACCGCCTCCTGGTACAGGCCCACCCGCTCCCGGACCCCCTCAGGCCCGACGGCCGGCGGCGCCTGCGGCCCGTAAGACACGTACTCCGGCGCGATGATCTCGTCGGCCACCTCGGCCCGGCGCCCGTTGCAGAACTCCTCGAAGAACCGGCGGACGATCCGCTCGTTTTCGGCTGACATGACTTCCTCCTGCGGTCGATAACGCGAGGATCATCGCCGCCACCCGCGAGCCCGCGCATCGGCAATTTGGCCTATTCGCGAGTCCTAGTGTCCCGACACTAGGCGACCCCCAGCTCGACCAGCCCGTGCTCCATCGCGAACAGCGCCGCCCCCGCGCGCGTGCGCCGGCCGGTCTTGTCGTACACGTGGGCCAGGTGGTGCTGCACCGTGCGCGCCGAGACGACGAGCCGCGAGGCGATCTCCTTGTTCGAGAGGCCCCGGGCGGCCAGCCGCAGGACGTCGACCTCTCGGTCGGTCAGATCGGCCGGCCAGGCACGCCGAGGCGGACGAAAGCCCGCGGCCTCCACCACCGCGCCGACCGCACCCGGATCGAGCCGCCCGGCTCGCGCCTCCGAATCGAGCACCGCGCTCGCGCCGGCCAGATCGCAACCCGGCCGGTGCGGGCGCGGCTCCAGCAGCGCGTGCATCACGTCGGCGGCGGCGAGCAGGCGTGCCTCCCGGGACAACCCAGCCCCCGCGGCGCCCCTGTGGTACCCCGAGCCGTCCAGGCGCTCGTGATGAGCCCCGGCCAGCGGCCCCAACCCGGCCAGCGCCGGCGCGCGCGAAAGAACGCGCTCTGACCAGTAGGGGTGCAGCCGGACCTGGTCCGTCTCGCCGGCGCTCAGCCGGCCCGGCCGCTCCCAGATCGAGGTGGAGACGCTGGTGCGCCCCACGTCGTGCAACAGCGCGGCCACGCGCAGCCGGTCCCGCGCGTCCTCGTCCAATCCGCTCAGCCGCGCGGCCTGATCGACGAGCGCCGCGACGCCCCGCGAGTGACCGATCGTGAAGCGTGACTTGAGGTCGGCCAGATCGGCGAATGCCTCGGACAGGCCATCGAGCGCGTCGATCGGCACCGTCGCCTTCGGCGCCGGCTCGGCCTCGAGCGCAGCGGCGAGCGGGTCCTCGACGGCGAGCGCGGCCAGCAGATCGTCCGGTGCGCGCAGCACCAGGTCGACCAGCCCGGGGTCGAACTGCCCGCCGGCGCGCCGCCCGAGCACCCCCAATGCAGCCGGCGCGCCACCCGCCATGTGGGCGAGCACGGCCTGCTCGGCCACGTGCAGGATCCGTGCCGCACGCGTCAGGCCCTCGCCGCGCGCGACGCCGGGGAAGCCGTTGCCGTCCCAGCGCTCGGCCACCTGGTCGAGCGCGGCGATCGCCTCGGAGTGCAGCCCGAGCCGCGTGCCCAGGTCGCGGGACGCCTCGCATGACGCCTGGCCGGCCTGGGGCCCCACGGTGGCCGCGATCGCCATGAAATGCGCTCGCAGCTCGGCCCCGCGCGCCTCGCCCGCCCACGTCCCGAAGCGGGCGAACGATTCCGGGTCGCTCGGGTCCAGCGTGTGCAGATCGCGCTGGAAGGCGAGGTCATCGCCGAAGTGCCACGCGTTCTCGGAGGCGAACGCGGTGCAGCCCAGCGCGCGCAGCAGCGAGGTCTGGAGGACGACGCGAGTGTCCTCGTCGTCGCAGCCCGCCTGGCGCGCGATCGCCACCGCGGCCACGCACGTGCGCAGTCCCTTCTCCGGCGCGAACCCGGAGCCCAGGTCGGTGGCGAGCGACAGCGCCGCCAGGACCTCGAGCAACCGCATGTGGCCGCCTAAGAGCCGGCCACTCCGGCGCGGCTTTCGCCCAGGTAGCTCGCCGTGAGCAGCGCGCTGTCGGCCCGAAGCCGCTCGGCGCTGTCGGACGCCACCAGTTCCCCGTGGGAGAGCACGTAGCCGCGGTCGGCGATCTCGAGTGCCAGGTGCACGTGCTGCTCGACCAGCAGCACCGCCGTCCCGTGGGTCGAGGCGAACTCACGGACGACCGGGAGCAGGCGCTCAACGATGACGGGCGCCAGCCCCAGGCTGAGCTCGTCCAGGAGCAGCACCTGCGGGCTCCGGCACAGCGCCCGGGCGATGGCCAGCATCTGCTGCTCCCCGCCCGACAGCAGCCCGGCTCGACGGCCGGCCAGCTCGCGCAACGCGGGGAAGTGGACGAACGCCGACTCCATGGCGGCGCGGTCGCGCAGACCGTCGAGGCGGAAGTGCTCGGCCACGGTCAGCCCGTAGAAGATCCCTCGCCCCTGCGGCACATGCACAATCCCCCTGCGCACCCGCGCCGTGGGCGACACACCGGCGAGGTCGACGCCGGCCAGCCGGACGAAGCCGCTCATCGGCTTGACCAGGCCCGAGATGGTCCGCAGCGTGGTCGTCTTGCCGGCGCCGTTGGCGCCGATCAGCGCCACCACCTCCCCCGAGCCCACGGTCAGGCTCAGCCCGCGCACGACCGCCGCACGGTCATAGCCCGCGGTCAAGCCGTCGAGCTCGAGCGCCGGCCCGACCACCACCCCGGACTCGTCGGCGACCGTACTGCTCACCCGTGATCGCGCGCCATCGGTGTCCATCCCGCCGCCGCCCAGGGCTCTCCGTGGTCCAGCGGCCACGAGGCGGGCGGACGCGCCGGCTCTGATCCCTCCATGCCCGCCTCCGCGTCGGCCGGTCTGGCGCCGCGCTGTCGGAACTGGCGTGGCGAGCACCCATAGGCCTTGCGGAACAACCGGCTGAAATGCGGCGCGCTGGGCAGTCCCCACCGGGTCGCAATCACCGAGATGGCCTGATCGGCGAACGCCGGGTCGACGAGGTCGCGGCGACAGCGGTCGAGCCTCGCCGAGCGGATGAAGTCGCACACGCTGAGTCCCGCGGTCTCGAACACCCGGTGCAGGTAGCGGGTCGAGATGAAGCAGGCCCGGGCCAGCTCCTCGGGGTTGAGCTCGGGATCGCCCAGCCGCGCGTCGATGTGCGCCTGGGCGTGGATCAGCAGCTCCGCCGTCGAGCGCGGCCGGGGCGGCCGCGACGCGTCGAGGTCGACGTACAGCCGGCGGACCAGATCGATCACGTGCTCGGCCAGACCGATGTCGTCGCGGTCGATGCTCCCATCGGCCAGCCCGGTGGCCGCCTCACAGCAGAAGCGGACGGCCAGCCGGGGAAGCCCCGCGTCGCCGGCGATGCGCAGCGCGGTCAGCCGCGAGACCTTCCCGGCGTGCTTGCCGAGTGCGGACTTGGGCAGGCGCATGACGAGCAGGTCGAAGGGGGCGTCGGCCCGGAAGATCGCCGGCTGGGAGGTGTCGTAGCTGGTGATGTCGCCGGGACCGATCACCGTCGCCCGATGCTGCTGGGCGCCGTGGAGCCGCCCGCGCAGGGCGATCTGGACGTGCAGGCACTCCGGGTCGCCGGCCACGATGTCCTTCGGCGTTCGCTGCATCGTGTTCGGCCCGGCCGCGATCCGGTAGACGCCGATCGATCCCAGCCGGTCGGCCCACATCCGCGCCCAGAACCGGTCGGTCCCGTCGGTGCCGATGTGCAGGGGGTGAAACGCGTCCCGGGAGGACTTGGCCCAGAACTCGACTCGGTGCGGTGCCGGCACCGCGTTGGTGTCGATCATCAACGTCATAGCGCCAGACGTCTCCGTGTCCTCAACCCGTCTCTCCCTGGCCGGTATGGCACCGCCGCGCGCCACTCTAGCGACGGCCCGAGGACGTGTCGAGGCTGCAAACAAAGCACTAACCGAGGCCACTTGTCGCTCAGCGCACAGCCACGCCACCCGCATTGCGCATCCGCGCACTGATCCAAACCCTCCGTAATCCGGGGCGCCGGGGCGGGCCTAGCATCGGCTGGCCTTCACAAGTGACAACGGACCCATGCGGGGGGAGGAGAGCACATGGACCGAATCCTTGCGACCCATACGGGGAGCCTGATCCGACCGCCTGAGCTGCTGGCCTTTCTGGCGGCCAAGGAACGCGGCCAGGACATCGATGACGACGCCTACCAGAGCGCGCTGCAACAAGCCGTCAACGACGTCGTCCGCCGGCAGGTCGAGGTGGGAATCGACGTTCCGGACGACGGAGAGATGGGCAAGGCGAGCTGGATCACCTACCTGTACGAGCGGGTCAGCGGCCTCGAGGTCCGCCCGATCCAGCTGGAGGGCGGGACCATGTATCCCCCGAGCCGGGACCGTCAGGCGTTCCCCGGCGCGTATGCCGTGATGGACGCACTCGAGAACGCCAGCGTCAACGAGTCGAACGCGGCCGCCTCGAGCGCGCTGCCCGACGAGGAGGCCGCAGCCGCCGGCCAGGGCGTGGCCTGGGTGTGCACCGGCCCGCTGACCTACGACCGAACCGCGATCGACCGCGACATCGCGAACTTCAAGGCCGCGCTCGAGGGCCAGGACGTGGTTGACGGCTTCCTCCCGGTGGTGGCACCGGCCAGCGCCTACTGGCTCTTGAACGAGCACTACGCGAGCGAAGAGGAGTTCATGTTCGCGCTCGCCGATGCGCTCAGCGAGGAGTACCGGGCGATCGTCGACGCCGGGTTGCTGGTGCAGGTCGACGACGCGGTACTCATGCACGAGGCCGACACGATGATGTCGCGTGGGCAGTCGTGGGACGACTACCGGCGCTGGGCCGACCTGCGCGTGCGGGCGCTCAACCACGCGCTCGAAGGGCTCCCCGAGGACCGCGTGCGCTACCACGTGTGCTGGGGCAGCTGGCACGGCCCGCATGTCTTCGACCCAGAGCTCAAGGACATGGTCGACCTGATCCTGGCCGTGAACGCCGGCACTTATGTCATGGAGCAGGCCAACGCCCGCCACGAGCACGAGTGGCGGGTGTGGGAGGAGGTGCCGCTGCCCGAGGGCAAGAAGCTGATCCCGGGCGTGGTCACCCACCACACCAACGTGGTCGAGCACCCAGAGCTCGTCGCGCAGCGGCTGGTCCGCCTGGCCAACGTGGTCGGCAAGGAGAACGTGCTCGCCGGCACCGACTGCGGCTTCGCGCAAGGGGCGTTCATCGAGCGGGTTCACCCCGAGATCCAGTGGGCCAAGCTCCAGGCGCTGGCGGAGGGCGCAAGGCTGGCCTCACGCGAACTGTGGGGTGCCAAGGCCGCGGTGTGATTGCTCGCGGGGTCGAGCGAGTGCCTATTCAGGACATTTACAAGAGGAGGAAGACGTGACCACGCAGGCCCGAAGGCTTGGAGTGGCGGCCTTGGTTGCGACCGCGATCGTCGTGACCGGGTGCGGCAGCAGTAGTAGCAGTAGCAGTAGTACCTCGAGTTCCAGCTCGGCGGGCGCCAGCTCGTCCAGCACCACGGCCAGCACGCCGGCATCGACGTCCGGCAGCGGTGGCGCCGGCTCGCAGTCGGTGACCAACTACCTCACCTACGTCGACGGCAAGTCCGGCAAGGCCGACGCGTCGCTCCCGCCGGTGACGATCGGGTTCGTCAACCAGCAGGGCGGCCAGCAGGCGATCGGGCCGCTGGCGACCACCGGAGCACAGATCGCCGTCAAGTACATCAACACCGAGCTCGGCGGCATCGACGGCCATCCGCTCGTGCTCAAGACCTGTTTCATCCGATCGGCCGAAGAGGAAGGCACCACCTGCGGCCAGCAGTTCCTGGCCAACAAGTCGATCTCGGTGATCGACGAGGGCGCGGTGGCGATCGGCGACCAGTCGTTCCAGTCCACGATCGGCAGCTCCAAGCCGGTGATCGTTGGAGTCGCGGTGACCCCGATCGACGGGGCGAAGGCGAGCAACGTGGTCCTGTTCGGCGACGCGACCCACGTGCTCGGCCCGTTCGGGACCTACGCCCAGCAGGTCATGCACGCCAAGACCGCGGCGCTCGTGTATCCGAACATCGCGGGCATCACCCAGGGCGCCACCGCGATCGCCGACTCGCTCGAGAAGGTCGGGGTCAAGGTCAAGAAGGTCGGCTATGACGAGAGCCAGACCGACCTGATCGGGCCGCTGACGAGCGCCGGCGCCCAGACCGCAGACCTCGTGATCCCGTACAGCGATTCCTCGGGCTGCGTGAACCTGGCCAAGGGCCTCAAGCAGCTGGGCATCACCGACACCAAGAAGATCCTGTCCGCGCCGCTGTGCCTCAACGGCCTGGTGGCGGCCGGCCTGGGCGGCGACTTCCCGATCTGGTCGTACGCGATCGCCAGCTCTCTGTACGGCGATCCGACCGACCCCGGGATGCCGGCGTACATGAAGGTGATGGCCAAGTACGGAACCCCGGCCGTGGCCCCCGACCCGTGGGTGATCGTCACCTTTGGCCAGATCCTGACCACCGCCCGGTTCCTGAACCAGGTCGGCTACGGCAAGATCACTCCGACGTCGGTCCTGGATCAGGCCAAGGCGTTCAAGGGCCCGGTGGCGCTCGGCGCGCCGGCCCTGGACTGCGGCAAGTACCCGTCCGCGCCGGGCATCTGCAACGACAGGACGCAGTTCTTCCTGTACAAGGGAAAGCACGCGTTCGTGAAGACCGCGGGATGGCTCCAGCCTCCCTCATGAGTGAGTCAAGCCACACCTGATGCGCCCGTGACCGCAACCGAGCCCGAGGTCTGAAGCGTGCAGCAGATCCTGCTGTTCAGCCTCCTCGGGCTCGGCTCGGGCGCGTTGATCGCCGGCATCGCGCTGGGCGTGGTGCTGACCTACCGCGGGTCGGGGATCATCAACCTGGCCACCGGCGGGATGGCGATGCTCGCCGGCTACGCCTTCTGGGCGCTGACCACCGATCTGCTGCACCTCGCGAAGGTGCCGGCGCTGCTCATCAGCCTGGTGATCGTGCTGGCGGTCGGCGCGGCGGTCGAGCTGGTCGCGTTCCGGCCGCTCCGGACCGCGGCCCCGCTGGCCAAGCTCGTCTCCTCACTCGGGGTGCTGCTCGTGTTGCAGGCGTCGATGCTGCTCGCGTTCGGCACCACCGCGCAGCCGGAGCCGACCGTGCTGCCGCAGAACACGGTGAAGGTGCTGGGCGCCGTGATCCCGATCGACCGCTTCATCCTGACCGGGATCGTGATCGTGCTCGCCGTGGCGCTCGCCGCGCTCTACCGGTTCACCCGGTTCGGGCTGGCCACCCGCGCGGCGTCCGAGAACGAGGTGACAGCGATGCTCGGCGGGCTCTCGCCGAACCGGCTGTCGATGATCAACACGTTGCTCGCGTCGGCGATCGCCGGCGGCATCGGGATCCTCGCGGCGTCGATCACCCAGCTCGACACCGAGACGCTGCCGCTCCAGATCGTCCCCGCGCTGGCCGCGGCGCTGATCGCCGGCTTCACGTCGTTCGGGATCGCGTGCGCAGCCGGCATCGGCCTCGGGATCATCGGCTCGCTGCTCCAGTACGTCACGAGCCTCTCCTGGTTCCCGACCGCCGGCGGCGTCGCCTTGCCGGGTGTGTACGAGCTCGTGGTGTTCGCGCTGATCGTGCTGTTCATGTACCTCCGCGGCGCCAATCTGCCCACCCGCGGGGAGCTGGTCGAGCGTCGGCTGCCCGAGGCGCCGCGGCCCCAGAAGCTGGCCGTGACCGCGCCGGTGTTCGCCGCCGTGATCGCCGTCGCCCTCGTGGTGCTCCCATTCGACTTTCGCGAGGCGCTCGTGAACTCGATGATCGGAACGCTGATCGCGCTCTCGCTGGTCGTGATCACCGGGTTCGTCGGCCAGATCTCGGTCGTGCAGCTGACGCTCGCGGGCGCGTCGGGGTTCACGATCTCCCACCTCGCGGTCAACGCAGGCATCGCGTTTCCGATCGCGCCGCTGCTGGGCGCCGGCGTGGCGCTCATCCTAGGCCTGATCACGGGGGCCTCGGCGCTGCGCGTCCGCGGGGTGAGCCTGGCCGTCGTCACGCTCGCGGCGGTCGTCGCGATCACGAACTTCGGGTTCGTCAACACGACCTGGGGCGGCGGCCAGACCGGCTCGCCGGTGCCCGAGCCGAAGCTGCTCGGGCTCGATCTGGGTCCGCGCGCCGCCTTCCGCGGACTCGACGGGAACCTCCCGAGCCCCGTGTTCGGCTGGGTCGTGCTCGCCGTGACCGTGGCGCTGTGCGTCCTCGTCGGGCTCCTGCGCCGGGGCTCGCTCGGACAGCGCATGCTCGCGGTCCGCTCCAACGAGCGCGCCGCCGCCGCGGCGGCGATCGACCCCCGCAGGGTCAAGTTCATCGCGTTCGGAATCAGCTCGGTGATCGCCGGTCTGGCCGGCGCGCTGTACGCCTACAACTTCAGCTCGGTCAGCGCCGACCGGTTCGATCCGTTCACCGCGCTCAGCCTGATCGCGTTCGCCTACGCCGGCGGGATCACGCTGATCTCGGGCGCGGTGTTCGCCGGCCTGATCTCGACCCAGGCGCTGTTCCCCTATGCGCTCGACAAGTGGCTGGGAGTCAACGGGAACTGGTTCCTGCTGTTCGGCGGCGCGATCCTGATCATCACGCTGATCCAGAACCCCGAGGGCGTGGCCGGCGCGTTCTACAAACGGTTTCACAAGCGCGAGCCGGTCCGCCCGCCGGAACCGACGGGGATGGGTCTCGCTGCGCTCGACGTCCGGCCGGATGACATCGCGGCCGGCGCAATTAAGCGAGGCATGGATGCCGAGCGCGCCGCAGCCGCGGGCACCGTGCGGGCCCGTCCGGATCCGCCCGCCACCACCGACGTCGCCGCGGGCGCTCCTGTGCTGTCGGTGCACGGCCTGTCCGTCGCCTTCGGCGGCGTCCACGCGCTCGAGGGCGTCGATCTCGAGGTGCGCGATGGCGAGCTGGTCGGCCTGATCGGGCCCAACGGCGCCGGCAAGACGACGCTGATCGACGCGGTCACTGGGTTCGTCCGCTTCACCGGCCAGGTGAGGCTCGACGGGCAGGACGTCGGGCGGATGTCGGCGTACGAACGCGCACGCCTCGGGCTGGCGCGGACGTGGCAGAACACCGATCTGTTCGACGACCTCGAGGTCGGAGAGAACGTTGTCGTGGCCGGCGGGGAGCCGTCCGTTCTAGATCTCGTCAGCCTGGGCTGGGCCGTGCCCGCCATGCCCGACCAGCTCTCGGAGGGAGCACGCAAGCTGGTCGGCGTCGCCCGCGCGCTGGCCGGACATCCACGCCTGATGTGTCTGGACGAGCCGGCGGCCGGTCTCGACTCGCGCGAGAGCGAGGAGCTCGGCCGCAGTCTGCGGGAGCTCGCCGACCGCGGCCAGTCCACCCTGCTGATCGACCACGACATGGGACTGGTGCTGAGCATCTGCGACCGGGTGGTCGTGCTCGAGTTCGGCCGGGTGATCGCCGACGGCCCGCCCGAGGCCGTGCGCCAGAACGAACGGGTGATCGCCGCCTATCTCGGCGGCGCACCCCCGGCAGCCGCCGCGTCCATCACGAGCGAAGCCGAGCCTGCAACAGGAGGAAGCCATGAGTCACCGTAACCTCGAAGAGCTGCTGAGCGGCGTCGACTCGATCGTCGACATGCTGCGAAATGCGCAGGTGGGCCCGAACGTGTACCCGGGCGTCCCAGCCGAGTACTCCAACTGGCGCGACGAGCAGTGGGGATGGCAGAACACCTGTGTGCTCTTCAACCAGTCCTTCCACATGGCCGAGTTGGCGGTGCAGGGACCGGATGCGCTGAAGCTGCTCGCCCACCTGGGCGTGAACACGTTCTCGAACTTCGCCGTCGACAAGGCCAAGCAGTTCGTGCCCTGCACCCCGGCCGGCCACGTGATCGGCGACGTGATCCTGTTCCACCTCGCCGATGACGACTTCAACATGGTCGGCCGCGCACCGGTGCTCAACTGGGTCACCTATCACGCGCAGACCGGTGGTTACGACGTGGAGGTCGCGCTGGACCAGCGCTCCGCGCTGCGCACCGACGGCCGCCGCAAGCACTATCGCTTCCAGCTCCAGGGTCCCAACGCGATGGAGGTGATCGCGAGAGCCCTCGGCGCCGAGCCACCCGAGCTCAAGTTCTTCAACCTGACCACGACCCAGATTGCTGGCGTCTCCGTACGGGCGCTTCGCCATGGCATGGTGGGCCAGCCCGGGTGGGAGCTGTTCGGTCCCTGGGAGGACTACGACGCGGTCCACGCCGCGCTCGTCGACGCCGGCCAGGAGTTCGGGATGCGGCTCGTGGGCGGCCGCGCCTACTCCTCCAACGCCCTCGAGTCGGGCTGGATCCCCTCACCGCTCCCGGCGGTCTACACCGGCGAGGAACTACGGGCCTATCGCGAATGGCTGCCGGCGACCGGCTACGAGGGCTCGGCCTCGATCGGTGGCAGCTTCGTGTCCGACGACGTCGCGGACTACTACTTCACGCCCTGGGACCTCGGCTACGGGCACCTGGTCAAGTTCGATCACGACTTCATCGGCCGCGAGGCGCTCGAGCGGATGGCCGACGACGACCATCGCCACAAGGTGACGCTCGCGCTCGATAACTCCGACGTCGCGGACACCCTGGCCACCGCGTTCGACAAGACCGACCGAGCGAAGTTCATCGACTGGCCCTCGGCCGTGTACTCGATGCATCCGTTCGACCGGGTCATCGTGAACGGCGACACGGTCGGCGTATCGACGTGGTTCGGCTACAGCTCGAATGAGGCCAAGATGCTGACGCTGGCCGTCCTCGACGCGGCGCACGCCCAGCCGGGCACCGAGGTGACGCTCGTGTGGGGCGAGGAGGGCGGCGGCACGTCCAAGCCGACCGTCGAGCCCCACGTCCAGCGCGAGATCAGGGCGGTGGTCAGCCCGGTCCCCTACGTCGAGGTCGTGCGCCGCTCCTACGCGCCCGAGAGCTGGCGCTCGACCCCGGTGTGAGCCC
Source organism: uncultured Solirubrobacterales bacterium (assembly GCA_963832315.1). GTDB lineage: Bacteria > Actinomycetota > Thermoleophilia > Solirubrobacterales > Solirubrobacteraceae > Palsa-465. Next base: position 273,035 of record CAWHTT010000016.1, on the reverse strand, counting down.
CCGGGGTGACCGACCGCCTCACGTCGGCGGCCCGGGCAGCTCCAGCAGCTGGACGATCGAGAAGACCAGCAACACGCCGGCCACGCTGATCAGGCCGTAGCGGGCCACGCGAACCGGGAACCGGCTGCCGATCCCGACCAGGAACAGCACCGCCGCCAGGACGACGGTGAGGCGCACGTACTTGTCCGCCGTCCCCGCGGCGTCCTCACCCTCGCTGAAGTACGCATCGGCCTGGGCGTTCAGGGTCTTCGCCTGAGCCTCCTGCGGAATCCGGTACTGGGGCATGTACGACGGGTCGGGAGGAGCGTGCGGGTTCTTGAGCGGATGGGTGGCCAGCCACGCGTTGACCGCGGGACGGTAGCCCGGGCGCATTCGGTCCAGGTCCAGCTGGAACAGCCGAGCGTCCTTGGCCGCGAACGCCGTCTCGGCGGCGTTGAACGACACCGAGTCGAGCGTGCGGATCTGGCCCGCCTCGATCGAGGCGAGGTTGGCCTTGGTCCGAGTCGCCGACGCTTTGGCCAGCGACAACGAGGAGTGCGTGCTCCACTTCGCCGCCGAGTAGCCGGACCACGCCGCCAGCAGCGCCACTATCGACAGGATCACCGCCTCGACGATCGAGATGATCCGATCGCGCCGCGCGTGTTCCCCTGCGGTGTGCGCCAGCGCCGCGTGCTCGGCATGCTCGGTGTGTTCGCGGTGCTCGGCGATCTCCTTGCCGACCTCGGCCGCCGACAGGCCCTCGGGCGTCATCGGCGAGCAGCGTAGGCTCCGCGTTGGCGAGGGCATCATGCGAACCGGGTGATGCTGTCGCGCTCCGCGCTCCATAGCGTCCTGGCCTCTGCCGAAGCCCGGAAAGCGGGGACATCACATGGACAAGCGACACGTCGTGATCGTCGGAGGCGGCTTCGCCGGCCTCGGTTGCGCGCGACGATTGGCCGGAGACGACCGGGTACGGGTGACCCTGCTCGATCGCAACAACTACCACCAGTTCCAGCCGCTGCTGTATCAGGTGGCGACCTCGCAACTGGCGCCGAGCGACATCGCGCATTCGTTGCGGGCGGTGTTCGACGACGACGAGAACGTCGACGTCAAGCTGGCCGAGATCGCAGACGTCGATCCGGTCGCGAAGAAGGTCACCGCGAACGACGGCCAGCAGTGGACGGCCGACGTCCTGGTCCTCGCCGCCGGGTCGCAACCGAACTTCTTCGGCACCCCCGGCGCTCCCGAGAATTCGTTCCCGCTCTACTCGCTCGACGACGCGACCAACCTGCGCTCGCGGATTCTCGGGCTGTTCGAACAGGTCGATCGCCACCCCGAGCTCGTCCGGCGCGGCGCGCTGAACTTCGTGATCGTCGGGGGCGGCCCGACCGGAGTGGAGGTTGCGGGAGCGATTGCCGACATGGTCAACCAGACCGTTCCGGCCGTCTACCACGACCTCGATGCGAGCGCGGCCCAGATCCACCTGCTCGACTACGGCGACGCGCTGCTCAAGCCGTTTTCCGACAGCGCCCACGGCTACGTCGCCAAGGTGCTCGAGGAGAAGGGCGTGCAGATCCACCTGGGCACCGGCGTGAAGGAGGTCGCCACCGGCCACGCCGTGCTCTCGGACGCCACCACGACCCCGACGCGCTGCGTGGTGTGGGGCGGCGGCATCAAGGCCGCGCCCATCGCGGCCAACGGCGGACTCGCGCAGGGCCGCGGCGGGCGCGTCGACGTCCAGCCCGACCTCACGCTGGCCGGACACGACGGCGTGTACGTCATCGGCGACGTCGCCAACATCCCCGATGGGCACGACGGCACCCTTCCCCAGCTCGGCTCCGTCGCGCTACAGAGCGGCGATCGGGCGGCCAAGAACATCCTGGCCGACCTCGAGGGCAAGCCGCGCAAGCCGTTCGCGTATCACGACAAGGGGATCATGGCGATGATCGGCCGCGGCGCGGCGATCGCCGAGGTCGGCAAGCGCCATCACGAGATCCACGGCGAGCTCGCCCACATGGCCTGGCTCGGCGTCCATGCCAGCCTGATGACGGGGACCAAGGCCAAGATCGAGGCGTTCGTCGATTGGGCCTGGGACGGCTTCTCCAAGACCGGAGGCCCGCACGTGCTCGACCGGGGCGACGCCGCCCAGATCGACTGGGACGACGACGCCCTGGTCGCGCCGGCCGGTGCTCCGACCACCGCCGGCTGACTTCTAGAGCCGTTTCACCCCGATCAGGTGATGCCAGCGCAACGGCGCGAACAGAGCATCTGGCTCCCGCTCTACGCAACCAGGGAACCGAGGAAATGACCGCTGCAGTGCAAGCCCCCCCGCGCACGTCCACGACCGCGGACGGACGCGGCTCTGAACCCGTAGCCGACGTGTTCGTGATCTTCGGGATCACGGGCGACCTGGCGAAGGTGATGACGTTCAACTCGCTCTATCGCCTCGAGCAGCGTGGCCTGCTGACCTGCCCCATCGTCGGCGTCGCCGTCAGCGACTGGTCCGTTGACGATCTCCGGAGCCACGCGCGCGAGGCGATATTGAACTGCTCGGGTGAGATCGACGTGGCCGTGTTCGATCGGCTGGCCGCGCGGATGTCCTACGTGAGCGGCGACTTCGGCGACCCCGGCACCTATCAGCGCGTCGCGCAGGCGATCGGGCAGGCCGACTGCCCGGTCTTCTACCTGGAGATCCCGCCGTTCCTGTTCGGACGGGTGATCAAGGGGCTGACCGAGGCCGGTCTGACCAAGGCCGGCCGGGTGGTGGTCGAGAAGCCGTTTGGCCACGACCTGCAGTCGGCCCGGGACCTCGCGCAGGAGATCCACCAGTACATCGACGAATCGCAGCTGTATCGCATCGATCACTTCCTGGGGAAGATGGGCATCGGGGAGGTCATCTACCTGCGGTTCGCCAACGCCATGTTCGAGCCGATCTGGAACCGCAACTACGTCTCGAGCGTGCAGATCACGATGGCCGAGAGCTTCGGGGTCGAGGATCGCGGCCACTTCTACGACCCGGTCGGGGCGCTCCGAGACGTGGTCGTGAATCACATGATGCAGGTGGTGGCGGCCTCGGCGATGGAGGTGCCCTCCTCCGGCGAGGCCGGCGTGCTCAAGGACGCGCTCGTCTCGGTGTACCGCGCGATGCCCGCCGCCGACCCCGCGCACTACATCCGTGGGCAGTACGAGGGCTACCGGGAGATCGACGGCGTCGCCCCAGATTCGACCACCGAGACCTACGCCGCGCTGCGGCTGGAGATCGACAACTGGCGCTGGTCGGGCGTGCCGTTCTTCCTGCGTACCGGGAAGTGCCTCCCGACCACGCAGACCGAGCTGAGAGTCGTGTTCCGGCGCCCCCCGAGGCTGGCCTTCGCGGGGTGGTCGCGGCTGCCCGAGCCCAGCCAACTGATCGTCAAGATGGATCCCACGACCGGCATCCGCTTCCTGGTCGATGCGCAGCGTCACGAGACGATCGAGCCCGAGCAGATCAGCCTCGACATGGAGTTCGCACAGGAGGGCGGCGAAGGTCCCACCCCGTACGAGGTCCTCCTGCACGCCGCGCTGCTCGGCGACAGCAAGCGCTTCACCCGCCAGGACGGGGTCGAGGAGTGCTGGCGGGTGATGGCACCGCTGCTCGAGCACCCGCCGCCCGTGCACCCCTACGCGAAGGGATCGTGGGGCCCCGACGAGGCCGAGCAGGTGCTCGCCGGCCATGGCCGTTGGCACGAGCCGTGGGTGGCGTCATGAACGACTACGACGTGATCGTGATCGGCAGCGGCGCCGGCGGGGGCACCCTCGTGCACCGCCTGGCGTGGTCGGGCAAGCGCATCTTGCTGCTCGAGCGCGGCGGCTGGCTGCGACGCGAGCCGCAGAACTGGCTGGCCGAGGACGTGTTCGTGGACGGCCGGTACGTCTCACCCGACACCTGGTACTACGCGGACCTCTCGCCGTTCCAGCCCCAGGTGCACTATTTCGTCGGCGGGGCGACCAAGCTGTACGGAGCCGCGCTGTATCGGCTGCGCCGCGAGGACTTCGGAGAGCTTCAGCACCGCGACGGGCTCTCGCCGGCCTGGCCCATCTCCTACGAGGACATGGAGCCGTACTACACCCGCGCCGAGCAGCTGTATCAGGTGCATGGAGCGCGTGGTGAGGATCCGACCGAGCCGCCCTCCAGCGCGCCGTACCCGTTTCCGGCGGTCTCGCACGAGCCGCGGATCCAGCAGCTGTCCGACGACTTGGAGAAGGCCGGCCTGCATCCCTTCCACGCCCCATGCGGGATTCTGCTCGACGAGGGCAACATGCCGTACAGCCGGTGCGTGCGCTGCGACAACTGCGACGGCTTCCCATGCCTCGTGCACGCGAAGTCCGACGCCGAGGTGATCGCCGTCCGCCCGGCGCTCGAGCAGTCGAACGTCACGCTGCGCACCGGCGCCGAGGCCATCCGGCTCGAGTGCAACTCCGCGGGCAGCGCCGTGACCGGCGTCGTGGTCGACTCGGGCGGGGTCGAGGAGACGTTCCGCGCCGACATCGTCGTGGTCTCCTGCGGCGCGGCCAACAGCGCCAAGCTGCTGCTCGCCTCAGCCTCAGACAAGCACCCACACGGCCTCGCCAACGGGTCGGGCCAGCTCGGGCGCAACTACATGTTCCACAACAGCCAGGCCGTGCTCGCGCTGTCCAAGGAAGAGAACCCGACGATCTTCCAGAAGACGCTCGGCGTCAACGACTTCTACTTCTCCGGCGGCGAGGACTTCCCGTTCCCGCTCGGCAACATCCAGATGGTCGGCAAGTCGCAGGCGCCGATGTTCCGGGGAGAGAAGCCCGGCGAGACGAGATTCGCGCCGCAGTGGACGCTGCGCGACGTCGCCCGGCACGCCGTCGACTTCTGGCTGTCCACCGAAGACCTCCCAACGCCCGAGAACCGGGTCACGCTCGCCCGCGACGGCAACATCGTCATCGACTACCGCGCCAACAACGACCACGCCAAGGAACGCCTCTACCACAAGCTCAAGGAGATGCTGGGCGACCTCGGGATGCACCACGGGCACCTCCTCCCCCACCACGCCTATCTGAAGAACGAGATCCCGGTGGCCGGGTGCGCGCATCAGGCGGGCACGTGCCGGTTCGGCACCGACCCGTCGAGTTCGGTGCTGAACGCCGACTGCCGGGCCCATGAGCTCGACAACCTTTACGTCGTCGACACGAGCTTCTTCCCGAGCATCGGAGCGGTCAACCCCGCCCTGACCGCGATGGCGAACGCGCTGCGGGTCGGCGATCACCTGCTGGATCGTCTGAGCGCCCAGCGACCGCAACCGGAGCCACTCCAAGTCGCCTAGCGATGGCTAACGACCTCGCCCGCTGGCAGTTCGCCACCACGAGCGTCTACCACTTCTTCTTCGTACCGGTGACGATCGGGCTGGCCTTCCTGGTCGCGATCCTCCAGACCACGTGGTATCGCACCGGCGACCCCGAGTACAAGCGGATGACCCGCTTCTTCGGGACGCTCCTGCTGATCAACGTGGCGATCGGCGTCGTCACCGGACTGGTGCAGGAGTTCGAGTTCGGCATGAACTGGTCGACCTACTCGCGCTTCGTCGGCGGCGTGTTCGGGGCGCCGCTGGCCATGGAGGGGCTCGCGGCCTTCTTCCTCGAGTCGACGTTCCTCGGGCTGTGGCTGTTCGGGTGGGACCGCCTCCCCAAGCGCGTGCATCTGGGCTGCATCTGGGCCGTGTCGATCGGCTCGATGCTGTCGGCGATGTTCATCCTGGTCGCGAACTCGTGGATGCAGCACCCGGTCGGCTACAAGATCCACAACGGGCAGGCACAGCTCAACAACGTGTGGGCGCTGTTCGTGAACCCGACCTTCGTGTGGGGCTACGCGCACGTGATCCTGGCTTCGCTCGTCACCGGGGCGCTCGTCATGCTCGCCGTGTCGGCGTGGTATCTGCGCAAGGGCACCCACGTCGAGTCCTTCCAGCGGACCGCGAAGGTCTCGCTGATCGTGCTCATCCCGGCGATCGTCATCCAGCTTTCGGTCGGCAACCAGCTGGGCGTGATCGAGAACAAGTACCAGCCGATGAAGATCGCGGCCGCCGAGGCGCAGTGGACCAGCTGCCAGCCGTGCTCGTTCTCGGCCTTCCAGATCGGCGGCGGCGCCAACGACAAGACGCCGATCGAGATCATCCCGATCCCGCACCTGCTGTCGGTGCTCGCCACCGGCACCTGGAACGGACCCGTCACCGGGCTGAACGAGCTCCAGGCCAAGTACCAGGCCCAGTACGGACCCGGCAATTACGTGCCCGACGTGTTCATCCAGTACTGGTCGATGCGGGTGATGGCCTACCTGGCCAGCCTCGTCCTGGTGCTCGCGCTGTGGGGCGGCTGGTTGCTGCACCGCGGCAAGCTGCAGAGCTCGCGGCTGTTCCTGTTGCTGTCGGTCTGGGCGGTCCTCACTCCGTTTTTGATGAACACCGCAGGCTGGCTCTTGACCGAGAGCGGGCGCCAGCCCTGGATCGTGCAGGGGCTGCAGAAGACCGTGAACGCCAATTCTCCGTCGGTGAGCACCACCGAGATCTGGATCAGCCTGGGTGTATTCGTCCTGGCCTACATCGTGCTGGGCGCCGCCGACCTGGTGCTGATGCTGCGCTATTCGCGCCGGGGCCTCGCCCACGCCGACGCGGAAGCCGCCGAGCCCGACCCGTCGTCCACCGGCGCCGTCCCCGCCCTCACCTACTGACCCATGCAGCTTCACACGATCTGGTTCGTCATCGTCTCGATCTTCTGGGTCGGCTTCTTCGTGCTCGAGGGATTTGACTTCGGCGTCGGCGCCCTACACATGCTGATCGGCAAGACGGAGACCGAGCGCCGCGTGGTGATCAACACGATCGGCCCCTGGTGGGACGGCAACGAGGTGTGGCTGATCGTCGCCGGCGCGTCGATGTTCGCCGCGTTCCCCGGCTGGTACGCGACGATGTTCTCGGCGCTCTACCTCGCGCTGGTGCTCGTGCTCGTGGGCCTGTTCGCGCGCGGGGTCTCGTTCGAATACCGCGGCAAGCGGGAGAGCCCGCGCTGGCGCGACGGGTGGAGCCGAGCCATGACCGTCGGGAGCGTCCTGATCCCGCTGCTGATTGGCGTCGGGCTCGGCGACCTCCTGCACGGGCTCCCGATCAATTCGCACCACGACTACACCGGCAACTTCTTCGATCTCCTCACCGGTTACGGACTCATGACGGGCGTGAACATGCTCGTGTTGTGCCTGCTCCACGGAGCCACGTTCCTGGCCCTGCGGACCACCGACGTGATCCGCGACCGGGCCCGGGCCGCCGGTCGGAGCCTCGGGGTGGTCGCCGCCGTCGTGAACGTCGCGTGGTGCATCTGGACGCTCGTGGTGATCGGCGGCGGCACGCTTCCGGAGCCCACCCAGATCTTCGGCGTGATCGCGGTGATCTTCGCCCAGCGCCTCACCACGAGCGGCAGCGACGGCTGGGCTTTCGTCGCGTCCGGCTTCGCGATCGCCGCGAGCATCGGCCAGATCTTCATCTCCCTGTATCCGAACGTGATGGTCTCGAGCACCAGCCACGCCTACAACCTGACCGTCAACAACTCCGCCGCGGGCCACTACCCGCTGGTCGTGATGACCGTCGTCGCGGTGTTGCTCATGCCGCTTGTGCTGCTCTATCAGGGCTGGTCCTTCCACGTCTTCCGCCGGCGCGTCAGCGCTCCCCCCACCCCGACGGCCTGAGGACGGCGCCATGCGAGCCCTCGACCCGCGCCTGACTCGCCGCACGCGATCGGCGCGGCCGCTGCTCGCGCTCGACTGCGCGCTGGGCGTGGGGACGGGGGTCGCGGTGGTCCTCCAGGCTGCCCTGCTCGCGCGGATCGTCGCCCGGGCCTTCGCAGGGGCCGCGCTGCAAGACCTCCGGCTCGATCTGGCGCTGCTCGCGGGGGCGTTCGCGCTGCGAGGCGCGTTCGCCTGGGGAATGGAGCTTGCCGGACGGAGGGCCGCCTGGAGCGTCCTCTCCGAGCTGCGTCTGGCCTTGGCGCAGCGGCGGCTGCGATCGCAGCCCGACCTCGGCCGACGGAACCGAGGCAGCCGAGATCGCGACGGTTGCCGTGCAGGGCGTCGAGGCGCTCGAGGGCTACTACGCGCGTTACCTGCCCCAGGTCGTGCTCGCCTCGATCGTGCCGTTCCTGGTCGTGGCCTGGGTGGCGCTGGTCGACCTCGACTCCGCCGTGCTCATGCTGCTGACGCTGCCGCTCGTGCCCGTGTTCATGTGGTTGATCGGCCGCTACACCGAGGACCGGACCCGGGAGCGCTGGCAGGCGCTGCGCCAACTCGCCACGCACTTTCTCGACACCGTCCGCGGTCTGCCCACGCTGCGCGCATTCGGCCGGGCCCCCGACCAGGCCACGGCCGTGGCCGCGGTCAGCGAGAGCTATCGCCGGACGACGATGGGGACCCTCCGAGTCACCTTCCTCTCGGGGTCGGTGCTCGAGCTCGCGGCCACCCTCGGCGTCGCGCTGGTCGCCGTCGAGGCCGGGTTGCGCCTTGCCGACGGCGGCCTCGCCCTCCAGGCCGGCCTCACCGTGCTGATCCTCGCCCCCGAGCTCTACCTGCCTCTGCGCCGTCTGGGAGCCGAGTACCACGCGAGCGCCGACGGGCTCGCCGTGGCCGAGCGGATGTTCGCACTGCTCGACGCGCCGGCGGTCGCGGTCGGCGGCGGCCGGCGAATTGCACCGAGCCCGGCCCGTGCTCCGGTCCGGCTCGAACGGGTCTCGTTCGCGTACCCGTCCCGGCCCCCGCTCGTGCTCGACGGCCTCGACCTCGACCTCGCTCCCGGCGAAGCCGTGGCGTTGGTCGGCGAGAGCGGCGCGGGCAAGAGCACCGTCGCCGCGTTGCTGCTCGGCCTGCTGGCACCCGCGGCGGGCCGGATCACGATCGGCGGCCTCGATCTGCGCGACTGCGAGATCGAAGCGTGGCGACGCTCGATCGCCTGGGTGCCGCAGCATCCGGCGCTGCTGCGGGGGACCGTCGCGGACAACATCCGCCTCGGCAGCCCGGACGCCGGCGAGGCGTCGGTGCTCGCTGCCGCCAGGCTGGCCGGGGCCGGCGAGCTCGTGTCCGGACTGCCCGACGGCCTCGACACGCTGATCGGCGACGGCGGGCGTCCGCTCTCATCCGGCGAGCGGCGCCGGATCGGCCTGGCGCGAGCGTTCCTCCGAGACGCGCCGTTCGTGATCCTCGACGAGCCCACGGCCGATCTCGACCCACCGAACGTCGCGATCGTCTCCGAGGCGGTGAGCCGGCTGCGGCGCGACCGGACGATGCTGGTGATCGCGCACCGCCGCGAGCTCGTTCGGCACGTCGACCGCGTGGTGCGTCTGTTGCACGGCGCCGCGGTGCCCGATGAGACGAGGATCGCGGCATGAGCAGCGGACTGACGGCCGTCCTTCGGTTGGTCGACGTTCCCCGCCGGCGTCTCGTCGGGGCGGCCGCGCTGGGGGCGCTCACGGTGGCCTTCGGGGTCGGGCTGATGGCCACCGCCGGCTATCTGATCTCGCGCGCCGCCGAGCGACCGGCCGTCCTCTCGCTGATGGTGGCGATCGTCGCCGTGCGGTTCTTCGGCCTCGGTCGCCCGGTCGTTCGCTACGCGGAGCGGCTTGCCTCGCACGACTTGGCCTTCCGCGTGCTGGGCCAGGTGCGGACCCGGTTCTACACGAGCATCGAGCCGCTCGCCCCGGCGCAGCTCGCCTCCTATCGCAGCGGCGATCTGCTCTCACGGATGGTCGCTGACGTCGACGCGTTGCAGAACCTGTATCTGCGCGGCCTCGAGCCGCCGATCGTCGCGTTGCTGGCCGGTGCTGCGTCGGTCGGCGTCGCCGCCGCGGTCGTCCCGGCGGCCGGCCTTGTGCTCGCCGGCGGTCTCTGTGTGAGCGCTTTTGCGGTGCCGGCCCTGTCCGGCGCGCTCGCCGCGCGCGCCGCGCGCCGTCAGGCCGGCGCGCGCGCGGACCTGTCCGCCGAGGTGGTCGAGATGCTCGGCGCCGCCCCGGAGATCGTCGCCTTCGGCGGCGAGCAAGCCACGCTCACGCGCGTGCGGACCGCCGACTCCGCGCTCGTCGGCCTCGCGCGGCGCGACGCCCTCTCGACCGGGATGGGCGACGCGCTCGGGCTCGTGGTGACCGGCGCCACCGTGTGCGGGGTGCTCGCGGTCGCGATCGGCGCGGCGAGCACGGGCGGGCTCGACCGCGTGCTGATCGCCGCGCTGGCGTTGCTCGCGCTGGCATCGTTCGAGGCGGTGAACCCGCTCGCCGCCGCCGCCCGCGATCTGTCCGCCACGGTCTCCAGCGGCCGTCGGATCCTCGAGCTGACCGACCAGCAGGCCGCCGTGCGCGATCCCGCCCGACCGGCGCCGGCACCCGCGTGGCCGTTCGCGGTGGCGCTCGAGGACGTGTGCGCGCGCTACCCGCACGCGCCGCGCCTCGCGCTCGACGCGATCAACCTCCGGCTCGAGCCCGGAGAGCGGGTCGCGCTGGTCGGGCCCAGCGGGGCCGGGAAGACGACCGTGGCCAACCTCCTGCTGCGCTTCCTCGACCCCGAGCAAGGGCGCGTGACGCTGGCCGGTCGCGACCTGCGCGACTACCGCCAGGCGGACGTCCGGCGCGCGATCGCGGTCGCGGGCCAGGACTCTCACCTGTTCTCGGCCAGCATCCGGGACAACCTGCGCCTGGCCCGGCCGGATGCCGACGATGGCGAGATCGAGGCCGCGCTGCGCCGCGCGCGAATCTGGGACTGGGTCGGCGGTCTCCCCGACGGAGTCTCGACGCAGGTCGGCGAGGCGGGACGTGAGCTCTCCGGCGGGCAGCGGCAGCGAATCGTCCTGGCCCGGGCGCTCCTGGCCGGCGCGCCCGTGCTCGTGCTCGACGAGCCGACCGCCCACCTCGATCCCGGTACGGCGGCCGACCTGGTCCGGGACGTGTTCGACGCGGCGGGCGAGCAGACCGTGCTTCTGATCACGCACCGAGACGAGGGCCTGGACCTCGTCGACCGGGTGGTGTCGCTGTGATCATCCTAGGTGCGACCGACTTCACGAGGAGGAGAACATGAAGACTTCGTGGCCCGCGCGGAGCGTGCTGGCTGGAACCGCCGGCACCGCCGCCCTGAGCCTCGCCTACGTCGTCGAGCGCCGCGTACGGCGCCGTCACCAGGGTCCGCTCGACTACGACGACTCGCTCGTCCCGGGTCAGATCGTCGCATCGATCATGCACTTGCCGCACGTCACCGCGCGCGAGGACCGGGACATCGGCTGGGCCCTGCGCTGGAGCTACGGATCCGTGTTCGGCCTGTGGCACGGGATCCTGCGCCGGCACATCCCCGAGCCGTGGGCCAGCGCGGCGTTCGGCGCCACGCTGATGAGCGCAACACTGTCGCTGTTCCCGCTGCTGGGGCGAACCCCGCCCCCGTGGCGCTGGCCGCCCGACGTTATGGCGACCTGCCTGGGCACGCACGCCGCGTATGTCGGGGCCGTCGCCGCGGTCGACGACCGGGTGCGCCGGCTGGGAAGCTGACCCGTCCCGCGCGCGGACTAGCATCACCGTGCGTGAGCGCGACGCCCGAGCTCCCGCGGATTCCGGCCTCGGCCGGCGCCATGATCTTCGCTCCGTCCGGGCGGCTGCTGATTCTCAAGCCGACCTACAAGAAGGGCTGGACGATTCCCGGCGGGCAGATCGACGCGAACGGAGAGTCGCCCTGGGACGCGTGCCGCCGAGAGACCCGCGAGGAGTGCGGGCTCGTCGTGCAGCGTGGCCGGCTGGCCTGTGTTGACTACCTTCCGCCCAAGCCCACCCGCCCTGGCGGCGTGCGCTTCCTGTTCGACTGCGGGACGTTTCCGCAGGATGCGTTCAGCGAACTCGTGCTCCAGGAGGCCGAGATCGAGGACTACCGCCTCGCCGAGCTCGACGAGGCGCTCGAGCTACTGAGCGGTCCGCTGCGCCGGCGCATATCGCGCTGCGCGGGACGCCGACACTGCCTCTATCTCGAGGACGGCCGCCCGCTCGAGGAGATCGATGACTAAACGTCGTCCCAACGTCGAACGCCCGGCGCCGAACCGACATCGAACATTCGTCCAGTCGGGGTCGTAGGCGCTCGATCCCCCGGGTAGGAGCCTCGGGATGACCGTGCTGGTCTATGGCATCGTCGAGGCCGGCGGCGTGGAGCCGGACGGCTGCGGCGTCGACGACCGGCCGCTGTTCGCAGTGACCGAGGGTCCGCTCAAGGCGATCGTCGCCTATCTCGAGGGCCGCGCACCTGAGGAGACTGCAGCCGCGATGCGCGCCCACGAGCAGACGATCAGACGGCTGATGGACAGCGGTGCGATCCTGCCGGCCCAGTTCGGCAGCCTCCTGCCCGACGAGGCCGCCGTGCGCACGTTGCTTCGCGGCCGTCGCCGAGAGCTGCTGGGCAGGCTAGGGCGGATCCGCGGCACGGTCGAGATCGGCCTGCGCGCGAGATGGCGCGAGGGCGCGGGAACCGTGCTCGACTCGCGGCCCCCATCGGGCTCCTCCTACCTGCGCGATCGGCTCGAGCTGCGCCAGAGCGCTCGCCGGCTCGCCAGCGAGCTCGATCCGCTCGGTGCGCTGGCCCGCGGCATCCGGCGGGCGCTGGTTCCCCAACCCGATCTTCCCGTGCACGACGCCTACCTGGTCGACCGCGGGCGCGTCGGCGAGTTCGTGGCGATGGTCGAGCAACTGGACGATCGCCTGGAGGACGTGGAGCTCGTGTGCACCGGCCCATGGCCTCCTTACAGCTTCGCCGACGGCGCGCCGGTCTGAACTACGCCACCGGGATCCGCTCGACCCCGTCGGGGCGGCCAACGAGCACCTCCGCCACCATCTCGGGCGGGAACAGCCCGTGCTCGACCACGCCCGGCATCGCGGACAGCCAGCCCGCGAGCTCGGCCGGATCGTCGAACGACCCCGTGTAGTCGGCGATCACGCCGCCGTCAGGGCTGTGGGTCACGTCGCGAAGGCGGACCGATCCCAGCCGCGCCAGCGTGGCGGCAATTCCGAACTCGGCCAGCTCGAGCGGGATCGGCGGTGTGAGCGCGTCGACCATCTTGTTGGCCGAGACGATCACGATGAAGCGATCGCTGGCCGCCGCCACCGCCTTCTCCCGCGTGTGCGCGCCGCCGCCGCCCTTGACCAGCCAGCCCGCCGGGTCGACCTCGTCGGCGCCGTCGATCGTCACGTCGAGGCGCGCCGGCGCCTCGAGGCCCGCGAACGAGACCACCTCGATCCCCAGCGCCTGGGCAGCCTGCGAGGTAGCCGGCGAGGTGGCCACGCAGCGGATGCCCAGCTTGCGGGCGGCCAGCGGCGGCAGCAGGTACGCGGCGGTCGATCCCGTCCCCAGCCCCACCGTCATGCCGTCCTGGACCAGCTCGGCCGCCGCCTCCGCCGCGCGCTGCTTCTCACGCTCTATGTCGCCGGCCGCGCTCAACCTGACGGCTTCTCCCGGTGCCCGCCGAAGCCGTAGCGCATGGCGGACAGGACCCGGTTGGCGTAGTTGTCCAGGTCACGGGAGGCAAACCGCGAGTAGAGCGCAGTGGTAAGCACCGGCGCGGGCACGCCCTCGTCGATCGCCGCGATCGACGTCCAGCGACCCTCGCCCGAGTCGGACACGCGGCCCGAGAAGTCCTCGAGGGTCGGGGACTCGAACAGCGCCTGCGCGGTCAGGTCGAGCAGCCAGGAGCTGACCACACTGCCTCGGCGCCACACCTCGGTCACCTCGACCGTGTCGATGTCGTACTGGTAGTACTCGGGGTGCTCCATCGGCGCGGTCTCGGCGTCGCCCTGCAGCACCTCCTTGCCGACGTTCGCGCTGTGCAGGATGTTCAGCCCCTCGGCGTAGGCGGCCATGATCCCGTACTCGATCCCGTTGTGGACCATCTTCACGAAGTGCCCGGCGCCGTTGGGGCCGCAGTGGAGAAATCCGCTCTCCGACGGCGAAGGGTCGCCCGAGCGCCCCGGCGTCCGCTCCGCCGTGCCGATGCCGGGCGCGATCGAGCCAAACAGCGGATACAGCCGCTCTACCACGTCGTCCTCGCCACCGATCATCAGGCAGAAGCCGCGCTCGAGCCCGTACACGCCGCCGCTCGTCCCGACGTCGACGTGATGGATGCCCTTCTCGCGGAGCTCCGCCGCGTGGCGGATGTCGTCGTGGTAGTGCGTGTTGCCGCCGTCGATGATCACATCGCCGGCCTCGAACACCTCGGCCACCGCGCTGATCGTCTTCGACGTGATCTCGCCGGCCGGGACCATCACCCACGCCGTGCGCGGCTTCTCGAGCTTGGCGGCGAACTCCTCCAGCGAGGTCGCGCCCCCGATGCCCTCGCCCTCGAGCGTCTTGACCGCGTCGGCGTTCACGTCGTACCCGACACAGCGGTGTCCGTCGCGCGTCAGGCGGCGGACGATGCCGGCCCCCATCCGTCCCAGTCCGACCATTCCCAACTGCATCGGCTTGTCCGTCGGCATGTGATTGGCTCTCCTGGCTGTCGGTGCTTGTCAGATCGTCTCAGCGCGTCGCCCGGTAGCGACGGATCAGCGCGTTGGTCGAGCTGTCGTGTTGCAGCTCGGGCTCGGTCTCGCTCTGAAGCTCGGGGATGATCCGCACGGCGAGCGCCTTGCCCAGCTCCACCCCCCACTGGTCGAACGAGTCGACCTGCCAGACCACGCCCTGGGTGAACACCAGGTGCTCGTAGAGCGCCACCAGGCTCCCCAGCGCGTGCGGCGTCAGCTCCTCGACGAGGATCACGTTGGTGGGCCGATTGCCCTCCATCACCCGGTGGGGGACGATGTGATCGGGCGTGCCTTCGGCGCGGACCTCTTCCTCGGTCTTGCCGAACGCCAGCGCCTCGGCCTGCGCGAACACGTTCGACATCAGTAGATCGTGGTGGTCGCGCAGCGGGTTGAGCGTCTTGGCGAACGCGATGAAGTCGACCGGGATCAGCCGCGTGCCCTGGTGGATCAGCTGGTAGAAGCTGTGCTGCCCGTTCGTCCCGGGCTCGCCCCAGTACACCGCGCCGGTCTCGTAGTCGACGTGACTGCCGTCGAGCGTGACGTGCTTGCCGTTGGACTCCATGGTCAACTGCTGGAGGTAGGCCGGGAAGCGCTTCAGGTACTGCTCGTAGGGCATCACGCCCACGGTCTGGGACCCGAAGAAGTCCGCGTACCACACGCCGAGCAGGCCCATCAGCATCGGCAGGTTCTGCGCGAACGGAGCGCTCCGGAAGTGCTCGTCGATGGCATGGAACCCGGCCAGCATCTCGTGGAAGCGCTCGGGCCCGACGGCCAGCATCGTCGAGAGCCCGATCGCCGAGTCCATCGAGTAGCGACCCCCCACCCACTCCCAGAACCCGAACATGTTGTCGGTGTCGATCCCGAACTCGGTCACCTTCTCGGCATTGGTCGACACGGCCACGAAGTGCTTCGCGATGGCTGCTTCGTCGCCGCCCAGCCCGGCCAGCGCCCACTCGCGCGCCGAGCGGGCGTTGGTCATCGTCTCGAGCGTCGTGAACGTCTTGGAGGAGACGATGAACAGCGTCTCGGCCGGATCCAGGTCGCGCGTCGCCTCCACGATGTCGGTCGAGTCGACGTTGGAGACGAAGCGGAACGTACGGTCACGATCGGTGTAATGGCGCAACGCCTCGTACGCCATCACCGGCCCGAGGTCCGAGCCGCCGATGCCGATGTTGACCACGTTGCGGATCGGCTTGCCCGTGTGGCCCTTCCACTCACCGCTGCGCACCCGGTCGCTGAACGCCGACATCCGGTCGAGCACCTCGTGCACCTGCTTGACCACGTCGACCCCGTCGACGATCAGCGAGGCGCTCTTCGGCATCCGCAGCGCCACGTGCAGCACCGAGCGATTCTCCGACACGTTGATCCGCTCGCCGGAGAACATCGCCTCGATCCGGTCCGGCAGGCCCGACTGCTCGGCCAGCGCGCCCAGCAGCGGCACGGTCTCGTCGGTGATCCGGTTCTTGGAGTAATCGAGATACAGGCCGGCGGCCTCGACGACCAGCCGCTCGCCGCGCGTCTCGTCGGCGGCGAACAGCTCGCGCAGGTGCGTGCCCCGCACCTCCTCATAGTGGCGCTCGAGCGCCTTCCAGGCCGGGCGGTCTCGTAACGGGCGAACGCTCGGCATCACACGCGTGCTCATCAAGCCTCCGAATCGGATCGGTGTCTGCCCACGGATCCTCTCAGAGAGCGCCGTCTCGCCGCCACCGCCCGACCCCGCCGACCCGCCCGACCGCGAGTTTTCTGCCATTCGCCCCGCCCGCCTCGGTGAATGCCGATTCACTCGCGCATAGCGCGAGTGATGTGCCACTCGACCGCCGGGGGCCGCCGAATGGCAGATCGCTCGCGCTCCCTCGCCCGCGAACTCGTGCCGATCTCACCCGTCCGCGCCGCGAGCTGACGATGGCCTGAGGAGACCGTCGATCAGGTCGCGGAGCACGGCGCGGACTTCCTCCCGCGCCTGCGCCGGATCTTCCGCGCGCGCCATATACGTCGCGGCTTCTTCGAACGCGCCGAGGAGCACCAGGGCGAGCGGCCGCACCGGTTGAGGCCGGAGCTGTCCGGCCTCGATGGCGGCGTTCAGCAACTGCTCGGCCGCCTCGACACTGTTGCTCTGGGACATCTCGCGGTACTCGGCCCAGCCGATCACGCTTGGCGCGTCGACGAGCATCAGCCGTCGGACCTCCGGTTCCGCGGCGATGTCGAGCCATGCGTTGGCCATCGCGTGCATCGTGTCGGCCGGAGTGTCGGGCCGCGCGGCGGCCACCAACGCTTGAATGCGCGCGATGATCTCGACGTCCATCGCCTCGATGACCGCGCGGAACAGCGCAGCCTTGTCTGCGTACTGGTGGTACATCGCGCCCCGGGTGACGCCGGCCGCCTCGACGATCTCGGGCGTGCCGACCTCGGCGTAGCCCCGCTCGCCCCACAGACGGCGAGCCGCGGTGATCAGCGCCTGCTGGGTTGCGGCCGAGCGTTCAGCTTGAGTGCGTCGCATTTACATACATACAGTCTGTTGGTATCTTACGTGCAGTCTGTACGGAAATGCCCAAACCTGGAGGACTCTATGCCAGCCGTCACCCTCAGCGCCGGAACAATCCATTATGAGAAGTCGGGTCCCGACGGGGGCCGCCCGATCGTCTTCGTGCACGGCTACGCGATGGGCTCGTCGCTCTGGCAGCCGGTCGCCGAGCGACTGGCCGGCTGGGGCTCCACCTGCCTCGCCCCGACCTGGCCACTGGGCGCGCACTCGGAGCCGATGCGTGAGGACGCCGAGCTGACCATGGAGGGCATCGCCGCCCTGGTGGCCGAGTTCCTCGAGGCGCTCGACCTTGACGACGTGGTGCTGGTCGGCGTCGACACCGGCGGCGCGATCGCCCAGATCGTCGCCACCACCACGCCGGAGCGTCTGGGAGGACTGGTCCTGACGAGCTGCGACGCCTTCGAGAATTTCCCGCCTGGGGGAAGCTTCAAGACGCTTATCGCGGCGGCGAAGTTCGCACCGACGTTCCGGGCCGCGGTCGCACCGCTGCGCGCGCGGACGGTGCGCGAGCGCGGGTTCGGACAGCTGGCCCACGCAGACATCGACAACCTCGTCCGGGAGTGGGTCGAGCCAATTCTGACCAACTCGCGCGTTCGTGAGGATCTGCGGCGCTTCACCGCGTCGATGCACCGCCAGACGATGGTCGACGCCGGCGCCCGCCTGCCTCAGTTCACCAAGCCGGCGCTGATCGCGTGGTCGGCCGACGACACGTTCTTCCCGGTCGAGGACGGCCGTCGCCTGGCCAGGGTGCTGCCCGACGCGCAGTTCGAGCTGATCGAGCGCGCGCGGACGTTCTCGATGGTCGACCAGCCCGACGTGCTGGCCGAGCTGATCGCCGAGTTCGCAGATGGAGGAGCGCGCCCGGAGCGCAGCCCGGACGCGCCCCAGACCGCGAATGCCTAGGCGCCTACCCCGGCTCCGACCGCCTGCTCGACGCGCTCGCCGAGCTCCTGGTCGACGCTCTTCCAGTACTCGAAGACCCGCGCCACCACCTCGTCCGAGACGCCCTGCAGGACGTGGCCG
Organism: uncultured Solirubrobacterales bacterium; assembly: GCA_963832315.1. Taxonomy (GTDB): domain Bacteria; phylum Actinomycetota; class Thermoleophilia; order Solirubrobacterales; family Solirubrobacteraceae; genus Palsa-465. Next base: position 254,923 of record CAWHTT010000016.1, on the reverse strand, counting down.
GCGATGTTCGAGACCAGGCGCTCACGAGCGTCGTCGTCGAGCACCTCGCGCACCATGGTCCCGGCCTGGCCGAAGTCGTCGTCCTCGGCACGGGGGGTGTACGCGGAGCGGACCATCTCGCCGTCCGCCGCCCACAGTCCGGCCTGGTCGGTCGCCGACGGGTCGGCCTTGGGGCCGCCGTAGGAGTTAGGTGCATAGACCGGATCGGAGACGTTGACCGTGCGGCCGACGCCGTCCTTGCTGTAGCTGTGCACCGGCACGTGCGGGGTATTGACCGGGATCTGCTTGTAGTTAACGCCGAGCCGGGCCCGGTGGGCATCCGCATAGGAGAAGCCGCGGGCGAGCAGCATCTTGTCGGGGCTGAGCCCGATGCCGGGAACCAGGTTGTTGGGCTCGAACGCGGCCTGCTCCATCTCGGTGTGGAAGTCGGTCACGTTGCGACCCAGCGTCATCTGCCCGACCTTGATCAGCGGATAGTCGCCGTGCGGCCATACCTTCGTCAGGTCGAACGGATTGAACCGATAGGTCTTGGCCTCCTCGAACGGCATGACCTGCATGTACAGGGTCCAGCTCGGGAAATCGCCGTCGCGGATGGCCTCGAACAGGTCCTGGCGGTGCGCGTCGCCGTTCTCACCGGCCAACTGGTCGCCCTCGTCCTGGGTCAGGAACTCGATGCCCTGATCGGTCTTGAAGTGGTACTTGACCCAGTACTTCTCGCCGCCGGCGTTGACCCACATGTAGGTGTGGCTCGAGTACCCGTTCATGTGGCGGTAGGACTTCGGGATGCCGCGGTCGCCCATCAGCCAGGTGACCTGATGAGCGGACTCCGGTGACAGCGTCCAGAAGTCCCACTGCATGTCGTGGTCGCGCAGGCCGCTGTCGGCGCGGCGCTTCTGGCTGCGGATGAAGTGCTGGAACTTCATCGGGTCGCGGAGGAAGAAGACCGGCGTGTTGTTGCCGACCATGTCGTAGTTGCCCTCGCTCGTATAGAACTTCAGCGCGAATCCGCGCGGGTCGCGCCACGTATCGGGGCTGCCGCTCTCGCCGGCGACGGTGGAGAACCGAGCGAGCATCTCGGTCTTGACGCCCGGCTGGAACAGGGCGGCCCGGGTGTAGGCGCTCACGTCCTCGGTCGTCTCGAACACGCCGAACGCGCCCGAGCCCTTGGCATGGGGCTGGCGCTCGGGAATCCGCTCGCGGTTGAAGTTGGCCATCTGCTCGATCAGGTACTGGTCCTGGAGCAGGATCGGTCCGTCCGGACCGACCGTGAGCGAGAACTCGTCGCTCGCGACGGGAATGCCGGCGTCGGTTGTGGTGCGCGGAGGCTTGTCGGTCATCCGGTCTCCTTCTGGTGGGGGTTGGACGTTGTCTGGCAGGTGGGGCAGAGTCCCCAGAAAGTGACCTCGGCCTCATCGATCACGTACCCGCTCGATTCGTTCGGCAATACACAGGGCGGCTCCCCGACCAGACAATCGACGTCGCTGACGGCACCGCACACGCGGCAGACGACGTGGTGATGGTTGTCGCCGACGCGGGTCTCGTAGCGCGCCGGGCTCCCGGCCGGCTCGATCCTGCGCGTGAGCCCGGCCCGGGTCAGGGCGGCAAGCACGTCGTATACCGCCTGGGTCGAGATCGTGCCGACCCGGCCGCGCACGGCAGAGGCGACCTGGTCGGCAGTCAGATGGTCCCCCTCACCCACCGCGGAAAGCACGGCCAGGCGTGACGCGGTGATCCGCAGACCGGCATTGCGCAGCGCGGCAGAAGGGACGGCTCCGTCGGACGGGGTCATCGCCAAACCCTATCCAGATCTTGAACGATTCGATTTCTGGACTTATTCCCAGAAATCTGGTGCGAGCGGGGACGCGCGTCCGTGCGCCGCGGCGCTCGAGTCAGCGAACGGTCATTCGGACATTAGATGCCACGAGCGCCCGTCTCGTGACATCGCCGGCGCGCTCAGGACTTGCCGCGCGGGAGCGATCGCCGGGTCGGCACCTCGCCACCGACGTCGATCACCGCGGTGCGCAGCGCCACCGGGTCGTAGTCGGGCTCGAGCAGCTCCACGACCTCGAGCCCGATCCGGGCCAGGTGGCTGGCCAGCAGGCTGGCGCTCCGGTCGCGGTCACCCGCCTCGCAGGCGTCGAGGATCTCGCGGTGTCCCGCGGTCGCCCAGGACGTCGGTCCGTGGCCGACGTGCAGACGCCGGTAGCGCTCGGCGTGATCGAACAGCTGACCGAGCAGATCGTTGATCCGCTCGCCGGCCGGCGCGGTGAGGGCGCGGTGGAAGTTCCGGTGTGGCATGGTCCAGCGCCGGTAGTCCTTGGCCTGCGCGTAGTGCGCCATCTCGGCCATGTAGCCCTCGAGCCGGGCGAGATTCTCCGGGGTCAGCCGCGACACGGACAGGCGCATGGCCTCGGCCTCGAGCGCGATCCGCGCGATGCACAGCTCCTCGAGGTCGGCGGCCGACATCGGCGCCACGCGGACGCGCCGGTTGTGCTCCGCCTCGACCAGTCGCTCTGACTGGAGCATGCGCAGCGCCTCGCGCAGAGGCGTGCGGCTGATCCCGAGCTCCTCGGCCAGGGCCACTTGGGACATCACCGCACCCGGCGCGAGTTCGCCGTCGAGGATCGCCTCGCGCACGCGTACGTAGACATCGTCTGTGTTCTGGCCGTTCTCGCCGAGTGTCATCTCGCTCACGCTCCCAGCATGCTGTAGCCGCCGTCGGCGATCATGTACGAGCCGGTGATGTGATGAGCGTCGTCGCTGGCCAGGAAGAGCGCAGCGCCGGTCATCTCGTCCGGCTTGGGGATTTTGGCAGTCGGGGTCCCGGAAAGCACCACCTCGCGCCGCCCGGCCTGCCATTCCGGACGGTTCAGTAACGCCTCGGTCTCCATGAACCCGGGAGCGAACGTGTTAACGCGCACAGTCGGCGCAAGCGCCTTGGCGTATGACTTGGTTATGCCGAGCAGGCCGTACTTGCCGGCAGCGTACTGCGGCGCCCGTGGACTCCCGCGCACGATCACGGTCGAACCCACGTTAACGATCGCGCCGCCACCGCGCGCCACCATGCGCTGCCCGAACTCATGCACCATCAACATCGTCCCCTTGATGTCGACGGCCAGCACGTGGTCGATCGCCTCCTCGGTCACTTCGGTCCACGACGCTTGACCGGATGCCATGTCCCCGACGTTGTTGATCAAAACGTCGACGCCGCCGGCCTCCTCGAACGCCCATGCCGCCATCCGCTGGATATCGGCCCACGAGGTGATGTCGCCCTGCACGACGACCGCCTCAGCACCGGTCTCCCGCACGCGCTCCGCGGTTCGCTCGGCGCCGTCGGACGAACTGCGGTAGTGGACGATGACCTTGCCGGCGCCTTCCTGCGCGGCGCGCAGCGATAGCGCAGCGCCGAAGCCGGTTCCGGCGCCGGTGACCATGAACGTCTTGCCGTCGAACCTCGGTTGCATCGGCGCCTCCTTAGACGATCGTGCGGCCGCCGTCGATGTATAGGACTTGCCCGGTGATGAAACTCGCGCGGGGGGAGCACAAGAACAGCACGGGATCCACCACTTCCTGCAGCGTGCCGAACCGGCGGGCGGGGATCAACTCGATGAGGGCCTCTCGCTTGTCGGGATTGTCGGTCAGGTAACGGCGGGTGAGCTCAGTGTCCATGTAGCCCGGCGCCACGGCGTTAGCGGTGACACCGTGCATCGCGTACTCGTGGGCGATCACCCGCATCAGCTGGTTGATCGCGCCCTTCGTCGCGGCGTACGGTCCGTGCAGCTTGTGCCCGCTGCGTCCGGCCACCGAGGAGAAGAACACGATGCGACCGCGACGCTGCTCACGCATCACCACCGCGGCCTGGGTGGCGAGGTGAAATGCACTGGTTAAGTTAACGCTCACAATTCGATCCCACTCAGACCCGGTGTAATCCTCGATCGGCTTTCGGTCATTTATCCCGACGCAATGGACCAGCCCGTCGAGGCCGCCAAGCTTCCCGCGCACGCTGTGCAGCGAGTCCCGCGCCGCGTCCGGATCGCTGAGATCGGCCTGTGCGGTCGCGCTCACCGCTCGGGAGTCGATGTTCGACACGTCGAGGTCGATCACCCCGACGTTCGCGCCCGCATCGGCGAAGCCGGTCACGAGCGCCGACCCGATCGTCCCCGCGCCGCCGGCCACCACAATGCGCTGGCCCTCCAGCCCCAGCCAGTCAGGCATCCGGCGCCTTGTCGCGATGGGTGAACACGTTCAGGGTGATCGCACCGCCCTCGGGCACGGTGGCGGAGTGAGGCGTACCGCCGGGCAGCGCGGCGAGCTGGCCCGCCTCGAGCCGGACCGGCCGACCGTCGACCACGAAGTCGACCGCCCCCTCCAGCACGGTGGTGATCTGATCCTGCGGGTGCTCGTGCTCCTCCCAGCTCGAGCCGCCGCCGTAGCGGTACAGCGTCGCGGTCAGCTGCGGCGTGTGGATGGTCGCCCCGTAGATGTTGGGACGCACCTCGGTGAACTCCTGCTCAGCCCAATCGATCTTCTGCGCGACGTCCATCACCGCACCGGATTATTGCATACAGTTTGGCGATACGTCTACAGTTACGGCGCGACGTTCTGATTGAGCCGGAAGACGTTGCCGGGGTCGTACGCCCGTTTGACGCGCTCGAGCCGACGCAGCGTCGCCCCGTACGCGCCGCCGGCATCCGAGCTCTCGTCCTCGCCCATGAAGTTCACGTACTTGCCCCCGGTGAGGTGCGGCTCGAGCGCCGCGAAGCTGCGCCGGACCCAGTCGATCTCGGCGCCGTCGTCGGCGGCGTCCTCCCACGTGGCCGGCAGGTTGATCAGCCAGCTCGCCTCCCGGTGCGGGAACGCCGTCGCCTCGGGTGCGACGCGGCGGATCGCCCCGCCCATCGCCAGCACCTCGATCTGCGAGAACCCCGACCCGACCTGCGCGCCGCAGTGCCACAGCGTCTCGATCAGCGATTCGCTGAGCTCCCGCGCGAACCCCGCCTTGATGTAGGTGCGCTTGCCGGCGGCGAAGATCTCGTCGGTCAGGGTCTGGATCGTCAGGAACGGCACGGGCTCGAGCGAGTCGGCGATCGGGGACAGCTCGCGGCGCAGGGTTTCGAGGCGTCGCCGTCCCGGCGCCGGTTCGCCCGACCACTCGATCAGCGACATCACGCCGAGGCGGCCGACCAACTCCGGCGGGATCCACGGCAGCGGTGGTGCCTTCCGCAGGAAGCTCGTCCACAGCAGCTCGTCCGGCGGGTCCTCGGCCATCGCGCACCGGCCGCGGCCTAGCACCTCGGGCACCCGCTCGAGCGGATGGAACGTGGCCAGGATCAACAACTCGCTCAGCTCGTGCAGCAGGAACTCGAACTGCGTGACCACGCCGAAGTTGCCACCGCCACCCCGGATCCCCCAGAAGAGGTCAGGGTGGTCGGTGGCGCTGGCTTTCAGGACACGACCGTCGGCGGTGACCACCTCGGCGGCCAGCAGGCTGTCGATGGTCAGCCCGAACCGCCGCATGAGTCGCCCCACTCCCCCACCCAGGGTCAGCCCGCCTACGCCCGTGTGCGAGACCACGCCGGCCGGCACGACCAGCCCGTGCGCCTGGGTGGCGCGGTCGACCTCGCCGAGCAGCGCGCCGCCCTGGACGACGGCTCGGCGCGCCACCGGGTCGACGCGCACCGCGCTCATCGGGCGCAGATCGATGACGATGCCGTCGTCGCACGTACTGTGGCCGGGCATGCTGTGCCCGCCACCGCGCACCGCGATCGGCATGCCGTGCGCGCGTCCGTACGCGATCGCGGCGGCCACGTCGCGCGTGCTCGTGCAGCGCGCGATCAGCGCCGGCCGGCGGTCGTGCATCGCGTTCCACACCGTCCGCCCGCGGTCGTAGTCCGCATCCCCCGGACACACCACCTGCCCCTCGAACCCGGCCAGTTCCGCCCGGGCGACCCGCTTAGCCAATTCCATCCTGCCTTCTCCATTTACATATATGTTCATATCTATTTGTTTACCGTAACATGTCCATCGATGGCTCGTCAACCGCCCGCCGCCCGAACCCGGGAGCTAGCCGTGGCGCTGCACGACCTCGTCTGGCTGCTCCCGCGCACGCTGGATCCGCAGGCCGAAGCGGAACTGGATCCGCTCCCACCGTCCGAGCTCGAGGTCATGAGGTTGCTGGTTCGACGGCCGGGACTGAGCGTCGGCGACGTCGCGCGTGAGCTCGGGCTCCGGCCGAGCAACGCCAGCGCGGCGATCCGGGGGCTCTTGGCGAGGGGGCTGCTGCAACGACGAGTCGATGGGGCCGACGCCCGGATCGCCCGGCTCGAACCCACCGCCCGAGCGCAGGCCATCCGCCGCCAGCGCGAGGAGGCGTGGGGCAACCTGCTCCGCGCGCAGCTTGCGAGACTCCCGGCCGAGGACGTCGCCAGTCTCCTCGCCGCGATCGAGCCACTGCGGACGCTGGTGACAGAACTGAGTGCCGGCGACCAGCGCGAGTAACCCGACACTCGGCACCTAGCCCGTCCGGTGAATGCCTATTCACTCGCGCCAGAGCCGAGTCAACTGCCATTCGCCGGCGCGCGGGCGCCGAGTGGCAGAACAGTCGCGGGCGCGTACGTGCGGGCGCAGCGAACGAACTCGCCCAGAAGCGGATGCAGCGGCTTGCCGGCCAGCGCGCCGATGTGGGGCTGGAACAGCGTGAGCATGTAGAAGCGATTCGCCGGCAACTCGAGGACCTCCGCGCCGGCATCCTCGGCGGTGGCCTCGACCACCATCCCACCCTCGACGAGGCGCTCCACCTCCACACCCCCCGGGCCGTAGCCGCAGTAGTGCATGCCGACGAACGGCTCGTCGCGCATCAGGCGCGCGAACCGCGTGCCGGCGATCGGCCGGACCAACCGCTCCTCGCCCTGCAGCGAGCAGGCCAGCGGATGGACCACGTTGCTGTCGTCGGGGCCATCCGATTCCGCGTGAGACGCACCAGCGACGCCGAGGACGTTGCGGAAGTACTCCACTACCGCGTACTGGAGCCCGCCGCACGTGCCGAGAAACGGCACGCCGTTCTCCCGCGCCCATCGAACCGCCCCGTACGCGGCCGAGTCGTCGGCGTAGGGCGACCCCGGGACGAGCCAGATCCCGTCGAACCCGCCCAGATCCCGAATCCGCTCGCCGCCGGTCGCCACCCACTCCGCCGACACGTCCTCGCCGAGCAGCCCCCGGACGGCATCGAGCTCGCGATGGCTCGGGTGGTCGGGCTTGCGGTCGCCGACCAGGGCGATGATCACGCTCACGGAAGGCAAGCGTACCCGCGCGGACGGCCGCACCTCACGAACGCGCCCAGCTGCGCTCGACCCCCCGGATCAACTCGGCCACGGCCTGGTTCACCGGCGCCGGCAACCCGCACGCCCTGGCCTGGGCCACGAGCCCCTCGTTGAGCGTCCCGATCTCGGTGGCGCGGTGGGCCAGCACGTCCTGGAGCATGCTCGGCTTGTGGTCGTAGTTGGCCCGTCCGAGCGTGTCGACCAGGGCCTCGGGATCTTCCTCGAGCTCGATGCCCAGGGCGTCGGCCACCGCCCGACCCTCGCGCAGCAGCTCGCCGGCCACGCGCCGGGTGGCCTCGAGCTCGCACAGCTCGCCGTGCGTCAACCCGGTCAACGCGCACAGCGGATTGGTGGCGCAGTTGAACAGCAGCTTCGTCCACTGCGCTCCGCGCGCGTCGGACAGCGCGCGCGTCGTCATCCCGCTCGCGTTCAGCAGCGACCCGAGCCGCTCGACCTCATCGGGCAGGGCCGGCTTGGGCTCGAACGGCCCGATCCACGTCGTGCCGGAGCCGTCCATGTGGATCACCCCGGGAGCGGCCACCCGGGCGGCGGGCAACGTGACGCCGCGCATGACCCGCGGGACGTACTCGGCGATCACCTCCTCGTTGCCGATCCCGTTCTGCACGCTGCACACCGCACCGTTCGGAAAGACCGCCGCGCACGCCGCGATTGCCGCCTCGGTGAGCGTGCCCTTGACCGCGACGATGCCGAGCGAGCACTCCGGGATCTCGCCGGCGTCGGACGTGGCGCGCACCTGCCCCACCAGCTCGGTGTGACCGATCACGCGCAGGCCGTCCCGGTTGATCGCGTCGACGTGCGATCGCGCGACGTCATAGGCCCACACCTCGAGCTCGGGCAGCCGCGCCAGGTGGGCTGCGTACAGGCCGCCGATCGCACCGCAGCCGACGACGCAGACCCTCACACCAGCACCGCGTCGGCGATCTCCTGACAGATGCCGGCGTCGGGCCCGGCGATCCCGAGGCCCGCCACCACCCGATCGCCGTCGCTCACCGGCACCCCGCCGGGCACGCACAGCACGTGGTACGGCAGCACAGAGACAACTGCCGGGTCGATCTCCGCACTCGGGCGCTGGAAGGTCGCCGCGCCCGCAGCCACCGCCTCGGCCACGAACGGCGCCGCCGTGGGCGCCCCGTCCATCGTGTCCTGCTGGATCGGATCGCCGCGGACGTCGACCACAGCGACGGCGATGCGAACGCGCCGCGCATCCGCATGCGCAATGGCACGATCGGCAAGACCGAGCGCCCATTCGTGCTCGGGCTGACTGGCGGGCGGCGGATCGTCGTAGCCCAGGCCCGGCTCATCGGGCAGCTCACCAAACGCCTGAAGCCAGCGCGCTTGATCGTCGCCGTGCTGTCCCTGGTAGGGCAGGCCGAGCGTCCACAGCACGATCAGGTCCTCGGAGTTCGCGGGCTTGCCCTCGGCGATCAGCATGCGCCGGTCGATCCCCGGGATGTCGACGAACGGGCCGATCGTCGCGCCCGAGGCGCTGAAGCCGCCGATCACGACGTCATCGGCGTAGATCGGCATCCCGCCGGCGCCCGGAAACATGGCCTCAGGCGAGCAGGCCACGAACCCGGCGGCAATCGGCGGTGGCAGCGTGGCCATCCGCTGGTGGTGCTCGGTGCTCGGGATCTGCTGGGTGGCCGAGATCCACGCCTTCGACCGGGCCCGCGCCATCCCGCCCGCGCCACCGCGGTCCATGCGCGACGCCGACACGAGCACGCCGCTCCCTCCCACGACCGCGAACGCGCCGCGCGCGCCGATGTGGGCCGCCTTGTCGATCGCCCGGGCAATGAGGCGCCGGGCGTCGTCGAGAGAGATGTCACTGTTCGTGAACACGGCGCGGCGAGCGAAAGTATACAGAAACGAGAACTGTATACTTTAATGTCGTGAGCGGTGAACATTGGGGACGCCGTCCCCGCGACTGGGCCGAGCTGGCTGAGCCGTCCAACGCGCCCCTGTTCGAGGAGGTGCTCCACCGCCTCGGCGTCGGCACGGGTACGCGGTTGCTCGACATCGGCTGCGGGTCAGGCTACGCCGCGGCTATGGCCGCGGCGCTCGGCGCAACCGTAACCGGGATCGATATCACCCCGGAGCTGATCGAGATCGCCCGCGAGCGCGTGCCGAACGCCCACTTCCTCGTCAGCGGCATGGACGCGCTCCCCTTCGGAGACGGCTCCTTCGACACCGCCGTCGGCTTCAACGCGTTCCAGTTCGCCGACGATCCCGCCGCGGCGGCCCGGGAAGCGGCACGGGTGGTCCGACCCGGCGGGCTCCTCGCCGCGACGACGTTCGCCGAGCCCGAACGCAACGAGTCCACCGCGCTGCACCTCGCGCTCGAGCCACTTAGAGAGACCGCCGCGAGTGGCGCGCCACATCTCCCCTATGGGCTGTCGGAACCCGGTGGCCTGGAGCGCCTCTTGAACGAGGCGTCGCTCGAACCCGTGACCAGCGGCGAGGTGCCCCTGACCTGGGCCCACGACAACGTCGACACCGCCGTCCGCGCCGTCCTCGCCTCGGGCGGGGGAGCCATGGCCATCGAGGTGGCCGGCGAGGCCGCCGCGCGCGCCGCGCTGGAACGGGCCGTGATCCCGTTCACCCGCCCCGACGGGCGCGTCGCGATGCGAAACGTGTTCCGCTACGCAATCGCCCGGCGCGTCGACTGAGGCGTAATGCGCCGGTCGAACTCGGCATAGACAGCCGCTCGCCGGGCGATCTCCTCGGCCAGCGGACCCTGCGCCCCGGCGGTCTCCTGCACCTCGACGAAATGCGCGCGCTTCTCATTCAACGTCGCCACCGAGCGCTCGGGATGCTCGAAGTCGATCCTCGCGCCATCCGACGAAACCACCAGCCGGCCGCCCGCGCCGCACGTGGCGCACTCCACCGCCTCGCCGTTCACCACCACCACGGACAGATGACAGAGCGGGCACAGCCCCGGCTCGCCGCGGTATTCCACCTCGTCGAACGCGCACCCGAGTTGCGAGCCCACGCTCCGCCCCACCCGCGCCGCGGCCACCAGGGCGCGGGCGTCGAGTACGACCGCGCGCGGCATGCCCGCGCCTCCGACCAGGAGCTGATCGGCCACGGCCATGTGCGCGGAGAAGGTCATCTGGTGCATGAGCGGGAGCGCGAGTGACTTCCACTGGCTGGTCAGCGCGCCGCCCACCGCGATGAACCCGGCCACGCGCGGGCGGAACACGCGCTCGTCGTACGGAAAGGCCACCGGCGGCGTCTCCCCCGCCTCGAGCATACGCCGGTAGCTCTCGGCGAATGCCACGTCAGCGGCCGGCCCCGCCAAGCGGTCGGCGACCAGCTTCAAGGTGCCCGCGATCGTGCGCGAGTAGATCGGCGTCGAGACGATCAGTCCGTCTGACTCCATCAGCTGGTCCCATAGCCACGGGCCGTCGTCGACGACCGCGGCCTCGCCCGGGGCGACCGGCCGCGTCGGCAACGACAGGTCGTGCAGTCGCACGAGTGCCGCCTCCGCCCCCTCGGTCTCGGCCGCTTGCAACGCGAGCTTCAAGAGGATCTCGGCGCTGCCGTCCGGGTTGCCCGCGCTGAGCCCGAGCACCCTCATGCCGGCACCTCGCCCTCATCCGCCGCCTCGTCCCGGCGCAGTCCGCCGCCCCCGAACCGATCGTGGTCGGCGGCCAGCTCCATCAGCCAGTAGGTGGCCTCGCGCATGTCGGCCTCGTAGGCGGCGATCGCCTCGAGCAGCGGCCGTTCGCCTCGCGCCGCCGCGACCACCTGATCGCGCAGCACGGCCGCGTTGCGCATGGCCATGTTCGCCCCCTTGCCGAGCGTCGGCAGCATCGCGTTGACGGCGTCGCCCACGAGCGTCACACGCGACGACGGCCAGGGCGGGGTCGGATCGAGTCGCCGGAACGGGTGGGAGAACAGCGTCGTCGGCTCGATTCGGTCGACCAGTCCCCGGATCGCCGGATGCCAGCCGGCCACCGCCGCCACCATCGTGTCGTGCATGGCGCGCGGCGTGTCGGCGTTCCATTCCGAAGGGGGCGGCACCTCGACCCCAGGTGGGATGGCGCCGTTCAGCATCACATACGGGGCGGTGTCGTCGAAGGCTCCGTCGAGACCCAGCTCGTCCGCCGCGGCGCGTACCGGCTGCCGAGGCTTCCAGTGCCCGACACCGAGCATCGTGCCGCGGCCGTCGCTCACGATCGTGAACCCGCCATCCCAGATCGCCGGCGGCAGCTCGGCCCGCACCTCATCGGTCAGCGGGGAGCGGCCGAACAGTCCGAGCGCGCCGACCGGAGAGGGAATGATCTGCACCTGTGGCATGAGCCGGCGGCGGACGGGCGATCCGACGCCGTCCGCGCCGACGAGGACGTCGCCCTCGATGCTCCGTCCATCGGCGAGCGCCAGCACGACGCGATCACCCGCGTCGTCGAACCCGGCCACCTCGCAGCCGTGATGGACGACGTCGTCGAGTCCGGCGAGCAGGATCTGGCGGAACGTGCGCCGGTCGATGTTGGTCGGCGGGGGCTCGCCGGTCGCCTCGGCGCCGATGTGCTTCATCGTGGTGAGCTGGTTGCCGGCCGGGTCGACGACGACCGAGAAGTCGTGGTGCTCCATGGTCTCGCCCGAGGCGCGCTTGAACAGCTCATACAGCGCCGGCGGCAAGCAGGCGGAGAGTCCGCCATCGCCTTCGGCGTCGAGGTTCAGCAGGTATCCCGTCCGCCAGGTGTCGAGCGGTTCGCGCTCGAACAGCTCGCACTCGACGCCCTCGCGAAGCAGCCCCTGAGCCAGGGTGAGCCCGGCAATCCCGCCGCCGGCGATCAGCACCTTCACGCGATCACCCCGCGAACGCGATGTCGAGCTCGGCGGCGGCCGCCTCGAGTCGGCCCACGTCGACCGGCCCAGCGCTCTCCGGGAAGATGCGCTGCTCGGCCACCTCGCCGGCGATCTCGGCCAGGCGCTCCGGCCCCGCGGGCCCGTACATGCTCACGAACCGCGTGAGATGGGCCTCGCAGACCAAGCCGTGCTCAACCCCGGTCGGCACGCTCATGAAGTCGCCTCGGGTGAGCAGGTGCTCCTCGCCGTCGGCCGTGACCTTCACGCGCCCGTCGAGCACGTAGATGCCCTCGTACGTGCGCGCGTGCGCGTGCGGGGGAACCACAGTCCCTCGCGGCCCTTCGGTCACGGTCATGCCGAGCGCGCCGCTCGATTCGGCGCCGGTCAGCACCTGAAAGACGACCTGCCCGAACAGCGAGTGACGCGGGCCGTCGCCCGCACGGAGGAAGTACGCCACCGGCTTCCCGGGCAGGATGTCGTCAGGACCGCTGCTCGCCTCGGTGTAGGGCTCCTCGGGGAGGTACTTCATCGCGAACTTGCCCTCGGCGGCGCCGAACTTCTCGAACGGCGGCGGGCTCGGGTCGATCTGGGGATACGCGGGGCCGGCATAGGGCGTTCCGGTGAAGTCGAAGAAGCGATCCCAGCCGGCCGGCGCGATCGGGCCCATGAACTGGCTGTAGTGAGAATGGAACTGGTACGCGTGGACCACGCCCGCCGGCACGCTCGCCACGTCACCCGGAGCCAGGATCCGGCTCTGGCCGTCCGCCCACACCTGGATGCGCCCGCGCACGCAGAAGAAGTAGTCGTGCTCCTTCTCGTGATAGTGCATCGGGATCGGGCGGTCCGCGGGTCCGAGCGCGGTCATCACCGACATCGCATTGCCGGTCTCCTCCGCGCCGGCCAACGCACGGCCGACCTGGCCGAGCAGCAGATGCGCCCGTCCGTCGCCGTCCGCCAGCGAGTAGGGCACGGCCTCACCCGGGAGTTCGCGGACCGGCACAGGGCTGTCGACTCGGTAGGGCATCGTCTCTCCTTCCAAGGTTCAGATTATGTGTCTGCGTCCAGAGAGCGATCGGGATCGCCATTGAGCGTGGCGCCCTCGGCCAGCAGATATGAGCAGAAAATCCCGTCGGGGTCTCGCCGGCGCCGGATCTCCGCCAGGCGGCGGAAGTTCTCGTCGCTCAGGAACCGGTCCGGGCGCCGCGTGAAGTCGGTGTCGCCCAGGTATACGCCCTTGCCCACCGCCGCGGCGAGCCGCTCGGTGTGGCGCACCACCCAGTCGCGGTGGCGCTCGTCGTCGGCCGCGTCGGGCCAGATCGCGTACGTGGCCAGATAGGCCCGCCCCTCGACCGAGAACGCCATGTCCGGCAGCGCGCGCGTCGGCGCCCAGCCGTACCAGATCGCGAACGAGTGCTCGGTGGGCAGCTCACTCCACAGCGCGTGCAAATGCGGGGCCAGCTCGGCCGCCCGGGCATCGGTCCACGTGCAGTCGACGGCGTAGCGATGGTTCTCCGGGTTCTGGAGAGCCTGCGCTTCGTTCTCGAACTCGATCGTGGTAGGCCCTCGCTCGTGGGAGATCGCGCGCGCCGCGATCGGGCACGAAGCAAGCGGAGCCAGCGCGCGCTCGGCCTCCTCGGCCGACTCGCACATCGCGGTGGTGTGCAGCAGCAGCACCGGCGGACCCTCCGGGCGCGGCAGCCGAGTCGCCGCGATCACCGGCTCGACCACCCGCTCGAGCGTGGGCAACAGCTCATCGATCCACTCGAGTAGCGCGTCCAACTCGGAGAGCTCGAACGTCCAGGTGTCGTGAGTCATCGCGTCCGCGCGCGGGAACGTGCGCACGTGAAAGCGGGTGATCACGCCGAAGAAGCCCGGGCCGGCGCCGCGCGCCGCCCACAGCAGATCGGCGTTCTCATCCTCGGAGGCGTGCAGCAACGAACCGTCGGCGGTCACCACGTCGATCCCGACCACGTTCTCGCACGCCCAGCCGTACCGCCGCGAGTTCCAGCCCTGCCCGCCCTGGAGCAGGAACCCACCGAGCCCCACGCCCGGGCAGTGCCCACCGGTGAACACGCGCCCGTGCCCGGTGAGGAACGGCGTGAACTCGGCGCCGCCCTTCAGGCCCGGGCTGGCCGTGGCGATCCCGGTGGCCGGGTCATACGCCATCTCGCGCATCGCGCCCAGATCGATCAGCAGCGCGTCGTCGCGGAGGCTCCACACCGCCCAGCTGTGCCCGCCCGCACGGACCGAGACCTTCAGTCCGCGCTCGCGCGCGAGCCGCACGCCGGCGACCACATCCTCCTCGGACTCGGCCACCAGCACGCCCGTCGGAAAGCGATCGGGGCGACGGGCATTGAAGACGCGCGCCACCCGCGCGTCCTCGTACCCCGGATCACCCCGCCAGAGAACCCGGCTCATGAGATCAGAGACTGGCCGCCGTCGATCACGATGTCCACCGCGTTGAGGTACGCGGCGTCGTCGGAAGCCAGGAACAGAGCCACCCTCGCCACGTCCTCGGGATGGCCGAGCCGGCCGAGCGGGTGCGTGCGGAGCATCTCGTGCACCGGATGGCCCGGCTCGTCGAGGAACGGCTCGATCTGGGGGGTGATGATCAGCCCCGGGCTGATCGAGTTGGCTCGGATCCCGTGCTTGGCGCCCGAAGCGGCCAGATGGCGGGTGATCGCCAGCACCCCGCCCTTCGCCGCGCCGTGCGCAGCCTGCTCGATGAACGTTGCGCCCCGATGCCCCGACACCGACGCCGTGTTGATGATCACCCCGCCGCCGCGCGCGATCAGGTGGCGCCACGCCGCATGAGTGACCGTAAAGATCAGGTCGAGTTCGTTGCGCTGGGTGAACCGCCAGTCCTCGAACGTCATCTCGGCAAACGGGCCGACCCGGGGCGCCGACGCGTTGTTGTAGAGGATGTCCACACCGCCGGCGCGCGCCGCCGCACCGTCGACCCAGGCTGCGGCCGCGGCAGGGTCGGCCAGGTCGACCGGCGCGTCGACGGTCATCGGACCGCCCGCTGAGACGACCTCGTCCGCGACCGCCCGGGCCCGCGCCTCGTCGAGGTCGCAGCCGACCACGGTGGCGCCCTCGGCCGCGAACAGGCGGGCCGCAGCGGCGCCCTGTCCCCCGGCGGTCCCGGTAATCAGCGCAACCTTGCCGGCGAGCCGATCCATCAGGCGAGCTCGACCAGCTCGACCAGGTTGCCCTCCGGATCGGCCAGGAAGGCGAAGCGAACGCCCGGCTCGGGCGACGGCGCGGGCTCGAGCACCCCGCGCGCCCCCGCTTCGAGCGCACCGGCGAACACCGCGTCGATGTCCGGCGCCGCGAACGCGAAGTGCCCGTAGCCTCGGGTGGCCAGCGCCTCGATCGGCGACGCCCCCTGGACGCCGGCCGTCGATCCGGAACGCTCGAACAGCTCGAGTCGCATCCCGGACTCGTGCCGCATCATCAGGCCGCGAACCGGATGGGGCGCGAGCTCGAACTCGAGCTGCGGAGCAAACCCGAACGCGCGTGAGTAGAACTCGCCGGCAGCGTCCAGATCCCCGACCGAGAGCCCGACGTGATCCAGCCGAAGGGACATACCAAACGCATGATTGCATACAGAAGTCGTTTTCGTCTACAGTTCCTCCGATGACCCGGGAGCTCCACCACATCGGTTACGTGGTCGATGAGCTGCCCGCCGCCGCCGAGCAGTTCGCGCTCCGATTCGGTGCCGGTCCGTTCTACGCGTTCGAGCACATCGTGTTCGATGAGGTCACCTACCGGGGCGCGCCGGCGGTGTACGACCACTCGTCCGCGTTCGGCCAGTGCGGCCCGATCATCGTCGAGCTGACCCAGGTGCACGACGCCCAGCCGGCCGGCCTCGTCGACGCGCTCGTGAAGCCGGGCGGCGGCATCGGCCACGTCGGGTGGCTGGCCGACTCCCTCGACGACGAGGTGGCACGGCTCGAGGCGGCGGGTCTCGTCCCCTTCCACACCGGCCGGACCGGCCCGGTGTCCGTCGTCTGGTTCGACGGCGACCCACTCCTCGGTCACCCGATCGAGGTCCTGCAGCGCCGCGACGAGTTGCTCGGCTTCTACGAGATGGTCAGACGCGCGAGCGAGGGATGGGACGGTTCGGAGCCGTACCGCCCCGTCACAGAACCGCCGACGTGAGCCTTCCGCCCGAGGTCGACGTCCTCGTCGTCGGGTTCGGCGCCGCGGGCGCCAGCGCGGCGATCGCCGCCCACGACGCCGGCGCGTCGGTGGCGGTGGTCGAGAAGACCGCGCAGGGCGGGGGCAACTGCGTCCACTCGGGGGGCTTCTTGTTCGAGGTCGGCGGGCCGCATGCCGTCGAGCACCTCGACGCGCTCTGCTTCGGCAAGACCGACCGCCCCGTGCTCGAGGCGTACGCCCGCGGCCTCCCAGACGTCCCGGAATTCGTCCGCGAACTGGGCGGCAGCGCCGAGCCGATCGACATGAGCGCATTCGGCGGAATGCTTCCGTCATGGCCCAACTTCCCGGGGGCTGCGCACGTCCGCTACCGGCAATTCGTGCCGGTAGCGGACGAGCGACCCGGCCCCGGCCTGTGGCGGGTGCTCGAAGCCGCCGTCCACGCGCGCGGGATCCCGGTGGCGCTCGACACATCCGCCGTGGACCTCACCCGCGGCAGCGACCGCGTCACCGGAGCCATCGTCGAGCACGGCGGCGAGCGCACCACGGTCACCGCGCGTGGCGGAGTCGTCCTCGCCAGCGGAAGCTTCGAGGCCGATCCCGAGTTGCGCGACACCTATCTGCCGCTCCCGCTGGTGTCCGTCGGACACGCGGGGAACACCGGCGACACGCTGCGCCTGGCCGCGAGCGCCGGCGCGTCGCTCTGGCACATGAGCGCGTTCTTCGGCTGGCTCGCCTTCGTGCACCCGGATTACCCGGCGGGCTTCACGCTCGACGTCCATGCGCCAAGCTTCATCTACGTGGACGGCGACGGGCTCAGGTTCGCGGACGAGACCGGCTGGGAGGTGCACGACCGCCTGCGCGCGCTCACCACCTACCTCCCGCGCCGCCCCAACCGTCCCCGGATGCCCGGCTGGATCGTGTTCGACGAGGCCGCGCGCCAGGCGGGGCCGTTGCACGGCATCGTCGGCAGCCCGAACGGCTACGAGTGGAGTCCCGACAACTCCGCCGAGATGGACGCCGGCTGGATCAAGCGCGGCCGTGACTCCGCCGAACTCGCGGCCGCCACCGGGCTCGACCCGGCCGTGCTGCAATCGACCCTCGGCGGCTACGCCGCGGCGGTGAGCCGCCGAGCCGACTACGAGTTCGGCCGGGCGCCGGCCACGCTCGTGCCCCTTCTGCCGCCGCTGTACGCGATCCAGATGACCCCCGGCGTGGCCACCGCCTCGGGAGGACCGCGGCGCGATGCGCAAGCTCGCGTCCTGCGATCCGGCGGCGCGCCGGTCCCCGGGCTGTTCGCCGCCGGCGCGGCCGGCTCGATCTGGGGCCACCTGACCGAGCACGGCGGCGGGTTGACCGACGCGATCGTGTTCGGCCGGATCGCGGGCGCCTGCGCCGCCGCAGCCATAGCGGAGCCGGCGGAGGCAGCCACCGGATAACGACGAGGAGACGCGCGATGAGCCAGACGACGATCGAGGTCAACACGCCACGCGGAACGATGCCGGTCCACGTCCACCGTCCCGACGCCGACAAGGCCGCGCCGGTCGTGCTGCTCTACATGGACGCGCCCGGGATCCGGGCGGCGCTGTACGGGCATGCCGAACGACTGGCGAACGCCGGCTACACCGCGGTGCTGCCCGACCTCTACTACCCGTTCGATGCGGCCCAGCGACCGGACCCCGAGAAGCTGGCCGCCCGCGACCCCGACGAGTTCGCGCGGATGCGCAGGCTGACGGCGCAGATCAAGGACGACGACGTGCTCGAAGACACGCGGTTGCTGCTCGCGATGCTGCCCGATCGCCCCAGCGGCCCGTGGGGCTGTGTGGGTTTCTGCATGGGCGGCCGGTTCGGCCTCAGGGCGGCGGAGACATTCGGCGCCGAACTGGCGGCGGCCTCGCTCCTGCACCCCACCGGCCTGGTCACGGACGAACCGGACTCGCCCCACCTCGCGGTCGACCGGGTCCAAGGCTCGTTGTACTTCGGCTTCGGCGAGGCTGATGAGATCGCCCCGCCTTCGAGTATCCCGCCGCTGCGCGAGCAACTCGAGCGCCGCGACGTCGCGCACCGGATCGACGTGATGCCCGGCGCGGACCACGGCTACACGATGCCGGACCGGGCGGCCTACGACCCCGAGGGCGCCGAGCGCGCCTGGACGGCGACGCTCGAGTTGCTCGCCTCGAGTCTCAGCGGTACGTGAGGCCGTGCCCGAACGGGAAGGCCGCCTCCACACCGAGGTGGTCGAGCAGTGCCTGGCCGTGCAGCGCGCCGTAGTGAGCCGTGCCGGCGTCCGGATCGAACGGCGGCAGATGCGCCGCGTCCGCCGGGATCGCGAACGGTAGGCGGCCGGTTGGCCTGGCGCGTCCCAGCACGATGTCGGCCAGCGCGTGCCCGCCCTCCATCCCGGGATACCAGAGCACGAGGATGGCCGCGACGCGCCGCCGCCACCGCTCCATGATCACGGCGCTGCCGCATTCCAGCGCGACGATCGTGCGGGGATTGGCAGCGGCCACGGCAAGGATCAGGTCCTCGTCCTCGGTCCGCAACGTGAGCGAGCGCCGGTCGCCTCCCCGGCCGACGGCGCTGTCGTCCGTGCCCAGCTGCGCAAGCGCAGCCTCGAGCCGAGCGGCGTGATCCGGCGGCACGGGTGGCAGCAGCGGCCGGACCTCGGGCGGCGGGAAGTCCCCGCCGAAGCCCTCGCCCTCGTCCTCGGCCGTATAGCCGGCGATGACGATCGCGACATCGGCGCCGGCGGCCAGCCGCGCCGCCGCGGCCGGATCCTGGCCGGCCTCGTGGACCACTTCGACGCCGAGAGGCTCGAGCGCCTTCCGGAGTCCCTCGAGCGGCGTCACGACGTAGGGCGCGCGCACGCTGCTCGAGCCCCGGTCCCCCGTGTTCTCGACATCGGCCAGCCGGCCGAGGACGACCACGCGCCGCAGACCCGCCGGCTCGAGCGGCAGGACCGGCACCTCTTCAAGCTGATCGTTCTTGAGCAGCACGATCGCCTTGGTCGACACCTCCCGTGCGAGCGCGCGATGTTCTGCACACGCGAGCACGTCCGTAGACGGCCGGCGCCCGAGGATCTCCGCGAAGCGCAACTGCTGTCCGAGCACCCGCCGTACCGCGTCGTCCACCCGCTCGACCGGGATCTCGCCGCGCGCGACGGCCGGCGCAAGACGGCGGCCAAAATGGATCGCGCTCGGTAACTCCACGTCCATGCCGGCGTTGATCGCGGTCACGCCGTCGCGGATCGAGAACGCGAAATCGCTCACCACGAATCCGTCGAAGCCCCAGCGCTCCTTGAGGATCCCGGTCAGCAGCGCGTGGCTCTGGCCGCACCACTCGCCGTTCACGGCGTTGTAGGCGGCCATCACGGCAGCGACGCCCTCGCGGACGACGCGCTCGTAAGGCACGAGAAAGATGTCGTCGAGCGTTTTGTCGTCAACCCGAACGTCGACGCGGAAGCGCGCGTTCTCGATGCTGTTGCAGACCAGGTGCTTGACGCACGCCATCACGTGGCGCTGTGCGCCCCGCACGAACGCCGCGCCCATCTCGCCGTTGTGCACAGGGTCCTCGCCGTATGTCTCCTGGGCCCGTCCCCACGCGGGATGCCGGAGCACCTCGACACACGGCGCGAACAGCAGTGTGATGCCCACCGCTCGCGCCTCCCGCCCGATCGCCTCGCCCACCCGTTCCTCCAGCGCCGGATCGAACGTGGCCGCACGGGCCATGGCCACCGGGAAGCAGGTCCCGATGCCGAAGTTGACGCCGCGTGGCCCATCCCCGGTGTGCAGCCCGTCGATCCCGAGTCGCGGCACGCCAGTCGTGGGGAAAGGCTCGACCGGGCCGCGCTCGAACAGGTCGGCCATTCCCTCCCAGAAGCCGGAGGGACCGGTGAGAAGATCGAGCTTCTCCTCAAGCGTGAGGCGGTCACAGAGATCAGCGGCGTTCACGGCGCGATCGGCTCCGTGACAACGTGGCGCCCCGGTCCCAGCCGGCGGGCGGGCGCGCCGGGCAGACACACGTCGGCCGTCGTCCCCGGCGGGATCACCGCGGTCAGCTCGAGTCCGCCTTCCGCGATCTGCCAAGCGGACTCGATGCGGCCATACGGGCTGTCGTGCGCACCCCGTGCCGACGACAGTCCGCCACCGGGCTCCGGCTCGATCCGGAAGTGCCGATACGCGGGACCTTCGTCGAGCAACCGGATCCCGGCCACGTAGCGGTGGAGGAACCCGACCACGGCTCCCTTCGAGTAATGGTTGAGCGACTCGAACGGCGTGCCGTCCTCCCGGATCCCGTCCCAACGCTCCCACATCGTCGTCGCGCCGCGGTCGATCATGTACAGCCACGAGGGCATCGTGTTCGTGAACAGGAGCTCATAGGCGAGATCCACGTGGCCGGTGTCGGCGAGCACGGGCAGGAGGTACGGCGTGGCCAGGAACCCGGTCGCGAGATGGGTGTCGGCTTGGCGGACCAACTCGGCAAGTCGCGCCGCCGCGCCACCACGCAGTTCGAGCGGGACCAAGTCGAAGGCGAGCGCACGCACGTGGTTTGCCTGCGTATCCGGGTGCAGGCTTCCGGCGGCGTCGATGAACTCTGCCTGCCAGGCGGCGCGCACCCGGTCGGCCAACTCGCCGTAGCGCCGGGCGTCCGCGGAGCGACCAATCACGGCGGCGATCAGGCTCATCAGCCGCGCCGAGTGCGCGAAGTACGCGGTGGCCACGTCGGCCTTGTCGGCCTGCCGGAACCGCTCGAACTCCTCGGGCCCCTTGAGGTCCGCCCCCGGCACGAGCCACTCGCCCCAGTGAAAGCCCGAGTCCCACAGGTAGCGCTCGTGGGGCAGCATGTCCGGCCGACGAGCCGCGCGCTCCGGGTGCCTTGCCCCAGCCGCCGAGCGCTCGACGTGCGCCAGCCAGGCCACCATCGACGGCCACTGTTCGTCCAGCAGCCGGCGATCGCCATACGCCCGGAAGATCTCCCACGGCACGATCACGGCCGCATCGCCCCACCCCGCGGAGCCGTTCAGCGTGGCCACGAAGCCGCCCTCGGACTCCGCGGGCGGACTCGGGGCCAGGTTGGCCACCACCCCGCTCGGCCACTGCTCGGCCGCCAGGTCACGCAGCCATTTGGCGGAGAACCCGGCCACGTCGTAGAGAAACGCGGCCGTGGGGACGAAGATCTGCCAGTCGCCGGTCCAGGCGGCCCGCTCGCGCGTCGGGCAGTCGGTGGGAATGTCGCAGGCGTTTCCGCGCAGGCTCCAGACAGCCGACTCGTGCAGCCGGTTGATGCGCCCGTCGCTGCACTCGAACCAGCCCGTGCGGGTCAGATCGGTGTGGACGACGACGCCGGTCAGATCCCTCGGGGCAAGCTCATCCGGATGCCCTTCGACGCGCACGTAGCGGAAGCCATGCGTCGTGTGCCTGGGCTCGAAGCCATCCCCCGGCCGTCCCGCCGAGACGACCCGGTCGATCTGGCCTGCCGGCAGCGGCTCGGGGATGAACGGCAGGTCGACGTCGAGGTGCGTCGTGGTGACGTCGCCCTCGGCGTCGACGGCTTCGCCGTGAGTCAGGGTGATCTCGGTGCCGCCCGGCCCGAGGTCGTGCAGCCGTACCCAGCCGTTGATGTTCTGACCCAGGTCGAACACCTGCCCCGAGGACACCCGGCGGACCGACACCGGTGTGAGCTCCTGCACCGCCCGGACCGGCGGCGCCGGCGAGGAGACGAGGTTGCCGTAGCCGTGCTCCGCGCCCGAGACCGGGGCCCAGCCTGCGTCGTCGAACCCGGGGTCGCACCAGCCATCGACCCGGCGCCGCTCATCGACGGCCTGCCCGGCGATCAGGTCGGCCGCCTCGATGTGCGAGAAAGCGCCTCGCCAGTCCTCCCCCGTCCCGAAGACGGCGATCGCACCGTCCTGCAACTCCACTCGCACCTGCGCGAGGAAGCCCAGCCGGTTTCCCCACTGATCGTGCGCGCGCGGTAGCCCGACCTGCCCGCGAAACCAGCCGTCGGACAGGATCGCGCCGAGCGCGTTGCGTCCCGACCAGACCAGGTTGGTGACGTCATACGTCTGAACCTGGAGGCGGGTCCGGTACTCCGTGAATCCCGGGGTCAGCTCGGCGTCGCCGACGCGGCGGCCGTTGAGGAACGCCTCGTAGATTCCGTGCGCCGTCGCGTACAGACGGGCGCTGGCAATCGACCCAGCGACCTCGAACTCGCCTCGCACGAGCATCGCCGGCCGCAACCCCGGCGGGGCGGTCTCAGGCTCGTAAGGCGCGATCCACCGCGCCTGCCAATCGCCGCGCCCGAGCAAACCCATCTCGAAGGACGCCGGCGCCGACCATTCGCTCTCACCCTCCTCCGTCCACACCTTCACCTCCCAGGTGACGCGCTGGCTCGAGCGCAGCGACGGACCGGCATAGGTGACCAGAACGCTCTGCTCGCTCTCCACCCGGCCCGTGTCCCAGCCGTTGTCCGCCCGGAGCCTGTAGGCCAGCTGGCGTCGCGCGCTCCCGGGAAGCCACCACGACAGACGGGGCGCCGGAGTGTCGATCCCGAGCGGCGCGTCGAGGTGCTCGACCCGCAGACGGTCCGGTCGGGCCACCCGTCAGCCGGCCGGGCGCTTGCGATAGCTCGGAACGTCGCGCTTGCGCAGACCGAGCACGCGATCGCGCAGCTTCATCAGCGCCACCGCCGGACCCTTGCCGGTCGACGTGCTGGTGAGCCCGTCGGGATTCTGCACGGCGGTCAGGACCAGGGCGACACCCGCGACGATCGCCTGATACTTGCCGACGCTCAGGTGGATGTCGAGGAAGGTCACGAACAGCCCGGCTGCCGAGAACATGATCCCGGCCACCACCGCCCCGGCGATGCGCCCGACCCCGGCCACGAAGACGATCGCGATCAGGCTGATCGAAGTGAACGCCGCGAAGCTGTCGGCGGTCAACTCGCCCTGGGTGTAGCCGGTCAGGGCGCCGCCGATCCCGGCAATGAACGCGGCAAGCCCGAAGGCCATCAGCTTGCCCTGCGCCACGTTGATTCCGACCGAGCCCGCCGCGCGCTCGTTGGAGCGGATCGCGAGCAGCATCCGCCCCGCGGGACCGCGCCTGAGCCGGGAAACGAGCAGCCCGAGCAGGATTACCACGACCAGCACCATGACGCCGAAGATCACCCGGTTCGTCGACCTGCCAGAGCTGATCGCCAGGTTCAGGCCGAGCAGGTGGGGCTGCTTGATCGGCAGGCCGGCGGTGCTACCCGCGAAGCCGGTGCTGGAGAAGATGAGGGCGTCCATCGCCGCCGCGAAACCGAGCGTCACCACCGCGAGGTTCACGCCGCGCAGGCGCAGAGCCGGCAGCCCGATGACCAGCCCCACCGGCACGGCGCACAGCCCGGCCACGACCAGCGAGAACGGGAAGCCGAGTCCCCATCCGTGGGAGATGTGGCCGAGCATGAAGCCGCCGATGCCGGCCAGCGACATCTGCGCGAGCGACACCTGACCCACGTAGCCGGTCAGCACGACGACCGACAGGGCGATGCAGGTCACGGTGAGCGATGAGATGAAGGCGAACCGCAGGACGTTGTCGAGCAGCAACAGGAGCAGCACGCCCCCCACGAAGCAGCCGGCTGCGGTCCGCAGCGAGGACTGGGGGCGACCCACCGACGGATTGCGCAGAGCGGCCTCACCGCCCCGGGCGAGCACCGACCGCGACCGGAAGGCCATCACCGCGATGATCACGATGAACGGCACCGCGTCCGACAGCCCCTTCTGCGGTAGCCATGTCCACACCGTGATCAGCTTGTTGATCTCGGACTGGGCGCAGCCGATCAGGAGCCCGGCCAGCGCCGTGATCCAGAACGACTCGAACCGGCCGACCAGCGCGGCGGCCAGGGCCGGGACGATGAACAGCGTGTAGGACGTCGGGTCAAGGCTGGCCACCGGAGCGATGAGGATGCCGGCCGCGCCCGCCAGGACCGTGGCGATGACCCAGTTCTGAGCCGCCACCCGGTTGGCCGAGATGCCGGTGAGCGCGGCGCCGCGGTCGTTCTCGGCGCCGGCCCGCGTGGCGAGCCCGAAGCGGGTGTAGCGGTAAATGAGCGCCAGCACGATCGAGATGACCACCACCACCCCCGTGAAGAACAACCGGTCCTCGGGGAAGGTGACGCCGGAGATCGACAGCGGCGAGCTCGGGAAGATCGGGTTGGTGGCGACCGGCTGGGTGCTGTAGTTGAGCACCGCGATGGCCTGGAACGCCAGCATGACTCCCACCGACGCGCACACACGGGTGAGCTGGGTCGCGCCCCGCAGCGGCCGGTACACGAGGTAATGCAGAACCAGGCCGAGGATCGCCGCGTACACGAGCGAGATCACGATCGCGATCGTCGTGTCGATCCCGGCGCCGCCGTTCAGCGAGATCTGATGCGGGATCAGCACCACGGGCAGCTCGAGCTCCCCGAACGACCGGAGATTGACGAACACGTACGCGATGAACATGGCAATCGCGCCGTGAGCGAAGTCGACCACGCCAGCGCTGCGGTACTTGAGAACGAGCCCCTGGCCGAGGATGGCGTACGTGGCGCCGGCGCCGAGGCCGAGGATCAGGAACAGGATGTAGCTGGACATGGTCTGGGGTGGTTGTGGTGGAGGGCGATCGGTCCGCCCGCCGGACGGCGGGCGGACCTCTGGTGCTTAGAGCCCCTGGCCCTGGTAGTAGCCCTTCGAGGTAACCCAGTTGTTCGGATTGGGCTGCGTCAGCTGCCCGTTCTGGATCTGGTTCATGAGGTAGTAGTCGTTGCAGATCGAGGGGGCGCCGCTCATCTGGTTCCCGTCGCACGTGTAGGGGTGCGACAGGAAGTTCGGGTGATTGCTACCCGTCTTGAACGCGGCCAGAATCGACTTCGTCGTCGGCGTTCCCGGGACCTTGTTGAGCGCCGCCTGGACGTTCATCACGGTGGCGAAGCCCGCGGTCGAGATCGAGTCGATGAACGTGCCCGGGGCGGCCCACTTCTTGAGCGCGGCCTGGAACAGCTGCGCCTGTTGGCTCGAGCCGGTCTGGAGCAGGAACGGCGAGGCGATGTACATGCCGTTGGCGCCGCCGGCTGAGGCTGCGATCACCGGAGGCGCCCCGCACGGATCGATGCCCATCAGCTTGCCGGTGTAGCCGATGCTCTTGAGCGCCTTGAGCACGTTGCCGCAACCGTTCGGGACGTCGATGTACGCGAGGTCGGCGCCACTCGACTGGATCAGCGCCGCCTGCGGGCTCGGGTCCGGCGATGTCGGCGACAGCGGGATCTGCTTGACCTCAGTCACGCCGGCGGCCTTCATTACAGGCGGAACCTGACCGAGAATCGACTCGCCCTGCGGGTTCGAGAAGTACATCAGCGCGACCTTCTTCACGCCCAGCTGCTTGCCGGCGTACACGGACGCGGCCGTGTTATCGCCGACGCTCACCGACCAGAACTGGATCGAGTTCGGGGCCTTGAACGGGACCGGGGTGAACGGGATGCCGCCGAGATACGCAAGGTTCGCGTGGGCGTAGATCGGGATCGAGGCCGGCGCACCCACGTCGGCGGCGCCCAGGATCGCAATCGGATGCTTGGCCACGAGCTCGTTGGCACACCGGGCAGCTGTGGCGGGGGTGCCGTCGCCGACGCAGTTGTCGATCTCGATCGGATGGCCGTTGATGCCACCCAGATAGTTGTTGACGTAGTTCTCAGCCGCAATCGCGCCCTGGCGGGCCTCCGGGAACGTCACGGCGCCGGTCTCGTCGTTGATCATCCCGAACACATAGGGGCTTCCGGTCGCCTTCTTGGGCGTTCCGAACGAGAACGAGCTCGAGCTCGCGGAGGCGGTCGACGTGGCGCTTGCGCTGCCCCCAGACGACCCACTGCTGTTGCTGCTGCTCGAGCCGCTCGATCCGCATCCGGCGGCCAGTAGCCCGGTGGCAGCCAACACGGCCACTCCACTGAGCCATCTGGAGGTCTTCATCTGTGGTTCTCCTCTTGGTCGTGTTGCATTGGGAGACGGTCCGATCACGCGGCGGCCGCTTCCCCCAGATAGCTGGCCGCGAGCAGCTCGCGCCGCTCGCGGAGCTCGGCGGCGGCGCCCTCGAGCGCGATCCGACCGTGGGACAGGACGTAGGCGCGATCGGAGATCTCGAGCGCTAGCGCGACATGCTGTTCGACGAACAGCACGCTCGCTCCCATCTCGTCGGCCACGCGCCGGAGGATCGGGAGGAGTCGCTCGACGATGACCGGAGCCAACCCGAGGCTCATCTCGTCCACTAGCAGCAGCTTGGGACGGGTCACCAGCGCGCGCCCGATGGCCAGCATCTGCTGCTCGCCCCCGGACAACAGGCCCGCCTTGCGCTGCATGCACTTGCCGAGCTCGGGGAGCATCTCGAGCAGTTCGTCCTCGCGTGAGCCGTCGCGCCCGCCCGCCAGGCGTAGGTGCTCGCGGACGGTGAGGCCGGGAAACAGGGCGCGGCCCTCGGGCACGAGCGCGAGCCCCCGGCGGGCGAGGACGTGTGCCGGCGTGCCGGCCACGTCCTCGCCCGAAACCTGGATCGAGCCCGAGATTGGCCGGTTCAGCCCGGCGATCGTCTCGAGCGTCGTCGTCTTGCCGGCGCCGTTCGGGCCGAGCAGCGCAACCACCTCACCCACACGGACCTTCAGGTTGAGGTCGCGGACGACCGGAATCCCCTGATGGCCGGCGACGACGTCCGCGAGGACGAGGGCGTCACCGGACGCTGTCGGGCTAGGCGGCTGCATGGTGCGCTCCCAGGTAGGCCTCGATGACGCGCGGGTCCTTGCGGATCTCCGCCGGGGTCCCGGAGGCGATCGGTCGTCCGAAGTCGAGGACCATGAGGTGGTCGCAGACGCTCAGTACGAGCCCCATGTCGTGGTCGATGAGGAACACGGTCACGCCGTGCGCCTCCGGCAAGGTCCGAAGGCGACGCCCGAGCTCGAGGCTCTCCTCGGTGTCGAGTCCGGCAGCTGGCTCATCGAGCAGGACGAGCCGCGGTTGCCGGGCGAGGGCGCGGCCGACCCCGACGAGCTTGCGCTTGCCGAGCGAGATCTCGGAGGGATAGCGATCGACGACGTCCTCGAGCCCGCACACCGAGATGGCCCAATCCACGCCGGTGCGGTTCGGGGCGCGGTGCGGTCCGAACAGGTCCCTGAGCGCCGAGGCGACGGTGACGTGCTCGCTGGCCACCAGCAGGTTCTCGTCGACCGTGAGATCGTCGAACAGCTCGACCGACTGGAACGTCCGGGCCAGCCCGAGACGCGCTCGTCGATAGGGGCGCAGCCGGCTGATGTCGCGGCCGCCGAACACGACCTGTCCGCGCGGACTTCGTGTAGCCGGTCAGGGCGTCGATCATCGAGGTCTTGCCGGCGCCGTTGGGCCCGATGAGGCCGTGGACCGTGCCCTCTACGAGCTGAAGGTCGACGTCCGCAACCGCGACCACCCCGCCGTAGGTCACCCGCAGACCCCTGACGTCGAGCAGGGCACCACCTGGCTGTGTGCTGTCTGTCATCTCTCCTCGAACTGAGCGGGGTGTCCGTCAGTGGCATAACTGTACACAGTTCTGATAGCTGTGTCCAGCATTTCTGCCCGCGGCAGGGTTACGCCTCTGTTAGCGCCTCCGGCCGGGATTCCAAGTGGTGCGGGTGCCTGCCACCGAACACCCCGACCTCCGGCGGCGACCCATCTCCCTTCAACGGTCGCCAGCCCGGTCCCTTCCCATGCAGGAACGAACTCCAGCCCCGCACGAGCGCATCCGCCACCGGGCCGGCACCGGTGGCGTGCCCGCCCAGGCGCTCACCGGCGTCACCGTCGCGCCAGGTCCCGAACAGCAGGGGCACTTCCGCGGTGTGGGTGGCGCGCAGGCGCGGTCCCC
Organism: uncultured Solirubrobacterales bacterium; assembly: GCA_963832315.1. Classification (GTDB taxonomy): domain Bacteria; phylum Actinomycetota; class Thermoleophilia; order Solirubrobacterales; family Solirubrobacteraceae; genus Palsa-465. The sequence goes on along the minus strand of CAWHTT010000016.1, from coordinate 226,719 downwards.
CGCCCGGGTAGTCGAACCGGAAGCGGTAAACCCGCGGGCCGGCCGCCGCGCGGGCCTGGCACCAGACGGCGAGCGGGCCCGCGACCATGGCCTCGGTGGCGATCGCCACGAGGTCATCCCCGTAACGGCGGAGCACCGCGCCCGGATCTTCATCCGGGCACAGGTGGGCGACGATGTCCGGAACGCGCCCCGGCGGCGGTGCGGGCCGCCACGGCGAGTCGAAGAAGAACGTGCCTTCGTCCGCGGTATGGCCGGCGAGCACCTCGACCTCGGGACTCATGCCGTGCACTTCGAGAGCCGAGGTCGGCAGGCTGGCCGGATCGAGCGTCGGGAGCGCCCCGCCGCGCGTGCCACGGTATTCCGGACGCTCGAGCAGCTCCTCGTGCACGGCGACGATCCGATCTGCGGCCACTGACCCGAGCGCCCTCGGATCGCCGGCGCCGGCCGCTTCGGCGAGCGCCTCGGCCCAGCGGCCGGCTACCTCCGGCGGCTGGATCAGGTCGCCCAGGGGCGGTGACTGCAGGATGACCCGCCGGAACAGGCCGCGCGCTGTGGGCACCGCCAGCAGGTCGATCGCGCACAGCGCCCCCGCCGACTGACCGGCCACGGTCACCCGTCCGGGGTCACCGCCGAACGCGGCGATGTTCTCGCGCACCCACTCGAGCGCGGCGATCTGGTCGAGTAGTCCCCAGTTGGCCGCGGGCGCACCGGGTCGCTCGGCGAGGTCCGGATGGCCAAGCCAGCCGAGGCTCCCCAGCCGGTAGTTCACGGTGACCACCACCGCATCGGCCCCCGTGGCGAGCCGCGCCCCGTGGTAGAGGCTCGCGCCGGCGTGACCGATCGCGAAGCCGCCACCGTGCAGCCACACCATGACCGGGCGCTCGCCGTCGAGGGCGGGCGCATAGACGTTGAGGTTAAGGCAGTCCTCGCCGATGGCCGGCATCGGCCCGTGGGTGAACCGGGCCGCCGGCCGGTCCGGCTGGGGCGCGGCCGGGCCGTACTCCGTCGCGTCGCGCACGCCGGTCCAGGGAGTGGCCGCCGCGGGCGCGCCGAACCGCTCCGCCCGCGCATACGGGATCCCCAGGAACTCGATCGCGTCGGCGCCGCGGACGCCGGCCAGCGTTCCGGCGGCCGTCTCGGCCGTGGTCCGCTCGAGCGTGGTCCGCTCGCCCGCCACGTCAGCCGGGCCTAGGCCGCCGCCTGGCTCGGAGCCGCCTCTGGGTGCCCCTCTGCCCACGAGATGACCGGATTGCGCAAAACCCCCACGCGTTCGACTTCGGCCTCGACGACGTCGCCGGGCTTGAGATAGAGCGACGCGGCATCCTCGCTGAAGCCGGCCACTCCGGACACGGTGCCGGTCGAGACGATGTCGCCCGCGCTGTAGCCCATCGCGGAGTAGTGGCTGATGATCTCGGGCACGGTGACCGACATCCGGCTCATGTTCGAGCGCTGGCGGACCTCGCCGTTGACCCGCAGCTCCATCGACAGCTCCTGGGGATTACCGACCTCGTCCGGGGTGACGATCCAGGGCCCGATCGGCACGAACGTGTCGATGCTCTTGGACAGGCAGAACACGCCCGACTTCATCTCCTCGCGCTGGATGTCGCGCGCGGTGATGTCGTTGAACACGATGTAGCCGGCGATGTACTCCTCGGCCTCCTCGGGCGAGAAGAACTTCCCGGCCTTGCCGATGATCACGGCCAGCTCGAGCTCGTAGTCGAGCTCGTTGGTCATCGTCTCGGGGTACACGATCGGATCGTCCGGTCCGATGATCGCGTCGACGTTCTGAAAGAAAACGATCCACGGGAGCACGGGGTGCGACCAGTTCACGCGCGTGGACTCCTCGTGGTGCTCGCGGAAGTTGCCCGCCGTGTGGAAGAACTTCTTGGGGATGATCGGAGCCCGCAGCGTCACCTCGTCCAGCGGCGTCCTTCGGCCGGTCTGCGCGACCTTCCCGGAGAGCTCGAAGTAGCGGCGCATGTTGGGCACGTCGAGCTCGAGGACCTGGCCATCGACCACCTGCCCGACGCGGCCATCGTTGTAGGTCACCAGCTTCATGTCTGCTCCTTCACGCGAACGGATTGGAAGGCGGCCGACGACGCCGCTGCAGAGCAAGAGTATAGACAGAACAGCAAACTGTATGCAAGTTTGATGCTTGGGTACTCAACGGTGTCGCCGGTCGACTCGGCGACGCGCCGACAGGGTCCGCGACGTGCCGAGCGCGGCAGCTCGTACCACCGGCGCCAGGCGCGCCGCCACCCCCTCGCCGGCCTTGGCCACCACCGACAGCGCCGCGATCACCTCGCCGCCCGCGCCCGTGATCGGCGCCGCCACGGACATCGCGTCGTCGGTCACCTGCCGGTGTGAGACGACCACGCCGTCGCGGCGGATCTGCGCCAGGATCCGCTCGAGCCGACCTGTATCGGTGATCGTGTAGTCGGTGAACCGCTGCAGGGGACCGTCGAGCACCTCGCGCTGGACGCTCTCGGGCGCGTGGGCGAGGAGCACCAGCCCGATGCCGGAGGCGTGCAGAGGGAAGCGCCCACCCACGCGGGTCAGCACGCCCACGGCCCGGCGCCCGGCGATCCGCTCGATGTAGACGACGTCGTGGCCCTCGCGCACGCCGAGTTGCGCGTTCTCGTGGGTGACCTCGTAGAGGTCCTCGAGGAAGGGCAGGGCGGCCTCGCGGAGAGGCACTCCGCGCGGGGCGAGCGAAGCGATCTCCCACAGGCGCAGGCCGACGCGGTACGTGCCGTCGCCGTCGCGCTCGAGCGCCCCTGCGGCTCGCAGGTCGGCCACCAGCCGGTGCGTCGTGGTGAGCGGCAGCCCGGCGCGCCGCGCGATCTCCGACAGGGTCAGCGCGGCGGCCTCGGGGGTAAAGGCCTCGAGGACGCCGAACGCGCGCGCGGTCACCGACCGGTCATCGATTCGACTCCGCATTCCGCCCATGGCGCTGTTCATTCTGCCCCCTTCTTCCGCTCAGCGGAAGGAACCATTGCGGCCGCCCTGCCACCGACCTAGCCTGGGTAGCCGGTTGGGAGAGGCTCTGCATTGACTGATACGCCGTTTCACGAGTGCCTGCAGGTGCCAGGCTCGTTCTCGATCGCGGTCGAGCTGGTCACCGCGCGTGGAGTGGTGACGGCGGAGCGCAGCCAGGCGCTCGTCGAGAAGGCGCGGGCGCTGGCCGACGATCCTCGCATCGACGTGCTGTCGATCACCGACAACCCTGGCGGCCATGCCATGCTCGCGCCGGACACGCTCGGCACGGACCTTCTCTCACGCGGGCAGGAGGTGATCATCCACCTGGCCTGCAAGGACTGGAACCGCAACGCGCTCGAGAGCCGAGGCTGGAAGCTCGCCTCCGAAGGGTTCAACAATGTCCTGTGCCTGTCGGGCGACTATCCGCTGGAGGGGTACGGCGGCACCGCGGCGCCCGTATTCGACATCGATTCGGTCGGGCTGCTCAAGCTCTACAGCGACATGAACGCCGGCCTGCGCGTCGCGCGTACCGGCGAGCGGCTCGACCAGACGAACTTCTTCCTCGGCTGCGTGGTCACCAACCACAAGCTGCACGAGCGTGAGGTCGTCCCCCAGTACCAGAAGCTGGCCAAGAAGGTGATGACCGGCGCGCGGTTCGTGATCAACCAGATCGGCTACAACGCGCGCAAGGACGACGAGCTCGTCCGGTACATCCGCCGGCAGGGCCTCGACGTGCGTGCGCTGGCCAACGTGTACCTGCTCTCGCGGCCGGCCGCGCGCGCGTTCCACGCCGGGCGGATCCCGGGCGTCGTGGTCACCGATGAGCTGCTGGCACTGGCCGAGCGACACGGCGCCGCGCCTGACAAGGGGCGATCGTTCTTCCTGGACCTGGCCGCCAAGCAGCTCACCGTGGCGCGGGGTCTCGGGTTTCAGGGCGCGTACCTGGGCGGTCACGCCACCGCCGAGACGTTCGGCAACATCCTCGATCGGGCGCGGGAGTACGAAGGCGCGGATTGGCGCGAGCTCTCGCGCGAGCTTCGCCATGGACGCGACGGCGAGTTCTACCTGTTCGAGCCGGACCCCGAGACCGGGCTGTCCTCAGACGAGCTGAACCGGAAGTACGTCGAGTCCAGGCGCAAGCGCCGCACCGACCTGCGCGTGCCGCTCTCCTACCGGTTCAGCCGCCGCGTGCACGACGCCGTGTTTGATCCCGAAGGGCCGCTCCACGATGCCGCGCGCTCCTTCTACGAGAAGGTCGAGGCGGCGCCGAAGCCGGTCGGCCGCGCCGCCCACCTGCTCGAGCAGGTGGCCAAGGTCCCGATGTTCAAGTGCCGCGACTGCGGCGATTGCTCGCTGCCGGACATCGCCTACGTGTGCCCGGAGTCGATCTGCGCCAAGAACCAGCGCAACGGCCCGTGCGGCGGCACCCGAGACGGACTGTGCGAGGTGTATGACACCGAGTGCATCTGGTCGCAGGCGTACGAGCGTCTGAAGGCCTACGGCGAGGAGGACGACATGCTCGCCAACCCTGTGGTGATGAAGGACAACGCGCTCGCCCGGACCAGCGCCTGGGCCAACGACTTGCTCGGCCGCGACCACCACGCCAAGCACGGACAATTCAGTGGATAAGTCATAGAAAGAGGAGAGACATTCATGGCCGCACGAAACCTTCAGGAAGTCATCGACGAGTCGGGCAACGTCGTCGAGATGCTGCGCAACTCGCAGATCGGGGCCTACATCTATCCGGTCGTGCCGTACGAGTTCACCAACTGGCGCCGCGAGCAGCGGGCATGGCGCGAGACCGCCGTCCTGTTCGACCAGTCGCACCACATGGTGAACTTCTGGTTCAAGGGCCCTGACGCGCTCAAGCTCGTCTCGGATGTCGGAATCAACAGCGTCGCGAACTTCCCGGTCAACATGGCCAAGCAGTTCGTGCCGTGCACGCCGGCCGGGCACGTCATCGGCGACGGCATCCTGTTCCACCTCGACGAGGACGAGTTCGTCTGGGTGGGTCGCAACCCGGCCGCCAACTGGCTGCACTACCACGCGGAGACCGGCGGCTACAAGCTCGACTTCGAGTACGACAACCGCTCACCTTCGCGTCCGTGGGGCAAGGCGGTGACCCGCAAGTACTGGCGCTTCCAGATCCAGGGCCCGAACGCCTGGCAGGTGATCGAGAAGGTCAACGGCGGCGCGGTCGAGCAGCTCAAGTTCTTCCGCATGGCCGAGATGAACGTGTCAGGCCAGCCGGTTCGCACCCTGCGCCACGGAATGGCCGGCGAGCCCGGTCTGGAGCTGTGGGGGCCGTACGAGGATTACGAGCGGGTGCGGGACACGATCCTCGAGGCCGGGCAGGAGTTCGGCATCGAGATGTGCGGTGCCCGCGCGTACGCGTCGAATACGCTCGAGTCAGGGTGGATTCCGTCTCCCCTTCCGGCCATCTACACCGGCGAGGAGCTTCGTGCGTACCGCGAGTGGCTCCCGGCGAACGGCTACGAGGCGACGAACGCGCTCGCCGGTAGCTTCGTATCGGACAACATCGAGGACTACTACCTGAACCCGTGGGAGCTCGGGTACGGTCCGTTCGTCAAGTTCGACCACGACTTCATCGGGCGCGAGGCCCTCGAGAAGATCGAGGCCGATAGCCAGCGCAAGAAGGTCACGCTGGCGTGGGAGGGCGAGGACGTCTCCAAGATCTTCGCCTCGCTGTTCGAGGCCGACGAGGACCCGCATCAGTTCTTCGATCTGCCGATCGCCAACTACGGCTCGTCGAACTTCGACTCCGTGCTCGACCCCGATGACAACGTCGTCGGGTACTCGATGTTCACCGGCTACAGCGCCAACGAGCGGCGCGCGCTGTCGCTGGCCACGGTCGACCCGTCGGTCGAGATCGGCGCCGAGGCCCGCGTCGTGTGGGGCGAGCCGAACGGCGGGACGCGCAAGGCAACCGTCGACCAGGGGCAGGAGCAGGTCACCGTGCGTGCGCTGGTCAGCCCGGTTCCCTACTCCGAGCCGGCCCGCCTGTCGTACGCCGAGGGTTGGAGGACCGCAGCGGGTCGCTAGATCCGCTAGGCCACATAGCCGGCCACGCTCCGCGTGGCCGGCTGAGCCGACGCGGCCGGCGCGACCTCGGCCAGGATCTCGACCGCGCGCTCGAGTTGCTCGGGCGCCAGCGTGAACGGAAGCCGCAGGTGCCGCTCGAGCACGCCGGCGGCCGCGAAGCGCGGACCGGGAGTCAGGAGCAGGTCGTGGCGAGAGGCCTCGAGCGCGAGGCTCGTGCTCACCGGCTCGGGCAACTCGGCCCAGATGAACATCCCACCGCGCGGTAGCGCGTAGCGCCACTCGGGCAGCCGCCGGTCGAGAGCGCGCGCCAGCGCGTCGCGGCGGATCCGGATGACCTTTCGCCGCTCGGTCAGGACCTCGTCGAGCCGGGCGATCGCGTGGGTCGCGACGATCTGCTCGAACAGCGGGCTCGCCAGGTCGATCGCGGCGCGCGCGCCGGCCAGCCGGTGGATGACCGCGGGGTCGGCGCGGACCCATCCCACCCGCAGGCCGCCCCACACCGCCTTGCTCAGGGAGCCGATCGTGATCGTGCGCTCGCGCGCGAAGGTTGCCGTGGGAGTCGGCGCGGGCGCACCGTCGAGGTCGAGCTCGACGAACGTCTCGTCGATCACCGCGAGCGTGCCCGCACGCTGGAACGCTCGCATCGCACGGCGGCGGACGGCGGGGTCCATGACCAGCCCGGTCGGATTGTGGAAGTCGGGCATCAGGTAGGCGAGCGCTGGACGGTCGGCGCGGGCTACCGTCTCGAGCGCCCCGATGTCCCACCCGTCGTCGGTCAGCGGCACCGGAACGAGCCGTGCGCCGGCGCCGCGCAGCGCGTCGAGGGCGACCGGATAGCTCGGGAGCTCCACCAGCGCGCGCCGGCCCCGCGGCAGGGTTGCCCGGATGGTCAGATCGAGCGCCGCAAGAGCGCCGTTGGTCACGAGGATCTGCTCGGGCCGCGTCGGCAGGCCCCGCCGCTCGAACCGCGCCGCGATCGCGCGGCGCAGCGGCGGCAGGCCGAGCGGATCGTAGCCGTGGTGGTCGAGCCAACCGGGAAGCTCGCGGGCCGCGGCGGCGAACAGCTCCTCGAGCACCGCCGGCGCGGGCAGCGCCGCGATCCTCATGTCGAGGCCGGCGCCCTTGACGATCGCGTCTTCCGGCGCGGAGCGATGCCCGCCGGGCAGCGTCACCCAGCTTCCGGCGCCCTGCCGGCTCTCGATGTACCCCTGCTCACGCAACCGGTCGTAGGCGCCGGTGACCGTGGCGCGGCTCACCCCCAGCGTCGCGGCCAGCGTGCGCTCCGCGGGCAGCCGGCTCTCGACGCCAACCCGTCCCTCCAGGATCAGCGAGCGCAGCGCCGTGGCCAGCCGCTCACGACCGGCCCCGCGGCGCTGCCACGGCCCGAGCAGCTCGACCAGGCGATGGGGCGAGGTGATGCTCATGGGCCACTTCTAGCAAATTGGCCCGTGCGCGCATAGGCCATTCTTGGCACACTCCTATCGTGGCCCCACCCCGCCTGCGCCGGCTCTCCCAGCTCTATCTCGGCCTCGTCCTGTACGGCGTCAGCGACTCGATGCTGCTCCTGGCCGGTCTCGGGGTCGATCCGTGGGACGTCCTGCACCAGGGGCTCTCCCGCCGGCTCGGGCTGGGCGTCGGCACCTGGGCGGTGATCGTTGGCGTGCTCGTCCTGACGCTGTGGATCCCGCTGCGCCAGCGGCCCGGGTTCGGAACGCTCAGCAACGTGATCGTGGTCGGCCTGGTCATCGACGTGGTGCTCGCCACCGTACCGCCGGTCCACGGCCTCGCCCTGCGCGTGATCGTCATGTGCGCGGGCGTCCTCCTCAACGGGATCGCCACCGGCGCCTACATCGGCGCCGGGCTCGGCCCCGGCCCACGCGACGGTCTGATGACCGGCCTGGCCGCCCGGGGGCACTCGATCCGCGTGGTGCGCACGTGCATCGAGGTCACCGTGCTGATCACCGGCTGGCTGCTCGGCGGCACGGTGGGACTGGGCACCGTGGTGTACGCGCTGGGGATTGGCCCAATCGCCCACGTGTCGATTCCGCGGCTTGCGATCAAGGTGCCCGCACGCACACCTGAGTGTGCGTAACTCGCCGCCGGCAAGTCACGAGTCATCGGCGGTTGGTTATGGACACTGACGAGTGTCAGGCATCGAACCACCCCGCAACTATCACCCTCGCCTCACTGTTAGGTGTCGTACTGAACAGACACGAAGGGAGGCAGCATGCGCAGAATGCGCGTCGCCGCGGCAATCGTGTTGGTTGCCTGCGGCCTGCTCGCAGTGGCGCTCGTATCGGCCAGCCGCCCGTCACCGGCGTCGGCCGCCGCCAGTGCACCGGCAGTCACGACCGCTGCGGCGAGTGACGTGGGCAAGTCGAGCGCGACCGTCAGCGGGACGGTCAACCCGAACGGCCAGTCGACCACTTACTTCTTCCAGTACGGCACCACGACGTCGTATGGAACGCAGACCAGCCCGGCCGGCGTCGGGTCGGGTAACACGCCGGTCGGTGTGCACCAGGGGATCTTCGGGCTGAGCCCGAACACCACCTATCACTACCGGTTGGTGGCCCAGAACTCGGCCGGCACCACGAACGGCGCCGACCAGACCCTGACCACGCCGTCGACGACCCCGAGTCAGGTGGCCGTCCTGGGCCACGAAGGGTTCGTCTCGCCCGGCCACGTGATCGGCGTTGAGGTCGGGTGCTTCCACGGCACGAGCCAGTGCACGGGTCACATCACGATGTCGCACGATGGAACCACGATCGCCGAGCGCGACTACTCGATCGCGCCCGACAGCGGAGGCTTCCAGAATGTGGAGCTGAATTCGGCCGGTCAGAGCGCCCTGGGCTCCAACCGGATGTTCCACCTGCTTCCCGTGACCGTCACCGCGACGCAGACGGGCGGCCAGCCGGTGACCTTCGTGATCCACTTGGCCCGCTGGGTCTGGCACTGATCCCATCGGTCTGAGGGGGCTGGGCGCGCCGGACACTCCCCGCCGGCGCGCCCGACACCCCGACCGTTCGTCAAGCCAGGTGGAAGATCTCCGCCACGCGCTCGAAGCCGGTGTCCGGACGCGCTCCCTGGGGAAGCTCGAAGAACTCAGCCATCTCGGCCTGCCAGCGCGCGTTCACCTCGGTCTCCTCCATCGCCCGCTGCGCCGCCGCGAAGTCGTCTGACTCGACGTAGCCGATCAGCAGACCATCCTCGCGCAGGAACAGCGAGTAGTTGCTCCACCCGCTGGCGCGCAGCGCCTCCAGCATGTCGGGCCACACGTCTCGGTGGCGCGCGCGGTACTCCGCGAGCCGGTCGGGGCGGACCGACAGCGTGAAGCAGACCCGCTCGCTCACACCCGGTCGACCTCGACGCCGGCCGCCTTATGCGCCCGCAGCCCGGTACCTAGTGCTCGGCGACCGGCGGCGGGTAGACCTCGCGCACGTATTCGTCGACCTTCTCGGCCGGCAGGCGCCGGGAGATCGCGATGTAGTAGATGACGAGGCTCCACGCCGCGGTCACGGCCAGGCCTCCGAACAGTCCCAGGTCGTCGTTGCCGCCCTGGTCGAGCACGTGCTTGAAGAAGCCGATGCCGCCGATGATGCCGCCCGCGCCGAAGTCGCCGAAGTACGAGATCACCAGCATCCCGATGAAGTACGGGATGATCCACCACGCCGCCTCCCAGTCCATCTTGGGCTGGTTGGGGTTGAGCTTGAACGCGTAGGACAGCGCGAACAGCACGTAGCCGATCAGCATCGCGAACATCAGCGTGGTCATGGTCTGCCAGCCCGCCCAGTAGATGATCCACGTCGCGCAGACAAATGAGAGCGGCGCGAGTATGTGCGCCATCGGCAGTCGGTACACGCGCGGCAGGTCGGGCTTCTGCAGGCGCAGCGCGCCCAGCGCCAGCGGGGCGGCGGAGTACATCAGCACCGACGCACTGGTGACGACACCGACCAGCGCGCTCCAGCTCGGGAACGGGAGGAGGAACAGCATTCCGATCGCCGCGGCGAACAAGACGCCGAACACCGGCACCCGGGTGCGCTCGTTGGTCTTCTCGAATGCCGTCGGGACGTAGCCGTTACGGCTCAGGCCGAAGCTGAGACGCGACGAGGACGTGAGGTAGATCAAGCCGGTCCCGGCGGGCGAGATCACCGCGTCGAGACGCAGGACGAACGCCAGCCACGCCAGGCCCGCGACCTTGGTCACCGTGTAGAACGGTCCCGCGTTGAGCGCGACCACGGCCGGGTTGGAGTTGGTCTCGCCGAGGTTGGTCCAGCTGTGCTGTGAGATCAGCAATTTGGGATCGACGGCGCCGATGAACGCGATCTGGAGCAGGATGTAGATGCCGGCGCCGATCAGGATCGAGAGGATCACCGCGCGCGGCAGGTCCCGCTCCGGGTGGGCCGCCTCACCCCCCAGCTGCACCGCCTGTTCGAAGCCGAGCAAGGCGAACACGATCCCGCCGGTCGGGATCGCGATCAGGATGCTCTTTACCGCCGCCCCGTGCACGAAGAAGCCGCCGCCGCTGCTGAAGTTGCTCCCATGGAAGTGGCTGATCAGGAGCACGATGATCGTCAGCACCGGGATCAGCACCTTCCACGAGGTGATGGCGTTGTTGGCCCGCGCCAGCCAGCGGATCCCGACCAGGTTCACCGACACGAAGAACACCATCAGGATGACCGCCGCGATGATGCCCGTACTCGACAGCGTGTTGGCCGGGAGACCATTCACCGTGTGGTGGACGAAGAAGTTACGTGCCCAGTGCGCGGTCGACAGGTACTGGATCGCGGCCAGCACCTCGATCGGCGCGACGGTTGACGCCTGCAGGTAGGACGCCCAGCCAAACGTGGCGCCGGCGAAGCTGCCGAACGCGTAGTGCGGGAACCGGCTCGTGCCCCCGCTGACCGGGAAGAGGCCGCCAAGCTCGGCGTGGACCAGCGCCAGCAGGATCACGATGAACGACGCGGCGAACCAGCCGATGAGCGCCGACGGCCCGGCGATCGACACCGCGGTCAGCGCGGCGAACAGCCACCCCGAGCCGATGATCGACCCTTCGGAGGACCACAGCAGCCCCAGGAAGCCGACTCCGCGGTCGAGCCCGTCGGCGTCGAGAGCTGCGGACTGCGCCTGACCGGACGGCGACGCTACGTTGGCCATCGATCCTCCCTCTAAAGATCCCCGGTTGCCGGCGCGGATCTTATCCCGTCACCCGGCGGAGCGTCTTTCAGGGCCTAGCGATGGGCCGGCGGGCGCGGGGTCGGCGCGGTTTCGGGCTCGCGGCTGCGCCGGCGCGGCCGCCGGTCGCTGAGCCTCGCCGCGTTGTGATCACGTCGGCGCACGCTCGCCGGCTCGGCGTCCGGGAGGGGAATGCCGCCACGGGGAGCGGGAGGCGGTGACGGCGGCGGATCGGGGCCCCGGCCACCGCCGTCGTCCTCGCCGGAGTCAGACGACGGTCCAGGTCGGCGGTAGAGCAGCGCCGGGGCCAGCATCAGCGCCGGCAGGGCCAGGAGGCCGAGAACGCCCATCACCGCACCCATGCTTCCCCGCGGCGACACGGCCACGGCCAGAACCACCAGGCATCCCGCGATCAGCGGCGCGAGCGCGAGCAGAGCCCAAAAATGTGGGCGCCGCTCGGTCGAAGGGCCGGCGGCGACCGCAAGCGCCGCGAAGCTGACTCCGAACAAAACCAGCCAAACGAACGCCATCGTCGGAAAGCGTAACGCGCGCCGAGCCGCGCCCGCGGGCGCGGGCGCGGCTCGGACGCTCTGAAGCTACGCGGCGCGGAGGCGGCTCAGCTCGTCGCGGTTGATCCGGGGGCGGACGTCCCGCGCGCCGAGCGGAATGCCCGTCTGGATCTCGAGCGTGCGACGCTGAGCGTAATCGAGCTCGGCCCAGATGCGCCGGGCGTGGTCGATTCGCTGCCGGGTCCGTGATGCCTTCGCTCTCATCTTCTGGCTCCTTTTCATGTGGTTGGCCACGGGAGTCAGTGTCGGCTAAGCCCGGCCGTGCGTCATCGGCAGTTCGCAGCCGTTTCGGCTGCGTAAGGCCTTACTTTCGGGCGACCGGCCCTTAGCTGCTCGGCGGCTGCGACCGCCGGCCCGGCGGGAGCGCGGGGCTGTTGTCGGCCTTCGTGGCGTTGCCGCTGGCGAGATCCCCGACGAGGATCCCGTCGCGGATCTGGGCCATGAGGTCGCCCACCGCGCTCGGGGAGTGCGGCAGCAGGATCGTGTTGGTCTTGGCGCCCTCCCCCAGTGCCCTGATCATGTCGGTGTACTGGGTCAGGGCCACCAGCGCCATGGCCTCCCGCATGTCGAGCCCGTGCTGGGCGATGATCTCGAGCGACTCATGCAGGCCCTCGGCGATCGCCTTGCGCTCGGCGGCCACGCCCTCGCCCTGGAGGCGCATCGTCTCCCGCTCGCCCTCGGCCTTCTTGACCGCGAGCGTCTTCTGCGCATCGCCCTGTGCCGCGGCGGCGATTTGGTTGCGCTGCGAGGCGTTGATGTTGTTCATCGCGTCCTTGACCCGCTGGTCGGGCTCGATGTTGGTGATGAGCGCCTTGACGATCTCGTAGCCGTAGTCGGCCATCTGCCGGTGCAGGGTGTCCTGGATGTGCATGGCGATCGTGTCCGCGTCGGCGTACGCCTCGTCGAGATCCATGCTCGGGATGTGCGAGCGGACGACGTCGAACGCGTAGGACTGGATCTGGACCTCCGGACTGTCGAGCTTGTAGTAGGCGTCCTGGACCTGCTGCTCGCTCGGGCCGACCTTGTACTGCACGGCGAGCTTGACCTGGACGAACACGTTGTCCTTGGTCTTGGTCTCGATCTGGGAGTTCAGCTGCTCGACCTGGAGGCTCATCCGCCCGGCCACCCGCTCGACGAACGGCGTCTTCGTCTGCAGCCCGGGCCCGGCGACCCGCACGAACTTCCCGAACCGCTCGACGATCGCCCGCTCCTGCTGCTCGACGGTGAAGAAAAACAACGGCATCTGTGCCCCTTTCCAGGGTTCTGTACTCGCGCGCGTCCCCCGGGGCGCGTCCTCGACAAAGTCAAGTTAAGCACTGCGACCCACGCCGGTCGAGGAGTACCTTGATCGCAGATGAGCGAGGTGTCCAACCCGGTCGAGTTCGTCGGCTCCCAGCCGGACGAGCGGCTGCTGTCCGAGGACTTGGAAAAGCTGCCCTCCACGGTGGGCCGGCCCGAGACCGTCCTGCCCAGCCGGGCGCGCGCTCGGATCGTCGGGACCGGGGCGACACTGACGGCGGTCTCGCTCGTGGCCGGCGTCCTGCTCGTGGCCCTAGGCGCGATCGACGCGATCTCCAGCGGCATCGACGCGGCCGGGGTGCTCGCGCTGGTGGTGGGAGCGCTCCTGATCTCCACGCACTGGGGCTGGGTGCATGTCGCCGAGATCACCGCCAATTCGCTCGAGGGCCGTGGCAACGAACAGGTGCTGGAGCGGCGGCGGCAATGGCTCGCGGGAATCGAGCCCTACACCCACTTCGAGGTCGGCACCGAGGTCCAGGATGACGGCTCGATCACCATCTACTCCGTCCGCCACCGCCCCGTGTCCACCGGCCCAGAGACGTTCACGTTCGCGCGCGACGTCGAGCACACCGAGGTCCACGGGCCGGATGAGCCGGCCGCCGCGGTCACCGATCGAGCCGAGACGCTCCGTCGTGAGGCGGCGCTGGCCACCGAGCGGGAACGCGCGCGCTACGAGATCGCCGCCGACGCATACCAGGCCGCGCTGCTCGGCCGCGCCGACGAGGAGCAGAGGCGCCTGGCCCAGCGCGCCGCCTCCGAGGCGCTGTCGCACCAGATCAACGCCAACCTCCGCGACCCCCCGCTGGCCGAGTAATCGCCCGATGAGCGTCAGCACAGAGGCGACAGCGTTCGGCGGGCGAACGGCCTGGGCGCGAAATCTCGCGGCCCCGGTCCGGAGCTTCCTGAGCACCGAGACCGGCGGCGCGTTCGTGATGCTCGGGGCGGCGATCGCCGCTCTGCTGTGGGCGAACTCCCCCTGGTGGCACTCCTACGAGACCGTGTGGACCACCGAGCTGTCGATCCACATCGGGCACACGGGGATCGCAGCCGATCTGCGCACCTGGGTCAACCAGGGCCTGATGACCCTGTTCTTCCTGGTGGTGGGGCTCGAGGCCAAGCGGCAGCTCGACCTCGGGGAGCTGCGCGAGCGGCGCCGGCTCGCCATTCCGGTGTTCGCGGCGATGGGCGGCATCGCGGTGCCGATCGTGATCTACCTGGCCTTCAATGCCGGCCGGGCGGGCGGGCACGGATGGGGCGCGGCGATGTCGACCGACACCGCCTTTGCGCTCGCCGCGGTGGCGCTGATCACCCCCCGGACGGCGACCCGCATCCGGGTGTTCCTGCTCACGCTGGCGGTCGTCGACGACCTGGCCGCGCTCGTGGTCATCGCCACCGTGTATACGACCCACGTCTCGGTGCTGGCGCTGAGCATCGCGATCGCCCTGTTCGCGGTGCTGGTTGCGCTTCGCTACGCGCCGTTCGGGAGAACGCCGATCTCGATCGGCATCGCGGTCGGGATCTGGATCGCGATGTTCAAGTCGGGCATCGACCCGGTGATCTCCGGACTGGCCATCGGTTTGGGCACAAGCGCCTTCCCGCCCTCGCGTGAGGATCTCGAGCGCGCCACCGCGCTCACCCGCGAGTTCCGCGAGCAGCCCACGCCCGAGCTCGCCCGCTCGGCGCAGCAGAGCCTCCAGTCGGCGATCTCGCCCAACGAACGGCTCCAGTACGAGCTCCACCCGTGGACCAGCTACGTGATCGTGCCGCTGTTCGCGCTGGCCAACGCCGGCATCCACCTGTCCGGGACGCTGGTGAGCGCGGCGGTGTCCTCGCCGATCACCTGGGGCATCCTGATTGGATACGTGATCGGCAAGCCGATCGGCGTGTTCACCGGCTCCTGGATCGCCTCGCGACCCGCCCTGCACGGCCCCCGCTCGCCGATCAGCGAGCCGGTGCTCCTCGCCGCCGGCTGCTGCGCCGGCATCGGCTTCACGGTCTCGCTGCTGGTCTCGACGCTGGCCTTCAAGGGCATCGCCCTCGACGAAGCACGCCTCGGCGCGCTGACCAGCGTGGTGGTGGCGCCGGTGCTGGCCTGGCTCGTCACCCGGCTCATCCAGCGGCTGCCCGAGAACGTACGGGCTCGCCAGGTCGGCCGTACCGCCGAGGACATCCTCGACCTGGCCGTCGAGGTCGATCCCGAGTACGACCACATCCGCGGGCCCGACGACGCCCCGGTGACCCTGGTCGAGTACGGCGACTTCGAGTGCCCGTACTGCGGACAGGCCGAGACCTCGATCCGCGACCTGCTCGCCGCCCACGGCGACGACGTCCGCTACGTCTGGCGCCACCTGCCGCTGAACGACGTCCACCCCACCGCCCAGCTCGCCGCCGAGGCGTCCGAGGCCGCCGCCGCCCAGGGCCGGTTCTGGGACATGTACGACGTCCTCCTCTCGCACCAGGAAGAGCTCTCTCCGCGCGACCTCGCCCGTTACGCCACCGATCTCGGCCTCGATGTCGAGCGCTTCCGAGACTCGCTGCGCCGGCGCGAGTACGCCGCCCGGATCAGCGAGGACGTGGCCAGCGCCGACGAGAGCGGGGTGTCGGGGACGCCGACGTTCTTCATCAACGGACGGCGCCATTACGGGGTCTACGACCTCGGCGCGCTGACCGAGGCCGTGGGTGCGGCGAAGCGCCGGGCGCGCCAGCTCTCGATCACCGCCGACACACTGGCCGAGACCCCGAGCTAGTCCCCTCCCCACGCAGGATAGTTGTGTGCACAACTGCATGCTATCCTGGGACACATGGAACTCGGACTGGCCACGTTCGCCGACCTCTCCTCGGGCGTCAGCCCGCAGGAGCGCATGCGCCAGCTGCTCGAGGAGGCGGAGCTGGCCGACCAGCTCGGGCTCGACGTGTTCGCGGTGGGCGAGCACCATCGCCCGGACTTCCTCGTCTCCTCGCCGGCGGTGGCGCTGGCCGCGATCGCCGCCCGTACCTCGCGGATCCGCCTCTCTAGCGCGGTCACCGTGCTCAGCTCCGACGACCCGGTGCGGGTCTTCCAGGAGTTCGCGGAGGTCGACCTGATCTCCGGCGGCCGGGCCGAGATCATGGCCGGGCGCGGGTCGTTCGTCGAGTCTTTCCCGCTGTTCGGCTACGACCTCGAGGATTACGACGACCTGTTCGCCGAGAAGCTCGATCTGCTGCTGGCGATCCGCGAGTCGCCGCGGGTGACCTGGTCGGGCAAGCATCGGGCACCGCTCGACGACGCGATCGTGTGGCCCAGACCGGTGCAGGACGCCCTGCCGGTGTGGGTGGCGGTCGGCGGCACCCCGCAATCGGTCATGCGCGCCGGCGCCCTCGGCCTGCCGCTGACCGTGGCGATCATCGGCGGCGAGCCCGAGCGGTTCGTGCCGCTGGTCGATCTCTACCGGCAGGCCTTCGCCGCCGGCGGCCACGATCCGGCCGGCGCCACCGTGGCGATCAACACCCACGCGTTCGTCGGCGAGACCTCGCGTGACGCCGACGCAGCGTTCGCCGCCCCCTACCTGGCCATGATGAACCGCATCGGCCGCGAGCGCGGCTGGCCGCCGGCCGGGCGCCCGCAGTACGACGCCCTGCGCTCGCCGCGCGGCGCGCTGGCCGTCGGGTCTCCGGAGGAGGTGGCAGAGAAGCTCCTGTTCGAGCACGAACTGTTCGGTCACCAGCGCTACCTCGCCCAGATGAGCGTCGGGGCGGTCGAGCACACGGACGTGATGCGCTCGATCGAGCTGTTCGGTACGCGCGTGGCGCCCGTCGTGCGGGCCGAGGTGGACCGCCGCGAGGCCGGGCGACGGGCCGCCTGACCGCGCCAGGCGTACTGAGCTGAGCGTCTCCTTACGCGGCGTCGCGCCGCACCGGCGCGAGCGCCTGGGCCAGCAGTACGAGCACTCGCGGCCCCTCGTACACCACATGCGCGCGGGTCGGGCGCAGGACGTCGAACCCGGCGCTGCGGAGCACCAGGCCCTTCTCGCGGTCGCGCTGAAACACCCCCGGGCCGCTGTGATACGTCGCGCTGTCCAACTCCACGATCACCCGCTGCTCGCGCCACACGAAGTCCGCCTCGAACCGCCCGAAGCTCACATTGGTCTCCGGCATCGGCAGACCGGCGTCGCGGATCAGGCGGAGCAAGGCCTTCTCCGCGCGCGAGCGGCTGATCGCCATCGTCGTGTCGTCGGCCAGGACCTCCGCGAGACGCGCGGAGCCCCGCCGGCCACGGTGGCGCGCCAGCATCAACTTCAACTCACCTGCGGTGAACCGGCGTAGCGCCAGGCCGGCATCGATCATGTCGACCAGCTCATCCCGGGAGCCGACGGCCGCGACCTCCAGGACCGCGCGCGCCGGCGAGCTCACCCACAACCTCTGCTCCCACAGCACCTCACGCTTGTCGACCGCCTTGATTCGATGAAGCCGCATCGCATCGCGCGACCGGCACCCGCCTCCCACCACCGACACCTCAACCGCGGGCGGCGGGGTCTTCCGCATCCCCCACACGTACGCCGCCGAACGGTGACTGATGAAGCTCCCCTTGCCGCACGACATCAGCGCCCCGGACTCGAGCCCCAACGGCGGCAACTCTCCCGAGCCCACCGCGTAGACCCCCTGGAACACCAGGCGCAGCCACCCGGCCCTGACCCGACGCGCCACCGCATCCTTCCCGAACCCACACTCCCACAGCTGCTCGGTGCTAACCAGATTCCGCTGCCGACCCGCGATCCGCGTGACCGCCCGATCGCGCGAGTAATCCGCCATTCGACTACTCCCCCCGGCCGAGTGGCACTTCACTCGCGCTATACGCGAGTGAATCTCCATTCACCCAGGCGGGCGGGGCGAATGGCAGATAACTCGCGGTCGGGACCGGGGGCATGCGAGCAGTGTCCACCCGAACCGCCACCCCCGCCCGGAAAGCAACCGTTCTGTTGCAGAAAAGTGGCCGTCTCGTGACCCCACGCAGCGCCGCCGGGCATGATGCATCGCGAATGCGCGTAGCCCTGTTCGCCACCTGCCTGGTCGATGCGCTGTTCCCCGACGCCGGCAAGGCCACGGTGAAGATCCTCGAGCGGCTCGGGCAGCCGGTCGAGTTCCCGCTCGAGCAGACGTGCTGCGGCCAGATGCACGCCAACTCCGGCTACTTCGAGCCGAAGCTGGTCCGCCGCTACGTGGACGCGTTCGAACCGTACGACGCGATCGTCGTCCCGTCGGCCCAGGAAACATAGACTCGGGCCGTGCGCACCCAGGTAGGCATCGTCGGCGCCGGGCCCGCGGGCCTCACCCTCGCCATGCTGCTGCACCGCGACGGCATCGACTGCGTGGTCCTCGAGGCGCGCGACCGGGCGTACGTGGAGAAGCGCGTCCGCGCCGGGCTCCTCGAGCAGAACACGGTCGACCTGATGCGCGAGTTGGGCGTCGGCGAGCGCCTCAACAAGGAAGGCCTCGAGCACGACGGCATCTACCTGCGCCACCACGGCGAGAATCACTACATCGACATGGCGGCCATGACGGGGCGCCACATCACGATCTACGGACAGCAGGAAGTGGTCAAGGACCTCACGAACGCCCTGCTCGAAAAGGGCGTCCCGGTCCGCTTCGAGGTCGGAAGCGTCGCCCTCCACGACATCGAGTCCGACACCCCCCGCATCACTTTCGAACACGAGGGCGAGGCCCACGAGCTCACCTGCGACGCGATCGCCGGTTGCGACGGCTTCCACGGGGTCAGCCGGCCGACGATCGCCGAGCACATCACCGAGTACGACTACACGTATCCGTTCGGCTGGCTGGGGATCCTGGCCGAGGCAAAGCCTGCCACCGACGAGCTCATCTATTCGTGGAACGACCGGGGGTTCGCGCTCTACACGATGCGCTCGCAGAAGATCAGCCGGCTCTACCTCCAGGTCCCGGCCGACGAGGACATCGAGAACTGGCCCGACGACCGGATCTGGGCCGAGCTCGGCGAGCGGCTCGGCGAGGTCAACACCGGCAACATCTTCGAGAAGGGGATCACGCCGATGCGCTCGTACGTGGCCGAGCCGATGCAGCACGGCAGGCTGTACCTGGCCGGCGACTCCGCCCACATCGTGCCCCCTACGGGCGCCAAGGGCCTGAACCTCGCCGTAAACGACGTCCGCCTGCTGGCGCCAGGCCTGACCGACCTCATCAAAGACGGCAAGACCGAGCGCCTCGACGGCTACACCACGGCCGCCCTGCGGCGGGTCTGGCGCGCCCAGGACTTCTCGAACTACATGACCCAGATGCTGCACGACCTCGGCGGCGGCCCGTTCCAGCAGCAGCTCCAGCTGGCCCGGCTCGAGTACGTCGCTCGCTCGTCCGCCGCCGCCCACAGCCTGGCCGAGAACTACGTCGGCCTCCCCGCCGAACCGGAGTTCTAAAGACCCCGTGGCGACGGTCGCGTACACCAGAGGCCTGCACGAACTGGGCGATGGCCTCTTCGCCTACCTCCAGCCCGATGGCGGCTGGGGCTGGAGCAACGCCGGCCTGATCACCGCCGCCGGCACCTCGCTGCTCGTCGACACGCTGTTCGACTTGACCCTCACGAAAGCCATGCTCGAAGCGATGCAGCCGATCACCGACCAGAACCCGATCGAGCAGGCGTTCAACACCCACGGCAACGGCGACCACTGGTACGGCAACGACCTGCTCCCCGACAACATCCCGATCGTCGCGAGCGCCGGCGCGGTCGAGGTCATGCGCGCCTCGCCCCCGACCGCGGTCCACATGCTGTTCAACGAGGTCGACCTGGGCCCGGAGTTCGAGGCGTTCGCCAAGAGCAGCATGCGCCGGTTCGACTTCGCGTCGGTCGACGGACGCCTGCCGACTACGACATTCGAACGCCACCACGACCTGACCGTCGGCGATCGCAAGGTCCAGCTGATAGAGCTTGGCCCGGCGCACACGGTCGGGGACGCGATCGCCTACGTCCCGGACGCGGACGCCGTGTTCACGGGTGACATCCTGTTCGTCGAGGGCACGCCGATGATGTGGGCCGGCCCGGTGTCGAACTGGATCAAGGCCTGCGAGGCAATCATCGACCTCGGAGCGCGGACGATCGTCCCCGGCCACGGCCCGGTCACCGATCACACCGGCGTCCGCGACGTCCAGCGCTACCTGACCTACATCGAGAGCGAGGCCAAGCAGCGCTTCGACGCCGGCATGGACGACGACGCGGCGGCGGACGACATCGACATATCCGACTTCCGCGACTGGGGCGATCCCGAGCGAATCGCGGCCAACGTCGCGAACCTCTACCGTGAGTTCGACCCCAACCTCGCGGCTCTATCTCCACCCGAGCTGTTCGTGAAGATGGCCCGCTGGAGCGCGCGTCACTGATAATCGGGGTACCCAGGCGGAACTGACAGCACAGAAAGGTGACCCCATGGCGAGCGGAGCGGTACAGGCGAGCAACAGGACGATTGCACGGGCGGCGGCCAACGCGGCCGATCGCTTCGCGGACCGCGTAGCCGTCCGGTCAAAGAGCGGCGAGGACTGGCAGGACAAGACCTTCGCCGAGGTCAGCGAGATCGTCGACGAGATCGCCCTGGGGCTGATCGCGCTCGGACTCGAGCCGGGCGAGCGGGTGAGCCTGCTGGCCAACACGCGCCCCGAATGGACGTACTCGAGCCTGGCCATCTCGCGCGCCGGTGGAGTGGTCGTACCGGTCTACCCGACCAACTCGCCGGACGAGTGCGAGTGGGTGGTCGGCAACTCGGATTCGCGCATCGTGATCTGCGAGGACGCGGGCCAGACGGCCAAGATCGAGGAGATACGCGAGCACCTCGAGCACCTCGAGCACGTCGTCGTGATCGACAACGGCGACACCAACGACGCCCACACGATCGACGAGCTCCGCGAACGCGGCCGGGGCGGCGACCGCGCCGAGCTCGAGCGCCGCTGCGAGGCGGTCTTGCCCGAGGACCCGTACACGATCATCTACACGTCGGGGACCACCGGCCGGCCCAAGGGCGTCGTGCTCAGCCACGGCAACTGCGCCTCGGTCGGGCTGATGGTCGAGGAGATCGAGTTCATCACCGAGGGCGAGCTGACCTATCTGTACCTGCCCCTCGCCCACGCCTTCGCGTTGACCGTCCAGCTCGCCTCGTTCGACGTCGGCAGCGGGATCGTCTACTTCGGCGGCGATCCCCAGCAGATCGTCCCAGAGCTCATGCAGGTGAAGGCCACCTACATGCCGTCGGTGCCGCGGATCTTCGAGAAGATCTACGCGCTCGCGCAGTCGATGGCTGAGGACCCGGAGCAGCTGAAGAGCGCCGTCGAGCTCGGGGTGAAGGTGCAGCGCATGCGCCAGAACGGCGAGGAAGTCCCCGACGAGCTGAAACCCGCCTACGACCGGGCCGAGGAGGCTCTCTACGCCAAGGTCCGCGGGCTGTTCGGCAACAGCCTGACCAAGGCCGTGTCCGGCGCCGCGCCGATCGCCAAGGAGATCCTCGAGTTCTTCTACGCCTGCGGGGTGCCGGTGCTCGAGGGCTGGGGCATGACCGAGACGACCGCGGTGGGCGCGGTCAACACGCTCGAGAACCTCAAGTTCGGCACGGTCGGGCGCGCGATGCCGGGCGTCGAGTTCAAGATCGCCGAGGACGGCGAGATCCTCACCAAGGGCCCCAACGTGTTCCGCGAGTACTGGCGCAACCCCGAGGCGACGAAGGACACGTTCACCGAGGACGGCTGGCTCATGACCGGGGACCTGGGGTCCCTCGACGAGGACGGCTACCTGTCGATCACCGGCCGCAAGAAGGACATCATCATCACCGCCGGCGGCAAGAACCTGACCCCGTCGAACATCGAGAACGACCTCAAGCAGTGCCGCTACATCTCCCAGGCCGTCATGTACGGCGATCGCCGCCCCTATCCGGTGGCGCTGATCACCCTCGACCCCGAGGAGATCGTCCCCTGGGCCAAGGAACGCGGCCTTCCCGAGGACGTCGCGCAACTGATCGAGCAGGACCAGGTCCGCGAGATGGTCCAGAAGGAGCTCGACCGCGCCAACTCCAAGTACGCCAAGGTCGAGCAGGTCAAGAAGTTCGCGCTGCTCGATCACGACCTCACCCAGGAGTCAGGCGAGCTCACGCCCACGCTCAAGCTCAAGCGAAACGTGGTCAACGAGCGCTATGAGGACGTGTTCGAGTCGCTCTACAACGACTGACCCGACGTGCGCCAGCTCACCGCGCTCGACCAGCAGTTCCTCGCCCTCGAGAATTCCCGCAACTACGGTCACGTCGGGGCGATGTCGATCTATGACCCGTCGACCGCCCCCGCCGGCGAGCTCACGCTGCCGAGGCTCCAGAGCCTGATCGCCGAGCGCCTCCCGCTCGTCCCGCCGTTCCGGTGGCGGCTGGCGACCGTCCCGTTCAATCTGGACTATGGCTACTGGGTCGACGATCCCGACTTCGACCTCGAGTTCCACGTCCGCGAGATCGCCTTGGCGCCTCCTGGCACCGACGCGCAGCTCGCCGAGCAGGTGGCGCGGATCTACGCCCGCCCGCTCGACCGGACCCGGCCCCTGTGGGAGCTCTACCTGATCCACGGCCTCCCGAACGACCACGTGGCGGTGATGAGCAAGATCCACCACGCGGTGATCGACGGGATGTCGGGCGCGGAGATCATGGGCGCGCTGTTCGACCCGACCCCAGAGGGCCGGGACACGCCCCTGCCGTCGGGAACCGAAGCGACCGATACCAAGCCCAGCGACCTGAGCATGCTCGCGCGCGGGCTGCTCGGCCTGCCGCGCTACCCGATCCGGGTCATCAAGTCCGCACCCCGGGCGCTGCCCAACCTCGCCGAGGTGCAGTCGTTCGCCGCGATCCCAGGGGTCAAGGCGCTCGGCCGTGCCGCCGCCGGCGCACAGCGAGCGCTCGGCCGCGACACCGTCGTCGGCCGCCTGGACCTCACGCCTCCGCGGACCTCGTTCAACGGCCGCGTGTCCGCCCATCGCCGCTACGCCTTCGGGCGACTCTCGCTCGACGACATCAAGGGCGTCAAGAACCACTACGGCTGCACGGTCAACGACGTGGTCGTGGCGATCTGCGCCGGCGCGGTCCGCCGCTGGCTCGTCGAGCACGACGAGCTCCCATCAGAGCCCTTGATCGCCCAGATCCCGGTCTCGGTCAGACGCGAGGACGAACAGGGCACATACGGCAACCGGATCCTGCTGATGACCGCCCCGCTGCACACCGAGATCGAGGACCCCGTCGCCCGACTGCAAACCACCCACGAGTCCCTCCTCGAGATGAAGGAGCGCCACCGGGCCCTGCCCGCCGAGCTGCTCCAGGACGCGAACAACTTCATTCCGCCGGCGCTGTTCTCGCGCGCCGCTCGCCTCACCTTCTCCCTCGGGGCGAGCCGAGCGAGTCGCCCGGCCTGGAACCTGGTGGTCTCGAACGTCCCCGGTCCGCAGTTCCCGCTGTACATGGCCGGCGCGCGGCTCGAGGCTCACTATCCGATCTCGGTCATCACCGATGGCATGGGGCTCAACATCACGGTCATGAGCTACTGCGGCCAGCTCGACTTCGGGATCGTCGCCGACCGCGAGCAGATGCCTGATCTGTGGTCGCTGATGGGCTGGCTGGGCGACGCGCTCGAGGAGCTGAGGCCACCCGCGAGACCGCACGCCGAGCCGAAGCCCGCCAAGATGGAAGCCGATGGCTGAGCAGTTCTGCGACATCGGCGGGGGCATAACCCTCTGCTACGAGCGCTTCGGCAGCGAGTCCGATCCGCCCATGGTGCTGATCATGGGGCTCGGCACCCAGATGATCGGCTGGCCGGACGAGCTCTGCGCCCTGCTGGCCGACCGCGGCTTCCAGGTGATCCGCTACGACAACCGGGATATCGGCCGCTCCTCCCGGATAACCGGCGCCCCGCCCACCCCACGCCAGCTGATCACCCGCAAGATCGACCCGGTGCTCTACACGCTCGGCGACATGGCGGGCGACGCCGCCGGCCTGATGCGCGAGCTGAACCTCGCGCCCGCCCACGTGGTCGGCGCCTCCATGGGCGGGATGATCGCCCAGACCGTTGCGGCCCAACACCCGGACGACACGAGATCCCTGGTCTCGATCATGTCCAACACCGGCAACCGCTGGCGGGGCCAGCCTGCCTTCGGGATCTACCGCTATCTGCTGCGCAAGGCGCCCGACGACCGCGAGGGCTACATCGAGTACACGACAAAGGTGTTCGAGGCGATCGGCTCGCGTGGCCTGCCGTTCGACAAAGACCGGGTGCGCGACATGGTGGCGCGCAGCTACGACCGCGGGCACGACCCCGCAGGGCCGGGCCGGCAACTGGGCGCGATCATCGCCTCGGGCGACCGCACGGCCGAGCTGCAAACCATCCGCGCCCCCACCCTGGTCATCCACGGCTCCAAGGACAAGATGGTGGCGCGCTCCGGCGGCGTGGCCACGGCCAAGGCGATTCCCGGCGCCAAGCTGATGGTCGTCGAGGGCATGGGGCACGATCTGCCCGAGGCGGCCTGGCCACAGCTGGTGGACGCGATCGCGAACCACGCCCAGACCGCGGACCGGACGGCGTCGGGCGCGCCGCTCAGGGCCTCTTGACCGACGACGACGCCGAGCGAGCCCGCCTGCGGGACGGCTCGACCGTGCGCATCCGCCCGATCTCGGCCGATGACCGCGAGCTCCTGCGCTCGGGCTTCGAGGAGCTCTCCGAGCACAGCCGCTATATGCGCTTTCAGGCGCCGACGGCCTCGCTCAGCGACAAGCAGCTCGCCTACCTGACCGACGTCGACCACCACGACCACGAGGCGCTCGTGGCGCTCGCGTCGGCACGCGACGCGACACCCGCGTCGGCGCCCGGCGAACCCGACATCGTGGGCGTGGCGCGCTTCATCCGCGTCCACGACAGCGTGGCGGAATGCGCGATCGCCGTCGCCGACGACTGGCAGGGCCGCGGGGTCGGGACCGAACTGCTCGACCGCCTGGTCGAGCGCGCCCGCGACGAACAAATAGATCGTTTCACCGCGCTCGTGCTGGCCGAGAACGCCGAGGCCATGCGGCTGCTCGAGCGTCTCGGCGACACCGTGCAGCGCCGGGTCGGCTCCCAGGTCGAGCTCGACATCGAGCTGCCCGCCCCCCGCCACACCAGCCCGCAGCTCAAACTGGTGCTGGCCAGCGCCGCGCGGGGGCTGCTCATACCCGCGGTCAGCATGTGGCGCCAGGTCGCCGACTTCGCCCACGCCCATCGCCGGCGCGACGCGGTGTCGGAGCCGGCCAACGTGATCGTGGCCCACGCCCATGCTGACGCCACCGACGGGCAGGCCCCTGCGGTCAGCATCGCCGCCGGCCTGGCCGTGGCCCGCAACGCCCATGTCCACCTGGTCGAGTCTTACTGGCCGGTGGTGTCGGACCGAGCGGAGATCGACCGCCGCCTGGAGGCAGCGGCCGATGACGTGCGCGAGCACGGAGTCGAGGTCAGCACCCACCTGATCGGCGGCGACGCCGTCGACGCGGTGATCGACGTGGCGGAGCAGAACGACGCCGCGCTGATCGTGATCGACTCGCAGGCCGATCCCGCGATCACACCGTGGCGCGCGTACTCACTCCCTGCTCGGGTGTGCGCACGCGCGCCGTGTGACGTGTTGCTCGCTCGCTAAGAGAGAGGCTTAGGCCGCTTCGCTGAGGCCTTCGAGCTCGCCCGACCGGGCCAGCCGCCGCAGGCCTTGCTCCTCGAGCTGGCGGGCCCGCTCGGCGGTGATGCCGAGCTCGCTGCCCGCCTGCCGGAGCGTCCGGGGCTCCTCACCGGCCAGGCCGAAGCGCAGCCGGATGACGCTCTGCTCGGCCGCCGGAAGGCGCTGCACGGCCTCGTTGACGCGCTGGTCACGCTCGGTCACGGCCACCTCTTCGAGGGGCTCGGGCCGATCGCTCGCCAACAGGTCGCCCAGTGCCGTCTCGCCGTCTTCGCTGACCGGCTGGTCAAGGCTGGTCATCGCCCGGCTGAGTTCGCGGAGCTCGGCGATCTCCTCGACGGGGATCTCCGAAACCGCGGCGATCTCCTCATCGGTCGGCTCACGCCCGAGCTTGGTGCTGAGATCGCCTTCGATCTTGCGCACCTTGACCTGCCGCTGCGACACATGCACCGGCACCCTGATCGTCCGGCCGTGATTCTGGAGCCCGCGCTGGATCGCCTGACGGATCCATAGCGTCCCGTAGGTCGAGAACTTGAACCCGCGCCGCCAGTCGAACTTCTCCACGGCCCGGATCAGGCCCAGCATGCCCTCCTGAACCAGGTCCTCCATCGGGAGGCCGTGGCCCTGGTAGCGCCGCGCCTGGGATACGACCAGCCGCAGGTTGGCGTTGATCATCCGCTCCTTGGCCTCGAGGTCGCCGCGCTCGATCCTCTTGGCCAGCTCGATCTCCTCCGCCGCGGTCAGCAGCGGATGAAGACGAGCCCGCCGGAGGAACAGCTCGAGCGATTCGACGACGCCGCTGGTGCTGCTCTCTTCGACGGTCGGACGCAGCTCCACCCCGGTGTCCACCGGGGCGCCCGCATGCGTCCGACGGCGCCGGATCTGTCGCCGGTTGCCGGTCGCGGCGGCACCCTTGGCGCCACCGGTCCGAACCCGCCGGGCGGTGTCATGCTTACCGGACCGCGTGGAGGCGCTGGTCCGACGATCTACTTCAAAATTTTCCAATTCAATCCTCGTGTCGTCCATAGTTCGATACAGATCGAATTATAGCATTTGTTCGACGTTTGTCGAACCAATGGCTACGACGTCGATCTGGCGTCTTTTCTCAGATAAATAGACTCCGAACTCGCCGGTTTGTTTCTCCCGGGAGACCGGTTCTTCTGGATTCCTTACCTTGGGGGCACGGAGAGCGGTGGCATGGCCGTGCGCGGTCAGTTGCTCGAACGGAACGAGCGGGGGGCAGGACGTCAGGCGCAGGGTGTTCGCCACTCACTTGCATGATCGATATACGTGCCCGCCGGACGCACATCACATGCCGCGCCTCATCGAATGTCCGAGTCTGCCCACCGATCACGAGCCCAAACCTCCACGGATGTTCGAGCGTTTCCCACTCACCGGCGTGGGTAGCGCTGATCTCGATGAGTGTTGACGCCCTCACCCGGGAGGCTCGCGACGCGTTCGAGAGCTACGCCGAGCCCCAGGAGCGGCCCCCGTTCCGCACCTACGCCGCGCTGGCCACCGTGTTCAACGCCAGCTTCGCGGGTGCGCTCATGGCCGCGAAGCGCTCGCGCCGCCTGCCGGAGCGAATCGAGACCCGCGACGTGCTCCTGCTCGGCACGGCCAGCCACAAGCTCTCGCGCCTGGTGGCCAAGGACAAGGTCACCGCGTTCCTGCGCGCCCCATTCACCGAGTACCAGGGCCGCGGCGGCCCCGCCGAGGTCGAGGAGCGCGCCCGTGGGGACGGCGCGCGCCGGGCCATCGGCGAGCTGTTGATCTGCCCCTATTGCCTCGGACTGTGGGCCTCCGGAGCGTTCCACGTCGGACTGCTCTACGCGCCCCGCACGACCCGCGTGGTCGCCTCCACCCTGACCGCGCTGACCGTGTCGGACTTCCTCCAGATCGCCTACAAGGCGGCGGAGGAGCGAGGGTTGGGCGGGTCGTAGGCCTAAGCTTCGCGAGGTGCGGTACGTAATCGTGGGCGCGGGGATCCTCGGCCTGGCCACCGCGCGCGAGATCGCCCGCACCAACGAGAACGCCGACGTCGTCGTGCTCGAGCGGGAGCCCGACATCGCCGCCCACCAGACCTCCCACAACAGCGGCGTCGTCCACGCCGGCATCTACTACGCCCCGGGATCGCTCAAGGCCAGGCTGTGCCGGCGCGGGCTGGGGCTGCTGCGCGACTACTGCGCTGCCCAGGAACTGCCCTATGACGCGTGCGGCAAGGTCGTGGTGGCTACGCACGAGGGCGAGGTCGAGCCGCTGCAGCGCCTCGCCGAGCGGGCCACAGCCAACGGAGTGCCTGGTCTCAGGTGGCTGGAGCAAAGCGAGCTCACGACCGTCGAGCCACACGTTCGCGGCGTGGCGGGGCTGCACTCGCCGGAGACCGCGATCGCCGACTTCGCCGCGGTGGCGCGGGCGTTCGCCGGCGAGATCACGGCCGCCGGCGGGGAGATCCGGACCGGCGCCGGCGTCGCACGCGTGCAGTCGAACGGCCACCACGCCACGGTCGAGCTGACCAACGGGTCTCGCATCGAGGCCGACCGGGTGATTGTGTGCGCGGGCCTGCAGGCCGACCGGTTGGCGATCGCTTCAGGTGAGCCAGCCGAGCCGCGCATCGTGCCGTTCCGCGGGGAGTACTGGCAACTCCGTCCCGAGCGTGCCCACCTGGTGCGCGGCCTGATCTATCCGGTGCCCGATCCGGCTCTGCCGTTCCTGGGCGTCCACCTGACCCGAAAGATCGGCGGCGCGGTCCTGCTCGGACCCAACGCGATCCTGTCCACGGCCCGCGATGCGTACGAGCGCCGGCGGTTCGACCCGCACGACGTCTACGACGCGATCAGCTGGCCGGGGACGCTGCGGATGCTGCGCCGGCACTGGCGGGCAGGGATCGGCGAGCTGGTCCGCTCGGCCTCCAAGCGCCAGTTTGTTCGCGAGGTGGCCCGGTACGTCCCGGCCATCGCCCCGCCGGACGTCCTCCCCGCCCCAGCCGGCGTGAGGGCCCAGGCCATCGACCGCGACGGCTCGCTGGTCGACGACTTCCGCCTCGGCGTGAACGGCCGAGTCGCCTGGGTGCGCAACGCCCCCTCACCGGCCGCCACTTCGTGCCTGGCCATCGCCGAGGAGCTCCTCGCCCGCGCCGGGTGAGGACCCCGTAGTTCTCCGCAGCCGCCCCGGAGAACTACCGCTAAGGGTTTCGGCCAACTACGTCGATACAAGGGCATGCTCTCCAATCGCGAGGCGCTTTCACGGGCCAGCCACGAGCTGCGCACCCCGTTGAACGCGATCCTGGCCTTCGGCCAGCTGCTGGCCCTCGATTCGCTGAACGAGTCCCAGCGCGAAAGCGTGGAGCAGATCATCGCCGGGGGGCGCCACCTACTGGGCCTGATCGAGGACCTGCTCGACCTCTCCCGGGTGGGAGAGCTGTCGATCGGCCCGGTCGACGTTGCCCAGGAGATCGCCGACGCCGTCGCGCTGTGCCGGCCGCTCGCGGACGCGCGGTCCTTGACCGTCCACCTCGCGCTCCCCGAGGAGCCGCTGATCGCGCGGTGCGACCGCCGGCGGTTCAAGCAGATCCTCCTCAACCTGGTCTCGAACGCGATCAAGTACAACCGCCACGGCGGCACCCTGACCGTGAGCGCCGATCACGATCCCGACGACCATGTGCGGATCGAGGTGCTCGACACCGGTCAGGGCATGACGCAGGCCGAGCTTGGCCGCCTGTTCGTCCCCTTCGAGCGGCTCGACGCCGCCCGCCGCGGGATCGAGGGCAACGGCCTCGGGCTCGCGGTCTCGAAGGCTCAGTCAGAGGCGATGGGCGGCACGATCGTGGCCGCCTCCATCTCCGGCGAGGGCTCGGTCTTCACCCTGCGGCTGCCGCTAATGGCGGGGCAGGTGGAAGATGTCGAGCGTGCCGCTTCTCGCGTGGTCGTTGGCGTTGCCGACTGGGAGGATGACCCGGCCGCCGACCACGATCGGGCTGTTCCAATGGCCGCTGCCTGCGGGTAGCGACGCCAGCCGGTGCCCGCTGTTCGGCACGTAGATGTCGAGCGCGCCACCGGGGTCGAACACGTAGAGCAGGCCGCCGGCGATCACCGGGCTGGTCCCGGCGCTCGACGATTTCCAGGCCACCCGAAGGCGCGGGTGCGCCCCGCCACCGGTCAGCACGTAGGCCCAGGTCCCGTCGCCGTCGCCGACGAACACCCAGATCCGACTGCCGTGCGACCAGATGGCGGGCGCGGTGAACATCTGGGTGCCGCCCGGCGTCGGCATCTCCTGGATCTGCCCGCCCAGACGACCGCTCGCCCCGCCGCTCGTACCGTTGAGCCGATCGAGATCGAGCAGGTCGATCACGCCCGCCTTGCCGCCCTGCACGGCCAGCCGGCGGCCGTGATAGTCCGGCAGCACGGCCGGTGACGTGCTCCCCAGGTCGGCGTCGCTCGAGTTCAGCTGCGCCTGGTTGGTGGGGGTCCAGTTGTGCAGCAGGTCCTTGCCGTCCGGGCTCAGCTCGAGCACGCTGTCGCCCCAGTCGGTCGACCCGTTGAACGGGGCGTTGCCGGTGGCCACGAGAATCCGGCCGGTGCCGGGCTCGATCACCGCCCCGTCGCGACCCCAGATCGCCGAGTCGCTGGCCGAGCAGGTCCGGGGCACGATCAGCTCGTGCCGATCCGAGCACAGCGAGTTCCACACCGCGGTCACGCGCCCCGAGGACCGGTCGATCATCACAACGTGACCCTGGTAGGGCGGCGCGTCCCCGATGTAGCCGTCGGTCACCACCACCAGCGAGCTGCCGCTGATGTTGAGCGCCGAGGCGATCTTCTCGTGCGTGGGATCGAAGGTGACGCTAACCGGCCAGCCGCCGGCCCGGACCTCGCGGCCGCTCGAGACGGCCAGCTTGTGGATGCGCCCGTCGGGCGAGGACGCGTAGACGAACCGCCGGTCGGGGTCCGCGATCGGAGTCGCCGTCGTGATCTGGGCGCTGCCCTCGTACGAGCCGATGTTGCCCGGCGTGAACGTCCAGAGGATCCGGCCGCTGCCCGGATCGACCGCCAGCGTCCGTCCGTAGGTCGTCGTCATCACCAGCACGTCGTGCCTGTGACCGCCCACGACGATCCCATGCAGCGCGATCGCCGAGGAGTCGACGGTCCCGGGGAGGTTCACCCTGCGCAGGCGCAGCGCACCGACGTTGTGCGCGTTCAGGCCGGTGGCGCTCGTGTAGACGCCGCTGCGCTGCGCATCGACGTTGAAGCGCAGCCAGTCGGCCCCGGCGGGGATCTTGGTCTTGGCGAGCGTGGCCCGCGTGGGGACCGCCGTCGGGTCGACGCTCGCGGTGTGCCCACCGCCGCATCCGGCGAGCAGCACCGCGAGTGCGCTCAGCGCGAGCAGCGACCGCCTCATCGAAGCTTGAGACCCGCAGGCGGGATACCCGGCGCGCCGGATCCCACGCCGGGCGGAAGCACGCCGTCGGCGGCGCTGCCGGCCGCCTGCACAGCCTGCGTGGCGGCCGGGCCGACCGGCGCGGGAAGCTGCTGGGTGACCGGCGTGACCGTGTTCACGATCCGGTCGACCGGCGTCGGCCGCGGCTGCGGTTGCGGTGCGGCTGGGGCTGCGGCGACGGGGGCGGGGACGACTGGGTGGGAGCCGACCCGGCCGGGGCGGGCTGAGACGGCACCGGCGCAGCGCTTCCACCACTCACGATCGGCACGGCGCCGCCAATCGCACCGCCGGTCTGACCCGGCCCGTGCGAGGACCCCGGACCCGCGCCGGCGCGGCCGGGCCCCGAGCCCGTGCCGGCATGCCTGGTCCCCGGACGCGACGAACCGGCGCCGAGCGCGGCGACCGGGATCGCCGGCAGCGTGTGAGCCGGAGCGCCGGCATGCCCGGAGCCGAGCGAACCGCTGGACGCCCCCGGCGCCGATGGCCCCGCGAAGATCTGGCCGAGCACGCCGACCTGGTTGAACCCGCCGCCGAGGGCGAGCACGACGAGCGCGGCAAGCATCGCGGACGGGACGATCAGGGCCGCACTCGAGGCGCCGTAGAGCTGGCGCCTCCAGGCCCGAGCAAGGCTCATGGCGCTGATGGTAGCTCCGGACTTGACAGTCGCGACGCACTTAGCCATTTCTCAACCGGGTGAGGCATGCCCCGCCCGCGGGTACGATCACCGCGGGTCGCCCCAACCCAAACTCCCTCCTATGCAGCGTCTTTCCATCGCCCGCTCGCTGCGCCTGGCGCTCGTCGTGTTGACGGTGGCGCTGGCGCTTGTCGCCGCTCTGGGCATCGCGAGCCTCTACAACGCTCGCCAACGCTACGAAAACCGACTGAGCGCAACATCGTCTCTGGCCACCGCCGGGGCCAACCTGGCCGGGGCGAGCGTCGCCGAGGAGGAGGTCCTCCGCGACGCGCGCGGGCCGTCCGCCGCGGCCGCCAAACGCCAGATGGCTGGCGCGTACAACGGCGCGGCGACCACCGCCACGTCGCTGGCGCGAGGCGACCCGCCGAGCGAGCGGCTCGTGCAGGAGCAGATCGCCGCCGAGCGCACGGCCCGCGCCGCGGCGGCCCGCGGGAGCTTCTCCACCGCGGTCACCGGTCCCATCGCCCGGGCCCGCAGCCTCGCCGCCACGCTCCAGACCCGCCAGGCCACACGCCAGGCTGAGGCGCGAAAGCAGGCCCGATCCGACTCCCGCCGCGCGCTGCTGCTGGTCATCGTCGCCGGGGTGCTGGCCCTGGGCGGCGCGCTCGCGCTGATCACGGTGCTCGTACGGGCGATGCGCCGTCCCCTCGACGACCTCGTCCACGCCACCCACAGCCTGGCCGAGGGCAAGCTCGAGGAGCGGGTCGAGCCGTCCGGTCCGCGGGAGCTCCAGGATCTGGCCGGAGCGTTCAACGCGATGGGCCAGGACCTGGCCACCGCGCAGAACCGCATCGAGCAGGAGCGCCGGCGCCTCGCCGTGACCATCGAGAGCCTGGGCGACGCGCTGATCGTCACCGAGCCGGGATCGACCGTGATCGCCGCCGTGAACCCGCGCGCCACCGAGCTCGTGCCCGAGCTGACCGTCGGTGGCCTGGTCGACGGCGAGGACAGCCCGCTCCCACGAGAGGCGGCGGCACTCGCCAAGGAGACCCGCATCGAGCACCGGGGGCGATCGCTGGCCGTGACCGCCGCCCGGCTGGGCAGCGCCCAGGCCGGCATGGTGTGGACCGTGCGCGACATGAGCGAGTGGGCCCGGCTCGAGCGGGCCAAGAGCGAGTTCGTGGCCACTGCCTCGCACGAGCTGCGCAGTCCGTTGACCTCGATCAAGGGCTTCGTCGAGCTGCTCGAGCACTCCTCCGAGGGCATGTCCGACCGCCAGCGCGAGTTCATCGAGATCATCCTCAAGTCGACCGACCGCCTGGTCGAGCTGGTCAACGACCTGCTCGACGTGGCCCGGATCGAGGCCGACCACGTTGAGATCAAGCGCCGCCCGATCGACGTCGGCGAGGTCGTGAACGAGGTCGTGGAGCTGATCGCCCCGCGCATGGAGTCAAAGGGCCAGCGACTGACCTCCTACCTGTCCCCCACCCTGCCGCCGGCGACGGCCGATGCCGGCCGGGTCCGCCAGATCGTGGCCAACCTGCTGACCAACGCGCATCTCTACACGCCCGAGGGAGGCACCATCCACGTCGGCGTGGAGCCCGATCGCGCATGGGTGCAGATCGTGGTCCAGGACTCGGGCGTGGGAATGAACCAGGACGAGCTCGAGCGGATCTTCGACCGCTTCTACCGCGCCGGCAACCGCAGCGGCTCGAACCCCGGCACCGGCCTCGGGCTGTCGATCGTGAAGTCGCTGGTCGATCTGCACGGCGGACAGATCGGCGTCGAGTCAGAGCCCGGGCAGGGCACGATCTTCCGCGTCCGGCTCCCCGCCGCCGTGCCCGGCTTCGACTCGCCCGCCGCCCTCGAGGCGATCCGTGGCCGCAACGTGCTGGTGGTCGACGACGAGCGCGAGATCGCCGAGCTGATCGCCAGCCAACTCGGCTCGCTGGACGTCCAGACCACGATCGCGCTGAGCGGCGAGGAGGCGCTCGACCTCCTGCGCACCGGCCAGTACGACGCGGTCACGCTCGACATCCTGATGCCGGGCATGGACGGCTTCGCGGTCCTGCAGGAAATCCGCTCGCACCGTGAGCTGGCCGGCATCCCGATCGTGTTCGTGTCGGTGTTCTCGAGTCGTCAGGAGCTGGCCGGCGAATGGGTGGTGGCCAAGCCGATCGACGCCGACGAGCTGCGCGACGTGCTGGGCGCCGCAGTCAGCTCCGGCCGCTCGCGCGTGCTGGTGGTTGGCCGCGAGACGCTCCAGTCCCTGCTCGAGCCCGCGCTCGACGACCTCGGCATCGAGTTCCAGTGGGAGATGAGCGGCGCCGCCGCCGCGCGCGTGTGCCGCGAGCGTCGCTTCGAGGTCGCGCTGGTCGACGTGGGCATCCGCAACCCGCAGATGGTCATCCAGGCACTCGACCTGCGCGGCCGGCGCGTGCGCCGCGCGGTGATCCTCGTATCCGACGGCGCCACCCCCACGCCCCCGGGGGTCGACAAGCTGGGAATGGAGGTCGTCCCGGCCGACTACGCGGCGTCGGCGATCCTTGCCGCCCTGCGCGGCGGGCGATAACTTTAGTGACGGGACGGGTACCCATTCCGGGCAGGACCGGTGCGTACTTCATGCTGCATACGTTGAGACAGCTACCCTGAGCCGAGAT
The DNA here is from genome assembly GCA_963832315.1 of uncultured Solirubrobacterales bacterium. Lineage (GTDB taxonomy): Bacteria > Actinomycetota > Thermoleophilia > Solirubrobacterales > Solirubrobacteraceae > Palsa-465. The sequence goes on along the minus strand of CAWHTT010000016.1, from coordinate 192,207 downwards.
GGCGGTCCAGAGCGAAATCGGCCTGATCGACGAGCTCGTGCGTCTGCGCGCCGAGCTGCGCCGCCGTGAGCGCGAGGCGGCCGACAAGGAGCTTCAGCTCCAGCGCTACGCCGCCGACCTGCGCGAGACGTTCAAGCAAGAGCGCGCCCGTGCCCAGGAGCTTCGCCGCTCCTACATGGCCACGGTGCGTGCCCTGTCCAACGCCGTCGAGGCGCGCGACGCCTACACCGGCAAGCACGCCGAGCGCGTGGCCGCCTACGGCCTCGAGATCGCGCGCAAGTTCCCCGACGAGCTGGTCCTCACCCCCGAGCTCGAGTTCGGGTTCCTCCTCCACGACGTGGGCAAAGTTGCCATTCCCGACGCAATCCTCTACAAGCCGGGAGCGCTCGACGATGACGAGCGCCAGCTGATGTCGCGCCACCCGGTGATCGGCTCGGAGATCGTGCAGGGCATCGAGTTCCTCGCCGAGGCGGCCGACGTGGTGCGCTCGCACCACGAGAAGTGGGACGGCAGCGGCTATCCCGACGCGCTCGCCGGCCGGGGCATCCCGCTGGCCGCGCGCGTGTTCGCGGTGGCCGACGTGCTCGACGCGCTCACCACCGATCGGCCCTACCGCCCCGCGTGCTCGCTGCGCTACGCCCGCGCGATGATCACCTCGGACAGCGGCACGCACTTCGATCCGCGCGCGGTCGACGCGTTCAACACGATCGACGACCAGGTCTTCGAGCGGATCGCCGCCGAGATCCGATGACGCACGGGGTGCTGATCGTCGATGACGACCAGTTCATCCGCAAGCTGATCGCCACCACCCTGGAGGACGTCGCGGAGTTCGAGCTGCACGAGGCCGCCGACGGTGTGGAGGCGCTCGAGGTCGCCCGCGAGACGCACCCGTCGCTGGTCTTCCTCGACGTCGACATGCCGCGACTGAACGGGATCGAGACCTGCCGCCAGCTGCGCCAGGACGACGTGACCGCCGGCGCGACGATCGTGATGCTGACCGCGTCCCACGCTGACAGCGTCGAGACCGACGCCGAGCAGGCCGGCGCGGACCTGTTCCTGACCAAGCCGTTCAGCCCGCTCGACCTGCTCCGGCTGGTCGATCAGCTCGGCGACCGTCAGGCGCGCCGCGGCTGACAGACTTCGGTCCGTGACCCGCCGCGCCTGGGTGGCCTTCGCGGTCGCCTCGATCATCTGGGGCGTCCCCTACCTGTTCATCGAGATCGCCGTGCGCCACGGAGTGACCCCGCCGGCGCTGGCATGGGGCCGGGTCACGCTGGGCGCGCTTGTGCTGCTGGCACTGGCCTGGCGCGCCGGGACGCTGCCCAGCCTGCGTGGGCGCTGGCGCTGGCTGCTCGCCTATGCGGTGGCTGAGATCTGCATCCCGTTCCCGATGCTGGCCTTCGGCGAGTCGCGCGTTCCCTCCTCGCTCGCCGCGATCATGGTCGCCACCGTCCCCCTGATCGGAGCCGTCCTGGCCATGCGCTTCGACCACTCCGAGCGGCCCACCCCGGTGCGCGCCGTCGGGCTGCTGATCGGCTTCTGCGGCGTGATCGCGCTGGTCGGCCTCGACGTGGCCGGCCACGGCGGCGAGCTGCTCGGCATCGGCGCAATCATGCTGACCGCCACCGGGTATGCGATCGGGCCGATGCTGGTCAAGCACCGCATGGCCGGGCTCGACCCTCGTGCGAGCCAGGGCGCCGCCTTGGCCATCGCCGCGCTGCTGCTGGCACCGGTGGCCGCGCTCGATCCGCCCCACCACGTGCCTACCGCCGGCGCAATCGGCTCTGTGGTCGTGCTCGGCCTGCTGTGCACGGCAGGCGGGTTCGTGGTCTACGCGATCCTGATCGGCGAGGCCGGCTCCAGCCGCGCCACCGTGATCACCTACGTCAACCCGGTGGTGGCGGTGGGCCTCGGCGTGGCGCTGCTCGGCGAGCGGCCGGGCGCCGGCGCCGTGGCCGGCCTGCTCCTGATCCTGGCCGGCGGCTGGCTCTCCACCGACGGCCGCCTCCCGCCGGGAGTGGCGCGCCTGGTTGCGCGCCGCCGCGTCGCTGGGTCACGACCGCTCACTCGGCAAACCACCCCGCTCGAGTGTGCGCCTGGAGCCACATATGGCGCGGCATCCACACTCGGCGCTGGGCGGACGCCGACTGCGGGGATATGACCCACGCGCTGTGAACAGGTCGATAACCGGGGAAGGTTCCATCGCCACCGCCGTCCTTCCCGGTAACGGCCGGTATTGGGCCGGCCCGAAACAGGAGGGGAGAAGTGATGCGTGGATCACTTTCTCGCAGGCGAGCGGTCTGGCTGGGCTTGACCGCCTTGATCGCGGCGGCCGCGGTTGCGGTTCCGATCGCCACCAGCCTGGGTGCGCCGACGAACCCGTACACCCAGACGAACCTCATCTCCGACATTCCGGGGGTGGCCCGGATCACCGATCCGAACCTCGTCAACCCGTGGGGACAGGCCACCATCGGGCCCAGTCCCCTCTGGGTGGCCGACAACGGCTCGGACTCCTCGACGCTGTACACCGGCGGCGTCAATGGCACGATCCCGGCGCCAGCGCCGGCCGCAGCGCCACTCGTGGTGAAGATCGACGGCGGCGCGCCGACCGGGACCGTCGGCAACACGACCGGGTCGACGACCGACTTCCTCGTCCACACCAAGTTGGGCACGGCGGCGGCGAACTTCATCTTCGCCTCCGAGAACGGCTTCATCACCGCGTGGAACCGCACCGTGTCCGGCACGGTGGCTCGAGTCGTGGCCCGTTCACCGCACGCCGTCTACAAGGGACTCGCGCTGGCCTCGGTGGGAACCGCGAACTACCTGTACGCGACGGACTTTCACCACGGGCGGATCGACGTGTTCGACGGACGCTTCGATCGGGTGAGGCTCGGCAGGCACGCGTTCACCGATTCGAACCTCCCGGATGGATTCGCGCCGTTTGGCATCCAGCTGATCAACGGTGAGCTGTACGTCAGCTACGCCAAGCAGGACGCTCAGCGGCACGACGACGTCGCCGGGCCGGGCAACGGGTTCGTCGACGTCTACAGCACCAGCGGCGTCCTGCAGACGCGGCTGATCAGCCAAGGCGACCTCAATTCGCCCTGGGGGCTCGTGCTCGCGCCGTCGAGCTTCGGCGGGTTCGCCGGGGATCTGCTCGTCGGCAACTTCGGCGACGGCCTGATTCACGCGTACGACCCGGTCAATGGCACTGAGGCTGGGACGTTGACCAACACCGACGGCAACCCGATCGCGATCGACGGTCTGTGGGGCCTGCGGTTCGGTAACGGGACGTTCGGCGATCCGGGGGCGCTCGTGTTCACCGCGGGAATCGCGGACGAGGGCCACGGCCTGCTGGGCGAGATCACACCCGCCGGCTAGGGCGCTTCCGCATGGATCGCGACCGCCGGGCACGGATGCCCGGCGGAACGGCCCCAGGGACGCCGCCGAAGGCGGCCCCTAAGAGATTTTGATCAGGACGATCGTGTTCAGCACGAACGCGACCGCGAACCCGATCGTCCAACGGTTCAGGTTCTTCTCGACGGTCGAGCCGCCACCGAGTGGGCCGGCTCCGGTGCCCACACCGAACGCGCCGGACAGCCCGGCGTCCTTGCCCGAGTGCATCAGGATCAGGAACACCAGCACGACCGAGATGAATATCTGGACGACGCCGAGGATCGTGCTCATCGGGGCTCGATGGTAGCGCGGTCGATGCCGCGCAGGATCTCGATCGCCTCGGCCCGGAGGCTCGCGTCGAGCTCGGCGTAGTCCTCATCGGACAGCTTGCCGGTCCGGTGGTCGAGCTCGGCGTCGCGCAGTTCGCGGTACTTGGCCTCGCGCGCGGCCGCGAGGTCGGCCAGGTCGTCGCCTCCGGGCTGATCCAGTGCGTGCCCTACCCGGCGCAGCGGCGCCGAGATGAACAGCACGAGCCCGGCCACGACGGCCAGCACGATGAGCAGCTCGAGCGGGCCGATCATCTCACGCCGGCTCGCGGACCGGGACCGGGGGCTCGCGAACCGGTACCGGCGACGGGCCGGACGGCTGGGCCGCCTTGGGCACCGAGGCGCGCCGGCGGGCCAGCGCCGGGAACGGCCACAGCGCGATCAACCCGCCGATGCCGATGATCAGCGCGCCGAGCCAGATCCACGTCACCAGCGGGTCGACGATCAGCAGGAACTCGGTCTTCCAGGGATGGGTGACGAACCGGTGCGCGATCTCCGCCACCGCCAGGTCGCGCTCGGTCCAGAGCGCGTTCATCGCCTGCTGCGCGCGCGCCGGCGGCAGCTTGGCCGCCTGGGTCATCACCTGCGGGGCGTAGTTCGCGAATACGGTGTTGCCCTGGTTGATCAGGGCGGCGAGCGGTGTGGTCTGGACGTTGATCACCGTCCAGATGTCGCGGCGCAGGCCCGCATCCAGCCCCACCGCGCTGTCCGAGTTCGCGCTGTCGAAGAACTTCCCGATCAGGCCGTCCGACGGATCCTGCGACGGATAGAAGTTGCGCGTGGTGGTCACCGTCGTGACGTGCTTGCCGCCCTTGGACACGTTCAGCACCGCGCCGAAGGAGATCTTCTGGTCGGTCACCGCCTCGACCGGGCGCACGTACCGGATCGTGTAGCCGTCGACGCTGGCCTTCTGACCCGGCGAGAGCAGCACATCCTGGGAGTGCTTGAAGGATGAGGACGCCGCCACGCCGATCAGCAACACGGCCAGGCCGGCGTGCACGATGTAGCCGCCGTAGCGCCGGCGGTTGCGGCGGATCAGCCCGAACAGGGCGACCGGGACAGCATCATGGGTGATCGCGCGGCGCGCGGCCACCCCGCGCCAGAACTCCTGCGCGACGCTCGCCAGGACGAAGGCGCCCAGCGCGAACATCGCCAGCGCGAACGGCCGCGAGCCCGGTCCGCCGGGCACGGCCAGCAGCACGATCAGCGTCACCAACCCGGCCGCCACCGGGAGCGCGAAGCTCCGGCGCAGGTTGGCCACGGTCACCCGCCGCCACGCGATGATCGGCCCGATCCCCGACAGCAGCACGAGGATCAGGGCCAGCGGGACGATGAACGGCTGGAACGCGGGCGGACCCACCGACACCTTCGTGCCGGTCAGAGCCTCGGAGATCAGCGGGAAGAAGGTGATCCAGAAGACCACCAGCACCATCGCCACGAGCACCATGTTCTGGAACAGGAACACCGCCTCTCGCGACCACAGCGACTCCAGCCGCGCGTCGGAGCGCAGTTCCGCCCGACGCCACAGGATCAGCGCGATCGATCCGATCACCATCGCCCCGATCAGGATCACGAACGGCACTCCGAGCGTGGACGCGCCGAAGGCGTGAATCGAGTTGAGGATCCCCGAGCGGACCAGGAACGTCCCCAGGATCGACAGCGTCCCGGCGCCCAGGACCAGCGAGGCGTTCCACACCTTCAGCATGCCCCGCTTCTCCTGGATCATCATCGAGTGGATGAATGCGGTGATGCACAACCACGGCATCAACGCGGCGTTCTCGACGGGATCCCAGGCCCAATAGCCGCCCCAGCCCAACTCGGTGTAGGACCAACGCGCGCCAAGCAGGATCCCGATCCCCAGGAACAACCAGGCCGCCAGCGCGAACCGCCGGGTCACCGCGATCCATTCGGCGCCCAGGCGCCCCGTGACGAGCGCGCCGACCGCGAAGGCGAACGGGATCGTCAGCAGCGTGTACCCCGAGTACAGCATCGGGGGGTGGATCATCATGCTCGGGTGAAGCAGCAGGGGGTCCAGGCCGGCGCCCTCCGCCGGCGGCTGGGCGCTCGTCGCGAACGGGTTGGCGAAGAACACGGCCAGCGAGGTGAAGAACGCCCCGAAGCCGAGCAGCACCGCGGTGGCGTAGGGCGTGATCTCGCGCACCCGGCGGCGGGTCAGGAACAGGATCAGGCTCGACCACACCGACAGCAGGAACACCCACAGGAGCAGTGAGCCCTCCTGCGAGGACCAGGCCGCGGCCAGCTTGTAGAAGGTCGGCGTGGTAGTCGAGGAGTGCTGGGCGACGACGTTGTACGAGAAGTCCGAGCGCAGGAAGGCGGACTCGAGGATCGCGAAGGCCAGCGTGGCCAGCCCGGCCAGCGCGTACACGGCGCGGCGGCCCGAGTCGACCCACTCGCCCCGGCCGGTCCGCGCCCCGAACAGCGAGGCGCCGACGCCGTACAGGGCGACCACCAGGGCCAGGATCAGCAACGCGCGACCGACGACCGCCACCTCAGACCACCATCTCGCGGAGCGTCACGACGCCGCGGCCGCCTGGTACTTCGACGGGCACTTCGTCGTGAGCGAGTTCTGCTGACCGATGTAGGTCGTGCCGACTCCCTCCCGCACCGCGACCATCACCGCACGCCCGGCCGCGAACGGGTCCGGGACGATGCCGGTGTAGCGGACCGGGACCGACACCCGCAGCTTGGGATCGCGGATCCGGAACAGCAGCGCGGTGCCCTCGTGCCGGACCGACCCGGTCAGCACCGTTCCGGCCAGCTCGTAGGTCTGGCCCCGCCTCCCCTGGTTGAGCAATTGGGAGGCGGTGAACTCCTTGGTGCCGGCGCTGAAGCTCACGTAGATGAGCGCTGTCGCCAGCAGCAGGGCGGCGGTGAGGGCGACGCTCAGCCGGATTACGCGCTTGCGGCTGGGATCCATCTGGCCTGATTCTCCCACACGTCGGTGGGGGATCCCCCCGTCGCTCACGACCAGAGGGAGTCTGCCGATTAAGGTCGTATTAGCCGGGTGAGACTTTTCGCCCGATCGAGAAACGAATCCCCTCCACGAGCGTTATTAGGCAGAGATGGTGGTCCTAACCAAACGAAACGAGCGCAGCGCCCGGCGACGCCGACACGGTGGCGAGAGCCACCACGCCAGCGCGGCTCCCCACACCCAAAACCAGAGCGGCACGGCGCCGAGCGAACGGCGCCACGGCGGTCCCTCGGAGGACCGCGCCCTGTACACGTGCGAATGCGGCTACGCCTTCCAGGCACTGGTCACGACCTCGGTCGACTGCCCGCACTGCGCGCGTACCCAGGCCTGGTAGCCGCCGCCGGAGCGCCGGCGCACCCTGAGGGCACAAAAAACGCCCCCTGGCGCGGTGGGCAGTACCGAGCAACGGCCCTCTCGGCCGGCCAGGTAGGTACGCGAGCCGACCGAGTGCGCTTAGCCCCCAGGCGCGCTCACACGGCCGGCTCGCGTCATTGCTCCGGTCCCATGAAGTGCCCCCGACTCCCCGCTGCTCTGACTCGATCGATGCTTCCAGAGGGCCTGGGTTCAGTCAAATACGTTCACACGGGCCTGGTATAACGAACGCTTATGGCGGGTCCCAGCCACCCGAACAGCCCCGAGGGATCCGGATGAACGACCTCGACTTCAGGCAGCTGCGCTACTTCGTCGTCGTCGCGCAGGAGGGCCAGATGACGCGGGCCGCCCGGCGGCTGCAGCTGGCCCAGCCCGCGCTCTCGCAGTCGATGGCCCGGCTCGAGGCCCAGGTCGGGGTCAAGCTGCTCGAGCGCAATCCACGCGGGGTGTCGCTCACCCGGGCGGGCGAGGCGTTCCTGGACAAGGCGGAGGCGACTGTGGCCGCCATGGACGAGACGCACGCCACCGCGCGCTCGTGGGCGCGCCAGGAGGAAGGCCGCCTCCATATCGGATTCCTGAGCCTCACGCCCCCGATGATGGCCGGCGATCTGTTCCCCCGCTTCACGGCCGGGCACCCAGAGGTGACGATCGAATGGCGGCAGCTCGTATACCCCACCCTCACCCCCCGCGAGTGGCTGGGCGACGCCGATGCGGCTCTGATCTGGCTCGCCCCGACCGGGCCAGGGCTTGACTCGCAGGCGATTAGGACGAGCCCGCTGGTCGTGGCCATGAGCGAGACCCATCCGCTCGCCGAGCGCTCGGCGCTGACGATCGCAGACGTGCTCGACGAGACCTTCCCGGGCATCGTCGACTGGTGCGACCCCAGCTGGCTCGGCTACTGGGGCCTCGACGCCTACCGGGGGTCGCCGGCGCGGCGCACCGGCGACGCCGCCGTGACCCCGGAGGAGGTCGCTTTGATCGTCGCTTCGGGACGGGCCGTGACGACGGTACCCGAGGCCGTCGCGATTCCTTTCGCCCACCTCGGCGTCCGGGCGATCCCGCTCCTCGACGCCCCGCCCGCCCTCCTGACCATGGTCTGGCCGCAGGGCGCCGCCACCCCGCTGGTGCAGGATCTGGCGTCGCTCGCCAGCGTTGCTTACCAACGTGAACTCGACGCGGGGCTCCACGGGAGCGAGAGAATCCCCCCGGCTCCCCGTTGATCAAAAGGCGGAGCGCCTCGTCCCCCGGGGCGCTCCGTTCATGAGGTGCGCGGGTGGGACCGTGCCCGACCAATCTGGGGTAATGGACGAGCACTCGAACATAGACATCGACATCGTCGAGCGTGACGGCGTGGTGGTCGTCGTCGTCCAGGGCGAGGTCGACCTGTACGTCGCGCCCAAGTTCGAGGAATCGCTGGCGCGGGCGGGCGCGAGCCAGGCACCGTCGATCGTGGTCGACCTCGACCGGGTCGACTTCATGGACTCCGCAGGGGTGCACGTCCTGCTCCAGTTCTGGAACTCCTGTCGCATCGGCACCCACCTTGCGTTGACCCCCGGCTCGCCGCAGGTGCGGCGGCTCCTCGAGGTCACGGGCGTGCGGCGCTACCTACCGTTGGCGCCCTCGCCGGGGCTCCAGCCCGGCTGACGGCACGCCGGCCCGCCGGCCCGCCGGTTACAGCTCTTCCAGCGCTTCGTTCAGCGTTTGGCTGGGACGCATCGCTGCCGCGACCTTGTCCGGGTCGGGTCGGTAGTAGCCGTCGATCTCGACCGAGGAGCCCTGCGCTGCGCCGAGCTCCTCGACGATCTTCTCCTCGTTCTCGGACAGCCGCTCCGCGAGGGCGGCGAAGCGCTTGGCGAGTTCGCCGTCCTCGTCCTGCTCGGCCAACTCCTGCGCCCAGTACAGCGCCAGATAGAAGTGGCTGCCTCGGTTGTCGAGCTCACCCACCTCACGCTTGGGCGAGCGGTCCTCCTCGAGGTAGTGCCCGATGGCCCGGTCGAGGGTCTGTGCCAGGAGGCCGGCCCGCGGCTTGTCATCCTTCTCGGCGAGCAGCTCGAGCGAAGGTCCGAGCGCGAGGAACTCTCCGAGCGAGTCCCAGCGCAGGTGGTTCTCCTCGAGGAACTGCTGCACGTGCCGGGGAGCCGAGCCACCCGCGCCCGTCTCGAACAGACCGCCGCCCGCCATCAGCGGCACGACCGAGAGCATCTTGGCGCTCGTCCCGAGCTCGAGGATCGGGAACAGGTCGGTGAGGTAGTCGCGCAGCACGTTTCCGGTGACCGAGATCGTGTCCTGGCTGTTGCGGGCACGCTCGAGCGTGCGGCGCGCGGCGGCCGCGACGTCGAGGATCTCGATCTCGGCCCCGTCGGTGTCGGTCTCCTCGAGTGCGGCCCTGACCTTGCGAAGCACCTCGGCGTCGTGGGCCCGCGACTCGTCCAGCCAGAAGATCGCCGGCGTTTCGGTCTCTCTCGCGCGCGAGACGGCCAGCCGGATCCAATCCTGGATCGGGGCGTCCTTGGTCTGGCACATGCGCCAGATGTCGCCGGTGTCGACCTCGTGCTCGAGCAGCGTGTTGTCGCCGTCGTCGCGCACCCGGACCGTCCCGGGGCCCTCGATCTCGAACGTCTTGTCGTGCGAGCCGTACTCCTCGGCCGACTGGGCCATCAGGCCGATGTTCGGCGTCGAGCCCATCTTGGCCGGGTCGAAGGCGCCGTGCTGCTTGCAATGCTCGACGGCCTCGCCATACAGCGCGGCGTAGGAGTGATCGGGGATCACGAACTTGGCGTCCTGCTGGTCGCCGTCGGCGTTCCACATCCGACCCGAGGTCCGGATGGCGGCGGGCATCGACGCGTCGATGATCACGTCACTCGGGACATGGAGGTTCGAGATGCCGCGGCCGGAGTCGACCATGGCCAGCGGCGGCCCGTCCTCGTAGGCCTTCTCGATCGCCCGCTCGACCTCCTTGCGCTGATCGTCGGGCAGGTCCTCGATCGCCTTGAGCAGCGCCCGAAGCCCGTCGTTGGGGTTCACCCCGACCGACTTCAGCTCGTCGCCATGCTCTTCGAACAGGTCCTTGAAGTAGGCCCGGACGGCGTGCCCGAAGATGATCGGGTCGGCCACCCGCATCATCGTGGTCTTGAGATGGACCGAGAACAAGACGCCCCGCTCCTTGGCGTCGTCGATCTGCTCGACCAGGAACTTCTGCAGCGCGGCGCGGCGCATGACCGCGCCGTCGATGATCTCGCCGGCCTTGACCGCGATCTCGTCCTTGAGGACGGTGACGTTGCCGTCGGCGTCGACGTGCTCGATCCGCACCGTACCCTCGCGCTCGAGCGTGTGCGAGAGCTCGGTCGAGCGGAAGTCGTCCGCGCTCATCGTCGAGACGTGCGACTTGGAGTCCGAGGACCAATCGCCCATCGAGTGCGGATGCTGCCGGGCGTACTGCTTGACCGAGGCGGGGGCGCGGCGGTCGGAGTTCCCCTGGCGCAGGACCGGGTTGACCGCGCTGCCCTTGACCTTGTCGTAGCGGCGGCGCACCTCGCGCTGCTCGTCGTCGCCGGGCTCTTCGGGATAGTCCGGGATCTCGTAGCCCTTGCTCTGGAGCTCGTCGATCGCGTCCTTGAGCTGGGGCACCGAGGCGCTGATGTTGGGCAGCTTGATGATGTTGCCCTCGGGCTCCTGGGCCAGGTCCCCGAGCTCGCCCAGGGCGTCGGCGACGCACTGCTCCCCGTCGAGACGATCGGGGAACTGAGCCAGGATCCGGGCCGCCAGCGAGATGTCGCGGTCCTCGATCTCGATGTCGGCCGCCCCGGCGAACGCGCGCAGGATCGGCAGCAGCGAATGCGTGGCCAGCGCCGGCGCCTCGTCGGTCAGTGTGTAGACGATCTTCATTGCTCCGTTTTGCACCCTACCCATTGCTCAGGCCAATCCGTCGAGCGCCTGGGAGAGGTCCGCCCACAGGTCCTCGACGGCCTCGAGCCCCACGCTCAGGCGAAGCAGTCCCGGGGGCACCCGACCGGGCTCCCAGCGCGCCCGGGCCTCGAGCGTCGAGGCCACGCCGCCCAGGCTGGTCGCGTTCTCGATCACGGTGAGGGCCTTCTCCACCCCAGCGGCCTCGTCGGCGCCGGCGACGTCGAACGACAGGAGCGGCCCGAACGCGGTTACGTAGCGCTCCGCCACCGGATCGGGGCCCAAACCGGGGTAGCGCACGCGCTGGACGGCGGGGTGGCGGCTCAGGCGACCGGCCAGCTCCAGGGCGCCGGCCGACTGGCGCTCCACGCGCAGCGCCAGCGTCTTCATCCCCCGCAGCATCAGCCAGGCCGGATCCGGAGCGGCCACGATGCCGGAGGCCGTGCGAAACGCCTGTAGGCGGGCGTGGTCCTCGGCGCGCGCGCAACTCACCACGCCGATCAGCGCGTCGTGGTGGCCGGCGAGGATCTTCGTCGCGCTGTGCAGCACGAAGTCCGCGCCGTGCTCGAGCGGGCGCAGAAGGACCGGGCTGAGCACGGTGTTGTCGACCACGACCAGCGCGCCGGCCGCGTGGGCCTGGGCGATCGCCGCGTCCAGATCGGGAAAGCTCAGCATCGGATTGGCGCACGGCTCGAGCCACACCAGGTCGGCGTTGGGCGGCTCGCCGGTCTGGTCGAAGGTGACCGTCTCGAGGCCCCAGCGGGCGAGTCCGGTTTCGAGGAGTGCGACCGTCCCCCAGTAGCCGCCGTCGGCGATCGCCACCGTGGCGCCGGGCTTCAGCAGCGCAAGCAGCAGCGCGGTGGCCGCGCCGGTGCCCGAGGAGAACAGCAGCGCGTGGCCGCCCTCGAGCTCACCGATGATCCGCTCGGCCTCGACGCCGACCGGATGAGCGCTGCGCTGGTAGAAGAACGGACCGGGCACGGCGTCGACGTACGGGTCGACCGTGGCGCGCGACAGCGCCGGCACCTGACCCCGGGCGAGTTGGGTCTCGCGCTCGGCCACGTTCACGCCGCGGCGAGGCGGGGCAACTCGATCGCCGGGCAGCGGTTCATCACGACCATCAGACCGGCCGCAAGCGCCCGCTGCGCGGCCGCCTCGTCGATCACGCCGAGCTGCATCCACACCGCGCCGACACCGGCCTCGATCGCCTCGTCGACGTGCGCGCCGGCAAGATCGGCCCGCCGGAAGATGTCGACCACGTCGATCCGCTCGGTCTCCGGGACGGCTTGCAGGGTCGGGTAGGCGCGTGCGCCGAGGACCTCGTCCACGTGCGGATTGACCGGGATGACCCGGAATCCCCGCTCCTGGAGCAGCCGCGCGATCCGGTGCGAGTCCCGCCGCGGATCCGGCGAGCACCCGACCACCGCCCACGTGTGGGTCTCGGTCAGGAGCGTGCGGATGGTCTCGGGTCTCGTGTGCTCGGCCACGTCCCCAGTATGCCCGTGTCCGCTCCACCCCGGCCGCCTCGCGTCGCCAAATCCCGGCCGCCCGTCGCGCCGCCGTCCGCTCATTACCCCCCGTCCGCTCGCTACCCCCGTCCGCTCGCTTACCCCCGTCCGCTCGTTACCCCCCGCCCGCCCGCCACCCCCCGGGACCGCGAGTAAACCGCCACTCGACGTCTCCGCTCAGCCGAGTGGCATTTCACTCGCGCTATACGCGAGTGATCCTCCATTCGCCGCCGGGCGGGCGCCGAGTGGCGGATCCGTCGCGCATGTCGAGCCACCGATCTCACATGCTCGGGCCCCGTACCGTTCTAACGAGGTGACCGCCGTCTCCACCATCGCCGCGCGCGCCCCCCGCGGCCAAACCGTGCTCATCAGCGCCGTCGGCCTGACGGTGGCGCTGTGGGCGTCGGCGTTCGTGGCGATCCGCTACGCCGACCGCGAGCTGTCGCCCGGCGCGCTCGCGCTCGGCCGGCTTCTCGTCGGGAGCATCGCCCTCGGCCTGCTGGTCCTGATCCGCCGCGAGCCGCTCCCCGGCCGCCGGCAGCTCACCGGGATCGTCGTGTGCGGGGTGCTCTGGTTCGGGCTCTACAACGTCGCGCTCAACGCCGCGGAGACCCGGATCGACGCCGGCACCGCCGCCATGCTGGTCAACGTCGGTCCGATCCTGATCGCGATCTTCGCCGGCCTGATCCTCGGTGAGGGCTTCCCCTCCCGGCTGTTCGCAGGCTGCCTGGTGTCGTTCGCCGGTGCGGTGGTGATCGGCCTGGCTACCTCGCGCCACGGCCTGCACGAGATCCTCGGCGCCGTGCTCTGCCTGGTGGCGGCGTTCGCCTACGCCGGCGGCGTGGTGGCCCAGAAGCCCGTGCTTCGCCACGCCTCCCCGCTCATGGTCACCTGGCTGGCCTGCACGGTCGGGGCGATCAGCTGCCTGCCCTACGCCGGAACACTTGTCCACCAGCTTGGCCACGCCGGCAGTTCGACGATCGCCTGGACGATCTACCTGGGGGTGGCGCCGACCGCGATCGGGTTCGTCACCTGGGCCTACGCGCTCGCCCGCACCACCGCCGGGCGGATGGGCTCGACAACCTATCTGGTGCCACCGCTGGCCCTGCTGTTCGGCTGGGTCTTCCTGGGCGAGGTTCCGCCGCTCCTGGTGCTTCCCGGTGGCGCGCTGTGCCTGGCCGGCGTGGCCATCGCCCGCACCACCGGACGCCGCTCGAGGCTCGTGCGGACGGCCCCGCCGGCGCGCTAGCACCTGGCGACCCCTTCGCAAAGGCGGTTATCCCGCGCCTTCGATCCGTAGCTACTACGGATAAGGGTTCGGCATGTCCGGACGATGACCTTGAGCAGAGAACCGCTGGTCACGGAGGCTAAAGCGTTGTCATGACCATCCAGTCAGCGGACCCCAACCCAAAGACCACACGGAGGTCACAAACATGCAGCGCAAGACCAGAAGGATCCTTGCTGCTGTTGCCGTGATCGCTCTGCTCGCCGCCGGCGGGGCAGCTTTCACCAACAGCATCGCGAGCTTCGGCTCGAACAACGACCAGATCGGGTATGCGAGCGACAGCATCGTCGGTGCGACCGCGAGCAACCTGCAGTACGAGCTGAGCCCGGACAACTCGCAGATCGACCAGGTGCTGGTCACCCTCACGGGCGACTACAGCGCCGGCGTCGGCAACACGGCCACGCCGAGCAACGGCGATGACAATTTCGTGGGCATGTTCAACAACGACAGCACGAATGAGGTCACCTGCACCCCCGGTTCGTTCGCCAGCGGCCACACGGTCGTCACCTGCGACTTCGACCCGAGCCACGACCACAGCGCCGGATTCCCCACCGGCACGGGTACTTCGTTCTCGCTGACCGTCACGAGCCCCGGCGGCGGCTCGGGCAGCCTGACCAACAACAGCGGCTCGTAAGCAACAGCCATGAGCTGAGCGCAAGGGAGAGTGCGGCGACTCGTCGCACTCTCCCACGCGCATTTCTACGGCAAGCAGCATGAGCCCCCACCGTGAAGAAGCGACTCCGACTCCGCTCGTATGTGCTCACCGGCACGCTCCTCGTGCTGGCCGCGGTGGCCTGGCATCTCTTCGCCCCGAGCAACATCGGGGGCTCGACCCGGTACGTGGTCACCAGCGGCGTCAGCATGCAGCCGCAGTTCCACACCGGGGATCTGGCGATCGTCCGGCCCGCCTCGAACTACAAGGTCGGGGAGGTAGTCGCCTATCACAGCACCCTGCTCCACGTGACGGTGCTGCATCGCATCATCGCGAGACACGGCAACCGCTACGTCTTCAAGGGAGACAACAACAACTTCATCGATCCGGTCCAGCCCACCCGCACGGAACTCCTCGGCAAGTTGTGGATCCACCTGCCGCATGGAGGCTTCGTCCTCAAGGCGCTGCACGCGCCCATCGTGGCCGCCGTGCTCTGCATCCTGGTTGGACTGTTCGCTGTGTTCGGCTTCGGCGAGCATCGCAAGCGACGCAACCGCCGGCGCAGGAATGCATCCGGATCTGATCGCCCAGGAATGTCACTCGTGAATGGCCCTCGACATCACGACGGAACCCGTCCCATCAACTACGGTGCGCTCCTAGCCGCGTCGGCGTTTGCCGTCGCGGCCTTCGCCGTGCTCGCCGCGTTCGCTTTCGCGCGACCTGCCCACCATCCCGCCGCACAGGTCACTCCCTACAGCCAGCGAGTGACTTTCGGCTACAGCGCCCACGTTCGGCGGAGCCCCGTGTACCCGGACGGCACGGTCAGCACCGGCGATCCAGTTTTCCTGACCATGGTTCGTCAGCTGAATCTGCACATCGACTACCGCCTGGCTAGTGACGCGGCCACCAACCTCACCGGCAGCGAGAAGGTGGCGCTCACGATGACCGGTCCGAGTGGCTGGAAGCGCACGTTCGTGCTCGCCCCGAGCACGCGCTTCTCGGGCTCGCACACGAGCACCGACGTCACCCTCAACCTGTCTCATCTGCAGGGGCTGCTGTCGGAGATCCAAAAGCTGACCGGGTCACTCAGCTTCGGCACGTTCTCGCTGACCGTCGGACCACAGGTGCAGGTCTCCGGGACGGTGGCCGGCCACCCCGTCAACACCAGCTACGACCCCGCCCTGAGTTTCTCCTTCGCATCGGGGCAGCTCCAGGTCGCGGGCGGATCCGGCGCCGGCACCGGCTCGAGCCCCGGCTCTTCCACCACCTCGGCGGCCGACTTCACTCAGACGCAGAGTGGAAGTGTCTCGTCGCCCGGAACCGCGCCGACCACCCTCACCGTGCTGGGCATCTCGCCGCAGATTGCGACCCTGCGCTGGATCGCGATCATAGGCCTCCTGCTCTCGATCGCGGTCACGCTCTACTTCTACCTGCGCAAGCGCGGCGAGCCGTTCGAGGAGAGCTTCCGCATCATGGCCCAGTACGGCCACATGATCGTCCCGATCGTCGGCGGCGAGGACCTCGGCTGGCCGCCGGTGGACGTCGCCAGCATCAAGGCGCTGGCCAGGCTGGCCGAGAGCGGCCAGCGATTGATCCTGCACAACCGCAACGACAACGTCGACACGTACATGGTCAACGAAGAGGGCACCGTCTACCGCTACCAGGTGAAGCCGTCGAAGGTCCTCTGGGGCGACTGGTCGGAGCAGGCCTCCCCGGTCAAGGCCGCCGCTTAGCGGCCGGTGCCACCCGGGGGGCGTCTCGCTTCCCGCTCGCCCTCCCGAAGTCGAGCCACGTGTTCCGGCCCATGTACGGCAGGGGTGCGAGCGGCGGATGCGACCCTCGCCGCCCCGCGCCGAGCCGCCCGTCGGCGAGGCCGCCCAGGCGCCCGCCAGGCCGACCGCCATCGCGGCCACGCCGAGCGCCATCGCCACCACGCCAGCTAGCTGGAGGAAGCGACGCCGGTCGGCTGTATTGGCGAAGGCGCCGATCCGGGCGACTCTTCTCCTGTGTCCCAAGCAAACGACAGAAACGCCCCCGTGAACAATATGGTCGGAGTGATGTGAGATGGAACTGATCGCGCGCACACTGGTCGATCCGGCGACGTACCGCCGGCTGGCCTACCTTCTCTCGGCGCTGGTCCTCGGGCCGGTGTGGTTCACCGCGCTGGTGACCGTGTGGAGCCTGTGCCTGGGGCTGGCCATAACGCCGTTCGTGATCCCGACGCTGATCGTGCTGGCCTTCATGACCCGCGGCTTCGCCGCCGTCGAGGCCGAGATGGCCCGATCCCTGCTCGACGTCGAGGCAAGCGCGCCCGCGCCCCGGCCGTCCCGGCCCGGGTTCTGGGGGTGGCTGGGCGGCCAGTTCTCGGGCGGGTTCTGGCGGGCGCAGGCATACCTGATGATCAGATGGGTCGCGGGCTTCCCCGTCGCGGTGGCGGCCTTCGCCCTGCTCGCCCTGGCGCTCGGCATGCTGTTCGCGCCGGCCTGGGTCCCGTTCGTCCACGGCGGGGCGCAACTGGGCTTCTGGCGGCCTCACACGTTCCTGGAGGCGCTCCCCTTCGTCCCCGTCGGCGCGCTGCTGCTCCCGGCCGCGGTGGCGCTCGCGCGCCCCGCCGCCATCCCGTTCGAGGCGATCGCCTCCGGCTTGCTCAGGCCGGAAGCCGATCAGCCCGCGGGCGCGGATTGGCGCGCTGGCTCGGTCGCCGCAACGCGCTCGCGCCTCGCGCTCGAGACCCACGCGGCGGTCGACGGGGTGATCGTGTTCGCCCTGGTGCTGATCTGGGTGCTGGTGTCACGCGGCTACTTCTGGCCGATCTGGGCGTGGCTCCCGCTCGCCACGGCGCTCGGGATCCACGGCTGGCTCGTGCTGATCGCCGAACAGCCCGGGCTCGTCCGCCGCTTCCGGGGCAGCCGCACGCTCGCCGCCGCCAGCGGGATCGGCGCCCTCCTGGCCAGCTACTTCACGGCGATCTGGGCGATCACCGGCCACGGCTACTTCTGGCCCGTGTGGCCGATCCTGGCCATCGCGGTCGTCCTCGCCGCCCTGCTCGCGGCCGCCGTGCTCACCTCCCCCCGCCGGGCCGCGATGGCCGAGCGGATCGAGACGCTCGAGGTCAGCCGGGCCGGCGCGGTCGACGCCCAGGAGACCGAGTTGCGGCGGATCGAGCGCGATCTCCACGACGGAGCCCAGGCCAGGCTGGTCGCGCTTGGCATGAGCCTGGGCATGGCCGAGCAGAAGATCGCCGAGGACCCCCAGCGCGCGAGCGAGTTACTCGCCGAAGCCCGCGTGGGCGCCGAGCATGCGCTGCGCGAACTGCGCGACCTCGCCCGCGGAATCCATCCACCGGTACTGGCCGACCGCGGGCTGGAGGCGGCACTGGCCTCGCTGGCCAGCTCGACCCCCCTCCCGGTGGATCTCTCGATTGACGTCGCGCCACGCCCGGCGCCTGCCGTCGAGAGCGCCGCGTACTTCGTCGCCGCCGAGGCCCTGGCCAACGCCGCCAAGCACGCCCGCGCGCAGCGGGTCGACATCCGGATCGCCCGCCACGGCGACGCGATCGAGCTCGAGGTGCGCGATGACGGCAGCGGCGGAGCCGACCCAAGCGGGTCCGGCCTGCGCGGACTGCGCCGGCGCGTCGAGGCCCTCGACGGAAACCTGTCGGTGACCAGCCCCCGAGGAGGACCGACCACGATCCGCGCCGAGCTGCCATGCGGGTAGTCATCGCCGAGGATCTCGTTCTCCTCCGCGACGGCTTGACCCGCCTGCTACGCGACAACGACGTCGAGGTCGTCGCCGCCGTCAGCGACGGCGAGGCGCTGATCCGGGAGGTGGTGGCGCTGCGCCCCGATCTCGCGATCGTCGACATCCGCCTCCCGCCGACCTTCCACGACGAAGGCCTGCGCGCCGCGCTCGAGGTCCGCCGGCGCGTCCCCGGCACCGCTGTGCTCGTCGTCTCCCAGTACGTCGAGCCCGCCTACGCCGAGGAGCTGCTGGCCGATCGCGGCGGCGGGATCGGCTACCTGCTCAAGGATCGCGTGATGCACGTGGCGGACTTTCTGGAGGCGGTCCGCCGGGTCGCCGGCGGCGGCACCGCGCTCGACCCCGAGGTCGTCGCCCAGCTGTTCTCACGCCGCCGCCAGGACGGGCCGCTCGAGCGCCTCACCCCACGCGAGCGCGAGGTCCTGTCGCTGATGGCCGAGGGCAAATCCAACGCCGGCATCGCCGAGTCGCTGGTGCTGACCGTCGGTGCAGTCGAGAAGCACGTCCAGAGCATCCTGTCCAAGCTCGACCTCCCCCAGTCCGCGGGCGACCACCGTCGGGTGCTTGCCGTCCTCGCCTACCTCCAGCAGACCGACTGAGTCGACCCCCCGCGTTACCTGCGAGGTAATTGCAGGGCGCACCTGCGCACGCTACGTTGGCCGACATGGCCGTGGACCTCGCAATCGCTCATCCGGGCGCCTCGCGTGCCCCTATCGGCGAGCTGCTGCGCAGTTGGCGGCGGCGGCGCAGCCTGAGCCAGCTGGAGCTCGCGCTCGAGGCGGACGTCTCGTCCCGGCACGTCAGCTTCATGGAGACCGGTCGGGCCCGGCCGAGCCGGGAGATGGTCCTGCGCCTGGCCGACCACCTCGACATCCCGCTGCGCGAGCGCAACCGGCTCCTGCTGGCGGCCGGCTATGCCCCGCTGTACGCCGAGCGCTCGCTCGAGGAACCCGAGATGGCTCCGGTCCACCAGGCGCTCGACCGCTTCCTGCGCGCCCACGAGCCCTACCCGGCGATCGT
Organism: uncultured Solirubrobacterales bacterium; assembly: GCA_963832315.1. GTDB lineage: Bacteria > Actinomycetota > Thermoleophilia > Solirubrobacterales > Solirubrobacteraceae > Palsa-465. The sequence continues at coordinate 172,994 of CAWHTT010000016.1, read as the reverse complement.
CATCGATCGCCACCACAACCTGGTCTCGGCCAACGACGCGCTCGGCGCGCTGCTCGAGGGCGTGGCGCCCGCGCTGCTCGAGCCGCCCGCCAACGCGCTGCGGGTGGCGCTTCACCCGGACGGGATGGCGCCGCGCACCCTCAACCTGGACGAGTGGAGCGCTCATCTCCTGCACCGGCTGCGCCGCGAGGCGGCGCTCACCGCCGACCCCGAGCTGGGGCGCCTCCACGACGAGCTCGCCGGCTATCCCGGGGTCTGCCTCCAGGCGCCCCGCGAGGAGGGCGCGGCCGGCGACATCGTGGTCCCGCTGCGGCTGCGCACGGCCGATCGAGAGCTCGCCTTCTTCAGCACGATCTCGACCTTTGGCAGCCCGGTCGACATCACGCTCGACGAGCTGATGATCGAGGCGTTCTACCCCGCCAACGCGGCCACCGCGGCTCATCTGCTGGAGGGGATCGCGGGTCCTTGAGCAGGCCGCCTCTCGCCGCTGCGTAATCTGAACTGCAGTGGCGACCGAGCCAGATCTCCGCTCCCCACCCGCTCCGGCGCCATCCCCGGACAGCGAGATGCCGGACGAGTTCAGCCCGCGTCACCTCGCGATCCGGGTGGCCGAGATCGGGGCGGTCATCGCGCTGGTCGCGATCGCGATCAGCGCACTGCCCGGGCTCGACCAGGTGCGCAACCGCCTGGAGGATGCCGACGTGGTGTGGCTCGCGCTCCTCGCCGTGGCCGAGCTCGCCTCATGCGCCGGTTACGTGCTTGCGTTCCGCTCGACGTTCTGCCCGCGGATGCCCTGGGGCCTCAGCTACGACATCGCGATGGCCGAGCTGGCCGCCAACTCGCTGCTGCCCACCGGCGGCGCCGGCGGCCTGGCGCTGGGGGTCTGGGCGCTGCGACAGGCCGGCATGGCGACCGCCCACATCGCCCGGCGCACCGTCGCCTTCTTTCTCGTGACCAGCGCGCCGAACTTCGCGGGAGTGGTCGTGGTCGGCCTCGGGATGTTCCTCGGCGTCTTTTCGGGACAAGCCTCACCGGCGCTGACGCTCGGGCCGGCGCTCATCGTAGGCGCGGTCATGCTGGTCACCTGGACCAGCCCGCGGCTGTTGCGCGCCTTCGGCCAGCCGACCGACTCCGATGAGCGCGATCGCGTGGGCGCGCGGGTTGGGCACTGGCTCCGCGACGCCTTGCGGGCCACCGCGGATGGCGTCGACCTGGCCAAGGCGCTCATTCGGTCGCGGAGCTTCGGCGTCGTCGTCGGCTCGTTCGCGTACATGGCGTTCGACATCGTGGCGCTTGCGTTGGGCTTCGCCGCGGTCGGCCAGGTGCCGCCGTTCGGCCCGCTCGTGCTCGGCTACCTGCTCGGCCAGCTCGGCAACCTGATCCCGCTGCCGGGCGGGATCGGGGGTACGGAGGCCGGCCTGGTGGGCGCGTTCGCGCTCTACGGTGTGAACGTCTCGGACGCCGCCGCGGCCGTGCTCATCTACCGCCTGTTCCAGCTCGCTGTGCCGGCGCTCCTGGGCGCACCGGCGTTCGTGCTCCTGCGCCGGAGGCTGTCGCGGGGCGAGCAGCAGGCTCGGATGTGCGGCTCGCTTTCGGTCGACGCGGTGGAGCTGCCGGTCGTAATGGTGAAGCTCCCGGCCCGCAGCTGAGCCGGAGCTACCCTGATGAGCATGGGAAAGGTCTGGATCCTCGACACTGAGACGAAGGGGACCGGCGCCAACATGGTGCCGCTCGACCGCGTGCTCAGAAAGCCGCGATCCGACGCCGTCGAGGGCTTTCGCCTGCCGGCGCTCAAGCCACCCGCGCCGGCCCCGGAGGGTCCGCGGGCACCCCGGCACTTCAAGGTCGTCGACGTCCTCACCCGCGAGGTACTCGCCGACGGGACCGACGCCCGCGCCACCGTCGAGGTACTCGAGGGGGTGCGCAGCATCGTCGACGTGACGATCTGGGTGTGGCACCCCGAGGAGGAGCGGTGGCGAATGCTCTCGCTCGAGCAGGCCCGCGCGCTCTGGGACTACCGCGGACGCCTGACCGACCCGGCCCGCCCCGAACCCACGTCGCGCCCCGAACCCACGCCCGCTTAGCCCCCCGAGCTGCTCATCCCGGGCATGTTCTGCGAGCCCTGCTTGCTGTTCATGCCCTGACTCTTCGGCATCTTCTGCGACGAGGATGTGCTGGTCTCCGGCATCTTCTGCGACGAGGACGTGCTGGTCGTCTCCGGCATCGTCTGTGAGGACTGCGTGCTGGTCGTACCTGCCATCCCCGGCATGCTCTCCATCATGTTGGGCGAGCCGGCGAGCGCGATGACGTGATGGACGTTGTGCCACCAGTTGTACGTATCGAGATGCGGCGCGCCGGCCACCTCGCCGAGCACGCGGCCGTCGTTCTGCGTCCACACCAGGTACAGCAGGCCGTTGTTGAACGTGCAGAACAGCCGCCCGGCGGCCTGGTCGTCCTTGATCATGCCCGAGGTGAACATGCTGATCGGGTACGTCCTCGGGTGCTCGAAGTCGTGGTTCCAGCCGACCTCGCCGTTGACGTCGGTCTCGGTGCAGTTGCCGGTGTTGGCCCGGAACGCCGCGCCCGACAGTGCCGCGACCCTGGCCTCGTACGCGGCGTAGAGCGCCTTCAACGACGAATACGAGTTGAACGTCACCTCGTCGACCGCGTAGTGCGGTTGCTTGCACATGACCATCGAGGCACTCATTGCCTGACAGCTGGACGGCGGCAGATAGCCCTTGGCATAAGAGCTCCGGTTCACGCCAGTGACGCCCTTGAACAACGGGGTCTGGCGGAAACTCGCCGCGTTGGAATGAGTCGTCGTTCCCTCCCCGCCCTTCGTGCTCGCGTCCTGCGTCTTCGAACTCGATCCCCCGACCTGCGTCAGCGCCCATACCGCCACAGCCACGGGAATCAGGAACGCGATGGCCAGCGCCACCAGCACCGAGCGCCGCACGCCGGCCAGCTCGAGGTGCTGCATCGGCACGTACCGCGGGGAGTCGCCGCCGTTCGCTCCTCCGTTGGCGCTGCCGTCTCTTGATCGCCGTCGACTAGGGACGGGCGGTTTCAATCTTGGGACCCTCCCTCATGTCTCATCCACCGGTTCGAGCTGCCGACTCGAGCGACCACAGGATATCTCCTCCTGCAGGCCGGCAGGCCGGTCCGAGTCGGCCGCCCCTCAACCGTCCCGGCCCTCCGCGAGCATCCGCTCGATCGAGGGCGCCAACAGGCGGGTGACCGACGCCGCCGTCCGGGCCGGCGGATCGCCGGGCGCGGTGACGTGACTGATCGCCAGGCGCACCAGCACGTCGGTCAGCGTCTGGAGATCCGACGGCGGAAGGCCGGGCCAGCGAGCCTCGATCGTGTCCGCCAGCCGCCCGCTCGCCCACTCCAGGACAGGGCGGCTCTGCGTGGTCAGGAGCGGGAGCATCCCGGCCGTTCCGTCGTCCGCCAGCAGGAGCCGCACGAGCGGGTCGTCCCGGGCGATCGTCAGGAATCGCTCGAGCGCCGCGCTCAGAGCGACGCGTGGATCGCCGGGATGCTCGTCGATCGCGTCCTCGACCTCATCGAGGAACCGGGAGCCCTCGCGGATGACCAGCGCCTGGCCGAACTCGTCGCGACTGCCGAACTCGTTGTACAGCGTCTGGCGGCTGACGCCGGCGGCGGCAGCGATCTCGGCCATGGTCACCCGCGCCCACGGGCGATCGCCCAGCTGCAGCTGGTCGCGGCCGGCGTCCAGGAGCCGGTCGCGCAGCAGCTGCCGGACGGCGCCGCGATACGACGTGCTCATCCACCCGGACCGTAGCGTGCGAGCACGCGCCGGCGCGCCGGAGGATGGATGTTCGCGCGCGTCACATCGCCACCGTAGTGCGCCAGCAGCCGCCCGTCCATCACCCGGTACCACAGCGGCGGGACCAGCGCGAGCAGGATCATTCCCGCGTAGCCGGTCGGCAGCTGTGGCGCCTCGTCGACGTGGCGGAGCGCCTGGAAGCGACGGGTGGGGTTGGCGTGGTGGTCGGAGTGGCGCTGGAGGTGATAGAGCAGGACGTTGGACGCCACGTTGTTGCTGTTCCAGCTGTGCTCGGGCCGGGTTCGCTCGTAACGGCCATCCGGGCGCTTCTGCCGTCGCAGGCCGTAGTGCTCCAGGTAGTTGACCACCTCGAGCAGCGGAAACCCGACCGCCATCTGGATCACCAGGTAGGGCAGGATCTGCGGTCCGAACAACGCGGTCAGCCCGGCGAACAGCACCAAGGTCATCGCCCACGCGTTCAGGATGTTGTTGCGAATGCTCCAGACTGATCGGTGGTGCCTGATCAGCCACTCCGCTTCGAGCTCCCAGGCTGACCGAAGGCTCCCGACGACCGTCCGGGGCAGAAACGCCCAGAAGCTCTCACCCATCCGCGCGCTCGCCGGATCCTCGGGCGTGGCTACGCGGACGTGGTGGCCGCGGTTGTGCTCGACGAAGAAGTGGCCGTAGCCGCTCTGGGCCAGGGCGATCTTGCTCAGCCAGCGCTCGAGCCCGTCGCGCTTGTGCCCGAGCTCGTGCGCGGTGTTGATCGCGATCCCGCTCACCATGGCCTCTGTCAGGGCCAGCCCCACCTTGTCGGCCACGGTCAGCTCGCCGCCTGCCCACAGCGCACACGCGAACACCAGGCCGGCGTACTGAAGGGGCAGGAACGCGTACGTGCAGCACCGGTAGTAACGGTCCTGCTCGAGCCACTTCAGCACGCTGTCGGGCGGGTTCTCGGCGTCCATTCCGATCGCCAGATCGAGCGGCGGGAACACCCCGAAGATCAGCAGGGGCCCCCAGAACCAGAACACCGACCACCCGGTCAGGTGCACCAGCCCGTAGACGATGAACGGCAGCGTCGGCACGACCACGCCCAGTAGCCAGGCGTAGCGCTTGCCGTCGTGCCAGGTCGGTTGCGACACGGCCGCAGTGGTAGTCATGGCGCCTCCTCGGATCGCGTTTCCGCGTACTTTACATAATTCCATCAATGTAAAGTAAATCGTCAATTCAGCCTCGCGCGTCAATCGCCCCAAAAGAACTCTCGGACGTCTCGAGTGGCGGACGTGTGATCAATTCGTGCCCACGACCGCGGACGCCTTGCCCGCGGGTCGCTTCGGTGATAAAACGAGATACAGGCGGGACCTGCTGGGCAAGCCGGTCTCGTCCAACATGAGAAGGGCGGACGGATCGGACGGCGCAGAGTGGGGCCTGCCCGAAGCGACTCGGACGGCTCCGGGCAACGCGACGAAGTAGGGAGTCAGATGTACAGGACCGGCGATCAGAGCGCTAGGCGCCCAAGCAGATGAACCTGACCAGCCAGACGACGACGCGCATGGCATCTCTGCGCGTGCTGCCCGCCCGCCGTGGGGCCTGGCGGGTCGAGGACGAGGGTGGGACTCGAGCCTCGTGCGCCACCCTCGCGGAGGCCGAGGCCCTGGCCGAGCGGCTGCTGCGCGAGCTGGGCGGCGGCCAGATGCTGGTCTACGACGCCTACCTGCGACTGCGCGCGGTCAAGCGGCTGGCCGGGTAGGTCCGGTCCCGCCGCGGCCGCCCGAGGCCGCGCCGTGACCCGGCCACGAACCCCCACGTCGCCGGCGTCGGGCACCCGAACCGAGCCCGGCGGACGAACGGGTGAAGTCAGCGATCACCTCGACCTGCCCCGCGCACTCGGGCGATCCCTGCTCGTGGGCCGCGAGCGCATTGACCAGCGACGCGGTGGTCACAAATCCGCAATCTGTGCATCGGAACAGCGGCACCAGCGCTCGGATTGCCAAAACGCAGAGAATTCAAACCGGAACTGTTCCCGGCCCGTCGAGCCGAGTAAGTGAGCTGACCGAAACCGCCGACGGCGCTTCGGCGGCTCACGTCGCAGGGCGCGGTCAGGCGCCCGGATGGCGCTCGACTCGGTCGGCCTCGAACTCGTCCGCAACCCGCGCGCCCACGTCGAACGCCGGCTCCTCGCCGATCTCCTCGTGGGCCATCGCCTCCCTTTCGAGCAGGTCCTTCTGCGCCGCGGCCACCCGCGCCTCGGCGTCCACGTCGATGCTGCGGCTGAACAGGTAGTAGAGACCCGCCGCAATCGGGAACCCGATGAACGGCGAGATGTCACCGCCCGACAGATGCTTGGCGATCGGCCCCTCGTAGATCGTCGTGCTCATGAACGGGATCATCGCCACGAACGCGATGCCGTACGCGACCAGGCCACGCCACGACCACATGCCGTAGATGCCGCGCGGGATGAACAGCTCCCGGATCGCGTAGTTGCCCTTGCGGACGTAGAAGAAGTCGATCAGGTTGACCGCCGTCCACGGGATCATGAAGTACAGGATCAGGAACAGGTAGTTCTCGAAGTTCCCGAGGAAGTGCTCGGACAGCGTCAGCGCGAGCACGGTGCCGGCGACCGTGATGAAGCCGATGCTGAGCCAGCGCGCGGTGAACGTCGGGCGGATCCGCTTGATCGTGTCGACCGTCGTCAGCGTGGACAGCCCGCCGCTGTACATGTTCATCGCGGTCACCGCGATCAGGCCGGGCAGCGAGCACAGCATGATGATCGTGCCGAACCCGGAGAAGATCTGGTTGGCGACGTCATGAACCTGGGCGACCGGCGCGGCGGTGGTCGCCGCGGAGATGATGAACGCGCCGACCAGGAACGGGATGCCGCCGAGCACCGAGCCCCAGTACGTCCACCAGAACACGGTCGACGTCTTGGTCTCGGGCGGCAGGTAACGCGAGTATTCAGACACGTACGGAGCCCAGGTCAGCTGGTAGCTCACGACCACGCCGAACTGCACCAGGAACAGGCCGCCGTCCCACTTGCCGAGATCGAACGCGCCGTGTGGCGCGCCGACCGTGAACAGCGCCCCGATCGTGAACACGCCGTAGGCGATGATGAACAGCCATGTGGCGTAGCGCAGGCCGATGTGGATCAGCTGGTAGCCGAAGATCGTCAGCACCAGCGACAGAACCACCACCGGCAGAACGGCCAGGAACTTGCTGTGCAGACCCGGGAACAGCTGCTGGATGACATCGGCGCCGAGGATCGTGTTGAACACGTTGAAGCCGATGAACAGCGCCACCGCGACGACCACCGGGAGCAGCGACCCGAAGTAGCCGAACTGCGCACGGGACTGGATCATCTGCGGCAGACCGAGCTTCGGCCCCTGGGCGGAGTGGAAAGCCATGAACAGCGTCCCGACCAGGGTGCCGGTGATGATTGCGATCAGCGCCCAGATGAGGTTCTCTCCGATCGAGACGCCGATCGCTCCGACCGCCAGCGTCGACAACTGCGCGTTGCCCTGGAACCACACGGGCCCGAGGTGCCACGGCTTTCCGTGCCGCTCGCTGACCGGCACGTAGTCGATCGAGCGAACCTCGATCTGGCCGGCGCCCTGCACGCTCTGCTCTGTGCGTGCCGTCGTCGTCGTCATGCTGCCTCTCCCGAGTTCGGTTCGTGCCCCACCCAAGGGCCTCGCGATTGCCGAGTATGCGGTGTATACAAGGTCGGGGTGACGATTGCAACATACGCAGGGACAAGCACGGTTGTCCCTTTGGAGGCGTTCTCGAGGGGCTAGAGGTCCGCCAACACCCGGTCCACGTCGTCGCGCGTGAAGCCGATCCGCTCATGGGTCACGGGTTCCGTGCTCGGCGGCGCATCGATGTCCCGAGGCACCCACCACTGCTCGTCGGCCGGCCTGGCCTGGAGCTTCATCAACGTTGTCCGGGCGAGCCCGTGGTGACGGGGCGAGAGCTCCCGGATCCGGCGCAGCAGGCTCTCGGCGAGAGGAGCCAGGTCGGGATCGGCCACTTCGCCGAGGTCGACCGCCAGGTGGGCCAGGAGCAGCTGCGGCCCGGGTTCGTAGAAGCCGAAGCGCTCGAGCGAATCGGGGTCGTGGGTGGCCAGGATCTGGGCCAGGGTGAGCCAGTCGTCGAGGCCCTGGAGGTCTCGCGCCTCCAGGCCACCGATGCGGAGCGAGTGCGAGGGCTCGAGCTCCTTCCAGGTGACGCGCACCGGCGGCGGCTCGGCCGGCTCGGCGCAAAGCCCGTTCGCCCCGAACCAGGCCTCCAGCAGGAACACCGGCAGCGGGCGCAAGTGCTTGCGCCAGCCGCGGCTGCTCGCGCTGAGGACGTAGCACGTGAGGCTCGCGACCTCGTCACGCTGAGCCCGCGCAAGCGGCGCGTTCAGCGCGTCGGCGAGCGCGAGCAGCAAACGACCGAGGTCCTGGTCTTCGAGCTCTCCGAGCAGCTCCGCGATCCGATCGCCGAGCGCGTCCCAGTCGCGATCCACGATCAGCAGCGGCAGCGCTCGTTCGCCGCTCGCACCGCCCTTCTGCGAGAGCGCGAGGATCACGCCGTAGATGCCAGACGCCGACAGGAAGCGGCGCCTCGCGTCCGCGTCGTCGCGCAATTCCCCGATCACCAGATCCCTCCAGCTCGGGTGAACCCAGCCGATGCCCAGCGGTGTGACGCGCAGGAAGTGATCGGTGAGGCGGTCGATCAGCTCGCCGGGCGGTCGGCGCAGCCCGCCGGCATTGTGCCTGCGGACGGTCGCGGCCAGGTCGCGCTCGTCGATCAGTCCCGCAGGCGCGTCGAGCAGCGCGATCAGGAGCTCCCGGTGCTCGCCCTCGAGCGCCCGGAACGAGTTGCGCATCGCGGCCGTCGGCCTGGCCAGCCCATCCTCGACGATGGCCAGCACCGATGCGTCGCCGCTCTCGGCCGCCAGGGCGAGCTCGTCGAGCCGATCGGCAATCAGACGACGGATCCGCTCGGGGGTGAAGTGCGGGTGCTCGACGATCGACACGCCCGCGGAGCGCACCAGTCCGCGGGCGGTCTCGCCGGCGCCGTGGTCCTTGGCGTGGCGGAACAGGATCAACGTCTTCTCGGCCAGATCGAGGTCGGTGGCGTCGACGAGCACCTCGCCCGGAGCGGGGAAGCGCTCCGATCCGTGCTCGCGCTGGATCCGCCGGAGTCCCGCCTTCAGCGGGGCCGGGCGCGAGGTCCAGATCAACCAGTGCCGGTCGTCGAGCGACTGGAGCATCCGGCCGAGCTCGCGGGCCCACCGCTCCGCGGCGTCCGCCCGATACTCGGTGGAGCCGAACGCGTCGTCGGCCACGAACAACTGCCGGCGACCCGAGTCAAAAGCGTGCCACACCTGATCGGGACTCGTGCATTCGTGCGCCTCCCAGCCATCGGTGAGACCGGCCAGCGCGATCATCCGGGCGATCGCCGTCTTGCCCATCTCCGGTGGTCCGGTGAGCACGACGAAGCGGTGCCGGCCGAGCACCGCCCGCGCCCGCTCGTAGGCGCGCGTGGGCCAGAACACCCGCGCGAGCGCCTGCGCGGAGGCGATGTCGAAGCTTGACCTGCGCCGCACCCCGGACGGGACGAGGGCCTCGACGTCGCGCAGACCGAGGACCGACGGCATCGCGGCGCGGAGCGCCGGGTGACGGTCCAGGCTCTCGCCGAGCTCGGCAGCCCCGAGCACGGCGAACTCCCGCTCGGAACCGAAGCGCTGCGCCAGCGCGGCCCGGGCCTCCTCCGCGTCGAGGTTCGTCAGCAGGAGAACGCGTTCGAACCAGAAGCCGAGCTCGGACGGCACCGACCAAGCGCCCGTGACCAGGTCGCCGAGCCGTTCGGCCCGTGACGGAGAGGACCGCACCCATACGACGGCCACCGCGAGCGGTCCCCGCAGGCGGAGTCCGGCTCGTTCGAGCGCGACATCGGAGTCCAACAGCGCAACCCGGCCGCGGTCGGCCCGCCCAAGCCAGGTGACGTCCTCCCCCAGCCCCGCCTCCTGGGCGAGCACCAGCGCGCACAGCCGCTCGAACTGGAGCCAGCCCAGCTCGTCGAGGCGGTAGGCGCCGATCGCCATCGCCTCATGGTCTCACGCGGGTCAGCCGGCGTGCAGGATGCTGAGCGGCACGGTGAACCCGACGTTCCACATCCCGCCGTCGACCACCTCGAGGAGCTTGAGATCGCCGGCCAGGCTGCAGGTCACGTAGGCGTCCTCGCGGGTAAGACCGTGCTCGTCGACCAGCCAGGCGATCGTGTCCCGGACCGCGGCGCGGGCGCCTTCCATCAGGTCGGGCCCGATGCCCATCGAGCCGTGATGTCCGCCCGCGTCGACCTTCGGCGTGAGCGCGCCCGGCGTCTGAAAGCGCGGCGCCGTGATCGGGCGCTCCTGCACCGTGAAGCGCAGCCGCGCCCGCATGTCGCACTCGAGCGCGGCGAGGCAGACCTCGCCGTCGCCCTGAGCGCCATGGGGATCTCCGCACGAGAACAGCGCGCCCTCGCACCAGATCGGCAGCCACAGCACGCTTCCCGCGACCAGGTGGCGAGTGTCGATGTTGCCCCCGCCCTTGTGGGGCGGGAACGACGGCGCGCTGGCCGGCGCGTCGGGCTGGGTGCCCATCGTCCCCAGGAACGGCGCCAGCGGCACCGTGACCTGCGGGCAGACCCGGGCGGTCCGGCCGTCGCGCAGGTCGAACGTCTTGACGAACGGCTCGGGGAAGTCCTCGGGCAGCAGCCCGAGGTCGGGCTCGGTGCCGCACCACCCCCACTCGCCAGGGGTCAGCTCCAAGACATCGACTCGCAGGGTGTTGCCCGGGCGGGCGCCGGTCACGAACACCGGTCCGAGCAGCCGGTAGATCGTGTCGAAGTCGAACGTCGTGTCCTCGTAGCGGTCGCCCTCGTGGATCTGCTCGGCGCCGGCCATCTCGAGGTCGAACTCGACGACGTCGCCCGAGGCGATCTCGAGCGTCGGCTCGGTGTCGAGCTCCCAGCGGTGGTGAAACCGCGTCCGGTTTAGCTGATGCTCCACGCAGTGCTCCGTTCTGTCACGGGAGTCGCCATCAACCAGCTGCGGTCGAGCTCGCGCACCGACCGGCAGCCGGCCAGCGTCATGGCCAGCCGCAGCTCCTCGACCAGCAGGCTCATCGCCCTGACCGCACCGGCCTCGCCGCCGGCGCCCAGCCCGTAGACCAGCGCCCGTCCGACCAGGCAGGCGCGGGCACCGACGGCCAGCGCCTTGACGATGTCGACCCCCCGCCGGATGCCGCCGTCCATGTAAACCTCGATGTCGGAGCCGGCCGCGTCGACCACGGCGGGCAGAACCGAGATCGTGGACGGCGCGTGGTCGAGCTGGCGACCGCCGTGGTTGGAGACGATCACGGCGCGGACGCCCAGACGCGCGGCCTGCTGGGCGTCCTCGGCACGGAGCACGCCCTTGAGCACGATCGGTCCCCCCCATTGCTCCTGCAGCCAGCTGATCTCGTCCCACCCCAGGCCCGGGTCGAACTGGCTGTTGATGATCGCGGTGAGGCTCGGCTGCGCCGCCCCGGACCCACCCGCGCGAGCCCGCCGGGCGCCCTCGGACAGAAAATGAGGGCGGCGCACGAAGTCAGCCGACCAGCGCGGCCTGACGAGCCCCTGGGCCAGCGAGCGCGCGCTGATCCGGGGCGGCAGCGTGAAACCGTTGCGACGGTCGCGCTCGCGCGCCCCGGCTCGCTGGACGTCGACGGTGATCACCAGCGCCAGGTAGCCGGCGCGGCGGGCCCGGTCGAGCAGCTCGCGCACGTAGCCGCGGTCGCGCGAGACGTAGAGCTGGAACCACAGCGGGCCGGGGCTCTGCTCGGCCACCTCCTCGATCGTGCGCGACGCGACCGAGGACAGGACGTGCAGCCCGCCCGCGGCGTGCACGGCGCGGGCCAGGGCGACCTCGCCGTCGTGGTGGACGATGCCGGTCATGCCGGTGGGCGCGCCGAGCAGCGGCACTCCGATCGGGTGACCGAGCGCCGTGGTCGAGAGATCGATGTCGGCGGCGGCGGTCAGCACGTGCGGCAGCACGGCCAGCCGGCGCAGATCGGCCTGGTTCCGCTCGGCGGTCAGCTCATCCCAGGCGGCCCCGTCGACGTAGTCGAACACCACACCCGGAACGCGCCGCCGGGCCAGCTCCCGCAGCTCGGCGATGTTCCCGCAGCGCTCCACGCGTCCGGCGTCGGTAAGGCGCCGGCGCAATGTCGAGGGAGCCTGGGCCAGATCGCCGCGGAGCTGGTGGAGGAGCAGGTCGAAGAACCCGTCCCGCTTCATGGCGTGGCCACGTGTCGCCGCGCCGGCGCCGGGTCGGTCGCGAGCCGGTGGGCGAGAGCGGCCGACACGTCGGCGGTCTGCGCGATCGCGTGCTCGTCGACCCTGGCCCGGACGTCGCCGCGGGAGTGGTAGTACGGGTAGTCGGGGCGCCAGATCAAGCAGGCGGGCACCCCGGCGTCGGTGAACGGTGCGTGGTCGGAGAACGTGCTGCGAGCGTTCATGATCCGGTCGGGCTCCCAACCCCGGGACCGGCCGGTCTGCGCCGCCAGCTCGAGCAGCGCGGCGTCGGCCGACCAGATCTCACGGTGCGAGGGGTACGCGCTGGCGATTCCGTCCAGGTTGACCATGCCGAGGACATCCTCCATCTCGCGCGCGTGCGCGTGTACATACGCGCTTGCGCCCCATACCCCGATCTCCTCGGCCGCAGACGCGAGCAGCACGATCGTCCGGCGCGGACCGCTGTCGCGCAACCACCGCGCGGTCTCGAGCAGGCTGGCCAGGCCGCTGCCGTTGTCGTACACGCACGGTCCCTCGGCCTGGCTGTCGTAGTGCGCCGAGAGGACCACCTCGCCCGGCTCGCTGCCGGGGATCCGGCCGACCACATTGTGCGCGGTGCGCTCGGCATACCCTCCCTGGTGGCTCAGCCGGATCTCGACCGCCCGGCCGCAGCTGAGCTCGGAGATCAGCACCCGCCCGTCCGGGTGGGAGATCGTCACCCCGCAGTACGGGGTCGGCCGTCCCTCCCAGGGCGGCCCGAGCGGCGGCGGGTAGAGCGCCCCGGTGAAGTTGCCGACGATCCCCTCCGGCGTCTCGCAGACGTGGACGAGGCCGGCGATCCCGCGCTCGGAGAGCGTCGCGACCAGGTCAAACGGGAACATGCTGTGGACGACCGCGATCTTCCCGGCCAGGTCGATCCCGCCGGCGTCGACCCGCTCGAAGTCGGCCTCGGTGGCGTCGCCCAGGTAGACGGCCTCGCCGGCCGCCTCGCCGGTGGCCGTGTACTGGAGCGGGTGGCACTCGAACTCGAGCCGACCGAGCGCGCAGGTGGCCGATCCCCGGTCGTAGCCCAGGTACGGAAACGCCTCGAGCCGTACGTCGTCCAGCCCCATGGCCTGGAAGCGCTCGAGCAGGTAGTCCCGGGCGGTCGCCTCTCCGGGGGTCCCGGCGTAGCGGTTGCCGATCGCCGCCAGGTCGTCGAGCGTCCGCCCGATCTCGACGGCGTCGAGGTGTGCGGGTCGGTCGTTCATGCGGGTAACAGAGGCGGGACTGCGCGGTCGACCACCACGTCGACCAGCACCGCCTCCGGTCGGTTGATTGCATGTTCTAGCGTGTCGCGCAGCTCCCCGGGATCGCTCACGCGGACGGCCGGACATCCGTAAGAGGCCGCTGCGGCGAGGAAATCCACGCCCGGGACCTCGAGGCTCGGCACGCCCTCCAGACCGGCGAACGCGACCACCGACTCGAGAATCGCGTACCGCGCGTTGTCGACCACGATGAACGTCACCGGCGTGCCCAGCTGCACCGCGCTCCACAGCGCCTGAGGCGCATAGAGGGCCGATCCGTCCCCGACCAGGCAGACCACCGGACGCTCCGGCTGGGCGAGCTTGATGCCGACCGCGGCAGGCATCGCGAACCCCAGCCCGCCGCTGGCGGTGGCGAAGAAGCTCGCCGGCCGGCGGATCCGAACGTGCCGGCGCAGGTCGTGGCGGTTGGACGGCGACTCTTCGACGAGCACCGCGTCGTCCGGGAGCACCTCGGCCAGCGTGGCCATCAGGAACGCCGGGGAGATCGGCGTCGTGGCCGTCGGCGCCGGCGGTGCGGCGCGGGCTCCGACGACGGCCCGGCGCCCGGTCGCGCCACTAGATGCCGTCCGCTCGAGCAGCGCGGACACGATCGCGCGCACGTCGCCGATCACGCTGAGCACGCTCGGCGCCCGAGCCGCCTCGTCGGGGTCGTCGGTGATCTGCACGATCGCCGGCAGAGGCTGATCGCTCGGCTCGTAGGGCAGGAACGCGAACACCGGCGCGCCCACGACGAGCGCCACCTCGATGCCTTCGAGCGCCGCCGCCGCGCTGGCGTAGCCCGGCGCGAGGTGACCGCGGTACAGCCCGTGGTCCTCGGGGAAGCCCAGGCGCGGCGACTGCGGCGCCGCCCACACGTCGGCCTCGAGGCGCTCGGCCAGCTCGACGAGCTCGCCCCACGCACCGTCGCGATCGGCGCCGGCCCCGATCACCAGCGCGACTGGGCCGCGGGTCAGCCAGCCGGCCAGCGCCTCGACCGCGCCGGCATCCGGAGCGGCCGCGACGCGCACCTCACCACCGAGGCCCCCGGGCGCGGTCGTTCCGGCCTGCGCGGCGGGGGCGTCCCAGTCGTCGGCCGGCACCGAGACGAACACCGGGCCATACGGCCGGGTCTGGGCGAGCGCCCACGCCCGGTCGATGGCCGCGGGAACGTCCTCTGCGCGCGCCGGCTGCTCCGAGTGCTTGACGTACGGCGCCATCAGCTCGACGCCGCGGGCGAACAGATACGGCTCGAGGGCCAGGTGGCGGCGGTCCTGGTTGCCGCCGGTGATCACGAGCGGCGCGCGGTTGTGGAACGCGTTGACTACCGCGCCCATCGCGTTGCCCACGCCGCACGCGCTGTGCAGGTTTAGGAAGGCGGGACGGCCCGTGGCCTGCGCGTAGCCGTCAGCCATCGCCACCGCCACCGACTCGTGTAGGGCCATTACGTAACGGAAGTCGTCGGGGAGGTCGACCAGCAGCCCGAGCTCAGTCGACCCCGGATTGCCGAAGATCGTGGTCATGCCACGGTGGCGCAGCACCTCCATCGTCGCCGAGCGAACCGATGTCGACGTGCCGACGGTCACGGTCAATCCTCGGCGCCGATCAGTCGACGGTAGGCGTCCGGATCGGTGGCGCCCTCGGTGCACAGGAGCAGCACGCGCGAGTCGCCGCCCAGGCCCAGGGCCTCGCGGGCCTGCCCCAGGTGGGCGTCGGCCGACACCGCGGTCATCGCCGCCAGCCCGGCGGCGCCGCACTCGCCGGCCACGATCCCGTCCGCCGCCAGCACGCGCGTCGCCTCGGCGATGCATCCGTCGGGCACCGCCAGATAGACGTCGATCCCGCGCGAGACCAGCGGCCAGGCGATCAGCGACGGCGTGGCGCAGTTCAGCCCGGCCATGATCGACGTCTGGGGATGCTCGAGCGTGACGATTCGCCCGGCCGCCACCGACTCGAGCACACACGCCGCCGACGTCGGCTCGACACCCACCAGGCGCGGCCGGCCGGCGTCGAGCGACCAGTAATGGCGTACGGCGGCGGCCGCCAGCGCGCCGACGCCGATCGGGACCACTACCACGTCGGGCTGCACGCGTTCGAGCGCCTCGTCGATCTCGGCGAAGATCGTGCTGTAGCCCTCGATCACCCAGGCCGGCACGCGCTCGTACCCCGGCCACGAGGTGTCGGAGATGACCAGGCAGCGCTCGCCGGCGTCCCGCGCCGAGCGCGCCACGGCGTCGTCATAGCCGCCGTCGAGGACCGTGACGGTGGCACCCTCGGCCTCGATGCCCGCGATGCGCGCCGGCACCATGTCGGCCGGCACGTAGGTGCGGGCCTCGAGCCCGAGCAGCGCCGCCATGTGCGCCACCGCCCGGCCGTGGTTGCCATCGGTGGCGGCGGCGAGGGTGAGCGGGCGGGCGGACGCCGCTCGTTGACGCAGCGCTTCGAAGGTCGGGATCTCCTCGAGCGTCGACCCGAGGTGCTCGACGAGCGCCCGGTGGACGGCCCACGATGCGCCGAGCACCTTGAACGACGGCAGTCCCAGCCGCTCTGATTCGTCCTTGACCAGCACCTCGGCGACCCCGAGGCGTTCGGCGGCACCGGGCGCGTCGCGCAGCGGCGTCGGCCGGTAGCCCGTCATCGACGCGTGGAACGCCCGCGGCGAGGCGGACATGGCCGGGATGGGTGGCTCCGCGCGGATATCGAGTCCCACCCGCCCCACGAGCGCCACCGCGGCACCTGGCGGGGCGACCTTGGCCGTGCTCGTCATGATGCGGCCGTGGGCGAGCCCGCGCGCGCCTCCCGCAGGGCGGCCAGGATGCGCTCCGGCGTCATCGGCAGCCGGCGCAGACGCACCCCGACCGCGTCCTCGATCGCGCTGGCCAGCGCCGCAGGCGGCGGTCCGATCGGTGGCTCGCCGATCCCGCGGGCCCCGAACGGCCCCTTCCCGGGGTGCAACTCCAACCCGATCGCCTTGATGTCGGGGAGATCGACCGCGGTCGGGATCAGGTAGTCGGCGAACAGCGTCGACTGCACCACGCCGCCGGAGACCTCGACCTCCTCGCTCAGGGCATAGCCCACCCCCTGGGCGACCGCGCCCTGGATCTGGCCCTCGACCCGCTGCATGTTGATCGCGCGGCCGATGTCGTGGACCGCGACGTATTTGAGGATGCGGACCTCACCCGTGGCGGTGTCGACTTCCACCTCCACGGCGTGCGCACCGTGGGTGCAGTCCGGGAACGACCGACCCTGGCCCGTCTCGGTGTCGAACTTGCCCGTCTCGGCGTCGAACGTGTCGTGGTGGTAGGGCATCACGCTCTGGTGCTCGGCCGCCCGGGACGAGCTCGCCGATCGTGATCGACCGCTCGCCGGCCCACACGCGGTTCTCGGCGAAGCGCAGATCGCCCGGCTCGCATTCGAGCAGCGCCGCTGCCACCGGCGCGAGCTTCTCGCGCAGTCCCCGCGCCACCTTGAGCACCGCGTTGCCGGACATGTACAGCTGCCGGGTGGCGAACGTGCCGCCGGTCAGAGGGGTCAGCGCGCTGTCGCCGATGTGCACCGAGGTCCGGTCGACGGTGATCCCGAGGATCTCGCCGGCGATGTTGGCCAGCGACGCGGCCTGACCCGCGCCCAGGTCGGTTACGCCGGCGCGGATCACCATCGTGCCGTCCTTCTCGAGCCCGATCCACGACGAAGCCCGGTCGGTGAAGAACACCGAGCGCCCATAGGGCTGCATGCTGCAGCCGAACCCCCGCCCGACCCTGGCGCCCGGGCGCATCGGATCGTCCGGGGTGCGCGGTCCGAGCTCTCCCAAGGCCCGGCGCATGCATTCCCCGACGCCGACCCCGGTGTCGATCGTCTCGCCGGTCACGCGCTGATCGCCCTGACGCACGAAGTTGCGCTCGCGGACCTCGGCCGGATCCAGCCCGAGCCTCTCGGCGATCGCGTCCATCTGAGCCTCGTAGGCGAACACCACCTGCATGGCGCCGAACCCGCGCATCGCGCTGGTCGGAACCGTGTTGGTGAACACCGCAGTGCTCTCGACGCGAGCGTTGGCCGTCCGGTAGGGACCGGTGCTGTTGACGCCGGCGGCGAACAGCACGCGCGAAGAGAGCAACGGATATGCCCCGGCGTTGCCGATGATCCGGACATCCTGGGCGACGATCGTCCCGTCGTCCTTTGCCCCGGTGCGGTAGTGCATGAGGAACGGGTGGCGCTTGTAGCGAGCCAGCAGCGACTCCTGGCGGGACCACACCATCCGCACCGGGCGGCGGGTCTTCCACACCAGGGCGGCGATGAACGGTTCGACCGTCATGTCCTCCTTGCCGCCGAAGCCGCCGCCCATGTAGGCGGCGATCACCCTGACCCGGCTGTGGGGTAGCTCGAGGATCTCGGCGATCTCCCGGGCATGCTCGATCACCTGGGTCGAGACGCGCAGGGTGAGCACCCCGTCTGAGTCGATCCAGCCGATCCCGGCCTCGGGCTCGAGATAGGCGTGATCGACCCGCTGGCTGTGATAGGTCTCCTCCACCACGAGGTCGGCCGTCTCCATCGCGGAGTCCACGTCGCCGATCGCCGATCGCCACGTGACGTACCGGTTGCCGCCGGCGTGGACGGGCGGGCGCGTCGTCGCGCAACGCCTCCTCTGGGTCGAACACCCCCGGCTCGTCCTCGTAGGAGACCTCGACCAGGCTCGCCGCCTCCGCCGCGGCCCCCGGGGTCTCGGCCGCCACCAGCGCCACCGGCTCTCCGTCGTAGCGCACCCGGTCGGCGGCCAGCACGGGCTGGACGATCGCATCGACGCCCAGACCGCTGGCCTCGTCGAGGATCCCGTTGTGCGGGATGTCGGCCGCGGTCATCACCGCGCGCACGCCGCGCACTGCGGACGCCGCACTGGTGTCGATCGAGACGATGCGGGCCGAGGGCAGCTGCGCGCGCACGACCACGCCGTGGAGCATCCCCGGGAAGCCCCAGTCGTCGGCGTAGCGCAGCGTGCCGGCCACCTTCTCGACGAAGTCGCGATGCGGGCCCGGCTCGATCTTCGCCGGTCCGTCCTGCACCGGGCGCTCGGGCGCCTCGATCGTCACCTCGGGATCGGCGGTCTCAATCGACATGCGAGAGCTCCAGGTCCCGGTACGCCTCCACGGCGTCGAGGATCTTCGTGTAGCCGGTGCAGCGGCACAGGTTGCCGGCCAGCGCGCCGCGCAGCTCCTCGCGACCGGCCCTGGGATGGTGATCCAGGTACCACTTGGCGGTCAGCAGCATCCCCGGCGTGCAGAACCCGCACTGCGAGCCGGCATGCTCGAGGAAGCTCCGCTGGAGCGGGTGCAGCTCCTCGCCCTCGCCGGTCAGGCCGCGTACGGTGGTCACCTCGCGGCCCTCGGCCTGCACGGCGAACATCAGGCAGGCGTTGACCGGCTCGCCGTCCAGCAGCACCGTGCAGGTGCCGCACACGCCCTCGCCGCAGCCAAGCTTGACCTCCGGCGCCCCCGCCTCGATGCGCAGCAGCTCGAGCAGCGACATGTTGGGCTCGACTACGGCCTGCAGCGGGTGACCGTTGACCTGCAGGGAGACCTCGTGCTTGCTCATGGCCGGCGCCCGTTCGTGGTCGCGTCCTCGTCCACCCCGGAGGCCCGCGCGACCGCCGTGCCAACCGCCCGCTCGACCAGCACCGCGACCATCTCGCGCCGGTAGTCGATGCCGGCGTGCGAGCTCGGCCCGATCTCGACCTCGTCGGCCGCCGCCCGCGCCATCTCGGTCACGGCGGCTTGTCCGGGCGGCGCGCCGATCAGGGCGCTCGCGGTGTCGGACACGTCGGCGGGCCGGTCGGACACCGCGCCCACGACCAATCGGACGTCGTCGCATTGGCCGGTTTCGTCAATCGACACCATGGCCGCCACCTCGGCCATCGCGAAGTCGCCGATTCGGCGGGCCATCTCTAAGAAGCAGCTTCCCGTCCGCGGCCCAAGCGCCGGGAACTCGACGCCGGTGATCACCTCGGCCGGCTCCAACGAGGTGGTCAGGTGCGTCACGAACAGATCCGCCGCGGGCACCGCCCGCTCGCCCCGCGGGCCGAGCACGCGCGCCGTGGCGCGGTGGGCGACGGCCACCACGGCGAACTCGGCGGTGGCCTCCGCGTGGGCCAGCGACCCGCCGATCGTCCCGCGATGGCGGACGCGAACATTGCCGATATGCCCCGCCGCCTCGACCAGCATCGGGCAGGTGTCGCGCACCGCGTCGGACTGCTCGAGGTCGACGTGGCGCACCAGCGCCGAGAGCACGAGCGACCCGTCTCGCACCTCGATCGTGCGCTCCCCCGCCCCGGCGACGTCGACGAGCAACGTCGGCGCCGCCAGTCCCAGCATCATCATCGGGACGAGGCTCTGGCCCCCGGCCAGCACGTGGGCGTCCTCGTCGCCCCGCTCGAGCTTCGCCACGGCGTCCTCCCACGAGCCCGCGCGCAGGTATTCGAACGGCGCGCTGTACATGCCCTACGCGGCGGCGGGCACGCCGAGGTGATCCAGCACCGCCGCGAGCGCCGCCTGGTTACTCGTGACCACCGGGAGTCCAAGCGCCTGGTGGATCTCCTCCCGGGCGTCGAAGGCGCGGAAGTTCGTGCACGACGCGAACAGCAGGTCGATGTCGCTGCCGGCGAAGCATTCCGCGGCGAACTCGGCGATCCGCTCGGGCTCGACCTCGGCGATCGCGAAGTTCTCGGTGATCCCGAGACCGTGGATGCCGGCGACCTCCAGCCCGTCGTCCTCGAGGCTCTGCGCGATCTTCTCGTTCAGGCTGTCGACGTACGGCGTGACGACCCCCACGCGCCGGCAGCCGGCCGCGCGGATCGCCCACCGCACCGACGCGGCCACGCTGAACGTGGCGGCGCCGGTCTGGCTTTGGATTTCGTCGACCAGCCGCGCCTCGTAGGCGTTGCCGCGCAGCGCGCCGGCGCTCGTGCAGCCGAACACCGTCACGTCCGGCCGGGCCGTGGCGAGATCGCTCGTGGCCCTCGGGAGATGGTCGTCGAGCATCACCGACTCGCCCTCCGGAGTGGTCTCCTCGAGGTACATCCTGGACGTGTGCAGCGTGCAGTCGGCCGGAAGGCGCCGGTAGAAGTCGACCTCGGCCACCGTGTTCGAGGACGGGACGATCAATCCGATGCGCGTGCTCATGCCACGTCTCCGGCTGTGGGGACACCGACGGCACGGCCATCGGTCCCGAGCGCGCTGCCGTTCTGGTCGGCTCCAAGCGCCCGGGCCGGCGGCGGCGGCAACTCGAGTAGATCGAGCGGGTTGCCCTTGATCATCCGCTCGACACCCTCCTCGCTGACCCCCGACTCGTGCACCGACTGGGCGAACACGCGCAGCGCCTCCGCCGGCATCGGGTTGTGGCGCTGGCCGGCATCGCTCATCAGGATGCAGCGCTCGGGCCCGAGGGCGTTGATCGCCTCGACCACCCGCGTGAGTGGCGCGTGGTTCCACATCGGCGAGACCGTGCAGTAGCCGAACTCGGCGTAGGCGCCCTGGTCGACAAGCTCCCGGAGGCCCTCGAGGTCGAGCGCCGGGACCTTGAAGAAGGGATGAGTGATCATGATCTTCTGCACCCCGCGCGCCCGTGCCGTCCTGACGAGTAGCTTGATCTCGCGCACCGACAGGTGGCAGGTGCTGAGGATGGCCGAGTACTGGGCGGTGAGATCGATCACGTCGAGCAGGCCGTCGATCGGCTTGCCGGCCTCGTCGAACACCTCGATGCCGACATCCTCGGACTTCGCCACCGTGCTCGCCTGCTTGTCGTAGGCGCCGGTCGAGCCGAAGGTGCGGGCGTGGTTGGCGGCATCGACGGTCGGCATCCACACGTGCTTGCCGCCCAGTTGGAGCGCGGCCTCGACCGCCGCCGGGTTGATCCCGCCCACCGCGCGGTTGAGCACGATCCCGCCCACCACCTGGATCCCCGGCACCTGCTGCATGGTCATGTAGGCCCGGCTGGTGGTGCGCTCGGAGTGGCACTTCAGGGAGATCGCGCGCAGGCCGAGCGAGGCGGCGTGGCGGGCGACGCCGACGTCGTCGGCGATGCGCGGAAACAGATCCGGCTCGGAGTGGACGTGGACGTCCACCGCGCCTGTCATGTCGATGAATGGGCCGATCGTCATGGTGCCGAGGTCACCTCTCTCGTCCGCGGTGTGTCACTGCGATTGCCGTCGCGCAGCCAGCGCAATTCGCTCAGCTCCTGGTCGGTGGGCGGCGGCAGTTCGCCGATCGTCTCCGACACGAGGAGCTCGAAACCCGTGTTCGCGTGCACCTGCTCCTCGGTGACGCCCGGCTGGAGCGCGTCCAGCCGCAGCCTGCCCGTCTCTTCGTCGAAGCCCAGCAGCGCCATGTCGGTGACCACCGCCACCGGACGGTTCCGCACGAGACCGGCGCTGCGCCGGGACTCCGGCCCGCTGAGGTAGCCGGGGCTCGTGATGAAGTCGACCCGCTCGACGAAGCGGCGCGGCTCGTGGCGGGTCATGATCATCACTTCGCGGCAGCTCGAGACGATGTCGTTGGCGCCGCCGCTCCCGGGCAGGCGGACCTTTGGCTGGTCGGGATCGCCGATGTAGCTCGTGTTCACGTTGCCGTACTGGTCGAGTTGGCCGGCGCCGATGAACCCATAGTCGTAGTGGCCGCGCTGACCGTAGAGAAACAGGTCGTTGATCGACGTGAGCATGTACGCGTCGTGCGCGGCGCGCATCTCGTTGGTCGACACGGGCAGCCGGCCGGGCAGCATGCGCGGGCCGATCGAACCTCCCTCGAGCACGATCGTGAGCGACGGCGCATGCAGCCGCTTGGCCAGCACGCTCGCCTCGAGCGGCGCACCGACGCCGGCGAACACCACCCCGCCGTCGCGCAGCAGCCGGCTGCCGGCGATCGTCATCAGCTCGACCGGGGTGGCCTCGGTCATGCCGCCACCAACTCGCGCGCGCGCCGGCGCTGCTCGAGCAGCCGCGACGCCCCGACCGTGTCCAGGAAGGCGCCGAAGCTGCCCGGCCCGTGGACGGTCTCCTCGAGATAGGCCTGCACCCCGGCCACGCCGTCCCGGCTGACCATCTCCGTGTATCCGTCGAAGTGCTCGAAGTCGGCCTCGTAGCGGCCGTGGCACTCGTGCGGGTATGAGCCGAACGGCACCTCGACCACCGCGTCCACGACGAAGCCCGGGATCACCGTCCGGTCGGCCGTGCGGACGATCGCCTCCGAGGGCACGATCTCCTCGGCGGTGATGATCACGGTGTTGGCGGCCCGGGCGCATTCGACGTCCATGTAGGCGGGACCCTCGATCTGGGCGTTGCCGATCGCGTCGGCGGTCTGGACGTGGATCAGGGCCACGTCGGGCACGAGCGCCGGCACGGCCACCAGCAGCTGGTCGGTGAACGGACAGCGGATGTGCTGCGCAGGGGTCCGCTCGAGCAGGTCCGAGCCGAGCAGCGAGGCGGTCGGCAGGAAGGGCATCCCCATCGAGCCGGCCATCAGCCGCATCCCGAACGACAGGTGGCTCCACTCCTCGTAGATCTTGGGATCGCGCTCGACGTACTCGCGGAACACCTTGGGGATGCCCCAACGCAGGCCGATCCCGACCCAGCTCGAGACCAGCTTGCTCGCCGCCCCGGAGGCCAGGAACAGCTCGGACTCGTAGCACATCAGGTTGCGGCACAGGGTCAGGCCGCGGCGCTCGGCGCGTAGCAACTCGAGCAGCATCGCCCACGGCGTGCGCGAGTAGCAGCAGCCGCCGCCCACCACGGTGTCCCCGTCCCGCACCAGCTGAGCGGCCTCCGCCAGCGACATGCGCTTGTCGCCGGCGCTCTTCATCGCGCCGACCCCACGGCGAGGTCGGCCACCAGCGGCATCACCTCGGCGGCGAACCGTTCGACCTGCTCGAGCTCGTAGTCGCACGGGCACAGGCAGATGTGCTGGACGCCCGCCTCGGCCTGCGCGGCGATCTGCTCGGCGCACTGCTCCGGCGTGCCACGGATCGAGCTCTCGGCCGTCGACTCGCTCCACGCCGGCAGGTCGAAGTAATCGTTGATGTACTGCCGCGCACGGGCGTCGGCCGCCTCGAACGACTCGTCGATGCACAGCGGCAGCTGGGCCACGTTGTCGAGCCCGTCGGGATCGCGCCCGGCCGCCTCGGCGTGCTCGCGGATCCGCTGCCAGGCCGTCTTGAACGGGCCCGGCTCGTAGAAGTAGGTGAGCCATCCGTCGCCCTTCTCGGCCACGCGGCGGAGCACCCGGTCGACATAGCCGCCGATCAGCAGCCGGGGCCGCGGCCGGGGCGAGGGCTTGGGGAGCATCACCGCGTTGCGGAAGTCGATCCCGGTGGCCGTCCCCGATACCCGCTCGCCGGTCCAGAACTCCTTCATCAGCGCCAGGTTCTCCTCGAAGATCCGCCCGCGCTGCTTGAACGGGACGCCGCACGCGTCGAACTCTCGCTCATACCAGCCGACGGCCATGCCGAGGGTCAGCCGGCCGCCCGACATGATCTCGATGCTGGCCGCGGTCTTGGCCAGCACCGCCGCCCGGCGCAGCGGCAGCACCAGGATGCCCGTGCCGAGCTCGACCCGCTCGGTGTGCGCGGTCAGCAGCGCGAGCGTCGAGAGCGACTCGAGGAAGGGAAATGGCCGGCCGCTGCCGAGGAACATGTGATCCCATGCCCACAGCGAGTCGTAGCCGAGCTCCTCGGCCCGGCGGGCGTAGGAGACGATCGACTGAACGTCTGGGCTCTTGTCGGCCGGAGTGAAGTTCTCCAGCGCCAGCCCGAACTTCAGCTTGCTCACGCCGTCTCCTTGAGCGCTTTGACGATCGTCGCCTTTCCGTGCTCGATGTGGAGCTTCATCTGTTTCTGGGCGCGCGCGGCATCGCCGTCCTTGAGCGCGTCGAAGATGCTCAGGTGCTCGTCGAGGAAGCGGCGGGGCAACTCGGTGTTGTAGACGAGCTCGGACAGCTCGAGCTGCAGCCGCGTCCAGTAGCCCCGCAGCACGCTGAGCAGCTCGCTGCCGCTCGCCTCGTAGATCGCCAGGTGGAAGTCGGCGTCGAGCTGTCCCGCCTCGCGCGGCTCGGCGTTGTCGAGCGCGTCGACGAAGCGCGACAGAACGTTTTCCACCGCGGCCAGCGTCTCCGGCGTCATCCGCTGCGCGGCCAGCCCGGTCAGGTGCGGCTCGAGTACGAGGCGCACGTCGTAGACGAGCGTCGCCTCGTCGGGCGTGAGGCGGTAGGTGACGAACGTGCCGCGGCTGCGATACGTGACGACGAGGCCCTCGCCCTCGAGCGTGCGCAGGCCCTCCCGCACCGGGGTGCGGCTGACGCCGGTCCGCTCCATGACCATCGCCTCCGTCAGTCGCGCGCCCTGGGGCAGACGCCCGGACAGGATGTCGTCGCGGATCACCCGGCACACATGCTCGGCCAGCGACGGCGGGCGCTCGGGGACCGCGTCGCCGTCGTCGTGATGGCGGAGTCCGTAGCGCGGAGGGCGCCGCGCAACGCGGCCTTTGGATGTGGACATCGAGCGGCCTTTCCGGATCGGCGCGGGGTCGCTGCCGGCAGCCCTCGCATGTGTGCGCGCCGGCGATTGGTGTGCAGAGTATACAAGAGACACTATGCCCCGAAAACCGCGGAAGTCAAGGGACTTCACGCACCCTGACGGCCATTGCGAAGCTAGAACGAGTCGATCAGGGCAAACCCGACGGTGTCAAAGCTCGTCATCCGCTCGAGCACGTCGTGGGCCTGCTCGAGCGGCACGCGCTCGGTCACCAGCCCGGCCGGATCGAGCCGTCCGTCCGCCACCACCGAGAGCAGCGCCGGCAGATGCACGTGCGGATTGCCCACGCTGCCCACGATCGTCAGCTCGGCCTCGATCAACTCGTCGAGCGGGATCCCCACGATCCCCTGCTCCTCCTTGCTGGTCAGGCCGACCTGCACGAGCCGCCCGCCCTTGCGCAGGGACATGAGCGCGTTTTGCACGAGCGCCGCCACCCCGAGCCCGCCCAGCGCGACGTGGGCGCCGCCACCGGTCGCCTCCTTCACGGCGTCGACGACATCGGTGTCCCGCGCGTTGACCGTCGCCGCCGCACCCTGCTCGCGGGCCGCCGCGAGCTTGCGGTCGTCGATGTCGACCGCCACCACCCCGGCCCCGAGCGCGGCGCCGATCTGCACGGCGGACAGGCCGATCCCCCCGACGCCGTGCACGGCCAGCCACTCGCCGGCCCGCAGCCCGGCCTGGTGCTGGAGCGCATGCCAGGCGGTCATGAACCGGCACCCGAGCGCCGCGGCGGCGTCAAAGCTGACGCCGTC
The DNA here is from genome assembly GCA_963832315.1 of uncultured Solirubrobacterales bacterium. Taxonomy (GTDB): domain Bacteria; phylum Actinomycetota; class Thermoleophilia; order Solirubrobacterales; family Solirubrobacteraceae; genus Palsa-465. The sequence continues at coordinate 147,303 of CAWHTT010000016.1, read as the reverse complement.
CGGCAGCGGCACGCAGTTGAGGTCGGCGTTGATCACGCCGACGTACCGCGCGTAGCCGCCGTCGTGGCTGATGCCCAGAAACTCGAGCGCGTCGCACAGATTGGTCCGGCCGGAGCGGCAATACCCGCACTTGCCGCACGCCTCGTGGAACGGCACCGCCACCCGGTCGCCGACCTTGATCGTGCTCACGTTCGCGCCGACCGCCGTCACCGTGCCGGCGAACTCGTGCCCCATCGTGACCGGGAGCGCAGGCGCCAGCCCGATCCACGTCCAGTCGCCCATCCACACGTGCCAGTCCGTGCGGCAGATCCCCTCGAACTCCACCTGCACGACCGCGTCACCCGGCCCCGGGTCGGGCTCGGCCACATCCTCGATCGCCAGCGGCGCCCCGATCTCGACCAGCCGTGCCGCCTTCACGCCCCGCTCCTCATCGCGACATGGACCCGACTCACCCGAACTCCTCTCCACACCTGTTGTCGAGAACGTACTGTATACGCAAGTCGGTGCCGGGTTCGAGCGGCGGCGCGCGCGACCCAGCGTGCATAACCTGCCATTCGACCCTGCCTGGGCCGGACCTTGGCACGCTGTGCACGCTATTCGTGCATGAGTTGCCACGGTCGGGACACACGGCGGCCAGTGGCAGGTTATGCACGGTGGGATCCGGCTTCACCGACGCGGCGCGCCGTCGACGCCGTTGACCACGTGCGGCGGCGCCCCACCCCGCAGCACCCCGATCGAGGGGGTCAGTCGTACGAAGCCTCGACGAGCTTGCGGGCCAGCTCGGCCGGACGGGTGAACATGACCTCGTGGCTCCCGCCCATCTCGACCAGCTTGAACGAGCCGAGTCGCGACGACATCAGCGGGTGCCAGTGACCCGCCGGCAGCGCCAGGTCGTCGGCCACCGCGATGTAGCTGCGGGGAAGCTCGGCCCGGTAGAACTGGGTCAGGTCGAGCTTCTGCGCCCATGGCGCGAACGGCTGGGGCACGAGCCGCTCCCACACCGAGCGCGCGGCCTCGGGCGAGGCGTCCTGGATGAACAGGTCGCGGAACACCTCCCACGAGCACTCGACGGTGCCGTCCGGGCTGTCGCGCGCGGCGGCCTCGAACATCGCGGTCTGCTCGTCGGGAAACTCGTCGTTCACGCTGCAGCCGTCCGCCACCACGAACGCCGTGTGAAAGACCAGCCGCCCCAGTCGCTCAGGAATGACCTGGGACACGCGGCTGACCACCGAGCCGCCGAAGCTGTGGCCGACCAAGACCACGTCGCGCAGATCGCGCCCCTCGACGAAGCCGACCACTGCCGCGACGTAGTCCTCGTGGCGAATGCCGGCGCGGTTCGCGCCCGGAAAATGGCCCGGATACGTCGGGGCATAGGCGGTATGGCCGAGCTCGCGCAGGCACCACGCGGTCGGCTCCCACGCCCAGCCGCCGTGCCAGGACCCGTGGAGGAGGACGAACGTCTCGCTCACGGGCGCGCTCCGATGAAGCGGTCCAGCACGTTGCTCGTTATCCGTGACACGTTGTTGTCATACCCCGCGTACGACAGCGCGCCCGACCACGCGATCGACGAGGCCGCGAACACGGCGCCGCCACCGGGCGTCTCGAAGTACGTCATGTCGGCGCGCACGTTCGGATGCTCGGTGCCGCCCAGTCCGTCGAACATGAACTCGATCTCCTCGGGCACGATCTTGTACGAGTCGTCCTGGCGGTAGGCCGACGCGAGTAGATACGTCCCCGGCGGCGTCCCGAGCGCGACGTCGGCCCGGTCGATCTCCTGCCCCGAGGCGCCTCCCCCGACCAGGCCGAAGTCACCGATCGGCTGCTCGCCGTCGACCCCGTCGACCCCGTCGACCCCGTCGACCCCGTCGAACACCCACGACACCGCGGGGTCAGCCGCGTCGGGCATGCGCGCGTAGGGATAGGACGCGGAGTAGCCCTCGGACGCGAAGCCGGTGCCGAACAGCTTCTGCGGGGCCCGGCCGCGGTTGCGCCACAGCCCTCCCTTCTCGCCGGTGGTGCTGTGCGTGGTCTCCCCCGGCCGCGCCTGCCAGGCTCGCACGCCGGCCTCGCCGCGGCGGATCTCCATCACCCACGGCTTCTCCTCGGAGTAGCTGATCACCCAGTAGAAGCCGTTGCCGCCCATGTACATCAGGTTGCCGCCGGCGGTCACGTAGTCCTCGTACGCGTCGAGCATCCGCTCGCTCGCGTACTCCGGATGCGTCCCGGTCATCACCGCGCGATAGGGCGCGAGAGCGACAGCGCCCTCCCGGTGGAGGTCCTCGTCGGTGAGCACGTCATATCGATATCCGAAATGCTCGAGCCAGTCGACGATGTACAGGTCGCTCGGGAACTGCCAGGTCCCCATGAAGCTGAAGCGGTGGCGCGGGCGCATGTTCACGATCGGCCGCCGGCGCGAGCACAGCGCCACCCCGCTGCCGTCGGAATGCACGTCGTAGGCCGAGAGCCCGAGTTCCGGATGCTCCATCAGCAGCAGGTCCAGCGCGTGCAGCGCCGGGGTGTGTCCGACGATCGCCTGCCCCATCGGCGCCCCGGCCGCCATGTGCTCGTTGCCGTAGGCCATGTAGCTCGCGGTCGGCAGCACGAGCGCGACATCCCCCTCCTGTCCGGCGGACGCCCGCACGAAGAACGGGACGTGGTCCTCGAACTCGCCGGTGCGCAGGCGCAGGGCGTACACGCCCGAGCCGAGCCCGGAGGGAACCTTCAGCGCGCACGTTGGCTCCCATCCGACGTCGTCGACGTCGTCGTCGTGGAAGTGAACCGCCCCGTACAGCTCCGGGGCGGCGCGCCACTCGTAGGCCGAGCCGTCCCAGTTGTGGGCGGTGACCGCGCGCGTCGGGAGGTTGACCAGCGCACCGTCGGGGCTGCGCGGCGTCCCGCCCCGCACGACGCCGGTATCAATCTCGCGGCTGAGGTCCCACCAGGCCCGCAGGCCGTCCGAGATGGCCGGCGCAGCCCCGCTCCCGGCCAGCGCCTCCATCGCGGCCGCGTCGAGCGCCCGCTCGTACACGGCCGGGAGCGCCAGCTTGCCGTTGAACGTGCCGTGGACGAGGCCCGGGCCGACCGAGTCGCACGCCCCCAGCAGCAGGTCGACCGGCGGCACGCCCGCCCCGGCGACCGCGGGCGCCTCAGCGCGGCACCCCGCCACCGCCGCCACTGGGCCAAAGCGCGAGTTGTACGAGTTGACGACCGGCGCCGCCCACACCGAGATCGCCCCCACGCGCGGATCGAAGCTCCCGGCCACCGCGTACCAGACCCCGGCCACCAGCCCCGCCTCACACGCGACGCGCTGGCGCCCGCCTGCGCCGGTCATCCAGAACGCCACCCTCAGCCCCGGCTCCAGGACGAGCGCGATGCCCTCCCCCGCGGCCGCGTCCCACGCCGATACAAGCGGCTGACTCCCCTCGCGCTCCGACGCGCACACCATTGCGAACAGGCCGACCGGGGCGCCGGCCTCGGGGAGCACCCGCCTGGCGTCCGGGATCCGCGCGTACGAGCCGTACTGCGTCGGCTGCTCGGAAAGCGGATACGTCCCGTCGACCGCCGACTCGATCTCAACCTCGCGAAATCCCGGTCCGCCCGGGTGCGTGTCGCCGTGAATCAGCTTGACCAGCTGTGCGTCGACCGAGTTCGCTCCCGCTCCGCTCACGTGAAAGCGCACGGTCTGCCCGGGACGGGCGCTCCACTCATCCGGGTAGCCCAGCACCCAGACCGGAAATCGCTCGCCGCTCACTGCGCCGGCACCGGGAAGCGCAGCCCGAACACGTCGAGCAGCCGGCGGCGGAACACCTCGTGGAGTGCCTGCGCCTCACTCTCGAGGGGTCCCGCGACCCGCTCAGCGTGGAGCGCCGGAACCGTGGACAGCCGGCACACGAACCACTCCTCGCCGTCGTGCTCGGTGATCAGCTTGCCGTCGATTCCGAACAGGCCCAGGTAGTTCAGGACGCGCTGAAGCGCGTCGCCGTGCGGTCCGAGCGGCGCCCGGCGGTGCTCGTCGACGAGTTCCGCGGTGATCAGCGGCCGCAGCGCCTCGACCCGGCGGGCGTGGAAGCGCTCGGCGATGACCGCGTCGAGGTCCTCCTGGGATCCGATTGGCATGTCGCCGGGCCCCCTCGACCTCAGCCCTCGCAATCCAGGTGCATAGTGTATACGCTATGGGCGGGGTTGGCCGCGTGTCAAGGCGCGGCGTCGGCCGTGGGATCGAGGCACGGGCGGCGGGCGCGGGACCCGCGCGCGGCACCCCACCGGAGGCGCCGGACGACAACGTCACAGAACGGAGAGGCGATGGCGAGCACGACCCTGAGCAGCCCCGCGGCGCAGCTGGCCGCGAAGGACCGGGCCCTGCTGATCCACCCCTACCTGCCCGGGTCGGTCGACGAGCGCGTCGTGATGACCGAGGGGAGCGGCTGCCGACTGCGCGACGCCGATGGGCGCGAGTACCTCGACGCCACCGGCGGATTGTGGCTCGCCCAGATCGGACACGGAAGGGCCGAGATCGCCGAGGTCGCGGCGGCGCAGATGAGACGTCTGGAGTACTTCACGGGCTTCTGGGAGTTCTCGAACGATCGGGCGATCGAGCTGGCCGAGCGGCTCGTCGACCTCGCCCCCACCCCGCTCGACCACGTCTACTTCACGAGCGGAGGCTCCGAGGCCAACGAGGCGGCGATCAGGATGGCGCGCTACTTCCATCACCGCCGCGGGGAGGAGGGGCGCAACTGGATCCTCGCCCGGCGCAGCGCGTACCACGGGATCGGCTACGGGTCCGGCTCGGCCAGCGGTCTGCCGATCTACCACGAGGGGTTCGAGCCGATGCTGCCCCACGTGCGCCACCTGACGCCGCCGTGGCCGTATCGCGCCGAGCTGTTCGACGGTCGCGACCCCACGGACTTCTGCCTCGACGAGCTCGAGCGCACGATCGAGGAGATCGGGCCCAGCCGTGTCGCCGCGATGATCGGTGAACCTGTCATGGGCGTCGGCGGGATGCTCGTCCCGCCGGCCGATTACTGGCCGCGCGTGCGCGAGCTGCTCTCCGCCCACGGGATCTTGCTGATCCTCGACGAGGTGGTCACCGCGTTCGGTCGCACCGGCAGCTGGTTCGCCGCCGAGCACTTCGGCGTGGACCCCGATCTGCTCGTGACCGCCAAGGGGATCACCAGCGGCTACGTCCCGCTCGGCGCCGTCCTGGTGTCCGCGTCCGTGGCCGAGGCGCTCCTCCGTGAGCACGGCTTCCCGGTCGGTTTCACGTATTACGGCCATCCCACGGCATGCGCGGTCGCGCTCAAGAACCTCGAGATCATCGAGCGCGAGGGGCTGCTCGACCGGGCGCGCGAGACCGGCGCCTACCTGCTCGATCGTCTCGCCGGCCTCGAGGAGCTCCCGGTCGTGGGCGAGGTGCGCGGCCTCGGCATGATGCTCGGGATCGAACTCGTCGCGGACAAGCGGACGCGGGAGCCGATCAGCATGCACAGCGCCCCGCACGACGTGATCCGGCGCGAGACCGGCGTGCTCGTGCGCGACTGCGCCCACACGCTGGTCCTGTCGCCTCCGCTCGTGATGACGCGCGAGGAGGCGGACGAGGTGGCCGCGGCCGTGCGGTCGGTGCTCGAGCGCGTGTCCCCGGACGGCAGCATCGCGCCGCGATGAGTGCCGGCACGCCGCAAATCCTCCCCGCGCGCGAAGGCGTGGCGGTGCCGCTCCGCGCCGGCGAGCGGCTGCGGATCATCAACGTGCACGGCGGCCAGGTCGTCGATACCTGGGCGCTGGCGCAAGCCGACCCAGGCGAACACCTCTCGATGGAGCACACCCGCACGAGCCTGGGCAAGCTGGTGCCCACCGCGGGCGATCAGCTCTACAGCTCGCGCCGGCGGCCCCTGCTCACGCTGGTCGAAGACACGAGCCCCGGCACGCACGACACGCTGATCGCGGCGTGCGACCCCGAGCGCTACCGGCAGCTGGGCGCCGAGGGATACCACGCCAGCTGTGCCGAGAACTTCCAGCGCGCCCTGTCGGCGCGCGGCATCGAGACCGACCGCGTCCCGGCTCCGCTGAACCTGTTCATGCACATCGCGTGGCGCGAGGACGGCGGGCTCGCGTTCCTTCCTTCGCCGGCGCAGGCCGGCGACTACGTCACGCTCGAGGCGGTCGCCGACGTCACGGTCGTGCTGTCCGCGTGCCCCATGGACCTCAACCCGATCAACACGGGTGGTCCCAAGGACGTCGCATTCGAGTTGGTCTAGTCACGCGGCGGGGCGACCTTCACGCCAGCAGCGCGCTGATCACCGCGCCGAGCTGACGGCAGCCCAGCTCGAGCGGCCCGAGCTCGATCCGCTCGCCCAGTGTGTGCATCCCCGACCCGCGCGTACACCCGATCGACACCGCGGGGATGTCGAAGGCCGTCGCGGCGTTGGCGTCGGTCGAGCCCGAGCCGAACCCTTCCGGCAGCCCGAGGGCGCTTCGCACCTCGACGACCGTCTGCACAAGCGGATGGTCTCGCGAGATCCGCCCGGCCGGGCGCTTGCCGACGATCTCGGACTCGAGACGGAGCGGCGGATCGACCATGAAGTCGGCGACCTCCGCCTCGAACTCGTCGAGCTCGGACTGGTCGAGCGAGCGCCGCTCGGCCAGCAGTTCCGCCTCGGCGGCGATCGCGTTGACCGCGCCGCCACCCGATATGCGACCGATGTTCGCCCCGGCCATGGCCAACCCCGCACCGATCGACAGCAGCACGTGGATCGCGCTGGGCGTGCCCCGATCGGACCACGAGTGCCCGCCCGGACCTCGGACTGTTACGCGCGCGCGCGTACTCCCCACGTGCTCGGTGACGACCTCGTCGAGGCCGTGACCCTCGAGCGCAACCGCCATCGACGGGCGAAGTGAGCGACACGCGTGCAGCGCGCCGCGCAGGTTGCCGAGCCCCTCTTCGCCGACCGTGAACGCGACGGCCAGCCCGGGCGGTATCGGATCGAGCCCCAGCAGCGTCCAGATCACCGTCATCACCGCGGCCGCGTTGTCCCCCACGCCCGGCCCGATCAGCTCCCCATCCGAACGCACGACCTCGATGTCGTCCACTCCGTGGAACACGGTGTCGACATGGGCCATCAAGAGCAGGGCGGGCGGTCCATCAGCCCCGAAGCGCCACACGAGGTTTCCGACCTCGTCGCGCCCCAGCGACCCGCCCACTCCCGACAGCCGGTCCTCGAGCCACCGAAGACGCGCCTCCTCGTTCCCGGTCGCCGCGGGGATAGCCGTGAAGCGAGCCAGTTCGTCGGGATCGATCACGAATCCGGCCGGTCGGAGGAGATGACCGCGGTGGCGTCGATCTCGACCAGCCACTCGGGCCGGGCCAGCGCGCTCACCACCAGTCCGGTCGAGACCGGGTGCACGCCCCGAAGCCAGCGCCCGACCACGCGGTAGACCTCCTCCCGGTAGCGGGTGTCGGTCAGGTAGATCACGATCTTGCAGATCTCGTCCAGGCGCGCGCCGGCCTCGCCGAGCAGCGTCTCGATGTTGCGCATCGCCTGCTCGGCCTGAGCCGCCGGGTCGCCGATCCCCACCGACTCGGCGGTGTCGAGATCGGTGCCCACCTGACCGCGCAGGAACACGAGGTTCCCCGCCACCACGGCCTGAGCCAGATCGTTGTCGAGATCCTGCTCGGGATAGGTGTCGCGCGTGTTGAACGGCCTGATCCGCGTGTGTGTCATCGCCCTCCGATCCGCGTGCTGTGAACGATCTCACCGCCGATGATCACATCCGAGACGACCTCCTGGCCGACGGCCAGGCACAGCTCACCCGGGTGAGACGTCGACAGGATCGTCAGATCCCCCCGCTTCCCGACGTCCAGTGACCCTCGGTCGCCGGCCCGGCCGAGCGCGTAGGCGGCGTTGAGCGTCCCGGCCACGATCACCTCGGCCGGCGTGAGCCGGAACCACGGCGCGGCCATCCCGAGCGTCACCGGCAGAGACGTGGCGTGGATCGAGGAGCAGTAATCGGTCGCGACCGCCACCGGAACGCCCGTCTCGATGAACGCCCGCGCATGCGCTCGGCGGTCGGTCATGTAGATCAGCTCGGCCTGCGGCAGCAGCACGGCGATCGTGTCGGTGGCGCCGACCGCGCGGATCTCCTCGTCCGGCGTGTAGGTCAGGTGCTCCGCGCTGATCGCCCCGCCGGCCACCGCGGTCTGCCACCCCTCGGAAGACGCCCACGCGTCCGCGTGACACCGCGTCGGGACGCCTAGCTCGCGGGATCGCGAGAACAACGACAAGGCCTGGGCCGGCGTGAACAGGCCGCGCTCGCACGTGATGTCGTGAAACGCGCCCAACCGGCGGTCCACCACCACGTCCAGCATCTCGTGAACCTCGGACACGTACGCCTCGGCATCGAGACCCGCCGGGACGACGTGCGCGCCGAGGAACGTCACGACGAGCTCCATCGGGGTGATCGCCCGGCTGCGGTCGAGCAACTCGAGCTGGCGAAGCTCCTCCGACAGCGTGAGCCCGTAACCGGACTTGACCTCGAGCGTGGTCACCCCACCGGCGAGGATCCGGTCGTACGCGCCGCGCAGCCCATCCAAGAGCTCGCCCGAAGACGCCTCACGCGTGGCCAGCACGCTGGCCCAGATCCCACCCCCCGCCGCGGCGATCTCGGCCAGCGACGCGCCGGCCAGCCGCTTCGCGTACTCCAGGTGACGCTCACCCGCGAACAGTGGGTGCGAGTGGCACTCGATCAACCCCGGAAGGACCGCCAGCCCGGTCGCGTCGAGCACCGGCACCGAAGGATCGCCCCACTCGCGCAGCACATCATCGCGCGGGCCCACCGCCGCGATCAACCCGTCGCGAATCGCCACCGCGCCGTCAGAGACCAAATCGAGCTCGCCCTGCTCAGCCCCGCGCCGTGCCGCGCCGCGATCGCGCACGCAAGCCACGCACGCCGCCCCCACCACGTTCAGGTCGCTCATGAGCGGGCCGTAGCCGCCGCCAGCGGCTGCTCGAGCCCGGCGTAGCGGCGCACCAGGTCGGCCGGCCCGGCGAAGTCGTAGTTGTTGTAGACCGCGAGCAGGTGCGCGAACGCGGGCGACTGGGCGAACAGCTGGAAGGTCAGCCGGTGGCCCGCGTAGTCGGAGTTCAGCAGGTCGCGCGCGAACGCGAACAGCCGCCGCCGATCCTCGGCCGGGACCTCGCCGACGGCCAGATACTTCTCGAGCCACGGCCCCGCCTCGGGATCGGCGAACGTGGCCGCACTGGGCAAGACGCACAGCTGTCCGCCGCACAGATCCCGGGCCAGGTGCATCATCGCCGGCAGCTGGGTGCAGGCGAGGACCCGCCCCGTGTACAGGAGCGCCTGGTTGGGCATCAAGAGGCCGCCCGGGCTCTCCTCGGCCATCTCCACCGCCGCGGTGAGGTGCGCGTTGATCCCCTCCCGGTAGCAGACCAGCTCGGCCAGCTTCTCCCGCACCGCCTGGTGCATCTTGATCCCGGTCTGCAACGCGTTCGTGTACGCCACGCCGACGAGCAGGTCGGCGAAGCGCAGATGCCGCTGCACGAACGGGAACATGCTGTAGCGGTGCAGGGTGGCGCGGATGAACGCCGCCGCCGCCGTGTGCCGGTAGAACAGCACGTTCTCCCAGGGGACCTCGACGTCGTCGAACACGATCATCGTGTCGATCTCGTCGAAACGCGTGGCCATCGGGTAATCGCCACCGTCCCGCCCGCCGAAAGTAGAGCGGCAGATGTGCCGGATCCCGCGCGCGCCCATGTCGACGACGAAGCCCACCGCGTAGTCCGACAGCTTGGCGTCCCCCCAGTCGCCGATCGTCGGCTTGACGAACGCCTGGTTGGCATACGCGGCGGCGGTCTCGAACTTGGCCCCGCGGACGATGATCCCGCCGTCGGTCTCCCCCGCCACGTGCAGCAGCACATCCGGATCCTGGTCCTGCGGCCGGCGCGCGCGGTCGCCCTTGGGGTCGGTGTTGGCCGAGACGTGAAACGGGTCGGCCAGCTCGGCCCGCCGGACGTGTGCGCGGATGTGCTCGGAGAACGCCGGGTCGATGTCGTTCAGGACGTCCTGCCCGTCGTACAGCGACCACATCTCTCCCACCGTCTCGTCCCCCACCCGCGTCACGATGCCGCCCAGGTCGTCGAGCACGCGGTCCACCGCGATCCGCTTGTCGCGCCAGTCCTGCTTGGCCCCGGGGCGCTTGGCCCCGATCGGGCAGCGCTCTGCGCTCTCCTCGTCGACGTACGACATGACCTCCTGGGTGGCCGGCTCGTGCGCCAGGTCATAGATGCGGGCACGCGCGTCGACGATTGGCTTGAAGGCCGGATGCGTCGGCACGTCCTTGACCTTCTCGCCGTCGATCCACACCTCCCGCCCGTCGCGCAGCGACTCGCGGTACTCATCACCGGTCCTGATCATGTGAACGCCATTTCCCGTATAGTGGTAATCGTTTCCCGAAAACCGTATCACTAACACGAGCCTCATGCCACGCCCGCGCACGAACCCCCACCCCGACACGCCCAAGGTGCTCGACAAGGCGCTGCGCGTGCTCGATGCGTTCGGCCAACCGTCCATGGCGTGGTCGGAGACGGCCTTGCGCGACCACGTCGAGATCCCGTCGACCACGCTGAACCGGATCCTGCGCAGCCTCGAGCACGCCGGGTACCTGAGGCGCGGCGTCGACGGCCGCTACCGACTCGGGGTCGCCGCGATCCGGCTCGGCCGCCGGGCGACCGCGTCGCTCGACCTCCCCACCGCACTCGAGCCGTATCTGCGCGAGCTGGCCCGGCGCACCGACGAGTTGGTCATCCTGGCCGTGCCGGACGTCCCGTCCGGCCGCGCGAGCTACGTGGCGGTCGCGGACTGCCCCAAGCGCCTGCGCGTCACGGCCGAGATTGGCACCACGGTGCCGCTGACCGCGGGCGCCACGGCCAAGACGATCCTCGCGTTCCGGCCGCAGCCCGAGATCGACGCCGTGCTCGAGCGGCCGCCGGCGAGGCTCGCCGCCGGCACGATCACCGACCACGAAGAGCTGCGGCGACAACTCACGACCATCGCCAGGCGGGGCTGGGGACTCAGCTGGGAGGAGACCTATGACGGCGCCTGGGCAGTGGCCGCCCCAGTACTCGACGACGAAGGCCACGCGCTCGGGGCATTCGGAGTGGCCACGCCGATAAGCCGACACAGCCGCGCGGTCGAGAAGGACAACCGTGATGCGGTGATCGACGTGGCCGCACGGGCCGGCTCAGCTCTTCGCCTCGGCGACGGCGCCGAGCACGCTTGACAGCAGCCGGTCCCGGGTCTGCGCCACGCCGTCGGGGTCGGGGTAGCTGAAGAACCCTGCCCCGGTGGACACTCCGAGACGGCCCGCATCGACCAGCTCGGTCAACGGCGGCTGAGGCGCATCGGCGTTCGACAGCCCAGGGAACAGCTCGCGCGCCACCGCCACCGCGGTCGGCACGCCGGCCAGGTCGGTGCTGTGCATCGGTCCGAGCACGGCCCACCGCGGGCCCAGGCAGTCGGTCATCACCGCGTCGATCTGCTCGGGCGTGGCCACGCCGTCGTTCACGAGCTGGAGCGCCTCCCGGATCAGCGCGTACTGGAGCCGATTGGCCAGGAATCCCTCGATCGGGCGCGACAGCACGAGCGGCCGCTTGCCCAGCTCGTCCAGGAGCGCCGTCGCCCAGCCCACCACGCCGGCCTCGGTCCGCTCGGTTGGCACGACCTCGACCAGCGGGATCAGGTGGGCCGGGTTGAACCAGTGCAGCCCCAGGAACCGCTCGGGCCGCGCTAGCCCCTCGGCCAGCCGTTCGAGCGGCAGCGACGAGGTATTCGTCGCGATCACCGCCTGCGGGGGCGCGGCCGACTCGGCCTCGCGCAGCACCAGCACCTTGAGCGGCAGCGACTCGGGCACCGATTCGATGACCAGCTCCGAGCCGTCCGTTGCCTCGCCGATCGACGTCGTGTAGGTGATCTGGGCGTGCGCCTCGCGTTCGAGTGCCCCTCCGGCGTCGAGCAGGGTGCGCTCGGTACGCGAATAGAGCGCAACCTGGTGACCGCCGCGCACCAGCACCTTGGCGATGTTCCGCCCCATCACGCCGGCCCCGAGGACCGCCGCCCTCATGGCGCCGGCGTTCCGACCGGGCGGGCGGTGCCGATCGCGCGCAGCCGCGCCGCGTCCCACCGCGCGCTGATGTCACCCGGCGTGATCACCACACCCTGAGCGCCGTCCGGCCAATCGCCTTCGGGGGAGATCACGCCGAGCGGATCGCCCCGCTCGTCCCAGGCCTTGACATCGTCGCCGTCGCCGGTGCAGACGGCCAGGACGCGACGACCGAACAATTCGACCAGCCGCAGCGCGCGATCCACGCCCGCGGTCACCTCGAGCGCCTCGGCCCCCGTGACCGCCACGGCGTCGGCTCCCGCCTCCAGATAGCTCGAGACGAAATCGGCGAACGCGTCCTCGGCGGCGTCGGGCTCCTCGGCGTCGAGTTCGCGCTGGAGCACCGCCGGCGCCGGAACCGCGGCGATCACACCGTGCGGCGCGACCGCGCGCAGCGTCCCCACGAGCTCGGCGCCGCGGCGCGCGGCCTCGCCCGACGCCAGCCCGTCCAGCGCGGCATCTCCGCGCTCGCCAGCCGCCACCGCACCTCTGACCGCCTCGGCCGCCGCGAGCACGAACATCGCGTCCGCCCCGGCCAGCGCGGCGGCATCGCCGATCAGCCGCTGTCCCACGTTCGGGTCCCGCCACCAGTCCGCCCGCTCCTGATGGACCAGCGCCGGCAGCCGCTCCCACACGATCGGCGCGAACGCCAGGCTCTCCCCGGCCAGCGCGCCGAGAAACCGGTCGCGGCCGCTCAAATGCGCACCACGGCCCGGTTGGGCGCGCCCGACGGCCACTCTCCGAAGTACTTGAGCACCTGCTCGGGGGGCCGCCGCTCGACCCACTCGGCGATGAACTCGGCGTAGGGCCGCCCGTGCTCGAGGCGCCGCGCCCGGTGCGCCCGGCGCAGCTCGGCCGTGGCCGCGTCGTCGACCAGAAACGTCTCGGGGTCGTAGGCCACGGCGAACACCTCGCGCGCGGTCCAGTCGCTGATCCGATCGGCCCGGACGTCCTCGGCCACGGCCTGTGGATCGCGTTCGAGCACGTCGCCGTAGCCGCCGCTGCCCTGGGTGCTGGCGGCCAGCACGTCGCCCTCCTCGACCACCCGGATCCCCCGCGTCTGGTGCTCGACGATGACCTCCCCGCCCAGCGCCGTCTCCCCGGTGGCCAGCGTGAAGTCGTCGGTCGGCAGGCTGGGCTCGCCCGCCGCCATCAGCTCGAGCAGGTCCGACCCGCGCACCCGGATACCCGGCACGACGGTCATCGAATAGGCCCCGAACAGCCCGTTGTGCGCGGGGAACTTGGATTCCTTCTGAGACGAGGTGAAGGCCAGGTGGGGCGTTCTGTACACGACGTAGCCGACCGCCGCACCGAGGCCGCCGCGGTACTTGCCAAAGCCGCAGGTGTCGCGCTGCTGCTTCTGGTAGAGGTGCAGCAGCGGGAACTCGGACTCGATGTCCTCGACGTCGGGAGCCTTGCCCCAGGGGCCATGAGGGAAGCCCCACACGTCGATCCCATCCCGGTCAGACCGAGCGGCCAGACCGTAGGCGTTCAGCGGGTAACCCATGAAGTCGGTCACCTTCACTCCGTGCTGGTTCACCCCCGCCACCATCACCGCCGACGCGCTCGAGGAGGTGAACCCGCACACCAGCGAGCGCTGCTCGGTGGAGAACATCACCTTGGACAGCGCCACGCCCAGCAGCGGGAACACCATCGCACCGACGAGCGGCGAGCAGCTGATCGCCGCCTCGGGGTCGGCGTCGAAGAAGGTTCCGGACGGCACCCGGATGTCGATGTGCTCGAGCATCCCCGAGGAGATCGGGAAGTCGTGGAACGGGAACTGGTACAGGTTCACCGCGCAGTGACCGCGGATCACATTGGTGAACGCGTTGTACGAGCCCTCGTGCTCGGGTGAGGTCCCCGAGAAATCCAGGGTCAGCCGATCCCCGGAGACGACCACGGCGACCGACGCGCGCAGCAGACCGTCCTCGTGGCCGGTGGTGTCCATGAACACGTTGTGGCGGTAGATGCCGTCAGGCCAGGATTCGATCCGCTGACGCACGCCCGCCGAGGTCTGCTGGATCATGCGCCGGAACAGCCCCCGGACCAGCGCGTTGCCGCGCTTCTCGGCCAGACCCTGGAGGCGGACCCGCACTCGGTCGCAGGCGGCCACGCGCGCCTTGACGTCGGTCACCTGCATCCGCGGGGCGCGCGAGATGAAGTTCTCCATCATCAGGAGCAGGTCGTTGCGCAGGCGATACCGCTCGCCGATCTTGATCGGGGTGAGTTTCATACCCTCGTCGTGGCGCGTGTGCGCCTGGGTCACCTCGCCGCCGGGCTCGCTGCCGCCGGTCTCGGACTGATGGGCGCCCGACACGACCCAGCCGATCAGCTCATCACCAGCGAACACCGGCATGATCGCGAACTGATCGGGGTTGTGGATCCCTCCGTACAGGGCTTCGTTGCAGTAATAGATGTCACCCTCGGCCACCCCCACCGAGGGATCGTCGGCGAACCGCTCGCGAATGAACTTGATCGGCACCTGCCCGGTCACCGAGTGCAGGTAGGTCCCGAGCACGGCCGACACCAGGTCACCCTGCGCGGTGTACACCGCGACCAGCGTGTCGCCCGAGTGCAGCATGCTCGAGATCCCCATCTTGGTCATCACCTCCTTGCCCTCCTGGAGCATGAGGTTCACGTTCTCGGAGTAGATCTCGTAGTCGCCGGGCCGGAGCCCCGCCGCGTCTTCTAGCTCCTGCTCGGTGGCCTCCTCGAGCTGCATCGCCCGGGTGACCATGGCTGCGTCAAACACCGGAGCCCTCCTCATCGGCCGTCAGCACGATGCCCGAGCGCTCGTCCACCGCGCACGTCCACCCGGGCGCCACGACGACCGTGGTGTCGTCGGAGTCGATCAGGGCCGGGCCGGGGAAGCCGTCCCCGGGGGCGAGGCGCTCCATCTCGTATACGGGCGTCTGCACCCAACCGTCCTCGGCCGAGAACAGGGCCTCGCGGAAGGCGGTCATGGCCGCGGACGCGTCGCCGTCGCGTGCCGCGCTCACCGGTCGCTCGGCGTGCTCCGACGGCAGCGACGCCTTCAGCACGAACGCCTCGATCTCGACGCCGGCCTCCGGGTTCAGGCCGAGCGGGCTGTAGGCCTCGCTGAACTCGCGCTCGAACGCGGTGTACAGCGCGCGCATGTCCTCCTCGGAGGAGACTTCGAGCAGCGGCGAGGCGACTCGCTTGACGTTGAGCTGGCCGCCGAACTTCATGTCGAGCTCGAGCGTATAGCGCACCTGGTCGGGGTCGAACCCCTCGCCGGCGAAATCGCGCCGGGCCAGTTCGCGGAGCGAGTCGACGATCGAATTGAACCCGTCGTAGTCCTCGAGCCATCGGCCGCGGACCGCGGTCAGCAGCGAGAATCGCCGCGAGCGCTCGTACACGTGCACGACATCCATGGTCGAGGACCCGTAGGCGCAGAACGCCGAGGAGAACGGGAACACGACGATCTTGCTCATGCCCGCCGCCTCGGCGTAGCCGCAGCAGTGCACGGGCCCCGCGCCGCCGGCCGCGAAGATCACGAAGTCGCGCGGGTCATAGCCCTTGAGCACGGTCTCCTTGTAGATCTCCGCCCCCATCCGGGCGTCGATCACCCGTTTGATCAGGAGCGCCGCCTCGGGCACGTCGATCTCGAGCGGGATCGCCACCCGGTCGCGGATGGCCCGCTCGGCCCGGCGCCGGCTCAGCTTGAGCTGCCCGCCGTGGAAGCGCTCGGGGCTGAGGTACCCGAGCATCAGATCGGCGTCGGTCACCGTCGGCTCGCGGCCGCCCTGGTCGTAGGCGGCCGGCCCGGGGATCGACCCCGCGCTCTCCGGTCCGACCTCGAGCCGCCCGCCGAGCAGCGCGTCGACCCGCGCGATCGACCCGCCTCCCGAGCCGATCGAGCGCGAGTCGAGGATCGTCGCGTCGACCGTCCAGCGGTCGATCGTGGGGGCGAACTTGTAGAAGCGCGTCGACCCCTCGACGACCATCGCGATGTCGAAGCTGGTCCCGCCCATGTCCGTGACCACCACGTTCTTGTAGCCGTACGTCCGCCCCAGCGTGGAAGAGCCCATCAGCCCCGCCACCGGGCCGCCGTTGTACGTCTGCACCGCGGCCGAGCGGAACACGCTGGCCATCCCGCCGGTGTTGTGCACCATCATCAGAGGGTTGCGGTAGCCGCCGCTCCGGAGCTCCTGGCCGATTCCGATCAGCTCCTCGTACATCGACTGGTGCAGGTAGGCGTTCAGGATCGTCATCGTCGTACGCGTGTACTCGAACTTGCGCGGCGAGACCTCGCTGGACAGGAACACCGGCATGCTGCCGAGGTAGGTCTCGTTGTACTCGCGCTCGATCAGCTCGCGGATGCGCGACTCGTGCACCGGGTTCATGAACGACCAGAGCAGCGAGACCACGAACCCGCGCACGCCGGCGTCGACGAGCGCGTCCAGCTGGGTCAGGAAGTGGTCCTCGTCGAGCGGGTCTGAGCACCTCGCCCGCGGTAGTCGACTCGCTCCTTGACCCCGACCGTGAGGTCCTTGGGGATGATCGGCGTCGGCTTGTCGGCCCCCGCGATGTTCCGCTGGGCCTTGAACGGGATCCCGTCCGACCACTGGCTGGCCCGCCCGACCAGCACGGTGTCCTCGAACCCCTCGGTCATGATCAGCCCGAGCCGCGGACCCTTGCGCTCGATCAGCTTGTTCATGGCCAGCGTGGTCGAGTAGCGCAGGATCTCCGCCCGGGACAGCAGCGCGTCCTTGGACAGGCCCAGGTGATCGGCTGCGTCGTCGATCGCCCGGGACATGCCCTGCGAGAGGTCGAACGGCGTGGTGCGCGCCTTGCACCACACCTCGCGGTCGTCCAGGCGGACGTAGCAGTCGGTGAACGTGCCGCCGATGTCGATCTCGACCGAGGAGCTCACGGCTCGTCCTCCACGGCCCGAGCGCCCGCCTGCCCCCGCTTGAGCGCGTCGATGTCGAGTTCGATGTCGTGGGTGACGGGGTGACCGGGCGGCAGGTACTCGACCTCGATCAGCGTCGCGCACTCGGGGCAGATGAACTCGAGGATGCGGCACCATTCGGGGTCGGGCGCGAACGTGTATGCACCGTCGACGATCGGGCGGTGCACCTCCCGCGGATCGCGCTCCCACACCAGGCAGCCGTGCTTGTAGTTGCCCCGGGCGCTGCCCAGGCTCGCTCCGCAGTTGGCGCACAGCCATTGCTCGGTGTCGAGGTCGATCTCGAGGTACTCGGTGATCCGCGGCCTCATGCGTCGGTCTCCTCGATGCAGGACCCCGTAGCCCTGCGGCGTGAAGCTCACCGTCCAGCCGGCGGGCACGAAGATCGTGGTGTCGGGCGCGCGCAGGAACGACGGCCCGCACGCGCCGGATCGCGCGGGATCTCCGAGGCCGGCGAGCACGGGAACCGTGAGCGAGCCCTCCGCGGTGAGCACCGCGCGCGGCCTCCCCGGCTCGAGGTCATCGCGGGCGGCGATCATGTCGACCACGGCGTCCCGCGGAACCGACACGTGCAGGGCGACACGGGCGGCGACCCCGGCGGTGCCGTCGCGCGGAACCAGTGCCTCGGGCGCGCTCAAAACGCCGGCCAGAGTCAGGCCGTCGCGTCGCTCCGATCCGAGCGCCAGCGACGCGCTCACGCCTTCGAGATCGTGCACGCCCTCCGCGCGCAGGTCGCGGCGCGCATTGTCGGCCAGCCGCGCCACCGCGGCGGCCGCGGCCGCGACGCCCGATCCGGCGGGCACGGCGGCCTCGTAGGAGTGCGCGATCGGCAACAGGCCCGCGCCGAAGGCCGAGAACACCGAGCTGTGGGGAAACACGACTACCCGGGCGATGCCGAGGATGTCCGCCGCCTCCGCGCACAGCAGCCCGCCACCGCCGCCGTAGGAGAACAGCCAGCGCGTGGCGGGCTCGCTCGAGGCCAGATCGGGGTGACGGGCGGCCCAGGCCAGCAGGTGCTCGGAGAGCTCGCGGCGGATCGCCTCCTTGGTGTCGAGCAGCGCCTGCTCGAGGCTCGTACCGCGTCGATGCGCGACCCCCTCCGCGACGGCGCGAGCCGGCTCGACGCTCAGCCTCCGCCGTCCGCCCAGGAACTCGCCGGGCTCGAGGTAGCCGAGCAGGAGCCACACGTCGGTCGGGGTCAGCCACTCCCCGCCCAGTCCGAAGCAGGCCGGCCCGGGCGAGGCGCCCGCGCTCCGGGGGCCGACCCGGATCTCGCCGTCGGAGTCCACCGCGACGATCGACCCGCCCCCGATCCCGAACGAGTGCAGCGACACCGACGGGTGCGGAATGACCACCTCGCCGACCTCGGTGACCTCGCTGACCGGCACGCGGCCGCCGGCCAGGAACGAGACATCCGTGGTGGTGCCGCCGACGTCGAACGTGCACACGTTCTCCGCGCCGAGCGCGCGCGCCACGTAGCCCGCGCCGAGCACGCCCGCGGTCGGACCCGAGTCGTAGGTGTCTATCGCGCGGGTCTTGGCCACCCGGCTGGTCGACCCGTCGGTGCCCACGATCAAAAGCGGCCGGGTCAGGCCGCGCGCCCGGGCCCGGTCCTCGGCCAGGTACAGCGCGCGCACCAGGTTGGGATGCAGGTAGGCGTTGACCACCGCGGCCGCCGTCCGTCCGTGGTCGTCGCCCGCCAGCGACACGCGCGAGGCCACCATCAGCGGCACCGCCCCGAGGTAGTGCCGCGGGTAGGAGCGGTCGATCAGCTCGCGCGCCTGCACCTCGTTGGCCGTATTCAGGTGGGCGTTGGCGAAGCTGACCACGAGCAGGCGAACGCCGCGCTCGAGCAACTCGCGCACCGCGGTCTCGAGCTCGGACTCACTCGGCGCCACGACCACGGTGCCGCCGGCGTCCACCTCCTCGCTCACGCCGCGGACGAGGTCAAGGTCGAGCAGGCTGCCCAGCGCCCGAGCCTGCTCGTCGGTTCCGTAGAGATTTGCCTGCGCCCCGCGCGTCACGATCAGCCCGATTGGCGCGCCGCGGCGCTCCACGATCGTGTTGGTGGCGATCGTCGAGCTGAAGTGCAGGCGGCTGAGTGCGCCGAGGAAGCCCGGCAGCTCGTGGCCGACCGCGGCAGCGGCCGCCTCCAGGCACGCCTGGAAGCCGATCGTCAGGTCCTGGGGCGTGGTGTCGACCTTCACCTGGGCCGTGTGGGCACCGTCGGAGACGAATCCGTCGGTGAACGTGCCGCCGGTGTCGATGCTCATAGTGAAGGCGCGCCCGCGCCGCCGGTCCGGCGAGAGCGGCGCGGATCCGGTCGCCGGCCGGTCGACCGAGACGTGGGGAGTCACCGCGGGCGAGTGCATCGACTATCTCCGCCCGCCGAGCATGGGGAGGTTGAGCTCGCTGCGCTCGGCTTGGGCGAGCGCAGCGTCGTAGCCGGCGTCGGCGTAGCGCGCGACGCCGAGCGCCGCGTCGCTCCAGAACACCCGGGCGATCTTGCGCTGGGCCAGCTCGCTGCCGTCGGCCACGACCACCATCCCGCTGTGGATGCTCCGTCCGATGCCGACTCCCCCGCCGTTGCCCACCGCCACCCAGCTCGCTCCCTGCGCGGCGTTGAGCAGCGCGCCCAGGATCGGCCAGTCGGCGATCGCGTCGCTGCCGTCCTGCATCCCCTCGGTCTCGCGCGAGGGCGAGGCGACCGCGGCGGGATCCATGTGATCGCGCCCGAGCGCCAGCGGACCGATCTCCCCCGAGCGGATCAGCTCGTTCAGACGCAGTCCCACCGCCTCGCGCTGCCCGAGCCCGAGCCAGCAGATCCGGGCCGGCAGCCCCTGGTGGCCCAGCCGCTCGCGCGCCAGCGTGATCCAGTCGCGCAGCGTGGGGCGGTCGACGACCTCCATCAGCGCGTCCTCGGACTTGCGCAGGTCCTCCGGATCGCCCGACAGCGCGATCCAGCGGTAGGGACCGATTCCCTGGGCGAGCAGGGGCCGCACGTACGCCGAGACGAAGCCCGGGATCTCCATGGCATCGGCTGACGCCCGCGTCGCGCGCCTGCGCGCGGATGTTGTTGCCGTACTCGAAGGCGACCGCACCGCGGGCGCGCAACTCGAGCAGGCCCTCGACGTGACGTGCGATCGAGGAGGAGACCGCGCCGAGGTAGCCGGCGTCGCCCGCCTCCGCCCGCTCGGCGTCGTCGGCCGTGTAGCCCGCCGGCACGTAGCCGTGGAGCAGATCGTGTGCGGCGGTCTGGTCGGTGACCACGTCGAACCAGACGCGGTCGCGCACGAGCCGCGGAACGACATCCGCCGCGTTGCCGATCAGGCCGATCGCCGCGGGACCCGCTGGGTCGTCGAGGGCGGCCAGGGCGTGCCGGTAGTCGTCGGTCACCAGGTCGACCCATCCGCCGGCGGCGCGTCGCTGGGCTCGCCGGGGATCGACCTCGATCGCCAGCACCCGCCCGCCGTTGAGGCTGACGCCCATGCCCTGCGCGCCGCCCATGCCGCCGAGCCCGGCGGTCAGCACGCGCTTCCCGGCCAGCGTGCCGCCGAAGTGGGCCCTGGCCACCGCGCTGAACGTCTCGTAGGTGAAGCCGAGGATCCCCTGGGTGCCGATGTAGAACCAGCCCCCGGCCGTCATCTGGCCGTACATGGTCAGGCCGGCCGCCTCGAGCGCCCAGAAGTCCTCCGGCGTCGACCAGGCCGGTACGAGCATCGCGCTCGAGATCAGGACGCGCGGCGCATCGGCGTGGGTCGGGACCACCGCGACCGGCTTACCCGACTGGACGATCAGTGTCTCGGTGCGATCGAGATCGCGCAGCGCCGCCACGATCGCCTCGAGGCACTCCCAGTTCCGCGCCGCCTTGCCCGTGCCGCCGTACACGACCAGGTCATCCGGCCGCTCGGCCACCTCTGGGTCGAGGTTGTTGAGCAGACAGCGCAGCGCACCCTCCTGCTCCCATCCCCGGCAGGTCAGCTTCAACCCGCGCGGTGTCGCCATGTCGAGACGACGGGCGGTGGGGATGCTCTCGGTGATGCGGGGCCTCGCTCCTATTGGCGGCCGCCTCCCCTCGGGGGCAGCCGGTGTCACGGCGGCCTCCCCAGGCGCGGCGCGATTGTATACATAGATCCACGGATGCATCAACCCACGCATCCGGGTCCATGGCTACGATTCCCGGGCTATGGCCGCCATCAGCGACCGTATCCTCGCTCCCGATCGCGTGCTCGTCACGAGCCTGGCTGACGAGATCGCGTTCCGCATCCAGGCCGGCATCCTCGACGGCCACTATCCCCCGGGCACCCATCTCCAGCAGGACGAGCTGTGCGCGCGCTTCGGCGTCAGCCGCACGCCGGTGCGCGAGGCGCTGCGCAAGCTCCAGGCGACCAACCTGGTCGAGCTGGTGCCGAACCGGGGCGCCACCGTGCGGATCCCCACCCGCAAGGAACTGGTCGACGTCTACGCCTTGCGCGCAGAGATCGAGGGCTACGCCTGCCAGCTCGCGGCGCCGCACGTGGATCAGGCGTTCCTCGACGAACTGGACGTGGTCCAGGCCGATATGGAGCACGCCACGACTGAGCTCGAGCACGACGGCCTGAGGCCCGAGGACGAAGCCGCCTTCAACGCCCGCGTGACCCTGGCCAACGTGCGCTTCCACGGCGCGATCCACCGGCTGGCCGACAACGCTCAGCTGGGGCGCACGATCGAGGAGCTACAGAGCTACTTCCCCAAGGACTACGTCTGGCGAGCGCTGCGCGACTCGCCGGAGGGCCACGTGCTGAGCATCGACGAGCACGAGCAGATCCGCGACGCGCTGGGCGCGCGCGACGCCACCGGCGCCCGGCTGGCCATGGCGGCCCACATCGAGCACGCCGGCCGGCTGCTCATCGAGTACCTGGACCGCCACAGCTTCTGGGGGCCTTAGCTGAGCCCCGGCTAGGGTGAGCCGGTGCGCGTGCTACTGGGGTGTTCGCTCGGCGGGGAGGGGCACCTCCTCCCGCTGGCCAACGTAGGACACGCCTTACGGCGTGGCGGGCACGAAGTCGTGGTCCTGGTCCCGCCGGCGCTGGAGCCGGGCGTGCGGCGCACCGGCTTGGGCTACCGCGTAGGCGATGAGCCGCCACGTGCGTTCGTCGACGGGATCTGGCAGCAGGTTCGTCAGGGGCCGCCAGACGCGGTCGCCGGCTTGATCGATCGCGAGCTGTTCGCCGACCGATGCACCGCGGCGATGCTCGGGGCCGCGCGTGAGCTTCGCGATGCCTGGCGCCCGGACCTCGTGGTTCGCGAGCCGTGCGAATACGCCTCGGCGGTCGTCGCGCATGAATCGGGAATCCCACACGCCCAGGTCGGCATCTCACTGGCGGCGCTCGAAGCTGGTGTGCGTGCGATGGTGGCGCCGATCGTCGACGGGTTCGTCCCGGGAGTGGCCGCCGCGATCGCCGCGGCACCGTACCTGAGCTCATTCCCGGGCTCGCTCGATCCCTCCCCGTGGCCGGACACCCGCAGGTTCCGCGTTACGCCGACGCAGTCCGATTACCGCCTCGACTGGGGTTGGGGCGCGGATCGGCCGCTCGTATATGTGACCTTCGGCACCGTGCTCGGCCATCTCCCCGAGGCGATCCCGGTCTACCGCTGCGCCCTGCAGGCGGTCGCAGGGCTGCCGGCGCGAGTGCTCGTGACGGTCGGCCGCGCGACCGATGTGGCACGCCTCGGGCCGGTGCCGGACAACGCGCGCGTCGAGCCGTGGGTTCCGCAGGAGGCGATCCTCCGGGAGGCCGCGCTCGTGGTCTGCCATGGCGGCTCGGGCACCGCATTCGGGGCGCTCGCGGCAGGCGTGCCGTTGGTCGTTTGCCCCCTCTTTGCCGACCAGCCGCGAAACGGCGAGGCCGTCCAGAGCGCGGGGGCCGGAGTCCTGGTCGCCTCCGACCAGGAGGCGCCGGGCGGTCTGCGCGGCCTCGGACCCCAGCACGTCGCTCAGCTGCGCGCGGCCATCGAAGCGGTCCTCGGCACACCCGACTATCGCCGAGCAGCCGGCCGGATCGCCGCCGAGATGGCGGCCGTGCCGACCGTCGATGAGGTCGTCGGTCGCCTCTTGTGACCGGTCCTACTGGTTCGTCCACCCCGCGAAGGACGGGCTCGTCCAGCCGCCACCGGAGTCCGCCGGCGCCGGCCCGAGCGGCTTGCCGCCGTAGACCACGCTCCCGGTCGCGGTCTGGTAGGTCTGCCACGGGATGGTCGGCGCCTGGTCGACGCCGGGCTTTGACCAGTCGCAGACCCCGTGGGGGAAGATCTGCTGAAGCTCGGCCCACTCCGCGTCTGAGAACGTGACCGGGTAGTAGTCGGACGCGCGCAGCGTCTTGCGCCGGCACTTCTCCTGGTCGGTGTTGATGCTCTCGCCCGCGCCCGATCCGGAAACATCGTTGTACCAAGCGGGAACGCGCGCTGTCAAATGGGGTACTGCGCCGTATCCAGACCGCGAGTAATCCGCCATTCGGCACCCCGCCCGGAGGTGAATGCGCATTCACTCGCGCATAGCGCGACTCATCTGCCACTCGGCGGCGGCGAGTGGCCGAATGGCAGAAAACTCGCGCAGACATCGCCCCGCTCGGAGGCTAGCCCTCGCGCGATACTGTCGGCCGATGGAGCGCAACGTGCTCGGTGGACCGCTCGAGCCTTGCGGCCTCGATCCGCTCACCGGCTTCTACCGCGACGGCTGCTGCCGCACCGGCCCCGGCGATTTCGGCAGCCACACGATCTGCGCCGTGGTCACGGCGGAGTTCCTCGAGTTCCAGCAGAGCGTCGGCAACGACCTGAGCACGCCGATGCCCGAGTTCCAGTTTCCCGGCCTCACGCCGGGCGACCGCTGGTGCGTCACCACGCACGCCTGGGTGCGCGCGCACGCGGAGGGCGTCGCCGCCTTCGTGGTGCTCGCGGCGACCCATGAGCGTGCGCTCGATCTCGTGCCGCTCGACGTGCTCAAGGACTACGCGGTCGACGTTCCGGCCGACCCGAGCTCGATCGACACCGCGGGCCCGTGACCAGGTTCGAGGGCTTCGGGCCGGGGGTACGGCAGTGGTTCGTGGGCCTCGAGGCGGATAACAGCCGCGAGTACTTCTCGGCCCACCGGGCCTTCTTCGACGAGTCGGTCCGCGGGCAGATGGCCGCGCTGCTGACGGAGCTCAGCGACACGTTCGGCGGTGAGGTGAAGCTGTTCCGCCCCAACCGCGACATCCGCTTCTCGGCCGACAAGTCCCCGTACAAGACGAACACCTACGGCCTCCTGCTGGGCTCGGGAGTCGCCCTCCACGGCCTGTACGCGTCGATCTCAGCCGACGGCCTGGTGGCCGGCAGCGGCTACCACGCGATGGCGCGCGATCAACTCGAGCGCTACCGCGAACGGGCGGCCGACGACCGCCTCGGGCCCGAGCTGGCCAAGCTCCTCGCCCAGGCCGAGAAGAAGGGCCTCGAGGTCTGGGGCGAGAGCCTCGCCACCGCGCCTCGCGGCTACGCCACCGACCACCCGCGGATCGCCCTGCTGCGCCGCAAGAACCTGTCGCTCGGCGCCCGGCGGGAATTCGGCGACGGCATCGGGCGGGCCGACGGCCTGCGCTTCCTGACGCGAACCTGGCGGGCCGCCGCGCCGGTGACGGGCTGGCTGGACGAGCACGTCGGGGCGAGCGCGCTACCGCTCGATCGCCGGCGCCGCCCGGCGCATCAACGCCGCGCGTAGACCCCGGTCTGGGTTCCGTAGGTGAGCACCGGCAGGTCGGTCACGTCGCCGGCGCTGAAGCCGCGCTTCAGCCCGGACGGCTGGCCGAGCGCGTACACGGTAACCACGTAATGATGGGCCGGCCCGGACGGTGGGCACGGTCCCCGGTAGCCGAGTGAACCGAAGCTGTTTCGCCCGAGCACGGCGCCGGGGGGCGTCGCGCCGGCCCGCAACGACAGCGACCCGTTCGCCGGCATGATGTGCGCGATCACCCAGTGGATGAAGTTGCCGCCTGGCGCATCGGGGTCGCGCATGACCACGATGATCTCCTTGGTCGCGCGGGGTAGTCGCGTCACGTGCAGCGGAGGCGACACGTCGCGCCCGTCGCACGTGTGTGCGCGCGGGATTGCCGCCCCCGGCTTGTAGTCGCTGCTCACCTCGATCGGCTTCCCCGGCGGCGGGATCGTGCCGGCCGACACGCTCTTGGTCGAGGCCGGCTTGCTCGTGCTGCCGCACCCCGACGCGCTCACCGCCGCCACGACGGCCAGAACCGCCACCGCCACTCGCATGCCTCGAATTATCAGCAGGTCGGGAGGCCGTCCCGAGTGGCGAGCAAGCGCTCGATGCTCGGACTGAGCGCGATACCGGCGCGCAGGCCGGGCGAGCGCTCCGGCGTGCCGTAGCCGTTCATCACGGGTATCACCCCGGCCCACGTGTCGCGCTCCGCGTCTGGCAAGTCGTCATCGTCGGGGGGCCCGCTGCGCGTCTTGACCGACGCCTCGCCGATCTCGAGTGCGAGGATCGCGGTGCCCTTCAACTCCTGACGCGAGGGATGCCTGACCTCTTCCCAGCGACCCGGCAGGACGGCCTCCATGAACGCCTCGAGCGCCGCGAGCTTCTCGTCTCTCGACTCGATCTCGCGGAAGCGGCCGAGCAGGACGGCCGAGTCATAGTTCGCGCTGGTCTCGAACGCCGAGCGCGCGAGCACCCAGCCGTCGAGGATCGTCACGGTCACGCACGCGGGCGCGCCCGCGCCGAGCAGCTTGAGCATTCGGCTCGCGGACGAGCCGTGGATCAGCACCTGGTCCCCCACGCGCGCATACAAGGTGGGGATGCAGTAGGGCTGACCGTCGCTCACGAAGCTCACGTGGGCGATCTGCCCGCGGTCGAGCACCCGATGAATCGAGTCGCGGTCGTAACGAGCGTTCTGGGGGACCCGCCGCACCCTTACGCGAGGCGGTGCCGTGGCCTTCATGAGCGTTAGTCTGGAGCCGCCCTGGCCCTATGACTAGAGCCACCAACGAGCAATTTGATGAGGCCAGCCACTGGACGCTCGAACCGCGCACGGGTGAGTCGCTGCGGGCCTGCCTCGAGCGCACGCTCCGGGATCTGATCCGGGAGGGCTCACTCAGGGCCGGCGTCGAGCTGCCGGCCTCGCGGCGCCTGGCCGGTCAGCTCGGCGTCTCGCGCGGCGTCACCAGCGACGCCTACGCAGAGCTCGAGGCCCAGGGCTACCTGCAGATCAACGCGCGCCGCCCGCCGGTGGTCGCCCAGGTCCCGAGCGCGCGCCGGCGGGCCTCCGAAGCCCGCGAGCAACCCTCCGCCCCACCCCGCTTCGACCTGACGCCGACGACGCCCGACGTCACGCTGTTTCCCCGCCGGCAGTGGGCCACCGCGCTCGCCGCGGCTGTCCGCGAAGCGCCCTCGGCCGCGCTCGACTACGGAGATCCTCGCGGAAGCCTCCTCCTGCGCGAAAAGCTGGCCGACGAGCTCGGGCGCACGCGCGGCGTGATCTGCGAGCCCGATCAGATCATCGTCGTGCAGGGCGCCACTCAGGGAGTCGATCTCGCTCTCAGGGCCCTGCGCGACATGGGCGCGGCGCGGATCGCCGTCGAGGACCCCTCGCTCGATCGCCAGCACAAGCAGATCGTCGGGCTGGGGTTGGAGCTGGTGGGACAGCCCGTCGATCGCGATGGGCTGATCGTCGAGGGACTTGCGGGCAATGCGGTGATCGTCTCACCCGCGCACCAGTTCCCGACCGGCGCCGTGCTGTCCGGCGCGCGCCGCCGGGCGCTCCTGGCCTGGAGTCGCGAAACCGGCGGACTGATCATCGAAGACGATTACGACGCCGAGTTCCGCTACGACCGCGAGCCGGTGCGCGCGCTCCAGGGCCTCCATCCCGACGGCGTCATCTACGCGGGAACGACCGCCAAGACCCTGGCTCCGTCCCTGCGCATCGGATGGCTGGTCGTGCCGGAGCCGCTGGTCGAGCGGCTTGCGGCGATCAAGGAACTGCTCGACGACCTCTCCCCCACGCTTTCGCAACTTGCTCTGGCGCAGCTCCTCGAGCGCGGGCACTACCAGCGCCACATCCGCCGCACGCGCGGCGTGTACCGCGCCCGCCGCGATCGACTGGCCGCCGCACTCGCCGAGCACTTCCCCGGCCTCGACGTGTTCGGCGTGGCGGCCGGACTCAGCGTGATGCTGGATCTGCCTGCACGCATCGATGACCGGGAGCTCGAGCGCGCCGCGCTCAGAGCCGGTGTGCGAGTCGAGGCGCTCAGCCGCTACGCGATTCACGACCGGGGAACCCGGGGTCTCGTCATCGGCTACGGCCGGGTGCACGAATCCGCCATCGGCCCGGCCATCGCCGCGCTGAGGCGTGCGCTCGCCCCGTTTCTGGGTGCGCGGCGACGATGACCGTCACCGGGCTGCGCGAGGGCTATCGCGTAGGCTGCCGGGTATGGACGATCTGCTCGAAGCACTGGCCCGCTACGACGCCCCGACGCTCGCCAACGCGATCGAGACGCTCGACATCCAGCCGCGGGACGTCGGCTTCGCCGACAGCCGGATCCGGTGCATGTTCCCGGAGCTCGGTCGAATGGTTGGCTACGCGGCCACCGCAACGATCGTCGCCCGCGGCGCGCCCCCGGAGGACTGGGCCGGCGCAGGCAACAACGCCCTTTACTCCCATGTGCGGACCGTGCAGGCACCGCGCATCGTCGTCGTCAAGGACCTCGACGACCCGCCGGCGCACGGCTCACTGTGGGGAGAGGTCCACGCGACGATCTTCGGGGCGCTCGGGTGCGTCGGCTGTGTCACCGACGGCTCGGTGCGCGACCTCGACGAGGCGCGCGGGATGGGCTTTCACTTCTTCGCCGCCGGCCCGTCGGTCTCACACGCGTACGTGCGCGTGGAGACGATCGGCGAGCCGATCGAGATCGGCGGGCTCACGGTCGCGCCGGGCGACCTGCTGCACGCCGACCAGCATGGCGTGCTGAAGATCCCCCTCGATATCGCGGCCGAACTGCCGGCCGCCGCCGACCGGGTGATCGAGACCGAGCAGGCGCTGCTGCGCTGGGTGCGCTCGGACGAGTTCGATCCCGATCGCCTGGCCGAGATGCGCGCCCGCCACTGAGGCGGCGCAAACGTCGCGAAACCGACCGGTTCCTCCCTCCGATCGACCCGGATCCGGCCGTCGCCTCGTTTCGGATCCCGGTGCGAAGGCTAGTTTCGCTTGAGATGCGCGGGAACCACAACAGGCGGCGGGGCGCGCTCGTGATCCTGGCGTTGATCCCGTTGCTTGCGCTCCTCGCCGCGGCCGGCTCGGCCAGCGCGACGGTCCAGTACTGCAAGCAGATCCCGATCGTGGGCGGAATCCCGCCCTGGGGCTTCCACACCGGCGAACCGATCAGCGGCCCCACGGGCAGCTACGCCCGCGGCCACGGCGACATCAACCTGAACGCCAACACGGTCTCCGGGATCCTCTGCCAGGTGGACCGCGTCCGCCACCAACCCGACCGCCTGATCATCATGACCGTGCAGCACCACCTCGTGTACCACTCGCATCACGCGGTGATGTGGGGCGTGCCCGGCAACATCATGAAGATCATCGTTCGCGTGAAGAGCAGCACCGATCCGCGGTGCAAGGCCGGCACGCTCGGCAACGTCACTCTGTTCGCCTCCTACAACGGGGTGCGCAGCGACAGCGTCCAGTTCTTCTTCCCGCCCGCGTGCAAGGATCACGACCACCTGTACCACGGGCCGCAGGTCAACAACCAGGTTCCGCCGCTCTAGGGCCGGTCTCACAACCCGTCGTGGGGCGATGAATTCCGTCGGTGCTCGCGGTCTGAGACTCCAAAGCGACGAGAAGGAGACCCCATGGGCAAGGTGGTCGTATCGCAGTTCGTGACCGTCGACGGCGTGGTCGAGGACCCCGGCGGGTCCGAGAAGTCACCGTACGGGGGCTGGGCTTTCCAGTTCGATCGCGGCGCCGAGGGTGACCAGTTCAAGTTCGACGAGGTGACGGCAGCCGAGGCGCTGTTGCTCGGCCGCCGCACATATGAGGGCTTCGCCGAGGCGTGGCCGTCGCGCGAGGGCGAGTTCGCGGACAAGTTCAACAACATGCCGAAGTACGTCGTTTCGTCCACGCTCGACGATCCCGCGTGGAACAACACGACGGTCCTCGGCACCGACGTGCCAGCGGCAGTCGCGCGTCTGAAGGGCGAGATCGCCGGCGACATCCTCGTCAACGGCAGCGTTCAGTTGGCCGGCGAGTTGATCGACCACGACCTCGTGGACGAGTTGCGGCTGATGGTCTTTCCGATCGTGATCGGTGGCGGCCTGCGCTTGTTCGGCGAACGCAAGGTTCCCCGCCCGCTGCGGCTGATCGAGTCGCGCCAGGCCGGCGAGACGCTGATCACGATCTACGCGCCCGCCGACGCCGCGGCGCGGTGAGGCGCGCCGTCAGCGGCCGGTGGTCCACGACGTCCTTCATGACGATCGTCGACGTGAGCCGGCGTAGGCCGGCCGACCGCTGCCGACACCATCGCGCGGACCTCGGGGATCGTGATGATCGTCCTGGGGGTGCTGCTCGTGCTCGAGCGGGCGCTGGCGGCCTGACCTCGACGCAACACACGCGCAACCAAACGGTTGCGCTATCTTTCACCTATGAACGTACTCGCGCTGTTCGACATCCATGGCAACCTCGACGCTCTTGAGGCGGTGCTCGCCGATCCCCGCGTGAGCGACACCGATGCGATCGTGGTCGGCGGCGACGTCGTCCCCGGCGCCTTCTCGCGCGAATGCGTGTCGCTGCTCCGCGGACTCCAGGTCCCGGTCCACTGGGTGCGCGGCAACGGCGAACGGGAGGTTGCCGAGGCCGCCGCGCAGGGGATCGACGCCGCCAGCGTCGCCCCCGAGGCTCTCGCAGCGCTCACGGCCGCGATCACCGCTGCGGCGCTGGACCCCGAGCTCTCCTCATGGCTCGGAGCGCTGCCGACCACGCTCGTGCTCGACGGCGTCCTCTACTGCCACGCCACGCCCCGCAGCGACGAAGAGATACTCACCCGGATCTCGCCAGCCGAGCGCTGGGCCGACGCACTGGGCGTGCTCGAGCAGCCGCTCGTCGTCGGTGGGCACACCCATCAACAGGACGACCGGCGCGTCGGCGCCGTGCGCTTCATCAACGCGGGCAGCGTCGGCCTGCCCTACGAAGGCGACGACGCCGCTCGGTGGGCGTGGATCTCCGACGGCACGCCCGATCTGCGACGCACCGAATACGACGGCGCCGCGGCCGGCCGGCGCATGCTCGCCGCCGGCTGGCCCGATCAGCGCTCGATCGACGCCGCGTTGACCCGGCCTGTCGACCCGATGTTCGTCACCAAGCTCTTCGAGGGGGTCGAGTGACTACGAGCGCCCGAGCTGCGGATCGCTGGTCAGCCGGGCACCCGACTCGAGACGACCCGCCAGTTGATAGCTGAAGGTCGGATCGCTCGGCGTCGTCAACGCGATGTCGTACCAGCCCCCGGAGCGGTGGGTGTCGATCGTGAGCTCCTCGGTGCCGTTCAGCCTGACGTGCCGGTCGGGCCCGTAGGCGTCCGCGACCGTGAGGATGACCGGCGACCGATGGCGGCCGGCGCGACCGGAGGAATCGCCGCCGTCAACGACCCGCAGCGTGAGCAGGCCGGTGCCGTGGTCACCCCGCGTCCGCACCCTCAACGTCGTCGCGGGAGAGCCGGCGAAGTGGCGGAAGAAGCCGTTTGGCCCGTGGAGGCTGAGGTCGTAGGTCCCGGGGTTGGGAAGGGAGACGTCGAGATCGTCGCCGGCGCCGATCGTGTAGCTGTACGGTGCGCCGGGGACCGTCAGCGATCGGGCCTGTAGGTGCACGCCGAGCTTGCCGTGGTTGCGCACTGCGAGGTTCAGCTTGCCCGGAGAGGCTTCGAAGCCGACTCCGAAGCGGTACCCAAGCCGACGCGACGGCCGCACCCCATGCTCCTGGGTCGGGACCGATCCGATGGCCGGCGGCGTCGGGTGGTAGCTCGGCAGGGTCGTCTGCTGGTTGTAGGTATCTACGACATCGGGCACCTTGGGGACGCGAGTCGACGAGCTCTCGAAGTCGAACGCCGACGTCAGGTCGCCGCACACGGCGCGCCGCCAGGGCGTGATGTTCGGCTCGTCCACGCCAAAGCGCGCCTCGATGAAGCGGATCAGCGAGGTGTGGTCGAACGTCTCGGAGCAGACCCAGCCGCCCGTGCTCCACGGCGAGACGATAAGCAGCGGCACGCGGACGCCGAGCCCGTACGGTCCGACCACCCCGCCCGAGCCTTTGGGCGTCCCGGCCGTGCCGTTGAACAGCTCGTTGTCGAGCGGCACGGTCGATTGCCCGTTGAGTTCACCGACGTTGGGATAAGCCCCGACCACGTGGTCGAAGAAGCCGTCGTTCTCGTCGAACGTGATCAAGAGGGCCGTCTTGGACCACACCTCGGGCACGCTGGTTAGCGCGTCGAGCACGCCGGCCGTGTACCAGGCGCCATAGCCGGCGGGCCAAGCCGGATGCTCGGTGTACGCCTCGGGCGCCACGATCCAGGACACCTGCGGCAGCTTGCCGCTCTGCACGTCGGCCGCGAGGATGTCGAAGAACCCTCCGCTCTTGTTCACCTCGGTGCCGGTCCGGGCCGCCTGGTAGAGGGGGCTGCCCGGCGTAGCGTTCTGGTAGTTGAAGAAGTACAGCAGCGAGTTGTCGCCGTAGTTGCCGATGTACGGATCGTCCGACGTCCAGCCCCAGAAGTGGGCAGCGTCCAGGCCCTCACCGCTGTCCTGGTAGATCTTCCAGCTGATCCCGGCCTGCTGCAGCCGCTCCGGATAGGTCTGCCATCCGTACCCGAGTTCGTCGTTCGCGATCACCGGGCCGCCGTTCTTCCCGTCGTTGCCGTCCCAGCCGGTCCACATGTAGTAGCGGTTGGGGTCGGTGGGGCCGAGCATCGAGCAGTGGTTGGCGTCGCAGACGGTGAACGCGTCGGCGAGCGTGTAGTGGAACGGCAGGTCCTTGCGTTCGAGGTGCGCCATGCACGTGGTCGTCTTGGCCGCGAGCCACCGGTCCCAGTTGCCGCCGTTGAACATCTGGTGCGTTCCGTCCCAGGTGTGGTCGAGATCCTCGATGAACGTCAGCGCCAGGTTGTCGCCCGCTACCTCGGGGCGGAACGGGGGCACCACGGTCGACCCGTCCGCCTGATACCAGACCGGCTTGCCGGTCGGAAGGGTCACCGGATGGGGATCACCGAATCCCCGGACTCCTCGCAATACACCGAAGTAGTGATCGAAGGACCGGTTCTCCTGCATCAGCACGACGATGTGCTCGACGTCCCTGAGCGAGCGAGTTGCCCGGTTCGCCGGGATCGCGAGCGCGCGGGCGATGCTGTCGGACAGCATCGTCGCCGCGACGCTCCCGCCCGCGAGCTGGAGGAATCTACGACGGTTGATCTCTCTCATCAGAAAACGCGGCCATCCTAGGTCGGTCGGGCGACGGCGTCCACTGTCGCTCACAACGACGCCACACGAGGTTCACAGCAAAGTCACGATCGGTTGGGCTAGTCCAAACGTCCAGGCGCGGCTTCGAGAAAGACGGCCCTGGGAATTCTCTCCGGCGACGGCACGGACGACGTAACTGGTGGTTAGAAGTGATCCTTTTAGTAGTGACGGCGATGTGCGGGCTCATCGTGCTCGTGGTCGTATCGCTTTGCATAGCGGCCAAGGCAGGCGACGAAGCGATGCAGATGGACGACCGGAAGTCGCCGCGCGCAGACAGCGCGCGCGAGCCGACGATCATCTTCCGCGAGCCGGCGATCGCAAATCTGGACTTTCGGATGCACCCCCGACCCACACGTGGGCGGGGCGCCTCCAAGCCACGCCGGCCGTGGCCGCTCGCCTGGGAAGCCGTCTCGGCCCTCCTACAGGCGCTGAACACGCGCGATCCGCGCATCGGCCGTCACGCCGCTGGAGTCGCTCAGTTCGCGCGCGACATCGCTCGAAACACGGGCATGAGCGACTTCGACTGCGAACTGGCGTACACCGCCGGCCTAGTGCACGACATCGGCCACTTTGCGCTGTCTGACCGGGTGCACGACCGGGGCTCGCGACTGACCGACGAGGACTGGGTCGCGATCTGGCGTCACCCTGAAATCGGCGCGAAGCTGCTCGACGACCTCGGCGCGCCCGAGCAGCTCGTCGAGATCGTGCGCGCCCATCACGAACGCGTGGACGGCCGTGGTTACCCACACGGGCTCGGAGCCGAGCAGATACCGGAGATCGCGAAGGTCGTCGCGGTCGCCGAGGTCTACGACACGCTGACGGCAAGCGATACCTACCGGACGCCAATGAGCTCCTTCGAAGCACTGCGCGAGCTGCGCCGCGTCGCCGACACCCAGCTAGACGGCGGCTACGTCGAGGCGCTGGCCTCCGAGCTCAGCGTGGGAAGGATCAGGCCCCGGAGCGCGTCAGCGCTCACGTGACTTCTCCTGCTCCAGGGCGACGTGCGACGGCCGCCGCAGCGACGCGTGAGCAGCGCCCCGATCAACCGGCTGGCGCCGGGCCTTCGCAGGGCGCGCTTGCGGCCATCGCCTCAAAGATCGGCAATCGTGCGACCGGCGCGCTCCTGCGTGCGCCCAGCCGCGGGCCAAAGCCGCAGGTCGACCCGCGCGCCACTCCCGGGCACCGCGATCCGCTTTACAAGGTCCCCGAAACGGGCGACCCCTTCATCGAGCAGATCAGCGAGGACACGCGCTCGATCTCCTGGTCCTGGGAGGTTGAGCGGCCGGGGACGCCGCTGACCGGTGGGATGCCGTTCAGGGAGCAGGTCTACTGGGCGACGTTCGAGGTCGACGCGGAGGGCGTCATGCGCGTGAGCGCGCGGATGGTGTCACCGAGTGGCTTCCGGGCACCCGAATGGACCCTGAGGAGCAAGTTCAAGGAGGCACTCGAGGTATTCCGGCGTGGCGGAGTCGAGGTGCGGGCGTTCGAGGCCGAGTGGGGGTACATGGGTCCGGGCGAGATCTCGCACAACCTGGATGCGTTCTTCCAGAACCTCAAGAAGAACCCGGGCATGCAACTCGCGGCGGCGAGCGGCACACCGTCGGGCAAGGTGGCGACGGAGAACGGCTTCACCGAAGTGCAGATCGTCTCCGAGCCCGGCTACCAGGTCAGCCAGGTGACCGGCCATACCGGGATCAGCGAGTCGAGGCCGGTCGTGCGAGTCCGCTTCGCAGCTCAGGGCACGCCATTGCCCGAAGGTGTTCACGCGCCCTCCACGGCGCCGGCGGGTGCAATCGAGAGACCGCCCATGACAACGACACTTCCGATCGAGCGGCCGGCGATCCCGGCGCGGCGGATCCCCACCGGGGTCAAGGCAGGGATCGGCTGGGGAATTCAGATCGGCCTGTTCGTGTTCTTCTGGTGGGCCGGCCGCGAGCGAGCGAAGCAACAGGAAGCGTTCCTCAAAGATCTGCAGAGCAAGCGGATCGACCCGGCCATCGATGCCGCCCTCCACGCGCAGGCCTCCGAGGGCTATCGCCTGCACGACGCCGCGCCGGATACGCCGATGTACGCCAACGTCACGATCGACTTCAAGGAAGAGTGGGACGAGTCCGGCATCGCCGGCGAGCGCGTTGGCGGCGGCATCAGCGATGCGAACTTCGTGAGCCTTCAGTTCGGCTACGCGCCTGTTCAGTCGGAGACCCAGGGCGATAAGGAGCGCGAGTCGTTCTTCGTCAGCCAGAACTCCCACTACACCCAGATCACGCGCGTGATCTCTCCGATGCTCGTCTTCCACCCCGACCACGAGGAGTACAAGCGCCTGAAGTACGAGCGATGGGAGGGCTGGACCAAGGCGCATCCCGAGTGGTCGTCCATGAACCCGTCACCTGGTCAGGTCGTGAAGCAATCCGACAGTTACTACTGGGTCCACCAACGCCACGGGATTCAAGAATGGATCCAGAGCACGAGCCTCAAGCAGATCCGGGACGAGCTCGGCCTGAACCAGGAGAAACAGCCGACGGTCACCGTAATCCGGTGAGCCACAACGACCGACGCCCACGCCGGCAAGCCGGCGTGGGCGTCTTTGCGAGGAGTCCTGGCTCTCGCCAGGTGGCCTCGAGATCGGTCAGGAGGAAGCCGGGACCGCCTTTGGCTTCGAGACCAGGAACTGCTCCTCTTCTGAGGTGCGGCGTGCATGCCAGAAGCCGAGGCCGACGAGCACCGCAACGACGCCCGCGAGGATGAACGAGACGATCGCGCCCCAGAGCATGATCACGCCGACGGTCGAGAACGCGTACGCCTCGAGCAGGAGCCCTCGGAGCGTGGTGCCCGTGAACACGGTCTGCTTGACCTGGGCCAGCTGGGCGTTCTTCGGGTTGGCCAGGGCCGCGGCGCTGACCTTGGAGTACACGCCGCCGTACGGCATCTCCGAGAGGTGCACCGCGATGAAGTCGTTCGCGTAGACCTTTGCCTGCTCACCGGTGAGCAGCTGCTGTCCGGCGAACTGCGAGACCGACGGGATCATCGAGGGCGTGATCTCGGTGCCCGCCTTGGGATGCGCGAATGCCGCGTTGGGCGGGAAGTAGATCTGCTGCTGTGACAACTGGTTGTGAACGTTCGAGTTCACGAAGCTGTGGCCCCACGTCAGCAGGCCACCGGCGACGACCAGCGCGACGACGATGGCGATGCCGCCGACACTGGCGAGAATGTCGAATACTTTGCGAGACATGGTCTTCCTCCTGTGACCGATCAAATCCACGGTGTGTGACGGCAACCATCATCGACGGCTCAGACACCGGCCGGATCGGCGTTCCTCCACGGAATTGGACGGGAAGGCCCGCAGTCCCGGGACGGGGAACTCCGCACCGGCCGAGCACGGTTGAAGCGACGACTCAGTGTCGAGCGACCCGTAGCACCGGCGGTGCCACCAGCGTTCGCCGGGACACTGGAGGAGAGGTTCAGCAGCCCGCGAGTGCCGTGGAAGGAGCCCTTGAGCACACGAGGGCGCGGTCCGGGGTCACGCGCCGACGAGCCGGCGCTGCAGTGCGAACTGCACGAGCTCGGCCCGGGTCTTGAGCCCAAGCTTGTGGTGGATCCGCGCTCGGTGCGTCTCGACCGTGCGGCGCGAGAGGTGGAGCTGGCACGCGATCTCGGCGCTGGTGTGACCGAGGGCGATCATGCGCACGATCTCGGTCTCGCGCTGGGTGAGTCCGTCGCCGTTGGTCGCGCGCTGGAGCGCCTCGAGCCCGCTCGCAACGCGCGGGCTCACGTACTTTTCGCCGTGAGCCGCGCGACGGACCGCGGTGAGCAGATCGGTGTCGGCCCGGTCCTTGACGACGAACCCGATCGCGCCGGCATCGATCGCGTGCTTCGCGAACAGGGGGCTCTCCTCCATGGTCAGCACCACCACTTCGGTCTCGGGGAACCGCGCGCGGAGTTGTCGGATCATCTCGATGCTGGACCCGTTGGGCAGCCGCAGGTCGAGCACCAGAACGTGCGGGACGTGCCGGCCCACGTGGCGCAGAACCGCCGACAGATCGACCGCCTCGGCAATGACGTCGACGTCCTGCTCGCTCTCGAGCACCAGCCGCAGCGTACGTCGCACCATCGCATGGTCGTCCGCCAGAACAACACGAATCGGTGCCTTGAGCTGTGACGGGCCTCCCACGTCGAGTGAGGTCGGAACGCTGCGGAGCGTGGCTGACATGCTCCAACCTTAGGCACGCCGACGTCTCGGATCTTCGGGTGAAAGACGCACCTTTCGTGCGGTAAACCCGAGCGCGTTTGGGGTACCCCAGGAAAGGCCAATGCGGCCGACCAAGCGGTCGGCCGCATGCTGACTTGAGTAGGCCTGCGCTGGAGAGCGCTACGGTGCGAACACGATCCGGGCCGCGACCCGCCCCGCTTCAACGTCGGCGATCGACTCGTT
This sequence comes from uncultured Solirubrobacterales bacterium, assembly GCA_963832315.1. Taxonomy (GTDB): domain Bacteria; phylum Actinomycetota; class Thermoleophilia; order Solirubrobacterales; family Solirubrobacteraceae; genus Palsa-465. The sequence continues at coordinate 110,249 of CAWHTT010000016.1, read as the reverse complement.
CACGCGGCACAGTGGCCGGACCTCACGAATCACCTTGGTCTTGCCGGCGGCGTGAAGCTCGAACACCTCGCGCAGGTCGGTCCGCGTGCCGACGATCGACCCCACGATCGTGATCCCGTTCAGCACGGTCTCGAAGATCGGGAGCGTGACCTGGTTATCGGCCGGCAGCGCGACGAACACGAGCTTGCCGCCCCGGCGCAGCGCCCCATACGCCTGCTCGAACGCCCGTGGCGATACGGCAAGCGCGATGGCCTGATCGGCGCCACCGAGCGCCTGGATCTCCTCGACCGGATCTTGCTTGGTGGCATTGATGGTGAATTCGGCGCCGAGCTCGCGCGCCAGCTCGAGCTTCTCGTCGATCAGGTCGACCGCGATGACCCGGCCGCCGGCAATCGCCGCGTACTGGATCGCGAGGTGCCCGAGCCCGCCGACGCCGAACACGGCAACCAGGTCGGACGACCGAGTCCCGGCCACCTTGACCGCTTTGTAGGTCGTTACGCCCGCGCACGTCAGCGGCGCCGCGTCGAACGGATCGATGCCGTCGGGCACCTTCACCACATAGCGGGCGTAGGCGACGGCGTACTCGCCAAAGCCACCGTCGATCGAGTAGCCCATGTTCTCCTGCTCCAGGCACAGCGTCTCCCAGCCCGAGACGCAGTGGTCGCAGGTGCCGCATGCGTAGCCCAGCCAGGGCATCCCCACGCGGTCGCCGATCGCGACCTCGGTGACGCCGGGACCCAGCTCGACGACCCTCCCGACCCCCTCGTGACCCGGGATGAAGGGGGGCGAGGGCTTGACCGGCCAGTCGCCGTGGGCCGCGTGGATGTCGGTGTGGCAGAGACCCGACGCCTCCACCTTGACGCGAATCTGGCCGGGTTCGAGCTCGCGGGCGGGTACCTCCTCCACGCTGAGCGGCGAGTGGAAGTCATGGACGACGGCGGCGCGATAATGCGTGGGCGTAAGAGCGGACACCTCGGGTTTGGGGGTGGTGACAGCCATGCGGCCTCCTTTTCCTCTGGACTGGGGTTACCCCGCATGTTCGCCCGGCGCGGGCGGCCCACCATCGGGGTCAGCGCGATCCGTGCGTGTGGAAAACCCGCGGTGCCGGCTCGTGCCTACACGGATTGCGCCTTAGACACGAGGTCTAGGCTCCCAGAGGTCATTGTGCTGTACCTCCACCACCCCTCATCGCTGGAGCACGATCCGCGCCTCCTCTCCCCCGGCCATCCGGATGTCCCTGAGCGCGTCGCCGCGATCGAGGCCGCGATGCAACGCTCCGGGTGGCTCGGTTGCGAGCTGCGCGAGGCACCGGCCGCGACCGCGGGTGAGCTCGAGCTGGTGCACACCGTCCCGCAGATCCGGATGATCCACGATCTCTGCGCGGCGGGGGGTGGCCAGATCGACGCCGACACGTACGTGGGCGAGTCCTCCTACCGGGCCGCGATGCATGCCGCCGGCGGCGCGTGTGAGCTGGTGCGCGCACTCATGCGCGGCGAGCATCAAGCCGGCTTCAGCGCGCTGCGACCCTCGGGCCATCATGCCGGCCGCGACTATGCGATGGGCTTCTGCCTGTTCAACAACGTCGCGATCGCGGCGGAGATGGCGATCCGCGAGCTGGGCATCGAGCGCGTGCTGATCGTCGACTGGGACGTCCATCACGGAAACGGCACTGCCGACATCTTCCGCCGCCGGTCCGACGTGCTGTTCGCCAGCATTCATCAGCGTGGTCTGTTCCCCGGGACCGGCGCCGTTAGCGACGCGGGGTCCGCAGACGGTCTCGGCTACACCATCAACGTACCCGTCCCTGGGGGAGCCGACGAGGAGGTCTGGCTGTCCGTGCTCGAGCACGTGATTCTGCCGGCGGCGGTCGAATTCGCTCCGCAGCTCGTGCTGATCTCCGCCGGCTTCGACGCTCATCGCGACGATCCGCTCGGTGACTCCTGCCTCGAGGCGACCTCGTTCGCGCAGATGGCCTGCCACGTGCGCGAGATGGCCGCGACGGTAAATGCGCCGGTCGGCGCCGTGCTCGAGGGTGGCTACGACCCGGCAGCGTTGGCCGACTCGGTGGTCGCGACCGTCGCCGCGCTCGCCGGCGAAGGAGCGGCCGAATCGATCGCCCCGGATCTGTTCGTGACTTCCCGCGTGGCCGCCCACGTCGGCCACTACTGGACGCTGTGAGAGATCAGACGCATCGGGCTGCGGACTCTTACCGAGGCGGGTACCGGCCGAGCACGGATGACGAGGGCAAACGTTCGACGTAGCGTGGTCTCCGATACACGAAATCGAGGAGGCCGTCTCATGTCCGTCACGACCAGCCAGCCACACAGGGGCAGCTACCTGATGCCCTCGCTCCAGGACGCCACCGTGTCCGACGCGATGCACCCCGGGATCCTCGCGTGCGAGCCCGACGCGAGCCTCGAGGAGGTGGCCCAGATGATGGCCACGCATCACGTGCACTGCCTCGTAGTCGTCGGCATCTCTCACGAGGAGCCACCGTGCGGAGTCTGGAGCGTGATCTCGGATCTCGACCTGATCCGCGCCGGGATCGCCCGCGGCGAGACGCCGAGCGCGCGCGTCATCGCACAGCAGCCGCTCGTGACGGTCGAGCCGTCGATGCCGTTGCGCGCGGCCGGCGAGCTGATGCTGGCCCGCGGGGTCAGCCATCTGGTGGTCATCCAGCCCGAGTCCCAGCGGCCGATCGGCATTCTCTCCACCGCTGACATCGCCGGCGTGCTCGCCTGGGGAGAGGCGTGAACGCTCGCGACTCGTCGCCGATCCGTGCGCGGGTCCTGATCGCTGGGGGTGGGTTCGCCGCGGTCGAGGCGGCCCTCGCCCTCCGGGCACTTGCGGGCGACCGGGTCGCGCTCTCGGTCCTCGCCCCAGACCCGGTGTTCCGCTATCGCCCGGCGGCCACGAGCGAGCCGTTCGACGTGGCGCCGTCACGGAGCTACGACCTCCATGCGATCGCGCGGGATCTGGGCGCGGAGTACCACCAGTCACGGCTCGAGGCAGTGGCGCCGCGCAAGCACTTCGTACGCACGGCGTCCGGTGCCCGTCTCCAGTACGAGGCGCTGATCCTGGCCAGCGGGGCACGCGCCGTGACCGGCGTCCCGGGCGCCATCACGTTTCGCGATCAGCGTGACATCCCACTGATCAGGCGCCTCCTCGGCGAGCTCGAGGCCGGAGCCGTGACGCGCATCGCGTTCGCCCTGCCCGCCGGCGCCGTCTGGCCATTGCCCATGTATGAGCTGGCGCTGCTGTCGGCCTGCCATGCAGCTGAGCGAGGGCTGGCGATCGAGGCTACGGTGGTTACGCCGGAGCAAGCGCCGCTGGCGCTGTTCGGCGAGGAGGCGTCCGAAATCGTTGGCGGTCTACTCGAGGACCGCGGGGTGCGGTTCGTCGGCGGCGCGGTCGCCAAGGACGTTCAGCGTGACGGGTCGCTGACGCTCGCGGACGGCGGAGCGATCCCGGCTGACCGGGTCGTGGCGCTGCCCGAGCTGCGAGGACGGCGGTTCACCGGGGTGCCGGCGAGCCGGTCGGGGTTCGTCCCGGTCGACGCGCGCGGGCGGGTGGAAGGGCTCGAGGACGTCTACGCGGCCGGCGACGTGACGACGTTTCCGATCAAGCAGGGCGGTCTGGCCGCACAACAGGCCGACGTCGTGGCTCAGACGATCGCCGCGGGACTGGGCGTCCGGGTCAAACAGGTTCGCGCACCGCGCGTCCTCCAGGCCCGGTTGCTGGGGGGCGAGCGGCCCGTTCTCCTCCGAACCGAATTCGATTGGACGGGCCAGCCGACGAGCGCCAAGCTCGTGCGCGCCGACGACGAGCGCGCGGCCAGGACCGCGAAGGTCCTCGGTCGTTACCTGGTGCCCTACCTCGAGACGCGCCAGCCGCTCTCCCGTGCCGGGCGAGCGGCGGCGTAAACGCCGGCTTCGCGCATCCGCGTAAACCCGCAAGTTGTATGCGCGCTCGCCGCCTCGATCCGCGGACGGCAGCCGATTGCCGGCGCCGGCTGGCCGAATAGTGTGCGCAGCATGAAGTCACACACGTACAGCTCGGGCCCCGGCGCCACCGCAGCCCACCGGCAAGCGCTCAACCAAGCGCAAGAGACGCGGAGTGAGCGCCGGGCCCAGGCTGCAGCTGAGATCTTTCGTGACCTGCGCCGACGCAACGAACGGCGAGCTCGACTCGCCCAGGCCCGGCGCGGCACGAGGACGCGTTGAACGAGCCTCGATGTCATGCCGATGCAGCGCGCGCTTCCGGCACCCTCGCGATGCCCGGATGAAATTCCGTAGAAATCCGTCTCGACGCTGAGATGAGCAGTCCTTATGCTCACGTCACGCGGGAGAGCCGGGAGGCGCGAGGAGGAGAATCCCCCGTGATCGGACCAACTTCAGCGCGTGAGCTACCGAGCGCAGCCGGCCGTGAAAGCCTCGGCCCGCTCGTGCGCGCGGTAATCGATACGACGCGGAGGTGGCGTACCCACCACGGCACGCCACCTCAGGTGAATCTGCAAATGCCCCGTCCGCCCGCTCCCCGGCGGGACCGCACAGCGCGCAGCGACCGGGGACAGTGACCTCACGCGGTCTGCGCGACCGGCACCATCACGCGCTCGGCAAGCTCGACCAGCCGACTCGAGTAGCCCCATTCGTTGTCGTACCACGCCACGACCTTGACCTGCGTGTCGTCGATCACCGAGGTCAGTCCCGCGTCGAAGATCGACGAGTACGGCGACTTGACGATGTCCGAGGAGACGATCGGATCCTCGGTGTAGGCGAGGATGCCTGCGAGCGCACCGGTGTCCGCCGCCCGCTCGACCGCCGCGTTGACGTCCATCTTGGTGGTCGGCCGCTCTGACTCGAAGGTCAGGTCGACCAGGGAGCCCGTCGGCAACGGCACGCGGACCGCGTAGCCGTGCAGCCGGCCCGCGAGCTCGGGAACCACCAGGCCGAGCGCCTTGGCGGCACCGGTGGAGGTGGGCACGAGATTGGTCGCGGCCGAGCGGGCCCGGCGCAGATCGCTGTGCGGACCGTCCAGGAGGTTCTGATCCCCGGTGTAGGCGTGAACCGTCGTCATCAGGCCGTGCTTGATGCCGACCGCCTCGTGCAGCACCTTCGCCACAGGTGCCAGGCAGTTAGTCGTGCACGAGGCGTTGGAGATCACGTGGTGGCGGTCCGGGTCGTAGACCTCGTCGAAATTGACGCCCAGCACGACGGTGGCGTCAGGGGGCGCGTCGCCCTTCATCGGCGCCGAGACGATCACCTTGCCGGCCCCCGCCTCGAGGTGCTTCGCGGCCGCCTCACGCGTACGGAAGCGGCCGGTGGACTCGATCACCACGTCGACCCCGAGCTCGGCCCACGGGAGCTTGACCGGGTCGGTCTCCGCGAGCGTGCGCATGGCACGTCCGTCAACTTCGATCGCGCCGTTGGCCGCAGCCACGGGAGCGGGAAAGCGCCCGTACACCGAGTCGTAGCGCAGAAGGTGGGCCAGGGTGTTTGGATCGACGAGGTCATTGACCGCGACCACCTCGATGTCGGCGTCGCCCTCCTGGGCGGCGCGCAGGAAGCCGCGACCGATGCGGCCGAAGCCGTTGATTGCTACTCGTACAGGCATTAGATCCTCGCTTGTTCGATGGTGTCCAGGCGGTCTGCGTTGACGACGAGCGTCAACAGCTCGTCGATTCCCTCTTCGATCCCGTCCGTCAGCACGCCGATGTCGGGGGTCGACTCGCTGTCGGCGATCACGCCGAAGGTGATCAGCCCGTTGCAGGAGAAGATCGCGATCCCCACCGAGTGCTCGGCAGCGAGCGGCACCACCGGGTAGACCTCGCGCAGCTGCGCTCCGAACGCGTAGAGCGGGATCTGCGGCCCCGGCACGTTTGTGATCGTCACGTTGAACAGGCGTGTCGCATAGAGCGAGCGAGCCAGGGCCGCGTGGACGACCGGCGGGGCGAGCGCCGCCAGGTCGATCATCGCCTCGGCACCGGTCGCGGCGTTCGAGGTCTTCAAACGTGTGGTGGCCGCGAGGATTCGCTTGTGACGCTCGTGCGCACCCTCGGTGGCGATCGGCAGATCGACGAACAACGAGCTGATCCGGTTGCCGAGCATCAGCCGCTCAGAGCTCTGGCGCAGGTTCATCGGCACCATCGCGCGCAGGCCGCGCCGCGGCAGCGCCTCGCCGCGCGCCAGGAGCAGCTGCCGCAGGCCGGTGGTGCACGCCGCGAGCACGATGTCGTTGATCGATCCGCCGAGTCGACGGCGGATCGTCTTCAGCTCGGCCAGCGGCCGGGTGACCACGGCGAACCGCCTGGTCGAGCCGATTGGCAGGTTCAGGGACGTGTGAGGCGCGCCGATCAACTCGTCGCGAACGATCAGCTCGGCCAGCGCGCGCGAGCGGTCCAGCGCCTCGCGTGGGTGAAGCGCCGCGTGCGCACCGGCCCGCGCGACGCGCGCGCCTGCGCCGGCCACGTTCGCGATCGCCTGCGGCGGGCTCGGTAGGAACGGACGCGCCAGCGAAGGGTTGTGCGAGGGTAGTGGTGGCGCTTGCGTGGGCTCGGCGGGGTTGGGCTCGGTGTCGAGCAGCAGGTAGGCCACGTCGACCGAGCCGACCCCGTCGACGAGGCAGTGATGAGTCTTGTTGGCGATCGCCCAGCGACCGTCCGGCAGCCCCTCGATCAGCGCCATTTCCCACAGCGGGCGGGTCCGGTCGAGGCGGTGTGAGTAGAAGTCGGCCGCCCACTCGCACAGCTCCGTTTGCCCGCCCGGCGCCGGCAGGACCACGTGGGCGACGTGGTCACGAATCCGGAATCGGTCGTCGTCGGTCCAGCGGGGCCAAGCTAGCCCGCCCGTTCGTGGCGAGGAGAGCCGCTGGGAGTAACGCGGCAGGTAATTCAGGCGCGCCGCCAGGTTCTCGCACAGTTCCTCAACGGACGGCGCTCCGCCGTCGGGGGGCGCGTCGAACACGCTGACGCCGCCGATGCCCATCAGGGCGCCTTCGTCCTGCTGCTCGAGTTCGAGGAAGGTCGCGTCGAGTGCTGTCAGGGTGTCGGACATGACCTGAACCTACGGGCCGGACGTGCGCCCGGCATCGTGGCGCGAGCACGACGCGGATCCGTACTTTCCCGAGGCAAGCGCGGTACGGGCCCGCGATGCAGGGGTCGGGCGCACACGGGAGACTGCACCGGCGATGCACACCGTTCAGGACCGTGGCGATGTGGCCGGCGTGGTGCCGGTTCGCAGCGCAGTGGTGATCGTCCTCGACGGCTGGGGAATCGCGCCGGACGGACCCGGCAACGCGATCACCCGGGCCCACACACCGGTGTTCGACCGGCTGTGGAGCGCGTATCCGCACGCGCGTCTGGCGGCCTCGGGCCGCGCGGTTGGACTGCCGGACGACCAGATGGGCAATTCCGAGGTCGGACACCTGACGTTGGGGGCCGGCGCGGTCGTGATGCAGGACCTCACCCGCATCGATGACGCCGCCCGGAGCGGCCGGTTGGCGGAGAACCCGGTGCTGAGCGACGCGCTGTCGGCCTCTGAGCGCGTGCACCTTATCGGGCTCGTGTCCGACGGCGGGGTGCACTCCGGCTTCAAGCACCTCGAGGCGCTGGTCCGCCTCGGGGCCAAGCTGGGGGTCGAAGACCTCGTGCTCCATGCGTTCACCGACGGCCGCGACACCCTGCCGAAGTCCGGCGCCGGCTACCTAGAGGCGGTCGAGGGCTGGATGGCGGACCTCGGAGCGGGGCGGGTCGGCTCGGTCGTTGGGCGCTACTACGCCATGGATCGCGACCGTCGCTGGGAGCGGATCCAGCGCGCCTACGACCTCTTGGTGCACGGGCGCGCCGATCACCGGGCCGAGACGGGCGTGGCCGCGGCCAGTGGCGCGTACGCCCGCGGAGAGACCGACGAATTCATCACGCCGGTGCTCGTCGGCGAGGAGGCGCGCATCCGCCCCGGCGATTCGGTGCTCGCGTTCAACTTCCGCCCCGACCGGATGCGGGAAATCACCCGCGCGCTCGCCGATCCGGAATTCCACGAGGTCGATCGCGGCGGCGTCGCCCCGGTGGAGCACTACGCCGCGATGACGCGCTACGAGGATGACTTCCCGTACCCGATCGCGTTTGCGCCCGAGCACCCGTCCACGACCTTGCCGGTGGTGATCGCCCAGGAGCGGCTGCGACAGCTGCACGTCGCCGAGACCGAGAAGTACGCGCACGTGACCTACTTCTTCAACGGCGGCGAGGAGGAACCGTGCGACGGCGAGCGGCGCGTGCTGGTCCCGTCGGCGCGCGACGTGCCGACCTACGACCACAAGCCCGACATGAGCGCGCCGCAGATCGCCGCCGCATTCATCGACGGGTGGCGTAGCGACTCCCCGACGTTCGCGGTCATCAACTTCGCCAACGCGGACATGGTCGGACACACCGGCGTCATTCCAGCCGCCGTGCATGGGATCGAGACCATCGATCGGTGCCTCGCGCCGGTCATCGAGGCCGTGCACGCCTCCGGGGGCACGTGCCTGATCACCGCCGACCACGGCAACGCGGAACACATGCTCGAGGACGACGGCAGCCCCAACACCGCCCACACCACCAACCCGGTGCCGGTGATCGTCACCCAACCCGGCTTGGCGCTGCGCGACGGCGTCCTCGGCGACGTCGCGCCCACAGTCCTGCAGTTGCTGGCCATCGATCAGCCGACCGCGATGACCGGACGATCGCTCCTCGATCGCGTCGCGGCCCGAACTCAGGCCCCGGCGCGGTAGACCGTCAGCTGCTCCGGATGTGGGTGTAGACGTTCAGGTAGCGCTCGCGGAGCCCATCCTTGCTCGCGCGCTTGTCGTCGATGGTGTCGCCGGAGTATGGGACCGGGATCACCGCGTCAACCTCGGGATTCCAGACGCTGTAGTCGACCCCGTTGAGGATGCCGCCGAACTTGTGCCGGTGACCGTAGAGGGTGGGCCCCAGCCCGAACGCGCCGTCTCCGTACAGCGCCTCGGCGGCATGGTTCGGCGAGACCGTCGTGACGAAGTCGGAATACACGATTCCGCCCTTCATCAGATTGACCCCGCCGTATTGACCGAGGCGGTGTTGATCGAGGAAGTAATCGGGCCTCCCCAGGTTGGTGCTCCAGAGCGCCAATTGCCCGTCCACTCCCTGGTGCGCGAAGTTGTGGATCGTGTAACAGACCGTCTGGTGCGGCAGCGCAGGTCGAAACTGTTCGTGTAACAGGACCGGCACCAGACCGGTCTGCCAGTCGTGGCAATGGATCACATCGGGTCGCTTGCCCGTCTTGACCAAGAACTCGAGCGCAGCTTTAGAAAATGCGACGAAGCGCTCGACATCGTCGTGGTGACCATACATGCGGTCGCGCCCAAAAAACTGTTCGACCGGATGCGGTTCGATGAAGTAGCACTTTCGGCCGTGGACATAGCCGAACCAGACCGAGCAGTGCAGCTGGCCTCCGTACCAGGGCACCCAGAGCTCTTCGTAGCAGACGTGGAGATCCCACACATCCTCGTGTCGCATGCAACCGTACTTGGGCAACACGATCTCGACGGCGTGCCCGCGGATCTCGAGCTCTCGGCTCAACCCGAACACTACGTCGCCCAAGCCTCCTGCCTTGGCCGCAGGAGCGCACTCGGGCGCAACCATCACCACATACACAGCTCACCTCGCGACCGGCGCGACCCGGGTTGGTCCAACGTCCACCTTCTCTCCAAAAGAGTCGCTGACGCGAGCGATCGACCTCACTAGACGACGGGTCACTCGCTCATAGATCGGACGTCGGCACGCGCTTTACGGACCGCGTGCCGATGTTGCATTCCAACAGTAGCGTGGCGCGCCGAAGACTCAATAAGTATTTCTCCGACGATCCGGCCCAGCTTGCGCCCGCGACGGAGCGCTCGAGGAACCGGCAGTGTCAGGTAATAAGCCGTGAAGTGAGCGGAGCGTTCACCCGAACCACTGTGAGGGGCCCACGCGACAAGCCTCCTCCTTCAGCCGCCATCTCGCGCGCCGGCCCTCGTAAACCGGATCGAGGCCATCTCCCAGGGCGTCGGCCCTGCCGAGCCAGACGAGTGCATCGGCGTAGTCTCCGCGGGCGGCAGCCGCATCCGCCCGCTCCAGCATTCGAGCCACCGCACGACCGTGGGTCAAGTCGCCCTGGGCTAGGTTGGTGCGGTCTGCGTCAAGAACTTCACTACTCACTGGCTCACTCCAATCGGTTGCGTGTCGTCTTGCGCCGGGCGGCCCGGCGAGGCTCCGCTTCCTGATCCAGGTTCAGGGCTTCCGGATCACCGCTGATGAACTCACGGGAGAGGACTCGGTGATAGGCGTCTTGCACGATCAGCTGGCATGCCGCGACTCGGGCGGCCGAGACGTACGCCGCCCTCCGGGCGTCATCGAGGGTTTCGCAGATGATCCGATCACGGTCCGGGGCCGCGACCTCCCACCTGCCACGTTCGGTGCGCTCGACCCGTACCGTCGTCGAGACGATCGTCGCAACTGCTCGAGGGCCGTCTCCAGTGTCACGGCCCATTGCTGCGTCCAGCCGGATCGAGGTTGAGCATGAGCTTCGGAAGCGTCAAACGAGTCCGGGCGGGACGCGGTCGACTCAAGCGAGGTTCGAGACTAACCTCGGCGGGCACTCGCTGCCATCCGTACTTTCCACGTACCAGCATGGTTTTTTCGGGTCGCGGTGCCCGGCGGCCGTGGCGCTCACGCCGTGGCGACCGCGCTTGCCCCGGCAAACCTCGCCCGCTCGCCGAGCTCCTCCTCGATCCGCAACAGCTGGTTGTACTTGGCGACGCGCTCGCCGCGGGCCGGCGCACCCGTCTTGATCTGACCAACCCCCGTGGCGACCACCAGGTCGGAGATGAACGTGTCCTCGGTCTCCCCGGAGCGATGCGAGATCACCGCACGGTAGCCGGCCTCCTTCGCGATGGCGATCGTGTCCAGAGTCTCGGTGAGGGTCCCGATCTGGTTGAGCTTGATCAGGATCGCGTTTGCCACGCCGCGCTCAATCCCCTCGCGCAGGATCGCCGGATTGGTCACGAACACGTCGTCCCCGACCAGCTGAAGGCGACTGCCGAGCCGCCCGGTCAGCTCGGTCCAACCCTCCCAATCTCCCTCCGCCATCCCGTCCTCGAGGGACACCACGGGGTAGCTGTCGAGGATGCGCGCCCAGTAGTCGACCATCTCGCCCGACGACAGCGACCGCCCTTCGGCGCCGAGCTCGTAGCGGCCGTCCCGGAAGAACTCGCTCGCGGCTGGGTCGAGGCAGATCGCGACGTCGACTCCCGCGGAGTAGCCGGCGCTCTCGATCGCGCTCACCAGCAGCTCGAGCGGGGCCTCGTTCGACGCCAGCGCGGGCGCGAACCCGCCCTCGTCTCCGACCGCCGTGCCGAGCCCCCGCCGCTTGAGGGTGCGCTGCAGCTCGTGGTAGACCTCGGCGCCGATCCGCACCGCGTGGGCGAACGACTCGGCGCCCACCGGAGCGATCATGAACTCCTGGAAGTCGACCGGGTTGTCGGCGTGAACGCCGCCGTTCAGCACGTTCATCATCGGCACGGGCAGGAGGCTCACCTCGTGTTGAGCGGGCGGGGCCAGATACCGCCACAGCGGCTCGGAGACCTCCGCCGAGGCGGCCCGAGCGGCCGCCATAGAGACGCCGAGCAGAGCATTGGCGCCGAGCCGTGACTTGCCCTCGGTGCCGTCGAGCGCGATCAGCGCCTCGTCGAGCCCCCGCTGATCGGCGGCGTCGCGGCCTCGGACGGCATCGGCGATCTCGCCGTTCACGTTCGCGAGCGCCCGCGTCACGCCCTTTCCACCAAACGGTGTTCCACCGTCTCGCAGCTCGAGCGCCTCGCGCGTTCCCGTCGACGCTCCGGACGGGACCGCCGCCCGCCCCAGCGCACCGCTGGCCAGGCGGACGTCGACCTCGACGGTCGGATTGCCCCGACTGTCGAGGATCTGACGGCCATGTACCTGCTCGATCGTGCTCATCGCTCTCCTCTCATCTCCTTCCGGCTCTGCTCAGATTCCGAGCAGGTGAACGATCGCGATGAGCAGCACCTGCGCCCCCAGCACGCCGAGCGCGCCGACAAAGAGCGTCATCGCGCAGATGCTTCGCGACCTGGATTTCAGATTGGCGGCCCGCGCCGCGGCGAGACGCTCTAGCGCCGCACTCGACAGTAGCTCCTTGTCCGCGGCGCGGAACCGCAGCTCGGCGAACTCGCGCAGCTCGTCGAGCGCCATGCGATTCTTGTGAGACGGCGCGAACACCTGGCCGGACACGGCGGCGGCGGCCAGCAGGAGCACGGCGGTCGCCGCCGCCGCGCAGACCGTCACCGCCGCGCCGAGATGGGACAGCTTCTGCGCAGCCTGGGCGGCCGCGGAGCCGAGTCCGGCCGTCAGGGCGAGCAGCACGCCGCACGCGGTGAGGAGTCCCGCCGCCCGCGAGCGCGACGCCTCGGCGTGCGCGTGCTCGAACCGCAGCGCCTCGAGCGCGAAGTCGAGCACCTCCTCCGGCGCCGGCTCCGGGCCACTCGCGGCGCCGAGGCCCTGGATGACCTCGAGCGCCGCGGGGGTCGTCGTCACGACAGCGTCAGAGTGGGCGCCGTCGTCCGACATCTCAGAAGAACCCGAGCGGGTTCGGGTCATAGGACACCAGCAGGCACTTGGTCTGCGAGTAGTGCTCGAGCATCATCCGATGGTTTTCCCGCCCCACGCCGGACGCCTTGTAGCCGCCGAACGCGGCGTGCGCCGGATACTGGTGGTAGCAGTTGGTCCACACGCGGCCGGCCTGGATGGCTCGTCCCATCCGGAACGCCCGGCTGCCGTCACGCGTCCACACGCCGGCCCCGAGGCCGTACAGGGTGTCGTTCGCGATCTCGAGCGCCTCATCCTCGTCGCGGAAGGTAGTCACCGCGAGCACCGGACCGAAGATCTCTTCCTGGAACACGCGCATCTTGTTGTGCCCCTTCAGTACGGTCGGCTGGAAGTAATAACCGCCGGACAGATGTCCGTTCAGGTTCGGGCGATGGCCGCCGATCAGGAGGTCCGCACCCTCGTTGAGCCCAATCGCAACGTAGCTCTCGATCTTCTCCAGCTGCCCGGTCGAGACCTGAGCGCCGATCATCGTCTCACGATCGAGCGGGTCTCCCTGCTTGATCTGCGCGATCCGCTCCAGGCAGCGCGCCATGAACTCGTCATAGATCGACTCCTGAATCAGTGCCCGCGAAGGGCACGTGCACACTTCGCCCTTGTTGAACGCGTACAGCACGAGACCCTCGATCGCCTTGTCGAGGAACGCGTCGTCGGCCGCCATGACGTCCTCGAAGAAGATGTTCGGGGACTTGCCGCCGAGCTCCGTCGTGGACGGGATGATGTTCTGAGCGGCGTAGGACATGATCAGCCGGCCGGTGACCGTCTCGCCGGTGAACCCGATCTTGGCGATCCGTTTGTTCGACGCCAGCGCCTTGCCGATCTCGGCGCCGGGACCGTTCACCACGTTCACCAAACCGGGCGGAACGATGTCGCCAATCACCTCCATCAGCTTGAGGATCGACCATGGGGTCGGGCTGGCCGGCTTGATCACCGTGCAGTTGCCAGCCGCCAGCGCGGGCGCGATCTTCCAGGCGGCCATCAACAGCGGGAAGTTGAACGGGATGATCTGGCCGACCACGCCCAGCGGCTCGTGGAAGTGATACGCGTAGGTGTTCTCATCGATCTCGGAGATTCGCCCTTCTTCGGAGCGAATCGCCCCGGCGAAGTAACGGAAGTGGTCGGCCGAGAGCGGGATGTCGGCGGCCAGCGTCTCGCGCACGGGCTTGCCGTTCTCATAGCTCTCCGCGACCGCGAGCATCTCCAGGTTCTCTTCGATCGCGTCCGCGACCGCGTTCAGCACCGCCGCGCGCTCGGTCGGCGAACGCCGTCCCCAGGCGGTCTTGGCTGCGTGCGCGGCGTCGAGCGCAAGCTCGATGTCCTGCGCGCCCGAGTGCGCCACCTCGCAGAAGGGCTCACCGGTCGACGGGGTTGGGTTCTCGCGGTATTCCCCGGTCGTCGGGGCGATCCATCCTCCGCCGATGAAATTGTCGTAGCGCTCCTTCAACTCGACCGGACTGCCGGCCTCACCGGGCGCTGCGTAAGCGGTTGACTCGATCGTGGACATCGTCCCGTATCTCCTTTGCAGTGAAAAGAAAGTCGTGTGCCCGCATCCTCCGTCTCCGCAGGGTCCCGCACATCGGGGATAGGCCGTGCTCGACCGTGGGAAAGCCCGGATGAGCTGACGGCTGATGCGTACCGAACGCTCGGGTCATCCCGGAGGCCGCGTGCTGTGACCGCGTCTAGCCTGGCCAAGATCAGGTTCATCCGCGAACAGGAGCTTTCGATGCCCAGCGACGACGAAACCACCCTCATCAGCGCCACTCCAAACGCGGACGCGATGCTCCGGCGGCTCGTCGTTGCCAATGGCCCGCTCGCGATCTTCCAATCGGGAGGATGCTGCGACGGCTCGCTCCCGCTCTGCCTGCTGGCCGACGATCTCGCGCCGGGGCCGCACGACCTTCTGCTCGGGGAGGTGGCGGGGGTGCCGTTCTACATCGACGCCGATCAGTTCCACCGGTGGGGCGAGCCAGAGTTCGTGCTCGACGTGGCCGCCGGCGCCCCCGAGGGCTTCTCGCTCGGCCTAGCCAACGCACACTTCGTCACCCGCTCGCCGTTCTGCCAAGCCAGAGCCGCGTAGCGCCGCTCAGGGTCGCTCGGCGGGCGGGGCTTACCCTCTACGGCGCGGCAGCTCGATGGGCAACCGCTCCGGGCTCACGTTCGAGCTCCGCACCATCGATCGATCCTGCTCGTAGCTAACGGCGGTGTCACAGTGTGGCGCCGGCGACTGGTTCGACACGTCGTCGCGCGCCTCGGCTAAATACCGCTCCTCATCCGCATCCGCGTGCCCGGACGCCTTGAACATCGCCATCACGAGAACCGCGACGCCGATCCAGACGGACGACGATGATGAGTGCGATGGTGACGAAGCCCACCGGAGTTCGCTCCCGCGCGATCGAGCCGGTCCCGGGGGTGACCTTAACGCGGCAGTCGGCCCTGGCTCGCTTGGATCGTTTTTGCACGACCTCCAATCCCGAGGTTTCACACCGCGGTGACCTGAATGCGGTATGGAGACTCTCCGAAAGTTGGTGGATCGCGCGCGTTCACTCTGAGTGCGGGTTGAGTGGTCAGCGTTTCCGTCGGCGGGTGTGCCAGCAGAATTCACGCTGCCTCGATCTCGGGGAACGTCCAGGAGCCATCCAGCACTGCGGGTCGCGGGCGGATAGAGCCATCGTCGCAACCGCCGAACCGAACCGTGACCGAGTCATCGTCGTTCGTTCCGAGGGCTTTTCGCTCGGGGCCTCGGACGCGCATTTCGTGACCCGCTCGCGGCTCTGCCCGGCCAGAGCCGCGTAGGCGTCTCGTCGGCCACCCCGTCAGGCAGCCTCGGCCGCGGCGCCCCGATTGACGCCGAGGTTGCATGGCAGGACAAGCAGCGGGCAGGACACGTGGCCGACCAGGTACCGAGAGACGCTGCCGTGAAACACCCGGCCAAGTGGGCCGGAGGCGCGCGAACCCACGATGAGCAGATCGAGGTCCTTACCGAACTGGACCAGCTCCTCCCTGGGTCCGCCATAGGTGACCGCACCGGCGACACCATCGATCTGTCCGAGCTGCTTGGTCTGACGTTCGATCAATTCGTCGATCGCCTGCGGCCAGTCAGCTGGGATTGGTCTCTCCTCGCGGACATCCTGGAGCGAGATCACCCGGAGCGCTCGGATCTCTGCCCCGTGCAACGCCGCAAGCTCCCGCGCCGTGCTGAGCGCACGTTCGCTCTCGGCCGAGGAGTCATACCCGACGCCCAACCGACGGAGATGGTGCGGGACGAGCGCATATCCGCGCGGTGCGATGGCGATCGCGCACGCCGCACCATCGAGCGCTGCCCGGCAATCGTCGCCGAGGAGCACGCGGCCGAGCAGCGCGTGCCGAGTTGACCCGACCACGAGCAGGTTCGCCCGGGTGTCCTCGACGATCTCGTGCAGGCCGTGGCCGACCTTCCGTTCGGCCCGAGCCACGAGCCGGGCATCGAGACCCGCCTGTTCGCGCTCGCGCTCCAGCAGTTGCTGGGACACCGCTCGCGGGGCCAGAACCGGCTCACCCGCGCCACCGCCGCGAAGCGTGTCGTAGACATGCGCGAGCGTGAACGTAGCCTCGGGCGCGGCGAGCTCTCGGGCCAGTGCCACCGCATCGCGGCCTCCCTGCCGGCCGTCAATACCAATGAGAACGCTGCTGAACATGTTGCCTCCTCAGGTCGTCTCAAATGAGACGTTACGAGCCCTGCGCCGCCGCGCCATCCGTGTTCAGCGGCAAACCGAGGATCAGGACTACCTACAAGGCAGCGAGGCTCCCCGCCCTTCTCCGCCTCGTGTCGCGAAAGGCCCAAGACGCTCGTTACTACTGAGCGAGGTGTGGCGAAATGCCGATGTCCCGGCCGCCCGGTGCTCCTACGGTGTGACCAAATTCACCTGACCGGTTCTCAGGCGCGTGATGGCTGGGCTGTCACCGGCGACGCCGGCCAAGATAGGGGAAGTAGTCATGAAGGCTCTTGTCTACCACGGTCCCGGCCAGCGCGGCTGGGACACGGTCGAGGATCCGACGATCATCGACCCAACGGACATCATCGTTCGGATCGACACATCCACGATCTGCGGAACGGACCTGCACATCCTCAAGGGCGATGTGCCGGAGACCACACCGGGGACGATTCTCGGCCATGAGGCGGTCGGGACGGTCGAGGAGATCGGCGCCGGCGTGACCACCGTCGCTCCCGGGGACCGGGTACTGATGTCATGCGTCAGCTCCTGTGGCCGGTGCCGCTTTTGCAAGGAGGGCCGCTACGGTCAGTGCCTCGGGGGCGGCGGCTGGATCTTCGGTCACCTCATCAACGGCCTGCAAGCCGAGTACGCGCGCGTTCCGTTCGCCGACAACTCGGTCTACAAGGTCCCCGATGAGCTCACCGACGAGCAGGTCCTGTTCCTCGCCGACATCCTTCCCACCTCCTACGAGGTCGGGGTCCTGAACGGGATGGTCTCGCCTGGTGATGTGGTGGCGATCGTCGGGGCCGGCCCGATCGGCCTGGCCGCGATCCTCACCGCGAGGCTGTACACGCCGGGGCAGATCGTCGCGATCGATCTCGCCGACAGTCGCTTGGAAGGCGCAAAGCGATTTGGCGCCGACATGACGATCAACAACAGCCGCGAGGACGCCGTGGCGCAGATCATGGAGCTGACCGGTGGCCTGGGTGCGGACGTGGCCTTTGAGGCGGTTGGTGTTCCCGCCACGTTCGAGCTAGCGGCCGAGCTGATCCGCCCCTGTGGCCGCCTGGCCAACATCGGTGTCCATGGCAAGCCGGCGACGCTGCACCTCGAGAAGCTGTGGATTCGCGACGTGACCGTGACGACCGGTCTGGTCGACACGTTCAGCATCCCGCAGCTGATGCGGCTGATCGCAAGCGGCCGGCTCGATCCGTCGCTATTCGCCACGCACCGGTTCGCACTCGGAGAGACGATGGCCGCCTACGACACGTTCGCCGACGCCGCTTCCACCAATGCGCTCAAAGTGGTGTTGTACGGCTCGGAGAGCTCCAGCGCACCGCCAGAGCACGTCGCCGAGGTCGCTCTTGCCTGATTTCCGCTGCGCTCGTCCGGGCGCGGGCCTGGACGAGCGCCGGTGGGAAATTGTTGGCCGCAAGGAGGACTGATAAATGTTCAAGAACGTTGTCGCTGGAGTTGATGAGGGAGAGGGCGGGCGAGACGCAATCGCGCTCGCCCAGGTCCTGTTGGCGGCGGGCGGAAACCTCACGCTCGCAAACGTCTTTGGGGAGAACCTCGCCGGTTCGCGAGTGTGGTCGGATCCGACAATGGACTCGAGGCGCGAGCATGCGCAGGAGTTGCTCGAGCGTGTCGCCGCTGAGGCCGGCATCCAGCCGAGCCTCCGGTGGCACGGAGCGTCGTCGGTCGGGCGCGGGCTCCACGAGATCGCCGAGGTCGTCGACGCCGATCTGCTCGTCGTCGGCTCCTCGAGGCGCGGCCTGCTCGGACGCGTCCGGCTGGCCGACGACACGCGCGCGGCGCTGAACGGCGCCCGCTGCGCGGTCGCGGTGGCGCCCGCGGGTTATCGCACCGAGCCCCCGCCGCTGATGCGCGAGATCGGGGTCGGCTACGACGGATCGCCGGAAAGCGAGCAGGCTCTCGCGCTCGCCCGCGCGCTCGCACACGAGACGGCGGCGAAGGTCTCGGCGTTCCAGGTCGTCGCGGTGCCCGGTTACGTCTTCCATGGCCGGACCGCGGTTGACGGGACCCTGATCAAGGATCTCGTCGACGAGGCCCGCGCGCAAATCGCGGCTTTCGACGGCATCGAGCCGCACGCCGCCTATGGCGACGTGGCCGAGGAGCTGGCGTTGTACAGCGCCTCCCTCGACCTGCTCGTCCTGGGATCGCGCGGCTACGGTCCGCTCGGCCGGCTGGTGCACGGGAGAACCACGCAGCAGCTCGCTCGTACGGCACGTTGCCCGCTGCTGGTCCTGACTCGGGGCGCTCGGGAGGCGTCGGAGTCAGGCGGGTCTGAGGTCGATCGGGCGACCGCCTCCCACGCGACCTGAAATCGCGCCCGGACTGGAGTTGCCGTCACGACCCGACGGGCTCGCTCGAGGCCGGCACCCCGGCGCGCCGCCCCGCGCCGTCGTGTCGTCGCTGTGAAGCGACGCGGTGCATCACCTCGAAGTAGCGCCCCAGGTGGTGCGGACCGAGGAATTGCTGCTGCACGCGCCGGTGGGCGGCGATTCCCAGTCCCTTCGCGCGATCGTCGTCCGCCAGCAGTTCGCTGATCGCCGCCCCGGCCTGCCCGAGGTCGCGCGGGTCGGACAGCAACAGACCGGACCGACCGTCCTCGATCTGATCACGAATGCCGCCGATCCGGCTGGCCACGACCGGCCGCTCCTTCCACATCGCCTCGGCCACGGTCAGCCCGAACCCCTCCGCGAGGCTCTTCTGCACGACGACATGAGCGTGCCGCTGCAACGCGTTGACGATCGCCGCGTTCTCCTCGACGTCCTCCATGGGCAACGAGCACACGTGCACGCGCCGGCGTACCGCCCCCGGCAGGTCGTGCCACGCGGTCCTGACCACGTCGAGGACCTGCGCGCCTTCTGGGTCGTCCGCGACGGCCGCGGTCGACGGACCGACGAGCAGGAGGTGGGCCGTGCTCCGGCGGGCGACGTGGTCCGCGAAGGCTCCGAGCACGCCGAGCGGATCCTTGAGCTGATCCCATCGCGAGACCTGCATCACCACCGGCACGTCCACCGCCAGCGGCTCCTCCTCCAGCATCTCGGCCCGTCGCTCGACGCGTCCCGGGGTGCCATCCGAACGTGTGAACGTCGGATAGCCGTCCGCGTCGGACGCGACGATCCCGGCGGTCGCCATGATGGCCAATGACTGCTCGTGGGGCTGATTTGCGTTCTTCGGAGCGAAGGCGTCGATCGAGGGGCGGATCACCGAGACCCGCTCGCGGGGCAGACCCTCCCACGCGAACCCCGCGCGGGAGAAGACGAACAGATGCGCATCGAGGACGTACGGGCGCAGGAAATCCCATGCCTCGCGAGCGCGATCGTTCGCGGCGTCGAGTCCGACGTGGCAGCGCCACATCACGGTCGCGCCCGTCTCGCGCACCGCCGCCGCCATCCCAGCCGTCTGGGGGTCGTGCAGGATGACGATGTCCTGCGGATGGACCAGCTCCGCGAACTCCGCTGCGCTCGCGGCCAAGGTCCGCTCGTACACCGCACGCTCGGCGTCGCCCAACGGACCGCCGTCTCCCTCGAACCCGTGCAGCCGGTTGTGAATCCGCTTGGTGATGGCAAAGAACTCCGGCTGCCCCGAGACCACGGCCCACCGCGCGTCGACGCCCGCGCCCCGGCAGTAACCGAGCAGCGGCCGCAGCATCTCGACCACGCCCCCGCCCTTCGCGGTCGAGTTCACGTTCCAGATCACGCGACCATGCAACTCCCGCGCTGCCTGCTCGACCAAGCCGAGCAGGGCCTCATACTCACCGCGCGAGAGCACCGAAGCGAATCGCTCCGGCGCCATGGCTGGCACCGCCTCGTGTTGAAGGGCAGGCATCTCTCTCCTCACAGTTATGCTCGACCGCGATGCAGTTCTGTCGATCCATGACATGACTCTCACCCTGGCAGCGTGACCGCGGCTAGTGGAACGTCCACGTCGATGAAGCCGACGGGTGGACCGCCGAATTCGTCCTCCTCGCCGCGTTCGAACAGGTAGGGCGCGAGGTACCGCCCGGCGACCTTGGTCGGCGGCCACCAGAGCGGATACCACGCACCCGGGACGTCCGGATCGGCGCCGGGGACGCCCGAGCGCATGTACAGCGGCTCTCCGCCGGTGAAGAGCATGCCTCGCAGTACGGGCTCGAACGGCTGGGGATCCACGTCCGCCCCGTAGCTCGCGGCGATGTGCTCGGCCACGCTATCTGCCTGCTGCGCCGCCAGCCCACCCTGCTTGACCGGGAAGTCGGTCGCGTCGCCGGCGGCGTACACGTTGGCGAGTCCCAGTACCCGCCCGTGCTCGTCCACGGGGATGAAGCCCTGATCCTGCGTGGCGGGCACGCCGTCGATCGCGGGTCCGCGCAGGACCGGAAGCGTCACGAGGTAATCGGCCGCCCGGGCTTCTGCGCTGACTCCGACCATTACCTCGTGGGTTCCGCCCGCGGCGCCGATGAACTCGATGCCCGCGGCTTCGAGCAACCGCGCGACGGTGTCGCTGCCCTTGTCTCCGAACAGGGCAAGCGGTCGTGTCTCTGACGTCACGAGGCTGAGGTGGACGCCGGCGACTTTGTGGCGGGCGAGGTCGCCCGCGGTCATCAGGGCAAGCTCGTACAGCGGCAGGATCCAGCCCGTCATGCTCGGCGCGACGAAGGTCACGCTGCGCACCGCGCCGGCGCGCATGCGGCTCAGCATCTCCGCCATCGCCTCGTCGGAGCCTCTGACCCCGAACGTGATCGCGTCGGGAAGCGGCGTCGTTGACCGCGCTCCCGGGGCCAGGATCAGAGCGTCGAAGGCGATATCGGGGCTCTCCTCCAGGCTGACTCGATGAGCTTCCGCATCCACCGCCACGACTTTTCCGCGGATGAACTCAGCGCCGGTGTCGGCGGCTATCTCCGGCAGCGAATACCGCGCAGCCGATCCCAAGCCGAACGGCTCGGCCACTGTGACCGGTCGGTCGACGAACAGATCGTGTTGTGAGATCAGCGTCACCTCGACGCGATCGCCGAGAAGGGCCCGCAGCGCGAGCAGCGCCTCCAGGCCGGCGACGCCTGCGCCGACGATGACAACGTGACCGGGGATTGGGTTGTTGTGCTCAGTCATCTCACTCACCAGGGGTTGTAGGCACCTGCATCGGCAGCTCGCATCGGTGTAACGTAGCCGGCCCGCTCGTAGGCGGCCGCGTCGGTCTCGGCCGGCACCGCGAGCAGATATCGGGCTTGGGGGTCGGCCGGCGCTCGGCGCGCTGGAAGCGACGCGGTTCGGGAGTGACGCTCATCGCGGAGCCGCGATCGCCGCCTGGGCGGCCGCTACTCGGGCGATGGGGAGACGGAACGGCGAGCAGCTGACGTAGTCGAGTCCGGCATCGTGGAAGAACCGGATCGATACGGGGTCCCCGCCGTGCTCGCCGCACACGCCGAGCTCGAGGTCGGGTCGCTCCCTGCGCCCGCGCTCCACCGCGATCTTGACCAGCTCCCCGACGCCCGCCTGGTCGATCGTCGCAAACGGCGAGCCATCGACGATCTTCTCCTCCACGTAGCGCGGGATGATCCGGCCCTCGATGTCGTCGCGCGAGAAGCCGATCCCGCACTGCGTCAGGTCGTTGGTCCCGAACGAGAAGAAATCGGCGTATCGGGCGATCCGATCCGCGATGAAGCAGGCTCGCGGGAGCTCGATCATCGTTCCGACGCCGAAATCGCGGCCGAAGCTGAGCCCCTCCTCCTCCGCCACCGACACTACGCGGTCCCTGACCAGCTCGAGCTCGCGCTCGTAGGCCACCAGCGGGATCATGATCTCGAGCTTCGGCGTGCGGCCGCTTCGCTCGTGCACCGCACGCGCGGCCCGGGCGATTGCCCGCACCTGCATCTCGTACACCTCCGGCTCCATCACACCCAGCCGCACGCCGCGCGTTCCCAGCATCGGGTTGGTCTCCTCGAGCGATCGCGCCCGATCGAACTGGCGCTCGAGTCCCTCCAGACGCGGGCTGCGGTCGATCCGCGCGCGCACGATCTGCTCGTTGAGCTCGAAGCGGTCGGGCAGGAACTCGTGCAGGGGCGGATCGAGCAGCCGGATCGTCACCGGCCAGCCCGCCATCGCCTCGAACAACCCCTCGAAGTCGCTCTGCTGGAGCGGGAGCAGCTCGTCGAGCGCGGCCCGCCGGCCGGCCTCGTCCTCGGCCATGATCATCGCCCGCATCTTCGGCTGGCGATCAGCGGCCATGAACATGTGCTCGGTCCGGCACAGCCCGATCCCCTCCGCGCCGAAGCGGTGGGCGCGGGCAGCGTCCTCGGGGGTGTCGGCGTTCGCCCGCACCCCGATCTCGCGCAGCTCGTCGGCCCAGCGCAGGACGGTCTCGAAGCGGGCGTCGATCTGGGTTTCGACGAGCGGAACATCGTCGGTGGTGATGGCGCCGTTCGTGCCGTCGATCGCGATGAAGTCGCCGGCGTGCAGGACGTGCTCGCCGATCCGCACCTCGCCAGCCTTGAGGTCGATGTCCATTGCTGCGGCACCGGTGACCGCCGGACGACCCATGCCGCGCGCGACCAACGCCGCGTGCGACGCCTTGCCGCCCTCTGAGGTGAGGATCCCTACCGCGGCATGGAACCCGGCCACATCGTCGGCCTCGGTGAACGGCCGCACAAGAATGACGGATTTGCCGTCGGCCGCCTGTTCGACCGCCTCCGGCGCGGTGAACACGATCGTGCCCTTCGCCGCGCCTGGCGAAGCCGCGACGCCATGGGCGAGCACGGTGTAGCGCGCGGTGGCGTCGAACGACGGGTGCAGCAGCGCGTCGAGCGCGTCGGCGTCGATCGTGGCGACGGCCTCGGCCTTGTTGAGCAGTCGCTCCTCGAAGGCATCCACCGCGAAGCGCACCGCGGCCTGTGCCGGCCGCTTCGCGCTCCTGGTCTGGAGCATGAACAGCCGCCCCTCCTCGACCGTGAACTCGGTGTCCTGCATGTCCTTGTAGTGGGCCTCGAGCCTGCGCAGGATCTCGGTGAGCCGATCGGCCACCTCGGGCATCCAGTCGCGCAGCTCGGAGAGGTCGCGCGGCGTGCGCACGCCGGAGACCACGTCCTCGCCCTGTGCGTTGAGCAGGAAGTCACCCGACGGGGTCTGCGCGCCGGTCACCTCGTCGCGGCTGAATGCCACCCCCGAGCAAGACGACTCGCCCTTGTTGCCGTACACCATCTGCTGCACGTTGACCGCGGTACCCCAGTCGTCGGGCAGCCGGTTGATCCGCCGGTACTGGACGGCTCGCTCGCCCATCCAGGAGTCGAACACGGCGCGGATCGACTGCCTGAGCTGCTCCTGCGGATCGGTCGGAAAGTCATAGTAGGACTTGAAGCTCTCGGTCAGTTCGCGCAGTGCGTCGGCATCGAGCTCGGTGTCGAGCGTCACGCCACGCTCGCGCTTGACCCGCGCGATCTCGTCCTCGAAGCGCTCGCCCGGGATCCCGCGCACCACGTTGCCGAACATCTGTACCAGGCGGCGGTAGCAATCCCACGCGAAGCGCTCATCGCCGGTGCGCCCCGCCAGCCCCGCGGTCGACTCATCGTTCAGGCCCAGGTTCAGAACGGTGTCCATCATCCCCGGCATCGACACGCGCGCCCCGGAGCGCACGGACACGAGCAGTGGGTCCTGGGGGTCGCCGAGCCGCTTGCCGGCCCGCTGCTCGAGCGACGCGAGCGCCACGCCCACCTGCTCCTCCAGCCCCTCGGGCCACGACTGGGCGCCGCGCATGTACGCGACGCAAGCTTCGGTGGTGATCGTAAATCCGGCCGGAACCAGGTCAGCCCCGAGGATTCGCGTCATTTCGGCCACGCCTGCGCCCTTGCCGCCCAACAGGTCACGCATCTCGCGCGAGCCCTCGGCGAAGTCGTACACCCACTTGCGAGTCCCGCCTCGGCTCTTCTTGGTGCTGGGGGTCGCTACTTGCGTGGTCATCTCTTGTCTCCCAAACGCTCGGACGTATCGCCGTCGGGAATAGTCTTCGCGTTCAGTCGACCGCGGTTAACCGTGCGAGGTGCCCAGGCCCCTACGTAGTTTTCCCCCTGTGTGGGCCGCCGGGCCCGTGACATAACTCTCACCATGGCGACGCGCGAACGCTGGACACTCGTCGCGGCGGCGGCGCTCGGTGGCATGGGCGAGCTGATCCGCCGCCGGCGCTCGTCGCGCATCGCGCAACCCCCGCCACCACCGCCGCCGCTGACGACTCAGTCGAGCCCGGGGCAGATCGCGGATCTGCAGCAGGCCTACGGCGCCGACATGGCTCCGCCGCCGACCGACGGCGGCACGAGCCGGAGCTGACAGGAGAGCGGCGTGCTCGACGAGCGCTTCCCGACGATGGGCACCGGCGCCCGGGTCGTGTGCGACGCTGACGGCGGACTTGGCGTGGCGTCGCTGTTCGCCGAGATCGAGCGCCGGCTGTCGCGCTTTGACCCGAGCAGCGACCTCTCGCGCCTGAACTGCGATCCACGCGCCTCAGTCCCTGCCGGACCACTGCTGCGGGCAGCTGTCGCTGGCGCGTTGCGCGCGGCCCGCCTGACCGGCGGCCTGGTCGACCCGACGCTCCTCGGCGCACTGCGTCGCGCCGGCTACGCCGATTCCCGCGCCCACGTCCAGCCGGCCTCGTTGGTCCAGGCGCTGCCCTGCGCGCCGCCGCGGCGCCCGGCTCGGCCCGATCCGGCCGCCGCCTGGCGTGCGGTGGCGGTCGACGATCGCGCCGGGCTGATACACCGGCCGCCGGGCCTCGAGCTCGACCTGGGCGGCTCGGCCAAGGGCTGGGCCGCCGACCTTCTCGCGGCACGGCTCGCGCGCCACGGACGCTGCGCCGTCGACTGCGGCGGCGATCTGCGGGTCCTCGGCGGTCATCGGACGCCGTGGCTGGTGCACGTCCGCCATCCGCTGACCGGTGGGGTCGCCCATACGCTCCGCGTCCGCGCCGGCGGGGTGGCGACCTCCGGCATCGACGCGCGGCTGTGGGAGCGTCCAACCGGCGACTTCGGCCATCACCTGATCGACCCCGACACGGGAGAACCGGCCTGGACGGGGCTGCTCACGGTGACGGCCCTCGCCCCGACCGCGCTCGAGGCCGAGGCGCTGGCCAAGGCGGCTCTGCTGTCCGGTCCCTCGGCGGGGCGGCGGTTGCTACACGCCCACCGGGGAGGCGTGCTCGTGCACGAAGACGGGACGGTCGAACCGGTCGACGCTCGCCGGACCTTGCCTCGCCTCCTCTACGCGTAGCCCGTTTGGAGCAGTTCGACGACCTCCCGGATCATCGGGATGCGCGGGTTGGTGCGAATGCTCGGGTCCATGAACGCCTCCCTGGCCAGATCGGGAAGCGCCTTCTCGAACTCCTTGCGGGACACGCCGCAATCGGCCAGCGTTCGCGGCTCCTCGACCTCGGCCAGCAGAGCGTCGACGCGGGCAAAGAGCCGTTCGCGCCGGTCCTCCTCGGTGCGTCCGCCGAATCCGAGAATCCGGCCGATCTCCGCATACTTCTCCGGTGCGACGTAGGCCGAGTAGCCGGGCGCCGGCATGAACTTGCTCGGCAGTGATGCGTTGTAGCGCAGCACGTGGGGCAGGAAGATCGCGTTCGCGCGGCCATGCGCGATCCCGAACCGCGCCCCCACTGGGTGCGCGAGAGCATGGTTGAGCCCGACGAACGCGTTCGAGAACGCCAGCCCGGCGATCGTCGCGGCGTTGTGCATCGAGGTGCGGGCCACGAGGTCCGAGCCGTCCCGATAGGCACGCGGCAGCGCCGTGAAGATCAGGTTGGCCGCCTGCACGCAGAATGCGTCCGTGAACGGCGAGGCGAAGATCGACACGGCCGCCTCGAGCGCGTGGGTCAGAGCGTCGATTCCGGTGTCCGCCGTGATCGCCTTGGGCATGGTCAGGGTGAGGTTCGGGTCGACGATCGCCATGTCCGGGACGAGCGAGTAGTCAACCAGCGTCACCTTGCGCTTGCCCACGCTGATCACCGCCGCCGGCGAGACCTCCGAGCCCGTGCCGGACGTCGTCGGGATCGCCACCAGCCGCACCTTGTGGTCGAGTTGCGGAAAGTTGGCGATTCGCTTGCGCGCGTCGAGGAACGGCAGCGAGAGCTCCCGAATGCTCAGCTCGGGGCTCTCGTGGAACAGTCGCATGGCCTTGGCGGCGTCCATCACCGAGCCGCCGCCGATCGCGATGATCGCGTCGGCGCCCGTCTGCTCGAGCAGCTCGATTCCGGCGCGGATCTGCGCCTCGGTCGGTTCGGGCTCGACGCCGGAGTACACGTGCACGGCGCCCGCGGTGAGGTAGTGGCGAACTTCCTCGGCCACCCCGCGGGCCACGGTCCACCTGTCCGTGACGATCATCGGACGGGCGGCGTCCAGCTGGCGCAGGCTGTCTAGCGACCCGGGATTGAAGTACGTGTCCGATGGCACCCGGAACCACTGGGGCGGCGTCTGCCGGCGTGACACGGTCTTGATGTTCAAGAGGTTTAGGTAGTTGACGTTGTCGGTCGTGTTCGAGCCTCCCCACGTGCCGCAACCGAGCGAGAAGGTCGGCGTCATCGAGTTGTAGACGCCACCCAGTGCGCCGACCGCGGTCGGCGCGTTGACCAGGATCCGCCCCGTGCGGATCGCCAGCGAGAAGCGGCTGATCACTTCATCGTCGTTCGCGTACACGGCCGAGGTGTGGCCGAGGCCGAAGTGCTCGGTGACCAGCTCGCAGGCTCGGATGCCGTGATCGACCGACGGCGAGTGCACCAGGCCGAGCACCGGCATGAGCTTCTCGGCGATGAACGGGTGGGCGGCGAGAGCTTCGAGATCGCTCGGCAGCGGGGCCAGCAACACCTTGTCGGCCTCCGACACTTCGAACCCGGCCATGTTTCCGAGATTCACGCAGGACTGCCCGAGCACGTCGAGCTGGACCTTGCCCTCGTCGGTGAACGACCGGGCCGCCAACGCGTCCGACTGCTCGTCGGTCAGGAGGCGAGCGCCCATCCGCTGGAACTCGTCGACGACCTCGTCGTAGATCGCATCGTCGATCACGCACGTCTGCTCGGCTGGGCAGATCACCGAGGCGTCGAACGTCTTCGAGATCAGCATGTCCATAACCGCCATCCGGATGTCGGCGCTGGAGTGGACGTACACCGGCGCGTTGCCGGGTCCGACGCTGAGGCAAGGCTTTCCCGCGGCGTTAGCGGCCGCCACCGCCTTCGGCCCCCCGGTCGTCCAGATGAAGTCGACCCCCGGGTGGTGGAACAGGTATTGCGACACCTCGAGCGATGGGTCGGGGATCACCTGCAGAGCGTTGGGCGGCAGCCCAACCGCCTCGCCCGCCTCCTGGAGCACCTCGGCGGCGCGCCGGCAGCAACGCACTGCGCGCGGGGACGGACGCATGACCAGCGCGTTTCGCGTCTTGGCGCACACGATCGACTTGAACAGCGTCGTCGACGTCGGATTGGTGATCGGCAGCAGCGCCAGCACAACCCCGATGGGCTCCGCGACGTACTGGAGGGCGCGCTCGCGGTCCTCGTCGATCACGCCCACCGACTTCTTGTCCTTCAGGTAGTCGTAGAGGAACTCGGTGGCGATGTAGTTCTTGAGCACCTTGTCCTCGAGCACGCCGAACTGGGTCTCCTCCATCGCCAGCTCGGCCAGCTCGACCGCGTGCTCGAGCCCGGCGACCGTCATCGCCCAGACGATCCGGTCGACCGCCTCCTGATCGAGTTCGCGGAGCGCGGCGGAGGCCTCCTGCGCGCGCTCCACGAAACCGTCCAACCGTGCGGCCCACTCGGCTTCCGTCGAGGCGGCCGGCTCTGTAATCGCCGTGACCATGGTGGTCCCCCTTCCTAGTCCAGCGCCGGCATCATCGGGCCGTCGCCGGCGGGGTCGAAAATCCCATCCTCGAGCCAGGTGTAGCGCCCGCCCAGCACCTTCTGCGCGGCGGCATAGCGGGCATCGTCGTCATTCGCCCACAGCTCTCCGAACAGCGTGTCGGCTCTCCGCTTGGCCATTGAGCAGAAGAGCTGCGCGAGCTCGATCGCCTCGTCCTTGCGCTCCGGCTGTTCGCGTCCGATCGTGTCGGCGTAGACCACCGTCGCGGAGATCGCGTAGAGCTCGGCGCCGACGTCGACGATCCGGGCCAGGAACGACTGCTTCTGCTCGAGCTTGGCCTGCCAGCGGGCCATGCCGTAGAACGTCGATCGGGCGAGCTTGCGCGAGGAACGCTCGACGTAGCGCAGGTAGCTCGCGAGCGGCCCGAACTCCTCGTACGAGCGAGGATTCTGGCCCCTGCCGACCGCCAGGTTCGGCAGCCACTTGCCGTAGAACAGCCCTGCCTTGACCGCCGCATCCGCCTTGGCCTTCACGTCGCCATTGCCCATCAGCAGGCCACCCGCGGCCTGCAGGTGGGTATCGACCGCCTCGCGTGCGATCAGCAAGTGCATGATCTCGCTCGACCCTTCGAAGATGCGGTTCACGCGCATGTCACGCATGACCTGCTCGACGGGCACGGGCTTCTCCCCGCGCGCCTTGAGCGACTCGGCAGTCTCGTAGCCACGACCGCCACGAACCTGCATGAGCTCGTCGATCACCTTCCACGAGAGCTCCGAGCCGTACACCTTGCACAGAGCGGCCTCGATCCGGATGTCATTGCGCTTGTTGTCGGCCAGGCGCGCGGACACGTCGAGCATCGCTTCGAGACCGAACGCGCTGCCCGCGATGAACGCCAGCTTCTGAGCCACCGCGTCGTGCTTGCCGATCGGCCGGCCCCACTGCACCCGCTCGGTGGCCCACTCGCGAGCGATCTTCGTGGCCCACTTCGAAGCCCCGACCGCGATCGCCATGAGCGCCAGACGCCCCGTGTTCAGCGTGCTGAGCGCGATCTTGAGCCCGTCGCCCTCGCGCGCAATCCGGTTCTCCTCGGGCACGAACACGTCCTTAAGGAGTGTCACCGAGTTCTCGATCCCGCGCAGGCCCATGAACGCGTTGCGGTGCAGGACAGTGATCCCCTCGCTGGTGTAGGGCAGCACGAACGCGGTGATGCCACCACGATGGCCATCGCTCTTGGGCACCTTGGCCATCACCACGACGATGTCCGCGATGGTTCCGTTCGTCGCCCACAGTTTGCGCCCGTTGATCATGTAACCACCCTCGACCGGGGTCGCGACGATCTCGTCGTCCACCGGCGTGATGGCCAGATGGGGCTCGACGGGGGTCGCCGTCGAGCCCATCCGAGCCGGATCTGACCCCACCCCCGGCTCGGTCAACAGGAACGCGCTGATGTGATCCTTGGCGACGAGCGGCAGCCACTTCTGCCGCTGCTCCTCGCTCCCGAACATCCGCAGCGGCTCGGCGACGCCGATCGACTGGTGCGCGCTGAGCAGCGTGCAGATCGCCGAGTGACAGTTGCCGGCGATCGCCAGCGCCTTGCTGTAGTACACCTGAGAGAGCCCAAGCCCTCCGTACTTCGGGGGCACCTTCATCCCCAGCGCACCGATCCTCTTGAGTGCATCTACAACGCGGTCAGGGATCTTCGCCTCACGCTCGATCTCGAGCGGGTCGGCGGTTTCCGCCAGCACCGCGCGCAGCTCGGCGAGGAACCGCTCGCCCTTCTCGATCGCGTCGGGGTCCAACCGCGGCTGCGGATGGATCAGATCGAGCCGAAAGTCGCCGAGGAACAGTTGCTTGCCGAAGCTCGGCAGCTTCCATTCGGCCTCCCGCGCCGCCTCGACGACGTCACGGGCTTCTTGTTCTGAAACGTTGATAGCCATTTGTCAGTCCGATCACATGTTGAGGCCGCCGTCGACGTCCCAGATCTGCCCGGTGATGTAACCCGAGGCGTCCTGGGCCAAGAAGCAGACGGCACGCGCGATTTCGTCAGGGCGCCCCATTCGGTGAACGGGGATCTGCTCCACCATCTCCGCCAGCATGAACGGTGGGATGGTGACGACCATGTCGGTGTCGGTCAGGCCCGGGGTGACGCAGTTGACCGTGATCCCGATTCCTTTCTCGAGCGTTCCGGCCACTCGGAGTGCAAGCGCGGCCTCTTTGGCGAGCGTCTTCGTCAGGCCGAACAGCCCTGACTTCGCGGCCGTGTAGTTGACCTGACCGATGTTGCCCATCTCGCCGCCGACCGATGAAATGTTGATGATCCGCCCTGAGCCCCGGGCGATCATGTGCTCGATTGCGGGCTTGCACATATAGAAGGCGCCCGACAGGTCCACCTGCAGCACCTTGTCCCAATCGGCCGGCGACAGCTTCCAAACGGGCTTGTCGACCGTAATGCCGGCGTTGTTGACCAGGATGTCGAGCTGCCCGTGCTCCTTGATCACCTCGCGGACGACGCGCTGGCAGTCCTCTGCATCCCCGATGTTGCCTTGGTGCAGGGTGAGCAAGCCTCCCTCGGCCTCGACCGCCTGGCGCAACTCGTCGGCGCGCGCCTGATTTGAGGAGTAGCCGGCCGCGACTGCGGCGCCGTCCGCAGCGAGAGCGTGGCAGATCGCCGCGCCGATCCCGCGCGTACCTCCCGTGACCAGCGCTACCCGGCCGGTGAGATCGCGATCGCGCACGGCGGGCTGAGTCTTAGAACCTGTGGTTGCCATGATGCTGTCCTTTCCGTTCTAGTAGAGCCGCTCGACGATCATCGCCATCCCCAACCCGCCGGCGACACACATCGACTCCAGTCCGTACCGGCCTTCGACTGAATCGAGGTTGTTCAGCAGGGTGGTCATGATCCGGGCGCCGGTCATCCCGAACGGGTGACCCAGCGCGATCGCGCCGCCGTTGATGTTCAGCTTGTCCGGGTCGATGCCCAGCTCGTCACGGCACGGCAGCACCTGCGCCGCGAACGCCTCGTTGAGCTCGACGACGTCGATGTCGTCGATCTTGAGGCCCGCCTGCTCGAGTGCCTTCCGGCACGCGGGGATCGGCCCGAGGCCCATGATCTCGGGGCGGATCGCGGCGACCGCGGAGGCCACGATCCGCGCCCGCGGCTTGACGCCGCGCTCGCGGGCCTTCTCCTCCGACATCACCAGCAGCGCCGCGGCGCCGTCGTTCAACGGGCAGGCATTGCCGGCGGTCACCGTGCCGGTTGGCTTGAAAGCAGGCTTCAGCTTGGCCAGCGTCTCGACCGTGGTGCCCGCGCGGGGACCGTCGTCCCTGGTGACCGTGTGCGCTGCAATGACGTCTCCGCCCGCGTCGTGGGTCTCCGGGATGTCCACGCCCACGACCTCGGGATCGAAGTGCCCGCTCTCGCGCGCGGCGACCGCGCGTTGCTGGGACCGCGCGGCCCACTCGTCCTGGGCCTCGCGGGTCACCTTGCAGCGGTCGGCCACGTTCTCGGCCGTGAGGCCCATCGGGATGTAGACGTTGTAGCCGGTGCCGTTGGTCCCGTCGAGTCGCGGGTTCATCACTGGAAGGGTCATGCCGGCTCCGCGCGAGGTGCACTCCACGCCTGCTGCGATGTACTGGTCCCCTTCGCCCGCCTTGATCGCGTGGAAGGCCATCCTGATCGTCTGCAGCGAGGAGGCGCAGAAGCGGCTCACGGTCACACCGGGGACGTGATGGTCGAGCCCGGCCAGCAGCGTCGCGTTGCGGGCGATGTTGTAGCCCTGCTCGTGGTCAGGGAAGCCACAGCCCATCATGACGTCGGCGGTCTCGCGGAAGTCGACCTCGGGGTTGCGCTCGATCAGCGCGCGCAATGGAATCGCCGCGAGGTCGTCGGCGCGCATATCGCGCAGAGTTCCTCTCATCGCCCGGCCGATGGGCGTCCGGATTGCATCGACAATGACTGCTTCAGACATGGTTTCCTCCTTCACGCGATCCCACGGGGTGGCTCATTCGTTCAGTCTGGGCCGGCGCCGGCGGTCCCCCATCCGCCGGCGGCCACAGAGGCCGTTCGGAGAACTACTCAAGTGCCGGCCCGGTCACTCGACCGAGCTGGCGTGCTCGTGAAGAGAGACCTCAGGCAGCGCAAAACGGGGACGGCGAACCTTCTCCGTGGGCGCCAGCACCGTCGCGCTGCCATCGATCACCGTCTCGCCTCGTTGGTTGACGCACCGGCAATCAAGCACCACGCGGTGACGCGTTGGGTCCTTCGAGGCCACGGTCACCGAGACCGTGATCGTGTC
Source organism: uncultured Solirubrobacterales bacterium (assembly GCA_963832315.1). Taxonomy (GTDB): domain Bacteria; phylum Actinomycetota; class Thermoleophilia; order Solirubrobacterales; family Solirubrobacteraceae; genus Palsa-465. Next base: position 77,759 of record CAWHTT010000016.1, on the reverse strand, counting down.
CCCGATGGTCACCGGGCGGCGAAAGCCGAGCGTCTGCTCGAGGTAGATCGTTCCGGGCCCCGGCAAGCGGGTTCCGAGCAGCGTCGAGATCAGCGAGGCGCCCCACATGCCATGGGCGACGATTGCGTGGAAGATGTCGCTGCGGGCGTAGTCCTTGTCAACGTGCGCCGGGTTCACGTCGCCCGACACGACCGCGAACAACTCGATGTCCTCCCAGCTGAGCGTGCGTTCGAGTACGGCGGTCTCGCCGACCGCGATCTCGTCGAACGTCCGGTTCTCGATCAGCTCCCCGGGCACAGACATGGTCAGAAAGTAGCCCTCGCATCCCGACCGGCAATCCGGGCCGACCGCTGGACGCCCTGCGGATTTCCCGCAGCACCGATGGGCCCCAGTCCCGATGGCGCCTGGCGAGACGCTCGTCGCCAAGGCCTGCTGCTCGGTCCTGATCGTGCCCCGTCCGACCTCAGAGGGGCGCGGACGAAGCGCCGGCCCGCACTGGCCTGACCTCACGCCGCGAGTCGGAACGGCGGGTACTCATCGGTGACGAGGATCAGTGCGTACCCGACCACTCGGTTGTGCCAGCGGATCACGCCTTCGATGTAGTCGAAGATCGACCGCGGGTACCGGCCGGTGAACAGGATCGCGAACCATGCCCCGATAGCGGCCAGGACCGCCCCGACGTACAGGAAGAACAGAACGATGTAGTGGGGAATGGCCAGCAGCCACTTGACGATCGGTAGCCAGCGATTCAGCCCCGTACGCGCGTCCGGGTAGGCGAAGTCGAGATGAACCGACTGCTGCTCGTCGGTCGATGGATAGCGGTCGTCCATCAGCGCCAGGTACACGCCTACGCGGTTTGCGAAACGCAACAGCTGCACGTTCCAGTCAAACCACCAGCGCGGGTACTTCTGCCGGAATACGATCATGAGCAGGGGCGGGATGAACAGCAGGCCCGTGCCCCCGACCGCCACCTCGGTCGTCGCCGTGGTGCTCGTGCCCCACCGCGCGCTGTAGCCGCCAATGGTTGCCAGCACGATCGCGATCGGGATCACCGTGAAGATCCGAAACGCCGTGCTGAGCCGATCCAGCTCGCGGTCGGGATAGTCGACCGCGAACCGGACCGGGTACTCACCATTCACCGCCCGCTCCGTTGCGCCGCGCCAACCGGTACCAGGCTGGCGAGCTTGCGGCCCCACTCGCGGGCCCGGTCGAGCTCACCTTCGGCGAGCGGGCCCTCCGATTCCTCGACCAGGAAGCTCTCGCTGTCCACGACGTCGTACCGGCGGTGGCGAAGCCGCTTGGCGATCCCGCGCGACGCCGCGCCGGTGAGCCAGGGCGAGCGGTCGATACGCGTGTCGAACGCCGCCGCCTTGATGTCGGGTCCTTCGGGAAGGTCGCGCAGCCACGCCCGCAGCCCGGGCTCTTCGGTGGCCGCCGGCTCTATCTGGTGCTCGTTCCCGTCCTCGTGCAGCGCATCAACCGCCGCCTGGCGGCTACGGCTGGTGGCCATGCCATGGATGTGCGTGGGACCACCGATCACCACCAGCTCCTCTTCCTGCACCTGAGCGGGTGCCTCGTGCACCGAGAGGATGCGTGCGTCGCCCAACCCCTCCGCGATCGCCTCGGCCACGGCCCGGGTGTTGCCATACACCGATTCGTAAATCACCACTGCGCTCATCTTCAGCTCCTTTCCGGCACCCGCCGGCGCCTGCTCGTTACTTCGAGCATGCGCCTCCACGCCGGCGCCGTCATCGGGAGTAACTACCGACTCACCGCAGATGACACGCCGGCATCCGGGCTCTTCGCTCACGCGTCGGAAAACTACGGACGCGCGTCGGACGCTGGCGGTCCAAACTGATGGCGCCATGTTCCGCGCGCTCCGCCTCGTCCGTAGGGAGACCCGGCTTGATCCTGATCGGATACGACGGTTCACCTGACGCGCAGTCGGCGATCGAGCGCGCCGGTGAGCTTCTGCCGGGCCGGCCCGCGGTGGTCCTCACGGTCTGGGAGCGGCTCGTCGAGACTCTGGCGCGGATCCGCGTCCGCGATGGGTCGATCGGCGGATCGATCCTCGCCGAAGCAGCCGGTATAGACGCCGAGGCGATAGTGCTCGGCTCGCGCGGGCTCACCGGGGTGAAGTCGCTCCTGCTGGGCAGCGTCACGCACGCGGTGCTGCAGCACGCCGATCGCCCAGTGCTCGTCGTCCCGTCACCGGAGGTGGTGGCGGCCCGGGCGGCCGGTCGACGATAACCATCGATCTGAAGAGGCGCGGTGTCGCCGGGCACGATCGATCTGCACTGCCACCTCCTCCCCGCAATCGACGATGGAGCCCGCGATCTCGACGACGCGGTGGCGATGGCGATGCAGGCGCAGGCGGATGGAATCGACGCGATCTGCGCCACGCCGCACATCCGCGCCGACCACGCGGTGATCATCGCCGAGCTCCCGCGACGGCGGATCGAGCTCACGACAGCGCTTCGGGAAGCGCGCTGTCGCATCCGCGTCCTGCCTGGAGGCGAGGTTGCTGCGACCATGCTCGACGATCTGGACGACCGCGAGCTGGCGGCCGTGACGCTGGGAGGATCGAGGCGGTGGATCCTCCTCGAGCCGGCGCCCGGCCCCCTGGACGAGCGTTTCGAGGACGCGGTGGCGGCGCTGCAGGGGCGCGGGTTCTGTGCGCTCATCGCACACCCGGAGCGGCATCCCGCCCCGGATCTGGTCGAGCGCCTCAGGCGGCTCGTCGGCCGTGGCGCTTTGGTCCAGGGCACTGCTGCTTACCTGACGGACGAGCTGATCAGACCCTCGATGCTCGCCCTGGCGCGGGCGGGGGTGCTTCATGTGCTGGGGACCGACTCACATTCCTCGCGAGCGGGGCGCCCGGTCGAGCTCGCCGCGGGATTCGAGGTTCTCCGCGCGGTCGAGCCCGTGTCGGCCCACCTCGACTGGGTGACCCACACGGCGCCGCGCGCGATCGTGCGCGGGGACGATCCCGCCTGTCCGTTCGCGGTCTAGCCGAGACGGTCAGTTGACCGACGCCGGCTCCCACGCGGCGAGCGGGCGTGTCACGACGTGACGTGCCAGCTGTTCGACCACCTCTCGCGTCCCCGTGCCGAGGCCGTGACGCAGGAAGTTGGCCGATCCTGCCGCGGCGCCGAGCACGAGGGCTTCCCGGAGGCTGAGCCCACGCGCCCAGCCCGCGGCGATCGCACCCATCATCGAGTCGCCGCAGCCTTCGCGAAAGCCGCGCGGCAGCGGTTGCGGGACGATCTCGAACGGATCACCATCGTCCGCCACGACCAGGATGGGTTTCTCGGCCCGCGTGACCGCCACGGCCCTCGCTCCGGCGGCCTGGAGCTGCCGCGCAGCATCTAGGCCACGCTGACCGTCGACGGGACCGTGCACATAACCGGCCAGCTCCCAGTCGTTCAGCTTCACGAGATCCGGACAGTACGGAAGGGTGCGCTCCAAGCGGGGGCTGGAAAGATCGACGATCACTGGGACGCCCGCCGCTCGCACGTCGGCGACCAGCGTCTCGTAGACGTCCTCCGGCAGCCCTTCGGCCGGGAACGGATTGCACAGCACCAGCACGGCGCTGTCCAATGCGGCGGCACAGGTGGCCGCCACCAGGTCGTCGACCTCGTGGCGATGCGGCGGCGGTCTTCCAGCCGTGGCGACGAGCCGCCGGTCTCCAGTGCGGCGATCGACGATGTAGCTGCCGCTAAAGCCAGCCGTGTAGACGATCCGCCGCTCGCCGGGGAGCGCCTCGAGCAGCGGGGCGAGCGCGTGGCCGGTTTCGCCGCCCAACAGACCACACAGGATCGGCCAAGCCCCGAGCTCGGCCGCCATCCGCGATACCCATACTCCCTGACCGGCGGCGTGGACGTGCACCTCGTCGGCATCGCCACTTCGCTCGATCGTCACGCTGAGCACAGGATCGGGCCCGAACACCGTGACCGGAAGATGCTCTGGCGAGCTGTGCATCAGCACCCACCGTTCACGAAGGCCGCTGGTTGCGTTCCGGAGTCTCTTTGAACCCTCGACGGGCGACGACGATGGTGGCCGGCAGCACGAACGGAAGCAGTGCGACGACCACCGGCACCGATGTGGAATCGCCGCCGGGGGTGGAACTGACGATGTTCTCTCCGAAGACGCCCACGAACAAGACGGCCAGCCACATCGTCATGATCGCGACGCCGGCCCACAACGCTCGAGCATGGAACCAGAGCGGCGACGAAGGCCGACGCGGGACGGGGCTAGGGAGAGAGGCCGGTTCGACGGACATGATTCACCTCCGAGTGTGAGTCAGTGCGCGTGTTGCAGGCGATCGATCTCTCGCTGCAGCTCCTGCTCGGTGATCGGCCGGCGGAAGTAGACGTCCCACGCATTCATAGCGAGCCCGATCCCCCAGAACAAGGTCAGGAAAACCGGCCACGGCCATCCACTGCCCGATGTGACAGCGATCACGGCCCAGATTCCCCAGATCGACAGGTTCACCAGAAGGTAGACCAGAGCGTGAGCCTTGAAATCTCGGCGTTTCTTGAGCCGATCGAGAGCCTGCTCTCGCAGCGCGTCATCCGTCGTCGCGAGCACTTCCTCACGGTTGTCTTGTGTTGTAGTTGTCATGCACCAAATCCTTACACCGTTCGGAACCGCCTCGCATCGGGGACAACGTGCGCCCGAGGAGCGGTGAAATACCGACTATCCCTTCAGAGCCCGCAGGGCGTTCACGATCACCGCCAGGTCAATCGCTTCCTGGAGCAGCGCGCCCGCCAGCGGGGGTAGGTAGCCCGCGGCGGCGACCGCCATCGCGGCGAGACTCAGGCCCATGCCGGCGAGCACGCTCTGGCGCGCGATGTGCAGGGCGCGGCGCCCGGCATGGACAGCGTCCGCCACGCGATCGACCCGGTCGACGGTAATGACGGCGTCCGCGGTCTCGGATGACACGGTGGCGCCGGCTGCGCCCATCGCGATTCCCACGTCGGCGAGCGCGAGCGCGGGCGCGTCGTTGACGCCATCGCCGACCATCACCACCGGTGACAGCTCACGCCGCCCTTGGAGAGAACGGACGATCTCGAGCTTCTCCTCGGGCGAGCACTCGGCGTACACGCGGTCCACTCCGAGCTCGGTTCCGATCCGCTGCGCGACCGATCGGCGGTCGCCCGACACCATCGCGATGTGTTTGATGCCTTCTCCGCGGAGCCGGCGCGCGACCGTAGCGGCCTCCGGGCGCGCCTCGTCGGCCATCACGATCACGCCGGAGAGGTGTCGATCGAGCGCCACCAGGATCTGCGCCTCGCCCGATCCATGGCCGATGCGCGCAACGGCCGATCTGATCTCGTTGCTCGGGACACCGGCGGCGAGCAAGAACGCACGGCTTCCCACGGCAACCCGTCGTCCGCGTACGACACCCTCGATGCCCTGCCCTGGCTGTTCGCGGACCGCCCCCGGCGCGACCAGCGTCAGGTGCGCGTCGTTCGCGCTGCGTACCAGCGCGTCGCCGAGCACGTGGGCGGACACCTGATCGACGGACGCCGCAAGCGCGAGCAGCTCGTGGCGGTTGACCCCGTTCACAGCGATGACCTCGCGCACCGTCGGAGTACCGGCGGTCAGCGTTCCGGTCTTGTCGAACAGCACCGTGCGAGCGCGACCGAGCGTTTCGATCCCGGCAGCACCCTTGACGATCACACCTTTGCGGGCGGCACGTGACAGCCCGCACACGAAGGCGATCGGCGCCGCGAGGATCAGTGGGCAGGGCGTCGCAACGACCATCACAGCCAGGGCCCGGACCGGATCCCCACTGAACGCCCAGGCCGCGCCGGCTGCGAGCAGCGTCGCCGGAAGGAAGAACCCTGCGTAGCGGTCGGCCATGCGGACGAATGGTGCGCGGTGCGCCTGCGCCTGTTCGACGAGGCGCACCAGCGCCGCGTACGCGCTCTCGGATGCGGCTCGATCGGCCAAGAGCTCGAATGGCGCTCCGGCGTTCGCGGTGCCGCTGAGGACGCTCATGCCCGCGGCGAGCGCGACCGGCAGCGGCTCGCCGGTCAGCATGCTCGTGTCGATCACCGCCTCGGAGCTCGCGAGCGTGCCGTCGACGGCGACGACCTCGCCGGTGCGCACCACCACGGTGTCGCCGGCGTGCACGCGGTCGATGGCAACCCGCTCGATCCGGTCGCCGATTCTCAGCCGGGCGAACTTCGGGGCACGTTGCGCGAGCGCGGTGAGCTCACGCCGCGCGCGGGTCGAAGCGAGATCCTCGAGCGCCGCCCCTCCGGAGAACATCAGGCCCACCACCGCGCCGGCTAGCTCCTCGCCGAGCACGAGAGCTCCGATCATGGCCACGAGCGCGATCGTGTCTACCCCCATGTGGTGTTCGACGACGACCGTGTGCAGAGCCTCGACGAGCAGGTCAGCCGCGAGGACGGCGACGGCAAGGCCCCAGACATCGTCTCCCGCGGCCTGGTGCCCTCCCGCGTGCAGGATCACTCCTGCGGCGATTGCGCACAGCGCCCCGCCGGCCAGTATCAGCGAGCGGTGCTCGATAATCCGGCGCACCGTCATCCCTCGAGCTTTGATCGCGGGCGCCGGGATCGCATCGGTATTGGCCCACAAGGGAGGCGGGGGCAAACAGCGGATGCCCACGCCGACAGGCGGTGGTTAAGTCGATTTATGCGGCTGTATCCGACCGACGCGGCGACCAGCAAGCCGGTGCTTCTGTGCTTCGACGGCTCAGACGACGCTGCGAACGCCATCGCTACCGCGGGCCGGCTGCTCGGACCCCGACCGGCAGTCGTCATCACCGTAAGTGAGCCGATCAGGCTCTGGTCGCCATCGGACCCCGCAACGATCCTCGACGCTCCGATCGGGCGGCTGCTCTCCAGGGCTTTGCAGTTCGACGAGATCGCGGATGAGGTTGCGCAGCGGCAGGTAGGCCGCGGCGTCGAGTTCGCTCGCGCTGCGGGGTTTCGCGCGCAAGGCCGCGTCGCGCATGGGAAGGCGTGGCGGGCGATCTGTGATTCCGCCGATGAGCTCGACGCCATCGCGATCGTGCTCGGCGCCCGAGGCCTGACGCGCTTGCAGTCGGCACTGCTCGGCAGTGTCTCGGCGGCCGTCTCGATCCATGCCGGCCGACCGGTTCTCATCATCCACCGCCCCTCTTCGACGGCCAAAGAGGTCGATGGCTCGGCCGACGCAGTGACCGCCGGGCTAAGCGGCGATGTACGCCTGAAGTAGCTCGTCGGCGATCTCGCCGGCGAACCGGTCGACCTCGGCCCAGTCGCGCGTGTCCCCCTCCGGGGCGTGAATGCTGCGCACGGCAGCCCGCTCGTCGAAGCGCAGGTGCTTCATCTCCAGCCGACCGCCGAACGTGCGATGGCCCATGGCTCGAGTGAGCCGCTCGACCACGAAGACGTCCGCGGGCTCGCCCGCCGGGATCAGGTGATCGGCGGGCCCGAGCGGCCCTGAGCTGAACAGCCACACCGGCTTCATGCATAGCTCCGAGGCGTGCACCTGGGCGAACCGGCGCGCCTCGCCGAGCCAGCGGTTCATGTAGATCGCGCTGCCGAGCACGACCGCACCGTAGACGCTCACGTCCGTCACATCCTCGATGGCGCGCGCGTCGGCGGCGACCCCCCGCGCGGCGAGCCCGGCCGCGATTGCGTCGGCGATCTCCCGCGTGCCGTTGTGGCGACTTGCGGCGGTGACGAGCACCCTTGGCTTCACGGCGAGATCACCGGCCCACGGCGAGTCGCTCTTCGGCGCGCCACTCGCGCCGCTTGACCTCGTACTCGGGCGGGAGCGCCCCCCGCAACGCCTCAGCCGCGTCGAGCGCGTTCAGCGCCGAGGCGTAGTCACCCCAACGAGCGTCGGCGTCGGCCAGCAGGAGTGCCAACTCGAGCGCGTCTTCGAATTCGACATCCGAGACGGGCGGCCCGGGCACCGCCACTCGATCCGACAGCAGCCCGGGGTGCAGCAGCGCCGGCCGGGCGGTGGCCAGGTAGGGCGCCAGGTACCGGCCGGCGATCTTTCCCGGCGGCCACCACAGGGCCTGACCGGCGGCCGCCGATGCCTCACGGCCCCGTCGCGACTCCGGACGCGCCTCGATCGCCACCGTTGCCCGGCGGGGGAAGCGTTGGGGCTCGGCGCGGAGGTACAGAGGCGCGCCCCCGGTGAGCAGGAGCCCACGCAGCACGGGCTGAAACGGCGCGGGCGCATCCGGCCCTCCCGCCCGCGCCGCGATCGCGCCGGCGACGGCGTCAGCCTGCTGGGTGGCCAGACCGCCCTGCTTGAGCGGGAACGCCGTGACGTCCCCGGCCGCATAGACGCTGTCCAACCCGATGACCCGTCCGAAACGGTCCACCGGGATGAATCCCTGGCCATCGTGCGGCAGCCCGGGCAGCCGCGGGCCCTCGAGCCTCGGGAGCGTGATCACCCGGTCGACGAACATCTCAGCGCCGCCGGCGAGGACCAGCTTGCGTCCCAGCACGAACGCGGGGCGAGACGACGTGCGCAGCGTGACGCCGCGGGCGGCCAGCAAAGGCTGCACGACGGCGGCGGCGGCCGGACCGAAGAGCTCGAGCGGCTCCTCCTCGGGGGTGACCAGCGTCACGGTTACTTCGCCCGCGCCTCGTTCGCGGACATGGCCGGCGGTCATCAGGGCAAGCTCGTACAGCGGGAGTGCCCACATCCGCTCCGAAGGCAAGGCCAGCGCCACCGATCGCGCTTTGCCGTCGACCAGGTCCTCGAGCAGGCCGCGCAGGGCCGGCACGTCGCCTCGGCCGCGGAAGGTAAGCCCGCCGGGGAGCCACTCGCGCGGCTGCGCTCCGGTCGCCACCACCAGCGCGTCGAACGCGATCTCCCGGCCGGACTGGCTGATCGCCACCCGGCGCGCGGGGATCACTCGAGCCAATGCCTCCGGTATGAGCTCGCCGCCGCCCTGATCGGCGAGGATCTCGGCCAGGTCGTACACGCGCGCCTGCGCGTGGTCGAATGCCTCGGCCACCGTCACCGGCCGGTAGATGAAATCTCGGGTCGGCGACAGCAGGGTGATGTCGACCAGGTGGCCGGCCAGCGCCCGGAGCGCCAGCAGCGCCTCCAGGGCGGCGACTCCGCCACCGGCGATCACGACACGCATTCGGTTGCGACGGTTCACGCTTGGCTCCAACCACGACCGTAGTCCCCGGAGGCATGACGGTCATCGCGGATGGCCCCGCGGCCGATCCGGCAATCCCGCCGCGCAGCTTCGGGTTTCCCCGGATGCAGGGACCCCGGCATTGGTTGCTAAACCTCAGGTTCGTGATCGGTCAGCGGAACGAGCACGGGGTGCGACAGGGATGAGCTCGTCTCGGACCGCCTATCCGTGGGAGCGCGAGGCCGACGTCGTCTTGCGCGACGGGGCAACCATGCACGTCCGTCCCATCCGGACCGACGACGGTCCCGCGATTCACGAGTTCCTCGAGGGGCTGTCGATCAGGTCGATCGGATACCGGTTCTTCGGCGCGGTGAACCTCGACTGGGCCACGTCCTGGACGGTGGACGTCGACTACTCGGACCGCTTCGGACTGGTAGCCGAGGGTGGGCGCCCGTACGGGGTGGTGGCTCACGCCGCGTACGTGCGGATCGACGCCACCCGTGCCGAGGTCGCCTTCCTGGTCGCCGACGCATGGCAGGGGCGGGGCATCTCCACCATCCTGCTCGCCCATCTGGCCCAGGTGGCCGAGCGGCAGGGCATCTCGACGTTCGTGGCCGAGGTGCTCCCGCACAACCACCGGATGATCGACGTCTTTCGCCAGAGCGGGTTCCCGGTCGAGCTCCACTCGACGCCGGATGCCCTCGAGATCGAGCTGCCCACCTCACTGTCGCCGGGCGCCGTCGCGCGGTTCGATGAGCGTGAGCGCATCGGCGCGGTGGCCGCCGTGCGGAGCTTCCTCGAGCCGAGCTCCGTGGCCGTGGTCGGGGCCTCCCGGCAGCGGGGGACGATCGGCGGCGAGATCCTGCACAACCTGCTCACGGCCGAGTTCAACGGGCCCGTGTATGCGGTCAACGACAAGGCCGACGTGGTGCAGTCGCTTCCCGCCTACCCGTCGGTGGGCGAGATTCCCGGTCCGGTCGAGCTTGCGGTGATCGCCGTGCCGGCCGAGCAGGTCGTCGCGGCTGCCCGCGAGTGTGCGACCGCCGGGGTGCGGGCCCTGCTCGTGATCTCATCCGGCTTCGCCGAGATCGGCGCCGATGGGGCCCGTCGGCAGCGCGAGCTGGTCGAGCTGTGCCGACACGACGGGGTGCGGATCGTTGGGCCCAACTGCCTGGGGGCGCTCAACACCTCACCGGACGTGCGGCTGAACGCCACCTTCGCCGCACCCGCCGTGACTCCGGGTGCCGTTGGGTTCATGTCGCAGAGCGGCGGTCTCGGGCTCGCGATCATCGACGCCGCGAGCCGCCTCGGCATCGGGCTCTCGTCATTCGTCTCGGTGGGCAACAAGTGCGATCTGTCCGGCAACGACTTCCTCCAGTACTGGGAGCAGGACGACCGCACTGAGCTGGTGCTGCTGTACCTCGAGTCGTTCGGCAACCCGCGCAAGTTCGCTCGCACGGCGCGGCGAGTCGGCGCGGCCAAGCCGGTGCTCGCGGTCAAGAGCGGCCGCTCGGCCGCCGGTGCCCGTGCCACCTCCTCCCACACCGGGGCGATGCTGTCAGCCTCCGACGTGACCGTCGATGCGCTGTTCGAGCAGGCGGGCGTGATCCGGACCGACACGATGTCGGAGCTGTTCGACGTGGCCGCCTTCCTGTCGGCTCAGCCGGTCCCGCGCGGCGATCGCATCGCGATCGTGACCAACGGGGGCGGTCCCGGGATCCTGTGCGCGGACGCGTGCCAGACGTTCGGCGGCGAGATCGCGGAACTGCCGACCGATGTTCAGGCCCGCCTGGGCGAATTTCTGCCCGAGGGTGCGGCCCTCGGTAACCCGGTCGACATGATCGCCACTGCCTCGGCGGCCGATTATCGGCGCACGCTCGAGGCGCTGATCGAGACCGAGGCGTGCGACGTGATCATCGCGATCTTCGTTACCGCCCTGGCGACCACCGCAGCCGACGTGGCCACTGCGGTTCGCGAGGTGGCGGAACGGAATCCGGCCGTGGCGATGGCGGCCGTGTTCATGGTCAGCGGAGGCATCCCGTCCGAGCTGAGCTCGCCTCGGCTGCGGGTACCCGGCTACGAGTTCCCCGAGGCTGCGGCTCGGGCCGTGGCGCTGGCCGTCCGGCACGCGCGATGGCGCGCCCGCGACGCCGGCTCGGTGCCGTGGATCGAGGGCCTCCGCTCTGTCGAGGCAGCCGCCATGATCAGCCGGGAGCTGGCTCGAGGCGAGGGGTGGCTCTCGCCCGCCTGCGTAGCGCAGTTGTTCGAGTTCTTCGGCCTTCCGCTGATCTCCACGACCGTCGCACCCGACGCGGAGCAAGCGGCGGCGGTCGCCGAGAGGCTCGGCGTACCGGTCGCGCTCAAGGCCGTCGCGCCCGGGCTGGTGCACAAGACTGATGCCGGGGGCGTGCGGCTGAGGCTCGAAGGCGCCGATGCGATACGGGCGGCGGCGGTCGAGATCGAGCGCGCGGTGGGCCGGGCCGGGTACGAGCTCGAAGGCCTCCTCGTCCAGCCGATGGCGCCCGAGGGAGTGGAGATGCTGGTCGGCGTCGTGCACGACCACAGCTTCGGCCCTGTCGTCGCCTGTGGCGCCGGAGGCGCCACCGCGGAGCTGATCAAGGACGTGTCGGTTCGCATCACGCCCCTGACCGACGTCGACGCGCGTGACGTGGTCAGATCGCTGAAGACGTTTCCCCTACTCGAGGGCTACCGCGGCGCAGCCCGCTGTGACGTGGCGGCGATCGAGGACGTGCTGCTGCGGGTCAGCGCCATGGTGGAGAGTCATGCCGAGATCGCCGAGCTCGACTGCAACCCGCTGATCGCCGGGCCCGATGGCGTGGCCATCGTCGATGCCCGCGTCCGCATCGAGACGGCTGCGCCGCCTCGACCGATGCCGTCGATCTCCTCGTAGCAGCCCCGCCGGATGACACGGCATCGGCTCGTACTCGGACTCGGAATCGGCGCAGGAGGTCTCGCGCTGTATTACGCGCTGCTGCGTGGACACGTCCTGACGTGGGGCGCGACACCGGACGAAGCCGTGGCGCGGCTCCCCGGGGACGAACTGCTCGAGGACGCGGACGGCGTGGCCACGCGCGCAGTCGAGATCGACGCACCCGCGTCCGCGGTATGGCCGTGGATCGCCCAGATCGGCCCCGCCCCGCGCGGCGGCGCGTACACCTATGACTGGATCGAGAACCTCCTCGGTCTGAACATGCACAGCGTCGACCGCGTGCTGCCGGATTTCCAGCGCCCCCAGGTCGGCGAGACGATCGCCTACGGCAAGAACCGCATGCGGGTGGAGCGAGCCGAGCCCGGCCGCGTGCTGGCCTGGCGCTCTGAGGACGGCAACTGGGTGTGGATCTTCGTGCTCAGCCCGACCGCCGCTGGCACCAGGCTGATCAGCCGAAACCGCTTCCGGCTGCCGCGCCTGGTCGACCGGATCGGAATGGCCCCGATGGAACCGGCGTCGCTGCTCATGGAGAGAAAGATGCTCCTCGGCATCAAGCAGCGCGCCGAGCGACTCGCCGCGACCCAACGCCGCGACTAAGAAGCGTCATATCTCCTACCGCAACCGGCAATCGGTAGTAGACCGAAGCGGGACCGCGCATCCGGCACGATGACCCGGCGGCACGTCGGCCGTAGCGTGCCGAGCCATGGCTGCGATCGTCAACCTGAACCATCACGCGAGCTACGTGCACTGGCAGTTCTTTCAGATGTCGGTGTCGAACATCGTGGTGATCGTGCTGATGCTGATCGTGTTCGTGGTCGCGATTCTCGCCCCGTTCCCGGGTCACGGCGCTGGGGAGGGATCGTCGTGAGCGTCTCCGAGGAGCGCTCCTGGACCGCGCGCGTGCGCGGGCGGGCGGTCGCAGCCTTGCCTCCCGACAAGCTGCTGCCGGACAAGCAGCCGGCCTACGTGGCCTCCTGGATCTACGTGTTCGGCGTTCTGTCGCTCGCCTCGCTGGCCGTGATCATCGGGTCAGGGTCGATCCTGGCCCTGAAGGGGCCGGAATGGTGGCACGTCACCGGGGTGGGTCACTTCTTCAACTCGATTCACCTGTGGTCGGTCGAGCTGTTCTTCTTCTTCATGGTCATCCACCTTTGGGGCAAGTACTGGATGGCCGCATGGCGCGGTGGGCGCGCGCGGGTGTGGATAACGGGCGCCGTCATCTTCCTGGTGGCGATCCCATGCGCGCTCACCGGTTACGTGTCCCAGCAGAACTTCGACGCGCAGTGGATCTCAACCCAGGCCAAGGACGCGATGAACTCAGCCGGGATCGGCGCGTTCTTCAACCTCCTCAACTTCGGTCAGATGTACAGCTACCACCTGCTCCTGCTGCCGGCGGCCATCGTGGGCATCGTGATCGCGCACATCCTGCTCGTGCGCAAGCACGGCGTGGTCCCGCCGTTCTCGCTGCCGGCGCAACCAGCTGACCCCGAGCAGTCGTCGTGAACCGCCGAGCGCGTCTGGCCGAGGACGAGCGCTACCGCGAGTGGAAGGGCGCCTACCGCTCGTACGACATCGTCAAGGAGGCTTGCATCGCGCTGGGGGTGGTGGTCGCTATCACGCTGGTCCTGACGATCGTCTTCTCTTCGCCCGACGAGAAGCCCAGCACGGTCCAGAGTTGGGCGCGCAGCGATCCGGTCGACTTCGTCACCACCGCCACCGCCGAACTGGACGGCTCGAGCGACACCGCTGGCTACGGACCGCCCTACAACCACGCTTCCGACGGCCAGCACATCGCGTTCATCTATCTCCAGAAGTGGCTGGGTGTCAGTCACCCGGTGAACACGGCACGCGACTTCGTGCTGGCGCCGCTTCGCTCGATTCCGGGTCGGCCGGCGCTGCAAGCCGCGGTCTCGACCTACGAGTTCGCGCCTGCGAGTACGAAGTCCGCCTGGGCGAGCGCCTACCAGTTGGGGCTCGCGAAGGCGAAGGCCAACGCCGACGGCTCGATCACGGTCCCGGCCGGCAGGTACGGACCGCTGCCGGCGATGATGGCGAGCCTCCTCGGCTTCGCCCAGAGCGGTGGTCTCGACGGCGCGCTGCTGAGCAGCCGGCAGTTCTACCAGACCGACTACACCAAGGCGCTCCTGCTGCTGGCCGACGGCAGTCTGCTGGCAAACCGCGCCGAGGCCGAGCACCTGCTGGGCGAGCAGTGGGGAATGATGAACGAGACCGGCAGCTACCCCGGGCAGGTCTGGCTGTGGCTGTACACGTTCTGGTATCAGATCAAGCCGTTCTCGACCTCGGCCAATGCCGACATCCTGGTCATGGCCATGATGGGCGTTCTCAGCCTCGCCCTGATCCTCGTCCCGTTCATACCGGGCGTTCGCGACATCCCGCGCTGGATCCCGATCTACAAGCTGATCTGGCGCGATCACTACCGCTCGCTCAGCTGAGCCGCTGCATCACGGCCCGCGCCTGCCGGGCGATCTCGAGGTCCTCGCGGGCCGCGATCACGAGCACTCGCGCTCGCGCGTCCAAGCCGGTGATCTCACGATCCGGCGCACCACTCGCGTTCAGATCGTCGTCGACGGCCACGCCGAGGAAATCCAGCCCCTGCACGGCGCGGGCGCGGATGTCTGGCGAATGCTCACCGACCCCGCCGGTGAACACCAGCGCGTCGAGACCCCCGAGCGCCGCCGCCATGCTCGCGATCCCCGCGCGCAACCGGTGCCCGTACACATCGAGCGCCAGCCCCGCGGACTCGTCGCCATCGCCGGCGCGAGCGAGGATCTCACGCATGTCCGCGCTCCCCGCGAGGCCGAGCAACCCGGACTCGTGCTCCAGCACGCGCCCGAGCTCCAGCTCCGCCATACCGGTCTGCTCCATCAACCACAACAGCAGCCCGGGATCGACGCTGCCCGAGCGGGTGGCCATCACCAGGCCCTCGAGCGGGGTGAACCCCATCGTGGTGTCGAGCGAGCGTCCGCCCCGTATCGCGCACAAAGAGGCACCGGCCCCCAGGTGACCGCTGACGATCCGCAGGTCGGGGTGCTCGCCGCCGAGCAGCTCCGGCACCCGCCGCGCCACCCAGGCGTGCGAGAGCCCGTGGAATCCATAACGGCGCAGGCCCCAACGATCGCGCCAGGCAGCCGGGAGGGCGTAGGTGTGGGCCTCGGCGGGGAGCGTGGCGTGGAAGGCGGTGTCGAAGCAGGCTACCGCCGGGATGCCGGGAAGGGCGCTGCTCACCGCGTCCAGCGCGGCCAGCGACTTGGGCTGGTGAAGCGGCGCGAGCGCCACCAGCTCGCGCAGGCCGGACTCGACCTCACCGTCGATCAGTACAGGCTCGCGGAAACGCTGGCCTCCGTGCACGATCCGGTGTCCGACCACGTCGGCCTCGCCGATCCCGTCCGCGATCGCCGCGCGCAACTCGCCCGGGTCGATGCTGGCCCGCGGAGCGGCCAGCTCATGCGCCGCCAGCGTGGCGTCGTCGACGCCGATCACGCTCAGCTTGACGCTGCTCGAGCCCGCGTTGACGACGAGGACGCGCACCGGATGGGCGAGGAGACCGTCCGTCCCCTACGCCCGCTTGGCCGGCCAGGTCCAATTGCGCACATCCGGCGAGTCGTCTCCGTTCTCGCGCGTGTAGGCGCGGTGGCGCAGCCGTTCGTCGACCATCTCCTGGCGCAGATGAGCGGCGCGCTCGCCGAGACTCGGCACCCGGTCGATGACATCCATGACCAGGTGGAAGCGGTCGAGGTCGTTGAGCATCACCATGTCGAACGGCGTGGTGGTCGTGCCCTCCTCCATGTACCCGCGCACGTGGAGGTTGTGGTGGTTGGCCCGCCGGTAGGTGAGCCGGTGGATCAGCCACGGGTAGCCGTGGTAGGCGAAGATCACCGGCCGCGCCAGCGTGAACAGCGCGTCGAACTCGCTGTCCGGCATCCCGTGCGGATGCTCGGACTCGGGCTGGAGGCGCATCAGGTCGACGACGTTGACCACCCGGACGCGCAGATCCGGCAGGCGCTCGCGCAGGATCGCCGCGGCCGAGACCGTCTCCAGGGTCGGGATGTCTCCGGCGCAGGCCAGCACGACGTCCGGCTCCTCCCCCTCGTCGCTCGAGGCCCACTCCCAGATGCCGATGCCGCGCGTGCAGTGGGCGATTGCCTCCTCCATCGTCAGGTAGTTCAGCGCGGGCTGCTTGCCGGCCACGACCACGTTCACGTAGTTGCGGCTGCGCAGGCAATGGTCGGCCACCGACAGCAGGCAGTTCGTATCCGGGGGCAGATAAACGCGGATGATCTCTGCCTTCTTGTTGACCACGTGGTCGATGAATCCGGGATCCTGGTGCGAGAACCCGTTGTTGTCCTGGCGCCAGACGTGGCTCGAGAGCAGGTAGTTCAACGACGCGATCGGGCGGCGCCACGGAATCTGACGGGTCACCTTGAGCCACTTGGCGTGCTGGTTGAACATCGAGTCGACGATGTGGATGAACGCCTCGTAGCAGTTGAACAGGCCGTGGCGGCCGGTCAGCAGATAGCCCTCGAGCCAGCCCTGGCAGAGGTGCTCGGATAGGACCTCCATCACTCGCCCGTCGGGCGAGAGGTGATCGTCGGTCGCCAGCGTCTCGGCCTCCCAGACGCGGTCGGTGACTTCGAACACCGCCGAGAGCCGGTTTGACGCCGTCTCGTCAGGTCCCATGATCCGGAACCGGTCCGCGTTGGCGCGCATCACGTCGCGCAGCCAGCCACCCAGCACCCGCGTCGCCTCGCTCGTGCCCTGAGCCGGCGCGGGGACGTCGACCGCGTAGTCGCGGAAGTCGGGAAGCTCGAGCTCGCGCAGCAGGAGCCCGCCGTTGGCATGCGGGTTGGCGCTCATGCGCAGATCGTCCTCCGGGGCGAGCGCGGTGATCTCGGGGCGAACCGCTCCCGCTTCGTCGAACAGCTCCTCGGGGCGATACGAGCGCATCCACTCCTCGAGCTGGGCGAGATGCTCGGGATTCGTCCGCATCCCGGCGAGCGGTACCTGATGCGAGCGGAACGAGCCCTCGGCAGGCAGGCCGTCGACCTCCTTTGGCCCGGTCCAGCCCTTTGGCGTGCGCAGCACGATCATCGGCCAGCGGGGCCGAGACGGCCGCGCTCCGTCGCCGCGGGCACGTTGCTGGATCTCGGCGATCTCGTCGAGCACCTCGTCGAGGGTCGCGGCCATCAGCTGGTGCATCTCCTCGGGCTCGGAGCCCTCGACGAAGCGCGGCGCGTATCCATAACCCTCGAGCAGTGCCCGCAGCTCGCCCGGCTCGATCCGGGCCAGCACCGTGGGATTCGCGATCTTGTACCCGTTCAGGTGGAGAACCGGCAGAACCGCGCCGTCGCGCGCCGGGTTGAGGAACTTGTTCGAGTGCCAGCTCGCCGCGAGGGGCCCCGTCTCCGCCTCCCCGTCTCCGACCACGCACAGCGCCACCAGATCGGGGTTGTCGAACACCGCCCCGTAGGCGTGGACCAGCGAGTAGCCAAGCTCGCCACCCTCGTGGATCGATCCAGGCGTTTCCGGGGCGACGTGGCTCGGGATCCCGCCGGGAAACGAGAACTGCCGAAACAGCCGCCGCAATCCCTCTTCGGTCCGGCTGATGTGGGGATAGACCTCGCTGTAGGTGCCGTCCAGGTAGGCGCTGGCCACCAGTCCGGGGCCGCCGTGGCCCGGGCCGGTCACGTAGATCGCGCTCACGCCGCGCGCCTTGATGGCCCGGTTCATGTGCGCATAGACGAAGTTGAGCCCCGGGGTCGTCCCCCAGTGCCCGAGCAGGCGTGGCTTGACGTGCTCGGGCGCCAGCGGCTCGCGCAGGAGCGGGTTCTCGAGCAGGTAGATCTGCCCGACCGAGAGGTAGTTCGCCGCGCGCCACCAGGCATGCATCGTCTCCAGGTCGTTCGGAGAGAGCGGCCCTTGACGCGCCGGTTTCACAGTCGTGGTCATGCCGTCATTTACGCACATGCCGACCGCGGACCTGTGAAAGGTCCGAATCTTTACGGGGTCTCGACGAGCTTGTGCTCGAGCGCGTAGCGGACGAGATCCGCTCGCGTCGCCAGGTTCAGCTTCTGCTGGATGTGGGCGCGGTGGGTCTCCACCGTGCGAACCGAAAGGTGCAGCTGGTCCCCGATCTCGGCGTTGGTGTAGCCGAGCGCGATGAGGCGAAGCACGTCGACCTCGCGCTCGGACAGACCGTCGGGCGGGCCGGGCGGTGGCTCGGCGGCGACGCGAGCACCGAGGCGGGGATTCAGGTAGGTGTCGCCGACCGCGGCGCGCTTGATCGCCTCGACCAGCTCCTCCTCGGCCGCCTCCTTGAGCACGTAGCCGAGCGCGCCGGCACTCAGGGCCTGGCGTGCGTAAGCCGGCTCGTTCTGCATGGTCAGAACGACGATCTGCGTGTCCGGGAATTCGCCGCGAATGCTCGGGATATGGTCGAGGCTGGAGCCTCCGGGCATGTTCAGGTCGAGGACGAGAACGTGGGGATGGTGTCCCCGGACGTAGCGCCGGGCATCGTCGAGATTGGCGGCTTCTGCCACGACCTCGAATCCGGCCTCGGCCTCGAGCACCTGGCGGAGCCCGCGGCGGACCACGGCGTGATCGTCGGCGATCACGATCCGGATCGTCTCGGTGACCTCCCTGTCCCGCGCCGACTCACCCATCGCACTCACCGTACCGTGGCCTGATCGCGGGACTCGAGATAGGGCGCCAGGTATTTGGCGGCGATCTTGCTCGGCGGCGACCAGGTCGGCGTCTCGCTGATCTCAGAGCTCGAGCCGTGCCCACCGGTCACATGTGCGCTCAGGTACAGGGGCTTGTCGGCCCCCAGCAGCACCGCGTGGATCTCGGGATGGAAGGGCTTTGGCTCGACGTCGGCGCCGGCCAGGGCCGCGATCGCCTGCGCCGCGGTGTCGGCCTGCTGCGAGGCGATGCCTCCGTGCTTGATCGGGAAGTCCGTGGCGTCACCGGCCGCCCAGACGCGCTCCAGATGCGGAACCGCGCAGTGCGCGTCGATCGGGATGAAGCCACCCTCCGGCCCACCCGGGACTCCCGGCGTGGAGGGACCGAACAGCTGCGGCAGAGCCACGATCCGATCGGCGCGCAGAGTCCGGTTGCCCGGGTGGATCGACACGTGCCCCGGCTCGGGGACCTCGCTGCGTGCGGAGAGGATCGTCTTGATCCCGCGGCTCTCGAGCAACCCGCTCACGGTCTCGCTGACCGTCCTGCCAAACACCGCCAGCGGCGCGTCCTCGGGCGTGGCGATCGTGATCGAGAGCTCGATGCCCATGTCGTAGGCCCGCCCCGCGGTCATCAGTGCGAGTTCGTAGATCGGAAGCGGCCACGACATCGGCGACGGAGCCACGAACGCGAGCGAGCGGACATAGCCACCCTCGACGTCCTGAATCAGACCATGCAACTGCTCGTCGATCTGCCCGTCGTCAATGGTCAGACCGTGGCTGAACGCGGGTCGCAGGCGGGCCCCCAGTGCGAGCAGCAGCGCGTCGTACTCGATCCCGGCTCCCTGCTCGGTGTGGACCGTCGAGTTCTCGGCGTCGAGCCGCTTGAAGGCGTCCTGGACGAAGTCGGCGCCGAGGTCCTGGGCGATCTCCGCGACCTGGTAGGTCTTCGCCGTGCTGTAGCCGAACGGCTCGCGCACCCGCATGGGACGGTACGCGAACTCTGGCTCGGGCGCTAGAAGGGTGATGGTGACCCGGTCGCCGGCCAGGTCTCGAAGCGCCAGGGCTGCCTCGAGCGCGGCAACGCCGCCGCCGGCGATCAAGGTTCGAAACGGTGATTGTGAGGGCGTGGGCGAGTTCATACCGATAAGCCTATGCAGCAACGGTCGGGTAAGCAGCGGGAACAGTCCGACGCGTCACTGCACAAAACTACGTAGTCGGCTTTGCCCCGATCTGGCGCCCGGTTACCGTCCACGCGCGGATCCGCATCCAGTGCGGCTTGGGGCCAGGTGCCCAGTGCTCCAGCCCGAGCCGGTTGAGCCGGCGAACCTCGCTGGGATTGGTGATCTCCTCAGCCATGCCGATGATGATCACGCTCCACCCCGTGCGCAATTCCGAGTCGATCCCGTCGATCTCGAATGCCGCGTTGGCCTGGAGCAGCAGCGCGTGGAACTTCGAGCCGGCGGCCGTTCGGAACACGACCGACTGCGATCGCTCGTCGAACACGTAGTTGACGGGGCGTATGACCGGGGTCTCCATGCTGACCGCCAGCCGGCCGAAGTTGTGCGCCGCCAACAGCCGCAGGCACTCATCCCGCGAAAGAACGCCCAGTTCGTTCGCCGGCGTGTCAGATTGAGTCCCGGTTTGGCTCATGCGCTCGTCTCCGCCGCCGCTGCGAGTGGGTGCACCCCGTCCTGGATGTAGCTCATGATCCCGGCGCTCAGGCCCAGATCGATCGAGACCGAACCCCCACCCAGGCGCAGCCGGGTGGCGTCGTCGGTGATCGCCGCGGTCCAGCCGTGCAGGTCGACGTGACGGAGCGCTTGCCGCAGCACAAGTTCCGCGCGGGCGTCACGGTCGAGAAACATCGCCGGCCGGTCGAGCTCGAGCTCCAGCTCCGCCATCACGTCCCGCGGAGATCCGTCGCGCAGGCGCTGGAGGTTCCGGTCGATCTCCACGGCAACCGGCGCCAGCATGAGGTCCCTCTGGTTCTTGGGGTGGATCGTCATCGCCTTGCTCCTTGAGGAGGTTTGGCATGCATCTAACCCGGTGACGAGCCGGGGCGCATCGGGTGCTCGGCACAAGTCCCGTAGGTAGTTTTGCGCAGTCGATCCGGGCCCTTGCCGCATGTATAGGGTTTCCGGGCCATGACGCACGACCCCGCGACCGCCGGCGCGCGGGCAGCGACGTTCGATCAAGAGCTGCTGTCGTGGCTGGGCGATGAGCCGGTGGCCGTGCAAAGCGAGGACGCGGCACGGATCCGCGACATCGCCGCGGAGTTCGCCGCCGGCTTCGACCGGCTCGCCGGGATCGGCCCGGCGGTCACCGTGTTCGGCTCGGCCCGCGAACGGCAGCGCGCGGGCGCTCGTGATCCGTAGTTTGCCGACAAGGTTGCACCGGCCACTCCGGATGCCGTCGTCTCGTCCGGCAGCGACGCTGGGGCCATGTCCGAACAACGAACCCTCACTCGCCCGCTCACGCATGTCCGCGTGCGCGACTGCATGCATACGGGCGTATTCACGTGCGCTCCCGACGACCCGCTCCGTCACGTCGCCACCGTGATGGCCAACCACAAGGTGCACTCGGTGGTAATCACGACCGGCGCCGGAGATCGACCGATCGGCGTTCTGTCCGATCTCGACCTGGTGACCGCGCTGGCCGCCGGCGCCGACTGCACCGCTTCCGAGGCCGCCGCGACAGAGACGGTCACGGTCTCATCCCACGAGCCGCTGCTGGCGGCTGCGCAGCTGATGAGCGAGCATGGCGTCTCGCACCTGGTCGTGTTGGACCGGGCCAGCGGCTATCCGGTCGGCGTCGTCTCCACGCTCGACATCGCGGCGGTCTACGCCGACCGCTGACCGCTTCCGAAATGCACCGTGAGCACACTGCTAGTCCCCTGGGCCGGCCTCATCGCCGGCGTCTACCCGCAGATCGCGTAATTTCCCGCATCGACTCAGCAGGTTTCACGCGAGGAGCCAGGACCCCGCGAGGCTTATCGTGATGCCATGTCGGGGCATCTGCATCTCGCTTACCCGTCGGGCGGGGAAGGTCGGACGGCGCACGAGACGGCGATCACCGTGGTGCTCGCCGACGACCACGCGGCGGTGCGTCGCAGCCTCCGACGGCTGCTCGACGGCGCGCAGCACGTCAGCGTCATCGCCGAAGCGTCCGATCTGACCACGGCGGCGCAGGAGGTCCACGAACGCTTGCCGAGAGTGCTCGTGCTGGATCTGGACTTGCCGAACGGGTCCAGCGTGGAGGTCGTCGGTCGGCTCCGGGCGCAGGTGCCTCGCACCGAGGTCGTCGTCTTGACGATGGACGAGAGCCCGCTGTTCGCGCAACAGGCCTTCGACGCCGGCGCAGTCGGGTTCGTGCTCAAGGACAGGGCCGACAGCGAACTGGTGGAGGCCGTGCATCGAGCGGCGCGTGGTGAGGAGTACGTCAGCCCCCGCGTCGCTGCCGGGCTCGACACGTTGCGCAGGGCGGTTGACGGCAATGAGCTCAGTCCGCGCGAGGTCGAGGTCCTGCGGCTGATCGCGCTCGGGCACACGAGCGTCGAGATCGCGGCGAGGCTACGGCTCTCCCGCCGGACCGTCGAGACCCATCGCGCCCGGATCCTGCGCAAGCTGGGTTTGAGGACCCGAGCGGACCTCGTGCAGTTCGCGCTACGTCGCCGCCTGATTGGCGGCTGACGGCGTCGACACCTCGGACGAGTAGCGCGCGGGCAGCCGGACCCGGACCCGGGTTCCGGGCTGGGCCGGTCCGATCTCCAAGGTACCTCCGGCGAGATACGCGCGCTCGCGCATTCCGGCCAGGCCGAACCCGCTGGTGGGGGCGTCGGCATCGAATCCGGATCCGTCGTCCTCCACTTCGATCAGCACCTGGCCCTCGGACAGGGCTATCGCCACACGGGCGGTTTCGGCCCGAGCATGCTTGGCGACGTTCGTGAGCGCCTCCTGAACGATTCGATACACGGTGGTCTCGAGCTCCGGATCGAGCTCTGCGCGACCGGAGCCCGCTTCGCCCAGCGCGACCTCGCTGGTGATTTCGAGCCCGTCCTCATCGAGGCGATCGACCATCGCCTCGATCGCGGGCGCGAGCCCGAGGTCGTCCAGCAGCGAAGGCCTGAGGTCGCTGATGATGCCGCGGAGGTTGGCGATCTCGACCTCGATGTCCTCGATCGCCTGACGGATCCGCTCGTCCTTGGCCGCGCCATCGCCACGGCCCAGGATCGATGCCAGCGACACGCGCAGGCCACCGAGCGACTGGAGGGTCTGATCGTGAAGCTCTCGAGCCCATCGTTTCCGTTCGGCGTCCGCGGCGGCGATCGTGCTACGCAACCGATCGGCCTCGACGCTGCGGCTCAGCGCCACGGCGTTCGCGGCCGATGCGGCGAACGTCCGCAACAGCTGCTCGTCCTCCTCGGTGAACGGATCGGCGTCCGCCCCATGGTCGAACGCGGCCAGCACCCCGAGACCGCTGCCGCGGTGGAGGACCGGCACGATCAGCGCGGTGTGAGCATCTCGCACGCCGAGCTGTTCGGGCGCAACTCGGAGGCGAGAACCGACGTCGACGAGTCGCTCCGGGCGACCGCGCTGCAGAACCTCCCCGGAGGTTGACCCAGCCATCGGGATGCGATGCCCCCGCGCGCCCCGCGCGTGGCCGGCGCTGGCCGCCACCACCAGCTCGTCGCCCTCGCGAAGCATGATCAAGACCGTGCGAGCGTCGACGAGCGCGCGGCCGCGCTTGACGATCAGCTCGAGGATCCGGTCCAGATCGGACGCGCCGGTAATCGCATCCGCGATGTCCCGCGCCGCCTCCAGCGATCGGACCGCCCGCTCGAGCTGGTCGCGCCGGCGCTCGCTGTCCTCGTACAGCCGGGCGTTCCCGATCGCGGTTGCCGCCCATTGCGACAGGACGACGACGGCTTCCTCGTCCTCCTCGGTGAACTCTCCCCCACCCTCTTTCTCGGCCAGGTACAGGTTGCCCCACGCGTCGCCGCGGATCAGGATCGGAACTCCGAGGAAGCTGTGCATCGGGGGATGAGTCGGGGGAAAGCCGTAGCTGCGCGGGTGCTCGCCCACGTCGGCCAGGCGCAGCGCGCGAGGATCGTCGATGAGCACGCCGAGCACGCCTCGTCCCCGCGGCAGGTCCCCGATCGCGTGGTGGGTCGCCGGGTCGATGCCCACGGTGAGGAACCGTTCGAGCTCTGATCGCGACTCGTCGAGCACGCCGAGGGCGGCGTACCTGGCCCCGGTCAGCTCCCGCGCCTCTGCCAGAATCCGGTGCAGTACCGCCTCGGGATCGAGCTCGCCCACCAGCGCCCGGCCCACGTCGAGGAGACGGCGCAGCTTGTCTTCGTAATCCGACATCAACCCCAGGGGATGTCCCCCACGTTGGTTCACAACCTGGCCAGAGTATCGAGCCCGCGATCGTCGAGACATGTTGTCCTTCGGTAGAAAATACGCAGCTGGGCGGAGCACCTGCGGGATCATTTGCAGCGGCTCGGCCGCTCGTCGTAGCGTTCTCGGTCGATGCCGGCCATCCGGACCGAACAGCTGTCCAAGCGCTACGGGTCGACGCTGGCGCTCGATTCGCTCGACCTAGAGGTCCGCGAGGGCGAGGTGTACGGGTACCTGGGCCCGAACGGTGCCGGCAAGACGACCACGATCCGGCTTCTGCTGGGGCTGCATCGCGCCAGCTCGGGCCGAGCCGAGCTGTTTGGCGTCGATTGCTGGCGGAACCCGGTCGCCGCCCATCGCCGGGTGGCGTTCGTGGCCGGCGAGCCGTTCCTGTGGCCCTCGCTCACCGCGGCCGAGACGCTCGAGTTCCTGGGTCGCCTGCACGGCGGGACCGATCGCGTCTACCGCGACGAGCTCGTTGAGCGCTTCGAGCTCGATCTCTGCAAGAAGGTCCGGGCCTTGTCGAAGGGCAACCGGCAGAAGGTGCAGCTGATCGCGGCGCTGGCCACGCGCGCCGACCTGCTGCTCCTCGACGAGCCGACGAGCGGGCTGGACCCGTTGATGGAGAAGGCGTTTCGCGACACCGCGCAGGAGGCCAGAGACCGCGGCCAGACCGTGTTCCTGTCGTCTCACATCCTGAGCGAGGTCGAGGCCCTGTGCGACCGGGTCGGCATCCTGCGCGCGGGGAAGCTGGTCGACCAGGGAACCCTGGCCGAGCTGCGCCACCTGAGCGCGCAGACCGTCGATGCCACGTTCGAAGGCACCGTGCCCGAGCTTCCGACGCTCCCCGGCGTGACCGTGACACCGGCCGGGCCTTCCCGGCTGCGCTTCGAGGTCGCGGGCGAGATCGGCCCGCTGATCGACGCGCTGGCCGGCCATCGCCTCGCGACGCTCACGAGCCGCGAGCCCTCGCTCGAGGAGATCTTCCTGCACCATTACGACGATGGCCGGGAGTAGCCCGCGCGCCTCCGGACCGGGACGCCTGCGCTGACGCTCCTGCTGGCGCGACGGGCCATGCGCGATGCCCGCGCGCGCACGATCGCCTTCGGCTACCTGTTCGCGGCCGTCTCGTACCTTCAGCCGGTTGCCTACCGGCACGCGTACCCGACGCTCGCCGATCGGATCGGCTTCGCGCGCAGCTTCGCCGACAACAAGGCAGTGGTGCTGTTCTACGGAAAGGCGTACGACCTGCTCACGGTCGGCGGCTACTCCGCGTGGCGCGTGGGCGGCGTGCTGGCCATCTTCGCGGCGGTGTTCGGGCTGCTCGCCGCGGTCCGCGCGCTGCGGACCGAGGAGGATGCGGGCCGGGCCGAGCTGGTGCTGGGCGGCGGGGTCAGCCGCTCCATGCTGTTCGCGGCCGCGATGACCGCGATCGCCGCCGGAACGCTGATCCTGTGGGCGGCCACGTTCGCCGGTCTGGTGGCCGGCGGGCTGCCTGTGGGCGGGTCGGCGTACCTCGCGGTGGCGGCCGTGTCGGTGGCGCCGGTGTTCGCAGGGGTGGGCGCGCTGGTGTCTCAGCTCGCGCCGAGCCGGCGGCTGGCCCTCGAGCTCGGAGGGCTGGCGATCGGGCTGTTCTTGGTGCTGCGGGTGATCGCCGACACCTCCAGCGGCGCCTCCTGGCTGCGCTGGATCTCACCGCTGGGATGGGCCGAGGAGCTACGACCGTTCACCGGCGCACAGCCGTGGGTGTTCCTCTTGCCGGCCGTCGCGAGCGCGCTTCTGCTCGTGGCCGCGGGGAGGATCGCGCTCGGGCGGGACGTGGGCCGCGGCCTGCTCGCGGCGCACGAGAGCGCGCGGCCCCGGGTGAGACTTCTGTCCTCCCCTACAGCCCATGCCCTGCGGGAGGAGCGGACCGGGCTGCTCGTGTGGACGGCCGCGGTCGGCTCGCTGGGGTTCGTGATCGGCGTGATCTCCAAGAGCGTCTCCTCGGTCGGGATCTCGCAGTCGCTTCGCCACGCGCTGTCCGAACTCGGGGCCGGCTCGGCGCTGACACCGACTGCCTACATCGGGTTCT
Source organism: uncultured Solirubrobacterales bacterium (assembly GCA_963832315.1). GTDB lineage: Bacteria > Actinomycetota > Thermoleophilia > Solirubrobacterales > Solirubrobacteraceae > Palsa-465. The sequence goes on along the minus strand of CAWHTT010000016.1, from coordinate 51,511 downwards.
CGTTCAGCTTCTTCGTCGTCGCGGTGAGCGCGCTGGGCGTCTCCCAGGTGGCCGCGGCCCGCCACGAGGAACTCGAGGAGCGGCTCGAGACCATCCTCGCCCTTCCGGTCAGCCGCCGCCGGTGGTTGGGTGGGCGTCTGGTGCTCGGCTGCTTGGCGGTCGCCGCAGTCGCGCTGGCCGCCGGAGCGTTCACCTGGCTCGGCGCCGTGACCCAGGACGTCTCGCTCCCGTTGGCGAAGATGCTCGAGGCCGGAGCCAATTGCCTGCCGGCGGCGATCCTGTTCCTGGGCCTCTCGGCGCTCGCCTACTCGGTCGTGCCGCGCGCGGGCACCGGCATCGCCTACGGCGTGCTGGTCGCGGCATACCTGTGGCAGCTGTTCGGCTCCCTCCTCGGCGCGCCGCACTGGCTCGTCAACGCGACGCCGTTCGCGCATATCGGGCTGGTGCCGGCCGGGTCGCTGCGATGGGGAGCCGCCGGTGTCATGCTCGCGATCGGGGTGCTGGCGGGGATCGGAGCCCTCGAGTTGTTCGCCCGGCGTGACCTGAGCGGGGCGTGAGCTCTCACGCGTCTCACGAAGCGTTAAGCGCGCCCGCATAGGCTTCGTTCATGGAGTCCTCCGGGTCACGGACTGAGGTTCGGGGCGGGCGGGTTTTGGTCGTGGATGACGACCCGGACGTGCGCGAGGCCGTTGAGACTGCGCTCGCACTCGAAGGTCACCGTGTCACGACCGCGACTGACGGCCTCGCCGCGTTGAAGCGGCTGGGGCAGGCGGAGTTCGACGCGGTGGTGCTGGATGTGCTGATGCCGAACCTCGACGGCTTCGAGGTGTGCCGGCGCCTGCGAGCGACGGGAAACCGGACGCCGGTCTTGATCCTGACCGCGCGCGACTCCGAGCAGGACACGATCCGCGGGCTGGACCAGGGCGCGGACGACTATCTCGTGAAGCCGTTCGGGTTGGGTGAGATGCTGGCGCGCGTACGGGCGCTGCTCCGACGGACGCGTCCGGCGGGCGAGGACGCTCCCCTGTGGTTTGCCGGCCTCTCGCTCGACCGGCACACCCGGGAGGCTTCCCGCGGTGAGCGCCGGCTCGAGCTGACGCGGACCGAGTACGCCCTGCTCGAGCTGTTTCTGCGCAATCCCCGCCAGGTGCTCACCCGGGAGCTGATCATGGACCGGGTCTGGAACTATGACTTTGGGCCGACGTCGAATCCGCTCGAGGTGTACATCAGCTACCTGCGCCGAAAGACCGAGGCGGGTGGCGAGCCGCGCCTGATCCACACCGTGCGCGGAGTCGGCTACGCGCTCCGAGAGCCGTGAGCCTGCGCAGTCGGTTGACGGTCGCTGGGGGCGGTGCGGTGTTCGTCGCGCTCGCGATCGCGTCGTTGGTGATCTATTTCGCCGTGCGCTCGAACTTGCAAGAGCAGGTCAACGCCTCCTTGGTTCAGTTGGCCGAGGGCGTCGCCTCGAAATGGAACGTCGAGAACACGCTGGGGCCGGCGAACGACCGGCCACTCTTTGGCAGCGACGCGTCCGGCTATTTCCAGGTCATCCCGAGCATCAGCGCCGCGACGACGGGGGAGCTGCCGGCAACGAGAGGCAAAACCCCTCTCAAGCAGAGCCTCGACGGGTTCGTGCCCGCGATCGGCCTCGACGCCTCGGTGGCAAGGGGAGTCGCGCCGCCGTACTTCCGGGACGTGCGCTATCGGGGCGTAGCGATGCGGCTGTACACGATGTCGCTCTCGTCGGCGCGCGACGGGCTGATCCGGACCGCGCGCCCGCTGACCGAGACGACGGCGACGATCTCACGCGTCCGCTGGCTGCTGTTCGCCCTGACGCTCGGTGGGGCGCTCGTCGCCGGCCTGCTCGGGCGACTCGCCGCGGGGGCGGTGCTGCGCCCGGTGCGCTCGCTCGCGGGAACGGTGCGCGAGGTGAGCGCGACGCATGACCTCGGCCGGCGGATCCCGGCGAGCGGCCGGGACGAGCTGGCAAGCCTCGCCGCCGACTTCAACGCGATGCTCGCCGCGCTCGAGGAGTCCCAACGAGCTCAGCAGCAGCTGATCGCGGACGCCTCGCATGAGCTGCGAACGCCGCTGACCGCGCACCGCGCGAACATCGAGTTGCTGGCGCGACCCGACCTCCCCGCCGGGCAGCGCCAGCGCGTGCTCGGGGGAGCCGTCCGCTCGATGGAGAGGCTCTCGGCACTGGTCGGCGATCTCATTCAGGCCGCCCGCGACGGCAGGCCCGTCGACGCACGCGAGTCGCTCGCGCTCGACGAGGTCGTGGCGGGAGCCGTCGAGCGGGCGCAGCACCGGGCCACGGAGCTGCGCTTCGCGACCCGGCTCGAGCCCTACCGGCTCGTCGGGGCCCCCTCGCGGCTCGAGCGCGCGGTCGACAATGTTCTCGACAACGCGATCAAGTGGAGCCCGCCCGGGGGCACCGTCGAGGTCCGGCTCGCCGATGGGCGGCTGACCGTGCGTGACCACGGGCCCGGCATCGCCAAGGACGACCTGCCACACGTCTTCGACCGCTTCTACCGGGCCGCCGCGGCTCGCGCACTGCCCGGCTCCGGGCTCGGGCTGGCCATCGTCAAGCAGACGGTCGACGACCACGGAGGCAGCGTCGCCGTCGCCAATGCGGACGGCGGAGGGGCGCTCCTCACACTCCGCTTCGACGCCGACGGCCGATAGCCGCAGCTCTCAGCAACCTCTCAGCAACCTCTCAGACGAGGCGGCGATCCATTCAGGTTGTGGTGGTGAGCTTGCTGCATGTCGAATCGCGGTCCCGTTCACGCAATCGCCTACGCCGCTCATGAGCTGCGCGGTGAGATCGCCCTCCAGCTCGCGCTCGTGGAAGTGGCACTCGCCGACCCCAACGCGGACAGGCCCGCCCTGCGGGAGATGGGCAAGCGCGTCGTCGCCGGCTGCCACCGGCAGGAACGGCTGCTCGAGGCGCTGCTGACGCTCGCCCGCAGCGAGCACGGACACCTGCCACGGGAGCCCGTCGACCTCGCCACGACGGCCGTCGAGGTCCTGCGAGCCCACGATCACCACGGGCTCAGGAGCACGACGGCGCTCGCGCCCGCCCGCACCACCGGCGATCCGCGACTCGTCGAGCGCCTCGTCGCGAACCTGGTGGGAAACGCCGTCCGGCACAACGTTCCGGGCGGCCGCCTCGATATCGGGACCCGCACCGCCGCGGGACGCGCGATCTTCACGATCGCGAACACCGGACCCCTGATCCCCAGCGGCGAGCTCACCCGCCTCTTCCGACCGTTCCAGCGCCTCAGCAGTCACCCAGCCCGCTCAGTCGATGGGGTCGGGCTCGGCCTCGCGATCGTCCAGGCGATCGCCAACGCCCATGACGCCACCGTCACCGCGCGGGCCCAAGCCGGCGGCGGCCTCGGCATCGACGTGGCGTTCCCCGCTCTCGACTGAAAGGACCGAACCTCATGCGTTGCTCCTGTCCACGCGTTGCCACCTCCGTCGTCGCGTTTGTGGCCGTTTCGCTGCTCGCGGCCGGCTGTGGCGGCGGCTCTTCGCGTTCGACGACTGCCGCGACGGGTACGGCGCGGACCGCGCTCGCCTTCTCGCGTTGCATGCGCACCCACGGGGTGCCGAGCTTCCCCGACCCTGACAGCACCGGAGGGATCTCGAAGCGCCGGCTCGTACGGCTCGGGATCAGCGAGTCCCAGATGCGGGCGGCCGAGAGGCCGTGCGATCACCTGCTCCCGAACGGCGGCCTCGGGCCGCAGCAAACGGCCCAGCAGACGCGCGCCCGGCTCGCGGACAGCCTTGCCTTCGCGCGCTGCGTGCGCGCCCGCGGGTTCCCGAGCTTTCCGGACCCGACCAACCAGGGTCAGCTGACGCCGGAGATGGTCACCGCGGCGGGTATCGACCTGCACCAGCGAAAGCTGCTGAATGCGGGCCTGGCCTGCGTGCCGGTGACCCACGGGCTGCTCACCCCGGCGGCGATCGAGCGGGCGGTGAACGGCGGCTGACCCGGACCTCAGCCGGCTGGTAGTCGCAGCGTGAACCGCGCCCCGCCGGCCGGGGACGGGTCGCACGTGATCGTGCCGCCGTGTGATTCGACCGTCCGGCGAACGATCGCGAGCCCGAGGCCCGTGCCGTTGCGCGGGGCTCCGGGAAGGCGCACGAACGGTTCGAAGATCCGTTCGCACTGGTCGGCGGGGATCCCCGGCCCGTCATCGGTCACGGACATCGCTGGACCGTCTGCGGTCTGGGTGACTTCGACCACGACCGCGTCGGCGACCGCGGACGCGTTGTCGAGCAGGTTGCGGACCGCGCGAAGCAACGCGTCGCGGTCACCGGTGATCCGAACGGGACCGTTGCTGACGAGTTCGACGCGCGCGGCCGGGTTAGCGGTGCGCGTGGCGGCCACCGCGGTCGACGCGAGGTCGGCAAGGTCGACGGATTCCAGGTGCGGCCGCTCGCGAGCGTCGAGCCGAGCGAGGTTCAAGAGGTCGTCGATCAGGTGCCCGAGGCGACCGCTGTCGCGCGCGAGCTGGGCTTCGATCGCGTCACGCTCGGGGCGCGCCGGCTGATCTCGCAAGAGCCGCTCGGCGGTCGCCTGGAGCGCGGCGACCGGGGTGCGGAGCTCGTGCGATGCGTCGGCCAGGAATGTTCGCATCGAGGCCTCGGATGCGCGCGCCTCCGACACGGCGCGGTCGAGCAGCACGAGTGCGCGAGCGAGCGCGGCCAGGAGCGCCAGCGCGATCACGCCGCCAATCGCTTCGGTGACCTCCAGGCTTCGCACTTGCCGGTCGATCCCGGCACGGCTGCCGGTCAGGGTCGCGGGCACCTCGCGGCCGTCGACCGGGATCCGCTCGTGCACGGTCATGAGCGCGCCGCCCGGGATCTCGAGGGTCCCGCCGTTCGCGGTTACCCCGGCGAGGTCGACCGAGATGCCCTCCGCGGCGAGCGAGCCGATGACCGACTTGAACGCCTCCGGCGTGCGCGCCGCGCCTAGCGCGCTCGCCCCTGATGTGAGGTCCGTGCGAAGGCGCTGCTCGAGCCCATCGCGGTAGCGGACCGTGATGGTCACGACGAACGCGGCGAGCGCAGCGACTATGACCAGCATCGAGGCGGCAATCAGCCGCGTGCGCGCGGGTCGGTGGCGCCTCACGGTGAGAACCGGTAACCGATCCCGCGGACGGTGTGGATCAGGCGAGGGCCGTCATCCTCGAGCTTTCGCCGCAGCGCGCTGATGTGAACCTCGACGAGGTTGGGATCGTATGCGTCGTAGCCCCACACCTGGGTCAGCAGCTGGTCCTTGGATAACGCCTGTCCGCGGTGGCGCATGAGAAACGCGAGCAGGCGAAGCTCCGTCGAGGTCAGCGCGAGCTCGCGACCGGCACGCGCGGCGAATCCGTGTTCTTCATCGACGAGCAGCGGCTCGACCTCCAGCACCTGCGGGATCGCACCCCGCCGGCGCAGCACGGCCCGCACGCGCGCCATCAGTTCCTCGAGCGCAAACGGCTTCACCAGATAATCGTCGGCGCCCAGTTCGAGTCCGGCGACCCGGTCGGCCACGGCGTCGCGGGCCGTGAGGAAGATGATCGGCAGCTCATGGCGCCGCCGGACCGACCGAGCCCACTCAAACCCGTTGCCGCCGGGCAGCAGCACATCGAGAATCGCCAGATCGGGCGCGAAGGCGAGCGCGTCTCCGGGCCGCGGGAGATCCTCGAACGCGGTAGCGGCGAACCGCTCCGCGCGAAGCGCGGCGAGCACCGCCTCGCGCACGGGCCGCTCGTCCTCGATCACCACCACTCGACCGATCGGATCGCCCATCGCGTGAGCGATTGTCCCGGACGCTGCCTGAAGATCGGCTGAAGAACCCGCGCGGTTATCCCTCGCCCCAGGCGAGGACGCCGGCTACGTCGAGGGTTGAAAGCATTCCGACCGGGCGCTTGGCGACTGGGTCAGCCACGACCACATGGCTGACACCACGGGCGAGCATCTCTCGAACCGCTTCACGCAGCGGCGTGTCCGGTTCGACTACGACGACCGACTCTTTCGCGAGCTCGCGGGCGGTCGGCTCGGCGCCGCCGGCGATCCCAGCCTGGACGAGGCTGAGGTCGGAGATGATTCCTCGAACGAAGCACTCTGGCTGCTCGTGGGAAATCCCGACGACCGCGACGTAAGGAACTTGATCCGTGGCCATCATCGTGGCAACGTCGCTCAAGGTCGCATCGGGCTCGCAGGACAGGATCCCGGGACGCATCGCGTCCGCAACCGTCGCATACTCGAGCGATGGCGTCAGATAACTGCTGTGCATCAGTGTCGTGGTCGTCTCAGGCACGGCTCGCCTCCTAGTGACTTAGTCGTCACACGCTAAACAGGGGCGATGGCTGAATGATCCGCCGCGCTCCGAATCGCGATCGCGGGTTTTCCACATGCACCGGCGGACCCGCGCCACGTGGAGTGACGACCGGTATCGACGACCTCCTGATTCGGCTGAACCACAGACCTCGGGGCGCGTCCTTACGGTCGGTAGTTGTCATCCGCCGCCTGCACGTTCGCCCGGATCACACGCGCTGCCTCGCGGCGTAGCGTGACAGTCGTAGCGATCCTTCGACAGCTCGCTCAGCATGACCGAACGAGCAGAAAGGAGGTTCTGGTGTCCGCTCTTGCCACTAGAGGTGGACGCACCAAGATCGCGCTGGAGTTCGATGGATCGGTCAAGCGGATTGCCGTCGGCGTGGACGGCTATCGGGAGGGCCGGGACGCCGCCGTCCTCGCATCTCTGATCGCTGCCGCCTCCGGCGCCGAGCTGATGCTGGTGGCCGTCCATCCCGATCCGCTGGTCGTCCTGCCGGCGGAGCTCGGATGGTCCGGGATGCGCACGGAGGCGCAACGGGTTCTCAGGGAGACCCGCGATGCCTTTGCGCCTGGTGCTCGGACCGTCGTCGAGACCGACTGGTCGGTCCCGCGCGCGCTCGAGCGCACGGTTCAGCGAGAACACCGCGATCTGATCGTGGTCGGGTCGAGCCGACGAGGACCCGAGGGCCTGGTGCGCATCGGCAACCTCACCAGACAGCTCCTCAGCCAAACCCAGTGCGCGCTCGCAGTGGCGCCGCGAGGCTTCAGCGAGGGGCCCACTCGTCGAATCGCCCGCATCGGCGTCGGATACGACGGCGCTGCGGAGTCCGAGGCCGCACTCGCGCTCGCGGGATCGCTGGCCATCCACGCCGGTGCCACCCTGCAGGTTCAGGGCGTCATCGACGACAGCGTCCCCATGGTTGGCTGGCAACCCGCCGGCCGCGAGCAGGTCCTCGAATTGTGGGCGGAGCTTCTGGAACCGCAGGTCGCCGCGCTGCTGGAGCGCGCGCAGAGTGCGTCCGAAGCGACCGGGGCCGACGTCGGCAAGGTGGACGTCCGGCGAGGCAGTCCGGCCGAGGCGCTGCTGGAGCTGTGCGAGCGAGTCGACCTGCTGGTGATCGGGTCGCGGCGCTGGGGCGGCGCCGCTCGCGTTCTCCTCGGCCGCACCGGCGAGGCGGTAATGCACGACGCCAGCACAGCGGTGCTGGTCGTTCCACGTCCGGAAATCTGACGGCAGGCTCTGCGCGCGCGAGCGCGCGCACTACCACGTGACCCGCCTTGGACCTTCGACGCGCGACGGCGCATACCCTGGATCGTGGCCCCCAGGGGGGCGACGGCACGCATCCGAGCTGACCGCGGCTCAGTCTCGGTAGTTCTTCACAACTCTCTGCGGTCGTGTCCGGATGAGCCAGGCGTGTGGGTGCCCGATGCTACGGCGAGGACAATGGGACACGGCCAGGGAGAGCGGGGTGGCCACGAGCCACCACGGTGCGCCGGATGCGACGACGTGCTCGGCGTGTATGAGCCGATCATGCATGTCCTCGGCGGGTACGCGCGGGTGACCTCGCGCGCCGCCGAACCTGGCGTCTCGTCCGCGGAAGGCCAGTGCTACCACGCCGACTGCTACCAGCGGCTGGTGGGTGAGTGCTAGCAGGCTCTTAGGAGCAGTGCGAGCGGATGGGCTAGCGCCTCATCGTGCCCGCGGCGAGGCCGATCGGCATCGGTAGTTCCCGGCGGGTCCCGTCGCCGAGCCCGTGCGTTCATTCGGTAGTCCACCGCGCGCGATCGGCAGAGTTAGCCGGTCGTCGTGGGCGCCTTCGACGCCTACATTCATGGTATGCGCGGACACCTGTACGCAGTCGACCCTCTCCCCGGGAGCGGCTCGCCCCGGGATGGGCGCACGCGCGTGGTGCTCGCCAACGATCACGCCGCGCTGCGGCGGAGCCTGAGGCGGTTGCTCGACCACGAGACCGATCTCGAAGTCGTCGGTGAGGGGGTCGACTTCGAGGCCGCCCTCCACGAGGTGTCCGTGACGCACCCGGACGTGCTCGTGCTCGACCTGCGGATGCCGGGCGGGTTCAGCGCCGACAGAATCAAGCGGCTCCGCGCGCAGTCACCGAGCACCGAGATCGTCGTGACCACGATGCACGTCAGCGGGACCTTCGCGAGCCAGGCACTCGGAGCGGGAGCGATTGGGTTCGTCGTGGCCGACAGCGCGGATCGTGAGCTTGTCGAGGCCGTGCGGCGCGCGAGCCATGGCGTCGCCTACATCAGCCCGCGGATCGGGCGCTCGGTTGCGTGACCGAGTGAGCGTCCAGGCCACGCGATTCGATCGTCCCTGAACCCGGGGCCTTCCGATGCTGCGCCGGGACTGTCACGTCGATCGTGTCCCCTGCCCTGGCGAGGACGTGACCTCGAGGGTTCCGTGGGTGCCGCACACTTCAAGCTGATTGCGACGCTTATCTCCACCCGAGTTGGCCGGGCGCGGTCGCAGGTGGAAGCTTGCTGCCGGCGTGATCCCGGTCAGCGATGTCTCCTCCCGCGCGCGAGAATGCGGTCGCGCAACATGTTCAGGTCCTGGTCGGAGAACTCAAACGCCGCCGGGTGGGTGCTCTCGATGAAGTCGATGAGCACGCGGGCGAAGTGAACGGGCTGCTCGAGCTGGGGGAAGTGGCCGGTGTCGTCGAAGATCTCCAGACGGCTGCCGGGTATGCCCCGATGGGCGACCGTGGCGTGCTCGATCGGGATGAGTGGATCCCGGCGACCCCAGACGATCAGGGTGGGGATCATCTGTGCCAGGTAGAGCCGGTCGGTGGCGCTCACCCGCTGTCCGGCGAGGTCGATGACCGCGCGCACCGTGTGCAGGAACGCACGACGCGCTTCGGTGTCGCTCAGGGAGGCGTAGCCACGGATCATCTCGGCCAGGTCGTGGCCGAGCTCCAACCCCAGGCGTCCGAGCGCCTGCCCGATCGCTTCGCCCGCCATGCGCACGCGCGAGTGGGCGATAAGCGGCAGCACCAGCTCGGCGCCGGGCAGCGTGGCCGCCCGCAGCAGCGGATGCACCTCGGGGCCCAGCCCGCCGCTGTCGACGAGCACGAGCCGCTCGCAGAACACGGGGTATTCGTAGGAGAACTGCATGGCGATGCCGCCACCGAGCGAGTGGCCGACCACGGTCGCCCGCCGGTGCCCTAGCACGATGAGGAGGTCTCGGAGGCTGACCGCGTAGGCGCCCAGCGAGTAGTCGCCGCGTGGCTTGGCGGACTGACCATGGCCCAGTAGATCGGGCGCGAGGACGGTGTAGCGATCGGCCAGCTGCGGGATGATCTGGTTCCACTGACGGGAGTCGCCGGTGATCCCGTGAATGAGCAGGATGACCGGCCCCTCGCCGGCGGTGCGGTAGCTCACCCGGTGGCCGTGAAGGATCGCCTCGCCGACGCGTGGCTCGAGATCTCTCGCCGATCGACGGGTGTCGCCATGGGTCGGGGACCCGGGAATGGCGCGTGCCTGGCTAGACGGGGCGGGGACTCGAGACGGAATGGAGCGCCGGGACAATGTCTAGCCCCGGGACGCGGGAGGTCGGGATGCCACCCAGCGCGAGTCCGTCCGGCCGGTCCAGGCGATGGCGATGAACATCAGATTGAGCCTAGGCGAAGATCGGGAAGCGTCGCTGCTTGGCGATTCGACTCATCGCGTCCTGGATGGCGGACTGCACTTCTCGATAGATCGAGTCGACGTAAGCGCGATCGTTGACCCGCTCTGGGTCGTGGTCGACGTGAATCGGGTCCAGCAGCTCGGTGCGGATCTTGGCCGGGAGCGGCAGGTGGGTGGGAATGGTCTCGATCGTCAGACCGAACGGGAAGCCGAGCACGATCGGCAGCCTCGAGCCGCGAAGCTTTCTCTTCAGCCCGCTGACGCGGTCGAGCCCGTCCGCGAGCCAGCGGCCCTCGGACAGGACGAACACGGTGTCGTGCCCGCCGACGCTGGCCACGGGAACGATCGGCACCCCACAGCGGATCGCCGTGCGCACGAAGCCCATCCGCCCGCCGAGGACCGCCTCATCGCGCCTGCGCCAGCTGCGCATCGCGTCGACATCACCCCCCGGCCAGATGACCACGTCACACCCAGCACTGAGCGCGGCACTGACGCCTTCGCGAGAGGCTGGGATCACGCCGGCCTGGCGGAAGTAATCACCCAGGCCGGGCGCCGCCATCAGGACATCGTGCGCGGTCGCGTGAAGCACTCGCTCGGTGCCGAATCGCCGCCACCAGTCGAACACGAACGTCCAAGCGTCCATCGTCAACGACCCGCCGGAATGATTTCCGATCAGCAGCGAGGTCTCCTCAGGCAGTCGCTCCCAACCGGACGTCTCAAGCCGGAAGTAGTACTTGCACAGGCCGTCCCAGAGAGGCTTCTGAGCCCGCATCAATCTCTGATTGGGGCCCTCGAGGGCGTGTTCGGTAGCGACGGCGACGCGCCTGCCGATCAGGCCCTCGATGCCGCCCCTTGCCTCGCGCTCATCCCTCCCGGACCTGGCCACCGCGGGCGCATCCCGGACCACACGGCCATTGCCATTGTCACGCACGCTCGCGCGCGGGAGCGCGCCAGCCGGCTCAGGAGCGCGCGTTGGCGCGCCCTCGCGCGGACTGCCCTGCCGAAGCGGTGGTTCAGGGATGGTTGCCATGAGCAATCCCTCCTTCCAGCGCGTCGAGAGCTTCAGCGCACCGTTCTCGTGACGCGCACCGCCCGACGGACACCCACACGCCGACATCAAACAGCAAGCGGGGGAGTTCGCCATCGACAATGCTCGGCACACATTTGAGAGTCGCCGATTATTCGAGGACACCCAAAGACTCCCCTCTCCGGGACGGCGTGACATCGGTATGAGACACCGGCGCGCATGCGGGAAACCCGTCGTCTCGTCCGTTCAAACGGGAGCGACCGCCGTTGAGAAGACGCGGCAGCGTCAGAAGCCCGCTCGATCTGTCCCGCACGCTGCCTGAAGATCCGCTGAAGAACCGCCGCACTTCAGCTCGATCTCAGCTTGGCCCGCGAGCCTGACCGGTGTCCCAGCGACGCCGCTCCGGCGGCCACATCGAGAGGAGACCACGTGAACGATCAAGACGCCAGGTACCCCCGGCTGCGCTACACGGCCATCGGCGCACTCGCCGCTCTCGCCCTGGTCGGCGCGATCGCCGGCACCGCCGCCCTGGCCGCGAAGCCGCACGCCAAGACACCCGCCCGCGCCGCGGCGGCGAACTGCGAGGCGACCAAGACGCCGGCGCCGTCCGGGCCGGGCAAGGCCGCCGCGCCACCGCCGGACTCGAGCCAGCTCTTCCTGAACGACATCCAGCGGCTCGTCGACGCCGGCACGATCACCGCGGCAGAGGGTCGGGTCGTGGACGGTGAGATCCAGGCCGGCAGGGTCGACACCCAGACGCTCGCCGACAGCGGCTTCACCCCAGCCCAGCTCCAGGCGGTCCAGGACGCGCTCTCCAGCACGAAGCAATCGCTGGCGGCCACCGTGCATGGCACATCGAAGTAGAATCCCCTGGGGTTCGGGACTGGGGTGTCCCCTACAGTTGCGCGAGATCCGCGAGCTACCGGTGCTCAGTGCGTCGGGCTGAGCGCCTCCGCAAGGGCGCCGCGGCCGCGGATGTCCAGCTTGCGATACGAGTTGCCCAGGTGCCACTCGACCGCCTTGATGGTCACGAACAGCTCGTTGGCGATCTCGCGGTTGGTGCGGCCCTGGGCAGCCAGTTCGGCGACGCGCCGCTCGCTCGGAGTGAGCTCATCGGTTCCGTTACGGCCTGACGGCGCACGGCCGCCGGCGCGCTGGAGCTCCTCGCGGGCCAGGCGAGCGGCGCGACGGGCCCCGATCTGCTCGGCGATCGCGAGCGCCTCCCGGAGGGTGTCCCGGGCCTCGGTGGGACGCCCGGCCCGGCGGATCGCTCCGCCCTCCTCGACGAGCGCGTACGCGAGGTCGACGCGGGCGCCGCAGCCTCGCAGCAGCTTGGCTGCTGCGGCGAGCCCTGCTTCGACCTCAGGCCCGCTCTGAAGGAGTGCGGCGGCCCGGGAGGCGATCCCGAGCGCGCGCGGCGCGCCGAACCGCTCGGCCAGCGCGAGTTCGCGATCGATCAGCTCGCGCGCCCGCTCCGGCCGGCCGAGCCTGAGCGCGGCGACCCCAGCCTCCGAACGCCAGTGGAACATCGCCGGGTTGAGCGCCAGAACTGATTCGGCGAACTCGCCGCAGGCGAGAAACTCGGTGAGCGCACGCTCCCAGTCGCCGGTTGCCGCGGCGAGCCGCCCCTGCGCCTCGTGCTGCCAGGCGGCGAAGGTCCCGGTCGGCGCGGGACCGCGCTCCACCCGGGCCACGACCGCCTCGGCCTCGTCGTATTCGTCGCTCTCGATCAGTCCGCGCACCAGGCAGTAGGCCGCGGCGGGAAGGTACATGTGCAGCGCGCCGTCGAAGATCTCGAGACCGGCCATGCCCTCGCCGATGACGTCTCCGATCGGGCCGGTCCACAGTCGCAGGCGGGCCCGGAGCAGTGATCCGGCGGCGAACCAGGTCACCCAGCCGACGCGGCGCGACTTCTCGAGTGCCCCGGCCAGGATCGCGTCGGCGCGCTCGTACTGATCGCTGTAGGCGAGCGCACCGGCCACCGCGAGCTCGACCGGCAAGTCGTCGAGGACGCGTTCCACTTCCCGCGCGTCAGATCCGGGTCGCTCGGAGGCCGGAGCGTCGTCGAAGAGCATGTCGGCCAGCCTGACCAGCGCATCGTGCGGCTGGCCCTCGCGCACCCGTACCGTGACCGACCTGCTCACCAGCAGCCGTCCCGACGGTGTCGAGGCAATTCCCGGCTGGGCGGAAATGGCGTCGGCGCGCCGGTTGGCCTCGCGTGCGCGCTCCGGCACCAGCACCGCCGACGTGAGGTACCACGCCTCGAGCTCGTTCGCGAGCTCGCCGGCGTCGACTTCCAGCTCGGATAGCCCTCGCTCGAACGTCGTGCAGGCGTCCTCCGGCCGTCCCGCATCGTGCAGCGCTCGCCCGAGCCCGACCGCGAGGGCGGCGCGCTGCTCCGGTCCTCGCGCGAGCTCGATCGCCGCCTCCAGGTGCCGGGTCGCTAGGTCCGGCGAGAAGCTCGCCTCGGCTTGACCGAGCTCGGCCAGGAGCTCTACCCGGCGGTCGTCGCTCGGCGGCTCACGCAGCGCGCGGTCGAGGTACCTGGCGGCGGAAGCGGGCACCCCGTGAGCCATCGCGACCCGCGCGGCGTCCCGAAGGCCATCCACCACGGCGCCATCGCCGGCCGGCGGCGATCCGAGCAGGTGCGGCGCGACGCATTCCGCCGACAGGTGCGCGGCGTGAAGTACGTCGGCGGCTCGCCGGTGCAACTGGCCCTTGCGAACCCGTGGTAGCGCCCGGTAGACGGTCGTGCGCAGCAGCGGGTGTGTGAAGACCAACTGGTCCTCGCTCACGCGCAGGATGTCGAGGCGCTCGAGTTGGTCGAGGGCGGCGAGTGCAGCCCCGGGCTCGAGCTCGACCAGCGCCGCCGCCCACGGCAACTCGGCGTCCACCTCGAACACCGACATCGCATCCGCGAGCGCTCGCGCCTCGGGGGGCAGCGAAGCCAGACGTCTGAGGACCGAGCGCGACAGCGAACGCGCGGCCTGCTCGGCGATCGTCTCGAGATCGCGGTCGGCAGCGGCCAGCGGGAAATCCGCGATCGCGAGGAGCACCTCGCGAACCCCCAGCGGATTGCCCGCGGTCAGCTCGTGGCAGCGCCGGCAAAAGGTCGCCTCGGCGTCGGGCAACTGCTCCTGGATCAAGGTCGTGATCGCCGCCGCGCTGAGTGGTGCGGGCTCGCAGACCGTCACATCCGGCTCGGCGGCGAGGTGCGCCAGCAACTCCCCCGCGCCCGCTTCGCCGCTCCGGGCGGCGAGGAGTATCCCGATCGGCTGGTCGCGAATGCGGCCGAGCAGGTACGTGAACAGGCGCAGCGACGGCTCGTCCGCCCAGTGGGCGTCGTCGACGACGAGCACGATCGGACGCGCCTCGGCCGCGCGAACGGCGAGCCAGTAGAGGCCATGGAGAATCGCGAAGCTGGCATCAGCCGCCGGCAGCGTGACGGATCCGCCTGTGGGTGCGAACAGCAGCGACGCGGAGGCTGCGGGACCGGTGAGCAGGTCGGCCCTCACGTCGTCGGGCAGACGCAGCAGCCACCGCTCGAACAGCGACCGGGCGACGCCCCACCCGAGCGGCTGCTCCATCTCGCTGCCGGTGGCGCTCAGCACCGTGAAATCGCGCCGCGCCATCTCGCGCACCTGCTCGATCAGCGCTGATTTCCCCAGCCCCGCGGGCGCCTCGACCAGGAGCATCCGGCCGCGCTCGGCCCTGACGTCGTCGAGCCACTCGCGAGCCATAACCAGCTCGTTCTCGCGCTCCAGCAAGCCTGCCGGCGCTGCGCTCCCCAGCGTGGCCGCCGTCATGCCCCCAGTATCGCACCGGCGTAAACCCTGGGGTGAACACTGGGGCGCGCCCTAGTGACGGGGCGTGGGCGACACGGGAGTCTGCCGGCATGCAAGCAACGAAAGAGGACCCCTTGATGCACTCGCTTCCCTCACAGGCCCGCGGGCCGGTGGACGTGCCCCTGCTGGAGGAGACGATCGGCGAGCACCTGCGCCGTATCACCGAGCGCTTTGCCGACCGAGAAGCGCTCGTGGTTCGCCACCAGGACTATCGCGCGACATACGCCGAGCTGTCCGACCAGGTCGAGCACGCGGCTCGTGCCCTGATCGCCAACGGCGTGCGCAAGGGCGACCGCGTCGGGATCTGGGCGCCCAATCGCTACGAGTGGGTGGTGGTGCAGTACGCCACCGCACGGGTCGGGGCGATCCTGGTCACGATCAACCCGGCCTACAAGGCGGCGGAGCTTCGGTACGCGCTGCACAAGGCCGGCGTGAGCCTCCTGTTCTCCGCACGCGGTTTCCGAGGCGCCAACTACGTCGCGATGCTCGACGAGGTCAGCGGCGACTGTCCCGCCCTGCGGGACATCGTGCTGCTCGACGACGAGTGGCAATCCTTCCTGGCGGAGGGCGAGCGCGTGAGCCCCCGCGATCTCAGCGAGCGCGAGGCGTCACTTCGTCCCGAGGACGCGATCAACGTCCAGTACACCTCCGGGACCACCGGCTTCCCGAAAGGGGCCACGCTCTCACATCGCAACATCCTCAACAACGGTTACTTCAGCGGTGAGGTACTGAGGTACACCGAGGGCGACCGGGTGTGCGTGCCGGTGCCGTTCTACCACTGCTTCGGCATGGTGCTCGGGAATCTGGCGGCCATGACGCACGGCGCCTGCGTGGTCGTGCCGGGTGAGTCGTTCGACGCCGGTGGGGTGCTCAGGGCGGTCGAGGCCGAGCGCTGCACGTCGCTGTACGGAGTGCCCACGATGTTCATCGCCGAACTGGCCGAGCCGGCCCTCGACGCGCTTGACCTCACCAGTCTGAGGACGGGAATCATGGCCGGCGCTCCGTGCCCGGTCGAGGTGATGAAGCAGGTGCGCTCGCGCATGCACATCGGAGAGGTCACGATCGGCTGCGGGATGACCGAGACCGCTCCCCTCTCGACTCAGACCAGTGTCGATGACCCGGTGCACAAGCGTGTCACCACAGTCGGCCGGGTTCATCCACACGTCGAGGTCAAGATCGTCGACCCGGCCACGGGCGCCACCGTGGATCGAGGCACCCCCGGAGAGCAGTGCACACGCGGCTACAGCGTGATGCTCGGCTACTGGGATGACCCGGAGGCGACATCGAGGGCAATCGACGCCGACGGCTGGATGCACACAGGTGACCTCGCGGTGATGGATGACGACGGTTACGTCAGCATCGTCGGGCGGATCAAGGACATGATCATCCGTGGCGGGGAGAACATCTACCCGCGTGAGGTCGAGGAGTTTCTCTACGAGCTCCCAGAGATCGACCAGGTCGAGGTCATCGGCGTACCCAGCGAGCGCTACGGCGAGGAGGTCATGGCCTGGGTGCGACTCCGCGCCGGAGTCACCGCCAAGGCCGAGGACCTCATCGCGGCCTGCCGCGGGCGGATCGCCACCTACAAGATCCCGCGCTACTGGAAGTTCGTCGACTCCTACCCGATGACGGTGACGGGCAAGACACAGAAGTACCGCATGCGCGAGATCGCCGTCGAGGAACTCGGATTGAAGGCGGCGGCATGATCGGCATCATTCGTATGAACTTCCGGGGCTCCCTGGGCGAGGGAAGGGACCGCGAGGAGATCGGCCGGCTGGCCGCGCTGTCGGCCAGTCGCGCGCCGGAAGGGGTGGTGCTGCTCGCCGAGGTCGAAGGTGAGCCGGTGGCCGCCATCGGACTCTTCGACGGTCACGCGGTGTCAGACCCCGCGCGCTCCGGACTCGCGGTCCGCCTGCGCCTTCACCTCCTTCGCCTCCAGCTTCGCCTGATCGTGGCCGTCCACGGCCTTTGAACCAACCCAACCCGAACACCAACAGGAGACTCCAATGTCACACCGCGAAATAACCATCCGAGCAATCACCCCAACCGACGCCGACGCACTGACCCATCTGGTCACCCTCGGCTCTCGGGCCTACGATCCGGGAAGCGCGGGCCTGGTCGCCGAGGTCGATGGCGCCGCGTTCGCCGCAATCTCGCTCACCAGCGGGGCCGTCGCCGCCGATCTCGACCGCGCCCACTCGCGCGCGATCAAGTCCCTCAGGTACCGGCGCTACCAGATCCTCCGCCAGGGAGGGGACGTCGGGCGGGCTCGGAACGTGCTGCGTCGTCTGGCCCCGCCGCGCCATGCGCTACAGGAAAGCCCCGCATGAGCCCCTCTCCCCACTTCCATTTTATACCGCACAGGGGGGCTTCATGAAGCCCTGGGTCGTGCCGCATAATCGCCCGCCGTAAGCCAGAACCGACGTAAAGGGAGGAGCGCAATGCGAGAGCATGCGGTGGTCATCGCGGGAGGCGGTCCCGCCGGGATGATGCTGGCGGCTGAGTTGGCGTTGGCGCGGGTCGACGTCGCGGTCGTGGAACGGCGGGCCAATCACGTGCTCGCCGACGCGCGCGCCGGCGGCTTTGGGTCGCGCACGGTCGAAGTGTTCGATCAGCGCGGGGTCGCTGATCGGTTCCTCGCGGAGGGTCAGCAGCATCACGTCGTGATGTTCGGCGGAAGCGTGCTGGATATGAGCGACTTTCCGACGCGCCATCCGTATACGCTCGCGATCTGGCAGAACCAGATCGAGCCGATCATGGCCGACTGGATCGCCGAGCTTCCGGTGCACATCTACTACGGACGCGAGGTGACGGGGTTCGCGCAGGACGAGACCGGCGTCGACGTGGCGCTCGCGGACGGCGAGTCGCTGCGGGCGCAGTATCTCGTCGGGTGCGACGGAGGACGCAGCCTCATCCGTAGAGCCGCCGGCATCGAGTTCCCGGGGTGGGACCCGACGAGAAGCAACCTGATCGCCGAGGCCGAGCTGACCGAGAGACCCGAGCAGGACCTCCGTCACGACGCCAGGGGCATCCACGCCCTCCGCAAGATGGAGGATGGCAAGACGTTCCGGGTCGTCGTGACCGAGCAGCAGATCGGGCCGGACAGCGAGCCCACCCTCCGCGATCTCAGCGAGGCGCTCATCGGCGTATGGGGCACCGACTTCGGGATCCACAACTCGACGTGGATCTCGAGGTTCACCGACATGACGCGGCAGGCCGCGACCTACCGCGCCGGACGGGTCCTGCTCGCCGGGGATGCCGCGCACATCCATTACCCGGCGGGTGGTCAGGGCCTCAGCCTCGGCGTGCAGGACGCAGTGAATCTGGGATGGAAACTGGGCCAGGCCGTCAAGGGAACGTCCCCTGACAGCCTCCTCGATACGTACCACGACGAGCGCCACCCGGTCGGCGCCCGGGTGCTCAAGCAGACGATGGCGCAGGCCGCGCTTCAGCGTCGAGATGACCGCACACAGGCCGTGGTCGATGTCGTGTCGGAGCTCGCGAGCATGGACGAGCCTCGCAAGCACATCGCCGGCCTCATGTCCGGGCTCGACATCCACTACGACCTCGGCGACGGACATCCGCTGCTCGGACGCCGTATGCCCGACCTCGACCTGATGACCGCCGACGGCCCGCTCCGGGTCTTCGAACTTCTCCACCACGCACGGCCGCTGCTGCTCAACCTCGGTCGGTCCGGCGACATTGACATCACGCCGTGGGCCGACCGGGTCAAGCTGATCGACGCCGGCTACCAAGGGGAATGGGAGCTACCGGTGCTCGGCGTGGTCAGCGCGCCCGCCGCCGTGCTGGTTCGCCCAGACGGCTACGTCGCGTGGGTGGGAGAAGGCACACACCTCGGGCTTACCGACGCGCTCGCCACCTGGTTCGGGCCGCCTTCCGCCCGCTGAAGCGTGCGGCTTCGTTGCCGTGCTTGCCGCTGCGCTGCTCGCGCTTCCGTCCGCTGCGCTCGCCGCAACGATCGATGTGAAGGGATCTCGGTCGGACGAACCTGCTCGCCGCGAGAGTCCCACGCGCCAGTGGGACGGCCATCACCCGGATCAGATGACCTCGGCAGGCCTGCTCGGCTTACGATCACAGAGCCGGAAGCCGACTACGCTCACCGGGGTGAGCGCAACCGTGACCCTCGAGCCTTGGGGCAGCGGCGACCTGCCGCTGCTCGAGCGGCTGATGGGCGACCCGCGCATGACCGAGCACCTCGGCGGCGCCGAGAGCCCGGACAAGCTGCGCGAGCGTCAGGACCGCTACGAGCACCTCAAGGGCGGCGATCGCATGTTCAAGATCGTCTACGTCGCGAGCGGCGCCGGCGTCGGCTCCGTCGGGTTCTGGGCCAAGGAGTGGCGCGACGAGCAGGTCTACGAGGTCGGCTGGATGGTCGTACCGGAGTTCCAGGGCCGCGGCATCGCCCTGGCGGCGACCGCGCACGCGATTGAGCGCGCCAGGCGCGAGGACAAGCATCGCTTCATGCACGCGTTCCCGAACGTCGACAACGCCCCGTCGAACGCGATCTGCCGCCGGCTCGGCTTCGAGCTGCTCGAGGCATGCGAGTTCGAGTTCCCGAAGGGACACTTCATGACCTGCAACGACTGGCGGCTGGACCTCCGTGCCCAGCCGTAGGTGGTCGAGATCACGCCCACGCGCAGGGGCGTGCCCCGCCGCGGCGAACCTGTAGGCCGATGCCCGAGGCCTGGGTGTATCTGCTGCGCTGCCGCGACGGGTCGCTCTACACCGGGTGGACGGTCGATCTCGAGCGTAGGCTTGCGCGCCACCAATCCGGTGCCGCGAGCCGCTACACCGCCAGCCGGCGGCCGGTCGAGCTCGAGCTCGCGATCCCGATGGCCGACCGCGCCGCCGCCCGCCGCGAGGAGGCGCGCATCAAGCGCCTGCCGCGGGCGGCGAAGCTCGCACTTCTGACCTCGGCACGCACGCCGTCGTGAACTCGCCAATCGACCTGTCCCGCCACCCGGTCCTGAACGTCCCGGTCAAATGCTGGCGCGCGTTCAAACATGTGACACAGCTCAGCTTCCCGCGGTCCTATCCGATCGTGCAGTTCCCCAACGCGCCGCTGATCATCGCGTTCGCGTCCGGACTGCTCGCTCACCACAGTCACGGCCGCGAGCATGCCTACGCCCAGGCCGTCTCGTACCTGGCGATGGCGATCTGGGCCTACCTCGAGCTCTTTCACGGTGTCAACGCGTTCCGGCACTTGCTCGGGCTGACGTACACGATCTCGACCGCCGTTCACCTCGCCAACGCGCTCCAGCACTGATCACGGCCAGTCCGCGGCAACGATGCACAGATCATCTGTGCCCACGCGAACAACGTCACCGGGATGGAGTTGTCGGCCGCGCCTCAGCTCAGGCTCGCCGTTGACGGTCACCTGACCGCTGGCGATCAGGGTCTTGGCATCCGCTCCGCCCGAGGCAACACCGGCAAGCTTGAGTAGCTGGCCCAGGCGGATCATGTCGCCGGAGATCTCGATGGTGTGCTCCACACGAGAAGGGTCGCAGGTCCGATCCCGCGTGCAATGCTCACCGGATGAACCACTCACTGCACCCGCTATTGGCCGGCCGCTGGAGCCCGACCAGGTTCGACCCGGCGCACGAGATCGCCCACGACGAGATCGAGGTCTTGCTCGAGGCGGCGCGCTGGGCGCCGTCGGCGGGCAACTCGCAGCCATGGGCGTTCATCGTCGCCCGGCGCGGGACGGCAGATCATGGGCGCCTTATTCGTCACCTCGCGGGCAGCTCGGCCGCGTGGGCGCCCAGCGCCAGCTTGCTCGTCGCAAATCTCTCGCATCGGCTCGTCGAAGACACTGACTGGGAATTCTCGGAGTTCTCGATTTATGACCTCGGTCAGGCCGTGGCCCACATGTCGATCCAGGCGCAGGCGCTCGGCCTGTACGTGCGCCAGTTCCGGGCGTTTGACCGTGACGGGATCGCCACGGAGTTCGCGGTCCCCGAGCACTGGGAGGTGACCACACTCGCCGCGATCGGACGTGCCGCGCCGGGGTCTGGGCGCCCTTTCTCAGACACCGGTGAGCTTCCCGTCCGTTCGCGTCGGGCGCTCGACGAGATCCTCTGGCCCGTCGCTTAATACTCCGCTTGCGCGGAGGCCCGCGCCGCGACGCCTACCTGCGCCAGGATCGCCCTGGCGGAGCGGCGGATGTCGTCCTCGGTCGTGCGCCAGTTGCACACCGAGATCCGCATGGCAGGCTCCCCCTCCCATTCCGTGCCGCCCATCCAGCACGTTCCCTCGCGTTGGACGTTGTCGATCACCTCGTCGGTGACGTTGGCGCCATCACGAGCGAAGCGGACCAGCACCTGGTTGAGGACCACGTCGTTGAGGACCGTGACTCGGGGATCACGCGCGAGTTCCTCGGCCATTAGCCGCGCGCAGCCACAGCAGCGCTCCACCAGCGCCGCAACCCCGCCGCGCCCCAGCTCGCGGAGGGCCGCGTAGACAGCGAAGCCACGCGCTCGACGCGAAAACTCAGGTACCCATTCCGCCGGCTGGCGCTCGTCGTGCTGCGACGGTGGTATGTACTTCGCGCCGGCGAATGAGTTCATCGCGGCAGCGTGAGCGGTCCGGTCACGGACGATCGCGAGGCCGCAGTCATACGGCACGTTGAGCCACTTGTGCGCGTCGGTCGCCCAGGAGTCGGCGTCGGCAACGCCATCCACGAGCCCTCGCAGACTCGGGCTCGTCGCCGCCCACAGCCCAAACGCGCCGTCCACGTGACACCAGGCGTTGTGCTCATGCGCGAGCCGCGCGATCGCGGGCACTTCGTCGATTGCGCCCGTGTTGACCTCTCCTACTTGGGCGACGACGATTGCCGGCCCCTCGGAAGAAGCCAGCAGTCCGGCAAGCTCGGATACGCGCATGCGCCCCTGATCATCGGCTGCCACGAGCTCGACGCGACTGCTGCCGAGCCCGAGCATCCGCAACGCGGCGAAGACCGTGGTGTGTGCCTTAGCGCCAACCAACACGCGAATCGGCGGGGCACCGAACAAGCCATCGGCCTCAACGTCCCAGCCCGCATCGGCGAGCGCGCGGTGACGTGCGGCGGCCAGGCACGTGAAGTGCGCCATCTGGCAACCGGTCGTCAGGCCCACGCCTGCCCCATCGGGCAAACCGAGGATGTCCAGGAGCCATTCACAGGCGACCTCCTCCGCCACCGCGGCCGAGGGCCCACCCAGGTAACCGGCCGCGTTCTGGTCCCAGACCGACGTCAGCCAGTCCGCAGCGATCGCCGCGTCGAGACCGCCGCCGATGACGAAGCCGAAGTACCGGGGACTCTGCGTCCCGACGAGGCCGGGATCAGCCGCTGCGACCAACTCCTCGATCACCTCAAGCGCTGGCTTGGGGCCGTCCTCAAGACCGACCCGCAGTGCGGAGCGCAGCTCGTCGAGCGACCCACCTGCGCGGACGGGGCGCTCGGGGAGCGACGTCAGATACTCGGACGCGATCTCAGCGGTACGGCGCAGCAGTTCGGGATCCATCCCGCGACCCTACTCCGTCCGGGAGGGGTCAGGAGGGGTTAGGGTACGCCCGAGTGCTGAAGGGTGGTGACACGTTCTCTTCCACGTCGGGCAGCGGCTTCACCGTCATCGAGGGGCCTGCCGACAGGCTCACCGCACCGCGATCTCAGCACCAAGCGCGAACGGCGGAAGCAGGGAGATGTGGTCGCCGCTCCAGAAGCGCCCCGGGTCATACGAGCCCGCCGGTCGTCGGGCGGGCAGCAGACCCATGTGTTGATAGGTCGCGGCGACAAGCTCCGCACAGAAGACCTCCTCCAGCGAGGAGGTGCGGTGCACCGGGCGGCTGAGCCATCGCCGCAGCAGCCCGAGCGTGGTCGGGAAGGGCCGACCGTCGAACCGGTCGATGACCTCCATCAACCGGTCCTCGTGGTAGCGCTCGATCGGACCCTCGAGCTGTCGGACCCAGGCGCGCTGCTGGTAGCGCGTGTTCCAGGTCCTGACCGCCTCCGCGAGCAGGTGAAGCTGCACGCCGCGCTGGCGCTCACCGGTCCACACGTCAGGCAGCGACCGGCCGAGCTCGGCGTGCCAGAGCAGCGGCGGCAGGTCGTCGATCGCGACGGCCATGCCGACGTGGTTGACCGGGCTGTTGGTGACAGCGCGAATCGTCAGGTCGGCCATTGACCTGCCGCGGAACAGCCAGATGTCGCCGGTCGCCGACGTCGCGACGGCGTCCTCGAGTGCCAGCGCCGTGTCGTTCACGCCGCCAATAACCTACGCGACCGATGCGGATGCACTGGAAGCTCGTCGGTCTCGCCGGCCTCGCCGGAGTGGCCGCCACCGGCGTTGTGCTCGCCCGCAAGCGTCGCGCGCAGCATCATTACCAACCGGAGGAGCTGCGCGAGCGCCTGCACCGCAGGCTCGCCGAGGTCTCCCCGCCCGAATCGAACGTCCCTGCGTCGACGGCGGCCCGCGCCGAGCCGTCGCGCGGGCGGCGACGTCGCGCGTGGCGATCTCGCGCTTGACGATCTTGCGGCTCGATCCGTTCGGCAAAGCGGTTGCGACGCTGATGGTCCGACCGGTAGGTTGGGGTCGTGGCGATAGATGAGAAGCCGGATGTCGTCGTGCCCTCCGGTCAGGCGCCGTCCTATCAGCTCGAGATCGAGGACATCGTCGTCGGAGACGGTGATGAGGCGGTCTCGGGGCGCGTCGTCGAGGTGCATTACGTCGGCGTCTCGTGGAAGACCGGGCAGCAGTTCGACGCATCTTGGGACCGTGGCAGCACCTTCAAGTTCGGCCTGGGCAAGGGCCAGGTCATCGCTGGCTGGGATCAAGGTGTGGCCGGAATGAAAGTCGGCGGTCGGCGGCGGATCACGATCCCGCCGATGCTCGCGTACGGCAAGCGCGGCGCTGGCCGGGCGATCGGACCAGACGAGACCCTCGTCTTCGTCGTGGACCTGATCAGCGTTCGCTGACACGACGCGCTCGGGCGAAGATCCGCCGGCACCGACTCGCAGCCCGAACTTTGGCGCTGCAACCACGCATATGTCAGGTAGATCGCCAAAGTTCCGCGCGGCCACTTCGCTTGGGGTGTGCGCCACCAACAATGACGGCGCGGGACCTTTACCTCAGCGCCGCACCCGGTAGTGCATGTGGGTGACACCGCCCTCTCCCTCGAGGATCCTGGTCCGCTCAAGCTCGATGTGCTCGGGAGCGAGGTTCTCGAACAGACGGCGCCCTTGACCGAAGAACACTGGGATGACATGGAGCTCAAGCTCGTCGAGGACGCCGGCGGCAAGTGCGAGCTGTGCGACTCCGGCGCCGTGGACCAACACGTTCCTCTCGCCGGCAGCCTGCTTGGCTCGAGTCATCGCACTCGTGACATCCTTCACGCAGGTGACCAGGGGCCACTGGTCCGTATCGATTCCTGGCTCGCGGCGGTAGAGGATGAAGATCGGCACGCCGTCGTGGTGGTCGCCGCCCCATCCGCCTGCCGGCTCGAACGTCCCGCGGCCGGCGACGACCGCGCCCGTGGACATCAACTCGTCGAAGACTTCGCCGTTGATGCCCGCGGGACGGGCGATTTCTTTGTGGTCGACGTCGCCGCCCGTCAAGGCCCATTCGTGGAGGCGGTGGCCGCCGTCACCGAGTCCGTTGTCCATCCGCTCATTGGGCCCGGCGATGAACCCGTCGAGCGACATCGACATATCGAGAACGGTTGCGCACATGGCGTCTCCTTCGTGGACGGTCTCGCCTCACTTCCTAAGACCAGGGGGCGACGGAGAATTCATCGGCCCGGTCGGTCAGGCAGAGGAGGCGAGCCCGAGGCGTGCGAATTCCTCGGCCATCCGCGCCCCGACTACCTGCAGCGCCGAGGCTGGGCGGAGCATCACCTTCAGCTCGGTGATGCGTCCGTCCTCGTCGAAGGTGAGCTTGTCGATGCCCTCGATTTGCCGACCGTCCACCTCAGTCGCGAACTCCAGGAAGGCCACGCGTGCGTCGCTGTCCTCGACCTGGTGGACGTAGCGGAAGTGGCCGCCGAGCCCGAGCACCCGCTCGGCCGCCGCAAGGACCTTGAGCACCGCTTCGCGTCCCTCGTACGGCCGGTAGACGACTGGGCTGCGGAATACAGCATCCTCGCGGAGCAGGTCGGATGAGCCGGCGATCGCGCCGGCCTCGACGGCGATGCGGAAGCGGTCGGAGAGCATCAGGGGGAGCCTACCGGCGGGTCGGCCAGCGGGCTGGCCGCGGCCCCAGGAGGTCCCATCGGTTGCCAGCGACGTCGAGGAACACTGCCACGCGCCCGTACGGCTCGTCGCGAGCTTCGCCGACGAATTCGACGCCGGCCTCGCGCATGCGCTCGTACGCGCTCTGGAAGTCCTCGACGCGCAGGAACAGTCCGACGCGCCCCGCGAACTGGTCGCCCACGGCTGCCGCTTCCCGCTCACCGTCGGCCCGCGCGAGAAGCAGAGCGGTCTCGGCCCCCGGTGGCCGGACGACCACCCAGCGCTTAGGACGTCCGTCTCGGCTACTCAGCGCAGGTGAGTCCTCGACCAGTTCGAATCCGAGGACACCGACGAAGAACCTGATCGCGTCGTCGTAGTCGTCCACGATGAGGCTGACCTGCTCGATGTACATCTCCGCGAGACAAGCACCGCCACCGGACATATCCGGAACGAATACCGCATTCGGTCTCGCCATCACCGGGTATCGCCCCCTTTCGCCGGCGGCGCCTTTGTCGGGCCTGGCATCGTGATCGGGGAGAGTCGTTTCTGATGAGCGCCGATCGCAGCGACCAGCCGGCAGGCCCTCTGGCGACACGCACCGGAGCCGTCGCCATGCTCTCGCTCGCTGTCGCCGTGGTGCTCGGCGACTCGGGCGTGGTCACGCTCGCGCTACCGGAGATCCTGCGGGACTTCGGGGCTGCGGTTGGTGAGGTCGCGTGGGTTCTGATCGCGTTCAACCTCGTGCTCGCGCTGGTGGCGGTCCCGGCGGCCCGGGTGTGCGTGCGCGGGGATCCGGCCGCGGCGACTGCGGGAGGCGTGATCGGCTTCGCCGTTGCGACGACCGTGTGCGCGGTGGCGCCGTCACTGGGCGTGTTGATCGCGGCGCGGGCGGCCCAGGCGGCCGGGGGCGCGCTGGTCATCGTGGGAAACCTCGAGCTGCTCGTCCAAGCCAGCGAAACGGAGCGCGCAGGAGTGCAGCGGTGGGCTGCGGCCGGTGTCGCCGGGGCGGCGCTGGGTCCGGTGGTCGGGGGGCTCCTGACGTGGGCGTTCTCGTGGCGAGCGATCTTCGTGGTGCAGATCCCGGTGGTGCTGCTGGCGCTGCC
This sequence comes from uncultured Solirubrobacterales bacterium, assembly GCA_963832315.1. Lineage (GTDB taxonomy): Bacteria > Actinomycetota > Thermoleophilia > Solirubrobacterales > Solirubrobacteraceae > Palsa-465. The sequence goes on along the minus strand of CAWHTT010000016.1, from coordinate 25,324 downwards.
CGTCGCGATCGCGCTGCGAGGTCGAGTGGTGCGGCGCCCCGCAAACCTCGACACCTCGCCGGACCGCCCGCACGTGCTGGCCAACCTGGCGCTGGCCCTGCTGTCGGCGGCGCTGACCGCGGCGCTGTTCCTGCTGGTGCTGCTGCTCGTGGACGGCTGGCGTCACTCGCCTGCCGTGGCGGCGGTCGCCGTTACGGCCGTGCCGGTGGCGGCGCTGGCAGCCGGGCCCATATTCCGGGGCATGCGCGCCGGGACGCGCTCCGAGGCGGTCGCTGGCTCGGTGCTGATCGCCGGAGGGCTCACGGGCCTGGCGCTCCTCCCGAGCGCGGAGCTCGTCTGGACCATCGCGCCGCAGGTGCTCGTCGGCCTCGGCCTCGGGCTTTCGGTGGACTCGCTCACGACGGCGGCGCTGCGCGACCGGATCCCGCGTGCCCTTCACGGGGGTTGGACGATCGCCGCGCGGCACGCGGGCGTGGTAGTCGGCCTCGCGATCCTCACCCCGATCTTCACCGCCGACCTGCGCCACGCCGAAACCCCGGCCAAGGAGGCAGTCGCGAGCCTCGTGCTCGACGCCCCACTCCCCGCCTCGACCAAGCTCGACCTCGCCGACCAGTTGGGGCGCCGGCTGGTCGCCGAGCGTGGCCGCGTGCCCGACCTGCGGCCGGCGTTTGAGAACCTGCACCTACCGGCGACACAGGCGCCCGCGGCCGCGACCCTGGAGCGCGGCCTCGAGGATCAGGTCAAGCGCGCCGCCACCCGCGCGTTCCGCACTGCCTTCCTCGTCGCGGCAGGACTGGCGCTGCTGGCGCTCGGGCCCGCGCTCGCCCTGCGCGACCGGAGCCGCGGATGAGGCGATTCACCCTGCCGCTCGTCGCCGTGCTGCTCGTGGCCGCCGTCCTCGGCGTCCAGGTCGCCGCGGGCGGCGGCCACTACGTGCCGCGCCGGCCGGCCAATCCGTGCACGCCGCGTCCCGTTCCGCCTATCCCGGCGCAACTCGAACCACTCGCAGAACAGATCGTCCTGCTCGGCCTCGACAGCGCCGCGTGCCGGCTCGGCATCTCCCGCGAGCGCCTCGTCCTCGCCCTCGCCGACACCCGCACGCTGGACCCCCGCGCGCCCGCCGCTCTCAAGACCGGCCTACGCGACGCCGTCGACCGCCTTGACCGCGAGCACCGCCTGCCGAAGGTCTCCAAGCTTCTTCCCGAGGCTCTCGGTCAGGCCAATCTCCCAGGGATCGCCAAGACGATCCTCGCGGCGATTCCGGACGGGGTCATCGACAGCGCTCTCCCGACCGCACCGCTGCTGCGCCGGACCGTCGACGCACTCGACGTCAACCGGCTCCTACACCAGCTACACGACCCGCGTCAGCTCGACTCGGCCGTTCGCTCGGCGATCCTCCAGGCCGCACTCCGCCAGATCCTCGACCGCCTGCACCCCTAGCCCGGTTTCGGTCAGCCGACCGGCTCGAGCGCGATGACCGGGATGAGCCGGTCGGTCTTGCGCTGGTACTCGGCGAAATTCGGGGCGCGCTCGGCCATCGCCGCGAACAGGCGCTCGCGCTCCTCCCCGCTCACCTCGTGCGCCGTCGCCTTGAGCGTGTCGGTGCCGACCTCGATGGTCACGTCCGGATGGGCCCGGAGATTGTGGTACCAGTCGGGATTGGTCGGCGCCCCCGCCTTGGAGGCGAAGATGACGTACCGGTCCCCGTCTGCCAGGTAGGCGAGCGGGTTGACGCGCGCGGTGCCGGTCCGGGCGCCGGTGTGGTGCACGAGCAGAAGCGGCGTGTTCTCAAACGGCTCTCCCACCCGGCCCCCGTTGGCTCGGAACTGCTCGATGATCCGGGCGTTGAAATCGTTGGGCGAGCTGGTCGACATGGCGGCGTCCTGACGTGGTGGGTGCTGGAGCGAGTCTAGGCTGTCGGGAGATGAAGGTCCGCTTCGCCGTCGGCCCTCACGCCGGGTCCCTCACCGGCGCGGAGTTGGCCGTGTTCGCCGAGTCACTCGAGGCCGCCGGCTTCGATGGGCTGTGGTTGTCGGACCTCCCAGTCGCCCCGGTGCTCGACCCTCTGCTCGGGCTGGCGCTCGCCGCCGGCCGCACAAGCCGGCTGCATCTGGGCGCCAACCTCGTCCCCCTCGGCCGCAACCCGTTTCTGCTCGCCAAGGAGTTGGCCCAACTCGATCAGATCTCGGGCGGCCGGCTGCTGCTGAGCTTCGTCACCGGCCTCGGCCAGCCCGGCGAGCGTCAGGTCCTCGGGCTCGACGGTGCGCGGCGGGGCGACGTGCTCGAGGAAGTGCTCGGCCTGCTGCGGAGCTGGTGGGCCGGTGAGTCGGTGGATCATCGATCCGAGCGCTGGACGTTCGATCACGTGGCACCGGCCGCGCGTCCGGTTCAGGATCCGCTTGAGGTGTGGCTGGGTGGGCGCGGGCCCCAGGCACTGGACCGCGTCGGACGAATCGCCGATGGATGGCTGGGCGCTCAGCTGACTCCCGCCGAGGCCGGAGTCGCGCGGCGCCACATCCAGGACGCGGCCCGGCGCGCCGGGCGCGAGGTCGACCCCGAGCATTTCGGGATGAGCATCCCCTACGCCCGCGCCACCCCCACCGCCGAGCTGTTACACCCCCTGACCGCCCGCCGTCCCGACGTCGATCCGCTGGCCTTCGTGCCGGTCGGCCACACGGGCGTGCGCCACTTGATCGAGCGCTACGTCGACGCCGGCCTGTCGAAGTTCGTCGTCCGCCCCCTCGCCCCCATCGCCTCCTGGGCGGAGGAGGCGCAGTGGTTGGCCGACGCCCTCCTCGACCTGCAGACCTGACGCGGGACCGGCGCTGATCACGCAGCCCCTTACCAGCACGCGGTCCGCCTGGCCATTCACGTCCCGCGAAGATTGGACGAGCCCGACGGTGCGGTGTGGGACGCGGGCCCGAGGGTAAGGTTCTGATGGTGGGTCCCTCAGTCATGCCAAGCGCCGCCTGGGTCTTGCCTGCGGAGCCCTCTGCCGTCGGCCAGCTCCGGCGCCGAGCCGTGGATTTCGCGTCCGGGGCCGGCGCTTCGGACGAGGTGACCCAGGCCATTGCCCTCGCCGTATCCGAGACCGTCACCAACGCGGTCGTCCACGCCTACGACGGCGCGGACCGCGGGCAGGTCCGGGTCAGCTGCCAGGTGGAGGGGGAGCGCTTGATCGTCGAAGTGGCCGACGAGGGGGTCGGCATCGGGCCGGCTCGCGACTCTTCGGGGATCGGGCACGGATTGGCGATGGTGGGCGCTCTGGTGCAGAGCCTTGATATCGCCCCCGGCCCCGCCCGGCGGGGCACAGCCGTGACGATGGCCTTCGGTCCAGACCCGGCGCCCAGCGCTCCGTCCGGCTTGGAGATGCTCTGCGCGCTCGCGTTGGAGACAGTCGCCGACGTCTCGTGCGTGGACCTTGTCCACGAAGGCGTGCTGCGCCGCGCCGCGGCAGAAGTCGCGGACGATCCCACAATGACCACTTGGCTGCGTGCAGCGATGCCTCCCGCGAAGCCGGGGACGGCGACATGGTCGGCGCTGCGCGAGGGCGGTGCGAGTCTCACCGTCCACGATCCCACTGTCCCGCGCTCGCCGGGAGGGACCGGCGAGCGCCTCGATCTCACCTGGTGGGTCGCGGTCCTGCTCGAGAAGTCCGACCAGACCCCAGTCGCGCTGTGGGGCCTCGGCGGCCGCCGGGGTGGACATGCGGTACCGACCCCGGAGGTCATCCGCATCCTCGCCGATGCTGCCGGCGATGATCTCGCGCACCCTGCCGGGCGCGGCGTGCTGCGCGGTCGCCTGGCGATGGCGTGCCCCTAGCCGTCCGGGCTCAGCCCGGTCGACTACGGGACGCCAATCACTGACGCGAAGAGTTCAACCGGCTTCGTCGCCATGCCTGGTCGAGATCGACCGGGTCGGAGGCAACCCACGGTCGCTCCCAACCTCCAAGGCGCAACAGCGCGGCGAGGATCTCGCCGGTGTACCCCCACACGACCGCGCCATCGAGAACAAACGCTGGGCCCTGCCAGCCGAAGCGCGTGCTGAGCATCGTGCGGTTGTCGGGGTCGGCCAACGCGGTGAACGGGATGCGCATGACACGGTCGGTCTCGCCGGGGTCGATCGCGCTGACCGGCGAGGGCGTGCGCCAGTGGGCGAGCACGCCGGTCACGTCGAATCGCGACGGGGGGATGTGCAGGCGCGGCAGCAGGATCAGCGGCTCGACGGCTGCCGGGTCCACTCCGGTCTCCTCGGCGGCCTCGCGGATCGCGGTTGCGGGCGGCCCGGCGTCGCCGTCCTCGCGCGCACCGCCGGGGAAGGCGACCTCGCCGGCGTGGTCGCGGAGCCTGGCCGCCCGCTGCTGCAGCAGGACGTCCGGCCCGTCGGCTCCGTCGGTCGCGATCAGGATCAGGACCGCAGCCTGCCGCTCGGCGGCGGTGTCAGGTGCGGGATCGTTGCGGCTCAGGTCTTCCGGGCGAGCCGCGGCAACCGCATGGACAAGGCCCACGAGCGGCGCCGGCACGACGGCCGGCCGGAGATCTGTCGGCGCCAGCCAGCGAGCGATTTCATCTGTCCGCGAGCACTCCACAGTCAGAAGTCTGAAGCGCTTCTGCCGCCCCTGTCGAAACCGGGGGGGCTGGTCCGTCAGAGCTATGACGGGTCGGCGTTGGGCCGACCCACGTACCTCGAAGGAGGCCTCATGCCCCACCCTGTCATCCACGTCGAGATCCGCTCGAACGAACCGGACGCGACCAGGTCGTTCTTCGGCGAGTTGTTCGGCTGGACGGTTGCGTCCGAAGGGGCGTTCCCGGGATACACGTTCATCGACACCGGCGTGGAAGGTCCGCCCTACACCGCGATCAGTCCCCGTCAGGGCGACGATGACGAGGTGCTCTTCTTCGTGGGCGTCGAAGACGTCGCCGCCACGTTGAAGAAGGCCGAGGAGCTCGGCGGCACGATTGTCCAGCCCGCTCAGACGGTTCCAGGTACGAGCTTCGGCGTCCTTGCGGATGCCCAGGGGCACCGGGTCGGAGTCGCCTCGTCGGGGTGAATCCGGCGATCGCCCCGGGGCCCCCTGAATGCCGGGCCCCGGGGCCGGGTTCACAGGTGCTGGCCCGGGCGCGGCCGGGCCTGGCGCTCGCCGGGAGGCTCGCGCGGGCCGCGGGCGGGGACGTGCACACGGCGGGGAACGGCGGCGGTGGCGACTTCGCCGCGCGGCTTCCGGCGGGCTGAAGGAGCGCGACCGGCGACGCGATCATCGCATGATGCCGGTGTGGCCCAGCGAGTAGCGGCCGGGTTGCGGCCACACGCACAACCCGTGGGGACCGAGTCCGACCGGAATCCGCGCCAGCAGCTTCCCGGTCCGCGTGTCGATCGCGTAGACCTGGTTGTCGTAGCGGCCGGACAGCCACAGCACGCGACCGTCCGCCGACACGTTGCCCATGTCCGGGCTTCCACCGGGGATCGGCCACGTCCTCACGACCTTCCGCGTGGCGAAGCTCAGCACCGACACCGCCCCCTCGCCGCGATCGGATATGTACAGGAAGCGAGCGTCACGGCTTGCGTACAGCCCGTGAGCGCCGGCGCCCGTCTTGATGAACCCGATCAGGCCGAATGTCCGCGCTGAGATCTCCCACACGCCCCCGTAGTTGAGATCGGCCACGTAGAACACGCGGCCGTCGGGCGAGAGCTTCACGTCCTGCGGCGAGGCCCCGGGCCTGAGCGGCACGCTCTTCACCTCGCGCTCGCGGGCGACGTCCACCACGATCATCGACGAGCCGAACTCGCAGCTCACCAGCATGTACCGACCGTTTGCGGTGTAGTCGGCGTGGTTGACGCCGGCGCAGTCCGACACGCTGACCAGGCGATGGAGGTGCATCGTCTGGGCATTGCGGAAGGCGAGGTCCCGCATGCGCTCCTCCACCACGACCGCGTAGCGGCCGTCCGGAGTGAAGTACATGTTGTAGGGATCCTCCACCGGGATCGGACGGCCGGGGAGGCCGGTGGCCGGATCGATCGGGGTGAGGCTGTTGCCCTCGTCGTTGGCCACGTACAAGGTCCGGAGGTCGTACGACGGGATGACGTGCTGCGGGAGCGCGCCGACCGAGAACTGCCGGACGATCCGGAATGTGTGCGGGTCGATCTCATCTACGGTGTTGCTCTCGCTATTTGGCACGTAGACGAGCGGTCGGGCGCGCCGCGCCACCGGGGCCAGGTCGCCCGGCACATCGGCCGCGTACACGTTGTGCGGATCCAGGGGCGCCCAGACCGGCTTCTGCGGGAGAACGTCCGCGGCGGTGCCGGCCGGCCTGGACGCGGACGAGGTCGAGGTCGAGGTGCGCTTCGCTGCGCCCCCGCAGGCGCCGGTCGCCAGCGCGAAAGCAACAAGCAGGACGCTCGTCGCCCCGCGCATCCTCATGGGGCCCCCACCCGAGGCCGCAGCGCGTAGATGCGGCGGCTCAGCACGCCATCGGACCCGCGACCGCCGGCGACGATCACCACTCCACCGAGGGTCGCGGCGCCGACGTCGGAGAGAGCGACCGGCAGCCGGCCCACTGAGCGCACACGACCGGTGGCGGGATCGACGGACAGGATCTCGCTCGTCTGCGTGCCCTGGTCGGCGCCGCGACCGCCGATGACGTATACGCGGCCGCCCAGCGCCGCGCCGGCGGCATGCGTCAGCGCGCGCGGGAGCACGCCGATCTGGCGCACCCGTCCGTCAGACGGGTCGAACGAGTAGACCTCGCGAGTCGCCACATCGCCGCTCGTCCCTCCGGCGATGATCAAGCGCCCACCAGCCGCCGCCACCGCGGCGTAGCGCACCGGATGCGGCAGGTGCCCCACCACGCGTCCCGTGCCCGACCCCGACCAGGCGACGATCGTGTCGAGTGGCGCGACGCCCGTGTACCCGCCGACCACGTAGACGGTGCCGTTGATCACACCCGCGGCAACGTCCGAGGCGGCCGCCGGCAGGTGCCCGGCGATCGTCGCCCGCCCGTTCGCGTCCACGGCCAGGATGTCGCTGTAGGAGGGCTCTCCCCCACCCAGCAGATAGGCGATGCCGTGCAGCGAGGCACCCGCCGCGTCGTGCACCGCATACGGAAGCGTGCCGATCCGCTCGCTCGTGCCCGGCGTGGCGCGTACGACGTCCGCCACCGAGGCGGTGGCCTGGTCGAGTCCGCCCATCAGCAGCACCCGTCCCGTGACCGCGGCCGTCGCGGGAAACTGGACCGGCGCCGACAGATCGCCCACGGCCTTGGCCGCGAGCGATGTCACGACCGACGCGTGTCGGCGGTGCGAGACGCTTGGCCGCGCGGGGGTGCTCGACGGCGAGGACGAGGTCGAGGAACCAGACCCGCAGCCGGCGACGCCCGCCGCAGCCGCGATCACGCAGAGCCACAAATATCGCCACGTCAGTCGCGCAAGCACGGCTGGAGCAGGGTGACCGGCGGATATGAAAGCAACCTGAACGGCCGATGTGATCACCCACACGGAACGGGCTGCGCCCCGGCCGCTCTGCCCCGCCGGCGTTGCAGCAGCGGGTCATCGTGTGAAACCTCACATCGTTCGGGTGGACCAGCCGAGCAACCGAGGCTGGAACTGGCGTGGAGCCACACCGGGCGGCGTCTCGGGATGCCACTTAGGCTGTACGAATGTTCGATCGGCTTGACTTCGTCTACATGCCGAGCCAGGACGTCGCGGCCGATGTGGAGCACTTCACGCGCAGGTTGGGCGCGGAGCTCGTATTCGCCATCGAGGCCTTCGGAACACGCGTGGCGATGGTGCGCTTGGCCCCGGACCCTCCTCCGCTCCTGTTCGCCGGGCATCTACGGGGCGATCAACCGATCCTCATCTATCGGGTCGACGATCTCGATCAGGCCGTCGCGGATCTCCGCGACCGCCAGGTCGAGCTCGGTATGCGGTTCGAGATCCCTCACGGACGCGGCGTCGAGATAACGAACCCAGGACCCCAGAGGGTCGCCGTCTACGAGCTCACGCGCCCAGAGGCCGACGAGCGACTCTCCGGACGGCGAGACTTCTGAGACCTGGCATCAAACGCTCGCGCTAGCTTCGCGTGGGCCGGTCAGGTCACCGACGCTTCGCTCCTGTTGGACCACTGGTGGCGAATCCGTCTGGCGGTATGCCTGCCCCACGCCCGGTGCCTCAGCGGCGCAGGCGCACCCGGTTCCCCGCCTGCACCGACGCGGGCTTCAGCTTGGGGTTCAACTGCTCGAGCGTCACGATGCTGATCCCCGTCGCGGCCGCGATCGATCCGAATGACTGGCCGGGTCGGACCGTCCAGAACATCGGTCCCGGCGGCTTTGGCCTTGGCCTATGGGGCTTCGGCGGGTGCTGCCACAGGTTCAGGCGCTCGCCGGGCGTGAGGGCGAGCGCACTGACGGTCGGGTTGAAGGCCTGTAGCTGGTCAATCGACAGCCCGGTCTTCCCTGCGATCACCGCAAACGTGTCGCCGGGCCGCACGGTCCAGTACGGCGGGAGCCGGCGGTGTGCGGCCTGCCGCGGTGCCTGGGCGCCGGCGCCGGTGTTCCGCAGGAAACCCGGCGGCGAGCTGACAATGAGGACAACCGCGGCCGCGACACCCAGAAGCAGCAGCGGCGCGAACAGGCGCGCGAGTATCCGGCCCGGTCGCCGGGCGGCGGGTGCGCGCTGCACGATTGTTCCCACGTTCGCACCAACCGATCTCTGCCGCTCTGTTCAGTGAACTGTGGCGCATCTGAGCGAGATTGCAAGAGGCCCTCACTTGGAGGCGCCGATCATGTGCGTGTTCTCAGCGTCGGGCGTTCGGGGCCGAACGGTCGGGTCGGCTGGCGCGCTCGCCCAGATCTCCCAACGAGTCTGAGCCCTCACGGCTCGAGCGGTGCCGGCCCGGGGCCTCCTATTGAGTTCTTCGCCTTGCTCGCGCCGAGGACCGGTCGGGCCCTGCGGTCCGCGTAGTCCCGCATCGGCGGCTTTTTCATCTGACCGAGCCGGTTCTTCTGCGGTGGCGCCGGCACGAGTGTGACCGCGTCGGTGACCGCTCCGTCGAGCTCGGCTCCCCAAAGTGGCGCTTCCAGTTTGCCGGCCAGTACGCCCAGCGTCCCGCCGACTCCTTTCCACGTGAGTCCGAGAGCCGCGAGGACGGCCGAGAGGCCGGCGGCCGTGCCGCCGGCATGCTTCGGCGTGATCAGGAGGAGCGCGATCCCGCCCACGAACAGCACGACGATCAACAGGACCAAGATGATGTGCTTCTTGAGCTCTGACCTCGCGGTCCGGGCGAACTTGCCAGCGAGCCTCTCTGCCGCATCGAGATAGTTCTGGGGTTCCAACAGCTCGGTGGCCTTCTTGTCGCCCGCCAAGATCGTCCGCCAGAGTTGACCCTGAGCCCTCAGCAGATCGGCGCTGTTGGCGGGAAGGCTCGGCTGAGCTTGCCACCGCCGGATCGAGTTGGCAACGCCGCGTGCGCTGTGCGGCGGCAGGGCGGAGCTGAGGTCGTCGAGCAGGGCAAGCGTCTCCTTGACGTCGTTCTGGGCAAACCGCTCCTCCTGCAGGTGCTGCTCGTGCGACAGCTCGTCCAGTTGGCGCGCTAGGCCATAGGCCTTGGCGAACCGCAGGTGCGCGCCGAGGAGCGCTGTAAGGAGCTTCGGCTCCCAGGCCTTGGCTTGCTTCGATGCGGGACCTGCCGCTAGCGCGCTCTGGAGCGCCTTGAGCTCGTCGCTGTCTTCGACCTTCAACTGCGTTATAAGCGCTGTCAGCTGAAGGCCCTGAGCCGCGTACACTGCCGCCGGGTCCGAAGAAGCCAAGATGCTGGCCACCGGCGGCTCGTGCCGGCCCGCGAGGATCTCGCCCATCAGCCAACCGAGCTTGAACGCGGCGATGATGTCTGCGTCGCCGGCAGATTCCGTTACCGCTGCCTTGGCCGCTGCGAGCAGTGCGTTGGTGAACGGGTCCACGAAGTCGCCGACGGAGCCGGCGCCGTTCGCACCGGCCTGCTTGGGCGTCGCGCCGGGTTGCGCCGCTGCTTTCGATTCTTCAGCCATGAGATGGTGTACCCCCCCGAGATTCGACAGACCCGGAGACCGCCGGCGAGGTGCCCGCGGTATGCCCCGCCGCCGCGAGCACCTTCGTACGAGCGGCGCGGATCACCACACAGACCACGCAACCAAACAGCGGGAGCACGAGCAGCACGAGCTGCTGGGGGATTGAGCATGCCAAACGTCTCCCAGGTGTCGTGCGTGAAGGCGACGAAGAACAGGACGGTCAGCACGATCGGCAGCGTCTGCAGAACATCGACGACGGTTCTCGGAGCCGAGCGCAATGCGACGAGCGTCAGACCGCCCACTTGCGTGAACACGCCCGTCTTGAGCTCAGCGACAACCACTGCATCGATGACACCCATCAGGGCTCCACGCGTTGCCGAATTCGACTGGTTCGGTATGCCAACGCTCAGCGACGTCCGCTAGAAACGCGTAGCAGCTAGACCATGTCATGCCGGGCCGCGCACGTCACAGCTCACGCCCGACGGCGTTCTTGCACGTCCCGGCGAGCAGCAGCACGTGCGCGAGCCGACGCGATCTTGCTGTGGCGCCCATCGCGAGCCCCCTCTACGCCTCAAGCCTCCGTGTGCCCCATCTCCGTGCGCGGCCCTTCGCGCACACCTGTCAGGAGAGTACCCGCGCCAGGCGCGAGACGTCAAGTGGCAGCTGGCGCCCGTCATACCACCCGTTGGCGATCACGACACGGCACCCGCGCTCGGCGAGCCTTTGGTGACATCCGCCGATCCCGTGGCTGCGCCAAGGGATCCGTCTCCCGTGAGCGGCCGCTCGCGCCAACGGCGGAACCTCAGGAATCACGCCGACGGGTGTGCTCGCACGGCGGTGACGATCAGCTCGACGCAGGTCGGCAGCGCCACCGCGGTCGAGTTGAGCACCAGGTGGTAGTGACGGGGATCGCGCGGATCGGTGCGGTAGAAGTGCTTGACGTATTCCACGCGGGCACGATCGGAGTCGCGCTGCCGGCGCCTGGCCTCGTTCTCGCTTATGTTTTCCACGCGCATCCCCTGGAACACACGCGGCTCCGGGGGTCCGTCGAGACGCACGTGGAACGCGCCGGGCCGGTCGCGCAGCACGATCGCGCCCGCGCGTCCCAGCACGACGACTTCGCCCGCGTCCGCGGTCTCGATCAGGAGACGCTCGGTCTCGCGACAGAACTCCGGCGACGTCGCCTCGGGCAGGACCACGCCGCTTGTGTTCGGCAGCCGAGCCAACAGCCGTGCGAACCGCGGCGCTGCCGCTTCGTCGTGGATGTGGGCGTGCTCGACCGGGACGGCCAGTCGCTCGGCCACCTGCACGGGGATCGCCCGGTCGATGAACCGCCATCCGAGCTGCTCGGCCACCTGCGGCCCGACCCAGCTGCCGCCGGCTCCGTAGGAGGCGGAGATGGTGACGACGCTGCTCACAGCGCCGCCGCCGGTTGAGCCTCCGCCAGGGCCAAGGCCGCGCCCGGCCGGAGCAACGTGCCCGCGACGATGGCGCGCGTGGGTACGTGCTCGATTCGCCGGCGCGCGCGGGCCAGCCGACCGAGGGCGCGCAGGGTGCGCCGGACCCCGGCGCCTCTCCCCCGCCTCCTTCGCCGGCGGTCGCCGGGCAGCTCGACGCCGCCCGAGCCAGTGCTACGGTTCCTTCTCAACGTACTTGCCTCCCTTCGAGGCTCTTGGTCGGCCCCGAGTCACACCTCGGGGTCGACGCGTTTGTAGGGACATTGGGATTCCTCAGGTGCTCGGGGCTGGTGGATCCTCGCCGCCGCATGTCGGTGTGGCGGCTCGCTGGCTCGCGCTGGCCGCGTCGCGGCGGCTTAGCCGATGATCGTGCGTCTAAGCCGATCCCCGGGTGTCCTAGGCCGCTCGCGCGTGTCGCTAAGCCGCCGAATCGCGGCCAAGTTTGGGCAGGTGCCCGATGTGCGTAGGCCCGTCTTAGCCGCATCGTTCCCACCGTCACCCACGACGAACGGAGGAACAACATGCACCCGACACTCACCTACCAGACTCAGAAGTTGGTGCTGGCCGACAAGCTCGGCGAGGCCGCGCACCGATCCCTGGATGCTCCTTGTGGCTCTCGGCGTCGATACCGCCGCCGGCACGCGGCACTCGCCGCAGCGATCGCGGCGCTGATACTGGGCGCCATGCCCAGCCCCGCGAGCGCGCAGTCGCTCAATAGCGTCGCCATTGCCACCGGATCCTCCTCCTCCTGGCTCGTGCTGGATGTGTCCGGCGCCGCCACTTACCCGGGGGCGCCCGTCGTCCAGTGGTACGCCAACGGCGGGTCCAATCAGCGCTGGAACTTCGTCGATCTAGGCAACAACCGAGAGCGCATCGTCAACCAGAACAGCGGTATGTGTCTGACCACCGACGGCATCGCTGGCGACCAGGTCTTCCAGTGGCCGTGCAACAACTCCGACCCGCATCAGGTGTGGTCGGGCGCGTTGACCCAGTATTGGGGAGGCTTCCACGGGCTGATGAATCCCACCAGCGGCCTGTACCTCGACGTGTCGGGCGACTACCGGTGGGCAGGCGGCCAGCTCATCACGTGGTGGTGGAACGGGTCGACCGGCGACGTCTTTTCCTATCAACAATTCTGAGCACCCCAAGCGCGGGGGCGGCCCGGCCGGCTGAGGGCGCGCAGGGTGCGCCGGAACCCGCGTCTCTGACTCGCCTCGTTCGCCGGCGATCGTCGTCCAGCTCGATCCCGCCCGAGCCGTTGCTCCGGTTCGTCTAACTAGCGAGCTCCTCCCTAGGCAGTCCTTTTGTCGGCCCCGAGTCATCACCTCGGGGTCGACGCGTTTGCATCGACAGATTCTGGGATCCGGCGCCCTTTGGGGCGTCGGACATCCATCCGGGCATGGTCCTCCCTCCACCCGCGGTGGAACCTCCCCGCGGGAACGTCGGCCCAGCCGCGACATAGTCCGCGGCACCTGAGTTGAGAGCAGCCGAGGGCTCACCTCGGCCCGTGTTGGTGCTCGGTATCGCCGAGTTAAGGGGTGCGTTTCGGGGTTGTCCCTGATGTGAGACGGCATGGGATGAGCCACGATGCCCGCACTGACACAGCGCCCCGATGCCCCGACGGAGGCGTGTGGTCTGGCTCGACGAGAGAGGAGCACCCAGTGGTGACGGCTACCGTGACAGCGCTCGGTTCCCAGCCGACCGCGGACCTACAGGACCGGGAGTGCGGGCATGGACGCCATGTCGGCACGTGTGCGGCCTGCCAGCGCGCCGCGAGTCGGCGCGCGCAAGCACAGCTGGCTTCGGCGGTGCGAGCGCGGGAGGCGTGGGCGGACCGCTCGGCGGCGTAGAAGCGCGGCGTGGGTGCTCGCTCGCGAGGGACGTTCGCCGGCGCTCATCGGTGCATCTGACTCACGCGCACCTACAGCCGGCAACGACCAAACGGGGCGACGCGATCCGGAGATCAGATGTCCGGTTGTGGCCTTGCTCGGTTCGCCACACGTCGGCCGTTCACCGGGAAACGCCAGGCTATGTGTACGTCTACGTACTGCGAGCTCTCGTCTGCCTCGTCACTGCGAGGGGTTGCTCTACCCGAGCGAGCCTTGAATCGAGGTCACCAACGTTGAGCCAGCACGCCGGAATGCAAGCCCGGCCAACCCGGCCCTCGCGCCCGCGAGCAGCGCAGCCGACGGCTCCCCACGAGTCGGGGCTTTCATCGATCGAGTACGGCGGTAGCTACGCGACTCACGTGAGGCTCATATCGAGAGGCGATCCGAACTCGGATGCAGAAGCGGCACGCTCGGCGACCAGCCGATGCGCAGGATCGCGATCAGCGACGGTGGCGTGATCACGGTGGCACGACTATTCCTCGGCCGGCGGCGGGCATCGCGATAGCCGCCCGCCGACCAGGCCAGCAGCCGACGCTCCAGGACGAGATGTGGCCCGCCTGCTTCGAGCACGAACACACCATCGGGGAGCTCGCTGTACGGCGACTCGTGAAACCGGCGCTCCCGCTTCCCGGGAGCGAGCCGCTCCTGGTGGAGCTGCGCGTCGATCGCGTCCGCCCCGATCTGCCCCGGGTGGAGCGCCAACCAGAGGTCGCGGAAGCGGTTGTAGTCACTCCTTCGGCATTCCGCGCACGGCCGGTGACCCGCTGCCAGCGCCGTCGCCTCGTCGAGAAAGAACAGCTCAGTGAACCGCCCGGGGGCCATCAGCGGAGAGCGCCGCCGGCCGCGGAAGGAAAGACGACACGCGATCCACCGCTGGGTGGCGTAGCGTCGGCGGATCTCGCCTGCCTCATTGTGCAGGCACCCTCGGTTGCCATACACGAGCCCCCGTTCCGGGGTAGCGACCAGCTCGCCGAGCGGGGTGACGCGGTTCCGTAACGGCACGGACCCAGGCTAAACCGCCGCCAACGCGCGCGTTACAAACGCCGCCGCTAGCGGGTCACGGCGATCTGGTGACCGATCGCCTCGAACGGGGCGCCTTAGTCGCCGCGCGGCGGGGCAGGATAGTGAAGGGCGAGCGCGAAAACGGATGGGCTAGGGGCAGCCGCGCGGATCGCGTCAGCCGATGAGCTACACGTATCAGTTCGAGGACCATCTACGCGAGCACCGGCCGTCGCGGTTGGGTCAGCGGCTGTGGTGGACGCCGGCGATAGCCGGCGTTGGCGTTGTCATCGCGGATGTGATCTATCTGGCGGCCACACCCTCCGGCCAGCTGTCGGCCGCGCTCGCGGTCCCGCCGCTGTTTACTGCCGCATTGCTGTTCCTCGTCGCGTGGGCAGTGTTGAGCATCGCCGACTGGACCTATCCCCGGGAGAAGCACTATCGGGAGGTGCAGCACGCGGCAGCCTCCGAGGTGCTCGCCTACATTCTCGCCAGCCGCCAGACGCGCGAGCAAAGCCCCACCGCCTCGTAACGCCGCGCCGGCCCGCTGCGGAGGACTGCCGTCGTGGCCAAGCGCTCGACGCGGCACCCGCGGCGCGCGTGAGCCTCTGGTAAGCCGAAGCGGTAGTCGGCTCCCGGCCGGTGTCTTGTGGAAGCGATCGTCAGCTCTCAGGCCCCCCGGCAGTTCAAAGCAGCAGCCGACGTCGTCGAGGCGCGTTACTGCCTTACGCCTTCCAGCGATCGCGCATGTCCGGCGGCTGGTTAGCCGCGAGATAGGCATCGATCACCGACGCTGCGGACGCTGAATCGTTGCAACCGGCCTGGACGGCGGTGAGTGACGCCGAGCACCTTGGACGGACGCGAGACGACGCTAGAACCACGCGCAGGACGAACCGAGCCGCGAAGCGCGCCGTTGGCGGCTGGGGAGCGGCGAGGAGGCTCGGATGGGCTAGTGGTGGTTTTGAGAGGATCGGGACGTGACCGACGCCGGCATCAGCTTCCCACGCCAGAACGCCCGTACCGTCGGGTTCTCCCTGGGCGTCCCGCACGCGTTCGCGATCGCTTCGGACGGCAGCCGCGTCGTCTTCCTTCGGGCGCGCTCGGGCACCGACCGCAGCACCGGCCTGTGGGTACGTGACACCGCCACTGGCGTGGAGCGGTTGGTTGCCGACCCGGCGGACCTGCTCTCCGGCGCCGAGGAGCACCTCCCGCCAGAAGAGCGCGCGCGCCGAGAGCGCACCCGCCAGGCCGCGGCGGGTGTGGTGTCCTTCGCGGCCGACGATGCGGTGCGGATCGCGGCGTTCGCGCTGTCCGGGCGGCTGTTCGTGGCTGATCTGGCCGACCTGGGCGGCACCGCTGTGCGAGAGCTGGTGGTGCCGGGACCGGTGCTCGATCCGCGTCCGGACCCGACGGGAGCCAATATCGCGTACGTGGCGGACGGGGCCCTTCGCGTGGTCGCCGCCGAGGGCGCCGGTGACCGGGCAGTGGCCGTGCCGGAGGCCGAGAACGTGACCTACGGCCTGGCCGAGTTCCTCGCGGCCGAGGAGATGTACCGGACCCGCGGTTTCTGGTGGTCACCCGACGGACGGCGGCTGCTGGTGGCCCGAGTCGACACGACGCCGGTGGCCCGCTGGCACGTGGCGGATCCGGCGCACCCGGACCGACCGCCGGTGGAGGTCGCCTACCCGAGCGCCGGGACCGCGAACGCCGATGTCAGCGCGGTGCTCGCAGGGCTCGACGGAGATCTGACGCCGGTGGGCTGGGACTCCTCTGACGCGCCTTACCTCACCTCAGCGCACTGGTCGCGCGGCGGGCCCGCGCTCTTGCAGGTGGCCTCGCGCGACCAGCGAACGATGCGAGTCTTGGCCGTGGCCGAGGACGGCACGGTGGAGGGGATCTGCGAGGACACTGACCCGGACTGGGTCGACGTCGTCGTCGGGACCCCAGCCTGGACGCCGGGCGGCGAGCTGGTCCGGGTGGTGGCCAAAGACGGCGCGTACCGGTTGATGATCGGCGACGACCCGGTCACGCCGGCAGGACTGAACGTCGCCGGCGTCCTCGACGTCGGTGACGACGTGCTGTTCACCGCCACCGGGCAGGACCTGGCCGAAGTGCACGTCTACACCACCGGTCCGAACGGCACCGTCCGACTAACCCGCGAACCCGGCATGCACCAGGCGGCCCGGCGCGGAGACCTCGTGGTCACGTCATCCCGGTCGCTCCGCTGGTTCGGCTCTCGGGTGCACGTCTGGCGCGGTGGCGAGCAGACTGGGGAGATCGCGTCGCTCGCAGAGACCCCGGTGCTCACCCCGGAGGTCACGTTCCTAACCGTCGGCGCGCATGAGCTGCGGTGCGCACTGCTACTGCCGCGCGGGCACCAGCGCGGCTTCCGGCTGCCGGTGCTGTGCGACCCCTACGGCGGCCCTGCCGCCGCACGCGTGGTCTCTGCTCGCAACGCGTACCTGACGCCGCAGTGGTTCGCCGACCAGGGCTTCGCCGTTCTGATCGCCGACGGCCGTGGCACGCCAGGTCGCGGGCCCGACTGGGACCGGCTAATCCACTACGACGAGGCCACGCCCAACCTGGAGGACCAAGTGGAGGCGCTACACGCGACCGCCGCAGCGCACCCCGACCTGGACCTGAGCCGGGTCGGAATCCGCGGCTGGTCCCACGGCGGTTACCTGGCCGCGCTAGCCGTGCTGCGGCGCCCGGACGTCTTTCACACGGCTGTGGCCGGCGCGCCAGTCACCGACCAGCGGCTGTATGACACTTTTTATACGGAGCGTTACCTAGGTCACCCGGACGACCGCCCTGATGCTTACACCCATAACTCGCTGATCGATGATGCACCGAGGCTGGAGCGGCCGCTCATGCTCATTCACGGGCTCGCCGACGACAACGTGGTAGTGGCGCACACACTGCGGCTATCGTCCGCGCTCCTGGCCGCCGGGCGGCCACACACCGTGCTCCCGCTGTCCGGCGTCACCCATATGGCCCGGCAGGAAGAGGTCGCAGAGAATCTCATGCTGCTCCAGGTGGAGTTCCTCAAACGCACGCTCGGCATCAGCCCCGGCTGAGCCACGTCTTGAGCGCCGAAGGCCGATATCGGCATGCGTCGTCAGCCGCGTGATCGACCTGGCGATTGCCTGCGTGGCATTGCGCAAGCGCGGCCTGAGTAGACGCGAGCGTCGAAGCAGTCGTGGCGCGCCCAGGCCAGGCACGATTGGTTGTGGGCGGAAGGAGCAGTCCGTGCGCGAAGACCGACGACTAGCTCACCACGCTGGCCGGAGCCACCCCGGTGCCGCCAGCCTAAGCCGCGTAGCGCTCAACTTCGCGTCGTTGCGCCACGTAGCTGAGGTACACGGGCGGTCGCGCCTCCGGGTCTTAGGTCCTTGAGTGCGCCAGCGGAAGCGCGCCAAGGGCCTAGTTTTTCCAGGTCTCCGAGCGGATCGCGGCTTCATCGAGAAACCGTGATCGTCGACGTTCTGGGCCAGGCGCTCGAGAGCCCGAGCCCGCGTAGCTCGTACGATCCATGCGCCATTTCACGTGGCAGAGATCAGGCGGTGCCGCGCGCGGGTTATGGACACATAGAAGAGCCGGCGCTGCTCTTCCACCTCAGCGTCACCGGGGATGATCTCATCGTTGAGGTCCACGACGATGACGGCGTCTGCGGAAAGGCCCTTCGCGCCATGCAGGGTCATCAGTCGCACTGGGGACTCGGGGGCTTCTTCGGCGACCTGCGGCCGATCGCGGTACTCGTGGAGCACCGCGAGAACTTCGCCGAGACCCATCTCTTGCTCGCCTATAACGGAGAGCACGATGTCGCGCAGGGCAGAGCGCTTCTCGTCTGTTAGCTCGAGCACCTTGGCAGCGATGTCAAGGGTCTCGAGCGGCTCGGCGTCCGCCTCGATGTTGAGAGCGGCGGCACGAAGTTCGTCCAGCGCGTTCTGCACCGGTTTGACGTCGCTCTGTTCGATCGCGGAAATGAAATCGAGCCGGCCATCGATGGCGAGGTCGAGCACACGACCCACACGTCCTGCGCCGATTCCATCCGTCGTGGCAAGCCAACCCCGGACCGCCATCGCGTCAGTACTGTCTGCCACGAAACGCAGCAGGTAGGTGAGCCGACGGACCTCCACATCATCGAGGAGCGCAACCCCGTTGGCGAGGTCTATGGCAGCAAGCTCGCGCTTCTGGAGTTCCTCAAGTATGGGCGTGGCGTGAGCCTTGCGAGGCAGCAGCACGAAGATCTGGCTCGGATCCGTCCCGCGCGTGATTTCGGCGGCAACCATTTCCGCGACACCCACGGCCTGTCGCCGAGGTCCTTGGAACGCGAAGGCACGGACCTCACCACCCTCACGAAGAGCCCGCAGCTGCTTATCCACACGGTTCGGGTTGTAGGCGATGACCCGCCGGGCCGCTGCCAAGACTTCCGACGAGCAGCGTCGGCACTCCTCTAGCGAGAAGTCAGAGCAGCCCTCGAACTGACCGACGAAGTCGACGATGCCGTGCGGGTTCGTGTGACGGAAGCCGTAGAGACTCTGGTCGTCGTCGCCAGCGATCAGCAGCGCGGCACCGCGGGCGGCGAGGCGGGCTATCACCTCCTGATCGCAGCGATTCAGATCCTGGTACTCATCAACGATGAGGTAGTCAAGGCCTGGGTCAAACTCGGGATCTGCATCGAGGTACCGAAGGAACTTGAAGACGAGCTCGCCGAGCAGAGCGAAGCGAAGCACCCCCCGAAGTGCCTCAAGAGCCGTCTCAAACGCATGACGCTGAGGGAAGCTCGGCGGATCGCTTACGGTCCGCCATGCTGCGTCGTACTCGGCGAGCAGCCCAGTAATGCGACCGGGAGAGAGGTCAACGCGGCATCCAATGTCGAGCCGGATCGCGTGATCAAGTTCCCATTTGTCGACGAGATGACGGCCGACGTACGCCTCTGCGGAGCGCTGTCGAAGTTGCCGGAAGCTGTACGAGTGGAGTGTCCGCGACTCTGGCGGCTCGTGACCTCCGAGATCCTCGTTAGCAATCGCACTGGCGAGCTCGTTTGCGGCCAGCCGGGTGAATGAGATCGCCAGAAACCAGCGTCACGGTGGTTGGATGTGATCCTCCCCGACTTAGATGCGGTGGCGCTTTCGCCGGCCCCGATCGGTGAGCAGCCGCTGTCGGACTCCCTTGGTTGATGGACAGCGCGACCACCGCGCACAAGCGGGCTATCACCGTTCGCCCGCAAGAGGAGTAGACGAGTGTCGGCGGTGAAAACCTGACCCCACTCCCTGGTTCTCTTGATCGTTGGTTGAGGACCGCGGACCGAGCCGCTTGTCCCATGCCCCTCATGGGCGATTTGCCTAACAATCGGCTTGAACGGCAGCTCCGACGCGGTGGTGGGTGCTCGTGGATATGGCCAGACGATTCAAGTGCTGCTGGCGTTAGGTCATCTGAAGGATGATCAGCGATCGGGCTGACTTGCGAACCTCGATGGCCAGGCTGGCACTGCGATGGCCATGCTTCCGCGCTAGTTCGTGCTTCGCCCACCGGAGCACCGGTGATTTTTCGGGTCGCGCGCTCATCCTGGGTGCCCCGTCCGGTCTAACGGGACGCGGCAGAAGTTCACCGGCGGTCCGTGACGCGAAGTCGGCACGGACCGGCTTCCATTCCCAGGCGTGGCACCCGCGAGTCCGCGCAAGCGTTTCATCCTCGAACTCGACCCCGACTCGGAGCCGATCGTCGGCTGTCTGCACGACGCTGAAGGTCGTAGCTTCGAGTTCATAGGCTGGCTTGGCTTCTCATCAGCGCTCGGACAGGGACTCCAACCCGCGCGGGTCCCACCATCGGCGTCCGACGACGGGACCGAGCGAACAGAGGATCGGTAAGTGGCTGGACTAGCCAGCAACCAGCGCGGCCGGCAGCTGGTCGCGCGAGTGGATGTCGAGCTTCAGGTAGGCGTGGCGCAGGTGCGTCTCGACGGTGTTGATGGTGACGAACAGCTGCTGGGCGATCTCGGGAGTGCTGAGGCCGTCGGCGGCGAGCCGGGCGACGCGGCGCTCGCTCGGCGTGAGCGCCTCGACGCCGCTGCGAGCCAGTTGCCGGGGGCGCGCGCCGGTCGTGATGAGCTCAGCCTGGCCGCGGTGCGCGAGCACGGTGGCGCCACAGCGTTGCGCGAGCTCCGTTCCCTCCCGCAACGGGTCGCGCGCCTCTTTGCGGTGATTTAGGCGGCGCAGCGCGGCGCCGAGGTCGACCAGCGCGCGGGCGTGCGCGAGCCTGGCCGGTGTGTCCCCTAGCGTCGCGACGGCGTCGCGCAGCAGCTCGACGCCCTCGGTTCCGCCGGCGATGATCCCGACGGCGCGTAGCCCGATGCCCAGACAGCTGGGTTGCCCAAGGTATCGGCTGAGCTCGACCACCTCGCCGCTCAGTTCACGGGCGCGCTCGACCTCGCCGATCTGGGCGAGCGCGAGCGCGGCGCCGGTGCGCCAGTCAGCAAATCCCGGGTTGCGCTCGCCCCACGCCAGGCACCACTCCCCTAACCGCAGGAACGAGTCCGCCGCGTCGCGCCACTTACCGCTTGCCGCTGCGAGTTGGCCGTGCGCATACTGGAGGTGGATCGCCATCGCGGGCTGATCGAGGCCAAACGGGACCTTGTATTGGTCCAGCAGCGCCGCCGCTTCGCGCGGCTGTCCGCGCTCGATCAGCACGTGAATGAGCGTCGCCATGTTCTGCGGCGCGAACACCGATCGCTCGCCGCCGGCCGCGGCAAGCGCCGCGCCTGCGTCTGCTTCGGCGTCGTCGAGCTCGCCGACGCGGTAGCCGAGCTCGGCTCGGGCTGTCGACGCGATCGTGAACGCCACGGGCGCCCCTCGCGTGCGGGCGTCGGCCATCGCCTGGTCCAGCCAGTAGCGCGACTGCTCGAGCGAGTCCGAGTACAGCAGCGCATGGTAAGACGCCGATCCCACCTCCGGGAGCAGTCGGCCGCCGGCAAGTGCACGCTCGGCCAGCTCGCGGACCACGTCCGCGGGCTCGCCCTCCAGGCAGCTCCAGAACGCGAGTTGCGCGAGCAGCATCCGCTCGGATGGACTGTCGCCAAGCTTCTGCTCGCGGACGCGCGCGAGATGCCGACGGTGTGCTGGCCTGGTCGGTAGCTGCAAGCCCGCCGCCCACAGCAGCGCCGCCTCGATCTCCTGGGCGAGCGCCTGATCAGAGTCCCCTAGCACGTCGAGCGCGGCCTCGAGCACGCTGACGGCGTCCCCGAGGCGGTTAGCCAGGGCGAGCGCCCACGCGAGATCCTGCGCGATCGTGGCGCGCTGCCGTCGATCGCCCGCCATCGCGAGAGCTTTCTCGAGAGCCTCGACCGCCGCCGGTTGACCACAGTCCACCTGGGCGGCGCCGAGTTCCCATAGAACCTCGACGTCGGCTTTCAAATCCTCCCGGCGGGCTCGCTGCAAATAGCTAACCGCGCTGTCGGGCGCCCCGCGTACCCGCGCGTCGGCCGCGGCGGCGCGCAGCACCTCGACGCTCCACGGATCGCCCGTAGGCTCGCCGACCAGCAGGTGCGCCGCCGCGCGCTCCGCGCCCGCTCCTGAAGCACCCAGCATCCGCGCCGCCGCACCGTGCATCAGGTCGCGCTCGCCAGGCGGCAGCTCGGCGTAAATCGCCGCCTCCACCAGCGGGTGAACGAAGCGCAACGGACGGCCGGGCGCGAGGACGCCGGCGCCGGCCAGCAGGTCGGCAGACTTCGCGGCCTCCCGCACCTCGAGCCCGGCAAGCTCCGCGGCGTGCCGCAGCTCGGTGTCCGCGCCGAGCACGGCAACGGCGCGTGCCATCGCCGACGCCGCCGTCGGCAGGCGCGAGAGTCGCAACACCAGCGAGCGGACCACCACCTCGGGAACCTGCCCACGCACCACCTCTGCGCTCTCGGCGTCAGCCGAGATGCCCTCGGCCCTCAAGCCGTCAACCAGCGCCCGCAAGTAGAAAGGGTTGCCGCCCGTCACCTCAAAGCACGCCCGCGAGAACTCCCGAGCCGGAGCGCGCCGATACGCCTCGCTGATCACTCGCCCGCAGGCGCGCTCGCTCAGCTGGGCCGGCCGCAATACGTGGGCCCCAGCATCGTTGCGGATCGCGTCGAGCACCCCCGCCGCGGCCCCATGCTCCCCCGAGCGAAGCGCTAACGCCAGCACCACTCGCAACCCCTCGAGGCGGGCAGCAAGGAAACTCACAAACCGCAGCGACGGGGCATCCGCCCAATGTGCGTCGTCGATCACCACGAACAAGGGACTGCGCGCCGCCAGGTTGAAACATAGCCAGTACAGCCCATGCAGCGTGTCGAACGTCACGTCGAGGGCCGGCCGCGCCCGCTCACTCGGCTCAGCAAACCCTAGTAACGCACCGGCCAGCCCGGCCGTGCCACTGAACAACTCTCCGCGCTCCGCCTTTGACGCGCCGGCAAGCACGCCCTCAAATAGCTGGCGGACGACCCCGAAGGCAAACCGATCCTCGAGCGCCACCCCGCGCGCTCGAACCACGTCCATCCCCGCCGCGCCGGCGACGCGAGACGCCTCCTCCAGCAGCCGGGTCTTTCCGACCCCGGCCGCGCCATCAACCACCAGCAACCTCCCAGAACCGGCCAGCGCCGCCTCGACCACCCCGTCGACCGCGGCCAGCTCCCCCTCGCGCTCCAACAACGCTCCCGCCGCCAGCGGAGAATCGCGCCTACGACCCGACCGCGCAGCGGGCATGGGACGCCCGACACCTTCCCCGGGCGGCGGGTGAAGCGACGCGTCCTGTTGCAGGATCGAGCGCTCGAGCTCCTTCAGCGACGTGCTCGGCTCTAGTCCCAGCTCGTCGCGCAACAGGCCGCTGAGCTCGCGATAGACCGCCAGCGCGTCGGCTTGCCGTCCCGCGCGGTACAGCGCCAGCATCAACTGCCCTCGCAGCCGCTCCTGCAGCGGGTGCTCGCGAACGAGCGCTTCGACCTCGCCCACCAGGGCGGCGTGCTCCCCCAAGGCAAGATCAGCATCGATCCGATCCTCAACGGCCGCCAGCCGTGCCTCCTCGAGACGTGCCACCTCCCCCTGCGCGAACGGTTCATAGGCGAAGTCCGCAAGCGGCTGGCCCCGCCACAAGCCAAGCGCATCCCGCAGGTGCTGCGCTGCCTGCGCCGGTGCGCCCGCGTGGAGCGCGCGCCGGCCCTCGGCGACCAGCGCCTCGAATCGAAGCACGTCGACATGGCTCCGATCGGGATCAACCACGTATCCGCCGGCGCGCGTCACCACCAGCCCCGCGCCGAGCGCCCGGCGCAGGTTCGACACATACACCTGCACCGTCTTGGCTGCCGTCGCGGGCGGCCGCTCCCCCCACAACTCGTCGATCAGCCGCTCGCTGGAGAGAACCTCGCCGGCGTGCAAGAGCAGGATCGCCAACACCGCCCGCTGCTTGCGACCTCCCAGCGCAAGCTCGCGACCCTCATCGTCGGCCACCTCAAACGGCCCGAGGATCCCGAAGCGCATAACTCAGCGAGCCCCAGCGAGAGCCGGTCCCGCGAGCCTACCACCGCGCCCGGTGACGCCCCGTCTTTTTACCGGCTTACAGGCGAGGCTAAACCGCCGGGGTTCACAGTGCCCGCACCGAGCTCGGACACCGATCCACCCCGGCGGCCCGCAACCAGCGGGCCACAAGGAGCAAATCATGTCCACCCTGCAAGACCGAGACAGAATCAGGGCCCGAACGGCCACCGCCCTCGCGCTGACCACGCTCATCGCGATCGGACTCGCGCTTCTGATCCTCACGCCAACCGATCACCGCAAAAACGCGACGACCACAGCCAGAATCGCACAACCACCCTCGCAGGCCGCCGCCCTCACGGCCCAGGCCCCCGGTCCCGCCGGCTGCGTCCGCGACCCCGCCACCCACGCTCTCATCTGTTCCCACGCCGCACCAACTCCGACCGCGACCCCCGCTCCCGCGGGCTACTTCCGCGACCCGGCCACGCACAAGCTCCTGCGCCCAGCGATCGGTGCGCTCGCCGCCCCGAACGCACAAGCGAGCGGCCTGCTCTCGGGCTGGCACGCGCCGGGAGGTCCAGGAGGCTCTGGGCCGACTCTAAACGCTGCCGCGCAACAGTCCGCGAGTACCGTCCCCAGCAACGGGTTCGACTACGCCGACGCGGCCATTGGGGCCGGCGTTGCCGGGGGCGTCGCGCTGTTGATCACCGGCGGAACGCTGGGCGTCCGCCGACGCAGTCAACTGCGCCCCTAACAGCACGCACCAGCACTACGCGGCGGCCGTGGACGGCGAGCTATCCAGCTCGCCGCGACGGTCGAGCGCGTCAACAGAGAGAGCCAGATGGCGACCCACACACATATGCCCAGCGCGTGGACCTGCCCGTCCAGGCAGCGGCAGACGCGCGTCGAGCGCACTCACGGGATCCAGGAGCGCTGCCGCGAGCGCAGCGCAGCTCCCAAGCGCGCATAGCCCCTCAGGCTCATCCTTTCGCCCACATCCAATCGTGCCTGGCCTGGGCGCGCCACGACTGCTTCGACGCTTGCGCCTACTCAGGCCGCGCTTGCGCAAGGCCACGATCGCGATCGTGAGGTTGGCGCCTGGCGGACGAACGTCTAGACCCGCTCCTGGCGTCGTAAGCTGGGGTGTGGTCGGCGCCACAGTCGCGCTCCGCCGGTTTCAATGGGCGCCGCACCGCAGCTGACCACATCCGCCGCCCAGTTCTTGGGGCCTCCGGGAACGCCGGAATCGGCGCCGCCCACGTGGGGCCGGGGATGCCGCCGATCATCGCTCCGAAGATTCGGCCAGTCCTTCTGGCGGGCTGCCGGAATGCTCGGCGCCGCGGAGCCGCCGACCGTGCCAGTTTGCCGCAAACCGTGAACCCGTCAGCGAAGTGTGGCGCCCGCAGCAGCAGGTGGACCACGCTCATACGCACACTCGTGCCTCCGTC
>CAWHTT010000015.1:0-840355 GCA_963832315.1 uncultured Solirubrobacterales bacterium | reverse complement strand
TCTTCATCGCCGCCGAAGGTCCCAAGAACATCGCCTTGGCCGCCGAGATCGGGGACGG
Organism: uncultured Solirubrobacterales bacterium; assembly: GCA_963832315.1. Taxonomy (GTDB): domain Bacteria; phylum Actinomycetota; class Thermoleophilia; order Solirubrobacterales; family Solirubrobacteraceae; genus Palsa-465. The sequence continues at coordinate 840,297 of CAWHTT010000015.1, read as the reverse complement.
CTGGCTGCCGCTCTACTACTCCCCCTACTACGACGCCGAGCTCTACCGTCCGTGCCTGGAGGAGGGATTTGCCCGGCGCGGGGGGCAGCCCGACGAGTTCGTGATCGCCCCCTCGGTCCCGTTCATCGTCCACGATGACGTCGAGCAGGCGGCGGACCTCCTCCGCCCGATGTACGCCCTCTACTTCGGCGGGATGGGGGCCCGCCAGATGAACTTCCATCACCAGGTGGTAGTGAGGATGGGCTATGGGGCCGAGGCCAAGAAGATCCAGGATCTCTACCTCGACGGTAAGAAGGACGAGGCGGCAGCCGCCGTGCCGACGAAGCTGGTGGAGGAGCTGGCGCTGATCGGACCTGCTGAAAAGATCCGTCACGACCTCGAGGCCTGGCGCGACTCGCCGGTCACGACAATCCTCACCACCGGATCGGCAGAGCAGCTGCGGCAGGCCGCGGAGATCGTGCTCGGCTAGTGTCCGCGATGGAGGAGCGACCCGTGCCACTCGAAGGCGTTCGAGTGATCGACATGGCCGAGGGCAAAGGGGAGATGTGCGGCCGCTTCCTCGCGGACCTCGGCGCGGACGTGATCCGGGTCGAGCCGCCCGGCGGCGCTCCATCGCGGGCGCTGGCGCCGCTGCACGCCGGGGCCAGCCTGCGCTTCGCAACGCACAACGCGGGCAAGCGCGGCGTGGTGATCGACCACACCACATCGGACGGCCGTGAGCAGCTGCTGCGCCTGCTGGACCGCGCCGACATCTGGATCGAGAGCGCCAGGCCGGGCGCCTTGTCAGAGCTCGGGCTCGCCGTCGATCTCGTTCACGCCCGAAACGCCAACCTGGTCGTGCTCTCGATCACCGACTTCGGGCAGACCGGTCCATACCGCGACTGGGTCGCCACCGATTGGACACTGCTGGCGATGGGCGGAGTCCTCAGCCGATCCGGGCTACCGGGTCGCGAGCCGCTGATGCCGCCCGGAGACCTCGCGCTCCACGTGACGGCGGTGCAGGCGGCGTGGGCAGCGCTCGTGGCGTACTGGAACCGGCTCGAGCGCGGGCACGGCGATCATGTCGACTTCTCGCTCTACGAGGCCACGGCCCAGGTGGTCGACCCAGCGATGGGGGTCGTCGGCACTGCGCAGGTCGCAGGCTACGAGCCAACCCGCGATCGTCCTGCCCCCGGTCCCTACCCGATCTTCCGCTGTCGCGACGGCCACGTGCGCGTCGTCCTGCTGGCGCCGCGCCAATGGCACGCGATGCGGGCGTGGCTCGGCGAGCCCGACGAGCTTCAGGACCCCGAGTTCGAGACCATCCGTGGCCGGGCGCTCGCGTCCGAGCGCCTGCACGCGGTCTTCGACCAGCACTTCCGCGAGCGCAGCAAACACGAGCTGACCCTCGAGGGACAAGCGCGAGGAGTGCCGATCGCGCCGGTGCTCGAGCCCGCCGACGTGCTGGCAGCCGAGCACTATCGGATCCGTGGCGCGATCGCGCGCACACAACTCGCGCCCGGGATCGAGGCCGACGCGCCGACGGGGTTCGCCGAGATCGACGGCCGACGCGTGCGGCCGGCTCGCCGCGCACCTCGGCCCGGCGAGCACGACGACGAGGTGTTCACCGAGCCGGCCCGCGGCCTGTCCGGGGGCTCCGCCGACGCCCGCGCAACGCGCCGGCCGTTCGAGGGGCTCCGCGTGTTGGACTTCGGCGTGATCGTGCTCGGAGCCGAGGCCGGCCGCCTGTTCGCCGACCAGGGCGCCGAGGTGATCAAGATCGAGAGCCGCGCATTCCCCGACGGCGCGCGCATCTCGCCCGTGCACTTCGCGATCGGCCATCGGGGCAGCAAGAGCATCGGCATGAACCTGCGAAGCCCCGAGGGCGTCGATCTGGTCAAGCGCCTGGTCGCGCAATCCGACGTCGTGCTCGCGAACTTCAAACCAGGGACGCTCGAGAAACTCGGGCTCGGTGCGCAGGCCCTGCGGGAGATCAACCCGGGGATCGTGATCGCGAGCAGCAGCGCGCTCGGGGCCACCGGCCCGTGGAGCAGCTGGATGGGCTACGGGCCGTTGGTCCGCTGCGCGTCCGGTCTCACCAGCCTTTGGCGCTATCGGGATGACCCCGACAGCTTCAGCGACTCAACGACGATCCATCCCGATCATTACGCGGCCCGCGTCACCGCGATCGCGGCACTGGCCGCCCTCATCGCCCGCCGGAGATCGGGACGGGGCGCTGAGATCGCGACCTCCCAGGCCGAGACGATCCTGATGCAGCTCAGCACTCCGCTGGCCGAGGAGGCACTACGACCGGGCGCGATCGAGGTCACCGGAAACGCCGGCCAGCACGCTGCTCCCTGGGGCGTCTACCCGTGCGCCGGCGATGACGAGTGGTGCGTCGTCACCGTGCGCGACGACGACGACTGGCGCCGCCTTCGCGACGCACTCGGAAACCCGCAGTGGGCATCGGATGCCGATCTCGCCACGACGACCGGGCGCCTCGCGCGGCGCACCGAGATCGACGAGCACCTGACCCGCTGGACCCGCACGCTGCCTCCCCGCGAGATGACGGCCACGCTGCAGGCCGCCGGCGTACCCGCGGGCTTCATGCAGCGACCCGACGAGTTCGAGGACGACCCTCAGCTCCAAGCGCGCGAGTTCATGCGCGTGCTAGAGCAGCCCGGCTTAGAGCCGAGGGCGGTCGACAACGCACCGTTTCGCTCGCAGCGGATTCCCGCGCCCGCCGAGGACCCAGCACCCGAGCCGGGCGAGCACACGCGCGAGATCTGCACCGGGTTGCTCGGCCTGACAACCGAACAAGTCGACCGGCTGATCGCGAGCGGCGTGCTCGAGGAGCCGGCGCGGTCACCCCAGCCTGGGGAGCCGGTACTGCCTCGGTAAGAATCGGGCGACGGGCCCCGGCTAGAGGGCAAAGCTGCGGGATCTCAACACACTCCCGGGAGTTCGGACGCCCTGGCGGCTACGAGCGACTGGGCTTCGCGGCGCGCCGTTTGGGGAGCCCTTGCGGTGAAACAACAAATTGTCGGTGCGCTCGGTAGCCACGATCTATTTCATCGCCGCTTCGATGACGGCGACATCCTGCTCCACCGTTCCGCCGCTGACTCCGACGCCGGCGATCACCTGGCCGTCGCTGGTGACCGGCACGCCGCCGCCTATCGCGGAGTATCTGCCGCCGGAGACCGCGAGGAGCGGATAGAGGGCCTCACCTGGTTGCACGAGCGGGACGAGGTCAGCGGTCCGCAAGCCGACGAGGGCTGACGTGTAGGCCTTTCGCTCGGCGAGCTCGAGGGAGAACGCGGGAGCGCCGGTCATGCGGTGGGTGAGAACGACGTTGCCGTGGATGTCGATGACGGTCATCGCGACGGGTACGTTTTGTTTGACCGATTCGGCCTCGACTCGGTCAGCGATCTTCTTTGCGATGGTGAGTAGGTCCATGGTCGTGCGCTTCCTTTCAGAGGCGGTCGGATTTCAGCGCTCGCCGTTGAGGCGCAGCTGTCCGAGGTAGGATCCGAGTCGATTTTCCGAGTCGCCGCGCTCTCCGAGCCCTTGCTCGAGGAGGGCTTTGATTCTTTCCTGCGCCGCTGGTCGCTTGACGGAGGCCATGCAGGCGTCCCAGCCGGCTCTGATCTCGACGTCGGGCGGCAGGCTGGCTTCGTTGACGAGGCGCTTGGTGTTGGCGATCGCCCACGGGTCAAACGACGCGATCCGGGTCGCGAGCGCGTCGACGAACGTGTCCAGCTCGGCGTCCGGTAGCGCCCGGTTCACGTAACCGAGGTGTTCGGCGTCGGCGGCTCGGATGTCGTCTGCGCTCAGGAGCACTTCGAGGGCGCGTGCTCGTCCCATGACCCGGGGCAGTCGCGCCATGGGCCCTCCCCCGGGGACGAGGCCTACGCCTACCTCGAACTGCGAGAAGAGCGCTTTCTCTCGGCTCGCGAAGCTCATGTCGCAGGCGAGCGCGAGCTCACTGCCGTTTCCGGTCGCCCGCCCTCGGATCTGCGCGATCGAAACGAAGGGGGCGCGCGTCAGGCGCACCAGGACGTCGGGCCATGCCTCCAGTCCGGTCGGACCTTGCGGGATGCTGGTCAGGTCCTCGAAGTTCGCGAGAAAGTCCGAATGATTCAGAAAGAAGTCTTCGACGGCGCTTTCGAACACCACCACCTTCACGCGATCGTCGTTCTCGAGCGCGGTGACGATCTCTCGGATCTCCAGGACGAATTCCGGGCCCATGAGGTTGACCGGCGGGTTGTCGAGTATGACTCGACAATATGAAGGGGTAACTCGAGTGAGTCTGACTTGCGCGGTCTTCGCGGCTGAGGGCATGACGCAGCTGCTCCTGGCGTAGGGGATGACGGTGTGAATGCGATCTTGCCCCAGGCCGCGCCTGCTCGCGCCCGGGGAACCCCCCGGGTCGGGCCCCGGTCTCGCCGTCCACCGTTGTGTTGATGCCGGAAAGGAGGAAACGAGGCAGCCGAGGTCACCCACCGGGTGGTCCGGTCGATCGACCGACCACGTCCGTGAACGAGGACTCACGTGTCGTGCGTGTCCGGGACGACTCGTTCTCGCAAGCGGAGGCCTTCTGCGCTGACGAAGAAGGAAATTGCGCGTGGCGGCTCGTAGCTGCGCCGGTCGCCGTCCCTTGAGCGCCAAGGGGCTGCTAAGAGGGGACGACGGCTCCGCCGACGTGGGACAGCGCCGAGGTCAGCTGCTTGCGCGAGGTGATCCCGAGCTTGCCGAACGCCTTGGTGAGGTGCCACTCGACTGTGCGCGGGCTCAGGAACAGCTGGGCGCCGATCTCGGGGTTCGTCTGCCCGTCGGCGGCGAGGCGCGCGACCTGCGCCTCCTGGGGGGTCAGCTCGTCGAGCGTCTCGACTGTGCGCTTGCGGACTGTCTCGCCGGTGGCGAGCAGTTCGCGACGGGCGCGCTCGGCGAACGCGTCCATGCCCATGTCCGAGAGCATCGTGTACGCGACTCGCAGCTGCTCGCGCGCGTCGACGCGACGGTGCTCGCGCCGCAGCCATTCGCCGTACAGTAGGCGCGCGCGGGCCAGCGTAGCTCGGGTCTTGATGCGCGACAGCCGTTCGATCGCCTCCCGGTAGAGCCGCTCGGCGCCTTCTCCCTCGGCGAGCATCGCTGCGGCGCGCGCGTGGGTGCCGAGCGCCCAGTCCGTGTCGGCGGCGTGCGCAATGTCAGCGAGTTGGGCGAGCGGACTGGTCGCGCGGTCCGCCTGGCCGCTTCGCGCGGCGGCCTCGATCAGTTCCGCCAGCAGCAAGATCGCCGGCCCCAGCCCGCGCGCGGCCTGGGCGGCCCGCTCGGCCGCGGCTAGGGCGTCCTCGTAGCGGCCGAGTCCGTTATGCCGGATCGCGCTGCCCCAGTCGGTGGCGGCAAGCCAGAGCCCCTCGCCGCGTCGCAGCACGTCCTGCCGGTGCGCCTCGATGAGCGCCACTGCCTCGGCGTCGCGTCCGCGCCAGTTCGCCAGGACGATCGAGGTGCGCAGGGCCAGGTGACTGCCGGTGGCCTCGACGACGGCGTCGGACTCGGCGGCCAGCGACATAGCGACATCGATCCTGCCGCAGAACAGCTCGACGAGCACGCGGTCGGTGAGCGCGACGGGGAGCGCGGAGAACGCGCCGGAGCGGCGCGCGAGTTCGAGATGGCGTGCGGTGAGCTCGTCCCAAGCCCCATCATCGGCCAGCGCCCGGGCGATGCGGCAGGCCAGCCACAGCCAGCGCAGCTCGTCCTCTTCGGAGAGCCGCTCGTCACGGAACGCGCGCAGCGCGACCTTCAACGCCGGCGCCCCTGCAACGTAGCCCTGGCAGGTCAGGACGGCGAGCCCGTCCAGCAGCAGGTCGCAGGCGCGGCTCGAGGGCTCCCATTCAGCGGCCAGAACGGCGAGGGCGACCTCGCGCGGATCGCCTCCGCGCACCAGGCGGTCGGCGGATTGCGCCGCCGCGAACGCTTCGAGGTATGCCTCGCGCGCGAGCCTGGGATCTAGCGGCTCGAGCCGCTTGGCCGCATCGAGCAGCAGGGGGGGAGCGTCCCGGCCCCGCGTCGTCGCGAACGTGATCTGCGCGTGCAAAAGCTGGGCGCGCGCTTGCTCGAGCTCGTCCAGGGGTCCTGCCTTGGCGATCGCCAGCAGCCGCAGCGCCGCGTTGTTCGCCGCGGCCTGGTGCTTGCCCTTTGCGGCGAGGAGCGCACGCTGTGCCCGGCGCCGCGGATCGGGCGTCAGTTCGACGGCGCGCTCGTGAAATGCCGCCCCGGCCGCGAGACCGCCTCGCGCCCGCGCTCGGCCGGCTGAGCGCTCCAGTTCCGCGGCGACATCCTCGTCGAGTCCGGCCGTCGCGTGCGCGCGGTGCCACGCGCGGCGATCGGGGTCGATGTCGGCATCGGTGGCTTCAGCCAGCGCCCGGTGGACGCGGCGTCGCTCCTTCGGCGCTGCCGCGCGCTTCACCGCCGAACGCACGAGCGGATGGTCGAAGTGCAGCTGCGCGCCGAAATAGACCAGACCCGCCGCGACGGCCGGCGCAGCCGCGTCCGGCCCGATGCCGAGCTCCGCCGCCGCCCGCCACACCAGCACCGGATCTCCCAGCGGCTCTGCTGCAGCGACGAGAAGCAAAAGGCGCGTCGAGGGCGGCAGCGGCGCCAGCCGCTCCCGGAAGCTCTGCTCGATCCGCTCCGACAACGGGGGGCCGTCGGACATCCAGAACCCGCCCGCGAGCTCGGCAGGCGTCAAGCGGCGTGGCAGCTCGAGCAGCGCCAGCGGGTTGCCCCGCGTCTCGGCCACGATCCGATCACGCACGCGCTCGTCAAGCGGACCCGTGACCACGGTCGCGAGTAACTCGTGCGCATCACGGTCATCCAGCCCGCCGACCGCGAGCTCCGCCAGCCCCTCGAAGTGCCGCTCGCCGCTCGGCTCGCGCACGGCGAAGACCAGCCCGACCGACTCCGCGCCGAGACGGCGGGCGACGAACGCCAGCGCCTGCGCCGAGGCCGCGTCGAGCCACTGCGCGTCGTCCACGACGCACACGAGCGGTCGGTCTTCCGCGACGTCGGAGAGCAGACTCAGGACCGCCAGGCCGACGAGGAACCGATCCGGCGCCTCGCCGTCGCGCAAACCGAACGCGGTGCCAATGGCATCGCGCTGCGGGCCGGGAAGGCGCTCCAGACGAGCCAGGAACGGCGCGCACAACTGCTGCAACCCCGCGTACGCAAGCTCCATCTCCGACTCGACTCCGGCCGTCCGGGCGACGTCGCAACCCGACGAGTGCTGCGCCAGATACTCCAGCAACGCGCTCTTGCCCATCCCGGCCTCCCCGCGCAGCACCAGCGCCCAGCTGTGACCCGCGCGCACACCCGCCACCAGCTGATCCAGCGTCGCGCACTCGCTGCGCCGGCCGAGCAGCCGCGCGGAAACGGTAGTCGACATCGCCACGCCAGCCTAGGGGCGGCTCCCTGCGTTGGCAACCCCGGCACCGTGGCCCCCGTGACCCCCCGATCAATCACCCCCCGGGGGTGCTAACCCGGGGGCTCGCCGGACGCGACGAAACGCCGCGGAGAGCACGCTTCATGGCATCAGCTCCGCGAAGGCCGATCGAGGTCTTCCACATACCAGGAGGTAGATATGAGCGCCACTGAAGACGGCACCACAAGCCGGGATGCGAGCGTCGGGCGGGTCGACATGAAGCTCGAGATCCAGGTCATCCCCGTCTCCGACGTTGAGGGATCCAAGGACTTCTATGCACGCTTGGGTTGGAGGCTCGACGACGACGTCGCCCCGATGGACGGCCTTCGCATCGTCCAGTTCACACCCCCAGGCTCGGGGACCTCGATCACGTTCGGCCAGGGACTCACGACCGCCGCGCCCGGCTCGGCCGAGGCAGGCCTGGTCGTCTCCGACATCGAAGCGGCCCACGACGAACTCGTCAGCCGTGGGATCGACGTGAGCGACATCTGGCACGGCCCACCGTTCCCAGTCGAGGCGCGGCAACCCGGCCCCGACCCCGAACGCACCAGCTACGGATCGTTCTTCTCCTTGACCGATCCCGACAGCAACACGTGGCTGGTCCAGGAGGTCACGACCCGCCTTCCGGGGCGACTGAACACCACCGAGACGGGCTATGCATCCACGGCGGACCTGGAGAACGCGCTTCGGCGTGCCGAGGCCGCGCACCGCGAGCACGAGAAGCGCACCGGACGGTCGCATCTGTTCCACCGGTCAGACCAAGACGAGAACTGGCTCGACTGGTACGCCGCCTACATGGTGGCCGAGCAGACCGGGACGGACCTGCCTTCGTAACGGTCCCGCGCTCACCCCGGCCGCCGCGACCGCGGCAGCCGGGGCAACGCGGCACCGACGCGGATTCACCGTCAAACCACTTCCCGGAGGAACCTTGAAATGAGCACGTTGACCGGAGCGACCGACATCGACGGTCGCCAGCAATTGGTCGGGGTCGGGTGATCGCGATGGATTTCCTTGTCGAGTTCGAGATCAACGTTCCCGAGGGGACTCCGGAGTCCGAAGTCACAGCGCGCGAGGACGCTGAATCGGCCGCCGCAGCCAAGCTCGTGGACCAAGGACACCTAATCCGGCTGTGGAAGCGGCACGTCGCCCCCGGCGGGAGCCGACCGATCGGGTTGTACCGCGCCGATAGCGAAGCGGACATCGACGGCCTGCTGCGCGCGCTGCCGCTCTATGAGTGGATGCGCGTCACAGTCACCCCGCTGGAGCCCCATCCCAACGATCCGGCGGCCCAGCAACGCGTTCCGCGTCACCGTCAGGAGGTGGGCGTGAGCAGTCACGTTCCCGAACCTCGCCTGACCCAGGTGTACCGGTTGGAGGCCACTCTCGGGCCACCACTGGAGCTCGGGGAGACAGCCCAGGGCCACCGGCGCATCGTGCCGCTGACCGGCGGGACATTCAGCGGTCCGGAGATGAGCGGCAAGCTGCTCCCGGGCGCCAGCGCCGACTGGCAGACCATCCTCCCGGATGGCACCGCACTCGGCGACATCCGGTACATCCTGCAGACCGACCGCGGGGATCTGCTCTACGTCCAGTCACGCAGCATCCGTCACGGCAGCCCGGAGGTGCTCGCGCGCCTCGGGCGTGGAGAGGACGTCGACCCCGGCGAGTACACGTTTCGAACCTCAACCCGGATCGAGACGGCAGCCCCCGATCTCGACTGGCTGGGCAAGGGCATCTTCATCAGCGTTGCCGGCCGCCAAGCCAGCGGCGTCATCTACGAGACCTACCTCGTGGCATGAGGGCAGCGCCGCGCCCAGTCTCGATCATCGATCCCTGTCCCACGACGAGTCCGACCTCCTCACGGTCACAAACGCGAAAGGAAGGCACCATGCCATTCGTCAAAGTCGGAACGGAAAACACCGCCGACATCAAAATCCATTACAACGATCACGGCACCGGCAAGCCGATCGTCCTGATCCACGGCTACCCGCTGGACGGCAACTCCTGGGAGCGCCAGGAACGGGTGCTGCTCGAGAACGGATACCGCTGCATCACCTATGACCGCCGCGGTTTCGGCCAGTCCAGCCAGCCGACGAGCGGCTATGACTACGACACGTTCGCAGGCGATCTCAAGGCACTCCTCGACCATCTCGCGCTCGACCAGGACGTCGTCCTCGCCGGCTTCTCGATGGGCACCGGCGAGGTAACCCGGTACCTCGGTACCTACGGGTCGGCCGGGGTCAGCAAGGCGATGCTGCTCGGAGTGATTCCACCGTTCCTGCTCCAGACCGACGACAACCCGAAGGGCGTGCCCCAGGACGTGTTCGACGGCATCAAGCGGACCGTGCTGGCTGACCGCTACGCGTGGTTCGACAACTTCTTGGCCAACTTCTACAACACCGACGTGCTCGCGCCGGAGCGGATCGGGGAGGCCGCGCTGCGGGCGAGCTTCCAGGTCGCCGCAGGCGCGTCGCCGTACGCGTCATATGCATGCGTGGACACGTGGTTGACCGACTTCCGCGGCGACCTGCCCAAGATCGACATCCCCACGCTGGTCGTGCACGGCACAGCCGACCGGATCCTGCCGCTTCGAGGCCACCGCGGCAAGACTGCGCGACGAGCGGCTTATCGCCGACCTGACCGTGGTCGAAATCGCCGACGGCCCGCACAACATCGGCTGGACCCATCCCGAGGAGACCAACGCCGCGATGCTCGAGTTCCTCAGCGGTGAACCCAAAGCCGACAGCGCGCTGGCCGCAGCCGCGCCTTCGTCGACAACCTCCGTCTAGGGGCCGAAGCGAGGGTGATCGCCATCCAGCGTCACCCTCGCCCGCCAACGGACCGATCCGGCGGCACGCCGAAGCGTGCCCGAAAGGTCTGCGCAAGTACCGATCCAGAGCAGTACCCGACCCGGTCGGCAAGCTCACCGACTGCAAGCGGACCCCGCCCAGTTTCCATCTGTGGGAGAGGACGGTCGCTCTCCCCTCAGCTCACCCGGAGAGGGTCGGTTCTTAACCGGCAGGTGGTCCAGTTTTCAACCGGCGTGAGCGGTCCAAACCTTTCGACCGGCCTTGACACCGCTGGACACGCTTGAGGTACGCACCGGGCACGCCGCGTCGAAGGCCGCGCTCACAGGGCCTTGCGGTACCAGCGCGCAGCGCTTCCCGCCGGGCAGTTCTCGATGACACCGACCGTCTCGTATCCGAGCCGCTCGTAGAGACCGCGAGCGAGCAGGTCGTAGGCGTGAAACACAACGAGCGCGCAGCCTCTGCGTCGGGCCTCGGCCTCCGCCCCGGCGAAGAGTGCGTGCGCCAGCCCGCGGTTGCGCAGCGATTCCTCGACCCATATCGCCTGCAGCTCGCAATACCCACCCCAGACGATGGCGGAGATGCCCGCCACGACGCGACCGTCGTCGTCCCGACCGAAGATCCCGAACTCCCGTTCGTCACCAAGTCCGGCGGCGGCGATCGCGGCGGCCGCCACCTGCTCCTCGAGCAGCGCCAGGTCGGCCGCGTCGGGCGAGTCCTCGACGATGAGTTCGGGCAGCCGGCCCGGTCGGCTCGGGCACACGCGATCGCATTGCGGCGATCGCGTGGGTCAGGTTCCGAGGATCTTGGCCTTGGCGGCCGCGAACTCCTCGTCGGTCAGGGTGCCGTCGGCGTGCAGCTTCCCGAGCTGCTCGAGCTCGTCGTAGTCGATCGATGCACTCGGCTCGGCGGGCGCAGCCGCTGCCTGCGGCGGTGGTGCCGTCTGCTGCTCGTCCTGCCCGGCGTCGTCGTAACCCTCTTCGTAACCCCGTCTACGGCCTCCGTGCCTGCCCGCTGCGTAGGCCGCTCCTCCGACCACCAGCGCTGTCCGGCGGCGAGCGCGTCGACGTACAAATCCCATCGCGTCCTCCTGATCATGAACGGTGTTGACATCAGGGCTCCGGTGACTTCACCGGAACCGGGCTACCTCTATCGTGCCGGTCGGGGGCGGTTGCGGCATCACCCAAAAAGGGCGAAACCTCGCAGGTCAATCCGTCGGCGCGGCCCCGTACCCGGCGGCAGTAGCGCACCCGCAAGGTGTCGGAGGACCCGACCCGGACGGGGTCAGGAAGCACCCAGACCGACGTCGCCCAGCTCGAAGACGGCCACCTCCATGGATCAAGTGTGTGAACGACGCTTCCGTGTAGGTACGCGCGGAACGTTATGGCGATTGCGTTGACCCATGCGGTGTTCGCGACGGCGAGCTCGGCGGACGCGTTGACGGTGGGTCGCTCGTAGCACCCGAGCTCGACGGTGGCGAGCGTGACCGGCGGACCCACCGGTGGCCACCGAGCGAGGACGTCGGCTTCGGTCGGGTTATTCACCGGACCGGGGAAGGCGGCGTCGAGCAGCGGCTCAAACTCGATCCCGTAGAGCTGTCGCCAGCGTTGGATGGCCTGCAGGCCGATCGCGCGCTGCCTGGCCTCTGCCTCCGGGATCAGCAGCGGACGGGCCACCAGCTCGAGCGCGTGCGGAATGAGCCGCGCGTCGGGTTTCAGCAGCCGGCGCCGGGCGTCGAGCGTCGTCTCGAGGATCTCCTCCTCGAACGGTTCGTTGCCGATCACCTCCGCCACGAGCACGTCCGCCGGCTCGGGCAGCTCAATGTCTCTGGACCAGCCGCGAATCAGCGTCACCCTGTCGTGGACGCCGTTGGCGGCGAACACGCGCTCGGCGACATCGGCGATATCGCTGGCCTCGACGGCGTAGACGTGACGCGCTCCCGCTCGGGCGGCGGCGATCGCGAGCACCCCGCTGCCGGTGCCGACGTCGAGAACGATGTCCTCGGGTCGGACCGCCCTGCGCAGGGCGGCGATGTAGTCACTGGTCCGGCGGTCGTCGTGGAGCATGCGCGCGTGCTCAACGGGATCTGCCCACCCCCTGGTTGGGATCCGATCCGCGTCGGGCGGCACGAGCGCGCCCTCCTCGATCAGCATGTTGATCACACTCAGGGTCGGCACGAAATCAGTCGAGCCATTGCTGCTGTTCTCGAGTCGCTCGATCGCCGCTCCAAGGCTGAGCGGCCGGCCGAACATCGACAAGATTGCGAACCCGTTCGGACCTACGTCGACAATCGTGCCGTCCGGCGCGTCGACGAGCACGTGCCCGGCCGCGTCCAATCGCGTCCGGATGCCCGGCGCGAGCTGTAGGCACGTGTCCGGCGACAGGTCAGCGTGCGGCACAGGCTGAGAGCCTCAGCTCGTCGTCATTCCGGAGGGCATGAGAAACTCTGACTTGGTTTAGCGAGCCGCCGGGTGACGTCGGCCGCGCGACCGTCGAAGCGGTGTTCGGGCCCCGACCTCGGATCACGGAACGGGACGGCCACCTCTTGTCAAAGACCCCACGTCACGCTCCTGCCTCGGCCGCCTCGCGGTCCTCCTCGGCTGCGGCGATGAGCGCCTGAGTGGGGATGTGACCCATGCCGATCAGCTCGCCGCCGGAATGGCGAATCGCCGATGCGAAGGGACCAGCCCACGTGTTCTCCCAGACAAGCACGGCAGCCGCGCTGCCGGGCTCTAGGTCAGCGCCGACCTGTTCGACGTCCTCCAAGGCCAGCACAAGCGACAGATCGGTCTCGAGGGACCGCAGCTCGCCGACCTCACTCTCGTCGTGGTCTCGCAACTCGGCTACCGCCACGGTCCCGTCCTCGCCCTTACTGACCATCAGGAGATCGAGCACCCGTACCGTGTCGCTGTCCATCAGCTTCTTCAGCTCGTCGGCCATCGCACCCGAGAAGTCCGCCTTGTCGGCAGGAAACCTGACAACGACGTAGTCCACCGGTCCGAGCTGGTCAAGGTTGATTTCGGCCATGAGTGATTCCTCCATCTGCGCCGTCCGGGTCGCATCGACGAGTGCTACCGGCCGCGGCCGTCAGGGATCGCCGATTCCCGGGAGTGGTTGTTTGACCGCCGATCCTGACATCGCTGCTGCGAGGACATCGCGGCACCACCGCATCCCGCACACCCTCACCTCAGCCTGTTCGGAGCGAGCGGCAGCCAACATATGACCACGCGCGTGAGTCCGGGTCATCCCATTCGGGTGATCTCGCGATCCACAACGCCGTCCCGCAATGGACCCGCACCCGGGGGTGGACGAAAGCGCTCCTGGCATTCAAGACCCACTTCGGAGACCGGCTACCCGACTAACCCGCCTTCACAGTTAGTCGGACACCCTCCCTCGACGGCACCGGCGCTATTTACGGCACTCGTGAGACGTGACCGCCGAGCCGTCGGGAGTCCCGCTATTGAGCGAATGCGGAAGTCGACCGCGTGGTGCTCGGGGGTCGTTAGGCGGCGAACGAGCGGAGGTAGGCGTATGCGGCGTCGAGCGCGATGCGGAGTTGCTGTGGTGCGCGTCGGGTCTGGGTGAGGACGAGCCCGCCCTGGATCGCGGCGAGGGTCGCGGTCGTAAGACGAGCGGGGTCTGCGCCGCGCCTGAGCTTGCCCTCGTCCTGCATCCGTAGTAGCCCCTCCCGCAGTGGCGCCTCCCAGCGGTCAAAGCCTGCGGCGAGCTCCGTGCGGGCTTGTTCGTCTGTTTCGGCGAGTTCGCCGGCGAGGCTGCCGATCGGGCATCCCCCGGTGGCGTGACGGCCGACCTGTAGTTGGACGAGGTCGTCGAACCAGGCGGCGATCGCGGTCCAGGTGGAGAGGCGTCCCGGGCGCTACGTGAGCGCCGCAGGCCTCGGCAATCGTCAGGGCTGCCGGCACCCCGGCAGCAGTCCGTCAGTCGGTGGCCGGCGGCTCGGGGGGGTCGATCACGGTCCCGGCCGAGGGTGCGTGCAGGCCGGAGGTGCTGAACGCTCGGCTGAAGCCGCGCGCGGCGCTGCTGTCGAGGTTCGCCGTTGACCACGCGAATCGAGTGGCGTCTGAGGCCGGCGCGAGCGCGCCGGGTCGCTCGCCGCGCCTGACGAACATGATCGGGGCGGGGGCCGCTTTCGCGATCGCGCGTCGGGTCTCTCCCAGGCCCTCTTTGCGCCAGCGCTCGGACAGTCCGATGAGGAGTAGGTCGGCTCGGGAGGCCGCCGCGACGATCCCGGCTCGCCCGGGCTCAGCCATCGTTGTGGTCGTGGTCACGCCGGCGAATTGCTGAGCGAGCAACGCCGCGTCGGCGAGCATGTGCCCGGCGTGCTTGCCCTCCGCGGTTTGGCCGCCGGCCCCGAGCAGCTCGAGCGAGGCGCCGGTCGCCGCGCACAGCCACGATGCGAGCTCGAGCGCGGCCCAGTCGTGCTCGGCCCCGCCGAACGGGACCATCACGCGCGTTCCGGGTGCGGGCGCGACCGGCTGTCCCTCGCGGGCCACCAGCACGGCCACGTCGCACGGCGCCTCGTGGAGGACCTCGCCGACGTCGCCCCGGGGGATGCCGTCGCCAAGCAGCGGGCGCCGGCCGTCCAGCAGCACCAGGTCGACCTCGTCGCCACGCGAAAGCCTCACCAGGTCGCTCCCCGGGTGGCTGGAGGGGAGGGCTACGGCGCGCGTGGCGATCCCCTCGTCGAGCAGCCCGAGCCGAGCCCGCTGGATGTGATCGGACGCTTCGCGGACCTCGAACTGCTCGGTCTGGAGTCCTCCACGAACGGCTGATCCGCGCGGCGGCGGGACCAGCCGCAGGAGGATCAGTTCACGGGGCGGCTCCCAGCGGGCGAGCGGGGCCGCGATCGCGAGCAGCGGCTCTAGCGACGCCTCGGTCTGCGGCGCGACGAGGATCGAGTGCGACGGAGCGGCGGTGTCCGCGATGGTCAGGCGGGTGGCCGTGGCGAGCTCCTCTTCCGGACGCTCTCCGAACCGGTTCTTCGGATCGATCAGTCGTAGCAACGGGCCTGTCATCAGCGTCGTGACGAGCGCCATCACCACCAGCGCGGTGAACAGCGCAGGCGAGATAACCCCCTCGTCGAGGGCGATGTTGAGCACGATCAGCTCGGTCAGGCCGCGCGTGTTCATCAGGGCTCCGAGCGCGGAGGACTGTCGCACGGGAAGGTTCATCGTGCGCGCCGCGATGAACGTGCCCCCGAACTTGCCGATGATCGCGATCGCGATCAGTCCGAGCGTGATCAGGATGAGTTCCGTCTGGCCGAGCGCGCCGATGTTGGTCCGCAACCCCGTGTAAGCGAAGAACAGCGGGAGCAGGAGCGTGAGCACGAAGTCCTCTAGTCGCGTGGTGACCTCGTTGCTCAGCCCGGCGTGGCGAGGCATGACCAGTCCCATGAGGAACGCTCCCAGGATCACCGCCACCCCGATCTTGTCGGTGATGACGGCCGACAGCAGCACTCCGGAGAGAATGACCGTAAACCAGGTGCCCGGGAGCCGCCCCTGCTCGTCGTAGGCCACCGCCGCGCGGGCCAAAATCCGTCGAACAACCGTGAACATGATCACGCCGAACAGACCGGCCTCGCCGATCGTCTTGAGCACGTCGAGGCCCGTGCCCGCGCCCGCGAGCGCCGTGGCCAGCGCGATCAAAAACCAGGCCGAGACGTCGTTCAGGGCCGCCGCCGACAAGGCGAGCACGCCCAGCGGGCGCTTGACCATCCGGCGCTCGGAGATGATCCGGGCCAGGACCGGAAAGGCCGTGATTGACATCGACACGGCGATGAACAGGGCGAAGGCCAGAAAGCGTGTCGGAGGCGCGAGCAGGGCATAGAGCGGCAGCGCCGCGAGCAGGCCCAGCATCAGCGGGAACAGCAGGCTCGTGTTCGAGATCGCGAGCGTCATCCCGACGCGGCCGCGAAGCTGGCTGAGGTCGACCTCGAGCCCGATCAGGAACATGTAGAAGACCAGTCCGAGGTTCGCCGCGACGCCGATGTAAGGCACGATGTCCGTGGGAAACACGTCGCCCTGGAGCGTGGGCAGGATCGCGCCGAACACGGTCGGCCCGAGAATGATGCCGCCGAGCACCTCGCCCATGACCCGGGGTTGCCTGATCTTCGGCATCAGGCTCCCGCACAAGCGGGCGAACAGCATCACAACCAGCGTGGCGATGAAGAACGCGACCACCGTCTGGTCGGCCGTCCGCTGCTTGATGCCGGTCACGTGCTCGCTCAGCGCGGGCGAGCCCCCCGCCGCGACGGGAATGAGCATCACGTCGAGCGCGCGCCCGGCCGCGGTGCCGAACATCCGCCTCGACCCGCCGAGGTTGCAGCGCCACGGTCCCGGCGAAGCTCCCCTCACGGTAGACGAGCGTTCCTCGCCGGATGCCCTTGGTCACGACCCCGGCCCGCGAGCCGGACTCGGTCAGGGACACCTTCGTGCCCAGACACTTCGACGTCGGGCTCAGCGTGTAAATGCCGGAGATCGAACCGGGCGCCCGCGGCAGCGGCACGCCCGGCGTGGGTGGATCGCCCTTGAGCTGTGCCGCAAGCGGCTGGCCGCCGATCGTCCCGAGCAACAGCCCATTGGCGACGTGGGCGTCGATCGCGGCCTGAGCGTCGCCGACGCAGTCGGCGGTGCCAGTCAACCGGCCGTGCTTGAACGTGAGCTCGCCGCTCAGCGTGCCCTGGGTGTTCGACAGCGAGACGAACTGGCCCGACTGGACCACGAACGCCTTCGCGCCCAGGCACCCGGCGCCCGAGGACACGTCGTAGCTTCCCGCGATCGTCGACTGCGCCGTCTTGCCGCTCCCGGCCACGATCACCCCGACGACGACCGCGGCCGTCGCCAGGATGAGGACCACGTAATAAACCGCCACGCGCGACGGCGGCGGGGGTGGCGGCTGATCCTCGCCCGAAGCGAGTCCCGCTTCGCTTACGACCGGGGTCGACACAATCCCATGCGCGCAGCGCCCGGCGACGAGCTCAGGACGGCATCAGGCCGGTCGGGGGCCAGGAAATGCGACTCGAACTCCGATCGCAGGACCGTCCGGCCAAGGTTGTGCGCGTATGCAGCAGTCATCTGGCACGAGCCTACCGGCGAGACGCTGCTGCTAGCAAGAGACCCCAACGCCCCGAGCACGCTCACGGCTCGTGCGCTACGAGCCCGCTCGGCCGCTCCACATCCGCTACGCGACGGCGGCGGTCGCCTCCCACGCCGCGCGCACCTCAGCGAGCGCCGGGTCGAAGTCCGGCTTCATTCGGCGGAACAGGTCCTGGAGGTCCTCCCACAGCGCCTTTGGGGAAACTTGCCGGCTGAAACAACGGTTGCCTGTACAACAATCTGTGATTGCAGGCAGATCGAGAGGCGACGACCGGAATCGAACCGGTGTAGACGGCTTTGCAGCTCGTGCAATTCAGGTCATCTGAGTTATTTCCAGGCGTTTTCAGTTCTGCGAGATGCTCTGAGTTCTCCTAGGTGCTCTCAGAACTCCTGAGTTTGGGGAGCCTTTTGGGGAGCCCCCGCCTGGTGCCGCTGCCCACGTCTCGCGGTTACGGCCAGCGCTCAGACGTTGTCGTCTGACGCGTTGGTGGACCTGCCGCGATTGTCATGGAATGCCCGTCGCCAAGCCTGGCGAGGACGATGTTCGTGAGCGTCGTCCAGCAACTCGGACGCTTCGGACGGTCGCTGGACCTGCTGGTTCTCGGCTCACACAGTCACGGACTCCCCGGGGGGCGGGCATCGCCAACGGTTGGCCGACGCACCACCTTGTCCGCTGCTCGTGCTGCAGGAACCTGGCGCGCACGGCGAATGATGTAAAAGTCATACTTGACAAGATCATCAGTATTGATGTAGGCTTCCGACTATGGAAATCGATATGACTTTGGAAGACGCCCCGCAGCCGGAATTCGACGTTGCAATCGTGGGCTACGGGCCGGTGGGGCAGGCGCTCGCGGCGCTGCTGGGACGAGCGGGTCACCGAGTCGCGGTGTTCGAGCGTTTCGGCGAGGTCTATCGCCTCCCGCGCGCGGTTCACCTCGACCACGAGATCATGCGGCTGCTGCAGTTCCTCGGGCTCTCCGAGGTGCTGGCGGACGAGATGGTTCCGGTCGACGAGTACCGGTGGCTGGGGGCCGACGGTGAGCTGCTCCTACGGTTCGAGCCGCGGAGTCCAGCTGCATCCGGGTGGGACGGCGACTACATGTTCTTCCAGCCCGAGCTCGAGCGAGCGATTGACCGTCATGCGTGTGCCCCGGCTGGGGTCACGGTCGCGCGCGGATGGACGGCCGAAGGCCTGGTGCAGTCAGATGAGCAGGTCGAGCTCAGGCTCCGGAGGGTGACCGAAGAGGAGCCGGGCAGGCTCGCGCTGACTGGGGAGACGCGGACGGTGAGCGCGCGCTGGGTCGTGGGCGCCGACGGCGCCAACTCGTTCGTGCGCGAGGCGAGCGGGATCTCGCGCCGGGACCTCGGCTTTGAGGAGCGCTGGCTGGTCGTCGACGTCGAGCCGCACGACATGGCGGCGGTCGCGCATTTGCCGATCGCGAGCCAGCGGTGCGACCCGTCGCGTCCGACGACGATCGTTCAGAGCGGGCCTCGGCACCGGCGGTGGGAGTTCATGCTGCTGCCCGACGAGCAGGCATCCGACTTCGAAGATCCGGAGCGGGTGTGGGCGCTGCTCGAGCCGTGGTACCGGCCACAGGACGGGCCGCTCACGCGCAGCGCCGTCTACGAGTTTCGCTCGATGGTGGCCGACCGGATGCGCTCCGGGCGTGCGTTGCTGGTGGGGGATGCGGCTCACCTGACCCCGCCGTTCCTTGGTCAGGGGCTGTGCTCGGGCCTGCGGGACGCCGCCAACGTGGCCTGGAAGCTCGACCTCGTGCTCCGCGGCCTGGCGCCGGCGCAGCTGCTCGACACGATCGACTCCGAGCGCCAACCGCAGAACGAGGCGATCATCCGCCTGGCCATCGAGCTCGGGAAGGTGCTGTGCCAGCTGGATCCGCAGGCCGCCGCCGAACGCGACGCGATGCTGCGCCAGGTCGAGGCGCCGCCACCGCTCGAGATGCCGCCGCTGAGCGGCGGCTTGCTCCACCGCTCGGTCGCCGGCGCCTCAGACGCGCTCGCCGGCACCCTGAGCACTCAGGGCCTCGTGCGCCGAGCCGGCCGCGCGGGGCGGTTCGACGACCTGGTTGGGGGCGGCTTTCAGCTCATCGTTGCGGATGGCGATCCGCTTGTCCAGCTATCGGGCGAGCATCGCGCATTGCTCGCGGCGCTCGACGTCACCGTCGCCTCGCTTGACCCGGCCGCGCCGGGAGGCGTCGCCGATGTGGACGGTCGCCTCACCGCTTGGCTGGCTGACCACGGCGTCCACGCCGTGCTCGTACGCCCGGACTTCTACGTGTTCGGCAGCGCGCCCTCAGCGAACGCGGTGCCCGAGCTTCTCGACGACCTTCGATCCCAGCTTCAGCTGACTTACACACCCGCCACTGCAGGAGCCCTCCGATGACTGACACCGCCCCCGTGATCCACCCCAAGTTCCACCACGTCAACCTCAAGACCACTCGGCTGCAGGAGATGATCGACTTCTACGGCACGCTCGTCGGCGCCGAGGTCGTCTTCCAGTTCGACGGCGGCGCCTGGCTGTCGAACGACGCCGCCAACCACCGGATCGCGCTGCTCGCGTTCCCGAACTTCGTCGACGACCCGGAGAAGGAAGGCCGCACCGGCATGCATCACTCCGCGTTCGAGTACGCGACCTTCGAGGAGCTGAACTCGAGCTACCTCCGGCTCAAGGAGGAGGGGATCAGCCCTGCGCTTTGCCTGGACCACGGGATGACGCTGTCCTATTACTACCCCGACCCGGACGGCAACCACGTGGAGCTGCAGGTGGACTGCTTCGGCGACTGGCAGAAGTCGAAGGCCTGGATGCTCGGGTCGGACGAGTTCAAGGCCAATCCGATCGGCGTGTTCGTCGACCCCGAGCAAATCGCGGCCGACCACGTGGCCGGGATGAGCTTTGATGAGATCCATGCCAAGGCGATGGCCGGCGGCTACGCGCCCGAGCAGGCCCCGGTCGAGATCCCGGAGGTGTCGCGATGAGGCTCTGTCGCTTTGATGCCGGCGCCGGCCCGCGGCACGGAGTCGTAGACGACGGCTACGTCGTCGACCGCGACAACCGGACCGAGCAGTATTCCCTCGACGAGGTCCGCCTGCTCGCGCCTGTCCGGCCGCGGAAGTTCCTGGCCATCGGGCTGAACTACGCCGACCACATCGCCGAGTCGGGCATGGAGGCGCCGCAGTTCCCGGTCTTCTTCAACAAGCAGGTCACCTGCGTGGTCGGTCCAGACGACAGCGTCCACATGCCGCGCGTCTCGAACCTGCTCGACTATGAGGGTGAGCTGGCGATCGTGATCGGCACGCGCTGTCGGCACGTTCCGCTCGAGCGCGCTCACGAGGTGATCGCCGGCTACACGATCGCCAACGACGTGTCCGTGCGCGATTGGCAGGTGCGCACGCCGACCATGACGATGGGCAAGTCGTTCGACACGCACGGCCCGCTCGGGCCGTGGCTGGTCACACCCGAGGAGCTCGGCGATCCGCACGACCTCGCGATCAGGACTTACGTCAACGACGAGCTGCGCCAGGACGGCAACACGCGCGAGATGATCTACAACTGCTTCGAGCAGGTGGCGCACCTCTCCGAGGCGTTCACGCTCGAGCCGGGTGACGTCATCGCCACCGGCACCCCGGCCGGCATCGGCGCCGTGCGCCAGCCGTTCCCCGACGGCTTGCTCAAGGTCGGCGACGTCGGTACGCGTCCAGATCGACGGGATCGGCGAGCTCTGCAACACCGTGGTCGAGGAGCCCGAGGTCTACCTCGCCCCTGAATCGGAGCTCGAGCTGACATGGGCGCGCTGACGACCGAGAACGAGCTGTTGTGGCCTACCTTCCATGGGCCGTCTGACCTGGCGGCGGTCGAAGGCGTCCCGCTCAGCGAGCGCGGGCTGCCCGCGAGCACCTACGAGCTCGTGAGGCGAGCGGCCAGTCTCTGGCGCGAGCGCCCGGCGTTGTCGGTGCTGCCCGACGCCGAGTCCTTCCGCACGCCGTTCGTGCGGACCTTCGCCGAGCTCGCGCGCGACGTCCACCGGGCGGCCGCCGTCCTGGTCGAGTTGGGGGTGAGGCGTGGGGAGGCCGTAGCGGTCATGTCGGTCAACTGCGCCGAGATGGTGCCGCTGCTGCTCGCGGCCGAGGCAGTCGGGATCTACGCCCCGATCAATCCCGGCCTGACGGCCGAGCACGCCACCGAGCTCGTGCGCCGTTCCGGCGCGAAGGTCATCGTCGCGTCGGGACCCGAGCTCGACCCGGACGTGTGGGCACAGACGCGCGCGATCGCGGCGAACACCGGCGCCCGAGCGGTGCTGGCGCTGCGGCCGACGGCAGCGGCGGACGAGCCGCCCGCGCTCGAGCCGCTCGACGGCACGGACGTTGCGTACCTCGCAGAGCGGATGTCGAAAGCAGACGACGCAGCCCTTCCGGTACCCCCACCGACCTCGTCCGAGATCGCGAGCTACCTGCACACCGGCGGCACCACCGGCACTCCGAAGCTGGCCGCGCGAACGCACGCGAACGAGGTATCGAACGCGTGGATGATGCGCGCAAACGACGTCCTCGACGAGGACAGCGTCATCTTCGCGGCGCTGCCGCTGTTTCACACCAACGCGCTCGTCGTTACCGTGCTGGCGCCACTGCTCAAGGGCCAGCATGTCGTGTGGGGCGGACCGCTCGGCTACCGCGACCTCCCTCTGTTCCAGAACTTCTGGAAGATCGTCGAGCGCTATCGGATCGCCTCGATGTCCGGCGTCCCGACGGTCTACGCGGGCCTCGCGCAAGTCCCGGTCGACGCCGACATCTCCAGCCTGAAGCTGCCGGTCGTCGGCGCTGCGCCGCTCCCGCCTGCGGTGGCCACCGCGTTCGAGGCCCGCACCGGCGTGGCGCTGTGCGAAGGCTATGGCCTGACCGAGGGCACGTGTGCCAGCGCGCTCAGCTGGCCCGACGCCTCCCGCCCGGGAACGGTCGGGCAGCGCCTGCCCTACCAGCAGGCGCGCGCCGTCGCCATCGACGAGGTGACCGGTGAGTGGACGTTCCTACCCGAAGGCGAGGTCGGGACGCTCGTACTCCGCGGTCCCAACACATTCGCCGGCTACCTCGTCGGAGGCGACTCCGGCCCGCAGTTGCGCGCCGACGGCAAGGTCATGGACGGCTGGCTCGACACCGGCGACCTGGCCTCGGTGGACACGGATGGGTTCGTCCGGCTCGCCGGTCGCGCCAAGGACCTGATCATCCGCGGCGGCCACAACATCGATCCCGCGACGATCGAGGATGCGCTGCTCGAGCACCCGGCGGTCACCGCCGCGGCCGCCGTCGGGCGGCCCGACCCGCACTCCGGCGAGGTGCCCGTCGCCTACGTCACCCTCGCGAGCGGGAGCGGCCTCACCCCGGACGAGCTCGAAGCCTGGGCAGTCGACCACGTGCCCGAGCGGGCCGCCGCCCCCAAGCACGTCGAGATCGTCCCCGAGATCCCGCTGACCTCGGTGGGAAAGCCGTACAAGCCGGAGCTGCGGCGCCGGGCGGCCGAGCGCGCGGCGCGGGACGCGCTCGCGGAGACGGTCGTGGGCGATCGGGTGCGGGCCGTCCTCGTCGACGGCGCCGTTGAGATTCACGTCCCGAGTTCGGACCACGACGACGACGAGATCGCACGGACGCTCTCGCAATACACCTGGACATGGAAGCTGACATGAAGGAGACACCGATGAGCACAACAACCCCCCAACCAACCGGCGTCCACAGCATCGAGAACACACGTTGGCGGATCGATCCGACCCGTTCACGGATCGAATTCCGTACCCCGACGTTCTGGGGCCTGATCACCGTCAAGGGTCGGTTCGAGCACTATGACGGCACACTCGATCTGCGGCACGAGCCGGCAGTCGAGCTCACGATCGACGCGTCAAGCCTCGACACGAACAACCACAGGCGCGACAAGCACCTGCGCTCGGCCGATTTCTTCGACGTCGACCATCACCCGGAGGTCCGCTTCGTGTCCGACAGCGCCACGCTGGACGGCGAGCGGCTGACGGTCAGCGGCCGCCTCTATGCGGCCGGAACGAGTACGCCGCTCAACCTCGACGCCAGGCTGCGGCGTGCCGGTGACGAACTGGAAGTCGAAGCCCGTACCTCGGCCGATCATCGCACGCTCGGCATGAACCACAGCCCACTGGGGATGATCCGCACCCCAAGTGAGCTGATCGTCCGCGGCCGGCTGGTCCGCGACGCCGAGTAGCCGGTCCGGACCCTGACGTCATGACAGCGACCTCGACACCAATGGCGGGAAGCTCTACAGAGCCGGGTCTGCGACTCGCCGCCCAGTCAGGGCTCGACGTGATGCTCACCGACGCCGTGCTCGAAGGCGGTGGCGTGGGTAGGTTCCTGAAGCCACGGGCGGCCGGTCGGACCATCGCGGGATTGGCGCGCCATCCGCGCCGCGCCGCGCGCGATTCAGCCGGCCTTGGCATTGAGCTCGCGCGCGTGGCGGCCGGGCGCTCGAACGCTCGTCCGGCCAAGGGCGATCGCCGGTTCGGCGACCGGGCGTGGCAAGACAACTGGCTCTTTCATCGCATGATGCAGGCCTACCTCGCCACCGGTGACACGGTCGACCGCTTGATCTCGGATGCCGAGCTCGATTGGCGGACCGAGCGGCAGGCGCGCTTCGCCGCGAGCAACGTGCTCGACGCACTGGCGCCGACGAACTTCCCCTGGTCCAACCCCGCCGTGCTCAAGGAGAGCATCGACGAGGGGGCTGGCAACCTGGTGCGTGGCGGTCGGCACCTACTGCATGACTTGACCCGCTCTCCGCACCTGCCGGCGAGCGTTGACGTGAGCAAATTCGAGGTGGGGGGGAACCTGGCGGCCACGCCCGGGTCGGTGGTGCTGCGAACCGACGTGTTCGAGCTGATCCAGTACCGGCCCGCCACCGAGCAGGTCTACGAGGTGCCGCTGCTGTTCGTACCGCCGACGATCAACAAGTACTACATCCTTGACATCTCGCCCGGACGGAGCCTGGCCGAGTGGCTGCTCTCCCAGCAGCAGCAGGTGTTCACGATCTCGTGGCGCAATCCTGACGCCGCGCAGGGACATTTCGATCTCGACACCTACGCGCGGGCGGTGCTGGAGGCGCGAGACGCGGTGGCCGAGATCACCCGTCAAACCGCGGTGAACGTGAACGCGGCATGCTCGGGCGGAATCATCACCGCCGGCGCACTCGCTCACCTGGCGGCGATCGGACAGCAGGACAAGGTCGGGGCGCTGACGTTGATGGTGTGCGCGCTGGACCAGGCGCGGATGGGCACCGCGGGAGCCTTCGCCAGCCGCGAGCTCGCCGCGGCGGCGGTCGCCGAGTCGGCGCGCAGGGGTTACGTCGACGGCCGCGCGCTCGAGGGAGTGTTCGCCTGGCTGCGCCCCAACGACCTGGTCTGGAACTACTTCGTCAACAACTATCTGCTCGGCAAGGACCCGCCGGCGTTCGACATCCTTTACTGGAACCAGGACGCGGTGCGGCTCGCCGCCGGTCTGCACCGCGATTTCGTCCGCATCGCCCTCGGGAACGCCCTGACTGTCCCGGGCGAGGTCGAGGTCCTCGGAACGCCGATCGATCTGCGCGAGGTAACCCTCGACAGTTACATCGTCGCCGGCCTGAACGACCACATCGTGCCGTGGGACAACGCGTACCGGAGCGCCCAATTGCTCGGCGGCGACAAGCGGTTCGTGCTGTCGACGAGCGGCCACATCCAGGCGCTCGTCAATCCGCCCAGCGCCGAGAGCCGGGCGAGCTACCGCGTCACCGACGATCCCGAGCGAGACGCCGAGGCCTGGGTGCAGACGGCCGACGTCAAGCCGCGGGAGCTGGTGGCCGGACTACCAGGGCTGGCTCAGCCGGCGCGCCGGAGAGCTGAAGCCGGCGCCGAAGACGCTGGGAAGCCGCAAGCACAGGGCGACCGCCAAGGCCCCGGGCAATTACGTACATGCCAGCTGACCGCTCGGCCGCGCCCGTGCCGCCGACCGAGGGCACCGACGCCGCGGACGCGGACCGCGAACGCTTCGTCTTCGGCGCCGATCCGGTGCGCGAGCGCTGGTGGGGCCGGCCGCTGGCGGAAACCCGCTGGTGCCTCGAGCTGGGACGCCTGCTCGCCGACCCGGTGTGGCACGGGATAGGCGTCCCGCATGGCGACGGCCGCCCGGTGATCTTGATGCCCGGGTTTCTGGCCGGCGATCAGACCCTCGGAGTCATTGCGGCGTGGTTGCGGCGGCTCGGCTACCGGCCCCGCTTCGGGGGCTTTGTCACCAACACCGACTGCTCTGACCGCGCACTTGACCGCGTCGAGCGCACGGTCGACGAGCTATGGGGCGCATACGGTCGCCGCGTCGCCCTGATCGGCCACAGCCGCGGTGGCCACTTCGCCCGCGCGCTCGCCGCCCGCCGCCCCGACCGGGTCTCTCACGCCATCTCGATGGGAGCCGACCTCCAGGGCATGTTCGGCGCCAGCACACCCACCCTGTTCGCCGTCAATGTCGCTCGGCGCGCCGTCCATGCCGGCGGGCGCGCGCGCCGAGACACGTGCCTGTCCGCTCACTGCGGCTGCCCGTTCAGCCACGACTACGCGCGGCCCTTCCCCTTTGAACGCGTGCGGCTCACCAGCATCTACTCGAAGGGGGACGGGGTGGTGCACTGGCAATGCCAGGTGATCCCTCACGCCGATTGCGTCGAGGTGACCGGCAGCCACGTCGGCCTGATCTTCAACCGCAAGGTCTACCGGGCCGTGGCCAGCGCCCTGGCGCTCCCGGAGCTGTCCACGACGACAATACGATGCCGGACATGACCACGGCCCCGGATCGGCACGCACGCCGACGCGAGGCGACACGAGCGAAGCTGGTCGAGGCCGCCAAAGCCCTGTTCGCCCGCCAGGGTGTCGACAACACGCGCATCCAGGAGATCACGGACGAGGCCGACGTCGGCTTCGGGTCGTTCTACAACCACTTCCAAAGCAAGGAGGCGCTCATCGAGGTGGTCCTCGCCGACACGATCGCTGCCCAGGGCGCGGAAATCGACGCCCTCACGGCTCAGCTCGACGATCCCGCCGAGATCATCTCCGCCGCACACCGCAGCTTCGTCCGCCGCGCCCGTGACGACCCCGACTGGGGCTGGCTGCTCGTGCGGCTCGACATATCCCACAACATCCTGCACGCCGCCCTCGGCCCCTACGCCCGTCGCGACCTCCGTGCCGGTGTCAGGTCCGGACGCCTCAGCGTGCCGCACGAAGGGATCGCGCTGCACGCCTCCGGCGGCGCACTTCTCGCCGTGATGCGAGCCGTGCTCGACGGGCAGGCCCCGAAGGACGCCGACATCTACCACGCTGAAGGCGTGCTCCGGCTCTTGGGTCTGCCCGCCGATGAAGCGGCAGAGGTCGCGCGTCGCCCGCTCCCGACGACGTCCTGACTGCTCCGCTCGCTGAACGCCACCTGCGGGTCGGCCCCGAAGCGATGTCGATCGGCAGGTCCGGATGATCGGTCGACTGCCCGGCCATTCCTTGCAGAAGCGGCTATGTATCTACCTGCATATTCACGCCGGTGATATCCGCCGGCTCTGGAAGCAGCACAGCCCCTCGGAGCCGACGGATCAATGCGTTCAGAACGATCTTCAGAAGCGTCGGCGGCTGGTCATGGAGGGTGCACCCACCTCCGCTCTTCGAGTTGTCCCTACTGCAGGAGTACCGTCTGCCCGTCTTCACAGACCTCGCCGCCGCTGCGATCGTGTTCCTCGAGTGTGGACCCAGTCCGAAACCGCCCATCCAAGGAGCCGGCGATGATCAACTCAGGACCTGTCGAGGGGCAAGAGCCAACGTTTGCGATCCGGGAGCTCGATCATCGAAGGAGCGACGGGATCGAAGTCACGCTGCTCTGGAACACTAGGACGGACGACGTCTTCGTCGCGGTCGTCGAGCGGGACGGCGGCAGGTTCGAGTTCGTGGCAGATCCCGCCGAGGCGCTCGAGGCCTTTCATCATCCGTACGCCTATGCCGCGTGGGATGACCGGCCCATACCCCGGGGAAGACTCCGTAGTGGCCACGACCCGGAGCATCCCTACGACGCGGCTCGCGACACTGCCGGGGGTCTGTTGAGCGCTTTTCGCCACTCGATCGTCTGCTGTGGTCGGGCGTCGTCCAAGGCGGTGCGTGCGGCAGCGAGGGGCAGATCGGCGGTGTACACCGGAGTCCCGGGTTGCTGGCGCCAGGAGTCGTCGAGGCTGCCGGCATCGAAGCCGTCGAAGCCGAGGCGGTCGAGCAAGCCGATCACGATCTCCTTGGCGACGGTGTCGTCGCCCGCGACCGGTGCGGCGAACCGGTCGGGCGCGCCGGCGGGACGGGCGCCGGTCCGCAGACTCTGCGCGCCGATGGTGTTGAACGCCTTGACGACGGGGTGGCGAAGCTGCGTCTCGGTCCAGCGGCTTTCGACCATGCCGGCGTCAAGTTCGGGGATGGCACCGTCGCGTAGCGTGGGCACGTAGTTGCCCGCGTCCACGACGACGACGTCGTGCGGCAGGCGGTTGCGGATGGCGGACGCGAGATCTGGGACGGCCTTCTGCGGGACCGCGAGGATGACAACCTGCCTTTCGGTTGTGACGTCCGTGGTCGCGACCGGCGTGGCGCCCGTCTGCTCGGCCAGTTGGGTGAGCGTCTCCGGGCCTCTGGCGTTGGCGACGGTGACGTCGTCTCCCAGCGCGGCCAGTTGGCGCGCGAGTGTTGCTCCGATGTTGCCTGTTCCGATGATTCCGATCTTCATTCGTGGTCCTTTCAGGTGACTGGGGGCACACCGGTGCAATCACGCGCTCGGGGGTCGGGTTCGTGGGCCGCGACGAGCGCGAACGAGCGGGAGCTTCGTTGCCGAACACCGTCAGCTCGTGGTCGGAGCGCCAACGCATCGCAGGCTCGGCCGTACGCGCTCAGCGGGTCATGCAGACCAGTTTCGAAGATCTCGAGCCACGCGGGAGGCTCGGGGCTCCCCTCGATGATCCGGAACCGCGACGCGGCGTGGAAATAGCCTGTCTCGACGGCCGCAGCTGCCCGTTGCTCATGCACCGCGTCGGTTCCTCCGTCGGAGAGGATGATGTGCACTCCCGTGAGAGCCCGATGGTCGTTCTCGGTCTTCATCGACCCAGTCTTGTCAGTCGTCGTCGCAAGGCGCTAGGTTCGGCAGCAGGTCGGCGTGTCGGGGGGTTGCGGTGTCGAATAGCTCGACGTAGAAGCCGTGCGGAGAGTGGTGAAGCGTGAAGCGGCTCGGGTCCTTGTCGAAGCTGGCCACGGTTGCCGCGCAGGGCCAGCCTTGTGCGTCTAGGTCGAGTGAGCTGCTGGCCAGCCGGTCGGTCCAGAAGCCCAGATGATGGAAGCTCACGCCACCGTTGCCGGCGAGTGGCGTTCCTCGGATTGACTGGATGAGCTCGATCGCGGGAGGGCCTCCTTCGCTATAGACCGAGTACACGTTCGACTCGATGACGCCGTCGGGTCGGCGAAGCGGAACGATCGCGTCAATGGGCGCTCGCCACGCGATCCCCAGTGCGGTTTGGAACTCGTCCATCGCCGCTTCCAGGTCGGGCACGATGAAGCCGACGTGAAAGAACGGGTTGCGGATGGCCGCTGGCGACAACTCTGATCTCTTATTCGAGATGTGTCCGCTTACGTCCAGCGTTCCGCTTATGGAGTCCTCAGGCCGTCACGGGCGCGGCGGCGCCGATGAACTCCAGTAGTGCGCGGTTGACCTCTTCGGCGTGTGTCCAGAGACAGCCGTGCGGGGCGTCATCGATCACGACGTATTGGCTGTCGTTGACCATGTCGTGTGTGCGTGCGCCCGTCGCTTCGATCGGCAGGATGCGATCCGCGGTCCCGTGCACGACGAGTGTGGGCACGTCGATCTTTCGCAGGTCCGCACGGAAGTCGGTGTGCCAGGTTGGCGGGCAGGCCCAGGTGCCGATCGGTGAGGCGCCGGCGGCAACGTTCCAGCTGTCTCTGACGGTTTCTTCGCTGATGCGCTCGCCGAGGAGGACGTCGAGGTTGTAGAAGTCGTTGTAGAACGCCGTCAGGTAGGCGAAGCGGTCAGCTGCGATCGCTGCCTGGATGTCGTCGAACACGCTCTGGTCGATGCTGTTCGGGGTCTCGGGCGTCTTGAGCAGGAAAGGCGGGATGCTCGAGATGAAGATTGCGGCGCGGACGCGATCGGAGCCGTAGGTGCCGAGGTAGCGCGCTACCTCTCCGCCGCCCATCGAGAACCCAGCGAGTACGACGTCGTGCAGGTCGAGTTCGGTGAGGAGGCGGTTGAGGTCCGAGGCGAAGGTGTCGTAGTCGTAGCCGCCGCTTGGCTGGCTGGAGTTCCCGAAGCCGCGGCGGTCGTAGGTGATGACGCGGAAGCCGGCGTTCAGGAGCGGCGGGATCTGCTTTTCCCACGAGCGGCCGCTGAGCGGGAAGCCGTGGATCAGCACGATCGGCCGCCCAGCTCCGACGTCGTCGTAATGGATGTCGATGGGCGAGGTGTTCTCCTTGCCGACGTTGATGTATGGCATTGCGTCTCCTTCGCTGGGGGGCATCAACGGTCGCAGCGATCGGCGGGGTTCGAATCACGCGACGCGTAGTCCGCGACCGAACACCTCGTAGTCGCGGGGGTGTCGACTGGGCCGCGACGGCGCGGTATGGTCGGTGCGGCATGGTCATCGAGGGGCCGGCGGAGGTGTTGCACGGCCGGCGCAGCGAGCGCGAGGCGCTGGAGGGGCTGCTTGCGGCGGTGCGAGGGGGACAGAGCCGGGTGCTGGTGGTTTGCGGGGAGGGTGGGATCGGCAAGACGGCCCTGCTGAAGTCTGCGATCGGGCCCGCGTCGGGGTTCAGGGTCGCACGGGCGGTGGGTGTGGAGTCGGAGATGGAGCTCGCGTTCGCGGCCCTGCAGCAGTTGTGCGCGCCGATGCTCGACCGGCTGGAGCGGCTTCCTGCCCCTCAGCAGGACGCGCTCCGGGTAGCGTTCGGGCTGCGGACGGGGAACGCCCCGGATCGGTTTCTGGTGGGGTTGGCGGTGCTGAGCCTGTTCTCGGAAGTGGCCCAGGAGCGGCCGCTTGTGTGTGTGGTTGATGACGCGCAGTGGCTTGATCATGCCTCTGCGCAGGCGCTCGTGTTCGTGGCGCGGCGGCTGTTGGCGGAGCCGATCGCGATGGTCTTCGTGACGCGTGACCCGAGCGACGAGCTCGCCGGATTTCCGCGGCTGTTGGTCGAGGGTCTGCGTGATCGTGATGCGCGCGCGCTGTTGGGCTCGGCGTTGCGGGTTCCGTTGGATGAGCGGGTGCGGGAGCGGCTCGTCGCGGAGACGCGCGGTAATCCGCTGGCGTTGCTGGAGTTGCCCCGGGGGTTGACGCCGGCTGAGCTGGCGGGCGGGTTCGGTTTGCCGGACGCGCCGGGGCTGTCGGGGCGGATCGAGGACAGCTTCCGGAGGCGGCTCATGGGGCTGCCGGCGGAGACCCAGCGGCTTTTGTTGGTGGCGGCGGCGGAGCCGGTCGGCGACTCGTTGCTGGTGTGGCGCGCGGCCGAGCGGCTCGGGATCGGGGTCCAGGCGGCCTCTGATACCGACGGGATGCTCGCGATCGGTGCGCGGGTGACCTTTCGTCATCCGCTGGTCCGCTCGGCCGTGTATCGAGCGGCGTCGCCGGAGGAGAGGCAGGCCGCGCATCGTGCGCTGGCAGACGCAACCGACCGAGAGGTCGATCCCGATCGCCGTGCCTGGCACCTTGCCCAAGCGACGCCAGGGTGCGATGAGGACGTCGCCTCTGAGCTCGAGCGCTCGGCAGGCCGCGCTGAGGCCCGCGGAGGGTTGGCCGCAGCTGCCGCGTTTCTGGAAAGAGCGGCCGCGCTCACACTCGAGCCGGCGCGGCGGGCCGACCGCGCGCTCGCGGCAGCGCGGGCCAACCAACTGGCCGGCGCCCCCGACGCGGCGCTCGGACTGCTCAGCATCGCAAAATCCGGACCGCTCGACGAGCTCCAGCGCGCCCAGGTCGACCTCCTAGAGGCACAGATCGCGTTCGTCGTCAGCCGAGGCCGCGAGGCCCCGCCGCTGCTGCTGAAGGCCGCCAAAGCATTGGAAGCGCTCAACGTCAGACTCGCCCGCGATACCTACCTGAACGCGTGGTGGGCAGCGTTGATGTTCGTCGGTCGTGGGACCAGCGGCGGCGAGTTGCTGGAGGTGGCTAGGGCGGCGAGGGACGCGCCGCCGGGGCCGGAGCCGCCAAGCGCGACGGATTTCCTCCTGGACGGCCTGTCCGTCCTGATCTCCGAGGGGCGCGCCGCAGGAGCCCCGATGCTCAAGCGGGCGGTGAGCGCCTTCCGCGGCGATGACATCTCCAGGGACGAAGGTCTCCGTTGGCTCTGGATGGCTTGTCACGTAGCCATTGATCTGTGGGACGACGAGAGCTGGGCGGAGCTCTGCACCCGCCATCTCGAGCTCTCCCGTGATGCCGGCGCGCTCACCGTGCTTCCGCTCGCCCTCAACCAGCGCATCGGCCTGCACGAGCACGCCGGCGAGCTCGCCGCGGCCGAATCGCTGGTCGAGGAAGCGAGGACGGTCGCCGAGGCGACCGGAAGCCTGTTCGCGCCCTACCCGGCCCTGATTGTCGCCGCCCGGCGGGGCCGCGAAGCCGATCTCTCGCAGTTGATCGAGGCCAGCATGAACGAGATGGTGACCCGCGGCGAAGGCGCGGGGCCGGCCATCATCCACTGGTCGAGCGCCCTTCTCTATAACGGCCTCGGGCGCTACGAGCAGGCGCTGGCAGCGGCCCAGCAGGCAGGAGCGTACCCGCTCGAGCTGCTGTACCCCACGTGGGGCCTAGTGGAGCTGATCGAGGCCGCCGTCCGCAGCGGCAAGCCCGAGCCTGCCGCCGATGCGCTGCGACGGCTCACAGACCACACCCAAGCCAGTGGCACTGACTGGGCGCTGGGCATCGAGGCACGCTCCCGAGCACTGCTCAGCGCCAACGAGACCGCCGAGGCCCTATACCGAGAGGCGATCGACCGGCTAGCGCGCACTCGCATACGCGTGGAACTGGCCCGCGCCCATCTCCTGTACGGCGAATGGCTGCGCCGGGAACGCCGCCGGTCGAACGCGCGCGAGCAGCTCCGCACCGCCCACCGCTCATTCACGGAGTTCGGCATGGAGGGGCTCGCCGAACGCGCCCGGGTCGAGCTCGAAGCAACCGGCGAGCACGCGCGCAAACGAACCGTCGAGACGCGCGACGACCTGACCCCCCAGGAGGCACAGATCGCCCGCCTCGCGGCCGACGGCGCCACCAACCAGGAAATTGCCGCGCAGCTGTTCATCAGCCCCAGCACCGTCGACTACCACCTACGCAAGGCGTTCCGCAAGCTCGGAGTGAAGTCACGCCACCAACTCACACAGCACCTGCGCCAGCCAGGCGCACACGCCGACACAGGGGCTCGGGCGTACTGACCCGGCCCAAGTAGCGGCGCGACGCGTCCGGCGTCAACGAATCGCACCGGCGCGCTTGGCCGCCTGAGCGAGCTCGGCCGGGGCGGATCAGCCTCGGCGGGTTGCCGCCGACGGTCGCGTACGCCGGGATTCGGACGCGACAACGGCGGATGCAGCGACGATTGTCCGTCGCCGACCGTCGCGCCGAGCTTGATCACAGCGCCGGTCGCGATCGCACAGAAGCGTCCGATGATCAGTCTCTCGGACAAGCCGTGAAGCTCGCCGATCTTCATGAACCGGTGGCTCGTCGTCCCGAAGCACCCGCGACCGTGGGCGGCAGGAACACTGCATCGCTAACGGCAAGCTCGTGGGCGATCCGCTCTTGCAGCGTGTCCAGACCCAGGTCAGCTTCAGTAGCAATCCCCCGTCCGATGATCTGCGGTGCCAGCGAACTCACGAGGCCAGCGGCCCAAAGCGGGCCGTGCGGATCGTCTGGGCCGAGGTACGCTTGGACGCCTAAAGTCGAGACGTCCACGGCGCCGGCCCGACGCAGGAGCAGTCCCAGGCGCGTACCGACTACCGGGTTTGCGCCGGCCGACCTAAACGCTTCCTCGCACCAATCGTGGATCGTCGCGACGAGCTGCACCGGCGGCTCGGCTCGCAGCGCACCTCCATCAAAGTCGACCGCGAGCACGACGCCTCCCTGCCGCAGCGCTGCTAGGTGATGAGCGAGAACCTCGATCGCATCGGGAAGGTGAAAAAGGATCAGGCGCCCGACGACGGCGTCAAACGGCTCGGCGTCCCGAAATGTCCGCACATCTCCCTCAAGGAACGAGACATTGTCCACCCCAGCGGCTCGCCGGCGACGCTCAGCAATCTCCAGTAACCGTGCACTCTGATCGATCCCTACGACTGCGCCACGTCGCCCGACGAGGTCGGCGACCTCGAACGCGACATGGCCCAGACCCGTGCCGAGATCCAGCACGCGCATCCCGGGGACGATTCCACTCGTCCCCAGTAGCAAGCGCGTCGCGGGCGCCAACATGGCCGCTTGGGCGTCGAGGCGCCCGATCTCGGCGTCGTCGCTGCCGAGTGAATACGACGACTTGACGGTCACGACGTCACCGATCCTGCGCCAACGTTGCCAATCGTTGGTGCGAGTCGAGCGCGAGGCTCGCCGCCCTCTCGGCGTCCCTATCGGCGCTCGCCGCCGTGTGGCCGGAAACGGTCGAGGACATCATCGGTCAGGCCGCGGGAGGTAGCGCCGTGTCGTACTTCGCTAGGAGCCCGAGCAGCCGGTCATCGATCCGTTCGAGTCCCCAGGGCTGCACTTGGGTTCCTGGTATCGGAGCGTCGCCGCCTTCCACAAAAAGGCCTTCGGGGCCACCGGGCGTGTATGTGAATAACAGAGTCGCTGGCCGGATGCCGGGGTTATGGAAGCGGTGGAGAACGCCGCGGGGCACAAACACCACGTCCTCGGGGTGCACGAGGAATGTCTCCCCGCCGAGAAGGAACTCGACCTCGCCAGCGATCACGTAGAAGGTCTCGTCAGAGCGTTCGTGCACGTGTGGGGCCGGCCCGCCCCCGGGCGGCACGGTTGCTTCAACTATCCCAATCGCGCCTCCCGTTTGGGCGGCGGTGAGCGGCATGCGGTAGATGTCGCCGTTGAACCATGTCACGGGGCCCTGCGTCGCAGGTACTCGGCGTGCAGCGGGTTTTGGTAGTGAAGCCAAGGCAACTCCTAGCATGGGTTGGGGTGCGCACATACGGCGGGTTCTGTTTTGTGTCTTGGGTCCGCGCTCGTCGCGTTAGCGAGCACGGTGATGGTCTGGTGTTTCTCATGTCCCTCCTTCGGTCGTGGTGCACTGATTACTCGCCGCTGCGAGCGGATGTCGAATCCGGCACGCGTAGTCCTCCATCGGACGCCGCGTAGTCGCGGGCGGCAGACCGCCGGCGTGGGCCCGTGCCGGCCGCGTGTCATGGCCAGCCAACTCCCCACCGCTGCTTGATGGGTGGTTGGGCGGGAGGGTCCTCACTCCAGGGCAACTCGTCGGCGCGCCTCACAAATCCGCAGTACACCGCAGCAGCGAGCTCTTCCGCGTCGAGCGCCGCCGTATACGCCCCGAACGCGATCCTGCCACGCGGACCGGTTTCGCTCGCCCAGAAGCGATACGCATCGTTCACTCGAGCGCACGTCGCACGCCAGGCGAAATACGCCTCAACGAGCTGGTCGACCAGCCGCTCTCGGCTCACCGCGTTCATCATGTGTCTCCTTAGACCGAGCCGTCTCGTCCGGTTTGAAGACCCACCACTTCGCGTCCGGTCATTGGGGCGTCAGCAGATTCCCGCATCAGAGACGCCCCTCGTTCGGCGATGCCATAGACACTCGCCATCGTGTTCCCTGACACGATGGACGGCATCACGGAGGCGTCGGCCACGCGTAGTCCGCTGATTCCGTGCACGCGCAGTTCGGTGTCGACCACGGCCTTCTGGTCTTCGCCGATCCGGCACGTGCCCACCGGATGGTGGTACGTCTGGAGGGCTGTGCGCAGATACGCGCGCAGGGTCTCACGGCCGCGGGCGCCGGGTCCGGGATGGACCTCGGCAGTGCGCCACGGATCCAGTGCGTTCGCACACCCGATCGCCCGCGCCCGATCCAGGCCTGCGGCCAAGGCGTCGGTGTCGCGCGGGTCGGAGAGGTAGTTCGGGTCAAGGCGGGGCCCGGTTTGCGGATCGGCGCTGCGCAGCCTGACCGAACCACGACTGTGGGGAGCCATCAACGAGACCAGGAGCGCGTATCCCTGATCGGGACCCGGCAGGGCCGGCACGCTGAGCGGAACGTCTACGAACAGGATCTGCAGGTCAGGGGAGCCCAACGACGGATCGCTCCGGAGAAGACCAAGCATCTCGCCGTGGTTGTTGGCGGCGGGTGGTATCGGCCGGCCCGAGCGGTAGACGACAGTCGCCGCGGGATGATCTTGGAGATTCTGGCCGACTCCGGGAAGGTCGAGGACGACCTCGACGCCGATCTCGCGCAGGTGGTGCTCCGGACCGATGCCGGAGCGCATGAGCACCAGCGGGGACCCGACTGTGCCAGCGGCCAGCACGACCTCGGCTCGACAGCCCGCGGAGCGCATCTCGCTCCCGACGCTGTACACGACGCCGGTGCAGCGACCGCGTTGCACGAGCACGCGGTGCACGAGCGTGTTGGTCACCAGCACGAGGTTGGGGCGCCTCAGCGCCGGAGCGAGGTACGCGTCAAATGCGCTCACGCGCTTCCCGTCGACGATCGTAAGGTCACACCAGCCAAAGCCCTCCTCCAGGCCGCCGCTGATGTCGGTCGCTGCCGGGTACCCCAGCTCGACCGCCGCCGCCAATCCCGCCTCGGCGAGCGGGTGACGTGGCGTCGCGGGCCTGACGTCCAGCGGGCCAGTGACGCCACGGAGCGCCGGATCACGTCCGTGCGTGCGCTCGCTGCGTCGGAAGTACGGCAGCAAATCGTCAAATCCCCAGCCCGTGGCGCCCGGCACGGCCCAGCTGTCGTAGCTCGCGCGATACCCGCGCATGAAGATCATGCCGTTGATCGCGGAGCTTCCGCCGAGGCCACGCCCTCTCGCCCATCGCATCGTCGTCCCGGACGCGGTCAGCGCCACCGTGGTGTCAGCCCAGTCCGCCGAGGTGCCCTCCAGGCTCGGCCACGCCGCAGGCACGGCCACGGCCTCGAGCGGCCCCGCCCCGCCGGCCTCCAGCAGGAGCACGCGCGCCCCATCATCCTCCGACAGCCGCGCGGCGATTACGCAGCCCGCCGTACCGGCCCCCACGACGATGAAATCGTATTCGTCTGCTCCAGCGCTGGGGATCACCGTGCGCTCCGCGTGGGTGATGCGCTTGCGAGGACCAACCTGGTGGATACACCTGTGGCGAGCCCCGGTCGCGCCGCGGGCGACCGACGTGGCGGGCGATCGGCTGGACCGGCGTTGGGCTCCTGGGTGCTCTTCGATCGCGGAGCGCCGAAGCGTTCGGGGGCGAGCTCGCGCGCCACCCGCTCGCGAGCGCGGTACAGCCGTGTCGTGATCGTCGCCTCGGGCACACCCAAGACTCGCGCGGCCTCACGGTAGGAGAGGCCGGCGACGTCTACCGCCACGAGGGCCAAGCGGAAGGACTCCGGCAGCTGGGCAATGGCCGGGAACACTTGCGCAGCGATCACCGCTTCTTCAGGGCGCGCGGCCGTGCGGCTGTCGGTCGTGTCGAGCTCCTCGAGCGTCGCGACTAGGGAGGGGCGGCGCGCGGCCGTCCTCCGACTCGTCATGAAGGTGTTGCGCAGCGCTTGCATCAGATACGCAAGCTCATTGCCCCCGTGCACGAATCGCGGCCGTGAGAGCACCCTGGCGGCCGTCTCCTGGACGAGGTCCTCCGCACTCTCCCGCGAGCCGCACAGCGCCGACGCGGCCCGCAAGAGGCGACCGAGGTGCTCGCCCAGGACCTCGGGATCGAGCCGCTTCAGAGCGGACCCGGAAAGGTCAGCCCCGGACACCTGTGACGCCGGTGGACAGCGGTCGTGAGGCGCCCGCGCGGATGGACTAGTACCCATAGCCGCCGCCGGAGCCGGCGTTGCCGCCGGAGCTGGGTTGCTGTGCGGAGATCTGGTTGCCTGCGGGCGTGAGCACGTACCAGGCGGCGCCGAATGCCGTGACGCCTTGGCCGGTTGTTTGGCCGGGCTTTGTGTCCTTGATGAACAGGTAGAGCGGGTGGCCGTTGTAGGTGACCTGCCGGGTGCCGTCCGAGCGGGTGGTCGTTCCGAGTTTGGAGGCGGTCAGTCCAGTGCCGGCCGTCGGCTTGCCATCCGCCAGCAGTGGTGGCCACGCGGTCGCGCACGCACCCGAGCACGCGCTGCTGGTGCGGACGTCGGCTTTGAACAGGTAAAGGGTGCGGCCGGTGGAGTCGACGAGGATCCGACCCAGGCGGCTATTCGCAACCCGGATGGTCGCTGAGTTGGAGGCCGCGGTGGTGCTCTCCGAAGGCGTCGGCGCTGGCGCGGCGGTCGCGGCGCCACCGCCGCCGCAGGCGGCGATGGCCATAGCAGCAAGCGGTGTCACCGCCACGCTGGCCAGGAAGGCGAGGGGTCTGCTGCGTCTCATGTCGCTCCTTCGGTTGGGGAGATCGACAGTCGCAGGGACGCGCGATTATCGAATCATGCAACGCGTAGTCCGCAAATCGGAAACCTCGTAGTCGAGGACCGAGGCAGCCGCCGCACGGGCATCTCCGGCGCCTGACTAGAGACGCCGTTTGCGCCGATAGCGCCCACGGCACGCGCTCGCGGGCCGCGTGCGCCCTTTCCGCGCAACTCAGGTGCGCGGTTCCGAGGGGGTCGCGTCCAAAGATTGCTGTAAATACGCGTCGGGTGCTGTCAGAGCGACGGCGTAGGTTCCCTCAAGTCCTGCCAGACGATGAAGGAGGCCTACGAGCCGGGCCCTCCCATGCGTGCGGCCGGTAAGGCTGCGAGCCGCCTTGTTTCGGGCGGCCCGCTGAGCACTGGTGTCCAGGCGGTCTAAGTAAGACGCAGCCACCGTCCGCGGACGGCGCTCCTTTACCGTTTGCGTCGCCCTGGCTTCACGCCGGCGTGAGACCCAGAGCCACGCGGCGAACAGCAGCAGCGCCCACGTCGCGAGGACGACGATCGGCCGGGCGTGCTGGTGGTGGGTGAAGTAGATCGCGTCGCGCAGTGCCGTGACGGTCGCGCCGGAGGGATGCCACTGGGAGAAGAACGCGAACGCCGGCGGAAGCAGCGGCGGCGAGACGGCGCCGCCCGAGGACGCGTTGCCGAGCACGACGACGAACAGGAACGTCGGGAGGATTGCCCAGCGGCCGATCAGAACCGCCATGAGCGAGGTGAACGAAGCCGCCGCTAGCAGCTGGAGCGCGAGGATCCCCCAGGTCTCGGGCACGGGCAGGGTGAGGCGGTTCAACACCGACCCGTCGACCAGGGTCAGTACGAGTGACGCGGTCAGCGCAAGCCCCACCACGAACGCGATCTGCTGGCGCCGCCGCAGCTGGCCCGCGTTCGCCAGCACCTGGAAGACGGTGAGGAACCCCACGATCGTCGTAACGAGCATCAGGTAGAAGAGGTTCAGGCCGTTGGGGTCGTGCACGGACAACGGGTGGGTGTCGCGGACCCGGACCCCCGGGTCGACCGTGGCGATCCTCTCAAGCACTCGCGCGACCGACGCTCCCGCCGCGCTGGCCACGTACAGCGTCGGTCGCTGCGAGGCTACGTCGAGAGCGGCGTACACGGTCTGCGAGTCGATCGCGTGAAGCGCGGCCGGAAGCGACGGGTACGGGTGGAAGTCGAGCTTGCCTCCCGCGACCCGCTCGATGGAGTCGACTGTGCCGGAGTGCGCGCCCGCGTCGCCAACGATCGCCGCGTTGATATGGCGCGGGATCGGGTCGCCGAGCGTGAGCGAGTATGTGGTGACGAACAATGTCCCCATCGCGATCGCCACCAGTGAAATCAAGATCGCGCGCTCCGCGGATGTCCACCGGTGTCTCCGCAGCTGGAGTAATCTCCTCTGGCGCGGCGCCGGAGGAGCGTCGGGGCGGTCGACGGTGCCTGAGCGCGTAGCCGTCGCGGCACCGGCCAAACCATCGGCCTTCGGGAACGAGCGCGGCCCGACTACCGGGCGCGACTTGGCTTGAAGGTCGTCTTCCGCGAACTGTGGATGTTCTGCGTCAGTCCGAAGGCGGGCCGGGACGGACGCCTCGCGCGTGTGATCGGTTTTGCTTGTCATGTTTCCTCCTGCCAGATGGCTTGGGGGTGGTGGGACGGGTGTGATCTAGTAGCCGAGACCGCTAGAGCCACCACCGCCGGAGCTCAGTGA
This sequence comes from uncultured Solirubrobacterales bacterium, assembly GCA_963832315.1. Taxonomy (GTDB): domain Bacteria; phylum Actinomycetota; class Thermoleophilia; order Solirubrobacterales; family Solirubrobacteraceae; genus Palsa-465. The sequence continues at coordinate 800,585 of CAWHTT010000015.1, read as the reverse complement.
AGGTGCGGATGCCTGGTTTCCTGCCGGCGTCGCCGCGGTTGCGACGCCATGGCCGCCGCAAGCCGCGACGGCCAGCGCGACGAGCGGTATCACCGCTGCGCTGGCGAGGAAGGTGGTGGGTCTCGTGCGTGTCATGTCGCTCTTTCGCTCGGGGCATCGACAGTCGCACTGGTGAGCGGCTAACGCATCACGCAATGCGTGGTCCGCGCCCTGAAACCTCGTAGTCGCGGGAGGCCGAACGGCGGGCCTGCGGCGAGGTCCGGTAACGGGAAACCGGGCTGTCGACGGCAGCGTTGGGCCGCGATATGGTCGGTTTGGAATGGTCACCGAGGGGCCAGCGGTGGTGTTGCACGGCCGGCGCGTCGAGCGCGAGGTGTTGGATCGCCTGCTTGAGGCGGTGCGCGGTGGGCAGAGCCGGGTGCTGGTGGTGAGCGGCGAGCCCGGGGTGGGTAAGACGGCGCTACTGCAATCTGCGATCGAGTCTGCGCCGGGGTTCCGGGTCGCGCGGGCGGTCGCTGTGGAGTCAGAGATGGAGCTCGCGTTCGCGGCGTTGCAGCAGTTGTGCGCGCCGATGTTGGATCGCCTGGACCGGCTGCCTGCCCCCCAGCAGGAGGCGCTGGGGGTGGCGTTCGGGCTATGTGCGGGGAACGTGCCGGATCGGTTCCTGGTCGGTCTGGCGGTGCTGAGCCTGTTCTCGGAGGTGGCCGAGGAGCAGGCACTTGTTTGTGTGGTTGATGACGCGCAGTGGCTTGATCTGGCTTCAGCGCATGCGCTTGTGTTCGTGGCGCGGCGGCTGTTGGCCGAGTCGGTCGCGTTGCTGTTGGTGACGCGTGAGCCGGGTGATGAGCTCGAGGGATTGCCGCGGCTGGTGGTCGAGGGTCTGCGTGATGGTGATGCGCGCGCTTTGCTGGGCTCGGTCTTGGGTGTGCCGTTGGACGAGCGGGTGCGGGAGCGGATCGTGGCTGAGACGCGCGGCAACCCACTCGCGTTGTTGGAGTTGCCGCGGGGGTTGACGGCGGATGAGCTGGCGGGTGGGTTCGGTTTGCCGGACGCACCGGGGCTGTCGGGGCGGATCGAAGACAGCTTTCAGAGGCGGGTAGCCCGCCTACCCGCCGACACGCGGCGGCTGTTGCTGGTCGCGGCCGCCGAGCCGATCGGTGACCCGGTGCTGGTGTGGCGGGCGGCGGGACAGCTCGGGATCGGGCTCCAGGCAGGATCGGAGACCGACGGGTTGCTCGCGATCGGCGCGCGCGTGACCTTTCGTCACCCGTTGGTCCGCTCGGCTGTGTATCGCTCGGCCTCGCCGCAGGAGAGGCAGGCGGTGCATCACGCGCTGGCCGCCGCGACCGACCCTGAGGTCGATCCCGATCGCCGCGCGTGGCACCGTGCCCAAGCGACGCCGGGGTTAGATGAGGACGTCGCCGCTGAGCTCGAGCGCTCGGCTGGCGGCGCTCAGGCGCGCGGAGGGTTGGCGGCAGCCGCCGCGTTCCTGGAAAGAGCGGCCGCTATCACCCCCGACCCCTCGCCGCGGGCGAGGCGAGCGCTCGCCGCGGCACAGGCCAAGCACCAAGCCGGCGCGTTCGACGCGGCACTACGATTGATGGCGATCGCAGAATCCGGACCGCTCGACGAGCTCCAGCGCGCCCAGGTGGAGTTGCTGCGCGGTCGGATCGCGTTCGCGTTGAGCCGCGGCAACGACGCTCCATCATTGTTGCTCAAAGCCGCCAGGCGCTTCGAACCACTCGATGGGAGGCTCGCGCGTGAAACCTATCTCGATGCGCTCACCGCAGCGTTCTTTCCCGGCATCGTTGCGAGCGACGAGAGCGTGCTGGAGACCGCTCGGGCCGCCAGGGCAGCGCCTCCATCGTCGCAGCCTCCGCGCGCGTCCGATCTGCTGCTGGATGGCCTGGCGCTGCTGATCACAGACGGATACGCCGCAGGCACGCCGACGTTGAGAAGGGCCGTCAACGCCTTCCGACGCGAGGACGTGTCGGGAGGGGAAGGCCGTCGGTGGCTGTCGCCGGCAGCCCGTCTCGCGGCATTTTTGTGGGACGACGAAGCCTTCGACGTCCTGTCTGCGCGCTACGTCCAGCTAGCACGTGATGCCGGGGCGCTGAGCGTGCTCCCCTTGGCACTGGCGATACGCTCGGTGGTGCCATTGTTTGCCGGCGAGCTCGCCGTGGCGTTTTCGCTGCTAGAAGAGGCGGTCGCGGTCAACGAGGCAACGGGCGCCACCCTGGCACCGTACGTCGGGCTGGCGCACGTCGCCTTCCAGGGCCGCGAAGCCGAGGTCACCCCGCTGATCGAGGCCGCCACAAGGGAGCTCGTGCGTCGCGGCGACGGACAACAGGGTCTGAGACTCATTCACTGGGTGACTGCCGTGCTCTACAACGGCCTGGGCCGCTACGAGGAGGCGCTCGCCGCGGCGCAACCGGCCGGCGAGGACACATACGCCTCGTGGTGGCGCGATTGGGGACTGGTGGAGCTGATCGAGGCGGCCGCCCGGAGCGGGAAGCCCGAGCTCGCGGTCGATGCCCTCGGCCGGCTTTCCCAGGCCACCGCGGCCAGTGGCACCGACTGGGCGCTCGGGGTCGAGGCCCGCTCGCGGGCGCTGCTGACCGAGGGCGAAGCCGCCGAGGCGCTCTATCGCCAGGCGATCGAGGCGCTCGGCCGGACCCGTGTCCGGGTGGAGCTCGCGCGCGCCCACCTCCTGTACGGCGAATGGCTGCGCCGCGAGCGCCGCGGGCTCGACGCGCGCGAGCAGCTACGCACCGCCCACAAGCTGTTCACGGGGTTCGGCATGGAAGCGTTCGCCGAGCGCGCCCGGGTCGAGCTCGAGGCGACCGGCGAGCACGCGCGCAAACGGACCGTCGAGACGCGCGACGACCTGACCCCCCAGGAAGCACAGATCTCCCGCCTCGCCGCCGAGGGTGCCACCAACCGAGAAATCGCCGCGCGGCTGTTCATCAGCCCCAGCACCGTCGACTACCACCTGCGCAAGGCATTTCGCAAGCTCGGGGTGAGGTCCCGCCACCAACTCACACAGCATGTGCTGCGGCCAGGCGCACACACCAACCCCGCGGCTCGGGAGTCCTGATGGGGCCCGGGTAGTCGGCTCGATCTGCGCAGTCGATCTCCCCGGTCACCGGCCCGCCCCACCGTGCGGCGGCCGACCGGCGAGCGAGGGCTCCGCCGGTCGGAAGCGACCGGCCGTGCGGCAACTCTCTTGACTCGCTCCTCACCCGGTACCGGCGATACCCACCCGCCTGGTTTGGCCCGTGACTACGAGGTTTCAGGGCGCGTACTACGCGTTGCGTGATGCGTTAGCCGCTCGCCGCTGCGACTGTGGCTGCTCCCAACCGAAGGAGCGACATGAGACGCAGCAGACCCCTCACCTTCCTCGCCGGTGCAGCGCCGGTACCGCTCACCGCCCTGACCGTCGCGGCCCGTGGCAGCGGCGCCGAAGCATCGCTGCTCGGCGCCACCAAGCGCTCGGAAGGGGCGGAGCAGGTTGTCCGTCCATTCGCTACTCACAGGCAACGAACATGAGTCCCGGACTACTCCGCCGGCTTAGCGATAAAGCGCTGCGCGACCGTCGCGCCCGCTCAAACTCACTAGCTAAGGGACGGAAGCCATGAGTACACCCGAAGCCTTGTCCAAGGAAGGCCTTGTTTCCATGGTGCAGGACGGGCAGCTGACGGCCGAGAACCTCTCGCTCGAGGTCGGAGACGTGTCGTTCGTCTATCGCCGCTTCGGCAAGAAGCAGACGGCCTCTCCGGCGCTGGTGATGCTCCAGCACTTCCGAGGCAACCTCGATAGCTGGGACCCGGCGCTGGTCGATCGCCTGGCGCAGGATCGAGAGGTGATCCTCCTCGACAACCGCGGGGTCGGCGGTTCGACGGGCGTCGTCCCCGAGAACGTGACCACCATGGCTCGCGACGCGCTCGCGTTCATCGACGCCCTCGGGCTCGAGCAGATCGATCTGCTGGGGTTCTCACTCGGCGGCTACGTCGCCCAAGAGCTTGTGCTCCTGCGCCCGCGACTGGTACGCCGCCTGGTGCTCGCCGGCACAGCACCGCAGGGTGGCCCGGACCTACACCGCTGGAGCGAGGACGTGTACGCGCTCGCGACACCCGACGAGCCCACCGCCGAGGACTTGCTCAGCTTGTTCTTCTCCGGCTCCGAGCAAAGCCGCGCCAAGGGCATGGAGTCGATAGGACGCCTCTACCAACGCGAGGTCGACCGTGACCGACCGACCGACCTGGCCACTCGCGACGCGCAGCTCGCCGCGATTACCGCCTGGGGTATTCCCGACGAGTCAAAGCTCAACCGTCTCGCCGGCATAACGCAACCGACGTTCGTTGCCAATGGCGACAACGACACGATGATGCACACGCAAAACAGCTACCTGCTCGCTGAACACCTCCCGAACGCTCAGCTGCGGATCTATCCCGACGCCGGCCACGGGTTCCTGAACCAGTACCCCGAGCTGTTCGCCGACGACGTCCACGCCTTTCTCGAGAAGCAACCCGCCGGCGTGTAGGCCCGTTCACGATCCACCACACAGAAGGAGTCGCACATGTCCGTAACCAGCACGCACAACCCCGTTGTACTCGAGCCGGCCTCGCAAGCGGTCGTCGAGGCGACCGCCGGCCCGCCGTTCCTCTACGAACTGAGCCCGGCTGAGGCGCGCGCCGTGCTCGACGGGCTGCAGGCCGCGCCGATCGACAAGCTGCCCGTGAACGACCGTTGGATCACCGTGCCCGCCGAGGTCGGCGACGTGCGCGTGCGGATCGTCCGGTCCCCGGACGCCGTCGGGACGCTGCCCGTGATCCTCTACATGCACGGCGGCGGCTGGGTGCTCGGCAACGCCGACACGCACGACCGACTCGTCCGCGAGCTCGCGGTCGGCACCGGCGCCGCGGTCGTGTTCGTCGAATACGACCGCTCGCCCGAAGCGCGCTATCCCGTCGCCCTCGAGCAGGGGTACGCGACCGCCCAGTGGATCGTGCGCGAGGGCGCCGCCAACCAGCTCGACCCCAACCGCATCGCCGTCGCCGGCGACTCGGTCGGCGGCAACATGACCGCCGCGCTCACGCTCATGGCCAAGGAGCGCGGCGACGTGCGCTTCGTGCACCAGTCGATGTACTACCCGGTCACCGACGCCGCCATGGACACCGGCTCCTACGAGCAGTTCGCCGAGGGCTACTTCCTCACCGCGAAGATGATGGCGTGGTTCTGGGACGCCTACCAGCCCGACGTCGAGCGGCGCCTGGAGCCGTTCGCGTCTCCGCTTCGTGCCAGCGACGAGCAGCTCGCCGGCCTACCGCCCGCCTTCGTGATCGTCGACGAGGCCGACGTGCTGCGCGACGAGGGCGAGGCCTACGCCGCGCGACTGCGCGCGGCCGGGACCGCGGTCACAACCGTCCGCTACGACGGCATCACGCACGACTTCCTGATGCTCAACGCGCTCAGCGACACGCACGCGACGCGCGCCGCCATCGACCAGGCGAGCACCGTCCTACGCAACGCGCTGAACACAGCCATGCCGGTGCAGGGGTGACCGAACCAAGTCAAGAGGAGAGCTTTCTCATGCGAACCGTCTTGCAGACCCGCGTCGCGCGAGCCCTGAATCACCAGGGTCCCAGCCCGGAAAGTCAGCGCGAGCAACTCTTTACGGTGACCCTGTTGCTCGACGGGATCACCCCGGACGATTACATGCAATGGATTCGCGATCCCGAGCCTCCGAACCGCGACGACTTGAAGCTGATCACAGCGACGGCGACTGCATTAGGCGACACCATCCAGCTGGAGCTGCTCTCCATCGGCGAGCCGCCCCCTGCGGCGGTCGCCGCATCAGCAGTCGGGTTCCCGATCACGCCTGAGGTGATCGAAGTTTGCAGCGGGTCATCGAAGCCCAACCCATCGGCGGGATGCCGCGTGAAGTACCGCGCCGACACAAAGGCACGTCTCCGCGGCCAGCCGGGCGGAACCCACAATTCGTCAATCTCCGGACACACTGCGTCGTCAACGTCCCAGTCGCGGTTGGCGATCAGCTCGGAGTCGCGCTTCGGCATGAATGCAGAACTGGCGCCGTCAGCAGTTGTCCGATCGATCCGAAGACCCGCTGTGTTGACGAGGAGGTGTCCGCCCCGGGACCAGCTCGCAACTGCCAAGCGCGGAAGGCAGAACAAGCCCGGGGGTCGCGGGTGGTCGTGTTTATTCAGGTTGGTGATGTCGTGGCCGCGACCGGTAACGCTGTTAGAGCTCTGTCCAGCGCCGCTTGCAGCGGGGGATGCCAGATGAGCGCACGACTCGAGCATAAGGCCGCACTCGTTACCGGAGCCACCAGCAACATCGGCCGCGCGATCGCCACCGCGTTCGCGGCCGAAGGGGCGCACGTCATCGTCAGCGGTCGTAGCCCCGCGCGCGGCGCCGAGGTGGTCGAGGAGATCCACGCGGCTGGCGGACATGCCGAATTCCTCGCCGCGGACCTTGACGGCTCCGCGCAGGCGTCCCAGGCCCTCGCTGCCGCCGCCACCCGGGCGCTCGGCGGCCGGATCGACGTGCTCGTCAACAGCGCGGGGATCTTTCCGGGCTCGACCACGTTGACCGTCGACGAAGCGATGTTCGACGAGGTCTACGCCGTCAACGTCAAGGCGCCGTTCTTCCTCACCGCTGCGATCGCGCCCGAAATGACCGCCCGCGGATCGGGATCGATCATCAACCTCGGCTCCTGGGTGGCCCGGTTGGGCATCCCCGTCGGTGCGCTGTACGCATCAACGAAAGGGGCGATGGAGACCCTGACCCGGGCCTGGGCCGCGGAGTTCGGGTCGCCGGGTGTGCGCGTCAACGCGATCTCGCCCGGTGTCGTGCGGACCCCGATCGAGAACGATCCCGCCGCCGCGATGATGAACGGCACGCCGTACGGGGCGTTCGGCACGCCGGACGCGATCGCACACGCAGCGGTGTACCTCGCCTCCGACGAATCGCAGTTCGTCAACGGCACTGTCATCGACGTCGACGGCGGCCGGATCGGAGTAGCGGTCATCGCGAGCTGACCGATAACGGCCCACCACGCGCTCCGCCCCCGCCGCTCGACTGCCTCGGCAAATGCCGTGCGATCCAGGCGTCGCCGCCTGCCGTTTCGAGAACAACCACCAACGCCGTACCACTATTGGAAGGGAGTCGTCTTGTCTCGTACTTGGGTTATCACCGGTAGTTCTCGGGGCCTTGGGCGTGCCCTGGCCGAGGTGGCGTTGGCCGCGGGTGAGAATGTCGTCGCCACGGCGAGGAATCCGGACCAGCTTCGGGATCTCGTCGAGCGCTACCCCGGCAGTGCCAGGGCGGTTCGCCTTGACGTGACCGACCGTGCGCAGGCAGCCGCGGCGGTCGAGGCGACGACCGACGCGTTCGGCCGGCTGGATGTTCTCGTCAACAACGCCGGCTATGCGAACGTCGACTCGATCGAGGACTTTGCGGAGGAGGACTTCCGCGCCCAGATCGAGACCAACCTCTGGGGCGTCATCAACCTCACGCGGGCCGCCGTGCCCGTCCTGCGCGAGCAGTCCTGTGGCCACATCCTGCAGATCTCCTCGGTCGGAGGGCGCGACACGATCCCGGGAATTGGCGCCTATCAGACAGCGAAGTGGGCTGTCGAGGGCTTCTCCGGGGTGCTCCAAAAGGAGCTCGCTCCTCTCGGGATCCACGTGACGCTGATCGAGCCCGGCGGTGTTCGCACCGAGTGGGCCGGAGCCTCGATGCACGTCGCCGACATCCGCAGCGTCTACCGGCCCACGGTCGGGGTGATCGCCGAGTACTTGGCATCAGTCACGCCGCGCGGTGACCCGGTCAAGACCGCGCAGGCCATCCTGCAGATCACCCAGGTCGACGATCCCCCACTGCGGCTGCTGCTCGGCTCGGATGCATTCACGATCGCTCGAGCGGCCGACGAGGCGAAGATCGCCTCCGACGAGCGCTGGAAGGAGCTGACCCTCTCCACAGATGCCGACGACGTCAGCCGCGAAGACCAAACCGTGGCAGACATCCCGGCCCGCGCCCCAGCCGCCACACTGACTCCGAGCAGCGCACCGCTGATCTTCGTTGCCACCAACCGTCTCAAGCCAGGCAAATTGGATGCCGAACGCCGCCGGGTCCCTGGCCTCGTCGAGTTCGTCGAGCGGAACGAGCCGCAGCTAATCGCGTTCAACGAGTACGTCAACGACGACGGCACCGAAGTAACGGTCGTTCAAGTCCACCGGGACGCCGCCTCGATGCAAAAGCATCTCGCGATCATCGGTGAACGCGCCGCTCAAGCCTACGACGAAACGCTCGATGCCACCCTCGCCGTGCAGATCTTCGGACCAGTTGACCCGCAGATGCCCAACACCCTGCGCGGCCAAACCGGCGAAGGGGTCTCGCTGACCGTCGCCACCGAGCATCTCGGAGGATTCACGCGAAGCAGATGAACCTCTCTCGCGTCGGAGACGACCTCGAGGGCGACAGTGGCGTACGCGTCGCGATCGCCGAGATCGCCCTGACCGGGCCCGAGCTCGTCGAACTGGGTGAGGCCGCCCCCCGTCGGAGAGCGGCAACGGGTGACCGCTATCCGGCGGGGCAGATGTCGACGCTCACGCAGCGAGCCACGCGCCCAAGCTACTTGATCGGAGAACCATTTCATGGCTGAACAACCAGTAACTCAAGCGGACAAGAGGACTGCTCTGGTCACCGGCGGCGGAACCGGCATCGGTCGCGCTGCTGCTCTGGCCCTAGCAGCCGAGGGCTACTCGGTCACCATCGCCGGCCGGACCGCAGCCACCCTGGAGGAGACCGTCAAGCTCGTGAGCGAGGCCGACGGTGAGGCCAAGTACGTCATCGCCGACGTCCATGACGAGGACGCCGTCCGCCACGCGGTCGAGGTCGCTGCCGGTGAACTCGGACGTCTCGATGTCGCGGTCAACAGCGCGGGCGTCGACGGAGGCAACGACTCCCACCCGTTCATCGACTACCCGGTCGAGACCCTCGACCTGATGCTCGCGACCAACGTGCGCGGCATGTTCTTCTCGATGAAGCACGAGCTGGTGCTGATGGCCAAACAGGGCTTCGGGTCCATCGTCAACATCTCCTCGGACGCCGGTCTGACGGGCGTGCCCGGCTACGCCGGCTACGTCGCCTCCAAGCATGCTGAGATCGGCCTGACCGAGAGCGCTGCCCTCGACTACGACGATCGCGGCGGGCGCGTGAACGCCGTGTGCCCTGGCCTGGTGAACACCCCGCTTATCGCCGACATGATCACCGAGAACCCTGAGATGCACGAGCAACTCGTGGCCTCGCACCCGCTCGGCCGTATCGCCGAGCCCGAGGAAGTTGCCGATTCGATCGTGTGGCTGGCGACCAGCAAGTCCAGCTATGTCACCGGCGTCGCGCTGCCGGTCGACGGCGGTTACCTCGCGCGCTGACCCGCACCGGCACGAAGCATCAAGGATTCAAGGAGACCACATCACATGACACAGCAGACGAGCGAAATTGGATCGACAGTCACCATCGGCGGTGAGCTCACCGTCGGCCGGATCGGGTACGGCGCAATGCAGCTGACCGGTCCGAAGGTCTGGGGCGAGTATCCCGACCACGACAAGGGCATCGACCTCCTGCGCGAGGTCGTCAACGCCGGCGTCACCTTCATCGACACCGCTGATGTCTACGGCCCGCATTCCAACGAGGAACTCATCCAGGAAGCCCTCCACCCCTACCCAGACAACCTCGTGATCGCGACCAAGGGCGGCTTGCTTCGCGGCGGCCCCGAATACACGGACATGGGATCCACTGGCAGCAAGTGGTACCTGCGTCAGGCGGCCTACATGAGCATGCGCCGCCTGGGCCTGGGCCACATCGACCTCTACTACCTCCATACCGGCGCCTTTACCGACACCCCCTTCGAGGAGACCATCGAGACACTCGCCGGGATGAAGACCGACGGCCTGATCCGCCACATCGGCCTATCTAACGTCACCGCCGACCAGCTCCGCACCGCGATGGACAGAACCGACATCGCCGCCGTCACGGTCCATTACAACGTCGCCGTGCGTCTCGGCGCCGCGGTCCGCGGGGTTGCCGAGCGGGCCGGCATCGTCTTCTCGCCCTGGCACCCCGCGACGATCCCCGGCGGTCCCGAGGGCGAGCCGTTCCACGCCGTCATAGACCCGATTGCCGTAAAGCACAACGCCACGCCACAGCAGATAGCGCTCGCCTGGCAGCTCCACCGCACCGTCACCGCGCTCCCGATCCCCGGCACCACCAGCGTCGAACACGTCCACGAGAACCTCGCCGCCGCGAACATCAGCCTGACCCAAGACGAGGTCGACGCCATCACCGCCCTCGCCCCAGAGGACTGAGGCGCTCACCCGGCTACACCCGCCCACGACTACACCACTACCAAGGTCGTCCAATGCCGCTGAGTGCCTGCTTGACGAACGCCGCCCGCACCGCGCTTTGCAGCGCGTCGACTTTACGTCATCTGAGTTATTTCCAGGCGCTTTCAGTTCTGCAAGGTGCTCTGAGTTCTGCTCGGTGCTCTAAGAACTCCTGAGTTTGGGGAGCCTTTTGGGGAGACCTCGGGCCGACGGATCGGTGTCCCCGATTCGAAACGGAGAAGGGACGCAGGCTCTGCGGGCGCGGTGTCGTCCTACACCGCGACTGCGCGATGCTGCTGAGCGAAGGTCCACGCCCCAGCTAAACCGACGGTCCATCAGGCGTGTCCGATGGTGATCGCGCGGCGATGTGGATTGCAATGCATTGAGCGAGTGATCGTCTGACCTATCGCCAGCTAGTACTCGTGCGACCGGCGCCAGCCAGCCAGAGCATCCGGCAGCTCGAGGAAGCCTCGGCACATGACATCGGGTTCTTGAAATGAGTCGGGGTACGGACCGGCGGTGCGGTTGATCCAGCACGGGGGGCGGTCTCACAATTGGCGAATATACGAGGGCCGCTGCCGCCGGCCGCTCGAGAACTCGCCTTGGTGTCAGCGCGAGCTACGTCGCGGCGTACGCCGCTGCGCCGGCTCAGCTGCCCAGGCTGGCCAGGTTGGGCACGTTGCCGTCGCTCCACAACCGCGCGCCCGCCCGGGGCTGGTGCTTGAGGTAGCGATCGAGGAAGGCGAGCGTGACCCGCTCCACGATTCCCAGCTGCGGTTGCTCGTCGGTGTACGGGCCTAGATGCGGCGCGCCCAACAGCGACAGCAGGAACTTTGGCTGGCGGGCGAGCATGAAGTACCGGTCGGTGGACGATGGCGCGTTGATCGTGTCGCCCGTACCTTGGACCGCCAGCAGCGCGGGACTGGGGGCCGGGAAGTCGTACCCGTCCACGCCGGGTATCCGGGCGCCGGACAGGATCATCGCGGCCCGCACCCGGCGGTCGAAGTAGTGAATGTTGTAGGCCGCGGCCAGGGCGGTCGACCCACCGTCGGACTGGCCCGTGACCGCGATCTCGTGTGGCGTGATGAGCCCGGACAAGATCCCGTGCGAGCGGGCGTTGCCGGCCAGCATCCGGGTGATCACAAAGCTCATGTCGGTCGGCTGGTTGACCAGGTCCGACTCGTTCGGACCCCCGGGCGCTGCGGCGTTGGTCAAGGGGAAGATCGGCGCGGCCACCACGAAGCCGGCGCGGACCCAGGCCCGGAGCATGGGAGCGTACGGGGTAGGGGTTATGTTGAATCCGTGTGCAAAGACGATCAGCGGAAATGGCCCCGCGGACTTCGCGGGCGCAGCGACAAGCCGATCGTCCTGCGAGGGGCTGCCTAAAGCCGGGTAACGGATGATCGTGGTAAGCGAGCGCGGGACCGATCGCCCATCGGGCAGAGTCACGAAGCGTCGTCGATCGGTGAAGGTCACGACGATCTCCCCGACCGCAAACCTCTGCCGCCCCTGGTAACCGGTGAAGCCGGTCCCGCCGCTGCCAGTCGCAGCTCCCGTCAAGCTGGCAGCGCCCGTCCCGCCGATCGTCACGATGAGCACGGCGGCGCCCACCGTCAGCCTCCAGCTCGTCCTCATGTACCGCTCGGCCTCTGACTCCATCTCGCGAGGGACGGACGATCGAGCGCCCCGGAGCCGGTCGCTGGTCCGTAGGTCCAGAGAATGCGCCCGCTGGGGGCAAGAATGTCGATCCGCCCGGGGGTGTTGAAGCCGGCGACCAGCACGTCTCCGTTTGGAAGTAGCTGTGCGTCGGAGGGGTAGTCGGTCGGCGACTTGATCGACCAGACGAGGTGCCCGGTGGCGCTGAAGCGGTCGATCCAGCCGCCGATCTCGGTCACGAGCACTCCCCCGTCGGCGAGCGGGGTGTCACCGTTTGGTTCCAGGAGCGCTCGCGGCGGATCGTGCGAGCAGTCGCCGGCGGTGCCGATTGAGCGGATGATCCGCTTGCGACGGTTCAACCAGAGCACGCGGCAGTTGATGATGTCCGCAACTTGGACATCGCCGTCGGCAAGCAGATACGCGTCGTCGGGATGGGCCAAATAACCGGGCGAGCTGCCTTGTACGTCTGGGTGACCGTACTCCCACACGATTCGCGGATCGCGCGTGAGCGAGAGCACCGCGATGGTGTCAGAGAACTCCTCGTTGGTGATGATGTCGCGGTGGTCGGCGGACAAGAACGCGTCATCGGGGCCGGCAAACACCTGACCTGATGCGAGCGCGCCGGGAGTCGGGAACCGCCAGACAATGTGTTTGTCCGGGTTAACGATGATGATGCGGTTGTTGTCGCGGTCGGCGATCATCAGGTACCCGCGCAGAGGCGAGGAGCCGCGCCGCGGCGGGAGCCCCAGGCGCTCGAGCACGGGATCGGTTTGGGTGGTATGCGCCGGCCTGGCGCGGACGGCCCGTCGTTTCGGCTGCTCCCGGGTGACGTGCGACGACGACCCTCCACATCCGGACGCGATCAATCCAAGAACGGCGACGGAGCTGATCGCCGTTCTTGCGCGCACCATCAGTGGTGGTGGAGGAACGCAGCGTTAGCGGTCCACGCCGCAAACTGCGGAATCAACGCGATCGCGAGCACCAACCCTCCCACCAGCGCGCCGACAATCGCGAGCCAGCGCCCGGCGGCGCCGGGCGACGATGCGGATAACGCGCGGGGGTCGTGCGTCGGCAGCAGCGAGCGACGAAGGTCAACGATATGGCCGAGCACGTGCACGGCGGTCACCGCGAGCCATATGACAAAGCTCGCTTTGTGCAGGAAGAGGTACTGTCCGCGGCCGCTCGGGCCCGCGATCAGAAGAAGAACGCCGGTCGCGAACACGACGACCGTCGATGCCACGACGATCGGCGCGGTCAGTCGCATGAGCGGCTCCGGGGGGCCTTTGGATCGATAGGCGGGGTTCCGCGTGTAATAGCGGACGAATCGATAACCGGTGCTGGCCATCTTGACCACGATCGGGCCAAGAAGGACGAGACCAAGGAACAGATGAAGCCAGATCAGCTGGTGGATACGGAGGATCGTGATTCCGAGCACGGCGAGCAGCACGATCAGCACTCCGCCGGTCATTGACGTGAGCAGCTCGTTGCCGTCGGGCCCTCCACCGACTAGCTCGTTCAGGCGGCGGCCGCGACGGCGTGCCACGTGGACCGGTGGCACCGCCAGATCACCCGCTCGTTCCCGCGCACCCATGCGTGGAGTGTCGATCGAGTCCCTCAATCACGCATGAGTCGTGGATGAGAAAGATCCCAAGCTGGGCCGTCACTGCGCGAGCCTGAGCTCGGAGTCGGCGCCCCCGGCGCGGTGACCGCCGCCTGCGCGGGAGCGAGTAGCCAGGCGGCGATCACGATCAGCACGAAGGCGGCGAGATGGACGAGCATGATCGCCGGACGGTGCCCGAGCGGGTCTCCGAACACCGCGAGTCCGCCGATGATCGAGACGACGTTGTTCCCGGCTGTCATCAGCGCGATCACCGGTATCGGCCTGCCCGATTGGAGCGCGCGCTGGAAGCAGAAGAACGCGCTGACGCTGGCCACGATCGCTGCGATCAGCCACGGCGAGGTGAGTGCGCCGGCCAGCCCATTGTGGCTGGCCAGACCGGTGAGTGCCTTAATCGAGACATCGGCAGCGCCGTACAGGATCCCCCCGGCCGCGGCCAGCATCTGCGTCCGCCGCTGCCGCAACAGGAGAAGGCACGCGCCGGCGCAGACTGAGCCGGTGAGGTAGATACCGAGAGCCGCGTTGTGAAACTGCGAATGGATGCCGACCGTACCCCGTCCCACCAGGAGCACGAGCAGCGCGAACAACACCAGCGATATCCCGGCGAGCTCCCTTGGGGTGAGGCGGTGGCCCAGGGTTCGGACCGCCACGGGCGCGAGCAGGGCGATGCCGCCGATCAGGAATGCCTGCACGAGCGAGAGTGGGGCTTGCGTGAGCGCCGCGATGCTGATCACCCACCCGGTGATCCCGACGATGCCGCCGGCCAGCCACAGCCGGGAACGCAGCAGCAGGCCGAGCGTGCGCAGGGGGTGTCGGAAGGCGATCGCAGGCGCCATCACCGAGCCGGCGTGCTGGATCAGATAGCTCGCGTTGAGGGCCACCGACCCTACGAGCGCGAGCGAGAGGCCGAGGAGCAGATGGCTCATCCGCGCGTTGGCGGCGTCATGACGGTGGCCATGTCCATCTAACGGCTGGGCGACACCGGCCCGTGCGGCGTGTTCATTGTGGTTTGAGATGGTCGGGCGCGAAACGAAGACCTGCGTAGGACGGAGGTGAGAGTGCGCACAGGAAGGTGTAGGTGGACTCATTCGGACCGATGAAGCGTGTACGTCAACCAAGGAAGGGAGCACGTACACATGAGCATCGCGGCAGTCGGTGGCGTCGGCCACAATGCGGCATTCGGGCCGGTCAACGCGGTACAGCGGCCGGAATCGGCCGAAGTCCCCGGAGCACCCGACCACGACGGTGATAGCGACGACGCTGCCACCAAGGCGGCTCAGCCGACATCACGGTCGGTCGACCTGCACGCCTGAGATCCCAGGCCGGGTTGGCGGCCCGCACGTCATTGTTCGGACCGCCGGCTCGGTCGGGCGCGCCGCGGCCGCCTCAGGCGCCGAAGCCCTCGAGATGAACCCGCGCGGGCGCCGCCCCTGCGCGCCGCGCCGCTCGGGCAACCTCCTTTGTGAACGGCTCGGGGCCGCAGATGAACACGTCTCGTTCGGGCAAGTCCGGGATGTTGGCTCGCAGCGTCTGGGGGTCGAGCCTCAGACGGTGGCGCGACCCGAACGCGCCGAGCACCCGCCCACCGCGTGCCCGCGCGAGCTCCATCACCTCGTTGCCCAGCAGCAGCTCCTCCTCGCTCGAGGCTCTCAGCAACACGACCGGCTCTGCGCCCACCGGTAGGTCCTCCAGCAGTGCCCGCACGGGCGTGACCCCGACGCCCGCCGCGATCAGTGCCACGCGGCGCCCGGTCAGGGCGTGCTTGGTGAACGTGCCGTAGGGGCCTTCGATCGCGATCCGAGTGCCGGCGGTCAGGCGCGCCGCCGCGCTCGAGTGTGCGCCCATCCCCTTGATCGTCACCCGCATGTAGGGCGGCTGCGGCAGGGCAGAGATCGAGTAGGGGTGAGCGTGCAGCCAGAGGCCGCGGGTCATGAACCGCCACTGGAAGTACTGGCCGCCCGACACCGCCAGGCGCTCCAGCCGGCGGCCCTTGACCACTAAGGAGAAGACATCTTCGGACTCCCGCAGAACGTTCACCACGCGGAGGCTGTAGTAAGCCGTCCGCCACATTGGTAGACCCACGCGGCAGGTCAGTACGACGCCCGCGGTAGACAGCCACAGGAGGGTCCAGGCAAGTCGCGCCAGCGGATGATGAACGAACGACGCGCCCGCGGCGATCTGGTGCGAGAACGACAGCGCGAGCGCAAGGTACGTGAACAGATGCACCTGCCACCACGTCTCGTGAGTCATCCGCCGGCGGGCCGCTCTGATCGACAGCGCTGCGACCAGGACCAAGAGCGTCAGGGCAGCGATCGCCCCCAGCATGCCCTCATAGCGGGACAGCGCGACTCCGAACTCGTGCCACAGACCGGTCCGTTGGAGCTTGGCGTAGCCGATCATCGACGACGCTGCGTGCACGGTCAGGAGGAGCAGGGGCCAGGGCGACAGCCGGCGATGCCACTTGGTCAAGCGGGGATGGCCGATGAGCCGCTCGAGCGGCGGAAGCCGGGCGACGAGCACGACCATGACCAGCAGCAGGTAGGCCCCGGTGAGGCCGGTGAACCGGCCAATCGCCACCTCGAGTCCGCCGGGCGCGTGCAGGACGCGGGCGCTCAGCGACCCCATAGCGCTGGCGACCGTGGCGCCGAGGCCGACGCCGGCCACAGCCACGACCGCGTCGGCCGCTAGGTGATTGGGCGTGCGGCCCGCGCGGCGCCTCGAGCACGGCGGTGCCGGCGCGCGCGGCGAGGGCGGCGGAATCGATTGTCCCGGGTCAGCGAGGACCGTCACTGAGGGTTACTTCGGCATCGGCTCTCCCCGCAAACGAGGGGAATGGGGAGATTCACACGGGAGTCTTACGTTCGGGGCCGATCCAGAGGGCATGGCGTTCAAACGGACGACCCCCTCGATGGGTCGCATCGTCGCGCTTCTGGTCGGCACGGCTGGCCTCGGCTTCGGTTCCACCACGGTGGCGCGACGACAGGAGCATGACCTGCTGAAGCGTTCCGTGCCGGTACCCGTGGCCCAGCGCTCCGCGCGACCGGGAGCGACGCCCCGCGTGACGAAGCCGAAACCCCGCCCCTTGCCAGTCGCGGCGCGCCCGCCAAAGTCGCATCGCGCAGCGGCTCCGCCCAAGCCCCACCGCCCGCGGCCGACCTCTTCCCGGGCCCCATCTCCCGGATCGACTCGATCGCCAGCTCCGGCTCCCGTCCAAGTCCCGCCGCCGGCGCAAGCATCCGCGTCAGCGCTTCAGGCGCCGGCGCAGGCTCCCGCCCCGGCCACCGCAGCGCCGGTCGGAGTCGTCTCCGGCGGGTCCTAACTCGCCAGCCTGGCGCGTAGCCGGCATGACCAGCCGGGCGGACTTGGGACGGTCGATCGGTGTGCAGACGAGCCCGGTGAGGCCGCTGAGGACCGAGCACATTCGAAGCGGCTTGATCCCTGCTTCCCGGTGCCTCGGTTGGCGGTGTGCGGGGACGACGCTCCGGCGCCTGCCAAACGCAACGTCGGAGCCGGCGGCCACACGGGCGTCAGCGTAGTCCTGAGCGGCCTGGCTCGTTCACGAGGCTCTGACCAAGAGGAGCGCGGCGCTTGCAGGCGGGAGCTCGACGATGTAGCGGTGCTCAATTGGCTGCGGCGTCGTGGTCTTGTAGCTGCGCGTGAGCGCGCCGGTCGTGGTCGCGGCGCCGAAGGTCTGACCGGCGATCGTGACGCCTGTCCTTGACTCGAGGGTGGGCGCGGTCAGTCGCTCAAGAGTTGCGGCTCCGCTGGGGCGGGGCGGTCGGACCGCCAGTACCAGCGGTCTGGTTGGCGAGTCGTTGACCACAGCGATCCGAACGGTCCCGTCTGGCGCTCGGAGTGCCCAGATCCTGAGCGCTCGGCTCGACGCACCGCTGGTCGAGAGGATGCGCGAGCCGGTCGGCGCCGCGCGGGCGAACATCAGCATGCCGTAGTACATGGGGTCGACATGCGCCTGCCAGCCGCCGCTGGAGTGTGTGAGCGAGAACGGCTCGTAGAGTGCTTTGTTGAAGGTGTGGATGTTCACGCCGTCGACGCCCACCGCGGCCATGTTGAACAGCGTGTCGAGAATCCACAGGGCCGAGGCAAACGTGTCGCTTACCCCGCGCGCGCCGCCGCAGGAGACGCTGTTCAGCTCGTCCGCGCGGACCGCTAGACCGTGAATGTGAGCGACGTGGACGGCGGCCTGCAGATTCAAGGCCGGTCCGCTCGAGCTCCTGGGGGCGAGCAGGTTTGTAATCGTCGGGTAGGTTGATGCGCCTCGCTTGGTGAAGCATCGGTGCAGCGGATAGCGGTGAAACGTGACGATGCGAACTCGCGGGTTGGCCACGAGGTAGCGGCTGAGGTCCGCCGTCCAGCTCGGCGAGCCGGACGCGGGACCGGCGAGCGGTACGTTGCGCGGCAGTGCGGAGCTGATTGCCGCGTAGTCGATGAGAAACGAGCTGAAGTCATAGCGGACCGGACGGCCGGGCACTCCGACCCCGGCGTGCGTGGTGTACCAGTCGAGCCTTCCATAGACCTCGGGCTCGTTGCCGAGCTCAAACCCGGTGATGAGCCCCCGCCCGATGCCCGTCAGGAATGCCCGCGCCTCGGCCCGCGCGACGGTGGCACGGTTGGCCTCGAGATTGATGCCAAGGATCAGGTGCGCGCGCAACGCCAGGGCGGTTGCTCGCGTGACCGACAACCACCGGCGCGTAAGCGCGTATCGGATGCCTGGCGGCCTCTTGACGCCCGGTGTCGGCCACCAAGTCCAGTCCGTCGTGTCGCCGCCGAACCGGATGACCGGGGATCCGGACGGGTTGAGCTCTCGAACGAGCCTGATAAAGGTCGGATTCGGCGCTGCCGGGTTGGTGCCGGAATAAGCCAGCAAAGAGGGATATTCGATCGAAAGGCCGATGAAGCCCGGGGGAATCGGACGGCTCATCGGGGTAGCGGCGATGTCGATCAGCTCAGCATTCGGCGGGATGGTCCGGGGAACGCTCGCATCGCTTGGTGCGATCAGAACTGCAGCCGCCGCGGCCACCAGGACCGCTGCTCCGAGCGTGAGAAGTGGCCACAGGCGGCGTCGTCGCGGTGGTGCTGTGGTGACAGTCATTGCTGCGCGGCGCGCGGTGTCAGGCTCGACACCATGCTGCGCTGACAGCGCCCTTCCACTATTGATTTGATCATCGGGGGTCAGCCTCGTCGTGAAAGCTCAACCGCCCTTCAATCGCAAGTTAGAACCGGCTCACCTGGCAGACAGGTCCTGCCTGTCGGGACACCTCGACGGGGTGTGTGAGCCTTCTCATGGATTCATCAGCGTTCCTTAACCGTTCCGGCTGACGCTCCTCGCGGTGAGTATGAGAGCCCGGTTCGACGATCCGGACGGCTGCGGCGGGCGCACCAGGCTGCTGGTGACGGCGCCGATTGGGCTCGCGATTGCAGTGCTCGCGATGCCGGAGGTGGCAGCCTGCACCTCGCATGGGCTCGTCTCACAGCTTGGCGAGCATTGACCGACGCGCGACAGACGACAGCCACGGCAGGCGACGACAGCGACAGCAGGCCGGCGAATGCCGAGCTGCGCTCCCCCAACGCGCGAGCGTCTATCCGGAGCCGGCTGCCGCATTCGCCAATCCGGCAACTCGGGCTGCGCGCTCGGCTGACGGTCGCGCTCGCGGTCATCCTGGCCGCGGCCATGGGCGGCGCGTTCATCGCGATAGACCGGCAGACGGGCGCGCGTGTGCGCTCGCAGATCGACCACGATCTGGCGCGAGACGCAGCCGCTCTCACGCGGGCGCTGAGCGCCGGATCGACATCCCCAACCGGCGTCGAAGCGGCCGCACGGGGATACCTGGAAGATCAGCCGTCGTTCGGAAGTTCGGCGCGCCTGTACGTCATCCGGGGCAGCGGTGGCTCGACGATCACCAATCAGCCGGAGTTGGTCGGCTTCGCAACGGGAACGGGGGTCGACCACGACGCCCCCCAAGTGCAGCAGCGAGAGCAGGCCCAGGCGCACGCGATTCTCTCGGCGCGACCCGGACATCACGTCCTAACGCTGATCGACGCCGGAGCGGTGCGACTGTTGGTCGCGCCGGTCGGCCCCCGACAGCACCCGATCGCAACCGTGGAGATCGGCGAGCCGTGGGATGCTGTGGCACGAGCCCAAGAGAGCGTGCGGCATGCGTTCCTGCTCGTCGGCGTGCTCGCACTCCTGGCGGCGATCGTCGCAGCCCATCTTGTCGCACGCTGGATCTGGCGACCCGTCCGAGTGATCGCCGACACGGCCGAACGCATCGACGCGGGCGAGCTCGATCACCGCATCAACGCCCAGGGAGCTCCCGACGAGATCCGGCGCCTGGCCGACGGGTTCGACCACATGCTGGACCGCCTGCAGCACGCCTTTGACCACGAGCGCGAGTTCGTGGCCGACGCATCCCATGAGCTGCGAACCCCGTTGACCGTGATCGGCGGACAGCTTGAGCTTCTGTCGCTCCCCGGGCTCTCAGCCGACGACACGCTCCGGATCGACCAGCTCGTGCACGTCGAGATCGCACGGATGAACCGGCTGATCGAGGACATGCTGCTCCTGGCCACCTCCGATCGTGGCCTAACGATCCAGAAGCGGCGCTTTGATGTGCAGACGTTCCTGAACGACCTGTTCCGAGGTCTCCAGGGATCGGCCGACCGACGGTTCGAGCTATCGGCGCCGGTGACGGGAACCGTCGACGCGGACGAGGACCGGATCGCCCAGGTGATCAGGAATCTCACCCGAAACGCGATCGAGCACACCGGCGCTGGAGGTCTCGTACGGCTCACCGCCGAGGCACACGGCGAGCGCCTCGAGCTGGCCGTCGAAGACGACGGCCCAGGGATTCCCGTAGCGGAGCGTGAACGAATCTTCGACCGGTTCCACAGGACCGACAACTCGCGCTCGCGCTCACTCGGAGGGAGCGGCCTCGGTCTAGCCATCGCCCGCGCCATCGTCCTCGCACACGCCGGACGTATCTGGGCCGATCAAAGTCCGGAAGGCGGAGCCAGAATCGCGCTCGAACTCCCGCTGTTCGCGGGCCAGCTCACCGCCGCGGCACACCATCGTCGCCCGAACCGGATCTGAGCGACGTTGGGGCCGCTTCGGGCTGTGAGTGTTCTCATCCTGCTGCGACTTGCGTCTTAGTCGGCGCGCCTACGATTGGGCCGCCATGAAGACCGGGAGTCCCAGGTCGATGCCGGGTGGCGTGGCTCATATCGCCGGACCCGTTGACATCGCGGTGCGCGATCGGGACGCGGCTGGAACGGTGCGCGTGGATTCGTCGATGCGGCTGAGGATCTTGGTGCTCGGTGGCAGCTCGGAGATCGGTGTCGCGATCGTGCGGCGAATCGCCCAGGACAGGCAAGTCGAGGCGCTTCTGCTCGGACGGGACTACAAACGCATGGCGGCGGTGATCGACGAGCTCAAGTCGACCGGCCGCGCCACCGGCGAGTTCGACAGACTGGACGCCGACGACGTCGAAACCCACGCCGACGCGATCGCCTGCGCGTTTGATCGACTCGAACAGGTAGATCTGGTCATCCTCTCCGTCGGCGTTCTCGGCGCACAGTCTGGCCTCGACGCCGAACCAAACGAGGTCACGCAAGTGCTGCGCACGAACTTTCTGGGCTGTGGGTCGCTGCTCTGGCACACGGTGCGAGCGCTGCGCAAGCAGGGCCACGGCAC
Source organism: uncultured Solirubrobacterales bacterium (assembly GCA_963832315.1). Lineage (GTDB taxonomy): Bacteria > Actinomycetota > Thermoleophilia > Solirubrobacterales > Solirubrobacteraceae > Palsa-465. The sequence goes on along the minus strand of CAWHTT010000015.1, from coordinate 779,194 downwards.
CGCCGTGGTGCTCTCGAGTGTCGCCGCCGAGCGCGCGCGCGCCTCAAACGCGATTTATGGCGCCGCAAAAGCCGGTCTCGACGCCTTAGCCCAAGGACTGGCCGACGCGGTCGCCGGGACGAGCGTCCGCGTCCTCGTCATCAGGCCCGGCTTCGTCGGCACCCGGATGACCGCTGGCCTCAAGCCCGGGCCCCTCAGCACTAGCCCGCAGTTGGTCGCCGATGCAACAGTCGCGGCGCTGGATGGCCACACGCGCACTGTCTGGGTACCCGCCGCGCTCCGCTACGTGTTTGCCGTGCTCCGACATCTTCCCGGTCCCGTCTACCGGAGACTTCCGCTGTGAAGCCCCTGACGGTGACGCCAGCAGTGACCGAGGTCGTGATGATCGAGGACGAGTCGGGAATCAGCGATTTCGTCAAACGCGGCCTTGACGCTCGAGGCTTCCAGGTGAGCTGTGCCCTTGACGGGGACAGCGGTCTCGAGTGCGCTCTGGGCGACCGAGTGGCGCTCGTCCTTCTCGATCTCATGCTTCCGGGCCGCCCCGGGCTGGAGGTGCTAAGTGAGCTGGTCGAACGACGTCCCGGCCTGCCCGTGATCGTGCTGACCGCGCGCGGCCAGATCGAGGATCGCGTCGAGGGGCTCAATGCGGGAGCGGCCGATTATCTGGTCAAGCCGTTCATGCTGGCCGAACTCGAGGCCAGGATCCGGGCCCAGCTACGCTCGGCCCGCCAAGCGCCGCGGACCGAGATCAGAGCCGCAGGGCTCGAGATCAACCTGCTCACCCGCCAGGTGCTCAGCGGCGGCAACCCGGTGAGACTCTCGAATACCGAGTTCGAACTGCTTCTGTACCTGATGCGAAACCCAGGCAGAACCCTAACCCGGGAGCGCATCTTGCGCGTGGTCTGGGGCTACACACACGACCCGGGCACAAACATCGTCGACGTATACATCGGTTACCTCCGTCGCAAGCTCGGCACCGACGAGCGGCCGGCCCCGATCAAGACCGTACGGTCGCTTGGATACCGCCTCGACAGTCTCAGTGATCCATCGACCCAAGAACTGTCGCGATAGAGATCGCGACGATCAGCACCTGAAACGCAAGAGAACCGGGAAGCACGCGCTGATCCGCTCGTGCGGCCCGTACTGGGCCCCCGCATTTCGCACGGAAGGCTTCGCGTTCCCATTGCGCTGATCAAAGTAAGCCCTGGGCTAGGCGCGATTGCTCCGCCGGGCGGACCGTGAACGGGCGTGCCCCGGGGCTCGGGCGGTCCGGCGCCGCGCGTCTCGAGCGCGGCGTCGGCGCCGCGACTCGCGTGTGAAGCTAATCGCGCACGCGCTGAGAACCGCGATCGCGATTATCGACGCCACCGCCAAGCCGGGGGTGATCGTCAAGACGACGATCGCGGCGATGATCGCGATGCCGACGTCGACGAGCAGCACGTTTGGTCTCAAAGCGGGAGCCTCCGGCAGATCCCGCGGGGCAGGCGCCGAACGATCGCGAGCCCGATCTCAGACATGCTCGCGACGAGGAGCGCGTCGCTCACAACAGATCCACCCGGCGGGCGAGATCCGAGCACCAGACTCGTTCGGGATCGGCGCGGTTCCGTGCTGCGCGCCATTCGTCGAGCCGGGGGTACATCGCTCGCACCGTCTCCGGGCGCAGCCGGGCGTCTTTCGACAGGTAGACGCGCCCGCCGGCCTCGGCGACCATGCGATCGAAGCTTTCGAGCAGCGGTTCGAGCTCCGGTGCGGCCCGCGGTATGTCGAGCGCCAGCGTCCACCCTTCGAGCGGGAACGACAGCGGCGCGCCGTTGGCGGGACCAAAGTCCTTCAGCACGGCGAGGTAGCACGGCACCCGTCCGCGGCGCAGCCGCTCGATGACGAGCTCGAGCACGCGCTCTGCGCCGGTCGGGACAGCCAGCTGGTACTGGAGGAAGCCCCGCGGCCCGTACAGGCGCGACCATGCGTCGATGGAGTCGAGCGGGAACATGTGCCGGCCGAGCGGCTCGGGCCGACCTCGCTCGGTACGCGGGGCGCGCGCGAACTTGAGCGCGTTGAAGGCGCGAACCGTCGCCGGGCGAAGTCCGCCGGCCGGCCAGCCGCGCGGTACGGTTGCGCGCGAGCGCACGACCGCCGCGCCCTCGCCGGGGGCATCGATGTGCTCCGCGCGTGTCACGACTCCCCGTCCCGGCGAAGCGGACAGCAAGTCGAGCCACGCGACCCGATGTGGTCCGCCGCGCGCCGCGAGTGCCGCGAGCGCGTCGTCCAGCGAGCGGACCCGGTCGGTGTCGACCGACAGCATCGCGCCTTGAATCGGAGTGAGCTTGATCCGCGCGTCGATGATGATGCCGGTGAGGCCCATGCCCCCGAGCGTCGCCTCGAACTGCCGGTCACTCATCCCGGGCTGAAGCTCGACGAGATCGCCATCCGCCTGGAGCAGCGAGATCGCCTCGACGTGCGTCCCGAACGTCCCTGCGGCGCCGTGATTCTTGCCGTGGACATCGCTCGCGATCGCCCCGCCGACGGTGACGTGCTGTGTGCCCGGCACCACGGGGACCATCCAGCCGGCGGGCACAACCTCGCGCAGGAGCTCGCCGATCGTCACCCCGGCTTGCGCGGTCACCGTACCGCGCTCGGCGTCGAGCCTGATTCCCTTCAGGCGGTTTGTCACGACCACGAGGCCACCGGAGATCTGCGCGGCGTCGCCGTAGCTGCGACCCATCCCTCGGGGAACAGCGTTAACGTGGGCCGCCGAGCGCAGCGCGATGCGCAGCTCCCCGACGCCCTCGGGGTGGACGATCGTGACGCTCGCACCGGGGCCCCCGCCCCATCCCGCGATGACCGAGTGCGTCAACGCGATCGCGCGCGAGCGAACGAATGCTGTGTCAGCCGGCTGCATGGACTTCCAGCGCGAACAGCACCAGCCACGCCAGCCCCGCGAGCTGCAACGGCCGGTCGGACAGCAGCACGTCCTCGGGCGCCTCCCCGGCTCCAAGGTGGACGAGCTCGCCGTAGCGGAGCAGGCAGGTGGCGAAGGGGAGGATCGTCAACGGTCGCCACGGGATTCCCCGCACCGCGGGGAGTGAGAACGCCCACATGCAATACGCGAGCAGGGCCACGGCAGTCGCGCCCGCGATGATCAGCTCGAGCGCCCGGGGGCTGTAGGCGTCGAGCACGCGTCGTCGCCGATCGTGCGGGCCGGTGGTCCGGAGTAGCTCCGCGTAACGCTTGGCCGCGGCCACGAGCACCGCCGACGTGGTGACGACCAGCAGGAACCACCGCGACAGGGTCACGGGCGCCGCGACGCCGCCGGCGACCGCACGCAATACGAACCCACCGGCCACCGCGAAGATGTCGAACACGACCAGATGCCGCCACACCAGCGTGTAGGACAGCGTGAGCGCGGCATACCCGACGCCGACGAGCGCGAGCAGCGGCGCGATCGCGGTGCACAACAAGAGCCCGGCGAGCAGCAGCGACAGGCCGACACCGGTCGCGAACCGCGGGTCGAGCTCTCCTGCCGCGACCGGGCGGAGGCGCTTGCGAGGATGGCGGCGATCCTCCTCGGCGTCGCTGACGTCGTTGATCGCGTAGATCCCGGAGGCGAGCAAACAGAACGCCAAGCACGCCACAGTGACGCGCCCCGGAGTGTCATCGTGGCCGAGCGCACCGGCCGCGCCCGCCGCCGCGATCACGAGCGCGTTCTTGATCCACTGCTTGGGCCGCATAATCGCGATCACGGCGCCAAGCCGACTCCGTCGCGCTTCGCGCAGGCGCAGGCTGCCTGCGGTCGCCGGCTCCATGTCGGCAAGGTAAGCGCGTTGTGTAAGCCCAACCTGTGACAGCGATGAGGACGCTCTCAGGAACTCCTTAACCTCGTCGTCCGCTCGTCTGACAAGGTTGCCGTCGATGACCATTCGGACGACAGAGCCGATCGATGTGTCACAACGCCATGTCGCTTTTCTGGCGTCGAGCGGGCGTATGCGCCCGGCGGGGCGCCGGGGGTTGCGCGCTCGCAGGATCGCGGCGATCGCAGCCACGATCTGTCTGGTACCGGCACTCGTCTCCTACTTCGGCGCGCTCGCGGGACGATCCGATTCGAGCATCGGGATCCGGACCGTGGAGTGGCTGCGCGACAACGGCGCGCGAGGCTTGGTGGACCGCGTGGAGAACGTCTATTACTCGTTGACCGCTCCCAGCAGGGGCGGTACGCCGCTGAGGGCGCTGCCCACGCAGTCCGGCGCTGTTTCGGGTACACCGGTTCAGATCCCTCAGATCCGGTACCGCCGGCCGCGGATCCATCGTTATCGCCCGCCGAACATCGCGCCAGTGATCCATCCGGCGCTTGCGGGCGAGGGCGTCTGGCACCCCACGTTCGCCAGCGGCGGCTCGCGTCCCCCGGTGCTGATCACGAGCTTCCGCCCTGAGCCCGACTACCCGCACGTCGTCGCGGGCGTGGCCTGGATCGATCACACACGTACAAGTGTGATGTTGTACCCGGGGATTTCCGAGCCCGCCGTGACGATGCGCTCGCGAGGGCCGGAGGAAGTCGCGGTGACGATGCGCTCCGGCCTCGTCGCGACGTTCAACAGCGCCTTCAAGCTGCGGGATTCGGGTGGCGGGTTCGCCTACAACGGGCGTACATACGCGCCGATGAAGTCCAACACGGCGACGATCATCCGCTATCGCGATGGCCGTGTCGACGTGGTCTCGTGGCATGGGGGACCCGACGTTCCGCCGAACGTCCTGTACGCCCGTCAGAACCTGCCGCTGATCGTCAACGGCAGCCGACCGAACCCAAACCTCTCCGACGGTCCTCAGTGGGGCGCGACGCTCGGCAATGCGATCTTGGTGTGGCGATCATCCGTTGGCGTCGACCGCCACGGGAACCTGATCTACGCGGCCGCCAACGACCAGACGGTCGCGTCGCTCGCGGCCATCATGATCCGCGCCGGCGCCGTCCGCGCGATGGAGCTCGACATCAACACCTACTGGACCAGCTTCATCACGTACCGCTCCCCGGGCGCGCGCGATCCGGCGAACCTGCTCACCGGCATGGATCGCCCCCCGACCCGCTACTTGACGCCCGACGACCGGGACTTCTTCGCCGTTTACGTCCGGTGAGCTTAGAAAGCTCTCATCGCGCCGCCGGCGGGCAAGGAGCCGCCGGTGGACGGTCGAAACGCGCTCAGAAGCGACATGGCTAGCCCCAACCGCCAGGCGATCGAAAGTTATGAGGCCCGGATCGTCGCCTATGAGCTGGGCCGCGAGTCACGCGCGGACCGGATGCGCTCACCACCGACCGTGCGATCCGCCGCCCCGGCATCAGCGCGTCCACGAGGTAGATCGCGATCCCGCGCTCCAGTTCATCCCCGGCCGACGGCGATTCGGTTCCGTGCGCGGCGGATCGTCGTGCTCACTTCGCTGATCCTCCTGGTTGATCTGGTCGTCTCGTTCTGGGGCGCAGTGGCGGGACCATCAAATACCTCGTTCGGGGTACGGGCCGTCGAGTGGCTGCGCGACAACGGCGCCGCGGGCGCTGTATCGGACATCGAGAGCATCTACTACTCGCTGAACTCGCCCGCGACCGGAGGCCCGCCCCTCAAGCGGCTCCCGCGGGTTGGAACCGGCGCGCGGGCTCAGATCGCGAGCTACGCGCCGGCGCCGATTGCCCCAGTGATCAGTCCCGCGCTCCCGAGCGAGGGGCAGTGGCGCGGAACCGGGCCGCTGATCGCCAGCGCCTCGCCCGTCCTGGTCACCACTTTCCGCCCCGATCCGAACTACCCGCAGCTGGTCGCCGGCGTCGCGTGGATCGACCACACACGGGCGCGGCTCGCGCTCTACCCCGGCCGGTACGAGCCGCCCAAAGATGGAAGTCAGCCGGCAGAGGTGCCACCCCAGCTCCGCTCGAGCCTGCTCGCCACGTTCAACAGCGGCTTCAAGCTCGAGGACGATGGGGGCGGCTTCTTCTCAGAGAGTCAGCTGTACGCGCCGCTGAGGGTCGGACAGGCGACGCTGATCGGCTACAGCGACGGAGCGGTCGACGTCCGGGCCTGGACCGGCGGCCCCGATCCCGGTCCCGGGATCGCCTTCGCGCGCCAGAACCTGCCGCTGATCGTCGAGAATGGCCGGCTTAACCCCGCCCTGTCAAACGACTCGCTGTGGGGCACGACGCTCGGCAACGCGGTGCGCGTGTGGCGCTCGGGGGTCGGCGTCGACGCCCACGGGAACCTGATCTACGCGGCCGCCGACATTCAGACCGCCGAGAGCCTCGCGCAGATCCTCCAGCGCGCGGGCGCCATGCGAGCGATGGAACTCGACATCAACTACGAGTGGACCACGTTCAACTTCTACGGAGCCTTCGGCGCCGGCGACCCGGCCAAGCTGCTGCCCGACATGAGCCGCCCCGCGACCCGCTACCTGTCGCCGGACGACCGGGACTTCTTCGCGGTCTACGCGCGATAGCCCACTACGTGCATCACCCACAGGGTGCCCACGACTTACGTGTTATCCGGTGCGCCTACGATCCGCGCCGGTGGTTGCGGCGCGGTTAGCGGGTGGTGAGTGCAGTCTCACCGCTGTCTTAGCCAAGGCTTCGGCGCGGCTCTGACAATCGCGAGCGATGAGCTATCACAACACGCGTTCTCGACAGGCGGCGTCGGGCGAGTTGCGGCGCGTGAGCGCGCGCGAAGCGGGCTTGGCACTCGCTGCGCGGGCGAATCGCTGGATGATCTCAGGCGCTGTGATTCTCGCCGGAGGGCTCACCGCGGTCACGGCTCACGCCTTTCATCAGCGATCGGCGCCTGTGGTGCGGTCTGCGACGCCGGCCGTGCGACGGGGTGTCCCCGCGCCCGACTCCGGCGAGGAGAACCACGGAGCTCCATTGCAGACCCCCTCGGCGCCGCCGGCTTCCGCTGCTCAAACACCGAGCCCGGCACCCGTCGTCTCCGGCGGCTCCTGAGCTGGGTCTCGCTCGATGATCCTCGCCGTTTCGAGCCCCAGCCCGCTCTGGTTCATTACGCGTGGAACGGGAGCGATCTCGCTCGTGCTCCTGACGCTTACCGTCGCGCTCGGGATCGCCAATGTCCGCCGGACGCGGATCGGGGAGACGCCCCGCTTCGTACTCGAATCGGTCCATCGAAGCGCGTCGCTGCTGGCCGTCAGCTTCGTCGCGGTCCACGTGCTGACGACCCTGCTCGACGGCTTCGCGCCGATCACGCTGCTCGACGTCGTGATCCCGTTCGCGTCGACGTATCGGCCGCTGTGGCTCGGTCTTGGGACCGTCGGGCTCGACCTGCTGATCGCGATCGTCATCACGAGCCTGCTGCGGCGGCGGCTCGGGTACCGGGCGTGGCGGACCACGCACTGGCTTGCCTACGCCAGCTGGCCGGTGGCGTTGGTGCATGGCCTCGGCACCGGTAGCGACACCCGCACGCACTGGATGCTCGCGCTGGCCGCGGGCTGCCTGGCGGTCATGCTAGCCGCCGTGATGCTGCGGCTCAGCGCGGGCTGGCCGCGGCACCTGGGCGCGCGCGTGTCCGCCGTTGTCGCGGCAGCGATCGTCCCGCTCGGGCTGCTCGCCTGGCTGCCCAGTGGACCGCTCGCGGCGGGATGGGCTCAGCGGGCGGGCACACCGGCGTCGCTTCTGGCAGCAGCACACCCGAGAACAGGCGCGGGCGCGGCGTACGGCACGAGCCCTTCGGCCAGTTCGGGCACGGCCGCATCGAGTCAGCGGACGAGCCCGAGGTCGTTCAGCGCGTCGACAGTCGGTCGGGTCACGCAGGTTCGGCTCGGGACCGGGCTGATGCGGGTCGATATTGCGCTGGCGATGCCGGGACGTGCGCTCGGACGCTTGGACATCCGGATCGAGGGCCCGCCAGTCGGTGGGGGCGGGGTGCAGATGATCGGCAGCCGAGTGACGCTCGGGTCCTCATCGAATCCCGACCGGTACGACGGGCACGTGACCGCGCTTGAGGGCACGAACATCGCAGCGACCGTCGCCGACGGCGCCGGCTCCACGCTCTCGCTCGTTGCCCACTTGCGGATTGCTCCGGGTCTCGGCGCCGCCACCGGTACGGTGACGGTGGCCCCGCGAGGGTCGGGATGAACCTCCTGCCGCGCATCCTTCCGGGAGTGGGCGAGGTCTCGAACGGCGATCTGCGGTCGCAGCTCGCGGTTGCGGGAGGGCACCTCGAGCTCGGTCGCTGGGCGCCCGATCGCCTGATCGACGAGATCGAACAATCGGGTCTGCGTGGACGAGGCGGCGCCGCCTTCCCGGTGGCCAGGAAGATGCGCGCTGTGGCGGCACGTCGTGGGCCGCGGTTCGTGGTCGGAAACGGAACCGAGGGCGAGCCGGCCAGCGGCAAGGACCGCCTCTTGCTTACCGAGCTGCCCCATCTGGTGCTAGACGGCACGGCCGTAGCCGCCCGGGCGGTGGGCGCAGATACGGCGATCATCGCGTTCGCCGAGGGCGACGAGGTGATCGCGCGCAGCCTCCGGCGAGCCGCGGACGAGCGCCGGCGCTCGCGGCCCGGCGAGGAGCCCCGATACGAGTTACGCGCCGTCGGCGACGGCTTCGTCTCGGGTCACGAGTCGGCTTTGGTCAACGCGCTTTCCGGCGCGGAGCCAAAGCCCGCGTTCCGCGCGCGACCGTTCGAGCGCGGCGTCCGTCGGCGCCCGACACTCGTCCAGAATGTCGAGACGCTCGCACACCTAGCGCTGATCGCTCGCCATGGCGCCAGCTGGTATCGCCAGGCCGGGACCGCGGCCGACCCCGGATCGACCCTCGTCACGCTATCGGGCGCGGTCGCGTCCCCAGGCGTCTACGAGATCGAGCACGGCGCGCCGCTCGCGGACCTCCTCGCCAGCGCCGGCCAGACCGACGAGCTTGCCGCCGTGCTGATCGGCGGTTACTTCGGGTCCTGGATACCCGCGCGCGCGATCCCACAACTCTGTCTTTCGCCGACCCAGCTTGCCGAACGCGGGATCGCCCTCGGTGCCGGCGTGATCGTCGCCCTCGGCCGCTCCGTCTGTCCTGTGGCTGAGATCTCCCGGGTCGCAGAATATTTCGCCGCCGAGTCCGCCGGCCAGTGCGGACCGTGCGTCAACGGTCTCGGCGCCATCGCCGACATGATGAGTCAGATCGCGAGCGGAACCGCACCGCTCGCGGCGAGACCGGAGCTCGACCGCTGGAGCAATTCGCTCGTCGGCCGCGGCGCGTGCCGGTTCCCCGACGGCGCAACCGGGTTCATCGCCAGCGCGCTGCGGGTTTTCGCCGACGACTTCGAGGATCACCTACAGCACGGCCGCTGCGCGGACTGCTCGGCGCCACCGGTCCTTCCCGTCCCGGCCGCTGTGGCGTAGCCGAACGATGCGAATCGCACTGAATCCAATCCAATGCGAGGCCCACGGCCTGTGTGCCGAGCTGCTTCCCGAACGAGTGACGCTCGACGAATGGGGCTACCCGATCGTCGACAGCTCGCCACTGCCGCCGGAGCTCCTCGCGCACGCCCGGCGTGCGGCCGACGCGTGTCCAACCCTCGCGCTCCTCCTCGAGCGGGAGGACCGATGAGGACGCATTTGACGCCGCTCGCGCTTTACGCGGTGGCGATCGGCAGCATCGCTGGATGCGGGAGCGGGACCACCACCACGGTCGCGCAGAGCCGGCGCGTCGTCCGATCGACCACGACCCACCTGCACACCGTCGCAGTCAGGAATCGACGACCGGTCGTGCGTGCGCCGTCCTTCCCGCGCCTGCTCCCCACGGCAACGGGCTCCACCACAAGCGGCTTGGTTCCCGCCATCACCGTGCGCGGGCAGGCGGCGGTTTGGCTCGACCGACACACGAACGTCGCCCTGCTGGCGTTCGACCAAAGTCTGGTCGGACTGAGGCTCCATTCGGGGACGGTCGACGCCGGCTCGACGGGTTGGCGCTTCGGGCCAGTGATCGCCGGGAGCGAGCGACGACAGCTTGCGGCCGCCTTCAACGGCGGGTTCAAGCTGGACATCGGCGCAGGCGGCTTTGAGTCCTACGGCCGAGTCGGCTCGCCGCTGAGTGACGGCCTCGGATCGATCGTCACCTACGCGGACGGGTCGACCGACATCGGCAGCTGGCGTCAGGGCGTTCCCGCGCCTGGCAGGCCAGTCGTCTCGGTTCGCCAGAACCTGCACCTCCTGATCGACGGCGGCCTCCCCGCCGCCAACCTCCGCTGCCTGCTGTGCTGGGGGGCAACGCTCCATGGCGTGATCGCGCCCGCCCGCTCGGCGCTGGGGATCACCACCGACGGTCATCTCGTCTGGGCCGGCGGAGAGAACCTGACCGTCCAGGATCTCGCCGGTGCCCTGCTGGGAGCGAAAGTCGTGCGCGCCGTCGAGCTCGATATCAACCCGGAGTGGGTCGCGGCCTACCTGTACGGCCACCGCGGAGGCAATGGCCTGCTGGCCCCGGTGCCGATCGTCCCGGGCCAGCCAGGAGTGCCGGGACAATTCCTCGCACCCTACAGCCGCGATTTCTTCACCATCGTGGCCCGCTGACGTGGATCGACGAGCCACCGTGACAGCGCGATCGCGGCCATGCCTATCACCTCGGCGGGAACGCGTGTCCATACATCTTCTGGTCACTGTGTTCCCTACCAAGGTCGTGAGGCGGTTCTTAGCACGCTCTTACCTCAGTCTTGGTCGGGGCTTGCATACTGGTCCGCGTCAATCCATGTGGGTGGGTCTTGACCACGGTGCCTCCTGACAATTCAGACGACCGCTCGGGCCCGGAGGGCCCGCCGGCCCGTTGCGTTCTGCTCGTCGAGGACGAGCAGTCGATCGCTGAGCCGTTCGCCAAGGCCCTGACCCGGGGCGGGTTTCCGACCACGGTGGCGCGAACCGGGGCGGAGGCAATTGAGCTCGAGGCCGCCCTGCATCCGGATGTGGTTCTGCTCGATCTCGCGCTACCCGACGGCGACGGCCGCGACGTCTGCCGCCGGATGCGGCGCGATTCTGACGTGCCGATAATCATCGTCACGGCGAGCGGGACCGTGACTGATCGCGTGGTCGGTCTCGAGCTCGGGGCCGACGACTACGTGGTGAAGCCGTTCGCCGTCGGCGAGGTGATCGCCCGGATCCGCGCCGTGCTCCGCCGGGGTCGCGGTGGCACGTCGGGGTCGGACACGCTCGTCGCGCAGAGCTTGAGGATTAATGTCGGCGCGCGGAGAGCGTGGCTTGCGGAGCGGGAGCTCGAGCTGACGCGCAAGGAGTTTGACCTGCTGGTCCGGTTGGCGCGTGAACCCGACCGAGTGGTCACGCGCGAGTCGCTGATGTCCGACGTGTGGGACATGAATTGGTTCGGCTCGACGAAGACGCTTGACGTGCACATCGCGTGGCTGAGGCGCAAGCTCGGTGACGATCCCACCGCGCCGAGGTACATCCACACCGTGCGCGGCATCGGCTTCCGCCTGGCCGGTACCGAGGAGTCCGGCCCGTAACTCTGAGAATCCGACTGCTCGCGGCGCTCACGTATGTGCTGCTGCTCGCGATCATCGCGCTCGGCTTTCCGCTCGCGATCAACCTGAGCGCGCGAGTCAACGCCGAGGTGCGAACCCAGGCGCTGGCGCAGGCTGATCTGGTCGCCGCGACGGCGGCGGACCTTCTCGGACAGCCCGAAAGAGCGGAGCTGGCCACGCTGGCTCGCACGGCCGCCGCATCGATCCGAGGACGCGTCCTCGTCGTGAACACGCGCGGCACCGTTCTCGCCGACAGCGCCACGCCACCTCAGCTGGGCGTGAGCTACCACAGCCGGCCGGAGATCCTCACTGCGCTCCAGGGTCGCCAGGTGCAGGTGCCACGGGACTCGAAGACGCTGGGTCAGGAGATCCTGGCCACTGCGGTCCCGATCGTGCGCAACCGGCGTCCCGCCGGGGCGGTTCGCGTCACCCAGAGCGTCGCAGCGGTGCACAGCGCTGTGCGCCGCGCCGAGCTCGGTATGGTGCTGATCGCCCTGACCGTGCTCGCGCTGGGCCTGCTCGCTGGGGTGGTTATTGCCGCCCACGTCAGCCAGCCGCTCCGCCGGCTCGAGGCGGTGGCACGGCGCGTAGCGCGGGGCGACCTGAGTGCGCGCGCTGAGGTAGAGGGCAGCCTTGAGCAGCGCTCGCTCTCGCGCTCGTTCAATGAGATGACCGACCGGGTGGCGCGGCTGTTGGCCGCGCAGCGTGAGTTCGTCGCCGACGCTTCACACCAGCTGCGCACACCTCTCACCGGTCTGCGCTTGCGTCTGGAGGAAGCCACCGCGCATCTGACCAACCCCGAAGCCGGCGTTGAGCTCGACGCCGCGACTGCGGAGGTCGATCGCCTCGCGCATATCGTCGACGAGCTGCTCGTGCTCAGCCGGGCCGGCGAGCGCGAGCTGACCGGAGCGCCTATCGATCTCACCGGACTCGCCGCATCCGCCGCCCGGCGCTGGCAGGCGGGCGCGAGCGACGCGGGAATCGTGCTCGAGCATCAGGACCACGCGCACGGAGCGACGGCGTGGGCGGCAGGCCCGGATCTGGAGCGAGCGCTCGACGCGCTGCTCGAGAACGCGTTGCGATACTCGCCCTCGGGAACGACAGTCACGATCGTGAGTGCGCCCGGGCGAATCGAGGTCCGAGACCGCGGACCCGGGGTGACCGAGGAGGAGCGCGAGCTCGTATTCGAGCGGTTTCATCGCGGGCACGCCGGACGGTCCGGTCCCCCGGGAGATGGACTGGGCTTGCCGATCGCCCGCGAACTCACCCGCGCCTGGGGCGGAGAGGTGACCATCTCCGCTCGCGGGGGCGGCGGGGCGGTTGCGACGTTGTCAATCGCCAGCGTTCCCGTCGCGGAAGGGCGCCCGCCGAGCGAGGACCGAGACGACTTTGCCCATGTTTAAGCCCGCCGCGGCTACGTTCCCGGTCAAATGACACGCAAGACCCTCATCTGGACCTCCGCAGCCTCGCTCGGCATCGTTCTCACTGCCGCCCTGGCGTGGTCGGCCAGTCAGCTGGCCGGACAGCGCATTGGGCTCTCCTCGGAGCCGCTATCGGCGCTCGCCGGTCTGGCCCCACCGCCCGCCGCCGGGCACACCGCGCCGGTGGGGGGTACGCCGCGGCCACCAATACCCCCGCGGTCGACGAAACCTCCACGCCCGGCACCGGGGCGTCCAACCGAGACGGTTTCGACTCCTCCTCGGCCTCCGGTCTCCACGACCTCTGCACCATCCGTGTCGCCCGCTGCGGCACAGCCGGCGTACAACCGCACGGCGGCACCGGCCGCGTCCGGTCCGCCCACGAACTCATCCACGCAGCAGCCACGGCCGTCAACCGCGCCGGCAGGGCACCAACGGAGTGACTCGAGCGGCGGCGGCGACGGTGGTGGTGGATCCTCGGACTCGAGCGGGGGTGGCGGCAACCAGCGCGACGACTGACACTCGATCGGTGCCGGCGCGCCGTCGGTGGCTTAGCAACGGTCGCCGACCGCATCAGGGATAGATCTGCTCGTCGGTGCTTGGGTCCATGAGACGGATCGCCGTGCTCGGACACGCCTCGGCGGCCGCAAGGACGAGCGCGTCGTCGCCGGCGCCGATGACCCGCGCGACGTCGTCAAGGGCGAACACTTCCGGCGCCGCCTCGACGCAGTCGCCGTGGGCCGCGCACGCGTCTTCGTCGATCTCCACCAGGTAGCTCATGGTCCTCCGTTCTCGATCAGTTGACGGATGGCGGGAAGCGCGCGTGGCCGATCGACCAGCAGCCCGCCGACCGCGCGGTCCCCGCGAGTGAAGGTTGCGGTGAAGCAGGCGCTTGCGGGGTCGCCGTCGAACACGACCCCGTCGGCCAGCCGAGCGTGACCCACGTACTGGATCCTGATCCCGTACTGGTCGGTCCAGAAGCTGGTCAGCGGCGCGTCGCCGGGGTCGAGCCCCAGCATCACCCGGGCCGCGCGCGCTGCTTGCCTTGCCGCCGCCTCCCAATGCGAGCCGGGCACGTGACGGCCGAGCCGCGGGTCGAATGTGGCAGCGGCGTCTCCGGCAGCGAGGACTTCGGCGCTGACGGTACGGCCGTGCGGGTCGACCGGAATGCCGGCGGCAGTGCTCAACCCGCTCCCGTTGAGCCAGCCGACATCAGGCTCCACGCCGATCCCAACTAGTACGTCGTCGGCCTCGACGATCTCGCCGGTCGAAAGCTGCAAGGCTCGGATCGTGCCGTTCGCGTGGACCCGCTCGATCGACCGAGCCGTCATGACACGGACCCCACGCGCTTCGTGCAGCCGCGTGAACCAGCGCCCCAACTTCACGCCCAGCACACCGGCCAGCGGGGCCGGGGCCGCTTCGATGATCGTCACCTCGGCGCCGAGTCCGCGCGTCGTCGCTGCGACTTCGAGCCCGATGAACCCGCCGCCGACCACGATCAGCCGCCGCCCGGCACCAACCACCTGCCGTAGCGCCCAGCAATCGTCGAGCGTCCGAAGTGACCAGACGTTCTCGTATCCGGCCAGCAGCCCAAGCTTGCGGGGACGGCTTCCGGTGGCGATCAGCAACCGGTCGTAGCGCAGCGAGGTGCCATCCGACAGGACGACCCGGCGCTCGGCCGGAAGCATCTTGGTCGCCTCCACGCTGGGCAGCAGCTCGATCGCCTCCCGCCGATACCACTCCGCCGGTCTGTACGCCGGCGGATCGGCCGAAGCCCCGCCTAGCAGGTGCTTGGACAGCGGCGGACGATCGTAGGGACGATGCGGTTCCGCGCACACCATCCGAATCGGCGCGCCGTAGCCGTTGCGTCGGAGGGTCTCGGCGCACCGCTGGCCGGCGAGTCCGCCTCCGACGATCACGACTCCAGATCGATGCGGGCGACGCGTGCGGAGCTGGCTCATCGAGCGAGCAGGTTCACGCCCGCGCGTAAACAGACAGTTGGGTCGCAGTAACGGGATCGCTGGCTTTGCCGAGAATTTGCGCTCGGTTGGGAAGGTCATTGCCGCCCATCGCCCAGAGTGCGGCCGGTCCACGACCTGGAGGCAAAGCATGCCCCCGAGAACCACTCGAACCGCAGCGGCACTGGCCGCGCTTCTCGCCGGCGGACTGGCCGCGTTCGCCTTGAGACCGACGGCCGCCACCAACGCGACCCTCGCCGCTCACAACCCAGCCGAGATCCGGACCGTGACCATCCGGCGCACGATTCACATCGTCCGTCACGTGCCGGGCCCCGCCGGGCCGGGGAGCTCCGGAGCGAGAGGACGCGTGGTGGCCGCCAAGCCACCAGCCGTCAGCACCCACGCGAGCGGCTCGCACAAGAGCGGTGCGACGGCTGCGGCGGGGACGGTGGTGACGCGCGCCAGCGGGTCACATTCCGCGTCACTTGTCCCTTCGCCTGCCCGCGCCGGCACGCTCACGACTCGTGCCAGCGGCTCGCGCGCCGCTGGTTCTTCCAATGGTGGGCCGGCCAGCACCCCCGTCACGACCCGCGCCAGCGGATCCCACGGCGGTGGTCCCGCGACCTCGGCCCACCCGGTTACGACGCGTGCCAGTGGCGGCGGGCACGTCGGGGGCGATGGCGGCGACGGCGGCGATGGCAACGGCCACGGCGACGACTAGGCGCCGGGGTGTGGCCGGACCGGACCGGCTCACGGTGGTGCTGCTGACGCTGGCGAGCCTCCTGGCCGTCCTCGCGCTACTGGCCTGGCAGCTCCGGACTAGCGCCGCGGTGCGCACGAGCCCACCAAGGGTGGTCCGCCGCGTCTACCAGACAACAATCGTCGAGACAGTCGTCGGCCCGCGTCAACGGAACGGCTCGTCGGTCACCCAGTCGGTCTCGAGTTCAGGCTCATCGTCCGCGCCGGCCACGCGCGCCTCCTAACCAGGCGGACCGCAGTCATGAACGAGGATGTCGACTACACGTTCCGCTCCATGGGCAGCGACGTCCGTCTGCTGATCGGGCGACGGTTCATCGCGCGCGCCCCGGCGCCGCTCGATGCCGCCGACCGTGAACGCAAGTTCGTGCTCGCGTTCGCGCACCGACTCTCGCGGTTCATCCCCGACAGCGAGCTGTCGGCCCTGAACGCAGACCGCCGCGCAGCCGTGCCGGGATCCGACCTGCTCCGAGCGGCCGTGCGTGCTGGCCTCTGGGCGGCCGAGCGCAGCGGCGGGCTAGTCGATCCGACCCTCGTCCCGGCGCTCAGGCGGAACGGCTATGCGCAGTCGCTGGACGGGGCGGCGCCCGCGTCGCTGCGCCAGGCTCTGGCCGCCGCGCCGCCGCGGCGGTCGGCTCGCCCGGATCCACGCGCCCCGTGGCGGCGGATCATCGTGGATGACGACCGGGGCAGGATCGTTCGGCCGCCCGGACTGATGATCGACACCGGCGGAACCGGGAAGGGCCTGTGCGCCGACGCCGTGGCTTACCGGCTCGGCGCCTACAGCCGGTTCGTCGTCGACTGCGGAGGCGACATCGCCATCGGCGGGATCGGCGCCGTGCTCGAACCGTATCGGGTGCAGGTCGAGCACCCGCTCACCGGTCGGTCGATCGGATCGATCCGGGTGGCACGCGGCGGCGTGGCCACATCGGGCCTGAACGTCCGCATTTGGCGCGACCGCCGCGGACGCTTCGCCCACCACCTGCTCGACCCGAGCACCGGCGCGCCCGCGTGGACTGGACTCATCTCCGCGACGGCGATCGGCTCCACCGCGCTCGAGGCCGAGACCCTGTCTAAGGTGGCGCTGCTGCTCGGCCCGGCCGGGGCACGAGAGGTGCTGTGGGACCGCGGCGGGGTGATCGTCCACGATGACGGCGAGGTAGAGCAGGTCGGTCCGGTCGAGCTCGCCGGCGTCGCGGCGATGCCCGCGATGGCGAAGCGGTGACGCGGACAGAGCCGCTCAACGTCATCTGGTGGCTGGTCAGCCGGGCGTCCGGAATCATCGCGCTCGTCTTGATCAGCGCGACCGTCCTCGTCGGCCTCGCGATGGCGGCGCGGATGCTTCGCCGTCCCGCGATCAAGCGCGTGAGTGCACGGCTGCACGAGCACCTGGCGCTGGCCGCGATCGCCGCGATCGCTCTTCACGGCACGGCGCTGCTCGGCGACCATTGGCTGAAGCCCGGCTGGCGCGGCATCACGATCCCCTTCGCCCTGAACTACCGGCCACAGTTCACCGGGATCGGGATCATCGCCGGGTATCTCGCCGTCCTACTCGGTCCGAGCTTCTATCTCCGCCGCAGGATCGGGACGCGACGGTGGCGAAGTCTCCACCGACTGACCGTGGTGGTGTGGGCGCTCTCGGCCGCGCACACGCTCGGCGCCGGGACCGACGCCCCAAGGCTATGGCTCCGAACCGTCACGCTGGCGCCGGCGGTGCCCGTCGTCTATCTGCTCGTGCTCAGGCTAGGCCCACGCCGGTCCTCGAAAACGGTCCGCCGCGGCGCGGATGAACTGCGACCGGCCACCGGAGTCGCGGCGAATGTCGCATCGGCCGCGCGAGCGCGACGATGATCAGCGACTCGTGCCCGTGAGTTCTGAGCGATCACCCGCGCTTAGTGCGTGCGCGTCTAGCGGCGCAGCTCGCGATTTAGCAGGCGTTTCGTTCAGAGGCGACGACCGGAATCGAACCGGTGTAGACGGCTTTGCAGGCCGCTGCGTAACCACTCCGCCACGTCGCCGCGAGTCCGAAGGGTAGCGACGGCCAGGGCTAGCGAGGAAGCGCCGTCAGGACGACGCCGTTGGCGAACGGGTCGCGCAGGAGCATCCCCTGCGCCTCGCGGCTTGTGGGGATGCCGGCCGCGTCGATACGAGCCAGCACGGCCGTCAGTTCGGACTCGCTCGGCAGCTCGATCGTGAACGAGCGCAGCCCGACCGAGCCCGCCGCCGCCGGCGCGGCGCCGGCGCTGTGCCAGGTGTTCAGCCCGATGTGGTGGTGATAGCCGCCGGCGGACACGAACAGGGCCCCGGGATAGCCCCGCACCATGACGTCGAACCCGAGCACGCCGTGGTAGAAGGCCTCGGCGTCGCCGAGATCGGACACCTGCAGGTGTACGTGCCCGATACGGGTCTCGGCCGGCACCTCGGCCTGAAGCTCGGATGCACCGCGCAGCTGGCCGACGATGTCGTCGAGGTCGAGCGGCAGCGTCGCCATCTGGAGCTGGTCGCCGACCCGCTGCCAGTCCTCGCGCGGACGGTCTCGGTAGATCTCGATTCCGTTGCCGTCCGGGTCGGACAGATATAGCGCCTCGCTGACCATGTGGTCGGAGGCGCCGTCGAGCGGCCAGCGAGCCTGCACCAGCCGGGCCAGCGCGAAGGCCAGATCGAGCCGCGTGGGCAGGAGGATGGCCAGGTGATAGAGGCCCGGGGCGCGCCGGTTCAGGTGCGGGGCGGAGCTGTCGCCCCGCAGCTCGACCAGCGCGGGCCCGTCGGGAACGCCGAGCCCGAGCGTGCCGTCGTCGAGCTCGGTGGCCCGCAGGCCGATCGCGCGCTCATAGAAGAGGCGCGAGCGGTCGACGTCACTCACCGTGAGACGGACCGGGCCCAGGGCGGTGTCCGGATCGATGCGGGCGGCCGGCGCGTTCTCGAGGTGCGTTGACGTGGTCATCATGCTAGGCGCCTAGGCCGCCGCGGCGGCGGTCCCGCTGCCGTGCGCGGCGAGGTCCTTGAGCAGGCTGGCCAGACGCTCGCGCGTCTCCGGATCGGTCAGCTCGCCGTTTGGTCCGGCGAACCGCTCCGGTGCCTTGGGCACGGCCAGGTCGGCGTCGACGACGCGGGCCCCGGCCAGGCCGAGCGACTTGCGCAGGTGGTCCTGCGCCCACACGGCGCCGTAGTCGGTGACGCTGGCCCCGATCACCGCCACCGGCTTGCCCCACAGGGCGGAACCCTTGCCGAACGGGCGCGAGGCCCAGTCGACCGCCGTCTTGAGGTGCCCGGGAACGCTCCCGTTGTACTCCGGGGTCGAGATCAGGACCAGGTCGGCGGAGGCGATCGCCTCGCGCAGGCGCTGGACCTCGCCGTGCGGATCGTCGGTGTCGTGATCCTCGTTGTAGTGGGGAAGGCGGTCGAGGCCCTGATAAAGCAGGACCTCGACGCCCTCTGGAGCCAGCTCGGCGGCCGCGCGCAGCAGCGCGGTGTTGTGCGACGCCGCGCGCAGGCTTCCGGAGATGGTCAGGATTCGCACGGGGCCTACGCCGCCTTGACCGCCGAGACGCTCAGCAGCAGCTTGACCTCGTTGGAGACGAGCAGGTTCCCGTTGGGGAGGGTCTGATTCCACTTGAGGTCGAACTCGCGCCGGTCGATCACGCCGGACAGCTCGAGCCCGATGCGCTCGTTGCCCCACGGGTCGGCGCCGCCCTCGGCGACGACGCCGGTCAGCTCGATCGGCCGGGTGATGCCCTTGATCGTGATGTCGCCGGTCAAGCGGACCTGGTTGCCGTCACCGGGCTCGCCGGCGGTGGAGTGGAACGTGATCTCCGGGTGATTCTCGGCGTCGAAGAACTCGGGCGAGGCGAGGTGGCCGTCACGGTTCGGGTCGTTCGTGTCGATGCTTCCGGCCTCGACGGTCCCCTGGAGCACCGGGGCGTCGCCGGTCGCATCGATCGTGCCCTGGAACTTGCGGAAGGCGCCGCGCACCGTGGCGATGCCCATGTGACGGACCTCGAAGCCGACGTTCGAGTGGACCGGATCTACGTTGTAGGTCCCGGCGGGAATGGCGTCGAGCGAAAGGCTGGTGGTGCTCAAGGGGGTTCTCCTTCGCTGGTTGGTTGAGCGTGCAACCATCCTAGCAGGATTTGTTGCGACATCAAGTATTGCGAGGTCAAGCGCGCCCGAGCAGGCAGGTCGCCAACCGTCCGAAGAGCCGTCTAGTCCGCGGTGCAGGAGCCGCCGCGCTGGGCGCCGGGCAGACGGCCGAGCAGGGCGGCGAGCTGGCTGGTCTCCTCGGGGTCGAAATGCTCGAGGAACAGCCGGCGGATGCTGCCCACGTGGGTGCAGCCCGCGTTGCGCAGCTTGGCCAACCCCTCGTCGGTCAGCTGCGCGTAGGACACGCGCGCGTCGCTGGGGCAGGAGGTGCGCTGGATGAATCCGCCGGCCACCAGGCCGTCCACGAGCCGGGTGATCCCGGACCGGGTCAGCATCGTGCTCTCGGCGAGCACGGACATGGGCAGCTTGCGATCGGGCGCCTGGGCCAGGTACAGCAGCACCTCGTAGTCGCGCGTCGTGATCGCGTGCTCGGACACGAGCTCGGCGTCGAGCAGGCGGAGGATCGTGGCATGGCTCTGCAGGTAGCTGCGCCACGCCTCGAGCGCGGCGCCCTCCAGACTCGAATCCCCGTCGGGGCTCGGAACCGCGCACGCGGACGCGTCCACGATCGTGGTCTCCACGACGGTTGCGGGGATGCCGTCCAAGCGTGCCGTGCTCGTGTCCATGCCTCTGATTGTAGTTGACCGATCAACCGCACTCGACGGCCTCAGGCGGACCAGGCAGGCCCGTCCCGCGATTCCCGCCCAAGGCTAACCACGCGAATGGACGAGATCGCACCTGATCCGTTGCACAGGACGGCGCCTGAGACGACCGCCTCCACGGACCGAAACCGACCTCGATCCGCCATAAGCTCCGCTCCGTCCGGTCGCGCAAGGCAAAGGAGAGGTGATGGACTGGAAGCTCGAGCTGGTCGCGGTGCCGGTTTCCGACGTCGACCGCGCCAAGTCGTTCTACGTGGAGAACGTCGGGTTCCATGCTGATCACGACCACACGGTCAGCGAGGACATCCGGTTCATCCAGCTCACCCCGCCCGGGTCGGCCTGCTCGATCGCGCTCGGCAAGGGCATCACGGATGCCCCGCCGGGGTCGGTGGTGGGCCTTCAGCTGGTCGTGGACGACATCCACCAGGCGCGCACCGAGCTCACCGAGCGCGGCGTGGAGGTCGGCGAGGTCCAGGAGTTCCCCTGGGGCGCGTTCGTGTTCTTCGCCGATCCCGACGGCAACCGCTGGGCGGTGCAGCAGGTTCCTTCGCGCTGAGAAATCCCTCGCGATCAGCCGAAAAAGCGTAAGGTCGGCTCGTCAATACGTATGCCTGCCGGTCAGCGGGCAGTACATGGGGGGAGGGCCTCATATGAGACGCCATGTGGTGTCGGGTGTCGCCGCCATCGCGATTCTGCTCGGCGCGGCGCCGGCGTTCGCCCAGTCGGCGCAGAGCCCGACGGGCGACACGATCACCGCGACGGGAACGTCGCAGACGCGGGTGGTTCCAAAGGACCGTCACAGCAATGCCTCGATCGCGGCCGCCGTCGACCGGGCTCACAAGGCATCGATCGGCGGCGCGCTCAAGCAGGCGCACGAGTACGCGGTGGATTACGCCAAGGCCGTGGGACTCAAGCTGGGCAGCGTGATCTCCGTGTCGGACGCGACTAACAGTTTCTACGGGCCGGGACCGCTCGGGATCGGACCGTTTGGCCCCGGGCAGTACTGCGGGACGCTCCGGCAGGTGGTAGGTAGGCCGGCCAGGGGTCAGAAGCCCAAGTTCAAGACCGTGCACCGCTGCATCGTGCCGCGCTTTGCCTTCGCCACGCTGACCGTCACATACTCGGCGAGTTCGTAGGCGAGCGGGCGCTTGCGACCTCGGCGGCCGTCATACTGTTCGGGTAGAGGTCGCGAGCGGTGATCGATCAGCTGCGCATCCCGATCTGGGGCGAGGCCCGTGCCGGGCTCGAGCACGCGGCGCTGCGGCGTCACGCGGTGTTCCGCGGCGAGGGCCTCGCACCGGGTGACGGTGCGCCGGTGCTGCTCGTGCCGGGCTTCCTGGCCGGTGATGTCTCGCTTGGAGTGATGGCCCAATGGCTGTCACGAATCGGATACCGGCCGTGCCGGGCGGGCATGCGGGTCAACGTCGACTGCACGTCACGCGCGCTCGAGCGCCTCGAGCACCAACTCGAGCGTTTCGCCGACCGGCACGGGCGCAAGGTGGCGATCGTCGGTCAGAGCCGCGGCGGATCGATGGCCCGCATCCTCGCCGTGCGACGGCCGGATCTCGTCACGGGCATCGTGTGCCTCGGATCGCCGTTGGCGGATCCGCTCGCCGTGCACCCGTTCGTGCGCGCTCAGGTCGAGGCGGTCGCCGTGCTCGGGTCGCTCGGAGTGCGCGGGCTGTTCTCGCATCGCTGCCAGTTCGGTTCCTGCTGCCGACAGGCCCGCGTCGACGCCGGCGCTGCCTGGCCGCGCCACGTCGGCTTTATCTCGGTGTACTCGCGTAGCGACGGAATCGTCGATTGGCGCTCCTGCCTGGATCCCCACGCCAGCCACGTCGAGGTGCGCTCGAGCCACATCGGCATGTCGGTCAACCCGGCGGTCTTCCAGATCGTGGCCGGGGTGCTCGCGGCGCCGGCCGCGCGCGCGTGGCGTGCGGCGGCCTGAGACCCGCCCGCGCCGGCGGCCGGTAGGTGCGAACCGAGCACCCGGTTAGCTCCCAACATCGAAGCCGCGAAGCATCCACATTCTGGGATGATGCGCGCTGCGGTGATTTTCGTCATCGTGGAGATCTCTGTGGCACCCGACGACGTGGCCCAACTGGCCGATGACGCGGAGAAGGTCTACGCCGGGATCTTCGAGACGCTGCCCGGGTTCCTGTACGGATCACTCGGGATCAGGCGCGAGGAATGCACTGCCGTCGCCGTCGTGTACTTCGAGAGCGCCGACGCGCTGCGTGCAGCCGACTCGGTGATCGAGGGCGTACGCGAGGCCATGGGCATCAGTCCCGGCGCGACCTTCACGCTGGTGGACTACGACGTCACGGTCAGGGGGGTCGGGGTCGAGGCGCATAAGCTGTTCGCGCCGATCGGCGGGGCCGCGCCGGGCGCTCCGGCGTGATGGACTCGATCGACGCCGATCTAGTCGGCTTCAGACGCATCGCTGAGGCGCTGCCGGTCCCCGTGTGGGCGATGGGCGCTGACGGCATGCTCACCTGGATCAACCAGGCGGGCGCGGAGTTCGCGGGGCTGTCGGCTCAGGCGCACGGGACCGATGGTCGGGCCGTGGTCCATCCCGACGACGTGCCGAGTGTCGCGGTCTGGCTGGAGCAGGCCCGGTCCGCCGGCGAGCACTTGCGCTACGAGCGCCGCATCCGTCGAGCCGACGGGCAGTACCGGTGGATGGGCATCGAGGCCGGTCCGGTCAGCGACGCCGACGGAACCGTCGTCGAATGGGTAGGGATAGCGATCGACATCGATGAGCAGAAGCGGGCCACGACGATCTTCGATGCGCTGTTCTCCCAGGCGCCGGTCGGACTCGCGTACCTGGACTGCGAGCTGCGTTACGTACGGATCAACGAGACGCTTGCCGCGGTTAACGGGCTGCCCGTCGAAGCGCACGTCGGTCGACGCGCGGCCGAGTTGATTCCGAACCTGTGGCCACGGATCGGCCCGATCATCAGGCGCGTGCTCGATCGCGGCGAGCCGGTGCTCAACCAGGAAATCGTCGGCGAGACCGCGGCGACCCTCGGCCAGACGCACCACTGGCTGGTCAGCTACTACCCGGTGCGGACCGGTCCCGAGGTCACCGGAGTGGGCGTGGTCGTGATCGACGAGACCGGGCGCAGGCGCGCGGAGCTCGAGATGGCGAGGCTGGCTGAGGAGCGGCGCGCGCTGCTCGCCGCATTGGTCCGGGCGCAGGAGAGAGAGCGCCGCCAGGTGGCGGCCAACATCCACGCCGACACGCTCCAGGTTTTCGCCGCGGTCCGGCTGAAGCTCGAGGAGCTCGGCGAGAGCATTCGGGAGCCGCGGCAGCGAGAGGCGATGGAGCAGGCCGAGCAGGCGCTGACCGCGGCGCAGGACCGACTGCGCAACCTGCTGTTCGAGCTGTGGCCGCCCAGCCTCGAGCGCAGCGGATTGCGTCTCACGATCGAGGAGCTTCTCAGCCGTCTCGAGGTCGACGTCGGCGTGCGGACCGAGCTCGAGTTCGACCTCGGGACCGAGCCCGCTCCCGAGCTCGCCGGGACGCTGTTTCGCGTCGTGGCGGAGGCGCTCGCCAACGTGCGACACCACGCGCGTGCCGCCTCGGTGACGGTGTCGTTGAACCAGAGCGACGGTCATCTGCGCCTGCGCGTGACCGACGACGGCGTCGGCTTCGACCCGGGCAGCGCCGCGGATCCGGGGCACGTCGGGCTGCTCGAGATGGGCGAGCGGATGCGCGCCGTCGGCGGTCAGCTGCGGATCCGCGCCGCGACCGGACGGGGGACGATCGTCGAGGGAACCGTCCCGCACGAGCCGCGCCGCGTTTGACGCGCGGGCGCGCGGGCGCGCGGGCGCGCGGCTATTCGAGGAGATGCTGACGCATCGCCTCCGCGACCGCGGCGGCCCGCTCGCCGACCCCAAGCTTCTCGTAGATGCGCTGGAGGTGGGTCTTGACGGTGGTCGTCGACAGGTTCAGCCGGCGGGCGACCTCTGGTGAGGACAGTCCGGCCGAGACGAGCTCGAGCACCTCGCGCTCGCGAGCCGACAGCGTCGGTCCGGTCCGCTCGGCGGTCTGGCGGATCCTCTGCGCCACCGCCGCCTGTATGTCGCGCCCGAGTACGGTCTCACCGCGGGCCACGGCCACCACGGCGTCGGCTATCTCGTTGCCCCGGGCGTCCTTCGATAGGTATCCCGCCGCCCCGGCCGCGAGCGCCTTGTAGACGATCTCCTGGTCGAAGTACGCGGACAGGAACAGCGTGCGCGTCGACAGTGACTCGCGCGTGATCACGCGGGCCACCTGAACGCCGTCGAGGTCGGACATCTGGATATCGAGGAGCGCGACATCCGGGTGCACGCGTCCGATCGCCTCGAGTGCTTCGCGACCGGTGCCCGCCTCGGCCACCGACTCGATCTCCGCCCGGCGTCGCAACACGCCGACGACTCCCTCGCGGTACATCGGGTGATCGTCCGCGACCAGAACGGTCAGACGAGGGTTCGACTGCACCGGGCGTTTGTAGCACGGTGCGTGCTCGTGCCAGGCCGGTTGGCCTCCTGCGATCGGAGGACGTGGTGCGCAGGCAATTCGGTCCGCCTGGGCGATACCGCAAACGTGGGACCGCTCGGATACTGGATCGATGGCTGGCGACAGCCCGGACCCGCCCTGGCTCGACGCCTCGATCCCGATGGGCGTGGTCAGCATGGACGGTCGTTTCGTGCGCGTGAATCAAGCGCTGGCGCGCGTGCTCGGCCGAGACGAAGATGAGCTGATGAAGGCCGGGCCGCTGGCGGTGACGCACCCAGGCGACCGCGACCGCGTGGTCGCGATGCTGGGCCTGATGCGAGCCGGCTCGATGGCTCACGCGAAGTTTCGCCAGCGCTTGCTCCCGGCCGGCGGAACGCCGGTGGACGCTCTGGTCAGCGGATCGGTGATGTACGCCGGCGACGGTGCGCCGACCGCGTTCGCCTTCATGGTCGAGACAGCGTCTCCGGCGGGTCGGCAGGCAGAGTGGGACAGCCTGTTCGCGCACACCCGCCAGGGGATCGCGGTAATCGGACCCGACGGTCGGCACGCGCGCGTCAACCAAGCCTACGCCGCGATCCTCGGCTACGCGCCCTCGGATCTGCAGGGTGTGCCGTGGCGCGACACGGTCCCGGCCGACTGCATAGGTGAACTCGAACGGGCGCACGCCGAGATGCTCAGACGCGGGAGCGCCTGGCTCGAGGTGCTCGCCGTGCGCCGCGACGGCTCGTGCATCGAGGCCGAGATCGAACTGGTAGTGAGCGACGACGCGGACCGCACACCGAGCGGCCATCTGTGCCTGCTTCGTGACACCGGCGCGCGCAAGGACGCGGAGCTGCGACGGTCAGAGCTCCTGTTGGGCGACGTCGCGCGCGCTGAGCGCGCCGCGCAACGGATCCGGCAGGCTCGTCATGACGGTGCGACGGGGCTGCCGGACGCCACGCTGTTCGTCGAGCGGCTGGAACAGGCGCTTGCGGGCCGGGCCGAGCCATCGCTCACCGTGCTCGTGCTCGGCGTCGACCCGGAGTGGCGCGAGATGGAATGGCGCGCGCGCAGCAGCCAGGCCGACATGCGGAGGGCGATCGCCGAGCGGATTCAGGCGTGCATCGGCCCCGACGACTTTCTTGCGCGTCTCGGCGACCGGTCGTTCGGGATCCTGGTGGCCACTCACGATGAGCTGGCGGTCGCCGCGCGTGCCCGCTGCCTGCTCAAGGCGACATCGCGGCCGTTCATCACCGCGGGCGAGGAGCACACGGTTCACGCGACACTCGGCGTCGCGGCCGCCAATCGCGGCGACGATCCTCGCGAGCTGATCGACGCCGCCGACCGTGCGCGGAGGCGGGCCCGGGAGCTTGGCCGCGACCGCTTCGAGTTCTCTGAGTTCAGCGACGAGCTCCCCGAATCACCCGTGGACGACCTTTCCGACGACATTCGCGGGGCGTTGAGCCGCGAGGAGCTCAGGCTGCGCTACCAGCCGATCTTCGACCTGTCCGATCGGAGCATCCGCGGCGTCGAGGCGCTGCTGCGCTGGGAGCATCCCTCGCGCACGGTCCTGCCGCTCGAGGTGTTCCTGCCGGCGGCGCGGCGGACGGGCGCGATCGTCCCGATTGGACAGTGGGTTCTTGAGCAATCGCTCCGCCAGTTAGCGCGATGGAACGAGGAGCTAGAGCGCGAGGAGCCGCTGCGGCTGTTCGTCAACCTGTCCGCGCGGGAGTTGGCCGACGAGTCGGTCGTGAACGTGGTGGCGGCGGCCATCGAGCGCACCCAGACCCACCCCGAACAGCTCGCCGTGGAAGTGTCAGACCCGATTCTGATCGACGTCGGCGGGGCGATGTGGCGCTCGGTGATCGGCCTCAGAGAACTGGGCGCCGCCGTCGTTCTCGACCAGTTCGGCACCGCGCTCTCGTCCCTGTCCCACCTCGAGCGGTTCCCGATCGACATGGTCAAGCTCGACCGTTCGTGCGTGGCCGGTGTCGCGGACAATGGTCGTGACCGGGCGCTCGTCAAGGCCGTGGTCGACGTCGCCGAGGCGAGCGGCCTCACCGCGATCGCGTGCGGGGTCGAAAGCGAGCGTCAGGTCCGCGCGCTGGCCGGTCTGGGCTGCCACGGCGTGCAGGGGTTCCTCTTCGCCGAGCCTCGCGCCGCCCGGGCCGTGACCAAGCTGCTGCGCTGGCGCGACCAACGCGCCGATCGCGAGGCGTCCTGACGCGAGGCCGGGGGTTAGTGGGCGATGCTGGGCTCGAACCAGCGACCTCCGCCTTGTCGAGACGGCGCTCTCCCAGCTGAGCTAATCGCCCGGGAGGGCATAAATGTACCTGGGTGCCACGGGCCGGGGTAGACTCGCCGCCGAGATGAGGTGGAGGGTCGCGGCGCTGGCAGCGCTGTGCGGGATGGCGGCCATCCCGGCGACGTCGGACGCCGTGGCGCCCCGATCGACGGGGACGGTCAGCGTTTCGGTCAAGCCTCGCGCCGGGTCGGGCCGGACCCATTTCGCGGTCAGCTTCCGGGCGGCGGTGTCGACCGGACGCCAGTTTCACAACCTCTACCGGATCACCGCCGGCAACGGGACGCACAGCGGATGCCAGTCCGCCGTCGCGGTCGCGGCCGAGCCGACCAGGGCGGGTTCGACTGTGCGCGTGATGCTGGCTCCGAGCGGATCCAGGCGATGGTGCGCCGGGACGTTCAAAGGCCAGGTCTGGGACGTGATCACCGTGTCGTGTCCGGTCGGCAAGGCATGCCCGGCCATCGAGCCGTTGCCGCACCTGGTCGGCAAGTTCACGTTCAGCGTGACGCGCGGCTGATCTCGGACCTCGCGCGCGTCACTAGCATCCGTTCTCAGCATGGAGCTAGAGCTTCCCGACGGCAAGATCCTGAGCCTTTCCGACGGCGCCACCGGCGGGGACGCGGCCGCGGCGATAGGACCCGGTTTGGCCCGCGCGGCGCTGGCCGTCAAGGTCGACGGTGAGGTCCGCGACCTGGCCCGTCCGCTCCCCGACAACGACTCGGGGGCGCCGGCCAAGCTCGAGATCATCACCGACAAGAGCGGCGAGGATGCGCTGCGACTGATCCGTCACGACGCGGCGCACGTGCTGGCCGCGGCGGTGATGGAGCTATATCCGGGGGTGAAGATCTCGATCGGCCCCCCGATCGAGAACGGCTTCTACTACGACTTCGACTTCCCCGACGGCGTGTCGTTGTCGGAGGCCGACTTCGAGCAGATCGAGGCCAAGATGCGCCAGCACATCGCGGCCGACGAGCCGTTCGTACGCGAGGACGTGCCGGCGCAGGACGCCCTCGACCGCTTTCTACGCGAGGACCAGGACTACAAGGTCGAGTTGATCGAGGACCTGATTCGCGACGACGGCGTGCCGACGGTGTCGCTGTACACCAACGGCCCGTTCACTGACCTGTGTCGGGGTCCTCACGCGCCGTCGACCAAGCGCATCAAGGCGTTCAAGTTGCAGTCGGTGGCGGGGGCGTACTGGCGGGGGGACTCGAACCGTCCGATGCTGACCCGCGTCTACGGGACCGCGTTCTTCTCCGACAAGGAGTTGCAGGAGCATCTGGAGCGGCTGGAGCAGGCGCGGGCGCGCGACCATCGCCGGCTCGGCCCGCAGCTTGGGCTGTTCAACTTCTCCGACGTCGCTCCGGGAATGACGTTCTGGTTCCCGGCGGGCACGCACCTGTTCAATTCGCTGGTCGCGCTGAGCCGCGAGATGGGCGTACCCCGCGGCTACACCGAGGTCAAGACCCCGCAGCTGTACGACAGCGCGCTGTGGAAGACCTCGGGGCACTGGGACAAGTACCAGGAGCACATGTTCATCACCGAGTCGGCGGACACGCCGATGGGGCTGAAGCCGATGAACTGCCCGGGTCACTGCCAGCTCTACTCCCTGCAGCCACACTCCTACCGCGACCTCCCGCTGCGCTATTCGGAGCCGGGACTCCTGCACCGCAACGAGCTCAGCGGCGCACTCCATGGGCTGCTCCGGACTCGCAACTTCGCCCAGGACGACGCCCATGTCTTCTGCGCAGAGGAGCAGGTCCAGGACGAGCTCGAGGCGTGCCTGGACTTCGCGTTCGATACCTACAAGCTCTTCGGCTTCGACGTCCGGCTGGAGCTATCCACGCGTCCGGACGAGCGCCTCGGCTCCGATGAGCAGTGGGACA
The DNA here is from genome assembly GCA_963832315.1 of uncultured Solirubrobacterales bacterium. GTDB lineage: Bacteria > Actinomycetota > Thermoleophilia > Solirubrobacterales > Solirubrobacteraceae > Palsa-465. Next base: position 750,097 of record CAWHTT010000015.1, on the reverse strand, counting down.
GGGCCGAGACTCATCTGATCCAGGTGCTCGACCGTAAGGGGCTGAGCTACGACGTCAATCCGGGCGACGGGTCCTTCTACGGGCCGAAGATCGACCTACACATGACCGACTCGCTCGGCCGCTCGTGGCAGATCGGCACCGTCCAGCTCGACTACAACATGCCGATGCGCTTTGGGCTCACCTACACCGGCGCCGACAACGCCGAGCATCAGCCCGTGATGATTCACCGGGCTCTGATGGGGTCCTACGAGCGGTTCATCGCGATCCTCATCGAGCACTACGGCGGCGAGCTCCCGGTCTGGCTCACCCCGGTGCAGGCGATCGTCCTCCCGATCGCCGACCGTCACGTCGACTACGCGCGTGCGGTATGCGAGCGGCTCGACGGCGCCGGGGTGCGGGTCGAGCTGGACGAGCGCACCGAGTCGGTGGGGCGCAAGATCCGCGACGGAGAGCTGCGCAAGATTCCGTACATGCTGATCGTCGGCGATCGTGAGCAGGAAGGCGAGCAGGTCGACGTCCGCGAGCATCGCCAGGGAAGGCTGGGATCGATGCCTGTCGGCGACTTCGTCGCGCGCCTGAATATGCAGGTCGAAAGTCGCTCGAACCCGTAGCTGCGCCGCTATACTCGACCCTGTTGATCCACCCGCAACATCACATAGGGCCCGTCACCGCTTGACGCTCGCCTCTACTCGCAGCTAGTGCCGGTCCCCAGAAAATTCGACCGGCGCCCGCCCGAACGGGACCAGACTCGGATCAACGACCGCATTCGCGTGCCCGAAGTGCGCCTGATCGGGGACGACGGCAAGCAGATCGGGATTGTCAAGACCTCCGAGGCGGTCGCGTATGCCCAGGAGCGCGATCTCGACCTGGTCGAGGTCGCTCCCGAAGCGCGTCCGCCCGTGTGCCGGGTGCTCGACTACTCCAAGTACAAGTACGAGCAGGCCCAGAAACAGAAGGCCGCCCGCCGGCATCAGCAGCAGATCACCGTCCGCGAGATCAAGTTCCGGCCCAAGATCGCCCAGAACGACTACGACACCAAGAAGGGTCACGTGTCGCGGTTCCTCAAGAACAAGGACAAGGTCAAGATCACGATCATGTTCCGCGGTCGCGAGGTGACCCATCCCGAGCGCGGCACCGCCCTGCTGGACAGGCTCGCCAGCGAGCTGTCGGAGCTTGGCGTGGTCGAGCAGTCACCGATCCAGGATGGCCGCAACATGACCATGCTGCTCGCGCCCTCCAAGGCGGTGCTCGCGGGCGAGAAGGACAAGCCGGCCGACGGAGGCCAGGAGAAGGACTCCGACGGGAGCCAGGAGAAAAGCTCCGACGGCCGCCGGGCCAAGCCCGCCCCCGCGGAGGACGTCGCCGCCGACGCCGCGCCCAACGGCGCCGCCGATGCGGCCGACGCGCCGCTCGAGGAATCAGCGGCCTCCGGGGCGCGGGGCTCGCGGTCCCGCGGCGCCCCCGTCTGACGCTCGTAGACACCTTCACGGTGAATCGCCGACGTCTGCTTTACTAGGCCGCAGCTGGCCATGCCGAAGATGAAGACCCATTCCGGCGCCAAGAAGCGCTTCAAGCTGACCGCCACCGGCAAGGTGCGCGGCCGCCGCGCGTTCTCGACCCACATCCTCGAGAAGAAGACGCCCAAGCGCAAGCGCCGGCAGGCGAAGCCCTCGTGGATCAGCGACCATGACACGCCGCGGGTGAAGACGCTGCTCGGCGCCAAGCGGAGGCAGGACGGATGACGCGGGTCAAGCGCTCGGTTCACGCGCGCAAGAAGCGCCGCGCGACGCTGGCCCTGGCCAAGGGGTACCGCGGCGACGCCAGCCGCCACTACCGTGTCGCCAAGGAGGCGGTGCTCAAGGCCGACCAGTACCGCTACCGCGATCGGCGCAACCGCAAGCGCGACTTCCGGCGGCTGTGGATCACCCGGATCAACGCGGCGGCGCGCCAGAACGACATGTCCTACTCACAGTTCATTCACGGGCTCCAGCTGGCCGGCGTGGAGCTCGACCGCAAGATCCTCGCGGACATCGCGGTCCGCGATGCCGAGACGTTCCGACGCTTTGCCGACCGCGCCCGCGAGGCGCTGGCGGCCGGCTGACGAGACGCCGACCCACCAGCACCGCCAACCGGGCGCCGCTCCGATCGGAGAGGCGCTTTTTTTATGACCCAGATCACCAGTCACCACAACCAGAAGCTCAAGGAGATCCGGAAGCTCCGGATGCGCAGGCGCTGGCGCGAACGCTCCGGGTTGTTCGTCGCCGAGGGTGAGGATTTGTTGTCAGCTGCTGATGCCCATGGGTGGATCGCCATCGAGCGGTATGCGGCGGCGGGCAGCGGTCTACCCGGGGTCTCGGTGGAGGCCGACCTGCTCGCGTCGGCGTCGGGCCTGGGGTCGGGTACGCGCACGCTCGCGGTGTACGAGGAGCGGTGGTCTCCGGCCCCGACCGGGCCCCTGTGCGTCTACCTGCACGGCGTGCACGATCCGGGCAACGTCGGCGCGATCCTGCGCAGCGCCCAGGCGTTCGGCGCCTCGTGCGTCGCGCTCGGCCCGGGAACGGCCGACCCGTACAGCCCGAAGGCCGTCCGAGCCTCCATGGGCGCTCTGTTCGCGGTTCCCCTTGCCCGCGCCGGGGTGCACGACCTTCCGGGCACCAAGATCGCTTTGGTGCCCGGCGCGGGCGAACCCTTGAACGGTCTTTGGCGATCCACTCCCGTATATGTCATGTCCAGCGCCAAAGAGTTCACGCTGATGATCGGCGCAGAACGTGATGGCCTCCCAGGTGAGGTCGTTGCGCAGGCCGACCACGTCGCGCACATCCCGATCCAAACCGATTCCCTGAACGCGGCGATGGCCGCCACCATCGCCCTCTACGAAATCACCCGTAGGATGGCGCCGGAATGACCGAGCGCATCGACCAGATCCGCGCCGAGGCCGAGCGGGCGATCGCCGCCGCGACCGACACGCACGACCCTGGAGGACGTGCGGATCCGCTACCTCGGGCGCAAGGCCGAACTGCCGAACCTGCTGCGCACCGTGGCCGAGCTCCCACCGCAGGAGCGCGCCGCCACGGGCAAGGCGGCCAACGAGGCGCGCAAGGCGCTCGAGCGGGCCATCGAGACCGCGCACCGAGCAGCTCGCCGCGCACGAGCTCGAGCAGCGCCTCGAGCGCGACCGGGTCGACATCACGCTGCCCGGCGACCCGCCGCCCCAGGTCGGTCGCCTCCACCTGATCACGCAGACCCAGCGCGAAATCGAGGACGTGTTCATCGGCATGGGGTGGGGGGTGGCCGAGGGTCCCGAGGTGGAGACCGTCTACTACAACTTCGTCGCGCTCAACTTCGACGAGACGCACCCGTCGCGGCTGATGACCGACACGTTCTACGTGGAGCCGACGCCGGACATCTTCGACCCGGACGCGCGCCTTCTGAGAGTGCACACCTCACCGGTGCAGGTAAGGGCGATGGAGGCCCACCCGCCACCGCTCTACATCGTGATCCCGGGACGCGTGTACCGGCCCGACAACGACGCCACCCACAGCCCGCAGTTCAGCCAGATGGAAGGCCTCGCGGTCGACACCGACATCACGCTGGCCGACCTCCAGGGCACGCTCTTGACGTTCGCACGGGCGATCTTCGGCGACGAGCGCGAGGTCCGGATGCGCCCGCACTTCTTCCCGTTCACCGAGCCGAGCGTCGAGGTCGACGTGTCGTGCTTCAACTGCAATGAGGGATTCCTCGCCGACGGATCGCGCTGCCCCGTGTGCAAGGGCGAGGGCTGGATCGAGATCCTCGGCGCCGGCATGGTCGACCCCAACGTGTTCGAGTACGTGCGCGAGCACGGCTACGACCCCGAGCAGATCCAGGGCTTCGCGTTCGGCATGGGCATCGAGCGGATCGCCATGCTCAAGCACGACGTCCCCGACCTGCGCATGTTCTACGACAACGACGTACGCCTCCTGGAGCAGTTCGGCTGATGCGCGTCCCGCTGAACTGGCTGCGCGAGTACGTCGACCCGCCGCTCGACACGCATCTCCTCGCCGACCGGCTGACGATGACCGGCACCAAGGTTGAGGCAATCCACCGCCACGGCGTCGACGCGCTCGAGAACTTCGTCGTCGGGCGCGTGCTCGAGGCCGAGCAGCACCCGAACGCCGATCGCCTGAGCGTGTGCCTGGTCGACATCGGCGATCCGGACCACCCGCAACAGATCGTGTGCGGAGCACCGAACGTGGCCGCCGGGCAGACCGTGGCCGTGGCCAAGCCGGGCGCGGTGATGCCGGACGGCTCGAAGCTCGGCAAGGCGAAGCTGCGCGGGATCGAGTCAAACGGGATGATCCTGGCCGAGGACGAGGTCGCGATCGGCACCGAGCACGCCGGGATCATGGTGCTCGAGCCCAACGGCCTGGTCCCCGGCACGCCACTTCAGACCGTCCTGCCGATCGCCACCGACGTGCTCGAACTCGAGATCACCTCGAACCGTCCGGACTGCCTCGGCGTCTACGGCGTTGCGCGCGAGGCGCACGCCGCCACCGGGGCGCCGCTCGCGACGCCGCCGTGGCACGAGGACCCAGGAGATCAGGCCCCGGATCCGGACGGGATCACGATCACCGTCGAGGACGCAGAGCTTTGCCCCCGCTTCACCGCGCGGGTGTTCGAGGACGTGAAGATCGGGCCGAGTCCGCCGTGGCTGAAGGCGCGGCTGATGGCCGCCGGCCAGCGACCGATCTCGAACGTGGTCGACATCACCAACTACGTGATGCTGCTGACCGGGCAGCCGCTGCACGCGTTCGACCTCGACCGGGTGGCCGGCGCCCAGCTCACCGTGCGCCGCGCCCGCGACGGCGAGCAGGTCGAGACGCTCGACGGGCAGCTGCGCACGCTCGACCACGACATCGTCCTGATCGAAGACGACGACGGCCCGACGTCGATCGCCGGCGTCATGGGCGGCGCGCGCAGCGAGGTGCAGCCGGACACCACGCGCGTGCTGATGGAGGCAGCCAACTGGAACGGCGCCAACATCCACCGCACGTCGCTGAAGCTGGGTCTGCGCAGCGAAGCCTCGGGCCGGTTCGAGAAGCAGCTCCAGCCCGAGCAGGCGATGGAGGGCCAGATCGTCGCCACCCGGCTGATGCTCGAGCTGACCGGCGCGCGGCTCGTGCCCGGGACGGTCGACGTCGGCGGTGACGGACCGCCGGCCAAGACGATCCGCCTGCGCGACGCCCGGATCACGGGTCTGCTCGGCGCGGAGATCCCGCGCCCGCGCTGCACCGAGATTCTCCAGGCGCTCGAGTTCCAGACCGCCGACGCGTCCGACGGCCTCGACGTCACCGTCCCGCCGTTCCGTCGCGGTGACGTCACGCGCGAGGCCGACCTCGTCGAGGAGGTCGCGCGGATGGACGGCCTCGAAAAGCTTCCCGCGACGCTCCCCTCGCGCCACGGCGCCCACGGTCAGCTCACCCCGCGCCAGAGGCTCCGCCGGCGCGCCGCCGACGCGCTCACCGCCCAGGGGCTGCACGAGATCGTCGGCTGGAGCTTCACCAGCCCGGACCTCGGCGACCGCCTCCGGCTCGGACCCGAGCACGCGCTGCGCGAGACCGTCGCGCTGGCCAACCCGCTGTCGACCGAGCAGTCGGTGATGCGCACCACGCTGGTCGGCTCGCTGCTCGACGTCGCACAGCGCAACCGAGCCCGCGGGCTGGCCACCGTCCGGCTGTTCGAGGCCGGCGCGGTGTACCTGCCCGACCGCGACGCGCCGTTGCCCCGCGAGCCCTATCACATGGGCGCGATCCTGACCGGCGTGGCGCGGCCGCCGAGCTGGCGCGACGGCGCGCCCCGCCGCGTCGACTTCTTCGCGATCAAGGGCGTGCTCGCGGGACTACTCGACGCGCTGCGGGTGCCCTGGACCTTGGTGGATGCGAGCGAGCCGTTCCTGCATCCCGGCCGGTCGGCGCGCATCCTGGCCGACGGGGAGCCCGCCGGATGGCTGGGGGAGATCCATCCGCTGGTCGCGGCGCAGTGGGATCTGGATGACACGGTGGCGGCATTCGAGCTCGATCTCGACGTGGTTCCCGTGCCCACCACCCCGCTCTACCGCGAGGTGAGCAGCTTCCCGGACGTACGCGAGGATCTCGCCGTGGTCGTTCCCGAGCACGTGAGCGCGGACGAGCTGATCGACGCGGTCCGAGGCGCGGGTCGCCCGCTGCTGGCCGGCGTCGACGTGTTCGACGTCTACCGCGATCCCGGGAAGCTCGGCGAAGGCAACAAGTCGCTCGCGCTGCGGCTGACGTACCGCGCCACAGACCGCACCCTCACCGACGAAGAGGTCGCCGAGCGGCGAGACGCGATCGCCGCGGCGGTCGAGCGTGTGCTGGGAGGGAGGATCCGTGCCGCCTAGCGTGTCGGTGTTCGGCGCCGCCGGGTTCACCGGCGCACTCACCGCGCGTCTGCTTGCACCGGCACCCGAGCTTTGAGCTGAGATCGCTCACCGCGCGCAGCGACACCGGGCGCCGGCTCGACGACCTCTACCCCCACCACCGGGTGCCGATCGAGCTAGAGGAGCTCGACTTCGACCGCCACGCCGAGGTCGACGCCGCCGTCGTCGCATACCCGCACGGCGCCGCCGCGCCGCTCGTCGCCGAGCTACGTGCCCGGGGCGTGCGCGTGGTCGATCTGAGCGCCGACTTCCGGCTGCACGACGCCGAGGTGTACGGCCACTGGTACCGCGAGCACCAGGCCCCCGAGCTGCTGAACGAAGCCGTGTACGGGCTGCCCGAGCGCTATCGCGAGCAGATCCGCGGCGCTGACCTCGTGGCCAACCCGGGCTGCTATCCGACCGCCACGCTGCTCGCGCTCGCACCGCTGGCGCGGGCCGGACTGATCGATGACGTGGTGATCGACGCGAAGTCGGGCGTGTCGGGCGCGGGCCGGGCGCCGAGTGAGAAGACGCACTTCGTCACCGCGGACGAGAACGTCAACGCCTACGGCGTGCCCGCCCACCGCCACATCCCCGAGATCGAGCAGGAGCTGGGTGTGCTCGGCGCCGACGTGCGCATCACGTTCGTCCCGCACCTGGTTCCCCTCGACCAGGGCGAGCTCGTCTCGTGTTACGTGACGGCGACCGCGGCCGTCGACGATCTGGACGCGCTGTACACCGAGGCGTATGCCGACGAGCCGTTCGTCGAGCTGGCCGACAAGCCGCCGGGCGTGCGCGACGTCCGTGAAACCAACATCTGCCGCATCTCGGTGCACACCGATCCGCGCACCGGTCGGGTGATCGTGTTCGGGGCGCTCGACAACCTGTGGAAGGGCGCCGCCTCGCAGGCCGTGCAGAACCTGAACCTGATGTTCGGGCTGCCCGAGGACGAGGGGATCGGTCCGACTCGCTCGCGGACCCCCGAGGTGGTCGGGTGACCGCCACCCAGCCGTTCTTCTCCTCACGCTGGATCGAGGTGCCCGGCAACGTCACCGAGCTGGCCGGCGGGCTGCCGCGCGGCTTCCGGGCCGCCGGGGTGGCGTGTGGCCTCAAGCCGAGCGGCGATCTCGACCTCGGCCTGCTCGTCTCGAGCGCCCCGGCCACGACCAGCGCGGCGCGTTTCACCCGGTCGGGCACGCAGTCGGCGCCGGTGCTGCTGTGCCGCGAGCGCTGCACGCTGAACGGGATCCGCGCGGTCGTGGTCAACGCGGGGAACGCCAACGCGGCCACCGGTCGTCCCGGGTTCGAGAACGCGGCCAAGATGCAAGGCGCGGCCGCGATGGCGTCCGGGGTGGGGGCCGAGGGCGCGGTGGCCGTCGCCTCGACCGGCGTGATCGGGGTCCCGCTTCCGATGGGACCGGTCATGCAGGGGATCGTCGGCGCCACCCACGCGCTGCGCCCGGACGGCGAGGCCGACTTCGCGCGCGCCATCCGCACCACCGACGTGCTCAGCAAGCACGCCTCCCTCGACGTCGAGCTCGAGGCGGGCACCGTGCGCCTGACCGCGCAGGCCAAGGGCGCCGGAATGATCTCGCCGAACTTCGCGACCCTTCTGTGCTTCGTGCAGACCGACGCCGCGCTGTCGGCCGAGACCGCCGAGCTGCTGCTGACCGTGACCGTCAAGCGCTCGTTCGAGCGGATCAGCGTGGACGGTCAGCTGTCCACCAGCGACACCGTGATCCTGCAGGCCAGCGGCGAGTCGGGCGTGACCGTCGAGCCCGAGACCGACGACGAGGTGCGCTTCGGCGAGGCGCTGGATGTGCTGCTCCGGCAACTCGCCCTGTACATCGTGCGCGATGGTGAGGGCGCCCGGCGGATCTGTCGCGTCGTCGTGCGCGGTGGAGACGACAGCGCGGTGGAGCGTGTCGCGCACGCTGTCGCCGACTCGCCGCTGATCAAGACCGCCCTGTACGGCGGCGATCCGAACTGGGGGCGGATCGTCCAGGCGGTGGGGATGGCCATGCCCGGCACCGCCCCGCTGGATGTCGATGTCGCCATCGAGGGAGTCGAGGTGTGTCGACGCGGTTCCTACGTGCCGCACGACGAGCGCGCGCTCGCCGAGGCGGTGCAGGGCGAGGAGATCGAATACGAGATCGGCCTGCCCGGAGAGGGCGCGGAGGTCGAGCGCTTCTTCTCCGACCTGGGCCACGAGTACGTGACTTTGAATGCCGAATACACCACCTAGTCCACCGATCTACGACGAGCGCCGCGTGCGCGACGTCGCCACGCTGCTCGAGGCGCTCCCGTACATACGGGAGTTCCACGGCAAGACCGTCGTGATCAAGTACGGCGGCGCGGCGATGATCGACGCCACGCTCAAGGAGGAGTTCGCGCGCGACGTCGTGCTGCTGAAGTACGTCGGGATGAAGCCGGTGATCGTGCACGGAGGCGGGCCCGAGATCACCAGCTACATGGAGCGACTCGACCTGCCGGTGCAGTTCGTCGACGGCCTGCGGGTGTCCAGCCCCGAGACCGTCGAGATCGCCAAGATGGTCCTGGTCGGCAAGGTCAACAAGGACATCGTGCTGCTGATCAACCGCCACGGCCAGCCGGCCATCGGCCTGTGCGGCGACGACGGCCTGCTGTTCCGCGCCGCGCGCAAGGTGGCGCCGAGCGGGCAGGACATCGGGTTCGTGGGCGGGATCGAGCGCGTCGACGTCAACGTGCTGGAGCATGTGGCCCAGGACTACATCCCGGTCGTGGCCAGCGTGGGCGCGGACGCCGAGGGCAACTCGTACAACATCAACGCCGACGAGGCCGCGGGCGCGGTGGCGCGCGCGCTGAAGGCCTACAAGCTGATGTTCCTCACCGACGTGCCGGGCTGGCTACGCGACCCCGCCGACCCCGACAGCGTCGTCTCGGAGGCGGACGTCGACACCGTCCAGGAGTTGCTGGCCGGCGTGGCCGGCGGGATGCGGCCCAAGCTCCAGGCGTGCGTCGACGCGATTCACGGCGGCGTGTCGTTTGCCCACATCGTCGACGGGCGGGTTCCGCACTCGCTGCTGCTCGAGTTGTTCACCGACGCCGGGCAGGGCACGAAGGTCGGTCCACCAGGATGAGCCTGGCCGCGCTGAAGGAGTTGGAGGCCGCCCATGCGGTGCCCACCTACGTGCGCAACCCGGTCGAGTTCGTGCGCGGCGAGGGCTGCCGGCTGTGGGACGCCGACGGCAACGAGTACCTGGACTTCCTGGCCGGCATCTCGGTCCTGAACGTCGGGCACTGCCATCCGCGGGTGGTCGAGGCGATTCGTGAGCAGGCCGGACGGCTCACGCACGTGAGCAACCTGTACTACACCGAACCGGCGATGAAGCTGTCCGCGCGGCTCGCCGATAGCTCGCTGGGCGGCAAGGTGTTCCTGTGCAACTCGGGCGCCGAGGCCAACGAGGCGGCGATCAAGCTGGCGCGCCGGGCGCGGCCCCAGGGCAAGGTGATCGTGTTCCAGGGCGCGTTCCACGGCCGCACGTACGGCGCCCTGTCGGCCACGCCGCAGGAATCCAAGCAGGCGCCGTTCGCGCCACTGGTTCCCGGGTTCGAGGTCGTCCCCAAGGATCCGGGCGCGCTGGCCGCCGCGGTCGACGAGCACACCGCGGCGGTGCTGCTCGAGCCGATCCAGGGCGAGACCGGGATCCACGTGCTGGCCGACGATCTGCTGCTCGCCGCCCGCGAAGCCTGTGATCGCACGGGCGCCGCGCTGATCTTCGACGAGATCCAAACCGGAATGGGGCGGACCGGCACACTGTGGGCCTACGAGCAGACCGATGTCGTCCCCGACGCGATGACCAGCGCCAAGGCGCTCGGTGGCGGGCTGCCGATCGGCGCCCTGATCACCGGGCCGCGGCTGGCCGACGTGTTCCAGCCCGGCGACCACGGATCGACGTTCGCCGGCGGCCCGTTGATCGCCGCGAGCGCGCTGGCGGCGTTCGAGATCTGCTCGGACCCCGGGCTCCTCGCCCGGGTCGGGCCCGCCGGCGAGCGGCTGTGGGCCGGGCTCGCGTCGCTGCCCTACGTCTCGCGCGTCCGGGGCCGCGGCTTGATGTTGGCCATCGACGTCGCGGACGGCATCGACGCGGCTGGGCTGGCGCGCCGGGCGCTGCTCGAGCAGCGGCTCGTGGTCAACGCCACCGGACCGGCCACGATCCGCCTCGAGCCGCCGCTGATCGTCTCCGACGAGGAGGTGGACGAGGCCGTCGCCCGGCTCGGAGCGCTGGGGCCGTGAGCGGACCCGACCTGCTGTTGCCCGAGCAGATGACGGTCCGGGGCGCCGGCGAGGCGCTCGCAGGGGCGCTCGAGGTCCAGGACAGCGCGCAGGGCGAGCACCTGCGCAACTACTACGACACGTTCGACGGCCTGCTGCGCGCCGCCGGCCTGTCGCTGGTGCACGAGGACGGCAGGCTGTCGCTGACCGAGCGGGAGACCGGTCTCGTGCAGGCCTCGCTGGCCACGGCACCACCGCGCATGCCCCTGTTCGCCGCCGAGCTCGAGCCCGGACCGCTGCGCGACTCACTTCGCGAGCTGACCGACGACCTGCGAGCGCTTCTGCCACTCGTCCAGGTTCTGCTGCACGAGCGGCGTATGTCGGTGCTCGATGGCGAGCAGAAGACCGTGGTGCGCCTGGCGCTCGAGGAGACGTCGCTGGCCGGGCCGGCCGGCACCGTCTCGCCGCTGCGACCGCGGCTTCGGATCACGCCGGTGCGCGGGTACGACTCCGAGCGTCACAGCGTTCTACTCACGCTGGAGCAGGAGCTGGGTTTCATGCCCGCGGACGAGCCGTTGGTGGATGAGGCCGTCCGGGTGGCCGGTGGCGTCCCGGGCGGCTGTCCCGCCAAGATCGACGTTCCGCTGCGGGCCCAGGAGCGGGCGGACACCGCCGCCGCGGCGGTCCTCCGTGCGCTGCTCGAGGTGATCGAGGCGAACCTCGAGGGCACGATCGAGGACCTCGACAGCGAATTCCTGCACGACCTGAGAGTCTCGGTGCGGCGCTCTCGAGCGGTGCAGCGAGAGCTGAAGGGTGTGTTCCCGCCATCCGAACTGGCCCACTTCCGCGCCGAGTTCCGCTGGCTGCAACAGGCGACCGGCGACGCCCGGGATCTCGACGTCCACGTGCTCGAGTTCGACGCGATGCGCGCGCTCGTGGGTGGGCCGGGGTATGAATCAATGCGGGACGACCTCGATCCGCTCCTGGACGTGCTGCGCGCCCGGCGGGCGAAGGCGCACTCAAAGTTGGTCGAGGATCTGCGATCCCGGCACACCACGCGGCTCCTGTCGTCCTGGCGCGCGTTCCTGGATCGGCTCGAGGAGGCCGACGAAGCCGAGCGGCCCGACGCCGCGCGGCCGATCGGTGCGGTGGCGGGGGAGCGGATCCGCAAGGTGTACCGGCGGATGGTGCGGATGGGGAACGCGATCGACGAGTCGAGCCCGGCCGAGGACTACCACGAGCTGCGCAAGAAGGGCAAGGAGCTGCGCTACCTGCTCGAGCTGTTCGGCGCGCCGCTGTATCCCGGCGAGGTGGTCAAGCCGATGATCAAGACGCTCAAGGGCCTTCAGGATGTGCTCGGCCGCCACCAGGACCGGGAGGTGCAGGTGGCGTTGCTGCGATCGCTGGGCGGCGAGGTCGCGCAGGCCGAACAGGGCACGGCCGCGCTGATCGCGATGGGCGCGCTGATCGGCCGGCTGGCCGAGGACGAGCGCGCTGCGCGTGGCGAGTTTGCCGGACGATTCGCAGAGTTTGCTGCCAAGGAGCAGCGACGCCTAGTCAAGGAGACGTTCGCGTCATGAACGACCACATCCATCTGCCGACGACCACCTACGAGGCGGACCCCTCGCACGTCCACCGCGTGCTGCTGCTCTACAGCGGCGGGCTGGATACGAGCGTGATGCTCAAGTGGATCCAGGAGCAGTACCAGGCCGAGGTGGTGGCGCTGACCGTCAACCTGGGGCAGCCGGGCGAGGACTACGAGGTGATCCGGGGCAAGGCCCTCAACCTCGGGGCGCTCGACTGCCACGTGGTCGACGCCCGCGAGGAGTTCGCGCACGAGTACATCGCGCCGGCGATCAAGGCCAACGGGACCTACGGGCTTGGCTACCCGCTGTTCACCGCACTGGGGCGGCCGCTGATCGCCAAGCTGGCCGTGAAGTACGCACGGGAGTCGGGCTGCGACACGATTGCCCACGGCTGCACGGGCAAGGGCAACGACCAGGTGCGGATCGACGCCACCGTGGCCACGCTGGGGCCCGAGCTCAAGGTGATCGCACCGGTCCGGGGCTGGCGGATGGGCCGCGAGGAGGAGGTCGCCTACGCGCGCGAGCATGGGATCCCGGTCAAAGGCGGCACCGAGCAGGCGCCCTACTCGATCGACGACAACCTCTGGGGGCGCTCGAGCGAGGGGCGCTGGATCGAGGAGCTCGACCACGCGCCCGAGGACGACGTGTTCCAGCTGGTCACCCGCCCCGAGGAGGCTCCGGACGAGGCGGAGGTCGTCACGGTGGAGTTCGAGCGCGGTGTCCCGGTGGCGCTCAACGGCGAGCGGATGGGGCTGGTCTCGCTGCTCGAGCGCGCGGGGGAGATCGGTGCCCGCCACGGGGTGGGGATCGTCGACCACATCGAGGACCGGATCGTCGGGCTCAAGGTGCGCGACATCTATGAGGTGCCGGCGGCCGCCATCCTCCTGCTCGCCCATCGCGAGCTCGAGAAGCTGGTCGGGACGATCCATCAGAACCAGCTCAAGCCGGTGCTCGACCAGAAGTGGGCCTACCTGGTCTACGCGGGGCTGTGGTGGGATCCGCTGCGCAGCGATCTGGACGCCTACATGGACGCCGCCAACGCCCAGGTGACCGGGACGATCGGGATCAAGCTGTACAAGGGCTCCGCCCGGGCGGTCACGCGCTCATCGCCGCATGCCGTGTACGACGCCCAGCTCGCCACGTTCGCCGAGTCCGGCGGCCTGTTCGCCCAGGCCGCCTCGCCGGGGTTCATCGAGCTGTGGTCGCTGCAGTCGCGGATGGCCTGGCGACTGCGCGAGTCGAAACCTGGGTAGGTTCGCCGTATGGGATACAAGGTCCTCGGCTTCGCGGTCTGGCAGGGCGGCAAGGCGTATCTGCGCTGGCGCTTCCCCGGCGGCGGGCGCAAGGTCACCATCGCGGCGCTCGCCGGCGGGGCGATCGTCGGCGGCCTAGCGGTGGCGCGCACGGCCCGCTCAGCCAACTCGTAGACATTCTCGGACGCGGTTGACGTCCGCGCGCGCCCTTACCGTGCGCGGCGATGACCGATCTGCCCTCCTCGCTCGTCGGGATCGAGGCGGTCGAGTGGGTTTCCGAGGGCGGGCGGACCCTCACTGTCCGCGTGACCGGGCGCTGGCGCCGGCGGCGCCCCGAGTTGCGGGGCCAGGCCATGCTCGTGGTGGAGACCGAGGCGGGCCGCCAGCGGTTCCTCGCCATGCCCGAGCCGCCCTCGTTGAGCGGGGCGGCCCCGGGGACGTGGCGCATGAGCTTCTCGGTGCCGGCCACGCTCGCGCCGGTCCTGCCCGGCCGGACATTCCTGCAGCTGGGGGGCGTCATGGTGCCGCTCCCGATCGGGGAGGTGACGATCCCGGCCGGGAGCGCGGAGGGGCCGAGCGCCGAGGTGGGGGCCGAGGGGCCGAGCGCGGAGGTGCTCGAGGAGCGGCGCGCCCGGGGCTCCGAGCTGGCCGCCGAGAGCGCGCGCCGTCGCGCCGGCGAGCTGGCCGCCGAGGTCGAGCGACTCGAGGACGAGCTGGGGCAGGCGCGGACCCAGTCCGACCGGCTGCGCGGGGAGATCGCCGAGCGGGAGCGCCGGCTGCGCGGCGCTGAGCAGCACGTCCACGCCGAGCGAGCACTCCGGGTCGACCTGGAGCAGGAGCTGGCCCTGCGCACGCGTGCCGCCCGGCACGATCTGAGGGTCCTCCACGACCGCGTCGCGGACCTCGAGCGCGAGCTGGGCCGAACGCGCCGGGCCGTCGACGAGGCGGTGCACCTGGCCGCCGCGGCGCACGCGGCCCGCGCCGACGCCGAGCGGCGCCTGGCCGAGCGTGGACCGATCGAGCCCGCTTCACCGGCCGTGGACGGCGCCCGGGCGGAGCTCAGCCGGCGCGAGCTTGAGCTGGACGGATCGGCCCGGGCGAAGCCTCCGCCGGCCGTCGCGCCGCGCCCGGTCGAGCGCGCGGTCGACCGGATGATGCTCGGGATCGAGAGCGGCATGGTGAGGCGACGTGGCGAGCGGGCGGACCCTCGGGTCGCCGAGCTCGAGCGCGAGCTCGCCTCCGCCCACGAGGAGGTCGAGGCCCAGCGCCGGCGCTCGGCTCGCGCCTACGAGGCGATCGAGCTGGTCCGTGGCGAGCTGCGCCAGATCCGAGCCGGCTCGCCGCCACCGTCCGCTTCGCCGCCCTCGCCGCCACCGTCTCCCTCGCCGCCCTCGTCGCCACCGTCTCCCTCGCCGCCCTCGTCGCCGCCGCCGCCCTCGTCGCCACCGCCCCCCTCGCCACCTCCCGAGATCGCGGGCTCAGCCTCGCCGGCCGGGCCGCCAGAGGCCGGGCCGGTCCAGGCTGAGCAGCTCAGCGCGGCGCTGGCCCGGCTGCGCGAGCGCACACAGCCCGTCTCCGAGCCCGAGGCCGTGGCCGAACCGGGGGCGGCCGACCCGGCCGCGTCACTCCTCGCCACTCCGCCCCGGGGTGCGACCAAGCCCTGGCTGCACTCGGCGTTTCGAGCGCTCGCCGCCCAGGACGCCTCGGCGGCCGGTCGGCTGGTGCTCGCCCTGCTCCCCGCTCAGCGGGCGGCTGACCCACAACCGGTCGCCTACGACATCGCTCTGAGCGACGTCCTGGTCGCCCACGTCACCTCGGACAGCCTCGCCGTCCATGTCGAGCGCGACGCCGCGGAGCGCCCGACATCCGAGGTCGATTTCCGGCTGAGGGGAGATCTCGCGAGCGTGGCACGCCTGCTGCGCGCCGGTCCGGTACGACGGCGACTGCGCTTCCCGCCGGGGCGCCTGGCGCGCGTCCGCGGCGACCGCCGGCGGCTGGCCGCCCTGGACCGGTTGATCGAGGCGCACCTCACCGTGGTGGAGCTACACGCCGCGGGGGTGAGGCTCGATCCCGTGCTGGCCATGACCGTGGCCGGGCTCATGATCGAGCCCGCGTGGACGGCGGGCGAGCGCTTCACGATCGAGCATCGGGCGCCGGACGCGGCGAGCGGCGACGCGTACCTGCAGATCCGCGACGGCAAGCCGCCGCTGGCCTCGGCCGAGCCGCCCCACGGGCCGGCGGCGAGCGTTCTGGTGAGTCCCGTCGACGAGGTCCTCGTGGCGCTGGCCCGGGCGACGGCGGGGGCCTTGACCGGCGAGGAGCGCCCGCTCGCGCTGCTCGGGCAATGGCTCGATCGCGCACAAAGCGGCTAAAAACCTCGCCCCGGCCACCTCCATCCGAGCCGGCGCCTATGCTCGGATAACGGACTTCTCGTCTGCCCCCGAACGCCTCTCTTGACCTCTTCCTGCGTCCACCTGCACGTCCACTCCGAGTACTCGCTGCTCGACGGCGCATGCAAGATCGACGCGCTGGTTGAGCGCGCGGCGGCGTTCGAGCAGCCCGCGCTGGCCCTCACCGACCACGGCGTCATGAACGGCTCCGTGGAGCTGTTCACGGCCGCTCGCAAGCACAACGTCAAGCCGCTCCTGGGTTGCGAGGTGTACGTGGTCGACGACCACACGCGGCGCGGCCCCGGAAAGCTCGACCGCTTTCACTTGACGCTGCTGGCCGCGAACCCGGTCGGCTACCGCAACCTGGTCAAGCTGTGCTCGGCGGGCTTCCTGGAGGGCTATCAGCGCGGCAAGCCGTCGGTCGACATGGCCCAGATGGCCGCGCACGCGGAGGGCGTGATCGTGCTCACCGGGTGCCTGCAGTCGCGCTTCTGCCAGCACCTGATCGACGGGCGGTTCGCCCAGGCCCGCGCCCACGCCGACGAGCTGATCCAGGCCTTCGGCGCCGACGACGTGTACTTCGAGGTCCAGAAGAACGGCGTGGCGGCGCAGGACCAGGCCAACGAGGGGATCGTGAAGATCGCCCGCGAGGTGGGCCGGCCGCTGGTGGGCACCGGCGACGTCCACTACCTGCGCCGCGAGGACTACAGCCACCACGCCGCGCTGCTGTGCGTGCAGACCAAGTCGACGCTCAGCCAGCCGAAGATCAGCTTCGACGCCAACGAGTTCTACCTGCGCTCCTCGCAGGAGATGGCCCAGGCGTTCGCCGAGTGGCCCGAGGCGCTCGTCTCGACGCTCGAGATCGCCGAGCGCTGCGACGTCGAGCTCGAGTTGGGCCGCCAGCTGATCCCGCGCTACCCCACCCCGGGCGGGGAGAGCGAGGGCGAGTACCTGCGCGCGCTGGTGCTCGAGGGTCTGCGCGAGCGCTACGGCGATCCGGCGCCCGCCGAGGCGCTCGAGCGCGCCGAGTACGAGCTCGGGGTGATCGAGCGGATGGGTTTCAGCGGCTACTTCCTGATCGTCTGGGACTTCGTCAAGTACGCCAAGGACTCGGGGATCGCGGTCGGCCCGGGGCGCGGATCGGCGGCCGGCTCGCTGGTCGCCTACTCGCTGCAGATCACCGATGTCGATCCCCTGCGCTACGGGCTGCTGTTCGAGCGGTTCCTGAACCCCGAGCGCGTGTCGATGCCGGACATCGACATCGACTTCTCGGTGCGCGGCCGCGAGCGCGTGATCCGCTACGTGATCGAGAAGTACGGCAAGGAGTCGGTGGCCCAGATCGTGACCTTCGGCAAGATGTTCCCGCGCGCCGCCACTCGCGACGCCGCGCGCGTGCTCGGGCACGACTACGGCGCCGGCGACCGCCTGGCCAAGCTGATCCCCGACCCGATCATGGGCCGGCCGCCGAGCTTCGAGGACTGCCTGAAGGTTGGTCAGCCGCTGCGCGCCGAGGTCGATCGCGACCCGACGGCCAAGCAGATCGTCGAGGTGGCCCAGGGCCTCGAGGGGATCGTGCGCAACTCCTCGATCCACGCCGCCGCGGTGGTGATCGCGGACCGGCCGCTGACCGACATCGTGCCGCTGCAGATCGCGGACTCGGGCTCGACCGACGAGAACGGCGAGCGGGTGTTCCGCACCGTGACGCAGTTCTCGATGAAGCCGGTTGAGCAACTTGGCTTGCTCAAGATGGACTTCCTCGGGCTGCGGAACCTGGACGTGATCGAGGACGCGCTCGACATCATCGAGCGCTCGACCGGCGAGCGCCCGGACATGGCGCGGCTGCCGCTCGACCACCCGCCGACCTACGAGATGATGGCCCGCGGCGACTCGGTGGGGGTGTTCCAGTTCGAGTCCGAGGGCATGCGCGAGGCGCTCAAGAAGGTCAAGCCGGACGAGTTCGATGACCTCGTCGCGCTCAACGCGCTGTACCGCCCGGGCGCGATGGACCAGATCCCGACGTACGCGCGCGGCAAGCACCACCCGGAGCTGATCGCCTACGCGGACGACCGGCTGCGCCCGATCCTCGAGGCGACCAAGGGCGTGATCCTCTACCAGGAGCAGGCGATGCAGATCGCCAAGGACATCGCGGGGTTCAGCGGCGCCAAGGCCGACGACCTGCGCAAGGCGATCGGCAAGAAGAACCGCGAGGCGATGGCCAAGCTCAAGCCCGAGTTCGTCGCCGGCTGCCAGGCCTCGGGGACGAGCGCGCAAGTGATCGAGTGGCTGTGGACGACCAACGAGCGCTCAGCCGATTACAGCTTCAACCGCTCGCATGCGGCCTGCTACACGCTGATCGCCTACCGCACCGCCTGGCTGAAGGCCAACTATCCGGCCGAGTACATGGCGGCGCTGATCTCCTCGGTCATGGACACCAAGGACAAGGTCCCGTTCTTCGTCTCCCAGGCCGAGCAGATGGGGATCTCGATCCTCCCGCCCGACGTGAACCTCTCAGACCATGAGTTCGTGGTCGTCGACGGCAACATCCGCTTCGGGCTCGACGCGGTCAAGGGCGTGGGCTACGCGGCGGTCGAGGCGATCAAGCGCGCCCGCGGTGACTACGACCCTGGGGCGGGCGGGACAAGAGCATTCCTGAGCCTGTTCGACTTCTGCTCGCGCGTCGACAGCCGGGCGGTCAACAAGAAGGCGATCGAGGCGCTGATCAAGTGCGGCGCATTCGGCTCCACCGGAGCCACGCGCAAGGGCATGCTGATCATGCTCGAACAGGCCCAGGGAGCCGGGCAGAAGGCCCAGCAGGACGCTGCGATCGGCCAGGGCTCGATTTTCGATTTGGTTTCCGCCGACCCACCCCCCTCCACCCTCGACGACGGCGTCGCGGGCGGCGAGGGCGACGGCGGCGGCTTCGTCACCCCGAGCCACGCCCCGATCCCCGCCATCGAGTTCGACCGGGCCGAGTTGCTCGCCGCCGAGAAGGAGGCGATTGGCCTGTTCATCTCCGCCCATCCGCTCAAGGAGGTCCGCGCGGCGCTCCAGGCCCGCGTGGAATGCCCGCTGTCCGAGCTGCCCGGCCGGCGCGACGGCGACTGGGCGACGGTCGGCGGGATGATCGTCGAGAACAAGACGATCCGCACCAAGAAGGGCGACCCGATGATGTTCGCCACGCTCGACGACCTCGAGGCTTCGGTCGAGCTGCTCGTGTTCGGCAACGTGCTCTCGACGGCGCGCGATCTGCTCGCGCCTGACTCGATCGTGCTGATCCGCGGGCGCGTCGACCACAAGGACCGCGAGACCACGTGCATCGTGGTGCAGCAGGTCGAGCGCTTCGAGCCCACGCCGGAGGAGGTCGAGCACGCCCGCGAGGAGGCCGCCCGCCGCCCGGCCATGCCGACCGCGCTCCGCCTCCGGCTCGACGCCACCGCGCTGGCGGCGTCCGTCCTGCCGGAGCTCAAGGAGGTGCTGGCCGGCTACCCCGGCGAGTCCGAGGTGGTGATCGAGCTCAGCACCTCGGTGGGCGAGCGACGTCTCAAGCTCGGCCCGGATTTCCGGGTCGCCCACGGTCCCGGCCTGCACGCCGACCTCGACGCCCTGCTGGGCGACGCGATCCTGCCCGCCGGCGACGGCGGAGCGCGCAACGTCAGCGTCGAGAGCCAGCGCCGCCAGGCCAGCGTCGCCTGACCCCACGCCGGTCCTCGCTGTGAGCCCGCGGGTGCGGCGCCAACGACGCACCGCCCGGTGACAGAGCGCTGTCAAAACGGCGCCGCACTGTTGAATTGCGGCGTTTTACGGGAAGCTTCCCCGCGTGCTCGACCTGCCCGAGGCCATCACCACGTGCCTGTTCGACCTCGACGGCGTGCTCACCCAGACCGCCAAGGTGCACGCCAAGGCGTGGAAGCAGATGTTCGACGAGTACCTGCGCTGCCGCGCCGAGCGGGGGGACGAGGCGTTTCACGAGTTCACCCTTCAGGACTACGAGAAGTACGTGGACGGCAAGCCCCGGCGCGACGGGGTGCGGTCGTTCCTGGAATCCCGGGGCATCGATCTCCCGCTCGGCACGGCTGACGATCCCCCGGCCACGGAGACGATCTACGGCCTGGGCACGCGCAAGAACGAGCTTGTGCTGAAGCTGATCCACGACGAGGGCGTGGAGCCCTACGAAGGCTCGGTGATCTTCGTCGAGCGGGCGCGCGAACGGGGACTCAGAACGGCCGTGGTCTCGTCGAGCACGAACTGCCAGGACGTGCTCGTCGCCGCCGGTATCGAGCAGCTGTTCGAGGCGCGCATCGACGGGGTCGTGGCCGAGCGCGATCACCTGGCCGGCAAGCCGGCGCCGGACACCTTCCTGGCCGGCGCGCGCGCGCTGGGGGCCGAGCCGGCGCAGTCCGCCGTGTTCGAGGATGCCGAGGCGGGGGTCGAGGCCGGGCGGGCCGGGCGCTTCGGCTGGGTGGTGGGCGTCGATCGCACCGGCCATGCCGACGCGCTTCGGGCGCACGGCGCCGATGTCGTGGTCGGAGATCTCGACGAGCTGCTGGACGGGCGATGATCGGGACGGACGTATTCACCGTTGAGCCGTGGTCGGTCACCGAGCGCGAACTGAATCTCGATCTGCTGGCCCAGACCGAGTCGGTCTTCGCCCTCTCCAACGGGCACATCGGCCTGAGGGCCAACCTCGACGAGGGCGAGCCGTCGGGCTCTCCCGGCACGTTCCTCAACAGCTTCTACGAGGTGCGCGCGCTGCCCTACGCCGAGTCTTCCTACGGCAACCCCGAGGCGGGACAGACGATCGTCAACGTCACCAACGGCAAGGTGTTCCGGCTGCTGGTCGACGACGAGCCCTTCGACGTCCGCTACGGCAAGCTCGTGCGCCACGAGCGCACGCTCGACCTGCGCGAAGGCGTGCTGCGGCGGGAGTGCGAGTGGATCTCGCCGGCCGGGCAGACCGTCCACGTCAGCTCAACCCGGCTGGTGTCGTTCGTGCAGCGCTCGATCGCCGCGATCGTGTACGAGGTGGAGGCGGTCGGGTCCTCGGCCCGCATAGGCGTTCAGTCGGAGCTGGTGGCCAACGAGCCGGTGGCCGTCGGGGGTATCTCCAACGATCCCCGCGAGGCGGCGGCGCTCGAGGTACCGCTGGTGGCCGAGTCCCACGGCTACAACGACCTTCGGGTCAGCCTGGTGCACAGCACCAAGGCGAGCGGTTTGCGCATGGCTGCCGCGATGGACCACATCGTCGAGGGGCCCGAGGGCACGCTGACCTGGGCGGAGAGCGGACCTGACCTCGGACGCGTCACGGTGAGCACCGAGCTGGGGCAGGGGGAGAAGCTCCGGATCGTCAAGTTCGTCAGCTATGGCTGGTCGAGCCAGCGGTCGATGCCCTCGCTGCGCGATCAGACCCATCTGGCGCTGGCCGCCGCGCGGCGCACGGGTTGGGACGGACTCCTCAAGAGCCAGCGCGAGTACCTGGCCGACGTTTGGGAGCGGGCGGACATCGAGCTCGACGGCGACCCGGCCGTCCAGCAGGCCGTCCGCTTCGCGATGTTCCACGTCATCCAGGCCGCGGCGCGGGCGGAGCTTCGCGCGATCCCGGCCAAGGGGCTGACCGGCAGCGGCTACGACGGCCACACCTTCTGGGACATGGACGCGTACACGCTGCCCGTGCTCACCTACACGTTGCCGCATGCGGCTCGGGACGCGCTGCTGTGGCGCCACGCCACCCTCGAGCTGGCCGAGGCCCGCGCCAAGGTGCTCGGGTTGAAAGGCGCGACCTTCCCGTGGCGGACGATCAGGGGTCACGAATGCTCGGCCTACTGGCCGGCGGGCACGGCCGCATTCCACATCAACGCCGACGTGGCTGACGCCGTGCGACGCTACCTATTCGCGACGGACGACCGGGATTTTGCGGTCGGCGCGGCGCTCGAGCTGGTCGTGTGCACGGCCCGTCTATGGCGATCCCTCGGACACCACGATGCCCAAGGCGGGTTCCGGATCGATCGGGTCACCGGGCCCGACGAGTACACCGCGCTGGTCGACAACAACGTCTACACCAACCTGATGGCGGCTCGGAACATGGAAATCGCGGCCAAGCTCTCGCTTCGTCACATGCGTCACGCCAGTCAGCTCGGCGTCACCGAGGAGGAGATCGCCAGCTGGCGCGACGCCGCCGCCGCGATCGTCGTCCCCTTCGATCCGCATGCTCGGATCACCCAGCAGTGCAACGGCTTCACGCGGCTGCGCCCGTGGGACTTCGAGGCCACTCCGCCCGAGGACTACCCGCTGCTCCTGCATCACCACAACTACATGCTGTACTCGAGCCGGGTGATCAAGCAGGCGGACCTGGTATTCGCCATCTATCAGTTCGGCGATCGCTGGGACGAGGAGCAGAAGGTCCGGGATTTCACCTTCTACGAGAGCGTCACCGTGCGCGACTCCTCGCTCTCCGCGGCGATCCAGGGCGTCGTTGCGGCTGAGGTTGGCTACGTCGACCTGGCCTGGGACTACCTCACCGAAACCGCATTCATCGACCTGCGCGACCTGGCCTTCAACACCCGCGACGGCGTCCACCTGGCCGCGCTTTCGGGCGTCTGGCACGTGATCGTCGCCGGATTCGGGGGCATGCGCGACTACGGCGACACGCTGCGGTTCGCGCCGCGCCTGCCCGCGCGCCTGGTGCGTCTGAGCTTCGGAATGCTCTTCCGCGGCCGGCGGCTGCGGGTGGAGGTTCATCCCGACCACGCCACCTACGAGTTGGTCGATGGCGAGCCGCTCGAGCTTATGCACCACGGCGAAGCAATGACCGTCACCGGGGACGAACCGCTCAGCTGTCCGATACCCCCCGCGCCCCAGCGCCCCGCGCCCAAGCCTCCCCACGGCCGCGCCCCGGGCCTGGAGTCCGTAAGCGCCGCCGCCTCGGGCGTTTCCCCGTAGCGGGCGCTTCGGCTGAACGTCTGTCCCGCGGCACGGCGCTTTTCGACCGGTGCCGTGATGCGACCGGCCGCGAACGCGAGTGCCGCGGGCCAGACGCCTCAGCCTCGCTTTGAGCTCCTGGGAAGCCAGCGCGGCCGCCTCCCGGCTCCGGCGCGTGTAGCCGATCGGACCTGCAGCCACCTCCAGCGCGCTGCAATCGTGTGCATAATCCCAGGGCGATGGGGTCGAGGGACGTGAGCCTGGCCGGGCCGGCGACGTTGCGAGACGTCGCACGGGTGGCGGGGGTGCATCCGGGCACGGTGTCGCGTGCGCTGAACCCGCAGACCCGCGGGCTGGTCAACGAGCGGACGGCCCGGCGGGTGCTGGAGGCCGCGAAGGAGCTCGGCTACCGGCCGAACCCGATCGCCCGCGGGCTGCGCACGAACCGCTCGAATACGATCGGGGTGCTCGTCCCGGACCTGATGAACCCGCTGTTCGCGGCGGTCGTGCGCGGGATCGAGGATGGGCTGCGCGAGGGGGGCTACACCCCGCTGATCGCCAACACCGACAACGACGCCGAGCGCGAGCGGATCGCCTACGAGGCGATGAGCGCGCGCCAGGTCGACGGGTTCATCGCCGCCACCGCCCGCCGGGACCATTGGCTGTTGGCCGATCAGGTGCGCACGGGCGTCAAGGTCGTGCTGGTCAACCGGCGGGTGGACAGCGACGCGCTGCCGGCGGTCACCGGCGACGACCTGGCGGGCATCAAGCTGGCCGTGGAGCACCTGGTCTCGCTCGGGCACCGGCGCATCGCCCATCTGGCCGGCTCGCAGGCGCTCTATACGGGCTGGTCGCGCCACCGGGGATTCCTCGACGCCATGGAGGCATGCGGGCTCGAGCTCGACCCCGACCTGATCGTGTTCAGCGAGGCGTTCACCGAGCGCGAGGGAGCGCGCTGCTGCGCCGAGCTGCTCGCCAGCCGGCGCGACTTCACCGCGATCGTGGCGGGCAACGACCTGCTGGCCCTCGGCTGCTACGACGCTTTCGAACGCCACGGCCTGCGCTGCCCCGACGACATGTCGGTGGTCGGGTACAACGACATGCCGTTCGTCGACCGCTTCCGGCCGCCGCTGACCACGGTGCGGGTTCCCCACTACGAGCTGGGGGCGACCGCCGCCCAGCTGATGCTCGAGCAGCTGCGCGCCCCCGATCCGCCGCCTCGCCAGCTGCTGCTGGCCCCCGAGCTGGTGGTCCGCGGCTCGACCGCGCGGCGCTGACTAAAAGCGGATTGCAACACAGCGTCCCTTGACACCTCACAACGGCAGCGGTAGGGTCGCACACGATTGCAGCAAACGTTTGCAGTCCGGTCCCCCGTCCTGCCCCGAGGTCCGCGGAGCTGCTCGCGAGCCGGGCTGCGCACCCCAGTGGTGTCGGCACTTTGAGGTAACCAGCGCGGGGAGGAGAGGGTCCAAATGACTAGGCGTAAGGCTTGGATGTCGTCCGCCGTGGCCGTGACCGCAATCGCGGCGCTGCTGGCGGCGTGCGGCGGCTCCGGCAGCAGCTCCTCGGCCAGCTCCGGAGGCTCCGGCTCGAGCGGCTCGAGTGGCTCGACTGGCTCGAGCGGCGGCGGCTCCCCTGTGGTGATCGGCGCGTCGCTGTCGCTGTCGGGCGACTTCTCGGCCGACGGAACGGCCTTCGAGCGCGGCTACAAGCTGTGGGCGAGCGACGTCAACAAGACCGGTGGACTGATGGGCCATCCGGTCAAGCTCGACATCGTCTCGGACGCGAGCAGCCCGGCCCAGGTGGTCACCAACTACCAGAAGCTGATCTCCTCCGATCACGCGAAGCTCGTGTTCGGCCCGTTCTCGACGCTGCTCACGGTGCCCTCCTCCAAGGTGGTCAACCGCTACGGCTACGCGTTCGTGGAGGGCGCCGGCGGCGCCCCTGCCGCGTTCGGCAACGGCCTCCACAACATCTTCGACGTCAGCCTGCCGGTGGTCGACAACCTGGTGCCGTTCGCCAAGTGGGTCTCCACGTTGCCGCCCGCGCAGCGACCCAAGACCGCCGCCTACGCGACCAGCGATGATCCGTTCACCCAGCCCCAGATCCCGCAGGCCCAGAGCATCATGAGCGCGGCGGGGATCAAGACCGTCTACAACAAGGTGTTCCCGGCTGAGGTGACCGACTATGCGCCGATCGCCAGCGCGGTGGCCTCGAGCCACGCCGACGCGGTGGTGCTCGGCTCGGTCGACGTGCCGACGGTGTCGGCGTTCGTTCACGCCTTCATCCAGCAGCACTACAACCCGAAGGTCTTCATCGCCACCGCCGGCCCGGACCAGGGCGCGGACTTCCTCAAGGCGGTTGGTGGGGCGGCCAATGCCGAGGGAATCATGTACCCGAACGGCTGGTATCCCGGTTACGCCAACAGCCAGAGCGAGAAGATGGTCAGCGAGTACGTGGCCAAGTACGGTGGGACCCCCGCCGACGTCAACGCCGACGTGGCCGAGGCCTACTCGGTCGGCCAGGCGGTCGCCCAGGCCGTCGCGGCGACGCACAGCCTGGACAACGCCAAGATCATCAGCTATCTCCACAGCGGCGTGACCCTGAACAGCGTGCAAGGCCCGGTGAAGTTCGACGCCAAGGGTGAGAACGGCGCGGCCGCCGCGTTCGTGTTCCAGTGGCAGAAGGGCAACCAGGTGCAGGTGCTGCCCACCGGGGCCTCCGGGTCCAAGCCGCCCACCTACCCGAAACCGAACTGGGGCTCGTGATCGCCTCCCGCTCGTGATCGCCTCCCGCTCGTGAACGCCTCCCGCTCGTGAACGCCTCCTCGATCGCGAAGGCGATTGTCGACGGGATCCTCACCGGAGGCGTCTATGCGCTGATGGCCGCCGGGCTCACGCTGATCTTCGGCGTGATGGACATCATCAACATCGCGCAGGGCGCGCTGATCGTGCTCGGCGCGTACATGAGCTACGTGCTGTCGGCGGACCTGGGCATCGACCTGTTCGTAGGTCTGATCATCACGATCCCCGCGTTCTTCGTCCTCGGGGTGGCGATCGAGTGGGCGTTCATGCGGCGGCTGCACGAGCATGACCGCACGGCGATGTCGATCCTCGTCACCTACGCGGTGGCGATCATCATCGAGGGCCTCCTGAGCGTGATCTTCGGGGTGAACGTCCTGCAGTTGCACGGGTCCTACGTCGACAGCACATTCCACCTGCTCGGGTTCTACCTGCCCTACATCTACGTATTCGGCTTCGTGCTGGCGCTCGTGCTGCTGGGCGTTCTGTACTACCTGCTGTACCGGACTCACTTCGGCCGCGGCGTGCGAGGGTCGCTGCAGAATCGCACCGCGGCCGAGTTGATCGGCGTGAACGTGAACCGCGTGCGCACTATGTCAGTGGGCATCGGTGTGTCAGTCACCGCGGCCGGCGGCATGGTGTTCGGTGCCACCAACGCGTTCACCCCGAGCAGCGGCTACGACCTGATCTCGCGCCTGCTCTCGATTGTGATCCTGGCCGGGTTGGGGAGCATCGGCGGGGCGCTCGTGGCCGCGCTGTTCATGGTCACCCTCGAGGACGTGGTCGCGGTGGTGTGGTCGCCGGTGTGGGCCACGCTCGTGTATTACGCGTCACTGATCGTCGTGCTCTCGTTCCGGCCGAACGGCCTGTTCGGGAAGGCGGCGGTCAGGGCGCAATGAACACGTGGATCGGGGTCGAGTGAGCGCACGATCATCCCTGCGCGCGCTTGGGGTCGCGGTCGCGGTCGTGATCCTCGGCGTGTTCCCGCTCGTCTTCAGCAACCCGACGACCACGTCGATAGCGGTGTTCACACTGATCTTCATGGTCTCCGCGTCGGCGTGGAACATGTTCGCGGGCGCCTCGGGCTACATCGCGCTTGGTCACGCCGTGTACTTCGGCTGCGGCGCCTACGCGCTCACACTGCTCGCCAATCACCTCGGGTTCGCGGCGGGGTGGGGAGTGTTCGCACTGGTACCGGTCGCGGGGGTCGTGGCCGGGCTGATCGCCGTTCCCACCGGGCTGATCGCGCTACGCGCCCGTCGCCACACGTTCGTGGTGATCACGATCGCGTTCATGTTCATCTTCCAGCTGGCCGCCTTCAACCTCGCCTTCACCGGCGGTTCCTCGGGACTGCAGCCGCCCACTCCGCTGTGGTCGGTTACGAGTTACAACGACAACTTCTACTACGTCACCGCGGTGGTCCTGCTCGCCACCGTCACGCTCACGTGGCTGGTTCGCCGTTCCCGGTTCGGCCTGCAGCTGCTGGCCATCCGCGACGACGAGGAGCGCGCCCGCGGCCTCGGCGTTCGGGTCGGACGCGTCAAGCTCAGCGCGTTCGTCCTGTCGGCGATACCGGTCGGGATGGCCGGCGGCATCTATGCCTATTTCCTCGGCCAGATCTTTCCCCAGTTCGCGTTCGACCCGCTGTTCGACCTGTCGATCGCGCTGATGGCCTTCCTGGGCGGGCTGGGGACGGTGCTCGGGCCGTTGCTCGGCGCGCTCTTGCTCGAGTCGCTCCAGCAGTACTTCACCGTGCAGTACGGCGCCAGTCAGGCCTACCTGATCATCTACGGGGCGCTGTTCCTGGCTGTGGTGCTGGTCTTGCCGCGCGGGATCATCCCCAGCGCCGAGGAACTCATCCGGCGCTGGCGGTCCGGTCCGGAGGAGCCCGAGCCCGGGCCCGAGGAGCCGGGACGGACCGGTGGCGTGGTCGAGGCGGGGGTGAGATGAGCGGGCTGATCGAAGCCGACCGCGTGTCCAAGTCATTCGGCGGCCTACAGGCCCTGAGCGAGTGCTCGCTGTCGGTCGCCAGAGGCTCGATTACCGGCCTGATCGGACCCAACGGATCGGGCAAGACCACGCTGTTCAACGTGATGACCGGCTATGACCGGTGCAGCGGCGGCGAGATCCGGTTCGACGGCGAATCGATCACCCGGGCGACCCCGGAGCGGGTGTTCTCGCTGGGCGTGGGTCGCACCTTCCAGATCACCCGGCTGTTCTTCCGGCTCACCGTGCTCGAGAACATGCTGGTGGCCACCCAGCGGCACGAGGGTTGGACGCGCAGCGTGGGGCGCCGGGCCGGCTCGACGGCAGAGCGCCAACGCGCGCTCGAGATGCTTGAGTTCGTCGGGCTGGCCCGGCTGGCGCGCAGCCCCGCCGGCAACTTGTCCTATGGCCAGCGCAAGCTGCTCGAACTCGGCTCGCTGCTCGTGGCCGATCCCGCTGTGCTGCTGCTCGACGAGCCGACCGCGGGGGTCAACCCGACGCTGATCAAGCAGCTCACCGAGCGCATACGGGAGCTCAACCGCGCCGGCAAGACGTTCCTCGTCGTCGAGCACAACATGGAGTTCGTGATGGGGCTCTGCCATGAGGTAACCGTGCTGCATCAGGGGCGCACGCTGAAGACCGGCACTCCCGAGCAGGTCCGGGCGGACCCGGCCGTGCTCGACGCCTACCTGGGAGGAGCCGACGACGATGACGTCTAGCCAGGGAGCCGGCAATGGGAGCGGACCGACCGGCGAGGTGCTGCTCACGGTCGAGGGCGTGACCGCCGGTTACGGCGGAGGCGACATCCTCAAAGGCGTCTCGTTCACGGTGGCCCGCCACGAGATCATGTGCATCGTCGGGCCCAACGGCTCGGGCAAATCCACACTGCTGTCGACGATCAGCGGCATCCTGCGACCGCGGCGCGGCGAGATCGCTTTCCTGGGCGACTCGCTGGTCGGGCTGGCACCGCGCCAGATTCTGGCCAAGGGCGTGGTCCTGGTTCCCCAGGCGCACAGCTTGTTCGGAGAGATGACCGTGCGCGAGAACGTCGAGATGGGCGCCTACACGGTGAGGGACGCAGCGGTGGTGCGGCGCCGGCGCGAGGAGGTCGAGGAGCTGTTCCCCCTGGTGCGAGAGCGCGCGGGGGACAAGGCCGGGAGCCTGTCCGGCGGCCAGCAGCGCCTGGTCGAGCTGGGGCGCAGCCTGATGCTCGATCCATCGCTCATCGTGCTCGACGAGCCGTCGATCGGGCTCGATCCTCCGACCCGCCGGACCGTCTTCCAGATGATCCGGCTGATGAACCAGCAAGGGCGGACGATCCTGCTGGTCGAGCAGAACGCGCGCGCGGGCCTCAAGCTGAGCACCCGCGGCCTGGTGCTCGAGAACGGCCGGGTTCGCCTGACCGGCACCGGACGCGAGATCCTCGAGCACCCGGAGATCGGCTCGCTGTACCTGGGCGGCGCGGCGTCGAGCACCCCTGCCGGCTGATGCCCGACCGGCGGGTGCAGGCCGCCATCGACCACTGGGCGCCCCGCTTCATCACGATGGGCGTCGACTGGGGCGACTTCGTCCGGACCACCGGCCGGATCGAGCGCTGGGAGGGCTGGCTCGCGGCCTGGACCGCGGTGGCCGAGGAGCATCTGGAGCTGGCCGGCGCCGCCCAGTCAGCCGGGCGGGGTCGCAGCGCGGGCGAGGCGTACCTGCACGCGGCGCTCTGCCTGCACTTCGGGAAATTCGTCTGGGTGCTCGACGCGGACGCGCACCGCGCCGCGACCGAGCGCGCGATCGACGCCCTGTACCGGGCGCACGGTTATCTCGATCCGAGTGCCGAGCGAATCGAGGCGCGGCTTGACGGGGCGCCGCTCGCCGCGAACCTCCGCCGCCCACCGGGATCCGACCGGCCGCCGCTGGTCATCCTGATCCCCGGGCTCGACTCGACCAAGGAGGAGTTCTTCCACCACGAGAACACGTTCCTGGCGCGAGGCATGGCCACACTGTCAATCGACGGTCCCGGCCAGGGGGAGAGCGGGTTCGCGCTCCCGATCCGGCCCGACTACGAGGCCGCGGTCGCCGCGATGCTCGACGCCCTCTCCGGGCGCGATGATCTCGACCTGGTCCGGGTCGGCGCCGTCGGGGTCAGCCTGGGCGGTTACTACGCGCCGCGCGCGGCCGCGTTCGAGCCCCGGATCCGGGCCGTCGCGGCGATCAGCGGCCCGTACGAGTTCGGCGAGCGCTGGGATGAGCTGCCGCCGCTCACCCGCGAGACGTTCATCGTCAAGTCGGGTGCCCACGACGAGCGCGAGGGACGCGAGCGGGCAGGCGCGTTGACGCTGTGCGGCGTCGTCGATCGGATCAAGCAGCCAGCGCTGTTCGTCGCGGGCGGCCTGGACCGCATCGTCCCCTGGCAGCAGACCGAGCGGGCGGCGCGGGAGTCACCGAACGGGACGTTCGTGCTGTTCGAGCACGGCTCCCACGTGTGCAGCAACATCCCGTACCGCTACCGGCCGCTGGTGGCGGACTGGATGGCCGAGCAGCTCAGTCTCGCTCGATGATCGGGCAGCCGCTGCGCCGGCGCGAGGATCTCCCGCTCCTGCGCGGCCGCGGCCGCTATGTGGACGATCTCGACCTCTCCGGGTTGGCCCACGTCGCGTTCGTGCGCAGCCACCATGCCCGGGCGCGAATCGAGGACATCCGGCTCCCGGCCCGCGCGCCGGGGCTGCTGCGTGTCCTGACCGCGGCGGACCTGGCCGGCCACGCGCAACCGCTGCCGGTGACCCGGCCCGAGGGAGCGGAGCTGGCCGATCTGCCGCATCCGATCCTGGCCGCGGGCGAGGTCCGTTACGCCGGCCAACCGGTCGCCGCGGTCATCGCCGAGTCCCGAGCGCTGGCGGTGGACGCCGCCGAGCTGGTTCAGGTGCGCTACGCAGAGCTCGAGGCGACGGTCGACCCGCGCGAGGCGCCCGAGACGCTGATGCGCTGGGATCGGACGGTCGGCGATCTCGACGGCGCGCTGGACGACGCCGCGCATCGCGTGCGAGCCCGACACCGGATCCCACGCCTCGTCGCCGCGCCGATCGAGCCACGCGGCGTGGTGGCGGCCTACGACGAGGCCGACGACCTGCTGACGATCTGGGCCTCGGCGCAGGACCCCCACCGGCCGCTGGCCCAACTCGCCCACGCGCTGGGTCGGCCGCCGGAGCGCATCCGGATGATCGTCCCCGACGTCGGTGGGGCGTTCGGCAGCAAGGGGATGATCGCCGTCGAGGCGGTGGCGGTGGCGATCGGCGCGATGGCGCTCGGGCGGCCGCTCAAATGGGTCGAGGATCGCGTGGAGAACTTCCTTGGGGCCTACCAGGGGCGAGGCGTCGAAGCCGACGTCGAGTTGGCGCTCGACGCGGTCGGGCGGATCCTCGCGGTGAAGGCGGAGATCCTCGCCGACCTCGGGGCCTACCTGCTGCCGACCACGGCGGTTCCGCCTCACACGACCGCGATGCTGATGACCGGCTGCTACGACGTCACGGCGGCGGCGGTCTCGGTGCGTGGCGCCCGGACCGACAAGGTCCCGACCGGTCCGTACCGCGGCGCCGGCCGACCCGAGGCGGCGTACTTCCTCGAGCTGACCGTCGATCGTGCGGCCCGCGAGCTGGGATTGGACCCGGTCGAGTTGCGCCGGCGCAACCTGATCCGCTCGTTCCCCTACCGCAGCGCGCTGGGCTGGACGTACGACTCGGGCGATTACGCGCGGTGCCTGGATCGTGCGGTCGAGCTGGCCCGGCCCGAGCGCGGGCCGCTCGTGGGCACCGGAGTGGCCATGTACGTCGAGCGCGCCGGCGGCAACTGGGAGAGCGCGCGAGTGGCCGTGCTCAAGGGCGGACGCGTGATCGCGTGCAGCGGCTGCTCGCCGCACGGCCAGGGGCACGAGACGACGTTCGCGCAGATCGTGGCGGAGGGGCTGGGGATCGATCCCGGCGACGTCGAGCTTCGGTTCGGCGAGATCCCGGGCGTCGGCACGTACGCG
The DNA here is from genome assembly GCA_963832315.1 of uncultured Solirubrobacterales bacterium. Taxonomy (GTDB): domain Bacteria; phylum Actinomycetota; class Thermoleophilia; order Solirubrobacterales; family Solirubrobacteraceae; genus Palsa-465. The sequence continues at coordinate 718,478 of CAWHTT010000015.1, read as the reverse complement.
AGTCGCTCGGTGGCCATGGGCGGCTCGGCGCTGGGGCTTGCGAGCGAGCAGATCCTGGCGCAGGCGACGACGGCGGCGGCGCGGCTGCTGCACTGCCGGGCCGAGGAGCTCGTCCGCGCCGGGCGCGACTGGACGGCTCCGGACGGCCGCACCGTCTGCTGGGGCGAGGCCGCCGCGGGGCTCGAGGCCGAGGTGCGCTTCGAGTCAGAGCTGGTGTTCGGCTCGGGCGCGTACGCCGCCGTGGTGCAGATCGACGCGGATACCGGCACGCCGCACGTGCGACGCCTGGCGGCGGTCGACGATGCCGGGACGATCATCAATCCGCTGCTCGCCGAGGGCCAGGTGCTCGGCGGGGCGGTACAGGGACTGGGAGCCGTGCTGACCGAGGAGGCGATACATGACGGCGACGGACAGCTCCGGAACGCCTCGTTCGCCGAGTACGGCGTGCTCGGCACGATCGAGGTGCCGCCGATCGCCACCGCGTTCGTGGAGACCCCCACGCCGAACAACCCGCTCGGGGCCAAGGGGATCGGCGAGGGGGGCGCGATCGGGACGCCGGCGGCGGTCGCCAATGCGGTAGCCGACGCGCTGGCCGGCGTCGGTGCGCAGGCCCCTGACCCGCCGTTCACGCCCGAGAAGCTGTGGCGCGCGCTCAGGTCGTCAGGCCGGCCATGAGCTGACCCGCCGCGGCGTCGAAGCGCGCGAGGTCGCCGTACGGTCGGGCGACCAGCATCGCGCCCTCGAGCGTGCTGAGGATGCCCTGCGCGACGTCTTCGGGCCGGCCGGTGAACTTGAGCGTTCCGTCGGCGTCGCCCGCCTTGAGCAGTTCGGCCAGCCAGCGCTGGTTCTCGTCGAAGAAGCCGATCACCTCCGATTGCATCGCGTCCGGCAGGGTCGGGTACTCCGCGGCGAGGATGCCGCACATGCACATCCGCTCGTTGCGCAAGACGCCGGCATACAGGTCCACGTAGGCCTCGAGCTTCGCGCGCGCGTCGGGGGCGTCTCGATCGATGTCGGCCAGCGCTTCGTTGAACCGCTGCGTGTATCGGGTGATCAGCGCCTGGCCGAGCTCCGCCTTGCCGGGGTAGTGGTAGTGAAGGCTGGCCTTCGTGATGCCGAGCTCGGTGGCGATGTCCGCGTAGCTGAAGTTGTTGAAGCCCCGGATCTGCATCAAGCGCTCGGCGATGTCGAGGACGCGTTCGGCGGTTCCGGACTCTTTTCTGTTGCGGACGGCCATCGATCCGATTTTCTCCTCTGGGGCCTTGACAGTCTACCTACTAGAAGGTAAGTTGCGCGCCATCACGTTACTTACCTACTAGCAGGTAAGTATACATCCAGTGGGGAGAGGCCACGCTCGCGCGGGACGATCTCCCCATCCCCAAAGGAGGGGGCCATGGGCACCATCACCACCTTCGATCTCGATCGCTTCACCCGGGCGGCCGAGGAGCGCGACGCCGCGACGCAGCTGTCGATGTACGGGCCGAACGCGGTGGTCACGATCGCCGACAAGGTCTCGCAGCCGGGCGCGCCCCAGGTGCTGCGCACCCGCGAGGAGATCCAGGCCTGGCTCGAGGACATCTACGGACGCGACATGACCCACTCGGTCAAGCACCGCGTGCACGACGAGACCGGCGCCGCATTCACCGAGGCCTGCCGCTACCCGGACGGCACCAACGTGCTGTGCGCGACCGTGATCGAGCTCGACGGCGGCCTGATCTCCGGCCAGACCGTGATCCAGGCCTGGGACGAGGCGTGAGGCATGTCGGCCACAGTCGCACCCATCGATCAGGCCAAGGTCGACGAGTTCATGGGACGCGTCGTGGGGGAGCTCGGGGCGGCCATCAGCTCGGCTCTGGTCGCCCTCGGTGATCGGCTCGGCCTTTACCGGGCGATGGCCGGCGGCGAGGCGGTGAGCGCCGAGGAGCTCGCCGCGCGCACCGGGACCGACCCGCGCTATATCCGCGAATGGCTGTCGAACCAGGCGGCCGGCGGCTTCGTCAGCTACGACCCGGACACCGGCGATTTCTTCCTCTCGCCGGAGCAGTCGGTGATGCTCGCCGAGGAGGGAAATCCGTCGTTCGTGGCGGGCGCCTTCCAGGTGATCACCGCGGCGATCAAGGACGAGGAGAAGGTCGCCAGGGCCTTCCAGACCGGAGGCGGCGTCGGCTGGCACGAGCACCACCACGACCTGTTCAGCGGCACCGAGCGGTTCTTCCGTCCCGGATACGCCGCGAACCTGGTGTCGGATTGGATCCCGGCTCTCGACGGGGTGGAGTCCAAGCTCCGGGCGGGCGCTCGCGTGGCCGACGTCGGGTGCGGACATGGCGCCTCGACCATCCTGATGGCCGGGGCGTACCCGCGCTCGGAGTTCGTCGGCTTCGACTACCACGCGGCCTCGATTGAGCACGCCCGTGAGGCCGCCGCGCAGGCCGGGCTCGGCGATCGCGTCCGGTTCGAGGTGGCCCCGGCCAAGGAATACCCGGGCGGCGGGTACGACCTCGTGTGCATGTTCGACTGCCTGCACGACATGGGTGACCCGGTCGGCGCCTCCGCCCACGTGCTGCGGACGCTCGCGCCGGACGGCACCTGGCTGATCGTCGAGCCGTTCGCCGGCGACCGGCTCGAGGACAACCTGAACCCGGTGGGCCGGATCTACTACGGCGCGTCGACGCTGGTGTGCACGCCGGCATCACGCGACCAGGAGGTCGGACTCGCCCTCGGGGCGCAGGCGGGCGAGACGCGGTTGCGCGAAGTGGTCACGGCCGGCGGCTTCACGCGCTTCCGGCGCGCGACCGAAACGCCGTTCAACCTCGTGCTCGAGGCTCGCCCCTAATCTGGGAGAACCTCAGGACAATGGCGCTGAAGCTACGTATATGGCAGCTTCAGCGCCATCGGTCTAGCCGAGGGCAAGCGGTGCGCCGGCGTCGGCCGCCGGGATCGCCTCCAGGGCGTCGTGGTCGAGGACCGTGTTGCGCTCGGAGGTCACCTCCCGCTCGAGCGCCAGTGAGCCGCCGACCGTGTAGTACGGCTTGCCGGCGATCACCAGGTCCTCGGCCGGGAACCGTGTGATCACCTCGCAGCCGTCCGCGGTCACCACCAGCTGCTCCTCGATCCGCGCCGCCGACCAGCCGTCGCTGGCCGGCCAGAACGTCTCGAGCGCGAACACCATCCCCTCACGGATCTCCTCGGGATGGTCGAGCGAGACCAGCCGGCTGAAGATCGGCTTCTCCCAGATCGACAGGCCGACGCCGTGGCCGAACTGGAGCGCGAACGCCGCCTCCTCATCGGCGAAGCCGAACTCCTGCGCCTTCGGCCACACGCTGGCCACCTCGCCGGTGGTGGCGCCGGGCTTGATCAGCGCGATCGCCGCGTCGAGGTAATAGCGGCAGCGCCGGTAGGCGTCGAGGAGGGCCTTGGAGCCGCTGGCCACCGCGAACGTGCGGTAGTAGCACGTGCGGTAGCCCATGAAGCTGTGCAGGATGTCGAAGTAGGCCGGGTCGCCCGGGCGCAGCGCGCGGTCGGTGTAAACGTGGGGGTGGGGGTTGCACCGCTCGCCGGAGATCGCGTTGACGCCCTCGACGAACTCCGATCCCATGTCGTAGAGCACCTTGTTGACCAGGCCCACGCACTCGTTCTCGCGCATCCCGGGGCGCATCGCCCGGTAGAGCTCCTCGTAGGCCGCGTCGACCATCGCGCAGGCGTGGTTGAGCAGCGTGATCTCGTCCTGCGTCTTGATGACCCGCGCCTGCTGCATGAGCTGCTGGCCGTCGACGATCTCGATGCCCGCCTTCTGCAGGGCGAACAGGACGGCCGGCTCGAGCGCGTCGACGCCGAGCGGCTCGCCGAGCAGGTCGCGTTGCTCGAGCTCGACGCGAATCTTGCTCGCGACGTCCTCGGCTCGGCCGGACTCCGGCGACATCGCGCCGCGCAGCGTCGAGATGCCGGCGCGCGAGCGGCCGTCGCCCAGCCACGGGTTGTACAGCTGGTGGTGGCGCGCCGCCGAGCCGAAGTCCCACATGATCGGCTGATCGCCCTGGGGGAGCAGGCAGAAGCGGTTCAGCTTGTCCTGGGCCCACGTGCCGATGTGGGTCGCGGTGATGTAGCGGATGTTGGTCATGTCGAAGCAGAGCAGCGCCCCCATCGACGACTCCGCCAGCAACCCGCTGATCCGCGCAAGCCGCTCCTCGCGCAGGCGATCGAACCGGACCCGCTCCTCCCAGTCGACGGCCATGGTCCCGTACGTCGGCAGTCCCACGGGCGGAAGCTTACAAACGTTTGCAGCGCGCGGCTTGACGGCACGCGACGGGGTCCGCTAGTCTGCAATCGATTGCATGCGCCGAGCCGGGGCGAGGAGCTGACCTATGCCGGATGGAAAGCTGAGCGACAAGAGGCTGGGCTGGGTGGGCGCCGGCCGGATGGGCCTGGCGCTGGCCACCCGCCTGCTCGAGTCCGGGTGTGACCTGTCCGTCTACAACCGGACGCGGGCCAAGGCCGAGCCGCTGACCGAGCTGGGCGCGACGATCGTCGACACCCCGGCCGAGCTGGGCGACCGCGACATCGTGTTCACGATCGTGGCCGGCCCGAGCGACTTCCAGCAGGTCGTGGCGGGACCCGAGGGGCTCTTGTCGGGCGAAGGCAAGGCCCCGTCGGTGATAGTGGACTCCACCACGATCTCGGCCGAGGCATCCGCCGCGGTGCGCGCCGAGGCGGAGAAGCGCGGCACCGCCCTGCTCGCCGCCCCGGTCAGCGGCAACCCCAAGGTGGTCAAGGCGGGGCGGCTGACCATGGTCACCTCGGGGCCGGAGGCGGCCCACCAGGCGGCGCTGCCCTACCTGGAGATCATGGCCGGCGGCGGCGTGACGTATGTCGGCGAGGGCGATCGGGCCCGGCTGGTCAAGGTCTGCCACAACCTGATGCTCGGGATCGTCGCCCAGTCGCTGGCCGAGATCCTCGTGCTCGGCGAGAAGGGCGGTATCTCGCGCGCGGCCATGATGGAGTTCCTGAACAACAGCGTGCTCGGCTCGACCTTCACCCGCTACAAGACCCCGGCCTACGTCAACCTCGACTTCGCGCCCACGTTCACACCGCCGCTCCTGCTCAAGGACTTCGACCTCGGCCATGAGGCGGCCAGAGAGCTCGGGGTGCCGATGCCCGTGGCGTCCGCGGCCCAGCAGGTGGTGCAGGCGCTGGTCGGACACGGCTACACCGACGTCGACTTCGCCGCGCTGATCGAGCTCGAGGCCAAGGCGTCCGGGCTCGAGCTCCAGCCCGACGCCGCGCCGGTGTCAGACGGCCTCGAGCGAGCGGCCTAGTGACGGTCGACCAGCAGATCGACACCGAGGCACCCGCGGCCTACCTCGAGCGCTACGGGCTGATGCTGCTCATCCGCCTGTTCGAGACCGAGATGCAGCGACTGTTCCTCAAGGGCGAGGTGCACGGAACGACTCACCTGTGCGCCGGCCAGGAGGCGGTGCCGGTCGGCGTGTGCTCGGCGCTCGAGCCCGACGACTACCTGGCCGGGACCTATCGCGGCCACGGCCATGCGCTGGCCAAGGGCACCGATCCCGACGCCCTGCTGGCCGAGATGCTCGGGCGGGCCACCGGGGTGTGCGGCGGCCGGGCCGGCTCGATGAACGTGATCGACACCGAGCACGGGCTGGTCGGATGCTTCGGGATCGTCGGCGGGAGCATCGCCGCCGCCACCGGCGCCGCGCTGGCGGCCAAGCGCCAGGGCCGGGTGGCCGTGGCCATGTTCGGGGACGGGGCGAGCAACCAGGGCTACTTTCACGAGTGCCTGAACTTCGCCAAGGTGCTCGCGCTGCCCGCCGTGTACGTGTGCGAGAACAACTTCTACGGCGAGTTCACCCCGATGCTCAAGGTCACGGCCGGCGGCGACATCACGGCTCGGGCCGCTCCGTACGGCATCCCGGCCCGGACCGTCGACGGCAACGACGTGTGGGCGGTGCGGGAGGCCGCGCTGGAGGCGGTCGGGCGCGCGCGCGAGGGCGGCGGGCCGACTCTGCTCGAGTGCCAGACATACCGCCACCACGGGCACTCCAAGGCCGATCCGGCCAAGTACCGCCCGCCCGAGGAGGTCGAGCGCTGGCTGGCCCGCGACCCGCTGAACGTGGCCAAGGCTCGCCTCGCCGAGCTGGGCGTCTCCGAACAGGACCTGGCCGAGGCCGAAAGTTCGACCAGGGCCCGGATCGAGCATGCCGTGCAGGCCGCTCTGGCCGCGCCGTATCCCGATCCCGCCGCCGAGGACCCGACGGAGTTCGCGGGATGAGCGACCAGCTCGAGTTCCGGGTCGCCGTCCGCGAGGCGATCATCGAGGAGATGGAGCGCGACGAATCGGTCGTGTTCTTCGGCGAGGACATCGCCGCCGAGCAGGGCGGCGTGTTCGCGGTCACCCCGGGCATCCAGGACCGCTTTGGGGCCGAGCGCGTGTTCGACACCCCGATCTCCGAGCTGGCCATCACCGGCGCGGCCTTCGGGGCGGCGGTCACCGGGCTGCGCCCGATCATCGAGATCATGTTCGGCGACTTCATGGGCCTCGCCATGGACTCGCTGGTCAACCAGTCGGCCAAGTACTGGTACCTGTCGAACGAGCAGCGCAGCGCCCCGCTCGTGGTCCGCTCGGCCGTGGGCGGAGGCGGGCGCTTCGGCGCGATCCACTCGCAGACGCACGCCAGCTGGTTTCAGGGCATTCCGGGCCTGAAGATCGCGTTCCCATCCTCTCCCGCCGAGGCGAAGGGGCTCCTCAAGGCGGCCGTCCGCGACGACAACCCCGTGATCTTCCTCGAGCACAAACGGCTGTATTCAGTCAAGGGACCGGGACTCGCTCCCGACCAGGAGGTTCTCCCGCTGGGCCGTGCGCGGATCGCACGGCGGGGAACCGACGTAACGATCACCTCGGCCGGCAAGGGGGTGCCGGACGCCCTCGAGGCGGCCGAGCAGCTGGCGCGAGACGACGGCATCGAGGCCGAGGTGATCGACCTACGCACGCTCAGACCGCTCGATCTCGAGACCGTGCTTGAGTCGGTCGCCCGGACGAACCGTCTGCTGGCCGTCGAGGAGGGTCCCGCCACCGGGGGGTGGGCCGCCGGGTTGCTCGGCCGCGTCGCCGAGCACGCACTGCACGACCTCGACGACGCGTGGCTGCTGACCACCGGCGAGCTCCCGATCCCCTACAGCCCCACGCTCGAGGACGCGTTCATCCCGGACGCCGATGCGATCGTAGCCACCGTCCGCGAGCGCGCCGGAATCCATGCCTGAGGTCGTCATGCCGCGCCTGTCCGACTCGATGGAGGAGGGCACGATCATCCGCTGGCTCAAGCAGGACGGCGAGCGGGTGTCCGAGGGCGAGCCGCTGGCCGAGGTCGAGACCGACAAGGCGACGGTGACCTTCGACGCCGACGCCGCGGGTACGCTCCGGATCCTGGTCGCCGAGGGGGAGACCGTGCCGATCGGCCGGCCGATCGCCAGCATCGGTGAGGCGACCGCGCCGGCGCCGGCATCGCCAGGGCCCGCGCGCGAGGACAACGGCCGCGCCAAGGCCTCGCCGCTCGCCAGGCGCCTCGCGCGCGAATCCGGAGTCGACCTCTCGCAGGTGACCGGCTCCGGTCCGGGTGGCCGGATCATCAAGGCAGACGTGACCGCCGCCGCCCCGCCAGCCCCCTCCCCGCCAGCCCCCGCGGCGGCTCAGCCGGCACGCGGCAACAAGGGCGAGGTCACGACTGCGAAGCTGTCGCGCACCCAGGTCCAGATCGCCCAGCGCATGGCGGAGTCCAAGGCGACCATCCCCGACTTCACGCTGCACGCGGAGGTCGAGATGGAGCAGGCGGTCGCGCTGCGCGATCAGCTGCGCAAGGCCGCCCGCCCGGGCGATGTGGTCCCCTCGTACAACGACCTGGTGATCAAATCCTGCGCGCTGGCCCTGCGCGAGCATCCGCGGGCCAACGCCGCCTACCGCGACGGGGCGTTCGAGCTCTACGAACGCGTCAACGTGGGCGTCGCCGTGGCCGTCGAGGACAGCCTGGTCGTCCCCACCGTGTTCGACGCCGACCGCAAGTCGCTGCTGGAGATCGCCCGCGAGGCGCGCACGCTCGCCGACCGGGTCCGCCAGCGCCAGATCACGCCCGCCGAGCTGTCAGGCGCCACGTTCACGGTGTCGAACCTCGGCATGTACGGCGTCGCCAGCTTCGCCGCGATCATCAACCCGCCGCAGGCCGCGATCCTCGCCGTGGGCGAGTTGCGAGAGCTCCCGGTGGTCCGCGACGGGCAGGTCGTTCCCGGTGTGCGCATGAGCCTCGTGCTCACGTGCGACCATCGCATCCTGTACGGCGCGCCGGCGGCGGAGTTCCTCGCGCGCATCCGCCGGCTGCTGGAGCAGCCGGTCAACCTGCTCTTGTAAGCCCGCTCAGTCGCCGTCCCGTGGCAACCATGGGCCGCGCCACCCCCCGTAGCCCGCGACCAGCTTCTCGGCCTCCTCGGGACCCCAGGAGCCCTTGGCGTATGGGTGCACAGGCGGGGGAGAGTCGAGGAGCGGCTGCACGATCCGCCAGCTCTGCTCGACGTTGTCCTGCCGGGTGAAGTGGGTGGCATCGCCGCAAATCGCCGCATGGAGCAGGACCTCGTAGGGCGTCGCGCCCTCGCCGCCCTCTTGCGCGAACTCCATGTCGAACTCGATCTCGGTCGCCTCCGTCCTGTCCGCGCGCTGGGCGTCGAGGACCATCCTGACCCCGGTCGACGGATCGATCTTGAACACGATCTGGTTGGGCTCGGGCCGGCGGTGCCCTTCCGGGAGGAAGTGCAGGCGGGGCGGGTGCTTGAACAACATCCGCAGTTCGGTCTGCCTGACCTCCAGGTGCTTGCCGGTGCGCACGAAGAACGGGACGCCCGCCCATCGCCAGTTGTCGATCTCGAGGCGGAGCGCGACGTAGGTCTCGGTGGTCGAGTCGGCCGCGACGCCGTCGGTGTCGAGGTAGCCGTCGTACTGACCGCGGATGTAGTGGGCCGGATCGGCGTCCGGTATCGCCCGAAACACGGCCCGCTTGGCGTCCTGGAGCGTCTCCGGATCGCGCCCCGAGGGTGGTTCCATCGCTGCGGTCGCGAGCAACTGGAGAAGGTGGTTTACGACGACGTCTCGCAGCGCCCCGACCGGATCGTAGAAATGACCACGATCCTCCACGCCGAAGTTCTCGGCCATCGTGATCTGGACGCAGGCGAGGTAGTTGCGGTTCCACAGCGGCTCGAGCATCGTGTTGGCGAACCGCAGGTAGAGGATCTCCTCGAGGCCCATCTTGCCCAGGAAGTGGTCGATCCGATAGAGCTGTGACTCGTCGAGGTGACGGTGCAGATCGGCCGCGAGCTCCCGCGCGGACTCCAGATCGTGGCCGAAGGGCTTCTCGACGACCACCCGCTGCCCGTCCGAGACGAGGCCGGCCTTGGCCAGGCCGTCCACCACGGTCGCGAACAGCGACGGCGGAATCTCCAGGTAGAACGTCGGGTGTTTGTGCTCGCCCAGCGCCTCGGACACGCGGGCGTACGTCTGCTCGTCGCCGAAGTCGCCCTTGACGTAGCGCAGACGGTCTGCGAATCGGCCGAACACCTCGTCGTCGATCTGCTCCCCGGTCTGCTTGATCGACTGCCGCGCCCGGTCGCGCAACTGCTCGTCGGTCAGGTCGTCGGCCGCCACCCCGATCACGGGAACCTCGAGCAGTCCGCGCTGCTCGAGCCGGTACAGCGACCGGAAGGTCATCTTTCGGGCCAGGTCCCCGGTAATGCCAAAGACGACAAGCGCGTCCGCCTCGCGATTGCTCACGCCCTGCAACCTATCGCTTGGGCCCGCCTCCAAGATGGGACGCCCCGCCGCTCAACATAGGGAGTCCTCCCGATGCCCGGTGCGCAGCGCCGCCGTAGGTTCTCTCCCGTCACCACGACCGACCTGATGAGGAGAGCCGATATGCCGCGATACATGGTGCAGCGAACCTTCCCCGAGGGGCTGCACATCCCGGTGGCAGGCGGCGGAGCCGCCGTGTGCGCCACGGTCGTCGAGCGCAACGCCGAGGAGGGCGTCACGTGGGTGCACTCCTACGTCAGCGCCGACAAGCGCACGACCTTCTGCATCTACGACGCGCCCAACCCTGAGGCCGTTCGCAAGACCGCCACGCGCAATCAGCTGCCGGTGGACGAGATCACCGAAGTAAGGGTGCTGGATCCCTACTTCTACGCCTGAACGAAAGGAGAACCAACCATGTGCAAGCCAATCAAGAGACTGATCATGCTCGCGACCGTGCTCGCCGCCGCGATCATCCCCGCGGCCGCCTCGGCTCGGCCGATTCTTCCGGACATCGCGCCCTCCACGGCCAGCGCCTCCACGGTGCCTGCCCCGACTCAGCCGCCCGCCGATGCGGCCGCGGCGAGCGCGACGGGCTTTCACTGGGACGACGCCGGCCTCGGCGCGGCTGGGATGCTCGTGCTGATGGGCGTGGGCAGCGGGGCGGCCCTCGCGGTGCGCCGCCGTTCGACCCGACCGGCCACGAGCTGATCCCGCGCCTGCGCTTCAGCGCTTGGGGCGGCCGGCCTTGGCCGACCGCCCGGCGCGGGAGCGCGCGGACTTCCCGCGCGTGCGCAGCTTCTTGGCCAGCGCCACGTCCTCGGCGGCCGGCGCGCCGCCGTCGCGACCGGTCTCGAGCACACAGGGCAGCGTCTCGAACCTGGGCTCGGACAGGAATACGGCGCAGCCCTTCTCGCCGAGCTCGCCCTGGCCCATGATCGCGTGCCGGTCGCGGTTGGAGCCGAGCGCCGCGGCGGAGTCGTTCACGTGGAGCGAGCCGAGTCGCTCGCACCCGACCGCGCGATCGAACTCGTCGATCGTCTCGGCCAGCCCTTCGCGAGTGCGCACCTCGTAGCCCGAGGCGAGCAGGTGGCAGGAGTCCAGGCACACCCCGAGGCGCTTGCCGCCGCCGGAGGCGTCGATGAGCTCGGCGAGCTCCTCGAACGACCGCCCGAGGGTGCCGCCGGCGCCCGCGGTGTCCTCGAGATGCAGCGCGCAGTGCTCCGTCTCGTCGAGCGCCTGCTTGATCACCTTGCCGGCGCGCTTGATCGCCTTGCCCACGTCTCCCTGCTTGGCCGACCCAGCGTGGAGCACCACGCCGACCGCGCCGATGCCCGCTCCGACGCGCAGAGACTGGATCAGCGAGGCGCGCGTCTTGTCGCGCATCTCGCGGTCCTCGGTGGCCGTGTTGAGGAGGTACACGGCGTGGATGAGCACCGCCTCGATCGGACTGGCCTCGAGCGCCTCGCGGAATTCGGAGAAGTCGTCCTCGTCGTACGCGGTGGGCCGCCACATGCGCGGCGACTGGTTGAAGATCTGGATCGCGTTGCAGCCTCGATCCACGCCGCGCTCGACCGCGCGCGAGAGTCCGCCGGCGTTAGACACGTGTGCGCCGATTAGCATGCGATTCTGTAGATCATGCGAGTTCGCTTCGCTCCGTCTCCGACCGGAGCGCTGCACATCGGCGGCGCCCGGACGGCCCTTTACAACTGGCTCCTTGCCCGGGGTCAGGCGTACGGCCCCGACGGCGAACCCGGGACGCTGGTGCTGCGGATCGAAGATACCGATCGCGAGCGCTCGACGCCCGAGAACGTGGAGCAGATCCTCGACGCGCTCAGGTGGCTGAGGCTCGACTGGGACGAGGGGCCGGTGTTCCAGTCCGAGCGCGCTGAGCGCCACGGCGAGGTGCTCGCTCAGTTGCTCGAATCAGGGCACGCCTACCACTCGAGCGCGACCGCCGACGACGTCCAGGCCTACAAGCAACGCCACGGATTCGAGCGTGGATTCCGGGGCGCCGAGGAGGAGGCCGGCGCGGTTCGCCTACGGGTTCCCGACGAGGGGGAGTCGGTCTTCGACGACGTCATCCGGGGTCAGATCAGGTTTGCCAACGCGAGCATGGATGACTTCGTGATCGCCCGAGCGGACGGCTCCGTGCTTTACGCGTTCGCGAACCTGGTCGACGACCTCGACGCGCAGATCACCGACGTCGTGCGGGGTGAGGACCACATCTCGAACACGCCCAAGCAGCTGCTCGTGCTCGACGCGCTCGGCATCGCCCCGCCGCGCTACGCCCATCTGCCCCTGCTCCACGGACCTGACGGGCGCAAGCTGTCCAAGCGCCACGGCGCCGCCTCGGTGCAGGAGTTGCGCGCCGCCGGCTACCTGCCCGAGGCGGTCGACAACTACATCGCGTTGCTGGGCGCCGGGTTCGCGGCCGACGAGGAGTTCTTCCCGCTCGACGAACTGGCCCGCCGCTTCCGGCTCGAGCGGGTCTCGAAGAACCCCGCGGTGTTTGATGAGCGCAAGCTGCGCCACCTGAACGGCCGCTGGATCCGGGAGCTCGGGACCGACGAGCTGAGCCGGCGACTGGAGGAGTTCACCGGGCGCACCGGCTTGCGCGATGCGGTCGAGATCTCGGAGGAGAAGATCCAGACGCTGGCCGAGTTCTGGCCGCTCGTCGGCTTCCTGTTCGACGGGCCGGCCGACGACCCGAAGGCATTCCAGAAGGTCATCTGCTCCAATGGCGGGGTGGAGTGCCTGAAAGCGGCGCGCGAGGCCCTGGCCCGTGCGGACCCGTTCACGGTCGAGAGCGTCGAGGCCGCCCTGCGCGAGGTGGTCGAAAATCGCGGCACCAAACCGGCCAAGGTGTTCCAGCCCGTGCGGGTGGCGATCGCCGGCACGACGGTGTCGCCGGGGATCTTCGAAAGCGTCGCCTTGCTCGGCAAAGACGAGACACTGGCCCGGATCGACCAGGCCCTGGAACATGCGAATTAGCCGTGCGACTAAACGAACATCGTATGCCTGCCGATAACTCCGGCTGAGGCGGCCATGAGTTCTGTGGAACCGCCAACCTCCCCCGAAACCACAAGAAAGAGCATGTCCGCCTTGGCCACGCTAGCCGCAGTCAAGAGTTCCAATGATCCGTACGCCTCGCGTGAGCGCCATCACAACGAGGGCCACGGCCGCAGGCTGACCGCCGCGTTCGAGGCGATGGAAGCCTTCCCGATGCTCGCTGAGTCGCGCAATCGGGTTCTGCGCCTGTTCGAGCAGGGCGAGCCGTCGACCGCCGACGTCGTGGCGGCCGTCGAGGCCGACGTGGCGCTCGCCGTCACCGTGCTGCGCGTCGCCAACCGGCTGGACGGCAAGATGCGCGGCCGCGTCGAGAGCGCGGTCAAGGGCGTCGAGGTCCTCTCGCCCCGCACCGTCCACTCGATCGCCTCGAAGGCCCGGACGTTCGACTTCTTCGAGCGCACCGCGGTGTGGCAGGGCGTGCCCGAGCGCTTCCGCCTGCACGCGGTGGCCACCCAGCGCGCGGCCGACCGCATCGCCCGCGAGCTTGGCTACGAGTCTCGGGATCGCCTGATGGTCACCTCGCTGCTGCACGACATCGGCAAGCTGGTCCTGGTCCACGCCTACCCGGGCTATCCGCGCCAGATCCACGCCGAGGCGCGCACCCCCGAGGAGCGGATCCAGTCCGAGCGCCGCGAGCTGGGCGTCGACCACGCTCTGGTCGGCGGCGTCCTCGCCCGCCGCTGGGGCCTGCCCAAGTCGATCGCCAGCGTGATCGAGCGCCACCACGCCGAGGACGTCGACGGCGAGGCCGCGGTCGTGCGGCTGGCCGACATGCTCGCCCACTACTCGCTGGGCGGATCGGTGTCGCCTTCGGAGCTGCTGAACGTCGCCCGCCTGGTCGGGATTGGCCCGGCCGAGCTGCGCACGGTCATGTACGACCTGCCGCTCCCGACCTCCGGCGGTCGCCGGCGCCAGATCGACCCGTGCCCGATGTCCACGCGCGAGGTCGAGGTTCTGCGTCGGCTCGCCCGAGGCATGGTCTACAAGCAGATCGCCTCCGAGCTCGGGCTGTCGACGAGCACCGTGCGCACGCACCTGCATAACGTGTACGGCAAGCTCGGCGCGATGGACCGGGCACAGGCTGTCCTCATTGCTACCGAGCGGGGCTGGATCTAGTCAGCGGTCGCTTCGCCTGGGGCCCCCCTTCGGGGCGCCCGGGCTCCGTTTATCAGGGCCGGAAGGTGGACGCAGTTCACGCGAGGGCGCCCGAAGGGGGGTCCCAGGCTCGCTCCTAGCCAATCGCCGCGCGGCCCGGGCAGTTCAGGACAGGCTGGGCGGTCTTGAATCTGCTTCGTAAGCAAGGAAGCGGTCGGTTCTGGTCAGCACGCAGACCTTCTAAGTGTGCGCAATGGACCCCTTCTGCGTGCGATGATCGGCGCGGAGATGATCTCGATCACCACGAAGTCGCCGTATGCGCTGAGCGCGCTGGTCGAGCTGCACCACCACGGGGATCGGGGGCCGGTGCCGATCGCCGAGCTCGCTCGCCGGCGCGAGATCCCGGTTCAGTTCCTGGAGCAGCTGTTCGCCACCTTGCGCCGGGCAGGGGTGTTGCGCTCCCAGCGCGGGGTCAAGGGCGGCTACTCGTTCGCGCGCGCCGCGGGCGACATCACCGTGCTGGAGCTCGTCGAGCTGCTCGACGGGCCCGTAGGGGCCGACGCCGCCGGGGTTTTCGCCGAGGCGGCGGCCGCCGCTCGCAGCGTGTTGGCGCAATCGACCGTCGCCGACCTGGCCGAGGCCGAGTCGCGCGCCGCCGGCGCGGCCATGTACCACATCTAAAGCGTTGCGTCTCGCGCGCGACTTTGCCCGCGCTGGCGTGTTCAGTGCGGCGATGAGCAGGAAATTGGTGCTTACGATCGCCGGTGCCTGGGCGGCGCTGGCCGTCACCGCGCCGGCGGCGATAGCGGCCGGCGAGCCCGCGGCCTCCACCGGCAACGCGACGGCGATCACACCCACCTCGGCGACCCTCAACGGGACGGTCAACCCGGAAGGCCAGGCGACGACCTACTACTTCGAGTACGGGACGACCACGGGCTACGGGAGCCAGACGGCGACGACCGACGCGGGATCGGGAACCGCAGACGCCAAGGTGTCGCGGTCGATCGGGTCGCTGGTGCCTAACACGACCTACCACTACCGGCTCGTCGCGACCAACGCGTCGGGAACCACGCTCGGCTCCGACGTCTCCTTCAAGGCCCCCAAGCCGCCCGCCCCGGTGGTGAGCACCGGGCATCCGAGCAACGTCACGCAGACCTCGGCCACGCTGAAGGGCACGGTCAATCCCAAGGGACAGGCCACGACCTACTTCTTCCAGTACGGGACGAGCCGCGCCTACGGCGGCCAGACGCCGATTGCCGACGCCGGGTCCGGCACCAAGGGCGTCGCCGTGTCGGCGGCGATCGGAGCGCTCGCGCCGCACACGACCTACCACTACCGGTTGGTGGCAACCAGCGTCAACGGGACGACCAACGGCGCCGACGTCTCGTTCACGACCGCCAGTCCTCCGGCCGGAGTCACGCTGGCCGCCGGACCGGGGGCGATCACGTTCGGCCAGGCGACCAGTCTGAGCGGCCGGGTGCTGGCTCCGCGCCCGGCGCACCTGATGGTCACCCTGGAGAGCGCTCGCGGCATCGGCGGACCGTGGATCGGCGGGCCGACCATCGCCGCAGCGACGACCGGCGCGTACTCGTTCCCGCGGGTGACCCCGTCGACGAACACCTACTACCGGGTGCTCGCCGACGGCGCCACGAGCCCGCCCGTTCTGGTCTCGGTCCACTTCCGGGTTGGCCTGTTCGTCAGCCGCCGGCATCCGCACCGGGGGAGCACGGTGCGCTTCCACGGCCGGGTGGCGCCGACGCATCCCGGGTTGCGCGTTTTCATCCAGAGGCTGGGTCCCCGCGGGCACTGGAACACGATCCGCCGCACGCGACTGCACGCGGCGGGCGGTGGTCTCTCGTTCTACAGCGTCCGGGTGCGGATCGTGCGCAGCGGCCGCTATCGCGTGCTGGTCGGCTCCGACGCCGGCCACGGCGCCGGTCCGAGCCGGACCGTGCGCATTCACGTGCGCTGACACCGGCCGTCGGTACGCGGCGGGGATGCCGGGTGAGCGGCGGTTTCCGTAGGGTTACCGACCCACATGGCGGAGATCCCGACCAACATCGCCGACTACGTCGGGCGGACGCCGATACTCGAGTTGACCCGCATGCTCCCTGACGCTCACGCCCGCGTGTTCGTCAAGCTCGAGGCGAGCAACCCCGGCGGCAGCGTGAAGGACCGCATCGGCGTGTCGATGATCGAGGCGGCAGAGCGGGACGGGCTGATCGAGCCGGGCAGGACGACGATCGTCGAGGCGACCAGCGGCAACACGGGCATCGCGCTGGCGTTCGTGTGCGCCGCCAAGGGCTATGACCTGGTGCTGACGATGCCGCAGGGCATGAGCCGTGAGCGCGAGGGACTCCTGCGGCTCTACGGCGCCCGCGTCGAGATCACCGAGTCGCTGGGCGGGATGAACGAGGCGGTCGACGCCGCCCGCGCGATGGCCACCGATCAGGACGTGTTCCTGCCCGACCAGTTCTCGAACCCGGCCAACCCGGAGATCCACCGGCGCACGACCGGACCCGAGATCTGGGACGCGATGGACGGCGGGGTGGACGCGTTCGTGGCCGGGGTGGGGACGGGGGGGACCATCACCGGCGCCGGCGAGGTGCTCAAGTCGCGCAATTCGCACTGCCGGGTGATCGGGGTCGAGCCGAGCGCCTCGCCCGTGCTGTCCGGCGGCCGCCCGGGCCCGCACAAGATCCAGGGCATCGGCGCCGGGTTCGTCCCCGCCGTGCTCAACCGCGACGTCATGGATGAGGTGATCGCGGTCGACGACGAGGCCGCCATCGAGACGGCCCGGGCTCTGGCCCGCCGTGAGGGCGTACTGGCCGGCATCTCGGGCGGGGCGGCGGTGTGGGCGGCGATCGAGGTGGCCCGACGCCCGGAGTCCCGCGACGCACGGATCGTCACGATCCTCCCGGACTCGGGCGAACGGTACGTCTCGACTCCGTTCTTCGCCCCCTGATCTATCGCCCTTGACCGGCCGGAAGAGCCCGGTAGATACGCTTTCCCCATGCTCGGCTTCGGGTTGATCGGCCGCATCCTGGCCGAGGTGCGGCGCGACCGTCGCGGCCGCCCGCACCCGCGATCCGGCCGCCCGCGGCGTGAGCTCCGTTCGAGATCCTCACCGCGTGGCCGGGCGTCCATGCGCTGCTCGCCCACCGCCTGGCCCACGCGCTGCACGAGGCCGGAGTCCCGCTGTTGCCGCGCCTGGTCGCGGCGCTGTCGCGGGCGATCACCGGGATCGAGATCCATCCGGCGGCCAGGATCGGCCGCGGCTTCTTCATCGACCACGGCATGGGCGTGGTGATCGGGGAGACCGCGGAACTGGGCGACGACGTCACGCTGTATCAGGGCGTCACCCTGGGCGGGACGGGTTTCGCCACCGGCAAGCGCCATCCCACCGTCCAGGACAACGTCACGATCGGTTCGGGGGCCAAACTGCTCGGCCCGATCACCGTCGGCCACGGCTCCAAGATCGGGGCCAATAGCGTCGTGATCCACGACGTCCCGCCCAACTCCACGGTCGTCGGCAATCCCGGCCATCCGGTGCGAGTCGAGGGTCGCCGGCCCGAGGGTCCCGACGCCGACTGGGTGCACCTCCCCGATCCGATTGCCGACGCGATCAAGAGCCTGGCCAGCCGAATCTCGGCCCTCGAGCAGCCCGCCGACGACGCCGGCGCGGGCAACGTCCGGCCGCTGCGTCCGGCCGGCGGCGCCGAGGACGACGGCGAGGGCGAGGGCGCCCAGCGCGTCAATCGCTCGGTCGGCCCCAACCCGGCCGGCGGGTAGCCCAGCCCCCTACTCGGGTCGGTGCGGCTGTCCGGGCGCGGACGAGGCGGGCCGCACGGCCGCGCCGGGCGACGGGGGCGCCTCGTCGTCGGGGATGTTCACTCGAGAGCGGACCAGGTACAGCGGCCGGCCCTTGACCTCGTCGTAGATGCGCCCAACGTATTCGCCGATGATCCCGATCGCGATCAGCTGGATTCCGCCCAGCAGCAGCACCGCGATGGTCAGCGAGCTGAACCCGGGAAGGTAGGAGCCGAGGATGCGGAGCACGATCACCACGGGGATCGCGATGAAGGCCAGCGTCGAGATCAGGAATCCGAGGAGCGTCGCGAGCTGGAGCGGTCGATCCGAGAACGACGAGATCGCGTCGGCCGAGAACCGGAGCATCTTCGGGATCGTGTACTTGGTCTCGCCCGCGTAGCGGCGGTCGCGCGTGTAGGGCACCGCCGCCTGGCGGTATCCGACCCACACGGTCATGCCGCGCAGGAAGCGGTTGCGCTCGCGCATCGAGAGCAGCGCGTCCAGGGCGCGGCGATCGAGCATCCGGAAGTCCCCCGAGTTGTGCTGGAGCTCCACCTGGGCCAGACGGTCGAACAGGGAGTAGAACCAGCGGGCGGTGGCCAGCTTGAAGCGCGACTCGCCCTGGCGTTGCTCGCGCACCGCGTAGATCACGTCGCAGCCGCCCCGCCAGTGGTCGAGCATCCGCGGGATCAGCTCGGGCGGGTCCTGGAGGTCGGCATCGAGCATCACCACCGCGTCTCCGCGGGCGTGGTCGAGGCCGGCGGTCAGCGCGGTCTGATGACCGAAGTTGCGCGACAGCTGAACCACGCGCACCCGGGGGTCGTTGCCCGCGAGCTTCTGTAGCTCGATGTCCGAGCCGTCGGTCGAGCCGTCATCGATCAGCACGATCTCGAACCGGATCCCTTCGAGGGCGCTGCAGACGCGCGCGTAGAACTCCTCGATGGTGCCGACCTCGTTGTAGACCGGGGCGACGACGCTGAGCAGCTTGAGCGACCGCCCGGCGTCGGCCGGATCGACCGGCTCGCCGACGTCCGGATGCTCGAGCGAGGTCACAGCGCGACCGCGCTCACGTGGGGGATGTAGGCCAGCAGCTGGAAGAAGCCCATCACGCCGGTCAGCACGATCGCAGCCTTCCACAGGCGGCGGTCGCGTCCGAGCGCGGCCAGCGGCATCAACCACGCCACGTACCAGGGCAGGAGCGATGCGGCGCTCACCAGCAGTGCGAACGCTGCCCAGCCCGCGCCCGCGATCCAGTCGAGCTGTCCCCGCCACACCCGCCAGATCAGCCAGGCGAACACGAGCACGAACAGCGCGGCCAGGGTCAGCGCGACCGGATGGCCGACGGTGCCGAGCCCAAGCCGAGTACCGATGAAGCCGGGGATGCTCTGCCAGTTTCCGTCGCTCTGGATCTTCTCGATGTTGGCCGGAAGGTGAAGCGGCCCGGCGCCGAACAGGGCGACCGTGAAGATGCCGAGCACGGCCGCGGCCACCCCAGCGCCGACCAGCAGGTCACGACGACGCGTGCTGAGAAGTGGTCCCCGCGCGCCGGCGAGCGCGAACGGCAGGAGCAGTCCGCCGGTCATCTTGATCCCCGCCCCAACGACGATCGAGGCCGCACCCAGCCGGCCCCGCCGCTGGAGGAGCAGGACCACGCCCGCCACCAGGGGAACCAGCATCAGCAGGTCGTTGTGGCCGCCACCCACGCCGTAGACGATGATCAACGGGTTGAGCCCGACGAGCGCGGCCGCCTTGACCGGATCGATCCCGCGCAACCGGGCGCCGTTCCACACCAGCGCGACCACGGCCAGGCTCGAGACCGCCGCGATCGCCTTGTAGGCGATCACGTTCGCCAGGATCGAGAGCGGCGCCAGCAGGTAGCTCAGCGCGGTGAACAGCGGACCGTAGACGGTAGGCGTGCCCACCCACTTTGACCCGATGTAGGGGTAGAGCGGATCGAGATACGAGCGCATGCGGTCCGGCGAGGTACGGGTTGAATCCGTACAGGTCGCCGATCCGGCCGTAGAACTGGTAGCTGAACACGTCGGTCGAGACCAGCGGCGGCCCGAGCAGCATCAGCGCGTTCAGCGCCGCGATCACGCCCAGCACGAGCAGAGGTGACAGCCGGCCCGCTGTGCCCACGGTCAGGAAGTAGGAGGCGAACATCACCCCGACCACCACGGTCAGGCCGATGCCTCCGAGGTCGATCCCGGTGTTGCCGAACGCGCCCTGGAGGCCGGTCACGCCGACGGCGAGTCGGGCGGTCTGCGGCAGGAGGTCTGCGGTGCTGGCGGCGGAGATCGCCAGCAGGAGCCCCGTGACCATGAGCCCCGCCAGCCCGACCAGGCCCAGCCTCGATTGCGACGGTGCGGCGCGCGCGTCGAGGCCGGGCGCGCGCAGATCAAACGCGCCGCTCCGGGTGGCGCCCAGCGGACTGTTCACGCTCATCGTCTACAGCTTGCCCGACCGGCGGTCGGCAAGAGTGTGTCCATTGTTGACATTACGTTAGGGAACTTGCGCGCGCAATGTTCCGTGGGTCAGGCCTCTCCGTTGTCGTGAATCACCCGCGGCGCGTGGCTCCCTCGATTGCCGGCCTCGGCGCAACGGGTCCTCGGCTTGCCTCTACCCGTCATCGCGGGTCCCGATCGCGTCCGCCGGCGCGTTTCGCCGCGCCATCGCGGCCGCGTCGCGGCGCCGGAGGAACGGGACCGCCCACATCGCCTCAGCGGCGATCCGGGCCGACATCTTGCTGGTGCCGACGCTGCGGTCGCGAAACACGATCGGAACCTCGGTGACCCGGAACCCGGCGAGGAGCGCTCGGTAAGTGACCTCGATCTGGAACACATAGCCCTCGGCTCGGATGGTCTCGAGCTGGATCGCCTCCAGGACCCGCCGATGGATGCATTTGAAGCCGCCCGTGAGGTCATGGATCTGGACTCCCAGGATCGTGCGCGCGTACAGGCAGCCCCCGCGGCTGATCAGCCGGCGGACGATGCCCCAGTCCTCGACTCCACCGCCCTCGACGTAGCGCGACCCGAGCACCAGGTCTGCTTCCTCGGCGGCCGCGAGGAGCGACTCGAGGTAGCGCGGATCGTGGGAGAAGTCGGCGTCCATCTCGATTACGAGCTCGGCGTCGCCCGCCAGAGCGCGGCGGAAGCCGGCCAGGTAGGCATGGCCCAGGCCGGTCTTGGTCGCGCGGTGCAGCACCTCGACCTGGGGCAGGCTCTCGGCCAATCGATCGGCGAGCTGACCGGTCCCGTCCGGGGAGTTGTCGTCCACGACCAGCACCCGATGGGCGTCGGGAACCAGACGCTCGAGCTCGGCGACCGTGGCCCGGACGATGCCTTCCACGTTCGCCGCCTCGTTGTAGGTGGGGATCACGACGCAGACCGGCGGGTGCATCGCCCGGGAGCCTAGTGGGACGCGCGGCCGCCGAGGGCCCGGGTCGTGAGAGGGATCGTGCGGATGATGCGAACCGGGCCGGGACCCGCCATCATGGACGGCGGGGCAGACTCGATGGAACGCGGTGCAGGACTACACGACCCGCCGGATCGGCCGGCGCTTCTTCAGCCGACTCATCCGGTCCGGCGGCGCAGCATGGAGCCGCATCATCGGCGCCGGCGGGCGGTGGCGGTTCTCTCGCTCATCGGGCTTGCCGTGCTGGCGATCCTGTTGCTGACCGGAGGGGGCGGCGGGGGCCGCACGCCGGGGTCCGCGACCCTGCTGCGGCGAGGGTCCTCCAGCCGCGTCGACGAGCCGGCGGGGGCCCGAGCCGAGTCGCCGGCGGAGCGTGAGGCGGCCGCCGCGGACGCCGGCATCGATCGCACGCTCGCCTACACCCCATACGTACGCATCGCCGGGGCGCAGCACCGCGAGGTTGCCCTCACCTTCGACGACGGACCGGGGCCGTACACGCCGCAGATCCTCGCCATCCTGGAACGGGAGCATGCACGGGCCACGTTCTTCGAGGTCGGGATGCTCGAGCGCTACTTCTACGCCTCGACCGACGCGATCCTGGCCGACGGCGACGTGATCGGAGATCACACCGAGGTGCACGCCGCGATGTCGAGGCTGTCGGCCGGCGGCCAGCGCAACCAACTGCTGGGCGACGCCACCGCCATCGAGCGTCGAGGCGCGCGCTTCCCGCGCCTCTTCCGCCCGCCCTACGGGATGTGGAACGCGACCACGCTCGCGCTGCTGCACCGCTACCGCATGCTCATGGTGCTGTGGACGGTCGACACGGGCGACTACCGTCGCCCTGGGGTGAAGGCGATCGTCAAAGCGGCGCTCGCCGGGGCTCGGCCCGGCGCGATCATCCTGCTCCACGACGCCGGCGGGGATCGCTCGCAGACGGTCAAGGCGCTTCCTCGGATCATCGCCGGGCTGCGCCGGCGTCATTACCGCCTCGTGACGGTGCCCCGGCTGCTGCTCGACAACCCGCCGCCGCGCGTGCAGAACATCGCGGCCGTGATTGGGACCGGGGGGTAGCGGTCGTCCGCGTTTGCGTGCGGCGCGGCCGGGGGCGGTCAGCGGCGCTGGTAGGCGACGCGATTCCAGCTCGGCTCGGGGGCGAGCTGGATCGGCTCGCCGCCGCGGTCGGGCTGGATGTAGACGAACGCGACCGAGTCGGCGTCGAAGCGGATGTCGAGCTCCCCTTCCTTGACGCGCTGGTCGAGCCACGCGCCGCGGAAGATGAGCCGGCGCAACCAGTGGACGAGCGAGCGATCGGACGGGCCGACGAGATCCGGCCAGCAGTCGTTGACGTGCTCGCCGAGCGCGGAGGCGGGCTCGGCAACCTCGCCGTTGACCACGAGGTTGATCAGGTCCTCGCCCTCGTCTTCGTCGACCGCGCCGCCGATGAAGCCCAGCTTGCGCGCGGCCTGCTCGCAGCGCTCGCGGAAGTCACGCTCGTTGAACGTGAAGCGAAGCTCGCCGTACTCGAGCACGAAGTCCTCGCCCGAGCTGTAGTTCCCGCGCTGGTACATGGGGCGTCGGCATCATATGGTGGATTCCTCCGTGCCTGCAGCGCGTGAAAGCAACGTTGCAGGATGAGCCCCGGGAACGGCCCCGATCTCGATGCCACGCCCTCTGTGCCGTACCCTTGCGCTCATGATGCCGGGGTGGCGATGACCGACGATGGCCCGACGTCCGTCGCCGTAGCCGAACCGGTCGACGGAGCGGAGGGCCGTCCATCAGGGGGAGAGCCGCGCGGCGACGCACGTGCGCGCGAGCGATGGCCCTACTGGATCGCCGTCGTGGTCGGCGTCGTGGGCCTTGTGGTGACGGGCGTGCTGGTGTGGATCTCGGCCTCGACCTACACGAGCAACGAGAACCGGCTGCTCAACCTCCGCGCCCGTGACGCCGGCGCGCTGCTCACCAGCGCGTTAACGTCGCTCCAGATCCCGCTGGCCTCGGCCGCGGCCCTGGCCGACGCCACGGACGGCGACGTGGCCAAGTTCCGGAGCTTCATCGGGCGGTCGGTCGGGCCGCAGGGCAAGGGACAGTTCGTGTCGGTGTCGCTCTGGCGCCTGGGCGCGGGGCCGCCGCAAGAGCTTGCGGTGGTCGGCGTGCCGCCGGTGCTGGCTTCCTCGCCCGCGCGCGTGGCGAGCTTCTTCGCCCATGCGCCGCGGACGGGCCAGCTTGGCGTGACCGGCCTGCTCTCCTCGCCCCAGCCTCGGCTCGGCTATGCGTTCACCTCCCCGGGGCTCACCGGTCGTTACGTCGCCTACGCCGAGAGCGCGCTGCCCGCCAATCGCCACTCGCGCTTCCAGAGCAGCTCGTCGTTCGCCGACCTGGACTACGCGCTGTATCTCGGCCGGGCGCAGACCGACGCCGAACCTGCTGGTGAGCGACCTCAAGAACCTGCCCATCCGGAGCCGGCACGCGTCGACCTCGATCAACTTCGGGAACACGGTGCTCACGTTCGTGGTCACTCCCCGCCGGCCGCTCGCGGGGACGTTCGCCCAGCGCCTTCCCTGGCTGGTCGCGATCGCCGGGTTGCTGTTGAGCCTCGGCGCCGCGGCGCTCACCGCCCGTCTGATCGACCGGCGCACCCAGGCCGAGCGCCTCGCGCGCTCGCTCGAGCTGATCGCGGACGAGAACCGCCGCCTCTACGCCGAGCAGCGCACGATCGCCCGGACCCTCCAGCACGCCCTCCTGCCCGAGCGGTTGCCGAAGATCCACGGGGTGGAGGCCAGCGCGCGCTACGAGACCGGGGTCAAGGGCGTCGACGTCGGCGGCGACTGGTACGACCTGATCGCACTCGACGATCGGCGCCTCCTCCTCGTCGTCGGCGACGTCTCGGGCCGCGGGCTGCGCGCCGCGGCCACGATGGCCGCACTTCGCTTCGCGATCCATGCCTATGCGGCGCAGAACGATCCGCCGGACACGATCCTGACCAAGCTCTCGAAGCTGGTCAACGTGCGTCGGAGCGGTCAGCTCGCGACGATCCTGTGCGTGCTGATCGACGTCGAAGCTCACCGGCTCACCGTCACGAGCGCGGGCCACCTGCCGCCGCTGTTGATCAGCAACGGCACCGGGACCTTCGTGCAGAGCGAGGTCGGCGTCCCGATCGGTGTTCGCTCCGGTGCGAAGTACACATCGACCTCAATCGACACTCCTCCGGCCGGGACTTTGCTTGCCTTCACCGATGGCTTGGTGGAGAGAAGAGGCGAAAGCATCGACGCCGGCCTGGCGCGGCTGCAGCGTGCGGCGAGCTCGAACCATGTCGCCCTCGACGACCTGCTGGGCCGCTTGATCGATGACCTTAGGATTGACGGCGGCGACGACGACACCGCGATCGCGGCATTGAGATGGCTGGAGTAGACGTGAACCACACGACCGACATGACCTGCGATGTGGTCGCGGTTGACGCTCGAACCGTCAAGGTGACCTTGAGTGGGGAGCTCGACATCACGAACATCGAGACGGTCGCCTCGGCCGTCGCGCCGGCGCTCGAGGGCGAGCCCGATCGCCTGATCATCGACGTGCGGGACCTGCACTTCGCCGACAGCTCCGCGATCGCCCTGTGGGTGCAGTGGGGCGCGACCGTCCCCGAGATCGAGCTCCGCGAGGCCTCTCCGCTTCTGCGCAGGGTGGTCGACTCGATGGGGCTGACCGATACGCTGAGGATCAAGCCGTGAAAGACACGCGCACGTTCCCGCATGAGGCTCAGTCGGTGCCCGCCGCCCGGCGCTTTGCGACCAGCGTGCTGCGCGACGCCCCGAGCGAGATCCTCGAGGCGGTCGAGCTGATGGTCTCCGAACTGGCCACGAACTGCATCCGGCACACCAACAGCGGCTTCGACCTCACGATCATTCGGAGCGGGCACGACATCCGCGTGGAGGCAACCGATCACGCCGGGGGCACCCCGACGATGCGCTCGCCCAAGCCGACCGACCCGAGCGGGCGGGGCCTGAAGATCATCGACATGCTGTCGGCCGGGTGGGGCGTCCAGTCCGAGTCGGGCGACGGCAAGACCGTGTGGTTCACGATCGCTGACACGGCACCGGCGCCGGCCCGCTAGCGCGGGGCGTCTTCCGCGGGCCTCGGCGCGAGCCAGTAAGTCCGCTCGCGGTCTCCCACCGCGATCGTCCGGCGCTCGAGTTCGTTCGTCGAAGCTGTCATGTCCGGGGGGTGAATTGTGGGGTGCTCGAGGCTCTGGCGGGATGTGGATTTGCAATCGGCCACGATCCTGGTCGTCGAGGACCACCGGACCACCCGGACGTTCCTGGCCGACAACCTTTCGGCCGACGGCTACGAGGTGATCGAGGCCGAGGGCATGGCCGAGGCCCGGCACCTGCTCTCGGCGACGTTCCCCGATCTCGCGATAGTCGACCTCGGCCTGCCGGACGGCGACGGCCTCGAGTTGCTGGCGCACGTGCGCGCGGCCGACCGCATCGCCGGCCGGCTCGATCCCGACCTGCCGCTGCTCGTCCTGTCCGGGCGGGTGAGCGAGCTCGATCGTCTGCGCGGCTTCGACCGCGGAGCCGACGACTACATCCTGAAGCCGTTTTCGTATCACGAGCTGAGCGCCCGCGTCCGCGCGCTCCTGCGGCGCACCGCTCGCCGGCCGGGTGCCGGTCGCATGCGCGTCGGGTCGCTCGAGCTCGACCCGCTGAGCCGTCAGGTGTGGGTTGGGGGCGAGGCGGTGTCGCTGTCCAAGAAGGAGTTCGCGCTGCTGCGAGCGCTCGCCGGCGAGCCGACCAGGGTATTCACGCGCGAGGAGCTGCTGCGCGGCGTCTGGGGGTTCATGGCCATGGGGCATACGCGCACACTTGACTCGCACGCCTTCCGCCTGCGCCAGAAGCTCAACCGGACGGGCGACCGCTTCGTGATCAACGTGTGGGGGATCGGGTACCGCCTGGTCGACGGAGGCCTTGGGTCGTGATCGCGGTGTCGCTCGGAGGATGGCTGGCGGCGAGCGGCGCCGGCATGGTGGCCGGTGGCGTGTGGCGCGCGCTGACCGGCCGGATGGAGACCGTCGCCCGCGCCTGCCACGAGCTGCGCGGGCCGTTGACCGCGGCACGGCTCGGTCTCCAGCTCGGCGCCAGCACCGGCGAGCTCTCGCCGGCCCGGCTGCGCGCGATCGATCTCGAGCTGGGGCGCGCGGCGCTTGCGCTGGAGGACCTGGACGGAGCGCGGGTGCGCGGGCCAGCGTGCCGGCGCGTCCCCGAGCCGGTCGATCTTGCCGAGCTCGTGGCCGACCTGGTGGAGGCGTGGCGACCGTGCGCCGCCGCCGGCGGAGCCGAACTCGAGCCCTCGTGGACGGGGACCACCTCGGTGGTCGTGTGGGGCGAACGGTTACGAATGGCCCAGGCGCTAGGCAACCTGATCGCCAACGCGATCGAGCACGGGGGAGGAGTGGTCGAGGTCCGCGTGGCTGCGGCTGGGCGGCGGGCGCGCGTCGAGGTGATCGACGGCGGGCCCGGCTTGCCGGCACCGCTCAGCGACCTGATCGGCCGGCGCCGGCACGGCCGGGATTGTCGGGGCCGCGGCCTGGCAATCGCAGCGGCGATGGCGGCAGGCCTCGGTGGCCGCCTCGTGGCGATGCCGTCGGACCGGGGCGCCCGTGTCGGTCTCGAGCTGCCGCTGGCCGGCCATCCGCCACCCGACGCGGTGGGCTAGTCCACGTCACCGGCGTTCGCGGACGGCCTGACCCTGACGTTCCCAAGCTCGTGCTTCGGGCCAGGGTTGTCGAGATCGTAGCGCGGTGACCGGCTCGCTGCCCGCGGGCACCGGCGGAACATGGCAGACCACCGGGGGGCCGGAGATGTTCCCAGAGCTATCCGCGAAGAGGTCGCACGCGCTTCCTGGGCCGACGTCGACTTCGATCCGATCGCCTGGCGTCCCACCTTCAGCGCCACCACTTCCCGCGCGAGCCTCGCACACGCCCCGGACGGACTGACGCCGAATCTGCAAGCCGGCGACCAAAGCCACGTGGTGCAACGCCGCGTGCAGCGGCGCCGGCGCCGAACCTAACCGTCGTTTCCCATACCTGACGGGCGATTCCCACAAATCGACCCTCAGATGGGGTCCTGTGGGAGATAGCATGGGATCTAGGTTGCATTGTGGGAGATAGTGGGGTAGAGTGGCGCCAGCGCATGGTCATGCATTGCGGAACCCGGGTGGCAGGGCTCCTCCCACCCGGCCACCCGGGTTCGGAATTCGCCTGTCCCCATGAGAACCCTTGATCTTCCGCGGGACCTTCGAACACGCACTGGACGCGAAGCACCGGCTGACGGTGCCCTCGAAGTTCCGGGCCGCGCTCGCCGGCGGCGTCGTGCTGGCGGCCTCGCCGGAGACCACCGCGGCCGCCCCGCGCTCGATCGCGATCTGGACGCCCGACACCTACGAGGCCTACACGGCGGCGACGCTCGCCGGCATCAGTCCGATCTCGCCCGAGGCACGCGATCTGCGGCGCTTCTTCTTCAACTACTCCCATGACACCGAGCTCGACTCAGCCCACCGCGTGATGATCCCGCCGGCCCTCATGGACTACGCCGGCCTCGATCGAGAGGTCGTGGTGGTGGGCTCCGGCGAGTGCCTGGAAGTGTTCGACCGGCCCAAGTACGCCGGCTACAGCGACGACGTCCTGACCCGCGTCCCCGACATCGCAGCGAAGCTTGGCCACACTGCTTGACATGACCCGTACGCACATCCCGGTCCTGGCCGGCGAGCTGATCGACCTACTCGATCCGCAACCCGGCGAGACCGCGGTGGACTGCACGTTCGGTGGTGGCGGACACGCGCGCCTGATCGCCGACCGGCTGGGGCCGGCGGGCACGCTGATCGGAATCGATCGCGATCCGGTGGCCGAGGAGCGCTTCAGTGAGATCGCCGCTGAGCTTCCGTGCCACACGCGGTTCATCAGGGCGGACTTCGTGAGCGCGCTTGAACGGCTCGACGCCGAAGGGCTCGAGGCCGACCTGGCTTACCTGGACCTCGGCATGTCCTCGATGCAGGTCGATACCTGGGAGCGAGGCTTCTCGTACGCCTACGACGCGCCGCTTGACATGCGGATGGGCCCCGAGATCGAGCTGACCGCCCGGCAGATCGTGGGCGAATGGGACGAGCGGCGCCTCGCCCGCCTGCTGCGCGAGTACGGCGAGGAGCGCTACGCGAATCGCATCGCCCGGGCGATCGTGCGCGCCCGCGCCCGCGAGGAGCTCGAGTCAACCCAGCAGCTGGTCGACGTGATCAAGGCCGCGGTGCCCGTGCCGGCGCAGTTCGCCGGCGGACATCCGGCCCGGCGGACCTTCCAGGCCCTGCGGATCGCGGTCAACGATGAGCTGTGCCAGCTCGACGCGGCCCTGCCCGCGGTGTGGCGGGTGCTGCGCCCGGGCGGGCGGCTGGGCGCCATCTCGTTCCACTCGCTCGAGGACCGCAGGGTGAAGCGCTTCCTGGCCGAGCGCGCCCGCGGGTGCGTGTGCCCACCCGAGTTTCCGGTATGTGTATGCGGCCACCATCCCGAGGCCGAGCTTCTGACCCGGCGAGCCCTCGCCCCGACCGCCGGTGAGATCGAGGCCAACCCCCGGTCGAAGTCCGCACATCTGCGCGCCGCGCGCAAGCTGGAGAACGCCTGATTGTGAAGCCGGGCGCGCTCACCCAGGCCGCGCGGAGCGCCGCGGCGCGCCGCGAAGCCGCGCAACCACGCCGTGAGCAGCGTCCGTCAAGACCGCCACGTCGGGTGTCGGGGCCCGCGGGGGGTAAGGATGCCGCGAGGCGAGCGGCCGGCGCAGGTCGCGCCGCGGGCGCCTCGCGCGGAACCCGAGCCGCTGCAGCCGGAACCCCAGCCGCGGCAGCCGCCCGGACCAACGGGGCCGCCAGAGCCAGCGGATCGGTCCGGACGAGCGCCGCCGCCCGAACCACCCGGGCCGCCAGAGCCAGCGGATCGGCCCGGACGAGCGCCGCCGCCCGAACCACCCGGGCCGCTGCGGTCTCCTTCCGCACCCCGGCCGGGCCGCGCGTGGTCGCCGCCGCCCGCGCCGCCGCGGTCGCCCTGCCGCTCCCGCTCCCGGCCTTCAAGCGCGCGCCCGCGCCGGTATTCCGTCCCCGGCCGGCCCCGGCCGCGCCGAAAGAGACCCAGCCCGCGGGCGGGCTCGCGCGCCGCGCCGGCGCATTCGTGGTCTCCCTGCCCGACCATGCGTGGCTCGATCGCGTCGTCCGCGGACGGGCGTGGATTCCGCTGCTCGGCGTGCTGCTCGCCGGCATCGTCGCCGCGCAGGTCGAGATCCTCAAGCTGGGCGCCAGCATGGGCCGGTCGCTGGAGCAGACCTCGACCCTGACCAACCAGAACGAGCAGTTGCGCGGGAGCGTGGCGGCGCTGGCCGACGATCAGCGGATCGAGCGCCTGGCGGGAGCCATGGGCATGGTCCTGCCGCCGGCGGGCGCGGTCGGTTATCTGGTCGCCGGGCCGGACGGTAACGTGGCCGGCGCGCTGGCCAATCTGCACACGCCGGATTCCGGGGGGTTCGTCATGTTGACGGCGAAGAACGGAGCCTTGGTGACGGGCGACGGGACTTCGACGCTGCCGCCGACCCCCGGCGCGCCCACGCCCCCCGCGACCACCACGCCGACGAGCGCCGACGCGACGAGCACGGCCGGCAGCACCGCCACGTCGGGCACGGTGCCGACTAGCACCACCGCGACCGACACCTCGGCGACGAGCACCTCCGCAACGAGCACCCCCGCAACGAGCACCCCCGCAACGAGCACCGCCACGACCGTCCCGCAGCAGACCGCGACACCGCCGCCGACCACCACCTCCCAGGCGCCGGCGACGAGCACGCCGACACAATCCTCACAGGCGCCACCCACCGGCGCCGCCGCGATCCAGCCGACCGACTCGACCCAAGCGAGCGGCGGGGGATAGCGCTTGGCGCTCATCGACCGGCGCATCGGGGTCCTGTTCATTGCGTTTGTCGCGCTGCTGGGCATCGCGCTCGCGCGGGCGGTGTACCTCGGGTCGGTGCGGTCGGGGTCGCTCGCGCGTGCCGCGGCCACCCAGCAGGTGAGCAACGTGACCGTCCCGGCAGCGCGCGGGGCGATCACCGATCGGGACGGCGCGGAGCTGGCCATCAGCGAGTCGGCCGACGACGTCGTGGCCGATCCCTACCTGATCAAGAACGCGGTGTCGGCCTCCGCGGAGCTGTCCTCGGCGCTGGGCATGCCCCGGCTGACCGTGCTCGGGCGCATCACGAAGCCGCACACGGGCTACGTCCTGCTCGCGCACCTGGTCCCGTCGGGCCAGGCGGCGGCGATCGCCGGCCTGCACATTGCCGGCGTCAACCTGGTTCCGCAGGTGCGCCGGGTGTATCCCCGCGGCGACGAGGCCGCGCAGGTCGTCGGTCTGGTGCATGGCGACGGCACGGGCGCCAGCGGCATCGAGTACCGGTACAACAACGTGCTGGAGGGCACCAACGGCCTGCGCCGCATCGTCAGCGACGCGAGGGGGCAGGCGATCTCGATCGACGACCTCCGCCCGACCGATCCCGGCAAGACCGTCACGCTCACGCTCGACTCCGGCCTGCAGCAGGAGGTCGAGCGAGTGCTCACGCAGGTGGGGAGCACGTATTCGCCCAAGAGCGCCACCGCAATCGCGGTCGACCCGAGCACGGGGGCGATCCTCGCCCTGGCCAACTGGCGGGGCGCGGGCGCGGACAGCTCGGCCGGTCCCGAGGACCTGGCCATCGGGCTCAACTACGAGCCGGGCTCGACCTTCAAGGCGATCACCGTGGCCGGCGCGCTCCAGGACGGGCTGGTGACGCCCAATACGCCGTTCGACATCCCGCCGGTCCTCCAGGTCGCCGACCGGCAGATCCACGATGCCGAGGACCACGGCTACGAGACCCTGAACGTGGCCAACATCCTCAAGTACTCGAGCAACATCGGGGCCGACCTGATCGGCATGAAGCTCGGGGCGTCGCGGTTCAACTACTGGGTGCGCCGGTTTGGCTTCGGCTCCAAGACGGGCGTCGACCTGCCGGGCGAGCAGAGCGGCATCGTGCTGCGCCTGTCCCAGTACTCGGGCTCGTCGATGGCCAACCTGCCGTTCGGCCAGGGCGAGTCGGTGACGCCGATGCAGATGGTGGCCGCCTACGACGCGATCGCCAACGGTGGCATCCTGCGGCCCCCGCACGTCGTGCAGTCGGTGGGTGGCAAGCAGGAGCCCCTGCCGCCCGCGCACCGGATCATCTCGCCCGCTACCGCCTCCGAGCTGCGCGACATGCTCCGCGGCGTGTTCGCCGACGGGGGTACCGCGTCAGGCGCCGAGATCCGGGGCTACGACATGGCCGGCAAGACCGGGACCGCGAATATCGCGATCGACGGGCACTACTCGGACAGCGCCTATGTGGCGTCGTTCATCGGCATGGTCCCGACCGATCATCCTCGGCTGCTCGTCGCGGTCGTGGTCAACCAGCCCCAGGGATCGATCTTCGGTGGATCGGTGGCGGCGCCGGCGTTCCAGAAGATCGTCGGCTGGGCCGTGCCGTACATGGGCCTGCCCCCGCGATAGAGCCCGGCGGCGCTCAGCGCACCCGGCGCGCGCGGGTTGACGCGCTCACCGGACCCGCGCCCGCGCCGGGACCCCCGAGCTGGCGGCGCAGGACCGCGAGCCGCTCGTCCCACTCGGCGCCTACCGCGGCCATCCAATCGACTGCGTCGGACAGGGGACCGGGGGTGAACCGGTAGCGAACCTCGCGGCCCGCCCGCGTGCGGTCGAGTAATCCGGCCTCGGTGAGCGCCCCGAGGTGCTTGACCACGGCCTGGCGCGAGATCGGCAGCTCGGCGGCGAGTTCGGTGGCCGTGGCGGCGGGATGCGCGGCGATGGCGGTCAGGAGCGCCCGCCGGGTGGGATCCGACAGGGCGCCGAACACGGCGCCCGCCCGCTCGTCTGGGTTGGACATATTCACGCCGCTCACCCGCTCGTCGTGGTTCGGCGCGCTCACGCCGCCACGAGCGCGGGTCCGAACGTCGCGCCGCCCGCGCCGGGCAGCGGCACGCCGACCAGGTCGAGCACGTCGAGGGGACGGGTCTCGACGATCCGCAGGCGGGTGTGCTCGCCGCTGGGCTCGATCCTCAGCTCCACCCGGCTCGCCGGCTCGTCGTCGTGCGACCACCAGAAGGTCAGGCGCTCGGGCGCGGACACGTCCTCGACCCAGCCCGTCCGCGTCCCATCGGCCGACTCGAACTCGGCCTCGCCTCCGGGACGCAGATCGAGCGCCACGCGGTCGGCCAGCCAGCCGTCGCCCGTCACCGCCTCCCACACCGTCTCAGGCGTGGCGGGGAGCAACAGCTCCCGCTTGATCCGCTCGCTCATCGCTTCCTCCTGTTCCAAATCCGCAACCCACCGGTTGCACGTGTGCTAGCCTGATTTCTCGCAACCTTCCGGTTGCACCTTAGCAGACACCCAGGAGGTCCAAGCCATGCCACTCGTGCCGATGGTCGTGGAGCAGACAGCTCGCGGCGAGCGTTCCTTCGACATCTACTCCCGCTTGCTCAACGACCGCGTTGTCTTCCTCGGCGGTCAGGTAAATGAGGAGATCGCGAACCTGGTCGTCGCCCAGCTCGTCCACCTCGAATCAGACGACCCCGACAAGGACATCCACCTCTACATCAACTCGCCGGGCGGCTCGATCTACGCCGGGCTGGCCATCTACGACACGATGCAGTTCATCCGGCCCGACGTGCAGACGATCTGCTACGGGATCGCCATGTCGATGGGATCGCTGCTCCTGGCCGGCGGCGCGCCGGGCAAGCGGATGGCGCTGCCGAACAGCCGGATCCTGATCCACCAGCCCTCCGGGGGATTCGAAGGTCAGTCGAGCGACATCGAGATCCACGCGCGCGAGGTGCTGGCGCTCCGGGCCCGCATCGACGAGATCTACGCCCAGCACACCGGCCAGGAGGTCGAGCGCGTCCACGCCGACATGGAGCGCGACCGCTTCTTCACGGGCGCGGAGGCGGTCGCCTACGGTCTCGTCGACCGGGTGATCGACCACCGACCGATAACCAATGGGGCCCGTGGCTTCGGCCGCTAGGCACGTTGCACATGTTGCAAGAGTCACCCCGACGGGGTGCGCTCGAAGTGAACCGTTTCACCGTCACCCGATGGTGACGCAGCGGCGTCGCTGTCGAACGCAGGCAACGTTGCACCTGCCTCAAGGCCGACTCTGCTGCAGCGGGCCGAGTCCGTGTCATCGTCACCCGACGCTGACGCGCGTTCGCCCTTTTCGCGAAGTTGCATATGCCTCAAGGTGCACTGCGGCCTTCCTTGAAAGCCCGTAGCCACTAAGGTCTTTGGCCGCAGGGACGTGTCATCACCGATCGCGGTCCGCCTTTTGGATATTGCGCCTGGTCCACTGATCCAGCAACCTTGCGTGCCGTGCGTTGCCGATGTGCTACTTTCAGGATCGGGGAAGGATGCGGGCGTGATGGCTGCGCCGGCGCGCATCTGGGTGCTGATCTAAGTCGCGAGTAAAAAGTCGGGACCGCACCGCAACTCCGGCAACGGTCAGTTGATGTACACAAGAAGTACCGGCGGAGGACGAGTTCACCAACTCCCAACTTCCTGCCGTGCTCAGACGGTAATAATCGAGCGGGCCGGGGAAGTAGTGCGATCCGGGCTTTCGTGTGCCCGGCGATTTCCTGAACTCTGAATGAGGATGATGTTGTGAACAGAGCGTCAGAACATGGGAACACGAAGGCGTATGCCGCCCACTCGCATGTAGATGTAGCCCGTTCGCGGACGCGCCTACGAGCGGGTCGTGGCTGCGCCAAGGCGTGCGTTCCGGCCCCGCGACGCACTGTTGACGGCACTGCAAGAGAGTCGCTACCCTCGAACACGGGGAGGTTCAGCGGGCCGTCGTGTCGATTTGGCCTGCGCGTGGGCGGGGGTACTGCAACGTGCAGTATGTGGTGGCGGTTAGCCGCATGGAGTACGCGGCGGTTAGCCACCGGCCGCCCGCAAGTGGCGCGCCGATAACGGAAACCACGAGTTGTTGTATTGGTGACAGTGGGGAATGTCACCGGCTTCCGGCTGGCGACGTGTCCTCCCGGCGAATCCAGGTGAGCGTGGAACAACATGAGAGACATAGGCACTGATCGCACGACAACATCAGACCGGAGCGCGCGAAAGGGTCCGGCGCGGCGGACGCGGCAGGCCAACGACCAGAAGGCTCATGCCGGACAGCCGCGGGCCCGTCACCTCGCGACG
The DNA here is from genome assembly GCA_963832315.1 of uncultured Solirubrobacterales bacterium. GTDB lineage: Bacteria > Actinomycetota > Thermoleophilia > Solirubrobacterales > Solirubrobacteraceae > Palsa-465. Next base: position 683,949 of record CAWHTT010000015.1, on the reverse strand, counting down.
GCCGAGCAGACGAAGAGCGATTTCAACATCGATGTGGAGATCCCGCGTCTGGGCGCGTCGCCGGCGCGGCGCCACGCGATCACACGTGCACTGCTCCTTGCGGACGTCGGTGCGCTGACCGTCGCGTACGTCGCCGCGCTCCATGCCGGCATCGGCTCGGCTGGCTCCACGGCTTTGAAGATCGAGACTTTTGTAGTCGTCCTTCTGTGCGGCACGGTCCTTTCGAGTGCGTACGGGCTGTACTCCCGCGATCACAGCCGCGTGAACCACACGACCGTTGATGACCTGGTCTCAGTCGCGCATGTGATGCTGATCGTCACATGGATCGCCGCGTTCGCGATGTGGCTGGGCAGCCGGAGCGTGAATTTCGCAGCTCTGGCCCTGTTTCTCGGGGTGACACTCGCGATGGGCCCGGCGATGCGCGCGACCGCGCGGACCTGGCACCGTCGCCGCCCGGGATCCCAGCAGAACACGGTGATCGTGGGCGCCGGCGCCCTCGGGCAGTTGCTGGCCGACAAGCTCACCCAGCCTCGGGTCCACGGCCTCCGGGTGGTCGGTTTTGTCGACGACAGCCCCGCGCCGAGCAATCCTGGTGCAACCGAGATTCCCGTGCTCGGACGGGTCGAGCAACTTCCGAGGCTGATCGAGACCTGGGACGTGCACCGCGTGATGGTCGCGTTCTCGCTGAGCTCCCACGAGCGAACCGAACGACTCGTGCGTTCACTGAGGGGGTCCAACGTCCAGATCGATATCGTGCCGCGGCTGTTCGATGTCGTGGGGCCGGCTGACGAGATCCATTCGATCGACGGCCTCCCGCTGATCGGCCATCGTGGGCTGGAGCAGTCCGCTGCGGCGGAGCGAGCCAAGCGCGTGATCGACCTAGCAGTCGCGTCGATGGGGTTGATCGTGCTGGCGCCGCTGCTCGCGCTCATCGGCCTCTTGGTGAAGCTCGACTCGCCAGGCCCGGCCATCTACAGCGCCGTGCGGCTGGGTCGCGGGGGGCGGAGCTTCAGGCAGCTGAAGTTCCGCAGCATGCACACACGGCTGTGCCACGGCCCTGGCTACGGCGGCGACGCCGCGGAAAGCGAGTTTCTCGCGCTGCTCGCGGCGAACGAGGAGCTTCGCGAGCAGTACGAGCGTAGTCACAAGCTCCAATCTGATCCCAGAGTGACAAGCGTCGGGCGCGTGCTGCGCGCCACGTCGCTCGATGAGCTGCCGCAGCTGTGGAACGTGGTGCGCGGGGACCTGAGCCTCGTGGGCCCGCGGCCCGTTACCGGCCCAGAGCTGGCGCGTTACGGCGATTACGCGCGCGACCTGCTGAGCGTCCGGCCGGGCCTGACGGGGTTCTGGCAGGTCAGCGGCCGCTCGGCGCTGGGGTATGACGAGAGGGTCCGGCTCGACTTGGCCTACGTCGACAGCTGGTCGCTGAAGCTGGACTTTCTCATTCTCCTGCGTACCACGAACCTGCTAACGGGCGGCGCAGGGGCCGTCTGAGGAGTGATCGACTTGCCTAGCGATACTCGACATAACGAGCTGCGCGCCGGCCACGTGCTTCAGGTGTTCCAGCCGGAGGTCGGCGGCGTGCCGAACTACGTCGCGAGCCTGGCCGAGGGTCTGAGTGAACGTGGGTGGGATCTCACGGTCGCGGCTCCTTCCGGAACGCCGGTGCTCGATCGTCTGCGCACCGTCGCCGACCGGACGATGCCGCTCAACACGCACGCGGGCGCCGCGCCGAAGACCGACGCGCGGCTCCTCGGCGAGCTATTCGCGCTGTGCCGGCGCGAACGAGTGCAGGTGATCCATGCGCACAGCAGCAAGGCCGGAGCGCTCGCCGCCGTCGTCGGCAAGGTGTCCGGGATCCCGACCATCTACACCCCGCACGCCTGGTCGTTCCAGCGTGACCAGTCACGTCTGGTCAAGCGCGCGTACATGACCGCCGAGCGGCTGCTGGGACGGCGACACGCCCGCGTGATCACCGTCACAGACGCGGAGCGCACGGAGGCGGAACGCACGAAGGTGATCGACCCCGATCGGATGCGGCTCGTCCACACCGGCCTGCGCGACACGGTGCTCCCCGATCGCGCGTGGGCACGGAGCCAGCTGGGGCTGGAACCCGACGACTTCGTGGTCGGGTGGGTCGGCCGTATGGGGCCTCAGAAGCGGGCCGAGCACCTTCCCCCACTGTCGCGCGAATTGCTGGGCAAGGCAACGTTCGCGGTTCTTGGTTTCGGCATGCCCGGCAGCACGATCGGGCGCGAGCTCACCGACCTCGGCGCCGTCGTGAGCGAATCCGCTGCGCCCGAGCTGATCTACTCCGCGGCCGACGCGGTCGCCGTGACCTCGCGGTGGGAGGGGTTGCCGCTCGTGACGCTCGAGGCGATGCGGGCCGGTCTGCCCGTCGTCGGCTACGACGTGGGTGGCCTTCCCGAGCAGATCGACCATGGGGTCACCGGCTACTTGGTCGAGTCGGGCGACCACGATGCGATGGCAGGTCGGCTGCGGGAGCTCTCGTGCGACCCGGACAAGACGGCGCAGCTGGGATTGGCGGCCCGGGAGCGGTTCCTGGACCGGTTCAACTTCGCGCGCATGGTTTCCCGGATCGAGGACACCTACAGGCAGGTGAGCTTGGCGTGAGTTCGCTTACCACGACCTCCACACGCAGGCACGAAGTCCCGCACACGATGCCGCGACGGGCGAAGCGAGGCCGACCGAAGATCGTCATGGTGACCAACAACGCCCTCGAGGACAAGGTGGGTGGTCACGAGCGCTACGTGCGCGAGCTCGCCTCGACGCTGGCGCAGCGAGATCTCGAGGTGACGATCGTCGCGAAGCGCTGGTCTGCTGAGGCCCCGGAACGTGAGCATTGCTCGGACGGAGTCGTAATCGATCGCTACGCGGTTCCGTCGAAGCGCAATCCGCTCTACGCCGCGGCGTTCTTGCCCTACGTGATGAGAGGAGTTGCCGCCCGCACGGCCAGATCCGACGGGAACACGATCGTTCACGCGCACATGGCTCTGCAGGCTCTGCCGGTCGCCTTTCAGCGCCGGCCCTACCTGTTCACCTTCCACGCACCCGTATGGCGCGAGCTGCTCGATGAGCGTCAAGGGAGCTATGTGCTGCCGCGCCCTGCGCAGGGTGCCGCGGTGGCGGCCATGCGCCAGGTCGAGCGGAGGGTGGCCGGGCGTGCCGCTCAAACCGTTGTCCTCAGCGAGTTCATGCGTAGCCAGCTTGCGGCGCTCGACCCGATTGCCGCCGAGCGCGCCATCGTGGTCCCCGGCGGCATCGACGCGCGCCGGTTTCACCCCGCGACGCTCGAGCGGCCGTCGGACGATCCGCCAGTGCTGTTCACCGCGCGTCGGCTCACCCCTCGCACGGGTGTCGACGAGCTGATCAGGGCGATGCCGTCGATCATCGCATCGTGCCCCGGGACGACGTTGAAGATCGCCGGGACCGGCGGGATGCAGTCGGGCCTCGAGGCGCTGGCTCGGCAGCTTGGTGTTCGCAATCACGTCGATTTCCTCGGACGGGTCAAGGACGACGAGCTGACCGGCTGGTACCGGCGCGCGACACTGGTCATGCTCCCGACGCAGGAGCTCGAGGGCTTCGGCTTGACCACGGCTGAGGCCCTCGCCTGTGGCGCCGCGGTCGTGGGCACTCCTGCCGGCGCCACGCCGGAGCTGCTGAGCCCGGTCGATCCCGCCCTGGTCACGCGGGACGTAACGGCCGGATCGATGGCAACCGCCGTCCTGCGACTTCTCGACGATCCGGCTCGGCTGGCCCAAATCCGAGCGTCGGCGTCGCGCCGCATCCTGCCGGCGATGTCTTGGGATCGCGTTGCCGACCGGTACCTCGAGCATTACGAGGAGCTCGCCCGATGAACTACGCCACCCGCCTGCTCATCGCGTCCAAGAGTCCGTGGACGCCGGCGATCCGCCGCGAGCACGCATTGGCCAGGCTGGCGAGCCGGCACGGACGTGCGGTCACGTTTCTCGAAGCGGCTGATGACATCCGCACCGCGCGCCCTCGCGCCGTCGCGTGGGCCCGCGGGCTCAGCCGTCCGGTATATCGAGACGGCGCCGCGGGCATCGAGGTGATCGGACGCAGCACATTGCTTCCGGCTCATCGCAACCGGCTGGCCGAAGCGATCGACACCCGGCTTCTCCGTCGCATGCTGTCGGGGTCGGGCGAGGATCGCAACGCGGCGATCGCGGTCACGTTCCCGTGGAACTGGCCGGCCGTGGCCCCCTTGCGCGGCGTGCGCAAGGTGCTCGACGTCGCCGACGATTGGGGTGCTCTCATCCCCGCACGGTCACGCCGAGTCAGCGAGCTGTACAAGCGTGTGGCCCAAGAGGCGGATGCGATCTCGGTGGTGTCCGAACAGCTCCGCGATCTGTTCCCGGACCGCGAGGTGACGGTGGTCCGCAACGCGGTCGACGAGGAGTTGCTGCGCACGCCGCTCTCGCCGGTGCCGGGCGACAGGCGCATGGTCTACGTGGGCACGCTGTCGGAGCGCTTCGACGCAACCCTCGCCGGGCACCTGCTCGACCGTCTCCCGGATTGGCGGCTGGACCTCTTCGGCCAGTGCCGGTACGCACAGATGGGAACGCGGCCGGGCTCGGAGTTGGTGACGCTGCTCGCGCGTGACGACGGTCGCGTACGGTGGCATGGCCCCGTGGGTCGTGACCGCCTCGCCGGCGTGCTGGACAGCGCGGACGTGTTGCTCTTGCCAAACCGTGCCGAGCACAGTCGTGGGCAGGACTCCATGAAGCTGTACGACTACTGTGCGCGAGCACGGCCGATCGTCGCCAGCGACGGAGCCGTCGCGGGCATGAGTGAATCGCCCCCGCGCCTACGATCGGGCCGCGATGCAGATGCGCTCGCCGCACTGGTCAGCGCGGCCCCGAACGAGCCAGAGAGCTGGGCATGCGAGCGCGCCGCGTGGGCCAGGAGTCAGTCGTGGGACTCTCGCTGGCACGACTGGTCGCGCGCCCTGTTCGGGCAGGCGGAAGGTGCGCAACCTGCGATCTCAACCAGCATCGATCGCCAACCGCTAAGCGTCCTCACATGATCGACACCGAAGGCCGCAGATATCAGCTAAGGAGTCGCTACCATCCTCCGGATCCCGGAGTTGGCGCGGCTCAGATGTACCGCCAGCGCCGCCCACTCCCGGGAGGTTGTGGCTTCAAGCAAGCCGGTACTCACCCCGACCGATCGGGGTATGACCGTGGCGCTCAGCGTCGCGCCGTTGCCCTGAGAGCCAACTGTTAGGAGCACGATGACACCGACTGCCGTACGTACAACAGACGAGCGAGATCAGCTCAACATGACCAATGGCCGAGTTCCTCCGCCGAGAGCGCGTGGCCGCGCCCTGCGCATCGCGGTCGCGTTCGTGGTGGTGGTGCTTGCCGGCGCCGTCACCTATGCCGTGTCGAGTTCGGTGCCGGCGAGCTACAAGGCGTCGAGCGAGCTACGCGTCTCGGTCAACGGGAGCAACGGCCTGGGTCAGGATTCGATTCAGGCGTCGAATGAGCTGACCGCGCAGCTAGTCCAGTTGCTGCCGACGAACGCGGTCCTGGCCAAGCCTGCGGCCAGCCTCGGCATGACGCCGTCCGCGCTTCAGAGCGCCGTTTCGGTCGGGAGCGTTGCGCAGGAGAATCTGCTTCAGATCAGCGCCACCGGCTCCTCGCCGGCGCAGGCGCGGCAACGGGCTTCCACGGTCACAACTGCGTTCCTTCGCTACATGCGGAACGACGCGCGTGTCCAGGCTGCGTCCTACATGAACGCCCTCCAGGGCGGGATAAAGAGCATGAGTTCGAAGCTGGGGAAGCTGGAGACCCAGCTGAGCCAGGCCTCAGCGACGGACACCCGTGCCGCGACGGTGATCGAAGGTCAGATCGCATCGATCCAGGCTCAGGAGCAGACGCTGCGCACCGACCTCGCCCAGCGTGAGGCCTCCAGTGCGCCGGTCATCCAGCAGCTCCAGGCTGCGGGCGACGGCAGCAAGGTCTCGCCTCGGCCAACTCTGTACGCGATCGTCGCGCTCATCGTGGCTGCGTTTGTCGCCGCTCAGGTGTTGACCTTGACCGAACGGCGCCGCGGTGGTGCGGCGTTCTGAGATGACACTGTCGCTCCGCCAACGTCAGGCTCTGGTAGTGCTGACGGGGCTCGCGGCCCTGGTCGGCGCTGCCGGCATCACCGAGGCGCACGTATTTCATCAGCCTTCGACGCTGAAATACGCCGTCACGATCATCGGTCCCCTGTTCATCGGTACCCTGCTGATGAGCAGGGACCCGATATCGATAGTCGGCGCGCTCCTGATCGCCGCAGCGCCATTCGCCGGGTTCAGCATGACTTTCAAGGGCACGCATGTGCCGCTGCTCGCGCCCATCCTGGTCATCGGCGCCGCCGTCGCAGTGTCCGTCGAGCAGCCGGTTGCCCGGAGGTCAGCCTTGGCCAGCGCGGGAGCATTGGCGCTCGTCACGTTCGTCCTCCCGGTAATCGAGAGCCCGGCGCTGAGCAACACGCTGGCTGTGCTCGCCAGCCTGTTCTTCGGCGCTTACCTCGCCTCCCTCGCCTCCTCCACGCGACAGCGCTTCCTGACACTGACCTGGGCGTTCGTTGCCTCGGCCTCGATTCAGGCCGCGCTCGCGTTGTGGGAGAACACCACCGGTCACAGGCTCAGTCTGTACGGCGGGGCGGGACTGCAGACCTTCGGGGGTAACTACTTCTTCGGGTACATCGGCGGTACGACGCGTCCGCCGGGGGCGTTCTATGACCCGATTTCGCTCGGCAACATGCTGGCCATCTCGGTTCCCCTATGCGCGGGCCTCGCGATCTACTACGGGCGACTTCGGCGGTGGGTGCCCACCTGCATCGCTGTCCTTGCCGCGGCCCTGATCGTGACCGGCCTCGAGATCACTCTGTCGCGAATGAGCTGGATCGGTGCGGTGGCGGGAGTTGCCGTGGCCGCGGTCCTGCTCCCTCCGTCGCAGCGCCGCGCGGTGCTTCCGGGTCTCGCCCTGGCGATCGGCGTTGCTGCGGTTCTGGGCCTGTTCGGCGGTCACTCGCCGGTGATCGAGCGTCTTGGTTCGATCACGCACCCGCTGAACGAGGCCGGCACCCAGAACGAAGATGTGATTCGAGTCGACGTCTGGAACCAGGCGATTGCGGTGGCCAAGCACCATCCAGTCGCCGGAGTTGGCTTCGGCGGGCTGGTCAAGATACTGAGCTCGCAATTCGCGCCGGCCGGCCTTCAGTCACAGGCTCAGTCGACGTATCTGCAGGTCGCGGCCGAGGGCGGTCTGCTTGCGATCGCCGGACTGCTGGCTGTCCTCTACGCCGCGGTGAACGATCTCGGGAGGCTCTTCCGAGCCGACCGCCTGTGGGCAGCGATCCTTGCGGGGTCGTTTGTGGCCATGCTCGTCTGCTGGCTCACCGACGTCACCATCAGGTACTCCGGCGTCGCTGTGTACATGGGGATGCTGTTCGGGATGATCGCCGGAAGCAGCCGTCGCGCGTCCGCCGCTTCGGGTGCACGACGGTCCTCGGCCATCCGGCACCCGCCAGTCTCCCGCTACCCGGCCGAAGTTGGTCACTAGCTTGAGCGTCGCACAGGAACACGGCATCGGCGAGATGCACGGCGCGCATCCCGAGCATCTGGCAAAGAAGATCGCGCGGGTTGCGCTCGCGGCCGGCGGGCGCAACCTGATCATCACCGCCCTATCCGCCCTATCCACCGCGGTTGTCGCCCGGCAGCTCGGGGCGGGGCCGTTCGGGGCCTACGTGTCGGCGCTCGCCACGGCGCAGCTTGCCATCTCCTTCGGCGACCTCGGGTTCAGCCTCGTGCTCGGCCGCGATCTGGCGCCCGATGTGGCGGGTCGTGGCCTGCTGCTGCGGACCGTCGTGGAGGTGCAATTCGCATGGACGCTGCTGCTGGCGCTCGGCGTCCTGATCATGGGCCTTCTAGCCGGCGTGGGCAGTGCGCGGGGCGCCACGCTGCTCATCGTTTCACCGGCGGTCGCGGCATCGGCATTCGCGGCCACCCGGCAGCTCTACAACTCGATGTTCAGGATCCGGTTGCTGGTGATCGTCGACTTGACCGTCAACCTGATCCAGATCGCGGTCACGGTCGGACTCGCGCTGGCGCACGCGCCGCCGCCCGCGCTCGCCGCGGTGTTCACGCTGTCGCTCACCACGAACTCGGCCCTGATCGCGATCGCGGCGTTTCGCTCCACCCCAGCGCGGCGGCCGCGGCTCGCCGAGCACTGGGCGATCGTGCGCCGGGCGGTCCCCGTGGGGGTTGCCTCGGTCCTGTCGAGTGTCTACTTCACGATTGACATGGTGATCATCCCGTGGCTCGTCGTCGGCCCATCGGTTGGGCGCTACGGTGCCGCGTGCAAGGTCCTCGCCGTCCTGGTCACGATTCCCGGGCTTGTCGTGGGCGCCGCGCTGCCCGGGTTATCGCTGGCGGGCGCGAACCGAGCCCACTTCTCCGAGCTGATGGCTCGCGTCGAGCAGTGGCTCGCCACCGTGGCGCTCCCGCTGTGCGGATTCATCGTCGTGTTCGCGGGTCCGATTACGACCATCCTGTTCGGACCCGGTTACCACGATGCTGCGCCGCTCCTGCGGATCCTCGCCGGCGCGGCGGCGGTGGCGTCGCTCGGAAACGTGTTCGGGACTGCGCTCGTGAGCAAGTCGCTCGTCCGCACGCTGGTGGCGTGTAACGCTCTTGCCATGGTGCTCAACGTCGGCGGCAACATCGCATTGGATCCCCATTTCGGCGTCACCGCCGCGGCATGGCTGACTCTGGCCACGGAACTGTTTGTCGTCGGCTGGGCCTGCGTCGTCCTCCGTCACGCTGTCGACCTGGGCCGGATCGCGGCTCGGCTGGGTCGGCCCGCTCTCGCAACGGCTGTCCTCATGTCGTTGGGGCTCGCCTTCCAGTCGACCCTGCCGATCGCGATCCCGCTGGCCGTCGTCGGATTCGTGGCGACGCTCACGGCCTTGCAGGGCTGGCCGGATGAGTTCCGCGTCTGGCGTCTTCGTCCGCACGTGTCCGCGGGGGCGCGAGGATGAGGTCGCATTCGGAAATGGCATCGGGGCCGTCCGGCCGGTTTCGCCGGCGAGCGAATCGCACTCCCCGGGTCCTCCACGTGGCACCGCTCTTCTTCGGCGATGACGGCATGTGGGGTGGGGGAGAGCGGTACGCGCTGGAGCTCGCGAGGCACACCGCGCAGTACGCCCCCACCAGACTCCTCACGTTCGGGCCTCGCGCGCGTCGCGTTCGACACGGAGACCTCGAGATACGCATGCTTCCGTTGCGTCGGCGATATCGCGGACACGACGTCAATCCCCTCAGCGAGCTGCTGCCTCTAGAGCTGCTGGCCGGCGAGGTAATCCACGCACATCACTACCACAGCATCGTGACGAATATGTGCGTCCTCGAGGGACGAGCCACCTCGAAGCGGGTGTTCGTAACCGACCACAACAGCTCGGGACGCAACTTCGCTCACAAGCTGCGACTGGACAGATGGGTCGATGGACTGCTTGCTGTCAGCGACTTCGCGGCGGGACGCTTCCCTGAGTTCTCAGATCGTCACACGACGATCTACGGCGGTGTCGACACAAATGTGTTCCGGCCAGGCGGAGACGAACCGCGGGGCGACGTTCTGTTCGTAGGACGGCTCCACTACTTCAAGGGCGTCGACGTTCTAATCGATGCGGTCCGGGACGACATGCGGCTGGATCTATACGGCCCGTCGTATGACCCCGACTACTTGCAGGCGCTGCACCAGCACGCGCGGGGCAAGAACGTCATCTTTCATCCGCCACCGTCCCAGGCCGACCTGGTTCGGGCCTATCAGGACGCGCGCGTTGCGGTTTTGCCCTCGACATCCGAGAGTCGCTACGGCGCGCCGTCGATCGGCGAGTTCTTCCCCTTGGTCATCCTCGAGGCGCTGGCATGTGGCACTCCTGTGGTGGCGACGAACGTAGGAGGTATCCCCGAGATCGTCCGGCACGGCGAGAACGGCTTCGTCGTACCGCCGAACGATCCGGCTGCGCTCGCCGACGCCGTGGCTGAGATCCGAGGAGACCGCGACCTACGGCGCCGTATGTCCAACGCAGCCGTCGAGACAGTCAGAGAACGCTTCACGTGGAGCGCGGTGGCGCGACGCTGCATCGAGGCTTACGGCCTCGCATGATCGACGGCCCGTAGCCCGCGGCGTCACCTGAGCGCGCGTTCGTAAACGCCGAGGGTCGCGGCGCACATTCGCTCGACTGTGAGCCCGGCCGCAACTCTGCGTGCCGCCGCTCCCATCGTGCGTCGGGTCTCGCGGTCTTGCGACAGAGCGTCGAGCGCGGCCGCCAACGCATGCGGGTCGTCCGGAGCGACCAGCAATCCGGTCACGCCGTGTTCGACAAGGTCGCGGATACCGTCCACGTCGGTTCCCACCACGGGCAGCCCCGCGCCCATGGCCTCGATCACGGCATATGGACAAGACTCCCACCGCGAGGGAAAGCACGCGATGTCGGAGCGCGACAGAGTGGCGGCGACGTCGTCGACCCAGCTGGCGAATGTCACCGAGAGCGAATCCGAGGTCGCATCCCGGGACAGCGACTCTCGCAGCGGTCCGTCGCCCAGCACCGTCGCTGCCCAGCCGCCCGCCGACTGCGCGGCCGCCCGGACGAGAACATCATGACCCTTCTGGTAGATCACGCTGCCGACGCTCACGACCGAGGCGGTCGTGCCGTCTCGGCGGTCAGCCGGCGTGACCTGCAGGCCGTGTATCCCGTTCATGACGACGTCAAGTCGCCTACGCGGGATGCCATAGCGCTCGGCGAGAAAGTCTGCCGAGCTTGGACTGACCGCGATCACTGCGTCCGCGCAGGCGAACTCACCACGTTTGAACAGGGTCTTCGCCGGTCGCGCGAACGGTGTACGCCTCGCGGGCAGGAGCGACTCGTCGGACGCGTTGCTGCGCGGCAGGTGCTCCGTTATCACCGTCGGTCCAATCACTCGGCGCGCAGCGACCGCCGCTGCCAGCTGACGGTCGAACGTGTCGTGCAGGTGCACGTGGAGCACAGAGTCTCGCGAGCCGATTGCCCGGCGCAGCTCGGTGACCGAAAGGCCACGCCCGCTGGCGCGGGCGCGCGGAGCCGTGGCTGCCGTCGGGAGCGCGATCGCCACAACGTGACCCGCATCGATCAACCCGACGGCGAGATCCTCGATGTGCCTCCACACGCCGCCTTCGATCAGGGTAGTGGTGGCTAGGACGACTCGGAGGCGGCTGGCCGTGTCGAGCGCTCGTGACGGGGCGGTGACTGGCCCGGCGGCGTTCATCGCCGGAGCGCTGTCTCGTACGCACGCTCGAGGCCTTCGAGGTGTTGATCCCAGCTGAATCGCTGCAGCATGGTCCGAGCGGCCGATTCTCCGAGGCGATCGCGTTCCTCGGGAGATCGGTAGAGAGCGACGATGGCCTCAGCGAGCGCTTCCGCGTCGTCGATGGGAACGAGCCTTCCGTTCTCGCCGTCGATTATCGTCGCGCACGCTGCCGGAACCCGGGTGGTGATGACCGGTCTGGCCGCGGCCATCGCGCGAGTCAGGACACCGCTCGCCGGGCTCGAGTAGCGATAGGGCAGAACCACGATTGCGGCGTGGTCGAAGAGCTCCTGAAAGTCGTCTTCATCGGGCACCGCGCCGAGAAATCTCGGCGGGTTTGCGAGCGTGGCAAACCGCCGCTCGAGCGCGCTCGTCCACCCTGAATGAAACGGATCTGCCCCTCCGGCGATGACCAACGGGAGCTCCACGTGGTCGTGCGCTCGCGCCCAGGCCTCCAAGAGGACATCGAGGCCCTTGTGCGGGCCCAGAAAGCCGGCGAACAGGACCGTCTGGCCTCGCGAAGCAGGCACGGCCCCGCCGGTCGGATCGCTTCCGTGCGGAACGACCTGCACCGCCGCCGCTCCCTCGGCTCTCAGCGCCTGCTGCGCCTCGGCGCCAAAGACGCACAGGACGCCGGCGCGGCGGACGAGCAGACGCGTGAGAACCGGGTCGAGCGCGGGCGCGATGATCCGATGTGCGATCGCGTTCAGCCGGCGCCACCGAGTGGGCACGAGGCCGGCGGAGGGCACATGCGCCAGCTTCGGGTAGTCGTGGGCGACGATCACGCAGTCTCGTCGCAGCAGAACCGCAGCCAGCCCGAACCAGAATGCCTCGACGTCGTTGGAGCCGAACTCGACGTGAACGGTTCTCGCCCCTCGGATGGAGCGTCGCGCCCGATACGCGGCGCAAACCGCCGGGATCGCCGTGGTTCGGCCACGGGCGAGAGGTACCACATCGACTTCGTGACCGCGCTCGCGAAGCTCGAGAACCACGCGCTGAAACACGTCACCGACGCCGCCGCGTGAAGCACCCGCGGCCAGGATCTCGGGTGGTCTGCCAGTCCGGTTCGATGCCACGCTACGAGGGTAGCCCGAGCCTGCCCCCGCCGCCTGCCGCGCCTGCCGCGCCTGCCGCTACTGGGCGGCTTGGCCAAGGCCGTGCGGCCACTGGAATGCCAGAATCGGCACTATCAGCCAACCACTGAGGCCCTGGTAATAGTTCGGAACGGTGTAGGTCATCGCGCCCCGATACTCGTGCTGGATGCGCCTGAGCTGCCCGAGCCAAAAGTCACGCAGTTCCGGGCGCTGGCCGGTCAATACGAAAACCGCCGGCGCGCTGCTCAGGAATGGGATCTCATCGTCCTTGCGCGTCCCACCCGTCGCGTTCAGCGTGAACGCGTGGATCCGCGGGCGCTCCTCATTGAACAGCAGGTTCATCAGGCGCAGGTAACGGGGATCGCGGGTCACGACATAGAGTTCCGTCGCGGTGTCGAGTTGGGCCATCGTGTAGCTCGGATCGAAGCCCGGGGTGTCGCCGCCGGCGGATTCGGCGAGGTAACCGGCTCCGCCGGCACCCTCCCGACCAATCGGAGCATGCGTGACCTTCAGCCCGTAAGTCCCCCACCGGGCCGCAGGCGGGGAGATCGTAAATCTCCACGCTCTCTCGTATGCGGTGCGGAAGCGCGCGTCGCCAGTCGCCGCCCAGGCGAGCCACATGACCTCTGTCTGGCGGAGATTCACGTTGCCGTTGATGTAGAACGTTGTCTGGCCGGTCCTGATCAGCCAGTCGGCTGCGCGCGAGAGTGACGTGCGCCACAGAGCGCGGGTGCCCGGCGGCAGGCTGTCACGAAGCTCCAAATAGCTGATACCGAGCTCCACCGCTATGAAGCCCGTCGTGATTCCATCGGGCTCGAACACCCCGCTGGGGCGTTGGTAGGCGCGAATCGCGTGAGTGAACGTGTCGATCGCCACGCTCCGCAGGCGCGAGTCGCCGTGCCCCAAGGTGGCGAGCACCGCGGCAGCGCTCGCGGCGGTGTCGTAGCACGACCAGCACGATGGTCCGTTCGTTGCAATGAACGAGCCGGCTCGCCAGTACCGCGGGTCGTGCGGACCGCGGCGAGCGATGTAGCTGTCAAGAACCTGCCGCGCGAGACCGGCGAGCTCGGACACCTGCGGGTTCGACTGCACCTCCGACCGCACAAACGCCGCTTGAGCCGCACGAGCCGGTTGAGCACCGTGGCGGTCGGATACCGTCGCACATGCACTGAGAGCGAGCGCCAGGCCGGTTATGAGCGAGACGGCGACCGCGCGGAGTTTCCTGCCAGTTCCCACCGGGCGATCCTAGGAACGCGCGGGCCCGGCTCGATGAGGCATTCGCAATGGGGTTGCAAACCCAGCGCGACCTTGCGCACTTTGCACAGGAGCGCTTACCGACGCCGCAAATCGGGCACGACTGCGGTCGGCCGGGGGGCGCGATCTCTATCGCCGCCCATTCAGGGCGAAGCTGACCGCCGCAAGTGCCTTGTTGAGCTTTCGGATCGTCCGGCCATGGACGATCGTAACACTGGTTAGCAACGCCCAGCGGTGGCTGCTCAGAGTCTGGAGCTGACGCGCGGTCAAGCTGAGCCTGAACTCGACGCGGGGCTGCGTGACGCGAACGCGCAGCGTGCGGAGTTGCACCACAACTAGGGTTGGCTTATGCCGCCTCCCGCCACTGCGGACAGTTCGCGCGGTCAGAGAGATCGTGACGGTGGCCCGAAGGGGGGCGTTTACGAGCGTGATCCGGGGAGCCGCTGCGCCTACGCCCTTCTCCACGCTCAATCGCACGCTCGCCGAGCCGGTCTTCGAGGTGATCGTGGGGTGTGTCCTCGCCGAGCCGCCGGTCGTGCTCGCGCCGGTCCTCGGAGTAGCTGCCGCGGGGGCGACAACGGTCACGGCAATCGATGGTGGCGCTGCCGGCGATGGGACGGAGGGCGCCGAGTTGCTCGAGGGCGACGAAGTGCTTGGCTGCGCCACGCGCGTGTCGGGTGCCATTCCCTGGGGCCACTGAAGATTCAGCAGCGGCGTTGAGATCCACGACTCGAAACCCTTGTAGTAGTTCTCGTTTGTGAAGCTCTCCGCCGCGACATACTCCTTTTGCAGGCGCGCCATCTCGGCCGCGATCCCACCCGCGAGGTCGGGACGGTCACCGTCGGCGACGAGCACGGAGACCGCAGGATTCATGAAGGGCTGCAAGTTGCTCTTGCGCGTGCCGTTCAGCGCGTCAAGGGTCCAGGTCGGGTCGATGAGGGGCTGAAGCTGGTTGAACAGGAGGTTCATGAGGCGCAGGTACTTCGGGTCGCGCGTGAGCACGTACAGATCAGTGGCGGTGTCGAGCTGAGCGTCGGTGTAATTCGGATCGAATCCGGGTGCGCCACCGCCGGACTCGGCCAGGAACCCTGCACCGTCCGAGCCGTCGGTTCGACTGGGCGCGCTGGTGATGTGAAGGCCGAAGCCTGCCCAGCGCGCCTGGTTGGGGCTGACCGTGAACGACCACTCGGAGTCGTAAGCGGTGAGGAAGCGTGGCTGTTGCGTGGCCACCCAGGCGAGCCACATCACTTCGGTCTGACGCAGGTTTACATTGCCGTTCACGTACCACGTCGTGTTGCCGCTGTTGATCAGGTAGTCAGCGGCTGCGCCGATCGACGCACTCCACCTCGCGCGCGTCTGCGCGTCAAGCGAGCTTTCGAGCTCCAGGTAAGTCATGCCGAGGTCGACCGCGAAGAACCCCGTCCCGATGCCGTCCGCCGCACCCGTTCCGTCGTCGAAGGCCCCGTTCGGAAGCTGATGTTGGGCGATCGCCGTGTTGAATGTGTCGATCGCCACTTGTCGCAGCTGCGCGCTCCCCCCGGGCTGCTGCGACAGGGTGGCTGCACCGACGGCTGCCGAGTCGTAGCAGTACCAGCAGGCAGGGCCATCGGTGGCATACCAGACGCCGCTCGCGTAGTAGCGCGGGTCCGAGGCGCTGCTCTGCGTCATGTAGGACTGGAGCACCTGGTTTCCAGTGGACATCAGCGTGCTGCTCACGGGATCGGCGGTGGCGGATGAGGCAGCGAATCCCGTAGCAGTGAGACCGAGCATGAACGGGACGGCCGCAACTTTTGCAGCGCGTAGCAATCGTCCTGAACACCAGGTGGGCATGCCATCGTGATCGGCATTCGAAATCGACCGCGGCATCCGCCCCGGAACGCTTGGACGCACATATGACGGGCTCCGAGGTCAACCGTCCCGTGCCCGGTCTGGACATACGTACGAGGAGTTCAGCCCCGAGGGTTCAGTTGGTCGCGGCCCCTGTCGCTGGTCGCGGGCACCGCGCCAGCGCCATGAGCGAGACACCGCGTACGACCCGCGCGTAGACATCGGGTCCTCTCGTGAACGCGAGGCGGTGGATTCGCATCAACGCACGGTTGCGTCGCGAGCCAGGTGTCGAAAGCTCGATCGCCCATGGCGTGTAGCACCACGTCGAGATGTTGAGCCCGGCTTCTTGCAGAATCTCGAACGCGAGTTCGCGGTTGAAGTGATGGAGGTGGCCCACGTTGCGCCGCTCCTCGACCAAGGGCGTTGCCTTCCACAACCATTGCAACGAGAGATCGAGCGGAATATGCAGGACTGCCCAATCGGCGTGTCTCGAGGCTCCCGCCAGGAAGGTCACGGGATCGACCACGTGCTCGATGACGTCCATCAGCGTCACCAGGTCGTAGCGACTCTCCTCGCCCGGGAGCTCGCCGACGTGGAAGCTCACTCGAGGATGCGGCCTGGCGGCTGAGATCGCCTCGGGCGCTATGTCGTACGCGTCGACGCTGGCTTCTTGGTAGCGGTCCGCCAGCAATCGGGGGATCTCGCCGACGCCGGTGCCGAGGTCGAGGATGCTCCGCGGCCGCAGCCCCTGGCGATCGAGCAGGCGCACGACGTATCCCGCTTTGTAGGGTGAGTCCTGCGCGTGCCACTCAGGGTTCGCGGCGGCGTAGGCGCCGCCGAGATACCGCTCACTGACGCCGGTCATGCTGTGCAGGAGCGCCCTGTTGCTGGGTTGCGAAATCGCCCTGGAATGTCACCGAGTCTAGCGGCCAGTGGCAGCCGTCCGGCGTCGACCGAGCCGGCTCGGCCTGGGTCCCGCGACGCGTACCAGCACGGAGTGAACGATGACGCTACGCTGGGTCCGTGACCAAATGGTTCGGCGGCGAGCGTCTGGCCGAGGCCGTCGTTCAACGAATCCGGGCTGGGCAGATTCGACGGCGCGCGCCAGGGCTACGGAGGGGTGCGAACGTTCGTATCGATCCTCACGCGCGAGTGATCGGCAAGGTTTGCATCGGTGAGGAGAGCCGGATCGATTTCGGCGCTCTCGTCAACGCCTATGGGGGCCGGATTGAGATTGGGCGCCGGTCAAGCATCGGGCCTTACTGCGTCCTTTACGGCCACGGCGGTTTGACTCTTGGCGACGACGTGCTGATCGCGGCGCACACAGTGATCGTCCCCTCGACCCACAACTATCGCGATACGACGCGCACGATACGTGAGCAGGGGACGAGCGAGCGCCCTATACACATTGAAGACGATGTGTGGATCGGCACACACTGCGCGATACTGACAGACGTCACCATCGGAACCGGTTCGATTATCGCTGCGGGAGCAGTCGTGCGCGACGACGTTGCACCGGGATCGATAATCGGTGGTGTGCCAGGCCGTGTCATCGGTCGTCGCTAGCGCGCCTATCAATGCCAGCGGTTTGGGTATGGTCGATTGATGCGACGGAGCCTGAAGTACCTGGTTACGACACCGCGCCGGACCCTAAATCTGGGCTTCTGGCGTCAGCTTCTGGTCGAGATCGACCGGCTTCTGACCCTCATTCGCGTCGATGCCACGGTCCGCGGTCGCAGGGCGCTCGCGGCGGTCTGGGTTCGGCTGTTGCTGGCCGAGCGAAGCGGCCAGGGTCGTCCCGCGATGCGCGTTCGATGGACGGGCCCCAGCGGGCGGCTGTCTGCCCTGGTGGGCGATCTCTCGGAGCTCAGAGCGCTCAGCGAGATCTTCGTCGATCAACCGTACGCCGCGCACGGGATCGGCGAGGTGCGCACGATCGTCGACCTTGGGGCGAATGCCGGGCTCTCCGTCCTCTACTTCAAGGCACGATGGCCGGGTGCTCGCGTCCTCGCGGTGGAACCAAACCCGAAGACGTTCGAACGGCTAGTGGCGAACACGCGTCATCTCCGCGACGTCCAATGTGTGCAGGCGGCCGTGGCCGCGGAGGAGGGGCCCATCACCCTGTACACCGGCGCCGAGAGCTGGGCATCAGCGTTGACGCCCAGTGACCAGCGAGCCGAAGCTCACGTTGTGCGCGGCGTCACCCTGGACGCTCTCGCCCTGGAGTACGGGCTCGATCACGTTGACCTCATGAAGGTCGACATCGAGGGCTCGGAAGGCTCGGCTCTTCCGGCTGCCAGGTCGCTCGACGGGGTCGGTCGCCTCATCTTCGAGTTCCACCGGGATCAGGCGGGTCTGACGATCTGGGAGTTAGTGGCGGCGATCCCCGGATTCGATCTAGTGCGGATCACCGGCGACACGGAGGGCCAGGCGCTGGTCGACATGGTTGCTTCTCGCTGAGATCAAAGGAACGGCTCGAGATCGCGTGTAGCAACGTCAGGAAGGTCGAGCGCGCGGATCATACGCTCGGCGACCGCGCGCCACGTGAACAGGGGTGCGCGCCGCTCCGCGCGGCGGCCATACTCGGCCATGATGCTCGCATCGCAGAACCGCAGCATCGCCTCCGTGAGCGCGGGACCGTCGTCCGGATCCACGAGTACTCCCGCGTCGCCGATCACCGTGCTCACGCCCCCGCGAGTTGTCCCAATCGAGCCGATGCCCGCGGCGAGCGCCTCGGCGTGGACATTCCCGGTCGGCTCGACTCGCGAGGGCATGACCAAACATGTGGCGCGCGCAAAAAGGCCGTTCAACTTCGATGACTCGTCGGGACGATCCAGCCGGAGCGGGCCGTGGCCGATAACGCCAGCGATGTCGAGCGGAGGGTGCTCGCCAACCAAGTCCAACGTGGCGCGCGGATGCTGCTCGCGGACGATGCGGAACGACTCGACAACGCGCGTGCCGTTCTTGCGCTCGAAGTCCTTGCCGACGAACAGGAATCGCGGCACATCCCAGCTGTGCGGCGCGCGCGGTACCGCCCGGTTGGGCCCAGTGCCAATCACGTGCACCCGCTCCGGCGACACGCCATAGTCCTCGATCACGCTCGCGGCGGCCCACGCGTTCAAGACGCAGCAGGCGCGAGCGCCCCGGTAGATCCGCTGCTGCCGGGCCATCATCCGGCGCAGCGCCTGCGCTGGCACCGCCTGCATCCAGTCGTACGGATACGCCCTGTGCAACTGCACGAGCGTCGCGTCGTCCAAGGTGATGTAATCCGTTCCAGCCGGCAGGCGGTATTCGCTGCCGAATTGGATCACGCGCGCGATTGGCTGCGCGGCGCGTAAGCGCTTAGCCACAGTCACCGACCGGATCGCGGTCATCTCGCGGCTGGGAAGGAGCTTCGGCTTGTTCGCCCTGAACGCAAGCCTAAGGCCATCCCCGCGCAGCAGGATCTTGGCCGTCTCCGGGCCAATGAACCCGAGGGTGAGGACGTTGGTAAGCAGACGTTGACTCGCCGAACCGAAGTCGCTGCTGATCGGCTCGACAGTGAGGTCTCGATCCGAGAGCGCCCTGAGCAAGGACGCGGGCGCACCCGAATAGGCCGAGGGGTCTCGCGCGTCGCCAGCGATCGAGAGGGCTATCCGATGCTCTGACAGCACGTTCAGGTCCACGGCAGTGGCCCGAGTGCAAGGTCGCGAATCCAACTCATCTGACCGCTCGAACAGCCCTGCGCCGGAGAGCGAAGGACGCTGTCAATCACCGATCGGTAGCGATCGACCACCACGGGCCAGGCCAACTCATGCGCCCATCGGCGGCCGCCATCCGCCAGTCTCTGAGCGAGCTGGGGATCACGCAGCACCTCGTAGAGCGCCGCGGCGACTTCCTCGGGGTCCGTCGGATCCACCAATCGGCCCGTTACGCCCTCGTGCACCGCATCCACCACGCCGGGTATGCGCCCTGCTACGACGGGCAGCCCGTGCGCGCCCGCCTCGACGAACACGATCCCGAATCCTTCGCCGGCCGCGACACCTGGAGGTTTCCGGCTCAGCAAGCAGAACACGTGAGCGCCCTCGAGCATCCGCTCGAGCTGGTCATCGTCCACCGCGCCGGGGAACTGGACGCAACGCTCGAGATCCCGACGGGCCGCCTCGCGCTGTAACTCGCTCCGCAGCGCGCCGTCGCCGACCATCGTCCACCTCGCCTCGGGACAGAGCGCGCGGACGCGTTCCATGGCACCCAGCGCGATGTCGTGTCCCTTGTGCGGCTCGCTCATGCGGGCCACCGTGACGATCGTGGGCGGACCCGGTCGTGAAACTAGCGGCGGGGGCCCGGCCACCGGCAGGCTCACACCGGGATGGATGAGGTGCAGTCGGGCCGGATTCGCGCCGGCTGACAGGGCGAGGCTTTGAGAGAACTCGCTCACCGTCACCACGGCGTCGGCCCAACGCACGGCGGCGCGCGCCAGGGCCGGTTGCGCAGGCACCTCTTTTGCATGTATCACGAGCAGACTACGAGCCCCGCACAAGCGCGCGAGTGCGCGCGCTGCCGGCATCGTGCGCGTGTGCAGCGCGAGCACCAGATGCGGCCTGAACTGCATGCCGACGCGGACCGCCAGGCGCGTGAGCGCGGTCGTGGCGCGCCTGCCGTAGGGCGGGTTGTTCGCTGCCCAGTGAACCCTAATCCCAGATGGCGGGCGCATCCCGATCGCGGACGGCGGGCGACCCGAGACGACTTCGATTTCGTACTCCTCCAGCCCGCGCGCCAGTTCGGCAGCAGTTCGCTCGATGCCGCCGGCCGATGGCGGGAATGAAGGGCTCACCAGCAGGATGCGCTTGCGCGTGCCACCCTCACCCGAGCTGATCCTTCGTGCACTCATCGAGCGCCGCGCAGATGATGGGACTGCTCAATGCGCTTGATGACTCTCGCCGGTATCCCGGCCACGAACGAGTCGGACGGCATCGGCTCGAGGACGACCGCGTTCGCACCAACGACGCATCTGTCTTCGATGCGAATGCGACCAAAGACCTTTGCACCCGGGCCCACGAACACATCGTCGCCTAGTGTGGGCGAGCCGGCGGCGCCCGCGCCGAGCGTAACCCCTTGCATGATCGTGCAGCGCGCGCCCAAGACGCACTCGGGTCCGATCACGACTCCGTTTGGATGAAACAGTTGCAGGCCAGGACCGATCGCGGCAGCCGTGGCGATGTCTGCGCCGGTTACCACCAGGTTCATGTACTTCACGACGGCCGCCAGTGGGGGGAGCAGCCGGTCAAGCGCCTGCGCCAGCCGAAACAGGATGACCGCCTGGAGGCGCGTGGTCAGCAGAACCTTGCCCAGCGTGGTCAGTCGGTGCGGCGAACTTCTACCGCGCTGGTCGGAGTCGCGGCTCGCCCGGATGTCTGCTCGCAGTGCCCGTAGTGGAGGTGCGGTGGTCATCGGCTCGCCGCCGACGCGCACGTGGCGTTTAGAAGCGCCTGGATCTCCGCTGCCGACGCGCTCCAGGTCCACTCGCGTGCGTGGGCTGTTGCTGCATCCGATGCCCGCCTGCGCACGCCCTCGTCGTCAAGTCGATCAATCGCGGCCGCTGTGGCCGCCGGATCGCGGGGGACCTGCCATCCCGTGACCCCGTCGACGATGGTCTCGGGCAATCCGCCCTCAGCAGCGACGATCACTGGGCAGCCGCACGCCTGGGCCTCGAGTGAGACCAGCCCAAGCGGCTCGCGCTCGGCGAGGTAGAGGGTGGCCAACGCTCCTCCATATTCCGCGGCAAGTTCGTTGTCACTGATGCCGATATGAACCGACAGGCGAACGCCAAGCCGCTGCGCCAGCATGCGCAAACGCTTCTCCTCTGCCGGGGCCGATCGCGGCGCGACGACGTGGAGCGGCATCCGACTCCTGGACGCGGCTGCGGCGCGCAGCGCCACGTCGTGTCCTTTGGTCGGGATCAGGGCGCCAACCGACAGTAGGTGGCGCCGAGTCGCCGACGCCTGCCTGCGCGGTCTATCGAGCAGCGCTTCGGCCACGCCCATCCTCACCACCGTGGCAGGCCGTCCGTACACGCGCTCGATCTCCGACGCGGTGTAACGCGAGTTGGTCGCAATCTGCCAGGCGCGAGCCGCTGTCATGCGATCGAGCCGTCGCTCGCGTGCGTACAGGAGAGCGTACGGACCATGGGTCAGCGCGCTTCTTGTCGATCGCAGCTGCGGCTCCGAATCGATGCGCCGCGGCTCGTCGCAGAAGTAGACCGCCCGCGGCACACCGTCCCGGAGGACCGGCGGCCCGTTCAGGTAGCGGCAAGGGTTCAGGTACACGACATCCGCGCTCACCTTGCCGATCTCCCGACCGGCGATCCGCCACGCCCGCTCGAGCCCGGCCAGATCGAGATACCGAAGCGGTGGCCGAAGCGCCTTGTTCACGCGAGGGGCATAGGGCCGGAACGGAATGACCCGGGCAGCAGACGTCACAGGCGCGGCGGTTTCCAGACAGATCTCAATCACCTCGCCGTCGAGATGTTCGACGTGGTTGGCCAGCCGCCGGCGCGCACCGCCCGGTGGAAGGTTGTGCACGACGGCAATCCTCACGGCGCGGTGACCAGTCGTCCGAGCGTGCGTGCCTGCGCGTCCACGTCCGCGATGCGTTCGATGAAGCTGCGAGCGTTCGCGCCAAGTTCGGCGCGAGGCTCCGGGTCGGCGGCGCGGGTGCGAATCGCGGACTCCCAATCGTGGGCCGTGGTCGCCAGAAAGCCCGATTGGGATTGCTCGACCAGCTCACGGTTGACGCCGGCTGCGCTTGAGACGACCGGCAGACCTGCCGCCATGTATTGGAACAGCTTGGACCCTGCTTTGGCTCGTGTATATGGCGTATCGGGGATGGGCATGATGCCGGTCGTGAAGCGGGCGATTAACGATGGTCCGTCCTCGATCCGGCACGGTCGGAACCGGCAGGGACGGTGCCAGGAACGCGACGACAGAACCTCCTGCACCGCTGTCCCGTCCGCGGAGAGCCGCCCGAACATCTCAGCGAGGGGGACCGAGGTAGCCGACGTTCGTGCCCGCCCAACCGACGACGACGACGGACTGACAAACGTGGTGGCTGACCGGAGTGTAGGCGCTTGGATCGGGGATCGTCGGTAGGACGGTGGGCTCCGACAGGCCGACGGGACGCATTTCGGCGCCGCATCTGGCCCGGTCGGCCCGGGCCCGCGCTTGACCGAACCAGCCGGGAGTGCGAGGTCGACCGATTCGAAGCGCGTCAAAGCGCTCCATCGCCCCTCGCGGTCACAACTCTGAAACGTTTCATTGTCGATGCTGGGGCTCCCGCGCCTGGGGTATCGCTGCTCAAACCACGCCACAACAACGTACAAACTCGCGGGGCGAGTTACCGCAGCACAACTCATCTGCTGCTAGCGTCCTCCTGGGAGGAATGGCGGAGAAGTGACCCGGGCTCCTCCTGAATCCAGTGCGGGAGGCGTGCGCTGCACGAGAGGCTCGCTTTGGCTGGCTGAAGATCGCGTTCGGGCGGGCGCATCACTGCCGTTCCCGATCCAGGTGAGTGCCAGTACGCCCTATCCCAGACGACAAGCCCGACACGAGAAGTTCGTGACATTGCTCACTCGTTTTGCAACAAATGGCGCGAAGTCGTACACGTCGGACCGCACGGGCGGCGGAGAAGACGTGCGGAAGCGCAAGAAGGCACGGGAGTACCCGAATGCCGGAGTCGCGCCACCCGCGGGTGATGACGCTCAGCTCAGATTCGCCGCGCCCCAGTTGCAGAGCCAGTGCACGGCCAAGTACCCGGTGAAGAGCCAGGTTTTCCAGATCAACCTGGGCAATGGTTGGTTCCATTCGGAGGCGGATGGCAATCCGTCCAAGCCTTCCGGTAACCCCGGCAGAGTCCAGCACGCGTATACGTTCACGTTCACCGTCGTCAGGCTGGGTCAGCAGCCACAATTCCGTTACATAGATCACCACCCGAGCCACAACGACGGCCACTTCAGGATCCGGATAGTCCCTGCTTCATAAATCGCTCATCTTCCGAGTGCCCGGGAGTCCAAGCCCGGCGCTCCGCGGTGCCGGCAACGTCGCCGGCACTAGGTGGATGATGTACAGGCACTGCTCCGGGCTCTCCGGGCGATGACGGCAACCGCTCGATCCGCGCGACGCGTCGCTGCGGTCGTTGCAGCACTCATCCTCGTGGTGGTCGTCGGGATCGTGGCCGAGACCACGATGAGCGGTCATCACGCGTCGGCGTCCCCCCAACTCCGGAAAGACGAAGAGATCACGCGGACCGCCCTGGATCGCTTCTCGTACCGCAATGGTGAGTGGATGCCGAGCCAATACCGCTCGCCGTCGTGGGAGAAGTACCAGGCCCCCGCGGTCGCCTCGGCAGCGCTCGGGACGGCACCGAGCGGAACCTCGGCACAACGTGACGTCGCAATCGACACCGTCAATACCGCGATTTCCCGGCACCAACTCCCGAACGGCGACTTCGACAACGGAACGCCGGCCTCGGGGACGAGCGGCGTGTGGGGCGGGTTCTGGGCCGAGGCCCAGGGCTTGATCGCGATCACGCTTCACGGCGCCGTCCCGACCGCGACGCTACGCAGGTGGGAACAATCTATAGCGAGCTACGTTCGTTACCTCGAGACGTCGCACCAGACCACGTGGTATGCGAACGGGAACGTCGTGTTGCGTCAAGCGGTGATCATGCTCGAGACCCACCGTCTGGCCCAGCTCGTGGGCGATCCCCGGGCCGCCTCTTACTGGCAGGAGTACTTGGCCGAGAAGCGCTTTCTGGTCAATCCGGCCGCCACGCAGCACCGAGGCGATCCAAACTGGGCGACATACGGCCAGTACACCGGTAGCGGCGGCCAGTTGTGGTTCGACGAGAGCACTGCGAGCGCGCCGCAGACCCGCATCACCTGCGCCAACGGCCAAACGCCCTGCCGGGGATTTGACGCGAACTACACGACCGCCCAGCTGCACGACGCGACGGTCGGCTACGCCGTAGGAGGCGACGACCGATTCTGGGGTAGCGTGATCGAAGGCGAGCACGCTGCGCTGGCGCCGCGCATCTCCGGCGGACAGCTCCACGCCGCGAACGGCTCCCGCGACAACATCCCCCGGGAGCCGTTCTACCCGTCGATATATGGGATTCTCGCAAAGCGCGACGGGCGCAACTATGACGCGGCGTGGTCGCAGCAATTGCAGGCGATGCAAACGCAGATGGACGCATACGAGAAGTTGCCCGATCCGGGGCCGAACGCCTACAGCCTCATGAGCGCGCTTGCCGTGCCTGTGATCCAAGCGCTGGGTGACTCCGGCACGTAGAAGCGGCGCGATCCGGCACGCCAGCGGCTCCGCTCGCGGTGCGATTACGCTGTGGCGATGCGGCTGAGCCGACTGTTGCCGGGCATCCCTCCGGACGGGGGGACCCTCGAGATCTCGGGCTTGGCCTACGACACGCGGTCAGTCCAACCCGGGACGCTGTTCTTCTGCGTCCCCGGGTTCACTCGCGACGGCCACGACTTCGCGCCGGACGCCATCGCGCGCGGTGCGGTTGCGCTGGTCGTCGAGCGCCCGCTGGGACTTGGGGTCCCGGAGGTGACGGTGGCGAGCGTGCGGGCGGCCATGGCGCCGGCCGCCGCCGCGTTCAACGACGACCCCACGGCGAGCCTCCAGACGGTCGGGGTGACCGGCACGAACGGCAAGACCACCACGGCGTTCCTGGTGCGCGCGCTGCTCGAGGCGGATGGGCGCCAGACCGGCCTGCTCGGCACGGTCAAGAGCGTGATCGGTGGCGACGAGCGGGCGGTGGAGCGCACCACGCCGGAGGCGATCGACCTCCAGCGCACGTTCCGGGAGATGCTCGACGCGGGCGACATGGCGTGCGCGATGGAGGTCTCCTCGCACGCGCTCGAGCTCCACCGGGCCGACGCGATCCATTTCGCGGCGGCGATCTTCACCAACCTGACCCAGGACCACCTGGACTTTCACGGCACGATGGAGGAGTACTACGCGGCCAAGCGGCGGCTGTTCGAGCCGGGGCGCGCCCGCCGGTGCGTGGTCAACGTCGACGACCCGTACGGCGCGCGGCTGGCCGCCGAGCTCCCGGACGCCGTGACGTTTGCGGTAGACAGCGACCGGGCCACCTACCGGGCGACCGACCTGCGGACGGATCTCACTGGGTCGAACTTCGCGGTCCATGGCCCCGACGGGGTCATCGAGCTCAGCTCCCCGCTCCCCGGGCGCTTCAACGTGTACAACGTGCTCGGGGCGCTGGCCGCAGCCCGCGAGCTGGGGGTCCCAATCGACGTCGCGGCCGGCGCGATCGAGACCGCCGGCCACGTCCCGGGGCGCTTTGAGCCCGTCGACGCCGGCCAGGAGTTCGCGGTGCTCGTGGACTACGCGCACACCCCGGATTCGCTCGAGAACGTGCTGCAGGCGGCGCGGGGCCTGCTCACAGACGCGGGCCAGGGCGGCCGGCTGCACGTCGTCTTCGGTTGCGGCGGGGACCGAGACCGGGGCAAGCGGCCGCTCATGGGGGAGATCGCCGCCCGCCTAGCCGACCGCGTGATCGTCACGTCCGACAACCCCCGCTCGGAGGACCCCGAGACGATCGTCCGGGAGATCCTGGCGGGCGCCGGGAGCGGCGTCGAGCACGACGTCGACCGCCGCAGCGCGATCGCCACGGCGATCGGCGACGCCCGGCCGGGCGACGTGGTCGTGATCGCCGGCAAGGGTCACGAGCAGGGGCAGGAGTTCGAGGGCGGGCGGAAGATCCCGTTCGATGACGTCACGGTCGCGCGCGAGGCCCTGGGCGGCGCGCTCGCGGCCCGCTGAGCGGCCGGTCGTCCGAGGGCCCGCCCTAACGCCCGACGGTCCAAGTACTCTCCTGGCCCAGAGCATGAGGACCTGGACACCCGAGCAAGTCGCGGGGGCCGCGGGGGCCCGGCTCGTCTCCCCGCCACCCACGAGGGAGGGTCCCGAGCGGGTGGTCATCGATTCGCGCCAGGCCGGGCCTGGGTCGCTGTTCGTCGGGCTCCCGGGCGAGCACGTCGACGGAGGCCGCTTCGCCCCGAACGCCCTCGCCGCCGGCGCCTGGGGGGTCCTGACCACCCCAGAGCATGCCGAGGCGGCTCGCTGCGCGGTCCCCGGGGCGCTGCTCGCTGCCGAGGACCCGCTGGCGGCGCTGCAGCGCCTGGCCACCGCATGGCGGCGCGCCCTGGACGTCCAGGTGATCGGTGTGACCGGGTCCACCGGGAAGACCTCGACCAAGGACCTGTTGCTGGCCCTGCTGTCGCCCCACCGGCGCGCGGTCGCCTCGCGGGCGAACTTCAACACCGAGATCGGCGTTCCGCTCGAGATCCTCGCCGCACCGGCCGACACCGAGGTGCTGGTGCTCGAGATGGCCATGCGGGGCGCCGGCCAGATCGCCGAGCTGGCGGCGGTCGCCGAGCCCGACGTCGGGGTGATCGTCAGTGTCGGGCCCGTTCATCTCGAGCTGCTCGGCACGATCGAGGCGATCGCCGCGGCCAAGGCGGAGCTGATCGCCGCCTTGAAGCCCTCTGGGACCGCGGTCGTACCCGCCGGCGAGCCCCTGCTCGAGCCGCACTGGCGCACCGACCTACAGACGATCACGTTCGGAGAACAGGGAGACGTTCGGCTCGTGCGCTCGGACGAACACGAGGTGGAGATCGATCTGTGCGGGCGCTCGGTCGTGCTCGAGGTGCCGTTCCGCCAGTCGCATCTGCGCCGCAACCTGCTGCCCGCCGCGGCCGCCGCGCTGGCGGTTGGGGTCACGCCAAGCGGGCGGGTGGCGCTCGAGCTCACCGCGGGTCGCGGTCAGCACGTGGCCCTGCCCGGCGGCGTGATCTTGATCGATGGCTGCTACAACGCCAACCCCATGTCGACGCGTGCCGCCCTCGAGGACCTGGCCCAGACCGCCGAGCGGACCCCCGGCGCCCGCTCGGTGGCCGTGCTCGGGGACATGCGCGAGCTCGGGCCGCGTGAGCGCGACTTCCACGTCGAGCTCGGCGAGGAGGCCGCCCGGTCCGGCGTGGAGCTATTGGTCACGGTCGGGCCGCTCGCCGCCGCCATGGCCGAACGCTTCGACGGCGAGGTCCGTGCCGTGCCGGACGCCGCCGCCGCGGCCGACCTCGTGCCCGAGCTCGTGCGGCCCGGCGACGTGGTGCTGGTCAAGGGCTCGCTCGCGGTGGGCCTCGCGGCCGTTTGCCGCGCACTGTCAGCCCACCTCCAGGCGGGGAGCGCGACGGTGGCGGGCGGCGCCTGATGGGGTCGATCTCCGGACGCGTGCTGATCGCGGGCACTGCCTCGCTGCTCCTGTGCCTGTTCCTCAGCCCGAAGTTCATCGAGTTCCTGCGGGTGCGCGAGTTCGGCCAGAACATCCGCGAGGAGGGACCCGAGGGTCACAAGACCAAGGCCGGGACGCCGACGATGGGCGGGATCATCATCGTGCTCGCGTTCGCGATCCCGTTCCTGATCCTGTCCACGCGCGACTGGCAATCGGTCGGGGTGCTGGGCGCCACGCTGGCTTGCGCGCTCCTCGGCTTCGCCGACGACTACACCAAGATCGTCAAGCGCCGCTCGCTCGGGCTGCGGGCGCGCACCAAGCTCGTGGTCACGATCGCGATCTCGCTCGGGCTCTGGTGGGTGGCGACGCAGAAGGCGCATGTGAACGAGACGATCAGCCTGCGCTTCATCGACGCCAACGTGGATCTCGGGCCGGTGTTCCCCGTGCTCATCTACTTGGTGGTGGCCGGCACCACCAGCGCGGTGAACCTGACCGACGGGCTCGACGGCCTGGCCGCCGGGTGCGCCGCGATCGTGCTCCTGGCCTACATCGGGATCACGTTCATCAGCAACGGGCAGACCGACCTGACGCTGCTCGCCAGCTGCCTGGTCGGCGCGTGCATCGGCTTTCTGTGGTTCAACAGCTTCCCGGCCAGCATCTTCATGGGCGACACCGGCTCGCTCGGGATCGGAGGTGCGATCGCGGGCCTCGCGGTGATGACCGACACCGAGGTCCTGCTCATCCTGCTCGGCGGGATCTTCGTCATCGAGGCCCTGTCGGTGCTGATCCAGGTGTTCTCGTTTCAGATGTTCCGCAAGCGCGTGTTCCTGATGGCGCCGATCCACCACCACTTCGAGTTGCAGGCGTGGTCTGAGACCAAGATCATCCTGCGCTTCTGGATCGTCGCGGCGGCGTGCGCGGCGATCGCGTTCACGGTGTATCGCCTCAGCATTCGCGGATGACGCCGAACCCGCGGCCCCCGCTTCCGCCGGGGCCGTATCTGGTCGTGGGGCTGGCCCGATCAGGCGTGGCCGCGGCGCTCGCGCTCCGCGCCCGTGGGGCCGAGGTGATCGGTTTCGATGCCGGTCCGGCGGACCGCCCGGCTCTGGCGCAGGCGGCTGGAAGGCTTCGCGACGCGGGCGTCGAAGTACGGCTGGATGCGTCAGGCGTCGACCTTGCCGCCCGCGCCAGGACGCTCATCAAGAGCCCTGGCGTACCCCAGGACGCGCCCGCGATCCGCGCGGCGCGCGACCGCGGCCTCACCGTGCTCGGCGAGCTCGAACTGGCCTGGCGGCTCATCCCGGCAAACGAGTTCGTCGCGGTGACCGGGACCAACGGCAAGACCACGACGACCGAGTGGATCGGCCACGTCCACCGGGAGGCCGGGCTGCCCGTGGCGGTCGTCGGCAACGTCGGAACCGCCGCGTCGTCGCTGGCGCTCGACGGCGGGCTGGCCGCGGACGTCACGGTCATCTGCGAGGCCTCGTCGTTTCAACTCGAGGACACGCTCGCGTTCTCGCCCGAGGCGGCTGTGCTCCTCAACCTGTCCCCTGACCACCTCGATCGTCACGGCACCTACGACCGATACGTCGCCGCCAAGCTCAGGATCTTTGCCAACCAGGGCAACTACGACGTTGCGGTGGCCCCGGCCGATCTTCCCGGGGTCGACGATCTCGGCGGTTGTGCCCGGCGGGTTAGCTTCGGCGCCGGTCCCGGCCCCGACCTGTCCGAGCGAGCCGGTCATCTGTGGTGGGGGGAGGCGCCGCTCATGCCGGTCGAGGAACTGGCGCTCCCCGGCGCGCACAACGTCGAGAACGCGATGGCGACCGCCGCGGTGTGCCTCTCGCGCGGAATCGATGCCGAGGCGGTGTCCGCGGGCCTTCGGACGTTCGCCGGCGTCCGCCACCGGCTGGAGCGGATCGCGCTCCAGGACGGCGTCGACTGGATCAACGACTCCAAGGCGACCAATGTGGCCAGCACGATCGTCGGGCTGCGCGCGTTCGGAGGGGGCGTTCACCTGATCGCCGGAGGCGTCGGCAAGCAGCAGGACTTCTCGCCGCTGGCGCCGCTGGTGGCCGAGCGCTGCCGGGCCGTCTACCTGATCGGCGAGGCGGCCGGCGATCTCGCTCGCGCCCTTGAGCCCGCAGGCGTGCCGCTGCACGACGCTGGCGATCTGGAGCACGCGGTTGCCCTCGCCCGCGCCGCGGCAGCACCCGGCGAAGTGGTGCTGCTCTCGCCGGCCTGCGCCAGCTTCGACCAGTACCCGGACTTCGAGGCCCGCGGCGAGCATTTCCGGGCGCTCGTGGAGGCGGCCTGATGGCCGGCGCGGCGGCGGCAGGGACCGGCGGTCGGTCGAGCGGCCGCAAACCGACCCGTGACGCCACCGGCTCCGGCACGGGGCGCAAGGGCTCCCGGGCGGCGGCCCGGCGAGTTGCACCGCCGCTCGAGCACCGCATGCTGCTGACCGCCACGCTGTGCCTGCTCGCCTTCGGGGCGGTCATGGTGTACAGCGCCTCCTCGCCGCTCGGCGTCCTCTCGCGCGGCGGCAGCGGCGCCGGCCAGTTCGTCCGCTACCTGCTGTTCGGTGGAGTCGGTCTGGCCGTGATGCACGTGCTGTCGCGCCGGGGGATCGAGATATTCACCCCCCGGCTGGTGACCACGCTGCTGATGGGCTCGTTCGCGCTGCTCCTGCTCGTCCTGGTCCCCGGCTTCGGGGTCGTGGTCAACGGCGCCCGGCGCTGGTTCTCGGCCGGGCCGATCCAGTTCCAGCCCTCCGAGGTGATGAAGCTGGCGCTGGTCCTCTACGCCGCCCGCTACCTCGCCGATCACCCCAAGCGGATGCGAAGCTTCCGCCAGGCGGTGGCCCCGATCGCGGTGGTCGCTGGACCCGCCTGCCTGCTGATCGTGGTCGAGCCGGACCTGGGGACGATGATCGTGGTGGCGCTGACGATGGCCGCGCTGCTGATCGCCGCGGGCATGCCGATGCGCTACGTGGCCGCGCTTGCCGGAGTCGTCGTCGTGTGCGTGGTCTTGCTCGCCACCGCGCAGCCGTACGAGCGCGCGCGCCTCACCTCGTTCCTGCACCCCTGGGCGACGGCCACCAAGGCCGGTGCCGGCTACCAGGCGGTCCAGGGACAGATCGCACTCGGCTCGGGCGGGCTGCTCGGGGTCGGCCTGGGCCGCTCGGTCCAGAAGATCTACTACCTGCCGGAGGCACAGACCGACTTCATCCTGGCCGTGATCGGGGAGGAGCTCGGCGTGCTCGGCATCTTCGGGGTGGTGTGCCTGTACGGGATGATCGCCTACGCCGGCCTGCGGACCGCGCGCCGTGCCGCGGATCGGTATGCGAAGCTGCTGGCCACCGGGCTGACCTCGTTGATTCTGTGCCAAGGGATCCTCAACATCTTCGTCGTGCTCGGGCTCGCCCCGCTCACCGGGGTGCCGCTGCCGTTCATCTCATACGCGCCCACGAACCTGTGCGTGTTGCTGACCGGCGTCGGCCTGCTCTTGAACATCGCGCGCCCCGGGGCGCGGCTGAAAGTCGTTCGGAACCCTCCGGTTGACAGCACCGCGGATCGTGATCGGCGCCGGCGGGACCGCCGGGCACGTCGTGCCAGCGCTGGCGGTGGCCGACGCGCTGCGAGCTGAGGGCGCCGACGTCGTCTTCGTCGGGGGCGATCGGGCCGAGCTCGAGTTGGTGCCCGCCGCTGGCTACGAGCTGCGTCGGCTGCGCGTGGCGCCGCTGCCCCGCCGCCGGCCGGTCAAGGCCGCGAGGGCCGTCCTGGTCGCCGCGGGCGCGGTCCGGGAGGCTCGGCGCGTGGTCAAGCAGGTCCGGCCCGGTGCCGTGCTGGGGGCCGGCGGCTATGTGGCCGGGCCCGTCGGCCTGTCGGCTGTCGCCTCGCGCGTCCCGCTCGTGCTGAGCGAGGCCGACAGTCACCTCGGCCTGACCAACCGGCTACTCGCGCCGTTCGCCGGGCGGGTGTGCCTGGCCTTTCCGATCGACGGTCTGGGTGGCAAGCGCTATCTGGTCACCGGGCGCCCCATTCCGCCGCCCGCCACCGACTGGGAGGCGGCCCGGGCGCGCTTCGGCATCGGCCTGAGCGAATCCTGCGTGCTGGTGTTCGGCGGCTCGCAGGGCGCGCGCTCGATCAACCTCGCCGCGGTCGAGGCGTTCGCGGGCGCCCGCTTCCGGGTGCTGCATGCGGCCGGCGAGCGCGACCTGCCCGACCTGCATTCCCCCGGAGCGCACTACGACCTGCGCGGCTACATCTCCCGCTTCGGCGAGGCGATCCTGGCCAGCGACCTGGTGGTCGCGCGCGCCGGCGGCTCGATCTTCGAGATCGCCGCCCATGGCAAGCCCGCCGTGCTCGTGCCGTATCCCTACGCCACCGCGGATCACCAGACGGCCAACGCCAGGTGGATGGAGCGCGCCGGCGCCGCCGTGGTCATCCCCGACGCCGAGCTCACGCCTGCGCGCCTGGCCGGCGAGGTCGGGCGCTTGTTGGCCGACCCGGCGGGGCTGGGCGCCATGGCGCGAGCCTCGGCAGCGCTGGCCCGTCCGAACGCCGCGGCCGATATCGCGCACGAGGTGCTCGCGGCGGTGCGGACCGGCCGACCTTAGTCTCCGGGCGGTGCCGCAGCTCCGCGACATCGGCGGGCCCGGGCTCGACGTCCTGTTCGTCGGGATCAATCCGTCGCTGCGCTCGGCTGCGGTCGGGCATCACTTCGCACGGCCCGGGAACCGGTTTTGGCCGACCCTCTGCGCCGCCGGGTTCACGCCGCGCCTGCTGGCGCCCGAGGAGGATGGGCTGCTGCCGTCGTTCGGCGTCGGCGTGGTCAACATCGTCTCGCGCCCGACCCGGGCGGCCTCCGAGCTGACCGTCGCCGAGTTGCGCGCCGGCGCCGCGGCCCTGCAGGCGACTGTGTGCGACTGGGCGCCTCGGCTGGTGGCGCCTCTGGGGGTCGTGGCCTACCGCACGGCGTTTGCCCGTCCGCATGCCGTCATGGGCCTACAGGCGGAGCGGGTGAGCGGGCGGCCTGTGTGGGTCCTGCCGAATCCCAGCGGCCTCAACGCCCACTACAAGCCCGCGGACTTCGCCCGGCTCTACGCGCAGGCGCGGGCATACGCCGCCTCGCTCGTCGAGCACCCCGCCCAGTAGGGGTGGCTCTCAGTACCGGCGGCTCTTGTAGTGCGGCCCGAGCTGGGCGTTGGCGTTACGTGACTCGGTCAGCGCGCGGGCCAGCCAGAACGTCCCCGACGGGGTGCCACCGTTGCACTTGCCGCTGCTCGTCCCGGGCACGTGCTCCCACATGAAGGCGTCGATGGCGGGGTTGCCGGTGTCGGTCGTCGTCGGGATGCCGGCGCCGCGGCCGGGCGGGTTGCACAGATCCTCGATCCCCTGCTTGGTGGGATGGGGGTTGAGCAGCGGCCCGTGCCCGTTATCGGCGGTGTTGATGATGAAATGCGCCCCGCCGGTCAGGGCCGAGACCTTGAGACCCCACCGGATCTCGTTCGCCGTCCACTGCATGTGGGTGTCGTTGGTGTAGAAACCCCGGATGTTGCGAACGCCGACCGCGTTCAGCACCTGGGCGGTGTAGGCGGGATTAGCGCCGTCCGAGTAGCCGCCCTCGATGTAGACCACGGTGTGGGGGAGAGCCGAGACCGCGCCTAACTCGTAGCGGATGTCGTTCTCCCACTCCGGCAAGGCGCCGCTGCGGGCCATGCAGCTCGAGGAGCCGACCGCGTCGAGTTCGAGCAGCATCACGGCCGGCCGGTTCTCGATCCCCTGCACCATCTCGTTGACCTGGCGCTCGAACGTCGGGCGGTGGGAGACGATCTCGCTGCTCGTCTCGCAGTAGCCGGCCTGGTAGAGGAAGTAGGTGGTGATGATCGGGATCGAGCCGGGATCCGCGGTCAGGTTGTGACAGAAGATCTTCTGAACCTGGGCGAAGATCGCGCCGGGTCCCCCGCCAGACGAGTACAGGCTGAACCGCTGCGCCTCGGGCTGATCGGCGATCTTCTCGAGCAGATGGACCTTGCCGGCGAGCGTGCGATCGTGGGCCATCTTGCGATGCAGAGCGCCGTGCTCGAGATTGGCCTTGAACGTCGCCCACGTATCGCCGTCCTTGTACCGAGTCGGGTCCTTGCCCAGCAACTGGGCAATCGCACCGGCCGCCTCGCCGTGACGCGGACCGTCGACGAAGAACTGCGCGCCGTTCAGCGGGTTGGCGCCCGGTGCGGTCGCGAGGCCCAACGGGTTGGACGGATCGCGGGTCGCGGAGTACGGGTCGGCGCACTGCTGCGCGTCGGCCTGATGCGCCGCGGGTGCGCGGCCGGCAGCCGCCGGCGCGCTCAACCAGCTTGCCAGCGCCCAGGCGCCCAGCAGCGCCAGTGTCCCGGAAATCGTGAGGGCAGCCCGAAGGCGGCCAAAGCATCCCCTGCTCATGGTGAGAGCCCTACCCGAGCCGGCGCGGTCATCATCGAATAGGTGCGGTGTGCGCACGCTTTGTATAGCCTCGCGTCCGAAAACCTGCGAATCGAGGTGGAGGGATGCTGTTCGGCCAGGAGCACGTCAGACGGTATCTAGAGACCGATGGCGCCGAGGGTCATGACTGGCAAGGCACAACCGTGCTGATTCTCACAACCACGGGCCGGCGGAGCGGAGAGCCGCGCTCGACCCCGCTGATCTACGGCAAGCACGGTGGGGATCACGTCGTGGTGGCGTCCAAGGGAGGCGCCGAGGAGCATCCGGCCTGGTACATGAATCTCTCGGAAGACCCGGAGGTAACCGTGCAGGTTCGCGGGGACCGCTTCAAGGCGCGCGCCCGGACCGCCACGGCTGAGGAGAAGCCCGAGCTGTGGCAGACGATGACCGAGCGCTGGCCGGCCTACGAGGAGTACCAGCGCAAGACCGAGCGGGACATCCCCGTGGTGGTACTCGAGCGCGAGGAGTGAGTTCGCCCGGGGGCGCGCGACCGGCCCGGGTGGACTGGTCGGACCGCAAGCTTCACTTCGTCGGCATCGGCGGGGCCGGCATGAGCGGGCTGGCCCTGATCGCCGATCGGCTGGGTGCGAGCGTGACGGGCTCCGACCGTGCCGACTCGAGCTACACCGAGATCCTGCGCGAGCGGGGGATCGAGCCCGTGCTCGGCCACCGGACCGAGAACGTCCCGGCCGGCGCGGAGGTCGTGTACTCGACGGCGATTCCGCCCGAGAACCCGGAGCGCATGGCCGCCGCCGGACGCGAGCTGCACCGCTCCGAGCTGCTGGCTCAGATCGCCGCGGTCAAGCGCTGCCTGGCCGTGACCGGGACCCACGGCAAGACCACCACCGCCGCGATGATCGTGCAGATCCTCCAGGAATGCGGGCTCGATCCGGCCTACGTGGTGGGCGGAGAGCTGCGGGGGACCGGCGCCAACGCCGGCTGGGGAGAGGGCGAGTGGATCGTGGTCGAGGCCGACGAGTCGGACCGCTCGCTGCTGCGCCTGTATCCGGAGATCGCCGTGCTGACCAACGCCGAGCTCGACCATCACGCCACCTACGGCTCGCGGCTGGATCTCGAGGACACGCTGCGCGAGTTCATGGGTCGCGCCACGCTGAGCGCCGTGGTCTGGGATCGCCCGGCGCTGACGGCGCTCTGTCCGGCGAACACCGTCGCCTACGACGCCACCGACACCGTCTCCTCGCCGCAGGGCTCGCGCCTGCAGTGGCGGGGCATCGAGGTCGCGCTGTCGGTGCCGGGTCTGCACAACGCGATCAACGCCGCCGGGGCGCTGACCGCCGCCGCGCTGGCTGGGGCCGATCCGGACCGGGCCGCGGGCGCACTGGGCAGCTTCCGGGGCGCCCGCCGGCGCTTCGAGCGGCTCGGTCACACCGAGGCCGGCGTGCCTGTGTACGACGACTACGCCCACCACCCGACCGAGGTCGCCGCCACGATCGCCGCTGCTCGGACGCTCGCGCCCGAGCGCCTGGTCGCGGTCTTCCAGCCGCACTTGTACTCGCGCACGCGCGCGCTCGCGCACGAGTTCGGACGCGCCCTGGCCGGCGCCGACCTGGCCCTGGTGCTGGCGATCTACCCAGCGCGCGAGCGCCCCGAGGACTTCCCGGGCGTCGACGGGCACCTGGTCGCGGCGGCCGCGGCCGACGCCGCCGGCGGGCGGACGGTGGCATGGCTGCCCAAGTTCGACGACGCCCGCGCGTTCCTGATGGAGACCCTCCGCGAGGGGGACCTGTGCCTGATGATGGGCGCGGGCGACGTCGATTCGCTGGGGCGCTCGCTGCTCGCCCGCCGGGGCGCCTTTTAGCCTCCTCGGGGTGGCCGATCTTCCCGAAGGCGTCCAGCGCGACTACCCGCTGTCCCGCCTCACCACGATCCGGACCGGTGGCGCCGCCGAGCTGTTCGCCCGCCCGGGCTCGCTCGGGGAGCTCGAGCGCCTCCTCGCCTGGGCCGATGGGCACGGGCTCGAGGTAGGTGTCGTCGGATCGGGGTCGAACCTCCTCGTGGCGGACGCGGGCGTCCGCGGACTCGTCCTCAAGCTGGACAAGGAGCTGAGCACGATCGAACTCCAGGAAACCCGGATTCGCTGCGGCGGCGGCGCGCGCCTGCCGACGGTATCGGCGCGGGCCGCGCAGGCCGGACTGAGCGGCATCGAGTTCGGCGTGAACATCCCGGGGACGGTCGGCGGAGCCGTGCGCATGAACGCCAACGCCTACGGCGGCGAGCTCGCCCGCGTGCTCGAATGGGTCGACGTGGTCGGGCCGGGCGGGACCGAGCGGCGCGCGCCCGACCAGCTCGGCTTCGCCTATCGCCGCTCGAGCCTGGGCCCCGGCGAGGTGGTGGCGCGGGCGTCCTTCGCCCTGCATGAGGCGGCCAGCGACGAGGTCAAGGCCACGCTGGCGGACATGCGGGCCCGGCGCAAGGCGGCCCAGCCTTCGGGCATCAAGACGTTCGGGTCGACGTTCAAGAATCCGTCCGACCCGCGTGCCGAGGGCCGCAGCGCGGGCCAGTTGCTCGATGCGGCGGGCTGCCGGGGGCTGCGCATCGGCGGCGCCGGGTTCTCGGCCAAGCATGCGAACTTCATCGAGAACCACGGCGACGCGAGCACGTCAGACGTCGTCGCGGTTATGGCCGAGGGCCGCCGGCGCGTGCAGGAGCGCTTCGGGGTGGCGCTCGAGCCTGAGGTACAGGTGCTCGGGCCGGTCGAGTTGCCGGCCGCGTGGAGCCGGGCGTGATAACCAAGCGACGGCTGCCGGTCCGGATTCGGGTGCTGCTCGCTGTCGTCGGCGTGCTCGCGGTAGTTGGCGGCGCATGGTTGTGGGTGCGCGACTCCTCGCTCGTAGCAGTGCGGAAGGTCACGATCAGCGGCGTCTACGGACCCGACTCCGGCCATATCCGTTCGGCCCTGACAGCCTCCGCGCGCAACATGACCACGCTCGACGTCCGGATCGGCCAGCTGCGCACAGCGGTGGCTCCGTACCCGGTAGTCAAGGACGTGCGGGTGAGCACCCAGTTCCCCCACGGCATGCGCATCCAGGTCATCGAGCATCTCCCGGTCGGCGCGCTCACCGCCGGCGGCCGGTCGGTCGCGGTCAGCGGCGACGGAACCCTGCTCCAGAGCGTCTCGACCCGTTCGTTGCCGGAGATCCCGGTGCGCCTGCTTCCAGGCGGCGCGCAGGTCACCGACCGCGCCACCCTCGACTCGCTCGCGCTGCTCTCCGCCACCTCCCCTCGCCTGCTGGCCCGGATCGCGCAGGTCGCCGAGAACTCCTCCCACGGCCTTGTCGCGCAGCTGCGCTCGGGCCCCAGCATCTACTTCGGCGACGACTCCGACCTGAGCGCGAAATGGGCCGCGGCCACCGAGGTACTGGCCGACCCAAGCTCGGTCGGAGCGACCTACATCGACGTCACCGATCCGTCCCGCCCCGCCGCGGGAGCCAGTCCCCAGGCGGTCGCGGCGGCGGGCCTCGCCACGAGCGGGACAGACGGCAGCACATCTACGACGGCCTCGTCGAGCACGGCTTCGTCAGCCTCGAGCACGGACTCGTCGGCCGCGAGCGCGGCCGGATCAACGACCTCGACCGCCTCTACGGGAGGCTAACCCTCAACTAGAGGTTGATGGCGTCGAAACGGCAACTCTGGGGCGGCCATCGAGGGTTTGGCGATCTGCAACGAAGCTTGCGTTCGGGCCCTGGTCGTTGACTTCCCGCAACTCCAGGGCATAACGTGCGAAAATCCCGCTAAGAGCGACTGCCCACAAAACGCTCAACGCTAACTCAAGGGTCGGACGGTCACCAATGGAAAGCGGAAGTTATCTCGCAGTCATCAAAGTCGTCGGCGTCGGCGGCGGCGGCACCAACGCGGTCAACCGAATGGTCGACGCGGGCCTGCGGGGGGTCGAATTCATCGCCTGCAACACCGATGCCCAGGCGCTCGCGATGTGCGACGCCGACGTCAAGCTCAACATCGGCCACGAGCTCACCAAGGGGCTCGGCGCCGGTGCCAACCCGGACATCGGCATGGGCGCGGCGGCCGAGTCGCGCGACGAGATCAAGGAGGCGCTGAAGGGCGCGGACATGGTGTTCGTCACCGCGGGCGAGGGCGGCGGCACGGGCACCGGCGCCGCGCCGGTCATCGCCGAGATCGCCAAGAACGAGATCGGCGCCCTGACCGTGGGATGCGTCACGCGTCCGTTTGCGTTCGAGGGCACGCAGCGCGCCCGCCAGGCCCAGGAGGGCATCCAGAAGCTTCGCGAGAACGTCGACACGCTGATCACGATCCC
Source organism: uncultured Solirubrobacterales bacterium (assembly GCA_963832315.1). GTDB lineage: Bacteria > Actinomycetota > Thermoleophilia > Solirubrobacterales > Solirubrobacteraceae > Palsa-465. The sequence goes on along the minus strand of CAWHTT010000015.1, from coordinate 645,309 downwards.
CAACGAGAAGCTGCTGGCGATCGTCGAGCGGCGCACCACGATCCTCGACGCCTTCAGGGAGGCCGACAACGTCCTGCGCCAGGGCGTCCAGGGCATCACCGACCTGATCACGATCCCGGGCCTGATCAACCTCGACTTCGCCGACGTGCGGACGATCATGCACGACGCCGGCACGGCCCTGATGGGGATCGGCACGGCCGGCGGCGAGAACCGGGCGGCCGAGGCGGCCAAGGCGGCGATCTCCTCGCCGCTGCTCGAGGAGTCGGTCGAGGGCGCCACCGGGATCCTGCTCAACATCACGGGCGGCCACGACCTCGGGTTGTTCGAGGTCAATGAAGCCGCGGAGATCGTCCAGAGCGCGGCCGATCAGAACTCGAACATCATCTTCGGTGCGGTCATCGACGACGGGATGGGCGACGAGGTGCGGGTCACGGTGATCGCGACCGGATTCGACCAGCGCTACGCGCGCCCGAGCCAGGCTCGCGAGAACGCCCGTCGGGCTCGCCGCGACCGCGACGTCACGATGGACGACGACCAGCGCTCCTCGCTCGAGATCGGCGACGACGAGATCGACATCCCGTCGTTCCTTAAGGATCGTTGAAGCTCATCGGACTGCCGCAACCCTGCGGAAGTTGAGCTGTTGTAGGGCCGTCACCCCTCACGGCAGACAACCGATCCAGGGTCGATTGCCGCGCAGCGTGCGGGCCGGACTGCTCGCCCTGCTCGCGGCGCTCGCCGCGGCCGTGCTCGCCCCGGCGGCCGAGGCCCAGCCCTCGCCCTCACCGCCCGCCGTCCTCGACGGTCCGAGCGCCGCGATCGCCAGCCTGAACGGCCTGTCCGTGGCCCGCGACGGAACCGGTGGCGTGGTTTACGTGAAGGCGGCGCACGTGTTCGTCTCGGCGCTTGTCGGCGGCCAGTTCCAGTCGCCCGTCCAGATCGACGCCGGCCTCCCCGCCGGCTCATCTCAGCCGGTCGTCGCGGCCGGCAACGGCGGGGTCCTGCTCGTCGGCTTCATCAACGCCGCACAGCTGTACGTGGTCGGCCGGGCGAGCACGACCGCGCCGTTCACCGGGCCTCAGGCGCTGGCCGGCGGCGCGGCCAACCCAACGCTCCAGATGAGCAACCTCGGCAAGGCCTATCTGGCCTTCACGGTCGCCGACGGCGCCGGCCACGACGTCCGCGCGGCGTACTGGGCCGGGAGCGGCTGGTCGCTCGAGGCGCCGCCGCTCAACGCCGTGGCCGCCGGCGATGATGCCGGCACGGGCAGCGGGGCGCCGGCGGTGGCCACGGCCGGGGACGGCGTGGCGATCGTGGCCTGGGGCGAGGGGGGCCACGTCTACACGCGACGCGTGTGGGCCACCGCGCCGAGCGTGGTCGATGAGCAGGCCGACCCGCCCTCGGTGGCGGGCTGCGGGGAGGTCTCGGCGGGCAATCCGGCCGTGGGGTCGGGCGGCGACTCCTCCTACGCCGCGGTCGCGTTTCAGGAGGTCGTCTCGTGCGGTGGTGGCTCGCAGTCCCGGGTGTTGATGAACCGGCTGCGGGGCTCACAGTACGACGGCGCCGTCGCCGCCGACGGGGTCGCGCCCGGCGGGGAGAGCGCCGCCGATCCAGACATCGCCACGACCGAATACGGGCAGGGGTTCGTCACCTCCGAGAGCACGACCTCGAACGGCGTTTTCGGGATGGAGCTGGGCAACAACGAAGCGCCCGGCGGCGTGCTCCAGATCAACAGCGCCCAGGGCACCTCGCCGCCCAATCCGGTGCCCGCGGACGCGGGGCTGTTCTCCGACCTCGTCGCCTGGCAGCAGGATCCGGGGACGACCGGACCGGCCGAGATCCGGGTGCGCTACGAGCCGCGCGCCTCGTCGCTCGGCCCCGAGCTGGTGGTGTCCTCTCCCGGTCAGGGGGCGACCGACGCCGGGCGCGGGTTGGCGGCCGCCGGCGATGTCGGCGGCGACGCGGCGATCGCCTGGGTCCAGGGCACCGGGCCATCAACCGAGATCGTCGTCGAGCAGCTCTACCAGCCCCCGGGCGCGGCAGCACCGGCCAAGTCGGCCCCCTACGTACGGACCGACCAGCCGACGCTGCGCTGGGCGCCGTCGGGCGCCCGCTGGGGGCCGATCACCTACACGGTGAGCGTTGACGGGGCAGGCGTCGGCCAGACCGCGGGCACCGCCCTGCGCGTCCCGAGTCCGCTGCCCGACGGACCCCACACCTGGAGCGTCACCGCCGGCAATCCGGCCGGCCTGAGCAGCGCGCCGAACGGCGCCCGGGTGTTCGTCGACACCGTGGCGCCGAGGCTGACCGCGGCGGTGTCCGGCGCACGCCGCGCCGGCGCGACGCTCACGCTGCGCCTGAGCGACCGCGACTCTCCGCCCGCTGGGCTGCCCGCCCGCGACGCCTCCGGGGTGGCGAGCCTGACCATCCGCTGGGGCGATCGGAGCAGCACTACCGTGAAGCCCGGGGCACGGCGGGCTGCCCACGTCTACCGCCGCCCGGGTCGCTACAAGATCACCGTCACGGTGATCGACCGCGCCGGCAACCGGACAACCGTCGTGCGGCTGGTCAAGGTCACCAAGGCACCGCCCAAGCCCAAATCGAAGCGGGGCGGGAAATGATCCGGCCCGCGCCGGCACGCGGCCCGTCGCTCGCCCGCGGGCTGGTCCTGATCGGCGCGGTCGCGCTCGGTGTGGTCGTCCTCGGTGTGGTCGTCCTCGGCCCGTCGGCCGGGACGGCCCGCGCCGCCGTCCACGCCCCGGCTTACGCGGCCGATCCCCCCACGGCGGGCGCCTGGTATCGCGATGGCCAGAGCGGGCGCTACCTGCTTGGCGGGACCTGGCTGTATCAGGCCGACCCGGGCGACGCCGGCCTCACCCAGGGATGGTGGCGAGACGTCGCCTCGACCGCCGGCTGGTCGCCGGTCACGGTCCCCAACGCCTACAACGCCGGCGACTTCTCACAGGCGAGCATGAACGGCTCCGTGGGCTGGTACCGACGCGACTTCACGCTGCCCGCCCACGCCTTCGACCGGTATGTGGCCAAGGCCGACCGCCACTGGATCATCCGCTTCGAGTCGGTCAACTACCGCGCCACCGTGTGGCTGAACGGGCACGAGGTCGGGACCCACGCGGGCGCGTACCTGCCGTTCGAATTCGACCTGAGCCACGTGCGCCCCGGGGTCAACCGGCTCGTCGTCCGGGTCGACAACCGCCGCACCGCGGCCGACCTGCCGCCGGGACCGGGTGGTCAGTGGTGGAACTACGGCGGGCTGCTGCGCGAGGTGTATCTGCGTTCGGTCCAGGCCGCCGACCTCGAGCGCGTGCAGATCCACACGCTGCATCCCTGCGCCCACTGCGCGGCGACGATTCAGGAGCAGGTGCTCGTGCGCAACGTGACCGGCGCGCGACAGAAGGTGCGGCTGCGGGGTTCCTACGGTCGGGCCGGGTTGAACTTCGGTTCGGCCACGATCGCGCCGCACGCCACCTGGACCGCCAATGCCTCGGTGAAGGTCGCGCATCCGAGCCTCTGGGCGCCCGGTCATCCCAAGCTGTACGCGGCCACCCTGACGCTGTCGGATTCGCGCGGCCGGCGCCTGGGCGGCTACTTCACCTACAGCGGGATCCGCACGATCACGGTCACGCGCGACGGGCGCCTCGAGCTCAACGGCCGGCTGCTCGACCTGCGCGGCGTGAACCTGCACGAGCAGACCCTTCAGACCGGGGCGGCCATGACGCCGGCCCAGACCGCCCAGATGGTGAGCTGGGTCCAGCAACTCGGCGCCACCGTGATCCGGGCGCACTACCCGGTCGGTCCCGAGATGGAGGAGATGGCCGACCGCGACGGGATCCTCATCTGGTCCGAGGTGCCGGTGTTCCAGGTGCAGGCGGGATACCTGGGCGATCCCGGGTGGCTGGCCCGCGCGCACACCATGCTCGAGGACAACATCCTGTCCAACCAGAACCACCCGTCGATCCTCCTGTGGAGCATCGGCAACGAGTTGCCGTCCCCGGCCCCGCCGGCCGAGGCGCGCTACATCGCCGGCGCCGCCGCCCTGGCCAAGAAGCTCGATCCGACGCGTCCGGTCGGGATGGCGGTGAGCAACTGGCCGGGCCTCGCCTGCCAGAGCGCCTGGGGCCCGCTCGACGTGATCGGCGACAACGAGTACTTCGGCTGGTTCGACGCCGGCGGCGGCGGGGACGACGACCGCGACGCGCTCGGCCCGTTCCTGGACACGGTTCGCGCCTGCTACCCGAACAAGGCGATCATGGTCACCGAGTTCGGCTTCGACGGCAGCCGCGACGGCCCGATCGAGGAGCGCGGGACATACGCCTTCCAGGCCGACTCGGTGGCCTTCCACCTGAACGTGTTCGCGAGCAAGCCCTGGCTGTCCGGGGCGATGTACTTCGCGCTGCAGAACTACGTGGCGTTCCCACAGTATTCGGGGGGCGATCCGCGGCCCGATCCGCCGTACAACCAGAAGGGGCTGGTCGACTTCGCCGGCGGCCTCAAGCCGGCGTTCGGTGTGGTGTCGCAGATCTACCACTCCACCCGGCAGATCGCGCCTTAGGCATTGATCGGGACGTTCGCCCTCAAGGCTGCGTAGGTGGATGTCCGCCTCGGGTGACTCGCGCCCGATCCAGCGGCCAAACGCTACGTGACGCCGGCGCACGTCACCCGAGGTGGACGCCACCGGAGCTACGCTAGATTCCACACTCGGTGTCGTCCACCACCGAACTGCGTCGCACTCCCCTGTATGACCGCCACGCCGCGGCGGGCGCGAAGCTGGTCCCGTTCGCGGGCTGGGAGATGCCGGTTCAGTACGCGGGCATCCGCGAGGAGCACGTCGCGGTGCGCACCGGCGTGGGGATCTTCGACGTCTCGCACATGGGCCAGGTGCTGACCCGGGGTCCGCAGGCGCTGGAGTTCCTCCAGCGGATGGTCTCCAACGACGTGCGCCGGATCCCCGAGGGCGGCGCCCAGTACAGCGTGATGTGTCGCGACGACGGTGGCGTGCTCGACGACCTGTTCACCTACCGGCTGGCCGACTGCGAGTTCCTGACGGTGACCAACGCGGCCAACCACGAATCGGATCTCGCCTGGCTGCAATCCCACGCCGGCGAGTTCAACGTGGACGTGCTCGACCGCGCGGCCGACTTCGCGATGCTCGCGGTTCAGGGCCCGAAGGCGCGCGGGATCGTGCACGAGCTCACCGACGGGAACCTGCCGTCGCGCTTCCATGTCTGCCAGCGCACGGTGGCCGGTGTCCCGATGCTCGTGTGCGGCACCGGCTACACCGGCGAGGACGGTGTGGAACTGCTGCTCGACCCCGAGCACGCTCCGGACGTGTGGGACGCGATCGTCGAGGCCGGCGCCACCCCGATCGGGCTCGGCGCCCGCGACACCCTGCGCCTGGAGGTGTGCTTTCACCTCTACGGCAACGACCTGAGCGAGGACCGGGGCCCGATCGAGGCCGGGCTCGGGTGGTGCTGCAAGGAGGAGACCGGGTTCATCGGCTCCGAGGCGGCGGCCCGCGCCCGGAGTGAGGGCACGGCCGAGAAGCTCGTCCCGTTCGTGATCGAGGGGCAGGGGATCGCGCGCCAGGGCAACCCCGTGGTCGGTGGCGGCGAGGTGACCAGCGGCACGTACTCGCCCTGCCTGGAGCGCGGCATCGGGATGGCGTACGTTTCCAGCGCCCGTGCCGAGCCGGGCACGCACGTCGATATCGATGTGCGTGGCCGCACCCGGCCCGCGGTGATCGAGCGCAAGCCTCTGTACAAAAAGGGAGCGTAGACAGACATGGCCGACCCGAGCTATCCGGACGAGCTGAAGTACCACGCCGAGCACGACTGGGCCCGAATCGAAGGTGACAGCGCGACGTTCGGGATCACCTGGTACGCCCAGGACGCCCTGGGGGAAGTGGTGTTTTTCGACCCGCCGAAGGTCGGCAGCGAGGTGAGCAAGGACGAGGCCTATACCGAGGTCGAATCGGTCAAGGCGGTCTCGGACGTCATCGCCCCGCTCTCGGGAGAGGTCACCGCGGTCAACGACGCGCTGGCCGACAAGCCCGAGACGATCAACGACGACCCCTACGGTGAGGGATGGCTGGTCAAGGTCAAGCTGTCCGACCCCTCGGAGGTCGACGCGCTGATGGATTCGACCGAATACCAGGCGACGCTGGACTAGTGAGGTGACCCGCTACACCTCAGCCACCGACGACGACCGCCGCGAGATGCTCGCGGCGATCGGTGTGGGCTCGATCGAGGAGCTGTTCGCCGACATCCCGGCGAGCGTGCGGCTCGACCGCCCGCTCTCCGGGCTCGGCGACGGGCTGTCCGAGCTGGAGGTGTTCGAGGAGTTCCGCGCGCTGGCGGGCCGGAACGTGAGCGCCGAGGACGAGGTCAGCTTCCTCGGCGCCGGCATGTACGACCACTACGTGCCGGCGCTGATCGACTCGATCATCATGCGCTCGGAGTTCCTCACGCCCTACACGCCCTACCAGCCCGAGATCTCCCAGGGCGGGCTGCAGGCGATGTTCGAGTACCAGACGGCGATCTCCGAGCTCACGGGGCTGCCGGTCTCGAACGCCTCGGTCTACGAGGGCCCCAGCGCGGTGGCCGCGGCGGGCTACGTGGCCAAGCACTCGAGTGACCGCAAGCGCTTCGTGATCTCGCGCGGGGTGCACCCGCACTCGCGCGAGACGCTGCGCACGCACGCGCACGCGTGGGAGATGGAGGTCGTCGAGGCGCCGCTCAGCCAGGGCGCCACCGCGCTCGGAGACCTCACCGACGACGTCAGCGCGGTCATCGTCCAGCAGCCGAACTTCCTCGGCGCGGTGGAGGATCTGACGGCGATCGCGCAGGCGACGCACGACGCCGGCGCGCTCCTCATCGCGGCCTGCGACCCGCTTCCGCTCGCCGTCCTCAAGACGCCGGGCGAGTGCGGCGTGGACATCGTGGTCGGCGAGGGGCAGTCACTCGGGAACCGCCTGGACTTCGGCGGTCCGTCGTTCGGGTTCTTCGCCGCCACCGAGGCCCTCATCCGGCGCATGCCCGGTCGCATCGCGGGGGAGACCAAGGACGTCGACGGCAAGCGCGGCTTCGTCCTCACCCTCCAGACGCGCGAGCAGCACATCCGTCGCGACAAGGCCACGTCGAACATCTGCACCGCCCAGGCGCTCAACGCGCTGGCCGGCGTGATCTACCTGAGCTGGTTGGGGCGTCGTGGCGTCGTCGAGCTGGTCGAGCTGATGCTCCAGCGGACCGCGTACGCCCGGGAGCGCTTGACGAACGTCGACGGCATCACTCTGGTCCACGACCAGCCCGTGGTGCGCGAGTTCGCGCTTCAGCTGGACGCGCCGGCCCAGCGGGTGATCGCGCGCTGTCGCGAGCAGGGGATCAACCCGGGCTATGCGCTGGCGCGGGACTATCCCGAGCACGAGAACGGGCTGCTGGTGGCGATCACCGAGCGGCGCAGCCGGGACGACATCGACCGGCTCGCGGAGGCTCTCGGGGCTGCCGTGGCCGCGGAGCGCGGCGCGGTGGGGGCGGCGCGATGATCCGCGAGGCCGACGACACGCTGACGATCTACGAGCGCTCGAAGCCCGGGCGCCGCGCGTTCGTGGCGCCGGAGCTGGACGTCCCCGAGCGACCGCTCGACGAGCTGCTTCCGGCCGCGCTGCGGCGAGCCGAGCCGCCTCGCCTGCCCGAGGTCTCAGAGCCCGAGATCGTGCGCCACTACAACCGCCTTTCCAAGCGCAACTTCGACCTCGACACAGGCTTCTATCCGCTGGGCTCGTGCACGATGAAGCACAACCCCAAGCTGCACGAGCGGATCGCGGCGCTGCCCGGTCACGCCCGGATGCACCCGCTCCAGGACCCGAGCCGGGCGCAGGGCGCGCTCGAGCTGATGTGGCGCCTGCAAGAGGCGCTGGGAGAGGTCGCCGGCCTCCCGCACGTGTCGCTGCAGCCGTCGGCCGGGTCGCAGGGCGAGTTGGCCGGCGTGCTCCTGACGCGCGCGTATCACGAGGACCGCGGCGAGCATCGAACCAAGGTGCTGACTCCCGACACGGCCCACGGCACCAACCCGGCCACCGTGACGATGGGCGGCTACGAGGTGGTGAAGGTCGTGAGCGACGCCCGCGGGAACGTCGACCTCGACGATCTCCGAGCCAAGGCCGACGAGGACGTGGCCTGCCTGATGCTCACCAACCCCTCGACGCTGGGGCTGTTCGAGACCGGGATCGAGGAGATCGAGCGGATCGTCCACGGCGTCGGCGCAACCCTGTACTACGACGGCGCGAACCTGAATGCGATCATGGGCATCTGCCGCCCCGGCGACATGGGCTTCGACATCGTGCACTTCAACCTGCACAAGTCGTTCACCCAGCCCCACGGCGGCGGCGGTCCGGGGGCCGGCCCGGTGGCGGTGGCCGCGCGGATCGAGCCCTACCTGCCGCGGCCGCAGGTGGTGCGGCGCGAGTCGACCACGAACGGGTCAAATGCCTACTACGACCTCGACTACGAGCGGCCGAAGTCGATCGGGCGGCTGCGCGGCTTCCAGGGCAACTACGGCGTGTTCGTGCGCTCCTATGCCTACATCCGCTCGCTCGGCGCACCCGGGCTCAAGGAAGCCTCCGAGACCGCCGTGCTGAACGCCAACTACCTGCTCGCCCGGCTACGCGAGCACGGCGTCGCCGAGTACCTGCCCGCCGCCTACGACCGCGTATGCATGCACGAGTTCGTGCTCTCCGGCGAACCGATGCGGCGCGAGTTGCACATCAAGACGCTTGACCTGGCCAAGCGGCTGCTCGATCACGGCGTCCACCCGCCGACCGTGTACTTCCCGCTGATCGTGGAGGAGGCGCTGATGGTCGAGCCGACCGAGACCGAGACCAAGGAGACGCTCGACCGGTTCGCCGAGGTGGTGGCGGAGATCCTTAAGGAGGCGCGCGAGGACCCGGAGGTCGCCCGGAGCGCTCCGCACACAACGCCGGTGCGCCGGCTCGACGAGGCCGGCGCGGCACGGCGTCCGGTCGTCAGGCAGGCGATGTAGCTCGATGGTCCAGTAGTGCGGTTCGTCGTCTTCGGCGCCGGCGCCATCGGGGGCGTGGTGGGCGCGTGTGTTCACCAAACCGGGCACGAGGTCGCGCTGATCGCGCGCGGCGAGCACTACCGGGCCACCCGGGACCGGGGGTTGACGTTCGAGCGACCCGGCGAAAGCATCACGCTTGGGATCCCGGTCGCGGACTCGCCGGACGCGCTCGAGTGGAGCGGCGATGAGGTGGTGCTGCTCGCGACCAAGAGTCAGGACACGGCCGATGCCGTCGCGGCCCTGCGCGCCGCCGCCCCGGCCGGCGTCGCCGTGGTGTGCCTGCAGAACGGGGTCGATAACGAGCGGACCGCGCTCCGGCTGTTCCGCAAGGTCTACGGGGCGGTGGTGATGATGCCGACCGCCCATCTGGAGCCGGGCGTGGTCCAGGCGTACGGAACCCGCGGCGTGGGTGTGATCGACGTCGGCCGGTATCCCACCGGCCTCGATCCCATGTCCGAGGTGGTGGCGGCGGCGTTCGACGAGGCGGGCATCAGCTCCCAGGCGCGGCCGGACGTCATGCGCTTCAAGTACGCCAAGCTGATCAGCAACCTTTTGAATGCGGTCGACGCGATAGTCGAGCCGGGACCGGCCGGCGAGGAGCTCACGAGGCTCGCCCAGGAGGAGGGGCGGGCGGTGCTGGTGGCGGCGGGGATCGAGTTCGTGGCCGAGGAGGTCAACGACGTCATCGGGCGATGGCAGCGCCTCGACATCCAGCCGATCGAGGGCCGGCCGCGGGCCGGCTCCTCTACCCGCCAGAGCTTCGCGCGCGGCGCGTCCACGGTCGAGACCGACTATCTGAACGGCGAGATCGTCCTGCTGGGCCGGCTCCATGGCGTGCCCACGCCGATCAACGCGGCCCTCTGCGAGCTGTCCGACCGGCACCTGCGCGAGCGGCGCGGCCTCCAGACGGTGCCGGCGGAGGAGGTTCTCGACTACGCCCGCAGGGGACACTACGCGGATGGATCAGTTCGTCGCTGACGGCGCCACCGAGATCGCCTCCCGCGCCCCGCGCGAGCTCGAGGCGCTGGTCGGCGTGTCCTCCCCGTCGGGCGACGTCGACGGCGCCGAGGAGGCGCTGGCGGTGTGCGCCGCGCTCCTGCCGCCTCAGGCCGAGATCGAGCGGGTCGAGTGCTCGACCCCGGGCAGCGCGCCCGACCTGATCGCACGGATCGACGGACAGGGCGCCGGCCGGCTCCTGCTGCTCGGCCATGTCGACACGGTCATCGGCCACTCCTCGCACGCGCCGCTGCGCCGCGACGGCGACCGGCTGTACGGCCCCGGCACCGTCGACATGAAAGGCGGCGTCGTGCTCTCGCTCGGCGTGGCGCGGGCGCTGGCCGCCCGTCCCGACACGTTCGCCGAGGTCTCGCTGCTGTTGGTGACCGACGAGGAATGGCGCCGCCACGAGTTCCGCCACGTCGAGCGGTTCGCCGGCTACGACGCGTGCCTGTGCTTCGAGGGCGGCCAGCTCAGCCCCGAGGGGAACGAGGGCGTGGTCGTCAAGCGCAAGGCCGCCGGCACGATGCGGATCGGTGCCACCGGACGGGCGGCGCACTCGGGCAGCGCGCCCGACCAGGGCCGAAACGCGCTGCTGGCGCTCGCCGCCACCGCGATCGAGGTGGCGCGCCGGCACGATCCCGAGGGGCCCGAGCGGCTCAGCGTCGTGCCGACGATCCTCCGCTCCGGCGACGCGTTCAACGTGGTGCCGGCCGAGGGCGAGCTGCTGTTCGACATGCGAGCGGACTCGAGCGACTGCTTCGAGGCCGTGCGCGCGAGCATCCCGGGCGAGCACGACGGCGTCGAACTACGAGCCGAGATGCAACGCGTGTGGCCGGGGATGGACTCGCGCGAGGCCACCCACGAGCTGCTCGACCGCGCCACCGCCCGGCTGGGGCGCCCGATCGACGGTGTTTCCCGGGGCGGGGCGAGCGACGCCAGCCACTTCGCGCCGAGCATCGCGCTGACCGTGGACGGCCTCGGTCCGCGCGGTGGCGCGGCCCACAATCCCGGGGAGTTCGTGCTCGCACCCTCGCTGCGCGGGCGGGCCGAGGTAGCCCTCGCTCTGGCCGTCGCCGTGCTCGGCGATTCTTAGCGGGACCTTCAGCTCTCCGCATCGGCACCTGCGATCCTTAGCCGCGTGAGCGTCACCACGCCTCCGCGAAGCCGTCTCCCGACCCGCGGGGCTCAGACCCAGCTCGCAGGGGCTGATCGTCCTGGGCGGGCTCGTCGCGATCATGTGGGCGGTCGAGGCGGTGAACGCGCTGGACTCCAACCGGATCAGCACCAGCGACGGGATCTATGCGCGCAACCTCGACCACATCTGGGCGATCTTCACCGCCCCGTTCCTGCACTTCAGCTGGCAGCACCTGATCGCGAACACGATCCCGTTCGTGTTCATGGGTGTGATCATCGCCCTGCAGGGGGCCCGCCGGCTGCTGCTCGTGACGCTGATCATCATCGTGATCGGCGGCCTGGGCACGTGGCTGATCGCGCCCTCGGGCACCGACACGGCCGGGGCCAGCGGCGTGGTGTTCGGCTACGCCACCTACCTGTTCGCCCGCGGCTTCTTCAACCGCAGCTTGCTCGAGTTGCTCACCGGCCTGGTCGTCGGGGTCGTATGGGGCGGCGCGCTTCTGTCGAGCATCGTCCCCCACTACGGGGTCTCCTGGCAGGGGCACGTGTGCGGCGCGATCGGTGGCGTCGTCGCGGCCTACCTGCTGCGCCGCCAGCGACCGCCCCAGCCGCGTCCCGGGCCCATGAGCCCGCTCGACCGCGCGCTCGCCGGCTGAGCGCCACCGTCCAACCATCACCTCCGCCGCACCCCGGGGGACGTGCAAATTCCGCCATTCCAGATCCGCTGACGCGCTGCTGCCGGATACTGCCCCTGAGAGAGGCAGAATCCGGCAATGAGAGCGCACGCGTGTCGCTGATGGCGGAAATTGCGCGGTGCGCGGGCTCGGCGGCGGATGGACCTTCGCGGCCGGAATCAATCATCTAGCCTCCACGCCAGCGTGCGGATCTTCTCGGGCATCCAGCCGACGGGGCGCAAGCACCTCGGCAACTACATCGGCGCGATCGTCCAATGGGTGGCGGGGCAGGACCGCGGCGAGGCGCTCTACTGCCTGGTCGATCTCCACGCGCTCACCGTGCCCTATGAGCCCGCGGGCCTGCGCGAGGCGGTGTACGACACCGCGGCCACGCTGCTCGCCGCCGGCCTGGATCCGGACCGCTGCATCCTCTTCCGCCAGAGCGACGTGCAGGAGCACACCGAGCTGACATGGCTGCTGTCGGGCGTAACCGCGTACGGGGAACTGACCCGGATGACGCAGTTCAAGGACAAGGCCGGATCTCAGGGAGATCTGGTGTCCGCGGGCCTGTTCTTCTACCCCGAGCTGATGGCGGCTGACGTGCTCGCGTATCGGGCCCACGAGGTCCCCGTGGGCGACGACCAGCGCCAGCACATCGAGCTGATGCGCGACGTCGCCCAGCGCTTCAACGGCCGCTTCGGCGAGACCCTGGTCGTGCCCGAGGGCCGCATTCCCGACGTTGGCGCGCGGATCATGGACCTCCAGTTCCCGGACCGCAAGATGTCCACCACGGGTGGCAGCCTGCAGGGCACCGTGTACGTGACCGACGAGCCGGCCGCGATCGTCAAGAAGTTCCGCTCGGCGGTCACCGACTCCGGTACCGAGGTGAGGCGGGCGCCCGACAAGGCCGGCATCACGAACCTGATCGACATCCTCGCGGCGGTGCGCGGCAGCTCCCCCGAGGAGGTCGAGGCGTCGTTCAACGGGTCGGGCTACGGCGCCTTCAAGCAGGCCGTGGCCGACGCGGTCGTGGAGTACCTGGCGCCCGTCCGGGAGCGCTACCAGGAGCTGCGCGCCGACGAGGGGGCGCTCGAGCACATCCTTACCGCCGGCGCCGACAAGGCCCGCGCGATCGCCGCGGACACGCTCGTCGACGTCCGCGAGGCGATGGGCGTCGGACCGGTCCGGCACCGGCAGTAGCCTGCCGACGATGCGGATCGCCGACCTCGAGCTGGATCTCGACGTCTTCGCGGGGCCCTTCGACCTGCTGCTCACGCTGATCCTGCGCGAGGAGATCGATCTGCTCGAGGTGGACCTGGCCGAGGTCGTGATCGCCTACATCGACCACCTCGAGCGCCGCGGAGAGCTCGACCTCGAGGCGGCCACCGAGTTCCTGGTCCTGATCGCCGCGCTGCTCGAGCTGAAGTCGCGGTTGCTGCTGCCCGGCGAGGAGATCGAGGAGCTGATCGAGCTCGATCCGGGCGAGGCGGCCGAGGAGCTCCTGGCCCGGCTACTCGACGCTCACCGTTACCGGTCCGCCGCCGAGCACCTGCGCGAGCGGCTGGCCGGTCAGGAAGGCCATCGGTTCCGCTCGGCGCCGCTGCCGCCGGCGATCCGGCGCGCCTCGCTGGACGAGGCCGGCGCGGTGTACGACCCGTCGCGGCTGGCCACGGCGATCGGGGATCTCCTGCAGATCCCGGAGCCGGTCGACGTCCGCCACATGGTCGGCTCACGGGTCACCGTGGCCGAGCGGCTGGCCCATCTACGCTCGCTGCTACGCCGGGGCAGCTTCAACTTCGACGAGGCGGTGGCGCGCGCTGACCGGGTGACGGTCGCCGTGACGCTCTACGCGGTGCTCGAGCTCTACAAGCAGGGCGAGCTCAGCTGGACCCAGGACGAGCCGTTCGCCGAGATCACGATCGAGCCGCGCGGGGCCGAGCGCGGCGCCGAAAGAGGTAACGGTTCGGTCCCGGTCGTCGAGAGGCTGAGCGCATGAGCTTGCCCCTCGAGAGCACGGTCGAGGCGCTGCTGTTCCTGAGCGCGGACCCGGTCGACGCCGAGGCCCTGGCCGCCGCCACGGGCGCCGAGCTGCACGAGGTGGTGGCCGCGCTCGAACGGCTGCGCGAGCACTATGAGTTCGAGCGCCGGGGCCTCGCGCTGCGCGAGCTGGCCGGGGGCTGGGCGCTGTCGACCCACCCCGACGCCGAGCCCGCGGCGCGGCGCCTGCTGGCCCGGCCCCGCACCCCGCCGCTCACCCCGGCCCAGGCCGAGACGCTCGCCATCGTCGCCTACCTGCAACCGGTCTCGCGCCCCGAGATCGCCCGGATCCGCGGGGTCAACGCCGAGTCGGCCGCGGCCACCCTGCTCGAGCGCGGGCTGGTCGAGGAGGCCGGCCGCTCCCAGTTCGGGGCGGTCCTCTACCGGACCAGCGAGCTGTTCCTGCGGCTGTTCGGCCTGGGCTCGCTGGAAGAGCTGCCGTCGCCCTCGGAGTTCGACCCGTCGCCCGAGCTCGAGGCCGAGCTCCGCGAGCGGTTGCTCCAGGCCGGCGAGGCCCGCGCGGCGAGCTGACCGCAGGCCGCGTCGATGTCGCGGCCGCGGGTGAGGCGCACGGTGGCGCCGAGGCCCTGGCGCTCGAGCTCGTCCTTGAACGCCGCGATCGCCTTGGGGCTCGATCCCTCGTAGCCAGATCCGGTCGGGTTGTACGGGATCAGGTTGACCTTGAACATCCGGGGATCGAGCACGGCGGCCAGCTGCGCGGCCTGCGCGAACGAGTCGTTGACGCCCGCCAGCATCACGTACTCGACGAACACCCTGCGCCGCTTATGGGCGTAGAAGGCCTCGCAGGCGGCGATCACATCGGGGAGCGGATAGCGCTCGTTGACCGGCATCAGCTCGGTGCGCAGGGCGGGATCGGCGGCGTGCAGCGACAGCGCGAGGCGGATCGGCATCGGGTCGGCGGCCAGCCGCTCGATGCCGGGGACCCAGCCGATCGTGGAGATCGCCGTGCGGCGGTGGGTGATCCCGAGGTCGGGGAGGCGCTGGCAGGCGCCGAGCACGTGGTCGAGGTTCATCATCGGCTCGCCCATGCCCATGAACACCGCATGGTCGACGTCGCCCGTCCGCCGGAAGTGGAGCGCCTGATCGACGATCTCCGAGGCGGTCAGGTTGCGCCCGAAGCGCATCTGCCCGGTGGCGCAGAACGTGCAGGTCAGCGGGCAGCCGGACTGGGAGGAGAGGCAGATCGAGCGCCGGCCGTCCCGGTAGACCATCAGGACCGCCTCCACCGGCCGCCCGTCGTGCGTGCGGAACAGCGCCTTGACCGTGCCGTCGCGGGCACGCGATTCGTGCTCGAGCGACAGCGTCGAGAACGGGACCCGCTCGGCGAGCGAGCCGCGCAACTCGAGCGGCAGATCCGACATGTCGGAGAACCCATCGGCGCCGCGCGCGGTCCAGCGCCACACCTGGCCGGCGCGGTAGCGCGGCTCTCCCAGCTCGGCCAGGGTCGAGGTCAGCAGGTCTAGATCCACGCTGACTATGGTGGCAGGCAGGCCCTCATGCGACTCGCCAAGTACCTAGCCGGCGCCGGCGTCGCCTCCCGCCGCGCGTCCGAGGAGATCGTCCGCGCCGGCCGGGTGACCGTCGACGGCCAGACGGTCACGGATCCGGCGCACGACGTCTCCGACGAGCACGCGGTGGCGCTCGATGGCAAACCCGTATCGATCCTCCGAACCCGTGTCGTGTACGCGCTCAACAAGCCGCCCGGCGTCGTCTCGACCGCCCGCGACCCTCAGGGCCGCCCGACGGTGGTCACGCTCGTCCCGCAGACCGAGCGCCTGTACCCGGTGGGGCGCCTGGACATCGACACCACCGGCCTGATCCTGCTCACCAACCAGGGGGAGCTGGCGCACCGCCTCACCCACCCGTCGTTCGAGGTCGAGAAGACCTACCGCGTAGTGGTCGGCGGGGTGGGCGGGGGGCCGATCAGCGAGCGGGCGCTGCGGTCACTCCGCGAGGGGATCGACCTGGAGGAGGGGCGCACCGCGCCGGCGCGCGTCCGGCGCGTCGCGGCCGACACGCTCGAGATCACCATCCACGAGGGGCGCAAGCGCCAGGTCCGGCGCATGTGCGAGGCGGTCGGCCACCCGGTCAAGCGCCTGGAGCGGATCCGCTTCGGTCCCCTCGAGCTCGGGAACCTGGCGCGAGGCCGGTGGCGCAAGCTGACCGACGCCGAGGTCGAGGCCCTGATGTCCGCGTCTCGGGTCCAGTGACCGGCTAAGCGTCGCCACGGGGCTCCAGCGCGAACGTGACCTCGATCACGGCGCTCACCTCCTGCTCGCCGGGATCGATCGGCAGCGACTCGGGGCCGGCGCTGCGTGCCGCCGCCCGGATCATGACCGGCCGATCCCCCGGCTCGACCAACCGCAGCGGTCGGCCCAGCCGAACGCCGAGTCCTTCGGCGTAGGCGCGCGCCTTGCGCTCCGCGTCGCGCGCGGCCTCGCGGGCCGCCTCGAGGCGGACGGGGTTCCCGGGGGCGATCTGCCATCGCGGCCCGACGATCTGGGCCGCCAACTCCTCGGCGGCGCGTGAGATCAGACGACCGACCAGTTCGGGATCGCTCAGGCGCACTGACGTCTGCCCGGTGGCGCGGTGGCCGAGCGAGCGGCGCCCCTGCGACGTGTGGTCGAACTCCTCGGACACGGTGACCCCGCCGGTCGAGCGGTCGGCCGCCCCGACTCCCAGCTCGTCGAGCAGGCCGGCGAGCTCGCGGCTGCGCTTGGACACGTCGGCCAGGGCCGACCCGGGGGAATCCTCGATCGCCGTGAGCGCGATCCACAGCACGGCCTCGTCGGGCTCGGCCCTGATCACCGCCTCGCCGCGAACCTGGACCGTCGCCTCGGTGTCTACTTCTGCCACAGCAGCTTGTCGCCTGAGAAGTTCGTCACGGTCAGCGCCTTCGCGACGTCGGCCGGCGTCAGCCGCACCGGTCGCGAGGCCACCATGCGCATGATCGTGAACTGGAGCGCGTGGCGCTCGGAGACCACATGGAAGCCGGCGACCGGATAGGAGGCCTGCATCCGTGAGGGCCACAGGTTGCAGGCCGAGCCCCACCAGCAGAAGCCGGCGCTGGCCGGCGAGGTGAACGACACGACGTCGAGCTCGCGCACCGGGATCGCACTCCCGCCCGGCCAGGACGCGAGGCCGGGCTCGTACAGCGAGAGCGGCAGTAGATCGCTGTAGTGCTGGACCAGGATCGCCCGCCCGCCGGCGGGCGGACGCGAGCCGAGCGCGCCGGCCACCACCCGCCAGTCCGGCCGCTCGAGGTTGCGGTCGACCGCCACACCCGCCGCTGTGGCGACTCCGATCGCGCACAGCACGGCGGCCGCGATCAGCCCGACCATTCGCGCACGGGGCGCCGCCAGGCCGCCCGCGACGAGCACTGCGGCGGGCGCCCAGATGGCGAGCAGGTTGCGCGTCAGCAGGTCGTCGAACCCGGCCACGACCAGGATCAGGCTGATGAGAAACCCGGCCAGTGCGATCCCGCCGGCCAGCAGCGCGCCCCGGCGGGGCTCGGCCGCTGAGGACCGTGTCGCCAACAGGACCAGCGCCAACACGACTATCGCGATCGCCACCGGCTCGAGCACCGAGTGCGCGGGGCCGTCGAACCCGGCCGCGAACTGGGGGACGATCTGTCCGAGCCGGCGGCCGAACGGGGCGTTGGCGATCCAGTTCGCCCGCCCGCTCGACTGCTGGCCGATCGCGAGCGGGATCAGGCCCAGCCCGCACACCGCGATCACCCCGAAGGCGACCTGCACCGCGCGCGACCGCCGGTGCACGTAGAGCAGCCACAGCGCCTCGGGCACGACGACCAGCGCCGCGTAGTAGTGGGTGGCCAGTGCCGCCGCCGAGGCGATCACCCACGCCGCCAGCACGCGCGGGGTCGGCGTCGCGCGCGCGTACGCGAAGCCGAGCAGCGAGAGGCTCGTGAGCAGCGCGAGCAACTCGTAGGAGCGGGCCTCCTGGGAGTACCAGATCAACAGCGGGTTGCACGCGGCCAGCGCGGCCACGATCAGTCCGGCCCGACGGGACACGAGCTTGGCGCCGGCGAGATACACGACCGGGATCAGCGCCACCCCGGCCAGCGCCGACAGGGAGCGCAGCCCGACCTCGCCGTAGCCGAAGATCCGCGCCCAGACCCAGGCCACGCAGTAGTAGAGCGGGGGAGTGGACTCGGTCTGGGGGATCAGCCCGAGCATCTTGCCCGGCGAGAAATGGACCAGCAGCGCGGTGTTGGCCTCGTCGAACCAGAAGCCTTGATGCCCCAGGCGATAGAAGCGCAGGATCGCGCCGAGCACGGTAAGCGCTGCCACCGCGACGACCGCGGGGTCGGCGAGGACGGCGCGGCCGGCGGACGCCGGCGCCCCTCGACGGCGTAGGTCTCCTGGCGCCGTGGCGACGCTCACGGGCGCCATGTTAGGCCCCATGACCCCCGGTGCCGCTACCGTCTGCAGTGAGCCCGGCCTTACCCCTTAACCAGATTTCAACCGGCGCAGACCCGGATCGGCGCCGTTCACCGGGCAGTATTTCCGACCTATGAGAGAGGACTCAGGCCCCGTCGACGCTTCGGTGCTCGCTTCGAGCACCGCGGGCCCTGGCGTCCTGGCGGCCGCGGCCACGTCGACCGAGGCTCCGGTCGCCCTCCCGCGCCTGTCCTCGCTGCGGCTCCCGCGGTGGGTGCGCTGGCCACAGGCCGAGTTCGGACCGCGAGCGGGTCGGATCGCGCTCGCCTCGATCACGCTCGGCGCGCTGGTCATGGTCCTGTTCTCCACCCACGGCCCGACGATCCTCGTCCCACGGGCCAGCGTGATCTTCTCCTCCTGGGAAGCCGGGCCGCTGTATCACCTGATCCCCGGCTTCTCGGTAGGCGCCAGGGCCACGAACTATGCGTTGACCGGGTTGATCCTGATCATGCTGGGCTCATACCTCGTGGCGCTGGGGGCGCTGCGGACGCTCTCGATGCGGATGATCGCGGCCTGCATCGTTGCCGTGCACGTGATCCTGCTGCTGGGGCCGCCGTTCCAGCTCACCGACATGGGCAACTACCTCGGGTACGCGCGCCTGGGCGGCCTGCACGGGCTGAACCCGTACACGCACGTGATCGGGCAGGAGATGCACGACCCGATCTTCCACTTCGCGACGTGGCTCAACCTGCACAGCCCGTACGGCGAGCTGTTCACGGCGCTCAGCTATCCGCTCGCCTTCGTGCCGATCCCGGTCGCCTACTGGATCGTCAAGGTCATCACGGTCGTCCTCAGCCTGGCCCTGATCGCGATCGTGTGCACGTGCGTCCGGCGCCTGGGGCGCGACCCCCGCTACGCGGCAGTGCTGATCGGCCTTAACCCGATCTACCTCGTGTACGCGGTGGGCGGATTCCACAACGACTTCTTCATGCTCGTGCCCGCGATCGGCGCGTTGGCGCTGGTCCTGGCCCGCCGCGACAAGTCGGCCGGCGCGGCGCTGATGGTGGCGGTGGCGGTCAAGTTCACCGCGGTGCTGCTGCTGCCGTTCCTGATCGCGGCGGTGTGGCCGGCACGCCGGCGCGTGCGCGACGTGATCATCGGCCTGGTGCTGGCGGCGATCCCGCTGATCGCGATGAGCCTCGTGCTATTCGGCTTCTCGCTGCCCAACCTGTCGGACCAGAGCACATTGCTCACGCCGTTCAGCTTCCCGAACCTGTTCGGGTACTTCATCGGCGTCGGGGGTGGGACGTCGGGGGTCCTGCGGCTGGCCAACGTCACGCTGATCGTGGCCGTCGTGCTGCTCGTGCGCCGCCGCGGGGACTGGATCACCAACGCCGGCTGGGCCACCGTGGCGCTGATCGCGAGCCTGGCCTGGGTGATGCCGTGGTACGTGATCTGGCTGCTGCCACTCGCCGCGCTGTCCTCGAGCGTTCGGCTGCGACGCGCCGCCCTCGCGCTGACGGTGTTCCTGGTGCTGGTGTTCCTGCCCTCGTCGGGCAAGTTCTGGCACCTGATCCACTTCAACCCGCTCGGCGGCTCGGCCGGGCAGGCGTCCCAGACGCTTCAGGGCAAGCTATCTTGGTATAGCTGAGCGACCGCTCGGCGACCGTAGGCGTCACCGCACGGTCGAGCACGGGAAGGTCGTGCCGCGGTCTGGCCGGGCCGGCACGGATCTCCCAAACGCATCACGCGGAACGCCCAATTACCGGGTTGGGTGCTCGCATGTCCTCAATCCGTCGCTGGGTTTATGCCTTGGTTATTAGAATGTTGTTAGCGTCGCGCGCCGAATGCGGCTCGGAATAGAACTGATCGACAGTGGCGGAGGCGGACCGGCGCCGGATTTGCCGCCGGTCCCGACCGAGTCCCCCCGCCGGCGGCTGGACTGGTTCGAGTTCTCGGTCCTGATTGCTTTCGCGGCGGTGTCGGTGTACGTGCTGGCGCTCGACGTGGGACGGGTCGTGTTCGACGGCGCCGTTTGGACGGGAACCGACGGCGTGTACATCGTCGATCAGATGCAGTACCTGGCCTGGATCAAGGACGCCTCGCACCACTTCCTGGTCTCGAACCTGTTCGTGCTGCACGACACGCCGGCGGACTACTTCCAGCCCGCGGTGGTCATCTCCGGCGGGCTGACCGCGCTGGGGATGTCGTCGTGGCTGGCGCTGCTGCTGTGGAAGCCGGTGGCGGTGCTCGCGTTCTTCTTCGGCGTCCGGGCGTACGCCTGGCGCAGCCTGGAGGGCGTGTGGCCGCGCCGGGCGGCGCTCGTGCTGGCCCTGTTCTTCGGCTCGTTCACGCTCGTGTACGGCACCTGGAGTGTGCTCGGCGATCTGTTCCCGGGCTTCCTCACCTGGGGTTACGTGTTCGGGGTGCTGGCGCTCGCGGCGATGGTGTGGGCGCTCGTGACTTACGAGGACGCCCGGAGCACCGGACGCCGGCTGTGGCTTCCGGGCCTGCTCGGTGGGCTGGCGAGCCTGCTCCATCCCTGGAACGGTGAGCTGCTCGCGGCGCTGGTGGTGGCCGCCGAGCTTGTGATGCTGGCCGGCCGACGGTACGGGCGCGAGCAGATCCGTCTAACCGCGGCCACGCTGATCGGCACGGGCGTTCCCCTCCTGTACTACGCGATCCTCGGCAAGGCCGACATCGACTGGAAGCTCGCCCAGCTGGCGAGCAAGCACGCGTTCTCGTTCTGGTCGATCGCGCTGGCCGTCCTACCGCTGCTCCTGCCCGCGCTCGTCGCCTACGGCAGGCGCCCCACCACGTTCCTGGCCGCCGCGACGCGAACGTGGCCGCTCGGCGCCTTCGGCATCTTCCTGTTGTCCGGGACCAGCCTCGGCGCCACGCCGCTGCACGCCTTTCAGGGCATCACGGTCCCGCTGGCCGTGCTGGCCGTCGAGGGGCTTCAGATGCTCGGCTGGGGCCGTCTCCCGCGGGCCGTCCTGATCGGCACGGTCCTGGTGGCCTTGTTCACGATCCCGACCACGGTCAAGGAGCTGGAGATCGGGCACAGCCTGGCCGCCCCGACGCGAGGCAACGCGAACTTCATCCAGGCCGACGAGCGGAGCGCGCTCGACTACCTGGCCCACGACAAGGAGCGTGGCAGTGTCATCACCCAGCCCTATCTGGGTGTCGACGTCCCCGGCCGGACCGGTCGGCGCACCTACGTCGGCAACTGCCTCTGGTCCGAGCCCAACTGTCCGGGTCGCGCCACGATCTCGCGGGCGCTGTTCAACGGCAATCTCAGCCCGGCGTCGGCTCGCAGCTTCGTGCGTGCGAGCGGCGCCCGGTTCCTGCTGGCCGACTGCACGACCCGCGCGGACATGCGCACGTTGCTCGGCCCGCTCATTCGCTCGGCGCACGGCTTCGGCTGCGCGACGGTATATAAGGTTGAGTAGCCGGATCGTCCGCCTGCACTGCGCGCTCGCGGGCCTCGCCGCCACGCTGGCTGGTCTGTCGGTGGCGGGATGCGGCGCCGCGGACCCCCAGCCGGTCAGCGTGTTCCCGGTCCCGGGTGGCCGCGTGGCCGCGCCGCAGACCCAGATCACCCTCCGTGGCGTGACGCGTGGTCACCTCGGCCGCGTGATCGTCACCGGCTCGCAGACTCATCGCCACACCGGCCGGGTCCTGTTCGACTCCGACGGAGACGGCGCGAGCTTCCTGCCCGCCAAGCCGTTCGCGGTGGGCGAGAAGGTCACAGTGACGACGAAGCTGGACATCCGCGGCGCCCGCGCCGGCACGTTCCATTTCACGGTCGCCCACCCGGCGGGGGCGATCCCGGTCATGCCGCTGGATCTGGCCGACCGGGTGCCCGGCGACGAGCTGACCTTCCGCTCGCGCCCGGACCTGACGCCGCCTGCTGTCGAGGTGACCAGGCAGACCGCAGACGCCGCGCCCGGCGACATCTTCATCACGCCGCAGCAGGGACCCACCCAGAACGGCGCGATGATCCTGAACGGCGACGGCGCCCTGATCTGGTTCCAGCCGGTCAAGCCTCCGGACACTGCCGCCGACCTGCGGGTCCAGAAGTACCAGGGCAAGCCCGTACTGACGTGGTGGCAGGGTTATTCGGGCGCCGGCGTCGGCGCGGGCGAGGACATCATCTATGACTCCTCCTACCGGCAGGTCGCGGTGGTGAAGGCCGGCAACGGGCTGACCGCCGATCTGCATGAGTTCCGCATCACGCCGGAGGGCACCGCGCTGATCACCGCCTACTACCCCGTGCTCTGGGACGCCTCGGCATTGCACGGCGCAAAGCAGCAGGTCGTGCTCGACTCGGTGGTGCAGGAGATCGACATCAAGACCGGCTTGGTCCTCTACCAGTGGGACAGCCTCGATCACGTGCCGCTGGCCGACACCTACGAGACGATGCCGAAGTCATCGCAGGGTCCGTTCGACTACTTCCACGTCAACTCGGTGCAGGAGCAGCCGAACGGCGACCTGCTGATCGGGGCTCGCAACACCTGGGCCGCTTACGACATCAACCATCAGACGGGCGCCGTCGTGTGGACGCTCGGGGGCAGGAACTCCAGCTACAAGCTCAGCTCGGGGGCGGTGTTCGCCTTCCAGCACGACGTCCGCCTGCACACCGAGACCGATCCGACCGTGACGCTGTTCGACGACGGCGGAGGCCCGCCGCGCGTCCACGCCGAGTCGCGGGCGATCACGGTTCGGCTCAACAGCAACGGCAAGACCGCGACCCTGGTCAGCCAGGAGCAGCATTCGCCGGCGCTGGCCGCCGCGTTCGAGGGGAACGTCGAGGCGCTGTCGAACGGCGACCAGTTCGTGGGGTGGGGCCAGCAGCCCTACTTCAGCGAATACAACACGCGCGGCCAGCTGGTGTTCGACGGGCGCTTCGTGGACTCGAACTCGAGCTACCGCGCCTATCGGCTCGCGTGGACCGGCAGGCCGGCCGCACTCCCGGCGGTCAGCGTCACCAGCGACGGCACGACCGCGAACGTGTACGTGAGCTGGAACGGCGCCACCCAGGTGGCGTCGTGGCGGGTCCTAGCCGGCACGGCCGCGAACACGCTCCAGGCCGTGGTGACCGCGACCAAGCAGGGGTTCGAGAGCCAGATCGCGATCGGCGCCGCGCCATACATCGCGGTCCAGGCGCTCGACGCAGCCGGGCACGCGCTGGCCACGTCAAGCGTCGTCCACGTCTCGTAGCAGCCCACCCCGCGAGACCGCCAGCTGGCAGACTGCCGCTCCCATGCGGCTGTTCGCGCTCCGGGGCGCCAATCACGTGACCGCCAACGAGGCCGACGCGATCCTCGCGGCGACCGACGAGTTGATGCGCGAGCTGATGGACCGCAATTCGCTCGCGTCCGAGGCGATGGTCAGCTGCATCTTCACGCTGACCGATGACCTGGACGCGGAGTTCCCGGCCGTGGCGGCACGCAACCTGGGCCTGAGCCGCGTCCCGCTGCTATGCGCGCGGGAGGTTCCGGTGCCCGGCTCGCTGCCCCAGGTCATCCGGGTGCTGATCCACTACTACGCTCCCGAGGACCACGAGCCCCGGCACGTGTACCTGGGTAGGGCGCAGGCGCTGCGCGCCGATCTGGAATCGGCCCAGTAGCGGTCCGGGTTACGCTAGGCAGCCATGCCGATCGAGTTCGCCGCCCGCACCCGCCGGATCCCGGTCTACCCACTCGCCGCGGGCTACGACCTGGGCGCGGACGTGGCCATGCTGGCCTCCAACGAGTCGTGCTTCGCGCCGCATCCGTCGGCCGCCGAGGCGGCGGCGCGCGTGCTCGCCGGCTCCAACCGCTACCCGGACCCGTCCTACGCCGCGCTGCGCCGCGCCCTGGCCGACCGCTACGGCATCCCGCCCCAGCGGATCGCGCTGGGCAACGGGTCCTGCGACATCCTGCTCGCGGCGGGCGAGGCGCTGCTCGAGCCCGGCGCCGAGGTCGTATACGCGTGGCCGGCGTTCAGCGTCTATCCGCACCTCGCGGCCGCCTCGGGAGCCCGCGCGATCGAGGTGCCGCTCGACGACGAGGACCGCCACGACCTCGACGCGATCGCCGCCGAAGTTACCGTGGCCACGCGCCTGGTGATGATCTGCAATCCGAACAACCCGACCTCGACCGCGCTCGGCCTCGACGAGATCGAGGCTTTCCTGCGCCGCGTGCCGAGTCACGTGTGCGTGATCCTCGACGAGGCCTACTGCGAGTTCGCGCTGACCCTGGGCGACACGTACGCGTCGCTCGAACTGCTCCGCAAGCACCCCAACCTGGTCCTGCTCCGCACGTTTTCCAAGGTGTACGGGCTGGCCGGCCTGCGGGTCGGCTACGCGCTGTGCGGGGCCGAGGACTTCCGGATCGCGGTCGATCAGGTCCGCCAGCCGTTCTACCTGAACTCCGCCGCCCAGGCCGCCGCGGTGGAGGCGCTGCGCCACCAGGACGAGGTCGAGCGTCGGGTGACCGAGACGATCGGCAACCGGATCGAGATGGCCGACGGGGTCCGCGCGCTGGGTCTGTGGGTGGCGGAGTCCGACGCGAACTTCATCTGGCTGCATCTGCCCGAGGACGTCGAGGAGGTCGAGGTCGTATCGGATCTGAGGGACCGCGGCGTCCTGGTTCGCGCGGGAGCGGCACTGGGACGGGACAGCTCGCTGCGCGTGACCGTCGGCACCCCACCCGAGAACGAGCGCTTCGTCGAGGCCCTGAAGGCGTCCTTGGCATCGCTGACCGCTTCTGGTACAAAACGCGGACGATGAGTACCCGTAGCCGCACGCTTTACGTCTTCCGCGGCTACGCGTACGCCTGGCGATTTAGCTAGGCGCCCGGCTTTCCTTTCCCGCCCGCGACCGTCAGCGGGCCCGCGCCACCGCCGAGCCGAGCGCCGAAAAACCCCCCGGTCGGGTGAAACCCGTCCCGCGCGCTTTCGTATCGTTTCCAGGCACAGAGAGGACAGCTGATGATGATCGTGATGAAACCGGAGGCGACCGATGAGGAGATCCAGGCCGTCATCGACCGGATCAACAGCGTCGGCGCTCGCGCCCACCCCAGTCGCGGCGAGGAGATCACGGTGATCGGCGCGATCGGGGACCGCGAGCACGTCCAGCGACTCGAGCTGGACGGTGCGCCCGGCGTCGACCGAGTGGTGCCGATCTCCAAGCCGTACAAGCTCTCCTCGGTCCAGTTCAAGCACGGCGAGCGGACCGTGCTCGACATCGCGGGGCGCAAGGTCGGAGGGCAGAGCTTCGCGCTGATCGCCGGCCCGTGCACGGTGGAGTCGCGCCAGCAGACGCTCGATACCGCTCGCGCTGTCCGCGACGCCGGCGCCACGCTGTTCCGGGGCGGCGCCTACAAGCCCCGCACCTCGCCCTATGCCTTCCAGGGTCTCGGCCAGGAAGGCCTGCGGCTGCTCGCCGAGGCCAAGGCCGAGACCGGCATGCCGATCGTCACCGAGCTGATGGACCAGCGTGACATCGAGCCGATCCTCGAGGTCGCCGACGTGATCCAGATCGGCGCGCGCAACATGCAGAACTACACGCTGCTGGCCGAGGTCGGGCGAAGTGGCTGTCCGGTATTGCTCAAGCGAGGGTTCTCGTCGACGCTCGAGGAGCTCCTGATGGCCGCGGAGTACATCCTCAAGGAGGGCAACCCGAACGTGATGTTGTGCGAGCGGGGGATCCGCACGTTCGAGACCGCCTACCGCTTCACGCTCGACCTGATGGCCGTCCCGGTGCTCAAGGAGCTGAGCCACCTGCCGGTGATCGTCGACCCGAGCCACGCGGCCGGCCGGCGCGACCTCGTCCTCCCGCTCTCGCTCGCGGCCGCCGCGGCCGGCGCCGACGGGATAATCGTCGAGGTCCACCCGCACCCGGAGACCGCGATCTGCGACGGGCCGCAGCAGCTGTATGCCGACGACTTTGCCGAGTACGTCGAGCGCGTGCAGCAGGCCGCCGCGGTCGCCGGAAAGGCCCTCGCTGGGGTGGGCGGGGATCTGATCTGAACGTTGCCCTCGTCGGCGTCGGGCTCATCGGCGGCTCGATCGGGCTCGCCGCGCGTGAGCGGCTCGGCGCCACCGTCGCCGGCTACGACACGAGCGCGGAGGCGCTCGACGTGGCCCGAGAGCGAGGCGCGATCGACCGGGCCTGCGATGACGTCGGGGATGCGGTCGGCGATGCCGAGGCCGTGTTCGTGGCGGTCCCGGTGGGCGGGCTGCGCTCCGCCGTGACCGCAGCGCTCAACGCGGCGCCGGCCGGATGCGTGATCAGCGACGTCGGCTCAACCAAGCGTGCGGTCGTCGCCGCGCTTGGAGACTCGCGCTTCGTTGGCGGGCACCCGCTCGCCGGGGCCGAGACGAGTGGGGTCGAGCACGCCCGTGCCGACCTCTTCGACGGCGCCACCTGGTATCTCACGCCGACCCCGACCACCTCCGGGATCCTCTACGAGCGCCTGCATCGTCTCGTGCACAGCCTCGGCGCCCGTCCGGTGGCCATCGAACCCGAGATCCACGACACGATCCTGGCCACCGTGTCGCACCTGCCGCACGTCCTGGCCAACGTGCTGGTGGCACAGGCGGCCCAGACGCTGGCCGCCGGAGGGGAGCGCCTGCCCGCCACCGGCCCGAGCTTTCGCGACGCCACTCGTGTCGCCGGCGCCTCCAGCGGCATCTGGACCGACATCTACCTGTCCAATCGCGACGCGCTCATCGCGGGCATCGACGACACGATCGCCCGGCTGACCCGCGTACGCGAGGCCCTCGACGCGGCCGACGCCGCGAGCATCACCGACTGGAACGACGGCGCGGCGGGCGATCGCCGGCGCCTGCTCGAGGCGCAACTGGCCGGCGGCCCGCTGTTCGAGCTGCGCGCCTCGGTGCCGAACCAGCCCGGGGTGGTGGCCCAGCTTGCCCTGGAGCTCGGCCGCGCCGGCGTCAACATCACCGACATGGCTCTCTACCCCGCGCCCGACATGACCGAGGGTGTGATCGCGCTGTGGATCGCCGGGGAGGAGCAGGCGCGACGGACCGAGGAGCTCGTGCTCAGCCTCGGCTTCCCGGTGGCGCGGGCATGAACGCGCGCTTCGATCCCGCCGGACCGCTGCGGGGAACGCTCAGGGTCCCGGCCGACAAGTCGATCTCCCATCGCGCGGCGCTGATCGGGGCGATGGCCTCCGAGCCGGTCCGGATCCGCAACTACCTGAATGCCGCCGACACCCGCTCGACCCTGGCCGCCGTGCAACGGCTCGGTGCGATCGTGGAGGACCGAGGGGAGGAGATGGTGCTCCGCGGCTGCGGTCTGCGCAACGCGATGGCGCCGACGAACCCGATCGACGTGGGCAACGCCGGGACGCTGATGCGGCTGCTGCCCGGCTGGCTGTCCTTCCAGCAGGATCTGAGCTTCATCCTCGACGGGGATGAGTCGATCCGCCGGCGCCCCGTCGACCGGATCGCCGAGCCGCTGCGGCAGATGGGGGCCACGATCGACGCCCGGGAGGGCCGCTACCCGCCGTTCACCGTGCACGGCGCGGCGCTGCGCGGGATCGAGTACGAGCTGCCGGTGGCCAGCGCCCAGGTCAAGTCCTGCGTGCTCATGGCCGGCCTGGTGACCGACTCGACCACGGTGAGCGAGCCGGTCCCGAGCCGCGATCACACCGAGCGCATGCTCGCCGCGGCCGGCGCCCCCGTACAGCGCGAGACGACTCCTGGAGGTGGGTTTCGCACCACGGTGGGCAACGCCGATGAGCTCGAGCTCGACGTGGTCGAGGTTCCCGGCGACCTGTCCTCGGCCGCGTTCCTGATCGCCGCCGGGGTCCTGGTCCGTGACTCCAGGCTGGTCCTCGAACGGGTCGGCATCAACTGGACCCGCGCCGGCTTCCTGCGCATCCTCGAGCGCATGGGAGCGATCGTGCTGACCGACGCCGAGGAACCGGGGTCGTTTGAACCGGTCGAGCCGATCGCCGACATCGACGTCCGCAACGCGCCGATCGAGGGGACGACGGTCGAGGCCGACGAGGTGCCGCTGGCGATTGACGAGCTGCCTCTCGTCGCGCTGCTCGGCTGCTTCGCCGAGGGCGAGACCCTGGTCCGAGGGGCGGCCGAGCTGCGGGTCAAGGAGTCGGACCGGATCGCGACGGTGGTCGAGGGCCTGCGCGGGCTCGGCGCGCAGATCGAGGCGCTGCCCGACGGGTTCGTGGTCACCGGCGCCGGGAGGCTGCGGGGTGGGCAGCTCGACGCCCACGGCGACCATCGGCTGGCGCTGCTCGGTGCGGTCGCGGGCCTGGCGTCGGAAACCGGGGTCGAGGTGGTCGGGATGGAGGCGGCCGAGGTGTCCTATCCGCACTTCGCCGAGGACGTGGCGGAGCTGGTGGCGTAATGCTCGTGGCGATCGACGGACCGGCCGGCGCCGGCAAGTCGACGGTGGCCCGGGCGGTCGCCGACGAGCTCGGGTTCACCTACCTGGACACGGGAGCGATGTACCGCAGCGTCGCGCTGGCTGCGGCTGAGCGCGGCGCCGAGCCCGCGAGCGTCGCGTCGACGTTGAAGATCGAGCCGCAGGGCGAGCGGATCCTGCTCGACGGGCGCGACGTGACCGAGGAGATCCGCGTCTCCGATGTGTCCGAGGCGGCGTCGCGCGCGGCGGCCGATCCCGACGTCCGCCGGGCGGTCGTCGAGCAGCAGCGGCGGCTGCTCTCGAGCGGCGACTGGGTGGCCGAGGGCCGCGACATCGGCACGGTCGTGGCCCCCGATGCCGAGGTCAAGGTGTTCCTGACCGCCGACCCGGAGGAGCGGGCGCGCCGGCGCGCGGCCGAGCTAGGGCTCGACCCCGCCCGGGTGCTGGCCGAGCAGACCATCCGCGACGAGCGCGATCGCACGCGCGAGCACTCACCGCTCGAGCCGGCGGCCGGCGCGATCGTTCTCGACACCACGCACATGACGCTGACCGAGGTGGTGGAGCGGATTGCGGCGCTCGTGCCTGGCACCGGGCACTAACGAGTGCAACACCCGCGCGAATGATCTTCGGCGCGGCGGGGTATAAAGCGGGCGCGGAGCCGTGGCAACTCCGTCTCCTATCCAACCGGACGCCCTGGCAGGGGCGTGAAGTGAGGGTCATTTAGATGAAGAGAAGTTTGCTGCGTGGGGTCTCCGCGACCACCATGGTCGCCGCCATCCTCGGCTGCGGCGCCGTCGCGGCGTCGGCTAAGCCGATTCTTATGCTGACGCTGAAGAAGGAAGCCCAAGCCCAACGTGCGTATTGGCAGCAGCACACGCTTGCGCCGCTCGGCCCGATCCAGCCGCCGGCGCCGCCCTGTCCCGAGAACGGGCTGCTGCCCACGGGCGGCTGCGGCATCCCCGAGGCGGTCGCCACGACGCTGCCGTGGCTCGGGAACATGGCCTACTACGGCGGACACGTCCAGACGACGCCCAAGGAGTACGTGGTGTTCTGGGGGTGGGGCGAGCACGGCGCCTTCCCCGCGAGCCAGACCTGCAGCCCCGAGGCCCTGACCGAGGGCTCGTTCACCGCCACGCTGGCGTGCGATCCGGATGGCGCCGGCAAGTACATGGCCGACTTCGTCCAGCAGATGGGCGGCACCGACTGGGCCGGGGTCCAGGACCAGTACTACCAGACCGACTCGTCGGGCAACAAGACAAACATCTCGAATCCGGCCGAGCAGCTGGCCGGCATCTGGGTCGACGACACCAACGACATCACCGGTCTCGAGAGCACGTCGTCGAGCAATCCGGCCGGACCGACGAACACCTACACGGACCTGGCCCAGGAGGCGGCGCGCGCCGTGAGCCACTTTGGGATCACCGATCTGGCAAACGCCAACATCATCATTGCCCAGCCGCCGAACTACACCGATCCGAACGCGCTCTCGGCCGGTTACTGCGCGTTCCACGACTACACCCAGCCGAACCTCGAGGGCGGCATCTACAACGGGCTGCCGGCTGGCATCTCGTGGACCAACATGCCGTACGCGCTGGCTGTCAATTCCGGCGGCGCCAACGTGTGCGGCGAGAACGCAGTCAACAACGACGCGCGCGGCAAGCTCGACGGATTCTCGATCGTGCTCGGGCACGAGATCGAGGAGACGGTCACCGATCCGGGCGCCGAGGACGTCATCGGCAGCGGCACGAGCGCGCAGCAGATCGGCGGCTGGTATGACGCGCTCGACGCGAACGAGAACGGCGACAAGTGCGCCTGGGTCGGGGAGAACCTCCTGACGGCCCAGGGTCCGCCGGAGCCGATTCCGGGCGCGCTCGGCAACATGACCGGGAATGCGGGCGACCGCTTTGCGGTGCAGTCGCTGTGGAGCAACGACTCGGCGGGTGGCGCCGGGTACTGCGCCGGCGCGGGCACGGACCTACCGACCGGCTGAAAAGCAACTCCGAGTCACCGGACCTCAGGCGGACCCGAGGCGCACGCTAGCCTCGGGTCCGCCATGAAGGTCGCGATCGTCGGCTATCCCAACGTCGGAAAGTCCTCGCTGGTCAACCGGCTCACCGAGTCGCGCGAGGCGGTGGTGCACGAGCGCCCCGGCGTCACCCGCGACCGCAAGGAGCTCTCGACCGACTGGAACGGCCGGCCGCTGACGCTCATCGACACCGGCGGGGTCGACCTCAACGACCGCGCCGAACTGGCCACCGCGGTCCACGACCAGGTGCGCGCCGCGCTGGCCGACGCCGACGTCGCGGTGCTCGTGGTCGATGCGCGCGCCGGCGCGCGCCCCG
This sequence comes from uncultured Solirubrobacterales bacterium, assembly GCA_963832315.1. Classification (GTDB taxonomy): domain Bacteria; phylum Actinomycetota; class Thermoleophilia; order Solirubrobacterales; family Solirubrobacteraceae; genus Palsa-465. The sequence continues at coordinate 614,210 of CAWHTT010000015.1, read as the reverse complement.
GCGATCACGAGGTGGCCGACCTCTTGCGGCGCGGGGTGGGCGGGCGCCAAATCCCCGCGGTCGTGGCGGCGAACAAGGTCGATACCGTGCGCGACATCCCGCTGGCCGCCGAGTTTCACTCGCTCGGGCTGGGCGAGCCGATCCCGGTGTCCGCGGCGCAGGGCCTCGGCACCGGCGATCTGCTCGACCGCATCGTCGAGCTCGTCCCTGCCTCGGAGGGCGAGAACGACGCCGAAGACCCGGACGACACGGTGCGCCTCGCCGTGATCGGCCGGCCCAACGTCGGCAAGTCCTCGCTGGTCAACCGGTTCGCCGGCGCCGAGCGCGTGATCGTCTCGCCGCTGGCGGGGACCACGCGCGATGCGATCGACCTGGAGATCGAGTTCGAGGGCCGCCGGTTGGTCCTGGTCGACACCGCCGGCCTGCGTCGCCAGGCCAAGGTGGGGGAGTCGCTCGAGTACTACACCTCGCTGCGCTCGCGCCGCGCCGCCGAGCGTGCCGACGTGGCGCTCGTGGTGTGCGACGCCACCGATGGCATCACGGCCCAGGATCTGCGGGTGGCCGAGCTGGCCATGCGCAGCGGATGCGCCACCGCGCTCGTCCTCAACAAATGGGATCTAGCCGGCACCGACGGGGTCGACCTCGACCACGAGCGTGCCCGCGCCCACCAGAAGCTCCGTCTGCGCCCCCGCGTGCTCACCGCCAGCGCCAAGACCGGGCGCAATGTGCAGCGCCTCCTGGCCGAGGCGGTCGCGCTGGCCGACCGACGCGCCGCCCGGATCCCCACGCCGCAGCTCAATCGCTTCGTGTCCGACATCGTGGCGGCGCGCCAGCCGCCGGCCGGCGGCCCACGACACAGCGGCCACCGACTGCGGCTGATCTACATGACCCAGACCGCCGAGCGCCCCCCTCGCTTCTCGATCCAGGTCAACTCCCGGGCCCGGGTGACGCGCGACTACGGTTACTACGTCGAGAACCGGCTGCGCGAGCGCTACCGCCTGGAGGGGGTGCCGGTGATCATCGACTTCGTCGAGCGCAACGAGCGGCGCGCCCTGGGCCGGCGCACCGCCGCCTGAGCCCGGGCCGGCGCACGGCCGCCTGAGCCCGGGCCTGGCGCACGCCCGCCTGAACCGGCGCAAAAACCGTCCGAAACTGCTTCATTGCTGCGTGCGATGCCAACGGTCACGCGGCCGCATATCTCGCTTCCCCAGGTGCCCGGGCGCCGCTGGAGCGGCCTGCCCGTGGCGCCCCGCCCCGGGCAGACGCCGGCGACCTTCCGCCGGCGCCGGGTGGCGCTCGCCGGCGGCCTGCTCGCGTTCGTGACGGCGATCGCGGTCGCCGTCGTGCTCGTGTCGAACGGCTCGGGCGAGGGCCCGCCCGCCACGGGCGCCGCCGCGATGGTGCCCGCCGACGCGCTGGCCTACGTGAGCCTGTCGACCGACCCGGGCCGGCCTGCCGTCTCGGGGGCGGGCAAGCTCGCCGCGCGCTTCCCCGACTGGCCGCTGCTCGAGGCCGCCGCGCTGAGCCGCCTGCGCCCGATCGTCGGCGGCTCGAGCTCGGGTGACCTGCTCACGGCGATCCGGCCGTGGCTCGGCAAGGAGGCGTCGCTCGCGCTCCTCGCCGATCAGAGCGGGGCCGTGCAGCCGCTGGTCGTGCTCGAGGTCGCCGATTCCGCGCGTGCACACACCTTCGTGAAGGGCGCCGGCGCCACTCCCGCGGGCGCCTACGACGGCGTCCGTCTGCTCGCCTACCCGTCCGGAACCGAGCTTGCGTTCGTCGGCCACTACCTGGTGGCCGGTGGCGATGCCGGAGTCCGAGCGGCCCTTGATGCCGCCCGGGGCCGGGGGCGGACGCTGGCCCACGACCCCGCCTACGAGCGCGCCGTGGCCGGCGAGCCGGACAACCGGGTGCTCGATGCCTACCTGCCCGCCGCCGGGATCCGCCAGCTGCTCGCCTCGCAAACCGGCGTGGTCGGGGCGATCGCCGGGCTCCTCGACCGTCCGGCGCTTCAGGGCGCTGCGATCTCGATCTCGCCGAGCGCCACCGGCGCACAGGTGCTCGTGCACAGTGTCCTCGGCGACCGGCCAGGCGGGAGACTGTTCACGCCCACGCTCCAGTCGGTGCTGCCCTCGGGCTCGACGCTGATGGTGGACTCGGATGGCCTGGACCGCGCCGCGCCGGGGCTGCTGCGCGCCGCCGCCACCGCGGGCTTTGCTGGCAACGTCGGGCCGCTGCTCGGCCGCGTGGGGAGCGCGCTGGCAGGCGAAGGGGTCAACGTGCACCGCGTCGTCTCGCTGTTCGACGGTGAGACCGCCGTGGCGATCGCGCCGGGAGCGACGCCGGCACTGCTGATCGTCGCGCGCGTCCGCGACGAGGCCGCGGCCAGGAGCGCGCTGGCCGCGCTCGAGGGCCCGGTCAGCGCGCTGTTCTCGCCCGCGGGCTCGGCCGGCGGCCAGGTGCCCGAGCTGGCCGACCGCGTGGTGGGCGGCGCCACCGTACACGAGGTGGGACTCGGTCCGGGACTCCAGCTCGACTACACCGTGCTCCACGGCCTGGTGGTCGTCTCCACCAGCGTGGCGGCGATCGACGGCGTGGCGCAGCGCGCGCGCTCGCTCGACGGCGACGCGGCCTACCGGGCAACGCTGCCCGATCGGCCCGACCGGGTCACGTCGCTAGTCTTTGGCGACTTCAGCCGCCTCCTGCAGCTCGGCGAGCAGACGGGTCTGACCAGCGGCACTCGCACCCGCGAGCTGCTGCCCGACATCTCGAGGGTCCGTGCGATCGGTCTGAGCTCCACGAGCGGGGAGCGGGACACGACCACGGAGCTGAGCCTCGAGATTCGATGAAGACGCTTTCCGACAACGAGTACCTCTTCACTTCAGAGTCGGTCACCGAGGGTCACCCGGACAAGGTGGCCGATCAGATCTCCGACGGCGTGCTCGACGCCGTCATGCGCGACGACCCGCAGGGCCGCGTGGCGTGCGAGACGCTGGTCAACACCGGTCTGGTGATCGTCTCGGGCGAGATCACCACCACGACGTACGTGGACATTCAGGACGTGGCGCGAGAGACGATCAAGCGGATCGGCTACACCGACGCCGAGTTCGGGTTCGACTACCACACGTGCGCCGTGATCAACGCGATCGACAAGCAGTCGCCGGACATCGCCCAGGGCGTGGACCGGGCGTACGAGTCGCGGGTCGATCCGGGCGACGACGACGAGCTCGATCTCGCCGGCGCGGGGGACCAGGGGATGATGTTCGGCTACGCGTCGAACGAGACCGAGGAGCTCATGCCGCTTCCGATCTTGTTGGCGCACAAGCTGGCCAAGCGGCTCGCCGACGTTCGCCGCGCGGACATCGTGGGCTACCTGCGCCCGGACGGTAAGACCCAGGTCACCGTGCGCTACGTGGACGGCCGTCCGGCCGAGGTCGAGAAGGTGCTGATCTCTACCCAGCATCGCGACGGCGCCGAGTCGCTGCTCAAGGACGACCTGTGGGAGCACGTCGTCCAGCCGGTCGTGCCCGAGGAGCTCTACGACGCGCGCAAGCTGCACAAGGCGCTGCTGGTGAACCCGACCGGCCGGTTCGTGATCGGGGGTCCGATGGGCGACTGTGGGCTGACCGGGCGCAAGATCATCGTCGACACCTACGGCGGGATGGCCCGGCACGGCGGTGGGGCGTTCTCGGGCAAGGACCCGAGCAAGGTCGACCGCAGCGCCGCGTACGCGGCGCGCTACGTGGCCAAGAACCTGGTGGCGGCCGGTCTGGCGGATCGGCTCGAGCTCCAGGTGGCCTACGCGATCGGCGTGGCCCATCCGGTGTCGGTGATGGTCGAGACGTTCGGGACCGAGAAGATCGGGCGCTCGCGGATCCTCGAGCTGATCTCCGAGCACTTCGACCTGCGTCCGGGCGCGTTTCGCCAGTACCTGCGCCTGCACCGGCCCATCTACCAGAAGACCGCGGCGTACGGTCACTTCGGCCGCGATGATCACGACTTCACCTGGGAGCGCACCGACAAGGCCGCCGCGCTCCGGGCCGCCGCCGGGCTCGGCGCCGCCGCTGTCAGCGCATAAACGGCCCGGAGCCGGATGCGTTTACACGTGCGGGTGGGTGATCCCGAGGTCCTCGAGGGCCGCGTTCACGGTCCGGATGATCCCGCCGGGATCCTCCACGCCGCGGAACGAGAAGTCGTAGGCGGCGCCGGCCGCGGTGTCGAAGTCGACCGTGCCGATGCCGAGCAGCCGCTCGAGCACGTGCTGGCGCGAGTTGACGTTCTGGACCCGCTCGAGCCGGCACTCGTGCAGTTCGCGCGAGAGCAGCCCGGATCGGATGGTCAGGCGACGATTGGTGATCGTGTACGTGGTGGCGATCCGCCGGATCAGCCCCCAGACCAGCACCACGACGAACACGACCAGCACCGCGGGGGTCACCCAGACCGCGTCGACGCTTCCGTTCGCCGCCCGGGTCACCAGGCCGGCGATCACGCCGGCCACGATCGCGACGACGAACCCGCGGATATAGAAGGCGAGCATCGAGCGCCACGACGGGTGGCCGTGGAAGAAGACCTGCTCGCCGGGCTCGGGATCCACCGCCAGGCAGGCTAACCGATGCGCCCGGTGATCTAGGTGCCCAGGACCAGCGCGAGCGCCGCCACCAGGGCCGCCACCCCGGCGAGCAGCCCGGCCAGCGGGGCCGGCTCGACCTCGACGCGGCCCGACGGCCGCAGGAACGCGTACCAGGCGACGACCGGCGCGCCGACGATCGCGCAGGCGCACGCCCACACCCGTTCCCCGGCGCGGGCCGCGGCGACCGTTCCGAGCGCGCGCGAGCACGCATCGAGCGCGATCGCGAGACCGAGCATGACGCGGCCGGCGCCGAACGCCGCCGAGACCACAGCCAGGTAGATCTCGGCGATCAGCACGACGGCCAGGGCCAGGCCGACCAGCAGCCCAACGCCCTGCTCGAGCGCGGGCGCCACTGCCGTGCGCTCCACCTTGACCGGCGTCCACGCGGGCGCGGGCGGGTCGGGCGCCGGCGGGTCATGCGTGGGGCCCCGAGGCGCGGGCTTGGCACGTGCCCGTGCGGGCGACTCCCCCCGCGCCGGACGGGGCATGTGCTCGAGGTCGAAGACCTTGGCCGCCAGCGCCGCCTCGACCACGGCGGGATCGTCCCCCAGAACCTCGGGGTCGAGGGTCAACAGCCCGAGCCCGTGGGCGGGGACCTGCTCCCGGTAGAGCCTGTCGTGCGGCCCGCGGGCCGGGCGGCACATCACGACCAGGCGAGCCCGCGGGTAGTACGCGTCGACCGGCAGCCACTCGTCGGCGGCCGAGCCCGGGACGCGCAACCAGCCGAACATGTGCCGGCGCCGCCCGACCTCGCCGAGCAGGCGGTCACACATGGCGAGAACGGTCGGGGCGGGAAGCCCCCGCCGCTGCGCCTCGCTTTCCTCCGGCTCCGGCGCGTCCACGTCCGGAGCGAGATGATCGGTGGTCATCCTGGCCTGACTCTACCCTCCGAGGGCTCCATGCACGCCAACCTTGCAAGCTCTCGCCCACTGATCGCTAGGGTCGAGCCGCTCACCCGGACCCGCGCGGTACGGGGCCCGTTCGACTACCGGCTCCGCCCCGACCAGGGCGACGTGGACGTGGGCGCACTGCTGCGCGTGCCGTTCGGCCGGCAGACCACGCTTGGCGTCGTGCTCGAGCTCAGCACCGAGTCGGCGCTGGCCCCGGACCGCCTGGTCGAGCCCGACGCGGTCCTGCCGCCCGGCGTGCCGGCCGATCTGGTCGAGTTGGCGGTGTGGATCGCCGAGCAGTACTGCTCGACCCCGGCCAGGGCGCTCTCGCTCATGCTCCCGCCCGGCGCATCCGCCGGCGCGGGCCGGCCCAAGCCGATCCTGGTCGCGGAGCTCACCGAGGCGGGAGCCCAGGCCCTGCTCGGCGGGGAGCGGCTGACCGACCGCCAGCGGGTCGCGCTGACCCACCTGGAGAGCGGGGGACCGGCGCTGGCCACCGCACTCGGCACGGGGACGCTGCGCAGGCTCGAGGCCCGCGGCCTGGTGGCGCTTCGCTCGCTGGAGCGGGCACCGAGGGCCGATGCGGTGACCGTCGGGCGCCGGCTCGAGGGGATCCCGGCGCTGACCGGCGAGCAAGACGCGGCGCTCGAGGCCGTGCTCGGCGCACTCAGCAGGAGTGGCGGCCAGAGCGGGGGGAGGCCTCGGAGCGGTTCCTGCTCCACGGCGTGACCGGCTCGGGGAAGACCGAGGTCTACCTTCAGGCCGTGCAGGCGACGCTCGCCGCCGGGCGCGGAGCGATCGTCCTGGTGCCCGAGATCGCGCTCACCCCGCAAACCGTGGGGCGCTTCCAGGCGCGCTTCGGGGACATCGTGGCCGTGCTCCACTCCGCGCTCGGCCAGCGCGAGCGCCACGAGGAGTGGCTGCGGCTGCGCACCGGCGAGGCTCGCGTGTGCGTGGGGCCGCGCTCGGCGGTGTTCGCGCCCCTTCAGGACATCGGGCTCGTCGTCGTCGACGAGGAGCACGACGGCTCCTACAAGCACGAGGGCGATCCGCGCTACGACGCCCGCGCGGTGGCGGAGCGGCGCGCCCGGCAGCACCGCGCCGTGCTGCTGGCGGGCAGCGCCACCCCCCGGCCGGAGAGCGTGGTCACGCTCCGGCGCCTGCGCCTGCCCCACCGGATCGACGGCCGGCCGCTGCCGCCGGTCGAGGTGCTCGACATGCGCGGCCTGCACCACTCCCTGCACCCTCACACCCGGATGGCGCTGGCCGACGTGCGCGCTGCCGGCACCAAGGCGATCGTGCTGCTCAACCGTCGCGGCTGGTCGAACTTCCTCTCCTGCCGGGGCTGCGGGCATGTGTGGATGTGCCCGAACTGCGAGGTCGCGCTGGTCCTGCACCGCGCCCAGGGCTACCTGGCCTGCCACCACTGCGGGCACCGCCGCCGGGCGCCCAGCCGCTGCGAGGCCTGCGGCTCGATCGCCGTGGCCCGTCACGGCGCGGGCACCGAGAGCCTCGAGCAGGAGCTCGGCGACGCATTCGGCGCCGAGCTTCCGGTGTTCCGCCTGGACGCCGACGCCACCGCGGGCAAGGGACGCCTGGCCCAGACGCTGGCCCGGTTCGAAGCCGCGCCGACCGGGATCCTGGTCGGAACTCAGATGGTCGCCAAGGGTCACGATTTCGCCGACGTCGCGCTCGGCGTCGTCCTCGACGCCGACCAGACGCTGCGCTTCCCCGACTTCCGCTCCGAGGAGCGGACGTTCGCGTTGCTCACCCAGCTTGCCGGGCGGGTCGGCCGTGGGGAGGACGGCGGCCGCGTGCTCGTCCAGACGCTCGCGCCGGACGCGCGGTCGATTGCGCTGGCCGCCCGGCACGACGTGGACGGCTTCCTGGCCGTCGAGCTCACGCGGCGCGAGGCGCTCGGCTACCCACCCTACGGCACGCTGATCCGCATCGTGTGCGCCTCGCCCGACCCCGGTGACGCGCTGGAGCTGTCCACCCGCCTGCACGGCCTGATCGTCCCGTCGGGCGCCACCGTGCTCGGTCCGGCCCCGCTGTTTCGGCTGCGCGGCCGCTCGCGCAGCCAGCTGGTCATCAAGTGCCGGGAACGGCTGTCCACGCTCCGGGCGATAGGGGCCGCGGTCGACGCCTGTGCCGCCGACGCGGTCCGCCGCGGGGTCAGCGTGAGTGTCGACCCCGACCCGCAGTGATTAAGCTGAGAGGGTGCCCACTGACGGCGTAACCACCGATACCGATCCGCAGCCCGAAACCGAGCCCGAGCCTCAGCCCGAGGCCGGGGTGGAGCCCGAGCGCAAAGAACCCGAGCTCGACCCCGAGACCGCGGCTCGCCGCGATGCCGCGCTGGCCCGGATCCGGAGCTTCGGCGACCCGGTGCTCCGCACGAAGGCGCGCCGGATCGAGCGCTTCGACGATGCGTTGCGCGAGGAGGTCGAGCGCATGGGTGAGCTCATGGACGATGCGCTCGGGGTGGGTCTGGCGGCGACCCAGGTGGGCGTCGTGCACCGGCTGCTCGTCTACCGGGTCCAGCAGCAGGCCCCGCTGTGCGCGCTGATCAATCCCGAGGTCGAGTGGTCGGGCCGTGAGAGCGAGTCGATGGAGGAGGGCTGTCTCAGCCTGCCGGGAGTCCTGGTCGATGTCGATCGCCCCATCCACGTTCGCGTGCGCGCGCTCAACGAGTTCGGCGAGCCGATCACGATCGAGGCCTCGGGGCTCGAAGCGCGCGTGATCCAGCACGAGATCGACCACCTCGACGGCGTGCTGATCCTCGACCGAACCTCGCGCGAGCAGCGCAAGGAAGCGATGCGCACCCTGCGCGAGGCTCAGCAGGCCGCGTAACGGAGCCCGCCGTCCGATCCCGAGAAGGCTGAGCCGGCGCGTGCGCACCGTCTACCTCGGCACGTCCGAATTCGCCGCCGCCGTCCTGCGCCGGCTGGCCGACTCGCCGCACCGGCCGGTGCTCGTCGTGACCCGGCCCGACCGCCCTCGCGGACGGGGACGCAAGCTCGCCCCGCCCCCGGTCGCCGAGACCGCGCGCGAGCTCGGGCTCGAGCTCGCGCAGCCCGAGACCGTGAACGACGAGGCGGCGCTGGCCACGATCGCCGCCGCACGCCCCGACGCGGCCTGCGTGTGCGCGTTCGGCGCCCTGATCAAGGAGCCGTTGCTCTCGGCCTACCCGATGCTGAATGTCCATCCGTCGCTGCTCCCGCGCTGGCGCGGGGCGGCGCCGATCGAGCGGGCGATCATGAGCGGCGACGAGCGGACCGGGGTGTCGATCATGCAGCTCACCGAGGGCCTCGACTCAGGGCCGGTCTGCGCCCAGGCGGTCGAGCCGATCGCGCCGGAGGACACCTACGGCACGCTGGCGCCGCGTCTCGAGGCTCTCGGGGCGGACCTGCTCGTGCGCGCCCTCGACGAGTCGCCGCCGTGCGCCCCGCAGAACGAGGCCCTCGCCACCTACGCGGCCAAGATCGCGCCCGAGGACCGGGAGCTCGATCCCTCCGGGACGGCTGTCGAGCTCGCGCGCACCGTGCGCGCGCTCACGCCCCACATAGGCGCGTACGTGGCGCTCGAGGGCGGGGAGCGCCTCGGGGTGCGCGAAGCGCGGGCCCTGCCCGCCGGTGGACCGGCGGCCGGCGAGCTGTCGCTGGACGGGACCCGGCCGGTGCTCGGCTGCGCCGAGGGCGCGCTCGAACTGCTCGTCGTCCAACCGGCCGGACGGCGGGCGATGAGCGGCGAGGACTATCTCCGCGGCCGGCGGAGGTAGGGGAGGCCGTGCCGGGGAATCGGACCCCCGCCCACCCTCCAGCACACCCTCCCGCCGGCCCCCGCGGCCGCGTCTCGCCGGCGCGCGCGTGCGCGCTGCGCGTGATCCGCCGCGTGTTCGAGCAGGACGCGTATGCCGACCGGGCCTTTTCCGGCGAGGCTGCCGAGCTGGAGCCGCGCGACCGGGCGCTGGCGATGGCCCTCAGCTACGGCACCGTGCAGCGGCGGGCCACGCTCGACCACCTCGCCGGGCAGTTTCTCGACCGACCGCTCAAGCGGTTGGACGCGCCCGTGCTGGCCGTGCTCCGGCTCGGATTGTTCGAGCTCCTGTTCCTCGGCGGGAGCGCGGATCACGCCGCGGTCAACGAGAGCGTCGAGCTGGCCAAGCGGGCGGGATCTCGCGGGGCCGGCCTGGTCAACGCGGTTCTGCGCCGGGCGGCCCGGGAGGGACCCGGCATCCTCAGCGGGCTCGACGACGAGACGCCCGAGTCGGCCGCGATCCTCCACTCGGTGCCCGGCTGGCTGGCCGCCCGGTGGTGGGAGGAGCTGGGGCCGGCGGAGGCGCGCGCCCTGCTCAGGGTGGTGAACCAGCCCGCCGAGTCGGCGCTTCGCGTCAACACGCTCCGCGCCACCCTGGACGAGGTGGCGAAGGCCCTGCCGGTGGCCAGCCGGCCCGCCCCCGGGCTGCCCGACGGCCTCGTGCTCGACGGGCCGTTCGACGCCCAGCACTCCGAGCTGTGGCGGGTGGGCGCGATCCAGCCGCAGTCACGCGCCTCGATGCTCGTCTCGCGGGTCCTGGATCCCCAGCCCGGGGATCGCCTGCTCGACCTGTGCGCGGCCCCGGGCGGCAAGACCACCCACCTGGCCGCCCTGATCGGGAACCGGGGCGAGATCGTCGCGGTCGAGCGCCATCCGGGCCGGGCGGCGGCGCTCGAGCGAACCGCCACGCGCCTGGGCGCCGGGAGCGTTCGGGTCGCCACCGCTGACGCGGCGGAACGGCGCACCGATGGGCCGTTTGACCGGGTGCTGGTCGACCCGCCGTGCAGCGGGCTCGGCACCCTTCAGTCCCGGCCCGATCTGCGCTGGCGCGCCCGCCCGGAGGCGATCGAGGAGCTGGCGGTCCTCCAGGCCCGGATCCTGGCCGCCGGCGCGGCGGTCGTGGCGCCCGGAGGTGCTCTGGTCTACTCGGTCTGCACGATCTCCCGCGCCGAGGGGCAGGACGTCATCGAGGCCTTCCTGCGCGACCATCCCGACTTCAGCGTCGAAGAACCGGCGGCGTGGGTTCCGGAGGCGCTCAGGGGCGTCAAGGTGGGTCCCGGGGTCCAGCTCCTGCCCCATCGGGACGGCACGGACGGGTTCTTCATCGCCCGGCTCCGGCGTTACCCTACGTGTCAACCTTGACCGAATCCCTGCCCAAGCTCGGCCCCGAGTGCCCGGGATGCGGTGAGCCGTGGTTGCGCGCCACCGCGGCGCCCGGGCGCTACAGGTGTGTCTACTGCCTGCAGCGCTACGAGCTCGTCTCGGTGTGTCCCAACTGCGGAGAGCACTCGACGATCGTGCGCATGTCGAGCACGGCGATCGTCGCCTGCAACCACTGCCAGGGCAGCATGCTGCGGGCGGTCTAGCCGTTGGCTGAGCAGCCCGGCTCGCCGCCGGAACAGACCCTGCGCTTGCTGCGCGAGCCCCGGATCGCCCCGTCGATCCTGTCGGCCGACTTCGCGCGCCTCGGCGCCCAGGTCGACGAGGTCATGGCGGCCGGCGCCCGGGTCATCCACGTCGACGTGATGGACGGCCACTTCGTGCCGCCGATCACCTTCGGCGCGCTGATCGTCGACGCGCTGGCCGAGCAGGTCCACGCCGCGGGCGGGGTCCTCGACGTGCACCTGATGATCGAGCGGCCCGATCGCTACGTGACCGAGATCGCCCGGGCGGGCGCGGACAGCATCACGATCCACGTCGAGGCGACCCCGCACGTGCACTACACGCTTCAGGCGATCCGCGAGTCCGGGTGCGCCGCGGGCGCCGCGATCTGCCCCGCCACCCCGGCGGCCAGTCTGGACGAGGTCGCGCACGAGCTGCTCGACCTCGCTCTGTGCATGAGCGTCAACCCCGGTTGGGGCGGGCAGGAGTTCATTCCCTGGTCGCTCGACAAGCTCTCGCGCATGCGCCGGGCGCTCCCCGACCATGTGGCGCTCGAGGTCGACGGCGGCGTTCACGAGGGGACCGCCAGGTCCTGCGTGCAGGCCGGCGCCAACCTGCTCGTGACCGGCTCGGCGGTATTCGGGACGGCCGATCCGGCCGCCGCGTACGCCGCGATGGTCGCCGCGGCCGGGGTCGGCTGAGGCCCTCATCGCCGACGCGCGAGCAATCTGCCACTCGGCGGCTCGCGGCGGCCGAATGGCACATCACTCGCGCTATGCGCGAGTGATCTGCCATCCGCCACCCGTGACGCCGCGAGTGGCTAGAAACTCGCGGGGACCGCACCCGCTCGGAGCATGGCGGCGGGCGCGACGATAGCCTGCCGATAGTGCACTCCGCGAGCCTCCGCGTCGCTCTGGCGCTGCTGATCGCCCTAATCGTCTGCGCCGGCTGCGGATCGAGCGGATCCTCGAAGGTGAGCGCCGGCAACTACGTGAAGGCCGTGTGCTCGGCGATCTCCCCGCTCGAGCGCGACGTGGTGAACCGCTCCAGCGCGCTCAACGGCTCGACCGCGACCGACGCCACGCAGGCCAAGAAGACCCTTCAAGGGTTCCTGAACGCCATCGAGCAGGACAGCCAGCACGCCCTGACCCAGATCCGCTCCGCGGGGACGCCGGACATCTCGGACGGCAAGACCGTGTCCGGCTCGATCGTCAAGGTGTTCACGCAACTGCGGAACGCCATGCGGGTCGCGATGACCAGGGCGAGCGCGCTCCCGACCGACTCGGCTTCCACCTACAGCAAGGCCGCCCAGGCGCTCACGCTCAGCGTGAAGGGCTCGCTCAACAACATCGACGCCAGCGGGCTGAGCAACAAGGACCTCGAGAAGGCGGCGGCCAGCGAGCCGGCCTGCAAGAACCTGAACAGCTAGTTAGCCGTCCTTTGTGAGCCAAACGTCAGGTCGTTGGCGCCGGGCCGGCGCGGTAGATGCCCCAAAGCAGGCCGCACAGCAGGAGCGCGGCGGTGAAGTAGGAGACCTCGACGCGGGTCACCTCGTTGCTGATCGCGCCGGAGAGCATCAACAGCGACGAACAGCGCGGCGGCCGACAGCCAGGCGACGGCGGCCAGTGCGTTGCGTCCCCGGGCCAGCGCGGCCTGGTTGAACGTGCCCGCGGTCAGGTGAAGCCCCATCCCGAGCGCCACCACGGCGAGGCCGACGCGGCCGTACTGGAACCCCTTGTCGCCGAGCAGGGCGGTCATCACGAACGGGCCGATCGCCAGCAGCCCGATCGCCACCGCGCCGGCGAACGCGGCGATCACCCGCACGGTCATGCGAATCGCGCGGTGAAACTCGTCCGCGCTCTCGCGCGCCTCGAGGCCGGCCAGGTGGGGGAGGATCGAGGTCTGGATCGCCTGGAAGAGCTGGAGCGGCGCCCGCACGATCAAGAGCACGTTGAACACGAAGCCGGTGATGCCGACGGTGAGCCCGGCCTTGCCCCCCGCCTTGGCGGCCACGATCAGCACGCCGGCGTTCATCAGCGTCTGCTCGGCCAGCATGATCCCGACCACCGATACCGCGAACCCGGCGCCGTGCTTGAGAGTCAGGTCGGACGCGGCTTCCTCGATCTCGGCGTGGGCGGGTCCCTCGCCGGCGGCGTCGGCTGCCGGGACGCCGGCGGGAGCGCGCACGCGAAGGTGCGAGAAGGCAAACGGGATCACCGCCAGCGAGGCGAACGGCGCGACCGCCATACCGAGCCCGACCGCACCCTGACCGGACGCGATCCCGACCGCGACGGCGAGTGCGAACAGAAAGCGCGAGGTCGACTCGAGGAAGACCAGCCCGCCGTACAGCGCGAACCGCTCGTGCCCGGCCAGCCAGCCGCGGGCGAAGTAGCTGGCCGAGTAGGCGAGCACGCCGATGACGAGGATCCAGTACAGCGCGCTCGAGCCGTCGAACATGCCCTGCTCGATCGAGGTGCGCATGGTCAGCGCGACGATCAGGAACACCAGGGCGAAGCCGAACTGAATCATGGCCGGGATTCGCAGCGGATGGCCGTGCAGCCCGCGTGCCCGGCGGTCGGCGATCATCCGCGAGAGCAGCTGCTCCACCGGGCGGTAGATCACCGACAGGATCACGAACATGATCGACCAGCACAACGAGATGCGGCTGTAGGAGGCTCGGTCGAGCTCATGGCTGGCTGCGGCCAGGTAGAGGAACGTGAAGATGCCGGTGGAGGCGATCCCGATCGAGAGGATCCGGGCCCCCGAGGCGAACGAGGGCTGGGCTGGGGCGTCCGGCTGTGCGCCGTTCGCATCCGGCTCGGCGGCGGCCCGCGATCGCGACGTGATCGCCATCAGGACACCCGCACCAACAGCATCGTCCACGGGAACGGTGAGCGCGCCTCGATCACCTCGCCGTAGCGGCCGGCGGCGCGGACGAAGCTCCGCTTCGACCAGTGGTTGACGTGACCCGGGGTGTTCCCCAGCTCGCGCACGTAGGCGCCGCGGGCGACGTTGAGCGCGCGCCACAGGGGCTCGCGGGGCACCGAGACGAGCAGGTGGCGCGCGGCCACGCGCGCCAGCTCGGACAGCGTGCGCTCGGGATCGGGGACGTGCTCGAGGACCTCGATCGCGGCGGCCAGGTCGAACGAGCCGTCCGGGAAGGGCAGATCGCCGCCGGCGAACGTGCGGAACTCGAGGTTCTCCCGGCGGCGGCCTCCCCACTCGTCCTCGAGCTTGGGGTCGGGCAGGTCGAGGCCGACAATCGGCTTCTCGCCCAACCGCTCGGCCCACCGGTAGGTCAGCACGCCCTCGCCGCAGCCCACGTCCAGGACGGACTGGGGTGCCGCCGTCGTGAACAGTCGGTCCAGTGTTCCCTCGAAACCGGACATGAGCCGGCGGACCACGGGATTCGTCGAGCCGTACTTGTCGAACGTGTTGCCGGTGGGCACGGCCACCGGGGCGTCGCCGGCCGGCGCCACGTCGGGTGCGCGGCTCATACCTCGAGCGCCCGGCGGTCGGCCGGCTTCTCGCTCACGCCGCCGTCGCCGGGCCCCGGGGAGGGGACGCCCCGTCCGGGCGCCGGCGCGCCCGGCTCGTAGTGCGAGGGCGCGACGCCTAGCTGGAGCTCGATGCGCCGTACCCGCTCGAACGTCCGCTGGGTCAGCGTGCGCTGCGATGCGAGCAGGTCGCCGATCACTCCGAGCGCACCGAGCAGCATCGCGCCGAAGAGCAGCACCGCGCCGAGGATCAGCGACTGGACGTGCCCGGCCCGGCCGCCATGGATGATGAACAGGACCAGGAAGCGGATGAACAGGGCCAGCGCGGGCAGGCCGAGGACCAGCGCCCCGCCCCAGAACAGCTTGAGCGGCTCGTACTGGGCCCACACCCGGAAGATCGTCAGCGCGTTGCGGCGTACGTACGCGCCGACGGACGGGAACAGCCGGGACTCGCGCGTCTTCGGGTTGGTCCGGATCGGCACGTGGTCGATCGCCACCTCGAGCTTGCCCGCCTGGATGATCGTCTCGAGCGTGTAGGTGAACTTCGAGACGACGTGCATCTGGAGCGCCGCCTCGCGGTTGTAGGCCCGGAAGCCGGAGGTGGTGTCGGGGATCCCGGTCGCCGATGCGTGGCGTACGACCCACGAGCCGAGCCGCTGGAGCAGCTTCTTGCCGGCCGAGAACTCGTCGATCGTCTTGACCTGCCGGTCGCCCACCACCATGTCGGCCTCGCCGCGCAGGATCGGGCCGACCAGCTTGGGGATGTCGGATCCCTCGTACTGGTTGTCGGCGTCGGTGTTGACGATCACCTCGGCCCCGAGCTTCAGGCCGGCGTCGAGCCCGGCCTGGAAGGCGGCGGCCAGGCCCTTGTTGTTGGTCAGGCGGACGATGTGGTCGACGCCGTGCGCACGCGCCACCTCGACTGTCCGGTCGCTCGAGCCGTCGTCGATGATCAGCCACTCGACGAGATCGAAGCCGGGGACCTCCCGTGGGAGCCCCGCCAGCGTCGCCGGGAGCTGCCGTTCCTCGTTGAAGCAGGGGATCTGGATGATGAGCTTCATGGACTGGCCGGGTTCGGAGATTGAAACGAGCCGCCCGGCGGGAAAGAGCGCTTCGAGGGCACCGCGTCGGGACAACGGTAGCGACAGTGCTGGCCGAGAGCCGCGCCCGAAGGGGGCGTTTAGGAGGGCGGCCTATCCTGCGATCCACACTCCATGCGCGCGCCGACCGACATCGATCGCCAACACCTCGCCCGCGCGATCGAGCTGGCCGAGGGAGGACGGGGGCGGGTCAGCCCCAACCCGCTGGTCGGTGCGGTCATCGGCCGCGACGAGGAGATCCTGGGCGAGGGCTTTCACCAGATGCTCGGCGGCCCGCACGCCGAGGTCGAGGCGATCGAGGCCGCGTCCGGCCGCGACCTGGACGGCGCGACGCTGTACGTGTCACTCGAGCCCTGCTGCCACCAGGGACGCACCCCGCCGTGCACGGAGGCGATCCGCGCGGCCGGGATCGAGCGCGTGGTGGTCGCCTCGGACGACCCGAGCGAGCACGCCTCCGGGCGGGGGCTCGGCATCCTGCGCGACGATGGGGTCGAGGTGGTCGTGGCCGACGGCGAGTTGGCCGTCCGCGCCCGCCTGATCAACCAGCCGTTTCGCAAGCACGCCCGGACCGGCCGGCCCTGGGTCCTGTTCAAGTCGGCGATGACGCTTGACGGCAAGGTCGCCACGCGTGGCGGCGACTCGAAGTGGATCTCCGGCGAGGAGAGCCGGCGCCGGGCTCATCACTGGCGGGCCCAGTGCGACGCGGTGGCGGTCGGGATCGGCACCGCGCTGGCCGACGACCCGCAACTGACGGCGCGGATCGGCGGTGTCGTGCGCCAGCCCCGCCGGGTCGTGTTCGACTCGCTGGCCCGCCTGCCGCTCGGCTCGCAACTCGTGCGCGACGCGCGCAAGATCCCCTTGACCGTCGTCGTCTCCCGCGCCGCTCCGCGCGCCGCCACCGATGCCCTCGCGACCCACGGCGCCGACATCGTCGTGGCCACCGGCGAGAACGAGACCGCCCGCGTGCGCTCGGCGCTCGACCATCTGGGGGCCGACGGGATCGGCTCGATCCTGCTCGAGGGCGGGCCGCACCTGGCCGGGGCGTTCCTCGACGCCGGCGAGGTCGACGAGATGCGCCTGTTCCTCGCTCCGATGGTGCTGGGCGGCCGAACGGCCCGGGATCCGCTCGAGGGCGAGGGGGTCGAGGCGATCGCCGACGCGGCCCGTGCCCTCACGCTCGACTGCGAGCAGGTGGGAGACGATCTGCTCGTCTCGGCCCGGATGAGGGAGTGGTAGGGGTGTTCACCGGCCTCGTGCAAGAGACGGGTCGGGTCGCCTCGCTCGAGGCGAGCGAGGCCGGGGCGCGCATCGCGATCGAGACGTCGCTGGTCTCGGAGCTCACGGCCGGGGATTCGATCGCGGTCAACGGCGTGTGCCTGAGCGCCACCTCTCTGGACAACGGCTCGTTCGTCGCCGACGCCATGAACGAGACGCTCTCACGCACCGCGCTGGGCGCCCTGGAGCCCGGCGCGGAGGTCAACCTCGAGCTGCCCCTGCGGGCTGGCGATCGCCTAGGCGGCCACGTCGTCCAGGGGCATGTGGATGCGATCGGCACAATCGCCGATGTGGCTTCCGATGGGTTCGCGCGCCGGATCCGGATCGAAGCGCCACCCGAGCTCATGCGCTACGTGATCGAGAAGGGCTCGATCGCGGTGGACGGCGTGTCGCTGACGGTCGCGGGGTTGGACAGCCGATCGTTTAACGTCTCTCTCATACCAGACACCCTGCAGCGCACGAACCTCGGGCGCGCGGCGGTCGGCGACAGAGTGAACCTGGAGGTCGATGTGTTGGCGAAGTACGTCGAGAAGCTGATGGTGGCGGTCAGATGAGCTCGGTGAAGACGGCGTATTCGACGATCGAGGACGCGCTCGAGGACATCGTGGCCGGGAAGATGGTCGTCGTCGTCGATGACGAGGATCGCGAGAACGAGGGCGACCTGGTCATGGCGGCGCAGTTCGTCACCCCGGACGCGATCAATTTCATGACCCGCCAGGCGGGCGGGTGGATCTGCCTGGCCCTGACCCCCGAACGTTGCGACGAGCTCGGCCTGGAGCTCATGACGCAAAAGAACGAGAGCTCACACCAGACGCCGTTCACGGTGACGATCGAAGCGCGCCACGGCGTGACGACGGGTATCAGCGTCCACGACCAGGCGCACACGATGCAGACCGCGATCGACCCGATGAAGGGTGCCGACGAGATCGTCAAGCCTGGTCACGTCCGTCCGCTGAAGGCCAAGCCCGGTGGCGTGCTCGAGCGGACCGGGCACACGGAGGCGTCGGTCGACCTCGCCCGCCTCGCCGGGCTCAACCCGGCCGGCGTCATCTGCGAGATCCAGAACGAGGACGGTTCGATGGCCCACGGCGAGGACCTCGCCGCGTACTGCTGGAA
Organism: uncultured Solirubrobacterales bacterium; assembly: GCA_963832315.1. Taxonomy (GTDB): domain Bacteria; phylum Actinomycetota; class Thermoleophilia; order Solirubrobacterales; family Solirubrobacteraceae; genus Palsa-465. The sequence goes on along the minus strand of CAWHTT010000015.1, from coordinate 596,284 downwards.
GCACCGGCTGAAGATGATCACGATCGCCGACCTGATCGCCTACCGCCGCCGGCACGAGAAGCTGGTCGAGCGCGTGGTCTCGACCCGCCTGCCCACGACGTTCGGAGAATTCGATGCCGTCGGGTATCGCTCGCTGGTCGACAACAAGCACCACGTGGCGCTGGTAAAGGGGGACGTCGAGGGGCAGGATGACGTGCTCGTCCGGGTCCACTCCGAGTGCCTGACCGGTGACGTGTTCCACTCGCTGCGCTGCGACTGCGGCGAGCAGCTCGAGTCGGCCCTGTCGATGATCGAGTCCGAGGGGAGCGGCGTGCTCCTGTACCTGAGCCAGGAAGGGCGCGGGATCGGGCTGCTGAACAAGCTCCGGGCCTACAAGCTCCAGGAGGAGGGCCTGGACACGGTCGACGCCAACCTGCGCTTGGGGTTGCCCGCGGACCTGCGCGACTATGGGATCGGCGCCCAGATCCTCGTCGACCTGGGGCTGACCAGCATCCGGATCCTCACCAACAACCCCAAGAAGATCTCCGGCCTGGCCGGCTACGGGTTGTCGGTGACCGACCAGATCCCGATCCAGCACGTGCCCAATCCCCACAACGAGGCCTACCTGCGGGCCAAGCGCGACCGGCTCGGCCACACCCTGCATCACCAGGGGCTGGCGCTCGACGAGGAGATGCTCCACGGCGAGCAAGAGGACGACCGGCGCCGGCGCGAGTCCCAGCCGGGATGAGCGAGTCCGCACCGGCCGGGCGCGTCGCGCTGTGCGTGGCGCGCTTTTACACAGAGCTGGCCGAGAAGCTCGAGGCCGGCGCGCGCGCCGCGCTGTACGACGCCGGACTGATCGACATCGACCGCTTCGACGTGCCCGGCGCGTTCGAGTTGCCGCTCGTCGCCAAGTACGCGGCGCAGTCGGGCCGCTACGTCGCGGTGGTGTGCCTGGGGGCGGTTATCCGCGGCGAGACCGACCACTACGACTACGTGTGCACCGAGGCCGCGCGCGGCATCCAGCAGGTCCAGCTCGAGACCGGCGTGCCGTGCGGCTTCGGGGTGTTGACGGTCGACACCATGGAGCAGGCGCTCGATCGCGTCATCGGCGGGAGCAAGCGCGACACCGGGCGCAGCGCCGCCGAGGCGGCGCTCGCCTCGCTGGCGGTCAAGCAGGAGTTGGCGGGCGGGGGTCAGTCGCCCTGAGTCACGGGGACGGGCTGGGCCGCGCCCGGCGGACCCCCGTCGCCACGCCCGTCGTGGCCGTGATGGTGCCCGCCACCCGGACCCGGACCCGGACCGGGACCCGGACCCGAAGCCCCCGTGTCGCCTGCCGCGCCCGTGTTCGCGCCACCGCTCTGGTTGGCCTGCTGGCCGAGCGCCTGCAGGGCCAGCTGGAGCTGCACGCGGACGGTCTCGGTCTGGTTGGGGATCTGCAGACGCTGGTAGAGCACGGCCACCGCGTCCTTCGGGTCGCCCGCGAGCCGCAGTGAGCGCCCCAGGTCGTACAGGGCGTAGGCGTAGGTAAGACTGTCGTGCGGCGCCGCCGCGACGGCCTGGCGGAGCACGGGGACGGCGGCGGCGTAGTTGCCGTCAACCATCAACTGGTGGCCGCGCGCCTCGAGCGTGTCCGCCACGGGCGGCGGGGTGGTCGCGGCGGCCTGTGTGGCGGTCACGGTGCTGGTCTGGCGCTGAGGGGCCGCGGGCTTGGATTTCGCCGCCGCACGGTTGTGGGCAGCCTTCGCGGCCGGTCGCTGCGCCGCAACGGACGAGCCGGTCGAATGGCCGCCGCCGTTGCCGAGCGTGCCCGCGGCGACCGCGGCCACCGCCACGCCCGCCGCCAGCGCGGCCAGAGCCGGGACCCGGGCGGCGCCTCGCCGTCGCCGCCGGCGCCCGTCGACCGGCGCCACCGAGGCGGTGCGGGGCGCGGCGGAACGCGCGGTCCGGCCCGCTGAGGCCGGCATGGCCGTCGTCACCGCGGTCGTTCGCCGGGCGCGCCGGGCCGGGCCGGCGGCCGCCACTGCTGCCGCGGATGCGCGCACCGGTCGCGTGGCCACCTCGGACAGGGCCGCCTCGAGCGCCTGGGCGAAATCTTGCGCGGTCGGCCAGCGTCGCTCGGGTCGCTTGGCCATCCCGCGGGCCAGAACCTCGTCCACCGCCGGCGGGAGCGCGCGATTGCGCTCGCTCGCGGCCGGCGGTTGGTCCTCCACGTGCTGGCGAGCCTGCACGGCGAAGTGGGTGGCGGTGAACGGCCGCTCGCCGACCAGCAGCTCGTAGGCCGCCACGGCGAGCGAGTAGCGGTCGCTGGCGTCGGTGGCGGGTCGTCCGAGGGCGCGCTCGGGCGCGAGATAGGAGGCGGTGCCGAGCACCTGACCGGTCGCCGTGATCGTGTCCTCGGTCCCCATTCGGGCGATCCCGAAGTCGGCCACGTGCAGCACCCGGGCGCGATCGAGCAGGAGGTTGGCCGGCTTGATGTCGCGGTGCAGGACCCCCCGGCTGTGGGCGTAGTCGAGCGCGGCGGCCGCCTCGTGGACCCATTTGACCGCGTGCACGCGGCGCACCGAGTCGACCCGTAGCGCGTCGGCCACGGTTCCGCCGGCCAGGTACTCCATCACGATGAAAGCCCGCGGTGGCTCGCTGTCGACCGCGTCGGTCTCGCCGACGTCGTAGATCATCACCACATTGGGGTGGCCGGACAGCCGGGCGGCCGCCCGCGCCTCGCGCATGAAGCGCTCCATGGCGCTCTCGTCGTGGGCGAATCGCTCCGCCAGCAGCTTGATCGCAACGTTGCGGCCGAGCGCGCGGTCGCGCGCACACCACACCGAAGCCATGCCCCCCGCCGCGATGTGACGGAGCGGCTCGTATCGTTCGGGGAGCCCCAGGTCCGGGCGGACGCGCGCGTCCGCAGGGGATCGTTCACCCATCGAAACGCCTCATTACCCGTCTCCAAGAATACGAACCCTCGGCGACCTTCTCAAAACTGCGCATGAGCGCGCCCAGCGACCTGTCGTGCTCCCCGAGGCCGGTGGCGGGGCCGAGGCCGTCCGGAAGGCTATACTCGCCCGCCATGGCGAAGGTCTGTCACGTGTGCCAGAAGGGCCCCTCGTTCGGCAACAGCCGCAGCCACTCGATGGTGGCCACGCGGCGGCGGTTCGATCCGAACCTGCAGCGGGTCCGTATAGACGACAACGGGACACCGCGACGGGTCTACGTTTGCACGCGGTGCTTGAAGGCCGGCAAGGTCGCCAAAGCCCAGTGACGATTGAGGCTCGGGACCCAGGTCTTGAGCCCCCGCCCAACCCCGGGTCCGATGCGAGCCTGCTGCGCTTCCGCGCCGTGCTCGAGGCCGGCCTGGTGGCCCTCGAGGCGCGCCGCGAAGAGGTCAACGAGCTGAACGTGTTCCCGGTGGCCGACGGCGACACCGGCGACAACATGGTCCTGACCTTGCGCGCCGTCCTCGACGAGCTCGATCGCCTCGCCAGCGCGTCGGTCGACCGCACCGTCGGCAACGGGGAGGTCGAATCCGTGGGTCGCGACCAGATCGTCGCGTCGGTGGCCCGGGCTGCGCTGCTCGGCGCCCGCGGCACGTCGGGGGTGATCCTCTCCCAGCTGATCCGCGGGGCGGCCGAGGAGCTGGCCAGCCGCCCGGGTGAGCTCGTCGACCCCGTGCTGATCAGCGCGGCCCTGGCCCGGGCGGTCGATCAGGCCTACGGCTCGGTCCGCGAGCCCGTCGAGGGGACGATCCTCACCGTGGTGCGGGAGATGGGAGTCCAGGTCGCCTCCGATCTGGCGCGCTTCCGCGACGCCCGCCTGCCGCCCGACGCCACCGCGGAGGTGCAGAACGTGGTGATCGCCGCCGTGGTGGAGCGAGCGCTCCAGGCGGGGGAGAGCTCGGTACGCCGCGGCCCCGATCTGCTCCCGGCGCTGCGTGAGGCGGGCGTGGTCGACGCCGGCGGCTACGCGCTGACCGTGATGCTGGCCGGGATCCTCGGCGCGCTGCGCGGCGGCGCCGTGCCGCTGCTGGCGCACCAGGCCTCCGCGCGGATCACCCGGCCCCAGCATTCCTCGATCACGTATCGCTATTGCGTGAGCTTCGCGATCACCGGCACCGGCCTCGAGCGCGAGCGCTTTCGTCCGGCGCTCGAGCATCTCGGCGATGCGGTGCTGATCGTGGGCGACCGGACCACCCTCAAGGTGCACCTGCACACCGACGATCCCGACGGCGCCACCGCCGTGTTCGCCGCCCACGGAGCGATCTCGCACCTGGACATCGGCGACATGCGCACGCAGTTGCAGCGGCGCGATGAGCGGCTGGTCACGACCCCGCCGCCGGTGTGCGACGCGGTTGCGGTGGTCAGCGGCGCCGGCATGAGATCGCTGTTCGAGAGCCTCGGTGTGCGCGCCCTCGACGGGGGTTCGTCGCTGGCTCCGACCAGCCTCGACCTCCTGGCCGCCATCCATGCCTGCCTCGCGGAGCAGGTCGTGGTCCTGCCCAACAGCCCGGGCGCGCTCAGCGCCGCTCACCGCGCGGCCGGGCTGTCCGACAAGACCGTGTCCGTCGTCCCGTCGCTCTCGCCCCAGGCCGGACTGGCCGCGGCGGTCGCCCTGGACCCCGTCCGGGACGCCGAGGGCAACGCGGCGGCGATGCGCATCGCGCTCGAGCACGTCCGCACCGGAGCGGTGGCGCCGGCGCGGCTCGACGACGCTCAGGGGCGCTTCCGCGCCGGCGACGCGGTCGGCTTCGTGGAGGAGGAGATCGTCGCGTGGGGCAAGCCCCGGGAGGCGCTCAGGGAGGTGCTGGAGCAGCTCGCGCACGACGCGGAGCTGATCACCTGCCTGCGGGGCGCCGATGCTCCGCTGGACGACGGGACGGTCCAGGCGCTAGCCCACGGAGATGTCGAATTCGAGCTATCTGACGGAGGTCAACCGGGTCAGTGGTGGCTGCTGTCCGCCGAGTAGCCTCGGTGGGTGGAGCGAGCAGCAGCGCGGTCAGCTTGTGCGCGGGGAGCGGATGGGCGAGCAGGAAGCCCTGCACGCGCTCGCACTCGAGCAGGCGCAGTGCGACGAGCTGATCCTCGGTCTCCACGCCCTCGGCCGTCACGGCGCAGCCGAGCGCCCGGGCCAGGCTGATCGATGAGGCGACGATCGCCTGGTCGCGCGAGTCGCCGGCCAGGCCGGCCACGAAGCTGCCATCGATCTTGATCGCGTCCAGCGGGTGCTCCTTGAGCCAGGCGAGCGACGAGGAGCCGGTGCCGAAATCGTCGAGCGCGACGCGGATGCCGTGCGACTCGAGCTCGCGCAGCGTGTGTGCGGCGACCGTGTCGGTCCGTACCAGGGCGGTCTCGGTGATCTCGAGGACGAGCTGATCGGCGGGAAACTCGGCGTGGGCGAGGGTCTGCTGCACCGACAGCGCAAAGCCGGGGTTCGTCAGCTGATGGGGCGAGACGTTGACCGACAGCTCGACCGGACGCCCGAGCTTCGCCGCGATGCGGTGCATCGTCTCGCAGCTCTCGCGCAGCACCCACGACCCGATCGGGACGATCAGGCCAGTGTCCTCCGCGACCGGGATGAACTCGGCCGGGGCCACGTGTCCGAGGACCGGGCTGTTCCAGCGCGCCAGCGCCTCCACGCCGACGACCTCGCCGGTCTCGAGCTCGAACACCGGCTGGAACACGAGCCCCAGCTCGCCGCGCATCTCGGCGCCGCGCAACTCGCGGACCAGGGCCAGCCGGCGGCCCTCCTGGCTGCGGCGGTTGCCGCCGAAGAACGTGATCCGATCCCGCCCGCCGCGCTTGGCCTCGTACATCGCGGCGTCAGCCTGGCGCAGCGCCTCGCGCGCGTCCGAGTCAGCGTCGGTCAACAGCGTGATCCCGATGCTCGCGGTTACCACGCTCGAATCGAGCCCGGGCACCGGCTGGGAGATCGTCTCGAGCAGGCGGAAGCCGAGCTTGGCCGCCTGATCCGCGTCGGCGACCCCTTCGGCCACGACCACGAACTCATCGCCGCCGAACCGCCCCACGAAATCGCTTCCGCGCACCACGCCGGATAGGCGCTGGCTGATCTCCCGGATCATCTCGTCGGCGCGGTCGTGGCCGAGCGTGTCGTTCAGTGCCTTGAGGCCGTCGAGGTCGACGAACAGCACCGCGAGCGCCGCCCCCGGCTGCACCCGGAGGATCGCCTCGTCGAGCATCTCGAAGATCGCCGTCCGGTTGGGCAGGCCGGTGAGGCCGTCGTGCCGGGCGTCGTGGATCAGCCGCTCGAGCGCCCGGTGACGCTCGATGGCGATCCCGGCCAGGCGGGCCCCATCCTCCATCAGCGTGATGTGCGCGGGCAGCGGCCGGCGCGGGTTCGGCCCATACAGCGCGAGCGTTCCCAGCACCTCGCCGGCGGGAGCCTTGATCGGCATCGACCAGCAGTGTCCGAGACCCGCGCCCAGCACGAAGTCGCGGATCGGCGCCCATCTCGGGTCCGTGGCGATGTCGTCGGAGATCGTGAGCTGGCCCGACCATGATGCCGAGCCGCAGGCGCCCACGTTGGGGCCGATCACGACGCCGTCGATCGCCGCCAGGTAGTGCGGCGGCAGCGAGGGCCCGGCGCCGGGGTGCAGGGTGTTCGACTCCCGGTCGAGCAGGACCACGCAGCCGGTCACCGACGGATCGTGCCGCTCGATTCCCTCGATCAGCTCGACCAGGACGTCCTTGAGCGGCGCTCCTCCGGCGATCAGCTCGTGCACGCGGTGCTGCGACGCGACCAGGTCGTGGAAGCGCAGAGCCTCGTCGTTGGCCAGGCGCAGGCGGATCTCGGCGGCGATCGCCGCGGTGGTGTCGTCGAGGATCTGCATGTCGCGCGCATCCCAATCCCGGGCCGCGGCGTCGGCCACGCCCAGCATGCACACGACCTGGCCGTCGATGGTGACCGACGCCTCGAGGTAGGAGTGCAGTCCGTCGGCCCACGCCGGTGCGTCGACCTTGTCGCTGAGGAACGCTTCGAAGGACTCTCCGGGTGCCAGCTCGGCGGTCTGGGGTTCGTCGGCCTCCCCGATCCACAGCCCGGCGACCAGCGTGCGGTCGTCGAGCTCGACGGCCAACGCGGCGACGGCGGCTCCGGTAGCCCGGCGGAGCACCGCCGTCCAGCGGTCGAGTTCGGGACGCGAGCCCGGCTCGAGCAGGCCGCTGCGGTGAAGCAGCGAGCGGCGAACCTCGGCCTCGGAGGCATGGGAGGCGCTGTTCAGGGGGCTGGGGCTGGGGTCGACGGGCGACACGACGCGGTTAATCTCGACTCGTCCGTGTCGAGCTTGATCATGCCGCGGTTGTAATCGACGGATCTCCGGTCGCCCGTCCCATGGCCGTCACCGCCTTCACCACCTCCGACCCGCTCGACCCAGCCGCGCTACGCGACGCGCCGGTCCGCTACCCGCGGCCGTCGAGGCTGCGGACGGAGCTCGCCTTTGACGGCCCCAAGGCAGCTCGGGGGGCGGAAACGCTGGGCCTGGCCACGGTCGGGGACCTGCTCGTGCACCTGCCCCGGGACCGCCGCGATGCCCGGGCGGTGGCCGAACTCGAGCCCGGTGACAGCGCCACCGTGGTCGTGCAGGTCAGGAGCATCTCCTCGCGGTCGGTCAGGCGGCGCGGGATGCGGCCGCTGGTCGAGGCGACGGTGGCCGACGAGACCGGGGTGATGAAGGCAACGTTCTTCAACCAGCCCTGGCTCGAGCAGCGCTATCCGGCCGGGACGCGGCTGGCCCTGCACGGCAAGTTCGAGGGGCGTCGCCGGTTCCGGGTTCAGGCCCATGCGCGGACGGGTGACGCGGTCAGTGGGGCCGGGGCGGTCGCGCACTACCCGGCCACGGAGGGGCTGTCGTCCACGCAGATCCTCGCCCTGGTGCGCGAGCACGCCGGTGCGCTTGCCGACGTGGTCGAGCCACTGCCTGCCCTGGTGCGGACCCGGGAGCGGTTGCCGGACCGTTCGGCCGCCCTGGCCGAGGCTCATTTCGGCGACGGCGAGTCGGCCGCCGACACCGGGCGCCGACGGCTGGCCTTCGACGAGTTGCTGCTCGTGCAGTTGGCGCTCCTGCGCCGGCGCCTGCAGAGGCGTTCATCTCAGACGGCGCCCGTGCTCGGCGGCGAGCGCGAGCTGACCGCCCAGTGGCTGGACACCATGCTGCCGTTCGCGTTGACGGGCGATCAGGAGCGCGCCCTGGCCGACGTCGACGCCGACCTGGCCCGCCCGCAGCCGATGCAGCGCCTGCTGATGGGCGAGGTCGGCTCGGGCAAGACCGTCGTGGCCCTGTACACGCTGCTCCGCGCCGTCGAGCATGGCTACCAGGGCGCACTGATGGCGCCCACCGAGACGCTGGCCGAACAGCACTTCGCCACGGTCCAGGCGCTGATGCCCGGCGCGGTTGTGCCGATCGGGCTGCTCACCGGGTCCACGCCGGCGCGCCGGCGCGCCGATCTGCTGGGCAAGCTGGCCACCGGGGAGCTCCCGCTGATCGTCGGCACCCACGCCCTGATCGAAGACCCGGTGCGGTTCGCGCGCCTGGCCGTTGCGGTGGTCGACGAGCAGCACCGCTTCGGGGTTCGCCAGCGGTCCGCGCTGGACGCCAAGGCTCCGGAGGGCGAGCGGCCGCACGTCCTGCACATGACCGCGACCCCGATCCCGCGCACGCTGGCGCTCTCGAACTACGGCGATCTGGACTCCACGCAGCTGCACGAACTGCCCGCCGGCCGGCGGCCGATCAAGACGCACGTGTGCTCTTCGCAGGCCGAACGCGCCCGGGCCTACGAGCGGATCCGCGAGGAGCTCCGCGCCGGGCGCCAGGCGTTTGTCGTCTGCCCGCTGGTCTCCGAGTCCGAGGTTCTCCAGGCGCGCGCGGCCACCGCCGAGTTCGAGCGCCTGCGCACGGGTGAGTTCCGCGACTGTCGCGTCGTGCTCATGCACGGCCAGCTGTCGGCCGGGGCCAAGCAGGAGGCGATGGCGGCGTTCGCCGGGGGCGAGGCCGACGTGCTCGTGGCCACGTCGGTGATCGAGGTCGGGATCGACGTGCCGAACGCCACCGTGATGCTGGTGGAGGACGCCGATCGCTACGGCATCTCGCAGCTGCACCAGCTACGGGGGCGGATCGGGCGGGGTGCGCACGAGTCGTTCTGCCTGCTGTTCGGGTCCAAGGAGTCCCAACGCCTGCGCGCTTTGGCGTCGCACGGCGATGGCTTCGAGCTGGCCGAGATCGACCTGGAGCTGCGCCGGGAGGGAGAGCTGGTCGGCACCCGCCAGCACGGCGAGGCGAGCTACAAGGTGGCCGAGCTGCCGCGCGACGCCGAACTGCTGGAGCGCGCCCGGCGGTTCGCCGAGCGGGTGGTGGCGGAGGATCCCGAGCTGGCGACGCCCGAGCACGCCCTGCTGGCCGACGCGCTGGTTGGGGCGTTCGGCGCCGAGGCGCTGGCGCCGATCCGGGCGTAACGGGTCATGCGCGTCGTCGCGGGTCGCTTCGGCGGGCGGACCCTGGTCGCTCCCCGGGGACTCTCGACCCGGCCCACCTCGGATCGCGTGCGCGAGGCGCTGTTCTCGATACTGGGGGTTGCGTCGGTCGAGGAGGCCCGGGTGCTCGACCTGTTCGCCGGGTCGGGAGCCTTGGGGATCGAGGCGCTGTCGCGAGGGGCCTCTCACGCCGCGTTCGTCGACTCCTCGGGCGCCGCCGTGGCGGCCATCCGGCGCAACCTGGCAGCGGTGGGCGTCGAGGCCGAAGTGCGCCGCCAGGACGCGCTGGCTTACCTCAGGAGCGCATCGCGCGACGCTCGTCAATACGATCTCGTATTCCTCGATCCCCCATATCGGCGCGCACGCACCCTCGGGCGGGAGCTTTCGGCGGCGCTTGCGCCGGTACTCGCGCCGGCGGCGCGGGTAGTGGCCGAGAGCGACCGGCGGGCGCCGCTCGAGCTCGACCTGGAGTTGCTCGACGAGCGCCGCTACGGCGACACCTTGATCCGAATCCATGGCCCCCGATAACCGCATCGCGATCTGTCCCGGCACGTTCGACCCGGTCACCAACGGGCATCTCGACGTGATCGCGCGGGCTTCGGCGATGTTCGACCGCGTGATCGTGGCGGTCGTGAACCTGCCGTGGCGCAAGGGCAAGACGGTGTTCAGCGCCGAGGAGCGTGTGGGGTTCGTGACCAACGCGACGCGCCACCTCGACAACGTCGACGTCGAGCCGTTCTCCACGCTGCTGGTCGACTTTGCGCGCGAGCGCGGGGCGATGGCGATCGTCAAAGGGCTGCGCGCGATCTCGGACTTCGAGTATGAGCTCGAGATGAACCAGCTCAACCGCCGGCAGGACCCCGAGATCGAGTCCGTTTACCTGATGGCATCCGCCAAGTACAGTTTCCTGAGCTCGAGCGGCATCAAGGAGCTGGCGACGTTTGGCGGTGAGATCGATGATCTGGTTCCCGAAGAGGTCGCCGGCGCCTTGAAGGAACGGCTAAGCCGCTAACGAAACTTTGAGAGGTTCTTGAGAGATGGATGTCCTGGTACTGATCGACAAGTTGGATGACTTGGTGCACAACGCACGAGCGGTGCCGCTGACCGATCAGGTGCGGGTAGACAAGGAAGAGATCTACGACATCCTCGACCAGATGCGCGCCACGATCCCCGAGGAGATCAAGCAGGCTCGCTGGATCGTCAAGGAGCGTCAGGAGATGCTGGCCGAGGCCAAGCGCGAGGCCGAGCGGATCGTCAAGGAGGCGCGCGAGCGCCAGGAGAAGATGGTCTCCGAGGAGGAGATCACCAAGCAGGCCGAGCGTGGCGCAGAGGACATCATCGAGGACGCTCGTGCCCGCGAGCGCGAGATCCGGCTCGGTGCCGAGGACTACGCCGACGAGATCCTCAACACGCTCGAGGTGAACCTCTCCAAGTTCATCGCTGCGGTGCGGCGGGGACGGGAGCGCCTGGCCGGCAAGGAAGAGCCTGCCGAAGTGTCGTGACCGTCGAGGTCCTCGACACGGACATCACCAAGCTCGAAGTCGACGCAATCGCCAACGCTGCGAATACGGCGTTGAAGCACGGCGGGGGCGTGGCCGGCGCGATCTCGCGCGCCGGCGGTCCGGCAGTTCAGGAGGAGAGCGATTCGCGGGCGCCGATCGGGCTGGGCGAGGCGGTCGAGACGACCGGCGGTGACATGCCATGCAAGTGGGTGATCCACGCTGCCACGATGAATCTGGGCGGCCCCACCTCGGCTGACATCATCCGCGACGCCACCGAAAGCACCTTGCGCAAGGCAGACGAGCTGGGCGCTCGGTCGCTCGCGCTGGTGGCGTTCGGGACCGGCGTGGGCGGCTTTCCACTCGAGGAGGCAGCTCGGATCGAGGCGGAGGAGGTCCGCCGGCATCTGGACGCCGGTGAGTCTCGCATCGAGCGCGTGGTGTTCGCGGTGCGGGGCGACGAGGCGCGACAGGCGTTCGAACGCGCCGTGGCGGGCTGAGTGCGGGCGCTGGTCATCCTCCACGAAGAGGACGCGCCCGGCGGACTGGTCAGCGCGTGGCTGGCCGAGCGTGGGATGGATGAGGACGACTATCTGATCTCCGCCGACGGTCAGTCCCGTGATCCGCAGGACTACGACCTCGTCGTCTCGCTCGGCTCGGAGGAATCTGCATACGACGACACGGTGCCGTGGGTGAGTCGCGAGCAGGCGCTGTTACGTGATGCCGTCCGCGCCGACGTCCCCGTGCTGGGGATCTGCTTCGGCAGCCAGATCCTGGCCCGTGCGCTCGGCGGCCAAGCGATACGCGCCCAGCAATCGGAGATCGGCTGGGTGACCATCCGCACCCACGAACCCGGGCTCGTGGCCGAAGGGCCGTGGTTTCAGTGGCACTACGACACGTTCACGCCTCCGGACGGCGCCTTGGTGCTGGCCGAGAGCCCGGTTGGGCCGCAGGCCTACAGGATCGGGCGGAGCCTCGGCGTCCAGTTTCACCCGGAGGTGACCAACGACATCGTCGAGGAGTGGGTGTCGCTGGGCGGCGAGAAGCTGGCCCGCGACGGCGTCGATCGTGATCGCCTGCTGGCCGAGACGCGCCAGCGCGAGACCGAGAATCGGGAGCGGACATGGCGCCTCATGGACGCGTTCGTCGATCGGGTGGCGGGGATCAGGTGACGAGCTCGGATCGACCGGTGATCGGGCTGTGCGCGGTGCGCGAGCGGGCGCGCTGGGCGTTCTGGGACCAGGACGCGCACCTCGTGGCCGACTCCTATGTGGCGCCACTCCAGCGCGCCGGCGCCGTCGCGATGCTGCTCGCCGTCGACCCCCGGGCCCCGATCGAGCTGCTCGACCGGATCGACGGGCTGATGCTGATCGGCGGTGCCGACCTCGATCCGGCGATGTACGGCGCCCCTGTGGATCCCGCTACCGAATCGACGTACCCCGAGCGCGACGCATTCGAGATCGCCCTCGTGCGCGGCGCGCTCGAGCGCGAGATGCCCGTGCTCGGCATCTGCCGCGGCATGCAGATCCTCAACGTCGCGCTCGGCGGCACGCTGGTGCAGGACCTGGTGGCCGCTGACGGCAGCCATCCGCACCGCAGGGTGAAGGGGACGTTCGAAGGCAACGACCACACCGTCCGGTTGGAGCCAGGGTCGCTCGCGGCCCGTTCCGTGGGCGAGGAGGCGCACATCGCGCACTGCCACCACCATCAGGCAGTGCTCTCGCTGGGGTCCGGGCTGGTCGTAACCGGTCGGGCGGAGGATGAGGTGATCGAGGCGATCGAAATGGCCGACGGGCGCTGGGGGCTTGGAGTCCAGTGGCACCCCGAGGCCAACGACAAGAGCCGGCTGTTCGCCGCGCTGAGCGACGCTGCGCGTGGGTACGCGGCCCTCGAGGCCGGGGCCGCGGGGCCGCGGGGCCGGGGGCCGCGGGGCCCGGGGGCGGCGGGGCCGGGGGCGGCGGGGCCGCAGGCCGCGATGGTCAGCGGACCTCGAAGCCGGTGAGTCCCTCGGGCTCCTCGTCGCGCACGTCGACGCTCTCGACCTCGGCCTGACGCGGCCCGCTCCTCGCGAACGCCACCAGGCGCTCCACGTCATCGGGCCTGCCCTCGAACACGGCCTCCACCGCGCCGTCGGAGCGGTTCGTGACCCAGCCCGCGACTCCGTGGGACTGGGCCCGCTGGCGCACCGAGTCGCGGAAGAACACGCCCTGCACGCGGCCGTGCGCGGTCACTCGCCGGCGGATCCGAGCCTCGCTCACGCGCCGGATTAAAACCCATTCGTGTGCGGGACATTCGTTCCGTCCGACGATGCCGCGATCCTGAACGGGTTATGCAAGCCATGTGGTTGTTGATCGGCCTCCTCGTCGGCGCCGCCGCCGTATTGGTGGCGGTTCGCCCGCGGCTCCGGTCGCTGTCGGTGCACGCGACGCGCGCCGGCGAGCTCGAACGCGAGCTCGATCGTGCCCGCTCGGAGCTCGAGCGCGAGCGCGCGGTGGCGGCCGAGCGTCTGGCCGCGATCAACGACGCCGAGGAGCGGTTGTCTAACTCGTTCAAGGCCATGAGCGCCGACGCCCTCCAGGCGAGCATGACGCAGCTCTCCGAGCTCGCCCAGGCACAGCTGCGGGTCGTGCAGGCCGAGGCCAAGGGCGATCTCGACAAGCGCCAGCAGGCGGTCGAGCAGCTCGTGGCGCCGCTACGCGAGCAGCTGGGCCGGGTCGACTCACAGCTTCTGCGCCTCGACCAGGAGCGCCGAGAGTCCCGCGGCCGCCTCGAGGCGCAGCTCAAGACGCTGGCCGACACCGGCGAGCGCCTGCGCACCGAGACCGGCGCGCTGGTCACCGCGCTGCGCAAGCCCAACGCGCGCGGGCAGTGGGGCCAGATGCAGCTGCGCAACGTGGTCGAGCTGGCCGGAATGGTTCGCTATTGCGACTTCGCGGAGCAGATCCCGGTGGCCGGAGACGAGGCCGCGCTACGCCCGGATCTCGTGGTCAGCCTGCCGGGCGGCAAGCACGTGGTGGTCGACGCCAAGGCGCCGCTCCAGGGCGTGCTGGACGCCTACCAGGCCCGCAACGAGGAGGAGCGCCAGCGGCACCTGCGCGACCACGCGCGCCTGTTACGCCGGCATGTCAAGGCGCTGGCCGACAAGGCCTACTGGGCCGGGCTTGACTCCGCGCCCGACATCGTCGTGATGTTCCTCCCGGGCGAGCACCTTTACGGGGCCGCGCTGGAGGCGGATCCGGCGTTGATCGAGGACGCGATGGCGCGGCGTGTGCTGATCGCGACGCCGACGACGTTGCTGGCGATGCTCCACGCGGTGGCCTACGGGTGGCAGCAGGAGCGGGTCGCCGAGTCCGCCCAGGCGATCTCCGACCTCGGGCGCGAGCTGCACGGCCGGCTGGTCAAGCTCTCCAACCTGCTGTCCACCCTCGGCTCGCGCCTGAACAGCACGGTCCGCGCGTACAACGAGGCCGTCGGCTCCTACGAGGCCCGCGTGCTGCCCGCGGCGCGCCGGTTCGAGGACCACGGGTCGGTGGCCGGCGGCCGCGAGCTCCCGGAGCTAGAGCCGGTCACGCTCAACGCGCGCAGCGTCCACGCTCCCGCGCTGACCGCGGGGGATGCGGCCGGGGCCGGCGCCGGCGGGGAGCGGACCGACCCCGTGCCCGAGCAGCTCGTGATGCGCCGGCTGCGCGCGGCGGACTGAGCGCCCGACGCCCCGACCGTCCGCCCGCTCTGCACGGCGGACTAGTGCCCGCGGCCCGACCGTCAGCCCGCTCCACGCGGCGGACTAACGCCCGAGTCCCACAGCGTCTGCTCCCTCCACGCGTTCCTCACTCGACGCTGTGGGAGATAACCGTCGTATAGCGCGGGTGATCTGCCAAGCGCCACCGGCGAGGACGTGACTCAACCCGATCCGCCGGCCGAGTCGGCGTCCGCCTCGCCACCGTCGCCACGGGCCGCCCACCAGCGCCGGAGATCTTCGCGCTGGTGGGGCAGCGGATCGGCTGACGGCTTGCGCTCCTGCACGTAGGCCAGCGCCGCGTCGATCTCACGGCCGGTGCGCACAGCCACGACTCCGGCGGCTACCGCGGCCGAGCGTTGCCACCCGGCGCGGCAGTGCAGGTAGGTGCGCGTGCCCTCGTCGAGCCAGGCGTTCACCTCCTGCACGGCTGCCTCGAGCGCCTCGGGGGCGAGGCCGCCGTAGTCGATCAGGCCGATGCGGTGCTCCTCGATCCCTGCCGCGCTCAGCGCCTCCGTGACCGCGCGGCGCTCGCCGGGCCGGTACTCCTCGTCCTCGGTCAGGTTCAGGACGCGCCGGATGCCCACGCGCTCGAGCGCATCGACGTCGTCGGAATCCAGGGGGTAGGCGCCGACCAGCAGGTCGTCGAGCACGTCGGCGAACCCGTACGAGCGAAACCAGCGCGACACGCGCCAATCATGCCGCGCAGCCGCGCGGATGCGGTCATATGCCGGCGGTAACCTCGAAGGCATGTCTCCTATGCGCACAGACACCTTCGATCTCGGCGGTCTGCGGCTTACGTCCGGCGAAGGCCGGCGAATTGATCTGTACGTGGCGATCGAGCCGTTCTCGCTCGCCGGCGAGCGCTATCGCGTCGAGCCGGTGCCGGTGCCGGCGCGGCTCGACATCTCGCGCACCACCGGCGGTGGATACGCGTTGCGGCTGAGGTTCGAGGCGACGCTGGCCGGACCGTGCATGCGCTGCCTGGAGCCCGCCGCCCCGGCGTTTGCGGTCGACGTGCGCGAGATCTCGCAACCGCCCGATCCGCGGGCCCACGCCGCTCCTCGCGGCCGGGCCAAGCAGCCAGACGAGGACGACGAGTTGAGCTCACCTTACGTCGAGGACGGGGTGCTCGACCTGCACGCCTGGGCGCGCGACGCGCTCGCCCTGGCCGTCCCCTCGAACCTCCTCTGCCGCGAGGACTGCGCCGGGCTGTGCCCGGTATGCGGCGCCAACCTGAACGAGGCCGGACCCGACCACCACCACGAGCCCGAGCCCGATCCGCGCTGGGCCGCACTGTCGGAGTTGCGCTTCGAATAGGGGTGGGTGGCGGCGACCGGGGGTGGGCGCCCGCGACCGTGGCGTGACGCCCCCGGCAGGGTGGCTACACTGCCCCGCATGGCCGTCCCCAAGCAGAAGCAGTCCCACGCTCGGACCACGCAGCGCCGCTCGCAGCACAAGATCAGCGCGCCGACGTACAACGCCTGCCCGCAGTGCCACAGCCCTCGCCTTCCGCATCGTGTCTGCCCGGTCTGCGGCAGCTACAAGGGGCGCGAGGTAATCGCCCCGGAGCGCGACGAGCACATCGGCTGACGCCGGGCCCGTGGTAACCGTCGCGGTCGACGCTGGCGGGGCGGATCTCGGCCCCCGCGAGGTCGCGGCCGGGGCTTCCCGCGCCGCCGCTGACGGCACCCGCGTCCTCCTGTTCGGTCCGGCCAAGGAGATCGGCCGTGTCCACGAGGGGGTCGAGGTGGTCGACGCACCCGTGTCTATCGCCAAGCAGGCCGATCCCGCCCACGCGGTCCGGACCACCCCCGAGGCGTCGATCGTGCAGGCCACCCGGGCGGTGGCCGAAGGCCGGGCCCAGGCGTTCGTGTCCGGCGGATCGACGGGCTCCGCCCTGGCCGCCGCGCTGCTGCACCTGCGGCGCGACCGCGGCGTGTACCGGCCGGCGCTGGCCCTGCCGCTGCCCAACCCGGACGGCCCGCCGATCCTCCTGCTCGACGTTGGGGCCAACGCGACCTGCCGCCCCGAGCACCTGGTGCAGTTCGCCCACATGGGCTCGGCCTTCGCCCAGGCGGTGATCGGGATCCCCACGCCGAGGGTGGCGCTGCTCTCCAACGGCGAGGAGCCCGGCAAGGGGACGCCGGATCTGGTCGGCGTGCACGAGCAGCTGGCCGGCTCGCGCGGGGCGGGCCTCAACTTCATCGGCAACATCGAGGGCACGCAGGTCTTCGGGGGCGTGGCCGACGTCGTGGTCATGGACGGCTTCACGGGCAACATCACGCTGAAGCTGATCGAGGGCGTGTCCGGCCGCGCCCTGCGACTGGTCGGCGAGATGGCCGCCACCACGCCTCGCGGCCGGCTCGGCGCCCGGCTGATCGCCCCCACCATGCGCCGGCTGCGGGAGACGATCGACCCGGAGGGGCCCGGTGGCGCGTACATGCTCGGGCTGAGGCACCTCGGCGTCGTCGCGCACGGGCGCTTCAGCGCCCGCGGCTTCGCCCAGGCGATCGACGTCGCTGCCCGCGGCGTGCAGCACGACGTGATCGGCCGCACCCGCGCCGCATTGCTCGAGGCCGGAGCGCTGCGACCGCCCCGGCTGGGCTCGGTGCCGGTGGACGACCCCGACGGCCCGACCGGCGAGCCCGGCGGCTCGTCCGCGCCGGCGGCTACCGTTTCGACCTCGTGACCGCCCACGTGGACACGCCCACATGACCCGCGATGAGATCTTTCAGGCGATCCGCGGTCACCTCGCCGACGAACTCGAGGTGGATCCCGCCACGATCACCGAAGCCACCCGGTTCAAAGAGGACCTCGAGGCCGACTCGCTGGACCTCTACACGCTCGTGCAGGAGCTCGAGGACTCCTACGGCGTGCGCATCTCCGACGAGCAGGCGGCGCAGACCCGTACGGTTGGGCAGGCCGTGGACTTCGTGCTGAGCGTGAGCGGAGGGGAGACGCCGGCCTCAGCGAGCGCCGGCCGCGATGCTGAGTGAGCGCGAACCAACGTCCACGCCGGGCTGAGGACCCCGCCGCGCTTTTGCGGGAGCTGCTCGATGAGTTGCCCGAGGACGTGGCCGCGCAAGTCTTCACCCACGCTTCGTGGACCAGCCGGCGCTCCGACTCCTACGAGCGGCTGGCCTTCCTGGGCGACAGCGTGCTGTCCCTCGCGGTGACCTCGCACCTGTACCCGCGGCTCGAGGCCGAACGCTTCGGCCCCGGGCGGCTGACCAAGATCCGGGCCCAGGCGGTCTCGGGCCGGTCCTGCCGCACGGTCGCCGAGCGCCTTGGCGTGCCTGCGCGTCTGAGCGCGGCCGCCCCGCCGGGAGTCGCCTCGACCGTGTCCGCGCTGGCGGCGACCGAGCGCGTGCTCGCCTCGGTGATCGAGGCGGTGATCGGCGCCTGCTTCCTGGCCTTCGGCTACGAGCGAACGGCCGAGGCGGTGGTGGCGGCGTTCGCGCCCGAGATCGAGGATGCGCTGGAGCATCCGGTCGACTTCAAATCGGCCCTCCAGGAGCGCCTGGCCCGCAAGGGCGCGCTGGTCACCTACGACGTCGTCGACGAGGAGGGCCCGCCCCACGACCGGGTGTTCTCGGTCAGTGCCACGATCGGCGGTGTCGAGGTCGCCCGGGGGCGCGGCCGGAGCAAGAAGGACGCCGAGCAGGTGGCCGCGCAGGTCGCCCTGGAGGCGCTGGAGTGAGATCGCCGTGTACCTGAAATCGATCGTCCTCAAGGGCTTCAAGTCCTTCCCCGAGCGAACCCGGCTCGAGTTCGGCCCGGGCGTGAGCGTGATCGTGGGCCCCAACGGCTCGGGCAAGTCCAACGTGACCGATGCGGTGCTGTGGGCGCTCGGCGAGCAGTCCCCGCTGGCCGTACGAGGGCAGTCGATGCAGGATGTGATCTTCGCCGGTGCGCCCGGCCGCCAGGCCGCTCGCGGAGCCGAGGTGGAGCTCGTGCTCGACGACAGCGAGGGCCAGCTCGGCCTGGGCGCGCCCGAGGTCTCGATCGTGCGCCGGCTCGACCGGGCGGGGGAGGGCGAGTACCGCCTGGCCGGCGCCCGCTGCCGGCTGGTCGACGTGATCGAGGTGCTCTCGGACACCGGGCTGGGCAAGGAGATGCACTCGGTCATCTCCCAGGGCCGGGTCGAGTCGATCGTCACCTCCAAGCCCCGCGACCGGCGGATGCTGATCGAGGAAGCCGCCGGGCTGGGCAAGCACCGCAAGCGCCGGCGCCGGGCGCAGCTGAAGCTCGCCCGTACCCAGGAGAACCTCGACCGCGCGCTCGACGTGGAGCGCGAGGCGCGCTCGCGGCTGCGGCCGCTCAAGCGTCAGGCCGAGGCGGCCGAGCTGCACGCCCGACTGGAGCGCCAGACGCTCGAGGCCCGGTGGGAGCTCGTCCGCGACGACCTGCGGATGCACCGCGCCGACCACGGTCAGGCGCGGGCCGCTGCCGAGGAAGCCCGCAAGCGCCGCAAGGAGCTCGAGCAGGCGCTCGACGAGGTCGCCGCCCGCCGGGACGCGGCCGAGGAAGCCCTGGCGAGCCGGAGCGCCCACCGCGAGGAGCTCTCACGCCGCTGCTTCCTGGCCCAATCCGCGGGCGATCGCGTGGCCTACCGCGCCGATTCCGTGCGTGGCGCCGGGCGCGACGCCGAGCAGCGCCTGACGCGGACCGAGGCCCAGCTGGCCCAGCTGCGGAGCGCCGCCGAGACCGATCGGCCCGATCCCGGCGTGCAGAACAGGATCGCCGAGCTCGAGCAGGAACTGGCGCGGCTCGACCGCGACCGAGAAGCCGAGCTGGCGCGCCAGCTGGCCGAGCTCGAGCAGCAGCTCGCGGCGGCCCGGGCCGCGACCCAGGAGCAGGCGGACACGGTCGAGCGGATGGCCGCGGCGCGTGAGCAGGCGCGCGAGCGGCTCGAGGGCGTCCGGGGCCAGCTCCGCGAGGCCGAGCGGTCGGTCGAAGCGGCCCGCCGGGAGGCGGCTCGCGTCGGCGGCGAGCTGGCCGCGTGCAACCAGTTCCTGCGCACTCAGACCGCCGCCCCCGGCGGCGCGGCCGTGCTGGCCGACGAGCTCAAGGTCGACCCGGGCTACGAGGTGGCGGTCGCCGCCGCGCTCGACGGGCGCCTGCGGGCCGCGGTCCTCGACGACCGGTCGGCCGCCGGGACCCTGCTCGACCGCGCCGGCGCCGACGGCGGGCGCGCGCTCGTGCTCGACCCGACCCAGAACCCGAACCTCGCCCCGGGCCAGCCGGCTCCCGCCGCCGGAGCGCAGCGGCTCGCCGATCACGTCCACGGGCCGGCGCACACGGTGGCAGTCGCGCGCCGGCTGCTCCGCGACACCTGGGTCGTGGACGATCTCGATCAACTCCAGGACGGGTTCGCGGGCGTCGCCGTCACCCGCTCCGGGCGCGTGTGGTCGGTGGCCACGCGCGAGCTGCGCCAGGCGCCGGCGGTGGGGGAGGAGCGGGTCCTGGCCGAGCGCAACCGCCGCGAGACGCTGATCCGGGACAGTGAGGCCGCCGTCCAGGCCGAGGTGCAAGCCCGCAACGGACTCGAGCGCCTGGCTGCCGAGCTCGCCCAGGCCGACGCCGAGTCCACGCGGGCGACAGACGCGCACCGGGCCGCGATCAACCAGCGCGACGAGGCTTCCGAGAGCGAGCGCCGGCTGGTCGCGACGATCGAGCGGCGCCGGGGCGCGCCCGACGAGGGCCCGAACGCCGGGCGGCGCATGCAGCTCGCCGCCGAGCTGGGCGCTGCGCGAGGCGAGCGAGAGCGGGCCGAGCGCGAGCGCTCCGAGCGCCACGCCCGCATCGAGCGCCTCGAGGCCGCGGTCGATCGAGACCGGGCCCTGATCCCGGTCATCGAGCGGATGACGAGCGCGCTGGAGGCCGTCGCGCGGGCGATCGCCGAGCGCCGCGCCGAGTTCGAGACCGCGCTGAGCTCGGACCGCGAGGCCGGCGAGCACGTCGCGGCCGAGCTCAAGGAATGCGCCCAGCAGGAGGCGGCGCTGCACGCCCAGCTCCGCCAGGCGGGCGAGCGCCTGACCGAGGCCGAGGTTCGCCTCCAGCGCCTCGACGACCGTGTGCGCGAGACCGAGCACGAGCTGCAGCAGCTCGCGGGCCGGCTGGAGCTCGAGGCCGCGCCGGCCGACGCCGAGTTGAGTGCGGAGGAGCGCGAGGCCCTGGGCAGCCGGCTCGAGCGCCTGGCCCGACGGCGTGAGCAGCTCGGCCCGGTCAACCCACTCGCCCAGGCCGAATACGAGGAGGCGCTCGCCCACGTCGAGGAACTCGAGCGCCAGCGCGACGACCTCGAGACCGCGCTGCGCGAGCTGAACAAGCTGATCGTCGACACCGACCGCCAGATCCGCGAGAGCTTCGAGCAGATGTTCGAGGCGGCCGCGCGCAACTTCGAGCAGGTGAGCGCGCGGCTGTTCCCCGGCGGTCGGGGCCGCCTGCGCCTGGTCCACGAGCACGAGGGACCGGCGCGGGTGCTCGGCGGCGGCTCGGTCGAGCAAGAGGGCAAGGACGACGAGCGCGACGACAACGACGACGGCGAGGCGGTCGCCGCGGCTCCGGACGAGCCCGAGGAGGATCTGCTCGGGGTCGAGATCGAGATCACCCCGGCCGGCAAGGAAATGAAGCGCCTATCGCTGCTGTCCGGCGGCGAGAAGTCGATGACTGCGCTGGCCTTCCTGTTCGCGGTGTTCCTGGCCCGGCCGTGCCCGTTCTACATCCTCGACGAGGTCGAGGCCGCGCTGGATGACCTCAACATCGACCGCTTCCTCGAGCTGCTGCGCACCTACTCGAGCCACGCCCAGTTCATCGTGGTCACCCACCAGAAGCGCACGATGGAGGCCGCCGACTCGCTGTACGGCGTGTCGATGGGCTCCGACGGGGTCTCGAAGGTGATCTCGCGCCGGCTTCCGTCGCAGGACGAAGCGGCCGCGTAAACTCGCCCGCCGCATGGCGCGGGACTGGAGAGACCTGTTCATCGTCGACGGCGCGCTGCCGGCGGCCGAGTCCGACGCCGAGCCGGCGGCTCAGGAGCGCAGTCGGGGCATGTTCCGCCGGCTGCGCGAGAACCTGCGCAAGACCCGCCAGGCGCTCACCTCGGAGATCCAGGCCACGCTGTTCGAGGACCTGAGCGAGGAGACCTGGGAGCGGCTGGAGGAGGCGCTGATCTACGCCGACGTCGGCGCGAGCACGACGGCGCGGGTCGTCGAGCAACTCGAGCGCGAGGCCACCGAGGGCGGGATAACCGGAGGCGAGGCGCTCACCGAACGGCTCACCGAACTGCTGGCCGACATCGCCCGCACCGGCGAGGACCGCATCGATCTGCGGCCCGAGCCGACGGTGATCCTGGTCGCCGGCGTGAACGGCACCGGCAAGACGACCACGGTCGGCAAGCTGGCCTGGCACATATCGAAGGAGCTCGGCAAGTCCGTGGTGGTGGGCGCGGGCGACACGTTCCGGGCGGCCGGGGTCGAGCAGCTCGAGGTGTGGGCCCAGCGCGCCGGAGCCGCCTTCGTCAAGGGCCCGGCCGACGCCGACCCCGGGGCCGTGGCCTTCGACACGGTCGCCGCCGCCCGGCGCGACGGGGCCGACGTGGCGATTATCGACACGGCCGGGCGCCTGCACACCCAGGACGATCTGATGGCGGAGCTGGCCAAGGTCAAGCGGGTGATCGCCAAGCAGATCCCCGAGGCGCCGCACGAGACGCTGCTCACCGTCGACGCGACCACCGGGCAGAACGGGCTGCGCCAGGCGCGCCTGTTCTCCGAGGCTGTGCCGGTCAGCGGGCTTGTCCTGACCAAGCTCGACGGCACGGCCAAGGGCGGGATCGCGCTGGCCATCGCGCACGAGCTCGGGATCCCGGTCAAGCTGATCGGGGTGGGCGAGCAGCTCGAGGACCTGCGCCCGTTCGACCCGAGCGAATTCGCCCGCGCGCTGGTGGCGCAGGACTAGCCCAGAACCAGGTTCTTAAGAACATCTCACCAACGCCGCGTACCGTGCCGATGCGCGTATGAGCGCTCCAAGGCATCTGTGGTCCGGCGATTGGCGCCGCGAGTCCGAGGCGGCCGCCGACGAGCTGGCCACGCGCCGCGCCTCGAGGGTGCCTCGCCGGCCGGCCGAACCCGAGCCGCCACGGCCGCCACGGCCGCCGAAGCGGCGACTGCTCGCTCGTCTGGCCGCGTATCGGCCCGCCCGACGGACGGTCCGCCTCGCCGGGCTGATCGCGGTCGTGGTACTGCTCGGCGCGGGCGCCGCCTACGGCGTCGCCTCCGTGCTGGGCGGGTCTGGGTCGGCCCAGCCGACGCGCCCCGCTGCCGCACGCGCCTGGCTCGGCGCGGATCTGACCGGCACCCCGGTGGGTGGCGTGGCGGTCGCCCATGTGGTCATGGGCGGCCCCGCCTACCGGGCCGGGCTGCGCTCGGGCGACGTGATCGTGGAGGTGGCCGGCCAGCGCGTGGACAGCACGGCCGACGTCGACTCGGCGCTCGCGCCCCTGGGGCCCGGCGCGCGGACGAACATCGTGTTTGACCGGGGGCCCGGGACCTATACGACGCAGGCCACGCTCGAGAAGCGGCCCAGGAATTCACCGTGAGCTTCGCCACGCCCCTGATACTGCTCGGCCTGCTGGCCATCCCGCTGCTGATCTGGTGGTACGCGGGCCAGCAGCGCCGCCGCGAGCGGGCCGCCGCCGCATTCGCCGCGCCGGCCCTGCGCGCGTCCGTCGCCCCCGTGCGCCCCCGCTGGCGCCGGCACGCTCCGATGCTCGCGTTCGCCCTGGCCGCGGCGATCCTGATCGCGGCGGCCGCCCGCCCGGAGCACAGCGTCGCGGTGCCGGTCACCGACGGCGCGATCATGCTGGCCGACGACGTCTCGAGCTCGATGCGCTCCACCGACGTCGCCCCTTCCCGCCTGGGCGCCGCACAGCGCGCGGCGGCGCGATTCCTGGCCCGAGTCCCGACGGCGGTTCAGGTCGGGCTGCTGGAGTTCAGCGAGAAGCCGATCCTCCTGCAGTCGCCGACGACCAACCACTCGCTGACCGCGAACGCGCTCAAACAGCTTCGAGCCAGCGGGCACACCGCGGTGGGCGATGCGATCCACGCCGCCCTGCATTCCCTCACGAGCCTGCCCAAGCACGGCGGCAAGCGCCCCCCGAGCGCGATCGTGCTGCATCTCCGACGGGTTCTCGACCGGCGGCAGCGATCCGCTCGCCGCAGCCCGCCAGGCCGCCTCGCTGCACATCCCGATCTACACCGTCGCGGTCGGCACCGACCACGGGACGATCCCCGTCCCACGGGGCGGGCGGACGGTCAAAGTGCCGGTGCCGGTCGCTCCGCAGCAGCTTGGCGCAGATCGCACGCCTCTCGGGCGGGCGCACCTTCACCGCGGCGAACTCGGGCGGGCTGACCCAGGTCTACGCGCACCTCGCCGCCCAGTTCGGACGCAAGCACGTCCAGCGGGAGATCACCGCGAGCTTCGCCGGCGGCGCCCTGATTCTGCTCCTGCTCGGCAGCGGTATGTCGCTGCGCTGGTTCGGCAGGCTCGCCTAGACGACTGAAACCACTGGAACCCCCCGGAGGACAACGACAGATGGACGACACCAGACACACGGGCGACGAGCGCGCGGAGGCCCGGGACGCGCTCCAAGAGGCGCTGCACGAGATCAAGCGCGTGATCGTCGGTCAGGACGCGATGCTCGAGCGGCTCCTGATCAGCCTCCTCGCCGGCGGCCACGTCCTGCTCGAAGGCGTGCCGGGCCTCGCCAAGACGCTCACCGTCAAGACCCTGGCCGCGGTGCTCGGCGGCACCTACAGCCGGATCCAGTTCACCCCCGACCTCGTCCCCGCCGACCTCGTCGGCACCCGGGTGTACCGCCCCGACACGGGAGGCTTCGACACCGAACTCGGCCCGGTGTTCTGCAACTTCCTGCTCGCCGACGAGATCAACCGAGCCCCCGCCAAGGTCCAGTCGGCGCTGCTCGAGGTCATGCAGGAGCAGCAGGTGACGATCGGCGGCACCACCTACCCGGTGCCGGCGCCGTTCATCGTGATGGCCACCCAGAACCCGATCGAGTCCGAGGGCACCTATCCGCTCCCCGAGGCGCAGGTCGACCGCTTCCTGATGAAGATCCTCGTCGACTACCCGGACGTCGGCGAGGAGGCGGCGGTGGTCGGCCGCAGCCTGGGCGATCCGGCTGCGGTGCGAGAGCGGCTCTCACTCGAGGACCTGCGCCGCTACGCGATGGCCACGCGCTCCGTGCTGGTCGATCGTGAGGCGATCGGCTACGCGGTCGCGCTCGCCGACGCCACCCGACACCCGGCGCAGTACGGCCTCGAGGAGATCGCGCCGATGATCGAGTTCGGCGCGAGCCCGCGCGGGCCGATCGGCCTGGTCGGAGCGGCGCGCGTGCTCGCGCTGTTGCGCGGGCGCGGTCACGTGCTGACCGACGACATCCGTGACCTCGCCGCGCGACGTCCTGCGCCACCGGATCGTGCTCTCCTACGACGCCCTCAGCGACGGCGTGACCGCAGACGACCTGCTCGAGCGCGTCCTCGCCGCGGTGCCCGAGCCCGGCGCCCGGCACCTCACCCACGAGGCCACCACCGTGGTCAGAGCTCAGTGAGCACGCGCGCGCTCGAACCGCCGGCGGCGCGGCAGGGGCCCGGCGCGCTCGCGCAGCCGCTGCTCGAGGCGATCGACGTGTCGCTCAGCCGGATGGTGGCGCGGATGCTGCCCGGCGATCGGCGCGCGGTGGGCGTCGGCGCCGGCACCGAGCTCGCCCAGCTTCGCCCCTACGAGATCGGCGACGACGTCCGCCACATCGATCCGGCGGCGACGGCCCGCACCGGCCAGCCGCACGTCCGCCTGCACGTCCCCGAGCGCGCGCTGACCACCTGGATCGTGCTCGACGTCTCGCCGTCGATGGCGTTCGGCACCGCCCGCCGGCTCAAGGCCGACGTGGCCGAAGGCGTGGCGCTGGTGTTCGGCCGACTCGGCGTGCGGCGGGCGGGCAGCGTCGGACTGGTCACCTTCGGCGCCGCCATGCCGCGCGTGCTCCCGCCGCGAGGCGCCAAGCCGGGAATGGTCGCGCTGCGCCGCGCCCTGGCCGAGGGCGTCGCCCCCGACGGTCAACACGACCCCGAGGGACTGGCCGGCGCGATGAGTCGAGTCTCGCGCCTCGCCCGCCAGCCGGGGTTGGTCGTCGCAATCTCCGACTTCCGCGATCAGCGAGGCTGGGAGCGCCCGCTCGGCTCGCTGCGCGTGCGCCACTCGGTGATCGCGGTCGAGATCGTCGACCCCCGCGAGCAGGAGCTGCCGGCGGTCGGACAACTCGCGCTGGTCGACCCGGAGAGCGGCCAGCGGATCGAGGTCGACACCTCCAGCAAGCGGCTGCGCCGCCGGTTCGCCGAGCTCGAGCACCGGCGCCGCGAGGCGGTCGCGCGCGAGCTGCGCCGGCTGCGGACCGACCACGTGACGCTGTCCACCGGGGAGGATTGGCTGCTCGCGCTGGGCCGCCACCTGCGATGAGCTTTGCCGCCCCGCTCTGGCTGGCCGCCCTGGCCCTCGTCCCGATCGCGATGCTCGCGTCGCGGGTCGCGCGTCGGCGCGCCCGCCGCTACGCGGTCCGATACCCGGCGGTCGCGACTCTGCAGGTCGCGGCCGGCCCGGTGAGCTCCTGGCGCCGCCGGCTGCCGGCAGCGTTCGCGCTCGCGGCGATCGCCGCGCTGGCGCTGGCGCTGGCTCGCCCCCAAGTCAGCTACAGCGTGCCCGTGGGCCGGGCATCGATCATGCTGGTCACCGACCATTCCGGCTCGATGGCCGCGACCGACGTGCAGCCGACCAGGCTGGCCGCTGCCGAGCGCGCGGCCAACACGTTCATCGATCAGCTGCCGAGCACCGTGCAGGTGGGTGCGGTGGCCTTCTCGGGCTCGCCGGACGGCGTTCAGGCGCCGGTCGCCGACCACGGCGCCGCCCGGGCGATCATCGACGCGCAGGATGCGAACGGTGCGACGGCCACCGGCGACGCGCTTCAGCTTGCCCTCCAACTCCTGCATGCCGGCGACAAGCGGCATCCGCCGGCGGCGATCGTGCTCCTGTCCGACGGCTCCGCCAACGCGGGCGTCGACGTCGCGGCCGTGGCGCGGCAGGCGGCCGGCGACAAGGTCCCGATCTTCACCGTCGCGCTCGGCACGCCGAACGGCGTCCTGCCCAACCCGGACCCGCTCGCGCCGCCGGTCGCGGTTCCCCCGGATCCGCAGCTGATGCAGGAGATCGCCAGGCTCTCCGGTGGCCGGGCCTTCGACGCGCAGACCGCGGATGAGCTGAGCTCGATCTACAAGCATCTGGGCAGCCGGCTCGGAAGCGTCACGCGTAAGCGAGAGGTCACCGCGGTGCTGGCCGCCGGCGGGCTCGCCCTGCTGCTGCTCGCCGCGGCGGGCTCGACGCGCTGGGCTTCCCGGCTTCCCTGAGCTGCGGGCCTACGCAGTACGCTGAGGGCGCATCATGTTCGACTCGCTCGCCGAGAAGCTTCAGGCCACGCTCGCCGACGTCCGCGGTCGCGGCACGCTGACCGAGGACGACATCAACGCCGCCATGCGCGAGATCCGCCTGGCCCTGCTCGAGGCCGACGTGAACTTCAAGGTCGTCAAGAGCTTCACGGGCGCGGTCAAGGAGAAGGCGCTCGGGGCGGACATCGTCGGCAAGCTCAACCCCGGACAGCAGGTGGTCAAGATCGTCTCCGACCAGCTCACCGAGCTGATGGGCGGCGCCGCACACGAGCTGACGTTCTCGCCCCGGCCGCCGACCGTCGTGGTGATGGCCGGGCTGCAGGGCTCGGGCAAGACCACGGCCACGGCCAAGCTCGCGCGCTACCTGCGTGAGCAGCACGGCTCCTCGGTGGCGGTGGCGGCCTGCGACGTGTACCGCCCGGCCGCGGTCGAGCAGCTGATCAAGGTCGGCCGGCAGGCGGGCGCCGAGGTCTACGAGCAGGGCACCGACCGCGATCCGGTCAAGATCGCCGCCTGGGCCCGCGACCGCGCGCAGGCCGAGGGCAAGGACGTGCTGATCGTCGACACGAGCGGCCGCCTGCACGTCGACCAGGAGCTGATGGCCGAGCTGGCCAACATCAAGAAGGCGGTCAAGCCGCACGACGTGCTGCTCGTGGTCGACGCGATGACCGGCCAGGACGCGGTCCACGTCGCCGAGCAGTTCGCCGAGGTCGTCCAGTTCGACGGCGTAGTGATGACCAAGCTCGACGGCGACGCCCGCGGCGGCGCCGCCCTGTCGGTCAAGGCGATCACCGGCAAGCCGATCCTGTTCGCTTCCACGGGCGAGAAGCTCGACCAGTTCGAGCGCTTCCACCCCGATCGCATGGCCCAGCGGATCCTCGGCATGGGCGACGTGATGACGCTGATCGAGAAGGCCGAGTCGGCCTACGACGAGCAGCAGGCGGCCGAGCTCGAGCGCAAGCTGCGCAAGTCGGAGTTCGGCCTGGACGACTTCCTGGACCAGATGCGCCAGATCCGCCGCCTCGGCCCGCTCCAGTCGCTGCTCGGGATGCTGCCCGGCGTGGGCAAGGAGCTGCGCGGGGTCAAGGTGGACGAGAAGGAGTTCGACCGCATCCAGGCGATCATCCTGTCGATGACCCCGCAGGAGCGCCGGCATCCAGAGCTGATCAAGGGGTCGCGCCGGCTGCGGATCGCCAAGGGCTCGGGGACCAACGTGCACGCGGTCAAGCAGCTGATCAAGCAATTCGAGCAGATGCGCAAGGTCATGCGCCAGGTCGCGCAGGGCAAGATGCCCGACCTCGGCGCGCTGATGCGCCAGGCTCGCTAGCCGGGCGGTCGGCTCGGCCGGTCACAATTCGACCTCGGGCCGCGAGTTAATCGGTCACCATGGAGCTCGCGAGCGACGATCAGCTGCTGGCCGCCGCTGACCGCGACGGCCCGGCGTTCACCGAGTTCTACCGGCGCTACGAGCGCGCGATGCTCGCGTTCTTCCTGCGCCGCACGCACGACGCCGAGCTGGCCGCCGATCTGACCGCCGAGGTGTTCGCGACCGTGATGCTCGCGTGCCGGCGCTACCGGCCCGGTGAGGCGCCCGCGACCGCGTGGCTGTTCGGGATCGCGCAGAACAAGCTGGCCGACAGCCGGCGGCGTGGTCGCGTTCAGGACGAGGCGAGGCGGCGCCTGCGGATGGCGCCGCTCGTGCTCGACGACGATGACCTCCGACGGGTCGAGGCGTGTGCCGGCGCGGACGCGCTGCTCGACACGCTGCCCGCCGACGAGCGCGCCGCCGTGCGCGCGCGTGTGCTCGAGGAGCAGTCCTACGAGGAGATCGCCGGCCGGCTCGAGTGCTCGCAGGCGGTCGTCCGCAAACGCGTGAGCCGCGGCCTGGCCCGGCTGCGCAACCACCTCGGAGAGGAGGGGATGTGAGCGTCCTGCCCCAGCTCGAGCGTGAGCTGTCCGCCGCCCACGCGCGGCGCCGCCGGCGTGTGCCGCGGCTCGGCTTCGGTTTCGGTGGCGGTCCCTTCGCGGTTGCCGCGGCGGCGGCAGTGGCGGTGGCCGTCGTCGTGGTCGCGGTGTCGCTCGTCCGGAGCGGTCGGTCGCCCGAGCGGCCCGCGGGTGCCCCGACCGTCGTCTACCGGGGGTTCATCTCGTTCACCTACGCGGCTGGCGGCTCTCTGTACGGGATCACGGCGGACCACCCCAATTCGCCGGCGGTCTCGACGCCACCGCATCTGGTCCGAATCGATCCGGGCTCGGGGAAGGTGGTCGCAGAGCAACTCCTGGCGCCACCTTCGACGCCGCTTCGCGGCGGCGGCACGTTGCAGCCCATCCCCGCGCCGCAGCGTTTGCTGCTCGCGGCCGGGTCTCTGTGGTTCAGCGCCACCGACGGTGAGCACACCTGGCTGTGGCGCCTCGACCCCCACTCGCTCGCCGTCCGGCGCCTCACGCTCCTGCCGGGCACCGGGGGCGGTCAGAATGGTTCCCTCGCGGACGCCGCCGGCTGGCTGTGGGTCATCAACCGGGACACGCTGGTTCGGGTTTCTTTGAGCTCCGGACGGGTCACGGGGAGTCGAACGCTCTCGCGGGCGCGGGTCGGCCTGGCAAACAGCGTCGCGGCGGATGCCGGCGGCCGGACGCTGGTGGTGACGGTGGCCGGGCCGAGAACCGGTGTGCGCGTCGAGCTCCTGGACCCGCGGACCGGCGTCCCGATTGCCTCCTCGCGGACGTTTTCCGGGACCACGGCGCAGATCGTGGGCGTGCTCGACGGCGGGGCCTGGATCAACTCGCTCGCGTTCGCCGGCGGCCCGGCGCGCATCGATCTGCGCACACTGAAGGTGACCACCAGGCTTGGTCGTGCAGCACTGCCTGCGGTGGTGCTCGACGGCATCGTCGAGGTCAGCGGCAACGGCTCGTGGCGGTGCGTCGATCCCGTCACCGGGCGGCTGCTGGCCACAACTCCGCCGCTTGTGGCCGCGGACGGAGGGACGGCATACGTCATGGTCGAGCGCCACGGGATTCCCGAGATCCACCGGCTGGCGCTCGATCAGGGCTGCCGCGCGGGCTCCTGAACGAACCGGCCCGCGACAAAGCACGCTAACCTCGTCGTTCGCATGTCAGTACGACTACGGCTAACGCGCATCGGCTCACGCAAGAACCCCGTCTGGCGGGTGGTCGTCGCCGACCAGCGCGCCAAGCGCGACGGGCGGGTGATCGAGATCGTCGGCCACTACAACGCCCAGACCAATCCCTCGACGATCGTGCTCGACGAGGAGCGCATCCGCGATTGGCTCGCCCGCGGCGCCCAGCCCACCGGCACGGTCTCAAAGCTGCTGCGCACCCAGGGCATCCATTAGCGCCGCGGCAATGAAGGAGCTGCTCGAGTACCTGGCGCGTGGTCTGGTCGAGCATCCCGATCAGGTCAGCGTGAACGAGGTGAACGAGGACGACGGCGCGACCGTGCTCGAGCTGTCGGTCGCCGACGACGACTACGGCAACATAATCGGCCGGGGCGGCCGCACCGCCGCCGCGCTGCGCACGGTGGTCAAGACCGCGGCGACCAAGAGCAAGCGCCGCGTGTTCGTCGACATCGTCGACGGCTGATGTGAGCGATCCGCCGCACTGGCTGCACGCCGGCCGCGTGGGCCGCCCGCACGGGCTGGACGGGAGCTTTCACGTCACGCGGCCCAACGCCCAGCTCCTGCGCGAGGCTGCCCACGTCCTGGTCGACGACCGAGAGCTCGAGATCACGCGGCGGGCCGGAACCGACCGCAGCCCGATCCTCCGCCTGGCTGGTCACGACGACCGCGGCGCGGCCGAGGCGTTGCGCGGCAAGGACCTCATGGTGGCGCGCGAGCAGGCGCCCGAGCTGGATCCGGACGAGTGGTGGGCCGAGGATCTGGCCGGATGCGAAGTGCATGACGCCGGCCGACCGGTGGGCGTCGTCCGGCAGCTGCTCGAGCTTCCGTCGTGCGAGGTGCTCGAGGTCGAGCGAGCCGGCGGCGGCGAGCTGCTCGTGCCGCTGGTGAGCGACGCGGTGCGCGAGGTCGACCTCGACCGGCGCGCGATCGACGTGGACCTGCGCTTCCTCGGCGAGGAGTAGTGCAGATCGACGTCTTCACGCTGTTCCCCGAGGCGTTCGGGTGGTTCGAGCGCCAGCGGCATGTGACCAACGCGCTCGCCGCCGGACACCGGCTCGATTATGTGAACTACCGCGACCACACGCCGCTCGGCGCCGGCCAGGTCGACGACACCCCGTTCGGCGGGGGCGCGGGGATGGTTCTACGCGTAGATGTGGTCGAGGCCGCACTGCGGGCGCGCTACGGACGCGATCCGGTGGAGCTGGGGGCCGATCGGCGCGTGATCGCGCTGACCCCCGGCGGGCGGCTGCTCGACGACGCGCTGGTCGACGACCTGGCCGGCGAGGAGTCTTTGACGCTCCTGTCCGGGCGCTACGAGGGGTTCGACCAGCGGATCATCGAGCACTTCGCCAGCGACGAGATATCGATCGGGCGCTACGTGCTGGCCGGCGGCGAACTGGCCGCGATGGTGCTGGCCGACGCCGTCCTGCGCAAGCTTCCGGGCGCCCTGGGCCATCCCGACTCCGCGCTCGAGGAGTCCTTCAGCGACGCGCTCGGCGGCGCGCCCGAGTACCCGCACTACACGCGCCCGGCCGAATACCGCGGCTGGCGCGTACCCGACGTTCTGCTCTCCGGCCACCACGCGCGGATCCGCGAATGGCGCATGCAGCAGAGCGCCGCGCGCGGTCCGCTACCGTAGTCGCCGCCCGCTGAGGAGCGTGGCGCGGATGGTCCGCTACCATAGTCGCCGCCCGCGCACGTGCGCCCCCAGCGCCGTGGACTACGCCCCGAATGCCGAGCACCGCAGGGGGTGGCAGGGCCCTGCACCGTCATGAGCACCGTGATTGACAGCCTCGAGCGCGCCCAGCTTCGCCGTGTACCGGCGTTCGACGCTGGCGATCGCCTGCGCGTCCACTTCCAGGTCATCGAGGGGACCCGCCGCCGGACCCAGGTGTTCGAGGGCGTCGTGATCAAGCGCCAGGGCCACGGAGCCCGTGAGACCTTCACCGTACGCAAGCAGTCGTTCGGCGTGGGCGTCGAGCGAACCTTCCCGCTGCACTCGCCGAAGATCGAGCGCATCGAGATCGCCGCGCGGGGCGACGTCCGTCGCGCCAAGCTGTACTACCTCCGAGGCCGCGTGGGCAAGCGCGCCCGCGTCCGGGAGCGCCGCTACGCCACCCCCGAGGTCGCGGTCGAGCGCGGGCTCCTGCATGAGCCGACCGTGGAGGAGCCGGCGCCCGAGGTGGAGCCGGCGCCCGACGCCGTGCCGACGCCCGACGCGGAGCCGAGCGCCGAGGCTGTCGGCGACGACCTCGGGGCAGAGACGGGCGCCGCGGACTCCGACGAGTCCGCCTCCCAGACGGCGCCGCAGGACGCCGGTCCGGCGGCCGACGAGGCATCCGCCGGCGACGAGCAGGAGTGACCAAGGCGAGGAAGTCGCCGCTCGGCAGCCTGATCGAGTTGGCGGTGATCGTCGTCACCGCGCTCGCCCTTGCGCTCGGCGTCCAGGCGTTCCTCGTCAAGCCTTACCGGATCCCCAGCGGTTCGATGCTGCCCACCGTTCGCATCAACCAGCGGGTGCTCGTAGACCGGCTCGCCAACGACTTCTCCTCGCCGCACGTCGGGGAGATCATGGTGTTCCATCCGCCGAACAACTACAACGCGGGCTGCGCAAATCCCAGCCAGGGCGAGAACGAGAGCGCCGGCGAGTACTTCAGGGCGGCCTGCCACGTGGCCTGGAAGCGTCCCTCATCGCAGACGTTCATCAAGCGCGTCGTGGGGCTCCCGGGCGATCATCTCTCGATCCGAAACGGGCACGTCATCCGCAACGGCAAGCCCGAACGCGACACCTACATCGTGCAGTGCGACGGCGACTCGTCGTGCAACTTCCCGCAGACCATCACGGTGCCCCGGGGCGACTATTACATGATGGGCGACAACCGCCCGGACTCCGACGACAGCCGATTCTGGGGCCCGGTTCCGCGCGCGTGGATCATCGGCCAGGCGTTCCTGACCTACTGGCCGCCGGATCGGATCGGGTTCCTCTAGTGCCCGGGACGACCGCCGGCGGCGAGCCGGCGCTGCGAGGCCGAGCATGAAGGGGCTGATCGAGCTGGTGGTCACGGTCGCGATCGCGGTGGCCCTCGCGCTGCTGATCCAGGCCTTCATCGTCAAGCCCTACCGGATCCCCAGCCCCTCGATGGTCCCCACGCTGGACGTCGGACAGCGGGTGCTGACAAATCGCCTGGCCGGGAACCCGAGCGTGGGGGACATCGTGGTGTTCCACCCGCCACACGGAGCGGATTTCCAGAACCCCATGTGCGGGTCCCCCAAGCAGGGCGCGGGCACGCCGCAGGCGTGCGACACGCCGACCCCGCAGGAGTCCACACAGACGTTCATCAAGCGCGTGGTCGCCGGCCCCGGCGACACCGTCTCGATCGTCGACGGCCACGTAATCCGCAACGGTGTACGCGAGAAGGACTCCTACACCATCAAGTGCAGTCCGGACGCTCCTGCCTGCAATTTCCGGACACCGATCAAGATTCCGCCCGGCGACTACTTCATGATGGGGGACAACCGTCCGGATTCGGAGGACAGCCGATACTGGGGCCCCGTGCCGGACAAGTGGATCATCGGTGTCGCTTTCTTCACCTACTGGCCGCCGGACCGGATCGGCTTCCTCTAGCCGGTCGGGCGCGCGGCGCAAGACCACATCTCGACCCGCTCGCCGGCTGTTCAGGTTCGACCGTGCGCTCGGCGCGCGCTTCGTCGCGGGCGCTGACGAGGCCGGGCGCGGATGCCTGGCCGGCCCGCTGGTGGCCGCCGGCGTGCTGTTCGACCTCGAGCGGATCGGCCCGGGCG
Organism: uncultured Solirubrobacterales bacterium; assembly: GCA_963832315.1. Lineage (GTDB taxonomy): Bacteria > Actinomycetota > Thermoleophilia > Solirubrobacterales > Solirubrobacteraceae > Palsa-465. The sequence goes on along the minus strand of CAWHTT010000015.1, from coordinate 562,137 downwards.
AGGTCCGCGCTCTCGGCGCGCTGAACGACTCCAAGCAGCAGACCCCGGAGGGCCGGGCGGAGCTCTTCCCGTTGATCCTCCGGATCGCGGCGAAGGTCGCGATCGTGTCGCGTTGCGCCCCCGGGATCGACGCCCGCGGCCTGCACAAGACCAACCTGGCCGCCCTGCGCGACGCGCTCTCCCAAGTGGCCTGCCCCGGCTGTGTGTGCCTGAGCGACGGGTTCCCGGTGGGGGCGACCGGCTACGAGCAGCGCGCGGTGATCGACGGCGACGCCAAGAGCGCCGCGATCGCCGCCGCCTCGGTGATCGCCAAGGAGACGCGCGACCGGTACATGCGCCGCGCCGATGCTGCCCATCCCGGGTGGGAGTTCGCCCAGCACGTGGGCTACTCCACGCCCGAGCACCGCGAGGCGATCGAGCGGCTCGGCGTCTCGCCGCTGCACCGGCTCTCGTTCCAGTCGATGGCCTATCAGCAGCTCGCGCTGGGCGATCCGGGCGCGTTGGCCGATGCGGCCGCGTTGGCCGATGCGGCCGCGTTGGCCGAGGTTGCGCTCGCGGACTAGAACGCGCCTTCCAGGTGCTCGAGGGCGACCAGCCGCCCGGCGCCGTCGAACGTGACCCCGATCGCGTCGAAGCGCACGTTGTCGGCGTAGGGGCGATCGGTCCGCTCGACCAGCCAGCGACCGGCCATCCTGCGCACCTTGGAGCGCTTGCGGGTGTGCACCGACTCGAGTGGGTTGCGGCCCGGCGCGCTCAACCGACGCGCCTTGACCTCGCAGAAGATCAGCGCCCGCCCGTCGTACGCGACGATGTCGAGCTCGCCCCAGCGGGTGCGGTAGTTGCGCTCGACGATCTGAAGGCCGCGACGGATCAGGTGCTCGGCGGCTAGCTGCTCACCGAGCCGGCCGAGCTCGGGACGGGGGTCGGCGGACACGTCGAGCACGCTACGGACGATCGTGTGACACGTGGTTCACGCCGCGTCACAATTCTGCGCAAGCTGTCTCGGGGCGCTTGCGCAGAATTGGAACGCGGCGTCACCCACCCCTGACGCGGCCGCGCGTACGTTGGTCCGGTGCTCGCGCGCATCGCCACGTTCGCCATCGACGGCATCGATCCGCGCCACGTCTCGGTCGAGGTCGACATCCGGAGCGGGCTGCCCAGCTTCACGATCGTCGGCCTGGGCGACGCGGCGGTGCGCGAGTCGCGCGACCGGGTGCGCTCGGCGATCCTCAACTCGCGGTTCGACTTCCCCCAGTCCCGCATCACCGCCAACCTGGCGCCGGCGTTCCTGCGCAAGGTCGGCCCGGGGTTCGACGCGGCGCTCGCCCTGGCCGTGCTGGCGGCGAGCGGCCAGGTGCCGCCGCATGCGCTCGACGCCTACGCGGTGTTCGGTGAGCTCTCGCTGGGCGGCGAGCTGCGCGACTCGCCCGGTGCGCTGGCCGTCGCCGAGGGCGCTCGCCGGGCCGGCCTGCGGCGGCTGATCGTGCCCCGCGAGCGGGCCCGCGAGGCGGCGCTCGTTGAGGGGTTGCAGGTCGCCGGCGTCTCGAGCCTGCGCGGTGCCGTGGAAGTGCTGGGCGGAGCCGCGCCGCCGCCGCTCCCGCCCGAGCCGGCCGAGGCGCCCGCCTCGGTGTCCGAGCCCGACCTGGCCGACATCCGGGGCCACGCCGCTCCGCTGCTCGCGCTCGAGATCGCCGCCGCCGGCGGGCACAACCTGCTCCTGGAGGGCGCTCCGGGCACCGGCAAGACGATGCTCGCCCGGCGCATGCCCTCGGTCCTGCCGGCCATGACCCGGACCGAGGCGATCGAGGTGACCCGCATCCACAGCATCGCCGGACTGCACGCCGCGGGCCTCATCCGGGCCCGGCCGTTTCGGGCCCCGCACCACACGATCTCGGCCGCCGGCCTGGTCGGCGGCGGCGCGCCGCCGCGGCCGGGGGAGGCCACGCTGGCCAATCACGGCGTCCTGTTCCTGGACGAGCTGGCCGAGTTCCAGCGCCCGAGCCTCGACGCCCTGCGCCAGCCGCTCGAGGACGGCTGCGTGACGATCGTCCGCGCGCAGCGTGCGCTGCTCTTCCCGACTCGCTTCATGCTCGTCGCGGCGACCAATCCCTGCCCGTGCGGGTTTGCCGGGGTGGGGGACCGGTGCCGGTGCGGCGAGTCGGACCTGCGCCGGCACCAGCGGCGCCTCAGCGGGCCGCTGCTCGATCGGATGGACCTGCTGATCGGCGTGGAGCGCCCAGGTGAGGACGAGCTGAGCGCTCCGCCGCACACCTCCTCGGCCCGGACCGCCCAGCGCGTCGCGGCCGCGCGCGAGCGCCAGCGCCACCGGCTGGCCGGGACGCCGGCGAGCTGCAACGGCGAGATGGACGCGCGCGTGGTTCGCCGCCACGTCCGGCTCGAGGAGGCCGCCGACCGGGTGCTGGCCCAGGCCTACGCCTCCGGCGCGCTGAGCGCGCGCGGGCGCCACCGAGTGGTGCGGGTCGCCCAGACGATCGCCGACCTGGACGGCCGGGGCCGGATAGCCCAGAACGATGTGCTGACCGCGCTCAGCCTGCGCCAGCGGAGCGCGGCCGAGACCGCGCTGGCGCCGTGACGCTCCGCGCGTGCGACGCCTGCACGGCCCGGACGTGGCTGCTCGGCCGCATGGCCGGCCACATCGACCGGGCCCGCGGCCGGATCGACGCGGTGCTCGAGCTGGGAGACGACGCGCTGATCGCCGCTCTGGGCGGCCGCCAGCAATCCCGCATGCGCCACGAGCTCGAGCGCCTCGACGTCGCGGCGGTCCGCTCGCGCTCGCATGAGGCCGGCCTCGAGGCGATCTGCGCCTGCGACCCGGCTTATCCGCCGACGCTTCGGGCGCTGCCGGCGCCACCCGCGGTGCTTCACGTCGCCGGCGGCCTGGGACGGCTGCTCGGACTCCTTGGGGACGACCCCGTGGCGATCGTCGGCTCGCGGCGGGCTTCGCCGTACGGGCTGGACGTGGCCCGCTCGCTCGGCCGAGGCCTGGGGATGGCCGGCCTCTCGGTGGTGAGCGGGATGGCCCTGGGGATCGACTCCGCCGCGCACACCGGCGCGCTCGAGGCCGGTGCGGCGACGGTCGCCGTGCTGCCCGGCTCGGCCGATTGCCCGTACCCACCCGGCAAGCGCGGGCTGTACCGGCGGATCCTCGCCGGCGGGGCGGCCGTATCCGAGCTCGGTCCGGGCGCGAACGTCCGGCGCTGGACGTTCCTCGCCCGCAACCGGATCATCGCGGCGCTGGCCGCGATGGTCGTCGTGGTCGAGGCCGGCGAGTACTCCGGGGCGCTCGTCACCGCCCGGCTGGCCCGCGAGCTCGGCCGCCCGGTGGGCGCCGTACCGGGCCGGGTCACGATGCCCCAAGCGGCCGGACCGAACGCGCTCCTGGCCGCCGGCGCGGGCCTGGTCCGTGGACCCCAGGACGTCCTCGACCACCTGTTCGGCGCCGGCGTGCGGCGGGCCGCGCCCGGGCGCCGGCCCCCGCCCGACGAGCTGCGTCCCCTGCTGACCGCGGTGGCCGAGGGTCACGACACGGCCGCGGCACTGGCGCGGGCGGGGTTCGACGCCGAGGCCGGGCTCGCCGGCCTGGCCGCGCTCGAGCTCGGCGGCTTTGTCCGGCGCGCCGCCGGCGGCCGGTTCACGGTGGCGCCGTGATCGGGTGGTCTGGGAGATAACCGTCGCGTAGCACCGGGGATATCCCAAGCGTCGATGGCCCGCGAAGTACCCTCGTGGTCGTGTCCATCCCGCGTGTGCTCTCGATCGCCGGCTCGGACTCGGGCGGGGGCGCCGGCATCCAGGCCGACCTGAAGGCGTTCGCCGCGTGCGGCGCGCACGGGATGACCGCGATCACCGCGATCACGGCCCAGAACACGCTCGGCGTCACCGCGATCCACGCAATCCCGCCCGAGATCATCGTGGCCCAGGTCCGCGCGGTGGCGAGCGACATCGGCGTGGACGCGGTCAAGATCGGGATGCTGGGCGACCGGGTCACGATCGAGGCGGTGGCGCGGGCGCTGGCCGAGCTGCCCGACGCGACCCCGGTCGTGATCGATCCGGTGATGGTCGCCGAGTCGGGCGCGCAACTGCTCGACCCGGCGGCGCGCGCCACGCTGATCGACCTGCTGCTGCCCCGCGCCACCGTGCTCACGCCGAACGTGCCCGAGGCGCGCACCCTGCTGGACGACGCGGGCGAGCCCGACGTCCGGGAGCTGGCCCGGCGGATCCAGGCGCTCGGCCCGGCCGCTGTGGTCGTCACCGGCGGGCACCGCGAGCAGGCCACCGACGTGTTCTTCGACGGCGAGCGGCTGGTCGAGCTACCGGGGCCGCGCCATCCGGGCGCCGCCGCCCACGGGTCCGGCTGCACCCACTCCTCCGTCCTGGCCGCCCGGCTGGCCCATGGGGACTCCCCGCTGGAGGCCGCCCGCGTGGCCAAGCGCCTCGCCTCGCGGGCGGTGGCGCAGGGCCTGCGCGAGATCGGCGCCGGCGCCGGCCCGGTCGACGTCCTGGGAATCGCCTCCAAACCGCACAAAACCCCCACATCGGTTGGGGCAGGCGAGCGGGAGGCCGGCAAGGTTCTGACATAATCCGCCCGTGCGGTTCCTGAGGATGAAGCCAGGCCATGGAGAGGTTCTGATTGCCGAGGGAGACGCCACGCGGGCAGAGGACGAGCAGCGCCTGATCGAGGAGTTCCGGCGTCAGCTCGACGCCGGGCTGTGGGCGGCCGTGCCGGTCGCCGACATGACAGGCCGGCGCGAATCGATCATGGTCCGCTCGTTCGACGAGATCCCCTTGGACGCCGACCGCGTGATCTTCTTCCCGCGCGCGGCGGGCGGCCGGTAGGAGCGCCGCCACCGTGCTGCTGGCGCTCGCAGCGACTGCCCTCGTCGCGCTGGCGCTGCTCTCCGACCTGATCATTCCCCGTGTGGAGGAGGTGTGGACTCGCTTCCGCACTCACCGGGAGCGCACGCCCAACTGGTCGTATGACCCCGGTCGTGAGCGCCGCGCCGAGCAGCGCGCCCGGGCGCTGTTGCGCTCGTGCGTCAACGAGGAGGAGTGGGCGATGTACCGCGACCTCGGCTTCCTCCGTGTGTGGGGCACTCTGGCCGACGGGCCCGACGACGCCGGCGGGACCGGTGGCGCGCCCTACGCCTACCTGATCTATCCCCACCGCCCGATCCTCGCCTACCTGGCCCAGACCCATCGCCTGCTCAACGAGTACTGCGTCACGTTCCCCGACGAGACGCGTCCGTACGGCTCGAGCCGGCTGCCCGACTCCGACGACGTGCTGGCCAAGTGGATGGCGCTGACCGGCGACGAGCGGCGGCTGATATCGACCGCGAACATGCACCTGCCCGGCCGTCAGCTCGACCCGGCCCAGGTCAGGCGCGACCTGTGGCGCCTCTCGCAGTGGGAGCGAGCGCGGATGCGGCAGATCGCGGGCGGCAACGGGACGACGACGCCGCCCGACCGCCAGAGCGCGGCATAGAGCGCGGCATCGAGCGCGACGCACGGCCGCCGAGGCGCGCTCGCTAAGGTTCGCGCGCCATGGATCTCAAGCACCGTAGCCGCGCACTGACCGAAGGACCCGAGCGCGCCGCCGCCCGCGCCCAGCTGAAGGGCATCGGCTATGACGACGAAGCGCTGTCCAAGCCGCTCATCGGCGTCGCCAACACCTGGATCGAGACGATGCCGTGCAACTTCCACCTGCGCGCGCTCGGCGCGAAGGTCAAGGAGGGGATCCGCGAGGCGGGCGGGACGCCCATGGAGTTCAACACGATCGCGATCTCGGACGGGATCACGATGGGCACCGCGGGGATGAAGGCATCGCTGGTCAGCCGCGAGGTGATCGCCGACTCGATCGAGTTGGTGGCGTTCGCTCAGGCGTTCGACGCGGTGATCGCGATCAGCGCCTGCGACAAGACGATCCCCGCCACGGTGATGGCGCTGTGCCGGCTGAACATCCCGAGCCTGATGCTCTACGGCGGCTCGATCTACCCGGGTGAGTACAAGGGTCAGCGGATCACGATCCAGGAGGTGTTCGAGGCGATCGGCGCCCACGCCGCCGGCCGGATCACCGACGACGAGCTGACCGCGATCGAGGAGTCGGCGTCGCCCGGTGCCGGCGCCTGCGGCGGGCAGTTCACCGCGAACACGATGGCGATGGCGTTCCAGGTCCTCGGGATCTCCCCGTTTTCCTCGGGAGTCCCGGCCGAGGACCCGCACAAGGTCGAGGTGGCCAAGGAGGCGGGCCGACTGGTGATGGACGTGCTCACGCGAGGGCAGCGGCCGAGCGACATCATCACCCGCGAGGCGCTCGAGAACGCGATCGCCGCGGTCGCGTGCAGCGGAGGCTCGACCAACGGCGTCCTGCATCTGTTGGCGGTGGCGAACGAGATCGGCGTGGAGCTGGACATCGACGACTTTGACCGGATCAGCGACCGGACGCCGCTGCTGTGCGACCTCAAGCCGAGCGGCCGGTATGTGGCGCCCGACCTGCACGCCGCCGGCGGCATCCCGCTCGTGCTCAGGCGGCTGAAAGAGGCCGGAATCCTCCACGAGAATGCCCAGACGGTCACCGGCAAGACCGTCGGGCAGCACGCGGACGAGGCCGTCGAGGCCGAGGGCCAGGAGGTCGTGCGCCCCGTGGACAACCCGCTCAAGGACACCGGCGGCCTGGTGATCCTCAAGGGCAACCTCGCGCCCGAGGGCTGCGTGGTCAAGGTCGCGGGCTACGAGCGGCGCAAGCAGACCGGGCCGGCGCGCGTCTTCGAGTCCGAGGAGGACGCGATGGCCGCCGTGCGCACCCAGGGGATCAAGGCCGGCGATGTCGTGGTGATCCGCAACGAGGGTCCGGCCGGCGGCCCGGGGATGCGCGAGATGCTCGCGGTGACCGCCGCGCTGGTCGGGGAGGGGCTCGGCGAGGAGGTCGCGCTGCTGACCGACGGGCGCTTCTCGGGCGCCACGCGAGGGCTCATGGCCGGCCACGTCGCGCCCGAGTCGGTCCGCGGCGGCCCGATTGGGCTCGTCCGCGACGGCGACGAGATCACCCTCGACGTCGACGCCCGCCGCCTCGACGTCAACCTGTCCGACGAGGAACTGGCCGCCCGCGCCGGCGCGTACCGCCCGCCCGAGCGCCCGGCCCCCGCCGCCGCACTGGCCAAGTACGCCAAGCTCGTCTCGAGCGCCTCGCTGGGCGCGATCACCCGCTGAGCCGTCCCTCCCTCCCGCCCCGCCTGGCGCCACACCGGCCCGCGCACACCCGAAATTTCCGCCATTTCAGAAGCCGCGTCGGCCTTGGTGACGGATTTTCCGGGCTGGAGACGAGAAATCCGTCCTTAACGGCGCGGCCCGCACCGCAATGGCGGAATTTTCGGCATCCCGGGGGCGGTGGCGGGCGGGGGTTCAGGGGGTGGGCGGGGCCTTGCACGGGGGCCGGGGGCGCCTAGATTCGATTAAGTCCTTGTGAAAGAGGCCTTGCAATTCGCCCTATCTGGCGTCACGGGAAAGTTGCCGCGTGCGGGCTCGCTACGATGGGGCGCAGAAAGTTGGGGTGATCAGAGCTGGCCCGCGTTTCATACCTACGCCCTGAGCGGACCACGGCGCACAGCCGTCGCCCGGGGCGTATGGCTCCGCTGCCCCCGCGCCCGGCGCGGCGCCGGTGGCCGTACGTGGTCGGCGGGATCCTGCTGATCGCGGTCGGCGCGGTGGTCGCGGCCGGCGTGGCGCTCAAGACGTCCAAGCCGAGCCTCGCCTCAGACCCGGTGGCGCTGGCCAAGATCGCGCTGCCCCTGGGTGGGGCGAAGATCGAGAGCGTGAGCGCGGTGACCGGTCCGGCCAACAGCCAGGTCCCGGTCCGCCTGACGGGCCGGCAGATCTGGCCGACCAAGAAGATCCGCGCCGGCGAGACGTTGACGATCGACGTGGTCGTCAAGCGCCCGGGCTGGAACTCGTGGCTGACCGGCAAGACCCAGCGCCTCGAGGTCAAGGTCACCGCTCCGCGGGCCCGCCTGCGCAACCACTTCCTGACCGTGAGCTCCGGGCAACCGCTGCGCTTGCAGTTCGCCCAGCCGGTCGCGACCTTCTCCTCCGGTGGCTCACCGACCAGTCTTCACCGACAGACCTTCGGCACGCCGCAATCGCAGGTCACGCTCGCGCGCACCGCGCCGGCGGGCACGATCTGGGTGGCGGCAGCGCCCCGATCCTGGGAGATCTCGAAGGCGGCGCTGGTCAGCTGGTTCCCGGCCGGGGCCGACACCAGTGCACTTGCCACCCCGGCGCCCGGGTCGACGATCAAGGCCAACACCCCGATCACGCTGACCTTCTCCAAGCCCTACAAGCAGGCGCTTGGCAACGCCATGCCGGCGATCACGCCAGTCACGCAGGGCACGTGGCATCGGGTCAACAATCGCACGATCGCATTCCAACCTGAGGGCTACGGTTACGGCCTCGGCGCCAACGTCTACGTCGGCCTCCCGAAGGGGGTCAACCTGGTTGGCGCCAAGCCCGTCGGCGATCCCCGCTGGGGCCCCTGGAAGGTGCCGGGCGGCTCGATCACCCGCCTCCAGCAGCTGCTGGCGGTGCTCGGCTACCTGCCGCTGCGCTTCACCTACTCCGGCTCCTCGCCCGGACACACCATCGCCGGCCAGGAGGCGGCCGCGGTCAAGGCGCCCGCCGGCACCTTCGACTGGCGCTACCCGAACACCCCGAGCGCGCTCAGGAACATGTGGGCCCCTGGCACCTTCGGGGAGATGACCAAGGGCGCGATCATGGCTTTCCAGAACACCAACGGCCTCACCGCGGACGGCGTCCCCGGGCCTGAGCTATGGAAGGCGCTGATCGACGCCGCCGTCAAGGACCAGCACAACACGTTCGGCTACACGTTCGTGCAAGTCAGCGAGGGCAGCCCGGAGAGCCAGTCGACCTGGCACAACGGCAAGGTCGTCGTCTCCGGTCCGGTCAACACGGGCATCCCGGCCGCGCCGACCGCCCAAGGCGTGTTCGCGGTGTTCGAGCACGCGCCGTCGGTGACGATGAGCGGCACCAACCCGGACGGAAGCCACTACAACGACCCCGGCGTCCCCTGGGTGAGCTACTTCAACGGGGGAGACGCCCTGCACGGCTTCCTCCGCGCCTCCTACGGCTCGGCACAGAGCCTCGGCTGCGTCGAGATGCCGTACTCCGAGGCCCACGACGTCTACCAGTACACGCCGATCGGCACGCTGGTCTCCGTCAGCGGATAGACCCGCTTAGAGGCCATCTCCGAGCAGGCCCGCCGCCGCGCGCGACGAATACCGTGCCTCGATGTCCGCGCCCGCGCAAGCCACCCCCTGGGACGATGCCCAGACCGCGTTCGAGGACGACCTGCGCCGGCGCGCCGTGGCGGAGAAGACCCGCGAGGCGTACGCCGGCGACGCCAGGCACTTCGCGGCCTGGGCGACCGAGCGCGGAGCCGAACCGGCCGACATCGACATCCGGATGCTCCGCCGCTACGCCGCCGGCCTGGCCGAGCGCGGGATCGCGCCGGCGACCATCGCCCGCCGGCTGGCCGCGCTGCGCGGTCTGTTCCGGACTCAGATCCAGGCCGGTGCCCGCACCGACAACCCGGCCGACCTGCTGAGCTCGCCCAAGCGCCCCCAGCGCCTGCCGCACGTGCTGAAGAGCACCGAGGTCGCCGCGCTGCTCGACTCGATCCCCGCCGACACGCCGCTCGAGTTGCGCGACCGCGCCATGTTCGAACTGGCGTACGCCTGCGGGCTGCGCGCCGAGGAGCTCGTCACGCTCGACGTCGAGTCGCTCGACTTCGACGCCGAGTCCGTGCGCGTCGAGGGCAAGGGCGGCAAGACCCGGCTCGTCCCGATCGGAGAGCACGCCCGGCAGGCGCTCGAGCGCTACCTGGCCCGCGGGCGCCCACTCCTGCAAACGGTCGAGCCCGACGCGGCGCTGTTCCTCTCCAAATCGGGTCGCCGGCTGTCCACCTCGGACGTCAGGCGCCGGCTGAGCGGCTGGGCCAAGCGTGCCGTGGCGCGCTCGCCGGGGCTGGCACGGGCCCATCCCCATGCCCTGCGGCACTCGTTCGCGACCCACCTGCTGGACGGGGGCGCCGACCTCAGAGCCATCCAGGAACTCCTTGGTCACTCGACCATTTCGACCACTCAGGTTTACACTCGCGTCGAGTCGGCCCGCCTAAGGTCCACGTATTCGCGCGCTCATCCCCGCGCGTGAGGCGGGGCCTAATAACGTCTGGGGCACATTGGACACCAACGTCAAGGCGATCGAGCTACAAGAACTATGGAGACGGTTCAAGGCGACCGGCGATGACCGCGCGCGGGAGCGCCTCGTGGTCGCCTACTCGCCGCTGGTCAAGTACGTCGCCGGCCGGATGAGCTCGGGGCTGCCAGCCCACGTCGAGGAGTCAGACCTCATCTCCTACGGGCTGGGCGGGCTGATCTCGGCCATCCAGCGCTTCGACCTGAGCCGGGAGATCAAGTTCGAGACCTACGCGATCACCCGGATCCGCGGGGCGATCATCGACGAGCTGCGCACGCTGGACTGGGTGCCGCGCTCGGTCCGCGCCCGGGCCCGGGAGATCGAGCGGGCCAACATGAAGCTCGAGGCCCGCTTCCAGCGCGCCCCCACCGACGACGAGATGGCCACCGAGCTGGACCTCTCGATCGAGGGCTTCCAGGAGGCCCTGCTGCAGATCTCCAACTCCACGATCGTGGCGCTGGACGAGCTGTGGAGCGTGTCGGACTCGACCGGCGACGCGATCTCGCTGCTGGACACGCTGCCCGACCGGGGCGCGCCCGATCCCGAGCAGCTGATGGACCAGTCCGAGCTGCGCGACCGCATCGCCGACGCGATCGCCGCCCTGCCCGAGCGCGAGAAGCTGGTCGTCGCTCTCTATTACTACGAGAACCTGACCCTGCGCGAGATCGGCGAGGTGCTCGGGGTCACCGAGTCGCGCGTCTCGCAGCTGCACACCAAGGCCGTCCTGCGCCTCCGCGGCAAGCTGGCCGGCGAGCTCGACTGACCGTGGACACCAAGGGCTTCTTCGCGTCGCTGTTCGACATCTCGTTCAGCTCGCTGATCACGACCAAGGTGATCAAGGTGCTCTACGTGATCTCGCTGGTCGTGATCGGGGTGGCGGCGCTGTTCTTCATCGTCGCCGCGTTTGCCTCGAGCCCGGCGGTGGGCGTGCTCACGCTGCTGATCATCGCGCCGCTGTTCGCGCTGCTGTACGTCGTGTACACGCGGGTGATCCTCGAGTTCATCATCGTGGTCTTCCGGATCGCCGAGTACACCCACGAGCTGGTCGAGCTGACCCGCGCGCAGGCCCCGGCCGCCGCCGTCGCGGCCGCCGCGCCGACCACGTCGGTCCCGCCGGTGATGCCCCCGCCGTCGCCCCCCGAGCCGCCGCCCACCGACCCCGCCCCGTAGCTTCGGACCGATCGCGGCGCCAGCTGGCCTCGGCCGCATCGGAGCCATGCTCCGGTAAATTCGCGTTCCTGGACCATTCGAGGAGAGGAGCACGGCATGCACAAGCCCGCGGACCGCATCCGCAACGTGGCGCTCGTCGGCCACCGGGGTAGTGGAAAGACCTCTTTGCACGAGGCGCTGCTGTTCGAGGCGGGGACGATCAACCGCATGGGCTCGGTGGTAGACGGCACGACGATGTCGGACAGCGACCCCGACGAGAAGGCGCGCCAGATGTCGATCACGGCGGCGATGTCGAGCTTCGAGTGGCAGGAGCGCAAGGTCAACCTGATCGACACCCCCGGCGACTCGAGTTTCATCGCCGACGCCCTTGGCGCCCTGCGGGTGTGCGAGTCCGCGATCTTCGTGATCAACGGGGTGATGGGGGTCGAGGTCCACGCCAGCCGGCTGTGGCAACGCGCCGCCGAGCTGGACCTGGCCCGGCTGATCTTCGTCAACATGCTCGACCGCGAGCGCGCCGACTTCTTCCGCACGCTGGAGTCGCTCAAGTCCGCCTTCGGCCAGCACGTCGTGGCCACCGAGATCCCGATCGGCTCCGAGCACGAGATCCGGGGCGTGATCGACCTCGTCGATATGACGGCCTACGAGTACGAAGGCGCCGCGCGCGAGAACTGCAAGGCGATACCGATCCCGGACGAACTCGCCGACCAGGCCCAGGAGTACCGCGAGAAGCTGATGGACGAGGTCGCCGAGAACTCCGACGCGCTGATGGAGCGCTACCTGGAGGGCGAGGAGATCTCGCACGACGAAATCGTCACGGCGCTCAAGGACGGGACCAACCACGGCGCGATCTTCCCGGTCACCTGCGGCGTGGCCACCCGCAACCTGGCGACCAACCGGCTGCTCGACGCGATCGTCGAGGACCTCCCCTCGCCGGTCAAGCACGGCGGGCTCGACGTCGGCGAGGTCACGCTCGAGCCGGTCGAGGACAAGGAGATGTTCGCCTACGTGTTCAAGACCCGCGCGGACCCGTTCGCCGGCCGGATCAACCTGTTCCGGGTCTACCAGGGCGAGGTCAAGCAGGACTCCCAGGTCCTGAACACCCGCACCCACACCAAGGAGCGGATCGGCACGCTGCTCACGTTCGAGGGTGGGGGTACCGGGCACCCGACCGAGTTCGGCCCCGGCGACATCGGCGCGGTGGCCAAGCTCAAGGAGACCAAGGCCGGCGACTGGCTGGCCGCGCGCGACGAGCCGATCGAGATGCCGAGCATCAAGCTGCCCGCGCCGGTCATGGCCTTCGCGGTCGAGCCCAAGAGCAAGGGCGACGAGGAGAAGGTGTTCACGGCGCTGCGCCGCCTCCAGGAGGAGGACCCGACGATCGACCTGCACCGCGACGAGCAGACCGGCGAGCAGATCGTGGCCGGTCTCTCCCAGGTCCACGTCGAGGTGATCGTCGAGCGGCTCAAGTCACGCTTCGGCGCCGAGGTCAACCTGAACCCGCCGCACGTGCCCTACCAGGAGACGATCCGCAAGCCGGCCAAGGCGCACGGTCGCCACAAGAAGCAGACCGGCGGGCGCGGTCAGTTCGGCGACTGCCACATCGAGATCGAGCCGAGCGCCCCCGGCGAGGGGTTCGAGTTCGTCAACGCGATCAAGGGCGGGGTGATTCCGACCGGGTTCATCCCAGCGGTCGAGAAGGGCGTGATCGAGGCCATGCGGGAGGGCGTGGTGGCCGGCTATCCGGTCAAGGATGTGCGGGTGCGCCTGTACGACGGCTCCTACCACACGGTCGACTCCTCCGAGATGGCATTCAAGGTCGCCGGCTCGCTGGCCATGAAGCAGGCCATGGAGCAGGCCGGGCCCGTGCTGCTCGAGCCGATCATGCAGGTCACGGTGTCCGCGCCCGAGGACGCCGTGGGCGACGTGATCGGCGACCTGAACTCACGGCGGGGACGGCCGCTGGGCATGGAGCCCGTCGGCGCCGGCATGACCGAGGTCAAGTGCGAGGTGCCGATGGCCGAGATGCTCTCCTACGCCCCCGACCTGCGCTCGATCACCGGCGGCCAGGGCGAGTTCACGATGGAATTCCTGCGCTACGAGGAGGTGCCCGGGCATCTCGCGGGCAAGGTGGTCGAGGAGGCCAGGGCCGAGAAGGAAGCGGTCAAGGCGTAGGCCGTCCGATACAGTCGCACGTCGTGGCCACCAAGGACATCAGGCCGTCGACGGCCATCACTGTCTGCGATGTGTGCGGCAGGACCCTGCTCCGGGGCGAGCACGCCGAGGTGTACATCGACGGCGGAGTCCGCCGCTCGGTCTGCGAGCTGTGCAAGTCCCGCGCCCTGCACGAAGGGTGGCTGAGGGAGGGCACCGTGCCGACCTATGACGCCGGGGAAGCGACGTCGAGCCGGCGTGGCTCGCTGCTGAGCCGCCTGCGCCGGCGCCGGGACAGCCGTCCTGCCGGGATCCCCGAGGCGGAGCCGGAGCCGATGCAGGGTGCCGAGCCCCGGCAGCCGGCGCGGGGCGACGAGCCCGCCCGGGCCGACGAGCCCGCCCAGCGGCCGCGCGCGCCACGCAAGCGCCCCCGCGAGCCCGGCCGGGAGCCCCGCCACGTTCGGGCGGTTCCGATGGGCGCCGAGCAGAAGATCGCCTCGGCGATCGAGGTGTTCAACAACTCCGAGCACCGGCGGACAGTGGCCGGGGTGGCCCGCTCACTCGGAGCGCCCAACGTCTCGATACACCCTAATGAGGAGCATTCAAGCCGTGTCGACATCGTGGCCGCCTGGGAGCTGTGCTGGTACCGCTACGAGGTCGACCTCTCAGACGAGGTCCCGCTCGTGCGGGTCGCCGCCCGGGGCTACGAGCTCGACGAGCTGAGCTCCCACGAGCGCGAGCCGAATGCCGCCTACGACGAGCACGGCGCCCTCGGGGTCCCGTGAAAGGGCCTGGACAAAGGTTCGATGGTGGACCTCGGCGGCCGCGTCTAGCATCTTCGGCGTGATCTACTGCGTCGTACCAGAGGAGCTGGCCGACGAGTTGCTCCCGAAGCTCGAGAGCTACTACGCGGACGACCCCGGCGTCGAGGTGATCGTGGACCGCCGTAAGACCTCGCGGCGGGGCCGCAGCTCGGCCGGTGGGGGCAATCGCGAGGTGCGCGACCGCCGCCGTCCGCGGGTCGCCGGCGAGCTCCCCCAGCTGGCCACGGATTGAGACAGCGGACCCTGGGCCGGCAAAGCCGGCGCGCCACGTGAAGGTCGTCCTGCACGTCGACGGCGGCGCGCGCGGCAACCCGGGGCCGGCAGCCATCGGGGTCGTGGTCTCGAGCCCCGACGGCGAGGTGCTGGACGAGGTGGCTGAGACGATCGGCGTGGCCACCAACAACGTGGCCGAATACCGGGCGCTCCTGCGGGGACTCGAGCGCGCGCACGCTCTGGGCGCCCGTCAGGTGGAGATCGTCAACGACTCGGAGTTGGTCGCCAAGCAGCTCACCGGGGCGTACAAGGTCAAGCACGCGGCGATGAAGCCACTCTACGCCGAGGCGGTCGCGGCGCTGGGCAGGTTCGACGGCTGGCGGGTGCGCAGCGTGCCGCGGGCCCAGAACGCCCGGGCCGACGAGCTGGTGAACCAGGCGCTGGACGCCGCGCCCTAGCCGCCGCGAAGCCTTGGCACCGGTTTTCGGTGCGATCAGCGTCGGGTAGGCGAAAAGCGTGGTGATCGCAGCCGATCCCGTGAGACGACTGATCGAGCACCGGACCGGCCATCCGGTGATCAGCCTGTACCTCGATCTCGACCCCGAGCGGTTCGCCACCGCCCCGGCACGCGCGGCCCAGATCCGCTCGCTGATCGACCAGGCCGCGCGGGAGCTGGACGCGTCGGGCGGCCTGAGTCACGACGAGCTGGTCACGCTGAGAGCCGATCTGCAGCGGGTCGACGGTTATCTGAGCTCGCGCGGGGAGGGCGGGGCTTCATTCAAAGGGGCCGGCGCGCTCGGCGTGTTCTGCTCGGGCCTGGACGACTTGTTCGAGGTGATCCAGCTTGCCCGGCCCACGCCCGGCCGCGTGGTGATCGGCCGCTCGCCGTACGTGGAGCCGCTGGTCAGCGTCCTGCAGCAGCGCCGCTGGCTGGTGGCGCTGGTCAGTCGCCGCCTGGGCCGCGTTCTGGGAGGTTCGGTCGACCAGCTTCGGGAGCAGGCGAACTTCGACGAGTGGGTCCGCGGCCAGCATGACCAGGGCGGCTGGTCCCAGGCCCACTACGAGCGCAGCATCGAGAAGGACACCGACGACCACCTGCGACGGGTGGCCGGCGGCGTCAACCAGCGCTTCCGCGAGGAGCGCTTCGACCGGGTCGCGATGGGCGGTCCGGTGGAGATCGTCCCCCGTCTGGAGTCCCATCTGTCGGCCGAGGTGAAGGCATGCCTGGCGCCCGGTCGGATCGAAGTCGATCTCTCCAGCGCCAACGATGAGGAGATCCGCCGAGCGCTCGCGCAACTCGTGCTCGACGACGAGAAGCAGTGCGAGCGCGACGCGCTCGACCGGCTCGCCGCGGGCGTGGGCAGCGGCGGGCGCGGGGTCGGAGGGCCCGCGGACACCCTCGAGGCGCTGGGCGAGCGGCGCGTGCAGACGCTGCTGCTGGAGCCCGGCTTCGACGGACGCGCGGCGCGCTGCCAGACCTGCGGGCTGCTGATGCTCGAGTCCGACGGCCGCTGCCCGGCCGACGGCGGTCCTCTGGAGGAGCTCGAGCACCTCCGCGAGGGGGCCATCGAGGCCGCCCTGGCCCAGGGCGCCGACGTGCTCGTCGTCCGTCACTACCCCGATCTGGGTCCCTTCCAGGGCATCGGGGCGATCCTGCGCTTCTAGGGGGCCAGCCGGATGCTGGCCCGTGGAGCGCGCCGGTCCTCCGGATGGTCTCGCGCGCCGCGCATGAGGCGAGGCTGGATGCCGAGCGCGCGGCAGGCGCGAGCGGATGCCGTCACCGAATCGCGTTCACGCTACGCTCTGCGCCGTGGACGATCCCCTGACCGAGCTGAGCGCACGGCTCGAGGAGGCGGCACGGCAGCTCCGTGCCCCCGAGCTCGAGGTGGACGAGGCGCTGGCCCTGATCGAGGAGTGCGCGCGGCTCGCCGGCGAGGCAAGCTCTCAAGTCGACCAGCGAATGCGAGCGGCGCTCGAGCCGCTACCGGATCTCCCGGGACAGCTGCCGCTGCCGGCTGCGTAGTGGCCCCCGCAGTGAGCGAGCAGGACCGGACGGCGCCCTCGGCCTCGCGGAGGGCGGGGCTGACGGGTTCCCAGGCGTCCTACCCCGAGCACCTGCGCGCCGCGGTCGAGGAGTATCTGGAGGCGCTGCGCTTCGACGTCGATCCCGAGTCGGCCGGCCTGGAGGAGGCGATGCGCTACTCGCTGCTGGCCGGGGGAAAGCGGATCAGGCCGGTGCTCGCCCTGGCCACCGCGTCGGCCATCGGTCGCGAGCCGAGCGGGATGCTTCCGCTGGCGGCGGCGATCGAGCTGATCCACACCTACTCGCTGATCCACGACGACCTGCCCGCGATGGACGATGACGACCTGCGTCGTGGGCGGCCCACCTGCCACCGGGCGTTCGGTGAGGACGTCGCGATCCTGGCCGGGGACGGCCTGTACGCCGAGGCGTTCGTACTGCTCCTCTCCCGCCAGGAGGCGCAGCCCGATCGGCTCCTGGCCGCCGCCCGCGCCCTGGCCCGGGCCACTGGCGCGCAGGGGATGGTCGCCGGCCAGTACATCGACGTGGCCGGGACCGCCGAATCTGGACCGGCGGGGCTGCGCCGCCTGCACGAGCTGAAGACCGGTCGCCTGATCACCGCCAGCGTCGAATGCGTCCTGCAATTGGCTGGTACGCACGAACATGAGAAACATGACAGCTTCACCGGTTTCGCCCGGGAGCTGGGGGTACTTTTCCAGATCGTGGACGACATCCTCGATGTCACCGGCTCTCCCGAGACGCTGGGAAAGCAACAGGGGAGCGACGAGCGCCTCGGCAAGCGGACATACGTGACAGAGTTCGGCCTGGACGGGGCCCGGGAGCTGGCGGCTGAGTCGCACGGTCGGGCCCGAGCGGCGCTGGCGCACGCCGCAGCTGACCGCGGCACCGAGCTCGAGCAGATCACCGACTTCATCGCGACCCGATCCTTCTGATGACGCCACTCCTCGAGCGAATCGACAAGCCCCAGGACCTCCACAGCCTGACCGACGACGAGCTCCAGCTCCTGGCCCAGGAGGTGCGCGAGCACATCATCGACACGGTGGGGGAGATCGGGGGCCACTTCGGCGCCAACCTCGGCACCTGCGAGATCGCGGTGGCGCTGCACTCGATGCTCGACTCCCCCCGGGACAAGATCCTGTGGGACGTCGGCCACCAGGCCTACCCCCACAAGATCCTCACCGGCCGGCGCGACCGCCTGCACACGATCCGCAAGTACCGCGGGCTGGCGCCGTTCTGCGCGATCAACGAGTCCGAGCACGACATCATGGGCGCCGGCCATGCCTCGACCGCGATCGGCTACGCGGTCGGCATCAAGGAGGCGATGCGCCAGGGCCAGGGCGAGGACGGGCACGTGGTGGCCGTGGTCGGGGATGGCGCGCTGACCGGCGGGGTGGCCTTCGAGGCGGTGCACCAGGCCGGCGGAGAGGGCACGCCGATCGTGGTCGTGCTCAACGACAACGGGATGTCGATCGCGCCCAACGTGGGGGCGCTGTCGCGTCAGTTCAACCGGATCCGCCTGAACCCGAAGCTGTGGCGGGCCCGTGAGGGCTTCGAGGAGGGCCTGACCAAGCTGCCGGCCGGGATCGGCGCCGCGTTCGAGCGGGTCGGTCCGCACTTCAAGGAGTCATTGAAGGCGTTCTGGGCTCCCGGGCTGTGGTGGGAGGAGCTCGACTTCGCCTACATCGGGGTGATCGACGGGCACGATGTGCGGGCGATCCGCCGCGCGCTGCGCGAGGCGCTGGTCGCCGAGCGGCCGGTCGTCGTCCATTGCGCCACCGTCAAGGGCAAGGGCTTCGCCCCCGCCGAGGAGGGCGGCCTCGAGGGCATGGAGAAGTGGCACGCCGCCAAGCCCAACTCGATCGCCAACGGATTGCCGGCGGTGGCGGCGCGCAAGCCGTCCGGGAGCAAGCCGGCGCCACCTCAATACACGCAGGTGTTCGGGAACGCGCTGGTCGACGAGTGCCGGCGCGACAAGCGGGTGATCGGGATCACCGCCGCGATGAACTCCGGGACCGGCCTCAACCTCCTCCAGCGCGAGCTGCCCGACCGCTACTTCGACGTCGGGATCGCCGAGCAGCAGGCCGTGCTGTTCGCCGCGGGTCTGGCCCTGCAGGGCTGCAAGCCCGTGGCCGCGATCTACTCGACCTTCCTGCAACGGGCCTACGACCAGATCGTCCACGACGTGTGCCTGCAGAAGCTGAACGTCGTGTTCGCGATGGACCGGGCCGGGCTGGTCGGCGACGACGGCCCCACGCATCACGGCGCGTTCGACATCGCGTACCTGCGCTGCCTGCCGAACATCGTGCTCATGGCCCCGCGCGACGAGGCCATGCTCGTCCACATGCTCCACACCGCGCTGGCCTACGACGACGGTCCGGTGGCGCTGCGCTACCCGCGCGGCGAGGCGGTCGGCGTGCCGCTGCCCGCGCGGCCCGAGTCGATAGAGATCGGGACCGGCGAGATCCTTCGCGAGGGCTCGCGCGTCGCGCTGCTCGGCTACGGGGCGGGCGTCGGCAAGGCGCTCGAGGCGGCCGACATCCTGGCCGAGCACGGCATGTCGGTGACGGTGGCCGACGCGCGCTTCGCCAAGCCGATCGACGTCGGGTTGGCCGCCCAGCTGGCCGCCGAGCACGAGCTGCTCGTGACCGTCGAGGAGGGCGTGCTGGCCGGAGGGTTCGGATCGGCCGTGTGGGAGCGGCTCTCGGACGCCGGATTGGCACCGCGGATCCTCCGAGTTGGCTTGCCCGATCGCTATGTGACTCACGGCTCCCCGAAGCTCCTGCACGAGGAGGTCGGGTTCACCGGCGAGCGGATCGCCGAGCGCATCGAATCCGCCGTCGTGGAGTACAGCGGCGTATCCAGCGCCTGAGCGTCAACCAAGCGTCGATCTAAGGGGCTGGCCCTAGGGTCTGGGCCTTACGCAGCCGACATATGGTCGATGGCAATCCAGGAGCTTGAACCCCAGGCCGATCGCCTGTCCACGGCGCACGATCTGTTCATCTCCCGTCAGCCGGTCGTCGACGGGGAGATGCGGGTCTGCGGCTACCGCGTGGCGTATTCGAGCGCGGATGGGTCCGAGCACGGCGAGGACTCGGCCACCCGACTGCTCGGAGACGTCCTGAGCGGGGTGGGCCTCGAGGAGCTGGTCGGCGAGTCGCTGGCCCACCTGCCCCTGTCCCGGGAGGCGCTGCTCGGGCTCGGGGTGCCGCCGGTGCGGCCCGACAAGGTCATGCTGAGGATCGCCCACGACGCCGCGCTCGACCCCGAGTTGGCGCCGACCATCGAGGCGCTGACGATGCGGGGCTACGCCCTGTCGCTGTACGACCTTCCGGGGGCGCGGTTCGACGGAGGGCTGCTCGACCGGTTCGGGACCGTCGAGATCGACTTCTCGCGTTGGTCGGTCGCCGAGGCCGCGCTCGCCGTGCCGAGGATCCGTGACGGCCGGGCCATGCCGCTGGCCTCCGGCGTCGTCGACTACAGCGCGTTCGAGTTGGCCAAGGACCTCGGCTTCGACCTGTTCGCCGGGACGTTCTACGCGAGCCGGCACAAGGCGAAGGTACGCAAGGTCCCGGTCGGCGAGATGGGAACGCTGGTCTCGCTGGCCGCCATGCAGAGCGGATCGGCCACGATCGAGGAGCTCGAGAAGGTGATCGACCGTGACGTCGGATTGAGCGTCAAGCTCCTGCGCTACATCAACTCGGCCCACGTGGGCATGCGCGGCAGCATCAGCTCGATCCGCCAGGCGGTGATGATGCTCGGCTCTCGCGGCGTGTCGCGCTGGGCGTTGCTGGTCGCGCTGACCGGCGGCCCGAGCACGCCGAGGGAGCTCTCGGTCGTCGGTCTGACGCGGGCCCGCATGTGCGAGCTGCTCGGATCCGATCGAGAGGACGTGGCCAGCGACCAGCTGTTCACGGTCGGGCTGCTGTCGGTGGCCGACGCGCTGCTCGAGGTGCCGCTCGAGACGATCGTCGAGGAGCTTCCGCTGGCCGACGAGGTCGGCGCCGCCCTGCTCCGGCGCGACGGGCCGGCCGGCACGATCCTCGACGCGGTGGTCAGCTACGAGCAAGGCGAATTCGACGCGGCCAGCCTGCACTCCCACAGCCGGGGCATCGCCACCTCCTACCGCGACGCGCTCGGTTGGGCCGTCGGGACGGTCTCGGCGCTCTCCTGAGCGGCCGGTTCCGGCTGACCGGGGGCCGATCCCGTACCGTTCGCGCGGACATGAGCCGGGTTCGCATCGACGCGCTGCTCTCCGAGCGCGGGCTGTTCGCCTCGCGGGCGCAGGCCGCCGCGTCCGTTCTGGCCGGCGACGTGCTACTGCTGCCCGACCGCCGGCGGGCCCAGAAACCCGGCCAGCTCGTGCCCGACGACGTCGAGCTCGAGGTCGTGGCGCCGCCGCCGTTCGTCTCGCGCGGGGGCGTCAAGCTGCGAAACGCCTTGGACGCGTTCGCCGTTCCGGTGGCGGGGCGGCGGGCGCTCGACGTCGGCGCCTCGACGGGCGGGTTCACCGACTGCCTGCTCCAGGCCGGGGTTTCTCACGTCGTCGCGGTGGATGTCGCCTACGGCGAGCTTTCCTGGCGGCTCAGGTCCGATCCGCGGGTCACGGTCATCGAACGGTGCAACGCGCGCGCCCTGCGTCCCGACCAGCTGCCCTACGCGCCGGACCTGATCGCGATCGACGTCTCGTTCATCTCGCTGGCCAAGGTCCTGCCGGCCGTGCTCGGCTGCGCGGCCGAGCGGTTCGACTGCCTGGCCCTGGTCAAGCCCCAGTTCGAGGTCGGGCGGGGCGAGGTCGGCAAGGGCGGGGTCGTGCGGGACGCCGCGGCGCGGCGGGGGGCGCTGGTGGCCGTCGGCTTGTCCGCCCGCGGGCTGGGGGCGTCCGTGGTGGGCTACGCCAGGTCCGGGCTGCCGGGCCCCAAGGGCAACCTCGAGACGTTCGTTTGGCTGGCCGAGGCGGGGCGGCGCGGGGAGGTGGACCTCGAAGCCGCCGCGCTCGAGGTCGAGCCGTGAACCCGGTGCGGACGGCCACGGTGCTGACCCACCGCCGGCCGTCGGAGACCCGGCCGGCGATCGGCGCGCTCGTGCGGCTCGCCCGGGAGGCCGACGCGGTCCTGTACGTGGATCCCGAGGAGACGCGCAAACACCGCCTCGAGCACGGACCGGGACTCGAGGTCGACGTGGAGGGCCGGATCGTGGCCGACATCTGCTTCGCGTTCGGGGGCGACGGCACGATCCTGACCGCCCTGCGCCGCTACGCCGGCACCGGGGTTCCGGTGTTCGCGGTCAATTTCGGCGAGATCGGGTTCCTGGCCACGGTCGACCGGGAGACCGCGGAGACCGGCATCCAGGAGGCATTCGCGGGGAACTTCGAGGTGCTCTCGCTGCCGGGGATCTCGCTGTCGGGGCAGTCGGGGGAGTGGCTGGCCATCAACGACGTGTCGATGCACCGCCAGCCGGGCAACCGCGTCGCCGACCTCGCCTACGCGGTGGGCGACGACGAGATCGGGCGGGTGCGCTGCGACGGGCTGGCCGTCGCCACTCCCGCCGGCTCGACCGGCTACAACCTGGCCAACGGCGGCCCGGTGATGGCCTGGGGCGTGGCCGGCTTCGTGGTGTCGTTCATCGCGCCGCACTCGCTGACCGCCCGGGCGCTGGTGGTCGCCCCGACCGACGTGCTGACCGTGCTCAACCGCTCACGCGAGGAGTCGGTCGACGTCACCGTGGACGGCCGCCCGGTGTGCACGCTTCCCCCGGGCGAGGAGATCGAGGCGCGGTTCGTCGACGGGCAGGGGTGCCTGGCCCAGGTCGCCGGCGCGAGCTTCTACCACCGCCTGCGCGAGAAGTTCGGCCGGTTGTCGTCGATGCGGTAAGGGCCGCGTAACCGCATCCGGCCCGCCGGCTAGCGTAACCGCATCCGCTCGCGCCTGCCGCGCGCTCGGCATCCGGCCTCGCCTTCTGCGCGGCGCGCGAGGTCGTCCGGAGGGCCTCGCTCGCTCCGCTTCTGGTTACAGGGGAGACCGCTCCGCGCGCTCGGCAGTTTCCACAGCCCGGCATCCGGCCGGGCTAAGGAACCATGAACGACAGCGCGCCCGACTGGAGCAAGACGAGCCCGGACATCAACAGCACGAACACGACGCTGTAGAGGATCACCTGGCGGAAGAGATCGCCCTCCTTGCCCGCGAGCCCGACCGCGGCGGCGCCGATGGCCAGGTTCTGCGGGGAGACCATCTTGGCCAGCACTCCGCCCGAGCTGTTGGCCGCCGCCATCAGCGTCGGCGACAGGCTCGCCTTGTGCGCCGCCGCGACCTGAAGCGCGCCGAACAGCGAGTTGGTCGAGGTGTCCGAGCCGGTGACCGCGGTGCCGAACCAGCCGATCAGCGGCGACAGGAAGGCGAAGAAGCCGCCGGCGCCGGCCGCCCAGGTGCCCAGCGTGATCGTCTGGCCGGACAGATTCATGACGTAGGCCAGCGCCAGCACCGCCATGACGGTCACGATCGCCCATCGCAGCTGGACGATCGTGCGCCCGTAGATCCTCACGGCATAGTTCGGGCGAACCCGTAGGACCAGCGCGGTGAGGAGGCCCGAGACCAGCAGCCAGGTGCCGGCCGCGGTCAGGTAGTTGAGCTTGAAGATCTCGCTGGTCGGCGCCTTGCCCTTGGAGGTCAACACGTGCAGGCCGGGCCAGCTGAACTTGCTGGTCAGCGTGTCGAGTTCCTTGGCGATGCCGGCGATGCTCGTGACGCCCAGAACCAGGATGATGATCAGGTAGGGGGCGAAGGCCAGGAAGGTCTCGCGGCGGGTGGGCGGTGGACCCTCTTCGGCCATCGCGCGCCGCTCGAGCGCGACGTCGGTGGTGGCGCCACCGGCGATCGCCGGACGCGAACCGATCGGCGACCCGCCCGTGCCGGCTGCCGGGGCGTGGGGCGTCCATATCTGGACGAGGGCCACGACCGCGGCAGCCGACCCGAGCGCGGCCACGATGTCGGTCAGCTGCGTCGAAATGTAGTTGGAGGTGGCGAACTGCAGGACGGCGAACACGACGCCGGCGGTGAGCGCGGCCGGCCAGGCCGCGCGGATCCCGCGCATGCCGTCGGCCATGAACACCAGCGCGAACGGGATGAGCAACGCCAGGAACGGGGTCTGTCGTCCGACCATCGCGCCCAGATCGTGCGCGGGCAGGCCGGTGACCTGGGCCAGCGTGGTGATCGGGATGGCGATCGCGCCGAACGCCACCGGTGCGGTGTCGGCGATCAGCGCCAGCGCCGCCGCGCGGATGGGAGTGAACCCGACGCCGACGAGCATGACGCCGCAGATCGCCACCGGGGTGCCGAATCCGGCTAGTGCCTCGAGCAACGCGCCGAAGCAGAACGCGATTATCACGACCTGCACGCGCGGGTCATCCGACACGCTGTTGAACGCTCGTCGCAGGACCCCGAAGTACCCCGTGGCCTCGGTCATGTTGAAGATCCACAGGGCGTTGATGACGATCCACATGATCGGCCAGAAGCCGAAGACGGCGCCTTCGAGCGCGGCGTCGCCGGCCTGTCCGATCGGCATCGAGTAGACGATGATCGCGATCAGGATCGACACAGCCAGTGCGACCAGCGAAGCCCATTGGGCCTTCATCCTGAAGCCGCCGAGAAGGACGAAAAGAACCACCAGCGGCATGACGGCGAAGATCGCGGTCAGCCCCAGCGAATGCGACACTGGATCGAGGACCTGCTTGTACACCTGGATGACCTCCCTCGCGCGCCCGGCGCGGCGGGTCCCTGTGACACCTGCGCTAGCCGGGGCTCGTGTTCGGCTCCTACTTACCCAGGGCGGGCCTCAGTCATGCAATCGCTTGCAGACCGATTTGCAGAACTTCGGCCGTGTGGAGGGCGCGGCGGCCCGTGCCGGCCTCGATCTGGGTGCGGCACGAGAAGCCGTCGGCCACCACGATGGTGAGCGGATCGGCCTGGCGGACGGCCGGGAGCAGGACGCGTTCGCCGACCGCCATCGAGACCTCGTAGCGCTCGCCCGCCTCGTAGCCGAACGATCCGGCCATTCCGCAGCAGCCGGCGTTCGTGAGCTGGGCATCGACGCCGGCGCGGACCAGGAGGTCACGCTGGCCACCGGGTCCGATCAGCGCGTTTCGATGGCAGTGCGGATGCACCAACGCCTTGCGGTCGACGCGCGGCGGCTCCCACCCGGAGGCGTGGCGCTCGACGAACTCGTCGAGCATCACCGTCTGGCTGACCAGTCGGCGGGCGTGCTCGTCATGAGGCATGAGCTTTCGCAGCTCATCGCGGAACACCGAGGCGCAGCTCGGCTCCAGAGCCACCACCGGCACGCCCGACGCAATCGGCTCCGAGAGGGTCTCGAGCGTGTCGCGCAGCGTTCGCTTGGCCAGCTTCAGCATCCCGAAGTCGTACAGCGGGCGCCCGCAGCAGACGCGCCTGGCCGGTAGCTCGACACTGAACCCGGCCGCCTCCAGCACCTCCACCGCGGCCCGCCCGATGTGGGGCTCGAACAGGTCGGTGAACGTGTCGGGCCACAGGACGACCCGCTTGGTCGCGGTGCCGGCGGGGCGCGGGCCGGGCTGCCGGCGCGCGAACCAGTCGCGGAAGGTCTGGGTGGCGAAGCGCGGGAGGTCGCGCTCCTCGGCGATGTCCATCAGCCGCTTGCCGGTCGAGGCGATTCCCGGCGCATGGGTGAGCGCATTGACCAGCCGCGGCGCGCGCGCCGCCGTCGGTCCCCACCAGGGGAGCAGGCCCAGCACGTAGTGGTTCAGCGGCCGCCGGCGCCGCGCGTAGTAGTGGCTCAGGAACTCGGCCTTGTAGGTCGGGATGTCGACCTGGACCGGGCAGTCGCCGGTGCAGCCCTTGCAGGCCAGGCACAGGTCGAGCGACTCCTTGACCGCGTCGTCGCGCCAGCCCTCCGAGACCGGGTCGCCCTTGAGCATCTCGAACAGCAGCCTCGAGCGGCCGCGGGTCGAGTGGCGCTCCTCGCGGGTGACGTGGAAGCTCGGGCACATCGTGACGCTGCCGAGGTTGCGGCACTTGGCCATGCCAAAGCAGCGCTCGATCGCGGTGGCGAACGACCCTTCGTCGTCGGGGAACGCGAAGTGGGTCTGCAGCTGCGGGGGGCGGTAGTCCGGGCCGAGGCGCAGGCCCTCGTCGAGCTTGACGTCGCCGATCAGCCGGTTGGGGTTCATCTTGACGTCGGGGTCCCAGATCCGCTTGAAGCGGTTGAAGGCGGCCATCAACTCGGGACCGAACATCTTGGGCAGGAGCTCGGCGCGCCCGTGGCCCTCGCCGTACTCGCCGGCCAGCGAGCCGCCGTAGGAGACGACGAGGTCCGCGCACTTTTCCATGAACGAGCGGAACGTCTTGACCCCGGCGGCGGTCTTCAGGTCGAAGTCCATCCGGGTGTGCACGCAGCCCTGGCCGAAGTGGCCGTAGTAGACGCAGCGGTAGCCGTGGTCGTCGAGGATCTGCTGGAAGTCGCGCAGGTACGCGCCGAGCTTGTCGGGGTGCACGGCGGCGTCCTCCCAGTTGCCCTCGGCGTCCATGTAGCCCGGCGCGCGGCTGTCCCCGACCGCGCTCTCGCGCACCTTCCAGGCGCTGATCTGCTCGACCTGGTCGATGATCACCTTCGCCTCGAGTTGCGGGCCGCCCTTGACCGCGTTGAGGGCTCGCTCGGCCAGCGCGGTGGCCTCGTCGGGGTCGTCGTGGCCGAACTCGGCGTAGAGCCAGGCGCGGCCGTCCGGCAGGACCGCGCGCTCGGCGGCGAGGCGGTGCTTGGCGATCATGTTCTTGATCAGCTGGTCGTCGTAGCCCTCGAGGCCGATGGGGTTGGTTTGCAGGAGGGCTGGGACGTGGTCGGCGGCGTGGAACACGTCGGGGTAGCTGAGCACCAGCGTGCGGCGGTGCTGGGGGCTCGGGACCAGGCGCACGGTCGCCTCGAGCACGTTCACGCACGTGCCCTCGGAGCCGACCAGGGCGCGGGCCACGTGGAAGCCGGACTCGGGCAGGAGCTCGTCGAGGTTGTAGCCACTGACGCGGCGCGGGATGTCGGGGAACTCCTGCCTGACCCGGTCGGCGACCTCGTCTCGGAGCTGCCTGAGCTGCTCGTAGATCTGGCCCTGCCGGCCGCCTTTCGCGATGATCCGTTCGAGTTCGTCGTCCGGGGTCGCGCCGACGCGCATGCGCGTACCGTCGTACAGCAGCACGTCGAGTTCGATCACGTTGTCCGACGTCTTGCCCGCCATCAGCGAGTGGGTTCCGCACGAGTTGTTGCCGAGCATGCCGCCGAACGTGCAGTACTCGTGGGTGGCCGGGTCGGGGCCGTAGGTCAGGTGGTATTCCTCGGCCGCGTTGCGGAGCTGGTCGCAGATCACGCCCGGCTGGACGCGGGCGCGCATGCTCTCCGGGTCGAGCTCGAGTATCTGGTTGTAGTACTTGGAGTAGTCGAACACGACGGCGACGTTCGTGGTCTGGCCACTCGGCGCGGTGCCGGTTCCGCGGGGAAGGACGGGCGCGCCGTGCTCGCGACACACCGCCACGCCGGAGATCACGTCCTCGGGGCCCTTCGGAATGACCACGCCGATCGGGACCGCCCGGTAGATCGAGAAGTCGTTGGCGTACATCGCGCGGGTGCCCGCGTCGAACCGGACCTCGCCCGAGACCGCCGCGCTCAAGGCCCGTTTGAGCCCCGAGACATCTACATCGGCTGGGGCGGTCGTGACGTGGCGCGACTCGAGCTGGGACGCGGTACTGGCCATCGGTCTCCTCTCCTGGTGACGCGGGCCGTTACCGTACCTCAGCCGGTCAGCCGGAGCTCGGCTTACCCGACGTCCGGGTTCCGTCGGGGCGTCCTGGTACACCGGGGCGATGCTGCATGAGCTGCGCATCGAGAACCTGCTGCTGATCGACCGCGCCGAGCTGCGCCTGACACCGGGCCTGAACGTGGTGACCGGCGAGACCGGCGCCGGCAAGACGCTTCTGGCCCAGTCGCTCGACCTGCTGCTCGGGGGGCGGGCCGGAAGCGGCGTGGTGCGCGGCGGCGCCGCCGAGGCCTACGTCGAGGGCGTGTTCTCGCTCCCGCCCGAGATGAGCGGGCTCGAGTTGCTCCCCGAAGGCGCCGACGAGATCGTGCTGGCCCGGCGGGTGTGGCCTGATGGGCGGACCCGCGCCTACGTGTGTGGGCGCTCGGCGACGGTGGCCGACCTGCGCGAGCTGGGCAGCGCGCTGTTTGCCTTCTACGGCCAGCACGAGCACCGCCGGCTGATGCTCTCTGCCGTGCAGCTCGACGTGCTCGACGGGTGGTGCGGCGCCGAGGTCGCCTCGCTGCGCGACAAGGTGGGCGAGGCGCACGCGCGCGTGCGTGCTCTGGAGGAGCGGGTCGACGAGTTGCGCTCGGTCGCCGCAGGGCGCGAGCGCGAGCTCGACCTGCTCGGCTTCGAGCTCGAGGAGATCGAGCGGGTGTCGCCGAGCGAGGCCGAGGCGGCTGATCTGACCGAGGAGCGCGAACGCCTGCGCCACCTCGAGACCTTGCAGGCCGGCGCCACCGTCGCAGCCGAGGCGCTGTCGGGGGAGGGCGAGGTGGGCGAGGGCGCGGTCGAGCTTCTGGCACGCGCGGCCGCGCAGGTGCAGCAGGCGGCCGCCATCGACCCGCAGCTCGCCGCCCTGTCCGAGCGCGCGGCCGCGCTCGCCTACGAGGCCCAGGACGTCGGGGCGGCGCTCCGCTCGTACGCGGAGGGGCTGGAGGGCTCCCCCGGGCGGCTGGAGGAGGTCGAGGAGCGTCTGGCGCTGTTCGCGCGACTGGAGCGAAAGCACGGCGGTGGGGTCGCCGAGGTCCTCGCGCATGCCGAGCGCTGCCGGGCGCGGCGCGAGGAGCTCGAGCGGGCCGAGGTCTCGCTCGGGACCGCCGACGAGGAGCTCGCTTCGGCGCGGGACGAGTTGGAGGGACTTGCGGCGGGGCTGTCCAAGCGCCGCCGGCGCGCGGCGCCTGCGCTGGCGGCCGCGGTGCGCGAGCGGCTGGCCGAGCTGGCCATGCCCGAGGCGACGTTCTCGGTCGAGTTGGCGCCGCGGGAGGGCGGGTGCGGGCCGCGCGGGGCGGACACGGTCGAGCTGATGATCGCGGCCAACCCCGGCCTGCCGGCGGGACCGCTGCGCGAGA
Organism: uncultured Solirubrobacterales bacterium; assembly: GCA_963832315.1. Classification (GTDB taxonomy): domain Bacteria; phylum Actinomycetota; class Thermoleophilia; order Solirubrobacterales; family Solirubrobacteraceae; genus Palsa-465. Next base: position 533,295 of record CAWHTT010000015.1, on the reverse strand, counting down.
TCGCCTCGGGGGGCGAGCTCTCGCGGGTGATGCTCGCGCTCCTGAGCGTGGCGCATGCCTCCGATACCGGGGGAGAGAGCGCGGGGCCCCTGCTCGTGTTCGACGAGATCGACGCCGGCATCGGCGGGCACACCGCCCGCGCGGTCGGCGAGCACCTGCGCGAGCTGGCGGTCGGCCGGCAGATCCTCTGCATCACGCACCTGCCCCAGGTGGCGGCGATGGCCGCGCGCCACTTCACGATCGCCAAGGACACGCAGTCGCTGCCGGCGCGAACCACGGTGTCCGCGCTCGACGGCGACGGCGTAGTCGGCGAGCTCGTCCGGATGCTGGGGGCGGACGCCGGTGACCGCGGGGCCGCCCGCCACGCCCGTTCGCTGCTCCGCGCCGCCTGAATAACTCGCAGGCTCCGGAGTGTCCGGGGCGGCCGCTAACTTCAAACTCCCGAGACCCAACTAGACTCGGAGAGCGGACCCTATGGCTTCCGGCGAGACGCGTTTTATCTTCATCACTGGCGGGGTGGTGTCCTCGCTCGGCAAGGGAATCGCTGCCTCGTCGATCGGGCGCCTTCTCGTGGCCCGGGGGCTCGACGTCCAGCTCCAGAAGTTCGACCCGTACATCAACGTCGACCCGGGCACGATGTCGCCCTACCAGCACGGCGAGGTGTTCGTGACCGAGGACGGCGCCGAGACCGACCTCGACCTCGGCCACTACGAGCGCTTCACCGACGCCAACACGAACCGGGCATCGAACGTGACCGCCGGCGGCATCTACAACACGGTGATCCGGCGCGAGCGCCGCGGCGATTACCTCGGCGCCACCGTCCAGGTCGTCCCGCACATCACCGACGAGATCAAGCAGCGCATCCGCCTGATGGCCGAGGCGACCGACGTCGACTTCGTGATCACCGAGATCGGCGGGACGGTGGGCGACATCGAGTCGCTGCCGTTCCTCGAGGCGATCCGCCAGTTCCCGGTCGACGTGGGGCGCCGGCGCTGCATGTTCATCCACCTCACGCTGGTCCCCTACATCGGGCACGCCGGCGAGCTCAAGACCAAGCCGACGCAGCACTCGGTCAACGAACTCCGCCGCATCGGTATCGCGCCCGACATGGTGATCTGCCGCTCGGAGTCGATGCTCGGCACCGACATCCGCCGCAAGATCGCGCTGTTCGCCAGCCTGCCGGTCGAGGCCGTCGTGTCCGCCTACGACGTGCCCGACATCTACCAGGTGCCGCTGGTGTTCCGCACCGAGCGCGTCGATGACTTCATCCTCTCCGAGCACTTCGGGATCGAGGCCCCCGAGCCCGACCTGAGTGGGTGGGAGGCGATCACGGAGCGCGCCAAGGAGGCCACCCACAGCGTGCGGATCGCGCTGGTCGGCAAGTACGTCCGGCTCGAGGACGCCTACCTGTCGGTCGTCGAGGCGCTGCGCCACGCCGGCACCCACCACGACTGCAAGGTCGAGATCGACTGGGTCGACTCCGAGGAAGTCGCCGATCCGGCCGTCGCCGCGCGCCTCGAGAAGGTGTCGGGGATCCTCATTCCGGGCGGGTTCGGCGGCCGCGGGATCGAGGGCAAGATCCGCGCCGCCCAGATCGCCCGAGAGAAGAGGATCCCGTACCTCGGCATCTGCCTGGGCATGCAGCTGGCGGTGGCCGAGTTCGCGCGCCACGTGACCGGCATGGAGGGCGCGAACTCCACGGAGTTCGACCTCGAGACGCCGTACCCGGTGATCGACCTGCTGCCCGAGCAGAAGGAGATCGCCGACATGGGCGGCACGATGCGCCTGGGCGCCGACCCCGTGAAGCTCCACGACGGGACGCGGATCCGCGAGCTGTACGGCGAGCCGGTCGTGTACGAGCGCCACCGCCACCGCTACGAGGTCAACAACCACCTGCGCCGGCGCATCGAGGCGGCCGGCCTCGTCTGTTCGGGCACGAGCCCCGACGAGCGCCTCGTCGAGGCGATCGAGCTCCCGGTCGACCAGCACCCGTTCTTCGTCGCCTCCCAGTACCACCCCGAGTTCAAGTCGCGTCCCGAGCGGCCCGCGCCGATGTTCCGCGAGTTCGTTGGGGCGGCGCTCGAGCACGCCGGGCTCCCGCACGCGGCCGCGCCGGGCGCCGGTGCCAACGGCGCCAAGGCCTCCGCGCCCACCTCCGCCCGGTGAGGCGCGCCACCGACGCCGAGCGCGAGCGGCTCCACGAGACGTTCGCCGCCCTGTGCCGGATCGAGAGCCCGTCCGGCCGCGAGCGTGGGGTCGCCGACTGGGTGACCAACGAGTTGCGCGGCATGGGGCTGGAGGTCCAGGAGGACGGCGCCGGCCCGCAGGTTGGATCCGACGCCGGCAACCTGCTGGCCCGGATTCCCGGCACCGGCCCGGACTCCATCCTCCTGTGCGCCCACATGGACACCGTCCCGCTGACCGCGACGGTCGAGCCCGTACGAGTCGACGGAGGCTGGACCAACGCGGGGGAGGGGATCCTCGGGGCCGACAACAAGACCGCGGTGGCGGTGATCATCGAGCTGGCACGCCGGCTGACGCGCGGCGCCCGCGGGGGCGCGCCGCCGGTCGGCATCGAGATGCTGTTCACGGTGTGCGAGGAGATATCGCTGCTCGGCGCCCGGGCGGTCGACGTCAGCCGCCTGGACAGCCGGTTCGGCTACGTGTTCGACCACGCGACCCCGATCGGGGAGATCGTGCTCGCCGCGCCCACGCTTCACCGGATGGTGGCCGAGTTCCGCGGGCGCTCCGCGCATGCCGGCGTCCGGCCCGAGGAAGGGCGCAGCGCGATCGCCGCGGCCGCCCGCGCCATCGCCGCCATGCGCCTCGGCCGGCTTGACGCCGAGACGACCGCCAACGTCGGCACGATCGAGGGGGGAACCGCGATCAACGTGGTCCCCGAGCGCTGCCGGGTCGAGGCCGAGGTGCGAAGCGTCGACCATGCGCGCGTGGAGAGCCTCGCCACCGAGATGATCGACCACATGCAGGACGCCGCCGACGCTGCGGAATGCGACCTCGACGTGACCGTGGAGCGGCTGATCCAGGGCTACCGGACGAAGCCCAAGGCGATCCAGGTCACGATCGCCGAGCAGGCGCTCCGGGCGTGCGGCTACGAGCCCCGGCACATCATCACCGGGGGTGCCTCGGACGCGGCTGTCTTCGAGGCGGCCGGGTTGCCTTGCACCAATCTGGCCGACGGGACAGAGCACAACCACGAGCCCACCGAGCGGATCAGCGTCGACGCGCTCGAGGGGCTGCTCGAGGTGACGATCGCTCTGGTCGACGAGTCCGGGCGGGCCCTCGCGGGAGCGGCGGCGTGACCGGCAGCGAATTCGAGCCCATCGGGTCCGAGGTCAAGTGGGAGGGCGGGATCGTGCGCGCCGGCAGCGAGCGCTTCCGCTACCCCGACGGCGAGGAGGTGACTCGCGACAAGGTCTGGCACCCCGGGGCGGTCGGGATCCTGGCGCTCGACGACGAGCACGTGTGGCTGACCCGCCAGCCCCGCGAGGTGATCGGGGCCTCCGCCTCGCTCGAGATCCCCGCCGGCAAGCTCGACGTCCCCGGCGAGCCGCCACTCGAGACGGGCAAGCGCGAGCTGGCCGAGGAGATCGGAAAGCGTGCCGAGCATTGGCAGGAGCTGTTCGCGTTCTTCACCAGCCCCGGGTTCAGCGACGAGCGGGTGTGGCTGTATCTGGCCACCGAGCTCACCGACGACCCCGAGCACGAGCCGGAGCCGGGCGAGCGGATCGAGATCGTGCCCTGGCCGCTGACTGAGCTCGACGACGCGATCGAGCAGTGCGATGACTCCAAGTCGCTGATCGCGCTGCTGTGGCTGGCCGGACAGCGCCGGCTCGCCTACGGGGTCGCGTAGCGCGTGGCGATCCACGACGAGGCGCGGCGCGGATTCCAGGCCGGAGCGGTCGCCTACGAGCGAGGACGCCCCGGCTATCCGCGCGCCGCGATCGACTGGCTCCGCGAGCAGCTGGACCTGCGCCCGGGGCGAACGCTGCTGGACGTCGGCGCCGGCACGGGCAAGCTGACCCGGGAGCTCGTGGGCACCGGTGCCGAGATCGTGGCGGTCGAGCCGGTGCCGGCCATGCGCGCCGGGCTCGAGCGGACCGTGCCGGAGGCCCGGGTGCTAGACGGGACGGCCGAGGCGCTGCCGCTGGCCGATGAGTCGGTCGACGCGATCGCGGTGGCGCAGGCGTTTCACTGGTTCGACGTCCCCCGGACGCTGGCCGAGTTTCACCGCGTGCTCCGTCCGGGCGGCCGGTTCGCGCTGATCTGGAATCGCCGGCTGACCGATCAGCCGCTTCACCGCGAGATCAGCGCGATCATCGAGCCCTACCGAGGCGACACGCCCAGCCATCATCGGGGCGAGTGGCGCGCACCGCTCGCGGCGAGCGGGCTGTTTGCCGCGGTCGGAGAGCTCGAGTTGCCCTACGAGCAGGAGCTCGACGTGGACGGGGTCGTCGACCGCGTCTGCTCCACGAGCTTCATCGCCGGCCTGGACGAGCGCGGGCGGGAAGAGGTGCTCGGGCGGGTACGCGCGCTGGCCGCGGGCTGGACCGAGCCGCTGCGCCTCGGTTACACCACCGAGGCGTACGTCTACGAGCGCAGCTAGCGGGCGCGCTGGACCAGCGGCAGGACCGCCGCCGACGGCCGCGAATCACCTCGCATGGCCACGACGCACGCGGTGCAGGACGCCCGGCCGATCACCGAGCTGACCTTTGACTTCCTCGGCCACCTCGAGCTCGAGCGGGGGCTGTCGCGCAACACGCTCGAGGCCTACCGCTCCGATCTGCAGCAGTTCGCCGAGTTCCTCGAGCGCCACGGGCTCGATCCGCTGACGGTGCACACCACCGACCTGAGCGCGTTCATCTCCGAGCTGGCCACCGGCACACCGGAGCGACCTCCCGCCGCGCCGGCCACGCTGCAGCGCAAGATCGCCTGCCTGCGCTCGTTCTACCGCCACCTGCGGCGCGAGCAGATCCTCGATCACGACCCGGCGGCGGAGCTGCGCGCCCCCCGGTCGCGGGCGCGGCTGCCCAAGGTGCTGAGCCGCGACGAGGTGACCCGGCTGCTCGAGCAGCCCCGGGGGACAAGCCCGGCCGCGCTTCGGGACCGCGCGCTGCTCGAGACGATGTACGCGTGCGGCCTGCGCGCGTCGGAGGCGATCGGGCTCGAGCTGTCCGAGCTCGACCTCGAGGCCGGGATCCTGCGCGCCCGCGGCAAGGGCTCCAAGGAGCGGATCGTGCCGATCGGGGGCAAGGCGATCGAGGCCCTGAGCGCGTATCTCGAGCGCGGCCGGCCCCAACTCGTCGGCCTGCGTCCGGAGCGGCGGGTGTTCGTGAACCTGCGGGGGGGCGGCCTGTCCCGCCAGGGGCTGTACAAGATCGTCCGCCGCCACGCCCGCACCGCCGGCCTCGAGCAGCGGATGAGCCCGCACACGCTGCGCCACACGTTCGCCACCCATCTGCTGACCGGCGGCTGCGACCTGCGCTCGCTGCAGGAGATGCTCGGCCACGCCGACATCGGCACCACCCAGATCTACACCCACCTGACCACCGAGCGCCTTCGGGACGTGTACTTCGAGGCCCACCCGCGGGCCCAGATCAAACCGCATTAGCCGCCCAGGCGGCCGGCGTGGGGCGGTCGGTCGTAGAGTCCCCGCCGTGGGAATCGTGAGACTGGACGAGGGCCGCCGGCGCGAGGTCGAGCTCGGCCACCTCCGCAGCAGCTGGACGTACGTCGGCGAGGCGGCCGGCAGCGTCAAGGTCGGGGTGCGCCGGATCGAGCTGCCCGCCGGCGGGTGGTCCACGCCGGCCCACGAACACGGGCTCGACGAGGAGATCTTCTACGTGCTGAGCGGCCGCGGCCTGTCCTGGCAGGACGGCGACGTGTGCGAGGTCAGGGCGGGCGACTGCATCGTCTACCGGGCCGGCGGCGGCGCCCACACGATGCACGCGCTCGAGCCGCTCGACGTGCTGGCTTTCGGCGAGCGCCACGAGGACGAGAGCGTCGGCTTCCCGCGCCTGGGCATGTCGTACGTCGGGGCCCGGATGGTCGAGTCCTTTCCGGGCGCGATCGACGGCAAGCCCGCCCAGTTCGTCCGCGAGTCCGAGCTCGGCCCTCCGCCCCTCCCGACCGGCGGGGCGGGCCCACGGCCACCCACGGTGGTCAACGTAGAGGACGTCGAGGCGGTCACCGTCGAGCGCCCGCGCGTGGCCCGCACCCGGCGCAACCTGGGCCGAGCCGCGGGCTCGGTCACCACCGGCATCCAGCACGTGCAGGTCTTCCCTGCAAAGGAGTCCGCGCCACCGCACTGCCACTCGCTCGAGGAGGAGATCTTCGTGATCCTCGACGGCGACGGCGTGGTCGTGCTCGGCCAAGAGGAGACCCCGGTCGTGGCGGGTCACGTGATCGCCCGTCCGGCGGGAACCGGGGTGGCGCACTCGTTCCGGGCCGGAGAAGCCGGGCTCACCTACCTGGCCTACGGCATGCGCGATCCGGCCGACGTCTGCTTCTACCCCCGCTCGAACAAGGTCGCGTTCCGCGGGATCGGCCTGATCGCCCGGTTCGAGCGCCTCGACTACTGGGACGGCGAGGACTGACCCGCGCCCCCGCCGGGCCGAAGCCATTGCCCAGACGAGCGTTCGTGGTGGTGCTGGACGCCTGCGGGGTCGGCGCTCTGCCGGACGCCGCCGCGTACGGCGACACGGGCACGAACACGCTCGGGCATCTGGCCCGCGAGGCGGGGGGCCTCGAGCTGCCGGTGCTCGGCCGCCTCGGGCTGGGGTCGATCGTCGACCTGGATGGGGTGCCGCCGGCTGACTCGCCGGTGCTGCACGGACGGCTGGCCGCGCTCGGGCCGGGCAAGGACTCGACCGCCGGGCACTGGGGGCTGATGGGCGTGTCCGCCGGCGGGGCGCTCCCCACATACCCGAGCGGCTTTCCCGCCGACGTGGTCGAGATCGTCTCGTCGATCAGCGGTCGCGGGGTGATCTGCAACCGGCCCTGCAACGGGATCGAGGCGATCGAGCAATGCGGCCCCGAGCACCTGCGCACCGGCGCGCTGATCGTCTACACCAGTCAGGACTCCGTGCTCCAGATCGCCGCGCACGTGGACGTCGTGGCGCCGGATGAGCTGTACGAGATCTGCGCGCGGGTGCGCGCGGCACTCCCGGCCAAGCACGCCGTGGGACGAGTCATCGCCCGGCCGTTCACCGGCGCGAGTGGCCGGTGGGAGCGCACGGAAGGACGGCGCGACTTCTCGATCCCGCCGCCGGCCCGCAGCTACCTCGACGAGCTCCAGGCCGCGGGGATCGAGGTGCACACCGTGGGCAAGGTCGGGCAGCTGTTCGCCGGCATCGGCGTCGACGTCCAGCATCCTGGCGCCACCAACGCCCGCGCGCTGGCCGAGACGACCGAGCTCATGCACTCGCTCGAGTCCGGGCTCGTGTTCACCAACCTCGTGGAGACCGATCAGGTCTACGGGCACCGCCACGACGTCCCGGGGTTCCACCGCGCCCTGCAGGAGATCGACGCGGCGGTGCGGGAGTGGCTCGAGCTGCTCGGGCCGGCTGATCTGCTCGTGCTGACCGCCGACCACGGCTGCGATCCGACCGCCCCGCACACCGACCACACTCGCGAGTACGCCCCGCTCCTGGCCGCGTTCGCCGGCCACGGCGGGCGCCGGCACGACGGGGTGCTGGCCGACGTTGGGGCGAGCGTCCTCGCCTGGCTGACCGATGGCGGGAGCAGCGAGCTGCCGGGCGACCCGTTCGTCTGAGGCAGACTCGTAGTAACGATGCCCGAGCTGCCCGAAGTCGAGACGATCCGCCGCCAGCTGGCCCCGCACCTGACCGGCCGCACGATCGCCCGGGCCCAGATCCTCGATCCGCGCTGGACCCGCCCGCAGCCGCGGGCGCCCACCGAGGCCGAGCTCCAGGGCGCGGGGGTGGAGCGGCTGGACCGCGCCGGCAAGTACCTGGTGTGGTCGCTCTCGGACGAGCGCTACCTGCTCATGCACCTGCGCATGACCGGGACGCTCCTGTTCGACCCGCCGGCGCCACCGCCGCACACCCGGGTCCTGCTCGACCTCGACGATGGACACCGCCTCGTATACGTCGACCCACGCCGTTTCGGCACGGGCCACCTGTTCCACGGTGCCGCGGCGCGTGACGAGTACCTGAACGCCCGGATCGGTATCGAGCCGCTCACGCCCGAGTTCACGGCCCAGCACCTGCGCTCACTCGGCCAGGGCCGGGCGGCTCCGGTCAAGGCGTTCGTGCTCGATCAGCGGCGGATCGCCGGGGTCGGCAACATCTACGCCGACGAGGCGCTGTTCCGGGCCGGGATCCATCCCCTGCGGCCCGCCGGCCGGCTCGCCGCCGCCGACTGGGAGCGCCTGCGCGAGGGCATCGAGGACGCGCTCAGCGCCGGGATCGAGGCCAAGGGCGCCTCGATCGACGACTTCCGCCACATCGACGGCGCCCGCGGGTCCTTCCAGGATCGCTTCCTGGTCCACCGCCGCGCCGGCCGGCCGTGTCCGCGGTGCGGGACCACGATCCGCAAGATCGTCGTGGGAGGACGCGGGACCTACGTGTGCGAGCGCTGCCAGCCGAAGCCCCGGGGTCGGCGGCCTGCCGGCGCGGTGGCGGGCCGATCCTGAGCGGGCCGGCGGCCGGGACCGGCGTGCAGAACCTGCCAGACGACCGATTGCCGCGGAGCCGTGGCAGGTTCTGCATCAGGGACATGCAATCCATGCCACGGTCGAGCGTCGGCGGTTCGACTGGCAGGTTCTGCACGAGTCGGCCGCCCGGCCCGCGACCCCGGCGGCGGCCAGGCGGCGGGCGCTACATATGGCCGACGGGGCCTACGCCGCCAGCAGCTCGGTGAGGTGACCGGCTCGATCCGCGGCCAGCAACTCGGTGAACCCGCCGAGGGCGTGCTCGCCGATCACGATCTGCGGAAACGTGAACATGCCGGTCTTCTCCTGCAGCTTGGCCCGACTGTCCGGATCGCGTGCCAGATTGATCTCGTCGTAGGCGATACCGCGCTTGGCCAGCAGGGCCTTCGCGCTCGTGCAGAAGGGACATGCCTCGGTGGTGTAGAGCGTGATTTGCGCCATAGCTTCAGAAAGTATAGCGGGGGATTGGCGGAAGGCTCGCACCGCCCCGACGGTGGCGCCGTGGCCCGGTCGCTGAGGACCGAGGCGATCGTGCTGCGCTCGATCCGCTACGGCGAGGCGGATCGGATCCTCCACATGTATACCCCGGGCTACGGGCGGCTGGCGGCGATCGCCAAGGGCGTGCGGCGGGCCCGCAGCCGGTTCGGGGCCAGGCTCGAGCCGTTCTTCCACATCAACGCGATGCTGCACGAGGGCCGCGGCGACCTGCACACGGTCACCGGCGTCGACACGATCGCCGCCCACGCCGGGCTGCGCGAGCATGCCGCCACGCTCGACGCCGCCGCGCGCGCCTGCGACGCGGTGGCGCGCCTGTTCGAGACCCCCGACCCGCATCCTGAGGTGTTTCGCCTGCTCGCCAACGAACTGGCGCTGCTCGACTCGGGCGCCGAGCACGCACGGGCCGCCACCGGCCTGGCCTTCCGCCTCAAGCTGCTGCTCGCGGCCGGGATCGTGCCCCAGCTCGCCTCCTGCGCCGGCTGCGGCGAAACCCAGCATCTGCAGGGCTTTTCGGCCGCGGCGGGCGGAGTTGTGTGCAGCTCCTGTGAGGCGGCCGCGTTCCCGCTCGGTCAGGAGGGCCACAACTTCCTGGTCGGCGCGCTCGGGCGGCCACTGGCGCAGGCCCCTGACGCTTCCGAGCGAGCCCTGGCCCAGGCCGAGCGGGCGATCACCGAGACCGCCGAGCACCACGCGCACGTCCGCCTGCGCCCGCTCGTGACCCGGCGCTAGCCACCTCGCCGGCAAGACACCGCAGGCTGCGCTCATCGGCGGTCACGCCTTTGTGACAACTCCTCTCGGCCGTCGCGACGGCTGTCAGAATCGAAGGCGATGAGTGGACAGGTCCTGACTTCGACCCCGGAAGGCTCCGGAGAGCACCCCACCGGCCCGGTCGCGCAGGCCTTCGCCGACCGCATCCGCGCCCGGGAGGAGCGCGACCTCTCGCCGCTCGCCACCCCGTCCTACCCGGCGCTCCGGCAGCGGGAGGAGCCCGAATGCGGCCTGCGCACCCCGTTCCAGCGTGACCGCGACCGGATCGTGCACTGCAAGGCGTTTCGCCGGCTCAAGTACAAGACCCAGGTGTTCGTCTCGCCGGCCGGCGATCACTACCGCACCCGGCTGACCCACACGCTGGAGGTAACGCAGATCTCGCGTACCGTCGCGCGCGCACTCCGCCTGAACGAGGATCTGACCGAGGCCATCGGACTCGGCCACGACCTGGGCCATCCGCCCTTCGGTCACGTGGGCGAGGACGCGCTCGATCGCTGTCTGTCCGAGCGCTTCGGCCTGTCGTTCATGCACCACGAGCACTCGCTGCGGGTGGTCGACACGCTCGAGCAGGACGGACTCGGGCTGAACCTGACCGCGCCGGTGCGCGACGGAATCGTGAGCCACTCGGGCCGGGCGCAGGAGCCGGCCACGCTCGAGGGCAAGATCGTCCGCCTGATGGATCGCGTGGCTTACATCAACCACGACATCGACGACGCCGTCCGCGCTGGCCTGCTCTCGCCGGTCGACCTCCCGGAAACCCCCATAAACATCCTCGGCGAGACCGGCCCGCAACGGATCGACACGCTCGTGCACGACCTGGTCGAGCACTCCGAGGAGGCGGGCGACATCGTCCAGGGCGAGACGGTCGGCGCCGCGATGACCGAGCTGCGGGAGTTCATGTTCAAGCGGGTGTACCTCGGGCCCGAGGCGACCCGCGAGCACGAGAAGATCCGCCGGGTGGTGCGCTCGCTGTTCGATTACTACTGCGCCCATCCGGACGAGATCCCCACCTCGATCCCGCCGGGCGAGCTCCCGCGCCGGGTCACCGACTACCTGGCCGGGATGACCGATCGCTTCTGCATCCGCACGTTCGAGGCCCTGAGCGTGCCGGTGGCGTTCGCGCCGTGACCACGCAGTGCCGACCGTGACAGCCACGTGACGCGCTACACGGCCGACTCTCGCGACCGCGTACGCGACGCGGTCGACATGATCGCCCTGGTCTCCGAGCGCACCGAGCTGCGCCGCGCCGGCGCCAGCGAGTACGTGGGTCGGTGCCCGTTCCACGACGAGCGCACCCCGTCGTTCGGGGTCAATCCGATCGAGAAGGTCTACTACTGCTTCGGCTGCCAGGCCTCGGGCGACCTGTTCACGTTCGTGATGGAGACCGAGGGCCTCGACTTCACCGGCGCCCTGCAGACCCTGGCCGATCGCTTCGGCGTCGAGCTCCAGACCGAGCAGGAGGACCCCGAGGCCGCCCAGCGGCGCCAGCGGCGCGAGCGCCTGCACAGCCTGCTCGGCCGGGCCGCCACCTACTACGCGAGATACCTGTGGGAGGCGCGCGAGGCCCAGGCGGCGCGGGAATACCTCCAAGCCCGGGGCTTGCGCGAGGACACGCTCAAAGAGTTCCGAGTCGGCTACGCGCCGAGCGCCTGGGATCGGATCCTCACCGCCTCGCGCCGAGCGGGCTTCAGCGACGAGGACCTGCTCGCGGTGGGGGTGGCCCAGCGCTCGCAGAACCGCCCGGGCCAGATCTACGACCGCTTCCGGGAGCGGATCATGTTCCCGTCGACCGACGCCCGCGGAAATGTGATCGGGTTCGGCGCCCGCGCGATGCGCGAGAACCAGCGGCCGAAGTACCTGAACACGGCCGAGGGCGTGCTCTACCAGAAGCGCCGGGTGCTGTTCGGGCTCGACCGCGCCCGGGCGCCGGCGGCGAAGACCGGCAGCGTGATCCTCGTCGAGGGCTACACCGACGTGCTCGCACTGCACCAGGCCGGTCTCGCGAACGCCGTGGGGATCATGGGGACCGCGCTGACCGCTGAGCAGATCTCCGAGCTCGAGCGCTACGCCAAGGTGCTCGTGCTGTGCCTGGACGCCGACACGGCCGGCCAGGAGGCGATGCTCAAGGCTGCGCAGCTGACCGGCGACCGCAACCTGCAGCTCCGAGTAGTCCCGCTGCCCGAGGGAGCCGATCCGGCCGAGCTGATCGAGCGCGCGGGCGCGGATGCGCTGCGCGAGCGGGTCGACGCCTCGGTGCCGTTCGTCGCCTTTCACGTGGACCGGATCCTCGAACGCAACGACACCCGCACCGCTGAGGGTCGCGACCGCGCGTTCCGTGAGCTCCAGCCCGCGCTCGAGCACCTCGAGCGGGGACCGTTCGGCGACGAGTTGCTGCGCCGCGTCGCCGGTCACCTCGATCTCAGCCCCGAGCACCTCGCGACCCTGATCAGGACGGCGGCGCCCCGGAGCGCCTCGCCCGCGGCGGCCGCCGGTCCGGGTCCGACCGGCGCCAAAACCGCTGGCACGCAGACCAACGGGGCTGATCTCACGGACCACGGCCTCCGGGCCGAGCGCGCCTTCCTGGCCCTGTGCGTCGCGCTGCCCGATGCCGGAGCCCGGACCCTGTTCGAGATCGACCCCGAGCAGCTGATCACCAGCCAGGTCATGCGCCGGGCCGCGCGCCACATCGTGGGCCGGACGCGCTCCCCGCTGGCCGACCTGCCGCCCGACGACGAGCAGCTGGCGCGAACCGTGGCCGACCTCGTCGCGCGCGCCGGCCGCGCCGGGCGGGTCAGCGAGGATCAGCTCGTGCACGCCCGCCTGGTCCTCGAGCGGGCCCGGCTCGATCGGGCGATCCGGCGAGCCCGGGCACAGGGCGAACCCGGGACCGGCGACTTGGCCCGCGAACGCGAGGCGGTGATGGAGAGGATCCGGCAGGTGGTGGCGAAGCTCGAGCGCGCGGTCTGATCGCGTCGCTACCCGGAGGCGGCGCTCACAGGGCCGCCCGGGTGATCTCGTCGCGCAGGGCCGAGAGCACCGCCCGACGGAGAGCTGCCACCGTGACGCCGTAGGTCCGGGCGATGCTGCGCAGCCCCTTGCCGCTGGCCAACTCCGCGTTCAGGGTGCTCTTCGTGATCCCCAAGCGACGAGCCAGGACCCCGAGCTCGAAGGAGCGCAGCGGCCCGGCGCGGGGCAGCGCGAGCGTGCGCCCCGCGGCCCGCTGGCGGCGTGCGGCGCGGGCCGGCGTGATCAGATCGGTCGGGGGGTTGACCGGAAGGATCACCGGCGGGCGCGGCTGCTGGTTGAAGTCGAAGTCGGCCGTCAGGTCGCCCAGCTGGGGTTCATCCTCGCGTACGTCGGGGCGCGGATCCGGACGACCGTCGGTCCGCGGGTTCAGGCGCTGTCCGCCGAGGAAGTCGTCCTCGATGAACTTCACGTAGGCGTCGAAGCTCAGCGTCTGGTGGTCGATGAAGCCCTGCCTGGCGTACGGGCTGATGACCAGGCCGGGGACGCGCAGCCCGTAGCCCTGTTCGTCCACGTACGGCGGCGCCACGTGGTCGTAGAAGCCGCCCCAGTCGTCCCAGGCCACGAAAATCGCCGTGCTGCTCCAGTCGGGGCTCTGCATGATCGCGTTGACGAGGCCGGTCACATAGGTCTCGCCGGTGCTGATCAGACCTGGCGGGTGCTCGGACACCCTTCCGTTCGGGACGATCCACGACACCTCGGGCAGGTCCCCCGCCCGGACGTCGGCGAAGAAGTTGGACAGCGACTTGATGTTCCCGAGCTGACCGTCCTGTTGGACGTCGGTGAAGTACGGCAGCGGGTTCCAGATACCGGGGGTCTTGGCGTTCTGACCGACCGGCGCGCACGACATCGCGGCGTTGCTGTCGCAGTCGGGCTCGGTGCCCTTGTACACGTAGTACTTCCAGCTCACTCCGTATCTGTGCAGCAGGTAGGTGAGGTCGGTCCACGCGTAGTTGGGTTCGGTCGGCAGGGCGACGCCGAGCTTGCGCGAGAAGTCGGGCGGGTTCTGCGGGCTCTCGATGGCGCTTCGGCAGCTGCGAGGGTCGCCCTTCAGCGAGCAGTAGGCCGACCACTCCGAGACCATGTACAGATGGGAGGGCAGGCTCCATGAGGCGTCTGACTGGAACATGTGGTCCTGGAGCACGAAGTCGTGCGCGTAGGCCCAGTAGTTGGGGATGTCCGAGCCGTCGTGGTAGCCCATCACGTCCGGCGTGCCCTCGCCGTTGCCGCAGGCCGGGTTGAACGTCTGGGCGCAGCCGGCCATACCGCGCTCCTGCTCGCCCACGAACCCGTCCATCTTCCCGAGGTTGATGTCGGCCTGTGCGGCGGTGGAGCTGTGGGGCCCGCCCAGGCTGCGGTCCCCCCGGTCGTGGAAGGGGCGCACGCAGCCACCGGTGTTGGGGTCGGGCAGGCACGGCACCGTTCCCGGGTTTCCGGCCAGCCCCGGGATCCCGTCCGCCCCCGGGTAGGTCCCGAAGTACGAGTCGAACGAGCGGTTCTCCTGCATGATGATCACCACGTGGCGAATCTTGTGGATGCCGACCTCCGCCGGCGCGGGGGCCACGGTGGCGGTGGTCGTGGAGGTCGAGGAGCCCGTCGTCGAGCCGGATGTCGAGCCGGACGTGGAGCCGGATCCGACCGGGTTGCTCGATCCGCTCCCGCAGCCGGCGAGTAGGAGTAGGCAGCCGACCAGCAGCCCCGCCATCCGCGGGCCCGCGCCGGCCCGCCCCGCGCCGGCCCGCCCCGCGCCGGTCAGCCGGGCGCCCGTCAGCCGGTCGCGGATCCGGCTGGTCAAGACCAGGGCCCCATGCCGTCTCTGCAGGTCCGATCACGATCAGACAAGGCGCAGCGATCCTAAGGGCCAGAAGTACGGTTTGGGTCACGGGCCCGTGAAGGCCCCGGCCTCATTCGCGGCCCTGGATTAGCGGATGATTGACGCCCTTGATGATCGCGTTGGCGCTGGGTTAGGACGGTGCGCTGCGGCGACCGCGGTTCCCGCTACAGTTGGCGCTGCCCACCGGGGCCGATCCGGGGTAGCTCAATCGGCAGAGCGTTCGGCTGTTAACCGAAATGTTGTGGGTTCGAGTCCCACCCCCGGAGCTGCCGCCCGGCCGACTGCGGCCAGCGAGCTGACATGAAGTTATACGTCTGCTACGGCACCTGGAAGCCGGCCCCGCGCCCCGGCGGTCATCCCTGCGGCAACGCCTACCAAGCGTTGCGAGACGCCGGCTACGACCCCGAGGTGCAGCGCGCCTATGGCTTCGGCGGCATGCCGTCGTTCTTCCCCCTGAACCAGACCGAGGGCCGGCGCGAGGTCAAGCGGCTAACCGGCGATCACTGGGTTCCGGCGCTCGTCACCGACGACGGCAAGGTGATCAGCGGGTCGCGCCCGATCATGGAGTGGGCGGCCGAGCACCCGGCGCCCGACCGCCGGCGCGCGGACCACGCGGCGGTCTGACATGCGCGCCGGGTTGACCGTCGCCGAGCTCGAGGACTGGGAGCTTCACGGCGCCGTCTGGCGCGCGCTCGAGGTGACCGATGGGCGCGTGGTGGTCGAGCTGTGCAGCTGCTCGGGGGAGCCGATGGACGTCGTCGAGGGCGATGCGCTCGAGCTGATCGAGTTCGTCCGCGGCCGCCGCGAACTCTGAGCCGCCAGCGCCTCGACCAGCTCTGCCGCGCGCGCCGGACCATCGTGGTCCGCCGCCCACGCGGCCAGCTCGCGAGCCCTCGCCGCCACCGATGCCCGCGACAGCGCCCGCTGCACCGCGAGCCGCAGCGTGCCCGGGGTCAACAGGCGCCAGGGGAGGCGGACGCCGGCGCCGGCCCAGTCCGCTCGCGCCGCGTTCTCGGCCATGTCGCCGACGTGCGGCACGGCGAGCACCGGGCAGCCGCAGGCCAGCGCCCTGACCATCGTGCCGTGGCCGGCATGACAGATGACCAGCGAGCAGGCAGGCATCGTCTTGGAGTAGGAAACCCATTCGACGAGTCGAGTGTTGTCCGGGACGACGACCGGCTCATCCGATGGCAGCGGCCGCCGGTTCCACGTGGCCATCACCCGGATCGGCATATCCCCGAGCCCGGCCAGTGCGGCGCGGAGCAGCCGGTGCTCGGGGTCCTGGGCGGTCGAGGGCGCCACCAGGACGAGCGGATCGCTCCCGCCCGGCGGCGCGACGAAATCGAACGGCGGCTCCCACATCAGCGGTCCCACCACGTGGGTGCCGGGCGGCCAGCGCCGCGGGTACTCGAGCTGCGGGAACGTCCCAACCAGGCACAGCCGCTCGCTCAGGCCGCCGTGAAACCGCGTCAGCGGCCCCAGACCGAGCTTTGTCCGGGTCTCGTTGAGCTGGTCGCGACCCTGGCGCAGACCCCCCTGGGTGCCCCGCGCGACCGCGTCCCACAGCGCCCGGCCGGCTCGCGTACGGGGCCGCCGCGCCCCCATCGCGTAGGGCGGGAACCCCGGCCCGCCCACCGGATACACGTGCGGGATCAGCGTCGCCACCGGGACCCCTTCGAGCTCGCCGGCCATGGCCGGAGCCAGCGTGAGGATGTCGTGCACGAGCACGTCCGGGCGCAGCTCCGCCACCGCGGCCCGGGTCTGCGGCGTGGACAGCTCCACCGCCTCATACATCTGAAATGGCTCCAGGGATCCGCCGAACAGCGGGTACTCGGGGGCGGGCAGGAACCGCATGCCCGCCTTTTCGACCTGCGGGCGCCACCGCGACCAGGTCTCGTAGGTGACCTCGTGGCCGCGCTCGGCCAGCCGCGCCCCGAGCGCCAGCATCGGGAAGGCGTGTCCCGGCTCGCCGAACGCGCCCAGGAAGATGCGCAGCCGATCGCGGGGCGAGCTCAAGCCGCCAGCTCGGCCACCGCCCGCAGCTGCTCGATCCGCTCCTCGGTCGTCCAGGCCATCGCGCCGATCGTCAGGGTGCCCACCCCGGCGTCGCGGAAGGCGGCCAGGCGATCGCGCACCACGTCGCGGGGACCGGACAGCGTGATCAGGTCGATCAGCTCGTCGGGGAGCGCCGCCGCGGCCTCCTCCTTCTTGCCCTCCAGGTACAGGTCCTGGACCCGCCGGGCCGCGTCCTCGAAGCCGTAGCGCTGGACCAGCTGGTTGTAGAAGTTCTGCTTGCGCGAGCCCATCCCCCCGATGTACAGGGCGAGGATCGGGCGCATCCGGTCGCGCGCGCCGGCCTGGTCGTCCGAGACGTACGTGTTGACCGTGGGCGCCATGTCGAAGTCATCGAGCGAGCGTCCGGCCCGCTGGGCGCCCTCCTCGAGCAGCGCCCGCACCTCGCTCACGTGCTCGGGCGAGAAGAAGATCGGCAGCCAGCCGTCGGCGATCTCGCCGGCCAGCGCGGTGTTCTTGGGCCCGATCGCCGCCAGGTAGATCGGGATCCGCTCCTGCACGGGGGAGATCATCAGCTTGAGCGGCTTGCCCGGCCCGTCCGGGAGCGGCAGCTCGAGCGTCTCGCCGTGGAACTCGACCCGCTCGCGGGCCAGCGCCATTCGCACCACCGCCACGTACTCGCGCGTGCGCTGGAGCTGGTGGGCGAAGCGCTGCCCATGCCAGCCCTCGGCCACCTGTGGCCCCGACGTGCCGAGGCCGAGCAGCATCCGCCCGCCCGAGAGCAGATCGATCGTGGCCGCGGTCATCGCGGTCATGCCCGGACTGCGAGCCGGCATCTGGAAGATCGCCGAGCCGAGCTTGATCTTGCTCGTCCCCGCGGCCAGCCAGGCCAGCACGGTGGCCGTGTCGGATCCGTAGGCCTCGGCCGCCCACACCGAGTCGTAGCCCAGCCGCTCGGCCTCCTGGACCACCTTCAGATGGTCCTCCGGCGGGGTGCCGGGGATCAGGTAGCCGAGGGAAACGCCGAGCCGCACGGCCGGAACCCTATGCCAACACGGCCGCTCGCGATACTCACGCGGTGAGCGATACCACGCTCGACATCGCCGAAGAACGGCGAACCACGCCGGTCGAGCTGCTGTGGGACCTGGTGTTCGTGTTCGCGATCACCCAGGTCACCACGCTCCTGTGGCGAGACCTAACCTGGGGCGGATTCGGGCGGGCCATGCTCGTGCTCGCGCTGGTGTGGTGGGCGTGGTCGGCCTACGTGTGGGCGGCCAACGCACAGGCCGCGGCGTCGCCGACCCTGCGCGCGTGCTTGCTGATCTCGGCGATCTCGATCTTCATCAGCGGCCTCTCGGTGCCCCACGCATTCGGCTCCGAAGGGACGTTGTTCGCGGTCACCTACGCGGTGGTGCGCTTGCTGCACCTGGCGCTGTACGCGGATGCCTCGCGTAAGGGCGACGCCGCCTGGTCGGCGATCGCGGGCTTCGCGCTGACCGTGGCCATCGGGATGGCCCTGCTGATCGCCGGCTCCCTGGTCAGCGGGACGGCCAGGATCGTGCTCTGGGTGCTGGCCGCGGCGATCGACTACGCCGGCCCGGCCTGGCTGACCCGGGAGCGGCTGCGCGGACTGCAGCGGGTGGCGGTGGCGCATTTCGCCGAGCGCTACAGCCTGTTCGTGATCATCTGCCTGGGCGAGTCGATCGTGGCCATCGGCGTGGGCGCGCTGGGCGCGAGCGCGGAACGGCCGCTCAGCGGCGGGGAGGTCGCGGCGGTGGCGCTCGGCCTGCTGATCACGGTCGCGATGTGGTGGACGTACTTCGAGGGCTTCGCCGAGGCGGCCGCCGAGCGGCTTCGCCGCCACCGGGACCCGGTGCTCGCTGCCGCAGACGCCTACAGCTATCTGCACCTGGTGATCATCGCCGGGATCATCACGTTCGCCGTCGGAGTGAAGGTCCTGACCCGCGGCTCGGTTACCGCGCCGCTGCCCGGACCAGCCCGCCTGGCCCTGTGCGGCGGGGTGGCGCTGTACCTCGTGGGGATCGCCGCGTTCTCGCTGCGGCTGCTGGGTGGCGTGGAGTATCGGCAGCTCGCGATCGGTGCCGCGCTGCTGGCGCTCTACGCTGTCGGCGGCGGGCTGCCCGCGTGGGCGGTGGCAGGCGCGGTGACGGCGCTGGTGGGCGGCCTCTGCGTGGCCGAGAGCGAAGCCGTGGGGCGGGTTATGAGCAGACGGGGCGGGGAAGCATCAAGCACCGCGGACGAGAGGATGACGGGATGACCACACACGCCAAGCTCGAGCTGAACGGCCCGATGGAGACGGGCTTCGACGAGGTCCTCACCCCGGACGCGCTGGAGTTCGTGGCCGAGCTCGAGCACCGCTTCGGGCCGCGCCGGCGAGAGCTCCTCGAGGCCCGGTCCCGGCGTCGCGAGCGCCTGCGGGCGGGGGAGATGCTCGACTTCCTGCCCGAGACGCGCAAGATCCGCGAGGGCGACTGGACGGTGGCGCCGGTCGGGCCCGACATGCAGCAGCGCTGGGTCGAGATCACCGGCCCGACCGATCGCAAGATGACGATCAACGCGCTGAACTCGGGCGCCGACGGGTTCATGGCCGACTTCGAGGACGCCAACGCGCCGACGTGGCACAACATGGTCGACGGGCACCGCAACCTCAGAGATGCGATCGACGGGACGATCAGCTACCGCGACTCCGACGGCAAGGACTACCGGCTGGGCGAGAACCCAGCCACGCTGCTGGTCCGCCCGCGCGGCTGGCACCTCCCCGAACGCCACCTGCTCGTCGACTCAGCGCCGGTCACCGGCGCGTTGTTCGACTTCGGGCTGTACGTCTTCCACTGCGCCCGCCGCCTGCTGCGTAATGGCTCGGCGCCGTATTTCTACCTGCCCAAGATGGAGTCCCATCTCGAGGCGCGGCTGTGGAACGACGTATTCGTGTTCGCCCAGGAGTGCCTGGGGATCCCGCGCGGAACGATCAAGGCCACCGTGCTGATCGAGACGCTGCCGGCCGCATTCGAGATGGACGAGATCCTCTACGAGCTGCGCGAGCACTCGGCCGGGCTGAACGCCGGCCGCTGGGACTACATCTTCTCGTCGATCAAGTGCTTCCCCGAGCGGCGCGAGATGGTCCTGCCCGACCGCGGCGACGTGACCATGACCGTGCCGTTCATGCGCGCCTACACCGAGCTCCTGGCCGCCACCTGCCACCGCCGCGAGGCCCACGCGATGGGCGGCATGGCCGCGCTCATCCCCAGCCGAAAGGGGGACTCCGAGGCCAACGAGAAGGCGCTCGACGGCGTGCGCAAGGACAAGGAGCGCGAGGTCTCACAGGGCTACGACGGCACCTGGGTCGCCCACCCCGATCTCGTGCCGGTGGCGCGCGAGGTGTTCGAGAAGGGCCTCGACGGCAAGCCCAACCAGGTCGACCGCAAGCGCGATGACGTGCAGGTCAACGCCGCCGAGCTGCTCGATCTGGCCTCGACGCCCGGCGCGATCACCGAGAAGGGCCTGCGGACCGACGTCAACGTGGGCTTTCAGTACATCTCGTTCTGGCTGACCGGCCGCGGTGCCGCCGCGATCAACTCGCTGATGGAGGATGCCGCCACCGCCGAGATCTCCCGCTCGCAGATCTGGCAGTGGATCCACCATGGGGTCGAGCTCGAGGACGGTCGCACCGTGACCGCGGACCTGGTCCGTCAGGTGCTCGACGAGGAGACAGCCAAGATCCGCGAGCAGGTCGGCGAGGAGGTCTGGCAGGAGGGCCGGCCCGACGACACGCGCGAGATCTTCGAAGGCGTGGCCCTGTCGCCCGAGTTGCTCGAGTTCCTCACGATCCCGGCGTACCGGTACCTGGATTAAGGTCCCACCCACCCTGGGCCGCCTGCGGCGGCGTCCGTGGGGCCGTTCCGCGGGGCGTCCGCCGGATGAGTCGCGGCAGGCCCACCAGGCGAGGCATGGATGCCGAGCGGGCCGTCGCCGCGACCCCGCGGCGTCGTTCGGACCGGATCGCCGACCCTGATCGTCCCGTCGTGCAGGATGTCCGCGCGCAGGCCGCCGCGGTGCACGAGCGCACGCAGCACGGGCCGGCCCACGTAGCGCTGGACGACCGTGCACGGCTCGCACAGGCGCATGCCACGGCAATGCACGTCACCGATCGTGAACTCGCGCCCGACCAGCGCGTTCAGATCGATCCCACGGGTGACCACGTTCCGGCGGTGGTCCGAGGGCCCGAGCGGCGGGTCGAACGACTCGCACACCTCGGCCTCGATCAGGGTCAGGGCGCTGCCGGGCGGTCCCGATGGGAACGTCCCCTGGCCGGTCACGTGTCGGTCGCCCTTAAGTCCGCGCCCGGCCAGCGCGCGGGCCTCCTCGAGCAGCCGGGCGGGCTCACCCGCGGACACCGCGACCGACAGCACCTCGACGGTCCCCGCGCTGGCCGGGGCGGGCGGACGCGGCGGCAAGGCCAGCGCGATGTCCGCGGCCGCCACGAGGAATCCCTCCTCGAGATCGGCCGGCTCCACGGCGGGACCGCCGGCGGGATCCCACACCACGCCCGAGGGCACGCCGAACATCACCACGAACCGGCCGCCGGTCCGCGCGATCCACGGACCCGGCCACGAGAACGACGGCGCGTCGGCGATGCGCGCGAGCCCGAGGCCGAGGCCGCCGAGCCACCGGCTCATGCCCCAGCCGGTGGCGGGATCCGCGTCGGCGGACGGCGCCGGCAGGTCCTCGAAGCGCAGCTCGAGGATCGTGGCCAGGCAGGCCATGAACGAGGCGGTGTCGAGCGGTAACTCAGATTCCGGCGGTCGAACCTCGCGCATCGCGCGAGATTCTGGCGCCCCCGCGGCGAGAGCGCAGCGTCGCCAGACGCGACCCGCAGGCGACATGGAGCACGATGAACGCGCCCACGAAGATGATCAGGTCGCCGATGCTGAGTACGTTGCCGATCGGCCACGGCCCCGGCACCGGGATGATGTCGCCCAGAAAGGCCAGGTGGGCGTGGGCCAGCGCCGCCGAGTTGTCGAAGCCGGCGCGCTCGGCGATTCCGGAGATGCGCACGGCGCTCGCGCTGGCCGGCATCACGCCGCCGTTGGCCGTGATCGCCAGGACGTTGAGCGCGGCGCCGAGCGCCACCAGCGGTACGCCCTTCAGACGCCGGTTGGCGAATACGAAGTAAGCGTCGAGCACGTAGGAGAAGACGTGCAGGGTGACATGCAGCAGATGGCTACCACTCGCGATCTGCGTGATCGCGACCTGGATGGCGGCGGCGAGCAGCACCGCCCAGATCGCGCGCGGCCGGACGTCGGCCAGCGCGCTCA
Organism: uncultured Solirubrobacterales bacterium; assembly: GCA_963832315.1. Taxonomy (GTDB): domain Bacteria; phylum Actinomycetota; class Thermoleophilia; order Solirubrobacterales; family Solirubrobacteraceae; genus Palsa-465. Next base: position 511,130 of record CAWHTT010000015.1, on the reverse strand, counting down.
GCCGTCCGCCGGCGAGCGGGACGGTCACGAGCAGCGCGAGGGCGGTGACGACGAGCAGCATCAGGCCACGCTCAGGTGGGGGACGATGATCCCGCTCTGCGTCTGGTGCTCGGTGACGGCGGCGTCTGGAGCGGCGGTCGAGTGGTTGTCCCACCAGTGGAGCAGGCGAGCCGCGGGCAGCGGCTTTGACATGTGGAAGCCCTGGGCCAGCTCGCATCCGAGCGCGCGCAGGCGCTCGAACGTGAAGGCATCCTCGATCCCCTCGGCGACCGTGCGCAGGCCGAGGTTGTGCGCGAGCTCGATCGTCGAGCGCACCACGATTGCGTTGCGGCTGTCCGAGCTCATCGCGCGGACGAACGACTTGTCGATCTTGAGCTCACCGATCGGCAGGTCGGTCAGGTAGGCGAGCGACGAGTAGCCGGTCCCGAAGTCGTCGATCGCCACCGACACGCCGAGTTCCGCGAGGTCGTGCATGGTCCGCTTGGCCACCTCCGGGTCGACCATCAGCGAGCTCTCGGTCAGCTCGAGCGTCAGCGCGCGGCCGTCGACGCCGTGGTGGGCGAGCAGGGTCTCGACTTCCTCAGGGAAGCGGCGGTCGAGCAGGCTGCGCACGGACACGTTGAGGGAGAGGGACAGGTTGCGACCTTCGTCGGTCCAGGCGCGCAGGTCGCCCAGGCCCAGGTCGAGCACCCGGTGGGTGAGCTCCTTGATCAGGCCGTTGCGCTCGGCGATCTCGACGAACTCGAGTGGCCCGAGGAGGCCACGCTGGGGATGGTGCCAGCGGACCAGCCCCTCGGCCGCGACCGGCCGGCCGTGTCCGAGCTCAACCTGCGGCTGGTAGTGGAGCACGAGCTGGTCGTCGGCCAGCGCGCGGCGGAGGTCGGTGGCCAGCACCAGGCGCTCGGGCGTGTGGTAGTCGTCCTCGGTGCGGTAGATCTCGAGTGAGCGGTGGCTGGCCTTGGCCCGGTACATAGCCACGTCGGCCCGCTGCAGGAGCGTGTCGACGTCGTTGCCGTGCTCGGGGAACCAGGCCAGGCCGATGCTCGCGCCAAGCTCGATGCTGATCCCGTCGATGTCGACCGGGGTGTGCAGCGCATCCTGCAGCCGCTCCACCGCCGACTCAGCCGCCCGGCTGTCCGCCCCCGGCATGAATACCGCGAACTCGTCGCCGCCGAGGCGGGCGACGAGATCTTCGGCGCGGAAGGACGCCCCCAAACGCGGGCCTACCTCCTGGAGCACGAGATCGCCGCGGTGGTGGCCGAGCGTGTCGTTGACCTCCTTGAAGCCGTTCAGGTCGACGAGCAGGAGACCGCCGCACTCGAGCGACGGGTTCTTGAGCGCGGCGCCGACCGACTCCATGAACCAGCGGCGGTTGGGCAGCTCGGTCAGGCTGTCGTGCCGGGCCAGGTGCTCGGCCGTCGCCGTCCGGACGGTCTGGCGTCCGCTGATGTACACGCCGACCAGCGGAACGAGCAGCATCGGATAGAGGATCGGGCTGAAGTCGAACACGGTGACCACCACGGGCGCCAGGCAGAGAAGCACCGCGCTCACCGAGAGGCCGAAGATCAGGTCGCTGCGCAGCGCCGCCGAGAACGGGGTCCCCATGTACAGCGTGGTGGCGCGCGTGACCAGCAGGAGGTTCACCGCGAAGTAGGCGGCGGCGCTACCCAGCACCGCCAGCAGGTCAACCGCCCCGAAGCCAGGGGCGCTGAGGGCTCCGTAGGCGCCCAGCCACGAGAGCACGCCCGAGGCGGCAGCCAGTGCGAGCGTGTACTGCCCGATGTTGAAGCCGACCTGCCACCACGGCTTGCGCGCGACGCGGTCCTGCACGAACGAGGCGGTCAGCTGCGCGGCCAAGGCGGGAACGAGGCCCAGGCCGAGGAGCAGCGCGAACGAGAACATCACCGAGACGGTCACCTCGCCGTCTCCCGACCGACGCGGCAATTCGAGCGGGAACAGCTCGCCGACCAGCACGCTCGCGGAGAGCGCGAAGAACTCGACGATCTGGCGGGGATGCTCGAAATCGATCGTGTACCCCGCCACGAGGGCGACGAGCAGCCCCGCGCCCACCAGCGCGATGAACACGCAGTAAAAGCGAACTGGCGCGAGGTTGCGGGGTTTCATGAGCTCGGCCTGGGCGCCCGGCGGAACGCCAGGGCGCCCGGCCATCGCCTTGGACGGATTAGAACTTGAAGCTGGCCCCCGAGACCACGACGAGCGCGACCAGGGACATGATCGACAGCATGAGCTGCGCGTGACGGAACTTGAACTTGGACATCCTTGTCCTCCTAGCGTTGGTGCTTGGGTTGGTCGAACACGCTGAGCAGGCGGCCGAGCTATCTCGCCGTGCGAGACCTCTGGCTTTGCGTCCCCGTCTCACGACGGGTTTGCCCTTTGCAACTCAATCTCGCTTTGTATCGGGCCCCGCATGGGGGACCTTTAGCGTCTTTGGACAACTTTTGTCAGCCAGCGGACGCGAATCGCGCCCGTTCGGGCCGCGCACTCAGCCCGGCGAACCCGCGGCGCACGCCTTCTCGGCGCGCTGCACCGCCGGAACCGCAAGGTGGGGCGTGGTCGAGAAACCGGCCGCATTTTCCGGTTTCTCGACCAGGCCTCGATTACCTATTCGGTGGGCGTCAGCCGATGGCGATGTTCATCTGGCGTGTCCTCGCCTCCGGAGCTCCCGCGCCAGGGCGGGAAGCCCGAGGCCGAACGCGTAGGCGATCCCCACGCCGAGCAGGGTCTCGACGACGCGTTCGTTGAAGCGCGACGCGGCGTCTTGGGGCCGCGAGTACAGGAGGAGCAGGAACACCAGGAACGTCGTGAAAGCCGGGGTCACGTACCACCGGCTGCGGTGAGTGGCCGCGGCGCCGGCCACGGCGGCGAGGGCGGCCAGGCTGTACACCCAGGGCGATGGACCCAGACGGACGATGGCGATCGCCGCGAGCGCGCCGATGGCCACCGCGAGGACCCGGCCCACGCTTCTCAGTCGTTGCATCTCAGCCGCGGGCCGCATGACCAGCAGAGCCGCGGCGCAGGCCCAGCCGACATGTTCCAGATCGAGCAGGAAGCCGATCGCCGCCGCGGTGGCGCCGGCGGCGCCCAGGCGAACGCCGTATTCCAGCGTCGGCTTGGGCCCGGTGACCGACGAAGGAACCGCGGCGTGCTCCGGCCACAGCATCGCGACCAGGCAGGCGAACACTGAGCCGAGCACCATGAGACCCGCCACGGAGGCGGCCTTCCCGAGATTGGAATAGCTGAGCCCGATGCCGACCATCGGCAGCGACAGGGTCATCGCGATCTGGCCGAGGCGCGAGCGGGCAGCGAGCAGCGCCGAGACGACGCCGAGCCCGGCGATCGCGAGGACGGCGAGAACCGGGACGTTCGCCAGGAGGCCGCCGATGAACATCGGCACCCCGATCGACGTGCCGAGCACGACGATCGCCACCCGTCCCCGGCGCGTCGGCATGAGACCGGCGATCGCCGCCGGCAGCACGCCCACGGCCAGCGCGAGCCCGCGCGAGCGATCGCTCAGGATGACCACCGCGCCGGGCAGCGCATACATCGCGCCCAGCACCGCAGCCGACCGGTCCCAGACCAAGCCTGGGGGCCGAACGCGTCGCGCGTCGCCGGCCGGCGCCACCGATCCAGCCTCTGAGCCCATCTCAGTGGCCCTGCCAGGACTCGAACCTGGGCGCGACGGATTATGAGTCCGCTGCTCTACCGACTGAGCTACAGGGCCGGAATCGATCGCCGGGCCGCGATCGGGCGCGACGCTAGCAGCCGTGAGGCTCCCAGAGGCGCCGCTCCGGGGAAGCGTCCGGTAGCCTCCGTGGGGCGATGTTGACGATCGGCGGATTCCTCGGCCAGAGCCCCAGTTCGACCGGCCAGACGATCGCGCTGCTGCTCACGTTTCTGGGGATCGGCGTGATCGCGAACGTGCTGATCATCTATGTGGTCGCGCAGGTCCTGGCGGAGCGCAAGGAAAACCAGGAGACCCGCCAGCGCGACGTGTAGTGCCGGGGCAACGCGCGAAAGCGCGTGAAGGACGCAGGCGGTGGGCGTCGAATCAGAGGCCTGCCGATGAAGCAGCCAGCCGCTCCCACCGCGACCGCCCCGCCCACCGGCCACCAGGCCCTGTCCGCGTACATCCGGGCGCGGTTCGACGAATTCTCCCGTTCGCAGAAGGACGTCGCCCAGTACATCGTCGACCACCTGGACGAGGCGGCGTTCCAGACCGCTGAGGAACTGGCCCGCCGGGCCAACACCTCCTCGAGCACGGTTGTGCGCTTCTCGCAGGCGCTCGGCTTCGAAGGCTTCCCCGAGCTCCAGCAGGCGGCGCGCGACGAGTACCGGCGCCGGCCGCCCGGCCTGGCGAACGGGTCGAGCGCCGCCGTCACGCCGCTGTTCTCGCTCGATCACACCGAGTCAGAGGCGGCGCTGGCCGCCGATCACGTGAACCTCGAGGACACGGCGCACAAGCTGTCGCGGACCGATCTCGAGGCCGCGATCGACGCGATCGTGTCCGCCGGCAAGGTGCTGATCGCCGGCACCGACCAGATGGCGTTCTTCGCCAGCTATCTGCGCCACCTGCTGATGCTGCTCGACCTGCGCGCGGAGATCGTGGCCAGCCCGTCCCAGGAGGCCCTGGGGCGGCTCAGCCGGATCGACGAGCAGACGCTGGTCATCGGGCTCTCGGCCGGGCGGCCGCATCCGCTGATCACGCGCACGATGAAGCTCGCCCGCCACCGCAAGGCGCCGACGCTGGCGATCACCGACGCGACCCTCTCGGAGGTGGCCCGGCTGGCCCGGATCCGCCTCTACTACTCCTCGAACACGCCGGCCTTCGTCCGCTCGCACACCGCGCTGCTGTCGCTGATCCAAGCGCTGGCCTACGGCGTGTACTCGCGGGACGCCCAGCAGTACGACGTGCGGATCAAGGCGTTCCGGCTCAAGTAAGCCGGTGGCGCTCGTCCACCACGAGCTCTGCTTCGGCTGCGGGCGGGTCAACCTGTTCGGGCTGCTGCTCGAGGTCGAGCCGGCCGGCGCCAGCCCCGGCGCGGTCGCCGGGCGCTGCTTCATCAAGCAGGACCACCAGGGGCCCGACCGCGGGCGCGCCCACGAGGGCGTCGTGGCCGCCGCGCTCGTCGAGGCGATGGCGCTCGCCTGCGGACCGGACGCGCGAGCCCTCTCGTTCGAGATCTCGCTGAGCGAGGCGGCGCCCGTCGGCGCGTTCCTTGACATCGAGGCGCGCGTCGAGCGGCGGGACGGTCCGAGCGCCGACGCCACGGCCACCGCCCGGGGCGATCAGTGCATGGTGGCGCAGGCGGTGGGTAGGTTCAGGGTGTGACGCCCGATCCGCCGGCCGAGGAGAGACCGCCATGCCCGAGAACCTGACCCGCCAGATCCTCAAAGAGCACCTCGAGGACGGGGAGCTCAAGCCGGGCCGGCCGATCTCGATCCGGATGGACCAGGCGCTGCTCCAGGACGCCACCGGGACGATGGCGCTGATGCAGTTCGAGGAGCTCGGCGAGCCGCGCGTCAAGGTCGAGCGCGCGGTGCAGTACATCGACCACAACGTCGTCCAGCTCGACTTCAAGAACCCGGACGACCACCGCATGCTCCAGGCGCTGGCCCGTAAGTACGGGCTGCACTTCTCGCGCCCCGGCAACGGGATCAGCCACTACATCCACATGGAGCGCTTCGGCAAGCCCGGGCAGACGATGCTCGGCGCCGACTCCCATACCGTGCAGGCGGGGTGCCTGGGCATGATCGCGATCGGCGCCGGCGGGCTCGACGTGGCCGTCGTCCTGGGCGGGCACCCCTACGAGATCGCCTGTCCCGAGGTGGTCGAGGTCCATCTGGAAAACACGCTGTCCCGGCCCTGGGTCCAGGCCAAGGACATCATCCTCGAGCTGCTCAGGCGCCTGTCGGCCAGCGGCGGAAAGAACAAGGTGTTCGAGTTCACCGGGTCCGGGACGGAGGATCTCAGCATCCCCGAGCGGGCCACGATCGCCAACATGATCGCCGAGCTCGGCGCCACCGCGGCGGTCTTCCCGCCCGACGAGACCACCAAGCAGTGGCTGAAACGCCAGAACCGCGAGGACGACTTCGTCGACGTCGCCCCCGAGGACGGCGCCGAGTACGACGACCGGGTCGAGATCGACCTCGGCGAGCTGGGGCCGCTGGTGGCCAAGCCGCACAACCCCGACAACGTGGTGCCGGTCGAGGAGGTCGCCGGCACGGAGATCGCGCAGGTGTGTATCGGCTCGTCGGTCAACTCGGGCTACAACGACCTCGCCCTCGCCGGCGCGATCCTGGCCGACAAGGACGGGCAGATCGTGCACCCCTCGATCAGCGCCACCGCCACGCCGGGATCGCGCCAGATCCTCGCCGCGATCGCCGAGTCGGGCGTATACCGGCAGCTGTCCGACGGTGGGGTTCGGATGCTCGAGCCGGTGTGCGGCCCGTGCGTGGGCATGGGTCAGGCGCCCCCGTCGGACTCGAACTCGCTGCGCACGTTCAACCGCAACTTCCCGGGCCGCTCCGGCACCCCGGAGGACTCGGTGTTCCTGTGCTCGCCCGCGGTGGCGGCGGTCTCGTTGCTCAGCGGCAAGATCGCGGACCCGCGCGAGTACGGAGAGCCGCCCGAGCTACTCCCCATGCCCGACCTGCGCCCCTACGTCGACGACGTCCACATCTTCGCGCCGGCAGAGCCCGAGGAGGCCGAGAAGATCGAGATCCCGCGGGGCCCCAACATCAAGCGCCCGCCGGAGCACACCCCGCTGGGCGACTCGCTCGAGGCTTGCATCGCCACCATCCAGCCCGACGACATCTCGACCGGCGATCTCGCTCCCGATGGGGTCGAGGTCATGTCCTACCGCTCGAACGTGCCGGCGATCGCCGAGTTCACCCTGCGCCACCGCGACCCGGATTTCCGCAAGCGCATGAAGGAGTGGGGGAGCGGGTTCATCGTGGCCGGCGAGAACTACGGCCAGGGCTCCTCGCGCGAGCACGCCGCGCTGGCGCCGCTGCACCTGGGCGTCAAGGCCGTCATCGCCAAGTCGTTCGCCCGCATCCACCGGCGCAACCTGATCGCCCAGGGCATCGTGGCGCTCACGTTCTCTGAGGAGTCCGACTACGACAAGGCCGAGGTGGGGCAGAAGTGGTCGATGCCCAAGCTGCACGAGGAGCTCGAGAACGGCTCCGAGACGATCACGGCCAAGATCGAGGACGGCGATGAGCTGACGCTCAGCCACGACTTCTCCGAGCACGAGCGCGAGATCCTCCTCGCCGGCGGCCTGCTCTCGTATCTGCGCGAGGGCGAGTCCGGCAACGGCGGCGGGTAATCCGCGAGCCAGGCCAGGGGGTTGGGAGATAACCCGTGCCATGCGACGGTTATCTCCCAACCCTCAGCGCGGGGCGATCAGCAGGGCCTGAGACGCGCGTCCGACGCGGCCGCGCTCGTCAAACAGAACGCTCTCGGTGAGCCCGATCCCGCCGTCGGCGATCCGCGTCACCGACTGCAGGCAGATCCACTCGCCGACCGGCTCGCGTTCCACGTACAGCGTCAGGTCGACGTTGATGAACAGGTAGTGCTCCCGCGGAAGCGTCCCGCTCAGGCCGGCGCCGAAGTCGGCGGCCGCCGCCAGGCGCTGCGATCGGCGTGGCCGCCTCGCCGCCCACCAGCGGGCGCGTGAGACGAAACCAGGCCGTGCCAGGGCCGCCGCCGAACCCGCCGACGACGAAGCGGACATCGTTCGCGTCGGTGGCGAACCTCGGGCGGTGAAGGCCGGGAAGCTCGCCGGTCCGGCCAGCCCCTGGGCCGGGCGGCGCCGCGACCGCGTCCGAAGCGCAAGCGCCGGTGCGCACCAAGGCCCGGTGAACGCGGAGCGCGCGCGCCCGGACCACCTCGACCCCGCCGGCCACCATCGCGCCCTCGAGCAGCTGGACCCGGCGCCCCGGGCGGACGACGTCGGCCTGAACCGAGACCGGCCCGATCGGCGCCGGCCGGATGAAGTCGTAGGTCAGGCGGGCCAGGATCAGCCCATCGGAAGCGGGCACACGCTCGAACGCCCGTGCCAGCAGCGCCGCCGGCGCGCCGCCGATCTGGGCGTTCCGGTCCCACGGTCCGCTGGCCAGCTCCGTCGCCACGAGGCCGCCGTCGTGGACCTCGAACACCGCCCGTGCGGACATCGCGGGCGCTCAGCGCGGTGCGACGAGCAGGGCCTGGGTCGCCCGCCCGACCCGGCCGCGCTGGTCGTAGAGCACGCTTTCGGCGAGCCCGATCCCGTCGGCCGAGATCCGCGTCTCGGACTCCAGGCAGATCCACTCGCCGACCGGCTCGCGCTCGATGTACAGCGTGAGATCCGGGTTGATGAACAGGTACTCGTCCCACGACAGCGCCGCGCTGATGCCGTTGCCGAAGTCACCGGCGGCGGCGAGCTGCTGCAGGCCCGAGGGCGTCTCTCCGGAGACGAGCGGACGGCGCAGGCGAAACCAGGCCGCGCACGGCCCCTGTCCCCAGGCGCCGGCGACGAAGCGGATCTCCATCGCGTCGGTGGCGAACATCGGGCGAAACGGGACCTTCAGGTCGAGCGGGCGGCCCGCGTCGGGCCCGGCCGGCGCAGCGCCCCCGTCCACGCCGGCGTCGCTCGCCTGGGCGCGATGGACGCGCAACCCCCGTGCCCTGACCACCTCGACGCCGTCGGCCAGCATCGACGCCTCGAGCAGCTGCACCCGCTTGCCCGGGCGGACGATCTCCGCCCGCACCTCGACCGGCCCGATCGGCGCCGGGCGCACGAACTCGTAGGTGACGCGGGCCAGGCTGAGGCCGTCCGGCGCCGGCAGGCCCTCGAACGCGCGCACGATCAGCGCGGCTGGCGCGCCACCGTGCTGGCCGTTCGGATCCCACGGTCCGCGCGCCATTTCCGACGCGACAAATCGTCCATCGACGGCCTCGAACACTGGCTGTGCGTCCATGGCCGGGAACGCTAGCGCCCGGCTACACTCAGGCCGGATGGACGACGACTCCCAGACCCGGCGCGACGAGGCCACGTTCACGGTCAAGGCCGGTCTGGCCGAGATGCTCAAGGGCGGCGTGATCATGGACGTGGTCACTCCCGAGCAGGCCAAAATCGCCGAGGACGCCGGCGCGGCCGCGGTCATGGCGCTCGAGCGCGTGCCCGCCGACATCCGCCGCGACGGCGGGGTCGCCCGGATGTCCGACCCCGAGATGATCCAGGGCATCCAGGAGGGGGTCACGATCCCGGTGATGGCCAAGGCCCGCATCGGGCACTTCGTCGAGGCCCAGGTGCTCGAGGCGCTCGAGGTCGATTACGTCGACGAGTCCGAGGTGCTGACTCCGGCCGACGAGGCCAACCACATCGACAAGTGGGCGTTCAGCGTCCCGTTCGTGTGCGGAGCGACCAACCTGGGCGAGGCGCTCCGGCGGATCGGCGAGGGGGCGGCGATGATCCGCTCCAAGGGCGAGGCTGGGACCGGCGACATCGTCGAGGCGGTCCGGCACCTGCGTGTGATCCGCTCCGAGATCCGGCGGCTGACCACCCTCGACGACACCGAGCTGGCCACCGCGGCGAAAGAGCTCCAGGCGCCGCTTCACCTGGTGCGCCAGATCGCCGCGGACGGGCGGTTGCCCGTCGTGCTCTTCTGCGCCGGCGGGATCGCCACCCCGGCGGACGCCGCGCTGGTCATGCAGCTGGGCGCCGAGGGCGTGTTCGTCGGTTCGGGCATCTTCAAGTCGGAGGATCCCGAGCGTCGAGCCCGGGCGATTGTCGAGGCGACCACCCACTTCCAGGACCCCGCCCGGATCGCGGCCGCATCCACCGGACTCGGCCAGCCCATGGTGAGCCTCGAGACCTCCAAGCTCGAGGCCGAACACCTGCTCGCCCCGCGCGGCTGGTAGGCGTGCCCTTCACAACCGCGCAGGCAGCCAACGGCTCGGCGCCGAAGCTCGTCGGGATCCTCGCGCTGCAAGGCGACTTCGAGGCCCACGCGAAGATGCTCGTCTCGCTGGGCGCGCGGCCGCGCGAGGTCCGCGTGCCCGCTGACCTCGACGGCCTCGACGCGCTGATCATCCCCGGCGGCGAGTCGACCGTGATGACGCTGGGGATCGAGCGCGAGGGGCTGGCCGAGCCGCTGCGAGAGCTGGTCCGCGCCGGCACGCCGGTGCTCGGCACGTGCGCGGGGATGATCATGCTCGACCGCGACCACCTCGGCCTGCTCGACGTCACCACCCGCCGCAACGCGTTCGGGCGTCAGGTCCGCTCGTTCGAGGCCGACATCGACGTCGCGGGCGTGAACGGAGGCCCCATGCACGCGGTGTTCATCCGCGCCCCGTGGGTCGCCGAGCACGGTGCCGACGTTGAGATCCTCGGAAGCGTCGAAGAGCACCCGGTGGCGATCCGCCAGGGCAACATGCTCGCGGTCTCCTTCCACCCCGAGCTGTCCGGGGACAGCCGGCTGCACGCGATGCTGCTCGCGATGAACGGCGGCGCCCGGTAGCGGTTCAGCGCCCGAGGCCGGCCGGTTCGCGGCGGCGGTTCGAGTAGGCGCGGAACTGGCGCTCGAACGCGGCCCAGTCGAACAGCGGCAGGCCGTCTCGATCATCGGGCGGGGGACCGGGATCGATCGGATCCTCGCCTCCGCGCGGCGGATCCTCGGAGTCGGTGCCCCGCGACAGCCAGGCGGCCAGCGCGCAGGCGGCGATCCCGGACACGTACACGACGCCGGCCAGGACCGGGTGGTGGGTGATCGAGGCGAACACGCCGACCGCGTACAGGATCAAGGCGGCGAGCACCAGCCGCCGTAGCTCGGTGCGGGGCAGCGGCCGGCGGGGAGCCCTGGCGCAGGCGCTCAGCATGATCCCGCCCACCAGGACCAGCACCAGCACCAACTTCCACGCAAACGACGGCGGCAACGGCATCTCCAGGACGATCATCGACCGCAGAGGCGACCGAATCAAGCCTACCGGGGAGATTTCTCGCCTCGCCCCCGCCGAATGGGGAGGTTTGGGAGGGGTCGGCTAGACCTCGAGCCCGTGGCGCATCGTGTTCTCGGTGACCACGCGCGGCTCGACGAACTGCAGCAGGTAGTCCGGTCCGCCGGCCTTGCTCCCGGTACCCGACAGGCGGTTTCCCCCGAACGGCTGGCGTCCCACCATCGCCCCGGTGATGCCCCGGTTCACGTACAGGTTGCCGACCGGCGAGCGCTGGCGAACGTAGCGGACGGTGGCGGGATCGCGCGCGAACAGGCCGCCGGTCAGCGCGTAGGGAAGTCCGTCCACCAGGTCGCAGGCCTCCTCCACGCTCGCCACCCGGTCGATGGCCAGCAGCGGCCCGAAGATCTCCTCGTTCAGGACCGGCGAGTCGCGCGGCAGGCCGGCGGCGACTGTCGGGGGGCAGAACCAGCCCCGGTCGGTGACCGGTTCGACCCGGGCGACGATCTCACCCTGCTCGCGGGCCAGCGCCGCGTAGCGGTCGACCCGCTCCTGGGCGGCCTGCTCGATCACCGGCGGGACGTCCGTGCCCAGTTCCTCGGCCTGATCGACCACCAGGACCTGCACGGCCCCGGCCACGCGCTCGATCAGCTGATCGGCGATCGCGGCGTGGACCAGGACCCGAGCCGCCGCCGAGCACTTCTGCCCGGCGTAGACGAAGGCCGAGTCGACGATGGCCGGGACCGCCTCGTCGAGATCGGCGTCGGAGTCGACGATCACGCAGTTCTTGCCGCCCAGTTCGGCGACCACGCGCTTGATGTGGCGCTGGCCGGGCGCGACGATCCCGGCCGCGCGGGTGATCTCGAGCCCGACCGGGAGGGAGCCCGTGAACGCGATCGTCTGAACGCGTGGATGCGCGACGAGCGCCGCTCCCACGTCCCCCTCGCCCGGCAGCAGCGAGATCGCCGAGGCGGGAACCCCGCCCGCCCGCAGGGCCTGAACGAGCATCAACGCGCACCCGGGCGACTGCTCGGCGGGCTTCAACACGACCGAGTTGCCGGTGGCGAGCGCCCCGGCCGTCATCCCGCACGGGATGGCCAGCGGGAAGTTCCACGGCGAGATGACCGCGGCCACGCCCCGCGGCGCGTAGCGCATCTCGTTGCGCTCGCCGGGAACCTGGAGCAGCTCCGCGCCGGCCTCGAGCTCGATCGCCCCGCGGGCGTAGTACTCCAGGAAGTCGATCGCCTCGCAGACGTCGGCGTCGGCCTCGGGCCACGGCTTGGCGCACTCGCGGACCTCGAGGGCGGCGATCTCCAGCCGGCGCTCGCGCAGCCAGGCCGCGGAGCGGATCAGGGCGGCGGCGCGCTCGCCGGCGCTCATCGCGCGCCAGGCGCGCAGCCCGCGCTCGGCCTCCTCGAGCGCCGCGGCGACGTCGGACTCGCGTGCGCGGGTGGCGATCGCCACGACTCGCTCCGGGTCGCCGGGATCGGTCGACAGCAACTCGCCGCCCGATCGCTCGTCGGTCCCGATCATCACCGGCACGCGCAGGGGCAGCCGGGCGGACAGGCCGCGCATGGCCTTCTGTAGCTGGGCGCGCACGGGCGCGCGCCGCAACTCGAGCACGGGCTCGTTGGCGAACGGGGGGAGCGCGGACACGCCTTGCGACGTTAACAGGCGCTACTGCTCGCTCGGGGGCTCCTGGCCCGCCGGGGCGGGCGGGTCCAGGTCCTCGGGCGAGCGGCTCGCCCACGGCGGGGGCGGGGGCGTCTCGGCCTCGGGCGCCGGCGGAGGCTGCGGCGCCGGCGACATCTCGGGTGCCCGCTGGGCTTCAGGGAACGACGGAGCCCCGGCCTCGGGCTCCCGGGAAACCTCGGGATCGGGCGACTCACCTGCAGGCGAGCCCTCGTCCGGCGCCCTGGACGCGGCCTGAGCGGCAGGGGTCAGCGGGGCCTGAGCCGGCGCGGGCGGCCAGGGCTCCTGGCTCTGCGGAGGCTCCTCCGACGCGTGCGGCCACGCCGGCGCCGAAGGGTGCGGCCACTCGACGGGCGCCTCGTGGACCTCCTGCTCCTCGTGGGGCCAGCCCACGACCGTTCGCCCCGCCGCCGGCTCGGAGGACTCGCGCACCCACGGCGCCGGCTCCTGGGGCCATGCCCGCCGCACCGCGCCCTGGACTGCCACATCGAAGCCGTTCGGCCAGATCGTCGCTTCGTCGTAGACGGCATTGAGCAGGACCGCGCCTCTGAGGTTGGCGCCCTGGAGGTTCGCGCCTTCGAGGTTTGCCCCCTCGAGGCCGGCGCCTTCGAGGTTGGCGCCGGTCAGATCGGCGCCCGTCAGCACCGCGCCGTGCAGGCCGGTGTCCTTCAGGTTGGCGCCGGTCAGCCCCGCGTCCTTCAGGTTCGCACCCTTGAGCGCCGCTCCCTCGAGGTTGGCTCCGTACAGGCGAGCTCCCTCCAGGTTGGCCCCCCACAGCACGGTGTCGTTGAGGTTGGCCAGCAGGAGTCCCGCACCCCGGAGGCTGGCGCCTTCCAGGTCCGCGGCGCTCAGTTGGGCCTTGAACAGGTCGGCGCCCTCGAGGTTGGCCCCGGTGAGCAGGGAGCGCTCGAGGTGGGCGCCGGTCAGCGTGGCGCCGGCCAGACCGGTGTGGGAGAGGAAGATCGGTGCGTCGATGTCCTGCGCCATCACGCGCCGGCCGAGGACGGTGAGGGCCGCCTGCACGTCGGTCGGGGGGCGCAGTCGAGCGTCCGCATGTCCGCCTGCGCCGGCGCCGGGGCGGGCGCCGTTGCCGGCGCGCCCGCCCGTCCGCGTGGACGACGGCGCGTGCTCGCGCACGAACGCGGCGAGGATCTCCATGACCGGGGGGTGGTGCTCGGGCGACTCCCGGGCCAGCCGCTCGAGCGAGTAGATCCCGCCCAGGCGCACGTCGAGCGCCGGATGCCCGAGCTGATCGACGGCGCGCATGAAACGCTCGATCAGCAGGCGCTCCCGGTTCTCCGCGCGCCGCTCGCGCGCTGCACTGCGCAGCAGATAGACGGCGAGCGCGGCGCCGAGCGCCCCCAGGATGAGCACGACGAGTGCGACCCGCACGCGGTTCAGCTCGTTCAGCCGCGCCGTGCCGGTCAGTCCCTTCGTCGAGACGAGCCACGGCGGCGCGAAGCGGATCACGAGCGCGCTGACCCCGGCCACGACGACCAGGGCCAAGATCAGCAGCAGCAGTCGGCCGAGCCGCCTCCTCCAGCGTGACGAGCGCTTCATGGCCGGTCGAACTATGGCCCATATCTCGCCGCACGCCGGAACGTGCATCAGCTCTTGCACGGGCTACGGGACCCGCGGAATCGTTCACACGAGCCCCGGCTCCGCTGGTTAAATCGCTGCGTGGAGCGAGGAGCGACAGAGCAGGAGTACGCCGAGCTGATCGAGAAGCTCGAGGCAGCCCAGGAGAGCGATGTGGTCGAACAGGCGCTGGCTGCCGCGCAGGAGCGACTGGGCATGGACGCCTCGTACATCACGACGATGGACGCCCGCAATCAGACGATCCACGCGATGGTGGGCGACGACGACATCACCGCGCGCTACCAGGGCACAGTCTTCGCGGTCGAGCAGACCTACTGCATGCGGATGCTCAGCGGCGAGATCCCCAACATCGTCCCGGACACCCGCGCCGAGCCGTCGATACGCGACCTGGACGCGACACGCGAGTTCCACGCCTATGTCGGCGTGCCGGTCACGCTTTCGGACGGCAAGGTGCACGGGACCCTCTGCTGCGTGAGCCGCGAGCCGCGGACCGGCCTGGGGCCGGAGGATCTGCGCTTCATGCGGACCCTCGCGGGCATCATCGCCACTCGCGTGGAGCGGGTCCGAGGCGATCTGGCCCGCCTCACCGAGCGGTTCCATCGCGCTCCAAGCCCCGAACCCGATATGCCCTCCGAATACGCCGAGGCGGTGCGCCGGATCAGAGCCGCCCGGGAGAGCGACATCATCGAACGGGCGCTGGGCGCGGCGCGCGAGCAGCTGGGCATGGATGCCGCGTACATCGCGACGGTGGACGCGCGCGAGCAGACGATCGAGGCGATGAGCGGCAAGACCAACGCGGAAGCGCTGGTGGAGGGCGCCGTGATCCCCGTCGAGCAGACGTATTGCGCGCGGATGCTCAACGGACAGATCCCCAACATCGTTCCCGACACCGACGCCGAGCCGGGCCTTCGCAACATGACCGTGATCCGCGGCATCGGCGCGTACATCGGCGTTCCGGTGACCCTGTCCGACGGGCGCGTGCACGGCTCGCTGTGCTGCGCGAGCAACGAGCCCCGCGCCGGCCTCGGCGAGCCGGAGCTCCGCTTCATGCGCGTTGCTGGCCGACATCGTGGCCGCTCAGATCGAGCGCACGCACGGCAGCATGGTGCGGTTGAGCGCTCGGCTCACGCCCAGCGAGCCGAGCGGCTGAGGCCGATCGGCCGACACGGGCCTACGGGGCCGCCAGCAGCTGCTCGACCGGTACCCCGCGGGCCTGCTCGTAAAGGAACGACTCGTTGCTGGTGTTCTCGAGCAGCCGGCGCACCAGGTAGGCCATCCCCGCCACCAGGTCGCCGATCGGGCAGTACGTGCGTACTCGGAATCCGCGCGTGGCCAGGGCATCCTGAAGCTGGTCGCCCAGCCCCCGCAGCACCTGCAGCTCGAGGTCGCGATCCTCGCCGCCCAACGCGCGGTTGTAGGCGATCGCGTGCGACACCGAGCGCAGGTTGTGCGAGGCCACCGCGACGCGCACGGCCGGCCGGGCGTCGAGCAGGCGCCGGGTCAGCGTCTCGAAGTTGCGGTCGCACTCAGCCTTGACCTCGAACACGGGGGTGGTCCAGCCGTGCTGGCCGGCCTGCACGAGCTCGTGATCCCAATAGGCGCCCTTGACGAGCCGCACGGTCAGCGGCGTCGTGCGCGGGGATGCCTGCGCCCACTCGAGGATTCGGTCGAGCTGCTCGGGTGAGTCGCGCAGGTAGGCCTGGAGCACCATCCCGGCGGACGGCCCCCGCGAAAACTCCTCCTCCGAGAGCACGTCGAGCACCAGGTCGAGCACGGCCTCGCGCGAATCGAGCGACTCCATGTCGATGTGGATGTGCGCCCCGAGCTCGTCGGCGTGGCGCAGCAGCGGGCGCAGGCGCTCCGCCGCGTCGCGACGGCCCCGCTCGGGAGCGTCGGGTCGCAGCAGCGGGGTCAGCGCCGAGATCTTCACCGACACGTTCGTCCGCGGGATCGCCCCGATGCTGTCGCGTTCGAGCCCGTCCCGGACCGGCCAATCGGCCTCGACCCGCGCCAGGTCGGCCAGTGCCTCATCGCACCGGGCGGCGTAGCGGTCCGCCTCGGCCTGAGTCACGGTGGCCTCCCCGAGCAGGTCGACCGAACTGGCCACGCCGCGGTTCCACAGATCGCGCAGCACGCCGAGAGCGGCGGCCGGCGTCTCGCCGACGATGAACCGGTGGGCCATGTGCCGCACTCCGGCGGCCGCGGCGGCGCCGAGCGCGGCCCGGCCGGCCTTGATATCGGCCATCCGCATCGCGGCGGCCAGGGGCGGCGGTGCGTCGGGAACCTCGCGCAGGTACTCGCGCAGGTGACGGGCCAGGTCGTCGAGCGAGCGGCAGGCCGGGGTGACGTCCACGAACCGGAACAGGGCGGCGCGCAGCTGCCGGTCCCCCGAGGCCAGGTCCATCGCCCGCTGATCGATCGCCCGGAACGGATGGCGCGCGCCCGAGGGAAACGCCGAGGCCAGGTCGGTGCCGACCTCGCGAATCGAGCGTTCGAGGTCGTCCTCGTCGACCGCCCCGCGCCTTTGAGTCGTCGTCCCGCTCACGCGCTCACCGCCACTAAAGGATGTTGACCGCGCGGGCGACGACCAGGCCCACGGTGATCAGCGAGACGATCGACTGCCCGCTCATCAGCCACTTGGCGCTCGGGGTCAGCGGCATCGTGTCGGTGGGGCTGAAGGCGGTCGAGTTCGTGAGCGAAACGTACAGGTAGTCGATCAGCCGGGGCATCCAATCCTTGGGGGCCCATTGGGGATCGGACATCTGCGGGAACAGGAAGTCGGGGTATTGCCGCTTGTGCAGGCGCCGGGCGGCCGGGCCGCCCCGGTCGATCTCCCAGTACCACAGCGCGAACAGCAGCACATTCGTGCACCACAGCACGATCCCGGACAGGATCAGCTGATGCCCGTTCTCCTTGCTGCTCTGGAGCAGCCGGTGGCAGAGCAGAACGAGCGAGACCGCGTTGGCCGCGCTGACCAGGCCGATCATCGCGATCGCCACGTGACGCCGGAACGGGAAATCGCGTGCGTTGGGATGCATGGAGGCGCCCACCAGCCCGATCAGCGTCGCGCCCTCCAGAGCCGGGAGCAGCCAATTAGGGCCGACAGTGACCTGCTCGGAGAGCGAGAGCTGGAGCGCGATCGCGCAGCCGATCACTACCTGCGGCTCCCAGAAGGGCAGCCATCGCTCGACCATGCCGACGAAGCCGGTACGCGGACGACCCTGCGTCCGTCGGAGCTCCTCGCTACGGTCCATGTCCGTCCGGATAGTGGCACGCGCCCCCGCCGTGCCCAATGCCTGCGTGCCCATGAAGCGCTTGGTCCTGATCCCACTCGCTCTGCTGCTCGCCGCCTGCGGCAGCGCGAGCGGCTCGTCGCCGTCCGCCGGGACGAGCACCGCGCCGGCCGTCGCCCAGACCACGACGACCGCCACTGGCGACGCGCCCGCGAGCACGAGCACGAGCACCACGGCGACCGTGACCACAACCACCACGACCACGGCCGCGGCGTCGGGCACCCAGCCTTGCCGTGCGGCCGATCTGGCGCTCTCGTACCTCGGCCAGCAGGGCGGGATGGGCCACGGCGAGATCGGCTTCGCGCTGCAGAACACCAGCCAGGAGAGCTGCCGCACGTACGGGTACCCGGGCATCCTGTTCCTCGATCAGCACGGCGGGGCGCTCCCGACGATCCCCCACCACACAACACAGGACTTCTTCGGAAACAGCCCCGCGACGGCGCTCGTCATCGCCCCCGGGCACAGCGCCTCGTTCCGGCTCGACGTCGGCCACGGCGTGGCCACGGCGAACGGCTGCGCCACCGCCTACGCCCTTCAGGTGATCCCGCCCAACGACACGGCCACGCTGCGCACCTCGATCCCCAACGGCTCCTACGAGTGCCGGGACGCGAACGTCTCGCCGCTGCGCGCCGGCGTAACCGCCTATCCCTAGGCGAGCCGGATCAGGCGTCGACGGGGGGCAGCCAGCGCGGCCCCTCCGCGAGCGCCTGGCTGATCTCCTCGGCGGGCACCGCGCGTGAGAAGTGAAAGCCCTGGGCGAGCCCGCAGCCCAGACGGCTCAGCTCGCGGACGTGCTGGGCGGTCTCGACTCCCTCGGCGACCACGTCGAGCGACAGCGCACGCGACATCGCGATGATCGTCTCGGTGATCGCGGTGTCCCGCGACTCCGAGCCCAGCCCGTCGACGAACGAGCGGTCGACCTTGAGGACGTCGAGTGGGAGCCGCGTCAGGTAGCTGAGCGACGAGTAGCCGGTCCCGAAGTCATCGAGGACCAGGCGAACTCCCAATGCCTTCAAGGCGTTCAGCACCTCGCCCAGGCCCTCCGCGTCACGGACCATCACGGTCTCGGTGATCTCGAGGCTCAGGCACGCCGGATCGAGGCCCGTGCTCCGCAGGACCGAGGCGACGACGTCGGGGAGCGAGCGGCGCGTCACCTGGACGGCGGAAAGGTTGACCGACATCGTTAGCGGAGCAGCGTCGGGACGGGCGTGGTACCAGACGGCGGCCTGGCGGCACGCCTGCTCCAGCACCCACCGGCCGATCGGCTCGATCAGCCCGTTCTCCTCGGCGATCGGGATGAACTCCGAGGGAGGGATCTCGCCGCGCTCGGGGTGGCGCCAGCGCAGGAGCGCCTCGACCCCGACCAACGAGAAGTTGCGCAGCGACACCACGGGCTGGTACTCGAGGCGCAGCTCGCCCCGCTCGAGCGCCCGGCGCAAGTCGTTCTCGACCCGCAGGCGCTCGATCGCGCGCCCACGCATGCCCTCGTCGAACACCTCGTAGCGCGCGCGACCGCGCTCCTTGGCCCGGTACATGGCGGCGTCGGCGTCGCGGATCAGCTCATCGGCCCGCTCGCCGCCGCGGGCCAGCGCGATTCCGATGCTCGTGGTCACGAAGTGCTCCGAGCCCGACAGCACGAACGGCCGGGCAAAGATCGCGGCGATTCGCTCGGCGGTCTCGATCGCGTCGTGCTCGGAGGCGATGTCCTCGAGCAGGATCCCGAACTCGTCGCCCCCGAACCGGGCCACGGTGTCGCTCGAGCGCAGCGCCTGGCGCAGGCGCGGGGCGGCCGCGGTGAGCAGCTCGTCGCCCACGTGATGACCGAGGCTGTCGTTGACCAGCTTGAAGTGGTCGAGATCGAGGAACAGGATCGCGGCGTGCGAGTCCTGGCGGCCGATCCGGGCCAGGGCATGCTCGAGGCGGTCCACGAACAGCACGCGGTTGGGCAGCCCGGTGAGCGGATCGTGCACGGCCCGGTCGCGGATGGCGTCCTCGATCGCCTGGCGCTCGAGCGCGTCCGCCAGCACGTTGGCCAGGGCCTGGAGGAAGTCGACGTCGCCCGCGGCGAAGCTGCGCGGCGCCATTGACTGGATCACGAGCACTCCGAAGGGCTCGCGCGAGCGGCCCTCGATCTTGACCGACAGGCCGGCGCGCGTCCGCCGGCCCCCGAAGTCCGGCTGCTCGAAGCGGGTCTCGGCATTCCAATCCTCGACCACCACCGGAGCGCCCGTGAGCAGCGTGTACCCGGCCTGGGAGCCTTCCCCGGCCGGATAGCGCAGGCTCCCGAAGGCCGAGTCGGGCCAGCCGATCCCGGCTCTCAGGACCAGCGCGGTCTCGGCGGGCAACAGCTCCCACACGGCCGAGATCTCCACCTGCAGCAGCTCCGCCGCGGTGCTCACCGCCTCTTGCATGAGCTCTACCGTGCTCGCGCCCTCGAGCGCGTGCTCGCCGAGCAGCGCCACCGCGGCCTGCTGGGCGGCGCGCCGCTTGAGCTCGGCCTCGGCCTGCTTTCGCTCGGTGACGTCGGACAGGACGCCGTGCCAGCGCAGCTCGCCGGTGTCCTCGCGGGTCAGGACCGCGTCGTCGCGGATCCAGACGACCCGCCCGCTGCGGTGGAGCATCCGATACTCGAGCGCCGGGCTGTCGGGATCGGCGCCGATCAGCGCCTCCTCGCGGGCGAGCACCCAGCCGCGGTCGTCGGCGTGCAGCCGGTCGACCCACAACTCGGGGTCCGCGCACCACTCGGCCGGCGTGTAGCCAAGGATGTGCTCGATCTGGGGGCTGACGTAGCGCCAGCAACCGACCTCGCCGGCGTCGGCGACGTAAACGATCGCGGGGACGCGCGCGAGTAGCTCGGAGTAGCCGGATCCGATCGGCTCGGCCCCATCAGATTTTTCGGTGGGCGCGCCGAGCACGCCAGCGCTGTCGTTTTCGCCGACCATGTCTCCTGCTAATCGGCAAAACCTGCCCCGAGCAGTACCCGCACTGGACAGGGGTGTCCTCGGAATTACAGCTCGGTCGCCTCGAAACGCGACAGGCCGTCCTCGTCGCGCTCGACCGCCTGGCCCGCCTCGACCAGCAGGTCGAGGTGCCCGAGGACCTCCGACAGCGTCAGGTAGGCCTGGGTAACCGCGACGTTGCCCCACATCCGCAGGGCGATCTCGTGGGCGCTGAGCGGCTGACCGTCGAGGATCTGAAGGACCCGCGCCGCCCGCCGTCGATGCATGCGAAGCCGCTCGTCGATCAACTCGGCGTGCTCGAGCACGGGGTCCCCGTGACCGGGCAGGACCAGACGGGCGGGCAGCTCTCGGGTGGCCTGGAGCGACTCCATGTACTGCAGAAGCGCGCGCGGCCGGGGCGCCGAGGGGTCGGCGGGGCCATCGGTCAGTGGCCGCGAGACCAGCGGGTTGGACGAGATGCGCGCCAGCAGATGGTCGCCGGCGATCAGGATCTCCCGCTCCTCGTCCCACAGGATCGTGTCCGAGGGGCTGTGTCCCGGACGGTGGAAGCTCCGGAGCGTCCGGTCGCGCAGCCGGAGCTCCTCGCCGTCGCGCAGCGGGACGGTCACGCGCCCGCTCGAGCCGAAGGCGCGGAACGCCGCGGCCAGCGACCCGAGCACCGTGGCCAGGTCGTCGGGCACTCCGTGGCGGCGCATGATCGCCTGCGCGAACTCGTCGTCGGCCGCGGCGCTGCGCGAGAAGCTCTCGAGGTAGGGGCCGAGCACGTGAAGCGCCGCCACCTGCGCTCCCGAGCGGCGGGCCAGGATCTCGAGCAGGCCGAGATGATCCATGTGCTGGTGGGTGACCACGATCAGCTCGAGGTCCTCGATCCGCCGGTCGTGGGCGGCCAGCGCGCGCTCGAGGTCGTCGAGCGACTTGCCCGAGTTGGGCCCTGTGTCGATCAGCGTGAGCGGCTCGTCCTCGATCAGGTAGCAGTTCACCCGGCCGACCAGGAACGGCGTCGGCAGCGCGATCCGGTGGATGCCCGCCCGCTGCGCCAGGGCCAGCGCGTCCTCGGCGCTGGTGGCACGGCGGTCCGGTGTGGTCACGAACGAATCACGGCGAGCACCTCGTCACGGCGGCGCTCCATGTCATCGCGGGAGCGCAGCGACTCCAGGCACAGGCGCAGCAGCGGCTCGGTGTTGGAGGGCCTGACGTTGAAGTGCCAGTCTTCGTACTCGACCGAGAGGCCGTCCAGGTGGTACTGGTGCCCGTCCTCGTACTTGGAGGCCAGTTCCTGCATCTTGGCCTCCCCATCGGAGACCTCGGAGTTGATCTCGCCGGAGATGAAGTACTTCGAGCGGTAGGGCTCGAGCAGCTCGGAGATCCGCGCCTCGCGCTTTGAGAGCAGCTCGAGGATGAGCAGGGCCGGGATCGTCCCCGAGTCCGCGCAGTAGAAGTCGTGGAAGTAGTAGTGGCCGGAGACCTCCCCGCCGAACACCGCGTGCTCCTCGCGCATCCGAGTCTTGAAGAAGGCGTGTCCGACGCGGTTCATGAGGGCCTTACCGCCCGCCTTCTCGGCGATGTCCTTGACCGCCCAGCTCGCCCGGACGTCGTAGAGGATCGTCGCGCCCGGGTTCTTCTCGAACATCGACTCGGCCAGCAGCGCGGTCAGGAAGTCGCCGTCGACGAACGCGCCCTGGTCGTCGATGAAGAAGCAGCGATCCGCGTCGCCGTCCCAGGCGATCCCCAGGTTGGCTTTCTGGCGGACCACCTCGCGCATGATGAACTCGCGGTTCTTCTCGAGCAGCGGGTTGGGCTCGTGGTCGGGGAAACGCCCGTCGGGCTCGAAGTAGGTCTCGACCAGGTCGAGGCCCAGGCGGTGAAGCAGCGGGCCGACCATCGGGCCGGCCATCCCGTTGCCGCCGTCCACCACGACCCGCATCGGCTTGACCGCGCTGGGGTCGATGAACTTGAGCGCTGCCTCCTGGAACTCCTCGTACAGCTGCACGTGCTCGACCGACCCGCCGCCCGGGGCGCTGCCGAGGCCCTCGTCGATCTTGGTCCGCACGTCGCCGATGCCGGCATCGCCCGAGAGCGCGATCGCTCCGCGCTTGACGAGCTTGGCGCCGGTGTAGCGCTGGGGATTGTGCGACGCGGTGCACATCAGACCGCCGTCGAGATCGCGCGAGCCGACCAGGAAATAGAGCATCTCCGTGCCGACCTCGCCGGCGTCGAGCACGGTGGCGCCCTCGGAGCAGATGCCCTTGATGTAGGCCTCGGAGAGCTCCGGCGCGGTCAGGCGCATGTCGCGCCCGACGCCGAGGCGCAGCTCGGAGGTGGGCTTGTCCTCGAGTTCGGCGATCACCCGTGCGAACGCTCGCCCGATCTGCTCGGCCAGCCCGGCGTCGATGTCCGAGCCGTACAGCCCGCGGATGTCATAGGCCTTGAAAATGTCTGGATTGGCGACGCTCATCGCGGCGGATCCTACCCCGGTCCGGGTCTGTGAATATGCGCCGCTCGTGAAGCCCATCGTCGTGATCCTGTGCGGAGGGCGCGGCACGCGGCTCCAGGAGCACTCCCTGGATGTTCCCAAGCCGCTGATCGAGGTCGGCGGCCGGCCGATCGTCTGGCACGTGATCAACATGTACCTGGCGCACGGGTTCCGCCGGTTCCTGCTGTTGACCGGATACCGGGCCGAGCAGGTGCACGAGTTCGCCGCTGGGTCGCCCTGGCCGGCGGAGGCCGAGGTCGGCTGTCTCGATACGGGCGTCGACACGCCGACCGGCGAGCGGCTGTACCGGGCCGCGTCGGCGCTCGAGTCCGAGGAGCGCTTCTGCCTGGCCTACGCCGACGGGGTGGCCGACATCGACCTGGCGCGACTGCTCGACTACCACCGCGGGCACGGACAGGCCGCGACGATGGCCGTGGTCCAGCCCCGCCTTCCGTTCGGGGTGGCGCGGCTCGACGGCGACGGATCGGTGCTCGGATTCACCGAGAAGCCACGCAGCGAGCTATGGGTGAACGCCGGTTTCTTCTGCTTCGAGCGTTCGGCGCTGGACGTTCTCGAGCCCGGCAGCACGCTCGAGCGCGAGCCGCTCGAGCAGCTGTCGTCGGCAGGAGATCTGCGCGCGTTTCGCCACACGGGGTTCTGGGAGTGCATGGACACCCACAAGGACTGGCTCACGCTGAACGATTTGTGGGCCGGCGGGCGCGCCCCCTGGGTCCTAAACTGAAAACACATGTCAGGTCACTCCAAATGGGCTTCGATCAAGCACAAGAAGGCCGTCGTCGACGCGCGGCGCGGCCAGCACTTCACCAAGCTGGCCCGCGCGATCAGTGTGGCCGCGCGCGAGGGGGGCGGCGATCCCGACGGCAACTCGGCGCTCGCGCTCGCCATCCAGAAGGCCCGCGACGCCTCGATGCCCAAGGACAACATCGAGCGCGCGATCGCCAAGGGAACCGGCGAGGGCGCCGACATGGACCAGATCGAGAACGTCCTTTACGAGGGCTACGGCCCCGGCGGAGTGGCCCTGCTGATCGAGGCGCTGACCGACAACCGCAACCGGACCGGTGCGGAGATGCGCCACCTGCTCGGCAAGCACGGCGGCAACCTGGGCGAGCCTGGCTCGGTGGCCTATCTGTTCGACAAGCGCGGCGTGATCGTCGTCGACGCCAATCGCTACAGCGAGGACGACCTGATGCCGGCGATCGACGCCGGCGCCGAGGACATCGCGCTCGACGAGGACGTGTTCGAGGTGATCACCGAGCCCGCCGACCTCGGGGCGGCTCGCGATGCGCTCACCGAGGCCGGGGTCGAGATCGAGAGCGCCGACCTGACCCAGCGCCCCCGGGCCCGGGTGCCGGTCGACGAGTCAGACGCCGGCAAGCTGATGAAGCTGATCGACGCGCTCGAGGAGTCCGACGACGTGGGGGCCGTGCACGCGAATTTCGACGTCGACAGCGCCGTGCTCGAGCGCGTCGCGCAGTAGACGCGCTCTTCGCCCGCTCTTCGCCAGGGCCGCTACCCTCGTTCGCTCGATGAAGACACCGAGCTTGATCCTGCCCCTGCTCGCGAGCTGCGCCGTGGCTGTCGCACTCGCCGGCTGTGGCGGCTCCTCGTCCAAGGCGGAGGGCATCGTGCTCGCGCCGCAGGGCGGAGCCACCGAGACCACTGTTGCGGCCACGCCCAAGCCGCCCGCCGCGATCGCCAAGAAGCCGGTCGTCACCGTGCCCACGGGCCCGGCGCCGACCAAGCTGGTGACCAAGGACCTGGTCCAGGGCACCGGCCAGACCGTCAAGGAGGGGGACACCGTCACGGTCAACTACGTCGGCGAGCTCTACAAGAACGGCAAGGAGTTCGACTCTTCGTGGAGCCGCAACCAGCCGGCCACTTTCCCGCTCAAGGCCGGCGGCGTGATCGAGGGCTGGGTCAAGGGCATCCCGGGGATGAAGGTCGGCGGTCGCCGGGAGCTGATCATCCCGGCCAGCCTGGCCTACGGCAGCAAGGGGAGTGGCACGACAATCCCGCCTAACTCGCCGCTCGTGTTCGTCGTCGACGTGCTGTCGACCTCTTCTTAGCCGCGTCGTCCTTCTCGACGGGCTCCGCATCCGCGGGTTCGTCACCGCGCTCGAGCCGGCGCGCGCGGTACAGCGGGACCGCGTCCGACATGCCCTTGAGCTTGTGCCTGCGGGCGAACGACCAATCGAAGTCGTCGGGGGCAGCGTCGCGCACCTCCTGCGTGCACAGGACGCTCCCGGGGCGGGCCGCGCCGGTCACCCGGCTGGCCAGGTTGACCGCGTGGCCGTAGAAGTCGCCGGCGCGCTGCAGCGCGGGGCCGGAGGCCACCCCGGCTCGCAGGCTCGGCAACTCGGCGGCATCGACCGCGTCGAGGAGCGACAGCGCCACCGATACCAGCGGTCCTGCCTCCGGGCTGACGAACATCGCGGCGTCGCCGATCGTCTTGACCAGTCGGACGGGCGATTGGGTGACGTCGTTGGCCAGCTCGGCCAGTCGGCTGGCCAGGCTGCCGAGCTCCTGCGGGTCGATCTGGGCGCCGAGGCGCGTGAACCCGACCATGTCCACGAAGCACACGGTGATGTCCTGGGCGCGCCCCGCCTCGCCGGCCTCGCGCTCGGCCCGGCCGAGCATCCCGCGCCGCACGGACTCGGCCAGGTGCTGCTTGTAGGCGGCGACCAGGACCGGGTCGATCGCCGGGATCAGCTGCTCGGCCACCGAGGCGAAGCGCTCCGCGACCTCGTCCTCACTGTCGCCCGCCTCGAGGAAGGCGTCCACGAATGCGGCAGCGGTGGTGGCGGCCAGCCGGGCCATGCCCTCGCCGAGCACCCGGGTGATCTCGGCGATCGCCTCCTCCCCGAGCCCGGCGTCCATGAACAGCCGGGTCGACTCCGCCGCCTTCACCTCTTCCTCGCCGAACACGCGGTCGTCCGGGCCGGCCTCGGGCAGTCCGAGGAGGCGCCTGATCCGGAGCATCTGCGCGGCTTTGAGACCCGTTCGTTCCTCGAGCTCGTTTGCCGTGTAGCGACCGCCCAGCACGCGCTCGACCAGGAGCAGAGGGAGCCGGTCCTCCTTGACCGCCTGCTTCAGGTCCTCGAGCTTGTAGCCCTCGTCGACCAGCCGGTGCAGGAGGCGCTCACGGGCTACCCGATCCTCGCCCCTGAGACCTTCGAGCAGGCCGGCGGCTTCGAAATCCACGCCGGGATGGTTGCGCAAACGGCCCGTGACCGTCGATGGTCCGGGCGATCGGCTAGCATCGGGCGTCCTCGCGGGCCCCGTCCCGGCGGATGCGTGTCAGTGTCGCCGGTGGATCCGCTCACTTACCCCGGTTCTGCACATGCTTTCGATCCTGATGCCCGTCTACAACGAGCGAGAGCGCGTCGAGCGCGCCATCGCCGAGGTGCTGGACACCGAGCTGCCCACGGAGTTCGAGCTGGTGGTCGTCGACGACGGCTCCACCGACGGGACGCGAGAGATCCTTCGCGAGGGCACCTGGGACCCGCGGGTCCGGCTGTTCGAGCATCCCGAGAACCGGGGGAAGGGCGCCGCTATCCAGACCGCCCTGGCCGAGGCGCGAGGTGAGTATTCGGCGATCTTCGACGCCGACCTCGAGTACGACCCCTCGGACCTGGGACTGCTGATGCCGCCGCTGCTGGACGGCCGCACGAACGCGGCCTTCGGGGTGCGAGCATTCGACGGGTACACGAGCCACTCGTTCCTGTTCGTGCTCGGCAACAAGGGCGTGACGTTCGCCTGCAACGTCCTGTTCAACGTGTACCTGCACGACATCATGACGTGCCACAAGATGATCCGGACCGAGGTGTTCCGCGGCTTGCCGCTGCGCTCGGCCGGGTTCGCGATCGAGCCCGAGATCACCGCGCGGCTGGTGCAGCGCGGCGAGCGGATCTTCGAGGTGCCCGTGCACTACCGGGCGCGCGCCACCGACGAGGGCAAGAAGCTGACCGCGCTGGATGGCTTCCGGGTGGTCGGCACGCTGCTGCGCTGCCGCTTCTCGGACCCCTTCCGGCGGTGAGTTGAGCGCGACTCAGACACCCGCCCCGTCGTCGGCGCTACCGCGGGCGTCCGTAGAGTCGGGGCGGGGGGAGCGGTTGCGGTCGTGGGGGAGGCGGTATCCGTTTATCTGCTCGACCGTTGTCTGCGTGCTGCTGGCGGTTCTGTCGGCCGCGGTGCTCCCGACCGTGCCGAGCTACGACCCCTGGTCGTGGATCTCCTGGGGGCGCGAGGTCGTCGATCCCCATCTGGGCTTCGTGATCAGCGGCGGGCCGTCATGGAAGCCGCTGCCGTGGTTCTTCACGATCGTCTACGCACTGTTTGGAACCGCCGCGGCGCCGACGCTGTGGGTGATCACCGCGCGGGCCGGCGGTCTGCTCGGCCTCGTCGCCGCGTATCGACTGGCCGCGCGGGTGGTGGGGGCGCCGCGATGGGCGGCGGTCTCGGCCGGGGTACTGGCCGCGGGCGGGGTCGTCGTGACCCAGGAGTGGTTCTACTACATGTTCCGGGGGACCTCGGAGCCGATGCTCGTTGCGTGCGGGCTGTGGGCGATCGACCGCCACCTCGAGCGCCGGTACGGCTGGGCATTTGTCCTGGGCGTGGCCCTTGGATTGATGCGCCCCGAGGCGTGGCCGCTGCTGATCGTCTACGGCGCCTGGCTGTGGTTCCGTCACGGGTCGATTCGGATGCGGGCGCTGGTCGTGCTGGGGCTGTTCTCGCTGCCGTTCTTCTGGTTCGTCCCGCCGTGGATCGGGTCGGGGCACCCGTTCCTGGCCGCGAGCCACGCCGCGGACTACAACGGCCAGCTGGGCGCGCACCCGTTCTTCACCGTGCTGGGGCGCGGCCTGGACATCCAGACGATCCCCGTGCTCGTGCTCGGAGCGGTGGCCGTGGCGGTCGCGTGGCTGCGCCGCCCGCGCGACTGGTTGACGCTCTCGCTGGGCGCGGGCGCTCTGGTCTGGTGGGTGGTCGTGGTCGGGATGACGCTCGACGGCTACCCGGGGTTGGAGCGCTTCTACCTGCCCGCGGCCGGCGTGACGTGCGTGCTCGCCGGGGTGGGGATCGTGCGGATCGCCGAGATGCTTTCGCGAGGGCGCCTGGTCGTGGCGCTCGGGGTGGTCGCGGCGATCGTCGCGCTGACGATTCCGTTCACCGGGGGGCGGTTGAACGAGGCGCGCCGGCAGGAGCGCGTCGCCTCCCAGGCCGTGACGCGGCTCGACCAGCTATCGGCCGCGGTCGCCGCGGTGGGCGGGCACGCTCGCGTGTTCCCGTGCAAGTCTTCGTTTTCCGCCGTCAACCACGGCGTCCAGACCGCACTGGCGTGGAAATTACACGTGACCCTCGGGCGGGTGGGGACCTCGATGCGCCACCAGGGCGTGATGTTCGTCGGGCCGCACGACACGATCGACGGCATCGCGGCGGCGATCAATCCCCACCTCACCCAGCGGCGGCTGCTCGCGCGGGTGGGCGCGTGGAGCGTGTACCGGATGACCAAGCCGGGCGCGGATCAGAGCTGCGTCGGTTCGTAGTCGCGACCCCTCCGGCCGGTCCGCCACGACCCCTGCCCGCGTGCATAACCTGCCATTCGCCCGGCGCGGGGCGGACCGTGGCACCTTGTGCACGACTATCGTGCATTACATGCCACGGTCTCCCGCTGTCGGCTCGATTGGCACGTAATGCACGGTGGCGAGCCCCCTCCCGGTCCTGCGTGGCTCGAGTCGATTCGATGCTCGTTCTGCGGTAAGCGGGGCACCGAGGTCGAGAAGATCGTGGCCGGGCCCACGCCGGCGGTGGCGATCTGCTCGGAGTGTGTCGCCCTTTGCTCCCAGATCGTCGCTGAGGAGCGCGGGACCGACGGCCCGGCCGACCCGGCGGCGTAGCGCGCACGGCCGCGCTGGACGATCGGCGATCGTGGCCGGGGAGGCGTCCGGGCCGCTACGGAGAATGGTGTCGCAATGATCGTCCTCGGAATCGATCCGGGCACCGCGAGCACCGGTTACGGAGTGGTGGAGAGCGCGGGCTCCCGGCTGCGCGCGCTGGGCGCCGGCGTGATCGAGACGCGCGCCGGCACTCCGCTCGAGCGCCGACTGGCCGAGATCCACGGGCACGTCGGGGATCTGCTGGATCGACACCAGCCGGCCGCGCTGGCGATCGAGGAGCTCTACTTCGGGGCCAACGCGCGAACCGCGTTTGCCGTGGGTCAGGCCCGGGGCGTGGTGCTGCTCGCCGCCGGCGAGCGCGGCGTGCCCTCGCGCTCTTACACCCCCCAGCAGGTCAAGGACGCCGTGTGCGGGCACGGACGCGCCGGCAAGGACCAGGTGGGGCGGATGGTGGCGCGCCTGCTCGGCCTGTCCGGGGTGCCCTCGCCCGATCACGCCGCCGACGCGCTCGCCGTGGCTATCTGCGATCTGAACCGCGCGCCGCTGGCGCGGGCGGTGGCGGGGGTGCCGGCGTGATCGCGCTGGTCTCCGGCACGGTGGCGGTCCGCCGCGGCGATCACGTGGTCGTCGACTGTGGCGGTGTCGGCTATCGCCTGTCGGTGTCGGCCGAGACGCTGCGGCACGTGCCGGCCCTCGGCAAGCAGGTGCTGCTGCACACCCACATGGTCGTGCGCGACGACGCCCTGCTGCTCTACGGATTCGCCACCGAGGAGGAGCGCGAGCTGTTTCTGATGCTGATCTCGGTGCAGTCGGTCGGTCCCAAGGTCGCGCTGGCCGTGCTCTCGGGCGGACCGCCGCGGGAGCTGCTGAGGGCGCTCGCGGCCGGCGACACGGCCCGTCTCCAGGCCGCACCCGGGGTCGGCAAGCGCACGGCGGAGCGGATCATCGTCGAGCTGCGCGAGAAGGTCGGCGCGACCGCCCCCATCACGGTGGCGGCCATCGGGGCGGGCGCGAGCGACGATCCGCGCGTCCTGGCCCGGGACGGCCTGCTCGGGCTCGGCTACACCCCGGTCGAGGCCGACGAGTTGCTCGACGGTGCCGAGGGCGAGCAGCCCGAGGAGCTGATCGCCCACGCGCTGAGGACGGCCCGGCGATGAATGCGCCTCTAGGGAGGATGCGATGAGCCCGGTGCGCGAGATTCACGACGAACAACCGCCTCGGATCCAGGATCCCGAGGCGCTGCCCGACGACGACTTCGACCGCTCGCTGCGCCCTCGCCGACTGGAGGACTTCGTCGGCCAGGAGGCGATCAAGGACCAGCTGGCGGTGGCGATCACGGCCGCCGGCAGCCGCGGCGAGGCACTTGACCACGTCCTGCTCTCCGGGCCGCCCGGCCTCGGCAAGACGTCGCTCGCCCAGATCGTCGCCTCCGAGCTCGGAGTCCCGTTCGTCCAGACCGCCGGCCCGGCGCTCGAGCGCAAGGGCGACGTGGCCGCGTTCCTGACCGCGCTCGAGCCGCGCGCGGTGTTCTTCGTGGACGAGATTCACAGGCTTCCGCGCGCGCTCGAGGAGACGTTCTATCCGGCCATGGAGGACGGCACGCTGCCGATCACGGTGGGGCAGGGGGCGGGCGCTCGGATCGTCACGCTGCCCCTGCCGCCGTTCACGCTGATCGGGGCGACCACGCGCGCCGGCCTGATCACGACCCCGCTGCGCGACCGCTTCGGGATCCAGCAGCGCCTCGAGCACTACGGCCCGGAGGATCTCGCGACGATCGTGCACCGCTCGGCCCGGTTGCTCGAGGTGGCGATCGAGGACGACGGCGCCCGCGCGATCGCCGGCCGCAGCCGCGGCACGCCACGGGTGGCCAACCGCCTGCTCAAGCGCGTCCGCGACTACGCCGAGGTGCGCGGAACCGGGGTGGTGACCGGCGAGGTGGCGATGCAGGCCCTCGACCTGCTCCAGGTCGACCACGCCGGGCTCGACCGCCTCGACCGGGAGATCCTGCGCGCGATCTGCGAGAAGTTCGGCGGCGGGCCGGTCGGGCTCTCGACCCTGGCCGTGGCCGTGGGAGAGGAGCAGGACACGATCGAGGATGTCTACGAGCCCTATCTGCTCCAGCGCGGGCTGATCGAGCGCACCCCACGAGGGCGGGCGGCCACCAGGCACGCGTTCGCCCACCTCGGGTTGGAGCCGCCCGGGCCGCTGTCGCTGCTCTGAGCGCTCTCTTAAGCATTCATGAAGAGCGCGGCGGTCGCGGCAGGGTCGACGGCTATCCTCAGGGCGCCCGGGCGATAACGGGCGACCGCTACCGATGAGTCACGAGCACTACTTCCTCTGTCCGCACTGCGGCAACCGATCGATGGGCATCGACCGCAACGCCGGCTTCCGGCGTGAGGCGCGCGGTTGCGAGAAGTGCGGCTTCGCGTACCTGTACGAGCTGCTCGACGACTATTACCCGGCGCCCAACGCGGCCTTCTTCGCCTGCGACTCCGGGGGGCGGATCGTCGACTGCGGCCGAGGCTCGTTCGAGTTGACCGGGCTGAAGACCGAGCAGGTGATCGGGCGTCCGGTCAACGAGGTCCTAGGCCTGCGCTTCGACGACGGAACCGACCACGTGCGCACCGCGCTCGAGTGGGAGGTTCGCGTGAAGGGCAAGCCGGTGGCGGTGAACGCCGAGCACGATCTTCCCGCGCGGGCCGTGGCCGACATCTTCCCCGCGTACGACGACGAGGACGGCGGGGTCCTGGTCGTGCTCACGCCGACCAATCACCGCGAGAGCTGATCCCAGCGACCGCCACGCCCCCGCCTCGGACCTCTAGCATCCACCAAGAGCCATGACCGATCGTCAGCGCAATGGCTTCATCCTGCTCCTGGTTTTGGGGCTGGTTCTCGGCTCGTTGGTCGTGATCGCCGGGATCCCCGGCGGCGCCGTCAAGTCCAAGAAGACCGTGCTCGGGCTGGACCTCAAGGGCGGAGTGGAGCTGGTCTATCAGGGCCAGCCGAGCCCCCAGACCCCGAAGGTGACCCCCGACGCGCTCCAGCGCGCGGTCGACATCATGCGCAGCCGTGTCGACCAGTTGGGCGTGGCCGAGCCGGAGATCCAGACCACGGGCCAGAACCTGATCACGGTCGGGCTGCCCAACGTGAGCGACACCGCGCGGGCCGAGCGCGAAGTCGGAACGACGGCTCAGCTCGCGTTCTACGACTGGGAACAGAACGTGCTGACGCCGAACGGCAAGACCGCGGCCAGCCAGCTCCTTTCCCAGGATCAGGATGCCGTCAACATCAGCACAGGGGGCGCCGGCGGAGCGCCGGGCAACCCCGGCGCCGGCAGCACGGGCCTCTACCAAGCGGTCCAGCTCGCATCCAAACAGAAGGAGTGGGCCAGCTCCACGAACTCACGCCTCGGGCCCCAGTACTGGATGTTCGGCGCACCGGGCAGCGACGCGTGCGCGGCGGCCGCCAAGGCCCAGGGCACGGTGCCGGTCAGCGGCCAGCGCTGTCTGCTCTCGGGCCCGGACGAGAACCTGGAAGACCTGCGCTCGGGAGTGCCCCCGGGTGTGAACGCGTCTGAGGGACAGATCGTCACCGTCCCACGGGGTTGGGTGGTGCTCCAGGCGATCCCGGCGAACTTCTCCCACCCGACCCCGATCGCGAGCCCCAATGCGCAGTTCTACGTGCTCAGGGACAACATCGCGCTGCGCGGCAACGAGATCAGCAATCCCCAGCAGAGCAGCGACCCCAACACCGGCGAGCCGGACGTCACGTTCGGATTCAACTCGAAGGGCAAGTCGGCCTTCCAGAACGTGACCGCGGCGATCGCCCAGCGCGGCAGCCGGGACAGCGGCCTCGGGCAGTCGCTCAACCAGCACTTCGCGGTGGCGCTCGACAACCAGCTGATCACCGTCCCGTTCATCGACTACAAGCAATACCCGGACGGGATCAACGGCGACAACGGCGCCGACATCAGCGGCAGCTTCTCGATCAGCTCGGCCCAGGATCTCGCCAATGAGCTGCGCCTCGGGGCGCTGCCGATCAAGCTCAAGCTGATCTCCGAGTCGCAGGTCTCGGCCACACTGGGCAAGCAGGCGCTGCACGCGGGCCTGGTGGCCGGACTCGTCGGGCTCCTGGTCGTCGCGATATTCCTGATCGCCTACTACCGGGTGCTCGGCCTGATCGCCGTCGCCGGCCTGGCCGTTTACGGCCTGTATTTCTACGCGCTGATCAAGCTGATCCCGATCACGCTGACGCTGCCGGGCATCGCGGGTCTGATCCTGACCATCGGCGTCGCCGCGGACGCCAACGTGGTGATCTTCGAACGCGTCAAGGAGGAGATCCGCGGCGGGCGCTCGATCCGGCAGGGCATCGTGACCGGTTATCGCAAGGGCCTGACCGCGATCATCGACGCGAACGTGGTGACGATCATGACCGCGTTCATCCTGTTCGTCCTCGCCACCTCGGACGTCAAGGGCTTCGCCTTCACGCTCGGGATCGGGACGTTCGTGTCGCTGTTCACGGCGGTCATGGCGACGCAGGCGATTCTCACCACGATGGGCAGCTCGCGCCTCATCCACAGCCCATCGGCGCTTGGGGCGGGCGGGGAGAAGCGCGTGTGGCGCTTCGACTTCATGGGCGCCTCCAAGTACTTCTTCTCGATGTCAGGCGTCATCCTGGCCATCGGGGCGCTGGCGATCGGCGGCCGGGGTCTGAACCTGGGCATCGACTTCACCTCGGGCAACCGAGTCACGGTCGGGCTCGAGCACGCCGCCAGCCAGCAACAGGTCGCCTCGGCGATGAGCTCGCTCGGCATCTCGAGCTCCTCGGTGCAGAGGGTCAGCGGTGACAAGTCGCTCGGTCCCAACGGCTATCAGATCTCGTTCAAGAAGTCACCGAGCGGCGGCCGAGCCTCGATCCAGCGGGCCCTTCAGACCCGCTTCGGGATCGCCAACGCCGGCAAGGCGTTCAACTACACGTCGGTCGGTCCGACCTTCGGCAAGACCGTGGCCAACAGCGCAGTGGTCGCGATCATTGCCTCGCTGTTGGTGATCTCCGCCTACGTGGCCCTGCGCTTCACTTGGAAGTTCTCGATCCCGGTGCTGATCGCCCTGGCCCACGACCTGCTGATCACGAGCGGCGTGTACGCGCTGACCGGCCGCCAGGTGACGACCGCCACCGTGGCCGCGCTGCTGACGATCCTCGGCTACTCGATGTACGACACGATCATCGTGTTCGATCGTGTGCGAGAAAACATCCCGCGTATGCCGCGCGCGGCGTTCTCCCAGATCGTCAACCGGTCGATGTCCGAGGTGCTCACGCGGTCGATCGCCACCACGGCGTGCACGCTGATGCCGATTCTCGCGCTGCTCCTGTTCGGTGGCACGCCAGGCTCGACCGAGCTGACCGACTTCGCCTTCGCGCTGCTCATCGGCGTCGCCTCGGGCGCCTACTCGTCGATCTTCATCGCCTCGCCGGTGCTCACGCACTGGAAGGAGCGCGAGGCTCAGTACCGGCACCGCCGGCACCGGATCGAGTCCGAGCTCGGCTACGTGCCCGCATACGCGACGGTCGACGGCGACGTCGAGCCGACAGCCAAGCGCCGGCGACGTGTCGGCCGGCTGACCACGCCCGACGCCGATACCGTCTCGGCCTCCGAGTTCGAGCAGATGAAGCGCGACATCGCGGAGGAGGAGCAGGAGCCGACGCGCGGTACCTCGACGCTGACCAAGCGCCTGGCCCACACGCGCTCGGCCGATGCGCCCGCGCCCAGGACGCAGAAATCGCGTTCCAAGCCGGCGCCGGCGCGCC
This sequence comes from uncultured Solirubrobacterales bacterium, assembly GCA_963832315.1. GTDB lineage: Bacteria > Actinomycetota > Thermoleophilia > Solirubrobacterales > Solirubrobacteraceae > Palsa-465. The sequence goes on along the minus strand of CAWHTT010000015.1, from coordinate 476,433 downwards.
GCACCGAGCCGGGCGCGACTCCGCAGCCGGGCGACGGGTCCGGCGACGCCGGCAACGGCGCCCCGACGTCCGAGACCGCCGGCAACGGCGCCCCGACGTCCGAGACCGCCGGCAACGGCGCCCCGCGATCGGACGGCGAAGCTCAGCGTCCTGACGAGGTCAGGCCCGCGCCTGACATCGCGGAGAACGAGGGCGTCGCGCCGACCCAGAAGCGGCCGGCCAAGCCGCGCAACCGCCGGCACGGGAGGCGTCGCTGATGGGCATGCTCGCCTGGGTCATGATGGGCCTCGCCATCTGGCACTTCACAATCTGGCTGCCCGATCGGTTCTGGGGCGGCATCGTCGGGGCGCTGATCGGCGCGCTGGTCGGGTCCGTGCTGTTCGGATGGATCATCAACGGATTTGCCGTCCCGGGGCGCCACGACACCCATCTGAGCACCGCGCTCGAAGCGATCCCGGGGACGCTGATCGGCCTGGCCGTAGTGTGGTTCGTGGGCGTGCGGCGCGAGCAGGCGGCCCTCCAGGGCGAGCCCGGCCTGGCCTGAGCCGGCCCGGGCCGGTCTCGAGTTCGTAACGGCGCGCAACGACTCTGCGCCAATTCGGCGACAGTTGGGCTGAAACTGGTTGAAACGGCCCGGATCCGGGCGGAAAGCAGGCGGTTCCGTCGGGAGCGGCACATACGCTGCCCGCGATGCCCGAGGCCGCCCTCCTTCGCCCAGAGCCCGCCGAGCCCGGCCCCGCCCAGGCGGTCGACCGCCCCGAGGTTCCGCTCCGCGCCGTTCCCGACCCGTCCCCGCCGACGCCCCGGCTGGAGATCCCCGTCTACGACCTGACCGCTGCGCTGGCCTTGCGCCGGCAGCTCGGGGTGAGCCACGTCCTCGCGCAGGTGCTCGTCCGCCGCGGGCTGTCCGAGCCCGCCGCCGCGCTTGCCTTCCTCGAGCCCCAGGACGCGTACGACCCGAGCGCCTTCGCGGGGATCGACCGTGCGCTGGCGGTGATCGAGCGACACATCGACCGGGGCAGCCGGATCGTCGTGCACGGCGACTACGACGTCGACGGCGTGTGCGCCACCGCGATCATGGTGCGCGCGCTGCGGGCGCGCGGCGCCGACGTGGGCTGGTACCTGCCCGATCGGCTCCTCGACGGCTACGGACTGTCACTGGGCACGGTGGCTCGTCTCGCCGAGCGCGGCACGGGGCTGCTGGTCACGGTCGACTGCGCGATCACCGCGGTTGACGAGGTCGCGGCGGCACGGACCGCCGGGCTCGACGTGGTCGTCTGTGACCACCATGCCCCGCGCGCGGATGGGCGGCTGCCGGACTGCGAGGTCGTCCATCCCGGGGTGTGCGGGTATCCCTGCCCCGAGCTGTGCGGCACCGGCGTCGCCTACAAGGTCGCGCAGGCGCTGGGGGCCCCGGGGGCCGAGGACGAGCTCGAGCTCGTGGCACTCGCCACCGTCGCCGATCTGATGCCGCTGGTGGGGGAGAACCGCAGACTTGTGCGTGAGGGACTCCGCGCGCTGGCGCGGACCGCCCGGCCGGGCCTCCGCGCCCTGATGGCGGAGTCCGGGGTCGATCCCAGCGCGCTCGGCACCCATGCCCTCGCCTTTCGCCTGGCGCCGCGCATCAACGCGGCCGGCCGCCTGCGACGCGCCGATGCCGGGCTCGAGCTGCTGCTGACCGGTGATGAGCGGCGAGCCGCCCAGATCGCATCCGAGCTCGAGCGCGTCAACGCGGAGCGTCGCGCGGTCGAGCAGCGGATCGTCTGGGAGGCCGAGGCCCAGGTCGCCGAGCAGGGGGAGCGTCATGCCTACGTCCTGGCCGGCGACGGGTGGCATCCGGGCGTCGTCGGGATCGTCGCCTCGCGGGTGGTCGAGCGCCACCATCGGCCCGCGGTGGTCGTGGGCCTCGACGGAGACGCGGGCTCTGGCTCGGGCCGCAGCATTCCCGGCTTCGACCTGCTGGCCGGACTGCACGCGAGCGCCGCGCACCTCGAGCGCTACGGCGGCCACCGGGCCGCGGCGGGCATGACGATCCGCCGCGAGCGGCTCGACGCGTTCCGCGCCGCGTTCGAGCGGCACGCCGAGGAGGTCCTGACTCCAGACCTGCTCGTCCCCCGCGAGCGCGTGGACGCGATCGCCTCGGGGTGCGAGCTCGGCCTGGACCTGGCCGAGGAGCTCGAGCGCCTGGAGCCGTGCGGCATGGGCAATCCGCGGCCGCGCCTGCTCGTGCCCGGTGCCCGGCTGCGCGACAGGCGCCCGATGGGGGAGGGGCGCCACCTGCGCTTCTCGGTCGGGTCGGGCGGGATCAGCGCCCGGGCCGTCGCCTTCGGCTGCGACGGGCGGCTGGCGGTGACGGAGGAGGAGCCCGTCGATGCCACGTTCCGGTTGGAGCGCAACTTCTGGAACGGCGCCGTCGAGCCGCGCCTGATCCTCGGTCACGCTCGACCGTGCCACCCCGAGCCGATCGAGCTCCTGGGCGAGCCCGACGACTACCTGTCGGTCGTGCTCGACGAGGTGGCGCGCGATCCGTCCGCGCCGGCGCCGGTGGTGGCGAGAACGCGCGCGGTGGTCGACCATCGCGGTCACAGCCCGCTCGCCGTCCTGCGCGACGCGACCTCGAGCGGCGGCGAGGTGCTGGCCGTGTGCGCGGATGCGCCGCGCCGGCTGGCCGGGCTGGGCCCGCGGGCGGGCGGGTTTGCCCTGATCTCCTACCACGCGCTCGGGCTCGATCCGTCGATCGCGGAGGGCTTTGGCCGCCTCGTCGCGCTCGATCCACCGGCGACTCCCTCGTCCGCGGCGCTGCTCGACGGGGGCCGGGGCTTTACCTACTTGGCATGGGGCGAGCCTGAGCTACGCTTTGCACAGCAGATGCACGAGCTGGAGTACGGTCTCCGTGCTTCACTCGCGGCCCTCTACCGGAGCCTGAGGCTACCGGGGAAGGTGACCGGCGAGGAGCTCGAGCACCTGCTTCGCGGAGACCGTCCGCATGGTCGACCGGCACGTCTGGCGGCCCGGCTGATTCAGGTCCTCGCGGAGCTCGGGCTCGTCAGCCTCGACCGGAATCTGCCGGCCCTGGCGATCGCGGGCGACGGTCCCACAGAGCTTGAACGCTCGCCGGCGTACAGGGTCTATGCACAGCGGTACGAGGACGGACGACGATTTCTGAGCAGCGCAAACCAACTCCGAGGAGGCTGAGCCGGACCCGGCAGAAGGACGGCTCGGGCTCTCCGCCGGCCGAGGACGGGAACGGGTCGGCCGTGTTCGCCACCTCGCGCCCACCCGTCGACCGGGTGGTGCATCCCGACGCCCACGGCGACGTGGAGCGCTCGGAACTGACCGCGACCGAGCGGCGCCTGCTCGGTGACCTGTTCGCGATCGTCGAGGAGCACGCGCACGAGTCGGCCGCCGCGATCGACCGCAACCGGGTGGAGGAGGCGTTCGTATACGCGTGCGTGCACCACGCCGACCAGCGCCGGCACTCGGGCGAGGACTTCATCGTCCATCCGGTCGGCGTGGCCAAGATCTGCGCCGGGATGCGCCTTGACACCGAGACGCTGTGTGCGGCGCTCCTGCACGACACGGTCGAGGACACCTCGGCATCGCTCGAGGAGGTGCAGGAGGCATTCGGCGACGAGGTCGCCGGGCTGGTCGACGGGGTGACCAAGCTCACCGGGCTGACCTTCCAGTCGCGCGACGAGGCGCAGGCCGAGAACTACCGCAAGATGATGGTGGCGATGGCCACGGACATCCGGGTCATCCTGATCAAGCTGGCCGACCGGCTGCACAACATGCGCACGATTGGCGCGATGGCGAAGCAGAAGCAGATCGAGAAGGCGCGCGAGACGCTCGACATCTACGCCCCGATCGCCCACCGCCTCGGTATCCACGCGATCAAGTGGGAGCTCGAGGACCTCGCCTTCCAGACCCTGCACCCGCGCAAGTACAACGAGATCAAGGGACTGGTCGCCCAGCAGCGGGCCGAGCGCGAGCGCTACGTCAACCAGGCCGGGAGCTACCTGAGCAAGGAGCTCGAAGAGATCGGCGTCGAGGCCGAGATCTCCGGCCGCGCCAAGCACTTCTATTCCATCTACGCCAAGATGACCAAGAAGGGGCGCGAGTTCAACGAGATCTACGACCTGACCGCGATGCGCGTGATCGTCGGCTCGGTCAAGGACTGCTACGGCGCGGTCGGCGTGATCCACTCGCTGTGGAAGCCACTCCCGGGCCGCTTCAAGGACTTTGTGGCGATGCCCAAGTTCAACATGTACCAGTCGCTGCACACCACGGTGATCGGGCCCGAGGGACGCCCGCTCGAGATCCAGATCCGCACGCGCGAGATGCACGATCTGGCCGAGTTCGGGATCGCCGCCCACTGGATGTACAAGGAGACCCCCCCGCGCGGCGGCGGAGGCCCGGGCGGTCCTCAGGGCTCCGACGGAAAGCTCAAGTGGCTGCGCTCTTTGCTCGACTGGCAGCAGGAGGAGGCCGACCCGCGCGAGTTCATGGAGACCCTCAAGGTCGACCTGTTCGAGGACGAGGTGTTCGTGTTCACGCCCAAGGGCGAGGTGAAGTCGCTGGCCGCTGGCGCGACGCCGTTGGACTTCGCCTACGAGATCCACACCGACGTCGGGCACCGCTGCGTAGGTGCCAAGGTCAACGGCAAGATCGTCCCGCTGTCCTACCAGCTGCGCTCCGGGGACATCGTCGAGGTGCTGACCTCCAAGCGCGAGCGGGGCCCCTCGCGGGACTGGCTGGCGCTGGTCAAGACGACCCGAGCGCGCAACAAGATCAAGGCCTGGTTCAAGGCCGAGTCGCGCAAGGACTCCGAGCACACCGGCCGCGAGCAGTTGCAGGACGCGCTCAGGAAGCAGGGGCTGCCGGCCCAGAAGATCGTCGGCTCTCCGCTGCTGGCCGACGTCATCCGCGAGATGGGCTTCCGCAAGGCCGACGACTTCTACATCGCGCTCGGCGGGGCGAAGATCTCGGCCAAGGTCGTCGTCAACAAGATCATGCAGCGCCTCAAGCAGGGCGAGACCGCCGAGTCAGAGCCGACCGCGGCCGACGACCTGCTGAAGACGCGCCGGCGGCGCTCGCGGGCCACCACCACCTCGTCGCGTTTCGGCATTTCGGTCGAGGGCATCGACGAGGTGATGCTGCGCCTGGCCAAGTGCTGCCGGCCGGTCCCGGGCGACCCGATTGTCGGCTACATCTCGCTCGGCCGGGGCATCACGATCCACCGCGAGGACTGCCCGAACGTCGCCGTGCTCAAGAAGGACCCGGAGCGGTTCACGCCGGTGTCCTGGGACGGCGACCCCGAGACCTCCTTCCGAGTCGAGATCGAGGTCGACGGGTGGGACCGCCACCGTCTGCTCGAGGACATGTCGCGGACGTTCGCAGAGGCCGGCATCAACATCCTCGAGGCGCGCTGCATCGTCAATCACCCGATGGTCAAGAACCGGTTCGTGGTCGAGGTGGGGGACACCCGCGCGCTCGACCAGGCGATCAACCGCCTGCGCAACATCGACGCGGTGTTCGACGCTTACCGGGTGACGCCGGCCGCCGCCTGACCCGCGATGGGTGTGATTCATCGGCGCTCCGGCACGGACGCCGCCTGGGAGGGGGTCGAGCCGCAGCCCTACGACGACCCGTCGCTGGCGGGTGTGCGCAAGCACGAGCTGATCGGCGAGGCCGAGGGCGCGAGCCAGTACCGGATGCGCTTCTTCGAGGTGCCGGCGGGCGGCCGGACCGCGCGCGAGCGCCATCCGCACGACCACGGCGTGATGATCGTGGCCGGGCGTGCGCGGGTCACGCTGGGCGAGAGCACGCACGAGGTGGGGGAGGGGGACGTGGTCTACGTGGCGGGCGACGAGGTGCACTGCTTCGAGGCGCTCGGCGACGCGCCGCTGGGGTTCGTGTGCGTGGTCGGGCCGCGGTCACCGGCCCAGTGAGTCCGTTGGCGGTCGCCGCGCGGGTGGTGGCGAGCCCGAGCCTGTAGCCGGGCGCGAGGGCGGCGGCTGACGCAAGCTGCGCCAGCGCTTCGTCTGGGGTGATCGATCCGCCTGCCGCGCCGGTTCGATCCGTCGCGGCTCGGCCCGACGCGGCGGTTCCGGTGGACGCGGAGGGTCGACGATGCGCGGCGGCTCGACCCGGACCCGCTGCACCGCCGGCTCTCCAAGCCTGGAGATGACGATCGCCTCGCCGGTGGCGAGCGACTGGACCTCGTTCGGGTGCACGATGAAGCGCTCGACCTGCTGCCGGGTGCCCCGCCCCGTGTCGTATCCGCCGAACAGCCGGCCGGCGGTCTGACGCGTCTCCTCCCACACGCGCTCGGTCCCGACCATGAGCGCGATCGTCCGAGCCGACTGCGGCACCTCCTGGCGGTGGAAGATCTTGAGCGCGGTGACGCCGACCACCTGATCGCGCAGGCCGGCGGCGGCGCGATCGAGATCGGCCAGTTCCTGGGTGGCGACCAGCGCCGAGAGGCCCGACTCGCGGCCGCGGGCCAGCAGCGCGATCACGTGGTCGGCGCCCAGGGCAGAGAACTCGTCGATCGCGATCGTCGCAGCCGCGACCGCGCTGCCTGGCTTCGCGTCGCTCAGCCGATCGCCCGACGCGCTGACCAGGTCCTGCACAGCCAGCGTGCCGAGCTGGGCGGCGAGCCGGCCGTAGCGGGCCGAGTTCAGGCTGAACAGGACCACCTGGGGGCCTCGGAGCGCCTCGCGCAGGTCGATCGTCGCGCCCGCGCCGTCCGCGGACGCACCGCCGCCACCACCCGCCGGCGCCAGGTACGGCGCCGTGTGGGACTCGGTCAGCACGGCCAGCCGGGTCTGCAGGCCGCGCACCGCGCTCACCTGATCGGGCGTGAGGCCGGCCAGATAATCGTGCACCCGGTCGCGCAGGTCGGGATCGACACCGCGCAGCGCGCTCGGCAGCCGGCGCGGGTCCATCAGCGCGACCACCTCGCCGAGCGTGAGCGCCCGTCCCGGGTGCACCGCCGACATGACCTGCAGCACCATCTGGACGTAGCGCTCGGCGGCCCGCTGGTAGTGCGGCTCGGTGAAGCGCTCGGTGGCCATCAGCTTGTCCTTGAGCTCGGTGGCGTTGCCGTGCTGGAGGGGGTTCCAGTGCGCCGGCCCGTCGATGCTCCAGACCGCGAACGGACGTCCGGCGGCGCGGGCCGCCTCGCGGAGGACCTGGGCGAAGGCCGGCGAGCCCTTCATGTCGATCGCCACCACCGGGCGGCCGAGGGCGATCTGCTCGGTCAGGATTCTCAGCAGCGTCGTCGACTTGCCGGCGCCGGAGGCGCCGAGGATCAGGCCGTGGGCGGACAGCTGCCGGTCGGTGAGCACAACGGCGCGACCGCGCGGGTCACGGCCGAGCGTGAACGCGCCGTCCCGCCCGGCCGAGGAATCGGCCCGGCGTGTCGCCGCCGCGCGTCCCGCCCGCCAGAGGATCGCCGTCACGCCCGCGCCCACCGCGAGGACCGCGCCCCACGGGGCGGGCGCGAGCAGCAGCCCGACGAAGGCCGGCAGCACCCAGTAGCGCTCCCAGGACCGGCCGCTCATCTCGACGGCTCCGCGCCACGGCCCGACCGGCCCGGGACCGTCCGCTCCGCGCCGAGGGCGAGGGAGGCGGTCGGACTCGAGACCGTTGAGCGAACGCGCTGGATGTGAACCAACGACGAGATGCCCAGCCGGCGGGCCGCCGCCTGGACCGAGCGCGCCACCGCCGAGCTCTCCACCAGGTAGACGACGCCGTCGATCCTGGCGTCGGCGGCGTAGCCGGCCAGGATCCGCTCGAGGCGGACCCGTCCCTTGGAGGAGAGCTCGAGCTCGAGCGCGACCCGCCGGCCATCGACCGTTCGCAGCAGCAGGTCGGGATAGTGCAGCGCCTCACCGCCGCGGGGACCGACGCCACCCAGTTTGACCCCGAGAGGCTCGTAGTCCGGATCCCGTCTTCCATCGTTCGAGCGCATGCGTCGCTCGCCGATGACCTCGCGCAAAGGCCCGAACGTTCCGCCTCGGGCCGCGATCCACAGCCACGCCACGCCGGCGTCATGCTGGTAGGAGTGCACGTCGAGCCGCGGCTCCGGCAGCGTGCTTCCGAGCGCCTTGAGGCCAGCCGGGGCGATCAGGTGCATCGCCGGCCGGTTGTAGAACACGCGCGCGCTCTCGATGTATCCCGCCTTCGCCAGCCTGCTCAGGCGCGCCCTGGCCGCGCTCTCGCTGGCGCCGAGCAGCGCCGCCACGTGGTCCGGCAGCGCCATCCGGTGCTCGGCGAGGAACCACAGGAGCGTGAGGTCGTTTTCGCCGAGCCGAACCCCACGCTGCGCACGCGGGCTCGAGCGGGTGCGGCGTCGGTCCACGACATCAAGAGCCCGCATCGGGCGGAAAATCTCCCCCCGGCCCGCCGGAACTCCCCCGGCCCGCCGGAACTCCCCCGGCCGCGGAATCCCCCGGTCGCGGAATCCCCCGGTCGCGGAATCCCCCGGCCGGCGGAAATCCCCCCGACGCTGTTGGTCAGAGCCCCGGGCGCGGGAGCGAGCCCGTGTTCACGACCTCGAAGTCGCGACCGGTCAGGCGATCGAGCAGGTGCAGCGCGTCGTTGTTCCAGTGCCGGTCGGGCGCCCCCGAGATGAACCACGGCGAGCCGTTGTCGGCCAGGATCATCCCGTAGCGCTTGAGCGCCTCCGCGACGACCCGCGCCTGATAGGGCAGCCCGGAGATCTTGACGCTCGCCTTCAGGCGGACGCGAAGGCCCATGGGCGGCAGGTTCGGCCCATGACACGTAGACGCTTCGTGGCGCGCCGGATACACGTACCGGGGCGCGGTGCATGGCGCGGTGAAGCGCAGCGCGTGGTCGATCGACCCGGCGGCGACCTCGCCGTAGCGGGCCAGCCCCGGCAGGATCGGCAGCCCGGCGGCGTCGGCCGAGGTCCAGCCAGCCGGCCGCAGATGGTCGGAGCGGAGGTTGAAGATCGCGCCCGAGCCGGCGGTCCAGCGCTTGCCTCCGTCATGCGGATAGGCGGCGAACAGTTCGTAGTCCCGGCACGAGTTCCGATCGACGACGATCACGTGGCGATCGCCGCTCGAGCCGTAGCCGCCCTCGATCGGAACCCCGCGGGGCAGCGGATACGGTCCGCGGTCGGACTCGGAGGCGTACTGGAAGCTCACCGGCACCCGCCGGGTGCCGGACGACACGACCGCGTACGGGATGCCGATCGGCGCGCCGCCATAGAGGCCCGATCCGAAGTCCGGGTGAACCGGATCGGTCAGACCGATTCGGGCGATTATCCCGGCCGATCCCTTGGCCACCGGGAGGCGGTCGACCCGCTGGTTCCATGGGTTGTCGGCTGGGAACACCGGGCAGCTCGGAGCACCGGGCAGGGGGCGCGCGGTGACGAGTGCGGGAACCACGATCAGTGCCGCCGCGGCGAGCGCCGAGAGGAACGTCAGGGCGATCAGGGAGCGGCGCATCGGCAGGCGGTCGAGCTCAAGAGACGACCGCGATCCCGTTCGGGTGCACGCCGAACACCGCTTCGTCCGACTCCCCGATGTAGTCGCCGTCGACCTGAAGCGGCAGCGGACGCTCGTCCCGCGAGCGCACGACAAGTCCGTGTGCCCCCGAGAACGAATGCACGTGCCGGTGGCGGCTCACCCGGAGATTGCGCGAGAGCGCCCGCGCGATGATCGTCGGCACGTCGATCGGCCGTGCCCGGTCGAGCACCACCCCGGCCAGGTCGCCGCTGTCCAGCGTGGCTCCCTCGCCCATCTCCACCGGCCGGTTGCCGAAGAACGTGTAGGGCGTGGCGTTCTGGACGATCACGGTCACGCCGGGGATCGTCGTCTCTCCGATCTGCGCCTCGAGGCGGGGCGGGTGCAGCAGGTAGCGCCGGGTGAACGTGCGCACGCCTGTCCAGGTGTAGTACCACTCGCCGAACCGGGCCTTCAGGTGCGGGTGGGCGTCGACCTGCTCGACCACGCTCGCGTCGAGTCCCGCCCCGGCCGAGAACACGAATACGCGGTCGTTGACCACGCCGATGTCGACGCGTCGGGGGCGCCAGTCATCCGCCATCAGCAGCAGGTGCTCGGTGGCATCGACCAGATCGTTGGGGATCCCGAGGATGCGGCAGTACACGTTCGCGCGGCCGCCCGGCAGGCAGCACAGCGGCGTGTCGGAGCCAGCGAGCCCGTTGGCCGCCTCGTTCACCGTGCCGTCGCCTCCGAACGCGACCACGACGTCGTAGCCCTCCCGCGCGGCCTCGCGCGACAGCTCGGTGGCATGGCCGCGGGCGTTGGTGTCAATCGCATCCACCTCGTAGCGGCCCCGGAGCGCGTACACGACCAGGTTCTTGAGCCGATCGGACACCGTGGTGGCGTACGGGTTGACGATGATCAGCATGCGCCGGCTCGGCGCGCTGCGGCCCAGGGCCAGCGCGGCCTCCAGGCGCTCGAGCGGATCAGCGGACGCGGCTGGCATGCCCTGGACTCAGCCGCCGAGAACACGGCCAGTTGTCGAGCCGGACGGCCCTCGACTCAAGACTGCTCGAACTCTGGCGAACCTCTGGATATACTTCGCAGCACATAGCAGTACGCATCAAGAGGGGTGGAGGGACTGGCCCTATGAAACCCCGGCAACCTCCCGCAAGGGAAAGGTGCCAATTCCATCAGGCTCCAACGACAAGCCTGGGAGATGTGGATAGGGCGGTTTCCTAGGACCTCCGACCACTGACCCCGGCGGAGGTTTTTTCATATGCCGCCAGAGTCTCTTCGTTGCAAGGAATGTAAGACAACTTATCCGCTCGAGGCCCGGTACGTCTGCGAGCGCTGCTTCGGCCCACTCGAGGTGGCCTACGAATCGCGGACGAACGCCGACCCGGCGGAGCTTCGGCGCAGGATCCAGGCCGGGCCGCACTCGCTGTGGCGCTACACGGACTTCCTGCCCGTGAAGGCCCCGCCGCGCGGTCTGCTACCGGCCGGCTGGACCCCGCTGCTGAAGGCCGACCGGCTGGCCGAGGAGCTCGGTCTGCGGGAGTTGTGGATCAAGAACGACGCCGCCAATCCCACGCACTCGTTCAAGGATCGGGTGGTCTCGATCGCACTGGCCCGGGCGCGTGAGCTCGGCTTCCAGACGGTGGCGTGCGCGTCGACCGGGAACCTGGCCAACGCGGTCGCGGCCCACGCCTCGGCCGCCGGTCTGGAGTCCTACGTGTTCATCCCGTCCGACCTCGAGGAGCAGAAGGTCCTCGCCACCGGGGTGTACGGCGGCAACCTGGTCAAGGTGCGGGGCAACTACGACGACGTCAACCGCCTGTGCACCGAGCTTGCCGCCGAGCGCGAGTGGGCGTTCGTGAATATCAACATGCGCCCGTACTACTCGGAGGGGTCGAAGACGCTCGCGTTCGAGACCGCCGAGCAGCTCGGGTGGGCGCTGCCCGACCGGGTCGTCGCCCCGATCGCCTCGGGGTCGCTGTTCACGAAGATCGCCCGCGGGTTCGAGGAGTGGCTCGAGCTTGGGCTGCTCGAGGGCGAGCTGCCGATCTTCCACGGCGCCCAGGCGGCCGGCTGCTCGCCGGTGGCCACCGCGTACGAGGCAGGTCAGGACTACTGCCGCCCGGTCAAGCCGGACACGATCGCCAAGTCGCTGGCCATCGGCAACCCCGCCGACGGTCCCTACGCGCTCGATCTGGCCCGCCGCACCAGTGGATCGATCGAGGCCGTGACCGACGACGAGATCCGCGAGGGGATCAAGCTGCTGGCCCGCACGACCGGGATCTTCACCGAGACCGCCGGCGGCGTCACCGTCGCGGTCCTGGCCAAGCTGGCCGCGCGCGGCGAGATCGACCCGGCCAACCGGGTCGTCGCGTACATCACCGGCGAGGGTCTGAAGACGCTCGACGTCGTCCGCGGTACGTTCGAGGCGTGGGAGATCGAGCCGACGCTCGAGTCCTTCGAGCAGGCCGCCGAGCGCGTCGTCGCGGTCGCGTGATAAGACTCGGCTGCATGCCAGTCAAGGTCAAGATCCCCACGCAGCTTCGAGCCGCCACCGACGGCGAGGCGACCGCGAGCGTCCAGGGCGCCACGGTCGGCGAGGTGCTCGACGCCCTGTACGACCGCTACGGCGAGTTGCGCAGCCGGATCGCCGAGGACGGCGGGCTGCGCCGGTTCGTCAACGTGTACGTGGGCGGCGAGGACATCCGCTTCCTGGACGGCCTCGAGACGCCGGTCTCCGACGGCGACGAGGTGACGATCCTGCCCGCCGTCGCCGGCGGCTGAGCCTCGCCGCCGTCCTCCACCGTCGACCCGAAATTTCCGCCATTGGTGACGGGCTCCGTCGCTAGTGACGGATAGTTCGGCTCCACGCCGAGAAATCCGGCTTTCCGCGGTGGACACGGTGCGGAATGACGGAAATTTCGGGGTCGGTGGAGCTCGGCGCGCGCCAGTCGTCGGCCGTCGGTGCGGGTTCGGGCGCGGGGGCTGGCCGGGCGCTCGCTCCCCGCACCCGACGTGGCGTCGATACCGACCGGGCAGCTGACGCCGGTGCCGCCGAGCCCGCAGTAGCCCCACGGGTGCTTCTCGAGGTACTGCTGGTGGTAGTCCTCGGCGTAGTAGAACGGGCCCGCCGACGCGATCTCGGTCGTGATCTCCGGATACCGGGCGGCCCGCAGCCGCTCCGCGAAGGCGTCACGCGTCGCCTCGGCCACCGCGCGCTGCTCGTCGCTCGTCCAGTAGATCGCCGAGCGGTACTGGGTCCCGATGTCGTTGCCCTGGCGCATGCCCTGGGTGGGGTCGTGGTTCTCCCAGAACAGGCGCAGGATCTCCTCGTATGAAGTCCTGGCCGGGTCGAACACGACAAGCACCGCCTCGGTGTGGCCCGTGCGGCCCGAGCAGACCTCCTTGTAGGTCGGATTGGGCGTGATGCCGCCGCTGTAGCCGACCGCCGTCGTGTACACGCCGGGGGCCTGCCAGAACACCCGCTCGGCGCCCCAGAAGCAGCCCATCCCGACGATCGCCTGCTCGTATCCCTCGGGGAACGGAGGCTTCAGCGGGGTTCCAAGCACGGCGTGGCGCGCCGCCACCGGCATCTCGTTCTCGCGGCCGGGCAGGGCTCGCTCCGGCTCCACCATCGTCCTCTTGCTGCGCAATCCGAACATGTGAACCAGCGTAGCCGTGCCATGCGTGGCAACGATGAATTCCTGGAGAACGCTGCGCTACCGTGTGGTCCATGGGCGACGATGAGCAGGCTGGCCGGGGAGCGCGGCCGCGGCGCTGGCTCCTGCTCGCGCCCCTGGCGCTGATCCCCGCGATCCCGGTCGTGATCGGCATCGTGCTCGGGCTCGGCCAATCCGGCGCCGGCGCGGCCGCGACGAGCACGGTCAGCGCCTTCACGCCCCTTCCCTCGCATCCGGCGAGCCCTCCGCCCAAGCGTCGGACATCCGCCGCTCTGCCCGTCCCGCCTGGGGCGGGCGCGATCGTCGCGACCGTGCTGCACCGGACCACGCTGCGCGCGACGCCCCACGGTCGGCCGCTGGCCAAGCTCACGACCAAGACGCAGTTCGGCTCGACCGAGACCGCGCTGGTCGTCCGGCACGTCCCCGGATGGGTTGGGGTGGTGGCCGTCCAGGCCGGCAACGGAAAGATCGGGTGGGTCCCACTCAGCGCGGTCTCGCTCGCCCGGGTCAACTGGCAGATCAGGGTCGCGCTTTCGGCCCGCCGGCTGATCGTGCTCCACGCCGGCAAGGTCCTCAAGCGCTACACGGTGGCGATCGGCCGGCCAAGCGCCCCGACGCCCACGGGCCGTTTCGCGGTCACCGATCATCTGGTCACGGGCGATCCGGCCGGTCCGTATGGCTGCTGCATCCTCGCGCTGTCGGCCAAGTCCCCGCACGCGATCCAGGGCTGGAGCGGCGGGGACCGCATCGCGATCCACTCCACTCCCGAGACGTCCAGCATCGGTGAGGCGGCGAGCCATGGTTGCCTGCGGTTGACCCTGGCCGAGGGGCGCTGGCTGCTCGATCACGTCCCGCTCGGCACCCCGACGCTGATCCGCACCTGAGCCCCGGCGTTCAGTTTTCGGCGTTCCGCGTCGGGTAGCTCCGACTCAGGACCCGAACGAGAGACGAAAGGAGCGGTTGCTATGGCTGATGAGCTCAAGGGCAAGCGCGTGGCATTCCTGTTCACCGAGGGCGCCGAGCAGGTCGAGGTGACCGAACCGCTTGAGGCGGTTAAGAAGGCCGGCGCCGACGTCGACATCGTCTCGCTTGAGAAGGGCGAGATCGAGATGTGGAACCACTTCGACAAGGGCGACAAGATCAAGGCCGACAAGGCGGTCGCGGATGCCGACGCCTCCGACTACGACGGGCTGGTACTCCCGGGCGGAGTGGCCAACCCCGACCTACTGCGCGTCGACGAGGACGCGGTCAAGTTCGTCCGCGCGTTCGTCGAGCAGGACAAGCCCGTCGGTGCGATCTGCCACGGACCGTGGATGCTGGTCGAAAGCGGCATCGCCAAGGGGCGCAAGGTCACCTCGTGGCCGAGCCTCCAGACCGACCTGGGGAACGCCGGCGCCGAGTGGGTCGACGAGGAGGTCGTCGTCGACAACGGCCTGGTGACGAGCCGCAAGCCAGACGATCTCAAGGCGTTCTGCGCCAAGATCGTCGAGGAGTTCGCCGAAGGCAAGCACGGCCAGAAGGTCGCCGCGTAACGGCCCATGGCGTGGGCGCCTACCCGAACAGCGGTAGGCGCCGGCGCCGCGCCAGTGCATCCATCCCGTGCTGGATGCTCGCGCGCACCTCGTGGTACTTGGCCTCGACGTAATCGTCGTCCTCGGCCCGCTCGGGGTCGCAATCCAGCGAGACCGGGTCCTGGAACGCGGTGCGGATCTTGGTCGGCAGCGGGATCTCGGGCAGCAGCGCCGGCGAGATGCCCCACGGCGCCTGCACCGCGATCGGGAACATCTTGAGCCGGGCCACGCGGTCGAGTTGAAGCCACTTCGCCAGCCGCCGGCCTCTGGCCAGGACCGGCATCGAGTCGGGCCCGCCCACCGTGGCGATCGGCACGATCGGCACGCAACTGCGGATGGCCAGCTTGATGAACCCCATCCGCCCGGCGAGCACGGCCTCGTCGCGCTGGGTCCACGGCCGCAGCGAGTCGCGCTCGCCTCCGGGCCACAGCGCCACGTCACGACCCGCGGCCAGGGCGGAGGCGATGCTGTCCGGGGCGGCCGGCAGCACGCCCATGCGCCGAAAGTACGCACCCAATACCGGCGTCGCCATCAGCGCGTCGTGCGCGGTCCCATGCAGGGGGCGATCCGACCCGAACCGGCGCCACCACTGCACCCCGATCGTCCAGGCGTCCCACACGAACGGAGCGCCGGAGTGGATGCCGATCAGCAGGGCGGGCGGCTCGGGGAGCTTCTCCCAGCCCTCGACCTCCATCCGGAACCAGTAGTCCATCAGCGGGTTCCACAGGTACTTCTGGCGCTCCATGAACTCCCAGTCGGGACCGTCGAGTGTCCACTCGCCGGCGCGGTCGGCGACCCAACCGGCGGCGCCGGACTGCTTCTCGCGGCGCTCGGAGACCTTGCGCCTGGCCGCCTGCGCGTGACGCTCAGCCTGGCGTTCTCGCGCCCGTCCGTTCATCTGGTCCGGACCATGATCCGGACCAGCCCTGCCCTGTCGCTTCACCTGAAGCTCATCCACGTCTGACCGACCTCCCTCGGGGGCTCTCCCGGATTGGTCTACCCAAGCCCCCTGATTGCAACCGCGCTGCCAGTAAGGCCGGCAGGACTTTCCCGGCTCCCCGAGAACCAACCCCGGGTATGGCAGAACGTACGCGCGTGGCGGCGTTCCTGCGGCGTGCCGCGGCCTGGTCGGCCGCCTGGCTCGCGGCCGGCGCGCTCTACCTCCTGCTGATCGACATCACGGACCTGCCCGAATTGCTCGTGGCGGCGGGAGCCGCGGCGCTGGCCGCCACCGGGTTCGAGCTGGCCCGCGAGCAGCAGACGGTCGGCGGCCTCCGAGCGCGGTTGGCGTGGCTGGCGCACGCGCACCGCCCGGTGCGAAACGTCCCCGGCGACATCGCGGCCCTCACCGTGCTCGCGTTCAGGCAGCTTCTCCGGCCGCAACCGCGCAACGGCGTATTCCGCGCAGTCCCGTTTCGCTGCGGCGGGGACCAGGAACTCGAGACCGGGCGCTGCGCGCTGGCCGAATCGCTCGGCTCGTTCTCGCCCAACACGATCATCGTCGGGGTCGACGCCGAGCGGGAGCTGCTCCTCGGCCATCAGCTGCGCCCCGGCGGCGGGCGCGAGGCCATCGACGTGCTGGGCCTCGGGGGCGGATGAGCGGAGGCCGGGCGTGAACGAGTGGGAGATCGCCGCCGCCGTGCTCGGCTTCGCCCTGATCCCGTGTGGCGCGGTCGCGCTGCTGGCCGACGCTCCGAGCGGCCTCGCCGCCCTCCAGCTGGCGAGCGTCCTGCTCAGCACGATCCTGATGCTTCTGTCCGAGGGCTTTCACCGTCAGCCTTTCGTCGACTTGGCCGTCGTCTTCGTGCCGATGTCGCTGGTCGGCTCGTTGCTGTTCGCGAGGCTGATGGAGCAGGAGTTGTGAGCTGGCGGGCCGTGGTCGCGGTCGTCCTGCTGATCGGCGGGGGCCTGCTCGAGGTGATCGCCGTGGTTGGGCTGTGCGCGATGCGCGACGCCTACGACCGGCTCCACTACGTGGGCCTGGCCGGCTTCGGCGCGCTCCTCGTGGGGTTGGCGATCGTCGTCCGGGAGTCGTTCTCGCTGATCGGCGACAAGGCGCTGCTCGTCGGCGTGGTGCTTGTCGTGACAGGGCCGGTCCTGGCCCAGACCACGGTTCGCAGTTTGCTCATCCGCGAGCTCGGCGACTGGCGCAGGCGAGCCCGGGAGCGCGCCGAGTCGTGACCGTGCTCCAGATCGCGGCGCTGGCGGCGGTCGCCCTGTCGGGCGGCGGCGTGATCGTGGCCGGCGATCCGCTGAAGCAGACCCTCGTGCTCGGCGTGTTCGGGGTCGCGCTGACCATGCTGTTCTTCGTCTTCCAGGCGCCGGATGTGGCGCTGTCGGAGATCGTGATCTCGACCGTCGGCCTGCCCGTGATGGTCCTGCTCGCGCTGCGCAAGGTCAAACAGCAGGAGCGCCAGCGTCACGAGGAGGAATCGTGAGCCGGCGAGCGCGGCTGCTCATGTTCGGCGTCGGCGCGGCGGGGCTCGGGGTCGTGCTGATCTACGGCCTCGCGGGGCTGCCGGCGTTCGGTGACTACCAGGGCGTATACGGGCACGTGATCAACGGGATCGGCGTGAGCGAGCGCCACGCCACCGATCTGGTCACCGCGCTCAACTTCGACTTCCGCGCGTTCGACACGCTCGGGGAGGAGTTCATCCTGTTCGGATCGGTGCTCGGGGTGGTGCTGATCCTGCGCCAGCTGCGTGGCGAGCAGGAGCGCCCGAGCCTCGAGGAGGCGGACGAGCACACCTTCGCCGGCGCCAGCGACGCGCTGCGGGCGCTGGCGCTCGTCCTCGTGCCGGCGCTGATCGCCCTCGGCGTGTACATCGTCGTCCATGGGCAGATCACCCCGGGGGGCGGCTTTCAGGGAGGCGTGATCCTGGCCTCCGGCCCGCTCGTGCTGTTCCTGTCCGGTCGTTACCTGCGGATGAGGAGGTTCGCCCCGCATACGCTGGTGGAGGTCGGAGACGCGGTGGGAGCCGCCGGATTCGCGCTGATCGGGCTGGGCGGGCTGATCTTCGTCGGCGTCTTCTTCAAGAACTTCCTCCCGTTCGGCATCCCGGGACACCTGCTGTCGGCCGGGCAGATCCCGCTGGCCAGCGTGGCCGTCGGCCTCGAGGTCACCGGCGCATTTCTGGTCGCCTGGAGCGAGTTCCTCGATCAGGCGATTGTGATTCGGTCCCGGCCGCCCGGGGGAGAGCAGTGAGCTTCCTGCCGTTCGCGATCGCCGCGTGGCTGTTCCTGATCGGCCTCTACGGGATCGTCTCCAGCCAGAACCTGATCCGGACCATCCTCTCGCTGACCGTGGTCCAGTCCGCCACGTATTTGGTCCTGCTCGGCATCGGCTACTCCCGCGGCGGCACCGCGCCGATCTTTGCCGACATCCCGCAGGTGAGCAAGACGGTTGATCCTGTCGTGCAGGTGCTGGTGCTCACCGACGTCGTGATCGGGGCGACGGTCACCGCGATGCTTCTGGCGCTCGCCGTCCAGGCCCACAAGCGGTTCGGCAGCCTCGACCCGCACGACCTCCGCGCGCTCCGCGACTAGCCCCGCGCGTACGGAGGCGGACGGCCAGCATGCACATCACCGCGCTGGCGATCGTGGTGCCGATGATCACCGCGGCGTGCCTGGTGGCCGTCCGCCACTGGGCACCGCGCCTACTCAACGACCTGGCGGCTGCCGTCACCGGCATCGCCGTGGTCACGATCTGCGCGATCCTCCTCGTGCGCGCCGTTCACCACCCGTTCGCGTACTGGATGGGCGGCTGGCGGCCGAGTCATCTGGTGGCGATCGGGATCTCGCTCTCGATCGATCCGCTCGGGGCGGGAATGGCCACGTTCGCGGCCGTCGTGGTCACCGCCGCCCTCATCTATTCGTGGCGCTACTTCGACGGCGCCGACGGCCTGTTTCACGCCTTGATGCTCGTGTTCCTGGCCGCGATGGTCGGGTTCTGCCTGACCGGGGACCTGTTCAACCTGATCGTGTTCTTCGAGCTGATGGGGGCGGTGGCCTACGCGCTCACCGCCTACCAAACCGAGGAGCGAGGACCGATCCAGGGCGCGATCAACTTTGCGATCACCAACAGCGTGGGCGCGTACGCCGTGTTCATCGGGGCTGGGCTGCTCTACGCGCGGACCGGAGCACTCAACCTGGCGCAGATCGGCGCTGCGCTCGACGGCCACAGACCGGACGCGCTGGTGGTCGTCGCCATGGCGCTCCTGTTCGTCGGATTCCTGACCAAGGCGGCGGCCGTGCCCATGCACTTCTGGTCGGCGGACGCGCACGCGGTGGCACCGACGCCGGTATGCGTCCTGCTCTCCGGCGTGATGGCCGAGCTCGGGCTGTACGGCGTGGCGCGCGTGTACTGGACCGTGTTCGCGGGAGCACTGGGTCCGCACGCCGACGCGCTGCGGGCGATCCTGATCGCGCTCGGTGCGATCACCGCGGTGTGGGGGGCGATCATGTGCTACGCGCAGCGCCACATGAAGCGGCTGCTCGCGTTCTCCACGATCAGCCACGTCGGTGTGATCGCGTGCGGGATCGGACTGCTCACCGCGCGCGGTCTGGCCGGCGCCGCGGTGTATGTCGTCGGGCAGGGATTCACCAAGGGGGCGCTGTTCATGCTCGTAGGGGTGCTCCTGCACCGCTTCGGGACCGTCGACGAGTTCGCCCTGCACGGCCGGGGGCGCCGGATGAGGCTCGCCGGCGCGCTGTTCGCTATCGGCGGGCTCGCGTTGGCCGCCATGCCGGGGGTCACGCTGTTCTTCGGCAAGTCGCTCATGGACGGCGCCGCGCTCGAGCGGAATTACGCCTGGCTGCCCACGGTGTTCGTGATCTCCTCGGTTCTCACCGGCGGGGCGGTCCTGCGGTTGACCGGTCGCGTGTTCTTCGGCTGGGGCGCGTCCGAGCGCGCGGAGGACGTGCAGATCCGGCGGATCGGCGAGGAGGAGCAGGACGAACAGCAGGTCGAGCGCGACTTCACTCCCCCGCTGATGCTAATCGTGCCCGCGGTGCTGCTCCTCGGCGCGATCGTGGTCGGGTTGATACCCGGCGCGGTGCCCGGCATCGAGACCGCGGCAGCGCATTTTCGCGATCACGCCGCATACGTTGGCTGGGTCCTGAGCGGCGTGGCGCCGCATTTCTCGCCTGCCTCCCACACCCACGTTGAGACCTTCGACTATCTGTACGGAGCAGTCGGCGCGCTGGGCGCGCTCGCCATCGCGTCGCTCACGCTGTTCGGCGCGACGCTGCACCGCCGCCTTCCGCAGACCTTGATCGAGCCGCTCCGCGCCGCGATCACCGGGCTGCGCGAGCTGCACAGCGGCCACATCGGCGACTACATCGCGTGGTGGACGCTCGGGGCGGCGCTGCTCGGTGGCGCCTCGCTGATCCTGCTGACATGACCGCACGACCGACCGCTCGAGCGCAACTCGCCGCAATCGCCGCGGCGGTTGCTCTGGCCGGGTGCGGGCCGACGCCGCCACAGGCCCCTCCGAGCCAGGCCAAGAAGCTTGACGCCTCGACGAGCGACCTATCGAACGAGTGCGGGCTGACCTACCAGGTCACTGCGTTCCCGGGAGATCACCGAGCGGACCTGGCCAGCCTGGAGAGCCAGGCGATGGCGAGCGCTCGCACCCTGGCCTCGGTGTACCGGCGCAACCCGGACTGGATCTACCAGGGCGAGACCGTGGACCAGATCGTCACGGACGCCGTCGCGATGCTCCACACCTGCGGCCTCACCCACGCCGAGCGGACGCTTCGTCGCGCAACCTCGACATAGTGTGATCCCGATTACCACGAGTTGCACCGGCGAATCGATCGGCGGTAGGTTCGCTCGATGACGCGCTCGGAGTGGCGCCGCGCCGGCGCGATGGCGGCGGCGATCGCGGGTCTGCACGTGCTCGGCTTCGGGATCCTGATCCTCGTCGTGATGCCGCAGCACTACAAGCTCGGAGCGGCGGGGACGTTCGCGATCGGCACGGGGCTGACCGCCTACACGCTCGGTCTGCGGCACGCGTTCGACGCCGATCACATCGCGGCGATCGACAACACCACACGGAAGATGATGAGCGAGGGCAAGCGCCCGTTGAGCGTCGGGTTCTTCTTCTCGCTCGGTCATTCGACGATCGTGTTCGGGCTCGCCTTCCTGTTGGCGATCGGCGTCCGGGCGCTCAGCGGTCCGGTCCAGAGCGACCAGTCCGCGCTTCACAAGGCGACCAGCGTGATCGGCACGACCGTGTCCGGGTCGTTCCTGTACGTGATCGCGATTCTCAACGTCCTGATCCTCGTCTCGATCGTCCGGATCTTCTTTGAGATGCGCACGGGCGCCTACGACGAGAAGCAACTCGAAGCGGAGTTGGACTCGCGCGGGCTGATGAACCGCCTGCTCGGCAAGCGGGTCAACAAGATCCGCGAGCCTTGGCAGATGTACCCGCTCGGCGTGCTGTTCGGCCTGGGGTTCGACACCGCGAGCGAGATCGCCCTGCTCGTGCTCGCCGCCGGCGCCGGCGCGGCCGGGCTTCCGTTCTACGCGATCCTGTGCCTGCCGATCCTGTTCGCCGCCGGGATGTCGCTGCTGGACACGATCGACGGTTCGTTCATGAACTTCGCCTACGGCTGGGCGTTCTCGAAGCCGGTCCGGAAGGTCTACTACAACATCACCATCACCGGGCTGTCCGCTGCTGTCGCGCTGTTCATCGGCACGGTCGAGCTGGCGGGACTCCTGACGGACAAGCTCGGCGTGCGCGGCCAGGTCGCGGACTGGTTCCAGAACTTCAACATCAACACCGCCGGTTTCATCATCGTCGGCATGTTCGTCGTCACCTGGGCCGTCGCGCTGGCGGTCTGGCGGTTCGCGAAGATCGAGGAGAAGTGGACCGCGGCTGACCGGGAGTTCTAGGACCCCGGCGCGCCGAACGTCGAGCGCAGGGTGCGAACCAGCGCTCGGGCGCGGTCGGTGCCGCGACGCCCCGCCCACGGGTGCGGGCCGATGGCCCACGGATGCCAGCCGAGCGTGCCGTAGTGCTCGCGCACGAGGGCCTTGAGCTCGCCGCGATGAGCCCCACACGCGTATCGCTGGGGGCCGTACATCCCCCGCCCGTGCCAGGTGAGCCATCGGCCGGGCTCGGCGTCCACGTACTCACCGTGGCGCAGATCGAGGAGCTGGCGTTCCAGCGCGGTCTGGGTCTCGGCGTCGGGGCGGGCCCCGCAGATCTCGCACTTGAAGACGACGATGACTGGCATCAGTGCTCTAGCGGCGTCGGATCGCGCGGCCTCGGAGCCGGCGCACAACCGGTCCGTAGGTGAATTGTGCCCCCCGCGCCGCGAGCAGTCCGAAACGGTTGGGATCCATGAACGGCATGAACTTGTCGGGGAACCCGGGCATCGTGCACGCCATGCAGATCCCGCCCACGTTGGGACAGCCGCCGACGCCGCCGATCCAGCCTCGAATCGGGACGTTACAGGTCACCACCGGGCCCTTGCACCCGAGCTTGACCAGGCAACCGCGATGATCGGCCGGGGTCCGGGCGAACTCGCCCTGCTCGGCGAATCCGGCGCGGCCGCAACCCTGCTGCACGGTGCGTCCGAACAGCGCGCGCGGGCGGCCGTTGTCGTCCAGGTCGATCATCGGCCCGGCGCCGGCGAGATGCAGCCCAAGCTGGAGCAGCGTCTCGGTGATGTTGTCGGGTTGGACCGGGCAGCCGGGCAGGTTCACGATCGGGATGCCCCAGCGCGAGGTCCAGCCTGCCCCCAGGTAGTCGCGCAGTCCCATAGCCCCGGTCGGATTGCCCCGCATCGCCGGGATCCCGCCGAAGGCCGCGCATGTGCCGACCGCGAGCACGACGTCGGCGTGAGGCACGAGCCGGTCGATCCAGCGGCACGTCGTGATCGGCTCGCCGGTGATCGGGTCCGTACCGAAGGTGGCCCAGTGGCCCTCGCCGCTGATCTCCTCGTTTGGGACCGACCCCTCCAGCACCAGGATGAACGGCTCGACCTTGCCGGCCGCCGCCTCGAACCACACGCGCATGAACTCCGCGCCGTTCTCGTAGGCGAGCATCGGGTTGTGGACGATCATCGGCGGCATGCCCGGGAAGCAGCCGCGCAGCAGGTCCTCGAGGCTGGGATTCCTGGCCGCGGTCATCGCGATCGAGTCGCCATCGCACCCGAGCCCGCTGGTCATCCACAGCACGCTCACCGGCTCACCGCCGGCGTCACGTGCGGTGCGGAAGGGACCCTGGGCCACGGTCAACCGTCGAATCGAGAAAGCGGGGTGCTCCCCGATACCCGCGAGCGGTGCGAGCGATCGGCGGAGACCCGCGCCGCTGGGTGCTCGACGAGCGCGCTCGGGGGTCCGAGGAGGGACTCGAGCTGGTTGCCGAGGCTCCCGTGCAAACGGAGGTCGTCGGCGTGGCCGGTGACCAGCCCCGCTTGGGCCAGCCGCTTCAGCGCGTGCGAGATCGAGGGGCGCTCCGCGGCGACCAGCTGACCGAGCAGCCGGTGCGTCAGCGGGAGAGAGAGCCTGACGCCGTCGGGCCCTGCCCGACCCCAGCGGGCGGACAGGTGCCACAGGAGAAGGACGAGGCGCACCTCGAGCCGTGGCTGAGACGAGATCGCCCGCAGCACGTCCAGCTCGGCCGCCCGGTTGCAGGCCCGTCGTAACAGGGCGCGGCTCAGCTGAGGAAACGGCCGGACGCGATCGGCGAAGTCGCCGTCGAGCAGCGCAATACGGGTCGGCCAGAGCACCCGCCAGTGACAGGTTCGCTCGAGCAGCTCGTCGGTGATCAGATGCGACGCCTGAAGGAGATCGCCGGCGCCCACCAGCTCGGCCGCAATCCGGTCACCCGTGCCGGTCTCGAACACGACGAGTCCGTCGAGCATCAGCAGGCCCGGGCCTTGGCGGGCGAGCTCGAACCACGGGGTCATCTCGCACTCTCCGACCGCGAACTGGACGAGCTTCGCGGTGGCGAGCTGCCGGGCGGCGATACGACCGCGAAGGTCCAGCTCCTGGGCGAGTCCCTCGTCGGCGTCGAGGACGTAGGTGTAGAGCGGGTTTGAGCGCGGTGGACCCGGAGCTGTGCCCGGCCGCGCCGGCCACTTCAGGGGCCCAGACTGGGTGATCCGTCTGTCTCTGCCAGTCACCTGAATCGTCTCCCTCGTTCCTCGGACCATCTCAGGCGGCCCGTGCAGTCTATGGCTCCCAAGCGGCCCTCGGAAGGCGGTGTGACGACTTACCGATTCGCGGGGTAACCGGGGTTACCGCGGTTAGACCCGGGGCGCGACCAGTGGTAAGAAAGCGGCGTGTGCTTGGCCATCCCTGGTCAAGTCATCGAGATCGTCGATGACGCGAACCGGCTCGCGAAGGTTGATGTGGCCGGTGTCCGACGGAACGTCAGCGTGGGCCTGCTCGACGGCGAGGACGGCGGCGTCGTGCCCGGCGACTGGGTCCTGATCCACGTTGGCTTTGCGATCTCGAAGGTCGACGAGGAGGAGGCTCGGGCGACGCGCGACCTGCTCGTGCGGATGGGTGCCGACTACGAGCAGGAGCTCGAGGAGCTCAAGGCCAGCGTGATCGAGTGAACGGCGCCGGCGAGCAATGCGGATCGGACCACTGCATCACCTGCGGCGATGACGGCGTGCCCATGACCGTCGTTCGCGTCGACCGGGACCGCGGCTTGGCGCTGTGCGCGCACGAGAGCGGATCGCGCGAGACCGTCGAGACGGCGCTCGTCGAGCCGGTCGGGCCTGGCGACATGCTGCTCGTCCATGCCGGGACCGCGCTCGCGCGCCTGGAGCCGGTGCCGTGAGGTTCGTCGACGAGTTCCGCGATCCCGAGCTCGGCCGGGCCGTCGCCGGCGAGATCCTGTCGCTCGTCGAGCCGGGCCGGCACTACAAGCTGATGGAGGTGTGTGGCGGCCACACGCACTCGATCTACAAGTACGGGATCGACGATCTGCTCCCGGCGAACGTCGAGCTCGTCCATGGACCCGGCTGCCCGGTCTGCGTGATCCCGATGGGGCGCGTCGACGACGGGATCGCGCTCGCCCACGAGGACGGCGTGATCTTCACCTGCTTCGGCGACATGATGCGCGTTCCCGGAGCGGACGGCAGCCTGCTCGACGCCAAGGCGGCCGGCGCGGACATCCGGATGGTCTACTCGCCGCTCGACGCCTTGCGGATCGCCAGGCAGAACCCCGACCGCGAGGTGGTGTTCTTCGCCATCGGCTTCGAGACGACCGCGCCCTCGACCGCGCTGACGCTCAAACGCGCGCGGGCCGAAAACCTCAAGAACTTCTCGGTCATGTGCAGCCACGTGACGATCGTCCCGCCCCTGCGGGCGCTGCTCGAGTCGCCCGACCTGAGGCTCGACGGGTTCATCGGCCCGGGCCACGTTTCGACCGTCGTCGGTGCGCGTCCGTTCGAGTTCATCCCCGCGGACTACGGCCGGCCCGTCGTGATCGCCGGATTCGAGCCGCTCGACATCCTCCAGGCGATCGAGATGATCCTCCGCCAGCTGGCGACGGGCCGCTGCGAGGTAGAGAACCAGTACAAGCGCGTGGTCCCCTACGAGGGCAACCTCAAGGCGCTCGAGGTCATGGCGGAGGTGTTCGAGCTGCGCCCCCACTTCGAATGGCGCGGGCTGGGCTTCATCTCCCACAGCGGTCTGAAGCTGTCCGAGGCCTACGCCGACCTGGACGCCGAGGCTCGCTTCAGCGTCCCCGGCGTGAGGGTGGCCGATCCCAAGGCGTGCCAGTGCGGCGAGGTCCTCAAGGGAGTCATCAAGCCGTGGGAGTGCAAGGTTTTCGGGACTGCGTGCACGCCCGAGCGGCCGATCGGCACGTGCATGGTCTCCTCCGAGGGCGCCTGCGCCGCGTACTACAACTTCGGCCGGTTCGCCCGCGAGCGAGAAGTCGTGTGATGGCCGATCCGGCGGTCATCTCCGAGCGTGAGCAGAGGATCCTCGGGATCATCGAGACGGCCCGCGCCAAGCGCGCCAGGTTTCGCGACGAGCGGATCAACATGGCGCACGGGGCCGGCGGCAAGGCGACCCAGACGCTGATCGAGGGGCTGCTCGCGCCCGCGTTCGCTTCCGCCGCGCTCGACGAGATGGGGGACGCGGGCGCGCTCGAGCTCGACGGCGTGGAGCTCGCGCTCACCACCGACTCCTACGTGGTCAAGCCGATGCGCTTTCCGGGCGGCTCGATCGGGGAGCTGGCGGTCAACGGGACCGTCAACGACCTGGCCGTGTCCGGCGCGAGGCCGCTCGCGCTGAGCCTGTCGCTGATCCTCGAGGAGGGCCTCCCCGCCGAGGATCTGAAGGCCGAGGTCGAGGCGATCGCGCGAGCCGCGCGGGAGGCGGGCGTCGAGGTCATCACGGGCGACACCAAGGTCGTCGAGCGCGGCCATGCCGACGGGATGTACGTGTGCACCACGGGCGTCGGCCGCCGCGACCCGCGGGCCCGCCTGTCGCCGGCGGCGCTCCGCCCGGGCGACCGGATCCTGCTCTCGGGCAGCATCGGCGAGCACGGCACGGCGATCATGCTGGCGCGCGGGGAGTTCGAGCTCGACGCGGAGATCGAATCCGACACGCGCCCGTTGTGGCCGGTGGTGGACGCCCTGCTCGAGGCGGCGGGGCCGGATCTGCGGTGCATGCGCGACGCTACGCGCGGCGGCGTCGCGTCGGTGCTCAACGAGCTCGCGCGGGCGTCATCGGTGGCGATGATCGTGCGCGAGGGCGCGGTTCCGGTGCGGCCGGACGTCGCGGGCGCGGCCGAGATCCTGGGCATCGACCCGATGTACGTCGCGAACGAGGGCAAGCTGGTCGCGTTCGTCGCGGCGGACGCCGCCGGCCGCGCGCTGGAGGCGCTGCGGGCGGTGCCCGGATGCGAGGCGGCGGCGGAGATCGGTGAGGTGCGGACGGAGCCGCCGGGAATGGTGCTGGTCGAGACGAGCTTTGGCGGCAAGCGGGTCATGGACCAACTCGTGGGTGACCCGCTGCCGAGGATTTGCTGAAACAGCGAGAGGAGACGGAATGTCGGCGTTGGCGAATGCGTACGCGAAGCAGAAAGAGACCGAGGCCGTCACCGCGCACGTGCTGTGGATGACCACCGGACTGAGCTGTGAGGGCGACTCAGTCGCGATGACCTCAGCGACCAACCCCAGCCTTGAAGACATCGTCCTCCAGGCGATCCCGGGCATGCCGAAGGTCGTGGTCCACAACCAGGTGGTCGACTACGCCGTCGGCCAGGAGTACGCGCAGGCGTGGTTCGACGCCGAGAAGGGCGAGCTCGACCCGTTCGTGCTGGTGATCGAGGGCTCGCTCGGGAACGAGGAGATCAACGGCGAGGGCCACTGGACCGGCTTCGCGGTGAACCCCGAGAACGGCCAGCCGATCACGATGAACGAGTGGATGGACCGGCTCGCGCCGAAGGCGGCTGCGGTCGTCGCGGTCGGGACTTGCGCGACCTACGGCGGGATCCCCGCGATGAAGAACAACCCGACGGGCGCGATGGGCGTGCCCGACTACCTGGGCTGGGGCTGGAAGTCGAAGGCCGGGCTCCCGATCGTCTGCATCCCGGGCTGCCCGGCGCAGCCCGACAACATGACCGAGACGCTTCTGTACCTCGCCCTGCATCTCGCCGGGCTCGCACCGGCCCCCGAGTTGGACGAGGCGCTTCGGCCCAAGTGGCTGTTCGGGCGCACCGTGCGCGAGAGCTGCAACCGCGCCGGCTTCAGCGAGCAGGGCGAGTTCGCCACCGAGTACGGCTCCGACCACCGCTGCCTGGTCAAGCTCGGGTGCAAGGGGCCGGTGGTCAAGTGCAACGTGCCGGTGCGCGGCTGGGTCAACGGCGTGGGCGGTTGCCCGAACGTCGGCGGGATCTGCATGGCCTGCACGATGCCGGGCTTCCCCGACAAGTACATGCCGTTCATGGACGAGGACACGTGGGGCAACGGCCGCACAGCGCATCATCCAGTTCTCCTACGGGCCGATCGTGAAGTTCATGCGCCACCGTCACATCAAGCACAACTACGACAAGGAGCCGGAGTGGAGGCGGCGAGGCAAGACGCTGACCACCGGCTACGTCAAGCGGTGGTAACCGCAACCGTCACCCTGGAAATCCAATCTTTTAGGAGAAACACAGATGGCGACTGAGACGCCTGAACAGCAGAGGGTGATGGTCAAGGAGATGTCCTGGGACCCCATCACGCGGATCGTGGGGAGCCTCGGGATCCACACCGAGATCGACTTCACCAATCAGCAGGTGCTCAAGTGCTACAGCACCTCGATGATCTTCCGTGGCTTCGACATCTTCATGAAGGGGATCGATCCGCGCGACGCCCACTTCATCACGAGCCGGATCTGCGGCATCTGCGGTGACAACCACTGCACCTGCTCCTGCCTGAACCAGAACATGGCTTATGGAGTGAAGCCTCCCGCGCTCGGTGATCTGGCGTTCAACCTCGCCGAGACCGCGGATTACATCTTCGACCACGCGATCTTCAACGACTGCATGGCGAACGTGGACTTCTGCGAGCAGATGGTCAAGGAGACCAACCCGACGCTGCTCGCCAAGGCGGAGAACACCCCCGCCCCGGGTCAGGACATCCACGGCTTCAAGACGATCGCCGACATCATGCGCGCCCTGAACCCGTTCACGGGCGAGTTCTACCTCGAGACGCTGCACGTGGCGCGCTACACGCGCGAGATGTACTGCCTGTTCGGCGGCCGCCACACCCACCCGTCGACGATCATGCCGGGCGGCTGCAGCGCCGACATCACCCATCAGACGTGCACCGACTACTACGTGCGCCTGATGCGCTACTTCGACTACGTCAAGCGCAGCGTGCCCATGCACGACGACCTGTACGACTTCTTCCTCCAGGAGTTGCCGGGTTACGACATGGTCGGCTACCGCGAGACCAACCTGGTCAACTGGGGCTCGTTCGACGACCCGGATTACGTCGACTACGACTACAAGAACATGACCAACTGGGGCCGCAAGCGGTACATCACCCCCGGCGTGGCGATCGGGGGCGAGCTGATCTCCACGGACCTCGTCGAGATCAACCTGATGATCCGGATCCTGCTCGGGTCCTCGTACTTCGACTCGTGGGAGAACGAGCCGACGTTCGTCACCCACGACCCGCTCGGCAACCCGGTGGACAAGAACCATCCGTGGAACAAGGTCACGCTCCCGCGCCCGCAGAAGCGTGACTTCACCGACAAGTACACCTGGGTCGTGTCTCCGCGCATCTACGACAAGCGGACCGACACCCACGTGTGCTGTGACACCGGCGGCGGCCCGTTCGCCCGCCAGTGGTGCACGGCCAAGGCGGGCCTGGTCGACTTCGGCTACGCGAAGGCGACCGGCCACTCGATCCAGATGATCCTGCCCCGCTCGCCGAACATGCCCGAGATGGAGCTCGAGTGGAACGTGCCGGAGAAGTCCAACGCGGTCGAGCGCGACCGCGCCCGCACGTACCACCAGGCCTACAGCGCGCTGATCGCGCTGCACAACCTGGAGCGCGCGATGAAGGAGGTACAGGCGGGACGGACCAAGAGCTGGAACAGTTTCAAGGTCCCCGAGAGCGCGGTCAGCTGCGGCTTCCACGAGGCGGCGCGCGGCGTGCTCTCGCATCACATGGTGATCCAGGAGGGCAAGATCGCCAACTACCAGCCCTACCCGCCCACGCCGTGGAACGCCAGTCCGCGCGACGTGTTCGGCACGCCCGGCCCCTACGAGGACGCCGTGCAGAACACGCCGATCTTCGAGGAGAACGGACCGGACAAGTTCAAGGGAATCGACATCATGCGGGCGGTCCGCTCGTTCGACCCGTGCCTGCCGTGCGGCGTGCACATGTACACCGGCAAGGGCAAGGTCCGCAAGGTCGTGCACACGCCCACCGCGCTGGCGTAGCGAGATGGACACGGCGATCGACACCGCGGCGGAGGGTGTCCAGGAGCTGATCGATCGGGTCGAGGACCTCCAGGCCCGGCTCGAGTCGGGCGGCGACTCGCCCCTCCGCGACGTCGCGGACGCGCTCGTTTCCGCGGTCGTGCAGATGTACGGGGCGGGCCTCGAGCGCATCATGGCCACGCTGATGGAGGACGGTGAGGACGGTGAGCGGACCGCGGCCCTGCTCGCCGATGACCCGCTCGTGTCGACGCTCCTGCTGATCCACGATCTGCACCCGGTCCCGCTCGAGCGTCGGGTGCAGGACGCACTCGACTCGGTCCGCCCGTACATGGAGTCCCACGGCGGCAACGTCGAGTTGCTCTCGCTCGATCACGGCGTGGCACGGATCCACCTGCGCGGGTCGTGCTCTGACTGCTCGGCGTCATCGGTCACGCTGGAGCTGGCGATCAAGCAGGCGCTCGAGGAGATGGCCCCCGACCTCGAGGGGCTCGAGGTCGAGGGGATCAAGGCGGAGCTCCCCGTCGTGATGTCGGGACCGGTGTCCGCACCGCTGTGGTTCGACGTCGAAGCGGCCGGGTCGCTCGCGGACGGGTCCCTGGCCGCGGTCAACGTGGCGGGCTCCGACTTGGTGATCGCCAATGTCGAAGGGAGCCTGCTCGCCTACCGAGACCGGTGTGCGAGCTGCGGGGCACATCTGCACGACGGTCTCCTGATGGCCGGCGCGCTGTCCTGTCCCGAGTGCGCGCGGTCGTTCTTCCTCCCCCGGGCGGGACGGTCGATGGACGACGACCGGATGCAACTCGAGCCCGTGCCGCTGCTGCGGGAGGATGGCCGGGTGAAGGTGGCGCTGACGCAGTGAGCGACGGTCGCCGGCTCCTGGACGACGCGGTCGCGGCGCGCCGGCGGGTGGGCGTCGTATCGGGGTTGAGGGGGCTCGCCCGCACGACGACCCCGAGAGCGCCGTCCGCCGCGTCGGCCGACACCGAGCACTGCGATCTGTGCGGAATCGGTATCGCCGAGGACCACCGGCACCTGCTCGCGCTCGCAGAGCGCCGGATCGTGTGCGCCTGCGAGGCGTGCTGGGCGATGCGCTCGGGCGAGGGTGACTACCGGCCGACGGGCAACCGGACGCTGTGGCTCCCCGGCCTCGACGTCCCCGACGACTTGTGGGCGAGCTTCCAGATCCCGATCGGGCTGGCCTTCTTCATGGAGTCGACGGTCACCTCGTGCGTGGTCGCGATGTACCCGAGCCCGGGCGGCGCGACCGAGAGCGAGCTGCACTTCGATTCCTGGTCGCGGATGCGCGAGCTCAACCCGGTGCTCGAGGGACTCGAGCCCGACATCGAGGGATTGATCGCCAACCGGCTGGCCGATCCGCCGATCTACGTGATCGCGCCGATCGATCGCTGCTACGGCCTCACCGGCACGATCAAGGCGCACTGGGAGGGGATCTCGGGGGGCGCGGCGGTCGAGGCGGCCGTCACCGAGTTCTTCGAGCGGCTGCGCACTGAGGCGAGGCCGGGTTGACGATCGAGGCGAGCATCGGACCGATGTCGTCGGAGAAGATCGACGGCCCGCCCGACCTCGAGTTCGCCGTGATCGGGTCCCGCCCGCTCAAGTACGCGGCCGCGCCGATGTTGAACCTCGATCTCCAGGTGAGCGAGACGACCGGCGCTCAGGTCTACATGGTCGCGCTCACGATCCAGCTGATGATCGAGCCGGCGCGGCGGGCGTACGACGACGCCACCCGCGAGCGACTCGTCGAGCTGTTCGGGGCGCCCGAGCGATGGGCGGTCACGACCCGCAGCCTGGTGTGGTCCAAGCTGGACGTGCTCGTCCCCGCGTTCACCGGCACGACGACGGTCACGGTGCCGATCGCGTGCCACTACGACCTCGAGCTGGCGGCGGCCAAGTACCTGCACTCGCTTCCCGACGGCGAGGCGCCCCTGGCCCTGCATTTCAACGGCATGATCTACTACCGCGGCCCGGACGGCGGGCTTCAGATGGTGCTGATCCCGTGGTCGAAGTCGATCGACTTCCGCATGCCGGTGTCGGTGTGGCAGGAGACGATCGCCCACTACTACCCCGGGACGGCCTGGATCGCAGTCCGCGCCCAGACGTTCGAGGCTCTGCAGCGGGAGAAGCTGGAGCGTGGGCTGGCCACCCTCGACGCGTGCCTGAGCGCGCTGTTGCGACATGACTGACCACCTGGAGGAACTGGTCACCTCGCTGCTGTGGGAGGGCTACGCGCTGTACCCGTACACCCCGGGCGCGACCAAGAACGCGACTCCCACGCCGTTCGGGATCGTGTATCCGCCGGCCTACGCGGCCGAGTGCGCGGGGGCGTTCGATCACGCGCGGCTCGAATGCGTGGCCGAGCCGGAGCCGGACGCAACGTTGAGCGCGACGCTCCGCCACCTCGCCCCGAGTGGGGAGGGCCACAGGGCGGACGAGCGGCGCATCGAACTTGGCCCCGTGGCGCTGGGCGAGCGCGTCACCACGCAGTTCGAGGGCGGGCGGTTCACGCTGCGCTCGGAGGCGCGCAGCGACGGGTCGGCGTTCGTGCGCTGCTGCGTGCACAACAGCGCCGTGGCGCCGGCCGGGCTCGACCGGGCGGGCGCGCTGGCCCGGTCGCTGATCTCCACCCAAATAGTCGTGCGGATCGCCGGCGGAAGGTTCCGCTCCCCGCTCGATGGCGCGCCCACGAGCGTCAATACCTATCCGGTGCTGGCCACCGAGCACGACGACGCCGTCCTGGGAACGACGTATGTCCTGCCAGACCATCCGCAGATCGCCCCCGAGAGCCGGGGCGGGCTGTTCGACTCGACCGAGATCGAGGAGGCGCTGCTCCTCCACGTGCAGGTGCTGTCGGACGACGAGCGAGCCGAGATCGAGCGCGCCGACCCGGCCGTGCGCGAGATGATCGCTCGTGCGGCGGCGGCGACCCCGGAGGACATCATCGCGCTGCACGGCCGCGTCGAGATCAGGGATCCGGTCACCCACGAGCCGCCCCGAGAGCCGCCCGGCCTGCCCGATCCCGCCGCGGGCCAGCCTTACGCGATCGTCGACGGCGTGCGCTTCGCGCGCGGCATCAAGGTCGTGATCCGTCCCGGGCCGGACGCCGATATCCAGGCGCGGATGCTCGACGGCCGCACCGCCACGGTCGAGCGGATCCTCACCGACTACGACGGCAGGACCCACCTGGGCGTGACCATCGACGATGACCCGGGGCAGGACCTCATGCGCGAGACCGGGCGCTTTCTGTACTTCTTTGCCCCCGAGGTGGAGGTGATCGAAACATGACCGCAGAGCCGCTGCGAAGCATCCTGATCGCCGGCGTCGGCAACGCCTGGCTCCGGGACGACGGGTTCGGCGGCGAGGTCGCCCGGCGCCTGTCCGACCGGCCGCTGCCCGCCGGCGTCGACGTGATGGACGCCGGGACGGGCGGACTCGACCTGGCCTACGAGGTCATGCGCGGCTACGACGCGCTGGTCATCCTCGACGTCTCAAAGCAGGGCGGCGAGCCCGGGACGCTGTACGTGATGGAGCCCGACGAGTCATCGGTGCCGGCCGGGATCGAGGACGGGGACGTGATCAACCCCCACGCGATGGATCCCCAGACCGTGCTGCGATTCGTCAAGTCGGTCGGGGCGTGGCCCGGTCGGGTCGTCGTGATCGCGTGCGAGCCGGCTGATGTTGAGGAAATGGGTTGGGGCCTGTCCGAGGAGGTTTCGGCCGCGGTGTCGCGCGCGGTCGATCTTGTCGTCGAGACCGTGGCGGAGCTGCGCGCGGGTGCACGAGCTCTCCCTTAGCAGCGCGATCGTCAACACCGTGGTCAAGCACGCCGACGGTCGGCGCGTGACGGTCGTGGAGCTTCGCGTCGGCAAGCTCCGCCAGGTGATCCCGGACACGCTCGCGTTCTACTTCGAGTTCGTCGCACGAGGGACGGTGTGCGAGGGAGCGCGGCTCGAGCAGGAGGTGATCGACGCGCGCCTGGCCTGTAACGAGTGCGGCCACGTGTGGGAGATCGAGATTCCGGCGTTCCGCTGCCCGGAGTGCGAGGGCGGCGACGTCGTGGTCGCGAGCGGCAATGAGTTCGAGGTTGAGGCAATCGAGGTCGAGGAGGCGCAGTGCATCGGACAAAGGTGAGAATCGTCGAGGACGCGCTCGACGCCAACAACACGATCGCGAGCGCCAACCGGGCCGACTTCGACCGGGCCGGCGTCAAGGTCGTCAACTTCATGAGCGCCCCCGGCGCCGGCAAGACCACGCTGCTCGAGCGGGTCGTGACCGATCTGCCCGGCGTGCGCGTGGGCGTGCTCGAAGGCGACGTCGAGGGCTCGATGGATGCCGACCGCCTGGCCGGCCTGCACATACCCGTCACACAGCTGAACACCGGTGCCGGCTTCGGCGGTGAGTGTCATCTCGACGCGAACATGGTGCGCTCGGCGATTCCGGCTCTTCCGCTCGACGAGATCGACCTGCTGCTGGTCGAGAACGTTGGCAACCTCGTATGCCCGGCCGAGTTCCGGATCGGCGAGGACGCGCGCGTGATGGTGAGCGCGGTGACCGAGGGCGAGGACAAGCCGCTCAAGTACCCGCTGATGTTCCGGGCCTGCGAGCTCGTGATCGTCAACAAGATCGACCTGCTCCCGCACCTCGACTTCGACCTCTCAAAGCTCCTCTACAACATCGACGCGGTGCACCCGGACGTCGAGACGGTCGTGCTGAGCGCCCGGACCGGCGAGGGCGTCGAGGCATGGCGCGATTGGCTGCTGCGGATCGCCGCGCGCGCCCCGGAGGAGGCCGTTGCTTGACTGTCGCCGCGCTCCTCGCGGAGCGGACGGAATGCAACGCGCGGTTCTTCGAGGAGTCGGCCGGCCGGCTGGCACGCGTATGCCATCTGATGGCCGAGCGGTTCGCGCGCGGCGGGCGGCTGATCGCGTTCGGCCGCTCCCCGGCGGCGCGGTCTGACGCGCGCCACGTCGCGGTCGAGTTCGTCCATCCGGTGATCGTCGGCAAGCGGGCGCTGCCGGCGATCGGGCTCGCCGGCGAGGGCGGCGACATCGCCGGCCAGGTCGCGCTGATCGCGGCTCCGGACGACATCGCGATGGGCTTCGGCGTGGACTGTGACGACGCGATCGCGGTAGCGCGCGGACGCGGCTGCCTGACGATCGCGTTCTCGCCGGACGCGCGCGCCGAATGGGAGTTCGACCCACCGACATCCGACCCGTGCATCCGCCAGGAGCTCATCGAGACGCTCTACCACGTGCTGTGGGAGCTCGTGCACGTGTTCTTCGAGCACCGCGGGCTGCTCGAGGGCAGGACCGAGCGCCGCGTCCACGACGCCGGCGCTTCGAGCTTCCTGTATCCGTTCCTCGACGAGCGCGAGAGCGACCTCGACGCCGTGCTCGAGGACGTGCGCCGGTCGGTGCTGATGAAGGCCGAAGAGGTCGGGGCGCTGCGCGATCAGACGCTGACCGATAACGCGCCGGTGCTCGTCGCCGCCGCGGACGCGCTGCGCGCGAGCTTCGACCACGGCGGCAAGCTGCTCGCGCTCGGCAACGGCGGATCGGCCACCGACGCCATGGACGTCGTCGCAGACTTCCGAGCGTCAGGCTCGGCCCGCGATCGACCTGACTGAGGACCCGGGGATCCTCACCGCGATCGCGAACGACATCGGCGTCGAGGCGATCTTCTCTCGGCAGGTGATCGCGTATGGCGCAATCGGGGATACGCTGCTGGCGCTGTCGACGTCGGGCAATTCGGGAAACGTGATCGAGGCGCTGGGCGAGGCGCGGCGACGGGGTCTCGTGACGATCGCGATGGTCGGCTACGACGGGGGCCGAGTCGCCGCCGAGGAGCTCGCAGATCACGTCGTGGTCACGCGTTCCGAGCACATCCCGCGGATCCAGGAGGCCCAGGCGAGCGCGTACCACGCACTCGTGGAGCTGGTGGGATGACCGTCGTCTGCCGCGCGCGGGTACGCGTGACCGGCACCGTGCAGGGCGTCGGTTTTCGCCCCTACGTCTATCGGCTGGCCGGCGAGCTCGGGCTCGGCGGGTTCGTGCTGAACGACGCCCACGGGGTGCTCATCGAGGTCGAGGGCGATGCCGATGTGGTCGACCGGTTTCTCGCGCGCCTGCCGTCCGAAGCGCCGCCGCTCGCGGTGGTCGAGCAGGTCGTCGTCGAGGAGGGGGTCGTCGCGACGGGCGAGCGCGCTTTCGCGATCCGCCACAGCGTCGGTGGCGACGTTCCCGACGCCCCGGTGACACCCGACACCGCGACGTGCGACGACTGCCTGCGCGAGATGCTGGACCCGGCCGACCGCCGCTTCCGCTATCCGTTCATCAACTGCACGAACTGCGGTCCCCGGTTCACGATCGTGCGCGGGGTGCCCTACGACCGCCCGCTGACCACGATGGCGGGCTTCACGATGTGCCCGAAATGCCGTGCCGAGTACGAGGACCCCGGCGACCGGCGCTTCCACGCCCAGCCCAATGCCTGTCCGGTGTGCGGGCCGTCGCTGCGGCTGCTCGGAGCCGACCGCGAGCCGATCCCCAGCGATCCGCTCGCTGCCCTCGCCACCGCCCTGCGCGCCGGCGCGATCGCCGCCATCAAGGGCATCGGCGGCTACCACCTGGCCTGCCTGGCCGGCGATGAGATCGCGGTGGCGGCGCTGCGGGCCCGCAAGCACCGCGAGGACAAGCCGTTCGCGTTGATGGCGCCGTCGCTGGGCGCCGCCGAGGCGCTCGTGTCACTCGACGCACCCGCCCGGGAACTGTTAACCGCGCCCGAGCGGCCGATCGTGCTCGCCCCGCGACGCCCCGATGCGGCGGTCGCCGGCTCGGTGGCGCCCGGCGCGCCGGAGCTCGGGGTGATGCTCCCGTACTCGCCGCTCCATCACCTGCTGGTCGCCGATGCCGGCACGACGCTCGTGATGACGAGCGCAAACGTCACCGACGAGCCGATCGCCTACCGCGACGACGACGCGCTCGAGCGTCTGCGCGACATCGCCGACCTGTTCCTGCTCCACGACCGGCCGATCCAGACCCGCACCGACGACTCGGTCGTGCGCGCGGTCCCGCGGCGCGCGGTGCTCCGCCGCTCGCGCGGCTACGTGCCCGCGGCGCTTGCGCTGCCCGGCGAGGGCACGCGCCGCCCGCTGCTCGCCTGCGGCGCCGAGCTCAAGAACACCTTCTGCCTGACCAAGGGGACGCGGGCCTGGGTCAGCCACCACATCGGCGACCTCGAGAACTACGAGACGCTTCGCTCGTTCACCGAGGGCATCGAGCACTTCCAGCGGCTGTTCGCGGTCGAGCCGGAGATCGTCGTCCACGATCTGCACCCCGAGTACCTATCGACCAAGTACGCGCTCGAGCGCGACGGCGTCGAGCCGATCGGCGTCCAGCACCACCACGCCCACCTCGCCGCCTGCCTGGCCGAGCACCAGGAGGCCGGGCCCGCGATCGGCGCGATCTTCGACGGGACCGGGTACGGGCTCGACGGGACGGTGTGGGGCGGCGAGCTCCTGTACGGCGACGTGGCCTCGTTCCGCCGTGTCGGCGCGCTGCTGCCGGTCTCGTTGCCCGGTGGCGCGCGGGCGATCAAGCAGCCCTGGCGCATGGCGTGCTCGTGGCTGTCGGCGGCGTGCGGCGGCGAGCCGGAGCTGCCGCGCTCGCTGTCGGGCCGGGTCGACGCGCGCGCCTGGTCGCAGGTGCGCGCCGTGATCGGCGCCGCCACCGCGTCGCCGCCGACGACCAGCATGGGCCGCCTGTTCGACGCGGTCGCCGCGCTCGCCGGCATCCGCGCCGAGGTCAACTACGAGGGCCAGGCGGCGATCGAGCTCGAGGCCGCGTGCGATCCGGGCGAACGCGGCGCCTATCCGATCGCAGTAGGCGGCACGCCGGTGGTGATCGATCCGCGCGAGACGATCCGAGCTGTGGCCGCGGAGGCCGCCGCCGGCGAGTCCGCGGGCGCGATCGCCCGCCGGTTCCATCGCACGATCGCAGGAGCCACTGTCGAGGCGCTGGTCGAGCTTGCCGCGGTGCACGACACCGAGGTCGTCGTGCTGTCCGGCGGGGTGTTCCAGAGCCGCCTGCTGCTCGACTCGGTCTCGGGCGCGCTTACCGACGCCGGGCTGCGCGTGCTCGTGCCCGAGCGGCTCCCGGTGAACGACGGCGGGATCGCCTACGGTCAGGCCGCGGTCGGGGCGGCGTTGCTGGCATGAGTGACGTGCACCAGATCCTCCAGCAGCAGGTGTTCATCCGCGGCGCCAACCGCCCGTTCGGCGAGCTGACGCGCGACGACGCGTCGGCGCGGGCGGACGAGCTCCGGGCCGCGGTCGGCTTCGGCCCGACCGCCCGCGTGGCTCCGGTCGCGCAGGCGTGGCGCGAGCTCGCCATCGCGATGGACCGGGCCGGCGCGAGCACGGTCGGCGACCTCGAGCCGGACGTTCTCGTCAACCTGGCGCCCAGACTGTGGGTGACGCTGCCCGGGTGAGCGATCAGCGCAGTGGCGTCTGGTCGAGCTTCTCGCAGAGCTCGGCCACTGACTCGAACACCGCGAGGGCTCCGGCCTCCTCGAGCTCGGACGGGGCAAAGCCGCCGGTCAGGACCGTGATCGTCTTGACCCCTGCGCCGTCGGCTGCTTTCACGTCCCACGGCGTGTCGCCGACCATGACGGCGTCGTCGGGCGAGCCTCCGGCTCGCTCGAGCGCAGCACTGACCAGGTCGGGCGCCGGCTTGGTCGACTCGACGTCGGCGGAGGTTGTCCAGCAGTCGGCCAGCTCGCGCGCGTCGAGCAGGTCCAGGTAATGCTCGACCTCGTCCTCCTTGGCCGAGCTGGCCAGCACCACGGTGTGGCCGCGCGCCTTGAGCTGCTCGATCAGCTCGCGTGAGCCCTTCATCGGCACCACCTCGTCGATCAGCTGGAAGTAGAGCGTCTTCTCGGCCGCGCGGATGTCGTCGCCCTGCTCGGACTCGGTGCGATCGTCGGTCAGTGCGGCCACCACCTGGTCGCCGCCCATCCCGATGTGGCGGTGGATGCGCCAGATCGGCAGCACGATCTCGTGCTGGCGAAACGCGCGATACCAGGCGATCGCGTGCTGGTAGTTGGTGTCGACGAGGGTTCCGTCGATGTCGAGCACGGCAACGGTCATGGGCCGGGCTCTCTACTACCCGGGCTGCGCCTCGTCACGCAACGGGAGCGTCCCGGCCAGCGCCCGGATCATCGCCTCCGGGGGCATCAGCCGGGCGGGGGAGGGGTCGCCGGCCGCCGCGGCGGCGATCCGATCGAGCGCGAGCGGCGCCACCGAGCCAACCACGACCGTGTTGCCCGTCCGCCCCCCGAGCGCCCACACGCGCGGGTACGCCACGGCCAGGCCCGCAGCGACCGTGCGGACCTCACGGGCCGAGCGACCGTCGAGCACGTTGACCAGCGCCAGCGGCGCCACCCGGGCCACGTCGGTCAGCGCCTGAAGGGTGATGAGCCGGCGCGGGATCGTGGCGGCGATGAACGCGTCGATCGCGATCGCGTCCCAGCTGCCCCGCGCCTGTCCGGCCACGAATCCGCGGCCCTCGGCGACGCGCACCCGCATCCCCGGGGTTCGCCGCAGCCCGAAGTGCTCACGGGCCAGCGCCAGCACCTCGGGATCGACCTCGCACACCTCCTGCCGGCCGTCCGGATCCTCCGCCGCCAGCGCCCGCGGCAACGCGCACGCGCCACCGCCCACGTGCAGTACCCGCCGGGCCCGCGCCGCGCGCAGGATGATCCGCATCCAGCGCATGTAGTCGAACTCCAGATGAGCGGGGTCGGCGAGGTCGACGTAGGAGGCATCCATGTCGCCATGACGCAGGAGCCGGCCCGACGGCCGCTCCGGGTCGCGCTCGGCCACGAGCTCCCCTCGCCGGGCGAGGACCGTGGGCGCGGCGCGGGCGCGGGGCACCCGGAATAGGGTGCCACGCCGCCGCCGAAGGGCGGCCTACGCTCCCGGTGGATCTCCCGCCCCATGACCTCGACCCGTGTCCGCGTTCCTTCCAAGCTGAGCCTCGCCGCCGCCCGGCGGATCGCCCTGGCCGCCCAGGGCTTCGGACGCCCGCGCCCGGGCCGCCCGCCCAGCGTGAACCAGATCGCGCACCTCGTCGAGCGCCTCGGCGTGCTCCAGCTCGACTCGGTCAACGTGTTCCTGCGCGCCCACTACATGCCGGTGTTCTCCCGCCTGGGACCCTATGACCGCGAGCGCCTCGACCGCATCGCCGGCCACGGCGAGGGGCGGATCGACCGCCGGCTCGTCGAGTATTGGGGGCACGAGGCGTCGCTGCTCCCGCTCGAGCTCCATCCGCTGTTGCGCTGGCGAATGGCCGATGTGGACAGCGAGGCCTGGGGATCGATCTCGCGCGTGGCCCGCGAGCACCCCGAGGTCGTCGCCCAGACCCTCGAGCTGGTCGCCGAGGACGGGCCGATCCGGGCCCGCGATACCGGTGCCGTCCGGGGCCCGCTCCGTCCCGGGGAGATGTGGAACTGGCACCAGGGCAAGGTCGCGCTCGAGCACCTGTTCTTCACGGGGCGAGTGGCCGCCGCCCGGCGGATCAACTTCGAGCGGCGCTACGACACGGCCGAGCGCGTGATCCCGGCCGAGATCCGCGAGCGCCCGACGCCGAGCCGGGCCGACGCCCAGCGCGAGCTCGTGCGCGTCGCCGCGCAGGCCCTGGGCGTGGCCACCGAGCCCGACCTGGGCGACTACTTCCGCCTGCCCCGCGCGGACTCGAAGGCGCGCGTCGCCGAGCTCGTGGCCGACGCCGAGCTCGCGGCGGTGGAGGTCGAGGGCTGGACTGCGCCCGCCTACCTGTGGCCCGCCGCTCGGCGGCCGCGGCGCGTCGACGCCCGCGCGCTGCTCTCGCCGTTCGACTCCCTGATCTGGTTCAGGCCGCGGACCGAGCGGCTGTTCGACTTCCACTACCGCATCGAGATCTACACCCCGGGGCCCAAGCGGGTCTACGGCTACTACGTGCTGCCGTTCCTGCTCGGGGAGGAGCTTGTGGCCCGGGTCGACCTCAAGTCAGACCGGGCCCGGGGCGCGCTGCGCGTCCAGGGCGCATTCGCCGAGGACGGAGTGGATCCCGCGCACGTGGCCGGGGCGCTGGCCGACGAGTTGCGCCTGGTCGCGGACTGGCTCGGACTGCCCGAGGTGCTGGTCGGGCGGCGCGGGGACCTCGCCCGCGCGCTGGCCGTCGCGGTGGGTTGACGGGCCAGTTCGGGGTAAGGGCGTGCCTAACGCGAATTGCGGGCAGCCTTGGAGGAGCGTGTCGGAGTCCCGGATCAGCCCAAGCGTCATCTATAAGGCCGTGCTGCTGGCCTTCGCGCTGGTGGTCGGGGCGATGATCTTCCGCGCCCTGTCGAGCCTCATCCTCGGGCTGCTGATCGTGGTGATCGTCGCGACGCCGCTGTCGGCGTTCGCCGATCTGCTCGCGCGCTGGCACTGCCCGCGCGCGATCGGCGCCACGCTCGGGCTGCTGCATCGGCCTGGCCACGATCGCCGGGCTGGTGGCGCTGATCGTGCCCGTGTTCACCCGCGAGGTGAACCATTTCGTGCATTCGACTGCCGTACGATCGGCGACTCGCTCGAGCGCCGCCTAGGTCGGCTGACCGGCTCCTCGCCGGCGCACGTGACCGCTCAGATCCAGCATTTCATCACCAGCTACACGCACGATCCCGGCAAGCTGCTCGGTCCGGTCGCCTCGATCGGGGCGAGCGTCGCCGCCGGCGTGGCGGCGGTCATCGTCATCCTGCTGACCTCGCTGTACACGGCGATCCACCCGGCGCCGCTGGTCAACGGCATGATCCGTCTGTTCCCGATCCCGCGCCGGCCGCACGTCCACCACATCCTGACGCGCCTGCGCACGGCCTATCTGGCGTGGCTGCGAGGCCTGTTCGTCGGCATGGTCGTGCTCGGCACGCTCACCTACCTCGGGTTGCTGATCGTGGGGCTCGACTTCGCGGCGTTCTTTGCCGTGTTCACCGCAGTGGCCATGATCGTGCCGTACTTCGGGGCCCTGGCCAGCTCGATCCCGCCGATCCTGTACGCGCTGACGATCTCGCCCCAGAAGGCGATCCTCGTCGCGATCATCTACGTCGGCGCGCACCAGCTCGAGAGCAACATCATCCAGCCCCTGGTCGTGGCCCGCACGGTCAAGCTGCATCCAGCCGTGGTGGCGATCGGCGTGGTCGCCGTGGATCAGCTGTTCGGCTTCATCGGGCTGTTGATCGCGGTTCCGATCATCGCCACCTTCACGATCCTCGTCGACGAGCTATGGGTCAAGCCGCTCGAGCAGGGCCGCGCGCCCGTCGAGCAGCTCCGCCGGGCGAGCGCCGAGGGGATGACGGTCCGCGCCGGCGCTGATCAGGCGTCCGAGTGCTGGTCGGTGTCGCCGAGCGGCGAGTCGTCGTCGGCGGGCGCCGCCGGTGGCTTGTCGGCCGCCGGGCTGTCGGCGCCGCCCTCGGCCCCGGGCTCTCGGGACGGTTCTCGGGGTCTTCGGTCCGCTCGCGTTCTTGCTCTCATCCATGCCCGGTTCTGCCCCGACCGGCCGCGAACCGACCGTGTGCCGCGCCGGTCTGCTGGGTAGTTCGCGGGCATGGCCGAGACCGACCCCGGCGAACTGGCGGACCACCTCGAGGAGGAGGCCGACGACCTCGAGCGTCGCAGCCAGGAGCTCGCGGAAAAGACCGACGACGTTTCTCAGGACTGGCAGCGCAAGCGCTCAGACGAGAGCGTCCCGGGTGCGCCACCGCCGCGCGAAGGCGAACACGACGAGGATGACCCGTCGTCGACCGGGGCCCCGTCCGGCAAGGGCGACGAAGAGGACGAGGACTAACTGCGCTTGAGCCTCGAGACCAGGCCCTTAGGCCGGTCTCCTGAGGCTTCGCCGGGATGGCCGTGTCCGCGTCCTCGGCGCGATCGTTCTGGCGCTCGGTGATCCACTCGCCGCTCGGCGTTCGGCGAATCGCGCCTACCCGGACCCCCGATTCGTCGTGAAGGCCCCCGCCGTCGTCGACCTTCAGCAGCGGCTCGCCGCCGAGCGAGTCGGTGACGATCTCCTGCACGCGCCCGGCGTCGAATTTCTCGAGCCTCTGGTCGTTCAGGGTGGCGGCAACCGCGGCCAGGGCCCGGCCGATCTCCACGTCGCTCGCCATGGCGAGCGCTTACCCGGGCGCGCCGAGGAGACAAGCACTCGTGTTCGTTCGGTTACACCCCGCGCACCGCGGTCGTTTTGGCGTAGGCCGGCCGGGTAACGGTCGCGAGCGATGGACAAGCGCCGGTTGATTGCCCCCTTCCTGCGTCAGCTCGGGGGCGATCCCTACGGGCTGGGCCGCGCCGCGCAGTCGGTCCGCTCCGAGCATCTGGTGGCCCGCACCCGGACGGCCGACAAGGTCGTCCAGTCGATCTGTCCGTACTGCGCGGTGGGCTGCGGCCAGAAGGTCTACGTCAAGGACGAGAAAGTCATCCAGATCGAGGGCGATCCGGACTCGCCGATCTCCCGGGGCCGACTGTGCCCGAAGGGCTCGGCGTCCGAGAAGCTGGTCAACTCGCCGATGCGCGAGACCCGGGTCAAGTACCGCCGCCCCGGCGCCGCCGACTGGGAGCACATCAGCCTCGAGCAGGCCACCGAAATGATCGCCGACCGGATCATCAAGACCCGGGAGGAGACCTGGGAGGAGGAGACCGATGACGGCGAGCCGCTCAAGCGAACCCTCGGCATGCACTTCCTGGGTGGCGCCACGCTCGACAGCGAGGAGAACTACCTGATCAAGAAGTTCTTCACCGCGCTGGGCGCGCTGTCGATCGAGAACCAGGCGCGCATATGACACAGCTCAACAGTCCCCGGTCTGGGGACGTCGTTCGGCCGCGGCGGCGCCACCACCTTCCAGCAGGACCTGCAGAACTCCGACTGCATCGTGATCATGGGCTCGAACATGGCCGAGCAGCACCCGGTCGGCTTTCAGTGGGTGATCGAGGCCAAGGAGCGAGGGGCCAAGGTCATCCACGTAGATCCCCGGTTCACCCGGACGAGCGCGATGGCCGACCGCTACGTCCCGATCAGGCCCGGGACCGACATCGCGTTCCTGGGCGGGATCGTCAACTACATCTTCGAGCACGACGCCTGGTTCAAGGACTACGTCCAGCACTACACCAACGGCCCGGTGGTCATCAATCGGAGCCTCCAGGACACCGAGGACGCGTCCGGGTACTTCTCGGGCTGGAACCCGGAGCACAGCGCGTACGCGATCGACACCTGGAGCTACGACAAGGCCGGGGGCACGGCCACCGCGGGCAAGTCCGAGCAGCAGGCCGACGTGTCGGGCGAGCAGGCCCACGGCGCGCACGGGATG
Organism: uncultured Solirubrobacterales bacterium; assembly: GCA_963832315.1. Lineage (GTDB taxonomy): Bacteria > Actinomycetota > Thermoleophilia > Solirubrobacterales > Solirubrobacteraceae > Palsa-465. The sequence continues at coordinate 432,388 of CAWHTT010000015.1, read as the reverse complement.
AAGCTCCAGGGCGGTCAGCCGCCCGAGATCGACGAGACCATGCAGGACGAGGGCTGCGTGATCCAGCTCGTCCGCCGGCACTTCGAGCGCTACACGCCGGAACTCGTGGCCGAGATCTGCGGCTGCTCGCCCGAGGACTTCCTCGCGGTGGCCGCGGCGCTGTGTGAGAACTCCGGCCGCGAGCGAACCTCGGCGATCGTCTACGCGGTGGGGTGGACCCAGCACACGGTCGGCGTCCAGAACATCCGCGCGGCTTCGATCGTCCAGCTGCTGCTGGGCAACATCGGGCGGCCGGGCGGGGGCATCCTGGCGCTACGGGGTCACGCGAACATCCAGGGCTCGACCGACATCCCGACCCTCTACAACATCCTGCCGGGGTACATCCCGATGCCCCACCCGCAGTCGCATCCCAGCCTCGACAAGTTCGTCGAGCTGAACGGGCCGGACACCGGCGCCTGGGGCAACCTCCGGCCGTACATCGTCTCGCTGCTCAAGGCCTGGTGGGGCGACGCGGCGACCGAGGAGAACGAGTTCTGCTTCCACCACCTGCCGCGCATCAACGGCGATCACTCCCACTACTCGATGATGCTGAAGATGCTCGACGGCGGGGTGAAGGGCATGTTCTGCGTGGGCCAGAACCCGTCGGTCGGCTCGGCCAACTCCAAGCTGATGCGGCTCGCGCTGGCCAAGCTCGACTGGCTGGTCGTCCGCGACTTCCAGCCCACCGAGTCAGGGCTGTTCTGGAAGGACTCCCCCGAGCATGAATCGGGCGAGGCGCGGGCCCAGGACATCCAGACCGAGGTGTTCTTCCTGCCCGCTGCCGCCCACACCGAGAAGGACGGCAACTTCACCAACACCCAGCGGCTGCTCCAGTGGCATCACAAGGCGTGCGAGCCGCCGGGAGAGTGCCGCTCGGAGCTGCACTGGATCTACCACCTCGGCAGGCGGATCCGCGAGAAGCTGGCCGGCTCCGAGGACCCCAAGGACCGGCCGATCCTCGAGCTGACCTGGGACTACCCACTGGTCGGCCCGCACGACGAGCCCGACGCCGAGCACGTGCTCATGGAGATCTCCGGACGCAAGCCGGACGGTTCGTTCCTGGCCAGCTACGACGAGCTCGCGGAGGACGGCTCGACCACGTGCGGCTCGTGGATCCACTGCGGGATCTACAAGGACGGCGTCAACCAGTCGGCGCGCAAGAAGCCCCACACCGAGCAGAACTGGATCGCCCCCGAGTGGGGCTGGGCGTGGCCCAAGGACACCCGCATCATCTACAACCGCGCCTCGGCCGACCCGGAGGGCAATCCGTGGTCCGAGCGCAAGCGCTACGTGTGGTGGGACGCCGAGCAGGGCAAGTGGACGAGCCTCGGCGACTCGCCGGACTTCCCGCCGACCAAGGCGCCCGACTACCGGCCGGACCGCGACGCCAAGAAGATGGAGGCGATCGCCGGCGACAAGCCGTTCATCCTGCACCCCGATGGGCGCGGCTGGATCTACTCGCCGACCGGCCTGGTGGACGGCCCGCTGCCCGCCCACTACGAGCCGCAGGAGACGCCGTTCAAGAACCCGCTGTACGCCCAGCAGCAGAACCCGACCCGCCAGGTGTTCCACCGGCCCGAGAACCCGTACCACCCGGTGGGCGGAGAGCCGGGCGCGGAGGTGTTCCCGTTCGTGCTCACGACCTACCGCCTGACCGAGCACCACACCGCCGGCGGCATGTCGCGGACTGTGCCCTACCTGGCCGAGCTCCAGCCCGAGTTCTTCTGCGAGGTCTCACCCGAGCTTGCCGCCGGGCGCGGGCTCGAGCACGGCGGCTGGGCGACGATCGTCACCGCCCGCCAGGCGGTCGAGGCGCGCGTGATGGTCACCGAGCGGATCACCCCCCTGACCGTCGACGGCCGGACCATGCACCTCGTCGGCGCGCCCTACCACTGGGGCGGAGTCGGGATCGTCACCGGCGACTCGGCCAACGACCTCCTGCCGCTGGCCCTGGACAACAACGTTCACATCAGCGAGTACAAGGTCGCCACGTGCGATATCCGGCCGGGCCGGCGGCCCCGGGGTCCGGCGCGGCTGCGCCTGGTGCAGGAATACCGCGAGAGGGCGGGGGTCAAGGATTGAGTTCCGCGGGCCCGCAGTTCGAGACCGTGGCGTGGCCGGGCAGCTACGGCGAGCGCGCCAAGCCCCGCATGGGCTTCTTCACCGACACCTCGGTGTGCATCGGCTGCAAGGCGTGCGAGGTGGCGTGCAAGGAGTGGAACCAGATCCCGGTGTCGATGCAAGGGTTCACCGGTAACTCCTACGACAACACGATCGAGCTGGGCGCCGACACCTGGCGCCACGTGGCGTTCGTCGAGCAGAAGCTCGCGGTGGACGTGACCGACGGCGCCTCGCTGGTGGAGTCTGCCGCGCGCGGCGAGGCGGTGGACACGGGAGTCCAGACCTACCAGGAGGCCGACGGGTTCCGCTGGCTGATGGCCTCCGACGTGTGCAAGCACTGCACGCACGCCGCCTGCCTCGACGTGTGCCCCACAGGGGCGCTGTTCCGCACCGAGTACGGCACGGTGGTGGTCCAGGAGGACGTCTGCAACGGCTGCGGCTACTGCGTCCCGGCCTGCCCGTTCGGCGTGATCGACCAGCGCGAGGAAGACGGCCGGGTGTGGAAGTGCACGCTCTGCTACGACCGGCTGCAGGACGACAAGGAGCCCGCCTGCGCCCAGGCCTGCCCGACCAACTCGATCCAGTTCGGCGAGCTGTCCGAGCTGCACGAGCGCGCCGAGCACCGGCTGGCCCACCTCCAGCAGGCCGGGCAGGACAAGGCCCAGCTGTACCTGGCCGATGCCGAGGACGGGATCGGCGGCGCCGGGGCGTTCTTCCTGCTGCTCGACGAACCCGAGGTCTACGGGCTGCCGCCCGATCCGGTCGACACCCGTCGCGACGTGGGTGAGATCTGGGCGGCGGCCGCCGCCGCCGCGCTCGCCTTGGGGGTGGGGCTGGCCGCCGCCGTGTTCGGGGGTGAGAAGTGAGCTCGACCGAGCCTCGCTCCTACTACGGCCAGCCGGTGATCAAGGAGCCGACCTGGACGTGGGAGATCCCGATGTACTTCTTCACGGGCGGGTTGGCCGGCTCATCGGCCGGCCTGGCCTATCTGTCGGAGCTGCGCGGCAACGACGTGCTGGCGCAGCGGGCGTGGGCAGGAGCGCTCGCCGGCATCGCGGCGAGCCCGGTGTTCCTGATCTCCGATCTCGGTCGGCCGATGCGCTTCCTCAACATGCTGCGGATGTTCAAGGTCACTTCGCCGATGAGCGTAGGGTCCTGGATCCTCAGCGCGAGCGGCGCCAGCACCGCGGTGGCGGCGGTCAATGCCTACACCGGCTGGTTTCCCGGCACGGCCCGCATCGCCCGGCCGGCGGCCGCGCTGTGCGGTCTACCGCTCTCGACCTACACCGCGGCGCTGATCGCCAACACGGCGGTGCCGGTGTGGCATGAGTCCTACCGGCTGCTGCCCTTCGTGTACGGGTCCGGCGCGGCGCTGAGCGCCGGGGCCGTTGCGACGATCAGCACTCCACCCGCGCATGCCGCGCCCGCGCGTCGGCTGGCGATCGCCAGCGCGCTCATCGAGGTCGCCGCCAAGGAGCTCATGCACCATCGGCTGGGCGAACACGGCGAGCCTTACAAGCATGGCGCCGGTGGGAAGTTCAGCCATGTGAGTCGGGCGTGCAACCTCGCCGGGGTCGCGCTCATGGCCTGGCGCGGGGCTCGGTCGCGCCCGGCCGCGGTCGCCGCCGGCGCACTGATGTGCGCCGGCGCGCTCGCCGCCCGTTGGAGCACGTACCAGGCCGGCTTCCAATCTGCCGCCCACCCCAAGTATGTGGTCGGCCCGCAGCGCGCGATGATCGAGCGCGGCGAGCGCAGGGGTGCCGCGCGCCGCTCGGCCAAGGTCAGCGAGATCGATCCCGCGACGGGATCGCCCGCCACCGCGCCCGTCGAGCTGTCAGCGTCGTGATCGTCGGACTGGTCAGCACCCGCACCGAGTACGACCACCTGTTCTCGATCTACCTGCCGATCGCGATCGGCGTGTTCGCGCTGATCGTGCTCGTCGTGCTCGTCGTCGTGCTGATCTACCGCCGGCGCCCACCCGAGCGCGCCGCGCGCTGGCACGAGCACAACCCGATCGAGGGCACTTACGCGGTCCTGCTCGCATGCACAGCGGCGTTCCTGCTCTACCTGACGTTCAGCGCCGAGCACCAGACCGACACCGTGGCCAACCGCCAGCGTGCGGCCGTGGTGATCGACGTCATCGCGTCGAAGTGGGAGTGGACGTTCACCTACCCGGGCTACGGCTTCAGCGTGCGCAGCGGCACGGTGGGACGCCAGCCCCTCGTCGTCCCGGCCGGTGAGGCCGTGCGCTTCAACCTCACCTCGCTCGACGTGATCCACTCGTTCTGGATCCCCGCCCTGCGCTACAAGCACGACGCGATCCCGGGATCGACGCAGATCATCACGCTCAGCTTTGGGCGCGGGGTGTTCCCGGGACAGTGCGCCGAATTTTGCGGCGTGCGCCACGCCGACATGCTGTTCACCGCGTACGCCGTGAGTCCCTCCGCGTTCGCAACCTGGGCCCGTTCCAAGGGACGGCGGCCGGTGCCATGAGTGTCGCCACGACCTCCACGGCACGGATCCCCCGCGTGAGCGGGGTGGTCGGCGATCTCACGAGCACCGACCACAAGCGAATCGGCCTCAACCTCGCGATCTGCTCGTTGTTCTTCTTCCTGCTCGGCGGGGTGTTCGCACTGCTCATGCGCACCCAGCTGGCGCAGCCGAACATGCAGTTCGTCTCGGACAACTCCTATGACGAGCTGTTCACGATGCACGGCTCGACGATGATCTACCTGTTCGTCACGCCGATGGCGGTGGCGATGACGACGTACCTGGTACCGCTTCAAGTCGGTGCGTTGCGCCTGGCGGCGCCACGGCTGTCGCTGGCCGGGTTCTGGACCTGGCTCTGTGGCGGGTTGGTCATGGAGCAGGGCTGGTTCACCTCCGATGGCGCCGGGCGCACCGCGTGGACGTCGTTCACTCCGCTCTCGAACGCCAGCAACACACCCGGCGTGGGACAGGACCTGTGGGTGCTGGGCGTGATCCTGGTGTCCGTCGGGCTGACCGCGATGGCCTCGTCAGTGCTCCTCACCGTGGCCAGGCGCCGGGCGCCCGGGATGGCACTACTGCGCATGCCGGTGTTCACCTGGACCGGCTTGGTCAGCGTGCTGATGATCGTCGCGGCGTTCCCGATGCTGTTCCTGGTGATGGTGCTGCTGCTGATCGACCGTCATGGTGGCCACATCTTCACCGGGTTTGCGGGGGCGATCGACTATCAGGACCTGTTCTGGTTCTTCGGCCACCCCGTCGTGTACGTGATGTTCTTCCCGTACCTGGGCGCGGCGGCGGAGGCGATCGCGGTCGGTGCGCACAAGCGATGGTTCGGCTACACCGCGTTCGTGATATCGATCATGATGTTCGCCGCGCTGTCGATGGCGGTGTGGTCACACCATATGTATGTGACCGGTGGGGTGACCAACCAGTACTTCGCGTTCACCTCGACGGCACTGCTGGTGCCGGCGGGGATCGAGTACTTCGACATGATCGGCACGCTGATCGGGGGCGCGGTCGTGCTGCGCACTTCGATGCTGTTCGCGCTCACCTTCTTCCTCCAGTTCCTGATCGGGGGGCTGACCGGGGTGTGGGTGGCCTCGCCGGTGCTCGACTACCACGCGTACGGGTCCTACTTCGTGGTCGCGCACTTTCACTACACGCTGTTCGCCGGCAGCATCTTCGGCTTCTTCGCCGGCGTCTACCACTGGTTCCCGAAGGTGACGGGTGCGCTCCTGCGTGAGCGGCTCGGGAAGCTCCAGCTGGCGATCATGGTGGTCGGGACCAACCTGACGTTCTTCCCGATGTTCTTCCTCGGCCAGGACGGTATGCCGCGGCGTATCTCTCGTTACCCGGCGCACCCGAGTTGGGGGACGCTTAACCTGCTCGAGTCGATCGGCGCCGGGATCATCGCGCTCGGCGTGCTGACGTTCCTGATCAACGTCTTCGTGTCGTTGCGTCGGCGTGTGCCGGCCGGGGACGATCCGTGGCTCGGGCACACGCTCGAATGGGCCACCTCCTCACCGCCGCCGCCGCTCAACTTCGAACGGCCGCTTCCGCCGATCCGCACCTACGCGCCGCTGCTCGACCTGCGCGAGGAGGCCCTCGATCGCTCCCGGGCCGGTGCGTCGTGAAGGGAGGCGCGATCCCTCTCCTGGCCTGGGGCACGATCCTGCTTGTGCTCGCCATCGGCAACTGGGTGTGGGACGCCAAGCCGGTGAACGGGGCCGTGGCGAGCGCAGCGGTGGCGATCATCTACGGGTTCGGGGTGGCGCTGTGGCTGTCGCGGCGGGAGGCCATCCGCCGCGGGCCGCCGGAGCCCCGCTCCGAGCCCGATTCGATGCCGCAGGCCAGCCTGGCCGCTGCGGGCGTCGGGGTCTCGCTCGGATGCATCCTGTTCGGGATCGCCTGGGCCCGGTTCCTGGTCGACTTCGGCATCGGGGTGCTGGTGCTCTCGGTCGGGCGGCTGGTGCTCGAGATCCGCGCCGAGCGGCGCAGCCGAGCCGACGCCCTGGGTCAGGAGGCGCGGGAATGAGGGCGTCGCTGCTGGTCACTCACTGGGAGCTCGATCCCTCCGTGCTGGTCCCGGTGGCGCTCGCCGCGGCCCTCTACGGGCTCGGCGTTTCGCGTCTCTCATGGCGCTGGCCCCGCCCGCGCATCGCCGCCTTCCTGGCCGGTCTCGCCTGCGTGCTGGTCGCGCTTCAGTCCGGTGTCGACGCCTACGACGACGCGCTGCTCTCGGTTCACATGGTGCAGCACATGCTGATCCTGCTGCTCGCGCCGCTCCTGCTGCTCGGCGGTCGCCCGGTCGTCCTGGCCCTGGCCGCGCTTCCGCCGGGCCGGCGTGGCGGCCCGGCCCGCGCCCTCGCCCGCACGCGCCGGCTCACCGCGCCGGTGCCTGCGCTCGCCTGGTTCGCCGCGATCGTCGTGCTGACTCACCTGCCGGCGTTCTACGACGCGGCGGTGCGGCACACCTCGATCCACTACGCCGAGCATGCGCTGTACGTGCTCGCGGGCCTGCTCATGTGGGCGCCGCTGGTCGACGGCGACCCGGCGCCGCGCCACCGGCTGAGCGGCCTCGGCCGGCTGGTCTACCTGCTCGCGGCGATGCTCCCGATGGCGCTGGTCGGCGCTTACCTGAACCGGCACTCGACGCTCGTCTACCCGGCCTACGGCCCACCGGCCCACGCGCTGGGGATCTCCGCGGTCGACGACCAAGCGCAGGCCGGCGCGATCATGTGGGTGGTCGGCGACGTGGTCATGGTGGCGGTTGGCCTGTGGGCCGCGGTGGCCGCCATGGTGGTCGAGGAGCGCCGGCTGGTGGCTCGGGAGAACCGGCCTGGATCGGTCGCGGCGGGGGAGGGAGGACCGAGCGGATGAGGCGGCTGCTGCGGCGCTGGCTGACCCGCCGGTCCCGCGTGCCCGCGGTTCTTCGCCTGACCCTGGCGGTGATCCTCGCCGCGGTCGCGGTGATCGGGATCGCCGCGCCGAGCTCACCCGGTCAGACGCCCGCGCCGAAGGTGCCCGGCGGCTCGCTGCCCGAATCCAACGCCGCGAGCAAGTCGCCCGAACCGCCCGGTCCCGGCGACCCCACCCGGTCGTTCCCGAACTCGCCCGCGTTGCGCGCGGAGGGCTTCAACCTCTACCAATCCGGCTGTTCGTCCTGCCATGGGATCGCGCTCCAGGGCACGCCGGGGGTGGCGCCGTCGCTGCGGGGCGTCGGGGCGGGTCCGGTCGACTTCTACCTCTCGACCGGCCGGATGCCGCTCGAGCAGCCGCGCGCTGAGCCCCAGCGCAGCACCCCGTTGTACAGCCGCCAGCGGATCAACGCGCTGATCGCCTACATCAGCTCGTTCGGCGGTCCGCCGGCGCCCACCGCCGATCCGGCCAAGGGCAACCTGGCCCTGGGCTTCCATGAGTACACGCTGAACTGCGCCGGCTGTCACCAGAGCGTCGCGCGCGGCGGGATCACGGTCAACGCGCAGGTCCCGGACCTTCAGAGCGCGACCCCCCAGGAGATCGCCGAGGCGGTCCGGATGGGTCCGTATCTGATGCCGCACTTCGGCGCCGGCCAGATCGACCAGCACCAACTCGACTCGATCGCCCGCTATGTCCTGTGGACCCATCGCCCCGCGAACCTGGGCGGCTGGGGGATCTACAACATCGGGCCGATCCCCGAGGGCATGGTCGCCTGGTTCATCGGTCTGCTGGCCCTCGTCATCGTCGCGCGACTGATCGGAGAACGAATGGACGAGCCGGTATGACCCCCCGCCTGGCCCGCCTGCTCGGCGCGTTGGTGGCGCTCCGCACGGCGCTCCGGGCGGTGCGCAGGCCCGGCGCGGCGCCGCCACCCCCGCGGCCGCCCGAGTCAGACATCGATCCGAGCCGGCGGACCGTCCCGGCCAGCCCTCGGGCCGAGAAGCTCGTGGCGTCGCTGCTGCTGCTCGCGGCCGTGTTCGGCTTCGCGTTCACGGTGCTCTACGTCGTGCTGTCCGGCGACACCCAGTTGCTCGGCGTCGCGATGGGAGGGGCGCTGTGCCTCCTGGCGGCGGCGTGCATCGTGGCCGGCAAGTTCGTGGTCCCCCAGGAGACCCACGTCGAGGAGCGCGCAGTGCTGCTCGACGAGGCGCAGACCGAAGAGGTCGTCACGATGATCGAGCAGGGGGGAGAGGGGATCTCGCGCCGGGCATTGCTGATCGGCGCCGGGGGCGTGGCCGGAGCCGGTCTGGTCACCGCCGCGGTCACTCCGCTCGCGTCGCTCGGACCGACGCTCGGTCCGCTGCACCGGACGCCCTGGGAGCGGGGGGTCCGGTTGGTCGACGACACCGGGAAGCCGTACGCGGCCGACGACATCCACGAGGGCGCGTTCTACACCGCGCTGCCCGAGCGTGGCGATCCCGAATCGTTCGGCGCCGGGCTGCTGGTGGTCAGACTGCCCGCCGAGTTCCTGCACCTGCCAGCCGACCGGCGCGCGTGGGCCCCCGAGGGGATCCTCGCGTACTCCAAGATCTGCCCCCACGCGGGCTGCGCGATCTCGCTGTATCGCTATCCGACCTACGCGCCGACCAGTCAGGTCCCCGCCTTCACCTGCCCCTGCCACTACTCGACGTTCCTGCCCGGTGAGGGCGGCCGCCTCGTGTTCGGCCCGGCCGGGAGAGCGCTGCCGCAGCTGCCGCTGATGATCGATTCGGATCGGAACCTGCGGGCGGCGGGGCCGTTCCCGGGCGACATCGGGCCGTCGTGGTGGGGCGTGCACCGGGAGCCCGCGTGAATCTGCTCGAGCGCTACGCGCACCGCCGGTTCGTGCGGGCCGGCCGGGCGGCCGAGCAGCGCCTGGGCATGGCCGGCGGGATCAAGCTGGCCCTCCGCTACGTGTTTCCCGACCACTGGTCGTTCCTGCTCGGCGAGATCGCTCTCTACGCGTTCATCGTCCTGGTCGGTACCGGGATCTTCCTGACCCTCTACTACATCCCGAGCGACTCGCAGGTCATCTACCACGGCCCGTACACGCTCCTGCAGGGCGAGCAGATGTCCGAGGCCTACCGGTCGGTGCTCAACCTGTCGGTGAGCGTGCCGGCCGGCCTGCTGTTTCGCCAGGTCCACCACTGGGCGGCGGACGTGTTCATCGCGGCGATCGTGCTGCACCTGGTGCGGATCTTCTTCACCGGCGCCTACCGCAAGCCGCGGGACTTCAACTACTTCATCGGGCTGACCATGCTGATGCTGGGCATCCTCGAGGGCTTCGCCGGCTATTCGCTGATCGACGACCTCCTGTCCGGAATGGGTCTGGCCATCGCCTACGCGGTGGCGCTCTCGATCCCCGGCATCGGCGCGCAGCTGGCCACGCTGATCTGGGGCGGCCCGTTCCCCGGCAACAGCACGTTCTGGCCGCGCCTGGAGATCGTCCACGTGCTGATCATCCCGGCCGCGCTCGCCGTGCTGATCACGCTCCACCTGGTGATGATCATGCGCCAGCACCACTCGCAGTTCCCCGGGCCAGGGCGGCGCGAGCGCAACGTCGTCGGCACCCCGATGTGGCCGGCCTACGCGCTTCGCTCGCTCGGCCTGATGCTCGCGGTGGCCGGCGTGCTGTTCCTGATGGGCGGGCTGATCCAGGTCAACCCGATCTGGCAGTGGGGGCCCTACCACCCCTACCTGGCGGAGAACGGCGCCCAGCCCGACTGGTACATCGGCTGGCTGATCGGGGCGCTGCGGCTGATGCCCAACTGGGAGCTGGTCATCGCAGGGCGCACCGTGATCCCCAACCCGTTCTGGGGCGGCGCCGCGTTTCCGCTGTTCGTGTTCGGCGTGCTGTTCGCCTGGCCGGCGGTGGAGCGGCGGATCACCAAGGACGTCCTGCGCCACGACCTGCTCGACCGCCCGCGCGACCGACCGATCCGAACCGCCGTGGGAGCCGCCTTCCTGTCCTGGGTCGTGATCGTGTTCGCGGTCGGCTCGACCGACCGGATCTTCTACCGGCTCGGCATCGCGTACACGACCCAGATCCACGTGTGGCGCGCCGGGATCTGGATCCTCCCGATCGTCGTGTTCTTCATCACCCTCAGCGCCTGCCGCGGGCTTCAGCGAAGCGGCTCACACCCGATGCGGGCCTGGCAGGGGACGGTCGTGCGCCGCTCGGCCGGCGGGGGTGTCGAGGTGCTGGCCGACAGCCCGGACCGCGTCGAGCCTCCGGTTACCGAGCCTCCGGTCGGTACCGTTCCGGGAGAGTGACCGTGTTCGATTTCCGCGAGGGGAAATCGGCCAAGGCCTGTCGTTACCGCTGGACGACCCGCGGGATCCCCTCTGAATCGCGCACCACCACGCGCAGCAGCTCAGAGGTCCCGATCGACTCGCACACCAGCTCGTCGGCCAGGCGCGGGACCGACGCCTCCAGGCGATCGGATGACGCCATCTCCTGCAGTTGCCGGCCGGCGCCGGCGTGAAGCGGACCGATCGTCAGGTCGAGCCCCTGCTCGTCGACGCCAAGCGCGAAGCTGACGCGGCCGCTGCTGGCTGCGGACCCGACGTGCGCCGCGATCGCCCGGGTGCACAGGTACATGTCCGAGAAACGCTCGAGCGAGAAGCGCGACCGGGCGGCCAGCGCGTTGGTCAGCGGCTCGAGCACGCCGCTCAAGAGCTCGCGAGGGAGAAGCGTCACGACCACATCGCCCGAGAGGCCTCGCCGCCAGGGCGTCCACGCCTCGAGATCCTCGCTCTCCTCGACGCGCGCGAGAAGGCCGTCCCGGCGCGGGTCGTGGCGGATGTCGAAGCTCATTCGCACCTCGGTCCCGCTCCCAGGCGCGGTCAGGAACTCGGCGCGGTCGGCCAGCGCGTTGATCACGGGAAGCCCGACCCGGAGCCGATCGCCGGCCGGCGCCAGGTGCTGAAAGCCCCCGCCCCAGTCGCGCACAGACACGTCGACGCTCTCGATCCCCATGTCGAGGTGGACCGCAATCGCGCCTCTCTGCCCGCGATAGGCGTGCTCGACCGCGTTGTTGCACGCCTCGCTGACCGCCGTCTTCAGGTCGTTGACGAGTTCCTCGCGCATCCTGAACGGCCCGGCCAGTCCGCCCAGTGCGGCCCGGACGAGGCCGGCGCTGTCCGCCCGGCTGTTCAGGCGCAGATTCAGGATGGGGGGACGGCCCGTGACCATTCTCACCTCAGTGCTTCCCTGCCTGCCCGACGGGAAAACGGGCAACTCGGTCCGGTGGAGCGTCCGGGCCGCTCGCTCAGGCGATCAGGTGCTCGCCGGGGCTCGTCCTGGAACCGCGCCGCGAGGCGACCCGAGCCGGGTGGAGGCGGGTATGCCGATGACCACACACAGGATGCACGCGAGCAGCATCGCGCTGTGAACGGTCGAGGCGTCCGTCCCGCCGGCCAGCACCAGCCCGCCCAACCCCGCGCCGATGCCGGCGCCGAGCAGGCGCCCGACCGAGAGGATCGCCGAGGTGCGCCCGTGCGAGGCGCGCGGCGTGGCGTTGAGCGCGGCGCGCGAGGTGGGCACGAACAGCATCCCGAGCCCCAGCCCCACGGGGATCAGCGGAACGATCGTGACCAGCTTGTCGAGCGGGAGGCCGGGGATGGCCAGCACGGCGAGACCGCCGGCGGCCAGCGCGAAGCCGAGCACGGCGGGGAGCCGCTCCCCGTAGTCGTCGACCAGCCGGCCGGCCAGCGGAGCCGCCACACCCACGAGCAGCGCGACGATCACCAGCGCGCCCGAGGCGCCCAGCGCGGAGAAACCGGCAGCTTGCTGCAGGTACTGCGAAGCCAGGTAGAAGCATCCGATCATCACCGCGAAGGTGAGCGCCGCGACCAGCGTGGCGGCGAGCACCACGCGGTTGACCCGTGACTCGCGCAGGCCCGCGTCGCCCGGCGTGGAGCACGGCCGGCACCTGGCGCGCGATCGCCACGGCCGCGACGAGCGCCAGCGGCACGAGCGCCCACCAGTCCGCGCGCCACCCCAGCCACACGGTGAGCAATCCGCCGAGCAGCGGCCCGATCAGGTTCGAGATACCGGCGCTCGCGCCCCAGATGCCCAGCGCGCTGCCCCGGCGCTCGGGCGGAAAGCCGCTCACCGCACCGGCCAGCGCGGCCGGGCTGACCAGCCCCGCGCCCACGCCCTGCACGACCCGGGTGGCCACGAGCGCGCCGATGCTCGACACGACCGCCCCGAGCCCTGCGCCGAGCGCGAACAGTCCGAGGCCGACCAGAGCCAGCCGCCGCGCGCCGAACCGATCGACCAGCTCACCCCCCGGCAGCAGCACCAGCGCATACGCCCCGAAGTACGCGCTCAGCACGATCGCCGTCGAGGCACTGGAGACGTTCAGGCCGTGCGCCACCGACGGCAGCGCCACCGTGATCAGCGTCCCGTCAAGCTGCAGGAGCGCCGCCGCTCCAGTACAAGCCGCGAGCCGCAACCATGCTTCCCGCGAGACCTTGGGACCTTCAGGGCGGGAGCGGGCGCGGCGAGGCACGAACGCCACAATAGCGGCGCCGAACCAACCAACCCGCCCGCTTACCCGGCTCGACAAGAGGGACGCAACCCGCGCCCGGGCCCCCTCGCGCCTAACTACAGATGGCCCTCGGTCACGGCTGAACGGCGCACGGGGGCCCGGGGGCGGGTGCGATCCCTCTAAGCCGTTTTGCGCTCGAGGTTGGCGACCTCTTCGGCCTTGCGGTCAGCCTTCTCCTGGTCGCGCTCCAGCTCCTCCTTGGCCTCGCCCTTGCGCTCCTCCTGGCGACCCTCGCGGTGCAGCGACTTGTCGCCCGTCAGATCGCCGGCCGCCTGCTTGACCTTGCCTGTGACTTTGTCGGTGAGACCCATGTTCGTGCTCCTCTCGTTCGTGGTTTGGTGCTGCGTCGCGATCCCCGGGATCGCGAAGTTCTGGGTGCGCCCGCGCCGCCTACTGCTGAGCGCGACGCGCGTCGACCAGCTCTTCGGGCCTGGCCGGCGTGGGAGCACCTTGCGGCGGGGTGTGCCGCAGGGGTGCCTGCTCGGTACTCGACCCGTGCGTCTGGCCGCCTTCGCGGCCTTGCTGCGCCCGCGCCCACATTCCCGCCAGGACGGCGACGACCAGCATGATCGCGCCCAGTGGGACGAAGATGATCGTGAAGATCCCGCCCGAGGCCACTCCTCCGATGATCCCGACCAGGACCAGAAACGCGGCAATCATGTAGAACCACATACGTCCTGGCTTACCCGTGTGGAGGTCGGGCAAACGGCGCCGGTCCGCTGTGCAGCGGCGATGGGCAACGCCCGGCATATTGGGTATCCAGCCCTCCGTGACCGACCCCAGCTCATACCCGCCGATCGCCGACTACGCGCTGATCGGCGACTGCAACAGCGCCGCGCTCATCTCTCGGGAGGCGTCGATCGACTGGTGCTGCCTGCCGCGCTTCGACTCGGGCAGCGCCTTCGGTCGTCTGCTCGACTGGGATCGCGGCGGGCACTGCGCGATCACGCCCTCCGGCGAGGGGCCGTGGGAGTTCTCGCGGCGCTACCTCGACGACACGCTCGTGCTCGAGACCAACGTGCTCGGTCCGGGCGGGGAGGCCAAGCTGCTCGACTGCTTCACGATCCAGGGAGACCCTGTCCAGACCGAGCGGCGCCAGATCCTCCGGGTGATCGAGGGCGTCCGGGGATCGGTGGAGGTCGACGTCCGGATCGCCCCCCGGTTCGACTACGGGCAGGTCAGGCCGTGGATCCGCCGCCACGGGCACCGCACGCACAGCACGATCGGCGGCAACGACGCGCTCCTCGTCTGGTGCGAGCAGGAGCTAGAGGAGGACCCTGACCACGAGCTTGCCGGCGGCTTTTCAGTCGGGCCGGGGGATCGGGTGCGGCTCTCGCTTACGTACTGCGCACCCGAGCAGGTGGATGCCGGACCGCCGGCCGAGCCCGACGCGCGGAGCCTCGATGAGCTGCTCGAGCAGACCGTGGCGTGGTGGCGGGAGTGGGCCAAGCCGCTCAAGCTGGCCAGCCGAGACGAGCCGGGCGCGCGCCGCTCGGGGATCGCGCTCAAGGCGCTCACCCATGCGCCCACCGGAGCGGTGGTGGCGGCTCCCACGACCTCGCTGCCCGAGACCGTCGGCGGTTCGCGCAACTGGGACTACCGCTACGCGTGGGTGCGTGACTCGAGCTTCAGCTCCCGGGCCTTTGCCGAGCTCGGGGCGGTCGACGAGGCCGACGGCTTCCGCGCGTTCATCATGCGCTCCGCGGCGGGGCACGCCGGCGATCTCCAGGTCATGTACGGCGTCGGGGGCGAGCGCCGCCTGCGCGGGGATGTCGTGGAGGACCTCGAGGGCTACCGCGGCTCCAAGCCGGTGCAACTCGGCAACGACGCCTCCGAACAGGTGCAGCTCGACGCATACGGGGAGCTCGTGAACCTGACCTGGCGCTGGCACCGCCGCGGCCACTCGCCGAGCGACGACGACTGGCGCTTTCTCGTCTCGCTGATCGACCACGCCGCCGAGCGGTGCCACGAGCCGGACTCCGGGATCTGGGAATGGCCGGGCGAACCGGACCACTTCGTGCACTCGAAGGTGCTGTGCTGGTCCGCGCTCGATCGCGGAATCCGGCTGGCCGACGAATGCATGCGCCGTGCTCCCACGCGGCGGTGGAAGAAGGCCCGCGACGGGTTGCGCGAGGCGATCGAAGAGCGCGGCTACGACCGCAAGCGGGGCGTCTACGTCCAGGCGTTCGACCGCACCGAGATGGACGCCGCACTCCTGCTGCTGCCGACCGTCGAGTACGTCGCCTGGGACGACGAGCGCATGCTGCGCACGATCGCCGCTGTGCGCGAGGAGCTCGACGCCGGCGACGGGCTCCTGTACCGCTACCGGCGCGATGACGGGCTCGAGGGCCAGGAGGGGGCGTTTCTGTGCTGCTCGTTCTGGCTCGCGGAATGCCTCGCGGAGGCCGGAGAGCTGGGCGAGGCGCGGACCGTCTTCGATCAGGCGATGGCCCGCGGGAACGACCTCGGGCTGTTCTCCGAAGAGATCGATCCGCGCACCGGCGAGCTCCTGGGCAACTTCCCGCAGGGCTTGACCCATCTGGCCCACATCGACGCCGCCGTGGCCCTGTCCAAAGCCCAGGATCGCGTGTAGCCACTCGGACCGTCGCCCGTTAGCCCCCGCTGCACCCTGGGTAGCGGCAGATACGAGGCGGGCAGACGAGAAAGGAACGGCAAGCGATGAGCGACACAGTTGGCGACTATCTCCTGGAACGCCTCACGACCTGGGGCATCAAGCGGATCTACGGCTACCCGGGCGACGGGATCAACGGCATCCTCGGAGCGTTCGAGCGTTCGAGCAACGGAAACAAGGATCTCGGCCGTCCGGAGTTCATCCAGGTCCGCCATGAGGAGATGGCGGCCTTCATGGCCTGCGCCCACGCCAAGTTCACCGGCGAGCTGGGCGTCTGCCTGGCCACCTCTGGGCCCGGCGCGGTCCACCTGCTGAACGGGCTCTACGACGCGAAGCTCGACCATCAGCCCGTGCTGGCGATCGTCGGCCAGCAGGCCCGGGCCGGCATGGGGGGCAACTACCAGCAGGAGATCGATCTCCAATCGCTGTTCAAGGACGTCGCGCACGAGTACGTGGAGATGGCGATGGTGCCCGCGCAGATCCGCCACCTGATCGATCGCGCCTGCCGGATCGCGCTGTCCGAGCGCACGGTCACCGCGCTGATCATCCCCAACGACCTTCAGGATGCCGACGCGGTCCCGACGCCGCCTCGCAAGCACGGCACGGTCCATTCAGGACCCGGCTATCAGCGGCCGCGCGTGGTGCCTCATGACGACGACCTCGACCGCGCCGCAGCGGCGCTGAACGCCGGGACCAAGGTCGCGATGCTCGTCGGCCAGGGCGCGCTGCACGCCGCCGACGAGGTGGCCGAGGTCGCCGAGGTGCTGGGCGCCGGCGTGGCCAAGGCGCTGCTCGGCAAGGCCGTGCTGCCCGACGATCTCCCGTACGTGACCGGCTCGATCGGCCTGCTCGGCACGAAGCCGAGCTGGACGCTGATGCAGGAGTGCGACACGCTGCTGATGGTCGGCTCGAGCTTCCCCTATTCGGAGTTCCTGCCCGAGGAGGGCAACGCCCGCGGCGTGCAGATCGACATCGACGGCAAGATGCTCGGGATTCGCTACCCGATGGAGGTCAACCTCGTCGGCGACAGCGCCGAGACCCTGCGTGCGCTGAAGGTGCGCCTCGAGCGCAAGGAAGATCGCTCTTGGCGCGAGAAGATCGAAGGCGAAGTCGCCGAGTGGTGGAACCTGATCGAGCAGCGGGCGCAGCTGTCGGCCGATCCGATCAACCCGCAGCTTGTCTTCCACGAGCTCTCCAAGCGCCTCCCCGACGGGGCGATCCTGGCCTCGGACTCCGGTTCGTCGGCCAACTGGTACGCGCGCGACGTCAAGCTCCGCAAGGGCATGATGGCCTCGCTGTCGGGCACGCTGGCCACCATGGGGCCGGGCGTGCCGTACGCGATCGCGGCCAAGTTCGCCCATCCGCACCGTCCGGTGATCGCGCTCGTCGGCGACGGCGCGATGCAGATGAACGGCATCAACGAGCTGATCACGATCGCCAAGTACCGCCACCTGTGGCCCGACCAGCGGCTGGTCATCATGGTGCTGAACAACCGCGATCTGAACCAGGTGACCTGGGAGCAGCGGGCGATGGAGGGCAACCCGAAGTTCGAGGGATCTCAGGACCTGCCGGACTTCCCGTACGCACGCTACGCCGAGATGCTCGGGCTCAAGGGCATCCGGGTGGACTCCCCGGATCGTGTTGGCCCGGCCTGGGACGAGGCGCTGAACGCCGACAGCCCGGTCGTGTACGAGGCGATCACCGATCCCGAGGTGCCGCCGCTGCCGCCGCACATCACGATCGAGCAGGCCAAGGCGCTCAGCTCCGCGCTCCTGGCCGGAGACCCGAACGCGGGGCGGATCATCAAGCAGTCGTTCTCTCAGAAGGTCCAAGAGTTCCTTCCCGGGCGATGAGCACGACCGTCCGCGCCGAGGTCGCGGTCGACGAGCTAGAGGTCGCGGCCTACACGGTCCCGACTGACCAGCCCGAGGCCGACGGCACACTCGCCTGGGATTCGACCACGATCGTTGTCGTGCACGCCCACGGCGGCGGGCAGTGGGGGCTCGGCTACACCTACGCCGACGTGTCCACGGCCAAGCTGGTGGAGTCCAAGCTGGCCGGGGTCGTCACCGGACGCGACGCGTTCTCGCCCCAGGCGGCCTGGGAGGCGATGGTCGAGCAGACCCGCAACCTGGGCCGTCCGGGCATCACGTCGATGGCCATCGCGGCGGTCGACGTGGCGCTCTGGGATCTCAAGGCACGCACACTCGGGCTGCCGCTGTGCAAGCTCCTCGGCATGGCGCACGAGTCCGTCCCGGTCTACGGCTCGGGCGGGTTCACCGCCTACTCGGACGCGCGGCTCGCCGAGCAGCTGAGCGGCTGGGTCGAGCAGGGGATACCCCGGGTCAAGATGAAGGTCGGCTCGGAGCCGGACCGAGATCCCGAGCGCGTGAAGGCCGCGCGGACCGCGATCGGCTCGGACGCGCGGTTGTTCGTCGACGCCAACGGCGCGTACTCGCGCAAGCAGGCACTCGACCTCGCCGAGCGCTTCGCCGGCGACGCGCGCGTCAGCTGGTTCGAGGAGCCGGTCTCCTCGGAGGACCTCGAGGGGCTGCGGCTGCTGCGCGACCGGGCGCCCGCGGGCATGGAGATCGCCGCCGGCGAGTATGGCGACGATGCGCCGTACTTCCGCCGGATGATCGAGGCCGGTGCGGTCGACGTGCTCCAGGCCGACGTCACCCGCTGCGGCGGGATCACCGAGCTCCTACGCGTCGGCGCCCTGTGCCGGGCGCACAGCCTCCCGCTCTCGTTGCACTGCGGCCCGGCCGTCCACCTGCACCCCGCGACCGCGCTCGAGCAGCTGGTCCACCTCGAGTACTTCCACGATCACGTGCGGATCGAGCACATGCTGTTCGACGGGGTGGTGGAGCCGGTCGACGGCGCGCTCGTTCCCGACCTGGACCGCCCGGGGATCGGGCTTGAGCTCAAGCGATCGGAGGCGGAGCGCTATGCCGCGTCTTGACCTGCCGCTTCGGCGGACCACCCCGCCCGAACGTGCGGCCACGCGGTGGTGGCGCAACGTGCGCAGCGGGCGGATGCAGCGCACGCTGGCCGCGGCCACCGCGTTCAGCGCGCTGCCGCTCGGGATCGAGATCTACTTCGAGCACTTCCGGGGATCGTTCGGCGACAAGTGGATGTGGACCCCGGTGGCGCTCTCGCCGGCGCTGACCGCCGCCGGCGTGGCGGGTGTCCGCTCCGAGCGCGCGGCGCGAACCGTGCTCCCGGTGGTGTCCGCCCTGTACTGCCTGGACGGCCTGATCGGCGTGGTCACGCACGTGCGCGGGGTGGCGCGCAAGCCCGGCGGGTTCGACGAGCCGCTGTTCAACATCGTGATGGGGCCGCCGCTGCTCGCGCCCGGCTCGCTGGCGCTCGTCGGTGGCATGGGCCTGGCCGCCGCCGCTTTCGGCCGCGAGCGTTAGATGGCGCGCGACTTCCGCAGCGCCGAGCATCTCCCGAACCTCCGGCCGGACCGGCAGCCTGCCTCGCCGGAGGACCTTCCCCGCCAGCGCAACGGCGTCACGCCCCAGATGCACGGCCGCTATCCCGACTACAACGTGCTCGACGAGGCCGACCACTGGGACGAGGTGACCCGGCGGCTCGTGCTCGAGCGTCTCGAGAAGCCCCCACCGATCCGCTTCTTCACGGAGGCCGAGGCCGACGCGCTCGGCATTTTCTGCGACCTCGTAATGGCCCAGGACCGCGAGCCGAAGATCCCGGTGCTGAACATGGTCGACGCCAAGCTGTTCGCCGGCGAGCTCGACGGCTTTCGCTACGCCGACATGCCCGACGACCGCGAGACGTGGCGGCGCCTCGCGCTCGGGCTCGACGCCGCGGCGCGTCAGCACGGAGCGGGCGGCTTCGCCGGCGCCGCTCAGGATGTGCAGATGCGCGTGGTCGACGCGCTGGCCAAGGGCGAGGTGCACGGCGAGGTGTGGGACGAGATGCCGCCCGCTAAGACCTGGAAGGTCATCTCGCGGGCGATCCTCAGCGCGTTCTATTCCCACCCGTGGGCGTGGAACGAGATCGGCTTCGGGGGCCCGGCCTATCCGCGCGGCTACGCGCGCCTGGGCGCCGGGCAGCGCGAGAACTGGGAGGGCGCGGCCGCGTTCGAGACCGATCCGGTCAAGGACACCGAGGAGCGCGGGGTCCAGGGCGTATGAGCCGCCGCCACGAATTGCGGACCCTGCTGCGCGGCGCGCTGCGCCCGCCCGAGAACGACTCGGCGTTCCTGCTCGATGTCCACCGACGCGCCGTGCCCACCGAGCGGATGGCGCGCTACGACGATTCGTTCTCGGTCGACCTGGTCATCGTCGGCGCCGGCGCCGGCGGCGGAACCCTGGCCCAGCGACTCGCCCGGCGGGGCTGGAAGGTCGTGGTCCTCGAATCGGGACCGTTCTGGGATCCCGACGAGGACTGGGTGTCCGACGAGGCGGGCTCGCACCGGCTGTACTGGACCGACGAGCGCGTCACCGGCGGAAGCGACCCGGTCGAACTGGGCAAGAACAACTGCGGCCACGGCGTCGGCGGCTCGATGGTCCACTACGCCGGCTACTGCCCGCGCTTTCATCCCTCGGACTTCGAAGTGCGCACGCGCGACGGGGTGGGGGAGGACTGGCCGATCAGCTACGACGACCTCAAGCCGCATTACGAGCGCCTCGAGTTAGAGCTGCCGGTGGCGGGCGAATACTGGCCCTGGGGCGACCCGCACCGCTACCCCCACACCCCGCATCCGATCGCCGGCGGGGCCGACGTGGCGCGCGAGGGAGCGCGCAAGCTGGGGATCGAGATGCGAGTCGGCCCGGTGGGGATCACCAACGGCGCGTTCGGCAACCGTCCCCACTGCATCTACCGCGGCTACTGCCTGCAGGGCTGCAAGGTGAACGCCAAGGCCTCGCCGCTGGTCACCCACATTCCGGACGCGATCGAGCACGGCGCGGAGATCCGCGCCGACTGCATGGTCACGCGGGTCGAGGTCGACGAGTCGAGCGGCCTCGTCACCGGCGTGCGCTACATCCATGACGGCGCCGAGCGCTTCCAGCGCGCCGACGCGGTGGCTGTCGCCGGTTACTCGATCGAGACGCCGCGCCTGCTCCTGAACTCGACCAGCCGCCGCTTCCCGCACGGCCTGGCCAACGACAACGACCAGGTCGGCCGCTGTGTGATGGTCCAGGGCGCGCCACAGATGGCCGGCCGCTTCCCGGACGAGATGCGCATGTACAAGGCGCCGCCACCCGAGATCTGCTCAGAGCAGTTCTACGAGACCGACCTCACGCGAGGCTTCGCGCGCGGGTTCGCGATCCAGACCGTCGGACCGCTGCCGATCGAGCACGCCCAGCACGTGCTCGGGCACGGGCACTGGGGCCACGCGCTGCGCGAGTACATGCGCGACTACAACCACTGGTACACGCTGGGCATACTGTCCGAGCTGCTGCCCCGGCCCGAGAACCGCATCACGGTGGCCGGGGACGTCACCGACCAGAACGGCATCCCGGTGGCCCGGATGGACTACTCACAGTGCGAGAACGATCGCACGAACATCGCGTTCGCCAAGCAGACCCTGCACAACATCTTCGAGGCGGCGGGGGCTCAGGACGTCCTGGCCACCGATCGCTACGCCCACCTGGTCGGCGGCTGCCGGATGGGATCCGACCCGGAGCGCAGCGTGGTCGACTCCGACCATCGGGCGTGGTCGGTGCCGAACCTGTTCATCGCTGACGGCAGCGTGATGCCGACGCAGGGCTCGGCCAATCCGGCCCTGACGATCATGGCGCTAGCCTCGCGGCTCGCCGAGCGACTGGACCTCAAGCGGACCGGCGAGTCAGCAGCACCGCGGCAGCGCCGGCTGCGCCGCCCAGGCTCACGGCCGCCAGCCCCGAGCCAAGCCGGTGCCGGCTGAGCCAGGCCTGGGGACTGCGCCGGTGCGCCTGGCCGTCGAAGCCACCGTGGGCGCCCTCGTCGTGGTCGTCGTCGGTGGGGTGGAACAGGTTCGCGGTCGCGGTGCCGTCGAACGGCTCCTTGGTCTGCTGGCCGTCGACCGCGGTCTTGGCCAGGTAGCGCTCGGCCAGCCACGGCGCCACCTTGTTGCCGATGATCGTGTAGACGGTCGGGAAGCCCACGTACAGCTCGCGCCGGCGATGATGAGCGGCCCAGTACACCGCGCGGGCGGCCATGTCGGGCTCGTAGATCGGCGGCACCGGCATCGGGTGACGCGGCATCTTGCTCAGGCAGTGGTCGAACTGCGGCGTGTTCATGCCCGGGAGCTGGACCATCGTGGCGTGTACGTTCGAGTTACGGTGTCGAAGCTCGGTCCGCAGCGACTCGAACATCCCCTTCATCGCGTGCTTGGAGCCGCAGTAGGGGGCCTGGAGCGGGATGCCGCGGTAGGCGAGCGCCGAGCCGACCTCCACGATCGTGCCGCGGTCGCGCGGGAGCATGCGCTCGAGCGCGACCTTGGTTCCCCACACCGCGCCGAGATAGGTGACCCGCGTGGCGCGCTCGAACTCGCTGGGCTCGACCTCGTCGAGGAACGCGAACACGGTGGTCATCGCGTTGTTGACCCAGATGTCGATCGGACCCAGACGCTCCTCGATGGCCGTCGCGGCCGCCTGCACCTGGTCGAACTCGGCCACGTCGGTCGGGTGCGCATAGGCCGTGCCGCCGAGCTCGGAGACCTCCTGGGCGGCGGCGTCCAGCCCGGCGCGGCCGCGCGCGATCAGGCCCACCGCGGCGCCGTGCTTGGCGAACTCGCGGGCGATCGCGCGGCCCACGCCGCCCGAGGCCCCGGTGACCGCGACTACTTCGCGCTCAGCCATTGGGCCACGTGTTTCAGATCGTCTACAAACTGCGCCATGGCGTCCTCGCGGTCCTCGTCGTCCGCGCGCAGGATCGCGGACGGATGGGTCGTCACCGTGACCAGCTCGGCCAGGTCGGACTCGATCGGGCGGCCGCGGTCGCGTCCGATCCGGATGTGCGAGCCGAGCAGCTGCTGGCCCGCGGTGGCGCCGAGGCAGACCAGGGCGGCGGGCTGCACGACCTTGATCTCGGCCTCGAGCCAGGGAAAGCAGGCGGTCACCTGCCAGCGGTCGGGCTTCTGATGGATGCGGCGCTTGCCCCGGAGCTTGTAGCGGAAATGCTTGACCGCGTTCGTGATGTAGACGTCGTCACGCGCGATCCCCGCCTGGTCGAGACCCTGGTCGAGGACCTTGCCGGCGGGGCCGACGAACGGATGGCCCTCGATGTCCTCGCGGTCGCCGGGCTGCTCTCCGACCAGCATCAGGTGGGCGTGGCGGGCACCCTCGCCCATCACGGCCTGGGTGGCGCCCTCCCACAGGTCGCAGGCGCGGCACTCGCGGACGGCCCCATTGAGGTTCTTGAGGCTGGGCCGGGGCGGGATCGGGGCTTCGGGGAGATCTACTGCCGCCATCAGATTCAGCCCCTACCCGGCACATGAAGCCGGTACGCATCGGCTGTTCGGGGTGGATGTACGACGACTGGCGCGGTCGTCTGTACCCGGACAAGCTGGCCAAGCGCCGGTGGTTGGAGGAGTATGCGCATCACTTCGACACGGTCGAGGTCAACTCGACCTTCTACCGGCTGGCCCGGCGCGAGGCGGTGGCCGGCTGGGTTTCGCAGACTCCGCCCGGGTTCCTGTTCGCGGTCAAGGCGAGTCGGTACCTGACCCACATCAAGCGGCTGGTCGACATCGGCGACGGGATCAACCGCTTCTACGAGCCGCTCGAGCCGCTGGTCCAAGCGGGCCGTCTCGGCCCGGTTCTCTGGCAGCTGCCGGAGAACTTCCACCGCGACGACGAGCGGCTGGACGGCTGGCTCGAGCTGCTGCCTCCCGGTGAGCACACGATCGAGTTCCGGCACGAGAGCTGGTTCGCGGCCCCGGTGTTGGACGCGTTGCGTGCGCGGGGCGTGGCGCTGACCATCGGGGACCATCCTTCGCGGCCGTTTCAGTCACACGAGGCGACCACGGACTGGCGCTTCGTGCGCTTCCACTACGGAGCGCGGGGGCGCGCCGGCAACTACTCGGCGAGCGAGATCGAGACGTGGGCGCGCCGGATCGCCCAGTGGCGCCGGCGCGAGTCCGTCTACGCCTACTTCAACAACGACTGGCAGGGCTTCGCCACCGCCAACGCCCAGCTGCTGCTTCGCCGGCTCGGCGAGCGGGCTTACACGATCGCGTGATCGACCGGGCGGCCGAAGCGCTCGGCGATCTCGTCCTCGTCGAGGTCCTCGCGGTAGCGCCGGCTCGTGCGATCAGGCAGACCCGCCTTGTGAATCCGTGCCAAATGGTAGAACCTCCAGAACGGGGGAAGAACGGCCAGTAACGGTGCTAACAGTGTCCCTTTCAGACCGATCTTCTGATCGCACAGACGAACGGACACACATCGTCACCGGTCCGGCCGGGCCGGTTCGAGCCCGTGCGGCAGGGGTGCAAGCCGACGGACCTTCGGTCGGAGACGTGCTGCCCGCCGACGCAGCGATCGCCGACCGCTGATGAGCGGGCGCCGCCTCATGGCATCTCTGCTGTGCCTAGGAGCCGCGATGTTGCCGCTGGCTGCGGCAGGGCCGGCCAGCGCGGCGTTCGTGACTCGCGGCGGGACCCACTTGTACCTCAATGGCCGGCCGTTCGTGTTCACTGGTCTCAACGACTGGAACGCCAACAGTAGGTCCGGTAACCAGGCGTGCGGGTACCAGCCCAACGTCGCCCAGGACCTTTCGCACTGGGGCTCGGGCCCAGAGGTCGTCCGTGTCTGGTTCTTCCAGATGTTTGCGACCGCGAGCACGGGCAGGCGAACCTGGAAGGCATTCGATCGCACGCTTGCGGCCGCCCGTGCCAGCGGCAAGAGGATCATCGCGGTGCTCGCGGATCAGTGGGACTCATGCGAAAGTACCTTCAAAGACGCGACGTGGTACCGAACGGGTTACCGACAGACGATCCTTCCGAAGGACCGCGTTACGTACTACTCGTGGGTGCAGGAGGTGGCGAGGCGCTATGCCGCCAATGACACCATCTTGGCGTGGGAGTTGGTCAATGAACCCGAGGTGGACTCGAGGCCGGGAGTATGTGCGCGGAGTGCGGCGCTCGTCCTGCAGGACTTCGCCGGCACGGTGGCGAGCACGATCCATCGCATCGATCCGAACCACCTGATAGCTCTGGGGACGATGGGTGGCGGGGAGTGCGGCGCGGACGGCACCCAGTATGCGCGTGTGAACGCGCCGGCGGCCATCACGATCTGCACCTATCACGATTACGGAGATCCGACCGTCGCGCTGCCCGGGGACCGCAGGAACGGCCTGGCGCGCCGGATCGCTCAGTGCAACGCGCTCAATAAGCCGCTGATGATCGACGAGTCGGGCATTCTCCTGCGCGACTGCGGCGGAAGTACGCAGGCCCGCGCCGCCGACTTCACGGCGAAGATCAAAGCGGCATTCGCCCGCGGCGTGGTGGGCTATCTGCCCTGGGCATGGAACGACGCCGCTCATGGCGGCAGCGTGGACGACTACGGAATTGGCCCGGGCGATCCCACGCTCGGGGTGCTGCAATCGTACTCAGACAGCTAGCCAGAAGAACCCCACCGGATTTTCTCGACGGTCACGAGGCCTGCGTTGGCTCGAGGATGGAATCGGCGGGGTCCGGAGCTGCACCGCGTAAGGCAACCTCGTACTGGTCGCAGGCGACGCCGCCGCCGCCGAAGCGGGCTTTGAAGGCGTAAAGCCCGTCGTTCAGCGTCATGCCCGCGTGCAGGCTGCATGTGCCGAAATCGAAGAACCGAGCGCCGCGGTCACCGGCACGCTCCAGGCAGTAGCAGAGCACGGCATCGAGGGCGCGCGCGCGATTGCCGGCTTCGCTCGAGGCGATGTATTGCGTGTGGGAAACCCGAGGTGTGTCAAACAGGAGTACTCCGGCTACCGCTTCACCCAAGTGACGACCGACCACGACGTTTATCTCGTCCGGGAGAAGGCGGGTCAACCTTCGAATCTCTGCCTCGGTATGCACCGGTCGAGCGCCGTGACGACGGGCCAGGTTCTCCTCGATGACCGGCCACAAGTCGCCGAGCAAATGGTCGCCCTCGGCCACTTCGATGCGCTCGCGGCGGGCTTTCGCGAGCCCGCCTCTCCTACCCGAGGATAGGCGGATCCCGGTGTCGAGATCAACTGCGCACGAGAGATCGGATTGGGTCCGCGCCGCGCCGGCTCGAAACAGCGCATACACGTCATCCGCGCTCGGACTCTGGTGGTAGATATGTGGCACCGGGACGTACCTCAGCCGCTCAAAGCCTTGTTCTCGATAGTGCGCCACGATCGCGGGTAAGGCGTCCAGCATCGCCGAACCACCAAGGGCACCAGCGTGGACCAGGCCTCCGAACGTCGCGCCAGGGTGGCTGGCCACCACCCAAGGCTCGTCTGGAACTGTGGCAGCAGGCAGGACTCCGACAAGGGTGCCACCCTCGTCCCTGAGAACGACCGAGGCGTCCATGAAGCGATCGCCGTGGTACGAAAGGAAGGCACGCGTGTGCAGGAACGTGGCCATCGGTGAGCGCCTGACCAGTTCGTCCCACTCGGCGTCCGAGCCTGGGTCGTAGGGGGCCACGGTCACCGTCCGCAGCCGCGCGCGATTCCTGGTGGCTGACCTCATGAACGCAGCAGGACACTGACGCCCGCGATGATCGTGACGATTCCGATCCAGCGCTGCAGCGTGACGTGCTCGTGAAGGAACACCTGCCCGATGACCGCAACGAGCACGTAACTGAGGCTATAGAGGGGAACGACCCTCGAAAGCTCCTCACTGCAATAGAGCTCGAGGCTGATCAGCAGGATGACCAGGATCAGGACGCCGCCGGCCCAGAAATGCCAGTCCAGCCCAAGCTCAGCCAAGTGGCGTACAGCGGTGGGACTACCGAGCGTGAAGCCGCCGACGTCCACGAGGGCGGCCCGCACCAGGTACAGCCCGGCCAATCCCAGGACGATCGCTGTGAGCACGAGGAGGAGTGCCCGCCTGATTGGCGGCGGTGGACAAACCTCAGCCGACGGGAGCCCGGAGGCGCTCCTATCGGAAGACGCATCTGAGTCGTGAGCGATATACATCGGCGATGCCGTTGGTGTCGGCCGGCGTAAATGTGTTGTTGGTCGCAAACACCACGGTTCGACCAGAGGGTTGTAGCGCTGGGTACACGCTGACCGCGCCCAGCGGCTCGCTCCCGGCGTAGCGGGAGACGTCAACCACCTGGCCGGTGGCCAGGACCTTGACGAATACGTCGAGGTTCGCGGGCGGAGCCGGCTCCTCGTTCTGCAAGTTCGTCGCGTACGAGGCGAACGCCACGATGCTCCCGTCGGCCGACATCGTGGGCATGCTGGAGCTGCCGTTGCCCTTCTCTCCGGCGGCGTTGGTCGATACCAGCGACAGTGCACCGGTCGAGAGGTCTTTGCGGTAGATGTCGGAATCCTGCGACTGATCGAGCGGATCGAGGTTGTCGGCGAACGAGCGGAACGTCACGACGCCGCCGTCCGCGCTGAGGACAGGATCGGTGCTGGGAGCGTCGCCGATCGTTCCCTCCGCCGTCGCACTGACCAGGGTGAGGTCTCCAGTCTCGAGGTCCTCTACGTAGACCTGGCTGCGGTACTCGGTCCCTCTGGCGTCGAGCGCGGCGTCGGTGCTGAACGCGAGCCATCTTCCGTCGGCGGACAGCGAGATGCCGCGGACACCCGTACCCGCGGGCTTGTTACCGTCTGGCGCGATCGAAGCAAGCGTGACAGCGCCGGTGGCCAGGTTCTTGACGTATACGTCCGGGGCCGTGTCCGTATCACGCGGGTCGAGGTTGGTCGCGGTGGTGACGAAGGCGACCTCCTGTCCGTCGCCGGATAGCGCGACATCGCTGGTCGGACCGTTGGCCCGCTCGCCCTCGCCCGAACTCGAGGCCCGGATCAGCCCGCCCGTTCGGAGGTCCTTGACGTAGGCGTCGATTTGCTGCGTGTCGCTTCCTGTCGGGTCGAGGTTCGTGGCGGCCGACAGGAACGCGACGCTCCTGCCGTCCAACGAGAGCGAGGGCCGGGTCGAATCCGCGTTGGCCATCTCTCCGGTGTCGGTGGCGGACGCGAGCACGGTCGTACCGCGATGGGGGCGCCGCACGTAGATCTCGGGTACGGCGGTCTGGTCAGTGGATGCGGGATTCGCGTCGGGGGTGAGAAGGTTCGTAGCCAGCGACGAGAACGCCACCGAGTCTCTGCCGGACACGGCGAGCCCGGCGACGCCACTCACGCCGTTTCCGGCCGTTCCGGTCGCCGTCTCGGAGATGAGCTCGGGGGGACCGGCGCGCAGGCCAGTAGCCGCTGCGGGGGCGGCCAGCGCCGCCAGAGCGGCGATGACAGCGGCGATGATGGTCGTGCGCGTCATTTGTGGCGTATGCATGACTGACTCCTTCGCGGGGTTGCCCAGCGGGCCGCCGGGGCGGGCGAGCCTTCGGGCGCCGGTTCACGGTTGCGTGCCCGTGCCCCTCGCTCGTGAGAGGGACACGGTGCAATCCGGAGAGTTGGGCTCCGAGACGCGTCGGTCACGACCCACCTCCTTCCGTTTCAAAGTTGGGCGGCTGTCCCGTGCTCGTGAAGCCGATAGCGCGGACCACCGGCGTTGCTCCACCGCTCCCGGTCAGAGTCAGCTTGTACTGCAGGTAACGCGAGGCCGAAACGTCCGGGCGGGATGGCAGCGCCATTGCCGCTGATTGCGAACCACGGAGTCCAAGTGGTGTCTGGCGTCGATGTGCTGCCACTTCGCACCTGCACCGCCAGCGTCGTCGCCGCTCGGGACGTCGGCGTCCCACAGAGCCTGCTTCCAGCGGACCAGCTGCTGGGCGTCGAGCACTCGCGAGACGTAGGTCCCGCTGGTCTGGCCACCGGTCAGACGCAGCTCACCGTCACCCTGAGCCGTCACCGTCACGCCGGAGGCGTCACCCATCTCCCACTGCGCCTGTCGGCTATCGGCGACCCCCCAGGCAGGAGTGCCGAGAACGAACGTCGGTGACTGTCCGGTTGTCCCCCATGGCGTACGCGAGGTCACCCAGTAGTAGTACTGCTTCGCGGGCGAGAGATGAGCGAGGTCGACCCGATGTGCGGGACCGACTCCGGACCCCGGCGCCTCGTTTCCGCCGCCGGTCGACGTGCCGTAATCGACCGTACCGTCGGCCACGCGGCCCGTGCCCCAGGTGACCGAGGCGGTGCCATCCGGCAAGGCGACTGCCCTGAGGCCCGAGATACCCGGGCCGCCGGTCGGCGGCGGGGGCACCGTGAAGGTCGCCGGTGGGCTCCCTTGCGCCGGCCAGTCCACAGCGTTTCCAAAGGCGTCAACGGACCGCAGGCGGTAGTAGTACTTAGAGCCCGTGTTCAATTGGGGTAGGTCCAGGCCGTGTCGCTGCGTCGCCTCGGCGATCACGAGCTTGTTCCCGAGGGAGTCGCTGGTGCCCCAGTCGACCTCCGTGGTGGTGGCCCGATTCGTGCTCCAGCTGACCGTCGGTGTTCCCGCGGCAGTGGTCGACATGCTCGGGCTTGCGATCGCGGGAGCGGCGGCGGGAGCCGTGCCGTATTGCGCGGAGTAGTTTCCCGGTGCCGCGGGAAAGATCGCGTATTGCAAGCCTTTGACCGTCTGCGTCGTATACGTCACCGGGCTGCCGGCCAGCGTGATCGACGTCAGCGTGCCGTCCGCCGAGGTCGTCGGCACCATCGCGGTCAAGCCGGCCGCCCCGGCCCCGACCGTCACGGTGAAGGTCAGCGTGCGGGAGCTGTAGGCGAGATTCGCGAACGTCGAGGCGTTCCGGCCGTCGAGCCACGTCAGCATTTGCCGGGCCGACACGATCGGCACGGAGGAAGGCGAGCTCGGGTCGAGGCTGTTGTTGGTGTGCGCCTGGGCAGAGGCCAAGGCCGCGTCGTCCTCAGGCTCGGTGTCGCCGTCGGTGTGGAAGTTGGTGCCGAAGGCTCCGTAGTATCCCTGCGCACCGTCGGCGTTGTCGAGCAGCGTGTTGACCGTGAACGGGTACGTCTGCCCCGATTCATCGGTCATCTCGGTCGGCGCCTGGTAGACGTTCACCATGGTGCCGTCGGTGTCCGCGAAGCGCATCGGGATTCCGGAGCCGGTCATGAAGCCCGGCTTGTTCTTGATCCACTGGCTCGGCCAGTAGTAGTAGTTGACGTCCATGCGGATCCCGTTGGCCAGTTCGACTGTCGGCTCGCCCAGCCAGTTGCTCCACGCCAGGCAGTGCGTCCGGTTGCTCTGCGGGCTTGGTAGCGACGGGAACTTCTGGACGAACTGCGAGAGCGTGGTGGAGAACATCTGCGCCAGCGTGGCGTTGGTGAAGTCCTGGCAGTCCGGATTCGGGTGCATGTCCACCTCGAAGCCCTGGCTGTTGTACATGGTCGCCTGCGCGTCGGTCAGCGGAACGTGCAGCGGGAAGACGTAGGAGGTGAAGCGCAGGCACGTCCAGTTTGCGACCGAGCAGCCCAGGGGGCTGTTGGCGTTGTACTGGTCGAAGCGGCCGGCTGTACCGCCGCCGCCGTGATCGTCACCGCCCCCGATGATGACGGCCTTGAGGCTCCGCGGGAAGTACCAGAAGCGGGGCAGCGGCTTGGTGTGGCGGTTCATGGTCTCGATCAGGTTGGCCAGGAGCCGCTGCTGCTCGTCGGCCTGGGGAATCGCCACCTTGCTCAGGTTGACCCAGTCCGTCGTGTTGACTCCCCGGAAGAGCTCGTGCGAGCGGATCGGGGACAGGCCGTCCCGCGACTGCCCGGCCCACGCCGGGTTGCCTTGGTGGGTGTAGACGACAGACTGGGCGAGGTCGTAGGTGAACGCAGCAGCCTGCCCGCCGCTGGTCCCGACGGTCTTGAGGGAGACGGCCGGATTCGTCGTTGCCGCTGTCGCGCTCGTGTAGAGGTTGGCGACGCTGGTGGCGCCGTTCAGCGTGTACCGGTCGGCTGTGCCGTGAAACTGCATGGTCTGCGACGTGATGCCGGCGGCCGCCGGAACGGCGGGGTTGACCGCCAGATATGCGTTGGACAGCGTGTTCGTGGTCTTGGTGATTCCGAGCAGCCCACTGAGCTGCGCGTCGGGCCGCATCGCGATGAGGTTTCCGCCGCCGTTGACAAAGGTGGTGAGCGCGCTCACCTGCGCCGCGGTAAGGCCGACTTGACCGAGGACGACGGTGTCCTCGCCGGCGAGCGTGCTGGCGCTGAGCTGCGATACGTCGATGGCGGAGAACTCGTTGAAGCCCTCGGTTCTCAGGATCTCGCTGAGGTACGACGTGAACGGATTGCTGGTCGAGGTCACGAGGAGCACGGGACCGCCGGGCGGCGGGGGCGGCGGGGGCGTCGCTGCCGCGGTCGTGAACTGCCAGCTGACCGGCTGCATCGTGTTCCCCGCGAGATCCTGAGCGCCGGTGACGTTCACCGTGTAGACAGTCGAGTTGGCGAGAGCGCTGCCCGGGGTGAACGTCTCCGTGTTGGTATTCGAGTTATAGCTCGCGGTGCCGGCAACGGGTCCCGATGGCCCGTTGACGGTCAGGGAGACCGTGGCGGGCTGTACCGGCTCACTGAATGTGGCGCTGATTGGGGTGTTGACCGAGATCCCCGTCGCGCCGGGCGCGGGCGTCTGGGAGGTGACGGTCGGGGGGGTGGTGTCGCTCGCCGTTTGGGTGAAGACGACATCCACCCAATAGTTGGATGAGCTGAACGTGTTGTTCGGGAATGTGCTCGTGCCGGCATACGTGTAGACGCCGTCGCCGAGGTTGATCCCGTCCTGAAGCGCGTGAAGCGGCGCGTTGTCGACGCCGGCGCTAGCGAAGTAGTTCTGATCGAGGGCGTAGAACCCGGTCGGCGTGAAATAGGACGCGATGTACGTGGTGTTCGCGGCGATCTGAACGGGAGCGCCGAAGTTGGCTTGCTGCCAGCCGGTCGCGGTCTCGTTGGTGAACGTCGCCGAACCGAGCAACGTACCCGTCGCCGACCACAGGTTCCCGATGTGGGTGCCCGTGTTACCGGCGCCCTTGTAGAACCGGATCGCCGGTGATGAAGCCGGCCTGGTCGCTGCGGAACTCAACGCCGAGGTTGACGGCGGAATTGTCCGCGAACGCGGCCGTCCCGGGCGTGGCGGTGCTCGGCCAGATGGTGCACGGGCAGGCGGCCGAGGCAGCCGCCGGAGCGGTCGCGCTGACCGCAACCGCGATCAGCGCGACCAGTGAATAGCGGAATCGACGCACGTGAGACCTCACTTGAAGACGACGTCGACCCAGTAGTTGTCGTCGACGGATGTACTGGACGGGAACGTGCCGGCGTCGCCGTAGACCCCGTTGGGACCGTCGACGCCGCTCTTCAGCGCGTGCAGCGGGGCGTTGTCCACGCCGGCGCCGGTGAAGGCGCTGTAGTCATCGGCGTAATGGCCGTTCGGGGCCGAGTAGGAGGCGATGTACGTGGTGTTGGCCGACACCGACACGGCGGCTGGCGAAGTTCACCTGCTGCCAACCGCTGCTGGTCTCGCCCGAGAACGTCGCGGTTGCCAGCAGCGCCCCTGACCTAGTCCACAGGTGCGCGACGTGCGTGCCGGTGTTCCGGCTCGACTTGTAGAAGCGGATGCCGGTGATGGAGCCAGCCGTATCGGTCCGGAACTTCAGGCCCAGCTCGACCGAACTCGAATCGGACTCGTTCGGATTCTTCGGGACGGCGCTGGCCGACCAGATCGTGCACGGGCACGTACGTCCTCCGACCGTCACGCTCACGCCCGACGAGGCCGCGCCGATGTTCGCGCTGTCGTCGGTGGCCCGGGCGAGAAGCGTTGTCGTCCCCGAGGTGGTAGGCGTCCAGGTATACGTCCATGATGCGGTCCCCGCGGCGCGATGCCAGGTGGCGCCGTTGTCCGTGGAGACCTCGACGCCGGCGACCACACCGCCGCCGGTGTCGGTCGCGGTCCCTGAGACGGTGACCGGCGCGCCCACGGCAGCGGTCGAGCCATTCGCGGGCGCGGTGATGCTCGCCGTGGGCGGCGTCGTGTCGGTCGACTTGCTCGTCGCCACGAGACCGGTCTGTAGGGTCGCGGGTTGGACACCCATGTCCGCGAACAGGTTGACCGTTGCCTGCTGCATGTCGTGGTCGACCGGTGTTCCGGCGTTGTCGTGGTTGGCGTCAAGGCCCCACGACCATTGGATGGTTCCCGCTCCGAACACGAGCGCGCCGCTGGGGGCTCTATATAGGGTCAGACTGTGGGTCGCGCTGCCGTTGCCGAAACTCGTCCCTTCGTCCAGGAGGAGGTCCGGCGAGACGTTGTACGTAGCGCTCGACATGTCGATCTCTCCGGCCGGACGCGAGCCGTTGTCGAGGTCCTCGTCCCACTCGTAGCCGAGCGTCCCGGCCGGCATGACCTTCGTCGCACCCGGGCTCAGCGTTGGCCACGCTGGTGTTTCGCCAGAACCGCAGCTTCGAGAACGAGGCCGGAACCTTGATCGAGTCGTTGCGCGGCCCGTTGACCATGAAGATCGTGCCGGAGAGACCGTTCTCCGGCCTCCCGCCGTCGGTCGGCTGGCCGAAGCCGGGATCCCGCCAAGTGCCGGTCCAGGTGGGCGGATCCAGTGGATCGAGGATCTCCTCGTCCTGCGTCTCCTTGTAACACACCAGCGTGCGATACGTGGTGCTGGGACCGGCGATGCTGCTCTCCCACCGGGTCTTCCAGAAGATCTCGTTGCCGCTGAAGAACGCGAGGTTGACGCCAGCGCTGCGGGCGGCCTCCACGTTGGCGCGCTGATTCCCCGACCAGTACTCGTCGTGGCCGACCGACAGGAACACCTTGTGGTTCTTGATCAACGCTCCACTGCGGTCCGAGTCGACCTCGCTGAAGTAACTTACGTCGTAACCGTTTGCCTCCAGCCACCGCACGGCGGGATACTCGGCGTTGAAGACGAAATCCTCCGCGCTGTCGCCACGGGTGTTGAACGGACGGTTGTAGCTCACTTTCCACGCGCGTCCGTCCGGAGCCGTCCCGTCGTAGAGGCTGTTCCCGCCCCAGTCGTTGTAGGCCTGCCACGTCGTGTCCGACGTCTGATAGAGCAGGTCGGAGTGACTCGCGTCGTTCCGTACGACGAAGACGATGTGACTGGATCCGGACGTACCGTCGGTGCGGACGAGTTTGGCGAAGTAGATACCGGAGACGGCGGTCGAAGGCACCGTCCACGACGCCGAGACCGCCCAGTTCCCACAGTCCATCAGGCCGGTCGAGGACTGCTTGATGCACGCCGGCTGAGTCTGCGGCAGCGTCGCCGACGGAAGGATCGACGTGATCAGCCGCGCCCCATTGCCCTGGTAGTAGCCCATCCGGTAGATGTCAAGTCGGTACGACCGGGCGGGCGTCTTGATCTTGAAGGAGATCGTCCCACCGACGTTGACGCTCATGTCTGTGGCGAAGCCCTGAATGTTGGACGAACCCGCTCCGTTGATGTCCCACTGGCTCTGCGGCGTGCCCGGCTTCGAGTTCTCGCAGGCGATCACGCTGACCACCGGGTTGCAGGGGTCGGTCGATGCCGCCCGACCGGGCCGGGCAAGGACGAGGACGAGGACGAGCGCCGCGAAGGCAGCCAGAATGAGTGTGCTACCGCGACGGCGGCCAATTAAGGACATTGTCATCCTCCATCTCGTTGGCTAGCGGGAGTAAGCTTTGTGTCATGGTGAGAGCGCTCGTGTTGGTGTTGACGGCGATTACCTGCGGCCTCGCCGGCACGTACCTCGTGCGCGCGGCTCTCGTTCAGATCGGCGGTTTCACCTTCGCCGACCCGAGTGCCCTCCGTCAGCTCCGGCGCCTCGCTGCCAAGCGCCGCTTCTGGGCCGGTGGCGCGCTGCTTTCCGTCATGCTGCTCGTGAGCCTGGACCTGTATGGCAGCCAGGACCTCTCGGAGGTCGTCCCCCTGTACAGTCTCAGTTACGTCGTGATCGCGCTCATCGGTCAGGTCTTCCTCGACGAACGGGTGACGCTGCGGCGCTGGATCGGGATCCTGACCATCGTCGCCGGTGTGGTCGTGCTCCTGCTGCATTAGCGAGACCCGGCGTAAGGCCTCCTCCACGGCGCGCAGACGGTTCAGCACGTCGCTCGCGCGCAGTCCCAGAGTGGAGCGCAGCGACACAATGACTTCCGCGGCGGGTTGGCGCTCGTAGCCGTCGAGCTGGACGGTCTTCAGGCGCAGGACGCCGTCGCCGGTGAGAACGTCCGTCCACCCTTCGGCGCTGGAGCGGCCGACGACGCGGCCCGGCACGCGTCCGGTCCAGTGGCCCGGCGCGTCCGCGGGCGCCGCCTGCCAGACGATGAGCGGTTGTCCATCGATGTATGTGAAGGCGCCTGGGTACGGCTCGGTGAGTGCGCGCACGAGGGCGTATACGTCCTCGGTCGGGCGCGCCCAATCGATCTCCCCGTCAGCCAGGACGCGGGTGCATGTGTATGTCGCGGCGGTCTGGTCCTGCGCCGTCCCCTCGTCGCCGGCGAGATAGCGCTCGACCACGGCACCGAGATGGATCCGCTGCAGCTCGTTGAGGCGTGCGTACAGGTCGGTGACCGTGTCGTGGGCACAGATCGCAACGCTTCGCTGGAAGAGGATCCTTCCCGCGTCGAGCTCGGCAGTCAACACATGGACCGTGATTGCGGTCTCTGTGCGGCGATTGAGGATCGCCCAGTTCACCGTGGCGCGGCCACGGTATTCGGGCAGCGGCGCGTAGTGCACGTTGACAAAGGGACAGCGATCGACCAGCGCGACGGGGATGAGCCGGTCATACGAGGACACGACCACGCAGTCCGGAGCGAGGTCCTGCACTGCCGTTTCGATCGCTGGGAGCGACGAATCGGAGACGATCGCCACGCCCTCGCCGCGGGCGCGTCCCGTGACGGCGTCATCTGCGCTTCGGGCCAGCCCGACCACCTCGAATCGTTGCTGCAGCGACTCCAGTGCACTGGCCGCAGTGGGGCCTTCTCCGATCAGCAACACGCGCTTCATCGCGTCGTCCCTTACACCCACTCCACGTAGTCGAGATCGGCGCGCGTCAGATGCTTTGGGTCCTTGCACAGGACCTCCCCGACCTTCAGCCCCGCAGCCTGCAGGCGGACGATCGGCTCCGGACCGACGGCCGAGGGCAGGATTCCCATGTGACCGGGCGCTGGGGCCACGGCGGGCCACACCGGCACCCCGGCAGCGATCAGGGCCTCGCGGTCGACCTCACCCCAGTACTGGGCGACGATGGTTCCGGGTGCCTGGTCCGCGAGGGCCTGGGCGACAATGTCGCTCAGCACCGGGCGCTGCGCCGGGCGCAGCGCGACGACGACCGCGTCGTAACGTGCATCCAATCGAGCCGCGGCAAGCTGCTCGCACACCTCAACCACCGCGCCGACACTGGTGAGAGTACGCTCAATGAAGGGGCAAAATGGGTTGTCGCATAGCAGCAGCAACCGGCTGGAGTGAACGGCGACCCCGGCATCGGTCAGCAGTTTGACCGCCATCACGCCCAGGAAAGAGAAGACGTCGACGGCAGGGTGCCGCTCGTTGGTCCCGGCCACGCGGATACCGCACTCGCGGCATGCGTCGAGGTCGACCTCTCCAGGACGTAACTCCCAGGCCTCGTACATGAGCGGGATTGCCGCGCCCGTCTTCATCCGGCGGACGGTGGAAGCGTCGAGCGGACGCAGATGACCGCTGTTTGTGACGATGTCGGCGTCGGCTAGATCGGTGTCGTGCTTGCTGGTCACGATCTCTATCCGATGCTCGACACCCGCCGCGGCGGCGAGAGCGGTGGTGCACGCAACGACCTGCGCAGTCGTGCCGAAGCGGCTGGCGCGCGCGACGGCTTGAATCATCGGTGCCCCCGCGAGCGCCGCGATCACCGGCGTAACCCCGTAGGCCCCCGTGGCGGCCTCGGTCACCACACTTCGCCCAGACAGATCGAGGCTCAGGCGTCCGACGGCGTCCACCATCAGCCTCGCGAGCCGCCGCGGGTCCAGACCCGGGCGCTGGTCGATAGTCGTCGCGGCACTCGGGCGGGCAAGCGTGGCCTCGTGTGCCGCGCTCACGACGCCTCCTCCAACTCTGCTCCGTTCGCATGCGCGCGACGGGCTTCGATGAACAGCGGAGCCCCGCGCACCTCGTCGAGAATGCGCCAGACGTATTCTCCAAGGAAGCCGATCGCCACCAGCACCAGCCCGCATGTGAAGGAGCTGAACACGATCAGCACGGCCCACCCGGAGACCGGAACCTCGCCGAAGGCTGCCCGCACGAGCGTCACGGCGCCGAGCACAAAGCCGACCACGGCCGCGACGATCCCCGCGGCCGAGACGACCCGGATCGGCGCCGCCGAGAACCCCGTGAGCATGTCCATCGCGAGCTTGACTCGCTTGCGCAAAGTCCACTTCGAGCGCCCGCCGGCTCGCCTGCCACGCTCGTAGTCGACGAACGTCTGCCCGAAGCCGAGGTTGTAGATGAGCAGAAACAAGGAGGCGTTGCGTGCGGACCGCTGGAGCACGGCCTCGATCACTCGCCGCCGAGTCACAACGAAGTCGAGCCCGGAAGGCGGATAGTCGAGGCCGGTCAAGAGCCGGAAGGTCCGGTAGTAGGCCGTGGCGGCCCAGCGCACACTCGCGCGGTCGTTCGCCCGGTGGGGCCGTCGCCCCCACACCACGTCCACCGGCGCGCCCATCGCCTCCAGCATTACCGGCAGTTGTTCCGGCGGGTCCTGACCGTCGGCGGCCATGATCGCGATGAACGCACCAGTCGCGTACCGCAGCCCGCATCGGATGGCAGCGTGAGAGCCGACGTTGCTGACGAGCTCGACGACCGTGCCGCGGAGCTCTGACCCGAGCGCGTGGCGCGCTTCCTCATACGTATTGTCGGTGGATCCGTCGCTCACGACGAT
This sequence comes from uncultured Solirubrobacterales bacterium, assembly GCA_963832315.1. Lineage (GTDB taxonomy): Bacteria > Actinomycetota > Thermoleophilia > Solirubrobacterales > Solirubrobacteraceae > Palsa-465. Next base: position 394,675 of record CAWHTT010000015.1, on the reverse strand, counting down.
CACCTCGATGCGGCCCGCGAGCTCGGAGCCGGGACGCGCCAGCGACGCAATCCGGCCGAGGGTCTGGCCGATGACGCCCGCCTCGTCGTGGGCAGGGAGCACGACGCTCAGCAACGGCCGAGCGGTCCGTGGACCACCGTTGGCGGTCAGTATGGGCCGGTGGTTCGTCTGCTGAGTCAGCATCGCCGCCACTCCAGGTGACGCGCGCGCTGCGCCACGGCCCGCGCGAGAGCGTCGGCCACGCACTCGAGCTGTTCGTCGGCCATACCGTGGAACAGCGGCAGGACCAGCGAGCAGCGCGTCAAGCGCTCGGTGATCGGGAGCGGTGCGGCCGGCAGATCCGAGCAGGCCTGCTCGAGGTGGGCGGCCATGATCCCCCGGCGGGTCGCGATGCCCTGGTCGAGCAGCTCCTGCATCACAGCGTCTCGCTCCGTCGCCAGGTCGTCGTCGAGCCGCACGACGTAGGACTGGTAGTTCGTGGCGCCGTACGGCGGGTCGTCAGGGAGGAAGGCGCCCGTCGTGTCCTGGAGCGCCTCGCGATAGCGATCGGCCAGACGCCGGCGCTCGGCCACGATGTCGTCGAGCTTCGCCAGCTGGGCCAGGCCGATCGCGGCCTGGAGGTCGCTCATGCGGTAGTTGAAGCCAAGCTCGACGTACTGCTCCAGCACGACCGTGCTACTGGCATGCCGCTCGTGCGCGGACACGGCCATGCCATGCTCGCGCAGGCGGCGCAGTCGCCGGGCGAGCGCCGCGTCGCTCGTCAGCAGCATCCCGCCCTCCCCGGTGGTGAGGATCTTGCGTGGGTGAAAGCTCAGCGCCACGAGCGATCCGCCGCCAATCGGACGCCCGTGGTAGGTCGAGCCGATCGCGCAAGCGGCATCTTCAACAACCGCAACGCCACGCGGCTCACACACGGCGCTAATCGCGTCGACATCGGCCGGCATGCCGGCCTGATGAACGACGATCACGGCGCGGGTCGCAGGGCTGAGCGCCTGGCCCACCGTCTGCGGGGTCAGGTTCTGCGTCTCGAGGTCGACGTCGGCGAAGACGGGCCGGGCGCCGACGTAGCGCGGAGCGTTGGTCGTGGCGATGAACGACAGAGAGGGCACGACAACCTCGTCGCCTGGCCCGATGCCGAGCGCATGCAGCGCCAGATGCAGCGCAGTGGTGCAGGAGGTGGTCGCGACCGCATGCGCCGCTCCGAGCGCCGCGGCCACCGACTCCTCGAAAGCGGTCACCTTCGGTCCCTGCGCCACCCAGCCCGAGCTGAGCACGTCCTGGACCGCAGCGGCCTCCTCCGCACCGAACCACGGTCGCATGAGAGGGATCACGTCCATGCGCCGGCAACCTCCCTTTGCTCGGCCCGCCACCAGTCGACGAGGCTCCGAAGCCCGTCCTCAAGCTCGACCTCGGCGCAAAAGCCAAGGCGGTCGCGCGCGCGGCTCGTGTCGGCGAGTCGGCGCACGACGCCGTTGACTGCGCGGGCGGGCCCGTGCTCGACGGGAAGGTCGGCGTCCATCACCCCAAGCAGCGTTTGCGCCAGTTGCTTGAGGCTGATTTCACGGCCCGTGGCGACGTTGAAGGCCTCATCGGTGACATCGTCCGCCGCCGCGGCCAGGAGATTCGCCCGCGCCACGTCCGCGACGTGAACGAAGTCCATCGTCTGGCGACCATCACCAAGGATCAGCGGCGGACGTCCGGATGCGATGCGCTCCATCCACCGGATGAGGACCTCCGTGTACACACCGTGAATGTCCATCCTGGGGCCATACACGTTGAAGTAGCGGAGTACCACGTAGTCCAGGCCGTACATCGCGTGGTAACTGCGCAGCAGGCCCTCGTTGAAGGCCTTTGCGGCGCCGTACACCGTGTCGTTCGCGTAGGGGTGGTGAGCCTCTGGAGTAGGGAAGCGCTCAGCCATCCCGTAGATCGACGCGGAGGACGCGGCGACGACCTTGCTGACGCGTGCTTTCACCGCCGCGTCGAGCACATTCTGGGTGCCGTTGACCAGGACGGCGACGGCGAGCTGCGGGTCGGCGGCACACTGAGTGATCCGCAGCGCAGCCTGGTGAAAGACGACATCAACACCATCGCACAGTCGCTCGACGAGGGCGCGGTCACGTATGTCGCCTTGGACGATCCGGACATCGCCGTTCGACTCCGCCCAGTCGACGTTGGAGCGGCGCCCGCGCGAGAGGTCGTCGAGCACGAGGATCTCGTCGACGTCCTGCTCGACGAGCGCATCGGCAATGTGTGATCCCACGAGTCCCAGCCCACCGGTGATGAGTGCCCGCGTCATCGCCACCGGCTCCTGCTCGTCGCTGTCAGAAGCCCGTCGACGACGCGATCGATCTGCTCGTCACTGAGCTCGGGGAACATCGGGAGCGATAGCACGCGGGCGGCGCTTCGTTCGGCCTCGGGGAAAGCGCCCGGGGCTAGTCCCAGCCACGAGTACGCAGGCTGGAGGTGGATCGGCGTCGGGTAGTGCACCCCGGTCGCGATGCCCATCCCGTGCAGGTCGGCCCGCACGGCGTCCCGACGGTCAACTTCTACGGCGTACAGGTGCCAGACGGGCTCCGCCCAGGGGGCGGTGTGGGGCAGCCGGATTTGGCCGCTGCTTCCCAAGCCCTCCGCGTAGCGCGCGGCGACTCGGCGGCGTTGCTCGTTCCAGCGCTCGAGATGGCGGAGCTTGATTCGCAGCGCGGCGGCTGCGGGCTCCGACAGGCGGGCGTTGGTGCCGATCATCTCGTGGCGGTGGGCCGCGCGTTGACCGTGATGCCGCAGCGCACGGACCGCGTCCGCCACCGCGGCGTCGTTGGTGGTCACCGCACCGCCCTCGCCTGTCGCACCCAGGTTCTTCGAGGGGTAGAACGAGAAAGCGGCGGCTCGGCCGAGACCGCCTACCCGACCGCCGTCCGCCCGCGCGAGGTGGGCCTGAGCGGCATCCTCCAATACCCACACGCCGTGCGCTGCCGCCACCCGGTCGAGGGCCGAGACGTCGGCCGGGTGACCGTACAAATGCACCGCGATCACCCCGACGCCACCGCGTGCGCGCAACTCGGCGTCCACCGCCGCGACCGAGATCGTGCGCGTCAGCGGATCGCAGTCGACCAGCGCCGGCACCGCCCCCACGAGGCTCACCGCCTCGGCCGTCGCAAAGAACGAGTTGGCGGGCACGATCACGCGATCGCCACGCTTGACGCCGAGTGCCCGCAGCGCAAGCGCCAGCGCATCGGTCCCGGTGGAGACCGTCACGCAGTGCTCAACCTCGCAGGCTGCGGCGAACTCTCGCTCGAACGCCGCGATCTCCGCCCCGCTGACGAACGAGCCCTCGATCAGAATTCGGCTCCACGTGGCGAGGATCTCGCTGTGCAGGGGCGCGTGCTGAGCCGGCAGATCGAGCAGCGGGACGGATTCGGCGACGACGGCCATCACGCTGCCACGAGGGTCTGCAGGGGCACGGGGACACCTCCGTTCTCGAGCGACAAGTCGGCGGCCTCGAGCACGCGCAACACGCGCAGTCCGGCGTGGCCGTCGGTCATCGGTGGGCAACCGGTCCGCACGGCATTCGTCCAGTCCTCCAGCACTGCGCTGAGTGCCTCGCGCTCGCGGAGAGCCGGAGCGACCATACTTCCGATCCGGTAGGACACTTGTCGCCGCTGCTGCTCCCCGCGGGTTAGCTCCGCATCAGCGAGGTCGACACCGGACTCGAAGATGCTCACGCGCTGGGCGGGCAGCAGGTCGTTCCACACGACCATGCGCTCTGATCCCCCCATGATCGTCGTCCGGATCTTGGTCGGGCTCAGCCAATTGACATGGCAGTGCGCGAACAGGCCACTGTCAAACGTGAGGGACAGATACCCGAGGCAGGCGTGACCAATGCTGAGGGGATCCCCACCACTAGCCGCGACCGTGACCGGTTCGGCGCCCTCGCCGAGAATGAAGTCAAGAATCGAGATGTCGTGCGGCGCTAGGTCCCAGAAGACATTCACCTCCTGCTGTACGAGCCCCAGGTTCACGCGAACCGAGTCGTAGTAGAGCGGGACGCCGAGCTGGCCGCCGGCGTAGAGCTCGCGAATCTTCTGGACGGCCGGGGTGTAACAGAAAGTGTGATCGCAGTGGAGCACGACACCGTGTTCCTCGGCCGCCCGGACGATCTGCATGCCCGCTTCGAAGGAGTCGGCCAGCGGCTTCTCCACCAGGACGTGGCGCCCTGCTTCGATGCAGCGCAGCGCCAACTCCGCGTGCGTCCCCGGCGGCGTCGCGATCGCTACCGCCTCGACTGACTCATCGGCCAGGACATCGTCGAGCTCAGACGCGATGCGGATCTCGCTCTGCTCGCCGACGACGCACCGAGCCCGAGCCAGGTCGCGGTCACAGACCCATCTCAGGTCGGTATCTGGCAGCGCCTTCGCGTTGCGGATCAAGCGCGGGCCCCAATAGCCTGCCCCGACCACGGCCACCCCAACAGCGTTCATGTACCACCCCCAGTTGAATGCGACAAGACTCGGACGCCAGGTCCGACCGCGTAGAGGCGCCAGCTCTCGGGCAGGCGCGGGATTGAGCTCGGGTCGAACCTCTTGACCAGCCTGAACCCCTTCTCGCGGCCAGCCCACAGCCGCGGCCGGGCACGGTCGATCGCGTCCTGCGGCCACACCGCGGGATCGGGAACTAGCACGTAGGAGATCCGATACCGGCGGGGGTCGGCCAATGCCGCCCGGAACCGGTGGTCGAAGGTCATCAGGAGATACTGCGCGTGGTCGGAGCGCACCTGCACCGCCACGGCGGCACCCTGGTAGGCGTCGAGCAACACGCGCCGGTGGCTCGGGAGCACCCGCGCGTCGAGATACTGCGCTATCGGAGTGCGCCCAATCACGGGATCGCCATAGCCCAGCTGCAGAGCTTCGCGGCCCGTTACGAGCGCTTTGATTTCGGGGTACTCCTGCGCGCCGAGCGCCGGACTTGCCATGACCCACAGGCAGGCGGGCGCTGCCACGACCCATCCCCCAAGGACCAGCGCGGTCGCCAATCGGCGCCGCCGGCTGATCGCGATCTCGTACAACCCCCACCCGGCTGCGGCGAAGAGCGGATACATGTAGTAGCGGAGGAAGTCCATCCGCGAGCCCAAATAGGCCATCGGCGCGATCAGGCCCACGATGACGCTGAGCGCCAGTACGACGAGCGACACGCTCTCGATCCGCCACCCACGCCCGTCGGCCAGCCGGGCCGCCAGCAGCGCCGCGACGGGGATCAGGAACGGCCACACCCGCGGCCCGAGGAGCGCCACGACGCCGATCAGGTTGCCCTTTGGCTGGACGCTGCCCGAGGTGAACGCCCCGCCCTGATAGCTCGAGTAGCCGTACGCTCCGCTCAGGAAGAACAGCGGCTGGTGCATGATGATCGCGTTGGCCGCGATCCACCCGATCCCGACGAGGATCGACGGCACCACCAGCAGCAGGCCGAGGCTCTCGACCGCGAGGCCGCGCCCCAGCGGACGGGAGGGTCGCGCCTCCGAGCTGAAGAGAACTCCGGCAGCCAGCGCGGCGAACACGGCGGCGACAAACGGGATGGTCTCGTACAGCGACAGGACGCCGAGCCCCAGTGCTACGCCCGCCGCCGCGATCCACCACCGTTCGCCGGACTGCCAAAACAGCGTTACGAAGCACACTCCGCCGATCAGGAACGGGGCGGCAACGCCTTCGCCCATTCCGGTGCCCGCGTACAGGAACACCATTGGGTTGGTGGAGACGAGCAGCGCGAAGGTCCAGCCGAGCCAGCGCGGCAACCCGAGCCGGCGCGCGGTGACGAGCAGAACAGCGGCCGCCGCGCCGCCACACACGGCGCTTGACAGGGCCGATGCGACGCCGCTCAAGACTATGTTCTGCCAGATCGGATATAGGAGAACCCACGGCAGGTTGAGCAGCGTCGGCAGCGGCATCCAGACGAAGCCGATGTCTGCCAGCTTCGGGTCGGAGCTGTGGAGTACGAACAGGGCGCTCGTCGAGCGGTAAAACGCGTCGCCCCAACGGAATCCTCGCGCCGACATCCAAATGCCGAACGCCGCCTGCGCCGCGCACACGATGGTGAACAGCGCAACGGTGCCATTGCCGCGGCGACGAGGTGCAGCGAAGGCCCGCGCTTCGTGCAGCTCAGCGTAAGCAGCAGCCGTCATGCCGCCTCCTCGACGAGGTGCAGACCGTGCTCGGTCTTATGCCAATGGTGTGGGCGCAGAACCAACTCGACCAGCGCCATGTACGTCGCGATGCTCATGAGCAGCCAGTAGAGCGGCATGAGCAGGGCATATCGTGCGAGGTCGTCGTGGCCTCGACTCACGGCAGCGGCGAGCCCGAGCAGCAGGAGCGCGGCATTTCCGATCACCAGACTGATCGACGCCGGATAGAAGATCGGCCCGGGGAAGATTGCGGCGATCCAGCTCGGTTGGAAGGCGAACCAGAGTACGAGCAGCAGCCAGAACAGCGGGGCGAGGAGGGCGGCAACGATGGAGCCGCCGATGATCAGGAGGAACGTGGCTGTTCCCTTCGGGCCGAGTTCGCGCAAGAGCGTGCGAGGTCTGCGGGTGTGCACGAGGAGCGTTTGCATGTAGCCCTTGTTCCAGCGAGAGCGTTGGCGCAGCCAACTGAGGACCCGGCTGTTGGCCTCCTCGCCCGTGGTCGACTCGAGCATCGACGTCTTCAGCCCGTGTCGAGCGAACCGCATTCCAAGGTCGGCGTCCTCGGTCACGTTGTAGGGATCCCAACCAAGGCACGCCTCGAGCGCCCAGCGCCGGAAGTGGTTGGACGTGCCCCCGAGCGGAATCGGGGCCCCGATGCGATGGGCGCCCGGCAGGAAGATGTTGAACCAGGCGTCGTACTCGAGCGTGAAGAGGCGCGTCAGCAGGTTCTGGCGCGGGTTGTAGTAGCCGAGTTTCGCCTGCAGGCACGCCACCGAGTCCTCGGCGCGCGCGAACGCCCACGCCGCCTTCTTGAGCTGCAGCGGATCGGGCTTGTCCTCGGCGTCGTAGACAGTCACGAGGCTGCCCTTGGCGTGGCGCAGCCCGATGCACATTGCCCGCGGCTTGGTACGCGGAACGCCCGGGGGCAGCGATAGCACGCGTAGCCATGCCGGTCGCCCGATGGCCTCGATCGCCGCACTGGTGTGGTCGTCGTCGGCCTCGATCAGCGCCAGCCCGTCGAGCTTGTGCTTCGGATAGTCCAGCTCGGACAGCGCCTTGAACAGCGCTCCGATAGTCGAGGGCTTCTCCTTGTAGAGCGGGAGCAGGATCGTGTAGACCGGCAGCGCTCGCTGGTCGATCCTCGCCAATTCGCCGGTAGGAGGGTCGATCGTGGTGCCCGGGTGCGAGCCCAGCCCCGCCGCGTAGAGACGGAAGCCCGTCCCCACCACAAAGAAGGCCGTGGCAACGCCGACCAGCGCCGTGGCCGCGAGCCGGACATCCGTCAGGAAGCCGACCGCAATCACCGAGCACAGAAGCGTCGCCGGAAGTGTCTGCGCTCGCGAGAGCGCGGTCCGGTATGCCGAGAGGTGAGGGGCCTCCTCGCGCAGCTCGCGGGTGACCTCGTCTGCGTCGACTCCGGCATACAGCCGGTGCAGCAACTCGTCGAGTGTTTGCTCGTCGCATAGCCGCGGGTGCACTGGGCACTCGAGCCGCGCCTCCAGCTGCGCCAGTACCTCGTCTCGCGCGTCGGCGACCGCGACTGCCACGGCGCCGTTTCCGTTCCCTGCCCCGCTGAGAGCGACGGCGCGCCACATGCGCGCCTCGCGAGTGGTCAGAAGGGCAACCGGTTCGTCTTCCGGCCGCAGCATGTCCATCTGGTGCTGGCGCGCGAGGGCCTTGGTCAGCGTCGCTGCCGGCACGATGCCCGAGACGGCCAATATCTCGCCGAGCCGCCCTCCGCTGCGGGCCTGCTCGCGGAGCGCTGCCGCGAGCTCTTCAGGGCCCACCACGCCTGCATCCTGCAGCAGCTCGCCGATGCGCGGCCGCCGGCCGTTGATATCGACGTTTCCTGCGCGAGCGATCGCAGGGTCGCGAGGTCCCGAACCCCGGCCGTCGCACGGAACGGCGGGCGTCGTCGACCCGACCCAGCGGCGGTTATGCTCGCTTGCCCACCGCTCGATCGCTGCAACGCTCATGGCCGTGTCGTCAACGCGCGGCGCACGGCCCTATGGCACAGTCGACCCTTGACATGCCGGTCACATCCGGCCGAAGAGCTCCCAACCGCCGAAATCTGCCGGCCGGCTGCACGTCAACCGTGCGGGCACGGGCAATGAAGGCTTGCGACCCTGGAAGGCCGCCTACGTTTAGTACCGCCACTGCGCCCCCTTCTGGTTGCTACCGGCTTCGCCCAGGGAATTGCATTTGCCGCCGCTTCACGTTCCGTCTCAGGGCGGGGTTCCGTCTTAGGACGGCGCTGTCGCGCCCGACGCCGTTGACCCGTGGCGTGGGGGGTAGGCTCGCAACGTGCCGTGCAAGTTCAAATACGCCGACTCGTACAGAAAGCGATCAATGCGTGAACGCGTTGGCGTTCATCAGCGCTCACCGCACATGAACACTGCTGACCTCTTAAGCAAGGATCTTCATCGATCCCCGCACGTCCCGATTGGCATACATCGGCCGGTCCGATCCAGGATCTCGAGCGCTCCTTCTGCGGATCGGTCCGGATGGCGGGCACGAGTCGTCTACGGCGCTTCGAGCCACGGGGCGAGCCGCGTGAGCGCCGTGTGCCGGTCGTGGACCCCGAGCTTGCGCTCGATCGCCGAGATGTGCCGTCTTACCGTCACTTCGGAGATACCCAGACCACCAGCAATCTCGGCTGTCCGGTCGCCCTGCCGAAGACGCTGCAGCACCTGGTACTGCCGCGCGGTGAGCTCCACGCTGTCATCAGGGGTCGCGAGCGGCAGCCGTCTACGGGGTCCGCTCTCGCGGAACTCACGAATCAGACGTAGGGTCAGCTCACGCGGGAGCGCTGCCTCGCCTTCCACGACTCCGCGGATCGCGTGCGGGAGGCGCGCCGCGGAGGTGGTCCTCAGCAGGTAACCCACCGCTCCGGCACGCAGCGCGGCGAACAGTTGCTCCTGGTCTGACTCCCCGAACATGACGATCTTGGTGTCTGGCAGCGCGGTGCTGATGCGTTCCGCTGCCATGATCCCGTCCCCTGGAAGGCGCATGGCGAGCAGACAGGCATCCGGGCGATACACAAGTGCGGCCTCCACGGCAGCGCCAGCACTCGACGCCTCCGCAGCCACGCGAAAGCCCTTCGCCTCGAGGGCTCGTCGTGTACCGACGCGCATGGTGATCTGATGATCAGCAATTACGACGGTTAGCTGCTTGAGAGGCGTCACCCAGCTTCGGGCTCCCGAGTCGGGCCCCAGTGTGACGCTACCCGACACGATCCGGACTCGCCAGTCAAGGGACAATCAGGCAGTCCTCGCGTTCACCATTTGAACGCAGCGTCGCTCACCTAGGCCTGCGCGTGCTCATGCGCTCGTAGTGACGCATCAGACAGTGTGCGTCTAATGACGCACAGACCGTTGGCATCGTAGACACCTAAACCGATCAGGAGCCGGTCATCGCCCGGGCCTGCGCAACGCGGGCACATGACGGCATGTCAACCGCGCGCTCTCTTCCGGACATATGGGCCGACCCCGCGTGCCCAGAACTCGGTGACTCTAGGCTTAGACAAGACCGCATCGAACGGCTCGCACAGCAGCCTGAGTGCGATTCCCCACCTTAAGCTTGTCAAGGATGCGCGAGATATACTGCTTTACTGTGTATTCACTCAGGTGCAGCGTGTTGGCAATGCTCCGGTTGTTCGCGCCGAGCGCGACGAGCCGCAGCACTTCAAGCTCTCGCGGCGTCAGCTCGGCGCCCAAGGATGGTGAGTTGGCGCGATTCGGCGCCCGCAGCCGCCCCACCAGCCGAGACGCGATAGCCGGCGAGATCGCGGCATCTCCGCGGGCAGTTGCCGAGATCCCTTCGACAATTTGATCGATTGACGCAGTCTTGAGAAGATAGCCACAGGCCCCCGCAAGCAGAGCCGCCATCACTTGATCATCGTCGTCCACGCCGGTCAAGACCAGTACGTGCACCTCCGGCGCGACCGCGGCGAGGCGATGAGTCGCCTCGATAGCCGACAACCCCGGCATGCATAGGTCGGTTATGAGCACGTCGGGAGCCAAGCTGACAGCTTGAGATATTGCGTCCGCCGCCAACGGGGCGTCCGCCACCACGCTAATGCCGCGATGCTGCAGCAAATCGACGAGGCCCTTCCGAGCCAGTTCATGATCATCCACGACGATCACTCTGAGCGTGTGGTGGCCGTTCGAAGCCGGCGCGTTTGGTTCAGGCACTCTCAGCCGGGCTGTGACCGAGCGTCTCGCCACAGGATCGCTTGTCCTTGACGTTGCCGTATCGTCGTGGAACATCGAAGCGCGGGATCGCCCGTGTTCCCCGCCCGCAGGGCGCACCGCCGGAGCATCACGACTCATCGTCCGCCCGATCGTCTGACTCTCGGCGCCGCCACCTGGCCTGCGAGATCCCGCCGCCGCAAACCACCTCGACGGATGCGCGCGCAGCACTCGGCAAAATCGGTCGACCCCCAAGAAAAACAAACATCCGCCACGCGCGCTTCAGCCTACGATCGATCCCGTGTTCAACTGTACAGCAATTTGGCTATTCGTAACTGTTCTTAACGGAGTCTCATGAGGACATCAGAGCGAGCGGCGGCCCAGTCACACCACCGGAATGCGGTGGGACGCAAATGCGGCCTGCCAAGTAATCGCACCGAAATGCGGTGGCACGCTGGGGAGAAGAGGTGTGAGATCGGCGCCGCTCGTGGGGGAGCGCGTGGACCTTGCGTCTTCTGGTCTTGCCCACCTTCCGGCCGCCGGCCGTCGGTTTGAGCCTGCTGCCCGGGGGCTAGCCTCAGTTCACCATGCCAGACGAGCCATCCGAATCCGGCCAGCCGCCGGACCCGCACCACGTCCTGAACAATCCGGCGACGGATCCCGATCCGACCGAGTGGCCGGATCCCTACGAAAAGCGGCCCGACCCGCGTGATCCTGACGCCAACGACGAGCCGTTCGGCGACGAGTCGCACACTCCCACCGGCGCCACCAGCACCAGCGAGCCCCACCCGGACCAGGACATCGAGGCAGGGCAGGTCAAGCCGCCCGACCGCGACAACCTGGACGACTGATCCACCGTTATCTGGTCGCGGCCGCGGGTAACGGCGAGGCCATGACCAAGTTCGGCTACACGATGATGTGCGAGCAGTCGCGGCCCGACCAGCTGGTCCAGGACATCCAGCGGGCCGAGAAGGCGGGCTTCGACTTCTCGGTGATCAGCGATCACTACCAGCCCTGGCTGGCCTCGCAGGGTCATTCCGGCTACGCCTGGGCCATCCTGGGCGCCGCCGCCCAGGCCACCGAGGCGATCCCGCTCATGACCTACGTGACCTGCCCGACGCTCCGCTACCACCCGGCCGTGGTGGCCCAGAAGGCGGCCACGCTGCAGATCCTCTCGGGCAACCGGTTCCGGCTCGGCCTGGGCGCGGGCGAGAACCTCAACGAGCACGTCGTCGGCCAGCGCTGGCCGTCGGTCGGCGTGCGCCACGAGATGCTCGGCGAGGCCGTCGACATCATCGACGCGCTGTTCGACACGAACGGGGACGGGGCCGTCAACTACCGGGGCGACTACTTCGACGTCGAGTCCGCCCGGCTCTGGGACCTGCCGGACGAGCGCGTGCCGATCGGTATCGCCGTGTCGGGCCCCGACTCCTGCCAGCTCGCGGGCAGGAAAGCCGACATGATGATCGCGGTCCAGCCCGAGCCCGAGCTCGGCGAGCTGTTCGACCGGGCCGGCGGCGTCGGCAAGTCCCGGGTCGGCCAGGTCGCGATCGCATACGACAAGGACAAGGACGCCGCGATCGAGCGCGCCCACGAGCAGTTCCGCTGGTTCGGGCTCGGCTGGAAGGTCAACGCCGACCTCCCCAACCCCGACTCGTTCGAAGGCGCCACGCAGTTCGTCACCCCCGACCAGGTGGCCGAGGCGCTGTCCTGCGGCCCCGACGTCGACGATCACGCGGAGGCGGTCAAGGCGTTCGTCGACGCTGGCTTCGACGAGGTCGCGATCGTGCAGATCGGCGCCGACGAGCAGGAGGCGTTCACGAAGTGGGCGGAGAAGGAATTCCTGCCCGCGCTGCGCTCGCTCTAGCTCCGGTCGCCCGTACTAGGGCGGCCCGCTGACCCAACTGCCGTGCATAAGCTGTCACTCGGCGAGCGATCCCCGAACCGTGACATGTTGTGCCTCACATCCGTGCACGACTTGTCATGGCACCCAGCCGGCGCCCTCGATTGTCATGTTGTGCACGACCGCCGCCGGGATCGCGTCCGCGGCGGACTCAGTCTTCTAGCTAGCCCGCGACGCGATCGACGAACCGCGTGATCCCGTCGACCAGCCGGATGAGCGCGTCCAGCGATGCTCGCAGGTCGCCGGGCACCTGCACCGCGTGATCGACGCCGGGGAGGTCGAGCACCTCGATCGCGGGGTTCTCGGGGAGGGCCTCGAGCCGCCACGTGGGATCGGCGTCGCCGCTGGCCAGGAGGGCCGGGCGCCGCGTCGCGGCCAGACCGTCGATCACCGACGCCTCGCCCAGGAGCGGGGTGAGCCACACGGCCGGCAGGTCGCGCTCGGCGATCTCGCCGGCGAGCAGGCTGGCCAGCGACTTGCCGATCACGAGCACCTGCGCCCGGCCGGCCGCCTCGATGGCTCGCCGCGCGCATTCGCGCTCCCACCCCAGCGGATCGTCCTGCACGCCGGGCTCGCCCAGGACCTCGATGGCGCTCCAGCCCCGGTGCATCGCGGCCTCCCGCGCGAACCACAGAGCCGGAGCCCGGGTCGGATAGAACAGCCCCGGCAGGAGCACGGCACAGCGCTCCGCGTCGCCGTCGTGGCGGATCGCCCGTCCCGGGCCGAGGTCGATGCGCTCGCTCACCAGCCCGAAGGCTACGGCTTGACCGCCATGCGGCCCGTGTAGTCGACCCGGGCCAGCAGGAGCGGCCGGCCGGCGAAGTACTCATGGACAGCCTGGCGCGCGCCGGCGCACCGGGTCGAGCTTGTCAGCCCACCGCCGCCTCGACATCGCGGCGGGAGGCTACTGCGAGGAGCGCAGCAGCGTCCTCGGGCCGAACACGGCCCAGGCCGCGTCGAGCGCCCGCATCCGATCCCACGGACCGGCGTTGACCGCCGGGGCGATCAGCGGGCTGTCGTCGGCGCAGCTGACCCCCTGGCAGCGCACGTCGGCGCCCGTGCTCGCCCCGGCGTACCAGTTCGGAGTCACGAAGTCGCTCACGTACACGCCGTCCAGCCGGTAGCCGAGGCCCTCAACCGGGTCAGCGATCTCCCGCTGCCACGTCGATCCCTCGTGCATGTAGCGGACGTCGAGCGTGGGGTCCTCGAGCATCTCGATCAGCTCGTGCGAGAAGTCGCGCGACCAACCCTCCACCGAAGCGCCCGCGGTCCACACCAGCGCGTAGGGCTGGCCGAAGAAGTAGTGCTCGCCGTGGGGCTGGGCTCCGCCGATCTTCAGGTACACCTCCCAGCCGCCGGGGCCGAACTGCGCGCACGGCGTGCTCCAGGCGCCACGCACCTGCAGCGACTGTGCGGACACCGCGCGCTCGACCCTGGCCAAGACCCGGGTCCGGACCTTCGCCTGGTTGACCACCGTGATCGTCTGGCTGGGAACGCCGGACGGGCAAGCCACGGCGGCGCTGGCCGGCGCCGCGCCGGCGAAGGCGACCAGTACGGTCCCGAGCACGATCAGCCTGCCCACCATTGAGTGGGCAATCGGCCGACCGGCACCTGTCTTTACACCAGCGCCGCGGGGGTCAACGAATGGACGATCGGGTGACTACGTTATGGCTCTCGAACCGAGCTATCCGCTCGCCTTCGATCGCGCCTGCGCCGATTGGGATTGACCCGGCGCTCGGATCCACCGAGCCCACCCGGCTGAAGTGGCCCGGGGCGTCGACGTTCGCGGACGCGGCGTTCCCGGGTTCGCCTCTCCCGGCCGGCGTAGCGCGCCGGCTGGGCCGGTTCGGGCGGTTCCGGTACGGCCGTGGAGTGTGCGCTTAGCCGCTGCGCTTCCAACTGGAACAGCTGTGCTCGTTCTCGCCCCCGATTGGCCGAGTCGCGAGCCGTTGCCCGGGTCTCCGGCCCGGCGGCAGGATCCTTGGCCACCTCGTCATAGGCGGCCGCCATCTCGAGGTTGAACTCCGCCAGCAACGCGAGCTCGAGCGAGTTGAGGCGCATTTCGGCGACGCTCCAAGTCGATGAATCGTTCGGCCGACGGTGAGGGTGCATCGCCTACCTCCCAGGAGATCCAGCTGGTGGCGACTCCGGAAACCTGGCTCTCGCCGAAGCTGATCGGGTCACCCCATGCGCGCACTCGGTGTCACCCCATCTGTTGACTGGTACTTCCCGGCGCCGGCTCGTTATGCCTTGGCGTCAGTTGGAGTATTCCCGAACTGGGGACAGAACACGACTGACGCAACGTTCGTTTGCGTCAGACCGTGGGCGGAGCTCGTGAGCTCGAGCCGAAATGTGAAGGGCGCGTGAAGGAGAAGTTAGGGGCCGACTTTTGCGCCCCGCTGGCGTTGTAGGAATAACGAGGGAAAGCGAGTTGTGGTGTCGGCACAGAGGAATGGGCCACGTCCGTGCTTCTGAGCCATGTTTGTTTCGATTTTGAAACGCAGCGGCGTCCGGTGCTCCATTCTCGGGCCCAACGCCGGACCGACGTGGGGCACAACCGCGCCTGGGGCCTCAGTTTGGCGGCTAGGACATCGTCGAGCGCGCTGCGCTCGACGCCGGCTTGGAGGTAGAGGCATGGCAGAGATGGTTGGTCATCGACACCCACCAGAAGACGGGGGTGGGAAGGGCGCGAGAACTGGATCGGTAACCGCCGGATCGTTGGTCGTCGGGTACGCAAGCGGCTGTGGCGCGGGCGATGTCGTGCGACGAGAACTCGATCAGCAGGCTCGAGTGATCGCGCGCGAGTGCGAGCGGCGCGGACTCGAGCTGATGGAGGTCGTGCGCGAACGTGAGCCCTCCAACGGCAAAGCCTTGACCCGGCCCGGTTTTGCCTACGCGCTGGAGCGAATTGCCGTCGGCGATGCCTCAGGACTGGTGGTTTCGGAGCTCTGCCGAATCACCCGCTCAGCCGCTGAACTCGGCAAGGTCATCGAATGGCTGGTCCGATCGCATGCTCGGCTTGTAGCCGCGGCGCAGGCATTCGACACCGAGGCGGTCGAGGGACAGCTCGCGGCCGGGCTGCTGGTGGAGGTGTCTCGATGGGAGTCCGCCCGCCTGAGCGAGCGAACTCGGACCGGCCTTCGTACAGCGAGACGAAGTGGCCGAAGGATCGGGCGCCCGGCGGTGGTCGACGATCCCGATCTCCGTGCGCGGATCGCGCAAATGCGTGCGGACGGGATGACCTTGCAGGCTATCGCCGACCGTCTGAACGAGGAGGGCGTGCCCACGGTGAGAGGCGGTGCCAAATGGCGGCACTCGAGCCTGCAGGCTGCAGCCGGTTACGTCAGGCGCCCGCGTACGGCGCTCGTCATGAAACCTGGGCGCGGGAGGCCCGTCTCCGCAGATGCCTGAGCGTCTCCGACGCCTACCCGGCGACGCCCGCGTCTACCGGCTCGGCTACCGACGACTTGGGGGTGGACCGGCGCCGCCGGCTTGGCCTGTCGGCGCGCGTTTTGACCGGACGGACGGCGATTACCAATTGACGCCCCCGACCGTTTACGTCATCTCGTCGGTTCCGGTTTCGGCCGGCGACAATCGTGCGTAAACACGCCCCGCTTTGGAGAGCATTAACTTGCGACCGGTCGTCCTCGCCACCCGATCCCGGCGGGACGGCCGGCGCCTGAGCCCGCCCAGAGGAGACCCGCCTCCTCGGAGGCTGCTCAACGCGCCCGGCAGGATTTGAACCTGCGGCCTCGCGCTCCGGAGGCGCGCGCTCTATCCCCTGAGCTACGGGCGCGGTGTGTCCCTCAGAATCCGGACAAGAGGAGCTTACCGTTCAGATCGCGGTCATATCGGACACGCATTTGCCGCGGGGCGCCCGGCGGTTGCCCGCGGGCTGCATCGATCGGCTGCGGCGCGCCGATCTGATCCTCCACGCCGGCGACCTGATGACGATGGTCGTGCTGCGTGAGCTCGAGGCGTACGGCGAGGTGGTCGCCGTGCACGGCAACGTCGACGATGGCGAGGTCCGGGCGGCGCTGCCGGCGAGTGCGTCGATCGAGGCCGGAGGCGCCGCGATCGCCCTCACCCACGACGCCGGACCGGCCAAGGGGCGGCTGGCGCGTCTGCGCCGGCGGTTTCCCGAGGCCGGCGCGGTGGTGTTCGGGCACTCGCACATCCCGCTGCACGAGCGCGGTCCGGACGGATTTCAGATCTTCAACCCGGGCAGCCCCACCGAGCGCCGGCGCGCCCCCGCCCACACCATGGGCCTGGCCACCGTGCGGCGCGGCCGGGTGAGCTTCGAGCTCATCGTCCTCGACTGACAGACTGGGCGCGATGGACCTCTCGGTTTTCTTCGCGGGCACCGCGGGCTCGATCCCGACCGCGCGGCGCGGGCTGCCGGCGGTGCTGGTGCGCCGGGGCGGCGATCGGATCCTGTTCGACTGCGGCGAGGGGACCCAGCGCCAGCTCGTGCAGTCGGTCGGCCTGACCGAGCTCACCGAGGTGTTCCTGACCCACTTCCACGCCGACCACTGGTTGGGGTTGCCCGGCCTGCTCAAGACATTCGACCTGCGCGCGCGCGAGCGGCCGCTGGCCGTCCACGGCCCGCCGGGCCTGCGCGACCTCGTCACGCTGGCCATGCGGGTGGCGGGGCGGGTGCGCTTCGAGCTCCAGCTGGTGGAGCTGGCGCCGGGCGACGTGCTCGAGCGCGACGGATACAAGATCGCGCCGGTGCCGGTCGCCCATCGCGTCTCGAACGCGTTCGCCTACGTGATCTACGAGGACCCGCGTCCGGGTGAGTTCGATCCCGAAGCGGCCACCGAGCTTGGGGTGACCCCCGGTCCGGACTTCGGGCGCCTCCAGCGCGGCGAGACGATCGACGGCGTCCGCCCCGAGCAGGTGCTGGGGCCGGCACGCGCGGGCCGGAAGGTCGTGATCTCCGGCGACACCTCGCCGTGCGAGACGCTGGCGATCGCCAGCCACGGCGCCGACCTCCTGCTGCACGAGGCCACGTTCGCCGAGGAGGAGCGCGACCGCGCCGCCGAGACCGGCCACTCGACCGCCGGCCAGGCGGCCACCCTGGCCCGCGACGCCGGCGTGACCATGCTCGCGCTGACGCACTTCTCGACGCGGTATCCGGTCGGGCTGCTGCGCGACGAGGCCCGGGCGATCTTCCCGCGCACCGTGCTCCCGCGCGACTTCGACACGATCGAGATCCCCTTCCCGGAGCGCGGCGAGCCGGAGCTGATCCGCTGGGAGGACCGCCAGGCAGCGGAAGCGGAGGGCGAGCCTGAGCCCGAGGCCGAGGAGGGCGAGCCGGTGGGGGACACGGCTCGATGAGCACGGGGACGATCGAGCGCCTCGAGACCGAGCGGATGCTCCTCGAGCGCCTGCGCTCCGAGGACGGCACCGAGCTGCGGCGGCTGCTGCTCGACCCGCGCGTGTCGGCGACGCTGTGGCCCCGGATCAAGCCGCCGACCGAGGCCGACGTGGTCGAAGGCCTCGCCGCCAAGGTCGATCACTGGGACCGGCACGGCTTCGGGATGTGGCTCCTGCGCGACCGGGACACCGGCGAGATGGTCGGCCGCGGCGGCCTCCAGTTCACCTACACCGCGGGGCTGAACGACATCGAGGCCAGCTGGGCGATCGTCCCCGAGCGCTGGGGGCAGGGCCTGGCCACCGAGCTTGCGGACGCGTGTGTCGATGTGGCGTTCGACCAACTCGGGCTGCCCGAACTCGTCGCGTTCACGCTCCCGGGCAACGTCGCATCCCGCAGGGTCATGGAGAAGGCCGGTTTCACCTACGAGCGCAACATCGTCCACGCCGGCCTCCCGCACGTCCTCTACCGCCGCCTTCGGGAGCCGAGCGAGGCCCCTGGGACGAAACTGGGTCTATAGACCCAGAAATATCCCGAGCGCCGCCGGTGATGGCGCGCCGCGGGCACCCGCGCGCCACCGGCGGGCATCCGCCGGGCCGATTGTTACCCTGACTCGAGTCGGCCCCTTTAACCCGGTCCAGTGAGGCCAGGAAGGAGCGCGTGAACAGTGACGGTCGTGCTCGACCGCGATGACATGCGCCGCACGCTCGTGCGGATCGCCCACGAGATAGTCGAGAAGAACCCGGATGGAGCGATCGCGCTGGTCGGCATCCACCGGCGCGGTGCGGTGCTGGCCCGGCGGCTCCAGGCCCTGACCAGCGAGCTGCTCGAGCCGGCGGTGCCCCTCGGCGACCTCGACATCTCGTTCTACCGCGACGACTACGCGATCCGGCCGAGCGCGCCGATCGTGCACGCCACGCATCTGGAGTTCTCGATCGACGGCCGCACGATCGTGATCGTCGACGACGTGCTCTACACCGGCCGCACCGTCCGGGCCGCGATCGACGCGACGTTCGACTACGGCCGGCCGGCGCGCGTGCAGCTCGCGGTCCTGGTCGACCGCGGCCACCGCGAGCTGCCGATCCGCCCCGACTACGTGGGCAAGAACATCCCGACCTCCCAGGAGGAGCGAGTGAACGTTTGCGTCGAGGAGATCGACGGCGTCGACGAGGTCACGATCGGCCCGGCGCCCACGTTCCAATCGCCCACCCCTCCACCCCCGGCCAGGAACGTGGCGGCATGACCAGGCTCGGACGTCACCTGCTCTCGATCGAGGACCTCGACCGGCCGGCCATCGAGCGGATCCTCGACCGCGCGGAGTCCTTCGACGAGGTCTCCGGCCGCGAGATCAAGAAGGTGCCCGCGCTGCGCGGGCGCACGATCGTGAACCTGTTCTACGAGGCGAGCACGCGGACCAGCTCGAGCTTCGAGCTCGCGGCCAAGCGGCTGAGCGCCGACGTGGTCTCGATCCGCGCGCAGGGCTCGAGCGTCGACAAGGGCGAGTCGCTCAAGGACACCGTGCAGACGCTGTCGGCCTACGACCCGGCGGCGATCGTGATCCGCTCGCCCCACGCCGGCGCGGCCAGCCTGGTCGCCGGATGGACGCCCGCGGCGGTGATCAACGCGGGTGACGGCAAGCACGAGCACCCCACGCAGGCCCTGCTCGACGTGTTCACGCTGCGCCGGCGGCTCGGCTCGCTGGACGGCGCGCGGATCTGGATCGTGGGCGACGTGCTCCACTCGCGGGTGGCCCGCTCGAACATCCTGGCCTTCACCCGGATGGGCGCCACCGTGACCGTGTGCGGGCCGCCCACGCTGATCCCCCGGGAGATCGAGGCGCTGGGGTGCCAGGCCGCGACCACGCTCGATGACCTGCACGAGGCCGATGTGGTGTATGTGCTGCGCATGCAGCAGGAGCGGATGCGCGACTCGTTCGTGCCCTCGCTGCGCGAGTACGCCGCCCGCTACCAGATCACGTCCGCGCGGCTGAACCCAAACCAGCTGCTGATGCACCCAGGGCCGGTCAACCGCGGGGTCGAGCTCTCCGGCGACGCGATCGACTCGCCGGTGGCGCTGATCGGCGCTCAGGTCCGGGCCGGGGTGGCGGTCCGGATGGCGGTTCTCTACGAGCTGCTGGTGGGCGCCCCGACGCTGGCGGCGGTGGCGTGATGAGCATGAACCGCCTCTTTCACCGCGACGCGCCCGGCGCCGAGCTCCTGATCAAGAACGCGCACGTCCTCGACCCCCGGGCCGACCTCGACGAGCCGCACGACGTCCTGATCCGTGACGGTCGGATCGCCGAGCTCGGCTCGCCCGGATCACTCGGCGGGGTGGGTGGGCCAGATATCGAGACGATCGAAGCCGCCGGCATGCACCTGTTCCCCGGCTTCGTCGACCCGCATGTGCACCTGCGCACGCCCGGCCAGGAGTACAAGGAGGACCTCGAGACCGGGACGGCCGCGGCCGCCGCCGGCGGGTTCTGCGCGGTCATCGCGATGCCGAACACCGCGCCCGTGGTCGACGACGCCCCCATCCTCAGATCGCTGACCGCGGCCGCCACTCGGCAGGCCACGGTCCCGGTCGGGTTTCTGGCGACGATTACGAAGGGACTGGGCGGCCGGGAGCTCACCGAGATGGCCGAGCTGCGCGACGCCGGCGCGCTCGGCTTCACCGATGACGGCAAGCCGGTCGTGTCGGCCGGCACGCTGCGCAAGGCGCTCCAGTACCAGCGGCTGTGCGGCGGGGTGATCTCGCTGCACGAGGAGGACCCCGAGCTCTCGCGCGACGGCGTCATGCACGAAGGAGCCGTGTCGGCGCGGCTGGGCATCGCCGGGATCCCCTCGCTGTCGGAGTCGACGATGGTGGCGCGCGACGCCGCGTTGGCCGCCTACGAGAACGCCCGGGTGCACTTTCAGCATCTGTCCTGCGTGGAGTCGGTAGACGCCCTGAGCCACGCCAAGGCGGCCGGCGCGAACGTCAGCGCCGAGGTCTGCCCGCACCACCTCACGCTCACCGACGACCTCGTCCGCACGCTCGACAGCCGCTTCAAGATGAACCCGCCGCTCCGGACCGAGGAGGACCGCCGCGCGCTCGTGCAAGCCCTCAGGGACGGCCTGATCGACTGCGTCGCCACCGACCACGCCCCGCACGCCGTCCACGAGAAGGAGGTGCCGTTCGAGCAGGCCCCGATGGGCACCACCGGGCTCGAGACGGCGTTCGCGGCGCTCTACACCGAGCTTGTGCTGACCGGCGAGCTCGAGCTCGAGACCGTGATCGAGCGCATGACCGCCGGCGGCGCCCTGTACGGGCTGGCCGTCCCGAGGATCGAGACCGGCCGCGAGGCCAACCTGTGCCTGGTCGACCTCGAGGCGCGCTACGAGGTCGGTGCCGATGGCTACGCCAGCCGCTCGGCCAACTGCTGCTTCCACGGGCGCCTGCTCCAGGGCAAGGTGCTGCTGACGGTGGCGGCGGGGACGGTGGCGCACGTGACCCGGATGCCGGCCGAGGCCGCGGCGGTTCGGTGAGCCAGCCCACCGCCTACGTCCTGCTCGAGGACGGCGCCCGGTTCGACGGGCTGGCCTGCGGCGCCGAGGTGCCCGCGGTCGGCGAGATCGTGTTCACGACCTCGATGTCGGGCTACCAGGAGGCGATGACCGACCCCAGCTACGCCGGGCAATTGCTCACGTTCACCTACCCGCAGATCGGTAACTACGGCGTGTCAAGCCAGGCGATGGAGTCAGACCGCGTGCACGCCCGGGCCGCGATCATGCGCGCCGCGGTCGACCACCACGACGCTCTGCGAGCCGAGCAGGGCTGGCTCGCCTGGCTCGGGGCGAACGGCATCCCGGCCATCACCGACCTCGACACCCGCGCGCTGGTCCGCCACATCCGCGACCGGGGCGCGATGCGCGGCGGCGTGTTTCCAGGCGCGATCACCGAGGCCGACGCCCGCCAACTGATCGACCAGGAGCCCGACATGGCCGGCCGCGACCTCGTGCGCGACGTGACGCCGGCTCAGCGCATCGTCCTCGGCAGCGAGAACGAGGGCCCGCGCATCGCGGTGATCGACACCGGCGTCAAGCGTTCGATCACCCGCAACCTGCTCGAGCGCGGTGCGGTCGTCGAGCTTCATCCCTGCACGGCCACCCCCGGGGAACTCCTGCAGGGCGATCCCGACGCGATCTTCCTGGCCAACGGTCCCGGCGACCCGGCCTCCCTGAACTACGTGGTGGACACCGTGAGAGCGCTCATCGGCAAGCGCCCGGTGTACGGCATCTGCCTCGGCCACCAGCTCCTGTGCCGCGCGGTCGGCCTCGAGACCTACAAGCTGCCCTTCGGCCACCACGGCGCCAACCATCCGGTCAAGGACCTGACGACCGGGATCGTCGAGATCACCAGCCAGAACCACGGCTTCGCGGTGCTCGGGCCGAACGGCGCGAGGACGATCGACGACGACGAGGCGGTGCGCTGGGAGACCGACTTCGGCGCCGCCGAGCTGACCCACATCAACCTGTACGACCGCACGGTCGAGGGGCTCGCCCTGAGAGACGTCCAGGGCGCCACGGTCCAGTACCACCCCGAGGCGGGGCCCGGCCCCAACGACGCGCTCCACCTGTTCGACCGCTTCATAGGCGAGATCCGCGATGCCGCGTAGAGACGACCTCCACAAGATCCTCCTGATCGGCTCGGGGCCGATCGTGATCGGCCAGGCCGCCGAGTTCGACTACTCGGGCACCCAGGCCTGCCGGGTGCTGATGGAGGAGGGCTACGAGGTCGTGCTGGTCAACTCCAACCCGGCCACGATCATGACCGACCCCGAGGTCGCCACCACGACGTACGTCGAGCCGCTGCTCGCCGGCCCGGTTCGGCAGGTGATCGAACGCGAGCGCCCCGACGCCCTGCTGCCGACGCTCGGGGGCCAGACCGCGCTCAACCTGGCCAAGGCCCTGTTCGAGGACGGGACGCTCGAGCGCTACGACGTCGAGTTGATCGGCGCCGACTACGACGCAATCGAGCGAGCCGAGGATCGCGAGCGCTTCCGCGAGACGATGACCGACGCCGGCCTGCGGGTCCCGCGCAGCGCGATCGCCCATACGATCGAGGACGCCCGCGCCGCCGTCGACGAGATCGGCCTCCCGTTCATCGTGCGGCCGGCCTTCACACTCGGCGGCAAGGGCGGCGGCGTCGTGCGCACGATCGACGAACTGGCCCGCGTGGTCGGCCGGGGCCTCAGTGCCTCACCGATCTCCCAGGTGCTGCTCGAGGAGTCCGTGCTCGGGTGGGGCGAGTTCGAGCTCGAGGTGATGCGCGACCGGGCCGACAACGTCGTGATCGTCTGCTCGATCGAGAACCTCGACCCGATGGGCGTGCACACCGGGGACAGCGTGTGCGTGGCGCCGCAGCAAACGCTGACCGACCGCCAATATCAGACCCTGCGCGACCAGGCCATCGCCGCGATCCGCGCGGTCGGCGTCGAGACCGGCGGATCCAACGTCCAGTTCGCGGTCAACCGCGCCACCGACGAGATCGTGGTGATCGAGATGAACCCGCGCGTGTCGCGCTCGAGCGCGCTGGCCAGCAAGGCGACCGGCTTCCCGATCGCCAAGATCGCCGCCCGGCTGGCCGTCGGCTACACCCTCCAGGAGATCCCCAACGACATCACCAGGGCCACGCCGGCCAGCTTCGAGCCCGCGATCGACTACTGCGTGGTCAAGTGGCCACGGTTCGCGTTCGAGAAGTTCCCGGGCGCCGAGGCCGGGCTGACCACCCACATGAAGTCGGTGGGGGAGGCGATGGCGATCGGGCGTACCTTCAAGCAGGCGTTCGCCAAGGCGCTGCGCTCCCGCGAGCTCGACTCGAGGCCGCGTCCGCCCCAGGACGACGAGGCACTGCTCACGGCGTTGGAATCCGGGGGCGCCGAGCGCTTCGACCATCTGCTCGACGCGCTGCGCCGCGGCCTGCCCACCGGCGAGCTGCATCGCCGGACCAGCATCGACCCGTGGTTCCTGCGCGAGCTGTCCGAGCTCGTATCCGAACCGGACGCGCAAACTGACTGCGAAGGCCGGCGCACGTTCAAGTCGGTCGACACGTGCGCGGCCGAGTTCGCCGCCCGGACTCCCTACTACTACTCGTCGTACGAACGCGGCGGCGAGAACGAGGTCGACCGCGGCCACCGGCCGAGCGTGGTGATCCTGGGCTCGGGTCCGAACCGCATCGGACAGGGGATCGAGTTCGACTACTGCTGCGTGCACGCCGCGCAGACCGTGCGCGAGCAGGCCCGCGACGCGGTGATGATCAACTGCAACCCGGAGACCGTCTCGACCGACTACGACACCTCGGACCGCCTGTACTTCGAGCCGCTGACGCTCGAGGACGTGCTCGCGGTGTGCGCGGTCGAGCGGCCGGAGGGGGTCGTCGTGCAGTTCGGCGGGCAGACGCCGCTCAAGCTGGCCGCCGGGCTGAGCGAGGCCGGCGTCCCGATTCTCGGTACGAGCGTCGACGCGATCGACCTGGCCGAGGACCGCTCGCGCTTCGGTCCGCTGCTCGACGGACTCGGCTACAAGGCCCCGCCGTACGCCACCGCGACCTCGACCGAGGAGGCCCTGCACCAGGCCGAGCAGGTCGGTTTCCCGCTGCTCGTGCGGCCGAGCTACGTCCTCGGCGGGCGGGCCATGGAGATCGTCTACAGCGTCGACGGACTGGCCGACTACCTCGACCGCGTGGCGCGGGAGCCTGGCACGACGATCTACCTCGACCGTTTCCTCGAGGACTCGATCGAGGTCGACGTCGACGCGATCGGCGACGGCACCGACGTGTGGATCGCCGGGATCATGCAGCACGTCGAGGAGGCCGGGATCCATTCGGGCGACTCGGCCTGCGTGCTGCCCCCGCACACCCTGGGCGAGGAGATGCTCACCCAGATCAGGGCCCAGACCGAGGGCATCGCCCGGGCGCTGAACGTCATCGGCCTGCTCAACGTGCAGTTCGCGATCCACGACGACGGCCTGTACGTGATCGAGGCCAACCCGCGAGCGTCGCGAACGGTCCCGTTCGTCTCCAAGGCGATCGGGCTGCCGGTGGCCAAGCTGGCCTGCCGGGTGCTGCTCGGGGAACGACTGGCCGGTCTCGGGCTCCCAGCGGACACGAGCAACGGGCACGTGTGCGTCAAGGAGGTCGTGCTGCCGTTCGACCGCTTCGCCGGCGCCGACTCGCTGCTCGGCCCCGAGATGCGCTCGACGGGCGAGGTCATGGGCATCGCGCGCGACTTCCCGACCGCGTTCGCCAAGGCCCAGGCGGCGGCCGGGGCGACCCTGCCGGGCCACGGCCGGGTGTTCATCACGGTGGCCGACGGGGACAAGCCGGCCGCCACCGGCGTCGCGACCGTGCTGCAAGACCTCGGCTTCGAGATCATCGCCACGCGCGGCACGGCCCGCGCGATGCGCCGGATGGGCATCCCGGCCGAAACCATCAACAAGATCGGAGAGGGCTCGCCGCACGTGGTCGACTGGATCGAGCGCGGCGAGGTCGATCTGGTCATCAACACCCCGGTCGGCACGGGCGCCCGCGCCGACGGCTACGAGATCCGCACGGCGGCGATCGCCCGCGGGATCCCGTGCATCACGACGATGGCCGGGGGCATGGCGGCCGCCCGGGCCATCGCCTCGGCGCGGCGCGGCGAGCCCGAGGTCCTCTCGCTCCAGGAGATCCACGGCACCCGGCAGCCCGCGCCGACCGCCAGGCCGACCGAGGTCGCATGACGGCGCCGTTCGGCCGCCGCGCGGCCACGGTGATCGCGCGCGAAACCTATGGCGCCTACGTGGTCCTGCGCTGCCGGGACATCGACGGCCCCGAGCCGGAGGCCGGTCAGTTCTACATGCTGGCCACCGCGGAGCGCTGGGGTGGGGGAGAGGGCGAGCGCCCGTTCCTGCCCCGCGCCTTCAGCGTCCTGCGGGCGCACGATGACGAGCTGCACTTCCTGATCGAGGACGTCGGCCCGGGCACGAACCGGCTGTGCGAGCTCGAGCCGGGCGATGAGCTGCTGCTGGTCGGCCCGCTCGGCAACGGCTTCACGCGGCCGCGCGACGGCCGCGAGCCGTTGCTGATCGGCGGTGGCGTGGGCATCGCGCCGCTGGCCATCTGGCAGGACGAGCTCGGGTCGCGGACTCCGGCCCTCCTCGGCTTCAGGGACCGCGCCCACGCCGAGGGAGCCGCGCTCCTGCACGATCCGACCGTGGCCACCGACGACGGCAGCGTCGGGCACCACGGGCTGGTCACCGAGCTCCTCGAGGACGTGCTCGAGGAGCGCGGCGAGGAGCTCGAGGTCTACGCCTGCGGACCGCCGGCCATGCTCGAGGCGGTCAGGGCGATGTGCGTGGAGCGCGCCGTCCCGGCGCAGCTCGCGCTGGAGTCGGGCATGGCCTGCGGGTTCGGCGCGTGCTTCGGCTGCGTTGTGCCGACCGTCGACGGCTACGTCAGGCTGTGCCTGGAGGGCCCGGTGCTCGAGGCGCGCCGGCTCCGTGACATGGCCGAACATCGGAGCGGTCTCCTGGATTCAAGAAGCGAAGATGTGAGGCCGGGAGCGAGGCGCAGCCGAGCGGTCTCCGCGGGAGCGGGGCATTGACGGTCGAGTTCTGCGGGATCGAGCTGGCCCACCCGATCATCAACGCCTCGGGCACGTTCGACGTGATCGCCGCCCGGCGAGCGTTCGGCGAGGAGCTGATCGAGCGCTTCCCGTTCGCGGCGTTCGTGTCCAAGACGGTGACGCTCGAGCCGCGCCAGGGCAACCCGCCGCCGCGCCTGTGGGAGCTCGCCGGCGGGCTGATCAACTCGATCGGCCTTCCCAACAAGGGCCTGCGCGGCTACCTCGAGCACGACCTGCCCGAGCTCGCGACCCTGCCGGTTCCGCTGATCGTCAACGTGATGGGTTCGAGCCGCGATGAGGTGGCCGAGCTCGTCAGCGCCTTCGCCGCGCGCGAGGGGGTGGCCGCGCTCGAGCTCAACGTGTCCTGCCCCAACGTCGAGACCGGCCTGTTGATGGGCGCCGACCCGGCCGAGATCACCGCGCTGCTCGACCGGGTCAGGCCGCTGACCGCCAAGCCGCTGATCGTCAAGCTCACCCCGAACGCCACCGACGTGCCCGCCGTGGCCGTCGCCGCCGAACACTCCGGCGCCGACGCCGTGTCGCTGGTCAACACCGTGCGCGGGATGGCGCTCGACCCCCGGACCGGGCAGCCCTGGCTCGGTGGCGTGACCGGCGGGGTATCCGGGCCCGCGGTCCGGGCGATCGCGCTGGCGCAGGTCCGCGCGGTGGCCCAGGCGGTCGAGATCCCGATCGTCGGAATGGGCGGCGTCGGCCGGGGTGCCGACGCTCTCGATCTGATGCGCGCGGGCGCGACTCTGGTCGCGGTCGGCACCGAGAGCTTCCGCGACCCCGCCGCCGGTCTGAGAGTCTCCGCGGAGCTCTTAGAACTTCTCGCAAATAGCGCCGTCTAGGACCGCTCAGGGCCGCAGCTTGCCCCTCGGGGTCAAGTCATGTGACCATTTTGCAACCGCTTGCAAAACCCCCTGCAAACCCAGGGAATTACCGAAACCATCCTCGACAATGCTCTAGCTCAGCTTGAGGTCGAGTCGAATTGCGCCCTTTTGCCTTGATCGCCTCTTCCCAAGATGTATAGTCGCCGCCCATGTCGCCGGTCAGCGAATCGCCCCCAAAGCCAACCGCTGCACCCGAGCGCTCTCTAGTGCAACGCATGGAAGCGCTTCAGCGGGCCAACGATATCCGAACCCGCCGGGCGCAACTGAAGCGAGACCTCAAGGCCGGCCGCCAGCCGATCGACAGGCTCCTGCTCGAGCCTCCGGACTACCTGGCCACGGCCAAGGTGTTCGACCTGCTCCTGGCCGTTCCCAAGTACGGCCGGGTGAAGGTGAACAAGATCCTGGGTCAGTGCAAGATCTCGCCGAGCAAGACGGTCGGCGGTCTGTCCGAGCGCCAGCGGCGCGAGCTGGTCGCGCTCATGCGGCGGCGCTGACCACTACGGCGTCGCCGCGAGCCGGCTCGCGACGGTGAGCAAGGTCTTCGTGATCACCGGTCCGTCCGGCGTTGGGAAGGGCACGCTGATCCGTGGGCTGCTCGAGCGCGTCCCCGGCCTCGAGCTGTCGGTCTCGGCGACCACCCGCCGCCCGCGGCCCGGCGAGCGCGACGGCGTCGACTACCACTTCCTGACCCCCGAGCAGTTCGAGGCCCATGTCGCCGGCGGCGACTTCGTCGAGCACGCCACCTACTCGGGTCATCGCTACGGCACGCTGCGCTCCGAGCTCGAGCGCCGGCTCCAGGGCGGCGACGGCGTCGTGCTCGAGATCGAGGTCCAGGGCGCCCGCCAGGTCCGCGCGGCGATGCCCGAGGCGGTGGCCGTGTTCATCGCGCCGCCCTCCCGCCCGGCGCTCCGGGCGCGGCTGGTCGGACGCGGAACCGACAGCGCCGACCAGGTGGACGCGCGCCTGCAAACCGCCGAGCGCGAGCTCGAGGCCCAACCTGAGTTCGGGCACGTGGTGATCAACGATCGCCTGGAGGAGGCGACCGAGGAGCTGGCCGGGATCGTACGCTCGGCGGTCGCGCACCGCGACCCCTAGCAGGTTGGCCTGCACCTCCGCGGGTTGGCCCCCGCTAACCTTTGGCCAACACTCCTCCGAAGGACGGCACACGCTTTGATCTCACCCCGCATCGACAAGCTGCTCGACCACGTCGACTCCGACTACGCCAGCGTCATCGTCGCCGCCAAGCGCGCACGCCAGATCAACTCCTACTACCACAACCTCGGCGAGGGCACGTTCGACGAGTTCCCACCGCCCATGGTGGAGACGCGCTCGAAGAACTACCTGACGATCGCCCTCGAAGAGGTCGCTCAGGGCAAGCTCAAGTACCACTACCGGTAGGCCGAGGCCGTGGCCCGATTGCTCCTCGGTGTGAGCGGCGGGATCGCGGCGTACAAGGCGCTCGAGGCGGCGCGCCTCGCGGTCAAGCGAGGACATGCGGTGCGGGTCATCCAGACGCCGACCAGCGAGCGCTTCGTCGGCCGCGCCTCGTTCGAGGCGATCACCGGAGGGCCGGTGCTGACCAGCGAGTTCGACCCGGATCCCGCGCGCGGGTCCTATCCCGGCGAGCCGCTGCCCGAGCGCGCCCCGATCAGCCATCTGGCGCTCGTCGAGCGAGCCGAGCTGTACCTGATCGCCCCGGCCACGGCCAACACGCTGGCCAAGCTCGCCCACGGCCAGGCCGACAACCTGCTGAGCGCGGCCGCGTTGGCCGCGGCCTGCCCGGTGGCGGTGGCGCCGGCGATGAACCACCGGATGTACCTGAACCCCGCCACCCAGGCCAACCTCGAGCTGCTCCGCGCGCGCGGCGTGACGATCATCCCGCCGGGCGAGGGCGAGCTGGCCTCGCACGGCGAGCAGGGGATCGGGCGGCTGGCCGAGCCCTCGGATCTGCTCGACGCCTGCGAGGCGCTGATGACCGCCCGCCCGCCCGGAGGGTCATCGTTGACTGGCGTGCGGGTGCTGGTCACCGCCGGCGGGACGCGCGAGCCGATCGACAGCGTCCGCTTCCTGGGCAACCGCTCGTCGGGCAGGATGGGGCTTGCCCTCGCCCGCGAGGCGCAGCGCCGCGGCGCCGAGGTGACGCTGGTGGCGGCCAACGTCGGGCTCGAGATCCCGTCCGGCGTACGGGTCCTGAGAGTCCAGACCGCGGCCGAGCTGGCCACGGCATGCGGGAACGAATTGGGTGCGTGCGACGTATTGCTGATGAGCGCCGCCGTGGCCGATTTCCGTCCCGCCGGGCCGGTGAACCGCAAGCTCAAGAAGGATGAGGGAATCCCCAAGCTCGAGCTCGAGCCGACCGAGGATGTGCTGAGCACGATCGCCGAGCACCGGCGATCCGATCAGGTGATCGTCGGCTTCGCCGCCGAGCACGGAGAGGATGCCGTCGAGCTAGGGCGCGGCAAGCTCGAGCGCAAGCGGCTGGACGCGATCGTGATCAACGACATCTCGCGCGCGGGCATCGGATTCGAGTCAGACGACAACGAGGTCACGATCCTCACCGTGGACGGGGAGCAGCGGCACGTGCCGCGCTCCAGGAAGGAAAGAGTGGCGCGCGCCGTCCTCGAAGAGGTGGAGCGATTGCGCGCAGCCCGGGGAGGCACTGGGACGGATGGAGCCCGAGCAGACACCCGTAGCCCCGCACGAGTCTGAGGCGCACGCCGCGCTCGCGCGGCGGATCGCGGCCAACATCGCGAGCGCCGTGCAGCTGCGCTCGGAGACGCTGACGCACCTGATGGTGGCGCTCTTGGCCGAGGGGCACGTCCTGATCGAGGACTATCCGGGGGTTGGCAAGACTGCGCTGGCCCGGGCGCTCGCCCGCTCGATCGACTGCCAGTTCGCGCGCGTGCAGTGCACCTCGGACCTGTTGCCGGCCGACGTGGTCGGGACCAACGTTTATCTCCAGCGCGAGCAGCGCTTCGAGTTCCGGCCGGGACCGGTGTTCGCCAACGTGGTGCTGGTCGACGAGATCAACCGGGCCTCGCCCAAGACCCAGTCGGGGCTGCTCGAGTGCATGCAGGAGCGCCGCGTCACCGTCGACGTCCACACCCACGAACTGGCCCGCCCGTTCCTGGTCCTGGCCACCCAGAACCCGATCGAGTACGAGGGGACCTACCCCTTGCCCGAGGCCCAGGTCGATCGCTTCATGACCCGCCTCTCGCTCGGGTATCCCTCGCGCGGGGCCGAGGCCGGCATGCTGGCCGACCACGAGTCGGGCGACCGGGTGCTGACGCTGACCCACGTGGCCACCGCCGCCGACGTGCTCAACGCCCAGGACGCCGCCAAGCGCGTGCGGGCGGCCGAGCCGCTGCGCGACTACATCGTCCGCCTGCTGTGGCGCACCCGCGAGGATCCTCGGGTCGATCTCGGGGCCAGCCCGCGCGCCGGCCTGCTCCTGCTCCGCGCGGCCAAGGCCTACGCGATGATGCAGGGCCGCGACCATGCGCTACCCGACGACGTCCAGGCGCTGGCCCAGCCCGTGCTCTCGCACCGCCTGGTCCTGGCGCCGGAATCCCCCCGCCGCGCCGCGGCCGACGTGGTCAGCGACGCGGTGGCGTCGGTGAGGGCGCTGTGAGGTGAGGCGAGCGGGGGCGGTCGGGGTCGCCGGACTGGCGCTGATCCTGGTCGCCCTGCTGTTCGACGCCGCACCGCTGTTCGTTCCCGGGGTGGCGCTCGTCGTGCTCGCGGTGAGCGCCCCGACATGGGTCCTGCTGGCCGCCCGGAGCGCCGTGATCGAGCGGCACCTCGAGTCCGACCGGGTCGTCGAAGAGGAGCCGATCGAGGCCACGATCGAGGTCAGCCGCGGGTACTGGGGACTGCCCGGAGCCGCCGTGGTCGACTCGCTGGCCGGCAAGCCGGTACCGATCCATGCGCAGCTGTCGTTGGTCTCCGGCGGCCCGAACGCCAGCGTGCGCATCGTCGCCAGCTTCCCGCGCCGCGGCATCCGGCGGATCGACCCGCCCAGCCTGATCGTGGCCGATGCTCTCGAGCTCGCGCGGGTGTTCCGGGAGAGTCCCTCGCCGCCCCAGGAGATCCTCGTGCTTCCGCGGACCGAGCGGGTCAAGTGGGTGCCGGGCGCCGGTGAGAAATGGCGCCGGGCGGCCGGAGTGACGGCGGTCGAACCGCTCGGCGCCACCGAGGTCGACGGTCTGCGGCCCTACCGGCCCGGCACGCCGGCCTCGCGCATCCACTGGG
The DNA here is from genome assembly GCA_963832315.1 of uncultured Solirubrobacterales bacterium. Taxonomy (GTDB): domain Bacteria; phylum Actinomycetota; class Thermoleophilia; order Solirubrobacterales; family Solirubrobacteraceae; genus Palsa-465. The sequence goes on along the minus strand of CAWHTT010000015.1, from coordinate 363,248 downwards.
CGGCGCTGGCCCGGGGGGCGGGGCTGCTCGAGCGCCGTCTGCGCGCGGACACCGACAGCCGACCGCTCGTGGTGCTCGACGCCCGCGGTGGTGGTCCGCCCGAGCACCTCGATGCCGCGGTCAGGGCCGCGGCATCGCTGGTCCTCGAGCTTGGCGGTCGGGTTGGTTGCGGCCTGCTCCTGCCCGGCGAGCATCGCCCGCTCGAGGTCGAGCCGGACCTGGCCGCCTGGCCGGTGGCTCACGCCCGTCTGGCCATGGTCGAGGGAGGACCGGCGACGAGGGCCCCGGGGCTCGCACCGGGCGCCCGCTCATCCCAGGTTCTGTACGTCGCGGCCACTCCGCTCGGCCGCATGCCGGTCGGTCTGGTCGGCGCCGGAGTGCGAGCCGCCGTCCTGGTGATCCCCAAGCCGCTGATCAGCCAGCAGCCCCAGGACGCGAGCTTCGAGGTGGCCGGCTGTCTGGGGTTCGTCATCGGCGCGGGTCGCCGCCCGAGAGAGCGAGCGGTGGCGTGAGCTCCACCACCCAGGTCGCGGTGCTCGCCTCGCTCGGACGCGAGGCCGGTCCGAGCCGCCCGGCGACGAGGACCGGCGATCACCTGCTGGTGCGTCTGACCGCGTTCACCGCGCTCGGGCTGTACGGCGTGCTGCGCTGGGGGACACTGATGAAGCCGGCCCCCACGTGGCGGCTGGTCGGGCTGCTCGCGCTGGCGGTGGCAGTGGCCGGTCTCGGGCCGGTGCTGATCGAGCGCGAGCGCGCGGTGGCCGCGTCGAACGGCCGGAGTGACGCCGTCAGCATGCTGGGCGCCCCGCTTGCCCTGCTCGCAGTCGTGCTCGCGTTCCCGATCGCGGGCATCCCGTTGGGCTGGATCATCCACCTGCGCGTCGCGGTCACGGCCGACGCGATCAGCCAGGGCCTCTCGGCGCTCCCCGGCATCCTCGTTCCCTACACCGGGATCAACGATTGGGCACGGGTGGTGATGAACCTCGGCGCGGCCGTGCTGCTACTCGACGCCGGGATGCTGTTGGCCTTCGCCCCGCCCGCGCTCGGCGACATCCGCCGCGCCGGCGCGGCCCTGCCGCTGATCGCGCTGGTCGTCGTGCCGGCGACGCTCGTGCATCCGCACCTGGGCTACCTCCAGGGGCTCATCCTGTTCGCCCTGCTGGCCTTCTTCATGTGGGGCGAGCGGGTGGCGCCGGACCGTCGCGGCAGCGTGCTGCTGGCCTGCGCCGCCACCGGCGCGGTCGCGATGATCGTCGCTCCCGCGCTGGACCAGCACACGCCGTGGATCAACTACGAGGCGCTGACCCGTGGATTCACGCCCGCCCACGTGGAGAGGTTCAACTGGGCCCAGAACTACGGACCACTGATCTGGCCTCGGACCGGCAACGACGTGCTCGAGGTGAAGGCATCGCCCAAGGCGTTCAGCGGGGAGTACTGGAAGGCCGAGAACCTCGACACGTTCGACGGACGGGGCTGGGCGGCCGGCTCCAGCGGCGGAACCTCGCCGGAGGACGTCAAAGGGGGGACGCTCGCCCAGTACACCCAGAGCCTCACGGTCACGATGCGGGCGATGACCACGCACGACGTGATCGCGGCCGGATTTGCCAATCTGCCCGCGCACCTCTCGAGCCCGGCGCTGCCGGGGTCGAGCGTGGGGACGTGGGCCACGACGAACGCCCTCGGCCCCGGTGACTCGTACACGGTCCAGGTCTACGTCCCGCATCCGAGCACCCGGGCGCTCGCCCGGGCCGGCGACGACTATCCGGTCGAGGCGCGGGAGAGCGATCTCGCCCTGACCTTGCCCCAAGAGCGTGGGCCGGCCACCCTGGGAGGTCAGAGCATCCTGTTCCCCGCGTTCGGTTCGATCGGCGTCGCGCCGCTGAACCAGACCAGCCCCAATGGGGTCAGCGCGGCGGCCGCGATCGAGAACTCGCCCTATGCGCAGGCGTATGCCCTCGCCCAGCAGCTCGCGGCCAGGTCGCGCACGCCGTACAAGTTCGTCCAGCGCGTGATGGCCTACCTGGCCAATGGATACACCTACGACGAGTATCCGCCGCCGACGCAGTATCCGATTGCGACCTTCCTGTTCCAAAACCGCCTGGGGTACTGCCAGCAGTTCGCCGGCTCGATGGCCCTGCTGCTGAGGATGGGCGGCGTGCCGGCGCGCGTGTCCACCGGCTTCACCACCGGCAACTATGACTCGGCCACCAAGAGCTACCTGGTCTCGGATGTCGACGCACACGCCTGGGTCGAAGTGTGGTTCCCGGGCTACGGCTGGGTCACGTTCGATCCGACGCCCGCGGCGGCGCCGGCGCGCGGCGGCCGCTCGGCGATCAACTCGAACGGCATCCTCGGCGGCAGCGGCGGACTGAGCAAGCTCGGGGGCCGCAACGCGGGCTCGCCCACCGGCTCCGTGGCCGGCACCCTGAACACCCATTCGGACAGCTCGACCGCGCCCGTCCTGCTCGGCACGCTCGGCGTGCTCGCGGTGGTGCTCGTGATCGCCCTCCTCGCGTGGACCCGGACCCGCCCGCTCGACGCAGAGGGCATGCTGGCCGAGCTCGAGCGTGCGCTGACGCGCAGCGGACGGCCGATCTCCGACGGGGTCACCCTGGCTGCGCTGGAGCGGCGCTTCCGCACCTCGCCGGACGCCGCGGCGTACGTGCACGCGCTGCGCATGGCGCGCTACGGCGCCGACGGGACCCTGCCGACGCTGCGCCAGCGGCGCGCCCTGCGGGGCCAGCTCCGGGCCGGGCTCGGCCTGGGCGGCGCCCTGCGAGCGCTGTGGGCGCTCCCGCCGCGGCCGAAACCGGCCCGCTCATCCCGCTCACGGCGCCCACCTCGCCGGCCTGCCCGTCCGCCCGCCGGCTGACCCGGCAGCTCCCCGAACGGGGTCGGAGGGGCCTTTACACTAGGTGGACATGGAAGACGTCTATGAGCTGTTCGTGCGGGGCACCGAGTTGCTCGAGGCCGGGCACCACCACCAGGCGACGATCCCGCTCACGCGTGCGCGTGATCTCGCCCCCGACAAGACCTCGATCCGCGAGGCGCTGGGCCGCGCGCTGTTCGGCGCGCAGCGCTACGAGCAGGCCGCCGAGGAGTTCCAGGCCGTGATCGACCGCGCGCCGACCAACGACTACGCGCTGTTCTGCCTCGGCCGCTCGCTGCAGATGCTCGGCCGCCACGCCGAAGCGCGCCAGCCGCTCGCCCAGGCCGCGGGCATGGCACCCGGCCGGCGCGACTACCGCATCTACCGCGACCGCGCCCGCGCCCGCGCCGACGCGTCCACATCCGACTCATAGCACCGGACCCCCGGCTTTCGTAGCGGGGACGCCGAGCTTAAAACGAGGCGCGCGCGAGGGGACGACCGGGTGCCCCCGGCGCCAACGACGCCGACCGGCCCGAAGGGCAGGGCTGGGGATCCGTCAGGCCTCCCTCGCGTGTAGCGCGGCACGCATACGGCCCTCATACCACTGAGCCCGGGAGGCAAGACGGAGGCCCAGCCCTGCCCCCACGGTGCTACTCTGAAACAGAAGTTGAGCGCCGGGTGCACCCCGGTGGGCAGTACCCGAAGTGGGCGCTGAGTGCCCACTTTTTTATTGAGTTTGTGACGGAGGAGACCGAGAGTTGAGTTCCAGCAGCAACGACCTTCAGGCCGAGATCGAGGCCCGGCTCGCAGCCAGCGAGCCCGAGGTCGAGGTGCTGCTGGCCGAGGTCCTTTCCGCCGGCACGTTGCGACTGTTCATCGATCACCCCGAGGGCGTCACGCTCGCTCTGTGCGAGCGGGTCACGGGGCTGCTCAACGACTACCGCGATCGCTACTCGCTCGAGGTTTCCTCCCCCGGCCAGGACCGGCCGCTCACCAAGCCGCAGCACTACACGCGCTTTCTCGGTCGCCACGCCCGGGTGCGCCTGCGGGAGGCTCGGGATGGACACCGGAGCGTGACCGGCGAGCTGGTCGGCGCATCGGATCGCGATGTGACGATCGCCGCGCAGGAGGGCGTGGTCACGATCCCATACGAGCAAATCGCCCGCTCCAACCTCGTACCTGGAGACTGAAGTCATGTCGAGAGAGATCGTCGAGGCCGTCCGCGGCCTTGCCGCCGAAAAGAACATCTCCTCCGAGAAGCTGATGGAGGCGCTCGAAGACGCGCTCTTGTCTGCATACAAGAAGACGCCTGATGCGGCTCGCTACGCCAAGGTGGAAATGGACCGCGACAGCGGCGACTTCAAGGTGTGGGAGCTGAAGATCCCGCCCGAGCTCGAGGAGCAGCTCCTGGTCGAGGCCACGCCCGACCAGCAGCCCACGGTCGACCCCGAGACCGGCGAGATGCGCGAGCCCCCCGAGCCCGAGATCGACCTCGAGAAGCTCAAGGAGTACGAGGACCAGATCGAGACCGAGGACGTCACCCCGCACGACTTCGGGCGGATCGCCGCGCAGACCGCCAAGCAGGTCATCCTGCAGCGGATCCGCGAGGCCGAGCGCGACATGATGTTCGAGGAGTACCGCGACCGGGTCGGCGAGCTGATCACGGGCATCGTGCAGCAGTCCGACTCGCGGTACACGCTGGTTCAGCTGCGCGAGCGGGTCGAGGCGCTCCTGCCCAAGTCCGAGCAGGTCGACGGCGAGCGGTACGACCACTCCCAGCGGATCAAGGCGGTCATCAAGGACGTGTCGAACTCGACCAAGGGCCCGAGCATCATCGTCTCGCGCCGCGACCCCGAGCTGATCAAGCAACTGTTCGAGCTCGAGGTCCCGGAGATCGCCGACGGGCTCGTAGAGATCACCAACGTCGCCCGCGAGCCCGGCTACCGCTCGAAGATCGCGGTGGTTTCGCACGTCGACGGCGTCGACCCGGTCGGCGCCTGCGTCGGCCCGAGAGGGTCGCGCGTGCGGATGGTCGTGTCCGAGCTGCGCGGCGAGAAGATCGACATCATTCCGTACAACGACGAGCCCGCCCGGTTCGTGGCCAAGGCGCTGTCGCCGGCCCGCGTGCGCGAGGTGCTGGTCGATGACGCCGGCAAGCAGGCCACGGTGATCGTCCCCGATGACCAGCTGTCCCTGGCCATCGGCCGCGAGGGTCAGAACGCCCGGCTGGCCGCCCGGCTCACCGGCTGGCGGATCGACATCCGCTCGGAGACCGAGTTCGCCGCCGAGGAGTCGCAGCACGGCTACGAGGAGGAGGAGACCCAGGGCCGCTGCCACGCGATCCTCTCCAACGGCCGGCGCTGTCCCAACGCGGCACTGCCCGGCTCGCGCTATTGCGGCATCGAGGCCCACCAGGCGCTCGAGGGCAAGGACACCGACCAGGTGCAGGCCGTCTCCAAGGGCCGCCAGTAGGGGCCTACACTCAGAAGCAGATGAGCAAGCGCGTACACGAGATCGCCAAGGAGCGAGGGCTTCCGCCCAAGGAGGTGCTGGCGCAACTTCAGGCGGCCGGCCTCAAGGTCAAGGCCGTGTCTTCTTCCGTCGACGAGGCGGATGCACTGCGCGTGCTCGGCAACGGTGGCGGCGACGGCGCCGGCAAGACGCAGGCCACGAAGCCCGCGGCCGGTGCGCGAGAGCCGCGCGCGGAGCAGCGTGGTGACGGCGCCGGGAAGCGCAACGAGGAGCGACCGCCCCGCGCTCGTTCCGAGGCGCGCGCCGACGCTCCGGCCGCTCGCGCCAATGCTCCGGCCGCTCGCGCGGACGCTCCGGCCGCTCGGCCCCAGGCTCCGGCCGCCCGCGGGGATGCCCCGGGCCGGTCCGAGGCATCTCCAAGCCCGACTTCCGACGCGCCACCGCGCCGTAGCGAGAGCGACGCCAGCCACAAGCGCCCAACCCGCGACTCCCTCCAGGGCGAGCGCGCCCCGGGCAATGCCGGCGGCCGGCGTCGCGTGGTCATCGATTCACAGGCTTCGCGCCGCACGACCACCGGCGGTGGCCCTCCCCAGTCCAATCAGCCGCCGCGCCGCCAGCGCCGCGGTCGGCGCCGGCGCGGCGTGTACGACGAGGAAGCCGAGTCGCGTCCGTCGAACACGGCGCTGGCCGAGCCCGACACGATTCGTATCGCGAGCGGCTCGACGGTCAAGGACGTGGCCGAGTATCTCGACGTCCCGGTGCCCGAGATCATGAAGAAGCTGATGGCGCTGGGCGAGATGAAGACGCTCACCCAGACGCTGTCCGACGACGCCGTCCAGGTGCTCGCGGCCGAGCTCGGCAAGGACATCGAGGTCATCCACTCCGAGGACGAGACCACGGCCGAGCCCGTGTTCCACGACGCCGAGGAGGAGCTCGTCGAGCGCCCGCCGGTCGTCACGATCATGGGCCACGTCGACCACGGCAAGACTTCGCTGCTCGACGCGATCCGCTCCACGCACGTGGCCGCGGGCGAGGCGGGCGGCATCACCCAGCACATCGGCGCCTACCAGGTCCAGCACGACGGCAGGTCGATCACCTTCCTGGACACCCCGGGCCACGAGGCGTTCACCGCGATGCGTGCGCGCGGCGCCAAGGTCACCGACATCGCGGTGATCGTGGTGGCCGCCGACGACGGCGTCAAGCCGCAGACCCAGGAGGCGGTCGACCACGCCAAGGAGGCCGGCGTCCCGATCCTCGTCGCGGTCAACAAGATCGACAAGGAGGGCGCGCAGCCCGATCGCGTGCGCGCCGAGATGTCCCAGCTCGGCCTCCAGCCGGTTGAGTGGGGCGGCGACACCGAGTTCGTCGACGTGTCGGCCAAGACCCGCGAGGGACTCGACGACCTGCTCGAGACGATCCTGGTGATGGCCGAGGTCGAGGAGCTCCGGTCCAATCCCGACGCACCCGCCTCCGGCACCGTGATTGAGTCAAAGCTCGACCCGGGCCGCGGCCCGGTGGTGACGATCCTGATCGGGCGCGGCACGCTCGAGGTGGGCGACTCGCTGGTGGCCGGTGCCGACTGGGGCCGGGTGCGGGCGATGAACGACTTCCTGGGCAACCGCGTCGGCCAGGCGCCGCCGGGCGAGCCGGTCGAGGTGCTCGGCTTCAACGGCGTGCCCGAAGCCGGCGAGCACGTGCGCGCGGTCGAGAACGAGCGACGGGCGCGCCAGCTCGCCACCGAGCGGGCCACCCGCCTGAAGGCCGAGGCCCTGGCCCGGCGCTCGAGCAAGAAGGTCTCGCTCGAGGACATCTTCAAGGCGGGCGTCCAGGAGCTCAACCTCGTGCTCAAGTCCGACGTGGCCGGGTCGCTCGAGGCGATCGAGGACGAGATCGCCAAGCTCCCGCAGGACGAGGTGTCGGTCAACGTGATCCGCGGCGCGGTGGGCGGCGTGACCGAGTCCGACGTGATGCTCGCCGCGGCGTCCGACGCGGTCATCCTCGCCTTCAACGTGCGCCCCGTCGGCGACGCGCGGGCCGTGGCCGACCGCGAGGGCGTCGAGATCCGCCACTACGCGGTGATCTATCGCGCGATCGAGGAGCTGCGCGACGCCATGCAGGGCATGCTGGCGCCCGAGGAGGTCGAGGAGACGCTCGGCACCGTCGAGGTGCGCCAGATCTTCCGGGCCTCGCGCGTGGGCACGATCGCCGGCTGCCACGTGACCGACGGTCGGGTGACGCGCGGGTCAAAGGTCCGCCTGGTGCGCGACGGCATGGTGATCTACGACGGAGAGATCCAGAGCCTGCGCCGGTTCAACGAGGACGTCCGCGAGGTGGCTTCGGGCTACGACTGCGGAGTGGTGCTGAGGGACTTCGCCGACATCAAGGAGGGCGACGTGCTCGAGGCCTACGCCACCCGTCAGGTCGAGCGCGAGCTCGTCTAGAGACGCAAGGCGGGGAGGTGGCCGGCGGTGTCGGGCAGCAGCGGCTTCGTCGCGGTGTTGGTGATCGACCTGCACTTTCCCGACGCCGGGAGCCTCAAGGCAAAGCGCAAGGAGCTCTCCTCGATCAAGGCACAACTCCACACCCGGCTGGGTGCGGCGGTGGCCGAGGTCGACCACCAGGACCTCTGGCAGCGGGCCCGGCTGACCGCGGCGCTGACCGGCGGCTCGCTCCCGGTGCTGTGTGCCGCGGCCGACAACGTGGAGCGCTGGATCGAGGCACGCTGGCCGGATCACGTTCGAATCCAACGCTTTGTCACCTCGGTGGAGGAGCTGTCCGAGTGAGCGCTAACGCGTCCCGTCCACGATCGGAAGCGAGCGGGTAGGATGGGCGACGGCCGGATGCGGCGCGTCGACGAGGCTGTGCGCGCAGTGCTCAGCGACGCGATCGCCAAAGATCTCAAGGATCCACGAATTGGGTTCGTGACCGTGACCGCTGTCAAGACCAGTCCCGATCTGCGCTACGCGCGCGTATACGTGAGCGTCCTCGGCGACGAGCGGGTGCGCTCGGAGACGCTCGAGGGCCTGAGCTCGGCGCGCGGCTTCCTCCAGGGTCGCGTGGCCGCGGAGTTGTCGCTCAAGCACACGCCGATGATCAGCTTCAAGTACGACGAGTCGGTCGATCGCGGCATGCGGATCTCGCGGCTGATCGAGCAGGGGCCGGGTGGGTGGGAGCCAGATGCATGAGAACGGCGCGGGGGCGGCAACGAGAGAGCAAGTCCTGGAGGAGCTCCGGTCGGCTGACAAGCTGATCGTCGTCACGCACGAGAACGTCGACGGCGACGCCCTCGGGTCGCTGATCGCCATGCAGGAGATCCTCGTCGCCCAGGGCCGCGACAGCCTCATGTTCATCGACGCGACCGAGTTCCCACTCCCCAACGAGTATGAGTTCTTCACGCTCTCGGGGCTGGTCAGCGCTCCGCCCGAGGACCTCGAGCAGCGCACGATCGTGTTCCTGGATTGCGGCAACCTCGAGCGCAACCCGGCGGTGGCGTTCCGGCGGCCCGGCGCGCACATCGTCAACATCGACCACCACCACGACAACACACGGTTCGGCACGGTCAACTACGTGCTGCCCGAGGCGTCGTGCACGGCCGAGATCGTGTGGGACCTCATGCACGGACTCGGTGTCGAACCCACGCTGCACATCGCCGAGGCCCTGTACGTCGGCCTGATCACCGACACCGGCCGGTTCATGTACGAGAACACGGGTCCGCGGGCGCACGAGATGGCGGCCGACCTGATCGAGGCCGGGGTCGACGTGCACGAGATCTACCGGCGCGTGTACGAGGGCGTGCCGTTCGGCAAGCTCGCGCTGCTCGCGCGCGGCCTCGCGAAGGTCGCGCGGTACGACGACGGGCGGCTGACGATCACCGAACTCGACGCCGACGACTTCGCCGAGTCAGGCGCCGAGGAGAGCTACTCGGAGGGCGTCATCGACCACCTGCGTGCGGTGGAGGGCACCGCGGTTGCCGCGCTGGTCCGCGAGCGGATCTCGGTCAACGGCGGCCCGCCACGGAAGGTCTCGCTCCGGGCCAGCGACGACCGGGTCGACGTCTCCGCGATCGCGCGCGCGCAGGGAGGCGGCGGGCATCGCCAGGCCGCCGGATTCTCCACCGCGATGGGGCGCGACGAGCTCGTCGCGTTCCTGCGGGAGGAACTGGCGCAGCAACTCGCGTGAGCGACGGCGTCGTCCTCTACGACAAGCCGGCCGGGGTCACCTCGCACGACGTCGTCGCCCGCATGCGCCGGGCGCTCGGTACGCGAACGCGCGGTCCGGGTCGCGTGCGCGTGGGCCACGCCGGGACGCTCGATCCGTTCGCCACCGGCCTGCTGCTCGTCCTGGTCGGACGCGCCACCCGCGTTCAGCGCTTCCTGATGGAGCTGCCCAAGACCTACGAGGTCACCGCGCGGTTCGGGGCGATCTCGACCACGGGCGATCCCGAGGGCGAGATCACGGCCACCGGGGCGGTGCCGGTGGGTGACCTGACGCTCCCGCGCGGACGCGTGCGCCAGCGCCCGCCGGCCTTCTCGGCGGTCAAGGTCAGCGGCCGGCGCGCCTACGCGCTGGCCCGCGCGGGCGAGCCCGTCGAGTTGGCCGAGCGCGAGGTGTCCGTGTACCGGTTCGACGAGCGCTGGCGGGACGGCGATCGGCGTGGCTTTACGATCGAATGCTCCTCGGGCACCTACGTGCGCAGCCTGATCGCCGATCTGGGCGACGCCTACTGCGAGGAGCTCCGGCGCACCCGGATCGGGCCGTTCGCGGTGGCCGACGCCGATCCCGAACGGGTCGTGTCCCTGGGTGAGGCGTTGAGCTTCCTCCCCGAAGTTCGCCTCGACCCGGAGCGGGCGCGCCGGGCCGCACACGGCGGGGCAGTTCCCGGCGAGGCGGACTCCGGTCCTGTGGCCCGGCTGACCGATGAGCACGGCGTGGTCGCGCTCGCCGAGCCGCGGCCCGGCGGCATGCTGGCACCGATCGTCGGGCTGCGTGGCCCTGAGGGTCACTAGCCTTCCACCGCAATGAAGGTGACGATGCTCTCCGAGGTCCGGGAGCGACCGCGGCGAGTGGCGGTCGGTGAATTCGACGGCGTGCACCTGGGCCACCGCGAGGTGATCCGGGGGAGCGACACCGTGCTGACGTTCGAGCCCCATCCGCTGCGCGTGGTTCGGCCCGAGGCCGCCCCCAAGCTGCTGACCAGCCTCGAGGCCAAGGCCGAGCTGATCGGCGAGTTGGGGGTCGACGAGCTGGTGGTGATCCCGTTCGACCAGGGGTTCGCCCATCAGAGCCCGCGGGAGTTCATCGACCACATCCTGGTCGAGCGCCTCCAGGCGACGCATGTGTCGGTGGGGGAGAACTTCCGCTTCGGCCATCGCGCGGCCGGCGACCCGGCGGGGTTGGCGGCCGATGGGCGGTTCGAGACGCGAGTGGTGCCGCTGGTCGAGGTCGAGGGAGAGATCGTCTCCTCCAGTCACATCCGCGGTCTGGTCCTGGCCGGCGAGGTCGAGGTCGCGGCGCGCTTCCTGGGCGCCCCCTTCCAGCTCCGCGGCGAGGTCATCACCGGCGATCAGCGCGGTCGCACGCTCGGCTTTCCGACCGCCAACCTCGTGCCCGACGAGGCGCTGGTATGCCCAGGGCACGGCATCTACGCGGCCCGCACCCCGGAGGCCTGCGCCGCGGTCTCGATCGGCGTGCGGCCCACGTTCGGGACCGGGCGGGCGCTGCTCGTCGAGGCCTACCTGCTCGACTGGGACCGCGACATCTACGGCAGCGAGTTGCGGATCGACTTCCTGTCCCGGTTGCGCGGCGAGCGCCGGTTCGACTCGCCGGAGGCGCTGATCGAGCAGATGCGCCTCGACGTGGCCCGGACGCGCGAGCTGTGCCGGGGCTCCGACCAGCCCTGAGCGGCGGCCTGCTAGCCTCACCGGCCGATGCCCCTCACCCAGGAACGCAAGCAAGAGCTGATCTCGAAGTTCGGCGACGGACCGGCCGACACCGGCAAGACCGAGGTCCAGGTCGCCCTGCTCACCGCGCGGATCAATGAGCTCAACGAGCATTTGCGCGAGCATCGCAAGGACCACCATTCCCGCCGCGGGCTGCTGATGCTGGTCGGCCAGCGCCGCCGGCTGCTCAACTATCTCCGCGACTCAGACGTCGAGCGCTACCGCACGGTCCTGCGCGAGCTGGGCCTGCGGCGGTGAGCGAGGCGCGGGGAGAGGGGCCGATCGCCGCCGGGACGCCGGTCCCGGACTTCAAGCTGCAGCGCGAGGACGGAAGCGAGTTCACCCCGGCCGACCTTCAGGGCAAGACCACTGTCCTGGTCTTCTACCCGTTCGCGTTCAGCCCGGTTTGCACCGATCAGATCGGGCTCTACGAGGATGTGCTCGGCGACTACCTGGCCAAGCGCGGCGCCACCATGTACGGCGTCTCGTGTGACGCGCGCTGGTCGCAGACCGCGTTTCGCGAAAAGCTCGGCGTGAGCATCGCGCAGCTGTCGGACTTCGAGCCCAAGGGCGCGACCTGTCGCGCCTTCGGCGTGTACCACCCGGGCGGCTTTCCGCAGCGCGCGCTGGTGATCGTCGGACCCGACGGCGTGGTGGCCTGGAGCTACCAGGCCCCGGCGGTCACCGATCTTCCCGGCGCGAATCTGATCTTCGACGGCCTGGACGCCGTCACCGCGGGCTCCGCCGCTACGGGTTCCGCCGCCTGAGCTTGGCCGATCTGCGCTCGGCCCCCCTCCCGGAGGTGTCCGAGGAGGACCACGTCAAAGGGCCCGATGACGCGCCGCTGGTGATCGTCTACGCGGACTTCGAATGCCCCTACTGCGCCGCGGCCGCCGACCGGCTGGCGGGCGCCCGCCTGCGGCTGGCCTTCCGGCACTTTCCCGTCCGCTCGAGCCACCCGCGCGCGTGGGCGGCGGCATGCGCGGCCGAGGCGGCCGGTCTCCAGGGCCGCTTTTGGGAGATGCACGACCTGCTGTTCGCCGACCAGGGCCGGCTCGAGGATCCCCACCTGTGGGCCCGGGCCCGCACGCTCGGGCTGGACCTCGACCGCTTCGAGACCGACCGGCGGGCCGCGGCCCTGGAGGCTCGGGTCCGTCGGGACTTCGAGGCCGGCGTGCGCGGCGGGATCGTCACCACGCCGACGCTGATCGCGGGCGACCGCAGGCACGCCGGGCGGATCGACGCTCAGGTGGTCGAGGAGCTCAGCTCGGGCCGTCGCTGAGCGGGCCGGGCGGGCGTGAGCGCGAGTTGCAGAGCGAAGATCGATCCGTGTCCGGTGTTCTGCACCGTGCAACGGCCGCCATGGGCCTTGGCGATCGCGTCGACGATCGCCAGGCCGAGCCCGACCCCTCCGGTCGAGCGCGTGCGCGCCGCATCAGCCCGGGCGAATCGCTCGAAGATCCGCGCCAGTGCGATCTCCTCCACGCCGGAGCCCTCGTCCTCGACCTCGATCAGGACCTCGCCTGGCCCGGCGCGGCGCGCGCGCAGCTCGATCGCGTCGCGCTCATCGGTGTACTTGATGGCGTTCTCGAACAGCGCGTCGAGGGCGGCCCGCAACCGCTCCGGATCGACGCGCAGCTTGACGCGGGCAAGCGGGCCGAGCCGCCAGGCGCGCGGCGCAACCTCCGACCAGCGCATGAACACGTCCTCGAGGAACGGCTCGAGGTCGACATCGGCGAACTGCAGGAAGTCAGGTTGCTCGGCGGCGGCGAGCAGCAGAAGGCGTTCGATGATCGCGTCGATCCGTCCCAGCTCGTCGAGGGTCACGTCGAGCTCGCCGGCCAGGCCGTGGTTGGCCAGCAGCTCCAGGTGGCCGCGAGCGATCGTCAGCGGTGTGCGCAGCTCGTGCGACGCGTCGTGGATGAACCGATCCTGGCTCTCGAGCAGCGCGCGGCGCTCCTCGGCTTCGGCCTCGGCCACCCGGAGCGCGTCCACCCGCCGGCGAGCGTGCCAGACCATGGCGAGGAACATGGCCGACATCAGCGGGACTTCGAACAGCTCGCCCCACAGCTGAATTCCCTCGAAGGCGTCGAGCATGATCGACGCCCCGGTGAACACCACCACGAAGCCGAGCACGATCAACGTCGCGCGCATCGGCCAGACGCGGAAGCCGTACAGCAGGGTCAGGCTGATCCAGACGAAATGAAACGGGATCGTCTCCCAGGCCGGCCAGGCGATCATCGCGACGTAGTTCGCCGCGGCGAACGCCGCCCACAGCGCCTCCACGCGATAGCGCCGAAATGGGTTTCGTACGTCGGGTAGGCGGGCGCCGCCACCCCATGAGGAGACGACCGCGTCAGGCAGCTGCGCGATAGCCCGCATTGCGAACGGTCTCGATCGGGGCGTCTGGGCCCAGCCGACGGCGCAGTCGCCTCACGCACACGTCGACGACGTTCGATCTCGGGTCGAAGTCGTAGCCCCACACCTCCGAGAGCAGCCGCTCCCGGCTGATCACCTCGCCGACGTGCTGCATGAGGAAGTGCAGCAGGCGAAACTCGCGATCAGATAGGTCGGCGACGCTTTCCCCGACCCTCGCCCGCCGGCGGGCGAGGTCCAGCACAAGGCGACCGACGCGGATCTCGGTGTTCGTCCTCGGCCACCCGGGCGCGGCGCAGCTGCACGCGGACGCGGGCCAGCAGCTCGTCGAGCGAGAACGGCTTGGCCACGTAGTCGACCGCCCCGAGCTCGAAGCTGCGCAGCTTGAGCGGCAGGTCGGTGCGCGCCGAGAGGACGAGCACCGGCAGCTCCGAGCGCTCCCGGTGCAGCTCGCGCAGCGCGTCGAGCCCGCTGCGGCCCGGCAGCAGCAGGTCGAGGATCACCAGGTCGTAGACGCCGGCGAGCGCCCGCGCGAGCCCCTGCTCGCCGTCGCCGACCACGTCGACACCGAATCCCTCGGCCTCGAAGGCGCGTCCCAGGAAGGCGCGGATTCGTGCCTCATCCTCGACAATCAATATGCGCATTTGCTCTTTCGAGCCCCCACGGCTGCGAAGACGATACCTCGCGGCAGATGACCTGTAAATGACGCCTCGATGACATCGCTGTCATCTGTCGGTTTGCCGCCGCGGGGCCACTGTATAACACCGCGCCGAGGGAATGGCGGAGAGATATGAGCGCGTCTGGCAAACGAGTAGCCGGCATTGTGATTGTGGCCGCAATCGTTTGCGTAGCGATCGGCCTGTACGTCGGTCTGTACCTCACGAACGTCCCCGGATCGGCGGCCGCGGCCAACACAGGATCCGGCGCGCAGCTGTACCTGGCGCACGGTCGCGGCGTCCGAGCTGAGCGATCCGAATCCGAGCTGGGTCTCCTACTACGTGGTCGACGCCAAGGACCAGAACTGGCGCCACCAGACCACGTTCGTCCTGCCGGCGCACACGCTCGTGCACGTGACGGTCTACCAGTTCGATGGCCAGTCCGGGCTGCGCAACCCGTTCATCAGCCAGGCGCAGGGCATCGTCGGCGGCACGTTCCTGCTCAACGGCAAGCCGACCAAGGTCATCGATCCGGTCGCCGCGTCGCACATCTTCGCGATCCCCCAGCTGGGCGTTTCGGTGCCGCTCTACGGCATCCCGGACGACGCCAAGAACCCATGCGACAACGCGCCCTGCCCGCTGAGCATGGACCACGAGACGATCTCGTTCACGTTCCGCACGCAGGGGAAGGGCCTGTTCCGCTGGCAGTGCTTCGTGCCGTGCGCGGCCGGCTTCATCCAGGGCTTCGGTGGCCCGATGCAGACGGTCGGCTACATGGACGGCTTCGTCAAGGTGGTCTGAGGGCTTGCCCGAGGCAAACGAACCCAACCACTTCCTGCGCATCGTCGGGTGGTGGGTCCTCACCACCGTGATCTTCACGCCGATCGTCGTGTTCGTGCTCGCGCCCGGCATCCCACCGGGCAACGGATCGGTCGAGGCATCCGGCCAGGTCACCGACAACACCGTGCTGCTCGGGCTGTCGGTTCCGGTAGCCGCGGCCGTCCTCGTGTACCTGGCCTACGCGCTGATCGTGTTCCGCGAGCGCGATCCCGCGGTCGTGGTCGACGGGCCGCCGGTCCGCGGCAACGCCAGCGTGCAGCTGTGGTGGCTCGTGACCACGACCGTGCTCGTGCTCGTCCTCGCCGGCTACGGGACGATCCGCCTGCTGGCCGACGGGTCCGGCGGCGGGCAGGGTCCCAACCCGATCGCGGTGCCCGCGTCCGCCAAGGCGGACCCGCCGTTGCAGGTGCAGGTGATCGCCCAGCAGTGGGCGTTCACGTATCGCTTCCCCGGCTACGGCGGGGTTGAGACCGATCACCTGTACCTGCCGGTGAACACCACCGTCGAGCTCCACGTGACCTCAGTCGACGTGATCCACTCGTTCTGGGCCTACGAGCTCGGGGTCAAGGCCGACGCCAACCCCGGGGTCGACAACGTGGCCTACGTGACGACCAAGGGGCCGCTTACCGTCCACGTCCACTGCGCCGAACTGTGCGGCGTGTGGCACGGCTACATGTTCGACAACGCCTACGTGGTCAGCAAGGCGCAGTTCGCGACGTGGATTCGCCAGCAGCGGGTGGCCAACGCGCCGGCGACCAAAGCGCTGCCTCCGTACTCCAAGCAGTACTTCCCGGACCCACAGAGGAGAGCTGGATGAGCGCGATTGCGGCTCCCGCGGCCAGGCCCCCTGTTTGGCGGCGCCTGATCGGTTTCAACCTGTTGACCGCCGATCGTGCTGGGGGTGGTCGGGTGGTTCATCGGCGACATCGTCGGCAACGCGATCAACGCACCGAGCCTCGACTGGGCCGACATCGGCCAGAACGACATCTCGGTCATGCTCGGCTACCTGTTCGGGGTGATCGGGTTCCTGATCGGACTCGGCTTCGCGAACTACCCGGTCAAGCGGCTGCTCGGCCATCCGCCCACCCTGGCCGAGCACGAGGACGTGGGCGAGGGGATCGGGCGCTACTTCGGCCTGTGCACCGACCACAAGGTGGTCGCGATGCAGTACCTGGTCGGGATCGGCGTGTTCTTCTTCATCGGCGGGCTGAACGCGATGCTGATTCGCACCGAGCTGCTCCAGCCCAACACCCATGTGTTCGGCGCCAACCAGTACCTGACGCTGGTCGGCATGCACGGCACGATGATGATGGGAATGATGTCCTCGGGCATCCTGGGGCCGTTCGCGAACTGGGCGGTGCCGCTGATGATCGGCTCGCGGCGCATGGCGTTCCCCCGGATCGAGTCGTTCACCTTCTGGCTGCTGATGGCGGCTGGCGTGATTCTCATCACGACGATCTTCCTCGGCGGCTTCCAGACCGGGTGGACCGGCTACCAGCCACTGGGCGACCAGAACACGGCGGGCTACGACGCCTACATCGGCTTCTTCGCGCTGGTCGGCGTGTCGATGTGCCTGCTCGGCCTGAACCTGGCCGCGACGATCATCACGATGCGTGCGCCGGGGATGACCTGGTCGCGGCTGCCGATCTTCGTCTGGAGCGTGCTGGCCACCGCGGCGCTGATGTTCCTGTCGGCGCCGATGCTGATCGCGGCGCTGCTGATGGGGACCCTGGACCGGACCATCTCGACCGGGTTCTTCGTCCCCGGCGGCGGCGGCAGCTCCTACCTGTTCCAGAACCTGTTCTGGGTGTTCGGCCATCCGGAGGTCTACATCCTCGCGCTGCCGGGCTTCGGGATCGTGCTCGAACTGCTGCCGGTGTTCGCTCGCAAGCCGCTGTGGGGCTACCGGCTCGCGGTCGCTGGGCTGCTCGGAGTCGCGCTGCTCAGCTTCTTCGTCTGGCAGCACCACCTGTTCGTGAGTGGCATCAACGCCGACCTGCGGCCGTTCTACATGCTCTCCACCGAGCTGATCTCGTTGCCCACCGGCTTCACCTTCCTGTGCTTCATGGGCACGCTGTGGCGCGGGCGAATACGACTCACCGTGCCCATGCTGTTCTGCCTGGCCTGGGCGTTCAACTTCCTGTTCGGCGGTCTCTCGGGCGTGTTCCTGTCCGACGTCCCGAGCGACGTGACCACGCACGGCAGCTTCTTCTCGATGGCCCACTTCCACTACACGATCATGGGCGGGCTGGTGTTCACGTTCTTCGCGGCGATCTACTACTGGCTGCCGAAGATGACCGGCTTCAAGCTGAGTGAGCGGCTGGGGAAGGTCCACTTCTGGATGATGTTCATCGCGTTCAACTCGACCTTCGGGCCGCTGTTCGCCGTCGGCTTCCTGGGTCAGCCCCGCCGCGTGATCACCTACGCGTCGAACCTGCAGGGACTGAACGACTGGGTGTCGGTGTCGGCGTTCGTGCTCGGGATCTCGATGCTGGTGTTCCTCTACAACGTGGTCGTGTCGCTGCTGATCCGGCGCGAGCCCGAGGTGGCCAATCCGTGGCACTCGAAGTCGGCCGAGTGGCAGCTGCCCACGCCGGTGCCGGTGTACGACTTCGAGCGCATACCCGTGTTCGACGCCGATCCCTATCCGTACGGCGTGGAGCCGGCGCCCGTGCCGGTGACGGCCGGCGCCCCGGCGCCCGGAACGGCATAGGCGGCCATGGAATCCTCCGCCTCAGCCCCGCTTTCTCCGCACATCGAGCCCGAGCCGAGCGCGTGGCAACCGCGTGCGTTGTGGGTCACCGCGCGCCTGTTCTGCGGGTCGGCGTCGTTCTTCTTCATCTCGTTCCTGTTCGCGTACTTCTACCTGCGCTCGATCGACGCCAACAACGCCTGGAAGGTGGGCGCGGTGAACCCGTCGCAGGGACTCGGGATAGCCATCGTCGCGCTGCTCGTGCTGAGCGCCGTGGTGCTGCGGCTGGGTGCCACCCGGCCGACTGACACGCTCGGGGCGGGGATCGCCGCGTTGATCATGGCGGTCCTGGCGATCGTGCTCCAGTTCATCGAGTACACGACGCTCGGCTTCGGCGCGGTCAGCGGCGCGTACGCCAGCGTGTTCATCGGCTGGACGGCCACGTACACCGTGTTCGCGATCGGATGCGTGTACTGGATCGAGACCCAGATCGCGAGCCTGTGGCGGGCCCGGCGGGAAGGGATCACCCGTCCCATTCGTGAGGGGGTGCCCGCCTCCGAGGTCGATCTGCTGCGGGCGGGGATCGAGGCCGCGTCGTTCTTCTGGGCCTTTTACGTCGGGATCGGCGTGGCGGCGTACGTGATCCTCTACCTGGTCTGAGCGGTGGACCTGTGGCCCCCCCTCCACGGCTGGTCGATCCAGGCGGCGCTCGTCTACGTGGTGGTGGCGGGGGCGCTGTACTGGTGGGGCGGGCGCGGATGGCGGCGCCGGGGTCAGCACGAGCGCCTGCGCGAGCTTGCGTTCGTGGCGGGACTGCTGACGATCGTCGTGGCGCTCGAAGGGCCGATCGACTACTACGCCGACGACCTGTTCTGGGTCCACATGCTCCAGCACGTCCTGCTGCTGACGCTGGCGCCGCCGCTCATCCTGCTCGGCCGGCCCTGGCCGCGCATGTGGCGCGCGCTGCCGCTGCGCACCCGGACGACCGTGGGTCGCGCGGTCGCCCGCGCCCGCTGGACGGCGCCGCTGCGCGCGCTGGCGCGTCCGTTGCCCGCCTGGGTGCTGTTCAACGGAACGCTCGTCGCCTGGCACATCCCGGCCGCGTACAACGCGACGCTGACCAACGAGACCGCTCCAC
Source organism: uncultured Solirubrobacterales bacterium (assembly GCA_963832315.1). Classification (GTDB taxonomy): domain Bacteria; phylum Actinomycetota; class Thermoleophilia; order Solirubrobacterales; family Solirubrobacteraceae; genus Palsa-465. The sequence goes on along the minus strand of CAWHTT010000015.1, from coordinate 344,266 downwards.
AACATCGAGCATGCGATGTTCTTCTTCACCGGCCTGCTGTTCTGGGCACGGGTGGTCGATCCCGGGCCGCTGCGGCCGCGCCTGGTCTGGCCGGCGCGGGTGGCCTACGTCGTGGGGTCGATGGTGGTCGGCTGGATCCTCGCGATCACGCTCGTGCTGGTGCCGCACCCGATCTACGCCCACTACGCCGATCTCGCGCAGCGGCCCGGCGGGATCTCGGCCCTCACCGACCAGCAGCTTGCGGCCGGCGTGATGTGGGTGCTCGGATCGGTCACGTTCACGATCTCGATGCTGATCGGCTTCTACCGCTGGCTGGAGCCGGAGGGCACGCCTCCCGCGCCGGCCGTGGCCGTGGCCGTGCCGGGCGACGCGCCGCCGCCGGCGCCCCTGCCCGAGCCAGCGGGCACCGCGCATCGACCGCCCGCGCTCACGACCTGAAGGAGACAGACGACCGATGGCATCCGTGCTCTTCGCATCAAGCTTCCTGGCCGCCTCGCTTCTGACGATCCTCGTGCCGATCTGCCTGCTGATCGCGCTGGCGATCTGGCATACGCGCACGATCCGGAGCGTTCCGGACAATCCGATCGAGACCGCCCCGCACGCCGCCGGGGCAGGCGACGTCGACGGCAGCGCGGGCGCCCGCGAGCCGACCTCGCCACCGAGCCGGTCGTGATGGAGGCGGGGGCCGGCACCGTCGCACCGCGCCGCAGCCGCCTGGCGCGGATGGCGCTGGTGCTGGGCGTCGCGGCGCTCATCGGCGCCGGAGGTGGCGCCGCGGCCCATGCTCTCCTGGCCCGTTCGCCGGCCACGAACGTCGTCAGCGAGCGCTTCGGGATGGAGGGGCAGGCGGCCTGGGCGGCGGGCACGCGAGTCGCGCCGGCCATCGACACGCTCGTCGACCAGACCGGCCGGCGCTTCTCGCTGGCCTCGCTGCGCGGGCACCCGATCGCGCTCGTGTTCTTCGACTCACACTGCAATCAGGAATGCCCGCTCGAGGGGCGTGAACTGGCGGCCGCGGAGATGTCGCTGCCGGCGGCGCAGCGGCCGGTCCTCGTTGCGGTCAGCGTCAACCCGCTCGACACCCCGGCCAGCGCGCGCAAGGCCGCCCGCGCCTGGCGCCTCGCCGCGGTCGCGCCGTGGCACTGGCTCATGGGCTCCCGGGCCAGGCTCGCCCCGATCTGGCACGCGTACAACATCTACGTGGGCCGGTCGAAGGACGGCGACATCCCGCACACCGAGGCACTGATCCTGATCGACCGCCGCGGCTACGAGCGCTCGGGCTATCTGTATCCGTTCGGCCAGCGGTTCGTCACCCACGACCTCGCCGTGCTCGGAGGCGAGGGCCGGGCCGGGTGATCGTGTGACGTCAGAGACTGCGCAGGCCCTTCGCAGCGCGACGCTCGCCCCCCGGATCGCCCGCCCGGCGGCCGCGTGGCGGGACTACGTGACGCTGACCAAGCCGCGGATCATGTCGCTGCTCGTGCTGACCTCGGTGTGCGCGATGATCGCCGCCGCGCACGGCGCCCCCGAGGTCGCGCCCCTGGCCGGGCTCGTCGTGGGCGGTGCGCTGGCGTGCGGCGGCGCGAGCGCGCTCAACCATGTGCTGGACCGCGACATCGATCGGCTGATGGGTCCGCGCACCGCCTCGCGGCCGGTGGCCGCCGGGCGGATCTCGCCGGCGCGCGCCACCGTGTTCGGGCTGGTCCTGACCGCGCTCGCGTTCGTGGTCCTGGTCGCGTTCACGAACCTCCTGGCCGCACTGCTCTCGCTCAGCGGGGGCGCCTTCTACGTGGTCATCTACACCTACTGGCTCAAGCGCACCACGGCTCAGAACATCGTCATCGGCGGCGCCGCGGGCGCGATCCCGCCGCTCGCCGGGTGGGCGGCGGCGCACGGCGGACTCGGCATCGGCGCCGTGTTCCTGTTCCTGATCGTCCTGCTCTGGACGCCCCCTCACTTCTGGGCCCTGGCGCTGCTGCTCGTACGCCACTACGCCGCCGCGGACGTGCCGATGATGCCGGTGGTGCGCGGCCCGGACGCCACCGCGCGCCTCGTGCTGGGCTACTCGATCGTGCTCGTGGCGGCCACGCTCGTGCCGGGCTTGATCGGAACCTTCGGGCTGGTCTACCTGGTTGGAGCCGCAGCGCTCGGCGGGGTGCTGTTGGTGTTCGCCTGGCGGCTGTGGCGCGAGAGCTCACCGGCCAAAGCCGGCGTGCTGTTCCATTTCTCGCTGCTGTACCTCGCGCTGCTGTTCGTTGCCGTGGCGATCGATGCCGCGGTGCGCTGAATCCCGCTGAGCCTGCTCAAAGCTCATCATCGACTCACGTAGGTCTTACGTTCCTCCGACAGTCGGCTTGCGCGCGGCGGGAAGGCTTCAGGTGTTCCCTGACCCGCGTAGCGAAACGGAGATCGCCTGATGCCGACAGTCATGATCCTCTTGAACATCGTGTTCATCACCGGCGTGGTCGTCGGGATCCTTGGGCTCCTGTCCTGGGGCATCATCTCCGACCGCCCGTTTGCCACCTACCTCTCCGCGCGGGCCGTCGCCCGGGCGCAGCGGATCCCGGAGCGTCGCCGCACCCCGCGCGAGCGGTCGGGCTACCGCGGGCCGAACCGCCGCGTGATCGATCTCGGCGCCTGACCCTCTCAACCGCCGCCCAGGGCGTTCGCCTGGACCTCGGCGTCCAGCGTCCCCTGGGCGTCGTACTGACCGGTGTGCACGGCCGTGATCCGGCCCGCCCGGTTGATGAAGATCGTCGTGGGCGTGCCCAGTATCCCCTGCGGCACGATCCCGGTCATCTGGGCGAGCGGCATCTGGTAGCTCGGGTAGGTGACCGGATGCTGGGCCAGGAACGCCTTGGCGTCGGACGCGTCGTCGTTGACGTCGGCGCCGAGGAACGCCACGCGGCGGCCGTACTCGGCGGCGGCGGTGGCCAGCAGGCCGAATTCGGCCCGGCAGGGGGCGCACCACGAGCCCCAGGCGTTCACCACGATCGGGTAACCGCGGAGCGTCCGGATCCGCGCCGCCAGTGCCGGCTCGCCGCCGAGCAACTCGTCGGCCTGGTCGTGCACGGCGGCGAGCGGCGGCGGTGATCCGGCCAGTTGGGCCTTGACCGCGGCGGTGCTCGGCGGGCCGCTCGTTGGGCGCGACAGCGCGGCGCGTACCTGGCGCACGAGCTTCTCCCGGCTGAGCCAACCCGACGTCGAGGCGTCGTAGTACCAGAGGATCCGGCCGGTCGGCGATGTGAGCACGAACCATGGCTCGTCCTGCACCCCGTAGCCGTCGGCCAGCCGGCCCGTGCGGTCGATCGCCACCGGGTATGAGAGGGGATGGGGGAGTTTGGCCAGGAAGGCGGGCAGAGCTCGCGCCGAGGGCTCGACGCTGGCCTCGTCGACCGCCGTGAGCTTCGGCAGTCCGGCCGCCGTTGTCGCCGACTGGTAGTCGTTGAGCGCCTCCAGCGCGCCGGCCAGGTTCGTGACCTGGTTGTCCCAGGTGGCAAAGAACAGGTACAGGCGGGCGGCGCGGCTCGGGCCGAGCGCCACGGTTCCGCCACCGGAGCGCGCCACCACCTCGGTAGCGCTCGGGGCCAGCCCCTGTACCTGCGCGTAGGACAGGTTCGAGTGCACGCGCGGGTGGTCCGGGAGCAGGCGCGAGGCCTCCGCGGCCAGTAGCTGGCCGAGTTGCCCGACGGCGGCGTAGGACTGCTGGGTCAGATACAGCCGGGCCAGCCGGCCGTCGGGGCTGATCATGAACAGGGCCGGGGTGTGGTCGATCTCTCCCTGCTCGATCGCCACGTCGATCTTGTAGGCCTTCCAGACCTGCTTGAGCGCTTTCAGCGACCCGGTCAGGAAGTGCCATTGGTGGACCATCCCGTGCAGCTCCGAATACGAGCGCACGTCTGCGATGGAGGTAGCGGTCGGGTTGGCGTCGATCCCCAACAGCTGGACCCGCGAGCCGGCGGCCCCGAGCATCGCCTTGGCGTCCACCATCGCGGTCGTGGTCAGCGGGCAGATCGTCGTGCACTCGGAGTCGTTGAAGGCCAGCAGCACGACCTTGCCGCGGAAAGCGCTCAGGGATACCCGCTTGCCGAACTGGTCGGTCAGCCGGAAGTCGGGCGCCGGGCCCGAGAGGTGCGTGCCCGGGTCCAGGTAAGGGTTGCTCTGCAGGGTCTGGCTGGCCGACCGCGGACCACTCGAGGAGGTGAGTGCGACGCCGCCGACCAGGATCGCTGCCAGTGCCGCGGCGCTCAGCGCGATCCAAACGGCGCTAGGAACGCGCCTGGCTGTCCTGAGGTAGCGCTTGATGTCCATGGTCGGCGCGCGCGCCTGGCTTCTTGGCGCTGCGTTCGCTCATCGTAAGGAACGCGCGCGGCTGCAGCGATCAGCCCGACTCGACCGCGCGCACCTCGGGCTGCGGCAGCCCGCGCTCGATGTCCTCGAGCGTGGGGGGCCGGCCGCGCAGCGGGCGCTCCGCGGCGCCCGCGCTGATCGCCGCCCGGACCAGGTCGAGCTGGCGCGGGACGATGCTGGCGTCCGAGCCGGCAAACGCGCTGGCCGCCTCGCAAACGCCCTTGACCAGCATCAGGACGTCCATCGCGCCGACGTCGGAGCGCACCGCACCCGCTTCCTTGGCCCGGGTGAGCAGCTCCTCGAGGCCGCCCACGATCTCGGCGTGGGCGGCGCGTATCTCCCGATTGGCCAGGAACTCGTCCTGCACGGCCTCGAACAGGCAGCGGTCGAGCTGCTGGCGCCCGACGACTTCCTCGAGGAAGCTGAACAGCGCCTCGCCGGCGTCCGGCGCGTCGAGCAGCCCGCGGCCATAGGCGGTGGCATCGGCCATTCGCTCGATCACGATCGCGGCGATCAGGTCCTGCTTGGTCGGGAAGTTCCGAAACAGCGTGCCGCGCCCGACGCCCGCGTGCTGCGCGATCTCGGCCACCCCGACGTCGAGGCCCCGCTCTCGGAACAGGGCCTCGGCGGCGTCGAGCAGACGCCGGCGGTTTCGCTCGGCGTCGGCTCTGAGCGCGCGATCAGGGGGGTTCATGCTCGTCAATTGTCCTACGCCGCGACCGCGGATGGCGCCAGCTCCTCGAGATCCAGGGTCTCGAGGTCGCGCTTGCGCACCATCACGGCCAGGATCACGGCGCCGGCGGCCAGCATCACAGCCGCCGCGATGAACGCCACGTGGTAGCCGGACACGCGTGCGGCCACGCTCGCCGCGGCCGCGCCGGCGCCGTGCACACCGTTCAGCAGATCGGTGGTCCGGCTCGCCGCCAGCGTCGAGAGGATGGCCAGCCCGAGTGAGCCGCCGACCTGCTGGGCCGTGTTGAACAGCCCCGAGGCCAGCCCGGCGTCGTTGTCGGCCACGCCACCGGTCGCCAGCAGCGTGATCGGCACGAACGTCAGGCCCATGCCGATGCTCAGCGGGATGAGACCGGGAAGCAGGTCGCCGGCATAGGTGCCGTGCACCGGCACGCCGGCCAGGACCACCATGCCCACGGTGGCCAGGCTGATCCCCACCAGCGCGACGTTGCGCACGCCGAATCGCCGGATGAGCTGCTGGGCCAGGCCGGCCCCGACGACGATGCCGCCGGTCACCGGGAGGAAGGCCAGCCCGGCCTGGAGCGGGCTGTAGCCGAGGATCTCCTGCACGTACAGCGAGGCGAAGAAGAACATCCCGAACATCCCCGAGGCGACGAGCAGCAGGACGATGTCGGCCGCCGTCAGCGTCCGGATGCGGAAGATGCTCAGGCGGATCAGCGGGGCCCGGCTGCGCCGCTCGATCGCCACGAACGCGGCGAGCAGCGCGAGGGATGCGGCGATCAGCCCGACCGTGCGAGCCGAGCCCCAACCGAAGTCCTGGGCCTTGACGATCGCGTAGACGAGGACGACCAGCCCGCCGGTCACGGTGATCGCGCCGGCCAGGTCGAACGTCCGATGCTGGACGTCCGCCCGCGACTCGGGCACGATCCGCAGGGTCGCGATCAGCGTCAGCACGCCGACCGGGACGTTGACGATGAACACCCACGGCCACGAGGCCAGCTGGGTGAGCGCGCCACCGAGGACCAGGCCGACCGCGCCACCGCCGGCGGCGATCGCGCTCCACACGCCGAGCGCCTTGGTGCGCTCGCTCTGCTCGGTGAACGTGGTGGTGATGATCGACAGCGCGGCGGGGGAGAGCAGCGCGCCACCGAGACCCTGCAGCCCGCGTCCGACGATCAGCATCGTGGGCGTCTGCGCCAGGCCGTTCAGCAGCGACGCCGCGGAGAACAGCGCGGTTCCGGCCATGAACAGGCGCTTGCGGCCGAGCAGGTCACCGGCCCGGCCGCCCAGCAGCAGGAAGCCACCGAAGATCAGCGTGTACGCGTTGACCACCCACGGAAGGCTCGAAGCGGAGAAGTGCAGGCCGTGCTGGATCGAGGGCAGCGCGACGTTAACCACGGTGGCGTCGAGCACGACCATGAACTGCGCCAGGCAGGCGATCACGAGGACCAGCCAGCGGTTGCGGGCGCGGTCCGGGGCCGCGGTGGCGCTGGCGCTGGCGGTCGGTGTCGGCGGCGCGGTGGCGCCGGGTGTGGGCGGGGCGGGGGCGCCGGCTGTGGGCGGGGCGGCGGGGGTTAGGGCTTCGGCCATCTGGTGACTCCTGGAAAGCGAGGTTTTCGTTGGCGTGAAGGGGTTGCGAGTGCTAATCTGGACTCCGCGGTCCGGTTACGGTACCACAAACGGACCGAGCGGTCCGGTTAAGTTCTTGTAATCGTCGCCCGGGGCTACGGCGGGCCGCGTGTGTAACGGGTCAGGCCACCGGTGGCGGCCGCCGAGACACATTGCGCACCCGAGACACATTGCGCACCCGAGACACATTGCGCACCCGAGACACATTGCGCACGTCTGACGCGCGCGCCCGGGTGCAAAAGTCCCGAAACCACCCCGACTGGCCGCCCCCTCCGGGACATAAGCGCCTCCCAGGCGCTTATCCAACGAAAGCGATCGGGGGCCGAGGGGCTTTTGGGCGTTTTGCACCCCATGGGGCGCGGACAGTCGGTTCACGGAGGACGCCCACGTCGCGCACGCCTCCACCCCCCGCCGCTACCATCACCTGCGTTCGGAACAAAAGATGAGAACTAGATGAACTCCGCCGACCGAAGGGCGGAGCGGAAGGGAATTGAATATGTCTGACGCCGTCACGCGCGTGTCCGTCGAGATCGAGGGGAAGGAGATCTCGTTCGAGACCGGCAAGCTGGCCAAGCAGGCCTCCGGCGCCGTCGTCGTCCGGGCGGGCGACACCATGGTCCTCTGCACCGCAACCGCGGGCAATCTGCGCGAAGTCGACTTTCTACCGCTTACGGTCGATGTCGAGGAGCGGATGTATGCCGCCGGAAAGATCCCCGGCAGCTTCTTCAAGCGTGAAGGCCGCGCCGGCGAGAAGGCGACGCTGACCGCGCGCATGATCGACCGGCCGATCCGGCCGCTGTTCCCCAAGGGGTGGCGGTACGAGACGCAGCTGGTCGCGCTGCCGATCTCGGTCGACCATGTGAATCCTTACGAGATCCTGGCCATGAACGGCGCCTCCGCGGCGCTGATGATCTCCAACATCCCGTTCCCGACGCCGGTCGGCGCGGTGCGGATCGGCAAGATCGACGGCAACTTCGTCGTCAATCCCTCCGAGGAGGACCTGCTCGACAACACCGACCTCGACCTGATCGTGGCCGGGACGGACGAGGCGATCCTGATGGTCGAGGCCGGCGCGAGCGAGATCCCCGAGGCTGAGATCCTCGACGCGCTCGACATCGCCCACGGCGAGATCAAGAAGCTGTGCGCGCTCCAGCGCGAGCTGGCCGAGCGCGCGGGCAAGGAGAAGACCGTTGTGGAGATCCCCGCGGTCAGCGAGGAGCTCTACGAGCAGATCAAGGCCTCGCATGGCGACGCGCTCGACGCGGCCACCCAGGTCGTGGACAAGCTCGAGCGCCAGGACGCGTGCAAGGCGGTCGAGGAGCAGGTGCTGACCCAGTACTCGGGCGATCCCGAGGCCGAGACCTACGCGGAGTACCGGGCCAACGCGCAGCGCGCCTTCGACAAGCTCGAGAAGACGCTGATCCGCCAGCGGATCGCGGTCCAGAAGAAGCGCCCCGACGGACGGAGCGCCGAGGAGATCCGGCCGATCAGCATCGAGGTCGGAATCAGCCCCAGGGCCCACGGCTCGGCCCTCTTCACCAGAGGCCAGACCCAGGCGCTCAGCGTCGTCGCCCTCGGCACCACGCGCGAGGAGATGCGGCTGGACACGCTCGGCCTGGAGACGTCCAAGCGCTACTTCCACCACTACAACTTCCCCGGCTTCTCGGTCGGCGAGGCCGGTCCGATGCGCGGGCCCAAGCGCCGCGACATCGGGCACGGGGCACTGGCCGAGCGAGCGCTCGTGCCGATGATCCCGAGCCAGGAGGAGTTCCCCTACACGATCCGCGTCGTGTCGGACATCCTCGAGTCCAACGGCTCGACCTCGATGGCCTCGGTCTGCGGCTCATCCCTGAGCCTCATGGACGCTGGCGTCCCGCTCCCAAGAGCAGTCGCCGGCATCGCCATGGGCCTGATCAAGGAGGGGGATGACTACATCGTCCTCACCGACATCGCGGGCGTGGAGGACCACCTGGGCGATATGGACTTCAAGGTCGCCGGCACGGAGAACGGCATCACCGCGCTCCAGATGGACATCAAGATCACCGGCGTGACCTTCGAGATCATGCGCGACGCGCTCACGCAGGCCAAGGCGGCCCGGACGTTCATCCTCGGCGAGATGGCCAAGGTGATCGACGCTCCGCGCAGTGAGCTCTCGAAGTACGCCCCGGGCATTTCCTCGGTCCAGATCGACCCGGAGAAGATCGGTCTGCTGATCGGCAAGGGCGGCGAGACGATTCGCGCCCTGCAGGAGGAGTTCGAGGCCCAGATCGACGTCAACGACGAGGGCATGGTCCTGGTCTACGCCGCCGATCGCGAGCGCGGCGACGCGCTCGTCGAGCGGATCCGCTCGATGACCAAGGAGGTCGAGGTCGGCGACGAGTTCACCGGCAAGGTGGTCAAGACCACCGCGTTCGGCGCGTTCGTCGAGCTGGCCAAGGGCACCGACGGCCTGCTGCACATCTCGAACATCGCGCCCGGCCGGCGGATCGCCTCGGTTGAGGAGGTCCTCAACAAGGGCGACGAGGTCGCCGTCCGCGTGGTCGAGGTCGACCGCGAGCGCGGCCGGATCGGGCTGCGCCTGGCCGACGATCCCGAGGTCGCGGGCAAGACCCCCGAGGAGCTCGCCGCGGTCGGTACCGGCGACAGCGGGCCGCCCCGCCGGGACCGTGGCGACCGCGGCGGACGCGATGGACGCGACCGTGACCGTGGACGGGGCCGCGGCGGACGCGACGGGGACCGCGCCCCGCGCGAGGCCCGGGACGGTGACCGCGGGCGCGTTCGCGACCGCGACCCCGAGCGCCCCCGCTCGTAGGCGCAGGCGCAGCTACGTGCTCCAAGACCACCGGCTGACAACACTCGATTCCGGCGTCCGGGTTGTGACCGAGGCGATGCCCTCGGTCCGCTCGGTGTCGATCGGGTTCTGGATCGGCACCGGCTCGCGCGGCGAGAGCGACTCCGAGGCGGGGCTCTCGCACCTGCTCGAGCATCTCCTGTTCAAGGGCTCGGAGAAGTACGGCTCGCTCGAGATCGACCAGATCTTCGATGGGATGGGCGCGGAGCTCAACGCCGGGACCGGCAAGGAGACCACCTCGGTCTACGCGCGGGTGATCGACGAGCACGTCGCCGAGGCGTTCGACGTGATGGCCGACATGGTGTTCCGCCCGGCGCTGAACGACATCGAGTCCGAGCGGGCGGTGATTCTCGAGGAGATCGCCATGTACGAGGACGATCCCCAGGAGAAGGTGTTCGACCTGTTCGGCGAGGCGGTGTTCGGCGAGCATCCCCTGGGCCGGGCGATCATCGGACGCGCCTCGGTGATCGCCGAGACCCCGGCCGAGCAGATCGCCCGCTTCCACGCCGAGCGCTACGAGCCCGAGAACGTCGTGATCGCCGCGGCCGGCGCGGTCGACCACGAAGCGTTCGTGGAGTTGGCCGCGCGCGGCGTGGCGACCGCCACGGGCGGCCGTCCCGCTCCCACCGCGCCGGCCGCGCCCGGGATCGGAGCGCCGCGGCGCTGCTTCGAGCGCAAGGACACCGAGCAGTACCACGTGTGCCTGGGCGGCGTCGGCCTGGCGCGTCATGACGAACGTCGCTTCGCGCTGCGCGTGCTCGACAACGTGTTCGGCGGCACCTCCTCCTCGCGACTCTTCCAGGAGGTGCGCGAGCGCCGCGGCCTGGCCTACGCGGTGTACTCGTTCACGAGCGCCTACCAGGACACCGGCCAGATCGGGCTCTACCTCGGCACCCGCCCGGACAACGTCGCCGAGGGCCTCTCGGTCGTCGCCTCCGAGCTTGTACGGATGCGCGAGGAGCCCGCCACGGCCGAGGAGCTAGAGCGCGCCAAGGAGAACCTCAAGGGCCGGGTCGTGCTGGCGCTCGAGTCGACCGGGGCCCGCATGAACCGTTTGGGCTCAGAGCTGCTCGCCGGCATGCCGCTGCTCTCGCTGGACGAGACCGTCGAGCGGATCGACGCGGTGTCGCTCGAGGACCTGGCGGGGCTGGTCGACGAGCTGTGGGCGCCGGATCGCCTGTCCGCCGCGGGCATCGGCCCCGAGGAGGCGCGCTTCGAGGAGGCGCTCGGGTCGCTGGCCCCCACGCTCGTGGAGAGCCACTAGCTGTGGCGATCCGGGTCGCGGTGGCCGGCGCGGCCGGGCGGATGGGGCAGACCGTGTGCCGGGCCGTCGAGGACGCGGACGACATGCAATTGACGGGGCGAGCGGACCCGGCGCTGGACACGCCCCTCGCCGACGTCCTGAACGACGCCGACGTGCTGGTCGACTTCACGGTGCCGGCCAGCGCCGTGGCCAACGCCCGTGAGGCCACCGGGGCCGGCGTGCACGTGGTGATCGGGACCACCGGGTTCGACCCTGCCGCGCTCCACGGCGTCACCGGCGCGAACATCTTCATCGCCCCGAACTTCGCGATCGGCGCGGTGCTCATGATGCAGTTCGCCGTCCAGGCCGCGCGGCACATGGCCAAGGCCGAGATCATCGAGCTACACCACGACCGCAAGGTCGACGCGCCCAGCGGCACCGCGGCCCGCACCGCGGCGCTGATGGCCGAGGCCTCGCCATCCGGCGCCACCCCGCCGATCCACTCGGTCCGCCTCCCCGGGCTGGTGGCCCACCAGGAGGTCATTCTGGGCGACGTCGGCCAGACGCTCACGATCAGGCACGACTCGACCGACCGCGAGTCCTTCATGCCCGGCGTTCTGCTCGCTATCCGCAAGGTCGGCGACCTGACCGAGTCGCCGGTGGTCGGCCTCGAGCGGCTGCTGGCCGCGGCTAGCAGCTAGCGGTCGGTCCCTCCGGACACCACCGCCTGGACCACGCCGAAGTACCACGCGGCGACCTCGTCGCGCGGGATCTCGGGGTGATCGAGCCACCAGTTGGCCAGCGACTCGCCGGCGCCGACCAGGGCGTGGGCGATCGCGTCGGCCGCCGCCGGGGAGCCTGACGCGGGCTCGACGCCGTCCTGGAGCATCCGGCGGATCGCCGCCGCGATGCGCCCGCGCAGCACGGCCACCCGCTCGGCGAACGGGCGGGTCGAGCCGAGTTCCCGGAACAGGACCCGCCAGCCGTCGCCGTGCTCCTCCACGAACGAGAGGAACTCGGTGATCCGCGCCCGCAGCATGGACGCCGGCGAGCGGTCCGGCGCCTGGGCGCCCACCAGGCGCTCGAGCAACTCGCCGCCCGCGCGCTCGATGTAAGCCAGGTACAGCCCCTCCTTGGACCCGAAGTACGTGTAGAGCATCGGCTTGGATACGCCGGCGCGGTCGGCGATCTCGTCCATCGGCGCGGACTCGTAGCCGACGCGCGCGAAAACCTGGCCGGCCACGTCGAGGATCAGCTGCTCGCGCCGCTCCCGCGGCATGCCGCGCGTGCCGGCTCGGCGCCGGCTCCGCACCGCGCCCGCACCTGCCGGGGAAAGATTTTCTGGCACGAACCGTTAGGAATCGTCCGGACTGGATATTACCCGTCAGTAGGTATGCCCGAGAAAGGTGCTCCCCCAAACGTCCATCCGGTCCAGCGGCGCGTGCTCAAGGCACTCGGTGCCCTGAGCTCACCCCTGCTGCCCGACGACTATCTAGAGCTGGTCAACCCGCTGTGGTCGACGCGCGAGCTGCGCGGCCGGATCGTCGAGGTCAAGCCGGAGGCCGCCACCGCGGCGACGATCCTGATCAAGCCGGGCTACCGCTGGCCCGGCCACAAGCCCGGTCAGTACTGCCGGATCGGCGTCGACATCGACGGCGTGCGTCATTGGCGCGCGTATTCGCTGACCTCCGACCCCTATCGCGAGGACGGGCTGATCAGCATTACGCCCAAGAAGGTCGACGAGGGCAAGGTGTCCCCGTACCTGGTCGAGGAGGCCAAGGCCGGCACGATCGTCTCGCTGAGCACCGTCGAGGGGGCGTTCGTGCTGTCCGACGAGCCTCCCGCGAAGCTCCTGTTCATCAGCGCCGGCAGCGGGGTCACGCCGATCATGAGCATGCTCCGCCACCTCGATCACTACGACCAGTTGAACGACGCCGTCCTCCTGCATTCGGCGCGGCGCACCGACGAGGTGATCTTCGGCGACGACCTGCGAGAGCTGGCCAAGCGGCGCGATGGCTTCAAGCTGCATGAGCAGCTCACCGGCGAGCACGGCCGCATGAGCCCGGAGGACCTTCAGAAGCTCTGTCCCGACTGGCGCGAGCGCGAGGTGTACATCTCGGGACCGGGCGACATGCTCGACGCCTTCACCGATCACTTCGAGCGCGAGGCGGACTGCGATCGCCTGCACATGGAGCGCTTCCAGCCCAAGCTCGGCCTGGGTGAGAACGGCGCCGGCGAAGGTGGCGCGATCAAGTTCCTGATCTCCGAATGCGAGGCCGAGTCCGACGGCAACACGCCCATCCTCGTGGCCGGCGAGGAGAAGGGCCTCGATCTGCCGTTCGGATGCCGCGAGGGCATCTGCCACACGTGCGTGGGCGAGCTGCGCTCGGGCCGGGTGCGCGATCTGCGCAGCGGCCAGGTCTACGGGCAGGAGGGCGAGGTCATCCGGACCTGTATCAGCGCGCCCGAAGGCCCGATCGAGATTGACCTCTAACAAACCGACCACGAACACAGGGGGGACCCCCGGATATGGCGAACGCGACCCACAACGGCCATGAGACCAACGGCCGTGTCACGATCGACGACGAGCCCGAGAGCCCGCTGCACCGCCTGACCCCGGAGCAGATCGAGGCGATCGGCCGCGAATTCGACGAGCTGCACGAGCAGGTCAAGGCGAGCCTCGGCGATCGCGACGCGCGCTACATCCGCTCGATCATCGCGCTCCAGCGCCGGCTGGCCCTGCTCGGCCGCGTCGAGCTGATCGCGTCCCGGTGGCGAGTGCCGTGGATTCTCGGCGCGTCCACGCTCGGCCTGGCCAAGATCCTCGAGAACATGGAGATCGGCCACAACGTCCTGCACGGTCAGTGGGACTGGATGAACGACCCGGTTATCAACTCCCGCGCCTGGGACTGGGACACCGCGTCGACCGCCGAGGCGTGGCGGCACTCGCACAACTACGTCCACCACACCTACACCAACATCATCGGCAAGGACCGCGACCTCGGCTACGAGATCATGCGGATCGATCCGCACCAGAAGTGGTATCCGTTCTACCTGCTCCAGCCCCTCTACAACATCGTGCTGGCAATGCTGTTCGAGTGGGGCGTGGCCGTGCACGATCTCGACTTCGAGGCGATCCGCAAGGGCGAGAAGGACTCCAAGCAGGTCCGCAAGGAGCTCAAGGGGATCGCCGGCAAGGCCCGCACCCAGATCCAGAAGGACTACATCGCGTGGCCGCTGATCTCGGGGATCGTGATGACGCTGGCCGAGCTCGCCTACTTCAGCGGCCGGGCCGAGGTCGAGCGCCGGCGCGAGAGCCGGCTGTCGGTCTCCTACGCGATGAAGAAGGCACGCTTCAAGCGCGAGAAGCCGAGCGGCAACGTGTTCAAGCAGCTGGTCGAGCGCCGCTCGTTCCGCGAGCCGTTCATGCGCACCCTGACCGCCGACGTTGCGGCCAACATCATCCGCAACCTCTGGTCATACGCGATCATCTTCTGCGGCCACTTCCCGGATCAGACGTACACGTTCACCCAGGAGGAGACCGAGGACGAGAGCCGCGGCGCCTGGTACGTGCGCCAGCTCACCGGCGCGGCCAACATCGACGGCGGCCCGGTGTTCCACGTGATCAGCGGCAACCTCGGCTATCAGGTCGAGCACCATCTCTATCCGGATATGCCGAGCACGCGCTACGGCGAGATCGCGCCGAAGGTGCGCGAGATCTGCCAGCGCTACGGGCTGCCCTACAACTCGGGCCCGTTCAGCCAACAGCTCGGGATGGTGCAGCGGACGATCCTGCGCCTGGCCTTCCCCGGCGGCAAGGTGCGCCCCAAGCCCGGCGCCTACGAGGGTCCCCTCGTCCGCGGCAAGGGTGAACGTCCCGTCCCGGAAGTCGCGGGCGTCAATTAGCCCGGCCGGATGCGAGGCCCTCAGGACGGCCTCGCGCGCCGCGCAAGGGCGAGGCCGGATGCCGAGCGCGCGGCAAAGCGCGAGCGGATGCGGTTACCGGGCGGCGGTCCGCGATCCCTGTCCGGACGGGGTACAAGGTCCCACGGACGCCGCCGCAGGCGGCCCCTCATCCGGATGGCCTAAACGCGGCTCGTCAACATGGACATCAGGCCGGTTTCGCCGCCCGAATCGCGCGCTATCTTGGAGGATGAGAGGACTAACGGATAGGAGGTCGGTCATGACGTGGAAACGGAGCTTTCTCGTGGTGGCGAACGTGACCGCGACCTCCGACGAACTGATGGATGGGCTGCGCAAGCGGGCCGAGCAGGAGCCGGCCAGCTTCACGATGATCATTCCGGCGACGCCGTTCGGCGGTGGGAGGGATGCGGCCGAGCGGAAGCTCACCGAGGCGCTCGAGCAGCTCAAGGCGTCCGGTCTGGAGGCCGAAGGCAGCGTGGGCAACGCCGACCCGATCCTCGCCGTGACCGATGCCTGGGATCCGAAGCGCTACGACGAGATCATCGTCTCGACCCTGCCGATGCGCTTCTCCAAGTGGCTGCACGCGGGCCTGCCGGAGCGGATCGGCAAGCTGACCGACGCCCCGGTCACCCACATCGTCTCCCAGCCGCCCAAGCCCGACCACGAGGTGGCACCCCCGCCCGAGCACCCAGACAGCGGGTTGGGTCCGCTGTCGGTGCTCGCCTGGGGCGCGCGCAAGCACTGAGCCCATCGTGGCCGGACCGGTCTGCCGCAGGTAGGCCTGCGATAATCGACCGATGCCTGCCGATCTCGGCACCATCCTGACCGCGATGGTGACTCCCTTCGACGCCGATGGGAGCATCGACGAGGAGGCCGCCGTCGCCCTGATGCACCACCTGGTGGAGCACGGCTCGGACGGCCTCGTCATATGCGGCACCACCGGCGAGGCCTCGACGCTCGACGACGAGGAACATCTGGGCTTTATCCGCCTGGCAGTGGAGGAGATGCGAGGGACCGGCACCACGATCGTGGCCGGCGTCGGCTCCAACGACACCCGCCACGCGATTCACATGACCGAGCGCGCCACCGAGATCGGCCCCGACGCGCTGCTGCACGTGAACCCCTACTACAACCGGCCGAGCCGGCGCGGGATCGTCCGCCATTACGAGGAGGTCTGCCGGGCCACCGACCTGCCGATCGTCCTCTACAACATCCCTCAGCGGACCGGGGCGGACATGCCCAACGACCTGCTGGCCGAGCTGGCTCAGCTCGAGAACATCTTCGCGGTCAAGCAGGCCAATGCAGACAACCTGGCCAAGGTCGACGGCCTGCGGATCTACGCCGGCAACGACGACCTGCTGGCCGACGTGCTCGACCTGGGGGAGGCCGGCGGGATCCTCGTTGCGAGTCACCTGTTCGGCGAGGAGATGCACCGGATGGCCGACGAGCCCGACCACCGGCGCGAGATCGACCGCGGCCTGCAGGACGTCTACCGCGACATGCCGGTCGCCCCGCTGGCCTGCGCGACCAAGGCGGCGCTCCACATGCTCGGGGTCCTGCCGGGCGCCGCGCCCCGCCTCCCCTACGTGGAGCTCGACGAGTCCGAGCTCGACGTGATCCGGGCGATGCTCGAGCGCCACGGGCTGCTCCAAGCCTCTCGCGCGTGACTAACGGGCCTCTCCGGGTCCTGCCGCTGGGCGGGCTGGGCGAGATCGGCAAGAACATGACCGTCGTCGAGTACGACGGACGGATCGTCGTCGTCGACACCGGCCTGCGGTTCCCGACCACCGACATGCTTGGGATCGACCTCGTGCTCCCCGATTTCGGCTATCTGCGCGACCGCGCGGACGACATCGAGGCGATCGTGGTCACCCACGGTCACGAGGATCACCTCGGCGCGCTGCCCTGGGTGATCCGTGAGCTCGATTACACCCCGCCCGTGTACGGCGGCCGCCTCACCGTGGCCATGGCCCGCTCCAAGCTCGACGAGCACAAGCTGCGCGACGTCGAGCTCGAGGATGTGCGACCCGGAGAGCAGCTCGAGCTCGGGCCGTTCCGCCTCGAGTTCGTGCACATGACCCATTCGATCCCGGACTCGTGCGCGGTCGCGCTCGGCACCGAGCTGGGAACGGTGCTGGTCACCGGCGACTACAAGTTCGACCAGACCCCGGTGGACGGGCTGCCCGCCGACGTCTCGCGCCTGGCCGAGCTGGGCCGCGAGGGCGTGCTGCTCTTGTGCGGCGACTCGACCAACGCCGACCGTCCCGGGTTCTCGCCCTCAGAGCGCGACGTCGGGCCGCACCTGCAGGAGGTGTTCGCCCGCGCGGAGGGACGCATCATCGTGACCAGCTTCGCCTCGAACATCCATCGCGTCCAGCAGGTGATCGACGCGGCCTCCAATCTCGGGCGCAAGGTCTCGCTGGTCGGCCGCTCGATGCGCAAGAACGTCAACATCGGGCGCTCGCTGGGTCACATCGAGTTTCCTGAGGGGGCGTTGGTCCCGCCCCAGGAGGTCGAGGACTGGCCCGACGAGAAGATCGTCGTGATCTCCACCGGATCGCAGGGCGAGCCGCTGTCGGCGCTGCGCCGCATGGCCCACAACGACCACCGGATGATCAAGCTTCACCGCGGCGACACGGTGGTCTTCTCCGCCACCCCGATTCCCGGCAACGAGCGGGCGGTCAACGAGATCGTGGATCGCCTGTTCCACGTCGGCTGCGAAGTGATCACACCGCGCGAGGCGCCGATCCACGCCTCCGGGCACGGGTACACCGAGGAGCTCAAGCTCATGCTGAACCTGGTGAAGCCGCGCTACGTGATGCCCGTGCACGGCGACTACAAGCGGATCCGCCTGCACTCCGAGCTGGCCGCCGCGGTCGGGATCGATCCCGAGGACGTATTCCGGGGCGAGAACGGGCTGCCGCTCGAGCTCGACGAGAACGGCGCGCGCTACGGTGAGCCCGAGCAGTCCGGGATGATCTTCGTCGACGGGGTCGACATCGGCGATCCGGCCGACGTCGCCCTGCGCGACCGGCGCATGCTCTCGGCCGACGGCATCTTCATCGTGGTCGCCACCGTGTCCGAGCAGAGCGGCGAGTCGGTCGTCCCGCCCGAGGTGATCTTCCGGGGCGTCCCGTTCGTCGAGCAGGCCAACAACCTGGTCGACGACATCCGCGAGGAGGTGGAGCACTCGCTCGCGCGTGCGGCGAAAGACGGCGTCCGCGAGATCGACCTGCTCCAGCAGGAGCTACACGACGACCTGGCGGCGTTCGTCTATGACCGGCTGCGGCGCCGGCCGATGGTGTTGCCGGTCGTCGTCGAGGTCTGAGCGCCGGACGCGGTAGAGCACGGCCAGACCGCCCAGGGCGACCACGAAGCAGGTGACGGTGGCGATGCCCAGGCCGGCGCGCGCCCCGGCCACCGCCATCAGCCAGCCGACGAGCGGTCCGCCGATCGGGGTCGAGCCCTGGAAGGCCACGAACCAAAGCGACATGACCCGGCCGCGCATGTCGGGCGCAGCGGTCAGCTGGAGAGTCGAGTTGCCCATCGACATGAACGAGATGCTGCCCCACCCGACGAAGGCCAGGGCGGCGAGCTCCAAGGCCAGGCTGGGGGCGAGCGTGGCCGCCGCCAGCGCGATGCCGAACCCGCCGGCCGCCAGCGTCAGCGCTCGCAGGCCGATCTTGCCACGCGCCGCCACGAGCAGCCCGCCGAGCACGGCGCCGAGGCCCATCGCGGCGGTCATGAACCCGAACCCCGTCGAGCCGACGTGCAGTCCGCGGCTGGCCATCACCGGCAGGGTCACCTGAAACTCATAGGTCAGACAGCCCGCGAGCCCCATCATCAACAGCGGGATGATGAGCTCGGGGGTGCCGCGCACGTAGCGGAAGCCTTCGCGCAGCTGGCCCTTGGCCCGAGCGGTGGGGGTCGAAGGGTTGAGCGCGCTGCGATCCATCGCCAGCAGCGAGCCGATCACGGCGGCGAAGCTGGCCGCGTTGACCAGGAAGCAGACCCCGAGTCCCACGGTGGCGATCAGGATTCCGGCGATGGCCGGGCCGACCACGCGGGCCGTGTTCGCCATGACCGAGTTCAGGCTGACCGCGTTGCGCAGGTGCTCGGGTCCGACCATCTCGAGCATGAACGACTGGCGGGCCGGGTTCTCGAATGCGTTGTTCAGGCCGAGCAGGGCGGCCAGGACGCCGATCTGCCAGTACTGGACCTCGCCGGTCACGGTGAGCACGCCGAGGATCAGCGCCTGCACGCCCATCGCGCTCTGGAGCATGATCGACAGCCGGCGCTTGTCGACCCGGTCGGCGATCACCCCGCCGTAGGGGCCGAGCAGGAGGACCGGCAGGGTCTGGAGCCCGATCACCACGCCGAGCGCCGTGCTCGAGTGGGTCAGCGTAAGGACCAGCCACGACTGGGCCGTCATCTGCATCCAGGTTCCGGCCAGCGAGGTGGCCTGGCCGGCGAAGTAAAGGCGGTAGTTCGGGACGGACAGTGCGGCGAACGTGACCCGGCCGGCGCGGATGACCCGCGTCACGGCCGGCCTCCCTCGTGAAGGTGCTCGGCGAGATGCTCGAGCGAGTCGAGGGCGGCGACGATGCGCTCGCGGTCAGCTGGGCCCAGTCCTTCCAGGGCCACGTTCAAGGCGTCTGTGCGCTCACGGCGGATTCGCTCGGCGAGGCGCTTGCCGGCGGGGGTCGATTTGACCCACGCGGCCCGCCGGTCGCCCTCGTCGGCTGAGCGCTCGACGAGTCCGGCGTCGACGAGCTGTGCGATAGCTCGCGAAAGCTGAGTCGGATTGATGCTCTCAGCCGCGGCCAGGTCGGACAGTCCGATCCGACCCTCGCGGACCACCGTCAGCAGGACCGAGATCCGGGTCGGCGTCATGCCGGCCGCCAGGGCCGCCGGCGTCGGCCGCAGCCGGCGCGATAGACGGCCTATCACCGCCCGCAACCGGGCGGCGGTCTCGAGGTCGAGCTTGGTGAGGGTGGGGGTCACTGATCCTGTCATCGGCAGATACTTGCTTGCTGTTAAGCAATTGTATCAGCGGGACCGGCTCGAAGGGCGGCTCGAGCGAGGCCCGGGGGACCGTCCGCGGACTCCTCGCGGAACTGCGCTCCGGCTACGAGCCCCGTCCCACTCGCGCCGGAGTCCGCGGACGGCCACCCGCGGCGCCCTCAGGCCCGGGCGGCCCAGCTGGAGCGGTCAGCGGTCGCGGCGCCGGTAGGAACTCGGGGGATCGTGATCACGAAGCGGGCGCCGCTGCCGGCCGTCGGATGCTCCAGCGTGACCGTGCCCCCGTGCGACTCGGCGACCGCGCGCACGATGGCCAGTCCGAGCCCGGAGCCGCGGTTGGCGGTCTGCGGGCCGCGGACGAAGCGATCGAACACGCGCGGCTCGAGCTCGGGCGGGATGCCGGGTCCGTCGTCCTCCACGGTCAGGATCGCCGCGCCGTTCTCGACCGCGGTCGAGGCCCGGATGTGGGTGCCGGGCGGCGTGTGCCGGGCCGCGTTCTCGATCAGGTTGAGGGTCAGGCGGTGCAGGTCGTCCTTGACCCCGGGGACCACCGCGGGCTGGGCGTCGATCGACAGCTCGTGGTCCTCGGCCATCGATCCGAGCTCGGAGGCCGCCTCGAGCAGCACGTCGGCCAGGTCGGTCGGACCGCGGGACTGGGTTCGGCGGGCGTCGGCCCGGGCCAGCAGCAGCAGGTCGCCGACCAGCCGGCGCATGCGGCGGGCCGAGCGCAGGGCCGCCTGGGCGGTGTCAGCCTGTTCGCCGCCGAGCTCCTCGGCCAGCAACTCGAGGTTGGCCAGCAGGCTGGTCAACGGGGTGCGCAGCTCGTGGGAGGCGTCGGCCACGAACTCACGCTGTCGCTCGAGCGCGGCATGAGTCTCCGTGCGGGCGGCATCGAGCGACCCGAGCATCCCGTCCACCGTGCGGGCCAGCTCGGCCACCTCGTCCTCGGACTGCGGCTGGGGCACCCGCAGGGCGGGATCGCGCGTCCGCTCGATCTCGCGCACCGCTCCGGTCAGCTGCTTGATCGGGCGCATCGCGCGGGCGGCCGTGGCCAGGCCACCCAGCAGCGCGAGCACGGTGCCGCCGAGCACGCCGAGCAACAGGATCACCTCCACCCGGTCGATCGTGCGGTCGACGTCCGACAGGGGGCGGGCGTACAGCAGCCACACCGTGCTGGGTGGCACCTCGAGCGTCTGCGCGATGACCTGATAGCCCTCCTCGCGGAACGTACCGGGCTTGGTCGGGAGCGGGAACGACGGCGTCGCGGGCAGGAACTTCACGCCCTTGACCTTCACGTCCTTCTGCGTGCACAGCAGCGAGCCGGCCTGGTTGAAGATCCGGATCTGGACGTGCTCGGCGCTCGTGAAGTCCTTCAGCGAAACGGTCTTCTGGCTGTTGCAGTTGAGGAAGCCGCTGTTGGAGATCCACTTCAGGCGCAGCTCGTTGGCGAGCTGGTCGGAGTTCGAGCGCACCTCGTCGTTGAACTGGCCGCGCAGCTGCCGGTCGGTGAGCACGCCGACGATCGCCGCGAACGAGGCGAGGATCACGAAGGTCAGCATCGCCGAGCCACCGGCGAGCCGCCACTTGATCGGGATCCGCCTATACGCGGAGAACGTAGCCCGCGCCGCGGATCGTGTGGAGGAGCCTAGGCTCGCCACCCGCTTCCAGCTTTCTACGAAGGTTCGACACGAACACTTCGATCGTGTTGGTCATCGAGAACGGGTCGTAGCCCCACACCTCGTCCAGCAACCTTTGGCGGGAGATCACGATCCGTTCGTTGCGCATCAGGTACTCGAGCAGCTCGAACTCGCGCTGGGTCAGGTCGATCGGCCGCGCGTTGCGTGTGACCTCGTGCGTGTCCGGGTTCAGCTTGAGGTCGCCGATGGCCAGCGTGGCCTGACCGCGCGGGGGCCGGCGCCGGAGCAGCGCGCGGAGCCGGGCCAGCAACTCCTGGCGCTCGAACGGCTTGACCAGGTAGTCGTCGGCGCCGGCGTCGAGCCCCTCGACCCTGGCCTCGACGCCGTCGCGCGCGGTCAGCACGAGGATCGGCACGTCGTCGCCGCCCCGGCGCAGGGTCTTGGCCACGTCGACGCCGTCGAGGCGGGGGAGGCCCAGGTCGAGGATCACCAGGTCGGGCAGGAAGCCGTGCGCCTCGTCGAGCGCGTCGACGCCGTCGCCGGCGATCCGCACCTCATAGCCCTCCATGCGCAGCGAGCGCTGGAGGACCTGGGCGATCGCGTCGTCGTCCTCGACCACCAGCACTCGCGGTGTCCGCTCGTAATCGGCCATATCTGCCCTTTAGATGGTACGGCGGTTGATCCGGATCCCGGGTACGTCCGAGGACGGGCGATGATGTCGGGCGATGAAGTGGCGCCGGTCGATCAGCGTGCTGCTGGCGGGGCTTGCGGCTGCAGCCGTGCTGGCAGGAGGAGTCCTCGCCTATTGCGGGCATGTTCTGTCGGACTCCAGTCAGTTCGCCACGCGGGCGACCGCGACCCTTCGCGACGCCCGCATGCGCGGGGTGATCGCCCGCGCCCTCAGCTCGAGCCTGGTCTCGGCGCAGCCCGACCTGGTCGCCGTGCAGCCGCTGGTTAGAGGGGCTGCGCAGGTCGTGGTCGCCTCGGCTCCGTTTCAGTCGATCATCGAGGGGGCGATCTACGACGTGCACCGGACGGTGTTCGTGCGGGGGTCGGACACACTGACGGTCCGCTTGGCCAATATCGGGGTGCTCGCGGGCGCGGCGCTGCGCTCGTTCGCCCCCTCGGTGGCGAGCAGGATCCCCGAGTCGACGTCGGTGGTCCTCAGCCGAATCCGCGGCGGAGAATTCGGACGGGTCACCGACGTGGCGCAGGCGCTCAACAGGGCGCGCACCGCCGGCAAATGGCTGCTCCTCGCCGGGCTGCTCGGGCTCGTCCTGTCGGTCGCGCTCGCCGTCGACCGGTTGGCGGCCGTCCGGCGATGTGGGTTCGTGGTGCTGTCCGCGGGCCTGCTCGGCGTCGTGATCTACGGGGTGGCGCGGACGCTCGTCCTGGACCAGTTCGCGGCCGGAGACGCCCGCACGGCAGCGGGTGTGGTGTGGGAGGCCTTCCTGCCGGACCTGCGTTTGTGGGCGTTGGGGGTCGCCGGCGCGGGCGCGCTCGTCGCCGTTGTCGCCTGGGTCATGGGTCGTAGCGAGGCACGGGCGACGCAACAGCCATCGAAGCGCACGGCGTGGCGGCCGGGTCGTCTGGCGCCGGTTGTGGGGGTGGGCGCGCTGGTCCTCGCCGGCGTCTTCGCGCTCGCCTCGGCGACGGGAGGGGCGCCGGCACTCGCGCACCCAATCGGCGCCTGCAACGGCTATCGGCAGCTGTGCGACCGCCCGCTGAACGCGGTCGTGTTTCCCGCCACGCACAACTCGATGGGTACCTCGACCGAGGCGGGATGGTTTTTCCCCAGCCAGGACGGCGGGATCCCCGAGCAACTGTCGGCCGGGATCCGCGGTCTGCTGATCGACACGCACTACGGGGTCTCGACTCCGAAGGGCGTCGCGACCGTGCTGACCGCCCAGACCCGCAAGCTGGCCACGGTCGTCGACCGGGTCGGCCCGGGTTTCATCGCCACCGTGGATCGCCTGCGCGCCCACATCGGGCTCAACCCCGTGGGACCACGTCAGGTGTTCCTGTGCCATGCCTTCTGCGAGGTCGGAGCGACCTCCGCCCAGGTGGCGTTCGGCCAGATCCGCGATTTCCTGGTCAAGCACCCCGATCAGGTCGTCCTGATGAGCATCGAGGACGACGTGTCCCCGGCGACTACCGAGGCCGCGTTCGCCGACAGCGGGCTGCTCAACCTGGTCTATTCCGATCCGGCGGGGCCTTCATGGCCGACGCTGCGGCAGCTGATCGAGGAGGATCGCCGCCTGATCGTGTTCGGCGAGAACGACACCGATCATCTCGCCTGGTACCGCCCGCAGTTCAAGGTGCTCGAAGAAACGCCCTTTCACTTCAGGAGCGCCGCCCAGCTTGCGGACGCTTCGAGCTGCCGGCCCAATCGAGGCGGGACGGGCAAGTCGCTGTTCCTGGTCAACAACTGGGTCGACACGTCGCCGGCGCCCCGGCCGTCCAACGCCAGGGTCGTCGATGCGTACGACGCTCTTCTGGCGCGGGCGCGGCGGTGCGAGGCCGAGCGCCACCACCTGCCGAACCTGGTCGCGGTCGACTTCTACAAGGTCGGAGACGTGCTGCGCGTCGCCGCCACGCTCAACGGCCTCTAGACCACATTCGGCAGGAAGGCGCGCGCCCGCGTCGAAGGCTGTTCACCCGAGATGGCCGCCCGCAAGCGCTCAAAGACGCCGCCCAAGCGCGCGACGCGCTCGTTCCTGGCTGCCCGGCCGTCGTTTCATTTCGTCCGGCCGCAACTCGAGCCTCATCACGTGGACGTCCTGGCCCTCGGGATGATCGCGATCGGGATCCTGCTCGGCGGCGTGGCCTACGCGGGCTGGGACGGGGGAGCGCTGGGCGACGGGGCGGTGACCGGCATGCGCTTCCTGCTTGGCGCCCTCGGCTACGTCGTCCCGGCCGCGCTGATGGTCGGTGGCGCCCTGCTGCTGGCGCGCGAGCTACGGCCGCCGGTCCGCCCCCTGCGCACCGGAATGTTGTGCCTGACCGCCTCGATCACACTGGCCCTGGCGGCCGGGACGCTCGGGGTCGGGCCCGGGGCGACCCCCGCGGGTGAGTTCTGGCGGGCGTCCGCATTCGAGAACCGCGGCGGAGTGGTGGGACAGGCCGAGCTGTGGGTCAGCTCGCACCTGATCTCGACGACCGGGGCCGACATCCTCGCCGTGTTCCTGTTCGTGGCCGGGCTGATACTGGTGACCGGCGCGGGCGTCGCCGGCGTGATTCGCGCCACCGGGACCCGAGTGGCCGATACCACGCGGGTGATCCGCCGCTCGACCGAGGGGATGGCGGCGACTCGCGCCCGTCGCCCCGCTACGGCCGCCGGGCGTGCCGGGGCCGTCCGGCCGGACGTCCCCGAGCTCGCCGAGCCGCTGCTGCCACCCGAGCCGGACACGTCCGAGCTTGTGGTACGGGCGACCCATGTCGAAGCGCCGCCGGTCTCCGAGGACGCGATGGATGCCGAGGAGCCCGATCTCGCGCCCGCGCCGGGAGAGCCCGCATCCGAGGAGGCCCCCGCTCGGGACGAAGTCTCTCCCGAGGACCTCACTCCCCAGGGCCGCTACCGGGCGAACGTCACCGACGACCCCAGCTTCGTTTGGCGGGTTCCACCGTCCCGTTTCCTCGTGCGCTCCACCGGCGAGGCGGCCAAGCCGGACACCGCCGGCCAGGAGCAGGTGGCGGCGACGCTGATCGAGACCCTCGGGCACTTCGGCATCCAGGCCAAGGTGATCGGGCGGGTGACCGGGCCGCACATCACCCGCTACGAGCTGCGCCTGGCGCCCGGAACGAAGGTCTCCAAGGTCGCGCAACTGAAGGACGATCTCGCCTACGCGCTGGCGGCGACCGAGATCCGCATCCTGGCGCCGATCCCGGGCAAGCAGGCGGTCGGCGTCGAGGTCCCGAACGCCCGCCGGCGGATCGTCCACCTCGGCGACGTCTACCAGGCCCCGCCGTCGGCGGACTGGTCGCCGCTGACCGTGTGGCTGGGGAAGGACATCGCGGGCCGCGCGATCGGCGCCGACCTGGCCAAGATGCCCCACCTGCTGGTCGCCGGCACCACGGGCGCCGGCAAGTCTGCCTGCGTGAACGCGATGCTGTGCAGCATCCTGTTGCGCGCCAATCCGCACGAGGTTCGGTTCGTGCTGGTCGACCCCAAGCAGGTCGAGCTGAACCACTACGAGAGCATTCCGCACCTTTTGACGCCTGTGATCACGAGCCCCCGCATGGCGGCAAATGCGCTCCAGAACCTCGTCCGTGAGATGGAGCAGCGCTACGGGATCATGTCGCTCGCGCGGACGCGTTCGTTGCCCGAGCTCAACCGTGCGCGGGAGAAGCGCGGCGAGCCGCCGCTCCCGTACATCCTGTGCGTGATCGACGAGCTGGCCGACCTGATGATGGTCGCCCCGGCCGACGTGGAGGACTCGGTCATCCGCCTGGCCCAGAAGGCCCGGGCGGTCGGCATCCATCTCGTGCTCGCCACCCAGTCCCCCCGCGTGGACGTGATCACCGGGATGATCAAGGCCAACGTCCCGTCGCGGATCGCGTTCGCGGTGTCCTCGCAGACCGATTCGCGGGTGATCCTCGATCACAACGGGGCCGAGTCGCTGCTCGGTCAGGGCGACATGCTGTTCTCGCCGGTCGGCTCGAGCAAGCTCCAGCGGATCCAGGGCGCCTACATCGACGAGGAGCAGATCGCCGAGCTGACCGAGGCCTGGCGGCGCCAGGGCGAGCCCGAGTTCCACGAGGAGCTCCTGGAAGAGGTCGCGGGTTCGGACGGGGACTCTGGTTCGGATGACTCGCCGGAGTTCAGCCCGGACGAGGATCCCCTCCTCGAGGAGGCGATCGCGCTCGTCGCCCAGATGGGAACCGCCTCCACCTCGATGCTCCAGCGCCGGCTGCGCCTCGGCTACACGCGCGCGGGCCGGCTGATCGACATGCTCGAGCGCCGCGGGATCATCTCCGGTTACGAGGGCTCCAAGCCTCGCCAGGTGCTGATCAGCGAGGCTGACGTGCCACGGATCCTGGCCCACCTGGCCGAGGCGGAGGGACCCGCCGTGCCTCCGCCGGTGCGGGTTCCCGACGACGCCGCCGACGAAGAGCAGTAAGCCCTTGCCCGGCCGTTCGGAGCGGCGTAGCAGACGGCCGGTGGCTGACGTTTCCGACGCTAGCCTTCGCAGGCGAATGGCGGATATCGGCACCACCCTGCGCGAAGCCCGAATCCGGGCGCGGATCGACATCACCGAGGTCGAGGCGCGGACCAAGATCCGCGCCAAGTACCTGCGCGCGATCGAGAACGAGGAGTGGGACCTGCTCCCCGGACCGGTCTATGTCAAGAGCTTCCTGCGCACCTACGGCGATTTCCTCGGCGTCGACAGCCGCCTGCTCGTCGACGAGTTCAAGCGCCGCTACGAACGCCCGGCCGACCAGGACCTGCGGCCGATCAGCTCGCTCAGCCGCGAGCGCGAGCGCCGCCGCCGCCGGCCCCGGCTCGGTCCGGTCGCGGTGATCGTGCTCGCGCTGATCGCGGTCGCCGCCGCGCTGGCGCTGGTCGGAACGCTTAGCAACAACGGCACCTCCACAAGCTCGACGCCGGCGGCCCCGGTCGCCTCGCAGGCCTCGACCACGGGGACCTCCGCGACATCGCACACGACGACCGCCCACAAGCCGCCGGCCAAGCACCACCGTCCCGCGCCGCCGCCGAAGCCCACCAAGGTGACCGTGAAGCTGGTCGCGACCAGCACCCCGGTGTACATATGCATCGAGGACGGCACCGGCAAGGTGCTGGTCCCGGGAACGATTTACTCGCCCGGGCAGACCATTCCCACCGAGACGGCGAGCAAGCTGCTGATGACGTTCGGCAACAGCGCGGTGCAGATGAAGGTCAACGGCAAGACCGTGCCGGTCGGTCCTGGCGCGCCGGTCGGCTACGAAGCGACCCCGGGCAAGACCACCGTGCTCCCCGCCGCCCAGCGTCCCACCTGCGGATGAGCGGGTCCTCTGAGCTTCACGCCCCGGTCCGGGCGGGCATCCTGATCACCGGCACCGAGGTGCTGACCGGGATCATCTCCGACCGCAACGGCCCCTGGCTGTCCGAGCGCCTGGTCGAGCACGGGGTGGACGCCGCGATGATCCAGATCGTCGGAGACCGCCCCGACGACCTGATGGCCGCGCTGCGCTTCATGGCCGATTCCGGGATGGCGCTGATCGTGACGAGCGGCGGTCTGGGGCCGACCGCGGACGACCTGACCGCGGAGATCGTTGGTCAGTTCGCCGGGCGCGAGATGGTGCTCGATGCCGAGTTGGAGGAGCGGATCACGGAGATTCTGCGGCCGTTGATGAGCCGCTGGCCCGGGTTGGATCCCGAGGCGATTCGCGCCGCCAATCGCAAGCAGGCGGTGGTGCCGGTCGGCGCCACCGTGCTCGATCCCGTGGGCACGGCCCCTGGGCTGGTCGTCCCGCCTGCTGACGGGTCCGGTCCGACGATCGTGGTGCTGCCCGGACCGCCGCGCGAGCTGCACGAGATGTGGGAGAAGGCGGTGGACACCGATGCGTTCCGGGCGGCGATCGCCGGCGCCACCGAGTACCGCCGCGGGATCGTGCGCCTGTATGGCATCCCCGAGTCCGAGATCGCCAACACGCTGCGGGCGGCCGAGGAGGCCGGCCTGTCGCTGGATCCGCTCGAGATCACGACCTGCCTGCGGCGCGGCGAGATCGAAGTCGCCACGCGGTACGAGCCTTTCGCGCAGGGCGACTACCAGGCGTTCGTCGAATTCGTGGCCCGGCGCCACCCGGGGGAGCTGTTCTCCCCGGACGGCAAGACCGTCGACGAGCAGGTCGCATCCCTCTTGGTGGAGTCCGGGCGGACCGTGGCGGTCGCCGAGTCGTGCACGGGTGGCTTGATGTCGGCGCGGCTGACCGAGCGCGGCGGCTCGTCGGAGTACTTCGTGGGCGGGGCGGTCGTCTACTCCAACGAGGCCAAGGTGTCGATGGCCGGGGTTGATCCTGGATTGATCGAGCGGGTTGGGGCGGTGTCGGCTGAGGTCGCCGAGGCGCTGGCCTTGGGGGCGGTGGCCGCGTTTGGGGCGGATTTCGGGATCGGGATCACCGGGATCGCCGGGCCCGGCGGCGGCACCGAGGAGAAGCCGGTCGGGACCGTCTGCTTCTCGGTCTGCTCGCGCGACGGGGCGCGATTGACGCGACGCCTGCGTCTACCGGGAAGCCGCTCGGACATCCGCGACCGCTCGACGACCGTCGCCATGCATCTGCTGCGCAGGGTGCTGCTGGGCGAGGGAGCAGCGGTGTCCGCGGAGGAGGCGGGCGCCCGGTCTGAACGCGGATGAGCGCCGGCGAGCGCGCCCGCCTGTTCGTCGCGCTCGAGCTGCCGGCGTCCGCGCGCGACATCCTGGCCCGGTGGCGTGCGTCGACGCTGCGCGAGAACCCCGCGCTGCGCCCCGTCCCGGTGGAGCACCTCCACGCGACGCTGTGCTTCCTCGGCTCGCGCCCGGTGTCGCAGATCGACGCGATCGTGGCGGCGTGCGGCGTCGTGGCCGGCGAGCCGGTGGTCGAGCCGCGCCTCGGCGAGCCGGTGTGGCTCCCGCGCCGGCGGCCACGGGTGCTGGCGGTCTCGCTGGAGGACCAGGACGGGGCGCTTGCGCGCCTGCAGGCCACGCTGGCCTCAGCGCTCGTGGCCGGCGGCTGGTACGCCCCGGAGTCGCGGCCGTTCCTGGGCCACGTCACGGTGGCGCGGGTGGCCAAGGACGCCCGGATGAAGGCGCCGGCGCTGGAGCCGCCGCCGGCGGTCGAGGTGCGCTGTCCGCGGGTGACGCTGTATCGCTCGCGCCTCGGCTCGGGGGGCGCGCGCTACGACCCCTTGGGCGGGGTGGAGCTCGGGTCGGCGCCGGGCGCGGCGGATCCGCTCTCGGTCGTGCACCGTTTTCACGCCGAGCAGGCCCGTCTGTACGCCGGCGGGGAGGTTGACGGGGTCCGGGCGTTGCTGGCCGATGACGTCGTCTGGCACGTGCCGGGCGCGAGCGAGATCGCCGGCGAGCACCGCGGCGTCGAGGCCGTGCTGGCGTACATGGACGCGCGTCGGCGGATCATGGACGGGACGTTCCGCGTGGTCGTGCACGGCGCGGCGGTCGTCGCCGGGCGGGTGGTGCAGCTGGCGGGTGGCCGGGCGGTGCGCGACGGGGTCTCGGTCGACTGGGAGACCGTCGGCGTGTTCCGGGTCGGTGGCGGCCGGATCGCGGAGTGCTGGCTGGTCCCGTTCGACCAGGCCGCCTTCGATCGCATCTGGTCCGCGCGCGCCGTCCCCGAGACGATCTGGTCCGCGCCGCCGTCCCCGAGTAGCCGCATCTGGTCCGCGCGCGCCGCCGTCCCCGAGTAACCGCGCGCCCTGACGCCGACCGCGACCGATCTGCCACTCGACCCCCGCCGGGAGGGTGAATGGTCGTTCACTCGCGCATAGCGCGAGTGATCTGCCACTCGACAACCGCCCGTCGCCGAGTGGCAGAACACTCGCGCAGCCCGCCGGCGTGACGCTCGGCGGCCCGATCCGCGATTCTTGTCGACATGCGCGTAGTCATCACCGGCGCCACCGGGCTGATCGGGCGAGTCCTCGCCCAGGCCCTCCTCGATCGCGGCGACGAGGTCGTCGCGCTGTCCCGCGACGCCGACCGCGCCCGCGAGGCCCTCGGCGACCATATCGAGGCGCGCGCCTGGCCGAACCCCACCGGCGCGCCACCGCCCGAGGCCGCGCTCGCCGGCGCCGACGCGGTCGTGCACCTTCTGGGTGAGCCGGTGGCGCAGCGCTGGACGGCCGAGGCGAAGGAAAACATCCGCCGCTCGCGCGAGGACGGGACGCGTTCACTCGTGCAGGGGCTGCTCGCGCTGACGCCCGACCGCCGGCCGGGCACGCTCGTCTCGCAGTCGGCGACCGGCTTCTACGGGCCTCATGGCGATGAGCAGCTCACCGAGGACGCGCCCGCCGGCGATGACTTCCTGGCCGGCGTCGTGGTCGCCTGGGAGGGCGAGGCGATGCGCGCCGCGTCGGAGCTGCGGGTGGCGGTCACCCGCACCGGGGTGGTGCTCTCGCCCGACGGTGGCGCGCTGGCCAAGATGCTGCCGTTCTTTCGCCTGGGCATCGGCGGGCCCGTGGCCGGCGGGCGCCAGTACGTCCCCTGGATCCATCTCGACGACGTGGTCGGTGCGATGCTGTTCTGCCTGGACAACCCCGCGGCCGCCGGACCGGTCAACCTGACCGCGCCTACTCCGGTCACCAACACCGAGCTGTCTCGCACGCTGGGCCGAGTGCTGAAACGCCCCGCCGTGCTGCCGGTGCCGGCAATCGCCCTGAAGTCGCTCTACGGGGAGATGGCGCAGATCGTGACCACCGGCCAACGGGTGCTTCCGGCCCGCCTGGCCCAGCTCGGCTACGCGTTCCGCCACCCCGACCTCGAGGCCGCGCTCCGCGACGTCCTCGGCCGCGACTGAGCTCGGCGGTGAGCTGATCGACACGATCCGGCTGCGGCTGTTCGGCCTGCCGGTCGATCGGATGGTCATGCGTCTGCGGCCGGCGCCGCCGCCGCGCTGATCACAATTGGCACAGGGTTGTTGCAGTCCCGCGACGAACGGGTCTTGTTCCGTTGCAGGCCGCGTCCCTAGCGTCTCGGTTCCGTCCGCCACCCCGCCTACCGTGGTGGATCAAAGCGTGTGAGACAAGGAGCCGAACTCAGATGAGCGAGAACGACAAGCCCGGTGTGAGGAACGGGGCGACATCCGATCCGAAGGCGGATGCCAAGCGGCAGGCCGCGCTTCAGGGCGCTCTGACACAGATCGAGCGGCAGTTCGGCAAGGGCACCGTCATGCGCATGGGGGATCCGGGCGCACGCGTGGCGGTGGACGCGATTCCCACCGGCGCTCTGGCGCTCGACCTCGCGCTCGGGATCGGCGGCGTGCCCCGTGGCCGGATCATTGAGATCTTCGGCCCGGAGTCGTCCGGCAAGACCACGCTCGTCTACCACATCCTCGCCGAGGCCCAGAAGCTCGGTGGGGTGTGCGCGTTCATCGACGCCGAGCACGCCATGGACCCGCTGTACGCCCGGGAGATAGGCGTGAACATCGACGAGCTGCTCGTGTCTCAGCCTGACTACGGCGAGCAGGCGCTCGAGGTCGTCGACATGCTGATCCGCTCGGGCGCGGTCGACGTGATCGCGATCGACTCGGTGGCCGCGCTCACCCCGCGCGCCGAGCTCGAGGGCCAGATGGGCGACCAGACCGTCGGCGTGCAGGCCCGCATGATGTCCCAGGCGATGCGCAAGATCACCGGCGGCCTCAACCGCACCCAGACCCTGTGCGTGTTCACGAACCAGATTCGGGAGAAGGTCGGCGTGATGTTCGGCTCGCCCGAGACGCAGCCCGGCGGTCGGGCGCTGAAGTTCTATTCCTCCCAGCGCTTGGACATCCGCCGCATCGAGACGATCAAGGACGGCACCGAGGCGGTCGGCAACCGCGTCCGGGTCAAGGTGGTCAAGAACAAGGTCGCGGCGCCGTTCAAGCAGGCCGAGTTCGACATCGAGTTCGGCAAGGGCATCTCGACCTCGGGCTGCCTGATCGACTACGGCATCGAGCACAACATCATCACGAAGTCGGGCTCGTTCTTCTCCTATGGCGAGGAGCGGCTTGGCCAGGGTCGCGGCAACGCAAAGGCGTTCCTCGACGAGCATCCCGACGTGGCCAAGGAGATCGAGGCCAAGGTCTACGCCGCCCTGGGCATCAACCGCGACTTGGTCAAGACGATCGAGAGCCGCGAAGAGCCGGCGCTCCAGGCGGTCGGCGCCGCGGCCGCCGAGGGTCGTGCCGCCTGACGTCCGCGGGATCCAGCCCGAGCGCGAGCCGCTCCGCGAGCCCTTCGACGGCCGGCACCCGCCGGGCGATCACGAGCACCTCGGCGCCGAGCCCGACCAGATGCCCGGCGCCGGGCTCGACCGGGCGCTCGCCACCGCGTACCGCTACCTGAATCGGCGGGAGTGCACCGAGGCCGAGATGCGGGCGCGGCTCGGGCGCGCCGGCACCGACCCGCCGGACGTGGAGGAGGCGACCGCTGCGCTCCTCGAGCAGGGGTACCTTGACGACGCGCGGTTCGCGCGCCTGTTCGCGCAGGACAAGCGCGAGCTCGAGCAATGGGGCCGCGATCGGATCAGGCAGATGCTGCTCACCCGTGGCGTGCCTTCCGAGATCGTCGAGGAGACCCTTGGCGAGGAGGCCGGCGAGCGCGAGATCGACCGCGCCGTGGCTGTGCTTCGCCGGCGGTTTCCTTCGCCGACGGGGGACCGGCGCGAGCGCGAGCGGGCACTGGGGGTGCTGGTTCGCAAGGGCTACGACGCCGACGTGGCGCTGGATGCGATCGCCGTCCATGCCCGCGGCGAGTCCGCGGAAACCTGACGGTGAAACAGCTGGGTCGGGCCGGGCCGCCACCGCGCGTGCCGCATTGCGCCGACCGGCCGCCGGTACTACGATCCTGTCAGCGAACGAATGGCCCGCGGGCCACAAAGAACACCAGCAAACTACGCATATCTTGGATTCCGGACTTAGTGTTGACGGCAAACATCATCGGGCCACCTGGTCCAATCAGACAAGGCTCAGAACCCGCCACGTAGCCGCCGACTGAAGGCACAGGCGCCCTGTCGCCTTGCCGGCATCCGTTCGTGCAGTCTCGCACGGGCCATCGGTCGCTCCGAAAACTAAAGCTTTGAAGTGGTTCCGGCCGTTCGGCCGGAACCTCCAGGAGAGGATCGACCATGGAACTCATCGGTGCCGCAGCGCTGATCGCGGTGGGAATCGTGCTCGCGGCCGTCATCTACGGCCGGATGCACGGCGCCCGGACAGCGCCCGCCGGCAATCCGAGCACGCCCGCGCCGGTCGTCGAGGTGGTGTCGCCCGATGCCGTGCGGCGTGACGCCGAGGTACTCGAACGAACTGCGGCGGTCGCCCGTCGCGAGGACGCCCTGGCCAAGAAGGAGGCGGAGATCGACAAGGAGCGGACGGCGCTCGCGCAGTCCCGGCAGGAGATCGAACGCGAGCTCGAGCAGATCTCGGGCCTGTCGGCCGGCCGCGCCAAGCAGATGCTGCTCAAGGAGGTGGAGGAGCAGACCAAGCACGACGCGGCCCGGCGCATCCGCCAGATCGAGGAGGAGACCAAGCGCGAGGCCGAGCGCCGCGTCCGCAACATCCTGTCGGTCTGCATGCAGCGTCTCGCGGCCGGGCACGCCGCCGAGACCACGGTGTCCGTCGTGCAGTTGTCGGCCGACGATATGAAGGGCCGGATCATCGGTCGCGAGGGTCGCAACATCCGCGCGCTGGAGAACCTCACCGGCGTCGACTTCATCATCGACGATACGCCCGGCGCGGTCGTGCTCTCGGGCTTCGACGGCGTGCGGAGGGAGATCGCGAGGCTGACCCTCGAGAAGCTGCTCCAGGACGGCCGCATCCACCCGGCCCGCATCGAGGAGATGTACTACCAGGCGAAGTCCGAGCTCGAGAACCGCATCGTCGAGATGGGTGAGCAGGCCGTGTTCGAGGCCGGCGTGCAGGGCGTGCATCCCGAGCTGTCGAAGACGCTTGGACGCCTCAGGTTCCGCACGAGCTACGGGCAGAACGTTCTGGCCCATTCGATCGAGGTCTCGCAGCTGGCCGCGATGATGGCCCAGGAGCTGGGGGCCAGCCCGAAGACCGCCCGTCGCGCCGCGCTGTTGCACGACATCGGCAAAGCCGTGACCCATGAGGTCGAGGGGCCCCACGCTCTGGTCGGCGGGGAGCTGGCCCGCAAGTACGGCGAGTCCGAGGCGGTGGCCCACGCGATGGAAGCGCACCACAACGAGGTCGAGCCGCAGACGATCGAGGCCGTGATCGTGCAGGCCGCCGACGCGTTGTCCGGGGCCCGGCCCGGCGCCCGCGGCGAGTCGCTCGAGCAGTACGTCAAGCGGCTGCGCGACCTCGAGCAGATCGCCACGCGGCACAAGGGCGTCGACAAGGTGTACGCGATGCAGGCCGGCCGCGAGATTCGCGTGATGGTCGCGCCGGGCGCTATCGACGACGACGCCGCCACCGCGCTTTCGTACGAGATCGCCCGGGAGATCGAGAAGGAGCTCGAGTATCCCGGCCAGATCAAGGTGACCGTGATCCGGGAGTCCCGCGCCGTGGAGTACGCCCGCTGACGCCGGCGCGGTGACGCCGGCACGCGTGACGCCGGCACGGTGACGCCGGCGCGGTGACACCCGCGCGGTGACGCCGGCAGGCCAACGCAGGCGGGGAATCAAATTTCCCGCCCGCGGGTATATGTGGCGCTAGCGGGTTGTACTGGCAGGGAGGTCGGCGGCTATGACCCGCGAGCCGCCGAGAAAGGGACCCTCGATGAATCGACGCTTGCTGCGTTGTGGCGCCGCTCGGCGCCTTACGTTCGTAGTTTCCATCTCGTTGGCCAGCTTCGCCGTGGCCACCGCGAGCGCATCGGCGGCGCTCACGTCTCACGGCCAGCTGCTCCACCTCGCGCCACGGTCTGCGGGCGAACACCAACTCGAGCAGCAACTGGTTCGGCTACAACCAGGGCACGCTGGAGCAGAACGGAAAGATGTTCAACTCGATCACCGGCGACTGGACGGTGCCGACGGCCACTCAGCACACGGCCGGCCAGGACGAGTCATCCTCGGACTGGATCGGGATCGGCGGGGGATGCATCGACGCCGGTTGCACCGCCACCGACTCGACTCTGATCCAGACCGGGACCGAGCAGGACGTGTCCTCCGGAACCGGCTCGTATTCCGCGTGGTGGGAGCTGGTGCCCGCGCCGTCGGTGACGATCAGCGGCATGACGGTTGCACCTGGCGATCACATGCACGCATCGCTTGCCGAGGCCGTGGCGGGCTCGAACGTCTGGACGATCACCCTCCAGGACGTCACGCGTGGAGAGTCGTTCACCCAGACCGTGCCCTACAGCTCGACCCACGCCACGGCGGAATGGATCGAGGAGACGCCGCTGCTGATCGGCACCAATGCCGGCTTCGCCGCGCTGCCGAACCTGACCAACCCCGCGTGGACCTCGGCCACGGTCAACGGAGCATCGGCCGGGCTGAAGGCCTCCGAGGAGATGGACCTCATCGACTCGAATAGCAACGTGATCGGTGCCCCATCGGCACCGAACTCCACCGCCAACGGGTTCGACGAGTGCACTTGGGCGACGACCTGTAGCTGACGCCCGACCACTAGAGGCAGTCTGACGGCTCATCGCGCGTCGCCGGCCGGGGGCGCGCGGTGAGCCGTGCCTCGTTCGGCCGCGCCTCAGCCGTGACGCGCTTCAGCCGTGATGGTGGTGGTGCACGAACACCCCGTGCGCCGTCCAGGCCGAGAAATCCGGGATCAGCACGATGGCCAGGACGAGGCCGGCGACCAGCGCCCCGGAGATCGCGATCCAGCGTCCCAGCGTGCCGGGGGCGGCATCGGCCCGCTGCTCTCGCCCCCTGCGGCCGATGCCGAGCGCGCGGGCCAGCGCTGGAAGGTGCAATAGAACGTGGAGGCTCATGAACACCACCCAGACGATGAACGTCACCTTGTGCAGCAATAACCACGGATCGCGATGGGAGGGGCCCACGATCAGGAGCGCGACGCCGGTGGCGAACACGCCGACGGTCGAGAGCGCGACGATCGGGCCGATCACGCGCAGGATGAGCTGCGGCGGTCCCTTGCTCCGGTACGCCGCGTTGCCGGCGTAGTAGCGCACGAACCGGTAGCCGGTGCTCGCCAGCTTGAGCATGACCGGGCCGATCAGCAGCATCCCGACGAACAGGTGCACCAAGATGAACTGGCGCAACTGCGGGATTGTGAAGCCGATCACCGCGAGCAGCACGATCAGGATCGCGCCGGTGACCGTAGTGAGCTGCTCGTTGCCGTCGGTCCCCCCGCCGGTCAGAGCGGTACCGCGTTGCCGTCCGACTCGCTTGCCGCGAGACGCGCCCTCGCGGACTGTGCGCGCCACGATGACATCGTCGCTCGTACCCACATCGCGAATCCTCGTCGCCCAACCGAAGGCGGACGTGAGGGCAAAATGAGAATGCTCTTTACCCTGTAAGTACGCTTCCCGGAACCGGTTCTATGATCGACCGACTTCTGACGCCGGAGGCGCCGGAGGCTGGAAGTGTCTGGACAGATCCTTGTAATCGAAGACGAACCGGGGATCGTCGACTTCCTGGAGCGCGGCCTGCGCGCCCAGGGGTTCGACGTGATTTCGGCCATGGACGGGACGAC
Organism: uncultured Solirubrobacterales bacterium; assembly: GCA_963832315.1. GTDB lineage: Bacteria > Actinomycetota > Thermoleophilia > Solirubrobacterales > Solirubrobacteraceae > Palsa-465. Next base: position 307,605 of record CAWHTT010000015.1, on the reverse strand, counting down.
CGGGTCCGCCGCCGCGGTCAACCAGGACGTCGATCTCGTCGTGCTCGATCTGATGCTGCCGGGGCGCAGTGGAATCGACGTGCTGTCCACCGTGCAGGAAGCCAAGCCCGGCTTGCCGGTCATCGTGCTGACGGCGCTCGGGGAGGTCGAGCATCGCGTGGCCGGGCTCGACGCGGGCGCGGTCGACTACCTCACGAAGCCGTTCTCGTTGACCGAGTTGGCGGCCCGGATCCGGGCTCAGCTGCGGGCCGCCTCCCACGCCCCGCGGACCACGTTGAGCGCAGGCGACATCGAGGTGAACCTGATCACGCGGGAGGTGCGGCGCGGGGGCGACTTGGTGCGGCTGTCGACGACCGAGTTCGAGTTGCTGTCCTACTTGATGCACAACCGCGGTCATGTTCTCTCGCGCGAGCAGATCCTCCGCGCGGTGTGGGGATACGAGTACGACCCGGGCACCAACGTGGTCGACGTGTACATCGGTTACCTGCGACGCAAGCTGCGCGCCCACGGCCAGAACGCGCCGATCGTGACCGTGCGGTCGGTCGGCTACCGCCTGGATGCGAGCCACTAGAGCCCGGTCTCGACGGTCTCGACGGACCTCGCCCTCGGCTCGCGCACGACTCGCCTTGACCCTGCCGGGGGGGCTTCGCTGGCGCTTGACGGCGTGGGTGGCCGGGGTCCTGGTCGTATTGGCGGCGGTCGTGTTCCTGGTCGTCTACCAGGACACCGGGTCGCAGCTGCAAGACGAGATCGACCGCGACATCAGCGGCGACACGAGCCAGATGGTTCAGTCGCTCCAGACGCTGCACGGCAAGTCTGCAGCCCGGATCCGCGCCGCCGCGACCGTCTACGTGCGCGCGCAGTCCTTCACGGCGACCTCGACGATTCTGTTCGTCCTGATGCCGGGCGGGGCGACAGCGAGCAACCATCCGGAGCTTTTCGGGTCGCGGCGTCCAGAGGAGGGCGAGACCGAGGCCGAGCAACTCCTGGAGAACGCCGAGGGCCGCCGGCTCGAGGTACCCCGACTCGGATACTCCGTCGCGCCGGTCCCGGACGTCGGCCGGATGCGCATCTTCGAAAAGCGCGCCGACCTCGGCGGTGTGCAGCTGATCGCCGGGGCAGGCGAGCCGCTCGCTCTGGTGTCCCGCGCGCAGCACGGCGTCGCGCGAGCGTTCGTCCTGGCCTCCGGGATCGTCCTCGCCCTGGCGCTGCTCGCGTCGTATCTGGCCGGCGCGCGCGTGTCGGCCCCGCTCCGGCGGATGGCCCAGGTCGCCACGCGCGTCGACGCAGGCGATCTCGGTCCGCGCATGGAGATCCCGGGCGGCCGACTCGACGAGGTCCGTGTGCTGGCGGAGGCGTTCAACCGCATGCTCGACCGGCTCTCGGAGGCATTCGCCAGCCAGCGCGAGTTCGTGGCCGACGCCTCCCACGAGCTGCGCACGCCGCTGACCGTGATCAGCGGCCAGCTCGAGGTTCTCGCCGCCCAGGAAAACCCCTCGAGCGAGGAGGTCACTCGCGTGGAGCGCCTGGTCCGCGCGGAGATCACCCGAATAAGCCGGCTCGTGGATGATCTGCTGGTGCTCGCGCAGGCCGAACGGACCGACTTCCTGCGCGTCGAGAGGGTCGATCTCCGCCCGTTCGTCACCGACCTCTGGGACGGCCTCAGCCTGACCGCAGACCGGCACTTCGAGCTCGGGGCGATCATGGATGGCTCGCTTCAGGCCGATCCCGATCGCCTGGCCCAGGCGCTGCGCAATCTTGCTCGCAACGCGATCGAGCACACCACCGAGCAGGATGGCCTCGTGCGCCTGGATCTGCGGCCGCTCGCACCCAACCTCATCTGCTTCGAGGTGACCGACGACGGCCCCGGAATCCCGGAGCACGAGCGCGAGCGCGTGTTCGAGCGTTTCCACCGTACCGACAGCGGACGGACGCGCGCCACCGGCGGAGCGGGGCTCGGGCTGGCCATCGTGCGGGCGATCGCCGAGGCCCACAGGGGCACGGTTCGCGTCGGGGACGCGAACAACGGCCGGGGAGCCTCGGTCGAGCTCGTGCTCCCCGGCTTCCACGCTTCTTAGACTGACCCGAAGTGACCGTGGCGCTGAGCCTGCTCGAGGATGTGCGGTGGCGGGGACAGTCCGTCGTCGGCGACCGGCCCCGTGCCCTGCTCGCGGCGCTCGCGGCGAGTGCGGGCCGTCCGGTGAGAGCCGAGGAACTGATCGAGCTGGTCTGGGGCGACGAGGCGCCAGCCAACGCGACCAAGAGCCTGCAGGTGCTCGTATCGCGAACGCGCAGCGCGTGCGGCGCGGATGCGATCGTCCGCGACGGCATCGGGTACCGGCTGGGCGTCGCGCCGGCCGAGGTCGACAGTCTTCGGCTGGCGGCGCTGGTTCGCGAGGCCGCGGCGGTGGTGGATCGCGATGCGGCATCGGCCGCCGCCCTGGCCCGCGACGCGCTGGCGTTGGCCGACGGCGCCCCGGCCGCGGCGGACGAGGACGATGGGCCGCTGCACGACATCCGCCGGCTCGCCGCGGCCGACATCGCGGCGGCGGCGGCGATCCTGGCCCGGGCCCGCAGCCGGATCGGCGAGCACGCCGATGCGTTGCCTGCACTCGAGACCGCGCACGCCGAGCATCCCGACGACGAGTCGCTGCTCGCGGACCTCCTGCGCAGCGAGGCCGCCGTCCGTGGACCCGCTGCCGCGCTCGAGCGCTTCGAGCGCTACCGGCGCGAGGTGCGTGAGCGGCTCGGCACCAATCCCGGCGAGCAGCTGCAGCGCGCACATCAGCACCTGCTCGCGCTCGACCAGCCGGTGCGCAGCGGCGTGCGCTACGACGCGAGCACGCTGGTCGGCCGCGAGCGCGATCTCGAGCGCTTGCGGGCGCTGATGGCCGGCTCTCGCGTGGTGTCGATCGTGGGGCCCGGCGGGATTGGGAAGACGCGGCTGGCGCATGTCCTGGCGCGCGACGCCGCCGTGCCCGTGGTGCACGTCGTCGAGCTGGTGGGCGTCACCTCGCCCGAGGACATCGTGGGGGAGGTCGGGTCGGTGCTCGGCGTCCGCGACTCGGTCAGCGGCCGGCGAGTCCTCACTCCGGAGCAGCGCGCCGACGTCCGCGCCCGGGTCGCCCAGCGCCTCGGTCAGTCGCCGAGCCTACTCGTGCTCGACAACTGCGAGCACCTGATCGGCGCGGTGGCCGAGCTGGTGGCGTTCCTCGTCTCGACCACGGCCGAGCTGCGGGTGCTCACGACGACGCGCGCGCCGCTGGCCATCGCCGCGGAGCGCGTCTACTTGCTCGGGCAGCTCGACGTCGCCGACGCGGCCCAGCTGTTCGGGGAGCGGGCCCGGGCGGCGCGGCCAAACGTGCACTTGGACGAGAGGGTCGTGACCAGCATCGTGACGCGGCTCGACGGGCTCCCGCTGGCCATCGAGCTCGCCGCGGCGAAGGTCCGTGCCATGGGCGTCGAGGAGATCGACCGGCGCCTCGAGAACCGGTTCGCGCTGCTGCGCGGGGGCGATCGCAGCGCCCCCGACCGCCACCAGACGCTGCTCGCCGTCATCGACTGGTCGTGGAACCTGCTCGACCACGCCGAACGGCGCGGCCTGCGCCGACTGGCTCTGTTCAACGATGGGTTCACGCTCGAAGCGGCGCGCGCTGTGCTCGGAGACGACGCCGTCGACGCGGTTCAGGGGCTCGTCGACCAGTCCCTTCTGAGTGTCCGCGAGGCTCCCGCCGGCTTGCGCTACCGGATGCTCGAGACCGTGCGCGAGTTCGGCCGCATGCAGCTCGTGGACGCCGGCGAGGACGGCGAGGCGCGGACGGCCCAGCGGCGCTGGGCGACCGCATACGCCCGCCGGCACGGCGCATTGCTCATATCCGCGGACCAGCTCGCGACGATCGATGCACTCAGCGCCGAGGAGGTCAACCTGGCCGATGAGCTGCGCGGCGCCATCGGCGAGAACGACGTCGGCGCGCTCGTCCAGCTGCTTGCCGCGCTCGGGACGTTCTGGGCGATTCGGGGAGAGCACGGCCGCCTCATCGTGCTGACCGACCCCGTCGCCGACGCGGTGCGCGACTGGCGGCCGCCTCGGGAGCTCGAAGACGTAACTCGGGCGGCGATGATCGTACAGCTGACCCACGCGATGATCGGCGGCGAGGAACGGATCGCGCCGATCAGGGCCATGCTGGACCGGCTGGGTCGCGACCCCGACGGAGACCCGCGTCTCGCCGGGTCGGTTGAGGTCATGACCGCCTTCGACGGGGCCGACCCGGACGCGTCGCTGCGCCGACTCGAGGTGTTCGCCGACGATCCTGACCGCTACACCGCGCTGCCCGCGCGTCACTGGATGAGCTACGTCCGGGAGAACGCCGGCGATCCCGCCGGGGCGATCGAGGCCGCCGACCGCGCCTTGGCGCTCGTGCGAGACGACGACGGACCGTGGCAGGCGGCGATGCTGCACAACCAGCTCGCGCAGCTGAAGATGCACCTGGGCGACCGTGGCGCGGCGAGCCAGCATGCGCGCGCCGCCCTGCCCGTGATGCACCGGCTGGGGGCCACCGACGACGAGGTCCAGCTGCGGGCGCTGCTCGCGCTGTGCGCGATCGGCGACGGTCGGCTCGACGAAGCCGAGAGAGAGCTCGAGCAGGTCGACAGGCTCGAGGAGACCGAAGCGATCTTCGGCGGGGTCGCGGTCCGGCAGATCGGGCGCGCCGAGTTGGCGATCGCCCGCGGCGACTCGGCGTCCGGTCTGCGCATCTACCGGGAGTGCGCTGCCGCCATGCGCGCGCTCGAGTTACCGGGGATTCCCCGAACCGGTTTGGAGCCGTGGGCGCTGTTCGGCGACTCGACGGCGCTGACGGCGCACGCCTATCTCGGCTCAGACGCAGACGAGGCACACGGGCGGGCGCTGTTTCGCGCCTGCCGAGAGCACGCGCTACGTGCTCTCGATCGCGCGAATGTCCGCCTGGACTACCCGGTCGCGGGGATGGTGCTGTTCGGGCTCGGCGTCTGGGGCCTGCTGCGCGAGACGGCGTCGGTCGATGACGCGGTGCGGGTGCTGGCGCTCGCGGACCGGTTTGCCTACAACCGGACGATCCCGACGATGGCGTGGGCGCGAATCGAGCCCCGGTCCGAGAAAGCAGCCCCCGGCCGGATCACCGCGCTCCGGGCCGAATACGGCGACCGCCGCCCGCCGGACCTCCTCGAGGAGGCCCGTCAGGCGGTCGAGCGGCTCGCGGCCTGAGGCCCTAGCCGCGGCTACAGGTGGCGCTTGTAACTGCGCACGGACAGCGGAGCGAAGATCGCGATGACCACGCTCCCGGCGAGCAGCGTCAAGCCCACCTGGCCGCTGACCACGGCGTGGTTGGCCAGGTCGCGGGTGGCGGACACGAGGTGCGACACCGGGTTGATGTTCACGAAGGTGGCCAGCGGACCCGGAAGCGTGTGCACCGGCACGAACGCGTTGGACAGGAACGTCAGCGGGAACAGGATCATCATCGAGAACCCCTGCACGCCCTGAGCGCTTCGGGCGATCGTGCCGATCCACGTGAAGATCCACGCGATCGCCCAGCCGGTGAACACGGCCAGCACGATCGCCGCCAGCACGCCGAGCACGCCGCCGCCGGGGCGGTATCCGATGATCATGCCCATCACGAACGTCAGGCTCGCGGCGATCAGGTAGCGCAGCAGGTCGGCGACCATGGGGCCGGCGAGCGGCGCGATCCGGGCGATCGGAAGCGCCTTGAAGCGATCGAACACGCCCTTCTCCATGTCCTCTCGCAGCTGCACGCCGGTCGACATGCACGTGGTCAGGACGGTCTGGGCGACGATGCCCGGGATCATCAGCGGCAGATAGCTCTTGACGTTGCCGGAGATCGCGCCACCGAACACGTAGGCGAACATCGCGGTGAACAGCAGCGGCTGCAGCGTGACGTCGAAGAACTGCTCCGGGTTGCGCCGCATCTTCTTCAGCGCCCGCCACGCCATCGAGAGCGTCTGGCCGACCGTCTCGGTCAGGCTCGTGCGGGGTCGGGCGCGCGCGACGGCAGCGGCCGGGTCTACGCCCCCCGGCAGCCTCGCCGGCGCGCCCGCCGGCGGACTCGGATCGAACGTAATCGCACTCATCGCATGACCTCCAAAGCAGCTTCGTCGTTGGCAGCCTCGTCGTTGGCATCGTCGTGGACGGCGTCGTCGTGGACGGCCTCGTCGTGCTCCTCGGGTTGACCCGTGTCGTGGCCGGTGATCGCGAGGAACACCTCGTCGAGGCTCGGCTTCGCGACGCTGACCGACGCGATCGGCACGCCGGCCTGACGCAGGCCGATCAGCACGTCGGCGGCCACGTCGGCGTCGTCGAGCGGCACGTTCATCCGGCCCGACTCGGGCGTGAGCACGGGCTCCCCGCCGGCGACGCGGCGGACGACCTGCCGGGCCAGCTCCTGATCGGCCCCGTCCGCGAGCTGCAGCTGCAGCGTTGAGTTTCCGACCGAGCTCTTCAGCTCGTCCGGAGCGCCCTCGGCGACCTTGCGCCCCTGGTCGATGACCGCGACCCGGTCGGCCAGCTGGTCGGCCTCGTCCAGATACTGGGTGGTGAGCAGGACCGTGCAGCCGTCGGCGACCAGGCCGCGGATCGTGTCCCACATCTGGCCGCGGGTGCGCGGGTCAAGCCCCGTCGTCGGCTCGTCGAGGAAGATCAGCGGCGGCCTCGTGATCAAGCTGGCCGCCAGGTCCAGGCGCCGGCGCATGCCCCCCGAGAACTGCGCGATCGGCTTGTCGGCCGCGTCCCCCAGGTCGAACTGCTCGAGCAGCCGGGCGGCAGTGGCGCGAGCGTCCGGCGCGCGCATGCCCTGCAGGCGAGCGAACAGCCACAGGTTCTCGGTCGCGGTCAGGTCATCGTCGACCGATGCGTACTGCCCGGTCACCCCGAGCAACTGGCGGACGCGATGGGGCTCGCGCGCGACGTCCACGCCGAACACCTCGGCGTGCCCCGCGTCGATCGGCAACAGCGTGGCGAGCATCCCCAGCATCGTCGTCTTTCCGGCCCCGTTCGGGCCGAGGACGCCGAAGATCTCGCCCTGGCGAACCTCGAGGTCGATCCGGTCGACGGCGCGAAACCCGCCGAACGTCTTGACCAACCCCGTGGCGTGAACAGCGGTGGGTGTCATCTCGTCGCTTCCTTTGAAATCTCGGATTTGGTGCGACGAGAACGCTAGGCAGCCGCGGTTTCACCGCAGCTACGTCGCGGTTTCGCGAGCTAACGCGACGGTTACGCCGGGCGGCGAGGCGCCGCTACCGCGTAGCCGTGAAGATGTCGGAGCCGAACGTCGCCGGGACGCTGGCGGCGTCGGCCAGGCGGGGCAGGCCGAACAGCGTCTCCCAGCTGGCCAGCGACGAGTAGTGGTTGTACGGCGTCGCGCTGACCGTGCCCGGTGCGATGAACGGCGACAGCATGACCGCGCCGATCAGGCCACCGCCGGGGCCGGTGATCCCCGGCAGCGGCGAGTCTCCCGGTCCGGGCTGCTCGCCGCAGCACGCCGAAGCGTCCGCTTGCGGCCCATCCGACTCGTCGAAGGTGATCTCGAGCAGCCCGTCCTTCTTGAACGCCGGCGAGTTCCTGATCAGCGGCACCCACGTCTGCAGGAACGTGTCGATGTCGGCGAGGGCCGAGGCGCCGCTGGCCTGATTGGTGCACGGGTAGTCATGACCGTCGTTGCACAGGTTCGGGGTGATGAACGAGAACGCCGGCGTGGTCGAGGTCTTCTTGAGGTCGGTGGCCAGGCCGGTCTCGCCCGCCAGCGCGGCCGCCGGCATCGTCCCGGTGGGCGACCCGAGGGCGACGACGTGCTGGTCGCAGTAGCTCTGGTTGTCGATCACCGAGTGGAAGTAGACGAACGGGTCGTGGCGGGTCGCGTAGCCGTCGCCGGCCACCGCGTTCTGGGTGCCGTCCTGAGAGTTGACGGCCGGATGGCCGCAGGCGGCCGTCTCGCGGTTCGGGTTGTTTCCCATGTCCTCCTGGTAGGCCTTCCAGCTCAGCCCGGCTTTCGTCAGCTGGTTCCCGACGTTCTGAACCTCGGCCGGGTACACGCAGCCGGCGCCGGACTCCACGCCGTTCGACGAGAGGTCCGCGCCGATGAAGTCGTCGAAGATCTGGCAGTCGGCCTGGTTCTCCGGATTGGGCGGCTGGCCGGAGACGATCGAGATGTAGTTGTCGTTGCTCTCGTGGCCGGTGGCGTAGTAGTCGTTCAGCAGCGCTCCCTGCGCGGGCAGGGTGCTCGCCAGATACGGATCGGCGGCGGGGTCGCCGAACGTCGAGGCGTAGTTCTGGTTCTCGAGCACGATCACGAACACGTGGCGGACCGCGGGCAAGCGGAAGCCGGCCGCGGCGGGGGCGCCGGCCGGGACCAGGGCCAGGACGACGGCTGCGCACGCAGCGCCGGCGAGGGAGAACGCCGCGACCGCGCGGCGCCGGCGACGGAGCATCTTGGGGCGTCGCATGCGCATCAGCTCGACGTTCCCACCGGTCCCGAAGGCCCGGTCGGCGACGGGGACACCAACGTCGTCGGGGGCTCGAGGAATGCCGCTTGGCGCACGTCGAGGAAGTCCATCACGGTCGTCGCGTTCGCGTCGCGGTAGGTCAGCGCGGGGAGGTTCCACTTGGCCTCGATCGTCGCCAGCACCGAGGTGTGGTCGTGCAGCACGTTGGTCACCCCGCCCGGCTTGGAGTACGGCGAGACCACGATCCCGGGGACGCGGGGCCCGTACAGGTTGTACCCGCCGGGCGCGTCACCCGATGCCAGGCTCGGCGGGATCGAGTCGGGCGCGATCGCCGCCGGCGGCGGCACGTGGTCGTAATAGCCGCCGTGCTCGTCGTAGGTGTAGATCAGGAGCGTCCGCGACCAGGCGGGAGAGTCGAGGACCGCCTGGAGGATCCGGTACGCCCACGCCTCGCCGTAGTACATGTCCTGCGGGCTCTCCTGATCGCCGCCGACGCCGTTGGCGTTCTGGAGCACCTCGGCCACCGTCGGCTGGCTCGCGACCTGCGGCAGCGAGGCCAGCGGCGCGCCGATGTCGGAGAGCACGCCGAACTCCGGATCGACGAAGCTGACGGCCGGAAGTGTCCCCGCGCGGCAGTCGGTCATGAACTGGGTGATCGGCGCCAGGTTCGTCGGGTACTTCTCGATGATCGACGGGATGATCCCCGTCTGCGGAAGGTCCGTGAAGTAGTTGGCCCAGCCGATGCCGTACGCGTGCAGCCGATCGAAGATCGTGCCGTTCGGCGGGGGCGGGTCCAGCAGGCTCTGGTTGTCGGTGGCGATGTCTCCGTACGCGGTGCCGGCCATCAGGAAGCGGCGGTTGGGGTACGTCTGGCACGGTGCCGAGCAGAACCAGCGGTTAGCCAGGCAGAACGTCCGGGCCAGCGAATAGGCAAACGGCAGCACCTCGTCGGTCCAGTAGCCCATCGGCTCGGTCGAGTTCACCGACTCGACGAACCCGTCCATCTTGCCGCCGTCGATCTGCTGGTGGGTGGCGTTCCAGGTCTGGTCCACGCTCCCCGGCTGCTCGGTGTTCGTGAGCACGTACGAGGTCACCGTGCCCTTCGCGCTCGGGTTCGTGTTCGTCGCCTGGCCGGCGCCGTCGAACGTCAGGCCGTCTGCCTTGCGCTGGCCCAGCACCGGCAGCGCGCCGAGCAGGTTGTCGAACGAGTGGTTCTCCATCATCACGCACACGACGTGGTCGAACGGCATGGCCGCGGTCGCGGTCCCCGCCGGCCGGCTCGGGTCGGGCAGGCTCCCCGGGACCCGGGTGGCAGCCATCGCGCTCGCGCTCATGATCGCGCTGGGCAGACCGGGCACCGCCAGGGCCGCTCCGAGCGCGCCGCCGCGCTTGAACAGCCCTCGTCGAGTCAATCGCAAGCGCGGATGTCTCCGCTCGTCCACCTAAGCACCTCGATTCCTCAGATCTGGCTCGCACCGACTCGGCTGCGCGCGATGCGGCGGCGAGAACGACCGTCCGGAGGCGCCGTCGACGCCTCCCGCGGAGACAAGGCTTCCCCGTTTTCGGCGAAACCAGTTAAAAAACGGTGAAGCGACCGATGAGCGAGACCACCGCGGCCGGTCGGGGATGTCGCTCCTGCGGCGAAGCCGGTCTAGATCGCACCGCCGTCGCGACCTGGCCGCCAGAAGGTGTACGCAACGGCCAGAACAAGTCCGACCAACCCGACGACGAAGATGATCGTCCCGGCGGTCTGAATGTCGATCCAGCTGACGTGAGCGGTCACTGCCCACTTCAGGATCGCGCCCACGGCGATCAAGAGGATTGCCGCACCGATCGTCACTGTTGGGCCCTCACGCGGATCTGCTGTGCTACGCGTCGAATAGTCTGACGGCCGACTCTACCCCCCACCGCGACCAAGCGGCACCTCCCGCACAACTCGCAACTCGACCCGTCGGGCACACGGTGTCGCGAACCAGCCTCGATACCCTTGCCAACGGTGAAGCTCTACCACGTCACGACGTTCGGCTGTCAGATGAACGAGCACGACTCCGAGCGCATGAAGGGGATGCTGGATTCGCTCGGGTATGCCGAGGCGCCGGCGCGTGATCAGGCGGACCTGATCCTGTTCAACACCTGCTCGATCCGCGAGAAGGCCGACAGCCGGTTCGTGGCCCACCTCGGCGATGCCAAGCGGGTCAAGACCGAGCGTCCAGAGGTCATCGTCGGCGTCGGCGGCTGCTGGGCGCAATCGGTCAAGGAGGAGGTGTTCGCGCGCTTCCCGTTCGTGGACGTCGCCTTCGGCCCCGGCCAGGTACACAAGCTCGCCGAGTTCCTGGTCAGCGATTCGCTCAGCGCGCAGGGCTACTTCGAGTTCGAGGGGTTCACCGGGCACCTGCCGGCCAAGCGAGCGCGCGATCACCACGCCTGGGTGCAGATAAGCGTGGGATGCAACTGCGTGTGCTCGTACTGCATCGTGCCGTCGACGCGCGGGCGCGAGGTCAGCCGGCCGGCGGAGGAGCTGATTTCCGAGGTGCGCGCGCTCGCCGGCGACGGCGTCCGCGAGGTCACGCTGCTCGGGCAGAACGTCAACTCATATGGCCGGGACCTCCCGCGCGATTCCCGAACCACCTTTGCCGAGCTGCTGTGCGAGATCGACGCGATCGACGGAATCGATCGGATCCGCTACACGAGTCCCCATCCCAAGGACATGCGCGAGGACGTGATCCGCGCGCATGCCGAGCTGCCCGCCCTGTGCGAGCACATCCACCTGCCGCTGCAATCGGGCTCGAGCCGGGTGCTCAAGCGCATGCGGCGGACCTACACCCGCGAGCGCTACCTCGACCGGGTTGCCATGATCCGCGAGCACGTCCCCGACTGCGCCCTGACCACCGACATCATCGTCGGGTTCCCCGGCGAGACCGAGGCCGACTTCGCGCAGACCCTCGAGCTCGCCGACGAGGTCGCCTACGACGGCGCGTTCACGTTCATCTACTCGCCGAGACGAGGCACCGAGGCCGCCGATCTCCCCGATCAGGTGGCGCACGAGGTCAAGGTTGAGCGGCTCCAGCGCCTGGTCGAGGTCGTGCAGCGGCGCGGGTATGAGCGGGCCCAGCGATTCGTCGGGCGCACGCTCGAGGTACTCGTGGAGGGTCCGTCCCGCACCGATCCGTCTCGCCTACGTGGCCGCTCCCGCCACAACAAGGTGGTGAATTTCACCGGTCTGGGAGCCTCCGGCGAGCTCATCGACGTCGAGATCCTCGACGCCACGAGTCAGACCCTGAGCGGCCAGGAGTCGATCCTGAGCCGCGCCCTCGGCTGACCTTCGCCCGACATTCGTCCAGCTGCGCCGATTCGGTCAAGTGGACATCCGTCCAGAGGCCGATTGCGCGCAATGTTCGGCGTCCGAGAGCGCCGACACGCTGTATGTGGGAGTAATCCGCGGAGCCGTGGAGCGCTGATGGCCACCCTGGCGGCGGTCACGAACATCCCTGCGCTGGGGTTGGTCGCCGAGGACGGCAGCCTGGTCCGGTGCACCGAGTCCTTCCGCCGCTGGTACGAGGACAAGGAGGAGCTTTGTCGCGAGTCCCCGGAGTTGAGGCGGGTGCTCGAAGGTCAGGCCAACGCCGCGGTCCTGAAGCTCGACGGCGTCGCCGTCGATATCGCGGCGATGGCGGACCGGGACGGCGGGCGGCACATCCTGCTGACGCTGCCGACCAGCGCGCTGCCTTCGCTCGGGGACGCCGGCGAGGCGCTGCTCGACGGCGCCCTCGATGAGAGTCCGGCGCTGGTCTGGCTGAAGGACCTCGACGGTCGCTACGTCCGGGTCAACTCGCGCTTCACCTCGTACCTCAGCACCTCCGAGGAACGGCTCCTGGGAAGGACCGATGCCGAGGTACCGCCGGCCGAAACAGTCGATGGCCCGCGCGTACAGGAGCGCGAGGAGGACGTCGAGGAGCCCCTCCAGCTCGAATACTTCGTCGGCGCCTACCAGGGGCGCGAGTCACTCGTCGTCCTGCGCTTCCCGGTCGGCGACCGCCAGGGCACGCCGGCGTTCGTGTGCGGCGTCGCGGCGCCGTCCTCCGAAGCTCAGATCGCCCGCACCGAGGCCGCGCGACTGCTCCGGGTCGAGCGCTGGAGCCGCCTCGACGGCGAGAGCGTACGGGCCGAGCTGCTGGCCGACTGGGGCCTCCTCCCGGACGCCCGGGGCCGGATCGCCTCGACCCCCGCCACCGAGTCCGCCGCCAGCTCCGCCGAGCAGGAGGCCGCCGTGGCCGAGGCCCGCGCCGAGCGCGCCACCGCCGTATCCGAGCGCGACTCGGCCCTGACCGCGAATGAGAAGCTGACCGGCGACCTCGGGGCCGCCCAGGCGCGCGTGGCCGAGCTCGAGAAGGCGCTTCAGTCGGCCCGCGCGGACGGGGAGCGGGGAGACGCCGAGGCGAGGCTCGCCGAGCAGGCCGCCGAGCTCGACCGCGCTCTGGCCCGGGAGCGCGAGCGAGCCGAGGAGCTCGAGCGCACGCTGAACCTGGTGCGACAGCGGCTGGGCGACGATGCCGAGTCCGCCCGGGCCGAGGTGCAGCGCGCCCGGGCCGACGCGGACGCGGCTCGCACCGAGGTGCAGCGCGCCCGGGTCGATGCCGAGGCGGCCCGCGCCGATCTGGAGAAGACTCGTGCCGACGCCGATGCGGTGCGGACGGCGGCCACCGCGGAGCGGGAGTCAGCGGCGAAGGCCACGGTCGAGCTCGAGCGCTCGCTGAGGCAGGCGCAGGACGAGCTCGTCGCGCTCGAGCGCCAGCAGGGCGCCGACGACACCGGCGCACAGCTTCGCGCCACCGACAAGGCCCGGATCGCCGCCGAGGGGGCGCTGGCGGACGCGACTGCCGAGCGCGACGCCGCGCTCAAGAGCCGGGCCGCGCTGGCCGGCGAGCTCGAGCAGGAGCGCAAGCAGGTTGGCGCCCTGCGCGACGGCGCCGCCGCCGCGGAGGAGCGGCTGCGGGAGCTCACCGGAGAGCTCGAACGCGAGCGGGTCCGGGGCGCAGGTCTCGAGCCGGCGCAGGCGCGGGCGCAGGAGCTCGAGCGCGAGCTGCGAACGACGGTCATGCGCGCCGACAAGGCGGAGGTCGAGCTGCAGGTCGCCGCGCAGCGGGCCGAGAAGGCCGAGGGCGAGCTGAAGAGTGCGGTGGCTCGGTCCGAGAGCACGGACGGTGAGCTGCGGCTGGCGGTCGGCCGGGCGGACAAGGCCGAGGCCGCGGTCGAGCAGTGGCAGGCTCGCGTCAGGCAGGTCGAGCCCGAGCTCGAGCGTGGCCGCGCCCGGGTCGAGGCGCTCGAGGACAAGCTCGAACAGGATCGCGCGCGGGCCGCCCAGCTCGAGGGCGAGCGGACGCAGGATCAGGTGCGGATGGAAGCGCTCGAGGACAAGCTCGAGCAGGGCCGCGCCCGGGTGGCCGAGCTCGAGGACGAGCGCAGGCTCGACCGCGTGCGGATGGAGGAGCTGGAAGGCGCGCGGAAGCTCTACCTCGCCCGGATCGAGGAGCTCGAAGGCGAGCTCGAGCGCGCGCGGGCGAACGCCGAGGAGGGGCAGAGCGCGATCGCCGACCTCGAGGCCCGCCTCGAGGAGGCCGAGTCCGCGGCCGCCACGGTCGTCTCTGACGAGCCCGAGGTCTCCGACGTGGCTTCGGTGCCCGAAGTTCCGGAAGTTCCCGAGGTTCCCGAGGTTCCCGCGGTTCCCACGGTCGCGGAGCTGACCAGGCTCGAGGCGCCGGTCGATGCCGCTGCCAGTCAGGCCGGCGGCGTCAGCTGGCAGCCGACCGCCAAGCGCACCCTGTCTGCCTCGCTTGCCCGCGAGTCCGTGTGGCGCAACGTTCTCAAGGAGACCGTCCAGGTCCTCGGCTCCGAGGGCGGCTGGGACACCGTGACCGCATGGCTGCCGGACGATTCGAACAGCCTCGGTTGCGCCGCGACGTGGACCGCCCACCAGAGCCTGGACCGGTTCGAGGCGCTCACCTGGGAGGTGCCGGTCACGCGCGAGGGCTCGCTGCTCGACCAGGCCCTCCAGGCCCCCCACCTGACCTGGCTCACCGACATCGACGCGGTCGACGACGCCCGCCTCCAGACCGCCGCCGCGCATGGCATGAGCTCGGCGCTGCTACTGCCGGTCCGCAGCGGCACGAACACGATCGGCCTGCTCGAGTTGCTCACACACGACAGCATCGAGCCCGACGCCCAGATCGCCCTCTCGCTCGAGGCCTCGGCGCTGCAGCTGGGGCGGTTCGGGCATCTCCTGAGCCTCGGCAAGTCCTCGTAACCGCAGGCTCCGAAGGTCCATCCGGGCCGTATGCGAACATGCGTTCGTATGCGGTGGAGCAACCTGGAAATCGGCGAGGAGGAGCGGGCCCGTCTACCCGGCTACCGCGAGGAGGCGGTGGTGCGGCACTTCGACGCACCCGAGGCGGTCGAGACGAGGTTCTACGAAGTCCGGGCCAAGTCGATCCTCAACCGGGTGCCGGAATCGTCGCAAGTCCCGTTCCGATGGACGATCAATCCATTCCGCGGCTGCACTCACGCCTGCGTTTATTGCACGTGGGGTGAAACGCCGATCCTGACGGCAGATGGGCGTCACAAGCCCATTGCCGAGCTTGACGTAGGGGACGCCATCTACGGGACGGCGGTAGGCGAGTCCGGGTACCGCCGCTACGCCCGGACCACGGTGCTCGACAAGTGGATCACGCTCAAGCCCGCCTACCGCGTCACCCTGGAGGACGGAACGGAGCTTGTCCTCAGCGGCGACCATCGGCTCCTGAGCAACCGGGGTTGGAAGCACGTTGTGAACTCGGCGCGGGGCCGGCCGGACCGACCGCACCTGACCACGCGAAATCGCCTGGTCGGAACTGGCGCATTCGCAGGGCAGCCGGTCCATGACACCGACTATCGCCGCGGCTACCTGTGCGGGATTATCCGCGGGGACGGGACGCTCGGCTCGTACGACCTTCGCCGCACCGGGGGCGGGCGCTACACCGGGTATCGATTCCGGCTGGCGCTGACCGACCTAGAAGCGCTTCGGCGGGCGCGAGGGTTTCTCGCCGCGGTCGACGTGCCCACGGGGGAGCGCGTGTTCCAGCGGGCGGCCGGCGCGCACCCGGAGGTCACGGCTATTTCCGCCCGGAGCGCTTCGTCATTCGAACGGATCAGCGAGGTGATCGAATGGCCCCTGCTCCCGAGCCTTCAGTGGTGCCGCGGATTTCTGGCCGGGATCTTCGACGCGGAGGGCTGCCGGAGCGACTATGCCCTGCGGATCGCCAATACCGATCCAAAGATTCTGGCGTGGACGGAGGCGTGCGCTCGCCGGCTGGGGTTCGATACCGCAGTCGACCAGACGAACAACGCGAACGGGCTCAAGTGCATCCGCCTCCGCGGAGGGCTCTCGGAGCACCTGCGGTTCTTCCACCTGACCGACCCGGCGATCACGCGCAAGCGCGACATCGAGGGCCAGATGGTCAAGACGTTCGCCAAGCTCAGGGTGGCCGAGATCGAGCCGCTCGGACGGGCGCTGCCGCTGTACGACATCGCCACCGGCACCGGGGACTTCATCGCCAACGGGGTGGTGAGCCACAACTGCTTTGCCCGTCCGACGCACAAGTATCTGGACTTCAACGCAGGCCGGGACTTCGAGCGCGAGATCGTGGTCAAGGTCAATGCACCGGAGTTGCTGCGTGCGGAGTTGGCTCGACCATCGTGGAAAGGCGAGCATGTGGCACTCGGCACGAACACCGACCCGTATCAGTGGGTCGAGGGGCGCTACAAGCTGATGCCGGGCATCTGGGAGGCGATGCGCGATGCGGCCAATCCGTGTTCGGTGCTTACGAAATCGCCCCTTCTGTTGCGCGACCTGGAGCTGATGAAGCAGATCGCCGAGCGGACCGAGTTCAGCGCGGCTTTGTCGGTCCCGACCGTGGATGAGCGGGCCTGGAGAACCACCGAGCCGCGGTCGCCGAACCCGCGCGCGCGGCTCGAGGCGGTGGCGGAGCTGAACCGTGCCGGCATCCGGACGGGGGTGCTGGTGGCTCCGTTGATGCCTGGGATCAACGACGCTCCGGAGCAGGTCGCGCCGATCCTGGAGATGGCCTCGGCGGCCGGTGCGGCTTATGTGACCGGTATCGCACTACATCTGCGCGGTGACGTGAAGTCCCTGTTCTTCGAATGGCTGCGCGAGCACAGACCGGATCTGATCCCGCTGTACAGACGCCTGTACCAGCGGGGCGCGTATCTGCATCCCGACGAGCGAAGGCGGATAAGCCAGCTCGTGAAGGGTCCGGAGCTCTCGCCGGGGGAACGGATGCGGGGCACCTTCGCGCCTCGAGGTGCGAACGAGCGAAACGGCACCGGCGCGACGGCGGGTCCGGGCGACCGGCGCGGTGCCGGCAAGACAGCAGGCGCGGGTCGGCCGTCCGATCCGCCCGAGCGGGGCGGCTTGGGTACGTCCGATGAGTCAGGTTGGCTACCGGACCAGGGACGCCTATTCTGAATTCCGACGTGAAACCTCCAAGCAAGGGCGGTGGTAGGTAGGTAGTGACTGACGAGGAAAACAAGCCAAGCCAGATGCGAGATCGGTTCCGGCCGTCCCGGCCGGACTTCCGCTTGGACCAGATGTTCGAGACCCACAGCGACGCGTGGGAGCGCGTCGGGCTGGCCGTGGACGTGAACAAGAAGAGCGTGCAGAACGCCAGGCGTCGGGCGATCGTCGAGGTCGCGTTGTTCGTGGCGGTGATCGTTCTCCACGACAACTACGAGCAGTGGTTCCACCTCCTAAACAAGAAAGGGGTCGATCCGCACAGCGGTCTCGTGACTACGGTCCAGATCGCAACGGTCCTCGCGCTGCTCGCACTCGGTTGGGCGATTGCGCGCGATGTCGGCCGGATCGCGGGTCCGACGTTCTTCCGCCGGATGGACCCCGGGACCGCCGGAACGGTTGGCTTTCTCATCCGCCTTGTAACGGTCGGCATCGTCGTCCTCGTCGTGCTCGGCGTCGCGGGGGTCAGCGCGTCCTCGATCGTGGCGGGAAGCGCATTCACCGCGGTGATCCTCGGCTTGGCTGCTCAGCAGACGCTCGGGAATCTGTTTGCCGGAATGGTGCTCCTCAGCGCGCGTCCGTTCAGGGTGGGCGAGCGGGTAAGGCTTCAGGCTGGCGCGGTGGCGGGACAGCTCGAGGGCGTGGTCAGCTCGCTCGGCCTGCTGTACACGACCTTGGCCCGCGGCGAGGACCGCATCATGGTGCCGAACAACGTCGTGCTGGCGGCCGCCGTGCTCCCGCTCCGGGAGCCGGCCCCGGTCGACGTCCGAGTACGACTGGGCCGGGGCATCCGGCCGAGTCAGGTGCAAGCAATCCTCGACGATCGCATCACGACCCCGACCCGGCGGGCGGCCGAGGTCGTGCTCGAAGAGGTCGACGGTGACGAAGTCGTAGTCAGGGTCCAGGCGACTCCGGACCGCGCCGACGACGGTGCGCATCTGGCCGACGAGGTGATCGAAGCGCTTTCCACCGTGACCGGCGAGCACCCCATCCGCGAGGACGAGGACAAGCAGGAGGATGACGACGCACGGCCGCGCGAGGAAGCTGGCGCCGTCGCGCGGCGTCACTGGACGCCGGGTGGTCCGGACGACGTGACCCGTAGTTGATCGCGCGGGTGCGGCCGTGATCGCGGCGGCGGGCCGCCGGGATGGACCGGCCGCAGTGACACCGCCCGCCCGAAGCGCCGGCTAGTCGCCGGCGCCCGCCGGCGCGCGGACCAGCTCACGCGCCGCGGCCACGATCGCCTCGGCGTCGATGCCGCTCTCGTGCACGAGCTCCGCGGGCTTCCCGGAACCCGGCATGTCGCGGACGGCGAGCTTGTGCACGCGAACGCCCTCGACCTCGGCCAGCGCGGCCAGCACCGCATCTCCCAGACCACCCTCGGGCCAGTGGTCCTCGACCGTGATGATTGCGCCGGTGGCGACGGCTGCCTGGCGCAGGGTCCCCTCGTCCACGGGCTTGACCGAGTAGAGATCGATGACCCGGGCGGCGATGCCGTGCTCGCTCAGTTGATCGGCCGCCTTCAGCGACTCGTGCAGGGTTACGCCCGCGCCGACCAGCGTGATCTGGTCATCGTCGGCGGAGCGCAGGACCCGCGAGCCGCCGATCTCGAAGCGATCGTCGGGGTCGTAGATCGTGGGCGTGGCGCCTCTGTGCGTGCGCATGTAGGCGATGCCGGGATGGTCGGCCATCAGCCGCACGAGCGACGCCGCCTGATTGGGATCCGACGGGTAGAGCACGATGCTCGAGTGCACGGCCCGGAACGCGGCGAGGTCCTCGAGCGCCATCTGGGACGGCCCGTCCTCGCCGATCGAGGAACCGGCGTGCGAGCCCGACAGGCAGATGTGTGCCCGGCTGATCGCGGCCATCCGCACGAAGTCGTAGGCGCGCGTGAGAAACGCCGCGAACGTCGAGGCGAAGGGACGGAAGCCGCGCACCTGTAGCCCGACCGCGGCGGCGATCATCTGCTGCTCCGCGATGAACATTTCGAAATAGCGGTCCGGATGGGCCTTGGCGAAGATCTCCGAGTACGTCGAGTTCGACACCTCGCCGTCGAGCGCGACGATGTCGGCGCGCTCGGCGCCCAGCGCGGCCAGCGCCTCGCCGTAGGCCCGGCGCGTGGCGACCTCGTCGTCCGGGCCCCAGCGCGGCCACGGCACACCCTCGCCGAGATCGATCTGGTGGGGCGAGGCGTCGCCCTCGGGCGTCGGCACCTCGACGTGGAGCTTCCGATCTCCGCCCAGCTCCTCGATCGCCTTCTCCGGGTCCGACAGCGGCTTGCCGTGCTTGCCCAGCTGGTCCTCGACCTCGCTGGCGCCCTTGCCCTTCTTGGTCCGGGCCACGATCACCGTCGGACGACCCTCGGTGTGGACCGCCTCGGCATACGCGCCGTCGATCGCCTCGACGTCATGGCCGTCGATCTCTATCGCGTGCCAGCCGAACGCCCGAGCCCGGTCGGCGTAGGAGTCCAGATCCCAGCCGTGCATGGTCTCGCGGGTCTGCCCGAGCCGGTTTACGTCGATGATCGCGGTCAGGTTGTCGAGTCCGTTGAATGCGGCGTGTTCGAATGCCTCCCACATCGAGCCCTCGGCCATCTCGCTGTCGCCGCAGAGCACCCAAACGCGGTAGGGAATCTGCTCCAGGCGCTTGCCGGCCAGCGCCACGCCGACGCCGATCGGCAGGCCCTGCCCGAGCGAGCCGGTCGCCACGTCGACCCAGGGCAGCACCGGTGTGGGATGGCCCTCCAGACGACTGCCCAGCTTTCGGAACGTCAGCAGCTCGTCGTCGGTGATCGCGCCGGCTGCCTTGAGCGCGCTGTAGTAGAGCGGCGAGGCGTGGCCCTTCGAGAAGATCAGGTGATCGTTACGACGGTCGTCGGGGCGGCCGAAGTCGGAGCGCAGGTGCTTGGCGAGCAGCACGGCCACCAGGTCGGCGGCGGACATCGATGAGGTGGGATGGCCCGAGCCGGCCGCGTCGCTCGAGCGAATCGAGTCCACGCGCAGTTGCTGACCGAGCTCGCGCCAGAAGGCGGTCTCTTCCATGAGCCGATCGTACCCCGCGATGCCCGAGAGGAACCGACCGGCGCCGGCCCGCCCACCGTCGCGCGCTTCGCCCGGCGCGCGCAGCCCGCCTACTGCTTGGCCCGCTGGCCGGCGACGATCCGCGCCGCGATCCGGTCGCTGCCCAGCCGGCGGCTGACCGCGGCGCTCAGCGCCGGCGCCACCGCCGCGACGGCCGTCCCCAGGCGCAGGCCCACCGGCGCCACCTCGACCTCGGCCCGGTTTCGCTCGATCGCCGACACGACCCCCGCGGCCACGTCCTGCGGCGAGCGAGTGCCAACCCCCGGCGGCAGCGTCACCCCGGATTCGGCGAACATGCCGGCCTCGCGGATGAAGCCCGGGAGCACCACCGAGACCCCGACGCCGTGGTCGCGGAGATCCTCGCGCAGCGCGAGGGCGAACCCGCGCAGGCCGAACTTGGCCGCGCAATAGACCGAGGAGACCGGGGTCGTGGCCTTGCCCTGCAGCGAGGACATGAACACGACGTGGCCGCGCCGGCGCTCGACCATCCCCGGCGTCAGGGCGCGAGCCAACGCGATCGGGGCCCTGAGGTTGACCTCGAGCATGCGGTCGATCTGCTCCTGGCTGAGGTCGCCGAGCAGTCCCCCGGCGGGAACGGCCGCGTTCGCGATCAGGACATCCACGCGACCGACCTGCTCCGCCAGCCGCGCCACGTCCTCCCGAACCGACAGATCGCCGGCGATCACCCGCGCACCGAGCTCTCCGGCGAGCGGATCCAGCACCTCGGTCCGACGGCCGCTCAGGATCAGCTCGCCCGCCAGCGGCGCGACCGCGCGGGCGATCGCGCGCCCGATGCCGCCGCTGGCGCCGGTCAGCAGCACGGTGCCCGAGAGGGGGGTCATGAACGCTTGGGAAAGACCGCGAGCGTCGCCGTGAAGCCGTGCAGGAAGCTGCGTCCCCCGACCGGCCCGATCTCGCCGGCCGCGAAGAACCCGGCCGCGGGGGCGCCTCGGAGCTCGTGCTCGATCGCCTCGACGTCGTGGTCGGGGACACCGAACATGGCGCTGCCGCGCCCATTGCAGGTGAACACGAGCGCGCCGGCGGGGCGCTCGCCGGCCAGGGCCTCGACGCGGAGCTTGAGCGCCTGATGCAGATCCTCGTCGGCGGAGCGCGCGTCGCGGGCGTGCAGCCGTACCACCTGCCCCGGCGCCACCTGGGTGCCGACCACCAGCGCCCCGGACTCGGACTCCGCCCCCAGAACGCCGCGCACCAGGAAGTCGCCCTGCTCGTAGTCGGGCTTGCCGCCGTCGATCACCACGCCGATCAGCAGCCCACCGGCAACCAGGCCACGCTCGCGGGAGGAAAGCTCGGAGATGATCAGTTGCAGCGTCTCGAGCGCGGGTCGTCCCGCCAGCTCGTGGATGACGTTTCCCTCCGCCGCGGTGATCGTGACCTCGCGACCGACGGGCGCCGCGCCCTGTGACACGCAGGGCAGCATCTCCACGCCCCGCAGACTGACCCCAACCGCGCCGCCGTCGCACACGGCGTCGTCGAGGAACAGCGCGGCGTCGCCGGCGGCGGTCCGGGCGCTGGCGATCCCGCCCAGCACGGGAACCGCCGGGGACTCATCCGCGATCGCGTCGAGCACCGCGTCGGTGGGGAAGGAGTAGGGATCCGACAGCAGCAGCACGCCGCTTGACCCATCGAGGGCGGGGAGCCCGGCGAGTTGAAACGGAGGCTCGTCGCCGACGACCTCGATGTGGAACGGCGTCACTTCGCCGTCGTCGAAGGCGGCCGCCCAGACCGCCAGTGCGGTGCCCTGCTCGAGCTCACGACCGCAGCCGAGCACGCCGCCCGCGCCGCAGCCGATCAGCGCTCGCGGGGCCAGCGCGGCGTGCACGCCCTCGAGCGTGGCCTCCGGCGCGACGAGGTGTGAGCCGCTGGCGAACACCAGGGCGAGATCGGCGGGGGCGTTCCCGAGCGCCTCCGCCGCGGACTGCGCCGCGGCCGTGCCCGCCTCGAGCGGGTCGTGCTCGGTCGAGAGTCCGGTCCCGATCCGGGTGCTCACGCGATCGCTCCGGGGCGCATCGCTGCACCATACTCGGGGCCGATCCCTCCCCGCCCATCGGGGTGCACGATACTGCGCGCCGTGCCGCGCACGGACGTGATCGCCCTGTTCGGGCCGACCGGCGTGGGCAAGACCGATGTCGCGATCGATCTGGCGCGGCGCCTGCGGGCGCTCGGGGAGCGACCGGTGGCGGTCTCGGCCGATGCCCTCCAGGTCTACCAGGGGCTCGAGACGCTGACCGGAGCCGCCCGCCCGGACGAGCGAGCCCAACTCGAGCATCGGCTGATCTCGTTCCTGCCCGTCGACGCGAGCTTCAGCGCCGGGCAGTACGCCGAGCTCGCGCATGCCGAGATCGATGGGCTGCTCGATACCGGCGCACGGCCGATCGTGGTCGGCGGAACCGGGCTGTACCTCCGGGCCGCGCTGGCCGAGCTCACTCTTCGTCCCCCGCCCCCGGAGGGAGCGCGCGAGCGGTGGCTGGCCGAGCTCGAGCGGCGCGGTGCGCCCGCGCTCCACGCGGTGCTGCGCGAGCGCGCCCCGTGGGCCGCGGAGGAGATCGATCCCGGCGACCGCCAGCGGATCGTCCGGGCGCTCGAGCTGCTCGACGCCGGCGAGCTCGAGCGCCACGCCGAGGAGTCCGAGCTGTGGACGAACGAGATGCGCCGGAGCACCCTGCTGGTTGGGCTGGTGCTCGAACGTCAGCAGTTGTACGAGCGAATCGACGCCCGAGTCGACGCGATGGTCGCCGCGGGCGCGGCGGACGAGGTGCGCCGCGCCAACGCCGCGGGCGCGTCGGTCACCGCGCGCAAGGCGCTGGGCTTCGAGGAGCTCCTGGCCGGGGATGTCGAGGCGATGAAGCGCCGGACCCGCAACTACGCCCGGCGCCAGCTGACCTGGATGCGCAAGCTGGCCGCGGTCCACACGATCGACGCGACGGGCCGTTCACCGGCGGAGGTGGCGGCCCGGGTGCTGGAGCTGTGGCTCCGAAGTGGCGCGTGAGAATGTCACGCGAGGACGTCTCAGCGCAAAGTCTTTGTCAGAGATGCCAGGAGACGCACAGCGAACCGACGGTGAGCTCCTGACCGCGGTGGTGGCGGGGGACGGGCAGGCGTTTTCCACGTTCTA
Organism: uncultured Solirubrobacterales bacterium; assembly: GCA_963832315.1. GTDB lineage: Bacteria > Actinomycetota > Thermoleophilia > Solirubrobacterales > Solirubrobacteraceae > Palsa-465. The sequence goes on along the minus strand of CAWHTT010000015.1, from coordinate 284,339 downwards.
TCGCCGCCACCTGCCGGCGGTGGTGGCGTATCTGCTGCGGGAGACCCGCGATCGGGAGGCGACGGCTGACCTCACCGCCGAGGTGTTCGCGGCGATCTTCCTGGTCGCGCGGCGCTTCCGGGCGCGGGGTGCCGGCTCCGCGCGCCCGTGGGTGCTCGGGATCGCCCGTAACAAGCTCCTCGAAAGCCGGCGCCGCGGCCGCGTCGAGGTTCGCGCGCGCGGACGGTTGGGCTTCGAGCCCGAGTTGCTGGACGACGACGACCTCGCCCGCGTGGATGAGCTTGCCGCCGCGGCCGATCAGCCGGCCCTGAAGCTGGTCGAGCGGCTTCCGGAGCGCCAGCGTGAGGCGGTCCGTTCCCGCGTCCTCGACGAGCGCGAGTACGACGAGATCGCGCGCGAACTGAAGTGCTCGGAGCTCGTGGCGCGCCAGCGGGTGAGCCGCGGCCTGGCCCGGCTGCGAGAGCAAATGACGGAGGGTGAGCGATGAGCGACTACTTCGACCGCGTCGAGCGCCAGATCGTCGAGCGCGTGGAGCGAGGACGGCCCCGGTCGGCGCGCCAGCCGACCCTGCCCGCCTACCTCGCGATGGCGGCAGCCGTCATCGTCGTGATCGTGGTCGCCGGTGCGTTCCTGCTCGCGCGCGGAAGCGGCGGTCCGAACCAGCCGCCGGCCGACCACGGCGGCGTCTCCTTGGTTCTCAGCGCCTCGCCCGCTCGGCCGCCGGTGTCGATCATTGACCGCACGGTCCGGATCCTGCGGGAGCGGCTGCACGCGGTCTTCCGTGACGTCGAGGTCACCAGGTCGGGAGAGCAGATCGTGGTCAACGTGCAAAACGCTCCCGCCGGGGCCAGGAGCCGTGTCCTTGCCCTGGCAGCACCCGGCCGGCTCGACTTCTACGACTGGGAGGGCAACGTTGTGGCGCCCGACGGCAGAATCGTGGCAACTCAGCTGCGCGCGGGCAATCAGGTGGCGTTGAAGATCAGCCAGGGCGACGGCTCGGCGGCGCCGGGCGACCCCAGGGCCGGAGGGATGTCGGTGCATCAGGCATTGCTGGTGGTCCCGAAGGCCGGGCGCGGGCGCTTCGCCCTCGTTCAGGCCGTCGATCCGGACCCCCGTCACCCCACGCGCCCCGGCGCGCCGAATGCGAGGTTCTACGTGCTCCGAGGTCCCCCCGCGCTGTCCGAAGCCGACGTGACGAATCCGCGGGCCGGCAGCGTCCCGAACACAGGCACCCCGATCGTCGCGTTCGACTTCACGGCTCCCGGCCGCCGCGCCTTCGGGCAGCTGACCGCGAACGTTGCCCGCCGGGGCGAGCGCGCCAGCGGGCTGGGCCAGACGCTCAACCAGCACTTCGCGATCGTTCTCGACGGCCAACTGATCACGGTCCCGTTCATCAACTTCGAGCAGTACCCGGATGGGATCAATGGCGACCACGGCGCCGACATCAGCGGCAACCTGACCTCGCAATCGGCCGCGGACCTGGCCATCCTGCTTCGCTTCGGCCCGCTCCCGGCGGACTTCAGGGCAGCGGGGTGAACGGGTACAGCACGATCGCAGCGACCACGACGCCCGCCATCCAGAGCAGCACGAGCTTGCGCCGCGGACCGATCCGGGCGATCAGGTCGGCCACCACCAGGTAGATGCCCGGCATCACGATCACCATGTAGTACAGATAGCTGGTACGGCGCTCTATCAGGCTGGCCGCCACGAACGGCAGATATGTCCCCAGGAACCACGCCAGCCCGACGAGGCCCACCTCGTTCGCGCAGTGAACGCGGGGCCGCACCACCGGCCAGGCCGCCAACAGCAGCGCGGGCACCGCGAGCAGCAGGATCGGCGGGCTGATCACCCCGATGAAGTGCACCGCGGGCTCGACGTGGCTGAGCGCGGGGATGGGGCGGGACGGGTTGACCCGCAGGTAGGTGATCGGCTTGACGTCGACCAGCCAGTCCCAGGGGTACGAAGCGATTCCCTGCGGCCCGTGCGGGCTGGTCTGATTGGCGGCGTAGCTCAGCATGTGCGCCACGTGGCCGAACGGCCCGTCCGGGACGAGCTTGCCGGTCTGCGGGCTGTAGGGCGGCGCGATCCAGCCCATCACGGTGAGCGCGGCGAGGAACGTCACCGCCGCGGCCGCCACGCAGGCGGCCAGGCGGCCCAGCCGCCTTGGACCGTCGGTCCCGAGCCGCCACCAGCGCAGCAGCTCGAGCAGCGCGAGCGCGAACAGCACGTACGGCGCCACCTCCTTCGCACTCGTGCCGAGTCCGATGACCGCGCCGGCCGCCAGCGGTCGACCGCGCACATAGAGGGCCGCCCCCCAGATCATCGCCGCAACGGCGTAGATGTCGAGCGTGCCGATCCGGCCGTGCACGAGCAGCAGGTTGTCGCAGGCCATCAGCGCGGCGGCGCCGAGGGCCAGCCACGGTCCACCCCCGGCCGCACGCACGAGCGCGAACATCCCGAGCATCGCCACCGTGCCGAGCAGCACGCTGGGCAGCCGCCAGGCCAGTGGGCCGTCGCCGAACAGCTCGATTCCGCCCGCGATCAGCAGCTTGGCCAGCTGGGGATGCTCGGAGTTTCCGTCGTCGCCGAGCGGTGCGTTGGCGTAGGGCGCGCCCGTCGGGGGCCGAATCCCGGCGATCACGCGGGCGGCGTTGACGTAGTAGTCCTCGTCGAAGACCAGCACGTGATCGTCGGCGGAGCGGCAGGGCGAGCGGCAGGGCTCGGTGATCCAGGCCAGGCGGGCGAGCAGCGAGACGAGCAAGAGGCCGCCGAGCAGCCAGTGGACGAGTGGCCGCCCGCGCAAGGTCCGTTCCGGCAGGCGCGTCACCATTGCGCGCGCGACGGTACACATACACTGGCGCCCCGTGGAGTTCGAGAAGTGGCACGCGCTGGGCAACGACTACGTGATCGTCGAGGCGGGGCATCTGCCGTTCGAGCTGACCTCGCCGAGGATCCAGGCGATTTGCGCCTCGCATACGGGCGTCTCGGCGGACGGCATCCTGCTCCTGTCCGAGCCCGAACAGGACGGATACGTCGCCCGGCTTCGCATCTTCAACCCCGACGGATCCGAGGCCGAGCTGTCCGGAAACGGGGCCCGCGAGGCCGTGCTGTACCTGCGTCGGCACGGCTGGACCGACGCCGACTCGTTTGCGATCCAGACCGCGGCGGGTGACATCCGCCCCCGGATCGTCTCCGAGACCGAGTGCGCGGTCGACATGGGACGGGCGCGCCTTCAGAGCGCCGACTTCCCCTCGGGCGGCCCCGACGGTCGTGGCGAGCTGACCGCCGGCGGGCGCACGTGGCGCTTTCAGCACGCCCAGGTCGGCAACCCCCAGTGCGCGATCCGCGTCGCAGACGAGCGGGAGCTGAGCGGGCTCGACCTGCAGGCGATCGGCCCGGCCATCGAGCACCACGAGCTGTTTCCCAACCGGACCAACGTGTCGTGGTTCTGTGAACTCGATCCCGCCCACCCCGGTCGGATCCGCGCCCGGATCTTCGAGCGCGGGGCGGGGGAGACCACCGCGAGCGGGACGGGCGCCACCGGGGCCGCCGTGGCCTACGTGGTCGACGGCGGCGACTCTCCGGTCACCGTTGTGCTCGACGGCGGCGAGCTCGAGGTCGAGGTGGGGAAGGATCTGCAGATCAAGCTCTCGGGCTGGGCGGTGCCGGTGTACAGCGGCACGCTGGCCGAGGCGTTCCTTAAGGAGTTGGATGCGACGCAGTAGCCGCCTGGACCTGATCCCGCCGTACATGTTCGCCGAGCTCGAGCGCAAGGTCCGCCTCAAGCGGGCCGCGGGCGTCGACGTGATCAGCCTCGGGATCGGGGACCCGGACACGCCGACCTACCCGCCGATCGTGGAGGCGATGCAGCAGGCGGTCGCCGATCCCAGCACCCACCGGTACCCGTCCAACCGCGGGCGGCAGGAGTTCCGGGAGGCGGTGGCCGGCTTCTATGCGCGCCGCTTCGGCGTCGAACTTGACCCGGAGACCGAGGTCATGCCGGCCATCGGCGCCAAGGAATGCATCTTCAACCTGAACCTGGCCTTTCTCGATCCCGGCGACGTGACCCTGGCTTCCGACCCCGGCTACCCGGTCTATACGGGCGGTCCGCTGCTGGCCGGCGGCGAGCCGGTGCTGATGCCCCTGCTTCCGGAGCGCAACTTCGCCCCCGATCTGGAGGCGATCTCGGACGAGCACCGCGAGCGGGCGCGCCTGATGTTCCTCAACTACCCCAACAATCCGACCGGCGCGATCGTCCCCGACGGGCTGTTCGAGGAGATGGTCGCGTTCGCCCGCCGGCACGACATCCTGGCCGTCCACGACAACGCCTACAGCGAGACGACCTACGACGGCTACGTGGCCCCTTCGTTCCTCCAGACGCCCGGCGCCAAGGAGGTCGGGGTCGAGGTGTTCTCGCTGTCCAAGGGCTACAACATGACCGGCTGGCGGTGCGCGGCGATCGTGGGCAACGCGGAGGCCATCGGGCACTACTGGCACCTGAAGTCGAACATCGACTCGGGTAACTTCGAGGCCGTCCAACTGGCCGGCGCGGCCGCGCTCGGCCCCGGGCTCGAGGACGAGAAGCGCGCGATGAGCGCCGTCTATCAGCGCCGGCGCGATCTGGTGTGCGACGCGCTGGCCCAGGCCGGCGTCGAGGTCACCCCGCCCAAGGGGACGATCTACATCTGGGCGCCGATCCCGGCCGGCTTCGAGTCCTCGGCGGCCTACTGCGAGCACGTGCTCGAAGAGGCCGGGGTGATCATCTCGCCCGGTGGCGCCTACGGGGCCAGCGGCGAGGGCTACTTCAGGATCTCGCTGACCACGCCCGACGACCGCCTGCTCGAGGCGGTCGACCGCATTCGGCGGCTTTAGAGCCTGTCTATGGGCCGGGCAGCCAGGGGTCGCGCGTCCGCGCGCCCCCCGGCCGCTCGCAGCGCTACTGGACGATCCGGAACGACTTGATCCCGCTGGGCAGGATGCCGACCACGCCGCCCTTCGGGTAGTAGTAGACCTGCCAGAAGTACTTGCCCGGCGTGTCCTGCCAGTTGCCGGTGAAGTGGTACGGATCCGTGTAGGTGAAGAGATGAGCGGAGCCCTTCACCCGCTTCATCGTGGCGATGTCGCAGTGGAACCCGCAGTGCTTGGGGGTCCGGAGCACGCCTCCCTTCACGTTGCGCTTGTTCGTCACGGTCAGGAAGATGTGCCCGTTGATCACGTTCGCGGGGTCCGGCACGTAGACGGTGAACTTCACGTGCCCGACCTTCAGCGCCTTGCCCGCCCCAGGCGAGCGCAGCTTCGGGGCAAGGCTGCTGCCGGCGAGCGCCACGCCCGAGACGACGAGGGTGGTGGCCAGGCTGGTCGCGACGAGCGCGACCGCGAGGCGGCGACGACCCTTCAGCATCTTTTGTCCTCCTTGATTCGCTGTTGACAACGCTGCCTTAACAACATTTCTACCGATATCGATGCCCTGGCCGGATAGAAGGACAGGGTCACGTCCCACAGCTACCATCAGCTTTTGTGCAGCGAGACCGGCAGGGCAATAGCCAGACGCCCCTGAACGGGCAGCGGCCGCGCGGCCGGGCGCGCCAGCGCGCCTACCTCGTCGCGGTCGTTCCCGACGGCGACGAGGAGCAGCTCGCCGAGCTGCGCGAGCTGCTGCGCACGGCCGGCGTCGCCCCGGTCGGGGAGCTGATCCAGCGTCGCGATCATCCGCACCCCAACACCTATCTGGGGCCGGGCAAGCTCGACGAGCTCAAGGACGCGCTGGCCGGATCGGACGCCAACTTGGTGGCCTGTGACGACGAGCTGTCGCCTCGCCAGGAGCGCAACCTCGAGGCGGCGCTCGGCCTTCCGGTGATCGACCGCACGGCGATCATCCTCGACATCTTCGCCTCCCACGCCCACACGGCCGAGGGCAAGCTCCAGGTCGAGCTGGCCCAGCTCGAGTACAACCTGGCCCGGATGCGGGGCCTGTGGTCGCACCTCGAGCGCCTCGGCGCCGGCCGCATCGACGGCGGCATCGGAACCCGTGGACCGGGCGAAACGCAGATCGAGACCGACCGGCGCCTGGCGCGCGATCGCATCTCCGCGCTGAAGCGCAAGCTCGGCCACGTCCGCTCGAGCCGCTCGGTGATGCGCGCCGAGCGCGAGCGCACCCACCTGCCCTCGGTGGCGCTTGCCGGTTACACCAACGCCGGCAAGTCGACGCTGCTGAACGCGGTGACCGGCTCGAGCGTGGGCGTGCGCGACCGCTTGTTCCACACGCTCGACCCGACCACCCGACTGTTGCGCGCCGGCGGACGCGACTACCTGCTGACCGACACGGTCGGCTTCATCCGCAAGCTTCCCCACCAACTCGTCGAGGCGTTCGGTGCGACGCTCGAGGAGACGCGGCTGGCCGACCTGCTCCTGCACGTGGTCGACGCCTCGGTCCCCGAAGACGAGCTGCTGGCGATGACAGCCGCTGTCGAGGACGTCCTGGTCGAGATCAGGGCCGACGCGCTGCCCGAGATCCTCGTGCTGGCCAAGGCCGATCGGATCGACGACGAGCGCCGGGCCGAGCTCCAGCGCCGGCATCCCGGCGCGGTCCTGGTCTCGGCGGTGACCGGCGAGGGCGTCGATGCGCTCGTGCAGCGCATCGAGGACGAGTTCGCGCGCACGCTCCAGGACGTCGAGCTGCTGATCCCCTACGAGGCCGGAGCGCGGCTGGCCGAGCTGCACGAGGTTGCGGGGGATCTCGAGCGCGAGGACACGCCCGACGGGGTGCGGGTGATGGCGCGGTTGCCCAGTCCGGTGGCCGCCCGCTACCAGGAGTTCGCGCTCAGCCGGCCCTACGCATGACGCTGAAGGTGCGCCGGTTGGACGGCCGTGCGCGGCTGCCCACGCGGGCCTACCCCGGCGACGCCGGCCTCGATCTGTACGCGCTCCAGGACGGCGTGCTCGAGCCGGGCGAGCGCGCCTCGATCCGCACCGGCATCGCGGTGGAGATTCCCGACGGGGAGGCGGGCTTGGTGCTCCCGCGCTCGGGCCTGGCGGCCCGGCACGGGATCGCGCTGGTCAACGCGCCCGGCCTGATCGATGCCGGCTACCGCGGCGAGATCCGCGTCCTCCTGCTCAATACCGACCGCGACGCGGCGTTCACGATCGGCGCCGGGGACCGCATCGCCCAGCTTGTGCTGGTGCGCGTGCAGACACCCGCGGTGGTCGAGGTCGAGGAGCTCGAGGTGTCGGAGCGCGGCGCGGGGGGATTCGGTTCAACCGGGTAAGGGCCGGGCCGCGACGCTCACCCGCCGGTCGAGGGCGTTGGCACTGGCAGGATCCCCTCGGCCTGGAGGAACTGCTGCGCGACGGTGGCCGGATCCTGGTTGTAGAGAACGACCTGGGCGTTCAGCTCGCGCATCGCGTCGAGCGTGAGCAGCGCGCTCACCCGGTTGATCGTGGCGGCAAACACGGGACCTTCGGCGTCGAGCGCCTTGAGCGTGACGACCGGGACCACGTTGCCCCACCCGAACACGTTGTCCGGGTCATGCAGCAGCGGATAGCTCCCGGTCAGGAGCTGGGGATCGGTGGTGTCGACCACCGCGGCCTGCACGGTGCCCTGGTCGAGCGCCTGGTACTGGCCGCCGGTCTCGAGCGGCTTGAACGCGGCGGGCACGACGCCGTAGGTGCTCTCGAGCATCGGCAGGCCGGTCGAGCTCTGCTGAAACTGGGGCGCTCCGCCCAGAGTCAGCTGGGGAGACACCTTGATCAGGTCGGGAATCGACTGCACCCCGTTCTGGACCGCGTAATTGAACGGGACGGCGATCGCGTTCGTGTCGCTGAACGGCGTGGCATCGAGCAGTGCGAGGCCGTGCCGGAGCGCGTAGTGCAGTCCGGCCAGGTAGGCATCGTTGCGCGTCTTGAACGTCTGGCTGAGCCCGGCGACGTCCCGATCCCAGGTGTCCAGGTACTCCGGGTACATGGCGAGCTGCCCGGTGGCCAGGGCCTGCTGGACGACCTGGGTCGGGCCGATGCTCTGGTTGAGCGTGACCTGGAATCCCTGGGCCTTGAGCGCCTGGTAGTAGAGCTGGCCGAGCACGAACTGCTCGGGCAGGTTCTCGTCGCCGATCGTGACCGGCGGCTTGCCGACCCCCGGCAGTGTCACGGTGGCGGTGGTCGTGGCGGTGGTCGTGGCGGTGGTCGTGGTGGTGGTTGTGGTCGTGGCGGTCGTCGTGACCGTGGTCGTCGACACGGAGGGCGTGGTCGCCGCCTGCGCCGTGGCCGATCGCGAGGTGTTGTTCCCACAGGCGGCAAGGCCGAGTGCGGAGAGCCCGCACACCAGCGTCAGACCAAGCCGAACCGTCGTTGAGCGTGCCCCGCGCACCATCGAACGCAATGTCTCACACTCCGGCGGCTTGGCGCGCTTCGGCATGAGCGGCGGCCTCGAGCCGATCCTCGAGCGGCTCGAGCGGATCGAGTGACTCACGGTGGCCGACTGCCTCGCGGATCAGCCAGTCGGCGAACCAGACGTTCTTGGGCAGCAGCGGACCGTGCAGATAGGTGCCGATCACGTTGCCGCGGCGCACGCCCTCGTACCCGTCCTCTCCGTTGTTTCCGTATCCCTTGAGGACCCGGCCCAGCGGGGCCTCGCCCGCTCCGAGCCGCGTCCGCCCGCCGTGGTTCTCGAACCCGGCGAGCACCCGCGGGGCACCCGGCTCGAGCTCGACCTCGATCGCGACGTTGCCGATCAGGCGGGGCGCGTCCGAGCGCACCGTGACGAGGTCGACCAGGCCCACTCCGGGCAGCGTCTCCTCGCCCAGCTCGTAGGAGTGGCCGAGCAGCTGATAACCGCCGCACACGGCGAGGATGACCGCCCCGCGGTCGGCCGCGGCGTGGAGCGCGTCGCGCTTGACCTCGGCCAGGTCCAGCGCGCACAGCTTCTGGTCGCGGTCCTGCCCGCCGCCCAGGTAGAAGAGATCGGCGCCGTCGGGGTCGAGGCGGTCGCCGAGGCCGCTCGCGGTCACGCTGAAGTCGATCCCCCGCCAGCGGCAGCGCCGCTCGAGCACGAGCAGGTTGCCCCGGTCGGCGTAGATGTTCATCAGGTCGGGGTACAGCGCGCAGACCCGCAGCTCAGGCACGCAGGATCACCACCTCGCTGCCCGAGTAGTCCTCGGTGGACGCCACGTGCGCGCGCCCGCCGCGGGTGAACCCCGCAGCGACTCCCTCACGCTCCAGGCCTCGAACGGTCAGGCGGTCGAGGCGGATAACGTTCTCCTCGACGCTCAGTTCGCCGGCCAATCCCACGGTCTCGCGCCGGCGTTCGAGCACGAATCCGCTGCGATCGGCGCGCACCGCGGTCGGCTGGCTGGAATACACGATCCCGTCGACCTCGCGCACGTCGGGCATCGGCATCGCCATCCCGTCGACGACCTCGTACAGGTCGAGCACCTCGGAGAGCGCCACCGCCAGCGCCCCGCCGGCCACGAGGTGACGATGGGCGCAGCGCAGGAAGCTCGTCCGCTCTTCGAGCCCTCCGAGAAGCTGGATGGTTTGCATGGGGACGATGACCAGCGGGAACTGCTCGCCGATATCGAACTCCCGGGCGTCCGCCACCACGGTCGTCATTTGGGAAGAAAGGGGCAATAGTTCCCCGTTTCTTCCCAAGGCCCGGTCGGTGAGGGCGGCGAGTAGCTCTGGATCTCGGTCGAGGGCCGTGACGCGGTAGCCGGCGCGCGCCAGGTCCAGGCTCACGCGGCCCGTACCGGCGCCCACGTCGAGCACCGGATCTCCGTACTCCGCGGCCAACGAGCGCCACAGCGGCAGATCCTCGACGTACGAACCGCACTCGACGTCGTGCCAGACCACGACGCTCATACCGGCGCCGGCTCCCAGAACGGCACTGCCTGGCCGCGCTCGGCCAGCAACCCGCGCAGCTCGAGCAGCGCGGTGTACGTGGGCAGGGCGTAGAGCCGGCCCGACGGGGCGTCGGCCAGCGCCTGATCGAGCGCCGCCGCCACGCCGGAGACGACGTGCAAGCGCTCGGCCGGCACGCCGGCGTACTTCAAGCGCACCGCGAGCTCGGCGGCGCGAGTACCCGCGCAGGTCACCCGGCGCACCCGGCCGGCCAGCATCTCGAAGTCGGCGTCCCACACCCAGGAGACGTCGCGCCCATCGGCCGTGCGGTCGTTGAGCACGGCCAGCAGGTCGAGTTCCCCGGGCTCGATCGCGAGCGTGCGCAGGATCTCGTTGGCCCCCGCGGGGTTCTTGATCAAGAGCACCTGAAGCTCGACGTCTCCGATCGCGATCCGCTCGGCCCGGCCGAACGCCGCCCGCACCTCCCGCAGCCCCGCCACCACGACGTCGAGCGGAACCGACAGGCCCAGGCACAGCGCGGCGGCGCCGAGCGCGTTGTAGACGTTGTAGAGCCCGGGCAGCGGTAGCTCGACCGACGCACGACCCGCCGGGGTCACCAGCGAGAACGACGATCCGCGGGTCCCTTCGAGCGAGATCCGCTCGGCCGCGACCTCGGGCGCGGGTCGCTGCGCGCCGCACGACGGGCACCGGTACACGCCCAGGTGCCCGAGGTAGACCACGTCGTACACGTACGCCGCCCCGCAGCGCCGGCAATGCTTGGAGTCAGAGGCGTGCTGCATCTCGGGGATCGCCACCGACGGGTCCTCGACGCCGAAGTACGTCACGGCCGGCGCCGAGCGGCCGAGGTCGGCGATCAGCGGATCGTCGGCGTTCAGGACGAGCCGCGCCGCTCGACCCGCTGGGCCGCCGGTCACCGCCGCCCAGCGATCGGCGATCGTGTCGAGCTCGCCGTAGCGGTCGAGCTGATCGCGGAACAGGTTGCCGAGCAGGATCCCCCGCGGTTCGAGCTCCGGTACCACGCGATCGAGCCAGAACTCGTCGAGCTCGAACAGGCCGAGCTCGCCGGAGATTCCCCGCCCGGGACGCGCCGCCGCGACCAGGGTCGAGGCGACGCCGCCCGCCATGTTGGCCCCCGCGCGGTTGTGCACTACCGGGACCCCCGCCCGCGCCATCACCGACGCGACCATGGCCGCGGTGGTCGTCTTGCCGTTGGTGGCCGACACGACGACCGAGCCGCGCGCCAGCCGCGCCGAGAGCTCCCGGATCGCATCGGGCTCCAACGCGAGCAACACCTTGCCGGGCAGGCTGGTGCCACCGCCCCGGCCCGCTCGCCGCGCCAGCGACCCCACGGCCCGCGCCGCCGCGACCTTCGCGCCGAGCAGCGTCATGCCGGCACGATCATCCGGACGGCGGCCGGGAGCACCCGAACGGTCACAGGGAGCTCCGCGATCGCCTCGCCGTCGGCGTACAGGGTGAACGGCTCCGTCGCGCTGATGTGCACCTCGCGGCCGCGCAGCACGCTGACCTCGCGGTAGCGCAGGTGCCGACCGCTGAACACGGTGGGGGTGAGGCGCAGGAAGCGGAGCTTCGTCATGTCCTCGATGATGACCACGTCGAGCAGCCCGTCGGTCAGCGAGGCGTCCGGGGCCAGTCGCATGCCGCCGCCGAACTGCCTCGAGTTGGCCGCGGCGACCGAGTACCCGGTGAACTGCCGCGGCGGATCGCCGTCAATCCCAACCTCGAAGCCGGCGGCACGCCAGCCGGGGAGCGCCCTGAGCAGCGCGAGTGCGTACACCGGGCTGCCGCGCACGACGGTCGTCTCGTTGGCGATCTGGTTGACCACCGAGTCGAAGCCGCAGCTGGCGATGCCGGCGAACGCGCGCCCTCCTGCCTCCCCGAGATCCAGCCGCCGCTGCACCCCGGTGGCCAGCACGCCACACGCGGCGACCGGCTTCAAGGGGATCCCCAGCACCCGGCAGAGGTCGTTGCCCCGCCCGCCGGGCAGGATGCCCACCACGCCGTCCGTGTGCCTCAGGGCGCCCGCCACCGCGCTGATCAGCCCGTCGCCACCGAACGCCACCGCCACCTCGCCGCCCGCGGCCGCCTCCAGCGCGAGGTCGCGGGCGTGCGCGAGGCTCTTGGTGTACTCGAAGCGCTGCTCGAAGCCGCGTGCCCGCAGCTCTGCCTGGACCTGGGGCAGCGCGCGTGCCGGGCGGCCCCCGCCGGCCACGGGATTGACGATCAGAGCGAGTCTGCGCACCGGGCAATCATGCCGCAGGGCCCCGCCCATGCCGGCTCACCGCGACTTGGTACGCTTAGCTCCGCATGGCGCTCAGCCTCGATCTTCGACTTCTTCTCCTCCCCCCTCGGGGGGAATAGCGCGTGGGCGGCCGCACGTAGCCGCGAGACCAGCACCGAGAAGAAGCAAGTTCGAGCCACAGAGGAGTGACATGACATGACCAGACCCGAGGACCCGAGCCGAGTACTGATTTTCGACACGACGCTGCGCGACGGCGAGCAGTCGCCCGGCATCTCGCTGAACACGCAGGAAAAGCTCGAGATCGCCCAGCAACTGGCTCGCCTCGGCGTCGATGTGATCGAGGCCGGCTTCCCGATCACCTCTCCCGGCGACTTCGAAGCGGTGCAGACGATCTCCCGCACTGTCGAGGGGCCCGTCATCGCCGGTCTCGCCCGCACTCACGTGGCCGACATCGACGCCGCGTGGAATGCAGTCAAGGACGCCCAACGGCCGCGCATCCACACGTTCATCTCGACCTCCGACATCCACATCCAGTACCAGCTGCAGACCACGCGCGAGGACGTCAAGGGCCAGGCCCGGGCCGCGGTGGCGCACGCCAAGCAGTACGTGGACGACGTCGAGTTCTCGCCCATGGACGCCACCCGCGCCGACATCGAGTACACCGCCGAGGTGTGCCAGATCGCGATTGACGAGGGCGCGACCACGATCAACATCCCGGACACGGTCGGCTACACGATGCCGCACGAGTACACCGAGTACCTGCAGAGTCTGTACCAGCTTGTCCCCGGTCTGGGGGACATCGTTCTCTCCGTCCACTGCCACGACGATCTGGGGCTGGCAGTGGCGAACTCGTTCGCGGGGCTGCTGGCCGGGGCGCGTCAGGTCGAGTGCGCGATCAACGGGATCGGCGAGCGCGCCGGCAACGCCTCGCTCGAGGAGATCGTGATGCTGCTGCACACGCGCGAGCCCACGGTCGGGCTGCGCACCGGGGTCAACACGCGCGAGATCGCGCGAACGAGCCGCCTGGTGTCCCGCCTGACCGGGTATCCGGTCCAGCCCAACAAGGCGATCGTCGGCCGCAACGCGTTCGCCCACGAGTCGGGCATCCACCAGGACGGCGTGCTCAAGGAGCGGACGACCTACGAGATCATGGACGCCACCACGGTCGGCCTCGAGGCCAACTCGATCGTGCTTGGAAAGCACTCCGGCCGCCACGCGCTCCAGCAGGCGTTGTCCGACCTGGGGTTCGAGATCTCAGGCCAGGGCCTGAACACGGCCTTCAAGCGCTTCAAGGAGATCGCGGACAAGAAGAAGCACGTGACCGCGATGGACCTCGAGGCACTGGTCACCGACGAACTGCGCGAGGAGGTCGCGGGCTACCAACTCGAGTGGTTCGACGTCGAGGCATCGACCCGCCGGCCGCCGCACGCCACCGTGGGCATCCGGACCCCTGACGGCGAGGAGGTGACGGGCTCGTTCACCGGCGACGGCCCGGTCGACGCGATCTTCCGCGCGATCAACGCCGCCACCGGCGCCGACGCGCGGCTCAGAGAGTTCCGCGTGGACGCGGTGACCGGTGGCCAGGACGCGCTCGGCGAGACGTCGGTGGTGCTCGAGATCGCCGGCGTGACCGGCTCGGGTCAGGGTGTTTCGACCGACATCCTCGAGGCGGCGGCCCGCGCCTACGTGCGCGCGCTGTCCAACGCGATCCGCCGGCGCGGGATCATGGCCGAGGCCGAGGAAGCGACGGCTGTGGCGGCTTCGGGGTCACCCGTGCAGACTCCGTGACGAACGCCAGTCCCTGCCGGTAGCCCGCCGCCAGGACCTCCCCGCGGGGCTCGCGGTCCATGAAGTTGGTTCCCATGACCTCGGCGCACGCGAGACTCGGCGCGAGCGTCTGGACTGCGGCCCCCCGGCGGCGCAGGGCCAGCGCCTCGACCGACGACGCCGTGCGCGAGACGCTGCGCATGACCGTGAGCAGGCTGTTCGAGCTCTGGATGCTCGCGGTCGGATTCAGGCACAGCACGTGGGTGTCGCGGCCGGCCGGCGCCGCGTCCAGGTTGGTCGGGCTCCACACGCCGCCGTCGACGTATTCGCGTCCGCCGATCGTGACCGGGGCGAACAGCCAGGGCACCGTGCACGAGGCGGCCACCGCTTCGGGCACGCCGGCCCGAGGCGACCCGGGGCTGCCGAACACCACGCGGCGCCCGTTCCGGCGATCGACCGCGGTGACGCGCAGACGGCCGTCGAAGCGGGGCCCGAGCCGCTCGATGTTGCGGCGCAGATCGGCCAGGGTCTGGCTGGGCCGGGGGAGACGGCGCAGGAGCAGGCCACGCGCCACCGCGCCGCCCGGGGCGGCCAGTCCGAGCGCCAGCGGGGCGAACGTCGCCGCGGCGGCCAGCGCCCAGGCGCCGGCGCGGCGCGCCGCGGCCAGTCCGGCCGCCGCCAACCCGTCGACCGGCCGCGCGCTGGCCGAGGTCGCGATCTCCTCGTCGGCGTCGAACGAGGACGGGCGGCGCGGGGACTGACCGGCGGCGAGGTGCGCCGCCACGATCGCGCCCGCCGAGGTCCCGACGTAGTAGTCGCAATCGCGCAGGTCAAAGCCGGTCGCGTCCTCGATACCGGCCAGCACGCCCATCATCCAGGCCTCGCCGAGAACGCCGCCGCCGCCCAGCACCAGCACGTCAGGTCGCGATCGCATCATGAGTCCCCAGGCTACCCGGCGAGCCCTGCCACTCCTGCGTACGTGATAACGTACGCGCGTATGTCGGCTGTCGTGAGCAGTCAGAACGGCGTCGGGCCCCGTGTCCGGGCCCTGCGCGAGGCGATGGATCTGTCCCTGCGCGACCTGGCCGAGCGCTCAGGGGTGAGCGCTCCGATGCTCTCGCAGGTCGAGCGCGGAGAGACCAGCCCGACCCTCCAGGTGGCCACGCGGATCGCCGCCGGCCTCGAGCTTAGGCTCTCCCAGCTGCTGCGTCTCGACGAGGACGGGGCGGTGACGATCGTCCGGCGCGGCGAGCGGCGAAACGGGCCGACCGGCGTCCCCGGTCACCGCTACGAGATCCTCACCCCGCCGCTGCCCGGACAGCGCTCCGAGCTCTCGCGCCACACGCTGGCCCCCGGGGCGGTGACCGGCGGACCGGGCGACCCACCCAGGCACGAGCCCGGCGCCCGCGAGACCGCGCTGGTGGAGTCCGGCACGGTGCTCCTGCATTGCGACGGCCATCGGTACGAGCTGCTCGATGGCGACTGCGTCACGTTCGACGCGGACTTGACACATCATTTTGAAAATCCAGGCCCAGAGGAAGCCGTGCTGCTGGCGGTGCTCAGCGCCGGTCTGCGAAGGAGTTAGTCAATGCCAAAGACCCTGTTCGACAAGATCTGGGATGCCCACGAGGTGCAGCGCGGCCTGATCTACATCGACCTGCACCTGGTGCACGAGGTGACCAGCCCGCAGGCCTTCGACGGGCTCCGCCTGGCCGGGCGCCAGGTGCGCCGGCCCGACCGCACGCTGGCCACGGCCGACCACAACGTGCCGACCGACGGCACGCCGGTGGCGGCGCGGATCCGCGACGAGCTCTCGCGCAAGCAGGTCGAGACGCTCGAGCGCAACTGCGAGGAATTCGACATCCCGATCTATTCCCTGGGCTCGGATCGGCAGGGGATCGTGCACATCATCGGGCCGGAGCTCGGCGTGACGCAGCCCGGCATGACGATCGTGTGCGGCGACTCGCATACCGCGACCCACGGCGCGTTCGGCGCGCTGGCGTTCGGGATCGGGACGAGCGAGGTCGAGCACGTGCTGGCCACGCAGTGCCTGGTCCAGTCCAAGCCGCGGTCGATGCGCATCAGCTATGCGGGAGAGCTCGGGTTCGGCGTGACCGCCAAGGACCTGATCCTGGCCACGATCGGTCAGATGGGCGTCGATGGGGCGGCCGGGCATGTCGTCGAGTACGCCGGCCCGGCGATCGAGTCGCTCACGATGGAAGGGCGCATGACGATCTGCAACATGACGATCGAGGGCGGCGGGCGCGCCGGGATGATCGCTCCCGACGACACCACCTTCGAATGGGTGATCGGACGTCCGGCCGCGCCTGATGCGGTCCCGGATGGGTGGCGCGAACTGCACACCGACGACGGAGCGTCGTTCGACAGGGAGATCGAGGTCGACGCGGCGGCGCTCAGCCCGATGGTCACCTGGGGCACGACGCCCGGGATGGTCGTGCCGGTCACCGAGGCCGTGCCCGAGCCACGTTCCGATCAGGACGAGCGCGCGCTCGAGTACATGGGGCTCGAGCCCGGCACGCCGATCGAGGACATCAAGCTCGACCGGGTGTTCATCGGCTCGTGCACGAACTCCCGGATCGGCGACCTGCGCGCGGCGGCCGACGTGGTCGACGGGCATCGCGTCGCCGACAGCGTGTACGCGATGGTCGTGCCGGGGTCCCAGCAGGTCAAGGCGCAGGCCGAGAAGGAGGGGCTCGACGAGGTGTTCAAGCGGGCCGGTTTCGACTGGCGCGGCGCGGGCTGCTCGATGTGCCTGGGCATGAACCCCGACGTAGCCGCGCCCGGCGAGCGGGTCGCATCCACCTCGAACCGCAACTTCGAGGGTCGTCAGGGGCGGGGAGCCAGATCGCACCTCGTATCGCCGCAGATGGCCGCGGCTGCGGCGATCGAGGGTCACTTCGTGGACATTCGGGACTGGGAGCGCTGATGAAGGCCATCGAAACCATCACCGGGCGCGTATCGGTGCTGAACCGCGACGACGTCGACACCGACCAGATCATCCCCAAGCAGTTCCTCAAGCGGGTCGAGCGGACCGGCTTCGGGGAGTTCCTGTTCTTCGACTGGGCCAAGCAGCCGGGATGGGAGCTGCCGCGCAACCCGATCTTGGTCGCCGGGCGCAACTTCGGGTGCGGCTCGAGCCGCGAGCACGCTCCGTGGGCACTCGAGGACTACGGCTTCCAGGCGATCATCGCGCCGAGCTTCGCCGACATCTTCCGCTCGAACTGCACGAAGATCGGGCTGCTGCCGGTGTGCCTCACGGCCGAGGAGTGCGCGTCGATCCGCGAGGCGGGGGAGGCGCAGGTCGATCTGGCGGCCCAGGAGGTGCGGTGGCCGGGCGGGACGGCGAGCTTCGAGATCGACCCGGACATCAAGCACCGGCTGCTGAACGGCCTGGACGACATCGCTTTGACACTGGAAGAGGACGACGCGATCGCGCGGTACGAGAGCGAGCGGGAGCGTCCCGGTCCCGTGACGACGGCGATCTGATCGATGTCCGCCGCTTCCGGTGCCAGCCGCGACTGGGACGCGGCGAGCTACGACCGCGTGTCCGACCCCCAGCTGGCCTGGGCGCGCGAGCAGCTCGAGCGGCTGTCGTTGATCGGTGGCGAGGTAGTGGTGGACGCCGGCTGCGGGTCGGGCCGGGTCACCGCGCTGCTGGCGGATCTCGTGCCGCGGGGGCGCGTCTACGCGGTCGACGTGGCCCCGTCGATGGCCGAGCACGCCGCCGCTGCGCTCGGCGACCGGGCGACCGTCCTCTGTCAGGACCTGGTCGAGCTCGAGCTGCCCGAGCCGGTCGACGCGCTGTTCTCGAACGCCACCTTCCACTGGATCCACGATCACGACGCGCTGTTCGCCGCGCTTCATCGGGCCCTGAAACCCGGCGGGCAGCTGGTGGCGCAGTGCGGTGGCCGCGGCAACATCGACGCGTTCCGCACGCTGGCGGATGAGATCGCCGGGGAGGAGCCGTTCGCGCCTTTCTTTGTGGACTGGCAGCGGCCGTGGAACTACGCCACCGACGCGGAGACCGCCGAGCGGTTGCGACGCGCCGGGTTCACCGACGTGCGCTGCTGGCTCGAGCCGAAGTCGGTCACGCCGGCCGATCCCCGCCAGTTCATCCAGACGGTCTGCCTGGTGCGCCACCTGGACCCGCTGCCGGAGGATCTGCGCGGGCCATTCGTGGACCGTGTGCTCGAGCGCTCGGGGGAGCCGTTCGTGCTGGAATACGTGCGGCTCAACATGACCGCGCGCAAGCCATCATGAACCACCATGGCTAATCGCGTAGTCCTCCTGCCCGGTGACGGGATCGGTCCCGAGATCATGCAATCCGCGCTCGAGATCCTGGCCGCGGTCGGCGTCGACCTCGAAACCGAGGAGCACGTGTTCGGTGGCGCCTCGATCGACGCCCACGGCACCGCCCTCACCGACGAGACGCTCGCCGCCTGCCGAAACGCCGACGCCGTCCTTCTGGCCGCGGTCGGCGGCCCCAAATGGGACACCACGGACCCGGACAAGCCCCGCCCAGAGCAGGGCCTCCTCGGATTGCGCAAGGGCCTGGGCCTGTTCGCCAACCTTCGCCCGGTCAAGCCGATCCCGGCTCTGTACGACGCGAGCCCGCTCAAGCGTGAACTGATCGAGCGCACCAACCTCACCGTGGTGCGCGAGCTCACCGGCGGGATCTACTTCGGCGAGAAGACCCGGACCAGGGACCGCGCCTCGGACGACTGCGTGTACACACGGGAGGAGATCGAGCGAATCGCCCGGATTGCCTTCACCACCGCGCAGTCACGGGTCACCAGCGTCGACAAGGCCAATGTCCTCGAGACGAGCCGCCTCTGGCGCGAAGTGGTGAACGACCTACACAGCGCCGAATTCCCCAACATCGAGCTCGAGCATCTGCTGGTCGACAACGCCGCGATGAAGCTGATCGCCGCCCCCCGCCACTTCGAGGTGATCCTCACCGAGAACATGTTCGGCGACATCCTGAGCGACGAGGCGGCGATGCTCACCGGCTCGATCGGGATGCTCCCGAGCGCGTCGCTGGGGAGCGATGGACCCGGCGTGTTCGAGCCCGTGCACGGCTCGGCCCCGGACATCGCCGGCACCGGCCAGGCAAACCCGCTGGCCATGATCCTTTCCGCAGCGCTGATGCTCCGCCACGGACTGCAAATGGAGGCCCAGGCGGCGGCGGTAGAATCGGCCGTCGAGCAAGCGCTGGCCGAGGGGCTGCGCACGCCCGACCTGGGGGGCACGGCAGACACGACACAGGCCACCCAGGCAGTCCTGCAACACCTCTAAGGGAGTACCAAGTGGAACAAGCGGACCTCATCTGGCACAACGGCGAAATGGTTGCCTGGGAGGACGCAAAGGTCCACGTACTCACGCACGGCCTGCACTACGGCACCGGGGTGTTCGAGGGGATCCGCGCCTACGAGACCCCCAAGGGCACGGCGATCTTCCGCTTCCACGACCACCTCGACCGCCTGTTCAAGTCGTCCGAGCTGTACTACATGCCGATCCCGTACACGCTCGAGGAGCTGCGCCACGCCACCCACGAGCTGATCGCGGCCAACGAGTTGCGCGAGTGCTACATCCGCCCGATCGTCTTTCGCGGCTACGGCCAGATGGGGCTCTACCCGCTCGACGCGCCGGTCGAGGTGTCGATCGCGGTGTGGCCGTGGGGCGCCTACCTCGGCGAGGAGGGCAAGCTCCAGGGCATCCGCGCGAAGGTCGCGAGCTGGAGGCGGATCTCGCACGACGCGCTGATCCCGCACGCCAAGGCCTCCGGCCAGTACCTGAACAGCGTGTTGGCCAAGATCGAGGCCTCCAAGGCCGGCTACCAGGAGGCGATCCTGCTCGACTCGCACGGCTTCGTCTGCGAGGGCTCGGGCGAGAACATCTACATCGTCCGCGAGGGCGCGATCCTCACCCCGCCGCAGACCGCGGGCATCCTCGACGGGATCAACCGCAAGTCGGTGATCCGGATCGCGAAGGACCTCGGTTACGAGGTTGTCGAGCGCGACCTGGCCCGCGCAGAGCTCTACCTGGCCGACGAGGTGTTCATGACCGGCACCGCCGCCGAGCTCGTCCCGGTGCGCGAGGTCGACGACCACGCGATCGGCACCGGCGAGCCGGGGCCGGTCACGCGCGAGCTCCAGCGCGTGTTCGACGACGCGCTTCACGGCCGCGACGCCCGCTACACCGAGTGGCTGGACGTCGTCGCGGTCCCGACCAAGACGGCAGCCGGATGAGTCACGCGGCCTCCATCAGGCGAGGCTGGATGCCGAGCTGAGGCCTAGCGTGACCCATATCGAGCTCTACGACACCACCCTCCGCGACGGCATGCAGGGGGAGGGGATGTCGCTGTCCGCGCAGGAGAAGCTGCGGGTCGCGCACCGCCTCGACGAGCTCGGCATCGACTTGATCGAGGCGGGTTTCCCAAGCTCGAATCCCAAGGAGATCGAGCTGTTCGATCTGCTGAGCCGGGAGTCCTTCGGCCACGCGCA
This sequence comes from uncultured Solirubrobacterales bacterium, assembly GCA_963832315.1. Classification (GTDB taxonomy): domain Bacteria; phylum Actinomycetota; class Thermoleophilia; order Solirubrobacterales; family Solirubrobacteraceae; genus Palsa-465. Next base: position 263,936 of record CAWHTT010000015.1, on the reverse strand, counting down.
GATCGCGGCCTTCGGGATGACCCGCCGGCGGGGCGAGCGGGCCGACGCCGATCCAGGCCTGCGCGTGCTCGCGGACTCGGGCGCGCCGGTGTGCACGATCGTCGGCAAGACCTGGGGCCTGCACCTGGAGAAGGTGGTCAAGGTCGACCGCGAGGAGAACCTGCGCATGATCGCCGAGTCGGTCGCCTTCCTGGTCGCGCAGGGTAAGCGGGTGATCTACGACGCCGAGCACTTCTTCGACGGGTTCGAGGACGACGCCGCGTACGCGATCCGCTGCATCAAGGCCGCGGCCGGGGCGGGGGCGGACACGATCACTCTCTGCGACACCAACGGCGGGACGCTGCCGCACGACATCGCCGGCGCCGTCGGCGTCATCGTCGCCGGTCTCGAGCCCGAGAACGTACGCATCGGCATCCACTGCCACGACGACTCGGGCTGCGGAGTGGCGTGCACGCTCGCCGCCGTCGAGCAGGGGGCGGTCCACGTGCAGGGCACGATCAACGGCTACGGCGAGCGGTGCGGGAACGCCAACCTGGTCACGATCATCCCCAACCTCCAGCTCAAGCTGGGCCACGAGTGCGTGACCGACGAGCAGCTTGCCTCGCTGACCCAGGCCGCGCACTTCCTCGACGAGCTCCTGAACTTCACCCCCGACCCCGACCAGCCCTACGTCGGGCGCAACGCGTTCGCCCACAAGGGCGGGATGCACGTCGCCGGCGTCAACGTCGATCCGGCCACGTTCGAGCACGTCGACCCCGATGTCGTCGGCAATCGGCGTGAGCTCCTGATCTCCGAGCTGTCGGGCAAGGGCACCGTGCACGCCCGCGCCCGCGACGCGGGGATTCCGCTGGGCGATGAGCAGGCCTTGCACCTGGTCGAGCGGGTCAAAGACCTCGAGCACCGCGGCTATCACTTCGAAGCGGCCGACGGGTCGTTCGAGTTGCTGATCCGCAAGGAGACCGGCGAGTACGAGCCGCTGTTCCGCCTGGAGTCCTGGCGCGCGATCGTCGAGAAGCGCGCCGACGGCCGCGTGGAGACCGAGGCCACGATCAAGATCTGGATCGACGGAGAGCGCTATGTGCGAACCGCCGAGGGCAACGGACCGGTCCACGCGCTCGACCGCGCCCTGCGTGACGCCCTGGTCGAGATCTATCCCCACCTGCGCGACATCGACCTGGTGAACTTCAAGGTGCGCATCCTCGACGAGACGAAGGGCACGGGAGCGGTCACCCGCGTGCTGCTCGACGCCTCCGACGGCGATCAGGTGTGGGGCTCGATCGGCGTCTCCGAGAACGTGATCGAGGCCTCGTGGGAGGCGCTGGTCGATTCGCTCGAGTACGGGATGCGCGTCGCGGGCCGACAGACCCCGGACGCAGCGAAGTCCACCCCGCGCACGTGAGCGTTCGCCAGGTGAGCGACGCGATTCCGCTCGCGCGCCCCGTGCTGGGCGAGGCCGAGGAGCAGCGCGTGCTCGAGGTGCTCCGCTCGGGACGGCTCTCCCTCGGCCCGATGCTCGGCGAGTTCGAGCGGGCGTTCGCAGCGAACGTCGGCGCGGCCCACACGAGCGCAGTCTCGAGCGGGACGGCCGGCCTGCACCTCGCGCTCCGGGCGGTCGGCGTGACCGACGGCGACGAGGTGCTCACGACTCCGTTCTCCTTCGTGGCCAGTGCCAACGTGGCCGTGTACGAGCGCGCGCGGCCGGTGTTCGCCGACATCGATCCGGTCACGCTGAACCTCGACCCGGCCGCCGCCGCGGCGGGAGTCACCGAGCGCACCGCCGCGCTGCTCCCCGTGCACGTATTCGGCTATCCCGCCGACCTGACCGCGTTCGAGAAGCTGGGTCTTCCGATCGTCGAGGACGCCTGTGAGGCGCTCGGTGCCGTCGACGCCGACGGCATCCGGGTGGGCGCGCGGGGCCATCCCGCCGTGTTCGGCTTCTACGCCAACAAGCAGCTGACCACCGGCGAGGGCGGGATGGTCACCGTGGCGGACGCCGCCATGAAGGAGCGGATCGACTCGGAGCGCAACCAGGGCCGCGCGCCCAACATGGACTGGCTCGACCACGACCGGCTGGGGTTCAACTACCGCCTGTCGGACCTGGCCTGCGCGCTCGGCCTGGCCCAGCTCGAGCACCTCGACGAGATGCTGGCCGGCCGCGCGCGCGTCGCGGCCGCTTATGGCGAAGCACTGACCGGGATCGAAGGGCTTCAGCTTCCCTGCCCGAACGCCGGACGGGCGCGCCGCGGCTGGTTCGTCTACGTCGTCCAGCTCCCGCGCGAGTTCGATCGCGACGGGGTCGTCCGCGACCTGTCCGAGCGGGGCATTCCGAGCAAGCCGTACTTCCCGGCGGTCCACCTGATGAGCTACTACCGCGAGCAGTTCGGCCATCGCGAGGGCGAGTTCCCCGTGTGCGAAGACGTGGCCGCGCGGTCGATCGCGTTGCCGTTCTTTCCCGAGATGACCGAGGGGCAGGTCGAGCGGGTGGCCGAGTCGCTGCGCGACGTGCTCGGGCGATAATCCTCGCCGCATGTCCCGCTTCTCCGAGCCGCAGGATGCCGCCTTCCGCGCGCTCAACGACTCGCTGTCGTTCGACTGGCGCCTGGGTCCCTATGACGTGCAGCAGTCGCGCGCGCACGCGGCGATGCTCGCCGAGCGGGGGATCATCTCGGCCGCCGAGCGCGACGAGCTGCACCGGGCGCTCGATCAGGTGGGGCAGGAGCTGGCCGACGGGGCGTTCCCGTTCGCCGACGGCGACGAGGACATTCACATGGCGATCGAGCGCCGGGTCACCGAGCTGGCCGGCCGCGTGGGGGGCAAGCTGCACACGGCCCGCTCGCGCAACGATCAGGTGGCCACCGACGTGGCGATGTTCGTCCGCGCCCACGCCTACCGGGCGATCGAGCTCTCAGAGCGCGCCGCCCACACGCTGATCGACGTGGCCGAGGCACACCTCGACTGGCCGCTGCCCGGCTACACCCACCTCCAGCGCGCTCAGCCCGTGTATCTGAGCCACCACCTGCTCGCGTACTGCTGGATGCTGATCCGCGACCGGAGCCGATTCGCCGCCGCGGTGGCAGCCGCCGACGCGCTGCCGCTCGGCGCGGGCGCCCTGGCCGGCGTCAACTTCGACACCGACCGCGGGCTCGTCGCGCGCGAGCTCGGCTTCGCCTCGGTGGCCGAGAACTCGATCGACGCCGTGTCCAACCGAGACTTCGTGCTCGACTACCTGGCTGCAGCCGCCACCTGCGCCACCCACCTCTCGCGCCTGGGCGGCGAGATCGTGCTGTGGTCGAGCGAGGAATTCGGCTTCTGCGAGGTCTCCGACGCCTGGGCCTCGGGGTCCTCGATCATGCCGCAGAAGAAGAACCCCGACGCGGCCGAGCTGCTGCGCGCCAAGGCGCCCCGTGTGGCCGGTCATCTAGTTGCCCTGCACGGCGTACTCCACGGCCTTCCGCTGACCTACAACAAGGACATGCAGGAGGACAAGGAGCACCTGTTCGACGCCGCCGACACGATCGAGCTGTGCCTCGAGGCCGCCGCCGGCATGCTCGCCACGATCCGCTTCAGCCGCGACAACCTGGCCGCCGCCGCCGCGGACGAGATGCTCGCGGCCACCGACGTTGCCGACCTGCTGGTCCGGCGCGGCCTGCCGTTCCGCGAGGCGCACGGGGTGGTGGCCGGGCTCGTGCGCACGGCGATCGACCAGGACAAGGCCCTGTCCGATCTCACGCCCGATGAGCTGGCCCGCGTCTCGCCGCTCCTCGACGACGAGTTCTACGCGCTGCTGCGCGACGGCGCCTGGCTCGAGAGCAAGGTCTCACAGGGCGGCACCAGCCTGGCCCGCGTGCGCGAGCAGCTCGAGCGCGCCCGCGCCGCGCTGCGATGAAGCCGGCCTTCTACGACCGCCCCGTGCTCGAGGTGGCGCCCGACATGATCGGCTGCGTGGTCGAGCACGACGGCTGCTCGGGGATCATCGTCGAGACCGAGGCCTACCACGAGTCCGAGCCGGCCAGCCACGCCTACGTTGGCCTGACCGAGCGAAACCGGGTTCTGTTCGGGCCGCCGGGCATTGCGTACGTTTACCGCTCATACGGCATCCACGCCTGCCTGAACGCCGTGTGCGAGCCGGCCGGTGTCGGGGCGGCGGTGCTGATCCGCGCGCTCGAGCCGGTCGACGGGATCGAGCTGATGCGCGAACGGCGCGGGGTGGAGCGCCTCGAGGATCTGTGCTCGGGGCCGGGCAAGCTCACCCAGGCGCTAGGGATCGAGCTCGTGGAGAACGGCGACGATCTGGCCCGCGGTCCGGTCGTGATCACGCGCAAGCCAGCCGCCTGGCGGGACGCGCCCGTCGCCGCGAGCCGCCGGATCGGGATCACCAAGGCCGCCGAGCTCGAGTGGCGCTTCTCCGCGGTGGGGAGCCGCTTCCTGTCGCGGCCCGCGCTCTCACGGGTATAGCGCGCTCTCTGGGCCTCGCTGCGCTCGGCGTCCGTCGCCGCGACCACCCGAGCAGGCCCGTCCGGACCCGCCCGTCAGCCGCCTCCGATGCCGGCGCCACCCGAGCCAGAGCCGGAGCCGCCCCCTGAGCCGCCACCTCCGCCGCCGGTCGTGCCACCGCCCGCGGTTCCGCCACCGCCGCCGGTCGTGCCGCCACCCGCGTTTCCGCCGCCGGCCGTCCCGCCACCGGCGCCGGTCGTTCCGCCAGCGTTGCCGCCACCTGCGGTTCCGCCGCCACCGTTCTGCGTCCCGCCGGGGTTGGCCGCACCGGTCGTGCCGCCGGCGCCCGGAGTCGGCGTGGTCGCCGACGAGCTGGTGCTCACGCCGGACCCGCTCGGCGAGACCGACCCCGACCCGGTCGTGTCGGTCAGGCTGCTCGTGGTGGTGCCGGTCTTGCTCTTGGGCGGGTTCTCGGCGGCCAGGATCTCGAGCGCCTGGACCATGAAGCTGTGCCAGATGATCGCGGGGTACGTGCCGCCTTCGACCGGGGCGCCGTTGTAGTCGCTGGTCATCGGCACGAGCTTGTTCGGGAAGCCGACCCACACCGCGGTGGTCAGCTGCGGGGTCCAGCCCACGAACCAGGCGTCGGCGTAGTTGGTGGTGGTTCCGGTCTTGCCGGCCACGTCAACCTCCGTGATCGCGGCCTCCGTCCCGGTGCCGTGCTGGACCACCCCGGTGAGCATGTCGTGCACGGTCTGCGCCACCGACGCCGGCAGCACGCGCTGGTAGTCGGGATGGTCGGTCAGGTTCTTCTGCGGGCAGACCGTCGGGCAGTAGATCTGGGCGATCCCGACCGGGCCCTTGTTCGGTGCGCCGAGCTCATCGCTGTACACCCTGCGGCCACCCTCGGCGAACGTCTCGTAGGCGTGCGCCATGTCGAGCGGCGAGACCCCGATCTTGAGCCCGCCCAGGATCATCGCGTAGTTGTGCGAGACGGGCGTCCGGATCCCGGCCCGGCGGGCGAATGCCGCGATCTTCTTGGTGCCGGTATGGATGCCGACCTGTGCGTACACCGTGTTGTCGGAGAAGTCGGTGGCCGAAGCCAACGTGATCGGCCCCGAGTACGTGTCGCCGAAGTTGCGGACGGGGAAGTGCTCCTTGCCGCCGCTGTTCGGGACGATGAAGTCCTGGGGGGCGGAGTCGATGATCGAGTCCGGCCCATATCCGCCGTATTGGAGCGCCATGGCCAGCGTGAACGGCTTGAACGACGAGCCGGGCTGCCGCCGCCCCTGGGTGGCCAGGTTGAACGGGAATTGGTTGTAGTCCTCCTCGCCGTTGACGATCGGTCCCCCGACCATCGCCCGCACCTCACCGGTCTTGTTGTCGATCGCCACGAGCGATGCGCTCGGCAGGCTCTCCCCGGTCGGCAGCTCCTGCGAGACGGCCTGATCGGCCGCCTCCTGGAGCTTCAGGTCAAGCGTCGTGCGGATCTTCAGCCCCCCGTAGAAGGCCCGGTACTCGGCCACGTTGTCGGCTACGCCGTGGCCCTTGCCCATCGCGGCGAGGATCTGGGGGCGCAGCCAGCTCGTGAAGTACGGCGCAGCGGCCGGCTCCTGGGGCTGCTGGACCGAGGTGCTGGTCGGGAGGGGCGCTCTGACGTACCTGCCGTAGTCGGTCAGCGAGATGGAGTGCAGCTGAAGCATGTCGCTGAGCACGAGCTTGCGCCGCGCATAGGCCGCCTGCGGGTGGGCCAGCGGGTCGAACGCGCTCGGATCGGCCACCATCCCGGCCAGCAGCGCCGCCTCCGGCGGGGTGAGCATCGATGCGCACGACTGCCGCGGGGCGTCGCCGCAGCCCGAGCTCGTCTGCCCGGGTGCGGCGGCCGAGTCGTAGCCGTGCACCTTGCCGAAGTACACGCGAGCGGCGGATTCGACGCCGTAGGCCCCGTTGCCGAAGTAGATCGAGTTCAGGTACTCCTCCATGATCTTCTTCTTGGACCACCGGCGGGTCAGGTGGTAGGCCAGGGCCGCCTCGCGCAGCTTCTCGAAGACCGTGCGGTTGGCCTGCTCTGACAGTGCGTTCTTGACGAACTGCTGGGCGATAGTCGAAGCGCCCTGACGCGAGCCGCCGGTGACGTCGGCCACCACCGCGCGCGCGATGCCGCGGAGGTCGACCCCCGGATCGCTCCAGAAGCGCCGGTCCTCGACCGCCACGATCGCCCGTCTCATCCCCCACGAGATTTGGTCGAACTGGTCGATCGCCTCGTGATTGGGCGGCGCGAACTGCCCGATCAGGTGCCAGTGGTCGTCGTACAGATACGAGTTGTGCGCCGTCAGGTACTGCTGCTTGTTCTCGATCTGGGGCAGATCCGAGGCGACCGCCATCATCATCCCGAACACGGTCGAGATCACGGCGAGGATCCCGAGTCCGAACAGGATCAGCAGCAGCCGCAGCTTCTTGACCCGGGGCTTGCCCGGATGGCGAAACCGGCGACGCCATCGCCAGGGCACGCGAGGCCCTCGGGAGCGCCCCCCGCCGCCGCCGTTCCCCCGGGAGCCCGACGGACCCGGAGCTTGCGGCCGGCCACCGTGGGTCGGTATTTCGACGTCGTCGATCATGCGATCGTTGGAGAGCCTATGGCGGCTCGCAACGACGCGGACAGCCGCTACGGCCGGGCAGCGGGACGCGGCGGCGAGTGGGTCCCGTCGGCCGCGAGAGTCTAGCATTGCCCCGGATGGAGCCCGAGGTCATGACGGAGCTGCCGACGGCGCCTCCGCCGGCCGGCGCCAGCCCCCGCGAGGTGGCCACGTGGCTTGCCCGAAATGCCGTCGACTGTCTGCCGGATCACGGGCTCGAAGGCAAGCTTGAGCTCGGCCGGCCGCTGCGCGTGAAGCTCGGCATCGACCCGACCGCGCCGGACATCCACTTCGGGTTCACGGTGGTGCTCCAGAAGCTCCGGGAGTTCCAGGACCTCGGCCACATCGTGGTGTTGATCATCGGCGACTACACCGCGCGCGTAGGGGACCCCAGCGGCCGCTCCGCCACCCGCCCGGTGCTGGCGCCGGAGGAGATCGATGCCAACGCCGAGACCTTCCAGGCGCAGGCGCTCAAGGTGCTCGACTCCGACCGCCTCGAGGTTCGCCACAACAGCGAGTGGCTGGACATGTCGATGGCCGACCTGTTCAAGCTGGCGCGGACGACCACCGTCGCCCAGCTGCTCGAGCGCGACGACTTCGCCAAGCGCTTCGCCGCGCATCAGCCGATCTCGGTGCTGGAGCTGCTGTACCCGCTGCTCCAGGGCTACGACTCGGTGGCCGTGCGCGCCGACGTCGAGCTGGGAGGCACCGACCAGAAGTTCAACCTGCTGCTCGGGCGCCAGATCCAGCGCCTCTACGGCCAGCCCGAGCAGGTGATCCTGACCATGCCGCTGCTGACCGGGACCGACGGCGAGCTCAAGATGTCCAAGTCGGGCGGCAACTACATCGGCGTCACCGACCCCCCCGACCAGATGTACGGCAAGACGCTCAGCATCCCGGACGGCTCGCTCGAGTCCTGGTACGCGCTGCTGCTCGGCTCCTCGCCACCGGCGGACAGCTCGGCGCGCGACGCCAAGCGGGCGCTCGCGCGTGCCCTGGTCAGCCGCTTCCACGATCCCGACGCGGCCGCCAGGGCCGAGGCCGAGTTCGACCGCCTGTTCGTCCAGCACCGGCCCCCCGAGGACATGCCCACGGTCACGTGGCCGTCCGACCGGGGCGACGTCCACCTGCCGGCGCTGCTGGCCGACGCGTTTGGGATCTCGACCTCCGAGGCTCGGCGCAACCTGGCCCAGGGCGGCGTGAAGCTGGACGGGGAGGTGATCGGCAACCGCGCTCTCGATCTCCCGGCCTCCGCCGTCGACGGCAAGGTGCTCCAGCTCGGCAAGCGCCGCTTCGCGCGGGTTCGGGTGGCGTGACCGTCCACGGCGGCCTCCTACGCCTCGAAACCCCGGGCAACGGACACATCGTCGACATCACGCCGGGCGTGCAGAGCGTGCTGGGGACCGCCGGGATCGACCGCGGACTCGTCACGGTATTCGCGACGGGCTCGACGGTGGCCATCACCACGATGGAGTACGAGCCCGGCGGCGTGCACGACCTCCAGGCCCTCCTCGACCGGCTGATCCCCGCCGGCCCCGAGTACGAGCACAACCGCCGCAACCACGACACGAACGCCCACGCCCACCTGCGCGCCGCCGTGATTGGTCCCTCGGAGTCGATCCCCGTGGTCGACGGCCGGCTGGCCCTGGGCACCTGGCAGCAGGTCGTGCTGATCGACTTCGACGACCGGCCGCGCCGGCGGACGGTCACGGTCCAGGTGCTGTCGTAGCGCCGCGGCGCACTCAGTGCTTGCCGAGCTGGATGTCCCTCTGGGGCGCCTCGCGGAACCCGCGACCACCCCCCACGAAGCGGTAACGCGCGCCGGCGCCCCAGAGGGACGCCAGCGTCGGGCTGCTGGTGTGTGCCATGATGGCTACCGCGAGACCGCAGCGCGCGGCGATCCGAGCGCTATACTCACCGGTCCGCTCCGGAATCGGAGACGGTTTCGGACGTGCCCCGGGAAGGAAGCCCCTTCCGAAGAGGTGCGACGGTCTTTGAAAACTCAACAGCATGCGCACTTTTCGACCGAACCCTCGGTCGAGATGTGTGTCCAGGTTCGACGCCGTCGCTCGACCAGCCCTCCGGGGCCTCGACCGACGGTGCCAGATTGACCCCGTCATGCGTCCCGGGTCCGTGGTGTACATGGGCCCCTCGTGAGGACGCGTGGGCCTGTTCCGTCCAGCGGGCAGGCCCTGGGTCCACCACCTGCTAGGTGGGAGCGTCCGCTCCGGCGGACCGGACCTTGACGACTCTTTGTGAAGCGGGTCGCCTTCGGGTGGCTCGTCTCAGCAGTTCTTCACGGAGAGTTTGATCCTGGCTCAGGACGAACGCTGGCGGCGTGCCTAACACATGCAAGTGGAGCGACGAACCAGGCTTCGGCCTGGGGCTAAGCCGCGAACGGGTGAGTAACACGTGGGTAACCTGCCCCGATGATTGGGACAACCCGAGGAAACTCGGGCTAATACCAAATGTGTCCTCCGGCCATAAGGCCGCTGGGGAAAGGAAGCTTCGGCCTCCGCATCGGGATGGGCCCGCGGCCCATTAGCTTGTTGGTGAGGTAATGGCTCACCAAGGCGACGATGGGTAGCTGGTCTGAGAGGACGATCAGCCACACTGGGACTGAGACACGGCCCAGACTCCTACGGGAGGCAGCAGTGGGGAATCTTGCGCAATGCGCGAAAGCGTGACGCAGCAACGCCGCGTGGGGGAAGAAGGCCTTCGGGTTGTAAACCCCTTTCAGTTGGGACGAAGCTTCGCCGGTGAATAGCCGGCTGGAGTGACGGTACCTTCAGAAGAAGCCCCGGCTAACTACGTGCCAGCAGCCGCGGTAATACGTAGGGGGCAAGCGTTGTCCGGAATCATTGGGCGTAAAGAGCGTGTAGGCGGCTCGGTAAGTCCGCTCTGAAAGCCCGGGGCTCAACCCCGGGAGGCGGGCGGATACTGTCGGGCTAGAGTCCGGAAGAGGCGAGTGGAATTCCTGGTGTAGCGGTGAAATGCGCAGATATCAGGAGGAACACCAATGGCGAAGGCAGCTCGCTGGGACGGTACTGACGCTGAGACGCGAAAGCGTGGGGAGCAAACAGGATTAGATACCCTGGTAGTCCACGCTGTAAACGATGGGCACTAGGTGTGGGGGGTGTCGACTCCCTCCGTGCCGACGCTAACGCATTAAGTGCCCCGCCTGGGGAGTACGGCCGCAAGGCTAAAACTCAAAGGAATTGACGGGGGCCCGCACAAGCAGCGGAGCATGTGGTTTAATTCGACGCAACGCGAAGAACCTTACCTGGGCTTGACATGTTCCTGACAGCCGTGGAAACACGGTCTCCCTTCGGGGCAGGATCACAGGTGGTGCATGGCTGTCGTCAGCTCGTGTCGTGAGATGTTGGGTTAAGTCCCGCAACGAGCGCAACCCCCGTCGCATGTTGCCAGCATTTAGTTGGGGACTCATGCGAGACCGCCGGTGACAAACCGGAGGAAGGTGGGGATGACGTCAAGTCATCATGCCCCTTATGTCCAGGGCTACACACGTGCTACATTGGCGCGTACAGAGGGTTGCGATACCGCGAGGTGGAGCGAATCCCTTAAAGCGCGTCTCGGTTCGGATTGCAGGCTGAAACTCGCCTGCATGAAGGCGGAGTTGCTAGTAATCGCGGATCAGCACTGCCGCGGTGAATACGTTCCCGGGCCTTGTACACACCGCCCGTCACACCATGGGAGTGAGCAACACCCGAAGCCGGTGGCCTAACCCGCAAGGGAGGGAGCCGTCGAAGGTGGGGCTCGCGACTGGGGTGAAGTCGTAACAAGGTAGCCGTAGCGGAAGCTGCGGCTGGATCACCTCCTTTCTAGGGAGCCCTTTATGGGCAGCGATCGCCTCGAGCGATCGCCCTAGCATGTCGACCGGACCTGACAGGTCGCACGCGCGGGTGTTACACCCGCTGCGAGGCGGCTCGCATGCTGTTGAGTTTTGAGAGACCGGCTCGCCGCCGGCGCTCACGGACCTTGGTCCAGGGCCTCTGCGTGCGAGTCGTACCTCTTCCCGGACCTTGAAAACTGCACAGTAGCCAATGACACGGGTATCACCGGGCGGGGCCGCAAGGCTCCTCCCAAAAGATCACCGTCAAGATATTAAGGGCACATGGTGGATGCCTTGGCACCAAGAGTCGAAGAAGGGCGTGAACGGCTGCGATAAGCCGCGGTGAGGCGCTGAATAGCCATTGACCCGCGGATGCCCGAATGGGGAAACCCAACGTCGGTAATGCGGCGTTATCCCACGCTGAACACATAGGCGTGGCGAGGACAAGCGGGGGAAGTGAAACATCTCAGTACCCCGAGGAAAGGAAATCAACCGAGACTCCCTGAGTAGTGGCGAGCGAAAAGGGATGAGCCTAAACCCGGCACGTGCAAGCGGCCACGCGTTGCGTGTCGGGGGTTGTAGGGCGCCTAATCCGGATCGTGGCCGATCCGGCGGAAGTTAGAAAGTCGCGTGATAGTCGAAGCGTGTGGAACCACGCACCACAGAGGGCAATCGTCCCGTAGACGAAATCGCGCGGTCTTCCGTAGGCGTTCCTGAGTAAGTCCGCACCCGTGAAACGCGGACTGAATCTAGGGGGACCACCCTCTAAGGCTAAGTACTCCTTGGTGACCGATAGCGGACTAGTACCGTGAGGGAAAGGTGAAAAGTACCCCGGAAGGGGAGTGAAATAGTACCTGAAACCGCGTGCCTACAAGCGGTGGGAGCGGCCTCGTGCCGTGACCGCGTGCTTTTTGCATAACGAGCCGGCGAGTTACTCGTCTGCGGCAAGGTTAAGCGATGAGCGGAGCCGTAGCGAAAGCGAGTCCGAATAGGGCGACATAGTCGTGGGCGGTAGACCCGAAGCTGAGCGAGCTACCCATGGGCAGGTTGAAGCGGGGGTAAGACCTCGTGGAGGACCGAACCGACCTAGGTTGAAAACTGGGCGGATGACCTGTGGGTCGGAGTGAAAGGCTAATCAAGCTCAGTGATATCTGGTTCTCTCCGAAATATATTTAGGTATAGCCTCGGATCAATTCCGTGGCGGCCGTAGAGCACTGTTTGGACTAGGGGCCCTACCAGGTTACCGACTTCAGGCAAACTCCGAAGACCGTCACGGTTACTCCGGGAGTCAGTTGCTGGGGGATAAACTTCAGCGTCAAGAGGGAAACAGCCCAGACCGCCAGCTAAGGTCCCTAAGTACTAGCTAAGTGGGAAACGATGTTCGAATGCAGAGACAACCAGGAGGTTGGCTTAGAGGCAGCCATCCTTGAAAGAATGCGTAACAGCTCACTGGTCAAGTGTTCGAGCGCGGACAATGTAACGGGGCTCAAGCTAGTCACCGAAGCTGCGGGTGCGAGAGGTCTTCGGACTTCTTGCGCGGTAGGAGAGCGTTCCGGCGCCAGTGAAGCGGCGGCGTAAGCCAGCCGTGGAGGCGGCGGAAGTGAGAATGCCGGCATGAGTAACGAAAGAGGGGTGAGAATCCCCTCCGCCGATTGCCCAAGGTTTCCTGAGTAAAGTTCGTCTGCTCAGGGTCAGTCGGGACCTAAGGCGAGGCCGAAAGGCGTAGTCGATGGCCAACGGGTTGATATTCCCGTACCACGTCGCTTTCGTTTGACCGATGGGGGGACGAGGAAGGCTATGGGATCCCAGGCGATGGTTGTCCTGGGCTAAGCATGTAGGGGTGGCTCTAGGTAAATCCGGAGCCGCATAACCTGAGGTGCGAATGCAGCTGGCTCTAAGCCGGCGAGTCCCGGAAGCCCTGCCTCCAAGAAAAGCCTCTAGGGAGAAAGCGCGTGCCCGTACCAAAACCGACACAGGTGGGCAAGTGGAGAACACTAAGGTGATCGAGATAACCCTCGTTAAGGAACTCGGCAAAATCGCCCCGTAACTTCGGGATAAGGGGCGCCCCAGTAGGGTGAACCTCCTCGCGAGGGGAGCCCGAGAGGGCCGCAGTGAATAGGTTCAAGCGACTGTTTACCAAAAACACAGGTCTCTGCTAAGTCGTAAGACGACGTATAGGGGCTGACGCCTGCCCGGTGCCGGAAGGTTACGTGGAGGTGTTAGGGCTTCGGCTCGAAGCACCAAAGCTAAGCCCCGGTAAACGGCGGCCGTAACTATAACGGTTAGTGAACTGGCTGTTACAAAATTCAGCTAAATGCTGGAATATCTGAGTATCCCGCACTACTAGTTCCGTCCGACACGGGCGGTACAGTGACAATGTGTCGGGTGCAGACAATCAGCAGGAAAGACTGTCGAGCCAGGAGCAACGACGCTGGTGGTTAGCCGGCTTCGTTGAAGGAGAAGGCAGCGTTTGCGTGTCGCTGAAGCGGCATCCGACGGCTGCATTCGGCTACTTCGTCCAACCGGAGTTCTTTCTGTATCAGCACCGGAATCGACGAAGCCTTCTGGAAATGGCTAAGGAGGAGTTCGGATCGGGCACAATCTTTCCCAAACCCGGGAACGAGGACGTGCTCGTCTTGAAGATTGGCGATCGCCAGGTCCTACGGGACGTGGTGGTTCCGTTCCTCCGCGACTACATGCGCTTTTCCGCGCGGGTAGTCGACTATGAGATCTTCGCGACCGTTGTCGACCTGGTCTGCCAGGGCCGGCACCGATCTCGCGAAGGCATCATCGAGCTCGTTGGCCTTGCCTACACCATCAACGGGAACGGCAAGCATCGGCGAGTCCTTCAGAGTGAGGTTCTCGACAGAATCCTCAGAGGCCATACGCTGAACACCGCTGGCCGCGGTGAAGATATGGTCCGACCTCCACGGCGACGTGGAGAGCTAGGCGGAAGAGAAACGACCTAGCCTTGCCGGCCGTAAGCTGGCGAGTAACAACAGTGCCTAAGGTAAATCGTTGCCCACCACACTGGTAACAGTGTGGATTGCATTCGGCTATATGCTGGAAAACCCGAGTATCCGTCCGGTACTCGCCCTACACTTCGGTGGTGGGCAGTGACAATCCGAACGGTGCGGAAAACCAGCAGGAAAGGCTGAGGCAGCAAGGCTGGGTTATTGGTTTTGTAGACGGAGAAGGTTGCTTCTCGATCGGTTTCATCCGCCAAGCCGGCGGACGGGGCCGAAGCGGCTACAGAACCGGCTATCAGGTGGCTCACGAGTTCGCGGTCACGCAAGGCGCCGAAAGCGTCTCGTGTCTCCAGGAACTGGCGAGCTTCTTCGGGGTGGGTCAAGTACTCGCGAACAAGCGGTACGACAACCACCGCGAGCACCTGTATCGATATGTCGTCCGGCGCAGGGCGGATTTGATCGAAACGATCATCCCGTTCTTCCGGGCGCATCCGATGCATTCGTCGAAGCAGGCGAACTTCGAGAAGTTCGCGCAGTGCGTCGAGATGATCGACGCGGGTCAACACCTCTCGTTTGAGGGACTCGCGGCGATCGTGGAGATCGCTGAGACGATGAACCGCCAAAAACCCAGGACTGAGCTACTCAGAATCCTCAGAGGCCATACGCCGAACATCCAGGACACTGGATGATGAGATGGTCCCGTCTGCATGGCGACATGCAGGGAAGGCACGCGTGCACAGGACGTGCCATCCGCCACCACGATTGTGGTGGTAAGAGCTCAAGCGAAATTCCTTGTCGGGTAAGTTCCGACCTGCACGAATGGCGTAACGACTTGAACGCTGTCTCAACGAGGGGCTCGGTGAAATTGCAGTCTCGGTGAAGATGCCGAGTACCCGCGGCTAGACGGAAAGACCCCGTGAACCTTTACTACAACCTGGTATTGGGGTTCGATGCATCTCGCTCAGGATAGGTGGGAGCCTTGGAAGCGCCGGCTGCGGCTGGCGTGGAGGCAACCTTGAGATACCACCCTTGGTGTATTGGATCTCTAACAGCACGCCGTGAATCCGGGTGCTGGACAGTGACAGGCGGGTAGTTTGACTGGGGCGGTCGCCTCCCAAAATGTAACGGAGGCGCGCAAAGGTTCCCTCAGCACGGTCGGAAATCGTGCGTAGAGTGTAAAGGCAGCAAGGGAGCTTGACTGCGAGACCGACAGGTCGAGCAGGTGCGAAAGCAGGCCTTAGTGATCCGGCGGTAGCAAGTGGAAGCGCCGTCGCTCAACGGACAAAAGGTACTCCGGGGATAACAGGCTTATCGGGCCCAAGAGTCCACATCGACGGCCCGGTTTGGCACCTCGATGTCGGCTCGTCGCATCCTGGGGCTGAAGTAGGTCCCAAGGGTTGGGCTGTTCGCCCATTAAAGCGGTACGCGAGCTGGGTTCAGAACGTCGTGAGACAGTTCGGTCCCTATCTGCCGTGGGCGTTGGAGAGTTGAGAGGATTCGTCCCTAGTACGAGAGGACCGGGACGAACGGACCTCTGGTGTATCTGTTGTCCTGCCAAGGGCACCGCAGGTTAGCTACGTCCGGATCGGATAACCGCTGAAAGCATCTAAGCGGGAAGCCGGCCTCAAGATGAGCTCTCCCATCTCCTTGAGAGAGTAAGACCCCTGGAAGATCACCAGGTTGATAGGCCGGATCTGGAAGAGTGGTGACACTCGTAGGAGACCGGTACTAATGGGTCGAGGGCTTGACGGATATTTTGATATCCGTTCATTGGCACTGTGCGGTTTTGAAGGCCCGGGAAGAGGGCTGGTCTCTACCAGTTTCCGGTGGCTATGGCGAGGGGGAAACACCTCTTCCCATTCCGAACAGAGCCGTTAAGCCCCTCAGCGCCGATGGTACTTGGCCCGCAAGGGCCTGGGAGAGTAGGTCGCCGCCGGTTTATCTTCACAGCACCAACCTCAGGAACGACACGATGACGGACGCCCGGGGCGCAGGAGCAGGTCCGGGCGCCCCGAGGGATCGCGCGGACGTCCACCGGCGCCCCGCCCGCGAGCGCCCCGTGATTGCGTTTTTCCGTGCAAATCCGCAGGTTTTCATCCTGCTGCTCATCTGCCTCATCCTCGGCCTGGGCACATTCCTGGCCGTGCTCTTCGGCCTGGTGACCGCCGGCTCAGATCAGACGACCGGCGAGCCGAGCGGCACGATCCTGGGCGCCCACGCGCTCATCTCAGCCGGCGCTCTGCTGCTCTGATCGGCCAGGTCCCGTCGCCTCTCCCCGGGATGCCTCCCGGGGGTTGGGCCGGACCCCACGCCCCCCGACGCCGGGTCGGACCCCGACACCTCGAAAGCGCGGTCCGGACGCCGACACCTCCCGAGGGCGGGCCGGACGCCGACACTTCCCGAGGGCGCGCCGGACCCCGACGGCCCTTGGGGTGATCGGCGGCCTGTGTGTGTCGACCCCGGGAGTCGTAGTGGCGTCTATTCAGTTGGTGAGTGCGTGTCTGCTGTCGCGCATTGGCGGTCGCTCGCTGAGCTTGGGCCGCGCCGGGCGGACCGGGCTGATGCAGTGGGCCGGAGCCGCCAGGACGCTGCCGGCTCGCCGCGCGCGTTGCGAGCGCAACGGACGGCGATGCGGATGCGTGGCCCAGGACGGCTCGAGGCGCGCGTCAGCCGGGGGCTCGTCGCCGACAAGCATGTCGTCGACGAGGTCCAACCAGGCGTGCAGACGCTTCGTACAAGACTGGAACATATGTTCGAGAAGGTAGCCGCGCGTCCGGACGGAACCGTGAGCTCGAGCGGGCCCCCGGCGCGGCTTCCGAACTCTCATACCGTCACCGCAGCGCGACGCGCTTTCGCTGGAAATCAAGGGTTTTTAGCGACGGCAACGGGGACGGTCGAGAGGGCGGCACGGGTGCCGTGATTGACACCCACCGGGGTCGAGGCCGCCCCTGGTGCATGAAGAGTTGCACGCGCCGCCCGAGGCGCCGCCGTGGTCAGCGGGGCGGGCTGGGGTGCCTCGGCTCGTAGAGCCCAAGCTCGCCGCCGTCAGGCAGCCTGATGGCCGTGACCAGGCCCCAGCGCTCCTCCGTGATCGGGCGGCTGATCTGAACGTCCTTTGTCCTGAGCTCGTCCACGGTGGCGCGGATGTCGTCGCACATCAGATAGAGCTCGTGCCGGCCCGGCCCCTCGCTGGGATGCACGGCGACCTCGGCCGGCGGCAGCGCGAAGATCAGCCATCCGTGCCCTGCGTCGACGGACGGCAAGTCGAGCGCGTCGCGAAGGAACGCGCGTACGCCCTCGGCGTCCTCGCTGTAGATGATCGCGTGAGCGCCGGTGATCACGCGGGTGCGCCGTCCGAGACGTCAGGCCTCATGCCGCCGAGCCCAGCGAGGACCACACCTCGATCTTGGTCGCGACCCGATTGACCACCTCGGTGGTGAACTCGGTGGTGCCGGCGGCGCCGCCTAGATCAGGGGTCTTGATCCCCGAGGCAATCGTCTCGAGCGCCGCCTCGTACACCGCGCGGGAGGCTCGGTCGGCCGCGGCGCCGTGGCGGTCGGCCGCGTGGCGCAACAGCGCACCGCAGGCCAGGATCATGGCCAGCGGGTTGGCGACGTCCTTGCCCTCGAGCGCCGGCGCCGTGCCGTGCGGCGCCTCGGCCATCGCCACGGTGGTCTCGTACTCCTCGTTGAAGGCCAGCAGGACGGACTCGGCACCGGCGATCGAGCCGAACATCGGCAGCACGAGATCCGAGAGGCAGTCGCCGTCGCGGTTCAGGGCCGGGATCACCAGCGGCGCATCGGTGGCGCCGGACAGCAACCCGGCGTAGGTCGCGTCGATCAGGACCGGCTCGTAGGCCGTGTCCGGGTGACGGGCGGCGGCCTGGTCGAGCTCCTCCTTGAGCATCCCCTCGTACACCGGTGACACGGTCCACTTCGGCCCCCCGTACACGCGGGCGTTCATCTTCTCGGCCGTCCGGAACGCGTACTCGGCGACCGCGCGGCAGGTGGAGCGGGTGATCTTCTCGGTGCGGTAGGCGATCTCCGAGGGCGCTCCGGCATCGCCTTCGCGCCACTGCTTGGCTCCGTACGCGTCGTCCACGGCCATCCGAACGACCGAGATCGGGTAGTGCACGCCGGCGATCGGCTGAACGCCGGGCAGCCGCCGGCCGGTGCGGACGATCACTTTGCCATCGACCTCCTCGCGGAGGATCCGGTTGGGCGAGCCGACGTCGTCCGCCCCCTCGGGCGTGATCGTGGCCGCCTTGAGACCCAATCCGGCCTCGCGCATCGCCTGGGCGGCGTCGGTCACGACCTGGTTCCCGGTGGCGCGTCGGTGCTCGAGCGAAAGATCGAACCGCAGGAGCTCAAGCTCGATGCCGAGGAGGCGCGGGTCTAGGAGGCGAACGGCCTGATCGAGCAGCTCCTGCCCGGTCTGGTCGCCATCCAACACGACGATCTTGACCGCCTCGGCCATGCCGGCGGACCATAGCCGACCGGGCGGGATCGGCTCCGCCCGCCCGCCCGGGACCGGCGAGGGGCCTGTCCAGGCGGGGGTCGAGCCCGACCTGCGCGGAGACAGATCACCTGCAAAACACGACAATCGAGGCCCCGGCTGGCGAGCGTGACGCACTACTGATGTGGGGCATGCAAACCTCGTCACGCCCAGCGCGGAGGGCGCCGAGTGTCGTGTTTTGCAGGTCGGGTCCGGGGAGGTGGCCGAGGTGACCGTGGCTCACCCGGTGGACCGCGGCTCACCGGCGGATCGCGACGGACCGGTGGACCGCGGCTGACCACGTGGACCGCCGATAACGCTCGCGCACGAAGGTTTGCCCGCCCCGCCCAGGGGAACAAGGGAAACGCGCCCCCGACCCACGGATGCGCAGGGGAAGTGGGGCCACATCGACGTTCCGGGTGCATGCATGTACGTAGCGCCGGCGGCGAGCCTCTTAGAAGCGATGAGAAGATCCCCCGACGACCCCACCCTGGGCGGCTCGCTCCGCCCCCGAGGCCCGATCCAGCTCGCGCTGAGCACCCGGTACGAGACCGGCGCCACCGTGATCAGCGCGGCCGGCGAGCTGGACATCCTGACGGTCTCGAAGCTGAACACCCGCCTCGACGACGTGATCCGCCGGCGTCAGGGCGACGTGGTGATCGACCTGAGCGAGGCCGAGTTCATCGACTCGATGGGCCTGCATGCGCTGCTGAACATGCAGCGGCGCCTGTTCCGCCAGGCACGCGCGCTGACCGTGATCTGCCCGCCGGGTGCGGTACGGAACGCGATCGAGCTGGCCCGGCTCTCCGAATCGCTCGGAGTGGTCTCGAGCTTCGAGGACAACCGGCTCCGCCGGGCCAGCCCCTGAACCACCTACTCCGAGCTGCCGGCCGGCATGAGCTCGTCCTGCTTCTCGGTCAGCGCGGCGATGACGATCGACAGGTGCTCGTCGAAGTCGACCCCGAGCTCCTCGGCGCCGTGCCGAAGCTCCTCCCGGTTGACGGCCGCGGCGAAGCTGGGCTGCTTGAGCTTCTTCTTGACCGACTTCGGCGTCATCCCCTGGAGGCGCTCCGGACGCACGTAGGCGACCGCCAGGATGAACCCGCACAGCTCGTCGACCGCGAACAGCGTCTTCTCCATCGGCGAGTCGCGCGACACGCCGAGAAAGTCCGCGTGCGAGGCGACAGCGCGCACGAGCTCGGGCGGGTAGCCCCGTGCCTCGAGCTCGCGAAGGGCATAGCGGGGGTGGCCGTCCTCCAGATTCGGATAGCGCTCGTAGTCGAGATCGTGGAGCAGACCGGTCAGGCCCCACAGCTCCACGTCGCCGTCGAACCGGGGCGCGTAGGCGCGCATGGCGGCCTCGACGGCCAGCATGTGGCGGCGCAGCGAATCGGACGATGTCCATTCACAAAGAAGGTCCCACGCCTCTTGGCGCGAAGTCTGAACCGGCATGGACGGGAGCCTAGCTGAGCCTCTGCAGGCCGTCGGTCCGCCGCCAAACTCACCGGCGGAAGACCGACCGCTGACGGGCCAGGCACCGCCGGCCGCCGCGGAGATCGTGGTCAGACGCACAAAGCCGCCCCGCCCCCGGCGGGTGGTTGCGCCCACCCGACAAGGTACCCTCCGGCCACCTATGGAAAAGTTCGTGATCGAAGGTGGGGTGCCCCTGTCGGGCACGATCGTCCCCGCCGGCAACAAGAACGGCGCGCTCCCGATCCTGGCGGCGTGCCTGCTGACCGACGACGAAGTGATCCTCCGCAACGTCCCCCGGATCCGGGACGTGGAGGCGATGACACTGCTGCTCGAGCAGCTCGGCGCCCGCGTCCAGTGGCTTGGCCCGGGCGAGATCTCGATCGACAGCTCGACCGTGGACAACTGGGAGGTTGACCTGGAGCTGGCCGAGCGCATCCGCGCCTCGTTCCTGCTCGCGGGCCCTCTCCTGGCCCGGTTCGGACGGGCCCAGATGCCTCCGCCGGGCGGGGATGTGATCGGCCGCCGGCGCCTGGATCCGCATCTGGACGCGTTCCGCGCTCTCGGCGCCTCCGTCGACGAGGACCGCGGCCACATCAAGCTCGAGGCGCCCCTGGGCCTGCGACCCTGCGACTTCCTGATGGACGAGCCCTCGGTGATGGCGACCGAGAACGCGCTGATGGCGGCCTCGCTGACCCGCGGGCCGACCGTGATCCGAAACGCCGCCTCCGAGCCTCACGTCCAGGACCTGTCCCGGATGCTGGTGGCCATGGGCGCCCAGATCGACGGCATCGGCTCGAACGTGTTGACCGTCCACGGCGTCGGGAGCCTGCGAGGCTGTACCCACGGGGTAGCCCCCGACCACATCGAGATCGGATCGTTCATGGCGCTGGCCGCGGTGACGGGCGGCGAGCTGACCGTCAAGGACACCGTGTCCGAGGACCTGCGCATGATCCGGCTGGTATTCGAGCGCCTGGGTGTACGCACCGAGCAGCGAGGCGCCGACATCATCGTCCCCGGGAACCAGCGGCTGGTCATCCGCAACGACGCCGGCGAGTACATCCCCAAGGTCCAGGACGGGCCGTGGCCCGCGTTCCCGGCCGACCTCACGAGCGTGGCCACCGCCCTCGCCACCCAGGCGGAAGGCTCGGTGATGATCCACGAGTGGATGTTCGAGAACCGCCTGTTCTTCGTCGACAAGCTCGTGCTGATGGGCGCGTCGATCACGATCTGCGACCCGCACCGCGCAATGGTGGTGGGCCCGCGCCGGCTGACCGGCCAGCGGGTCGACTCGCCGGACATCCGCGCCGGAATGGCCATGCTGATCGCGGCGCTGGCCGCCGAGGGCGTCACCGAGATCGGCAACGTCCGTCACATCGACCGGGGCTACGAGCGCATCGACGAGCGGCTGCGCGACCTCGGCGCGCGAATCGAGCGCGAAGATGACGTGCCCGTCTCGGTCTGAGCGCCGGGACCACAAGAGCCGCAACTGACCGGCGCGATGGCCGATCGCCTTCCGAGCGGAACGCGGGACTTCCTGCCCGACGAGATGCGCGAGCTGCGCGCGATGACCGACCGCGTCCGCGCCGTGTTCGAGCAAGCCCGCTACGGCGAGGTGTACACGCCGGCGCTCGAGTACGAGGCCACGTTCACCCGCGCCCACATGGACTCGGGTCGGCCGGCGTACCGGGTGTTCGACGAGCACGGCAACGTGCTCGTGCTCCGATCGGACATGACGGTCCCGATCGCCCGGCTCGTGGCCACGCGCTACCACGACGTCGAGCCGCCGCTGCGCTTCTGCTACTTCGCCCACGCCTACCGCGGGGTCAGGCCGCAGCGTGGACAGTCGCGCGAGTTCCTCCAGGCCGGCATCGAGTTGATCGGCGCCGAGAGCCCCGAGGGGACCGTCGAGGTCCTCACCGTCCTCTGCCAGGCGCTCGACGCCGCGGGCCTCCAGAACTACCGCGTCGGGCTGGGCGACGCCTCGCTGTATCCGGCCCTGCTCGACCGCCTGAACGTCCAAGACCCGGAGCGCCGCGAGCGCATCCTCACCGAACTCGTGGACGGCGATTTCGTGGGCCTCCACGACGAGGTCCGCGCGCTGGGCCTCGACCCGGCGCACGCTGCGCTTCTCCTCGACGTCCCAAGGACGAGGGGTGGACCGGAGGTTCTGCACGCTCTCGAGGGGCCGCTCGAGCACGCCGCCACCGGGATGCGCGCCGTCCACGCGCTGCTCCCGCCAAACGTTGCCGAGCGGATCATCTTCGACCTCGGACTGGTGCGCGGCCTCGGCTACTACACCGGCGCGGTGTTCCAGGTCTACGACCCGGCGTACGGCGTACCGATCGGCATCGGGGGACGCTACGACGACCTGCTCGGGCAGTTCGGCCGCCCGCTGCCCGCCGTCGGCTTCGCCCTGAACGTCGAGCGGCTGCACATCGCCCTGACCAGCGAAGAACGCGGGCAGGGCGCATGAACGAGCTTCGCATCGCGGTCCCGAGAGGGGCCCTGTTCACCGAGACCCTTGACCTCCTCGACCGGCTCGGCATCGCGACCGCCGACGTCCGAAACAACGACCGAAAGCTGTTGTTCGAGGAGGCCGGCATCATCACGATGCGCCCCTCCGACGTCCCGACCTACGTCGAGGCCGGGGCGGCCGACCTCGGGATCACCGGCAAGGACGTGCTGCTCGAGCAGTCCGAGCGCGAGCTCTACGAGCTGGTCGACCTCGGCTACGGGCAATGCACGATGGTGCTGGCCACGGTGGCCGGCGAGGACCCGGCGGCCGAGGCGCTCCGGCGCCTGGGCGTGATGCGGATCGCCACCAAGTACCCGCGGACCGCCACCCGCCACTTCCTGGAGACCGGCCGTCAAGCCGAGATCGTCGAGGTCAAGGGGTCGGTCGAGCTGGCGCCGCTGACCGGTCTGGCCGAAGGCATCGTCGACCTCACGGCGACAGGGACGACGCTCCGGGAAAACGGGCTGGTGGTACGCGAGGAGATCGCCCTCAGCACCGCCCGTTTGATCGCCAACCCGGTCGCGCACAAGCTCAAGGCCGGCGCGATCGACGCGCTGATGGAGCGGCTCGATGCGATTTGAGCGCCTGACCGCGGACGATCCGGTCCAGACCGCGGCGGCCCTGAGAGAGCTCATCCCCGCGCCCGAGTCGGTGCGCGACAACGTCAGCGAGATCATCGCCTCGGTTCGCGCCGGTGGCGATGAGTCCGTGCGCCACTACACACGCCGGTTCGATACGGGCGGCGCCGACCCCCGCCCACTCGTGGTCGATCCCGGGGAGCTCGAGGCGACCGCCGCCGGGCTCGCAGCCGACGTACGCCACGCGATCGAGCGGGCGATCGAGAACCTCGAGGCGGTGATGGTCGCCTCGCGCGCAGCCCCGGCCCAGAGCGTCGAGCTCGGCTCGCACCGGATCGTCGTCCGGCGCGCTCCCGTCGCCCGAGCGGCGGTCTACATCCCGGGTGGGCGCGCGCCGTATCCGAGCACCGTCGTCATGGGCGTGGTGCCGGCGCGGCTGGCCGGGGTCGAGCACATCGCGGTGTGCTCGCCGCCGGGCAAGGACGGCGAGGTCAACCCGGTCATCCTCGGCGCCTGCTTCCTCACCGGCGCCTCGGCCGTCTATCGCATGGGCGGGGCTCACGGGATCGCCGCCCTCGCCTACGGGACCGAGACGATCGAACCGGTCGACGTGATCGTCGGCCCCGGGAACCTGTACGTGCAGGAGGCCAAGCGCCAGGTCTTCGGGCAGGTGGGGATAGACGGCTTTGCCGGCCCCAGCGACCTGCTGGCGATCGCCAGCGCCGACGCCGATCCCGCGCCGCTCGCGCTCGATCTCCTCGCACAGGCCGAGCATGGCCCAGGCACGCTGGTCGTCGCAGTCTCGGACGCGCCGTCGCTGCTCGACGCGCTCGGGGAGCGGATCGTGGAAGGAGGGGAGACCGGCGCGGTGACGTGTCTGGTGGATGTGGTGGATCCCGCGAGCGCGCTGGCGCTGGCCGAGGCGTTCGCCCCCGAGCACCTCCAGTTGGTCGGGGCCGGCGCCGAGGCGCTCGCCCCTCGCGTCACGAGAGCCGGCTGCCTGCTGGTCGGCGCCGACGCCGGCACCGCGTTCAGCGACTACATCGCCGGCTCTAACCACATCCTGCCCACCAACGGGGCCGCCCGCTTCGCGTCAAGCCTCTCGCCGGAGCACTTCCTGCGCCACTTCAGTGAGGTGCGGATCGACGACGGGGCAGAGTTGGCGCGATCGGCCGTGCCGCTGGCCCGCGCCGAAGGGTTCGAGTTGCATGCCAGATCGATGGAGGCACGCATTCGGGACAATGACCCGCGATGACCCGTGCGGCCCAGATCGACCGTAAGACAGCGGAGACCGAGATTCACGTCAGCCTCGGGCTCGACGGCGAGGGCGCGGGCGAGCGCGACACCGGCGTCGGCTTCTTCGACCACATGCTCGACCTGCTCGCCCGCCACGGGCACCTCGACCTGATCGTCCGCGCGCGCGGCGATCTCGACACCGGGGCGCACCACACGGTCGAGGACGTGGGGATCTGCATCGGCCAGGCGCTCGACGAGGCGCTCGCCGACCGCGCCGGGATCGCGCGCTTCGGCCACGCCACGATCCCGATGGACGAGGCGCGCGCCTCGTGCGCGATCGACATCTCCGGCCGCGGCCTGTGCGCTTTCGAGGCGGATCTCCCGCCCGGGGCGATCGGCAACTTCGACCACGAGCTTGTCGAGGAGTTCCTGCGCGCGCTGGCCCTGAACGCCAAGCTGACCCTGCACCTGACCGTCGAGCGCGGCACCAATGCCCATCACGTGATCGAGGCGTCGTTCAAGGCGCTGGCTCGGGCGCTCCGGTCCGCCGTCGCGCTCGACACGACCGAGCGCGGCGTGCCGAGCACCAAGGGAACCCTCGTGTGACTCGGATCGGCGTGATCGACTACGGGATGGGCAACCGCCGCTCGGTGGAGAAGGGGCTCGAGCGCGTAGGCGCGACGGTGGCGCTGACCGGCGACCACCAGGCGCTGCGGGCCTGCGACGGCCTGGTCCTGCCGGGGGTGGGGGCGTTCCCGCAGGCGATGCGCAACCTCGACGGGCTCGGCCTCCCCGAGCTGATCCGAGACCTTGTGGAGACAGGCACACCGCTGCTCGGCATCTGCCTGGGCATGCAGTTGCTGTTCGACACGTCCGAGGAACTGGGCGGCGCGGCCGGGCTCGGCCTGATCGGCGGCGAGGTCACGCGCCTGGAGACCGGGGGGCTGCGCGTCCCACACATCGGCTGGAACGACGTTCGCCTGGAGCAGGCCTCGCCACTGACCGGGGAGCTCCCCGAAGGAGGCTGTCCCTTCTACCACGTGCATTCGTTCGCGGCGCGTCCCCGCGACCCGGAGCACGTCATCGGAACCACCGAGTACGGCGAGCGGTTCGCCACGATCGTCGGCCGCGACGGCGTGTACGGCGTCCAGTTCCACCCCGAGAAGTCCTCGCGGCACGGGCTGCGCCTGCTCCACAGCTTCGTGGGCGCGTGCGTGGGTCTCGCGAGCGCACGCACATGATCCTGCTGCCCGCCGTAGACATCCTCGAGGGCAAGGCGGTCCGCCTCACCCGCGGGGAGTTCGACCAGAGCACGGTCTACGACGCCGATCCGCTCGAGGCGGCCCGGCGGTGGGTGGCCGACGGCGCCCGCAGCCTGCACGTGGTCGACCTGGACGGCGCGCGCAGCGGCGCGCCGGTCAACCTCGAGCAGGTCCGGCGGATCACCTCCGAGGCCGAGGTACCGGTGCAGGTGGGCGGGGGCCTGCGGACGATCGAGGCGGTACGGGACGCGATCGCCGCCGGCGCGGCCCGGGTTCTGCTCGGGACGGCGGCCTACGCCGATGTCGACTTTCTGGACCAGGCGGTCTCCGAGTTCGACGACCGCGTCGTGGTATCGGTCGACGTGCGCGACGGGCGGCTGGCCGCCGCCGGATGGACGGAGCAGACCGACATCCCGCTCGAGGCCGTGGTCGAGCACCTGAATGCCCGCGGCGTTCGCCGCTTCGTGTACTCGAGCATCGACCGCGACGGCATGTTGGAGGGCCCCGACCTGGACGGGGCCCGCCGCGTGGCCGAGGCCGTGCGCGGGAGCTACACGTACTCGGGCGGAGTTTCCTCGCTTGACGATCTCCGTGCGCTCGCCGCACTGCGGCAGGTCAACCTGAACGGCGTAATCGTCGGCAAGGCGCTTTACGAGCGGCGCTTCACGGTCGCCGAGGCGCAGGCCGTCCTCGACGGCCAGAGCCACTGAATGCACTACAAGCGAGTCATTCCGTGCCTGGATGTCGACGCCGGGCGGGTGGTCAAGGGCGTCGGGTTCGTCGACCTGCGGGATGCGGGCGACCCGGTCGAGTTGGCTTCTCGCTACGACGCCGCCGGCGCCGACGAAATCGTGTTCCTCGACATCACGGCCACCTCGGACCGGCGCGAGACCGTGGTCGATCTAGCCCGCCGCGCCGCGGACGACGTGTTCGTCCCGTTCACGATCGGCGGCGGCATCCGCTCGGTGGCCGACGCGCAGGCCGTGCTGGACGCCGGCGCCGACAAGGTGTCGGTCAACTCCGCTGCGCTGGCCCGGCCCGAGCTGATCGACGAGCTAGCGGCCACGTTTGGTGCCCAGTGCGTCGTGCTGGCGATCGATGCCAAGGCGCGGGACGACGGGGGCTGGCAGGCGTACGTGGCCGGTGGCCGTACGCCGACCGGCCGCGACGCGGTCGATTGGGCGGGCGAGGGGACCGAGCGGGGAGCCGGGGAGATCCTGCTGACCAGCATGGACCGCGACGGGACGAACGCGGGCTACGACCTCGAGCTGACCGGGGCCGTGGCTGGGGCGGTCGAAGTACCGGTGATCGCCTCGGGCGGCGCGGGCCGGCTCGAGCACCTGACCGATGCGCTCCAGGCGGGCGCCGACGCCGTTCTATGCGCCTCGATTCTCCACTACGGCCAGCACACGGTTGGGGAGATCAAGGCGCATCTGGCCCACGCCGGCGCGCCGGTCAGGCCCGTTGATTAGAGCCGGACAGCGACCAGCGGGGCGCAGAATCCCGCGCCTACTTCGGTCAAACCTACGGTTTCTATGTTGGCCCGGTTGATTCGGCCGCGGTTAAGCGGCCTCTTCCACGTAGCCGGCAGCAGCGCATGCATCGCAATACGCGGCGGGCGGGACGCGGGGCTCATAACAGCCAGGACGGCAGCACGTTGACGACCGCTTCGGCCGACCCCGGCCGATACGAGCTGCAGCGGCATCCTTGAGCTCTTCGCGCATGCGATCGAGCTCCGCCGCGTGCTCCGCGCAGAACCGTCGGCCCTGGAGGGCCGGCTCCTGACAGTGGCTTCCACTACGACAACGCATAGACAGACAAGGATAGCAGGAAGCTCTCGAACGCACGTTCTCTGCGAGCTTCTTTGCACGCCGTATGCGGGGATTTTGTTGAGTGGCTGCGAGCGCCGTGTAGGAATTAAGTTAGCGCGCCGGCGTCACGGATGCTTGGAGAGCATCTGGTAGAGCATCGTGTAGCCGCTCAGATAGATCGTGCCGGAGTCGTCCGCCACCACCGGATTGAACGCGCCGTCCGAGAACGAGAACACCTTGTGGCCGGTGCGCACGTCGAGCCCGGCCGTGGTCTTGGTGCCGAGGTCCGAGTAGTACACGACGTCACCCACGATGGTGGCCGAGCCCGAGATCTTGCCGCCGGCGGGATGCTTCCAGCGGATCGCGCCCGAGCGCGCGTTGAACGCGTAGAAGTTCCCGTCGTAGGAGCCGAGGTACACGGTCGGCCCAAGGCCGGGGGTGTCCTGGACCGCCGCGGACGCGTATACGTAGGCGCCCGTCCCGGTCGCCCACGCAAGCTGGCCGCTCTTGGCCGCGAACGAGTAGACGCGGCCGTCGGTGTTGCCCATGTACACGCGCCCGAAGGCCACGGCGGGCGTCGAGTAGAAGTTGCCCGACCCGAACCCGAAGTGGGCCCCGTTGGTGCTGACGGCCCAGACCTGATGTCCGGTGGCGGCGTTGACCGCATACGCCCGCCCGCCGTAGTCGCCGAAGTACAGGATGCCGTTCGAAAGCGACGGGCCACCCTTGACCGCACTGGTCGCGTGGTAGCGCCAGTTGACGCGGCCGGTCGTCGCGTTCAGCGAGTACACCGTCCCGCTCTGGTCGCCGAAGTACACGGCATTCCCGAAGGCGATCGGCGAGGACTCCGTGCCGGCCGGGATGACCTTTGACCAGACGACCCGCCCGGTCTTCATCGAGAGCGCCTCGAAGCGACCGTCGCCGGGAGACTTCCCGTGGTCCGAGAGCACCGCGAAGTAGACGAGCCCCTGCTTGATCCCCAGGGCGGGGGAGGCGGCCGCCAGCGTCCCGATCTTGGTCTCCCACAGCTTGTGACCCGTGCCCTTGTCGAGCGCCTTGGCCGAGCCGTTGTCGTCGACCAAATACAGCCTGTTCTGGTAGATGACCGGTGGGAACTCGAGCAGGGCGAAGTCCTGGAAGCGCCACCCGACGCGCAGGGGCGGCTCCGGCGCATTAGCCGGAGTGAAGGTGCGGGTGCGAGCGGCGTCGAACCCGTAGCGCGGCCAGGAGAAGGTGTCGACCTTCTTCGCCGGCGCCGCCGGCCGTGTTGTGGTCGCGGGTTCCGTGAACTCGACGTTCGGGTGTGAGATGTTGTGCGGCGAGTGGGCGAGGACGAACGCCACCGCGCCTCCGGCCAACACGAGCAGGACGGCAACGGCGACGATCCCGTACCGCAGCCATCGCCGCGAACCGAGACTCGGCATGGCAGCCATGCTAGCCAGCGGCCTCCCGGAAGACCTTGGGAAGAAACTATGTCTATGCCGAAGCTGCATCCCGAGTCGGTCGAGGTGCTGGAGCGCATCCGGGGGCTCCCGGCCGCCCAGCCCTTGCTTGGTCGCCTGAACGACCGGATGCCGGTGCATCTGGTGGGCGGGGCGGTTCGGGACGTCATATTGGGCGGGAAGCCCTTCGATCTAGACCTGGTCGTCGAGGGCGACGCGGCCGCGTTCGCGGCTTCGCTGGGCGGAGAGCTCAGACTGCACGACCGCTTCGGGACCTCGACGGTGCTGCTGGACGGGTTCGCCTACGACATCGCGCGCTCACGGCACGAGACCTACGCGCAGCCCGGGGCGCTGCCCGACGTGGCGCCGGCGCCCCTGGCCGATGACCTGCTTCGGCGCGACTTCACGGTCAACGCCATTGCGGTCGCGCTGGCCGGCGACGCTCCCGGCGAGCTGAACGCCGCGCCGCGGGCGCTCGAGGACCTCAAAGCTCGCCGGCTGCGCGTCCTGCACGACCGCAGCTTCATCGACGACCCGACCCGGCTGTTCCGGCTGGCCCGCTACGCCGCCAGGCTGGGGTTCGAGGTCGAGCCGCACACCCGCGGGTTGGCGGAAGACGCGACCCAGGGCGACACCCTGAGCACGGTCAGCGGCCCACGGCTGGGCGCAGAGCTCAGGCTGCTGGCGCGCGAGCACGACCCGGTCAAGGGCCTACTGGCCCTCGGCGACCTGGGGCTCGACCGTGCCCTGCATCCCGGCTTCGGCCTGGAGGACGAGGCGCTGGCCCGGCGGGCACTCGCCCTGCTCCCGGCCGACGCGCGGCCGGACCGGCTCACGGTGGCGCTGGCGGCCCGGGGCGTGCCGCCGGCCGAGCTGCGCAGACTCCTCGATTCCCTCGCGTTCGAGGCCGAGGATCGCGACGCGATCATGGCCACCGCGACGCGCGCCGAGGAGGTCGCCCGCGGGTTGGAGGCGGCGGTCGCGCCGTCGGCGATCGCGGCCGCGGCGGCCGGCGCGCCTCCCGAGCTCGTGGCGCTGGCCGGCGCGCTCGGCCCCGAGGACCAAGCCCAGGAGTGGCTCGAGCAACTGCGCCACGTGCGGCTCTCGATCGACGGGCACGACCTGCTCGCCGCCGGCGTGCCGGAGGGTCCGGCGATCGGACGGGGCCTGCGCGCCGCGCTGGCCGCCAAACTGGATCGCCGTGCCAGTGGGCGCGATCAGGAGCTTGCGGAGGCGCTGAGTGCCGCGACCAGGCCCTAACGCGCCACGCTGGGACGGACAGCCCGGCCACTACGAGGTCTATTACCTGACGCTGACCGATCCCGCGTCCGGCACCGGGGCGTGGATCCGCTACACGATGACCGCTCCGCTGCCGGCGACCGGCCGGCCCCCGTCGGCTGCCCTGTGGTTCGTGGCGTTCGACGGCGGCTCGGTGCTCGCCCGCAAGCACACGCTGGCGATCGACGAGTTCGAGGCGCATTCGTCTCCGTTTGAGCTGCGCATCGGCGCCGCGACGCTCACCGACCACGGCATGGCCGGCGCCTTCGAGGACGTCGCGTGGGACCTGCGCTGGAGCTCGGCGGCCGGGAACTACCGGCACGTGCACCGACTGGCCGAGCGGCTCGGGCTGGCCCAGACCGTGCTCGAGTTGCCGCACGCCGACCTTGAGATCGAGGGCACCATCACGTACGGCGCCCAACGCCTTGAGCTGGCCGGCGCCCGCGGCGGGCAAGCGCACCTATGGGGATCCAAGCACGCCGACGCCTGGGCCTGGGTCCACTGCAGCGACTTGCGCGACGACCGCGGCGAGCCGGCGCCCGGCGCGTTCGTCGACGCCGTTTCGGCACGGGTTCGGCGGGGCGGGCGGCAGGTCGGTCCGTTCACGCCCGTCGTCGGACGTCTGGCCGGACGCGACTTCTGCTCGGTCTCGCCCCGGCGGGTCCTCACCAACTGGAGCAGCTACGCGCTGACCGGTTGGCGCTTCGAGGCGATCGACGGTGCGCGCAAGCTGATCGCGGAGGTCGACGCCGACCGCGATCGTCTGGTTGGGGTCACCTATCACGACCCGGACGGCGCGCCCGCCTATTGCTACAACACCGAGACTGCCTCGATCCGCCTGCATCTGTACGAGCGAGCGCCGCGCGTCGGCGGCTGGGTGCACGCCGCGGCTTGGCAGGGAGCAGGCCGCGCCCACTTCGAGTATGCGCAGCGCGAGCCGGTACCCGACCAGGAGCTGCACCTGAGATGAGACTGCCGGCGCCGTTCTACGCCCGCGGTGAGCACGTCGGGATCGACCTTCCGGGCGCTCGAGCGGTGTTCACCACCCGGCGCGGGGGATTCTCCGAGGGACCCTTCACCAGCCTGAACCTGGGTCGGCTGACCGCGGACCGACCCGAGGCCGTCCAGCGCAACCGGGCCCAGCTCCAAGCCCAGGTGGGGGTGGCGCCGGCGCACATCCGGCAGGTTCACGGCACCGACGTGCGGCGGATCACCTCGCTGCCGGTGGCGGGCGTCGCGCCGCTGCCCGACGAAGGAGTCGACCTGCCCGAAGCCGACGGTCAGGCCACGCCACTGCGCGGCCTTGCGCCGATGGTGCTCGTGGCGGACTGCCTGCCGATCGCCGTGGCGGGACGGGGGCGGTCGAACGGCGACGGCGCGGTCGCCATGCTCCACGCGGGTTGGCGGGGGCTGGCCGGCGGGATCGTGGCGCAGGGCGTACGGGCTCTGCGAGAGCTCGGGGTGGACGGCCCGATCGAAGCGGCCATCGGCCCCGGGGCCGGTGCCTGCTGCTACGAGGTCGGCGAGGAGGTGCACGCACAGTTCGCCGGGGTCGGCCGTGACGTGCGGCGCGGCCGCAACCTGGACCTGAAGGCGATCGCCCGGGCCGAGCTCGAGAATGCCGGCGTGGCCGCGGTGCACGACGCCGAGCTGTGCACGATCTGCTCGGACCCGACCCTGTTCTTCTCCCACCGCCGAGACCACGGCGTCACCGGGCGACAGGCCGGCCTGGCGTGGTTGAGCTGATCACCGGACTCAGGGCTGAGGTGGTCCGCGCCAACCTGGAACGGGTGCGCTCGGAGATCGCCGCCGCCGGCCGCGACCCCGGCGACGTGCAGATCCTGGCCGCGGTCAAATACGTCCCGGTCCAGGAGCTCGGGGTGCTGGCCGAGGCGGGGCTCGAGCTGCTGGGGGAGAACCGGGCCCAGGACCTCGAGGCCAAGGCCGAGGCGTATCCCGGTGCCTTCACCTGGGACTTCATCGGTCATCTCCAGAGCCGCAAGGTGCGCCAGGTCCTGCCGCACGTCCGCTACATCGAGACGGTGGCCAGCGATTCGGCGCTCGAGCAGCTCGGCCGGCACGGCAGCCCGTCGACCGAGGTCCTGGTCGAGGTCAACGTGGCCGGCGAGGAGGGCAAGAGCGGCGTCGCGCCCGAGGAGCTGCCGGGCTTCCTCGAGCGCTGTCCGGTCAACGTGGTGGGCTTGATGACGATGCCCCCGCTCGCACCCGAGCCCGGGTCCAACCGGCCCCATTTTGCGGCCCTCCGAGAGCTCGCCGCCGCGCACGGGCTGACCCATCTGTCGATGGGCACGAGCCAGGACTACGTCGTGGCCGTGGAAGAAGGGGCCACGATTATCCGGCTCGGAACGACCCTATACCGCCCCGGAGGGGGTTCCGGAGCGTCATAATCACGGCAGGGAAACGGCGCCTTCCAGCGAAAGACCGAATCCGAGATGGCCCTACGAGACACCTGGCACCGCACGCTGATGTACTTCGGTCTGGCGGACGACGAGGACTACGAGGACGACGTCGAGCCGTACACCGAGCCCGAGGCCGAAGCCCAGCACGCCTACAGCGACCGTCCGAACGTCCGCCGGCTGAGCTCTCGGCGCCGGCGCGACGAGTTCGACGACATCTTCGCCGATGATGCCGAGGCGGACCGCCGCACCACATCGCTGCGCCCGGTCGCCGGCGGCGGTCGTGGCAACGGACGCGGGGGAGCCGACCGGGTTCATTTCGTCGAGCCCAAGAACTTCAACGAGGTCCAGGACGTGGCGGACAAGTTCAAGGACGCCATCCCGGTGATCCTGAACCTGCAGAAGACAGACCACGACCTTTCCAAGCGCCTGATCGATTTCTCGAGCGGGCTCACCTACGCGCTCGACGGCGGCATGCAGCGGATCGCCGACAAGGTATTCCTGCTCACTCCGCGCAACGTCGAGGTGTCCGCGGAGGAGCGCGCGCGACTGCTTGAGAAGGGCTTCTTCAACCAAAGCTGAGCCCGCATTTCTGGCGGGGCTCGCGCCAGCGATAGATTTACCTTCCATGCAGGTCGGACTGATCGGCGCTGGCAACATGGCACGCGCGCTCGCGCGCGGCTGGGGAGAGCCCGTGCTGTGCTCCGACAGCGGCTCGGGTCGCGCGAAGCGGCTGGCCCGTGAGGTGGGCGGAAAGGCGCTGCGCTCCAACCGCGCGGTGGCCGAGCAATCGGATCTGGTCGTGCTGTGCCACAAGCCGGCGCAGTTCCTGTCCGTGTCTCGCGAGTTGCGCGGCCACGTCAAGGCGGTCGCCTCGGTCCTCAGCGGCGTCGCGACGACGACGCTGCGCGAGGGGTACGGCGTGCCGGTGTTTCGCTTCATGCCGAACACTCCGGTCGAGGTCCGCCAGGGTGTGGTGTGCTACTCGCCCGAGCCCGAGCCCGACGAGCGGCTCGAGGCGTCCGTGCTCGAGCTGTTCGGACGGGTGGGGACCGTAGTCCATGTCCCCGAGCCGCTCATGGACGCGGCCGGGGCGGTGGTCGGCGTGGGGCCGGCCTACCAGGCGCTGCTGGCCGAGGCCCAGGTCGACGCCGCGGTCCGGCACGGTCTCGCCGCCGGTCTGGCCGGTCGGCTGGTGGCCGAGACGATGGCCGGGACGGCCGCGCTGCTCCACAAACGCGAGTACGACACGCTCGCGGTCCGGCGAGAGGTGACCTCGCCCGGCGGCACCACCGCCCGCGGGCTCGCCGCGCTCGAGCGCGCCGGCGTCAGGCCCGCCTTCCAGAACGCCTTCGACGCCGTGGTGGGAGCGGGACGTTGATCGCGCTGGCGGCGGTCACCCGGGGCGACATCGCCAACTACGTGCAGGCGCTGTTCCTCGTCTACATCCTGCTGATCTTCGTCTACATCCTGCTCAACATGATGTTCTCGCTGGGCTTGCGGCCGCCCTACTCGCGCTTCACCGACGCGGTCATGAACTTCCTGCGCGACGTGTGCGAGCCGTACCTGAGGATCTTCCGGCGGTTCATTCCGCCGATCGGCATGTTCGACCTCACCCCGATGATCGCGATCATCCTCCTCTACGTCGTCGAGACCATCGTGGTCAACGCGATCAGAGGCTGACGGGCGATTCGCGCGCGGGTGGGCTGAGATGACGAGGGACAGGGCATCGCTACGCGTGGCCAACGTCGCCCGGGCCGCACTCGTGGCCGGGATCGTCCTGGCTCTCGATCAGCTGACCAAGCACACGATCGCCACCGGGATAGCGGCGGGTCAGGAGAAGAAGTTCCTGCCGGGGGTGAACCTGGTCCACGTGCGCAACACGGGGGTGGCGTTCAGCATCTTCTCGAGCGGGGGGACGCTCGTGCTGGTGTTCACCCTGGCCGCGCTGGCGCTGCTGATCGGCTATTTCGCGCTGCATCCGGACCGGCCGTGGCTCTGGATTCCGACTGGCATGCTGGTCGGCGGCGCGGTCGGCAACCTGATCGACCGGATCGCCAACGGCGCCGTCACGGACTTCATCAAGCTGCCGCATTGGCCCGCCTTCAACGTGGCCGACATGTCGATCACGTTCGGCGTGCTCGCGCTCTTGTGGGTGCTCGAGGGGCCGCGGCAGCGGCCCGCGCAGCGAGGCGCACGAGCGTCCGAATCTAGGTGACCACCGACACTCGCATCGAGCTGCGTGTGCCCGACGAGGCGGCCGGCGTCCGACTGGACCGCTTCCTCGCCGACCCGCTCGGATCGCGCGCTCGGGCCCAGTCGTTGATCGACGACGGTCGGGTCCGGGTCGACGGCGCCGTCCGCCCCAAGCGACACCTCGTCGCGGCCGGCGAGGCGATCGAGGTCGACGACGCGGTCATCGAATCCGGACCCGTGCCCGATCAGCCGGCCCCGTTCGAGGTGGCCTACGAGGACGAGCACCTGCTGGTCGTGGACAAGCCCGCCGGCGTCGTCGTGCACCCGGCCCGGGGCCACTCGGCGGGCACGCTGGCCCAGGCGCTGGCCGGGCGGGCCGCCGGCGGCGAGGAGCCCTGGCGGGCCGGGATCGTGCACCGCCTCGACCGCGACACCTCGGGCCTGCTCGTCGTGGCCAAGAACGACTCGGTGCACCGCGCGCTGAAGGCCCTGCTCGCCGCGCGGCGCCTGCGCCGCGAGTATCTGGCCCTGGTCGACGGCCACCCGCCCGCCCGAACCGGGACGATCGACGCGCCGATCGGGCGCCACCGCCGTGACCGCAAGCTGATGTCAATCGAGTCTGACGACCCGCGCGAGGCCCGCACCCACTTCGAGATCGAGCAGTTGCTGCCCGCCTCGTCCCTCCTGCGCGTCGCCCTCGAGACCGGCCGCACCCACCAGATCCGAGTCCACCTTGCCGCCATCGGCCACCCAGTCTGCGGCGACCCCCAGTACGGCACGCGCGGGCGGTTCGGATTGGAGCGCCAGTTCCTGCACGCCGCCCGCCTAGCCTTCGCGCACCCGGTGACCGGCGCCGACGTAGACGTCAGCTCGCCACTCCCGCCCGATCTGACGTCGGCGCTGGAGCGCGCCGAGCACCGCGAGTAAAGCGCCACTCGGCCTCCCCGATCCGGCGAGTGGCGGATCACTCGCGCTATCCGCGAGTGAATTGGCATTCACGTCGGGGGGAGGTGCCGAGTGGCAGAAAACTCGCGCCCCGGCCCGCTGGCTGCCTAGGGGGCGGGCGGTGCGCGTCTGGAAGCCCTTGAGGAACCATCGGTGACGCTGGGCGGGCGAGGACGTTCACGCTAGCGGCTCACGGCGGCTGGCCCGAGGGCTTCCAGACGTGCATGCCCGCCTAAATAGAAGGCGGGGCGGCCCGTCCACAGCCGCCCCGCCCAACGTTGCGAACCGAGCCACCGGAGGTAGGGGAAGGGAGGTTCGGCCCGCGCACGAGCCACCGCTGAAGGTAGGGGAAGCGAATGGCCCGCTACACCTGAAAACGTAGCGGCGCTCGAAAACTTGCGTAAACTGGTTCGGACCGTCCCCGATCCCGTTCTGGCGGATCGTGCCCTGCCTCGATCAGACGAGGTCCACGAGCGCGCCTGAGCGGGCTGTAAGCACGCCAACCCAAGGGAGCAGACCGTGGCTCAGATCGGTATCAAGGAGCTGCTGGAGGCCGGCGTCCACTTCGGCCACCAGACCCGTCGCTGGAATCCCAAGATGCGCCGCTTCATCTTCGGCGAGCGCGATGGGAACTACATCATCGACCTCCTGCAGACGCAGGCCCTGCTGGAGGATGCCCGCGAGTTCGCCGCCGAGGTGTCGCGGCGTGGCGGGACCGTGCTGTTCGTCGGCACCAAGAAGCAGGCGCGCGACACGATCAAGGAGAACGCCGAGGCCGCCGACATGCCCTATGTCAACCATCGCTGGCTGGGCGGCCTGCTGACGAACTTCCAGACGATCTCGCTGCGCATCAAGCGTTTGCACGACCTCGAGCGCTATGAGACCGAGGGCCAGCTTCAGCTGCTTCCCACCCGGGAGCGAATGGCGGCGCAGGCCGACCTGGAGAAGCTGCGGGCCAACCTCGGTGGCGTCAAGAACATGCAGCGCGTGCCCGACGCGGTGTTCGTGATCGACCTGAAGACCGAGGCCATCGCCGTGCGCGAGGCCCAGCGCCTGCGCATCCCGATCATCGGCCTCGTCGACACCAACTGCGATCCGGACGGGATCGACTACGTGGTGCCGGGCAACGACGACGCGATCCGCTCGTGCGCGCTGATCACCAAGTCGGTCGGAGACGTGGTCTCCCAGGGCCACAACGTCTTCCGCGAGGAGGAGGAGCGCGCGCGGCTCGAGCGCGAGCGCAAGGAGGCCGAGGAGCGGGCCCGTCAGGAGGCCGCGGAGCGCGCCCGTCAGGAAGCGGAGGAGCGCGCGCGGCAGGAGGCCGCCGAGGCAGAGCGCCTGGAGGCAGAGGCCCGCGCCCGCGAGCAGGCTGCCGCAGCCCAGGCGGAGCAGCCAGCCGCGGCCGCCACCGCGGAGCCGGCCGCAGCCGCGCCGAGCCGCCGCAGCGCCACCGAGCAGCCGGCCGCAGCCGCCCCAGCGGAGGAGCCGGCCGCAGCCGCCACCAGCGGAGCAGCCGGCCGCAGCCGCCCCAGCGGAGGAGCCGGCCGCAGCCGCCCCAGCGGAGCGAGCCGGCCGCAGCCGCCACCAGCGGAGGCAGCCGGCCGCAGCCGCCACCAGCCGAGGAGCCGGCCGCAGCCGCCACCGCCGAGGAGCCGGTCCCGGCCGAGACCGCGGAAGAGCCCGCGCCACCGGAGCCCGAGCCAGCGCCGGAGCCCGCGGCCGCGGCACCGCAACCGGAGCCAGAGCCCGCACCCGAGCCGGAGGCCGCGGCACCCGAGCCCGAGCCCGCGCCCGAACCCCCGGCACCCGAGCCGGAGGCCGCGGCACCGGAACCCGCGCCGGCGCCCGAACCCCCGGCACCCGAGCCGGAGGCCGCGGCACCCGCTCCCGAATCAGAGGCCGCGACACCCGAGCCGGGGGCCGCCTCCGAGCCACCGCCCGACGAGCCATCTGGCTCCGCCCCGCAAGAGCCGACCGGCGCCGCTGAGCCCTCACCTGAGTCCGACAATCCCGAGCCCGCCGCGGAGGAAAACGCATGAGTGCGATCAGCGCAAAAGAAGTCAAGGCTCTTCGCGACCGCACGGGCGCCGGCATCCTCGCCTGCCGCGAGGCCCTGAGCGAGGCATCCGGGGACGTCGAGCGGGCGGTCGAGATCCTGCGCGCCCGCGGCCAGGCCCAGGCGGCCAAGCGCGCCGGCGCCGAGGCGAGCGAGGGCGTGGTCCAGAGCTACATCCACGCCGGCAACAAGATCGGCGTGCTGGTCGAGGTCGACTGCGAGACGGACTTCGTCGCCCGCAACGACAACTTCGTCGAGTTCGCGCGCGACCTGGCCCTGCACATCGCGGCGGCCGCCCCGCTGGCCGTAACCGACGATGACGTGCCGGCCGAAGATCGCGAGCGCGAGGAGCGGATCGCGGTCGAGCAGGCGGCCGATCGGCCCGAGAACGTCCGCGAGCGGATCGTCCAGGGCAAGCTCGACAAGTGGCTCGACGACGTCGTCCTGCTGCGCCAGAAGCACGTCAACGAGGACAAGCACGACGGGAAGACCATCGAGGAGCTACGGGCCGCGCTGGCCAGCGAGACGGGCGAGAACGTGGTGATCCGCCGGTTCACCCGGTTCGCCGTGGGCGCTTGACCGCGTCGGCAGAGCGGAGGGGCGCCGTGACCGCGACACAAACCGAGGGTACGGACGGGCGGCCGCCCGTCTACAAGCGCGTGCTGCTCAAGCTGTCCGGCGAGGCGCTGATGGGCGACCTCGAGTACGGCACCGATCCGGCCCGCGTCCAGGCGATCGCCTCGGAGATCGCCGCCGTGCACGCCCGCGGGGTCGAGGTGGCGATCGTGGTCGGCGGCGGCAACATCTACCGCGGGCTCGCCGAGGCCGCCAAGGGAATGGACCGCGCCACCGGCGACTACATGGGCATGCTGGCCACGGTCCTGAACGCGTTGGCCCTCCAGGACGCGCTGGAGAAGCTCGACGTCCAGACCCGCGTCCAGTCGGCGATCACGATCTCGGAGGTGGCCGAGGCGTTCATCCGCCGGCGGGCGATGCGCCACCTCGAGAAGGGGCGGGTCGTGATCTTCGCCGCGGGCACCGGAAACCCGTTCTTCACGACCGACACCGCGGCGGCACTGCGCGCCGCGGAGCTACACGCCGAGATCATCCTCATGGCCAAGAACCAGGTCGAGGGCGTTTACACGGCCGACCCGCGCACCGATCCGAACGCCGAGTTCATCCCGGAGATCACCCACAAGGACGCCCTGACGCGGGGCCTCCAGGTCATGGACTCGACCGCATTTGCCCTGTGTATGGACAACAATCTCCCAATCGTCGTCTTCAACATGGCTGACGGGCGGAACATCGACAAGATAGTGTCCGGGGAACGAGTGGGGACGCTGGTGAGAACATGACCACGGACATGATCGACGAGCTCCTGGCGGACGCGCGGGAGCGGATGCACAAGTCGGTTGAGGCCATGCGCAACGAGTTCGGCTCGGTTCGGACAGGGCGCGCGAGCCCGGCGCTCCTGGACCGAATCCAAGTGGACTACTACGGAACGACCACGCCTCTGAAGCAATTGGCGACGATCAGCGCGCCCGAGGCGCGGCTGCTGACCATCCAGCCCTACGACAAGAGCTCGATCAAGGCGATCGAGCGGGCCATCCTCGAGTCAGATGTCGGCCTCACACCCAACAACGACGGCAACCTGATCCGCCTCGGGGTGCCCGAGCTGACCGAGGAGCGCCGGAAGCAGCTGGTCAAGGTGGTTCGCCACATCGCCGAGGAGGGCAGGGTGGCGATCCGCAACGTCCGTCGGGACGTCATGCACGACCTGCGCGAGCTCAAGGAGGCCGGCGAGGCCGGGTCCGACGACGAGCACCGCGCCGAGGTCGAGCTCCAGAAGGTGACCGACGGCCGCATCGCTGAGCTCGACGAGCTGCTCAAGCACAAGGAAGCCGAGATCCTGGAGGTCTAGTGACCGCCGGGACAGACGGCGCACGGGCGCGCTACGTCGCGATCATCACCGATGGCAACGGACGCTGGGCCAAGCGCCGTGGTCTGCCGGCGCTGGCCGGGCACGAGGCGGGTGCCGAGACGGTGAGGGCTCGGCTGCGCGACGCCGTCGACCTGGGGATCGAGGAGCTGACCGTGTACTCATTCTCGACCGAGAACTGGACCCGGCCGCGGGAGGAGGTCGATGGCCTGATGGCGATGATGGCCCGCCGGATCGAGGCCGAGACGCCCGAGCTGCTCGAGGAGGGCGTGCGCATGCGCTTCATCGGACGCCGCAGCGACCCCGTGCCGGACAACCTGGTCGAGCGCATGGCGTGGGCCGAGGAGCTCACACGCGAGAACCGGCGGATCACGCTGTTCGTGGCCTTCAACTACGGCGGACGGGCGGAGATCGTCGACGCAGCGCGAACCTTTAATGGCGGTAGCGAGGACGATTTCCGCGCTCACATGTACGCCCCCGACATGCACGATCCCGAACTGATCATCCGGACCAGCGGCGAGCAGCGCATCTCGAACTACCTGCTGTGGCAGGGCGCGTATGCGGAGCTGGTCTTTCGCGACGAACTGTGGCCGGACTTCTCGCGGGAGGCGCTCGAGCAGAGCCTCGAGGACTTCACCGCGCGCAGCCGTCGCTTCGGGGGCCGGTAACGGTGCCGCAGGCGCGCGCCCGCACGGCGCCCCGCGAGCGCCAGGCGCGCCGCGAGCCGCCGGCCCGCAAGCCCCGCCGCCGCTCCGACCTGCTGTCGCGGATCCTCGTCGCGATTCCGCTCGCGGTCGCCACGATCATCTTCATCAACCTCGGCGGGCTTGCCTTCCAGCTGTTCATCATCGCTGCGGGGCTGATCTGCGTTCATGAGTGCTACCTGCTGCTGGGAGCGTGGCGACCGGTTGCGATCGTGGGGTTCGCGGCGCTGGCCGGAATGGTGTTTGCCGCCCGCTCGGGAGGTCAGGGCGGCGTGCTGGAGGTGGCCGTGGCCGTCGTGCCGGTCACGCTCATATTGGTCCTCGCGCGCGAGCAGCCTCGCCCGAC
Source organism: uncultured Solirubrobacterales bacterium (assembly GCA_963832315.1). Taxonomy (GTDB): domain Bacteria; phylum Actinomycetota; class Thermoleophilia; order Solirubrobacterales; family Solirubrobacteraceae; genus Palsa-465. The sequence goes on along the minus strand of CAWHTT010000015.1, from coordinate 223,352 downwards.
GGTGGCGATCGGCGGCACGCTGCTCGGCGTGTACTGGATTGGCCTCTGCTTCGCGCACGTCGAGCTGTTGCGGGAGCTTCCCCATGGCGACAGCGTGCTCATCGACGTGCTGGTCGGCACGTTCATCGGTGACACAGCCGCCTACGCCGGGGGAAGGCTGTTCGGCCGTCGCCAGCTAGCGCCCAGCGTGTCCCCCGGCAAGACCATCGAGGGACTTGTCTGCGGCATGCTCGGCGCCATCATCGCGGTGTTCATCGCGGGCCTGTACCAGACGTGGCTGACCCAGGGCAACGCGCTGCTGCTGGGAGCGGCGGTGGCCCTGCTCGGACCGCTCGGGGACCTCTTCGAGTCGCTGGTCAAGCGCGACGCGGGCGTGAAGGACGCGGGAACGTTGTTCGGCGCGCACGGCGGCGCGCTCGACCGGCTGGACGCCGCGCTGTTCACGGTGGTGGTCGGCTACTACGTGTGGCAGGCCGTCGTCCACTGATCGGCCGCGCCTAGACTCAGGCATCGTGCCCCGCCGCATCGCGATCCTCGGCTCCACCGGCTCGATCGGCTCGCAGGCCCTGGATGTGATCGCGCAGCCGGGCTCAGAGCTCTCGGTGGTCGCGCTCAGCGCGGCCGATTCGTGGGAGCCGTTGCTCGAGCAAGCGCGCCGCCACGACGTGCGCAAGGTGGCGATCGCCAACCCCGACGCGGCCGCCCAGGCCAGCGAGGCCTGGACGGGCGGAGAGGTCCTGGCCGGGCCGGACGGCGTCGTCCGTCTGATCGCCGACTGCGAGTGCGACATGGTCCTGAACGCGATCGTCGGCTCGGCGGGGCTCCTGCCCACGGTCGCCACCCTGACCGAGGGGATCGACCTGGCCCTGGCCAACAAGGAGTCCCTGGTGGTGGGTGGCGAGCTCGTCACCGCGCTCTCGCAAGCCACCGGGGCCGCGATCATCCCGGTCGACTCCGAGCACTCCGCGCTTCACCAGCTGCTCGGCTCAGAGCCGCCGGGCACCGTCGATCGGCTGATCCTCACTGCCTCCGGCGGCCCATTCCGGGGGCTCAAACAGGACGACCTCGAAAGCGTGACCATCGAGCAGGCGCTCGCACATCCGACCTGGGCGATGGGCGGCAAGATCACGATCGACTCGGCCACTCTGATGAACAAAGGCCTCGAGCTGATCGAGGCCCATCATCTGTTCGGCACGCCCTACGAGCAGATCGACATCGTCGTCCACCCGCAATCGATCGTGCACAGCCTCGTGCAGCTGTGCGACGGCGCCACTCTGGCCCACCTCGGCTATCCCGACATGCGCGTGCCGATCTCCTATGCCCTGCACCACCCCGAACGGGTCGACGTCCCGGTCCGTCCGCTGGACCTGGTCGAGGTCGGCGCGCTCACGTTCGAGCCCGTCGACGAGGAGACGTTCAGCTCAGTTCGGCTGGCGCGGCAGGCCGCCAAAGCGGGCGGAACCGCGACGTGCACGCTGAACGCCGCCAACGAGGTGGCCGTCCACGCCTTCCTGCGCGGTCGGCTGCGCTTCCTGGACATCGCGGCGGTGATCGAGGAGACCCTGGCAACGCTGCCACCGCAACCGGTCCACTCGTTCGAGTCCCTAGGCGAGGCGGACGCCGAGGCGCGCCGCGTGGCCGGCGAGCTCGTGGCCGAGCGAACCACGGCTTAGCGCACCGCCGCCGAGCGCGCGGTCTTACCGGAGTCTCATCCGAGGCTGCCACACTGGACCTGACATGTCGTACGTCCTTGCGTTCCTGGGGTTCGTCGCCCTGATCGTCCTGCACGAGTTCGGCCACTTCGCGGTTGCCAAGGCCGTGGGCATGCGGGTCGAGCGCTTCTCGCTGTTCATGGGCCCGCTGCTCGTGAAGGTCCGCCGCGGCGAGACCGAATACGGCATCGGCCCGTTCCCGCTCGGGGGCTACGTGCGGATCACCGGCATGAACCCGCACGAGGACATACCGCCCGAGGTGCTGCCTCGCGCCTACTACAACCAGCCGGTCTGGAAGCGGGTCGTGGTCATCCTGGCCGGTCCGGCCGTGAACCTGCTGATCGCGTTCGTGATCGTGTACGCGCTGGTCCTCTCGGCCGGACAGCCCATGACCAAGAACGGCCAGCCGGTGGAGAACCGCAACGTCGCGGTGATCACGTCGGGAACGCCGGCGGCCAAGGCCCTCAAGCTCGGCGATCAGATCGTCTCGGTCGACGGCGTCAGCAACTCGCCCGAAGCGATCCGCCGGCAGCTCCGGACCCACCACTGCGCCGGCCAGCAGGTGAAGGGGTGCACCGCGGCGACCCCGGCGACGGTCGTGGTCAAGCGGGACGGCCGCCTGCTCACAATCGCCGTCCGGCCGCGCTACAACGCGGCCGACAAGCGCCCAGAGCTCGGCTTCAGCTTCGGCGACGTCATCGAGCCGGTGGGCGCTCTGCGTGCCGCATCGCTCACGGGCAGCAACCTGTGGTCGGTCACCACCCGGACGGTCTCGACGGTGGTGCGGATCTTCGAACCCCAGGAGCGAAAGCAGCTCCACAGCATCGTGTACGGCTACACGGCCACTCAGGAGTCGTTCGCCACCAGCACCAGCCAGGCGCTATGGGTGTTGGCGCTGATCTCGCTGTCGCTGGCGATCATCAACCTGTTCCCGTTCCTGCCGCTCGACGGCGGGCACGTGTTCTGGGCCGTCGCCGAGAAGGTCAGGGGCAAGCGGATCCCGTTCGAGGTCATGGAGCGCGCCGGCGTGGTCGGGTTCGTGCTGATCCTGATGATCTTCGTGATCGGGCTCACCAACGACATCTCGACGCTGTCCGGTCCCGGCATAAACCTGCGCTGACCGCGGGCGCCGCGCTTAGCCGGAACCCCGGCCCCCGCTGATAGCGTTGGCCCGAAGCGCATCACGAAATCCGGGCTGGAGAGGAGAGGGCATGGAGAGCAGCACGATCTCACCGGCGATGGGGCGCGCGGTGGACGCCCCGACGGTGAGTGAGGCCCTTCGGCGCACGGCCGCGGGCCACCCCGAGATCGTCGCGGTCCGTACCGCCGACGACAGCGTCTCGCTGACGTGGTCGGAGCTGCTCCGGCGCGTGGATGACGTGGCCGGCGGGCTGGCCAGGCTCGGGATCGGCCGAGGGGACACGGTGGCGATCATGCTCGGCAACCGGCCCGAGTTTCACATCGCTGACCTGGCCGCCGCCACGCTCGGCGCCACGCCGTTCTCGATCTATCTGACCTATCCGCCCGAGGACATCCAGTACCTGATCGAGGATGCGGGGGCCAAGGTGGCGATCGTCGAGCAGGCCTACCTCGAGCCCCTGCTCGCCGCCCGCCGCGACCTGCCGAGCCTCGCCCACGTGATCGTCGTCGACGGCGATGCGGTCGACCAAACGATCGCCCTGGCCGACGTCGAGGGCTCAAACCCCGGCTTCGATCCCATCGCCGCAAGCGCCGAGATCCGCCCCGATGACCTGGTCACGCTGATCTACACCTCGGGCACGACCGGGCCTCCCAAGGGCGTGCAGCTCACCCACCACAACATCATGGCCGCCGCCGAGACGGTCGAGCGGGTGATCCGGTTTGAACCGGGTGGCCGCGTGATCTCATGGCTGCCCGCCGCCCACATCGCCGAGCGCATGGCGCACCACTACATCCCGGTCGTCTACGCCGGCACGATCACCTGCTGCCCCAACCCGCGCGAGGTGCTCTCCTACCTGCCCCAGGTCCGGCCGACCTGGTTCTTCGCCGTCCCGCGCATCTGGGAGAAGCTCAAGGCCGGACTCGAGACGATGCAGGCGGCGCAGCCCGAGGAGCAGCGACGGCCGATCGAGGACGCCCTCAAAGCCTCGCTCGAACGCGTCCGGCTCAGGCAGCGTGGCGAGCCGGTGCCGCCCGAGCTCGAGGCCCAGGTCGCCAAGGCCGACGAGGAGATGTTCTCGAAGCTGCGCGCGATGCTGGGGCTCGACCAGCTGATCGCCGTCAACGTGGGCGCGGCGCCCACCCCGGTCGAGGTGCTCGAGTTCTTCCACGCGCTCGGGATCGAGCTGGCCGAGCTGTGGGGCATGTCCGAGACGTGCGGCGCCGGAACCTGTAACCGGCCCGGCGAGGTGAGGATCGGCACGGTCGGCCCGGCCAACCCCGGGGTCGAGCTGAAGATCGCCGAGGACGGCGAACTGCTCGTCCGCGGCGAATGCGTGATGACCGGCTACCGGAACGCGCCCGAGCAGACCGCCGAGGCGCTCGACGTCGACGGGTGGCTGCACACCGGCGACATCGGTCAGATCGACGCCGACGGCTTCCTCACGATCGTCGACCGCAAGAAGGAGCTGATCATCAACGCCGCGGGCAAGAACATGTCGCCGGCCAACATCGAGGCTCGCCTGAAGACGTCCAGTCCCCTGATCGGTCAGGCCATCTGCATCGGCGACAGCCGCCCCTACAACACCGCCCTGGTGGTGCTGGATGCCGACTTCGCCCCGCAATGGGCGGCCCAGCAGGGAATCGAGGCCGCCACGCTCGAAGATCTCGCCCACGACCCGAAGGTCAAGGCCGCGGTCGAGGCGGCGATCGAGGAAGCCAACCAGCACCTCTCCCGGGTCGAGCAGATCAAGAAGCTGACGATCGTGCCGGGGGACTGGCTCCCCGGCGGGGACGAGTTGACGCCGACCATGAAGCTCAAGCGGCGTCCAATCGCCACCAAGTACGCGGCCGAGATCACGGCCATGTACGCCGGGGGCTAACGGACTGTCACCGAGACGCTCCGGCTGTACACGGTCGTCCCGGCCAACCCGATCGAGCCGAGTGGGTACGTGTAGGACAGCCTGACCGTCCCGCTCCCCGGCAATCTGACCCGCACGTCGAAGTAGCAGTTGCTCGCATCCCCGACCAGGAGCGTCTGCACGGTCGAGAAGCTGCCACCGGCCCGCGGCGCGAACTGGATCTGGGCGCTCTGGGGCGAGCCGGTGTCGAGGATCCCGTAGCGAGCGGGGCGCACGCAGCCCCACACCTCGAGCGTCCGCCCCCGGCGCGTGGTGCTGACCGGCAGCCACAGCGGCAGCCGGTAGGCGTCGAAGCTCGGCTTGGCGCGACCGTCGGCGAACTCGAGGCCGCTCGCGAAGCCGCCGTCCCCGCCCGGCCTCGGGCCGATCTGGGGGTCGCTGAGCAGGTACTGCATCGTGCTGACGATCCGCGCCTGCTTCCAGCTCAGGTACTCGGCCCAGTTCAGGTAGCGCGCGGCGGTGGCCGGGGAGACGAACGCGCCGCGGTTGGGCGGATGCGTGATGTAGCCGTACTCGGTGCTGTAAATCGGAAGGCGCCGGTGGGATCCATACACCCGCTGCACCCGGTCGATAGCGCGCTCGAGGTTCCCCAGCCTCGGGAACGGGGCGATGTCGGGGTCGCGCGAGGTCTCGATCGTGGGGGGTTGGTTGAACGGATATGGGTGGTCGGCCAGACCGGACGCGTTGAACAGTCCCGGGTTGTGGCCGCGAAACGCACGAGATCCGGCCGCGCTCGTCGGGCAGCCCACCGCCCGTGCCGCCGACCCGCGCAAAGGGCGATAGGCCGAGTCGACGCAGTACAGAGTGCGGAGGAACTGGAGCGGCTTGGTCTGGCCGAACTGGCCTGGCAAGCCCTGGGGACGCTTACGGGTCCCGCGCGCGCTCAGCCCACGCGGGGCGAACTCGCCGACCAGGATCTCGTCGGAGCCGTGGCCGCTCGCCCAGAGCGCGTTCCAGGCCTGCCCGACCAGGCTGCGGTACGTGCCGGGCGCCACCGACACCGTCGAGCCTTTGACCGCCTGCGGCCCCAGATCCTCGCCGAAGTTCGGCTCGTTCCAGATCGCCCAGAAACTCACGCGCGGCAGCGGGGCGATCTGTCCCGGGGGCACGTAGGTGCCGCTGTAGCGCTCCCCCACCGCCTGGACGAACTGCCCGAAGGCCGTGGCCGACGGGCGCCAGGCCCAGTACTGGTTGTCGAGCGCGGCCGGCGGGATGCCGGGTCCCTCGGCCCAGCGGGGTGCCCCACCGCTCAACGTGAAGTCCACCGCGATGCCGTCCGCACTGGCTTGCTTGACGATCGCGTCGTAGGGCGTCCAGTTGGCCTCCGGGTAGTCGGCCGGGTCGGCGGCGTCGAAGGCACGCGGCGGCGTGCGAGCGTCCCAGTCGGGGGCGATCTGCGCCCACCCCACGATGACGCGCACCGTCTGCACGCCGAGCCCGCGGAACGTGGTGAGCGTGCCGGCCGGGTCCGCCAGCAGACGCGCCGAGTCCTGGATGATCGACACCTGGCTGGCCGAGGCGGACGCCGATGCGGGGGCCCGCACGAGCACCAAAATCGAGACGATCACCCCCACCGTGGCCGCCAGCGTCCACACGCGGCGCACTGTCACTCTGATGAGAACGCTGGCACCGGCGGCAAGTTGCGCAGTTCAGCGAACCGTCACTGCGACCGACCGGCTGACCACGCCGGCGCCATTGCCGAGCAGCTCATCGCCGGCTGGGTAGGTGTAGGCCAGACGGACCTTCCCGCTCGAGGGGAACGTCATATGCAGATCGAAATAACAGCTGTCCGTGCCAGCCGTGACGGTTTCCAGCGTGGTGTAGGTCCCGCTTCCATTCGGCGCGAACTGGATGTCGGCGGTCTGCGGCGAGCCGCTGTCGAGCAGCCCGAACCGCGCCGGGCGGACGCAGCCCCACACCTCGAGCGAGTGGTCGCGGCGGGCCGTCGTCACCGGCAGGTAGAGCGGCAGTCGCCAGGCGTAGTAGGTCGCCTTCTGGAAGCCGTTCCACGTCAATAGGCCGCTGGCGAAGCCGCCGTAGTTGTTGGCCCGGGTGGGGCGCACGGGGTCGTAAAGCAGGTACTGCTCGAAGGACCGAATGCGCGGATTGCGCCAGCTGAGGTACTCGGCCCAGTTCATGTAGCCGGCCGCGATGGCGGGGGAGAGGTAGATGACCCGGACGCTCGCCGTGGGGTCGGGGCTGTGCTTGGGCGGGCTTGTGATGTAGCCGAACTCGGTGTTGTAGATCGGCAACTGGGCTCTCGATCCGTATGCCCGCTGGAGACGGTCGAGCGCTCGCGTGAGGTTGCCGATCACCCCGAGCGAGGAGTAGTCCGCAGTCGAGGAGTGGTTGGTCGGATCGGGATTCAGCTCGTGATTGGGCTTGTACCACCGCATGTATGGGTGATCCGACACGCCGCTGGCCTGGAACAGGGCCGGGTTCTGCGCGCGGAAGCGCTTGGAGGCCGCCCGCGTCGTCGGGCAGCCCCGGATCTTGGCGGCCGGACCGAGCAGCACGTGATAGCGCGAGTCCACGCAGTAGAGGGCGCGCAGGAACGTGAGCGGCTTCATGCCCGAGAACACGCCCCAGAAGCTCTCTCCCCGCGGCGCAAGCTCCCCAAAGGCGATCGTGTCGGTCGACGTCCCGTGGCCGGTGGCCTGCAGCGAACGCCAGGCCGCGCCGAGGAGGTTGCGGTACATGCGCGGGCTGTTCTCGACCGTAAGGTGCCCGGGGACGCCCTGCGGGGCGAGGCTCGGGCCGTAGTCGGGCTCGTTCCAGATCGTCCAGAAGTCGACCCGGGGCAGCGTCGCGGTCCCGCCGGGCGGCACGTAGTCACCGCTGTAGCGCGTGGCGATCGCGCGCACGAAGGCGCCGAACGCGCTCGCCGAGGGGTCCCAGTTCGGGTTGAGGTTTCTGGCTGGACGACCGGGGCCGAGCGCCCATCGCGGCGCGCCCCCCATCAGGTCGAAGTCGACCCTGATGCCGTCCTGATGCGCGTCGGTCACGATGGCATCCCACAGCGCCCAGTGCGCAGCGGGATATGCGGCCGGGTCGGTGGCGTTGAAGTTGCGGGGCATCTTGCGCGCGAGCGGGCTCGGGGCGATCGAGTCCCAGTGCACCGACACGCGGATGACCTGGGCGCCGAGCAGCCTGGCCCGGGCCAGCGTGCCGCCCGGGTCGGCGTCCAAGCGGGCGTCGTCCTCGATGATCGAGGTCTGCTGCGACGACGCCACCGCCCGTCCGGCCGGTACCGCGATCAACACCACGGCGAGGATCGCGGCGCGCAGCAGCGCCACCAAGGACGGCCGAGGACACCTCATCTACTTGACCGTCACCCTCGCGGTCCGGCTGTACACGGTGGTGCCCTCGGGCGGGCTGACCTGCCCCGGGCCCAGGAGCGGGTCGTCCTTGGGATAGGTCCAGGCCAACCGGACCGAGCCGCTGGCCGGGAAGGCCATGCGGAGGTCGAAGTACCCGCGCGAGCTGTTGATCGTCACCGTGCGCAGCGTTGTGAACGCTCCGTGGGAGCCGCGCTGGAACTGGATCTGGACCTGCTGCGGGGCTCCGCTGTCGAGCCGCGCGTACTGGGCCGGGCGCACACAGCCCCACACCTCGAGGCTCTGGCTGTGCGACCGCGCGGTGGTGGTGGGCAGGAACAGCGGCAGGCGGTAGGCGTCGTAGGCCGGCTTGCGTTTGCCGCCGTAGAAGATCAGGCCGCTGGCGAAGCCGCCGTACTCGGGGGCCAGGCGGGGGTTCGGGTCATACAACAGGTACTGCGTCGTCGAGGCGATCCGAGGGTTCCGCCAGGACAGGTACTCCGCCCAGTTGATGTAGTAGGCGGCGGTGGATGGCGATACGAACTGGCCGTGCGGGTTCAGCGCGGTCAGGCTGCGGTTGGGCGGGTTGGTGATGTAGCCGTACTCGTTGTTGTAGATCCGGAAATGCGTGCCGGAGCCGTAGATCCGCTGGATGCGATCGAGCGTGCTGGCGAAACGAGGCAGGTTGCTGAACTCGGTGTAGTCGGGGTCGGCCGAGCTGGCTTCGTCGGGCGGCCGGTTGACCGGATAGGGATGCGTGGCGAATCCCGTGGCCTGGAACAGCGCGGGGTGAGCGGACCGGAACCGGCGGGAGGCGGCGGCGCTGGTCGGGCAACCCACCACGGCGGCCGCGCCTCCCCGCAGCTCTTTGTACGTCGAGCTGACGCAGTACAGCGAGCGGACGAACTGCAATGGCTTGGTGGCGGCGAAATTGCCGGGAAGGCCCTGTGGGGCGCCCCTGGTGGCCTTGGCCGACTGCCCCCGTGCGTCGAGGTTTCCGATCACGATCGTGTCGCGGCCGTGGCCCGTGGTCTGCAACGCGCTCCATCCGGCGTCGAGCAGGCCCCGGTACATCGACGGCGACGTGGGCACGGTGGACCCCTTGATGGCCTGCGGGGCGAGGTCCATACCGAAGTTCGGCTCGTTCCAGATCTCCCAGAAGCTGACCCGCGGCAGGTCGCTCGGATCGCCCGACACCGACTGGTCCATCGTCGGGTCATACGTGCCGCTGTAGCGCGTCCCGACCGCCTGCACGAACTGCTTGAAGGCCGCAGCCGAGGGCTTCCATTCGCCGAAGCCGCCCGGCTTGGGTTGACCGCTGCCGGTGGCCCACTCGGGCGCCGGACCGCCGACCGAGAAGTCGACGACGATCCCGTCCTTCTGCGCGTCCTCGACGATCTCGTCGTAGATCTCCCACCCGGTGTAGGACGCAGGGTCGGCGCCGTCAAAGCCCGCCGGGCGCACGAACGGCGCCAGGCTGCCCCAGTGAACCGAGACCCGCAGGACGCCGCCACCCAGGTCGCGGATCTGCTGGAGCGTGGGTCCGGGCGACGCGAACAGACGGGTGTCGTCTTGGAACATCTCGATCTGCCCGCTGTTGGCATGCGCCCTGGCCGGCGCGACCACCAGACAGATTCCCGCGACGACGATCGGCAGCCAGGCTCTCGTGGTGAAGCGCATTGCAGAAGACAACAGACCGGTCCAGGGTAAGTTGCGCCCTGCCGAGGTCGGGAAACGAACACCGCCCGTGGCCGCCGCGCGCCACGTGCATGCACGTCTGACGGCGCGGGCCGCCAGGCTGCGGCGCCGGGAACCCTAGCGGATCGTCACGCGGACGGTGCGGCTGTGGATCTGGCCCCCGCCACTCCGGCGCGGATACGACCAGCTGATTCGAACCAGGCCGCTTCCGGGGAACGTCACGTGCGTGTCGAAGTAGCCGTAGGGGTCGGTGAGCGGCACGCGCGCAATCGTCTTGAACGCCCCCCCGGTCGCCGGCTTGAACTGGACCTGAGCCGTCTGCGGTGCGTGAGGACGCATCAGCACGAAGTGGACCGGTCGCACGCACCCCCACACCTCCAGGGCGTGATCCTTCGTGCCCGACTCGGAGGGCAGGTAGACGGGCAGCCGGAAGGCGTCGTACAGCGCCTTGTGCTTGCCGCCGTAGAACTCGAGGCCCGTGTCGAAGCTGCTCGCGCCTGTCTGTGGATCAGCCAGCAGATACTGGTCCCAGGAGACGACCCGGGGATCGCGCCAGCTCATCCACTCGGCCAGGTTCGCCCACGCCGCGGCCTGCCCCGGATGGACCGCACGGGAGATGGTCGCCTCGGGCGGATTGGTCTGATAGCCGAACTCGGTGTCGTAGAGGAGAAAGTGGTTGTGCGAGCCGTAGGCGGCCATGCTGCCGTCGAGCGTCTGCTGCAACTCCTTCAGTTGAGGAAGATCGGCATAGTCGGGCTCGTCGGGCGTGCGCACGTTCGGGGCGAACCCCTGTGGATAGGGGTGGAAGCCAAACCCACCGGCCTGGAACAGCCCGGGGTGCTCGCGCGGGAACGCGGCCGAGCCCTCGCTGGTCGACGGGCAGCTCCGCTCGGTCGCCGCGGTTCCGCTCAGCGGATGCAGCGAGCCGTCGACGCAGTACAGCGCGCGGATGAAGCGCAGCGGCACCATCCCCGAGAAGTTGCCGGGCTGGTTGCCCACCGTTTGCCCCCGGGGCGCGATCTCGCCGATCACGACGGTGTCGCGACCATGGCCGGTCGCCTGCAGCGCGCTCCAGGCCGCGTCGAGCAGCCGGCGGTAGAGAGCGGGGGACACCTCGATGGTCGAGCGGTCGACCGCCTGCGGGGCGAGCTGCTGGCCGTAGTTGGGCTCGTTCCAGATCGACCAGAAATCCACCCTGGGCAGATGGGACGCGGCGCCCGCCGGTGTGTAGTGGCCGCTGTAGCGCTCGGCCACGGCGTGCACGAACAGGCCGAACTGCTTGGCCGACGGCTCCCAGGCGCCGAGGAAGCCGGACGAGGTTCCCGGCGGCACGCCGGGGGCGGTTGCCCACAGGGGCGCCGGCGCTTCGAGCGCAAGATCCATCCCGATGCCGCGCGCCGCGGCCTCCCGGATGATTGCGTCGTACGGAGCCCATCCCGCCGGCGGGTAGGCCGCGGGCGAAGCGGCGTCGAATCGCGGGCGGGTGTGCGAGAGCGGATCGGGGACGAGCTCGTTCCACGGCATGAACACCTTGACCCGGTCCACGCCGAGGCGCTTGAGCTCGTCCAGCGTGCCCCCGGGGTTGGCGAACAGCTCCGACTGAGCCTCGAAGATCGTCTCCAGCGGATGCGTGCGCGGAGGCGCCTGCGCCGGGGTTTGCGAGCTCTTCCCCGCGCATCCCCCGACGGCCAGCGCGATGGCCACGGCCCCGACTAGTCCGAGCAGGATTCCGACGCCAAGCGCCCGGCGGGGCGGGGTGAGGAAACGCGACATCGGCAGGTTAACGTTTGGATCTGCTCCGAAGACCTAGGTTGGCGGGGGAGGGTCAGCGTTCAGTGCCCGCTCTACAATGCGCGCGCATGCTTGTCCCGGCCCGCTCGGACGCCGCTCTGGCGGCCCGGACCTCTAGGGCGGTGAGGGTAGCAAGCGTCTCGACCGAAGCCTGGGTGGTCGGCGGGCTTGTGGTGCTCGGCGCGGTGCTGCGCTTCGCCACGCTGGGGACTCAGAGCTACTGGTACGACGAGGCTCAGGCTGCGCACGAGCTGCACCTCTCGCTCGGGTCGATGCTCAGCTCGATGGTCGCGGTGGAGACCGCGCCCCCGCTGTACTTCGTGCTCGGATGGATCTGGGTGCACCTGTTCGGTGCCGGCGAGGTCGCGCTGCGCTCGCTGTCCGCGCTGGCCGGGGTCGCCCTCATCCCGCTCGGGTACCTGTGCGGTCGCGAGCTGGTCTCGCGGCGCGCGGGCCTTCTCACGGCCGCTTTCGTGGCGATCAACCCGTTCATGATCTGGTACTCGCAGGAGGCCCGCGAGTACATGCTGGTGGCCGCATTCTGCGGCGCGTCGCTGCTCTGCTTCCTGCGCGCGTGGCGCGATCCCACGGGACGCAACATCGCCTGGTGGACGCTGTTCTCGGTACTCGCGCTCTTGACCCATTACTTCGCGGCGTTCCTGATCGCGCCGGAGGCTCTCTGGCTGCTCTACATCGCGCGCAGCCGGGCCAGCGTGGTGGCTGCGGGCGTGGTGGGTCTGGTCGAGGTGGCACTGATCCCGTTGCTGGTCAGCCACGCGACGACCTCGCTGCTCGGCTTCATCACGGGGACACACCTGAGCACCCGGGTCCAGGAGGTGCCGGTGGCGTTCGCGCTCGGGCCGACGTTCGAGACGTCGCTGTTCGGCTATGGGCTGATCGGTGCGGCCGTCCTGGCCGCCGTCTTGATCGTCCTGTTGATCGTCGGTGGCGAGTCCGACGAGCTGCGCGGGGTCGGCGTCGCAGCCGTCCTGGCCGGCGTCGTGGTGCTGGCTCCGCTCGTCCTCGCGCTGCTCGGCACGGACTACTACATCGACCGCGCGCTGATCCCGGCATGGCTTCTGCTCGCGATCGTGCTCGCCGCCGGCTGCACGACACGGCGCCTGCGCGTTCCGGGGGCGATCCTGGCCGCGATCGCGCTGGCCGCCTTCGCCTACGGCGTGATCAGGATTGACACCGACGCGCAGTACCAGCGTCCCGACTGGCGGGGCGTGGCCCAGGCGCTCGGCTCCGCATCGGGTCCCCGCGCGATCGTCGCCTACGACTCGTTCGCCACCGATCCGCTCAGCGTGTACCTGCCGGGCGTCCCATGGACCGAGCCGGACGGCCCGGTCAGTGTTGGCGAGGTCGACGTGATCGGCTACCGGTGGCAGACGATGCCCACGGCGCTGCCGGCCGACGTGAGGCTGATCGGGACCAGGCGCGTGGACGGCTACGTCGTGGCCCGCTTCTCGCTCGATCGACCCTGGCGGCTCACCCGGGCTGAGATCGGCGCGCGGGCGCCGGGGCTGCTCGGACCCGGGCCCGCGGGCGCTCCGGTCCTCGTGCAGCGCGCCAGCCTCGCCGGCTGAGCGCGGCCCCGTTCGTGATCCTGATCCTCCACAACCGCTACCGAGCGGCCGGCGGGGAGGAGCGCGCGGTCGCCGACCTGGCCTCGCTGCTCGCGCGGCGCGGTCATGAGGTCGAGGTACTCGAGCGCTCGAGCCAGGGCCTGGGTCCCGCCCGGGCGGCGGCCGGTCTGCTCGCCGGCGGTTTAGAGCCCGGAGAGGTTGGCCGGCTCGTGCGCCGGCGCGGCGTGCGGGTCGTCCACGCCCACAACCTCCATCCGCTGTTCGGCTGGCGAGCGCTCGCGGCGGCCCGAGAGGCCGGCGCCCGGACGCTTCTGCATCTCCACAACTTCCGGCTGTTCTGCGCGATCGGCATCGCCTACCGGGATGGGGCGCCATGCTTTCGATGCCGCCGGGACCACACGCGCCCGGGACTTCGCCTGCGCTGCCGCGGCTCGCTTCCCGAGGCGACCGTGTACGCACTCGCGCTGCGTCGCCAGCAGCCCCCGCTGCTCGAGCACGTCGACCAGTTCGTGGCGGTCAGCGGTGCACTGGCCGCTCACTTGCGCGACTTGGGGCTCCCGCCCTCGTTAACCGCGACATTGCCCAACTTCATGCCCGATGACGAGCTCGCCGCGCAGTCGGCCGCCGGCGACGGGGAGTTCGCCCTCGCAGCCGGCCGCCTGTCCGAGGAGAAGGGGTTCGACACCGCGATCGCCGCCGCAAGAGACGCCGGCATTCCGCTCGTGATCGCCGGGTCCGGTCCCGACGAAGCCCGACTGCGCGACCAGGCCGCTGGGGCCGACGTCCGCTTCGCCGGCCGGCTCGCGTCCGGCGACCTCGCCGACCTGCGCCGGCGTGCCGCGGTCGTGCTCGCGCCCTCGCGCTGGGAGGAGCCCTGCCCGTACTCGGTGCTCGAGGCGCTCGCGGCGGGCGTGCCCGTCCTGGCCTCCGACCGCGGCGGCCTGCCCGAGCTCGTGGGGGACGGGGCGACGCTTCCCGCGAGCGACCCCGCCGCTTGGACGAAAGCCCTCTCCGAGCTCTGGCACGACCCGGCGCTGCGCGCCCAGCGCGGCGCGGACGGTCTCGCGCGGGTCCGCGAGCACTTCGGCGAGAAGGGCTACTACGACCGCCTGATGCGGCTTTATGACGGCGTTTCCCCATAAGCTTGCGGCCATGACGCGACGGGCGATCACGGTCCTCGCGCTGGCCTGCGTCCTGTCGTTGGGCGTGCCGGCGCTTGCAGCAGCCGCATCCGGGGGCACTCCGTCGCAGGCCATCAGCGACTGCAACGACCACGGCAAGCTCACGCAGCAGTACTCCGCGCAGACGCTGCGCACCGCGCTCGCGCAGATGCCGGCGGACGTGCGGGAGTACACCGACTGCTTCGACGTGATCGAGCGCCAGCTGTTCAAGCAGCTCGGTAGCTCGGGCGCGGGCGCCGCCGGGACTTCTACATCCAGTTCGGGAAGCTCGTTCCTGCCCACCTGGCTGATCGTCGTGATCGTCGTGCTCGCGCTGGCGGCGATCACGTTCGGCGCGCTGGCGCTGAGGCGCCGAAACACGCCGCCCGAGGCGGGCGGCCCCGGTGGTCCCGCCGGACCGCCACCGGGTGAGCCTGCGCCGCCGCCTGCGCCGCCGCCGGGAGGTCCGAGCCCGCCCGCGCGCGAGCCCGGCGACTCAGAAGATCCGCCTGGCGGTCCGCCGGCTACTTGACCGTGACGCTGACCGTGCGGCTGAAGACGGTGCCGCTCCCGAGCAGCTGATCGCCGGCCGGATAGGACCAGGCGAGCCTCACCGCGCCGGTGGCCGGGAGGGCCAGGTGCACGTCGATGTAGCCCTTCGAGTTCTTGATCGCCACCGTGTCGATGGTCTGCCACGCGCCGCTTGACCCGCGCTGGAACTGGATCTGCACGCTTTGGGCCTGGCCGGTGTCGAGCCGGGCGTAGCCCGCGGGGCGGACCCCGCCCCAGATCTCGACCTTTTGGCCGGCATGTGTGCTCGTGGTCGGGAGGAACAGCGGCATGCGGTAGGCGTCGTAGCCCGGCTTGTGGCTGCCGTTCGGATTCTCGAGGCCGGTGTCGAACGACGCCGGCGGCGGGTTGTCGATCAGCTGGTACTGCGAGTAGCTGTAGAGCCGGGGCTGGCGGTAGCTCAGGTACTCAGCCCAGTTCATGTAGTCCGCGGCGGTGCTCTGGCTGACGCCCAGGTTCGGGTCGGGCGGCTTGGTCCGGAAGCCGTACTCGGTGCTCCAGACCGGGAACTTGGTGCGAGAGCCGTACACGGAGTTCAGGTGGTCGAGCGTGCGCTCGAGGTTCGGGATCTGCGGCAGGTCGGCGAAGTCGGGGTCGGTGGGCGCGCCGGCGCACAGCTTGCTTCCGCACAGGTGCGTCGGCCGGTTCGGCGCCGAGGCCTGCTCGTAGGGATGGTCGGCGAACCCGCTGGCGCTGAACAGCGCCGGGTTCTGCTTGCGGAAGTTGCGCGAGGCGGCAGCCGTGGTCGGACAGCCCTGGGCGGCGGCGGTCGAGCCCCGCAGCTCCCGGTAACGCGAGTCGACGCAGTACAGCGAGCGCAGGAAGATCAGCGGCTTCATGTTCGAGAACACGCCCCAGGCATTGACGCCATGCGGCGTCACCTCGCCGAACAGGATCCGGTCGGTCCGGGTGCGGTGGCCGGTGGCCTGCAGCGAACTCCAGGCCGCGTTCAGCAGGTTGCGGTAGATGTGCGGGCTGTTCGGGGTCGACTGGTGCGACCCGATCCCCTGCGGGGCGATGTCGAAGCCGTAGTTGGGCTCGTTCCAGATCGACCAGAAGTTCACTCGCGGAAGCGCGCTCGACGAGCCCCGCGGCTTGTAGGAGCCGCTGTAGCGCGTGCCGACGGCGTGCACGAAGAGGCCGAACTCCTTGGCCGACGGCTGCCAGGCGGCGCGGAAGTCCCCGGTCGTCCCCTTGGGCGCGCCCGAGCCGGTCGCCCACAGGGGGGCGGGACCGTTGATCGTGAAGTCGATCCCGACGCCATAGGTCTGGCCGGCACGCACGATCGCGTCGTACGGCGCCCAGCCCGCCGCCGGATAGGCGGCCGGGTCCGAGGCATTGAACCCCTTCGGCCGCTTGGTCGATCCGGGCGACGGCGCCACCGTGTTCCAGGTCAGGTTCACCCGGACCCGCTGGACCCCCAGATCGCGCAGGACCTGCATGGTCCCGGCCGGGTTGGCCTTGAGCTGGTTGTCGTCCTGGAAGATCGACTCCTGGGTCGTCGAGGCGACGGCGGGGGCGGCATGCAGGGCCGCAAAGCTCAGAAGGAGCGCGGCGAGGGGGAGTTTGCGTCTGATCGATGGCACGGGGGTTGCAACTACCCGCGTGCCCCGAAGTTGCGCCCGCCGACCGCCGCCTGCAAGCGTCCGCCCGCCCCCCGCCGTCGCCCCGCCTCCCCGAACCCGAAATTTCCGCCATTGACGACCCCGCCGGGTCACCAGTTCCGGATTTTGCGGCTCCCAGACGAACTATCCGTCAACAGCGTGCCAGGGCGACCCGTAATGACGGAAATTTCGGGATTCGCGCGACAGGGGTGTTCCCGCCGCCCCGCCGCTCCCGCCGGCCGACCACCCCGTGCCCGACCGGCCCACCGGCCCGACCGGCCCCGGGCAGTTTCCGCCATAGCAACCGCCACCCACGCGGAATTCCGGATTCTGCCCCGCTCAAAGGCAGAATCCGTCAACAGCCGCGCGGTCGCTCGTCAGTGGCGGAAATTGCCCCACCCAGGGGAGAGGCCGGCGGAACGGGGCGTTCACATGAGCCAGCGCCACCGCCTCTACACTGGCTGACGTGGCCTCAGAGCGCCAGATTCACGTGGGCGGGGTGCCGATCGGCGGCGGCGCGCCGGTCGCCGTCCAGACCATGACCAAGACCGAGACGGCCGACCTGGGCGCCACCATGGCCCAGATCCGCCGGGTGGCCGAGGCCGGCGCGGACATCGTCCGGGTGGCGGTCCCGAGGGAGAAGGACGTCGAGGCGCTCAAGACGATCGTCAGCGACTCGCCGATCCCGGTTATCGCCGACATCCACTTCAACTACACGCTGGCGCTCAAGGCGCTCGATGCCGGCGCCCACTGTGTGCGCCTGAACCCCGGCAACATCGGTGGCCCCGACAAGGTCGCGCTGGTCACCCAGCGGGCCAACGAGCTCGGCACGCCGCTCCGGATCGGGGTCAACTCCGGCTCGCTCCCCAAGCACCTCCACGACCTCGAGTTCGAGAATCCGGTCGAGGCGCTGGTCACAGCCGCGGTCGAGTTCGTCGAGCTCATGGAGCGCCTGGACTTCACGAACTTCAAGGTGTCGATGAAGTCGACCAGCGTGCCCAACACGATCGCCTCCAACCGTCTGCTCTCCGAGCGGATCCCGTACCCGCTCCACCTTGGCATCACCGAGGCCGGGACCAAGTGGTCGGGCTCGCTGAAGTCCGCCGTGGGCCTCGGCACGCTGCTGGCCGACGGCATCGGGGACACGATCCGGATCTCGCTCTCTACGTTTCACGCCGAGGAGGAGGTCAAGGTCGCCTGGGAGATCCTCAAGGCGCTGAAGCTGCGCGAGCGCGGCCCGGTGCTGATCGCCTGCCCCACCTGCGGGCGCCTCCAGTTCGACATGGACAGCGTGGTGGCCGAGGTGGAGCGTCGCCTAGAACAGTACGACGACCCGATCGAGGTCTCCGTGCTCGGCTGCGCGGTCAACGGCATCGGCGAGGCTCGCCACGCCGACTTCGGGATCACCGGCGCCAAGGACGCCGGCGCGATCTACTCGAAGGGCAAGATGCTGCGCAAGGTCAAGACCGAGAACCTGGTCGACGAGCTGTTCGCCGAGATCGATAAGTACTACGCGGCCGGCAAGCGCGTCGTCCGCGACGAGCGGGCCGCCGCGGAGGCCGAGCAATGGCTGTCTGACAACGAGGACGCCACCGCGATGACGCCCGAGCGCATGGCCGCCATGGAAGCGGCGGCCGCCCAGCTCGACGAAGAAACCTCGCCGGTCGCCGGCCGCCGCTTCACGCGGGCTTAGCCGGCGAGGCCCGGTAACCGCATCCGGCTCCGGGCCTCGCTCCCTCCGCTTCATGATTCCGCGGAGACCGCTCCACTCGCTCGGCAGCTACCACAGCCCGGCATCCAGCCGGGCTAACTGACCTTCCCGAACCCCTCGGCCACCTTGGCCCAGTTCACAACGTTCCACCACGCGTCCAGGTAGTCCGGACGCCGGTTCTGGTAGGTCAGGTAGTACGCGTGCTCCCACACGTCGACCCCGAGCAGCGGCGTCTTGCCGTCGCTGATCGGGTTGTCCTGGTTGGCCGTCGAGACGACTGCGAGCCCCGACCCGTCGTGCACCAGCCACGACCAGCCTGAGCCGAACCGCTTGACGCCGGCGTCCTTGAGCTGCGCCTTGAACTCGTCGAAGGACCCGAACGCCGAGTTGATCGCATCGGCGAGCGCACCGTCGGGCTCGCCGCCGCCGTCCGGAGACATCCACTCCCAGAACAGCGAGTGGTTGTAGTGGCCGCCGGCCTGGTTGCGGACGCCGGCCTGCTTGTCGCTGGGCAGCGAGCTCAGGTTCTTGAGCACATCCTCCACCGGCTTGTCCGCCCATTCGGTGCCCTCGAGCAGGCCGTTGGCGGCGTTCACGTACGCCTGGTGGTGCTTGTCGTGGTGCAGGTGCATCGTCTGCTCGTCGATCGTCGGCTCGAGCGCGTTGTAGTCGTACGGCAGCGGCGGAACTTCGTAGGCCATCGGGCTGCTCCTTGCATCTAGATCTAGAGAACGACTTCTTCTATCACGCGGGTACGCTTCGCTGCCTAAACGATGACTCGCCTGTCCACATACTTCCTGCCCACCGAGCGCGAGCCCCCGGCCGACGCGGAGGCGCTCTCGCACAAGCTGATGGTCCGCGCCGGCCTGATCAGGCAGGTCGGATCGGGGTTCTGGAGCTGGCTGCCGGCGGGCTGGCGGGTGCACGAGCGGGTCGTCCAGATCGTCCGCGAGGAGATGAACGCGATCGGCGGCCAGGAGATGCTGATGCCGGTGCTCCAGCCCGCCGAGCTGTGGCGCCGCTCCGGCCGGTACGGGATCGAGGAGCTGTTCAAGCTCAAGGATCGCCGCGACGCTGACCTGGTGCTGGCCATGACCCACGAGGAGGTCGTCACGACCCACGTGGCGGCCGCCGTGCGCTCCTACCGCGACCTGCCGCTGATCCTCTACCACTTCCAGGTCAAGGAGCGCGACGAACCCCGGCCCCGGGCGGGCGTCCTGCGCACCCGCGAGTTCATCATGAAGGACTCCTACACGTTCGACCGCGACGCGGAGGGGCTCGACGTCGCTTACCAGAAGCACGTCGTCGCCTACGACCGGATCATGGACCGCTGCGGCCTCGAGTGGTACCGGGTCGAGGCCGACGTCGGGATGATGGGCGGCACCGGCGCCCACGAGTACATGGCGCCGTGCCCGGCCGGCGAGAACGAGGTCGTGATTGCGCCGGGCTATGCGGCCAACGTCGAGGTGGCGAGCGCCGAGCCCCAGCCGGTGCAGCTCGAGCCGGCCAAGGACGCTCCCGAGACCGTGGCCACGCCCGGCATGACCACGATCGACGCCGTTGCCGGGGCCCTCAGCCTCCCGGCCGGCGCGACCCTCAAGGCCTTCCCGATCGTGTTGGACGGGTCCGAGATGCGCCTGGTCGTGGTCCGGGGCGATCATCGCGTCAACGAGATCAAGCTGCGCAATGCGCTCGGGGCCGACTTCCGCGCGGCGCGACCCGACGAGATCGCGGCGCAGCTCGGACCGCCGGGCTACATCGGCCCGGTCGGAGCCGAGATGCCGATCCTGCTCGACCGCGGCGTCGCGCCGGGGGCGTACGTGGTCGGCGCCAACGAGTCCGACGCCCATCTGCGGGGAGTCGAGCCCGGCCGCGACTTCCGCTTCGAGCATGCCGACATCCGCAGCGTTCTGGCCGGCGACACGATCGACGGCGCGACCGTCCGCATCGAGCCCGCGATCGAGGTCGGCAACATCTTCAAGCTGGGGACCCGGTACTCGAAGCCGCTGAACGCCACCTTCCTGGACGAGTCGGGCCAGGAGCAGCTGATCTGGATGGGGTGCTACGGCTTCGGGCCGGCGCGGGCCGCCGCGGCCGCGGTCGAGCAATACGCCGACGAGCAGGGGATCTCCTGGCCCCGCGCGATCGCACCGTTCGACGTGGAACTCGTCACGCTCGGCAAGGAGGGCAGTGAGGAGCGCGCCTACGCCGATCAGCTGTACGGCGAGCTGATGGAGCTCGGACTGGACACCCTCTACGACGAGCGCGACGCCGGGCCGGGGGAGAAGTTCATCGACGCCGAGCTGCTCGGCTGTCCGCTCCGGGTCACGGTCGGGCGCAGGACGCTGGGCGCCGGCGAGGTCGAGGTGCAGCTCCGGCGCGGGCAAGAGAAGACGAGCGTGCTGCTCGAGGATGCGGCGGAGGAGATCGCCGCGCTCTGGCGCGGGCTCCCGTGACCGCCGGCCACACGGCGTGGCAATGACACCGAGCGTCAGCAAGCGGCGGCTGACCGGCATCGACCGCTCCGGGCCGCCGCCCGAGGCCACGCTGTCCGGCCACCCACTGAATCCGTGGACGATCCCCAACATCGTCGACTACCTGCGCCTGGCCGGCATCCCGGTGTTCCTGATCGTCGCCCTGTCCAGCGAGGACGGCCAGGACGCGCTGGCCGTGGTGCTGTTCGCGGTGATCGGCTGGTCGGACTACCTCGACGGGTTCCTGGCCCGCCTGACCGGCCAGTACAGCCGCCTCGGCGCGCTGCTCGACCCGGTCGTCGACCGCCTCCTGATCGTCTCCGGGATGGTCGTGTGCTGGCACTTCAGCCTGCTACCGCACTGGGCCATCGCGATCGTGATCGCACGCGAGCTGTTCATGCTCGCGGCCAGCCGGTACGCGCTGAGCAAAGGGATCGAGATCCAGATCAACTGGCCGGGCCGGCTGGGCGTCGCGCCGATCGCCGGCGCGCCGTTCTTCGCGATGGCCGGAGTACATTGGCTGGCGCTGATCATGCTGTACGTGGGCATGGTGCTCGGTCTGGTCTCCGCCGCGCTCTACGTGCGTCGCGGCGCACGCGAAATCCGCGTCCGCAACGAGCGCGGCAAACTCTCAAGCTGAGATTGAGCCTCGCCCTTGGCCAGGCTATACTCGCTCCCTCGCGCACTCCGACCCGGAAGCACCCGGAGGATCTGATCTACATGGATACGTTTCCCGATCTGGGCTCACTCACCGACCAGGAGCTAAAAGAGCTCATCAAGCAGCTCACCGACGAGGAGATGGAGATCTCCTACCGCCGGCGCATCCTGCACGGGAAGATCGACATTCTGCGTGCCGAGCTGGTCAACCGGCTGCGCAAAAAGGACGAGACCGGCGAGCTGGTGATCAGCGGCGCCGACGTCCAGCAGCTCACGGATATCCTGGCCGGCCGGGTTCCGGGAGCCGAGGGCGAATAAATCACCGGCGGTGGCCCAGCACTGTCCAGAGTGCGGCTTTGCCAACGACGAGGGCGCCAACTACTGCCAGCGGTGCGGCGCGTTCCTCGCCCAATCCGACCCGCCGCCGGGAACCACCACCGCGACCTACAAGCTGGGTGAGACGGGGGAGCTCGAGGAGATCGAGCTCGAGGAGGTCATCGAGCGGGGACCGGCACTTGTGATCCGCGCCGGGGGTGGACGCGCGGGCGAGAGCTTCCCGCTCGGCACCGGCCGGGTGACCATCGGCCGCCGCCCGGTGTCCGACATCTTCCTGGACGACGTGACGGTCTCACGTGACCACGCGATCCTGGTGCGCCGCGGCAGCGAGTACCACCTCGACGACTGCGGCTCGCTCAACGGAACCTACGTCAATCGCCGCCGAATCGAGTCCCACCGCCTCTCGCACGGCGACGAGCTCCAGATCGGCAAGTACAAGCTCGCGTTCCTCAGCCGCTGATGGCCACGTCCTCTGACACCCACGAGCCCGCCGTGGAGCTGCCTGAACCGCCCACCGGTCCGCCCGAGGCGCAGCGGCCGCGTCTGAAGGCCGTCACGATTGGAACCGTGTGCAAGGCGCTGTCGCAGGAGTTCCCCGACATCTCGATCTCCAAGATCCGCTATCTGGAGGACCAGAAGCTGCTCTCGCCGCGCCGCACCCAAGGCGGCTACCGGCTCTACACCCAGTCCGACGTGCAGCGACTGCGCACGATCCTGCGCCTCCAGCGCGACGAGTTCCTCCCGCTGCGGGTGATCCGCCAGGAGTTGGCCGGCGGCCGCGCAGAACGGGACGTCACCGCCGCATCGCCGGCGAGCGACGGCCGCTCGCCGCGACGCGCCCAGGCGCTTGTATCCACCCGCGATCCCGGCGCGCTCTACTCGTTGGAGGACGTCGTCGAGGAGACCGGGGCAGAAGCCGGCCTCGTTCGCGAGTTGGTCGACTTCGGCGTGATCAAGGGCGAGATGCGCGCCGGGGCGCGCTACTTCGACGAGACCGAGCGGGAGATCGTCCGGGCGGTGTCCGAGCTGGCTCGCTACGGCGTGGGCGGGCGCAACCTGCGGGTGTTCCGCAGCTCGGCCGACCGCGAGGCACAGCTCCTGCAGAGCATCCTGGCCCCGGCCCTTCGCTCGCGCAACCCGGAGCGGCGGCGGGAGGCGATCGAGGCGCTCGAGAACCTGGCCTCGGTGACCACACACCTCAAGCACCTGCTCCTGATCCGCGATCTCCGCAAGATCGCCACGTAGCCGGGGGCAGGGGTTCGCACGCGACGTTCGAGGGCGGCGTGAGCGCGGTTGACCTGCGGGCGCTGATCCGCGAGATCCCGGACTTCCCGAAGGACGGGATCGTGTTCAAGGACATCACGCCGCTGCTGCTCGACCCGACGGCGCTGCAGGTCGCGGTGGCGGAGCTGGCCGCGTTCGCCCGTCCGCTGGCGGTCGACCTGGTGATCGCGGCCGAGGCGCGCGGGTTCATCCTCGGCGGCGCGCTGGCCCGCGAGCTGGGGGCCGGGTTCGTGCCCGCCCGCAAGCCCGGGCGGCTCCCCTCCGAGACGGTCAGCGTGGAGTACATCCTCGAGTACGGGATCGACGCGCTCGAGGTCCACGCCGACGCCCTGGCTCACGGGGCGCGCGTGCTGGTGCACGACGACCTGCTGGCCACCGGCGGCACCGCGCGCGGAGTGTGCGACCTCGTGGCCGGATTGGGCGCCCACATCGCCGGGTGCGCGTTCCTGGTCGAGCTGACCTTTCTGCATGGCCGAGAGCGGCTCGACCCTTATCCGGTGCACGCGGTGCTCGAGTACGACGCATGAGCTTCCTGCCATTCCGGATTGGCGCGGGTCGGCGCAACCTGTCGAGCGCCACCCGCAGCCGAGTGCTCGCCGCGCCGCCCGCGGAGGTGTGGGAGGTGGTCGAGGATCCCTACCAGATGCCCCGCTGGTGGCCCTCGGTGGAGCGGATGGAGGGGGTCGAGGACGACCGCTTCACGCAGGTGTTCAAGACCCGGCGCCGGCGGACCGTGCGGGCCGACTTCCGGGTGCTCGCGTCCGAGCCGCCCGGGGGGGAGTACACGAGCGGGCACCGCACGTGGTCGCAGGAGGTGGAGGGAACGCCGTTCGAGCCGGTCCTGCACGAGTCGATCACCGAGATCGCGGTCGAGCCGGCCGACGGGGGCACGAAGGTCACGATCGCGCAGCGCCAGCGCCTGCGGGGCTATTCGAAGACCGGGGCGCTGGCCATGCGCTCGGCGACGGGCAAGCGGCTCGACGAGGCCCTGGACGGGCTCGAGCGGATCCTCGGCTGAGGGTCCGGCGGGCTAGCGCGGCTACTTCGTGGTCGACGTGAGCGCGAACGGGCCCTCGAGCACGATCGTCCCGGGAGACTTCGGGTTGCTCTGCGTCTCGAGCGTCAGCAGCAGCTTCTTGTAGTGGCTGGCGTTGCTGGGCAGCGGGCTCCCCACCTGGAGCTGGCCGTTCTTGCCCACGGCCGGGTTGACGAAGCCCAGGCGGTAAGCGTCGGTGGCGGAGTTGTAGAGCCAGGCGGCATATGCGTTGTGGCTGTTAGGAGCGACGTGCGCGGCCTCGATCACGATCCCGTAGGCGGTCCCCTCCTTGACCACGAATCCGACCCCCTTGGCCTGGCCGCCGCTCGGCGGGTTCAGGTTGGTCTGGCCGACCACCTGCGCCTTGGGCGTCGTGGACGAGGTCGATGCCGTGCCCGTGCCCGTCGTCGACGCGGTGCTCGTGCCCGTGGTCGACGCGGTGCTCGATGTGCCCGTGGCGCTCCCGCCCGACGCCGCCGAGCCGGTCGAGGACTTCTTGGACGATCCTCCGCCTAGGAGCACGATCAGCACCACCACCAGCGCGACCACGATCACCGCTCCGACGCCGAGCATGATCGCGCCGCCCCGGCGGGAGCTAGGGCGGTCGGACAGGCGGGGCGCGCGACGCGGACCGCGCTCGCGTGATCGGGCCGGACCGGCAGCGGCGGGGCCGCGGGAGCCCTGCCCATCGTCCCGACCGTCGGCCGGCTCGCCCGCTCGCCCGCGCGACGCCGAGCCGGCGGCGGCACGGGATCCGTCGGGTATCTCGGGTAGGGGCTTGCTCGCCACCGGACCGAGCTCCGAGGCGAGCACCCGCGCCCAGGCCCGGTCGTACGGCGAGTCGGCCAGTCGCTCGCGAGTCTGCTCGGCCACCCGGTCGGGAAGCTGACCGAGCAGGTAGTCGGTGATCAGGGCGCGGCTCTCGGGCGCGATCCCGGTGTCGGGGCCGATCGCCTCGAACGCCGCCAGCGCCCGGGCGCGCACCGCCGCGCGATCGATCGCGAGCAGCCGCGCGATGTCGTCGTAGCTGCGGCCGCGTTGCAGCACGAGGTCGAGGACCGCGCGTTGATCGGGTGGCAGCGTGTCGAGCGAGCCCATCGGAAAACCCCTTGGCGACTAGAGCGTAGACAAGCCGTCGGCGCGGTGCGGAGCCTCGCCGAGCGGTAACGTGCCCCGGCCGATGTCCATGCCGCCTCCCACCGATGCGCAGGGATTCGACGCGCTCTACGGTCTCGAGCTGACCGAGTGCTCCGACGAGATGGCCCGAGGCCGGCTTGAGGTCTCCGATGGGCTCAGACACCCCGGCGGGCCCGTTCACGGTGGCGTGTACGGCGCGATCGCCGATGCGCTCGCCGTCCGCGGGACCGCCGTGGGCCTCGCCAGCGACAAGGAGCTCGCGGTCGGCCTGGCCAACCAGACGACGGTGCTACACCCGATCGAGTCCGGGACCGTGCACGGGACGGCTACTCGCCGGCACCGCGGACGCACGACGTGGGTGTGGGAGGTCGAGCTAGCCGACGACGCCGGGCGCGTGTGCGTGGCCGGCCGCGTCACGGTGTCGGTGAGAGAGCGGTAGGGGAGGGTAGCTCTCCAGCCGTGCGGCGATTCCTCCTCACTCTCCTGCTCGCGGTCCTGATCCCGACCGCGAGCCAAAGCGCCCAGGCGCGTCAATCCGGCGTCCCGATCCCAGCCGGATGGCCCAACCACGTCGCACTCGGGGCGGCCGACGGACCGGGCGGCGCCGGGTTCCTGCGCACCCGCGCCAGGGTCGACATGCGCTACCAGTATCTCGCCGGCGGCGTGAACACGGGCCAGGGCTGGGCGACGTGGAATCCGGACGGGAGCTTCGTGACGATGTACGTGCGCGAGTCGTTCGCCGCGCACCTCACCCCGGTGTTCACCTACTACCAGATGCTGCAGTCCGAGCCGGCGGGCGGCTCGGATCTCGCGCATATGCGCAACCCGGCGACGATGCGCGCCTACTGGGCCGACTATGAGCTGCTGCTCCGGCGGGTAGCTGCCGCAGCCGGAGGCCGCCGAGTGATCATCCACGTTGAGCCCGATCTATGGGGCTATCTCGAGCAGGTGAACGCCACGGGGGTGGCGCGCTCGTTCGCGCAGCGCCTGATCGCGTTGCGCAACCGGCTGGCACCACACGTGCTGCTCGCCTGGCACCTCAGCGCGTGGGGTACCAACGCCGTGCCGACCGATGCGAAGGTCTCATTCTCCCGAGTAGACCAGCTCGCGGGGGTCTCCGCCGCGTTCTACGAAGCGCTTCACGCGCATTTCGACTTGGTGTTCTACGACGTCACCGACCGCGATGCCGGCTACTACCAGAACGTCGAGCACACCAACACCGCGTGGGGCCCCGCGAACTTCCTCCGCAACAACCGCTACATGGCGGACTTCACCCGCCGCACCCACACCCCGATAGTCCTGTGGCAGCTGCCGCTCGGCGACACGCACGAGAACAACACGCGGGACCATTACCGCGACAACCGCCTGCAGTGGTGGTTCGGTCCCGGCTCTGCCGCCCACCTGCGTGCCACGCGCGACGCCGGAGTGGTTGGGTTCCTGTTCGGGGCCGGCGCGGACGGCAACACGACGCAGCAGAGCGATGGCGGCCTGTTCTATCGACTCGCGCGGCGCTACGAAGCCCACCCGATAGCGCTGCCTTAGCGGTTGCTCAGCCGGGCGCGCCCCGGCCCAGCCAGAACCCCACGAACTCCCGCAGCAGCGGATCCGAGGATCGCTGGACGCGGAGCAGATGCGTCCAGGCCAGCGCCACGATCCCCGCAGTCCCCCGACGCGGCGCAAGGATCACCGCGTCGCCCGTGGCCGCGAGCGCCGGGGTGAGCGGAGGCGCCACCGAGCGCACGAACTGCTCCAGGCCGGCGGGCGGCCGGCTGCCGCCGTACAGGATCACGACGTCGCCCACCTGGAGCGCGCTCAGAAGCTGGTCGTCGTTCAGGGGCACGCCGGCGCCCGTGACCGGCTCGGAGGCGTGCGCCCCGCTGGTGGGCGGGTCCGAGTTGTACTGAGGGCGAGGCTGGCCCGGGCGCAGCGTGGCGTGGCCCAGGTCGGGGAAGGCCTGACCGGGCCCGGCGCCGGCGCCGGACACGCCGGCCTGGTCCCGGCCGGCGAAGAACCCCGACACGAGCACTATGAGCCCGACCGACAGCGCAAGCGAGGCGAGCAGGATCGCCACCCGCTCGAGCAGCCGGCCCAGCCGAGACTCGGGGGCGGCGGCCGCGCCTCTCCGAGCCTGCCGGGTCACCGACCGGCGCGCGCCCGCGCCTGCGAGGCGCCTGTTCCCGCCCCTTTCGGGGGAGGCGGCGTCGGCGACGCTCCCGCCACCGCCGCGAGCTCCTCGATCGACGCGCGCAGCTCGTCGGCCAGCACCTCGACGTCGGCCAGTGCGTCGTAGTCCGCGACCAGGCCGAAGTTCAGCTGCCCGTTGTAGCTGAGGATCGCGATCCCCAGCGCGGTGTTTTCGGCCAGCGGCACCATCGGGTAGATCGCCTCGAGCTCGCGGCCCAGGAGAAAGAGCGGGAACTGGGGTCCCGGCACGTTGGTCACGACCAGGTTGAACAGCCGCTGCCGCGCCTGCAGGCGCGCGGCCTGGGCCATGATCGTGGGCGGGGCGAAGCCGGAGAGGCGTGTGAGGATCTCGGCGCCAACCGCCTGGCCCGACTGCTTGACCCCGTGCATCTCCTCGCTGATCGTCTGCAGGCGCGCCACCGGATCGGTGATCCCGACCGGAAGCGCCGCCCACATCGCCGCCACGCGATTGCCGAGCGCGCCGCGCTCGACGTCGGCCCGGATCGACACCGGGACCATCGCGCGCAACTCGACGTCGTCGGTGCCATGCCCATGGAGGCGCAGGTAGCCGCCCAGCGCGCCCGCCACCGCGGCGAGCACCACGTCGTTGACCGTCCCGCCGAGCGAGTTCTTGATCGCCTTGAACTGCCCGAGGTCGGCTCCGACCCAGGTGAACCTCCGGTGAGGCCCGATCCGCACGTTGAACGGGCTGGGCGGTGCGGCCTGAAGGCCCGTCCAAGCCAGCGCGCCGACGCTCCCGAACGCCCGGCCGAACCGGGCAGCCACCGTCCGCGGTCCGCGCAGCGTGGCCCGGGCTCCTCGCACCACCTCAGCCGGCACGGTCGTGCGCTCGAGCAGCGCGTCGGCGAGCAGCTGGGCCTGGCTGGGCAGGGGCCGCGCCACCCACTCGTGCTCAGGCGCGGCCACCGGCAGGGGCTCGGCCGAGGTGTCGAACAGCACGGTGGCGATGTCCACGCCGGATATCCCATCGACCAGGGCGTGATGGGTCTTCGTCAGCACCGCGAAGCGCCCGTCGGACAGCCCCTCGACGAGCCACAGCTCCCACAGCGGCCGGCTGCGGTCAAGTGCCTGCGAGAACACGCGCCCGGCGAGCCGCTTGAGCTCGGCGTCGCCGCCGGGGCGGGGTAGGGCCGTGTGCCTGACGTGGTAGCGCACCTTGAAGTGGGGGTCGTCCACCCACACCGGCCGCCCCTGGTTCAACGGCACGAACGCCAGGCGCTGGCGGTAGCGCGGCACGAGGTGCAGGCGCGACTCGATCACCTCGACCAGTTCGTCGTAGCTCGGCGCGTCGCCGACGAAGACCGAGCAGCCGGCCACGTGCATGTGCGCGGAGTCGCGCTCCAGGTGTAGAAACGAGCTGTCGAGCCCGGTCAGCCGGTCCTTGTTCGCCACCGCCTGGATGGTAGAGCGCGCGAGCCCGCCCGCGTCATGGCCCCCGCCGGAACGGCTCGATCGTGACCAATGGCACGTATCACGTCGTGTGATGGACCTCACAGCCAAAGCATTAAGAGGTTGCCTAACCTGGCCGACTTACTGATTGACCTGCCGAATCGTCCTCGTCCGGTACGAGGGCGAACGGGGGACCCACTGCCAGGCGATGGTCTGCCTGGCCGGGGCGAATCGACTGCCCGGCGCCAACAGCCGGCTGCGGTCGTAGCGCCAAGGACAGCGCGCTGAGCGCGCCGTCAGCGGTTTGCGAGCCCGACAGCTAACCCCGTAGGCGCCCGGTCGAAATCGAACAGGAGGTCCTCGACGTGAGGCCCGACAAAGCCATGAGACCATGGCGCCGCGCCCGGCTGGGCGCAGGCGCTCTGCTGATTGCCGTTTTCTCCTGCGCCGCGGCGCTCGCCGCCGCCCAGGCGCTGGCCGCGCCCGCGCGGGAGCCCATCCACACCACCTCGCGCTCGGTGCCCGCGGACGCCGCCGCTCGAGTGCGTGTTCGCCCCCGGCCGATCTCGGTCCTGGGCGGGCAGGCGATCCACGTCCGCGGCAGCCTGCTACCTGCCTTGGCGGGTCGCAAGGTGAGCCTCCAGGGCCGCCGCAGCGGGCGCTGGCAGACGCTGACCAGCACCCGGACCGGCTCCGCCGGCCGGTTCGCGCTGCGCTACGTCGCGAACACGACGGGCCGGGAGCCGATCCGCGTGAAGTTCGCCGGCGACTCCTCGCGCGGACAATCGACCGCGAAAGCGGGGCAGATGACCGTGTACCGCGAGGCGGGAGCCTCCTGGTACAGCGACGGCGGGACCACCGCCTGCGGCTTTCACGCCCACTATGGCGTGGCCAACCGGACGCTCCCCTGCGGCACCAAGGTCGCTTTCCGCTACAACGGCCGCTCGGTGACCGCGATCGTCGACGACCGCGGGCCGTACGTGGGCGGTCGCGACTGGGACCTCAACCAGACCACCGCCGGCGCGCTCGGATTCGGCGGGGTCGCCACCGTCTGGTCCAGCCAGTAGCGTGAGCTCGGATGGGCTGGGTCGGGCCGTCCGGTCGGCTTGGCCCGGTCGACGTCCGAGACGTGGCCTAGCCTGCTGATGGCATGGCGGGCCGTTGCGTCGCGCATCTCGACATGGACGCGTTCTACGTGTCCGTGGAGTTGCGCCGCCGACCCGAACTGAGGGGCCGGCCGGTGATCGTCGCCGGCACGGGCCCCCGTTCGGTGGTCACCACGGCCTCCTACGAGGCCCGTCGCTTCGGAGTGGGCTCGGCGATGCCGGCCGCGCGGGCCAGGCGGCTGTGCCCACAGGGCGTGTACCTGGCGCCGGACTTCTCCTACTACCGCGAGGCCTCACGCGAGGTGATGGCCCTCGTGCGGGCAGCCGTCGACACGGTTGAGGTGGTGGGCCTCGACGAGGCCTATCTCGACCTGTCCGACCTCTCCGACCCGACGCAGGCCATGCGCCGGCTGGCGGGGGAGATCGAGCGGACGACCGCCCTCGGCTGCTCGATCGGGATCGGGCCGAGCAAGCTCGTGGCGAAGGTGGCCTCCGACGCGGAGAAGCCCCGCGGATTCGTGGTGCTGAGCCGTGAGCAGGCCTGCCGGCGGTTCGGAGCCTCGCCGTGCGGCCTGGTGCCGGGAATCGGTCCGAAGACCGTCGAGCGCCTGCGGGCCTTGAGCATCGACACGCTGGCCGCGCTGGCCGCGGCGCCGCCCGATCGGCTCTCAGCGCGCTTCGGGGCTCGACTCGCGGCCGAGCTTCAGCGCCGGGCCCGGTTCGAGGACGAATCCCCGGTCACCGAGGAGCGCAAGGTGGTCTCGGAGTCGCGCGAGGTGACCTTCGACGAGGACATCCGCGACCCGGAGCGGCTCGAGGCGATCCTCGCCGAACTGGTTGAGCGCTTGTGCGCGGGGCTCCTCGCACAGAGCAGACGGGGCCGGACGATCGGCATCAAGGTCAGGCTCGACGACTTCTCCACCCACACACGCGCCCGTACGCTTGTCGAGGCGGTGGCGTCGGCCGACCGGGTGGGACCGGTGGCGCTGGAGCTCCTGCGGCGGTTCGGAGCCCCGCGGCCGGTCCGCCTGCTCGGGGTGCGGGTCGCGGGCCTCGAACTGGGCGATCGCGCCGACGACGAGCAGCTCCAGCTGGTTCTCTAGCGCGGGTGGGCCGCTGGCTAGCGCCCAATGGCCCGGCGTGAGAGGATCCAGTCGTGGAGGGCAAGAAGCAGCGGCGCGCCGCCGCCAATGAGGCGACGATCCGTGACGTCAACGAGGGCATCGAGCGTGGCCAGTGGCCGGGGGAGGAGGACAGCCCGGTCGGCTTTCGCTGCGAATGCGCCCGACTGGGCTGTAATCAGCTGGTCGAGTTGACCGTACGCGAGTACGAGACGATCCGGGCCAACCCCCGCCGATTCGTGCTCGTCCCCGGCCACGAGTTTCCCGGCGTCGAGACCGTGGTCGAGGCCAGACCCGGCTACATCATCGTCGAGAAGCTAGATCAGGCTGCAGAGGTCGCCGAGCAGCACGATCCGCGAAGCTGACCTCGGACAGGCCGGCGGCGGATTTCTTCAAGTCGAAGCGCATCTGAACCTCGGTCCCGCCGGAGGCACGCGTGACGATCGCAAAGTCGTCGCTCAGCCCCGATATCAGCGACAGCCCGATGCCGAGCCCGCGGCTGTCGTTCCAGGCGTGCAGGCCGCGCCCGTCATCGCTGATCAGGACCCACAGCTCCCCCGATGCGACCGCCGCGGTCACGTGAAAGTGGCCGGCCTCGCGGTTCCGATAGGCGTGCACGACCGCGTTGGTGAGTGCCTCGGATACCGCCAGACGGATCTCCTCGAGCCGTTCGCCGCCCGCGCCTGCCCCCGCAGCCACCGCGGTCAGCGCGCGACGCGCCAGCGGCACAGCCTCGGCGACGGCCGGATAGGTCTCGTTCATGGCCTCACCGTGGCTCACTCGGTTCCTCGATTACCCACATGACGGCTAACTCATGCGCACAAAATCGTGCGCTCTCGGGCGCAGAAACCGCGCGGAATCGTATTTAGGGTCCCAGCACGGGCGGTAGGGTCCCAGCACGGGGCGCTGGTAGGCGCGGCGATGAGCTTCGGTCAGTACAGCGCGGAGGCCAGGCGCCGCCGCGCCGATCTGGCCAGGGGATGCTCGACGCCCAGTTCGTCGAGCACGCCGACCACCACGCGTCGCACGTCGTCCCGGGCGCCGTCGGCGTTCGGCAGCGCCTCGAGCAGAAGGTCGAGCGCCCGCTCCTCGTCGCCGGCGTCGAGCGCCGCGAAGGCCGCGCTCAGGTCCGGGACGGGCGGCTGAGCCGCGTTGCGCGCGGCCGATTCGAGCGCGATCCGGGCGGCCAAACCGTCGGCGGCGAAGCTTCCAGGGACCCGAGCGAGCACCGTCAGGGCCTCGTCGATCTCGCCGCGGTCCTTGAGGATCCGGGCCAGCGGAACGGCCGCGTCGGCGCGGGTCGGCTCGAGCTCGTGCGCCCGCCTCAGCGACGCCTCATCGCCTTTCTGAACGAGGCCATCGGCCTCGGAGGGAAGCAGGGAGTCGAGGAACTGATCGACCGCGGCGGGCGGCTGGACGCCGACGAACTCCGCGGCCACCTGCCCATCCCGGAACGCCTTGACGGCCGGAATGCCCTGGATCCGGAATGCCTGCGCGAGGCGCGGATTGGCGTCGACGTCGACCTTGGCGAGGTCGAGCTTGCCCTGGCGCGCCGCGGCGGCGCGCTCGAGCACGGGCCCAAGCTGGCGGCATGGACCGCACCATTCGGCCCAGAAGTCGACGACCACCGGCACGGTGTGCGAGCGATCCAGTACCGCGGTCTGAAAGTTGCTTTCGGAGACTTCCATGCCTTTGATGGTAGCGACGTCCGACCGGCGGGTAATCTGACGTGCACGTCAAGTTCAGCGCATGTCGCGACACGGTGGCGTGCGCGACGCCCGCCTATCCCGGCGCGATCCTGTAACGCTTCCCGGTCATGAGCGAGATCGCGGTCGTGCGGGACGGTGTGGAGTTGGCCGGCGAGGAGGCGGGGGAGGGGATTCCCGTCGTCCTCCTGCACGGCCTGACCGCTACTCGGCGCTACGTGGTCATGGGCTCCCGCTCGCTCGAGCGCTCGGGTCATCGCGTGATCGCCTACGACGCGCGGGGCCATGGCCGCTCCGCGCCGGCGCCGTCGCCTTCGGAGTACGCCTATGGGGACCTGGGAGAGGATCTTCTGGCGGTGCTCGACGACCGGGGAATTGAGCGCGCGATGCTGGCCGGCGCCTCGATGGGCGCACACACGTTGCTGTGGGCCGCGCTGCGCGCGCCCGAGCGGGTGGCGGGACTGGTTGTCATAACGCCGGCGTATGACCCGGCGACGCAGGACGACGAGGCTCGGCTGGAGCGCTGGGACGCGCTGGCCGACGGGCTCGAGCGTGACGGCATCGAGGGCTTCATCGCCGCCCAGGGGCGTCCGGACGTGCCCGAGGACTGGCAGGAGACCGTGCTCAAGGTGACCCGCCAGCGCCTTTCACAGCACGAGGACCTGAAGGCGCTGGCGGACGCGCTGCGGGCGGTGCCGCGCTCGCGGCCGTTCGCCGCCGTGGACGACCTGGCCGCCATCTCGGTGCCGGTGGCGGTGGTGGCGAGCTCCGACGAGCCAGACCCGGGCCATCCCCAGGCGGTGGGGGAGGCCTACGCGGCGGCGATCCCCGGGGCTCGGCTGGTGCTCGACGAACCGGGGCGCTCGCCGATTGCCTGGCAGGGCAGCCAACTGTCCAAGCTGATCGCCGAGGTCGCCGCGGAGTCAGACGCGCGATGAGCGCGACGCCGGCGCCCGGGCCGGCCGGCTACTCGGGCACTCCGCTCGTGCGCAAGCTCGGCATCAAGGTCGACGCACGGCTCGGGCTGATCGGCGCGCCGGACGGGTTCGACGAGACGCTCGGCGAGTTGCCGGCCGGGGTGCACGTCCGCCGGCGCCTGGGAGGGCAGTCGTTCGACGTGATCGTGGCCTTCTTCGATCGCCGGGGTGAGCTCGAACGTCGCCTGGCAGCGCTCGCCGGCGCACTCGACCCAGCGGGGGGCCTATGGATCGCCTGGCCCAAGCGCGCCTCGGGCGTGCAGACGGACGTCACCGAGAACGTGGTCCGCGACCTCGGTCTGGCCGCCGGCCTGGTCGACAACAAGGTGTGCGCTGTCGACCAGGTGTGGTCGGGCCTGCGGCTCGTCTACCGCCTGCGCGACAGGCCGTCTTAGGTACTAGCCCTCGCTGATCGTCTCGGGCGCGGCCTTCCTCGGGGTGAGGTAGCCGTTTCCGGCGTACTGAACCACTACGGTCAGTCGTACCGGCCGAGGTATATGACCATGGTGGGGCAGGTGGTTGAACACCGTCTGCCCCGAGAACTTGCAGTTCGGCTGCAGCGGCAGGAGCGTCGAGCCGATTCGCCGTCCGCCGAGCAGGAAGCGGACGTTCACGTTTCCACGGCAGTCATAGATCGCCGGGATGAACTTCGGCCCCGTGACCTGACCCGATGTCGTGAACGTGAACGGCTTGTGGGCATCGTGGCTCGGGGTCGTCCTGGCCTTGATACTGGGCCGCGGGCGGTGGCGCGGCAGTGTCATGAACGTGGCGTCGCTCCCGGGCTGCGGCGGCGTATTGCCGTGTAGCGCGACGATCCGGTAGTGGAAGATCGTCTGCGCTTCGAGGCCCGTGATCGCGGTCGCGACGGTGACCGGCACGGTGCCCGCGGGAACCGTGGCCGGGATGGTCTGCGAGCCGTAACTGGTCGAGGTCCCGTACTGGAAGTAGTAGCTCGTGGCCTGCTTGTTCGGGCTGACCTCCGCGGTCAGAGTGGCAGCGTTCTTACTCACCTGGCTGGCCGGCCCGGTGCTCACGCCCGGCGGCGGATTGCCGGCGGTGGTGAAGGTGTGGTCCGCGCCAATCGTGGCGCCCGCACCGTTGGTGGCGATCAGCCGGTAGTGGTAGAGCGTTCCGGGGATCAGCGCGGTCGCGGTCGTGCTGACAGCCTTCGCCTTGGTCCCGTGCCCGGCCGCGTGCGCGACGCTCTGAACGCCATAAGCCGTGGTCAGGCCCCACTGGAAGTAATAGGTGGTCGCGCTTCCGTTCGGATTGACCGTGCCGTGCAGGACGGCGGTCGTGTCGGTCACGTGCGAATGGGTGCCCGTGGTGACCGTGGGCGATGACGCCGCGACCGCCACCGCGGCGATGACCAGGACTGCCGACACCACCGCCGGCACCAGCAATGCGAGCGTGCGCTTCATCCCTGCCTCCCTATTGGCCGAATGTGCCCGTTCTATACCCGTTTCGCTGCAGAAGTTGCGCTCTGGATGGCCCCGTGCCGCCCGGCGTCGTACCAGGCGATCGTGGGTAAGAGATCGGCTCTGCCCGCTCGATCCGACACGAAGAAACGTCGACCCGGCCCGAAGGCGGTGCGCCGGGCGCGCCTGCGGCGCTCGGACTGTTCGGGCCCGGGCGTCCGTCGCATCCGCCGGGGGCGAGGCTTCAGCTACGTCAACGAGGACGGGCGGCGCGTGAAGTCGGCCGAGAATCTCGCCCGGATCCGGGAACTGGCGATCCCGCCGGCCTGGGAGGACGTGTGGGTATGCCCCGACCCGCTCGGCCATCTCCAGGCGACGGGGGTCGATGATGCCGGGCGCCGGCAGTACCTGTATCACCCGCGCTGGCGCGAGCGCCGCGATCGAGAGAAGTTCGAGCGGATGATCGAGTTCGCCGAACTGCTCCCCAAGCTTCGTCGCCGTCTGGCCAGGAAGCTGCGGGATGCCGGCGAGCCTGACCGCGAGACGGTCCTGGCCTCGGCCGTTCGCCTGCTCGACATCGGCATGTTTCGCGTGGGCAGCGAGCAATACGCCGAGGACGACAGCGGCATCGGCCTGGCTACCGTCCGCAAGGCGCACGTCCGCGTCCACGGGGAGACCGTCGAGTTCGACTACCCGGCCAAGGGCGGTCTGCGCCGGCGCCAGGTGGTCGATGATCCCGTCACGATCGACCTGATCAGGGCGCTCAAGCGCCGGCGGGGTGGCCCGGATGAGCTGCTCGCCTACCGCGAAGGGCGCCGCTGGCGCGACGTGCGCTCGGACGACGTCAACGAATACCTCAAGGAGCAGTTGGGGGAGGACTTCAGCGCCAAGGACTTCCGCACCTGGAACGCGACCGTGTTGGCCGCGGTGACGCTCGCCGTCGACGGCCGCGAGGCCGGCACCAAGGCCGCCCGCAAGCGCGCGATCAACCACTCGGTGCGGGCCGTCGCGGAGCTTCTCGGGAACACCCCCGCGGTGGCGCGCCGCTCCTACATCGACCCTCGCGTGTTCGACCGCTACCTGTCGGGCTGGACGATCGCGGCGGCGCTGGAGCGCATCGGAGAGCTCGACGTGGCCGACGACCGCGTGCGGACCCGCATTGAGGCCGCCGTAGTCGACTTGCTGGTCGATAACACCGACTCGCCGGCGCTCGAGCCGATGCCCGAGGAAGCGAAGGCCGCGTGACTCAGTCGCGGTGGAACTGCCAGAGGTTGCCCACGCCACGGAACCCGAGCCGCTCGTAGAGCAGCTTGGGCCAGTCGTTGTCGTCGGCCACGATGAAGACCGGCTCCTGGCTCGCGTCACGTGCGAGTGCGACCGCCTGGCTCACGAGCGCGCTGGCGAACCCGCGCCCGCGCGCCTCGGGAGCGGCGTACACGTCCTCCACCTGCGCGGTGAGACCGTCCGAGCGCAGCTTGGTGATCGCCACGAGGCGGCCGTCACCGCTCCGGACACCGAGCAGGCGGTCGCCGAGCGCCCTTATCTCGCGGCGCCCAAAGGCCACGAGCTGCTCGGTCTCGCCGGGCGCCGGCTCGTCCTTCTCATACCAGCGGCGCATCAGCCCGAGCCACTCGTCTTCGCCGGCGTCCACGACGATGCTGGTGTCGGCCTCGCGGTCAGCCGGGGCAGAGAGGGTCATCACCAGGTCGCGCTCCACCTTCCAGCTCGCGGCTCGGAACGCCTCCTCTAGTCCCGGACCGGTGGTCTGATGCTCGACCGCGATCTGGCGATAGTCGAATCCGGCCAGTTCGTGCTCGGCCAGGTCGACGAGCTCGTCGAAGGTCAGCGCCTCGGCCACTCTCAGCTGGTTGACCGCCCACACCTCGGGCAGCGACGGGGTGCTGAGCACGATCCCGGCCTCGATCGACCTGACCGCGTCGGCCGTCCGCATCGCTCCTGCGCGCAGCAAGGCGAGCGCGCGCTCAAGCGGCGCGGAAGGGCTGGACGAGTCCGCTATGCTCGCGGCGGGGCCAATGAGGCAGATTCTGAACCGGGGGGCGATATTTGGCTGTGCGCTGGCGCTGCTGACGTGCGCGTCGGCGTGGCTTGCGTCTGCCGCGTTCGCGTCGGATTCGATCTATTGGTCGAGCTACACGGGCGGCGGCGGCATCCTCCTCGGAGATCTCGGCGGGTCAGGCGCGCGGACTCTGATCCCGGGTGAGAGCAGTCCTGAGGGCGTCGCGATCGACTCCGCGGCGGGAAAGATCTATTGGGCTGACACGACTTCGGGCGCGATCCGGGTCGCCAATCTCGACGGCACGGGTGCACGAGACCTGTACACGGGCGAGACCCAAGCGTCAGGCGTCGCGATCGATCCGGCTGCCGGGTTGATCTACTGGGCCGACTCGGTGTCCCGAACCGGCGCGATCCGGGTCGGCAGCCTCGACGGCAGTGTCCCCGCCAGATCCCTGTTCGCGGGGGAGTCCTATCCGGTCGGGCTGACGATTGATCCGACGGCCGGAAAGATCTACTGGGGCAGCTACGACACGTTCACGATCCGCGCCGGGAACCTCAACGGCACGGGCGCCACGACCCTGTTTACCCAAGAGAACTATCCGACCCAGCTGGCGGTTGATCCCGCCGCGGGGAAGATCTACTGGACGAACGAGTTCAACGGCAACGTCCGTGCGGGGAACCTCAACGGCACCGGCGCCACGAGCCTGTACACCGGCGAGGGCGACATCGGGGGGGTCGCCATCGACCCCGGAACCGGGAAGATCTACTGGACCAACTGGAATCTCGGGACAATCCGGGTCGGGAGCCTCGACGGCACCGCGCCGGCGCAGAGCCTCTTCACAGGCCAGACCGACCCGTGGATGCTCGCTCTCCTGCGCGCCCCGGTCGGCACGGGCGCGCCGCAGGTCTCGGGTAGCGCCGGGGTTGGCCAGACGCTGACCTGCAGCCCGGGGACCTGGGCATCGGATCTCTTGAGTGCCTTCCTGTACCGGGCGCCCCAGAGCACCGCGTATCAATGGACGGTCGGTGGGGTCCCGATCGCCGGCGCCACGTCGAATTCCGTGGTGGTTCGCTCATCCGGTGAGTACCGCTGCGAGGTGATCGCCACCAACGCCGCCGGCTCGACCACGCAGACGAGCGCTCCCACGAACATACCGGTGCCGCCGCCGCTGTTGGGCAGACTCGTGAACGCCGCGCCCGTCAGCGGCAAGGTGTTCGTGGTTGTCAAGGGCCAATTGGTTCCGCTCACCGGCACGCAGCAGATCCCGATCGGCGCCGAGGTCGACGCGCTTCACGGGACGGTCTCGCTGACCACCGCGACCGGGAAGGGCAAGAAAACCCAGACCGGAAGGTTCGGCGGCGCGGTCTTCAAGGTGACGCAGGCCAAGAGCGGAAAGAGCAAGGGCCTGACGACGCTCGCGTTGGTGGAGGGAGCAAAGTTCAAGGGCGCGCCGACGTACGCCACCTGCAAGGCGCACAAGGCGACCGACGCCACGATCGCCTCCAGCAAGACCCTCCAGCTCCTGAAGGCCAGCGCCAAGGGCCAGTTCCGCACCAAGGGCCGCTACAGCGCCGCCACCGTACGCGGCACCAAGTGGACGACCGCGGACCGCTGCGACGGAACGCGAACCCACGTCATCACGGACTCGGTGGCGGTCACCGACTTCGTCCGCCACAAGACGATCGTCCTGCACGCCGGCCAGAGCTACCTGGCGAAGAAGCCCAAGTAGCGGGGCGGGTGGCCGAACCCGGCGCGATTCGCGCCGAATCGCGCGATCTTCAACGCTCGATAATCGATCTTATGTCGACTAGCGAGCGAACTTTGGCGTTCCAGCTAACACATACGTAGCCTCAGCGCCAAAGAACGGACCCGTATGCCGTATCGGGATCACGCTCACGGAACCTTGAGGATCGAAACCGACCGTCTGCTCCTGCGGCCGCTCACGACGGCCGATCTCGACGAGGTCGTCGAGATGCACGCCATGCCCGAGGTCGTGCGGACGATGGGACCGTACGATCGTCCCGCCGCGCTGGCGCGACTCGAGCGCAACGAGCATGAGTGGGCCGAGCGCGGACATGGTCTGGTGGCGATCCACGAACGGGCCAGCGGCCGCTTCGTCGGCCGGAGCGGCCTGAAGTACTGGCCGCAGTTCGACGAGACCGAGGTCGGCTGGGTGCTGCGGCCGGACGTCTGGGGTCAGGGCTTCGCCACCGAGGCCGGCCGGGCCTGCATCGACTGGGGTTTCCGGGCGCTGGAGGTCCCGTACCTCACCGCGATGATCGTGCCCGACAACGAGCGCTCGATCGGCGTCGCCACTCGGCTCGGTATGGATCCGATCCGGTCAGACATGCTGATGGATCTACCGGTCGTCGTGTACGCGATCAAACGACCACCACGGAGCTAGACTCATCAGGCCATGCCCAAGCAGCAACGGACCATGCGAATCGAGCAGCGCGGCCAGATGGCCGCCATGCAGCAGCTCGAGAGCAAGTCCGACGAGGAGCTGGAGGCCGAGACCCGCTTCAAGGCCGCGGCCCAGGCGATCCTCGGCTACCGGGCAGCCGAGCGCTACGACGCCAAGGCAGCCCGTGCGCACTTCCAGCGGGCGCTTGCGGCCGCTCGCGGACCCCAGGAGCGGGCGGGCATCCGCAAGATGGCCGACGCGTCGCTCGCGCTCGCCGAGCGCCGAGCGGACGACCTCAAGCGGGCCACCGAGCGCCTCGGCGTCGAGGCCCCCACCTCACGCCAGCTCTGGAGCCTCAGGTTCCTCGGTCTGGTCGCGCCGCCCTCCAGCGCCGGGGTCCTGGCCCGCATCCGCGGGATTCTCATCGCGCTCGTGCTGGTCATCGCGATCCTCGCGCTCGGCTTCGGGATCGTCTACGGCGTCGCGCAGATCTTCGGCGGCGTGTCGGTCCAGCTGTCGATCTTCTGGGGCTTCATCCTCGTGGCCATCGTGATCGGCGTGCTGGCCTTCTACGGCCGACGACGCCAGAAGCGCGCCCAGGCCGAGCGCGCGGAACAGATCGCCGCGCGATCCCGCTGACCCGACGCCGTGTGCGGGCGCTACACGCTGGCCACGCCGAATCCGGCTGAGGTTCGCGGCCGCTTCCCGATCGGCGAGTCGATCGAGATCCGCCGGCGGTTCAACGTGGCCCCGGGCGATGAGGTCCTGGCCGTGACCACGGACCGCGACGGCAACCCGCGCGGCGAGCTCCTGCGGTGGGGACTCGTGCCCTCGTGGGCCAAGCAACCGGAGACCGGGCTCAAGATGATCAACGCCCGCGTCGAGACCGTCGCCGACCGTCCGGCCTTCAAGCGAGCCTTCGAGCGCTACCGCTGCCTGATCATCGCCGACGGCTTCTACGAGTGGCGGCGCCTGCCGTCTGGGCCGAAGCAGGCCTTCCACATCACCCGCGCGAACGGCGGCCTGTTCGCGTTCGCCGGGTTGTGGTCGATCTGGTACGGGGAGGGCGATCGGAAGCTCCGCACCTGCACGATCCTCACCACCGCCGCCAGCAGCGCGATCTCCCCGCTCCATGACCGAATGCCGGTCATCCTGGCCCGGGACGCCGAATCCGCCTGGCTCGAGCCCTCGCAGCCGCCCGACCGCCTGCACGAACTGCTCGCCGGGCTCAGCCCGAGCGACACCGCGCTCCGCCCGGTCGGACCGGCCGTCAACGACGCTCGCTACGACGGACCTGAGTGCCTGGCGCCCGGACTGGACGAGCTCCAGACCGCGCTGTTCTAGACGTGGCCGGCGACGCCTCAAGAACTGAGCTCGCGTTCGTCCTGGGCGGCGGCGGAGTCCTCGGCGCGCACGAGGTCGGGATGCTGCAAGCGCTCGCCGAGCGGGACATCAAGCCCGACGTGATCCTCGGCACGTCGGTCGGCGCGATCAACGGTGCGTTCTTCGCCGCGGACCCGACCCTCGGTGGCGTGGAGCGGCTGAGCGAGCTGTGGCGAGAGTCCAACTGGTCGGAGCGCTCGCCCGGCGCGGCGCTTCGGCGGCTGACCACGCTCGCGCGCAGCGGCACGCACCTCGAGTCGCTCTCGGAGATGCGCGAGCGGCTGGTCGCGCTGCTTCCAGTGCAGCGGGTCGAGGAGCTCGAGGTGCCGTTCCAGTGCGTGGCGGCGTCGATCGAGCGCGCTGCGGAGCACTGGTTCGACCGCGGCCCGCTGGCCGACGTGGTTCTGGCCTCCTGCGCGGTGCCCGGCATCCTGCCCCCGGTGCCGATCGACGGCGAGCACTTCATCGACGGCGGGATCGTCAACTCGATCCCGGTCAGCCGCGCGGTCGCCCTCGGCGCGCGCAAGATCTACGTGCTCCAGGTCGGCCGCCTCGAGCAGTCCCTCAAGCCTCCGCGGCGCCCCTGGGAGGTCGGGCTGGTCGCCTTCGAGGTGGCACGCCGCCACCGGTTCGCCCACGATCTGCACAACCTGCCGGAGGACATCGAGCTACACGTCCTCCCCACCGGCGGGTCGGCCGCGCCGGCCTACAACGATCTTCCCGGCCAGTTGCGGGTAAGAAGGCTGATCCGCACCGTCCAGCAACAGATCGATTCGGCCTACGAGGCGTCGCTGCGCTACCTCGCGCCAAGCTGATGCCGCCCGCCTTCATCCGCCGGCCGGTGACCGTCACCGTGTGGCTGGTCGTGTCGGCCGTATGCGTGGTCGTCTCCCCCCTGCTGCTTGCGATCGGCATGGCCGCGAGCGCGCTCACCGGCCGTCGCCAGCCGCTGATCGTCGCTCGTCTGACCGTCACCTACTTCGCCCATGAGCTGGGGGCGCTGGTGGCGTGCGGCGCGCTGTGGCTCGGCGCCGGCTGTGGGCGGTGGATCGACAGCCCGAGATCGCAGCGGTTCCACTGGCGCCTGGTGCGCTGGTTCTTCGGC
The DNA here is from genome assembly GCA_963832315.1 of uncultured Solirubrobacterales bacterium. Lineage (GTDB taxonomy): Bacteria > Actinomycetota > Thermoleophilia > Solirubrobacterales > Solirubrobacteraceae > Palsa-465. The sequence continues at coordinate 181,386 of CAWHTT010000015.1, read as the reverse complement.
GGGCTCGCGGCGTCGGGCCGCAGCGCGCTCGAGATCGACGTGGACCCGGATCCGTCGCCGGAGGCGGCCAGCGCACTCGAATCCGACCAGCCGTTGATCGTCCTCAGCCGACATGCGGGCCCGGGAGACACGATCTTCATCGTCGATGAGCTGCTCTCGCGCTTTCATCGACGACCCAGCGTGGTGTTCAAGGAGAGCCTCGCCATCGACCCGTGCGTCGATCTGCTGGCGCACCGCCTGCCGCAGGCCATGATCGACACCGCCGACCGGGAGGAGTGCGTGGCGCGCATCGGGGAGCTCACCGCCGCGCTGGGGTCGCGAGGGACGTTGCTGCTGTTCCCCGAGGGCGGCAACTTCACGACCGAGCGCCGTCGGTCAGCGCTCCGGCACCTATGGCGCAAGGGCGAGCACCGCTCGGCCGAGCGCGCCGAGAGCATGCCCAATGTCATGCCGCCCCAACCCGGCGGTGCGCTCGCCGCGCTCGGAGCCCGACCGAATACCGACGTCGTTTTCGCGGCGCACACCGGCCTCGGACTCGCGGCCTACCCTCGCCAGTTCTGGCGCGACATGCCGATCGGTCACACGCTGCACACCCGCTTGTGGCTCGTGCGCTCCGGCGACGTCCCGGCGACCGACGACGAGCGAGTGAGCTGGCTCTACGACTGGTGGGAGCGCATCGACGACTGGATCGACGCGGAGGTTGCCGAGCCTGCTGGACGGGTAACGCCGTAGCGCGGCTTCGACGGCGACGACAAGGGAGAAACCGATGCCACAGACCAAGGCAGACCGCTCGGCGGCAGCCAAGAAGGCGGCTGCCACACGCGCGCGCAACAAGCAGAGGGCCGAGTCCGAGGCCTCCGGCAAGAAGGCCGCGGCCACTCGCCAGGGACGCAGTGCGGGCGCCGCCGCCAGTCAGGCCAAGCGCGCGGCCAGCAGCGCGGTCGGTGGAGCCAAGTCAGCAGCCCGGGCGGCCGGCAGCGCGGCCAAGCAGGCGGGCAAGGCTGCGACGACGCGCGCCAGCGCCTCACGCAAGAGCGCCAAGAAGTAGCCGATCGTCAGGCCGCGGCGGCCTGCTCGGCGAGTCCGTCCTGCGCGGGCAGGGTCGCCTCGGCGGCGTCGGCGCTCAACCCGATCCACTCGTTGAACGCCTCCGGGGCAAGAGGCTTTGAGAAGTGGTAGCCCTGCGCAAAGTCACAGCCCAGGCTGGCGAGACGGTGCAGCGTCGCCTCGTCCTCTACACCTTCCGCGACGATCTTGAGACCCAGGTCATGCCCCAGGTTGATCGTCGAGCGCACGATGATCAGATCGCTCTCGTCGCTCAGCATCGGCGAGACAAACGAGCGGTCGATCTTCAGCTCGTCGATCGGCAGCCGCCGGAGGTTGGCCAGTGACGAGTAACCGGTGCCGTAATCGTCGACCGACAGGCCCACGCCGAGCTGGTTCAGCCGCATGAGCGTGAACAGCGAGCGGTCCGGGTCGGACATCAGCATGCTCTCGGTGATCTCGAGCTGTAGCGCATCGGGGACCAGGCCGTAGAGCGTGAGCAGATCGCCGATCAGCGCGGGCAGGTCGGGATCGAGCAGGTTGCGCACCGACAGGTTGACCGACACGGTCAAATCCTTGCCCGCCTGGCGCCACGCCGCGCACTGCGCCACCGCCTGCTCGAGCACGTGCCGCGTGAGCGGTCCGATCAGCCCGGTCTGCTCGACGATCGGCAGGAAGTCAGACGGCGGCAGCAGCCCGAGCTCAGGGTGCTGCCAGCGCACCAGGCCCTCCGCGCCGTGCACTTGCGTCCCGTCCATCTCCATGAGCGGCTGATAGAAGACGACGATCTCGTCCGAGTCGAGCGCCCGCCGGAACTCGCTCAGCACGCTCAGGCGGCGGACCGAATGGCGGTCGAGCGCGGCGGCGTACACCTTGCAGCCCGAGTGCGCCTCCTTGGCCGCGTACATCGCGACATCCGCGCTGCGCAACAGCGAGTGCGGATCGTGGCCGTCGCGCGGAAAGCGGGCCACGCCGATGCTGACGCCGACGTCGAGCGTCAGGTCGTCGACGACCACCGGCTGCTGGACGCACCGAATCAGACCCCGCGCGATCGCCTCGAGCCGATCGGTGTCCCCCGTCGCCTCCGCCGGCATGACCGCGAACTCGTCGCCGCCCAGTCGCGCCACCAGACCGTCCGGCCCGACCGCCTCGGCCAGCCGCGGCCCGAGGTCGCGCAGCAACTCGTCGCCGAAGTGGTGGCCGAGCGTGTCGTTGACCTCCTTGAAGCGGTCGAGGTCGAGAAGCATGACCGCGAACTTCTCATCGGTCTCGTTCGCCGACGCGATTCGCTGGTCCAGTCGCGCGCGGAAACGCTCGCGGTTGGCAAGGCCGGTCAGCTCATCGGTGGTGGCGATGTGGTGGAGTCGCTCACCACGCGCCTTGGACTTGAGTAGCTCGCCGATGAGGTACTGGAAGATCAGGAGCATCGAGCCCGGTAAGAACGATCCCCATGTCCCGGCCTTCACCGCGACGTATAGGAGCGCCCATAGTAAGCAACCGGAGAAGAGCTGCGCAGACAGAAGCGGCAGCATCGCCTGGCGGACTGCTCTCGCGCGACGGCGACCGGTTTAGGTAGCGCCGAGTAGCCGAACACGCTGGTGATGTTCACGACAAGACGCGACGACGAACGTCAAGAAGACGACCAGGTAGTAAGCGGCCGCGTCGGATCGCAAGACTCGAAGAGTCGCACTGTCCCTTGGAAGAACAGGCCCGCAGCAAGGGGTACAGCACGAAGGTCGAGAGGTTGACCAAGGCGAAATGCGCCGCGACTCGGGAGCGCAGCCATCGAGAGCGACATCATCGCCGCGCCGAGCAGGCCGCAGGCCCGGGACCAAGCAAGACAACGGCCTCATCATGATCCCGATCATGTCCCGCCGCGACCTTCACCTTGGTCGCCTGCGTCAACTTCCGTGAGTGTGCTCAGGACCGGAATGCGCCGAGCACGAGGAGTTGAGCCGATGCCTCCAGTCGGTCAAGATCGGCCGTCGGTCAGACAGACCGCCACGAGCCGCGCCGATGAGCAGGCAGGCATGGACAGTACGACGACCCGGACAGGTCGTCGTGCGCGGTTGTTGCCAGCCGTGGCAGTCTCGCGATCCATCGCCCCCTATTCATCGGTCGGCGAGGTCGAAGATCCTCAACCCCAAAAGTGTCCAGACCTCTCTGGACACTGCTAAAGCTTCACGTCTCGACCGAGCCGATGAGTCCCCTGCAACGCCGTATAAAGCGAAAGGAGGGGCCGCGACAACCAGCTGCAAGGCCCCTCCGGTAAATGCAATTAGCCGATCCGCCACGACATGGCTGACGCCCCTTTCGCTTAGCGATGTCGCACACGGCACATAGCCGGCAGCTCCACCTTCCACAGCGCGCTGCCTGCAACCCCTGCCGTCTTCTGAGTAGTCCTGGGGACTGCGTTCCCCGTGTGCCGAAAGGCTACCGGGTGCCGCAGTTCCCGCAATCGGACGTTTGTCCAGATTCAACGGAATGACTCAAGCGCCGCTTTCGCGGGCCGTTTCCGTCCGAACTGAGGTGAATCAGGCCGCGGCGTGCGCCTCGGCCTCGATGCCGAGGCCGATGAAGGCGTCGAAGTCCTGCGACGGGAGCGGCTTGGAGAAGTAATACCCCTGCGCCAGGTCGCAGTCCAGGGCCGCGAGGCGGGTCAGCGTGGGCTCATCCTCGACGCCCTCGGCCACAACCTTGAGGCCGAGGTCGTGGCCGAGGTTGATTGTCGAGCGCACGATGATCAGGTCGTTCTCGTCGCTGAGCATGGGTGAGACGAATGAACGGTCGAGCTTGAGCTCGTCGATCGGGAGTCGGCGCAGGTTGGCGAGTGACGAGTAACCCGTTCCGTAGTCGTCGACCGAGAGCCCGACACCGAGTTGGCTCAGCGCGGTGAGCGTGACGAGTGAACGATCAGGGTCGGACATCAGCATGCTCTCGGTGATCTCGAGCTGCAGCGCCTCGGGCGACAACCCGTAGCGAGCGAGCAGTTTCCCGATCACGGACGGCAGGTCGGGATCGAGCAGGTTACGAACCGAGAGGTTGACCGAGACCGTGAGCTCCTGTCCCCCTCGTCGCCAGCGGGCGCAGTCGAACACCGCCCGCTCGAGCACGTGGCGTGTGAGCGAGCCGATTAGCTCAGTCTGCTCGACGATGGGGATGAAGTCCGAGGGCGGCAGCAGGCCGAGCTCCCGGTGCTGCCAGCGCACCAGGCCCTCCGCACCGTGCACGCGCGTGCCGTCCATGTGCATGATCGGCTGGTAGAACACCTCGATCTCGCCGGCGTCGAGCGCTTCTCTGAACTCACTCAGCACGTTCAGGCGCCGCACCGAGTGGCGGTCGAGCGCGGCGGCGTACATCTTGCAGCTGCACGTGAGCCTCCTTCGCCGCGTACATCGCCACGTCCGCGCTGCGCAACAGTGAGTGCGGATCGTCGCCGTCGCGCGGGAAGCGAGCCACGCCGATGCTGCCGCCGACCTCGAGCGTCATCTCGTCGACCCGGACGGGCGCTGAACGCACGTGATCAACCGCCGGGCGATCGCCTCGAGCTCCTCGGTGTCGCCCGTTGCCTCCGCCGGCAGAACGGCGAACTCGTCGCCACCGAGACGCGCGACCAGACCCCCCTCGCCGATGGCCTCGGCCAGGCGCGGCCCGAGATTGCGCAGCAGCTCGTCGCCATAGTGATGGCCGAGCGTGTCGTTGACCTCCTTGAACCGGTCGAGGTCGAGGAGCATCACCCCGAAGCTCTCATCGCGGGACTTCGCCGATGCGATTCGATCGTTGAGCTGCGCGCGGAACACCTCGCGATTTGGCAGACCGGTGAGCTCATCCGTCGTCGCCCGGCGCCGAAGCTCCTCGCCGCGCTGCTTCGACTTGAGAAGCTCGCCGACGAGATACTGGAAGACCAGAAGCGCGAGGCAAGCCAAGCGCGATGCCAGGTCCCGGCGACCACGGCCACGTAGGCAACAGCCAGAGTCAGAAGCGCCGAAAACAACTCCGCCGAGAGAACCGGCATGACCACCAGTCGTGCTTTGTGCGCGAGAGAGGAGCCGTCGAGATAGCAGTGATAGGTGAAGATCCCGATGAAGTTCGCCGTTAGGGCAACGACGAACGTGAGGAAAACCAGCATGTAGTAGCCGACTTCGTCTGGCCTGAGCCCGGTGACGCGGACGGCCGAATGGAAGAACAGGCCGGCGACCAGCGGGAACCACGCGAAGGTCACCACGTTGTTCACCACAATGTCCAGCGCGCAACGAGTCCGCCACCACGAAACCAGCATTGTCGTCGCGCCAAGAACCGCGGCGGGGCCGGGACCGAGTAGAACGATTGCGATGATTAGGCCGATCGGAACGCCCGACAGCCTGACCGTGCTGGCGCCGCCGTTGACGTCCGTGAGAGTGCTCACGCTCGTGAAGACGCCGAGTACGAGCAACGGGCCGACGCTCCAGCGGTCAAGGCCACTGGTCAGCCAGACAACGGTCGCTCCGCCAATAAACGCGAGCGCATGGAACGCCAAAACGCCACGGCTCGGTTGCCGTGGGCGCTTGTTATTGCCAGCCGTGGCAGGTGCGCGGTCCATCGCCTTCTATTCATCGGCGGAGGTCACGACGTCCTCAAGCGGAAACCGTCCAGGTCTTTTACTGGACGTCGCTAAAGGTCCGCGCGTGCTCGCCGATAGCCGCTACGTATCGCAGGCCGGAACGGAAACGGAGGGGCCCACTGACGTGAACCCCTCCGGAATGCGATCAGCCACCATTCCAACCCATGAGGTGGCGCTCCTTTCGTTGCCTTGCAGCACAACGCGGCACAAAGCCGGCAGCCCTACCTCTCACAGTGCGCTGCCCGGCACCCCTGCCGCTTCTTATCTCATCGTGGGGACTGCGCCCCCGGTGTGCCAGAAGGCTACCGGGAGTCGCAGTTCCCGCAATCGGACGTTTGTCCAGTTCTGTTTAGAGGGCTCAAGTCGTCGATCGGAGTCTCCGACATAGAGCTCCCCTGACGCTGAGGAACGGGCCTGGCGGCCCGGTCTCACGGCGTGGCGACGGTCAGCCGCAGCATTCCGCGTCCGGCGGCGATGGCCACGGCGGCTGAGCGATTCGGCGCTTCGAGCTTCTCGTAGACCCGCAGCAGGTGCGTCTTGGCCGTGCTGTGGCTTATGTGCAGCCTCCCCGCGATCTCGAACACCGTGAGGCCCGCTGCGGCGAGTTCGAGCACCTGCTCCTCGCGCGAGGTCAGCGCGGGCCGCTTCGGGGGTGACGGCCGGCGCATCCTGTCCGCGAGCGCCCGCTGGACCTCGGACGGCAGGTGAGTCTCCCCGCGGACGAGCGCGCGCAGGGCAGACACGATCACCGGCGCGTCGCTGTAGGCCGAGACGCACGAGACACATTCGCCCGCCACGGCCTCGAGCACTCGCTCGTCGACCCTCGTCGTGAGCACCAGCACGGGGGCGCCGGGGGCGAGCCGGCGGACGGTGTCAACCGATTCTGCGGCGTCCCCGCCGAACATCTCCGCGTCGATGACCACGGCGTCGATCTTTCTGCCGGAACCGAGCACGACGAGGAGCTCCTGGGGCTCGTGGCAGCTCGCGTGGGCGACGAAGTCGCCGCTCTCCTCGACCGCGGCTGCGAGCCCACGGGCAGCCGTCCGCCGCAGGTCGGCGATCAGCACTATGAATCTATGCGTTGACGGCACGGGCGTCCTGGATCGAAATTCGCGCGGAACTGGCGCCTCGGATTCGCACGCTACGGCCGAATCGTCGGCGCGTAAATCCGCGAATCCCGCAGATTTCTGAGTGCTCGAGCACCGTTTGTGCGCAACCCGCGTACAGTTGTCTGCGGGAACTGGACGGGATTGGGTCGGGTCTGGGAAGGCGATCACAGCGATGCTTTTTGGACGCGATGCCGAGCGCGCACACTTGGAAGGGCTGCTCGACGCGGTCGAGGCCGGTCCGGCCGCCTGCATCCTGGAGGGAACGCCGGGAATCGGAAAGACGACGTTGTGGCGAGAATCGGTCGAGAGCGCTCGCGGCCGCGGCTACCAGGTTCTCGAGACCGCGCCGTCGGAGCCTGAGGCGGTGCTCGCGTTCTCGGGCCTGGGCGATCTCTTCGAACGGATCCCGGACGAGGTCATCGATGCCCTCCCGGATGTGCAAGCCCATGCACTCAGGGCAGCTCTGTTTGGCGAGCTGCCGGAGAGCTCTCCCGCGCTACAGGCCCTGCCGCGCGCGATCCTCGGCTTGGTGCGTCAGCTGTCCGCCGCCGGTCCGGTCCTGGTCGCGATCGACGACGAACAATGGCTCGATCCCGCTTCCGCACGCGTGCTGGCTTTCGCTCTTTGTCGGCTGCGTGACGAGCGGATCGTGGTGATAGTCGCGCGCAGACCAGAGCCGGGAAGCAATCTGTCGAGTGAGCTGGGCCGGCGCTTCGGTGGCCGCGGATCAGAGAGCATCTCGCTTGCCCCGTTGCCGCTGGGCACCATCAAGATGCTGCTCGAGGCGAATCTTCACCGAACAGTCTCGACCCCGGTGTTGCGACGGATCCATCAGGCGGCTGGTGGCAACCCACTGTGGGCGCTGGCCATCGCGCTCGAGCTGGAGGCTCGCAATCCCTACGGCGAGCGCGCAGGGGATCTGCCTATCCCCCGCACGCTCTCCGATGCGATCGAGCTACGGCTTCGGCACATCGATCCGCGTGCCAACGCGGCGATGCTGGCCATCGCCGCGCTCTCGCAGCCCACTCTCGCGCTGCTTCAGGCGGCGATCCCTGAGTTCGCCCTCAGCGATTTGGAGAGCGCCGAACGAGCCGGTGTGATCGCGCTCGCCGACGGTCGAGTGCGATTCACCCATCCGCTCCTCGCATCGACCCACTACGCCAATGCCCCTGCCTCGAAGCGACGCGAGTTGCATCGGTTGCTCGCCACCGTGGTCGATGACGAAGAGGAGCGAGCCCATCACGTCGCACTTGGTGCGGAAGCGCCCGATCGCGGTCTCGCCGACAGCCTCGAGAAGGCCGCGGGCGTGGCCGCGCGCCGTGGAGCCACCGAGTCGGCTGCCGAGCTGCTGGCGGATGCCGCACGCTTGACGCCGATCGACGACGTAGACGCGCAAAACGCCCGGATTGTCGCGGCGGCTGAGCACCGTTTCAGCAGTGGAGAGGTGTCCCGGGCGCGGTTCATGCTCGAGGAGGTGACCCCGCATCTGCCACGTGGTTCGCTGCGGGCGAGGGCTCGTCGTCAGCTGGCAGAGCTACGCTCCGAGGAGCCGAGGCTAGGGGTGGAGATGCTGGAGGCAGCCCTCGACGACGCGGGCGAGGATGACCGATTGCGCGTGCAGATCGAATCGGACCTCTCTGCCGCGGAAGCGACCGTCGGCCGGCTCGCAGAGGCCAGGGTCCACGCCGAGTCGGCGGTTCGCACGGCCGAGCGCCTGGGAGATCCGGATCTGGTGGCCACGATCCTCGGTGAGCTCCTCGTCACGCTCGTCACCACGGGGGAACCGCTGCGCGATGACCTGCTGGCGCAACTGACCGCGTTGGAGGACTCAACGACGGCTACGACCACTTACCACCAACCTGCTACGGCGGTGGGGATGGCGCGCCACTGGGCCGGAGATTTCGAGGGTGCACGTCCTGCACTCGAGCGGGCGGCCCAGCGGGCGCTGTCGCGCGGCGAGGAGTGGGATCGATTGGGAGTGCTGCTGACCTTGACGCAGCTCGAATGGGAGCTGGGAAACCAGCGCGCGGCGGAGCAGCATCGCCACGCAGCCGAGGAGGTGGTGGGCGAGTTCGCTGAGGCGTTCACGTGGCTCCTCGTCCTGGATGCCAGGTATGCGCTTGAAAGAGGCGATTTGACGACCGCGCGCGAAAAAGCTGAGCGTGGTCTCGCGCTGGCGGAGCGTGGAGGCGCCGGCTGGCAGGCCGGCCGTTGTACCCCCCTGCTCGCTGCGGTCGATCTCCTGTTAGGGCAACCTGCTGCGGCTCACGCGCGCCTGAAGGAGCACCGCGAGTGGCTGCGTTCGATCGGGTGGGGCCCGGCTGGGTACCACAAGTTGTTCGTTTGGTCCTTGGATGTCGAGGCCCTGATCGCGCTCGGGAGACTCGAAGAAGCCGCGGAAGTCCTTGACGAGCTCCGATCCCGCACAGAGGTGTGCCGCAATGACAGCGCGTACGCCATCGCTGCCCGCTGCGAGGGCCTGCTTTTGGCGGCGCGAGGCGATCTCGTCGCCGCGATCGACGCGATGGATGCCGCCGTCGCTGCGCATCTACGCCGCCGCCGACCGTTCGAGCACGGTCGTACGCTGCTCGAGAAGGGCTCGCTTGAACGACGTGCCAGGCGCAAGGCCGCGGCCAAAGACACACTCGAGCAAGCGCTGGCGATTCTCGAGCCTCTGGGCGCTCAGATCTGGGTGTCCCGTACGCGCGACGAGCTCTCCCGGATCGGCATACGCGGAGCGCGGGCGACGGGCGGGTTGACCCCCGCTCAGGCCCGAGTGGCAGGGCTGGTGGCGGCAGGTTCGACGAACGCCGAGATCGCGCGAGAGCTCCACATGAGCCTACGGACCGTCGAGTCGCATTTGAGCCGGGTCTACCGGGAGCATGGCGTCACGTCGCGCTCGCAGCTGGTGGCGGCGCTTGCCTCCTCGCGCGCCGCTCCCCCACGACCCTGAGTCGCCCGTTTGGCTGACCTCTGGTCGTCCGAACGTACCCACGAACTCTGACCGTCCGGCCGATAGGCAGGTGCCACGTACACCGGTGAAATGCGCTGGCAACCAAATGGGGGTCGGCCCGACCGAACACCGGTCAGCTCGGGCCCAAGATGTCAGGGAGGTATAGCTGTGAAGCGGTTCAGTCGCAGTCGCGCGCCTGCGCGACTCACAATCGTGGTGATCGTGGCCGGGCTTGCGGTGGCCGCCCTCACCGGCACCGCCGTGGGTCACGGCCAGGGCAATGCGGGGAAGGCGAACCCCTCCGCGCATGTCGGGCTCGGTCTGTCGCCGACGGTGATGAAGTCGGCCCGATGGATCACCCTGAAGACCGGCAAGAGGGTCTACGGCGTTCCCGTGACCGTCAAGATCAGCGGCGGAAAGTTGCTCGCCCATCCGGCGTCGTACGGCGCCTGCGCCTGGTGCAGCGCCAGGGTCAACCGAGGCAGCGGAATGTGCATGAGCAGCTATCCGAACACCCAAGGCCAAGCAATCGAGCAGTACACCTGTAACAACTCCCCCAACCAGGAGTGGGTCTACGCCCTGGGGGCGGACTACGAGCCGTACCTGTATGCGGCCAACACCAAAAACCTGTGCCTGAACAATTACGGGTTCAGTTTCAGCAACGGCAACCAGATGGCGCTGTGGTCGTGTAACAGCACGTCGACCGCGATGTGGTTCGGCGCCGGCGCCTCGAATTACAGCGGGTACCTGCTGATCCACCTGTTCAAGGCGTTCGGGACGTGGAGCCTCCAGTGCGTGACCGTGCTTCCGAACCGGCCGCCCGGATCAGCGGTCGAAGAGTGGACGTGCGACAAGACCTCGGTCTGGCAGGCGTTCTCGGGGCAGTGGGAGCCGGGCTCGCCTAACGACGTTGGTGGTGGCCCCATCGGCCAGGACACGGCGCCGTAGAAGGACTGGTGGACCGGGACGCGTCCGCGAGGGCGCCTCTGCCGGGTCGCCAGCGACACGCGTTACGTGCCGAGTCCGTACAGCTCGGCGGCGGTGTCGCACATCACGCTCCGGCGCTGCTCGTCGCTCAGGCGATCGAGCAGCGCCGGAAGGCCGTCGCCGTGCTCGTGGGGATAGTCCGACGCGTACACCAGCGCCTCGGCGCCGTCCATCATCTCGAGCAGCTGGTCGAGCGCGGCGGGATCGCTCGGCAGGTGCGCGGGCGCGGTCGTGAAGCAGAAGTGCTCGTGCACATACTCCGAGGGCCGGCGCTTGACCCATGGGACCTCCCGCCACACGCCCTTCCAGTCCTTGTCGAAGCGCCACAGTAACGGCGCCAGCCAGGCGAAGCCGCACTCGGTCAGCACCACGCGCAGGTCGGGGAAGCGCTCGAACACGCCCTCTGAGACAAAGCTCAGGACCTGGGCCTGGGCGATCGGCTGGTTGCCGAGGTAATCCTCCATATACGTCGTGGTGAAGCCGCTCGGGGTCGGCGCATTGCCGGCGCGACCCCAGGCGTGCAGGCCGACCTGCAGCCTGGCCGCACGAGCCGCGGCGAACGTAGCGTGGTTGTTCTTGTTCCCCCACGGCACGTCGCTGCGGACGGGCAGCAGGACCTGGACGAAGCGGGGGTCCTCCCCCACCCGCTCGATCTCCGACACGGCGTCGTCGGGAGAAATCGTCGAAACGACCAAACTGGCGCGTAACCGCGAGTCACGGGCCAGAAACTCCTCGCGCAGCCAGTCGTTGACGGCGGACGCCACCGCCGCGGCGAAGTACGGGTTGCGGTGGGTCTCGAACCCGGTCAGGCAGTTGAGGATCACGATCCGCCCGTCCGACGACCCTCCGAGCACCCGCTCGGCCAGCTCTTCGTAGCTGGACGGCGCCGGCGCCGCGACCGCCTTCGGATAGGCGTGCGCCAGGCCGTTCAACCGGATCCCGGCCTCGGTTATGTACTGGCGCCAGTAGTCGCTCAGGTACGGAAACAGCGCGTCGTAGGACGCCGGCGCGCAGTGCACATCGCAGTCGATCGCGTCCATGTCACGCGTCCACCACGCGCTCGCGCGGCAATCCATAAAGCGCCAGCGCGTTCTCGCACAGGATCGCCTGGCGCAGCGAGGCGCCCAGTGCGCGCGGCAGCGCCTGCTTGGGCGAGTCGAAGTCCCAGTGCGGATAGTCGGTGGCGAACAGGAGCCGGTCCCCGAGCCGCGCCTGCTCGATCGCGTAGATCAGATGCTTCGGATCGTCGGGCTCCTCGATCGGCTGGGTCGTGAACCACACGTGCTCGCGGATGTACTCCGACGGCCGGCGCTGGAGGCGCGGCTGGTCATCGCGCATGAGCTCCCAGGCGGAGTCCAACGACCACGTGAGCGCCGCGGCCCACGCCACTCCGCACTCGGTCAAGACGACGCGCAGCCCGGGTATCGCCTCGAACATGCCGGCGGCGATCATGCTCGTGAGCTGGGTCTGCATGACGATGCCGTTGCCCACGTGGTACTCGAGGTAGAACGACGGGTAGCCGGGCCCGCGGTGGTCAACGTACCCGCCGGTGTGGAACGCCACAGGCCGCCCGTGCGCGGTGGCCGCCTCGTAGATCGGCCAGTACTTGGGCGCGCCCAGCTGATCGGCGGCGCTGGCCGGCAGGAGCACCGCGACGAAGCGCTCGTCGTCGGCCCACCGCTCGATCTCCGCCACGGCCAGCTGCGGATACTCGTGCGGAACCGCGATCGTGCCGCGCAGCCGAGAATCGAATCCGAGCCATTCGTCCGCCTGCCACTGATTCACGGCCGAGTTCCACTCCGCGGCGAAGTCCGGATGGTCGTAGCAGTCCTGCCCGCTGAGCACCTCGAGCACCGCGTAGTCGACCTCGAACTCGTCGAGCAGCTGCGCTCGCATGGTCTCGGGGTCGCTGCCCCAGATGTGCCCGGGCTTGTCGGGCCACGCGTCGACCCGCATGCCGGCGTTCCGGGCGCGCGGATACCACTCGGTGACGCGCGGCGTGCGCCGGCCGTAGCGCTCGAGCAGGCGCCGCGCCGGCGCGCTCAGGTACTTGGCCAGCATCGGCTCGGTCGCCTGGGCGTGCACGTCGCAGTCGACGAGCGCTACGGGGCGCGTGCCCGTCGCCTCGGCACTCCTGCGCGTCTCAACCTGGGACATCGCTTACCTCCCTAAGCATGCAACACAACATACTCATCCTCCACTCTGACCTCGAACGTCTCGGCCACGTATGGGCCTGGCACGCGCGCCGCCGGGCGCGCGGTGGCCTCCTCGAGCAGCGATCCACCGCGCTCCAGACCGACCCCGTAGCTCCGCACTCCGGCCATCGCACCACCCAGGAACGACTGTCCGGAGTCCAGGTCGTATTCCCATCCATGCCACGGACACGCGATCCGCAGCGGATCGGCCGATATACGCGCCTCGCCGGGAGCATCGGCGACCGCATCGCCGAGAACATGGCCCAGGCACAGCGGCCCGCCCTGATGCGGGCAGCGGTTGCGGATCGCGTAGAAGTGCTCGCCCACCCGGAACACGCCGATCGAGCGGCCGCCCACCGAGACGATCCGGCGCTCGCCGTCAAGAAAGGCGCTCACGGGGGCCACGACGACCCGCATCACGAACGCCGCTTGGGAGATAACCGTCGCATAGCACCAGTTTTATCCCAAGCCCCCGGCGTTCACACCGCGTCGGGCCCACGATGGGCCAACAGGCCGCTAGGGATCAAAACCACCGCCAAAACGGCCGCTGCCAGCAGGCAGCCTCCGGACACCAGCACGGCGCGGTGCAGCCCGTCCACGAACGCGCTGGCCTGAGCACCCTGCAACCGCCCGCCGCCGGCAGCGCCTCCGACGACGCCGGCATAGACCAGCGAGCCGAGCACGGCCACTCCGAGCGCCTGGCCGACCTGACGCATCGAATTGTGGATCGCCGACGCCATGCCGGCGCGCTGAGCGCGCACCGCGGCCATCGCCGTCGCGGTCATCGGGGTGAGGCTGAGCCCGCCGCCGAGACCGACCGCGGCGAGGTCCCACCAGAGCGAACCGATCGAGGAATCGGTCTGCAGGCGTACCAGGCCCAGCATCCCGGCGGCGCACAGCAGCAGCCCGAACACCATCGGAAAGCGCGGGCCGAACCGGCCGACGAGCCGGCCCGACAGCGGCGCGCCGACGAAGAACCCGATCCCGACCGGCAGCACGGCCAGCCCCGCGCCGAGCGCCGAGCGTCCCTGGACCTGCTGGAAGTAGGCGCTCAGGTACACGATGCCCCCGATGAACGCGAAGAACACGGCCAGCCCGGCCAGGTTCGCCACCGTGAACGGCGCGCGCGCGAACAGCGACACGTCGATCAGCGGCGACTCGTGCCGCTCCTCCCAGGCCACGAACGCCGCCAGCGCACCGAACGCCACCACGAACGCGCCGAGGATCAACCCGGAGTCCCAGCCACGACCCGGCCCCTCGATGATCGCGAACGTCAGCAGCCCGATCCCGGTCGTGGTCAGGAACGCACCGGTCCAGTCGAACCGGGCGCCCTCCTCAGACCGCGCGATCACCGGGATGAACCGCACGCCCAGGGCGATCACGACAAGCGCGAGTGGCACGTTGAGCAGGAACACCGAGCGCCAGCCGATGGCGTCCACCAACAGCCCGCCGACGGCCGGTCCAAGCGCCAGCGCGAGCCCGGAGCCCGACGACCACACTCCGATCGCGCCCGCCCGCGCACCCGGTTCGTCGAACGTGGCCGAGATGATCGCCAGACTGGTCGGCGTGACGATCGCGGGTCCCAGTCCTTGGATCACGCGCCCACAAAGCAGCCAGCCGACCGAGGGCGCCACCCCGCCGACGAGCGAGCCGATGCCGAACAGCGTCACCCCAGTCATGAACATGCCCTTGCGCCCCCGGCGGTCGCTCAACACGCCGCCGGCGACCAGCAGGCTGGCGAACACGATCACGTAGGCGTCGACGATCCACTCCAGCGACGTGCTCGAAGCGTGCAGGTCACGCCCGATCGTGGGCAGCGCCACGCTCACCGCCGACGTCGACATGACCGCCATGAACTGCGCGAGCGTGACGACGAGAACCGTCAGCGCACGATCCCCGGGCCGCCGGCGCAAGCGATCCCGGGCGCGGCGGCGCAAGCTACAAGGTCACGGCGCGACCGGCCTCGAACCCGTCGAGGGCCACGATCTCGTCGATCACCGTCTGCTCGACGGCGGCATCCGTCGTGATCACCATCACGGCCTCCAGCCCCTCGCCGACGGCAGCGTCCGGATGACGTCCCACCGCTGCCGAGACGATGTTGATCCCGTGCTCGCCGAAGTGGGTGCCGACGCGTCCGATCATGCCCGGCATGTCGCGGTAGCGGAACACCGTCACGTGGTCCTCGAGCTGGATGTTGAAGCGCTGGCCCCACACCTCCAGGAGGTGCGCGCGGTTGCGCCGCCCCAGGAGGGTCCCGGCGACCAGCACGCTCTCATCGCCACTCTCGACGGTCACGCGGACCAGGTCGGAGTAGTCGCGGACGGCCGAGCGCTTCATTTCGACCACCTCGATCCCCCGCTCATGAGCCAGGGCGGGCGCGTTGACCTCGTTGACCTCCTCCTCGGTGTGCCCGCGCAGCACCCCGAGCAGGACCTGGATCGCGAGCAGGCGGGTGTCGCGCTCGGCGATCCGGCCCAGGAACTCGATTCGCAGCAGGTCGATCGAGGAGCCCTCGGCGACCTCCACTGCGATCCGGCCCAGCGCGCGGCACAGGAACACGAACGGCCCAAGCACGTCCATGTCCTCGGCCGAGATCGCCGGCACGTTCACCGCGCTCGTCACCACGCCGCCGGTCAGCGCGGCCACGACCTGCTCGGCGGCCTGGTAGCCGGCGCGGTCGGTGGCCTCGGCGGTGGAGGCGCCCAGATGCGGCGTGACGATCACATTGGGATAGCCGAACAGCGGATGGTCGGTCACCGGCTCGGAGGTGAACACGTCGAGCGCCGCGCCCCCCACCTTGCCGGAATCGAGCGCCGCCTGCAGATCGGCGTCGACGACGAGCGGGCCGCGCGCCACGTTCAGGATGCGCACGCCGTCCTTGCACTTGGACAGAGCCGTGGCGTCGAGCCAGCCCTTGGTCTCGGGCGTGTTCGGCAGATGGAGCGTTATGAAGTCCGCGGCCGCGTACAGAGCGTCCGAGGATTCGGCCTTCTCGACGCCGAGCTCGCGGTAGCGCTCGGCTGCGATGTACGGGTCGTAGCCGATCACGTGCATCCCGAAGGCGAGCGCACGCTGAGCCACGAGCTGCCCGATCCGGCCGAAGCCGAGGATCCCGAGCTTCTTCTCGTACAGCTCGATGCCGGAGAACTTGGAGCGCTCCCATTTCCCGCCGGTCAGCGAGGCGTGGGCCTGGGGCACGTTGCGGGCCAGCGCCAGCAGCAGCGCCATGGTGTGCTCGGCGGCGGTGATCACGTTCGACTGCGGCGCGTTGGCCACGATGATTCCGCGCTTGGTGGCCGCATCGACGTCGACGTTGTCCACGCCGACGCCCGCGCGGCCGACGGCGCGCAGCCGCGAGGCCCGACCGATCAGCTCCGCGTCGAGCTTGGTGGCGGAGCGGATGAGGATCCCGTCGTATTCGCCGATGCGCTCGGCGAGCTCCTCGCGCGACCAGCCAACGCCCAGGTCGACGTCGAAGCTCTCCCGCAGCAGATCGATTCCCGAGTCCCCGATCTTCTCGGCCACCAGCACCCGCGGACGGGCGGCGTCGGCCTGCGCGCCGGCTGACAGCGACTCGGTAGCGCTCACAGCGTTCGCTCCAGGACCCAGTCGACGCAGGCGGTGAGCGCGCGCACATCGCTCGGGTCGGTGGCGGGGAACATCGCGACGCGCAGCTGGTTGCGCCCCAGCTTGCGGTACGGCTCTACGTCGACGATTCCGTTGGCGCGCAGCGTCGCGGCGAGGTCCGCGGCGTCGACATCGGCGCTGAAGTCGATCGTCCCGACGACCAGCGAGCGCTTGGCCGGGTCGCTCACGAACGGCTCGGCGTGCTCGTGCTGCTCCGCCCACGCGTAGAGGTGTCCGGATGACTCGGTGGTGCGCGCCACCATGCCGTCGAGGCCTCCGTGGGCCAGCATCCACTCGAGCTGGTCGGCGAGCAGGAGCAGGGTCGCGAGCGCGGGCGTGTTGTACGTCTGGTCCTTGACCGAGTTCTCGAGCGCGATCGAGAGCGACAGGAACTCGGGGATCCAGCGCTCGGGCCCTGGATCAGCGCCGATCGAAGCCACGCGCTCGAGCGCAGCCGGGCTCATCAGCGCCAGCCACAGCCCTCCGTCGGAGGCGAATCCCTTCTGCGGCGCGAAGTAGTACACGTCGGCGTCGGACACATCGACTGGGAGCCCGCCGGCGCCGGACGTCGCATCAATCAACACCAGCGAGTCCTCCGAGGAGTCGGCAGGTCGCGCCACCGGCACCATCACGCCGGTCGAGGTCTCGTTGTGCGCCCAGGCGACGACGTCCGCCGCCGGGTCGCCGCGCGGTTCCGGCGCATCCCCCGGCTCGGCCTCGACCACGATCGGGTCAGCCAGGAACGGCGCGCGCCGGGTGCATGTGGCGAACTTCGAGGAGAACTCCCCGTAGACCAGGGTCAGCGCGCGCTCGCGGACGAGGCAGGCCGCGGCGGCGTCCCAGAACGCGGTCGTGCCGCCGTTGCCCAGCACCACCTCGTATCCCTCGGGCAGTGAGAACAGCTCGCGCAGCCCGGCGCGGACCTGCGCCACCACGCCTCGCACGGGCGCCTGACGATGCGAGGTGCCCATGATCGCGGCGCCCTCTTCGGCCAGGCGGGCCAGCTGCTCGGGACGCACCCGGGATGGGCCCGACCCGAAGCGCCCGTCGGCCGGCTTCAATTCGTCAGGAATGTGGAGGATTGTCTCGGCCTGGCTCATAGGCCTTACGTCACGGTAACGAACTGCCCGGCTGGGGAGCGGTTTAGCCGTCCGAAGGCACTCGCGCGCAGCGCACGTGCCTTCGGAGGGGTAAGCCGCGGACCCCCTATTCGGCGAACTCGGTGTCGATCCAGTCCATGTTGGCCCGGAGCTCGCGCCCGACCACCTCGACCTGGTGGCCGGCCTGCTCCTCGCGCATCCGCTTGAAGTTCTCCTGACCGGCGCGGTTCTCGGCGATCCACTCGCGCGCGAAGTCGCCGGACTGGATCTCGGACAGCAACTGCTTCATCGCCTCGCGTGACTCGGCGCCGATCACGCGCTTGCCGCGGGTCATGTCGCCGTACTCGGCGGTGTTCGAGATCGAGTAGCGCATCCCGGCGATGCCCTTCTCGTACATCAGGTCGACGATCAGCTTGAGCTCGTGCAGGACCTCGAAGTAGGCCAGCCGCGGGTCATACCCAGCCTCGGTCAGCGTCTCGTAGCCGGCGCGGACAAGCTCGGTGACCCCGCCGCACAGGACGGCCTGCTCGCCGAACAGGTCGGTCTCGGTCTCGTCCTTGAACGTGGTGTCGATCACGCCGCCGCGCGTGCAGCCGATCCCCTTGGCGTAGGCGAGGGCGAGGTTGAACGCGTTCCCGGTGGCGTCCTGGTTAACCGCCACCAGTCCGGGCACGCCCGACCCCTCGAGATACTGGCGGCGGACCAAGTGGCCCGGGCCCTTGGGCGCAACCAGCGCCACGTCGACGTCCGGAGGCGGGACGACCTCGCCGTAGTGGATCGAGAAGCCGTGCCCGAACAGCAGCAGGTTGCCGGCGGCGATCCCGTCCTTCACGCCGGACTCCCAGACGCTGCGATGCAGCTCGTCCGGCACGAGCATCATCACGATGTCGCCTTCGCTGGCGGCGTCCGCGGGCTCGGCCACGCGCAGCCCGTGCTCGCGGGCCTTCGCGACGCTCGAGGACTCGGGGCGCAGCCCGACCACCACCGAGACGCCCGAGTCCTTCAGGTTCAGAGAATGAGCATGCCCCTGGGAGCCGTAGCCGATGATCGCCACGGTCTTGCCCTCGAGCAGCGAGAGATCTGCGTCTTTGTCGTAGAACATCGGCCGGGAGCGTACAGAGGTGCGGCCCCCGGCCGATGTCTCGAGGGGCCCGCCGCTATCCGCCGCCGCCGAACTGGCGCTCGAGCGCCAGCACGTTCTGGACGTAGCGCTGGGTATCCGAATACATGCCGTGCTGCTGGACCGAGGGCAGGCCCTGGTAGTAGCCGGCCGCGGCCATCGCCGAATCGCCACCGGTGGAGTCGAGCAGCGAGTGCAGCATCAGGACTCCGCCACGCACGTTGTCGGCCGCAGAGGCGGGGGCCAACGGCGAGCCGGTGTCGAGCGAACGCTGGATCCACTGCCAGGTGCCCGGGAGGATCTGCATGACGCCGCGCGCGTCGGCGCTCGAGACCAGGGCGTTGTTGAAGCCGCTCTCCTGCCAGGCGATCGCGTCGGCCAGCGAGGCCGGGACGCCATTGGCGGCGGCGATCGAGCCGACCTGGCCTGACGTGACCCGTTCGTTGGTCGGGTAGGGCGGGTCGGTCGACGTTCCCTCGGCGACCATCCCGACCGGCTGCGTGCTCGCCGCGGAGGAGGAGACGACGCTCGCGGCGCTGCCCGACAGGCGGAGCACCGTGCCGGAAATCAGGTAACGGGTCGGATCGAGTCCGTTGGCCGCGGCCAACGACGGCATGCTCAACCCCGCGCGGGTCGCGATCGCGGTCAGGGTGTCGCCGGGCTGGACGACGTAGGCGCCGCCCGCAGAGCTCGTGCTCGTACTCGTGCTCACCGGCACCATGGTCCCGGTTCCGGACAGTCGCAGCACGGTGCCGGAGATCAGGTAACGGGTTGGATCGAGTCCATTGGCGGCGGCGAGTGACGGCATGCTCACCCCGGCGCGTGTGGCAATCGCGGTCAGCGTGTCGCCGGGCTGGACGACGTAGGCGCCGCCCGCAGAGCTCGTGCTCGTGCTCGTACTCGTACTCGTGCTCACCGGCACCGTGCTCCCGGCTCCGGACAGGCGCAGCACGGTGCCGGAGATCAGGATGCCGTTCGGGTCAAGCCCGTTGCTAGCCGCGAGCGAACCCGGGCTCAGGCCGGCGCGGGCGGCGATCGCGCTCAGCGTGTCGCCCGGCTGGACGACGTACGCGCCGCCCGTGGATGTCACGGCCGTGGAGCCCGTCGGCGCGGAGGAACTCGTCACCGTCGACCCGGACGTCCCGGACTGTGGCGGGATCTGGAGTGTCGAGCCGGTGATCAGCTGGGTGGTCGGAGTCAGTCCGTTGGCGGCGGCCAACTCGTCGACGGTGAGGCCGTCTGTGGCGGCGATCGAGAACAGTGACTCACCGGGAGAGACGACGTGGACGAAGTAGGCGGACGCTGCGGCGGGTGCCATCAGCAGGACGGCAACCGCGGCGGTGATCAGCAGAGAAAGTCGCAAACGCATGTGCCCCAGTGTCGTCAAGACTGCGATCAACCGGAATCACTGCAATCGACCTTGCTTCCTGCAAGTCCTCGCCCAAGCGTTTCGGGCGGTGTGAGCTATGGGCCCCTACGCCTCGGCGGCCGCCACCAGGGAGCGTCCCGGCAGGGTGATCGAGCCGTCGGCGCCGGTGTACTCGCTCGACAGCTCGGCGATCTTGCTCGCCACGGCCTCGCGCTGCTCGTCCGACAGCCGGTCGAACACCTCGCCGAACATGCTCGAGGTGTCGTAGAACTCGGCCACGTAATCGGCGATGTCGGCAAACGACCGGGATGTCTGCACCGACTCGACGAGCACGTCCACGAACCCGGCCGTCTCGAGCAGGTCCTGCAGACGCCCCGGGGCGGAGAGGATGAACATGCCCGGCGCGTCCGGATCCGGAGGCGTCATGTGCCCGAGCTCGACCAGCACCCGATTGGGGATCGTGGCCCACGGATTGGCCGGCGCCTCGTCCCAGGCCGCCACCGCGATGCGACCCCCCGGCCGCAGCACACGGCGCGCCTCACGCAAGGCAGCCTCGGGATCGAGGGTGAACATGTATCCCCACTTGCACAGGACGACGTCGACGCTCGCGGTGTCCAGATCGATCCATCCGAGATCGATCCGCCGAAACTCCACGTTCGCGATCCCCAGATCTGCGGCGCGCGCCCGCGCCACCTCGAGCATGTTCTCCGCCGCGTCGCTGGAGATCAGCGTGCCTCCCGGCCGGATCAGCTCGGCGGCGAGGAATCCGGTGTCCCCCGGTCCGGCCGCGAGCTCGAGCACTCGCTGGCCGGGGTGAAGCTGGGCGTGCTCGAGCATCCAGGCCGACACCGGCATCCCGAACTCGCGCATGCGGTCGGCCCGCTTGCCCCACCCTGCGGCGGCGCGCTCCCACCGCCCGAGGATCTCGGAGCGAAGCGCGTCCGGATCAGAGACGCCCACGGACTACTCCCCGGCCGGGGCGGACGTTCGCGCCGCCACGCGGCGCGTGATCTCCTCGAACGCGCCCTCCAGCCGTGCGCCCAGGCGCCGCTGGAAGATCGCGATCAGCGCTTCGGAAGCGACCGGTCCGAGCCGCTCTACCGCGTGTTCGATCTCGGGCCACTGCTCTGCGGGCATGTCGGCCTGCGCGAACGGCTTCCAGATCTCGGCCACGAACAGCTCGACGAACGAGCGCGATACCGACTCGCAGTGGCGGTCGATGTCCTCGAGCACGGCCAGAGCGCTGCGCAGCGAGATCCCGCGTCCCACCACCTCCTCGGCGATCGCCAGGAGCGACGGGCTCGGGACCTGGTAGCGGCCGTCGCCGGTGGGCACGAGCACCCCGAGCCGCTCGGCTTCGGCCAGGACCTCGGGGGCTTCCTGCGCGCTGACCCGGAAGCGCTGGCCTAGCTCCTCGAGGGTCAGCGTCTGCCCGCGCTCGGCGTGCGCCACCGCGCTCAACGCTCGCCCGAAGCGCTGCAGCCGCTCGGCCGTGCCCTCGCTGTCGTCGATCAGCCGCTTGATCGCGCCCAGATTGAAGCCGTCCTCCTGGAGGTCGCGGATCAGCCGCAGCTGCTCGACGTGCTCGGGGCCGTAGTAGCCGACCCGCGCGCGCACCTCGGGTGGGTCGAGCAGGCCACGCGCCTGGTGGGCGCGGATGTTGCGCACGGACATCCCCGACTCCGCCGCGAGCTGCTCGATCGTGAGCTGGTTCGGCGACTCGGACTGCGCGAACTGTGGGGCGGACGACACCCCCCGATTAAAGCTGGCGCCGGAGCAGCTTGCCGGACGGCGTCCGCGGAAGCCGGTCTGCGAACCCGATCGCCTTGGGCACCTTGAACCCGGCAAGACGGGCGGCACAATGCGCGCGCAGCTCCTCAGGCGCGACTCTGGCGCCGTCCCGAATCACCACCGTCGCCACCACGGCCTCGCCCCATTCGGGGTCCAGGCGCGGATGGACGGCTGCGTCGGCCACCGCAGGATGCTCGAGCAGGACCGCCTCGACCTCGGCCGGTGCCACGTTCTCGCCGCCGCTGACGATCGTGTCGGCCTTGCGGCCGACGATCTCGAGCCGAGCCCGGTCATCGAAGCCGCCGAGGTCTCCTGTGTGCAGCCAGCCGTCTCCGGACAGCGCGCCGGCCGACACGATCGGCCCGCGGACGAGGATCTCGCCGTCGCCGGCGATCCGCACATCGACTCCCGCGAGCGGCCAGCCGAACGTGGCGATCTGCGAGCACGCCTCGGTCATGCCGTACGTCGGCGCCACCGGCACCCCGGCCCCGTGCGCCCGCTCGAGCAGCGCCGGCGCGATCGGTCCCCCGCCCAGCAGCGCCCAGCGCAGTGTCGGCGGTCGTTCCAAGCCGGCGTCGAGGAGCCGCGCGAGCATCGTGGGCACCAGCGAGACGAGCGTGATCCGCCGCGCCGGGTCCATCAGGTCGGTCAGCACCGCATCGGTGTCGAAACGCCCATGGAGGACCACGGTCGTGGCGTAGATCGCGCTGCGGATCGGGATCGACAGCCCGCCCACGTGGGTCAGCGGCATCGGGCACAGCCACCGCTCCGCGGGGTCGAGGCCGAGCGCCACCGCGGAGCCGAGCGCACTGGCCAAGAAGTTCGAACGCGTGAGGACGACCGGCTTGGGCGCGGCGGTCGTTCCGGAGGTGTGCATGACCGCGACGGGCGGGTCCTCGCCCGGCGGCTCGTCGACACCCACGTCCGCGGCCTGTCTCCGCAGCGTCTGCTCATCCGCGCTCAGCCGAAGGTCGATCGGAACGGCCGCCGCGCCGGCCAGCAGGCAGGCGTGCAGCGCGATGACGAAGTCCTCGCCCGCGGGCAGCTCCAGCGGGACCCGTCGCGCACGCGTGACAGCGGCCCCCGCCACCGCGGCGTCGCGTAGCTCGGTGTAGGTGAGGCCACGCTCCAACCCTTCGATCGCGATCCGCTCGGGGTGCCTGGCCGCCGCGGTGTGGATCCAGTCGGACACGACCGACACGGTAGTCTCGCCCGCGTGCCAACGACCTGGACACCCGCCGGCGAGTACGAGGACATCCGCTACGAAATCGCCACCGGCGAGGACGCCGGCATCGCCAAGATCACGATCAACCGCCCCGAGGTCCGCAACGCATTCCGCCCCGAGACCGTGGTCGAACTGTCCGACGCGTTCACTCGCGCGCGCGAGGATCTCGACGTCGGCGTGATCATCCTGACCGGTGAGGGTCCGGACGCGTTCTGCTCGGGCGGCGATCAGCGCGTCCGGGGCTCGCGCGGCGGCTACGTGACGGGAGCCGACCCGACCGCGGCGGGCAGGCACGAGGCGGTCGGCCGGTTCGAGGTCACCGACCTGCACATCCAGATCCGCCGGCTGCCCAAGCCGGTCGTGGCGATGGTGGCCGGCTACGCGATCGGCGGCGGACACGTGCTGCACGTCGTCTGCGACCTGACGATCGCGGCCGACAACGCGCGCTTCGGCCAGAGCGGGCCGCGCGTCGGCTCGTTCGACGGCGGCTTCGGCGCCACCGTGCTCTCGCGCCTGGTCGGGCCCAAGAAGGCTAAGGAGATCTGGTTCCTGTGCCGGCAGTACGGTGCGCAGGAAGCCCTCCAGATGGGTCTCGTCAATACCGTGGTGCCGCTCGAGCAACTCGAGCCGGAGACCGTCAAGTGGTGCCGCGAGATGCTCGCGATGTCGCCGTTCGCGCTGCGCATGCTCAAGGCGAGCTTCAACGCCGACGAAGACGGCCTGGCCGGTATCCAGCAGCTGGCCCACGACGCGAACCTGCTCTTCTATATGAGCGAGGAGGCGCAGGAGGGCCGCAACGCCTATCTCGAGAAGCGCAAGCCGGACTTCTCGAAGTTCCCGCGCCGGGCGTGACGTGATGGCTACGACGCGGGCGGCCACGCGGCCGAGCGGGGTGCGCATCTGGCTGATGGCCGCGCGGGTGCGGACGCTGCCCGCGGCGGTCGCCCCGGTGCTCGTCGGCACGGCGCTGGCCGGCTACCTGCACGTGTTCTATCCGCTGCGCTTCATCGCCGCCCTGATCGGGGCGATGTTCATCCAGATCGGCACCAACCTGTCCAACGACTACTCCGACGCCCGGCGCGGGGCCGACACCGAGGATCGACTGGGGCCGGTGCGCGTCACCGCCGGCGGGCTCGTGCCCCCGCGCCAGGTGCTGATCGCGACGTACCTGACCTTCGGGGTGGCGGTGCTCGCCGGCGCGTACCTGATTGCGGTGGCCGGCTGGCAATTACTGCTCGTCGGGGCCGCCTCGATCCTGGCCGGGGTCCTGTACACCGGGGGCCCGCGGCCGTACGGCTACGAGGGGCTCGGTGAGCTGTTCGTGTTCCTGTTCTTCGGCATCGTCGCGGTGGCGGGATCGTTTTTCGTGCAGGTCAAGCACCTCAACTGGGAGGCGTTCGCGCTGGCGGTCCCCGTCGGTCTGATCGCCGCCGGAATCCTGGTGGTCAACAACGTGCGCGACATCGACACCGATCGTCGCGCCGGCAAGCGCACGCTGGCGGTCCGCCTCGGGCGCAGCCGAACCCGCGTTCTGTTCGCGGCGATCATCTACCTGGCCTATCTGCTCACGCCCGTGACGTGGATCTTCGGCCCGCTGAAGCCGTGGCTGTTCCTCCCCTGGCTGACGCTGCCGCTCGCCGCCCGGGTCGTGCGGGTGGTACGAAACCGCGCCGACGGCGCATCGCTGAACGGCGCCCTGGCCCAGACCGGGGTCCTCCAGTTGATCTTCTGCACGCTGCTGGCGGCCGGTCTGCTCCTCAGCCGGTGAGGGTCCAGATCGATTTGATCAGGGCGCGCTTGCGCGCGCCTTTTGTTTCCGCCCGCGGTTCCCTGGAGGATCGCCCGCTCGTGCTGCTGCGCATCGAGGACGAGGACGGCTTCGTCGGCCTGGGCGAGGCCGCGCCGCTCGCCGACTACCACGGCGTGAACGTCGAGGACGTACTCGAGGCGCTCGAGGCGTGCCGGGACATGCTGGCCGCGGCTTCACCCGGCGCGTCGATCGCCGAGGCGCTCGCCGAGTGGCGGCGGATGGCCGTCCTGCCGGCGGTGGCGGCGATCGACATGGCCCTGTGGGACATGGAGAGCCGCCAGACCGGCGAGCCCGTATGGCGGCGCCTGGGAGCGCGTGTCGCCGACCCGGTCGAGGTCAACTACACCATCGCGGCGGCCGATCGCGCAGGCGCCGCGGCGGAGGCGGCCCAAGCACGCGCGGCGGGGTTTCGCTGCGTCAAGGTCAAGGTCGGGATGGGCGACGACGCCGGCCGGCTGGCCGCGGTGCGCGCGGTGGTCGGCCCCGAGGTGGCGATCCGGTTGGACGCCAACGGCGCGTGGTCAGTCGAGCAGGCAGTCGTCTCGCTGCGCGCGCTGGCGCCGGTCGGGATCGAGTTGTGCGAGGAGCCGGTCCACGGCCTCGAGCAGACTCGAGACGTGGCGGCGGCCATCCCGGAGGTCCCGCTGGCCCTGGACGAGACGGCCTCGGGGGCCGGAGCGCTGGATGATCGGGTCTGCCGGGCCGTGTGCCTGAAGATCGCTGCCTGCGGCGGGATCACCGGGCTGCTCGAGGCGGCTCACAGCGCGCGCGCCGCCGGCTACGAGGTGTACCTCGCTTCCACGCTGGACGGACCACTCGGGATCGCCGCCGCGTTGCATGCCGCGGCGGCCGTCCAGCCTGATCACCCCTGCGGGCTGGCCACGCTCGGGCTGTTTGCTGGCCGCGACGATCTGTTCCCGGCCCACGGCGGCCGGATCGGGGTCCCGGCCGGCGCGGGCCTGGGCGACGGCCTCGAGCGCTGGTACCGGATGATCTGACCGTCGGCGGGTGCTACGGTCCCCGCGCCGATGGGTTCTGAGAAGTCATCTGGCCTCGGCCGGGCGTCGCGCTGTTCGATCTCGGCGTTGGCGGCGCTGGCATGTCTGGCCGTGTGCGGGCCGGCCGCCGCGGTCCAGGCCTCGGCTTCGTCCCGGTCGCCCAACACCGCCATCGGCGGCGGGTTCGCCACGATCTCGGTGGGACAGGTCACGGTCAAGGGGAAGAGCGCGCACGTGCCGTTGCGTTGCTCGGGGACCCGCCATGCCACGTGTTTCGTGCTGGTTGCGATGACGATCAGACGGCACGGGAAGCCGGCGGCGGTCGGCGGCACGACGGTCTCCCTCGGGGTGGGCCGGAGCGCCACGATCCGGCTCCCGCTGTACGCGAACGGCAAGCGCCTGCTGGCGGCGCATCATCGGTTGCCGGTGAAGATCACCGTGGAGACCAGCAAGTTCAAGCGGATCGCCACGGCCCGGGTCATCTTCCGGAGGTAGCCCCGCGCGTCGCGTGACGGACGTCACGCTTGATGCGGTTCCTGTCCGGGTACAACCGCGGCGGAGAAATTTAGCCCGTAGGGCTAAAGGGAGAGGCTCAAATGCCGACGATGATGCCTAACAGAGCCATCCGCTCGACAGGAGAACCAAGATGAGTCCTGAACGCTCCAATGCATACCGCCGGGTGATGAAGACCCTCGAGGACATGGGACCGAGCAAGCTGCTCGACTCCGAGCAGCAGCGGATCCGCTACGCCGCGGACAACCTCGTCTTCGCCGCCGACCTGTCGACCGACCTCGAGGCCCAGGAGGCGCTCGCCGACGTCGTGGCGCTGTGCGGCGTTCTCATCGAGAGCGGGCGCTGGGAGGAGTCCTCCGCGGGCCGGCTGGCCGCGGATGTGCAGGGGTGCGGGCCGGTAGCACAGGCCGTCCTCCAGGCCGCCTAGCACCCTAACCCGCGCCGGCGATAACCGCCGCCACCGCGCCGGGCGCCTCCAGGTGCACGGCATGCCCCGCGCCCGGCACGAGGATCACCTCGGCATCGGGTAGCGCCGACACCATCTGCGCCGCGATCGCCCTGAACTTCTCGTCGCGCTCCCCCACGACCAGCGCCACCGGCATCGAGGCCTCCCCCAGCCGGTCCCACAGCGAAGGCAGCGCGCCCGTCCCGAGGCCCCGCAGCGCACGAGCCAGGCCGGCCGGCTCGTTGCGCAGGCGATCGGCATGTACGGCGGCGAGCACCTCGGGCGGCTGGCCGGCCAGCACCGGCGTCCGCGCCCACCGCTGGGCGAACTCCTCGATGCCCGAGCGCTCGATCTCCTCGGCCAGCTTCTCGTCGGCGGCGCGGCGCGCCTCGCGCTCGCCACGGTCGGCAAGACCCGGGCTTGCCCCGATCAGCACGAGCCGCTCGATTCGCGCGCGGGGCATGAGCGCGGCGTGCAGCGCGAGGCGCCCGCCCATCGAGTAACCCACGAGCGTGAAGCGCTCGGGCGACAGCGCGCCGAGGTCGTCGAGCACCGCCTCGAGCGTCACCGGCGTCCGGCGTGACGCCGTTCCGTGCCCGCGGATGTCGGGCGCGAGCGCGCGATAGCTTTCCCCGAGCGCCGCGACCACGGGGTCCCAGCTCGCCCCGGTGTGGGTGAAGCCATGCAGGAGGACGACGTCGCGCGCCATGCGATCCGGATCATGACCGCCACCGACACCTACCTGCTGCTCCGCGCCTTCTGCGACGAACTCGCCCGCTGCGGGATGGAGCACGCCTGCACAGCCCCGGGGTCGCGGAACACGCCGCTCGTCCTCTCACTCGTGCGCAACGGCCGCATCCGGTGCTGGTCGGAGCTCGACGAGCGCTGCGCGGGCTTCTTCGCCCTCGGCGCGGCCAAGCGCTCCGGCCTTCCGGTGGCCGTGACCTGCACATCGGGAACCGCGGCGGCCAACCTCGCGCCGGCGGTCATCGAGGCCCGCCACGCCCGCGTGCCCCTGATCGTGCTGACCGCGGACCGTCCGCCCGAGCTGCGCGAGGTCGGCGCCGGGCAGACGATCGACCAGGTCAAGCTGTACGGCGACGCGGTCAAGTGGTTCTTCGAGGTCGGCGTGGACACCGCGACGCCCGCGTCGCTGCGCTGGATCCGCATGCTGGCCTGCCGCGCCTACTGGACCGCCCTGCACGGTCCTCCGGGTCCGGTTCACCTGAACTTCCCGCTGCGCGAGCCGCTCGTGCTCGACGCCCCGCTGCCCGAGGACGCGAGCGCGCGGGACGGCAACCGCCCGTACGTCGCGTTCGATGCGCCGCCCCCGAGCACCCCGGCCGGAGGGCGCCACCCGTTCGGCCGCGTCGTGATCGTGGCCGGCGCCGAGCGCGACGCCGTCGCCGCGCGCGAGCTGGCCGGCTTCGCCGCGCGCGCCCGCATCCCGCTGCTCGCCGATCCGCTCTCGGGCTCGCGCCACGGACCGGCCGCCATCGCCCACTACGACCTGCTGCTGCGCGATCCGCAGTTCGCCGAGCGCCACCGGCCTGAGTTCGTGATCCGCACCGGGGACCTGCCGACCTCCAAGCCGCTGCGGGTCTGGCTGGCCGGGCTCGACGCCGCCCAGATCGCGGTCGATCCCGACGCCGTCTGGCACGACCCGGACGCCGTCGTCGGGATGCGCGTGCACGCACCGACTCGGGCGCTGCTCGACAGCATGACCGCCGGCGAGGTCATCCCCACCGAGCCCGAGTGGCTCGCCGCCTGGCGCGCCGCCGACGCCGCCGCCGGCGAGGCCCTGAACCAGGCGCTCGGCGACGAGTTGTCAGAGCCGCTGGTCGCCCGGAGCCTCGGGGATTGGCTGGACGCCCGCGCGACGCTGTTCGTCGCCTCCTCGATGCCGATCCGCGACGTGGAGCTGTACCTACCCGCCCGCGAGGACGGTCCGCGGGTGCTGTCGAACCGGGGCGCCAACGGGATCGACGGCACCGTGTCGAGCGCGTTCGGTGCCGCCGCCGCGGGCGAGGGCCCGGTCGTCCTGCTTGATCGGCGACGTCGCGCTCGCCCACGACATCGGCGGGCTGCTCGCCGCGCGCCGGCTCGGCCTGTCGCTGACGATCGTGCTGCTCAACAACGACGGCGGGGGGATCTTCCACTTCCTGCCGGTGGCCGGCGAGACCGACGCGTTCGAGGAGCACGTGGCCACCCCGCACGGCATCAGCTTCGTCGGGGCTGCGTCGACGTATGACACCGACTATCACCGACCAAGCAACCTCGCCGAGCTCCGCAGTGCGGTCGACCAGTCGATCGCGGGCACCGGGACCACGATCATCGAGGTCCGCACCGACCGGGTCGAGAACCTCGCTCTGCACCGCCGCGCCGCGGATGCGGCCCTCGCCGCCGTCCGCACCCTCACCCCCCGCTGACCCCCCAACCCCGAAATTTCCGTCAATGCGGCCACCCGCGCGGCCGTAGTGACGGATTCTTCGGCTTGCAGACCGATTATCCGGAACTGGCGGCCCGGGCTCGTCCCATTGGCGGAAATTTCGGGCTGGGGGTCGGGACGGGGCTGGCGGGGAGAGCAGGGCGTCAGCCGGACAGCACCGGCAACAACGCGCCCAGCTTCACCTCTGTCTCGGCCAGCTCGTCGGCCGGCTCGGAGTTGCGCACGATCCCGCCTCCGGCGTACAGCGCCGCCAGCCGACCGCGCACCAGCCCGCAGCGCAGCGCCACGCAGAACTCGCCGTCGCCGGCCGCGTCACTCCACCCCACCGCGCCGGCGTACCAGCCCCGATCCAGCCCTTCGAGCGCCGGGATCAGCCGCTCGACCACCTCCAGCGGCTCGCCGCCCACCGCCGGCGTGGGATGCAGCACCCCGGCCAGCTCGATCGCACTCAACGGCGCCGCCAGTTGCGCCCGGATCGGCGTGCCCAGGTGCTGGATGTTGGCCACCTGCACGAGCACGGGCTCGGGCGCCGCGGTGACCCACACCGAGTGCGGCCGCAACGCTCGAGCGATCCGCCGCACGACGATCTCGTTCTCCTCGCGGTCCTTATCGCTCTGCAGCAACTGCTCGCCCAGGTGGTCGTCGATCGCGGGGTCCGCGCTGCGACGCGCCGAGCCGGCCAGCGCCACCGTCGAGGCGCGCTGCCCTTCCCGGCGAACGAGCAACTCGGGGCTGGCGGCCACGAACGCCGCGTCGCCCCGCCCCACCGCGAACACGTAGCAGGACGCAAACGCCTCGCGCAACAGCCCGAGCACCGCGCCCACGTCGTGATCGACCGGCGCGTGAACCTCGACGTCGCGGGCCAACACGATCTTCTCGAACTCGCCGGCGCGGATCCGCTGCACCGCCCGCGCCACCGCCTCCTCGTAGTGCGAGGGCGGCATCGGGCTGAGCACCCGGTAGGCCCCGGTCGGCGCCGGATCGAGCAGCGGCAGCGAAGCCGTCGAAAGCTCCCCGAGCCGGCCGCCCACCCGGCCGCGGAGATCCTCGAGCGTGTCGTCGGGGGCCGCCTCGACGTTCACGGTCAGCGCCACGCGAGATCCTCGCCGCGCCAGCGACACCTCCGGCACGATCATCGAAGCGGGGGCAAAGCCCTGCCACCGTGCCGAGCCGCCGCCATCTCCGGCGAACGCGAAGCCGCCGACCGCCACCAACCCCGAGCCGGGCGGACCGTCGGGGGAGTCGGCCAGAGCGGCCGACGCCACCGCCGACCAGCGCCGCGCGACTTCCCCGAACCGACCGGCCCCCCGTGCCTCGAGCGCGCGCACGCACCCTATGGCCGCCACCGCACACCGATCCCGATCGGGCTGCTCGAGGCAGAACCACGGCTCGCCGGGGCGCCGGGAGCTCACCGCGACCGCGGTCGGGTCGACCGCCGGATCGACGGCCGCGGTCACGCTGGCCAGCGCCGGCGTCCCGGTCGTCCGCGCCCGGCGCAGCGCCGCGTCCAGCCGAAACTCGAGCCGCCGGGCGCTGTCGCGGTCAAGCCAGCCCCACGCCGGCGAGACCCCAGGGGCGCGCACGCTCATGCCCGGGAGGCTACCCGGAGCGCTATGTCTCGCTGCGGCCCCGGGCGATCGCGATCTCGCCGGTGCGCGCCATCTCGATCAACCCGAACGGCCGCACGAGCTGCTCGAAGGCATCGACCTTGTCGCACGTCCCGGTCAGCTCGATCACCACCGAGCGCTTGGTCACGTCCACGACCTTGCCGCGGAAGATCTCGCAGATCTGCATGACCTCGGCCCGGCTCGCGCCATCGGCCGACACCTTGAACATCGCCAGCTCGCGGGCCAGCGTCTCGCGCGGCTCCAGGTCGCGGATCTTGAGCACGTTGACCAGCTTGTGCAGCTGCTTCGTGACCTGGTCGATCGGATGGAGCGCGCCATCCAACGTAAGCGTGATGCGCGAGACGCGCTCGTCGTCGGTCGGGCCGACCGCCAGGGTGTCGATGTTGAACCCGCGGCGAGCGAACAGCCCGGCGATGCGGGTCAGGACACCCGGCTTGTTCTCGACCAGAATCGACAGGATGTGCTTGCGGCCCGTGCGCAGGCCACTCACGGCCTCGAGCTCGTCGAGCGACAGGACTTCTTTGGTTCCCGGTTCACCCATGCAGAATCACCCGACCATGTTCCGCGCCGGCTGGCCGGCCGGGATCATCGGATACGTGTTCTCCTCGCGCGTGACCCGCACGTCGACGAGCACCGGCCCGTCCATGGCCAGCGCCTCCTTCATGTCGGCGACCAGCGTGCTCTTGTCCTGCAGGCGCAGGCCGGTGGCGCCGTAGGCCTCGGCCAGCTTGACGAAGTCCGGCCACTCCCCCATATCGACCTGGCTGTAGCGCTTGTCCCAGAACAGCTCCTGCCACTGGCGGACCATGCCCAGGTAGCCGTTGTTCATGATGAACACCTTGATGCCGATGCCCTCCTGGGTGCAGGTCGCGAGCTCCTGCATGTTCATCTGGACCGAGCCGTCGCCCGCGATGCACACCACGGTCTGATCCGGGCATCCCACCTTGGCGCCCATCGCCGCCGGCAGGCCGAAGCCCATCGTGCCCAGGCCGCCCGAGTTGATCCACCGGCGCGGCTGCGGGAAGTGGTAGTACTGGGCGGTCCACATCTGGTGCTGGCCGACGTCGCTGGTCACGATCGCGTCGCCGCCGGTGGCCTCGTACAGCGACTGGATCATGAACTGGGGCTTGATCTCCGAGTCGGTCGAGTCCTCGTAGCGCAGCGGATGGCGCTCCTGCCACACCCGGATGCGCGACCACCACTCCTCCAGGCGCCCTGGATCGGCCTCCAGCGCGCGGTACTCGGCGGTCAATCGCGGCATGATGTTCCTGGCATCCCCCACGATCGGGATGTGCGCCGGCACGTTCTTGGAGATCTCGGCCGGGTCGACGTCGATGTGGATGAACTTGGCCCGCGGGGCGAATTCCGACAGCTTGCCGGTCACCCGGTCGTCGAAGCGGGCCCCGATCGCGCAGATCAGGTCGGCCTCGTCCATCGCGTAGTTGGCGGCCCGGGTGCCGTGCATCCCGAGCATGCCCAGCCACTGCTCATGCGTCCCCGGGAACCCCCCGAGGCCCATCACCGTGCAGGTCACCGGGAACCGGTCGCTCGTGGCGAGCTCGATCAGCTCGGCCGCCGCGTTGGCGGCGACCACGCCGCCGCCGGCGTAGATGATCGGGCGCCGCGCGTTGGCCAGCGCCTTGGCGGCGATCCGGATCTGCTTCTGGTTGCCCTCGGTCGTGGGCTGGTAGCCGGGCAGGCGCACGTCGGTGACCGGCTCGTACGGGATGTCCGCCCGGCTCAGGTCCTGCGGGATGTCGACCACGACCGGACCGGGCCGGCCCGTGCGGGCGATGTGGAACGCCTCGTGGATCGAGCGGGGGATCTCCAGCGGGTGCTGGATCATGAAGCTGTGCTTGACGACCGGCATCGTGATGCCGATCGTGTCGGCCTCCTGGAAGCCGTCGGTGCCCAGCAGCTCGGTGCGCACCTGGCCGGTGATGAACACGACCGGCACCGAGTCCATCATCGCGTCGCAGATCGGCGTGATCAGGTTGGTGGCGCCGGGGCCGCTGGTCGCCAGCGACACCCCCACCTTGCCGGTCGCCTTCGCGTAGCCCTCGGCGGCGTGGCCGCCGCCCGCCTCGTGCCGGACCAGGATGTGCCGGATGCCAGCGTCGTAGAACGCGTCGTAGGTGGGAAGGTTCGCGCCACCCGGAAGCCCGAATACCACATCGACGCCCTCGGCCTTCAGGCATTCCATCAGGGCGTCGACTGCGCGCATATCGCTGGCTCCTTGTCGGGGTACGCGCGAGCGGTCCCCGCGCGCGGGAAGGGCGAGTGTAACAGCGGGTTTTCGCCGGGTTTAGGGCCTCGCTGCGCTCGGCGTCCGTGGGGCCGGATACCCCGTCCGGACAGGCTCTGGCCTCCCCCGATCGGTCGCTCTAGCCCGCCGCCGCCCGCTCGCGGACGCTCATCTCGGAGGCGATCGCCACCTCCGGGAACTCGAGCTCGGTGCCGCAGCGCACACACACGGCGTCGTGGAGCTTGAGGACCCGGCCGCAGCCGGGACACTGACGGCGGAGCTCCTGGTTGTCCCAGCGGTAGCAGAGCGCGGCCACCAGCCCGATGAACGGGACACAGGCCGAGATCAGGAACCAGAGCACGAACGAACTGCCCTTGACGCGCCCCACGATCCCTCCGGCCAGGCCGAAGAAAAACAGGACTACAACCAGGCCCATGTCCCTGGGCCTGGCGTCACCAAACCAGCGTTTTGACTGCCCAGAGGACGGCGGCGATGACCGCAACGATCAGGATCGTCCCGAACAGCCAGGTAACGAAGCCGATGATGAGCTTGAGAGCCAACACCACAGCGACGACCAGGACGAGAGCGGCGATTCCTTTGCGCACGACGGCCGGGGTACGTGAGCGGTGAGCCTCGACTTGACTTTGCATGCTTTAAGCGTACTCCAGCCGGGCGACCCCTCAGTGAAGGAGACGCTAAGAGCTCAGTCGTAGACGCGCTTGAGGTACTCGAAGCGCGACTCGCCGCCAACCGGGCGGGAGTCCAGGCGCACCCGAGCGAGGCGGTAGCGCCGGATCGGAATGTCGCGGCGGCTGCTCGGGGTGGTCCGCCGGTCCGCGACGAGGAGGACCTTGGAGGCTGTCAGTGGACGGGTCATGGCGAAGATGATCGGAAATTGCGCCCGGCCGCACATTGGCCCTGGGGACAAACATTGTCGGTAGCCGATCAGCCGCGGGGCCCGCGCGCCCGTGCCGCCGCGGCATCGAGCGCCACCCGCGCCGGCGCCCCGAGCCGCCGGCGCACCCGCCACCGAGCGCCGGCGAAGGCCAGGTTCGCCACCGTGGCAAACCCGAGCTCGTCGGTCCGCAGCGCCAGCAGGAGGTGGGCCAGGCGATCGCTGGGCGGCAGCGCCGGGGCGGGGACCCGCACGCAGTAGCAGTGCACGCGCCGGCCGCCGGGGCGCACGAGCAGCGCCCCCGCCTCCCCCACAAGCCACACGCCGAGCCGGCCGGGCTCGAGCATCAGCCCAGTGCGCCCGTGCAACTCCCGCGCCCGATGGTCGACGAGGTCTCCGAGGAGCCCTAGCGCGACGCGCTCGGACCCCCCGCGCTCACCGCCGACGCGCTTGACCACCCGGGCCCCGCGGACGGCGTACAGCTCGGGGATCGCCCATGCGTGGGCCAGGCAGAGCACGGCGAACGGGAGGAGGATCGGGCTGGCCAGACCCAGCACGAGAGCCCCCGCGACGAACGGGAGGGTGTGGGCCACGGTCGAGAGCGTCCACAGCCGACCCACCCGGCGTAGCGAGCGGTCATCGACCCGACGGCGCCAGCGGACGTTCGCAAGCTCCGGTAGCGCGCCGCCGACGTCGGCGGCGACGGACGGCGCCGACGGGGAAATGGCTCAGCCTCCGGCGATCGGGCGGCGCAGGATGACCAGGTCGGCGTCGAGGGGAAGCTCGTGGACCTGCTCGGCGCTCCCGGAGCCGTGGGACACGAGCGCGAAATAACCCTCATCGAGCTCGGCGCGGAACGCGGCGACCGCCGCGTCGGTGCTCGTGGGGTCGCCGGCCGTCCATTCCGCGACCGTCGTGTGGCCGCTGCGGTCCATCCTGATGAGTCGCGACATGCGAGGGCCTCCTCGAAACGTTTGCCCAGAATCCTACGCGCCCCCGCCAGGACAAGTTCTCGATCGCCAGGCGCGAGAAACTGCTGCATTTTCGTCCCGCTGGCATTTTGCCGGTTTAGCGAAACGGGTAATTGAATTTCAGCGTTTTGGCTTGGTATGATCGAGTTGAGTAGGGATCGGTAACGGACTCCGTGAAGGGGACGAACAGAGAGTGGCCCGAATCGAGGACCACACAATTGGCCAGCGGTCATCGCGACCTGATCGCGCCCAGCGATGACGCCTCCGGTCGCATCGCACGCCCATAGCTCCGAGGCGATCCACCTTCCGCTCGCGCGGTCTGGACTGATCGCCACCGGCATCGGCCGCCTGCTCGACGGACGGGTCTGGTCTCAGGTCCGCCTGCTCGTGGACGCGATCGTGCTCTGCCTGGCCGCCACCGCCGCGTTCTACGCGGCGCCCATCCCGCA
Organism: uncultured Solirubrobacterales bacterium; assembly: GCA_963832315.1. Lineage (GTDB taxonomy): Bacteria > Actinomycetota > Thermoleophilia > Solirubrobacterales > Solirubrobacteraceae > Palsa-465. Next base: position 145,863 of record CAWHTT010000015.1, on the reverse strand, counting down.
ATGGGGCGGCGCCGGATGGCTCGCGGCCCTCTTCCCCGCCCTGACGCTCGGGATCCTGCGCGCCCGTCCGGATCCGGACGAGCGCCTCGACGCCTCGATCCTCGACACCGCCCTGCACGTGCTCGGCGCGGCGTCGCTGTCGGCCATGCTGATGGTCGCGACCGGTTCGATCCTCGGCGGCGCGCATCCGGTCGGCCTCGCGCTTCGGTTGTGGCTGTTCGCCGCCGTGTACCTCAGCGTGGCCCGCGTCGTCCTCGCGTCCGTTCGCACCCAGGCCCGGCGCAACCAGGCGCTGGCCACGCCCACGCTGATCGTGGGCGCGGGGATGGTCGGAGAGCATCTGGCCAACCGCCTGAACGCCGATCGCCGGTATGGCCTGCGTCTCGTCGGGTTCCTCGACGCCGATCCGATGGCGTACTCATTGGCCGGCAGCGTCCCCGTTCTGGGCGGCCTGGACCGCCTGGACGAGGCGATCCGCCACACGGGTGCCCGCCGGGTGATCCTGGCCTTCTCCTCCGAGCCTGACCACGTCCTCGTCGAGAAGGTCAGGGAGTGCGAGGAGCTCGGGGTCGAGGTCTCACTCGTGCCGCGGATGTTCGAGGCGATCAACGAGCGCGCGATCCTCGACCACCTGGGCGGCCTGCCCCTCATCACGCTGCGTCCCACCGACCCACGCGGCTCGCAGTTTGCCGTCAAGCATGCGCTTGACCGGTGTTTCGCGATGATCGCGCTGGTGGCGCTGGCGCCGGTAATGGGAGCGATCGCGCTCGCGGTGCGGCTGTCCTCGCCCGGCCCGGTGCTGTTCCGCCAGCGCCGCGTGGGACGGGACGGCCGTGTGTTCGACGTGCTCAAGTTCCGCACCATGCGCGAGCCCGCCGCCGCTCATCCCGACGACTTCGTCTTGCCCGACGGGTGCGCGCCCGGAGGGATCGAAGGCGAGGACCGCAGGACGTCGGTCGGCCGTTGGCTGCGCAGCACCTCGCTCGATGAGGTCCCCCAGCTGCTCAACGTCCTCCGCGGCGAGATGAGCATCGTCGGCCCCCGCCCGGAGCGCCCGGAGTTCGCCGCGCGCTTCGGGGCCGAGGTGGACCGCTACGACGACCGCCTCCGGGTGAAGTCGGGCATCACCGGCTGGGCGCAGGTGAACGGGCTGCGCGGCCAGACCTCGATCGCCGACCGCGTCGAGTGGGACAACTACTACATCCGCAACTGGTCGCTCGGCTTCGACTTCAAGATCATGATCCTCACGGTGGCCGAGGTCCTGCGTGCCCGCGATAGCCAGAAGGCCCGCAAGCACGGGGCCGACCCGGCCGGCCTCCGCAGCCGCTAGCTGATTGATCCCGCGGCCGGTCAGCCGGCTCGGGCGGTTGTGACGCGTTACGCACGCCGCGAGCGCAGCCGCTAGCTCTCAGATCCAGACGGTCAGCCGGCGGAGCGCATCCACGAGAGGCACGAGCGTCGACGCGTCCTTCGCGGCAGCGGCAGCGGCAGCCGCGGGGCTCGACGGGTGCCGCCGCGGCGGCGTGACGATCCGCAGCGAGGTGTACAGCGTGTGCGCCGCGCCGGCGGAGTCGAGCAGGATCGACTGCAGGCGGTAGGTGCCCGCCACCAGTAGGCGCGCGGGCACGAAGGCCGCGAGCCGGAGCTTGGTCGTGCCGACGCGGTCCTGGTGGGTGAACCTGCCGACGATCACGTAGCGCCTGCAGGCAGGGAGCGATCGGTCTTGTCGGGTGGCGGCAACGCACCCACGGACGCCGCGGCGGCCGACCGTGGCGCGCTCGAGCACGAACCGGCTGATCCCGGCTGCCCGTGCCGTGTACGTGACGTAGATGCCGTTCCGCGCCGTGGTGGTGGCGAGGACCGGGATGAACTTCGGCGCGGAAGGCGGCACCGATGCCGGCTGGGCGCTCGGAGGCGGCGCCGGGCTGGAAGACGGCGGTGGCGTTCCGCTAGGCCCCGTCGCGGCCGAGGCGCCATCACCGGTGAACTGCACCGTGTGCAGGCCGGAGCCGTCGTCGCCGGTGATCTGCCAGGCGCCGCTGGCGGACCCGGCGCTGCTCGGGGCAAACGTGATGGATTCGGTCAGCGTCTGGCCCGGGTCGATCGTCGTGCCCTCAGGCAGGCTGGTCGCGGCCGTGAAGGCCGCTCCGAACGGCGGCTTCGATTTCTCGATCGTGACCGTGGAGCCCCCGACGTTGCTGATCGTGAACGTGCGGGTGGCGGTGCTCCCGATCGAGACGGTGCCGAAGTCGACGGCTTCGCTCGAGAGCTGGAGCAGCCCCGGCGCGGCGGCCGACGCGGACAGGCCGATCGGCAGGCTCTCGCCGTCGGTCGTTTCGAGGGTTACCGCGTCGGTGAACTTGCCGTCGGAGGTCGGGTCGAACGCGACGCCGACCGTGACGCTGTCGCCGGGGCCGAGGGTGAAGCCTGGCGCCGGGGCGCCGGTGATCGAGAACGGGGTGGGACGCGCTGGGCGATTGGACGTCCTGGACGGTGAGCGCCTGGCCGCCCACGTTGCTGTAGGTCACGGTTCCGTTCAGTTCCCCGCCCACCGACGTGCCGCCCAGCGACAGGATGGCCGGGCTCCCCTCGAGCTTCCCGGGTCCCGGCTGTCCCGTGCCCTGGAGCGAGAACGACACGTCGCCGGCGTCGGTGTGTGCGGTGAGCTGATCGCCGACCGGACCGGTGTCGGTCGGCGTGAAGGTGACGTCGACCGAGAGCTTCTGGCCGGTCGCGAGGGTGACCGGGAGCGTGTGGGAGGGATTGGCCCAGGAGAACTGACTCGGCGAGCCGCCGAAGCTCAGGCTCGAGATCGTCAGCGCCTTGTTCGCGGTCATCGTGAGCGTCTGCGGGGCGCTGCTCGTCCCGATCGTGGTCCGCGAGAACGTCAAGCCCGACCCGCTCAGCGGCTGCGTGACCGGCGAGCCGAACGCAAGGACGTGGCCGTCGCGGGTGCCCACGTAGAGACGTCCGGCGCCCACGCCCGGCGTGCTGTAGTTCGTCGCGGTGCCGATCGACGCGCTCCAGCGCAGAACGGGATGGCCGTTCACAGGCACCGGGTCGTAGGCGCGCAGCTGCCCGCCGGACCCCTGGCGGTTGGCTGCCCAGATGATCCAGACCAGCGCGCTGCCCGAGTTCGTGCCATCCGAGGTGATGACCGGCGAACCGCTCCCGAACCCGAACACGTCTGTCGACTTCGCCACCTGCGACAGCGACGGATCGCCCGTGCCCGTGAGGCCGTACTTGTAGACGTCGAGCTCACCGCCGTTCGTACGACCGCTGGAGGTGGGGATGTACACGTAGCCGCCATCGCCCGGCCAGATCCCGGGCCTGCCCCACACGCCTCCGAACGGCCCGAGCCGCTGCACGACGTTGTCTCCCCCGCCCGGGCCCTGGTCGTAGCCGCCCAGGTCGTCGCGGTTGAGCAGATACACGTAGCCCTGCTTGCCCACCGCGACCGCGAGGTGGGGCACCGACGAGGTGCCGAAGTACTGGTCGGGGAGCCCGACCACGCCGCCCGAGCCGAAGTCCGCGTCGAAATCGTCGAGTTGCGCGGCGTCGAACGGGGCGAAGAAATCGACCGGCTTGAGCGTGCCGTCGGGCTGGACGTCAAGCCGGATGACGCACTCCCCGCACGAGGACGGAGGTGAACCGCCCGGCGCGGGTGCCTGCGGCGCCCCGCCGTTGCCGGTGGCGATCAGGATCGAGCCGGGACCGTCGGAGCTCAGCCCGGTGCCTGCTTGCCAGACGCCGCCGCCGTCGCCGTCGGTGACCGACGCCCACCGCGCCTTGATCTGACCGGAGGTGGAGACGCCGAACACCCAGCCTTCGAACGGCGAGGCGTCGCAGTGCGAGCCGAACCCGGCGTAGACGACGCCGTTCATGAGCAGCAACCCCGGCCGCTGTTGCTGGGTCTTGGGGTGGAATGTGAGCGACGGGTCGTTGTCGGCCGTTCCGCTCAGCGGCACCGGGAAGCCCGGAGCGCTCCTGTCCGGTGCTCACGTTCAGGGCGTCCATGAACCACACCGCGTTGTGGTTGGAGTCGTATGTCTTGTGGGTCAGGTAGACGGTGTTCGTCGAGTTGTCGATCACCGGGGTGGCCGTGGTGCCGATCGCAGGCTGGATGTCCGAGCAGCTGATGTCGCCCGGGTTCCACGGACCGTTGGGCGCCAGGTCGTTCGACCACTGCTGGTTGCCCGTGGCGGGATCCAACCCGTACACCTCGTCGTTCTCGGTGGCGACGATCAGCGTGCCGGTCGGCGAGAGCAGCGGCTGAGCGTAGACCTGCCCGTCCACGTCGGCCGACCACAGCTGGCCGAACGTAGAGCCGGTCACCAGTTGCGGCGTTATCGACCCCTCGTCCGGGTACCAGCCGGTGCGCAGATAGTCGTTCGCGTTGGTCACCACATCGGCCATCGCCGGCGTGACGAGCACGAGACTGGCGGCGCTCGCCAACGCCACCAGCACCCCCATCCAAACCCTGTTCAGAGCAAGCCCTCCTTAACCCTGTCCTGGGAGACCCATCCTACCGTGCGTCTCACCTTTCCTGCAAAGACCTGACAAGCGCAGCCATTCCGTGAGCCCTGCGCTCGCCCCTTGCACGAATTTACGACGTTAACCCCGCACATCTTCCGTACTCACAGAACAGGTCTTTCGTGCAGCGGGAACCTGGACCGTATCGAGCAGCGTCGTAGCGCCGGAACGCTGCAGGTCGGATTCAGCCAGGTCGGCGCGCAGGACCACGAAGATGCGAGCGCCCGCTCGGTAGGGGTGCCGATGGCTTCTGCCTGCAGAACTCCCTGATCCGGCTCGGGCCGAACCCGGCCCGGCCGAAACGTAGCCGCCGACGCATCCCTCGACTCCCATGCGCCCATTCTCAATCGACGGGGATCCAGGCCACCGGCCCGGATTAACTGTCGAACGTTCGTCCAGTCGGATTTCTGACCTCAAGAACGGTGCAATCCGGCCGACCAAACCGGGGGTGGCGCGTCGCACCGTACTAATCCTCACCATCGCCCTCTCGCTGGCCGCGACGCTCACCGGCGCCGGCCCGGCCGCGGCGGCGAAAAAGTCAAGTAAGCGCCGCGCCTGTCCGACCGCGAAGGCCCACCGTGCGCGCACGAAGTGTCGGCGCCAGCGCCACAACGTGCGGCATTCGACCGTTGACCGCTCGCAGAGTTTGGTGATCGGCCTGAACGCGTCGGTCGCCGGCTGGAGCGATATCCCCGATCGGATGCACCAGGTGCTCTCGACGAGCGGGGCGAAGTGGCTGCGCGAGGACTTCGAGTGGAGTCAGATCGAGCCGCAGCCCGGAACGTTCGACTTCTCGCACTACGACCAGTACGTCCTCCAGGCCGCGCAGCGGGGCACACACGTGCTGGCCCTGATGTACAACGCCCCCGCGTGGGCGGGACCGAGCGCGAGCGCGATCCCCGCGGATCCCTCCGCGTACGCGGCGTACGTCGCCGCCGTGGTCGGGCGCTACGGTCCGCACGGCAGCTTCTGGGACCAGCACCCCGGCCTCGCGGGCTACGCGATCCAGACCTACGAGCTCTGGAACGAGCCCTACTACTCGGGCGGCGACAACGGCGACTACGACCCGGGCCGTTACGCCCGGCTCGTCAAGGCCGCCGCGATCGCCGGCCGGCAGGCCGACCCCAGCGCCCACTTCCTACTGGCCGCCGAGAACGAAGCCCAGCTCGTCGGCTCGAAGTGGGTGTGGTGGGTCGACGCCCTCTACCAGGCCGTCCCCGACCTCAACAACTATTTCGACGGGGTCGCCGTTCACCCCTACGGCACCAACATGACCGGCCTGAGCTACCCCACACCCGGACGGGCGTACCACGGCTACGAGCAGATCCGCCGCGTTCAATCCATCCACCAACAGTTCACGCAGCACAACGCCGGCGGCAAGCCGCTTTGGATCACCGAGATCGGTTGGCCCACCTGCACCAGCGGAAGTGACCGCTGCACCACCCTGGCCGGCCAAGCCGCCGACCTCACCACTGTTTTCAACTATGCCCGAACCACGTGGAAGAGCTTCGTCCAGGCTGTGTTCGTCTACAGCTACGACGACTCCCACGCGGAAGATCCCTCAAACCCCGAGAACGACTACGGCCTGACCTATAACGACGGCTCTCCCAAGCCCGCCCTAGCCATATTCCGAGCCAACGCGGCCACCTCGGCACTCACCCTTCGGTGAGTTCGGTCTGCGTCCTCTCTCGGCCAGGGCTTCTTCGCTGATCACCTGAATAGCCGCGCGTGCGGAACGACCGGACGACCACGTCCGGGACGACCGGACGACCTCGTCCGCTCGCCGTTCCAACGCGCGTCCAGGCAGGGCGCTTTGCCCTGCGAAGAACCCCTGCGCCGTCCGACCACAAGAGGAACACATGACCCGCCGAATCGCGCCCTACCTGTTCGCCCTCCTCATCCTCGCCGGCGTCGCCGCACCTGCCACGCTCGCCGCGGCCCGCCACAAGCCGACCATACGACGGTCGGCACGAATGGTCTGCCAAGTCCGGCGGCCGAAGCAACAATGCGTGCGCACCAAGCGCAGGACGACCTTCCATGCCCCGGTCACGCGCCGTCCGTCCCCGCTACCACCGTCGACGCCCCAGCCCCCGGTGTCGCCGCAGCCTGCGCCCGTGTTCCCCGCGCCTGCGCCTTCTCCCGCGCCCGCACCTTCCCCGACGCCCGCGCCTTCGCCTGCCCCGGCTGCGAGCCCCACGACATCCGGGTCGGCGGTCTCGGGCAGCTTGATCGTCGGGTTGAACGCGTCGGTCAGCGGCTGGGCGAACATGTCCGCTCGAATGGATCAGATCTCCTCCACGGCCGCCCCGAAGTGGATCCGCCAGGAGTTCGACTGGAGCCAGATCGAGCCGCAATCCGGGACGTTCGACTTCTCGCGCTACGACCAGTTCATGCTCTTGACCGCGCAGCACGGCGTGCACGTCCTGCCGATCATGCTCGACACTCCCGCCTGGGCAGGAGCGACGTGGAACACGGTCCCCGCCGATCCCTCCGCCTACGCGACGTTCGTCGCCAAGGTGGTCGCGCGCTACGGCCCGCTCGGCAGCTTCTGGATCCAGCATCCCACGCTCGCGGCCTACGCGATCCAGACCTACGAGCTGTGGAACGAGCCGTACTACTCAAACGGCAACGACGGCACCTACGACCCGGGCCGCTACGCCCGGCTCGTCAAGGCCGCGGCGATCGCCGGACGCCAGGCCGACCCGGGCGCCCGCTTCCTGCTGGCCGCGGACAACCAGGCCCAGCTGGTAGGCGGCACCTGGGTGTGGTGGATCGATGCGCTCTACCAGGCCGTCCCCGACCTCAACAACTACTTCGACGGGGTCGCCGTTCACCCCTACGGCGACAATCTGACCAGCCTGAGCTACCCCACGCCCGGTAAGGCCTACGACGGCTATGACCAGGTCAGGCGCGTCGAGTCGATCGAGCAGCAGTTCGCCAAGCACGACGCCGCCAACAAGCCGCTGTGGATCACCGAGATCGGCTGGCCGACGTGCACGAGTGGCAGCGACCGTTGCACCACCCCGGCCGGCCAGGCCTCGGACCTGAACACGGTCTTCAACGACGCCCGCACGACCTGGAAGAGCTACGTCCAGTCCGTGTTCGTCTACAGCTACGACGACTCCCATCCGGACACGAGCAACCCCGAGAACGACTACGGCCTGGTCTACAACAACGGCACGCCCAAGCCTGCCCTCAGCGTCTACAAGTCACAGTCCGCCGCCGGCTGACCGTTAAGGCCAGTTGCTGATCGCCGGCGAGCGCCGCGCGAACTCGCGGAACGCCCCCAACGCCGGCTTCGGCCGACGGTTGAAGTAGATGAGGCCGTAGTCATTGTCGGGATTGGCTGAGTTGCGCCCTACGTCGTCGAAGTAGAACACGAACACCGCCTTGACATAGCTCTTCCACCTGCCCTTTGCATATCGCATCAGGGTGTCGAGGCTCTTGCGCTGGCCGGCCGGTGTCACACACCGGATCGTCCCGTGTTTACACGTCGGCCACCCGACCTCGGTGGCCCAGAACGGCTTGGACGCCGCTCCATGCTTGACGAACTGCTTACGGATCAGCTCGATCCGGCGCATCTGGTCAAATCCGTAGTAAGGCTGGCCGACAATCGCCGGCGAGCGGTGAGTGATGTCGTGACCGTACGGGTGCACTGACACACCGTCGAAATAATTGTTCAAATCGGGGACGGCGCGATACATCGCGTCGACCCACCACACCCAGTTGCGCACCCCGTTCGACTCAACGAATTCACCCTCCATCTCGGCGCCGATCAGGAACCTGGCCGCCGGGTTGGCCGCGCGGCCCGCGGAGGTGGCCGCTTTCACCAGACGCGCGTAACGAGCGGGGTTGTAGTGACCGCCGTCGCCGTTCGAGTAGTAGGCCTCATTCCAGATCTCGAATGTCTGGATCGCATAGCCGGCCAGGTTCGGATGTGACGCCCAGAACGTCCCGCCGGGACCGTAGCGGGCGACCACCGCGGCGACGTAGGCCGCGTACGCCGCCGGGTTGGAGGGGACCGTACTCGGCGTCTTGGCCGCCCACTCAGGAGCCATGTACAGCTGCACGAGCAGGTGCACGTGGTGTTGCGCCGCGAGCGTGACGAGCTTGTCGTAGTGCGCGAACGCGAAGACGCCCGGCTTCGGTTCGATCCGCTTCCAATAGAAGGCTTCGCGGAGCCATTTCGCATCGCTCGCGGAGACGACCTGGTTCAGCCGGCCGGCCATGCCGAGGTCCTGCCACTGCGAGGTGCCGGCGATCAGGCCGACGATCGGGCCCGAGCGGCTGGCCGCCGCCGCCCTCGGCGGCGCGCTCCGGCGCTGCGCTGCGCTCAGCGGCGCGACGGCGACGATCGCGCCACAGGCGAGCGCGATGAAGGCAAGCAGGGCAACAGTTCTCGGAACGCGTCTGAGCATGGTTCGTCTCCTCGAAGCTGGCTGCCCGCCCGCGACGCGGCAGTCTAACCACATTTCAGCGTGAGGTTTTGTTCAAGATGTGGAGATCCGGAGTTTGCGGGCCTTTTGGCCCGCGGTCATGCTCGGGCGCCGGCCCGCTTGCGCTCCACGAGCTCGCCGTAGAGGGCCTCGGTGCGGCGCCATATCGAGTCCCAGTCCCACTCGAGCGCCAGCGCGCGGGCCGCGGCGCTCAGCTCCGGCCACGCCGCCTCCCGCTCCAGGAAGCCCCCGAGCGCGCGCCCGATCTCGGCCGTGTCGGAGGGGTCGTCGACGAGATACCCCTCGCGTCCGTCGGTCATGAGCTCCGCCACCCCGGCCGCGCGAGACGTGATCACCGGTGTGCCGCAGGCGAGCGCCTCCAGCACGACCAGGCCGAACGGCTCGTAGCTGGCCGGCAAGACGAACACGTCGGCCGCCCGCATGAGACCCACGACGTCGCTGCGATGCCCGAGGAAGCGCACGCGTTCGCCCACGCCAAGCTCGCGAGCGAGCCGCTCGTACGGGGCCGGGTCATCCCCGCCGGCGACCCACAGCTCGAGTCGCTCGTCGCGGGCCGCCGCCATGGCGCGGACCGCCTGCGCGAGCCCCTTGCGCCTGAAGCTGTAGCCGACGAACAGGAGTACGAGCGCGTCCGCCCGACGGGGCGCCACCAGCTCCTCGACCTGCGCCCGCGCGGCCGAGCGCGACGCGGCCGGGCTGAAGCGCGCGGTGTCGATCCCGTTGTAGATCACGTGGATCCGGGCCGGGTCGACTCCCACGTACCGCGTCAGCTCCTCGGCCGTCCTGCCCGACACGGCGATGATCGGCGCCTCAGATCGCCTGAGCGCGAATCGCTCCCACGTGGTCGACGCGACGTGAGGCGGATATACGCGGCTGAGCAGCGATTTTGGGAAGCCGACCTCGCGCCGGGCGACGTCGAACCACGCGGCGGCGCACGAGTGGGACGTGAGGACGTCGGCATCCAGGCCCTGCGCGTCGTGGACGTGGACGATGTCGTACCGCCTGCGATCGAGAAAGGCCCGCAGACGCCACGCGAACGTCGGCACCTGAAGCCACGGCGGGCGCTCGAGCATCGGAACATGTACGAATCGCGCCGGACTCGCGTCGGTGTCCAGCGCCTCGCTCGCGTAGACGTCGACCTCGTGGTCGGCCCCGGCCCGGTCGCTGAGCTCTGCAATGACCGCTGAGACGCCCCCCTGCCGGTTGTAGTACCGGCCGACCATCGCGATCCGCACCGACGCCCCCTAGGGCCCCTGACGCGCCTCGGCGACCAGGTCCTCGATCCGGCCGGCCACCACCGATCGGGCGAACTCGCGCTCGGCCCAGGCCCGGGCCGCCTTCCCCTGGCGCTCACGCAGGGCTCGGTCGTCTCGATAGCGCAACAGCAGGGCCCGGAGCGCCTCGACGTCGTTGGTGGGCTCGGCGATCGCCCCGAACTCGGGGCGGATCAGGTCAGCGACGCCTTCCGGACCGGTGGCCAGGCATGGACGCTCGGCGAGCATCCCGAGGATGGTGGCGCGCGGCGCTCCCTCGGTGGGCGAGGGACAGAAGACGCTGACGTCGAACGAGCTGAGAACGTCGGCCACGTCGTCGGTCGGCGTGGGCAGGAAGTGGGAACGCTCACCCAGTGAAGCGGCCTGGGCCCGAAGCTCCGCCTCGGACTCGCCGGCGCCGGCGAGGATCACGTGCACATCAGGGTCTTCCATCCTCAGGACGGCCTCCACGACGACGTCGTTGCGCTTCTTCGGATGGAACCGCGAGAGGCAGCCCACCACGAAAGCATCCTCCGGGATGCTCAGTCGCTGGCGCAGCGCGGCGCGACCCGCCGGGCTGAACCGGATGCCGTCCACGTCGACCGCATTCGGAACGACCACGATCTTGTCCTCATCCACGCCGACCTCGGCCACGGATGCCTTCGTCCCCGCGGAGACGGCCATCACGAACCGCGCACGCGCGGATGCGTGCACGTAGGCCAGCCGCGGCAGCCCGCGACGCATCGGGTACGGAACCGGTCCCCATTCCGCCCAGGCGAGCGTGGCGCGCATCCTTCGCGGAAGCCACGCGGCCATCAGCTGCTCCTTCTTGTAGTGGACGAGCAGGACGTCGTAGGGCAACTGCCGCGCGAGCGCCTGACGGAGCCTCAGCACGTACTCGATCCAGTGGATGCCCAGGCTTCGCACGGTCCGCGTGGAGAGCTTCGGCCCGATCGCGAGCGGCTCGACGCGTCACCCGGGTGTCCCGCCCGATGTCGCGCTGATCGCTCAGCATGACCACCTCATGCCCCCGCTCGGCCAGCGCGTCGAGCATCTCGACCGCGGCGAATTCCGCGCCACCGGCGGCACTTGTGGTCATCACGCTGACGATCTTCACGCGAGCACCCTTCCCCTTATCCGACGAGCAGCGTAGCCAGAGCGTCGATCGAGTAGCTGCGCTCGGCCAGCTCGCGCCCGGCCGCGCCCAGCCTCGCCGCCGCGCCGGGGTCCTCCGAACAGCGACACCACGGCTCGGGCGAATTCGGCGCCATCGGCGGCCACCAGGAAATGCTCGCGAGCGGTTCCCTCCTCGAGTAAGCCGGCGGCGTGAGAAGTTGCGATCACCGGAAGCCCGTAGGCGAGCGCCTCGACGAACTTCAGTGGCGACCCGCCGCCGCCCAGCAGGGGAACGACCGCCGCGTCCGCGCGCTCGTACACCGAGCGCAGGTCCCGGACGAACCCGAGCACCTCGATCCGGTCATCCGACGGCGGCTCGGGGGCGCCCCGGCCGGCCACCAGCAGCCGGACCCCGGGGCGGCGCTCCCACACGATCGGCAGCACCTCGTCCACGAGAAAGTGGAGGCCCGCGCGGTTCGGCGCGTACGTGAAGTCGCCGACGAACAGCAGAACGTCTCCCCCGGCGGGCGCGACCGGCGCGATCCGTCCCACGTCGACCACGTTGGGCACGTATCGGGTCGCGATTCCCCCACCCGCCAGCTCGGACGCGCCCCGCTGATCGGCCCGGGTCGCCATCCAGCTCTCCGAGAACGTGCGGAGCACCTCACGTTCGAACTCGCGCCAGCCCAGGCCCCTCCCCCCGAAACCCCGACTCGAGGTTGTGCGCCAGGTACACGGCCCCGCGGCGCCCGGCCAGCGGCAGCAGCGCCGCCGCGACGACCGGGCCGTCGGCGATCAACCGGTCGCCGCTCGGCACCGAATCGGCGGCGCCGGCCAGCTCGGGCGATACGCCGCGCGCCAGATCATCCGGGACGCCTCTGGAACGGGCGCGCGCGTAGGCCCACCCACGTCGCAGACCCCTCGATGCGGACAGCGGGAGCGTGTTCACATTCTCAAGGCCGCCGTACTCGGGCGCCGGCGTGTCCGCGCCGTGCACGACGTAGGCGACGTCGACCGGCCGGTGACGGGCGAGAGCCGCGACGACTCCGTAGGTCCGAAGCCCGGTGCCGCTGGCCAAGGTCGGGGTGAGCGAGGTCACCACCAGGTCGCGGGTCATCCGCGGGTCCGGATCGCCGCGCCGATCTCGTCGAGTCGGGCCTCCCACGAATGGCCGAGCACGGCGGCGCTGCGGGCGCGACGGCGATCGGGTGTGTTCTCGGCCAGCGCGGCCTCGATCGCCTCGACGGCCTCTTCGACGCCCTCGACCAGTGCCACGTCGGCGATGCCCTCGAGCGCAGGCAGACCGGTGGCGACGACCGGCAGCCCCGAGGCCAGGTACTCGTAGACCTTCATCGGGAAGATGCTCGCGGTCAAGCGGGATCGGCGATAGGGAATCAGGCCGACCGCTGAGCCGCGCAGCGCGCTGGGCAGATCCCCGTGCTCGCGCGGCCCGAGCAAGTGGATGTTCGGCTCCCGGGCCAGCCCCGAGACGTCGGTCTCGGGATCGCCCAGGCCGATCGGGCCGATCAGCGCCAGAGACCAGCCTCGACGCGCACGCGCGATGCCCAGCACAAGGTCGAAGTCGAGCTTCTGGGCCGCGATTGCCCCCACGAAGACGATCCTCGGCTCGGTCAGCGAGGCCAGCGCCTGGTCGACCGGGCCCGGGTCGAGAGCGCGCGCGAAGCTCGCCGTGTCGGCGACGTTCGGAGCGAACAACACGTTGGGCGAGAGCCCGCGCATGCGATCGGCGAGCGCCGGCGCGCTCGCGATCACGAGATCGGCCCGGCGCGCGAAGCGCTCCTCGGCGGCGAGGAAGCTCGGTGCGTCGATATGCCCCTGCGCGGCGATGTCATCGACACAGTGGTAGATGACGATCTCCGGCTCGAGCGTGCCCACGAGCGACTCCGCCTGCGGCACGTAGCCCCACAGGACCGGGTGCACATAGCCGAGTCGTCTCGCCACGCGGCCGACGCGGGCTCTCAGGAGCCTCGCGTTGAGCCGTCGGACGAGCGGACTCGAGTGCAACGGCAGCACGAGGGGCGAGAGCACGGTGACGCCTCCGTACTCGCGCGGCCTGGAGAGGCCCCGCCGCAAGCGCCGCGCGATCCGTCTGAGGTCGCGCGATGACCCAAGGCTCGGCCGCCGCAGGCCGAGCGACTCGATGAACAGGACCCGGCTTCCGCTCCCCGCCAGGCGGGACATCAGATGGTGCTGATTGGTCCAGACGTCGTTGTCCCAGTCGTTGAACCCGACGCACACGACGTCGCGACCGTCCAGCGCATTCAAATGGAGCGCTCCGAGCCATCCGCGGAAGGCTACCCTGGGGCCTGATGAGCGTCGCTTCCTTGGTGCGCCCCCGCCGGCGGCGCTTCGCCCGTGCCGGGGGGCGGTTGATCTGGGTCGCGGGGCTCGCCGCCGTGCTCGCCGGGGCGACGTACAAGCTCGGGATCCTCCCGGCGTTGCTGGTGCTCGCCGGGCTCCTGGCGGTGCCACTGCTCCTGAACAACGCGCGCGCCGCCCTGACCGTGTGGATCACGACGATGGTGGTCGCGGAGAACACGGCCGACTGGAACGTCACGTTCTTCTCAAAGCTCTACGGCAAGACGCCGGCCTACTTCTCGATCACGTTCCTGCTGCTGCTCCTCGCCGCGGTCGCGGCGCTGCTCGACGTGATACGGCCGGGAGTCAAGGCGCGACTGCCGGATGCCTTCGTTCCCGCGCTCGTGCTCGTCTCGATCGCGGTGGCGTTCGGCTTCGTCACCGGCGCGCTCGGTCCGGGCATTCCAAAATCGGCGGTGCTCAGCGCGGTCCAGGACTACGGTTATCTGCTCCTGCCCCCGCTGATCGTGGTCAACGCCGTGAGGACAAGCCGCGATCTGGGTCGGCTGGTCGGCTATCTCGCCGCCTTGACCGTGGCGAAGTCGGTGGCGGGCGTCGTCGCGGCCGTGAGCGGGCTCACGACCGAAGAGGTCACCCTGGGCCATCTCAGCTACCTCGCCCCGGCCACGAACTGGATGGAGATGGTGTACCTGCTGGCGGTCGTGGCGGGGCCGCTGTCGGGGACGCGGCTGCCGCGCTGGATGCTGTGGTCGGCGCCGGTGGTCCTCGCGTCGTTCCTGCTGGGGCAGCGACGGTCATTCTGGCTCGCGGCGGCGTTCGTGCTGGTCCTGATCGTGGTGATCGCCAGTCGCCGTACGAGCCGGCGGCTCCTCCTCCCCGCGGCCGGCCTGACCGTGGTGATCGTCTACCTGGCCGTGGCGACCGGCCTGACCGGCCCGGTGCAGGGGACCCTGGTCACCCGAGCGACCTCGCTCACCCCGACCAGGGTCACGACCAACAAGGAGGATCGCTACCGGCTGGCCGAGTTGCACAACGTGTGGCCGGCGATCAAGCGACAGCCGATCGAGGGTCTCGGTATCGGAGTCCAGTGGCCGGAGACCTCCCCGCTGCCGTTCGAGTATCCGGACAACCACTACTTCACCCACTTCGCGGTCCTCTACTGGTGGATGACCTGCGGGCTGATGGGGCTGGCGGCCTACCTGCTTCTGATGGGCACGACGATCGTGGTGGGGCTGCGGCTGTGGTGGCGCGCCCGCGAGCCGTTCGAGCGCATCACCGCGCTCTCCATCGGGCTCGGCGCGGTCGGTCTGGCGATCGTCGAGCTCACGACGACGGTCATCCCGCCCGACCCGCGGGGTACGGCCGTGTTCGCGACCGCGATCGGCATCCTGGCCGTCATCCACCAGCTCGCCCGCGAACGACCCCCCGGATCCCCTTCCGCCGCCGAATTGCCCAGATTCGGGGCTAATATGGCCCAATGAGTGTCGACGTCCAGGATCGGGCCGGCCCTCCGTCAGCCCTGCTGAACGCGCTTCAGACGCTTAAGGACCGCTGGTGGATGGTGGCGATCGCGATGATCGGCGGCGCCGCCATCGCGTTCGCGTTCGCGGTCACGAGCACAAAGCAGTACACGGCTGAATCCAGCCTGCTCATCCGCCAGTCGAATCTCCAGACGCTGATCGACCCGAGCGCGGCGCAGAACTCCGAGGATCCCGCCCGCCTGGCGGCGACGAATCTGCTGCTCGTCACCTCGACCGCCGTGGCCAAGAACGTTCAGACCGCGCTGCGGACTAACGAATCGATCTCCGACCTCACGAGCCAGGTCTCGGTATCCGCCAACCCCGACGCGGACATCATCACGATCCAGGCCACCGACCCCAGTCCAGAACGGGCGGCACGGATCGCGAACGCCTTTGCCGTCCAGTTCGTGGCCTTCGAGCGGGCGCAGTCACAGCTGCAGGCCGCAGCCGGCGCCGTCCGCCTGCGCAACGAGATCGCCGCTCTGCCGGCCGACGCGACCGCGGAGCGCGCCCAGCTTGTCCAGGCGCTGCGCAGCGTGCTCGCGCTCCAGGCCGTGACCACCGGCGACGCCACCGCGATCGATACGGCCACGCCCCCGTCGAGCCCTTCCTCCCCGAACCTCAAGAGAGCCCCCGTGCTCGGGCTGCTCGCGGGCCTCGCCATCGGTCTGGCCGCCGTCTTCCTGACCGATCTGTTCGACCGCCGGATCAAGTCGATCGAGGACTTCGAGTCGGCGTACGACCGCCGGGCGATCGGCAGCCTGCCACGGCTGGCCCGTCCGCATCTGGCCACGAGCCCCGAGTTGCTCGAATCCTTCCGGATCCTGCGCAGCGCCTTGAGCTACCTGGGCGGTGATGCCGACTCCCACACCGTGCTCGTCACGAGCGCGGTGAGCGGCGAGGGCAAGACGACCGTGGCCGCCGGGTTGGCGTACGCCACCGCCCTGGCGGGTCATCAGGTGGTGCTGGTCGAGGCCGATCTGCGGCGCCCGTCCTTCCAGAAGCAATTCGGGTTCGAGAAGCAGTTCGATCTGGGGCTCTACAAGGCCGGCCTCACCAACGTCCTGATCGGAGGGGCATCGGTCGACGACGTGCTCCACGCCCCGATCGAAGGGCTGAATACGCTGAAGATCATCCCGAGCGGACCGTTCTCGCCGCACCCGAGCGATCTGCTGATGAGGCCGGAGATGGCGCTCCTAATCGAAGACCTCTCCCGCCAGGCCGACCTCGTGGTGATCGACAGCCCGCCGCTGCTGCCGGTCGCCGACGCGCAGGTGCTGCTCGCGCAGCCGGTGATCGACGCCTGCCTGATCGTCTGCCGTACCTACATGACGACGCGCGACCAGGCGCGCCGCTGCCGCGCGGTGCTGGAGCGCGAGCGCGTCTCCAAGGCGGCGCTCGTCGTGGTCGGCGGCCACGAGGCGGCCGACTACTCCTACGAGCCGATCGTCAACGGGCGCCGGCGCGGCCGCCGGCGGGTCGCCACCCCGCGGACCTGAGCGACCCGGATCCGGCGGTCACGACGCCGGCCCGGGCATCAGCGCCCGGGCATCAGCGCGCGCAACTCGGCGAGCGGCCAGGGGCGAAGCACGAGCCACGCGCACACGGTGGCCAGCAGCCACGCCGCGCCGATCGGCACGAGCGGCAATCCGGCCACGCGGGCGGCCAGCGCGGCCAGCGCGCCGGCGCCCGAGACCGCCAGGATGCGGCTGATGCGCCCGAGCTGTAGCTGCTGGTCGATCGCCGTGAACGCGGCCCGCAGCGCCAGCCCGATGACGATCGTCTCCGTGAACAGGCACACCCAGGCTGCGGCGATGAAGCCATATACCGGGATCAGCACCAGGTTCAGCCCCACGTTGAGGATCAGACCGACCAGCGCGTAGATGATGTAGCGGCGCTGGAGGCGCAGCACGATCACGAGATCGCCGGCCACGTAACTGAAGGCCGAGATCGCGAACACGAGCATCAGCACGCTGAGCGCAGGTCCGGCGGGGGCAAACTCAGGGCCGAACAGGAGCTGCATCAACGGCCGGCCGATCACGGCCACGAGGGCGACGAACGGCAGCGTCGCCGCGAGCAGGACCTCGACAGCGGTCTGGACGAGCCCCCGCATCCGCACGATGTCTTCCTTGTAGGCCACGGCGATCATCGGGAACATCGTGGCCAGGATGCTCCCGGGGATCACGAGTGCCCGGTCGAACACCTTGCTCGCGGCGCCGTACAGGCCCGCGGCGTGCTCTCCGGCGATCTCGAACACCAGCACCTGGTCGATCTGCGTGTAGGAGAGATACAGCAGGCTCGCGATCGCAAACGGGACGCCGATCTTGACCAGTTCGATCCGGGCCCGTCGACGGCCTCGGAGGCGGAACCGCATGTGGCGGCGGGCGAGCACGACCTGCGCGACGTTCACGACGAGGCTGGAGGCCAGGAAGGCCGCGGCAAACGCCGCGATCCCGCCGCCCGCGAGGGCGACCGCGAACACGCCGATCGCCCACAGCAGACCGTTGGCCAGCTCGAAGCCCGCCGTCCAGCTGTTCCGGATGCGCAGCTGGAACACCGTGCGGACCGAGCTGAGCGCCGCGAGCAGGCACGTGAGCGAGAGCAGGATCCCCGCGACCCGGGTGGCGTCATCCCGGGCGATGGTGAGCGTGACCACGAGCGCGCCGATCGTGACCGGCACGCTCAGGATCAACTCCAGCCCGACCAGGGCGGAGATCCAGGTGCTCTCGCGCGGGCGGTCCATCGCGGCCTGGCGAACCGCGACCTCCTCGAGGCCCAGGCTGGTCAGATAGCCGACGATCGCGATCACGGCCAGGAGCGCCGACCAGTCGCCGTATCTGCTCGGGCCGAGCCCGCGCACGAGGACGATCGTGACCGCCACGCCGAGAAGCGCGTTCAGGCCGCGCGCGACGACCTGCCCGACGACGTCGCCGGCCGCCCTGCGGGCCGGTGGGGCGGGGTTCGCGAGGGTGGCCGGGCCGGGCGCCGGGGACTCGATCGAGTTTCTCGATGCGCTCATGGATCAGGCTCGCTGTCTCGGCGACGAGTGCCGCCCCCTTCGCGAGGGTACGGCTCGGCGGGCTCGATCGCTACGGTGGGCGCGTGAGGGACCGGGGCCCTGACATATCGGTCGTCATCCCGACGTACAACCGAGCGCCGGCGATCCGGCTCAATTTTCCCCACGTGCTCGGCATCGAGGGCGTCGGGGAGATCGTCGTGGTGGTCGACGGATCGAGTGACGGGACGGCGGACTTCCTGGCTGGCCTGGACGACGATCGCGTTCGCGTGATCACCCATCCGGAGCGCCGGGGCTCCCAGGCGGCCCGGAAGACAGGCGTCGCGGCTTCGCGCGGGAACTGGCTGCTGATGCTCGACGACGACTGCGGCGCGTTCCCCGAGTTCGCGACCGTGTTGCTGGACGCCGCCCGACGATGGGACGCCGACGTCGTCGCGGCCCCGTGGGTTCACCTCGAGCCCGGCACCGATCCACGTGAGGCGTACGCCCGGGCCCGCGCGGCCCCCACCCCGCGGATCGGGCTGACCACGAACCCGGGCGTGTTCCCGGACCGGGAACTCGAAACCCCGTTCCTGCCCGGCAACGTGCTCATCAACCGCCGCGTGTTCGACCGCGTCGCCTACGACGAGGGTCTCACGCGCAACGGCTGGCGGGAGGAGACCAGCTTCTACCTCGATGCGTGCGCCGCCGGGTTCCGCTGCGTGATGACGCCCGACACGGCGTCTTTTCAGCAGGGTCAATGGGACGGCGGTCAGCGGCTCCCGCAGGTCGCCTATGAGTTCCACGCGCTGCGCAACAACTGGCGCTTCCTGCGCCGGCACGAGGACGACCTGCGGGCCCGGGGTGAGATCCGCAGCGCGCCCAGCGCCGAGCTGAGCTTCGCCTGGCAGCGTGCCTCATCGCTGGTGACGGGGTATGTCGGGGCCCGCCTGGACCGGAAAAAGAGTCCCCGCTAGTGCTGCCGCGCGGATCGGCGGCCCAGCCGCCAGCGCCGCGTGCGCTGCTGCTGGTGGACGACCTGCGGCGGTCTGGGCACCCGCGCGCCGTTGATGATCGCCTCCGGCGCCGAGAGCGCGAAGTACTCGATCTGCGCATCGCTGAGCCCGGCGCGATCGAGCGCCGGGGCCAGATCAGGCGGACGCCCGAGCGCATCGTGAGCGTCGGAGGCGATCGCGTGCACCTGGCCGGACTCCATCAGCGCCCAGGCATATCCGTGGGCGCGAGAGCCGAATTCGCCGGTCAGCGACCGTGCGGTGATGCAGCAGAGCATCCCGATCTCGGCCAGCGCCGGGAGCAGGCGCGGGTCCGACTGGAACACCGGGCATCGCTCGGGATGAGCCAGCACGATCGAGTGTCCGCTTGCGGCGAACCCGTGCAACATCTGCTGGATCGCGGTCGGCGCACCTCCCTGGTGCGGGCATTCGACGAGCAGATAGGGACCCTCGCCGAGGCGCAGGCTTGCGATCTCGACCTCGGACAGGTCGCCGATGCGCGACAGGGCGATCTCGGCCCCGGCGTCGACTTCGACTCCGATCGACTCCTGCTCGAGCGCGGCGTTGACCGCGGCCACGCCCTCGTGCACGGTGGCGGCGTCGACCCCGGGATAGGTCCAGTTGACGTGCGGCGTGGCGATGATCTTCGTCGTGCCGGCCACCAGAGCCGCGCGGCACAGCGCCAGCGACTCATCGATCGTGGCGGGGCCGTCGTCCACACCCGGGATCACGTGGCAATGGAGATCGATCACGCTGGCAAGAGCTCCCGCAAGGCAGAACGCGGGTCAATTGTGGCGCGGGATGCTCCCGGGTCACGCCTCCGGGAGGAACTGGCGCCGACGGGACTCGAACTCGTCCTGCGCCTGCTCGTAATCGTCGGGACGGCCGATGTCGAGCCAATAGTCATCGGATCGCCACGCCTTCACCGGTTCTCCCGCTGCGATCAGCCGAAGCACCAGATCCGGGAAGTCGAGCCTCTCCCCCGGCTCGATCAGCTCGATCGCGCGCGGCGCGAAGCAGTACACGCCCATCGACACCTCGAAGTCGAACGTGGGCTTCTCGCTGTAGCCCGTAACGCGGCCGGTGTCATGCTCGTCGGCGAAATGCATCACGCCAAGCGAGATCTGGACCTCCCGGCGTATCGCGGCGATCGTCGCCGCCTGGCCCCCGGCGCGATGGCCGTCGAGCAGCAGGCCGTAGTCGAGATCCGTGAGCACGTCGCCGTTCATGACCAGGAAGTCCTCGTCGAGGCCGTCGATCAGGCTGAGCGCCCCCACCGTGCCCAGCGGCTCGTGCTCGCGGAAGTAATCGATCGGGATGCCGTGGCGCGAGCCGTCGCCGAAGAACGCCTCGATCAGCTCCGCCAGGTACCCGGTCGCGATCGTCACCCGGTCGAACTCGGCACGGGCCAGCTGACGAATCACGATGTCGAGGATCGGCCGGTCCCCGACGGGCATCAGCGGCTTGGGCAAGATCGTCGTGTAGGGCCGCAGGCGGGTTCCGAGGCCCCCGGCCAGGATCACTGCGCGCCGCATCGCGCGAAGCCTACGCTAGGGGTCCTGCGGTGACCGCTCAGACGGCCGGCGTCACGGCTGACGGGATATCGCAGCTGCACCGGCGCGGTGTTCTGATCGTCGAGCAGGGCGGTCGCGGCGGCGTCGCCGACTACACCGGGTGCCTGGCTCGAGCGCTCGCCGATCGCGGCGTCCCCGTCACGCTCGCGACGGCCGACGACCACCTGTACGGCGCGATCCCGGGCGTGCGGATCGTCCCGGTCTTCCGGTACGTCCGCGGCCACTCCCGGCTGGGGCACCGGGCGCGGGAGCTCGGCCTCGGTCGTGTGCTCAACGGACTGCGGTTCGTGCTGGCCATGCCGCGGCTGGCGCGCCTCGCGCGCCACCGGGGTGTCGTTCACATACAGGGGTGGGAGCGGACATCCCTGGGGCTGCTGGCCACCTCGATCATGCTGGCGTGTGGCGCGCGAATCGTCTACACCGCCCACAACACCTTCGAGCGGCGACGCTCGGCGCTGGCCGCCGCGCCCGCGTTTGCGCGCATCGCCCGCCACACGATCGTGCACACGCCGGCTGACGCGCAGCGGGTGAGCGGATCGGTCTCCGTGCTCCCACACGGCCACTACGCCGGTGTTGCCGACCGGGCGCAGCCGGTGTCGCCGGCCGCGGCCCTCGAGGCGCTCGGGCTATCGCCCGAGCTGCCGGTCGTGCTGCTGTTCGGGGTGCTCCGCCCGGACAAGGGACTGGCCGACCTTCTCGCCGCCGCCGCGCGGGCGCCCCGCTGGCAGGTGCTCGTAGCCGGCAAGGAGGACGGAGCGCTGCACGCCGCGCGGGAGACGCTGAGCGGGGCCGAGCTGGCCGGACGCGTGACCATCCGGGAGGGATTCCACGAGATCGGGGCGGTGGCGGAGTTCTTCGCCGCCGCCGATCTGGTCGCGCTTCCGTATCAGCGGGTCAGCCAGAGCGGGGTGCTGCACCTCGCGTACGGGTTCAGCCGTCCGGTGGTGGCCTACCCCGTCGGCGGTCTGACCGACGCGGTGCTCGATGGTGAGACGGGCTGGGTGTGCGCGCAGCCGACGCCGTCAGCGCTCGCCGACGCGCTGCGCGCGGCCGATGCGGCCGGACGCGATGAGATGCGCCGGCGCGGCGAAGCCGGCCGCAGGTGGGCGACCGAGACGGTTGACTGGAGCGGGATCGCCGCGGCCACCGAGGCCATCTACCTGTCGGTGACGGCGCCTGAGAACGGGGCGCGTCGCGGCTGATGCCCCCCGCCTTGGACCTGTCCGCCGGCGTGGAGGCGCTGCGCGACCGCTTTCCGCGCGTCGCGGTCGTCCACGAGTGGCTGACGATCCCCGGCGGGTCGGAAAAGGTGATCGAGGCGATCCTGCGGCTCCTGCCCCACGCGGAGCTGTTCACGTCGGTCTACGACCCAGCGCCGTGGCCCGCGCTGATCACCGACCGTCCCGTCCACGCATCGTTTCTGAACCGCGTGCCGGGCGCGAACGTTCATTACACGCGGCTGCTGCCGCTGATGGATCTCGCGTTCCGGTCCTTCGACCTGTCCGGGTTCGACCTCGTCATCTCCTCGAACCACGCCAGCGCCAAGAACGTCCGCACCCCTGCCGGGGTCCCCCATGTCTGCTACTGCCACACGCCGATGCGGTACGCCTGGGATCCCTCGCTGCTCGAGGGCGAGGCCATGGGCCCCGTGGCACGCCGGATCGTCCCACTCGGTACGGCCTGGCTGCGGCGCGTGGACCGCAAGCGGGCGTCCGGACCGGACGTTTTTGTCGCGAACTCGAGCTTTGTGGCCTCCCGCATCACCGCGGCCTACGGACGCCCGAGCCAGGTGATCCATCCCCCGGTCGGGGTCGAGACCATGCTTCACACCCCCCGTGACGAACGTGACGCCTACCTCGTCTTCGGCCGCGTGGTGCCCTACAAGCGCGTCGGATTGGCGGTTGAGGCGTGCGAGCGCCTCGGCCGGCGCCTGCTCGTCGCCGGCGCGGGCCGCGACCTCGAGCGCGTGCGCCGTCTCGCCGGCGCCCGCACCGAGTTCCTGGGGCAGGTCCCCGACGCGGCCGTCCCGGGGCTGTTCGCTCAGGCTAGGGCGCTGCTCTTCCCGGGCCTCGAGGACTTCGGGATCGTGCCCGTGGAGGCGCAGGCCGCGGGCCTTCCGGTGATCGCCCACCACGCAGGCGGCGTCGGCGATTCGGTGATCGACGGCACGACCGGAGTGCTCTACCGGCCGGGCTCGGCCGAGGGGCTGGTCGACGGGATCCGGCGCTTCGAGTCGCTGAGCTTCGACCACGACGCGATCCGCGAGAACGCCCGCCGGTTCGCGCCGGAGCGCTTCGCCTCGTCGTTCGGCCGCCTGTTGATGTCGCTGCCGGCCCCGTGTGCCCGGAGATCGCCGAGCGCCGCCGGTTCGTCACGCCGGTATCCTGATCCTTGACGAGTCGGGCGCGTTGGTGGATGCCCGATCGGACCGGGATCTCGCGTTCCAGGGGGGAACTGCCAGAAATGACGTCGATTGGCCGTGGATGGCGCCGTCGCATGCCCGCCGGCGCGGGCGCTGGAGGCTGAGGTGCGGCCGATGAAGGTCGTGAGCGTGATGACCAGCGATGGCGCCGGCGGTGGAGAGTTCGCCGCGGTCAACATGCTCGATGCGCTGAGCAAGCGCGGCCACGAGACCGTCCTGCTCACCAACCAGGCGCACGTGGCGGCCGGGCGGGAGGTCGGAGTCCGCGCAATCGACTTGGGCCAGAAGCTGTCGGGCGCCTCCTACCGGGCCCTGGCCCCGCATGCACCGAAGCTTCTGACGCGACTGCGCCGGCACCTCGACCACGAGTGGCCCTACGACGTCCTGGTCGCGCATTTCAAGAAGGAGCAACTGCTCGCCGCGCTATTGCCGCGGAGGCTCAGGGCGAAGCTGCTGTGGGCCGAGTGGGGGCCGGTCCCGAAGCAGATGGTGCACGGCCCGGGCCGCTGGGCCTACCTCGCGGCGGCGCGGCGCGCCGACCTGATTCTGGCGGTATCACCCGGCACGCGCGACTCGGTCTGCGCGCTCGGAGTCTCCGCGAGTCAGGTGCACGTGATCCCGAACGCGCTCCCGGTGCCGGAGTCCTACTTCAGCGAGACCGGAAGGGTCCGCGTACGCCAGGAGCACGGGATCCCCCTCGATGCGCCCGTCGTCGGATGCGTGTCGCGCTTTCACGCCAAGAAGCGCAACGACGTCGCGGTCGACGCCGTCGTCCGCCTGAATCGCGACGACGTCCATCTCGTGATGGCCGGCGAGGGCGAAGCGGAATCCGACCTTCGCCGGCGCGCGCGGCCGCTCGGCGAGCGCGCCCACTTCCTCCCCACTCCCGGCCGTGACATCGCCAGCGTGTGCTCGTCGTTCGACGTGTCGGTCTTCTGCCCCAGTCCGACCGAGGGGGCTCCGCTCGCCGTGATCCACTCGATGCTCGCCTCGCGTCCATGCCTCTCCACGGCCGACGAGGGCGTGGCAGGCCTGATCGTCCCGGGGGCGGGCGCTATCACCTTCCCCGAGAACGACCCGGATGCCCTGGCGGCGCTGTTGCGGGAATACCTCGACGATCCGGCCCGGCGGGCCTCCGAGGGGGCCGCCGCCCACGCGATCGCCGATCGCCTGTTCGCGGCCCCCACGGTCGCGGCCCAGATCGAAGCGCTGATCAACCGTCGAGACCCGTCGGGCGGATAGGGACGTCTACGGCCGCAGCAGCGTCATCTTGTGCCCGCGCGGCCGGCCGCTGACGGCAACCGTGCGAAATCCCGCCGCCTGAAGATCGCCGATCGCGGCCTTGACCGGTTCGAGCTTCACCGGCTGAGCCCACTCGACGGCGATCGCACGGATCTCGAGGCCGGAGGAGAGCGCGTGTTCGAGGATCGCGAACTCAGATCCCTCGGCCGACACCTTGAGCAGGTCGATCTGCTTCCAGCCGTTGGCCTGTGCCAGCGTCGACAGCGTCCGGGCGGGTGTCGTGAAGGCGACCGGCGTGCCGTGCAGATCGACCGCCGAATGTGACACGAAGCCGTCGCGAACCGGCGCATGAAAGGTCAGCTCGGTGTCCTTGTTCCAGATCGCCAGGCGCTCGAAGCTGATCCGGGGCTCGGACGCGACCACGCGGCTCATGTACTCGGCCGCGGCCGGCACCGGGTCGTAGACGAACGCCCGGCAGCCATGCCGCGAAACCACCTCGAGCTCGAACGACACATCGGTTCCGGCGCCGACGCTGACGAGAAGGCTGTCGGCGGACAGCAGGCCCTGGGGAATCGAGTAGCCGCCGTAGGACAGATCGCCGATCGTCTCGACCGGGACAGCTAGCTCGACCTTGACCGCGCGGCGGAACTCGGCGGCCCGATAACGCATCAGGAGCGCCTGCTGGACGCGATCTAAGACGCTGATGGACACCGAGACAGCTTAGAAGTCGCGGACGGTACAGTTGCTCAGTGGTACGGCGGCCGCGAAGGGGACCCAGGAGGTGAGGCTTTGAGTCAGGTAGTCGTGGTGACCGGCGGCGCCGGCTACATCGGCGCTCCGCTATGCCTCGGCCTCGCCGCCTCCGGCCGCACCGTGCGGGCGCTGGACGTCCTGCTGCACGACCAGACCGAGGTGGCCGCCTCGCTCGAGCAAGCCGGCGTCGAGCTGATTCGCGCCGACATCCGAGACGCCGCGGCGAGAGAGGCCGCGCTCACCGGCGCCGATGCCGTCGTGCACCTGGCGGCGATCGTGGGCGATCCGGCCTGCGCCCGGGATCCCGACCTGGCTCGCGAGGTGAACGTCGAGGGCAGCCAGAGCACGGTGCGCGACGCGGCCCGCCTCGGCGTCAAGCGGTTCGTGTTCGCCTCGACCTGCTCGAACTACGGGCGGATGGCCGATCCGACGACCCCGATTGACGAGGAGGGCGTGCTCGCGCCGGTCTCGCTGTACGCCGAGCAGAAGGTGTCGATCGAGAAGTCGCTGCTCGGGCTGCGCGACGGGCAAATCGCCCCCACCTGCCTGCGTTTCGCGACGGTGTACGGCGTGGCGCCCCGGATGCGGTTCGACCTCACCGTCAACGAGTTCACCCGCGACCTCTGGGCCGGCCGGCGGCTCGAGGTGTTCGGCGAGCAGTTCTGGCGACCGTACGTCCACGTGCGAGACGCCGGCCGGGCCGTGCGGACGGTGCTGGACGCGCCCGCGCAGGACATGTCCGGCCAGGTGTTCAACGTCGGGCGCTCCGGCGAGAACTACCGGAAGCTCGACCTCGTGGAGGCGATCCGCACGCTCACCGACCGGGGCGAGGTGGCCTACGTGCACCGTCAGGAAGACCCGCGCGATTACAAGGTCAGCTTTGACAAGATCCGCGACGTCCTGCGGTTCGAGACCGAGATGACCGTGCCGGACGGTATCGCCGAGGTGCTGGACGCACTCGAGAGCAGTCGGTTCGCGGATCCGTTCGATGGGCGCTACCGAAACATCCCCTGACCTGATCCCGGTCTTCGACCTGCAGGTCACGCGCGAGGACCTCGACGCGGTGGCGCAGACGCTCCGCTCGGGCTGGCTGACCATGGGGCCGCGGACGCTCGAGTTCGAGGCCGAGTTCGCCCGCTCGCTCGGCGCGATGCATGCTGTCGCGGTGTCGAGCTGCACGGCCGCCCTGCACCTGGCCTATCTGGCCGCCGGGGTCGGTCCCGGGGACGAGGTGATCGTGCCGTCCTACACGATGGCCGCCACCGCCGCGGCAGTCCTGTACGCCGGCGGCACCCCGGTGTTCGCGGACATCGTCAGCCTGGAGCGGCCGGTGATCGACCCGGCCCACGTGGAGGCGCTGATCACGCCCCGCACCCGGGCCGTCGTGGCCGTGCATTTTGGCGGCTACGCCGCAGCGGTCGACCGGCTCGCTGAGGTGTGCGCGAGGCGCGATCTCGTGCTGATCGAAGACGCCGCCCATTCGCCGATGGCCACGCTGGGGGAAAGGAGCCTGGGGACCTTCGGACTGGCCGGCGCGTTCAGCTTCTTCTCGAACAAGGTGCTGGCCGCCGGCGAGGGCGGGCTGCTCGCCACTGACGACCCCGAGGTGGCGACCTTCGCGCGCTCGCGACGCAACCATGCCCTGACCAGGGGCAGCTGGGAGCGCCACCAGGGCGGCCCCGAGGACTACGACGTGCCGGCGCTCGGCTTCAACTACCGGATCGACGAGCCACGGGCGGCGCTGCTGCTCTCGCGCCTGCGCCGCCTGCGAAACGACGTGGCCAGACGCCGTGAGCTGACGCTCCGTTACCGGCAGCTCCTGAGCGACCTGCCGCGGCTGATCGTTCCGTTCAGCGAGGAGTCGGTCGCCACCTCCTCGTGTTACGTGATGCCGGTGATGCTCGAGGACCCCTCGCGCCAGGGGGAGCTCCGCATCGCGCTGCGCGAGAAGCATGGCGTCCAGACGAGCCTCTTCTATCCCGCGGTACACGAGTTCACCGCCTACCGCGAGCGCTACCCCGGCGTTTCGCTGCCGAAGACCGAGCTGGCCGCCGGTAGCGAGGTCACGCTCCCGCTGTTCTCGCACATGACCGACGCCGACCAGGACCGTGTGGTCGCCGCCCTCGCCGCGGAGCTCTGAGGCTCGAACTTGTCCTGGACACTGCCGTTGACCGACCTGGAGCTGAGCGAGGAGGATGTCGCCGCCTTCCTGGGCGTGCTCGAGAGCGGCTGGCTGACCATGGGGCCGCGCACGCGCGAGTTCGAGGACGCATTTGCCGCGCGGTTCGGCGCGGGGCACGCGGTGGCCGTGAATTCGTGCACCGCGGCGTTGCACCTGGCGATGCTGGCCGCCGGCATCGGCGACGAGGACGAGGTCATCGTCCCGGCGATGACGTTCGTCGCCGGTGCCGCCTCCGCGCACTACTGCGGCGCCCGGCCCGTGCTCGCGGAGTCGCTCGGGCCCGAGGATCTCAACCTCGATCCGGAGGACGTCGAGCGCCATGTCGGTCCGCGCACCCGTGCCATCCTCGCCACGCACTGGCTCGGCTATGCGTGCGATCTGGAGGCGCTCGAGCGGGTGTGCCGGGAGCACGGGCTGGTCCTGATCGAGGACTGCGCTCACAGCATCACCGCGCGGGACGCCGGCGGGCGGTTCACCGGCACGGTCGGCGCCGCGGGCTGCTTCTCGTTCTTCTCCAAGAAGCAGCTGGCGGTCGGCGAGGGCGGCATGATCCTCACCGCGGACGCGGCGCTCGCGGACAAGGCCAGCTCCCTGCGCTCTCACGCGATGACCTCGATGACCTGGGAGCGCCACCAGGGGCACGCCGAGAGCTATGACATCGTGGACGTCGGCTTCAACTACCGGCTCGACGAGCCCCGCGCGGCGCTCGCCCTGAGCCGCCTGGCACGGCTCGACGACGACGTCGCGCGCCGGCGAGAGCTCGTTCGCGCGTACCGGGCACGGCTCCGGGACATGCCCGGGGTGACGATCCCCTGGACCGACGAGGACGTCGAACGGAGCTCCCACTTCGGCTTCGCGATCCTGCTCGACACCGGCGCGGCGCGCGACGACATCGCTCGGGGGCTCGCCGAGCGCGGTATCCAGACCACGCACTATCCGGCGCTGACCACGCTGAGCGCCTTTCGCGACCATGCGCCGCGCCCCCGAACCGAGGCCCTGGCGGCTCGCCATCTGCTGCTGCCGCTGTCGGCCACCTACACCGAGCGGGAGGTCGACCGCGTGGTCGACGAGCTGACCCAGCTGTTGGCAGCCGACACGGCCGCGGCGCGCTGAGCGCGCGGATGCGAGCCGCCGGCGTAGCGGAGGAGCCGACTGGCCTCGCCGACGGCCCGCCCGCTCGTCCGCTCGCCGGGTATGCCTGGGTGATTCCGGGGCTCGTCGTGGTGGCCCTGATGCTCGTGTGGGCCGTCCACGACAGCGGCTACGACTCCGACACCTGGTACTGGGGGGCGCTCGTCGTGCTGGGGTTGCTCGCGGCTGTGGTAATCGGGCGCGGATGGCGCTCCATCCGCTTGTCGCGGCCCGCTCGCGTGGCGCTGGCGGCGTTCGCGCTGTACGTCGCCTGGTCCTACCTCTCGATCAGTTGGGCGCAGTCGCCGGGGCTCGCCCTGAACGGCAGCAACCGGGCGCTGCTGTACCTCCTCGTGTTCGCGACCATGCTGGTCCTCCCCTGGACGGCTCGCGGAGCGTTGATCGCGCTGGTCACGTTCGCGCTCGGGATCGGGGTGGTCGCGATCGTGTTGCTCGTGCGGCTCGCGTCGGACGACCACGTCGCCGCCTTGTTCATCGACGGTCGTCTGTCCGCGCCGACCGGCTACTTCAACTCGACGGCGGCGCTGTTCACGGTCGAGGCTCTCACCGCGGTCGCGCTGGCCGCCCGGCGCGAGCTGCCCGGGCTCCTGCGCGGAGCCTTGATCGGATTCGCCTGCGCGGGGCTGCAGCTGGCCGTGATCGTGCAGAGCCGCGGTTGGCTGTTCACGCTGCCGCTGGTGTTGGTCGCTGCGATCGTGCTGCAGCCAGACCGGTTGCGCGTCGCCGTGGCCGCCGTGCTGCCGGCAGCCGCCACGCTCGTCCCGGTGCACCGGCTGCTCCACGTGTACCAGGCCGATTCCGGCACGCCGTTGAACCACGCCGCCACCCAGGCCGCTCATTCGGCGCTGCTCTTGTGCTTTGTGGCCTTCCTGGTTGCCACGTTGGTCGCCTGGATCGAGCCGCTGATCCCGGCGCCGCGCCCGAGCGCGCTGCGCCGGCGCCTGATCGGATCGATCGCGGTGCTGCTTGCCGTCGGCGCGGCGGTCGTGGGCGGGCTGGCCGTCTCCCACGGTCACCCGGTGAGCTTCATCTCCCGCCAGTGGCACGGCTTCAGCCATCAAGGCAGCACGGTGCGCTCGGGCTCGCACTTCACCGACGTCGGCAGCGGACGCTACGACTTCTGGCGGGTCGCCCTCGATGCGTTCGTCGCCCATCCCGTGGGCGGCCTGGGCCAGGACAACTTCGACAACTACTACGTGCCGCGCCGGCGCACGGGCGAGGAGCCGGCGTGGACGCACAGCCTCGAGATTCGGCTGCTCGCGCACACCGGCCTGGTCGGGACTGTGCTGTTCGCGGTGTTCCTGGTCGCGGGGATCGCCGCCGCCGTGCTGGCGCGCCGGCGAGGTCGGCTCGAGGCGGCCGTCGTGGGCGCCGCCCTGCTCCCGTTCGTCGTGTGGCTGATCCACGGCTCGGTCGACTGGTTCTGGGAGGTTCCCGCGCTGAGCGGCCCAGCGCTCGGGTTCCTGGGCATGGCGGCGGCCCTGGGGGCGCGATCGCCCGCGGCCGAGGCCGTGCCCGAGGCGGACGCGGGACCGGAGACCGACGCACTGGTGCCCCCCAACACTGCCCCGGCCGGCCCGGATGCGCCTGCGCCCGGGCGACCGGCGCGGGGGATCGGCGTCGCCGCGGGCGCGCTCGGCCTTCTCGCCCTGCTCGCCGCCGTGATCGTCCTCGGATTCTCCTACCTGTCGGTCCGCGAGACCTCGATCGGCAGCGACCTGAGCCAGAGCGATCCCACCCAGGCCCTCCACGCGCTGAACATCGCCGCCGATCTCAATCCGCTCAGCGCCGACCCGGGCCGCCTGGCCGGATCGATTGCGCTGGCCAACCAGCGGTATGAAACCGCCCGCCAGCGCTTCGGACAGGCCACCTCGCGCGATCCCGGCGGCTGGTATGGCTGGTTGGGCGCAGGCCTGGCGGCGTCCGCCCTGGGCGATCGGCCGCAGGCGCGCCGCGACTTCCAGACCGCCCACTCGATCAACCCCCGGCAAGCGGTGATCGCGCGCGCCCTCGAGGAGGTCGACACCAAGGATCCGCTGGCCCCGGCCACGGCGCTCCAGCTGCTGGCGCAATCGCTCTGAGTCCCGGCCGGGCGAACCCCCCTGAGACCATTCCCCTCGCCCGACGCGAGATCCCACAGCTCCGATAAGCCCCAGCAATTACGGTGATGTTTATTGAGTTCGGTTCACCACTTGTCTGCGGTCGTCAGCTTCCTGTACGATTTGTATGGATAGTGGGGTTCCGCAACGAACGAAGGGATTCATGAAACGCATTTCAGCGCTGGTAGGGGTGCTCGGAGTTCTTGCTCTGACGGTGCCGAACGCATCGATGGCCGCTTCGTCGACTTGCCAGGCCTACAACCCGCAGCAGAATTGTCAGCCCACGACGACGACGACGACCACCGGGTCGGGGACGTTGCCGTTCACGGGACTTGACGTGGTTCTGCTCGTTGCTGGAGGCGGCACCCTGCTCGCCGCCGGCTTCGTGGTTCGCAGGCTGTCTCGTCGGCTGAATTAGCTACACATATATATAGGTACGTAGTGCCCTGGCCGCCAGGGCGCTGGGTGCTGACGACGGTCAGGGTGCGAGGCGCTCGCGAATGAGGCGAGTGATCTCGCCACCGTCCGCGCGTCCCTTCGTCTCGCGCATTACGTAGCCGACCAGCGGGCCGATGGCCTTCATGTTGCCGGCGCGAACCTGCTCGGCCGCGGCCTGATCGGCGGCGATCGCCCGGTCGACCACCTCGCCGAGTCCGTCGTCCTCGGCGCTGATCGCCCCCAGGCCTTCGCGCTCGACGATCTCGCGCGGGTCGCCGCCCTCGTTCACCAGAAGCGTGAGCACCTCGCGCGCGGCGTCGCGGCTGACCTGCCTGGCCTTGACCATCGTCGCCAGCGCGGCGAGGCTTTCCGGCGTGACCTTGCTGCTCGCGGGATCGGCGTCCGAGCCGATCCGCTCGGTCAACGGCGCGATCCAGTTCGACAGCTCGACCGGCTCGAGCTCGGTCCCGCCGTTGCGCGCGCCGTCCCCGCCGGCGGCGGCCAGCGCCCGCTCGAAGTAGTCGCCGAGCTCGGACCGGAACGCGAACAGGCGGGCCGTGTCGGCGTGCAGACCGAGCTCGCGCTCGAAGCGGGCCGCCCGCTCGGCTGGCAGCTCGGCCGGAAGGTCGGCCCGGGCCGCCGAGCGCATCTCCTCGGTGGCCAGCAGCGGCACCAGGTCGGGCTCGGGGAAGTAGCGGTAGTCGTGCGCCTCCTCCTTGGAGCGCAGCGGGGTCAGGCTTCCGGTCTGGGGATCGAAGTGCAGCGTCTCCTGTACGACCGGTTCGCCTGACGTGAGCAGCCGCTTCTGGCGCTCGATCTCCGCCTCGATTCCCCTCTGCACGAACGCGAACGAGTTCATGTTCTTGAGCTCGGTCTTCGTCCCGAGCTCGGTGGAGCCCGCGGGGCGGATCGACACGTTCGCGTCACAGCGCAACGACCCCTGCGACATGTCGACATCCGAGACGCCGAGCTGGCGCAGCGTGGTGCGAAGCAGGATCAGCCACTCGCGGGCCTGCTCGGACGAGTGGATGTCGGGCTCGGTGACGATCTCCACCAGCGGCGTGCCACCCCGGTTGAAGTCGACCCAGCTGCGATCCGAGCCGTGGATCCGGCCGCTTTCGCCGAGGTGGTTGAGCTTGGCCGCGTCCTCTTCGAGGTGGACGCGGTGGAGGCGTACGTCGCCCAGGTGGCCGCCCAGGCAGATCGGCACGTCGTACTGGGAGATCTGGTAGCCCTTGGGGAGGTCGGGATAGAAGTAGTTCTTGCGGTGAAACAGCGATCGCTCGGCGATCTCGCACCCCAGGGCCAGCCCGATCATGATCGCGTAGTGGATCGCCTGCTCGTTGACCACGGGCAGCGCGCCGGGCAGCCCCAGGCAGGTCGGGCAGGTGTGGGTGTTCGGCGGATCGCCCGACGACAGCTCGCAGCCGCAGAACATCTTGGTCCGGGTGCCCAGCTGGACGTGGATCTCCAGGCCGATGACCGGCTCGTACTCGACCTCGGTGCTGCTCGTGCTCACTGTCTGGCCTGCCTTCCGTCGAATCCGATCGCCTGCTCCAGCGCATGGGCGGCGTCGAGCAGCCGGCTCTCACTGAACGCCGGACCGGCGAGCTGGAACCCCACCGGGAGGCCGCCCGACAGCCCCGACGGGATCGAGATCGCCGGGATGCCGGCCAGCGACATCGGGACGGTGAGGAAGTCGTTGAGATACATGGCGAGCGGGTCGGCGGTCTTGGCCCCCAACTCGAAAGCGGTCCACGGGCTGGTCGGCGTGACGATGAAGTCGAACCGCTCGAACGCGGTCTGGAAGTCCTCGGCGATCTTCGTGCGCACCTTCTGGGCCGTCCCGTAGTACGCGTCGTAGTAGCCGCTGGACAGCGCGTAGGTACCGAGCATGATCCGGCGCTTGACCTCCGGCCCGAACCCCGCCTGGCGCGTGCGGCTGTACATCGTGACCAGGTCCTTGTCGCCGTCCACCCGGAGCCCGTAGCGCACCCCGTCGAAGCGGGCCAGGTTGGCCGACGCCTCCGCCGGGGCGATCAGGTAGTAGGCCGACAGCGCCTGCGGCGCGTGCGGCAGCCGACAGGGCTCGATCGAGGCGCCGAGGTCCGCTGCGAGCTTGATCGTCGCCTCGAAGTTCTCCCGCACCCCGGGTTCGATCCCACCCTCGGCGCCGGTGAGATCCTCGGGCACCCCGAGCCGCAGGCCCTTCAGGTCCCCCGCGCGTGGCTCCTCGATCTCCCCCGGAAACTCGAGCGACGTGGAGTCACGCCGGTCGCGCCCGATCATGTGGCGCAGGAGCATCGCGGCGTCGGTCACGTCCCGGGTGAGCGGGCCGGCCTGATCGAGCGAGGAGGCGAACGCGATCATCCCGTAGCGCGAGCACGCGCCGTACGTGGGCTTCATCCCCACGATCCCGCACAGCGCGGCAGGCTGGCGGATCGATCCGCCGGTGTCGGTGCCGATCGCCCAGGGGGCCAGACCGGCCGCGACGGCCGCGGCGCTCCCGCCCGAGGAGCCGCCGGGCACCCGCTTGCGGTCCCAGGGGTTGAGCACCGGCCCGTAGCCGGAGTTCTCGTTGGAGGAGCCCATCGCGAACTCGTCCTGGTTGGTCTTGCCGAGCAGCGGAGCGCCGGCCTCGGCGAGCTTTGCGACCACGGTCGCGGTGTAAGGCGGGCGGTACCCCTCGAGGATCTTCGAGCCGGACTGGCTCGGCACCCCCTCGGTGCAGAACAGGTCCTTGACGGCGATCGGCACGCCGCCCAGCGGCGTCTGCGCCTCGCCGTTCGGGTTCGGTGCGGCGTCGGCCACCCAGGTGAACGCGTTCAGCTCGTCGTGCGCTGCGCGTCCCCGGTAGGCCTCGAACAGCTCCTCGGCGGCGAGGTCTCCCGCACGGACCCGCTCGGCCGCCTGGGCCGCGGTGAGATCGATCAGCTCGCTCACGCCGCGCCGGGGCTGGGGACGCCGAAGCCGTCGTGGACGGGCTCGGGAGCCGCCGCCAGGATCACCTCGCGCGGGAGCGAGGGCTCGGGCTGGTCGGCGCGCAGCCGGTTGACCACGTCGATGACATGCGAGGTGGGTGGCACGCCTTCGAGGTCGAGCTCGCGGATCGCCTCGATGTGATCGAGCACCTTGGACAGCTCGCTGGCCATCCGGTCGACCTCGTCGTCGGTCAGCTCGAGCCGGGCGAGCCGGGCCACGTGGAGAACCTGATCACGATCGAGCATTCGCGCTGCATTCTAGGGCCGCGACCGGAGACGGTCGCCGTGTTTGGCGAGCGAAAACCGAGCATGGC
Source organism: uncultured Solirubrobacterales bacterium (assembly GCA_963832315.1). Lineage (GTDB taxonomy): Bacteria > Actinomycetota > Thermoleophilia > Solirubrobacterales > Solirubrobacteraceae > Palsa-465. The sequence continues at coordinate 111,479 of CAWHTT010000015.1, read as the reverse complement.
GCGGACGCAGGAGTCGACGTGTAGCAGCGCTACACGAGACTCCGAGGACAAAGCCAGGCGAAGGTTTGCAGCCGACAAACACGGCGAACGTCGACGAGAGAGGACCTAGGAGTGGTTCTGGGCGCCGGCCGGGACGTCGTCGCCCCCGGGCGCCACGACCGGGATATCGCGCGGGGCATCGCGGCGGGCGATGCCCTCCTCCCGGAGCGACAGAAAGCCCCCGTAGGCCAAGGCCAGACCGCTGAGCAGGCCCAGGAACGCACCGGCCTGCTCGTGCGCGGGCGCGTTGATCAGCACCCGGTAGATGAGCGCCAGCAAACTGATCAGGCCGAGCACCGCGACGACCAGGCTCAGCGTGACCGGGATCGCGGGCGAGCGGCGCGTCATCTGGGCCAGCACCAGGGCAAACGCGGCGGCGATCGTCACGACGAGCAGCCAGCGCAGATCGGTCAGCGCTTGCCAGCCGGTCTGGGACCCGTCGCCCTGGCCGTACCACTTGCCGGCCAGCAGGAACGCGAGCAGCAGCACCGCCCCGGTCCCGGCGAGCAATTCGCCGCGCCGCAGCCGCCCTGGATCGAGGTCCATCAGGCCGTGGAGCCAGGCTCGGGCGCCGGCTCGCCGGCCGTCGGCGACACGCCCGTGTCCGGTTGGCGGCTCCGCCGGGTCAGCGCCACCAACCCGCCGACGAGCAGAACGGCCAGCCAGAACCCCAGGGCAAGCTCACCGAACCGCCCGATGTGGAGGATGAACTTGAGCGCGATCAGCCCCGCCGCCACGCACGCCAGCGCGAACCGCGTCGTCTGGCGGTCCGAGGCGATCGACGGCAGCCGCGTCTGCGGCGAGAGCCGCTCGAACCCCAGGTCGGCGACCAGCAACGCGCAGGACAGGAGCGCCAGGACCCCGAGCCACGCATCCGGCGCATCGACCGCGGTGAGCGACCCGCCGATCGACACCGACGCCGAGTCCACGCTGATCGTCGCGCCGAACGAGAACCACGGCAGCAGCAGGAGATCGAAGATCAGCACGACCGCCACCCCGGCCATGACCCAGTCCTCACGCGACATGCGTTCGAGATGCAATCGGCGAATCGGGTCCTCCACGGGTAGTGGTTCGCGGTCGAACGTCCTCCTCCTGCCTGGCGGGCGAGATTCGCTCATGACTGCAGCCGGGCCGCGGTCACCGTGTTGCGCAGCAGCATCGCAATCGTCATCGGCCCCACCCCGCCGGGTACCGGCGTGATCAGCCCGGCCCGCTCGGCCACCGCGTCGAACGCCACGTCGCCCTTCAGGCCGTCGTCGGTCCGGTTTATCCCGACGTCGATCACCGCCGCGCCCGGTCTCACGTAGTCGGCCCCGATCATCTCGGCCCGGCCCACTGCGGCGATCAGCACGTCCGCCCGCGAGCACACCCCGGCCAGGTCGCGGGTACGCGAGTGGCACATGGTCACGGTGGCGTTGCGCTCGAGCAGCAGGAAGGCCACAGGCTTGCCGACGAGATCGGACCGCCCCACCACCACCGCCTCGGCGCCCTCGAGCGCCACCCCGTGGCTGTCGAGCAACTCCATCACCCCGAGCGGCGTGCACGGCCGCAATCCGGGGGCGCCCTGCATGAGGCGCCCGGCGCTCACGTGGGTGAGGCCGTCGACGTCCTTGTCGGCGGAGATGAGCGCGGTCAGCTCCTTGCCGTTCAGGCCCTTCGGAACTGGCAGCTGGAGGAGGATTCCGCTCACCTCGGGGTTGGCGTTGGCCTGCTCGATCACCGACGCGACGTCCTCCTGGGTGGCGTCGGCCGCGAGATGCTGATGGTGATCGCCAATGCCGGCCTCGGCGCAGGCCTCGCGCTTGTTGCGGACGTAGACCTCAGAGGCCGGATCGTCGCCGACCAGGATCGTGGCCAGGCCGGGCGCCCGGCCGGTCCGCTCGCGCAGCTCGGCGACGTCCTGCGCCACCTGGGCGCGGACCCGAGCCGCCACTTCCTTGCCGTCGATGATCGTCGCGCTCATGCTCGGGCGGGGACCCTACCGCCTACCGCCGCGTAATCGGCGCCAGGTCGGCGACCATCTTGCGCTCCGATCCGTCGCGGCTGAAGTGGATGACCACGATGCCTCCGGGCTCGAGGCCGGTCACCACACCCTCGCCGAACTTCGGGTGGGTCACGTCCTCGCCGAGCCGGAACGCGGGCGCGGCCGGCTCCGCGGGTGCGCCCCACGACGGGCCGTCGTCGTCGCCGCTGCTTCGTGCCCACGAAGTCGCCCTCGCGCGGATGCCGGCCAGCCCGCGCGGCTGCGACTGGTCGCGGTCGGTCAGCTCGGCGGGGATCTCGGAGATGAAACGGCTCGGGGCGCCGAAGTTGCGGGCGCCGAACACGTTGCGAGTGCGCGCGTAGGTCAGGTAGAGGTCGCGCTGGGCGCGCGTGATCCCCACGTAGCAGAGGCGCCGCTCCTCCTCCAGGCCGCCCTCGTCGAGCGCGCGCGAGTGAGGGAACATCCCCTCCTCGAGCCCGATCATGATCACGATCGGGTACTCGAGGCCTTTGGCGTTGTGCAGGGTCATCAGGGTCACCAAGCCCTGATCGTCGCTGCGGTCGTCGGCGTCGGAGCGAAGCGCGGTCTGCTCCAGGAAGTCGGCGAGTGATGCCTCGCGTTCCGGCTCGGCCTCGGTCCGCGCGTCGTACTCGACCGCCACGTTGACCAACTCCTCCAGGTTCTCGATCCGTCCCTGGGCCTCGATCGTCCGCTCGGCCTCGAGCGCTTCGAGATATCCGGTCTCCTGGAGCACCTCCTTCAGCAATTCCGCGATCGGGGGGTTGGTCTCCGCTCGCTCGCGCAGCACGTGCATGGTGGCCATGAACCGCCGGAACGCCTTGACTGCGGCCGGACCGAGCCCCGGCACGTGCTCGGGCTCGGAGGCCGCGTCCCACACTGGCGTGCCCGTCGTGTTCGAGTAGGCCAGCAGGCGCGACATCGAGGTCGAGCCGATCCCCCGCTTTGGCGAGTTGACGATCCGGGTGAAGGAGCCGGCGTCCTGGGGGTTGACCATGCTGATCAGATACGCGACCGCGTCCTTGATCTCGGCTCGGTCGTAGAACTTGGGTCCGCCGATGACCTGGTAGGGAATGTCTCCGCGGACAAGGTTGTCCTGAAGCACCCGGGACTGCGCATTGGTCCGGTAGAAGATCGCGATCTCGGCCCTCGACACCCCCTCGTCGAGCAGACGCTGGATCTCGCCGGTCACGTACCGCGCCTCGGCGTGCTCGTCCTCCAGCTCGCGCACCTTGATCGGGTCGCCCGGGCCCAGCTCGGTCCACAGCGACTTGGGCTTCTGGCCCCGGTTGTTGCGGATGATCGCGTTGGCCGCGTCGAGGATGGTCTGGGTCGAGCGGTAGTTCTGCTCGAGCTTGACGACGTGCGCGTCCGGGAACGTGTCCTCGAACTCCAGGATGTTGCGGATGTCCGCGCCCCGGAACCCGTAGATCGAGTTGTGGGTGACGATGCCGCCGGCGATGAAGTTGTGCGTGCGCTCGATGTCGAGGTCGTAGACCGGCGCGTCGAGCGCCACCCGCGTCACGCTTTCGACGACGTCATAGCCACCGTCCTCGGCGAACATGACCATCCCGGGTTGCACGAGCGCCGCCGGCACGAACGGCAGCGCGCCACCGTCGCCGGCCAGCCGGGCATGCGGCCACGACTTGCGCTCCTCCCGCTCGCCCTCCCCCACCATGCAAAACGCCCGAAAGTGCCCGTGTCCGTCCCGCTTTCGGGACATAAGCGCCTGGGAGGTGCTTATGTCCCAAGGGTCGGCAGCGAGGCGGCGGTTCTGGGCGTTTCGCACCGTGGCGGCGAACGCCACCGCGCCCCGCGCCACCGCCGGCGCGTACCCAGCGAAGTGCGTGTGCTCGGGCGTACTGACCAGCCGCCGCCCCGACCGCAGCGTGATCGCCACGCCATCGCCCCGCCGCGACCGGTGCACCCGCGCCACGCGAGCCGGCGCAAACGATCCGCCGCCCCACCCCGAGAGCACCTCATCCCCCACGCCCACGTCCTCGATCGTCCGGCGCGACCCGTCGGCCATCGTCACCAGCGTCCCCGCCACCAGGCACTGGGCGTCGTCCCCCACGACCATCAGGTTCCGGCGCTCCTCGGCCAGCAGCTGGAGCCAGCGGTACTGGGCGTGGTTGGTGTCCTGGTACTCGTCGACGAGCACGTGGCGGAAGGTGCCGGCGTAGTGGTCGCGGACCTCCTGGAAGAGCTGGAGCACGTCGACCGCGCGCACGAGCAGGTCGTCGAAATCCATCGCGTTCATGCGGTGCAGCTCGCGCTCGTACATGCGGAAGACGTCCGCCACCGTCTGCTCGAAGAACGAGCCGACCATCCGGCCGTACGCGTCGGCGTCCTGCAGCTTGTTCTTGGCGTCCGAGATCTGCGCGTGGATCGAGCCCGGCGTGAAGCGCTTGGGGTCGATCCCCAGCTCATCCAGACAGCGCTTGATGAGCCGCCGCGCGTCGGCCTGGTCGTAGATCGTGAACCGGCGGGTGTAACCGAGCCGGTCGGCATGGGCGCGGAGCATCCGGGCGCAGGCGGCGTGGAAGGTCATCACCCACATCGCCCGCACCCGCCGCCCGACCAGCAGCTCGGCCCGGTCGCGCATCTCCCCGGCCGCCTTGTTGGTGAACGTGATGGCCAGGATCTCGTTCGGCTTGGCCCGGTCGGTGGCGACCAGGTAGGCGATCCGATGGGTCAGCACGCGGGTCTTGCCCGACCCGGCGCCGGCCAGGATCAGCAGCGGCCCATCGCCGTAGGTGACGGCCTCGCGCTGGGGCTCGTTGAGCCCGGCGAGCAGGGTTTCGAGCTCGGTGGCGGTGTCTGCCATGGGACGGATCCAACGGTAGCGGGGGCGGTGGTCGTCGCCGTCTGGGACTCTTTCCGCTCGTGGCGGACCTCCTCACCGATCTCAGGGCGGCCTGCGCGCGGGTCGCCGAGCGCGCCACAAGTGTGCGGATCGAGCTTGGGCGCATCCCCTCCTACGTGGGCCGGCTGCCGATCGACCTGCCGGAGAGCGAGCCCGACCCGGAGACTCATCTGACCGACGCCCCGCGCGACGAGCTGGCGGCCTACTGGCTCACGCTCGACGCGATCAACTTCGGCTCGGGCTGGTTCCCCACCCTGCGCAAGCCGGGCGGCCGCTCGGGCTACTTCACGATCGCCAGCGCGCTGACCGCGCGTTTCAGCAACCACGGCCCCTGGCCGGCGACCGCCCTGGCCGAGATCGACGCCGCCGAGATCGCGGCGGCGCTGGAGCAGGACCCTGACCACGAGCTCATGGCCCTGTTCGCGGCCAGCCTCAACGACCTCGGCCGACGCGTGGGGTCCGAGCACTCCGGGAGCTTCGCGGACGTGGTCGACGCCGCGGGCAGCTCGGCCGTGGCCCTCGTGGACATGCTCTACGGCTGGAAGTCGTTTGCCGACACCTCGCACTACGACGCGATCGCGATCCCCTTCCTCAAGCGCGCGCAGATCGCCGCCGCCGACCTGTCCCGCGCCGGCGTGGCCGCGTTTCGCGACCTCGACCGCCTGACGATGTTCGCCGACAATCTCGTCCCCCACGTCCTGCGCTTCGACGGCCTGCTCAGCTACGACGCCGCGCTGCTCGAGCGCATCGAGCGCGGCGAGCTGATCGAACATGGGTCGCCCGAGGAGGTCGAGATCCGGGCCTGCGCGGTGCACGCGGTGGCGCTGATCGCCGCCGAGCGGGTGGGCGCGCGCGAGGCCGACATCGACGCACTGCTGTGGCATCGCGGGCAGGAGCCGCGCTACAAGGAGGTGCCCCGTCACCGCTCGCGGTGCACCGCCTATTGACGGGCGAGCGCGAGTGGCCGTCACGACACGGGCGCTCGTAGCGGCGGCTTAGCCCTCCAGGGCCTCGGCGCGGGCCCGCGCGATCGCCTCGGCGCCGGCGTCCCCGACCAGCAACTCGGCCCGGAGCGTCCAGCTGGCCAGCAGGTCCAGCGCCGGGAAGCGGCCGGTGCTCGCCAGCACCGGATCCAGCGCGATCACCGTGGTCTCGCCGCCCATCGGCTCGGGCGCGGTGGCGATCACGGTGAGCGACCCGCCGCCGGCGACGTTGCGCGCCGCAGCGAGCAGCTTGCGGGCGGCATGCGGCTGGAGGCCGCCGAGCGTGTCGATCAGCACCACCGCGTGGGAGCCGCGGGCGGCCAGCCGGCGGGCCTGGTCGACCACGCGCTCGAGCGTCTGGGCCTGAGCGTCGGCAGATGCCGCGAAGCTGACCGCGGCGGCGGGCGCCAGCGGACCCTGCTGCCATTCGGCGATCTCCTCCGGACGTACGCCCGCGAGGACCAGCGAGAGCTGGATGTCGGAGTTGCCCGACAGCGTCTCGGCCAGCCGCCGCAGGGCCTCGGTCTTGCCGGAGCGGGCGGGGCCGGCGATCGTCACCCGCGAGCCCTGGCCGAACGGGGTCAGCCACTCGATCGCCTTGATCGTGGGATCGTCGGACCCGAGCCGGAAGCGCTCGCTCGGGAAGGCAGCCGGCAGGTCCTCGAAGCGGGTGCTGTCGGCCACCTCCTCGGCGGGCCGGCCGTTGATCGTGTCGATCCGGATCAGCGAGGCGAACCGTTCGGAGCGCCGCGGCGCCCGGCGCGGGCCGGAGATCCGGTCGCCCGGGACCAGCTCGCAGCGCTTGACCTGCGCGGCCGAGACGTACACGTCGTCCTCAGAGGGCTCGGGCGGATTGATCCGCAAGAACCCGGACCCGTTGGCCAGAAGCTCGACCTCGCCCTCGACGATCTCCTCCTCGCGCTCGCCGCCGCCGCGCTCGCCCCCTCCGCGCTCGCTCCCTCCGCGCTCGGCCCCGCCGCGCTCGCCCCCTCCGCGTCCGCGTCGGGCCGTCCGCTCGACCTGCTCCTCGATCTCCTCGGGGCCCTCGGGGGCGGCACCCGGCTCTTCCTCCTCGCTCGGCTCAGCCTCGTCCTCATCGCGTGCGCTGCTGCGGCCGCGGCCGCCCCGGCGACCCCGACGGCGCCGGCCACTGGGACGATCCTCCTCGCCCGAGGCCTCAGACTCCGTCTCCTCGGTCGCCGTCTCGTCGGTCGCCGCGGCCTCAGACTCCGTCTCCTCTGGCGCCGCGGCCTCTGGCTCCTCCTCGGCGGCCGGGGCCTCACCACCCTGGCGGGTGAGGATCGCGTCGATCAGCTCTGCCTTGCGCAGTCGCCGGTATCCGTCGATCGAGAGCTCGGATGCCAGGGCATGTAGGTCAGCCAGTGGGCTTGCGGCGAGCGCGTCGCGGTCCAGGATCGACATACAGCTACCTCCTCGGGTTGGATCGGTGGGCTCCGGTCGCGTTGTCGTCAGCGACCGGCGATTCACGTTCCAGGCTAGCGGGGATCGAGCGGGACGGGGCTAGCGGCATGGAGCGGGACGGCCTACCGGGATGCCGCCGGACGCGGCTCACGGCGCAGATCCACGGGCAGCCTCAGCTCGGAATCCACCGGCACCTCGCCCGTCAGCGCGGCGCGCACGGCCAGGAATTCGGCCACCTCGGCGACGTCGTGGACCCGGAGCACGTGGGCGCCGGCCGCCACGCCGTGCTCGATCGCGGCCAGCGTCCCGGCCAGTCGCTCCCGCGGAGCCCGGCGCGTGATCGCCCCGATGAAGTCCTTGCGCGAGACGGCCAGCAGCAGCGGACGCCCGAGCGCGTGGAGCTCCGGCAGCGCCCGCAGCACGTCGACGGTCTGGGCCGGCGTCTTGCCGAAGTCGGGGCCGGGGTCGAGCATGAGCTGCTCGAACTTCACCCCGCGCTCGAGCGCCAGCGCGATCCGCTCGCTCAGGAACAGCACGACGTCTTCCACGATTCGCCCGTCCATCCCCGGGTCAAGGAGCTTCTCCTTGGGCCTGGCGCGCGTGTGCATGAGCACCAGGCCCGCTCCGGTCTGCGCGCATACGTCGGTGAGCGACGGCTCGCGCAGCCCGCTCACGTCATTGACGATGGCTGCGCCGGCGGCGATCGCCGCGCGCGCCACCGCCGGCTTGTACGTGTCCACCGAGACGAGCGCCCCGAGCTCACCCGCCACTCGCTCGATCAGCGGCACCACGCGCCCGATCTCCTCCTCGGGCTCCACCGGAGGCACCCCGGTGACCCCCGACTCGCCGCCGATGTCGATCACATCGGCGCCGGCCTCGAGCAGTTCCGCCGCGAGCGCCACGCGGTCCTCGAGCGAGCGACTTCCGCCCGCGTCCGAGAACGAGTCCGGCGTGGCGTTGACGATGCCCATCAGCCACGGCCGCTCACCGAACTCGAACGTCCCGGCCGAGGTGCTGAGCGACAGCCTCGGCGTCCGGGTGAAGCCGCGACTGGCCATCGCCCGAGAGGTTATCCATCCTCCCGGGAGCCTCCGTCCCGCGACTTCTACAGGGCGCCGATCTCCGGCCAGCGGTAGTAGCTGACCATCTTCAGGTTGGGCGAGCGGGCCTTCATCCCGGCCACGAGCGCATTCCAGCGCGCCGGCGAGTCGGTGTTCAGCCAGGAATGACGCGAGCGCCGGGGTGAGTCACTCATCTCCGAGCACCAGAGCGGAAGCCGCTCGCTCGCGGCCCAAGCGGCCACCTGCGGGACGATGCTCAGCCCGCCGTACTTGACGTCGTAGCAGTGAAAGGCGATGACCTGGGCTCCGCGGGGCCGGCGGGGCTGGAAGCTTTGCTGGAGGAACCGGAACCCGAACGGGGACACCTCTCCGTACACGCGGATCACGTGCGGAGCGACGCGCGCGAGCACCGGCTCGACCGCGTTCCACACCGCACGGTATTTGGCGCTCGTGGCCGGCGCGCCCTGGATGACGAGATCCTGCTCGTTGCCGACCGACACGGCCCAGGCGTACGGCGCGAACTGCGGCAGCGTCCGCCGGAAGTAAGCGGCCACGCGCGACGGGCTCCAGGCGTTGTCGTACTGGAGAGAGACGTACACGCGGTAGCCCTGGGCGGCCGCCCGGCTCGCGCACGCCACCGCGTTGGAGCCGCCGCGGTAGGGCACGATGAGCCGCAGCACGGTGGCGTGATGGGCCTCCATGAACGGGCTGACATCGCCACCGGCCTCCACGCACGTGAACTGGTCATCGGCCTGCATGATCATCGCGCCAGCGGGCGCCGCGAACAGCAGGAGAGCGGCTGCGGCGGCCACGAACAGGCCGTGGCCAGCCCGAGCGCGCCGGGCGAAGCTGCTGGTGCGTGATTCTCCGAGGGTCCGACCCACCACCCCCGTAATCGGCTCTCAGGCGACCGGGCTTGAGGCCTGCAAGCAAGCCTGCTGCCCCGGCCAGCGTGAGACCGCATCCGGCTCTGGGCCGGCTCCGGCTCCGCTTCAGGATTCCGAGAGACCGCTTCGCCTTCGCCGGCTGCTACCACGGGCCAGCATCCGGCTGGCCCCTATGTACCGCCCGCCGTGCGGAACAGGCTCAGCACGATGTCGTACATGGCCGGCGAGGTCTCCTGATACCCCGGGCAGCAGGGCGGGCCGCCCACGTCGCTGATCCCGACCTCCAGGTGCGGCGCTTCGGAGATGCCCACGTCGCCGCACCCGACCTCGGCGATCGGCTCGCCCGCGGTCACCTGCGTCCCCACCGGCACGAGCGCCGGCTTGGCGTGGCCGTAGTAGATGTAGCGGCCGGCGTACGGGCCGCTGGACACCTTGAGCACCGGCGCCGCGGGGCCAAAGCCGTCGATGCCCTCCTGAACGATCGTCCCGGCGGTCATCGCGACCTCGACCGCCTTGGCCCCGCACAGGTTGTTCACCATCCCGATGTCGATCCCCTGGTCAAGCGTCCATGAACTCGAGGGCGCGACCTGCGAGACGGGCTGGAGCGGGAAGACCCACGAGCTGGTGCCGGCCAGCGAGGTCCCCGGCGTGTCCAGCACCCCGGAGCCCTTGGCGGTCTGCTTGACCTGGGCCAGCAGCGCCGCGGCGGTGACGCGACCGACCACGCCGGTGACCGGCGAGAGGCCCGTCGCGGTTTGGAACTTCCTCACGTCGGCCTTGGTCATCGACCCGAAGTAGCCGGTCGCGGGCACGGCGTAGCCGACGTCGGTCAGCCAGGTCTGAAGCGTCTTGACGTCCGCCCCCGAGTCCCCTTTCCGGAGCGTCCGTGTGAACACCGTGCTCGACGGCGACGGGTTGGCCGAGACGATGCCGTGGACCGGCGTCGGCTTGACCATCGCCGCGCCGCCCGAGACGGGCGAGGCGCTCGCGCCCGAGGCCGGCACGGCCACGGCCACCGCGAGGACTCCGGCCAGCTTCCACATACGTCCCATCGCTGCTCGACGGTCGGCGCGGTCGGCGGTGCAGGCGCGCGGTGAGCTGCCCTTGCGTTGTCTCCGTCGACGAAAGCTGCTGGAAACGAACACGAACAGCCCTCCGTGGGCGAGGCCTTGCAGTTGGGCGCCTGTCGCCTGCGGAGTTAGCTGACGGGCTCGCGCTCTGGGGGTGAGCGCTTCTCGCGGATCACCGCGAGACTCGCCCCAACGAATTGGGTCCTCCGCTCCCCGGTGTGGCTGGCCGGGGATTAGGCGTGCGGCAAGCTATCACAAACGACGGATACCGAACGGAGGCGGAGCGTGGTTACGTAAACCGCGCCATCGCGCAGGGCATCAGTGCGCCGGATCGCCGACGCCGTCCTGCCGGCGCTTCTCGACGATCTCCTTGATCCGGTCGAGCGTCTCCTCGGACATCCGGCGGATCTCCCAGTGGGTCAGCTTCATCACCCGCATCGGGGAGGTCGCGATCACGTCGGCGTTGCGGGGCTCGCGCTCCAGCAGTCCCATCTCGCCGATCAGGTCGCCCTCCCCCAGCGAGGCGATCGTCTTCCCGTCCTGGATCACGTCGGCGGTTCCTTCCTGGATGGCGATGAGCTCGGTCGAGTAGTCGCCCTGCTTCATCAGGATCTGGCCCTCGGCCACGCTCGTCTCGGAGGCGAACGCCGCCAGGCGCTTGGCCTCCTCGTCGGACAGATGCGAGAAGATCGGAATCTCTTTCAGGCGGTTGGGATCCATGGCTCGTGGTTTACCCGAAATCCGGCTAGAGGGAGTGCACCTCGGACGTGATATCGCTCACAGACTGCTTGGCGTCACCGAACAGCATCGCGGTCTTGGGGTCGTAGAACAGAGGATTGTCGATCCCGGCGAACCCGCTGGCCATCGAGCGCTTGAGCACGATCACCGACCCCGACTGGTCGACCTCGAGGATCGGCATGCCGTAGATCGGCGAGCCCGGCTCGTTCTTGGCCGCCGGGTTGGTCACGTCATTGGCCCCGATGACCAGCGTCACGTCGGTGCGGCCGAACTCGGGGTTGATCTCATCCATCTCGCGCAGCAGGTCATACGGGACGTCGGCCTCGGCGAGCAGGACGTTCATGTGCCCGGGCATGCGTCCGGCCACGGGATGGATGGCGAACTTGACCGTCACGCCCTTGGCCTCGAGCGCCTTCTCGAGTTCGCGCACGGCGTGCTGGGCCTGCGCCACCGCCATCCCGTACCCGGGCGCGATCACCACCTGGCGGGCGTAGGAGAGCTGGATGGCCACGTCCTGAGCCGAGGTCGCGCGCACCGGACCGCGGTCCTCGGCGCCCGCGCCGGTTGGAGCGGCGATCGCGCCACCGAAGCCGCCGGCCACGATCGCAGGGACCGAGCGGTTCATGGCCTTGGCCATCAGGTTGGTCAGGATCGTGCCCGACGCGCCGACGATCATCCCGGCGACGATCAGCGCCGTGTTGTTCAGCGCGATACCGGTCGCCGCCGCCGACAACCCGGTGAACGCGTTCAGGAGCGAGATCACCACCGGCATGTCCGCGCCGCCGATCGGGAGCACGACCATGTTGCCCAGCAGCGCCGCCGCGACCAGGATCCCGAAGAAGAACAGCGCCTGGGAATGCGTGCCGGCGCACAGGACGATCGCTGAGCCCACGCAGATCACGAACAGCGCGCCGTTGATGATCGTCTGCCCCGGCAGCTTGATCGGGCGACCGGGCAGAATCTCCTGGAGCTTGCCGAACGCGATGTTCGAGCCCCAGAACGAGACCGAGCCGACGATCGCCGCGAACAGCGTCGGGATCTGAGACTTCTCCACCCACAGCTGGCCCCCCGAGGCGAAGTGGTGGCGGTACTCGATCCACGCGATGATCGCCACCGCGCCACCGCCGACGCCGTTGAACAGCGCGACCATCTGGGGTATCGCGGTCATCCGCACGTTGCGCGCGGCCGGCACCCCGACCGCGACCCCGATCAGGATCCCGAGCGCCATCAGCCACGGTGTGCTCGAGCCGCTCAGTACGTGCGGCGTGAGCAGCGTGGCGATGATGGCGACCGCCATCCCGACGGCGGCGATCTTGTTGCCGCGGACCGCGGTGCGCGGGCCGGTCAGTCCGCTCATCCCGTAGATGAACAGCGAGAACGCGACGATGTAGCAGGCGTCGATGAAGTTCTGCGACTGCAGGAAGATCGTCCCGGCGATCACGTCCCCTCCCCGCCGGAGTCCGCCGGCCCTTCGGGCAGGTCGGGCTTGCGCTTGAACATCGCGAGCATGCGATCGGTGACCAGGAACCCGCCGACGATGTTGATCGTCCCGAAAGCGATCGCGATCACCAGCAGGACGTGCTCGAGGATCCCCTGCGCCTCGTGCATCAGCAGCAGGCCACCGAGCAGCACGACGCCGTGGATCGCGTTGGTGCCCGACATCAGCGGCGTGTGCAGCGTGTTGGGCACCTTGGAGATGACCTCGAAGCCGACGAATGCGGCCAGGACGAGGATGGCGATCTCGGTGATCGTGCTCACGGTGTCTCTCCTCGGTTACGAGCTCGCGGCCGGCGTGGCTCCGGCGGCCGCCTTGGCCGCTTCGTGGACGATCTCCCCCTCGCGCGTGATGCACGCCCCGGCGATCACCTCGTCGTCGAAGTCCAGCGACAGCGCGCCCTCCTCGGAGATCATCAGCCCCAGCAACGACTCGACGTTGCGCGAGTAAAGCTGCGAGGCGTGCTCGGCCATCGTGCTCGGCACATTCAGCGGCGCGAGGATCTTCACGTCGTGGCGCACTACGGTCTCGCCGGGCTCGGAAAGCTCGCAGTTACCGCCCGCCTCGCCGGCCAGGTCGACGATCACCGAGCCGGGCTTCATCAGCTTGACGGCTTCCGCGGTGACCAGGATCGGTGCGCGCCGGCCGGGGACGAGCGCGGTGGTGATCACCACGTCGACCTTCCCGATCGCCTCGGCCATGAGCTCCTGCTGGCGGGCCTGCTGCTCGGGGGTGAGCTCCTTGGCGTACCCGCCCGCCCCTTCCAGATCGCCGCCCAGGTCGAACTCGAGGAAGTGCGCGCCGAGCGACTCGACCTGCTCCTTGACCGCCGCGCGCACGTCGAAGCCCTGCACCACCGCACCGAGCCGCCGGGCCGTGGCGATCGCCTGCAGCCCGGCCACGCCTGCACCGAGGACGAGCACGGTGGCGGGACGGATCGTCCCGGCCGCGGTCATGAGCATCGGGAAGAAACGACCGATCTCGGTCGCGGCGATCAGCACCGACTTGTAGCCGGCGATGTTGGCCTGCGAGCTCAGCGCGTCCATCGACTGCGCCCGGCTGATCCGGGGGATCGCTTCCATCGCGAAGCTCGTCGCGCCGGTCTGGGCGATGGCCCGGATCGCTTCGCCCGCCGTGAGCGGCTGCAGGAAGCCGATCAGCACGCTGTCTGACCGAAGGCGACCGATCTCATCCGAGGTGGGCGGCGCCACCTTGACCACGACCTCGGCGTCGTAGACGCCGCCGGCATCACCTATCTGCGCGCCGGCCTCCTCGTACAGGGCGTCGGAGAGCAGCGCGCCGGCGCCGGCGCCGCTCTCCACGACCACCTCGAGGCCGCCGTCGCCGCCCGTGAGTTTGCGCACGACCTCGGGGACGAGCGCCACTCGCCGCTCGCCCTCCGCCGACTCCTTGGGGACGCCGATCCGCATCGGGGCTCGGGAGGGTACCGAGTTTGACCCGAAACGGATTCAGGAGGCGCCGACCGTAGCCAGCGTCAGCGCGGTGAGGACGCCCGCGTAACCGGCCAGGCGATCCAGGGCGGGGTCAGGGGTCGGCTGCGCGCTCGGGCGCGGCGCGCGGGACGGCCGGCTGCTCGCCGGCCGCCGTACCGGACGATGCGCCGGACGATGCGCCGGCGCTGGCGTGGTGAGAGCCGGATGAGTCGCGGTCCTCGCCGGCGGCGCCTGCCGCGCCGGGGCGCGGCCTATCCGAGGGACCGTCGAGAGCGGCAGCGGCTTGGCCTCGAGGGCCATCAGCGCCTCGGCGGTGACCCACACCGGCGTCTGGTCGGTGCCGCGGGAATAGCGCACGTGGCCGTCGGGCGCGATCAGCGAGCGCAGGTAGTCAAGCGGCGAGGCGCCGTGCCGGCGCACTGAGCCCGGGTCCACGCCGGCGGCGAGCAGGCCCTGCACGACGAAGGCGGTCGACTGCGCGTTCGACCCGGCACCGGGCAGGCTGGCGAACCCGCCGTCCGCGTCCTGCCCCCCGCGGAGGAAGCCGATCGCGCGCGCCCGGGCGTGCGAGGCGGCCGAGCCACCCACGCCGGCGAGTGCCTCGAGCGCGGCCCCGGTGTCGTCGGGGTCACTCGAGCCGCCCCGCGTCGCGAAGTTGAAGCCGCCGTCCGAGTCCTGCTGGCGGATCAGCCATCCGATCGTGGCCGCCGGCGGCGAGGTGCCGGCGGCTCGCAGGGCCAGCACCGCGAACGCGGTCAGGTTGACCTGTCCGGAGACCGAGCCACCCGGCCGGATATCGCGCTCCAACGCGCCCAACACGTCGCGCCCGCCGAAGCTCTCCGGCGAGAGTCCGGCGGCGTGCAGGACGAGGATCGTGCGCTCCAGCGATCCGGGGTCGGTGGCCGAGCCGAGGCCGCCGCGGATGTAGTCGATGAGGCTCTGCCCGTTTCGGGCGACGTCCTGAGGGTTCTCGCCGGCAGCGGCCAGGCCGAGCGCGGCCCAGCCGGCGTACAGCTGCGCCGAGGCCGAGCCGGGCGAGGTGCCGAAGCCGCCGTCGGCGTTCTGGGCGGCCAGCAGGTAGCCGGCCGGTGTGGTCGACGCGCGCGCCTCGCCGACTCTCGAGCCTGGCTGGCCAGCCAGCCAGCTGGTCAACGTGAGGGTCACGAGGAGTATCGGCACCACGCGCGTTGCGGCCGGGCGCGCGGGACGCCAAGTCACCTGCAGTCGCGTGGCGAACCGATCGAGCGAGTGGATCATGGCCGGCCCGAGCGCGAGCGCGAACACCAGGCAGCCGGCCGCATGCACGGCGTCGAACCCGATCCCCTTCCCCACGTATACCCCGAGCTGGGCCAAGCTGTGATCGCTGTAGGTCACCCAGTCCCCCACGTCCTGCAGCGCGGTGAACGCGAACCCCACCACGGCGCAGACGATCGCGAGTGACCACCGGCCGATCCGCCGGCCCGTGACCACCGCCAGCCCGGCGCCGATCACTCCGGTCAGCCCCCACCCGGCCATCTGCCACGGCGTCCACGGTCCCTGGCCGAAGAAGAAGTTCGAGGTCAGCCCGGCGAGCGCCCCCACCGCGAACCCGGGGCCGCCGCCCAGCGCGTAGCCGGACACCAGCACGATGTCCGTGGTCGGCTTGACGTTGGGCAGCGCCACGAAGGCGATCCGGCCAAGCGCGGCGAACGCCGCGAGCGTGCCGACCAGGGCCACGATTCTGGCGTCGGGACGTGTCCTCTCGTACCACGCGAAGCCGCCGGCCAGGGCCACGGCGAGGATCGCGAACGCTCCCACCTGCCAGGTCATGCCCGCACCTCCGACGTCGCCGTGAGCAGGGCAACGCCGTCCTCGGGGCGTAGCGCTCCGCCCGCGCCGCCCAGGATCCGCGCCGTCTCGGTGGCGAAGTAGGTCCCTCCCGACAGCACCTCGCTCGGCGATCCGTCGGCGATCGGCGCGCCGTCGGCGAGCAGGATCACGCGTCGGGCGAACGCCGCCGCGAACTCGGGGTCATGGGTGGCGACGAGCACGGCGGCGTCGAGTTCGCACAGGAGCGCCGCCAACTCGTCCTTGCGCCGGCGGTCCATCCCGCGGGTGGGCTCATCCAGGCACACCACGACCGCCTTCTGGCTGGGATCCCCACCCTCCTCGTCGAGCACGATGGCCAGCGCCAGGCGTTGCTTCTCGCCACCCGACAGATCCCGCGGATGCCGCTCGTGGAGTGCGGGATCGCCGAGCCCGACGGTGGCCAGCGCGCCTGAAGAGGCCTCCTGCGAGACGCGGTCGTGGATCAGGTAGTCGGTGGGGTTCTGGAGCAGCAGCGCCACCCGCCCGGCGCTCTGAACCTTGCCCCGGGTGGGGCGCATCAGCCCGGCCGCATGGCGCAGCAACGTCGACTTGCCGGCGCCGTTTCGCCCCATCAGCGCGACCCGCTCGCCGGCGCCGAGCGACAGCGACACGCCGCGGAGAATGGCGGGCCCGCGATCGAGCTCGTGCCATACCCGATCGAACCTGATCGCCTCGCGAGCGGGGCGACGCTCGCGCGCGCGGCGGCGCACATCGCTCGCGGGCGGCGCCTCCGCGGCGACGAGCAGCCCGCGGCTCCTCAGCGCCGACCGAGCCGCCTTCACTCCGGCCGCCGGCACCAAGCCCAAACCGAAGAGCAGCCTCGCCCCCGGCGTGGCCAATTCGGGCGCCTCGGCACAGGCCCAGGCGAGGAAATCGGCCGGCGGCGCGTCGCACACGATGCGTCCGCCGCGCATCGCGACAGCGCGGTCGGCGAACGTCAGGCAGCGCTCGAGCCGGTGCTCGGCCAGCACGATCGCCGTGTCGAAGTCCTCGCCCAGGCGCTTGAGCACCGCGATCAGCTCGTCGCCGGCGACCGGGTCGAGCTGCGACGTGGGCTCGTCGAGCAGGATCAGCTGAGGCCGTCCGACCAGCGCGGCGCCGAGCGCGACGCGCTGGAGTTCGCCGCCCGAGAGCTCGTCGGTGGGGCGATCGAGCAGCGACGCGATCCCCAACGCGAGCGCCACCTCCTCGACCCCCCGCGCCACCGCGGCCGCCGCCTCGCCTCGGTTCTCCAGCGGAAGGGCGAGCTCGGCGCGGACCGTGCCCATCACGACCTGGGTCTCGGGATCCTGGAACAGCGTGCCGACCGCCGCGGCCAGCGTGCCGGGGCCGTGATCGCGCGTGTCCATGCCCGCCACGCTTGCGCGGCCGACGAACGCACCGCCGTGGAAGTGCGGCACGAGGCCGTTGGCAACGCCGAGCAGCGTGGACTTTCCGGAGCCCGACCCGCCCGCCAGCACGACCAACTCGCCCGGCGCGACCTCGAGCGAGACGTCCGCAAGGGCTGGAACCGCGGCACCGGGATACGTGTAGGTGACGTGGTCCAGCGACAGCACGCTCATCGCTCGATCCCCCGGCGGTCCGCGAATGGGAGCAGCGCGCAGACCAGCAGCCCAACCGCCACGGCCAAGCCGCCCGCGCTCACCGGCGCGCGCAGGATCGGGTCGGAGCTGAACGGCTCGAGGCCGGCGAGACGACCACCGACGGCGAGCGCGGCGATCGCCACCGCCGAGGCGGTGAAAGCCAGGTCATGTCGCGACCAGGGCGGTCTGACCCCGACTCCGCGGGGCGCGCGGCGGGCCGCCCCGTACCCGCGCACCTCGAGCGCCGCGGCCACGTCGAGCGCCCGGTCGAGGACGCCGGCCGTGGCCGCCCGCACCAGCCGCGCCCGCGAGGGCGGCGGACCGGGGCGGCAACGCTGGGCGTCAGCGAGGCGCCGGGCGTCGCGGGCCAGCACCGGGACCATCCGGGTGGCAAGCGTCGCGGTCAGCGCCGAGTGGAATGAGACGCGCCGAAACAGCCGGAGCACCTGATCGGGGTCGACGGCGGCGGTGTACAGCGCGCCGCACAGGACCAGCGCGACGGCCCGCGCACCGAGCACGGCGCCCGACACCGTCGCCTCGAGCGTGACGTCGGTCTGGCCGAACACCGGCAGATCCCCCAGCCGCGCGATCACCGTTAGGCCGTCGCGCACGATCAGCGCGTTGATCAGCATGACGGCCAGTCCCAGGGGCAGCGCGAACAGCGCCGCCCGGCGCATCTCGCGTCCGACCTTCGCGCCCACGCCCGCGCCCGCGATGGCGAGCAGCACCGCCCCGAGCGCGACCGGGGCGGACAGCACGAGCGCGGCCACGAGCAACGACAGGCAGTACGCGCAGCCCACCGCGGCGCGGGCAGCATGCAGCGGGCTGGCTCGCCGGCGGTAGCTCACCTACCCGGCTCCAACGGCACCGGCAGGTCGTGGTTGCCGGACACGGCGAGGGCGAAGTGATTGCGCAGGCGCGCCGGGGTCAGCGCGGTGGCGGCGGCCGATACGCCGGCCGGGTCGGTCCCTGTGATGACCCACACCGTGCCGGTTGCGGTCTGGCCCGTGGAGGCGATCAGTCCCGCGTTGCCATGCAGCGTCCGGACCACGTGACCGGCGGGATCGAGCAGTTGCAGCGAGGAGCCGTTCGGGCCGACGAATCGGGCGTAAACGCCGCTCGATTGCGGGCCGTGCTCGATCAGCGTCGCGGCGAGCTCGCCGTGCAGATCGCGCCACGTCCCCACCACGACGGCCAGCGAGTCGGCGCCGGAGCCCGTCCCGATCAGCACCGTGGGGGCCGGGACGCCGATCTTGTGGAACTCGGCCGCGACCCGCTTGCAGGCCGCGTCGGCGTCCGACCCGCAGGCGAGCGTGGTCGGCAGGCGCCGGCCGCCGGTGCCGTGCACGAACGGCTCGGGGAACGAGCCCACCACGGCGGGGATCGAGTCGGTGGCGCTCCAGTCGTGCAGGTCCCACCAGACCCGGTCGCCCCGGTGGACCGAGGTGCCCGACGCGCCCAGCGACGCCTGAAGCCCGTTCACGTAGTAGAACCAGTCGCGCCGCGCGGAGGAGCCGGAATGCCCGTTGATCGACTGCACGAACCCGCCGCCGAAGCGCGTGGTGACATGGAAGGAGCGCTCGAGCAGGCGCATGACGGTCTGCGATCCGGGCACGCGCGGTTCGCTCGCCGAGCCGACCGGGACCGTCCCGAAGTCACGGGTGACGGTCACCGCGACATCCGAGGTTCCCTTGCCGGCGCCGAGGCCGCAGCCGGCGAGCACGACCGCAACCGCGATCGCGCTCGCCGGAACCGCAAGCCTCCAGCTCATGCAAGTCGCCGGCGCCCGCGGCTCACTTGGCGATCTTGAACACCAGCCGGTCCCCGGCGTGGAGCTTGATCTCACAGGCGCCGGTGGACGCGGGCTTGCCGTTGACGATGATCTCCCAGAAGTCGTTCCCGGAGGGCTTCACCCCGAGGATCGACGTGATGAAGATCTCGTGATACTTGGCTGAGTACTTGCCGGCCCACTTGCCGTGGGTGGCGGCGTCCAGCGCCCCGGCGCCGCTGTTGCCCGGGCACTTGCCCTTCGGCGCTGCACCCTTGGTGACTGAGCCCTTCTCCCCGTGCACGCCGGTCGCGTGCAGCAGGGACTTACTCAGCGTCTTGACCTGCACGCTGACCGCCGGTCCAGATCCGGCGGCCAGGGCCACGCCGGAGGCCGCGAGGGCCAGAACGACCGCTCCCAAGAGAGCGGTAAGGGTCTTGCGATTCATGAGGGCCACCCCTTTCCACGAGGGCTGTTGGCTTTGGGGCCGGAGGCTGGTCTCCTGGCTTTCGGGCCTACCGGCCGCGCCTTCCCGGCGACTCGTCGTCGCCAGTGGCTGTGTGCGAACGGCGTCCCCGATCACAGTGGCGGGTCCGCGCCGGATTCCCACCGGCTTCCCATCACCACCGACCTCGAACGTGCGGATGGTACCGCCGCGGATGACGTCGATGTTCGTCGGGCCCTCCGGGTAAGTTGGCTGGCGCGTGACCGAGAGTTCGACAGCCCTCCGCTACGGAGCGGTGTTCGACACCGTCGCCGTCGAGTACGACCGCCACCGCCCGACCTATCCGGACGAGTTGATCGATCTGGCCTGTCAGGCCGGCAGCCTGGTCGCGGGCGACCGAGTGCTCGAGATCGGATGCGGCACCGGGCAGCTGACCCGGAGCCTGGTTGACCGAGGCCTGCAAGTGACCGCGGTCGAGCGCGGCGAGAACCTGATCTCGCTCGCTGAGCGCAATGCGCGCGGCGTGGAGTTCGTGGGTCGCCGGTTCGAGGACGCCGAGCTTCCCGAGCCGTTTCGCGCCGTCTTCTGTGCCTCGGCGTTCCACTGGCTCGATCCCGACGTGAGCTGGCGAAAGGTTGCGCGGTCACTCACGCCAGGCGGGCTGCTGGCGCTGATCCAGTACTGCGGTGTGGAGAGCCCGGAGACCGCGCCCGACGCCGATGCGCTGATGTCCGCCCTGGCCGGCGCCGCGCCCGAGATCGCCGCGGAGTGGCCCCCGCTCAGGGACCTCGAGACGATCATGGCCGGGGCCGCGGACCGGCGCGAGAACGTCTCCGAGGTATGGGCATGGGTTGCAAGCCAGCCGGTGGCGCGGACCTACGCCGCCGGGCTGTTCGCCGACGCGGAGATCGCCGTGGTGCCGACGGTCAGCGAGCAGACCGCGGAAGAGTTGGGTGCGCTGTTTCGCACGACCTCCCTCTACCACCGGATGGCGCCGGCCCAGCGGCGAGCGCTCGAGCAGGCCAACCGAGAGATCGGCGAGCGGCTCGGCCGGCCGATCCGCTCGAGCATGCTCGCCGTGCTCGTGACCGCCTGCCGCGTGCACGACGAGCCCCTAGACTCGGGAATCGGGCAATGACGGTAAACCTGACCCGCATCTACACGCGTCTGGGCGACTCGGGCGAGACCCATCTTGGCGACATGAGCCGGGTGCCCAAGACCCACCCGCGAATCGAGGCCTACGGGACGGTCGACGAACTGAACGCCCACGTCGGGCTGGCCCTCACACTCGAGGACCTGCCGGCGGAGTACGCCGACTGGCTGCGCCGGATCCAGAACGATCTGTTCGATGTGGGAGCCGACATCTCCGTGCCGGAGGATCCCGACGGAGGCCGCGAACGGCTGCGGGTGATCCCCGAGCAGACCGCGTGGCTCGAGGAGCGCTGCGACGAGGTCAACGCCACGCTCAAGCCGCTCAAGTCCTTCGTGCTGCCCGGCGGCACCCGGGCGGCCGCCCAGCTTCACGTCTGCCGCACGGTGTGCCGACGGGCCGAGCGCCTGGCCATCGTGGCGGGCGAGGCGCTCAACGCCGAGGTCGTGCGCTACCTGAACCGCCTCTCCGACCTGCTGTTCATCCTCAGCCGGGGCGCCAACGGCGGCGATGAGCCGCTGTGGGAGCCGGGCCGCTACCGCGCCTAGCGCGGCCCGTCAGTACTGGCGCCGGAAGCTGAGCAGCACCGCAGTCGACACGGCCAGGCTGAGCGCCGCGATCGCGGCCGCCTCGAGCACGAAGGCGTGGTGCATTCGGGCGTAGGAGACCAGGTCGTGTCCACGGCCGACCGCCAGGATCACGCCCAGCACGACTCCGGCGGCGAGCACCGCACCGGGAGCGCCGAGCGCGGCTCGGATCGAGATCGGGTTGCCGCTCGCCCGGCTTGACGGCCACCGTCGTTCGGCGACCAGCAGCCCGGCCACGACGGCGAGCGTCCAGGCCGCGGCGACGAGGAATCCGCCGAGCACGTCGCTCGGGTAGTGAAGTCCGGTGGCCACGACCGAGTAGCCCACCGCGATGGCCAGCGAGGCACCGACTGCCGCCGCGGCGGGGCGCAGACGTTCCGGCGCCGCCACCACCGTCGCGAGCACGGCTGACATGACCGCGGTGGAATGGCCGCTCGGCCACGACGCGGCGGGCAGCGGCGAGTAGCCGTAGAACAGCGAGGCCGGCCGTGGCGTTGCCAGGATGTGCTTGAGCGCCTCCGTGCTGGCGTCCGCCCCGAGGATGATCACGGCGACCGCCATCGCCACCCGGGGTCGTCCGCGCAGCAGCGCGATCAACAGCGGCACGAGCGCCACGAACAGGTAGGCCTTCGGGTCGAACAGCGACACGAGATGGTGCGCAATCCAGTCGATGCGGCTGTGGCCCTGCAGGTCGACGAACTGGACGTAGCCGGTCTGGTCGGCGTGCCGGAAGACACCGATGTGGAAGGCCGCGAACCAGGCCACGGCGAGCACAAGCACACAGCTCGCGGCGACGATCAACGCCGTCCGTGGGCGAATGGTCATGGACTCA
Source organism: uncultured Solirubrobacterales bacterium (assembly GCA_963832315.1). Lineage (GTDB taxonomy): Bacteria > Actinomycetota > Thermoleophilia > Solirubrobacterales > Solirubrobacteraceae > Palsa-465. The sequence goes on along the minus strand of CAWHTT010000015.1, from coordinate 89,249 downwards.
GCGTATCGCCGTGCCCTGCCCGGCCGCCAGAGCGCTACAGCGTTTCCAGCTTGTGCGACGCGGCGCGGGTGATCCGCATCTCCGGCGGGGTCCCGGTCCGCCGCATGTGCGCGTAGTGCTCGATGTCCTCGGGCGAGGCGACATCCACGCCGAGGCCCGCAGCCAGCTCGTAGCGAGCGGCCTCGTACAACAGCTCCTGGTAGACCGGCGAGCCGCTCGGCTGTCCCTCCACGTCCAGATAGTGCGGTCCGTCGCCGAGCATCCAGCGCTGGCCGCCTGGAAAGGAAGCCGGGGTCATCTTCGCCAACCGGATCTCGCGGCCGTCCTTGCTTCCGTCCGGACGCGGCCGGGCCTGGGCGGCGTCCAGCGCACGCACCAGACGCTCGTAGTTGCGCCGGTACGGCGCCGGGACGATCGCGACGGGACCGGGCGAGCCGGCGCCTCCGCGGATGGCCTCGGCCACGGGGCCGACGAGGACGAACTCGACCTGGTTGTCCTTGAGCCACTTGAGGACCGTGAACGATGCGGCCGACAGGTGTTCGAAGCCCTCGGCCGGATGGACCGGGCGGGTGTCGATCTGCGGGGGACGGCGTCTGAGCAGCATGGTTGTTGCGTTTCGCCGCGCGGGCGCGGAGTCCTTCCGGTAAGTTGCCCCCGAGGTGAGCCGGGAAGTCTGGTCGGCACGTTCGCCGCTGACCCTGATCGCCCTGTGCCGCCCATCCTCGCCGCCCCACTGTTTCTCGTCTCGCTGGCGGTCACGCTGACCGCGGCGCGGCTGTTCGCGCGCCGCCTGGACCGGCTCGGCGTGCGGTTCGGCTTCCCGGAGGCCCTGATCGGCCTGCTTACCGCGCTGGCCGCCGACGGACCGGAGATCTCCTCGGCACTGTTCGCGCTGATCAAGGGAGCGCATGACGTCGGCGTCGGGGTGCTGGTCGGCTCCAACGGCTTCAACCTCGCTGCGATGATCGGCCTGAGCGCGCTCCTCACCGGGCGGGTGCGGCTCTCGCGGGAGGTGCTCCTGCTCGAGGGCATGGTCGGCCTGGCGATCACGGTGGTGGCCTGCGCGCTGCTGCTGGGCTGGCTACCTGCGGGCGGCGCGGCCGGCCTCTCGGTTCTGGTCCTGCTCCCATACCTGGCACTCGTGCTCTTCGGCTCCCGGCTGCTCGTAGAGCACCCCGAGCGACCGCGCTCACTTACCGGTCGGCTGGCGCGAGCGCTCCACGAGCATCCCAGCCCCGAGCGGCCCCCCGACGCCTCGGCGAATCCCACGCATCACCTGGTGGCGTTGATCGTCATCGATGTGGCGCTGATCGTGGCCGGGAGCGTGGGCATGGTGGAGACGGCGCTCACCCTGGCCGGCGACTGGCACGTCTCGGGCGCGATCCTCGGTGTGCTGGTCCTCGGACCGCTCACCAGCATCCCGAACGCAGCCACCGCGGTCCGCCTCGGCCTGGCCGGCCGCGGCGCGGCGCTGGTCGGTGAGACGTTTAACAGCAACACGATCAACCTGGGGGTCGGGGTGGTCCTCGCCTCGCTGTTCGTCACGCTGGCCGCGATCTCAACGCTGGCCAAGCTCCAGCTCGCCTGGCTGCTCGCCGCCAACCTCCTGACGCTCGGTCTGCTTGCCCGCCCCGGGGGGATGCGACGAGCCGGCGCGGTCGCGCTGATCGTCCTTTACCTCGGCTTTGTGGGGGGTACGCTCGTGGGCGCATGAACGAGCGGCAGATCCGCGAGCAGCAGCTTCGCGCGCGGCGCCGGGCCCGGGAGCGAGAGCGCAGAGCCCGCGCCCGACACGCCCGCCGCGTCCGGCTGATCGGGGTGGGGGCCCTGTTCCTGGTGTTGGTGGCGGCCGGGGCGATCGCGTTCGCCGCGACCGACGGGGGCGGCGCGTCCCACTCCACGCCGTCGAAGGCGGCCTCCTCGTCGGCGCATGCCCTCAAAAGAGTCGTCGTTATCCGGCGCGCGAAGGCTTCGCGCCGCTCCACGGTCCACGGGGTGGCCACCGGCACGCCGGGGACAGCGACGGTGCCGGTGCTGATGTACCACGTCATCAACCCGCCGCCGGCAGGCGCCGCCTTCCCCGGGCTGTACGTCCCGGCCGACGAGTTCGCCGCCCAGATGCGAGCGCTCAAGGCGGCCGGCTGGCACGCGGTCACGATGGACCAGCTCGACGCCTATTGGACGCGCGGCGTGCCGCTCGGGCCCGGCAAGCCGATCGTCCTCACCTTCGACAACGGGTACGCCTCGCAGTACACCAACGCCATGCCGATCCTCAAGAAGCTCGGCTGGGTGGGCGACGAGAACATGCAGCTGACCGGGTTGCCGCCGTCGCAGGGAGGCTTGACCACCGGCGAAGTGCGGGGCATGCTCGCGGACGGCTGGGAGCTCGACACCCAGGGGATGAGCCACGCGGACCTGATCACGCTCGACGCCTCCCAGCTCCACTACCAGGTGGACACCGCGCGCCAGATCCTGCGCAGGCGCTACGACGTCCCGGTCGACTGGTTCTGCTACCCGTCGGGCCATTACGACGCCACCGTGATCGCGGCGGTGAAGGCAGCCGGCTTTGTCGGCTCGACGACGGTCATCCCCGGCTGGGCGAATCCGAGCGAGGATCGCTTCCGGCTTCCCCGTCTGCGCGTCCTCGGCGGCACCAGCCCGGCCGCGCTGCTGCAGCTGATCGCCCAGGCCGAGAGCAATAGCGCACCGCCCGGCTCCTACTCGGGCGCGGGCACGGCGTGAGCCCGGCCTCGCTGATGTCCCCCGCCGAGCGACCGGGGACGTTGCGCTCCGCCCGACCCGACCGGCTCCTCGGGATCGTGGCCGCGGCAGCGGGAGTGGCGGCCGCCACGGCGGCCATCTATCCGCTCAAGAGCCTCGCGCCCGTGGTGTCGCTCAGCGTGGTGTACCTACCCGCGGTGCTCCTCGTCTCGGCCGTCTGGGGGCTGTGGCTCGGGCTGGCCACCTCCCTGTTCAGCGCCGCGGCGTTCAACTTCTTCCACCTCCCGCCCGTCGGGCGCTTCACGATCGCCGACAGCCGTAACTGGGTGGCGCTGGCTGCGTTCATGATCGTGGCCGTTGCCATGAGCACGATCGCCGAGGCGGCCCGCAGCCGGGCCGTGGAGGCCGACCGCGGCCGGGCCGAGGCCGATCTGGCCGCCGCGCTGGCGCGGGAGCTGCTCGGCGGAGCGGAGACCGCCGGCGCGCTGGGAGCGGCCGCCCGTCGGGTGGCCGTGGCGCTCGGGCTGAGCTCGGCGGCGATCGAGCTCGGAGCCGTGGCGGCCGATCAGCGACGGCGCGCCTTCGCGTTGAGCGACGCCGGCGGCGCGCAGATCGCCACGCTGCTGGTGCCCCGCGAGCTCACGAGCGAGGCCGAGCAGAGGCTGAACGCCTACCTCGTGCCGGCACTCGAGGCTCTCGTGGCGATCGCCCTGCGCCGCGACACGCTCCAGGCCGAAGCGGTTGAGACGGCCGCGCTGCGGCGCTCGGACGACGTGAAGACCGCGGTCCTGCGCGCGGTCTCGCACGACCTGCGCACTCCGGTGACCGCGATCGTGGCCGCCGGGCACGCGCTGGGCAGCGACTCGTTGACCGCCGGCGAGCGCACCGAGTTGAGCGCCGCGGTCGTCCAGGAGGGCGAGCAACTCGCCGCGCTGGTCGACAAGCTGCTCGACCTCTCGCGGCTGCAGGCCGGCCGGGCCGAGCCGAGGCGGGACTGGGTCTCGCTCGAGGACGTGGTGCTGGCCGCCCGCGACGGACTGCCCGACTCCGGCGGAGCGGTGCGGTTCTCGATCGAACCCGACGTGCCGCCGGTCCGGGCCGACGCAGCACATTTGGAGCGCGCACTCGCCAATTTGCTGGAGAACGCGGTGCGCTACTCGGGCGGCCTGCCCGTATCGGTGAACGTGCGCCGCAGCGGATCGCACGTGGTGGTGCGGGTGGTCGATCAGGGACCCGGCATCGACTCGGCCGAGCGGGCCCGGATCTTCGAGCCGTTCTATCGGGGGTCCAGTTCAGGCCGCGAACCGTGGGGGGGCTCGGGCCTGGGTTTGGCTATCGCCAAGGGATTCGTCGAGGCCAACGACGGCACGATCTCGGTCGACTCACTGCCCGGCCAGGGATCGTCGTTCGTGGTTTCGCTGCCGATCGAGCAGCCGCCCGTCCCCCAGCCGGAGCCCGCGCCCGTGACGCCGCTTCCGACGTGAGCGACCGGCCGCGCGTGCTGGTCGTCGACGACGAGGCGCAGATCCTCCGGGCGCTGCGCGTGATCCTGCGCGACGCGGGATTCGAGGCACTGCCGGCCTCGACCGGCGAGGAGGCGCTCGACGCCGCCGCGCTCCACCCCCCCGATGCGGCGATCGTCGACCTCCTGTTACCCGACATGGACGGCGTAGAGCTGTGCCGGCGCCTGCGCGAGTGGAGCCAGATGCCGATGATCGTGCTCTCGGCCGTGGGCGACGAGGACGCCAAGGTCAGGGCGCTGGCCGCTGGCGCCGACGACTACGTGACCAAGCCGTTCGGCCCCCGCGAGCTGATCGCGCGGCTGCAGGCGAACCTGCGCCGGATCGCCCCCGGTCCCGAGGAAGCGCAGGTGCGCGTGGACGGGCTCGAGATCGACCTGGCGCGTCGCACCGTCCACGTCGACGGCCAGGAGGTGCACCTGACCCCCACCGAGTTCGATCTGCTCCGTCAGCTTGTGCGCAACCGGGGTCGGCTGTTGACCCATCGCGAGCTGCTGACGGCGGTGTGGGGGCCCGGCTACGGCGAGGACACGCAGGTGCTGCGGGCGCACATCGCGAACCTGCGCCGCAAGATCGAACCGCCCGAGGGGCGGCGCTTCATCCGCACCGACCCGGGCGTGGGCTACCGGTTCGCGGGCTGACCCGCCGCCTCGCGGGCCGCGGGGCGCACCTGCGACGCGGCCCGGCTCCTCCCCGAGCCGTCACGGCCGTTGGCCGGCGGAGTCTCGATCACCACCCGGCAGGGACGATGGGCCAGCAGGTAGGCCGCGGTCGGGCCCAGCGCCCGCTCGGACGGCGGGGCGTGGGCGGTCCCCAGGTAGATGATCTCGGCGTTCTGGCGCTCGGCCTCCTCGACGATCGCCGCGCCCGGGCTGCGCGTCCGGATCAGACGGGTCTGCACCTTGAAACCCGCCTTGCGCCCGGCCAGCTTGGCGCTCTCGAGCACGCTCAGTCCGAGCTGCTCCTCGTCATGCAGGCCGGCGTCGAGCGAGAGCTGGTTGGGCACGCGCAGGATGTAGATCGCGTCCACCGTGGCGCCCTCGCCGACCAGCTTGGCCGCCGCGCGCAGGGCCGAGGCATCGACGTCGGTCCCGAAGATCGGCACGATCGCCGAGTGGTACTCGAGCTCGACGAAGAAGGCCGGCCGCTGGCGGTGCTCGATCCTGTGGTGGCTGGTCAGGTCGAAGCCCTGGCGCCGGCGGTACATCGCATACCCGATCAGCCCCACCACCATCCAGCCGGTGCCCACGTAACGGGCGTCGACGTGCAGGGCCAGCACAGAGATCCAGGCGGCAAACGTCCCGATCCCGCCGATCACCGCGGTCACGGGGATCTGCGCGCCGCGAATCCGTATGTTCCCCGGCATCCGGTAGGGGCGGGCGCGGTCCGGGTCCTTGATCCGCAACGCGATCACCGCGGCGTGCGCCGTCGTGAACGACAGCATCGCGCCGTAGGAGTAGAGGTTGCCGAGGAAGTCGGTCTTCCCGGGGATGAGCAGGATCCCCGCGAACACCGAGAACACGACGATCGTGAACCAGGGCGTGCGGTGCTTGGGATGCAGCTGGGCGAAGATGCCCGGCAGCTGGCGGTGCTCGGCCAGCGACCAGGAGAGGCGTGAGATCCCGATCAGGCCGGCGTTAGTGGCGATGAACAGGATCGTCGCCGCCAGCACTCCGACGTAGTAGCGCAGGATGTGGGTGAGCGTGGGCGCCACCCCGAGGTGCTCGATGATCCCGAGCACCGGATCGTTCTGATAGCCCTTCGGCGGGGGCAGCCCGAGCTGGGTGTAGGCGTTCGCTCCGTGGCCGAGCACCGGTAGCGCCGACAGCGCCACCACGGTCATGCCGGCGTACACGCCGAGCACTGCGAACAGGATGTAGTTGACCGCGCGCGGTATGTCCCGGCCCGGGTCGCGCGCCTCCTCGGCCATGTTCGAGACCGTCTCGATCCCGGTGTAGGCCAGCATGGCCAGCGACAGCGCGAAGATCAGGTGCGAGTACGTCGGCGCGCTGCCGAGATGAACCTGGTTCACGAGCAGCGACGGGTTGAGCACGAACACCACGCCGATGCAGATGATCAAGACCTGGGTCCCCAGGTCGACCACGGCCAGGATGAAGTTGAGCTTGGCCGACTCGCCGATCCCGCGCACGTTCAACCAGGCCAGCAGCGCGATCACGATCAGACCGCCGATCACGTCGCCCGGTGGATGGGTCAGCGCCGGCCAGAACGCTCCCAGGTAGTGCGGCACGAAGAAGGCCGAGATCGCGATCGTGAGGATGTAGTCGAGGCTGAGCGCCCAGCCGGCGATGAACGAGACCAGTTCGTTGAAGGCGTGGCGAGCGAACGACGACGATCCCCCGGCCTCGGGGAACATCGAGGCGCCCTCGGCGTACGTCTTGGCCGTGAGCGCGAACAGCCCGCCGGCCAGCATGAACACGACCGGCGTCAGCCCGAGCGCGTAGAACGCGACCAGCCCGAGCGCGTAGTAGATCGAGGAGCCCACGTTCCCGTAGGCGGTCGCGAACAGACCGCCCACCCCGACGCTGCGGCGCAGTCCGTGGGTCTCGATGCGCGCCATTACGAGAACGCGGCCGGATGCCGCGTTGGGGATGCGGCCGGCGCGCGCGGAGCGGTCTCCCGGTAACTACAAGCGGAGCGTGCGCCGGCCTGGAGCAGGATGCGTTTACCGTAGGTCGGATCGCATCAAGGACCCGCTAAGGATCGGGCGGCCGGCGTATAGATTTCGCTAACCGCCGGACTTTGGCGATGGGGCTGACATATGCGTGGCGTCAGCGCCAAAGTCCGAGCGCGTCACACCGACGGGTCACGCAGGCGGTACCCCACCCCCGGCTCCGTGATCAGGTACTGGGGCCGCGACGGGTCGGGCTCGAGCTTGGCCCGGATGTGCGCGACGTGTACGCGCAGATAGTGGGTCTCGGCCCCGTACTCAGGCCCCCACACCTCGCGCAGCAGCTGGCGCTGGGTGACCAGCCGCCCCTGGTGCTGGGCCAGCACGCGCAGCAGGTCGAACTCGATCGGCGTCAGGTGCACGGGCTGGCCGTCACGCGTCACGAGACGGTCGGCGAGGTCGATGACCAGGGCGCCGATCTCGATCCGGGGGCTTCCCCCGACGTCGACCGAGCGGCGCAGGAGCGCGCGCAGTCGGGCCAAGAGCTCGTCGGTGCCGAACGGCTTGGTCACGTAGTCGTCGGCGCCGGCGTCGAGCGCGCGCACCTTCTCGCGCTCGTCGCCGACGGCCGAGAGCACCAGGATCGGCAGCCGGCTCCAGCGCCTGACCTCCTCACAGATCTCCACGCCCCGGCCGTCCGGCAGCACGAGGTCGAGCACCAGCGCGTCGGGCGGGCGCGACACCAGCTCGACCATCGCCTCGGCCTTGGTCTCGGCCGCCTCGACGGCGTAGCCGGCGTTGCGCAGGATGATCTTCAGTCCCCGGACGATCTGCGGCTCGTCGTCGACCACCAAAATTCGGGGCCCACCCGCCCCCGCGCTGGTGCTCATGTGGACGCGCCGACGACGCCCTCGGCGCTCGCCGGCTGCGACGCCACCGGGAAGCTGACCGTGAAGATCGTGCCGGTGTCCCGTCCGGTCTGCAGGACGATCCGTCCGCCGTTGGCCTCAACGAAGCCGCGGCTGATGGCGAGCCCCAACCCAGAGCCCGCGGAACCGCCGCCCGCCCCGTCCGACCCCGGGCCGCGGCCGCGGAAGAACGGCTCGAACACCTGCGATCGGTAGCGCCGCGGGATCCCGCTGCCGCGATCGGCCACCCGCACCGCGACGCGGCCGGCGCTGGCCCCGCCGGTGATCCGCACCGGCGTCCCGGGGGGCGAGAATTTGACCGCGTTCTCGATCAGGTTGGAGAACACCCGCTCGAGCTGCGCCGCATCGGCGCGCACGAGCGGGAGGTCCGCCGGCAGCGCGAACTCGATCGGGTGCTCGCTGCCGGCGTGGGCGGCCGCCGAGGCGACCACGTCGTGCAGGTCGCACCAGTCGGCCCGCGGGGCCACCGCGCCGGACTCGATGCGCGACAGGTCGAGCAGGTCGTCGACCAGCTTGGCCAGTCGCGCGCTCTCGGCCTCGATCACCTCGATCAGCTCGGCGCGCTCGGCCTCGGAGACGCCGATCGCGAGCGCCGAGCCCGCGGTGGTGATCGCGGTCAGCGGCGAGCGCAGGTCGTGCGAGATCGCGTGGAGGATCGCGGTCTTGGCCACCTCCGCGCGCCGGGCGGCCTCGTTCTCGGCCGCTCCCTCGGCCACCCGCTCCCGCTCCACCGCAACGTCGATCAGCCGGCCGATCGGCTCGGCCACACGTTCGATCGCCGCGGGCTCCCACCCCACGTCGCCGGTCAGATACAGCCACGCGTTGCCCGCGCGCGGGTGAAGCGGCACCGTGACCTCGTCATCCCGCGGGGCCGGCACTGGCTCGATCGCCACGCGCGCCCGGCCGGCGCCGGTGGCCAGCGCGACCCGTTTGGCGATGCTCTCGAGCTGGGCGTCGACGCTCTCGCCGGCCAGGATGGCCGAGGCGACCTCGGCCAGCAGCTTGGCCTCGCGCTCGCGGTCGGCGGCCAGCCCTGCGCGGCTCTCGGCCTCCGCGGCGCGCTCGCGCGCCACCGCGGCCAGCCTTCCCACAACCACGGCCGCGATCAGCAGCACGATCAGCAGCACCACGTCCTGCGAGTTCGCGATGGCCAGTTGGTGGCGCGGAGGCAGGAAGAAGTAGTTGAAGGTGAGAGCGCTGAGCACGGCGGCGATCAGCGCCGGCACCTGCCCGCGCCGGATCGCCACCGCGAGCACCGCGAGCAGGTACAGGATGGCCAGCCCCTCGACGGGCGTACTCGACTGAAGGGCCGCCACCCCGCCGGTCGCGGCCGCCACCGCGAGCACGATCTCCAGGCCGCTCAGCGCCGTCTCGCGGACGCTCCCGCGATCGCGCTCGCGCCTCGTTCCGCCCCGCCCCATCCGAAGGGCGCCCGGTCCAACGCGCCAATCTCTCATCAAGACTTAAAAGGCTACGCCGCCACGGAAGGCCGCTTGCGCTGCGGGCGCGGCATCGACTCGATGATCACGCGGCACGGCCGCTCGCGCAGCACGGTGTCGAGTGCCCGGCCGAAGCCGCCGCCGTCCTGGGGCATCGGCATCACGATCGCCGCGGCGTGCATCGCCTTGGCCTCGTCGACGATCCGGCGACCGGTCTGTCCGGCTCTCACCTTCTCCCAATGGCCGCTCACCCGCCGCCCCGCCTGGACCTTGGCCTCCTCGATGATCGACTGTGCGAGCGCCTCGTGCTCGGGCAGGCTGGCGCTGATCGGGCTGGTGGCGGGGACAGCGATCGTCACGAGCACGTGGATCCCCCGACGCCGGCGGGCGGCCAGACGAGCCGCGGTGGCCATCACCTCGGGAACGAAGCCGTGCTCGTCGAAGGCGACTAACACCGACTCGTACTCGGCCTCGGTCTCGGTCGCGGGACGCGGGATCGCGACCTTGGTGGTGGTCACCAGGTCGAGTCCCTGGCTACGGCGATAGATCGTGTAGACGAGGACCCCGCACGACAGCCAGCCGATACCGGCGGCCGCCACGGCCAGGTGCAGGACGGTGACCGTGACGAAGGCGAAGAACGTGCCCAGTCCGCCGACCACGGCGAACAGAGGAAGCTGGCGGCCGGCAACGCGCAGCGTGCCGGGCCCTCGGTAGGGCCGCTCGCGGTCGGGCGCGATCAGCCGCAGGCGGATCACCGACAGGTGCGCGATCGTGAACGACAGCATCGCGCCGAACGCGTACATGTTGCCCAGGAAGTCGGCCTGGCCGGGAATCAGCGTCAGGCAGGCGATCCCGCCGAACACGATGATCCCGATCCAGGGCGTGCGGAAGCGGGGATGCAGCTGGCGCAGCTGGTCGGGCACCTGGCGGTGCAGCCCCATCGAGTAGACGAGCCGCGAGACGCCGATGATCCCGGCGTTGGTGGCGATGAACAGGATCGTCGCCGCGAGCAGCCCGACGTAGATCTCGCCGGCGTGCTGAAGCGCTCCGAGGTGCAGGTGCTTGACGATCCCCAGCACCGGATCGCCGGCGAACCCGCCCTTGTCCTCGCTCACTCCCAGCAGCGTCTGGCAGTGGCCGTCCACGCAGTGCACCGGCAGCGCGGACAGCGCGACCGCCGGAAGCGCGGCGTAGATCGCGAACACGGCGATCACCACGCCGCTTGATCGCGGCCGGGATCGTGTGCGCCTCGTCCTTGGCCTCCTCGGCCATGTTCGAGATCGTCTCGATCCCGGTGTAGGCGATCATCCCCACCGGGATCGCGATGAGGAAGTTCTTCCAGGTCGGGGCAACGCCCAGGTGGACGTTGTGGATCAGGATCGAGGGCGAGAACACCAGCACGCCGCCGACGATCACCAGCAGCAGCTGGGTCGAGAAGTCGGTGACGGCCAGGACGATGTTCAGGCCGGCGGCCTCCTTGACGCCGACGACGTTGATCGCGGACAGCAGCGACGATCACCCCGATCCCGACGAAGATGTCGCCCGGCGAGGTCTTCAGAGCGCCGGCCAGAACAGCCCGCCGATGTAGTGGGGGACGAAGAACGCCGAGATCGCGATCGTGATCATGTAGTTGAGCATCTGGCCCCAGGCGGCGAAGAACGACCAGAACTCGTTGAAGGCGTGACGGGCGAAGCTCGAGGAGCCGCCGGCCTCGGGGTACATCGCGGTCGCCTCGGCGTAGGTGGCCGCGGTCAGGTAGAAGATCGAACCCGGTCAGCACGAACACGATCGGCGTCAGGCCGAGCGCGAAGCGAGGCGACGAGGCCGAGCGCGTAGTAGATCGACGAGCCGACGTTGCCGTAGGCGGTCGACGAACAGGGCGTTGACCCCGAGCACCCGCTGAAGGCCCGAGCACCCGACGCTCGGCCATCAGCGCTGCGTCCTCGGGTTCGCTGCGGTCCTCGAGCTCGGCCAGCGGTCTGCCTCGGCCTCGGCGTCGAGCTCCTCCTCGGGACGCCGGCAGCCAGCGCCGGCTCCTCGTCGGCCGGCGGCGGCTGCCGCGCGCGGGGCTCCGGCCGGGCGCGCCAGTCGGCGGGCGGCGCGGTGAGGATCACCCGGCACGGCGCCTTGCGCGATCACGTACTTGGTGACGTCGCCCACGTAGTTCTCGAGCGGACCGCCGACCCCGCCGAGCAGCGAGCCGCCGCGCACGCGCGAGGACTCCTCGGCGGCCAGCACGATCGCCTCGACCCCGCGCCGGCGGGCCTCGCGGACGATCGCCTCGCCGGCGCGGCGGGCCCGCACGATCGCGGTGGCCACCTCCACGCCCTCGTACTCCTCCCCCACCAGCTTGGCGCGCGCCAGCGCCTCGCGGGCGCGCTTGACCTGGGCGTCGGGAAGCGGCGCGTCCAGCGGCAGCGAGAGCGGCATCTCGAACACCCAGATCGCCTCGATCATCGGCGCCCTCCGACTCGAGGTCGTCGCGCGTCTCGCCGGCCAGCCGGCCGGCCGTCTGGACGATGTCGTCGTCGAGCGGGGTGCCGAGGATCGGGACCAGGATCGAGCCGAACTCCGGCTCGAGCGCCTCGTGGCGCAGCGCGCGCTCGGGGATCGTCACCCGCCGCAGCAGCGGCTTCTGCTGGGTCTTGCGGTAGATGACGTAGAGCGACGATGCCGCCGAGCAGCCACGCCAAGTCCCACGTACCGGGCGCCGGAGTGGAACACGAGCAGCGCCAGCCACCCGAGCGCCGACGCCACGCGCTCCGACCACCGCCGGGACGGGCACGCTGGCGCCCCGCACCGCGATCGACAGCGGCATCCGGTAGGGCCGCGTCGCGGTCCGGCTCGCGGAAGCGCAGCGCGATCACCGAGACGTGGGCGATCGTGAACGCGAGCAGCGCGCCGAAGGCGTAGATGCCGACCAGGAAGTCGAGGTTGGTCGGGCAGCACGAGCGCGCGGCGGCCACCGCGGCGGCGCCGATGACCACGAACGGGGTACCCCACTTGCCGTGCAGGCGCCCGATCGCGCTGGGGATCTGGCGGTTGGTGGCCAGCGAGTAGCCGACCCGGGAGACGCCGAGCATGGCCGACCCGGCGGCCGCGAACAGACCGGCGGCGCCGCCGATCGCCACCGCGTACTTGAGCACCTCGGCGAGCCAGTGCGGGTGGAACGCCTCCACCACTCCCAGGACCGGGGCCTTGATGTGGGTCGTGCCAAGGGTGGTCATGCCGTCGTGGACGGGGAGCGCGCCGACCCCGACCAGCGAGATGCCCGACGTAGATCAACACGATCACCGCCGAGCCCGGCCCGACCAGCAACTTGACCTGCTTGCGGGTCGCGCTCGACCTCGCCGGCGATGCTGGCCGCCGCCTCGATCCCGGTGAATGCGATCACGGCGATCGGGAGCGCGTAGGCGAGATCTCGCCGCGGTCGGCGCGGTGCCCAGGTGGATGCTCGCGCTGAGGTCGTGCGGGTGGAACACGAGGGCCAGCCCGAGCACGATGATCAGCGCCTGGAGGATCAGATCGGCGACGGTGATCAGCAGGCGCGGGCGCAGCCGGCGCGCGCTGACCCCGGTGAGGTTGTCGAGCGCCACCACCGCGATCACCGCGAGGGCCACCGCGATCTCGAGCCCGCCACGCCCGATCGGCGCGGCGAACGCGGCCAGGTACGCCGGCACGGTGAGCGCGGTGACCGCGATCAGGATCGTGTAGTCGAGCAAGATCGCCCAGCCGGCCACGAAGCTGACCAGCTCGTTGAACGCGTAGCGGGCGAACACGGCCGAGCCGCCCCGTTCGGGATGCAGCGAGGCGCCCTCGGCGTAGGTCATCGCGGTCAGCCCGAAGAACAGGCCCGCGACGAGGAACACCGCCGGCGTGAGCCCGTTCGCGCGGTGTGCCACGACGCCGAGCGCGAAGTAGACCGAGCTGACCGAGGTCGTGTAGACGACCGCGAACAGCGCTCGGTAGCTGAAGGGGCGATCTCTCACGTGCGTCTCAGCGCTGCCACGCGCTCCCTACCCCCGTAGCTGAAGATACAAGCGAGCCGCCCCGGCCAGCACGAACAGGACGCCGAGGACGATACCCGTCGCGATCGCGCCGCCGCCGGCCGCCAGCGTACGCACGATCAGCGCGATCCCGATCACGATCATCGCGACCGAGAAGACCCGAGTGGTAGAGCTGTGCAGCTGACGCCGCCGCGGCATGCAGAGCGAAGCCTAGAAGGTCCTCCCAGCGAAGTCTCGCCGCGTCGCGCACGCTCTCCGGCCCTTCTTCACAACATCTGTATGTCGGCGGGCGCTTTCTGCATGGGTTCTTGATCCCACACGGGCCACGATCTGTCCATGGACGTCGTAGCCATATTGATCGGAGTGCTGATGTTCGCGGTGCTGCTCGCGCTGGTCTACGGGATCGAGCGGATATGAGCGCCGCGGATCTGTTCGGGCTGATCGCCTCGGCCCTGGTCTGCATCTACCTCCTCTACGCGCTGCTGCGGGGGGAGAGGTTCTGAGATGACGTTTCTCGGCTGGCTGACGATCTTCCTGTTCGTCGTCATCCTGACGGCGCTGGCCATGCCGCTCGGGCGGTACATGGCGGCCGTGTACGCCGGCGAGCGGACGTTCCTCGATCCGCTGTTCCTGACCCCGGAGCGCCTGTTCTACAAGGTCATCCGGGTCAACCCGACGCGAGAGCAGGACTGGAAGGCGTACGCCAAGAGCCTGATCGTCTTCTCGCTCGCGGGCTGGCTGCTGCTGTATTTCATCCTGCGCACTCAGACGCTGTGGAACTGGACCGGGTTGAACCCGCAGGGCTTCCACTCGGCCCCGTGGAACGTGACGTTCAACACCACCTCGTCATTCGTGACCAACACGAACTGGCAGTACTACAGCGGCGAGACCACGATGAGCTACTTCAGCCAGATGGCGGGGCTCACCGTGCAGAACTTCCTGTCCGCCGGCGTGGGCATCGCGGTGGCCGTCGCGGTCATCCGCGGAATCATCGGGCGCAGCGGTAAGAGCCTGGGCAACTTCTGGTTTGACCTGATCCGCACCGTGCTGTGGGTGCTGACGCCGATCTCGTTCGTGGTCGCCCTGATCCTGGTCTTCCAGGGCTCGATTCAGAACTTCTCGCACTACGCGAGCTTCAACGGTCCGACCGGGCTGGCCAACCAGCTCGCGATGGGACCGGTCGCGTCTCAGGAGGCGATCAAGGAGCTGGGCACCAACGGCGGCGGCTTCTTCAACACGAACTCGGCGCACCCGTTCGAGAACCCCACCGGGTTCACGAACCTCGTCGAGATGCTCTCGGTGCTGATCATCCCGGCCGCGCTGGTGTTCATGTACGGCAAGATGGTGGGCAACCGCCGGCAGGGCTACGCCATCTACGCCACGATGATGGTGATGTTCCTCGGCGCGGTGAGCGTCGCGTACATCGCCGAGGCGCACGGCTCCCCCGCCCAGCACGCGGCCGGCCTGCACACGCAGGTGGTTGCCGGTTCGACCGGCGGCAACCTCGAGGGCAAGGAGCAGCGCTTCGGGATCGCCGGGTCCGCGCTGTTCGACACGATCACCACGGTCACATCGTGCGGCGCGGTGAACAGCGCGATCGAGTCCTACACGGGCATCGGCGGCGCGGTGCCGATGGGGAACCTGTCGGCCAGCGAGGTCATCTTCGGGGGCGTCGGGACCGGGCTCTACTCGATCCTCCTATATGTCCTGCTCGCCGTGTTCCTCGGTGGGTTGATGGTGGGGCGGACGCCCGAGTACCTGGGTAAGAAGATCGAGGCCAGGGAGATAAAGCTCGTGGCCGTCGGCCTGTTGATCACGCCGCTGGCCGCCCTGTTCGCCACGGCGCTGGCTACCGCCAGCAGCGCGGGCCGCGCCTCGATCTCGGCTGCCGCGACCGGTCCGCAGGGGTTCTCCGAGTCCCTCTACGCCTATCTCAGCCAGGCCAACAACAATGGCTCCGCGTTCGCCGGCTACACCGGGTTCATCCAGCCGACGCGCTGGCAGCGTCGGCTCGCACGGTGTCACCTTCGCCGACCTGCTGGGCGGCGGCACGATGCTGTTCGCCCGGTTCGCTCCGATCCTGTTCGCCCTCGCGGTCGCCGGGGCGCTGGCCGGCAAGCGGGTCAGCCCGGCCGGCCTGGGCACGATGCGCACCGACAACGTGACGTTCGTGGTGTTGCTGATCGGCGTGATCGTGCTCGTCGGCGCGCTCACCTTCTTCCCCGCCCTTCTGCTCGGACCGATCGTCCAGGGCCTGACCACTCACCTTTACTGACTGGCACTCAAGCGCGACATCATCAACTCTGCGATCGCGATCCTTGCGTTGACGCTGTTCTGCGGGATCCTTTATCCGCTCCTCATCACCGGCATCAGCCAAGTCGCGTTTCCCGGCAACGCCGGCGGCCAGATGGTCTACGTGAACGGCAAGCTGGTCGGCTCGAAGATCATCGGGCAGAACTTCGCCCTTCAGGTGGTCAAGCACGGCAAGCCGGTCGTCGACAAGGACGGCAATCCGGTCACCGTCCCGGATCCGCGCTACTTCCAGACGCGGCCGTCCGCGACCGTCCCGCCCAACAACGCCGCCGCGACGACGTTCTCGAACCTCGGGCCCAACAACGTGGCCACCGAGCAGGCGATCGCGGCGAACCTCAAGGCGTACCTGAGCCTCGAGAAGCCCTACGACCCGGGACTGACGGCGGCGACGGTGCCCGTCGACGCGGCCAACAGCTCGGCGTCCGGGATCGACCCCGACATCTCGGTCGACAACGCCGACATCCAGGCTCACCGGATCGCGGCCGTCCGGCACCTTCCGATGTCCACCGTCCGTCGCCTCATCTCGCAATACACGGCCGGGCGCGGCCTCGGCTTTTCCGGAGAACCCGGCGTGGACGTCCTCGAGCTGAACCTGGCCCTCGACCGCATGAGCGGAGTGAAGTCATGACCGCCACCGCCCCGCGCGAGGAGCGCCCTCAGCGTCAACGGTCAGAGCGTCGGGCGATCTCGCTGTTCCAGCCCGAGATCGTCCGCCGCGCGTTGATCGACAGCGTCCTCAAGCTCGACCCGCGCGTCCAGATTCGCAACCCGGTGATGTTCGTGGTCGAGATCGGCGCCGCGATCACCACGGTGACGTGGTTTATCCAGCTGTTCGGCGGCAAGGCGCTCGGCGGCAGCGATCCGGGCTGGTACACGTTCGTGATCTCCTTCTGGCTTTGGCTGACCGTCGTGTTCGCCAACATGGCCGAGGCGTTTGCCGAGGGCCGCGGGCGCGCGCAGGCCGACACACTCCGCTCGATGCGCCAGGAGACCGTCGCCCGGATGGAGGACGGCACCGAGAAGAAAGCCTCGGACCTGACCCGCGGCGATGTCGTCGTGGTCGTGGCCGGCGAGCTGATCCCGGGTGACGGCACGGTGATCGAGGGCATCGCCTCGGTCGACGAGTCCGCGATCACGGGTGAGTCGGCGCCGGTCATCCGCGAGTCCGGCGGGGACCGCTCGGCGGTCACCGGCGGCACCCGTGTGCTGTCTGACCGGATCGTCGTCGAGATCACCCAGGAACCCGGCCATTCCTTCCTGGACCGGATGATCGCGCTGGTCGAGGGGGCCGAGCGGCGCAAGACGCCGAACGAGATCGCCCTGAACATCCTCCTGGCCGGCCTGACCCTGATCTTCATGATCGTGGTGGCGACGCTCCGCCCGTTCGGGCTGTTCGCCCACACTCCGATCTCGGAGACCACGCTGATCTCTCTGCTCGTCGCGCTGATTCCGACCACGATCGGGGCGCTGTTGTCCGCGATCGGGATCGCCGGCATGGACCGTATGGTGCGCCGCAACGTGCTGGCCCTATCGGGACGCGCCGTCGAGGCGTCGGGCGACGTGGACGTCCTGCTGCTCGACAAGACAGGCACGATCACGATCGGCAATCGGCTCGCGAGCGAGTTCATCCCGATGCCGGGCGTCTCGGAGGCCGAGCTGGCCGAGGTGGCACAGATGGCCTCGCTGGCCGACGAGACGCCCGAGGGACGCTCCATCGTGGTCCTGGCCAAGCAGTACGGGATCCGCGAGCACGACATGGCCGACCTGCACGCCGAGTTCGTCCCGTTCACCGCACAGACCCGGATGAGCGGCGTCAACCTCGACGGTCGGCGCCTGCGCAAGGGCGCCGGCGACGCGGTGATCGAGTTCGTCACCGACGAGGGCGGCCGTCCGCCCGCCGAGCTGCAACCCGTCCTCGACCGTATCGGTCGCGAGGGCGGCACGCCGCTGGCCGTGGCGCGCGACTCGCAGGTGATGGGCGTGATCTACCTCAAGGACACGATCAAGGAGGGGATGCGCGAGCGCTTCGACCACCTCCGGGCCATGGGCATCCGCACGGTGATGATCACCGGCGACAACCGGCTGACCGCGGCCAAGATCGCCGAGGAATCCGGCGTCGACGACTTCCTCGCCGAAGCCACGCCGGAGAAGAAGCTCGAGCTGATCAAGGAACAGCAGGCCCAGGGCCGCATGGTCGCGATGACCGGCGACGGCACGAACGACGCCCCCGCGCTCGCCCAGGCCGACGTCGGCGTCACCATGAACACCGGCACCCAGGCCGCGCGCGAGGCCGGGAACATGGTCGACCTTGACTCCAACCCGACCAAGCTCATCGAGATCGTCGAAGTCGGCAAGCAGCTTCTGATCACCCGCGGGTCGCTGACGACGTTCTCGATCGCCAACGACGTGGCCAAGTACTTCGCGATCCTGCCCGCGATCTTCGCCACCACCTGGGCCGTGACTCCGGGCGGCCAGAGCCCGCTGCACGTACTCAACATCATGAACCTCGGCAGCCCCCGCTCCGCGGTGATCTCGGCGATCATCTTCAACGCGCTCGTGATCCCTCTGCTGATCCCGATTGCCCTGCGCGGCGTGCGCTACCGGCCGATCGGGGCCAGCGCGTTGCTCCGGCGCAACCTGCTCATCTACGGGCTCGGCGGGATCGTCGCTCCGTTCATCGGGATCAAGCTGATCGACCTGCTCGTGCACAATCTCCTGGGGGCGTGACTAACCACGGTCACCACAAGGTGTTTCTCGGGCTGGCCGCCGGCGTCGGCAAGACCTACCAGATGCTGCGCGAGGGCCAGGTCGAGGCCGAGAACGGACGCGACGTGGTGATCGGGTACCTCGAGCCACACGGCCGCGCGGACACGGTCGCCCAGGCCGAAGGCCTCGAGCGGGTGCCTCGGCGCCGGGTCGCCTACCGCGACTCGGTGCTCGAGGAGATGGACCTGCCAGGGCTGCTGCGCCGACAGCCCGAGCTCGCCCTGATCGACGAGCTTGCGCACACCA
The DNA here is from genome assembly GCA_963832315.1 of uncultured Solirubrobacterales bacterium. Lineage (GTDB taxonomy): Bacteria > Actinomycetota > Thermoleophilia > Solirubrobacterales > Solirubrobacteraceae > Palsa-465. Next base: position 70,679 of record CAWHTT010000015.1, on the reverse strand, counting down.
ACGCGCCCGGGATCGAGCACGAGAAGCGCTATGAGGACGTCGACGACGTGCTCTCGGCGGGCATCGACGTTTACTCGACCGTCAACGTCCAGCACCTCGAGAGCCTCAACGACCAGGTCGCCGAGCTGACCGGGATCCGGGTCCGGGAGACCGTTCCCGACGCCGTGCTGGGCGCGGCCGACGAGATCGTCCTGATCGACATCACGCCTCAGTCGCTGATCGACCGGCTGATCGCCGGCAAGGTCTATCCGCGCGAGCGGGTACCGGCCGCACTGAACAACTTCTTCAAGGTCGAGAACCTGGCCGCGCTGCGCGAGGTCGCACTGCGCCAGGTCGCCGAGGAGGTCGAGGCCAAGCGCATGCCGGTGGATTTGGATCCGGCCCGCCCGGCCCGTCCGGGCGACGAACGGCTGATCGACCGCGCGGCGCCGGCCGCGGTCGGCGAGCGGCTGCTCGCGCTCATCACCCCGCGGGCCTCCTCGCAACGGGTGGTCAGGCGGGCCTGGCGCTCGGCTCAGCGCCTCGGCGCCGAGCTCGACGTCCTGTGGGTCGCCGATCACGAGCCCAGCGAGGCCGAGCGAGAGCAGCTCGACGCGCTGCGCCGGCTGGCCAGCGTGCTCGGCGCGCACCTGCTGGTCGAGCACGGCGACGACATCGCGGCGGTGGCCCAGCGGGTGGCCCAGGATCGCGGCACGACCTACGTTCTCATGGGCACGCCGAGGCCCCGCGGGGCCCTCCGGCGGCTCACCCAGTCCTCGCTGCCCTTCCGCTTGCTCGAGCTGCTGCCGGGCGTCGACCTGCGAATCGTGGCGGACCGGACCCAGCGTACGAAGGGAGACTCGACATGACAGTCGCACTGATCGTCGCCGTGGTGATCCTGGCCATCGCCGTCGCCGTGCTGGCGGCGCCTCGGCTGCGTCGCCACCGCCCCACGCCCTCCCCCCTCCGCCGCGGGCGGACCGTCGGATTCTGTTCCCGTTCGTGGCCGAGGACCTCTCGCGGCGCGCCCTCGACGCGGCGCTGCGCCTGGCCGTCGCCGAGGAGGCCACGCTGGTCCCGGTGTTCCTGGCCCGTGTGTCGCTCGACCTCCCGCTCGACGCGCCCCTGCCCCGTCAGTGCTCGATGGCCGTGCCTCTGCTCGAGGTCATCGAGCAGCGCGCCACCGAGGCCGGCGTGCCTGTCGACTCGCGGATCGAACGGGGACGCAACCGCCGGCACGCGCTGCGCCGCGCCATCGCCACCGAGCGCTTCGATCGCGTCGTGATGGCGGCCGCCTCGCACGGCAGCCCCGGGTTCGACGCCGACGACGTGGCCTGGCTGCTCGGCAACGCCGAGGGCGAGATCATCGTGCTCCGACCCAGCGCCGACACTCCCACACCGCCGCAACTCACCGCGCGCCACCCGCCACGGCCATCGTTGCGCGAGCGCCCCGTCAATCGTGTAAATGAAATGGCAGGGTCGCGATGACCACGTTCGTGCGGGCCTTGAGCACCGCAGCCAGGAGCCGCGCTCGCTGGTTGTGGAGGATCTCGTGCCGGCGCTTGCGCGGGACGATCTCGGGGATCAGCACGGTGATCGTGGCGTCCTCGTCCTGAACCGATTTGACGTACTTGAGGACGGTTCGGACGAGTGAGCGCTGGGGATCGAGCAGCACCTCGATCGGCACGCCGCAGCTCCAGTCGTCCCATTCGCGCTTGATCCGCTCGGCCTCCTCGTCGTTGCCGGCCACCGCCACGGCCACCACGGTCTCGCCCAGCGAAAGCCCGGCGCTGACCGCCTTCTGGGTCAGCAAGTTCACGGTCGAGGCCGGGACGATCACCACGCTGTGGCGCTTGTGCGGCGGCGGCGGGGTCTTACCGAGCTTGAGCTCGCGCGCGACCGCCTCGTAGTAGCGCTCGGTGGCGGTGAACAACATCATCAGCGCAGGGATCGCGATCACCACCACCCAGGCGCCGGCCAGGAACTTCGAGACCAGGAACACGACCACGGCGATCGCGGTCATCGCGGCGCCCGTGCCGTTGAGCACCACGCGCGCCTGCCAATTCGACGATCGCTCGGTGAGCCAGTGCTTGACCAAACCGACCTGGCTGATCGTGAAGCCGATGAACACCCCGATCGCGTACATGGGGATCAGGTCGTTGGTCTTGGCGTCGACCGCGATCAGCAGCAGCGCCGCCGCGATCGCCAGCGCCAGGATCCCGATCCGGTAGATCGGCTTCTCGGCGCGGAGGTAGAAGGCGTGCGGCAGGCGATGGTCCTTCGCGAGCAGGCTCATGAGCACCGGCAGGCCGCCGAAGCTGGTGTTCGCCGCGAAGGCCAGCACCGCGGTGACCGCGAGGTTGGACACGTAGAACGGCCAGCCGGTCCCGAACGCTCCGGCGGTGAGCTGGGCCAGGACGGTGACGCCGCCGCGCGGCACGACGTGGTGCGCGTGGATCAGGGCGCCCAGTCCCACCAGCATGATCCCGAGGAGCACGCCGAGCGAGATCTCGGTCCGCTGCGCGCTCTTCACCGTGGGCTCGCGGAACGCGGGAACGCCGTTCGAGATGGCCTCGACGCCGGTCACCGCCGAGCACCCGGCCGCGAATGCCTTGAGGATCAGCACGATCCCGAGCGCCTCGGTGGCGGGGAACGTCTGGCTCGTGCCGATCTGGGCGACCGGATGCGAGCGCAACAGGCCGACCACGATCGTGGCGAACACGCTGACCAGGAACAGCGCGGCCGGTCCGATCAGAAGCTTGGCCGACTCGCTGATCCCGAACATGTTGATCACGGTGAGGATCAGCAACCCGGCCAGCGAGACCGGGAGCAGGTGACGCGAGAGCGAGGGGAACACGCTGCCCAGGCTGGCCGCGCCGGCGGCCAGGCTCACGGCCACGGTCAGCACGTAGTCGACGACGACAGAGGCGGCGGCCAGCAGGCTCGGCCAGCGACCCAGGTTGGCCTTCGCCACGGCGTATGCCCCGCCTCCCTCCGGGTGCGCGGCGATCACCTGGGTGTAGGAGACGACCAGGATCGCCAGCATCGCCGTGATCACCGCCGTGACCGGGAGCACGGCGCTGAGCGCGCCGGTTCCGGCCGCCAGCAGCGCGAGCATGATCGCCTCGGGCCCATACGCAACGCTCGACAGAGCGTCCAGGCTGAGCGCCGCCAGCCCCTTGATCACCCCGAGGTCGTGGCCCTCCTCGGCGTGCTTGCCGGCGCGGGGCGGCTGGTCGCGCTGCACCCGCCCGTACATCCGCCGGTGGCCCGGCCGACCGCGGACCGTGACGCCGGGCTTCTGCTCGGGGTCCGCGCTCACGGGCGTAACTGTGACACCCCGGAGAGCGAGGGTAGGATCGAACTACATGGACGAATCCCAGAACGACGGCGCTGCGGCGGGGCTGAGCCGCGGCCGGCGAATGCTGGTGCTCGGGATCTGCTGCCTGAGCCTGCTGATCGTGGGCCTCGACTCCACGATCGTCAACGTCGCGCTGCCGGCCATCCGGAGCTCACTGAACGCGTCGATATCGGGCCTGCAGTGGACGATCGACGCCTACACGCTGGTGCTGGCCAGCCTGCTCATGCTCGCGGGCTCCACCGCGGACCGAATCGGACGTAAGCGCGTCTTCCGCACGGGCCTGGTCGTGTTCTCGCTCGGCTCGCTGCTGTGCGGGCTGGCCCCGACCCTCGAGCTGCTGATCGCGGCGCGGGTCCTGCAGGCGATCGGCGGGTCGATGCTCAACCCGGTGGCGCTGTCGATCATCCGCAACGTATTCGACGACGCGCGGGAGCGGGCCCTGGCCATCGGCGCCTGGGGGGCGGTGTTCGGCCTGAGCATGGCGCTCGGTCCGGTGCTCGGTGGCGCGCTGGTCGACTCGGTCGGCTGGCGCGCGGTGTTCTTCGTCAACGTTCCCATCGGGGTGGTCGCATTCGTGCTGACCACCCTGTACGTCCCCCGCTCGCGGGCGGCGCGGCCGCGGCGCCTGGACCCGATCGGGCAGGTCCTGGTGATCCTCGCGCTGGCCTCGCTCACCTACTCGATCATCGAGGCTCCGCAGGCCGGCTGGACCTCGGCCGAGACGCTCGGACTGTTCGCCTTCTCACTGGCCTGCTTTGCCACATTGGTGTTCTACGAGTTGCACCATCGCGAGCCGCTGCTCGAGATGCGCTTCTTCCGCAGCGTCCCGTTCGCCGGGGCCAGCACGATCGCTGTGTGCGCCTTCGCGGCGCAGGGCGGGTTCTTGTTCTTGAACACGCTCTACCTCCAGGGCGTGCGGCACCTCTCACCGTTCCACGCGGGCCTGTACGTGCTGCCGATGGCCGGGATGGTGTTCGTGTTCGCGCCGGTGTCGGGGCGCCTGGTGAGCCGTCATGGCGCCCGGCCGTCGCTGGTGACCGCCGGAGCCGCCCTGATGGTCGCCTCGGTCATGCTGACCGTGCTGACCCCCACCACCTCCAGCGAATACCTGATCGCTGCCTACTTCGTGTTCGGGATCGGGGCCGGCCTGATCAACCCGCCGATCACCAACACCGCCGTGTCCGGCATGCCTCCCTCCCAGGCCGGCGTGGCCGCGGCCATCGCATCCACCAGCCGGCAGGTCGGCCTGACCCTCGGCGTGGCGGTGCTCGGCGCGATCTCGGGCGGGGCGATCTCGGGGGCAATCGGGCCGAGCTTCGCCTCGGCCACGCACGCCGGATGGTGGATCTGCGCCGGCCTGGGCCTCGTGTGCCTCGTGCTCGGCGTGCTGACCACCACGGCGTGGGCCGAGGACACCGCCCGTGAGACGGCCGAGCGGTTCCGCGAGAGTGAGCCGGAGCCGGCCGCCGGCGCCCGCGGGCGCTACGGCCGACGCGAGCTCGCACCCAACTGACCGCTTCCTCCGCGAGGCGTCTTATCGAGACGGTTGATTTGCGCCGCCCGATACCGCGATGATGCACTCAGCGCTCGGGGTGCGCCGAGTGAGAAGTCACACACGCCAGGAGGAGGTTCCACATGCCACCGGTCAGCCACCAGACGATCAAGCTCACCAGAGGCAGGCATTCCTCGCCCGAGCACGGCGCCTGCGTGATGGAGCTGGCCTCGATGCTCGCGGGTGAGAGCTTCAGCGACCATCCCCGCTCGGTTTCCCGACCGATCGCCTCGTTCCTGCGCGGCTATAACGACCTGGTCGACGATCGCCGGCGGGCCGACCTGTACCGCTACGCCGCCCAGACCGTGGGCACCGTGGACACGGCCGAGATCGAGGCCGCCCGTGTCGCGCACCTGCTGGCGTGGGGCGACACCTCCTGGCGCCAGCGCTCGATGCGCTCGCTGTTCGACCGCATGCGCCTGCGCCGCGCCGCCAAGGAGCGCTCGACCGATCCCGAGCCGGCCGGCACCTACGCCGTCCACTCGATCGGCAAGCTGAGCGACGAGACGCACGCCGCGGCGCTCGCCCTGGTCGACCAGCTGATCAGCATCGCTCCGCCCGGATGCCCTCCCGGCGTCGCGCAGGAACGGCAAAGCGATGCCGGGAGTGCGTCCCGACTCGCCACTTAGCCTAGGCGGCCGGGCGGAGCGCCTCGAGCTCGCGGCTCTCGGCCAACTCGGCCAAGGCCTTGCGCTCGAGCCGGCGCACGGTGTCCTGCGATATCCCCAGCCGGCGGCCGGTCTCGACGAGCGGCGTCGGATCGTCGCCGTTGATGCCGTAGCGGAGCTTGAGCACCTCGCGCTCGCGCTCGGGGAGCTGCTCGAGCGCGCGGCGCAGGGCGTCTTCGCGCAGGACGATGTCGACCTCATCCTCGGGGCCGCGCTCGTCGCTGGCCAGCAGGGCTCCGAACGCGGTGTCCTCGCCCTCCCCCACCGGGCGGTCGAGGCTAGTCACGACCCGTGATGCGGCACGCGCCTCCGCGAGCTCGTCGAGCGTGAGCTCCGCGGCCTTCGCGAGCTCCTCATCGGTCGGCTCACGGCCCAGCTCAGCGGCGAGCTGTCGATGGGCACGCGAGATCTTGCGCTCCCGCTGGCCCAGGTGGACCGGGATTCGGATCGTCCGGGCCCGGTTGTCCAGCGCACGCTGGATGGCCTGGCGGATCCAGAAGGTCGCGTACGTCGAGAACTTGTAGCCCTTGCGCCAGTCGAACTTCTCAGCCGCCCTGATCAGCCCGAGAATGCCCTCCTGGATCAGGTCCAGCAGGGCAAGCTCGTGGCCCTGGTACTTGCGGGCGTTCGAGATCACCAGCCGCAGGTTGGAGTTGACCAGGCGGCTCTTGGCCTCCAGATCGCCCCGCTCGATCTGCTTGGCGAGCTCGACCTCCTGCGCGCGGGTCAGCAGCGGATGGCGGCGCACCTCCTGCAGGAACAGCGACATCGCATCTGTGGTCCGCTCGGCCAGGTCGCCGTTGGCGTAGCTCGTCTGCTCGACCCCGTGGCGACCGCAGTCGTCGCGCAGGTCGAGCCCGCGCTCCTGCAGCATGTCGTGCACAACCTGCGCGTCCTCATCGTCAAGATCGGTCTCCTGGATAAGCTCGCTCAGCTCCGACAGCTCGACGCAGGAGTCTCCGCGCGCCTCCGCGCGCCTGACGAGCTGGTCCACGAGCTCCTGGACCGACTCGGAAACGACCGAATGCTCACTCTCACTGGCCATGTTTTCCTCTTACCCCGCCCGGAGACTATCCGCACACGATGAGTCCTGACCCGACCCATCCGTTCGGATCTCTGTACAGCCACGGGTTCGCCCGCGTGGGGGCCGCCGTACCGCATATGCGCATCGGCGAACCGGCCTTCAACGCCGAGCGCACGCTCGCCCTGGCACGCCGGGCTTCTGACGATCATACGGCGCTGATCGCCTTCCCCGAGCTCGGGTTGTCGGGCTACTCGATCGACGACCTGCTGCACCAGGGAGCGCTCCTTGACGCCGTTGAGGAAGCCATTGGGCGGATCGCGGCCGAGAGCGCCGGCCTGGAGCCGATCATCGTCGTCGGTGCGCCGCTCCGGGCCGAGCACGGCCTCTTCAACTGCGGGGTCGTGATCCACCGCGGCCGGGTCCTCGGGGTGGTGCCCAAGAGCTACCTGCCCGAGTACCGGGAGTACTACGAGAAGCGGCAGTTCCGAGCCGCGCGCGACGCCGTCGGCGACCGGATCCGCCTGCTCGACTCGGAGGTCCCATTCGGGGCCGATCTCCTGTTCCGCGCCCGCGACCTCGACGCGTTCGTACTGCACGTGGAGGTGTGCGAGGACCTGTGGGTGCCGATCCCCCCGAGCACGTTCGGCGCACTGGCCGGCGCCACCGTGCTCGTCAACCTGTCCGCGAGCAACATCACGATCGGCAAGGCCGAGTATCGCCGGACGCTGTGCTCCGCCCAGTCGGCCCGCGCGATGGCCGCGTACGTCTACACCGCGGCCGGGATGGGCGAGTCGACCACGGACGTGGCGTGGGACGGGCAGGCCATCATCTACGAGAACGGCGACATGCTGGCCGAGGCGGAGCGCTTCTCGATCGACGAGCAACTGATCGCGTGCGACGTCGACCTCGACCGGCTCGTCTCCGACCGCGCCAGCACGTCCAGCTACGGCGACTCGATCCACGACTACCGGGACCGGCTCGCGTCGATGCGCCGGATCGAGTTGGAGCTGGGGGTCTTCAGTGGTCCGCCCGTGGCCCTGCGCCGCCGGATCGAGCGCTTTCCCTACGTGCCGGCCGACCCGCAGGTCCGCAACGAGCGCTGCGAGGAGGTCTACAACATCCAGGTGCGCGGGCTCGAGACCCGCCTGCAGGCCACCGGGATCGACCACATCGTGATCGGCGTCTCGGGTGGACTCGACTCGACCCACGCTCTGATCGTCGCCGCCCACGCGATGGACCGGCTGGGCCTGCCCCGCGAGAACGTCCTCGCGTACACGATGCCCGGGTTCGCGACCGGCGAGCGTACGCTGCGCAACGCCCACCGGCTGATGCACACGCTGGGAGTGAGCGCCTCCGAGCTGGACATCCGCCCCTCGGCGAACCAGATGCTCCGCGATCTCGGGCACCCGGCGGCCGAGGGCGCCGCGGAGTACGACGTGACCTACGAGAACGTGCAGGCGGGCGAGCGCACCTCGCACCTGTTCCGCCTGGCCAACTACCGCGGAGGGCTCGTCCTAGGGACCGGCGACCTGTCCGAGCTGGCCCTGGGCTGGGCCACCTACGGCGTCGGCGATCAGATGTCGCACTATCACGTCAACGCCTCGGTGCCCAAGACGCTGATCCAGTTCATGGTGCGGTGGGCGATCGACACCGACCAGTTCGGCGACGAGGTGAACCAGGTACTGGACTCGGTGCTGAACACCGAGATCTCCCCCGAGCTCGTCCCCGCCGGCGGCGAGGACGACGACGAGCTACAGGGCAGCGAGAAGGTCGTCGGCCCCTACGAGCTCCAGGACTTCTTCCTCTATTACATCCTGCGCTTCGGCTACTCGCCGGGCAAGGTGGCCTTCCTGGCCCTGCACGCCTGGGGCGACCGGGATGCCGGGTCGTGGCCGGATCTGATCCCCGAGGAGCGGCGCAACGAGTATTCGCTTGAGGAGATCAAGCACTGGCTGGGGGTGTTCCTCGAGCGCTTCTTCCACATGAGCCAGTTCAAGCGCTCAGCCATGCCCAACGCGCCCAAGGTCGGATCAGGCGGATCGCTCTCGCCCCGCGGCGACTGGCGCGCGCCCAGCGACGGCTCCGCGGTCACCTGGCTCGAGCAGTTGCGGGCCACGGTGCCCGATTCGCTGTGAGCTAGCCCCGGCGGCGGACGCTGCGACGCAGCTGGAGGATCCTCGCGGTGCCGACGATCCCGACCAGCAGCGCGCCACCGATCGCCGCGAGCAGCAGCGCGACGCCGAGCGGCATGCGAAAGCCCAAGCCGAAGTAGCTGATCTTCACGCTCTGGGTGTTCTCGAGGATGAAGACCAGCAACAGGATCAGCACGATCGCGCCCGCGATCAGGGCATTGTGGGCACGAGCGGTGCGGGTCTTGGGGATCGCGGCTTGATCGCCGGTGCGCGGCGTGGCCTGCGATGGCTCGGTTGGCGCGGTCGGCTCGGCTGCGGGCAGGGACTCGGTCTCCCCCGCCCGCTCCGGCGCATCTCCTGAAGCGGGATAAGTCACTGCATACGGTTCTACCCGCTGATGTCGTCGCGAAGCTCTGGGTCGCAAAGCGCGCCAGTTTGAGCGCCACCATCCGGGGCAAGAAACCACCTGTGGCCGACCGCGGCACCTTCGACACCGCGATCCCGCTCGCGCAGCTTCCGCCGGACGTGGCGGCGACGGTGGCGGACGCCGGCGTCAAGCAGGTCAACCTGTACCGCTCGCTCAGCCACGCGCCCGACCTGCTGCGCGCCTGGATCGACTTCGCCTGGGCGCTGCGCGGCCACGACACCACCTCCCGCCGGCTGCGCGAGCTGTGCATCCTGCGCACCGCCTCGCTGCACCACTCCCAGTACGAGTGGCACCAGCACCGGCGGATGGCCCGCGAGGTCGGTGTCACCGACTACCAGGTCGCCGAGCTCGAGATGTGGCGCACCTCGGACGCATTCGACGCCGAGGAGCGCGCCGCGCTCGCGCTGACCGACGCGATCATCGACGGCACCGTCCCCGACGAGGTGATCGGCGAGCTCGAGCGTCATTTCGACCACACCCAGCGAGTCGAGCTCACCGTCACCGCCGCCTTCTACGCGATGGTCCCGCGGATCCTCGACGCCCTCCGGGTCCCGGTCGAGGGCAAGGAGCCCGACCGCGATCTGCCCAAGCCGCCGGCGGGGCCCGCCTCAGAGGACGGACGACCCAGCCGGCGCTAGCCGCCCGATTCCCGCTCGGCCGCCCGCACTCGCGAGGCCCGGCGGGCGATCGCCCAGCGGTGCGTCTCCGACGGGCCGTCGTAGATCCGGAACGGCCGGACCTCACCGAGGAAGCGCGCCAGCGGTAGGTCGCCGGTCACGCCGTCCCCGCCGGTCAGCTGCAACGAGCGGTCGATCACCCGCCACACCGCCTCGGCCACGTACACCTTGGCCACCGACGTCTCGTGGCGCCCGTGCCCGCCGGAGTCGAGCACGCCGGCGGCCCAGCGAATCAGCGACCGGCTGGCCTCGACGTCGATCACCGAGTCGGCGATCAGCCCCTGGGCCAGACCGAGCTCTTCAAGCCGGGCGCCGAACACCTCCCGCTCGGCCGCGCGATCGAGAGCGATGTCGAGCGCCCGCCGGGCCAGTCCGAGCCAGCGCATGCAGTGCGTGAGGCGCGCCGGCCCCAGCCTGACCTGCGCGTAGCGAAATCCCTGCCCGACCTCGCCGAGCACGGCATCCGGACCGACCTGGCAATCCCGCAGCGCCACTTCCGAGTGGCCGCCCGCGAACACGGTGTCGGTCGTCTCCATCCTGCGACCCACGCTCCAACCGGGGTTGTCGGCATCGATGAGAAACATGGTGGCGCCCTCGTCCGCGCGGGCCATGCAGATCGAGAACGCGGCGCCCTCGGCCCCCGAGATGAACCGCTTCGAACCGTCGATCACCCACCCGCCGTCCACTCGCCGCGCGCGCGTGGACAGCGCGGCCGGGTCGGACCCTGCACCTGGGTGCGGCTCGGTCATGGCAAAGCACGACCTGACTTCGCCCCGCCGCCAGCGGGCGCAGATAGCGCTCCTTCTGCTCGTCGGTGGCCACCACCTCGAGCAGGTGCATGTTCCCCTCGTCCGGGGCGGCGCAGTTCAGCGCTTGCGGTCCGAGCAGCGAGTAGCCGGCCTCCTCGAACACGACGCTCCAGCCGCGGATGTCGAGCGCCAGGCCGCCGAACTCGGCCGGCACATGCGGCGCGAACACGCCGGCCGTCCGCGCCCCAGACTGCAACTCGGCACGCAGCCCAGCGTCCAGATCGTGGCCGGTGAAGCGCGCCTCGGCCGGGAGACAGACCTCACGTACGAACGCGCGGGTGCGCTCGGCGATGTCGGCGACCTGATCGCCAACGGAGTCAACTGCGGTCATCGTCTACCTCTCGTCGCTGTGGGTCGCGAGCCACTCGCGGATCTGCGGGCGCGCAACCTTAGCGGCCTGCCGGCCGGCCACGAACCCTATGTGGCCCGACTCGAGGCGCAACTCGCCGACGTCGTCCGAGCCGACCAGTCCGGCCAGCGGCTCCGATGACGCCGCCGGCGTGATCGTGTCCTGCTCGGCGTACGCGTTCAGGAACGGGCACGTGATGTCCCTGAGCCGGACCTCGCCCCGCCCATGCGGGATCACTCCCGTAAGCAGCGCGTTCTGGCGAATCAGCCGCTCGACGGTCTGGCGGAACACGCCACCCGGGAACGACACCTGGTCCCGCGCCCAGATCGCGATGGCCAGGAACCCCTCGACGAACTCGTCGTTCCACAGGTTCTGGAAGAAGTTCACCCGCTGGGTGACGTACTCCGTCGGCTTCAACGACTGGAACCCCTCGTCGAGCGCGCTCGCCGGCACCAGACCGGTCTCGTCGACCACGTCCTCGGGGTTCAGGCGCCCGTCGCGGAACATGTTGCTCATGAAGCCCATCTCGCGGTAGTCGCACGGCGTGGCCATGACCATCAGGTTGCGGACCGGGACCTCGGGATGAGCGGCCGCCAGCAGCAGCGTGAGCACGCCGCCATAGCAGTAGCCGATCAGCGTCAACTCGTCCGCGTCCGCTTCCTCGAGCAGCGCGCCGATAGCGTCCGGGATGTAGTCGTCGACGTACGTCTCGAGCGTGTTCTCCGCATCGGCGGGGTCGGGCGGCACCCAGTCGAGCAGGAAGACGTCGAACCCCTCGCCGATCAGGTAACCGACCATGCTCGTCCCGGGGAGCAGGTCGAGGATGTAGCTCTTCGAGACCAGGCTGTGGACGATCAGCACCGGTGGCCCGAAGCGCCGGTCGTCTGACCGGTATCGCCACAGCCGGGCCTTGTCGCGCTTCCAGACCAGGTCCCGCGGGGTCTGTCCCATGGTGGGCCGCTTGGCGCCGGCCAGGTAGGCCAGCCCGTTGCGGGTGCGCAGGATCTGGCGCTCGAGCAGCGTGGGCGTCATTGGCGGGCCCCACGGGAGGACGGTTGCCGGCGGCGTGGCTGGTGGCCGTTCAGAAGCGGATGCTCGCGCTCGTCGGCGTCGCGCCGCAGATCGCGCACCTGCCGCTCGAGGTTCGCCACCTGGTTGGTCAGTCGCAGCACGTCGCCGCGCGACACCCAGCCCCACAGGTGCAACCAGCGCTCGGTGGCGTGCTGCACGTCCTTGAGCATCCGCCGCTGGATCCTGATCGAATGCGTGGCCAGGTCCATGAACGTGTCGCTCTGGATCCAGGCTTCCGAACCGGCGGCCAGAGGCCGTTCGATCGCGTCGTACGCCTTGCGCCATAGCGGAGTCACTTCACGTCACCTGCCTTTCAGATCGCGGTCCAGCCGCCGTCCACCGCCGAGGACGTGGCGTCCCGCTGTTACCCGATCGCCTTCTCTCGGCCCTCCCACTCCTTCTCGCGCAGCACGTACTTCTGGACCTTGCCGGTCGAGGTGCGCGGCAACTCGCGGAACTCGACCTGGGCCGGGCACTTGAACTTGGCCAGGTTCTCGCGACAGAACCCGATCAGGTCGTCCTCGCTCACGTCCTTGCCGGACTTGAGCTCCACGAACGCCTTGGGACGCTCTCCCCACTTGTCGTCGGGCATCGCCACCACCGCGGCCTCGAGCACAGCCGGATGCTCGGAGATGGCCTGCTCAACCTCGATGCTGGAGATGTTCTCCCCGCCCGAGATGATGATGTCCTTGGAGCGGTCGCGCAGCTCGACGTAGCCGTCCGGATGCCACACGGCCAGGTCGCCCGAGTGAAACCAGCCGCCCCGGAACGCCTCCTCGGTCTCCTCTTCCAGGTTGTAGTAGCCGACCATCACGCCGTTGCCGCGCATGACCACCTCGCCCACCGTCTCGCCGTCGCGCTGCACATCCTGCATGTCGTCGTCGACGACGCGGACCTGATTGGCGCCGTTGTAGGTGTGGCCCTGGCGGGAGAGGAGCCGCGCCTGCTCCTCCAGGTCGAGCTCGTCCCACTGGGGCTGCCAGCTGCAGCTCATGATCGGCCCGTAGGTCTCGGTCAGGCCGTACAGGTGGATCGGATGCAGGTTGAGCTCGCCCATCTTCTTCAGCAGCGCCGGCGTGGGCGGCGAGCCGCCGGTCGGCACCGTGACGTGCTGCTCCAGCCGGTGCGCCTTGTCATGGTTGACGATGCTCATATGGACGGTGGGCGCGCCGCTGTAGTGCGTGACGCCCTCGGACTCGAACAGCTCCCAGATCCGGTCGGGCTCAACCTTGCGCAGGCACACGTGAACCGCGCCGGCCCTCGTCACGCCCCAGGTCAGGCACCAGCCGTTGCAGTGGAACATGGGCAGCGTCCACAGATGGACCGAGTCGTAGCCCAGCCCGACCTCCGCCGCCACGCCGGCGGCATGGAGATACGCGCCGCGGTGGGTGTAGATCACGCCCTTGGGCTTCCCGGTTGTGCCCGAGGTGTAGTTGATCGAGATCGGCTCGGTCTCGTCCTCGAGCCAGCTCTCCGGCGCGTCCGGCGAGCCGCCGGCCAACAGTTGCTCGTAGGGGTCGTCGTCCTCGCCCGAGTCCTCGATCACGATCATCTCGATGTCCGGGGTGTCGGCCTCGTCGACGAGGTCTTTCAGCTGGGCGTCGACGAGCAGGAGCTTCGATCCAGAGTCCTTCAGGATGTGCTCGACGTCCCCCTTGCCCAGGCGTGTGTTCATCGCCACGAGCACGGCGCCGGCCATCGGGATCCCGTAGTGCGCCTCGAGCAGCGCGGGGATGTTGGGGGCCAGGATCGCCACCCGATCGTGCTTCTCGATGCCCTTGTCCCGGAGCGCGGAGGCCAGCCGGTTGCAGCGCTCCTCGAGCTCGGCGTAGTTGAAGCGGCGCTCGCCGTGCACCACGGCCGGGCGCTGTCCGAGCGCTTGCGCGTTGCGCCTCAGGAAACTGAGCGGAGTCAGCTCGATGCGCGATGGCGATGAGTCCACGGTGTCCTCCCTCTCCGTCCCGGCGACGCGGGGCCACCGGGGTTCCGTCCTCCGGTTATCTCTTACAGGTACCCAGCGGCCACTTCGAGCAACCTGGGCACACCGTCGCACAGCGAGGCCGACCAGTCATCGGCGCGCTCACCCCGCAGATAGCGCTTGTAGATCGCCTCGCAGAAGACCGCCGCCTTCCACAGCGCGAACGCCTGGTACCAGTCGAGCGCCGACGTGTCGCGGCCGGTTTTCTCGGCGTAGCGGGCGATCAGCTCCTCGCGGGTCGGGAACCCGGGCCTCTGCGTCACCGTGGTCAGCAACAGCGGGTGGGTTTCGGAATCGGGCTCGCACCAGGTGGCCGCCAGGTAGCCGAGATCGGCCAGGGGATCGCCGATCGTCGCCATCTCCCAGTCCAGGATGCCCACGAGCCGAGCAGGGGCGTGATTGGAGACCATCACGTTCCCCAGCCGATAGTCGCCATGGACGACCGTGGACGGCGGGCTGTCCGGCATGGTCGCGGCCAGGCTCTGGCCCAGCTCGACACACGCCTTCACCTCACGCGTGGCGTTGATCTCCCACAGCCCGCTCCAGCGCCGCAGCTGGCGCTCGAGGTACCCGGTGGGCTTGCCGATGGTCAGCCCGCAGGCCTCCCAGTCGACCGCGTGGAGCTGGACGAGCCCGTCGAGCAGTTCCTCGCCCAGGTGCCGCCGCTCCTCGGGGGTGTCGAGCTGCGCCGGAAGCTCGTCGCTCACCACGGTCCCCTCGAGCTCTTCCATCAAATAGAAGGGGACGCCCAGGATCGAGTCGTCCTCGCACACCGCGAGAACCTTGGGCACCCGCACTCCCACGGGAGCGAGGCCGAGTTGGATCCGCGCCTCGCGCACCACATCGTGGGCCGACGGCGGCAGCGGCGGCGGTGGTGGGCGCCGGAGCACCAGGCGCGTCGCGCCCCGCTCCAGGAGGTAGGTCAGGTTCGAAGCGCCGTCGCCGATCGGGGTGGCCGCGATCGGCCCGTCCCCGAGTCCTTCACCGTCCAGGAACGACTCGAGCGCGCCGGAGGGCAGGGCAACGGTGGACGGGGTCGACATCAGGGGATCATATGAAGCGAGCTTCTGTGTACAGATCGCGGGTCGGTCTGCACTCTGACAAGGCCTTCGACGCCCGTCAGGTCCCCGGCCCGAACCGACGCCGGCTCAGCGCCGCTCGAGCGCCAGGCGCACCCCGAACCCGATCAGGATCACGCCGCTGAGCCGGTCGATCGTGGCGCTGACCCGCCGGCGGCGGAGCAACGCCGAGGCCTTCACCGCCACCAGGGCGTACGCGCACAGCCAGACCAGGGTCATCAGCACGAACAATCCGCCCAGGGCCAGGAATGGTATGAGCACCGAGTGACCGGGGCCGGCGAACTGCGGCAGCAGGCCCGTGAAGAACGCGCCGATCTTGGGGTTCGCCAAGTCGCTCAGCAGGCCCTGGCGAAATCCGCCCCGTCCATCGAGGGAGGCGCGCCGAGCGGAGTCTGGGTCCGAATGTGAGCCGCCGCGCCGAGCCGCGCGCAACGCCTGGATCCCGAGCCAGACCAGGTAGGCGGCACCGATCAGCTTGAGCACCGTGAACGCCGTGTCGGACGCGCGTACGACCGAGGCGACCCCGAACGCCGAGGCCACCGTCCACACCGCCAGGCCAGTCTCGACACCGAAGGCGGTCCCCAGCGCGGCCCCTCGACCGTGCAGCACGGCGTTCTTGGTCACGATCGCTGTGTCGGGTCCCGGAACCACGATCACCACCGCGGCGATGCCGACGAACAACCAGAGGTGGTGGATCACAGGTGAAGTCTCTCATCCGCGCGGCCCGCCATCTAGCCGACCGTTGCGGTCTCGGTGGCATCGCCTACCTGCCGACGGCACGGCGATGAGGTAGCGTCCGCTCATGGCCCCCGCGTGGCCGGCCGTCAACTACGAGGACTGGACCGCGACGTGCGACACGCTGCACGCGCACACCCAGGTGCTCGGCAAGCTCGCCGCCGCGCTCGCCCCGCCCGAGCCGGAGTTCCAGCACGTCGCGCTGCGTCTCACCGCGCGAGGCTGGGAGACCTCGCCGCTGCCGGCGCCCGACGGGTCCGGCGCGCTCGTGGCCGCGCTCGACCTGCGCACCCACGAAGCCCTCGTCGAGCACACCGGTGGAAGCGTGTGGCGAACGCCGCTGACCCCGGATCGCTCGGTCGGAGAGGTGACGCGCGCGGTCCTGCACGCGGTGCGTGACATCGCCGGCCCGGTCGAGATCAATCCGACCCCTCAGGAGGTGCCGTGGAGCGTTCCGCTCGACCAGGACGACGAGCATGCTCACTACGACCCCGCCCAGGCGGCGGCCTACTTCGCCGCGGCGACGCGTGCGGCGGTCGTCCTGGCCGAGTTCCGCGCCCCGTACCGGGGGCGCTCCACCCAGGTGAACGCCTGGTGGGGCTCGTTCGACCTCGCCGTGAACCTGTTCTCGGGCCGACCGGCCGAGCCCCCGGCCGCCGACTTCATCATGCGCAACGCGATGGACGCCGAGGAGGTGGCGGTCGGCTGGTGGCCCGGTGACACCCGCTACGGGAAAGCCGCCTTCTACGCCTACGCGCACCCCGCCCGCGACGGATTCGCCGGCGCGGACATGTCACCCGGTCGCTGGGACGCCGCGCTCGGCGAGTACGTCCTCGATTGGGATGACGTCCGCGCCGGTGCCGACCCTCACGCTGCGGTGCTTGAGTTCGCCCGCCGCGTTTTCCGCCACGCCTGCACGATGTGTGATTGGGACCCGGCCCTGGCCGCCAGCGCGCACGGAAGCCCACCGCCGTTGGCGTAGCCTCGGTCGCGGCCGCTCAGCGCGGACGCGGGCGCAATCAGTCAAGTGCCCCGCCTGGCCGCGTTCGCCTCGGCCGGGACGCGCAAAGGTCCCTACGCAGCAGGCTCAGGCGGCCAGGCGGCGGCGCGCCTTCTGCACGGACGGCAGGGCGGCCTTCGCCTTGGCCAGCGGGCGCGCACGCACGTCAACGCTCGCCGGCTTGGCCGCGATCGTGATCTCCTCGCCGGTGGCCGGATTGCGGCCGGTGCGCTTCTTGGTGGCCGGCTTGACGCGAACGGTCAGCTGGACGATTCCGCCGATCCGCACCTTCTCGGCATTTCCGAGCTGCGCAAGCACGATCTCCTCGAGGGCCTCGACGGCGCGCTTGGCGTCGGCTTTGCTCAACTCTGCCTTGTCGGCGACGGCGGTCACCAGCTGGGCCTGTGTTAACGGCACGGCACTCCTCCTGGGATCGATACGTAGGTGTGGATTGGCGGATTCAACCTGGCCCGGCGGACAGACGGGCGATTTTGTCGCCTGTTGGCCACGCTCTTGTGCTCCGAGCGCGGCCTCCACGCGGGCAACAGGCCGCACATAGTCGCGCATCAGAGAAATCGATGCATGATGAGCAGGCCGACGTAGCCGTGACGAGGGTGGTGAAACGCCTCCGGAACCGTGGCCAGGACCTCGAAGCCGAGCGATCGCCAGAGCGCCACGGCGGGCTTGTTGGTTTCGACAACCGCGTTGAACTGAATGGCGCGGAACCCGGTGGCGCGAGCCCAGTCGATCACGTGCTCGCCGAGCGCCCGCCCGACTCCCCGTCCGGCCCTCGCCGGATCGACCATGAAGCTGGCCGATGCCACATGCGACCCAGGCCCCTCCCGGTTCGCGTACATGTTGGCCGTGCCGAGCACGACCCTGTCGGCGTCGGTCGCCACCACCGTCCGGCCCGGAGGACCGATCATCCACATCCGGCGCCCCGTGGCTTCGGTCATGTCGGGGTCGTACGCGTAAGTCTCGCGTGCCGCGACGATCTGGCGAAAGAAGGGCCAGATCGCGTCCCAGTCCTCGCGGCGCGCCTCGCGGATCGTCACGTGCCGCGGCGACTCATCCGCCATCGATGGTCGCCCGCCGCGACCGCCCCCGGCTCACTGGTTCCGGCTAATGCGCGTGGACCTGCGCGCCGGTCTTCTGAAGCTGGCGCTCGGGCGTGATCCGCACGACGTTCCACGCGAGCCCCACGCGCGCGAGAGCCGAGATGAACAGCCCCGAAAGGTCGAGCTCCCACCACCGCAGCCCGTGATAGGCGGACCGCGGGAACGCATGATGGTTGTGATGCCAGGACTCGCCGAGCGAGAACACGGCCAGCCAGGCCACGTTCGTCGATTGGTCCTCGATGTCGAAGCGCCGGCGCCCGAAGAAGTGGCAGATCGAGTTCACCGACCACGTCACGTGGTGGACGAGGAAGATCCGGACCAGGCCGCCCCACACGTAGCCGCGCAGCGCGCCCCCGAGCGTGAAGCCGCTCAACACGAAGCCGGCCAGGGTCGGCACCGCGAGCGAGATCACGACCAACATCGGGAATCGCTTGCCGATCCGTCGCATCCGCCGATCCTCGTAGAGCTCGCCGGCGTAGCGCTTCCAATCCGCCTGGCCCTGCGTCTCCAGCAGCCAACCGGTATGGGCGTGCCACAGTCCGCGCAGACCGCTGCCGTGGCCGACATGGGGGCTATGCGGATCGCCTTCCTTGTCGGCGTGCGCGTGGTGCTTGCGGTGATCGGCCACCCAGTCGAGCACGGAGCCTTCCACAGCCAGCGAGCCCATCACCGCGAACACGCGCTCGAGCCAGGGATAGGTCTGGAACGCACGGTGGGTGAGCAACCGGTGGAAGCCGACCGTGATGCCCACGGCGGTGATCAAGTACATCGCAGCGAGAATCGCCAGATCGGTCCAGTCGACGGCGCGGTTCCAGAGCAGAAGGATCGCCGCGAGGACGCCCGCGAACGGGACCACCACGCCGCCCAGGTTCGCAATGCGCTCAGTGCGGGTCATGTCACCTCAGCTTCGCACGATTCGTCGGATACCAACCAGTCCACCAGACACAAACCCCCCGTATGGCGGGACGTTACACGCGTGGGGCGCACGCAGGGGCTTGGTTCCGGGCATGATTGGCCGATGCCCGAGGAGATTCGCCTACCCGGCCTGACCGTGATCGAGCACACGTTCGAGGTCCCGCTCGACCACGACGACGATTCCAGCCCGCGAATCACCGTGTTCGCCCGTGAGCTCGCCCACCCAGAGGGGCGCGAGCGCCCATTCCTCGTGTTCTTCCAGGGCGGACCGGGGTTCGAGGCCGGGCGCCCGACTCGCCTGCCGAACGGCCCGGGGTGGGTTGACCGGGCGCTCGGGGACTACCGGGTGCTGATGCTCGACCAGCGCGGCACCGGCCGCTCGTCGCCGATCGGCACGCTCCCCGGACGCTCAGCCCAGGAGCAGGCCGAGTACCTGGCGCACTTCCGCGCCGACGCGATCGTGCGTGACGCGGAGTGGATCCGCCGCGCCCTCGGCGTCGAGCGCTGGAGCGTGCTCGGCCAGAGCTTCGGCGGCTTTTGCGTGACCAGCTATCTCTCACTCGCTCCCGACAGCCTGCGCGAGGCCTTCCTGACCGGTGGGCTCCCCGCCCTCGGATCGCGAATCGACGACATCTACGCGCGCACGTACGCGCGCGTGCTCGAGCGCAGCCGCCGCTACTACGAGCGCTACCCGAGAGATCGCGAACGCGTCCTGCGGCTCCACGATCTCGTCGAGAGTGGCGACGTGCGGCTGCCATCCGGAGATCGCCTGACCTGGCCGCGCGTTCGACAGCTCGGCCAGATGCTCGGGATGAGCGACGGCGCCGAGCAGCTTCACTACGTGCTCGAGCTGCCGCCCGACTCGCCGGCATTCCTGCACGACGTCGAGGCCGCGGTGCTGTTTGCCCGCAATCCGATCTACGCCGTGCTGCACGAGGCATCCTGGGCCGACGGCGGCGCGACTCGCTGGTCGGCCGAGCGCATGCTCCCGGCCGAGTACTCGGCCCCGGAGCTGTTCACCGGCGAGCACGTGTACCCGTGGATGTTCGAGGACTACGGTGCGCTTGCGCCGTTGCGCGAGGCGGCCCAGCTCCTGGCCGAGCGTGAGTGGCCGCGCCTGTACGACGCCGACGTCCTCGCTCGGAACGAGGTGCCGGTGGCTGCGGCGATCTACGTCAACGACATGTACGTCGAGCGCGGGTTCTCGGAGGAGACGGCGGCGCGGATCCGCGGCGCTCGGACGTGGATCACGGACGAGTACGAGCACAACGGCCTGCGGGCCGACGGCGAGCGCATCCTCGGCCGGCTGATCGACCTGGCGCGCGGCCGCGCGTAAGTGGCGGGCCGACCCTCGTCGTCAAGCTGAGCGATCCCCACATCGGCGCCACGTGGGCCGAGGGAGATCCGGTGGCCGGCCTGGCCACCGCGGTCGCCTAGATCCCGCGGTGGGCTCTCCCAGCTGAACCGTTTTCACGTCCGCCCGGGTCTATCTAGGCGTGAACCGAGAACGGAAAGGACAGCAATTGGCGAACTTCACAGACAATGGGTTCGAGCGCGAGGGCCTGGAGGGTGCGACCTTCGCAGCCGGATGCTTCTGGGGCATCGAGGCCTCGTTCCGTGAGATCGAGGGAGTCGTCGAGACGAGGGTCGGATACACGGGCGGGCGCACGGTCGACCCGACCTACGAGCAGGTCTGCTCGGACGCCACCGGTCATGCCGAGGCGGTCGAGGTCTGGTTTGACCCCAGCCTCGTCAGCTACGACGACCTGCTGAGCGTGTTCTGGTCGATCCACGATCCGACGACCCCGAACCGCCAGGGTTGGGACTTCGGCAGCCAGTACCGCTCGGCGATCTTCTTCCACGACGCCGAGCAGGAGAAGCTGGCGACGGCCTCGCGCGATGCGCTCCAGGGCGGGCGGAGCCGGCCGATCGTGACCGAGATCGTCCCGGCACCGGCCTTCTACGCAGCCGAGGACTACCACCAGCGCTACTTCGAGAAGCACGGTGGCGCGGTCTGCGCGACCACGCTGCGCTAAGGGACGGATCCCTGACGGTCAGCCCTCCTCGAGCCTCAGGTATGGCTCGAGGAGGGCACGCAGTTGCATCCGCCCGCGATGCAGCCGACTCTTGAACGCGGGCTGGCCGACTCCGACGATCTCGGCTGCCTCTTCGGTCGATAGGCCTTCGATGTCGCGCAGGACCACGGCGGCGCGCCAGTCACCGGGCAACTGGCTCAGTGCCCGCTCGAGGGTCTGCTCGAACTCGCGGTCGAGCGTCAGCGCCTCCGGTCCAAGCTCGGGCGACGCCGGCAGCGTCGCGACCGGATCGTCGCGGTCGGGGTCGGGCTCGGCGCGACGGGGCGGCCGCCGGCTCAAGCGCCGTTGCGCTTCGTTGAACGCGATCCGGTAGAGCCAGGTCGAGAATCGCGCACGTTCCTGGAATCGCCCGAGCCCCCGCCAGGCCCGGACGAACACCTCCTGGGCCACCTCGTCGGCCTCGTTCGCGTCGAGCCCGAAGCGCCGGAGCGCGCCGTACACGCGGTCGGCGTGCATCATGAC
Source organism: uncultured Solirubrobacterales bacterium (assembly GCA_963832315.1). GTDB lineage: Bacteria > Actinomycetota > Thermoleophilia > Solirubrobacterales > Solirubrobacteraceae > Palsa-465. The sequence continues at coordinate 49,247 of CAWHTT010000015.1, read as the reverse complement.
CAGCTCCGCGAATGCGTCCTGATCGCCGGCGCGCGCTCTGCGGATCAGGTCACGCTCGGAGGCCAAGCGGCGGTTATACCGCGCGGCCGGTCCGTTCCCGTGTCATGGCGACACGTGGCCGGCGGGCGCCGGCCTCATGCCCACGCCCGCCGAATGCCTGGCGCGCTAACGCTCCTCGAGCTCGAGCGAGCAGGAGTTGATGCAGTAGCGCTCCCCGGTCGAGCCGGGGCCGTCCGGGAACACGTGGCCGAGGTGGCCGCCACAGCTCGCGCAGGTCACCTCGATTCGATGCATGCCATGGCTGAAATCGTCATGCAGCTCGACCTTGGCCCGGTCGGCCGGCTCCGTGAAGCTCGGCCACCCCGTCCCCGAATCGAACTTGGTGTCCGACGAGAACAGCTCGCTGCCGCATCCGGCGCACCGATACGTGCCGTCTCGCTTCTCCTGCCAGTACTGGCCGGTGAACGGCCGCTCGGTTCCCTTGTGCCGAAGCACGTCGTACTGGGCGGGAGTGAGATGCTCGCGCCACTCGTGGTCGGCCTTCTCCACGCGGTGGGCGGTCTGGTTCTGGGTGCGATTACTTTCGTTCATGCCCCTTTGACCCGCGAAGGCCACGTAACGGTTCAGCTCACCCAGCCGGTGGCTGATCCAGCCGGACGCGAACGGAGGCGGCGACCTGTGCCGGCGCCTGCGCCGACGGCGCGGCCGGCAACTTGCGCAGCGCTTCCACCACCACCGCCAGACCCGCGAACACCCGGCGGCATTCGGCGCACTGGCCGAGGTGCCGCTGGATCCGGTCTCGCTGCGCCGCCGGCAGCTCACCGTCGAGATGCGCCGACATGCGATCGGGCGCCCAACGGTGGTCCAGCCGAAAGCGGATCCGGGCCGAGAACTCGCGCATTCGACGTATGACCCGAGTAGTCGCGGAAACGATTCAGATGCGGAGCGGCGAGGGGCGACGGAGGCGGATTCCCTCGCATGCGGGACGTCGTCGGCATATCCTCGTTTGATCAATGGAACGTGACGAGAAGGAGAAGAAGATGGCCGAGACCGAGAAGGCGATCCTTGCCGGCGGGTGCTTCTGGGGTGTACAGGATCTGATCCGAAAGCTCGATGGCGTGATCAGCACGCGGGTGGGCTACAGCGGCGGCGACGTGCCGAACGCGACCTACCGCAACCACGGTTCCCACGCGGAGGCGATCGAGATCGTGTTCGACCCCGACCGCATCTCCTACCGGGACCTGCTCGAGTTCTTCTTCCAGATTCACGACCCCACGACGAAGAACCGTCAGGGCAACGACGTCGGCGCGAGCTATCGCTCGGCGATCTACTACGCCGACGACGAGCAGCGCCGCATCGCGGAGGACACGATCGCCGATGTCGACGCCTCCGGCCTGTGGCCGGGCAAGGTCGTCACCGAGGTCGAGCCGGCCGGACCGTTCTGGGAGGCGGAGCCCGAGCATCAGGACTATCTCGAGCGCTACCCGAACGGCTACACCTGCCACTTCGTCCGACCGGGCTGGAAGCTGCCCCGGCGCGCTCAAGAGGCGGCGCGGTGAGCCCAAGCGATCGATCGGACGAGAGAGGGCGATGACCCGAACGGCGGTATCGAGCGAGCACGCTCCTGATGCGCTTGGCCCCTACAGCCAGGCGATCGTCGCGGGCGGCCTGGTCTTCTGCTCCGGGATGGCGGGAATCGACCCCGCGACTGGGCAGATCGCCGACGGGATCGAGGCTCAGACCGAGCAGGCGCTCCTGAACCTAGCCGCTGTGCTCGATGCCGCCGGGTCGTCCATGGCCGACGTGGTCAAGACGACGATCTTCTATGCGAACGTCGAGGACTTCGGCCGCCTCAACGAGGTCTACGCCCGGCATATGCCCGATCCGCCGCCGGCGCGATCTGCCCCGGCTAACGTGCAACTGCCCCGCGGCCTGCTGGTCTCGATCGAGGCGATCGCGGTCCTTCCAAGCTCGCCGGATTAGGTTCGTCTCCCATTGACTCTCGCGCCAGCGAGCTACGCGCCTCCGGTTTTGGGGTAGGGAGGGCCGCATGTCTATTCGCACCTGGTTCATCACAGGCGCGTCGCGCGGCTTCGGTCGTTCCTTCACACAAGCTGCGCTCGCGGCGGGCGACCGCGTTGCCGCCACAGCGCGCGACGCATCCTCGCTCGACGACCTCGTTGCCGAGCACGGCGACGCCATCCTGCCCATCGAGTTGGATGTCACCGACCGCGACGACGCCTTTGCGGCCGTTCGCAAGGCTCACGACCATTTCGAGCGCTTGGACGTCGTCGTCAACAACGCGGGTTATGGCGTCTCTGGCGCCGTCGAGGAGCTTTCGGAGGAGCAGGCTCGCAGGCAGATCGAGGTCAACTTGTTCGGAGCGCTCTGGGTCACGCAGGCCGCGCTGCCGATCCTGCGCAAACAGGGCTCAGGGTGGATCGTTCAGGTCTCCTCGATCGGTGGGCTGGCCGCGTTTCCGCTCACCGGCATCTACCACGCGAGCAAATGGGCTCTCGAGGGTTTCTCGGAAACGCTGAGACAAGAGGTCGAGCCCTTTGGCATTCGGGTCCTGATGGTCGAGCCGAGTGGATTTCGCACGGACTGGGCGGGCTCCTCGATGGACCGGGCCGAGCCCCTCGACGCCTATCAGCAGATAGATGCAATCGCCGAGCGGCGCGCATTCCAGCAGGAGGAGAACAACGGATCGCAGCCGGGCAACCCCGACCTCGCCGCACGGGCGCTCCTCGACACCCTAAGCCGCGACGATCCGCCATTCCGCCTGTTGCTCGGAAACGTCGCCTACGACGTTGCCGTCGATCGCTACCAAACGAGGTTGAAGGAGTTTCGCGCCGGCGAGCAGGTCGCTCGAGGCGCCGACGACCAGTGAATCGACGCTCGCGAAACTATCGGCGCTTGCCCATTGGCTGACCCGGGCGCGGATCCGCGCGACGCTGACTCTCGTATAGCTGCCAGATCTCGTCGTAGACCCGATGGGCGGCTATGAACGGCACGAGCTCGTGCTCGTCACCCCAGCCGTAGCACTCGAGTGCCTGCCGGACGAACTCAGACGTCGCCCCGCGGGCCCTCAGACTCATCACATAGCCGGCGACATCCCAGTGGACCGGGCCGCGGAAGGTGTCTTCGAAGTCGTTCCAGACGAGGCGGCCTGGGGTGCGCAGCAGATTGCTGAGCGACGCGTCCCCGTGTAGCGCCTGGACGGGAAGGTCCGAACCGAACACATCGTCGACCGCATCCAACCGTGCCCGCAGCGCTGAGATCGCGTCCGCATCCACGAGTTCGGTGGGCCGAAGCAGGCCGTGGAGCCGTTCGATGTCGTCACGCAGATCGCTCAGGCCGCCGAGGTCACCATCGAACCGCTGAAGCTCGTTGTGCAGCGTCCGCAGCGCTCCACCGAGGCGCGCAGCATCGTCGGGTGGGTTTCGTCCCTCGACGTCGGGGATCCACTCTGAAAACGTCATCCACAGTTTCTCGTGCTCCAACGGTCCGGGCGCGATCAGTGGGCTCGGTCTCACGGCCAGTCCGGAAGGCGCCAGGAACTCGAGCACCGAGACCTCGCGCTCGAGCCACCTTCGGGGGTTGTCGTGCAGCACGACGGTGCCGGTCATCACGCGCGCTATGACCGGCGCGGGACGGAGATGGACAAGCACATTGCTCCCGGAATGGACGACGAGGGCCTGCTCACACGCCAAGCCGTGCGCCGTTGCGACCGCGCGCGCGGCGTTCAGCGCGCGCTGATCAGGACCGCGCTCCACGCGAGGGAATCTCGCACAACCCCGACACAACCCCGACGCCCCTACGCCCCGACGACGGACCCCGGTTGTTGGTCTCGCGCCTATCCGCTCGAGACGCAACGCGGTGTCAGTCGGCCCACCAGCCCCGCCGACCCTCGACGTCTCCTCGCGGATTCTCGCCGAGATTGGGCGCACCGAACACGAGGATCTTGAGGCCCTCTGGCCCGCTCTCATAGCCTCGCCACATACCGGGCGGGACGCGCACCACGTCCCACTCCTTGACCTCAACGATCTCGTCGTCGAGCTTCATCCGCCCGCTCCCGCCCACGACCACGTACACCTCCTCCTGCTCCTTGTGCGTGTGGCCGTACGGGAAGCGATAGTCGGGCGGGATCCACTGATAGCTCAGGCCGGACTGCTCTAGCTCGAGCGCCTTGGTCGCCGCGCGGAACTCCAGATCCGGCGCGCCGTCGAAGTTGGACCCCACGTCCTCCAGGTCCTCCCGGAGGTTCCTGAGCGTGAACGGCACGGCCGCGATTCTATGGCTCAGGGTGTCGCACGGCCCTAACCACCGGGCCGGCGGTCAAGTACCGCTACCGGGATTCGAAGCCAGCCTCTGAGGAGTGAGGTTGGCCTGATTTGCCTGCAAAATCGTGTGGTTCTGGGTTCGGTGGGAGCCGCTGCGGAGGGGCTCATAACCGCCTTCGATCGGGGTCGACTGTGGCGCGACTGTGGCGCGCGTCCTCGTGATCGTGGCCGCTAGGTTCGAAGAGGGGTCACGGCGAGGCCGGTTGTCTGTTCTCCGCTTGCGGTTACGTGTGGAAAGGGGACCCGGCCGTGCCGGCGCTGGTCGCAGGTCCACCGCCGCGCTTTCTCCGTTCAGCCCTATGGAGAAGCGGAGCTGAAGCGCGCGCATCAGACGTGGGCTTGGCTGCTACATGGAGCGGGCAAGCCCACCCTGGCTCAGCTAATGAGTCCTCGCTCTGTCGAGCATCCAGGCCAACCCGACCGTGAGTAGCGCTATGCCCGAGATGAACAAGATGACGAGGACCGCGGGCCCCATAGCTATACCAACGAGGATGAGCACCGGCAGCAGGAGCAGAAAGCCAAGAACTGCGACGACGACCTTCATGGTGAACTCCGTTCTTTATTGCTGCGTCGAACGCGAACCTACCTGGAAATGACCCGGCGGCCATCCGCACAAGTGCGTGGTCTCGCTGCATCCGACTACGGCTCTCTCGGCTCTGGATCATTCAGGAATTGAGCGATAAGCCGTCCGCTGGCCGGCTTCCGCTTGGATCGAAATTCAGCACTCGGGCGTACGGCTCTAGACCCGCGGCCGTGAGCACCGGCGTCGAGAGCCGCGTGTCGATCAAAGCGGAAGGGTCCGGAGTTGCAGATCACCGGTCAACGATCACGCCGGTGCCTGTAATGCGGTCCGCGAAGCGTTCGCCCTTCGCGCGACGACAGGGCGAGGGTCAACTGCGAAGCGAGCGGGCCGGCAACCAGCCATCCGCAACCGCCAGCGGGATTGACAGTGTTGGACTGGGAGAACTCCGTGACGGCTCGCGAGCGTACTTGTGGATCACCGCGGTACTTGCGCTCGACCGCCCTGAGCTGTGGCGCGAGCGCGGGTAGGCGGGTTTGGTGGCGCTTCACGCGTGATGTAAAGAGTGGTCTCCATGCGGCTTGCCACGCCTGGTCGAAGAAAACGCCAATGAGAGCGCTGCGAACGGTGACAACCCCACCGGTGTGCGCATCGACGCGGCGGAGGCCGATCAACCGAAAGCCCGGACTGCGCCAATTCCGCCCCCGATTGCGAGACCCGCCGACGCGCCGCGCAGCGCGCCGTGCAGCTCGGGCGATAGACGAGATCCCGGTGTCGTCCAGTCGACACCGGAAGACAAGTCGTCGTCGAGACCGTACGGTTCATACCTGCAACACCGCTCTAACCCGCGCGCTTCATCGCGGACGCGCTCCGCGACTCCGTGCCGCTACGACCCGGTGCCTGACGAATTCGCTTCGTCGGTGGAAGCTCCGCGGTCATCCTCATCTGTCTCCAGGTAGAAGAGAGTCTGCGGTAGCTTCGGCAGTGTGCCGGGCGCCGGAATGTTGGACGGCTTCCGCGACGGCGGCTGGCCTTGAGGATTCGTGGTAGCCACAGTCATGAGGCTAGCGCTGCTGCCAGCGCCAGTCCACCGGTTTCGATCACGAGCGCGGCGAGCGCGAGGCCGAGCAGGCGTTCGAGACGGCGGACCGTCTTGGTGTTCCGGTTCCTGCGTTGTTCAAACATCTCGGCTAGCGCGAGGTCGACAGCGGGTTGGTCGGTGAGGTCGTCCGTCCACAGCTCGCGATACGTGGCCCCGGCCCTGACCGCGAAACCGAGCTCATACGGTCGGAGCAGGAGCACTACGAAGACAAGGACGCCCGCCGCGCCGGCGAGCCCGACGCAGGCCGCCGAGATCTCGATCGACCCGACCGACAACCTCGACCTCCCGGCGATCCGCGGCCGCCGTGACAGGATCGAACCCCCGGAGCGCGCCCACGAGTACCTCGCCGCGCTACCTGACTCCGAGCGAGCGTTCTGGGCGGTCGCGCTGTTCTGCGGACTCCGGCGAGGTGAACTCAGAGGACTGCAGTGGACCAACGTCGACTTTGAGGCCGGCGTGATCCGCGTCGAGCGCTCATGGGATCCGGTCAAGCGACCGGTCGACGTCAAGACCGGCGCCGATCGCCGCGCGGTCCCGGTGGCGTTCGTCGTCAGGCGGCAGCTGATGGTCCATAAGGCGCGGACAGGACGTGAGGGTCGCGACCTCGTCTTCGGCCGCACGGCGACCGAGGCGTTCTTTGCGTCCACGATCAGAGCATGCGCGAACAAGGCGTGGAAGCACGCTGGGCTTGAGCCGCTCACCCCGCACGAGGCGCGCCACTGCGCGATCTCCTACTTCATCGCGGCCGGCCTCGACTGGAAGCAGATCTCCACCTGGGCCGGCCACGGCGATGTCCGCCAGACCTGGAACCGCTACGGGCACCTCGTCCCAGGCGGTGAGGACACGGCAAGAGAGCGTCTCGATGCCTTCCTCATGCCCACACCAGCGACCCCGACTGTGGCGCACACTGTGGCGCACGACCCCATCAACGACGAAACCCCCGTCAACGCGGGGGTTCTGCAGTACCGCTACCGGGATTCGAATTGGGTTTCTAGGCCCGCAAACCCCGTGTTTTCAAGGAATTTGGGGACGATTTGGCCCGCTGGGGGCAGCTGGGGGCAGCCTGAAACCGGTCACGCTGCCCCCAGTTTTGCCCCCAGCCTCGCGGCTGGTTTCGAGCCTGGCCCGGGACCGCTCGAAGTAGTCGTCGAGCTGCGCCGCGGCCGGCTCCAGATCCTCCGGCACGACCTTGCCGTATCGGTTGTACGTGGTGCGGACGTCGCTGTGCCCCAGGAACTCGGTGATCTTCTTCCAGTCCATGCCGGCGGCGATCATGTAGCTGGCGGCACAGTGCCGCGCCTCGTGCGGGGTCAGCGGCTCGAGCGCGTCGGTACAGGCCTTGATCCAGATCGTCTTCGGACCGCCGGGCCTGGGGCTTCGAGCCTGCTTCCAGCCCCACGCTTTCAGCGCCCGCGCCCGGACCGTCGAGGGATAGAAGGGGTCCACCGGCGTGCGCCCGAGAAACAGCTCGTGCCCGTGGCGGCCGGTCTGCAGCTTGTGTGCCCGGCAGATGCGCCGTAGCTCGCCGACCATCGGGATGTTGCGCGCACCCGCGAACGTCTTCGGATTGATCTCGCCCTCGACGTCGTCCCATCCCCGCCGGACCCGCACGAGCCCGGCCTCGAAATCGACGTCGTCGACCTGGAGCGCGCGGAGCTCGCCGCGTCTGAGGCCGGCGAACAGCGCGAGCGCCCAGAACGCCTGCTCGGACTCGGGAAGCGCGGCGATCAACGCCTCCGCGGTGGTCGAGGCCTCGATGCGGGTTCGGATGTTCCGCACGATCGGCATCTTCAGCCGGGCGCAGGGATCCACCAGCAGTTCGTCGTTGTCGATCGCCCGCCGAACGATCACCCGGAGCGGGTCGAGTCGGTTGTGCACCGTCGAGGGTGCCGCGCCGAGCGCGCGCATCTCCTCGACGAAGCCCTGCACGTCGGCCCGCCGCAGCGTGCTGACCTTCCGATTGCCCAGCACGGGGTAGATGTAGGTGTCGAGCGCGTGCTCGTAGGTCCGGACGGTCTTCGGCTTATATGGCTTCCCGCTCCGGTCGAGGATCGCGCCAGACCGCATCCCGGCGACCAATGCCGCGCCGGCTTGCTTGACGGTCGTAGGCGTCGACGCCCGCAACCGCCCGCGGCGAACCGCCACCGTCGCCTCCTGCTCCCAGGCGAGCGCTTGCGCCCGGCTCGTCGACCATGCGGAGCGGACCTTCCGTCCGCTCGCATCGCGCACCTCGCCCCGGTAGTACGCCACACAGTTGCATCGCTTTCCGCGCCGGGTCGCGCAGTCGCTGGCGTGCCGTTCCTCGACACTCATCGGCCGGCTGCCGTGAACGGACCGGCCGAAGCACCTTCGTTCGTCATCGCCTCAGCCACCTCACGCAGAAGATATCGGCCATCTCCGGCCGTCGGCATGTCTCTCGGCCTGCCTTCGCGCACGATGCGGGATGCAGACTTCGGTGCGCGCGCCGGTCAGATCACATATTCCGCCATCTCATCCACGGCCCGTCTGAGTTCCTCGACCGGAAACAGCCGCTTGCGCCCCCGCCGCACGACCCGGAGGTGCGGTCGCAAGTGCTCAACGAAGAACTCCTCGCTACACCCGAGCGAGGCACATGCCTCCTGCTGGGTCAGCGCAATGCGCGGAACCGGCTCGATTACAGGACCCGGTAGCGCGTCCGACATCGGCGTCGGGCGGGTCCTGCGCCGCACGGAAACGAGTTGCTCTGCCCTCTGAGCGTTCACTGGGTCCTTCGCTGCTCGGGGCGCGCCGTCGATCGCCGGCAGCTGGCTCGCCCGCCCGTTACCTTTGGCCACATGGACGCCCTCACCGGCACAGATCTCGCATGCGTTCCGGCATGAGTCCTCGTCGTCGTCTAGGTATCGCGCAGCGCTAGCTTCTCCCCCGTCCGTCGCGCGGCGAGAGCCGGAAGATTTGCGAGGGTTGCCTCGTGGCCGCTAGTTGCCTGGCTTCACCGGCGAACGCAGTGCGGCCTCTTCATGCGCCGCTTCGTGAGCTCCGACGCCGTCGGCGGCTACGTCAAGCTGTAACGCAGCGATGCGGGCGGCGGCCCAGGTTCCGAAGACGTCGGTGACAACGCTCGACGACGGCCACTCCCCTCTCTCAAGTCGTTGGGTCGCCTCTCCCCCACGCCGCCCGGCGTGTGTCCGGGACCAGTCATATGAAGACGGCAACCGGCCGTACCGATCGAGCCACTCCTGCATCGAGGCGAGCACGCGCTCCGACGTCCAGCGGCGCCGGATCGCCCCGGGATGGCAGGCCTTGCAGTACGCGTACGCGTCGCCCTTGCCGTTGCGCGGCTGCGTGTACGCACCGCAGCCGCGGCACACGCCGACATAGCGCGCCTTGACCGCCCTCGCCTTCTCCCCCGTCGGGTCGTAGAAATACGCCTTGATGGTCGCCCGGGCGCGGCCGAGCCGGCTGGCAATCTCAGCAATGGACAGGCCTTCCGCCTCTCGGTAGTGGCGCGCGAGCGCGACCGCGCGACGCCGCTCAACCACCCGGTCATGTCCCGCCGAATAGACATCGGATCCCACCCCTTCCAGGTACTGCTCGGCTCGGTGCTTGCCCCGGACCTTCCTCTAGCTTCCCGGCTAGGCGGTAGTGCAGGTTTCAGTGCGCTTATCGTGCTCGGCGAAGCCGAGCCGGGCGAGCGCCAGGAACTGGCCGACGCGATGGCGCGCCCATACCAGCTCCTGGTGAGCGATCACCCGCGGGAGGTCCGCACCCTGCCCAAGCGAGCGCACGACCCGCTAGCGCTCGCTCGTCACCAGGACAGGCGGACGCGATACGCACGGATGGATCCGGCGTCGGCAGGCGGTAGGCTGGCGCGATGGTACGGACGGACACCGCATCGCGAGTGATCGCCACCGCGCCTGAAGCCGTGTATGCGGCCCTCGTCGATCCCGACGCGCTTACCGCGTGGCTACCCCCCGACGGGATGAGCGGCAGATTTGAACGATTCGACGCCAGGCCCGGCGGTTCGTACCGACTCGTGCTGACATACGCCGACGCCTCAACGGCGCGAGGCAAGTCCACCGCCAACTCAGACATCGTCGAGGCCCGCTTCGTCGAACTCGTCCCAGGCGTGCGGCTCGTGCAGGCCGTGGACTTCGTCTCCGATGACCCCGCCAACGCGGGCACCATGACCATGACCTGGGAACTCACCCCGATCGATACCGGGACGCGGGTCGATATCCACGCCGATGGTGTCCCAGCCGGCATCTCGGCGGAAGATCACGCCGCTGGGCTGGCTTCCTCGTTAGCCCACCTGGCTGGCTTCCTCGAGCGGTGACCCCGGGCGGCATAACCCAACCCGCCTCGCCAGGGCTGCCGGCCCAGCATCTCGGATGTCGGAACGACCAACGGGCATCATCGCCGCAAGCGTGCGTTCTCTCCGCGACCGGTCACGACGATCGCTGGCCGCCGCGCCCTCGCCGGGATTCTCTCAACCCCCGGGCCCGCCCACTCCCGTCGGCGACCCAGTCGTACCAGGCGGTATCGGCCGTACCGATCGAGCCCACTCCCCCCTCGCCTCGTACACGCGCTTCAGAGTCCAGCACCTCTGGGCGTGTCGCCCTTGCCGTTGCGTGGCTGCGTGTAGGCGCCGCAGCCGCGGCACACGCCGACGTAGCGCGCCTTGACCGCGCGCGCCTTCTCTCCGGTGTGGTTGCAGAGGTGGGCCTTGAGCGTCGCGGGAGAGCCACGAGTCGCGCCGCGATCTAGGCAATCGACAGGCCCTCAGCCTCGCCGGAACCGGCGCGTCAGCGCCACTTCCGCCGCTTGAGCACACGGTCGTACCGCGCCGATTGCCGACCCGTGCCCATGCTTCGCAGGTATTGCAGGCAGCAACATCGTCCCCGCTGCTGACCTCGCCGCATTCAGCACGTACCGCGACTCCGACGACCTCGACGCGAACACCCCCTCCCCCCTTCCGACGACGTGTCGCGGCGCCCGCCATGCAGCGCTGTCGAACTCGCGTTCGATCAAGAGCTTCCGCCGACGTCAGTACGGGAGCCGGCGAACTGCTCTGCTAGCGAGACGGAGCACAGGCAGGCTAAGAGGTTTCGGCGAGCGCCGAGCAAACTCGGAGCCTGCCGACATCTTGTGCCAGACATCGCTGGCGCCCTGTTCATCGTCGATGACGATCGCCGCTACATGCGAGTGAATGAGCCCGCGAGAGGCTCCTCGGCGGGCGCCGCCTGATCGGGCCGCGGTCCGATCGCGCACGGCGCAACGGCGTGGTCGCCCCACGGCATGCGATTCGCCGCCGGAAGGCACGACGAGAGGGCAGTGCGAGAGGTCGGTGAGATGCGCACATGGGTTGCGCAGGAGCGTTGCCCGCGTTACGCGCTGTGGGCGGCAACGGTTGGCGCGCTGAAGCCCCCACTGTCGCGTAGGTAACAGGGCGTAACCGAGGCACTGGGCGGTTGGTGCTTCTCCAGATGCGCTGGAGAGAGCTGGTCATGGCTATCCGGCGGTGCGTGCAGCGAGCTCAGCCAGATCCGTCGCGGCGGCCTTTTCGGCGTCCAGCGCGGCAACGTAAGAAGCAAACGCAAACCAGCGGACCTCTGCCTCCGCATCCAGGAATACCCCCACCGCGGCGGCCACGTTGGCGGCGTCACGCCACCTCGTCCGCACCCGAGTGATTCGCCGCTGGCGCGATCGCCGATTCGGGAACAGACCGATCTTCATGGGTCGAGCTACAACGCGCACGGGGGCGTACAACAAGCCCCGGCGTTGGCTCGATGTCGGTTGCGTATCGCCCCGTGAACCCTTGCGAGTCGGCCATGGACGTGCGGGGCGCCTCCCCGGAGCCGTCCATCGGTGGCACGTATCTTGCGATCGGCACTAGCGTTTGCCGCGGCGGGACCGGCCCGCAGAATCGTCCTATGAGGAAGGGCGAACCTACCGGGTCACGTGTGACTGTGACGCGTTTCGCGTTCACTGCTGCGCTAGGCGGTTTCTTGTTCGGCTATGACAGCGCGGTGATCAACGGCGCGGTCACGGCGATCGGCGATCACTATGGCGTCAGCGCCAGCGGCCTGGGGTTCACGGTCTCCTCCGCACTGCTGGGAGCCGCAGCCGGTGCGGTCCTTGCCGGTCGCGTGGCGGATCGGTTTGGCCGGTTGAGGGTCATGTGGCTGGCCGCCGTGCTGTTCTTGATCAGCGCCCTGGGCGCAGGTCTCGTGGACACACTCGGGTTGCTGATCGTCTTCCGGGTGATCGGTGGCGTCGGCGTTGGCATGGCCTCAGTGATCGCCCCCGCGTATATCGCCGAGATCGCACCGGCCCGGATTCGCGGTCGACTGGGATCGGTGCAGCAACTGGCGATCGTGCTGGGCATCTTTCTCGCGCTGCTGGTCGACTACGTGCTCGCGACGGCGGCGGGAGGCTCCGCACACGAGCTTGCGCTCGGCCTGGCGGCATGGCGCTGGATGTTCCTGGCGATGGCGGTGCCGGCCCTGCTTTACGGCGGACTGGCGCTGACGATCCCCGAGTCACCGAGATACCTGGTCTCGCGGATGCGCCTGGACGCAGCGAAGGACGTGCTGCGGCAGGTGCTCGGCGGCATCGACATCGACGCCAAGGTCGCGCAGATCCGGCAAACCCTCAGGAGCGAGCGCCAACCGAAGCTGGCGGACCTGCGGGGCCCGGTCCTGGGGTTGATGCCGATCGTGTGGGTCGGGATCGGGCTGTCCGTCTTCCAGCAGTTCGTGGGAATAAATGTCATCTTCTATTACTCGAGCGTACTCTGGCGCGCAGTGGGCTTCAGCGAGAGCAGCTCACTGGTAATAACCGTGATCACAAGCGTGGTCAACATCGTCACCACGTTGGTCGCGATCTCGCTGATCGACAAGATCGGACGAAAGCCGCTGCTGCTGATCGGCTCTGCGGGCATGGCCGTGACGCTCGGGGCCATGGCTGTGATCTTCGGGATCGCACCGACTAACGTCCACGGCGAACCCATCCTCCACGGAGCCGCGGGACCAATCGCTCTGGTCGCCGCGAACGTGTTCGTGTTCTTCTTCGGCATGTCGTGGGGACCGGTGGTGTGGGTGATACTCGGCGAGAAGTTCCCGAATCGGATCCGGGCTGCCGCGCTGTCGGTCGCGGCGTCAGCGCAGTGGCTCGCCAACTGGGTGATCACGACGAGCTTCCCGTCGCTCAAGGGCGCGGGTCTCGGCTTGGCCTATGGGATCTATGCCGGGTTCGCGGCGCTGTCGTTCATCTTCGTGCGGTGGGTGGTCACAGAGACGAACGGCCGTGAACTCGAGGCGATGCCCGAACAGGTCGAGGTTCGGGCGGGCGCGAAACCCGTGCGCGGTCGTCCGCGGTTCGACGAGGCCTGACGGTCGCGCGTCTGCGTCCAGCCGCGTTCGCGCTTCCGGCTCGCGCAAGACACCGTGGCCTATCCCACGAACTTCAGCTCGCGGGTCGGGTTCCATAAATGATGCCCGCTGATGCGCAGCTGCCGTCAAAGCCGCCGGTCCCTCGGTCGGCGTGGTCTCGGCTCGCCGCGTGCACCGCCGCCGCCGCTCTGCTGCAACTCGACGGGACGCTGATCACGGTCGCGCTGCCGTCGGTGGCACATGGTCTGCACATCAGCACGAGCTCGACCTCGGTCCTCCTCAGCGTGTACTTCGCGACCTACGCCCTGCTGCTGATCCCTGGCGGAGAGCTCGTAGACCGGTTCGGGGCTCGGCGGGTGGCGCTCGCCGGACTAGCGCTGTTCGCCGTCGGAGCGGCCGCGGGCGCGCTCGCGGGCAGCTTCGTCGAGCTGTTGGTGGCGCGCGTGGTGCAGGGCGCCGGGGCCGGGCTCGTCAGCCCGGCCGCGCTTGCCGGCGCCGTCTCGGGCTTCCCGCCAGAGCGACGCGGCCGCGCGCTCGGCATCTGGGGCGCCAGCGCCGGCATGTCGAACCTCCTCGGCCCGCTGCTCGGCGGCGTGTTGACCGTGGCGTTCGGATGGCGCGCCGACTGGTGGGCGCTCGTGCCGCTGACGGTCGCTGCCGGGGTGGCGATCGCCCGGCTTATGCCCGTGATCGTCCACACCGACAAGCGCGACCACCCGGCGTTCAACCGGATTGTGCTGGCGGCCACGCTGGTCGCGGGGCTCACGTTCGCGGTCATGATCGGCGCCTTCTACATCGCCGAGCAGTACTTGCAGCGGGTGGCGGGGTTCTCGGCGCTGGGAGCCTCCGGGGCCCTGGTGCTCGTGGCGCTGCTCGTCGGCGCCGCCGCGCCGATGGCAGGGAGGCTCGTCGATCGTCACGGGGAGCAGCTGCCCGCGCTGCTCGGGTTCGGCGCCTCGGCCCTGGGGCTCACGGTCCTCGGGATCCCGGGTATGCCGCTCGACGGCGTCGTCACGATCCTGCCGCTGGTACCGATCGGCCTGGGGCTCGGGATGCTGTTCGTGCCGACCTCTCGGGCCGCGCTCAACGCCAGCCCGCTCGCCTCGCACGGTCGGACGTCGGCGCTGCTCTCGGTCGGCCGGCTGCTCGGCGCCACCGTTGGCGTCGGGCTGGCCGGTATCGCGCTGTCAGGGACCCTGACCGCGTCCACCGTTCACCGAACATTGCTGCTGGGCGCGGTGCTGTGCGTCGTCGTGGGCGTTCCGGGCGCAACCCGCCTGACCGCCCGAGGCGCCGGGCAGTCCACCAGCTCCTGACCGACGGCACGCGCGACAGGGCCGGATGCGCCGCATACGCCCGGGCTTTACGGCTGCAGCTCGTGGAGCGCCAGCAGACCGGCGCCGAGCACACCCGCTCGAGCGCCGTGCCGCGCGAGGCGGATTCTCGTGTTGCGACCGAGACCCGGGACCACGTAGGAGCGCGCCACCCGTCGCGCGGGCTCGAGCAGTAGCTCTCCCGCTCGTGCGCCGCCACCGCCGAGCACCACCTCGTCCGGGTCGAAGGTGTTGATCGCGTTGGCGACGCCGATGCCTACGTGCTCGGCCCAGGTCTCGAGCGCGCCGAGCGCGGTCGGGTCGCCGCCGCGAGCCGCTCGCACGATGTCTGCGCCGAGCACCGACCGGCCGTTGGCGTGGCGCCGGCCGAAGGCGGAGCGGGGGTGGCTGGCTGCGACCTGTGCGGCGAGGCGGTCGAGCGCGGATCCCGCGGCGACACGCTCGAGCGACCCGGGCTGAGGAAACCCCTCGGCCGTGGGGAACCGCGCGCTCAGATCGGCGGCCACCAGCGTGTGACCGAGCTCACCGGCACCGCCGGTGGCGCCGCGATAAATGCGTCCGCCGAGCACGAGTCCGCCGCCGATGCCGGTCCCGATCGTCAGCATCACGAGGTTGTGGGCGACAAGTCGGAGCTTCTCGTCGTGAGCCTCGGCGAGCGCCGCGACCGTCGCGTCGTTGTCGACGAACACCGGAACCCCGAGCCGCTCCTCCAACATCTGGCGAATCGGGACATCGACGAGCGGCACGTTGACGGACGAGATCACGCGTCCGGTCTCGAACTCCACCACTGATGGCACGCCGATGCCAACGGCTTCAAGCTTGTCGCACTTGGCTCTGTCCACGAGCGCGGCTAGCTGGTCGAGCAAGCCCGCCTGACCGGAGCGGTCGGTGTGCTCGATCGCTGTCGGGCCGAGCTCTCTGTGGCGAAGTGACGCCGCCGCCACCTTCGTGCCGCCGAGGTCGATGCCGACGACGGTCACGGCACGCTTACCCGCCCGAAGCTGGTGGACGCGCAGCCGCGGGCGGGCTGGTTCAAAGCTTGGGGCTCGACGCCCACGCTGTCAGACAAGTGCCGTGCGGCGTCAAGCGCCGGGCGGTACGTGGGATCGCGCAGCATTGCCTGTCTCACGGCCTCGGCGAGCGTTCCCCTTTCCCCCGGCGGCGATTCCAGCGCCTGCCACGCCGCTTCTCCGCCCACGGCCGAATGCTCGTGGACGCGCACACCGCCGGCCGCTTCGTCCAGCGAGAGTGAGAAGCCCCCATCGCTCGAGACGGTCAGGCCGGCGACGCCGGACCCGCTTTGCCTCACCGGATCGATGGCGATCTCGACGCTCCCAGAGGAGTTCGTGCGGGCGGTGCCTCGCAGTCCGGCCCGATCGTCGGGGACCAGCGGGCTCGTCTTCCATTGCAGGCGCGAGGCGAGCCAGCCGGCGAGCAGCATCCCGCTTGCCGAGAACCCCGTACGATGGCGGATCGAGACCGTCGTCACCGATTGCAGCGCGTCGAGCCGTGCGGGCTGCTCGAAGGCGGCGGCAAGCCGCTCGCGCCACGGCGTCGTTCGAATCCACGCCATGTCCACGACATAGGTCGAGCGCGCCAGCTCGGCGGCGCGGGCAAGCGCTGCGGCCGGCTCGGGTGTCCGATCGGAGTCCAGCACGATGGCGTCGACCGAGCCCCGCAAGGTGTCGATCGCCCGCTCGTGCTGAGGGCACCAGAGCGCGGTCGGCAGCTCGGGTATCAGCACGGGATCGACGATCGTCTTCAAGCGACGCAGGTGCTTCGGCCCGATGTCGATCTCAACCCGCTCGTGGATCAGTCCGAAGCCGCCGGTCGGAGGCTCCTGGTAGCTCATCACCGCGGTCGCGTCGAGCATTCGCCGTCGGTCCTCCACCGCGCAGAGGATCGTCCGCGAGGAGCTGTGGCGACCCAGGTGCCCGAGCTGGTCTGCCAGCGCCCCGCTCTGCGCGCGGTCGATGACGACGATCAGGTTGAGGACGCGAGCTGGCGCCAGCGCGCGGTTGGCCGCGTGACGTTTGCGCAGCAGGTCGCGCAGCGCGGCATCGATCGCGTCGGGGTTCGTGTCTCGCTCGGACCAGACGTCGTCGCTCATCGGGCCGCCGTCCCGCCAGAGCTCGTCACAACCGCCGCCACCGCCGCCCGTCACCGAGCAGCCGCTGCGCCTGCCGTGGTCCTGCCGACCCAGACTTGTACCGAGGGATCGCCGACTCGGTGTCCTCGTGCCAGGCAGCGAGGATCGGATCGATGATCCCCCACAGAGCCTCGATCTCGTCATTGCGGGTGAACAGGGTCGCGTCGCCGCGCATCGCGTCGAGGATGAGCCGCTCGTAGGCCTCGGGCGACTCCGACAGGAACGAGGTGCCGTACCGGAATTCCATGTTGACCGGACGGATCCGCATCCGCGCGCCGGGGATCTTCGCCCCGAGCGAGAGGGACAGCCCCTCGTCGGGCTGGATCTTGAAAATCAGCTGATTGGCCTGGACTCCGAGCGATCCGCTGCTCGGGAAGGTGACGTGCGGCACCGGCTTGAGCGTGACCGCGATCTCGGTCGTCCTGCGGGCCAGCCGCTTGCCGGTCCGCAGGTAGAACGGAACCCCGTCCCAGCGCCAGTTTGATACGTGAACGCGGAGCGCCGCGAATGTCTCGGTGCGCGACTCCGGCGCCACCCCCTCCTCGTCAACGTAGGCTGGGACCGTCTCGCCTCCGATGACCCCTGCGCCGTATTGGGCGCGGACGGCCATCTCGCCGACGTCGGCCTCGGCGGGTGGAGTGATCGCCTCGAGCACCTTCAGTTTCTCGTCGCGCAGCCGGTTGGGCTCAAGCGACGTGGGCGGCTCCATCGTCAACAGCGCAAGCAGCTGCAGCAGATGGTTCTGGACGACATCGCGCAGGGCGCCCGCGCCCTCGTAGTACCCGGCGCGGCTGCCGATGCCGCCGTCCTCGGCCGCGGTGATCTGGACGCTGTCGACAAAGTTGCGGTTCCAGATCGGCTCGAACAGCGCGTTGGCAAAGCGCAGTGCGATCAGGTTCTGAACCGTTTCCTTGCCGAGGTAGTGGTCGATCCGGAACACCTGGGACTCGTCGAACACGCTCAGCACCTGCCGATTCAGCGCCCGGGCCGAAACGAGGTCGTACCCGAACGGCTTTTCGATCACGATCCGCGTATGCGCGTGCTTCCAGGCGGTGCAGTCCCGCTGCCTCGAGCTTGCCGGAGATCGGCGCGAAAAATCGCGGCGCCGTCGACAGGTAGAAAACGCGATCGAGCTTGCCCGGCGCCTGATCGTCGAACTCGTCGAGCGTGCGACCGAGCTCCGCGTAGACGGCGTCGTCGTCGAACGTTCCCGGTACGTAGCGGATGTCTGCGATCAGGCCATCGAGCACATCGGGGTCGGGCTCGCGCCGCGAGAATCGCATGATCGATTCGCGCGCCATCTGGCGAAAGTCCTCGTGCGGGTGATCGGCTCGCGCGACGCCGATGAGCCGGAAGCGTTCGGGGAGCGCACCGTCGTGCGCCAGGTTGTAGAGCGCCGGCAGCAGCTTGCGATGGGCCAGGTCACCGGTCCCGCCGAACATCACGAGTGTGGTCGGGCGCACCGGTAACCTCTCGAGCCCCTCGACCAGCGGGTTCCCGCTCGCGAGATCTGAGTCCTCGCGCACGAGCGGCTCAACGATTACGCTCATCGTCGCTAGTTCCCGGCCGTCCGGATTGCCGGCAACCCGCACGCAGCGGTCGAGCGACTGCCCGCGCGGCCCGCACCGCCGCGGCTCAACGCCCCGTGGGCCGTCGCGGACGCGACCAGGCAAGAGGACAAGCGGTTGGGCCGCTGGGCGTGCACTGGGAGTTGGCTGCGTGTCACGGCCTGCACGAAACCGCAGTTCCGGCGCCGCACAACAACCCGTCGCTACGAATCGATCTGGCTTCGGTATCGCTGGGCCGCGCGTACGAGACGGGTGGGACCTAGATCACCCGTTTGTCTCCCGGGGCCATCGCGCTCTCGTATCACTCGCGGGGGTCATCGCCGCGAGCTCCCCCTAGCGGATAGACACCGGACGGTATGGGCCTCCGGCGCGGCTCAGCCCGATATGGGTCGATCGCTTTTTCCTGTTGTGAGTGACACGCCCGAGGCTGACCCTTCCGCAAACACCCCCTCAAGGAGACGGCATGAAAGCGACGGCGCAGTTACAGCAGCTTGGTCAGAGCCTGTGGCTGGACAACATCACGCGAGAGATGCTCGACTCGGGCCAGCTGCAGCGCTACATCGACGAGTTTTCGATCTCCGGCCTGACGTCCAACCCATCGATCTTTGACAAGGCGATCAAGTCGGGCGCCTACGACGACGAGATCCGCCGCAAGGCGGCGGCAGCGGCCGAGCGCGAGATGCTGTTCTTCGAGCTGGCGATCGAGGACCTCCGCCGAGCAGCGGACCTGTTCGCTCCGATACATCACCGGACGGCCGGGGTCGACGGCTGGGTGTCGCTGGAGGTCTCGCCGCTGCTCGCCTACGACACCGCTCGCAGCGTGCGCGCCGCGGCCGACCTGCATGCACGCGCCGGACGAGAGAACGTGTTCATCAAGATTCCGGGGACCGAGCAGGGGGTGGCGGCGATCGAAGAGGCGACCTTCGCCGGGGTGCCGGTCAACGTCACGCTGCTGTTCTCGCGCGAGCAGTACCTGGCCAGCGCCGATGCGTACATGCGCGGGATCGAGCGCCGGCTCGAGGCCGGCCTGGATCTGAATGTTCGCTCGGTCGCGTCGGTGTTCATCTCTCGCTGGGACGCGGCGGTTATCGGTCGTGTGCCCGACCATCTGCGCGGCCGGCTCGGGCTGGCGGTAGGTCTGAAGACCTATCAGGCGTATCGACGGCTGATGGACTCAAATCGCTGGCAGCGACTCGCGAACGCCGGCGCGCCTGCGCAACGCCTGTTGTGGGCCAGCACCAGCACCAAAGACCCCGACTCCCCCGACACGATGTACATCGACGGTCTGCGCGCGCCGCACACGATCAACACGATGCCGGAATCGACGCTGCGCGCCTTCGCGGACCATGGTCAGGTGGGAGAGCCAATCGCGGCCGACGGCGGCGACGCCGAGGCCACCTTGGCCCAGTTCGAATCCGCGGGCATCGACGTCGACGCGCTGGCCGCGACGCTCCAGTCGGACGGAGCCCGGAGCTTCGTCAAAGCGTGGGAGGACCTGTTGAGCCGGATCGACGACCAGGTCGCGGCGGTGGCAGCGTGAGCACCATGGGTGGCGCACTGACGGTCATCTCGGGAGATGCTCGGTACTCCTGCTGCATTTCCGATCCGATCGACTAGCAACGTGTTCGCGATCCTTTTCTACGCACCGATTCTGCTGTGCCTGCCGATGCTGTTGGTCGTCGGCGTGCTCGTGTGTATCCCCGGCGGCTTCATTATCGTGCTGGGGGGTCTCTACTACGCGTTCGTGGGGTTCACTGGCTTGCTCGGTCTAGCAGTGAGCGGCCGACGTCGGGCTGGGGACTCGCGGGTGCCGCAGAACACGAGCTCCGAGAACGCGTCGCGATCGGGTCTATCGTCATTCGGTTCACGGCCAGCGATCGCGGCGCGGCCGACAGCCGTCGGGTTAGCCAACGATCCGTCACTCGGCCCGGCGCCGCGGAGATGACCAACTCCTTGCATAACCTGGCGGTGTTCGCCCCAGTCGATCAGCACTATCTGCTGCAGGCGCGGCAGATGCAGGCCCTGTCGTTTGCGGTGCACATTCCTCTGGTCGCCTTCGGGATCTCGCTTCCCGTAATGGTCTTGTTTGCCGAGTGGCTGTATCTACGTTCGGGTGACCGGGTGTACCGCACGCTGGCGCAGCGATGGTCACGGCTGATGGTGACGTTGTTCGCGGTGGGTGTGATCACCGGAACCGTGTTGAGTTTCGAGATGGGGCTGCTGTGGCCGAACTTCACCGGGACGTTTGGGAGCGTGTTCGGCCTAGGGTTCGCGATCGAGGGCTTCTCGTTCTTCATCGAGGCGATCTTCATCGGGATCTATGTGTACAGTTGGGGCCGGCTTTCTGGTCGGGCTCATCTCCTGAGCGGGATCCCGATCGTGATCACCGGGTTCACCGGGTCGCTGATGGTGATCTCGGTCAACGCCTGGATGAACCACCCGGGCGGATTTCGTCTGCACGGCGGCAGGGTGCTCGACGTCGACCCCTTCAGGGCGCTGTTCGAGAACACCTATCTGTGGCACGAGCTCATCCACATGTACGTCGCGGGGTATGTCGTCGCCGGCTTCGTGCTCGCCGGCGTGTACGCGTTCGGGCGCCTGCGCGGGCGGTGGGGACGCTACGAGCGAACGGCGCTGGCGATCCCATTGACTCTCGCGGCGCTGGCGTCGATCGTGCAGGGACCGGTCGGTGATTGGGCGGCGCGCGACGTGGCGAAGTCGCAACCGACGAAGCTCGCGGCGCTCGAGGGGTTGCCCAGCACCACCCCCTCCGCGCCCGTGCACCTCCTCGGCTGGTACCACAACGGCCAGGTCAAGTACGGGATCGAGATCCCCCACTTGCTGTCACTGCTGGCGTTCCACAGCTGGAACGCAACCGTCCAAGGCCTCAGCGCCGTGCCCGCCGATCGGCGGCCGCCGGTGAACGTGGTACGGGTCTCGTTTCAGGCAATGGTCGGGATCGGCACGTTCCTGGGGCTGATCGGGGTGGTGTATCTGGTGGCGTGGATCCGGCGAAAGCGACTTCCCAGGTCGGCCTGGTTTTACCGGGCGCTCGTGCTCGCCGGCCCGCTGTCGGTGGTCGCGCTGATCGCGGGGTGGGTGGTCACGGAGGTCGGTCGCCAACCCTGGGTCGTCTACCGCGTGATGCCTACCGACGCGGCGGTCACCGGCGCGACCGGGATCCCCGTCGGCTACGCCACGCTCGCCTGCGCCTATCTGGCGGTTGGCGGTGGCCTCGCCTGGGTGCTCAGGCGACTCGCGCGCGCGCCGCTCGATCTCGCACCCGATGCCGAGCCGTCACTGGAGGCGGCGTAGGCCTATGCTGCTAAAGGCGTTACCGCTCACGTTCGTGCTCGCCGGGCTCGCCCTTTACACCGCACTCGCCGGGGCCGACTTCGGAGCCGGGTTCTGGCAGCTTTTCGCGGGACGTGGCGAGCGAGCCGCAGGGATCCGCGCGCACGCCCACCGGTCGATGGGGCCGGTGTGGGAGGCCAACCACGTCTGGCTGATCTTCGTCCTGACCGTGTTCTGGACCTCCTACCCACGGGCGTTCGGCTCGATCGGCTCCACCCTGGCGGTGCCGCTCTTCATCGCCGCGCTGGGGATCATTCTCCGGGGGGCTGCCTACGCGCTCCGCGCCGGCGCTTCCGGCGCCGGTGAGTCGGGGGTGATCGACACGATCTTCTCGGTCTCCTCGGTGCTGACGCCGTTCGCGCTCGGCGCGGCAATCGGAGCGATCGCCACCGGCCGGGTCCCCCTCGGCAACTCCAGCGAGCACCTGTTCTCGAGCTGGTTGAACCCGACCTCGATCTTCATCGGCGTGGTGGCGGTAGCCAACTGCGCGTATTTGGCGGCCGTGTATCTGGCCGCCGACGCGGCCCGGCTTGGCGAGCATCCCCTCGAGCAAGCGTTCCGGCGGCGAGCGCTGGGCGCGGGCGCGGTGGCCGGCGCGGTTGCGCTTGGCGGCATTGTCGTGGTCAACAGCGACTCCCACCGCCTCTTTCACGCGTTGCTGACCGGCGATGCGCTCGCTGCTGTCATCGTGTCGTTCCTCGCCGGTGTGGCAACGCTCGCGCTCGTCTGGAGGCGGCGCTTCGACACGGCGCGTTTCGGCGCGGCCGTCGCCGTCGCGTCGATCATCGCCGGCTGGGCGCTTGCCCGTTGGCCCACCATCCTCCCGGGTCTCACCATCGACGATGGGGCGGCGGGACACGACACGCTCGTCTGGATCGTCGTAGCAGTAGCGGTGGGCGGCGCGATCACCTTCCCCTCGCTCGGCCTCCTGTTCGGCCTCACGCTCACCGGCCGCTTCCAAGCCGACGAGCGCCCAGCGTTCGGGGGGATCGCGCGACGGGCGACGTTCCGGCCCCGCTGGGCCACGCGGGCGGCGGTCTCCTGCTTCATCGCCGGAATTGGGCTCCTCACCTTCGCCGAGGCTGCATGGGCACACGCCATCGGAGTGGTGTGCCTGTTCGGCTTCATCATCGCGGCCTTCCTGGCGATCGTCCCCCCAGCCCTCGCGGACCAAGCGGAGAACGTTCCTGCCGGCGCGAGTGGCCGCATCTTCCCGAGTCGATTCCGGCCACCGGGCGACGGGGGCTCCGGCGGCTCGCGCTAGGCGGGTCGACGATGCGGGCCGCCGGGCATGGGGCCACCAGCTCGCCGCTGGCGCCGCAGATCAGCCCGCGGTCGTTGATCGGGCGCTGTCGAGCGGGATCGTTCGGTTTGCGAGGCGTCGGGTTGATCGTTTGCGGCGAGAAGGAGCGTGCGGCTGGGGAGGCTTGCCGCAGGCTCGCTTTCGCGTTGTCAGTGTGAGGAGACTGGCTACGCGTGGCGATAGCTGATGCCCGCAGGTGTGGCAGACCCACTCGCCGTCTTCGCGGTAGGCCTTGACGTTGGCGGCAGGGCAGCGGCAGCTACGGCCGCGCAGATGCCGCTCCGGATCCGGCTCGAGGTCCGCTTCCGTCTCGACCTCGTCGGCGAGCGAGGTCTCGGTAGCGGCCGCGATCGCCATCGCCGTCGCCTTGCGCTTGATCCTTTCTATCGCGGGACGTTCCGGGGCGTGCTCGGTTTTGCGGCGCGCATGGTTAGCGGAACATGACGAAGTTCAACGGCGGCACACGCCCAGGGGCGCACCACCGGTGGGCGGCCCGCAAGCCGCGCGAGGCACTCCGACTCTGTGGGCCAGCGCAACACAGCATTCAATTTCAGGTTGTACGTCGGTGCCGGTTGAGACCCGATCCGCCTTGCCTATCACGTGATTCCAATCGAGCGCACTCGGTGGCGATGCCGCTGCTAGCCGCTTGAGCCGGTCGCTCGAGAAGAGGCGGCGAGCCAGCGGCGAGCCCGGCCAGGGCTCGCCGACTGTACGTCAAGCGACGTCCATAAGGCTTTGGAATAGCGATGCAGCTGTCCAGGTAACCGTCGGCGATCGATGCAGTGGACCCAGACGGCCAGCGACCTGCGGCCAGGTGGAACGATGCGATGCACGTCACGCGGCCTGAGGCGACCGCAAGCTTTGTCGCCGACCGCCGGCCCGGCGCAATTCGGATTCGGCGCGGTTTCGGAATACCTGGGTGCTGGGGCCGCCCCGCAGCGAGGCGCTCATGCTCTCGCCTCTCCGGGGCGCGGCCTGAGTGGCGCGCACGGTGGCACCGTGCCCGGCGCTGGAGGCGGATCGGCATGGCGGGTTCCGCGCTGCACCCGTCCGGGAGCCATCTGACGGATCAGGAGGCTGCCGACTGCGACCGCGGCCAGGACCGCGACCGCAAGCGAATAGACAAGTGCGGTCTTGCGCAGGCCGTAGTGCGATGTAGCGATGCCAGCGAGCACGGTCGGAACGCCAGTTGCCAGGTAACTGACGATGTAGATCGCAGTGATTAGGCCCGCGCGATCGTCGGACGTGGCCGCCGTGACCGTGGCGCGGTAGGCGCCCATGAACGCCGGTCCGAAGCCGAGCCCTGCGATCGCCGTGCCGACGAACAGGACGGCTGCGGTGCCGGTCTCGATCGAGGCGAACGTCACCAAGGCTCCGACGATGAGCAGCAGGCAGCCGCCCAGCATCACCACGGACGGATTCTTCCTGGCGAGCAAGGCCGAGGCTGCGGCCCCGAGACCCGTGAGCAGGAAGATCAAGATGCCGCCCCAGAGCAAGTTCTTCGAATGCAGCAGCTGTGCGGCAAGCGCATACGAATTCTCCGAGCAAAGTACCGAAGTGCATTATGTGTATCTCGTACAGAACAAGTGCCGAGCATACCAACATTGGATTGGAACCATTACCAGGCAACCAGTCGATATCTTCGTACTCGAGTTCTGTCTTGGACAAGACAGCGTTTACAGCGTGAAATGCGCGCTTCTGCGAGTCCGTTCCTACATGTTCTCTGCGACTGATATCAAGTGCAAGCAATCCAAACAGTCGATTACAAACCCGAGCAGCTAACACGATCTGTGTGCGTGGCTCAACGACCGCCATTGATCGCACAGCAGCCATGCGTTCAAGGTCCACTAACGCGTTGTTCATCCGCGCATACCGAATGCGATTGGTCGTGGTACCACGCACTTCCACGATTTCTCCGCTTGTACGATATGCTTCGGACGTACGACACGAGAAGGCGTATATTATTCCGCCTTGTACGCGTACCGATGTCGTGCAGATATGGCCAACGCCATTGCTGGCTATGTTTCCCAGCTTAGGGAATGTTTGATTCGTCCGATGGCGCCATCGATCGAGATTGCGATATTCCTTCGACGGACCCAGCGATCTTACAACCGTTCGTGACATGTGTTCCCAGTCGGATAGATTGGACGAATACGACGCATGATTTAGCTGCGCAAACAACGTCTTGCGGTTTACGCGGACAACGTCTGATGTGAATGCGTCGAGCATAACGATATCGTCTGTGCGTTGTCTGTACTCGACGTCGTGAAGCGCGGCAGCAAGGGCGAACGGTTTCCGATGATCGTGTGGATCGTAGCGGTGTATGAGACCCCATCCGACGTATTCGAACACGTTATGCGTGGTGATCGCACGTATTAGTCGTCTGTTGTTTTTTATAAGGCGTTGTATGTGTTGACACGCTCCTTCAAATATGCGCAGGTCTGAGACGGCCAGGTGATGTGTTATGTTGAACAGAACGTCATCTGGTAGAGAGAGTATGCTCATCGATTTTGTTTATTGTGCAACAGCCCTAAACTCTGCCGTCAATGCTGTGACAAGATCTCCCGCGGTTGGTACGCTTGGGAATCTATACACTCTATCGTGCGTGAACATCAGCCCGTACATCAACGCCATTGACGCTGCGAGCGCCCGCACCGCTTCCAGCATCTTCTGGCAGTCCACCGATCTTGGCATCACGAAGAACTGTGCAAACATGCGTAGCGTGTCACCGAGGGACATGGGATCGCGATCAGGATTGCGTGCAATGTCCATAATGCATTTTAATGCATACATACTATGTCCAGGATCGCCAAATGCGTGTTCAATACGCCCGAAATACCGGTAGAACGTCGCAAAATGTCGCGTGGCAGCAGTTTCGGCGATCTCGTTGACATCGACAGTCCAATGAAAGTACGTAGTACGCTCTGGTGACGGCAACGGCATTTTAATAGCGGTCGTGAGAAGTTCGATTGAATACGTTGTGTATTCCACAAACGTGCTGTTGTACTCAACGGCGGTATGTTTCACAATGTTTTCCAGGGCAATGTCAACAGCATTTGGTTGCAATGCCAACACGTGGCCAGCGGAACGTAGACCACCGTCGGTTGCGATACCATACATGCGGCATTGATCGTCAAACAGACGGCTTATCACCGTCTGGAGACGCAGCGAGACATCCGAGC
This sequence comes from uncultured Solirubrobacterales bacterium, assembly GCA_963832315.1. GTDB lineage: Bacteria > Actinomycetota > Thermoleophilia > Solirubrobacterales > Solirubrobacteraceae > Palsa-465. The sequence continues at coordinate 23,022 of CAWHTT010000015.1, read as the reverse complement.
GACGATGTTTATGTATTTCGTACGCTGCGCATATCCCAAGCCGACGTGCATCTGCGCAACTGTCGGGACGGTAACTGGTGACGCCGCACGACGCATGCTCGACAGCGCTGCTTAGATGGTAATCGTCGCATCTATCGACATAACTAAACCCAAAATCGATTATTACAGGCACGGGCATATCTTCATGCATACGTATTATAATGTTGCTCGTATGAAGATCGTAATGAGTGAAACCGCACGCCTTGTGCGCGACGTCCAGCGCAACGAACACCTGTATCAGGATATCTATTAACACAGTTGTACTGAGCGGCGAGTCTTTAGAACGGATGTGATGTCCCAGAGACTGTCCGTCGATATGTTCCATCAGGAATATCGTGCGCGTTATCAGAGGTGGTCGATGTTCCCACTCGAATGGAAGTTGGTTCTCAATACGCTTCGCGCCAAGCGATCGCGAATACACCTCACGTAAACCAAACGGCGTTGGAAAACATGTTGCAGTGGACGGATCAACCGATTGATGTATTCGTTGAATAACGCGCAGTTCGTGCTCGGCTAGATAATTGTGATATGTGTACATTTTGAACACGACGTTTTTCTCGCTATCTTCGGGCATTTTGGTCAAACCTGCACAGGCCTGGACGCCAGACTTGAACATAGTGATCATCATTTTTACAATGGAAACGGTGTGTATAAATGGTATTCTCATTTGACGAAGACGAAACTCAGCAACGCGAGGCCGCATCGGGATGTCCCGCATATGGTAGGCAAAGACGCTCGCGTCGCTCTCGTTCCCGCAGTCCCGCTCGTGGCGCGGCACGTTCGCACTCGCGTTCCCGCAGTCCCGCACGTGGCGCGGCACGATCGCGCTCGCGTTCGCACTCGCGTTCGGCGAGCAGTCGCTCGCGCTCACTGACGTCATTCTTGCGCCGGAGAAGCGCGGCGTACGGGAAACGAGGACATGTGTGTGAACTGCGGATGCGAAGACAACGTACACCTCGTCGTCCGTCGGCGTATAACACGTTCATTCAGAAGAAGATGCTCGACAGTAATTTCCACAATGGAGAGAATCAACGAGCGCGGTTTGCCGCAGCTGCTCGCGAATGGAAAAAGTAATCGAACAGCTTAAAAAGAACCCCGAGTATCAGAAATGACAACCACGAAAGCAAAGAAAGGTGCCGCTGGTCCCGCGCCACCGGCACCGGCACCTGCACCGGTTGCGCCAGTTGCTCCGGTTGCACCCGAACCGGAACCTGCTCAACAACAACCGCCAGCGAAGCGACGCAAACAAACCGCGACGAGAGAAGGTGACGCTGCACCGACACCACAACCAGCAAAACGCATCAAATCAGTCGCAGCTCCTCCTGCCCCGGAACCAGTTGCTGTGCCACTGGAACCGGTTGCGACGCTGTGTCCAGTCGAAGACGCACCCGACACGCCGGCACCAAAGCGAGACGCGAGACAGCGCGCATCCGAACTTCTGGACGCGATCGCTGCAGCGGTAGCCGGCGAAACCAAGCGTATTCAAGACACGGGACTGCTGAAGGAGTATAAGGCAACTCTGAGCGTGCTGAAGTCGGTTGAACGACGCACAAGAGCACTCGTGCCGCTGTGTGACAAACTTGCTCGAGGTGGCAAGCGTCGCAGGAGCACACCAGCATCATCAGATGGCACAGCCGAAGATCGGACACCTTCTGGATTCAAACGCCCAGTGGGATTATCCGAAGCGCTCGTGGAGTTTACTGGCTGGGAGAAAGAACGTCATCTGAAATCCCGGATTGACGTAACACGCCATATCTGCAAGTACGTGAAGGACAACAACCTTCAGAACCCAACCGATAGACGCCACATCATTGCAGACGACAGACTTGCAAAACTGTTGAGCATCGATAGAAGCCAACCGTACGATTTAAGCTTCTACACCCTCCAAAGGATGTTAAAACCTCACTTCTTTACAATGCCAGAGACGACCGCGTAAATGCCGACAACGTCGCACCTGTACAACGTTGACCGATTATGATATGACGTGTTGCCAAATGGTAGTTCTCTGATAGTGTCCTAAAATAGGTCAAATATGAAATATCGTGATGTTACTTATGGAAATTGATTCCACATACATCCCGCCACTGGCCGAAGAGCCTACGACGCGTGGCATCGTTGTGATTACACACGAAGAACTGGTTGCTCGCTATCGACCGTTGTATCAAATCCCAACGTCAGACGGCGTCTTGAACATCCCGCCCGGATTATTCATCCGCGATGACGGAGATATCTGGGACTCGCATCATCGTCGCATGATACCGCAGTTCATCGATGGCGCTGGATATCGCGCAGTCAAGCTCAACGGATACAGATGTCGTGTATATCGCTTGGTGGCATTTGTCTACATTCCACTGCCGGCCAAGTTTAAAGGAAACTATCTACATGCCAAAGTAAACCACATCGTCACAAACGATAACGCGCATTATTCCAACCTGAAATGGGTGACAAGAAGAGAGAACGCTGGTCTTCGAATTCCGAACGCAGAGGTCGTTCAGATGGACATGACTGGCAAGACGATTCGCGTGTGGCGTACGCAGAAGGATGCAGCTAATTCTGACGCTCGTGTTCAACAGGGAAACATCTCAGCGATGTGTAGAGGTCGTCAACACCTCAAGTCGCATCCGCGTGGCATGTTTACGTGGCGTAAAGCTGTGGCGGGCGAGTACCAACAATGGATCGCGTTGCATCCGGACCATGCAACGTGACCAACATCGTTATTTTTTTTGCTTGCGTTACAAACATATCGACACTGCAGTAGTTTGTACCGACAGCGACGAACAATGCGATTATCTGTCCGTTGTGTCAGTAGTGGATGTGATTCGGTGTCAAATAACGTCGAGATCCACTGGTCACCTGGGCACTTTTGCAATTCTACGACATCCACCCGATGAATCATGAGATCATCGGTCCATAGTGGCAATAGTAGCACATGATTCGGCAGCGAATGACGTCGAGATCCAACAGACCCTGTACACTTGACAAGTGTACAGGTCTCGTCCATAACTTTTCTCAAACTTGGGAACTTTTTCCCGATGCAATCGATGAACCCGATTTTTGGAATAGTTTGTAACGACGATTGTACACTTGTACACTTTTGCAATTCTACGACATTCACTCGACGAATCATGAGGTCATCGGTCCATAATGGCAATAGTAGCACATGATTCGTTGGCGAATGACGTCGAGATCCAACGGACCCTGTACACTTGACAAGTGTACAGGTCTCGTCCATAACTTTTCTGGAACTTGGGAACTTTTTCCCGATGCAATCGATGAACCGAATTTTCGGAATAGTTTGTAACGACGATTGTACACTTGTACACTTCTGCAATTATACGACATCTTTATTTGGTACGATGTTGTAACGATCTATGTAGAATCTGTATCGCTGTACCACTTGAACACCGCGTTGCCATGCAGCCACTGATCAGTTATAACGAACGGACCATTTGTACAAGCGTTGCTATCGAAGATAGTGTACAAGTGTACAGGTCTCGTCCATAACTTTTCTCAAACTTGGGAACTTTTTCCCGATGCAATCGATGAACCGATTTTTGGAATAGTTTGTAACGACGATTGTACACTTGTACACGTTTGCAATTCTACGACATCCACACGTAACAGCACGTCGTTCAGCAGCGAATGCATTGCGTTAAACGTTAACTCCGTAGTCATTCAGCGCGATCCTGCCATCGATCTCGGCGAGGGTACGGCGTTGGAAATACTCGCGTATGGCCTGGTTCTCGGCGTTAACTTCAGCGGGATCGTCAGTGCTGTCCACGCGCGCGTTTGTCCATGTCACGTCCACACCATTGCATAGCGCACATCGTGCCTTGGTCATCAACAATCGACGGTTATCTATGGTCGGGGGCATTCTCTGGAACGTCAGACGACAACAGCATGTGTATGGAACGTCGGCGAGTTGCGCGATCACCGTGCGACGCTTTTTGTCGTTGTCGATTTGTTTTTGGCGGCATGCGAGTTCGTCGTTAGACATCTCTTTTTTTAGATGACCATCTATATAAATCATACTAATGAACAACGGAATGCTTGCGCTTATTGTTGGCGCGGTTATTGTCGCCGTCGTCGTTGTTGTCATGCTGATGAAGAAGAAGTCGACAGAGAAATTCTGGATGAACCCTTCTCGCCACGTTAAATCAATGCTTGCGAGCGGACCGGAGGCGCAGGATGCGGTGCATGGGCAATACACAGCGTTGCTGGCACAGAGTCCATCGCAGTTCTTCTCTCCCGTGCAGTTCCAGGCAAGCCTGAGCCCACGCTTCTCCAATCTTAACTATGGCAGCCAGATTCGGTACAACACGCCGTCCTGCGATAAGTTAGCCGTGCCAAAGAATCCACTTGGTGATACTCCATGCCCCCAGTTGACGGCAACTGCGCGATTCGGTGCGCGGGATCAGACGTGCGCTGCACAGTCGGCGCGCGTGCAGGGAGTGGGCGCGAGAGACTCGGTCGTGGAGAACTACTGCACGAGCTGCGGCACATGCTCCGGATGCGGCGTCGACTGTCGCAAGGGCGGCCTGGGTGGACAGAACGAAACGCCGGCATACAGTCTCGCGCCAGACTACCACGCGGGAAACTACAAGGACGTAAAGAAAGAGGTGCAGGCGAAGCGCAGCCAGATGGCTCAGGCGAGTGGCCAGGGCGAGGGACTGGTGGCGGTGTCAGACATGCTACCGATCGGCACAATGGACACATTGACCAGTGAGGGAGCTGTAACGCAACCGATTGTGTATGATCGTTTCATGTATGCCAATCGGAACTCCAGACTTTACGGAGCCGCAGATTTTATCCGCGGAGATGTGCCAGTGGGAGTAAATTATAGAGGGGGCTGGTTTGACGTCTACCCGAACCCTTCCGTCGACCTTAATTCCGGAGCGCTCAATGTCATTGGCGGATGGAATAATGAACAGGGTCAGTCTATTGCGCAGCTCGTTAACAAGGCCTCTGGAGGCTCCACAACGTGCGCGGGTGGAGTAGATGTCAGCAATCAGCTCTCTACAAGTCTTTCTGCCGCTAATTCAGATGTGAATGTCGTCGCATTCGCCTAATCGAACCAAATTAGTCACGGAAACAACAAAAAAGGAGAACGCGCTGTGCATCAGGCGCGAGCCCAGCACACAGCGCGTTCTCCTTTTTTGTTGTTTTATTCTATGTCTCCTCCTACTGCGGTACGCAGTTGACAGGACACGGTTCCGTCGATTCAATATACGTTGCTGTGTCCGTCCGTCGCCATGAAAACCCTCTATGACTTACTCTTTGGCCCGAGTAAACTGCATGAATACTCTTGTGGCAGCCGCCAACAGCTGCAGCCGCCAGTGCTCCATCGTCGTACGTTCCCAGCCTTCGTCCGCATGTCAGGCAAACACAATCGACGCGCGTTGTTTTTGGCGCGCATTTCATCACACAAGGTAGTCGTGTCCTATCATCATCTGCTTCTGTATCCACATGTTTTCTCCATCCAAATCCGCCACACGTCTTAGCAGAACCACGCGACACTTTAGATATCGCGTTATCAAAAGCATTTGGAACGTTTCGTGCTGCTTCACTTATTGAAGTCCATGTTTTTATTGCTTGTCCGCACCAAAGGCACATCTGATCGATTTCTATCGCGCATGCCGCCTCTGTGTTCTGCTTGTCTGTGACCCACCGTAAATTGGACGCTGCCCAATTGCGCGGATTGCTATCAATATGGTCAACAACTAATCTAGTATCGGCGTCTGTGGTACTCGGGCGTATACAATGTGCGGTCGCGACAATCGCATGCACAGGAACTGTTTTTACATACCCATCCGTCCGTGTCAGATGGACCATCGGATAGTTGACGTTTGTGGCGATCTTTAGAAACGAACGACGTTTGATTCCCCATATAGTGTTTTCTGTTGTTGGTCCAACCAAATAGCTTGTCTCGAAATCCTTTACAGGTTTGTACTGTGTCCAATCTATCTTCGACTGGTCCACTTCGTCGTCGTATGTTAACACGTAGCCAGTATTAGACCCTCTCGTGTTTACACAAAGTCCAGAAACGCTTTGTCGACTAATACCAAGCCACTCGGCAGCAACATCGGCATTGGCAAACCATACAAGTTCCTTTCCGTTATGGTCATGCATGTTAACGCCACGTGGTGCACGTCCAGCGTGTAATATATGCCGCGCATGGTGTTGTTGCTCCTTTCGCGATGCCCACTCGAGATTGCACGCCCAGTTGGCACGATCAGCGTTCTTACCATGCTTGTGGTTGACGGTCACTTGATCTGTGCGTTGTCTCTGAACGAACGCACGTGCGACAAGTGTATGGACCTTCATGTACTTTTTCTCTCGTCCGCAATCGTTTGCATCTCTGAACAAACCAACGTGCATGTACCCCTGCCATTCGCGTGGCTTTATGTCTCGTCCAGTATTTCTGTTGCGCACCCTCGCCTTGTTCGACACCTCGTATTCGGGCGCATCGCGCACAGCCCGCCAGACCTCGATAACCTCGCCATCCGGCCCAATCTCGTCCACATGCTCCTCGAGCGTATATAGATACGCGTCATCGTCCGTCTCCTCTAACTTGCGTTTCATCACTCCAGTCTCCGTCACTGCACTGTTGCTCATCATAGCCAATTTAGATTAGTGCATATGCTTCTTTAAGTGTCCCCAGCCAAGACCATGTCCCTTGTCGCGTAAACAAAAAAAGAACGCGCTGTGCACCTGGCGTGAGCCCAGCACACAGCGCGTTCTCTTTTTGTTTTGTTGTTTTTTCTTGCGTTTGTTTACTCTCGCCACAGAGCGCGACGTGATCACGCATAACAAGCGACATAGACAGCGCTGCAGTCGTCCCCAGTCTCGTGGCCCACCAGCCCGCATCCCCTGTGCAGCTTCTCGCTTCCGTGCAACATGTAGACGACGCCTTCCGCTACACACATTGTCCATTCGCAGCGCCCTGGCAAATTCAGGGGCGTATATATCGCTGTTGCAGCTGGTGCACCGGGCGCAATAGAGAATATGCCGTGGCAATAGGCCTGCATGATGATTCGACCGTTTACGCGATCGCACTGCACGTTCGATATCTCTTTCCGCAGGTCGGCCTCGCCATACTCGACGAGTACACTCAACGAGCCGTCGTGTGCTATGCTGATAACGTCGACACCTTTACGATCGTAGCGAACAGCGACTAGGACGATGTCATCTACTGCTAGCTCGATCCAGTCGACATCCTTATACTCGCGAGGTAGCACGTGCATGCCACCCATGCGTCCTGAACGTGTCGTCGGTTGCGTGACGTTTACCGTTATGATCGATACATTATGCGTTTCCTCCCTCTTACGTACGCACATGACGATAGTTGATATCGGCTCAACAAAAATCATATCCGTTACGCTGGTCTCGTAATGAAGCTCGAACGTGCTGCGCGGAATACGGAGGCCTCTGCCTCGGTATGGTTCCAAGTAGTTGGTGTATTCGATGTTATCGATGCACGTGCGGCCATTGCTGGCATCGAGCACACTTGGTAGCTCGGTGAGCTGAGCAGTGTAGAAAAACGCCTTGCCAGGTTCGCGGCTGCATACGAACACCATTGTACGATTATGCGTTATTTCCGACGGTTCGCATGCGTAGTACGCGCCTGCTTCTGTGATTGTGCCGATAACAGGGCCACTCTGGTCTGTCTTTGCGCGGCAGCTCTCGATGCCAGCGTACTTCGACGTATCATTGAGCGCGGATACGACCATCGCAGTGTCGACCCAGCACTTGATGTTGCGCGGGACAGGCGTCGTCATCAGTTTCTCGAATAACGTTTGTCGATTTACGGAGATAAGATCTGTGGTGTACGCATCCAGCATGACGATTTCGTCAGTAAGCTTGCAATAGATCGCATCGTGTATCAGTCCAGTGCCTTTGTATCCCGATCGGCGATCGTTAGCGTTCTCTCGTCGAATAAGTTGCCAACCTATCAGTTTTAACGATCCAGGCACAGGTTCATCGTCGTTCGTTGGAAGTTCCTCGTCAGAGGTGCAGGCCGATCCAGACGTCTCTGAATCGTCGTCATCTTCCTCGTCTTCCTCGTCTTCTTCGTCGTCTTCCTCGTCTTCTTCGTCTTCTTCGTCTTCTTCGTCTTCATCGTCTTCTTCGTCTTCTTCGTCTTCATCGTCTTCATCGTCGGCTTCGTCGTGGACGATGTCCTTGACGTCATCGTCATTGTCGTGGGCGTTGTTGTCCTCGACAACGTCCTCTAGCTTACGCTTCGCTGATCTATCAGTCATTTCCATTTCGATCCCGTTGGTCATCTTTTATTCTCTTAAGAAGCCCTTTAAATGGCCAATGCTTGGTGCACAAGCGACTGTTAAAGATAAAATGCAACGCTCTCGTGTTATAGGTCTTCTTGTGTTTGCGGCTATCGCTGTATGTGTGGCGGCTATCGTGTGGCACTCCTTGCGGCCCTGTCAGCCTCGTTGTGACGGCAAACAGTGTGGAGACTTTGACGGATGCGGAGGAACGTGTGCGTCAATCTGTACACAGAAGGGTCCTCAGTACGCATGTAACAATAATAGATGCGTCTGCACGCCGCATGACTGTGTAAAATGTACAGACAGTAACGGATGTGGTCGTTCATGTGCGTCCATGTGCCAATATCCAACGACATGTCAAAATGATGGATCGTGTCAATGTGTCCCCCAATGCGATTCAGTTACTAAGACCTGTACCTCGTCCGATGGTTGCGGTGGCACGTGTGCCCAGTTGTGCAAGCCGCCATTGCGATGTGAACCCCAGGGCATATGTGGTCCATTGGCATGTCAAGGCGATATGTCATACGATGCTGCCGCGGGTAAGCTAGCCGTCCCGTATATCAACACCATGCTATCGTTGTTTACATCCTCAACACCACCTGGTCTCGACAGTCGATCGCGTATCATCGGCGGAAATGCGCGACAAGGTCTAAATGTTGCCGGCCTGTCGTATTTTCCACTTGCTGGGACAACATCTATAATGTACGATGTCATCAGTGCAGCTGACTACAGCACGAAGCAGATCGCGACCAAGGCCGTCACGACTACAGATCCATGGACTGTGTTGAACTACTACGCGAGCAACACCTATGACATGTTGTCGATGTATAGCGATCTACTGAACGCGCAACCGCCAGTCCCGGACAAAATCCAGTTCTATGGGAACGTTATCAAGACGCTGTTTGCCGCTGCTAGCAAAGCATTTACGCTGCCATTGCCAGGCAAGTTAACATGGACGATGTACACGCAGTACCCGGGATGCTACGGAGCCCAGTATCCAGACGGCACCATCGTCACATGGACCATACCATGCAACAATGCAACGATATACAAAACCAACCGGACGTATTTCTTCGAGTTCTGGCCAACTGGTGTATCGAAAGTGCCGTCTGATGCAACGTTCTACATTGGCATGCAGACAATGATACGTACACAATGTGAAAATGTCTTATACGTCTACCAGAAATTGACGGCGACGGGCTCGCCGTGGTCGTCTAATATACTCAAACGCGACAGTTATGGAAACGATCCGAACATAGACACGTTTCATGCGGTTAGATATGATGCACGTGCAGTCGGCCAGAGCCTGCCGTCTGCTCCCGGCGTGTTCACATGGTACTACAAACCATTGCCGCAAACAGTGTTAACTTGGCTCGGTGAGATGTTTCCAGGTCTTAAACACCTTGACGATGCTCACACGTACGGAGACGCGTTAGGCTTTAACGAACTAACGGCGACACAGTACGGATTAGGATATTTGCTAATCATTGGTGACACCTTACAGTACCCAGCAGACGCGTTTTGGGGGTTAACAGATGTCGAGTATGCTTCCGTTCGTGCGATTGTGGTCATGTACACACTTCAGACGGGTGTTGGCGATTCAGCAGCATTTTTTCATGCATACAACAACGTTTTCGCACATGCCCAGTTGTTTCCGACGACAACCGAAACGCCTGTTGTGTATAAACGACCGACGTTTGATAAGGTGACCGGTTTTAGCGGGTTGTTTGGCGAAATCGATGATATGATGGGCAATGCGCACGACTGGCTCGTGATATATCAAGTGTCGCCACAACTCACGCCAGAGAGCGACATTGGAAAGTGGTGTCAAGGTGCGGCAGATGCCCTCTATCAGTGGCTAACGGATATAGACTTCTCGTCTGTTCTAAGCGCTGTGACAGGAGCGTTCTGTTCATGATCGCAGCGCTTCGCAACGTGCATGGCATCTCGTTGATCGTTGACTCATCCGAGGAGTCATCGGGCGTTTTAGAGCCGCCGACCATGACGCCGACGGTGATGCCTTCCCAAACAACGCATACGGCACCCCTTGACGCACCCGAGTACTCTGGCGCGCCATAGCCGCCGACCACGACGCCGACGGTGACGCCTTTCGAAACAGCACAGACGGCACCCCTTGACGCACCCGAGGACTCTGGCGCGCCATGGCCGCCGACCACGACGCCGACGGTGACGCCTTCCTAAACAACGCAGACGGCACCCCTTGAGGACTCCTTCGGCGTGTTGCCGCCACCAACGTCGCCACCGCTTGACGTGTCGGTGACGCCTTCCCAAACAACGCATACGGCACCCCTTGACGCACCCGAGGACTTTGGCGCGCCATGGCCGCCGACCACGACGCCGACGGTGATGCCTTCCCAAACAACGCAGACGGCACCCCTTGACGCACCCGAGGACTTTGGCGCGCCATGGCCGCCGACCACGACGCCGACGGTGACGCCTTTCGAAACAACGCAGACGGCACCCCTTGACGCACCCGAGGACTTTGGCGCGCCATGGCCGCCGACCACGACGCCGACGGTGACGCCTTTCGAAACAACGCAGACGGCACCACAGAACGCGCCGGTGACGGTAGTGCCGCAGGACTTCTCCGGCGCTTTGCCACTGCCGACCACGACGACGTCCGTGGCGCTTGACGCCCCAATGGACTCCTTCGGCGCTGCATAGCCGCCGACTGTGACGTCCGGGACGCTTGACGCACCGGTGATGGTAGTGCCAAGCGACTCCTGCGCGTAGCCGCCGACCAACGCGCCGGTGATGGTAGTGCCAAGGGACTCATTGCCACTGATGCTTGACGCACAGAGGGACTCCTCCGACGCGTAGCCGCCGCCGACGTCCGAGATGCTTCACGTACCGGTGATAGTAGTTGTCGCTGTTGTTGTTCCGGAAGACGCTCACATCTATCGTTTGTGATGTCGGACGACGTCGTTTTCTTCGTTCTCGATCTGCCGCGTTTCAAGGACGATTGTTGTTGTACCAGCTTCTCTGGTGACTGACCTTGCAATCGACGGGAATGACGTTGAGCATGTTCAGTGCTGTCGGACGACGTCGTTTTCTTCGTTCTCGATCTTCCGCGTTTCAAGGACGATTGTTGTTGTACCAGCTTCTCTGGTGACTGACCTTGCAATCGACTGGAACGACGTTGAGCAGACGTCGATTTCGATTGTTGTTGTACCGGCATCTCTGGAAGCAGATCTTGCAATCGACGGGCATGACGTAGGGCACCTGCTCTTGTCGATATCTTCTTTCTAGGCGGCATTGATTTATATACTTAACACGTCCACAGAATTTTTTGGTCGTTTAGCGAGTACGCATGACTGGATTCTCGTCTTATCTAAGCTCCGCAACGCATATGGCACGCCGCCACCCGCGATGATAACGCTCGTCTCGCCGATCGTTGTAATGCCGCTGCCCATGACGGTGACACTCCACGACGCGCCGATCGTTGTAGTGATCCTTGTCCTTGCAATGCTGCTGCCCATGACGGTGATACTCTGCGACGCACCGATCGTTTTGGTAATGCCGGCACCCAATACGATCCTTGTCCTTGCAATGCTGCTGCCCATGACGGTGACACTCCACGACGCGCCGATCGTTGTAGTGATCCTTGTCCTTGCAATGCTGGTGCCCAATACGGTAACAACATGTGACTCGCCGATCGTTTCGGAGATCGTTGACGCACCGACGGACTCCTCCTCGGCGACGCTTTTCGTGCGGGTGATGCTAGCTGTTTAGCGTTCCGATATTCTCGAAATGTCTGATATTTAGCACGTTCATTGCTTTTAGACGACCGCGTCTTCTTCGATTTACGAGCCATTGATTTATATACAACAGGTCTATAAAATTTTTAAAACACGATTTCATAAATGGCACCGCGCGAAATACGTTGTCAGGCGACACTTGACGACGGTGTAACTAAATGTTCCCGCATGGCGTCAATGCGTCTGGACCTCAAGAACAGCAAACCGCTGTTTAAGCTATTTAAATGGAAGGTTGTATACCCCGGAGGTGTAAACTGTTGCTTCTTCTGCGTTCAACACGCCCGCCAAGTAAAGCGCTTTCTTGCATTAAAGGCGATCGAGTTCGTGCAAACCATTCCAACATACTTCATGAGTCACGACGAGTACGCACGCATTGACGACACGTATATAGACACCCTCTTAACACACCTTCGAAAGGGCACGCCGTTTGGAATAGACGTTATGCGTCTGAATAGGTGACGTTTGCTGTGTTCTTCTTTCTGCAAAATGGAGATTCGATCGCAACTCTGCGCAGCGCATCTGTAAATCTGTCGATTTCTGCTTGTTTGTTAGCGCTAAAGTTGTACATCATCTCGTCAACCGAAATTGGTAACGGTCTATCTTTATTCAGCTTCGTCCTAACATGCCTAAGAGCCTCTAACTTCTCCGCGGGAGAGCCAGGTTTTACGAGCAACAATTCGTATATGTCGACTGTTCGCCCCTCCACAGGAAGCTTGTCGTGACTGTCGTACCGAATGCCACGGCCAATCACTTGTTCTATAATGGCACGATTCCAATATGGCTCAAGGATAACAATCTGACGCGTCTCTTTAAGATCAAGACCTTCTCCACCCGCTCTCGAGATGATCAGAACTACCGCTGTACCGTTATTATACGCTTCCACGATCTTTGCACGAGCTGGTTTAGACGTATTTCCTGAAATTACTCCGTACGGTACATGATGTGCACCGAGCCAGGCTGTTATGTATGTCAACGCCGTCGGATGATCGTTGCTTCCAATCACGTAGTTGGAATATATCACAGTTCGAGCCTTGTTGACAATGACGTCCTGCAACAGCGTAAGAACAAACTGAACCTTGGGATTGTCCGGACCTTCCAGATTGTTCGTCGATTGCCGCAATCTGTCAAAAAACACACCTGATCGGACCAACAGCGGCGCCATCGTCGGATCGTCACGCGCCAGTGATGAGTCCAGCACAGTGTCGGCACGAGAGAGAGCTTCTTCAGTCGCTTCCGTATCAGCATCAGCGATAGCAGGTACGTTGTTGGTGCGTTTTGCTGTTTCTATTTCGTCATATTTTTCTAACATCACGTCGTCCATTATCAGGGAGACAACATGGTTTCTTCTGGCTGGGAAATGCGTTGACGATCCTTGGGGAGGATTATAGTCACTGACACGGCATCCAAAATAATCGTTAAACATGGGCATCGGTCCCCGTCTACGATCCCACACGTTTCGATCGAACGCGTCGACGTTCATGTATCTCGTCCCGTCGACCATTGAGATCTGTGATATCAGATCTGTTGGTCGATTTACAACCGGCGTTGCTGTTAGCAGTATCACGCGAAACGCAGATCGACTTACGCGACCGTAAAAAGTTGCCACTTTGCCAATGTTCTCGACTGTCGTAGTTGCAGCAGGCACATGAAGACCAAATATGCCGCTTGTCGAATACACGGTCTTCGTTGTTCTGGGGGCGCTGCCTTCAGCTGACGGTTTCTCTTTCTCAGGCGGCAAGTGAAATTTGAGATTGTGCGACTCGTCGATCACAAGTATCCTGTTGCTCATGTATTCGCGAAGTTCATCGTCAGATCGATGATTGTACTCGTTATAAAATGCCCTGATCGTAAGAAACCGATATAGATACACCATTCTCAATGGTGATACGCCCCATCGAGCCAGAGAGGCCTTAAAATTGACCTGTAGACCTGGTGGCGTTATAATCAAGGCTCTGGTACCAGGAAACGTACGCAACAAGCATTCAACCGACGCCACGGCCGTCAGAGTCTTTCCAGTGCCTACTCCATGATAAAGCACCATCCCTCGCTGAGTCTCAATGGACGCGACAGGAATTTCCTGATGTCGCTGAAGGCGAAGTCGTTTACCATTGACTAGAGACCCTGTAAAACAGTCTCCAGGATCTACTTTCTGTATGTGAGCACGGTCAGCATCTGACAGATGGAACTTCTCATAGGCCAGTGCTGCTCGCTGTTCATCCTGCTCCGCTGTATACGAAACACTTTCAGGATACGGAACACGTTCAATTGTCCGAGGGGCTCTTTCGCGTCCAGGTGGTCGACGTGCGGAGCGCGGGCTTGCCCGAGTCATTCGTGCCCGGGTTTCTACGGAGCGCGGACTTGCGCGAGCCACTCGTGTTCGGGTTTCCGCGGAGCGCGGGCTCACGCGTAGTCGCGGACTTGCGCGAGTCGCTCGTGTCCGGGTTTCCGTAGAGCGCGGGCTCACGCGTAGTCGCGGACTTGTGCGAGTTGCTCGTGTCCGGGATTCCGCAGAGTGCGGACTTGCGCGAGCCACTCGTGTTCGGATTTCCGCGGAGCGCGGGCTCACGCGTAATCGCGGACTTGCGCGAGTCGCTCGTGTCCGGGTTTCCGTAGAGCGCGGGCTCGCGCGTAGTCGCGGGCTTGCGCGAGTCGCTCGTGCCCGGGTTTCCGCGGAGCGCGGGCTCGCGCGTAGTCGCGAACTTGTGCGAGTCGCTTGTGTCCGGGTTTCCGCAAAGCGCGGACTTGCGCGTAGTCGCGGACTTGTGCGAGCCGGTCGTGTCCGGGTTTCCGCGGATCGCGGATTTACGCGAGCCGCTCGTGTCGGGGGTTCTGTAGAGCGTGGGCTTGCACGCATAAGCCGCTCCCTAGATTTATTGCGTCGTAATGTTATGCGACTTGCTCGTTTTCTGATCAAGCTTGTACGCGGTTGTGTTACCCGGGGGCGAAGACGTGTATGCACTCGTGGACTTGTACGTCTTACCATTTATTATGATATCACGTACAAGTACGCAGACGCTAGCAGACTCATCACATGTTCAATCTGTTTCTGATTTGGCAACGGGATGTCAACATCGTCACTGGTTACAATCGCTGGCTTGTACGAGTTCTCCGAGGATAGGTAAAACACCGCAACTGGTTTAATAGCACGCACACACGCTCTCGCATGAACAGCACTATCTTCCATAGCACGCATATCTCCCCAACGAAGCGTATAATGCCCCTGTTTAGCAACAACAACGCCCGACGAGATAGATATGATGTTCGTACATACAAAGCGACCAGGTCCGCGCGTGATAACTGGCGTAAGAATCACGCATGAGCATGTGTTAAGCGCCATCTTGTTCGTGTTCATGTCTATGGTCAGTGGACATCGTGTCCATATGCTACGCGCCACACTCTCCGGAGTTATCACGTCAACGTGCTTACTTTTCGGCGACGATGCAAAGATCGGCATGAACGGAACAGATCTGTACGTTCCGAATGGTCGCAGCGTTGGCACCGCTGGTATATGCGTTATCTCACGCACAAGTTGCGTCGCATCGGCCGGCTCATACAGCCGTTGTTGCGCAAACCAGTACAACAACGACGTTAGCATGCACATGTCCTTTCGCAATTGCTTCCTCGTTTCATGCGAAATATCGAGCGCAGTTGTTTCAAAGTCGTGACCATCGACAAGGAACCGCAAAAAAACCATAACAAACTCCACACAATCGAAACACGCGCCCTGTAGAGGTACTTTCTTGTCAATTAGAATATTGATATCGTCAGGAACAGCGATACCAAGTCTGTTTAAATAACTCGGCAACGCGACCAACATCTTCCGTGGCACGTCTGCATTGTGGCAACTGTCAAACACCGCAATCGATGTCACGCGACCAAAGTCAATGTTTAACGCAAGCAGATTAATATGTTGAGGAGTAATAGCAAATGGAATCAATACGTACGCGTATTGTGTAACCGAGAACATAGTCAATGGGGTATCTTCGGTGTTTGGGATCACGGGGAACGTTATCAGGATCGGTGATTGCGATACATGCAGCACGGTCTGCATGTATGCGCAATACACAACCATCAAGTCGAACGACGTACCGCTAGGAACACTACCACTGCCGCGAGTATCGCCGCAGTCACTATAACATAACCACGTTTCACAGTCCCCCCATCTTAGAATCGATCTGTACGAAAATGCGTTTGACAACGCGTATTGGAAGAGCAGAGACGCGACGCGCTTATCGGTGAGCTTATCCAAACATTCATCTTATACATGGACACGTGTTTATCGCATCACGTATGACGTCTAAAGATGTGGATGGCCTAAGAAATGACAACCACGTACACGCTTCCTCCATTGATCACCGAACGCCACGAGGACATTGCACGCGTTCAGGCCCTCGTAAGCGCAAACCCGAAAATTACGAAAGTTGAGATCATGCGTCAGACGAAGCTCGCTGAATCGTCTGTGAGAAAAATGTACAAAATCGTCCAGGAAAAGCTCGCGAAGCTCTGCACACGTGACACCACTGAGCCACAGATGTCTGCGCCGTCCGACGTCGTAGAAGCCACATCACAAGCTCTTGGCGAACAGATGATGGGTCTAGTCGAGGAACTCGCACGCTTCGAGATTGGCATCATCGATTTGGTTGACAAAGGGAGACTTCGAGTGTACGGCAGCGAAGACGAACCATATTTTCGTGCCACTGAGGTCGCACATGACATATTAGGATACGAAAACCCGCAAGAAGCATTGCGTATGCATGTTAGCTCCGAAAACGTTATAACATGGGCGGAGTTTGTGAATGAACGCGAAGCCGAGGGTTTCTGGGTTTCCGGACCCAAGGATGGGTGCGATATATCCTCACCCGACCGGATTCAGGCACATACGAGGCTATTAACATTCGCAGGTCTTCTCGAGATCGTGATTGCTGCAGCCAAGCGCTTTCCAGAGGCTCAACCGATCAAGCAGAAAATATTTGCGTTTATGGCTCAGCTCCGAACGAATGCTCGCGCGGTTGCAGCACAAGCTTGCGCAGTTGCAGCACAAGCGCGCGAACAACTCGCTCAGCGGGATGAACAAATCGCGGCCATGAACCAACAGCTCGCTCAAGCGACCGCGAGAGCCGCCGCCACAGAACCATTCTCCGGTCGACTGTACGCCCTCGTAAAAAAGTCATCGCGGAAGATCAAGTACTACGGCAAATCGAAGCACGGTGGCGTCGATACCCGCCGTAGAGAACACGAGCGACTCGCACAGATGCTTCGAGATAACCGCTCCGTGTCCGAAGTCGAGCGATGGATGGCAATGGCAAAGCACACACAACGACTACGAGTTCGTCGAGCTCGACATGATCTTTGCAAACGACGAAGAAATGAACGCCGCCGAACAGAAGCTCATCAGCGAGCACGAAGGCGCGCTGCTCAATCAGCAATACGTGAAACGCAAGCTCGAGTGCATCGTGTGCGGCCGAACGTTCGAGTATGTCGGCTGGTTAAACCGACATACGAAGAGGTGCCAGGGGTGTACGCAGATGACTACTGAAGCATCACCAGATGCGGCAAGTGGCGCAGCCATACGATCTCTACCAACAACCAACACGGGACGAGTGGATAAGCGGCATAGACGTCATCGTGTGACACGAGGAACGAAAACACCGGCAGCGTCGACGACGGCGCCGACAGCGGCAGTGAGGAGTTCCAAGCATCACTAACAACAACACAGTGACAGTTAACATCACCACACAGCCTTCTACATCAGTGAGCACTTCTGATATGGCGTCGTAACACATTTGGTCTATTAATAGCCGTTGCCAACCCGACCTTCCCTGGAACGACCAAGGATAGGCTTAAAAATGAGCACAGAAGCAAATGGCCACTAACGCCACTGATCTCTCGCTCGCAACCTTTCTTGACAAGTCTGGATTTTCGATGGACGATGTCAAGCTGCCACCACTTGCCACGCTGCGCGATACCCAATTCTACATGGTCTCCTCGGCCTTAATCGGATCCATCTACGATGAGGCTCAACCTGGGAACATTGGTCGCCTTAAACAGCGCGTAACGCAATACATCTCCGAAAAATGTACTGAAGGGACTGACTATGTCGCCTTACCTTTTAAAAAGCTCGACGAGGAGCTTCGTCTGGTCTTTGAAGACATCAACGTTCAAACGAAGGCTTCGTCTAAGCAAGTTGCCAACGCCAACCAGCCAATCTCGAGAAGTTTCCTGTCGTGTTCATCCGCGGCGACGTCTTAAAAGCTGCGGTTGTGGCTAAGAACGCGATAGCCAAAATTGTAATCGGCACGATGCGCACAGCGTCGCTGCTTACCATGTTTGCAACATCCGCAGATCCAGAGGCTGATCCCGTCATCAGAAGTCCGAGATATCGCTAGCGCAGCTTACACGCCTGACAACGGAACATGTGACGCTGACAAAGCCGAAGACGCCGTCTGCACCGAAACCGATATCTGACGAAGCGTCCCGGAGCTCCATGCTTCATCTTGATCGTGTCCAACGAAACCGTCGACGTTGACGGCGTCCCTGATGGACACATGGCCTTGCTTGTGAAGACCGACCTTCTCAGACTCCGCGTTGTAGCTCACAACCTTGTCGCGACGCTGTTGCCATCGTTCTACGCGGTTACCGTTTTCGCATTGCCGTCCGCGGACTCCACGGAATGGGACAATGTTACAGCGTCAACGATTGTCCAATACCTAGTTACAAAACACGTTGCACGTGCTGCACCGCAAGGAAGCACGGCCGCGCGACTGGATATGTCGTCGGATATGTTCGTGTTCTCCGGTGACATGAGTCCGAGCAACGGCAAGCAAACGACCCGCAAGCTTGACAAGCGCATAAACGGTTATCTGTCTTCGTTCATCGATTCTTCTAACGTTCAAGTAACCGAAACATGCGCAGGAAGCCTGTACTCGTCGCGTCAGCGCTTTGAGCACGTCACGCGTTTCCTGACAGCGACGTACGTGTTCTACGACTCCCATTTCTACGAAAAGATGCCGACTGGCAAAAACGCCGATCGCAAGACATGGACCAAGCGAATGTCTGAACTGCCCAGTGTCCAGACAGACCTTGTACGAGTCCTATCACGACTATTGCGATGATATGCACGTGCCACAGATCTTGCGCATCGAACAATGCACGCTGTTTGCGACATTGAAACATCTGGGACTGCACAAATGCAACGATCGCTACTTGTTGATTCGTTCTATCGCCGATGATATGCGCCCTGATCCGGAAGGCATGCCTCCAGTCGCTGTCGATACCGTTCTAAAGGCTCTAAAGGAGAGCAAATCGAAGAAGAACAAGTTCGACCCTATCCTTCTGTGCGATGCGGACGCGCGCTCGAAGATAACGGCACGTCTGAAGCCCAAACGCATTGTTCCCCCCGAAGCGTCGTCGCGAAACTGCGTCTTCGTCTGCTGCATCGAGCAAGAAGACGCGCACAGCCTTGTCGACTCCTGAGCCTACGGCGGAAAGCAGCGAGGACGAGAACGCCGAGGAAGCTCCGACTGAGCTGTGAGCGTTTCTTAAGAGACGTACTACAACAATTGTGATTTGTTTAAAGTGTTTGACACCTGTGTCTATGCGTGGCGTGTATAGCGTTGTGCGTTGTCGCTCTTAAGTGAATATTGTGAACGTTGTGTGAATGTCGTATAATCGCAAAAGTAAACACTTGCACAACCGGCACTACAAACTGTTCCGAAAATCGGGTTCATCGATTGCATCGGGAACTTTTTCCCAAGTTTGGCGGAAGTTATCAACGGGACCTGGGCAGTGCCCAAGTGCCCAGGTCACCCAAGATCTCGACGTTATTCGCCAACGAATCATGTGCTACTATTGGCACTATGGACCGATGACCTCATGATTCGTCGGGTGTATGTCGTAGAATTGCAAAAGTGCCCAGGTGATCGGTGGGCAGTGCCCACTTGTCGTTACAAACTGTTCCGAAAATCGGGTTCATCGATTGCATCGGGAACTTTTTGCCAAGTTTGGCCGAAGTTATCAACGGGACCTGGGCAGTGCCCAAGTGCCCAGGTCACTCCAGATCTCGACGTCATTCGCTGGTGAATCATGTGCTACTATTGCCACTGTGGACCGATGACCTCATGATTCGTCGGGTGAATGTCGTAGAATTGCAAAAGTGCCCAGGTGATCGGTGGGCAGTGCCCACTTGTCGTTACAAACTGTTCCGAAAATCGGGTTCATCGATTGCATCGGGAACTTTTTGCCGAGTTTGGCGGAAGTTATCAACGGGACCTGGGCAGTGCCCAAGTGCCCAGGTCACCCAAGATCTCGACGTCATTCGCCAACGAATCATGTGCTACTATTGGCACTATGGACCGATGACCTCATGATTCGTCGGGTGGATGTCGTAGAATTGCAAAAGTGCTCAGGTGACCGGTGGGCAGTGCCCACTTGTCGGTACAAACTATTCCGAAAATCGGGTTCATCGATTGCATCGGGAACTTTTTGCCAAGTTTGGCGGAAGTTATCAACGGGACCTGGGCAGTGCCCAAGTGCCCAGGTCCCTCGAAATCTCGACGTCATTCGCCAACGAATCATGTGCTACTATTGGCACTATGGACCGATGACCTCATGATTCGTCGGGTGGATGTCGTAGAATTGCAAAAGTGCCCAGGTGATCGGTGGGCAGTGCCCACTTGTCGTTACAAACTGTTCCGAAAATCGGGTTCATCGATTACATCGGGAACTTTTTGCCAAGTTTGGCCGAAGTTATCAACGGGACCTGGGCAGTGCCCAAGTGCCCAGGTCACTCCAGATCTCGACGTTATTCGCTGGTGAATCATGTGCTACTATTGCCACTGTGGACCGATGACCTCATGATTCGTCGGGTGAATGTCGTAGAATTGCAAAAGTGCCCAGGTGATCGGTGGACAGTGCCCACTTGTCGTTACAAACTGTTCCGAAAATCGGGTTCATCGATTGCATCGGGAACTTTTTCCCAAGTTTGGCGGAAGTTATTAACGGGACCTGGGCAGTGCCCAAGTGCCCAGGTCACCCAAGATCTCGACGTCATTCGCCAACGAATCATGTGCTACTATTGGCACTATGGACCGATGACCTCATGATTCGTCGGGTGGATGTCGTAGAATTGCAAAAGTGCCCAGGTGACCGGTGGGCAGTGCCCACTTGTCGGTACAAACTATTCCGAAAATCGGGTTCATCGATTGCATCGGGAACTTTTTCCCAAGTTTGGCCGAAGTTATCAACGGGACCTGGGCAGTGCCCAAGTGCCCAGGTCCCTCGAAATCTCGACGTCATTCGCCAACGAATCATGTGCTACTATTGGCACTATGGACCGATGACCTCATGATTCGTCGGGTGTATGTCGTTGGAGTTAAAAGTGTACAAGTGTACAATCGTCGTTACAACGGGTTCATCGATTGCATCTGGAACTTTATCTCAATATTTGAGAAAAGTTATGCGTGATATCTGAGCAGTGTCAAGTATAGATCTAAGAATAGCCGTTGCCAACCCGACCTCTGCCCAGACCTGTCTCGCTAGGTTCTAAAAAAAGGTATATCGTGACATGAGTGATCAGCCTCCATCTAAACGACTCTGCATCGACAACAACCGTCTCGGCAGGCTTCCTGAGCACTTGTTGTTGCGCGTGTTCATGAACTGTCGTCGCGCGTTGACACTTGCACACATAGCTCGCACGGAGGAATGGTTTGCGCCAATCGCTGAACGCGCTGCTTACGTCGTATCGAGATAGGTCAGCCACATGCATCCCATCTCAACGAGTTGCAGGTGTTTCAATGTAACGCGTACGCATCTATACAAGCCGTTCGCGACTCCGTCATCTATCTCACGGATCATATTCAACGCATTGCCAAAACGATTGCGCTGTACAATGTCATCTGTGGGTGCACGCGATATCCATCGTGCTACGAACAGCTCACGCGCCTAACAAATGAGAAACGTGGCTTGTGCAGAGACAACGGTACGATGTGTAGAGGAAGTTACAACGACGGTTACTACGTGCTGCATGATCGCATTTTCGCCAATTACGGCTTCTATGCGTTGCTGCTGGACGATGCCACGGCGGTGTGCAAATGCGTTGCGTCTGTACTGGCCGATCTGCTCGAAGTGGGCTCGCGGACATCCACGTCGAGATGAAGGATGCGTGCGACGTCCTGCTTGCGGCTGATGCAGCGATGCGCGCACACCCGTGCACGTGCCGATTCCGGGGGATACCGATAGATGCACGGCGTGCCCAACGGCGCTGATGCGTCCGATGCACAAGTTCGTGCTGGCGGCGATGAACGTAGCCGCAACGTTTTAAAAAATACGTTCGTAGAATGCAACTGCCGATGGTGATGCTTTAATTGATAATGCGTCAAAGCTTTCCAAGTACACGCCATCCAGACTTTGGAGACGAGAGAGCGCAACATACGCTTGCCCAACCGCAAAGACAGATCTGTCCAACGTTAGCCGTGCTCGCTGCAACGTCTGACCCTGCGATTTGTGTATTGTCACTGCCCAGGCTAGAATCAGTGGCACCTGGGTAACGCATGCTGTCCCGAACGAGAACTCTTCGCACTTCCACGTGTGAGCTCCAACGACATGACAATTGTCAAATCCGGAGAATCGTACGATCGGCAGCCTCGGGGTCGCATCTACAAATCCGGTCACGACGCCGTGTGAACCATCTACAAGTCCGGTAGAGACAGCAACGTTTGCCACAAGCATGACCATGGCTCCGACCTTAAGTTCGAGCTTCTCACGCGCTGGGCAGTTCTTGGCAAGCGCATTTCGAACGCGCTCTTGTCTCTGAGCATCCGGTATCAGGGGCGTTGCTTTCTCATATCGTCGTCGCATAACAAAGGTCTCTGTAACACCGTCTAACTTGGAAAGTTCGTTCTCGTTGATTAAATCGACGGCAA
>CAWHTT010000014.1:0-43716 GCA_963832315.1 uncultured Solirubrobacterales bacterium | reverse complement strand
TTGGCCATGTATCCGCCACGCATTGGCGCGACCGCGCGGACGGTGCCGCCGGGAGGCTTCCAGGAGGTGATCGCGCCGCCGAGCAGCGCGCAGACCAGTCCGATCGCCAGCGCCCCACTGACCCGGTCGCCGCCGATCAGGCCAACGGGACCGCCGCCGCTGCGCCCAGCGACCCGATCGGAGCCGTGATGAAGGCGCTCCGCGGCGAGGGCGAAGATAGATCGAGGCCGAGCTCGATCGTCACCGCGACACGCCGGCCACCCGGCGAGCAGCAGTCGGGGATCGCCGGCGGTGGCGATCCCGCGCGCGACCAGAACGGGGGCCAGCAGCGACAGCCCGAGCAGCTCGGCGACCGCGACGACGACGAACACCGGCGCCTCCGCCGCGAGGCGTCGCCCCCGAAGAAGTCCGAGGCGCCCCAGCCGACCGCCGCGACCGCGCGCAGGCGATGGCGCTCACGAGCGACCCCCGACAGATATGTACCGGCAAAACTCGTTTCACTGGTACAAAGGGTAGCCGATCTTGCCCCGGCAAAACTGAAAATTGCTGGTACAATAAAGAGCGTGCAAGCCATCAGCGAGATGCCGTTCGTGGCCGGCGATGCCGCGCTCGACTTCGTCAACACGGCCGAGGAGCGCGGGCATCCGCAGGCCGGCGACGCCCTGCTCACCGCCGCCGACCTCCGTCTCTGGGGCCAGCGCTACGGCTTGATCGCCAAGTCGCTCAGGCTCGACGCGGACGCGGAGGCCGAGCTCGAGCGAGCGCGCGACGCTCGCGAGCTCCTCTACGGCCTGTTCGACGCCCGCGTGCACGGCCGGCCCGTGCCAAAGCGCGATCTTGCCCGGCTGGCCGAGCTCGCCGCCGACGCCTACCGCGTCGCCGATCTACGGGTCGAGGCCGACGGGGCGGTCGGCTGGCACTGGAGCCGGTTCGCAGCTGGCCACGGTCCGCCACGTCGTGGTGACCAGCGCGGTCGAGCTCCTCGGCACCGAGCCCTCGCCGCGGCTCAAGCAGTGCCCGGGCGATCAGTGTGGGTGGTTCTTCCTGGACACCACCAAGCGCGGCAACCGCCGCTGGTGCCAGATGGCCGAATGCGGCCAGGAGGCCAAGGACCGCCGCCGGCGCCAGAAGCGCTCCGCGGGCCGCTAGAGCGCCGCGGGCCCTAGAAGAGCGATCGGATCCCGTGCACGGCGGCCGCGCCGAGCACCAGCTCGAGCGCGACGCCGACGACGCCCACGATCACCCCAGCGAAGGCGATCAGGGCATCTTCGAGCAGCATCCCGAGGGAGATGAGCACGACGCCGAGGGCGGGGAGCGTGTCCAGGCCGGTGAACGGCGGCGCGAAGAACGCCGCCGCCGGCCGCCGATTACCAGCAGGCCGAACACGATGTCGCTCAGGCGGTGGTGGAACACGAACGCGAACCGGCGGCGCGAGATGCGCTCGAGCCGCCGGATGAACCGCATCAGCGAGGCGAGAAACCGCTGCTGGCGGTCTCCGCCCAGCGATAGTCGCTGCCAGCGCGCAGGCAACCAGACCTCGCGGCGTCCGACGATCAGCTCGAGCGCGATCAGCGCCGCGATGATCTCGAACACGTGCGTCGCCCCGCCGGTCGGAACCGGCAGGGCGGGCACGCCGAGCAACAGCACGAACAGGATCGCGAAGCTCTTCTCGCCGAACGCCTCGACGAGGCCTCCGAGGGTCTTCTCACCCTCGCCGTTCAGCCACTGCTCGAGCTCGTCGCTGAGCCTGACGGCTTGGCTCGATTCCTGAACCAAGGCGCTACGCGGCCAGCGCCATTGCGCGGTCGCCGTCGAGGGCACGGAGCCGCCGAATCCGCTCGGCCAGCGGCGGGTGGGTCATGAACAGCGTGGCCAGCCCCTGCCGCGGCAGCGGGTTCACCGCGTACAGCGACGCGGTCGCCGGGATTGACCTGCATCGGGATGACCTGGGCGCCGCGCTCGAGCGTGGTCGAGGGCGTCGGCCAGCGGCGCGGCCTCGCCGAGCAGCTGGGCTCCGGTCGCATCGGCCAGGTACTCCCGCTGGCGCGAGACCGCGAGCTGGAGCAGCATCGCGGCGATCGGCGCGACGATGATCGCGGCCAGCGTCCCGAGCAGACCGAGCGGGGAGTCGTCCTCGTCGGAGCCGCCGAACAGCATCGAGAACTGCAGGATGGTGGCCACGGCCGAGATCGCGCCGGCGACCATCGCGGCGATCGACGAGACGAGGATGTCGCGGTTCTTGATGTGGCCGAACTCGTGCGCGAGCACGCCCCTGACCTCGTCCTCGGGAAGGTGCATGACCAGGCCCTGGGTCACCGCCACCGCGGCGTGGCTCGGGTCGCGGCCGGTGGCGAACGCGTTCGGCTGGTCGGACGGGATCAGGTACAGCCGCGGCACCGGCACCCCGGCACGGTCGGCGAGGTCGGTCACGGCCGCCTCGAGCCCAGGCATCTCACCCGGCTTGACCGGTCGCGCCCGGCTGGCGGCCAGGGCGATCTTGTCCGAGAACCAGTAGCCGGCGACGTTCATCAGCACGGCCAGGAGGACGAACACATACAGTGCGCCGCCGCCGATCGCGCCGCCGATGGCGATCAGCAGCGCGGTGAGGCCTGCGATGAGAAGCCAGGTTCGAATCTGTGTAGCGAAGCGAGTCGCTGTGATGTTCATGGTCTCGAGTCTCCTTTCGACTGAGCGCCGTGATTTGACGATCAGCCGAAGGTTTCTCCCGCCCCAACTTGGGGCCGGCGCGCCCGGGCCGTGATGGCCGTACTGACGAGCGACGCCCGTTCGGGGATACTGCCCCCCGGCACGAAGTGATGATATCGCGGCGTCCCTGCGCACCGGGGCGATTCTGCGGAAGTTCTTCGAATCCGCCGGCCAGGCTGCCGACCATGACGACGAACAGAAACGGGACATGGGATGTGATCGTGCTCGGGGGCGGCGCCGCCGGCGAGAACGCGGCCCAGTACGCGATCCAGAAGCAGCGAGCGGACGGCGGTGATCGTCGAGGCGGAGCTGCTCGGCGGCGAGTGCTCGTACTGGGCGTGCATGCCGAGCAAGGCGCTACTGCGTCCGGTGGAGATACTCGACGTCGGCCGGGCACTCCCGGGGGTCTCGGTGGACGGACCCGACCTTCAGGCCGTCTTGAAGCGTCGGGACCGATTCACCCACGACCACGACGACAGCGGACAGGTGAAGTGGGCGACCAACGCCGGGATCGACCTGATCCGGGGCCGGGGTCGGCTGACCGGCGAGAAGACGCTCGAGGTCACGGCCGCGGACGGGAGCGTCCGCACCCTCCACGCACGCCACGCGGTGGTCATCGCCACCGGCACGACCGCCACCGTCCCGCCGATCGACGGCCTGCGCGAGGCACATCCCTGGACCTCGCGCGACGTGACCAACCTGCGCGAGGTGCCGGAACGGGTGGCGGTGATCGGAGGCGGGGTCGTGGGTTGCGAGTCCACCACGTGGCTTGCCGGTCTCGGCGCTCGCGAAGATCACGGTGATCGAGCCGGATGCCTCGCTGATGGCCCACCAGGAGCCGTTCGCCGGCAAGCTGATCGCCGAGCAGTTCAAGCAGCGCGGAATCAAGGTCCTCGCTGGGCACCGGGGTCGACTCCGTCCGTCGCGCGGCGGCAACGGAATCCGGCCTGGGGCGGATCCACGGAGGCCCGGCCACGATCGCCGCCGGCGGATCCACGTTCGAGGTCGACGAGATCGTGGTCGCAGCCGGTCGCACGCCGGTCACCGACGAAATCGGCCTCGAGCGGGTCGGGGTCGACGTCGGTGGCGCGGACGGCTACCTGAACACCGACGACCACATGGCGGTTCGCCAGGCTGCCGGCGACTGGCTGTACGCGATCGGCGACGTGTGCGGACGCGCCCTGCTCACCCACATGGGCAAGTACCAGGGCCGGATCGCCGGCGACGTGATCGCCGCCCGCGCCGAGGGACGATCGATCGAGGGCTCGCGCTACCGCGACGTGGCCGACCACGACATGGTGCCGGCGGTGGCCTTCACCGACCCCCAGGTCGCCTCGGTCGGGCTGACCGAATCACGCGCGCGCGAGCAGGGCGTCGACGTCGAGGCGCTCGAGTACGACCTCGCGGCGGTCGCCGGCGCATCGCTCCTCCGCGACGACTATGTCGGGCGCGCCAAGCTCGTGGTCGACCGAGCGACCGACACGCTCGTCGGCGCCACGTTCGTCGGCGCGGACGTCGCCGAGCTGCTGCACAGCGCGACCACCGCGATCGTGGGCAAGGTGCCGCTCGGGACGCTGTGGCACGTCGTGCCCTCCTATCCCACGGTCAGCGAGATCTGGCTGCGGCTGCTCGAGTCGCGCCGGTGACGGACGTTGCCGCCGGGCCTACGCGGCGAGCGGGAAGCTGTGCCGGTCGAACACGACCGTCCGGTCGCGACCGCCGCGCTTGGCCGCATAAAGCGCACGGTCAGCGCTCTCGAGCAGGACCTGAACGTCGCGCGGCTCGCTGGCGGCGGCCACCCCGGCGCTGATACGCACCGCCGGGAGGTCGGGTCGCGCACTCGCCTCCAGGCCGGCGCGAACCCGCTGAATGAACGCCTCGGCGCCCGCCTCGTCGCTGGACGGCATGAGCACAGCGAACTCCTCGCCGCCGAGGCGCGCCGCCACGTCGATGACCCGCGCCTCGCCGGCCAGCAGACGAGCCAGATTGGCCAGCACGCGGTCGCCGACGATGTGGCCCCAGTCGTCGTTGACCTGCTTGAAGTGGTCGATGTCCACCAGGGCCAGCGCGATCGACGTGCCGTCTCGGCCCACGTGAGCGAACTCCCGCGCGGCGTGCTCGTCGAAGCCGCGCCGGTTGAGCAGGCCGGTCAGCGGATCGGTCCGCGCCTCTCCGGCGAGCCGCTCGAGCAGCAGCTCGTTGCGGTGCTCGAGGACGAGGACGACCAGGGCGACGCCGCACACCGACACCATCACGTCGAGCCAGCGAGCGGGATAGGCATCGGCCGCGGGCAGGAGCAGCAGCGTGACCGCGTGGCCCGCGGCCACGCAGGCGAGGATCACGCCGGCGCCCCGGCGGCCGAAGTAGAACGTGGTCCAGAACACCGGCAGGGCGTAGAGCACGGCCCCGTCACCCGGACCCGGGCTGGTCGCCAGCGCATAGGCGATGAGCACGACCCCGAGCGGTCCCAGGAGGGCCAGTGCCCACCGCGGCAGCCGGGGGCCGAAGGCCATCAGCAGCGCGAACATCACGAACACGACGACGACCGGGAGCATCGCGAACGGCGGGTCGCCGGGCAGCAGGCCCTCGATCGCGCCGTCGAGCCCGGCGATTCCGTAGATCGCCGCGGCCGTGTAAGCCATGATCCGGCGGTTTGACCGGATATCTGCCAGTGAAGAGACCATCGCGGACCTATCGGCACGCGAAACCGCGATCCTCAGCGGCGCTCGCGGCAGATCGGCAAACGTTGGCGGCGTGGGTCCTGGGACTGCCCGTGCCGCCGCGAGAATCTCAGTCGGGCCGACTGAGATTGATACGCCCGGTGCCCCCGGCCGCGTCCTCCGGACCAGCCTCGGTGTCGAGGTGCGGCGCGGGGGCGAGCATGACCACCTCGGCGGCCACGTCGCGCTCGGTGTCAAGCCCGCTGATCAGCGACAGCGTGGGCCGCTCGAGGATCTCCTCGACGACGGCCCGGATCTCGGCCTCGAGCACCTTGTGCAGGAGGAGCCGATGGGTGCGCAGTCGTTCGTGCTCACCCAGCGCGGCCAGCTTGCGCTCGGACACCGTCAGGGTGTCCTGGAGGAGGACGACGAGCGTGTCGGTCCCCGCAAAGCGCGCGCGAGCATGGGTCGGCCCGCGGCCGAAGGCGGCCTTGTACAGGCGGACGGTGGCGTTCGAGATGTCCAGCAGCGGGCTGCTCGAGGCCGCCCGGGGCGCGGATCCACCGAACGGGGCGCCGGATTCGGGATCGGGCATGATCCTCATGAGCGCGCCCCATCCCGCCTACGGCGGCGGACTAGTCCGGCTGAGGCTCGAGTACGAAGATCTCGAACGTCCGCGGCGGATCGAACACGACCTGGCTGTGATACGTGAGCACGGGCCGCCCGAGCAACTCCTGCACCGCGCCCATCGCGGTGGCGGCGACCGTCTCCTGGAAGCTCAGCCGGTAGTCGCGCACAAGGTCCGCCTTGCCGTCGGCCAGCAGTGTCTCCTCGTTGCGCGTCAGGCCGCCCTCCATCACCACGAACACGTAGTCGTCGAGGATCCAGGCCTTGGCCGCGGAGGGACCACGGCCGTAAAGCTGCTTCTTCATCCCGACCATGGCGTTGGCCAGCGCGGTCCGCAGCGAGCCGTCGGACTCGTGTGGCATCCGCCCGCCGACCGACTCGATCAGTTCGCGGGCGGAAGCCTGCTGGGGAGGATGTTCTTCGGCGTCCACTCCGGCCATACGCTAGCGCCGCGCGGGAGAGAAGGCGACATCTGGCAAGGATTGGAGCGCCCGATGGCTCGGGCTCGGGTGGGAGCAAGGGGAAGGACGGGCAGGTCAAAGGGTTCCTCCGACGTGTCGTGAGGAGCCATCCCGCCCGCGCCCCGTGCGGAGAGCGCCGCGATGACCCGGATGTCCCGCCCGCCGGCGCTCCCCATGGAGAGCACCCAGCCTGCATTCACAATTCTACTCGGTGCTCGGAATCTTGGAGGCAACGCGCACCGAAGTTACCCGGCCCTGCGCAAACTGACCAAATCACTGCGACGATTTTCGCGATGGCACCATTGCGGTGTTTAGTTGTCGCTGACCAGGGGCATCGCTCACCGCGAGACAGGTAGGGCCGGTGCGGAGGCAGGGCCGCACAGGCAGCTGTAATCACCAGCTTCCAGATTGGGCGCTCTCCCGGCGTGGCGGGGATGGGCCCGAGCACCGACGCTCGCGTCTCGCTCTCGCCGTCCAAGAAAGGCTGGTCATGTCCTCTCACCGCTTCAAGTACTCACTGCTTGCGGTTCTCTTCATGCTCGCGGTAACGCTGGGCGCCGTCGCTGTGTCGACGGCCGCCACCGGCTCCACCCCGCAGCCGACGAACAAAGCCACGCTGACGCTGTCGGTGAAGGCGAAGAAGTCGCTGGCGCGCCAGCACGTCACGGTGCGCGCGCTGCGCCCGGCCACCCGCCGGAAGTCGAGCTACGCGCTTCCGGCCAAGTCTGGAAAATGGAACTTCGTCACCGCCACGGGTACGCTCAACCTCAAGGGCGTCCTCGCGGTCAAAGTCGGCAAACGATCGGTGAAGATCAACTCGGTGACGTTCACCCGCCCCGCCAAGGGCGCCGGTCGCTTGACGGTGAAGCTGGCCGGTCACAAGGTGAACCTGTTCACGATCACCGGTAAGGCCAAGATCAAGCGCAGTGCGACGAGCGAGACGATCAGTGGCCTGTCCGCGAAGCTGACCAAGCCGGGCGCAACCCGCCTTGACAGTGCCCTTCGGCGGCATGCCTTCAAGAGCGGCCAGCAGCTCGGGTCGTTCGCCGTCACTGTAAGTAATTCGCCGATCACCGGTGCGGCCCCGGGCGCGTCGGGCGCGCCCGTCACCGGCGCCTCGACCACGGGAGCCGGCCTGCAGTTCGTACCGGCATTCCGCTCGCTGCTCGACTCGACAGGCCTGGACGTGCTGCCGCTCGTGCCGGGCTCGAATGGACTGCCCGCCCCGCTGGGGACCACCCCGCTCCCGGGAGTGGACGGGACCAGCGTGACACTACCGCTCAATGGTTCGTCGGCGACGGCCAGCTTCGCCAACGGGGTCCTGACCGGGACCATCCCGCTGAGTGGCGGGCTGCAACTCGGCAACGGAGCCCTCTCGGCATCGCTCACCAACCCGCAGCTCACGCTGGGGACGGGCACGGAGGGGTCGAGCCTGAGCTTCCAGCTCAACGGCGGCCCCGAGGTCAAGCTGTTCGACCTCGACACCTCACAGCTACTGCAGTCGGCGCTGCCGAACGGCACGCTGGACCTGCAGGGCCTGCTCGCGACGCTCTCGAGCGAGGGCGCCTCGTCGCTCAACAAGGCGCTCGGGCAGAACCTGTTCACCACCGGACAGCCCGTGGGCGGGGTCAGCCTGATCGTCCCCAACCCCGCCGGCTAGCCCCTCACCCCCGCAGCGGCGAAAACGCGACCGGCCCGGGCCCACTCCTCCCTCCCCGGGCCGGTCGCACCCATGCACCGCCTGCCCGACTCAGCGCGGGCAGGCGGTAGGTGAGCTCTCGCAGCCGGCGACGAATGGTGACGCCTGGAGGCTGTTGACCGGCTGGTGGCCGGCCTCGACGATGCCCACCACCGACAGTGCCGATACGACGACGGCGCCGATGGTCGCGGCGGGGAGCATCCACCTCGGCGTGCCCTGACTGACCGCCCGCCCATCGACGGCCACCACGATCGTGCCCGCGGCGATGTCACCAATCCGCTGGCGGCGTCCCGGGCCCGTCCGAACCATGCTGATCAGCCCCGACACGTAGCACACCGGCAGCGCGTCGATGATCCGCAGCACCGAGCGGATCGCGATCGCCCGCGGGCCGGCCGGACCGCCGTCGGCCGCCACGACGCGGATGCCGTAGCGCCGCTTGCCGAGCGTCTGACCGTCGCGCGACTCGAGCGCGAAGTGATAGGCGACCCCCGCGGCCGCGAGCCAGAACAGGTGAGACACGGTCGCCACGCTCCAATGGAGCAGCAGACACACCAGCAGGTAGCCGCCGTACACGATCAGGTTGTCTACACGCGCGGCGCGCACGCGCCAGCGCACGGCGGCATCGGCGGCCTGGTTGGCCAACGCCGGCGGCGCCGAGTCGCTGACCGGTGGCGGCGCAAGCTCGGGGGGCGTCGTCCACCCCGGGGGCGCGACCGATACCCGCACCGGCTCATCCAGAAATGACACGACCGCCGTATCGGGGCCCGTCGAGCGCGCCTTGAGCTCGTGTGGACGCCGCTGGACTGCCCTGGACCCGCGCGGTAAGCAGGCTGACATGGCGGGCGCCGTCATCATGTCGGCCACGTGCCCTCCCCAACGCCGCCCAGCTTCGAGATCCAGTTCCCGATCGAAGAGATCCCGGCTCTCGCCGCGCGGTTCCCGACCAT
Organism: uncultured Solirubrobacterales bacterium; assembly: GCA_963832315.1. Taxonomy (GTDB): domain Bacteria; phylum Actinomycetota; class Thermoleophilia; order Solirubrobacterales; family Solirubrobacteraceae; genus Palsa-465. The sequence goes on along the minus strand of CAWHTT010000014.1, from coordinate 34,616 downwards.
GGACGAGACTCCCGGGTTGGCCCTCGGCGCCATTGTCCGTGCGCGCGGCCACTACACGCGGGCCGAGTTCATCGAGGTCTGCGGCTGGAAGACCGTGCGCAGCCGGCCGAAGGTCGCGGCCAACTCCAGGGCCGCGGTCGTGGACGCGACGGGACGCGCACTGCGCACCGCGGACGAGGCGGCGCGGATCGCGGCCCTGCTCGAACTCGAGGGCGTCGGCGTGCCGACCGCCTCCACGCTCCTGTACTTCGTGTTCCCCGACGACTATCCGATCCTCGACGTGCGGGCGCTCGAGTCGCTCGGGGCGAGGTCTCGCTCCGTGTACCCGATCAGCTTCTGGCTGGGGTATCTCACCGCCTGCCGCACGCTCTCCCGTCGCGCCGGGGTCAGCCTCCGCACGCTCGACAAGGCGTTGTGGCAGCACTCCAAGGAGCGCGTCCGAGACTGACCGTCGTGACCGACCGCAAGACCTCACTCGCCCGAGAGCTGTATCTGGCCTTCGCGGCCGGCGACCGCGACGCGGTCGAGGGCCTGCTGAGCGAGGACTTTGAGTTCTCGAGTCCGGTCGACCCGGCGCTGGACCGCGCGGGCTTCTTCGAGCGATGCTGGCCGGGAGCCGGTCAGGGTCAGGAGTTCGAGTTCGCGCGGATGGTCGTCTCGGGCGACGAGGTGATCGTGACCTACGAGCTGACGCATCATGACGGCCGTCGGGGTCGCAACACCGAGGTGCTCACGTTCCGGGACGAGCAGATCTGGCGGGCCGAGGTGTACTTCGGGTGGAACCTGGAGTGACACGGGCTCGGCTATAGGCTTCGCCGCCGTGCCCACCGAGGACCAACCGCCGCTCGCCGACCTGATGTCGATGGTCCCGTTCGCGGTCACGCTCGGGATGGAACTTGTGTCGGCCACGCCCGAGGAGGTCGTCGGCCGGCTGGCCTGGCGCGAGGAGCTGTGCACGACCGGTGGCGCGCTGCACGGCGGAGCGCTCATGTCGCTCGCCGACAACCTCGGCGGCGTGTGCGCCTACCTCAACCTGCCCGCCGGCGCCGGCACCGCGACGATCTCCTCCTCGACGAACTTCCTGCGCGGCGTGCGCGAGGGAGTCATCACCGCCACCGCGCGTCCCCTGCGCGTCGGTCGGACGGTCATTGTGGTCGTGACCGAGGTGCGCGACGACTCCGGCCGGCTGGTCACCCAGACCACCCAGGCCCAGGCGGTCATCGGGCCGTAGCCGGCACCACCCCGAGCGCCCGGAGCGTCTCCTCGAAGGCCACGATCCGCGCAGTGTCGAGGTAGAAGTCCTCGTGCTCGACGATCTTGCCCCACCGCGTCCGGGCCACGATCACCACGCGGTTGGCGTACAGCTCCTCGCCACCCGGTCCGGTGGCGCGATCGTCGAAGCGCGCCACGAGGGTCATCGCCCAGGGCGGGCCGCCGATCCAGACCGTGCGGACCTCACCCTTCAGCCCGGCACCGGTGAAGTCGCGCAGGAAGCGCTCGATTGCCGGCTTGCCGCGGTGGTCGCCCGCCCAGCGGTGCGGCCCCTCGTTGAAGTGCAGCACCGCGTCGTCGGCGTAGCCGCGCAGCAGCGGCCTGTAGTCGCCGGAGTTCAGCCGAGCGACGTCGCGGCGCAGCTTGACCAGAATGAGCCGCGTCAGCAGCGCCCGGCCTGCCACCGCCGCGCCGGCGCCGGCGATCAGGCTCCGCTTGTCGATCACCGCCGCATCGCCTGACCGGCAACTCTACCGGTGGCCGCGCGGCGCTCACGCGCGATCCGTGTTCGACCAGGGACCTCTTGCCAGCTCCCACTCGTAAGGAGGACGATGCGCATCGACCGTGTCCATCTCGGGTGAACCCGTGGAGGCGGCGGACAGCCTGGTGATCGGCGGCGAGCTCGGCCGGCGCCGGCCACGCCGCCCGCGCAGCGAGCAGGCGCTGATCCGCGGCGTGCTGGCCGGCTCGGAGGCCGACCTCGAGGCGCTGTTCCGGCGCTACTGGCCGAGGGCCTACCGGGCGGCGTTCCTGATCGTGCACGACCACGCCGCCGCCGAGGACATCGCGCAGGAGGCATTCCTGGCCGCCATCCGGCGTCTGGACCGGTTCGACCGCCACCGGCGGTTCGGGCCCTGGCTGAGCACGATCGTGGTCAACCGCGCGATCGACTGGGCACGGGCACGCACCGCGCGGCGCGAGACGGGCGGCGAGCCGACCGACGCCCCCTCGCCGCCCGAGGTGCCGGTCGGCCGCTACTCGCAGGAGGTGCTGAACGCGCTGGCCTCGCTCTCGCCCGAGCATCGCGCGGTCATTGTGCTGCGCTACCTGCTCGAGTACAGCCCGGGCGAGATTGCGCGGGCACTCGAGCTACCGCGCGGCACGGTCAATTCGCGCCTGCGCCGCGGCCTCGATGCGCTCGAGTCACGACTGAGCGAGGTGGAGCTCGGATGACGTCGCGCGCCAAGCATGCGCTGCGCGAGTTCCGCGCTCCCGACGAGGGCGGCGCCGAGCGCCGAGCCTGGAGCGTCGTGCGCGACGCCCACCTCGAACGGGAGCCGGCGCCGAGCCGGGCGCGCACGCCCGCCCGGCTGGCGCTCGTCCCGGTGCTGGCCGTGATCGCCGCCGGCCTGGTGCTCTCCCCCGCCGGCGCGACCGTGGGACGCCTGATCACCAAGGCGCTCGGGGTCAGCCATGCCGCACCGATGCTGTCCTCGCTGCCCTCCCCAGGACGGGTCCTTTTGTCCGGGCCCGGCGGGACCTGGACTGCGGCCGCCGATGGCTCGCTGCGTCATCTCGGGGCCTGGCGACAGGCGAGCTGGTCGCCCCGCGGGCTGTATTTGGCGGTTGCCTCGAGCGATCGTCTGGCCGCGGTCGATCCGCGCGGCAACGTCCGCTGGGCGATCGCCCGGCCGGATGTCAGCGATCCGCGGTGGTTCTCGCCGAGCGGCTATCGGGTCGCCTACCTGTCGGCCGGGACGCTACGGGTGATCGCCGGCGACGGGACGAACGATCGCCTGCTGGCAACGCGGGTGTCCGGCGTCGCGCCCGCGTGGCGATCCGGTTACTCGTTCGAGCTCGCCTACGTGACCGACGGGAACCGGATCGTCGTCCGGGACGCTGACACCGAGCGGGTGATCTGGAGCACGCGCGCGCTCGGGGGGCGCCCGCGTGAGCTCCTGTGGTCGAACGACGGGTCGCGCCTGGTCGTGATCACCGCGCACGCGGTGCGGACCTACAGCGGCGACGGCAGGCGGCACGCGACCCTGCGCCTGCCCGCCGGACCGGCCGGCGACGCCGCGCTGTCACCCGACGGCACGCGGCTCGCGCTCGTCCTGGCCGGAGATCAGGTGGTCGTGGTCCAAGTCGACTCGCCCCACAGCCCCTCCCGCCGCCTGCTGGCCGGCAGCGGCCTGCGCCAGGTCAGCTGGTCGCCGAACGGCAAGTGGTTGTTGGTCAGCTGGCCGGCCGCCGATCAGTGGGTGTTCGTGCGGGTCGTCGGCGCGCCCCGCGTGGCCGCCGTGTCCCGCATCGCCCAGCAGTTCTCTCCGAACGGCGCGTCCGCTTCGTCCGCCGGCGCCTCGGCAGCCCCCTCGTCCGCCGGCTCCCCCGCCGCCCGCTTCCCCCAGCTCGAGGGCTGGTGCTGCACCGTCCAGGGCCCGGCCGGATGAGCGCACGGACAGCCATCACCGCGCTGACCCTGTCAGTGCTCCTCGCCGCATGCGGTGGCGGCTCGGGATCGCACAAGGCGAAGCCGAGCCGGACCGCCGCGACGCTCGCGTCGGCCAAGCCAACTGCACCGCCGGTCGCGCAGCCGACCGCGAGCCGGGCGGCCCGGCCGGCCAACCCGTCGCCGGAGCAGGCCCTGGTCACCGCCGAGACCGAGAACCGCCTGCTCGTCGTGGACCTCCCGAGCGGACGCGTGGTCAGACGGATCCCGCTCCCGCCCGACCCCGAGGACATCGCCGCCGCCCCCGCCGCCTGGAGCGGCGGCCGCCTCGCCGTGGTGACCAGCGCCGCCGCCGGCAAGATGAGCCTGCTCGAGGGCCCGACGCTCCGAGAAGTGAAGGTGTTCGGTGGGTTCGGGGCGCCCCACATCGTCGAGCTATGGCCTGTGCCATACGGGTTCGACGCCTACGTCACCGACGACGCGCGTGGCACGCTGAGCGTGATCGACCTGAGACGGAGGCGCGTGATCAGCACGATCCACGTGGGCGCCCACGCTCACCACCTGGGCCTCGACCTCATGCACGAGTCCGCCTGGGTCGCGCTCGGGGAGTCGGCCACGAGCGTCGTAGTCCTCAACACCGAGAACGTCGGCCACCCCAAGGTGACCGTCCGGCTTCATCTCGGCTTCGAGGTCCACGACCTCGCCTTCTCCGACGACGGACGGAAGCTCTGGGTCGCCTCGGCCAACCGTCCCGAGGTCACCGTGCTCGACGCCACCGACCAGCAGGTGCTGTTCCGCGTCCCGGTCGGTCCGGGTGGGCGGGGTCCCGTCCACGTGGCCGTGACCGAGCGCTACGCCTACCTGACGAACGGCTACGGGAGCACGCTCGAGCAGGTCGCAGCCGGAAGCGGCCGCATCCTCCACCGCACGACCACGCCCTACGGGTCGTTCGAGCTCGCCGCCGACGGCCGCTACGTCGTGGTCTCCTCGCTGCTGCGCGGCACGCTCGCGATCTACACCCCGCAGCTCAAGCTCTTGCGGGTCGTCCACCTGGCGCCCGCCACCCGGGAGGTGGCTCTCAGCCCTCTAGCCGGAAGCCCACCTTGAGCATCACCTGGTAGTACGCGATCGACCCGTCCTCGTTGAGCTGGCCGCGGACCTGGCTCATCTCGAACCAGTCCAGGTGGCGCAGGGTCTTGCCGGCGCGCTCCAACGCGTTGCGGATCGCATCGTCGATCGTGCCGGGCGAAGACCCGACGATCTCGCTGACGGAATAAACGTGGTCAGTCATCTGACCTCCTTTTGATTGGGACCCACCCATCCCGCGGCCGCAGCCTACCAGTGCTAGCTGCTTGCTGCTAATCTGCAAGCACAGCAAGCGAGAGCCCGAACCAGGTGCTTGCATGCTTGCCAAATATCTGCTAAGCTGCAAGCACAGCATCCGAAATCCAGGAGACGACTCACATGGCAACCACCACTCAGACCAAGACCGGAATCCCCTCGTTCGACGCGGCTTTCGAGCAGGTCCGCGAGAGCGGCGACCAGGTCCTGACGGCCGCCCGCAAGGCCGGCAACCTGTACCTCGACTCCTACGAGAAGGCCGTCGAGCGGACCACCGAGCTTCAGCTCAAGCTCGCGGGCCTGAGCCAGCAGGAGTGGCTCAAGAGCCTGATCGAGGCCCAGGTCGACGTCACGCGCGAGCTCACGGGGTCGTACACGACGACCGCGCGCAGCCTCCTGAAGTAGGGTTTTCCGACATCCGTGACTGGTAGAAGCACCGGTGGCAGTACCGCCGGTGCTTCTCCGTTTCTTAGGTGCTTTGAGTTTTCGCCAAGGAGGTCGAAGGTTGAGCGCTATCCCGCAGTGTCCCCCGGTCCCCGCCCCCAGCAGCCTGGGCACGGGGCTCCTCGACAGCTGGTTCGAGGGCTACGCGGCCACCCTCGACGGCTTCGGTAGGTGCTGGACCGCCGCGCTGCAGCGGGGCCCGGCTGCGTTTGACCTCCCGCGGTGGGTGCGCGCCGCCACCGAGCGGCAGGCTCCCGCCTGGACCACGCCGCATGAGATCGTGTTCGAGGCGCCACTGGCCCGCCTGCGCGACTTCTCGGTCTCCCGCCGGCGCGTGGTGCCGACGCTGGTGCTTCCACCCCAGGCCGGCCACGACTCGTGCATCGTCGACTACTCGTCCGAGCAGAGCCAGATGCGTACGATCCTGGCCAGCGGACTCGAGCGAGCCTTTTCGCTCGACTGGGTCGGCGCCACCCGCGCCACCAAGGACGCCTCGATCGAGGACTACATGGACGTCGTCGACCGGGCCGTCGAGCACTGCGGCGGGCGCGTGAACCTGATCGGCGACTGCCAGGGCGGCTGGCTGGCCACGATCTACGCCGCGCTCTACCCCGAGCGGGTCAACACGCTGACCGTCGCGGGCGCGCCGATCGACTTCCACGCCGGCGAGCCGGTCATCCACGAGGTCATGCGCCGGGTCGCGCCCAACGGAGACCTGCGCTTCTACGAGGCGCTGGTCGCGATGGGCGGCGGCGTGCTCGAGGGCCGGCACATGCTGAGCGGGTTCATCCTGATCCAGCCCGGGGCCGAGATCTCGCGTCAGATCGAGCTCCTGCTGAACCTCGACGACCCCGCCCACGTCGCCCGCTACCGCGAGTTCGAGGACTGGTTCAAGCACACCCAGGACGTCCCGGGCGCCTTCTATCTGTGGATCGTCCGCAATCTGTTCCGCGACAACGGGCTGGTCAGCGGCTCGCTCGAGGTCCGCGGCCAGAAGGTCGACCTGTCCCGGATCGACATGCCGCTCGAGCTGATGGCCGGCGCCACCGACCACATCACCCCGCCCGATCAGGTCTTCGCGCTGGCCACCCACGCCTCGACGCCGGACGAGCGGGTCACCCGCCACGTCTCGACCGGCGGCCACCTTGGGCTGTTCATGGGCCGCGAGGCGCTGCGCGAGCACTGGCCGCGGATGCTCACCGAGGTGTTCCGCAACTCCCGCGCGGGTAGCCGTCGATAAAGCCCCCAACCGAGGGAGTATCGATGGGTGATCGAACGCAGCGCGCGGAAGGCAAGACGGAGGAGCTGAAGGGTCGCGTCAAGCGGGGCGCCGGCGCCGCCACCGGCGACCGGAGCACCGAGGCCAAGGGCGCCGGCGAAGAGCTCAAGGGCAAGGCCAAGAACGCCGTCGGCAAGGCCCGCAGCGCGGTCAAGAAGTCGACGCGCTGACACCGGGGCTGGGAGATAACCGTCGCATAGCGCGGGTTATCTCCCAAGCGCCGTGATTCGCCGGAGCCACTCGGCGACGCGGAGTCACTCGGCGACGTAGTGGCGGGCGCCGGCGCCGTCCACCCACACGCGCATCACGGCCCGCGTGCGCGGATCGCGGAATCGCTCGCTGGTCGGCTGCCAGTCGGGCTGGGGCTTCTCGGCCTCACCGTGACCGCGCCCCCAGCGCGGCCGGCGCTCCTGGGGCGCCGGCACCTGCTCGGAGAGCGGCGGCAGCCCGACCATGGCTTCGGCGGCAGCCTCGCGGGTCTGCGCCTCGGCGACGATCGCCACCCGCCGCTCGAGCTCGGCAAGGTCTATCCGCCCCTCGGCGTGGTGGCGCTTCAGCGCCTCGTAGAGCAGCTCGCGATCGGCCTCGCCGAGCAGCATCGCCCGGTCAGACGTCGACGCGATCAGCCTTGACGGCCGTCCCGTAGGCCACGATCTCGGTGAACTGCTGGCCGATCTCCGAGGAGTCGAAGCGCACCGCGACGATCGCGTCCGCCCCGAGCAGCCGCGCGTTGTCGACCATCCGCTCGATGGCGTGCCGGCGCGAATCCTCCAACAGCTGCGTGTACTCGGAGATCTCGCCGCGCCGCAGGGCCTTGAACGAGGCGGTGACGCCGCCGATCATGCCCATGCTCCTGACCACGAGGCCGTAGCACACGCCGAGGTTCTGCCGGATGCGCAGCCCCGGCACCTCGAGCGCGGTGGTCATCGGCATGTCGGTGATCGGCGCGGACTCGCTCATCTGACGCGCAACTTACCACCGGCCGGCGGCCGCTACCGTACGCCGTCCGCGATGCCCGCCTGCCGCCTCTGCATTGTGATGTCGCTGATCGCCGCGTGCGCGCTGGCCGCGTGCGGGGGCAACAGCAGCAGCTCGAGCTCGAGCTCACAGAGCCCCGCGGCGAGCACCACCACCACGGCGAGCAGCCCGAGCTCGACCTCGACCGCGCAGGCAGCCGCCCCGCAGCTCGGCCCCGAGGGGATCCCGCTCGAGGCCGGCGCTCCGCTCGCGCCGGCCTCCTCCACCACCCAGGGGGCCACAGTCGACGGCGTCCAGTGTGCCCCCGTGGAGCAGCTCGTCTACCACATCCACTCTCATCTGCAGGTGTATGTGAACGGGCAACCGCGGTCGCTACCGGCGGCCATCGGGCTGGTCGGCCCGGTCGCCCAGCAGACCGCCTACGGCCCGTTTTACGGCGCCCAGCAGTGCTACTACTGGCTGCACACCCACGCCTCAGACGGCATCATTCACGTCGAGTCGCCCAGCAAGCGGGTGTACACGCTGGGCAACTTCTTCGACGAGTGGCGCCAGCCGCTCAGTCGCACCGAGGTGGCGAGCGCCAAGGGCAAGGTCACCGCGTTCCTCAATGGCAAGCGCTGGTCGCAGGATCCCCGCGCGATCCCGCTACTCCCGCACGCCTCGATCCAGCTCGACGTAGGGGCGCCGACCGTCTCACCCAAGATCATCTCGTTCGCCGGGACGAATCTCTAGGCCTGGGCGCGGCGCCGCCGGGTTACCTCGAATCCAATCGCCACCGCCACCAGAACGACGAGACCGATCGCGGTTGCGGTTCCCACATCAGCGAGCACGTCGAGCACGGCCGGCCCCACGTAGTACGCGCCGAGACCGATGCCCACCGCCCACAGCGCGGCGCTCACCGCGTTGGTGATCAGATAGACCACCGTCCCCGCCCGGTGGATCCCGGCCACCCAGGAGGGCGCGAGCATGATCGCGATCACCGTGAGGCGCTGGAACACCTCCTCACCCCGCTCCACCGCCTTCAGGCGCAGCCGGTGCAGCGGCCCGGGGGCGGTCATCACGCTGCGCCCCAGGACCCGGCCGGCCCACCAGCCCGTGATCCCGCCGAGGGTGGCCCCGACCCACGCCCAGATCAGAACGGGGGTGATGTCGACCTTGTGCTTGGCGGCCACGATCGCGGAGGCGATCAGCAGCGGCTCCCCCGGCCCGGGCACGCCGGCCCAGCTGGCAAACGCGCCCACCGCGAGCGCCGCGTAGTCGATGTTGGCGGCCGGGACGTGGTGGAGTAGCGCCGGGAGAAGCAACCCCTCCGATCGTGGCACACCTACACTCGGAGCCGTGCTGATCATGCCGTCCGAGCGACTCCCGGCGTACCGCCTGTCCAAGCGCGAGAAGTGGATGGTGGGCGGCGTGCTGGGCGTGGTCGCCGCGCTCGCCGTGGTGCTGGTGATCTCGTTCGTGAGCCCCGGCCCTAGCTCCGGCCACGGGTGCATCTACGCCACGATCCCCGGCTCGGTCGGCGCCGAGCAGGTGCACGAATGCGGCGCCACCGCACGCAACACGTGCGGGTCGGTCAACGCGCCCGGGGCCTACACCCGCCAGGCCGCCCAGACGCTCGCGACGGAGTGCCGCAAGGCCGGCCTGCCGGTCGGCTCGTAGTCGCAGGGAAGTCGCTCCAGGCCGAAATTTCCGCCATTAGGGGCGGCCGCGCGGCTTAGTTCCGGATTTCCTCGGTCCTGGAGACGAGAAATCCGTCACGGAGCGTTTCTCGCGTCGTTAATGGCGGAAATTTCGGCGGGGCGGATCGGGGCAGAGCGGGGGTCCGTTACTGACCGGACGGGGCCGCCTGGCCCCATGGATGCCGGCGAAGCCGGCCCAAAATCCCCCGCAAACCCGGTACTTGCGGGATCGCCTTATCCAAGTGTCCAGGCCCCCTATCCATTTGCTGGACGTGGGGACATGTTCGCTCGGGTGGCCTGGAGAAGACACTGCTCGGCAAGTTGGCGTCGCCAGGGCTTGTGCGGCGTACCCGAGTACAAGGAGATCAACTTGCCAGTCGAAGCACCTAGTTGGCTCAATCCGGGCGACACCGCGTGGCAGATGACCGCCGCGACGCTGGTCGGCCTGATGAGCGTGCCGGGCCTCGCCGTCCTCTACGGCGGCGTGATGCAGAAGCGCTGGTCCGTCAACAGCATGATGCTGACCTTCGCCACGTTCTCGACCGTGCTCGTCGTGTGGGTGCTGTGGGGGTTCAAGATGGGCTTCGGCTCGCCGTTCCACGGCCTCTCGCACAGCGCCACGGGCTTCTTCGGGAACTTCATCGGAAAGCCGGGGCCGGTGCTCTCGCACACCGAGCTTCAGCACCAGGCGAACATCCCGCTGATCGGGTCGATGGCGTTCCCCAATTCCGCGCTGGTCTACTTCCAGCTCGTGTTCGCCGCGATCACGCCGATCCTCGCGCTGGGGTCGGTGCTCGGGCGGGTGAACTTCAAGGCGTGGATCCCGTTCTGCCTGCTGTGGATCACCTGCGTCTACTGCGTCGACGCGTTCCTGATCTGGGGCGGCGGTTTCTTCGCCCACCACGGCGCCGTCGATTACTCGGGCGGCTACGTGATCCACCTGTCGGCCGGCGTGGCCGGGTTCGTGTCCGCGGCGGTGATCGGGCCACGACTGCAGCGTGACCGTGAGATCGATGCGCCCAACAACGTCGCGATGGTCGCGGTCGGCGCGGGCCTGTTGTGGCTGGGATGGAACGGCTTCAACGGCGGCGACCCGTACGCGGCCAACATGTCGGCCTCCGCGGCGATCCTCAACACCAACCTGTGCACCGCGGTGGCGTTCCTGGTCTGGGTCGGGTGGGACTACCTGACCGGCCGCAAGCCCTCGCTGCTCGGCGGCGTCAACGGGTGCATCACCGGCCTGGTGGCGATCACTCCGGCGGCGGGCTACGTGAACGGCTGGGGCGCGATGGCGATCGGGATCATCGCTTCGACGATCGTGTATTTCGCGCTCAACTACCTGAGCCGGCTGCGGCCCTTCCGCCTCGTCGACGACACGCTCGGCGTGATCTACACGCACGGGTTCGCCGGTCTGGCCGGCGGCATCCTGGTCGGCATCTTCGCCGACCCGAACATGGCGCTGTTCTACAAGACGGGCGGTGGACACGGGCTGACCGCGGCCGGCGGGGTGGCCGGTCTCATCCACGGCAACGCCACGCTGCTCAAGTGGCAGTTCCTGGCCGCGCTGTTCGTGATCTGCTGGACGGCGCTGATCACGTTCCTGTTGCTCAAGCTGGTCGGGGTGTTCCTGCCGTTGCGGATGTCCGAGAAGAACATGGAGATCGGCGACGTCGCTGAGCACGGCCACGAGGTCTACCCGTCCGACGTTCCCTCGCTCGGGTACCCGGGCGGGATCCCCGGCATCGCCGCCGGGGCAGAGCAGGCCGCTGCGCCGACGACGGCTTGACGCAGGATCGGCCGATCACGCCGAACATGTCCCACTCCACGTCGCTGGCCATCGTGTCGAATGCGGTGGCCGGCGACGGCCTGGAGCGGGTCGCTCGTTCGGCCTCGGAGGCACTCGGGCATCCGGTGGCGGTCATCTGCCCGTCGCCCGGCACGCCGGTCGTGTGGCCCGCGGAAGCGGTCCCGGCGGCGCGCCTGGACGAACTGGCGGCCGCCGCCGAGGCCATCGTCCGGCTCATGGACGATGGTCCGGCCGCCGATGAGCGCGAGGCCCGTGCGCGCGTTGGTCGAGGCGTTGGTCGGCGAAGCGCCGGCTGAGGCGGGCGCGCTCGTGGTCGTCGGACGGCGGCTCGGGGTCGACCTCCGGGCCGGCGCGATCGCGATCGGCGCGTTGGGAGGCGGTGACGTGGTCGACGCCGGCGAGGCGCTCGTGGCCGCGCTGGGTCCGGGGCGCGTGATCGGGCTGGTCCCGATGGGCGGCAGCGGCGGCGGGGGTGAGCGCGAGGCGGGCGAGCTCGCCGAGCGGCTGCGCGCCGCGGGCTGGCACGTCGGCGTTTCGGCCCCCCGCCGGCAACCCGAGCTGCTGGGCGAGGCGGTGCGCGAGGCGATGCTGCTGGCCGAGCTGGCTGCCGTGCCCGACGCCGGAGTGGCCGGTCAAGAGGAGACCTACCGGCTGCTCATCGGCGTGCTGCTCAGGGATCCGAGCGAGCTCGAGCAGCTCCGGGCGAGCACGATCTCGCCCCTGACCGCCTACGACGCCGAGCACGACACCGAGCTGCTGGTCACGCTCGGGACGTTCCTGGCCCGGCACGGCTCGACCACCGAGACGGCCGACGCCATGCAGCTGCACCGCCACACTGTGGGCTACCGCCTGTCGCGCGTCCAGGAGGTCTCGGGCCTGTCGCCCTACGAGTCCGACGGCCGCGAGCGGCTCAGCCTGGGGCTCAAGGCCGCGCAGATCCTGGCGGCCGATGAACGACTTTCACAACCCGGATAGGCTCGCGCCTATCGAGAATGTAAGGAGGAGACCGTGGCCACGACAGAGAGCGAACACACCGCGATGGCCGCCGGCGCGACCAGCCCCGCCGAGGTGCTGGAGTTCGCCGCCGAGCATGGCGTCGAGATGGTGGATCTGAAATTCGTCGACCTACCCGGGACCTGGCAGCACATGACGCTGCCGATCGGGGCCTTGGATACCGGCGACTTCGAATCGGGACTCGGGTTCGACGGCTCCTCCATCCGGGGCTTCCAGGAGATCCACGAGTCCGACATGCTGTTGATCCCGGACTCCTCCACCGCCTTCATCGACCCTTATTACACGCGCAGCACCCTTTCGCTGATCTGCTCGGTGGCCGATCCGGTGCTCGGCGAGCCGTACGCGCGCGACCCGCGCTTCGTGGCCCACAAGGCCGAGCAGCACCTGGTGGCGACCGGGATCGCCGACGTCGCCTACTTCGGGCCCGAGGCCGAGTTCTTCGTGTTCGACCACATCGCCTACGAGCAGGTCGGGCACCGCGCGTTCTACGAGGTCGACTCGGGCGAGGGTTTCTGGAACACGGGCAGCCCGGTCACCGCGGTGCCGAACCTGGGCTACAAGCTGCGCCAGAAGGAGGGCTACTTCCCGGTCCCACCGGCCGACTCGATGGCCAACCTGCGCTCGGAGATGGTGGCCACGATGGAGTCACTCGGGATCCGGTGCGAGTTCCACCACCACGAGGTGTCCTCGGGCGGCCAGGGCGAGATCGACATGCGCTTCCAGCCCCTGCTGCGCATGGCCGACCAGATGATGATCTACAAGTACGTGGTCAAGAACGAGGCGCGCGCCGCGGGCAAGATGGCCACGTTCATGCCCAAGCCGATCTTCGAGGAGAACGGGTCGGGCATGCACGTTCACCAGTCGCTGTGGAAAGACGGCGAGCCGCTGATGTACGGGCAGGGCGGTTATGCGCATTTGAGCGCCCTGGCTAAGCATTACATCGGGGGTCTCTTGGCGCATGCCGCGGCACTGTTGGCCTTCTGCGCGCCGACGACAAACTCGTATCGGCGGCTCGTTCCGGGCTACGAGGCGCCGGTGAATCTCGTGTATTCCGCGCGAAATAGATCTGCCTGCGTGCGGGTGCCGATGTACCACGAGGCGCCCAAGACCAAGCGGATCGAGTTCCGCTCGCCGGATCCGACCGCGAACCCGTACCTGGCCTTTTCCGCGTTGATGATGGCCGGGCTGGACGGGATCAAGCGCGAGCTAGACCCGGGTGAGCCGCTCGACGCGGATTTGTACGAGCTGCCGCTGGAGACGCTCGCCGGGATCGCCACCGTCCCCGGTTCATTGGAGGCCTCGTTGGATTCTTTGGAGGCGGACAACACGTTCTTGTGCGAGGGCGACGTGTTCACGCCGGGGCTGATCGAGGCCTATGTGCGCTACAAGCGCGAAGCGGAGGTCGACGCGATCCGGATGCGGCCGCATCCGTGGGAGTTCGCGCTGTATCACGACGCGTAAATGGTCTTTGGGGGCCGTCGTACCCTTCGCCCGTCCTTGCGTCGCCTCTCCCAGCCTGGCGTCGCCGTACACTTCCGCGAGGACGGGCGAAGGGCATCGACGGCCCCCTCGTCGCTAGCGGTCTCCGCAGCACGGCTCCCACGGATGCACCCACACGGCTCGGTCTCAGGAAAGCTCGAGGGCCGGGACCGCTCAGCCTGCATAAGTCGTCACGATCGGCCTTGCGGAGGGGCGGCGTGACGAGCTATGCACGCCCCAGGTGGCTAACTCGTCACGGATCGCCGGCCGCGGCTCGCGTGAGGTGTTATGCAGGTCCGGCGCCCTTCACCCGCGCCACCAGTCGCTGCCAGACCCCGGGTTCGCGGGGCTGGGTCTTCAGCCACTCCTCGCGGGTGGGCAGGCGGCCGGCCTGACGGGCGGCCATCACGCAGGCGGTGTGGGCGTGGCGCCGGCGGCCGCGGTCGCCCTCGGGGAACAGCAGCATGTGCTCGCTCAGGGCCGGCAGGTGGCGGCCGCACAGTGGGCAGCGGTAGGTGGCCGGCTTGAGGTTCTGGGCGCGGCGGACGTACCACCAGCGCGGCTTGGGCTCCTCGGCCATGCGTCCAAGGATCGCACCGCCGCCGGGACCGGGCGGTATCTTCGAGGTCCGTGGAGCACCGCGACGAGCGCATCCTGATCGAGACCGATCGCTACCGGATCACCGGAATGCTCCGCCTGCCGCGCGACGGCTATCGCAGCCGCCTCACCGATTACCTCAATTCCTCCGACCGGATGTTCCTGGCCCTGACCGACGTCGAGCTTGTCCCCTTCGACGGCGGGGAGGCGCAGCGCCGGCCGTTCCTCGCCGTCTCGCTGGCCCACGTGGCGCTCGCCATGCCGCTGGACGGCGACCGCGTGGAGTGATCGCGGTCCGGTCCGGACCGGACCGGAGAGTCCGCATCCGGACCCTGACCGTAACCCGGCTGGCGCGGCGAGGTATGTTTTGCGTATGGCGACGCGCCGCGCAGACGACCTCGAGGGCATGAGCCGGAGCGAGATTCTCCGCGCCTCGCCGCGGATGTTCGACTGGGCCCTGTTCGAGAAGTTCTCCCGGGTCCACTGGAGCGTCCCGCCGATCATCTTCGTGCCGGTCATCGCGGTTCTGCTGATCGAGGGCTTCGTCCATGGGGCGGGCTGGTCCGTCGCCTATTGGCTGCCCGCCGGCTACCTGTTCTGGACGCTGACCGAGTACTGGCTGCACCGGGTGGTGTTCCACTTCGAGCCCGACAAGGGCATCGGCGCGCAACTTCACTGGATCATCCACGGCGTGCATCACGACCACCCGAACGATCCCCTGCGCCTGGTGATGCCGCCGGCGCTGAGCGTCCCCCTCGCCGCGCTGTTCGTATGGGTCTTCTCGCTGGTGATCGGTAGCCCGGGCTTCCTCCCGTTCGGCGCCGCCTTCCTGACCGGCTACCTGGGCTACGACATGCTGCACTACCACGTGCACCACCACCGGCCCAAGAGTGCGCTGGGCAAGCGGCTGCGGGAGCTGCACATGCGCCACCACTTCCAGGACCACGAGCGGGGCTACGGGGTGAGCGCTCCGTTCTGGGACCACGTGTTCGGTACCGCACCGAAGCAGACGCGTTAGCGGCGCCGGCGGGTTCGGTGCGACCGGGATCGGCGATCGCCGGCGTCGGCATGGCGCTCCCCGAGCGGTTCGTGTCCAACGACCAGCTGGCCGCCAAGCTCGGCGTAGACCCCGCGTGGATCGCCAAGCGCACTGGCACCCGGGAGCGGCCCTGGGTATCGGGCGAGGAGCGCCTGAGCCAGCTTGCCGCACAGGCCGGACGGGCCGCGCTTGAGCAGGCCGGCGTCGAGCCGCGCGAGCTCGACCTGGTGCTGGTCGCGACCTCGACCGCGGATGAGATCACTCCCAACGCAGCGCCGCTGGTGGCCGGGCTGATCGGGGCGGATGGCGCGGGCGCGCTCGACGTCGGCGCCGCCTGCACCGGCTGGGTGTCCGCGCTGGCGATGGCGTGTGGACAGATCGAGTCCGGTCGGGCACGTCACACGCTGGTGGTGGGCGCCGACATCCTGTCGCGCTTCCTCGATGTCTCCGATCGCGACACCGCCCCGCTGTTCGCCGACGGCGCCGGCGCCGCTGTCGTCTCGGCCACCGACTCACCGACCGGTCGCGTCGGCCCGATCATGCTCCACTCTGACCCCTCCGGATCGCACCTGATCCGCCTGGACCGGGGCGATCACATCCGGATGGAGGGCCAGGAGTCGTTCCGCGCCGCGGTGGCCTCGATGACCCAGGTCACCGCGGAGGCGCTAGCCGCCTGCAATTGTCGCCTCGAGGACATCGATCTGTTCGTCTACCACCAGGCGAACTCGCGAATCATCCGGGCGGTCGGCGAGCGCCTCGACCTGCCGGTTGATCGGGTCGTCGACTACGTGGGGCGGTTCGCCAACGCCTCGACCGCGACGCTGCCGATCGCCCTCTCGGTGGCGCAGTCCGAGGGCCGGCTGGCGCCGGGGCACCGTGTGCTGCTGGCCGCCTTCGGGGGTGGGCTCACCTGGGGCGGCACCGTGGTCGAGTGGATTGCACCGGCGACCGTGCCGGTCGGCGCACACGCGCTCAGCCGAGCGTGATGCCCACGGTGTAATAGGCGACGTGCTTGGTCTTGGCGCGCGGTACCTGCTTGGTCACGTGCAGGACATGGCGCCGACGAGTGACCAGGTGCTTGTGCACCTTGCCCAGGTGACAGTCGGCCTTCAGCAGCGCCGTCTTGACCTGCGCGAGTGTCTTGTTGGCTAGGTTCGGGACCCGGCAGGGGATCGCCGAGAACGGCACCAGGCCGCGATCGTCGACGCGCACGACGCCGGGGTGGGGCGGGATCAGGTAGCGGTTCTTCGGCCCGAACTCCCAGTAGGCACCGGACGGCAGGCCCTCGACCATCGTCCCGACCCCTGGCCGGTACACGAGGCGGGCGAGTGGGTTGTAGATGTTGGCGATGTCCCAGGGATCGATGGTCACCGACGCCGGAACGCCGCCGTAGATCGACCATCTGGTAACTGCGATCGGTGCGCCGCCGGCGATCCGATAGCTCTGCCCGGTGGTCGTGGTCAGGAAGGTGCCGCTGGCCGGGTACGCGTTCAGGTGCGAGAGCGGATTACCGGCGTTGTCGATATCCCATTCGTCGACCAGGAACGGCACGGGTGGCGGGTTGAACACCGAGGTGCTGCTCACGAACAAAGGGGCGCCCCCCGCCACGACGTACACCGCACCGGTGTCGGTCTCGAACACCGTGCCGTCGGTCGGGATCGGATTGAGCGCGGCGAACTGCTGCGGGGTGATCACGGTGTACGGTTGCGCGCCGCCCACGTCGCTCCAGTTGCTCACCCACAGTGGGGCGCCTCCGGCGATCTCGTAGTAGTTCGTGTCGCCGCTCACCTGTACGAAGGTGCCATTCGGGAAGAGGACGCTGCCGGACGCCCCGCCGGCGTCGACGTAGTCACTGTCGATGTTGATCGTCACCCCGCCGTAGGTGGCGTTGTGACCACCCTGGTACTGGTGCAGGCGCTGGTGGTTGGGCCAGTCGGCGCTCGGCAGGTAGTTGCTGGTCGTGGTCTGCTGGCCGTTCCATTCGGCGTTCCATATCTCGTCGGGCTCGACGTAGGCAGTGCCGACTTGGCTGACCAGGTCGGTGATGCCCGTGGTGGCGCTGCTGTAGACGCCCGAGGTGTAGCCATGCGCGTGCAGCTCCGTCGTCCATGCGCTCAGGAAAGCCAGCACCGCGGGAGTGTTGGTGTTGTTGCGGCTGTAGCTCTCCATGTCGTAGTAGATCGGATTGCCGGGCGAGATCCCGACCGCCTCGGCCTGGTTGATCGCGTCGTCGGCCGCCGCGGTGCCCTCGGCCGGCGCCTGTGCGGGCACGATCGACGCGCAGCCGCAGCCGTTCTTCGGCGCCTGCAGCCCGACGTAGATCGGCAGCAGCACCCAGCCCGCCGCCGACTCCTGCTGCACCCAGGTGGCGTTCAGGTTGGGCTGCGAGCACGCCTCGTTGGCACCGCCGATATAGATCCCGACCGCGCGGAACGGGGAGGCGCTCCAGGCGGACATGGCGGAGGCGCTAGGGGTCGAGCAGGCGTCGAAGCCGAGCCCGGTGTAGATCGGATCGCCGGCGGAGTGTGTGGCATGGGGTCGGGCGGCGGCCGTGTGCGCGGGCGTCGTGCTCCGGTCTTTTGGTGCCGCGGCCGTCCCGGTCTGCCGCGCGGTCAGCGAGGACACGTGGAGCGCCCGCGCCACCACAGACGGGTCGCCTGCCCAGGTCGCGGTGACCAGCACGCCGGCGGACGGGACCGCGAGCCGGGTCGAGGAGCCCTTCGGTGGCTGGGCGCTGGGATCGCGGGCGGGTGGAAGCGCCTGGCCGCCGCCGTTGGCGCCGCGAGCACGGGCGCCGTGGGCGGCCAGCGGGGCGACCAGGATCGCCTCGGTGCGCCCGACGGCGTGGGCGGGGCAATGCTGGCGCGCGCCGGGCTGTCCGAGGTACACCGCGTGGCGGTTGAACCGCACGCACACCGTCGGATCGGTCGCCAGGTCGTAGACCGGCCAGGCCTTCGGGATCACGAGCCTGTAGCCGTGGTAGCGGACCACCTTCGTCGCCGCCTTGGTGGCCGCGGGGCGGGTGGCGATCGGCGAAGCCGCCGCCGCGCCGGCGCTCGCGGTGAGCAGCAGCGCAAGGAGCGCGACCGTGGTGAGTTCGAGTCGGGTTCGGAATCGGAGCAATCGACGCATCCGCACATCACCCGGCGCGCCGGCCCGCACCCAGTTGATCGAATCTTGCTCGCGGACGAACGAGCAACCTGGTCCGGGCATGCTAACGAGGTTCGATCTTCCCTGCAAAGCGAGCTAAGGCGGTTCTCAGCTCCGGTGGCCCGACCCCGGTCCGGAGACCACCCGCTCGACGACCGAGTGCGCGACCCAGAAGATGTCGTGGCTCACCCGGTCGAACACCAGGTAGACGAACGGCTCGGCCGGTGAGGGGTACCAGCCGATCGCGAGCACGAGAAAGGAGCCGGCATCCCGTCGCTCGCCCTCGCGCTCGCCCTGCCACGGTCGGGTCTGCACGACGATCGATTGCGCAGGGGCAACCGCACTGGGGGGAACCGGGAGATCTGGCGGGATGTTTGCCACCGCGATGTCCGTGCTCGAGCGGCCGCCAGCTTGGACGCCGGCGTGCCGCTGCTCTCGACCACGATAGGCACGGCGGCGGACGTGAGCGGAGAGGGCGGGATTCGAACCCGCGATGGAGTGTTAACCCCATACTCGCTTAGCAGGCGAGTGCCTTCAGCCACTCGGCCACCTCTCCGGTTTCGGCCAGTCTAGAGCCTGATCGGGTCCCTTCGGCGTGGACGGGCGGCCGAGATGCGGGCTGCACCGAACCTGCCAGCGGGAGGTCGTACTAGCATCGGCGCACGCGACCCCGGAGGGGTGGCAGAGCGGTCGAATGCGCTGGTCTTGAAAACCAGAGTCCGTGCAAGCGGACCGCGGGTTCGAATCCCGCCCCCTCCGCTCCGACGTGCGGCTCCGTCGGGTTCGGAGCCCTAGCGTCGCTCCGCGCGCCGGATTAGGATTCGCCCGATGACGGACATCGCGATCCCGCCCCCATCAGCCGAGGCCACCGCCCCGGAGGCCAGGACCACCGCCCCGCCGGGTGCCGTTCAGATCCCCGAGTTCCAGATCGTGCCGCGCCGCGGGCTCGTGCTGGTGGCAATCACGCTGGTCTGCCTGATCGCGGCGATCGCGTCGGACAAGCTGTGGCCGCTGACCTTCTTCCACGTTGCCGGCGGCGCCGCCTGGACGATCATCGACCTGTTCCTCGGCCTGGTCCTCGGACCGATCATCGGGCGCATGTCGCCGCCCGCGCGGGTCGAGTTCACGACGCGTCTGATGCCGAAGATGCTGCTGATCATGCCGACCGTGGTCACGGCGACCCTCGCGGCCGGGTGGCAGCTAGGGATCAAGACCGGGAACGTCCTGTCCATCTCCCAGAACCACGGCTGGGTGGTCGCGAGCTACATCGTGGTCGGCGTGATGTCCGTGATCGCGCTCGGGCTGCTCGAGCCGGCCAACATCGCGGTTCTGGTCGAGCTCAAGAAGCCGCGGCCTAACCCGCACGTGATCGAGCAACTCATGAAGCGCTTCATCTACTGCGCCGGCATTCTCGGCGCAATGCAGGTCGCGACGCTGGTGATCATGACCAAGATGGCGTCCGGATGAGCGATCGCCGGCTGCCCCCGGTCACGCAGCTGGGAATGCTGTCGCTGGGCTTGATCGTCGCCGGCGGCATCTATCTCTCGGCCCACCTGCCCCAGCACGTGCCGCTCGGGCCCGCGTGGGCGTTGCTCGCCGCCTCGGCACTCGTGCTCGCGGCGAACGTCGTCGCGCTGTCCCGCATCCCCGACTTCGCCTGGGACCGGTTCTTCGAAGTGGGCAAGTGGTCGTTACTTGCCTACGCGGTGATCGCGGGGATGATCGAGTGGGTGTTCCTGCGCAATCACGTCAGCGGCGGCACGCTCGTCGTACTGACCCTCTCGCTCGTCGTGTTCGCGGTCCACGTCCCGATGCTGGTCGGTTTCACCGTGGCGCGCTACGCCGACAGCGACGACCGTGTGGCCGCCTGAGGCCCTCGAGTTCCTCCGCGACCTCGAGGACAACAACGATGCCGAGTGGTTTCGCGCGCAGCGCCACCGCTACGACGCGTTTCTCATGGCACCCGCCCGCGAGCTCGCCGGGCAGCTGAGCGACCTCGGCCGCCCGCACTTCTTCCGGCCCTACAACAACCTGCGCTTCCGGCCCGGGCCGCCGCTCAAGGAGCAGCTCGGCGTGGCCATCGGCTACGGCGCCGCCGGCGGGTTCTACTTCGAGCTCTCGCTCGACGGCCTGCTCGTCGCCGCCGGTCTGCACCGGCCCGCGCCCGACCAACTCGAGCGCTTCCGTCTTGCCATGGACGACGACCGCCGCGCGCGCGGCTTCATCCGCGGCCTCGGTGCGGCCCGGCGCGCCGGCCTGACCCCGTCCGAGCCCGCCCTGAAGCGAGCACCGCGGGGCTACGCCATGGACCATCCGCGCGTCGAGCACCTGCGCCGCCGCGAGCTGACCGTCAGCTGTCGGCACCCCTTGGCGCCCTGGCTCCACGAGCCGGCATGCGACGAGCGGATCCGCTCCGAGCTTCGCGCCGCCCGGCCGCTCGTCAAGTGGCTGGCCGAGACCGTGGGTCCCTCGACCCGGCCGGCCCGCGCCTAGCCTGTTCCGGCCCCGCCTCGGCCCCGATCCATGATGGGACGCTACGATGGTCGGCGTTCGCTGGTCGCACTAGCGCCCGTAGCTCAGCTGGATAGAGCGTCGGTCTACGGAACCGAAGGTCGGGAGTTCGAATCTCTCCGGGCGCGCTCCCAGAAAGTCCTGCACACGAGAGCATTCCGTTCGTCCAGGACAACCTTGATCCTCACCGCGCAGCGTTTCGGGTCAAGTCCAGGGTCAAGATCCCGCACCATTCGAGCGCTCGGCGATTTTGGGTCCGTCGAGGCCGTGCCCGCGGTCTCGGCGGCGTGCGCGAGCGCCGCGTCGCTCCGACACCAACGTCGTCAATGACCCGGTGCGAAGGAACCGGTGGCGAGGCCGGCGGGCGGCCCGGGCCCATGTCCGGCACTCCGCAGCTGCCTGACGCCGGATATCCATCCCTGCTTTGCGGCGCAACGCGACGTACCCTCACGCCGTTGATGGGTTATGAGGCCGATCGCGGTCGAGGCGGGGGTGCTGTACCACGGGGCGGAGATGGTGGCCGGAAAGCTTGGACGGCGTGGCGCTGGTTCCGTTAGGTGTGGCGCTGGGCTTGCACGTCTTGAAGCTGTGCGTCCGGGCCCGGGCGTGGCACAACATCGTTGACGCTGCCTACCCGAGTGATCGGGTGCGGTTCCGGCATACGTTGGGGGCATTTCTGGCCGGGACCGGGGTGGGCGCGTGCGTGCCTGCCCGGGCCGGCCAACTCGTGCGGATCGGGGTGCTGAGAAGCCGGGTCGGGAGCTCTACGTTCGCCGGGCTCGTGTCGACACTCGTTGCCGACTCGGCGTTCGATGCCGTCCTAACGACACTGATCGCCGTCGGCGTCGTGATCGCGGCGGGACCCGGCGTGGTAGACGGAGCACGGTTCCTCGGACCGTTCGGTCAGCACCCCTTGATCGCGGGAGTCGCTGCGTGTGCCGTGATTCTGGCGCTATTCGCGCTCGCAGTCCACCACCGGGGGCGGATTCGATCGCTGCTGCGCGATGCTCGTTGCGGGCTGGCTGTCTTCGGTCAGCCCCGCAGATACTTCAGCGGAGTCGCGTCATGGCAGGCGCTTGGCTGCGTACTGCGCATCGCTTCGACCTACTGGTTTCTCGTCGCCTTCCACGTGCCCGCGACCCTCCCCGCGGCAATTCTGGTCATCGGCGTGCAGCTCGTCGCGGGCGCGGTGCCCATCACGCCCGGCGGGGCAGGGTCACAGCAGGCGATCCTCGTCGTCGCGCTGTCGCCAGCCACAGCGGCGACGGTCCTCGGCTTCGGCATCGGCACCCAGATGACGACCCTGCTTGCTGATCTCGTACTAGGCGGAACGTCCCTCATGCTCATGGGCGGCTCACTGCGGTGGCGGCGGATCGCACAGGCGGCCCGCGCGTGGCGGGTGGCGGACCATCGTCCGGCCGGTCCTGCGGTCCTGCCCGTGCCGACCGCCGCTCCGAGCGACTAGCCGCGCTCCCCTCATCGGTTCGCTGTACCAGCCGGCCGCACTCCTAACGCAAGGGGCGTGGATGTGCTCGTCGATCGCGCGAACAAATCCCATTGCACCAAGACGGACAGCCTCGGGCCTCGCGAGTCGAGGAGGAGCGCGCGAGTCCGCGAGACTCGCGAGGAGGCGTTCCGGTCTCATATCCGGGTCGCGCCGGCTCGAGCCACCGGGGTCGAGGTCGCCGATGAGACCGAGCGCTTCCTGGCCGTCGCGGGTTAGAACGGTCTCGAAAACCGGTTAGGGCCTTTCGGTCCTACGAGGGTTCGAATCCCTCCCTCTCCGCTATGTGATGTCTCGGGACATGTGTCTCAGGTGTCTCGGCACATAGGTCTCAGTTTTGGGACCTCGCCAGCGGCCGGCTCTCTGTCTCGGTTGCGCCATTAGGTCTTATCCGGCTCGATCAGGTGGACCAGACCGTCGTCAGCGTGACAAAGAGATAGCGAGCCGCCGGCGACCGGCGTGATCGAGATGTCGCCAACTCAATCGTGCGGTTCGTTTCCGCGTCTTCGTTGCAGGTGTGCGGAAGGCATAGTCTCGCCCCGTGCTGGAGTTGAGAGAATGGACATCGTGGTGGAGGGGGCCGCTGGGACAGTTGCTGGGATCGTTGGCCGCGAGCCGGAGCTTGAGGTGCTGCGCGGGTTCTTCGGTGGGGATGGCTGGGGTCGAGCGCTGGTGCTTAGCGGTGAGGCGGGTATCGGGAAGACGACATTGTGGGAGGCGGGGGTTGAGTTAGCGCGTGAGCGTGGGTTGCGCACGCTTATAGCTCGGCCGAGCGGCACCGAGGCGCGGCTGTCGTTCGCTGCGCTGATCGACGTGTTCGAGGACGTCGATGCGCGAGAGTTGGTGGGTCTGCCGGGGCCGCAGCGTTCGGCGCTAGAGGTAGCGCTGTTGCGGGCTGAGCCATCGGGGGCGCCTCCCGAGCCCCATGCAATCGCGCTTGGTTTCCTGAATGCACTCCGTGCTATGGCGGCCGAGAGACCGGTGCTGCTCGCGGTTGACGACATCCCGTGGCTCGATGCTCCGTCAGCCGATGCGCTCGTGTTCGCCGCCCGGCGGCTGAAGGATGAGCCGGTGACTTTCTTGCTCGCGAGACGTCCAGGTCGTCGACCTGCGCTGGAGCAGGCGCTCGAGCCTCGCGGGCTGGAGCATCTGGAGGTAGGGCCCCTAGGTTTCGGTGCGTCGCGTCGGCTTTTGTCCGAGCGGCTCGGTCTGGTCGTGCCCCGGCAGATCCTGCGCCGCATCGTCGACTCGACGTTGGGTAATCCGCTGTTCGTCCTGGAGGTCGGACGCGCCCTGCGCGGACAGGGAGTCGCTGGGTTCCGCGAGGACATCCCCGTGCCGGATGCGGTCGAGGACATGCTCGGCATCCGCGTTGCGGGGTTGGCGCCCGCGCTGCGTCGGCCGCTGCTCGCGGTCGCGCTGAGCGCGGATCCGAGAGTCGAGGAGCTGATCACGGTCGCGGGCGAGGCGGCCGTCGATGGCGCCGTCGAGGCGGGGCTTCTGCTCGTCGACGGAGGCCGGGCGCGAGCAGCGCACCCGTTGCTTGCCGCGGCGGCCAAGCAGCAAGCGGGACCTCGGGAGCGTCGTGAGCTTCACCGCGCATTGGCCGCTGCGGTCTCTGACCGCGAGCTTCATGCGCTCCACATGGCGCTTGCCACGAGCCATCCTGATGCGGCTCTGGCCGCGACCGTGGCGGCTGCTGCGGGAGAGGCATCGGCGCGGGGTGCGCGTCAGGAGGCCGCGATGCTGGCTGAGCACGCGCTGCGTCTCACGCCGGCCGATGCGACGCAGCGCAGCGAGCGGCTGCTCGGGTTGGCTGGCTATCTGGAGGCGGCGGGTGAGAACGCACGGCTGAGCAGTCTGCTTCTGCCCGAGGTCCCCTTCCTGCCGAATAGACGTGCGCGTGCCCGCGCGTTGATCATGCTTGCCGAGGGCGCCCACGTCAGAAGCGCGGAGGAGTATGACCGGCAACTTGACCTCGCCCTTGCCGAAACCGATCGTGAGCCTGACCTGCGCGCGCAGGCGCTGGCGGCGAAGGCCTCGAACGCTGCGTGCGTCGCAGTGTCGCGGCTCGACGAAGCTGAGGGGTGGGCGCTCGAGGCTCGTCGGACTGCGCGGCGCGGGGGACCCGAGGTCGAGCGTGGGGTGCTGTATGCGTTGGCGTGGACGAGCGCGATGCGCGGTCGGCCGCTCGACGAGCTTTGCACCCGGTTCGACCGCTTGTCTGAGGCGGCGTCCGAGATCGCGTACAGCCCGGCGCGCGTCGCGGGCCAGAGACTTGTATGGCGTGGCGAGGTGAGCGAGGCGCGCGTCGAGTTGACCAGGTTGCTGGCGCTGGCCGACGAGCGGGGTGAGCCGTCGGCGTATGCGCTGATGCGTCTGCATCTGTGTGAGCTCGAGCTGCGTGTTGGAGGATGGGAGCAGGCTTCGCGGCTCCTCATCGAGTGGGCGCAATCGTCCGAGGCCGGCCTATTGCCGTTCCCCATGTACGAACGTTGCCATGCGCTGCTCGCCGCGGGTCGCGGACTGGTCGACGGGGCGCGGGAATGGGCGGCCAAAGCCCAGATACGCGCCGAGGAGACGAGTTGTCGCTGGGATTGGCTCGAGGCGGCGCGGGCTGTTGGGATGGCGGCGTTGCTCGAGCGAAATCCGCCGCGCGCAGCGGAGAGCCTGCGAGTGGTCTGGGAGCATGCCTGCCGGGAGAGGGTGGATGACCCTGGCGTGTTTCCGGTCGCGCCCGACCTGGTGGAGGCGCTCGTGGAGCTCGGCGCGCAGGACGAGGCAATCGCGGTGACCGCGCGGCTGCGAGAGCTGAGCGAGCAGCAGCAGCACCCGTGGGGACGCGCGTCGGCGCGCCGGTGCGAGGCGGTCGTGCAGTTAGCCACACGACCTTACGACGAGCGGGCCGCGCACGCGCTTGCCGGCGCGGCGGAGGACTACGCGCGCCTCGGTCTGCGCTTCGACTGCGCGCGCTCGCTGCTAAGCCTGGGCCGGGCGGAGCGGCGATTCAAGAAGTGGGGACCGGCGCGAGAGGCACTACAGGGCGCGATCGCTCTGTTCGAGGATCTTGGCTCGTCCGGCTGGGCGCAGCGTGCGCGTTCGGAACTGGATCGCGTCGGTGCGCGGCGGCCGCGGGCAAGCGGCGAGCTCACGGCGAGCGAGCGAGAGATCGTCGAGCTGGCTGCCAGCGGGCGAACGAACAAGGAGATCGCTCAGGCACTGTCGCTCGCCGTTCACACCGTCGAGGTGCACCTGTCGCGTGCATACGCCAGGCTGGGCGTGCGCTCACGCTCGGAGCTCGCGAGCCGGCTCAACATCCGGTCATAGCGGGCCTCAATCTGTGAGGTTTCCGTGATTGAGCCGGCGCGTCGGCGCGCCTACCGTTGGCGCTCATGACGGAATTCCTTATTGAGCTGTACCTCTCACCGACCACCCCGGACGCGGTCGAGCACCTGACGAGCTGCGCGCGCGCCGCTGCCGAGGAGCAGAGCGCCAAGGGCGTGTCGGTGCGGTATGTGCGCTCGATCTCGATTCCCGAGGAGCAGACGTGTTTCGTGTTCTACGACGCGCCGTCGCGGGAGACCGCAAGCGAGACCGCACGACTCGCAAAGTTCACAGCCGCGTGCATCGCCGCGTCCGAGACCACCGAGGCGACGGCCTGAGGACGTTCCGTTGGTAATCGGGTCGCCGAACAGCGAGCACGAGGGGGGACACATGAGCGCAATCGATACACGAATGGAGCTGTCTGCGGTCAAGCAGCGGCAACGCCGGATCTGGAAGTGCGGGGACTACGGCGTGATCGCGGCGAGGATCATGCCGATGGCCGAGCGGCTGGTCGACGCGGCCGGGCTGCGCGCCGGCGACGCCGTGCTGGACGTAGCGACTGGCACCGGCAACGCCGCGATCGCCGCGGCACGGCGGGGGTGCGAGGTGACCGGCGTCGACTTTGTCGAGCCGCTGCTCAAGCGCGGCCGCGAACGCGCCGCGGCCGAGGGCCTCGAGGTCGAATTCATGGTGGGGGATGCGGAGGTCCTGCCGTGTGCGGATGCCTCGTTCGACGCGGTGCTGTCGTGCGTGGGGGTGATGTTCACGCCCGGCCACGTGCGGGCGGCCCGCGAGCTCGTGCGCGTGTGTCGGCCGGGCGGGACGATTGCGCTGGCGAGCTGGACGCCGGCGGGCTTCGTGGGCAGGATGTTCCAGACCGTCGCCCAATACGTGCCGGCCCGGTCAATGATGTGGTCGCCGGGCCTGTGGGGCACCGCGGAGCACCTGCGGTGCCTCCTCGGCCGTGCGGTCACGGATCTGACGTTCATGCGGCGGGAGTTCGTGTTCCGCTTCCGTTCAGCGGCGGAGTTCGTCGACGTCTTTTGCAACCACTACGGCCCGGTGCGCAAGGCGTTCGACTCGCTGGACGAGTTCGGCCGCGAGCGGCTGTACCAGGACCTCGCAGTGCTCGCAGCCGAACACGGTCGCGGGCCCGGACCGTCGCTTGCGGTGCCGTCGGAATACCTCGAGGCAGTTGCGGTCCGCGCGTCATGAGCCGGGCACCTGTGCAGATAAGCCGTTGGCTGGGCCGGCTCGGCGCGCTTGCGCCGGGCGGCGTGATTCGGTCTCTCGTGTGTCTGGTGCTTGCGGGCGCCACCTTCACGAGAGAAAGGGGGACAGTCGAGATGAGACAGGAGTCACGGTGGTGCGCGCGCGGTGCGTTGGTCGTGTGTGCACTTGTATGGGGGCTGGTCGGGGCCGGGGGCGCCTCGGCGCTCAGCAACGGGGATCCCTGTAGTCCGTTTTGGACCGAGGTTGCGTCGCCGTTTGCTTCCCTAATGGGTGCGCCCGCGTCGATCTCGCCGCGTGTCCCGTTCACGGTGGACGCGCAATTCTCGATTTCCGGCACGGCCGACAAGTGGACATATGTCTCGGCCGAGAACCTGTGTGAGGCCACGAGCACGGTTCGCGACCCGATCAGCTCCTACACGTGGGATTTCGGTGACGGGAGTCCACCAGAGACGCACCCCGTGCCGGACGCGACCTCGACTCACGTCTACTCGACGCAAGGCACGTATACGATCACGCTGACGGTTACCGAGCAGAACTGCCAGGCGGGGGCCGATGCACACTGCTTCACCGGTCAAGCGACGGCTCGGGTTGTCGTTAAAGATCATCCGCCTAACGCCTCGTTCACGGCTCCGGCGACCGTCCAGACCGGAGAAGTGGCGAGCTTTGACGCATCAACCTCGAGCGACGACGACGGCTCGGTGACCGCCTACCACTGGGACTTCGGCGACGGTCAGAGCCTGGACACGGCCGGACCCGTGGCGTCCCACACGTATACCCGTGGCGGGCAGAAGACGGTCACGCTGACGGTGACCGACAACGACGGCTCCACCGGCCAGAACCAGCAGATCGTCTCGGTCATAGATCGGCCACCCAGCGCGTCTTTCGCCGCGCCCGCGAGTGTCGGCAAAGGACAACCGGCGAGGTTCGACGCTTCGGGCTCGGCAGATCCGGACGGTGCGATCACGACCTACCGCTGGGACTTCGGCGACGGCCAGACTCAGAGCACGACGAACCCGGTGACGACGCACACCTACAACCAAGGGGGACGAAAGGCCGTGGCGCTGACCGTGATCGACGACAGCGGCAACTCGGCTTCCGCCCAACACGCCGTCACCGTCACTGTGGGGTTCCCGAGTGCCTCGTTCACGGCGCCCGCGGCTGTCGCGGTCGGACATGCGGCGGTATTCGACGCATCCGCTTCCTCGGATCCCAACGGCACGATAACGAGCTACCGCTGGGACTTCGGCGACGGCCAGACCCGCACCACCACCGCTCCCACCGTCTCGCACACCTACGCGACGAGCGGGACGGTGACCGTGACGCTGACGATCAGCGACAACAACCGTGGTGCTGCCGTGTCCCAGCGCTCGCTCAAGGTGCTGTCCTCGGCGTGCGTCGTGCCACGCCTCCTGGGTAAGAAGCGTGGCCCCGCCCGCCAGGCCCTGATAGCGAGCGGCTGCCAACTCGGGGCGGTGAAGCACCGGCGGACCCGGCCCCGACAGCGGCGGCGAGTGATCAAGCAATCGGTCAGGCCGGGCGCTGTCCGGCCGGCCGGCCAGCCAGTCGCAGTGACCATCGGTAAGTGACCCGG
This sequence comes from uncultured Solirubrobacterales bacterium, assembly GCA_963832315.1. Classification (GTDB taxonomy): domain Bacteria; phylum Actinomycetota; class Thermoleophilia; order Solirubrobacterales; family Solirubrobacteraceae; genus Palsa-465. Next base: position 5,985 of record CAWHTT010000014.1, on the reverse strand, counting down.
AGGGGTAAGGCATGATTTCTGCATCGCAGCTCACCAACTGCCGACAGCCGCGCAGCTGGACGCTCTCCCTCGCTCTCACGGTCGCCACCACGGTCTTGGCGCTTCCGGGGAGCGCCGGCGCGTACGTCTACTGGCCAAACTACGACCTCGGCAAGGGCACGACGGTCGGCCGCGCCAACCTCGATGGCACGAGCGCGAACCAGAGCTTCATCACCGCCGCGAGCATTCCGACCGCAGTGGCGGTCGACGGCCAGCACGTCTACTGGACGAACCCACTCGGCGGAACGATCGGCCGCGCCAACCTCGACGGCGCCGGCGCAAGCGAATTCTTCATCACCGGCGCTGGCGAGCCGCTGGGGCTCGCGGTCGACGGCCAGCACGTCTACTGGACGAGCAACGCGGGAAACACGATCGGCCGAGCCAACCTCGACGGCTCCTCGCCCGACAACAACTTCATCACTACTCCCGGATCCAACCCCAACTCGGTGGCGGTCGATGGCCAGCACGTCTACTGGACCACCTCCGGCAGCATCGGCCGTGCCAACCTCAACGGCTCCTCCCCCGACCAGACGTATATCGACCTCTCGGGGGCCGCGCCGAACGGGGTGGCGGTCGATGGCCGGCACATCTACTGGACGAGCTATCCCGGCGTGATCGGGCGCGCGAACCTCGATGGGAGCGACGTCGAGCCCAGCTTCATCCTCGCAGGAGACGTCAATCCGTTCGGGGTGGCGGTCGACGGCCAGTACATCTACTGGGCCAACGAGGCCCTCGGCACGATTGGCCGCGCCAACCTCGACGGCTCCGCGTCGGATCCCGGCTTCATCACGGGTGCGAGGTACCCGACTGGGGTCGCAGTCGATTCGCTCCCAAGCGCCACAACGACGAGCGTGGCCTGCACCCCCGCCGCGGTGACGCCACCGGCGGCGACGGTCTGCACGGCAACGGTCACCGACACCGCGGGCTTCGACCAGCCAGCCGGAACGGTCGACTTCGGCGCCTCAGGCGCCGGCTCATTCGGCCCGCCGGCAAGCTGCTCGCTCATCACGACCGGCGCCGCTCAGTCGATGTGCCAGCAGACCTTCGCCCCAACCGCCGACGGCATCGACAGCATCACGGCCGCCTACCGCGGCGACACGTTCAACGCGGCGAGCTCCGGGACTGCCGGACTCACTGTGCTCGGCGGCCATCCACCCGGGAAGCCGGCCAACTCGTTCACTCTCTCGCGGCCGAAGCGAGGCAGGCGGGCGGGCAGCTCGACCCTCATCGCGACGGTCCCGGGAGCGGGCACACTCCTCCTCGCCGGAAAGGGAGTCAAAAAGCTGACCAAGTCCGTCAGCAGCCCCGGCAGGGTCACCCTGACCCTCCGAACGGATGCGACGACGAAGCGAAGCCTCGAACGAACCGGCACGGCGAAGATCACCGTCAACGTCACGTTCACGCCGGTTGGCGGCGATCCGAACACGAAGTCCAAGAAGATCACGCTAAGGCGCGGTCGGCGATGAGCGTGAGGAGTAAACGGGGCACTCAAACGATCCGGCGGGCGCGGCTGGCCGTGACCTGCGTGTTCGTGGCCGCGATCCTCCTCACGCCGCGAGCGGCCCGGGCGTCGGTGGAGTGGACCGTTTGCGCGTCGGGATGCAACTTCACATCGATCACCGACGCGGTGACTCAGAGCAACCCGGACGACCTCATCGAGGTCATGCCCGACCTAAAGCTCGGACCCACCCCGAACCCCAACATCACCGGAGACCGCGCCTATACACGAGCTCACTTCCTCCACTACGCCGGCGTCGTCAAACCCGGCACATACCGATGATTACCAATCTGCCCACGCCATCCCATCTCGCGATCCTCCTCGTCGTCCCGCTACTCCTGTTCGGACCCAGATGGCTACCTCAGACCGGCCGCGCACTCAGGCGCGGCGCGAATTCACCGACGCAGTAACCGGACATGGGGCACCGAAGGACAAACCTCCGTGCCCGGGTCACCACGGTGGCGAACCCCAGCCGCTACGCACGACCGGACCCGAATGACGACCCACCGGCGACAGCCTGGCCCTCCTCTGCCTTGGCGACGACACCGCCCCTGGCCCAGGAAGCAACGAGTTCGCGGAGGACGAAACGCGCGCGTTCTTACCCCAGAGCGTCATCTTCAGATGCTGCGGCTTGCGCGGTCGCGAGGGGTAAATTGGGGCGCGGATCGACGGCGGCGGGGATTTCAGTTGTATGGCTTCCGGTCCGGCGTAGAGCCGCTCGCTTGAGCGCCGTGTCAAGGAGGTCCACGTTGGCATCAGCTCTAATGAGGAGGCGAAAATGCCGCAGGTTGACGTAGACGGGCTCACGATCAACTATGACGTGCAGGGGGAGGGCGAGCCGCTGCTGCTGATTCCGTACCTATCCGCGGATCACGCGTGCTATGCGTTCCAGCTGCCGGCCTACGCAGACCACTTCACGTGCATCGCTCTCGACCTTCCTGGGACGGGGCAGAGCGACAAGCCCTCCGGGCCGTACTCGACCGAAATCTACGCCGACCAGGTCGCCGGCTTCCTCGGCGCGATCGGGGTTGAGCAGGCGCATATCGCAGGCGTCTCGCTTGGCGCCGCAATAGGCATGCACCTCGCGGCCCGCCATCCGGATCGCGTTCGCTCGCTGTCGTTGCACAGCGCGTGGGACACCAGCGATCTCTATTTGAGGACGATCGTGGAGCTCTGGCGGACTGTGGCATCGACGCTGCCGAGCGTCGCCGACACCGTGATTCAGGCGATCTTCCCGCTGTGCTTTACGCCCGAGATGTACGTCGACCGACCGGAGTTCGTCGACACGCTGGCGGACTTCGTGCGTGGCCGACCCGCTCAGCCGCTGGAGGCGTTCCTCGCCCAGACCGAGGCGGCCATGAGCCATGACGTGAGCGCGGCTCTGAGTGAGATTGGCGTTCCGTGTCTGGTCACCGTTGGAGCTCATGACCTCGTCTGCTCGCCGCGATTTGCCGAGCGAATCACCAGCAGGATCCGCGGATGCGAGCGGGTTGTCTTCGAGCACCTGTCGCACGCCGGGCTGCACGAGGACCCCGAGACCTTCAACCGCGCGACGCTTGACTTTCTGCTGCGCCAACGCCGGTGATGAACAGATCGACGGAGCATCGCAAACGAGACGTCGCGTTATGGACAGGTTCGTGACGTACTCGAACGCTGCGCCGACCATGGGCCCGGCCTGCGCGTTGGCCTGAACGGCAGCCCGTCCCATCACCGCGCATGACGATCCTTCGCGGCATCCTCGACGGCTTCTGTGCGCCGCTTCGCGAGAGCATCATAGATCGATGTCGAGGCCCCCGCTCACGCCTCGCTCACGAGCCGCGGTCGCCACGCCCAGACTTGCTCTTGCCGCGGGGGACGCATCAACGGCGTCTCCGGTCGCGGCTGCTCCGCGCAGTGAGCAGGAGGCAAGCCTAGGCCGCCGGCGGGCTCACGATCGCCCGTCGCCGTCGTGACTGTGATGAACGAGGGCTTTCTCGGCCGGGCGGTAGTCGCCGGGCAGAGGTCGGTCCTCCGGATCGAAAGCTTTCGGTCAGGCCTGCGCGGTAGCGGCCGCGCGGCCGGGCTAGCGAAAATCGAAGGACCGACCTCGGCCTCACGTTACGCGATGGGCCGGCCTGATCCTGCTCGTCTTTTGAAAGGAGTGGGGCGATGTTCCACGTGGGCTTGGATCTGAGTCGCAAGCGGGTCGACGTTTGCCTGATCTCGTCAACACGTTCTCAGAGGATGACGCGGCGGCGGCGTACGAGCGCCTCGCCGTGCCGGAGACCGGGCAGATCCTTTACGAGGCGGGATTCGCGAACTTCCACCTGCACCCGCCGACCGAGGTCCACTTCAAGAACGCAGATCGCGCGCCGCTGCTTCTCGTCGGGGCGACCGAGGACCACACCGTGCCGGCCTCGCTCACCAAAGCGGCGTACAAGCGCTACGAGCAGTCCCCGACGCGGACCGACTACCTGGAGTTCGAGGGTCGGCCGCATTTTCACATGGTCCCGCCGGACTGGCAGGAGGTCGCAGCGTCGACCAGCCGCGACGCCACCGCTCCACTGAACGGGCCCGAGCCAATCGCGAGGATGCCAGCATCCGGTTGGCCCGCACGCCGGGTGTCCGCAATCGCCCCGTCGATCTCGGCGAGCGCGGGCCGCGCTCGCTCGAGCAACAGCGTCCCGGCCGCGGTCAGTCCGACCCGGCGGGTCGTGCGCACAAACAGAACCACCCCGAGGTCCCGCTCCAGATCGCGGATCGCCCGCGACAGCGGCGACTGCGACATGTGCAAACGCTCCGCCGCCCGGCCGAAATGCAACTCCTCGGCACCGCAACGAAATACCGCAACTGCCGCAACTCGATCGCACCGTCCACCCCGCGGATACTGAACCGCACAACCGTCCAGCGCCAGCATCAGCTTTTCGAGCGCTCGCGACCCCCAGCAGTCCCGCGCCAGCCCGCGGCCGTCGAGCTGGACCCAGCGATGGCGTCCGAGGCGCACGATCGACAGGCGCCCATGATCCGCAGACGGGACACGTATCTTGGTCGCCGACGAGTCGGCAACGCTCGCTCGTCCGGCGCGCTTCCTAGCATCCTGTGCCCCATGGAAATTGACCGCGCCAAACGCGACACAACGAGTCTCCGCGATTGGAAAGCGGATGTATGCCGTCTCGTCGCGACCGGCGTCCTACGATCGTCGCGCTCGCGACTGCCGGATGGCCGAGCGGCGCCGCTGCCGCATGGATCACTCTTGGCGTTGCCGTCCTCGCATTCGTCGTCGTCCTCGCACTCGAATTCGCATGGAATGTCGCCCTTGCTCCGCTGCGCGGTTCGCGCGAGGAAAACGCGCTACTCCGCGGCGAAAATGCCGCGCTGCGAGAAACGGCCAATGAGCTAGATGGACTCAAGCGGCAGCGCGAGCTATTGGAGCGGCAGCTACTCGTCGCCAATCGGACAATCGCCGTACAGGAAGTCGCTATCGAGGTCTGGGGAGGCGCGTATCGAGAGGCGGCAAACGGCAAATCAGCGCTGCCGCTCGCCGCGGTCCTCGCGCGCCGTGAGGTAATGCTAAAGGCGCGGAACATCGAAAAGCCATTGCCGCCGGAATAGCAGATGCGCCGATGGAGCGCGAGCGCGACACGTGGAAAGTGACTTACTCGTTTCGCATCGGCGTGGCATTCCCTGCCTACGACTGGCTCGCGCGATACGTCATGCGCCTTTCAATGGCGCTCGGCGACATGCGGATCGCCGGGCACTACGCGACCCGCAATCGCCAACGCGCAGCCGAGCGGCTGTATCTCGTGCGCTCCTGGCATCGCACCTTCGCGAACTGGTGATGCTGCTTGATCCGCCGAATTCCAGAATCGTCCGACAGTCGATCAATTCTCGCTGGCCTGCCCCGACAGATCAAACCGCCCCGGAAGGAAATCCGCACTGCGCATCGCAACGCAATCCGACAGCTTGCGGAAGTGATGCGCGGTCGCCCCAATATCGAAGTCAATCGGCAAGACACCGTCCGCCGACCCTGCGCGACGATCTAAAGAGCTACGAAATCGATTCTTCCATTACGGCCACGATCAAGCCGGAGACGATGAGTGCGGGCGGCGATGGAAGCCGTCGCGAACAACCGCTCTAGCTACGTCATGCTCCGGTCGCGGCGGATGCGCGGTACGCCGACGCTGTAGGGAACCTGCTCGCGCACCCGTTCCCGCTCGAATCCGCAGGCGATATGCACGGCGCGATTACCAATCTCATCGGCCCGGTCGCGACCTACGTCCAAAGCGTGGAGGCCGCGTGGATTTGGACGCGCGCTCCGGGGATCATCACGGTCAGGCGCCCTGGCGGGGAGCGCTATCCGTTGCACCCGGCCGACGACGCGGACAGCTAACGATGAGCAAGCCTGCGTCCCGGGCGCCGCCTCCCTTCCGACTCGCGGCTCCCCGCGCCGCGCCGTGGAGCGCGCCTGG
>CAWHTT010000013.1:0-394006 GCA_963832315.1 uncultured Solirubrobacterales bacterium | reverse complement strand
GACGACGTCAACGTCCTTGGGCTGTGCGCGGGCGGCATCCTGACGGCCACCGTCCTCAACTACCTGGCGCACGAACGCGACGAGCGGGTGCGAACAGGCCACCTTCGGAGTAACGCTGCTGGACTTCTCCTCGCCGGCGACCATCGGGCTGTTCAATACCGCCCCTCTGCTCGCAATTGCTCGAGGACGATCACGCATGCGAGGCGGGCTTGACGGACCGAGCCTCGGATCGGTGTTCACCTGGATGCGACCGAATGATCTCGTCTGGAACTACTGGGTCAACAACTACCTGCTCGGAAAAGACCCGCCGATCTTCGACATCCTCGCGTGGAACTCCGACCCGACGAACCTGCCGGCGGCCCTGCACCAGCAGTTCCTCGACATCTTCGCGAACAACAAATTGGTCAACCCGGGCGCCTTCACCGTGCTCGACGCCCCGGTCGACCTCAACGAGGTGACCCTGGAGACGTACGTCACCGGCGCGACAACGGACCACCTGACACCGTGGAAGGGCTGCTACCGGACAACTCAGCTGCTCGGCGGCCCCAGCACGTTTGTCCTGAGCAACGCCGGCCACATCGCAAGCCTCGTGAACCCACCGGGGAACCCTAAGGCCCACTTCTTCGCGGGCCCCGAGCCGGAGGCAGATCCTGACCAGTGGCAGGCAAAGGCACAGAAGGTGCCGGGAACGTGGTGGGAGCACTGGGCCGACTGGGCGATCGAACGATCTGGCGAAGCGCGACGTCCGGCCGCGAAGCTGGGCAGCCGAAAGTTCCGGGTGATCGATTCGGCACCCGGCGCATACGTTCGCGGCCTGGAACCGTCCCGTGCCTGATGGCGCGGGTGAACCACGCGTGATCTGGCAACCGACCGAAGCATCGACCGCCGACGCCAACGTCACGCGGTTCCGGGACTGGTTGCTGGCGCGACGCGGTCTCGATTTCGACGATTACAGCGAGCTCTGGGAGTGGTCGGTCACGCGGCTCGAGGATTTCTGGGATGCGGTCTGGCATTTCTACGAGCTGGCGTCGCCGACGCACTTTCGCGCCTCGCTCGCCGGACGCGCGATGCCCGGTGCCGTCTGGTTCCGAGGGGCGCAGCTCAACTACGCCGAACAGGTCCTGGCGAGGGCTCGTGACGCCGAGCCCGCGATCCTGTACCTCGACGAGACTCGGGCGCTACACGCGCTCACCGCCGAGACGTTGCGCGGTCAGGTCGGCGCGTTCGCGGCCGCGCTCTCGCGCATCGGGGTCGAGCCCGGGGACCGGGTCGTCGGGTACCTGCCGAACATCCCCGAGGCGGTCATCGCGATGCTCGCGACCGCCAGCCTCGGCGCGATCTGGAGCGTCTGCGCTCCGGACTTCGGGGCCCAGAGCGTCGCCGATCGCTTCGGGCAACTCGAGCCTAAGGTACTCGTCGCCGTCGACGGATACAGGTTCGGCGGGCGGACGCACGACCGGCGCGGGACCGTGGCCGAGCTCCGGGCGGCCTGCCCATCGCTGCACCGCGACCGTAACGGTCGCGGTCGCTGTTCCCGAATGACCCGGCGGCGATCGCGTTCGATGAGGTCGTCCGCGAACCACAGGAGCCAGAGTTCCGATCCGTGCCCTTCGAGCACCCGCTGTGGGTGCTGTTCTCATCGGGCACGACAGGCATCCCGAAGGGGCTGGTGCACAGCCACGGAGGCATCGTCGTCGAGCACCTCAAGTCATTGGGGCTGAGCCTCGACCTCGGTCGGCACGACCGCTTCTTCTTCTACACCTCGACGAGCTGGATGGCATGGAACTACCTCGTCGGGGGCCTGCTGCACGGCGCCACCACGATCCTCTACAACGGGAGCCCAGCACATCCCGAGCACGACGTTCTGTGGTCGCTGAGTGAGGAAACCGGTGCGACCGTCGTCGGGGTCGGGTCCGCGTACGTGTCCGGCTGCCAAAAGGCCGGCATCGAGCTCGGCGCCCGTGCGGACGCCATGCGGACGCTGATCCCGACCGGCTCGCCGCTGCCGCCGGCCGGATGGGCGTGGCTCGAGCGCCAGTTGTCGCGGGCAACCCGCATCGACTCGATCTGCGGCGGCACCGACGTGTGCACCGCCTACTTCGCCGGGAATCCCACGCTCCCCGTGTACGCCGGTGAGATCAGCGCCCGCTGCCTGGGGGTGAGAGCCGAGTCCTGGAGTCCCGAGGGCGCTCCACGAGCGGACGCGGTCGGCGAGTTCGTGGTCACCGAGCCGATGCCGTCGATGCCGCTGCGGCTGTGGGGCGACGAGGACGGCACGCGCTACCGCGACTCCTACTTCTGCCCGTTCCCCGGCGTGTGGCGCCAGGGCGACTGGATCACCATCACCTCACGCGGCACCGTGACCGTCTCCGGACGCTCAGATGCGACACTCAACCGACACGGCGTCCGCATCGGGTCCGCAGAGATCTACGGCGTGGTGGAGGATTTCCCGGCGATCGCCGACAGTCTCGTCGTCGGCGTCGAACTGGACGACGGCGGCTACGCCATGCCCCTGTTCGTGGTGATGGCCCTCGGGAACGTGCTGGACGATCGCCTGCGCGACGCGATCCGCTCGGAGATCCGCGCTCGTCTGTCGCCGCGCCATGTTCCGGACGACATCATCGCGGCGCCGGCGGTCCCCCGGACCCTCACGGGCAAGAAGCTCGAGGTTCCGGTCAAGCGTCTGCTGCAGGGCGTCCCGCTGGAGGAGGCGGCCTCCGCCGGAGCGGTGGATGACGAGAAAGTGCTGCAGTGGTATGCCCAACAGGCCATCCGGACCGCGACCGCAGCGAGATGACGCGGACGGAGACCGTTCGCGTTGGCCGCCTGCGTCTGCGGGTCCGTCGCGACGGGCAAGGTCCGCCACTTCTACTCGTCAATGGCCTGGGCGCGTCGGTGGAGATGTGGAGACCGCTCCGCCCGGCGCTGCCCGGGCACGAACTCATCTCGTTTGACCTCCCAGGCGCGGGTCGATCCTCCGTTCCCTGCGTTCCGCTCCGCATCCGCGGTACGGCGAACGTGGTCGCCGTACTGCTCGAGACGCTCGGCGTCGCCCACACGGACGTGCTCGGATACTCGTTCGGTGGCGTCGTCGCGCAGAAGCTCGCGCATCGCCATCCGGCGCTGGTCGATCGCCTCGTACTTGCGGCGACGGCGGCCGGCTGGCCATCGTGGCCGCCGACACCTCACGTCGCGCTTTTGATGATGACGCTGGCTCGTTACCACGACCGTCGGCTGGCGAAGGCGATCGTCCCCGTCGTCGCCGGAAGACGCACAGCGGCCGCTTACCACACGCTCGACCGATAATGTATTATGTGCGAGCCTGCGGCGTGGTTGGCTGATCCCGATTGCTTGCTGCCGACGCAGCCCCCTCGTCAGATCGCGTCTGGCTGGGCAAGGGACACGGACCGTCGTCGCAAATGCATTCGACTAGGGAGCCCCTGTGACCCGGATTGGCATCATCCTCGGAAGCACACGTCCAAATCGCAACGGCGAGCAGGTCGCCAAGTGGGTGCTTGAGCTCGCCTCCGGACGCGATGACGCGGAGTTCGAGCTGGTCGACCTGCGCGACTACCCGCTGCCCCACCTCGACGAGCCGATGCCGCCGTCGCTCGGGCAGTACCAGAACGACCACACGAAGCGTTGGGCGGAGAAGATTGCCTCATTCGACGGCTTCGCGTGGGTCACGCCGGAGTACAACCACGGCACCTCGGGGGTCTTCAAGAACGCGATCGACTTCCTGTACGCCGAGTGGAACAACAAGGCGGTCGGCCTCGTCTCGTACGGCGCCGTCGGAGGTGCGCGTGCCGCCGAGCACCTACGCCTGGTCGCCGCCGAGCTGCAGATGGCCGACGTACGCCAGCAGGTGGCTCTCTCGCTGGTCACCGAGTTCGAGAACTTCAGCCTGTTCAAGCCCGGCGATTACAACATCGACGCCCTGAGGACGCTGCTCGACCAGGTGATCGCCTGGAGCGCGGCGCTCGCCCCGCTTCGCGCCGCTGCCGCGGCGGCCTAGGAGTACCTTGGAATCCAGGCCTCCGATTCTTGCGGATCAGCGAGATATAATGCATAATGTCTGCTATGCCAATTGCCCGGATTGATCACCACGACGGCCCCCGCCTCGGCGTAGTGCTGAACCACGATGAGCTCGCCCTGATCGATATGGAGCTGCGTGCCGACCAGGGAGCAGAACTTCTACTTGCGGAGGGGCGCGGGACCGCCGAGAGGAGGATCGATTCCGCCGTGCGCTCGGGACTCCGGGTCCCGCTACGCAGCGCGCGTCTCACCGCGCCGATCCCGAGGCCACCAAAGGTGTTCGCGATCGGCCTCAACTACAAGGACCACATCGCCGAGTCGGGCATGCCGGCGCCCGCGGTGCCGACCGTGTTCGCGAAGTTCGTCAACAGCGTGTGTGGGCCGAGCGACGCGATCCAGCGGCCGAAGGTGTCCGCAGAGCTCGACTACGAAGGCGAGTTCGGAGTGGTGATCGGCTCGCGTTGCCGACACGTCCCGACCGAACGCGCGCGCGAGGTCATCGGTGGCTACCTGGTGGCCAATGACGTGAGCGTGCGCGACTGGCAGCGCGCCTCGCCGCAATGGACGATGGGCAAATCGTTTGATACCCATTGCCCGATTGGGCCCTGGCTGACGTTGGAGGAGGAAATCGATCCTGGGGATGAGGGCCTGCGGCTGCGTACATGGGTCAATGGCCAACTACGCCAGGACTCGACGACGAGCAACCTGCTGTTCGGAGCCAACGAGCTGATCGCTTTCCTGTCGCAGGCCTGCACGCTCGAGGCCGGGGACATCATCCTGACGGGGACTCCGAGCGGGGTTGGCGGCGCCATGGCGCCACCCGTCTATCTGGCCGCCGGCGACGAAGTGCGAGTCGAGGTCGAGGGGCTGGGCTCAATCGTCAACCCGGTCATTGATGAACCGGCGGAAACGGCGCGCATCGCAGTCGACCAGCTGGTGGGATCGAAGTGATGGCATCTGGTCGGTGTGAGCGGAGCGGGCCGGCCGGCGGGCACCAGCGATCTGGCCAATGGGACCTGCGGCCGAAGTCGCCCGTCACGGCAACAACGGTGGATTGCGCAAAGTGTTGAGGTAGAAGGAGAGTTCCCAAATGTCTTCTGACGGGGTCAAGTTGCCGCGTCCCGCTTTTCACCATACGACGGTGAAGACGACGCGGAAGGACGAGATGATCGCCTGGTACCGACTGGTGGTCGGTCTTGAGCCAACCTGGAACGGTGAGCAGGGGGCATGGCTGAGCAACGACCGCGCCAACCACCGGATGGCGCTGCTCGTTGCGCCGGGAATCAGCGACGATCCCGACAAGCTCGCACACGCCGGCCTCCATCACACAGCCTACGAGTTCGAGCACGTCGGGGACCTCCTAGAGAACTTCGCACGGCTCCGTGAGGAGGGTGTCGAGCCGCACATCACCCTGGATCACGGGATGACCTTGTCGCTCTACTACCTCGATCCCGACGGCAACAGCGTTGAGCTGCAAGTCGACAACTTCGGCGATTGGGACAAGTCGAGCGAATGGATGCGGACTTCCCCCGAGTTCACCGCCAATCCAATCGGCGCACCGTGTGATCCCGGTGCGTTGCTGGACGCCCACCGCGCCGGCATGAGCTTCGAGGAGCTGCACCGTGCCGCCTACGCCGGTGAGTTTCCGCCGACGGTTGAGCCTGACCCCCGGCTTCCGGCCTGAGAGGAGCCGACATGTCGCCGCAAGACGCACGTCGCAACGTCCCAGTCCTCATCGTCGGAGGCGGTCCAGCGGGTCTGACCGCGTCCATCCTGCTCAGCAGCCTGGGCATCAAGAGTCTGCTAGTCGAGCGCAGGACCGGAGGGTCGGGGCTGCCGAAGGCGCACATCGTCAGCCCCCGGTCGATGGAGATCCTCGCCCAGTGCGGACTCACCGAGCGGATGTTGGCCGCCAGCTCGGACCACGAGTACATGTCGCAGGTTGCCTGGATGACCTCCTTTGCTGGGCCAACTGAGCTGCATGGAGTTGAGCTCGCCCGCGGCGACTCGTGGGGAGGCGGACAGGAGCTGCTGGTCTCCACGTCAGCCAGCCCATACACGCATCGCAACTTGCCGCAGATCCACCTCGAGCCGATCCTTCAGGAGCGCGCCCGCGAACTCGCCCCAGATGACGTCCTCTTCCAGCACGAGCTCGAAGATCTCGTGCAGGACCAAAGGGGACCGACTGCGACGATCACGAACCTCGAAACGGGAGTGCCCTTCCAGGTCCACGCTAAGTATGTCGTCGCCGCGGACGGCGGTCGGACGATCGGACCGATGCTCGGGATCGAGGAGATCGGCGACCGCGGCCTCGTGAAGATGATCACGACGTACATGAGGGCTCCGGGACTAATCGGTGTCAATCCCGATCCACGCGTTTCGATCTACTGGTTCATCAACCCCGACCACGGTGGCTCGATCGGCAGCGGCGTGATGGTCAAGATGGGCGGTCAGGGCTGGGGCGCCGATGCGGACGAATGGGCTTTCTCGTTCGCGACCGCTCCCGATGATGAGACGGACTACCGCCCCGCGGACGTGATCGCTCGGATTCGCGCGGCGACCGGGGTCCCTGCCCTCGACATCGAGGTCATGAAGATCAGCGAGTGGCAGATTGAATCGATCGTGGCGGAGCGCTTCGCCGAGGGGCGGGTGTTTCTTGTCGGCGACGCGGCCCATCACCACCCGCCGACCGGAGGGCTGGGGATGAACTCGGCGCTGCAAGACGCTCAGAACCTGGTCTGGAAGCTCGCGATGGTGATGTCCGGAAAGGCAGGCGAAGGCCTGCTGGCCACCTACGACAGCGAACGACGCCCGGTCGCGATGCGCAACGCCGACCAATCGCTCAAGAGCTTCTTCGAGCATGCCGCAATCGACGCGGCGATCGGAATCCCGAGCGACGATCCCGAGCGCGGCTGGGCTGCGATCCGCACGCTGTTGTTCGATAGCGACGAGGCAGCCGGCGTCCGCGAGCAAGTCGCCAGCGCCGTGCGCCGCAAGCGGCGTGAGTTCTGCGCATTGAACCTCGAGCTCGGCTACTGCTACGAAGAGGGCGCATTGGTCCCGGACGGGACCCAGCTGGCGGCGCGCGAAGACGATGTGACCGACTTCATTCCAACGACACGCCCCGGGCACCGCATGCCACACGCGTGGCTGGAGCGGGACGGCGAGAGGGTGTCCACCTACGCCGTCGCGGCGTATGGACGGTTCACACTGCTCGCCGGAGCGGACGGCGACTGGCAGAGAGTCGTCGCGGAGGTTGCGGCGGCGACGGACGTCTCGATCGACGTCGTCACCATCGGCGCTGGCGGCGATGTCACCGACCCGACTGGCGCATGGCACCGTCAGCGCGAGGTCGGAAGCGATGGCGCGGTCCTCGTCCGCCCCGACCAGCACGTCGCGTGGCGATCGGCCACCCGTCCGGCCGATCCCGTGGCGGCCCTCACCCAGGCGCTGGACGCCATCCTTCGCAGGCCGGCGGCAGTCCCAGCCTGAGCGCATGTCACCTTCGACGACGGACATCGTGTGGACGCCGACCGCAGCGGAACTCGAGGCGGCCGAGGTGACGCGGTTCCGGCATTGGATCGAGAGCTCAGCCGACGTGAGGCTGCCCGATTTCGGCGCCTTGTGGCAGTGGTCAGTCGACGACGTCGGTCGATTCTGGGAGGCGGTGTGGCGCTATTTCGAGATCTCGAGCGCGACGCCGTACCGCGAGGTTCTCAGCGGCTCGATGCCAGGGGCTCGCTGGTTTGAGGGAGCGACCGTCAACTACGCCGAACAGGTCTTCAGGAAGGCAACCGATAGTCGTCCCGCGATCCTCGAGTGCCATGAAGGCGAAGAACCAACTGAGGTCTCCTGGGCCGAATTGCGCCGCCAGGTCGGGGGCCTCGCGACGACGCTCCGAGAGCTCGGGGTTGGCTCGGGCGACCGCGTCGCCGGATATGTGACGAACCGAGTGGAGGCGGCGGTGTCACTTCTCGCCGCGGCCTCGGTCGGCGCGATCTGGACGTCGTGCTCGCCTGACTTCGGAGTGCAGAGCGCGCTGGCCCGGTTCGCTCAGGTACAGCCGAAGGTCCTCGTGGCGGTTGGGCGGTACCGGTACGGTGGCAAGTTCCGCGACCGCCTCGGTGAGGTCGCTGAACTGACCCAGTCGCTCGAGAGCCTGAGGGCCACGATTCTCATCGCCGGTGCGCCCGAGGCCATCGAGCAACCCCAGGGGCCGACGCTGAGCTGGTCGGAGGCCACCAAGCCCGACGTCGAACTCCGCTTCGAACCCACGCCATTCGAGCACCCGCTGTGGATCCTGTTCTCGTCGGGCACGACCGGCTTGCCGAAAGGGATCGTCCAGAGCCACGGGGGCATCGTGCTCGAGCACAACAAGGCGCTCGCGCTCGGGATCGGGCTGCGAGACGGCGATCGTTTCTTCTTCTACAGCTCGACGAACTGGATGGTTTGGAACTTCCTCGTCGGCGGGCTGCTTGTCGGCGCGACACCGGTGCTGTATGACGGCAGCCCCACCTATCCAGACGTCACCGGCAGCTGGCGCGTCGCCGCGGCATCGGGCGCCGCAGTCGTCGGCGTCGGAGCCGCCTACATAACCGCCTGCGACACAGCCGACGCCGATCCCGCCGCGGAGCTTGACCTCAGCGCACTGCGCGTCGTGGTGTCCACCGGTTCACCGCTTCCGAGCGCCGGCTGGAGCTGGCTCGGCGCGCGGCTGCCCGACGCTCGCGTCGACTGCTCGTCCGGCGGCACCGACGTGTGCTCGTCGTTCGTGTGCGGGTCCCCGGTACTCCCCGTCTATTCGGGCGAGATCTCCGGGCGGGCGCTCGGGGTCAGGGTGGAGGCCTGGAGCCCGGCGGGGCAGCCCGTGATCGACGAGGTGGGGGAACTGGTGATCACCGAACCGATGCCGTCGATGCCGACCGGTTTCTGGAACGACCCGGAGGACACTCGTTATCGAGACGCATACTTCTCGACCTTCCCGGGGGTCTGGAGGCACGGAGACTGGATCCGGATCTTCGCGCGCGGAACGGTCCTGATCGAGGGTCGGTCCGATTCGACCCTGAACCGCGGCGGCGTGCGGATGGGATCCGCCGAGATCTACGCGGCCGTCGAGAGCCTGCCGGACGTCGCGGACAGCCTCGTGGTCGGCGTCGAACTGCCCGAGGGCGCCTACTAGATGGCGCTGTTCGTCGTGCCGGCCGCGGCGCGAAAGCTCGACGAGGACCTGCGCGGCGAGATCACCGACGCGGTTCGGACTGGCCTATCGCCGCGGCATGTGCCGGACGACATCATCCAGGCCCCCGCCATCCCCCGCACGTTCACCGGCAAGAAGCTCGAGGTGCCGATCAAGCGATTGCTCCAAGGGCGGACGCTCGAGGAGGTCGTCGATGTGCAGACCGTCGACGATCCGGCGGCGATGAGTTGGTTCGCGGCCTTCGCCGAAAAACGCCTTGCCCCGACCGTCCGCTGACCCGCCTCAGAGACCGAAACCGAGCTTGTGCCGCGCAGCCAACACGCTTTCAAGAGAAGACCCCAGGAAACGTATTGCCCACAACATCGATGTGACCCGTAGGAGGAGATCGCCATGGTCGAGGTGCTGAGCCCGGAGAAAACGATTCGCGAGCTGTTCGCGACGACCGACGCGAAGGACGTCGAGGCCAATGCCGCATATCTCACGGACGACATCGAGCTGCGGTTCGGCAACAACGAGCCGGTCGTCGGGAAGGCCGCTTGCATTGCCATGTCCAAGGAATTCTTCGCCTCGTTGAGCAGCCTCCGTCACGAGATCCAATCGGTATGGACGGTCGAGGACGACGTCGTCATCACAGAGATGACGGTCCACTACGAGCGGCTCGACGGCCAGCGGCTGTCGCTCCCCTGCGCGAACATCTTTCGCCTGCGAGACGGGCTGGTCGCGGACTACCGGATCTTCATGGACATCAACCCGGTGTTCGCTTGACCGTTGCGCGCTGAGGGTCGGAAGGCGGCTTCGTGATTGCTGTGGCGAGCACAGACCGGATCGGGTTCACAATTCCCGAGGACGTCAAGCGGATCGTCGCTGAGGTTCGCGCGTACGTGGCCGAGGACGTCCTCCCCGTCGAGCGGGAGATCGGCCCGATCGAAGCGCTCGATATCCAGGGGGAGGTGGTCCAGCGGCTGCGCGACCGCGCCCGTGACCGCGGGATCTTCGTTCCTCAGATGCCGCCTGATTACGGTGGTCTCGGCCTGGGGGCGATCGGCCTCGCACTCGTTGCTCAGGAGTGCGGCGTCTCGACCCTCGCCTCGATCGGTCTGAACGCGATGGCACCGGACGAGGGCAATATGCATGTGCTGCTCCATGCCGCGACCCCGGAGCAGGCAGAGCGGTGGCTGCGACCGCTGGCCCACGGGCGGCTGCGGTCCTGCTTTCTGATGACCGAGCCTGACGTCGCGTCGAGCGACCCGCTGAATCTCACGACGACGGCTGTCCGGGACGGCGACTGGTGGGTCATCAACGGCCGCAAGTCGTTCGCGACAGGAGCCGTTGGCGCAGCTTTCGGCATCGTCGTGGCGCGCACGGGCGCTCCGCAGCTGCGCGGACGCGCCTATTCGTTGATCGTGATCCCGGGCGATGCGCCGGGCTGGCGTGTGGTCCACGAGCCGACGGCGATCGGGGCCGAATTTCCGGGCGGACATCCCACCGTCGAGCTCGAGAACGTCCGCGTGCCCGCGGCGAACCTGCTCGGCGAGGAGGGTGCGGGGTACAGCCTCGCACAGGTCCGACTCGCCACCGGCCGCCTCGGCCACGCCATGCGCTGGATCGGAGTCAGTCAGCGAGCGCTCGACCTCATGGCCCGCCGTATGCTCGAGCGCGAATCCTTCGGGACTCGCCTGGCGGATCACCAGATGCTCCAGGCGTTCGTCGCCGACAGCGCCATGGATCTGTACGCGGCGCGGCTGATGGTGCTTCACGCCGCATGGCGAGTGGAGGAGGGGCTGGATCACCGCCAGGAGATAGCCATGCTGAAGACCTTCGTCGCCGAGGCATTCGGACGAATCCTCGACCGCGCCGTGCAGGTGCACGGCGGGGCCGGGATCACACACGACCTTCCGATCGCGCAGTGGTACGCCGATGCGCGGGCGGCGCGGATCTACGACGGCGCCAGCGAGGTGCATCGAATGGCGATCGCCAAACGGCTCCTTCGCCTGGCCGAAGCGGGCGAGTCGACCCGGGCCGCCTGCGGGAATCTCTGATGCCCACCGAGATCGCCCCCGGGGACATTGTGCGCCGGCACGAGGATGCACCGTCCGGGCGCGCGCCCCTGCTCGTCGTCGACCCGCTGTTGGAGTTCCTCGATCGGCACGGGCTAGGCTGCGGCGAGCCCGCGATCGAGCCGCTCGGCGACGGCCACTCCAACTACACGTACACGCTCGCCAGAGAGGGCTCCACGGTCGTGCTGCGCCGGCCGCCGCGCCCCCCATATCCCAAGTCCGCACACGACGTGCTCCGTGAGGCCTGGCTGCTACGGGCTATGGCACGGACCGACGTGCCCGTCCCGAACGTCCTCGCGATCTGCGAGGACCCATCGATCATCGGGGTCCCGTTCTACGTGATGGAGAGGCTCAACGGGCTCGTGTATACCGACCGGACGCCGCCGCAGCTCGACGCCCCTGACGAACGGCAGCGTGTCGCCGACGAGCTCGTCGACGCCCTCGTCAAGCTGCACGCCGTCGACTGGAAAGCGGCCGGGCTACAGGACTTCGGCCGCCCGGTCGGCTATCTCGAGCGGCAGCTGCGCCGATTCGCCGATCTCCTCGAGACGTACCGGAGCCGCGAGATCCCGGCACTTGACCGGCTGACGGTCTGGCTGCGCGACAACCGCCCCGAGGCGAGCGAAGTGACGATCGTCCACGGGGACTTCCGGCTCGGCAATGTCATGTTCGAGGCGCGGGCGCCGGCTCGGCTGATCGCCATCTTCGACTGGGAGATGGCGACACGCGGGGATCCGCTCGCGGACGTCGGGTACCTATGCGGCATGTGGGCGCACCCGGGGGATCCGGATGGCCTGCTCAAGCTCTCGAGGGCCACCACGGAGCCCGGTTACCCGACGCGCGACGATCTCGCGCAGAGGTACGCCGACGAGTCAGGACGCTCGATCCGGGACATCCGATGGTTCATCGCACTCGCGCTGTGGAAGTTCTGCGTGATCATGGAGGGGAACTACCGCCGCGCTCTGGATGGCGCCACCGACAACCTGTTCGTCCGAGGGTTCGGTGCCGACGTTCCGGTGATCGCCGCGCATGCGGAAGCGCTCGCGCACAAGCACGACTGAAAGGTGCTCGCGTCCACGGCCCGCCTCGCGCTGCACTGAGCAGCGATGAACTGACCGGGCCAGGCGCGGACACGTCGCCGATCCACTCCTCTACAACGGGTCGGCAACGCGGACGATGCTCTTCCCGGTATTGCGGCCGGCCAGCAGGCGCTCCAACGCCGATGGGGCGTCGGTCAGATGCTCCGCGACGTCCTCGCGGTAGCGAAGCCGCCCATCGCCCATGTAACCAGCGAGCTCGGCCGCGACTGCGTCCATCCGGCCCAGGTGATCCATCGCGAGAAAGCCCTGCATGCTGGCTCGTTTGACGAGCAGTTGCCGCTCGACGCGGGGGCCGAAGACAACCTCGCCGGGCGGCAGGCTGATCGTTCCGCAGATCCCGATGCGGGCCGCGATGTTGATCTGCTCGAGGACCGCGTCCAACATATCGCCGCCGACGTTGTCGAAGAACACGTCGATACCGTCCGGACATTCGTCTGCCAGCGCCTGGCGCAGGTCGCCGACTTTGCGATAGTCGATGCACGCGTCGAAGCCGAATTCCTGGACGCAGATCCGGCACTTCTCCGGAGAACCGGCCAACCCGACGACACGAGCCTGCCGGATCCTCGCGAGCTGCCCGGCGATGCTGCCGACCGCTCCTGCGGCGGTCGAGACGACGACTGTCTCGCCGGGCTGCGGGCGACCGATGTCGAGCATGCCGATATACGCCGTCAACCCGTTGATACCAAGCGCGCCCAACGCGGTCGAGAGCGGTGCCAGTTTGGGATCGACGCGCCGGTAGATGTCACTCTCGCGCAGTGTCGCCCATTGCTGCCATCCCGGCATGCCGACGATGATGTCGCCCTCTGCGAAGCCGGCGAGTCGTGACCGGACGACCTGCCCGACGCCAAAGCTCCGCATGACCTCGCCGACCGCCACGGGCTCCGAGTAGTTCGGGGCCTCGTTGACCCAGCCACGCATCGCCGGATCGATCGAGAGCATCAGCGTTCGCGCGAGCACCTCGCCCTCCGATGGCTCGGGAACGGCCCGGTACTCGGTGCCGAAGTCCTCGGGAGTGGGCAGCCCGCTGGGCCGCCGGCGCAAGACGATGCGCAGATTCCTGCGGTCGGTCACGGCTAACCCTCCGGTGGAACGAAGCCGGCGGCCGCGGCGTCGACACCACCATCGATCGTGAAAAAGCCGCCGGTGGTGTAAGAGCTCTCGTCGCTGAGGAGCCACGCCACAAGGGCAGCAGTCTCCTGCGGGTCGCCGTAGCGGCCAAGCGGCACCGAGTTCTCGAGCAGATGGCGGGCGGCATCACGGTCCCCGTGGCCGACGGCCTGTTCGGTGGGGACGACCATCGCCGTGTCGGTGAACCCGGGGCAGATCGCGTTGACCCGCACGCCATCACGAGCCGCTTCGAGCGCGGCGCTGCGAACCAGGCCGAGGACGGCATGCTTGGAGGCGCTATACGGGCCCCAGAGTTGCCCGCCTCGAAGACCGAGGCCGGACGAGGTGGCGACGATCGCGCCGGGGACGCTCTGCTGGCGAAAGACGCGCAAGGCCGAGCGCAGTCCGAGGTACACCCCCCGCACGTTGACCGCGAGCACGCGGTCGAAGTCGTCCGCGTCGCTGTCGACGAGCGGCACGAGTCGGCCCGCGTAGCCGGCATTGAGGTGGACTGCGTCCACGCTGCCGAAGTGGCTGAGTGCCGCGGCCATGTAGGAATCGGCGGCGCTCTCGTCACTCACGTCGGCGCTCACTGCGATGGCGTTCCCCGGCAGTTCGCGTGCCACGCGCTCGGCGGCGTCGCCGTCGAGGTCGACGACCGCGACACGGGCGCCCTCGTCGCTCAGGCGGCGTGCGACTGCCGAGCCGATGCCGCCGGCTGCACCGGTCACGATCACTGTCTTTCCGCTCAGGCCTCTCAATCCCATGCTCCAGAACCTTCCTCACTCAGCCGACAACAGAGATGTATGATACATAATGTATCAAAATGCCGCGGGAGAATACGGCTCCTGATCGTGATCTGGTGGCCCGCGCAGGAGGATCGGCGTCACTCGAAGACGCCGATCGTAGGCGCGGCTCGCGTGCGTTGGCTGTTCGCCGGCCCGCCGCGTCGTCGCGCGGACAACAAAAAGCCGCCCACTGTGAGCCGCGCCGAGGTCGACACACAGGCTGGAACGAATCGACTGGTTCGCGAACCCGGACCGGTCAACCCTCAGAGACATGAATCATCGGAATCAGACGATGACGGCTCGTCTGGCGGAGAGGGATTGTTGAGCCGAGGTCATCCACCGACGCGGCAGCGGCCGTCACGACTGCTGGAGAGGATTCATGTTTGGCTCGCGCATCTTGTCACCCCAGACCAAACGTCGTTCTCTGCAGCTCGACGTAGCGAGTGCAGGGCGCCCATTCCAGTTGGTGCCGGTGACGGCAATCGTTTCGCGTCGGAGAGGAGGACGAGCCTGCGCACCTAGGAAGGCATGGAGCAGACGTTCGCCTGCGCCGGGTTCGCTTGGTGAGCGGCGGGCGAAGGTTGTGCAGCTCGTCGCGAGAGAGAGCGGGGTGCCGCCGCCCGGAGAGCCACGCCGCGGACGATCGCGAGGAGACGACGGTCGCCGGACGTGGGAGCACCTCATAACAGAGAATTAATAATGCATTATGCATAACCGATGATATGATGCGGGTCGCATCGTAACTCGTAAGACGCGGACGAACGCGTTCTGACATTGAGAGGAGAGAGGGCCCTATGGCTCGCATAGGACTGAAGTCACGACGGATCAGAGGCGCCGTTGTATTGGCCACCGTGGCCGTAGCCGCGCTGTTGGCTGGATGCGGCAGCACGAGCAGCAACAGCTCGACCAGCGGCGCCGTGAATGCGGCGAACACCGGCAGCTCGCCCACATCTTCCGGACGCGGTGCGCTCGCGGCGGCGCAGAACGTCGTGAAGCTGGCCGAGACCAGGCTACTCTACGGTCCAACCACCGGTCCGGCAGCCCCGTCGCAGCTGCGAGCGCCGACCGCGGCCGACATCCACGTCATGCCGTACAAGGCACCGGCGGGGAAGTCGATCGTGTTCGTGAGCTGCTCGGCGCAATCCGGGCAGTGCACGCATAGTGCCGAAATCGGCGTGGCGTTCCTCACGAAGCTCGGTATCCAATCGAGCGTCGTCCAATCCGACTACACGCCGGCCGGCAATCAGCGGGCGATGAGCACCGCGATCGCCAAGAACCCGAGCGCGATCATCACTCTGGCGATCGCCCCAAGCACGATCGGACCACAGATCGCCACCGCGAAGTCACGGGGCATTCCCGTGGTCGATGGGTACGGCACTGCGTCGATCGACGGCGGAAACCTCAGCGCCTACGTGCCGCAAGGCTCGAGCCTCTACCAGATCGCCGCCGGTGCCCAAATGATCGCCCTCACCAAGGGCAAGGGCAGCGTCGTCTGGCTGGACGCGCCTGAGTTCCCCGAACTCGAGGTCGGCGCCGGGACCAGCTACTTCAAGACTGCCTGCCCGGGCTGCACTCTGACCCAGAGCACGGAGACCGCGGCTCAGGTCACCAATCCGGTGACGATGGGACAGCTCGTCAGCTCGAACATCAACGCCCATCCTGGGCTCAGTTTCGTCATGCTCGCCTCGGCGTGCGCCGTCCTGCAGGCCGGCGCCCAAGCCGCACAGAGTGGCGGCGGCAGCACGAAGCTCGCGGCGCCCGGCTGCGGCGCGTCGGCCGTCGCGGCGATGAACGCGGGACAGATCCCGTTCGCCACGGGCGAGGTCGAACCGTGGGGTACGTTGGCCGCGATCGATCAGGTCTTTCGGCTGTGGGCCAAGAAGCCGGCGCTGCCGGCATCCGAGACCGGGCCTGGCGCATACCTCGTGACGCCCGCGAACACCCCGGACAAGTCGACGACGAGCGTTTCGTACGGCAAGCTCGACCGCTGGACCCTCGGGATGTTCGACTACCTCGCGCCGTATGAGAAGGCGTGGGGCGTAAACCTCCACTCGGTCATCCAGAACGAGTCGTAGGCGTCGCGATGCTCGGGCTCAAGCAGCGCACGCCGTCCGGAGAACCCCGCGGCCAGCAGGCCGCGGGGGACCCCGAGGCGCTGGCGATCGACGCCACCGGCGTCGAGAAGGTGTACGGAGCGACCGTCGCCCTCGCCGGTGCGGACCTGCGAACACGTCCCGGGGAGATCCACGCACTCCTCGGAGAGAACGGCGCCGGGAAGTCGACGATGGTGCGGATCCTCGCCGGCGTCGAGCGCGCCGACGGCGGCGACGTCCGCCTGTTCGGCCATCCGGTCTCGGCGGGGTTCGCCCATCACGCCGAGCGCTCGGCCGCCTTCATCCATCAGGATCTGGCGCTGTTCGAGTCCATGTCGGTGGCCGCCAACATCGCCCTCGGCGGGGGCGGCTTCCGGCGGCGACTCGGGATGATCGACGATCGAGCCACGGTCGAGGCGGCACGGAGGCTGCTCGATCGGCTCGACATCGACATCGATCCGACGATGCTGGTCGGCGAGCTCCCGCTCGCCGACCAGACGGCCGTGGCGATCGCCCGCGCCCTCTCGCACGGAGTCCGTCTGATCGTCCTAGACGAACCCACGGCCTATCTCGAGGCCCGCCAGGTTCGCGCCGTGCTCAAACTGTTGGCAGCGCTGCGCGAGCAGGGGGTTGCGTGTCTGCTGATCACGCATCGCGCCGGTGATGTGCTCGAGGTGTGTGACTCGATCACCGTCCTCCGCGAAGGCAGGACGGTTGCCGCACAGTCCGCGGCCGGCCTGTCGGAAAGCAAGTTGATCGAGCTGATCAGCGGCCACGCGCCCACTGAGCGGCAGTCGAGCGGCACGGGAGCGCGCAAGGACAACATCCTTCGGCTCGAGGACGCTGAAGCCGCGACGTTCGGGCCGCTCTCGCTCGACGTCGGTGCCGGCGAGATCGTTGGAGTCTGCGGCCTCGCCGACGCAGGGACGTTCGAGGTCGGCAAAGCCGTCTTCGGCCTGACGTCGCTACGGTCGGGATCGCTTTCGTTCGGCGGTGAGCCGATCACCCTCCGGTCGCCCGGCCATGCGATGGCACGAGGGATCGCGTACGTGCCCGCTGAGCGACGCCGTGCCGGGATCGCGGAGAACCTGTCGGCCCGGGAGAACATCTTCCTCCGCCCGGACGGCGCCTGGTTCAAGCCGATTCAGAGCGCGCCGGAACGTCGCCAGGCACGAGAGCTGATGGACCGCCTTGGGACCTACCCGCTCTTCCCCGAGCATGCGATGTCGACGTTCAGCGGGGGCAACCAGCAGAAGGTCGTCCTCGCAAAATGGATGAGGCTCCGGCCGAGACTGCTCGTTCTGAACGAGCCCACCGCAGGCGTGGACCTTGGCGCGAAAGCGGACATCCACGAACGCCTGCGGATCATGTGCGCCGAGCTCGGCTGCGGCGTGCTCCTGATCAGCTCGGACTTCGGCGAGATCGCAGACGTCGCCGACCGCGCCTACGTCATGCGACGCAAGCTACTCGTGGATGAAGTCGATCAATCGCACCTGACGGCCGACCGTCTGGTGTCACTCGCCTACGGAGGTGTGAAGGTATGACGTCCCGTGCCCGCAAGGCGCCCGTCCTCGCCCGGACCACTCGCGCAGTAGCGGCGCCCCGCGTCCACGACGTGAGGAGCGCCGGCACCAACGCGCTTGAGCTGCTCGGGCGATACGGGCTGCCGCTCGCCCTATTCCTCGTCCTGGTTCTGTTCTCCGTGTGGAAGCCGTCCGTTTTCTTCACCTGGGCGAACTTCAAGGCGACCTTCTCCAACCAGGCGGTGATCTTGATGGTCGCGCTCGGGGCGATGGTCCCGCTGATCGTCGGCGAGTTCGACCTCTCAGTCGGGGCGAACGCCGGACTCGCCGCGCTCTTCGCCGTCGGCTTCTCCTCGATGCAGCACATCTCGCCATGGGTATCGATTCTCCTTGCGGTTCTGATTTCGAGCGCCGTCGGACTGATCAACGGTCTGATTGTCACCCGCCTGCGGGTCAATTCTTTCGTCGCGACGCTCGGCGTCGCGACAGCGATCGGCGGCTTCGGCGAGCTATACACGCACGAACTCGACCTCCAGGGGGCGCCGGCCGGACTCGAGTCGATCGGACGTACGACCGTGGCCAGCCTGCCGATGACGGTGATCGTCGCCGTCGTCGTGGCGCTCGCACTGCTCATCGTGCTCCAGTACCTCCCCTCCGGCCGTCAGCTGCTCGCGGTCGGATCGAACCGCCGCGCCGCTGAGCTGACTGGAATCCGACCGGACCTCCAAGTGATCGTCGCCTTCGTTGCGGCTGGCGTAATCGTCGGCATCGGCGGCGCCCTCTACGGCGCGAACCTGGGAGCAGCGTCGAATGCGACCGGGCCGACGCTGCTGCTGCCCGCATTCGCCGGTGCCTTCCTCGGTTCGACGACGATCCAACCTGGTCGCTTCAACGTGCTCGGAACCATCGTCGGCGTGCTGCTGCTCGCCTTCCTCGTGACCGGCCTGGAGCAGGTCGGCGTGGCGCCGTGGGTGCAGCCCGTGGTCCAGGGGTGCGCGCTGATCCTGGCGGTGGCCTTGTCCAGCTGGGCCGTACGTGCACGCCTCACACGGTTGCGAGTGGCGCAGCTCGCGCTGCTCGAGGCGGAGCGGGACGCCGACGCCCGGACTGAGCAAGACGGCGCCGTCAGCGGGGAGTAGCGCTATGAGACTCGCCGGGAAGCGCGTGATCATCACAGGAACCGGGGACGGTCAGGGTCGCGCGGCGGCGCTGCGATTCACCGCGGAGGGGGCACGCGTGGTGGGCTGCGACCTGAACGCCACTAGCGCCGCCGAAACCGAAGCGACCGTGCGGGGGGCCGGCGGCGACTTCGTGACCGTGGCGCCGCTCGATCTCACCGCCGAAGCCGACGTTGAGACGCTCGTCGAGACGGCCGTGGAGCACCTCGGAGGGCTCGACGGGGTGTACAACAACGCAGCTGGCGCGCGGCTGGGGACCGCCCTGCAGATGTCCAAGGAGGATGCTGATTTCACCCTGCACGGCGTGCTCAGCATTCCGTGGCTCGTCACGCGCCGAGCGGTCCCGTACCTCGCGCAATCCGACGCGCCGGCCGTCGTGAACACGGCATCCGTGTCGGGCATCGTCGGCGCGGGGATGGTCGGAAACGCACCGCTGCTGGCACTCTATGGAGCCGCCAAGGCCGCGGTGATTCGGCTCTCTCAGCAGATGGCTGTGGAGCTCGGACCGCTCGGGATCCGCGTCAACGCGATCTCACCAGGTCTCATCGAGACGCCGGCGGTCGCCGCCATCCTGGGCACCGGTACCGACGAGCGGCTACGCCGATGGCACGAGGATCAGCTGCTGGTCCAGCGAATCGGTCGCCCGGAGGACGTGGTTAACGCCGCGCTCTTCCTGCTGTCCGACGAAGCCTCCTATATCACTGGGCACAACCTGGTGGTGGACGGTGGCTGGGTCGCCTCTGGCGGCGTTGGTCACCCACGCAAAGAGGTCGTCGACGCGCTGAACACATCGCTGGGGACGGGCCTGCGGTACTGACGCGGACGGCGGCGGTCTACGAACCCGGAGGGTGCGTGAGCGGTGGCGCGATCACGATGTGGGCGTCAGTCGCGAACGCGCTGGACCGCCCACCGTCCCGCCCGTCGTCGACGACGATCGCGTTCGGCCAGGCGCGTCGCGCCGCCGCGTCTCGCCACGGGCAGACGACGATCGCATCGACCGCCGGCGGCTCGTCACCAGGACCGGGGTCGGCGAGATGCAGGACGCAATCTTCACGCGCACCGGGCATCGCGTCGAGCGCGCGCCGCCAGCGCTGCTCGCAGCTTTCGGCAAAGGCATCGCGTGAGAGCGCCGGCTGCCTAACGATGAGCAGCAGGGCAGAGGCGCCTCCCGGACGAGGGGGCCGTCCGGCGCCCGTCAGGCGCACGGGTCTGGTCTGGACCGAGACGAGGCGGGTCATGTCGAGGAACCGCGGCTCGTCGGGCTGAGCGTAATTCGTGTAGCGCGGATCGCCGGCCGCGCGCAGGGCGGCGGCCCGATCGTCCCACCAGAACTCGGCGACCCCGTCAAGCGCCGAGGCCGGTAGGCCGAGTCGCGTCGCGGCCGGCGCGGCCCTGTGCTGCACATAGCCGCGTAGGTAGTCCACATGCCGGACGAGCGGCGCGTGGACATCGCGCCAATGCGTGCGGAACTCCTCACGCGTCAATCCGGCGCGTCGGACGAGCAGCGAGAACGACGTGACCACGACGGTCCCGCTACCGCCTCGCTACAGCCGGCCGGCCGGCGCGGTGCCGGCCACCGGGCACAGACCGGGTCGTCGAGTGAGCCACGGTGCCGGGGCGGGGAGCGGTCCGCACCGAGATCAACATCCGCCGGACCAGTTCGTGGCAGCGGTCGAGGGCGCTCTGCCGAGCTCGCACGGTGGGCTTAGGCGAGGTCATGCACCGCATCGCCGTAGCTGATCGCGACCTGTTCGGGGTCGAGGCCCAACACGGCGGGCGAGCCCTTGTACCAGACGGCGCGAAAATGGCGAACGGCAATCCGCCAGACCCCCCGCTGACGCTGAACGGAATCCGAGTAGACACCGTGAACCTGGAGCACGGCGCCTCCAGGCGCGCCGCGCCGGATCAGCACGGCGTCGCAGTAGCTGCGGGCTGTCGCCGTGTCGCCGGCGTGGTCCAGGACCGAGATGTTGAGGACGCGGTGCATGCTGTCGTCCAAGGGCGCGTGCGACTCGGCGAACACCGCTGCCAGGTCGTCGGCGCCGCGCCAAGCCAGTCCGCCGTACCGCGCCTCGCACGAGTCCGTGAAGCAACCGCGGAACAGTTGCCAATCCTTGGTGTCGATCGCCGTCGAGTAGCGGATGAGCAGGCTCCTGATGGCGAGCTCATCGATGGGGTCGAGGACTGGAATCCGGTTCGAGTTATTCATGCCGCGTCAGGTCGATATAATGCATTATACGTGCAGCGCAACACATCTTCCGTCCCGACTACGCGCTCCGAGGCCGTAGCGTCGAAGCTTCGACAGAAAATCAAGTCAGGTGAGCTGGCGCCCGGCGAGCGGCTACGCCAGGCCGAGATCGCGTCCCTGTTCGGGGTCAGCACGACGCCCGTCCGCGAGGCATTCACGGCTCTGGCTCATGAGGGGCTGGTGCGCCAAGACGCGCACCGGGGCGTCGTCGTGTTCGCGCCCTCGCTGGTCGAATTGCGAGAGACGTTCGAAATCCGGCAGGCGCTCGAACCGCTGGCCACCACGCTGGCGGCCAAAGTCCTGACCGACGAAGACCTCGCCGCGCTCCAGCGGATCGTCGACGAGATGCGCAGTGCGACACCGAGCCGGTATTACGAACTCAACAGGTTGCTCCACCGAAGGATCTACGCCGCGGCGAACCGTGATCGGCTGATCAGGCTGATCGAGCAGATGCGGGAGGTGGCGGCAAGCTACCTCGCGATGACGGTGAGGCAATACGACCCGGTGTATCGCGAGCGGGTGCAGGCCGAGCACGAAGCGATCCTTGCCACACTGGCGGAGCGCGACGGCGAACGTGCCGCGCGCCTCATGCACGTGCATCTCCGCCATGGCTCCGAACACATCGCGAAGCTCCTCGGCTCCGATGGCGGCGAATCGCTGGGGGCGGACTCGTTGATGATGTATAATGCATTATCCATGCGCTCCCGACATCTGTCCGCTCATCACGAGGGGTTAGCTCTCGATCCGCGTCGCGCAGGTGTTTCCGCTGGAGGAGGTCCGCCGAGCTCAGGAACTGAGCGAGACGGAGCATGCGCGCGGAAAGGTCGTCCTCGTCAACAAATCGAATCAACGGAGCCCTGACACCGTGAGCACCGACACCGAACTGCGCCAAGCGAACATAGCCTTGGCCGAGCGCGTCATCAAGACATGCGGAAACCTTCGCCCTCGAGACGTCGAACGTGACTTCGCCGAGGACGCGGTGCTGGCGCTGCCGTACGCGCCCGCTGGCACCCCACGCGAGATCGCCGGCCGGACGGCGATCATCGACTACATCTCGCTGCTCGCCGACTACATCCCGCAGGGTATCTTCGTTGACCATCGGTTCGATACGCTGGCCGAGGATCCCGGCCATGTGATCGCCTGGTACGCGGCGTCAACACAACTGCTGACGACCGGCCGCGACTACGCGAACACGTACGTGACGGAGATCGAGATCCGTGATCGTAAGGTCACGCGGTACACGGAGTACTTCGACCCGATCAATTGGCTGGTCGCCCAGGGCGGCGAGATCACGGCTCCGCCCGGGGGCTAGCATCCTCGCCCCGATGACGTCCGGAGCTCCGCTCCGGAGCGTGTTGCTCGTGGTCGCCCGACACAGAGGCAGGCCGCGGTCCGGAACGCACCTGGAGTCGCTCCCTCGCCGTTCGACGCGCACCACCACGGGACTCCTAGTAGCCGGGGCGCTGCGGATATAGACGATGTACGACCTGGCTTCCACACAATCATCAGATCTCGGCGTCGCCTGCTCATCATGTCCGGCTGCAGAATGGTCGCGTGGCCATAGAAGCGCGCTTGTGCACAATCCGGATAAGGGGCCAGCTCGGACCAACCTTCCTGTCGGCCTTTCCCTCGATGGTGCCGGACCGGAAGGACGGTGAGACTGTCCTCACTGGGTTACTTCCAGACGAGTCCGCGGTATTCGGTGTCCTCGCCCAGATCGAAGCGCTGGGTCTCGTCCTGCTCGAGTTCCGCCAGACCCAAATTGACTGAATCTGGCGATGCGCGCTCACCAGATGCGATGCGACTATGAGTGCACATTGCCAGCCAGCGGCCGAGCACGATTACAGCTCCAGCCGCGAGCCGTCCCAACGGCGCCACGAACCGCGCATATGCCGTGAGCATCGCTCGACGGCGAGACCAAACGCACGATCTGGAACTGGCGTCCGAGAACTCATGCCTGCCGGCCGGGCGGTATGGGGATCGCTCGGAGCTCGGCGGGGTTCGTGAACACGATACGAAGACACATAAGGAGATCTGAACATGAGGATCATGGTGTACGGCAGGGGCAACGTCGGCGGTGGGCTGGCCGACCTGTGGGAGCGCGCTGGCCATCACGTCACGCGATTGGGCCGAGACGGTGGTGATGTGTCCGACGCCGAGGTCGTGCTGGTAGCGGTCCCGGGCGATTCGATCGCCGAGGCGCTCGACCGTCTGACCGGGTTGGAGGGCAGGACCGTGATCGATGCGACCAACCTTTTTGGCGGCGCGACACCGCCCAAGGGGTTTGCGTCCAACGCCGAGTTCGTGAAGTCGAGGACGGACGGTCCGACCGCCAAGTCGTTCAACATCAACTTCGCCTCGCTGTATGGGCGATTGGCAGAGGCGCGGGTGAGGCCGAGCAACGTCTGGTGCGGGGACGAGGAGGCGCGCGCAGTCACAGAGCAACTCAACCGCGACGCCGGCTACGACCCGGTCTATACCGGGCCGCTCGAGAATGCCGCAGCTCAGGAAGCCCTCCTCGGTGTGATCTTTGCGATCAGCGGCGCGCTGGGCCCGTACGTGTACCGCTTCGCGCCAGTCGATCAGCTCTAGAACCGCGAACAAGGAGTCCGTATGAGCACCGAAACACGGCCGCCGCGCTACGCCGCGATCACCGCCGTCGTGCCGGGCTTTGGGAAGGAAATCGCGGTCGGACTTGACGGGCGGGGGCGCGGTTTGCGGAGTGGCTGGCCAACCCGACCATCTCAGCGACGCCGCAGGCAAACGGAATCCCGCTCGCGCCCCGCGGGTTCACCGCTCGCGCCCCGCGGGCAGCTTCGGCCAGCGTACGCCTCCTGGTCCAGGAGCCAAAAAACCTGCTCCGGTGAGAGATGATCCTGCACGCCGACGCGGTCAAAACCAGAGCGTCGGCCTGGATGCTCTGCGCCACGGTGGCGTACGCCACGACGACGACCTGAGCTTGAGATTCGCCGGTGCTCGTCAGCCGCCAGTGCCGGCGCCTGGATCGGGCACGCGCGGATTCTCCGGGAATGCCTCGGGTGACTCCGCCTCCAACCGGTCGCGTGGCGTCTCGGGCGGGCGGGTTCGGAACCCGACAGCGTGGTGACTTGAATCACAGAAGGGCTTGTTGGCGCTCTGCCCACATCGGCACAGCTGAACCCGACCGGCGGTGACCATTGCGCCGCCGTTGGGGAGGTAGATGCGCACGTCGCCGCGCACCTCGAGCGATGCGTCGCGGCGAGCGACCACCACGGTCGGCTGGCCTTCCGCGGTTTGGGGCGGCGGCGGTGGCCGCAGTGGCGCAGTCGATTGGCCCGACTTCCACTTCCTGCGGCGGTGCGAGTTATCGCAGAAAGGCTGGTTGCGGGTCAGGCCGCACCGGCACAACGCGAGTCGGGTCTCGTGGGTGATCACCTCCCCGTCCGGGCCTCTCACATCGAGATCACCGACCATCAGCAGCGGCCCGTCCTCCATGGGCAGCACCAGGGTCGGGTGTCGCGGCCTCTCCTCTTCGGCCCCGTCGAGGCGCTCGTAGCGCAGCGCGCCCGTCGGGCAGCGCGTGACCGCGGCGGCCACCGCATTCGCTTCCCCAGCCCCGAGATCCACCCATGGACGCCGGCGCACGTCGAAGACAGCTGGCAGCGTCCTCAGGCAGATTCCTGTGTGGATGCATCGCAGCGAATCCCACGCAACGCGAATCGCTTCGGTCTCATACGTCCTCCGATGTCCCGCGGTCATACGTTGTCAGGCGACGGAGCGGTAGCGACTGACTGCCGCGCTTGTGGCTCGCCGCTCCGCGTCGCACCTCGAGTACGAGTCGTGTGACGGCCAGGACCCTTCGGGCTCATCGCCTCAACTCAGGACGCATTGGGCGCAAGGCCAACGTGACCGGGCGGTCTTCTCGGTATGCGGATGTTCTTCGAATGAGCGAAGCTCAAGAGCGTCCCAGCGGCATGCTCGCGATCGGGGCCGCTGCCGTTGACGCCGCCGAACCGGGCGCCCACCGTTGCCGCGTGGTCGCAGCTGTTGATGAGCACGAGTGCGCACTCCAGTCGTCTGGCGACTCGCAATGCCCGGTCAAGGTCGACGGTGCAGACTGCAGCGCTAAAGCCGAAGTCGGCGTCGTTGGCGATCTCGATCGCATCGTCCTCGGTCGAGAACTTCAGGAAGCAGGCAACCGGGCCGCAGATCTCCTCCTGGGCGATCCGCATGTCGGGTTTCACGTCGGCAAGAACGGTAGGGGGCACCCAGTAGCCGGCGGCGAGACGAGGGTCGGTCGGCGTTATTCCCTGCATGACGACACGGGCTCCCTCCTGCGTGGCGATCTCGATCTGCGAGAGGATCCGCTCCTTCTGTCTCGCATCTGGGACTGGTCCGATGTCCGTCTCGGGGTCGAGTCCATCTCCGACGATCAGCTGCTCGCTGGCGGCGACGACCCTGTCGAGGATCTCGTCATGGATTGATTCATGCACGAGGATCCGGGCAGTGGACATGCACGCCGCGCCGCTCGTAGACCACATGCCGTCTAGGATCGTCCGCAGCGCCACTTCGTGGTCGGCGTCGGTGAGCACGATGGTGGCGTTCGGCCCGCCGGCCTCCGTGGCTGGCAGCGCAGGCGGGTTGGCTGCCGGTGCCATGAACCTTCGACCGGACGCCATCGAATCCGTCAAAGCGACGCGTGACACTCCAGGATGGGCGGCGAGCACCGCGCCGGCGTGCACGCCCGGAACGGCGTTGAGCACCCCGGGCGGGAGGACGTCATTGACTAGCTCTACCAAGCGGAGAGCAGCGAGGGGCGCCTGCTCGCTGGGCTTCAAGACAACCGTGTTTCCTGCCGCAAGCGCAGGCGCGCATTTGCTTGCGACGTGCCCTGATGGCCAGTTGAACGGGATGATCGCCGCGACGACGCCGTACGGCTCGCGGATGATCTGTGTTTCGGTTGAACCTTGGTCGAGGATCTGGCCACCAAGCGTTGCGGTCGCGAGTTCGGCGAAGAAGTCGAACTCGAGGTGACCCGCTCTGGCGTCGATCGCGTGGGCCTCGCGCAGCGGCTTGCCGGTCTCGAGCGTCGTCATTTCCGCGATTTCGTCAACATGCTCGCGGATGTGGGCGGCCACCTCGTGCAGGAGTGCCGCGCGGTCGGCCGGGGAGCGGTCACCCCAGTCTCTCGCGAAGGCCCGACTTGCGCTAGCAACGGCAGCGTCGATGCCGGCGCTGCTCCCGACTGCGACCGACCCAAGCGGCATTCCGGTCGCCGGATTGATGACCTCGAACAGGTCCACATCGGGGGATGCTTGCCACACGCCGTCGATGAAGGGACCCCAGGTGGCCCCGTGAGCATCCGGGGTCAGAAGAGCTGTGTCCGTAGCTGTGACAATCATCACGAGGTCCCTCCAGATGTCGAGTTATTGCGCCGCGCCCGATTCGGAAAAGTTGCCGGCATTGGCTTCCAGTAGCTGGCGGCGGCGAGGGCCCCATTCATCTGGGTCATCCCGGCGGCCCCCCAGCTTGATCAGCAGCTGCCCCGGTCCCGGCTCCGGTGTCGAGATCGCCGCCACGGCGGGAGTGGCTCCACATTCAGTGACTGTGACCGCGCGCATGTGCTCCTTCCCGTGGGTCGCCGGGAAATGACGCTTGGCTCACGCAGCGAGATCCGCACCGGTGATGCGATCGTGGCGAGCCTGTGCTCAGGAGGCGGCGACCTTCAGCGTCTCCGGGGGCCTGCAGCTAGAGGATCCCTGCCGACCAGGGGACTGGGCCATCGTCTGATCTAGATGATTCGCGTCGGCGCAGACCTGGCGGACGCATGACTTCGGGCGTTCCTGCGAGCTAAGGATGCCTCGCACGTACTTGGGGTGATCCGCAGCCCGTCGGCGCCCCGGCCGGGTGACGGCTTGACACGAAGGTGGTAGCGCAGGGTCGCGCGATGGCTGTCGAGTCCGGGCTGTCGTCGAGGCCGTGACTGGAGGATGTCGCCGCCCCACGACCGCGCCGGCCTACGGCAGGCGGTCTTCAAGCTGCGCGCGCGACCTGATGTTGAGCTTGCGGAACGCGTTGCGCAGGTGGTACTCGACCGTGCTTGCGCTGACGAATAGGCGAGCCGCGATCTCTCGGTTGGTCACCCCTTCTGCCGCGAGGCGGGCTATCTGAGTCTCCTGCGGGGTGAGCCGGTCCAGCTCGTCCGCCTTGCGCTTGCGGGCACGTTCACCGGTCGCCTCCAGCTCCCTCCGGGCGCGCTCGGCGAACCCCTTCATCCCAAAGCCAGTGAACATCTCGTGCGCGATCCGCAACTCCCCACGTGCGCCCACGCGACGTCGATTCCGTCGGAGCCACTCGCCGTAGAGAAGGTGGGCACGGGCTAGCTCTACCCGGACACGCGTGCGGCCCAGGCGCTCGATCGCCTCGACGTAGAGCTCCTCAGCGGCCTCGTTTTCGGCCAGCAGCGCGCGGCAGCGCGCCGCGGTCCCAAGCGCCCAGTCTGTGCCGCTCGCCCGGGTCATTCGCACCAGACGATCGTGAGCGTCCGTCGCACGCTCGGGCGTTCCAGCCCGTGTGGCGGCTTCGATCAACTCGGCTAGGTGCCAATTTAAAGGAGCGAGGTCCTGTGGATGTTCGTCGACCATGACGGCGGCAGAGCAGGCTTTCTCGTAGTGCCCGAGCCCGTTGTACAGCATTGCCGCGGACCACTCGAGCATCGAAATCCCGATCCCTTCGCCGCGCCGGGTCACGCCGGCGCGACTGTTATCGATCAGAAGCGTGGCCTCCGCCTCGCGGCCTTGCAAGGCAAGGAGGCCCGCCATGCCGTAGGGAGCGAGGTGGGTGCCGGTCGCTTCCGTCGCCGTCCGGAGCTCCTCAACGAGGGACGCCGCTGTCCGCAACTCGCCCGCAAGCAGGTGCATCGAGCTGCGTTGGCTGAGTGCGAGCTGTAGATCGGCCAAGGCTCCTGCCTCACGGGCCAGGCGAACGTGCCGCTCCGAGAGCGCGTCCCATCGCTCGTCGTCCCACAGATGAACGGTCGCGACGGTTGCGAGCCACCCCCAGCGCCGCTCCTCCTTGGTGGGCATGTCGGGACCGAATGCGCTCTGCGCGTCCCGTAGCATCGGCACCGCCGTCTCGTAGCCCTCGCTAAACAGCGCGATGAATGCATCGAGCAGTAGGTCGATCCCAGTGGGCGGGGCCTGAGGCCCGGGCGCGAGCCTCGCAGCTTTTGCTGCCTCCAGCGCAGTTCCGCCCGGTCGAGCGAAGCGCCCCGCGAAGCCGGCGGCTACCAGCGCCTCGAGATACGTCTCTCGAGCGATCGCCGGATCGAGGTAAGCGAGCCGTCGCGCGGCCTCGAGCAACAGCGACGCGGCATCGTTGCCATGGGTCGAGACGAACGCGATCTGGCCGCGCAACAAACCGATATGCGCGCGCTCCACGTCGCTGAGGACGCCGGCCTCAGCCGTCGCGAGCAGGCCCAGTGCTTCCTCGACGGCTCCCGACTGGAAAGTCATCTGCGCGGCGGCTAGGGCGCGCTGCGCGCGCCGCCCTGGTCCGGGCGAGAGCGCTACCGCGCGTGCGAGAAACGCAGCAGCGGCAGCGAACCCCCCACGCGCCTGAGCTCGCGTCGCGGAAGCCTCCAGTTCGGTGGCAACGTCCTCGTCCGGGGTGGCTGCCGCCTGCGCGCGGTGCCACGCGCGCCGATCCGGGTCGACTTCCGGATCGGTCGCTTCCGCGAGGGCGCGGTGGACCGCACGTCGCTCGCTCAACCGAGCGGCGCGGTACACGGCCGAGCGAACTAACGGATGACGGAACACCACTCGTGGAGCCAGCGCCACCAACCCTTCCGATTCGACGGTGTGGGCAGCCGATTCGGGGATCCCGAGCCGTTCGGCGGCCCGCCAGACCAGCGCCGGATCGCCCACGGGGTCACTGGCGGCGACGAGCAGCAGCCGCCGCGCACCAGGCGAGAGGGTTGCCAGCCGTCGTATGTAGCCCTCCTCGATACTCGCAGAGAGGGGCGTAGTGGCCGGAAGGCCAAACCCGCCTGCGAGCTGGGTTGGGGTCATTCCACGGGGCAGCTCCAGCAAGGCGAGCGGGTTCCCGCGCGTCTCGGCAACGAGACGCTCCAGCACATCGTCATCCAGCGGAGCCGGCAAGACCGACTCCAGCAGCGCGCGGGCATCGCGACGAGTCAGGGGCTCGAGGTGGCGCTCCGGCAGGCCGGCGAACGCGTCACCGACCCCTCGCGTCGCGAACACGAGCGCGATCTGCTCTGCGAACAGACGCCGCGCCACAAACGCAAGGATTTGCGCGGACGCGCTATCAAGCCACTGCGCGTCATCAACTGCACATACCAGCGGCTGCAGCTCGGCCGCCTCGCCGAGCAGGCCTAGCACTGCCAGTCCGACGAGGAACTGATTCGGCGCGGACCCCGTCGCGAGTCCGAACGCGACGCGGAGGGCGTCGTGCTGGGGTTGCGGGAGACGTTGCATCAGCTCGAAGAACGGGGAACACAGCTGCTGAACCGCTGCGAACGGCAGCTCCATCTCGGCCTCGACCCCGGACGTCCAGACGATCCGATACTCACGACCAGCTTCGGCGGCGTACTCGAGCAGGGCCGTCTTGCCGACGCCCGCCTCTCCATGCACCACCAACACGCCGCCACGCCCGTCGCGAACGCCACGGAGCAGCCCGTCGAGTACCTCGCGCTCCCGCTCCCGCCCGAGCAACCGCGTCCCGGAAGTTAGAATCGGCTCCGGGGCGCCGCTCATCCTGGCTGAGCATTCCCGGGGGCCATCCTCGGCTCACGAATTAAGGAATCAAGGAGGCGAACCCCGGGCATCGGCGCAAGTATGCCGGGGACACTAGCCCTTCGCAGAGGCGAGTTCGGTGTGCACAGCTGACACGACGATCGAGACGTCATCGAGAAGCGCATGGGGCGTCCGGGGGCCGCCGTCGGCGTTGGGCCGGCCGCGGCGCGGTTCCCCGTCATGCAAAGCGGATCCGCGGCTATCTGGGCCACGCAATGTGGGTCCACAGGCCGGCGATGGAAAGCAATCGTGGTCGATCGGGCATGGAGGACTGGAGCGTCCAGCGGTCCGACGGATCGGAGCAGTGACGGGAGCCCAGGCCATGGTTAGCTCGGCAGCATGACCAGCCTCGCGGCGACGCGGCTCGACGATGACGTCGACCTCCGGCGATCACGAGGCGCCCCGGTTGGCCGGGGGCTTCTCGATAGGGCAGAGCTCCTTGAGATGCTCGATCGCGCCATGGCCAAGCGAGTGACGGTCATCTCGGCGCCGCCTGGAAGTGGGAAGACCTCACTGTTGCGGTCGTGGGCTGCCCGCCCGGCCAACGCGGGGCGGGCCGCGTTCGTCACCGTCGACCGCGACCAACAGGTTCCGCAGCCGTTCTGGTCAGCGGTGCTAGACGCGATCCGTAGCTCGGGACGCCAGCTCGGTCGGGAGGGGCAACGTGCAGCAACCTCGGCTGTCGACGGCGACCAGCCCGTCGACAGAGTCCTGTCCGAGCTCGCCCAGCGAGTCGACTCCGTTGTGCTGATCGTCGACGATCTTCACGAGTTAAGGTCGGATGACGCCCACAAACAGCTCGAGCACCTTGTCGCGGTTCTGCCGAGCTCTGCGCGCGTAGTGTTCGCGTCGCGCCGGGATCCGCCGATCAGGCTACACCGGCTCAGGCTCGCCGACGAGGTCGCGGAGATCCGAGCCGGCGATCTGCGGTTCACCGAGCGGGAGACGCGCGAGCTGCTTGCCTCGTCTGGGATCAGCTTGTCCGACGCCGCGGCGTCGGCGCTACACCGGCGCACGGAAGGTTGGGCTGCTGGCCTGAGGTTGGCTGTGATCTCGCTCGCTGCTCACCGGGACCGCGAGCGTTTCGTCACCGAGTTCTCGGGCACCGACCTGGCGATTGGGGAATACCTGATGGCCGAGATGCTCGAACGCCAACCGAGCGAGGTTCAGAGCATGCTGTTGCGCACCTCGCTCGTCGACCGCGTGAACGGCGAGCTGGCCGACCTGCTCTCGGGCCGCCCGGGCTCGGAGCAGATTCTGCTGGAACTGGAGGACGCCAACGCGTTCGTCGTCTCGCTCGACGCTCAGCGCAGCTGGTTCCGCTACCACCAGCTCCTCAGGGATTTCCTCCGCCTCGAGCTTCGTCGAACGATGGCAGATGAGGTTCGTGACCTCCATCGTGTGGCAGGACAATGGTTCGCCGACCAGGGCTATGTCGTCGAGGCCGTGCGACACAGGCTCGGGGCGGGCGACTGGCCGGATGCGACCCGCTTGCTCGCAGACCACTCGTTCAGCTTGACGCTCGACGGGCAGGAGGGAACGATCGGCGCGCTGTTGCGATCGTTCCCAGAGGGAGCCACAGCCGATCATCCTGAGCTGACCCTAGCCCGCGCGGCGACTCAATTAGCGCAGGGCAGGCTGGGGGACGCAGCTGTTCAGCTGGCGCTCGCCGAATCTCACGTCAAGGTCTCCGCGCCCGACCGCCGCCGCCGCCTCAAGGTGGAGATCGCGTCCCTCCGGCTGGCGCTGGCACGGAGTAGCGGTCACTTCACGGAAGTGATCGAGCAAGTGAACCTGCTTGATGCGGCGATCGCAGACGAATCCAACGGACCGGTAGCGTTGGGAAGCGAGCTGCGGGGAGTAGCGCTGATGAATCTTGGCATCGTCGAGATGTGGTCTGGTCGATTCGCCGATGCCGAGCAGCACCTCTCCGAAGGAGCAGCCCTCGCCCAGGCGATCGGCCGCCCGCACCTAGAGGTCGTGTGTCGCGCGCATCTATGTTTCCCGTCCCAGCTGACAGCCGCCGCGACCGTACGCGTGCGCGGCGAGATGGCGGTGGCCCTGGCCGAGCGCCATGGCTTCGACGATCGGCCGATCCTCGCGCCCGCGCTGGGCTGTCTCGGCGGCATAGCCATCTCTACGTGCGAGTTCGACGAGGGAGAGCGCTGGCTATGCCGCGCCTGGGCCGCCGCCGGTCCGCGTGTTGACCCGGCCGCTGCTGTGCTTTTGCACGGGGTGACGGGGATGCTGCACGCTGCTCGCGGAGAGCATCAGTCAGCGCTCGAAGCATTCGCGGCCGCCGCGCGGGCGCAGTCGCTGCTCACCGACGTGCACATTCTTACCCCGCGGATCGCAGGGTGGCTCGCTGCCACGCAGGCTCGTCTCGGGATGTTAGATGAGGCTCGGGCGACGGTCGCCGAGTTATCTGCCGCGCCCGGGCAGATCGGTCTCATTCACGACCGCCACATGGGTGCGATACACAACGCCCGCGCGGTGATCTGCTTGGCCGAGGGGAACTCTGCTGCGGCGCTGGATTCACTCCGAGGCGTCCTGGACGTCTGGCCCCCGGTCGTCCCCGTGCTGATGTTCGTTGAGGCTCATCTGCTCGCGGGCATCGCTCATCTGTCGCTTGGGGATCGACACGCTTCTGCTGCTGCGACCGAGGCAGCTCTTGAGGCTGCCGAGCCAGACCGGCTGATCTTCCCGTTCGCGATGACCGGAGCTGCGGACCTCCTCGACGCGCTACCGCGTCACGAAACCGCCCATGCCTCGTTTCTCGCAGACATCGTCGACGTCCTCCGAGGAACACCGGTCCCAGGCCCCGATCGAGACCCCTTGCCGAATTCAGAGGCGCTCAGCCCGAGCGAGCTGCGCGTACTGCGATATCTGCCGACAAACCTGACGCGGCCAGAGATCGCGAGAGAGCTCTACGTCTCCGTCAGCACAGTCAACACCCATATCCGCAAAATCTACGCGAAGCTCGGAGCGCGGGATCGCTCCTCCGCTGTCAGACGCGGCCGTGAGCTGCGGCTACTTTCAGCCGGGCGCTCCGCGACGCTGGCTTAGCGCCCGCCCGGGGCCCCCACGCGATCAACCTACGTCGCCGACTCACTAGGCCGCGAGGCACGATGGTCACATCGCGGCGGGCTATATCTAGCCTTGCCAGGGCAGGGCTGAGATATTATGCATCACCGACTTTCCAGAACTCCGAACCCGCGGCGGTGGTTAGAACTCGCGTCAACTCGAGGCGTCCTCATGTCTTTGAGCTACCGAAGCCCAGCGGCCGAGCCTTGTCGAAGCAGCCGTTCCGTAGGCCTGCCTTGGTGAGGACTCGGATAAGGGTCCGTCAACTGCACATCGGCGTGCGTGACTAGTTCGCCCTCCTGAGCGCAATGGCGATGGTGACCCATCGTCGTATCGCGCTCGGCGCCGCCGCCGCCGCCGCGCAGATCTTCCATCGCTCGCCGGCGGCGATCGGCGTCTTCCCCGGTCATCAGCAGCAGGAGGTCGTGGCGCGAGCAGGATGCCGACCTCCAGCGCGTTAGAAGGCCCGAGCGTCGGCTCGGTCTGCCGCTTATCGATCAGCCCGACATCGAGAAGCCAGACGACCGACTGATCGGAGTAGGCGACCATCGGTGCCGTGAAGCTGAGAAGTTGCCATTGCCAGCGCATGCCCCGAGCGCCCTTCTCAAGTTCTGCGCGCCGCGGAACATGTCCAGACACCGGGAGCCCAGCGAAGCCGCAGCCCGCGACTTGCGCGACGTCAAGCTTGCTGCACGCCCGGCCCGCGGCGCGAGGGTAGCGCGCCGACCGCATAGGTAGACGATAAGGCATAATGCATTAACGGCCCCAAACAAAACCAAACCCGCGCCGGCGGATCACAGCCCGTTGACGCGCCTGCGCCGATAATGCATCATACATTCATCGTCTGAACCGTTCGCGCGCCTTGGACGCAGACGCAGGTCCGATTCAGCTCAGCTCCCAGATCCCGGCGACGGAGGTATGGGAGACAGGTCTTGGACCGGAGCAAGCCCGGCGCCAGCGTCCCGCAAATTTCCCTCGAGAGGAGGACACGATGGCAAGCGATACAGCAGTCGGATCGAATGTCGAGATCGTTCGCGAGTACCCCCGCCGGGTGTTCAACGCGCACGACCCTGACCTGGCCTCCGAGTACGTCACCCCCGACGTCAAGTGGCACGGCGGGACGCTCGGCGCGGTCGAAGGCGCCGAGAATATCGTGGGGCTTTTGCGGGGTTTCATCGGCGCGTTGCCGGACCTGAACGCGCAGGAGCAGGACATCGTCGCCCAGGGGGACACGGTCGCCGTTCGGTTCGTCGTCGAGGCGACACATGAGGGCGACCTGCTCGGAATCGCGCCGACGGGCCGCCACGTGCGCTGGGACGCCGTCGATGTGTATCGCTTGCGGGACGGAAAGATCAGTGAGGAATGGGCTGCCGACGACATGACCGCGATCCTGCACCGGGTGGGCGCTTACAAGCCCCCGTGGCTCTCCTAGCCACGGCCCGATGACAGATCACGGAGACAAGACGATGAGGATCACGGTGTTCGGAAGAGGCAACGTCGGCGGTGGGCTCGCCGACCTGTGGGAGCGCGCAGGGCATCAGGTGACACGGCTTGGCCGAGACGGCGGCGACGTGTCAGACGCGGACGTGGTGCTCGTGGCGGTACCAGGCGGTTCGATCGGCGAGGCTGTCGACCTGCTGACGGGAGTGGAGGGTAAAACCGTGATCGACGCGACCAACCGGATTGGTGTCGGCGCGCCGGACGGATTCGCTTCCAACGCCGAGTTCGTGAAGTCACGGACGGGAGGCCCGACCGTGAAGTCGTTCAACGTCAACTTCGCATCGTTGTATGGCCGCCTGGGCGAGGCGCGGGCGAGGCCGAGCAACCTTTGGTCCGGCGACGAGGAGGCCCGCGAGGTTGTGGAGCAGCTCAACCGCGACGCGGGTCACGACCCGGTGTACACGGGGCCGCTCGAGAACGCCGGCCGCCAGGAATCGATCATTGAGGTCATCTTCGCGATCGGCCAAGAGATGGGTGAATACGTGTACCGGTTCGCGCCGATCGAGCAGCTGTGAGGAAGCCCGATGAAGGTCGACGGCTTCCATCACGTCACCGCGATCACCGCCGACATCGACGCGAATCTCGAGTTCTACGGGCGGCTGCTCGGCCTGCGGCTGGTGTGGCAGGAAGTGAATGCCGACGACGCGGAGACGCGGCACATCGCCTACGGCGACGAGCGGGGAAGTCCGGGCAGCATCGTGACGTTCTTCGACATGCCCGGAGTCACGCGCGGCCGTCCGGGCGCGGGCATGGTCCACCGATTGCTTTTCCGGGTGGCGAGCGAGACCGCGCTTGACTTTTGGGAGCGCCGTCTCGCTCGCGCTGGCGTGTCCAGCGACCGGCTCACCGATCGCCTCGCGTTCTCGGACCCGGAGGGCCTGGGGTTGGATCTGGTGATCGATGACGGCGAGGATGAGCCGCTCACCGCGGACGCGCCGGGTGTCGATCAGTCGGTCGCCATCCGCGGGATGCATGCGGTGCGGGCGTACAGCGCCGATCCGGCTCGCAGCGCGCCGGTGTTCGACGAAGTGCTCGGGATGGAGGCCGAGGGCGACCGGCGCTGGCTGGCGTGGGGCGAGCGTCGCCACGGCCTGGTCATCTACGACGCGGCGTCGGCGGAACAAGGGATCATGGGCGCGGGCACGATGCACCACATTGCGTTCACCGTCCGCGAGGGTGAGCAGGAAGCCTGGCGGTCGCACGTCGCCGCGGCCGGCCTTCGGCCGACGCCCGTTCTGGATCGCAAGATGTTCAAGTCCGTCTACTTCCGCGAGCCCAGCGGCGTGCTGCTGGAGCTCGCCACCGATCAGCCGGGGTTCGTGTTCGAGCCCCCGGACCACCTCGGCGAATCGCTGGTGCTGATCGGCGACCTCGAGCACCGGCGGGACGCGCTCGAAGCGACGCTTCCCCCTGCTGCCCAACCCGCGGGCATCACACACACCAGAAAGGACCTCGGCATGACCACCGAAACTAACCACGTTCCCCGATCTGTCGCGATCACCGGCGCGGGAAGCGGGCTGGGGCGAGACATCGCGATCGGCTTCGCCGACAAGGGCTACCGCGTGTTTGGCACGGCCCGTACGCCGGAGGAAGTCCAGGATGTGCGACAGGCGACGCATGGCGTCGCCGACCTGACGGTGTGCGACATCACCGACGAGGCCGCCGTACGCGGCTGGGCGGACGAGACGTCCGACGCGCTAGGCGCCGCCGGGCTCGACGTGCTCGTGAGCAACGCCGGGATCCTGACCCCGGGTCCGCTCGAGGTTCTGTCGATCAGCGCGGTTCGGCACGAGTTCGAGGTCAACGTGTTCGGCAGCCTGGCCGCGATCAACGCGTTCCTGCCTGCGCTGCGCAATGCGCGGGGGCGGATTGTGCAGATCGGGTCGATGACGGCTCGCCTGCCGTTGCCGTTCAACGGTCCCTCCAGCGCGTCGAAGGCGGCGCTCGAGGC
Source organism: uncultured Solirubrobacterales bacterium (assembly GCA_963832315.1). GTDB lineage: Bacteria > Actinomycetota > Thermoleophilia > Solirubrobacterales > Solirubrobacteraceae > Palsa-465. The sequence continues at coordinate 357,353 of CAWHTT010000013.1, read as the reverse complement.
CTTCGCCGACGTCTACCGCGGTGAGCTCAAACCGTTCGGCGTCGCGTTCGTGATGGCGCAGCCTGGGAACATGGCGACCGGCGGGCCCGCGAAGACCGCTGCGGCGCTCGAGCGGGCTGCGGAGTCGATGACCCCCGAGCAGCAGGAGCTTTACGGTGATGCATTCGCGGCGTTCACGGCGGCGCTCAACAGCATGCAGAGCACCGGTCTCGACGCCGCGGCAGCGGCAGCGAGCGTGGTGGAGGCTGCCGAGCGCCAGCCCGCCCCGATCCGTGTCCCCGTCGGGCCGGATGCCGAGGAGATCCTGAAGCTGGTGCGCGAGCAGACCGACGAGCAGCTCGACGAGCTACGCATGCGCCTTGTCGGCCTCGAGGCATGGCCCGCGGAGACCGTTCGGTAGGAGTCACGAAAATGAGCACCGCTACGGTCACAAGCCTCGACGGGTTCCACGCAAGCCCCTCCGCCCAGCGCGCAGACGAGCTGGTTCGCGCGTATCTCGACGCCGTCAATGTTGAGGATCCGGCTCGCATCGATGAGCTACTGGCTCGATCGTTCCTGTCATACGACGTGCACGGGACGCGCAGCCGCACCGCCCTCAAGCGCTACCACGCGGACCTTCGGGGATCGTTCTCTGACCTTCGTTTCGACGTGCACGAGAACATCGGCGTGCTCGTCGAGGGCGATCTGGTCGCGCTGCGGACGATCATCAACGGAACGCACGCAGGCGAGTACGCTGGCATAGCAGCGACCGGTAACGCGATCCAGACCTCCGCCTCACACGTCTTCCGCATTCGGGACGACCGTATCGTCGAGCACTGGCCAGTCCTCGACACCTACCGAATCCTAGTCGCGATCGGCGCCATCCCCGGTGTGGCGAGCGTCTTCCAGCAGTTGCTCGGCGTTCCCGAATCGCCGAACGGGCTGTTCCAGGAGCGGCTCGGGACCGAGTTCGGCACGGAAACCGGACGCCCCATTTCACGTGAGGAGTCGCGGGCCGTCAGCCGCCGGGTCTACGACGGCGTGATCTCGACCGGACGCGCCGAGGACGTCGCCGCGGTCGCCGAGACCTACATCCAGAACACCGGCTGGACCCCGGATGGCCGCTCGATGTTCGCCAACGCCTGGGCGATCGGCCGTGGCGCGATGCCCGACGGTCGCGCCCTACAGACGCACGTCGTGGCCGAGAACGATCGAGTCGCATCGATCAGCGTTTGGGACGGCACGGTCACCCAAAGCGGCCGACCGGTCGACTTCACCTCGGCGGACTTCTTCCGCGTCGAGGCAGGCCTCGCCGCCGAGCACTGGGACACCGTCGACTACGTCCGCCTCTACCAGTCGTTCGGGCTGCTCCCCGACAGCACCCATGATGTCTAACGGCGAAATCGTCTCGCGGTCGCAACACTCGAGGAGAGGTACGCGATGCGTCAGATCGGAATCAGTCTCGGAAGCACCTGCCCCAACCGCAACGGCGAGCAGGTCAGCGCGGTGGGTCTTCGACATCGCCGCAGAGCGAGCTGACGCGGAGTTTGAGCTGGTCGACTTCCGCGACTACCCGCTCCTGCACGTCGACGAGCCGAACCGAATCACCCGATGAGATCGGACTGTGCGCAGGTATTGTCACTCGCCGCGACTCCGGGGCGTCCATCTGAGCCCGGGGATCTGTCCGATATTGGGACTGGTCGACGTCCGTCGGACGTTAAGGCCCTATTCATTGACGTGAGGGTTGAGGGTTTCTTCCTCGAGAGATTCAATGATCGCGGCGAGCTCGTGGGTACTACGCAGCATGAGACGATGGATGAGGCAATGTGGCACGCGTCCTCGGAATACGAGCTCGCCGACTGGAGATCTTGTCCTGAGGATGTTGATCCGGTGGCATACATCCGGGCGCACTCGGGTAGCGATTCACACATGACCAGTCGCGATGGGTGACGGGCTCGAATGGATCTCAAGCTCGGCATCTTCGTGGTCCCGGACGCGACGAATGCCGCCTCCACCGTGGCACAGATCACCGAGGCGGAGCGCTCTGGTCTGGACATGGTTGGCGTGCAGGACCATCCGTACCAGTGGCGGTTCTTTGACACGTGGACGCTGCTGGCGTACATGGCGGGAAGGACGGAGCGAGTCCGGTTCCTTCCCGATGTGCTGAACCTCCCGCTGCGCCTGCCCACGATGATCGCGAAGTCGGTGGCGTCACTGGACGGCTTGAGTGGCGGCCGGGTCGAGTTGGGGATTGGCGCGGGTGGATTTTGGGAGGCGGTAGTGGCGATGGGCGGCCCCCGCCGCACACCCAAGGAGTCCGTCGACGCGCTCGAGGAGGCACTTACGATCCTGCGCAGCTTCTGGTCAGGGCAGCGCTCCGTCCGGTTCGAGGGTCAGCACTACCAGGTCGTCGGAGCGCACCCGGGACCGGCACTACCCCACCCAGTCCGGATATATGTCGGGGCATACGGGCCGCGGATGCTGAGACTCACCGGCCGCCTGGCGGATGGCTGGCTACCGAGCCTCGGCGATCACTACTTGCACCCCGAGGACGCAGCGAAGGGGCACGCGGCGATCGACGAGGCAGCACGCGCAGCCGGCCGCGATCCCACCGAGGTCGAACGCGCGCTGAACGTGATGAGCCTCAACGGCACCCCGGCCACCTGGGCCGACCAACTCGCTCGCATGAGCGAGCAGCTTCGCTTCTCGACGCTGCTGGTCGGCGTCCCGCAACAGGACCCCGTTACCTTTGTTCGGCGCCTCGGCGAGGATACCGCGCCGCGACTGCGCGAGCTGCTCGGCTGAGCCCAGGGACACCACCATTCCGGGCGTCAATGAGCGGCGCCGGCGGCCAACGAGGCCGAGTTCGTCAACGCCGCCTTCGCCCGCGGAGCGTCCATCAATTTGTCCATCAATCTGAGTAAAAGTGGGGCAACTCAAAGCAAGAAACCCCTGCCGACAGCAATTGACAGCCACCTAGAAAATCCCTGGGTATTCGGTTGTGGTCCAGGCGGTCGGGGGTTCGAGTCCCCTCGCTCACCCCTCGCTCGTCAGTTCGAACTGACACGGGCTCACGCCCTGTCGCTAGGGGCCGGTCCCGTCCCTCGAGCAAAGATCGCCGGCGCGGGACCCGGCGTCGGCTCGCCGAACGAGGCGTACACCTCGGGCGCCGCGGTGGACTCGTCGGGTACGCCGGCCCCGTGGGCGATCGCGACCGGCTCGACCGGGTAGCGCGCGCTTCCTTTCTCCTTTCGCGCTCCGACGGCGAAGATCAGCGCGGGCCCGCTCGTGGTCACGATCGTGTGACCGGTCCGGGGCGGACAGTGCACGAAATCCCACTGCTCGAGTGAACGCTCCTGACCCTCGATGAGCAGCGTGCACGCGCCGGCGAGGACCAGGAAGTCCTCCTGGCCTGCCTCGTGGTGGTAGAGGGACATCGACCGCCCGGGCTCGAGCCAGTACAGGCTCACCCCGAGGTCATCGAAGTGTGCCGCTCCCTGTCCGCCGAAACGGCACACCGAGCGCATGCGGTTGTGCACCCACCGCGCGTCGCGAACGTTGACGACGAACCACCCCGCCGTGACCGGCACTCCGCCCTCGAACGATGCCTCTCCCATCAGCGCCTCCCAGAGCAGACGGCGAGAAAAGGGGGCGCGAGCGTGACACTGGAGCGCGCATAGGTTGAAGTCACTCGAGAGAGGACAATAAGCAGCGCGGCAGACCACAAGCTCCTGACGTCTGCGCTTCGCTTCGTCATCGGCTCGCGCCCAGGGAGAACGTAGGGCACGACGACCAGGGTTGCAAGAGCGCCCGCGACAACCGCGCCGCAATTAGCGGCGAATGTTGTCTGGTCAACCCGTGCGAGAAGCGGCGTCCGCAAAGGGACTCGGACGGGGTGGGCAAACGTACTCGTGGAGTGGCCGTTGCTTCGCTTCCCGCCGTGCGCCAAATCGGCGCCTCGGCGCCCGATCTGCTCGAGTGCGCGCTGACCGACCTGGACGGCGATCTCGGCGAGTTGTCGTTCCTCTGCGCCTCGGGGCAGCAGCGACTGGCCGAGCTCGAAGCCGACCTCGCCGAGGCCTGCCCGAACCCGTCCACGCGTGAGGTGCTGATGCGGGCGGCGGCGTCCTCGCGCCGCCGGTATCGCGCGCTCGGCGGCCAGCTTCACGCGCTGCGCGGCGAAGCCCGGTACGCCCCTCGCTCGCGGTCGCTGGTCGACCGGGTCAGCGCGGAGCGCGCCTCTCTGGCCGATCGCATGCGCGTCGAGCAGGCGCTGCTGGCCGGTCTCGTCGGCGCTCCGGACTGGCAGTCACCATCGTTCCTGCACGCGCTGGCGCCCGCGGCCGGCCGGCAGACCGGACGGATCCGGGCGCACTGGAACGACTACAAGCGCGACCGGCACGTCGACGCGGAGGCGTACGAGCGCCGGTACGTCGAGGAGATGATCGACGCCCCGGCCGGCGTGCGCGCGCTGCTCACCGGCTGCGGGATGGCCGCGTTCGCCACGATCCTGGGGTGGCTGTCAGGCGAGGGAAGGCTCGCCGGACCCGTGCTGGCCGGCCGCGGTCTCTACCACGAGAGCCGGCTGCTGCTCGAGCGGATGCTGCCGGGCCGGGTCCGGTTCGTCGACGAGTCCGACACGGCGGAATTGCTACGGGCGATCGAAGTGTCGCGTCCTGCCGCGCTGTTCCTCGACTCGCTGTCGAACACGGCCTGGATGCCCGTCCCCGACCTCCGCGCGGTGATCGACGCCCTGCGCGGCACTGACACCTACCTGATCCTCGACAACACCTGTCTGTCGGTGACGTGCCAACCATTCGCGCTGGCGGGCGAGCCGGTACGGATGGTGGTGTTCGAAAGTCTTCTCAAGTACGCCCAGTTGGGCCTGGATCGGGCCAACGCCGGAGTGATCCTCGCGCGCTCGCGCGACGCCGAGTCGCTCGAGGACTACCGCGAGCATCTCGGCACGAACATCCCGGACGTCTGCGTCCATGCCCTGCCGCCGCCGGATCGCGGTGTGCTCGAGCGCCGGCTGGCGCGCCTGGAGCGAAACGCTATCCACCTCGCCGAGGCCATCGATGAGCGCGCTCCTCCGGGCGTGGCGGTTGTCTATCCGGGGCTCGGCGCGCATCGCCGCGCCGGCGGCGCCCCGTGGCTTCGATTCCGCGGCGGCTGCCTCGCGGTGCTGTTCCGGACGCCCGAGCGGCAGATCGAGCGCCAGCGGCGCCTGGTCTCCGAGGCGGTGGGCGAGGCCGGGCGTCGGCGCGTAAGGCTGCTCGCCGGGTCGAGCTTCGGTTTCGATACGACGCGGATCTACCTGACGGCCGCGCGCGCTGAGCGCGGGACTCCATTCGTTCGGGTCGCGGCCGGTACCGAGCACCGGCTCGAACTAGAAGCGCTGACCGATGCGCTCGTCGCCGCCGTCACGGCCGCGGCGCGCTGAAGCTGATGTCATGCTCGCGGGCATCCGCGACGGCGAACCGGAGCAGGCGGGCGCCCTCCTCCCGGATCGCGTCGCGGTGGCGATGCAGCCGATCGAAACCCTCGATGTGCAGGACGGCGCGCGCGCCTCGGCGCCGGATCGTCCACGTCGCCCTCACGGACCCGTCCACGAGTAGCGTGCCGGTGCGCGCGCCCAAGCCGGGAGGGAGCGGGACCCGCTCGCCGCCGGGCAGGAAACGGCTGCGGTCCGCATGGGAGAGCAGCAGGTTGTCGTACTCGGGCAGGAACCGCGGCGGGGCGGGCGCCGCGGAATCCGGGCGGGGCGCCTCCGGTAGGTCGAACAACTCGTTGCCCCGCTCGTCGCGAAACGTGCAGAGCTTGGGCCGGAGCCGGTCGACGACCTCGGCCAGCCGGGTCAGCCCCGACCAGGTCTGGACGTCGCGAATCGTCGCCGGTCCGAAGGCCGTGAGGTAGCGGAGGACGACACCCTCCGGCGAGGCCCCGACGCCAAGCGCGTGGTCGAGCCAGGTCTCGGCGGTGGTCCAGCGGGCCGCTCCGCTGCGGCCCCAGAGACCCCGGGGCGGCACCTGCACCACCGGCATCAGATAGGTGATCGCCTGCGCGAGCGAGGCGGGGTCGCGGTCCGGCCAGCGTTCGGCGAGCGCCGCACCGAGCTCGGGGCGGGTTCGCGGTCGCTCGTCCAGCAGCGCTCGGCCGCACTCGAGCAGCGCCTGCCTGTCGACGCCCGCGATGTCGAACGGCGAGCCGCCGAAGGACCTCTCGAGCACCGCTTGAAGCACCGGGCGCAGCTCCAGGAAGTCGCTGGCGGTGACCAGGTGAAGGGTGGCGCGCATCAGCGGCGCCCGCACGGCGCGCCGCTCGCTGATCAACTCCGCGAGCTCCGCGGCGCGAAAGTCCTCAAGCCGCGACCACAGGCCCACGTAGGGAGCGTGCGGTGCCTGCGCCTGCATGCCCGCCAGACGCTCGAGCGCCTCGAACGCGGGGACCCGGGCGCGCTCGAGCAGCATCTGCCGCGCCAGTGTGGCCCGGCTCAGGGCTTGCGCGTCGAGCAGCTCATCGCCGCCGGGACTCATCGAACTGATCGTGAGAGATTCCCGAAAGCCTAGTAACGGAATGGTCACGGGCCGCGGTTCTCCCGCGACTACGGTGCCGCCCCGGCGCCGGGGCGCGCCCTGCCGATCACCCCAAGGAGGACTCTTCATGTCGACCAAACCGCATGGCGCGAGGCCTGCGCGCACGCGTGCAATTCGACGGCTAGCGGGCTTGGGCTGCGCGCTGGTCATGTGCGTCGGAGCTTCGACCGCGCAGGCCGACGGATGGCATCACGGCCACCGGGGGCCGGAGCTGATTCCGGGGAGCCTGCTCCTCAGCACGAGCGAGTACACCCCAGCCGCGATCACACCCGGGGTCACCGAGCTTCCGCCCGGCTGCGTCGGAAGCGGCTGCACGCCCGCGATCGCCGACGGGACCTATCCGTTCGTATTCAACAACGACACGGTCGATCCCAGCTTCGGCGTCACCTCGCGGGTGTTCCTGGACGAGCTCACACCGTCGGGTCTGGTGTTCGGTCGAATCGGCGTCCCGGCGCGTGATCTGGTCACGAGCTTCTCGTCCAAGTCGGAGCTCGCGCTGAATCTATCCACCAACCGCCAGGACCTCACGTTCATGGGTTACCAGGCGCCGGTCGCCGCCATCGACGTGTCGAACTCGAACACGCCCGCGGTGATCGACCCGACCAACCCGGTTCCCGGAACCGACTATCGCGTGGTCGCGGATCTCGCCCGCGACGGCCGGTTCCACTCGTTCACGCTCACCAACGCCTACAGCGGCAACAACGGACGCGCGGCGATCCTGAACAACGCCGCGAACGTGATCTACACCGCGGGCAACGCGGGCAACGGCGCTAACCCCCAGCCGGACGGGGTGATCCTCGGTGCCGGCGCGCAGATCCTGTCGCGCTCGTTCGCGCCCGAGCCCTTCCAGATGCCGGGCGCGCCGACACCGGTCGGGAGCTTCAACATCACGCAGCTTGGGGACAAGGCAGATAAGGTCGGTAAGGACACCAACTTCCGCGGGCTCACGGTATTCGACAACGTCGTCTACTACACGAAGGGCAGTGGCGGCAACGGCGTCGACACCGTGTACTTCGTCGACACCACCGGCACCGCGTGCCCGAACGGCTCCGGGGTGCCGGCGCCCGGCGCGGGGCTCCCCACCGCGCCGATCGCCTACGACCCCACGGTGCTCCAGACCAAGGGCGTCTTTCCCTACAACATGTGCATCCTGAAGGGGTTCCCGACGACCCTGGCCAAGAACGCCACCACCGGGTTCCCGTTCGGGATCTGGTTCGCGAGCCCGGACACGCTTTACGTGGCTGATGAGGGCGACGGAGTGAACACGTTCGACACCGCCACCGGGCAGTACACCGACGCCGCAGCGCAGACGACCGCTGGGCTCCAGAAGTGGGTGTTCAACAACGCCACCGGGTCGTGGCAGTTGGCGTATACGCTGCGCTCCGGGTTGAACCTGGGGCAGCCCTACGCCGTGCCCGGCTATCCGACCGGGACCAACCCGGTGACGGGCCTGCCGTGGTCGCCGGCCACCGACGGGCTGCGGAACATCACGGGCACTGTCAACCGCAACGGCACTGCGACGATCTGGGCCATCACCTCGACCGTGAGCGGCAGCGGCGACCAGGGCGCCGATCCGAACAAGCTCGTCGCGATCACCGATCGTCTCGCCGCCACGAGTCCGGGAGCCGAGACGTTCCGGACGGTTCGGACCGCGCAATCCGGAGAGGTGCTCCGCGGCGTGTCGTTCACGCCCGGGGGCGATCGAGACCACCGCTGAGGCTCGGTCCGGGCGTGACGCGAATACGCGCTTCGCGTCACGCCCAGGAGACATAGATCCCGCCGGGCTAACGCAGCCAGCTCTGATCGGCCAGGAAGCCCCACACGGGGTTGTACTGGTAGTTGCGCAGGCGACTCGAGACCAGGTCGACCGCGCGCAGGTTCACCGTCGGGACCCAAGCTGCGTCGTCGGTGAGCCGGTGATCGACGGCCGTCCAGAGCCGGTTCGCTCTCGCCGGGTCCCGGCCCTCGAGGCGCAGCGCACTCCGCATCTCGGCGTCCAGCCGCGGGTCGCAGTAGTAGCCGTTGCTGTTGCCGCCATCGCAGGTGAAGAACTGGGGAATGTAGGACGACGGCGCCGGGTACTCGGCGATCCAATCGCCGTCGACCGAGAGCTGATGGCGCCGGCGCGCCGCCTGGCTGACCGTGGCCAACACCGCGAGATGAAGCGTGACGCGGTATCCGAGCGACCGCAGGACGTCCGCGAGGTACCTCGGAACCACGGCGGGGATGTAGCTCTCGTCGACGGCTCCCCACATGTCGACGCGCTCGCCCCGGGTTCCCGACCGTCTCACGAGCTCTCGGGCCTTGCTCAGATCCGGGGCAGTCCAGGCGCCGGAGCGGCCCGGGTTGAGTGTGTAGGGGCAATAGCGTCTGTAGCCGGGCAAGCCCGGGGCCAGCGGCTGACAGGTCACCGTCGCGAAGCTCGGGCCACCGTAGAGGCGGACGAGGGCGCGCCGATCGACGGCGTAGTTGAACGCTTCTCTGACCCGAGCATCGTTGAACGGAGCGAGGTGAGTGTTCAGGTGCACAAAATCGATCGCGAACTGCGGACTCGAGTGAAGGCGACTCGGCGACGTCAGTTCGAGGCGGCGGTATTGGTCCGCCGGCACGAGCCCGAAGAACCAATCGGCCCGCCCGCCTGCGACCTGGTCGACCGCTGCTCGTGCCGACCCCACGAGTCGCCACGTGATCGCGTCGGGGTTGCCCTCCGGCTGGGCGGCTCCTGACCACTCGCGAAACCACCGATTGCGCACCATGCTGACGCCGCGTCCGTCGACGGCCGCGATCCTGTACGGGCCTGTGCCCGGTGGAACCGCCGCGCCGTCCGGCCGGCCGGACGCGGCCGGCGGAACCGGAGCCGAGAACGCCTGCACGGTGAGCCTGTCGAGAAAATCCGCATCGGGCGCGATCAGGTTGAAGACGATCGTGCCCGTGCGATCATCGGTGACGATTCCGCGCGAGAGATCGCAGCGGGCCGGATGCGCCTTGCAACCCGCCGCGCCGACGATGCCGGTGAAGAAGCTGAGGCCGGGAGCCTTGAGTGCAAACAACCGCTCGAGCGCGCGACGGAAGTCACCCGCCCGCACCGGCCGGCCGTCGGAGTAGCGGATCCCCGGTCTGAGGCGGAACGTGTACCTCCTGCCGTCACGCGTCGGGCTCGGAATCGAGAGCGCGAGATCGGGCACGAGCCGGAGGCCGTTCGCACCGCCGCTGTGCTCGAAGGTGACCAGCGTGTCGTAGACCAGCCCGATGAACTGCGGGCTGTTGGCGACGTCGTAGAAGGCCGGATCAACCGACGCGAACCTCTGCGTTGTCACCAGCACGAGCGTTCCGCCTCGGTGGGCCCCCGCGCCCGCGGCCACGCCGATCCACAGCTTGCCCTCGCTCGTGGCCAGCGAGGTCGGTGTGCCGCCCACCTTCACGGCCGCCGCGATCAGGCCGGTCCTCGGGTCTAGACGAGACACGGTGCCGCCACGCCCGCTGGCCACCCAGATCGCGCCGCCGGTGGCGAGGAGCGCGGTAGCGTCGCTCTCCACGGGGATCGTCGCGGTGACCTTCGTGCGCCCTGGATCGACCCTGGAGACCGTGGCGTCGAGGGTGTTCGCGCACCATATGCTCCCGGCCCCGTACGCGAGTGACACAGGACCGTCGCCAACCCGCACGCGGCCGATCACGCGTCCGGAGACCGGGTCGAGCTTCTCGATCGTCGCGCTGTCGTACCCCGCGACCCACACAGCGCGGGCGGCCACGATCACGGCGCTCGGTCTGAGGTCCATCGCGAGGTTTCGCCGCAGGGAGCCGCTCGCCGGGTCGACCTCGAACAACCTGCGCGCCACCGAGTCGGCCACCCAGAGGTTCCCGGCGCCGTAGGCCAGCGCGCCGAGATTCGAGCCCGGCAGCCCGACCGTCTGCGTGATGCGCTCGGTGTCCGGATCGATGCGGGTGAGCGTCGCGCCAACCGTGCTGGCGACCCAGATTGAGCCGGCGCCGCTGACCACGTTGCCCGGCTCCCCGTCCAGCGGGATCCGGTCGACCGCAAGCGTCGAGCGCGGATCGATGCGGGACACCGCGCCCGACCCCGGCACCGCCGCCCAGACTGAGCCGGAGCCGCTGCCGACGGCGGCCACCGCCCCGGCGACACGCATCGCGCCAACCACCTTGCCCGATTGCGTGCTGATGGCCACCAGGCCGTTCGCCTTGCCGAGCGTCGCCGTTACGGCCTGCGGCCTTCCCGCCCCGAGGAGGACGCCGGCGACGACGACGGCGACGAACAGTGCCAGCACGATCCCGGCTCGGCGCTTGACCGCGGCGCGGGGGGAATCGCCGGCGAGCATCGGGGGCCGCCGGGGCGAGAGCGCCGGATCGTGCCGGAGGATGCGGCTCTCCAGCTCTCGGAGGCTGGGCGACGGCTCGAGCCCGAGCTCGTCGACCAGCCGTTGGCGGGAGGCGCGGTAGACCGCGAGCGCGTCCGCCTGCCGGCCCGCCCGGTAGAGAGCCAGCATGAGCGCCGCCGCCAGCCGCTCGCGCAGGGGATGCTCCGCGACGAGTTGCTCGAGCTCGCGCACGAGCTCGGGTCCGCGGCCCATCGCGAGCTCGGCGTCGATGCGGTCCTCGAGCACGGTGAGGCGCGCCTCGACGAGGTGGGCCAGCTCCGCCTCGGCGAACGGCTCGCCGGAGAACTCATCCAGACCGGGGTCGCGCCACAGGGCGAGCGCGTCGCGCAGCGCCTCGACTGCCCGCGCGGGGTTCTCGGACTCCAGCGCATCCCTTCCTTCCGCCAGAAGCGCATCGAATTGGTCGACGTCACAGCTCCCCGAATCGACCACGAGCCTGTAGCCCCGGCCGGAGGTCTCGAGGATCTCCGCGCCCAGCACCTTGCGCAGCCGGGAGACGTAGACCTGGATGGTCTTGGCCGCGGTGAGCGGAGGGTTGTCTCCCCACAGCGCCTCGATCAGATGATCGACCGAGACGACCTCGCGGCGATGAAGCAGCAGGACCGCGAGCAGAGCGCGCTGGCGAACGCCGCCGAGCGGCAGGTTGTGTCCATGCTCGACTACCTCGAGCGGACCAAGAATCCGGTACTCCACAGCCCCTCTTCAGTCGCCCGGCGGGAACCCTACCACCGGGCGGAGGCCCCGTACGGCAGGCGTTTACCGGACTGCAACCGGGCCCCGAGTACGGTGGCGCCCGCGCTGGAAGGCATCCAGCAATCGTCTCCGGACATCTGCGACTACATGGAGGGGCGCGTGATGATGCGACTGACCTGCCGTGCCGTGCCGAGTGATCGATCGAGCCTTTGCCGGGCGCCCAGGCTGGGAAGCTTGGGTTTCGCGATCGCGGCCGTATTGATGACGTCGGCGTGGCTCGGTGCGGGCACCGCCTCGGCGGCGACGCTGCGCGTGTGCCCCCATGGTTGTGCCTACGGCCAGGTGTCCGACGCGGTGGCGGCCGCGCACGACGGCGACCGCGTGAGCGTCGCTGACGGGACGTACCGGGGCGGATTTTCCATCACCAAGAACCTGACCTTGGACGGGGCGGGAGCCGGACGGACGACGATCAAGGGCGGCGGCCCGGTGATCACGGTCGGCACCGAGGACGGCGACAGCCAGCCAACGGTGACGATCCGCGACGTGACGATCACCGGTGGGGTCACACATTCCGCCTTCGGCATCACCTTCGAGGCGCTCGGCGGCGGCGTGTACGTGCCCGAGGCGGCGGACGGCGCCGCTCTCACGACGCTGACCATCATCGGCAGCGCGATCACCGGCAACGTGGCGGCGCCGTCAACCGAGATCGAAGCCGGACCGTGCGACGAGATGAGCGACTGCAAGTTCGCCCACGCCGGCGGAGGCGGGATCGACAGCTGGGGCAACCTGACCGTCCGCGACAGCCTCGTCGCCGGCAACCAGGCGAGCGGAGCGCTCGTCAGCGACGCCGACGGTGGCGGGATCTACAGCCAGGACGGGACGCTCACCGTCGATCACAGCGTGGTCGCGCGCAACCGGGCGCAGGCCGGCAAAGCCGGAACCCCGGAGGGTCGCTTCTCCGAGGGCGCCGGGATCATGGTCGACAATTTCTTCTCCGGCCCGGACACGTGCGTCTCGCCCCGGCCGCTCTGCTCGTTCGTACTCCGCGACAGCGTCGTGGACGGCAACACCAGCCGCCTCGACACCACCGTACAGGTGTTCTCAAACGATGGGAATTTCGTGGTGTTGGCCAACTGCGGGGGCGTCCACGTTGGAGACAACATCCCGACCACGGTCGAGCGGAGCACGATCGACGACAACGCGGCGATCTCGAACGACCTGCAGGGCGAGGCCAGCTCGATCGACGGCGGCTTTCTCATCGGCGCCAGTCCGCTGACCATGCGCGACAGCCACGTCGACCACAACCTGACCGCGACGACGACGCTCACCGTGGCCGATGTGGCGCCGGTCGGCTCCGCGCTCGAGTCCGACGGGTCGGGAACGATCGTGGATACCAGCGTCGTCGGGAACGTGGCCACCACGTTCAGCCCGTCCGGCGTGGCCAGCACGACCGGCGGGCTGGCCATATTCGACACCGATCTGGTGACCGTGAAGAACTCGACGATCAGCGAAAACCTCACCTTGGCGCGCAGCGACACCGGCTCGGCCGAGGTCCTGGGTGGTGGTGTGTTCAACAACACCCTGCTCACGTTCGATCACGTTGTCGTCAGCCGCAACACGGCTCGCGCCGACGGTCCGGATGGCACCGCCCAGGGCGGCGGCATCTGGAACGGCGACCTCGTCACCGGTCCGCCCATCCTGACGCTCGTGAACTCGAGCGTGGCCGGAAACGCGCTCGAGGCCAGCCCGGGCATCCCGCGGCAGGGAGGCGGGATGTTCACCACGTTCCCGGTCGTCCGGGTTAACACACTGATCGCGGGGAACCGACCCGACCAATGCGTGGGCTGCTCGCTCACCGCGATGACTCGCCGCGGGGCGGTGCGTTCCGACGCGGCCCGAGCTTCCGAGCGGGGCCGTCTGCGGGAACGCGCCCTCGCGCGACTGAGGTGAGTTGAGTCCGTCCGGGCATGACGCGAACATATGTTCGTGTCATGCCCGAATGCCTCGATCCTGCACGCCGATCTCGACTCGTTCTACGCCTCGGTCGAGCAGCGCGACGACCCGCGACTGCGCGGGCGCCCGGTCATCGTCGGAGCGGGCGTCGTGCTGGCCGCGAGCTACGAGGCGAAAGCCCGGGGGGTTCGCACGGCGATGGGCGGCCATCGGGCACGCCAGCTGTGTCCGGAGGCGGTGGTCGTCCCGCCGCGGATGTCCGCCTACTCGGATGCGAGCAAGGCGGTGTTCAAGGTGTTCGAGGACACGGCGCCGGTGGTCGAGGGGCTGTCCATCGACGAGGCGTTCCTCGACGTCCGGGGGCTCGATCACATCTCGGGCACGCCTGTCGAGATCGCCGTGCGCCTCCGCCGGCGGATCCTCGAAGAGGTCGGTCTGCCGATCACGGTCGGCGTCGCCCGAACCAAGTTCCTGGCCAAGGTGGCGAGCGCGGTGGCCAAGCCCGACGGCCTCCTGGCCGTGGCGCCCGACCGCGAGCTCGATTTCCTGCATCCGCTCCCGGTCGAGCGGCTGTGGGGCGTCGGCCGGGTCACCGCCGAGAAGCTCCACCAGCGCGGGATCACGACCGTCGGGCAGGTGGCGCTCCTCGCCGAGCGCGACCTGGTCGTGATGCTGGGACGCGCGTCCGGCCGCCACCTCCACGCCCTCGCGCACAACTACGACCCGCGGCCGGTGGAGATTCGCCGCCGGCGCCGCTCGATCGGCGCCCAGCGCGCCCTGGGGCGGCGGCGCCGTTCGCAGCAGGAACTGGCCGAGGCGCTGCTCGCGCTGGTCGACCGCGTGTCGCGGCGGCTCCGGGCAGCCCATCGGGTGTGTCGCACGGTTGTCCTGCGAATGCGCTTTGAGGACTTCACGCGCGCGACCCGCTCCTACACGCTGCCCGAAGCGACCGATCAGACCCACACGATCCTCCAGACCGCCACCGGGCTGCTCAGGGCGTCCCGGCCGATCATCGAGCGGCGCGGGCTCACGCTGATCGGCATCGCGCTGACCAACCTGTCGGACGTCGGCGCCGAACAGCTGGTGCTGCCGTTCGACCACGCCCGCGACCTCGACGCGGTCGTCGACCGTGTCCGCGACCGGTTCGGCTCGAAGGCGATCACGCGCGGCGTGCTGGTCGGAAGCGATCCGGGAGTCTGGGTGCCGCTGCTGCCCGACTGAGTGCTGGCCGGCCCCGTGGGGTGGCCGCGTCGGTGGCGCGGTGGCGCGTCGCGGCGCGGTCCATCGTGTGGCGTGGGCGCGTCGGTGGCGCGGTCAATCGTGCGGCGTGGGTGCGGCGGTGGCGCGTCGGTGGCGCATTGTGGCGAGGTCAATCGTGCGGCGCGCGACCGGCCGCCAACCGCGCCAGCGCCGCGTGGACCTCCGCGTCACGCCGCTCGGCCTCGGAATCGGTCCAGCGCCACCGCACGCCGGCCTCGATCGTGAACGTCGGCCGATCGTGGTCCCGGACCTCGTGTATCTCGATCGCCACCGCCACCACGCCGTCGACGAGCGCCTCGTGCAATACCCGCGCGCGTCCGTGCGCGGTCACGGCGACGTCCGGCGCGATGATCGTGAGCGCGACGCGTGGGTCGGCCCGCAGGCGCGCCAGCGAGCCGCGGCTGCCGGCCAGGCCCACCAGCGCGAGGCGGGGCGCCGCCCGAACCGCGGCGGAGACCGGGATCGCGTGCGGGGCCTCGCCGGCGGTGGCGAGGATCGTGACCGTGCCGGGAGGCCACTCGGGCAGCACGGATGCAACCTAACGGAGGAACTGGGCGCCGTCATCGGCGGTGGCCCGGAGTCGCCGTGCATAACCTGCCAACCGGCGAGTAATCCCCGAACCGTGGCATGTTGTGCATCACAGGCGTGCGGGACATGACACGGCCGACGCTGCTCGCGCCGATTGTCATGTTGTGCACGTCGCCTCGACGGCGCGATCGGCCACGCGGACAGTCGCCCGGCGGGGAAGTACGCCACCGCTCACCCCACCCCTCGCGCCAGGCAAATCCGCTGGAGGCGCTCCATCGCCTCGGCGGCCCGGGCCGGCAGGTCGTCGAGCGCCTGCGCGGCCAGTCGCAGGTCCTGGATCGTCACTCCCCGAGCCTCCAGCGCGAACCGGCCCAGCCACCGCACGGCAGCGCGCTCGTAGCGCGCCGGGTCGCCGCCGCGCAAGACCAGGCAGATCCGCAGGGCGTCGTCCAGGGAGACCTGGGGCAGCTCGCGGGCGGCCGCCACCACCAGGGTCTCGTTCCCGGTCTCGAGCGCCCGCCGGAAGCGAGCGTAAGGATTACCGTCGCTGGTCACGCGAACGTATGTTCGCCTGGGGCGCGGATGGAACCGGCCCGAGGGGGGCGGTGGCGCGGACGTGGGGCCGCGGTGGCGCGGGCGTGGGGCCGCGGTGGCGCGGACGTGGGGCCGCGGTGGCGCGGGCGTGGGGCCGCGGTGGCGCGGGCGTGGGGCCGCGGTGGCGCGGGCGTGGGGCCGCGGTGGCGCGGACGTGGGGCCGCGGTGGCGCGGCGGGCGAGACGGCCGGCCCGCCGCCACCGCGCGCTGGTCGGCCGATGTCATGTGGTGCAACGCGATCCGGCGCGGAGTACCCTCCGGTCCGCGCGGCTGTTGCCGGTCGCGGCCCGGGACGGAGGAATGCAGGACGAGGCGATCCCGAGATGAAGGAGCGCACAACCAACGGGTCCGTCAATGAATAATCGCTTGTTGAGTCGCTCGAATGAGCTTCCCCTGGTCGGGCTTGCGGCCCGCTCGGCATCCAGCCTCGCTTGGATGGGCCGCGCCCGTTTCATCCGGCCGTCCTCGGGGCTTGACGTAGCCCCGCTACGCCTGCGCCCCTGCGTCCTTGCCAGGCTCGCTCCTCGAACGCCGCAACGGTGCCCTTGTTCATCTCCGGACCCTGAGGAGGTCTCGACATGGCGGTAAAGGGGGCAGATCTCGAGTCCGAGCTGATCGACACGGTCTGCGAACGGATACGGGAGCGGCTGCCGGCGGATCAGCAGCAGCCGTGTGAGGCTTTCGTCCGGCAGTACTACCAGTGGGTCCCGGCCGAGGATCTGGCCGACCGCAACCCGCTGGATCTGTATGGGGCGGCGGTGGCGCACTGGAACCTGGCCCAGCAGCGCGCGCCCGGCGAGGCCAAGGTGCGGGTGTACAACCCGGACTTCGAGCAGCATGGGTGGCAGTCGCCGCACACGGTGATCGAGATCGTCTCCGACGACATGCCGTTCATCGTCGACTCGGTGACGATGGACCTGACCCGCAAGGGTTACGGCATCCACCTGGTGATCCACCCAGTGGTGCGGGTGCGCAGGGACGAGGACGGTCACATCGTCGACGTCCTGGACCCGGACACCGACAACGAGGGAACGATCCCCGAGTCGATCCTCCACGCCGAGGTCGGCCGCGAGCACGACCGCGAGCTGCTCGACGAGCTGCGCCGCAGCATCGAGAAGACTCTCGACCAGGTGCGCGCGGCCACCGAGGACTGGCAGGCCATGCGCGCCCGCGCCGTCGCGCTCAGCGACGAGCTCGACGAGCACCCGCCGCCGGTCGACGAGGCCATGGTCAAGGAGACCAAGGAGTTCCTGCACTGGCTGGCCAACGACAACTTCACGTTCCTCGGCTACCGCGAGTACGACCTGGTCGTGGAGGGCAACGACACGCTGCTCCGCGCGGTCGAAGGCTCCGGCCTCGGCATCCTTCGCGCCTCCTCCAACAAGCCGCCGAAGAAGCTCAGCCCCAAGGCGGCGGCGTTCGGCCGTCAGCCTCAGATCCTGCTCCTGACCAAGGCCAACTCGCCCTCGCCGGTGCACCGCCCGGCCTACCTGGACTACATCGCGGTCAAGAAGTACGACGAGGACGGGACGCTACTCGGGGAGCGGCGCTTCCTGGGCCTGTACACGACCGCCGCCTACAAGGCCAGCCCGCGATCGATCCCGATCATCAGCAGCAAGGTCCAGGGCGTCGTCCAGCACGCAGGCTTCCCCCCGGCCAGCCATGACCGCAAGGCGCTCGAGGAGATCCTCGAGTCCTACCCGCGCGACTCGCTGTTCCAGATGGAGAGCGAGGACCTGTACAACGTGACGATTGGCATCCTCGGCCTCGGCGAGCGCCAGCGCCTGCGGCTGTTCATGTGGCGCGACCCGCTCGAGCGCTTCGTGGAGTGCCTGGTGTGCATCCCGCGCGACCGCTTCAACACGGAGAACCGCGAGCGGGTGGGCCGGATCCTCCTTGACGCACTACACGGCGTCGCCCTCGACTGGACGCTGCAGCTCAGCGAGTCGCGCCTCGCGCGCGTGCACTACATCATCCGCTGCGGCGAGGAGCCCGCAAACGAATACGACGTGGCCACGATCGAGACCCGGCTCGTGCACGCGGTCCGGGCCTGGACCGACGACCTGCGCGACGCGCTGCTCGACGACCACGGCGAGGAGGACGGGACCAAGCTGTTCAAGCGCTACGAGCGCGCCTTTCCGGCCGGCTACCAGGCCGACTGGGTGGCGCGCTCGGCGGTGGCCGACATCGCCCGGATCGAGGAGCTCGCGAGCACCGACGAGCCGCTCACCAGCCTCTACCGGCCGCTCGAGGCGCCCGAGGGAATGGTGCGCCTCAAGCTGTTCAGCTCGGATGACGTGCTGCTGTCCGATGTCCTGCCGACCCTCGAGCACCTCGGGGCGAAGGTGGCCGACGAGCGCCCCTACGAGATCACGCCGGCCGATGGCAAGCCCGCGTGGATCTACGACTTCGGCCTGCAGGCCGATCCCGCCAACACCGAGCGCGTCCGCGACCTGCTGCACGACGCGTTCGTCGGCGTGTGGCGGGGCGAGCTCGAGGATGACCGGCTCAACGGCCTGATCCTGGCCGCCACCCTGACCGGCCGGCAGGTGTCGATCGTCCGCGCGGTGGCCAAGTACCTGCGCCAGGGCGGGCTCGGCTTCTCGGACGCCTACATCGAGCGCACGGTGATCGCACACCCCGACATCGCGCGGCTCCTGGTCGAGCTTTTCCAGGCCCGCCTGGACCCCGACCGCAACGACCGCGACACCGCCGAGCGGATCGCGACCGAGATCGAAGAGGCGCTCGACGCCGTCCCCAGCCTCGACGAGGACCGCATCCTGCGCAGCTTCCTGTCGGTGGTCCGCGCGATCGTCCGCACCAACGCCTTCCAGAAAACCGAGGACGGCAAGTACCACCCCTACCTGTCGATCAAGCTCGACTCCGAGCAGATCCCGGTCCTGCCGCTGCCCAGGCCGCAGTTCGAGATCTTCGTCTACTCGCCGCGGGTCGAGGCAGTCCACCTGCGCGGCGGCAAGGTGGCCCGCGGCGGACTCCGCTGGTCAGATCGTCGCGAGGACTTCCGCACGGAGGTGCTCGGCCTGATGAAGGCCCAGATGGTCAAGAACGCCCTGATCGTCCCGGTCGGGGCCAAAGGCGGCTTCGTGCTCAAGCGGCCGCCGACGGACGGCGGCCGGGAGGCACTGCAAGCCGAAGGCATCGCCTGCTACAAGACGTTCCTGTCGGGCATGCTCGACGTGACCGACAACATCGTCGAGGGCGAGGTCGTCCCACCCAACCGCGTGGTGCGCTACGACGACGACGACCCCTACCTCGTCGTCGCCGCGGACAAGGGCACCGCGACGTTCTCCGACATCGCCAACGAAGTCTCGAACCACTACAACTTCTGGCTGGGCGACGCGTTCGCCTCCGGCGGCTCGCAGGGCTACGACCACAAGGCCATGGGGATCACCGCCCGCGGGGCCTGGGAGTCGGTCAAGCGCCACTTCCGCGAGCTCGGCACCGACATCCAGACCACCGACTACACCACGGTGGGCATCGGCGACATGTCCGGCGACGTGTTCGGCAACGGGATGCTCCTCTCAAGGCACACCAAGCTGATCGCGGCGTTCAACCACATGCACGTGTTCATCGACCCCGACCCGGACCCCGAACAGAGCTACGAGGAGCGCAAGCGGCTGTTCGAGCTGCCCCGCTCGGCCTGGAGCGACTACGACGAGTCGCTCATCTCGGAGGGCGGGGGCATCTACTCGCGGAGCGCCAAGTCGATCAAGCTGTCCGAGCAGGCCCGCGAGGTGCTGAGCATCCAGACCGAGAAGCTCGCGCCGAACGAGCTCATCCAGGCCATCCTCAAGGCCCCCGTCGACCTGCTCTACAACGGCGGCATCGGCACCTATGTCAAGGCCTCGACCGAGTCGAACGCCGACGTGGGCGACAAGGCCAACGACGTGCTCCGGGTCGACGCCAACAGCCTGCGGTGCAAGGTCGTCGGCGAGGGGGGCAATCTCGGCTTCACGCAGAAAGCGCGCATCGAGTACGCCCTGACCGGCGGCCCCGAGGGCAAGGGCGGCCGGGTCAACACCGACGCGATCGACAACGCGGCCGGCGTGAACTGTTCAGACCACGAGGTCAACATCAAGATCCTGCTCGACGGGCTGGTCGCCGACGGGGACATGACGTTCAAGCAGCGCAACGAGCTGCTCGTCGAGATGACCGACGCGGTCGGCGAGCAGGTCCTCTACGGCAGCTACACGCAGACCCAGGCGCTCAGCCTGGCCATGGCGCAGTCCGCCCCGATGGTCGACGTCCACGCGCGGCTGATCCGCCACCTCGAGCAGAGCGCCGGGCTGAACCGCAAGATCGAGTTCCTCCCGTCAGACGACACGATCGACGAGCGAAAGGCCGCCCACCAGGGCCTGGTCGCGCCCGAGCTGGGCGTGGTCATGGCCTACCAGAAGATCCACCTGTTCAGGCAGCTGCTCGAGTCCGACCTGCCCGAGGACGCCTTCCTGGCCCACGACCTCGAGCGCTACTTCCCGCCGCCGCTGCCCGAGCGCTTCAGCGACCAGATGAAGAAGCACCGCCTGAAACGCGAGATCATCGCCACCGTGGTGGCCAACCAGCTCGTCGACCGGGCCGGCACCACCTTCGCCTTCCGCCTGCTCGAGGAGACCGGCGCCCTGCCGGCCGTCCTGGCCCGCGCGTATGCGGCGGCTCGCGAGGTGCTCGACATGCGCTCCTACTGGGACGCCGTCGAGGGCCTCGACAACGAGGTCTCGGCCGCCACCCAGATCGAGATGCTGATCGAGGCCCGGCGGCTGGTCGAGCGCTCGACCCGCTGGCTGGTGCGGGCCAACCCGTACCAGGTGAGCATCGCCCAGACGATCAGGCGCTTCCAGCCCGGGGCCGAGCTGATGGCCTCGGCGCTGCCCGAAGCGCTCGAGGGCTCCGACCGCGAGGCCTTCGACCGGCGCGCGGCCGAGCTCGAGCACGCCGGCGTGCCCGCCGAGCTCGCCCGTCGCACGGCCGGCATGCAGTCGATGCTCGCCCTGTTCGACATCGTCGAGGTGGCCGCCGCGACCGAGCGCGACCCCGGGGACGTGCTCAAGGTCTACTTCCGGCTGGGCTCACGGCTCGATCTCAACTGGCTCAGGGAGCGGGTCATCGAGCTGCCGCGCGCCAACCGCTGGCAGGCGCTGGCGCGGGCGGCGCTGCGCGACGACCTGTTCAACCTGTACCGCGAGCTCACGCGCAAGGTGCTCGAGACCGGTGGCGCGAACGCCGACCCGCAGGGCGCGATCGACGCCTGGAGCGACGGCAACGGGGAGACACTCGACCGGGTGCTGGGGATGGTCGCCGACATCCGCGCCTCACGCATATACGACAACACCACGCTGCCGGTGGCCCTGCGCGAGATCCGATCCCTGCTGCGGGGAACCAGCCGGACCGGCCAGCTGGTCGGGTCGGTGACGATGGGCGAGTAAGGACCAGCGCATGGTCGAACGGCTGGCTGGTCGGGCGCTCACGGGTCCCGTCGCGTTCCTCGTGGCCGGGCTGGTCGACGTCTCGCTGCTGCTGGTCGTGTACGCACGCTGGCGGATCGCCCAGCGCCGGCAAAGTGCCGCCCGCTGACCGCCAGCTATCGTCCCGAACGCCGCAAATGCCCGACACCGTCACCACCACCGTCACCGAGCTGCCCGACTCCCGCGTACGGGTCCAGGCCCAGGTCGCCCCCGAGGAGGTCGAGCGCCGCATCCAGCAGACCGCGCGCGAGCTTGGGCGCCAGATGCGCGTACCGGGCTTCCGCAAGGGCAAGGTCCCGCCGCCGGTGGTCATCCGCCGGCTGGGCCGGGAGGCCGTGCTCGACGAGGCGCTCCGCAGCGCGCTCGGCACCTGGTACGCCGACGCGATCGACGGCGCCGGGATCGCGCCCGTGGGCGAACCCGACCTGGACGTGCCGAGCGAGCTCCCCGCCGAGGGACAGCCGCTGCAGTTCTCGATCGAGATCGGGGTCAGGCCGGTCGCCAAGCTGGGCCAGTACAAGGGCCTCGAGGTGGGCCGGCGGGAGACCGCGGTCGAGGACGAGCAGATCGACCAGGAGATCGACCGCCTGCGCGACCGCCTGGCCACGCTCGAGACCGTCGAGCGCTCCGCCCAGAACGGCGACCACGTCGTGATGGACTACGTCGGGACCGTCGACGGGACCGAGTTCGAAGGCGGCACCGGACGCGATCAGTTGCTCGAGCTCGGGTCCGGCCGGCTCATCCCAGGCTTCGAGGAGCAACTCGTCGGAGCGAGCGCCGGCGATGAGCGAACCGTGAGCGTCACCTTCCCCGAGGACTACCAGGCGACCGAGCTCGCGGGGCAGGAGGCGCAGTTCGCGGTCACGGTCAACGAGGTCAAGGAGAAGCGCCTTCCCGAGGCCGACGACGAGTTCGCCTCCGAGGCGGCCGGCTTCGACACGCTGGCCGAGCTGCGCGAGGACATCGCCGAGCGCCTGCGCCAGATCGACGAGCGGGCGGTCGAGCGCGAGTTCGAGGACGCCGTGATCCAGGCGGCGGTCGGCGAGGCCGAGGTCGACGTCCCGGACAAGCTCGTTCACGCGCGCGCGCATGAGCTGCTCGAGGACACCTGGGCGATGCTGGCCCGCCAGGGCGTCTCCAAGGAGTCCTACCTGCGCTTCTCCGGGCGCGACGAGGAGGCCCTGGCCCACGAGGCCGAGCCCGAGGCCGCCGCCGCGCTCAAGCGCGAAGCCGTGCTGGCCGCGATCGTCGAGGCCGAGAACATCGAGCCCACCGAAGAGCAGATCCGCGAGGCGCTCGAGCCGACCGCCGAGCGCCAGGGCACGACGGTGGACAAGCTGCTCGAGCGGCTGCGCTCGACCGGCCTTGACCGCATCCGCCAGGAGGTGGCCACCCGCCAGGCGGTCGACCTGCTCGTGGCGGAGGCCGCGCCGATCAGCGTCGAGCAGGCCAAGGCTCGCCAGAAGCTGTGGACCCCCGGCAAAGAGAAGGCCGAGGGCGGGTCCGGCCAGCTCTGGACGCCCGGCAGCTGACCCGGCTCCGGCCGGGCGCGTGACCAGGCTCGACCAGGGCTACCTGGACGTAAGTACTGCGACCCTTGCCAGACGGGCAGGGCCGGTTGCTACAGTCGGCAGGATTCCGGCCGAGGAAGGGAAAGAACGAGGACGATGAGCCCACTCGTACCGATGGTTGTCGAGCAGACGTCGCGCGGAGAGCGCGCCTTCGACATATATAGCCGTCTACTCAATGAGCGGATCATCTTCCTCGGGACACCGGTTGACGATCAGATAGCGAACCTGATCGTGGCCCAGTTGCTGCACCTGGAATCAGAAGACCCGGACAAGGACATCTCGATCTACGTCAACTCGCCCGGCGGGTCGGTGTACGCCGGCCTGGCGATCTACGACACGATGCAGTTCATCAAGCCCGATGTCCAGACGATCTGCGTGGGCATCGCGATGTCGATGGGCGCCCTGCTGCTGGCCGGAGGGGCCAACGGCAAGCGGATGGCCCTCCCCAACGCCAAGATCCTCATCCACCAGGTCTCATCGGCTTTTCAGGGGCAGGCGACCGATATTGAGATCCACGCCAGGGAGATCATCGACGTCCGGCGGCGCCTCGATGAGATCATCGCCCACCACACCGGGCAGAGCCTTGAGAAAGTTAGGGCCGACACCGAACGTGATTACTTCATGAGCTCCGAAGAGGCCAAGGAGTACGGAATCATCGACCGCGTCATATCCCAGCATTGAGGGTCTACCCTTAGTGCTCGGATAAGGCGGCGCGAGGCAACTCCGGGAGAGGGCAATACATGGCACGTCCGACCGACTCCAACGAACAGCTGCTGTGCAGCTTCTGCGGCAAGTCCCAGAGGCAGGTCAAGAAGCTGATCGCGGGTCCAGGCGTCTACATCTGCGACGAGTGCATCGATCTCTGTAACGAGATCATCGACGAGGAGCTCACCGCCCCGCCGAGCTTCGACATCGAGAATCTCCCCAAGCCGCGGGAGATCTACGACGTCCTGAACGAGTACGTGGTGGGCCAGGAACAGGCCAAGCGAAGCCTGTCGGTGGCCGTCTACAACCACTACAAGCGCGTCCAGATGATGCAGTCCGATGAGAACGACATCGAGCTGCAGAAGTCCAACATCCTCCTCCTCGGGCCGACCGGCTGCGGCAAGACGCTGCTCGCCCAGACCCTGGCCAAGATCCTCAACGTCCCGTTCGCGATCGCCGACGCCACCGCGCTGACCGAGGCCGGCTACGTGGGCGAGGACGTCGAGAACATCCTGCTCAAGCTGATCCAGGCCGCCGACTACGACGTCAAGAAGGCCGAGACCGGGATCATCTACATCGACGAGGTCGACAAGATCGCCCGCAAGGCCGACAACCCGTCGATCACCCGCGACGTGTCCGGCGAGGGCGTCCAGCAGGCGCTGCTCAAGATCCTCGAGGGAACCACCGCGAGCGTGCCGCCCCAGGGAGGCCGCAAGCACCCCCACCAGGAGTTCCTCTCGATCGACACGACCAACGTCCTCTTCATCTGTGGTGGCGCGTTCGCCCAGCTCGACAAGGTGATCGAGCGCCGGATCGGCCACCAGGGCGTCGGCTTCGGCGCCGCGATCCAGTCCAAGGATCAGCGCGACAACGGCGAGATCTTCGAGCACTGCCTGCCCGAGGACCTGATCCAGTACGGGCTGATCCCCGAGTTCATCGGGCGCCTGCCGGTGATGAGCGCGATCCACCAGCTGAGCCGCGACGAGCTCATGCAGATCCTCACCGAGCCCCGCAACGCGCTGGTCAAGCAGTTCCAGCGCTTCTTCCAGTTCGACGGGATCGAGCTGGTGTTCGCCGAGGAGGCGCTGCACTCGATCGCCGACCGTGCGCTCGAGCGTGAGACCGGCGCCCGCGGCCTGCGCTCGATCATCGAGGAGGTCCTCCTCGAGGTCCAGTTCGAGCTCCCCTCCCGGAGGGACGTACGCAAGTGCGTCGTAACCCGGGACACGATCGACAAGGGCACCGCGCCCACGCTCGTGACTGTCCCGGTTCCGGAAGAAGAAGCGGCCTAGCTGGTTTTTGGGGCCGCGCTGGCGCGCGGCATCCGTGGGGCCGGGTGGCCCGTCCGGTCAGGACGCGCGTCCCTAGACTGAGCGGTCGCCATGGCTGACCGCTCCGACCTTGAAGCGCGGACCCGGTACGACCCGTCCGAGGTCGAGCCGCGGATCGCCGAGAGCTGGCTGGCCAGCGGGCTGTTCCACCCCGAGCCGGCGGGCGATCCGAGCGAGAACTACTCGATCGCGATCCCGCTCCCGAACGTGACCGGCGTGCTCCACATGGGGCACGCGTTGAACAACTCGATCCAGGACTGCCTGATCCGCTACCACCGGATGCGCGGCCAGCGGGCCAAGTGGATCCTCGGCACCGACCACGCCGGGATCGCCACCCAGATCCAGGTCGAGCGCGCGGTGGTGGCCGAGGGCTCGAGTCGTGAGCAGCTCGGGCGGGAGGCGTTCGTAGAGCGCGTGTGGGGCTGGCGCGACGACTACGGCGGCCAGATCATCGAGCAGCTCAAGCGCCTCGGCGCCTCGCTCGACTACGAGGACGAGCGCTTCACGCTCGACGACGCGTACGCCCGCGCGGTCCAGAAGGTGTTCGTCGAGCTGTACGAGAAGGGCTACATCTACCGCGACCGGTACATGGTCAACTGGGACCCCGGGGAGCGCTCGGCGATCTCCGACCTCGAGGTCGAGGACCACGAGGTCACCGACACCCTCTACTACATCGACTACCCGCTGGCCACGGGATCGGGCGCGATCACGGTGGCCACGGTGCGCCCGGAGACGATGCTGGCCGACGTGGCGGTCGCCGTGCACCCGGACGACGAGCGCTACGGCCGGCTCGTGGGGGAGAAGGCGATCCTGCCGCTGGTCGGCCGCAAGCTGAGGATCATCGCCGACGAGTACGTCAAGCCCGAGTTCGGCACCGGCGCGCTCAAGATCACCCCCGGCCACGATCCCAACGACTTCGAGATCGGGCGCCGCCACGGCCTGGCGCAGATCAGCGTGATCGGCGAGGACGCCCGGATCACCGACGAGGCGCCCGAGCGGTTCCGAGGCCTGACCGTAGAGCAGGCGCGCGACGCGGTCGTGGCCGAGTTGCGCGAGCAGGGACTGATCGCCCGGACCGAGCCCTACACGCACGAGGTCCCGTTCTCGCAGCGCTCGGGCGAGCGGATCGAGCCGCTCGTCTCGCTGCAGTGGTTCATGGGGATGGACGAACTGGCCAAGCCGGCGATCGACGTCGTGCGCAGCGGTCAAGTCCGGTTCTGGCCTGAGAACTACACCCGCGTGTATCTCAACTGGATGGAGAACATCCGGCCGTGGTGCATTTCGCGTCAGCTGTGGTGGGGCCATCAGATCCCGGTCTGGTACCGCGGCGAGGAGCGCCACGTGGGCACCGAACCGCCCTCCGGCGAGGGCTGGGAGCGCGACCCCGACGTGCTCGACACATGGTTCAGCTCGGGGCTGTTCCCGTTCGCCGCGCTCGGCTGGCCGGAGGACACGCCCGCGCTGCGCGCGTTCTACCCGACCGACGTCCTGGTCACCGGCCGGGACATCATCTTCCTGTGGGTGGCGCGGATGATCATGCTCGGGATCGAGTTCCGCGGCCAGATCCCGTTCACCGACGTATACGTGCACTCGATCATCCAGGCGCCCGACGGGCGCCGGATGTCCAAGTCCCTGGGCACCGGGATCGACCCGCTGGACCTGATCGAGGGCGGGCCGCGCCCGCCCGTGTTCGACAGCGGCGGTGACTTCCCGGCCTACGGCGCCGACGCGGTCCGCTGGGGCCTGTACGTCATGTCCTCGGCCCAGGACGTCCGCTTCAGCGAGGAGCGCCTCGGCCAGGGTCAGCAGCTCAGCAACAAGCTGTGGAACGCCGCCCGCTTGATCCTGCTCGGCGTGGGTTCGGACGTGCGCGCGGCGCCCACCCCAGTCGCGGTCGAGGACCGCTGGATCCTCTCGCGCCTGGAGCGGGCGAGGACCGAGATCGACGCGCGGCTCGAGCGCTTCGACTTCGCGCACGCCGCGCTCGCCCTGTACGACTTCGTCTACGGCGAGCTGTGCGACTGGTACCTCGAGCTGGTCAAGCCGCGCCTGCGGGCCGGCGAGCCCGAGCTCCAGGCCACCCTCCTGCACGTGCTGACCCAGACGCTGGCCATCGCCCACCCGATGATCCCGTTCGTCACCGAGGAGATCTACCGCTACGTCCCGGGCGCCGAGGGATTGCTCGCGGCCGGCCTGCCCGACGCTCCGGCCGTGTCCGTCGACGAGCGCGCCGAGGAGAGCGTGGGGCGCGTGATCGAGGCCATCCAGGCGCTCCGCGGGTGGCGGGACTTCGCCGGCGTCAAGGCCGCGGCGACCGTGCCCGCGCGGCTGGCCGCCGAGGGATACGAGGAGACCGGCGAGCACCTGGCCCGCCTGGCCCGAGTGTCGTGGGCTGCGGGGCCGGACGGGGCGGAGCCGGTCGCGAGCGTCCCGGTGCCCGGTGGCGCGGTCGAGATCCTGGCCTCGGACGAGGTCGACCTGGAGGGCGCCGAGCGCCGGATAGGGATCGCGCGGGCCAAGCTCGAGGCGGAGATCGAGCGAGCCGAGCGCAAGCTGGGCAATCAGGGCTTCGTGGCCAAGGCGCCGCCGGACGTCGTCCAGGCCGAGCGCGACAAGCTCGAGCGACTGCGAGCCGAACTGGATTCCCTGTGACCCCCGAGGAAGCCGAGCGCTACATCCTCTCCCGCGAGCTGTTCGGCATGCGGTTCGGCCTGGATCGCATGCGGCGGCTGATGACCGCGATGGACAACCCGCAGCTGCGCTTCGACTCCATCCATGTCGTCGGCACCAACGGCAAGTCCTCGACCGTGCGGATGACCGCGGCGATCCTGCGCCGGCACGGCCTGCGCACGGGGTCTTACCTGTCGCCTCACCTGGTCTCGTTCGCCGAGCGGATCCGGGTGGAGGACGCCGATATGGAGCCGGGGGCGTTCGCCGCAGCGATCCAGCGGGCCGCCCGCGCCGCTGAGCTGGTCGACCGCTCGCTCGTCGGGGACGACCGCGTGACCCAGTTCGAGCTGCTGACCGCCGCCGCTTACTCCGAGCTGGCTCGCCAGGGCGTCGACGTGGCGGTGATCGAGGCCGGCCTCGGGGGCCGCTACGACGCGACCAACGTGATCCCCTCGCGCGTTCAGGTGCTGACCAGCGTCGGCCTCGAGCACACGCGGTGGCTCGGCCCGACGATCACCGCGATCGCCACCGAGAAGCTCGACGTGGTCCGGGCGGGCGGGGTCCTGATCCTCGGCCACGGACTACATCCAGATGCCGAGGCGGTGGCCGAGCAGGTGGCCGCCGAGCGCGGTGCCCGGATCGTCCGCGCGGACGCCGACCCGGGCGTGCCGCTGAGCGCGCTCGGGGCCTATCAGCGGCGGAACTTCGCCCTGGCCAGGGCGACCGCCGAGGCCTACCTGGGCCGGCTCGACCCGGCGGCGGTGACCACGGCGGCGGCCGAGACGCTGGTTCCCGGCCGGGTCCAGGTGGTCGACTCCGAGCCGGTGACCCTCGTGGACGGCGCGCACAACCCCGAGGGCATGGCCGCGCTTGCCGAGGCGTTGGACGATCCGTTCGCCGCGGGCCGCACGCCGGTCGTGGCGGTCATCTCGATCCTCGACGACAAGGATGCGGCCGGCATGCTGGCCACGCTGCTGCCCAAGTGCGATGCGCTGGTGCTGACCGCGAGCCGTAACCCGCGGGCGCTGCCCCCGCCCACGCTCGAGTCCCTGGCCGGACAGCTCGGCGGCCCGCCGGCCGAGGTGATCCGCGAGCCCCACGCCGCGCTCGAGCGGGCCCGCGAGATCGCCGGCCCAGCCGGATTGGTGCTGGCGACCGGCTCGATCTACCTGGTCGCCGACCTGCTGCGCCCGGCCGGAGCCGGGCGCGCGTCGATGCTGTGAACGACGAGCCGAGGCAGCCTCGATTCATCTTCATGATCGGGCTCGTGGCCCTGATCGTGGCGGTCGTGATCCTGGTTTTCTTCGGGATCGGGTACCTTTTCGGGAGGGCGTATCTGTGAGCATCCATATGGACGCCGCCGCCTGACCGCGACGTTCCGACGCCCCCGACCACTACACTCGCCACCTTAATGCTCGCCCTCGCGGTCTTCGGGATCAAGAACGGCACGATCAATGCCGCCGTCGAACTCATCTGCCTTTTCCTGGTGGTGATCTGGCTGGCGCTCCTCTACTGGACCTACGCGGACGCCCGGCGGCGGATCGCCGATCCGCTGCTCGTGGGGTGCGCCACCGCCGCCTCGCTGTTCCCGTTCGTGGGGACGATCGTGTACATGATCGTCCGACCGCCCGAGTACCTGGACGACGTGCGCGAGCGCGAACTCGAGATCCAGGCCGCCGAGGCGCGGCTGGCCGAACTGGGCTACCAGGTCTGCCCGTATTGCGACTACGAGGTCGAGAAGGACTTCCTGCGCTGCCCCAGCTGCCAGCGCAAGCTCAAGGATCCGTGCAGCTCGTGCGGCAAGCCGCTCGACCCGATGTGGAAGATCTGCCCGTTCTGTGAGGCGGAGATCGGTTCCTCAGCGCCAACCTCACGGCGGGCCCGGCGGCGGCGCGAGTCCGTCTCCGAGCAGCCGGTGGCCGGCGGCACCGTGCGCGCCGAGCGAACCAGCGCGCCGACGCCCACGCCGGCGCCCGCCGAGCGCGGCGGCCCGTCGGCGGCTGACCGCACCCCGTAGCGGACCCTGTAGCGCCTAGGGCCCACGACTTTGCAATTGACGGCTCAACGGCGTCTGGACGCGCCTGACGCCACCGGTCCCCTCACGTACCACCAGTACTATCGCGGCGAGCCGGCGTCGACACGCCCAGCCACTCGTCGGATTCCGCCACTTGCGCAGCCGCGGACCCTAAGTCCCGCGCCGCCCCCCGACCGGCGCCCCTGCGCCGCACCAAGGAGACCCATGGAGCGAACGCTGATTCTGATCAAGCCCGACGCCTTCGCCCGCAACCTCAGCGGCGAGATCATCGCCCGGTTCGAGCGCAAGGGCCTGAGGCTGGTGGCCATGAGCCTGATGACGATGACCCGCGACCTCGCCGCGCGCCACTACGCCGAGCACGAGGGCAAGGGGTTCTACGAGGAGCTCGTGTCGTTCATCACATCCGGGCCGCTCGTCGCGATGGTGCTCGAGGGCGAGGAGGCGGTGGTGGCCGCCCGCCAGGTGATCGGGGCGACCAACCCGCTTCAGGCGAACACCGGGTCGATCCGAGGCGACTATGCGATCGAGGTCGGCCAGAACATGGTCCACGGCTCGGACTCGCCGGACTCGGCTGCCCGCGAGGTGGCCCTGTTCTTCCCCGATCTGGGCTAGCCCGCCGCACGCCTCTTCCGTGAGCTCGCTGGTCCTCGCCTCGCGCTCGCCGCAGCGGCGGGCGATCCTCGAGCAGCTGGGCGTCGAGTTCTCCGTCCAGGTACCGGACGTCGAGGAGCTCGAGGCCGGGCCTCCGCACGAGGTAGCGCTCGAGAACGCCTACCGCAAGGCCGCGGCGATCGCCTCTGCCGGGCGGGGTGCCGGGGGCCGGGTTCTGGGGGTCGACACGGTGGTGGCGCTGGGAGCGCGGCTGTACGGCAAGCCCGCGGATCCCGAGAATGCGCGAGCCACGCTGACCGCGCTGGCGGGCCGCCGGCACGCGGTGGTCAGCGGAATCTGCCTGATCGAGGATGGCCACTCGCGCACCGCGGCGGCGCAGACGCTGGTCGAGTTCCGGGGCCTGTCCGATGAGCTCATCGACTGGTACCTGGCCAGCGGCGAATGGCGCGAGCGGGCCGGCGGATACGCCATCCAGGGCCGCGGAGCGGCGCTGGTGGCGGCGATCGAGGGCGACTACTCCAACGTGGTCGGGCTGCCGGTCCCGACGCTGCTCGAACTGGCGCCTGACCTGGTCGGCCCATGAACGGACTCCTGCGACCCGGCCTGCCCGGCATTGAGCCCGTACAATCGGTCCCGGACGGCGCTGGCAGCGTGGCGTGGCCTCCGGCGCTCAGTACCCCGTCCGCTGCCTACTCCTAGCTGGCTTATCTATGGGCTTCTTTACGTACCTGACCGGTTTCGGCGGTCGCGACATGGCGGTCGATTTGGGCACCGCCAACACCCTCGTCTATGTGCGTGGGCGAGGCATCGTGCTGTCCGAGCCGAGCGTGGTCGCGGTCGACTCGCGGACCGGCGAGGTCCACGCGGTCGGCATCGAAGCCAAGCGCATGCTGGGCCGCACTCCGGGCACGATCCAGGCGATCCGGCCGTTGAAGGACGGCGTGATCGCGGACTTCGAGGTCACCGAGGAGATGCTCCGGCACTTCATCCAGAAGGTGCACCAGAACCGCTGGGCGCACCCGCGGGTCGTCGTGTGCGTGCCCTCCGGGGTGACCGGGGTCGAGAAGCGCGCCGTGGAGGAGGCCTGCCTCTCCGCCGGCGCCCGCCAGGCCTACCTGATCGAGGAGCCGATGGCGGCGGCGATCGGCGCCGGCCTGCCGGTCGGCGAGCCGACCGGCTCGATGGTCGTCGACATCGGCGGCGGCACCAGCGAGGTGGCGGTCATCTCGCTCGGCGGGATCGTCGTCTCCCAGTCGATCCGGGTGGGCGGCGACGAGCTCGACGAATCGATCATGAACTACGTCAAGCGCGAGTACAAGCTGCTGATCGGCCAGCAGACGGCCGAGGAGGTCAAGCTCGAGATCGGCTCTGCGTACCCGCTCGGCGAGGAGGTGCAGGCCGAGATCCGGGGCCGGGACATGGTCTCCGGCCTGCCCAAGACCGTGGTCCTGACCAGCGAGGAGATCCGTGGCGCGCTCGAGGAGCCGGTCACGCAGATCATCGACGCGGTCAAGGAGACCCTCGACCGCACTCCACCCGAGCTCGCGTCGGACATCATGGATCGTGGCATCATGCTGGCAGGAGGAGGCTCGCTGCTTCAGGGGCTCGACGAGCGCCTGCGCCACGAGACGCAGATGCCCGCGCACCTGGCCGAGTCGCCGCTGACCTGTGTGGCGGTCGGCTCGGGGAGATCGTTGGAGGAGTTCGAGGCGATCCACCGTTCAAGCAAGAATTCACGCAATCGCCGCCGTCGGTACTAGGTTGCCGTGGTGGCACGCGGCAGGATGATGGGAATGCCACCCACCCTTACCGCCTGGAGACCCAGAGCACGTGCATGACAAGCAAGTTCGGCGGCGACGAGTGGTCCTCGTGGTGCTCGTCGCGGTCTCCCTGATCCTGCTGACCGCCTACTTCGGCGAAACGCCCTCGAGCCCGCTGCACAACGTCCAGCGCGGCGTGGTCGAGGTGTTCTCGCCGATCGAGCAGGGCGCCAGCAAGGTGCTGACCCCGGTCCGTTCGGTGGCCAGCTGGGTCTCGGACACGCTTCACGCGAAGTCGCGGGTCGGCCAGCTGCAGGCTCGCGTCCAGAGCCTGACCGCCCAGCTGGCCCTGGCCAAGGGAGCCCAGTACCAGAACCGTCAGCTGAGCAACCTGGTCCACCTCGACGACAGCATCGGCGTCCAGGCCCACCGCCCCGTGACCGCGCAGGTCATCGCCCGCGATCCCCTGCTCTGGTACCAGACGGTCGAGGTCGACAAGGGGTCCGACGACGGCGTCCACCTGCACGACCCGGTGATCGCGGACAAGGGCCTGGTCGGCGAGGTGAGCGAGGTCTCGGCGACCGCGTCGATCGTCTCGCTGATCACCGACCACACCGTGTCGGTGACCGCCCGGGTGACCGACGCCAACGGCGACACGGGCGAGCTGGTGCCGGCGGTGGGCAACCCGAACCAGCTCGTCCTCCAGTACCTCCAGCCGCCCAACCCGGCTCAGGTCCAAAACGGGCCTCAGCAGAACGATCTGGTGGTGACCGCGGGCTTCCGCTCCACCTCGCTCGAGTCGTACTTCCCGGCCAACATCCCGATCGGCGTGGTCGACCCGGTTAACGAGAACCAGCTGTTCAACGACGGTCAGGTCCAGGTCACCCCGTCCGCGGATCTGCGCCACTTCGACGTGGTCCAGATCCTCACCGCCGCGCAGCCGGGCACGGAGCGGGCGCAGGTGCCGTGAGCGAGATCAGGAACAAGGCCAAGCTCCCGCTGCGCCTGATCCTGCTCGGGCTCGTCGCCGTGCTCGTCCAGGAGTCGGCGATCTCGCAGGTGACCGTGTTTGGCGTGAGCGCCGACCTCACGCCGCTCGTGGTCATGTCGGTCGGCCTGCTGTGCGGCTCGCTGACCGGCGCCGTGTTCGGGTTCTTCACCGGGCTGTTGATCGACCTGGTGCTGGTACAGACGCTTGGCGTGACCTCGCTGCTCTACATCGCGATCGGCTACTGGGCGGGCCGCCTGCGCGAGCTCCGCGACCCCTCCCACGAGCTCGTCCCGCTGGCCGGCGCCGCGCTCGCCTCGGCCTTCGCCGGGCTGGGGATGGCGCTGATCCAGTTCCTGCTGGGGGTCGACGCTCCGGTCAGCTTCCTGCTGCTCCAGCAGATCCTCATCGTGGTCCTGGTCAACACGCTGATCGCGCTGCCCGTGCACGCGCTGGTGCGCCGGATCGTCCGTCCGGTGCTGCCCGAGGACCCGCGGCGCCGGCGCCGCCGCGCCTACACGACCGGCGGTCTCAGCCCGCTCCAGCAGGGTGCCGCGCGTCGCGGCCTCACCTCACGGACGAGTGCCCGATGAGAGAGCTACCCGAGGACAAGCAGCTTCGGTTCGTCAAGCAGGAGGAGCGACCGTCGATGAGCCCGCAGCTGGCGCGGCGGGTGGCGATCGTGGGGACGCTGTCGCTCGGCCTGTTCGCGATCCTGTTCTTCCGCCTGTGGTTCCTGCAGGTCCTCTCGAGCGATCAGTACGCCCACGCGGCGTCGCGCAACTTCGTGCGGCCGGTGGAGATCGCCGCGCCCCGTGGGGAGATCCTCGACCGCACCGGGACGATCCTCGCCCGGAGCCAGCGCGCCTATGCGGTGATGATCTCGCCGCCCGACCTGCCGGTGCCGATTACCGAGAAGAACCTCGCGCACCCGCCGCGGGCCGACGCGGGGCTGTACAACCTGCTCGCGCACGTCGTGGGGCTCCCCACCAAACGCCAGCCGTGCCATGTCAACGGGCACGGCGTGCTGCACATCTCCCAGATCGCCTGCGCCGTCGTGCAGGAGTACGTGCAGCTGCCGTACGCCGAGGCCACGGTCGCGACCGACATCTCGCGCTCGCAGCTCTTCTACCTGTCCGAGCGCCAGGGCGCCTTCCCGGGCGTCAGCGTCCAGCAGATCTATCAGCGGACCTATCCGCTCGGCGACGTCGCGTCCCAGGTGCTGGGGATCGTCAGCCGGATCACGGCGAACGAGGTCAAGGACCCGTTCTACAAGGGAGCGTCCCAGAACGACGCGGTCGGTCAGTCGGGCCTGGAGGCCTCCTACGACCGCTACCTGCGCGGGGTGGACGGCGCCCAGCGGGTCCAGGTCGACGCGCTGGGGAACTTCGTCGGCGTCCTGTCGCAGATCCGGCCGGTTGCCGGCAGCAACCTCAAGCTGGCGCTCGACTCCAAGCTCGAAGCGGTCGGCCAGCAGGCGCTCCAGGAGTCGATCGACTCCAACTACCCGGCCAACGCCGGCGCGTTCGTCGCCCTGAACCCCGACAACGGCCAGGTCTACGCGATGGGCTCGCTGCCCACCTACAACGCGAACCTGTTCAGCAAGCCGGTCCCCACCTCGGTTTACAACCGCGAGTTCGGCCCCAACTCGGGCGACCCGCAGGTCAACCGGGCCTACCAGAGCGCCGGGCCGACGGGATCCACGTTCAAGCCGATCACCTCGACCGCGGCGCTCGAGAGCGGCGTGTGGAGCACCAGCAGCATCTTCGACGACACCGGGCAGTTCTGCATCTCGAACCAGTGCCGGCACAACGCCGGCAACGCCGTCGACGGCTCGCTCGACCTGGAGAACGCGATCAGGGTCTCCTCGGACGACTTCTTCTACAACCTGGGGGCGCTGACCAACTCGCCGGCGCCCAATGGCGGGCCGCTCCAGCGCTGGGCAAGCCTCTATGGGATCGGGCGGAAGACCGGCATCGACCTCCCCGCCGAGAACGACGGGACGCTGCCCGACGCCAAGTGGCGCGATGCGCGCAACAGGCTCGAGGCCGAGTGCGACAAGGCCACCGGGCCGTTCAAGGGCAAGCCCAAGCATCCGCCGGGTGGCTGCGGGATCGCCTTCGGCGACAACCGCCCATGGTCGATCGGCGACAACGAGAGCCTCGCGGTCGGCCAGGGCGACGTGCAGGTCACGCCGCTCCAGCTTGCGGTGGCCTACGCGGCGCTCGCCAACGGTGGCACGATCGTCACGCCGCACCTGGGGCTCGACGTGCAGTCGCCTGACGGGTTCGTGCAGCGGTCCTTCAACCCGCCGGCCGCGCGCCACTTCAACATCAACCCGCTCTATCTCGAGACGATCCGGGCCGGGTTGCGCGCCGCCGCCTCGCAGCCGGGCGGCACCTCGGCCGACGTGTTCCAGGACTTCCCCGAGCAGGTGTACGGCAAGACCGGCACGGCTCAGTACAACGGCCAGCAGGACTACGCCTGGTACGCCTGCTTCGTCCCGTCCAGCGCCACCACCAAGCCGATCGTGGTCGTGGTCACGGTGGAGCAGGGCGGCTTCGGCGCGGTCGGCGCCGCTCCGGTGGCGCGCCAGATCCTGTCCCAGTGGTTCTTCGGCAACAAGGGCCAGTACGTGGCCGGGAACTCGCACACACTGTGAGCGTGGGCGCCACCCCGATCCGGCCGGTCGAGGACGTGGCGGCGCCGCGCGAGCGCATGCTGCTGCGGATGGACCCGCTGCTGCTGCTGGCGGCGCTCGGGCTGGGCGCCTGCTCTCTGTTGACGCTGAAGGGGGCCACCCGGACGCTGAACCCGGGCCACCCGCTGTACTACGTCGAGCGCCAGGGGATCTACTTCGGGCTGGGTCTGGCCGTGGCACTGCTCCTGGCGCGGTTGGACTACACCAGGCTCCGCGAATACAAGTACGGCCTGTATGGCGTGATGATCGCGCTGAACCTGGTCGTGCTCGGGATGCCCAAGGTCCAAGGAGCGGCCCGGTGGATCCCGCTGCCGTTCTTCCAGCTACAGCCGTCGGAGTTCGGCAAGGTGCTGCTGGTCGTGGCGGTCTCGGCGTTCGCCGTGGACCGCTCGCGCCGGCTGCACGAGCGCCGCACGACGGCGCGGATCATGCTGCTGGCGATCATCCCGGCGCTGCTCGTGATCCCCCAGCCCGACCTGGGAACCGCCCTGGTGTACATCGCGGTCGGCTTCGCGATCCTGTTCTTCGTCGGGACCTCGTGGAAGCAGCTGACCGCGCTCGTCGTGCTGTTCGTGCTCGCGATCGTGGTCGTGGTGGTGGTCGCGCCGGCGACCGGCCACCACGTGCTCAAGCCGTATCAGATGCAGCGGCTCACGGGCTTCCTGCATCCCTCGCACGATCCACGCAACCAGACGTACAACATCCTGCAGTCGCTGACCGCGATCGGGTCGGGCGGGAAGACCGGCCTGGGCACGGCGGGCGCCACGCAGGTGAACCTGGGCTACCTGCCCGCGCCCAACACCGACTTCATCTTCGCGGTGGTGGGCGAGACGTACGGCTTCGTAGGGGCCGCGATCGTGCTGTCGCTGTACGCGCTGCTCATCTGGCGGGCCCTGCGGATCTTGACGATGGCCAAGAACCTGTACGGCACGCTGATCGCGGGGGGCCTGCTCGCGATGCTGATGTTTCAGGTGTTCATCAACGCGGGCATGACGATCGGCATCATGCCGATCACCGGAGTCCCGCTGCCCCTCATGAGTTACGGCGGCTCATCGGTGCTCGTAACGTTTATCGCCATCGGCCTTCTACAGTCGATCTATATACAGGCACGGATGACAGCCGCATCGAAGAGTCGAGGACTCGTGTCCCAATGACCGCCGCCCCGCAAACGAGGGCGCGGAACGTGTTCGCCCGGAGGATCGAGCTCTCAAAGCTCGCGCTACCTCCGCGAACGTACCCAAATTTCCACAAAGGACTGAATGAGCTTTGAAGAAGCAAGTGTTGGTGAGCGTCGACCGGGGAGAGACCCGCGTCGCGCTATTGGAGGCAACCGGACAGGTCGCCCGTAAGAGCCCGCCCAAATCGGGCACACGCCGGCGTCGCCGGCCGGCCAAGCCGGCCGCCGGCTATCACGTCGCCGAGCTTTATCTGGAGCGCCGCGGAGCGCGCTCGATCGTCGGAAACATCTACAAGGGCCGCGTGGACAACGTCCTCGGCGGCCTCGAGGCCGCCTTCGTGGACATCGGCCTCGAGAAGAACGGCTTCCTGCACGTCGACGAGATCGTGCTGCCCGGGGTCGAGGCGCCCCGCCGGGGCCGCGGCTCCGGCCGCGACAGCCGTCAGATCACCGAGATGCTCAAGCCCGGCCAGGAGATCGTGGTCCAGGTCGTCAAGGACCCGTTGAAGACCAAGGGCGCCCGGTTGTCGATGGACCTCACGATCGCGGGGCGCTACATGGTGTACGCGCCGTACGGCGAGGGCGTCGGGGTCTCGCGCCGGCTGGACGACGGTGAACGCGAGCGCCTGCGCAAGGAGGCCGCGAAGCTGGATCTGAAGGGCTCCGGCGCGATCATCCGCACGGCCGCCCAGGGGGCGACGCGCGCCGATCTCGAGCGCGAGCTCGTTTACCTGTTCAAGCTGAACGAGGTCCTGCAGAAGCGGGTGGCGGAGACGGTGGCGCCCGAGCTGGTCTTCCAGGAGGCGGATCTCTCGGTCCGGGTGGTGCGCGACATCTTCTCGGCGTCCTTCGAACGCGCCGTCGTCGACGATCCCAAGCAGCACCACCGGCTGGTCTCGTTCTTCTCGCGCACCGCGCCCGAGCTGGTCGAGCAGGTCGAGCTCTGGGAGGAGGAGACGCCGCTGTTCGAGGCCTTCGGGGTCGAGGAGGTACTGGCGTCGACCCTGTCTCGCCGGGTCGACCTGCCCAGCGGTGGCTACCTGATGATCGACTACGCCGAGGCGCTGACCGTGATCGACGTCAACTCCGGCTCGTTCGTGGGCCGCGGGAAGGCGGCCCGGCTGGAGGACACGATCACCAAGACCAACCTGGAAGCCGCCGACGAGGTGGTCCGCCAGCTGCGGCTGCGGGACATCGGCGGGATCATCGTGATCGACTTCATCGACATGGCGCGGGCCCGCAACCGGGACGCGGTGCTGAAGGTGTTGCGCAACGCCCTGGACGAGGATCGGACCAAGACGTTCGTGGTCGAGATCTCGCCGCTCGGGCTGGTCGAGATGACCCGCCAGAACGTCACCGACGGCGTGCGCGAGATCATGACCCGCCCGTGCCCGACCTGCGACGGCGAGGGCGTCATCAAGTCCGAGGAGACGCTGGCCATCGAGTTCGAGCGTCGCATGCGCGACCTGGTCAAGGAGACCGACGCTGAGGCGATCCTGCTGCAGATGAACCCGCGGGTGAGCGCCGAGTTCACGCGAGACGACGCCCGGGTCCTGCGTCAGATCGAGGAGGAGACCGGCAAGTGGTTCACGTTCGAGGGCTCCGAGGGTTTGCCCCTCGACCACTTCGCGGTGGTTTTGGAGTCCAGTCGCGACAAGGTGCTGGAGCGCGCGGTGCCGTTCCGCGCCGGCGAGGAGGTCCACGTCGAGATCGTCGAGCCGCACATGTACAGCCCGGGCGACGCGGTGGCCAAGATCGACGGCTACATGATCCAGATCACCGGCGCCGGCGACTACGTGGGCGAGAAGCACCTCGTGCGGATCGAGGAAGCGGGCCGCACATCGGCGGTGGCCACCCTGGTCGACGCGCCAGCGTCCACGGCTCCTGCGGAGTCGTCTGACGGGGAGGTGGACGCAGATGGCCTAGAATCGAAGCCTCGGCGTCGTGGTCGCAGAGGCGGACGGCGCCGTTCCGGCGCTAAGGCCGAGTCTGTGAGTTCGTCCGAATGAGTGCATACGCGATTGTGAAAACCGGCGGCAAGCAGTACCGCGTCGAGCAGGGCCAGACCCTGCTCGTGGAGCGGCTGTCTGTTGACGACGGCGAGTCCGTTGCGCTCCAGCCGCTGCTGTTCGTCGATGGGTCGAACGTGGTCGACGGCGAGGATCTGGCGAAGGTGTCGGTGGCGGCCCGTGTGGTCGCCCACGAGCGCGGCCCCAAGCTGCGCATCGTCAAGTTCAAGCCCAAGCGCGGCTACAAGCGGCGCACCGGGCACCGGCAGAACCTGACCCGGATCGAGATTACGGAGGTGAAGCGTGGCTCATAAGAAAGGACTTGGCTCCTCGCGCAACGGGCGCGACTCCCACGCCAAGCGCCTCGGCGTCAAGGTGTTCGCCGGAGAGGCCGTGACCGGCGGCGAGATCATCGTGCGTCAGCGCGGCACGAAGTTCAAGCCGGGTGACGGCGTCGGGATCGGCAAGGACGACACTCTGTTCGCTCGTGCGGAGGGGACCGTCGAGTTCACGCGCGGCCGGCGCGGTCGGGTCATCTCGGTCGTCCCGGGCCCCGCGGCCTCGGAATAGTTGGCCCCAGGGATGCCGCCGCAGGCGGCCCCTAAGCCGCCTGAGCTGCGCCGAGCTCCGAGGTGCACTCGGGGCAGCGGCGCGCCTTGACCGGGATCGCCGAGTCGCACTCCGGGCACTGCTTGGTGTCCGGATCCTCCTGGGCTCGGCGCGCCATCAGATAGTTGATCGGCGCCACCACTAAGAAGAACATCGCGGCGGCGACGGTGACGAACGTGATCAGGTTGTTGAGGAAGTCGCCGTAGGCGAACGTGCTGTGGTGGATCGTGAACTTCAGGTTCCCGAAGTCGTGGGCACCGAAGATCGCAGCGATGACCGGGGTGAGGATGTCGGACACCAGCGCCTTGACCACGGCCGTGAACGCGGTGCCGAGCACCACCGCGACCGCCAGGTCGACGACGTTGCCGCGGAACAGAAACTTCTTGAAGTCCGTTAGCAGTTTTGGCACGAACGCGCCTTGTTTCGTCGCAGGGGTCTGCGGATCCTTCCGCCTCATGATCGGTCTTTGGCGCTGCACATGACATATGCGGGAGTGGAACGCCAAAGTCCGAGGATTGGCGGGGCATCAGGCCGGGCGGGTTGCGTGGTGGCAGCTCACGGCGCTCGGGGTCGATGCGAAGACGATCGGGCGGTTGGTCGCCGGTGGCTACCTCTCGCACGTGCGTCCACGCGTCTATGCGGTCGGACACAGCGCTCCTAGCGTCGAGGCGGACCTGTGGACGGCGGTGCTGTATGCCGGCCCGGGTGCCATGCTCAGCCACGCCACCGCGCTGTGGTGGCGCGGCCTGATCGACAAGCAGCCACGCCTGCTCCAGGTGACGACTCCGCGTCGCTGCCGGTCACAGCGGGGGATCCGCGTGTACGGCCGGCGCGCCCACGACCGTGTACTGCACAAGGGCCTGCCAACGACGAGCGTCGAGCAGGCGCTGCTCGACTACGCCACGGTGGCGTCACTCGAGCGGGTGCGATACGCGCTCGCCAACGCCGACTACCACAAGGTGCTCGACGTCGCCGCACTCCAGGTGATCGCCGGTAATGGTCGCGCG
The DNA here is from genome assembly GCA_963832315.1 of uncultured Solirubrobacterales bacterium. Classification (GTDB taxonomy): domain Bacteria; phylum Actinomycetota; class Thermoleophilia; order Solirubrobacterales; family Solirubrobacteraceae; genus Palsa-465. The sequence continues at coordinate 316,698 of CAWHTT010000013.1, read as the reverse complement.
GGCAGTACGAAGCTCCGAAAGGCACTCGAGCGCCACGAGCCGAAGCTCGCCCGCACGCGCAGCCCGCTCGAGCGGCTGTTCCTGCCGCTGTGCGAGACCTACGGCGTCCCCCTGCCCGATGACGTCAACGTCCTCGTCGCCGGCGTCTTGGTCGACGCGGTGTGGTGGCAGCAGAAGCTCGTCGTAGAGCTCGACGGCAAGGACAATCACAGCTCGTGGGCGCAGATTCAGCGCGACCGGAGCAACGAGATGCGTGTGCGCTCCGCCGGCTTCGACGTCTTCCGCTACGGCACGGTGCAGCTCGAGGAGCAGCCGGCGCAAGTGGCCGGCGACGTGATCAAGCGGCTCAGCTCGACTGCGCGGTCGGCCTGACCAAGATCTCGTTGATGTCCACGTGCGGCGGCTGTGACACCGCGAACATGACCGTGCGGGCCACGTCCTCGGCCTCGAGCCTTCCTTCGCCCGGCGTGTCGAAGAACGGCGTGTCGACCATGCCCGGCTCGATCAGCGTCACCCGGACGCCGGTGTCGTTGAGCTCGAGCCGCGCCGCCTCGCCCATCGAGGTCACCGCAAACTTTGTGGCCGAGTACAGCGAGCCCGGCAGCGCCCGGCGGCCCGCGAGCGAGCCCGTGAGCAGCAGATGGCCGCGGGACTCCTTGAGCGCGGGCATCGTCGCGCGGATAGTCAAGGCGACCCCGTAGACGTTGGTCAGCACCATCTCGCGCCAGTGCTCGGGCGTGTCGCCCAGGAAGCTGCGCGCGGCGCCGAAGCCGGCGTTGGCGAACGCGACGTCGAGGCGTCCGAACCGGTCCAGGGCGGTCTGGACCATCGCCTGTTGCTGCTCCCACTCCGTGACGTCGCACTGCACGGCCAGCGCCCGGTCCTCGCCACCGAGATCGTCGGCCAGCGAGCTCAGGCGGTCGACCGAGCGCGCGGCCAGCACCAGGCGGTAGCCGGCCTCCGCGGCGGCGCGGGCGGTGGCCGCGCCGATTCCGCTCGAGGCGCCGGTGATCAGGAACACCGGATCGGACATGCCAGGATGATTGCATGCAGGACCGCGCTCGAATCCACGTCATGGCCGGAGGCGGTGGCGATGGCTGCCTGAGCTTCCGGCGCGAGGCGCACGTGCCGAAGGGCGGACCGAACGGCGGCGACGGAGGCCGGGGCGGCGACGTCGTGCTCGTGTGCGACGACTCTCTGCGTGATCTGGAGACGTTCCGGCGCCGGTCGCACTTCAAGGCGGGGCGGGGCGGCCATGGCCAGGGCTCGCTGCGCCACGGCAAGGACGGGGAGACCCTGACGATCGCGGTGCCGCCCGGGACCGAGGCGCGCGTCGAGGCGGACGGCAGCGTGCACGACCTGGTGCGGCCCGGTCAGCGGGCGGTGGTGGTGCGGGGCGGTCCCGGCGGGCGCGGGAACAAGCGCTTCGCCGGCCCAACCCACCAGACGCCCCGATTCGCGGAAAAAGGGCTCGCCGGTGACGAGACCTGGATCACGCTGCAGCTCAAGCTGCTCGCCGACGTGGGCCTCGTGGGGCTGCCAAACGCCGGCAAGTCCTCGCTGCTCGGCCGGCTCACGCGCGCGCACCCGAAGGTGGCCGACTACCCGTTCACCACGCTCGAGCCGGTGCTCGGGACGCTCGAGACCGACGACCGCCAACTGGTCATCGCGGACATCCCGGGCCTGATCGAGGGGGCCAGCGCCGGCGCCGGGCTCGGGCACGACTTCCTGGCGCACATCGAGCGCACCCGGCTGCTCGTCCACGTGCTCGACCTGGCGCCGCTCGACGGGAGCGACCCCGAGATCAACCACGCCACCGTCGAGCGCGAGCTTGAGCTGCACAACCCGCGCCTGGCCGTGCTCCCGCGGGTCCTCGCTCTGTCCAAGGCGGACCTGGTCGACGCCGGCATTCGGGAGGCGGCGCGCGAGGCATGGGCCGCGCGCGTCGGTGTCGACACGCCCGTGATCGTGACGTCGTCGGCGACGGGCCTGGGGCTCGACGAGCTGGCGGCCGCGCTGGCCCGGCTGGTCCCGGCGGCCGAAGCGCCGGAGGAGCCGATCGAGGTGACGGTTCCCGAGGAGCTGGCCGAGCACCGGGTGTTCCGCCCCGCGGCGACGCGGTCCTACCAGGTGGCCAAGATCGGCGACCGGGTCTACCGGGTCAGCGGCCGGGGCATCGAGCGCCTGGTGGCTCGCTATGACCTTAACAACGCGGACGCGCTCGCATATCTCGAGCGGCGGTTGCGCGGGATCGGCGTGATCAGAGCCCTCCAGGAGGAGGGCTTCGAACCCGGCGACGAGGTCGAGATCGCCGGAATCGCGTTCGATCTCGATCCGGAGTAACTGGCGCACCCGAGCACGGCGCGGCGTACGATCGCGCGCGTCCTGCTGCCAGAGGAGGCGTCCATGCGTCGTGGGGTGTGTGGTGTGTTCGCGATCTTTGCCGCCGCGCTGATCGCGCCGTCGGCGAGCGCTCAGGTGCTGCGGGTGGGGAGCTACAACGGCATACCCGGGCAGTACAGCTCGATCCAGGCGGCGGTCAGCGCCGCCCAGCCCGGCGACACGATCCTGGTTGGGCCCGGCGACTACAAGACGACGGCCTCGAGCGCCCCATCGGACGCGGACGACACGCCGGCCGCCGTCCTCATCACCACCCCGAACATCACGCTGCGCGGGATGGACCGCGGCGGCGTGATCGTCGACGGGACCAAGCCCGGATCGGCGTCGTGCAGCGCGGGCGCGGACGACCAGAACCTCGGGCCCGGTGGTTCGGGACTGAACGGGATCATGGTCTGGAAGGCCGACAACGTCTCGGTGCAGAACCTCACCGCGTGTAACTTCCTGGCCGGCTCGGGCAACGCCGGCAACGAGATCTGGTGGAACGGGGGAGACGGCGGCGGGCAGATCGGCGGCCACGGATTCAACGGCGACTACCTGACCGCGACCAGCACGTACTTCGCGGACGAGTCGACCGCCGCGGGCTACGGGATCTTCTCGAGCAACTGGAGCGGCGGCACCTGGGACCAGACGTACGTCTCGAACTTCAACGACTCCGGCTACTACATCGGCGCCTGCCAGCAGGTGTGCGATCAGACGCTGAACCACGGGTGGGCGCAGTACAACGCGCTCGGCTACTCGGGGACGAACTCCGGCGGTCAGCTCGTGATCGAGAACTCGCAATTCGACTCGAACGAGGACGGGTTCGACACCAACAGCCAGAACAACGACGACTGGCCCTCGCCGCAGGATGGTGCGTGTCCGAACGGCGGCACCAGCCCGATCACCCATACCCACTCCTGCTGGGTGTTCATGGATAACTACGTGCACGACAACAACAACCCGAACGTGCCGTCGGCGGGCGCCGCGGCGGCCGGTCCGACCGGCACCGGGCTGTCGGTCTCGGGCGGGCGCGACGACACGATCATGGGCAACACGTTCGCGGGCAATGGCGCGTGGGGTGTGATCTTCGTCCCCTACCCCGACACCGAGACGCCGCCGTCGGATGTCACTTCGCCGTGCAACGGCGGCGTGAGCGCCCCGGGCGACGTGTGCAACTACGACGACTGGGGCAACGCGCTGATCGGCAACACGTTCACGAACAACGGCTTCTTTGGCAACGACACCAACGGCGACTTCGCTGAGTCGACCACCACGCCCGGAAACCCCATCAACTGCTACGCCGGCAACACGGACACGGGCGCCACGCTGACGAGCTCACCCTCGGGGTTGCAGCAGTCCAACGCGACCTGCGGGCAGACCGCGTTGGCGCCCGATCCGAACAGCTCGTTCATCGCGCAGGTCAACTGCGACGCCCAATTCTTCGGCAACGTGTGTCCGCCCGGCGCGAACTACCCGCGGCGCAGCAACGTCGTCATGCACCCGCTTCCGAGCGGGCCTCGCGAGCATGCCCGACCCGTGCGCGGGCGTGCCGGCCAACCCGTGGTGCAGCGGCCAGGTGTCGTCCATGCCGACCGCCGGCCGCTGCAGTGCCCGGTTCGTCACGGTCAGGCTGTCGCTGGCCAAGCGCGAGACGTTCCGCTCATTCTCGGTGAAGGTGGCGCGCGGGAAGTGGCGCCGGCACAAGGCGCACGGCCGGCATGCCCGCGTGCGGATCGACCTCGGCCGAGGCCGCTCGCACAACGTCTGGGTGCGCTTCCTCGAGCGCATCACCGTGCGCGGGCATCACGAGTTCGTGAAATTTGCCAGGATCTACCGCCGGTGCTGACCCGGACCGGATCCCGCGTCGCGGCGTTGACGCTCGCGGTGCTGCTGCTCGCGGCCGCGAGCGCGTCGGCGCGCGTGCTGATCGTCACCCAGCGCCACGTCGCCTACACGCACTACACGACGATCCAGGCAGCGGTCGGCGCGGCGCACGCGGGCGACTGGATCCTGATCGACCGCGGCGTGTACTTCGGGCCGGTGCGCATCACGACGCCGCGCCTGCACGTGCGCGGGATGAATCGCAACGGCGTGATCCTCGACGGGCGCCACAAGGTCGGCAACGGGATCGTGGTCACCGCCAATGGCGTGTGGGTCGAAAACCTGACCGTGCGCAACTTCGATCGGCGGGGGCGCGAGGACTCGAAGGACGGCAACGAGATCTGGTGGGGCCAGGACAAAGGGAACAAGATCAACCTTCACGGCTGGTGGGGGCAGTACCTGACCGCGTACGACACCGGGCTGCTCGGCGGCTACGGCCTGTTCGCGAGCCACTCCGTCGACGGGTTCTTCAAGCACGTGTACGCGTCGGGCTTCAACGACTCGGGCCTGTACGTCGGCGCGTGCCGCGACTGCCACGCGCTTGTGCAGGACGCGCTGGCCGAGCGCAACGCGCTGGGATGGTCGAGCACGAACGCCGGCGGGCACCTGATCGTCGAGGACTCGACGTTCCGCAACAACAGCGTCGGCGTGGCTCCCGACTCCGAGCCCGACAGCGACAAGCCGCCTCCCCAGGACGGGGCGTGCAACGCGGCGTCGAATCGCTCGCCGCTCCCGACGTTCAGCTCCACGCAGATCAACCGCTGCACGATCTTCCGCCACAACGTGATCGAGGGCAACGGCAACATCTCGACCCCTGCCAACTCGGACATCCTGGGCGCGCCTTGGGGCGAGGGCGTGGTGCTCGGCGGCGACTACGCGGACCTGGTCGAGGACAACACGATTCGCGACAACCCCACGTTCGGCGTGCTCGTGCTGGAGCGCCCCGACCCGTTCCCGCCTGAGTCCGACACGGTGTACTTCCAGTCCTCGGGCGATCGCGTGTCGAACAATCACATCACCGGCAACGCGAAGATCTCCGGTACCTACGACATCGGACTCGAGGGCGGCGTGTTCGGGACGATGAACTCGGTCAACAACTGCTTCTCGGGCAACACGTTCGCGACGTCGAGCCCCGCGGACATCGAGGGCACGTGGGGCTGCCAGAACGCCACCACGCCGAACGGTGGCGACACTCTGTTCAACGAGATCCTCGCGCTCGTCCAGCAGTCGGGCGCACGGCATCAGCGCCCGCAGCCGGCGCCGCGGCCCCAGCCGACGATGCCCAAGCCGTGCCAGGGCGTGCCGCGCAACTCGCTCTGCGGCTGACCGCGTCCTAAGCTCTCTAGGCGACATGGGCGCGGTCGTGGTCAAGCTCGGCTCGAGCATCGTTGCTCGCGATGAGGGCGAGGTGCGCCTCGACGTGCTCACCCGGATCTGCGACGAGCTGGTCGAGTTGCATCGCGGGGGCTTCCAGCCGGTGATCGTCACGAGCGGCGCGATCGCACGGGGGATGGGGGTGATGGGGCTGCCGCTGCGCCCCCGGGCGGTCGACGAGCTGCAGGCGGCGAGCGCGGTCGGCCAGGGCAAGCTCTACCAGGTGTACGACGAACTCTTGCGTGCCCGCGGCATGCAGACCGCGCAGGTGCTGCTGACGTTCTTCGACGTGAGCGCGCGGACGCACTACCTGAACGCTCGCCAGACGCTGCGCAGGCTGCTCGCGTGGGACGTCGTCCCGGTGATCAATGAGAACGACACGACCACGACCGACGACATCTCGTTCGGCGACAACGACTTCCTGGCCGCCCAGGTGGCCATCCTGATCGCCGCCGAGGTGCTGGTGCTGCTGACCGACGCCGAGGGCGTGTTCACCGCGGACCCGCGGCGCGATCCCCAGGCCCGGCTCGTCAACGAGGTGACTTCGTTCGAGCAGCTGGACAGCCTGGCCATCGGGCATGAGACCTCGCCACTCGGATCGGGCGGCATGCGCTCCAAGGTGGTGGCAGCCGAGATGGCCACCGCGGCGGGGATCCCGACCGTGATCGCCAGCGGGCTGCGACCGGGCGCGCTGCTCGGCGCGGCCGGCGGCGAGAGGGTCGGCACCCGGTTCGCCGCCCGGGCCGGCCGCTACTCGAGCTTCAAGCTGTGGCTCAAGTACGCCAAGCCCACTCGCGGCCGGGTGCTGGTCGACGCGGGCGCCGCCCGGGCCCTGCGGGAGGGCGGGACCAGCCTGCTCCCGGTCGGGGTGGTCGAGGTGTCAGGCGAGTTCGACGCGGGCGACGCGGTCGAGATCGCCTTCGACGGAGACGTCGTTGGGAAGGGGATCTGCAACTACTCCGCGGCCGAGCTCCGGCGGGTCCGGGGTCTCAAGTCAGCCCAGGTGCGAGAGCGGATGCCTCGGGCCACGGACGAAGCCGTCCACCGGGACTATTTCGTGCTCGCGTAATCTGTTAACGGAGAACGCCATGGCGGTCATCGCGACATCCGTAGCCGAGACCTGCGCGGCGGCCAAGCGAGCCGCGGCGCAGCTCGCCTCGACGCCGTCCGGAGTCAAGGACGCCGCGCTCGAGGCGATCGCGGCGGCGCTGGTCGAGCGCACGCCCGAGATCCTCGAGGCCAACGCTCGCGACCTGGAGGCCGGGCGCGAAGCCGGGTTGACCGCGGCATTGATGGATCGGCTGGCGCTGGACGAGAGGCGCGTGGCGGTGATCGCCAAGCAGGTCCGCGACATCGTGGCCCTCCCCGATCCGGTCGGCGAGGTGATCGAGGGGCGCCGGCTGGCCAACGGCCTCGACGTGCGCAAGGTCAGGGTGCCGCTGGGCGTGATCGCGGTCGTCTACGAGGCCCGCCCGAACGTGACCATCGACGCCGCGGCGCTGTGCCTGAAATCGGGCAACGCCGTAGTGCTCCGCGGCTCCTCGATGGCCGCCCATTCGAACGCCGTGCTGGCGTCAGTGGCGATCGAGGCGGGGCTGGCGGCGGGACTGCCCGAGGGTGCGATGGCGCTGGTCGCCGGCGGCGGTCACGACGAGCTTGCCGAGCTCGCCACACAGTCGGGTGTCGTCGACCTGATCATCCCGCGGGGCGGCGAGGGCCTGAAGGCGGCGTTGAAGGACGTCGCGACGGTGCCGGTCATGTACGCGGCGTCCGGGAACTGCCACGTGTACGTTGACGCGACGGCCTCGCTCGAGGAGGCGCTGGCGATCACCGTGAACGCCAAGGTGCAGCGCCCAGGCGTGTGCAACGCCGCCGAGACGCTGCTCGTCCACGTGGCTGTGGCCGAGGAGTTTCTGCCGGTCGCGCTGAGCGCGCTCGCCGACTCCGGCGTCGAACTGCGCGGCGACGTGACGACGCAGGCGCAGGCCGGGGGCGTCCCAGTCGGCGACGCCACCGACGAGGACTGGGCCACCGAGTACCACGCGTTGACGCTGGCCGTCCGCGTGGTCGGCTCCGTCGAGGAGGCGATCGAGCACATCAACCAATGGGGCTCGGGGCATTCGGAGGCGATCGTCACGCGCGACACCGAGGCCGCCCGCGCCTTCCAGCTCGGGGTGGACGCTGCGTGCGTGTACGTCAACGCGTCCACCCGGTTTACCGACGGTGGCGAGTTCGGCATGGGCGCCGAGATCGGCAACTCCACCCAGAAGCTCCACGCCCGCGGGCCGATCGGCCTGCGCGAACTGTGCACGTTCAAGTACCTGATCGAGGGCGCCGGGCACGTGCGTCCGTGAGCGGACCGGGCAGTAGGGGTCCGTGCGGATAGGCATCCTCGGCGGAACCTTCAATCCGCCACATCTTGGTCACCTCATCTGCGCCCAGGAGGCGTACCTTCAGCTGGGTTTGGACCGCGTGACGCTGATCCCGGCCCGGATTCCGCCCCACAAGGCCGTCGAGGACGAGCCGGGCGCCGAGCATCGCCTGGAGCTTTGCCGGCTGGCCATCCGAGGCGACGAGGAGCGGCTCGCGGTCTCCGATCTGGAGATCGCCCGGGACGGACCGTCGTACACGGTCGATACCCTTGAAGCACTGCATTCTTCTGCACCAGATCACGAGCTGTACCTGATCGTCGGGGGCGACATCGCCGCGGGCCTGCCGGATTGGCATGAGCCGGAGCGGGTTCTGTCGCTGGCCACGCTGGCGGTGGCCAAGCGGCGGGGCACCCCGCGGGCGGCGGTGGACGATGCCTTGGGTTCGCTCCAAGGCGGCGAACGCACCCGCTTCTTCCGCATGCCCCGGATCGCAATCTCATCGACCATGCTCCGAGAGCGCGTCAAGTCCGGTCAGCCGATCAAGTACTACGTTCCGGATCGGGTGGCGGGCTACATCAAGCGCCACCATCTCTACGGCGGGGTAGGCTCGGTTCGATGACTCAATCCGCCCAGGCCCGCAACGCCGACCCGATGACCCCCGAAGAGCTCGCCCAGGAGATCGTCGAGTACGCGGCCGACCGCAAGGCACTCGACATCGTCCAACTCGACCTGCGGAGCATGATCGGCTACACCGACTACTTCGTGATCTGCTCGGGGCGCAGCGAACGGCAGGCCAAGGCGATCCACGACGCGATCTACGAGGGGTTGAAGTCTGCGCACGGGCGGCTACCGGAGAGGGTCGAGGGTCTGCCGGGCGCCCGCTGGATCCTGATGGACTACCTCGACGTGGTCGTTCACGTGTTCGTTCCGGACACGCGCGAGTACTACCGGCTCGAGCAGCTGTGGGGCGAGGCCCCGGTGCTCGCGGCCATCGCCGACTCGACGTAGCCACCCTGTGAGCGGTCGCGTCCGGGTTCTCGCCGCGGTCGCGCCAGCTACATCGCCGCGAGCAGCGTCGGCGCCACCTCCTTCTTGCGGCTCATCACGCCGGGCAGCTCGATCTGGCTGTCGTGTGCGGGAAGCCCGAATGCGCGCGCCACGCCCGTGACGTCGCCGGCCACCAGCAGGTCGGTGCCCTTGGACAGCACGTCGGTGACCATCAGCGCGTAGAGCTGGAGCTCGCGGCTCTCGCGCGCCTTGCGCATCGCCTCGACCAGCTCGTCGCTGCGCTCGAGCAGCGACTTGCCCACCACCTCGATCTGTGCGATGCAGATCTGGTGGCCGCTCGAGGCGTGGTACTGCTTGGCGTCGCGGTTGATGATCTCCTCGGCGCTCACCTCGGAGACGTCGGAGGTGGCCTCGAACATCTCGCGGCCGTACTGCGGGCCGTCGAGCGCAAGCACGCGCTCGAGGTAGTCGACCACCTGGCGGTCGCGGTCGGTGGTGGTCGCGGAGTTGAGGATGATCGTGTCCGACATGACCGCGCCCAGGAGCATCATCGCGGTCGCGGGGCTCGGCTCCATCCCGCTGTGGCGGAAGCGCTCGACCACGAGCGTGGCGGTCGAGCCGACCGGATCGAACGTGGCCGTGACCGGAATCCGGGTCTCGATCGAGCCGATGTGGTGGTGGTCGAGGATCTCGACGATCTCGGCCTGCTCGACCCCCGACACGCTCTGGGCCTGCTCGGCGTGATCGACGAGCAGGACGCGCCGGCGCGGCGGGGAGACCAGGGCCGAGCGGGTGACCAGGCCCACGGGCCGGCGCTGCGGGTCGATCACCACCGCCGCGCCGTAGTGGCTCTCCTTGATCTGCTCGGAGATCTCGTCCACCAGGAACTCGCTGGTGGCGGTGAGGGGCTCGCGCTCCATGAGCGCGCCGCACGGCGCCGCCAGGGTGATCATCCGGCCCGAGACGTAGCTGTCCAGCGGCGAGACGATCACAGCGATCCCGCGTTCCTGGGCGAGCGCGAGGATCTCGTCGGTCGGTTCGGAGTCGTTGGACAGGACGAGCAGTTGGGCGCCCCGCTCGATGGCCAGGCGCTGGGCGTCGGAGCGGTTGCCGACCACGACCACGTCGCCCTCGGAGGCGCCGCTGCGGGTGGGGTCCATCGAGTGCACCCAGACGCGCCCGGACAGGGGCTTGTCCTCGCCCGTCAGGAGGCGGCCGCGGAGGACCTCGACGATCGCCGCGACCTTGGTCGGGGCGTCCTCCAGGGTCGACGCCTCGCGGGTCTCGCGGATGAAGCGGCGGGCCAGGGCCCGCTCGGTCAGCACGCCGACGAGCGCGCCGTCGTCGTCCACGACCGGGACGAGCTCCAGGCTGGCGCGGGCCATCTCGATGCCGGCCTCGCGGATCGGAGCCTCGACCCGTGCGATCGGGAACTTCGCCTGCATCACATCGCACGCGCGGACCATCACGTGGGGCAGGAACTGCGGCTTGCGGGCGCCGCTTCGCTCGAGCAGCCAGCGCGTCTGGGCGTTGTAATCGCCCAGGCGGACCGGGACGTAGGTGTTGCGCGTGTCCAGGCGGCCCTTGAGCTCGGCGTAGCCGATCGCCGACGCGATCGAGTCCGCGTCTGGATTGCGGTGTCCTGTGACGTAGATCGTCGCCATGGCGGCCGGATTATCGCCGCTCATCGCGGTGGCGCGATACCGTCTGCGCGAGCGCGAGCGCGAGGGCAGCGAGCTCTGTGCTGCCAGACCACGTCCGAACGGAGAGAGACATGCCGTCTGCACCCCAGATCCTTCCGACTCAGATCCAGCAGGGAAGCGCGCCGGGCGTCAACTATCGGCTGGAGGGCGAGCTGGTTCCCGTCCTGCACATGGCGCTCGACGGCCGGGTGCCCGTTTACTTCGAGCATCACGTCCTGCTGTGGAAGTACCCCGAGCTCCAGATCGGGCTGCATCCGCTGGGCCGGGGCCTCAAGCGCCGCGTGTTCGGCGGGATGCCGCTGCTCTTGCTCGAGGCGCAGTCGGCGGGAGAGATCGCCTTCAGCCGTGACTCGCCCGGCCACATCGTCGCCCTTCATCTTCAGCCCGGCGAGGGCATCATGGCCCGCGAGCACCAGTTCCTCGCCGCCACCAGCGGCGTCCAGTACGACTACAGCCGCCAGAAGGGCTTCGCGAACATGCTGTACGGCGGTGGCTTCTGGGTCGACCACTTTTTCGCCGGCGACCACGAAGGCGTCGTTTGGATGCACGGCTACGGCAACGTGTTCGAGAAGAACCTCGAGCCCGGCGAGTCCATCGACATCGAGCCGGGCGGCTGGGTCTACCGCGACCACTCGGTCCAGATGACCCAGGAGATCTACGGGTTCAAGACCGGCTTCCTGGGCGGCGGCGGCAACCTCGTCTTCAACCGCTTCACCGGCCCGGGTCGCGTCGGCATTCAGAGCGCCTACTACCACGGGCCTGTGCAGGAGGGCGCCGGCGGCAACTCGCAGCGAGGCGGCCGGGACGTGATCGGAGGCATCGTCGGTGGTCTGCTCGACAACTGACGCCCGCGTCCAGCCCACGCATCGATGAGCTTCACACCGGGATACCTCGCTTCGAACCCGCTGCCGTCCGGCATCGTCGGCGCGCTCGGCCTGGGCGGCTATCAGCTGCTGGTCGACGTGGCCGGGGTGGGCGCCGGCCGGCTCGGATCGCACGCCTTCCTGCTCGTGGCCGCCGACCCCGACCCGTCGCTGCCGGACAGCGGCACCCAGATCGCCCTCCATCAGCCTCGGCTGAAGGACGAGGCGGAGGCCTCCGCCTTCGTCCAGCTGGCAGCGCAGCTTGGCTATCTGCGTTTGTCGGGTTACCGCCTGGCGCTCGAGCGCGCGGGCCTGCGTAGCAAGATCAGCGTGGTCAACCCCGCCACCGGCGCGATCGTCGCCGTGATCCCGGACAAGGCGTCCGGACGACTGTTCGGCGGTGGCGTGAGCGCGCCGAGGCTCCTCGCCGGCGCACGCGCTCTCCCGCCCGCCGGCCCGCCCCCGGACACCCAGAGTCCGGAGCTGCTGCGGCAAGTGCTCCTGGCGCTCGCCCTGCGCGACGAGTCCGTCGGTGGCGCGGAGGCGCCCGAGTTGGCCGATCGTGCGCTCGAGCTGCTGATCCGCGGTGGCGGCATGGATCCGCCGGCCGCGCTCGAGGCGGCCAAACAGCAGCCGCAGTAGCCGGAGGGCCGCCGATTTAGTCGGCGGCAGGAGTGGAGCTGGGGGGACTCGAACCCCCGGCCTCGTGACTGCCAGTCACGCGCTCTGGCCAACTGAGCTACAGCCCCGTCGAATATGAAGTCGTCTCCAAGGTTAATGCATGGCACACGACTGAAGGGCTAGCTCGGCGGTATGAACTCCGGCACGTCGAGGCCGTCGTCGGCCGCGTGCGGGATGGGCGACCCGGCGTCATCCGGCGACCCGTCGCGGCTTCGGCGCCGCTCGGCGCTCCCCGGAGAGTCGCGCCCTGACGTCCGAGGCGCGGCGGCGCCACCGCCGGCCACGCGCTCCACCCGCTCGATCTGCGCCACCAGGCGCGAGTGCACCCGCTGGACGTCGCCGAGCAGCCGCTCGGCGTTCGAGCGCAGGGACCCGGCCATCTCACGCAGGTTCGCCACCAGCTCGAGCCCCTCCGAGCGCACGCCGTCGGCTGTGGCTCGGGCGTCTTCGAGCAACCCTCGCGAGCGCTCTTCGGCCTCGGAACGCGTCGCGGCCGCGCTCGTGCGCGCCTCGGTGAGGATCTGCTCGGCGCTCTCGTCGGCCCGGGCGACGATCCCGAGCGCCTCGTTGGTGGCGGCGGTCTTGGCCGCCTCGGCCTCGGTCCGGCCCTCCTCGCGCAGGCGCGCCGCCTCGGCTTGGGCCATCTGCACGATCTCGTTCGCCTCCTCCTCGGCGGCTTGCACCCGGTTGTCCGCGGCGCGCTGGGCCTCGGCGATCCGGTCGCTGACGCGCTGCTCGGTCTCCCGCTGCAGCCGCTCGGCCGTCTCCTCGGCGGCGGCGACGATCGCGGCCACGCGCTCGGCCGCCAGGGAAGCGCTGGCGTGGGAAGGCTCGTTCGGGCGGGGCCCAGCGGTATCAGCCACGACCGGATGGTAGAGCGGCTCGGGCGCCCCGGCAGCCGGGGCTGCTCTCGGCGCCTCAGGGGTGGCGACTCCCCAAGTAACCTCCAGATTGCCGTGTCCGAGCGACGGTACGACCCCAAGCACATAGAGCCCAAGTGGCAAGAGATCTGGGAGCGCGAGCGCACCTGGGAGGTCTCCAACGACCCGGATGGGAGCGACGGGCGGGAGAAGTCCTACGTGCTCGAGATGCTGCCCTACCCGAGCGGCGAGCCGCACATCGGGCACCTGAAGAACTACGCGCTGGGCGACGCGATCGCGCACTTCCACCGTCGGATCGGGCGCCGGGTGCTGCACCCGATGGGCTACGACGCGTTCGGGCTGCCGGCCGAGAACAACGCGATCAAGACCGGCGTGCACCCGAGGGTGGCGACCGACCGCTCGATCGCCTCCTACCGGCACTGGTTCCACCGCTGGGGGATCTCGATCGACTGGAGCCGGGAGCTCGGCACGCATGAGCCGACCTACTACCGCTGGACGCAGTGGATCTTCCTGAAGCTGTTTGAGCGCGACCTGGCGTACAAGAAGACGGCGGCGGTCAACTGGTGTCCGAACGACCAGACGGTGCTGGCCAACGAGCAGGTGATCGACGGACACTGCGAGCGGTGCGGTCACCTGGTCGAGGTGCGCCAGCTCGAGCAGTGGTTCTTCCGCATCACCGACTACGCCGACCGCCTGCTGGACGATCTGGACACGATCGCGTGGCCGGAGCACGTCAAGGCAATGCAGCGCAACTGGATCGGCCGCAGCGAAGGCGCCGAGGTGGTGTTCCGCTGCGAGGAGCTGGGGATCGACTATCCGGTCTTCACCACGCGCCCCGACACCCTGTTCGGCGCCACCTTCTTCGTGATGGCCCCCGAGCACCCCGACGTGTTCAGGCTGGCCGAGGGCACCGAGCACGAGCAGTCCGTTCACGAGTACGTCAACCGGTCGCTCACGGAGTCACCGGAGCTGCGAGGCGACACCGAGAAGCCCAAGACCGGCGTGCCGCTCGGCAGAACCGTCACCAACCCGGTCACGGGCGAGCAGATCCCGATGTTCGTCTCCGACTACGTGCTGATGGAGTACGGCACCGGCGCGATCATGGCCGTGCCCGCTCACGACCAGCGCGACTACGACTTCGCCAAGGCGTTCGGCCCGGAGATCCGCCGGGTGGTGGCGCCGCAGGGGGAGGAGGCGCAGGCCGCGGTGGCGCCACAGGGGGACGAGGCGCAGGTCGCGGTGGCGCCGGAGGAGCACCAGCCCGCCGGTGGCGGTGCCTTCACCGCCCACACCGAAAACGAGGTGCTGATCAACTCCGGTCAGTTCACGGGGATGAACGCGGTCGAGGGCCAACGGGCGATCGTCGAGTGGCTCGACCGGGAGGGCAAGGGTCACTTCTCGGTCAGTTACAAGCTGCGCGACTGGCTGGTCTCGCGCCAGCGCTACTGGGGCTGCCCGATCCCGATCGTGTACTGCGACAAATGTGGCATGGTCGCGGTCCCCGAGGCCGACCTGCCGGTCGAGCTGCCCGACATCGAGGACTACCAGCCGAAGGGTCGCTCGCCGCTGGCCGCGGCTGCGGACTGGGTCAACACGCGCTGCCCGAACTGCCACGGCCCCGCGCGGCGCGAGACCGACACGATGGACACGTTCGTAGATTCGAGTTGGTACTACATGCGCTACTGCGACGCGCACAACAATCGGGCGGCGTGGGATCGCCAGGTGTTGCGCAGCTGGATGCCGGTCGACCAGTACATCGGTGGCGTCGAGCACGCGATTCTGCACCTGATGTACTCGCGCTTCTTCGTCAAGGCGCTGGCCGACATGGATCTGCTCGACGTGCAGGAGCCGTTCCAGGCGCTGTTCACCCAGGGCATGATCCTCGGCACGGACGGCAACAAGATGTCGAGCTCGAAGGGCAACGTGATCGCCCCGAGCGAGATCATCGAGCGCTTCGGGGCCGACGCAGCGCGCTGCTACGTGCTCTTCATCGGTCCGGCCGACCAGGACGCCGCGTGGTCTGACACGGGCATCGAGGGCGTGCACCGCCGGCTGCTGGGCCGCCTGTGGCGCTTGGCCGACGATCTGGCGCAGGCCGGCACAAGTGCCGGCGCCGAGCAGCCGGCAAATCCCGAGGGCGACGCGCTGATCCTGATCCGCAAGGCCAACTGGGCGATCGACAAGGTGACCCGCGACACCGCGACCCGCTTCGCGTTCAACACGGCGTTGTCGGCGATCATCGAGTTGATCAACGAGATCTACCGCTATCCCGAGGCCGACCCGCAGGCGCGGCGGTTCGCCACCGCAACCGCGGCGTCGCTGGTGTTCCCGTTCGCGCCCCACCTGAGCGCCGAGGCCTACGAGATGCTGACCGGCCGGCGGGTGTGGGAGGAGCCGTGGCCGGACGCCGATCCCGACATGCTCCAGGCCGAGACGTTCGAGCTGGTCTGCCAGGTCAATGGCAAGGTCCGCGACCGCGTCAACGCGCCCACGGGCGCGCCGAGAGATGAGCTCGAAAAGCTCTGCCTCGAGTCGCGCGGCGTGCAGGCTCATCTCAACGGCCTCCAGGTCGCCAAGGTGATCGTCGTGCCGGACAAGCTGGTCAACGTCGTCGTGCGATGAACGCCAGGCGGTTGCGCAGCCGGACTCGCTCATAGACTCCAGCCTGTGCCCACCTTCAAGCCCGCCTACCTGATCCACGGCGACGACCACGGCCGCATCTCCGAGCGCCGCCGCCGGCTACGCGAGCTCGCAGAAAGCGAGAGCGGCACCCAGGGCATCGAAGTGTTCGAAAACGAGGCCGCGACCCCCGAGGCGGTGGCGAATGCCCTGAACGCGCTCACGTTCGCGCTGGGGCGCCGGTTCATCATCGTGGACGGCACCGAGCGATGGACCGACAAGCAACTCGACCCGCTCGTCACCGCTCTGCAAGACGTCCCGCCTGACACCACGGTGGCCTTCTTCGCCCGCGAGGACGGTCGGACCAAGGCGCCCAAGCGTCTGTACGAGGCGGTCGAGAAGGCGGGCGGGGACATCAGCGCCGAGGAGAGCGTCAAGCCGTGGGAGCTGCCCAAATGGGTCATCGCGCAGGCGCGCGAGCTCGGCCTTCAACTCGAGCCCGACACCGCCCGGGCCCTGATCGCCCAGGTCGGGGATCGCCAGCAGCGGCTGCTGCGCGAGCTCGAGAAGCTCGCCCTGTACGCCGGTCGCGGCGCCCGGGTCGACACCGCCATGCTCGACGAGCTGGCCGCTCCCTCGGCCGAGCACCGGGCCTGGTCGCTGGCCGACGCGATTCTCGGCGGCGACCCCGCCACGGCCACGCGCCTGTTCCTCACCCTGCGCTCGCAGGGCGAGCGCCTGTCCGGGCTGCTCTACTGGATGAGCCAGCGAGTGCGCACCGCGCACGAGGTCGCCATCTCACTCGAGGCGGGCGCGCCGGCGGCCCAGGTCAAGCGCAGCCTGAGGATGCCCTCGCGCGCCGCCGACCGGCTCATCGCGGACGCCGGTCGAGCCGGCTCGGAGAGCCTTCAGCGGACGATCGAGCAGCTCGCCGAGCTCGAGCTGGCCTCGCGCGGCGGCGGCAGCGGCGGCGCGGGCGAGGACACGGCCGCGCTGCTCGCGATACGGCAGGTGGTCGCGTAGGGCAAGGGTTGCCGAGCCCGAGGCCCGAGGCCCGAGGCCAGGCCGGGGCCGCCGAGGCCCGGGGCCCTAGATCACGTGCAGCAGCAGCGCCGCGACGAACGCGACGACCACGACGACCAGCGCCGGGAGGAAGTGCAGCAGCCGATGGCCGTCGCGCCGGTAGGCGGGCGGTGCATTGGCCGCGTTGCGCATCACGAGCGCGGCGCCGCGCGAGGCGACCGCGTCGTCGCGCTCCATCCGCAGCTGCTCGATCGTCGTCTGCAGCGCATCGCGCTCGGCGATGACCCGCTGGCTGGCCGAGGCCACGCCCGCGCGGTCGCGCAGCGCGCCGTCGCGTTCCTCGAGCAGCGCGTCCCGCTCGGCCACCGCTTGGTCTCGATCCGCGAGGGCGCCCTCCTGCGCGGACAGCGCGCTCGCGAGCCGGTCAGAGATCTCGTCGCGTTCGTCGATCGCGGCGCGGCGTTCGGCCAGCGCCTCGTCCCGGGCCGCGAGCGCGGCATCGCGCAACCGCAGCGCCTCCTGGCGCGCCTGCAAGGCGTCGTCGCGCTCAGACGCGGCCGCGTCGCGCGCCGTCAGCGCCTCGCCGCGCGCGCGCATCAACCGCTCGCGTTCCTCGGTCGCGGCCTCGCCGGCCTCGCGGGCCGCGTCGCGCGCGCCTGAGATCTCCTCGAGCCGGGCGCCGCGCTTCCCCAGCTCGTCCGAAAGCTCGGCGATCTCGGCGTCCCGCCGCTCGACCTCGCGCTGCAGGCGGTGAAGCTCGCGGCGCGCCTTGACCAGCTCGGCTGACGGGGCGTGGCTGCGTCGAGAAGACGTGCGCTTGGTCTCGGGGGACGAGGACGAGGATGAGGCTGACGGCGCGGAGCCGGGGCGCCGGCGGCGAGCGCGGGAAGCGCCCGGCAGGGGCAGGGTGACCGTGATGTCCGGCGCGACGTTCAGCTCGGCCTCGACCCACTGGTCGTCCGGATCCTCGTACGGGAACGTGGCCTGCCACGGCTCGCCGTCCTCGGCCGCCCAGGGCTTGTGGTCAAGGTCGGCCAGCAGGCGTCGTTGCTCCTCGTCGGCCAGCAACGTGAGACTGGGCCGGATGAACCGTCGTCCGCGCACGCCGAACCAGCGGCCGTTGACCTCGATGCGATCTTCACCTGCCATCGCGATCCGATCGAGTTCGAACTCGACGCCGTTCGTGGGAGTGGTTGCCGGCTCGACAGCCTCCGCCATGTGGGCGCCGAGGTTACCGACTCGCGCCGCACGTACGTGCAGTCGCAATCGGGCTTGCAGGTGTGGACGGGGGAGGCGAGCGCCTCAGCCCTGTCGCAGACGCGACGCGCGCGACTTCTTGCGTGCGCCGGCGTTGCGGTGCAGCGCGCCGCGCTTGACTGCCTTGTCGATCGTCTGCACGAGCTCGCGATGCTCGGTGTCCGCGGCCCCTCCGTCACCGTCAGCCACCGCGCGTTCGAGGCGGCGGAAGTACGTCTTGATCTTGGAGGTGTAGCGGCGGTTCTCGAGCCGTTCGCGCTCGGCGCGCGCGATCCGCTTCTTCTGTGACTTGATGTTGGCCATAAGCAGGAGGAAGCCGCGGCCCTCGCCGCGGCGCGCCCTACTATAGCCAGCCCTGGCCCAGATCGACACCAAACCGGGGACGTCCGGCAATGGCGTCCCGCCGACACCTCCCCAGGGACCCGGCGCGACCAACCCGCCTCGCCGTCGCATCGCGGTCAACACGGCGATCTTCGCGTTCGCCACCGCGCTGTCGCGGATCGCCGGTCTCGGGCGCGAGGTCGTCCAGGCCGCGTTCTTCGCCACGTCGGCGGCGGCGTCGGCGTTCACGCTGGCCTCTCAGGTTCCGAACCTGTTCAGCAACCTGTTCTCGCAGGCGGCGCTGTCGGCGGCGTTCGTTCCGGTGTTCACCGAGCTGTTGACGAAGGGGCGCAAGCGCGAAGCGTTCCGGGTCGCCTCCACGCTCTTCTGGGTGATCCTGATCGCGCTCGGGACGCTCACCGTGGTGTGGATGGGCGTGGCCGGGCTGATCGTCCCGCTGTTCACCGGCAACGACATCTCGTCGGCGCTCACCGAGGGTCTCTCTCGCGTGCTGTTCCCGGTCGTGCTGCTGCTCAGCCTGACCGGGCTGTTGGTCGGGATCCTCCAGTCCTACGACGAGTTCACGATCCCGGCGCTCGCTCCCGCCGTCTGGAACCTGGTGATCCTGGTCGGGCTGGTCGTCCTGCACTCGCATTTCCACGGCGACAACAAGGTCTACGCGTACGCGATCGCATGGCTGGTGGCGACCGTCGTGCAGTTCGCGATGGTGGCTTGGGCGCTGCGGCGGATCGACTTCCGGCTCGGCTTCAGCCTGGACTGGCGCGACCCGCGCGTCAAGCAGGTGGCGATCCTGTTCGTCCCCGTGACGATCAGCATCGGGATCGTCAACCTCGACATCTTCATCAACGTGGGCTTCGGTTCGCTCGTGTCGAGTGCGGCGCCGGCGGCGATCAACGACGCGTTTCGCATCTACATGCTGCCCCAGGGCATCTTCAGCGTGGCGGTCGCGACCGTGCTGTTCCCGACCCTCAGCCGGATGGCGGCGCGCCGGGACGCGAACGGGATGCGCAAGACCATCGGCAACGGCATGCGCCAGATCAACCTGCTGCTGATCCCGTCCTCGGCGCTGATGCTCGTGCTGGCCACGCCGATCACGCGCCTGATCTACCAGCACGGGACGTTCCACGCGGGTTCGACCCGGCTCGTCTCGACCGCACTGTTCTGGTTCGCGTTCAGCCTCCCCTTCGCGGGCGTGAACCTGCTCTTGACCCGCGCCTTCTTCGCGCTCCAGCGCCCCTGGATCCCGACCAAGCTGGCCGCGCTCAACATGGTCGTCGACGCGATCGTCAGCATCGCGCTGTACAAGCCCCTCGGCATCGCCGGCCTGGTGATCGGCACCGCCGCGGCCAACGTGGTGATGACCGTTCTGCAGATCTACCGCCTGCGCATCGGGTTCAACGGATACCTCGAGGGCGGCCAGACGCTGATGATCACGGTGCGCATCCTCGTCGCCACCGCGATCATGGCTGCGATCGCATTGGGCGTGTGGGCGGGGCTCGACCGTCTGCTCGGGCGTTCGCTGCTGGCGCAGATCATCGCCATGGCGATGGCGCTGCTCGCGTCGGGCGTGGTCTACGCGAAGCTCACGCTGAGCATGCGCATCCCCGAGGCACGCCAGATCCAATCACTGGTGATGGCCCGGCTGCCGGGTCGTTAGCCTGGCATGACATTGGGCCTCGCTTCGCTCGGCGTCCCTGGGGCCGTTCCGCCGGGGCGTCCGCTGGATGAGTCGCGGCAGGCCCGTAAGGCGACGCATGGATGCTGAGCGGGCCGTTGCCGCGACCCGGCGGCGCGCGGGATCGCAATACCCTTGAACTCGCATGGCCGACCAGGCTCACATCCGGAACTTCTCGATCATCGCGCACATCGACCACGGCAAGTCGACGCTGGCCGATCGCATCCTCGAGCTGACCCACACCGTCGACCCGCGCTCGATGCGCGCCCAGGTGCTCGACTCGATGGAGCTCGAGCGCGAGCGGGGGATCACGATCAAGGCCCAGGCGGTCCGCGTGTTCTACACCTCAGAACACGACGGGCAGACCTATCAGCTGCACCTGATCGACACCCCGGGCCACGTCGACTTCACCTACGAGGTATCGCGTTCGCTGGCCGCGTGCGAGGGCGCGCTGCTCGTGGTCGACGCCAGTCAGGGGGTCGAGGCGCAGACGGTCGCGAACACGTACCTGGCGATCGACTCGGGGCTTGAGCTGATCCCGTGCCTGAACAAGGTCGATCTGCCCGGCGCCGAGCCCGAGCGCGTCGCCGAGGAGGTCGCCGACCTGCTGGGCGAGCCGGCTGACAACGTGAGACGGATCAGCGCGAAGACAGGCGAGGGCGTGACCGACGTGCTCGACGAGCTGATCGCGCGCGTGCCGCCGCCGAGCGGCGACCCCGACGCAGCACCGCGGGCGCTGATCTTCGACTCCGAGTTCGACCAGTACCGCGGCGTGATCGCCTACATCCGGGTGGTCGACGGGACGTTCACCAAAGGCGAGGCGATCCGGGCGATGCAGGCGGGCACCGAGGCCGAGATCGACGACATCGGGTTCTTCACGCCTCAGATGACCTCGGCGGACGCGCTCCATGCCGGCGAGGTCGGGTTCCTGATCACCGGGATCAAGGACGTGACCAAGCTCCGCGTCGGCGACACGCTCACGACCAAGCGCAGCTCGACCACCGAGCCGCTGCCGGGCTACCGCGAGGTCAAGCCGATGGTGTTCTGCGGCCTGTTCCCGATCGACTCCGACGACTACCCGGATCTGCGGGACGCGCTCGAGAAGCTGTCGCTCAACGACGCCGCCCTGTCGTGGGAGCCCGAGACGTCCGACGCGCTCGGGTTCGGATTCCGCTGTGGCTTCCTCGGGCTGCTGCACATGGACATCGTGCGCGAGCGGCTCGAGCGCGAGTACGACCTCGAGCTGCTGGCGACGATGCCGAGTGTCGAGTACGAGGTCACGCTCACCGACGGCGAGACGATCCCGGTCCACAGCCCCAACGACATGCCCGAGCCGACGCGCGTCGCCGTCGTGCGCGAGCCCTACATCCGCGCCTCGATCCTGACCCCGAAGGAGTACATCGGGCAGATCATGGAGCTGTGCCAGGAGCGGCGCGGGGACCACGTCGGCCTGCACTACCTGTCCTCCGAGCGCGTGCAGCTCACCTACGACCTGCCCCTTGCCGAAATCGTGCTCGACTTCTTCGACCAGCTCAAGTCGCGCACGCGCGGCTATGCCTCGCTCGACTACGAGCTGATCGGGTTGCGCGAGTCCGACCTGGTCAAGCTCGACATCCTGCTCGCCGGGGACCCGGTCGACGCGCTGTCGATGCTCGTGCACAAGAGCAAGGCATATGACGCGGGGCGGATGCTGGCCGAGCGGCTACGCAAGACGATCCCGCGCCAACAGTACGACGTGCCGATCCAGGCGGCGATCGGGTCGAGGATCGTCGCGCGCGAGACGATCAAGGCCTACCGCAAGGACGTCATCGCGAAGTGCTACGGCGGCGACATCACCCGCAAGCGCAAGCTGCTCGAGCAGCAGAAGAAGGGCAAGCAGCGGATGAAGCAGGTCGGCCGGATCGAGGTGCCCCAGGAAGCGTTCCTGGCCGTGCTCGAGCTCGGTGAGAAGACCCGGGCCTAGCGCAGGTCAGTCGCCGCGCCGGTCGTGGTGCCGGAGCCAATCGGCGAATTCATCCAGGCCGTCGGCGACGATGTTCCCCAGGCTGTCGTCGGTCTTGATGTACCCGAGCTCCTCGTCGGTTGGGCGCTCGGCCTTGGAGCGCTCGGCCTTGGAGCGCTCGGCCTTGGAACGCTCGGCCTTGGAACGCGTCGCGGACGCGGCGGCCTCGCGGGCCGCGCGCTGGGCGCGCTCGCGGGCCGCCCGGGCCTTCTCGCGCAGTTCGCGCTCGAGGTCGGCCAGGCGCTGCTCGACGTCCGGGCTGCTGGGAGGGGGCGGAGGCGCCGAGCGCGGTCGGGTCGGCGAGCGCCGCCGCTCGCGAGTGATCGCGGCGTAGGCCTCCTGGACCTCCTCGAACCGGCGCGCGGATTCGGGCGAGCCGTTGTTGTGGTCGGGATGGTGGAGCTGGACGAGCCGGCGATACGCCGCGCGCAGCTCCTCGTCGGACACGCCGGGCTGGACGCCGAGAACCTTGTAGGGATCTGGACTCAGGAGCTTCGGGTTCTAGATCCAGGGCCGCGGACCGGGGGCACGGCGGCCCGGCCAGCGGGTGGCGGCATACATCGAGCGGCGGTACGGGTGGTTGGGACCCCAATTAGGACGGCGGCCGCGGCCGAGGACGAGCCAGCCGACGATCAACAGCACGCCCCAGGCCGAGAACACGGTGGCCACGATCACCGCAGCGGCCAGCATCAGCGACAGGATCACCGGGGCGAGGATGAACAGCGCGACCACGTGCATCGGGGTGAGCACCGGAGGCCGGGGCCGCTCCCGCCGACGCACGGGGATGCCGGGGAGATCGGCCACCACCGCGTCGAGCTCACCGTAGGTGCGCGCCGTGAACGTGGCCTCGAGGCGCTCCTCGAGCTCCTCGGCCAGCAGGCGCCCCTCGGCGGTGGCCTTGCGCAGCCGCTCGGCGACCTCCTCGCGATCCGCGTCCGATGCCCTCAGGGCCGCTCGCCGTGACATTCCAGTGTGCTCCTCGTTGCCGCCTCAAACGCCCGCGTGTGGTGACGAGGCTACCGCGCCCCGAGACCGGTCACAAGGCATGCTACCTGGCGTATCTGTATTCCTTGACAGGCATATAGCTAGATGGTTATATATCTGCCTCGTGACGCCGACGTCGACCCCGACCTCGACCTGGGCCGCCCTGGCCGATCCCCACCGCCGGACGATGCTCGAGCTGCTGCGCGAGGCGCCCCGGGCCGTGAACGAGCTTGTGGTCATGACCGGGCTGAGCCAGCCCGGCACGTCCAAGCACCTGCGCGTGCTGCGCGACGCCGGGCTGGTGGTGGCGCGCACCGAGGCGCAGCGGCGGATCTACGCGCTTGACGTGCGTCCGCTGGCCGAGCTCGATGCCTGGCTCGAGCCCTACCGGCGCAGGTGGGAGCGCAGCCTCGACGCACTCGAGCGCCACCTGGACCGCAAACCGTCCCCAACCCTCGAGGAGGACTGACCATGTACGGCGCCTACGACACGATCGAGAACCGACCCGCGCTGCGCTTCGAGCGACGGCTTTCTCACCCGGTGGACGTGGTCTGGCGGGCCATCACCGAGTCCGAGGAGCTCGAGCACTGGTTTCCGTCGCGCGTCGAGGTCGACGAGTTGCATCCGGGAGCCGAGATGACGTTCCGGTTCGAGGAGATGCCGCTCGAGGGCATGCCGATGACGATCCCCGGGCGGGTCACCGAGTTCGATCCGCCTCGGCTCTTCGCCTTCTTATGGGGTGACGATTACCTGCGCTTCGAGCTCGAGCCGGTGGCGGGCTCCGAGGACGCGTGCCTGCTGCGCCTGACCGTGCTGCTCGACCAGCGCGAGAAGGCGGCGCGCGACGGCGCCGGCTGGCACGTATGCCTGGACCGTCTCGCGGGGCTGCTGGCCGGCGACGACGGCCCGGCGGTCACTGGTGCGGGCGAGGATTGGCGTGGGCTCTACGACGAGTACCAGCGCCGCGGCGTGCCGGCCGGTGCGCCGATCCCGGGCGAGTGAGCTAGACGAGCACGCGGCGGCGGAAGTTGCGCAGCCCGAGCCACAGGAAGGCGGCGCAGAACGCGATCATGACCGGATAGATGATGTACAGGTGCAGGTGCGAGAACGACGTCAGGCCGGCTCGCATCCCTTCGGTCACGTAGATGAGCGGGTTGACCAGCACCAGGATCTGGAGCCAGTGGACGCCGGCGACCTGCACCGGGGCGAGCTTGGTCCACTGGTAGTAGGTGCCGCCCAGGAACGTGAGCGGCAGCACGACAAAGCCCCACATCAGCCCGATGTTGCGCGGCTCGAAGCTCGTCCCCAGCACCAGCCCCAACGACGTCATGGCCAGGCAGGCGAGTGGGATCAGCGTGAGCACCACGGGCCAGTGGACGTCGAGATGGGCGGTCGCGCTCGTGGCGTGGATGACGGCCGCGATCGGGAACACGATCAGCGCCGCCAGCATCCCCTGGACCGAGCCTGACAGGACCTTGGAGATGGCCACGAGCGAGATCGGGCACGGCGCCTGGACCCGATCCTCGATCTCCCGGGTGTAGCCGAACTCGGTCGACATCGGCAGCGCCACGGCCTGGATCCCCTGGAACATGATCGAGATCCCGACGACGCCCGCGACGAGCACGGTCGCGAACGCCGACTCGGCAACCGGGCCGCGGCCGCCGCCGACGCCCTGCCCGATGATCGGGAACACGTAGAGGAACACGAACACGAGCAGGAACGGCTGGATCAGCGTGCGCACGATGAACTCGCCGAAGTGCTTGCGCAGAACGGTCAGGTCGCGCAGCACGAGCGCCCACAAGGCGGCGCGGCTGGCGGCGAAGGTCGACCGGGTCGGCGTGAGCGAGATCGCGGGCGACTCGGAGGCCGGGTGGGCGCGGGTGGTTGGGCTGGCGCTAGTCACTCCCGCAGCTCCTTGCCGGTCAGCGTGATGAACACGGTCTCGAGCGTCGGCTCGGCGACCGCCAGGTCGACCAGCTCGAAGCCGCCGTGCTCGGCGGCGGACACCACGCGCGGGATGATCCGCTCGGCGCCCTGGACGTGCAGCTCGACGCCGGCGTCGATCACGCGCGTCCGGGTCACGCCGTCGACTCCGAGCGCGAGGTGCGAGGCCAGCTCTTCCGGGTCCCCGCTCGCCTTCACGGTGACGATCGTGTCCGCGCCCACGGTCTGCTTGAGCGCGGCCGGCGTGTCGAGCGCGAGGATCTTGCCGTGATCCATGACCGCCACGCGGTGGCACAGGCGGTCGGCCTCCTCCATGTAATGGGTGAGCAGCATGATCGTCTGCCCGGCCGCGTTCAGCTCGCCGAGGATCTCCCAGAGCGCCAGCCGGCTCTGCGGATCCAGTCCGGCCGTCGGCTCGTCCAGGAACAGCACCGCGGGGCGGTGGAAGATCGCCCGGGCCACCATCAGCCGCTGGGCCATCCCGCCCGAGAGCGCGAACACCGACGCCTTGGCCCACCGGCTCAGATGGAACTGCTCGAGCAGGCGGTCGGAGATCCGGCGCGACTCGGGGGCCGGGATTCCGAACAGCCGGCCGTGGAAGTACAGGTTCTCCCACACCGTGAGCTGGCGGTCGAGCGTGTTCTGCTGAGAGACGATCCCGATCAGCTGCTTGGCCAGGGCGGGGTGGGCGATCACGTCGACGGTCCCCACGTGGGCCTGTCCCGTGGTCGGGATCACGCGGGTGGTGAGCATGCCGGCGGTGGTGGTCTTGCCGGCGCCGTTGGGCCCGAGCAGGCCGAAGATCTCGCCGGCCCGGACGCGGAGGTCGAGCCCGTCGACGGCCTTGAAGTCGGTGCCGGGATAGACCTTGGTCAGCGCCTGCGTGCGGATGATCGCGTCGGTGGCGTGGCCGTTCTCGGCGGTGGCGTGGCCGTTCTCGGCGGCGAGGGCCATGGAAGAATGATCCAGCATGGATCTGGGTCTGCGGGATCGAGCCTGCGTGGTCACGGGCGCCTCGGGTGGCATCGGCCGGGCCACGGCGGTGGCGCTGGCCCGCGAGGGGGCCTCGGTGGTGCTGGTCGGCCGGCGCACGGAGGTCCTCGACGAGGTGGCGCGCGAGTGCGTGGAGGCCGGGGGTTCGGCGGAAGCTGTTGCCTTGGACGTGACCGCTGTGGATGCCGGCGAGCGGGTGATGGAGGCGTGCCTGGGGCGGTTCGGGCGGATCGACGCGCTGGTCAACTGCGCCGGCACGAGCACGGTGCGCTCTATCGAGGAGCTGACCGACGACGAGTGGCAGGCCCAGTGGGAGCTGCACGTGATGGGCCCGATGCGCCTGATGCGCGCGGCGGCGCCGGAGATGGCCCAGCGGGGGTGGGGTCGGATCGTCAACGTGTGCTCGTCGTCGGGCAAGCGACCGTCGTCGACCAACATGGCCTACTCGGTGACCAAGGCCGCCGAGCTGTCGCTGTCGCGGGCGTTCGCCGACCTGTTCGCCGATCGCGGGGTGTTGGTGAACTCGGTGTCGCCGGGTCCGATCGGCGGCGATCTGTGGCTGGCCCCCGGCGGTCTGGCCGATCAACAGGCGGAGGCTCGGGGTGTCAGCCGCGAGGAGGTGCTCGAGGCGACCGCGTCGCGGGTGCCGATCGGCCGGCTGGGGACCGAGGAGGAGATCGCGGCGGTGATCGTATTCCTGTGCTCGGAGCCGGCGTCGAACGTGGCCGGCGCGTCCTGGTCGGTCGACGGCGGGGCCGTGCCGGTGATCATCTGAGCTAGGGGGTCGCTCGCGACCACTTAGACTGCCGCGGCGTGGCGGTCAAGACTGAGGCGATCGGGAAGACGTATCCGGCGGTGACCTACGCCGTCGGGCGCG
Organism: uncultured Solirubrobacterales bacterium; assembly: GCA_963832315.1. GTDB lineage: Bacteria > Actinomycetota > Thermoleophilia > Solirubrobacterales > Solirubrobacteraceae > Palsa-465. The sequence continues at coordinate 289,840 of CAWHTT010000013.1, read as the reverse complement.
AGAAGATCCGCGAGTACGCCTCGGCGGTGGGCGAGACGAACGCGCTGTACTTCGACGTCGACGCCGCACGCGAGGCGGGCCATGCGGACGTGGTGGCGCCGCCGATGTTCGCGGTCGTCTACGCGGGCCGCGCGATCACGCCGGCGCTCTTCGACCCCGAGGTGGGCATCGACTTCGCACACATGCTCCACGCCGGGCAGGAGTTCGAGTGGGGACCCCTCGTGGTTGCCGGCGACGAGATCACCACGACCACGACTGTCGCGGAGATCACCGAGCGCGGCGGGATGGGCTCGTACGTGTTCCAGACCGATTCGCGCAACCAACGCGATGAGATCGTGTGCACCGGGATCTGGCGCCAGCTCGTGCGAGGTGCCGAGTCGTGAGCCTGGGCGTCGGTGACCCGGTCGAGCTGCGCGTCACCCCGGACCCGTACGTCACGGTGCGCTACGCAGGCGCGTCGGGCGACTTCAACCCGATCCACATCGATGAGGAGTTCGCCCGGAACGTGGGACTTCCCGGGCGGATCCTGCACGGGCTGTGGACGATGGCCCAGGTCGCCCGTGCCCACACCGACGCGGCCGGCGGACCTGAGCGGCTCAAGCGACTGTCGGTGCAGTTCCGCGGGATGGGCGTGATGGGGGAGGAGATCGTGGTCAGCGGCACGGTCCAGTCGGTCGAGGACCGGGTGGCGACCGTCGACTCGCAGGCCGAGCAGTCGGGGCGGCGGATCATCCGCAACGGCGTGGCCTCGGTGGCGGTCGACTGACCGCCCAGACGCGCCCTCGGCCCGACCTACAATCAAATCGATGCTGACCTCCCGTCAGGAGCTCGTGCTGCGCAAGGTCGTCGAGGAGTACCTCGAGGGCGGCGCTCCGGTGGGCTCGAAGGCGCTGTCGGTGGACGTCCAATGGGGCCCCTCGACGATCCGCAACGAGCTGGCCAGCCTCGAGGAGCTGGGCCTGCTCGCCCATCCCCACACCTCGGCCGGACGCATCCCGACCGAGGCCGGATATCGCTACTTCGTCGATCGCCTGCTGCCGCGCCAGGACGTCGGCCCGCGGCTGTCGCTCTCGCTGGTACGCCGGGAGCTCGACGAGGCGATGCGAGTCACCACCGAGACGCTCTCGCAGGTCACGAACCTTCTGGCGATCGTCACCGCGCCGCCGATCGAGACCTCGACCATCCGCCACGTCGAGGTGCTGCTGCTCCAGCCCCAGGTGCTGATGGTCGTCGTGATCACCTCGACCGGCGGAGTCACCAAGCGTATGTTCACGTTCTCGCGCCCGGTCGACCCGGGGCTGGCCGACTGGGCCGCCAGCTACCTGAACGAGCGGCTGGTCGGCCTCGGGCTGGGCGCGCGCATGATGCAGAACCGACTGCACGATCCGTCGCTGTCGCGCTCGGAGTCCGACTTCCTGGAGGCGCTCTCGCCCGTGTTCACGGAGCTCGAGGCCGGCGCCCACGACAGCCTGTATGTCGAGGGGACCTCGCGCCTGCTGCGCGACGACCGCCTGGGCGAGGTGTCGGAGCTCAACGTGCTGATGGACATGCTGGAGCGCCGGGTGACGCTGCTCGGGGTACTCCACGCGGCGCTCACCGAGCGCGACGTGCTGGTCCGTATCGGGACCGAGAACCAGGCACCGGGCATGCGCTCGCTGGCACTGGTGGCGGCCGGCTACGGGCTGCCGCAGCGGCGGCTGGGGACCGTTTCGGTGATCGGGCCGCTGCGGATGGACTACGGCCACGCGATCCACGCCGTGCGCGACGCCGCCGCGCAACTCTCGAGCTTCATAGCCGAGGTGTACGACGAGCGATGAGCAGCACTCGTGACTACTACGAGGTCCTCGGCGTCTCGCGCGACGCGGATGACGCCACGATCAAGAAGGCGTTTCGGCGCCTGGCCCGCGAGCTTCACCCAGACGTCAACCGCCACGATCCCGAGGCGGAGAACAAGTTCAAGGAGGCCGCCGAGGCCTACGAGGTCCTGTCGGATTCCGAGCGTCGCGCCACCTACGATCGCTACGGGCGCGAGGGCCTGCGCAGCGGCGGCTACGCGCCGAACTTCGACGCGGGCTCGATAACCGACATCTTCGAGGCGTTCTTCGGCGGCGGCGGCGCCTTCGGCGATCTGTTCGGAATGGGGGGTGCCGGTCGCGCGGGCGGCGCCATCCAGGGCGGCGACGTGGCGGTCTCGGCCGAGATCGATCTGGCCCAGGCAGCCCGGGGCGCTTCGGTCGACGTCAGCTACGAGGCGGTGGGAGTGTGCGAGCACTGCCACGGCAACGGGGCCGAGCCCGGCACCCCGATCGAGACCTGCCCCCGCTGCCAGGGGAGCGGTCAGCTCCGGGCGGTGTCGCGCACGCCGTTCGGCCAGGTCATGCGCACGGCGGCGTGCGACGTGTGCCACGGCGACGGCAAGGTGGCCCGCGAGCCGTGCAAGGTCTGCCGGGGGCGGGGGCGGCGCGTGGAGCGCCCGAAGGTCAAGGTCGAGGTCCCGGCCGGGATCGCCGACGGACAGCGCATCCGGATCTCCGGGCGCGGCCACGCCGGCGAGCGGGGCGGTCCGGCGGGGGATCTGTACGTGCTGGTGCGCGTGCGCGAGGACCCGCGCTTCGTCCGCGACGGCGACGATCTGGTCACCGTCGTCGACGTGTCGGCGCCGCTGGCGGCGCTCGGGACGGTGGTCGACGTTCCGACGGTCGACGGGGAGGACGTTGAGGTCGAAGTGCCGGCCGGCACCCAGCCGCACGAGACGCTGATCGTGCGCGGCGCCGGGATGCCGGCGCTTCGCGGCCGGCGGACCGGCGATCTGCGCGTCGTGGTCAACGTGGTGGTCCCGCGGCATCTGAACCGCGACCAACGCCAGCTCTACCAGAACCTGGCCGACTCGATGACCGCGCACAACCTCCGCACCGAGGAGGGCGTGTTCGGGAAGCTCAGGCGGGCGTTCGGCGGGCACTGATCCGTGCTTCGGCTGGCCGTGCGCGTCCAGCGCTCGCAGGCGGAGATCGTCCTGGCCGAGCTGCTCGAGCTCGCGCCGGCCGGGGTGGAGGAGGTATCCATTGACCCGGACGTGGTCGAGTACGCCGTGTACGGAGCGCCGGGCGAGTTGCCGGCGCTGCCCTCGGTGAGAGCCGTGGCAGGCGCGGCGCTGGTCGAGGTCTCGACGTCCGAGATCGCCGACGACTGGGATCAGCGGTGGCGCTCGTTTCACAAGCCGCTCGTACTCGATGGGGGCCGGCTGGTCGTGCGCCCCCCGTGGGAACCGCCGCCGGCGCCGGCCGTTACCGGGATAGACCTGGTCATCGACCCCGGGCAGGCGTTCGGGACCGGGGCGCACGCCACGACCCGGCTGTGCCTGGAGCTCATGCTGGCGATTCGTGTCGGTGGGGCGTTCCTGGACCTGGGCTGCGGGTCGGGGGTTCTGGCCATCGCGGCGGCGCGGCTGGGGTGGTCGCCGGTGGCGGCGGTCGACTTCGATCCGCTGGCGGTGGCGGCCGCGACGGAGAACGCGCTCGTCAACGGGGTGTCGGTCAACGTGCGCCGGCACGACCTCCGGGTCGACCCGGTGGTGGTCGCGCCCGTGGTCGCCGCGAACCTGTTGCGGCCGCTGTTGCTGGCGTGGGCGAGGCGGCTGGCCGGCGCCGGGTCGGGGGGCGAGGCGGTTGAGCTCCCCGAGCGCGTGATCGCCAGCGGGCTGCTGGTCGGCGAGGCCGACGAGGTGGCCGGCGCGTTCGCGGCGGTGGGTCTGCGCGAGTCCGACCGCCGTGTCTCCGGCGACTGGGCCGCCCTGCTTCTAGAACGCCACCCCTGACCCCCCGGCGCGTGCAAATTCCGCCATTGGCGACCCGCCACCGCTGCCCCTGACGGATCTTGCCTCTGAGAGGGGCAGGATCCGGAATTAGCGGCGCGGCCTGCCGTCAGTGGCGGAAATTGCCCCGGCGCGTGGACCCGCGACAGCGTGGACAACCGGGGCGGAGCAGATCTTGTCCACCGGGCCCATGGCGTCACCGCTCGGTTCGCGCATGCTGTCGATCACGTTGCGAGCCCGACTTTCAGCAGAAGGAGGTGAACCCAGTTGCCCAACCCGCTTGCGATCGGCGTAACGCTCGGTGGCCTGCTCCTCGACGTGCTCGTGCCGCGGCCAAAGCCTCGGGCCGGATTTTCGCGTGAGTCCTCTCTCCTCGCTCCGCGTGCCGTCTCGAGGACACCGCATCACGAAGCCGGCCATGAGGAGCACGACATTCCGCCGGCCGCGGGCGTGCGACTCAACTGAATCTGGACGTCCACGGTGGCCGCGCTAACGTGCGGCCACCGTGGCGTCTTTCGCCGTCAAGTTCCTCGGCTGCAAGGTTTCGCAAGCTGACGCGATGCTGGCCCGGCGGGCGCTGCTCGCCGCCGGGCACACCGAGACCGCCGAGAACGAGGCCGAGTTGCACGTGATCAACACGTGCTGCATCACCAGCGAGGCGGAGGCGAAGTCGCGCCAGGCGGTGCGGCGCTCGCTGAACACCACCGACCGGGTCCTGGTGGCCGGCTGTGCCGTCAACCTCAACGGGGCGCAGTTCCGGGAGATCGACGATCGAGTGAGCGCGTTCGTCGGTACCGCCGAGGAGGTGGCCGGGGCGATGGCGGCGGGCCTGGGCGCATGCGCCGACCTCGAGCACGACGTCCTGGCCCGCCACCCGCCCCAGTCGCGCAGCTCAGATCGCACCCGAGGGTTCGTCAAGGTCCAGGACGGGTGCGACTGCCACTGCGCCTACTGCATCATCCCGACCGTCCGCGGCGCCGCCCGCTCGCGCCCGGCGAGCGCGATCGTCACAGAGGCCCGCCGGCGCGTCGAGCAGGGGCAACCCGAAATGGTCATGACCGGCATCAGCGTGGGCGATTACCGCGACCCGGAAAACGGGCTGGAGCTGGGTCAGCTGATGATGGAAGTGGCGAAGGTCCCCGGCGTCGAGCGGGTGCGGCTCTCGAGCGTCGAGGTGATCCACGTCAAGGACTCGCTGCTCACGGCGCTGGCCACCGAGCCCAAGGTGTGCCCGCATCTCCACGTCCCGATGCAGTCCGGCGACGACGACGTCCTCAGGGCCATGGGCCGCCACTACGACGCCGCCGAGTATCTGGAGGCGATCGCAGCACTCAGACGGGCCGTGCCCCACGTCAACGTCACGACCGACGTGATCGTCGGCTTCCCGACCGAGACCGACGAAGCATTTGAAAAGACGCTGAAGGCCGTCGACGACGCCGGCATCACGAAGGTGCACACGTTCTCGTACTCGCCGAGGCCCGGGACTAAAGCCGAGGCGCTGGGCGACCGCATCCCTCCCCAGGAGAAGAAGCGCCGCTCGCAGACGCTGCGCGGCCTTTCCGAGGTGCGATCGCGACACCACAGGACCGCCAAGCTCGGCCGACCCGAAAAAGTTCTCATCGACAAGACCGCCGATACCCAATGCTCCGGATACACGGCCGACTACACCCGCTGCTATCTGCCGGCCGGGGCGGCCGTGCGGGGGCAGCTCGTAGACGTCCGCTGCGACGAGCTCTACGCGGACGGCATCCGGTGCGGGGCTATCCTGAAGGGGTGACCGTTATCGAACAGGTGCGCGGCGACATGACCAGCGCGATGAAGGCCCGCGATAAGGACCGGGTCGGCGCGCTGCGGCTGGTCCTGTCCGAGCTGCAGAAGGCCGAAAAGGAGGGCAACGCGGACGAACTGGCCGTCCTGCGCCGCGAGCGCAAGCGGCGCCTGGAGGCGGCCGAGCAGTTCCGAGGCGGCGGACGCCCCGAGCTGGCCGAGCAGGAGGAGGCCGAAGCCAAGCTCATCGAGACGTATCTGCCGGCCGAGCTCGGCGACGCCGACCTCGACGCGATCGTCGCGGCCGCGATCGCCGAGACCGGCGCGAGCGACCCCAAGGACATGGGCCAGGTCATGAAGGTCGTGATGGCCAAGACCGGCGGCCGTGTCGACGGCAAGCGCGCCTCGGCGCGTGTCCGGGAGGCCCTGCAGGCGTAGACGGGACATGGTGGGTGCGTAGGCAGATCGAGCTCGAGAATCCGGTTGCGGCCGAGCTCGCGGGCAGCAAGGACGCCGTCCTGCGGGCGCTGGAAGGACATCTGGACTGTGACGTGTTCCTGCGCGGCAACGTGCTGACGCTGGACGGCGAGCCCGAGGCGGTCGACGCCGCCGCCGCGGTGGTCAAAGAGCTCTCGGCGCTGATCGTGCAGGGCCACGAGATCGCGCCCGGCACGATCGAGGCGGTCAAGCGCGCGCTCGACGAGCACGAGTCGCCCGGCAAGATCCTCGAGGACGTGGTCTGGCGCCACCGCGCCACCAAGGTCTCGCCCAAGACGGTCAACCAGAAGCGCTATGTCGACTCGATCCGCAACAACACGATCACGTTCGGGATCGGCCCCGCCGGCACCGGCAAGACATTCCTCGCGGTGGCGCTCGCCGCCGCGGCGCTCAGCCGGCGCGAGGTCAACCGGATCATCCTCACCCGGCCCGCCGTCGAGGCCGGCGAACGGCTCGGGTTCCTGCCCGGCGACCTGATGGCCAAGGTCGACCCGTACCTGCGGCCGCTGTTCGACGCGCTGCACGACATGCTCGAGCCCGAGCGCGTGTCCCAGCACCTGGACCGCGGCGTGATCGAGGTGGCGCCGCTCGCGTTCATGCGGGGCCGCTCGCTCAACGACAGCTTCATCATCCTCGACGAGGCGCAGAACACCAGCCCCGAGCAGATGAAGATGTTCCTGACCCGTCTCGGCTTCAACTCGAAGATGGTCGTCACCGGCGACATCACGCAGATCGACCTCCCGCGCGACCAGGACTCCGGCCTGGTACTGGTGGCCGACATCCTGACCGACGTCGAGGGAATCGACTTCGTGCGCTTCGGCGAGGAGGACGTGGTCCGCCACAAGCTGGTGCGCCGGATCGTTGCCGCCTACACCGAGCACTCGCAGCGCCTGGCGCCCGAGTTGCGCCCGCGCGCGGCCACCCCGAGGGGCTGAGCGACAAACCCCCGTGCTCGAGATCGAGGTCATCGGGATCGACCAGATCGGGCTCGACGGCGAGCGCGCGGTCGGGCTTGTCGTGCCCACCGCGGCCGAGCTCGAGCGGCTGTGCGCGCTGGCCATCGCCTCGGCCGGCATCGAGGAGGGACACGTGGCGATCGAGTTCGTCGACGCCGAGCGCATCCAGGCGCTCAACCGGCAGCACCGCAACCTGGACGAGCCCACCGACGTGCTGTCGTTCGCGATCGACGGCGAGGGGATCAGCGCCGGACCCCGCGAGCTGGGCGACATAGTGATCTGTCCCGAGCACACCGAGGATCTGCGGGAGGCCGTGATCCATGGTGCGCTTCATCTGACCGGGATGGACCACGAGACCGACGACGGCGAGATGCTCGCACTCCAGGCCGAGCTGCTGCGCTGGGCGCGGTGAGCGCCCCGACGCGATCGGGCTTCATCGCGCTGGCCGGACGGCCCAACGTGGGCAAGTCGACGCTTGCCAACGCGATCGTCGGCACCAAGGTGGCGATCGTCTCCGACAAGCCGCAGACCACCCGCCGCGCGATCCGGGGCGTGGCCACCGGCCCGGATTGGCAGCTCGTGCTGATCGATCTGCCGGGTGTGCAGCGCCCGCGCGACGAGCTCACGGCGCGCATGCAGCGGCGGGTCGAGCAGGAGCTCGAGGACGCCGACGCCTGCCTGTTCGTGCTGAGTGCGGAGCAGGGTGTGGGGGCGGGGGACCGGTTCATCGCCAGGCTGCTGGCCTCGGCCCCCGTTCCGGTGGTGATCGCCGTGAACAAGGTCGACCGGACCCGTCGACCCGCGCTCGCGGCAGCCCTGCAGGCCGCCGCCGACCTCGACGTGGCCGAGGAGATCCTTCCGGTCTCGGCCCGCACCGGCTCGGGAGTCCGGCCGCTGGTCGGCCATCTGATCTCGCTTCTGCCCGAGGGACCGTTCTACTTCGAGCCCCGTACGTACACCGACCAGCCCGAGCACGTGGTGCTGGCCGAACTCGTGCGCGAGCAGATCCTGGCCCGGACCCGGGAGGAGGTTCCGCACGCCGTGGAGGTGGTCGTGGAGAGCATCGACCACGGCGACCCGCTGCGGATCGAGGCGGTGATCCTGGCCGAGACGGAGTCGCAGAAGCGGATCCTGATCGGCGCCGGCGGGCAGATGGTCAAGTCGATCGGGATCGCCGCCAGACGCGCAATCGAGCGTCACGTCGGGGCGCGCGTCCACCTCGACCTGCGGGTCCGCGTGCGCCGGCACTGGCGGGCCGACGAGCACCTGCTCGACCGCCTGGGCATCGAGTAAGGGTCCGCGACTGAAGTCGCGGGGCCTAAGGCCCCCGGGCCGCCGCGTAAGGCCCCGACCGCTCAGATCTGCACCGAACGCCCGATGTGGGACGGGAGGTCGTAGCTCATTCTGGCCCTCAGTTCAACGAACCCGGAGATGAGCCCGATGAGCCAGAGCCAGACCTCAACCGCAGCCACCGACCGGCACAGATGGATCGCGCTCGTGGTCCTGTGCGCCGGCTTTCTCATGATCGTCCTCGACCAGACGATCGTGAACGTGGCGCTGCCCTCGATCCAGACCGATCTGGGCTTCTCGCAGTCCTCGCTGGCCTGGGTGGTCAACGCATACCTGATCGCGTTCGGCGGGCTGCTGCTCCTGGCCGGCCGGATGGGCGATCTGATCGGCCGCCGGCGCGTCTTCCTGGCCGGTCTGACCGTGTTCACGCTGGCGTCGCTCGCCTGCGGACTCGCCGACAGCCGGTCGACGCTGATCGGCGCGCGCTTCGTCCAGGGTGTGGGCGGTGCACTGACCTCGGCCGTGATCCTCGGGATGATCGTGACGATGTTCCAGAGGCCTGCCGAGCGGGCCCAGGCACTGGGGGTCTACAGCTTCGTGGCCGCCGCCGGCGGCGCCATCGGACTGCTCGCTGGCGGGGTGCTGACCCAGGCGATCAACTGGCACTGGATCTTCTTCGTGAACCTCCCGATCGGCGTCGCCACCGGCGTCCTGACCATGCGGCTCTTGCCGAAGGACACCGGGATCGGCCTGGAAAAGGGCGCCGACGCGCCCGGCGCGCTGCTGATCGTCGCCGCCCTGATGCTGGTCGTCTACGCGATCGTCGAAACCGGCGACTACGGCTGGGGATCGGCCCGCACCCTCGGGGTGGGCGGGGCCGGGATCGCGCTGCTGGCGGCGTTCGTCGTCCGCCAGGCGCGCGCGGCCAACCCGCTCGTCCCGCTGCGCGTGTTCGCCTCGCGCACGGTGAGCATCGCGAACCTGACGTTCGGGCTGGTGGTGGCGGGCGTGTTCGGAATGTTCTTCGTGGGCGCGCTGTACCTCCAGCGGGTCCTCCACTACGACGCAATCGAGGTTGGCCTCGCGTTCCTCCCGGTGGCGATCGGGATCGCCGCGCTCGCCCTCGGGCTGGCGGCCAAGCTGATCATGCGCTTCGGCGCCAAGCCCACCCTGATCGCCGGGCTGATCCTCGTCGTGACCGGCCTGATCGTGTTCCGCGGCGCGCCGGCGAACGCCGACTACCTGACCGACCTGCTGCCCGCGATGGTGTCGATCGGCGTCGGCGCGGGGCTCGTGTTCCCGTCGGTGGTCACGCTCGCGATGTCCGCCGCCACGCCCGAGGACTCGGGCCTGGCCTCGGGGTTGGCGAACACGACCCGGCAGGTGGGCGGCGTGCTCGGCATCGCGGTGCTGGCGACGCTGGCCACCGCTCACTCCGATGCGCTGCGCTCGCACGGAGCGACCGCCACGGTCGCCCTGCTCGGTGGCTACCGGCTGGCCTTCACGATCGCCGCGGCGCTGGTGCTGGCCGCGATCGCGGTCGGCCTGCTCCTGCCCCGGACGGAGCGCAGCCCGGAGACAGCCGCGGAGCCGGCGCCCGCCGTGCTGTCCGGTCCCGAAGTCGAGCCGGCGTATCTCGAGCAAGCCGCCTAGATCCTAGGCCTCGGCTGGATCGTCTGTTGCCAGATCTTCTGGTTTGCGAACTATCCTTGTGGTCATGGCCACCGACATCGCGCAAGCGCCGGCACCGCTCGCCTCGGACCTGTGCTGGCTGCTCTCGCGCGCCAGTCACGGCCTCACTACCGAGTTCACCGCCGCGCTGGAGGATCTGGGCATCTCGCCGCGGGCCCACGCAGTCCTGACCACGGCGATGTGTGGGGAGCGCACCCAGAGCGAGATCGCGCGGTTGGTGGGGCTCGACAAGACCACCATGGTCGTCACCGTGGACGAGCTCGAGGCTGCCGGTCTGGCCGAGCGGCGTTCCTCCAGCGCCGACCGCCGAGCACGGGTGATCGCGGTCACCGACGCCGGCAAGCGCAAGGTCAAGCGGGCCGACAAGGTGCTCGACCGGGTGCGCGAAGACGTGCTCAGCGTGCTCGAGCCTGGAGAGCGCGAGGTCTTCTTGGGCGCGTTGGGCCGGCTTGCCTGCGGCCGACTGGCCGAGCCGGCGGTCTGCGCGCACACCGTGCGTCGCCCGCGCTAGAGACGGCGCTAAGGCCACTCGGACCACGGCTAAGCCCTAAGCCCGCCGACTTCGCACCGAACGCCCGATGTGGCGCCCGGAGGCGTAGCCCAAACTAGAGTGCGACCGGAGCAGATCGTCTATTTATAGATCATCTGCTACGGTTCTTTCTTGAACGGATCGAACCCTGGGAGATGACAGCGATGAGCCAGACACGTGCAGCCGCCGGAACCGACCGAAGCAGATGGATCGCGCTGGTCGTTCTGTGCGCGGGCCGTGTACCTGGATCGCGTGCGGTCGGGCTCGAGGATCCTGGCGCCTCACCGTTTTCACCAAGTCGCTGGTGTGCGGGCTGGCCGACGACCAGGGCCTCCTGATCGGCGCGCGCTTCGTACGGGGTCGGCGGGGCGATGACCTCGGCGGTGATGCGCGAATCGTGGCGGCCTTCCGCGGCCTCCGCGGCGCCGCGACGCACAGCGGCCCGGCGCCGAGCGATCGTCCTGGCCGGCGGCCGTGCCACGCACGATCGCATCGTGGTTCTTCTGCGTGATCCGTCGGCGCATCCTCGGCGCGTGTGGCGCGCTGTCAACGCACTCCGCAACCGGTGATTCCCCTGGCCGGTGCGGCGCGATCGCGAGGCGGCCCCGGCGGCCAGAGCGCCCGTAGAATCGGCCTCCCGTGGACGATTCGAACATCGCCTTCGACGAGCGCGGCCTGGTGCCGTGCATCGTGCAGGACTGGAACAGCGGCGAGGTGCTGACGCTCGCCTACATGAACGCCGACGCGCTGCGGCTCACGCGCGAGACCGGGGAGATCCACTTCTACAGCCGTTCGCGCGAAACGCTCTGGCACAAGGGCGAGACCTCGGGCAACACCCAGGCCGTAAAGGCGATCCGCTACGACTGCGACGCGGACGCGGTGCTGGCGCTGGTCGAGCCCGCCGGGCCGGCGTGCCACACCGGCGAGCGCTCCTGCTTCCACAACGGGGACCTGGCCCCGGGCGCCCCCCACGAGTCCCTGCCCACGCTCGAGCGCACGATCGCCGAGCGGGCGAGCACGCGGCCGGAGACGTCCTACACGGCGAAGCTGCTCGACGACCTCGACCTGGCCGGCGCCAAGGTGCAGGAAGAGGCCGAGGAGGTGGCCCGGGCCGTGCGGGAGGAGTCCGACGAGCGGGTGGCCGAGGAGGCCGCGGACGTCATCTATCACCTGGCAGTCCTGCTCCGGGGGCGGGGGCTGTCGCTGGCCGACGCGGAGCACGTGCTCGATGGCCGTCGCAAGCCCTGACACGACCCCGGCCGGAGCGATCCCGTCGCTGGCGGATGCCCGAGCACTCGCCGCCGACTACAACGTGATCCCCGTGCGCGAGTCGTTCATCGACGACTGCCAGACGCCGGTCTCGGCGTTCCTCAAGCTCCGGGATGGGGACCCCGCCCACCCCTCGTTCCTGCTCGAGTCGGCCGACCAGGGACGCGTGGGGCGCTACTCGTTCATCGGGATCCGGCCGCGCAAGGTGCTGCGCTGGTCACTCGGCGAGGCCGGGGACCCCTACCAGCTGGCGCGTGCGGAGCTGGGCCGCGTGCGCGCGGCGCCGCTGCCCGACCTGCCCCCGTTCGCGGGCGGCGCCGTGGGGCTGTTCGCCTACGACCTCGTCCGGACCGTGGAGCCGCTCGGCCCGCCCAACCCAGATCCGATCGGGCTGCCCGATCTGGCCCTGATGCTGACCGACGCACTCGTGGCCTTCGACCACCTCAAGCACACGGTCACGGTGATCGCCAACGCCTACGCCGACGACGATCTCGACTCGTCCTATGCCCGGGCGCTCGAGACGATCGCCGAGGTCCGCTGGCGGCTCGCCGGCCCGGTGCCACGGCCGCCGAAGCCTCCGAGCGCGGAACGCACCGTCAAACCCCTGCAGGCCAACATGACTCGCGAGCAGTTCGAGGCCAACGTGGCCCGGATCATCGAGTACATCTACGCCGGCGACGCCTTCCAGGTCGTCCCGTCGCAGCGCTGGTCGGGCCCGGTGCCGGTCGAGGCGTTCTCGATCTACCGCGGCCTGCGCGCGGTCAACCCCAGCCCGTACATGTACTTCCTGGACTTCGGCGACTTCGAGATCGCCGGCGCCAGCCCCGAGCCGCTGATCACGGTGGCGGGGCGGCGCGTCTCCACCCGTCCCATCGCGGGCACCCGGCCGCGCGGGCACAACACTGACGAAGACCGGCGGATCGCCGACGAGCTGCTGGCCGACCCCAAGGAGCGCGCCGAGCACGTGATGCTGGTCGACCTGGGCCGCAACGACCTCGGTCGCGTGTGCAACTACGGGAGCGTCGAGGTCGAGGACTTCATGGCGGTCGAGAACTACAGCCACGTGATGCACATCGTCTCGAGCGTGACCGGCGAGCTGCGCGACGGCGTGGGCGCGCTCGATGCGCTGCGCTCGGTGCTCCCGGCCGGAACGCTCTCGGGCGCGCCCAAGGTGCGCGCCATGCAGATCATCGACGAGGTCGAGCCGGTCAAGCGGGGCGGCTACGGCGGGGCGATCGGCTACGCGAGCTACACGGGCGACCTCGACACGTGCATCCACATCCGCACCGTGGTGATCAAGGACGGCATCGCCCACGTGCAGGCCGGCGGGGGCACGGTGGCCGACGCCAAGCCCGACTTCGAGTACCGCGAGTCCGAGGCGAAGGCCCGCGGCGTTCTGAAGGCCATCGAGCTTGCCGCCGCGCAGCCCGACTGGCCGTAGCGCCCCTTCACGGCAACCGCAAAAGGAGCCCCATGGAGTTCGAGCAGATCACCACCGACCTGAGCGACCACGTGCTCACGATCACGCTGAACCGCCCCGAGCGGCTGAACGCGTGGACGCAGACGATGTTCCAGGAGCTCATGAGCGCGTTCGACGCCGCCGACGCCGACGACGACGTCCGGGCCGTGATCGTCACCGGGGCGGGCCGCGGGTTCTGCGCCGGGGCTGACCTCGAGCGCGGGGGCGAGACGTTCACCAAGCGCGATCACGAGGACCCCGACACGATCCCTCGCGACAGCGGCGGCCGGCTCACGCTGCGGATCTTCGACATGACCAAGCCGGTGATCGCGGCGATCAACGGCCCGGCGGTCGGCATCGGGGCGACGATGACCCTCCCGATGGACGTGCGGTTGGCCGCCGACGACGCAAGGATCGGGTTCGTGTTCACCCGGCGCGGGATCGTGCCCGAGGCGTGCTCGAGCTGGTTCCTCCCGCGCGTGGTCGGCATCAGCCGGGCCATGGAGTGGGTGGCCACCGGCCGCGTGTTCGACGCCCGCGAGGCGCTCGAGGGCGGCCTCGTCCGCAGCCTGCATCCGAAGGCCGACCTGCTCGACGCGGCGAACACGCTCGCCCGGGAGATCGCCGACAACGCCGCGCCGGTGTCGGTGGCGCTGGCCCGCCGGATGCTGTGGCGGACGCTCGGGGCCGATCACCCGATGCTCGCCCACCGCACCGACTCGCGCGGCATGCTCTACCGCGGCCGCTCAGCGGATGCGGCCGAGGGCATCGCGGCGTTCCTGGAGAAGCGGCCGGCGGTCTTCCCGGACAAGGTCTCGGACGGCCTGCCGGACATCATGCCCGGCTGGGCCGCCCCTGACTTCAGCTGAGCCTCACTGGGGCGCCCAGGTCACCGGTGAGTCGATGTAGTCGGTCGTGCCGTTGTAGCTGACCTTGGTGATGCCGCCCGGGACCAGGAAGGTCAGGCAGTCGTCGTAGCCCTTGCCGGTACTCAGCGGCTTGGTCGACGCGGCATCCGGACACTTCGGGAAATCTCCGATGAACGTCACGCTCGACTGGTTGTTGCCGGTGTTGTCGACGCCCTCGATCGCCGCGGCGGAGCTGTCCACGTCGATGGGATTGGGCCCGAGATTGGTCACGTGGACCTTGACGTAGACCGGCGTGCTCGCCTTCTCGTTGGCGTCGAGCTGGATCCCGTTGAAGTCAGACAGCGAGCCCTTGTCGAACGACTGCACGGTCACCTGTAGCGTCGAGGCCTTGCTCTTGTCGGTCGAGCCGGCCGGCGCGAAGCTCACCTTCGCGCTCTGGCCGATCGACAGCTTGGCCCCCGGCGCGGCGGTCCCGCCGGAGCTCGACGCGGAGGTCGTGGTCGCCGCGGTCGTGGCCGAGGCCGCCGTCGTGGCCGAGCTCGACGTGGTCGGAGCCGCGGCGTTGCCGGCGCTCGACGAAGAACTGCTGCTCCCCCCGCACGCGGCGAGCGCTACCGCCAGCGCCACCGCCGCCAGCGCAGCAAAAATCGACCTGCCCCAAAGTGTCCCGCTCATCATCACCCCTTGTTTCGGTTGAAAGGAAAGCTGACAAACCAAGACGCTCGGAACAAGCGAAATGCGCCAAGTGCGGCGCGCGTTTACCGTTTCGTAAGCATGCGCGTCCTCGTGTTGGACAACTACGACAGCTTCACCTACAACCTGGTCCAGTACCTCGGCGAGCTCGGAGCCGACATCGAGGTGGTCCGCAACGACCACGCGTCGGTCGATGAGCTGCTCGTACGCGGCTACGATCGGGTGGTCGTCTCACCCGGCCCCTGCACCCCCAACGAGGCCGGCATCTCGCTCGAGGCGGTCAGGCGGTTCCCCGAGGCCCAGGTCCCGACGCTCGGGGTGTGCCTCGGCCACCAGGCGCTCGTCCAGGCGTGGGGCGGGCGGGTCGTGCAGCACGAGCCGGTCCACGGCAAGACGACGGTGATCGACCACGACTCGAAGACGATCTTCCGCGGCCTGCGCCGCCCGCTCGAGGTGGGCCGCTACCACTCCCTGGTGGTGGACCCGGACCTGCCGGAATGCTTCGAGACGAGTGCCCGCGGCGGCGAGGTCGTGATGGCGGTTCGTCACCGCGAGCTGCCCGCCGAGGGGGTGCAGTTCCACCCCGAGTCGGTCCTCACCGAGCAGGGCCGCGAGCTGTTGGCCAACTTCCTGGCGCGGACGCGATGACCGGCGGCCCTGATCTCCTCACGCGGGCGATCGACACGCTCGCGAGCGGGCAGGACCTCGGGCTCGAGGACACCGCCGCCGTCCTGCAGGAGATCATGGCCGGCAACGCCACCGAGATCCAGATCGCCGCGTTCCTGATCGCGCTGCGGACCAAGGGGGAGACGGTCGAGGAACTCGCCGGCCTGGCCCGGACGATGCGGGCGATGGCCGCGCGCGTGGCCGTCTCAAGTGACGATCTGCTGGACACGGCGGGAACCGGGGGAGGGCGGCGGACCTTCAACGTGTCGACCACAGCGGCGCTGATCGCCGCCGGCGCGGGCTGCACGGTGGCCAAGCACGGCAACCGCTCGGCCACCGGGCTGTCCGGCTCGGCCGACGTGCTCGAGGCGCTGGGCGCCCGCATCGACCTGGGGCCGAACGAGGTGGCGCGCTGCATCGACGACGTCGGGTTCGGCTTCATGTTCGCGCCCGCGCACCACCAGGCCACCCGGTACGTGATCCCGGTCCGGCGCGAGCTCGCGGTGAGGACGATCTTCAACTTCCTGGGGCCGTTGACCAACCCGGCCGGCGCGACGC
Organism: uncultured Solirubrobacterales bacterium; assembly: GCA_963832315.1. Classification (GTDB taxonomy): domain Bacteria; phylum Actinomycetota; class Thermoleophilia; order Solirubrobacterales; family Solirubrobacteraceae; genus Palsa-465. The sequence goes on along the minus strand of CAWHTT010000013.1, from coordinate 273,783 downwards.
GGCAGCTGATCGGCGTGTCGGACCCGGCTTATCTCGAGACGATGGCCGGGGCCCTGGCCCTGCTCGGGACCAAGCACGCGCTGCTCGTCTCGAGCGACGACGGGCTCGACGAGCTGAGCATCTCGGCGCCCACGCAGGTGGTGGAGGTGCTCGGCTCCGAGTTGCGCCGCTACACCGTGGCGCCCGAGGAGGTGGGTCTGGCGGCGGCGCCGCCCGAGGAGATCCCGGGCGGGGACCCGGCGCAGAACGCCGAGACGGCGCGCGTGATCTTCGCCGGCGGGCGCGGTGCCGCGCGCGACCTGGCCGTCCTCAACGCCGGCGCCGCGATCTACGCCGGCGGGGGTGCCGACACGCTCGAGGCCGGCGTGCGGGGAGCCGAGCGCGCGATCGACGACGGCGCGGCGGCGGCGGCGCTGGAGCGGTTCGTGCAGCGAACCAACGAGCTCGCGCCGGTCAAGCCGTGAACCGGCTCGACCCGATCGTGGCCGCCACCCGCGAGGAGGTGGCGCGCCGGCGCGAGGCCGTGCCCCCGGCGGCGCTCGAGCGCGCCGTGGCGGCTCGCGCCGAGGCCGGGGACCCGGTGCGGCCGTTCCACGAGGCCCTGGCGCGTCCCGGCGTGTCGCTGATCGCCGAGCACAAGCGGCGCTCGCCGTCCGCCGGGCCGATCCGGGAGGACCTGGCGCTCGAGGACGTGGTCGGGGCCTACGAGCGGGGCGGGGCGGCGGCCCTGTCGATCCTCACCGAGGGACCGAACTTCGGCGGCTCGCTCGAGGACCTGCGCGCCGCCCGGCGCGCCGCCGGTCTGCCGCTGCTGCGCAAGGAGTTCGTCGTCGAGCGCTACCAGGTGCACGAGTCGTTCGCGGCCGGCGCCGACGCGATCCTGCTGATCGTCGCGGCGCTGTCGCCCGACGAGCTGTCCGCGCTGCACGCGGAGGCCGAGCAGCTCGGGCTGAGCGCGCTGGTCGAGGTGCACGACGAGCGCGAGCTGGACGCGGCGCTCAATTTGGACCACCGCCGCCCCTCGATCATCGGGATCAACAACCGCGACCTCAAGACCCTTAAGGTCGACACCCGCCGCGCGTTCGAGCTCCTCCCGCGCGTGGCCGGCCAGGCGCTCACCGTCGCCGAGTCCGGGTACAGCCGCCCGGAACAGCTGAGCGAGCTGGATGCGGCCGGGATCCACGGCGTCCTGATCGGCGAGGCGTTGATGCGCTCGCCCGACGTGGAGGCCGCCTGCCGCGCGCTCACCGCACGCTGAGGCGGGCGCTGACCGCGCGCCGAGCGGGCCCCGGCCTACGATTGTTGTCCGTGACCAAGAAGATCAAGTTCTGCGGCATCACCAACCTGGACGACGCCGAGCGGGCGGTCGCCGCCGGCGCCTGGGCGATCGGGCTGATCTTCTGGCCGCGCTCGCCGCGCCGCTGCGAGTTCGACGCCGCCGTCCAGATCGCCGCGGCGGTCAAGCGGCGGGTCGAGGTGGCCGGCGTGTTCGTCAACGCGACCCTCGACCACGTGGCGGATACGGCCGACGCGGTCGGCTTGACCCTGCTCCAGTTCCACGGCGACGAGGGACCCGTCTACTGCGGCGAGGCGGCGCGCCGCACCGGGTGCAAGGTGATCAAGGCGGTGCGGGTGCGCAGCGGCGCCGACGTCCAGGCGCTGAGCGCGTTCCACACCGACTACCACCTGCTCGACAGCTACGCGGCAGGCGTGCCGGGCGGCACCGGCGAGACGTTCTCGTGGGATATCGCGCGCGGCCATCGCGGCCGGGTTCCGATGATCCTGTCGGGCGGGCTGACTCCGGACAACGTCGCCGAGGCGATCGCGGCCGTCGGTCCGTACGCGGTCGACGTGGCCAGCGGCGTCGAGCGCAGCCCCGGCGTCAAGGACCCAGACAAGCTCCAGGCGTTCGCGGCCGCGGTGCGGTCGGTCGAGCCCGTCGCGGCGCCCAGCGGGGCTTCCGCGGGATGAGCGCGGTCGAGCATCGTTTCGGGCCCTACGGCGGCCAGTACGTCCCCGAGACGCTGATGCCGGCGCTTGCCGAGCTCGAGGCGGCCTGGGTCTCGGCGCGCGAGGATCCCGACTTCCAGGCCGAGCTCGACCGGCTCCTGCGCGACTACGTCGGCCGGCCATCACCGCTCTACCTGGCGCGGCGGCTGAGCGACGCCGCCGGGCACTCGATCTGGCTCAAGCGCGAGGACCTCAACCACACCGGCGCCCACAAGATCAACAACGCGATCGGCCAGGCGCTGCTGGCCAAGCGCATGGGCAAGCCGCGGATCATCGCCGAGACCGGCGCCGGCCAGCACGGCGTGGCCACGGCCACCGCCTGCGCCCTGCTCGACCTCGAGTGCGTCGTGTACATGGGAACCGAGGACATGCGCCGGCAAAAGCCGAACGTCGAGCGAATGGGCCTGCTCGGCGCGCGCGTCGAGCCGGTCCAGGCGGGAGCGCGCACGCTCAAGGAGGCGGTGTCGGCGGCCATCCGCGACTGGGTCACGAACGTCGAGACGACCCACTACATCATCGGGTCGTGCGTGGGCCCGGCGCCGTACCCGGCGCTGGTCCGGGACCTCCAGCGGGTGATCGGCGACGAGGCGCGGGCCCAGATCCTCGAGCGGACCGGCCGTCTGCCCGACCGTGTGATCGCGTGCGTGGGCGGCGGCTCGAACTCGATCGGCGTGTTCAAGCCGTTCGTGGATGACGCCGAGGTCCGGCTGATCGGGGTCGAGGCGGCCGGCGAGGGCATCGAGACCGGCCGGCACGGCGCGCCGCTGACCGCCGCGGGCCTGCCCGGTGTGCTGCACGGCGCGTTCTCGGCGATCATGCAGGACGAGGACGGCCAGATCCTCGAGGCGCACTCGATCTCGGCCGGCCTGGACTACCCCGGCACCGGCCCCGAGCACGCCTGGCTGCGCGACAGCGGCCGCGCCCGCTACGTGGCGATCACCGACCGTCAGGCGCTCGATGCGTTCGCGACCTGCGCGCGCCTGGAGGGGATCATCCCGGCCTTGGAGAGCGCCCACGCCATCGCCTGGGCGATGGCCAACGGTCCGAGCGAGCTCGATCTGATCTGCCTGTCGGGGCGCGGCGACAAGGACCTGGCCGAGGCGCTCGATCACCTCGGTCGACTGGCGCCAGCCGGATGAGTCACGCGGCCCCCATCAAGGCGAGCCTGGATGGCGAGCGGGGGCCGGCGTGACCGGCGTCGAACGGATCGCCGAGGCGTTCGAGTCCGCCCGGGCCAACGGGCGCCGCGCGGCCCTGATGCCCTATCTGATGGGCGGATTCCCCGACCTCGCCACCTCGCGGCGGATCGGGATCGAGTACGCGCTCGGAGGCGCCGATCTGATCGAGCTTGGGGTGCCGTTCTCGGACCCGCTGGCCGACGGGCCCGTGATCCACGCCGCCGGGACCGCTGCGCTGCGCGGCGGGGCGACGCTGCCGGACGTGCTGGAGGTCGGGCGGTCGATCGCCGAGCACGTCCCGGTGGTGGTGATGTGCTACGCCAATCCGATCCTGGCCCGGGGACTCGAGCGCTTCGCGGACGCGCTCGTCCAGCACGGCGTGAGCGGCCTGATCGTGCCCGACCTACCGCTCGAGGAGGCCTCGGCGGTGCTGCGCGCGTGCGACGAGCGAGGCCTCGCGCTGGTCCCGCTGGTCGCGCCGACCACCCCCGACGAGAGGCTCGCGCAGATCGGCGCTCAGGCCCGCGGCTTCGTGTACGCGGTGTCGCTGACCGGAACCACCGGCGAGCGAACGGGCGGGATACAGGACGGCCTCGCCGCCGCGCTTTCGCGTGCCGCTGCGTCCACCAGCGTGCCGGTGGCGGTCGGGTTCGGAATCTCGACCCCCGAGCAGGTCACGGCCGCCGCGGCGGCTGGAGCCGACGGGGTGATCATCGGCAGCCGTCTCGTGCGCGCCGCCGGGGAGGCCGAGGATCCGGTGGCGGCGGTCGGCGCATTGGTGCGCGATTTCTCCGCAGGGCTGGCCGGGTCGCCTCTCGGTTAGCATCTGCGTCACGCGATGGGCCTGATCCTGACCGCCACCGCCGGGCTCTGCCTGTGGATCATCTTATGGTCGCTCAACATAAGCGGCCTGGACGCGATCCTGATCGCTGTCGTGATGGTGGTGATCGCCGTCGGCGTTCGGCAACTCCTGCCGTTCCTGCCCGGCCGGCGGGAATAGCCGGAGTCGATCGTGTCGAGCCGGGTGCTCGCACGCGGACGGGCGGTCTGCGCCTGGGTCCTTCTGGCGGTCGGGATCGCGGGTTGCACCTCGCAGGGATCCGGCAGCTCCGCCGTGACGGTGGCCGGCAAGACGCTCACGATCTACCTGAGCAACGCGCCGACCACCCAGCCGCAGGTCGCCCGGGACGTGCTCGCGGCCGAGCAGCTTGCCTTCAAGCAGGGGCCTTCGAGCGTCGGCGGCTTCGCCCTCCAGCTCAAAACCGTGCGCGGCCAGATCTCCGACCAGGCCCGCACGGTCATCCAGGACAAGACCGCGATCGCCTACCTGGGCGAGATCGTCCCGCACTCCTCCTACGCATCGCTCGGGATCACCAACGCGCTCGACCTGCTCCAGGTCAGCCCGACCGACACCGCGCTCGAGTTGACCCAGGCGAGCCCGGTGGTCCCGGGCTCGCCCGACACCTACTACGAGTCGATGAGCACATACGGGCAGACGTTCGCCCGGGTCGTGCCGACGAGCGCCGTCGAGGCCAAGGCCCAGGTGCAGGAGATGAAGTCGCTGGGCGTCACCAAGCTGTACGTGACCGATGACGGCAGCCCCTACGGCGCGACGATCGCGAATGCGGTCAAGCACGACGCGACCGGCACGATCAGCGTGAGCGCCAGCATGACCGGCGCGGACGGCGCATTTTACGGCGGGATCTCGCCGGTGGCCGCGGCGCACTTCTTCCAGAGCGCCAGCTCATCCAGTCCGTCGATCAAGCTGTTCGCGCCCTCGGCGCTGGACGACCCGACGATCGCCGGCGGGCTCTCCGGTGCCGGCCGCCTGTACGTGTCCGCTCCAGGGTTCCTCAAGCAGAACCTGACGCCGGCCGGCAGCGCGTTCGTGTCGCAGTTCACGACCACCTATGGCCGCGCGCCGGTGCCCCAGGCGATCTTCGGCTACGAGGCGATGTCGGCCGTGCTTGCCGTGCTCCGTGAAGCCGGCACCGCGGCCAACAACCGCGCGACCGTCGTGCACGATTTCCTGTCCCTCAAGAACCGGCAGTCCGTCCTCGGCACCTACTCGATGAACTCGAGCGGGGACACGAGCCTCACGTCGTTCGTGTTCAGCCGCCTACAGCAGGGCAAGCTGGTGCCGTTCACCCAAGTTCAGGGGTGAGAAGGGCGACCGGGTCGAAGGGGGCGATGGGGTGGGCGCGGCTCGCGATCGCGCTCATCGCCGCGATCGCCGCGGTCGCCGCACTCGCGGCCTGCGGCACCAAGGAAAAGGTCGGGAGCCGCATCCCGGGCCGCACGCTCACGATCTACGCGAGCGTGCCGCTGCGGGGCGATTCCCGGGTCAGCGGGATGGCGGTGATCTCCGGCGCGCGGCTCGCCCTGTCCCAGGTGCACGGCCGCATCGGCGATTACCGGATCGCGCTCCGGGTGCTCGACGACGCCACCATCCAGCGCGGCGGTTGGGATCCCGGCCAGACCACGATCAACGCGCGGACCGCGGTGCTCGACCCGACCACGATCGCATACCTGGGCGATCTGGACTCGGGCGCCAGCGCGGTGTCGATCCCCCCGCTCAATCGAGCCGGGATCCCGCAGGTCAGCCCGACCAGCACCGCCGTGGGCCTGACCTCGGCCGCGCCCGGCGCGTTCCCCGGCGAGCCCCAGAAGTATTACCCGAGCGGGGTGCGGACGTTCGCCCGCGTGGTGCCCAACGACACGGTCCAGGCGATCGCCCAGGTTCGCGCTCAGCAGACCATGGGATGCCACCGGAGCTATGCGCTCAACGACGACGAGGTCGATGGTGCGGACGCGGCCAGGAGCTTCGAGCTCGCGGCGCAGGCCGCGCACCTGCGGCTGGTCGGAATCCAGGCGTTCCCGCGCAACGCCACGAACTACGCGCCGCTGGCCGCCGGCGTGGCCAAGACGCGTCCGGACTGTGTCCTGATCAGCGCCGACACCGAGTCGGGCGCGGTGCGGCTGACCCGTCAGCTGGCCGCGGCGATGCCCGACGTGACGATCTTCGGATCGGCCGGCCTGGCCGAGAGCACGTACACCGATCCGGCCCAGGGCGGGCTCCCGCTGTCGATCGACCCGCGCGTGGTGCTGACCGCCCCGACGCTGGCCGAGAGCCAGTATCCGGCCTCCGCGCGCGCGTTCAACGCCGCCTACCAGCGCCGTTACGGGGCCGTCGAGCCCGACTCGATCTTCGGCTACGAGTCGATGAGCCTGCTGCTCAGCGCGATCGGCCGCGCCACCGACCGCGGGACCGAGCCCGCGGTGCGCTCGGCGGTTCGGGCCGCGCTGTTCGCCACCCACGACCGGCACAGCGTGCTCGGCACCTACAGCATCAACCGCGACGGCGACACCACGCTGCGCCGCTACGGCGTGTACGTCATCGTGGGCGGGCGGCTGACCTTCTGGCGGGCGATCGTCGCCTGAGCGGCGGATCCGCGCCGCTGACCGGACCCCGCCGCCGACCGGACCCCGCCGCGCCGGTTACCGGATCGCCCCGAACTCCTCGGTCGACCCGAACCCGAGCTCTGCGCCGGCCTCGGCCGTCCCGCTGGCCCGCGCCTCGGCCGACACCGCGGCGGCTACCGCCGGCGCCACCTCGCGGTTGAACACCGAAGGGATGATGTAGTCCTCGCGCAGCTCGTCGTCGGACACGATCGCGGCGATGGCGCGCGCGGCAGCGGTCTTCATCGACTCGGTGATCGCGGTGGCGCGGACGTCGAGCGCCCCGCGGAACACCCCCGGGAAGCACAGCACGTTGTTGATCTGGTTTGGATAGTCCGAGCGGCCGGTGGCGAGGATCCGCGTGTACTGGAGGGCCTCCTCGGGCGCGACCTCGGGGTCGGGGTTGGCCAGCGCGAACACGATCGGGTCGTGGTTCATGCGCTGGAGCGCCTCGGCCGGGAGGATCCGGGCGCCCGAAACCCCGATCAGCAGGTCCGTCCCCTCGATCACGTCGATCAACGCGCCCGATCGGCGCTCGAGCGCCGGCGCGAGCGCGCGCTTGACCGCGGTCATCGTCCCGTCCAGATAGTCCTCGCGATCGACCGTGACCGCCCCGCGCGAGTCGCACGCGATGATGTGGCGGGCGCCCGCCTCGAGCAGGATCTTCGCGACCGCCACGCCGGCCGCGCCGAGTCCCACGATCACGATCCGCAGATCCTCGAGGCCCCGGCCCGTCAATCGCAGCGCGTTCAACAAGGCGGCGAGCACGACCACCGCGGTGCCGTGCTGGTCGTCGTGGAACACCGGGATGTCGAGCTCGGCCTTCAGCCGGTCCTCGATCTCGAAGCAGCGGGGGGCCGAGATGTCCTCGAGGTTGATCCCGCCGAACCCCGGCGCGATTGCGCGAACCACGGCCACGATCTCGTCCGGATCGCGGGTGTCCAGGCACACCGGGAAGGCGTCCACGCCTGCGAACTCCTTGAACAGCATCGCCTTGCCCTCCATCACGGGCATGGCCGCTCGAGGGCCGATGTCGCCGAGGCCGAGAACTGCGGTGCCGTCCGAGACGACCGCGACCGTGTTGCGCTTGATCGTGTACTGGAACACCTTGTCGGGGTCGTCGGCGATCGCCCGGCACACGCGCGCCACCCCGGGCGTATACGCCATCGACAGGTCGTCGCGCGTGCGCAACGAGCTCTTGTTGCGCAGCTCGATCTTGCCGCCCACGTGGAGCAGAAACGTGCGGTCGGTGGTGTCGAGCACCCGCGCGCCGTGCACGGCGTTCACCGCCTCGGTCAGGCGCGGCCAGTCGGAGGCATCGCCGGTCTCGACCGTGATGTCGCGGATGGTGTGGTCACGCTCCACCTGGACCAGATCGACCGACCCGATCGTGCCGCCCACCTCGCCGATCGCGGAGGCCACGCGGCCGAGCATGCCGGGGCGATGCTCGATCTCCACCCGGAGGGTCAGGCTGTACTGGGCACTCGGTGTAGCGGCCACGAGGCGAGATAGCCTGACATAAGTGGCGCAGGACGAGCTCTTCCTGATCGACGGCAACAGCCTGGCCTACCGGGCGTTCTTCGCGCTGCCCGAGTCGATCGCCACCTCGACCGGGGTACCGACCAACGCGATCTTCGGATTCGCCTCGATGCTGGTCAAGATCCTCACCGACTACGGCCCCAAGGCGACCGTGGTCGTGTGGGACGCCGGCGACACCGGCCGCAAGGAGGTTTACGCCGACTACAAGGCCCAGCGCACGTCCCGCCCGGACTTGCTCAAGGAGCAGTGGCCCCACCTGGAGCCGCTGGTCGACGCGTTCGGGTACCGGAACCTCAGAGTCCAGGGATTCGAGGCCGACGATGTGATCGCCTCGATCGTCGAGAAGGCGCGGACGAGCGATCCAAAAATCCCGGTGATGGTGGTGACCGGCGACCGCGACGCCTACCAGTTGGTCGACGACGGCGTGGTGAAGATCATGACCACCTCGCGCGGGATCACCGACACGCGCGTCTACGACCGGCAGGGCGTTATCGACCGCTATGGGATCCCGCCCGAGCTGATCCCCGACTTCATCGGGCTCAAGGGCGACACCAGCGACAACATCCCCGGCGTTCCGGGGATCGGCGACAAGACCGCCGCCGAGCTGCTCCAGCGCTTCGGGACGCTCGAGGAAGTGCTGGGCCACATCGACGACATCTCCGGGGCCAAGCGCAAGCAGAACCTGACCGAGCACGCCGAGGCGGCGCGGATCTCCAAGCAGCTGGCCACGGCCAAGCGCGACATCGACCTCGAGCTCGACCTCCAGACGTTCGCGGTGACCGCTCCGGACCGCTCCAAGCTACGCGAGACCTTCCGCAAGTTCGAGCTCCGCGAGCCGCTGCGCCGCCTGGAGGAGGCGCTCGGCTCGGCCGATGCGGCGGCGCCGGCCCCAGAGGCCGAGCGGGCGCTGACCGCGCGCCTGCGCTCCGGCGTCAAGGTCGCGGACCTACGGCGTCTGCCCGAGCGCGAGGTCGCGATCGCCGTGCGCGCGCCGGAGACGCCCCCCGATCAGCTGTTCTCGCCGGATCTGGCCTGGCGGTTCGCGGTGCACGCCGACGGGGCGGCCGAGGTCCTCGCCGGCGAGGCCGCCTCGGCGGAGGACGTCGTGCGGGCGGTGGGCCGCCGGCCGATCATCGCCCACGACGCCAAATCGCTCGGCGAGGTGCCCGCGGTGCTCGCCCACGACACCGAGGTGGCCGCGTATCTGCTCGAGCCGGCGCGTCGCGCGTACCCGTTCCGCGAGCTGACCGAGGAGCGGGGCCTGGGGACCGATCTCGAGGATCCGGCCGCCGGGGATGCCCTGCTGCTGGGGGCGCTGGCCGCGTGGCAGCGGGAGGAGATCCGGGGACGCGGGCTGACCGACCTGCTCCACGAGGTCGAGCTGCCGCTCGTGCGGATCCTGCGCGAGATGGAGCTCGAGGGCTGCAAGCTCGACACCGAGCGACTGCGCGAGATCTCGACCCGGGTCAAGGCCGAGGCCGATCAGCTCGAGCGCGAGATCTTCGAGATGACCGGCGAGGAGTTCACGCTGGGCTCGCCCAAGCAGCTCGAGGAGATGCTGTTCGGCCGGCTCGGCCTGTCGCGCAAGCGCCGGGGCAAGACCGGCTACTCGACCGACGCGCGCGTGCTCCAGGCGATCCGGCACGAGCACCCGGTGATACCCAAGATCGAGCGCTGGCGCGAGCTGACCAAGCTCGCCCAGACCTATCTGGACGCGCTGCCGCTGCTGATCGACTCGAGCGGGCGGATCCACACGACGTTCAACCAGACCGCGGCGACCACCGGCCGCCTGTCCTCCAATAATCCGAATCTCCAGAACATCCCGATCCGGACGCCCCTGGGGCGCGAGATCCGGGCCTGCTTCGTGGCCGAGGCCGGGGATCTGCTCGTGTCCGCCGACTATTCGCAGGTAGAGCTGAGGCTGCTCGCGCACATCGCCGGCGAGGACGCGCTAAAGGAAATCTTCCGGAAGGGCGAAGATGTCCACACCGCCACGGCCTGCCGCGTGTTTGGGGTGACGCCGGAGCAGATCGATCCCGGAATGAGATCCAAGTCGAAGATGATCAACTACGGCATCGTCTACGGGCTGTCGGCGTGGGGGATGGCCGACCGGCTCGACATCCCCCAGGAGGAGGCCGAGGAGTTCATCCAGCGCTACATGTCCGGCTTCCCGGCGGTGGCGCGGTGGATCGAGGAGACGATCGAGCAGGGCACCGAGCACGGCTACGTCTCGACTCTGTTCGGGCGCCGGCGCCAGGTCCCGGAGCTACGGGCGCGCCGCTGGGAGCTGCGCAAGCAGGGCGAACGATTCGCGGTGAACATGGTGATCCAGGGCACCGCGGCCGACATCATGAAGGTGGCGATGGTGCGGTGCGACCAGGCGCTCAAGCAGTCCGGGCTGCGCTCGCGGATGATCCTTCAGATCCACGACGAGCTGTTGTTCGAAGGGCCGGCCGAAGAGGCCGAGGAGGTCAGCCGGATCGCGGTCGGGCAGATGGGCGGGGCGTTCGACATGGACCCGCCGCTGGCCGTCGAGGTCGGCGTGGGAGCGGACTGGCTGGCCGCCAAGTGATCACGCGCGGGGCGCTCAGAGGGGCGGTGGCGCTGGCGTGCGCCGTGTCGGCGCTGGTGCTCTCGGCGTCCCCGGCCGCGGCGCGGACCAAGTACATCGGCGGCATCGTCGGCGATGTGGCCACGGGCAGCCCGCTCCAGGCCCACGTGGCCCACGACGACGTCAATCTGCCCTACGGCGGGGGGCCGGTCCTGCACTCCAACCGCACGCACCTGATCTTCTGGGCTCCCGCCGGCTCCGGAATGGACTTCGACTCGGACTATCAGTCGCTGATCCAGACGTTCCTGATCGACGTCGCGGCCGACAGCCACCGGACCACCAACGTGTACGGGCTGAGCGGGCAGTACACCGACGCGGGTGGGCCGGCGGCCTACGACTCGACGTACGGCGGCTCCGTGCTCGCCGCCGATCCGCTTCCGGCCAACGGCTGCACGGAGCCCGCGGCGACGGGCCCGGGCTGGAAGGTGTGCATGACCGACTTCCAGCTCGAGGCCGAGATCGAGAACGTGATCGCCGCCGACAATCTGCCCACGACGAACCGGGACGTGTACTTCCTGATCACGCCCAACGGGTTGGGCAGCTGCACCGACGAGAGCTCGTCGAGCTGCGCGCTGGGGGGCCGCATGAGCGGCTACTGCGGCTATCACTCCGAGACCCCCGACGGGATCCGGTACGCGGTGATCCCCTACAACGCGGTGCCCGGCCATTGCCAGTCGAGCAACCCGCGTCCCAACTCGAGCACGGCCGACCCCGCGATCTCGACGATCAGCCACGAGCACAACGAGATGGTCACCGACCCGGACGGCGACGCCTGGATCGACGCGAACGGTAACGAGAACGGCGACCTGTGCCTGACCAGCTTCGGGCCCAGCCTGAGCGGCCAGGGCGGCACCGCGTGGAACGAGACGATCCACGGCGGGCACTTCTTCCTCCAGGAGGAGTGGAGCAACGCCGACTTCAGGTGCGAGCCGCGCGCGAAGCCCGACGCGCTGTCGTTCGATCTGACCCGGCGCTCGGGGCGACCCCGGGCGGTGTCGTTCCTCGCCCACGGGACCGATCCCGAGGGTCACATGGTCGGCTATGCGTGGTCCTTCGGCGACGGTCGCGCGGGCGCCGGGCGGCGGGTGTCCCACACCTTCAAGATTCCCGGGAGCTACCAGGTCATGGTCCGCTCGACCGACAGCTGGGGGAACTGGGCGTTCGCCCGGCGGACGGTCCGGATCAGGGGACGCTGATCTGAGTGAGGGCGCTCCGGCGCGGCCCGGCCGCGGCGAAGCGCGGGTGAGCGATCTCCAGGTAGTGGTCGAACGACCAGTCGAGGAAGCGGCGGCTCTGCATCGCGCGCAAGGAACCGCTCAGCAGGCGCGGTGCGACGCGCGGGATCAGGCGCTGGACCTTCAGCATCCACGCGAAGGGCCTCGCGTGCGAGGCGCTGAAGGCGGAGTAGCGGTGGAGCGCCTCGGCGGCGGTGCGCCGACCCGCCACAACCTCGCTCAGCTCGCGCCCGGCGGCGATCCCGAAGTACAGCGCGGTCCGGATCCCCTCGGCGGTGAGCGGCAGGCAATGGCCGGCCGAGTCCCCCACGAAGAACAGCTCGTCCTCGGTGGCGGGTCGCAGGGCGTGCGGGATCCAGTTGCCCTGATAGCGGACGGTCGGCGCGTGCAGGTCCGTGGCCAGGCGCTCGGTCGGCTCGCGGACGTGGAAGCGCGGATCGAACGAGCCGACGCCGATCCGGAGCTCCTCGCCGGCCGGGAAGCTCCAGCCATAGCCGGCCGGGACGTAGGAGCGGTCGATCCAGATCTCCATGTCCTTGCCGGAGCCGTTCGGGTGGACCTCGAGCCCGCGGGAGAGCAGGGCATCCGGAGGTTGGATGTTTTCCCCGGCTCCCAGTATGCGTCGCCACCCGAGCGCATCGATGATATGGGTGCCCGTGATGTCGCCACGGTCGGTGTGGACGGTCTTGCCGGTCCGACCGTTGACCTTGGCGGTCTCGAAGGTGAACGTGCCCCGGCTTTGGTCGGCCAGAAGTCCACACAGCGTGCGGTAGTCGAAGGTCGAGAAGGTCCACGGCAGGCGGTAGCCGACCGTGGTGTGCGGGGTGTGGATGACGAGCTCGCCGAAGGTCTGCTGCACAGCCCCTTGCAGCTCGAGTTGGGTCAGCCAGGCCGTCGGGATCCCGCACGCGGAGGTCTGCCGTTCGCCGATCTCGTAGCGGTCGATGACCAGCACTTCGGCGCCGGTTTCGCGCAGCTCGCGCGCCACCGCGAGCCCGGCGAAGCTCGCCCCGCAGATCAGCACGTCGCAGTCGCGGTCCAGCGGCGTCCGCTCGGCGCCGCGCTTGGTCGCTCTGATCGGCATCGGCAGCGGATGATAGGGAGGGGTTATGGAGGGCATGGGGAGCGCTCATCCCCCCGTCTGCGGCTATCCTCCGCTGAACGCATGTCTTCCACCACAACGCTTAATCCCCCCACCGATCAATCGAACGCCAAGGTCGTCGAGGGCTCCGACGGCCTGCTCCTCGAGATCGACGGTCAGATCGTCCCCAACTACGACGCGACCGTTCATCCCTTCCAGGAGGGCGACGTCGTCACCGGCCAGGTCGTCCGCATCGACAACGACGAGGTCCTCGTCGACATCGGCTACAAGTCCGAGGGGGTCATCCCCTCCTCAGAGCTCTCGATCCGCAAGTCCGTCGATCCGAGCGATGAGGTGTCGCTCGGGGAGGAGGTCGACGCCCTCGTTCTCACCAAGGAGGACCAGGACGGACGGCTCATCCTGTCCAAGAAGCGCGCCCGGTTCGAGAAGGCCTGGCGCCGCATCGAGGCCGCCGCCGAGTCCGGCGAGCCGGTCGAGGGCGCCGTGATCGAAGTCGTCAAGGGCGGGCTGATCATCGACCTCGGGGTGCGCGGCTTCCTGCCCGCCTCGCTGGTCGACATCCGCCGGGTGCCGAACCTCGACGAGTACATGGGGCAGTCGATCGAGTGCAAGGTGATCGAGCTCAACCGCTCGCGCAACAACGTCGTGCTGTCCCGGCGCGCGGTGCTCGAGGAGCAGCGCAAGGAGGACCGCGAGCGGATCCTCGACCGCCTGCAGCCCGGTCAGGTCGTGGAGGGCACGATCTCCAACATCGTCGACTTCGGCGCGTTCGTCGATCTCGACGGGATCGACGGCCTGATCCACATCTCCGAGCTGTCGTGGTCGCACGTCAACCATCCTTCCGAGATCTTGTCCATCGGCGACAAGGTGACGGTCAAGGTGCTCGACATCGACCGCCAGCGTCAGCGGATCTCCTTGGGCCTCAAGCAGACGCAAGAGGATCCGTGGCAGCGGGTCGTCGACACCTACAACGTCGGCGACGAGCTCGAGGGCACGGTCACCAAGGTGGTCACGTTCGGCGCGTTCGTGGAAATTCTGGACGGCGTCGAGGGCCTGGTCCACATCTCAGAGCTCGCCCAGCACCACGTCGAGAACCCGCGCGAGATCATTCAGCCGGGCGATCCGGTGCGAGTCAAGATCCTCGAGATCGACTCCGAGCGCCGGCGCCTGTCGCTGTCGATCAAGCGGGTCGAGGGGCAGGTGCTGCCGGTCCGGCCGATCACGGCGCCGGTCGACGGCGACGCCGGCGACCTCGACAACATGCCCGAGCTCGGTCTGTCCGAGGACGTGTTCGCCGGAGCGGACGAGGCTGTCTCTGCACCTGGAGCCGACGAGACCGGCGACGGCTTCGACGGCGCCGAATACGGGACCGAAGCGGCCGGCGTGGACGAAGCGGACGAGCCGGGCGAAGCGGGCGAAGCGTCGCAGACGCAGGCGGGGCCAGACGCCTGAGCGGATCCCGTTCGTCGGACTGACGGGCGGAATCGGGGCGGGCAAGTCGACCGCTTTGGCCGCGCTCGAGCGCGCCGGGGCTTGCGTCCTGTCGACCGATCAGGTCGTGCACGAGCTGTATTCGGATCCGTCGGTGGTCGATGCAGTCCGCTCGCGCTTCGGCGCATCCGTGGTTGTCGACGGCGTCGTCGATCGGGGGGCGCTGGCCCGCGCTGCGTTCGCCACCGACGGCGACCGCGAGTGGCTCGAAGGGCTCCTGTGGCCGCGGGTCGGGGAGCGGATGGCCGCGTGGCGAGAGTCCCTTTCGCCGGATCGCGCGCGTGCGGCGGTCGTCGAGGTGCCGCTGCTGTTCGAGTCGGGCATGGACGGCGCCTTCGACGCCACGATCGCGGTGATCGCCTCCGAGGAGTTGCGGGCCTCGCGGGCGGGCGCGCGGGGACACGAGGCGCTCGAGGCACGGTCGGCCCGGCAGCTCACGCAGCAGGAAAAAGCGCACCGTGCGACGTACGTGGTCGTTAACGACGGTACGGTGGAGGAGTTGGAGGTGAAGTTGTCGTCGCTGCTTGAGATGCTGAAGTCGTGAGTCCCTCCGCGACGGGTACCGCCCCCCGTTCTCGCGGTCCACGCGAGAGTGGCGCGGCTGCGCGGTCGGCGGCCGCTCGGCGCCGGCGTGCGGCGGCGCGGCGCCGGGCGCGGAGGTTGCTGCTCGGGGTCGCGGTGCTGGCCGTGACCATCGCCGTGGTGCTTTCGTTGCCGGAGGTGCGCAAGGCGGTCAACGAGCTGTCGCTGCCGCTCAGCTACTCGTCCGTGATCCGCCAGCAGGCCGCCGACAAGCATCTCGATCCCGCTCTGATCGCCGCCGTGATCTACGCCGAGACCAAGTTCCAGCCGCGCGACTCGTCCGTCGGCGCCGTCGGCCTCATGCAGGTCATGCCCCAGACCGCGAATTTCCTGGCCCGCCGCTCGGGCGCCACCACGTTCACAACCGCCGACCTGGTGAACCCCCAGGTCAACATCGCCTACGGCAGCTACTACCTGCGCTACCTGGTCAACGAGTACCACGGCAACGTGACCCTGGCGCTGGCCGCCTACAACGGTGGCGAGTCGAACGTCGACCGCTGGGTGGCCGACGCCCGCGCGCACGGGCGCTCGCTGTCGGTGGCGGAGATCCCGTTCCCGGAGACCCGCGCCTACGTGTCGCGCGTGCTGGACGCTCAGCGGCAGTACCGGCGGAAGTACGCCAGCCAGTTGTACGGCTGACGCGTGTAGGCCCGGGGACGCCGAGCGAAGCGAGGCCCCAAACCCCTCGAAGCCAGCCCCACCGCGAGTTTTCTGCCATTCGGCGCCCCGCTCGCCGCCAATGGCAGATCACTCGCGCATAGCGCGAGTCTTCTGCCACTGGGCGCCGGCGAGTCCTCGAGTGGCAGATTGCTCGCGCTCCGCGGCCACTCCCTGACCGCGATTCGCGCCACCATTTCGCGGCCGTCGCCACCGCTACGCTTGACGAGATGCCCCAGTTCGAACTCGACGCCGCCTATAGCCCGACCGCCGACCAGCCGGCGGCGATCTCGTCGCTCGCCGAGGGCATCCTGGCCGGCGAGCCCAAGTCGACCCTGCTCGGCGCCACCGGGACGGGCAAGACGATGACGATGGCGGCGACGATCGAGGCGGTGCAGAAGCCGGCGCTGGTGATCGCGCACAACAAGACGCTGGCCGCGCAGCTGTGCAACGAGTTCCGCACGTACTTTCCGCGCAACGCGGTCGAGTACTTCGTCTCCTACTACGACTACTACCAGCCCGAGGCGTACGTCCCGAGCCGGGACCTCTACATCGAGAAGGACTCGGCGATCAACCAGGAGATCGACCGGCTGCGCCACTCGGCCACCGCGGCGCTGTTCGCCCGGCGCGACGTGTTGATCGTGGCCAGCGTGTCGTGCATCTACGGCCTGGGCTCGCCGGAGACCTACGACGAGAACCTGCAGACGCTGCGCAAGGGCGAGATGATCGACCGCGACGGGCTGCTGCGAAAGCTGGTCTCGATCCAGTACTCGCGCAACGACACCGCGCTGGCCCGTGGCAACTTCCGGGTCCGCGGCGAGACGCTCGAGATCTTCCCCGCCTACGCCGAGACCGCGTACCGGATCGTGCTGTTCGGCGACGAGGTCGAGCACCTGCAGGAGTTCGATCCGCTGACCGGCGAGATTCTCCAGGACGACATCGAGCACGTCGGCATCTGGCCGGCATCGCATTACAACGTCCGCGAGGGGATGATCGAGGACGCGGTGGCCGAGATCGGCCGCGAGCTCAACGAGCGCTGCGCCGAGCTCGAGGCTCAGGGGAAGCTGCTCGAGTCCCATCGCCTGCGCCAGCGCACCCAGTACGACATGGAGATGCTGCGCGAGCTGGGGTTCTGCAGCGGGATCGAGAACTACTCGCGGATCCTGGACGGGCGCGCCGCCGGCTCGCGGCCCTACTGCCTGCTCGACTACTTCCCCGAGGACTTCGTCTGCTTCATCGACGAGTCGCACCAGACGGTGCCGCAGATCGGCGGGATGTCCGAGGGCGACCGGTCGCGCAAGCAGACGCTCGTGGATTACGGCTTCCGGCTGCCGAGCGCGATGGACAACCGGCCCCAGACCTTCCAGGAGTTCCTCTCGATCACGCCGCAGATGGTGTTCGTCTCGGCCACGCCCGGCGAGTACGAGCGCAAGAACTCGCCCCGGATCGTCGAGCAGATCGTGCGCCCGACCGGCATCGTCGACCCGGACGTCGAGGTGCGCGAGACGCGCAACCAGATCGACGATCTGATGAACGAGATCCGCGTGCGGGTCGATCGCAACGAGCGCACGCTGGTGACCACGCTGACCAAGAAGATGTCCGAGGACCTGACCGACTACCTGCTCGAGATGGGATTCAGGGTGCGCTACCTGCACTCGGAGATCGACACGCTCGAGCGCATCCAGATCATCCGCCAGCTGCGGCTCGGCGAGTTCGACGTGCTCGTCGGCGTCAACCTGCTCCGCGAGGGTCTCGACCTTCCGGAGGTCTCGCTGGTCGGCATCCTCGACGCCGACAAGGAGGGCTTCCTGCGCGGTGAGACCTCGCTGATCCAGACGATCGGCCGGGCGGCGCGGAACATCGAGGGCAAGGTGCTGATGTACGCGGACAAGGAGACCGCGGCGATGCGGGCGGCGATCGGCGAGACCGACCGGCGCCGCGCGATCCAGGTCGCCTACAACGAGGAGCACGGCATCACGCCCGAGACGATCGTCAAGGGCATCTCCGACATCGCCGAGTTCCTCCAGTCCGAGTCCAAGGTGCCGCGGTCACGACGCCGGCGGCGGCCCGCGACCGAGATGCCTCCGGCGGAGATCGAGAAGACGATCGTGGAGCTCGAGGAGGAGATGCTGGCCGCGGCCGAGGAGCTGCGCTTCGAGTACGCCGCCAAGCTCCGCGACGAGATTCGCGACCTCAAGCGCCAGCTCGACCAGGCGATCGCCGAGGGCTACGCGCCGACCCGCTGAACTGGCGCAGCGAGCGGAAATCGGCGCCCGGCAGCGGCGGTGAGCCGCCTCCGCGTCTTGTACCCTCCGGACGCTTCCCCACCTCGAGACGGAGGTAGTTCCGTGGCGCTGGACCGACAGAGCATCGAGAAGAAGGACTTCCCCATCGGGCGCCGGGGCTACGACCCGGACGCGGTTGACAGCCACCTGAAGGCCCTGGCCGACGAGATCGACGAGCTCAAGCGCTCCGCTCGCCGGCGCAGCGAGTCCCTCGCCGCCGCGGCCAGCGAGCAGGTTCGCTCGATCGTGGAGGCCGCGGAGACCACGGCCGCCGACATCCAGCGTCAGGCCGAGGACGAGGCGCGCGACATCCGGGCCGAGGCGAGCAGCGAGGCCGACGCCACGCGCGAGCACGCCACCGGCGAGGCGCGCGACTACGTCGGCAAGGTCTCCGAGTCGACCACCGGGATGCTCGAGCGCATCGACGCGATGGAAAACGAACTGGGTGCGCTGATCGAATCGCTGCGGACCGGGTCAAACCGGCTGAACGCAGACCTCCAGTTGCTGGAGGGAAACCTGGCCGCGGTCAAGAACGCCGTCGTCCCGCGGCCGCAGTTCGAGCCCGAGGCGGGCTCTGG
Source organism: uncultured Solirubrobacterales bacterium (assembly GCA_963832315.1). GTDB lineage: Bacteria > Actinomycetota > Thermoleophilia > Solirubrobacterales > Solirubrobacteraceae > Palsa-465. The sequence continues at coordinate 255,056 of CAWHTT010000013.1, read as the reverse complement.
CGCGGCGGCGCAGCGGCCCGCGGCGGCCCCCCCGGAGGCGGTCGAGCAGGCCGCTCCGGCGGTCCCCATGGCCGAGCCGTTCGAGGAGTCGGTGGGCGTGGCCGGCGCCGCGGCCGGGGAGGTCCTGACCGATGCCTCGAGCGAGTCCCGGCCGGCCACGGCGACCAACGGTGGCGATGACGAGAGCGCGCGGCTGATCGCGCTGAACATGGTCATGAACCGCACGCCGCGCGACGAGATCGACCGCTACCTGGCCGAGAACTTCCGGCTCACGGATCGGCGCGGACTGCTCGACGAGGTGTACTCCTCGTTCGAGGACTGAACGCGCGCCGCCCCGCCGCCCATCGACGGTCATCCGGTCGGTCAGGCCTTTCCCCGCAAACAGCGAACGACCACCGACGGGAACGTCTGTTCGGTCCATTAGACTCGGTTATGTGGACAAACTCGTCGTCTCCGGAGCCCGCGAGCACAACCTGAAAGACGTCACGGTCACGATCCCACGGGACGCGCTGACCGTCATCACCGGCCTGTCGGGGTCGGGCAAGTCCTCGCTGGCGTTCGACACGATCTACGCCGAGGGGCAGCGCCGCTACGTCGAGTCGCTGTCGGCCTATGCGCGCCAGTTCCTGGGGCAGATGGACAAGCCCGACGTCGATTCGATCGAGGGACTTTCGCCGGCGATCTCGATCGATCAGAAGACGACCTCGCGCAACCCCCGGTCGACCGTGGGCACGGTGACGGAGATCTACGACTACCTGCGCCTGCTGTGGGCACGGATCGGTCATCCGCACTGCCACATCTGCGGCCGGCCGATCACCGGCCAGTCGGCCGAGCAGATCATCGACCAGGTCATGGAGCTCCCAGACGGGACGCGGTTCATGGTGATGGCGCCGATCGTCCGGGGTCGCAAGGGCGAGTACGGCAAGCAGCTCGAGGAGCTGCGGGGCGAGGGCTTCACGCGGGCCAAGATCGACGGCGAGCTGCGCCGGCTCGACGAGGAGATCGTGCTCGACAAGAAGTTCAAGCACGACATCGCGATCGTGGTCGACCGCCTGGTGATGAAGAGCGAGCTGCGCAAGCGGCTGGCCGACTCGATCGAGACCGCGGTGGCGCTGGCCGACGGGCTCGTCGAGATAGAGCTGGTCGACACCGGCGGCATCCAGACCTACTCGGAGAAGTTCGCCTGTCCGGTGCACGGGCCGAGCCTGGTCGAGCTCGAGCCGCGCATCTTCAGCTTCAACTCGCCGCACGGGGCGTGCCTGCGCTGCACGGGGCTCGGGTCGCAGATGGAGATCGATCCCGAGCTGGTCGTGCCCGATCCCACGCTGTCGATCGGCGAGGGGGCGATCGCGCCGTGGGCGGCGAGCGCCTCGGACTACTACGACCAGCTGATCCAGGCCATCGCCGAGCGCTACGACGTCGATCTGGACACGTCGTGGGAGGAGCTCCCCGATCAGGCGAGGGACTTCTTCCTGTACGGGACCAACGGTGACCGCGTGCAGGTCACCTACCGCAACCGGTTCGGCCGGCGCCGGTCCTACGCGACCACGTTCGACGGGATCATCCCGAACCTGGAGCGGCGCTACCGCGAGACCGAGTCCGAGCTGGCGCGCGAGAAGATCGAGGAGTACATGACGCTGCGCCCGTGCCCGGACTGCAAGGGCGCTCGCCTGCGGCCGGAATCGCGCGCGGTGCTGGTCAACGGCACGGCCATTCACGACTTCACGGGGCTATCGGCCCGGCGCGCGCTCGAATGGGTGGACGGGCTCGAGCTGTCGGAGCACGACATGCGGATCTCGCGCCTGGTGTTGCGGGAGATCGAGGAGCGCCTGCGCTTCCTCGACAACGTGGGTGTCGGGTATCTGTCGATGAACCGCGCGGCGGCCACGCTGTCCGGCGGCGAGGCGCAGCGGATCCGGCTGGCCACCCAGATCGGCTCCTCGCTGGTCGGCGTGCTCTACATCCTCGACGAGCCCTCGATCGGGCTGCACCAGCGCGACAACAACCGGCTGATCGCCACGCTCGAGCGGCTGCGCGACCTGGGCAACACCGTGCTGGTGGTCGAGCACGACGAGGGGACGATGCGCGCCGCGGACCATCTCGTCGACATGGGTCCGGGCGCGGGCGAGCACGGCGGCCACGTGGTGGCGGAGGGCACCGCCGAGGACGTGACCAAGGTCGCGGAGTCGCTGACCGGCCAGTTCCTGGCCGGGACCCGCCGGATCGAGGTCCCCCGCCGGCGCCGCAAGCCGAGCGGTTATGTGTCGATCGAGGGCGCGTCGGAGAACAATCTGCAGAAGGTCGACGTGAAGATCCCGCTCGGGGTGCTGTGCTGCGTCACCGGGGTGTCCGGATCAGGCAAGTCGACGCTGGTCAACGAGGTGCTCTACAAGGCCGTGGCCAACCGGTTGCATCGGACCAGGCAGAAGGCAGGCGCGCACCGCCGGATCACCGGCCTTGACCAACTCGACAAGATCATCTCGGTCGACCAGTCCCCGATCGGCCGCACGCCCCGCTCGAACCCAGCCACGTACATCGGGCTGTTCGACCAGATCCGGGATCTGTTCTCCAAGACCCAGGAGGCGCGGGCGCGCGGCTACAAGCCCGGACGGTTCTCGTTCAACGTCAAGGGCGGTCGGTGCGAGGTGTGCCGCGGCGACGGGCAGATCAAGATCGAGATGCACTTCCTTCCCGACGTGTACGTGCCCTGCGAGCAGTGCCACGGCAAGCGCTACAACCGGGAGACGCTCGACGTGCGCTTCAAGGGCAAGACGATCGCCGACGTGCTCGAGATGCCGATCGCGGAGGCGCTCGAGTTCTTCGCCCACATCCCGAAGATCCGCCGGCGCGTCGAGGCGCTGAACGACGTCGGACTCGGGTACATGCGACTCGGCCAACCGGCCACGACGCTGTCGGGCGGCGAGGCCCAACGGGTGAAGCTGGCCGCCGAGTTGTCCAAGGTCGCCACCGGACAGACGCTCTACATCCTCGACGAGCCCACCACCGGCCTCCATTTCGCCGACATCCAGCGCCTGCTCGAGGTGCTCATGCGCCTGGTCGACGCCGGCAACACCGTGGTGGTGATCGAGCACAACCTCGACGTGATCAAGGTGTCCGACCAGATCATCGACCTGGGGCCGGAAGGGGGAGAGGAGGGTGGTTGCGTGATCGCGACCGGCACACCGGAGAAGGTGGCCACGGCGGCGGGGTCCTACACCGGCACGTTTCTGGCCGACGTGCTGCCGGTCCAGGCGGCGCGGACGGCCAAGTCAGGGAGAGCAGCCAAGCCGGCGACGACAGCCAAGCCGGCGACGACAGCCAAGCCGGCGAAGACGGCCAAGCCGGCGAAGACGGCCACACCGGTCGGGACCGCGAACGGCTCGGGCCAGAACGGGCGGCCGGCGCGCCGGCGCACGCCCGCGGCCGCGCGCTGATCGGCGCAGGTTGAGCGAGCCCGGTCGAGTCGGCGCATGGTGAGCGAGCCCGGTCGAGTCGGCGCAGGGTGAGCGAGCCCGCGCCACCGGGCGTCGACGCCGCGGCGCTCAGGCTGTGGCTCCAGAAGTGGCGCTGGTACGAGCGCAACTCGTTGCCGTGGAACCGCGCGCGGATCCACTGGGAGTTCATGCGCCGGGGCGCATTCGTCCGCTGGCCGGTCCACGGCAACGTGCTCGAGGCGCTGCTCGAGGGGCGGCTGGAGGTCGGCGAGCACGTCCTGCTCGAGCCCGGAGTGTGGATCACGGCCCCCGGCGACGCCCGCGTGCGGATCGGCACCGGCACGTTCCTGAACCTGGGCGTGATGGTGGCCTCACTCGAGCTGGTCGAGATCGGCGATCACTGCATGCTCGCCAACGGCTGCTACGTGACCGACTCCTCGCACCGGTTCGACGACCCCGACCGACCCGTGCCGTGGCAGGGCTTCACCAGCAAGGGCCCGACCCGGATCGGCGACAACGTGTGGTGCGGGGTCAACGTCGTGGTGACCAGCGGGGTCACGGTCGGAGAACGGTGCGTGATCGGGGCAAACTCAGTCGTGACGTCTGACATCCCACCGTTCTCCGTAGCGGCCGGGGTGCCGGCGCGCGTTCTGCGGCCCATCTACGTATTGAGCGGGCCTCGACGCCGCCCTGACACCCCGGGCTCAGTCGCCGTCTCCCCGGGTCGGGTCGCCGCTCGTGTCGCGGTCGCACTGCATCAGGACCGCGCTTCACGCGAGGGGTGTCCGAGCGGCATCGAGGCCCGCTTGACGAGCCGGGCGGGCCGATGCGCGCCGTCACACGACGCCAGCGAGCAGCGGCGGTCGCCCGCGACCGGCTCCGGCCGCCGACCGCTCCGGCCGCACCGGCCCCCGCGGACTAGTTAAGCCAGCGGGCCGGGGGCTGGGAGCCAAGCGCCAGGCGGTTCGCCGGCCTGAGGGGGCTGGGATATCCCGTCTGCGGCACCTCGCGTTCGATACCTACCGCCTGCGGCACCAGTCCGGAAAGCGCCGATGCCGCAGACGGGGGATCCCAGCCCCCTCTAGCTGGACGGGATACCGTTGGCCGGCGGCGACGGCTGGGTGGCGTTGGACGGGGTGATCGGGGTGCCGGCGGCCGGGGTGGTGGTGAACGCCTTACCGGAGAGAACGATCTGGCCGCCCTTGATCATGCCGATCTGGCCGCCCGAGTAGCCGCCGTGGTCGCTGGTCGAGTACCGGAACGGGGCCAGGCCGGGGCCGGTCCAGCTCGCGCCATGCTGGTTGATCGCGTCGACCAGGCCCTGGCGGGTCAGGTGCGAACCGGCGGCCACGAGCGCCTGGACGAGCGTGTAGGCGTTTGCCATGCCGTACTCGACGTTGCCGTCCCATGGGGCCTTGGCGTCGTACTGGTCGTGGACCTTCTTGAACAGCTGGATCCATGGGTTGGACGTGTCGGCCGTCGAGGGCAGGTAGCCGTCGGTGATCGCTCCCTCGATCAGCGCGGTGTCTGCCTTGCCCTTCGAGAACGTCTTGAGCAGTCCGCCCACGGTGGTGGGATCGATGCCGACGTTGGAGACGACGAGCTGCGGCTTGTAGCCGATCTTGAACGCGGTCAGCTGCGCGATCGCGGTGAAGGCCGGGATCGTGAAGTCGACCATGATCTTGGCCTTGGACGACGCGATCGCCGTCACCTGAGGGGCGAGGTCGGTCGTGGTGGGCTGGTAGGGCTGCTTGGAAACGATGTCGGCCGCCGGAAGCTCGTCCTGGATGCCGGCGAGGCCGCCCTGGCCGAAGTCGTCATCCTGGTAGAGCACGCCCACCTTCTGGCCGGCGAAGTGCTGCTTGAGGTACTGGCCGAGGATCTTGCCCTCGATCGTGTAGTTCGGCTGCCAGCCGAACGTGTACGGCTGCTTGGTGCCGTCGTCCCAGCACGGGCAGCCGGACGCCACGAAGACGTCGGGGATCCGCGAGGCGTTCAGGTAGCTGACGACCTTCGTGTGGGTCGGGGTGCCGAGGCCCTCGAAGATCCCGAACACGTTGCTCTGGAGGACGAGCTGGTGGACGACGTTGACCGTGTTGGTCGGGTTGTAGGAGTCGTCCTTGATGGTCAGGTGGATCTTGCGTCCGAACACGCCGCCGTTGGCGTTGACGTAGTTGAAGAAGGCCTGCGAGGCAGGCGCGATCTCGCTGTACCCGGGTGCGGCCGGACCGGTGAGCGGCTGGTGCGTGCCGAACGTGATGCTCGTCCCGGTCACGCCTGGAGCGGTGCTTCCGCCGTTGCTGCTGCTGCTACCACTACTACTGGTGCTGCCGCCGCTCCCCCCGCCTGAGCTGCTGCTGCTGCTGTTGCTCGACGACCCGCAGGCGGCCACGGCCAGCGCGGCCGCGACGATCACTCCCACGTACGCCAGCGATTTGGTGCCGCGAAAGCTCATACCTCTCCTCCTCCACACGGTGGACCCGACTGGGACAGCGCGTAAGTCGACGCGCGGACTCTAATTAGATACGTTTTCCCTCAGGTGTTTCAAATATTAATTTCCGTTGAGGGGCATGGCAACACCGACGGACACGAATATCGGGGAGAGCGATCCGCCCATCGACCGGCCCGGCCGGTCGGGTAAGCGGGGCCGTCCGCCCACCGCTTCGCCCGACGACGTGCTGGCGCTGGTGACGGAGTTGTACCTGGACGGCCAGCGGGTCGACGTCACCGTGGTCGCCGCGCGGCTCGGTCTCGGCCGGGCCACCATCTACCGCTGGTTCGGCTCGCGCGAGGCGCTGCTGGGCGAGGTGATCGCCCGGCAACTCGAGCTGCTCGTCGCGCGCAAGCGGGCCGAGGTGCGCCGGCGCGGCGCCGCCGGGCTGCTCGAGGTGCTCGACCGGGTGAACCGCACGCTGACCCGCTCGCGCGCGGTGCGCGGGCTGCTCGAGTCGGAGCGGACGGCGATGCGGATATTCACGTCGAGCGCGGGCGTGGTCGAGCCGCGGGCGGTCGCGTGCATCCAGGCGCTGATCGAGGAGGAGATGGCGGCCGGCGACTATGAGCCGCCGGCCGATCCGGCCACGCTCGCCTATGCGCTCGTACACCTGCGGCACGCGTTCCTGTGGAACGACGCGACGAACGGGGTGCGAGGCGACTACGAACGGCTGCACGATGTGTCGGCGGCCCTGTTGGGCATACCGCGCAAGCGCGGACCGACGGTCGCGCGGCGGACGAGGCGCGTCTAACCCTCCGACGACGTCTTGGCGCCGGCCTTGGGGACCGGCTCGCCGGCGGGCTCCGCGGCCTCCGCGGCCTCCGCGGCATCTGTGGCGGGCCCGGCGCCACCGCCGCCGACTCGCCCCGCCACGGCCGGCCGGGCAGCACGCACGATCGCCCGCAAGCCGCCCTGGATGCCGCTCGGCCACACCAGCATGGCTGCGATCAGCACGACGCCGTAGACCGCGAGCGGCAGGTTGTGCGACACGTTCGAGGAGAGCGAGAACGAGTTGGCCACGTCGTTCGTCCAGTTCGGGAGGAATACGATCAGCGCAGCTCCCCACACCGCGCCGATCAGCGACCCGAGACCGCCGATCACCACGCCGGCCAGCAGCGTGAGCGACAGCTGCAGCGGGAACGCTCCCGGGGCCACGGTTCCGCTCACCACCGCGAGCAGGCCGCCGCCCAGCCCGGCCGCGGTGGCGCTGAGCGCGAACGCCAGCGTCTGCCAGCGCCCGATGCGCAGTCCAGTCAGCGACGCCGCGATCTCATCGTCACGGACGGCGCGCATCGAGCGGCCGATCCCGCTGTGGATCACGTTGTAGAAGATGAACACCACGATCAGCGCAGCGATGCAGGCGATCCAGGCCTGCCAGCGCTCCAGCGGGAAGGTGGGCCCGAGTGACGGCGGCGGAATGGGCGGATTGACCACCAGTCCGTTCTCGCCGCCGAGGAACGAGGGGAACTTGTCGGCCAGCGCGGGCAGGCCGACGGCGAAGGCGAGCGTGGCGCCGGCCAGGTACGGACCGCGCAGCCGGCTGGCGGCCATCCCCACGGGGATCCCGACGAGCAGCGTCGCCGCAGCCGCCGCCGCCAGCTCAGGGAGCAGCGCCCACCCGGCGCTGCCCAGCTTGGCCACCGTGTACGCGCCGACCGCCATGAAGGCGCCATGACCGAGCGAGATCTGTCCGCTCAGGCCAGCCAGCAGGGTCAGGCCCGCGAGCGCGCAGAAGTAATACGCCCCGTCCGCAAGCTGCAGATTGCGGTAGGCGCTGAGGGAGTCCGTCAACACCAGCAGCACCAGCCCCACGACCACCACCAAGACGAGCGAGCGCAGCAGAGTGCTGAAGCCCAGGATCCCGCGCACGCGCCCGGTCACACGCGCCGCTCCCGGGTCGCCGCGAACAGGCCGGTCGGCCGGATCATCAGCACGAGGACCAGGATGGCCAGCGCGGCCAGCGGCACCAGTGCCGAGCCCTCGTAGCCCGACACGTAGGACAGGACGAGGCCGAGCACGATCCCGCCGACGACCGCCCCCGGCGGACTGTCGAGGCCGCCGAGCACTGCGGCCACGAACCCGATGATCAGGATCGGGTCGAAGTTGTTCGGCCCGAGGAACACCGACGGCGCGACGAGGATCCCCGCGAGGGCGCCGGTCATCGCGGCCAGCGCCCACCCGAGCGTGAGCATCCGGCCCACCCGCACGCCGAGCAGCCGCGCGACCTCCGGGGCGAACGCGGAGGCCCGCATCCGCAGGCCGAGCGTGGTGCCCCGGAACAGCAGCGCCAGCGCCGCCGCCACCGCGATCACGATCAGGACCGTGAAGGTGTCGTTGGGGCTGAACAGCAGGTTGGTCCCGCCCACCTTGTAGCCGCGCAGCGAGAAGGCGGCCGGAAACGAGCGCGGCGTGTTGCCCCAGATCATCCCCGCGATCGCAACCAGCAACGTATACAGGCCCAGGGTCAGGATCACCGCGTTCAAGGGCGGCGCGTGCTCGACCGGCCGGACGATCACGCGCTCGACCACCGCGCCCAGCACCAGCCCGGAGGCCAGCGCCACCACGAACCCGAGCACGTACGAGCCGCCTCCGTTGATCACCGACGAGGCGATGAACGTGGTGAACATCAGCATCGCGCCCTGGGCGAAGTTGACGATCCGGGTCGAGCGCCAGATCAGCACCAGCGCGAGGGCCACGGCGGCGTAGATGGCCCCGGTCGAGATGCCGTTCAGCGTGAGGTCGATGAACTTGGTCACGGCTCGGATCTCCTCGTGCGTGGGGAGGGCGCCACTCAGAACCCCAGGTACGCGTGCAGGAGGCGGTCGTCGGCGATGAGCTTCTGCGGATCCTGCTCGGCCACCACCCGCCCCAGGTTCAGGACGATGCCCTGGTTGGCGATCGACAGCGCGCTGCGCGCGTTCTGCTCGACCAGGAGCACGGCCAGCCCGAGCGTGTCGGCCAGCCGGCGCACCATGCTCATGATCTGGGCCACCAGCACCGGCGCGAGGCCCAGCGACGGCTCGTCCAGCAGCAGCGCGCGCGGGCGGCCCATCAGCGCCCGGCCGATCGAGAGCATCTGGCGCTCCCCGCCCGAAAGCCGCGAGGCCGGCTGGTCGGCGCGTTCCTCGAGCCGCGGGAACAGGTCGTAGACCTCCGCGAGCGGCATCGCCTCGCGTCCCCGCCACAGGCCGCCGAGCCGGAGGTTCTCCTGCACGGTGAGCTCGGCGATCACCCCCCGCCCCTCGGGCACGTGGGCGACCCCGAAGCGGACGATCTCCTCCACCGGCCAGCGCGTGATGTCCTCGCCTTCGACCGTCACCCGGCCCGAAGTCGGGCGCACCAGGCCGCACACGGTCCGCAGCAGCGAGGTCTTGCCCGCTCCGTTGGCGCCGAGGACCGCGGTGACCGATCCCTCCGGCACCTCGAGCGACACCCCGTCGACGGCGCGGATCGGGCCGTAGTCGGTGGTCAGCTTCTCAATCGCGAGCATCGTCGGCTCCCGTCGTGACCGGCGCGTCGGCCGACTCGGCCTCGCGCCCCAGATAGGCCTCCTGTACGCGCGGATCCTGCTGCACCACGCGTGGCTCCCCGTCCGCGATGAGCCGCCCGAAGTCGAGCACGACTAAGCGGTCGCACACCGAGACCACGAAGTCCATGTGGTGGTCGACCAGCATCACGGCCACCTGGTGGCGGAGGGACCCGATCAGCTCGCCGAGGTCGGACAGCTCGCGAGCGTCGAGTCCGCCGGCCGGTTCGTCCAGGAGCAATAGCTCTGGGTCGCAGGCCAGCGCGCGGGCCAGGGCGACGCGCTTCTGCACCGCGTAGGGCAGCGTCCCGGGCAGCCGATCCGCCGCGTCCTCGCAACCCATCCTGGCCAGGGCCGCCAGCGCGCGCTCCCGCAGCCGGCGCTCGTCGAGATCGGACCAGGGGAGGCCGAACATCGCGCTGCCCAGCCGGGCGCGGCGGAACCGGTGCGCCCCGATCATCACGTTCTCGAGCACGGTGAGGCCGCCGAACAGCCCCACGCCCTGCAGCGTCCGGGCGATCCCCAGCGCGGCCAGACGACCGGGATGGATGCGCTCGAGCGGCTTCCCGCGCCAGGAGAGCGCGCCCGACTGCGGCCTGACGAAGCCGCAGATCACGTTGAACAGGGTGGTCTTGCCGGCGCCGTTGGGGCCGATCACCCCGAGGACCTCGCCCGGCGAGACGTCGACCGACACCCCCTCGAGCGCCTTGATGCCGCCGAACGAGACGCCAATGTCGCGAACCGACAGCCCGGCGACGGTGGGCGGCGGGTGGGTATCTCGGCCCCTCTCCACGCGCGCAAGCTACAACAGCACACCCCGCCTGCCAATAGTGAGACACGCGGGGCTACGAGTTCTTAATGACGATCCCGTAGAGAATGTCCGCCACGTGCTCGGTGGAGTCGATCGCCGCCTCGAGGCGCTCGAAGATGTCCTTCCAGCGGATCACCACCATCGGGTCGACGCGCGCATCGAACAGCGAGGCGACGGCCTCGCGCGTGATCCGGTCGCCTACGTTCTCGAGCCGGTTGATCTCAACGGTGTGCTGGGAGATCTCCGTCTTGAATCCGTGCAGCAGCGGGATCGCCCTGCCGATCTCCTGACAGGACGCGCTCAGCACGTGGGCCAGGCTGATTGCCTGGTCCATCGGCGCCTCGATCCGGTACAGCCCGAGGTAATCGGCCACCTCCTCGGTGTAGTCGACGATGTCGTCCAGAGCCGAAGCCAGGGCCAGGATGTCCTCACGGTCGATCGGGGTGACGAACGTGTGGTTGAGGCGATCGATGATCTCGTGCGTGATCCGATCGCCCTCGTGCTCGCAGTCGAGGATCTCCGACGCCAGCTCCCGGTTGTCGGGGAAGTGCTCGAGCAGCCGCTCGAGCAGTTGGGCCGCGAGCAGGGCGTTCCGGCCGGCCTCCTCGAACAACTCGAAGTAAGCCCGGTCGCGCGGAGCGAACAGGTCTCCGAGGCGCGGCGGCATCCCGAGGGATGGTATTGGCGGCGCGCTTCAAATGGGCCGCTGGCGCGGCCCGATCAGCCCTCGATCGCGTCCAGCCCGGCCTCGAACGCGCGCAGCTCGTCGTCGTCGATCGAGTACGTGTGCTCCGGGGCCGGGAACGCGCCGCTGCGAACCTCGGAGGCATAGGTCGCGACGCCCGCCACCATCTGCTCGCGGAGCTCGCCGTAGCGCTTGGCGAAGCGCGGCGCGTGCCCGTCGTAGATGCCGAGCAGGTCGTGGAACACGAGCACCTGGCCGTCGGTGGCGGGACCCGCGCCGATCCCGATCACCGGGATCTCGAGGCGCTCCGTCACGCGCGCCGCCACCCCGGCTGGAATCGCCTCGAACACGAGCGAGAAGCAGCCCACCGCCTGCAACGCGAGCGCGTCACGGGCGACGGCGAGGGCGCGCTCGGCCGTGCGGCCCTGCGCCCGGTAGCCACCCAGCGCGGTGGCGGTCTGCGGCGTCAGCCCGACGTGGCCCATGACGGGGATCCCGGCCTCGACGATCGCGCGGGCACGCTGAACACTCGAGCCGCCGCGCTCGAGCTTGACCGCGTCGCAGCCGGCCTCCTTGATGAAGCGCTGAGCGGTGGCGATCGCCTGCTCGTCGGAGGCCTCGTAGGACCCGAACGGCAGGTCGCCGACCAGCAGCGGCGTCTGCAGGCCGCGGCGCGTGGCCGCCGCCAGCATCAGCATCTCCTCGGTCGACACCGGCACCGTCGAGGGGTACCCGAGCACGGTCATCGCGCCCGAGTCGCCGACCAGCACGAGGTCGACGCCGGCCGCCTCGGCGACCTGGGCCGAGGGATAGTCGTACGCGGTGACCATCACGATCGGCTCGCCGAGGCGCTTCTTCTCGGCCAGCCGGGGCAGCGTCATGGGGAGGGGGGAGTCGAGGTTATGGGGAACCGGGATGCGCGGGGTGGCAGACACTTTCGTTCTCTCCTTCACGCGGTGGTTGGCGCCCTGGACGGGGTCGCCACCTCGCGGTCGTGGTTGAGGGACGGTTGGATCAGCTGGTTGTCGATGAGGCGGGTGTCCCCGACGCGTGCGGCGAGGACGGCGAGCACGTCGCGGTCGATCCGGCTCACGGGCGCGAGCGTGTCGGTCGCGACGAACTCGACGTAGTCAGGCTCGATGTCCGCGCCGGCCAGTTCGGCGAGGGCGCGGGCGCGCAGGACGGCGGCGTCGCGCTCGCCGGCGCTCACGGCGTCCTGGGCGGCGGCGAGCGCCCGGTGAAGCGCCGTGGCGCGGTCGCGGTCGTCCGGAGAGAGCAGGATGTTGCGGCTCGAGAGGGCCAGCCCGCCGGGCTCGCGAACCGTCGGGCAGACCTCGATCCGCACGGGCATGTCGAGGTCGCGCACGAGGCGGCGGATGATCAGCGCCTGCTGCGCGTCCTTCTGCCCGAAGTAGGCGACGTCCGGCCCGACCATGTTGAACAGCTTGGCCACCACCGTGGTCACGCCGTCGAAGTGGGCCCGGCCGCGATGGGCGCCCTCGAGCGTCTCGGTGATCCCCGCCACCGACACCGTGGTCGCGAAGCCCCGGGGGTAGACCTCCTCGACGGGCGGCGCGAACAGGTGGTCGACGCCGAGCCCGGCGGCCAGCGCCTCGTCGCGTTCGGTGTCGCGTGGGTAGCGCTCGAGGTCGGCCGGGTCGTTGAACTGCGCGGGGTTCACGAACAGGGACACCACGACCACGTCGCAGTCCCGGCGAGCCTGGTGCATCAACGACAGGTGGCCCTCGTGGAACGCGCCCATCGTGGGAACCAGGCCGATGCGGCGGCCGGCGCGCCGGGGATCGCGCAGAGTGGCGCGCAGCTCGGCGACGGTGTGGATGACGTTCATGCCGGCTGAGCCTCCCGCTCGGCGGCCAGCGCACGGGTGGCCTGCACGAGCGCGTCGAACAGGTCGAGCAGTTCGGGGGCGGCCTCGGCCACGGCCGCGCGCTGACGGGCGACCGTGACCTCGTCTCCGCGCGCCACCGGCCCGGTCAGCGCCCGCTCGGGGCCGAGACGCGCCCAGTTCTCGACCGTGGCGCGGACCAGCGGGACGAGCTGGTCGCGCTCGAGGCCCACGGTGGCGCCGAGACGCTCGGCCGCCGCCTCCAGCGTGATCAGGAAGTTCGAGGCGATCGAGGCTGCGGCGTGGTAGGCGGTGCGGTTGGGCTCGGTGATCTCGACCGGCCGCATGCCGAGGGCGCCTGCCAGCTCTCGCGCCAGGGCCACCGCGCGCGGGGTGTCGCCGGCGATGGCCGCGCCGGCGCCGGCGAAATCCGCTCCGTCGGCCGTGACCGTCATCAGCGGATGCAGCGAGAAGGCCTCGTGCGGCGCAAGGGGGCCGAGGCCGGTCGCGCCTGAGCAGTGGCCGACCAGGCGCCCGGGGGCGATCTGCGCCGCGGCCACAGCGATCTCCCCGTCGGGGACGCACAGCAGGACGGCATCCGCCCCGGCGCCGTCGGCGCCCCGGCCGAGCGGCCCTTCCACCTCGTAGCCGGCCGTGGCCAGCGCGTTCGCCAGCGCATAGCCAACGCGGCCTCGGCCAACGATGGCCAGCCGCCTACACGAAGGGGTGTCTGAGCTGAGATCCCGTTCCAGTTCCCGCATCGGAGATACCGGTCGGCGTGTGACGAAGATGAATTGGCGTCGAGGTCCTTCCGCGTGCTCCGCGTGATGGCCTCAGATAAAAGGATACCCGCGGCCGATCGGCGGTTACGCGTGCCATGCATCACATGCGCCGTGGTCCTACCCGCGCTGGACCTCCGCAAATACCGGGGATGAGCGCCGGGCCCGTCCGTGGCCGGGGTTACCATCGCCGCCAGTGAGGACTGCCGCGGACCGTCGCGAGCTGTTGAAGGCCGTTTACGAGGAGGCGCGGGGGTGCGTGCGCTGCCCACTGCACCAGACGCGCACGACTGTCGTGTTCGGCGCCGGCAACGCCGATGCCGACCTGATGTTCATCGGCGAGGCCCCAGGCGCCAACGAGGACCGGCTGGGCCTGCCGTTCGTCGGCCAGGCCGGGAAGCTGCTCGACAAGCTGCTGTCCGAGATCGGGCTCGACCGCAAGGACGTGTGGATCTGCAACGTGCTCAAATGCCGGCCTCCGCAGAACCGCGATCCGCATCCCAACGAGATCGAGGCCTGCAACGACTACCTGCGCCGGCAGGTCGACCTGATCGAGCCGACCGTGATCTGCACGCTCGGCAACTTCTCGACCAAGCTGCTGCGCGCCGACACCACGGGAATATCGCGCCTGCACGGGCGGGAGGAGGTGCGGATCATCGGACCCCGCGCGGTCCGCCTGTACCCGCTATATCACCCGGCCGCCGCGCTGTACACGCCTTCGATGCTCGAGGCGCTGCGGGCCGACTTCCAACGCATCCCCGAGCTGCTGGCGCTCGGGCCGCCCGAGCAGCCGCAGACGTTCGAGCCGGTTCCGGAGCTTGAAGAGGACGACGCCCGGGACTCGCGGGCCGACAGCGACCTCGAGCCAGTCGCCCAGCTCGGACTCTTCTAAATCGCCGCCGCGCTACTCGCTGACGCGCTCGATCAGGAACGAGATGCGGACGAGCGCCCGCCACTCGTCGAGGTTCTCGCCGCGCAGCCCGACCGACACGACGTCGACCGCCTTGATGTTGCGCAGTGAGGCCTGCGCCTCGGCGAGGGCGGCCTTGACCGCGTCGTCGGAGCTGGTCGTGGAGCTGCCGACCAGCTCGATGATCTTCGTGACCGCCATCTACGAGAGCCCCGAGGCGCCCACGAGCTCCGGCTCCCGTACGTCGTCTTCCGGCTCGCTTGCTGAGTGGGTGCGCTTTGCCGGACGCAGGGCCAGTCCGAAGGCGACCAGCGCCCCGACGATCTGAACGCCCAGCACGACCAGCGCGAACTGCTTCGGCTGGTGTGAGGCGTTGAGCAGGAGGATCGGCTCGGCGACCGCCACCGCGCCGAGCGGGAGCAGGAACCAGCTGCGCTTGAGCGCGAGCATGTACTGAACGGCGAGATACGTCCCCGCGAGCACGGTGAAGGCCACCCCGAGGATGAACAGCGCGTCGACGGCCAGCAGACGGTCCGAGCCGAACGCCAGCTTGATCAGCAACCGTGAGGCCAACGCGAAGATCAGCAGGCAGGGAATCGCCGCCGCGCCGACGATCGCCAATGCCTTGCCCAGCACCGGGCGCGTTTCCTCGCCGGCCGCGTGCCGGCGCGACACCTCGGGCACCAGGTAGAAGCCAGCCCCCATCGCGACCCAGATCAGGACCTTGGCCGCCACGGCGGTCGCGCTGTAGGAGCTGGCCAGGTCGGTCGAGAACTGGTGCTTGGCGGCGATGATGTCGATGTTCTGGAGCACCGCGATCACGCCGAGCGCGGCGATCGCGGCCCACGCATTCCGGACGTGCGCCCACAGTGGGAGGGCGGGGCGGCGTCCGGGGTCCGCCGTGCCGAGCCGACGGCGCAGGGGGACGGCGCAGTAGAACATCATCACCACGAACGACAGCGGCGTGCCGATGTACGCGCCGGTAATGCCCAGCCCGACGCCAGCGAGGATCCCGCCGATGGCCAGGCGCGCGGCCTGTTCCCCGACCAGGCTGATGCCTACGGCGCGGTAATCGCCGAGCCCCTGGAGGAAACCGCGCAGCATGCACAGCAGCAGGTACAGGCACCCTGCCGGGATCCCCAGTGCGGCGGCCCAGTCCTGCTTCACGCCGACCGCGGATGCGATTGGATGGCGCAGGAGCACCGAGACGACGGTCATGACCGCGGTGAAGATCAAAAGCGAGCGCGTCCAGCTACGGATGGTGGCGGCCATGCCGGCTCCGACGCCGAGGTGGCCGAGGACGGCCTCGCGGGCGGTCGCCAGCTGCATCGCGTAGCCGACCACCGCGAGGATCAGGAAATAGCTGACCAGCGCGGCGAGCGAGCCGTAGTCGCTGAGCTCGCGCGAGAACACGATCACGGACCCGAGCGCGATGACGTTGTTGGCCACCATCGCGCCGGCGAGGCCTGCGGCCTTGGCAGTGTCCGAGCCGCGCAGGGCCGACAGCTGGGGCTCGAAGCGTCGCCACATCGTGGCTGTGACGGTACCGAACCGGTCGGAACGGTGGCGCGGGCGGCCTGCACTACATTGCTTTCAGGCGATGTCCAGCCGCCATGAGACCAGCAGCTCGGACCAGACCGAGGCTCTCGCCGCCGACCTGGCGGCGGCCCTCACCCCCGGCGACGTTGTGCTGGTCGAGGGGGAGCTCGGCGCCGGCAAGACCACGTTCGTGCGCGGCGCCTGCCGGGCGCTCGGGGTGGACGCCCTCGTCACCAGTCCGACCTTCACGATCGGCCAGCGCTACCCGGGCCGCGTCCCGGTCGCCCACCTCGATCTGTACCGGGTGGCGGATCTGGCCGACGAGGACCCCGATCTGCTCGCCGACTACCTGGGTCCCGACCGGATCGCGTTCGTCGAGTGGCCCGGCGGGGCGACCGCGCGAATCGCCGGGCTCGCGCATGTGGCCGCACGAGTGCTGATAGAGCACGCCGGGGGGGACACACGGACGGTGACGATCGAGACGCCGCTCGCGGCCGCCCGGCCGCTGACCATGATCGAGGGCGCGTGAGGATCCTGGCCTTCGACACCGCGACACCGGCCACGACGGTCGCGCTCTCTGGCGTGGGCGGCGTCGTGTTCACCGCGCGGCACGATCCGCGCCCCGGCGAGCGCCCCGGCCACGCCACCCGACTCCTGCCGCTGGTGGCGCGGGTCCTCGATCGCGCCGGAATCGGCTGGGAGGAGGTGGACCGGATCGCGGTCGGCGTGGGCCCAGGGACGTTCACCGGGCTTCGGATCGGGATCGCCACCGCGCGGGCGCTGGCCCGCGCCCGGGACATCCCGCTGGTCGCGGTGTCCACACTCCAGTCGCTCGCGCTGGCCAGACCGCATCCAGACGCGGTTCCGGCCGGGCTGGACGCGGTGCTGGCCGTGCTCGACGCGCGGCGCAGCGAGGTGTTCGCGGCAAGCTGGCGGATCGACGAGGCGGGCGAGTTCGACAGCGCCCTGCTGCCCCCGCGCGTGCTTGCGCCCGAGGCCCTCGCGGAGCTGGTGTCGCCGCTCGGCCCAGCCACGCTGGCGATCGGGGATGGGGCGGTAGCATTCAGGGAAGTTCTCGAGCGCTCGGGATCCTTCATTCCGGAAGACGATTCCCCGCTCCACAAGGTCACGGCCACGAACCACTGTCGACTCGCTGACCACCTGGAAGGGGGCGTCCCCGACGACGTCCGGCCGGACTACCTCCGTGCTCCCGACGCCGAGATCGCCCATCGCACGCCATGAGCACGACGCCCATCACGATCCGCCCGCTCGGCTACTCGGACCTCCCACAGGTCATCTCGATCGAGCGACGCGCGTTTCCCACGCCGTGGTCGCTGGCCATGTTCGTCCTCGAGCTGTCCAAGCCGTCCGGGGTGTGCCTGGCCGCGATCGAGGAGCGCCGGATCGTCGGCTACCTCATCTGCTCGCGCTACGCCGACGTGTGGCATCTGATGAACATCGCGATCGACCCCCCGGTCCGGCGCCGCGGAATCGCCACCGCGCTGCTCGAGGAGATGATCGCCCGCGCCGGCCAGGATGCCTCCTACACGCTCGAGGTGCGCCCCTCCAACAGCCCGGCGATCGCGCTGTACGAGCGCTTCGGCTTCCGCTCGGCCGGGACGCGACGGCGCTACTACCAGGACACCGGAGAGGATGCCGTGATCATGTGGCGCACGGCCGACACGGCCTCGACCTCGAGCGCCTCCGGGTGATCCTGGCCCTCGAGACGAGCTGTGACGACACCTGCGCCGCGGTCGTCACCGAGCAAGGGGAGATCCGCTCGAACGTGATCTCCTCGCAGGGCGTCCACGATCGCTTCGGCGGCGTGGTCCCGGAGATCGCCTCCCGGCACCATCTCGAGCTGATCGGCCATGTGGTCGACGATGCCCTGGCGCGGGCGGGCGTGTCACTGCCGAAACTGGACCTGGTGGCGGTCACGATGGGTCCCGGGTTGGTCGCCGCGCTCCTGGTCGGCGTGGCCACGGCCAAGGGTCTCGCCGCCGCGTACGAGCTGCCGCTGGCCGGCGTCGATCACCTGCACGGCCACGTGGCTGCGGCGTTCCTCGGCCCCGAGCCGTTCGACCCGCCGTTCCTCAGCCTGGTCGCGAGCGGCGGTCACACGCTGCTCGCGCGGGTCACCGATCCCGGTCCGGACTACGAGGTGCTCGGGCAGACGCTCGACGACGCCGCCGGCGAGGCGTTCGACAAGGGCGCGCGCCTGCTGGGGCTCGGCTACCCGGGCGGCCCGGCGCTCGAGCGGCTCGCCTCCGATGGGGATCCGTCCGCGTTCGAATTTCCGACCGCCAAACGGCTCGCGGGGCTGGACTTCTCCTTCGCCGGTCTCAAGACCGCTTTGCTGTACCGGGTGCGTGACCTTGGCGAGTCCGAGGCAGAACGCCGGCGGGCCGACCTGGCCGCGTCCTATCAGCACGCGATCGTCGAGTCGCTGGCCATCCGGGTGCAGCGGGCCCTGGTCGAGACCGGGCTGGAGCGATTGTCGATCGGCGGTGGCGTGGCGGCGAACCGCGCGGTCCGCGAGCGCATGCGCGCGCTGGGGGTGGAGGTGCACGTGCCGGCCCGGGAGCTGTGCACCGACAACGCGGCGATGATCGCCAGCGCGGCCCGGTTCGCCGAGGCGCGCCCGTACCCCGAGTACCTCGGCCTCGACGTGTACGCGACCGGCGAGCGGGTGCTGGTCGCGCGATGACCACGTTGATTCTCTACACCCGCGAGGGGTGCTGCCTGTGCGACGACGCGCGGGAAGTGCTCGAGCGGGTCCGTCGGGGGCGGCCGTTTTCCCTCCAGGAGCAGGACATCGACTCCGACGAGGCGCTGCTCCGGGCCTATCTGGAGCGGATTCCGGTCGTTACGATCGACGGTGTCGAGGCGTTCGAGCTGTTCGTGGACGAGTCCGAGCTCGAGCGCCGGCTCGATATGGTGCACACGGCATGAGCTACACGGTCGGGAGCGACGCCGAGACGGCCCAGCCTGGCGTCGAAAAGCCGGGGGAGAAACTCGCGCTCGGGGTCGCCGCGCGGCTGTCGCGCTACCTACAGGTCCTCATCCAGGCCCGCAAGATGGGCAAGGAGACGATCTCCTCCCAGGAGCTGGCCGACTACACCCACGTGAACTCGACTCAGATCCGCCGCGACCTCTCGGGCTTCGGCAAGTTCGGCAAGCGCGGGGTCGGCTACAACGTCGAGTCGCTGGTCAACCAGATCCGCAAGATCCTGCACACCTCGGGCCAGCACAACATCGCGCTGTTCGGCGCCGGCCATCTCGGCACCGCGATTGCCACCTCGGACATCTTCGCCGACCACGGCTTCCGCGTCGTCGCGGTGTTCGACGTCGACCGGGGCAAGGTTGGGGACCGGATCGGCCCGCTGTCGGTTCGCCACAACTCCGATCTGCGCGAGGTGATCGACGAGGAGGACATCGTCGTCGCCGTGCTCGCCGTGCCGTCCGCCGCCGCGCAGCGCCTGGCCGAGGAGCTCGTCGACGCCGGCGTGAAGATCATCTTCAACTACTCCGACGCCCTGCTGCAGGTGCCCCCCGAGGTCACCGTCCACACCTCGAGCCCGGCCGTCGACCTTCTCTACGCGCTCTACTTCTATCTCACCTGATCCGCGCCCGATCCCGCCTAAGGTGATCAATCGTTGAGCAGCAGCCTCGATCTGGAATCCGCCTACGCCGCGTTCGAGGAGTCGACCGACTTCACGGTCGGCCTCGAGGAGGAGTTCGCGCTGCTCCAGCCGAGCTCGCTCGCGCTCGTGGCGCGGTTCGAGGAGCTCCGAGACGCCGCGCAGGCCGATCCGGTGCTGGCCGAATCGATCGCCGGCGAGCTGATCTCCTCGGAGATCGAGATCCGCTCCGGGCGCGCCGGCGACCTGACCTCGGCGTTCGCGGCCCAGCGCGACCGTCGGCGGAGGCTGTTCGCGCTGGCGGCCGAGCACGGCGTGGCGCTCGGCGCCACCGGCACCCATCCCTGGTCCGACTACCGCGAGCAGAAGATCATCGACACCGAGCACTACCGTCGGGTCGAGGACGGCCTCAAGTACGTCGCCTGGCGCAACAACACCTTCTCGCTGCACGTCCACGTCGGCGTGCGCGGGGCCGACCGCGCGGTGCTGGTGTGCGACCGCCTCCGGCCGGTGCTGCCGCTGCTGCTCGCCATCTCGGCCAACTCGCCGTTCCTGGACGGCCGCGACTCCGGGCTGCACAGCGCCCGCTCGCAGATCTTCACCAAGAGCTTTCCGCGCTGCGGGGTGCCCGACGCGTTCGGGAGCTGGCGGGCGTTCGCCGAGTACATCGGCTTCCTGGTCAGCACGCGGTCGATCGTGGAGTACACCCAGGTGTGGTGGTCGATTCGCCCCCACTTCTCGTTCGGCACGGTCGAGGTGCGGATCTGCGACGCCCAGATGACCGCGCCGGAGTCGGAGGCGCTGGCCGCCCTGATCGTGGCCTGCGTCGCGCAGGCCGCCCGCGACGTCGACGAGGGCGTGCCGTTCACCGATCTCCCCCGGCGGCTGATCGAGGAGAACGTCTGGCGGGCGATCCGTCACGGTCTGGACGGCGATTTGCTCGATCTCGATCGCGCCGAGGCGTATCCCGCGGCCGAGGCCACCGAGCGCCTGCTGAACTGGTGCGCGCCGGTTCGCGCCGAGCTCGGGATCGACGTGGCGTTACCGACGCTCAACGGCGCCCAGCGTCAGCGGCGGATGACCGACGCCGGGGTGAGCCTGCCCGAGGCCTACGCGGCCGTCGTGGCGGAGACACGCGACACTTATGCGGCCAGCGCAGCGGAGGTGACCCGATGAGCAGCGATCCCAACCAGCCCTCGGAAGAGGAACTGCGCGCCTACGAGGCGGAGCTCAAGCGACTTCGCGTCGAGCACGTCCTGCTCGACAACGTCGCGGCGCTGGTCAACCTGGGCATGCGCCGGACCGGGCTGGTCCCGGGCACCGAGGACGAGCGCGACCCCTCGCAGGTGAGACTGGCGATCGAGGGGGTCCGGGCGCTGATGCCCGTGCTGGAGGAGGCCGCTCCGACCCAGGTCGGGGCGATCCGCGACGCGGTGTCTCAACTCCAGATCGCGTTCGTGAAGATCGGCGGGCAGCCCGCGGCGTCCGCGCCCGAGGGCGCCGGGCCGGCCGGGGAGCCCGGACCGGCCGGGAGGCCCGGGCCAGCCGAGGGCGCCGGCCCCGGGAGCGCCGGCGGAGCCCCGGCACCCGGCGAGGCACCAGGGCAACCGGCGCAGCCCCCGCCGCCGGAGCCTGCCAAGCCCGGCGAGCCCGGTCCGGCTCAGCGCAGCGGTCGGCTGTGGGTGCCTGGCCAGTAACAACAGTCCGGTAATCAGTCTGACCGCGAGGCCGGCCTCGGGCCGCCTGTCTGCGCCCGCACCTGGCGCCGTCTGGCCGACCCGCACGCTAAACTCGCGTCTCTCCGGGCCTCCGCTCGACCAGCACGGGTGGCGGCCCTTTTCCAGTTTGTGTTGGCTGCGCTTGCTCGCGCGCTCTCTCTAATTCAGACCTTCCCTGGAGGACCTCTTTGTCCAGCTTTCTTGCCCATCACGGCGTGATCATTGCGCTCGTCTGCGCCGCCGCCGCCGTCACTTACGGCGTAGTCACCTCGCGCGCGCTGCTTGCGCTGTCGCCTGGCAACGAGACGATGCGCACGATCTCCGCGGCGGTGCAGGAGGGTGCGCGCGCTTACCTGAATCGTCAGTACACGACGATCGCCGGGGTCGGGGTGATCCTGTTCATCGTCCTGATCCCGATCCAGAACATCCGGGTGGCGATCGGGTTCGCGATCGGGGGTGTGCTGTCCGCGGCGGCGGGCTACATCGGCATGAACGTATCGGTGCGCGCCAACGCGCGCGTGGCGGAGTCCGCGCGCAGCGGCGTGTCGCGTGCGCTCGAGGTTGCGTTCCGCGGCGGCGCGGTGACTGGCATGCTCGTCGTCGGCCTGGCGCTGCTGGGCGTCGCCGGCTATTACGGCATCCTCACCTGGATCGCCGGCGAGAGTCAGAAGGAAGCGGTGGACGCGCTGATCGGGCTCGGGTTCGGCGGCTCGCTGATCTCGGTGTTCGCCCGTCTCGGCGGCGGAATCTTCACCAAGGCCGCAGATGTCGGCGCCGACCTCGTCGGGAAGATCGAGGCCGGAATCCCCGAGGACGACCCCCGGAACCCGGCGGTGATCGCCGACAACGTCGGCGACAACGTCGGCGACTGTGCCGGGATGGCGGCCGACCTGTTCGAGACCTACGCGGTGACCGCGGTCGCGGTCATGCTGCTGGGCGTCCTGCTGTTCAGCCAACAAACGGCCGTGGCCCTGTACCCGCTCGTGCTCGGCGCGGTCTCGATCATCGCCTCGATCATCGGGACGTTCGCCGTGCGGTCGCGCGCCGGGAACGTCGAGCGCGCGCTCTACCAGGGACTGATCACCTCGGGCGCGCTTGCGGCGCTCGCGTTCATCCCGATCACCTACTGGATGATGAAGGACCTCACGTTCAAGGCGACCGGCCTCGCCGCGCCGCATTGGTGGAAGTACTACCTGTGCGCGCTGATCGGGATCGGCGTGACCGCATGCCTGTTCGTGATCACCGACTACTTCACCTCGACACGCTTCGCTCCGGTGAAGAGCACCGCGCGGGCCTCGCAGACCGGCCACGCGACGAACATCATCCAGGGACTCGCGCAGGGGTACCAGTCGACGGCGCCGCCGGCGATCGTGCTCGCGCTCGGGATCTTCGGAGCGTGGAAGCTGGGCGGTGGAGGAACGACCGGGATCTATGGCATCGGCGTCGCCGTCATGGCGCAGCTCTCCTTGACGGGCCTGATCGTCGCGCTCGACGCGTTCGGGCCGATCACCGACAACGCCGGCGGGATCGCCGAGATGGCCAACCTGCCCGAGGAGGTGCGCAACGTCACCGACCCGCTCGACGCGGTCGGCAACACGACCAAGGCGGTCACCAAGGGGTACGCGATCGGCTCGGCCGCCCTCGCCGCGCTCGTGCTGTTCAACGCCTTCGAGACCGAGGTGATCGCCGCCGGTAAGCACCCGGACTTCTCGATCGGCAATCCCGCGGTCCTGATCGGGCTGCTTGTGGGAGGCATGATGGTCTACCTGTTCGCGTCGCTGGCCATGGAGGCGGTGGGCCGCGCCGGCGGCGCCGTCGTCGAGGAGGTGCGCCGCCAGTTCCGCGAGCACCCCGGGATCATGGATGGCACCGAACAGCCCGAGTACGGAGCGGCGGTCAGCCTCGTGACCCGCGCCGCCCAGCGCGAGATGATCCTGCCTGCGCTCATCCCCATCCTGATCCCGTTCATCGTCGGGTTGATCAGCATCGAGGCGCTCGGCGGCCTCCTCATCGGGGTGATCGTGGTCGGCCTGTTCGTGGCTATCTCGATGACCTCGGGCGGTGGCGCGTGGGACAACGCGAAGAAGCTGATCGAGGACGGTGCTTACGGCGGGAAGGGCTCCGAGGCGCACGCCGCGGCGGTGACCGGCGACACGGTCGGCGATCCTTTCAAGGACACCGCCGGGCCGGCGATCAACCCGATGATCAAGGTCGCCAATATCGTCGCCCTGCTGATCATCCCGCTCATCACCTGAGCCAGACGGCTGCGGCCCTTGGGGTCTCGCGGCGTCCTTGAACGAATTCGCCCATTAACCCACCGCGTTTACTTGGCGCGAGCTAGGCTGCTGTCCTCGCAAATGCGACTACCCTGCAGGCCATGTTCATCCTGATCGTTGGTTCGGGACGCGTCGGGTCCGCCGTGGCCAAGCGGGCCCTCGATGCCGGACACGAGGTGTCCGTGCTCGACAGCGATCCGCTGTCGCACGAGCGGCTCGACAAGGATCAGCTCACGACGTGGGAGGACGCCGGCGGGCGGTTCACGGTGAGCACCGCGCTCGAGATCGATGGGCTGATCGAGGCAGGAATCGAGCAGGCCGACGTGTTCCTGGCGGCGACCAGCGGCGACAATACGAACCTGGTGATCGCCCAGATTGCTCAACGACGGTTCAAGGTCGGGCGCGTGGTGGTGCGGGTTGCCGACCCCGGCCGTAGCGCCTGGTACGCCGAGCAGGGACTGCTGACGATCTGCCCCACCCAGGTCGCGATCGACGAAGCCTCACGCGTGGTGCTGGCATGAGCACGGACGCGACCGGGCCACTCGGCCACGACATCGGGGGACGCACATGTACGTGATCATCGCCGGCGCCGGCAAGGTCGGCTGGAACCTGGCCCGCGAGCTGATCGCCAAGGAGCGCGAGGTCACGCTGGTCGAATCCGACCACGCCCGCTACCGGGTCGTCGAGGAGGAGCTCGAGCACGCCGTCCAGTACGGCGACGCCACCGAGCTGTGGGTGCTCGAGCGCGCGGGCATCCAGCGCGCGGACCTGGTGATCGCGGTCACCGGCGACGACGAGGACAACATCCTTATCTGCCAGATGGCCAAGGAGAAGTACGGCGTTCAGCGCATCGTGGCCCGGGTCAACAACCCGCGCAACCTGCAGCACTTCCGGCTGCTCGACGTCCAACCGGCCGTATCGGCGACCGACCTGATCCTCCGGTTGATCGAGCACGAGGTTCCCGAGTACGGGCTGGTCCAGCTGCTCGCCCTCGAGGAGGAGCATCTGGAGATCATCGAGCTCGAGGTCGGGCAGGGCTCGGACGCCGCCGGCCGCAAGGTGCAGGACGTCGAGCTGCCCGACGGCTCGCTGATCATCTCGGTCCTGCGCGGCGGCGCCGGCTTCGTGCCCAAGGCTGACTCGATCATCCAGCCGGGTGATCAGGTGCTGCTGATCCTCGACCCGGGGCTCGAAGCGCAGATCACCCCGCAGTTCGCTCCCAACGGCGCGAGCCCTGGCGCCTGAACGATGGCCGATCGTCACGTCGCCTACGCGCTGATCGGGGGCGGGCTCGCCGCCGGCAACTGCGCGCGCTGGTTGCGCGAGTCCGGCGCCGACGGCTCGATCCTCCTGATCGGTCGGGAGGCCGACCTGCCCTACAACCGCCCGGACTGCTCGAAGGGTTACCTCCAGGGCAAGGCATCGCGGGAGGACACGCTGTTCCGGCCGTCCGAGTGGTACGACGAGCAGCAGGTCGAGGCGCTCACCCGCGTCTCGGTCAAGAGCCTGGATCTGTCCGAGCGCAGCGTAGAGCTGACCGACGGCCAGGAGGTGAGCTTCGACAAGGCGCTGGTCGCCACCGGCTCCGGCGTGCGCCGCCTCTCGGTTCCGGGCGCCGAGCTCGAGGGCATCCACTATCTGCGGACGCTGGGCAACAGCGACACGATCCGCGACGATGCCTCCGGCAAGCGCGTCGTCCTGATCGGCGGGTCCTACATCGCCACCGAGGTCGCCGCGTCGCTCACCGAGCGCGGCAGCTCCTGCTCGCTGGTCATGCTCGAGGCGGTCGCGCTCAGCCGTCACTTCGGAGAGCAGGCCGGCCGGTTCTTCCAGGGCCGCCTCGAGGAGCACGGGATCGAGGTCCACGGTGACGACGAGCTCGACCGCTTCGAGGGGACCGGCGGCCGCGTCACGCGCGTCGTCACCAAGAGCGGACGCCAGCTCGACGCCGACGCGGTCGTGATCGGCGTCGGCGCCGTGCCCGATGTCAGGCTGGCCCGCACGGCGGGCCTCGAGATCGGCGATGGTGGCGGGGTCCTCGTCGACTCGAGACTGCAGACGTCCGTCCCCGGCATCTTCGCGGCGGGCGACATCGCGGAGTACGAGAGCGTGGTCCACGACGGCCGGCGGCTACGGGTCGAGCACTGGGACGTCGCCTTCAACCAGGGCAAGACCGCGGCGCTCAACATGCTCGGCCGCGACGTGCCCCACGACGTCGTTCCGTACTTCTTCTCCGACCTCTCCGACTGGGCCTCGCTCGAGTACATCGGGCCGGCCTCGGAATGGGAGCAGGAGGTCGTCCGCGGCTCCATCGACGAAGGCGCGTTCTCGATCTTCTACCTGCACGACGGCCGCGTGGCCGGGGCGCTGTCCGTCGGCCGCTCCGACGACCTGGAGGACGCGCGCCGGCTCCTCGCCTCGGGCACGGACGTGAGCGAGCGGACCGGCGAGCTTGAGGACGTCTCGAGCGACCTGGGCTCGCTCTGATCGCGGTCGGCAAACTGCGATCCTCGCCGACTTCCTGACCTATACTCGGCTACCAGTCCCGATAGCCACGCACAGCACTGGGGAATGGTGTAATGGCAGCACGCGACGCTCTGGACGTCGAAGTTGGGGTTCGAGTCCCTGTTCCCCAGTTCTCATCTCCGGCTGGCTAGCGGGCTCGGGCGTTCTTTCTCTGGACCGCGCGCTGGGGGTGTTGCGCGTGGGGACCGGCACGTAGCCGACGCGGGTCGGGACGCGACGCGCCAGGCGGCGGTCGTCAAGTTCAGGGTGACCCCGCCAAGCTGGGCGCCCTCCACAAACTCCGTGGTGCACGCCACCGCCGACCTGGGCCCGGACGCCCAGCGCGAGGACGGGGTGACGGTCGGCGTCGGATAGCTAGTAGCGGATGCGGCGGGCCGACACCACGGCCCGCCGCGCCGCACCGCCACCGGTCGGGCACCCACTGCCGCGCCCGCCGAAGCGCGCCAGCCGGCCCGAGTACTCCTGCACCACGGCCGCCCCGCAGACCGAGGCCGGCGCGCCACCGGTGGCCCGGCAGATCTCGGCGGTCAGCACCTCGGCACTCGCCGCGATCGCCCGCCCGTAAGCGGTCCGCGGCCTGCCCACGGACACCGCCAGCTGCGTCCAGGACAGTCCCTGCGCCAGCCCCGGCGAGACCGCCGCGCCGACGTCGGCGAACCGGTTCGCGACATCGATGAACGGCACGAGGCCTTTCGAATCCAGGCCGTGGAACAGCCGGCGCTGCTGCGGGCTGAGTTTTCCGAGGGTCTGGAAGGCCCCCGCCGGAGCGGGCAGGTCACTCGAGAGCTCGATCGGGTCGAACGCGACGTACCGACTCACGTACCTCGCGCCGGAGAACGTGAACGACCGCACGAACGGCCGCTCGCTGACCGCGGACTGGCCCAGCCTCAGGTTCGAGAACGTCCCGAACTGCTCCAGCGCGACGACCAGCCCCCAGCGCTCGATGGCGCAGGCCGGACAGCTCTCCGTGCCGACGAACAGTACGTCGGGCTTGCCCGTGCGCTCGAGCGCGCGCCGCCCGGCAAGAACGTGCACTCCCGCGGGCCGGATCCGCGGCGCGCTTCCAAGCGCCCTCAGAGCCGCGGTCGCGAGCGCGCGCGGGGACACGAACGCGACGCGCACGTGGACCAGTTCGTTCAGCGCGTGGAACGCGGCCCGCCAGCCCGCACCGTATTGCTCGGCGGCGAAGTCGAGCCGGCTCGTCTCGGCCCAGCGGTCACCCGAGAGGATCATCCCTCGCGCCCGGATGAGCAGGCCCCCCGGGCCCCCGAGCGCCTGGATGATCGCGCCCGCGGCGAGGCCGCGGTCGGCGGCCAGGATCTGGCCCTCAACCGAGGCGAGCCCGCCGGACGGAGGCGGCGATGATCCCAACCGCTCGAGATCGACGAGCGCGGCCCGGGAATCGGCGAACACCGATTGTCCGTAGATGGGGGCGAGCACGTGCGATCGATCGATCCACAACGCCGGGGCGGTGGCGCCGGCCAGCCGGCCCTCGGCCGCGAGCAGCGCCTTGCGGGAGGCCGGCGAGCGAGCCTGGCCGGCCAGCACGCCCAGACCATGGCGCGCCTGGAGCAAGCCATCCAACGGGCGAGGCGACGCCGCCCCGCGCGCCACCGGCGCGACCGACAGCGCGCACATCAGCGCCAACGAAGTCGCGCTCACACGCCGCAGGAATCTGGACAGAGTGCGAGTCTAAGTTCGCCCGGGCGGCTGGTCAACGCCGCGCCGGGTTCGGCTCAGTTCGGGCTCAGCCCGGGTCGGTGAACTGCGCCGGCTCCTTGATCATGCCGGCGCGCACGGCCTCGAGTTGATTGGGCGTCCCGAGCAGCCCGAGCTGGATGTCGGCCTCGAGCCGCAGCGTCTCCTCGGCCGGGCGGGTCCAGGCCTCGTTGAACAGCCGCTTCATGCCTCGCACGGCGTCGGGCGAGCGTTCGGCGATCTCCGCCGCCAGCTCGCGCGCGGCGGCCAGCGGGTCATCGGCGACATGCGTCACCAGGCCAAGCTCGCCTGCCTCGGCACCGCTGACGATCCGGCCCGTGAACGCGAGCTCCTTGGCCACGTCGATTCCGACCAGTCGCGGAAGCGTCCGGGTGATCGCCATGTCCGGGATCAGGCCCCACTTGACCTCGAGCACCGACAGCCGGGCATCGGGCGTGGCGAACCGGATGTCCGCGCCCAGGGCGATCTGCAGTCCGCCGCCCAGGCAATATCCGTGGATCGCCGCGATCACGGGCACCGGCACCTCGATCCAGGAGTACACGGGGCGCTGGAACCAGTTGGGAACCGACCCGCGCAGCGGGGCCATGAGGTCGTCCGAGTCCGGCTGATTGGCCATGACCCCGGCCACGTCGAGCCCCGAGCAGAAGCTCGGCCCCTCGCCGTGCAGGACGACCGCCCGCACCCCCGGCTCTCCGGCAACTCGCTCGGCCGCGGCGCTGATCGCCTCGAACATCGCCACGTCGAGGGCGTTGTGCTTCTCGGGCCGGGTGAGCGTGACGGTCGCGACGTGATCGGAGATTTCGATCGCGACCCGTTCCCGGGTGGCCACGTCAGTCATCGGCCCGGAACACTATCCATCCGGCGGCGTGACCTCGTCGCCCACCCGGATCGTCCCCGGCTCGAGCACCCGACCCCAAACCCCGAACGGGAGCGGCTCGGTGCTGTCGAGCGCGCCGCGGTAGTCGCCGAGGATGTCCAGCGTGGGCAGGTCGACCACGCCGCTGTCAGGATCCCGGCTCGTGATCAGGCAGCGGCCCACGTGACCGCCGAAGGCGACCACCGCGCCACCGATCCGGACCGAGCCGCCGTCCACCCACCGGTCCTCGGCATGCGCATCGACGCCGTCGATCTCGACCGTCATCCGGAACCGGCGCGGGTCCACCGTCTCCACGCCGCCGACCTCGGCCAGCCGCGCCAGCGACGCGCGGGAGATCAGCGACACCGCGCCGTCGGCACCGCGATCGACGCCCTGGTCGGGCCCGCACGGCTCGACCAGGCGCAGCCGGCGTCCGGCCACCTGGCTGAACGCCTCCGACCAGGGACCCTCGACCAGACGGCCCCTGCGCTGGGCGGAGAAGAAGCGCGTGTCGACCTCGTCTCCGAGCCGGACCTCGTCCTCGACGACCCGCCCGTCCGGTAGCGAGAGCCTCAGCCTGCGATCGGCGTGCGAATAGTCGGCCACCACCGTCTGAAGCTCGCCGGCGATCTTGCTGTTGATCATCCGGTCGCGATCGTCGATCACGTAGAACCGGCGGTTCTCCCGCACGCCGTCGGGCCCGAGTTCGATCCGGTCGACCACGTGCAGGCGCGTGGCCTTGACCGGGGTGAAAGTTAGCCCCACGACCGTCGGCATGAGAAGAGCCTACGCGGCGGAGGCCTGCTCGGCCCAGTCGCGATACAGCCGCCAGTAATGGCCCTGGATTCCGAGCAGCTCCTCGTGCGTCCCGTCTTCGACCACCTGGCCGTGCTCGAGGACGAGGATCCGCCCCGCGCCCCGGATCGTCGACAGGCGGTGGGCGATCACAATCGCTGTCCGCCCGGCCACCAGCCGGCGCAGGCCCTGCTCGATCAGCGTCTCGGTGTGCACGTCGACGTTGGAGGTCGCCTCGTCGAGCACGAGAATGCGGGGGTCGGCCACCAGCGCACGGGCGAACGCGACCAGCTGCCGTTGCCCGGCCGAGAGCTGGACGCCGCGCTCGCCGATCTGAGCGTCGTAGCCGTCGTCGAGCGCCTGAATGAACGAATCAGCGCCCACCGCGCGCGCGGCGGCGCGGATCTCGTCATCGGTCGCGTCAGGCCGGCCGAACGCGATGTTCTCCCGGACCGTGCCGCTGAACAGGAACCCCTCCTGCGGGACGATGCCCATCTGCGAGCGCAGGGACTCGGCGGTCACGCTGCGCAGGTCGTGCCCGTCGACCAGCACCGCCCCGGACGTCGGGTCGTAGAAACGCGCGACGAGCTTGGCGAACGTCGACTTGCCGGCGCCCGTGGCCCCGACCAGCGCCACGGTCTGTCCGGGCGGGATGACCAGATCCACGTCCCGCAACGCGTAGGACTTGGGATCACCGGCGCTCGCCCCGTACTGGAACGACACGTCGTCGAAGCGCAGCTCGCCGCGAATCGGCGGCAGCTCGGTCGCGTCGGGCGCGTCGAGGAGGTCGGGCTGCTCGTCGAGCAGCTCGAAGATCTTGTCGAGCGCGGCCATCCCGGACTGGTAGGTGGTGTAGAGCTGCGAGAGCTGCTGGATCGGGTCGAAGAAGTTGTTGAGCGCCGCCACGAACCCGAACACCACGCCGGTCGAGGTATGGCCGTTGATCACCTCGAGCCCGCCGACCACGAGGATCTCGACCGTGACCAGCGCCGACAGGAACTCGACCAGGGGGAAGTAGGCCGCGTTCAGGTTGACCGTGGTCATGTTGGCCGCGCGGTTCTCCTCGTTGAGCTCGCGGAACTGCTCGATGTGGCGCGGCTCCTGGCCGAACACCCGCACGACGCGGATGCCCGACAGGCTCTCCTGCAGGTAGCCCGTGATCGTGGCGATCTTCTCGCGCGTCAGGCGGTAGGCGTCGGCCGACGCGATCCGGAACACCACCCCGCCGATCAGCAGGATCGGGATGGCGAGGAACGTGAGCAGCGCCAGGTGGAAGTCGAGCACGAGCAGGATCACCACCACGCCGATCAGCGTCAGCCCCGACTGGAACAGCGTGGCGATCCCGTCCTCGACCAGCTGATCGAGCGCTTCCACGTCGTTGGTCAGCCGCGAGATGATCACGCCCGCCCGGTTGCGCGAGTAGAAGCTGATCGAGAGCTGCTGCAGGTGTCCGAACAACCGGACGCGCAGGTCCTGGAGCGCGCGCTGCCCGACCCAGCCGACCAGATACGTCTGCGCGTAGGACGCCACTGCGTACACCAGCGCCGAGACGAGGAACGCGGCCACGATCAGGTCCAGCGTGCCCGCGTCGTTCCGGCGGATGCCGTCGTCGATGGCCAGCTTGGCCAGCGGCGCCGGCGCCAGGGCCGCGGCGGTCGCGGTGACCAGCGCGACGAACATGGCCAGCACTCGCCACTTGTACGGCGTGAGCAGCTCTATCAGCCCGCGCAGCTTGCGGGCGCGTCCACCGGTCTGATGCAGCCGGCGCCTCACAGTCCCACCGCCCCGGCGGCCTTGCGGGTTATGAACACCTGATCGGGCATTCCCTTCTCGACGATCTCGCGGTACAGATCGGACTCGTCGAGCAGCTCGTCGTGGGTGCCGTGGGCGGCGATCCGCCCGTCCTCGAGCACGACGATCTCGTCGGCCAGCGTGATCGTCGACAGCCGGTGGGCGATCACGAACGTGGTCCGGTCGGTCATCACCTCGCGCAGCGCCAGCTTGATCTCCTGCTCGGTCGAGGCGTCGACCGAGGACGTGGCGTCGTCCAGCACGAGGATCCGGGGATCGGACAACACGGCCCGAGCGATCGCGATCCGCTGGCGCTGCCCGCCCGAGAGCGTCAGTCCGCGCTCGCCCACGCGTGTCTCGTAGCCCTTCGGCAGCTCGGAGATGAACCCGTCGGCCTGCGCCACCTCGGCGGCGCGGATGACCTCCTCGCGGGTCGCATCGGGGCGCCCGTAGGCGATGTTCTCGTGCACGGTGGCCGAGAACAGGAACGGGTCGTCGGTGACCACCGCGATCGCGCGGCGCAGCGAGACCAGGTCGACGTCGCGCACGTCGGCGCCGTCGATGCGCACGGAGCCCTTGGTCGCCTCGTAGAGGCGCGGGAGCAACGAGACGAGCGCGGTCTTGCCGGAGCCCATCGCGCCGACCAGCGCGACCGTCGAACCCGCCTCGATTTCCAGATCGACGTCGCGCAGCGCCGGCCGCGAGCTCCCCTCGAAGGTCAGGCTGACGTTCCGGAGCGATACCCGCCCCGACCCCTCGGGAAGGGGCGGCGCGTCCGCCGCGGCCGTGATGTGCGGCGCGCGGTCGAGCACCTGGAAGATCCGGGCGCCCGAGGCGGTGGCGCGCTGCGCGGCGCTCA
This sequence comes from uncultured Solirubrobacterales bacterium, assembly GCA_963832315.1. GTDB lineage: Bacteria > Actinomycetota > Thermoleophilia > Solirubrobacterales > Solirubrobacteraceae > Palsa-465. Next base: position 222,851 of record CAWHTT010000013.1, on the reverse strand, counting down.
GCATGTAGCCGAGCGTTCGCATGGGGGAGATCAGCATCAGGAGATAGGCATAGAAGGCCGTGAAGGCGCCGATCGACAGCGAACCGTGGATCACCTCCCGGCCGCCCACGAGCAGGATCAGGGCCAGCCCGAGGTTGGGCAGGAAGCTGATCATCGGCGTGTACTTGGCCTGGATCTTGGTGGCGTACAGCTGCTGATCGAACACGCGCTGGACCGAGTGCTTGAAGCGGTCGAGCTGGCGGTCCTCCTGGGCGAACGCCTTGATCACGCGCACGCCGGAGACGTTCTCCTCCGCGTCGGCGGTCAACTCGGCGATCCGCTGCTGGGCCTCCCGGAGCGCGGGCTGCGAATGCTTGCCGTAGCGGTTGGCGATCAGTACGACGAACGGGACCGGCGCGAGCGCGAGCGCGGCCAGGCCCGGCTGGAGGAAGAACATCGCCACGCCGGCGAGCGCGATCGTCAGCACCGACTGCGCGATGAAGATCAGCCCGTAGCCGAGGAAGAACCGCACGGACTGCAGGTCGACGGTCGCCCGCGACATCAGCTGTCCCGTCTGCTGGCGGTCGAAGAACCCGAGCTCGAGCTCCTGGAGGTGCCCGTAGAGCGTGTTGCGCAGGTCGAGCTCGACGCCGAGCGAGACCCGGCCGGCGATCAGCCGGCGCGTCGCGCTCAGGCCGAGCCGCAGGATTCCCGCGACCCCGATGGCCACGACGTAGATGATCAGTGCGTGGCGGTCGTGAGCGCGGACCGAGTTGATCGCCTCGCCCGTCAGGAGCGGGATCAGGACGGTCATGATCATCGCGCCGGCGGCCAGGACGAACGACCAGACGACCGGGCGCCGGTACGGGCGCAGGAAGCCGAGTAGTCGCCGGAAGATCAGCACTTCATAAAGTATAGTGGTCGCCCGGCGCTGCCGGGCCGCCCTCCACAGGGGGTGAGCGGCCCGGGGCTACCGTCGGCCTGGATCGGAGCCGTGTAAAGCCGAGACATCCCCCAGCGACGTGGCGCGGGCGCCGCTCGCTCCCGCAGCGAGCAGCGCCATCGCCACGACAAGCGCCCACGGCCTTCGTCGCTTCACCCGAGCTGCTCCGCGATGTAGGCGCGCAGCATGTGCTTGCTCTCGGTCAGCACGATGACGTCGCCGTGGCGGTCGCGGCGGAACGCCTCACGCAGGAGCCCGTCACCGGCCAGCACGGCCATCTCGGCCACGCGCACGCGGGTGGGGCTCGGGGCGCTCGGCCAGTGGTGCTGAAGGATGCGCTCGATCGATCGCGCGATCGCGGTCCGGGTGGGACGCGTGGCATCGCGCACCTGCTCGGTCCGCAGGCCCCCGAACCAGAGGCCGAGAAAGCCTGGGCGAGCGCGGAACCCGGCGATCAGAACGTCGACCACGGCCCCGATGGGATCGTCGAGCGGCTGCGCCTCGTCGGCCTCGGCCACGCCGGCCACCAGGTCCTCGAAGTCGCTCCAGTACCGGACGGCCAGGGCTTCGACGATCGCCTCCTTGTCGGGAAAGAAGCGGTACACCGATCCGATCGACACGCCGGCCACCTCGCCCACACGCGTGGTCGTGAAGGCCTCGGGGCCCTCGGCGGCGAGCACCTCGTCCGCCGCGTCGAGCACGCGGCGCAGTCGCTCGCGGCTGCGCGCCTGGATGGGCGCGTTGCGAAGGCGATCGGTGGAGGGGGAACGTCTCACGGTTCGAACTTGAAAGTGAGGTTCCCTTCACGTAATCATCTCAATCGTGTCAGGGATGCTCGAGCGGGAGCGAGAGCGCGTCGCCGAGGCCGCGCGCGGCTTGGCCGCGGCCGGACTCGTGACCGGGACCGCCGGCAATTTGTCCGCGCGCGCCGGCGAGCTCGTCGCGGTCACGCCGACCGGCGCACGGCTCGAGGAGCTCACCGCCGAGGCGATCGCCGTCGTCGATCTCGACGGCGAGCAGGTCGCCGGCGACCTCGCCCCGACCTCCGAGCTCGGACTGCACCTCGGGATCTACCGGCGCCACGCGGCGGGCGCAGTCGTGCACAGCCACGCGCGCTTCGCCACCGCGCTGGCCTGCGTGCTCGACGAGCTGCCGGTCGTGCACTACCAGATGCTTGCGCTAGGAGGCCCGATCCGCGTTGCGCCCTACGCCACGTTCGGCACCCCGGAGCTGGCCGAGCTGACCCTCGAGGCGCTCGAGGGCCGGAGCGCCGCGTTGATGGCCAACCACGGCGCGATCGCCTACGGACCCGATCTCGACAGCGCGATGGACCAGGCGCTCCTGCTCGAATGGGCGTGCGAGCTGTACTGGCGGGCGTCGGTGGTCGGCGCGCCGCGCACGCTCGATCGCTCCGAGCAGCTCGCGTTCGTCGAGACGGTCAGCCGGCGGGGCTACGGGATCACGCGCCGGAGCCAGCCGTGAAGGTCGTGACGCTCGGCGTGCACGTCGTCGACGTGCTGGTGCGCCCCGTGGAGGAGATCCCCGCCGGACAGGGCGGGACCCTGGTCGAGCAGATACGGATCACGCCGGCAGGCCCGGCCGGGGGGACCGCGGTCACGCTGGCCAAGCTCGGCGCCGGCGTGCGGAGCGCCGGGGCGATCGGCAGCGACGCCCTGGGCGACATCCTGGTGGATCTGCTGGGCCGCTTCGGCGTCGACGCGTCGCTGCTCGTGCGTCGCGAGGACGTGCAGACCTCGGCCAGCGTGCTGCCGATCCGGCCCGACGGCTCGCGGCCGGCCTTCCACGTGATCGGCGCCAACGCGACCTATTCCTCGGCCGACGCGCCGTTCGAGGCGATCGCGGCCGCCGACTACCTGCACCTCGGCGCGCCCGAGTTCATGGGCGGCGAGGAGGCGGCCAAGATCCTGTCGTTCGCGCGCGAGCACGGGGTCGTCACCTCGGCCGACATCCTCGCCCCGGGCGAGCAGGCGGCCGCGATCCTCGACTGGATCGCGCCGGCGTTCGCCCACCTCGACTACCTGCTCCCCAACGAGGAGCAGGTCCTGGCGCTGAGCGGCAAAGCCGACCTGGCCGAAGGCTGCCGCGCGCTGCTCGAGCGCGGCGTCGGCTGCGTGGCCGCCACCTGCGGCGCCAAGGGCGCCGTGGTCGTCGACGGCGAGAGCGAGGCGCGCGTGGCGGCGTTCGAGGTCGAGGTGGTCGACACCACCGGCTGCGGCGATGCGTTCTCGGCCGGCTTCCTGCGCGGACTGTCGCTCGGACGTGGGCGCGCGGAGGCCGCGGCGCTCGGCTGCGCCGCCGCGGCGCTCGTCGCGCAGGGGCTCGGGTCCGACCACGGCGACTTCGATCTGGCCACGGCCGAGGCACTCATCAATCAGGCGAACAAGGCGGTTTCGGGATGAACGAGGAGCAGGAGCATCCGATCACGCGGCGGGGCTTCCTGGCCGGAACGCTGGCCACCGGCGCGGCGGCGGCTTGGCCGGCGTGCGGCCGAGGCCGCCAAGCACAAGAAGGGCAAGCCCAAGCCCAAGACCAAGCACCCGAAGAAGAGGGGCCATCACGCGGATGTGGTCGTGGTCGGCGCCGGCTTCGCGGGCCTCACCGCCGCGCGGCTCGTCGCGGCCGCGGGTCATTCGGTGACGGTGCTCGAGGCGCGCGATCGCGTGGGCGGCCGGGCCTGGAACCACGACCTGGGCGGCGGCCGGGTGTCCGAGCGCGGCGCGACGTTCGCGGGACCCACCCAGGACCACATCCTGGCGCTGGCGCAGGCCGTCGGAGTGTCGACGTTCCCCACCTACGACGACGGCGACGACATCTACATCAACAACGTCGACAACCCGCTCGGCCTGATCGGGCCGCAGCGCTACTCGGACAGCGGGCCGTTGGGCGGTCTGCTCGGCACCGCGCCACCGGACCCGACGATCGTGGCCGAACTGGCCGAGGTCGTCCAGCAACTGGACCAGATGTCGACCCAGGTGCCCGTCGATGCGCCCTGGAGCGCGTCGAGCGCCACGAGCTGGGACGGCCAGACGCTCCAGAGCTGGATCGACTCCAACAGCGTGACGCCGCGCTTCAAGGCGCTCGTCCCCGCCGCCACCCGGCCGATCTTCGGCGCCGAGCCGCGCGAGCTCTCGCTGCTGTTCGTGCTGTTCTACATCGCGGCGTCGGGCAACGAGCAGAACGCGGGGACGTTCGAACGCAACTTCGACACGCGCAACGGGGCGCAGCAGTCACGCTTCGTCGGCGGCACGCAGGAGATCACCGACCGGGTCGCCGCCAAGCTCGGCAACCGGGTGCATTTGGGCTCGCCGGTGACCAAGATCGTGCGCGAGAAGAGCGGTGTCGTGGTGCACTCGAACAAGCTCACGGTCACCGCGAAGCGTGTGATCGTCGCGGTGCCGCCGACCCTGGCCGGCCGCATCCACTACGAGCCCGGGTTGCCGTTTGCGCGCGACCAGCTGATCCAGCGCTACCCCCAGGGCACGCTGACCAAGGTCGCCGCCGTCTATCCGACGCCGTTCTGGCGGGCCAGCGGCCTCACCGGCACCGTGCTCGACACCGGCGGCCCGGTCAATGCCTCGTTCGACGACTCGCCCCCCGAGGGCTCGCCCGGCGTGCTGTTCGGCTTCGTCGGCGGCGATAACGCCCGCACCTACAACGCGATGTCGCCCTCCGCCCGTCAGTCCGCGGTCGTCAACCAGTACGTCAACTGGTTCGGCTCCCAGGCGGCCAACCCGATCGCCTACTTCGACACCAACTGGTCCGATGAGGTGTGGACCCGCGGCTGTCCGGTCGGAATCCCCTCGCTCGGGACGCTGCTCGCCTACGGCCCGCTCATCCGCCAGCCCGTGGGGCGCATCCACTGGGCCGGCACCGAGACCTCGACGTACTGGAACGGCTACATGGACGGCGCCGTGCGATCGGGCGAGCGGGCCGCGCAGGAGGTACTCGCCGGCCTGTAGCGCCTTGGGAGATCACCGGGGCTATCCGACGGTTATCTCCCAAAGACACTCGGTAGGGTCCCGACCGCCGATGCCGAGCGTCCGCGAAGCCACGCTGGAGATCTTCCGCGCCCACGGGATGACCACGATCTTCGGCAACCCCGGCTCGACCGAGCTGCCGATGCTCGCCGACCTGCCGAGCGACTTCACGTACGTCCTCGGTCTCCAGGAGCAGGCGGTGGTGGGGATGGCGGACGGGTATGCCCAGGCGACCGGTCAGCCCACCCACGTCAACCTGCACACCGCGCCCGGTGTGGGCAATGCGGTGGGCGCGATCTTCACCGCCCGGGCCAACAAGGCGCCGCTCGTCATCACAGCCGGCCAGCAGGTGCGCGCCCAGGTCACCCACGAGGCCCTGTTGACCAATCGCGACGCCACCGTCGGCCCGCAGCCGTATGTCAAGTGGAGCCACGAGCCGCCGCGCGCGCAGGACGTGCCCGGCGCGATCGGACGGGCCATCCATCACGCCGCGCTCGCCCCCCGCGGGCCGGCGTTCGTGTCGATCCCGATGGACGACTGGGAGGCCGAGGCCGACGAGGATCGCGCCGTGCAGGCGCGCCGGCGGGTGGTGAGCGGCCGGGCGGTTCCCGACCTGGCCCAGCTGGCCCAGCTGGCCAGCCTGCTCGAGTCCGCGCGCAACCCGGTGTTCGTCGCCGGCCCGGACATCGACGCCGCCGGCGGCTGGAACGCGGCGGTGGCACTGGCCGAGAAGCAGCGACTGCCGGTGTGGGCGCCGCCCCCGACGGCGTCCAGCCGGATCGGGTTCCCCGAGCGCCATCCAAACTTCATGGGCATCCTGCCGCCGGCCATCGGCCCGCTGTCCCAGGCGCTCGAGGGGCACGACGTCGTGCTCGTGGCCGGCACTCAGGTGTTCGCCTACTACCCCTACATCCCCGGTCCGCTGCTCCCCGAGGGGACCACCCTGGTCCTGCTGACGAGCGATCCGGACGAGGCGGCGCGCGCGCCGATGGGCGATGCGCTGGTGGGCGACGTGGCGCTGGCCCTCCAGGAACTGGTCGAGCTGACCGGCGAATCGGAGCGGCACGCTCCCGACCCCCGTCCCGACCCGCCGGCGCCCGAGCCGCAGGACCCGATGAGCGGCTCGCACGCGATGGCCGTGCTCGCCGACGTGTGGCCGGCCGGCGCCGTCGCCGTAGCCGAGGCGCCGTCGAGCTCCTCCGCCCTCCGCAACCGGCTGAGGCTGTCGGAGCCGGGCAGCTACTACCAGAGCGGGAGCGGCGGCCTCGGATTTGCCATCTCCGCGGCCGTGGGCGTCCAGCTGGCCCAGCCCGAGCGGCCGGTGGTATGCGTGGTGGGGGAGGGGTCGGCCCAGTACGGGATCACCGCGCTATGGACCGCGGTCGCCTACAAGGCGCCGGTCACCTTCCTCGTCCTGCGCAACCAGGAGTACATGATCCTCAAATGGTTCGCCGCCTTCGAGCAGGTCCAGGGGGCGCCGGGCCTCGAGCTCCCCGGCCTCGACACCGCCGCGGTGGCGAGGGCGTACGGGATGCCCGCGACCGACGTTGCGACGCCGGAGGAGCTCGCGGTGGCGCTGAGCGAGGCGATCGACGCGGATGACGGCCCGCGGCTCGTGCAGGCCCGGATCGCCTCGGGCATGTGGGTCGAGTAGCCGGGAGGGCTACGTGGTCGTGCGCTTGCCCTTCCCAACCTGGGCCAGCTCGCGGTCCTGGTCAGCCGTCTCGCGCTCCTCGACGCGGTTCACCTGGTCGCACAACAGGCCCCACGCGATCCTGTCGTCCTTGCCCCGGTAGCGCTCGCGGCCCTGGAGAAATGCCCACATCTCGCTGCGCAGGTTTTCGGCGGCGATGCCCCGGCGGGTCGCGCGTTGGGCCGGCTTCAGCCACTGGCTGATGCTCTGCAGGAACCCGACAACCAGCCCGAACAGGATCGGCCACACCTTGGGGAAGTCCAGTGCGGCGGACAGCGACGCGCCGATGCCGGCGAGGATCGAGACGAAGTTCAGGACGTTGTCCAGGTACGCATAGAAGCGGTTGCTGCGCTCGAAGCGCTTCATCGGTCCGACGAACCGGTGAGCGAGGAACGCGCGCTGGACCTCCAGCTGGTCGAGCGCCTGGGAGTGGGTGCCCCAGTCGACCTGGGCGAGTCGGCGCTCCACCAGTCGCGCCAGATCCTGCGCCTCGCCGCTCAACTTGGCGCGCATGCCGAGCGCCTCGAGCAGCGCGTCGACCTCGTCGTTGCCCTTGCGCATGAGGCGGGTGACGACGCTCTCGCCGCGCCCCGGCTCGGATGTCCCCGGCATCCCGGCCTCGATCTGATTGGTCATGTGCTGGCCCCTTCCTCCTGCGTCCCAGCGCCCCCCCGGCAAACCGTAGTCGGTTTGAACGCCGCGGGTGGGATTCCTCTTGCACCCGCGGCGTCCGCGCCCCCGCACGTCGAGCCCCCGGGGCGAGCCCGGGGTGGGCGCGGGCGGACCGTCTCCCTCAATCCGGCCCGCCCGCGCCCGTGGGCGGACGACTACAGGCTTGCCAACCCAGGCACTTGCAGAAGCTGCTGAAGGATGTTCAGCAACCCGGCCAGCTGGCCCGCGGGCAGCCCGGGATTCAGCAGGTTCGCCACCCCGCACAGCAGGTTGCCCAGCAACTGGCCTGACCCCGTGACTCCGGTGATGTTGAGCACCACCTGGTTCAGGTCCACATGCAGCCCGAGTAGGTTCAGGTGCAGCGGGCCGAGCACCAGATTCAGGATCTGGCACGTGGCGGCTGCGTTAGCAACCAGGGGGCTGCTGGCGCTGCCGACCGACACCGGGATCGCGACGTTCGACTTCTTGACCGTCCGGTTGCCCAGCTTGCCGGTCAGCGTTCCGAGCGCGTAGGTCTTGCCGCCGCGCGCGACGAATTGGCTGACGTTGAAGTGGCCGGTAAACGACTTGCCGTTCTGCGCCTTCCCGGACACCGGGATGTGCGAGAACGAGCTGGTCGGCACGGCGGCCGGCGTGGTCTGAGCCCCTGCGGCGACCGGGACGACGAGCAGGGCGGCACACACCGCGGCGAGCACCAACCCTAGTTTGCGTACAGACATGGATCCTCCTGGATCATGATTTCGAGGGCTATTCGTTTCCCGGCCGTTGGAAAACGAGGTCCGTGCACTCGTTATGGACGGCCGCCCATGCGGCGGCCAGCGCTCACCGACGCAGCCAGCCCGATGGGCCGCGCCGGCGAGCGCAGTGGACCTCCCTTGACTCCTCTACCTCCCTTACCTCCGGTTCGTGCGCACTCATGGCTTACCCGGCCATTAGCGCCTGACCCGGTAGGTGGACGGATGTTCTAGGCGCGTCAACCCCCGTTTACCAACGGATGTTCTAGGACCTCTGGACTCAGCAGAACGGCCCCGTGGAGGGGCCGTTCGTGCGACGGGAGGAGAGGCGCGGGACTACAGGTTCACGGCCACGTACTTGGTCTCGAGGTACTCCTCGATGCCCTCCGAGCCGCCCTCGCGGCCGAACCCCGACTGCTTGATCCCGCCGAACGGGGCGCCGGCGTTGGACACCATGCCCTGGTTCAGTCCGACCATGCCGGTCTCGAGCCGCTCGACCACGCGCAGCGCGCGCTTGAGGTCGTTCGTGTAGACGTAAGCGACCAGGCCGTACTCGGTGTCATTGGCCGCGGCGATCGCCTCGTCCTCGTCGCTGAAGCCCTTGACGGGCGCCACCGGCCCGAAGATCTCCTCGCGCAGCAGCTTGGCGTCGTCGGGGACGTCGGTCAGGACGGTGGGGTCGTAGAAGTAGCCGGCGCCGTCGCGGGCGTGCCCGCCGACGACGGCCTTCGCCCCGCGCCCGATCGCGTCCTCGACCAGCTCGGCCACCTTGCTGCGCTGGCTGTCGTCGATCAGCGGCCCGACCTGCACGCCCTCCTCCGTGCCGCGGCCGACCTTCATTGCGCCCATCTTCTCGGCGAGCTTCTCGGCGAACTGGTCGGCGACCCGGTCGGCGACGTGAAAGCGGTTAGCAGAGGTGCACGCCTCGCCGATGTTGCGCATCTTGGCGATCATCGCGCCCTGGACAGCCGCGTCGACGTCGGCGTCGTCGAACACGATGAACGGCGCGTTGCCGCCAAGCTCCATCGACAGGCGGAGCAGGTTCTGGGACGCCTGCTCCATGAGCTTGCGCCCGATCTCGGTCGAGCCCGTGAAGGACAGCTTGCGCAGCCGCGGATCGGCGATCAGCGGGGCCATCGTCTCGCCCGAGGACGACGCCGTAATGAGGTTGACGACGCCGGGCGGCAGGCCGTTCTCCTCGAGGATCTTGACCAGCATGAGCATCGACAGCGGCGTCTGCTGGGCCGGCTTGACGACCATCGTGCAGCCCGCCGCGATCGCGGGGCCGATCTTGCGCGTTCCCATTGCCAGCGGGAAGTTCCACGGCGTGATCAGCAGGCACGGTCCGACCGGCTGCTTCATCGTGAGCACGCGTCCCTGCCCGTTCGAGTTGGTCGAGTAGCTCCCGTTGATCCGGACTGCCTCCTCGGAGAACCAGCGGAAGAACTCGGCGCCGTAGGCGATCTCGGCCTTTGACTCCGCCAGCGGCTTGCCCATCTCGAGCGTCATCAGCAGCGCGAGATCGTCGGCCCGGGACACGATCGCCTCGAACGATCGGCGCAGGATCTCGCCTCGCTCGCGCGGGGCGTGGGCGGCCCAGTCGGGACCGGCCTCGACGGCCGCGGTCAGAGCGGCCTTGGCGTCATCGGTCGACCCATCGGCGACTTCGCACAGGGATTCGCCGGTGGATGGGTCCTCGACCGACAGCGTCCCTTTGGCGCCGTCGACCCATTTCCCGCCGATGTAGAGCTGCTTGGGGACCTCATCGAGGATCTTCTGTTCAGCTGGGGCTGTGATCGTGCTCATGGATGGAACCTACCACCGGGACCCTGCCCTGAACCCGGGGCCTTAAAACGTCGAGTCTCGGCGGGCACGAGGGCCCGCCGAGACTCATCGCTGCGTTGCCAGCTGGGGAAAGCTCTGCTACGCGGCCTGGCGGAGGGGAGCCGGTTCGAGCGCCACCGCCAGCACCTCGTCGACGGTCATCGCGAAGTGGAACGTCATCTCGTCGCGCACCTCCTGGGGCACGTCGTCGAGATCGCCACGGTTGCGCTCGGGGAGCACCACGTCGGTCAGGCCCGCCGCGTGCGCCGCCAGCACCTTCTGCTTGACGCCGCCGATCGGGAGCACCCGTCCCTGCAAGGTGACCTCTCCGGTCATGCCCACCGTGTGTCGGACCGGCCTGCTGCTCAGCAGCGAGGTCAGGGCCGTCACCATGGTCACGCCGGCGCTTGGGCCGTCCTTGGGGATCGCGCCCGCCGGCACGTGCACGTGGAACGAGCGCTCCTCGAACGTCGACGGATCGATGTCGAGTTCCGCCGCGTGGCCGCGCACGTAGGACAGGGCGATCTGTGCCGACTCCTTCATCACGTCGCCGAGCTGGCCGGTCAGGGTGAGACCGGGCTTGCCCTGCATCGCGGTGGCTTCGACGAACAGCACGTCGCCGCCGGCTCCGGTGACCGCCAGGCCGGTGGCCACCCCGGGGACCGCGGTGCGGACCGCGGACTCCTGGAAATGGCGCTGTCGGCCGAGCGCCTCCCGGACCGCGTCCAGGTCGATCGCGACCGGCGCCTCGGTCTGGCCTGAGGCGATCTTGGTCGCGGTCTTGCGCAGCAGCGTGCCCAGCTCGCGCTCGAGCTGGCGGACGCCGGCCTCGCGCGTGTACTCGCTCGCCACGGTCTCGAGCAGCTCGTCGGAGATCTCGACCTCCTCGGGCCGCAGGCCGTTGCGCTCGAGCTGGCGCGGCCACAGGTAGCCACGGGCGATCGCGGTCTTCTCGGAGGTGGTGTAGCCGTCGAAGCGGATCACCTCCATCCGGTCCAGCAGCGGGCCGGGAATCGTGTCCGCCACGTTGGCCGTCGCGATGAACATCACGTTGCTCAGGTCGAGCTCCACGTCCAGGTAGTGGTCGCGGAAGCTGTGGTTTTGAGCCGGATCGAGCACCTCGAGCAGGGCCGAGCTCGGGTCGCCGCGCCAGTCGGCGCCGACCTTGTCGACCTCGTCGAGCATGATCACCGGGTTCATCGTGCCGGCGTCGCGGAGCGCGCGGACCAGGCGGCCCGGGAGTGCCCCGATGTACGTCCGCCGGTGCCCACGGATCTCGGCCTCGTCACGCACGCCGCCGAGCGACATGCGGACGAACTCGCGGCCGGTGGCGCGGGCGATCGACTCGCCGATCGAGGTCTTGCCGGTGCCGGGAGGGCCGATCAGCGTGAGGATCGCGCCGGAGCGCTTGTCCTCGTTGATCCCGCGCTCGAGGCGGAGCTTCTTGACCGCGATGTACTCGACGATCCGGTCCTTGACATCCTCGAGGCCCGCGTGGTCGGCGTCCAGCACCTCGCGCGCGTGCTGGGGCTCGAGCCGCTCGTCGGAGCGCTTGCCCCACGGCACCGCGATGAGCCAGTCCAGATAGGTGCGGATCACGCTCGACTCGGCGCTCTGCTCACCCATCCGTTCGAGCCGTCCGAGCTCCTTCTCGGCCTGCTCGCGCACGGCCTCGGGCATCTCGGCCTCTTCGATCTTGGTCCGGTACTCATCGAGGATCGAGGCGTCGTCTTCGCCGAGCTCCTTGCGGATCGACTCCATCTGCTTACGCAGGAAGTAGTCGCGCTGCTGCTTCTCGGCGCCCGACTCCACGTCGTCGCGGATGCGCTTGCGGACCTGGAGCTCGGCCAGCCGCTCGCGCTGGAAGCGCAGGGCGAGCTCGAGCCGCTCGGTCACGTCGACCGTCTGGAGCAGCTGAACCTTGTTCTCATAGTTGAGGTCGGGGGAGTAGCCGCTGGTATCGGCCAGCGCGCCCGGCTCGGTGATGCTCCTCAGGAAAGAGGAGATCCGGCCATCGTCGCCGCGCAGCTCGAGGATCTCCTCGACCACGGCGCGGTACTCGCGCTCGAGGTTGCGGGTCTTGCCGTCGACCGGAACCGGATCGGGTCGCTCATCGACCTCGACGAACAACCGGCCGTCGGGCATGGTCTGAGCCGCGCCGGCAACGCCACGATGGAGGCCCTGGAGAGCCACAGCGCGCGCGCCACCGGGTAGGCGGACTCGGTCGGCGACCTCGGCGACGGTGCCGACATTGGCAAATTCGTTTTCGTGTCTGGGAACGAGCAGGACTCGCTCCTCCTCGCCGGCGTCGACCGCGAGTGTCAGCGACATACCCGGGAAGGCCACGACGTCGTCGAGCGGAATCAGTAGAAGGCGACTAGACATCTAAGGGGCGTTTCGCTTTCGATAGTTGCTTACGAGAGATAAGTGAAGGATACCACGTCGCTGAGGCGGATCTCAGTCGTACACGCTGAGATCTTAGGACGCGCCGAGGTCGTGCCCCGAGGGTGCGCGGTCGACGACAAACCTTCACATCTGGGATCATCTCGCCCGATGCCAGGCCGGGAGTCCCCGTCGCCAGAGGATCAGGCGCACGACGTGCTGGCCGCCGAGGCGTTCGCGGTTCCCACGGGCGATCCGTCGTTGCGCCACCAGCCGATCACGCTGCCCGACGATCCAACCGGGATCGTCGAGCCGCACGACGTCCTGGCCGCCGAGGAGTTCGCGCTGCCCGCCCCCCGCACGTCCTCATCGCCAAGCGGCCCCGTCGCGATCGCCGCCAGGGCGGCCACCCCGGCGCGGATCGGCGCCCTAGCCGCGGTGGCGCTGCTCGTGCGGCGCGCCCTGCGCCGCCGCTCCTCCTAGCCGACCTCCGCTCCACCCTCCCGAGCCGAAATTTCCGCCATTAGCCAGGGGGCGGGGGCGCTGCTGACGGATTTTCCGGGCTGGAGCCGAAGAATCCGGTCGCTAGCGCTGCCGCCGGATCGAAATGGCGGAAATTTCGGGCCGACGGGGGAGGGGCGGCCGCTCGGTCGCCGGGGCGGCGGCTGACGGGTTCACCCACCTAACCCCGCCCGGCCGCGCCCGCCCGAGCCGCCCCGCACGGGTATTTTCCGCCATTCGCCGCGGGCGATGCGCGGGAATTCCGGAAAGTGCCCGCCTGAGAGGCAGGATCCGTCAGCAGACCCGCGGAGCGTCGCGATTGGCGGAAATTGCCCCTTCAAGGGGAGGGGCGGCCGCCCGGGGAGGGGGGCCGTCGGGCGGGTCGGCCGCTCGTGAAGCGGGGCGTTCGGGCGGGGTCAGGCTTTGGAGCGCTCGCGCTTGCGCGGGGGCATCAGGTCGGTGATCGTGCCTTCGGCCATCTCGGCCGCGAACCCGATCGTCTCGGTCAGCGTGGGGTGGGGGTGGATGGTCAGGCCGATGTCCTCGGCATCCGAGCCCATCTCCAGTGCGTGCACGGTCTCGGCGATCAGCTCGCCGGCGTTGACCCCGACGATGCCGGCGCCCAGCAGTCGCCGGGACTCGGGGTCGAACAGCAGCTTGGTCATGCCCTCGTCGCGGCCCAGGGACAGGGCGCGGCCGGATGCGGCCCACGGGAAGGACGCCTTGTCGTACTCGACCCCCTGCTCCTTGGCCTCGGACTCGGTCAGGCCCATCCAGGCCACCTCCGGGTCGGTGTAGGCCACCGACGGGATCGTCCGCGCGTCGAACTCCACGTTGTGCCCGGCGATGACCTCGGCCGCCACCTTGCCCTCGTGCGAGGCCTTGTGGGCGAGCATCGGGCCGCCGACCACGTCGCCGATGGCGTAGATGTGCGGCACGTTCGTGCGCATCTGGCGGTCGACCCGGATGAACCCGGCGTCGTCGACCTCGACTCCGGCCTCCGGGGCGTCCACGGCGCGGCCGTTGGGCTTTCGGCCGATCGCCACCAGCACGCCGTCGAACTTCAGCGACTCATCGTTTGAGAGCTTCACCGCGAGGTGCTTCTCGGCGGCCTCGACCGACTCCACCTTCACGCCCAGGTGGATCGCCTCGTAGCGGCCGGAGATCCGCTTCTGCAGCGGCTTCACCAGGTCCGGGTCGCAGCCGGGGATGAGCTGATCGAGCAGTTCGACCATCGTCACCTTGGAGCCGAGCGCGTGGTACACGGTGGCCATCTCCAGGCCGATGATCCCGCAGCCGACCACCAGCAGCCGCTTGGGCACGGAGGGCAAGTCGAGCGCGCCGGTCGAGTCGAAGACCCGGTCGTCGTCGGGCAGGCCGGGAATCGTGGCCGCCTCGGACCCGGCCGCGATGATGCAGTTGTCGAACGACAGCGTCCGGTCCCCGACCGACAACGTATTGGGCCCGGTGAACTTGGCCTCGCCGGTGATCACCTCGACCTTGCGCTGCTTGGCGAGCCCGGCCAGCCCGCCGGTCAGCTTGCCGACGACCGACTGCTTCCAGGAGCGCAGGGCGTCCAGGTCGACCTTGGGCTTGCTGAACTTGATGCCGTGCTCGGCCATCTCCTCGGCCTCGGACACCACGCGCGCGGCGTGCAGGAGCGCCTTGGAGGGAATGCAACCGACGTTCAGGCACACGCCGCCGAGCGTGTCGTAGCGCTCGATCAGCGCGGTCTTCAGGCCCAGGTCGGCGGCGCGGAAGGCCGCGGTGTAACCGCCGGGGCCCGAGCCGATCACCACGACCTGGACGTCGTGCTCCGCGCCGGCGCCGTCGGACGAAGGGGACGAGGACGCCGGCTCGCGTTGGACCCGCGCCGCAGACGGGGCGGGGGCCTTGTCGGCGTCAGCCGGCGCGCCGTCGGCGGCCGCCGCGCCATCGCTCGCGGCCGCGCCGTCGCCCGAAGCCGCCGCGCCACCGCTCGCGGCCGCGCCGTCGCCCGAAGCCGCCGCGCCATCGCCCGCGGCCGCGCCGTCGGTCGCCGCCTCGAGCGTGAGCAGCACGCTCCCCTCGGACACGCGATCGCCGACCTTCACGCAAAGCTGGGTGACCTTCCCGGCCTCCGGCGCCGGCACGTCCATCGTCGCCTTGTCGGACTCCAGCGTGACCAGCGGGTCCTCGACCGACACCTCGTCACCGGCCGAGACGTGGATCTCGATGATCGGGACATCCTGGAAGTCCCCGATGTCCGGGACGCGAACGTCGCTCACAGCAGCGCCCGCCTCAGATCCGAGAGGACCTTGACCAGATGCACCGTGAACCGGGCGGCGGCTGCGCCGTCGATCACGCGGTGGTCGTAGGACAGCGACAGCGGGACCATCAACCGGGGGACGAACTCCCCGCGAGCGGCGTCCCATACGGGCTTCATCGTCGAGCGCGTGGCGCCCAGGATCGCGACCTCGGGCGCGTTGATGATCGGGGTGAACGAAGTCCCGCCGATCCCGCCGAGCGAGGAGATCGTGAACGAGGCGCCCTGCATGTCGCCGGGCGCGAGCTTGCCGTCGCGCGCCTTGCCGGAAAGCTCGGTGAGCTCGCGGGCGATGTCGAGCAGCCCCTTCTGATCGGCGTTCTTGATCACGGGCACGACGAGGCCGCCGGGCGTGTCGGCGGCGAACCCGATGTTGTAGTACCGCTTCAGAATCAGATCCTCGCCGTCGAGCGAGGCGTTGAACGCCGGGAAGGCCTTCAACGTGGCCACCGAGGCGACGATCAGGAACGAGACCATCGTTACCTTCACGCCCTCGCGCGAGTGCTCCTCGTTCAGCTGCTTGCGCCAGGCCTCCAGATCGGTGATGTCGGCCTCGTCGTTGTGGGTGACGTGGGGGATCATCACCCAGTTGCGCGCCAGCACCGGGCCGGAGATCCGCTGGATCCGCGAGCGCTGCACCCGCTCGATCTCGCCGAACTTCGAAAAGTCGATCTGCGGCCACGGCGGGAGATCGAGACCCAGCCCAGATCCGCCCGCGGCCGCGCCCGCACCACTGGGCGCCGACGTCGCAGCCTCCGGGCCGCGCTCGGCGAACGACTGGACGTCCTCCTTGGTGATCCGGCCCTTGCGGCCGCTGCCGCTCACCTGGTGCAGGTCGACGCCGCGTTCGCGGGCGATCCGGCGCACGGCCGGGCTGGCGTAGACGGGGCCGCCGCCGTCGCCGTCAGCGGGGGGAGCCGCCTGTGGCGGCGCGTCGCGGACCGGCGGAGGAGCGCCCGGCGTGGCGGCGGACGGCGCGGCCGAGGACGGCGTGGACTCGGCCGGCGGGGGCTCGGACGGCGCGGACCCCGACTCCGCCTCCGCGGCGCTGCCGATCGCTTCGGGTGCGGCACCCTCGCTCGGCGCGCCCTCCGAGGCCGCCGCGGCCGCCTTGCTCCCGGTCGACTCGTCGGCGTCCGCGCCCGCGGCGGCCTCGAGCGTGAGCAGCTTGACGCCCTGGGACACCTTGTCGCCGACGCCGACCATCAGCTCGCGAACCGTCCCCGCGAACGGCGCCGGGACGTCCATCGTGGCCTTGTCGGACTCGAGCGTGAGCAGCGGATCGTCGACCGCCACGGTGTCGCCGGGCGCGACCAGGATCTCGATGATCGGGACCTCGTCGAAGTCGCCGATGTCGGGAACTTCGACTGCGACGGCGTCGGATGTGGTGCTCATACGGTGGTCGGCATCGGGGCGTCGGCGTCGATCTCGTAGCGCTCGATCGCCTCTTGCACCCTACCCGGCTCCACCTGACCTTCGTCGGCCAGTTCCTTCAGCGCGGCCACCGCGACGTAGTGCCGGTTGACCTCGAAGAACCGCCGCAGCGCCGCGCGCGAGTCGCTGCGCCCGAAGCCGTCGGTCCCCAGCACGCGGTAGCGCCCCGGCACCCACTGGCGGATCTGGTCCGCGAAGGCGCGGATGTAGTCGGTGGAGGCGACGACCGGACCGCGCCCCTCGAGCTGCTCGCTGACGTAGCTGCGGCGAGCGTCCTCCACCGGGTGCAGCATGTTCCAACGCTCGACCTCGATCCCGTCGCGGCGCAGCTCGGTGAACGAGGTCACGCTCCACACGTCGGCGGCCACGCCGAAGTCGGACTCGAGTAGCTCCGCGGCGGCCAGCACCTCGTTGAGGATCGTCCCCGACCCCAGCAACTGCACCCGCGGGGCCTTCTTGCGCTTGGACGCCTTCCCCTCGCGCAGCCGGTACATCCCGCGCAGGATGCCTTCGGCGGCACCCTCGGGCATGGCCGGGTGGTGGTAGTTCTCGTTCATCAGCGTGAGGTAGTAGAAGACGTCCTCGTGCTCGGCCACCATCCGGCGCAGGCCGTCCTGGATGATCACCGCCACCTCGTAGCCGAAAGCCGGGTCGTAGGCGCGGCAGTTGGGCACGACCGAGAACAGCACGTGGCTGTGGCCGTCCTCGTGCTGTAGCCCCTCGCCGTTCAGCGTGGTCCGCCCGGCCGTGCCGCCCAGCATGAACCCGCGCGTGCGCGAGTCGGCGGCCGCCCACACCAGGTCCCCGACCCGCTGGTAGCCGAACATCGAGTAGTAGATGTAGAACGGGATCATCGGTACGCCGTGCGCGCTGTAGGAGGTGCCGGCGGCGATGAACGAGGAGATCGAGCCGGCCTCGGTGATCCCCTCCTCGAGGATCTGGCCGTGCTTGTCCTCCTTGTAGAACATGAGCTGCTCGGAGTCCTGGGGCTGGTAGAGCTGACCCACCGGGGAGTAGATGCCGACCTGGCGGAACATCCCCTCCATGCCGAACGTGCGCGACTCGTCGGGCACGATCGGGACGATGTTCTTGCCGATCTGCTTGTCGCGCAGCAGCGCAGCCAGCACGCGCACGAACGCCATGGTGGTGGAGTTCTCGCGTTCGCCGCTGCCCTCGAGCTGTCCCTTGAAGGTCTCCAGAGGCGGCACCTCGAGCGGATCGGTCTTGACCCGTCGCACCGGCAGGCTCCCGCCGAGCGCCTCGCGGCAGTCGCGCAGGTACCGCATCTCGGGCGAGTCGTCGGGCGGCTTGTAGTACTCGGCCTCGCGGACCTGCTCGTCGGACAGCGGCAGCTCGAACCGGTCGCGGAAGGCCAAGAGCGCGTCCTCGGTCATCTTCTTGGCCTGGTGGGTGATCATCTGGCCCTCGCCCGAGACGCCCATCCCGTAGCCCTTGATCGTCTTGGCCAGGATCACGGTCGGCTGTCCGGTGTGCTGAACCGCCTCGTGGTAGGCGGCGTACACCTTCTGCTGATCGAGCCCGCCGCGGTTCAGGAGCCAGATGTCCTCGTCGGACATGTCCGAGACGCGGTCCAGCAGGACGGGGTCGCGTCCGAAGAAGTGCTCGCGCACGTACGCTCCGTCGCGCGACTTGAACGTCTGGTACTCGCCGTCGACGCACTCCTCCATGACCTTGACCAGTCGGCCGTCGTGGTCTTGGGCGAGCAGCGGATCCCAGCGCGAGCCCCAGATCACCTTGATCACGTTCCAGCCCGCCCCGCGGAAGTCGGCCTCGAGCTCCTGGATGATCTTGCCGTTGCCGCGCACCGGACCGTCGAGGCGCTGCAGGTTGCAGTTGACCACCCAGATCAGGTTGTCCAGCTGCTCGCGGCCGGCCATCCCGATCGAGCCCATCGTCTCGGGCTCGTCGACCTCGCCGTCGCCGATGAACGCCCACACCTTGCGGCCGTCGGTCTCGGACATCCCGCGCGCGGCGAGGTACTTCATGAACCGCGCCTGGTAGATCGAGGTGATCGCGCCGATCCCGAGCGACACGGTCGGGAACTGCCAGAACTCCGGCATCAACCAGGGATGGGGATACGACGAAAGGCCCCCGGCCACCGTGACCTCCTGGCGGAAACCGTCCAGCTGCTCCGCCGAAAGCCGTCCTTCCAAGAATGCCCGGGCGTAGTTGCCAGGGGAGGAGTGGCCCTGGAAGTACACGAGGTCGCCGCCGTGGTCGGAGTCGGATCCACCCGGCCCGCGCCAGAAGTGGTTGTAGCCGACCTCGTAGAGCGTGGCCAGCGACTGGAAGCTCGCGATGTGCCCGCCGAGCTCCGACGAGATCTTGTTGGCCCGCACGACCATCGCCATCGCGTTCCAGCGGATGATCGAACGCAGCCGCCGCTCGACCGCCGGGTCGCCCGGCAGCTTGGCCTCGCGCTCGACGGGGATCGTGTTCACATAGGGCGTGGTGATGCTGGCGATCGGGCCGCTGCCGGCCATCTGGGCACGCTGCACCGCCTGGGCGAGGATCTGGCGCGCGCGATCGGGGCCGTCGTGCTCGACGACCGCGTCGACGGCCTCGAGCCACTCGGTGGTCTCGGCGGCGTCGATGTCGGCGCCGGCGCCGTTTGTGCTTGCGGTCTGAAGCGAATCGCTCATGCGCTGGGGCCTGTCGGAGCCACGCCGGGATGGGCGGACCCGTCAAATGAATATACCCCGGGGCTTCACGCTGAGTTCCCACGCATGACCCGATTTCCCCTACGGTTGGGGGGTGTCGCTGAGAGAAATCGACGGAGTCGTCGGAGCGCCCTGGGCGCGCCCGCTGGCCGGCGTGCTCGACCAACTCGTGGTCGAGTCCGACGCGCTTGCCGACAACCCGCTCGGCGATCCGGCGCGGCGACCGCTCTACGTGTACCGGCCGCCCGGGGTGGAGCTCGATCACCCCAAGCCACTGCCCAGCGTGTACGTGATCCAGGGCTTCACCGGCCAGATCGACATGTGGCTCTCGCGCTCCGCGTTCGAACCGACCATGGTCGAGCGCGTGGACGCGATGTTCGCCGCTCGCGCCTGTCCCGACGCGATCCTGGTGTTCGTCGACGCGTGGACCTCGCGAGGAGGCTCGCAGTTCATCAACTCGGCGTCGATCGGCCGCTACCTCGACTACCTGTGCGATGAGGTCGTCGAGTTCGTCGACGAGCGCTATCCGACGATCTCGAGCCGAGACCATCGCGGCCTGAGCGGGAAGTCGTCGGGCGGGTACGGCGCGATGGTCGTGCCGATGCTCCGCCCCGACGTTTTCGGCGCGCTCGCCTCGCACGCCGGCGACGCGCTGTTCGACTCCTGCTACCTGCCCGCGTTCCGCGAGGTCGTGCGCATCCTGCGCGATCACTACGACGGCTCCTACGAGGTGTTCTTCGAGCGCCTGCCCACGGTCGAGCACTTCGAATACGCGCGCCACGGACCCCCGTTCGAGATGTACGGGTACGCGTGCGCCTACTCCCCGGACCTGTCCGAGCCAGGTGCGGCGCTGCTGCCCTTCGATCCCTCTACCGGGCAGCTCGACGAGGACATATGGGCGCTGTGGCTCGAGCACGACCCGGTGCGCATGGCCCACAAACACGCCGACGCCCTGCGCAGCATGCACCGCATCTACCTCGACGCCGGCAAGGGTGACGAGTTCTACCTCGACGTCGGTGCGCAGGCGTTCGCCCACGAGCTCTCGAAGATCGGCGCGGCCCACACGCTCGAGCTGTTCGACGGCAAGCACGGGGGCATCACCTACCGCTACCCCGGCGCGATCCGCGAGCTGGTGACGGCGCTCCAGGCATGACCGCCACCGCCGAGCAGGAGCTGGCCTTCGCCGGCCCCACCGCGCTGGCCGAGCTGATCCGTCGGCGCGAGGTGAACCCCCGTGAGCTCGTGGAGCTGTTCCTGCGCCGGATCGAGGCGATCGATCCCAAGCTGAACGCGTTCCGGGTCACCCTGGCCGAGCAGGCGTTGGCCGAAGCCGACGGGCTCTCGGCCGACCGGTCGGCCGGGCCGCTGGCCGGAGTCCCGATCGCGGTCAAGGACGAGATGCAGCTGGCCGGACAGGCGGCGACTCAGGGATCCCGGTCCTACGGGCCGCCGTCGGGCGCAGATGCCGAGGTCGTCCGCAGGCTGCGCGCCGCCGGGGCGATCCCGGTCGGCGTCACGAACGTCCCAGAGCTGATGATCTTCCCCTGGACGGCGAGCGACGCGAACGGGATCACCCGCAACCCCTGGAACCTCGAGCGGACGCCGGGTGGATCGTCGGGCGGGTCGGCCGCGGCGGTCGCGGCGGGGCTCGTCCCCGCGGCGACCGCGGCAGACGGCGGCGGCTCCATTCGGATTCCGGCGGCGTGCTGCGGGCTCGTCGGGATGAAGCCGACCCGTGGCCGCGTCTCGCAGTCGCCGATCGCTCAGGGCTGGCTCGGCTTGACCGTGTACGGGGCGCTCGCCCGCTCGGTTGCCGACAGCGCTCTGCTGCTCGATGTCATCCATGGGCCGATGCCGGGCGACCTGGACGCCGCGCCCCCGTTCAGCGGCAGCTACGCCGAGTCGGCGGCCACCGCCCCGGGACGGCTGCGGGTGGCGGTTTCACGCAAGCTCGTCCCCGGTGCGATCGCCAAGCTGTCCGGCGACCAGCGCGGCGCCTGGGAGCGCACTGCCGCCTTGCTGACCGACCTCGGCCACGTCGTCGTGGAACGTGACCCGGCATACGGCCTCGGCGGCGTTGTCTTCCTCCAGTCCTGGGTGCGCGGTACCTACGAGGTGGCCCGCGAGGTCCCCGACTGGTCCAAGCTCGAGCGCTCGACCCGCCAGATGGCGACCGCCGGGCGCTACGTCGTGCCCGATCGCCGCCGCGCCAAGCTGATCGCCAAGCGCGACGAGATCAGCGCGCGCATCCTCGAGCTTTGGCAGGAGGTCGACGTGCTCCTGACCCCGGGGATGGCCACCACCGCGATCGCGGCCGAGGGCGGCTATGGCCGGTCGGCGCCGGTGGCGGTCGACAAGTCCAGCCGGTTCACGCCGTGGACCCCGCCCTGGAACCTGACCGGCCAGCCGGCGGTGACGCTGCCGGCCGGGTTCGGGGCGGACGGCCTGCCGCTCAGCGTGCAGATGGTCGGGCGGCCGGGGGCCGAGGACCTGCTGTATTCGCTGGCCGGCCAGATCGAGGCCGCCCGGCCCTGGGCGCACCACCAGCCGGCGCTCTAGGCGGCGTCGGCTTCGGCGTCGGGGGCGCTGAAGAGCTCCTTGGAGAGGGCCAGGAACTCGGCGGCGGCCGGGGCGAGCCGGCGACCCTCGCGGCAGGCCAGCGTGATGTCGCGCCGCAGCGCCGGATCGGTCAGGGTCGCCACGGCCACCTGCGTGCCGGGGCGCTCGGCATCCGAGCGCGGGAGGATCGCCACCCCCATGTCCCGGGCCACCAGGCGCTTGATCCGCTCGCTCTCGTTGGACTCGAGCTTGATCTGCGGCTCGAAACCGGCGTGGCGCGCTGCGAACGTCAGGAGCTCGCGTAGCCGAGCGCCCTCGCGATAGCTGATGAACTGCTCGTCGGCGAGGTCGGCCATCCGCAGCGTGCCCCGCCGGGCCAGCGGGTGGTCGGCCGGGAGGACGACCACGAGCTCCTCGGACACGAGCTGCTGCAGGCCCAGTCCGTGGCTCTCCATCCGCTCGGTGACAGACAGGAAAGCGAGGTCGAGAACGTCGTCGCGGAGCATCTCGGCGAGCTCCTCACTCGATTGCTCGCGCACCGTGAGCTCGACTCCGGGATGGCGCTGGTGGAACACGGCGAGCGCGAGCGACACGTCCACAGGCCCCATCGTGTGCATCGTTCCGACCATCACGTGGCCGGTGCGCACGCCGGCCAGAGCCTGCATCTCGGCGTTGGCCCCGTCCACCTCGGAGAGGATCCGGCGCGCGCGGGCGACCAGCGTCTGACCGGCCTCGGTGATCGTCACCCGCCGCGTGGTGCGCTCGACCAGGGCGAGGCCGAGCTCCTGCTCGAGCCGGCGGATCTGCTGCGAGAGCGCGGGTTGGGCGATGTGCTCGCGAGCCGCCGCGCGGGTGAAGTGCTGTTCGTCGGCGAGCGCGACGAGATAGCGCAGCTGGCGAAGCTCCATAAGCAAAGCCTATAGATAGGTGCGAATCTTCGTCTTTGACATATCAAAGCGCGGCCGCCATCATTCACCGCACACCCTCTCCTCCCTCAGAGCGCGCTCCGTAGGTTCAGCCAGACGTCTTCCGCTGAACCCGGGGCGCGTCTCTTTTACCGGGGGGTCAGGCGATCAAGGAGGAGAGCTCGCCGAGACGCGCGACCTGATCGACCTCGGGGTCGACGAACTGGTTGCACATCACCCGGCTGACCCCGGCCTCGCGAATCGGCTCGAGCTGCTCGGCGGCCTGCTCGAGCGTCCCGACGATCCAGCCCTGCGGCGGGTCGCGGAGAAACGCGCTGGCGTCCTGACGGGTCGCCTCGGCCACCCTCCGGGCGCGCTCCTCGACCTCGCCGCGGTCGGCGCCGAGCACAGTCCCGGCCATGATCGAGAACGGGATGGGCGCGCGGCCGGCGCGCTCGCACGCCTGGTCGATATTGGACTTGCGCTGCTGGATCTGCTCGAGCGAGGGGAACGGCGTGTTGTACTCGTCGGCGAAGCGGACCGCGAGCGCGGCGCTGCGGGGCCCGGCGTTGCCGCCCATGATCAGCGGCGGATGCGGGCGCTGGGCCGGCTTGGGCTGGGCGTTCAGGCCCGACAGCGCGTAGTGCTTGCCCTCAAAGGAGAACCTGTCCTCGCCCCAGGCGCCCATCACGATCTGGAGCTGTTCCGTAAGCACGTCGATCCGCTCGGCCGGTGGCAGGAACGGGAAGCCGTAGGCCTCGTGCTCGCCCTCATGCCAGCCGGCGCCGAGGCCGAGGTCGACCCGCCCGTCCGAGACGTGGTCGGCGGTGACCACGAGCTTGGCCAGGATCGAAGGGTGACGGAAGCTCGCCGGGCTCACCAGCGTCCCGAGCCGGAGCTTGGTGGTCAGCGCCGCGAGAGCGATGATCGTGCCCCAGGCGTCGAGCGAGCCTCGCTCCGGATGCTGTCCGTCGAGGTTCTGGTAATGGTCCGAGCGAAACAGAGCGGGGATGCCGTGTTGCTCGCAGGCCTCGGCCAGTGCGCGCCACTGGGGCCAGGTGACGCCTTCCTGACCTTCGATCATCAGGCAGAGGTCCAAGCTGAGCGCTCCTTGATAGAAGGGGTGGCGATGGTATTGGTTCCGCCGATGTCGGACATCCTGATCTGCGGGGACACGATCCGCACCGCCGAGCTTCGCCACGAGATCCCGCTGATCGTTCCGGATCCGTTCCTCTACGCCGAGGCCGACGGCCGGCGCTATGCCGTGATCGCGTCGATCGAGCGCTCCCGCGTCGCCGCGCTGGGCAATGGTCTGGACGTGCACGCGTTCGAGGAGTACGGCTACGACGAGCTGGTGGTCGGCGGGACCGATCGAGCGGAGGCCGTCCTCGAGGTGATGGCGCGGGCGTGCCGGTCGCTCGGGGTGGGGACCGCCGCCGTGCCGGCCGAGTTCCCGCTCTCGCTGGCTGATCGCCTGCGGGCCGACGGGATCGAGTTGGCCGTCGACCGCGGGCTGTTCGAGGGCCGGCGCCGGGTCAAGAGTCAGGCCGAGCTGGCCGGGATCCGTCGCGCCCAAACGGCGGCCGAGGCCGGCATGCGCGCGGCGGCGCAACTGCTTCGCGAGGCCGAGCGCAGCGGAGGCGGTCTACTCGCCGGCGGTCAGCCGGTGACCTGCGAGCGGATCAAGGAAGCCATCCGGGAGGCGGTGGGCCGCGCCGGGGCCATCGCCGGCGAGACGCTGATCGTCTCCCACGGCGCGCAGACGGCCTCGGGCCACGAGATGGGGTCGGGGCCGATCCAGGCCGGGGAGCCGGTGATCATCGACCTGTGGCCGCGCGATCCGGAGTCGGCCTGCTTTGCCGACATGACCCGTACGTTCGTGGTCGGCGAGGCGCCGGCCGAGTTGCGCCGCTATCACGAGCTCACGCGCGAGTCGCTGGCACGCTCGCTCGCGGCGGTCCGGCCGGGGGCGGCGGGACGCGAGGTCCATCGCATCTCGTGTGAGCCGTACGAGCAGGCGGGGCTGCCGACGCTGCTCTCAAAGCGGCCCGGGCAGGTGCTCGAAGAGGGCTTCTACCACTCACTTGGCCACGGCGTCGGGCTCGAGGTGCACGAGGCGCCGACGCTGGGCCGGTCGTCCGATGAGCTGGTGGCGGGCGACGTGGTCACGCTGGAGCCCGGCTGCTACCGGCCCGGCTTCGGCGGCTGCCGCCTGGAGGATCTGGTCGTGGTGACCGACCACGGGGCCGAGGTCCTCACGGACTTCCCGTACAAGCTCGAACCCTGAGAGCCCCGACGGCGTCTCGCGCCGCGCCACCCGGCCCGGCGCCCAGCGCTGGGTCCGCTGTCGGGGCGAGGTCGGCCAGAGTTCACGCCGTGGCGTTCCTCCACGCGATCCGCGGGGTTTGTCTTCCTGTCCCGTTTTCGCCCCGACCGGCGGGCACTGCAGCCACTCCGGGCTGCTCTGCACCAGAAACGCTCAGACCGCCCGGTTTCTCGCGAACCGAATCGGGTCGCCCCAGCGGTATGTCCGCATGCGGCCCCCTGGACTCAACCTTTGGCGGACCGAGCCGATGCACGCGTCCGTGATCAGGACTCATCCGACCGAGCGGCACAACGGCAATGGCGGTCCGACGGTGGACGTCGCGGTCCTGCGTGCGGTCATCGACATGCAGCACGAGCTCGCCGCGGTCGGCCTCGACCTGAAAGCCGTCATGCAGCGCATCGCGGACCGCACGCGCGAGCTGACCGGCGGCACCTCGGCCGCGGTACGCCTGCTCGACGGCGATGCCCTGGTATGCGGCGCGATCAGCGGCGCCCCGGAGATCGCTCAGCCGCACCGCCTCCCGCTGGGCAACAACCTGTCCGGCCACGCGATGGGCAGCGGGCGCTCACTGCTCTGCCTGGACACCGAGAACGACGAGCGGGTCGATGCGGCGCTGTCGCGCCGTCGCGGCGTACGCTCGATCATCGCGGTCCCGCTGCTCCACGCCGGGCAAGCGGTGGGCCTGCTGCTGCTCTACGGCGACAAGGCGGGAGCCTTCGGCGAGCGCGAGCTCACCACGATGGAGCTGCTCTCGGTGGTTCTGTCCGGCGCCATGGCGCACGCCGCGGAGTTCGAGGCCAAGCGCGACCAGGTGCGGGCGCTGGCGCGCTTCGAGGCGACGTTCGCCAACGCGCTGACCGGAATGGTGCTGCTGGACCTCGACGGACGGATCCTCGATTCGAACCCGGCCATCCAACGACTCCTCGGATACGGCCACGAGGAGATCGCCGGCTGCCGGCTCTCGAAGTTCGTGCACCAGGCGGACCGCCGCAAGACCCGCTCGGCCTACCTGCGGATGATCACCTCGGGAGGCAGCTCGCTGCGGATGCAGCATCGCTTTGTGGGCCGCGAGGGCCAGGTCATGTGGGTCGACGCGTCCGCTTCGCTCGTGCACGACAGCGCGGGGGAGGCGAACTTTGCGATCGCGATGATCCAGGACATCACCCAGCACAAGGAGGCCGAGGCGGCGCTGCTCTCCCAAGCGGCGCTCAACGAGCATCAGGCGCAGCACGACGCGCTCACCGGGCTGGCGAACCGCACGCTGTTTCACGCGCGCATCGGCCAGGCCGTCTGTCCCCGGCGCCGGACCGACGGTCGCGCCGCGGTGGTGGTGGTCGACCTCGACGGGTTCAAGGAGATCAACGACTCGCTCGGCCACGCGGCGGGCGACGAGCTCCTCGTCATGCTGAGCGGCCGCCTGGAGTCGGCCTTGCGCAACTCGGACACGGTGGCGCGGCTGGGCGGCGACGAGTTCGGCATCCTGCTCGCCGAGACGCAAAGGCGCGAGGACGTGCTCCACGCGGTGGAGCGGATGAAGGCCGCGATCGAGCAGCCGGTGGCCCTGCAGGGGCTCTCGCTCTCGCTGGAGGCGTCGATCGGCATCGCGCTGTATCCGCAGGATGGGGATGACGTCGAGACGTTGCTCCGCTGCGCCGACGCCGCCATGTACCACGCCAAGGACGAGAAGTGCGCGCTGGGCGTTCTACGACGCCAGCCGCATCCGCCACGGCACGCCGCGGGTCACGCTGATGGGCGAGCTGCGACGGGCCCTCGACCAGCGCGAGCTCGTCCTCTACTACCAACCCAAAGCGGTGCTGGCCGACGGAGAGGTGCATGCGGTGGAGGCGCTCTTGCGCTGGCAGCATCCGGCGCGCGGCCTCGTGCCGCCCGACGAGTTCATCCCGATGGCCCAGCAGACCGGGCTGATCAAGCCGCTGACGCTCTATGTGATCGACGAGGCGCTGCGGCAGTGCCGCGCCTGGCTCGAGAACGACCTGCGACTGGCGATCGCCGTCAACCTGTCCGCGCGCAACCTGGTCGATGCGGATTTCCCGTCGCAGGTGGAGGGTCTGCTCGCGCGCTGGGAGATCGAGCCCGGCCTGCTCGAGTTCGAGATCACCGAGTCGGCGATGTTCACCGACCCGGGGCGGACCAAGCTGATCCTCGAGCAGCTCTCGGCGATGGGGATCCGGCTGTCGGTCGACGACTTCGGCACCGGTTACTCCTCGCTGGCCTATCTCAAGCGCCTACCGGTCAGCGAGATCAAGGTGGACCGCTCGTTCGTGATGAACATGGACGAGGACGAGGACGATGCCACGATCGTGCGCTCGACCATCGATCTCGGACGCAACCTCGGCCTCGACGTGGTGGCGGAGGGGGTCGAGAGCAAGCAGGTGTGGGATCGCCTGCGAGCCCTCGGCTGTACCACCGCCCAGGGCTACTACCTGAGCCGCCCAGTGCCGGCGCCCGAGCTGGTTGCCTGGCTCGCGGGGCCTCGCGTGGCGGCCTGACCCACTAGAGATCCAGGGTGAGCTCGGAGGCGGGCTGGCTGCAGCAGACGAGGATCCGGCCCTCTGGGGGCGGTTCCAGCGGATCGAGGGTGTAGTTCACGCTTCCGGCGAGGAGGCCGCTCTCGCAGTTGTGGCAGGTGCCGTTGCGGCAGCCGAAGCTCACGGGCACGTCGCAGGCTTCGGCGAAGTCGAGCAGGCTGGGGTATCGCGTGCCCCACTCGACGGTGAGATTGCTCCGGACGAACGTGACGGCGGGTCCGACCCCGGGTGGGCCCTCGGGCGGATGGGGCGCCCGCTGACCGTCGCCCACGATGCCCGAGGCATGGACCGCGACGGCGCCGAATGCTTCCGTGGCCACCCGCTCTGGCCGCACGCCGCGGGCGATGAGCCCGGCGCTGATCTCGCGCATGAACCCGTCCGGTCCGCACAGGTAGTAGTCGGCGTCGCGGGGGACCCCAGCGGATTCGAGGACGCTCTCCTCGAGCCGGCCCGAGAGGTCGTGGTGGCGGTCGTGGAGGTCGGCCTCGTTCGGCTGGCTGTAGGCGACGAGGCGGTGTCCGTGTGGGAGGGTCGCGAGCAGCGCCTCGACCTCGTCGCGGAAGGGGTGCTCCTCGCCGTTGCGCGCGCCGTGCAGCCACCAGATCGGCCGGGGGCTGCCCTCGCGCGCCAGCGCGTGGAGCATCGCGAGGACCGGGGTGGCGCCGACCCCGGCGCTGATCAGGACCACCGGGCCGTCGCCGTCGCGCAGGACGAAGCTACCGCGCGGTGCCGCGACGTCGATCAGATCGCCGACGCTCACCTGCTCGTGCATGTAGCGGCTGCCGGGGCCCTCGCGCTTCACGCTGATCCGGTAGCCGCGTGCGTCGGCCAGGTCCGACAGCGAGTAGCTGCGCACGAGCGCCGGCGCGCCGGGATCCGGGCGCAGACGGACCGTGAGGTACTGCCCGGCGATGGATGTCGGGGCGGGGAAGGTGCCGTCGGTCGGGACGAGCAGGAACGAGGTGACGTGCCCGCTCTCCGGCCGGGTGTCCGCCACTCGCAGCGACCGGAACCCGGTCCACGCCGGACCCGCGGCGGCGTGACCGTCGGCCTTGGCCAGCAGCGCGCGAAAGCTCCCCTGCCAGCCCTCGCTGAGCGCCGGAACGCGGAGCGCCCGCTCGAGCAGTTCCCGGGGATGGCCAGGCAGGTAGAGCAGCGCGTCCACCTGCGCGATCGTCAGGCGCTCGGGTCCGTCGGCGACCTTGACGATCTCATCGCCGGCCTGCACCGCTCCCTCCTCGAGTACTCGGAGGTAGAAGCCAGGGCGGTGATGGGCGACCAGAAGGGTCGGCATCGCGGGGTCATCCATCCGGATGCCGACGCGGTAGCACGTGACACGGGGCTGGGTGACCTCGAACAGCGCGCCGCCGATCCGAAAGCGATCGCCGACGCAGACCTCGTCGTCGGCCAGGCCGTCGACCGTGAAGTTCTCACCGAACTGGCCGTAGGAGAAGTCGCTGCGCCCGAGTTCACGCTCCCAGTAGCGGTAGGAGTCGATCTGGTAGACGAACACCGCGCGGTGCTCGCCACCGTGCGCGAGCCGGTCGGCCTGGTCGTCGCCGTCGATGTTGATCCGCCGGACCATGCGCGGCCCTTCCACCGCCTCCTTCCAGATTGCGGTGCGGACGGTCTTGCCCTGCCACTGCACCTCTCGAGGGCGGCCGACGTTGAGGGATACCAGCCGCCCGGTCATCCTGTCGCGCGTGCTCGGGCCACGGGGTACACGTCTTGCATCATCGTGAGGTGAGTGTGCGACTGCCGGTCGGTCTTACCGTCGCCTAATCCGGCTCGACGTCTCCGAAGCGCCGCGCCGCCTCGAGCACGCCGTCGTGGTCGGCGCGGCACCCGGAACACACACCCAGGTGGATCGCGGTACCCGGAAACTGCTTGCTGGGATCCCCGCCCCGCAGTTCGATCTCCACGTACTGGTCCATGATCGGGATGCCGGCGTCGCAGCCCGCGTCGCCCTCCTGGGCGCGAAGCAGCTTGTCGAGGGCGTGGGGGTCAGTCATGCGCTCGCCTCCTCTTCGCTGAGCGGATGCCCATCGGCGGCCAGGCGCCTGCGGAGGCGCAGCCTGGCGTCGAACAGATTCTTGTAGATGGCGTTGCGGTTGGAGCCGAGCTGTAGCGCCAGCACGTCGATCGGGACGTCGTTCAAGGCGATCGCCACGAACACCTCTCGCTGTCGCGGGGTCAGGGCCTCTCGGATCGCCTCAGACAGCGCGGCCAGTTGCTCGCGGCGCTCCGCCCGCTCGGCGGGCTCGGCCGCGAGCCTGTCCGGGACGCGCTCCCAGGAGAGATCCTCGGCGCTTGGCGGCTGGCGGCGCCAGGCGTGGCGCGCGACCTTGCTCGACACCTCGAAGATCACGAACTTGTAGGCCCACGTCGTGAAGCGGCTGAGCCCGCGGAAGTCGTCGACCCGGGCGAGGATGTTCATCAGCGCGTCGTCGGCGCACTGCTGGGCGACGTCGTCGAACTCGGGGCCGGACGCCGACCCGAGCTGGCCCCGGCGGCGGTGCAACTCGTGAAGCGCCGCGCGTCGCAGGATGTCGTGGAGCTTGGCCACCGCCTGCTCGTGACGCGGGTGGTCGGCGTGTAGCTGCTCGACCCAGCGCCGCGACGCGGGGTCGCCGGACGGCGCTCGCCGGTCGGACGCATCCGCCGTCGGTTCGAGGCTCACGACCGGATCGTATTCGGCGCCGGTAAGACCGACGCCCGCCGCGCGACCAATCGCCCGAAGACCGTTCCCCTTCCGAAAGCTTGGAGCGAACTATGGGACTTTCATGGCAGCAAGGGCCACTGGGCCGCAACCCCAACGGGCAGTTCCTCGTGCCCGACATGCCGGCGCGGGTGCTGTACGCCGAACCACTGCGACGCAGGATGCGCGTCGAACTCGGCGGCCAGACCGTGGTTCAGAGCGATGACGCCGTGCTCCTGTTCGAGCCCGGGCGCTATCCCGTCGCGTACTTCCCGCTCGAGGACTTTGCCGACGGCGTGCTCACGCCGACCGAGCGCCGGACCGAGCACGCAGAGCTCGGCGAGACCACCTGGCTGGAGGTCCACGGCGGCACCCGCGACGCCCCCCGCGGCGCCTGGCAGCATGTCGCGCTTCCGGCGCACGCGGCGATGCTCGAAGGCAAGGTCGCGCTGGCGTGGCGGGCGATGGACGCGTTCTATGAAGAGGACGAGCGCATCCTCGGTCACGCCGCCGACCCCTACCACCGCATCGACATCCGCCACACGTCGCGCCACCTGGTCGTCCGGGCCGGCGATCGTGTGATCGCCGACACGACGAGACCGCTGGTGCTGTACGAGTCGGGGTTCGCGCCCCGCTGGTACGTGCCTCGGGCCGATGTCGTCGCCGAGGCCCAGACCCCGTCGGACGTGCAGACGTTCTGCCCGTACAAGGGGATCGCCTCCTACTACGACATCGGGGGAACCGCGCAGGCGGCCTGGTCATACCGCGCTCCGCTCGACGAGATGGCGGCGATCGGCGATCTCGTCTCGTTCGAGCCCGACCGCGTCGAGGTCACGCTGGACGGCCAGCGACTCCAGGCCGAGCCCGGCCAGGCCGTCGTCTCGCACGGTATCGACCGCGACCTGACGATCGATGAGGCCGGCGCGCTCACCGCGGCACACGCTCACGCGGCCCAGGGTGGGGTGAACGCGCCGCCGTCGATGGTGGCCTGACCCCCGACAGCCATGATGCAGACCGCCTCGGCGGGCGCGCCTTCGGCGACGAGCGTGAACTCCTCGCCGGCCGGGACGATCAAAGCGCCGCCCGCCTCGGCGGTCTCTTCGCGCTCGCCGAAGCGTGCGGTGATCGCGCCCTCAAGCACGACGAAGATTTCCTCGCGCGACAGCGAATGGGGCGGCGAGGCCTGATCGGTCAGCAGCCGGACACGCCAGACTGCGCTGTCACGGGACCCACGGCTCGGCGATGCCAGACCGGTGATCACGGCGTTGCCCACGTCGAACCTCGGTGCCTTGCTTGCGGCGATGACGGGCCCTGCGAGAACTCCTCGCCCAGCACGACGCGCTCGAAGACGCGCGCGCCGGTCGCTCGCGCGCTCTGTGGTGAGCGACGGCGAGCCGTGGCGCTAGCGGCGACCCATCTGGGCGCGCCGCCCGCCGCCGTACGACGCGATGTCGATGAGGAAGGCCAGGACCACGAAGAACCACTCGAACCCCGTCACGTGGTGACCGGGGCCCCACGACCAGAAGGCCGCGTAGGCGAGCGTCGTCCACGGCAGCAGGAAGAAGCCCAGCAACGGGACGATCCAGCTGTCATAGGCGTGGCTCAGCACACTGCTGAATATCCACAGCAGGAACAGCACGAGGCGCGGGGAGATCAGCGCGAGCAGCGCGAGCAGGCAGGGCATGGACCAACCTTGCCAGCGGCGCGGCCGGCGGGGATCACCCGTTCCGGATGATCTCCCGCTCGGCAGGGCCGACGCCGGCGCCGGGCTATGTCTCATCCCAACGGGGTGATGACGCCCCAACCAGGGACAGAAGGCTTCTCGCGAGGGACCAGTGGCGGCGAACGCTCGGGTGATTCTGCAGTGCGGAGCGGCAATCCTCGCCGCCGTCCTGGTGACGGCATGCGGGTCGGGCGCCGGGCAGAGCCTCTCCAAGAGTTTGAGCGCCAGCCTCACTCAGACCAGGACTCAGACCGCTACGGCGCCGGTGCTCACCGGGAGCACGGAGAGATCCAAGACCGCGCCTGCGGAGACTCAAACCGAGCAGTCGGCGACGACTTCATCCACGACGGAGCGGGCCAAGACCGCCGCCGCCGCTCCTTCGTCCACGACGACCACCGGCACCTCGACGTCGCAGACGAGCACGGTCACCAAGACCGAGCCGGCGACGATATCGACGCGGACCAAGACCGTAACCACGTCCGCATCCGCCACGACCATAACCCGCACCCAGACCACGACGGCGACAGCGGCGGTCGCCCCGAGCAGCACGACGTCCGGCAATCACATCGGGGCGGCCGCGGCGGCTGCGGCGGCGGCCGGCTCGAAGGAGGAGACCTCGGATTCGAGCGGTTTGCCGGGGTGGGCGTGGGTCCTCATCGGTGCGGCGGCCACCGGCGCCGTCATCGGGATAGTCGCCGTGTTCCGGCGGCGAAGGCGCCGAGATGCCTCGCCGCCAGGTCCTCCACCGGCGGGCGAAGGGCCGCAGGGCGACATCACCCCATTGGGATGAGGAGGTACGGCGGCACCGGAGCAAGACTTTGCGCCGGACGCGCCGAATGCCTGTGACGGTCGCGGGCGCGGCGGGGTGAACAACACACAGGAGGCCGTCATGTCCACTCAAGCTGAGCGTCAAGTTCCGGCCGGCTACGTAGAGCCTTTCGAGGAGCGCGGTGGCGGGTGGATCGCGTTTGCCGGGACGCTCTTGTTGATGGTCGGAACCCTGAACGTCATCCAGGGAATCGCCGCGATCGGCAACGCCCACTTCTACGTCGCGAACGCTCACTACGTGTTCGGTGACCTCAAGACGTGGGGATGGGTCGTCTTGTGCCTGGGCGTAGTCCAGCTGTTGGTTGGCGTTGGCGTGTTCACCAAGAACCAACTCGCCCGCTGGGTCGGCGTCGTCGGCCTGAGCCTCAACGCGATCGCGCAGCTCTTGATGATGCCCGCGTATCCATTCTGGTCGCTGTCGATCTTTGCGGTCGACATCCTCGCGATCTACGGGCTGGTCGCCTACGGAGCAAGGATCGCGGACTAGCGTCGCACGCCGCTGGGGCGCACACAGAGCTTCGCTCGAGGCAGCGGGGCGGCCCGGAGCCCGCCCCGCGCCTCGGGCGAGCAGGGGGGAACGGGCGAGCAGGGGGGAAGCGAGCAGGCGGAGACTTCACCCGCCGAGGATGCGGGCCTTCTCGGTCGCGAACTCCTGCTCGGTGAGGATTCCCTGCGTCTTGAGCTCGGCAAGCTGCTTGAGCCTGGCGATGCGGTCATCCGCAGGCGCGGGCTGGGGCTGCTGAACGGGCTGCGGCTGCTGAACGTACTGAGGCTGTTGGGCGTACTGCTGTTGCTGAGCGTACTGCTGCTGATCCTGCTCAGCCCACCGGTTTTGCTGTCGCCGGGCGACCCGGTTGGAGACAGCGGTCCACGTGCCGGCGGCCACGGCAGTACGGGCGATTCCACGAAGTAGTCCGGGCACTGCGGTTCCTTTCCTACGACGCCATCTCTGCGGCGTCGAGAGCAGCCAGCAGATCCTGAACGCCGATCCGCTCGTTGCCGATCACCACGCCTCCGTTGCGACGGACCGCAGAGATGAACGGGGCGGCCCAGCGGTTCTCGTACACAAGCAGCACGGCCGCGCTGCCGGGTTCGATCTCCGCCGCCGCCAGTGCGATGTCATCGTCGCCGAGCAGCCCGGTTGTGGCTCCGCTGAAGACCGTCAGATCGCCGGCAGTGTCCTCGTCGACGTCGGCCAGGTCGAAGCCCGAGAACGTGCCGTCCTGTTGCTTTTGCACGAACAGTGCATCGAGCACGCGAATGATTCCGCGGTCCACCAGGTCGAGCAGAACCGGCACCGCCTCGCCGGTCATCGGCGCACCCGGGGGGTAGCCGATCAGGACTACGTCAATCGGACCGAAAGTCTCGTCGTTACTTTCCATAGCGGGGTCATGCCGGGACATTCCGCCGAATGCGCGACCCAGCAAGGCTCTTCAGCGGCTCACCGCGGGTCATCATCCGAATCGGGTGAGGACCGCGGCGACGGTGCTCACCGAGTCGACGGCACCGGCTAGGCCGTCCGGCGCTCCGCTCGTCGCGATCGCCAGTGCCCCGGATCGACAAGGTACCCGTAGCGATGGTGGAAGCCGAGGGTGAGCCGCTGCGAGGATGACCTGAGCGCGCGGAGCGACTCGTTCGCAACCGGGCGAGCGGCGGCTCCCAGCACGGCGAGCGCGAGCAGAGTGCTCAGCCCCGGCGCGTCCGCGACCGTCGGTCCCGCGACCCCGCGGAACACGTTCCGAGCCGAAGCGTCGAGGACGAATCCGTCAACGAGGCCAGGCGGACGCGGCATTCTGAGAAACCGGCCTAGGTTCTCATGGGCGCTCTGGGCGAGCAGGATCAGCCCGATCACCGTCACCGCGTTCGCCTGGTCGGGGGAGATGCCGAACATCCGCTCCAGCGCACGGTGGCGGGCGGCGTTGACCAGGAGGAACGCGGTCCGCGCGTCGCGCAGGAGCAGGTCGGACCCGCCGGCCGGCCCGCGGCCGCCCTGCCGCGGCTGGGGCAGCGAAACGTCCACGTCCGTGAGACTGGCTGCGCCGCGGTGCCGTGACAAGCCTGCGCACCGGTCAACGCCCGGTGGGGCGCGCACCCCTGCTGCTGGCTATCAGGGTGGCAAGTCCCCGTCTTCTTCCGCGAGGAAGATCAGCGTCGCCGCAACACGCCGGCTCACGTCCTGCGTGTCGCTCAGGTTGAGCTTGGAGAAGATCGAGTTGACGTGCTTCTCCACTGCGCGCTTGGTGAGAAACAGTGACTCGGCGATCGCCGCGTTGCTCTTTCCCGATGCGATCTCGCCCAGCAGCTCACGCTCCCGCACGGTGAGCTGGGACAAGCGTGAGCTCGCGGCGCGGGTTCGCGCCTGGACCAGGACGTCGACGATCATCGGATCGACGACCGAGCCGCCGCGCGCGACTGCCTCGATCGCCGCGAGCAGCTCGCGGCTGTCGCGGATGCGTTCCTTGATCAGGTACGCCCGGCCGCCGGTGCCTTCGCCGAGCAAGCCGAGCGCGTACACCGGCTCCGCGTACTGGCTGAGCACGACGACGCCGACCCGGGGGTGCGACTCACGCAGACGCGCCGCGATCTGGACGCCCTCGGCGCCGCCCGACGGCGGCATCCGGATATCGGTCAGGACCACGTCGGGCTCGTGGGCGTCGATCGCGGCCCACAGCTCCACGGCGTTGCTGCACACCGCAACGAGGTCGACCTCGGGAGCTGCCGTCAGCGTCTCGGTGAGGAACTCGCGGATCAGGTACGAGTCATCCGCGGCGATGACGCGGATCGGAGCGGGCGCTTCCTCCGCGCTGGCGCGCCGGGATCGCGCGCCCGGGCCCGATGCAGGCCTTCTGCTCTCCTGGTTCCCGGCGATATCCGCGGTCATGCCGAACCTCCGTCTCCGCTCCCTGCGCCTGGACGGACGAAGAGGCCTCCGCACGGAATTCTAGGCGGACGCGTGTGGCGGGTCCCGCTGCCCTCGCGCGGGGGGGTGGGGCGCGGCTCGGGCCCAGGTCACGACGCGTCGTCGCGAGACGGCGGATCCTCCGTCGGCGCGGACGCTTCCGGCTCCTCTGCCCGAAGCCGCAGCGCGTCGAGCCGCGTGCGCAGCTCACGGTTCTCCTGCTCCAGCAATACCGCCCGTCGTCGTTCGGTCGCGAGATCCTCGGCCAACCGGCGAAGCGCGTTTCCGATCCGCTTGCTGGTGATTTCTCTCACCGCGGGCAAGCCTTGCATCGGGTGCGGAGCCGGGCAAGGAAGCCGGCACCCGAGCGGATCGGGTGCGAGCACGATTGCGCCGGCCGCCGGGCAAATGTCACACTCGCGCCGATGGCCGACACGGGGCATACGCCGGAGCACCGGCGGCTGGAGGAGGCGCGCGTCGGCAAGGCGGCCTGGAAGGCGTGGGGCCCCTACCTGAGCGAGCGCCAGTGGGGGACCGTGCGCGAGGACTACAGCGCGGGCGGAGACGCCTGGAATTACCTCACCCACGACCAGGCCCGTTCGCGAGCGTACCGCTGGGGCGAGGACGGCATCGCCGGGATCTGCGACGAGCGGCAGCGGCTCTGCCTGGCGCTCGCGCTGTGGAACGGGGCCGACCCGATCCTCAAGGAGCGCATGTTCGGGCTCTCCAACGGAGAAGGCAACCACGGCGAGGATGTGAAGGAGTACTGGTTCTACCTGGACAGCACGCCGACTCACTCCTACCTGAAGTGCCAGTACAAGTACCCCCAGCGGGAGTTCCCGTACTGGGACCTGGTCTCCACCAACCGCCAGCGGACGAAGCAGCAGATGGAGTACGAGTTGCTCGACACGGGCGTGTTCGACGAGGACCGCTACTTCGACGTGGTCGTGGAGTACGCCAAGGCCGCGCCCGACGACATCCTGATGCTGGTCACGGCCCACAACCGTGGACCCGAGCCGGCGACCCTGCATCTCCTTCCCACGCTGTGGTTCCGCAACACATGGTCATGGGGCGACGGCTCGCCCAAGCCCAGCCTGCACGCGCTCGACGACACCCGCGCGCACGTCGAGCATCACGAGCTCGGCGAATGGACGCTCAAGGTGGAGGACTCCGCCCAGTTGCTGTTCTGCGAGAACGAGACCAACAACCAGCGGCTGTTCGGGGTGGCCAACGCTTCGCCGTATGTGAAGGACGGGATCAACGACCACGTCGTGTCGGGCGCGCGCGACGCCGTGAACCCGGCGCGAACCGGCACCAAGGTGGCGGCCCACCACGTGCTCGAGCTGCCCGCGGGGGAGAGCGCACAGATTCGCATCCGGTTGACAGGCTCGAGTGAGGCCGGCCAGCCGTCGGGCGCCGACTTCGATCGGGTCATGGACGAGCGCCGGGCCGAGGCCGACAGCTTCTACGCCACCGTGATCCCGCCGGCTTTGAGCGGCGATCGGGCGATGGTGATGCGCCAGGCGCTGGCGGGCCTCTTGTGGGGCAAGCAGTACTACGAGTACGGCGTACATCGCTGGCTGCGCGAGCACGGCGTCGACCCCTGGGATCCGAGTGCCCCCGCGACGTCGGTCCGCAATGCGCCGTGGTTTCACATGGTCGCCGCCGACATCATCTCGATGCCGGACAAGTGGGAGTACCCCTGGTTCGCCGCCTGGGACCTGGCGTTTCACTGCGCGCCGCTGTCGCTGGTCGACGTGGACTTCGCCAAGGAGCAGGTCGAGCTCTTGCTCCGCACCCGCTACATGCACCCCAACGGCCAGATACCGGCGTACGAGTGGAACTTCAGCGACGTCAACCCGCCCGTGACGCCGTGGGCGGCGCTGTTCGTCTACGAACGCGAGGCGGCGATACGCGGACAGGGCGACGTCGAGTTCCTGAAGCGCGTGTTCGCCCGGCTGCTCAGCAACTTCACGTGGTGGGTCAACCGTAAGGACCCCGACGAGCGCAACCTCTTCCAGGGTGGCTTCCTGGGCCTGGACAACATCGGGATCTTCGACCGCTCGGCTCCGCTGCCCGGCGGCGGGCAGCTCGAGCAGGCCGATGGAACGGCCTGGATGGCCCTCTACTGCCAGTGGATGCTCCAGATCGCCATCGAGCTCTCCAACCACGATCCCGTGTACGCGGACATGGCGCTCAAGTTCCTCGCGCACTTCGTGTGGATCGCCATCGCGATGAATCCGCCGGAGGGCGACGCCGAGCTGTGGGACGATGAGGACGGCTTCTACTACGACGTGATGCGCATGCCGGACGGACGGACAATCCAGCTCAGGGTGCGCTCGCTGGTCGGCCTGCTCCCGCTGTGCGCCGCCACGGTGTTCGAGGGCGACCTGCTGAAGCGGTTCCCGTGGTTGCTCGAGCGGGTCACGGAGTACCTCGGGCAGGTCGGGGATGTCTCACAGTTCGCGCATTTCTCCGAGCTGAGCCCGGAGGGGCGCCGCATCACGTCGCTGGTCGACGAGCAGCGCCTGCGGCGGATCCTCGCGGTCATGCTCGACGAGGAGGAGTTCCTGGGGCCCCACGGGATCCGCGCGATCTCCCGCCGGCACCTCGAGCAACCGTGCGTGTTCGACTGGGCCGGCCAGGAGTACACCGTGCACTACCTGCCCGCCGAGTCCGACACCGGCATGTTCGGCGGTAACTCCAACTGGCGCGGACCGGTGTGGTTCCCGATGAACCTGGTCATCCTGCGCGGGCTCATCCAGCTCCATCGCTACTACGGGGATCGGCTGAAGGTGCAGTGCCCGACCGGCTCGGGGCCCGAGCTGAACCTGCTCGAGGTCGCGGCCGAGATCGCCGGGCGTCTGACCGCGACGTTCACCGAGGACGAGCACGGACACCGGCCGGTGTTCGGCGGGATCGAGAAGTTCCAGACCGATCCGCACTGGCACGACCTGCTGCTGTTCCACGAGTACTTCCACGGCGACAACGGCGCGGGCATCGGGGCGAGCCACCAGACCGGGTGGACCGGGACCGTTGCGCTGTTGCTCGAGCTGGCCGGCTCCGTGGACCTCCCCGACGCCCTCGTGGCGGTCGGGGAGTGACGGCTGTCCGGCCCGACCCTCAGACCGGGACTGCGATCGACTTAACCGGCGGCTTGACCTTGAACGGACTCATTCGGTCCTCGTCGCCGCCTACTACTCCCCAGCTGGATTCAGGGACGGCGTTCCAAGCGCCAGGCGCCTCGCCGATCGGCTCGGAGACGATGAGCCGGGTGGTGTCGGACACCTCTTGGAGGGCCGGCAGATCGGGATAGAGCTTGCGCACAGTGGGCACGCTGCTGGTGAAGAACAGCGATCGCGAGTTCCCCTCGCTCGAGTAGCGAAACGCCCAGGTGCGCTCGCCGTCGGTGGTGGCGATCGTCCCCTGGAACGGGTACTTCACGCCCTTGGCGTATCCGATTTCCTCGACGATTCCGATGGCCCGGGCCAGTGCGTCGGGGGGATCGTCCTCGAGCCCGAGGGTCAGCGCGAGATAGAACAGAAGCTCGGTGTCGGCCTGGCCGGCAATCTCGGGGTAGAGCGACTCGTCGACGGCCATCGCGAGGTCGCGCTTGACGCGCCCGAGGTCGGCGATGAAGCCGTTGTGCATGAACAGCCAGCGCCCATGCCGGAACGGGTGGCAGTTGGTCTGCTGGACCGCCGACCCGATCGCCGCGCGGATGTGGGCGAAGAAATGGCCCGAGGTCACGTGTGCTGAGAGCTCGCGCAGGTTCTGGTCGTTCCAGGCCGGTTCGATGCTCCGGAACACGCCGGGCATCGGAGAGTCGTCGTACCACCCGATCCCGAACCCGTCTCCGTTGGTCGCCTCAGCGCCGAGCGTCGAGTGAAGGCTCTGGTCGATGAGCGAG
Source organism: uncultured Solirubrobacterales bacterium (assembly GCA_963832315.1). Classification (GTDB taxonomy): domain Bacteria; phylum Actinomycetota; class Thermoleophilia; order Solirubrobacterales; family Solirubrobacteraceae; genus Palsa-465. The sequence continues at coordinate 183,308 of CAWHTT010000013.1, read as the reverse complement.
TGAGCCGGCGAGTACAGCGCCTTCTCGAGCAGGATGGGTGAACCGGAATAGGCGAGCCAGCGACACATCAGTCGCTCCTTTTCTAATCAGCGGGCGCAGTCAGGGCCCCTAGCCTGCCTCGGCGGCCACCGCCGGGCAAGGAGGCGCACACGTGTCAGCCCGACAGGCCCGCATCACGAATGAGCCTTCACCCGGATCGGATGATGCCCCCTCACCGCCCGGCTCAGAGCATGCGTCCACGCCGACGAGAGCCACCGCAAAGGACGGGCCATGACCACAACAGTCCGCACGCGCCCAATCACCACCGCGATCGAGGCGTCATGAGCGCGACCAAGGCCAAGAAGAGCGCCCAGCGGGACGGGCACCCGGTCGCCGAGGCTCCGGTGGCTGCGCCGGCGCCGCAGAGCGCCGCGGGCCCTTCGCCGTTCACCCCGATCGCCGAGTACGGCTTCCTGTCCGACTGCCACACCGGCGCGCTGGTGGCGCCCGACGGGACGATCGACTGGCTGTGCGTTCCGCGGTTCGACTCGCCCAGCGTATTCGGGTCGCTGCTGGACCGTGGGGCCGGCGCATTCCGCCTGGGCCCGTTCGGGATCAACGTGCCCAGTGGGCGGACCTGGGAGCCGGGAACCAACGTCCTGGTTACGGCGTGGAAGACGCCATCGGGATGGGCGCTGGTCCACGACGCGCTGACCATGGGGCCTCGGCGGGGCGAGGACACGGTCACCCCCCACACGCGCCCGCCGACCGACGAGGACGCGTACCACCTGCTCGTCCGGACCGTCAAATGCATCTCCGGCAGCGTCGAGATCGAGCTCGTGTGCGAGCCCGGGTTCGACTATGGCCGTGAGATCGGAGAGTGGTCGCTCAGCTCGGACCGCCGCCGGGCCGACGCAAGCGGCGCCGGGCAGACGATCCGGCTGCAGACCGACATGCTGCTCGGGATCGAGGCCAACCGCGCTCGGGCCCGACACGTCCTGCGCGAAGGCGAGGAGTTGTTCTGCGCGCTCTCGTGGGATGAGGAGGCGCCTGTGCCGACCACCGTCGACGAGGCCAACGCCCGACTCGACAGACACCACTCGGTTCTGGCGCAACTGGCTGGGGCGGGCCCGGATCCCCGATCACGAGTTCCGGCCGCTGATCCAGCGCTCCGCGCTGACGATCAAGGGGCTCACGTACATGCCGACCGGGGCCACGGTCGCGGCGCTGACCACGTCGCTCCCGGAGACGCCCGGCGGTGAGCGCAACTGGGACTACCGCTACACGTGGGTGCGGGACTCGACGTTCACGCTCCAGGCGCTGCACTACCTCGACCTCGACTGGGAGGCCGACGAGTTCATGCAGTTCATCGCCGACCTCGAGCGCAACGACGACGGGGCGCTGCAGATCATGTACGGAATCGACGGCCGCCGGGATCTGACCGAAACGCTCCGCGAGGACCTCTCGGGCTACGCCGGCGCCCGCCCCGTGCGCATCGGCAACGGCGCCTTCGATCAGCGTCAGAACGACGTGTTCGGCGCCGCGCTTGACTCGGTGCTGCTGCACACACGTCGCAGTCAGCGTCTGCCGCGGCGGCTGTGGCCGCTGATCCAGGCCCAGGCGGAGTGTGCGCGGGCGGTCTGGCGCGAGCCCGATCAGGGCATCTGGGAGGCGCGCGGCAAGCCCAAGCACTACGTCTCCTCCAAGTTGATGTGCTGGGTGGCGATGGACCGCGCCGCCAGGCTCGCGGCGATCCGTGGCGAGAGCTCGCTGGCCGCGGAGTGGGGCGAGGTCGCGACCGAGATCAAGGCCGACATCCTCGAGCACGGGGTCGACCAGCGGGGAGTGCTCGTGCAGCACTACGGAACCGAGTCGCTCGACGCCTCGACTCTGCTGGCCGCGATCTTCGGCTTCCTCCCGGGAGAGGACGAACGGCTGCGCGCGAGCGTGCTGGCCATCGCCGACGAGCTCACGGAGAACGGCTTCGTACTGCGCTACCGGACCGACGAGACCGACGACGGGCTCTCGGGGAAGGAGGGCACGTTCGTGATCTGCTCGTTCTGGCTGGTCTCGGCGCTGGCGATCATCGGCGAGATGCAGCGGGCCCGCGACCTCATGACGCGGCTGACCAAGGTCGCCTCGCAGCTGGGCCTGTACGCCGAGGAGTTCGACGTGGAGACCGGCCGGCACCTCGGCAACTTCCCGCAGGCGTTCTCCCACCTCGCGCTGGTCGAGGCCGCCGGCCGGATCGTTCTCGCCGAGCGGCTGGAGGAGCTCGGCGCATGAGCTCAGAGCCGCCTCGACGAGCGCGTTGACCACGACCGCCGCCGACTCGTCCGCCGCCGCCGCGCCGCCCGGAGAGCTCACGGCCGACCAGGTGGCGGCGACGATGCGCAGCCGGCGCTTCCTCGTGCTGATCGTCGTGGCCGGGATCGTCGGGGTGGTGGTGTCGCTGGCCGCGTGGTGCTTTCTCGAGCTGATCTACCAGCTCCAGCGCGAGCTCTACACGCACCTGCCGAACGCGCTGGGTTACACCCACGGTCCGCCGCTGTGGTGGCCGTTGCCCGTGCTCGGCATTGCGGGCGTGTTGGTGGCGCTGTGCATCGTGCGCCTTCCCGGCCAGGGTGGGCACCTTCCGGCGAACGGACTCGCGATGGGCGGTGGGCTCCCGAAGGTGATCGACCTGCCCGGCGTGATCCTGGCCGGGCTCGCCACCATCGGGTCGGGGCTGGTGCTCGGTCCCGAGGGGCCGCTGATCGCGCTGGGGTCGGGCACGGCGCTGCTCACGATCCGGGCGGCGCGCCGGGAGATGCCTCAGCAGGCGCTGCTCGTGATCGCCGCCACCGGGAGCTTTGCGGCCATCTCGTTCATCTTCGACTCGCCGCTGATCGCGGCGGTGCTGCTGATCGAGGCCACCGGGATCGGAGGAGCGCGGCTGCCGATGATCTTGGTTCCCGGCCTGCTCGGCGCGGGCATCGGCTCGCTGGTGGCGATCGGGATGGGCTCGTTCACGGGTCTGAGCACCAGCGCGTTCGCGCTCGGCCCTCTGCAGATGCCGCACTTCGGCCATCCCGACGCGGCGGAGTTCGCGTGGACGATCGCGCTGGCCGTCGCCGTCGCCCTCGCGGCCCGTCTCGTGATCCTGGGCGGCCGGGCGACCCACCGCATCGTGACCCGTCGACCGTTGCTCTACAGTGCGGCGATCGGCCTGGTCGTCGCCGGTCTGGCCATCGCGTTCCACGGCGCCAGCGGCAAGGGCGTGGACCAGGTGCTGTTCTCCGGCCAGGACGCGCTGCCCGGGCTGGTGGAACAGGCGGGGACGTGGTCGATGGCCGCGCTCGTCTGGTTGATCTTGTTCAAGGGGCTCGCCTACTCGCTGTGCATGGGCAGCTTCCGCGGCGGCCCGACGTTCCCCGCGGTGTTCCTGGGAGCTGCCGGGGGCATCATGGCCTCCCATCTGCCCGGCTTCTCGCTCACACCGGCGGTCGCCGTGGGACTGGGGGCGGCCACCGTGGCCATTCTCCGGTTGCCGCTGTCCGCGGTCGTACTCGCCACGCTGCTCACGGTCAAGGCCGGGACCGGCGACGAGCCGCTCATCATCGTCGGCGTGGTCGTCGCTTATCTGATCGCGCTGGCCGTACCCGCGCCGGGGTCGTCGTCGGCGGACACCGGCCGGGCGGCTGAGTCCAACACCGCTCCGGAACCGGCCGGGGGCTGAGAAGGCGGCTCACCCGACCGTAGGGCCTCATATTCGACCCGCTTTCTCGCCCGCATGGCCTCGGCGATCGAGAGCGCCGGCGCCTCGACCACCACCGTGTGGGCCAGCCAATCCTGAAACGCCCGCCGGCGCGGGTCGTAAAGGACCGGCAGGAATCCGGCGAACAGCGGCAGCGCGGCGAGCAGCACGCCGACGACGCGCACCAGCGCGACTCGCGGCTTGAGGGCCCTGCCGTCCGCCGTCTGGACCCGAAGCTGGAGAAAACGGGCGCCCGGCGTCTGGCCGGTCGTCGACCAGAACACCACGAAGTAGCCGACGAGCCACAGGACGTACGCGGCGGCACCGACCACACCCAGGATGGTCCGGACTTGCGAGGGCAGGTGCAGCAGCGACAGGATCAGCGCTGCCCCGACGCCGACGATCGTCGCGACGACGTTGATCACCACGGCGTCGACCGCGAAGGAGATCGCGCGCGTGATCAGTCCGACGTACCGTACGTCCGGCGCCGCTACGGCAACGTCCACCGGCGGCGCGGCCACGGCCGGCACCGGCGCCGCCACGGCTCGCGCCCGCGTCGTCCCGGCCCCCGGCAGGCTGGCCATCACATGCCCAGTTCGGGCTCCGGCGGCAGCGGCCGTGGCGCGCGATGGATCAGCCGGCGGGCGGTACGTTCAACCCAGTCGTCGGCCTTGCGAGAGCGATCGCGGACCTGGTCGCCGACCTGATCGGCGAAGCCGAGGCCCTGCTGCGAGACCGCCGCCGTGACCGTCGGGCTCGCCGCGATCTGGTCGATCGCGTGCCACAGCGCGTCGCTCTCCAGCAGCCGATCGAAAAATCGATCGAGCAGGCCGCTCTCGAAGAAGCTGTCGACGAGGCGCTTGGCCGAGTCGCTGGCCAGCGCGCTCTGGAGCGCGGCCTGCACGTGCGTGCTGTTGATCGCCGCGATGAGGACGCGCTCGAGCTCGTCGCTCTCGAGCACCCGGTCGACAGCGCGCCGCTCCAGCGTGATCCCCGCCTCGGCGGCGGCGTCGATCACGCCCGCGAACGGCTTGAGCGTGGCGCCGGCCGCGCGGCCGCCGATGTGCACCAGCGGACGCAGGACCCGTGGCCCTGGCGTGGTTCTTTGGTTGTTGGAGCTCGTCATCGGCCAAATCCTCACGACGGCGCCACCGTCCGCCATCACCCGAATCAGACGATGCCCGACCGCGACCGGGCGCGACCATCGGGGTTGCCGTGGAAGCCGATCAGCACAACGGGACGAGCGCCGACTCCGAGACCGAGCCGGACGTGACCCAGACGCACGAGGGAGCGGGCGGCGAGACCGGAGAACGCGCGATCTCGCGGCGGCGGGTGTTCGGCGTGAGGGCCCTGATCGGGGTGACGACGCTGCTCCTGATCGTCGCGATGTTCGCGATCTGGGCCAACCGGCTCCTGTTCAACCCCGACCAGTGGTCGAACACGAGCACTCAGCTACTCGAGAACCCCGACATCCGGAGCGCAACGGCCAATTACCTGGTCGATCAGCTGTACGCCAACGCCGACGTCGCCGGCGTGCTCAAATCCGGACTGCCCCCGGCGCTCCAGTCGCTGGCCGCTCCGGCGGCCGGAGCGCTGCGCAACGCCGCCGTGCAGGGCACGGAGCTCGCGCTGAGCCGCCCCCGGGTCCAGTCGCTCTGGGCGCGAGCGAACCGCGCCGCCGACCAGACGTTCATCGCGATCGTCAACGGGGGCAAAGGGAACGTGGAGGTCAACCAGGGAGTCGTCACGCTCAACCTGGGTGCGATCCTCAACGACGTCACCACGCGGCTCGGGCTGCCGTCGAACCTGAGCGAAAAACTCCCGCCCAACGTCGCCAACCTCACCGTGGCCAAGTCGGACCAGGTGAAGTTCCTCGAGAACGTCGGGAACGCCATCAAAGGCCTGGCGCTGTGGCTGACCATCCTGGTCCCGCTGCTCTACGTGCTGGCCCTTGCCCTCTCGCGCGGCCAGCGCCGGCGCACGCTGATGACGATCGGCTTCGCCGCCATCTTCGCCGGCGTCGTCGTCCTGTTCGGGCGCAAGCTGCTCGAGTCGCAGCTCACGAACTCGCTGACCGACGACGCGACGCTCCGGCCGGCCATCCGCGCCACGATCGCGATCGGCACCAGCCTGCTCAGCGAGGTCGCCGGCGCGGTGATATTCGTGGCCGTCGTCCTGATCGCTGCCGCGTGGTTTGCCGGGCCGGCCCGTCCGGCCCGCCTCGGCCGGCAGGCGATCGCTCCGTTCCTGCGCGAGCGGCCGGTGGCTACCTACGCGATCGCGCTGGGCATCATGGCGCTCGTCTTCATCTGGAACCCGATCCCGGCCACCGGCAAGCCGGCGGGAATCATCGTGTTCACCGTGATGGCGCTCGTCGGCACCGAGGTGCTGATCCGCCAGACCGCACGCGAGTTTCCGGATGCCCGGCCCGGCGCGGCCAGGCACGCCATCCGCGCCCGCTGGGGTGGCAGACAATCTCATGGGAGCGACGTCGCCCGGGCCCCCGCGCCGGCGGCCGCATCGGCGACGACCGCCGAGCAGCTCAGACAGCTGGCCGATCTGCGCGACCACGGCGAGATCACGCCCGACGAATACCAGACCGCGAAGGCCAAGCTGCTTCATGATTAGTGGCGGCCGGGTGTGGGCGCCCGCGGTGGCGGTAGCGGTGGCGCTGATCGCCGCGTGCGGCGGCAGCAGCAGCAAGCCGTCCTACTGCTCGTCGGTGGCCAGCCTCAAGAGCTCGGTCAAGGCACTTCCCGAGACCAACATCGTGAAGAACGGGACGAGCGCTCTCACGTCGGCCGTGACGAAGATACAAACGGACGCCAAGAGCGCGGTATCCGACGCCAAGAGCGACTTCCCCAACGAGACGAGCGCGGTGACGAGCTCGGTCGACGCGCTCGCGACCACGGCCAAGCAGCTGTCCAGCTCGCCGAGTCCCGCGACGATCGCTCAGGTTCCCGGTCAGGTGAAGGCAGTGGTCACGGCCGTCGACGGCTTCGCGTCCGCGACGTCGTCGAAGTGCGACTGAGTCAGAGCCCCGTCTCAGCCTTGATCCGGCCGGTCCCGACGGCGTCGACGAGTGCCTGGTAGTCGCGATCGTTCTGATCGGCGTACGCCTTGGAGAACTCCAGGATCGCACGGTCGAACGCGTTGCCACCGCCCAGATATGCGGCGATCGCGATCCGGTCGCCGGTACGTGCGTGCGCGCGCGCGAGCGTCCAGCCGCACAGCTTTCCGTATGCCGCCATCCCGGCCGGGACCATCTGCTCGATCTCCGCCGAGCCCTTCCAGTCCTTGAGCTGCCGCCCGTAGAAATCGCGGGCCATGCCGTCGAGCCCCGCCGGGACGTGGACCCAGCCGAGGAAGATGTCGCTCGAGGCCTGGGTCAGCCGCTGACCGACCACCACCCGCTCCCCATGATTTTCGAACTCGCTCTTGCCGACGTGTTCCTCGAGCACCGATGCCTCGGCCTCTTTCATCTGCAGGAACAGCGGGTCCGAGCCGTCACGGCCGAACAGCAACGCGATCCACGCACGCGTGCCGACGCTGCCGACGCCGACCACCTTGCGCGCGAAGTCGGTCAACTCGAACTGCTCGAGCAGCACGCGACGGTCATGGTCGAGCGACTGGCGGAAGCTGCGCAGCAGCCCGCGCAGGTCATCGAACAGGGCCTCGTACTCGTTGCCGGCGACCAGTACGCGCAGCGGGACGATCAGCGGCGATCTGTCGACGATCTCCGTCCGGGTACCCGAGCGTTTGGTCAGCTTCGAGAACGCCGACATGCTGTCGCGCGTCCTGGCCTTCGCGAGTTGTTGCTCGGTCCGTTTGACCATGCTGGCCTTGAACTCAGAGGCGCGCTCCTTCAGGAATGATTCGACCTCCAGGCGCGCGTACCACACGGCCAGGTTCGGCATCCCGGCGAACGTTCGCACCGCCTCGCGGTAGGAGGTGACCGTGTCGAGCACGACTCGCTCCTGGTCCTTGACCGCATAGTCGTTGTCGCGGGCCGCGATCAGCATGCTCACCGCGAGTCGCTTGACGTCCCACTCCCAGGGGCCCGGCAGGGTCTCGTCGAAGTCGTTGATGTCGAATACCAACCGCCGGTCCGGTGACGCGAACACGCCGAAGTTCGACAAGTGCGCGTCGCCGCAGCACTGCACCGACAGACCCGCACGGGGAGTCCCGGCGAGGTCGCTGGCCATGATCTTCGCGGCGCCGCGGTAGAACGTGAACGGCGAGACGAGCATCCTGCCGTAGCGAATCGGGACTAGGTCCTGGACGCGCGTGCGCGCCTGGACCTCGAGCAGTTCGATCGGGTCGGGGCGGTCGGCGGGTGCGTCGTACTCGGCATGGCGGGACCGGGGAACCTCGGCACGCGCCGCCTTGCCGCGCGCGATCCGCTCGTCGACGGTGAGGTGCGGTACGGCCTCGTAGGGAGCTTGTGTCGCTGTCATGACGAGCGATCGTCCCAGCGGCCCGGGGGGCGTCCATCATCCGATGCGGATGAAATGAAGCGCGGACGCGAGCGAGATGATCCGGCGCATGGACTCGACCGATTCAGACCGAAGCACATCCGTAGCCGCTGAGCCCGTTTACGGCGATGACATGACCTGGATCCCGCAGGCTCCACGCATTCGCGTCCTGCACGTGCTGCTGTCGTGGCTGGTCACCGGCACGGCGGTGTTCGTCGCGGCGGCGATCCTGCCCGGCGTCAGCGTCGGCCGCTTCGCCGACGCGCTGGTCGCCGCGGTCCTGATCGCGACCCTGAACGCGATTCTCCCGCCGATCCTCGCCGCGCTGCGCCTCCCGTTCACGCTCGCGCTCGGCTTCATCCTCGTCCTGGCGCTGGACGCGGTGATCTTCCGGCTCGCCGCGCGCATTGACCCGCACTCGATCCAGGTGAGCTCGTTCGGCTGGGCGCTCCTCGCGGCGATCGTGACCTCTGCGGCGAGCATGGTGCTGGAGATGATCCTCGGCGTCAACGACGAGGACGGTTACTCGCTGCGCGTGATCCGCAGGATCGCGCGCCGGCAGGGCGGGACGGCGCGCACCGACGTGCCGGGGATCCTGTTCCTCGAGATCGACGGATTGGCCCGGCCCGTGCTGCAGCGCGCCATCCGCGACGGGAGCACGCCGCAGATGGCCAGTTGGCTCGAGGCCGGCACGCATCGTCTCGACGGGTGGGAACCCGATCTCAGCTCGCAGACGGGCGCCAGCCAGGCCGGCATCCTGCTCGGCTCCAACGAGGACATCCCGGCCTTCCGCTGGGTCGAGAAGGAGACCGGCAAGGTGATGAGCTGCTCCTCGGCCGAGGACTGCGCCGAGATCGAGCGCCGCCTGGCCAGCGGGCGCGGGCTGCTCACCGGCGAGGGGGCCAGCCGCGGCAACCTGTTCTCGGGCGAGGCGGACGCCATGATCCTCACCGTCAGCCGGTTGAGCGCCGAGAAGCGGGCCAACCCCGGCTACCGGGCGTTTCTCGCCAACGGCTTCAACGTCACCCGCGTGCTCGTGCTGTTCTTCTGGGAGGTGATCCTGGAGAAGATCGCCGCGGTGCGCCAGCGCCGGCGCGAGGTGTGGCCGCGCGGGCACCGCGGCGGCGTCTACCCGTTCCTGCGCGCGACCATGTGCGTGGCGGTGCGGGACCTGATCGTGTTCGGCGTGTTGACCGACATGATGCGGGGACGCCCGGCGGTCTACGCGACCTTCTCGAGCTACGACGAGGTCGCTCACCACTCGGGCCTGGAGCGGCCCGACACGCTCGAGGCGCTGCGCAAGCTCGATCAACAGTTCGGGCGGATCGCGCGCGCCCGGCGCTACGCGCCGCGGCCCTACGAGATCGTCGTGCTCTCGGACCACGGGCAGACCCAGGGGGCGACGTTCAAGCAGCGCAACGGTTACGACCTGCAGACGCTGGTCGAGCGCTCGCTGAGCACCGGCAAGGTCGCCCGGGTCGGGGGCGGCGATGAGAACGACGTCGCTGTCGCGCATGCCGTGGCCGAGGCCACCGGTCGCGCGTCCGATGACGCCGGCGAGCGGCCCCAGGATGCCGAGGTCATCGCGCTGGCGTCCGGGAACCTCGGCCTGATCTCGCTGATGGAGGAGCCGCGCCGGCTGTACATGGAAGAGATCGAGGAGCGGCATCCCCAGCTGATCGAGACGCTGCGTCACCATCCGCACATCGGCTTCCTCCTGGTCCGCTCACGTGAGCGGGGTGCGGTGGCGCTGGGCGCTCGCGGAGTGCGCTACCTGCGAGACGATCGGGTCGAGGGCGAGGACCCGCTCGCGCCGTTCGGGGGAGGGGCGGCGGCGCACCTGCGCCGGACTGACGGCTTCGCGCATGTGGCGGACATCATGGTCAACAGCTTCTACGACCCCGAGCTCGAGCAGGGCTGCGCGTTCGAGGAGCTGATCTCCTTCCACGGAGGGTTGGGCGGGCCGCAGACCCAGCCGTTCATCCTCCATCCGGTGGCGCTGGCGATGCCCGACGCCCCGGTCGTGGGAGCGGAGGCCGTGCACGAGCTTCTGATGCGCTGGCGCTTCTCGTTGCAGCGGCCGCGAGCGCTCGCGGCCCCCGCGGTCGATGGCTTGGTGCCGCAACCTTCTCCATGAGATCGTCGCGCGTCCGCGACTCATACCAGCGCGCATTATTCGCCGCGTGTGAGGACCTCGTCCCTGGCTCCTGAGAGCACTGGTCGAGACGAGGAACCTCCCACGCAGCGACAGCTCACCCGAGAATGAGTGCCTTCTGCCGGGCGAACTCCTCGTCGGTGAGGATGCCCTGCTCGTGGAGCTTGCCAAGCTCCTGCAGGCGGCCGACGTCATCGGAGCTGACCCCGCCCGGCGCAGCCGGTGCCGCCGGCGGTGGCGCCGCCGCCGTCGCTGACTGCTGGCCTTGATAGTAGGCCTGGTCCTGCGCTTCCTGCTCGTGAGCTGCGTGGTGCTTCCCGGCGAAGTACGCGCCACCGCCAACAGCGGCGGCGCGCAGCAGTGGACGTCGGCGGCGGAACGGCATCCCGGTCCCCCTACTCCACGCCGTCGAGATCGAGACCGAGCGCGACCATGATCTCGGGGGCGGCTGCGATCACCCGCGGTCCGCCGACTTGCGGGGCGACGGCGACGAGCACGCCGAGGATGTCTTCCGGCGTCACGTCGACGGCGAGCGCATTGCCGAGCTGCCACGCATACGACGCGGGCGGCGCGTCCAACGCGATCAGAGCGGCGATCTTGACCAGCGCGAACGTGCGCTCATCGAGGCCGCTGGCCGCCCGGTCCGCCTCACGAAGCCCGACTGCCCGCTCGAGGGCGTCGTACTTGCCGACGGACAGATCCGTGAGCGTCTGGTGCGTGTCCGCTCCAACTACGGGCATGGGTGATCTCCTTTCAGTTCGTGCCGTAGCCGGTCTCAGGCGACCGGAGCTTCGGCCGTGAGGGCTTCCTGCAGCTTCTTGGTGTCCTCTTCAGACAGTGAGGTCCGGATGACGGTCCCGCCGTATTCCTGCAGTGCGGCGATCGCCTTGTCCGGCGTCGCCTGCTCGATCACCAGGAACAGCGCGGAGGTCCCCGGCTTGACGTAGTCGCGCACCTGCTGCTGGAACGCCTTGTCGATCCCCTTCGCGCCGAAGTGACCGAACAGCGCTCCCATTCCGGCTCCGACGGCCAGCCCGGCGAATGGAATGAAGAACAGCAAGCCGAACAGCAGGCCCCAGAAGCCACCCCACCATGCGCCGCCGCCGGCGGACGCGCCGCCGTGCGAGGTGTGCACGTGATACTTCCCGTCGAGGTCGCGCGAGATCGATGCGACCTGGTCGGCTTGAATGATCAGGTCGGCCTCCAGTTGCGAGACCGTCTGCCTGGCCTGCTCAGCGGTCCCCTGATCCGGATAGCCGATCGCAACAAGCGTCGCCATACGTTTATCTCCCTTCTGACGGTTGCGATAGGCCCGGCGCCGGTTTGCCCGGAACCGAGCCGGGCGTGCGGTTCACGCCCACGAGAAGCATCCGAGGCGGCCGGGAGCGGGTCATCACCCGAAAGGGATGAGCGACTCAGTGGCCCGCGGAGCCGACCGATCGAACCGGGCTCGCGGCCGGTGGCTCGCCGCGTACGGCGAAGGACACGAGCGCGCGCATGGTCTGCCATGGGGTGTCCGGCTCGAGCGCGGACGGTGACGCGCCTGGATGCTTGCGCGCGATTCGGACCCGCAACGCTCCCGGTCGGATGCTGAAGCGCAGAGGCGAATCGAGATGGGTGGCCTCGCCGTCGATCCCCGCCGCGACCGGGGAGGCCGCGTCGATCTCGCAACTCGCCGCGGTCCACTGGCGCATCGCCAGCCTGCGTGCCGGGTGTCCATCCCGACCCGAGGCGACCGGCGCCAGCACCGCGACACCCAGCTCGGCACCGTCGAGCCGCGGTCGGGTGCCTGAGCCGAGTGCGCGACCGAGACGGTACGGATTGTTGGACACCAGGATGGCAACCGCGGACCGCGCCGCCTCGCCGCTGCCCCAGCGCAGTTCCGCAGGACGGGCGTCTGGCCCGAGGACGTCGGGCACGGTGTCCAGCAGCGTGTGCAGCTTGGCCTCCCGGTATCCGGGTCGCTGCACCGCGTCGGCGTACAACCCGAGCGAGACGTTGTTCACGAAGACGCGTCCGTTCACCTCGGCCAGGTCCACGCGGCGCTCGCCGCCGTCCACGAAAGCGTCGAGCGCGCCAACGACGTCGTCGCGGTCCACCCCCAGGTCGAGCGCGAAGTGGTTGCGCGTCCCCGCTGGGATGCAGGCGTAGGGCAGCTCGAGCTCGGCGGCGATCATCGCCACGATCGCCTGCGAGCCGTCCCCGCCTGCCATGGCAAGCGCATCGGCTCCTCGTTCGACTGCGGTGCGTACAAGTTGCTCGAGGTCATCGCCGCGATGAAGCTCGACCGTGGCGATGCCGCGCCGGCGGGCTTCCTCGACCAGGTGGAAGCGCTGCGCCTTCCCACCACCGGAAAGCGGGTTGTAGAAGAGGACGGGTCGGGCCGGCCGGGTGGCGCCCGGTAGCTCCGCTTTCGGCTCGAACGCCTTGCGTGCCGCGGCCAGCGCGCCGGCGATCCCCGCCAACACGAGCAGGTCCTCGATCACCCGTGCCTCCATGATCACCCGCAGGATCGCGACACAGAGCAGCAACACCGCGGCGCCCAGACCCACGGCGCGCGGCGCTCCGCGCCGGAGAAGCGCCCACCAGGCCGCCCACACCGCGAGGAGCCCGCACGCGAGCACGGTCAGTCCCCTGGGGAACGCGCCCACCGCGATCACGACCGCGAGGACTATCGCGCCGAGCACTAACGCGAGAGCGAGGATCGACCACATCCTCCGAGCCATCATCGTCTCGCTCCGGCCGGGTCGGCGAAGGCTGTCTCGCTCCCCTCGATCACTCCGGGGAATGTTCCGATCCCGCCACGGCGCTTACATCACCTGATTGAGGTGAGGTGCTGGACGGTGGCCGGTGCGATCGTGCGGGCCATATCCAGGCGCCTGGCCCGGCGCAGCATCCGCGCCGGGCCGGGTGGTTTCCACGGGGATCGAGCGATGAGCGGCTACGTGCAGCTGCCGGAGGGTTGGGAGCGGGTCGCCTCCGCGGGCCCGGGCGCATTTGTCACCACCGAGGAGTTCCGTCGACCCGACGGCAGCCGGGTGAGATGGGAATCGCGCCGGCATCGCAAGAGGTCGGCGGCGCGCCGGACCGCGACGCCCCCTCAGACCGCCCAGGGACACGCCCCGGTCCCGGATGCCGAGCCGCCCGGTTGGTGGCGCCCGAAGCAGCGGAGCTGGTGGATGGCGGTGCTGTTCGTGATCGGGTCGGCGTGCTTCATCGCCGGGGGGATCGCGTCGCAGTGGGCCTCGACCCCTCGGCCCGCGATCGGGGTGACGTTCTTCGTCGGATCGATCTTCTTCACCACGGCGGCGTACCTCCAGTGGTCCGAGGCGGTCAACGCCGAACGCCGGATCGCTGTAGCCAGGCATCGCCGTCGGTGGCGGCCGGCGTCCTGGGAGCCACGGCGGATCGACTGGCTCTCGGCCGCGGTGCAGTTGATCGGGACGTTCCTCTTCAACCTCAGCACGTTCGCGGCGCTCAACCACAGCCTGACTACGCATCAGAGCAACACGCGCGTATGGGCCCCGGACGCCTTCGGCTCGATCGCCTTCCTGATCTCGAGCGAGCTGGCGTTCGCCGAGGTGTGTCATCGCTGGCTCTGCCTCAGGTGCCGCACGCTGGCGTGGAAGATCGTCGCGTTGAATCTCCTCGGATCGATCGCCTTCGGCATCTCGGCGATCGCCTCGCTGCTGGAGCCGTCCACCGGCGAGCCAGTGAGCGCGCGCATCGCGAACTCGGGGACGTGGCTGGGCGGCGTCGGCTTCCTGATCGGCGCGCTCCTGCTGATCCCCGAAGCCGCCGGCGAGGGAAGCGGCGCCGACGCCCAAACGGTGGCCGCTCCGGGGATTGGTGCGCACCCCCGCGGGTAGACTCGCCGCGATGCCAGGCGGCGAACTGCTCGACGACACTCCCGCGGTGACCCGGCGCTTCAAGTCGCGCCTGCAGCCGCGGCTTGTGCTCGCCGTGGCGCTCCTCACCGCGCTGATCAGCATGGCGATGTGCGCCGCCGCGATCCTGTCCCATGCACCGGCGGCCGTCGTCCCGCTCGTGGTTGCCGTGAGCGTCGGCGCCCCGCTGTTCGCGGCCTGGGAGGCTCCGATCGCGCTTGCGTGGATACGGGCGGACCGGGCCGAGCGCTCAGGCCGCAAGGCGCTGGCTCATCTGCGAAGCGCCCTCGAGCGGCTGCCCGAAGTCGAGCACCCGCTCGGACACTAGCCCGGTCCCGACCTCACCCCTTCCGGATGATGCGCCCGGGCCGACCGGGCGACACGGTAGTCCGCGCATACAACGACCAAGCGAGGACCCATGACCGTGACCGGCGAGACTCGCCCTGCTGCCCCCGCGCTCGTATTCGAACAGCGCATCCAGGATCTCTGTCACGACCGGCTCTTCGAGCAGGGCACCGGCACCGAGGTCGCCTATGACCTGATCTCCAACGAGCTGCTGTTGGACGGCAGTGCCCGCCTGAACCTGGCCACGTTCGTCAGCACCTGGATGCCGCCGCGCGCCGCCGCGCTGATGGCTCAGACCGCCGACAAGAACATGATCGACAAGGACGAGTATCCCCAGACCGCGGAGATCGAGCGACGCTGCGTGAACATCATCGGCAGCCTGTGGCACGCCAAGGGGGACGGCGACGTGACGGGCACGTCGACCACCGGCTCGAGCGAGGCGGCGATGCTCGGCGGGCTGGCGCTCAAGTGGCGCTGGCGCGAGCGGATGAAGGCGTCCGGGAAGCCGACCGATCGCCCCAACCTGGTCACCGGAACCAACGTGCAGGTCTGCTGGGAGAAGTTCTGCCGCTACTGGGACATCGAGCCGAGGCTGGCCCCGATGGAGGGTGAGCGATTCCATCTGGGGCCGGAGCAGGCGGCTGCGCTGTGCGACGAGAACACGATCGGAGTGGTGAGCGTCCTCGGGTCCACGTTCGACGGCAGCTACGAGCCGGTCGCCGAGATCTGCGCCGCGCTCGACCAGCTTGCGGCCGGCGGCGGCCCGGATGTCCCGGTCCACGTCGACGCCGCCTCCGGCGGATTCATCGCGCCGTTCGTGCAGCCCGATCTCGAGTGGGACTTCCGCCTGCCTCGCGTCCAGTCGATCAACGCATCCGGTCACAAGTACGGGCTGGTGTATCCCGGGGTCGGCTGGGCGATCTGGCGCGACGCGGGCGCGCTGCCACAAGATCTCGTGTTCGACGTCAACTACCTGGGCGGATCGATGCCGACGTTCGCGCTGAACTTCTCTCGCCCCGGCAGCGAGGTGATCGCGCAGTACTTCATGTTCGTCTCCATGGGCGCGGAGGGTTACCGCGCCGTGCAGCAAGGCTCGAGCTCCGTCGCCCAGCATCTGTCTCGAGAGATCGCCGCGATGGGGCCGTATCGGTTGATCACCGACGGGAGCGAGCTCCCTGTGTTCGCCTTCACGGTGGCGCCCGAGGTCAAGAACTACACCGTTTTCGATGTGTCGGCTCGACTCCGTGAGCAGGGGTGGCTCGTGCCGGCCTACACCTTCCCCGAGAATCGACAGGACCTCGCGGTGCTGCGAGTCGTGGTGCGCGCCGGCATGTCACACGACATGGCCGACCTCTTCCTGGAAGGCCTTCGCAAGCAGACGGGCTGGCTCGAGTCGCTCAGCGGGCCGCTGCCCCAGCGCCCGCCCGAGGACGCGTCTGCGTTCAAGCACTGACGCGATGAGCGTGAAGGCATGAGCACCCAGGAAGCGGCGAGCCAAGGGTGTGACCTGCTTCGCCGGCTGGCGAGGCACGACGAGCGCTCGGTCCAAACCGTCCTGGCGCCGGCGCCCACGTTCACCGGCGGCATGAAGCGCGCCGCATCGGACCTGGACAGGAGAACCAGGCTGCTCGTCCATCTGGCCGCGCTCCTCGTCGTCGGCGCCTCGACCGAATCTCTCCGCTGGGCGGTGGAGCTCGCGAGCACCACCGGCGCCGACGACGACGCCCTGGTGGCCGTGTTGGTGGCCGCCGCCTCCGCGGCGGGCTCGGCCGAGGTCGTGGCCGCGGCTCCTCGCCTGGCGCTGGCGATGGGCTACGAGCCCGTCGATCGCCCGCACTGACTACTGACTACTGACCGAGCAGTCCGGCGTCCAGCGCGCGCGCCACGGCCTCGGACCTGGAGGCGGCACCGAGCTTGCGGTACACCGCGTGCGCCTGCGTCTTGACCGTGTTCGCGGACACCCCGAGCTGAGCGGCGATCTCCCGGAAGGATCGATGCGTCGGGAGGAAGCGCAGGATCCGCAGTTCGGCGATCGTCAGCGAGGAGGGTCCAGCCAGACTCGTCTCGGCCATCGCGTCCATGCATGACCAGGCGTTGTCGAACCAGTGCTGGAAGATCACGGCCCCCTGCGTCCTGCGCGCGAGTCGCGAGGCCTCGGCCAGCAGCGTGCGCGCTCCGACGATGTCGGCCAGCCACAACGAGGCGTGTGCGAGCAGGATGCGCGCTTCGGCGCCGTACCACGGGATGAAGTCGCCCAGCGAGGTCAGCAGGTCGATGCCGCGGCGAAGATCCTGCTTGGCCTCGTCGACGCGGCCATCGTGGGCGCGGACGGCGGCCGCTGCCGCGAACGCGAGCGCCGACATTGGATAGCCGTCCAGACCGCGCTCCCCGATCATCCCGACCGCATGGTCAGTCAGATCGGCCGCGGTGTCCCAGTCCTGGTGCTCCATCGCGATCATCGCGGCTTGGGCCAGGCACATCGACGACACCGTAGGGGCGGTCGCGTCGCACAGGTTGGCGGCCTCCCCGAGCAGCCGCGTCCCGGCGGCGTCGTCTCCGCTCAGGTGCAGCGCGGCGCCGTGGAGGAACAGATACAGCGGGCGCCAGGGGCTGTCCTGCGGCTGAAGCGAGCACGCACGCGCGGCGGCATCCCGCATCCCGGCCACACCGGCCGGTGCGACCATCGCCTCGATGCCGGACAGGCCGGCGACGAGTGACGCCGACTCGTCACCTGCTTGCTCCACGGCCGCGCCGGCGGTGATCGCGCAGTGCCGCGCCTCTGAGACGTTGCCCGCCGCCAGGTGGCTGTACGCCGCCGACAACGACAGCGGCGGATAGACGGCAAGCTCCGCGCTCGAGAACTCGGCCAGCCAACCCTGGACCGCTTCGTTGCGGCCCTGGGTCAGGTAGGAGAACATGCCCGCCCACAGCAGGTCTCCGGTGAGGACCGGATCGCGCGTGCGGACCGCGTGATCGATCGCCCGGTCGGCGTCGCCGCGCGCCTGGAACCAGGAGCTGGCGCGGATGTGGAGCGCGCCAGCCATGTCCGGGTCGCCGCGGCGAAGTTGCGCCTCGAGCACGTCGCGCAGGAGGCCATGCCACCGGTACCGCTCGTGGGCCGGATCGAGCGGAAGCAGTAGTTCGCTGGTGCGCTCGAGCTCGCGCAGCCTCAAGCCCGACCCGCGGCACCCCAGGACGGCATCGCACACCGGGCCCGACAGCTCGTCGAGTACCGAGGTCGCGATTGCGAACTCCACCAGGTCGTCGGACAGGCCCGCCACGACCTCGTCGCGAATGTACTCGGCGAGAAGGTGATCGTCTCCGCCCAGGTGCGTCGCAGCACCGTCCTCGTCCGGTTGCTCCCGCACCGACAGCGCCGCGAGGTAGAGCGCCGCCGGCCAGCCCTCCGTACGGCGAACGAGCGCCTGGACCGCTTCGAAGCGCAGCTCGAGCCCCGCGTGCCGCAGCAGGATGGCCGCCTCGGCGGGAGTCATCGTGAGGTCGCCGAGCCGAACCTCCACGAGCGCTCGGTTCGCCCGCAGCCGGGCGAGCGCGAGCGGCGGCTCGCAGCGCGAGGCCACGGCCAGCGTGGAGCCCTCTGGCAGCTCGGTGAGCAGGTGGTCGGCGATTGCGCGCACGGCATCGGGCGCGAGCAGGTGTGCGTCGTCGATGACCGCCACGACGGGACGCGAGGCGGCCGGCAACGCGCGAACCGCGGTGCGGACGCAGTCGGCCGAGGCCAGGTGGTCCAGCTTGGGCTCCGCGAGCGCCAGCCACACGAAACGCCGCGTGTCGCATGCCGCCCACTCGGCGATCAGGGTCGACTTTCCGTAGCCGGGTGGGGCCACGATCGCTACGACCCTGGCGTCCGAGGCCTCCACGAGCCTGCGTACGAGCTCGGCGCGACTGACCAAGCCCGCCCGTGGCCCGGTCGGCCGCGGCCTCGTCTGGAGCGCGAGCGGCATTGCAGCGGTGTGGGTCTTCGACCGCGAGCGCTGGCGGACGGCGGGGGCTGTGGCGGCGGGGGTCATCGATGCTGGGACGGCAGGCGGAAGCCGCTGAGGACATTTGTCTCCGAGCCGGTGGTCCCGAGCAAGGGGGCAAGCCTCCGTGTTCGGGGAGGCCGGCACCACGCCCGGGGTTCGCGATTCGCCCGGCAGGCACCCGGTGGGACACTCGCAGGGCGAGGAGGCATCACCCGGTTGGGAGGATGTTCCCCAGGCCACGGCGATTAGCCTCGGTCGCTGTGGATGAGGGCGAACGGCTTCTCCGCCGGCTGGCACTCAACGACGAGGAGTCAGTCAGCCTCGTGCTCACCGGCACGTCGGACGCGGCCGGCGCGGCGGTGCTTCGGCCGAAGGTCGACGTCCTCGTCCGGCTGGGCGCCCTGCTTGCCCTCGGTGCCGCCACCAGCTCGCTCCGCGCCACCGTGGACCGGGCGATCGAGGCCGGCGCCACCGAGGAGGAGATCGTGGGCGTGCTGGTCGCCGTGGCTCCGGCGGTGGGGCTTGCGCGCGTCGTCTCGACGGCGCCTCGGCTGGCCTTGGCCATCGGCTACGACATCGACGCTGACGAGTGACCCGGGGAGTGTGACGATGTGCGTATAGAGGCCGAACGGCGGGACCTGGTCGATGCGGCTCAGGTCTGGTGGTTGCTCGCCCTCCTCGGCGTGGCCAGCCTGGTGGCCGGAGTCATCCTGGTGCTCAAACCCAGCGACAGCCTGGCCACGCTGGCCGTCGTCGTCGGGATCTTCCTGCTGCTGGACGGGATCATCGAGCTTGTCGGGTCGTTCGCCAACTCGGCTGAGCATCGGGCGCTCGCCGCGATCGCGGGGATCCTCGGCATCGTCGTGGGGATCATTCTGATCCGGCATCCGACCCACGCCGTCGCCGCGATCGGGTTGCTGATCGGTGTCTGGCTCGTGGCCGTGGGCGCGATTCGCCTGCTGCGCTCGATCACGCTGGGTGGAGGCAGCCTCTTGAGGCTGGTCATCGCGCTGCTCGAGATCGTCGTCGGGGTCGTGATCATCTCCGACCCCCACATCGGCTACGCGACCCTGGCCGTCATAACGGGCATCTGGCTGATCGTCAACGGGATTGGCACGATCGCGCTCGCAGTCGCCCTCCGGACGGTAGGGGAGTGAGTTCGGAGATCGTCGCGCCGAGAAGCGCGCCGGCCAGAACGTCTCCGGGGTAGTGAACGCCGGTGTGCACGCGCGAGTAGGCGACGAGCGTTGCCAGCACGTGTAGCGGCACCCCGGCCCCCGGCATGACTCGCCCTACTCCGGTGGCGAACGCCACGGCAGCCGCCGTGTGACCGGATGGGAACGAGGGGGACCTCGGCATCCGTACCTGGCGTCCGAGCGGCACGTCCTCCGCTGCGCGATCCGGACGGTGACGTCGTCCCAGCGGTTTGACGAGCGCGTTGACGATCGTGGCCGTCGTGGCCACCGACGCGAGTCCCGAGGCGGCCGCCCGGCGCCCTCTGGGTCCACCGGTGACCGCCAGGACGGCGCCTGCCAGGATCGACAGCCGTGAGTAGTCGGCGGCCTGCGAGAGCCGTCGCATCGCGCGATCGAGGTGCGGCGTCTCGGTGCCGGCGATCGCGGCATAGACCGCCAGGTCGATCCGCTCGGCCTCGGCCAGCCAGGGCACCGAGCGGGCCGGGCCCGTCGGGGCGATCGGGCTTTCCTCCGGAGAGCTCACCGGATCACCGCTCGCGCCGCCGCGGGCGGAGGTTGGACACGATCAGCGACACGATGGTGACCAGATAGATCTGCCCCACCAGTGCCTCGGTGACCGACAGCGTGTGCCCGACGTTCGTCTGGGCGGTCAGGTCCCCGTACCCGGTTGTGGTGAGGGTCGTGAAGCTGAAGTACAGGCACCGCGGGGTCGTCGCCTCGACTCCGCCGGCGAAGAACTGCCCGCTGAGGTTGGCGAGCGCCCCGTAGAGGAGCGCGAACCCCATGCCCACCAGGATGTACAGGCAGAGCACCCCGAACACGGCTTCGACGCTGACGCTGCCACGGGCCCGCAGGCTCCGGATGAGGCCGACGACGATGGCCGGGGGGGCGAGCACCACGAGCAGGAGATTGGCCAACCGCGGGGCGGCGCCGTCGACACTCCCGGAGGCCGCCTCGACGATGCTGGCGACGAGCACCGCCGCGCTGATCGCGATGGCCGGCCGCATGACCCCGGGCCGCGCTTCGCCCGCCCACAGCGCGAGCAGAAGTGTTGTCGCCAGCAGTGCGGAGATCGCGACCTGCTCCCACGGCCCCGGCGTGGCCGTGCCCTGGACCACGAACGCGGCCAGGATCGCGGACAGCAGAAGCCCGTAGCGCTCACGGCCCCGCCGACCGACCGACCCGTCGCGCGGCTGATCCGAGGCGGGCTGTGTGCCCGGTCCGGAGGAGGCGGCGGTCGAGTCGAGGCTTTGATCCATAGTCGGCGGGGCGGCTCCAGGCACGATGAACAAAGGCGCATGCGCCGCATCGCCCGGAACGGATGAGGCCCGCAGGCCGCGTTATCGCCCGGACTGGGGTGCATGCCTGCTACCGGCGGGGGGGCGGACGCCCTTGCGCTTCGCACGGTCGGTGAGGACGATCTCAGCGACAAATGTGAAAAGCGGGATAAGCGTAGGAGCAGCAGTGGGGACCACCCGCGAGGAAGTGAATCCGGCCGCGCGGCCGGCGGGCGAGGAGGCCTCCAGGCCGATCCGGGTCATCGTCGCCGAAGACTCGTACGTGATCCGCGAGTTCCTCACCGCTGTGCTCAGCGCATCGCCGAGCGTGGAGCTTGTCGCCGTCTGCACGAACGGGAAGGAGCTTCAGAAGGCGATCGACACGTGGGTCCCGGATGTCGTGGTCACCGACATCCGGATGCCGCCGTCCGGCGCGGAGGAGGGGGTTCGGATCGCGCGGAGGTTGCGCGAGACCCGCCCCGAGGTCGGCGTCGTCGTGCTCAGCCAGTACGCCGAGCCGGCTTACGCGATCAGTCTGCTCGAACAGGGAACGGGTGGCCGCGCGTACCTCTTGAAGGAGCGGATACGCGACCAGGGGGACCTGATCGAGGCGATCCAAGCCGTCGCCTCCGGCGGGTCGGTGATCGATCCGATGATCGTCGACGTGCTGATCGAGGCCCGCTCCCGGGCCACTCGGTCTCGTCTGGCCCCTCTGACTCCGCGCGAGCGGGAGTTGCTCGCCGAGATCGCGGCGGGCAAGAGCAACGGCGCTATCGCCGAGTCACTGGTGCTCACCAAGCGCGCGGTCGAAAAGCACGTGAACTCGATCTTCGCCAAGCTGAATTTGCCCGAGACCCAGGACGTCAGTCGGCGCGTGAAGGCGACGCTGATCTTCCTCTCGGAAGAGGGCACCGAGGTCGACTGAGCCCGGCCCGCTCGCTGGCGGACAGGCCGTGCTCATAGCAGAGTGATCACGCCTCGGATCAAGAGCCAGGCGCCGATCACGGTGGCGCCGATGACCGCCGCGTTACGACCGCTGCGCGCCATCCAGCTCCGAAACCGCGCGACCCGGTCAGCCGTGCTCTCCGGCGCGAGGAAGTAGCCCAGGAGGGGCACCTCCAGCAGCAGTAGCTGTATCAGGCAGAAGCACACGACCAGCACGACGCTGGCGGGCACTCCGGGGTCCATCTTGTGGATCCGGGTCAGCGCCGCGAGGTAGGAGACGCCTGGGAAGCTGAGAACCACCCCAACCGCGAAGGTGACCTTGGGATCGCCCTTGCCGAGCATGCGGAGTGGCAGGGACTGGGTCGGCTTGCCGGCCTCGATCCTGGCTTTGAGCTTCGCGTCCTTCTTGGCCCGCCGGCGCTCCTGGAACGGCCGGTCACGCCCGGTTCGAAGCACCCATGCGAGCAGCAGGGCGGTCGTGCCGAGGACGATGTCCTCCACCGGGCTGATCGTGTTCCTGGAAGTGCTCTCGCGTGCCCGAGCCGTGGAACGTGAAAACGATCAGCAAACCTGCGGTGATACTCGTCGTGTAGGCGCCCAGCAGATAGCCGGCCATCAGCCGTCTCGGGCTCGGGAGCAGAAGCATCACGGTCACCGCGCCCAGCAGCGACGGGTTGAAGGCCGCGAGAAGTGCCAGCAGGAAGATGTAGAGGAGATCGCTGGTCACGTCCGCGCACCGTTACGTGTGCGGGAAGCTTCCGTAGCCATGCGGACGCCGCATCACCCAAGACGGATGAGGTCTGCGGCGCAGCTATGCGTCGCGCCCATGCGCGCGCCAGACCTCGCGCAGCAGGGTCGTGGTGAGCTCCTGCTTGCGAGCGAGCACGACCACGCTATCCGCCGGGATGTGCTCCTCGTTGGGTGCTTCGACCGACACGAGCAGCGTGATGATGCGTGGATGCCGCGCGGCGATCAGGCGTGCGGCCTCGACTCCCCCGATGCCCGGCATCCGCTTGTCCATGATCACCATCCGGGGAGTTAGCCGATCCGCGGCTTCGAGCGCGGATTCGCCCGAGGCGGCCTCGCCGACCAGGAAAAAGCCCTCGGTCGCATCGACCAGTTCCCGCAACGCGGACCGAAATGACTCGTGGTCGTCGACCACGAGGACGGTGACCTCCTCCTCCACCCGCGACCGCACGGCGGCACGATCCTCTATCCCATCGCTCAGCATCCTCAGAAGCTCCTCCTGATTGCGCGGCGGAATATTTCCACTTCTCTGCACACGTTTGCGGACAACGATTTCCGCTCTACCCCGCGTGGGGAGGGATAATGTCCGCACGGAGGGCGCTGGACCGCCCAGAGGGGACAGTCGTCGTCCGAACATCAATGGCCGGCTTAGCGTTCGCAGCCAACGCCGTACGGGAGCAGACACGGCGAGTACGCCGTGACGCTCATCCGCTTGCGCTCGGCCATCGCGACAATCGCTATCTGCTCCAAGTGGCGCTCGTCGTCGCCCTCTACTACGCGGCGGCGCACATCGGCTTCGCGTTCCAGTTCGCCGGGCCGGTCGCCTCGATCGTGTGGCTCCCGGTCGGGGTCGGGATCGCTGCCCTCTACGTGCTGGGGCTCCGGCTGTGGCCCGGCATCGTCGTCGGCGATCTGCTGGTCAACAACTACACGGCGCTGCCGGTCGGCTCAGCGATCGGCCAGAGCTTCGGGAACCTGCTCGAGGTCGTGATCGCCGTTCTCCTTCTGCGCCGGCTGGTGAAGCGGGACGCGCCGCTCTCGACCCTGTCCAGCCTGGCCGGTGTGCTTGCGGCCATCACGGCGGGAACGCTGGTGAGCGCGACGATCGGGTCGCTTTCGCTGAGGCTGGGGGATGTGGTCAGTGCGCAGTCGCTCCCGTCGGTCTGGCGCACCTGGTGGCTCGGCGACTTCTGCGGCGCGGCGATCGTGCTGCCACTGGTGCTGGCCTGGTTGCCCTCCTCGCGTGAGCGATGGCGCCGCAGAGCAGTCGTCGAAGGGGCCCTGATGCTTGCCCTCGTGGCTGCCTTGAGCATGGTCGCGATCCGGGGAGGCCATCACGCCCTCACCTACCTCGCGTTTCCCGCGCTGATCTGGGCCGCGCTGCGCTTCGGCCCCCGGGGCGCGACGTTCGCGATCGCGATCGGCGCAGCCGTGATGATCCGTGGCACGACGCACAACCTTGGACCGTTCGCGTTCGACTCGATCAACGAGAGTCTGCTCGAGATCCAGATCTACCTCGCCGTGACGACGGTGTCCACGCTTGCCGTCGCCGCCCTGGCTCGCGAGCGTGAACTGCTGACCGCTCGCGTCCGGGCGTCGAGGGCGAGGCTCGTGGTGGCCGCAGACGAGGAGCGTAGGCGGCTCGAGCGCGACCTCCACGACGGCGCACAGCAGCGACTGGTCGCGCTCGCTGTCAAGCTCAGGCTGGCGGCCGAGCAGACCTCGTCCGCGCCGGGTAACGCCGCCGCCTCCTTCGAGGGCGCCCGTACCGAGGTGCTGGAAGCCGTCGAGGAGATTCGCCAGCTCGTCCACGGGATCCACCCAGCGACGCTTCGCCGGTTCGGCCTGGCGCGCGCGGTGGAGGACGTGGCGGCGCGTTCGGCCTCGCCCATCGAGCTACTCGAGCTGCCCGAGGGCCGGTTCGTCGAGACGGCCGAGGCGACGGCCTACTACGTCATCCTCGAGGCGGTGACCAACGCCCAACGATACGCTCGGGCCTCGAAGATCACGGTTCGCGCTCATGCCGCCTCGACGGTCCTCACGGTCGAGGTGCGAGATGACGGAATCGGTGGCGCGGTCGAGCGCAGTGCGCTGGGACTCCAAGGCCTGAGGGACCGCGTCGAGGCGATCGGCGGTCGTTTCACCCTCGAGAGCCCGCCGGGTGGCGGGACCAGGATCCTCGCCCGAATTCCGACCGTGCGGGTCTGATCCCCCCTTGATCGCGCCCACCGGCGCGTCGTGATCATCCCGATCGGGCGATGAGCTCGGCGCATCGGTCGAGTCCAATGCCGGCACGATGGTCTCGGATACGGGTTCGCCGATCGGGCCGCCGTCTCGGGTTCGTGAGGTGGCGATCACCTGGTTCGGCCACGCCACCGTGCTGATCGAGATCGACGGCGTCCGTGTGCTCACCGATCCGGTGCTCCGCAGCCGGGTCGGCCCGCTGGTTCGGATCGCTCCAGGCCTCGGTTCCGACGCGGTCGGCGCTGTGGACTGCGTCCTGCTGTCCCATTTGCACGCGGACCATGTGGATCTGCGGACG
This sequence comes from uncultured Solirubrobacterales bacterium, assembly GCA_963832315.1. Classification (GTDB taxonomy): domain Bacteria; phylum Actinomycetota; class Thermoleophilia; order Solirubrobacterales; family Solirubrobacteraceae; genus Palsa-465. The sequence goes on along the minus strand of CAWHTT010000013.1, from coordinate 158,038 downwards.
CTTCGGGCGCTGCGGCGCTCGGGACCGTTGGTCGCGCCCCGCGGCAGTCGCGCGTGGCTCACCGCCCGGGGGGTTTCCGAGGTGATCGAGGTGGGGGCGGGCGATGAGATAGGGCTCGGCGAGGTGCGGATCACCGCCACGCCCGCCCGACACGACGGGCGACGCTGGCCGCTCGGGCCGACGGCTGACCCGGTCGGGTACCTGATTGGCGGCTCGAGCGGCGTGTATTTCGCGGGGGACACGGAGTTGTTCCTGGCCATGGCGGAGCTCCGCGGCCTGGTCGACGTGGCCCTGCTGCCGATCTGGGGCTGGGGCGCGCGCCTCGGTTCGGGTCATCTCGACCCGGAGGACGCCGCCGCGGCGGCCTCCCTGATCGCGCCCGCCGTCGCCATTCCGATCCACTGGGGGACGCTCGCGCTCGGCCGACCGGCCCGCCGTCCGCGTGATCCGCAGCGCCCGGCGCGGGAATTCGCGGTATTCGCCAGTCGATACGCGCCGGCCGTCGACGTGCGCTTGCTCGCTCCCGGAGAGCGCCTCATTCTCTGAGCGGAGGCAAACCCTCCTGCACGCACAGCATTTTTACCCGCCGGTCCTGCCTGGGTGGGAAGATACGTGTGCTTCGGCGGGAAGTTACGGATGATGGAGCCGCCGAGCGGGGCTTAACTCCGGCAGGGGAAGCCCGCCCTTGACGCCGATCAGAACCCCCACGACTCCTCTCCCGCCTTGAGCTCAGACCTCGCCGCCGGCGTTTCGCATCCCACGGGCGTCCCGGACGGCCTCGGAGCGGTCTCGCTCCCTCGGGGTGCGGCCGGTCCTTCCGAGGAGCGACCCCACCGGCTCCTGGCTGCACTGCCATTGGCCTGGCGCCTTCCCGTCGTCGCGCTCGTGGGCATCGCCGCCGCCTCCGGGATCGCTTACACGACCGCCAAGAACCCGGCAGCGTCGCCGGGGCAGGCCGCCGTGCCACTCAGAGTCCTGATCATCTTGTCGCTGATCGCGACCGGTCTCTACGCGCAGACCAGCAAGCTCCATGCACGGATGGGAGGGCTGCTGATCGGCGTCGGGCTGTTCTCGTCGCTCTGGCTCCTCAATGGGTCGCGCAATTCGACGCTGTTCAGCATCGGCATCGTCTGCTCGGGACTCGCGCCGCTCGCCTTCTCCTACCTGGTGCTCGCCCACCCGACCGGACGCCTGCCCTCGAGCGTCGAACGACGATTCCTCCTGCTCACCGGCGCCACGCTGGCGTTGATCTGGCTGCTCGGGGTCCTTATCTCGCGCCAGCCCCCGTTGAAGACTCCGCTGCTCCAATGCGTACCGTCCTGCCCCCGAAACGAGTTCGCGCTGGGCTCCGCCGCGGACGCCGGCGACCTGTTGCAGGCGGTCATGGTGCTCGTCTGGCTGGGCCTGGCGCTCGGCACGCCGATCTTGCTCTGGCGCCGGTCACGGTCCCGTCCGGCGCCTGTCCGACGCTCGCTCACGCCGGTCCTCGCGATCGCCGCCGCGGGCGCACTGCTCCTTGTGTGTGATCTCGTCTCGATCGCAGCCGGCTGGCAGGCCCGTACCTTCGGCGCGTTGTACGTGTGCGTGGCTGCGGTGGTCCCGCTTGGGGTTCTCATCGGGCTGAGCCGGGAGCGCCTGTTCATGGGCCAGACGCTCGCCGAGTTCGTCAACCAGCTGGCCCGCGCTCCCGAGACCGAGCCCGAGACGCTGATGGCCGCGGCGCTCCGCGACCCTTCTCTGAAGATCGCCTATCGCCGACCGGGACGCGGGACCTACGTCGATGCGACGGGCGCTCCGCTGCTCGAGCTTCCGGGTGACCAGGCGGTCACGTGGATCGAGCGCGATGGTCGCCCGGTCGCGGCGGTCATCTACGACCCGGAGCTAGCCGACTGCCACCGGTTCGTCCAGGCTGCGGGCGCGGCCGCCGTGATCCGCTTGGAGAGGGCCCAGCTCGAGGCGTCCACCTCCGATCTGGCCGCCTCGAGGCTGCGCGTGATGGACATGGCCGCCGCCGAGCGAAGGCGGTTGGAGCGCGATCTGCACGACGGCGTCCAGCAGCACCTCGTGGGGTTGCGCATCCGGCTCGAGCTGGCGGCCGAGGCGGTCAAGGAGGACCCAGCGCGCGCCGAGCGCTTGCTTGCCGTCATGGGGAGTCAGATGGACGAGGCCCTGGACGAGGTCCGGTCGCTGGCGCGGGGCATATACCCCTCGTTGCTTTCCGAATGCGGCCTGATCGAGGCGCTCCGGGCGGTCGCTCGAAGCTCGACGTCCCCGGTCGAGGTACAAGCGGCCCGGGTTGGTCGCTACGCGGAGGACGTGGAGATCGCGGTCTACTTCTCCTGCCTCGAGGCGCTCCAGAACGTCGCCAAGCATGCTGGCCCAAGCGCGCACGCGACGGTCACGCTGCGGGGAGGGGATGGGGAGCTTCGCTTCGAGGTTCGGGATTCCGGCGTCGGCTTCACCCCTCCAACCGGTCATCCGCGCGCGGGGATCAGCAACATGCGCGACCGCATCGAGGCGGTCGGTGGGAGCCTCGACGTGAGATCTCGGAGCGGGCGGGGTACGGCGGTCCGAGGCTCGGTTCCCGTCGGGTAGCGCTTCGTCAGCGCTCTGCGGTCACGTCCTGGCTGGGCCTGGAGGTGACCTGAGGGGGCGCGGTCGGCACGCGCACCGTGGGCCGCGGGTCGAGCGCCAGCAACTCGTCGACCAGCCCGAGGATCAGTGCATGCGATTCGGGGCCGCGGCGGGAAAGCACATGTACCGCGTGGCCTGCCAGCCGCTCCAATGACTGGTCGGCGGGCGGGAAGAGGCGAGGCCACCGGTGGCGAGGCCGTTTTGACACTCGCTCCGAGAGATACGTGACCCGGGCGTGCTCGAGCCGTACCGAACCGCGGCTTCCGACCACCTTGGCGGCGTATGGATAGAGGTCCTGTCTGCGCCGGTCGTCGAGGGAGTCGTTGTAGCGCCGCAGGAGCGCGGCGATCACCGGACACACCGAGCGGGGATGGTCGCTGAACGGCTCGTCCGCAAGCATCGATGCGAGCTCGATGACGCACGCGCCCTTCTCGGGTGAGGTGTGCTTGCCGGTGCTGAGGCGCACGGTTTGATGTGTGACTGGATTCATTGCTACCTGCCTTGCTCGGGGTTCCTCACACGGCCACGGTTTCAGAGGACGATCCGGTGCGCATCACCCCGACCGGGTGATCAGAGAAGGCGAGGAAATGCGCCGCCCATGGCCGCAGCGAGACGTACAGCCCCGCGGTCGCGAGTTCGTCCCCGCCGCGCTCGAACTCCTGGCCGTTCAGCCGATCCTCCAGGCGCCAGTCTTGCCCCGACAGGTCGTCCCACGGGATGTGCACCCGCGCCTGCGCGTCACCGGATGACAGGTTGACCACCACGAGGTGACGCGAGTCCCGCGTGGACCAGCACCAGGCCGCGAGCGTGCGATACGAGTCGTTGTCGGGCCATCCTTGGACGTCGCACAGCCGCCAGTCGCCATCGCGCAACTGGGCGTCCGCCGCGGCGCTGAGCAGCCGGCGATAGAACGCGCGGAGCTCTTCGTCCGGGGGCTCGTCGGGCTCGCGGGCGAGGAACACCGGGACGTGGACGCGGCGGCCCTCGAACTGCCCGTGGTGATATAGCCGCGCACCCTCGAGCGTCGACATCACGATCGCCGCCGCGCGGGCCTGGCCTGGATCGGCAAACGTCGCGGCGGCGCGCGGCTCGTCGTGGTTCTCGATGAACCTGACCAGCCGCTCCTGATAGCTCCGGTCGGCGTGAAGATGCGCCTGCACGGATTCGGGTCCCGACTGCGCCTGGTCGTGGAGCAGCCGGTCGTACAGGCGCTTGTCGTAGCAGAGGTCGAAGCCCTGCTGCTGGAGCGTCCACTCCATGTCCCAGTACGCCTCGGCCATGAACAGCATGTCCGGATGCTCGCGCTTGACGCGCGCGATCAACGTCGGCCAGTAGTCGTCGAGCGGGACCTGGCCCGCGCGCGCGCCCCACGTCCGGGCGAACACCTCGTTGGTCATGAGCATCGCCATGTCGCACCGCAGGCCGTCGCACTGCGCCCCCAGCGCGATCAAGGTGTCCGCGACCGCATCGCGCAGCGCCGCGGAGAACGCGTTCAGCTGAACCACGTCGGGCCACGGCGGGAAGTAGGGGTCGCGTCCCCTGGCGGCGATGGCACCCGCGGTGCGGATGAACGCCTCGGGATGCTCGGCGAGCTCCTGCTCGGTGCCGGGCAGCAGGTACTCGGGGTGCTCGGCGGTCCAGGGATGATCAGGCGCCACGTGGTTGGGCACATAGTCGAGGATCAAGCCGATCCCTCGAGCCGCGAGCTCATCGCGAGCCGCCGCCAGTCCCTCCGGCCCGCCAAAGCGGTCGTCCACGGTGTAGTCGCGCACGCAGTACGGGGAGCCGATCACGTCCCCGGGTCGCAGGTTCGGGAGAGCGCTGCGGAACGCCGCCTCGAGGCCGGGATCGGTCAACGCGATCCGAAGCCCCGCGGGGCTGCGCTGCCATACGCCCATCAGCCATACGGCGTCGATGGGCAGCGCCGCGAGCGCATCCCACTGTGCCGCCGGTACCTGACCCAGGCCGAGGGGCTGCCCGTTCGCCCGGCTAAGGCGCTCGAGCCAGGTGGCGGTGTTGATCTCGTAGATGGTCGGTCGGGCCGGCAGGCGCACGCGAATCGCTCGCAGTCTGTCCGCGGAGGAATGCTCGTGCAACGGTGTACACACGCATCCATCGTGGGTGCTGGCCTTATTGCCGCCGTCGAGGGGCCGTGGCAGGCTGATGCACCGTGGAAGACCCGTCACGCGAAGAGATCGGCACGGCGCTGCGCCGACTGGTCCAGGAGCTCGTGGCCGAGCGGCGCCGAGTCGTGCTGCTGGAGCGGGAGCGCCGCGAGCTCAAGGCGCAGATCGAGGCGTTCGAGAAAAAGTTGCGCGAGCGCGACGAGGCCCGGCTCGCGCCATCGGCCGCGTGATCTCGTAGTACCGGCGCTCCGTCACGCGAGGCCCTCCGTCATGCGAGGCCCTTCGTCATCCGAGGCCGTCCATCATCCGAAGCGGATGACGCAATGGTCCCTGTCTAGCTCGATCCTGGCCGCGTGAGCACGGCGTCCTCAAAGCCGGGACTGGCGGCGGCAGACTGGGTCGGTTCCCCCCGCGCCTTCATCGCGCCGCTCGCGCTGGCCCAGTTCATCTGCAGCTTCGCGGGCTCGAACATGAACGTGATGATCAACGACATCAGCCACGATCTGCACACCGACGTGCAGGGCGTGCAGACCACGATCACCCTGTTCCTGGTGATCATGGCGGTCCTGATGATCCCCTGCAGCAAGCTGACCGACCGCTGGGGGCGCAAGCGGTGCTTCACGATGGGCCTGACGCTGTACGGAGTCGGCGCGCTGCTGAGCGCCATCGCGCCGGGGCTTGGCGTGCTCATCCTCGGCAACTCGGTTTTCGAAGGTGTCGGTACCGCGTTGCTGATCCCTCCCGTGTACATCCTCACAACGATGGCGTTCACCTCGCTCGAGTCGCGGGCCAAGGCGTTCGGAGTGATCAGCGGGATGGGGGGCATCGGCGCCGCGGCCGGGCCGCTGATCGGCGGAGTGATCACCTCAGGGATCAGCTGGCGTGCCGCATTCGTGTTCCAGGCCCTGGTCATCGCAACGATCGTCCTGCTCAGCCGGCGAATCGTCGATCCGGTGGCGCCCGACCCGTCGCGCCCCTTCGACCTGATGGGAGCGGTGTTGTCGGCCGTCGGCATGTTCTTCCTGGTCCTCGGGATCGTCCAGGCCGAGAGCGACATCACGCTGCTGATCGTATTCGTGGTGATCGGTGTCGCATTCCTGGCCGGCTTCTTCGTCTACATCCGGTCTCGTGAGCGGCGAGGCAAGGAGGCGCTGCTGTCCCTGGCCCTGTTCCGCGACCGCGTCTCCAACCTGGGACTGGTCACGCAGAACCTGCAGTGGCTGATCCTGATGGGCGTCTCGTTCGTCGTCTCCGTCTTCCTCCAGACCGAGCGCCACTACAGCGCGATCAAAACCGGCGTGATCTTCACCGCGGCGACGCTGGGGATCCTCACCTCCTCGCTGCTCGCCGAGCGCTGGGCAAAGCGCTACCGGCAGCGGACGCTCATCGCCGCCGGGTTCGTCGTGGTCGTCGTAGGACTAGGGCTGCTGCTCGCCCTCGTCGACGCGTCGTCGTCCAGCGACTGGACGTTCGCGCCCGGGCTCCTGCTGATCGGGTTCGGACTCGGCGCCATGCTGACGCCTTCGGTCAACCTGGTGCAGTCCGCCTTCCCCGAGGAGAAGCAGGGCGAGATCTCCGGACTGTCACGCAGCGTGTCGAACCTGGGCTCGTCGTTCGGTTGCGCGATCGCGGGCACGATCCTCGTCTCCGACCTCGCCTCGGGGACCGGAAGCTACGTCGCCGCGCTGCTGGTGCTCGTCGGGTTCGCCCTGATCGGCCTCGCCGTCGCACTGCTGCTTCCCGCCGACCCGCTCCGGGCCGCGGCGGCAGATGTCGTGCCCGCCGCCGCGAGCGCCGTCGACACGGCCGCCGTCTGACCCGCGCCGCCGTGTCAGACTTCGGACGTGAGCGAGACCGTGGTGTATGTCGCGCCGTCCGTGGCCGCGGTGCGCGCACTGTGGGATCGCAGCGGCCTGCGCGCCGGGCCGGCGATCGGCGCCCAGCTTTCCGCGTTCGCCGACGCCCTGATCGCCGCGCACGCTGCACGCGAGCGCGCCGCTGAGGTGCTCGTCGGCAACTGGCTCGACGCCCCGCGCTGGCGGTCGGACGGTGAGGACTCTTCCGACGAGCTTTCTTCGACTGGGTTGCTGGCACTGGGGCGCGCGCGCCTGGCCGTCGCGCGCGACCACGGGTTCGCGTCGTGGGCGGTCGTCGACGGCGAGTGCGATCCAGGGTTCGAGCGCGCCGTCGACGCGGTCGTAATGGGTCGGATCGGCGAGTTGGACCGCCTCCTGGTCGACGACCCCGATCTCGTTCGCCGTCGGTCTGCCTACGGCCACCGCGCCACCCTGCTGCACTACACCGCCGCCAACGGGGTCGAGATCCGCCGCCAGGTCGTCCCGGCCAACGGCGCCGAGATCGCCCGCCGGCTCGTGGACGCCGGCGCGGATCCGGGGGCAACGCTCCACGCGTACGGAGGCACCCACGACACGCTGGCGATGCTCAAGTCGAGCGCCCATCCCCGCGCCGCCGGCGTGGCGGTGGCGATCGAGCGCGTGCTCGTGACGCACTGAGAAGTTCAGTCGAGAACCCGGTGGGTGATGCCCGGGGAGGCCACGAACATCAGCCGACCTGATTCTCGCCGTCGGAAATGAGGTCGGCACCCCATATGAACTGGGGCGGCGGCTGGGGAGAGTGGGACGTGTTTGCCGGCCCGGGCGGTCCCACGCCCGTCGTCCTCCAAGTACAGGTACCCGTTGCCGATCTCGGCGACAGGGAGGTTCTCCATGGACACCAACCCATCTCCTTATCCGCTCCGGCTCACCGGCGAGCTTTCGCCGCGCCTCAGTCGCTGGCTCTGGCTGGTGAAGTGGTTGTTGGCGCTGCCTCACTTCATCCTGCTCGTGTTCCTCTGGATCGCGTTCTTCTTCGTGAGCGTGGCCGCGTTCTTCGCGATCCTGTTCACCGGCCGCTACCCGAGAGTGCTGTTCGACTTCAACGTCGGCGTTCTGCGTTGGTCCTGGCGCGTCGGCTTCTACTCCTGCAGCGCGCTCGGCACCGACAGCTATCCACCGTTCACGCTCGACGACGTGAGCGACTATCCGGCCCGGCTCGAGGTGGATTACCCCGCGACGCTTTCTCGAGGGCTGGTGCTCGTGAAGTGGTGGCTGCTCGCCCTTCCCCAGTACCTGGTCGTCGCCGTCTTCACCGGTGGCGCCTGGGCCGCCTGGGGAGGCACCGGCACCGAGTGGGTGTGGAGTTCGGGCGGCCTGGTCGGCCTGCTGGTGTTGTTCGCCGGCGTCGTCCTGCTGTTCACCGGCCGCTACCCGAAGTCCCTCTACGACTTCGTGCTCGGGATGAACCGCTGGGTCTTCCGTGTCGCCGCCTACGCCACCCTGATGACCGATGTCTATCCGCCATTCCGGCTCGACATGGGCGGAGACGAGCCACCGGCCGAAACCGTGCCGTCGACTCCCGCGCCGGCGATCCCATAGGGTTTGGCCTGGCCGTCTCCGTTCAGGACTTCGATGAGCGACCCGATCGAGCGGTCGCGGAGGCCGGGGTGGCGCAGATAGCCCTCGGAGTTGACCTTGTAGAGGTTTCGGCGCCCGATCTTGGTGCGGGTGATGTATCCGCCGGCGATCAGATCCGCGAGGATCCGCTGGGTGGCACGCTCGGTGATGCCGACCTGCTCGGCGATATCGCGAGCGCGGGATTGGGGATCGCGCGCGACGCAGAGGAGCACATGCGCATGGTTGGTGAGGAAGGCCCAGGTGCCGGCCGGGGGCGTCTCACTTTGGGGGTCGTGCTGCTTCATCACGTCCGGTCTGCTTTATCTACGACTAGCTTAACGCGAATAATGAAACGCGACATTATTTTCGTGTATGGTAGGACCGGCCGTTGAGCCCTTGAGGGCTCGCGGGGGACAAATCAGGGGCGCGCTCGTGAGCCGATTCGAGCCGTGCCAGGACTATCGACAGCCCGTCCGTGCCGGTCGCCGGATTCGGGCGACAGAGAGGTTCCGTAATGGAAAGCACGACATCCCCATATCCGCTGCGAATCACCGGTGAGCTCTCGCCGCGGCTCAGCCGCGGGCTCTGGCTTGTGAAATGGCTGCTGGCGATCCCTCACTTCATCGTGCTCGTGTTCCTCTGGATCGCGTTCGTCCTTGTGAGCGTGGTCGCGTTCTTCGCGATCCTGTTCACCGGCCGCTACCCGAGAGCGCTGTTCGACTTCAACGTCGGGGTCCTGCGCTGGTCCTGGCGCGTCGGCTTCTACTCCTACAGCGCGCTCGGCACCGACAGCTACCCACCGTTCACGCTCAACGACGTGAGCGACTATCCGGCCAGGCTCGAGGTCGATTACCCCGAGTCGCTTTCTCGAGGACTCGTGCTCGTGAAGTGGTGGCTGCTCGCGCTGCCTCACTACCTGGTCGTCGCGGTGTTCGTTGGCGGCGCCTGGACCGCCACGACGGGGGCGAGCAGCGAGTGGATCTGGAGTTCGGGCGGCCTGGTCGGCCTGCTGGTCGTGTTCGCCGGCATCACGCTGCTGTTCACCGGCCGCTACCCGAAGTCCCTCTACGACTTCGTGCTCGGAATGAACCGCTGGGTCTTCCGCGTCGTCGCATACGCCGGGCTGATGACCGATGCCTACCCGCCGTTCCGGCTCGATCCGGGCGGAGACGAGCCACTGGCCGAAACCGTGCGGTCCACCCCCGCGCCGGCGATCCCATAGGCACCGAGCACCAGCACCTCCACTGAAGCTGAACTTTCCTTAGCGCCTCGGATTGCGCGTTAGCCCCGTCTGAGGAGCCGGCCGACAGCGGCCATCATCTCCTCGGTGCGTTCGTCCTGTTGGCCGAGCTCGGCGCCGATCACGCAGGTGTGGGCGTGGCCGTCGAGCAGCCCCAGCGCGACCTTGTCGAGCGCGGCCTGGGCGGCTGAGATCTGAGTGAGGATGTCGATGCAGTAGCGGTCATCCTCGACCATGCCCTCGATTCCGCGGATCTGACCTTCGATGCGCGCCAGCCGCGCGAGCAGCTGGTCCTTGGTCGCGGTGTAGCCCCTTGTGGGTGTCTGAGTCTTCGCCATGGCCCAATCCTACCATTTACTCCTACCCCCTAGGGGTATCTGGTACAGTCGTTCGCGTGAGTGTCCTCGACGTCGTGTGGCATGGGCTGAGGGACTCGTTCTTGATGGCGTGGGAGGTGTGGTGGGCGCTGGTGCTCGGGTTCGCTATCTCGGCGATCGTGCAGGCGTGGGTGCCACGCAGCCGGATCGAGGGGCTGATGAGCGGCTCTGGGGCGCGGTCGATCAGCTGGGCGACCGGGCTGGGCGCCGCGTCCTCATCATGCTCCTACGCCGCCATCGCGATCGCCAAGTCGCTCTTTCAGAAGGGCGCGTCGGCGGCCAGCGCGCTGGCATTCCAGTTCGCTTCGACCAACCTGGTATGGGAGCTCGGACTGGTCCTGTGGGTGCTGATCGGCTGGCAGTTCGCGCTGGCTGAGTACGTGGGCGGGATCGTGATGATCGTGCTCATGACGCTGCTCCTGCGGCTGTTCGTCAGCCGGCAGCTCGAGACCGAGGCGCGCGAGCACGCGATCGAGGCCGATACGGGCCATCAGCATCACGCAGCCGGCGAGCGGCTCTCGTGGCGTGAGCGCCTCACGTCGGTCCGGGCGTGGTCGGATGTGGCGCACAACTTCCGCGGCGACTGGCAGATGCTGTGGAAGGAGATCACGCTCGGGTTCCTGCTCGCCGGGTTCATCGCCCAGCTCGGCAACGGCTTCTTCGAGCACCTGTTCCTCCGCAACGCGCCAGCGCCGTTGCCGACGATCGAGAACGTGATCATCGGCCCGATCATCGCCGTGCTCAGCTTCGTCTGCTCGGTCGGGAACGTCCCGCTCGCCGCGGTCCTGTGGTCGGGCGGGATCTCGTTCGCCGGCGTGCTCGCCTTCCTGTTCGCCGACCTGATCGTGATCCCGATCCTGTTGATCTACCGCAAGTACTACGGCACGCGCTTCACGGTGCGGATCAGCGGCCTGATGTTCGTGACGATGGTGATCGCGGCCCTGATCGTTGACGGGATCTTCAGCATCCTCGGGCTGATCCCCACCGGTCCGCGTCCCACGCGGGCGGACATCTTCAGCTCGGTCGCGGTCAACTACAAGCTGGCGCTGAACCTGCTCGGGCTGGCGATCTTCCTCGCCCTGTTCTGGCTCACCGCTCGTCGCGGGGCGACCGACCCGGTGTGCGGGATGACGGTCGACCGCTCGAAGGCCGTTACCAAGGAGGCCGCCGGCGTGACCCACTACTTCTGCTCGACCGACTGCCTGCAGGCGTTCGAGGCCCGCTCGCACACGCAGGACGGTGCCCGCCGAACGGTGGTGTCGCACGCGCGCTGAGCGCGCTATCCCTTGTGCTTCTTGTGCGGCGCCTTGATCGTGATCGCGCGGGCGGCGTTGCTCGTGCTGACCCGACCTGCACGCATCGAGACCCTTGACCTGTGCGTTGACGTGTCCGAACTCGCGCAGGATTCGGGCACCCGACTTGTTCAGCTTGAAGCAGGTCGCGGACCGACAGAAACTGAGACAGGAGTGAGAGGTCGCTCACCTTCGGCCGGCGGTACCGCTGGCGTGCGGCGCCGCCGACGCGCCACCGAGCGTTGTCGATCATTCGAGTGTGATCGCCGAATAAGCTTTGCCGACAAGCGACCCAGCCTGATCGGGCGATGATGGCTCGGAGACTCCCGCCGCGAGCGAGGAGTTCTCGCTCATCACGAGGCCGCCGTGACCGATGTTGCTCCACGACGATCATGGTGCAGGACTTCCAACTGAGCCTGAGCAATGCGTAACCGTCGGCCGCCCGCTCGAGGGATGAGGGTTGACGACGCAATGCCATCGGTGGCTCAGGTTGAGGCGGCCGAGGGCGGGCGGCCGACTCACCGCTCGGAGCCGCATTCTGGTGCCAGCGCGGGTCGCTTGAACTGGCTGCGGGCCGGGGTGCTGGGCGCCAACGACGGAATCGTGTCGGTCGCCGCCATTGTCATCGGGGTTTCGGGGGCCACCTCCGCTCGGGGCCCCATCTTCACCGCCGGACTGGCTGGCCTAGTCGGTGGGGCCGTGTCGATGGCGCTAGGTGAGTACGTTTCGGTCTCCAGCCAGCGCGACAGCGAACGCGCGCAGATCGCGCAGGAAGAACGCGAACTTGCCGACTCCCCGGAGACTGAATTGACCGAGCTGACTGCGCTGTACGAAGCCAAGGGCCTTTCCCCGGCCACCGCCCGTACCGTCGCCGACGAGCTCTCCGCCCATGGCGCCCTAGCGGCCCATCTAGACGCCGAACTGCACATCGACCCTGCTGACGTCCCGAGCCCGGTCCAAGCCGCCGGGGCCTCAGCGGTTTCGTTTATGTCCGGCGCTCTGCTGCCGATGCTGGCCATTCTGCTGCCGCCGGCCGGCCTCCGGGTCCCGGTGACCTTCGTCGCTGTCCTGCTCGCCCTGGCCCTGACCGGCGCCCTCAGCGCCCGGCTAGGCGCCAGCAACGTCCGCCGCGCCGTCATGCGGATGGTCATAGGAGGCGCGCTCGGCCTCGCCTTCACCTACGGCATCGGGCACCTCTTTGGCACGGCTATCGGCTGACGCCGCAAGCGCCGGCCTGCCGGGTGTATGACATCCGGCGAGATTGTCTGGAGACTGCGCCTCCGCTGCCCCACGCTTGCCTCAGTAACGCCTGACCACGACCGGGTTCTCGCGCGGCCGGGGCGACGGCGCCTCCGGGGCCCGCGGCCGCCTGATGGACGGCTGGCGCCGCGGCAGCTTCCGTGCAGCGAAATCCCGCGCGCGAGCCCGCCGCGAAGGGACGAACGATGCTCAAAACGTCGGCTCCTGTAACAGTCAGCGTCACGGCGCAGGGATGACCGCCTGAGGCGTACCGGAGCAGTCTCTCGACCGCGGTCTGGCCGTCCTCCAGGGATCGGAGGAGTCGCTGCCGTCCTGCTTCGTGGTGGCGACGAGTACGTTGCACGCCGAGCTCAGACCCGCAATGCGCGGACTGCGCGCACGCCTCGGCTCGCCCCGCCAACCACGACACCGAGGCCAACCGCTGCGTCGCGGATCCCGCGCGAACGAGGTCCGGAGCCGGGCACGGCCGCCACAGAGCAGCGCTTCGCGCCTCAGGGTGCGATGACGATCTTTCCTCGGGCGTGTCCTTCGCCCTGGTACCGGAGAGCTTCAGGAACATCACTCAGGGCGGAGCGCCTATCGATGACCGGCACCAGCTTGCCGGCTTCGACTAGCTCCTTCAGAACAGCCAGGTCCGCTCGGTTATGCCTCACGACGAACACCCGCATCCGCTGTCCCACGAAAGGCGACAGCAAGAGCGCCTTGAACTGGCGCCCGAGCCCCAGCCAACGACCCATGTCCTTCACGCCAACTACGACATAGGTGCCCCGACGGGTCAGAGCGCGCCTGCAGTCCGATAACGAACGGCTCCCGACCAGATCGAGCATCACGTCGTACCGCTGGTCGGTTTGGACGAAGTCCTCTCTCGTGTAGTCGATGACCTGGTCGGCGCCAATTGCTCGGACCATGTCGAGGTTCGCCGTGCTGCAGACCCCGGTTACGTTCGCTCCGAGCGCCTTGGCGATCTGCACGGCGAACGTCCCCACGCCGCCGGAAGCCCCGTTGATCAACACCCTCTGCCCTGGCTGCACGTTTCCTTGATCGCGAACGGCAGCAAGCGCAGTGAACGCGGAGTCCCCAACGGCCGCCGATTGCTCCATCGTGAGGTTGGACGCCTTGGGGAGGAGGTTGCTCGCCGCAGCACACGCATATTCCGCGAACGCGCCCTTGCACCAGCCGAAGACCTCGTCGCCCGGCCGAAACTGCTGGACGTGTGCGCCGACCGCCTCGACCTGTCCCGCGATATCGAGTCCTGGTATCTCGCGCCTCGGCCGCCGCAGTCCGGCCACCAAGCGCACGACGTACGGCATGCCCCTCAGCAGATGCCAGTCGCCGATGTTGACGGCCGCCGCGTGAACGCGTACCAGCACCTCGTCGTCTTTGATGACTGGCTTGTCGACGTCCTTGAGCTGCAGGACATCGGGTGAGCCGTACCGCGTTTGGACGATCGCCTTCATCGTGCTCCCCGAGCCAAGCGCCCCTTCCGGGTTCAGGCTGACCCTATCCGCTAGCACCTCATCGTGCACTCGCTCCATCCGGCGCGGCGTGCGGGCTCGCCACACTGGGTCTCTAACAGCGTCGAGATTGGAGTGGTCATGAAGGCGATTCAGTACGCGCGGTTCGGCGGCCCGGAGGTACTCGAGCCCGTCGAGATGCCCGAGCCGCATCCGGGGCCCGGTCAGGTACGCGTCGCGGTTCGGGCGGTGGGCGTGAACCCGATCGATTGGAAGATGCGCAGCGGGATGATGGGTGGAGAGTTGCCTCAGAGATCCGGCGCGGCGTGCGGGCTCGCCACACTGGGTCTCTAACAGCGTCGAGATTGGAGTGGTCATGAAGGCGATTCAGTACGCGCGGTTCGGCGGCCCGGAGGTACTCGAGCCCGTCGAGATGCCCGAGCCGCATCCGGGGCCCGGTCAGGTACGCGTCGCGGTTCGGGCGGTGGGCGTGAACCCGATCGATTGGAAGCTGCGCAGCGGGATGATGGGTGGAGAGTTGCCTCAGAGCACCGGGCGCGAGGCTGCGGGCGTGGTCGACGAGCTCGGCGAGGGAGTCCAGGACGTGGCGGTTGGGGATCGTGTATTCGGGTTTGTCAGCGGCGCTGGCGCCGCCGAGCTGGCCGTGTTGGGCGACTACGCCCGGATCCCGGCTTCGCTTGACTTTGCTGGCGCCGCTGCCCTGCCGGTTGCGGTCGAGACGGCGACGCGGACGCTCGAGCTGCTCGGGGTGCGCGAGGACACCACGCTGCTCGTCAATGGCGCGGCCGGCGCGGTCGGCAGCTCCGCGGTTCAGCTCGCGCGGCTCCGCGGCGCGCGGGTGATCGGGACCGCGAGCCCTCAGAACCACGAGTACCTGCGCTCGCTCGGCGCAGAGCCGACCACCTACGGCGAGGGGTTGGCTGACCGGGTCCGCGCGATCGCACCCGGCGGGGTGGACGCTGCGCTCGACGCCGCCGGCGGCGGGGCGCTGACCGAGCTCGTGGAGTTGGCCGGCGGCCCCGAGCGGGTGGTCACGATCGCCGATTACGCCGGCGCCCAGCAGACTGGCGCGCAGTTCAGCGGCGGGATGGGCACCGAGCGCGCCCTCCACGCCCTCGCAGACATCGGGCCGCTCATCGAGTCCGGCAGCTTCGCGCTCCCGGTTGCGCAGACCTTCCCTCTGGAGAGAATCGGCGAGGCGCATGCGCTCAGCCAAGACGGCCACGTGCGCGGCAAACTAGTGCTGCTGGTCGACTGACCCCCGGCACGACGGCTGCGGGGCCGAGTCAGCTCCGCACACGCCACGCGGATCCGAGAGCCAGAGCATCAGGTCCGGCGCCTCGTGGCTCGCGGTGAACCTGCTGTGAAACGTCGCGGCGAGGTGCAGGATCGGCTCGGCGCGAGCCGGCCCGCGATAGCCGCAGTCGATGTCCACTCCGCCGTGGTCGGCGAGGTTCGCGCCCACGCCTGGCAGCTCGACCCGCACGGGAATCCCGACCGAGCGCAAATGCTCGGCCGGGCCAACGCCCGATCGCATCAGGATCGCCGGCGTTCCGTAGACACCCGCACAGAGCACTACCCACCCCGCGTGGATCACGACGCCATCCCGGAGACGGACGCCCACGGCCCGCGTGCGATCAAAAACGATGTCGGCGACATGCGCGTCCGGTCGGATGGTCAGGTTGGACGGCGTTTCGCTTAGCGGCAGGAACGCGTCGGCCGTCGTCACACGGACACCGTCACGTGAGCTCATCGGCATCCGTCCGGCGCCCACGGCGCCCGGGCGGTTGTGATCCTCGACCGCCGGGAAGCCCACCGCCTGCAACGCTTCGAGTCCGGCCGCCGCGATCTCGGTCAGCTCAACGTCGAGGTAGCGAGTGATCGGCAGGCCGCCATGGTCGCCGTGCCAGGGGTCATCGCCGAAGTCGGCGTCTGCCTCCAGCCGCATGAAGTACGGGAGCACCTCCTCAAAACCCCAGCCCGGATTGCCGAGCGCCGCCCACTCGTCGTAGTCGGCCGCGGCGCCACGCAACGCGAACCTCGTCATCCATGAAGTGCCGCCCAAGAGCCTGCCCCTCGTCAAATCCTCCACGACGCCGCGCGCATCCGGCTCGGCCGACAACCCCCAGTCAGGCTCCCGTGGAATCCGCCAGCCGTCGCGCAGCTCGGCAGGCAACCTCGCTCGAAGATCAGGGCCCGCCTCCAATAGCAACAGCGAGTGCGACCCCGACTCCGACAGGCGTGCCGCCACAACGCATCCCGCCGCCCCGCCGCCCACGATAACGACGTCGAAACTCTCGCCTCCAGTTACCGGGCGTCGGCTCAGGTGCTCGAAACGCGGACCACTCAACACTTCCGGCCAGCTTCCCAGAACACGACGCGCCGCACGACCCAATCCCCTCACCTCCGCCGTCCCCGAGCGAGCAGGCCACCGGGCCGGCACGCAGCAAGCGATCGCTTCGGCAGACTGTGCGGCCTCGGATCGGCCGGCACGTGGGCATGACTGCCGCCGCATTACGCTAAGCGCAGGTCAGGGCCGGCGTGCCCGACGCAGGACGCTGACGGTGCTCGTCGCCCGCGAAGCCTTCGGACCCCTCGTGAGGAGGTAAGTAGATGACAGACGTGGATCCTGGCGTTCGTTTTCCTGGCGAGTCAGAGGACTACCGTCGCGAGCGCAATCGCCTGCTGGAAGCCGAGGCCGGGCTGCGGCGGGCGATCGAACAGGTCGCCGCGCAGCGGCGTGCGCTGCCGCGGGGCGGCGTCGTTCCTGACGACTATCGCTTTGAGCAGGCGTCCGACGGCGGCGAGGTGCGGTTCAGCGAGCTGTTCGAGGCGGGCAAGGACACGCTCGTCATCTATAGCTTCATGTTCCCGCGGTATTCCGGCGATACGAGGCCGGGACCTTCAAAGGGCGAGACGGCGCGGCTTCCGCTGTCCGAGACCCCGTGTCCGTCATGCACCTCGATCCTGGACTCGGTCGATGGCGCGGCTCCTCATCTCACCCGGCGCCTGAACCTCGCCGTGGTCGCGAAGTCGGACCCCGAACGAATCCGCAACTTCGCGCGCGAGCGTGGCTGGCGTCACCTGCGGCTTCTCTCCTCTGGAAGCAACGCCTACAACCGCGACTACCACGCGGAGACCCCAGAGGGCGAACAGATGCCGATCCTGAGTGTGTTCGTCCGCGACGGCGACCAGTTCCGCCACACCTGGTCCTCGGAGCTCATGTACGCGCCACGGGACGAGGGTCTGGACGCCCGCCACGTCGACTCCATCTGGCCAATCTGGAATGTGCTGGATGTGACGCCGGATGGTCGCGGCAACGAGTCGAACTTCCCGGCGCTGGCCTACGACTGAGCAGCGCTCAAGTCGCGGGAGTCACGATCGCATCCGTGCTGCGTGGGCTCGACGCCCGGGGCTCCGCTTCGGTCCTCCGCCGGACGTTCTACGAATGGTGGATCACGCCTGGAGGAGCGAGCTCTTGCTGGACATGTGCGTCCATCGGCGGCTCGCGTCTCGGGTCGACCTTTCCGCGCTGTGCAGAGCAGGACTCGACGCCGACCGGATGCGTGCGGCGTGGTGAATCCGGGTGCCCCGACGCGGTCGGTCTGCGCGCTGGCTTTGCCGCGCCGAGTGGTTCAGCTCGGTCGGCGTCCCCAGGCGGAGATCAGCAGGTTCGTCGCGACACCGAAGCCGGGGTCCTCGAGCAGGTCCAGCGCGGATCGCAGCTCGGTGCTGCTGCAGAGACTCTGCCCGATCATGTCCTCGGCAACCTGGGAGTAGTTCGCCGCCGCCAGTCGCGACGCCGCCGACCGACCGGTGCCGAACACCATCCGACCCTCGCCGGCGATATCCCTCAGTCCGCGGGCGCGCAACAAATCCGGAAGCCGACGCGCGTAGGCGAGATCGGCTCCACGGTCCTGCAGCAGCCGCTTGAACGCGAGCGCCACCTTGCGCACGACCGCCTGCTCAGGCGTTGCCGCGGAGCCGACGTCGAGAAACATGTTGTCGAAGTCCTCAATCACGACCCATCCGCCCGGCCGCAGCGAACGGACGAGCGAGTCGAGCACCCGTTCCCGCTCGGGAAGATGCACAAGCAGTAGACGGGCGTGAACGAGGTCATAGGCACCAGTCGGGATCTCGTCGTGGACGACGTCGTGGCGCCGGGCCGTCAACCCCGGGACCGCGGTCGCCGACAGTCGCCGCAGGTCAAGATCGGTAGCGAGCACCGAGCCTGTCGGCGCCACCGCACCGGCGAGCCACTCGGCGATGCTCCCGCCGCCCGCGCCGACCTCCCAACACGACCACCCCCGGGTCACCCCGAGCGCAGTCAGATACTCGATCGTGCGCGCGTCAAACACATCCACGAGCGCGTCGAAGCGGCGCTCGGCTCGCGGATCTGCGTTGTCGAGCAGGTAATCGGTGTTCTCGGCCCCGGTAGACAACTCACCACCAATCCGAAGCGTACCCTGCGCGCCCGGTCACGCGCCCACCCTCCTGGCCCAGCGATCACAGCGACAACCAACACTCTCAAGCATCCAGGACCCCGCTCGCCGCCACGGGTCCACGACGACGCGCCTTCTCGTGTTGCGGTTGCGCTGAGCGTGCAGCGCCGATCGACGCCGCTTTATGTGGCGAGGTCGCGGTGTTCGCTGCCACCGAGCGTGAAGTGCCGGCTGCGCCGCATTGCGCCTCAAGCCGGTTTAGCCAGGAGGGGTGGAGCGTGTAGGGCGGGTCGACGTTGTTGTCGTTGCCCAGCCGCGCAGGGTGTCGCTGTTACTCAAGGCAAGTACAGCGATCGAGCGGCTCGGGTGCCGCAAGAAGTCTTGAACCTCGTCGGCGGGCAAGGGTGGACACAGCACAAACCCCTGGATTAGGTCGCAGCCGAGTCGAGCCAGTTCGTCTTGGATCTTGTCGTCCTCGATGCGTTCGACCACGATCCGGAGCCCAAGCGAGTGCGCCAGCTCGATCATCGCCTTCAGAATCCGGTTCGCGTCGCTCGCGGAGGCCAGGCCAATCTGACTCAGATCCACCTTCAGCATGTCGAAGGGCAGCCGGCTAAGGCGGGTAATCGACGAGTAGCCCTCGCCGAAGTCGTCGAGCACGATTGTCATCCCTAGCTGCTTGAGCGCGTCGAGCGCATGTGCCGCCCGGTCCGGAAGTCCTACGAGGGCGGTTTCGGTGAGCTCGACCGCGAGTCGTGACGGGGCGAACCGATGCTTCTCGAGGATCCGCGAGAACGCCGTCGCCAGATCACGCCGGCCCAGGCTGACGGACGAGAGGTTGAAAAAGACGGTGACCTCCCTGGCCACTTCTCCCCAGGCGGAAACGTCACCCAGAGATCGGTCGACTGCGAGCAGTGTCAGCTCCCAGATCGTCCGCTCGTCACGCTCGGCAATTGGCACGAACGCTTCCGGCCCGGTTCGGCCTCGATCGGGGTGTTCCCACCTGGCAAGTGCTTCCAGGCCAACCACCCGACCGGTCCGTGCGTCTGCGATCGGTTGGTAGTGGAAGACGACCTCACCGAGGTGCATCGCCCTGCGAAGCTCCGCGCGCTGCAAGGCGTGGCGCGGGTCGCAATCCCCGAGCGCGCCATGGGCGTAGATCCCGGTCAGCAGGCCGAGCAGGAAGAACACCGCTGGTTCGTCGATCTCGTCGACAGCACCGGGGTGGCCTTGCGTGAACGCCCAAACGAGCAGCACGCCGGAGGCCACGCTCGCCCCGACAAGCCCGCCACGAACTCCGTACATCACGCCGAAGAGCGCGATCGGAACGACGGCCAACAGCATGATTCCCGGGTTGTCGACCTCGAAGCGCAAGATCGAGATGCCGATCAGCATGCCGACCGCAGCCGCATTGAGCAGCACAGACCGCGACACAAGAACTCTGACGATCATCTGGGCTAAGCGGTCACCTGTGCGATGACGCCAGCCTAACCGCCCGGAACAGTGCCGGCAGTACCGCAGGGACGGGCGGCGCCGAAGTGCTCCCCGATTTGAACTTGGCTAGACGCCAACGCCAACGCCAACAGCCCGCGACTGCGAGGCCCCGGGCGAATACTGGTTCTCGACGGCGACGCGGCACGGGATCGCCGTTCGCCACGACCGGGCCGGCTGCAAGCAGCAGCCGCGTCCGCGACCATGGACCACATTGCCGCCGCAGGTGCAAACGGCCAGCGGCCACGGGCGAGCGCGGAGGCAGGTGTGAGGCGTGGCTTTCAGCAGCGACGTGCTTTCGCCGAGCGCGGCTTTGAAGCACCTGAGCATGAGCCGGACTTGGGAATCGGATCCCGACGCGACTACGTCGTCGAGGGCGACGCTGCTCGGTGCGTTCGGTACGTTTCTCAAAGGTCGCCGCCGGATCGTGTGCGTACAGGCCACGACCTCGAGATGCAAATGCCAGAGTCGATGCAGTTCGACGCGGAGGTCTCGCAGCAACTCGAGGCCACCTACCTCACTCCCGACATCGTCGAGCAGCGCCGGCTGCAGCTGGCGGCGCTCGATCTCAAGCCGGGCGAGCACGTGCTCGATATTGGTTCGGGCCCGGGGCTGCTGGCCGCACAAGCCGCGGCGAAGGTCGGGGCGAGCGGTTCGGTGCACGGAATCGACCCGAGCGAGCAGATGCTGGCGATCGCCGCGCGCCGAAGCGAGCCGGTGGCGGGCTCGGCTCCGGTGCGGTTCCAAGCGGGCGACGCGTGCGCGCTGCCGTTCCCCGCTGAGAGCTTCGACGCCGTCGCGGCGGTGCAGGTCTATGAGTATGTGTCCGAGATGCCGGCGGCGTTGGCCGAGGCGCGCCGGGTGCTGCGGCCGGGCGGGCGACTGCTGGTCATCGACACCGATTGGGACTCGATCGTGTGGCACTCGAGCGATGTCGGGCGGATGCAGCGCGTGCTGGCGGCGTGGGACGAGCATCTCGTCGATCCGTACTTGCCGCGCCGGCTGACCGACCTGCTCGAGGAAGTGGGGTTCACGGTCGCTCGACGCGAGGTGTTGCCGATCCTCAACGCCGGCTACGACTCACAGGCATTCAGCGCAGGGGTGATCAAGTTCGTCGCCGGATTCGTCCCGGGCCATGGCGGCGTGACCGAGGCCGAGGCGCAAGCGTGGGCGGCCGATCTGACTGGCCTCGGGCGCAAGTACTTCTTTAGTCTCAACCGCTACCTGTTCCTGGCGGTCAAGTGACCCCGCTGCGGTCACTAGCCACGCCACCGTGGAGTGGGCGATTCGATGCCGGGCTGTTGGTGCTCGACGGAGAGTCGTTGCGCGCATGACCCCAAGCGAGCAGCTGAGAATTTGCGCCAACATCGGCGCAGCGGCGGGTAAAGCAATGGGGCGCCGCCCGCAACTCGCTCGACATGGCAACCACCGCATTTACGTGGCGTTCATCGCGGGTGTGTCGCGTGCGCTGCCTCGTCCACGACCAGTGTGACCTTGCCGACGGTCGCTCGTGCGGCGAGGCTGGCGTGGGCCTGGGCAGCGTCGGCGAGCGGGAAGGACGGGCCCTCGACGGCACGCAGCCGTCCGCTCGCGACATGCTCTAGGAGGCCCTCGATCGTGTGCCGGGTGGCGGTTAGGTCGCGCATGTGCGGCGTCGCCCAGTATCCGATGACGCCGATCGAGTGATCCATCAGGTCGTCCAGGCTCACCATGTTGGAGGCCCCCGATGCTTGCCCGTAGGCGACCAGTCGCC
This sequence comes from uncultured Solirubrobacterales bacterium, assembly GCA_963832315.1. Lineage (GTDB taxonomy): Bacteria > Actinomycetota > Thermoleophilia > Solirubrobacterales > Solirubrobacteraceae > Palsa-465. The sequence continues at coordinate 136,496 of CAWHTT010000013.1, read as the reverse complement.
CACCGTGCGCGAGCGCGTTCAGCGCGTGATCGACGATCGGGCCGCCGACGGACTCGAGCACCACGTCGACGGGACCGCCGTTGGCTTCGATCAGCCGTTCGGTGAATCGCTCCGGTGTGCCGTCGATCGCGGCGTCAGCGCCTAGCTCCAGTGTGAGACGGCGCTTCTCCTCACTCGAGGCCACGGCGATGACGCGCGCGGCACCTTGCAGCCGCGCGATCTGGATCGCGAGGCTGCCCACCCCTCCGGCCGCAGCGGTCACGGCCACCGTCTCCCCGGCCCGCACCCGCGCTGCGGACACCACCACGTGCCACCCGGTCAGCCCCTGCACGAGCACCGCCAGGGCCGCGGCGTCGTCAACACCGTCGGGAATCGGCACCGTCAGCTCGTCCCGCACGACCGCGTACTCGGCATATCCGCCAACGCCCGTCGGCAGCAGGCCGACGACACGCACGCCATCGCGCACACGACGCCCCGCGACTTCCAGTCCGGGAATGATCGGCAGCGGCTGCGCAGAGAACCGCCAGCCGCGCTCGCGCCGCCCGAGATCCGTGTAGTTCACGCCCGCCCTGCTCACCTGAATGAGCGTCTCGCCCACCACCGGCGAAGGCCGCGCAGCCTCTCGGATCTTCAGCACCTCCGGGCCACCGAGCGACTCAACGACGATGGCTCGCATGAGCGGACCCTACCGACGATATCCCGGCCGACGCAGGCCTATCAATCGCTGCTCGGCCCGTCCTCGCCCCGGTCAAGATCCTCGCCCGCAACGCTTCCAGTCACGCGGACGAAGTCGACGGCACGATCTCATCCGCGTCGCGCGGCCTCGACGCCCGGGCCACCGCTTCGGACACGCTCCATTCGTGCCGGTTCCTGCCTTATTGCTGCCGGCGGCAGTCCCGAGCTGTGGTGGGTCAAGCGCCGGCAAGCCAGGAGAGGGGGAGGAGCCGTCGATGTCGACCGCCGATGTTGGGACTCATCGGGGACACATTCGGTCGCGCACCGAGGCGAAAGCTAAGGGAATGCCCCTCATTTACAGGACATTCTCGATGCCGGAGGAGGGACTCGAACCCCCGACACGCGGATTATGATTCCGCGAACCCCCGACACGCGGATTATGATTCCGCTGCTCTAACCGACTGAGCTACTCCGGCGAGGGACCGCGAAGGGTACCGGCTCAGACTTCCGCCGGACCTAGGTCGGTTGCGCACCCCGACCCGCGGTCGGGCGACCGGCGCGCCTATGATCCGCCGCGATGAGCGACCTTGGACCGGCCGTCGAGGCCGTGGTGCGGCGATGCCTGGGCATCCGGGCCGGCGAGGAGACGGTGATCGTCGTCGACCCGGGCACGCGGTCGATCGGCGAGGCGCTGCGCGACGCGGCGAGCGCCGCCGGCGCCGACGCGGTGCTGATGGTCATGGACGAACGCGCCACCGACGGCACCGAGCCGCCGGCGAGCGTCGTCGGTGCCCTGGCCGCGTGCGACGTGTTCATCGCCGCGACGAGCCGGTCGCTCAGCCACACGACCGCGCGCAAGCGCGCGACCGACGCGGGCGCGCGGGGCGCGACGATGCCGGGCGTGACCGAGGACATGCTGGTCCGCGTCATGGCCGTCGACTTCGACGAGATGGCCGCGCGGTCGAAGGCGGTGGCGGCGGCGCTCGACGCGGGCACGGCGGCGCGGGTTACCTGCCCGCGGGGCACCGACCTGCGACTGGCCCTCGACGGACGGGCTGGGATCCCCGACGACGGTGAGCTGACCACGCCGGGCGCATTCGGGAACCTGCCCTGCGGCGAGGGGTTCATCGCCCCGGCGTACGGGGAGGGCACGATCGTGGCCTCGAGCCTGGCGCCGCTCGGGCTGAGCAGCGACCCGGCGCGTCTGACCGTGGCGGAGGGCCGGATCGTGGCGGCCGACGGCGGACTGGGCCCGCAGTTCATCGAGTTGCTGGTCGCCCACGGCAGGCTCGGCACGAACCTGGCTGAGTTGGGAGTGGGCACCAACGATCGCGCACGGCTGACCGGCAATGTGCTCGAGGACGAGAAGATCCTCGGCACCGTGCACGTCGCGTTCGGCGCGAGCGCCGCGATCGGCGGCAAGGTGTCTGTCCCCATACACCTCGACGTGGTCATCCTCGAGGCCAGCCTCGAGATCGACGGGCGCCCGGTCCTCGACGGCGGCCGCTACGTGCTCGACCAGTAGTGCTGCTGGCGATCCCGAACGTCTCGGAAGGACGTGACGAGCGCGCGATCGAGGCGATCGGCGCCGCGTTCGACGCCCGGCTCCTCGACATCCACTCCGACCCTGATCACCACCGCAGCGTGTTCACCCTGGCCGGCGCGCCCGGGAGCCTGGCCCGCGCGGTTCTGAACGGAGCGGCGGAAGTGATCCGGCAGATCGACCTCGACCGCCACGAAGGAATCCACCCCCGCGTCGGCGCGATCGACGTCGCCCCGATCGTGTACCTCGACCCGGCGCAGCGGGGGGCGGCCTGCGCCGAGGCGCTTGTGCTCGGCGACCTGCTGGGCGATGAGCTCGGCCTGCCGGTGTTCATGTACGGCGAGCTCGCGGCCGGACGCACCCGGGCCGAGCTCCGGCGAGGCGGTCCGGCCAGGCTGGCCGAGCGGATCGACGCGGGCGAGCTCCGCCCGGACTTCGGGCCGCGCGCGCTTCACCCGAGCGCCGGCGCCGTGCTGGTGGCCGCACGCCCGCCGCTGGTCGCCTTCAACGTCGAGCTGGCCCCGCCGGCCACCGTCGAGGGCGCACGGGCGATCGCGGCGCGGATCCGCGACGGCGGGCCGGAAGGCCTGCCCGGCGTCCGCGCGATCGGGCTGTGGCTCGACGCCCGCGGTGTGGCGCAGGTGTCGACCAACGTCGAGGACCACCGACGTGTGCCGCTGGCCGAGGTCGTCGCGGCGATCGCGCGCCACGCCACGCCGAGTCGGGCCGAGCTGGTCGGGCTGGCGCCGCGGGCGGCCTTCGATGGGTTCCCGGACGACCTTCCGGTGGCCAACCGGCGCACGGTCGAGGACGCGCTGGCCGAGCACGGTGCATAACTCACAAAAGCGCCGCTCGTCGAACCGGGTTTCGTGACGTAAGCGCCTGGGAGGTGCTTATGTCCCATCCGCGGCGGCGGCTGGGGGTGGTTTCGGGGGTTTTGCACCCCCGCGCCGGCTCCGACGGGTGGCGCACCTGCGCCCCCGCCCACTAAGCTCCAATCCACTATGGCTCAGACGAGACGCAAGCGCCGCACCAAGCACCGCGGGACCGCCGCGGGCAACATCCAGACGCGGGGTCGGACCGGGCGTCCGCCGTCGGCCGACGAGCGCAAGAAGCAGTCGCGGACCGACGCGCGCGAGCGGCGGTTGAGCACGCCGCCGACCTGGAAGGGGGCGGCGACGCGTGGCGCGCTGGCCGCGATGCTCCTGTTCGTTCTGTTCGCGGTCCTGGGGCGGGGCAAGAGCCCGTTGGTGAGTGCAGCGATCTTCGCCGTGTTCGCGCTCGCCCTGTATATCCCCGGCGGCTACTACATGGAGCTGTTCATGTACCGCCGGCGCCAGGCGCGCAAGCAGCAGACGACGCCGCGGGGCCGCAAGTGAGCGCGCTCGACGTCCGCATGTTCACGGTGGGCCAGGTGCAGGAGAACTGCTTCATCGTGCGCCACAAGGACGCCCCGAATGCGGTGATCGTCGATCCCGGCGACGAGGCGGACAAGCTGCTCGACGCCGTCGACCGGCTCGGCATCGAGACCGTCGAGGCGATCCTCGTGACCCACACCCACTTCGATCACATCGGCGCGGTGGCGCCGGTGGCGCAGGCGACCAAGGCCCCCGTCTACTGCCCCGAGCTCGAGACGCAGGTCCTGGCCAACATCATGGACTACGTCCCGTGGCCGGGCTTCGGGCCGTTCGAGAGCTATGAGGCCGACCAGACGGTCGCCGGCGGCGAGACGCTCGAGCTGGCCGGTCTGACGATCGACGTGATCTTCACGCCGGGGCACAGTCCCGGGCACGTCACCTACGCCCTCGCCGAACAGGAAGCGCTGTTCTCGGGCGACGTCCTGTTCCAGGGCTCGGTCGGGCGGGTCGACTTGCCGGGCGGCGACTGGCCGACGCTGCTCGCCTCGATCGACAATCTGGTGAGCACGTATCCGGCCGAGACGACCGTTTACCCGGGCCACATGGGGGTCACCACGCTGGGGCGCGAGCGCGCCACCAACCCGTTCCTGCGCGAGCTCGCGGAGCGGTGAGCTCTCTGTGATTCAAGCCCCCCGCGGCACATTCGACATCCTTCCGGAGTCGGCGGCGCAGCGGAAGGTCGTCGAGGAGCAGGTGGAGAGGATCCTCGGCGCCGCCGGCTACCGGCGGATCGAGACGCCCACGTTCGAGGCCACCGATCTGTTCGCGCGCGGGGTGGGGGAGGCGACCGACATCGTCCAGAAGGAGATGTACACGTTCGACGACGGCGGCGGACGGTCGCTGACGCTCCGACCGGAGGGGACTGCACCGGTGTGTCGCGCATACGTCGAGCACGGGATGCACAAGCTCGCCCAGCCCGTGAAGCTGTGGTACCTCTCGAGCTTCTACCGAGCCGAGGCGCCGCAGCGCGGGCGCTACCGCCAGTTCTGGCAGGTCGGCGCCGAGGCGATCGGTTCATCCGCCCCCGAGACCGACGCCGAGCTGATCGTGCTCCTGGCCGACCTGCTCGAGGCGCTGGGCGTCAAGGGAACGCGGCTTCGCCTCTCGAGCCTGGGGACGCCCGAGACGCGCGCGCAGTACCGCGAGGAGCTCAAGGCGTTCCTGCGCGTGCACGAGGACGAGCTGTCCGAGGAGGTCCGCAGCCGGATCGACCTCAACCCACTGCGCGCCTTCGATGCGGATGACCGCAGCACTCGGGCGGTGATGCGAGACGCGCCGATCCTGCTCGACCGCCTGAACGATGACGACGCCGAGCACTTCGCTCGGGTCCGCGCCCTGCTCGACGATGCCGGGATCTCCTACGAGCTCGACCCGACGCTCGTCCGCGGCCTCGACTACTACACCCGCACCGTCTGGGAGTTCACCAGCGACGAGCTCGGCGCCCAGTCGGGCGTCGGCGGCGGCGGCCGATACGACGGTTTGATGGAACTGCTCGACGGCCCGCCGACGCCGGGTGTCGGCTGGGCGGCCGGGGTGGAGCGCATGCTGCTCGCCGCACACGACGTGGTCCCCCCGGCGGAGCTGGTCGACCTGTTCGTGGCGCTGGCCAAGCCCGACGGTACGCGCACCGCGTTCGAGCTCGCCCGCACGGCGCGCCGGGCCGGGCTTCAGGCCCAGCTCGAGTTGGCCGGCCGCTCACTCAAGGGGCAGCTCAAGCACGCGGATCGCATCCACGCCCGGTGGGTGGCGATCGTCGGCGAGAACGGGGTGGTCACCCTCAAGGACATGGAGTCAGGGGATCAGCACGACGCCCCGGTCCAGAACGTGATCCCCACGATCCTGCGAGGAGGGACGGCGTCGTGAAGCACGCCCCACGGCCGAACAACTACCGCGACGCCTGGTGCGGACAGCTGACCGCGGACCGCGCCGACACCGAGGCGCGTGTGGCCGGCTGGGTGCACCGCCGGCGCGACCACGGCGGCCTGATCTTCATCGACCTGCGCGACCGCTCGGGGATCGTCCAGCTCGTGTTCCACCCCGAGAACGCCCCTGAGGCGCACGAGCGCGCACACGCGCTGCGCTCCGAGGACGTGGTCAGCGCGGCCGGCACGGTCACGCGGCGCGATCCGCAGAACGTGAACCCGAACCTGGCCACCGGCGAGATCGAGCTCGCGGTGAGCCGGCTCGAGATCCTGGCCGACGCCGAGACCCCGCCGTTCCCGGTCGACAACGGCTCGGATGTCGACGAGATCATCCGCCTGCGCCACCGCTCGCTCGACCTGCGCCGCCGTCAGCTCCAGCGCACGATCGCGCTGCGCCACCGGGTCATCGCGACCATGCGCGAGATCCTCAACGATCGCGACTTCCTGGAGATCGAGACGCCGTACCTCACGCGCTCGACCCCGGAAGGGGCGCGCGACTACCTGGTGCCCGCCCGGATCCAGCCCGGCTCGTTCTACGCGCTGCCGCAATCCCCGCAGCTGTTCAAGCAGCTGCTGATGATCGGCGGCATGGAGCGCTACTACCAGATCGCGCGCTGCTTCCGCGACGAGGACACCCGCGCCGACCGCCAGCCCGAGTTCACCCAGCTCGACGTGGAGCTGGCGTTCGTCGAGGAGGACGACGTCATCGAGTGCATGGAGGCGGTGATGGGGGCGGTGTTCGAGCGCGAGGGCTTCGCCGTCCCGTCCCCGCCATGGCCGCGGATGACGTTCGCCGAAGCCGTCTCGCGCTACGGCATCGACCGGCCCGACACGCGCTTCGGGCTCGAGTTGCACGACCTCGCCGACGCCCTGGCGGGCACCGAGTTCAAGGTCTTCGCCGGCGCCCTGAGCTCGGGTGGAGTGGTGCGCGGGATCAACGCCGGGCCGCGCGAGCTGCCGCGCTCGGATCTGGAGGCGCTGACCGATCTGGCCAAGCAGCACGGCGCGAAGGGGCTGGTTTGGGCGTTCGTCCAGGAGGAGGGCTGGCGCTCGCCGATCGCCAAGTTCCTCTCGGAAGCCGAGATCGCCGCGGTCAACGCCAAGCTCGAGGCCAAACCGGGCGACCTCCTCCTGGTCGTGGCCGACGAGGTCACCACCGTCGGCCAGACCCTCAGCGCCCTGCGCATGGAGATGGCCCGGCGCTTCGATCTGATCCCGTCGGATCGCCACGACATCCTGTGGGTGGTCGAGTTCCCGGCCTTCTTCTGGGACGACGACGGTCAGCGCTGGGACGCCGCGCACCATCCGTTCACCGCCCCGTCGGGCGATCTCGACGATCCCGCGAACCTCAGCTCTCGGGCCTACGACCTCGTCCTGGACGGTGCCGAGATCGGAGGCGGGTCGATCCGTATCAATCGGCTCGACATCCAGGAGCGCGTGTTCGAACTGCTCGGCATCGGTGCCGAGGAGGCCACGGCTCGGTTCGGGTTCTTCCTCGATGCGCTCCGCTACGGGGCCCCGCCGCACGGCGGCATCGCGATGGGCATCGACCGGATCGTGACGGCGCTGGCCGGCGTTGAGTCGATCCGCGACGTGATCGCCTTCCCGAAGGCGGCCAGCGGCGCCGATCCGCTCACCGGGGCGCCCGCGCCGGTCGATCCGGGGCAGGTGCGCGAGTTGGGGCTCCGGCTGGCCTGAGCGTCCGTTTCGGTCAACCGGGGCTTAAAGAGGGGGCCCCACCTGCCGAACACTGGCGTGATGGGAACCCTGCCCAAACCCCTGATCGGCCTTCTGCTCGGGACCGTCGCGTTCTTCGCGATCTGGATGGTCGCGCTCAAGCCCAGCTCGTCGTCTTCGGGCGGCGGCTCACAGGGCGGCGTCGGCCAGTATCAGCCGGCGATCAACAAGGCCCATCAGGCGGTCACGACCTCCAACCAGGCCAACGCCAAGCTGGGGGCGCCTACCGCGACCACGTCGGCCACCACCCCTGTGGCCAAGGCCACCACTCCGACGGCCACCACGCCGGCGCCGGCCAAGACCGCGGCCAAGCCGACCGCGGAGGCAGCCGCCAAGGCCGTGGGCAAGGCCCTGTCCGTTCCCGTGACCAAGCCCGTCCTAACCCCGGCCCAGTCCGCCGCGGCCGACGCCAAGTCGGTCGACACCGCGATCCGCGCCGGCAAGGTGGTGGCGATCCTCTTCTACAACGACGCCGCCGCCGACGACCGCGCGATGAAGACCGAGCTGGCCGCGATCCCCACCCACGGTGGCCAGGTCGCCAAGTTCGCCGAGCCGGTCAGCCAGCTCATCCAGTTCTCGTCGCTCACCCAGACGGTCGACATCAACACCGCTCCCGAGCTGGTGCTGATCGACAAGGCGCGGCAGGCCAGCACGCTGTTCGGGTACGCCGACGGCGTCGAGATCGCACAGCGCATCGACGACGCGCTGGCCGCTAAGTAACCGCATCCCGCTTCGGGCCTCGCGCGCTCCGCTTCTGAAGTTCCGGGGAGACCGCTCCGCGCGCTCGGCAGTTTCCACGGCCCGGCATCCGGCCGGACCCTTGCTCTCTATTCTCGGGAGTCGATGGACTCCATCGCCTTCGAGCATCACCTGACCTCGCCGCAGGGCCATAAGCGCCGCCCTGACGACGCGTTCACCGCCACCGTGGGGGGCTTCGCCTGCTGCGACCAGATCACCCTCTGGATCGCCGTCGACGGTGAGCGCGTGACCGGTGCCGGCTTCGACGCCCACGGCTGCGGCGCGGCGACCGCGGCGGGCAGCGCCGCGGTCACGCTCGCGCGCGGAGCAACGATTTTCGATGCGGCCAAGCTCGGGCCGAGGCAGATCGCAGACGAGCTGGGCGGGCTCAGCCCGGGCAAGCTGCACGCCGCCGAGCTCGCCGCCGACGCGCTGGCCCGCGCGCTGGGTGCAGCGGCCCGCGACCGTGCGGTCGTGTCCGAACCCGCCCCCGGCCGGACGCTCGTCGCCATGAGCGGCGGCGTGGACAGCGCGGTGGCGGCGCTCCTGTGTGCGCGCGACGGGGAGACCGCCGCGGTCACGCTCGAGCTGTGGTCCGACCCCGAGAACGACGCTGAGCGGAGCTGCTGCTCGGCCTCCGCCGTCGCCCAGGCCCGCGCACTCGCTCACGACATGGGCCTCCCGCACTTCACGGTCGATCTGCGCGAGGAGTTCCGGGCCGGGGTCGTCGAGCCGTTCATCGCCGGCTTCGCCGCCGGCGAGACCCCGAACCCGTGCGTGGGCTGCAACGGGCACGTGCGCCTGGACGCCATGCTGGACGTGGCCGGCCGCCTGGGGTGCGCGCGCCTGGCCACCGGCCACTACGCGCGGACCGCGGAGACCGACGACGCACGAGGGCCGCTGCTGCGCGTCGCCGCCGACCCGGCCAAGGACCAGACCTACATGCTCGCCGCACTCGCGCCGGAGTCGCTGGCCCGCATGCGGTTTCCCCTGGGCGAGCTGACCAAGCCCGAGGTGAGGGCGATCGCGGCGCAGGCGGGTCTGCCGGTGGCGAGCAAGGTCGATTCGCAGGACCTCTGCTTCATGGCCGGCACCGACCGGGCGCGCTTCCTCGCGCGCCACGGTGCCATCCGCGAGTCACCGGGTCTCCTCGTCGACACGGGCGGCAACGTGATCGGCCGTCACGACGGCCAGCATCGCTTCACGGTCGGGCAGAGGCGCGGTATCGGGGTTCCCGCCGTCGGCGAGCCCCTCTACGTGCTCGACAAGGACGCGGCCACCAACCGGGTGATCGTCGGTCCGCGCCGAGCGCTGCAAACCCGAACCGTGCTGGTCCGAAACGCTCGCCTGCACCGCGACGGCGCCCGGGTGGACCGCGTCAAGCTCCGCTACCGCTCGCGCCCGATGCCCTGTCGCATAGACGGCAACCCCGAACCCGGCACGCATGCGGCACTCACCGTTCACCTCGAACAGCCGGTGGACGGAGCCGCGCCGGGCCAGTTGGCCTGCTCTGATGGACGGGGACGTCGTGGTGGGGTGGGGGACGATCACCCGCGGCGCGGGCTTGGCGCGCGACCGCGCGCCCGCCCCGGACAGGCTCGCTACCGGACCTTGAAGTCGGCGTTCTGGACCAGCATCTTGGCGTAGGCCGGCCAGTACTGACCGGTGGGCGGAGCCCCCGGGACGCAGGGACCACCGGACTCGCCCGGGTTGCTGGTCCAGGCGAACATATCCACGTTGCGGTAGCCGGTGTTCGCGGTGGGCAGCGGGCCGAGGCCGCGGCCGGGCGGGTTGCAGAGGACCTCGTTGCCCTGGTGGACGATGTCCTTCGGGCGCAGCGGTCCCCGGCCGTTCGTGCCGGTGTTGACGACGAAGTGCTTGCCGCCGGTCATGCGAGAGATCTGCTGGCCGTAGCGGATCTCGTTCGAGGTCCAGTCGTGGTGCGTCGAGTTCAGGAAGAAGCCCTCGACATTGGCCACGCCCGAGGCGCGCAGGAAGCGCGCGGCCCGGCGCGCGGTGAGCGCGTCCGCGGCGCCGGCATCCAGGTAGATCACCAGGTGCGGGCAGTCCGCGCTGAGGATGCTGATCGCGTCGGCCAACTCGTGCTCGCGCACCGCCTGGCCGTGGTGCGAGAGGCAGGGCATCGTGATGATCGAGTCCATCTCGAGGAACAGCACCGCCCGGTAGGAGCCGATGCCCTGGGCGAAGCCCTCGATGAAGTCGTGGTAGCTGGCCGCATCGGCGGCTGAATCCGACGGGTGGTGCCCCGAGCACAGCCCGTGGAGGAGCCGGTAGGTCGCCAGCAGGGGCACCGTGCCGGGGGACTGGACGGACGCGCGGGTCAGATACCGGGAGACCGCGGTCTGGATGTCCGGGACCCCGTTCTTGCCGAAGCTGAAGCTTCCGAACCGCGCGGTGCCCGGCTGCCGGGCGATCACGCCGATGGCGGGAACCGACTCGGCGGCGTGGGCCGGCTCGCTCTGCGGGTCGACGAAGAAGCTCGCGCCGGTCAGCGGGTTCCCAGCCGTCGGGGCCACGGGGAGGTCCAGCGGGTTGGCGGGATCGCGGGGGGTCACCGGGTCGTCGTTCAGGATGGTCAGCACCGCCTTGTTCGGCGAGGCCACGCCGATCGGCGAGGGACCGAACAGGGAAACCTCGATGGTCTTGGGGACGCTCTGCACGCCGTGGTCGACGACCGGCATGGTGAACGTCTCCGAGGCGACGCCGACCGGGAAGTCGAGCATGCCCTTGACCGACGTGAAGTCGTAGGGATCGACCGCCGTGCACTGCGACGAGCCGCACTGGACGCCCTGGCCGAGCGTGATGTAGCGGATCTGGGCGTCGACGCTCGTGTTGGCACGCGAGATCGTGATCTCGGCCTGTCCGGCGTTCTCGTGCACGTACAGCGAGGTGGAGTCCAGATGGAATCCGGTCGGGTCGGGGGCCGCGTCGGCGTGGGCGGCGGCGGGCGCGAGAAGCGCGCACAGGACGGCCACGGGAAGGAACGCGAGACGAAGCAAACGGTGCATCTAGCTGTTGGTTCGGCCGACCTGGCCGCGAGCTTGATGTCAGCGGCCAGACCTCGACGTCCGGCGGGCCCTACCAGGAATGAGCGCTCGCACGCCGTCCTCCTACACTCCCGTAGTCCATGGCCATGTCCTCGGACGAGATCCGCCGCACCTACCTCGAGTTCTTCGCCGAGCGCGACCACCGGCGCCTGCCCTCAGCGCCCCTGGTCCCGGCCGAGCACGATCCCTCGGCGCTGTTCACGGTCGCCGGAATGCACCCGCTCAAGCCCTATTTCCTCGGTCGGGAGCGCCCGCCCTACCCGCGCGTCACCACATGTCAGAAGACGTTCCGCACCGTCGACATCGACATCATCGGCACCACCAGCCGGCATCTCACGTTCTTCGAGATGCTCGGCAACTTCTCGTTCGGCGACTACTTCAAGCGCGAGGCGGCGCGCTTCGCCTGGGATCTCTCGACCGACGGGTTCGGATTCCGAGCCGAGGACATCTGGATCACGGTGTTCGCGGGCGACGAAGAACTCGGGCTGGGCGCCGACGAGGAGGCGATCGAGGCGTGGCTCGAGATCGGCGTGCCCCGGGAGCGGATCGTCGAGTGCCCGCGCTCTGAGAACTTCTGGCAGGCCGGTCCGACCGGGCCGTGCGGACCATGTTCGGAGCTCTATCTCGATCGCGGCGTCGAGCTCGGCAAGCCCGACGATCTGCCGGGCGGCGACAACGAGCGCTTCCTCGAGTACTGGAACCTCGTGTTCATGCAGTTCGACCAGAACCCGGTGAACTCGCTGACCCCGCTGCCGGCCAAGAACATCGACACCGGCCTGGGCCTCAACCGCCTGGCCCTGATCCAGCAGGGCACGCCCTCGGTGTTCGAGACCGACCAGTTCGCGCCGCTGATCGCGCTCGGCGAGGAGCTCTCCGGCCGGCGCTACGGGCAGGACTATCCGACCGACCGGGCGCTGCGCCTGCTGGCCGATCACAGCCGCGCGATGACGTTCCTGATCGCCGACGGAGTGGTCCCCTCCAATGAGGACCGTGGCTACGTGCTGCGGCGGATCATGCGCCGCGCGATCCAGCATGGCCGCGCGCTCGAGCTGCCGCCGGGCTTCCTTACCCGCTACGCCGACGTGGTCACCGAGCTGATGGCCGCCGAGTACTCGGAGCTGCACTCCGAGCGCGACCTCGTGCGCAAGTGGCTCGAGTCCGAGGAGGAGAGCTTCGGGCGCACGCTTGAGCAGGGCCTGAAGCGCCTCGACGAGCTGATCGAGCGCGCCCGGCAGTCCGGCGCCGAGGGGATCGCCGCCGCCGACGCCTTCCAGTTACACGACACCTTCGGCTTCCCGATCGACCTGACCCTGGAACTCGTGGCCGAGCACGATCTCGGCGTCGACGAGGACGGATTCGAGGCGCTGATGGAGGACCAGCGCCAGCGGGCGCGCGCGAGCGCGGGACGCTTCGGAAGCGAGGCCGAGGAGGTCCGCGAACGGGCCCTGGCGCTGGCCCAGCAGGCCGGCTTCGCCACGGATTTCGTCGGCTACGAGACCACCGACCGCGAGACCACGATCGGCGCCGCGGCGACCGAGGACGGCAAGGTGCTGATCAAGCTCGTGGAGTCGCCGTTCTACGCCACCGGCGGCGGCCAGGTGGCCGATTCGGGCTACGTCGAGTGCCTGCACGGAGATTGCCGCGCGCGCGTGGAGGACGTCCTGCGCCTCGGCGATGACCAGGTGGTGGCAGTGGTGCCAGAGCAGGGCACGATCGAGCCCGGCGAGCGCGTGCGCGCCCACGTCGACCGCGCCGCCCGCCACGCCACCGAGTGCAACCACACCGCGACGCACCTGCTGCACGCCGCGCTGCGCCGGCGGCTGGGCAGCCACGTGCGCCAGGCCGGCTCGTACGTCGGCCCCGACAAGCTGCGCTTCGACTTCACCCACGGCAAGGCGCTCAGCCCGGAGGAGCTGCAGGACATCGAGGATCAGGCCAACGAATGGATCCTCGAGGCTCAGCCGGTGCGCGCGATCACCACCACGCTCGACGAGGCCCGGCATCTCGGCGCGATGGCGCTGTTCGGCGAGAAGTACGGCGACGTCGTGCGCATGGTCGAGGTCGGCGACGGCTCATTCTCACGAGAGCTGTGCGGTGGGACCCACGTGCGCAACACGGCGGAGATCGGGCTGTTCAAGCTGCAGAGCGAGAGCTCGAGCGCGGCCAACATGCGCCGCATCGAGGCGCTCACCGGTCCGGCCGCGGTGGAGCTGATGCGCCGCCACGACCACGAGCTGGCAAACGCTGCCAAGACCCTGCGGGTTACGCCCGAGCGTGTCGCCACGGAGGTCGCCGAGTTGCGCTCGCGCGTGCGCGAGCTCGAGCGCGCCGAGCGTCGCGGCGCCACCGAGCAGGCCGTCGACGTAGACCAGTTGGCCGCCTCGGCCGTCGAGCGCGACGGCGCCCGGGTGCTCGTCCAGGAGGTGCAGGCGATCGACGGCAAGGCGCTGCTCGAGATCGCCGACCGCCTCAAGAACAAGCTCGGCGACGCCGCGATCGTGCTCGCGTCGACCGGCGAGAACCGGGTGGACCTGGTGGCCAGCGTGGCTCCCGCGCTGGTGCAGCGCGGCGTCAAGGCGGGCGACATCGTCCGGCAGGCGGCCGCCGAGGTGGGCGGGGGCGGTGGCGGTCGGGACACGCTGGCGCGCGCCGGGGGGCGCGATCCGGCCGGGCTCCCGCGGGCGTTCGAGGTGGCGCGCGCCGTGATTGAGTCCGCGCTGGGCGTGTGAGCGCTCTCGTGGGCATGTGACTGCTGTGCGCGTCAACTTGTAAGGTCATGCGCGTGCTTGCGCTCGATTACGGCCGGGCGCGATGCGGGTGTGCCGTCTCAGACCCGACCGGCGTGCTCGCATCCCCGATCGAACCGGTCCGCGCGCCGATGACACGGCGCGGCCTGGCGCACCTGCGCACGCTGGTGCGCGAGCTCGAGGTGGAGCGGGTGGTCGTGGGGTTGCCGGTTTCGCTGTCGGGGCGCGACTCGGCGCAGACCACCGAGACGCGGGGCTTCGCGGCCCGCCTGGCTGATCAGCTGCCGGTGCCGGTCGAGCTCTATGACGAGCGGTTCACCACGCGTTTGGCGCAGCGCACGGGGGGAGTGGCGGCCGAGGACTCGCGGGCCGCGGCGCACCTGCTCGAAGGTTGGCTCGCGAGCCGGCCGGTGGGGGAGGAGGGCGGGGAGTCGCTTGGCTGACGGGTTCGAGCGCACGGCCGAGGACCGGGAGGAGGCGCGGCTCAACCGCCGGCGCTACCGGTCCCCCGACGGGAAGCCGCGCGCCGCCGGGTCGGACGGTCGCGCGCGCAGGCAGCCCGCGCCCCGCCGGCGACCCACGCCGCACCGGCGCAAGCACTCGTGGGCTGGACGGATCTTCGCCGTGCTCATGCTGGTCCTTGCGGCGGCGGTGATCTGGTTCCTGATCCAGCTCTTCCAGCCGTTTCACGGTTCGCCGCACGGGAGCGTGACGGTGACTGTTCCCGCGCATGCGAACGCCCGCGAGATCGGCGACGAGCTGGCCAAGGATGGCGTGATCCCATCGGGATTCTTCTTCGAGGTGCGGGCCACGCTGGCCGGGGAGCGTTCGGATCTGCGAGCCGGCACGTACCGCCTGCAGCAGGGCATGACCTACGGGTCGGTGCTGAAGGTCCTCACGACGGCGCCGCCGGCGGCCAAGACGACCAACATCACGATCACCGAGGGCAGGAGGCGCGCTCAGATCAACGACCTCCTCAAGTCCCAGGGGGTGAAGGGCAGCTACCTCGCGGCCACCCGCCGCTCGCCGCTGATCAACTTCGCGGCCTACGGCGCACCGCGCCATACCCCCGATCTCGAGGGCTTTCTGTTCCCCGACACCTATCAGCTTGTCGAGCCGATCAGCATCCAGAAGCTGGTGCATGACCAGCTGACCACGTTCCACCAGCAATTCGCGCACGTGAACCTCGGCTACGCGCGCAGCAAGCACCTGACGCCCTACGACGTGCTGACGATCGCCTCGCTCGTCCAGGGAGAGGCCGCGACGGCCCACGACCAGCCGCTGGTCGCGTCGGTCATCTACAACCGGCTGAGGTTGGGGATGAAGCTTCAGATCGACGCCACCGTCCGCTACGCCACCGGCAACTACACCAAGCCGATCAGCGAGTCCCAGCTCCACTCCGGCTCGCCGTGGAACACCTACGCCCACAAGGGTCTGCCGCCGACGCCGATCGGCAACCCCGGACTTGCTGCGATCCAGGCCGCCGCACATCCCGCCCACACCAACTTCCTGTTCTTTGTGGTCAAGGTATGCGGGAACGGATCGAGCGTGTTCGAGTCGAACTACAAGCAGTTCACGGCAGACGAGGCGAAGTACCAGCAGGCACGCAGCGCGCGGGGCGGCAAATCGCCCGAGCGCTGCAAGTAGGTGGCCGCGCCCGCGACCCGCCTGGGTGTCGTCGGCTGGCCGGTGGCCCACAGTCGCTCGCCGGCCATCCAGAACGCCGCGCTGCAGTCGGTCGGGCTGATCGATTGGCGCTACCAGCTCCTCCCGGTCCCGCCCGAGTTGTTCGCCGAGACGATTCCAGCGCTCCCGCGGTCGGGCTTTCGTGGCGTCAACGTGACGATCCCCCACAAGGAGGCGGCGCTCGCCGTGGCCACCGATCCGACTCCCCGGGCAGCCGCGATCGGAGCGGCCAACACGCTCATATTCGAGCCGGACGGCCGGACCAGAGCCGATAACACCGACGCTCCCGGGCTTATCGCCGCCCTGCCGTTTGACCCGGCCGGGCGGACGGCGCTCGTGCTGGGGGCCGGGGGGAGCGCTCGGGCGGTCGTGTGGGCCCTGCTCGAGGCCGGCGCGGGCGAGGTGCGGGTGTGGAACCGCGCGCCGGAGCGAGCCCGCGCGCTCTGCGGAGAGCTGGGCGGCGTCGCGGTCGAGCGGGCCGAGCCCGCCGATCTGCTCGTCCACTGCACCGCCAGCGGCCTCCACCCCGGCGACGACACGTTCAAGACCCTGCCGATACGTGCCGATGACGTGAACTGTTACGAATGCGTGGTTGATCTCGTGTACTCCGATACTGAGACCCCGCTCGTGCAGGCCGCGCGAGCTCGCCGCGTCCGCGTCGTTGGCGGGCGTGAACTACTCGTGCGCCAAGGCGCCCTCAGCTTCGAGCAGTTCACGGGTCGCGCGGCGCCGGTCGAGTTGATGCGCCGCGCGGTGGACGGGCGATGAGCATCAGCGAAGCGCATCAGCCCGAAACCTTCACCGGCATCACGCCGCCCACCCGGCGCGGCGGCTCGAGCCGGCAGCTCACCGACGTGGTGGTCGAGCTCGGCTTCGCCGAGCAGGAGACCGTCGCCCGGGCCGTCGAGGCCGCGCGCGCAGCCGGCGTGCCGGCGGAGCGCATGTTGCTCGACCAGCAGGCCATCACCGCCGAGCAGCTCTCCCGCGCGATCGCCGAGCGCTACGGGCTCGACCACCTCGACCTCGGCATCTTCAAGGTCGACATGGCGGCCGCCAACCTGCTGAGCGCCGCCGCGGCCAAGCGCTACGGCGCGGTGCCCGTCTCCTACCTCGACGAGCACACCCTGCTGCTCGCCATGTCCGACCCGGCCAACGTGCTGGCGGTCGACGACGTGGCTTTGCTGACCCACCTCGACGTCCGTCCGGCGGTGGCCTCGGCCGAGGACGTCACTGCGCTGATCATGCGCATGAACCGGTTCGAGGATGCGGTCGCCGAGGCGGTCGAGGAGGACGCGGCGGGCCCGAACTACGAGGAGGTCGTCGACCTCAAGGAGACGGCCGACGACGCGCCGGTCATCAAGCTCGTTCACTCGATCATCGCCCAGGCCACCGAGCGCGGCGCTTCCGACATCCACTACGAGCCCCAGCCCGACGCGAGCGGCCGCGGGGCGCGCGAGATGCGCGTGCGCATGCGCGTCGACGGCGTGCTGACCGAGGCCACCACGGTGCCCAAGAAGATGGTCCCGGGCGTCGTCTCGCGCATCAAGATCATGGCCGACCTCGACATCGCCGAGCGGCGCATCCCGCAGGACGGGCGCGTCGGCCTGACGATCGACGGCCGCCACGTCGACGTGCGCGTGGTCACGATCCCGAGCGTCCACGGCGAGGGGGTGGTCATGCGCATCCTCGACAAGGAGAGCATCCGCCTCGAGCTCGACAAGCTGGGCTTCCAGGAGCAGGAACTCCTGCGCTTCCGCAAGTCATTCAGCCAGGCCTACGGCTGCGTGCTGACGACCGGCCCGACCGGCTCGGGTAAGTCGACGTCGCTCTACGGCGCGCTCCAGGAGCTCAACACGCCCGAGAAGAACATCATCACGATCGAGGATCCGGTCGAGTACCAGATCGGCGGCATCACCCAGGTTCAGGTCAACAACAAGGCCGGGCTCAGCTTCGCCGCCGGGCTGCGCTCGATGATGCGCGCCGACCCGGACATCCTGATGGTGGGCGAGATCCGCGACCCCGAGACCGCCCAGATCGCGATCGAGGGCGCGCTGACCGGTCACATGGTGCTCTCCACCCTGCACACCAACGATGCCCCGTCGGCGATCACCCGCCTGGTCGAGATGGGGATCGAGCCGTTCCTGGTCGCCTCGGCGATCGACTGCGTGGTCGCCCAGCGACTGGCCCGCACGCTGTGCGCCCACTGCAAGAAGCGGACCCTGATCCCGGCCGAGGTGCTGCGTGACCACGGCTTCCCGGCCGAGTTCCCGATCGAGGCCTACGAGCCCGGCGGTTGTGTGCGCTGTGGCGGAATGGGCTACCGGGGTCGGATCGGCCTCTATGAGGTGATGGTGATGAACGAGGAGATCCGCTCGCTCGCGCTGCAGCGGGCCTCCGCCGATCAGCTGGGCGCCGCGGCGGTGCGCGGCGGCATGCGCCGGCTGCGCGAGGACGGGCTGGACAAGGTCAAGCACGGCCTCACCTCGGTTGCCGAAATCGCCCGTGTAACGGGCACCGGCGGTCACTAGCGCGTCCAGGCCGCGACACGGCAGTAAACGACCCCGGTCCATCTGCCGATACATCCACGAACTTCTCGAACCCAAGGACGGATAGGAAATGCAACTCGATTTCGCCGACGTGTTGCTCGAGGTCATCGACCGCCGGGCCTCCGACCTGCACATCACCGCAGGCGCGCCTCCGACCGTGCGCGTACGGGGTCGCCTGGTCCCGATGGAGGGCTTCCCCGTCCTCACGCCGACCGACACGCGCGAGATCGTGTACTCGATCCTGTCCGAGGGCCAGCGCCAGAAGTTCGAGAACAACTGGCAGCTCGACTTCGCCTACCAGATCCCGGGGCGGGCGCGCTTCCGCGTCAACGCCTACATGCAGCGCTCGGCGGTGGGTGCCGCGCTGCGCCTGATCCCGTTCGACGTGGTGCCGCTCGAGCGCCTCGGCCTGCCGGCCGCGGTGGCCGAGTTCGCCAACAAGCCGCGCGGCCTGGTCCTGGTGACCGGCCCCACCGGCTCGGGCAAGTCGACCACGCTGGCCTCGCTGATCGACGTGATCAACGCCACGCGCGAGGAGCACATCATGACGGTGGAGGATCCGATCGAGTTCCTGCACCAGCACAAGAAGTGCATCGTCAACCAGCGCGAGCTCGGGTCCGACGCCACCAGCTTCGCGGAGGCGCTCAAGGGCGCGCTTCGCCAGGACCCCGACGTGATCCTGGTCGGCGAGATGCGCGACATGGAGACCATCGGCACCGCGATCACCGCGGCCGAGACCGGCCACCTCGTGTTCGCCACGCTGCACACCCAGGACACCCCGCAGACGATCGACCGCATCATCGACGTGTTCCCGTCCGAGCAGCAGGGCCAGGTGCGCGCCATGCTGTCCGTCGCGCTCCAGGGGATCATGACCCAGATGCTCCTGCCGACCGCGGACGGCGCCGGCCGCTGCGTCGCCGCCGAGGTGCTCGTGCCGACCCCGGCCGTGCGCAACCTGATCCGCGAGGCCAAGACCCACCAGATCTACTCGGTGCTCCAGACCGGCGCCTCACACGGCATGCAGACCATGGATTCCGCGCTCGCCCAGCTGGTGCGCGCCGGCAAGGTCAACCGTCAGCTCGCCGAGTCCCGCTCCCACGCCGTCGAGGAGTTCCGCCGGCTCGTCGCCGGCGGCGGTGGCGGCGGATACCAAGTGGCGGCATAACCCATGGCCACTTACGTCTTCAAGGCGATGGACCTCGCCGGCGTTCAGGCCAAGGGCGAGGTCGAGGCCGAGTCAAAGCAGGCGGTCGCCGAGCAGCTCAAGGAGCGCGGCCTGGTCGTCGTCGACATCGCCACCAAGTACCGCTCCAAGGAGATCAACCTGGAGCTGTTCTCACGCGTGAACGCCAAGGACCTGGCGGTGGCCTCGCGGCAGCTCGCCACGATGGTCACCTCGGGCATGTCGATCATGCGCGCGCTCCAGGTGCTGGAGACCCAGACCGGCTCGAAGATGCTGAAGGAGGCGGTCGCCGGAGTCCGTCACGATGTCGAAGCGGGTCTGCTCCTGTCCGACGCAATGGGCCGTCACCCCCGGGTATTCGGGCCGCTGTACGTCGCGATGGTGCGCGCCGGCGAGACGGGCGGTGTACTCGAGGAGTGCCTGATGCGCGTCGCCGATCAGCTCGAGAAGGACGCCGCGCTGCGCCGCCAGGTGCGCGCCGCGATGATCTATCCCGCGATCGTGATCACGTTCGCGGTCACCGTGCTGCTCGCGCTGGTGGCGTTCCTGATCCCGGTGTTCGTCGGCGTGTTCAAGCAGTTCCCGGGCAAGCTCCCCGCGCTCACCCAGTTCATGGTGAACTTCTCGCACATCGTCACCCACCAGTGGTACCTGCTGATCCTGTTCCTCGTCGGCGCCGTCGGCGGCTTCATCGCGATGAAGCGCAACCAGCGTGCGCGGGACACGTGGGACGCCTTCAAGCTGCGCATCCCGATGAAGATCGGCGAGGTCGTCCAGAAGGTGGCCATCGCGCGCTGGTCGCGCACGCTGTCCGCGCTGACCTCGGCCGGCGTGCCGATCATGCAGGCGATCGAGATCACCGGCAAGACCGCCGGCAACGCCGTGATCGAGAAGTCGATGGGCGACGTGATCACCTCGGTCAAGTCCGGCGGCACGATCTCCGCACCGCTCAAGGACTGCCCCGCGTTCCCGCCGATGGTCGCCCAGATGGTCGGCGTGGGCGAGGAGACGGGCGCGCTCGACTCGATGCTGGCCAAGATCGCGGACTTCTACGACTCGGAGGTCGAGGCCGCCGTCAAGGCGCTCACCTCGATCATGGAGCCGGTGATGATCATCTTCGTCGGCGGCATCGTCGGCGTGATCGTGATCTCGATGTACCTCCCGCTGTTCAGCATCTACAACAGCATCAAGTAACGGATCACACAACGAGGTCGTGATCGAAAAGGCCCCTCCCTGGGGCCTTTTTCATCGCGGCCCTGTCGGTATGGTGGGGCCCGTGAGCGCGACGAACGACGACCGAGGCAAGTGCACGCCCTGCCGGGGAACCGGGAAGCTGAGCTCCGGACTGGGGGGGACGCCGCATGAGGTCACGTGCCCGTGGTGCGGGGGCAGCGGTGAGTTCCAGGCCGGGCGGGACGCGCAGGAAACGGGCCCGGCTGACGCGCCTAAACCTGGATAAACGTCCAAATACATAACCCTCCGCGGGCGGCATGTCGATACATGCCGGGCCAGAGTCACTGCGGTGCCAGGGGCAAACCGTCCGCGAGGGCGGGACGCAAAGCCACGGACCTCTCAACGGATAGAGAGGAAGCCGGGTTACCACCAATAGGGACGTGACGTTGTCATGGATGACCGATTGGGGCCTTGGATCTGGCGCAACAGACCCAATCAAATCCCAGGAGGGCTCCATGCTTCATACGCTGCGCCGTCGCGCCGAGGACGAGAAGGGCTTCACCCTGATCGAGCTCCTCGTCGTGATCCTGATCATCGGCATCCTTGCCGCGATCGCTATCCCGACGTTCCTCAACCAGAAGAGCAAGGCCAACGATGCGTCGGCCGAGTCTCTGGCCCGGAACGCCGCCACCGCGATGGAGACGTACGCCACCAACAACAACGGTAGCTACGCCAACGTCAGCGTCTCCGCGCTGAACACCATCACGCCGGCGCTCAACACGAGCACCACCAACGGCCAGGCCTACCTGTCGGCCGCCACCGGTACCGGCACGAGCTACTCGGTCTCGGCGATCTCGCCGACCGATACCGCGACGTTCACGCTGAGCAACACGAACGGCACCGAGGCGTTCACCTGCTCACCGGCGAACACGGGCGCCTGCAACGCAGGCGGCTCCTGGTAGTCGATCGCCACACCTGCTGTTTGGACCGAGGCGGCCTCCGGGCCGCCTCGGTTCGTTTAAACACAGGCCGCCCGGGTAAAGGACGTGGCGTCCGCGCCGATGACAAGGGCATGCGGCGAACGCTCCTCGCGCTCCTGTCCCTGCTCGCGCTGATCGGCGCCGTGGCCCCGGCCACCGCCAGCGCCGCAACCCCGACCGCCGCGGCCAACCGTGCGCCGACCGATGTGCAGCAGGCGATCTTCAGGGTGTACAACCTCGATCGGGCTCCGCGCGGCTTCACGATTACTCCGCGGCAGGCCCTCGCGGTCGCCAAGACGTCGCCCAAGCTCGACGCGATCCACCGGGCCCACCACCCGCTGCGCTGGACGGTGTACGTGTGGGGGGTCAACCATTACGAGATCTACTTCGAGTTTCACGGCAAGCTGATCGCCGACCAGGTGGTATCGGCAAACGGCAAGCTCGGTCCCACCTACACGGGCCCGCTGATGATCGGGATCTACGCCCGCGGTCAATACGGGCAGGTGTTCGACTCACCGTGGGTGCTCATTCCGTTCACGCTGATGTTCCTGTTGCCGATTCTCCTGCTTCGGCGCTGCAGCTGGCTCACCCGTCTTGACATCGCCGCCGTTCTCTTGTTCGGCGTCTCGTACTGGCGGTTCGACACCGCTCACCTCGAGTCCGCGGTGTGGCTGGTCTACCCGCCGCTCCTCTACCTGCTGGTGAGGATGTTGATTCGGGGCTTCAAGCCGCGGTCGTTCACCCGCCCGATCGACGTTCGCCTGCCCACCGCGCTGTTGGCGATCGGCCTGCTCGCACTGGTGGCCGGTCGCGTCGCGGTGACGCTCATACCGCACAACGTGGTCGACGTCGGTACCGCATCGGCGCTCGGCGCCAACAAGATCCTGCACGGGCAGAGCCTCTACTTCCCGTCGGTCGGCCATCCCGACACCTACGGACCGTTCGCCTATCTGGTCTACGCCCCGTTCCTGGCCCTGTCTTCGCATTTCTCGTGGAGCTACCTGTTGCCGGTGCGCGAGGCGACGATCGCGTTCGACCTGCTGACGATCGCCGGGCTGATCTGGCTGGGCGCTCGGCTGCGCGGCGGTCGCGCCGGATTGCGCCTGGGCCTCCTGCTGGCCTGGCTGTGGGCGGCCTGCCCGTTCAGCGTGCTCGACATGGAGAAGAGCACGAACGACATGTTGGTCGCGCTGATCGTCGTGGGCGTCATGCTCGCTTTGAGCAGCCCGATCAAGCGCGGAATCGCCGTGGGGTTGGGTGCCGCCTCTAAGTTCTTCCCCGCGGCGCTGCTGCCGCTGGTCGCGGTCGGGCCCGGCAACGAGCCGCGCAGCGCGATCCGCAAGGTGCTGGCCGGCTTCGTGATCGCCGCCGGCGCGTCGTTTGCCGTCTTCCTGCCGCCGGGCGGCCTCCAGGAGGTCTGGAGCCACACGATCGGCTACCAGCTCACCCGCTCGGACATCTTCTCGATCTGGGCGCTTCACCCGTCGCTCGCTCCGATCAAGGTGGCGGTCGAGGTCGGCGCCGTGCTGCTCGCCCTCGCGGTCGCGTTCCGCCCGCGTGGCGCGCGCACCCCCGCGCAGGTCGCCGCGCTGGCCGCCGCGGTGACCATCGCCCTCCAACTTCCGGCTCTGCACTGGTTCTACATGTACATCGTGTGGTTCCTGCCGCTCGTCCTGATCGCGGTGCTCGGCGCCCGCGGGGCGGACGGGAGCGAGCCGCTCGAGGACGAGGCCGCGCGGACGTTCGACCAGGCCGAGACGGCTCCCGTCCTCGCGGGGACCGCGTAAAGGAGAGTCGAGATGCCGGTCGCCTTCGCAGCCACCTTCGCCGGCGTGCTCGGCGCGATGATCGGGTCGTTCCTGAACGTCGTGGCCTACCGGCTTCCTCGCAACGAGTCGCTGGTGCGCCCGGGCTCGCGCTGCCCGGGTTGTGAGACCGCGATCAGGCCCTACGACAACCTGCCCGTGTTGGGCTGGCTGCTCCTGCGGGGGCGCTGCCGCAACTGCCGCGTGGGCATCTCGCCGCGCTATCCGATCGTCGAGGCGACCACCGCGGCGCTCGCGGTCGCGGTCGTGCTCACCAAGCACTCGGCGGTCGACATCGCGCTCGGACTCGTGCTCGTCGGCGTGCTCGTCCCGGTCGCGTTGATCGACCTCGATCACCGGATCATCCCCAACAAGATCACGCTCCCGGCCGCCGTGGCCGCCGTGGCCATCGGCGTCGCGCTGGACCTGCGCGGCGTGCCCGAGCAGCTCATCGCTGGCGCCGGCGCGGGCGGCTTCCTGCTCGCCTTCGCGCTCGTCTATCCGCGCGGGATGGGCATGGGCGACGTCAAGCTGGTCGCCGTCCTCGGCCTGTTCCTCGGCCGCTCGGTGGCAGTGGCGATCCTCGCCGGCGTGCTCCTCGGCACGATCGTCGGCGGCGCCGTGATGGCGCGGGTGGGCGTCGAGCAGGGCCGTAAGACGGCAGTCCCGTTCGGCCCCTTCCTGGCCGTCGGAGGCCTCGTGGGCCTGTTCGCCGGTCCGGCGATCATCCACTGGTACCTGCACGCCGGCCTCTGATGCGCAGGGCGGGCTCTCGCGCGTGGCGCTCGAGGCAGGCACCACTCGCCGTCGGGGTGCTGGTCGCGCTGCTCGCCGCGCTCGCCCTGACCGTTACGCATCACGCGCCGCGCCCGGCCATCCCCGCCGATCGCGCCGTCCAGACCGCGCTGCGCGACGCCAAGACCCGTCAGGCCCTCGCCGGCTCTCACTGGACGCGCGCGACCGCCGAGCCGCTCGATGCCCAGACCGAGCGGGTCGCCTTCTTCGCCGGCGCCCGGTTGGTCGCAGAGGTCGCCCTGGAGCGCGACGGCACGGTGCTCGCGGGGGTCAACGACCGCGCGCTGAGGGTGCCCTACGGCGACTGGATCGCGTATGAGCCGGCCCTGCTCGTGGGGCTGTGTGCGCTGTTCGCGCTGATGACCGGCGTGACGCCTTGGCGGCGGCTGCGCAATCTCGACGTCGTCGCGTCGCTCTCGCTCGTGGTCGGCGTGGTCCTCTTCCAGCATCGCTACCTGAACGCGAGCCTGCTCGTGACGGCACCGGGGATGGCCTATCTCCTCGGGCGCTGCGCGCGCCGGGCGCTCGGGCCGCCGCGCGAGGAGCCGGCCTCGACGCCGCTGCTGGCCGCGATCACGCCGGGCTTCGATCCGGCGCGGCGGGTGCGCTGGCTGCGGGCCACCCTGGTCATCCTCGGCCTGATCGTCGCGATGATCGGGCTGAGCTCGACCGACCCGGTCGACGTGATCTTCGCGGTCATGGAGGGCGCGACGAGGATGGTCCACGGCGTGCTGCCGTACGGGCACATGCCGCCGGGGATCATCCACGGCGACACGTACCCGATCCTGAGCTACGCGCTGTACACGCCGTTGGCCCTGCTCTCGCCGGTCAACACGCTCTGGGACTCGGTCGACGCCGGCCTGGCCGTCGCCGTGCTGGCCGCGCTCGTGGCGGCCTGGGCGGTCTTCCGGATGATCGCCGGCCGTCGTCCGGCCCGACCCACACCCCGGCCGGTGCAGGCCGAAGAGGCCGGGCTCCGCGCGGCCCTCGCCTGGCTGGCCTTCCCGCCCGTATTGATCACCGTCTCCACCGGCACAACCGACGTGACGCTGGCGGCGATGCTCGCGATCGCGGTGCTCCTGTGGCGCCGCCCGACCGCGTGCAACGGGATGCTCGCGCTCGCCGGCTGGTTCAAGCTCGCGCCGTTCGCGCTGTTGCCCGTGTCGCTGGCGCCGCTCCGGGGCCGGCGGCTAGTGAGCTCGCTGGTCGCGATCGGGGCGGTGTCGGCGGGCTCGCTCGCGATCCTGCTCGCTCTGGGCGGCGTGCACGGCCCGGCTCAGATGGCCCACGCCGTCGCCTACCAGTTCTCCCGCGGCTCGCTCCAGTCGGTGTGGAGCGCGCTGGGGATCGAGCGCTTTCAGCCGGTCGGACAGGCTTGCGTTCTCGGCCTGGTCGCCGGCGCCGTGGTCAAGCTTCGCCGCGAGCCCGAGTTGGCGGCGGACCGCGCGCGGATGGCGGCGCTCACCGCGGCGATCGTGATCGGCCTTCAGCTGGCCGCGGACTACTGGGCGTTCCTCTACCTGGCCTGGGTCGTGCCGCTGGCTGTGTGCGGGCTCTACGCGGACCGCACGGAGGCGCAACCGGCCGCCGCGCCGGCGACGCTCCCGCGATCGCTTGATCCCGCGGCGGGTTGGGCGCGATGAGCGCCACCGCCCAGGCCGCCGGCGTCCACCCGACGCCTCTGGTCGCGCGCGTCGCTCGGGCGCTCGCCGCCGTGCCGCTGCCGATCCGCGCCTTCATCGCCTCGCGGCTGCTCGTGCTCGGCGCCGGCGTCGCGGGGGCGCTCGCCGTCCCGCTCCAGAACGGGTGGTGGCCGGCCGCCGACCCGTTGCGTTTGAGCGAGCGCCTGGGAGCGGTTGGCAACGTGCTTGCCGCGCCGACGGTCAGGTGGGATTCGATCCACTACCTGGACATCGCGCAGCACGGCTACACGAGCGCGACCCAGACCGTCTTCTATCCGCTCTACCCGCTGCTGATGCGAGTCGTCGGCTTCGCGCTGGGATCGGACGTAGCCGCCGGCGTGCTCATCTCGCTGGTCGCGATGACGGTGGCGCTCGTGCTGCTGCACCGGCTCACCGCGCTCGAGCTCGGACCGCGAGCGGCTGACGTCACCGTCCTGCTGATCGCGTTCGCGCCGTTGTCGTTCTTCTTCAGCGCGGTCTACACCGAATCGCTGTACCTGGCCGTGTCCGTCGGGTCGGTCTATGCCGCACGCCGCGGGCGATGGAGGCTGGCGTGCGTCCTGGGCGGCCTCGCCGCCGCCACCCGCGTGACCGGCGTGGGTCTCGTCATCCCGCTCGGCCTCATGTACCTGAGGGAGCGCGGCCTCGATCGCCGTGTCGCCTGGCTGGCCACCGTGCCCGCGGGGCTCGTCGCCTATCTGGGCTTCACCGCCGTTCGAGGCTATGGCTTCCTCGCTCCCTTCGCGGGGGAGAGCAGCGCCCAGTTTCACCATTACATGGCCGGGCCGCTTCAGACGTTCGTATCGGCCGTCCAGTCCGCGGCGGCGGGCGCGCGCTTCCTGCTCACGCAGCCGATCTACCAGCCGTCGATCGGCGGGCCGTTCTCCGACGGCGCCGAGAGCATCGTGCTGCTCGCCGTGCTGGGGATCGCGATCGTCGCGCTCGTCCTGGCCATCCGCCGCTTGCCCATCGCCTACGGCGCCTATGCGCTGGCCGTGCTCCTGGTCTGCACCTGGAGCCCCGTGGACGGGCAGCCGCTCAAGTCCTTCGATCGCTATGCGCTGACGATCTTCCCGCTGTGGATGGCCGCGGGGGCGTGGCTGTCCGAGCGGCGTCTGGTCCGGCCGGTCGTGCTGGTGAGCGCGGGCCTGCTGGCGTTCTGGACGTTCCAGTTCGCCACGTGGGCATGGGTGGCGTGAGCGCCGACCGCACGCGCGAGGGCATCAGCGGCTTCGGCGGGCTCCGCGCGATCGCCGCGCTGACCGTGGTCAGCTACCACGTGGCGAGTTGGAGCGGGTTGACCCGCGGCGGCTGGTTCGCGCCGATCTGGTGGGAGCTCAAGGGCGGGGTCGTGATCTTCTTCGTGATCTCGGGAGCGCTCCTCTACCTCCCCTACGCACGCGCACTGCGCGACGGATCCGGCCTGCCCGGCTGGCGCCGTTACGCGCGACGGCGCGCTGTCCGGATCCTGCCTGCGTACTGGGTCGCGCTGACCGCACTGGCGGTTGGGCCATTTCATGCGGCGGTATTCGGGCCGGACGCCTGGCGCTACTACAGCTTGTCGCAGATCTACACCTCGCATACGCGGCTCGGTGGTCTCGGCGTGGCCTGGAGCCTGTGCACGGAGGCGACCTTTTACCTCGTCCTCCCGGCGTTCGCGTGGGTGGCCGGGCGGATGGGCGGTGGGCGGCGCGGCGCGGGCGCGGCGCGCGTGCAACTCGCGATGATCGGTGCTGCGGGGCTGGGATCACTCGCGCTGCGCGGCGCCCTGACGGCTTTGCCGGGCACCGGCGCGCCGGTAGCGACGCTGCTGGTGGCGCTACCCGGCGCGCTCGATTGGTTCGCGATCGGGATGGCGCTTGCCGTCCTGCGGGCCTCGCTCGAGGTCGGCGGTGCTGGCAGCCTCGCGATCGCCGCCCTTGCGCGCCGCCCCGGACGCTGCCTGCTGCTCGCCTTCGCGGTGTTCGCCGCCGTCCTGCCCTCCCAGCAGACGGACATGTTCCTGCCCTGGGGCGGGCTCATGACGCACGTCGGCCTCGGGGTCGGGTCCGGGCTGCTCGTGCTGTCGGTGATCGCGCCCCATCCGGCCGGTGTGGCGCGGCGCCGCCGCGTCCTCTGCCACCCACTGCTCGCCTGGGTCGGCACGATCTCCTACGGCATCTACCTGTGGCACATCCTGGTCCTCGACCTGCTCGCTCCGCATCTGCTCCCGTCGGTGCCCACGGGAGCGCTGGACGCGGCGGGGCTCATGTGGCTCGCGGTCCTCGCCGGTGCGGTGGCGTGCGGCGCGGCCAGCTGGTACCTGGTAGAGCGGCCTTTGCAGCGATTGTTCGCCTCGCACAGGCGCGGCCAGGAGGGGCGCCGGACGCGTGGACGCATGGCCGAGATGGACGCGGGTGTCCAGTCGACACTTGATCCCCTCAACTCGCCGGGGGTAGCGGTCGATCACTTGGCCTGAGCCACTATGGGGTACGCCAAGGGAAAAGCCATCGTCGGTCTCGACATCGAGCCCGGCTACGTCGCCGCCGTCGAGACCCGGCCGGGTCATGTGACGGTCGAGCGCGCCGCCAGCGCCCAGCTGCCCGCTGGGATCGTCCGTGACGGCGAGGTCGTCGACGTCGAGACGCTGGCCAGCTCCCTGCGCGACCTGTTCGCCGCGCACAAGCTGTCAAAGCGCGTCCGCCTCGGAGTGGCCAACCAGCGCATCGTCATGCGCACCCTGGACCTTCCGCCGCTCAAGGGCGCCAAGGAGATCAGCTCCGCGATCCGCTTCCAGGCGCCCGACCACATCCCGATGCCGCTGGAGCAGGCCGTGCTCGAGCATCACTCGCTCGGGATCGTCGAGACCCCCGACGGCCCGCGCACCCGCGTCGTGGTGGTTGCCGCGCGGCGCGACATGATCGAGCGGCTGCTCGACGCGACCCGCAAGGCGGGCCTGCGTCCGGTCGGCGTGGACCTCTCCGCCTTCGCGATGATCCGCGCCCTCTACCGCCCGGAGCTGACCGGCGCCACGCTCTACACCAGCGTCGGCGGCCTGACCAACCTGGCCGTGGCCATCGACCAGACCTGCGCCTTCACGCGCGTCGCCGGCCAGGGCATCGAGTCCATCGCGGGCGAGCTCGCCGAGCGCCGTGCCCTGACCCTGGAGCACGCCCACGGTTGGCTGCGCCATGTCGGGCTGCTGAGCGCCGTCGACGACGTCGAGGGCGATGCCGACATTGTGCTCGAGGCCCGCGAGGTGCTGAACGACGGCGTCCGCCGGATCGCCGACGAGGTGCGCAACTCCCTGGACTTCCTGGCCATGACCGACGCCACGGCAGTGGTCGAACGCGTCGTGCTCACCGGCCCCGCCGTGGCCATCCCCGGCTTCCCCGAGCGACTCGGCGAGCAGGTCGGCCTTCCGCTCGAGGTCGGCGTCGTCCAGGAGAGCCATCCCGGCGGGTTCGGCGGCATCGACGCCGGACGTCTCGCGGTGGCGGCCGGCCTGACCGTCGAGGAGATCCCGTCATGAGGGCCGTCAACCTGATCCCGGCGGACTCCCGAGCAGGGGGCTCCCGGAGCCGCGGTCCGTCGACCGGCATGCAGATCCCCGTGTACGTGCTGCTCGGGTTCCTGGCCGCCGCGGTGGCCCTGGTCACGGTCTACGTGCTCACCAACAACTCGATCGCCGAGCGCACGGCCAAGCTGGGCAACCTCAAGACCGAGGTGACCCAGGAGCAGGCCGCGGTCGCCCGACTCGGCGAGTTCACCCAGTTCGCGTCGCTCGCGCAGACCCGGATCAGCACCGTCCACTCGATCGCCGCCGCGCGGTTCGACTGGCACACCGCGCTGTCCGATCTCGCGAAGGTGGTTCCGGCCAACACCACGCTTCAGTCCATCGTCGGCACGGTCGTCCCCGGGGCGAGCTCTGGCGGCTCCGGTGGCGCCGGCACCGGCTCACTCCGCAGCGGCATCACCGCTCCCGCCTTCGAGCTGAGCGGATGCACGGCCTCGCAAGACGACGTGGCCAAGCTGATGTCGCAGCTGCGCCTGATCAACGGCGTCACGCGCGTGACGATCAGCGACTCCCAGATCTCGAACAACGGGTCTGTGTCGTCGGCCGGCGGCTCTTCCCAGGGCTGCGGGGCCAACGCGCCGACCTTCGACCTCGTCGTGTTCTTCCAGCCCGTGGCGAACGCCGGACCGGCCGGCGTGACCTCGGTCGCGGGCACCACAGGCACCACGACGACCACCGGAGGGACCCCGTGACCACCCGCGATCGCATCGTGATCATGGTCGTGCTCGCTCTGGGTGCGGTGGTCGCCGGCTGGATGCTGGTGGTCTCGCCCAAGCGCGACCAGGCCGCGGCCCTGAGCACGCAGATCAGCGCTCAGCAGACGCAGCTCGACAGCGCCCGCAGCCAGCTGGCCGCGGGGGAGACCGCCCGCTCGGCGTTCGCCGGCCGGTACGCGGAGCTCGCCAAGCTCGGCGAGGCAGTTCCGCCGGACGATGACGTCCCGTCGCTCATCTACCAGGTCCAGAACGCGGCGCGCGGCGCCAAGGTGAGCTTCCGCGGCCTGCAGCTGACCAGCGCGTCGGGCGCCAGCACCACCACGGCTCCGGCCCCCAGCACGACCACGCCTTCGACCTCCGGCTCGACCGGCACTCCGGCCACCGGCACCACCCCGGCCGCCGGCGCCACGGCGCCTGCGCCCACGCAGCTTCCGCCGGGCGCGGCCGTCGGCTCCGCCGGGCTCCCCACCGAGCAGTTCACCTTCACGCTGACCGGCAACTTCTTCCACCTCGCCGATTTCTTCAACCGACTGCAGAGCTTCGTCACCAGCCGCGGGAGCAGCCTGCTGATCAGCGGCCGCCTCATGACCATCAACGCAATCAACCTCGCTCCGGCTACCACCGGGTTCCCCCAGATCACGGCAAGCGTCTCCGCGACGACCTACATCGTCCCGGCGAGCGAGGGCACGTTCGGTGGTGCCACGCCGGCCGGCCCCGCCACCGCGCCGCCGGCGCAGGCTTCCACGTCCTCGTCCTCGACCGGCGCGCCCGCCGCCGCCATCACCTCACCTCTCCGATGAGCGTCCTGTCCAACATGATCAAAGAGCTGCTCGAGCGCAAGCTGTGGCCGATCGCCATCGGGCTGATCGTGGCCCTGGTCGCGGTGCCCGTGCTGCTGTCCAAGAAGGCCCCCACGGACCTGGTCACCCAGCCGACCGGCGGCCTGCCCTATTCGACCGGCAGCGCGCTGCCCGCGATCTCGGTCAAGACCCAGCCGGCCAACTCCAAGCTCGCCGGTCGCGGACGCAACCCCTTCACCCCGCAGGGCGGGACCACGACGACCACCACCACGACGACCACGACAGCCGCGGTCAGCACGCCGGCCTCCGGCGTGACCGTCGCCACGGGTTCCACCGGCTCCTCGACTGTGTCGAGCAGCGGAGGCTCCACGACCGGCACCCCCGTCACGACTTCCCCGGCCACCACGCCGGCACCGCCCACCACGACGCCGACGACGCCGACCAAGCCGGCGCCCCCCGCGCCGAACGGCCTCACCGCCAAGCAGAGCTACCAGGTCTCGCTGGCCATCACCACCTCGGGCGGTGGGCTGAAGACGATTGACCCGCTCGAGCGCCTCAGCGTGCTGCCCAGCCCGCAGCAGCCGCTGCTGGTCGAGCTCGGCGTGCTCCACGACACGCATCGGGTCCTGTTCGCCGTCGAGCCCGGCGCCGCCGTAGGCGGTCCCGGCACCTGCACCCCCGGACCGATCGACTGCGAGATCCTCTCGCTGGCTCCCGGTCAGACCGAGGGCGTCTCGAAGCAGACCGCGACCGGCTCGACCCCGGTGGCGCTGTTCTCGGTGAACTCAATCAGCGCGGTCGATCATCCGACCGTCGCCGCGGCTGACGCGGCTCGCCGCACGGCCTCCGAGGCCGGGCGCCAGCTGGTCGCCAACACCTCGCTCAGCGCGGTTTCCCTGTTCCAATACGACCCGAGCGTCGGCGCCGTCGTCGACCTGCGCAACCTGACTGTTGGAGGTTGATCACGATGCGCCGTTATTCGCTCACCACCCGACGATTGATCCTCGCGATCGCCTCGACGTTCATCGCGTCGCTGGGTGTCGCCACGACCGCCGCGCAGGCGATCGTGGTCAACGACAGCGGCACCGAGGCCGGCGTGTCGATCGTGCCGGGCTCGCGGACTGATTCGCTGCCGGGCGTCGTCTCGCCCGTGACCTCCGGGGGTTCATGCACCGATCCGTGGCTCGCGTCCGATCTGGGCGGCCCGGCGCTGCCCAACCAGGCGCTCTGCTACCGCGGCGGCTCGGTCATGCACAAGAACGAGACGTTTGCGCTGACCTGGGACCAGCAGCGTTCGTACTGGTCGCAGACGCGCGGGTATGTGGAGCAGTTCCTGCGCGACGTAGCCGACTCGAGCGGGTCGCTCGGCAACCCGTTTGCTGTGACCACCCAGTACGACGACGCCGGCGGACGGGCGGCGAACACCTCCGTGTTCGGCGGCGGCTGCATCGACTTCGGCGTGACCGGCAGGTCGGCCTGCGAGTACGGCAATCCGACCGGGACCGGCCACGACTTCCCGGCCAGCGGTTGCCCTGTGACGGGTGACTCATTCGTCACGCCGACCGCGGTCATCCTGAACAACATCTGCTTGACCGACGCCCAGCTGCAGACCGAGGTGTCGACGATGGTCTCTCAGACGGGGATCCTGGGTCGGACGAAGCCGGGCTACACGCCTCTGGTGACGCTGCTGCTGCCGCCTCAGGTCAAGACGTGTCTGGACGCCGCCGGCGCGTTCTGCTCGGTCAACGGCAACCTGACGCCGCCGCCGCCGAACGCCACCTCGGCGAACACGACCAGCGGCAGGATTCCGGCCGGCACCTACCGCGTCGAGATCACCTATGACATGGGTAGCGGTAACGAGTCTGCGCCCAGCGCCTCTCAGACGGTCACGACCGTCGACGGCAACTCGCAGAACTCCCAGATCACGATCAGCTCGCCTCCGGCGGCGCCTGGAGCGACCGGCTGGTACGCGTACGTCACCGGGACGAACGGCACCCGCTACACGCTCCAAGGTGGCGGTTCCTCGTCGATCGGCACCGATCTCACGCTTACTACGCTGACGAGCACCGGCACGCTGCCCCCAGGCGACATGGCGTACTGCTCCTACCACTCTCAGGTCAACGTCGGCGGCACCGAGGTCGCGTACGTCGTGCAGCCTTGGTCGGCGGGAACCGGGTGCGACGAGCCTGACGCTCCGGTCATCCCGGATAACCCGACCCCCCTGGAGATGGCGGTGGGTGTCGGGCAGCGCCTGGTCAGCCCCCTCAGCCAGGCGGAGATGGCGGCGATCGTCAATCCCGGCCTGAACGGCTGGGCTGGGCGCGATGGCACCGAGATCGAAGACAACGAAGGCTGTGTCCCGTACGGCCACCAGCTGGATAAGGTCACGCTCGGCAACAGCTCCCAGAATCCCTACTACCTGCAGCGCGAGTCCAACAACGCCGGGGTACTCGAATTCGACCCGGTCACATACTTCGGCTGCGCACCCCAGGTGGACCTCGTGCCGACCTTCGTCGCGCCGAGTGCGGTCGACGAGGGTGACGTCGTGCAGTTCGACGGTTCGGCGACCGACTCCACGCTGATCGTCCCGAACCAGGGTTATGCCTGGAACTTCGGCGACGGCACGAGCGCCACCGGGCCGAGCGTCGTGCACACCTTCACCAAGGGCGGCACGTACAACGTGAAGCTCACCGTGACCGACCGCGGCGGGAACGTCAATACCCTTACCCAGGCCGTCCAGGTCCTGGGATCCGACGACCAGCCGGTTCCGGCCGCGCCCACCACGACGACTCCGGGCGGCGGCTCGGGCTCCTCCGGCTCGGGCTCCACGGCGGGCCTGAAGGTGCACCTGCAGATGCTGCCCCAGAGCCTGAAGTCCGTGCTCAGCAAGGGCATCGCCGTGCGGGTCAGCTCGAACCGGGCGGCCAACGGCATCGCCACCGTGTGGATCACCCGCGCCGCGGCCAGGAAGGCGGGCATCAAGACGGGCAAGGCGGCCGCGGTCCGGATCGGACTCGGCACGGTCTCCTCGATCACGAGCGGCACGGTCACGCTCCGGCTGCACCTGTCGCCCACGATGGTCAAGAAGCTGCACCACCTCCGGCACGTGACGATGACCGTCCGCCTGGCGCTCGTCTCCTCGGGCAATCACCGCATCTCGATCGTTGCCGCCGGCCGCTACTAGGCCTCGGCTCTCCCTTCGCAAACCGACCCCGGTGGGCCCAGCCCGCCGGGGTCTTTTTATTGGCGCCGAGCCAGCGCCCTGGCACACCACCGCGAGTTTTCCGCCACTCGGCATCCGGCCCTCGGCGAATGGCAGTTCACTCGCGCATGGCGCGAGTCATCTGCCTCTCGGTCGCCGCGGGCAGTCGAATGGCGATTTACTCGCGGTCGTCCGCTCAACGGATCGGGTCGCCTAATCCCGGCGAGCGGGTTCGGCGGCGGACGAGCGGGTTGCGGCGCGGCGAAGCGCGAGGCAGGCCGGGTGAGCGCGTGGTGGGAAGCGGGAGCGGGCGAGCGCGGCCCATCATTCCGGGGCTCGGCCGAACGCCACACTCGGCGACGGGCCGCGGCCGAGTGTGGATATACGTGCGTATGGCGTCTGTTTCCGCACACTCGGGCCGGCCGGAGCGGCGAGTGTGCGGTTTGGCCGTCAGACGGCGGGCGCAGCGGCCGCCCGGGCGGCGCGCAGGCGGCGCTCGAAGGCCGTGGGCGGCGAGAGGCGCTTGGGGGCGCCGAAGTGGAAGCCCTGGGCGTAGTCGGCGCCGATCGCCTTGAGCACGCCGAGCGTGTCGGCGTCCTGGACGCCCTCCGCGATCGTGCGCTTGTCAAGGCAGCGCGCGATGCCGACGATCGACTTGACGACCTGGTGGTCGAGCTTGCTCGAGGCGAGCTCGCGGATGAAGGCCATGTCGATCTTCAGGTATCGCGCCGGGATGTACTTCAAGAACGTAAACGACGAAAACCCGGTGCCGAAGTCGTCCAGCGCGAGGCTGCAGCCGAGGCCGTAGAGCGTCCCGGCGAACTGGCGGGTGGCCTCGAGCTTGGTCATCGCGGCCGCCTCGGGCACGTCGAAGATCACCTTGCCCGGGTCGACGCCGTCGGCGATCGCCGAGCGGATCTCGGCGACTATCAAGGGGTCGCCGATCGAGTAGCCGGACAGGTTCACGGCCACGCCCTCGCCGTCGATGGCGAGGCGCAGGCCGGCGCTGGTCACCCAGCGGTCGATCTCGCCGATCACGCCGAAGCGCTCGGCCATGGGCAGGAAGGCGGCGGGCGGGATGATGTCCCCGTCCTCGGAGAGCATGCGCACGAGCAGCTCGTGATGGGTGATCCGGCCGGTGCGCAGGTCGGCGATCGGCTGGCCGTACAGGACGAAGCGGTCCTCGGCCAGGGCGGTGCGAATGCGCTGGACCCAGGTCAGGGCGCCCGTGGCCTGGCCGGTGAAGATGCGGGCCTGGTCGCCGCCGAGCTCCTTCGCCTCGTACAGCGCGATCTGCGCTCGAGTCAGGATGTCCTCGGCCCCGACCTCCTCATCGCCGGTCAGCAGGGCGATGCCGATGCTGGCCATGATCGGCGGGCCGAGCTGGCGCTCGCAGAGGACCGCGCGGATGTCGCGGGCGACGATCAGCGCCTCGTCCTCGCTCGCCTCGGGCAGGATGACGGCGAACTCGTCGCTGCCCAGGCGGGCCACCACGTCGGTGGCGCGGGCTCGGGCCCGGAGGATCTCCGAGACGGCCTTGAGCATCACGTCGCCGGCGGCCCGGCCGTAGCTGTCGTTGGCCAGCTTGAAGTTGTCGATGTCGAGCGTGAGCAGCGCGCCGGCGCGGGAATAGCGCGCCGAGTACGAGAGCTGGCGATCGAGCTCGTCGACGAGGCGCGATCGATTGAAGACCCCGGTCAGGAGGTCGTGCTCTGCTAGATGCTCGAGGGGATCCGCCATCGGGATCGCGTCACTGTAGGCGCAGCACGCTCATCGGGACCACACACTCCCATCGGCTTCGCGGCCACAAGTCTCTATCCGTAGAAAATACGGATTGCTCCGTGGAGAGCGCGGACCGCCCCCGACACGGGCCCCGAAGCGGTCCGCCCGTAACCTACTGTCGGCCATGTCGCTGCGGTTGACCACCGCCGGGGAGTCCCATGGCCCCGGCTTGACCTGCATCCTCGAGGGCCTACCGGCCGGCCTCGAGCTGCACCGCGACGGGATCAATCGCGACCTGGCCCGCCGCCAGCTAGGCCACGGCCGGGGTGGGCGGATGAAGATCGAGCGCGACCAGGCCGACGTCACCGGCGGCGTCCGCCACGGCCGGACGCTGGGGGGCCCGATCGCCCTCCAGGTCACCAACCGCGATTACGCCAACTGGGAAGAGCGGATGAACCCCTGGCCGGTCGAGGCCGAGATCCCGGAGGTGCACCTCCCACGCCCCGGGCACGCCGATCTCGTGGGGACCCAGAAGTACAAGACCACCGACGTCAGAAACATCCTCGAGCGGGCCAGCGCGCGCGAAACCGCCGCCCGGGTGGCCGGGGGCGCGGTTGCCAAGGCATTCCTGCGCGCCCTCGGCGTCGAGGTGTTCTCCCACGTGATCCAGATCACGAGCGTCCAGGCCCCTCGCAACGACGATCTCACACCACGGGACTTCGCCACCGTCGACGAGTCGCCGGTCCGCTGCCTCGACCCCGAGGCAACGAAACAAATGGTCGCGGAGATCGACCGGCTCAGAAAGGCCAACGAGTCGCTCGGGGGCGTGTTCGAAATCCGGGCATTCGGCCTGGTCCCCGGCCTCGGCTCCTACGTCTCCTGGGAGGAGCGCCTCGACGGCCGCCTCGCCCAGGCCATCCTCTCGATCCAGGCGCTCAAGGCGGTCTCGATCGGGGACGGGATCGAGGTGGCCGGCCTCCCCGGGTCCGAGGCCCACGACGAGATCTTCTATGACGAGAGCCGCGGCTATTACCGGAACACGAACCGCGCCGGCGGCCTCGAGGGCGGCATGACAACCGGCGCCCCTCTCGTCGTCAAAGGCTCGATGAAGCCGCTGCCGACGCTGACCAAGCCGCTGCGCTCGGTCGACATCGCCACCCATGCGCCGGCCGAGGCCCTCCGGGAGCGGACCGACTCGTGCACGGTGCCCGCCGCCGGCGTGGTGGGGGAGGCAATGGTGGCGTTCGTGCTCGCCGATGCGTACCGGAGAAAGTTCGGAGGCGACCACATAGATGACGTGAAAGCCGCCCTGAACGCCTACGAGGAGCGGATCCAGTGGCGACGCCCCTGATCGACCACCACCGGCTCGCCAAGCGCGGCGTGGCCTGCATCGGCTTCATGGGCGCCGGCAAGTCGACCGCCGCGCGCAGCCTGGCCGAGGCCCTCGGCGGGACCCCGGTGGACGTCGACCGGGTGATCGAGGAGCGGCTGGGCAAGCCGATCGAGCGGGTGTTCGCCGAGGACGGCGAGGCCGCGTTCCGCGCCACCGAGGAGGAGGTCACGCTCGAGTTGCTCGACAACCCGGAGGCCGGAGTGCTGGCCCTCGGCGGAGGCGCGATCGGCCACGAACGAGTCCGCGCGGCCCTGCGGGACCATCTGACCATCTGGCTCGATGTTCCCCTCGAGCTGGCCTGGTCGCGCTGCCGCGAGAGCGATCGACCGCTGGCCCGCGAGCGCGCCCAGTTCGAGGCTCTCTACCACCGGCGCGAGCCGATGTACGCGGCCCTGGCCGATGCGGTCGTCCCAGCGCAGCGCTCGCACCGCATGGGCTCCGTCATCGAAGCGCTCGAA
This sequence comes from uncultured Solirubrobacterales bacterium, assembly GCA_963832315.1. GTDB lineage: Bacteria > Actinomycetota > Thermoleophilia > Solirubrobacterales > Solirubrobacteraceae > Palsa-465. Next base: position 98,951 of record CAWHTT010000013.1, on the reverse strand, counting down.
GGCGTCCCCGAGCACACCAAGCTGCTGTGGGCGGCGAACGAGTCGGCCGACTATCCGGCCTACGTCGGGGACGGCCTGCTGACCGAGCAGCGCTTCTGGCCGCCGGCGGTCTCCGGCCGCCGGTTCCTGGTCACCGACGGGAACGCCGGTCGGCGGTACGGCGAGCACCTCGAGCCGCTGGGCGGCCGCGTGGCGATCATGCCCGGCGAGCAGTCGAAGACCGTCGCGCACGCCGAGATCGTGTGGACCGAGCTGGCCCGGGGCGGGATGACGCGCGAGGACGTCGTCGTCGCGCTCGGCGGCGGCGTGGTCGGCGACCTGGCCGGGTTCTGCGCGGCCACCTACCAGCGCGGGGTCCGCTTCGCCCAGGTGCCGACCACGCTGGTGGCCCAGGTCGACTCGGCCTATGGCGGCAAGACCGGGGTGGACCTGGCCGAGGCCAAGAACTACGTCGGCGCCTTCCATCAGCCGAGCGCCGTGATCGCGGACACCCGGACCCTCCAGAGCCTTCCAGCCCCCGAGCTCGCGGCCGGATACGCCGAGGTGGTCAAGACAGCGCTGATCGCCGGCGGCGATCTCTGGGCGCAGGTCCGCACAGGGGCCGACCCGACTGACCCGCAGCTGATCGCTGCCTGTGCCCTGACCAAGCTGCGCATCGTCGCGCAGGACGAGCGCGACTCCGGACTCAGGCAGGTCCTCAACCTGGGGCACACCGTCGGCCACGCGATCGAGACCGCCACCGGGTACGCCGCCTACCGCCACGGCGAGGCGGTGGCGCTGGGCCTGCTCGCGGCGCTGCGGCTCTCCGAGCAGGAGGCCTTAAGAGCAGAGGTGGCCGAGCTGCTGAAGGCCCGTGGCCTGCCGACGAAACTGAACCAGGCCGACCCCGACGCCGTGGTCATGGCCACGGCCCGCGACAAGAAGCGCCGCGGCAGCGGCGAGGTGCCGTTCGTGCTCCTCGACGGGCCCGGGCACCCGCGCCCGGGATGCGAGGTGCCGTCCAAGAAGCTAGTCGCGGCGGTCCGCGAGCTGTCAGGCTGAACCGCGATCGCGATGCGCAACCGAGTGGAAGTCATGCACGGCGTCAACCTCGACCAGCTCGGCCGGCGCGATCCCACGCACTACGGGGGCGTCACGCTCGAGGAGCTCGAGCGCGGGATCAGCGAGACCGCCCGCGAGCTCGGGCTCGAGGTCCGCTTCTTCCAGACCAACCACGAGGGCGCGTTCGTCGAGCACCTGCACCGGTTGGAAGGGCTGGCCGACGCGATCGTGCTGAACCCGGGTGCCTGGACGCACTACTCCTACGCGATCCGCGATGCGCTCGAGCTCACGCACCTGCCCGCCGTCGAGGTGCACCTGTCCGACGTCGACGCCCGCGAAGAGTGGCGGCGCCACTCGGTGATCACCGACCTGTGCGTGAGCCGCATCTCCGGCAAGGGGCCCGGCGGCTACCGCGACGCGCTCGAGCGCCTGCGCGAGGAGATCGCCGAGTGAGCGCCCGCGCCGATCGGCTGATCGAGAAGCTGGCCGACGCCGGAGTGGACCTCGTGCTGGTGACGGATCTCATCAACGTGCGCTACCTGACCGGCTACACGGGCAGCAACGGCCTCGCGTTGATCGGCCCCGACACCCGCGTCTTCATCACTGACTTCCGCTACGTCGAGCAGGCGGCCGAGCAGGTCGACTCGTCGTTTGACCGCCGGCGCGCACCGCAGGACCTGCTCGAGGCGATCGGGCAGGCGCTCCCCGGAGGCGACCTGCGCCTGGGCTTCGAGGAGGCCCACCTCAGCGTTCGCGAGCACGCCCGCCTGGGCGAGCTGGTGCCCGAGCGGGTCGAGCTGGTTGGCGTGCAGGGCGTGGTCGAGGGACTCCGGGCGGTCAAGGAGCCGGGCGAGGTGGCCGCCATCCGCGCCGCAACCGCGCTGGCCGACGAGGCCTTCGAGCATCTGGTCGCCGGCGGCCTGGTCGGGCGCACCGAGCGCGAGCTGGCCGTCGAGCTCGAGTTCGACATGCGCCGGCGGGGGGCCGAGCGTCCGAGCTTCGAGCCGATCGTGGCGGCCGGCCCGCACGGGGCGCTCCCTCATGCCTCGCCGCGCGACGTCGTAGTGCGCAGCGGCGACATGGTCGTGATCGACTGGGGCGCGCAACTCGAGGGCTACTGCTCGGACTGCACGCGCACGGTGGCCGCCGGCGCGGGCACCGAGCACGGGGCCGAGATCTACCGGCTCGTGCTCGACGCCCAGCTTGGCGCCCTGGACGCGGTGGCGCCCGGCGCGGGCGGCCGCGAGGTGGACGCGGTGGCGCGGCAGATAATCGAAGCCGCCGGGCACGGGGAGCACTTCGGGCACGGGCTCGGGCACGGCGTCGGGCTCGACATCCACGAGGCCCCGCGGCTGGCCCAGCGCTCCGAGTCGGTGCTCGAGGCAGGAAACGTGGTCACGGTCGAGCCGGGCGTGTACCTGCCGGGCGACCTCGGGGTGCGAATCGAGGACCTGGTCGTGGTCACGGACTCGGGTCGGGACATCCTCACCTCGCTGTCCAAGGAACTCACGGTCACGAGCTGATCAGGCCCCGAGGCCCGCTCGTCCGCAACCGGACCACCGGCTCAAAGCATGGCCGACGCGAGTCGATACGGCCTAGCAGTGAGCACGCGAACCGCTGTATTGCCGTCGCTGCCCGCGGCGTGGCGAGCGCGGCGGGCCGCGACCCGCTCCCCGGAGACCGCCGCCGCGACTGCGGTCGCGGTGCGTGCGCTGCTTGTCTCGCGGGCGATCGTGTGGGCCGCCGGGCTGCTCGCGCTCGCCCTGTTCGGGAAGAAGACGTCGGTGCTCGCGTCGATGGACGCGCGCCACCTGACCGAGCCGTTCGGCAGCGCGGCGGCCAACCTCCTGTTCGCGCCGGCGGCTCGGTGGGACTCGGTGTGGTACCTGACGATCGCCCACGCCGGCTACTCGACGCGGGCGTCGAGCGCGTTCTTCCCGCTCTACCCGCTGCTGATCCGGGGTGGCGCCACGCTGTTCGGCTCCGCGCTGCTCGTGGGCACGCTGATCTCGATGGTCGCGACGGGTGTGGCGCTGCACCTCCTGTATCGCCTCGCGCGTCTGGACCTCGCCCCCGCGCAGGCGCGCGCCACCGTGACGCTGGTCGCGTTCTTCCCCGCGGCGCTGTTTCTGTCCGCGGTCTACACCGAGGCGCTGTTCCTGATGCTCTCGGTCGGGGCGATCTACGCGGCGCGCACGGAGCGATGGGCCTGGGCCGGCGTCCTCGGCGGTCTGGCAGCCGCGACCCGGTCGGGCGGCATCCTCCTGCTGGTGGCGCTCGCGTGGCTCTACCTGTACGGCCCGGGGACCGGCGCCGAGCGCGCCGGGGCCGGCCCCCGGTGGCGCCCGCGCCACCCGATCGCTAGCTCGGCGGCCTGGCTCGCGCTCGTCCCCGCCGGTCTGCTGGCCTACATGGGCTATCTCGCGCTCGCGCACCACGCCCCGCTCGCGCCGTTCCAGGCCGAGGCCGTCTGGGGCCGTCACTTCGCCGGTCCGTTCGGCGGGCTGGTCAAGGCGCTCGTCGCGGCGCCGGCCGACCTGCGCCTCGGCGTGACCGGCCATGCGGTCGTCGTCGGGGGCGCGGCCCCGATCAGCTGGCCGACACACAACCTGATCGACCTGGTGTTCGTGGCGTTCGCGGCGGGAGGCCTGGCGGTGTCCTGGCGGAGGCTGCCGGCGGCCTATCTGCTCTACGCGCTCGCGCTGCTCGCGCAGGCGCTCAGCTACCCGACGATCGCCGAGCCGCTCCAGTCGTTCCCGCGCTACGTGCTGGTGATCTTCCCGGTGTTCATGGGCTGGGGGGCCTGGCTCGGCGAGCGGCCCAGGGCTTATCGGCGCGCGCTCATCGCCTCGGCGCTGCTGCTCGCCGGATTCAGCGCGCTGTGGGCCACCTGGGCCTGGATCGCCTGAGTCGTCTCTCGAGGCCCGTCTACACTCGTCGCCGTGCGTAGGACCGAGCAGCGCCGCGCTGCGATCTGGGCGCTGTATCAGAGCGATTTGCTCGGTCGGCCGCTCGAGCAGACCTTCCCCCGGGACGCCCCCGCGTTCACCCGTGCCCTGGCCGGGCTGGTGCGCGACCACCAGGGCGAGCTCGACGAGCTGATCCGCACCCACGCGACGGGCTGGTCGCTCGAGCGGATCGCGCCGCTCGAGCGCTCGATCCTGCGGGTCGGGCTGGCCGAGCTGCTCCACGGGGGCGAGCTGCCCGGCGAGCACGCGATCCCTCCCGAGGGAGCGATCGACGAGGCGGTGGAGACCGCCAAGCGGTTCTGCGGCGCAGAGGCGCCCGCGTTCGTCAACGGCATCCTGGGCGCCGTGCTGCGCGAGGTGGACGGGGTAAGACCTAAGTAGGAACCGCTCGCGCAAAGCCCCGCAACGGACGACAATTGACCTTAGATGAGACTGCTGGTGGTCGACGATGATCGCGCCCTTCGGGACGTTCTGCGCCGCGCGCTGTCGCTGGCCGGCTACGAGGTCCGGCTGACCGAGAGCGGCGCCGGAGCGCTGTCGGAGATCGGCTCGAGCCTGCCCGACGCGGTGGTGCTCGATGTGGGACTGCCCGATATCGACGGGCTCGAGGTGTGCCGGCTGCTCCGGCGCGAGGGCAATCGCGTTCCGGTGCTCATGCTCACCGCGCGCGACACGGTCTCAGACCGCATCGACGGCCTCGACGCCGGCGCCGACGACTACCTGGTCAAGCCGTTCGACATCGACGAGCTCAAGGCCCGACTCCGTGCGCTCCTGCGCCGCGCCGGCGGCGAGACGACCATCGACGGCGCGCTCAGGTTCGGCGACCTCACGCTCGACTCGGCGCGCCACGGCGTGATGGTCGGTGAGAAGTTCGTCGAGTTGACGAGAACCGAGTACCAGCTGCTCGAGTTGCTGATGCTCAACCCGCGCCGGGTCCTCCCGCACACGCTGATCTACGACCGGGTGTGGGGCTATGACTTCGGGCCGACCTCGAACGCCCTGCGCGTGTATGTCGGTTATCTGCGCCGGAAGCTCGAGGAAGCCGGGGCGCAGGCGCAGATCCACACCGTGCGCGGGGTCGGGTACGCCCTGCGGGAGCCGTAGGAATGAGTCTGCGTACGCGCATGGTGCTGGTGGCCGGTGTGGCGGTGGCGATCGCGGTCGTGGCCGTCGCCGTGGCCTCCTACGCCGGAACGAGGTCGGCGCTCCAGGGCCAGGTCGATCAGTCCCTGCGGAGCCTGAGCCAGAGGCCGCTGAACAACGTCGGCGGTGGAGGCCGTGGCGGACGCTCGCCGCTGCCGCAGTCCCAGCCACGCGTGCCCAGCGGGCCGGGCCAGGGCGATCCCGACGAAGGGCTCGGAATCGACCGGCTTCCCCCGCAGGCCTTCGGCGGGCCGTCGGGTACGTTCACGGTGTTCAAGACCGACGGGAGCACGTACGTACCGCCGGACCAGACCTACCAGATCCCCGCGACGCCGGCCATCGAGGCGCTGGCCCGGAGCGGTCATGGCCAGTTCTTCACCAACATGCGGGTCAACGGGACCCACATTCGCGTGCTCGTCACGGGGATCGGGTCACGGGGCGCCCTGGCCGTAGCCCTGCCGCTGACCACGGTCGACCACACGCTCAACCGGGAGCTTGTCCTGCTGCTGGTGATCGGCGGTGCGGGCATCCTGCTGGCCGCACTGTTGGGCATCGGCGTGGCCAGGACGGCGCTCGCGCCGATTGCACGCTTCACGCGCCAGTCCGAGTCGATCGCCGCCAACCCCGAGCGGATCGAGCACGAGCGACTCGACGTGCTTGGTTCGGACGAGCTGGCCCGTCTCGCCACGACGTTCAACCGGACGCTCGACGCGCTCGAGCGCGCGATGGAGGCCCAGCGCAACCTGGTCGCCGACGCCTCCCACGAGCTGCGCACACCGATCGCCACGATCCGCGCGAACCTCCAGCTGATGCGAGACGAGGAGCTGCTCTCGCCCGAGGATCGGGCGGCGCTCCGGGCGGACGTGATCGAGGAGCTCGACGAGCTCACGGCGCTGGTGAGCGACGTCGTGGAGCTGGCCCGCGGCAGCAAGCCGAGCGGCGAGCCCGGCGAGGTGCGGCTGGACGAGATCGTCCGCGACGCGATCGAGCGGGCCCGGCGGCGGGCGCCGGGGCTCACCTTCCAGCAGGTGATCGAGCCCACCCTGGTAAGCGGCGAGGCCGACCGGATCTCCAGGGCGGTGACCAACCTGCTCGACAACGCGGCCAAGTGGAGCCCCGAGGGCGGGATCGTCGAAGTGACGCTGCACAGCGGGACGGTGACGGTCTCCGACCAGGGCCCCGGCTTCAACGAGGAGGACCTGCCGTTCGTGTTCGACCGCTTCCACCGGGCCAAGGATGCGCGCTCCAAGCCCGGCTCGGGCCTCGGGCTGGCCATCGTCCGCCAGGCGGCCGAGGCGCACGACGGCTTCGCCGAGGCCGCCAACGCCCCGGAGGGCGGCGCGGTGCTGCGCGTCGGGTTCGGCCCTCGCCTGGAGCTCGAGGAGGTCCCGCCGGAGCCCGTATTCGGCGCGCCCCGGGCCTAGCACCTAGCCGGGCCAGTCGTGATAGCCGGCCAGGGTCAGGCCGAGCGCCTCGATCCGCGCCGGCAGCTCGGGGTGGGTGAGCGTGCCCAATTCGATCTCGCGCTCGCCGGCGTAGCTCGAGGCGAGCTCCTCGGTCACCCGGCCCGGATGGCAGCCGAGCTCGCTGAAGCCGTCCTCGGGGCGGATCTCGCCCAACACCTTCAGGAGGAACGGCTCGCGGATCCGGTCGTGGTCGACGACGCCGGGACGCGGATGACCGAAGAACGCGCCGAGGTAGCGCACCTGCCCGTCGCCTCGCAGGGGCACCCCGAGCGGCTCGACCAGCGGCGCGAACGTCGACATGCGCTTGACGTGGACGTGGTGGTGGGAGTCCACGTGGGTCGGCTCGCGGCCCATCAGCGCGCGGAAGCGCGACAGCTGCGCCTCGAACTCGCGGGCGGCGTGCGCGGGGTCGTCGAGCGCCGGCGTGTCGTCGACGAAGTGCAGCCCCACCGACAGCTCCGGGTGCTCTGACGCGAGGGCGGCCGCGTGCTCGGCCGCGGCGGCGTCGACCATCAGGCTCGTGCTGGTGACGATCCCCCGCACGTGGGCATCCAGGATCCCTTCGGTGACCCCGGCGGTCATCCCGAAGTCATCCGCGTTGACGATCAGGCGGCGCAGGTCAGTCAGCCCCTCGCGAGCAGGGGTCCGAGCGACGGCGTACAGGCGCAGGCCGCCCCACGCAGGCGCCTCAGCCCGAGCAGATCCTCGACCGTCTGAAGCACCGAGTACTGGTCGGTCGGCGCGGCGAGCCGGGCGTGGGGCCGCGCGCCGCCACCGGCCACGATCGTGACGATGTGCCCGCCCGAGGCCAGGCGGCAGCAGCCGTCATCGCTCGTTCCCTCGTCCCAGGTTAGGAACAGCAGGCCGCGCGGCCCGAGCCCGCGCAGGAGCGCGGGTACGAGACCGGCAAGGAACCGGTCGCCGGTCGACACCGAGCAGTCGTGCATGTCGTGGCACAGGTTGGGCGTGATCCACACGAACCTCGGAAGCGTCGAGGAGCGTTCGTCGGTGGCCAGCCGGCCCAGCGGGACGATGTTGGCACAGCGGCCGGGGTTGCCGGTGATGCGCGTGTAGTACGCGAACGGGTCGTGCTTCTTGGCGTAGTCGCCGGCGCTCGCGCCGGTGAAGCACGGCCCGGGGAGATCCTCCATGTACGCCCGCCAGGACAGGTGCGCCCGCTCGAACTGGTCGACGATGCTCGTCGCGCCCACCGAGCAATCGGTGCAGTCGCTGTCGATCCCGAACGTGGCGCCGCCGGTCAGCGCCAGGTAGTTGGGCAGCGACGGGTGGGTGACGGCGTACATCCCGCTGGCCAGTCCGTAGCGGCGGGCCAGCGTGTTGAGGTACGGAGCCGAGCGCGACCCGATGATGTCCCCGTACTCCTCGTTCTCCATCACGATCACCGCGATGTGGGAGGGCGGCCCGCCGGCCGGTCGGGCCACGGGGGAAGGCCGGGTCTGGATCGGCAGCGCCCTGCTCCCGCCGCCGCAGGCCGTGAGCAGAACGAGCAACCCGCCGGCCAGGGCAGCGATCGCGCGGGGTCGGCAACCTGGCATGACGATCCGATTCTGCCGGGCGTCTCGTGGGTAGCAAATTCTCATGGCCTTGTGCTGTCCTCCCGGTCATGGGTGTAACGCCCCCGGTGGAGGGGAGTGGTGCGCCCTGGCCTTGTGCCGGGCCGCCGCCCAGGAAGAGGGCGACGCCGCGATGGCGCTCGCCCGCTGGGACGCGCTCGAGGCCGCCTCGGACGAGAACTGCGGGGACGGCGAGCGGCGATTCCGCCGGCGCGCGTTCGAGCGGGCGCGCGACAAGGCGCTGATCGCCCTGGCGATGACGCGGGGCAGGAGTCGGCGGCGACCCCTGGCCGCCTGAACGACCGATTCAGGTCAGCTCGAGCTCGTAGGTCTGGCCGACCAGGTCGGCCCCGAAGCTGTGGTGACTCTCCTCGGCGACCAGCCGGAAGCCCCGCTCCAGGTACAGGTGCCGTGCCGCCGCCAGGGGGTGGTTGGTCCACAGCCGCATCCGCTCGTATCCGGCGTCGCGCGCGAACTGCAGGCAGGTCCCGACGAGGCGGCGGCCGAGGTCGCGCCCACGCCCATCGGGATGGACGAGCAGGATCCGCAGCAGCGCCCTCCCCGGGTGCTCCGGATCGCGTACGCAGAAGATGCAGCCGACCCGCCGGCCGTCCAACTCGGCGATCCAGGCCGCCTCGCGAGCCGGATCGCGCCCGGCGGCGTAGTCGGCGACGATCCGCGCCACCAGCGCCTCGAAGCTCGAGTCCCAGCCGAACTCCTCGGCGTACACCTCCCCGTGGGCCATCACGACCCAGCCGAGATCGCCCGGATGCCCGAGCGGCCGGATCGTGGCGGATTCAGAGCGCTTGGTCACTGAAACAGTCGTTTCAGTAGCCTACACTAAGGCGCAATGGCCACGAGCCCGTCGCCCCGGCGTGAGGAGCTACTCGAGCGCGCCTACCGATATGCGCTCGAGCACGGGGTGGCGGACCTGTCGCTGCGGCCGCTCGCCGCGGCCGTCGGCTCCAGCCCGCGCGTGCTCCTGTTCCTGTTCGGCTCGAAGGCCGGCCTCGTTCACGCGCTCCTCGCCCGGGCCCGTCGCGACGAGCTCGAGCTGCTCGACCGTGCGCGGGCGGCCGGCGACCGCGACGTGACAGCCATCGCCGGCGAGTTGTGGGCGTGGCTGGCGGCGGAGGAGCACCGCGCGCTGCTGAAGCTGTGGGTCGAGGGCTACGCGCGGTCGGTGCTCGACCCCGCCGCCGAGCCGTGGGCGGGGTTTGCCCAGGCCACGGTCGCCGATTGGCTCGACCTGCTGGCCGAGGTCACCGGGGACGTTGTCGAGCGCACGCTGATCCTGGCCGTGCTGCGCGGCGCGCTGCTCGACCTCCTGGCCACGGGGGACGTGGCGCGCGTGAGCGCCGCGGTCGACCGGCAACTCGATCTGCTTCGTCTAGCGCCGGCGCCGGCGAGATGAGCGATTCCCCGAGTCACGTGGTGCGCCGGGCCACGGCGGCCGACGCCGAGGACGTCGGCCGGCTCCTGCACGACTTCAACACCGAATACGACGATCCGACCCCCGGTCCCGAGCGGCTGGCCGAGCGCATCCGGACGCTGCTCGGCGGGGGTGACACCGAGGTGCTCCTCGCCGGAGACGGTCCGGACGGGCTGGCCCTTCTGCGCTTCCGTCGCGCCCTGTGGAGCGACGCGCTCGAGTGCTACCTGGCGGAGTTGTACGTGGTGCCGGCGCGCCGGGGACGGGGATTGGGGCGCGCGCTGATGGACACGGCGATGGATCTGGCGCGCGAGACCGGGGCGGACTACATGGACCTGAACACCGCCGAAACCGACACGGTGGCGCGCGCGCTGTACGAGAGCCTCGGCTTCAGCAACCGCGAGGGCAAGCCCGACGGCCCGGTCAACTACTACTACGAACGCGATCTCTGAAGATCGTAGGCGGGGCTGGTCGAGAAACCGGCCGCATTTTCCGGTTTCTCGACCAACCTCAGGCGGGCGAGACGTTGCGCGCCGTCGAGCCCACGTAGCCGACATTCGAATGGCTCGGCGATGACCCGGATCGCGGCACGGCTGCAGCGGGCGACCCTCGACGCGCTCATGACCGTCGTGGTCTTGATGCTCGAGCGCCGGATGCGCAAGGCGGTGCACGGCCGGCGATAGGGCGTTCGCCGAAACATAGGTACCCGCGCACGAAAGATCGGTCGCCGATCCCGATGTGTGATCGGAGCCCGGCGCGTACCGTGGCGCCATGTTCCTGGATCCCCACACACGAATCGAATTCGCACAGGCGCGCGCCGAAGAGCTTCAGCGCGCCGCCGCGCGCGCGAGGGGAAGCAGCCTCGCGCACCGGACGTCCCCCAACACCCCTCCGCCGGCCGAGCTGTCGATCGTGATCCGCGCGGACCGCCCGGACGACCTAACCGCGCTCGCGCGGCTTGCGGGACTGGACTCCGCCCCGGTGCCGGCTTCGCCACTCCTGGTGGCCGAGGTGGGTGGTGAGCTCCGGGCCGCGCTGTCGCTCCTCGACGGCGCGGCGATCGCGGATCCGTTTCATCGCACGGCGTCGGTGCTGGGTTTGTTGAGGATGCGAGCCGAGCAGCTCCGTGGCGGATCGCCCCGCCGTGGTCGCCTGCGCGCGCGGCTGCGCCGCGTCGCCGGACGGACGCCGGCGGCTGCTCTTCCGCGCCCCTGAGCGCCAGCGGTATCGTGCTCGCCACGCATCGCGCGAGGCGACGCGTGAACCCGAGAGCCCAAGGAGACGAACATGGCATTGCAGCTGGGTGACACCGCGCCGGACTTCGAGGCCGACAGCACCGAGGGGAGGATCAGCTTCCACGACTGGATCGGCGATTCGTGGGCGGTGTTGTTCTCGCATCCGAAGGATTTCACGCCGGTGTGCACGACCGAGTTGGGCTATATGGCGAGTATCAAGCCGGAGTTCGATCGGCGTGGGGTGAAGATCATCGGCTTGTCGGTGGATCCGACTGACAAGCATGAGCAGTGGGCGCGGGATATCGAGGAGACGCAGGGGACGGCGCCGAATTATCCGATTGTCGGGGACAGCGATTTTGCGGTCTCGAAGGCGTACGGGATGCTGACGGCCGATGTGTCGGGCGATCCGGGCGCGCGCACGCCGGCGGATAACCAGACCGTGCGTAACGTGTTCGTGATCGGGCCGGATAAGAAGATCAAGTTGATCCTGGTCTATCCGATGACGACGGGGCGCAATTTCGACGAGGTGCTGCGGGTGATCGACTCGCTGCAGCTGACCGCCAATCACAAGGTGTCCACGCCGGCTCAGTGGAAGCCGGGGGAGGACGTGATCATCGCGGGGTCGGTGTCCAACGACCAGGCCAAGGAGATCTTCGGCGAGTGGAAGGAGCCCAAGCCCTACATCCGCATCGTTCCTCAGCCGAACTGACGTGAGCGACGGGGGCGAGCGTTGCTACTCGAGCAGTACTACCTCGGCTGCCTGGCCCACGCCTCGTACCTGATCGCGGACGAGGCGAGCGGCCTGGCGGCCGTGGTCGATCCACAGCGCGACGTCGAGCAGTACCTGGATGACGCCGCGCGGGTGGGCTGCCGGATCGACCACGTGTTCCTGACCCATTTCCACGCCGACTTCGTGGCCGGGCACCTCGAGCTGCGTGAGCGCACCGGGGCGGCGATCCACCTCGGCGCCCGGGCCGAGGCCGAGTACCCGTTCACGCCGATGGGGGATGGCGACAGCGTGCAGCTGGGCGACGTGCGCCTGACCGTGCTCGAGACGCCGGGCCATTCCCCGGAGTCGATCTCGATCCTCGTCTACGACGCGGAGCACGGGATGGACGAGCCGTACGCGGTCCTGACCGGCGACACGCTGTTCATCGGCGATGTCGGCCGTCCCGACCTGCGCGGCGCGCTCGGGTGGAGCGCCGAGGAGCTCGGCGCGATGCTGTACGACTCGCTGCACGGCAAGCTCGCGCCGCTGCCCGACGACACGCTCGTGTATCCCGCGCACGGCGCCGGCTCGCTGTGCGGTAAGAACCTCTCGAGCGAGACCGTGTCGACGATCGGCATCCAGCGCGCGTACAACTACGCGCTGGCGCCGATGACCCGCGAGCGATTCATCGAGACCGTGACCAGCGACCTGCCGGACGCCCCCGCCTACTTCACCTACGACGCGGTGCTCAACGCGCGCGAGCACCCCACGCTGGACCAGGCGCTCGAGCGCGAGCTGACGCCGCTGGCACTCGAGCGGGTGCTCGAGCTGGCGTCCGCCGGGGCGCAGCTGCTCGACACCCGCGAGCCGGCGAAGTTCGAGGGCGCGCACCTGAAGGGGAGCGTCAACGTCGGCCTGAGCGGGAGCTACGCCACCTGGTGCGGCACGCTGCTCGATCCCCAGCGAGGAATCGTGCTGGTCGCCGAGCCCGGGCGCGAGGTCGAGGCGGCCACCCGGCTTGGGCGGATCGCGTTCGACACCGTGGCCGGCTACCTGGACGGCGGGATGCAGTCGCTGGACGCCGAACCCGGTCTGGTGGAACGCATCGAGCGGATCACCGCAGCGTCGCTGGTCGAGCGGCTGGCCGCGGCCGATCCGCCGATGCTGGTCGACGTGCGCGCGCCGAGCGAGTGGGAGGAGGGGCACATCGACGTCGCGGTCAACCTACCGCTGTCCCGGCTTCCCGAGCGGATGTCGACGCTGCCGCGCGATCGCTCGATCGTCGTGCACTGCGCGAGCGGCTACCGCTCGGCGATCGCCGCGAGCCTGCTGCGGCGCGACGGCTACGCGTTCGTCTCGGACCTCGTCGGCGGCCTGCCGGCGTGGGAGGCGGCCGCGGGCGAGCCGGCCGGGCCGTAGCCCGCCCTCCGGAGCGCCAGCAGTCCGGCGCCGGCGGCCAGGACGGCCGCGATCGCCCAGCTCAGGGGCGGACCGCGAAGCGGGAGGCCGGCCCGCTCGCTCACGCTCGCGATGAGCACGGCGGCCGACACGCCGAGCGCGGTCCCGAGTTGCGCGGCGGTGTTGAGGATGCCGGCGGCCGTGCCCCGGTGCTCGTCGCGAACATCGGTGCCCACCGTGTTGGCCGCCACCGATGACAGGCCGATGCCCAGGCCCGATAGCGCCGCGCAGGCCGGCAGCAGCAGATCGACGCCGGGCAGCAGGAGGGCTCCGTCTCCGGCCGCGATCAGGCCGAGGCCGGCGGCCATGGTCGCTGCCGGGTCTCGGCCCTGCAGCGACCGGCTGGCCACGCCGGCTCCGACGATCACGCACAGGCTGAAGGGGAGCAGCATCAGCCCCGCCGCGGCCGGGCTGACGTGCCGGGCGTTCTGCAGATACAGCGTGGCGAGCGTGACCGCCGAGCTCGTGGTCGCGGTGTTGATGAACGCCGTGCCGGCGCCGACCCGCAGGCGTCGCTCGCGCAGGGCGACGCGGGGCAGCAGCGGGTGGCGGGCGGTCCGCTGGCTGTGGGCGAACAGCGCGAGCAGGACGCTGCCCGCCGCGGCCAGCAACGCGCCCGCGAGCAGCGAGCTGCCGTGCTCGAGCAGTGATGCGGCGAGGATCAGGCTCATCAGCCCTGAGGTCAGGAGCAGCGCCCCGACCCAGTCGAGGCCCGCGCGGGACCTCGCGGCGGACCACGGGACGCTGCGCAGAACGGCGACGATCAGCAACCCGGCCAGAGGCAGGTTGAGCCAGAACACCGCGCGCCAGCCGACCAGGCTCGTGAGCAGTCCGCCGGCCAGGAGCCCGCTTGCGCCGGCCGCCGCGCCGGCCGCGCTCCACGCAGCCAGGGCGCGCCGCCGCGTGGCCTCGTCGCGGGCGACCTCGGAGAGAAGGCGGAGCGCGGCGGGGACCGACGCGGCGGCCGCCGCCCCCTGGACGCAGCGCGCGACGACGAGCACGGCGAGCGACGGCGCGGCGCCGGCGAGGGTGGAGGCGCCGGCGAAACCGAGCAACCCGGCCAGCAGCACGCGGCGGCTGCCCAGCCGGTCGCCGAGGCGCGCGCCCAGCATGAGCAAGCCGCCGAACGCCATCGCGTAGCTCGTGGCCAGCACGCCGGCCATCGAGGGCGGCGCGCCCAGGCTCCTGAGCATGGTCGGGAGCGCCGCGATCACCACGGTGATGCCGAGCACGTCGACCGCCTGGACCAGGCACAAGGCGGCCACTGCGGTCCGCGTCCGTCGCCGAACGTCCGTCCGGCCCGTCCGCGGCACCTCGGCCGGTGCCTTCTTCAACGATGAAGTTTTCTTCAACGTTGAAGTAAGCTTCCCGACGGTGGCCGACGCCAATCCCCGACGTCCAACGCTCAACGACCTCGCCGCCGAGCTCGGCGTCTCGGCCAAGACCGTGTCCAACGCCTACCGCCACCCGGAGCAGCTTTCCGAGCGCCTGCGCGAGCGCGTGCTGGCCACCGCCGCTCGCGTCGGCTTCGCCGGTCCCGACCCCGTGGCGGCCGGCCTGCGCCGTGGGCGGGTCGGCACGTTCGGATTCGCGTACGCCAACCGGCTGTCGTATGCCTTCGAGGATCCGGTGGCGGTCGAGCTGCTGGCCGGCATCGCCTCGGTGGCCGAGGACGCCGGCGTCGGGCTGGCGCTGCTACCGGGCTCGGCGACCCCCAAGAGCCGGGTGGCCGCCCTCACCGGAGCGGTGATCGACGGCTTGATCGTGAACTCCCTGGCCGCCGACGATCCGCTGCTGGTGACCGCGATCGCCCGCCGGCTACCGCTTGCCGTGATCGACCAGCCAGATCCCGAGCAGCTGGCCGCGCTGGGTGCGCCCGCCAGCCCCTGGATCGGGATCGACGACCGCGTGGTGGCCGCGGCGATCGCCGAGCACGTGATCTCGCTCGGCCACCGCCGGCTGGGCGTCGTGTCCTTCGGCCTGCACCGCCGCCCGCGGCGGGGCCTGGTCGACCAGCGCGCGCAGGCGGCCGCAACCTACGCGGTGACCCGGCGCCGGCTGGCCGGCTACCGCGACGCCGCGCTGCGTGCCGACCTCGACTGGAACCAAGTGCCGGTCGTTCAGGGCACCGACAGCACGGTCGCCGAGGGCGAGGCGGCCGCGGCGACCGCGCTGGCCGCCCAGCCGCGCCCGACCGCGCTGCTCTGCCTGAGCGATCGTCTGGCCGAAGGAGCCCTGCGCACCGCCGCCCGCCTTGGGCTGTCGGTCCCCGCGGACCTGTCGGTCGCGGGCTTCGACGACGCGCCGCACGCCGCCGGCCTGAACCTGACCACCGTCCGCCAACCCCACCGGCGCAAGGGCGCCTTGGCCGCGCGGGCGCTGCTGGGCGTGCTCGACGGCTCGCCGGCGGAGGATCCGCAGACGCTCCCGGCCGAGCTCGTCGTCCGAGGCTCCACCGGGCCGCCGACCCGACCGTCATGAGCGCGGTTGATCCCGGAGACGAGCGTCCGCCCCTGTCGGCGTTGCTGTCGCAGGTGTTCGTGGCCTTCACGATCGAGTGTGACAACGAGTTCGAGCATCAGATGCCGCACCGGACCACCCGCCACGGCTCGACTCCCGGGGCGACCGACACCCCCTGGCTGATCTCGATGGCGATGTGGGCGCACTGCCTGCGCCACGTGCCGGAAGACGGCATCGCGGCGGGCGATCTGGCCCGCCGCGCCCGGCTCTCGCGCCACAGCGCCCAGCTGATCCTCAAGCGGATGAGTCGCCGCTCATGGGGGTATCTCGAGATCTCGCCCGTCGAGCCGCCGGCCGGCGGCGGCCCCGGCCCGCGGTCGGCCCGGGTGGTCCGCCTGACCCCGGCCGGCCGGCGCGCTCAGCGGATCTGGGAGCCGCTCGCTGAGGCGATCACGGCTCGGTGGGGGACCCGGTTCGGCGAGGACAACGTCGCCGGGCTGCGCTCGGCCCTGGCAGCGCTCGTGGCCGAGCTCGGGGTCGGCGCGCCCGACTTCGTCCCGATCACCGAGCTCGCCGGCGACATGCGCGCCGGGGCCGCCACGGCCCGCGCGCCATCGGCCAGCAGCCGTGACGTGTCCTTGCCTGCGCTGCTCTCCAAGCCGCTGGTGGCCTTCGCCGGGGAGCTCGAGCGCACGACCGGCCTGTCGCCGGTACTGAGCGCGAACGTCGTGCGTGTGCTCGGCGACGAGGGCGTTCCCGCGCCTCGGCTGTCCGCGCTGACCGGCATCGCCGACATGGGCATCGAGAACTCGCTGAGCGCGCTGGCCCGGCATGGCTACGTGGAGGTCGGGCGCGACCCGGCCGGGGGCCGGACCAGGCTGGCCCGGCTCACGGCCCGCGGGCTTCGGGCGCGCGCGGCGTATTTCGAGGGCGTCGCGGAGGTCGAGCGGCAGTGGGAGGCGCGCTGCGGCCGACAGAGCGTGCGCGCGGTGCGGGCCGCCGTGGAGGGCCTGGTCGGCGGGGGTACCCCGTCGGACTCCCTCCTGTTCGCCGGGCTGGCGCCGTACCCGGACGGCTGGCGGGCGGAGATCGCGCCACGCCAGACGCTCCCTCACTATCCGTTCGTGTCTCACCGGGGCGGCTTTCCCGACGGGAGCTGAGCAGGGCAGTGGCTATGCTGCGCGCAGCCTCGACATGCTGAGTGCCAGTTCGATCACGCCTCGCGCGGCCGTGCGTCGCTGCCTCGTCGCGATGGTGACCCTCCTCCTGTGCCTGAGCGCCGGCGCCTCGACGGCGCTCGCCGGCGTCGCCAACGGCGGGCTGCCGCATGCGTCTCGCTCGAACCCGCTGGCCGGCATGCCGTGGGGGGTGTACCGGGGACAGTTCTATAACAGCATCTATCCGAACTATCAGCAGGCAACGGGACGCAACCGAAGCCTGCTGGGCAAGATCGCACTGCGTCCGCTGGCGTTCACGTTCGGTGACTGGTTCTCCGACGCCGACGCAGGCAACGTCGCGCGGCAGTTCATCCAGGCCGTGACCGCAGGCAATCCCGCCGTGCTCAGCCAGATGGCCGTGTTCCGGCTCGATCCGTGGGAGGGGGCGGCCTGCCCGAACGGCTCCTGGAGCGCGGCCAACCAGAGCAGCTACCGCACGTGGATCGACAACTTCGCCGCGGGCATCGGGAGCGCGCGCGTCGCGCTCATCCTCCAGCCCGACCTGGCCTTCGCGGAGTGCGCGCACTCGCCCGTGCCGCTCGAGCTGGTCAATTACGCCGCGCACCGGTTCAACGCGCTGCCGCACACGACGGTGTACATCGACGGGGGCGCGCGTTACTTCCCGTCGTTCAGCCAGGCCGTGTCGATGCTCGAACAGGCCGGAATTCGCAATGTGCGCGGGTTCGCGCTCAACACCAGCGAGTACGACACGACGAGCAGCGAGATCGAGTACGGAGCGCGCGTCGTCCATGCGCTGGCCGCGGCCGGAATCCCGAACAAGCACTTCGTGGTCAGCACGGCGGAGAACGGCGCCGGCTTCCTCAACGGCCAGTATCCCGGCGACGTCAGCCACCCGCGGGTTTGCAGCAGCCCCACCGACCACCTGTGCGTGACGCTCGGCATCCCGCCGACCACGAAGGTCGCCAATCCCCGCTGGCACCTCTCGGGCGCCGACGCCGGCCTCGCGTCGCGCTACGTCGACGCGTACGTGTGGGCGGGGCGGCCGTGGCTCGGCTCCGCCGGCCAGCTCGAGCTCCAGCGCGCGCTCGGTCTCGCCGCCTCGACGCCGTTCTAGGCCTACACGCTGATCCAGCTGGTCTCGACGGGCTGACCGTCGGGCCCGTTCGCGCCCAGCACTCGAAGGCGAATCGGACCACCGGCCGGAAGCCGCACCCGGAAGCGGCCCAGGTGGTCGGCCTCGGCCGAGAGTGGCGGATCGGCCATCGTGTGGATCTCGACCGTGGCACTCGCGGGCGGGGAGAGCTGCCCGAGCAGCGTGCGGCGCTGATCGTCCACGTGAACCTCGAGGTCGATCGTCACCGAGGCGGAGCTGAACGTGACCGACCTCACCGGTGCCGCACTGCCACGGGTCAGCGCCAGCGACTCCTCCTCCAGCGCCGAATCGCTGAGAAGCTCGGCGAGGTCGGCATCGAGGCGTCGCCAGCCCAGGGACGCCTTGGCCGTGTCGATGACCAGCGGTGGGACTGGGTCGACCTCGGCGAAGAAGGCTCGCAGCTCCGCCACCAGCGGCGCGTCCGGGTCCAGATGCTCGCTCATCGAAACCGCGGCTAACCGATCCCGAGCCCGGCCAGCTCCGGCGTGCGGCGGAGCGCGTCAAGGCATCGGGAGCGCGTAGGCCCGATCGCGCCGATCGGCATGTCCAGCGCCGCGCCGATCTCCTCGTAGCTGAGCGGCTCCGTCGCCGCCAGCAGGCGCAGGAGCGCCTGGCAGCGCTCGGAGATCCTCGCGAAGCCCCGGCGCAGCGCGGCATTGCGCTCGCGGGCGATCAGGCGCTGATCGACGCGGTCATCCGAAGGGGCCTCGAACAACGCGTCCTCGCCGGTCGGGAGCTCCCGGCCTTGAAGGCGGATGTGCCGAAGGCATTCACGCCGCGCGGTCGTCGCCAGCCACGCGCCGAGGCGCTCGGGGTCCTTGATGCGATCGAGATTCTCGACCAGTCGCAGCCACGTCGTCTGGGCGACGTCCGCAGCCTCCGCCGGCGCGAGTCGATGCGCCCGCGCAGTCGCCCACACGAGTCCGGAGAAGCGATCGACGATCGCTCCCCACGCTGTCTCATCCCCACCACTCGCGGCGCGTATCAAGGCTTCCAGGCTTGGCGTGGTGGCGATTATGGCCAACTCCTAGCCGATCTGCAGGTACGGAAGGGTTACACCGGGAGATCCAGACAGGGTGGCGTCGGTTACCTCACGGACCGGTACGCGTCCCGCCCCGGTCTTCAGCTGGTTCCAGGCGTCCGCGGGTGACGTCGCGTCGCCGCTGGTCGCGACCAACTCGGCGATCTCGGCCGCCACCTTCGGCGCCGCGAACGAGGTTCCGTCCCACCTGGCCCAGCCGCGGAAGTGCTCAATATCGGTAGGTGAGTCTCCTTCGACCGTGCCATCCCAGTGCACGAAGGTCGAGTACACATACTCACCGCGCGCGCAGCAGTCGCACCAGTCACCCCAGTTCGAGAACCAGGCGCGCGCGTTCCCGCGGCGGTTGGTGGACGCGACGCCGATGACGTCCGGGAGGGCCGCCGGCCAGTACCGGCGGCGGGACTGCTCGTTGCCGGCCGGCGCCACCACAGCCACGCGGTCCCCGTGCTTGCGCCGGATCTCCTCCATCACGGCGGCGAACGGGATCGACGGATAGTCGTCGAGCGTTGGGAACGCGAAGCCACACTGGATCACGTCGGTGTTGCAGCGCCGCAGCATCGCGTGGGCGATCGCCACTTCACTCTCGAACAGGCCCAGTTGCTCGTCGGGATTCAGGGCCCCGATCTCGACCTCCTGGTTACGCAGTCCCACCACTTCGACCCGCGTGTGCGGAGCGATGTGCGAAATCAGCCCCGCGATGAACGTGCCATGCCCGGAGATCCCGTCGAGTTGGCCGGCCGCATCGGTGTACAGGCCATCGGGCTTGTCCGGTTGCCAGCGGCGGTTCCTCGCGTCCAGCCATTGACCGTGGACGACCGTCACACGATCGTCGAGCTCGCGGTGTGGCGGGTCAGTCCAGATGTAACCGCTGTCCAGGATGGTCACCTTCGCCGTCGGTCCGTCCGCCGGTGGCTCGATGAACGGCCGGTCGGGTTCCGCCGCCGGCTTGGGCGGCGCGGCGGGGCAGCCGCCGGCCGAGGCGGCCAGGATCGGTGCATGGTGAGGTGAGATCGTCGGCAGCACGAGTTCCTCGCCACTGAACGTCCGCACGCGCTCTTCTCCCGCCACCTCGCGCAGCCGGCGTGACTCGTCGATCGCGCTGCGAGTATCGGGGTCCTTGAGGCGCCAGATCTCGACCTGGCGCAGCGGGCTGTCGCGGTCGGGGACATGATCCGGCTCGAGCTTTATCCCCGCTCGCGGGTGTGACGGCACGAGCTTCGTGGCGGGCCGCCGGAGTGTCGCAAGGTTCCCGACGCGATCTGCGACGCGCCTCAGTTCCTTGGCGACCGACGGGCGGAGCGCGCCGGCGCGCACGATCAACTCGGCGTGGGCTGCGATCACGATGCCGTCGTGACCGTAGTCGTGGGTCAGGCTTTCGACGTTCAGCACACGCTCGGCGATCTGGTTGAGCGCGCCGTTCTCCACCGGGATCACCTTCCTGGGGCTCACGGGCGGTCCTTTCCTATGTGAGTTTGATTGGGCAATCCTATGAATACTCAGAGCACGTCGGGAAGCTCTTGATACATCTACCGGTATGACAGTCGCGGTTGGTGAGAACGCGCTCGAGCTCGCACAAGCCGCGTTCGAGCAGGTGGAAGCTGACCCGTCTGCGGCCGCCGCGCTGGCCGAGCGCGCCCTCGGGCTCGCCCGCAGGCAGCGACATCCGGAGGCCGAGGTCGCGGCGTTGCACGCACTGAGCTTCGCCCAGCACGAGCTGGGCGACAGCCGGGCGATCCGCACGATCCGCAGCGCGGTCCGGTCCGGCGAGCGTCACGGCTTGACGAGACGAACCGCACTGGCCCGTCGCCGTCTCGCGCTCGATCTCGCCGGTCGCGGTGCGATCACGGCGGCGATGCGTGAGCTGGAGCTGGCCTGCGCCGGTCTGGACCGCCACGAACGGGCGCGCTCGGAGGTCTTCCGGATTGCCGTGCTGTGGTACGCCGGGACCACGACCGAGCCGCTCACCGGCACGGACGCGGCGCTCGCCACACTGCGCGAGCGGGGGGACGCGTTCTGGGAAGCGCAGCTGCTGCGCAACCGGGGAGCGTTCCTCGCCGAGCGTGGCGACACGATCGCGGCCGAGCGCGATCTGACCCGCGCCCGTGAGCTGTTCACCGGTCTCGGCGCGACCGCTGCCGCGTCCGCGACGGAGACCGAACTCGCGCGCAACGCGCTCATCCGGGGCGAGGTGCCCGAGTGCCTGGCACGGCTCGACGCGATCGACCCGCACGACGTCTCGCCGCGGATCACGGCCGAGCTCTCGCTGCTGCGGGGGCAGGCCACCGCGATGGCCCGCCTTCGCGCCGAATCGTTGCAGGCCCTGGGTGAGGCCGAGGCGGTCTGGAAGCGCTCCGGGCAGGACGATCACGTGCTCCGCCTGGAGACGATCCGCCTGAAGCTGCTGGCCGGCGACGCGGTGGCGGCACGGGCCCTCGCGCTCCAAACCCAGCGGTCGTTCGTCGCCCAGCAACGTCACGTGTACGGCGCCCGCGCCGCCGTCCTCGCGCTGGCGGCTTCGATCGCGGCCCGTGCCGTGAGCCGGTCGGCGTTGCGCTCGGGCCGTCGTGCCGCCGACACCCTCGCCGGCGCCGGCTGGCAGGAAGAGGCGCGGCGCGCCCAGCTGATGGTCGCCCGTGCCGCGATCGAGCTCGGCTCCCCGGGCGTGGCCCGTAGGGAGCTTGCCGGCTGCTCGGCGCTCCTGCGCCGCGGGCCGCTCGCCGACCGGATCGAGGCCTGGCACGTGGAGGCGCTGTTGCGGCTGGACCGGGGCGATCGCATCGGTGCCCAGCGGGCGCTGCGCACGGGTCTGGGGCTGCTCGAGGGCTACCGGGAGACACTTGGTGCCTCGGATCTGCGCGCCACCGCTTCGGAGATCGGCGTCGAACTCGCGGAGCTTGGCCTGCGGATCGCGCTCGCCGGCACGCGCACGGAGTCGATGCTCGCCTGGGCGGACCGGCTGCGCGCAAGCGCGCTGCGCTTGCCGCCGGTCACCCCTCCGGACGCTCCCGAGCTCCGGGACCGGGCCGCCGAGCTGCGCCGGGTCAGCGCCGAGATCTGGCGCGCAGAGCGGCGCGGGCGCGCGGTCCGCACGCTGCTGGCTCGCCAGGCCGCGCTGGAGTCATCGATTAGCCGCCTGTCTCGGCACGCCGCCGGCGAAGCCGTCTCGGTCAACGCTTCCCTCGATCTGCGCGAGTTGAGCCGCGCGCTGGGGAGTGCCGCCCTCGTGGAGCTGATCGAACTCGACGGCGCGCTCACGTCGCTGACGCTGGCGGGCGGGCGGATCACCCGTCACTCGCTCGGTCCGGCGCAGGCGGTCAAGGAGGAGCTCGAGTGGCTGCGCTTCGCGCTCGCGCGGCTGGCGCGCCGAGGTCACGGCATGGCTCAGCGGACCGCGATGCGCCAAGGCGCCAGGGCATCGGCCGAGCGCCTCGGCGAGCGGATGCTCGCCCCGCTGGCGCAAAGCCTCGACGGCCGCCCGATGGTGATCGTGCCGACCGGGTCGCTGCATGCGCTGCCGTGGGCGATGCTTCCCCAGCTCCGCGGGCGTTCGGTGGTCGTCGCGCCGTCGGCGGCCGGCTGGTCGGCGCTGCAATCGCCTCGGCCGGCCCGCCGGAGCAAGGTCGTGCTGGTCGCAGGGCCGCGCCTGCGCCACGCCACGGGCGAGCTGTCCGAGCTCGGCGATCTCTACACGCGAGCGATGACGCTGATCGGTCGGGAGGCGACCGTGACGGGGGTGATGCGGGCGCTCGACGGCGCCACGCTCGCGCATGTGGCCTGCCACGGACGGTTCCGCGCCGACAGTCCGCTGTTCTCCTCGCTCGAGCTCGCGGATGGCCCTCTCACCGCGTACGAGCTCCAGCGTCTGCGCCGCCCGCCGGAGGTGATCGTGCTCTCCGCGTGCGACCTCGGTACGTCCGAGGCGCGGCCCGGAGATGAGCTGCTGGGGTTCGCCGCCGCGCTGATCGGGATGGGCACTCGGACGATCATCGCCAGCGTCGTGCCGGTGCCAGACGCGGGGGCCAAGCGGCTGATGATCTCGCTTCACCGCCACATGACGGCCGGCGACTCACCGTCGGTGGCGCTCGCGAAGGCCCAGGAAGAGCTGAGCCAGCGCGGGTACGGACAAGCGGGGTTCATCTGCTTCGGCACGGGCTGACCCACTAGCCCGCGCGGGCGATGAGCGGGTCATCGGCTGTATCAGGGCGCCGTCACCGCGCTCTCAACGAGTGATCCTGAACGCAGGTAGTCCCGAAGGAAGCACCATGAGCACACGGCAGCAGGACGCAACCCCGGCCCGGCCCGCGGCCACGCGCGACCGGCCACGAAAGCGCCACGAATTGGCGGAGATCGGACTTCGCCTGCTCGACGAGGCGCACACCGCGTGGCAGTGGGCCGAGCTCGAGTGCGAGCATGCCCTGCAGGCCTGGCACGACGCATCGCCGCGCGCGAGCGCCGACCGCTACCTGTCCTACGGCGCGGCGCTCGATCGCGAGCAAGCGGCGGCACGTGACCTGCAGCGGCTGTGGGAGCTGGCGCGGTCCGGACACGACGCACTGGCCGCCGAGGCGCAGCGGACAGACGCATGATCTGCCTGCTTGAAATCGATGTATCAGCTTGGGCGCTGGGGGCTCTTACAGCCAGACACGATTCCTGACACGGGCCACCGGAAACTGACCGAGTCACCTCGTGTGGGGGCGCAGGAACTACCGGGGGAACACGGGCGGGAGCATCCCAAGGGGCATGGCGATGCTCCCGCCCGAGACGTCCGGCGGATCTCCTAGGAGGGCCAGCGATGTGGAGAACACCGCCCGATTTCGGAGCTTGGACCACACAAGAAAGTCAAGGGAAGCGCAGGCATGACCGGGACAGTGATCTTGAACGTAGTTCTCGCCGCGACCGCGGTTGCGGGGATCGTCTGGCTCGCGAGGTGGAGCATCGTCTCGACGATGAACCGGGCGGGCGGGCGGTCCGCGCGGTCACACCGCACGAGTCGCCGCTACTGCATGCCCGAGGTGCACGTCAGCCGTGACGGCACCGAGTGACCGCAGCCGGGCGCCTATAATTTCCCTGCTTCCTACGTCGCGGCTGTAGCTCAGTTGGCTAGAGCGTCTGCTTGCCATGCAGAAGGTCGAGGGTTCGAGTCCCTTCAGCCGCTTGTAACAAAGCCCTGCACTCGCAGGGTTTTTCTTCGCGTAAACGGCGCGAACACTGCGGCCGCGTGAGTACCCAAGCGCCGCGCTACCGGCCGGTCGTGCGGTGCGTCGGCGCGCGCGTGTGGCCTGGGCGCCCTCTCCCGCCGCGTCCCCCGCCGCGCGCTGCATCGTGGACTGGCGACGGTGTCCGACCGAGAAGAAGACGCAATGCCCGATCGTCGGGACCCTCTTCCCCTCGCTCAGTCAAGGCCGCGGGATGAACCGTGCGGAAGGTCGGCCCACGGCCGGGTTCCACCACGGCCACCACTACCTTTGTGTGGCTCGGCACGTCGAACACGATCCCATCCAGACCCGGACCGCGACCCGCGACCCGAACGAGCTCACCTGGGGCGATCGTCTCCACCGGGACAAGGTACCGCGCCCGACGCTCCATCGGCGGAGCACTGGCCGCTGTCGCCAGCACCCAGAAACCACGCCGGCATTCGATCCACGTTGGATTACCCTTCGGGCACTTGATGTTTGTTCCTGGCCTGCGGGTAATCGCGCCCATGGCGCAGGCGGCCGCGATCGTGCTGGCGGGTGGCAAATCCTCGCGGATGGGCTCGCCCAAGGCGGCGCTCGAGTGGCACGGCTCGACTCTGCTGCGGCGGGTGACCGGGATCGTCGCCCGGTCGGTTGATGGCCCGGTGGTGGTGGTGTCGGCGCCCGGGCAGGCGTTGCCTGCGCTCGACGGCGCGGTAGAGGTGGTGGCCGACGAGCGGGAGGGGCGCGGCCCACTGCAAGGCCTGGCGGCGGGCCTGGCCGCGATCGGCGACCGCGCCGAGGTCGCGTACGTCTCCTCGACCGATGTGCCGCTGTTACACCCGGCGTTCGTGCGGCGCGTCGTCGACGCGCTCGACGACCACCTCGACGTCGTGCTGCCCGAGGTCGGCGGCTACCGGCAGCCGTTGTCGGCCGCGTACCGGACCGGCCTTCTGTCGACCGTCGAGGAGCTGATCGCGGCCGACCGGATGCGTCCGGCGTTCCTGTTCGAACGGTCCCGGGTGCTTCACATGGACGAAGCCGACCTCCTGCAGAACGGCGCGCTCGCCCGCCTGGATCCGGCGCTCGCCTCGGTCAGCAACCTCAACGAGCCGGCGGACTACGAGCGCGCGCATGCCCTGCCGGCGCCGGAGATCGTCGTCGAGCGGTTCGGGCCACTGGCCAAACCCCCGGGGGAGCGCCGGCAAACCGTGCGCGCGTGGTCGCTTGGCGCGGTGGCGGCGGCGGTCGGCCTCACGCTCGATGCGCACATCGTGGCCGCGCTCAACGGCGACAAGATCACGCGCGATCCGGATCTGCCGCTCGTGAGCGGCGATTCGGTCGCGTTCATGGTCGCGGACGCGGGGGGCTAGGGGGCTAGCATCGTGGGCATGCCACCCGGCGGCTATTTCGGGAAGGCGCTGCTCGTGGACCTGAGTACCGGCTCGGGCCGCTCGGAGCCGATCGAAGAATCGGTGCTGCGCTCGTACATCGGGGGGGCCGGCTTGGGCACGTCGCTGATGCACTCCTATTGCCCCGCCGGCATCGATCCGCTCGACCCGTCGGCGCCGTTGATGTTCGTCTTCTCGCCGCTGGTCGGTACACCGCTCACGACCAGCGCGAAGTTCGCGGTCGTGGCCAAGTCACCGCTGACCGGCCGGCTGACCGACGCGCTCGCGTCGAGCCACTTCGCGATCGCCGGAAAGCTCACCGGTCACGACGCGATCGTGCTCCGCGGGGCGTGCCAGGAGCCCTCGATCGTCGTGATCGATCGTGACTCCGTGCATACCGAGCCCGCCGGCGACCTGTGGGGGTTGCCGGCGGCCGAGGCGGAGGCCCGCCTCAGGGACCGTCACGGACCGGCCTGGCGGGTCGCGGCGATCGGCCCGGCCGGGGAGCGCGGCGTGCGCTACGCGACGATCTCGCACGATGGACGCCACGCGGGCCGGGGAGGGCTCGGTGCCGTGATGGGGTCCAAGTGGTGCAAGGCGATTCTCGTGCGCGCCGGCACGAAGGTCGCGTCGGCCGATCCAGCCGGTGTGCTCGCCGCCGCAAAACACCTGCGCGAGCGATCGTTCGGCGCCGCCACCGCGAAGTACCGCGAGCTCGGGACGATGGCGAACCTGCTGGCGTTCAACGCGATCTCGACGCTACCGACGCGAAACTTCTCGGCAGCGCAGTTCGAGGGCGCGCCGGCGCTCGGGGCGGAGGACATCGCGGAGCTCCGACAGGTCGCGCGTAACTCGTGCGCGTCGTGCTCGATCGGGTGCGAGCACATATACAAGGGCGCGGGGGGCAAGCAGGTCCGGATGGAGTACGAGAACGTGTTCGCGCTCGGACCGCTGTGCGGGGTCGGCGACGCCGACGCCGTGATCGCGGCGAGCTCACGCTGCGACGAGCTCGGTCTCGACACGATCTCGACCGGTGGGACGATCGCGTGGGCGATGGAGTGCGCGGAGAAGGGCCTGATCGACGCGCCCTGGCTCCGGTTCGGGGACGGCGAAGCGCTGCTGCGCGCGATCGAGGAGATCGGCGCACGCGAGGGCCTCGGCGACCTCCTGGCCAGCGGGTCGCGCGCCGCCTCAGAGCAGGTCGGCCAGGGATCGGACAGATTCGCGGCCCACGTCAAGGGCCTCGAGCTCCCCGGGTACGAGCCGCGGACGCTCCAGGCGATGGCACTCGGGCTGGCCGTCAACGCCCGCGGCGCCGACCACAACCGCTCGGGCGCCTACGAGGCCGACCTGTCGGGCGTGCACGACCGGCTGGCCGGCGGGGAGCCTCACGTCGCCGGCGCGATCGAGACCGAGAACCGGGCCGCGGTCATGGACTCGCTGATCCTCTGCAAGTTTCTGCGCGGCGTGTTCGCGGACCCGTTCCCGGAGTGGGCGAAGCTGCTTCAGCTGGTCACCGGCTGGGACGTCGACGCGGACGAGCTCGCCATCACGGCGCGCCGGATCGTGCTGGCCAAGCGGCTGTTCAACCTGCGCGAGGGTTGGACACGCGAGGAGGACTGGCTCCCCGACCGCTTCCTGTCCGAGTCGCTCGAGCTCGAGTCAGGCCGGACCGCGACGTTGACCCCGAGCCGCCTCGAGGCGATGATCAGCTCGTACTACCGCGATCGGGGGCTCGACGAGACGGGGGTGCCGAGTCCCGGGACGCTCGGCGAGCTGTCACTGCACGGACTCATGGGCTCGGAACCAGTGGGCGCAAAAGTGGGATAGTGGAGGTCTCAAGTGGCGACGACGACGATACCCCCGGCGCTCACCAAGAAGGTGTCGCTGACGATCGACGGCCAGGAGGTGAGTGTCCCCGACGGCACGACGATCCTCGACGCGGCCAAGCAGCTCGGCATCGACATTCCCGTCCTCTGCCACGACGATCGCTACGACCCGGTCGGCGTGTGCCGCATGTGCGTCGTCGACGTCGGCGCCCGGGTCTATGCCGCGGCGTGCGTGCGCCCGTGCGAGGAGGGCATGGAGGTCACAACGTCGAGCGATCGGATCGACGCGCAGCGCGCGATGCTGACCGAGCTGCTGCTCTCCGATCAGCCCGACCCCGAGCACGACCCCAAGGAGACGAAGACCGCCGACAACGAGTTGCTGGTGCTCGTAAGGCAGTACGGGGTCCAGCAGGGCAATGGGATCCCACGGGCCGAGGGGCGCGGGCTCGACGACTCGAACCCGGTGATCTCGGTCAACCACGACGCCTGCATCCTGTGCGACCGCTGCGTGCGCGCCTGCGACGACATCCAGGGCAACGACGTGATCGGCCGCAGCGGCAAGGGCTACACGACCCGGATCGCGTTCGACCTGAACGACCCGATGGGTGAGTCGTCGTGCGTGACCTGCGGCGAGTGCGTGGCCGCGTGCCCGACCGGGCGCGCTGACCAACAAGCCGATCCGCGGCGTGCCGATCCAGCCCCGCGAGAAGCTCCGGCAGGTCGACACGGTGTGCCCGTACTGCGGCGTTGGCTGCGCGCTCACCTACAACGTCGACGACGAGCGCAAGGCGATTTCGTTCGCCGACGGCCGCGCGCAGCCCGGGTCCAAGGGCCGGTTGTGCGTCAAGGGCCGCTACGGCTGGGACTACGCGGCCTCCCCGCAGCGGCTCACGAAGCCGCTGATCCGGCGCGAGGACGCCTACCCGAAGGGCCCGCTGTCGATGGACGTCCGCGGCGACGAGGCCGGCGGACGGTCGGAGCGCCGGCGCAAGCCCGGCGGACTCGTCGACTACGACCAGGTGATGCCGTCGTTCCGCGAGGCCAGCTGGGACGAGGCGCTCGACCTCGTCGCGCGGCGCCTCACCGAGATCTACGCCGACGGCGGACCCGGGGCGATCGCCGGCTTTGGGTCGGCCAAGTGCTCCAACGAGGAGGCCTATCTCTTCCAGAAGCTGATCCGCACCGGCTTTCACACCAACAACGTCGACCACTGCACGCGCCTGTGCCACGCCTCGAGCGTCGCGGCGCTGTTCGAGGGGATCGGGTCGGGCGCGGTCTCGACGACGTACGGCGACGTGATCAACGCCGACGTGATCATCATCGCCGGCTCGAACGCGACCGCGAACCACCCGGTCGCGTCGTCGTTCTTCAAGCAGGCGCGCCGCGCCGGCACGACGATCATCTACGTCGATCCGCGCGCGCGACAAGGTCGCCGACCACGCCGACATCTTCTGCCAGCTCAAGCCCGGCACCGACGTCGCGTTCTACAACGCGGTGATGCACGAGATCATCCGCCTCGGGCTCATCGACGAGGAGTTCATCCGCGAGCGGACCTCGAACTACGAGGCGCTGGCGGAGACCGTCAAGGACTACCCGCCCGAGCGCGGCGAGCAGATCACCGGCGTCAGCGCCGAGCAGATCCGCCGGGTCGCGCGGGCCTGGGGCGAGGCGAGCGCCGGGATCATCTACTGGGGGATGGGCATCTCGCAGCACACGACGGGTACCGACAACGCGCGCTGCCTGATCGCGATGTGCGCGATCACCGGCAACGTCGGCCACCAGGGCGCCGGCCTGCACCCCTTGCGGGGGCAGAACAACGTCCAGGGCGCCTCTGACTCCGGTCTGGTCCCGATGTTCTACCCGGACTACAAGGGCGTCGCCGACGACGCCACACGCGAGCGTTTCCAGAAGGCCTGGGGCGAGACCGAGTTGGATCCGGTCAAGGGCCTGACCGTGACCGAGATCATCGGCTCGGCGCTCAAGGGCGGCGTGCGCGGGATGTACATGATGGGCGAGAACCCGTTCCTGTCGGACCCCAACATCAACAAGGTCCGCAAGGCGCTGTCCGCGCTCGAGTTCCTGTGCGTGCAGGACATCTTCCTGACCGAGACCTCCGAGTTCGCCGACGTGATCCTGCCGGCCTCCTCGTACATGGAGAAGGACGGGACGTACACGAACACCGACCGGCGTGTGCAGCTCGGGCGCAAGGTGCTGGACCCGCCGGGCGACGCGCGCGTGGACTACGAGGTCGTGCAGGACATCGCGCGGCGGGTCGGCCTGGACTGGAACTATTCATCGCCCCGGGAGATCTTCGAGGAGATGGTGTCGGTGATGCCGAGCTACGCCAACCTCAGCTACGACAACCTCGGGCTGACCGGCAAGCTCTACCCCAACCCGGATCCGGAGAACTCCGACGGAACCGTCGTGATGTTCACCGAGAGGTTCAACACCGATGACGGGCTCGCCCACCTCGTGCCCGCCGAGTGGCTTCCGGCCAAGGAGCTGCCCAACGACGAGTACCCGTTCGTCCTGAACACCGGGCGGCTGCTCGAGCACTGGCACACCGGCTCGATGACGCGCCGCTCGTTCGCGCTCGACACGATCCAGCCCCGAGCCCAGGTCTACCTCCACCCGGCCGACGCCGCGGAGTGCGGGCTGACCGACGGCGCGATGGCGCGGGTGAGCTCGCGTCGCGGGACGATCGAACTCGAGGTCAAGGTGTCTCACAAGGAGGCGCGGGGCAACTGCTTCATCCCGTTCCACTTCCGAGAGGCGGCCGCGAACCTGCTGACGATCGACGAGATCGACCCCGTCGGGAAGATCCCCGAGTTCAAGTTCTGCGCGGTGAAGATCGAACCCGCTACGAACGGGAACGGGCCCGCGGGAGCCGACTGATGGCGGTCACCAACGGCCGCGTCCCGGGCCGGGAGGCGCGCGCCGGCAAGTTCCCGGGTCCGAGCCTAATCCCGTCGCTGAACGCGATCCAGCGCGAGCACGGCTGGCTCCCGCGCGAGGAGCTAGTCCGGCTCTCGCGCGAGACGCGCCGCCCCCTATACGAGATCGAGGGCCTGGTCTCGTTCTATCCGCACTTCCGCACGGCGGCGCCGCCGAGGGTTGAGGTCACGGTGTGCCGCGATCTGTCGTGTTGGCTGCATGGCGCGGACGAGCAGATCGCTCAGATTCACGAGCGCTACGGCGACGGCGTCGAGGTCGAGGTCCGCGAGGTCTCATGTATCGGGCGGTGTGACATTGCCCCGGCCGCGACCGTTGAGGAGCGGCCGGTGCGGTCCGCGGAGGTTCCGGAGGCCGTGCAGCTAGCGCTCGACGGCGACGAGCCGCCGGCGCGCGCGAAGACGCCGCCGCGATCGTGGCCGAACGATCCGTACGCCGCGGACCCCGATCTGCCGAGCTATGCGCTGGTGCGCCGGCTGATCGCCGGAAAGCTGGGCGGTCATGAGACGATCGAGGTGATCGAGGAATCCGGATTGGTCGGCATGGGCGGGGTGCTCGAGCACGCGATCGGGACGCTCCGGGAAGCGGGGTTGCGGGGAATGGGGGGCGCCGGATTCCCCACGGGCTCGAAGTGGGAGATGGTCGCCAGCCAGGATGCCGAGCCCAAGTACGTCATCTGCAACGCCGACGAGTCCGAGCCCGGCACGTTCAAGGACCGCCAGATCCTGGCCGAGCAGCCGCACCTGGTGATCGAGGGGATGCTGGCGGGGATGCTCGCGATCGGCGCCGAGCAGGGCTGGGTGTTCATCCGACACGAATACGGGCCGGAGGAGGCCGCAGTGCGCGCCGAGCTCCAGTCGGCCCGCGCGCAAGGCATCATCGGCGAGGATGTACTCGGATCGGGGCGCAACCTCAACATCGACGTGTTCACGTCCCCGGGCGGCTACATCCTCGGCGAGGAATCGGCCCTGCTCGAGTGTATGGAGGGCCACCGCGGCGAGCCCCGCAACAAGCCGCCGTTTCCCGCCACCTATGGCCTGTGGGGCAAGCCGACGCTGATGAACTCGGTCGAGACCTTTGCCGCGATCCCGATCATCCTTCAGCGCGGGGCGGAGTGGTGGAAAGACCAGGGGGTCAACAGCGGCGCCGGATTGAAGTTCTTCGCGATCTCCGGCGACATCGCCCGCCCGGACGTGTACTGCGTGCCGATGGGCACCACCGCCCGCGAGCTGATCGAGCTCGCCGGGGGGCTGCCCGAGGGCGTCGAGCTCCAGGCGTTTCAGCCCGGAGGCGCGTCGTCGAACTTCCTCGGGCCCGACCACCTCGACGTGCCGCTCGACTTCAAGCCGCTGGCCGAGGCCGGATCGATGCTCGGCTCCGGGGCCGTGGTGGTGATCGGGGACCAGACCAACCTGCTCGCCGCTGCCACCAACGTGCTCCGCTTCTTCCGCAACGAGTCGTGCGGCAAGTGCGTGCCGTGCCGAGTCGGCTCGAACAAGGCCCACCGGATCCTGACCGACGCCCTCGAGCGTGGGGCCGGCGCCGACGGGATCGACGACCGCATCGACCGGCTCGAGGAGACGCTGCGGCTGACCTCGATCTGCGGCCTCGGGCAGGTGGCTCTCGGGCCGGTGATGAGCGTGCTGCGGCTGCAGCGGACGCCCACCTCCTCCGGCTGACTCGCCTCATGGCGGCGACCGGGCGGGAATTCTTCACGGTCAAGTCCGTGTCCGAGGCGTTGACGGGCTTCCGCCCTGGGCACGTAACGGCACCCGAGACCGTGCCGCTGGCGCTCGCTTACGGGCGCGTGCCCGCTGCCGACGTCCGCGCGCCGGGAGCGCTCCCGGGCTTCGACCGCTCGAGCGTCGACGGCTACGCGGTCCGCGCGGCGGACACGTTCGGCGCATCCGAATCGATCCCGGGCTACCTCCGAGTGGTCGGTGCGGTCCAGATGGGAACCGTCGCGTCGGAGAAGGTCGATTCCGGGACCGCGGTCGCGATCCCCACGGGCGGAATGCTGCCGGGCGGTGCCGACGCGGTCGTGATGATCGAGTACACCGCCGAGGCGACCGCGGACACGGTCGAGGTCGTGCGCCCGGTCGCCCCCGGCGAGAACGTCGTCCGGTTCGACGAGGACGTTGCGCCAGGCGCTGCGATCGCGCCTCGGGGGCGTCCGCTTCGGGCGCAGGACGTGGCGCTGCTCGCGGCGGCCGGGGTGATCGGGGTGGAGGTACATGCCGCGCCGCGAGTGACGATCCTCGCCACCGGAGACGAAGTCGTGCCACCGGACACGTCGGCGCTGTCCGCTGGGCAGGTGCGCGACGCTTTGAGCGTGTCGGTCGGCGCGCTCGTGCGCGAGGCAGGCGGCGAGCCGTCGCCGCCACTGATCGTCCCCGACGAGGACGGCGCGCTGCGCGAAGCCTTGATCGCCGCGGTCGGCGCGAGCGATGTGGTCGTGATCTGTGCCGGGTCGTCGGTCGGGATGCGCGATCAGACCGCCGGCGCCGTCGCCGCTCTGCCGAACGCCGAGACGTGGTGCCACGGGCTCGCGATCAAGCCCGGCAAGCCGACGCTCCTCGCGCACTCAGGCGGCGTCCCGATCATCGGCCTGCCCGGCAACCCGCGCTCGGCGCTCGTGGTCTTCCGGATGATCGGGATGCCGCTCGTCCGTCGCGCCGGCGGGTGGACGACCGAACCGCCGGTGGCGACGATCCGTGCGACGCTCGCGCGCGACCTGCCGAGCGCGGCGGGGAGGCTCGACGTCGTCCAGGTTCGGCTTGGCGACGGCGGCCGCCTCGCCGAGCCGATCTTCGGATCCTCGGCGCTGCTGTCGGTCCTCACTGCCGCTGACGGATACGTGATCGTGCCCGAGGATGCCAACGGCCTGTCTGCCGGCGAGCCCGTCGACGTGTTCCCCTATGGCTAGCCGGACCACCCCGTTCCTGCGCGACGTCCCGCTGGCGAGCGCACAGGCCGCCTGGCGGGAGTGCTGCGCGGCCGGAGGGTGCCCGGCCAGGCTCGAGGCCGTCGGGCTGCCGCTCGAGCGGGCGGTCGGGCGCGTCACCGCGGAGCCGATCTGGGCCAAGCGCTCCTCGCCTCCGTTCGACTCCGCCGCGATGGACGGGATCGCCGTCCGCGCCACCGAGACCATCGGCGCGAGTGAGACAACCCCGCTGCTCCTCGATATCGACGCGTTCGTGGTGCTTGACACCGGCGACCCAATGCCCGACGGGTTCGACGCGGTCGTGATGCGCGAGCACGTCCACTACGTCGACGGACGCGCCGAGCTACGCGCGGCGGTCGCGCCGTATCAGCACACGCGCTCGATCGGCGAGGACATCAGCGCCACCGAGCTGCTGCTGCCGGCCGGCCACCGGCTGCGGCCGGTCGACGTGGCCGCGGCCGCCGCCGCGGGCGCCACCGAGGTCCGCGTGCACCGCCAGCCGGTCGTCGCGATCGTCCCGACCGGCGATGAGATGCGCCCGATTGGCTCAGAGCTCGAGCCCGGTGAGCTGCTCGAGACGAACTCGCTGATGCTCGCCGGCCAGGCGCGCGAGGCGGGCTGCGAAGCCGTGGTGCTGCCGATCGAGCCAGACGACGAGGCGCAGATCGCCGATGCCATCCGTGGGGCGGTGAAGAGCTGCGATCTGCTGATCGTGATCGCCGGCTCGAGTGCCGGACGCGACGATTACACCGCTGCGCTGGTCGATCGGCTCGGCGAGCTCGCCGTCCACGGCGTCGCCGTCCGCCCCGGCCATCCCGTCGTGCTCGGCGCGATCGACGCGAAGCCCGTGCTTGGTGCGCCCGGATACCCGGTGTCGGCGTCGCTGACGTTTGACATCTTCGCCGCGCCGCTGCTGGCCGAGCTCGAAGGGGCCGCGGCGTCGCCCCGCCCCGCCGTCCCGGCACGGCTCGCCCGCAAGCTTGCCTCGACGATCGGGATGGACGACTGGGTCCGGGTGCGGCTCGGGCGAGTCGGCGGCGCACTCGTCGCCTCGCCGCTCCCCCGGGGCGCCGGCGTGCTCACCTCGCTGGTCCGTGCCGACGGGCTGCTCGTGGTTCCCTCCGGCGTCGAGGGCCATCACGCCGGCGAGGAGGTCGAGATCGAGCTGCTGCGAAGCCTCACCCAGATCGAGCGGACGATCGTCGCGATCGGCTCGCACGACATGATCCTCGACCTCGCCGCGTCCCACCTGCGCGCCCGTGACCCGAACGTGACGCTCGCCTCGGGCAACGTCGGATCGATGGGCGGGCTGATCGCGCTGCGCGACGGGCTCTGCCACCTGGCCGGGTCGCACCTGCTCGACCCGGAGACCGGGGCGTACACGCTGCCCTACGTCGATCAGGTACTCGCCGGGCGCGAGATCGCGGTCGTCCGGCTCGTGCACCGAGAGCAGGGCCTCCTCGTCGCGCCCGGCAACCCTCTCGATCTGAACGGCGTCGCGGGCCTCGCGCGCCCCGGCCTGCGCTATGTCAACCGCCAGCGGGGCGCGGGGACGCGCGTGCTCCTCGACTACGAGCTCGCGCGCGCCGGGATCGACCCGGACGCGATCGCCGGCTACGGACGCGAGGAGCCTACCCACCTGGCCGTGGCGGCCGCGATCGCCTCGGACCGCGCCGACTGCGGGATGGGCGTGCTCGCCGCCGCGCGCGCGTTCGGACTCGACTTCGTGCCGGTCACCAGCGAGCCGTACGACCTCGTGCTCGAGCGCACGTCGCTCGAGGACCCGGTGCTCGCTCCGTTCTGGAATCTCCTCGAGACGTCCGAGTTCAGGTCGGCGGTCGAGGACCTCGGCGGCTACGACACCGCCGAGATGGGGCGGCAGATCCGCTAACCGCCACCCATCGCGGTCGTGACGATGACCTCGGCCGCGTCGACGGGAAGCTCGTCGCCGGTCACCGGCTCAAACGTCGCGCCGTCGTCGCTCCGGACCGCCACGTAACGCCGCTCGAGCCAGCGCCGGTACTCCCGCTCGGCGGTCTCGACCGATGCCAGGTCGGACCGATCCCATTCGGCGAGGAGCTCATCGCCTTCGACCATGCGGCGCAGAAGCTTTCCCACGCCTCCATCGTACGGATCCGGTTGCCAGTACCGCGGGCACGAGACCCCGCGCCACCGAATCGGTATTAGGGCACCCTAATTACATCACCGGCCTGCTTGCCATCGTCGCCGGTCCGCGAAACGGCTCACCGCGCGAAGGCCTCCGCGGTGAGGGCGCTGTCCTCGCTGCCCCGGAACCTCGCAACCTTGCCGTCGCGCAACTGCCAGTAGTGGTGCATGGTCATCGAGGTCTGGCGCCCGTTGGCGAGCGGGCGGAACGTCCAGTCGACGAGGAGGTGGACGTCGCCGTCTCCGGCCGCATAGCTGTGCGGCACGAACTCGGAGATCTCGATGCTGGTGTTGATGTCCTCGAAGAAGCTGGCGACGCCCTGCTTGCCGGTGCGCGGCCCGTGCCACGGCGCCGCTGTGCCCTCGACCTCGGCGGCCCAGTCGACGTCGTCGGTGACCCGCTCGAGGATCGCCTCGACGTCTCCGCGACCGACGGCGTCATAGATGTCCTCGACCACCCGGATGTTGTCCTGCTGGCTCATGGTGAGTTACTCCTGTCTCTGGTCGGTGATCAGTGGGTGTCAGCGATGGGAGCCGGTCGCTCGCCCCGCCACGGTCGGGCGGACTCGATCTGGGCGGCGAGCGAGACGATCGTCGTCTCGCTGTTCGGCGGGCCGGCAAGCTGGACGGCCTGGGGGAGGCCGTCGCGGTCGAAACCGGCCGGGACCGAAGCAGCGGGTTGCCCGACGTAGTTCCAGGTCGGCGTGTAGCAGACGTACGGGCTGCCCTGGTTGAAGGTGCGGAACGCCCCCGCGCCGCGTGAGACCTCCGCGATCGGCGGCGGAGCGGCGGTGACCGGCGTCATCACCAGGTCGTACTCATCGAACACGGCGTTGAGGCGCTCGGCCACGGCCGGCTCTCGATCGGTGCTGCGCCGCAGAGCCCGCCCGCCGAGTCGGCGTCCGACCGCCGCCATCCGTCGCGTGCGGCGTTCGAGGCCGTCGCCGTGGATGAGCGCGTCGTCCCGGATCCCGGCGGCCCAGCGCGGAGTGAACGTCGTGATCAACTGGGGGTGCGCGACCTTGCGAGTGTCGACCTCGTGCCCCAGCGAGCGCAGCACTTCGGTCGTCTGCTCGATCGCGGCGATCGACTCCACTGACGGCTTGACGCCCGGGATCGCCGGTTTCAGTGACACCGCGATGCGGAGCCGGTCCGGGTCGCGACCGGCCGCGGCGGCGAGCGAGCGCTCGGGTTCGGAACCCGGCGCGGCGCTGATCGCGTCGTCGAAGATCGCGACGTCGAGCACGCTGCGCCCGATGCCGCCCAGGACGGTGCAGCCGTACCAGTGGTCATCAAGGGGCCCGAGCGGCACCCGGCCACGCTGGAGCTTCAACCCGAACAACCCGCAGAACGCCGACGGGATCCGGATCGAGCCGCCACCGTCCGAGCCGAGCGCGATCGGCACCAGGCCCGCGGCGACGGCCGCGGCGCTGCCCCCGGACGAGCCGCCGGGCGACCGGTCGAGATTCCACGGGTTGCGCGTCACGCCGTGCGTGGGGGAGCTCGTGAAGTGGCCGTACGCAGCCAACTCGCACAGCGCGGTCTTGCCGAGGATCACCGCGCCGGCGCTGCGCAGGCGCCGCACGACCTCGGAGTCGGCGCCGGCCGCCGCCGGGGTGCCACCCGCGCCGTGGGTTGTGACCTCGCCGGTCACGTCCACGTTGTCCTTTACCGCGATGGGCACTCCCAGGAGAGGACTCCGCTCTCCCGCCTGAAGGCGCTTCAGCGCTGCGTCAGCCTCCGCGAGCGCGGGTTCGGCGCGCACCGAGATGAACGCGCGCAGCGTCGGGTTCAGCCGCTCGATCCGCGCCAGGTAGAACTCGGCCAGCTCTCGCGGGGTCAACTGTCCCGCGCCCAGTAGCTCGCTCAGCCGGGCGACGCCGGCGAAGGCGAGGTCTTCGTCCGCGCTCGCGCGACGGCCGGCGTGGTCCTGGCTCATGGTCGTCATCCGGTCCTCCTCGGTGGTCATCGGAGCGGACG
The DNA here is from genome assembly GCA_963832315.1 of uncultured Solirubrobacterales bacterium. Lineage (GTDB taxonomy): Bacteria > Actinomycetota > Thermoleophilia > Solirubrobacterales > Solirubrobacteraceae > Palsa-465. The sequence goes on along the minus strand of CAWHTT010000013.1, from coordinate 61,655 downwards.
ATAAGCACCGGTCCTCGGCCCCACATGGGGCGAACGCCCCATGGACAGGCCCCGAATCGTCAGGGCTGCACGAGGCCGTGCTCGACGGCGAACAGCGCCGCCGCAGCCCGGGTCGACGCGCCGATCTTCGAGTAGATCGACTCGACGTGGCGCCCGACGGTCTTGGCCGAGATCCCGAGCTGCGCGGCGGACTGCTTGTTCGTGCATCCGCGAGCGAGCAGCCGCAGCACCTCGACCTCGCGACCCGTCAGCCCCGCCGGAGGCTCAGCCGGGGGACGCGCCCGCTCGCCGACCGCCTGCAGAACCGCGTCGACCGCCTCACCGGCCAGCCTTCCGGCGTCCGCCTGCTCGCGCAGCTCCCGGGCAGCCTCGCTCGCGGTCCGGGCCGGCCGATGGGCGCGCGGCTCGCGTATCGCGCACCACACGTCGGCCGCGGCGAGCACACGCGCGACCGGAGAGAGCTGCTGGGCGTCCACGCCGCGGTGATAGCCCGAACCGTCGAGGCGCTCGTGGTCCGAGGCGGCGGTGCGCGCGAGCTCGCTCAGCGCCGGGATCCGGGCGAGCAAGCGCTCGGTGTGGTAGCTGTGAAGCCGTGCCTGCTCCCATTCGCCGCTGGTCAGCGGCCCGGGCTTCTCCCACACGGCGGTCGAGACGCCGACGCGGCCCAGGTCGTGCAGCCAGGAGGCGCGCCGCAGCTCGGTGATCGCCTCGGGCGCCAGGCCGAGCCGCCACCCCGCGGCCTCTGCGACCTCGGCGACCGAACGGCAGTGCCCGAGAGTCCCGTAGGACTTCAGGTCGGCGTAGTCGGCCATCACCTGACACGCCTGATCGAGATCCTCACCCGAGAACAGCCTCGGGCGTGGCTCGGCCGCCACGACCCGCTCCCACGCGTCGAGCGCGCCGACGCGCTCGAGGAGGTTGGGCGCGTGCTCGCACAGCAGGGCGGCGAGCGACGGGTCGAGACTCGCGCCGGCCGCGCGCTCGGCCATCGAGGTGACCATCTCCGCGCCGCCGGCGGCGCCGAAGGCGGACGCGTCCCGGGCGGCGTGCAGGATCCGTGCGGCGATCGGGATTCCCTCACCGCCCGTGCCGGCCGGCATCCCCTTGCCGTCCCAGCGCTCGAACACGAACCAGAGCCCTTCGCACGAGCGCTCCGGCAGGCGTAGCCGCTGTCCCAGCCGTTCGCCGACCTCGCAGTGGCTGCGCAGGTTGACGCGCGCGAACCCGGGTCCCGCGGCCAGCGCGCTGATGAACGCGCGCAGACGCTGGGGCGTCGGCGCGGTCGGATAGACGTTGTGCCAGAGATACGAGACGATCTCGGGCGGCCGCCCGGCATCGATCAGCGTGTACGCCGCCTTGTGCGCCCGGTCGTCGCCGAACGCCTGCGCGGTCACGGGCGCGTCCGCGGTGCAGCCGATCGAGTGCAGCAGCCCCAGGTAGTAGGCGTCCTCGACCTGGCCGGCGTCGAGGCCGGCGAGCTCAGCCAGCTCGAGCGCGAGCAGGCACGTGCGCAGTCCATGTTCGGCGACCTGACCGGTGCCCAGATCCGTCGCCAGCGACAACGCCGCGAAGAACTCACCCGAGCGTACGGAGGAGCTGCCAGCGCCCCGGTGCGCCGGGGATGCGCCCGTTCCGGTCATGCGCCAGTTCTACACCCGCAGCCGGCCCCGCGTGAAGGGTTGCGGGTGCCCGCGGTCCTTCGGCGGGCACCCACCCGGGCTCACCTACGTGGTTCGTTGCCGTGCGTGAACCGGTAGTGGTAGGAGTACGTGGCGCCCGCTGGGCCGGCGCTGAACGGACCGCCGCCCTGCAGGCCGGCCAGCCCGCCCGAGGCGCTGACGAAGATCTCCGTCCCCGTCACTCCGCTGTCGTCCCCGTGAAACGCGAACACCGCGGTGAACGTGCCGGTCCTGCCGCCGATCGTGCACGAGTGACAGACCTCGCTCCCGTAGGCGATGAACGATCCGTCGCTGTGGACGATGACCGTGTCGGTGGCCTGCGCGATGCCGGTGAGGTCGCCGGTGTATGAGATCGATGCGTCTTCGTGGATGAACAGGTTGCTGTGCGCCTGTCCGATGAGCGTCTTGGTGTCGCTCAGGAACGTCAAAGCGCCCGTCGCCGTCCCTCGAGTGTCGGCGGCGGCGGGTATGGCCAGCGCCGCGGACACGGTCATGGCCATTGCCACGCCGGAGAGGATCCTTCGCGCTGCTGTCGTCGGGAGTCTCATTCGACCCTCCTTGATTGGGGTTGCGTACTGTCCCGGCGACGCTAGGCCTCGCGAGCCTGAATGAAAATTGCGAATGTCGACCACACTTTGGGCGCGGCGCTAGTGATGTTTGAGGGCGTCGCTACCCGGGTGTGGGCTCAGTCCAGGACCGTCACAACGCCGCTGTCGCCGTCGACGCGAATTCGATCGCCGGTCTTGATCCGCTTCGTTGCGGACCCGGTGCCAACCACCGTGGGGAGCCCGTACTCCCGCGCGACGATGGCCGCGTGGCACATGATTCCGCCAATGTCGACCACGACCGCCGCGATGCGTCCGAAGACGGGGGTCCAGCTCGGGGAGGTCGAAGCCGCAACCAGAATCTCGCCGTCCTCGATGTCGGCTAGCTGCCCGCGGTCTGCGACCAGCCGCGCTCGGCCCTCGGCCACTCCCGGCGAGGCCGCGATGCCGTTCAGCGTGGCCGCCGCCGCGTCCGCGCCGGATGTCAGCCATTCCCGAACGCGCTCCGGGGTGACGCCGAACAGCATGATCGTGACCGGATCGGGTAATACCTCGGGCGCGCTTCCCACGGCCACCGGGGGCACCCAACGCCGCAGGGACTCGTGGATCGATTTGCGCCGTGTGACGAGCTCGGGCCAGTAGTGGGGTCCCGTCGGGACGCCGGCGTCTCCCGAGCTCCACGCGAGCCGGAGCTCCTCGAGGGCCGTGCCGAGCTCGTCGTGGCGCAGGTAGAAGGCGTCGTCGGCCTCGGCGAGGAATCGGCGCGAGGCCAGGAGCGCTCCGAACTCGCGCACCTTGTTCCAGAAGATGGTCAGGTACCAGTGGTCGACGTAGAAGCTGTGGTTCTCCACGTGCGCGAACACCGTGCGCGCGAGCGCGAGCTTCTCGTCGAACGCGACCCGCATCGACTCGGGCACGAGCTCTCGATACTCGGCGGTGATTCGATCGCGCTCGGCGAGCAGAGCCTCGCGCGGGCTTGCGATCATCTCACCGGTTTCGACGCGTCCGATATACGACGCGATCGTCGCGAGCGGGACGGTCGTGTCGTCGATCCAGGACCGATAATGGCTGGCGAGGCCGTTTCCGTACGAGAAGTAGAACCACGGATCCTTGGTGGCGTCCCAGCTCAAGAGCCACTGCCGACCTCCTTCGCTCGCCGCCAGGGCGATCCGAAGTTGATCCTCGCGGGCGACCGCCTTCACTTGATCGGATGCGCCGAGTTCGATCGCGAGGCGGGCCAGGCGTTGCAGCTCCCGGTCCGGGCGCAGCGGCAGCAGCTCCGCGCCCGCCACCAACCCGGCGATCGTGCGGTCGGTGACGTCCGGGAAAGCGCCCCGGCAGAGCTCGTAGAAGCCGACGTAAGCCGCGTAGCCGAGGTTGAGAAGCTCGAAGTGGTACTGGATCACCCGGTCGACGCTCTCGAGCAGGCGTGCGTACGCGACGAGCAGGTCGTGGCTCGATCCGTGACCGCGGCCTGTGGTCACGATCGCCTCGTCCTCGATGTCCGGCAGCCCGGGAACCTCGAGCCCTCGAAGCTCCGCGATCGCGTGCTCGACCTTGCGCACCCAGTTGCCGCAGAGATCGTCCCAGTGCCGGAAGTAGTAGCCGGCTCGCTGCTCGAACAGCTCGGCGCGTCCGGCAACGAGCCCGGGGTCGGTGAGTATGTTGGGGCTCGAGTAGACATAGCCGCCGAGCACGCGGTACTCCGCCCCGAGAGACGGCGGGATTGCGAATAGGCGCGCGCTCGACTGGTTCAGGCCCACGAACAGGGCCTCGACCAGGACGGCATCGAACGGGCGGATCGGCTCGGGCCAGTGCAGCCCCTCCTGGAACCAGAAGCGACCCTCGTCGTAGTCGCGACGAGCGTCGACGAAGAGCGCGTGGTGGACGTACATCTCCTCCCAGCCCGCGCACCCGGGTGGAGAACAGTCGAAGGGACTGGGGGGGGTTCGTTCACTCATGCCGGTCGGTTGTTGCCGTCACGACGTCGAGGTCGGCGAGACTGGACAGCAGCTCCGCGCGCGAGCTGATCCCGAGCTTGCGGTAGGCCCGCGACAGATGTGCGCCGACCGTGTGCACGCTGATCAGAAGCTCGGCGGCGATCTGCTTGTTCGAACGGCCCTTTGCCGCGAGCCTGGCAACCCGCTCCTCGGTCTCTGTCAATGTCTCCGCACCACGACGACGACCGCTGATTCGTCTCAGTTCAGCCTCGGCCTTCTCCGCCCAAAGTCGGGCACCCAGCCCACTGAAGATCGTCCCGCTCCGCTCCAGCGCATCACGCGCGGCACCCTTTTGCTTCGCCTTCCGGTGGACGGAGCCCAGACAGAGGAGGGTGCGCGCGCGTTCGAGCGGATATGGCAATGCCTCCAGCTCGCCGACCGCGCGCTCCAGAGCTCCGGACGCGGCATCGACGTCACCCTCGGCGGCCGCGAGCAGACCGCGGCAGCGCGTCGCGCAAGCGAGTGCGAGCGGGTTGCCGGTCCGTCGCGCACAGTCCTCGTGGCGATCGAGGTAGGCGCGGGCCCGCTCGAGCTCGCCCAGCCCGAGCAGCACCTCGACCGCGTCCGCCCACACGGGTGGGGTGGGGTCGTTGTAGCCAAGCGCGAACAGTCGACCCGGTAGCTCACGCATGTATTCGCCCGCCGTGGGCAGGTTGCCGAGGGCCAGCTCGAGCCGTCCGAGCGCGCCGAGGCCGAGGATCTCCCACTCCTTGTCGCCCAGCTCCCGGGAAATCGCGACGCCTTGCTCGGCGGAGGCACGCGCTTCTTGCACCCGGCCAAGATCCACCTCGATCAGCGCCCTGAGGCAGGCGGTGAACGCCAGGCCATGGGGCGCCCGCATCTGGTCCCAGAACTCGAGCGCCAGCGCCGTTCGCTCGAGCGCCGATTCCCAGCGACCGGCGAGCCAATCGATTCTGCCTAGGCTGCGGAGCAGCACGCCCCGAAGCTCCTCGCTGCCCCACGTCGCCGCGTCGCCCTCCAGCTCCTCGAGGATCACGCGCGCGCGATCGAGCTCTGCCGTCCCGATCAGCCTTCGGGCCAGCGACGCCCGCGGGCTCTGGTTGTACTCGAGCCGGATAGCGAGGCTCTCCTCGAGCTCCACGCCCCGTTCGAGCAGCCCGGGCGTGATGTCGGCAGCTCGCGTTTCCACCGTCGCTACTTGCGCGATCGCCACCGTGAGGAGCGTCGCGTCGCCCACGTGCTCAGCCGTCCGGAGCGCCGCGCGGGCGTCGCGGAGCGCGGCGTCGATGTCGGCCTCGAACAGATAAGCCCAACTTCTGTAGGCGAGTATGCGGGTGCACCGAGCATCGTCCCCGGCGGCGTCCGCGAGCGCCTCGTCGCACAGCGCGACCATTCTCGGCAGGTCGTTCTTGCGCGTCGTCGCCAGCTCCAGCAACACATCGGCGCGCTCGAGGCCCCCCGGCGACTCGGCGAGCAGCTCCTCAAGCAGGGCGACAGCGCGCTCGAGATTCCCAACCAGGCGATGCAGATTCGCCGCCCGGAGCCGCCGCCGTCGCGACCCGGTCGCGTCGTCTGCGGCGGTGAGCGCGGCGGCCAGCTCCGACAGCTCCGCGCCGGCGGCGGTCGCCCCGCGGGCCGCGGCATGCTCGGCCGCCGCGTCCAGTTCGGCCGCGGCGATCGCGTCAGGCCCCTCGGCCGCGAGCGCCAGATGCCGCGCCCGCTCCTCCACGTCGGGCACGTGTTCGGCCAGCATGCGGTGCGCCGCCCGGCGCTTCTCGGCCGGAGCCTGCTGATAACAGACCGAGGCCAACAGTGGATGGACGAAGCGCACGCGCCCGCCTTCGACCGCGACGACACCCTCGCGCACGGCGAGATCCAGTGCATCGTGCACCTCATCCGAGCGGCCGAGCACCGCGGCGATGAGCTCGACGGGCGGTCGGCCCGCCACGGCCGCGGTGAACACCACCTCGCCGATCTCGACCGGCAGGCGTGCGAGCCGTTCGCCGAGCAGGTCGCCCAGGCTGTCAGGCACCCGGAGGCGCGATCCACGCTGCACCCGGGCTCCATAGCGCGCCAGCTCCAGCGCAAAGAACGGGTTGCCGCCGGACGTCTCGTGAATCAAGGAGAGGTCGGCGCGGCTCAGCTCGAGCTCCAACCGTTCTCTGAGCAGGCGCTGCAAGGCGCCGAGCCCGAGCGCACCCGGTGAGAGCCGCGTGATCCGTCGCCCCGCAAACGAGCGCTCGAGCTCGAACGGCATTCGCGAACGAGGCTCCGCGCGCAGCGTCATCAGGACGCCGACGGGCTGCTCGCGCAGTCGCCGCATCGCGACCTGCAGCACTGCGGCAGACGAACCATCCAGCCACTGGACATCATCGAGCGCGACGAGCACGGGCCCCGCCTTGCAGAGCGCTCCGAGGACGTCGACGAGGGCGAGCCCGATCGCATGCGCGTCCGGTGACTGGCCGTTCGGTTCGGCGAGCAGCAGAGCAACCTCGAGCGCCCGCCGACGCGGGGCCGCGAGACCCGACGTCACGCCGTCCAGGACGCCCGCGAGCAGCTCCGACAACCCGGCGAAGGCGAGCATCGCCTCTGCCTCCACACCGCGCCACGAGAGCACCCGGCCGTGGCGCCGGCGTGCGTCCTCGCAAGCGATCTCCCACAGGACCGTCTTCCCGATCCCCGGCTCGCCGGAGATGATGAGGGCGGCGGGTCCCGCCGCCAGCTCGGCGAGAAACCGCCGGACCGAACCGAGCTCCTCGTCGCGCCCAACGATGGCTGTGGCCTGCATCCGAGCCCATTCTGACGCCGCGCTTGGGCGCTCGGCGAGAGTTCTCGCGCGCTGCCCTCCTCGTGCCGGTCGTGACATGATCGCGTGGGATCTGATGAGCGCGATGCGTGAGACGATGGCGACCCAGCCCGAGATGCTGCGGCGGCTGCTCGACGATCGACGAGGGCTCGAGTCTGCGGCGCAGCGACTGGCCGGCCGGCGAGTCCTCATCGTCGGGACCGGCACGAGCTGGCACGCCGCCAATCAGGGCGCCTGGTGGTTACGGATGGGTGGCGTCGAGGCCTGGGCTGTCCCGGCCGCTGACGCCGCCGCCGGGCAGCCGTCGCCCGGAGATCGCGATGCGCTGCTTCTGCTCAGTCATCGGGGAACCAAGCTGTTCACATCAGAGGTGCTCGCGCGCGCCCGAGCAGCGGGTGTTCCCACCGTGGTGATATCCAGGCGCGGAAACCCGGATGCGGACCTGGAGACGGTTTCGGAGGAGGTCTCCTCGGCGTTCACGGCGAGCCACCTCGCGGCTCTGATGCGAGTCGCGCAGCTCGCCGAGTTGCTGGGTGCCTCTTTGGGAGCGCTCCACGACGTTTCCGACGCCGTCGCCAGGGAGCTGGCGCAAGGTCCGGTGGGTGTGACGCCACCTGTGCGGCTCCTCGAGTTCGCCGGCGTGGGAATCAACGCCTGGACGGCCGCGGAGGGCGCGCTCAAGACCAGGGAAACCGCGCTGGTCGCCACCGAAGGGCTCGCGTGCGAGTCCATCCTGCACGGGCCGGCCGTGGCCCTCGGGGCCGATGACTCGCTCGTCTGCCTGGACGGCGGGGCCGGATCTGACCGCCTGGGGCAACTGGCCGATGTCGCGAGAGCGCAGGGCACCGCCGTCTACGAGCTCGCGCGTCCCGATCTCGGCGAGGCCCTTTCGGTATTCCCGCTCACGGTGATCGTTCAGAAGATCGCCGCCGAGGCCGCCGAGACGCTCGGCACCAACCCCGACAGCTACGGACGCGACCTGCCCGGCCGAGACGCGGCCTGGAGCGCGATCAAGCTGTAAGCGACGTTTCGTAGCGCCCGGGTCGGCCCTCGAGAATCACCGTCTTGGTCTCCAGGAACGGGTGGAGCCCTTCGACCCCGCCCTCGCGGCCGATCCCGGACTGCTTGAAGCCGCCGAACGCGATCCCGAAGTCGGTTCGGAAGGCGTTGTGGCCGACCGTGCCGGAGCGAAGTTCTCCCGCGACAGCGCGGGCTCGCTCGACGTCGTCGGTGAACACCGAGGCGTTCAGTCCGTAGATCGTGTCGTTGGCAACGCGCACGGCGTCGCGTTCGTCCTCGGCCGGGATCACGCTGAGGACCGGGCCGAAGATCTCCTCGCGGGCGATGGTGGACCCGTTGTCGACATTCCCGAACACCGTCGGTTCGACGAACCAGCCCCGCTCGAGGTGCGCCGGGCGCTGGCCCCCGGTCGCGAGGATCGCGCCCTCCTGTACGCCCTGCTCGACGTAGCCGAGCACCCGGTCGCGCTGGCGCTCGGAGGCCAGCGGTCCCATCTGGGTCTCGGGGTCAAACGGATCGCCGACGCGGACCTGCGAGAACGTTGCCGACAGCGCATCGAGGAGCTCGTCATGGCGGTGGCGCGGAACCACGATCCGCGTCAGCGACGAGCACACCTGGCCCGACAGGAAGCACTCGGCTCCGGAGATCGTCCGAGCGACGGTCTCGAGATCGATGTCATCCAGGATCACCGCCGCCGACTTGCCGCCCAGCTCGAGCGTGCAGCGAGCGATCCGCTCGCCGCAGATCGCGGCGATTCGCCGGCCGGCCGCCGTCGAGCCGGTGAACGTGATCTTGTCAACGCGCGGGTCGCGTACGAGCAGTTCGGACACCTCACGGTCGGCGGTCACGACGTTCAGCACACCGGGCGGGAGGCCGACCTCCTCGGCGATCTCGGCGAGGAGGTAGCCCTCGCCGGGCGCCTCGGGTGAGGACTTCAGGACCGCGGTGCAGCCCGCCAGCAACGCCGGCGCCATCTTGTTCGCGATGAGGCCCATCGGCACATTCCAGGGGACGATCGCGCCGACGACGCCCACCGGTTCACGCACGAGCAGTCCGAACTGGCCGCCGTTCGTCGGCCGCGCCTCCTCCTCGAACGGGAACGTGTCCGCCAGCGCGGCGTAGAACTCGAACCTCCGGGCCGCGCCCTCGGCCGCGTGGGAGGCGATGCCGTGCAGCACGCCGGATTCCCGCGGCCAGATCTCCCCGACCTCCCCACCGCGCTCACGCAGCGCCGCCGCGATCGCGCGAAGGTAGTCAGCCCGTTCGACATGGCTCATCCGCGGCCACGGGCCCGTGTCGAACGCCCGGCGCGCTGCCGCGACGGCGCGGGCGATGTCAGCCGGCTGTGCCTCGGCGACCGAGAAGAAACGCTCTTCGGTCGCGGAGTCGGTGACGGTGATCGTCGAGTCGCTGGACGCTGCGACCCACTCGCCGCCGACGAAGAAACGATCAAGATGGCGCAGCTGCACCACCGGCTGTTCGGTCAAGCTCATCTCTGATGTCTCCTGAGTTCGAGGTACCGCTGCACTGATAACGCGCGAGCGGTGCCCGGTCTGACGCTCTCCAGTTAGCTGGATCGGGCCAGGGCGCTGACGTCGTCGGGATTGATCAGGTCGGGCACGGTCCAGCCGTCGAGGTCGTATTCGTTCATGCACCGCTCGGCGAAGCCCTTGTAGCGGTCGGTCTGACCGCTACCCATGGCGGCGAACAGGACCTCCATGCGGATGTTCTCGCTGTTGCCGCTGTAGTTGCGCTCGTACAACTCGTGGCGGCCGCCGAACTCGGTGCCGATCGCGTCCCACAACAGCTTCATGAGCTTCACGCGCTCCACCGCCTCGATCCCGTTCGAGCCGCGGACGTAGCGGTCGAGGTACTTCCGGATGTCCGGGTTCTTGAAGTCGCGGGCGCTCGAGTTGATGTAGATGAGGCCGCTGGCCACGGTCTGCTCGATGATCTCCTTGACGCGCGGATAGCCGATGGTGGAGAACACGCGATAGGCCATCGCGTAGTCCATGTTGGGCAGGAGCGCGCCCTCTTTCCAGGGTTGCGGCTCGCGGGCCATGGCGCTGGCCAGGCCCCACAGCAGGTTGCGCCAGGCCAGGACCTCGCCGACCTGGGCCTGGACGCCGCGAAAGTCCTTGGTCCCGGTGGCCTCCACGGCCTTCAGCAGCAGTCCGCCGATGAAGTCGAGCTTGACCGCCAGGCGGATGCAGCCGTGGAAGCAGAAGCGGGGGATGAAGCCGGTGTAGGGGAAGAAGTTGTTGGCCTTCTCGATGTCGCCGTAGACGAACACGTTCTCCCAGGGGACGAGCACGCGGTCGAAGATGAAGATCGAGTCGTTCTCGTCCAGGCGGCTCGACAGTGGGTAGTCGAACGGGCTGCCCATCACCTCGGCCGTCATCTCGTAGGACGGGCGGCAAATCAGCTTCACGCCCGGGGTGTCCATCGAGACCGCGCAGACCAGCGCGTATTCCTTCTTCTGCAGCGGGATCGGGCCGTAGTGGGCGATGAAGTTGTAGTGCGTGAGGGCCGAGCCGGTGGCCACGACCTTCGCGCCGCTCACCACGATGCCGTCGTCACGCTCCTCTTCCACGTGCATGAAGACGTCGCCGACTTCCTCGGGCGGCCGGTTGCGATCGACGGGCGGATGGATGATCGCGTGGTTCCAGTACAGGACGCGCTCCTGCGCCTCGCGATACCACCGCCGCGCGTTGTCCTGATAGGGGTCGTAGAAGTCGGCGTTCGCCCCGAGCGTGGCCAGGAAGGCCGCCTTGTAGTCGGGGCTGCGGCCCAGCCAGCCGTAGCCGATCCGCGCCCATTCGGCGATCGCCTCGAGATCGCCCACGCAATCCTCGACCGTGCGCGGGAAACGGAAGAACTTGTGGGTCACGCCCCCCGAGCCGGTGTCCGTGGTAGTGGTGATGATCGGCCCTCGCGTCTCGTCGTGGAGGGCGTCGTACATCCGAGCAATCGAGCGTGCGGTGTTGCGGAACGCTGGGTGCGTCGTCACGTCCTCGACCCGGTCCCCATAAACGTAGACCTCCCGCCGGTCGCGGATGCTCTCCAGATACTCCGCTCCCGTGAACGGCTCGGTGGTTCCGGCGGTGCTGTCGAGCATTCGAATCCGCGCTCCTCGATCGGCGTTTATGTCAGACCGATCCTTCCAGGGACGATCGTCGCGATCAACCCGTCACCGCGCGGCGGCGCCGTCTCGCTGACGGCCGGTAGCCTGGCGCGGCCCGCGCCGCGGTGGGCCGCACATCGTGATCGCCGCGAATTACGTCAAGCTGCTTCGTTCTCCGGACGTCCCCGGGCTGATCGTCGCGTTCCTGATGCTCGGCGTGGCCACGACGATGACGCCGGTGGCCTACGTGCTGTTCGCGCACGCCGCCACGCATTCGTTCGCGACCGCCAGCCTGGTGCTCGCCGCATCGACAGCCGGCCTGTTGCTGTTCGGACCGGCGCGCGGCCGTCTGGTCGATCGGGTCGGCCCGCGCCGGGCCGTGCTCGGACTGGCGGTCCCGGATGTCATCACCGACGCCGCGTTCATCGCCGGCGGGCTGGCACATGTCCCCGCGGCGATCCTCGTGCTCCTGGGGTTCGTCGCCGGCGCGGTGGCCGCGCCCGCTTTGACCGCGCTGCGCAGCCTGTGGTCGGAGACCCTCACGGGAGCCGACACCCGGCAGGCCGCCTACGGGCTGATGTCGATGATGGTCGAGACCACCTACATCGCGGGCCCGTTGCTCGTCGCGGTCCTGATCTCCGTTTGGTCGCCCACCGCCGCTGTCGCCACGAGCGCAGTGTTGAGCTTCGCCGGGGCGCTCGCGTTCGCCAGCGGCGCGCGCCGCGGAGCAGCCGCGCGCAGCCGTCGAGGAGGAGGCGGGTCGGCTCTCGGCGATCGCGGGAAGTGGGATGCGCACGCTCCTCGCCACCTCGGCCGCGTTCGGCATCACCTTCGGTGTGCTCGACGTGGCCTTTCCCGCCTTCGCCCGAGCCCACGGCTCCACCGCCGCGGCCGGCGTGCTGCTGTCCGCGTTCGCCGCGGGGAGCCTGGTCGGAGGGTTCCTCTACGGGCTGCGACCGCGCGCCCGGACGGCGGGAGAGCTCTACCCGGCCCTCTGCCTGCTCGGGGCGATCGGCTTCCTGCCGCTGATCCTGCTGCCCGGCCTGACCGCGATGGTCGGGCTGGCGGTCCTCAGCGGGCTGTGCTTCGCGCCGGCCGCCACGTGTCAGCTCGCCGTGATCGACGAGGTGGCGGACCCCGGGCGCCGAGCCGAGGCGTTCACGTGGCTCAGCACCGCCTACGGGGCCGGGCTGGCTCTTGGAGCCGCGCTGTGCGGACAGCTGCTGGCGGTCAGCGGCATCCGGGCGGCGCTCGCAACGGCGTGCGGTGCCGCGGTGCTGGCCGCGATCGTGGCGCGCGGTTCGACGCGCTGGTCGCGGGCCTAACCCGACCCGCCGGCCGGGGTGTGCGGTTACGATCGCGCTGTGGACCGGCTGCTCGAGCGTGAGGAGGCGCTGGGGAGTCTCGCTGCGGCGCTTGACGCGGCGCGCTCGGACTCCGGGAGGATGGTGCTGATCCGCGGCGAGGCCGGGATCGGCAAGACCTCGCTGCTGCGCGCCGTCCGGGAGACCGGGAGCCTGCCGTTCTACCTCGGACGGTGCGAGCCGCTGTCGGTCCCCGAGCCGCTCGGTCCGGTGCGCGAGCTGGCGGAAGCGGTTGGGGTGGGGGAGAGTCCGGAGCTCGATACGGGCGAGCGTCGTGCGCTGGCGCGCCTGCTGCGGAGCGCGCTCACCGCGCAAGGACCGGCCGTGGCGGCGATCGAGGACGCCCATTGGGCGGACCCGGCCACGCTCGATGTCGTCCGGATCCTGGCCCGGCGGATCGAGGAGGCACCCCTCGCGCTCCTGCTGACGCTGCGCGACGACGAGCTGGCGGCGAATCCCGCCCTGGCTCGGCTCGTGGGAGACCTCGCCACCGACCCGAGCGTGAGCCGGATCGTGCTCGCGCCGTTGTCGATGCAAGCCGTGCGGACGATGGCCGCCCCCGCCGGGGCGGACGCGCGCGAGGTTGCCCGCGTGACCGGAGGCAACCCGTTCCTGGTCGTCGAAATGCTGGCCGCGGTCGACGGGCTCCCGGCGTCGGTGCGCGACGCGACCCTGGCTAGGGTGTCGCGGCTGAGCTCTGAGGCACGCGGTCTGGTGGATCTGGCAGCGGTCGTGGGCGAGCGCGTCCCAGCGGCGTTGCTCGACGTGCTGGCGCCGGGACAGGCGCCGGCGATCGAAGAGGCGCTCGCGCGAGGAGTCCTGACCGACGACCGCGCGACCCTCGGGTTTCGGCACGAGCTCATCCGGCGGGCGATCGAGGCGGCCCTGTCCACGCCGCGACGCTCGGCGCTCCACGCCTCGGTCGCCCAGGCGCTCGCCGGCCGCCCTCAGCCCGATCACTCCCGGATCGCCCACCACGCGGACGTCGCCGGACTGGGCGAACTCGCCGCCGAGCACGCGGCGCTCGCGGCGGCGGCGGCGGAGCGGGTCGGCGCGCTGTACGAGGCCGGACAGCAGTTCGAGCGGGCGTTGCGTCTGGGCAACGCCGACGGAGCCGCGCGCGTCGATCTGCTGATCCGCTACGCGCGTGCGACGAACTTCTCCGGCCGTGATCTCGACGAGGCGCGCGCGGCGGCGCAGGAGGCGGTCGGGCTGGCCGACGGCGCGGGCGACCGTCGTGCCGGTGGTCGCGCGCGTGCGGTGCTGTCGGCCACGCTGTGGTCGCTCGACCGGCTCGAGGAGTCGCGGACCGCCGCCGCCGAAGCGGTCGTGCTGCTCACCGGGACGGGCGCGGTCGAGGACCTGGCCCGCGCGCACGCCGCGCTGGTGCGCGTCGAGTCGATCGCGTTCGACCCGGCCGAGGCGATCGCGCACGGGCAGGACGCGCTCGCGGCGGCCGCCGAGGCGGGACTCGATGAGGCGCGCATCGACACGCTCATCTCGCTCGGCCTGGCGCACGGGCATCGCGGGAGCCACGAGGCCCGGCCGCTGCTCGAGCAAGCGCGTGGCGAGGCACGCACCGGTGGCACCGCGATCCAGGTCATCCGGGCCCATGTCAACGCGGTGTCGGTCGCGGCGGATGCGCGCGACGGCGCGTGGGCCGACCGGGTGGCGCAAGACGCCCTGGTGCTGTTCGACGAGTTCGAGACGACGATTCCACGGCAGTACGTGATCGTCATCCATGCCCGGACGCTGGTCGATCGCGGTCGCTACGACGACGCGCTGGCGCGGCTGGTCGAGGGACGATACGACTGGCACGGTGGTCTGGTCGTCGCCGACGCCGTCGAGGGGCTGGTGCAGGCGCGCCGCGGCGAGGGGAACCCGCGCCGGCGCTTACTGGCCGCACTCGCGGAGATCGAAGCCCTGCCCCCGGGCTGGCGGCATATTTGCCTGCGCGCCGCGCTGGCCGAGGAGGCCTGGATCGCCGGCGATCTGGAGCAGGCCCGTGAGCAGTCGCGAATCGGCCTCGCTGCGCCCTTCGCGCGCCAGCTCGTACGTCCGGCGGGGGACGCGCTGCTGTGGGCGGCGCGGGCGGGGGAGGGGATCGAACCGGACCCGCTGGCGCCGCCGTTGCCCGAGCCGGTGGCACTCGAGCTGGCCGGGGACTGGCGGGCCGCGATCGGCGTGTGGCGTGCGCTGGAGGCCCCTTACGAGGCCGCGCTGGCCGCGCTCCCCGGCGACGATCGGGCGGCGCGGGGCGCGATGGCGTCGCTGCACCGGCTGGGAGCCACCGCCACCGCTCGGGCGTTCGCGCGCGAACGGGAGGCACGCGGCGCCGTATCCCTGCGCGGGCCGCGCCGCTCGACACTGGCCAACCCGGCCGGGTTGACGCGCCGCGAGCAGGACGTCCTGCGCGCGCTCGCCGGGGGCGCGACGAATCCGCAGATCGCCTCCGCGTTACATCTCTCGGAGCGGACCGTGGCCCACCACGTATCGGCGATCCTCTCCAAGCTCGGCGTGTCGACCCGCACGGCCGCGGTCGAAGCCGCCCGTGCGACCGGCTTGCTGCGCGGCCAAGATGGGCCGCTCGAGGGACCAACTTAGGCAGATCGGCCGAAGGCAGCCGGCAGCGGGGTGCTTAGCGTCCACGGCGCAAACCAACCCCAGGAGGCATCTCATGAGCACCAACACTCAGACCGGCACGGCGGAAGCCCAAGGGCGACTGTGGAGCGTCAACGCGGGCGACTGGGCCGAGCTGCAGGAGCGCTACGTGGCGCCGGCCTACACGGCCGCACTCGACGCGCTCGATGTTCGCGCGGGCAGCCGGGTGCTCGACGTGGGCTGCGGCGCAGGGCTCGCCCTCCGGCTCGCCGCTGACCGCGGCGCCGACGTGTCGGGCCTCGACGCATCGCCCGGACTCTTGGATTACGCCCGGCGACGGGTGCCCGGCGCGGACATCGTGCAGGGCGACCTGCAATGGCTCCCGTTCACCGATGGCTTGTTCGACGCGGTCACCGGCTTCAACTCGTTCCAGTACGCGGCCGATCCCGCCGAGGCACTCCGCGAAGCCAAGCGCGTGACCGCACCCGGTGGCCGCGTCCTGGCTCTGGTCTGGTCCCCGGCGGAGATGTGCGAGCTGACCCCGCACCTGAAGAGCCTCGGCGCGCTTATGCCGCCGCCTCCCCCCGGGGCGCCCGGTCCGTTCGCGTTGTCCGAGCGCGAAGCGCTCGAGGCGTTCTTCGCCGCGGCCGGACTCGAGGTCGCCGAGGTGACCGACGTGCCGTGCACGTTCGGCTATCCCGACACGGCCACCGCAGTAACCGCGCTGAGCAGCGCCGGTCCGGTCGTTGGCATCGCCGAGCACGCCGGCTGGGACGAGGTCCGGGCCGACATCGAGCGGTTCCTCGCCGCTCACCGCCTCCGCGACGGGACGTACGCGATCCGCAACCCGTTCCGCTACGCGCTCAGCGCGCCGGTCAGTTGAAGGCCGGTCGCGGCCGCCGGGCCTGCTGGGTCACCACGGTTGGCTCAAGAGGCGCATCGCACGCAGTCGGGGCCGGCCAGGCTCGGGCACGGTCAGCTGCCGGCCGCGGGCCCGGACGAGCGCGACCACCTCGGCACTGTGCCTGAACGGGTCGGAGATCACCGCCCCGGCTGCGGGCGAGAAGGCCACCCACAGCTCGTCGTCGACAAAGGCGAGGAGCTGTGGGGCAGGGGGGACGCGGGCCTCGTCGAGGTCGGCCAGGATCTCCAGATCCCGGGCGTCGTCCGGCGTGGCCCAGCGGATGGTCACGGCCGGCGTGCCGCGATAGCCGCCTGGGCGAGTCTGGGTCGTGCGCTGGAAAAGGTTCAGGGCCATGGCTCCTACATTGGCCACAATCCGTCATAAATGCAAATAGGGTTATCGCGGGTGCGCTATAACTTTCCGTTATGTTGGATGTGAGGCGACTGCGCGTCCTCCGCGAGGTGGCCCGGCGCGGGTCGTTCTCGGCAGCGGCCGTGGCGCTCGGCTACACACAGCCCGCGGTCTCCCGTCACGTCGCGCTGCTCGAGCGGGAGACCGGAGCGACGCTGCTCGAGCGGCGACCCGCCGGCGTCCGGCTCACCGATGCGGGCGAGTTACTGGTGCGCCACGCCGACGCCATCCTGGCGCGGCTGCGCGACGCCGAGGAGGATCTGGACGATCTGCTCGGCCTTCGAGCCGGGAGGCTTCGCATGTCGACGCTGAGCTCCGCGGCGGCGACCATCGTGCCGTTGGCCGTCGTCGAGTTCCGTCACCGCCTGCCCGAGGTCGAGCTGTCGGTGTCGATGGTCGAACCACCCGGCGTGCTGCCCATGCTGCGGTCCGGGGAGGTCGATCTGGCGCTGTGCAACGACGAGAGCTGCCTCGAGGTTCCGGACGTGGACGGCGTGATGCTGTTGACGGAGCCGATGCTGATCGCGCTGCCGCGCGGACATAGGCTCGCCGGCCGCAGCCGCGTCCGCCTCGGCGAGCTCTCAGACGAACGATGGATGCTCGGCACCAGCAACGCGTGTCCCGACGCCGACCGGTTCATCCGCGCATGTCACGCCGAAGGGTTCGATCCACAGATTGCCTTCCACCACGACGACTACACGGCGATCCTGGGATTTGTCGCCGCTGGGGTTGGCGTGGCCCCGGTGCCCGACATGGTCGCGCGCAACGTGTCGCCCGATGTCCGGATCTGCGCCATGCGCGGTGTCAAGCTGACCCGGCCGATCGTCGCCCTGATGCCCGCCGGGTACCAGTCCCGGCCGGCCCGGGCCATGGTGGACGTCCTGGAGCAGGTCAGCGCGGAGTGGCAGGCGGCGGGACGGTCGCCGGTGCCGCTGGCTCGCACCCGAGCCGCGTAGGTTCCACGAGATGGTCCGGCTGACGCGAGACCCGGCGCGGCTGTCGGCCCTCGCGCAGGTGTTCGGACGCGCGTTCGTGCAAGAGCCGATGATGCGCTGGCCGCTGGGTTCGGAAGGGGACCTCGAAGAGCGCTTTACGCGCTGTTTCGCGTACTTCCTCGAGGCGGCCCTTCCGCTCGGCCTGGTCTGGGAGGCGGGAGCGGGGGACGGCGCCGCGGTTTGGATCGCGCCCGAGCAGAGCGAGGTATGGGACGGCCATCCGTGGAACCAGGCGCGGATCCTGGCTCTGGCCGACGATGGTGGCGGCCGCTACGACGCGTTCTGGGACTGGGTTGCCAAGCACGACCCGCCGGAGCCGTCATGGCAGCTGGACTCGATCGCGGTGGCGCCCGAACTGCAGGGACGCGGCATCGGAAGGACGCTGATCGAGGCCGGACTTGCTCGGGCGCGCGCCCAGCGAACAGGCGCCTTTCTGTCGACCGGCACGGAGGCAAATGTCGCGATCTACGCCCGCTGCGGCTTCCGCGTCTACGAGGAGGCGCAGGCGCCGGGCGGCGGCCCGCACATCTGGTTCATGCGCGCGGATCCATGAGCCCGGATGGCAGCCGCGGCTGACGGTCGCGTATGTTCCAAGCCGATCGTGCCCGCTTCCGAGCCGCAGCCGATTCTGAGCCACCCGACCGAGGCGGCCATATTCCTGGTGCTGGTCGTGTCGCCCGGAGCCGAAGCCGATGTCGCCGACGTGCTCGGAAACGTGTCGGGACTCAAGCGGTCGGTGGGCTTCCGTGTGCCCGAAGCGGAGCTCTCCTGCGTGGTGGGGATCGGTGCGGCCCTCTGGGATCGGCTTGGGGCCGGTCCTCGTCCGGCCGAGCTTCACCCGTTCCGGGAGCTCGCCGGCCCGCGGCACGTCGCGGTGGCCACGCCCGGTGATCTGCTTCTGCACATCCGTGCTCACCGCTTCGACGTCTGCTTCGAGCTGGCCCAGCGGTTGATGGAGCGCTTTCGCGGTCTCGCGGCCGTGGTGGACGAGGTCCACGGCTTTCGCTCCTTCGACGACCGCGACGTGCTCGGGTTCGTCGACGGAACCGAGAATCCGGAAGGCGCCGCAGCCGCGGAGGCGGTGCTGATCGGCGCCGAGGACCCCGCGTTCGCCGGTGGCAGCTACGTGATCGTTCAGAAGTATCTGCACGACCTCCTTGCGTGGGACGCGCTATCCACCGAGGAGCAAGAGCTGATCGTCGGCCGCACCAAGCTCAGCGATCTCGAACTGCCCGACGACGTGAAGCCCGCGGATTCCCATCTGGCCCTCAACGTGATCACGGGGCCGGATGGGGAGGAGCAACAGATCATGCGCTTCAACATGCCGTTCGGCCGCGTCGGCGCGGCGGAGTTCGGCACCTACTACATCGCGTACGCGCGCACCGCGGCGCTGATCGAGCAGATGCTGAGCAACATGTTCGTCGGCGATCCGCCGGGGAACACGGACCGCATTCTCGACTTCTCGACCGCGATCACCGGCGGCCTGTTCTTCGTGCCGTCAGCCGACTCGCTCGAGAACCTGGCGTCGGACGCCGCCACGACGACCGACCCACCGCCCGCGTCGCCGCCCGGTGGACCCGGCGAGGAATCGCTGCGGATCGGCAGCCTCCGGGCCCCGCCGAACTGAGCCGCGGACCGCTCTACGCTGCGTCGTGGCCGCGTGCGGCAGGCTTGCGGGCGCGGATGATCGCGGCGGCGGCGTGCTCGTGGACGCGGTGGGTCTCCCGGATCTCGACGTCCTCGAGCCCTGCGGCGACGAGTGCGTCCCGGAACTCAGGGTCGGTGAGCGCTCCGGCGATGCAGCCCGTCCACGCCGCCATGTCGGCGCGCGTGCGCTCGTCCATGTCCGGGTCGGCGATCACGTCGGAGACGGCGAACCGCCCTCCCGGCCGCAGGACCCGCGCAGCCTCGGCCAGGACCTTGGGCTTGTCGCCCGACAGGTTGATCACGCAGTTCGAGATCACGACGTCGACGCTCTGATCCGGGAGGGGTAGATCCTCGAGGTAGCCGTGGCGGAACTCCACGTTCTCCACGCCGGCCTCGGCGGCGTTGCGGCGGGCCAGGTCGAGCATCTCGTCGGTCATGTCGATCCCGATCGCGCGGCCCCTCGGCCCGACGCGGCGGGCGGAGATGAGGACGTCGGCGCCTGCGCCCGAGCCCAGGTCGAGCACGATCTCCCCCTCGTGCAGATCGGCGACCGCGGTCGGCACGCCACAGCCGAGCGACGCGCTCACTGCGGCCTCCGGGGCGTCCGCCTCGCCGCTGTCGGCATACAGGGTGGCGCCGAACCCGCCGGTCTCGTCGGCCGGGCTGCAGCACCCCGAGCCAGATCCGGTCGCGGCCGCCTTCGCGGCCGCCGCATACTTCTCGCGTACGGTCTCGCGGACGCTGTCGGAGCCGGCGGGTGTGCGGCGGGTTGTCTCTAGCTCAGCCATGCGGACAGCTCCTGAACGGCGTCGGGGATCACGAAGTAATAGGCCCACAGCCCGACTCGCTCGGAGCCGACGATCCCGGCCTCGCGGAGCACCCGGAGGTGGTGGGAGACCGTCGGCTGGGAAAGGTCGAACAGGGGCACCAGCTCGCACACGCACACCTTGCCCGCGTGCTTGCGCAGCACGTCGACGAGCTGCAGGCGAACCGGGTCGCCCAGTGCCTTGGCCACGGCCGACATGCGCACGGCCTGATCTCGCTCGACGTCGGGATACACGACCGGCTCACAGCATCGCTCGCCGGCCGGGCGCTTGGTCTTCGGCGCCAGCTGCAGATCGACAGCCATCTATATACGTTTATCAATTGAAGTGATAAACGTCAATGGATATGCTCCGATGGAGATGGCACACGTCCTGTTCGTCTGTCTGCACAACGCCGGTCGTTCGCAGATGAGCCAAGCGCTTTTCGCGCGAGCGGCCGACGGTCGCCACACCGCCGACTCGGCCGGGACCACGCCCGCCGACCGCGTGCATCCCGAGGTGGTCGACGTGATGCGCGAGCTCGGGATCGACCTCGCCGACCGCCGGCCACAACTGCTGACACGCGAGCTCGCTCAGGAAGCCGACGTCGTCGTGACGATGGGCTGCGGCGATCAGTGCCCGGTCATCCCGGGCAAGCGCTACATCGATTGGGACCTCGCCGATCCCAAGGGCCGCCCACGCGCGGAAGTCCGCGCCACCCGCGACGAAATCGCGAGGCGCGTCCAGCACCTACTCGCCGAACTCGGCTGAGCCAGGTCGCGGACTAACGACCGCGGCGCGCGCTGCGCGCGCGTCGCGCGCGTGGACGGCTGCGGGTACCGGTGGGGTTGCGGGTACCGGTGGGCCTGGCCTGCGCCCGGTGGTCGTGAGTCCCGCCTCCGCCTCCGAGCCCGTGGTCGAGCCCGAGCCTCGCGGCGATGCGGCTGACGTCGCCGCGCTCGGATGGCGCGACGAGCGTGATCCCGATGCCCTGGGCACCGGCCCGGCCGGTCCGTCCGATCCGGTGAACGTAGGTCTCGGGGTCGGCGGGTGGATCGAAGTTGATCACATGCGAGATCCCGGTCACGTCGATGCCGCGCGCGGCGACGTCGGTGGCGACGAGCGTGTCGACCGCCCCGGACTGAAACCGTGCCAGCGCCTGCTCGCGCTGGCGCTGTGACTTGTTGCCGTGCATCGCCACGGCATCGACGCCGTGAGCGCGGAGCCGCTTGACGAGCCGATCGGCCCCGTGCTTGGTCCGCACGAACACCAGCGTCAGCTCACGGTCACGCCGCAGTTCGTTGACCAGCACCTCGATTCGGTGCTCGTGTGCGACCGGGACGAAACGGTGCTCGACATCGACGCTCGCACGGCGAGCCGTTGGCCCGTGCTCGTAGACGGCGGCGTCGCGGCTGTACCGTCGCGCCACGAGTCCGGCCTCGCCGTCCAGCGTGGCGGAGAAGAACAGGGTCTGGCGTGCCGGTGGGCACAGTGCCACGATCCGGTCAACGGCTGGGCGAAAGCCCATGTCGAGCATCCGGTCGCCCTCGTCAAGCACGAGAATCCGAATCGCGTCGAGCGTGAAGGCGCCACGGGCAAGCAGATCCTCGAGACGGCCGGGCGTTGCCACCAGGACGTGCGAGCGGGCCGCATCCCGAGCCTGCTTGACCAGTCCGGCGCCGCCGTAAACAGCGGTCACACGGAGGGCGCGCGCATGCGCGATGTCGTGAATCTCCTCGACTATCTGGGAGGCGAGCTCGCGCGTCGGTGCGAGAACCAGCGCCGAGGGTCTGGGATCCTCGGCCTTGATCAGCTCGACGATCGGGATCCCGAAGGCGAGCGTCTTGCCCGATCCGGTGGGCGACTTGGCGAGCACATCGCGGCCGGCGAGAACATCGCCGATCACCTGACGCTGAATCGCGAACGGGCTGGCTATGCCCCGCTGGGCAAGAGAGCTGACCACGGGGCGTGTTACGCCGAGATCAGCGAAGGACTGCATTGACATCGGTAAGGCTCCTTGGCGGCGCTGCGGGCCGCGGACGGTTCGGGAGGCTACGGCTGACCCGAACCGCTCATTGCGGGACCCAAGCAAGCTGCCTCGCGGCCGACGGCGTCGACCGCTGCCTCGAACCTAGCAGGTCCCATCGATCAGCCGCCGTCGAGCGCGCCGCCGCCGAGCAGGGATTTTTTCACCTCCAGCGCGCGCAACGGCTGCGAATGGGAGTACAGTCGGAAGTCAGCTGGCCCCGCGGCCTGGATACTCACCCCGCGCCCGAGTGCCACCGACGACGCTATTTTGCGTCACGAGGCGAGAGGCATGGGTTACTGATTTGACTGCGGGGCTGGCGTGTTGCTCGACTGGCGGTACACCCCGGCCCGGCGGGCTCCTCCCGATCTGGTTGAACGCGCCCACGGGCCGAACGCGAAGGTGACGACATGTCAGCGGCGGATCTCGCGGAGCTTGAAGAGGTCAGGGGACTGATCGCGCGCGGAATGCAGTTCGGCGTGCTCACGCACGCCGAGATCGCGGCCGCCACAGCCGAGCTCGGGCTCGAGGACATCGAGGTCGAGGAGTTGCGCGGTGTCCTCGAGCGCTGCGAGATCGAGCTGATCGAGGAGATCGACCCCGCCACCACGGCAGCCCAGACCGTCGAGCGCGGGGCCGAGAAGCGGACCCGCCGCAAGGGTGAGCTGAATCTCGAGCCGGAGGGGACGACGGATGGTCTGCAGCTGTTCCTGAAGGGCATCGGCAGGGTTCGGCTGCTGACCGCTCAGGAGGAGGTTGTCCTTGCCCGGCGGATCGAGCGCGGCTCGTTCGAGGCCAAGCAGAGGATGGTCGAGGCGAACCTGCGGCTGGTGGTCTCGATCGCCAAGCGCTACCGCAACCAGGGGCTGCCATTTCTCGACCTGATCCAGGAGGGGACGCTCGGTCTCGTCCGCGCGGCGGAGAAGTTCGACTACCGAAGGGGCTTTAAGTTCTCCACCTACGCCACGTGGTGGATCCGCCAGGCGATCGCCCGTTCGCTCGCGGACAAGGCGCGCACGATCCGGATTCCGGTCCACATCGTCGAGAAGCTCAACAGGATCGGCCGGGCGGAGCGCAAGCTGATGACCGGGCTCGGCCGCGAGGCGACGGCCGACGAGATCGCTGAAGTCACGGGGCTCGAGCCCTCGGAGGTCGAGTCGATCCGGCGCTCCGCGCAGACGCCGATCTCGCTCGCGACGCCCGTCGGTGAGGATGGGCAATCTGAGTTCGGTCAGTTGATCGCCGACGAGCAGGCTGAGTCCCCCTACGAGCGCGCGGTTGAGGTCCTCGCCAACGAAGCCCTACGCGAGGCGCTCGAGAACCTGTCCTACCGCGAGCGGCGCGTGCTCGAGTTGCGCTACGGCCTCGGCGATCGGCGTCCGCGCACGCTCGACGAGGTCGGGCGGGCGTTCAACGTCACCCGCGAGCGAATCCGCCAGATCGAACACCAGTCGCTCAAGAAGCTCCGAGATCTTCAGCAGAGCCAGTATCTGCGCGACGACATCGGGGCCGGTTCCGGCGCTCCGCGGCGGAACCCCGAGCGCTAGACTTGGCGTGGGGTCGAGGTTCGTCTCGACTAAAGCAGTGCCCGGCGTTTTCGCAGTCGTTGCCTCGTTGCACCCTCAGCGTTTCGCAGTGCACATACCGAGGAGGCAACGAAGATGGCCACAGGAACCGTGAAATGGTTCAACGACGACAAGGGCTTTGGATTCATCACGCCCGATGACTCCGGCAAAGACCTGTTCGTACACCACACCGCGATCCAAGGCAACGGCTTCAAGTCGCTCGCCGAGGGCGCGAAGGTGAGCTACGACGCCGAGCAGGGCCAGAAGGGCCCAGCAGCGGCAAACGTCCAGGTGCTCTAGCACCGACCGAATGGCACACGGGGGGCGCGCAGGCGCCCTCCGGTCGTAGTCGTCGCGCCGTGTGAGCCCGACAATCGGGTGATCGACGGCGCGGGCCACGCGCGGGAGACCCCGACAAAGGATGGACGGCATGGCCTCGACCGGCAAGAAGAAGACAACGATGGCAAAGCTCAACCGCGAGACCAGGCTCCGCGAGCGTCGTGTGGAGAAGGAAGCCAGGAAGCATGCGAGAAAGCTGGCCGCGGCAAATCCCCCGGGCCCACCGACCGACCCAGCGTTCGAGACCGACCCAGCGGTCGACCGCCAGCAATAGGCGGGTCTTACTCGCTAACGGCGCTTGCGCCTCCGGCCGTTCGCTCGACCGGGCCGCTACGTGTCGAGAGCCCGGAGCATCACGACACATTCCGGATTGATGCCCACCAAGTCTCCGGTCTGAGCGTCAGTCAGCCATGCGAACTGCATGATCGACCCACGCGCCGCATCGAGGATGAGACGCTCGACATCCTTGGCTTTGCCCTCCACGCGATAGCGCTCGCCGCCAACAACGGTGATCTGGGTTATCGAGGCCATGAAGAATCCGGGAACGCGCGACGTGACCCTCGCCGCGCGGAGCATTGAGTGCCTGAGCCGGAAGTCCCTGCCCGCGGGGTCACGTGGCTCCGGAGCCTACTCCCCGTCACCGGCTGACGCACTGCGAGACCTCACGAGCCTGCTGTCCCGGTCTGCTCGTACGGGTGATACCGTGTTAGGCACGGGTGTTTTTTTGTCGCCCGTGAGGTTCTTCTCGGCCGACGCAGCGAATCTCCCCTCAGCAGTCTGACCGCGCCGGCCCAGGAAGGAGGCGCCGCGATGAAGACGACGCGTGAGAAAGCCGAAGAGAAGCGCCAGGCCAAGCTCGAGCTCATCGACGAGCAGGTCCGGAGCGGTACGCTCGTGATCCGCCCCATGACAGCTGAGGAGCGCCGGCGTTACGCGCCACGGAGCGCGCCGCCCAAGCGATCGGGGAGAGGATGACGATGGGTGAGCGTGAGGGACTCATCGCACGAATCCTCCAGGTCCGTCGTTCGGGAGCGGGCTCAGACGCACCGGACCGACCCCCGACGGTCGACAGACAGGATGATCGTGTGCCCGCCCTCGAGGCGCGCGTCGCCCACCTGGAGCGGCTGATCGAGGGGCTGCAGGATTCCGTGCACCGGGAATCCGAGCGACATGCCAGGCTGATCGCCGAGCTCCAAGAGCAGATCCAGCCGGGAGTGATGGGCGCAGCGCTAGCCGGCGACGCTCGCAGTCGCGGACTCTAGGCCCGAGGTGACGACGTTTCTATCCCGCGGATCGGCAGCGATTCGAGTGATGTTGGAGTTCGACTCGTGAGCTCGGCCCGCGAAATCGAGATGGCGCAGGCCGACGTGCGCGATTGCCATGACCGGGTGGCGTTGCTGCGCGCGAAGCTCTACAGGTGGGGCGTGCGACCGAGCCCTCGCCTGCGAGAGCTCGAAGGAGACCTGCAACGCGCCGAGGAACGGCTGCGTCACGTCCGTGCGGTGGGACCGGCGTCTCGGGCAGCGGGCTGACACCCGAGCGCGCACACCAGACGTTGACCCGATCCCAATTGGCTGGGAAAGAGACGATCTTGAGCTGGCAAAGCTATGCAATTGTTCGACGAGCGTCATAAACCATACAAATCGCGAACGAGCTTGACGCAGCGGGGTAGGGTCCAGGCCTACCTGAGTGCCGTCGCGCCTCCCGAAGGCCGGGCGCCGCATCGGTCGGGAGCAGATCGGCCGTCGCAACCCGGACAGTTCGGGCTCGCGCTGCGCCCGCCGCGCTAGCCGACCGCCTGCCGCTCCCCGCGCCACGACGTGAGCGTTGTGGTCCAACTTCCGCCAATCCGACCAACCCACTCCGAAGGGCCCTGCGTACATGCGCTATCTGAAGACGAGTGAGGCGGCGACGCTGCTGAACGTCAACGCGAACACGCTGCGGGCGTGGGAGTTGAGGTTCGGCTTCCCACAGCCGCAGCGATCGCCGGGCCGGCACCGGATGTACGTTCATTGCGAGGTGGCTGCTCTGCGGGACGCGCGCCAGGAGGGTGGGTCGATTTCGTCAGCGGTGTCCCGGGCGCGCGAGGCGCTCGCAACCGACAACAACCCGCTGCTCACGGCGTTCGGAGACTACGATCGCCAGCAGGCGGATATGGCCATGGAGGCGGCGCTTGGGTCCCGCTCGGTCGAGCGCGCGGTCGAGGAGGTGCTGCTGCCCACGCTCGAGCGGGTCGTCCGCGAACGCTCGGTCGATTCGGCGGTGTGGGCGTTCGCGGCGCCTTGGGGAGCGGATTGGCTGCGGCGCGCCACCCAGCTGGCGCCGCCCGTGTGGCTTCCGCTCTCGATCTTCGTGGGCAACGCGTCGCGAGATGGGCTTGACCCCGACGCCCTTCACATACTCGCGCTGGAGCTCTTCTGCATGCGAGCCGGGGTCAAGATCATGAGTCTGTCCGCGCGCGGCATCGCTGGTATACGTGACGCATTTGACGTGCATTGTCCCGATCTCGTCGTGCTGGCAGGCCGACATCTGGGCGACGAGACAGTCGCAAGGTGGACGCATTCAGTCAGGTTCGCAGTCGGCCCGATGCCGATCGCGCTCTACCGGCGTGGAGACCACCTCACAGATATGCCTACGACAGGCACGATCGTACTGCCGTCCCGCGCGACTGATGCGCATAGCCGCTTGCTTGAGCTCGTCCGAGAGGAGCATGCGCGAGCGGCGATCCCGGCGTCAGCGGCTCGCAAACGATTGGACGGTGGTTTCCCCCGGCCAGCGGGCTACATTCCTCCGACGCCAAACACCCCCGGGCTTGGCTCGCGTCTGCACGTTGCCGGTGCGGATCGCTAGCCAGAATTCGCTTGAGGTTGAGCCGGGCGCGGCTAGCCGAATGTGAACACGTACGCTTCGGCACCAGCCTCGAGGAACGTGATTTCAAGCGTCCGCTCGCGGATAGCGTCGTGCTGGCGCACGAGCTGGTAAAGCCGGCCCTCCCGGAGCGTGCCGTTGCCGTCATCGTCGACGTCCAAGCCGTGCGACGGTCCTGGTGCCTCGCCATCGAGGAGCACGCGGAACGGGATCGGCTCTCGGGCGCCGGGGGAGAGCACCAGATGCGCGTCGCGCGCATGGAAGCTCCTTGAGGCGGGCGAGCGCCTCGTAGGCGTTGGCTTCTTCCGGGAAGGTGACCGCAATTACATTGTCCCGGGTGAACATTTCGTCCTGCATTGCTTTTCCTTTCTAGGTCGCAATGGCACGACTCACGGGGCGCTCAGGGATTGAGCACCCTGATGTCGTTGGTGATGCCGATCACGCCGAATAGATTGGCCACATCCTCATAGGCGGCGTCGCTCTCGAACTGCCAGCTGACTGTGCCTCTGAGCGTGACCCACCCGTCCTCGACCTTGACGTCGATCAGTTCCGCGGGAGCGTCGGTGTCCCACGCGATGGTCTGCAGCGCCATCCCGCGTAGTTCGGCGTCGGAACGCTGGGCGGCATCCAGAATGCGGACTGACAGGTCGTCGTAGACGTAACGAACGCCGTCGATCTTGCGCGCATCCCGCACAGCGGCGCGGCGCTGGCTGAAGCTGCCAACCGTTCCGCGCAGAGTGACGGCGTCCTCGTCGACGGCGACAGCCACCTCCTCTGGATGAGGAAGGCGCGGATCCGTGCGCAGCGCTTCGAGGACCGCGTGTTCGATGCTGACATAAGTGGTCAAAATGCCGCTCCTTTGCGATTGAGGTTCAGGTCCAGCTTGGAACCAGCGTCAGGTGGTTCCGATAACGATCGACTCGACGGTCATCCGAGCGGGTTACGCGTGCGGACACTGATGTGGCCAGGTCAGGACGCGGTGGGGGCGAGGCGGTCCTGGGGTGCCTTTGCCGCGGTGGAGACCCCGTTGCTGCTTGGCTCGCTGAACGCACGGTCCACGGTCTTCGGGAGGTTCTTGACCTCGAACGACATGACGACGCGCATGACGCCCACGGCGACGGCCCAGATGCCGGCGACCGTGATGATCGCGGCCAGCGTGGCGCCCGGGTTGGCCAAGGCCAACACGCCAAGCGGCACTTCGAGTAGGCCGAGGATCAGCAGCATCCACCAGTCCGGCAGAAATCGACGAGCGGCGAACGAGCCCGAGATCGTGATCGTCCCGACGACGATGAGCCACGCGCCAAGGAAGATCGCGACCGCCACGATTCCGGGGGCCGGCCACACGATGATGGCTATGCCCGCGGCGATCGAGAGCAGTCCGCTGAGGACGTTGGCGCGGCGTACGCGCGCGTCGATGCCGGAAGTCAGGGCCATCGAGAGCCCTTCCAGAATGAACAAGGCGCCGATGAACGTGGCGAGGCTGCGGACGCTCCAGTCGATGCTGAAGATGAGGACCCCGGCGACGATCAGCAGGAGACCGTTGAGCAGCAGGAGCGACCAGTTGCGGGCCACACGCTCGGCGGCCTCACGAGAGAGCTTATGGGCGAAGTCGGGAACTGTGCCCGGTGCGACGAACATGACTGTCCTCCAAGAGTTTGTGATGTAACCGGCTGATGTCAGGAGCCTGGAACATCCAGCCGGTGGTCCTAGACGACCCTTGCTGCCGGTCTATCACCGGCGTTTATGAGGGCTCGTCGCGCGACATGTCAGCGCGGGCGTGTGCCGCCGTGCCGAGTTAGGGACTGGCGGGTAGCCGAAGGCCGTCGTAGGCAGCAGCCGGCACCAGGACCTTGAGCCGGTTTCGGACACACGCGACGCCGGCAACCCCGAGCGCGACGCGCTCGGCGCGGTTCCGATTGGCGGCGAACTCCACGAGCCCGCTCAGGGTCACGGTGCCGCCCTTCGCCTCGACGTCGATGTCCGCCGCGTGCAGTTCGTCGTCGTCGATCAGCGCGGCGAGCACTGCCGCCCGCGTGTCGGCGTCGGCTCGCCCCTCGGGTCCCATCGGCCGCACTTGCAGCTGATCCTGGACGGTCTGCACCCCCATCACGCGACGTGCGGTGCGGGCGGCCTCGACCTGCTGAACCAGGGTTCCGACCGTGCCGCGCAGGATCACGGCGCCATCAATCGCCTGGACGGCGATCTCATCCGCATGGACTCGGCGATTGCCGGCCAGCGCCTGCATGACAGCGTTCTCGAGGCTGTGATCTGACACTGTGTGCTCCTCTCAGGTAGTGATTGTTCATGGAACCGCGCCGGCCTGAGCGAGGTCGCCCGCTCCGGCATCCGCGGGTCGGCCGGCGGCCAGGATGCGCGCCACGATCACCCCGAACACGAATCCGCCGACGTGGGCGAAGAACGCCGTCCCGCCGCCGTTGGCGCGCGCGGAGAACAAACCGAAGTTCGCCTCGAACAGCTGGTAGAGAAACCAGAACCCGAGGAACACCCAGGCGGGAACTCGGACCGGGAACACGACTATGAGGCCCAGCACGCGGGTGGTCGGGTACAGCACGAAATATGCGCCGAGCACAGCGGCGATCGCGCCGCTGGCACCGAGGGTAGGCACCGCGGCGTCAGCTGCGGATCCGCCGACCAGCGTCATCACCGCCTGCGTCATGGCCGCGATGAACCCGCCGGCGATGTACATCGCGAGGTAACGCGCGTGTCCGAATGCGTCCTCGACGTTCTTGCCGAACACCGCCAGGAACAGCATGTTGCCGAGGATGTGACTCCAGCTCGCGTGCAGGAACATCGCCGTGAACCAACTCACTTCCCACGGCTCCGGCGCGTGACAGTTCCCGGCCAGAGCGCACGGGTAGAACGAGGCGTGAAACACGGCCGAGCCCAGGTGGGGGAGCTCGTAGAAGATCCAGACCGCGAAGTTCGCCGCGATCAAAGCGACGTTCACAAACGGGAATCTGCGCGCGGTGCCGTCGATCGAGCACTCGTCGGATAACGGCTGCTCAGACATCGCAGGCGCGCGAGCGATACGCCGTGCGTCTACCGTCGGCCCCTGGCACAACATCCGAGATGTGCTGGCTTGCGACGAAGCGAGCTACCTAGACGTCACCGCTCTGCCCGTCGACGCCTCGTCGATCTGGGAGCCGGGCCGGTGCGCGGCCGCCGAGATTGCCGTATCAGAGGAGCAGGTCATAGGCCTGCGCGGCACGTTGAACGGTTCTCCCAGCTCGGAGTCAGCAAGCGCCGCCAGCTGGCCGATGCGATGGGCGAGCAGCTGGAGGCGGGGGCGCTCTCCGGGTAGTCGGTGTTCGCAGGTACAGGCGCGTCGCTCTCACCGTCGTTGATATCCGTCTAGGCGTGCGCTTGCTCGCGGGCCAGCCCTAGCGGGTCGGCCGGGCGCATGATCGATGGCCCGGACCGACTCGGCGGGATGGTGATCGTCAGGGGGTGACGAACCGCTGGACGAACTTCAGGGCGGTATCGGCGACTTCCCGCCAGCCGTTGTCGATCGTGAGGGAATGGCCTCGGTCGGGGATCTTGACGATCTCGGTCACGCCTTCGTTGCGTGCTTGGCGCTTGAACGAGGCGTTGGCGATCGCCCATGGCACCGTGTTGTCCTTCTCGCCGTCGATGATCAGCAACGGTCCCCGCTCGGGGTTCTTGGTGTCCACCTTGGCTTCGGTCCAGGGATTGAGGTTCGCGCTCGCCGCCTGGAACAGGGGCTTGCCCGACGCAGGCACGGCGAATTTCTCGTAGAGCGCCTTCGCTTCGTCTTCGGTGACCGCGTTGGCGAACGCGAAGCGGAACTGCTCGTAGGTGAGCGGCACGGCACGGTTCCGGTTGGCCGGTTTGCCGAGCACAGGTGAGGCGGACTTGAGCGAGGAGATCGGCAACGGCAGGACGCCGCGGAACGGCGCGGGATCGATCGCGACCGAAGCCGACGCGAGTCCGCGCCCGGCGATGATCTGGGTGATCAGCCCACCGAATGAGTGACCAATCACCGCCGGCTTGTCGTCAAGTTGGCCGATCAACTCGGCGAAATGATCGGCAACCTGGCCCACCGTCTTGTGGGCGAACACCTCGGGATGAGCCTTCGCCTCCTCGACGGTCTCCGGGTCGTCCGGCCACCCGGGCGTCAGCGTCGTATAGCCAGCCTTCTTGAACACGGCGGCCCAGCGATCCCAGCTGCTCGGCAGCAGCCACAGCCCATGAATGAACACGACCGGCTTGCGTCCCGACTCGTTGGCTCGCTTGACCTGCCGCGACTCGTGTTCGGTGATCGTCGCCATCACATCCTCGCTTTGCTTGGTTTCAACACGGCGGTGGAGCGCGCGTCTTGCGTCGGGGCCGTGGTCCCGGCAGATCGACCCGACCGCGGAGCATCCCACACGTCGATGGCAACCGGGGAAAGCATCCACTTGACGGCTGCATCCCCGGAACGCGACGACAGCCGCGAGCGACGCGACGCGCTCGACACCTCGTCCGCTCTCCTCCTGGGTGACGTGGCAGCGACGTGCGCCGGCCCGATTGCTCGGGCGGCGATGATGGACAGGCTGCCCGCGAGCAGTATCGGCCATTGGTTGCCAAGCTGGGCACGTCGGCGAAGGGCGGTGACCAGCTGCGCCGCGCCGCTGATCGCGGCGTGGACCGGTTGTCCAAGCCACCCGAACGCAGACATTCGCCTAAGAATCGCTTTAGGATGGGCCCTCCGATGGCTGTTGGTCAGCCAGCTCTCCGGGGGCGGACCCTTCGCGGTCGGCGATCCGAATGCGCGGTCATTGATCGGCTGAGTGAGGGAGCGCGGGCTGGGCGCAGCGGTGTGCTCGTGCTACGGGGTGAGGCCGGGGTTGGGAAATCGGCGCTCCTCGAGTATGCGATCGGGTCGGCGTCGGACATGCGCGTGGTGCGTGCGTCGGGGGTGGAGTCGGAGATGGAGCTGGCTTTCGCGGCGCTGCATCAGCTGTGCGCGCCGCTGCGCGATCGCCTTGAGGGTCTTCTCGCTCCTCAGCGTCGCGCCTTGGAGATCACGTTCGGGCTGAGCGAGGGCCCCGCGCCGGATCGGTTGTTCGTCGGCTTGGCGGTGCTAGGTCTGCTGTCCGAGGCGGCTGGGAAGCGGCCGCTTCTGTGCTTGGTCGACGACGCGCAGTGGCTGGACCGCGCCTCCGCGCAGGCGCTGGCTTTCGTGGCGCGCCGGCTGGTGGTGGAGTCGGTGGTCATGCTGTTCGCCGTGCGCGAACCGATCCGTGAGCTCGCCGGTCTGCCGGAGCTGATGGTCGAGGGATTGCGAGATCCCGACGCGCGAGAGCTCCTCACGTCGGTGGTGCTCGGGCCCTTGGATCAGCGGGTTGCTGATCAGCTCGTGGCCGAAGCCCGGGGGAACCCGCTCGCTCTCTTGGAGCTGCCGCGCGGGCTCGCGCCAGCCGACCTGGCCGGCGGGTTTGGCCTGCCAGAGGCCCTGTCACTTGAGGGGCGCATCGAGGATCGTTTCGCGCAGCGCCTGGAGGCGCTCCCGGCGGACACGAGGCGGTTGTTGCTCGTGGCGGCGGCCGACCCGACTGGCGATCCTGCGCTCGTCTGGCGTGCCGCGGCTCGCCTCGGGCTCACCGACGCGGCGCTTGAGCCGCTCGCCGGCGCCGATCTGATCGAGTTCGGCGCCCGGGTCCGGTTTCGTCATCCGCTGGTGCGCTCAGCGGTCTACCGCGCTGCGGCCCCGGACGAACGCCGTCGTGTCCGCGCGGCGCTGGCGGAAGCGACTGATCCGCGGGTCGATCCGGACCGGCGCGCCTGGCATCTCGCCGAGGCGACGGCCGGCCCGGACGAGTCTGTCGCCGGCGAGCTCGAGCGAGCCGCCGATCGCGCCCAGGCGCGCGGCGGCCTGGCCGCCGCGGCCGCCTTTCTCGAGCGCGCCGCGGCGTTGACGCCGGACCGTGTCGGGCGTGCGCAGCGGGCGTTGGCGGCGGCTCAGGCGAAGTATGAGGGCGGGGCGCTTGACGATGCGCTCGCGCTGCTCGTCACCGCTGAGACTCGCGGCGTCGATGATCTCCAGCGCGCGCGTGTGGATCTTCTGCGCGCGCAGATCGCGTTCGCCGTTCAGCGCGGCGGCGACGCTCCCAGGCTGCTGCTGGAGGCCGCCCGCGCACTCGAGGCGGTCGACCCGGACCGGGCGCGCACCACCTTCCTCGAAGCGCTCGAGGCGGCCCGGTTCGCCGACCGGCTCGCCAGCGGCACGGACGTCGTCGAGGTGAGCAGGGAGGCGCTGGCGGGCCCTGCCCCGCGCCGGCCACCCAGGCCGACGGACCTCCTCCTGGAGGGCATGGCGACGCTGATCGTCGACGGTCACGCCGCGGGTGTGCCGATCCTCAAGGCCGCGCTGAGCGCGTTCCGCGAGCAGCCCGTCGTCCCACCCGAGGAGTCGCGCTGGCTCTCGTTCGCCTGCCGGGCCGCCTCCGATCTCTGGGACGAGGAGAGCTGGCGGATGCTCGCCACGCGAGAGCTCCAGCGCACCCGTGATGCCGGCGCCCTCACGGCCATGCCGGTGTTCCTCAGCACGGTCAGCTTCATCCATGCGGTCTGCGGCGAGCTGTCTGTGGCGGAGTCGATGCTCGATGAGATGCGCGCCACCACGGCGGTGACCGGCATCACCGCCCATCGTTACGTCGAGATCTGGCTCGCGGCGGTGCGCGGGCGGGAACCGGATCTGTTGGCGCTGGTCGAGGGCTTCACCTCGGATGCGAAGGCGAGAGGGGAGGGCCTTGCGCTGGGGTTCGCCGGGCAGGCCGTCGCGGTCCTATACAACGGTCTGGGTCGCTACGAGGAGGCCTTCGCCGCGGTGCGCGAAGCCGTCGACGTCGCGCCCCATTCCCAGCTGAGCACTCCTAGCACGGTCGCCGAGCTCGTCGAGGCGGCCGCCCGCGCCGGAGAGCGCCGCATCGCGGAACGCGCGCTCGAGCGCCTCACGGTCAGCACCCGACCCAGCGGGAGCGATTGGGCGCTCGCGATAGAGGCCCGCTCGCGCGCGCTGCTCAGCGACGGCGACGAGGCCGATCGCCTCTACCAGGAGGCGATCGAGCGGCTGCGGCGCACCCGCGTGCGCGTGCAGCTCGCGCGAACCCAGCTTGTCTATGGCGAGTGGCTGCGGCGCGAGCGGCGTCGCCTCGACGCCCGTGACCAGCTGCGCACCGCACGCGAGCTGTTCACGAGCATGGGCATCGAGGCGTTCGCCGCGCGCACCGAGCGTGAGCTGCTGGCCACCGGCGAGCGCGTCCGAAAGCGCCGGATCGAAACCCGCGAGCAGTTGACCGCTCAGGAGATCCAGGTCGCGCGGCTCGCCCGCGACGGCCTCTCCAACGCCGCCATCGGCGAGCGGCTGTTCATCAGCCAGCACACCGTCGCCTACCACCTGCGCAAGGTATTCAGCAAGCTCGACATCACCTCGCGCCACCAACTCGGACGTGCGCTGCCCGACAGCATGAGTCCAGTTCAGGTGGCGTAGCCGTCCACTCGCCAAGCCCTCGGCTGACCGATGACCGAGCGCGGCTCGCAAGTGGGGGCGTGCAGCACAGGAGGCGCAGTGTCCGGCAACTTTTCGCCCCGCGTGATCCAGCTTCGTGTTCAAGCGGAGCCCAGCATCCGCGGTGCACACCGCGAAATCACTTCCAGTGATAGGCAGCGGACGGACTCCCGGTCCGCTTAGCCGGGTAGATCTTCGGGGCGCTTCTTGGCGAGTTTGCCTTCGAGCAGGCCGGTGGACTGGCCGACTTCGATCATGTAGCCGTCCGGGTCGCGCATGTAGCAGCGGATCTCGGCACCCCGATCCATCGGCGGCGTCACGAACTCGGCCCCCTTTGAGCGCCACTGCTCATAGCACGCCTGGATGTCCGCGACGCGCAGGTTCATGAAGGTGGACACCGTGTTCCCGGGCTCGTAGTTGACGACCGAGATGTTGGGCTTGTCGGGAGTGGGACCGCCGCCTGGATTCATGATCACCCATGAGTTGGAGAGCTTGATCATGCACGGGTTCTCCTCCAGCACAACCTGGCCGCCGAGGACCTCGGAGTAGAACGCGCGGGACCGAGCGACGCTTCGCACGGTGATGAAATGGGTGACGACGAAGCCCTCGCTCGGGGCCGGCAGGTTCTCGAAGTCGATCGCTGGCGTGTGCTCGCTCACGGTTCGGCGCTCCTCATATGCGTTCTAGGACTGTGGCAGAAGCCTGATCGGAGCCTACGCGGACCGAGCCGGCCCGGCAATGTCCTCTCCAGCCCATGAGCGTCGCGACGTTCAACCGAACCCTGGGGCCAAGTCAGGGATGCTCGCGGTCCCGACCGGCGAGCGCCACAAAGACACCGGCCTCATGCAGTCGCGGCGCCAGCGCACGACTACGGCAGGGGATCGGCCGGCATCACGATCACTCGGAGAGCATCGGCGACGGCGGGATGCGGGTATGGCCGTGGATGGCCTCAATCAGCATCCCGACCTCGTCGATGTAGCACCAGCTCCAATCCTCGCCCGGCTCCAGCGAGCGGATGAGCGGATGCCCGCTCGAGTGGTAGTGGGCGGTCGCGTGCCGGTTGGGCGAGTCGTCGCAGCACCCGACGTGCCCGCACTCCAGGCAGATGCGCAGGTGCAGCCAGACCCCACCCTCCCGGAGACATTCCTCGCAGCCTTCGACTCTCTCTGGCAGCTCGAGCACCGTGATGGTGTCGAGGTGGGTGCAGCTACTCATTTGCATTCTCCGTTTCTCGTGGGGTCGGGAGGTCTGAGGGGAAAGCCATGCGTGGAAGGTTGTACCGCGCTCGCGGGTGTTGTAGGGGAACAAACCTGCCTCGCTTCAGCGCGGCTCGTAGTGAATGCGCCTCCGATGCCTCACTGCGGGTTGCCTCCGAGACGTAGCGCGGCGGGCATGTATACCAGCCACGTGGCGAGTGCCAGCACGGCGGCGAGAGCCAATGGAACGATCACGCTGGCGTTCAAGAGGAGCGCACCGGCGACCGCGCCTGCGATCATCGCGAGGACCGCGGCAAGCCTGCGGACGGATCCGGTGCCGGATCCGCCAGCGAGTCGCGACTCGGCCGCGAAGCCGGTGAGCGTCATTGTAAGCACCGTGGTGGTCAGATCCGGCACGGCGAGAGACCGGACGACCGCGTTGCGGACACCCATGGCGGACGCCATGAGAACGATGAGCACATAGGCTGAGGCGTCGCCCGGATGGATCTCTGTGGCGGCCGCAACGACCGCAGCGATCGCGAGCAGGGCCGTCTCGATTGCCAGTGCGCACGCCACAAGGGTGGGATGACGCCCCGCCATTCGCCTCACCATGACGCCACCTGCGCCGGCTCCAATGAGGAACGCGCCCAGGGACAAGATGGGGGCGACCACCGGGAGCCCACCGCTCCCCGCGATCCCGAAACCGAGCAGAACGACGTTGCCAGTCATGTTCGCCGTGAACACCCGGCCGAGCGCTAGATAGCTGACGGCATCGACCAGGCCGGTCGTAAAGGTCAACACCAGTAGCGCCCGCGCGAGCGGATGCCGCACGCTTCCTGCACCTCGCTTGAGCGCCGCTTCGTCGAAGCGGTGAGCGGGTGGCAACCCAGCGGTGGAGTTCATCGCTTACCTCTTCCTCTCATCGGAGTTGGGACGCCAGGATGAGGAATCCTCCAACACAGCGCCAGGCCGGCTCAATCGAGCCGGGCGAGGCTGATGGTGGTGAGGTCGCGATCCTCGATGCCCGCCGGCAACGAGATACTCAGGCACGGGCCTCGGTCTCGAGATCGTCGGCCCTCGCTCGTCCCAGGCCACATGGCGATGCTCGCGTTCGCCCAGGCGCGACCGCGAGGAGACGCTGATCCGCGCTAGGCGGTGGTCGCCCGGGTGGTCTCGTGCGCGAACCGACGAATGGCGTCGAGGACCCGCTCGGGCTGCTCGAGGTGCGGCAGATGTCCGGCTTCCTCGATCGGCTCGAACCGACCATCCGGGAACGATCCGGCGTACGTGCGTCCGTAGGGCTCGGGCGCGATCTGGTCGCTCTCGCCCCAGATCGCCATGACCGGCGTCGGGACGAGCGCGAGCCGTCGCCGCAGCTTCGGATCGTGCATGTACGGCTCACGGGCGTACACCGCCAGCGTCGCGGCGTTCGCGGCCTGGATGTTCCGCGCCTCCTGCGGGAGTCGGGTCGGGTCTGGCGCTTTGGCCAGGTCGTGGAACGAGTACCTGATGAGCTCCTGGGGCGTGAGCGAGAAGAAGTCGGCGAGCTCGATCCCGTCGACGTCGATGCCGACGGCGTTAACCAGCACCGTGCCGGTGATGCGCTCGTGCTCGCGCACCGCCATCTCGGAGGCGATCCATCCGCCGACAGATGAGCCGATGACCAGGACGTCGTGCAGATCTCTTTGCTCGAGTAGCTGCAGGTAGGTCAGCGCAATGTCGTCGATGCCGGTGTACCACTCCGGTCGCGGGGTGCCGGCGAAGCCGGGGTGCACGGGAGCGATGACCTCAAAGTCGTCGGACAAAGCGGACGGAAGCGGTCCCATGGACGGCGGCCCACCGCCTCCGTGTAGGAGGAGAACGGGGCGGCCTTGACCCTGCTGATCGACGGTTACCTCCACGTCGTCGGCGTAGAAGCCGCTCATGATGTTCGTCGTCATGTTGTTTCCTTGGTCGGTGTCGTCAGGCGCGGGCGTGCCGGCCGGGTAGGTCGCGTAGCGCGCCATGACAGCGAGCATCGCCTCAGAGGTCATCTCGTCCGCTGCCGCCAGCCTGCTCAGATCCCGGAAGTAACCGACGTAGAGATCGGGCGTGAACGTGTTGAGGATGATCGCCGGCTCGTCGCCGGGGTTGGCAAAGGTGTGCTCGGCGCCGGTGGGAACCGAGACGAACGTTCCGGCGGGCGCCTTGCGCTGGCTGTCGCCGACGGTGAAGTGGGCGGTGCCCGCGATCACATAGAAGGTCTCGTCGTGCTTCTCGTGCCAGTGCGGGGGCGGTCCCTCGGTACGCGGAGGCACAGTCAGAACGGCAACCGCGAGCCGGTGGGCGGTGTTGCTCCCATCCTCGATCATCCGCACCTCGACTGGGCCCGGGAGAACGACTTCCCCATCGTGGGGTCCAACGATCGACGCCTCGGACACGTGCCACTCCGTTCGTGAGAGTTGACTTTCACGAAGCAACCTACCGCATCGACATCCGTTATGCAAGTTGACTATCATGACGAGAGTAAGCCTCGACGAACGATGCCCGGTACGCGGAAACTGGAGGCAGCAATGAGTGACACGCCCGAGGAGCGTGGCCGGGTCAACCAGAAGCGCCGCACGCGCGCCGCAATCATCGCGGCGTGCCAGGAGCTGATCACGGGCGGCGCGGCCGTCAACATGCCGGCCGTGGCTCGCGCAGCGCTCGTCTCCGAACCCACCGCCTACCGCTACTTCCCGGATCTCGCCTCACTGCTCGAGGAGGCGCTCGCCGGCATTGAGCCCGATCCGGCCTCCGCCTTGGTGGCAGAGACCGATCCCGGCGATCCAGTGGAGCGGGTCGGCTACGCCGCCGAGCTTCTGGCGCGGCTCGTGATCGAGCGTCAGGGCGCGATCCGCGTGTTGATGGCCGCCTCGATGGCGCGGGGCACTGGCCGCGCACTACGGCCGGGCTACCGCTTCGCGCTGATCGATCAGGCGCTCGCGTCGCTGTCGGCGCGCCAGCCCGGCATCGAGGCGGCGACTCTCGAGCAGCTGCGGCGCGATCTCGCTGTCGTGATCAGCGCCGAGGCTGTCCTCACGCTCATCGACCTTTACGGGCTCGAACCCGAAGACGCGGTGGCGAGTATCGTGCACACCGCGCGCCTCATAACTCAGGCGACGCTTGGCCACGCCTAGGCTTCGATGAGACGCAACCCAAGTTCATCGCGATCCCCTCGGCGGCTTCGTCGGAATCTTCGTTCTCGCGATGGCGTCAGCGCTATGCCGGGTGCTGTGGGGCGATGAGAACCGGCCGCCTGGTGTGTGCCGCCAGTGCGTGCGAGACGCTGCCGAGCAGAGCGCTACCGACAGGCCCCCGTCCCCGCTGGCCACAGACAACCAGCCCGGCGTCGATCTCTTGGGCGATCTCATCGATCGTCCTGACTACAGATTCGGTGGCTTGCGCGATTCGCGCAACCGCGTCGTAGCCGCGCCGGCGAGCACCCGCGGCTCCCTCTTCGGCGAGTTGGAGCGCCCTAGCTGCTTCCTGCTCGTCGATCTCGCCTTCGTTCGGTACGTCGATTAGGAACGACCCGGCTCGGGCCAACTGCACGACTGCCGGCGTCCACACGACCAAGACCACCGCATCAGCGGGCTTGATCAGTTCGGCCGCGGCGGTCAGCGCCATCTTTGACCCGTCCGATCCGTCATAGCAGAACAACACCGGCTTGTTCACTGCTCATCCTCCTGTCGCAAGATCACGCAGTCCAGGCTCAGGCTACTTCGCGGCCGAACTCGAGGAGGTGACCAGCCGTGGCCAACACACGGGTGCCGCTGATTTGGCGAAGGGTGGTCGAGAAAGCGTCCGTATTTGGCGCTTTCTCGACCAGGCTTTACCTCGCTGGCCCACCCGTTGTGAGTTGCCCACAACAAGCCGTCGCTCGCGGCGGCTTGCGCGACAGCCTCCGCGCAAAGGGGGTGTAGCCCCGCGGATCGCAAGATATGCGTCGCGCACGAGAAGCAGGTGCAAACCGCGTGATCCAGATCGTGGCATCCCGATAGCCCGGCCGGCGGTGGCCGGACGATGCCTATGGTGGCCGATGCGATCACCAACTCGGTGGTCGACGGATGACGAAAGCTAACCGGTGGACCTGCCCCGGTTTGCGTGACACCCGCGGGTTGTGATTGTTGATGTTCTCAACCACCGAGCGGAGAGAGTCGTAGCTGTTCGTAGGCGACCGGGGACCGCATGCCGAGCGTTGAGTGGCGGCGCTCGCGGTTGTAGAACGCCTCGATGTACTCGACGATGCCCATCTACCCGGTCGACGGGACGGCTCGCGACGTCGGGTCAGGCGAGACCGCGTTCAGCAACCACGACGCGCAGTTCGCCGACGTGATCTTTGGCGTCGACATTGATCCGGCCAACGCGGGCACGATCCGCCACTGGTGCGTCGGCTACTCGGACGCGATGCACCCATACTCGGCCGGCGGCGCGTACGTCGACTTCATGATGGAGGAAGGGTCAGGAGCGCGTCCGCGCGACGTACCGCGACAACTACGACCGTCTCGCGCTCGTCAAGGCCCAGTACGACCCCGACAACGTTTCCTGCATCAACCAGAACTTCCACCCCCGCATCGCCGGGCTAGGAGGTCCGAGGCGCACGCACACGCGGCGGCACCGGTTGGGGTCCGGGTGCCGACGCCGGCCGCGCGCGGCCTTAGTCCGACTCGACGCGCAGTCTGTTAGTTTCGCCGGTCGCCGTGCGCGAGCGACTAATCCCAGCGCCGCTGCGCCCTGGCCCGTCGACCGTCCGCAGGACCGGCACCGGGCCCCACGACGTAACCGCTCGCCACACGCACTGGGGCTGGTTCACCGCGGCGGGACTGCTCGTCGTCGCGATCGTATTCGTCGTCGTCACGCGGATGAAGCCCGCGTACGACGCCTACGGCTGGCTGGTCTGGGGCCGCCAAGCGCTGCACGGGAATCTCAACACCGATGGAGCGCCGTCATGGAAGCCGCTGACGTTCATGTTCACGTTCCCGTATGCGCTGTTGGGACCGGCGCAGCCGTGGCTGTGGTCGGTCACCTCGGTCGCCGCGTCGCTCAGCGGCGCCGTGTTCGCCGGCCATATCGCGTACAGGCTCACGGGCCCCAGCCCCGGCCGTCGATATGCGCCGGTACTCGCTGGCGTGTTCGCGGGTGCCGGCGTGCTGGGCATCTCCGGCTACTGGCACGAGATCCTGATCGCCGATTCGGACCCCTTGGTCGTCGCTATCTGCCTCGCGGCGATCGACGCGCACCTGTCAAAGCGCTACCGGCTGACGTTCGTCTTGCTGGTGCTGGCGTCGATGGGCCGGCCCGAGGCGTGGCCGTTCACCGGCGTCTACGCGATCTGGGCATGGCGCAGCGTCCCGTCGATGCGGCCGCACGCGGCGATCGGGGTCGTCGCGATTCCGCTGGTGTGGTTCGGCGTCTCGGCACTCACGGCCAAGAGCTGGTTCCACGCCGGGGAGCTCGCGTTGAGTTCGGTCAACGCAGTCAACGTGATCCATGGCAGCAAGTTGACCGGGGTGCTCGGTCGCGTGCTCGGCCTGTCCGCGCTGCCGATGCAGATCGCGGCGGCGCTCGCGATCGTGTTCGCGGTCGTGATCCGGGAGCGCGTGTGGCTGTGGCTGGCCGGCGCTGCATTCGCGTGGATCGCGATCGAGGTCGGATTGGCGCTGCACGGCTGGTCGGCGGCCAGCCGCTATCTGTTCGAGCCCGAGGCCGTGTTCGTCGTGCTCGCCGGCGCCGGGGTCGGCCGTGCGCTGGCGTTCGGTCCGGCCGCACCGACAGCGCTTCGCTGGCCCGCGGTCGCCGTCGTCGCTGTCCTGGTCGTTGCGCTGATTCCGACCGTCGCGCTTCGTACCCGGACCGTCCGTCAGGAGGTCTGGTTCCGCCGAGCGGCCGCCACCCAGATCTATCGGCTCGACGACGTGATCCGCCGCGAAGGCGGCCCTGCGCGGATCCGGGCGTGCGGCCAGCCGGTCACGGAGGTGGATTGGCAGAGCACACTCGCGTGGGAG
This sequence comes from uncultured Solirubrobacterales bacterium, assembly GCA_963832315.1. Lineage (GTDB taxonomy): Bacteria > Actinomycetota > Thermoleophilia > Solirubrobacterales > Solirubrobacteraceae > Palsa-465. Next base: position 20,244 of record CAWHTT010000013.1, on the reverse strand, counting down.
ACGGACCTCAACGTCGGCAATGTCGGCTACAAGCCGGGCCGCGCGATCGGAAAGGGCGACCCGATCGTGCTGTTCAAGCCCCATCAGCTGGGCTGGCAGGTGCGCCCGATCCACACGCTGGCCTCAAACCGCGCGGCCTGCGCGAGCCTGAGAACCGACACGGCATTCGGCTGACCACCGGGGAACGGAGCCGTCACTGGCTCGCGCTGGTGCGCGCAACCCCGGGGCAGCCATTGCGCTTGGGCACGAACCAGTGCCGACCAGCCGGACTCTCCTGCCGCGACCGTTACGGCGCGGCGGGGCGTTCGTCCTTCGGCGCGTAGCGGTGATGCAGCGACAGCGGGTTGCCGTCGGGGTCGAGGCAGATCGCCTGCCAGCAGACGCCGGAGTCAAACGTATCGCTGACGAAGCGCACTCCCTTAGCCTCAAGCCGCTCCCGGGCGACGGCCACGTCGTCGACCTGGAGAGCGATCGGCATCGCGTTGCGCGAGAACGTGCCACCGAAGTCTTCGGTGCGCATGATGGCCAGCGTGAGGTTGCCGGCCTGGTACTCGGCGCCGGGTCGGCTCCCGTATCGCTTGACGAACGGCAGACCGAGCGTCTCGCCGTAGAAGGACGTCATCGCGTCGAAATCCTGCGCCGGGATGCAGACGAAGTCCACGCCGGTGATGAGAGGGGTTGTGTTGGTCATGGTGGTTAGATCCTCGCAAACCGCAGACTTCATCGGTCGACAGCCAACAGGGAGATGACCATCATCAGCCCGCCAGCGACTCGCTGCTGATCTCCATGCGCGCTTGGGACAGTCCGAGGATCGAACAGCAACGCCGTCCGTTTCACGAGCAGGGGCAGTCTCTGGGACCGGCATCGCGGCGCTCGAGACTTCCGCTCCCGGACACGATCGATCACAGAAGCGGCTGGCACGCGCTATGCGTTTCTAGCCGCCTGGGCACCCCGTGGCTCGGTGACGAGCTCACGGATAAACGCGCCGGCGGCCTCCATCGCGTCGGCGGCTTCGGGCAGGAAGGACCAGAAGAGCTGGAAGGCGTGGGCCTGGACCGGGAAGAGTTCGAGGCGAGCGTCGACGCCGTGATCCTGGGCGTGGGCGGCGAGTGCTTTGGCGTCGACGAGTCGGGCATCGCCGGTGGCGGCCTGGATGAGCATCGGTGGCAGGCTGCTGAGGTCTGCGCGCAGCGGGTCGACGATCGGATCGTCCGCCGGATGGCCTGATAGATAGGCCTGGACGCAGCGGCGTACGTCTTCGTCGGTGGCCAGTGGGGCATCGGAGGGCGAGGCGGTACGTAGGGCCAGGTCGAGCCATGGGCAGAAGATCACCGCTGCTGCCGGGAGCGGGAGATGGTCGCGCTTGAGCGCGAGGAGCAGCGAAAGCAGGAGCCCGCCGCCCGAGGAATCGCCAGCGACGATGATGCGTTCTGAATCAGGCGCCTGCTCGCGCAGCCAGAGGTAGGCGTGCTGTACATCCTCGAGTGCGGCCGGGAACGGATGCTCTGGGGCGAGGCGGTAATCCGGAACAAGGATGGCGGTCTGTGCCGATGCGGCGAGCGCGCCGGCGTGGGGCTGATAGCCGAAAGCCGAGCCGATTACGTAGCCACCGCCGTGGATGTAGAGCACGGTCGGCTGGTAACCGTCGCCCGGTGAGATGACCAGTGACGGCACGCCGCCCGCGGTCACCGGTCGTGTGATCGTGCCGGCGGGGGGCGAGAACTGGGCGTTCATGGACTCGAACGCCGCCCGCGTCTGGACCAGGTCGCGGTCACTGGCGAGCATGCCTCGCAGCGGCTCGAGCGCCCGCGCGATCCGCCCAAGCAGCTCGCCCCCCACCGCCAGCGCTGCCGCGACCGCCTCATCGACGTCGCGGAGCAGCTGCCGCGAGCGGTCGAGCAGAGCCTCGCCGGCGAGCGTGAGCTCGACGCTGTGGGTGGAGCGCCGTAGCAGCTCGCACCCGACCAGCTGCTCGAGCCCTCGAATCTGCCGGCTGAGGGCCGGCGGCGAGACATAGAGCCGCTCGGCCGCCCGGCCGAAGTTGAGCTCCTCGGCCACGGCCACGAACGCCCGCAGGTGGCGCAACTCGATGCCGTCCGGCGCCTGGGGGAAGGGAAGGACGCTGCCAGTGTGATCCATGCGGCAAGTATGGCCCGCTTGCTGAGGAACGGTCATGCAGATCGTGCAATGCGGTCTTGCGCGATCGGCCTTTCCCTTTACGCGCGAGTGGTGCAAGTCTGACCGGCGTGCTCGTCGCCGGCATGACACTCAGGTTTGGATCGGTTCGCGTAGCGGCCACCGTGCATTGGCCGCGGGTTGAGACGGTGTCGCTGGCGCTCGTGCTGAGCGACGAGTTGTCACCGATCGACTCCTGGCTGGAGCCTAGCGTCGTCGTTGGCCTCGCCGGTGGCATCCCCAGCTCGATCGAGCTGGCGGCGCTCCACTGGGTGTCCCAACACGTTGACGAGCTCGGAGCGGAGGATGATTGCCTCCTCGTGGCGGGCGGTGCCCGGGCGGCGAGGCTCGCCCTGGCAGCCCGCGACAGCGGCTGGCCTGTGCTGCGGCGCCAACTCCTGGTTCACCCCAGGTTCACCGCAGAGCAGCCCATGCCAACGAATGTCGCCGGCGCTCCGCCCGCAACCGTAGCGTTCCGCGGAGAGCACGATGGTGGCCGCCGGTACGCAGAGCGGCTGCGCGCCGCCGGGGTCGAGGTTCACGAGGTGCGCGATGATGGCCACCGCTGAGAGCGTCCTAGCGAGCGGGTGCCATCGCGCCGAGCTGACCGCGTATTGCCGGCGCATGCTGGGCTCATCCTTTGACGCCGAGGACGCCGTACAGGAGACCTTGCTCCGAGCCTGGCGAGCCTCCGGGCGGTTCGAGGGCCGGGCATCGCTCCGGTCGTGGCTGTACCGCATCGCCAGGAATGTCTGCCTCGATGCGCTCGGGCATACGGCGCGGCGGCCGGTGCCGGTCGAGGACGTGCCCCCGCCGGCAGATCCTTGGGGCGAGCCCGACGATCCGTCCGAACTCGCGCTCGCCCGCGAGGGCCTGCGGCTCGCGATCGTGGCCGCAATCGACAACCTCCCCCCACGGCAGCGCGCCGTGCTCCTCCTGCGCGACGTGCTGTCGTGGCGCGCGTTGGAAGTGGCTGAGCTGCTGGGCACGACACCCGTCGGCGTCAACAGCGCGCTTCAGCGAGCGCACGCTGCACTCGAGTCGATCGACCTAGAGGATGTGTCGGACGCGACCGACGACCAAGGGCGCGAGCTCGTCGGACGCTACCTCGCCGCCTTCGCCGACGATGACGTCGATGAGCTCGTCGCTCTGTCACGACGAACCTGACTCACACCGCACGAGACGCTCGGTGCAGCCTCCGGCACCACTGCTCCCTCCGGGCTCGCGCATGACCGCGCCGGGCACCTGCGATGCGCGCGAATCCGCACTTGTCGCTAACGATCGCATCCGTACTCCCGCCTGCGCGAGCCCGGCGAGCACTTCGGCGACGATCCAGCACTCTGGACCTGCCCCGGTTCGCGTGACACTTGGGGGTTGGTTGTAGATGTTGATTTTTTATTGTTCGAGCCATCGCTCTCAACCGCCGAGCGGAGAGAGTTGGAGCTGTCCGTAGCTGGCTGGGGAGAGCATGTTGAGCGTGGAGTGCCGGCGGACCAGCGTTGCGCGAAAACCGAGCATCTGGTTGGTGATCCCTTTTGCGTTTCGGCCGCCGCGGAGCGAACTGCTGCGATGGCGCGACATAGGGATCGTCCGGCCGCCGCCGGTCGGGCTATCGGAATGTCACGACAGGGTCGTCCGTCCGTGCCTGGTCGCATCCGTTCTCGGATCCGCGCACACCGGGTGCGCGACCTTGAGCGGTGACTGGCACTGGTGGCATCCGATGCAGGTTTCGTCGATCGCAACCACCGGCCTGGTCTGCGTGCTCGATTAGAGTCGGCGAGCGATGCCGGGGTAGTCGATGACGATGCCGTCCCGGTCGACTTTGATGTCAGCCGTGAAGCTTCCGTCGACCGCCTCGTAGCGGATCACGCGCAGATCATGATCTGCGCTGACGAAGTCGTAGCGCTGGCCGTCTGCCTGGACGCCGAGGTCGGGTACCGAGACCCAAGCCGCGGTGAGCTGGAACGCATCGCCGCCCGAGAGCAAACCGTGGCGCAGTACGGGCATCAGATTGGTCACGGGAGAGAGACCGAGGTCGCAATCCAGCGCGTCGGCGAACCCGGCAGGATCGCCGCCAGGCGCGGGCAGATCGACAGAGCCTTCCTCCTCCGTCCGGAGCGTCCAGATCCCCTGACCATCGCGCAGGAGCTCGATCGCTCGCCGCCAACCCTCGCCGCGGCTGACGACATGCAGACGCGAGGTGACGAAGTCCGCTGCGGTCTGGAGGGTGTAGTCCAGCCGGTACGAAACCGGCCCGCCGGCAATAGCGACCCCGCGCGCGCTGAGGTCGTTCCTCGCCAGATCGATCTCGGCGAACTCGACACCAAACGGGTCGTCCTTTACCCACGCGACCGCTCGCTTCTTCAAACCCACGCCAGGAGTCTACGAACCGCAAGCCGCGCTTCGAGGGTTCGCGGCTGTCATCAACGAGCGGCTACGCGGTGGACCAAACCGCATGTCCGCCGGCGACGCTTGACCTTGACCCTCGGGGAGGCCGCACACTGATGCGGTAACCCTGTCAAGGAGGCAGCGTGCAGGCGGATCAAATGAGCATCGGCGAGTTTGCGAGACTTTCGCGGCTGTCGCCTAAGGCGCTTCGGCTCTACGACGAGCTCGCTTTGTTAGAGCCGGCGCGCGTCGACGATGACTCCGGGTATCGCTACTACTCAGCGTCACAGCTTGACCGCGCCCAGCTGATAGCTGCCCTGCGGCAGCTACAGATCCCGCTCGCCGAGATCAAGTCGATCGTCGACCTCGAGCCAGATGCCGCCGCCGCGCGGATCACCGAGCACTGGAACGCCATCGAGGCCCAACACGCGGCTCGCCGGGACCTCGCCCGCTACCTCATTGACCGTATGCAAGGAAAGAGGCACGCCATGTATCAAGTCGCCACACGCGACATTCCCGCCCGCAGCGTCCTGTCTCTAAAGCGCAGCGTGGAAGGAATTGACGGAACATGGGCGTTCGGCAAGGAGTTCATCTCGATCCTGCGCAACCACGACCTACCGAGGATGGATGGACGCGCCGGAGCCTTCTACTGCATCTGGTGGGGCGAGGTCAACGACGACAGCGATGGCCCCCTGGAGTGCCGACTGCGACTTCGCGCTCCCAATCACCTGATCCAGCCGGGCCGCGGCCATCCAGAGCTTGTGCAGTTCCTGGCGGAGCGGCAGCCGACCATCGAGTGCCGCGATCACAGGGGGGTGGGTGATCCGACGCGTCGGGCGTCAATGACATCACGATGCCTTGGAGCGCAGCTTGCGTTGGGTGCTCAGAGACAGCCTTCGTCGTCGCCCGCGACGTCCGTTCGGCCGAGCTCGACGTCCGGTACTTCAGCCCGAAGCCGAGGTGACGTTCTGTAGACACGCGACAATCGCAACTTCTGTGGCGTGGGCAGAGCGGCACGTTACTGGCCTGCCGCACATGCACATCCCGGCGGACCTCGTCGAGGAGACAACGATCGAACTCACACCGCCAGCCCGCAGCCGACCCCCAGCAGCAGGCCGAACGATTACCCGCTCGTTCCCGTGCGATCGACTGTCTGGTTGGACCCGTGGGTTGCGGTGAGGATGTCGAGCAGCTGCCCGACGTTCTGCTCGTGCGCGATCGTGTCGGGGAGTGGGAGGTGGGCGTTGATCGTGTAGTGGTTGCGGCGGCCGTTTCGGTGGCGCGTGATGTAGCCGGCGTCGGCGAGCTCGGCGACGATTCGATGCGTGGCCCTTTCGGTGATCCCGACGCGCTCGCCGATGTCGCGCAGGCGAACGCCGGGGTCACGGGCGATGCAGACCAGCACCTGGGCGTGGTTAGTGAGAAACGTCCAACCCGGTGCCGCGTGCGAGTGCTCGTGCTCAGTCATCCATATAAGCATATCATTTCTAGACTTAGATTTCATGCTATGATTATCAGATATTCACGAGAGGACCCGAAGATCCCCTCGCACCACGAGGAGGTCCCAGATGCTCTCCAACACACGCAGCAGGCCGATCAGCTCCGCCGCTCCAGGAGCGATTACTGACACGATCAGCGGCTCGGACAGCGATCAACCGCCCGTCGCGGCCCCGAACACGGCTCGCGCGCGGGAAGCCGCGGCGGCCGCGAACGGCACCGAGACACACGCTGAGCACTTTCGCCGCAAGGCGCTCCGGGGCCGACTCCACGGCTACGCGATAGGAGCCGTCGCGCTCGTCGCAGTCCTGATCGCGCTCGCCGCGTCTAACACCGCACAAGTCAAGGTCAACTGGTTGATCGGCAACTCCCGCGTGTCGCTCGTTTGGCTGGTGCTCGCCGCCGCGATCCTCGGCTGGGTACTCGGGCTCATGGCCAGCGCAAGGTTCCACTGGCGCACCCGCGCGCCGCGGCGCCTGCCCGGGAAGAACCCGGCGTAATCCCGAGCCATGCGCCACGTCTGCTGCCCATGCTGCCGGTTGCGTTTCACACCCGCCGCCGCGGCCTACATCACTTCGTGCCCAGAATGCGGTAACCCCGCGCAATCAATTTCTGGCCTGGAAAACCCCTTCGGCTTTCGTCGCATGGGACCCGAGGAGCTCCCCCACGAGCTTCCCCACGCAACCGCCCTCGCGATCAAGCTTCCCGAGCCGGCCGGAACCCGATCGTGACCGACTCGCACATCCGCATTCTGCGGCTGATCGCGCACAAGCGCCAGCGGGAGCTCCGCAATCACGACGCTGTCGATCTCAACGACGACGGCATATCGACCGACCGGCGGCAAAACCTCGAGCGAGCAGCAACAAAGACCCGCGCGCGCGTCGCGGACGCCCAAACCCGGCGGCGCGAAACTCGAAGCCGCTAGAGCACGGGCACGGTCAGCCACCGATGACCTGTGGCAGGTGTCTGGGGCCATGCGAGCGGTAATGGTGCGGCGGTTCGCCGGCTCGGCTTACCTTCCCGGAAGTCCGGCTCGGCGCAGTATGTGTGTGACCGCTCTGTAACCGACGGGATCGCGGCTGCGTGTGCGACGGTGTCGCGGGTCAGTCGATCAGCCCGAGCGCCCGGGCCCGGTTGACCGCATCGGCGCGGTTGTGCACCCCGAGCTTCTTGTACGCGCGCTCGGCTCGTTCCTTTGCCGCTGAGCGAGAGATCCCCAGCTTGTCCGCGATCAACGCGAACGTTAGACGCGTCGGCAGGTAGCGGAGGACTCGCGCCTCAGCCACGGTGATCGACGCAGCCGCGACGTCCGCGGCAGCTTCGGCGACCGCCTCCGCCGCTGCTTGGTCGGCAACGATCACTTCTGCCGCGTCTTGCGCGACTGGCTCGGCGGCGGTCTGGTCGGCGGTCCACACTGTCGCGGCGGCCTCAGCGGCGGCCTGGTCGGCCGCCGCGACGATCAGACCGGCGGCGTGCAAGGCCTCAACGGCCTCATGGGCAACGGCCTCCTGCACTATGCCCGCGTCGATCAACGCTCGAACCGCGACCGCGGCCGCACCGGCGACGATCGCCTCTGAAGCCGCGATCGCGTCGGCTGCCTGGGTCTCTGCCGCCAGAGCGGCTAGCGTCGCGCGGGCTTCTTCGGCCTGCGCGACCGCAATCACCTCAGCCGCCTCCTCCAACGCCGCGACCTCGGCCCCGACGACCAACCCGGCCTCGGCGGTGAGAAAGCCCTCCCCCAACAGCGCCCCACCGGAATCAGAGACCGCCTCAAAGAGAGCCTGCGCCCAGCCGTGCTCGACGAGCAGCAGAGCGAGCGCCGTCCCAGGCAACAGGGACTCTGCCAGCGCCCACGCGTCAGCCATCGCAGAACCCGACGAGCCAGCGTCCCCCCTCGGCTCGACAACTCCACCGCCGCCAAGCGGCAAGATGCTCGACAGAAGAGCGCCAAGGTCGTCGTCACCGCCGATGACCACAGGCTCGATCGTGCCGTCCTCATTCTTGGCGACGAAGATCACGTCGAGCAGACGCAGCACCCCTCGGCCTTGCAGTCGATCGACCTCGGCCAACACCCGAGCCTGGAAGTCAGAAGCGGGACTAAAGCTCACGGCGATCACCTGCAACGGACCCGGCATCACTCGACCTCCCTCGGTAGCTGGACGGCAAGCCGACTAAGCATCGCAGAGCCCATTTGCGCGAAGTCGCTTCGACCCGATCGGGGGCTGCATGCTCGAGACCGAGACGCTTCATGCTTGCATCCGACGCGGGTGCGCGGATGCCGGGGGCGGCTTTCGAAGCGATAACGCATGTAAGCCGCTCGTCGAGCTCGGCGAGGATGGGGCCGGGCCAACGAACAGCTCGAACTTCTGCCGGGCCGGTCCTCCCAAGCGTTCAGGAGGCCGGCATGCAAGCGCTCGCATCGTCGGTTCTACGGTGGCGCGTGCGGATGCTTCGGGAGCAGGGTGTGGCCGTCGACGACGGCGGTGGCGACGTCAACGAGCTTGCGGTTGGCGGTACGCGAGTGCTCGCGCAGCATCTCGAAGGCGCTGGCGTTATTGATGGAGTGGCGCTCCATCAGGATGCCCTTGGCGCGCTCGATGAGGGCACGACGCCCGAACGCGCCTTCGAGGTCTTGGTATTCGGCGAAGCGCCGCAGCACGATGTCGATCGAGCTCTGCCAATCCTCGACGTCGGCGTCACTGATGTGGGCGAACACGCCGCGCTTGGATGCCTCCTTGACGAAGGCAGGATCGGGCGCGTGGAGCAGGACGATCACGGGACAGGCGGCTTCCTTGACGATCTTCTCGATCAGGCCAAGCGCGTGGTCGGAGCTTTCCCCGAGCCCGACCAGCGCGACGTCGGGTCGCTCGCGGGCGGTTACGGCTCCGACGTCTGAGACCTCGATCTCGCGCGCGATCACCTCGTGCCCCAGGGCCGCGACGATCAGCGCGACCAGAGCCAAGCGATCTTTGCGCTCGTTGGCGATCAGCACGCGCAGATGCTCGGTATCGCGATAGCTCATGACGGCTCCAGCCAATTCGATTCTAGCCCTGGAACAGCGACTTTCCGCACGGCCGCCGGCCGCCGTGCGAGTTGGGTGTATGGTGGAGGTTCGCCTCCGCCCTGAACCTCGGCGGGCGATTTCCGGCTCCAGCTCTCGGCCGCCGTGGCGCATCGACCTCAGTGGTCTGCGCCGACACGTCAGCGTCAGGAGCCGAGGATGTCCATCTCCGCACCGAACCGGGCCACGAACGGGGCGCCGCCTACCTCTGCGGGCCTTTCTGAGGGTTTGCCTCAGTACGTTCAGGACTTCGTTCTCAAGCCGCGCCGTCTGCTGATCGATGGCGAGTGGGTAGAGGCGGTGAGCGGGAAGACCTTTCAGACGCTCAACCCGGCGACCGAGGAGAGTCTCGGGTCTGTGGCGCACGGCGCCGCCGAGGACATCGAGCTGGCCGTGCGTGCCGCTCGCCGGTGCTTTGACGACGAGCGCTCGGACTGGCGGCGGATGACTCCGTCGGAGCGCGGGAAGGTCATCCATCGCATCGGCGATCTGATCGAGCAGCACGCGGACGAGCTGGCCATGCTCGAGACGCTCGACAACGGCAAGCCGTTGACGATCGCCAAGGCGGCGGATGTCGCCCTGTCCGCGGACCTTTTTCACTACATGTCGGGCTGGGCGACGAAGATCGAGGGCAACACGATCCCGATCTCGGCCGTCACTTCACCCGGATCTGAGTTCCATGCCTACACCCGCAAGGAGCCGGTGGGCGTCGTCGGGCAGATCATTCCATGGAACTTCCCGTTGCTGATGGCTGCCTGGAAGCTCGGACCGGCGCTGGCGGCAGGCGTGACCGTGGTGCTCAAGCCCGCCGAGCAGACGCCTCTGTCGGCGCTGCGACTCGGTGAGCTGATGCTCGAGGCGGGGCTGCCCGCCGGTGTGGTCAACATCGTGACCGGGTTCGGGGACGCAGGGGCTGCGCTCGCGGCCCACGACGGCGTCGACAAGGTCGCCTTCACGGGCTCGACTGAGGTCGGCCGGCGGATCGTGCAGGCTGCCGCGGGCAATCTCAAGAAGGTTACGCTCGAGCTTGGTGGCAAGAGCCCGCAGGTGCTCTATAAGGACGCGGACATGGAAGTGGCGATCCCTGGCGCGGCCCACGGGATCTTCTTCAATCAGGGCCAGTGCTGTAACGCCGGCTCGCGCCTGTACATCGAGCGCGAGGTGTACGACGAGGTCGTCCAGGGGATCTCTGACCAGGCCAAGCAGATCAAGATCGGGCCGGGGATCGACCCCGACACTCAGATGGGGCCGCTGACCTCCGCCGAGCAGCACGAAAAGGTGCTCGGGTACGTGTCCTCTGGCCTTGACGCCGGCGCCCGCGCGTCGACCGGCGGCGGCCGGGTGGGCGATCGCGGGTACTTCGTCGAGCCGACCGTGCTGACCGACACCACGCCCGAGATGAGGGTGGTGCGCGAGGAGATCTTCGGCCCGGTGGTGTGCGCGATTCCGTTCCACTCCGAGCACGACGACGTCATCAAGAGTGGCAACGACACGAGCTTCGGCCTCGCGTCGGGGATCTGGACGCGCGACATCAGCAAGGCGCACCGGACCGCCAACCGCCTGCGGGCCGGCACGGTGTGGATCAACTGCTACAGCGTGTTCGACGCCGCGATGCCGTTCGGCGGCTACATGGAGTCGGGCTGGGGCCGGGAGATGGGCCACAACGCGCTCGATAACTACCTGGAAACCAAGTCCGTAGTCGCCCAGCTCGCATAGCGAAATCCCGTGCGATGGCGGGGCCCCGCCTGGCCCCGCCATCGCCGTCACGTCAAGACAAGAAGGCTCCATGAAAGCCGCTGTCGTTCATGACTTCACCCACCCGCTGAGCATCGACAACATTCCTACGCTCGAGCCAAGTGACGGCCAGGTGCTCGTCCGGATCGAGGCGTGCGGCCTCTGCCACACCGACATCCACGCGGCGCACAGCGATTGGCCGATCAAGCCGCCGCTGCCGCTGATCCCCGGTACCGACTGAATCACCCTCGAGGAGGGTCCCTACATGAGCTCGTCCACCATCAGCACACACGAAAAAGCGACGGCTTCGTCGATGCCGCTGCTCTCCGGCGAGCAGCTCGAGCGCCGGCTCGAAGAGCTGTTAGATCAGGATCGCTTCGCGCCGCCCCCCGAGTTCGTCGCCACCGAACGCGTCGATGACGCGTCGCCACATGCCCGGGCCGAGCTTGACCCGAACGCCTTCTGGGCCGAGCAGGCACAGACCCTGCACTGGGACAAGCCATTCACGACCGTCCTGGATGACTCGAACCCGCCGTTCTACAGGTGGTTCACGGACGGCAAGCTGAACGTCTCACACAACTGCCTGGATCGGCACGTCGAGGCTGGCCACGGTAACCGGGTCGCGTTCCACTGGGCCGGGGAGGAGGGCGAACAGCGCGCGATCACATACGCCGAGCTACACGGCGAGGTGCAAAGGCTGGCGAACGCGCTCAAGGAGCTGGGCGTCGGCAAGGGCGACATCGTCGGGATCTACCTGCCGATGATTCCTGAGGTCGTCGTCGCGATGCTCGCGTGCGCACGGATCGGCGCGCCGCACAACGTCGTGTTCGGCGGATTCGCGCCCGAGGCGGTCAAGGAGCGGATGGAGGTCTCGCACGCGAAGGTGCTGATCACCGTCGACGGCGCTCGACGCAAAGGCAAGACCGCGCCGGTGAAGGCCGCCGTCGACGCCGTAATGGGCGGCCCCGAGTCGCTCGAGCACATCGTCGTCGTGCGCCACACCGGTATCGATACTCCGATGACGCAGGATCGGGACGTCTTCTACGACGAGATCCTCGCGGCCGCGGATCCGTTCTGCCCGGCGGAACCGATGGAGGCCGAGCACCCGCTGTTCATCCTCTACAGCTCGGGCTCGACCGCGAAGCCAAAGGGGATCGTTCACACCACCGGCGGGTATTTGACTGGGGTCAGCAGCACGCACCGGTACGTGTTCGACCTCGACCCCGAGCGCGACGTGTTCTTCTGCTCTGCCGACGTCGGCTGGATCACCGGGCACTCCTACATCGTCTACGGCCCACTGGCCAACGGCGCGACGAGCGTGATGTACGAGGGCGCGCCCGACTACCCGGACAAGGGCATCTGGTGGAAGCTCGTGGAGCGCTATGGAGTGACGATCTTCTACACCGCGCCGACGGCGATCCGCGCGTGCATGAAGTGGGGGGCCGAGCACCCGAACGCGCATGACCTCTCGTCGTTGCGGCTGCTGGGGACGGTCGGTGAGCCGATCAACCCCAAGGCGTGGCTGTGGTACCACGTCGTGATCGGCCGTGAGCGCTGTCCGATCGTCGATACGTGGTGGCAGACCGAGACCGGCCAGATCATGATCTCGCCGCTGCCCGGTCTGACCGAGACCAAGCCGGGCTCGGCGACGTTCCCGCTGCCGGGCGTTCTCGCCGACGTGGTCGACGAGACGACCGGCGAGTCGATCGAGAAAGGTCAGGGACTGCTGGTGCTCAAGCGTCCCTGGCCCGGAATGCTGCGCACGCTGTACGGCGACGACGAGCGCTACGTCCAGACCTACTTCTCGCGCTTCGGCAGCGACATCTACCTTGTCGGCGACGCCGCGATCCGCGACAAGGACGGATACCTGTGGATCGTCGGGCGGATCGACGACGTCATCAACGTCTCCGGGCACCGCCTCTCAACAGCAGAAGTCGAGTCGGCGATCGTCGCACACCACAACGTCGCCGAAGCCGCGGTCGTCGCACAGTCGGACGAGCTCACCGGTCAAGCGATCGTCGCGTACGTCACCCTCCAAGGCGACCTCGAGGGCACCCCGGAGATCGAGGCTCAGATCCGCGAGCACGTCGCCTCGCAAATCGGCAAGCTCGCCCGGCCGAAGCGGATCCTGTGGAGCGAGGACCTGCCCAAGACACGCTCGGGGAAGATCATGCGCCGGCTGCTGCGAGACATCGCCGAAGGCCGTACGCTTGGCGACGTCACCACGCTCCGCGATCCGACGGTGATGGCAGAGCTCCAGAAGAAGGTCGCGACCGCCCAATCCCAGGAGGAATAGGCGCGACGACCGATCGCAATCCTCCACCGCCGGACGAGCAGGCCCGCGCGCTGTGTGAACAGACCGAGCGCGCAGGCTTGGCGCCGGCTAATGCCCCGCTCGAAGGCCTGAGAGGAGATCTGGTCCGGGCTCGCGTGCTGGTTGCGCGACCGCTCGCACCACTGAAAGCAAGGAGACGGCATGTCAGTAACCATCACCACGACCCCGGAGACGTTGTCCACCGCCCGCGTTTGCACGGACGGGTTGCCTTCGTGACTGGCGGCACCCGTGGCATGGGCGGTGCGATCTGCAACAGCCTCGCCGAGCAGGGCGCGGACGTCGCCGCCGGCTATAGCGGGGACCAAGCGGCCGCCGAAAGGCCCAGGGGTCCGTTTGTCGCTCGACTTTGACCCGCTGAGCGTCGGCTGCGTCGAGGCTGATGAGCGTAGTTTCGGCCTGACATTGTTTCGCCGGCGGGTCGCGCTGAGTGTGCTCGGGGCTCTTGCCGTCACGGCCGTGCTGGGATTCGTGCTCGCTCGCCGGCGGGGTCAGTTCATCGCCGCGCTCCACACGGCTCCGGTCCCGCTGCTGGCGCTGGCGGCCTCGCTACAGATCCTCGCGCTGTTGGCTCGTACCGAGGCCTGGAACGTGTGCGTCCGAGCCGCCGGCGGAACCGTCACCCGTCGGCTGCTGTTCCGCGCTGCCGGCATCGGCTACCTCGCGAGCCTGGTGAACGGGTCGGTCGGGATGGCCGTACGCATCGTCTCACTGCGCCGCATCGCGCCCCAGAGCACTCCCCGTGCACCGGCGCTGGTAGCGGCCGAGGTGCCGATCATCACCGTCGAAGTCACACTGGCGGCGATCTTCTCATTCACGCTGATCGCACCGCTCGGCGTCCCCTGGTGGGCACCCGTGATCGCAGTCGCGAGCACGATAGTGGCCGCGGCCGCCCTGCGGCGGGTCTCCGAGCGCCGTCGAACGGGCCTCTGGGCAGGACTGGCGATCCTGCATAAACACGGTCGGGGCCGCGTGATCGCGTTCACGGTGTTGGCCGTGTGTGCGCAGGTCGCGCGCAACTGGCTGATGCTTTACGCGATCGGTGTAAACGTCTCGGTCTTTGACGCGATGGCCTTGCTGATCGCGATGTTCACACTTGGCCAACTCCCGATCGGACCGAGCATCGGACCCGCCGCCGCGGTCTTGATCCTGGGCAACCACGGCGTTGCCGCGACCGCCGCCGCCGGCGTGCTGCTGACAGTCACCGGTGTGGCTGGAACCCTCTGCTATGCCGCGTGGGCGATCACCGACCGGATCGTCGTGGGCCGACGCATCGCTGGTCCAGAGGCCGTCGTGACACCCCTCGCCGTGACGTCCACCTCGGCCTGAAGGCAAACGCGCCAGGAGCCGTGCCGTGCCTACTTTCGTCGAGGTACCCGAGATCCAAGGCGCCCACGGCTCGGGATCCTCAATGAGAGCAATCGTCGCGGCCGGGCGGCCGCAAGGTCGGACGCGCCCGTGACCGAAGCGGGAACACCGCAGGTGCGAGTTCCGCGGCTGCGCGGAGTCTCCCATGCGGTGGCGTTCTTCCTCGCCACCGGCGCGGCATTGCGGGCGGTCGCGCTTGCGTCGCCTGGACGTGCGACGGTAGCGGGAGCTGTCTACGGAGCCGGCTTGGTCGCGCTGTTCGGTGGCAGCGCGCTCTACCACCGATGGCCGGCCCCGGGACGTTTCAAGGCGATACTTCAGCGGCTCGACCACAGCAACATCTTCGTGTTCATCGCCGCGAGTTACACGCCGATCGCGCTGATCGTGCTTCGCGGGCCGCTTGCTTGGGTGATTCTCGGGGTCGCATGGACGGGTGCCGCGGCCGGCGTCATCGTCTCGCTCGGTTGGATCGAAGCGCCTCGCGGGTTGATCGCGGGGAGCTACCTCGCGCTCGGGTGGGTGGCGCTTCCGGCGCTGCCCGAGGTGCTCGAGCAGCTCGGTCCGGGGCCGCTGTCCCTGCTCGCCGGTGGCGGCCTGCTCTACTCCGCGGGGGCGGTCATCTACGCCCGGCAACGGCCAGACCCGTGGCCGCGGTGGTTCGGGTTCCACGAGATCTTCCACGCGCTCGTGATCGTCGCGGCGGCAGCCCAATACATCGCGCTGGTCGTCTGGGTGCTGCCGTCAGCGAGTGCGTGATGCCTGTAGCGCGCGAACCGGAGCCGCTGCTCACGCGCCCTGCTCACGGCTCGTCCCGGCGCGCGCGTTGGTCCCAACGCGCGGTGTCACAAACGTTGCGGCGGCCCTAGCCGCTCGGGTGCCAGGCCCGCGGCCAGAAGGTAGTTGCTTCGATGCGGATACTCGTCCTTGGGGCTGGCGTGATCAGCAGCGTGTGCTGTTCGGTACTGGCGGCGAATTCTGTCGGGTCCCCGCGGGGAGTTCTGGTTTGCCGCGCACAGCCGAGCTGCTCCCGAAGAAGATGGACTCCCTCGCCCACGAGCTGCACGCCGCCGTACACCGCACCGGCTCAGCGACCCCCGACCTCGACATTCTGCTCTCGCGCCGTGCCTGACGCGCCCAAGAGCCTCAGGGCCGACGCGCCAGCCTCGGGTTTCCAACCTGATCGGCACTGACCAGGTCGACGAACCCCCCTTGCGTGCATGCCGCATGCTCGATGGTCGGCACGATCGCGATTCGGTCCGGTACTTCCTGGCGCCACTCACCCTTCCCGGTCCCCATGTGACGCCGCCACCGACAGTCGTTCTCACCCGTGCGAGGCGCGAGATCAAAGCCCGTCTCGCCGGTACCCGGAAGGCTTGGCGAGGGCGCGAAGTGTGCCTGTAGCGGCACATCGCGACGTGATACAGCTCCGTCACCGGGACAGGTGGGCGGGTCCGGTGGTGACGACGGTGCCCTCGTAGCCCGACCACGAGTGTCGGATGGGTGGTGCCTGCCAGTGGCCGACACCACCCACCACATATGTCTACGTTCCCGCCAACCCGCCTCTGCGGCGGAGATTGACCTGCCAGTTCAACAGCGGCAGCAGCAGCAGGATTCCCCCGATTACCAGCAGGATGATGCCTGCCAGGGTGGCGATCGTGCCGACTACGGACCAGCCCCACGCGCCGAGTAGCAGCCCGCGGAGCGTCTCGCCTTGAAACAACGTCGCCTTCTCGGCAGTGAGCTTTGCGTTGGTCGGTGCCGCGATCGACGCCGCGCTGACCTGGGAGTAGGTCTTTCCGTCAGCGACCTTGGAAAGGTGGACGTTGATGAAGTTGTTGGCGTAGGCCTTGGCTTGGGCGCCGCTCAAGAGCTGTTGACCCGCGTACTGCCTGATCCCGGGTAGCAAAGCTGGGCTGGCCGCAGCTGGGAAGAAGATCTTCTGCGGAGCGAGCTGGTCGTGCACCACCTGCCTTGTGTAGCTACCTCCGACAAGTGCCAAGACGCCAACCAGCATCATTCCCACAGCTGCGACTGCGGCGATCGTGGTCAAGCTCGTGAGCTTCGCTAAGAGAATGCTCCTCGGTGGCCGGGTCTCGGACCGCCGTGACGTCGCGTCCGAGCCCCAATTCGGGTCCGAATGAGCCACGCCGTTACTGCCGGTGTGTACCGACGGGCCAGGGGTAATCGTGTCGGGCATGAGATGCCTCCTCGCAAGACTCCCGTTACGACGAGTCCTGCATATATATGAAACGGCGTTTCTGTCACTTCCGGACGAAACGGCCCGTGAGGTCAGCGAGAGGCAGAGCTTGCCCGCCGTGGGCCTGCGCGAGTGAGTCGAGCAGTAGTGGCCGATAACGGCCCTGTACGCCGGCCAAATGTTGGAGCCGGAACAGCATGCCCGCCGATGAGTTAAGGCGAAGCTGCCATCCATTGTACTCGACTCAGGGAGCCTTTCGTTACGGTCCAGGGATACGGCGTCAAATTCGTCGACGCCCGCGAGCTGGTTAAGTGCTGTGGTCACCGACCGGCTGTCAGACTGGGCGGTGGCGCCCCGGACTGAAGCAGCTCGCGGTATCCGCTTTCGGCTCGCTGTTGAACGGAAGGCGGACGTCGTCACGATCTCCTACGCCCCCAGGAACCATCCGACGATCCTGCGCATTGCGCCATTCGCAACGGGCGCCACCGGGACCGGCAAGACGCACATCTCGATCGCCCTGGGGATCCGCGCCTGCCTCGCCGGCCAACGCGTCCTATTCAAGACGGCGACCGAGTGGGTCGCGTTCCTCGGTGACGCGCAACGCCAGGGCAAGCTGGACGAAGAACTCGACCGGCTCGGACGGATCCCACTGCTGATCTGCGACCAGGTCGGATACATCCCGTTCGACCCCCAGGCCGCGAGCCTGATGTTCATGCTCGTCTCCCGTCGCTACGAGCCCGCGAGCCTGGTCGTCACCTCGAACAAGCCGTTCAGCGCGTGGGGAGAGATCTTCGGCGACGACATGGCCGCCGTCGCGATGGTCGACCGGCTCATCCACCATGCCGCAACGAGCGCCGCCGGCATTTCGCTCCGCTGGCCTACGGCTCGCTCCGCGAAAAGCCGGCGCACCTCAACCCTCAAGTGGCCTGGTTTTCAACCGGCGCGAACCCCCGCGGGGTCAAATCTCAACCGGCGCTACAGGGTCAATTCTCAACCGGCCTTGACAAGCTTGCTCAGGGCGCGGCGCGAACCCCGATCCAAGATCCTCGCGGGCTTGCGCCAAGCTCTGGTCTTCCCCGGATGGCTCCCGCGACTGACAGCTTGCGAGAACCGACAGTGTTGGTACGAGACGAGGTCCTGCTGACCGAAGCGACACCCGAGCCGTTAGAAGTGTCACCGAAGACTTGACGGGCACGTCCTCACGCTGAATCCGGATACCACCGCCCGATTTGGGCGTGTGGTATCCGGACAACACCTTGATCAGGGTCCACCGTCACACATTGGTGGCGACTACTGGCCCGAGATCTGCCAGAGAGCCTTGAATTGCTGCAGAGCGTCGGTCGGGGAGTTCCACTCGGTGATGGACCCGACATTCGCCTTGGTCAACAGCTGGGTTCGCTGAACTCCCTCCTGAGCCTGGGGGATGGGCAACCCTTCGGCGTCGCGGAACATGGCGTCCACCACCTGCAGCGTCGCGTATGGTGACGAGTAACCCGTCCAGGCCGCTTCCGTGCCGGCGCGCAAAGCGGCGAGCCCAGCCGAGTCTGCCGCTTCACCGATCACCTTGACCTTGGACAGGCCGGCGGCAGCGAGCGCTGACGTAATGCCGGTTGCAAACGGGCCGTCGTCGAAGACGACGTAGTTCGCCGATGGGTTCCGCTTCAGCGCCGATATGACGGTTGGGACTAGCTGACCGGCGGCAAGCTCGGGAAGGGTCACGTTCGTCGTCGTGGTGGTGCACCCCGGGCACAAGGCCTTGACCCTCGCCGTGAACGCGTTCGTGAATCCGTCGAGAATCGCGTAGCCCGGCACGTGCTCGATCACCGCGTTGCCTTTGCCGTTCGAGGCCGAGACGAAGTAATCCGCCATGAGGTTACCCTGCGTGCTGTTATCGGCACTCGTGTTTGCGATCACCGGCGGCTTGACCGCGATTGGATACACGGCCGTCACGGCGAGCTTCGCACCGGCTTGCTCTACTTTCTGAAGAAGCGCCGGGGTTACGGGAATCCCCGCCTCAACGATGTAGTTCGCGTGCTTGGTTAGCGCCGTGTCGATGGCGCTGCTGAACGTGGCCGGGTTGGCCGGGTCGTAGCTCGCCACTGCATAGTTCCAATGCGCGAGGTGCGCCAGCTGGGCGACCGTCTGCTGGATTTGCACGTTCTGGGGCTGAGGAGTCCCTAGGACAACGACGGTCTTTCCGGGCGGTGGGGCGGACTTGAGCGGTGTGGTGATGTTGATCTTGGTGGGAGCGGCCTGGTAGGCCTTCAGTGCCGCAGTTGCGGTCGCCACGCCGCTGCCGGTCGTTGCGCTGGCGTTAGACGCCGATACGGACGATGCCGTGGAGCTCGACGGGCTTGACGATCCACAGGCCGCCACGGCGATACTGAGGCCGGTTGCGGCCAAGAGAGCTGTGACTCGGCGAGAGCGTGGCAACACGCGTCCGCTGAGCTCGCGCCTCGAATTGTGCTGCATGTCCCTCTCCTCTGTGCTGATGGGATTGGTGGTGTAGGCCACATGGCCGATGAGGGGCCCCCTGGAATTCCGGTCCGGGAGACGAGGGGACTTGATCCTCGCCAGGCACCGTAGCGAGTCACAAGACAGTCTGTCAAGTCTAAAGCTGTGATGCCTACTGAATTGGCTATAATCTCCGCCGATGGCGACGAGCGATCACACGGGCAAAGGCGGGTCGCTGCGCGACGAGCAGAAGCGCTTGACTCGTCGACTGTTGATCGAGGGCGCGGTCACGGCGTTTGAGCGCAAGGGTTATGCCGCTACCACGATCGAGGACATCGTGGCGGAGGCCAACGCGAGCCGCGCGACGTTCTACCTCCATTTCAAGAGCAAGGCCGACGTCGTGCTGGTGGTCGCGCGAACGCTCGGAAGGCGCTGGCGGGAGCTCTACCTCGAGCTCACATCGGGCGAGCCACCGTCCCGTAAGGACCTGCTCGAGTGGATCGGCTCGATGGTCGACAACTACGCCACGAACCGCGGCAGCCTGAAAGCCCTGGATCAAGCGGAGGCGATCGAGCCTGAGATCGCTGCGGTGAGACTTGACAACCACAACGAGTCGATTGCGGTCATCGCCGAGTCGATCCGACGGTGGTACGGCTGCGGCGAGGAGGAGGCGCGCGTCCGCGCCACTCTGCTCCTGGTCCAAATCGATCGGTTTCTTTACTTCTGGATCGTCAACGGCATCACATTCGACCGCGAGCGCGCGCTTGGCACGCTCACAGACCTCTGGCTCTCGATGCTGGGGCTGAGCCAGACCCAGTCCCCGCGAGATGTTGGTGGACGGGTTGACTCTTCGCTAGACATAGCGTAGAGTGACATTACGGTTCGCCTCGCAAGCGCTATCAACAGCTCGCCGGGGTTCCGAAGATCGATACACCCGCGCCACCGGCCTCGGCCAAACGCGCCGTGGTGCTTTGAGAGGAGCAGTCAGCCGTGGGCGCGACAGCAGCAATCGCCGGTCTGGGGATTACCGACATGGGC
>CAWHTT010000012.1:0-321329 GCA_963832315.1 uncultured Solirubrobacterales bacterium | reverse complement strand
TCCTTGCCGCTGGTCCGCTTGCGTCGTGGGTCGTGATCGGAGAGGATTAGGCGGGTGACCCCCAACTCGCACAGCTGAGCGGGAGCCATGGCTGAAGCGCCTATGCGGGTACTGATCGTCGGGGGCGGGATGGCAGCGCTCGAAACGGTGATGGCGCTGCGCTCCTTGGCCCGGGATCGGGTCGCGATCGCGCTCATCGCTCCCGAGGACGAGCTCGTTTACCGCCCGATAGCCGCCAAAGCGCCCTACGCCGTCGGTCGGATGCGTCGGATTCCCCTCAAGCGCCTCCTGGCTGACGCGGGCGGGCAACGGTTTCCCCTCACCGTCAGCGCGGTTGATCCGACAGCCAGGCTGGTGCGGACGACGGCTGGCCGAGAGTTCGAATACGACGAGCTGGTGCTGGCCCTGGGAGCCGACCCGGTTTCGGTGGTGCAGCACGCGACGACCTGGGACGACCGCACCGGAGCCGAGACTCTCGGCGGGCTAATCCGAGACTTCGAGCTGGGGTACAGCAGGAGGCTGGCCGTTGTGATCCCGTCCGGGCCGGTGTGGCCGCTGCGTGGCTACGAACTTGCCCTGATCTTCACGCAAAACGCGCGCGGGATGGGACTCGAGATCGAAACATCGCTCGTCACGCCCGAACTTTCACCTCTAGAGATGCTCGGCGACGAGGCGGTCACGGCCGTCTCGGACGCGCTGCGTGAAGCAGGTGTAGCGGTCGTCTTCGCCAACCAGGTCGAAATAGAGCCCGGACAACCGGGGGTGCTGGTGGCACATCCCTCGGGAGAGCGGATCGACGTCGATCGAGTCGTCGCGCTGCCGACACTGCGCGGCCGGCCGATCCCCGGCGTTCCGGTCGAGGAGCACGGATTCGTCGAAATCGACGAGCGCTGCCGCGTCAAAGGCCTGGAGCACGTCTGGGCGGTCGGAGACATCACCACCTTTCCGGTGAAGTCCGGCGGGATGGCCACTGCGGAGGCCGACGTCGCCGCGGAAGCCATCGCCGCTGCTGCGGGCGCCGACATCGAGCCCCGCGCGTTCGACCCGGCCGGGCGCGGAGAGCTAGCCGGCCTCCCAGTCGGCACATACCTCGAACCGTGGCTTGGAACAGACGAGGTGGCGGAGTCGACAACGCACCTCCCGACGCTCGGAGTGCCGGTCCTCACCTACCTGCAGCGCGACTTCGAAGCCGGGTGGCGCGGAGAGATCTGACCATCTGGAGCATCCTGCTGGGTGCGATCGCCTAATCGGTTGTGCGGGTCGCCACGCGAAACCGCGCGCCGTCGAAGCGAGTCAGTAGGCACCAGCAACGCTGGCTCGCGAGCACGGCTACGTCTCGAGTTGCCGGTCGCCGCGCGGTCGCCACTGGATCGAGCCTGCCGCCCGGGCGAGCCAGACCACGATCGTCAGCCACCCCGCAGCGATCAGCCACCCCGCACCGACGTCTGTGGCCCAATGAACCCCAAGGTACACCCGCGACCAGCCAACGCCGATCGCAAGCGCGAGGGCGATCGCGCGGCCGGGCCAGCGTGCCCCCGGGATGATGACCGCGCCGACAAGCACCAGCGCTAGGAACGTGGCCAGCGACTGCGTGGCATGGCCCGACGGGAAAGACGAGGTTCGCCCCACGTCGGTGAGCCAGATATCCATCGGCGGGCGCATCCGATCCACGAAATGCTTGGTCAGGCTGTACATGCCAATCGCCCCACCCCACGCGGCGACGACCAAACCGGCCAAGACCCATCGCCGCCGTCCAAGCAGCGCCACCGCAGCGATCGCGGTCAGCGGGATCAGGACCGCCTGGCTTCCGAGCGTCGACAGCAGCCGCGCAACCGATGTCAACGCGTGCGTGCGGTGCGTGACAACCCACGAGGTGATCGAGCTGTCAATTGCCGTCGACCCATCCGGCCGCTCAGCGAACTCGAGCAACCCCCCGATCGCGATCGCGCAGCCCAGAACCACCGCGAAGCACACCAACATCGCCACGAACAGCAGCGCCGGCGTCGTGATCCGTCGCCGCAACCAAGCCATCAACAGAACCTAGCCCAACGGTGTGCCCCTAGACCCGGCGCCAGCTGGGCCGATTATGCTGCGAAGCGGGCACCTGACTGCGAGCCACCCGGATGGTAGAGCCCCGGTATCGTGTCTGCCCGTGCCCGAGTTCGAGGCGGTACTCGAGGCGGCCGAGCGGGGCCCGGGCGGCGCGGTTCGGCTGCCCTTTGACGCCAAGGCTGTGCTCGGCAGCGGCCGCGCGCCGGTCGTTGTCTCGATCAACCGGGGCGAGACGTTCCGCACGACGATCGCCGCCTACGGCGGCGTCGGGTGGATCGGACTAAGGCGCGATCAGCAGTTAGCGTTTGGGGTCGGCGTCGGCGATCGAGTTCATGTTGCGGTAGCTCGCGACGACGCGCCGCGTGAAGTCCGAGTGCCGCCCGAGCTCGCGACCGCGCTGGCCGGCGCACCACACGCCGCGCGCACCTATGAGGGCCTGTCGTATACGCATCGCAACGAATATGCGCGCTGGGTTGGCGAGGCAAAGAAAGAGCAGACGCGTGCGGCCCGCGCCACGCGGGCGGTACGGATGCTCGAGCAAGGGGTGCACACGCCCGACTGACGCTGTGTTCCACAACCCCGTGACCAGCGATTGGCTCTCCGCCGCGCCGGCCTTCGCAGATTGGGACGCGGGTGGTGAGATTGGCGAATCGCACGACGCGCGGTCCGACCGCCGTCACTGCTCGCTCGCGTCCTCGTAGCGAAGCTCAGTCGCCTGCGAGCCAGGTTTTTGCCTGGTCGAGCCCTGCGAGCGGGAAGACACGCGCTTCACCGGGGATCATCCACGCGAACAGCTTCGACGCGCGCGCCATCCATTCGATGTCGGTGACGATGGCCGACCGCACCCATGCCTCGTGATGGCGGACGCCAAGATTGAAGCCGAGTTTCGTGTCCGCCCATAGCGCGCCGGGCTCGATCTCGTCGAGATCCTCGATCACGTAAAGCGTCCGCAGGCCGCCCCCGGCCTCAAGCGCCCGCTGTAGCTCGGGCCCCAGGACCTCGTCGTAATCCTCGCGCTCGATCTCGCCAGTGACCCGGAATCCAATCGTGCCCGGCGGCATGTCCGCCAAACGCTCGACCATGCCCGGGAGCTTCCAGCCGACCGCGCTCAGGCTCATCATCCCAAGCGGGTGAGGGATCGTTGGCACGTCGAGGGAGCAAGCGGCAGAAGAGCGCAGCTTCCTGTTCGAGCCGGGCGCGCCTCGCTCCACCATCCTGGCGCGCCGCCGCACCTATGCTGATCACGCTCGAGTCGACCGCAGCGATCGCGAGATGACCCCGCGCACAACCCGTAGCCGGTTCCTCTGGCTACTGAACAACACCCTCAATCGGGCGACAAGCCGGATCGCTCGCTCCGGGCACGGGCCGTTCTCGCTCATCCGCCACGTCGGACGCAAATCTGGGCGCCCCTACGAAACGCCGGTGATCGTCGCGAGGGTCCCCGAGGGATTCATCGCCGAGCTCACCTACGGCGAGAACGTGAACTGGTACCGCAACATCGTCGCCGCCGACGAGTGCGTGGTCGTTCACCATCGCGTCGAGTATCGCGTCAACCACATCGAGCCGTGCAGCGCCGAGCGTGGCCGCGGCGCCTATCCCGCCCCGCTCAGACTCGTCCTCAAAGCGGCCGGCCGCAACGAGTTCCGCCTCCTGCGCACCGAGCACTCCCAGCCACCTCCCTAACATCGCCCAGCCCACCATGCGGCCGCTCGCCGCCATCCCCACGCGACGCAAACGCACCCGAGGCGACGGCGTCGAGAGGCCCATCTGCGGGCTCGCCCGGACGACTGCTTCGCCCCTCCGTCGGCCCGAGCTGCTGTACGAGACGGCGGCACGCGCCGACGAGACGCTGCGCCTGAACGTCGAGGATCTCGACGTCGCCGGCAAGCGCGCGCGCACGCGATCGAAGGGCGGCGACACGGACCGGCTGTTCTTCGGGTCCGCGATCGCTTTTGTCTCTGGAGCGGCCCCGCGCTTGCAAGCGCTTAGGCGACGAAAGCAGTGCGTCGATCGCGCCGATCAGCGTGGGATGCACGATTACGGGCACTGCTGGCTGGGGGACGGCTCAGCCTTCGCGCCGACGATTGACTCGGTCACTTCGAAGTTGAGCACCCAGGCTCGGCCGCATTGTGAACGCTGCGCTGGATCTGGACCAGCAGAGCCCCATTGCCGTCGCCAGGCAATCCCTGGCCGCCACGGGATGGGCCTCGCCGCGCCTGGCCGCTACGCCGCCACGAACTCGGGCTGGCTGGCGAACACACCGCCGGGCGTGGGAGCGCCCAGCGAGTCCTCGAGCTTCCGAAGAGCACGGGCGAGCGCACCTGCGTTCAGCAGCGCGGCAACCGCGGCCTGAAGGAGCTGGGCAGTCAGACCTCGGCGGCGGCGTATGCCCACGCGTGCGTGGACGCTCACGCCGTCGTCGTGCTCGGTGAAGCTGTAGTTGACGTCAAGTGAGATCGGGCCGTCGGCGACCAGCTCTAGGCCCTTCGTGTCTGCTCTCATGACCTCGACATCGAATGTGGCCCCGATGCCTGCGATCGAGCCGCTGACGCGCTCTCGCCTGCCTGCGGCCAGCCGTCCGCCGGCGAGGCCATCGACCTCGAAGTTGACGGGGGCCCAGCCGGCGATGGCCGCGGGATCGGTCAAGGCGCGTAGCACCCCGTCGGGATCATTCTCCAGCCAGGCGCTGGCCGTCCAGACATCCGGCTCGCCAGCCATGCCCCTGTGGTCCCTGAGCAGCATGAGCGGGAGTCTCCCGCCACTGGCCGGCGAAAGCCATACGGCAGGCCGGTGGTAAGGGGTTCGGCTATCCGTACTCAGAAGCGGCGCGGGTGTCGCTGAGACGAGAAGCAGTTGTCAGAAGCTCGGACGTAGGATCCGGAGCGTGAGCTCGATGACGATCGAACCGGTCGCCAAGATCGACCAACCCAGGGTGATTGCCACGCTGGTGTCGGCGTTCATCGCGGATCCCGTCGAGCGATGGCTCTACCCAGAACCCCTCGCATACCTGACCGAGTTTCCGGCGTTCGTAGCGGCGTTCGGTGGCGAGGCGTTCGAGAAGGCGACGGTGTGGAGCTTGGACGGCTTCGCGGCTGTCGCGATGTGGCTTCCTCCGGGTGCCGAACCGGACGGTGACGCGATCGTCGCTGCCCTGAGCAAGTCGGTGTCGGCGGAAAAGCACGCGGATACGTTCGCGGTCCTCGAGCAGATGGACGCCGCCCATCCGAAGGAGCCCCACTGGTATTTGCCCTGGCTCGGGGTCGATTGTGCTCATCAGGGGGCCGGCCTTGGGTCTGACCTACTCCAGCAATGTCTGGTGCGCGTCGACGCCGATCACAGCCCCGCTTTCCTTGAAACGCCCAACCCGCGAACAGTTCCGTTTTATGAGCGCTACGGCTTCCGAGTCACGAGCATCTCGCACGCGGGAGCCTGTCCACCCGTGACCAGCATGCTCCGACCTGCGCGATAAGCGACCCACGCCCAAGCCGTCCGCGGCTCGCTCATCCAAACCGCGAACATTGCGAATGATCGCTCTAAACGTCTGCCGACTCGCCGCGCGACGAATGCCTTGGCGACCAAACGTGGGGAGCCTGCTTGCACCTCGGCGGCTAGCACAGTCTCCTCAGGAAGCTGCGATTCGTCGCCGAAGAGCGCTCGCCGGGCGTTGGACGGTTTGGGATCGAGTGTGATCGTTCGCCTAGGTGGCCTGTACGAGGGCAGTTGAGGGGTCCCGGCGAGCCGCCGAGAGCGTGTGAGAGGCCTCATGGCGCGCAACCGGGAGGTTGCGATATGGCTGCGATATGATCCCGCCCGTGATGCCTGTGACCGATATTCACGCGTTCTGCGTCGGTCTCGGCCTGCTCGTAATCCCGCGCTAGGCGCGGGTTCTCTCTCACCCACGCGCCCCGGAGGCTTGTCATGACCTCGCTCATTCTCGTACCCGTTTCCCGCCACCGCCACCACCACCGACGGCGAAGGAGTGGCGGATGCGCGGCGCCGATGCCCTGATAGAAACGCTGGCCCGTCGCGGGATCGACACGGTCTTCGGCGTTCCGGGAGGCGCCGTGTTGCCTCTCTACGACGCCCTCGCCGGGAGTCCGGTCCGGCACGTGCTGATGCGACATGAGGCCGCGGCCGGACACGCGGCAGAGGGATGGGCGCGGGTCGCGGGCAAGCCGGGCGTCGCGCTTGCGACTTCGGGACCAGGCGCTGTCAACCTGTTGACCGCCGCCGCGGACGCGTGGATGGATTCGGTCCCCACCGTCTTCATCTGCGGCCAGGTCGCCACCCACCTCGCCGGGACGATGGCGTTTCAAGAGACAGACGTCGCGGGCATGGCAATCCCGGTCGTTAAGCACTCGAGCACCGCACGGCATGGAGACGATCTCGGCGCGGTGCTCGACGAGGCGCTTGCGCTCGCGTCGAGCGGGAGACCCGGTCCCGTGCTGCTCGAGGTTCCGGTCGACGTCGCGAAGGCTCCGGCAACGCGCCATCAACATCTAAGCCGCGAGCCCCGGCCCCCGCAGCGGCCACGCTCGCGGACGCTGACGGACGCTGCGGAGCTCATCCGGCGCTCGGCGTGCCCGCTCTTGCTGGCGGGGGGCGGCGTCGTCGCGTCTGGCGCCCACGCCGAACTGGCTGCGTTCACGGCCGCGGCCGGCGCGCCGTATGTCACGACTCTCCACGGCCTGGAATGCGGCGGGGGACCCGGATGGCTCGGGATGCCAGGCGTGTACGGCACCCAGGTCGCAAACTGGGCGCTGCACCAAGCGGACTGCATCGTCGCGGTCGGCGCCCGCTTCGACGACCGGCTTACCGGCAAACTCGATGGCTTCGCCCCGCGCGCTCGCGTGATTCACATCGATGCCGACGCGTCCGAGCTCGGCAAGCTCGTCGCGGCCGAGATCGCCATATGCGCCGACGCGCGTTTGACCCTGCGGCGGCTGACCGCCGCGCTCGGACCCGTCCCGGATCGCTCGGCGTGGTGGGCGAGCATCAGTAACACGCTCTGCGATCACCCTGTCGCTCCGGCGCCCGCACACGCCGGAGAGGCCACGCTTGACGCACTCGACATGCTGCTCGACCGAGACGCGGTCATCACGACCGATGTCGGCCTGCACCAGATGTGGGCCGCACACCGGCTCTCGCTGCACGGAGGACGCCGCTGGATCACATCCGGAGGCGCGGGAACGATGGGGTTCGGCCTTCCCGCGGCATGCGGCGCACAAGCGGCAGCCCCCGACCGGCAGGTCCTCTGCGTCACCGGCGACGGGTCATTGCTGATGCACATGCAAGAACTCGTCACCGCAGCGGCTGAGCAACTCCCGGTCAAGGTGCTCCTCCTCGACAACCAGGCCCTGGGAATGGTCCACGCTCAGCAAGAGCGGTTCTTCAGCGGTTCGTTCGGGGCGAGGCTCGGCGCCCATCCCGACTGGCCGACGGTAGCGCGCGCCTGCGGCGTCGGCGTCGCCGATTCGATCGAATCGCTTCTCGCTGAGAGCGGACCCGCGCTCCTGCACGTGCCGATCCCAACCGATGCCGAGTGCCTACCCATGGTTGCCCCTGGGACCCCCTCCGCCACGATGATCTCCTAAGTGCCCCGACCTCAGGTCGAGGCGGTGTGCTCGCGGCAATTCCCTTCGTGTGCTGGCACGAGCCAACCGCGCGAGCGCTTCTGCGACTTTCGGCTGTCTCGACGTTGCTCTTTGGTCGCTCGCCCGAGTGATCAGTGGCCGCGCCGAAGCGCGGCCACGTTCCTGGAGTCGAGCCGTGTTCCTCAGCGGCGTCTGGGAGTCTGCGGGTCGGCGGGGATCATCGGTGCCGGTCGTTCATGGACGGCGCGATGATCTCGGTGTTGTCGATCCCACGGAGGTATCGGGAGGTGATGGCCAGGTCGGCATGCCCGAGCTGTCTTTGATCACGAGCAGCGAGATCCGCTCGCGCGACATCTCCACCGCATGCGCGTGCCGGAGTTGGTGAGGCGCGAACCGGCGTCGGACTCCGGCTATCGCGGCGGCGTGGTGCAGTTGAGCGTCGCCGGCGGCGCGCATCACCGCGACGATCTCCTCGACCGTCGGCGGGTCCGGCGGGTCCGGCGGGAACCGAAGCCCCTTGTTTCTCGGTGCGCGTCCCTCGTGGAAGCTGGACGTCGTCGCTGGCGACCGACGCCAACCGACGCTATCCAGCAATGGTGTGGATTGCAGGAAATCCTCCTCTGGACGACGCTCAACTGTCGTCATCGGCGCATCACCGCATCGTGATGCTAAGATGCCTGTGTGGCCAAGGTCCGCACGACGCTCACGATCGACGAGGACGTCCTGAAGTGGGTCAAGATCCGCGCCGCGCGCACGGGCGTCTCCGACAGCGCCGTGATCGAGGAATCACTGCGCCGCGACCTCAAGCTCGACGTTCTCGACGAGCTCTGGGCAAACGCGAGGATGTCCGAAGCCAAGGCCTCCGAGCTCGCTGTCGAGGCCCAACACGCGACCAGGCCTCGCCAACGGGCATCTGGTGCGCGCCGTCGTTGACGTCAACGTCCTGATCTCAGGGGTGCTCTCCGCCAAGGGTCCCTCAGCCGAGATCCTCCGTGCCAGCCGCGACGGCCTATTCGAGCTCCTAGTCTCCGAGATGCTGCTGGCCGAGCTCCAGCGAACGCTTGGCTATCCGAAGCTGCGCAAGCGGATTCCCTCGGAGAAGGCGGCCGCATTCGCAAACTGGGTCCGCGGCGACGCAACCCTCGCCGAGGATCCAGCAAGCCCACCCCCGGTCGGCTCCCGCGACCCCGACGACAACTATCTCCTCGCTCTCGCGATCAGCCGACGCGCCTACTTGGTGACTGGCGACCAGGACCTGCTCGTCCTCAGCGACGACCTCCCGATCCTCACGCCCGCACAGTTCGCGACCAAGCTCCGTGAGAGCCGCTGAGCAGCCGCCAAGCCCCGCCCGCTGCCTCACGCGCCAATCACCCCAACCAGACCGGGTCACGGCGCGCCACGCGACCGCTCCTTGTCGATAGGACTTATCCGCTACACGCGTGCTCGAGCGGGCTCGACGTCGCCTATGAGCGATCGCCCGTCGAGCGCCGGCGGGAGAGTGAAAGGGATCGTGCGGACCGCGGTAGGCGGCCTCTCGAGATTGAGGCGAGTCCGAGCGTCTCGCTTGGCGTTCACTGCTTGGGGTAGGGAAACGTGGATGAGCGAGACTGGAAGCTCAGGATCTTGGGGTTCTGCACCACCCCGGCGCGGATCTCGATCGCGCGGCGGACGGTCAAGTCGGCGTCCCACGCGTCCCCACCGGACATGACGGTCGCGAGATACGGGATGAGTGCCTCGCTGATCTCCCACGTCGCTGAGTTCCATAGGTACGACGGGCTGTGGTCCACAGCGTAGTAGCGCGCGCCGCCCGCGAGCGTGAGCATCGGATCGGCGAACGACGTCGGACGCGCCCATTCAAAGCCCATCCCCTTATCGCAGGAGACGTCGATGAACAGGCTGCCGGATCGAAAAAGGCCCAGCTCCTCGCCGCTGACGAAGATGAGCGGGTCGTCGGTGTCCTGCAGGATGCAGTTGACAACAATGTCATGCTCGGCGAGGGCCTCAGCGACCGATCCGCCCCCTGAGCTGTTGAGAGCCAACGTGCGGCCTGGGCGATCGGGGTCACGCTCGTAGTGGACTAACCGAGCGGGCGCCATCGGTGATGCGACCGCCCCGACCCCGCGATGCGTCAGCACGGTCACGTCGTGCACTCCAAGCGCGAAGAGCGCCGTCACGGCGCCGCGCGCCGTAGCGCCAAAGCTAATCACCGCAGCCCGCAGACGCCGGCCATAGGCACCCGTCGTGCCCATGAGCGCGAACGCGTGCATGACCGAGCAATACCCAGCGAGCTCGTTGTTCTTGTGAAACACGTGCAAGCTGAAGTTGCCCTCGTCGGTCCAGTAATTCATGGCCTCCCAGGCGATGAGCGTCAGACGGCGATCGATCGCCACCTGCGTGACCGCCTCATCCTGCACGCAGTGCGGCCATCCCCACAGGACCTTGCCGGAGGCCAACCCGTTCAGGTCCTCCACCAACGGCTTCGGAAGCAGCACCACGTCACACTCATCGATGAGCTGCTCGCGCGAGCGCAGGCCGCCAACCTGCGCAGCGAGCCGGTCGTCCGAGATGCCGAACCGCTCCCCATAGCCGCGCTCGAGGAAGATGCGGCGCCGCAGCTGGGCGTCAATCCGTCCCAGGTGCTCGGGGTGGATCGCGAGCCGGTACTCATCGCGCTTACGCGACCTGGCGACGACACCTAAGCTCAGCTGCTCCATACCTGCTCCTGTCCGGGAGCTGACATTCTCGACCGTCCCAACCACGCCGCGCTCACCGGAGCATGCCGCACCCCACGCGGAGCCAAAACGGTCGCTGTACTTGAACACCGCGACGCACGTGCCCGCGGCGTCCAGGACCGTCGACCGATGCTCGGCCATGCATTCCGGCAGCGTGGGCAATCGGGATCTCACTCCTGGTGCGGACGAGGACCGGCAATCTCGCGGGAGCTTTCTCGGTGAGCAGCAGCGCGACGGCCTCAGGCGAGGCGCCCTTGAGATCGAGCCGCCTTGACGGGGCATCTTCAAGCCGTCGCCCGCGCGGGCACCAACGATTCAACACCAGGAGTGCTTTCGCGATCCTCGCAGTCCCGAGGCTGACCACTGCTTTGGCGACACAGCAGCAGCGCGGTCGGCGACCCGCCCGCCACGCGCGATCAAGATCTTCACCGCGAGGTCGGCTCATGCTCCGCCGGGACGCGTGCGCGTGCCGCCGCCGGCTCGTAGCTGTTCCGGGTCGACCCGCCAGCCTGGTCGACAGTCACCCTGGATATCGGGGCCGGGTTCCTCGGCCAGAATGGCGCCGTTAGTCCCCTGGTACTCGGACCTCGGCATCGGTCGCGGAAGCCGGTAACGGGGGGGGTCGCGACCGGCTGCGCAGCGTCACGCGCTCCCGCCGGCGTTCCCACCACGCCCATGCGACCATCACGCTCCCGGCGTAGATCCACCCGAGCAGGATGTCGAAGAAGTAGTGCTCGCCCGTGGCCATGAGCGTCAGCCCCATGGCCAGCGGATAGAGCAGAAGCCACGGCCGCAGCGGGCGGCGCACGCGAGGCCAGAGGAACAGCGCCACCAGCATCGTGAACGCCGAGTGAAGCGACGGCACCGCGGCGACCAGGTTCACGCTCGCCTGGCCCTCGTCGAACAGCCCGGACGTCCCCCCGCCGAGCACCTTCCAGCCATCCGACGTGGTGCGGGCGACGCCTTGCAGCAGACCCATGTCGGCGGCCATCCACGGCGGGGCGGCCGGGAACGCGATGTAGGTGGCGAGGCCGGCGGCGAACAGGGTGACGATCCGCCGGGCGAAGCGCAGGAACTCGAGCCGGTCGCGCGCCCACAGGAACCCCGCGACGGTGAACGGGACGATGAAATACGACGTATAGATCAGCGTGAACGCGACGTCGAGCCAGTTGACGACCTTCGGGTTGTTCACGTGCGCCTGCAGCCATTGGGTTGGCGTCGTGCCGAAGAACAGGAAGCGGTCGAAGTCGATCATCGGGTGGACATGAACTCCGATCCCGAGGGAGTCGGCCGCGCCGCGCGTGAAGTCGTAGGCGGTCAGCAGGATCATCATCGGCAGCCAGTCGCGCACGAGCCGGAGTACTTCGCGCCACGGCCGGCCAAGCGACGCGCAGGCGAGCGCCCCGCACACCCAGGCGACGACCACCTGGTGCTGCCCGGGAATCCCGTAGTGGGCGCTCCAGACCCCGAGCGAGAGGAAGTACAGGACGAGGACGCCGCGGCGCACCGCCACCCAGTGCCCGAACCCCGAGTCGGCCGCCTCCTCGTCCCCGACGTGTGCCAAGTCGCTCGCCGTCACGGAGGAGAATCTAATCCCCGCGCACCCTCGACTCGACCAAGTCGTGTCGGGAGGCCGGCTCGCTGTCGTTAAGGACCACCAGGGCAGCACCGGCCCCGACTCTCGGATCTCCAATGCGGAAGTACGCCTGCTTGGAGCAGCCGACCCTGTGTACAGCTGAGCGCAGTCCGCCGGCAACCGTTGCCTGACCGGTAGGTATTTACCAAGCGCTCTGGTAAGATCGTACATCGCCGTTCTGGGGCTATCGGGGGACGCGTAATCGAGAAGGGGGTAGCGCCGTGGCTACCTTTATCACCAGGCTCGAGCCGCGTGGCAGCGGTCCGCGGGTTGCCGTGAAGGACATCATTGATGTCGCCGGTGTTCCAACGACGGCCGGTTGCCGGGCTATCGCTTCAGCTGCCCAAGCAGCGGAGCGCGACGCGGCGTGTCTGGCGGGCTGCCGAGCGGCGGACGCGCGGCTGGTCGGCAAGGCGAACCTCCACGAGCTCGCGATGCTGCCACTGGGGACCAATCCATGGTTCGGGACCCCAGTCAACCCGCTTGACCCAGGGCTCATCCCGGGCGGCTCTTCGAGCGGATCGGCCGTCGCAGTCGCCACGGACGAGGCCGATGTGGCGTTGGGGTCCGATACGGGTGGTTCGGTTCGGATTCCCGCCGCGTGCTGCGGTGTGTTTGGGCTAAAGACCACGCACGGCCGGATTTCGTTGGAGGGCGTCTGGCCGCTGGCTCCCAGCATGGACACGATCGGTCCGATTGCCACCTCGATCGCCGGCCTGGCCCTCGGGATGGAGCTGCTCGAGCCAGGGTTCGCGATCGCGACGTCGGCTGCCGGTCGGATCGGCCGGGTGCGTACGAGTGGGTTGCCGGAGATCGAGGCGGCCGTCGACCAAGCGCTTCGCGCCGCCGAGCTCGATGTCGTCGAGCTGACCCTGCCCGGCTGGGAGCTCGGCTCCTTTGCGTTCACCGTCATCTATTTCTCCGAGTTGTGGGACGCCGACCACGAACTCGTCGAACTGCACCGAGATGGGGTCGGCGATGACATCGCAGCCACGGTTGGCATGGCCGAGACGTTCCGCCCGCAACTCGCTGAGGCGCTAGGTCAGCGCGACCAGTGGCACGCGAGCCTCGCCCAGATCTTCGAACAGGTCGAACTGCTCGCCTTGCCGACCCTCCCGATCTTCCCGCCGAGACTCGACGAACTGCACGGAGACCTGACGCCGATACTGATCGAGCTCAGCAAACACACCTCGCTCTTCAACCCGGCCGGAACGCCGTGTCTGACTCAGCCGATTCCGGTCGCGGGCGATCACCTCCCGGCAAGCCTGCAGTTAGTCGGGCCGTGGAACAGCGAGAACCTCCTGCTCGCCACCGCCGAGCTAATTGCCACCGCCAACGGGTTAGCCACAGCAAACGCGTAAAACCGGGCTTTCCCGCTCGAGCGCTTGCTGACGACCCGCTGTCGTGCCGAGAAGCACGTGTCGGCGAGCCCGCGGGATGCACCCGCTTCTCCGGAACGTCAGGCCTCCCCTCTGCCGACAACTCTGACCTGCAACACCCAGCGAGTCCGACGAGACTCGGCGGTGAGCGGCGGGGCTCGGCGGACGTCATGACGGATCCCGATTTGAGGGGCGCGTGCTCGCGGGGAGCTCGCGGTTCGGCGTTCGATCCGGGTAACGACGACCGGACCGTCGGACGCGCGGCGGGTCGTGGACCTGAGGGTCATGGGGGCATTAGTTTGCTGCCGCGCCGTGGAGCTTGGGTGCGACGGTGGCGACCAGGGCGTGGAGGGTGTAGGCGAGGAGACGCTGAGCTTTGGCTCGGGTCAGTTCTCCATCCAGCCAGCTGCGTACGACGACTCGGTTGAACGCGAGGAAGGATCGCAGCAGGAGTCGAATCTGAGGTTCGTCGGACAGGGTGGCGGGGTAGTCGGCGATGAAGCTGTCGATCACGCGCTCGCGTATGGCATCGACGACTGTGCGCACCTCGGGGTCCGCGAGGTTCTCGTCCAGGCCGGCGGTCGCCAGCCAGATCTGGCGGTTGGCGTCGACCCAGTCGAGCCAGGAGGCGGCGAATGACCGTGTTCGGACGCGTACCGGCCGGCTGGTGTCGACGCGGATCACCTCGATCATCTGCGGGCCGAGCTGCTCGACGAGCGTGACGAACAGGCCGCGCTTGCCATCGAAGTAGTGGTGTAGAAGGCCCGGGGTGACGCCAGCCTGCCGCGCTACCTCGCTGGCCGAGATGGCCGCGTAGCCGTGCTCGGCGAACAGTCGGCCAGCGGTATCGAGGATCTCCTCGCGCCGGGTCGCGGGCGGCAGGCGTGTCCGCGGACGGGTGGCCACCGCCGGCAGGCTACCGGTCGCTCGAGGCCGCCTCAACTGTAGTTGACCGTCTTTCAATAGTTCTCCCGGCGATTCTTATGAGCTGTTTCAACAGGAATCGCATCCTTATTGACAAGCATTCAATAAGGTGGTGTTGCGAGCTGCTCATGGATGCCTCCCTGTTGCCCGTCCTGCCCTCAGGAGACCTGTCCGATGCCGTCCCACCTCACGCGTACTAGTGGCGGCGCCCGCCCCCTGATGGTGCGTGCGGCCTGCAGCTTCGACACGAGAGCGAACCTAAGAGGGCTGTGAAAGTGCCCGGAGCTGTTCCTCGGGATCCCGTCGACTGGGGACGTCGCGGCGACGAGCCCATTTCGGTTCTGGTCGTCGATGACCAGGAGTCGTTTCTGACGGCTTTGCGGGAAGTCGTGGCCGCGACGGAAGGATTCGAACTGGTTGGCGAAGCAGCGTCCGGAGAGCAAGCGCTCGCCGCCGCCGATGAACTCTCCCCGCAGCTCGTGATCATGGACAAGCGAATGCCCGGCCTCGGCGGCCTCGAGGCAACCCGGCTGATTACGAGCCGCCATCCAAATACCGTCGTCCTAATCGTCTCGGTCGAAGAGCCCCACGCACACGTGCTGCGCTCATCTGGCGCCGCCGCGTTCACCCGCAAGCAGGACCTCGCACCGCGTGTCCTTATGGACTTGTGGCGAGAGCACGGCCCGTGAATCGGGGGACGCCCGCCCGATCGGGGTGGCGAATCGATCCCAACCCGGGTCGGCGACCGGAGCAGCGGCGAGAACACGGAATGCCATCCACATCGCCGACAACGTCGGATAGTGAGACGCTCGCATTCACGCGGGGATAGCCACCGCCAGAACGCTCGCCGCGCGGAGACCGGCGGGCGCCGCGGCCGTGACGTCGTGAGACCGCTTCCGCCCAGAGGCCGGCGCCCGTGATCGCGCCGGCGGACGACTGGTTTTGCGCTACGAGCGGCTCCGAGATGGTGACTGCGTTGGCGACATAGAAGTGGCCCGCACCGGCGATGATCGGTTCGCGGCTGACGATCGCAGTCGAGACCACGTGCCGGCGGACCATCCCGTCTTGGACGCCGGGGTGAAGGAACGCTGTGATCGCTTGCCTGCCGGGCTATCGCCGAAGCCCGATCTCCAACGAGCGAATCGTTGCCCGAGGCGATTGCCCGTACTCAAGACGAAGATCGCTGCGAACCCCAAAGGTGTCGATTTGCAGCCCTTCCTGGGAAGCGGACGACGGGTCTCGAACCCGCGACCTTCGGCTTGGGAAGCCGACGCTCTACCAACTGAGCTACGTCCGCGCGTGCGCAAACCACCTGCAAACGGCGATGTTCCGCCACCTGTGAGTTGCGCCCGGCGAGATTCTACCCTCGCGCCTCGCCCACGGCGGCTCGGAGCGGGCGGAACGCGAGTCCTCATCGCTCCCGTTGCTTTGTAACGACCCCGCCGAAGAAACCAAATGATTCCGGCTATTTCAGGTACAACCGCCCGAGCATCACCTCTCTCCTCTACGTCAGTGGACGGCCGGCGCGCGATCGGATCGCGCCGGCCGCCCCGCGCCGGCCGCCCCCATCGGCGGGCGGGGCGGCAGTATCCGCGCGCGCGATCAGCCGAGTGCTTCGAAGTCGGATTCCTCGGCGATCGGCACGAACGGGAGGAGGCCGACGATCTCCATCAGCCGGCGGGCGTGCGCCGGCAGTTCGGAACTCAGCCTGAGCCTGCGGCCATTCGCCTTGGCGACCCGGACGAGCGCGGTCATCGCGCGCAGCCCCGCCGAATCGATGAAAGCGATGCGTGAGAAGTCGAGCAGGACATCGCTGTCGGCCTCCAGTTCGCGCACCACTGCCAGCTCGAGCAACGAGGAGCTCGTGAGCGCGAGCTCACCTTCGACGCGGACGCGTACCCAGGTTCCCTCCATGGGCTCGAGGCGTAGCGCGAAGGGCGCCGACGATTCGGGGCTGTGAGCCGACGAATGATCGTCGGCGTCGGATGGATAGAGGTGCGACGACAAGGCTAAGGCGATTCTCTTCGACCGGGGCACTCGGGTGCAAACATCGCACCCTATGTCCGGTCCGGGGAAGCGAACCGCCACCGATGTTGCAAACGAACCCGGAAACCTGCGGGACCTACCGCACGGACCGACGCCTGGCCGCTGCCGACCGAGCTCAAATACGGCAATCCCCGCGGTGCGTCAGCCCCGGTAAGCCGCCGGACCAGACGTATTACTCTCCGGTCATGCGCCGCTTAGCGATCCCAGCCCTCGCCGTTGCGGTCGCGGCGGGGCTTCTGGCGCTACTCGGGTTCGGCGTCGCCCACCTGGGCAGCGACACCTCGATCGATGCCTCGGTGGCTCGCGGCGACTTTCCGGCCGCACCGAACGCGCACGTCCGCCTGCCGATGCTGGGCACCTCCGGATCCGAGAGCCTGGCCCAGCTGCGGGGCAAGGTCGTGGTCGTGAACGTGTTCGCCTCCTGGTGCCAGCCCTGCCTGGCCGAGGCTCCGATCCTCGAGCGCGAGCAGCAGCGAATCGCCAAGAACAACGCGACGATCCTCGGCGTCACCTACCAGGACAACACGAGCGATTCAGAGGACTTCGTTCGCCAGCAGCACATCACCTATCCGGTGGTGCGCGACGTGAGCGGTAACTTCGTCCGGGGATTCGGCACGACCGGCGTACCCGAGACGTTCGTGATCAACCGCGAGGGCAAGATCGTGGCGCTGCAGCGCTCCCAGCTCGACGCCACCTGGCTACAGCAGACCCTCCCGCGGATCTTGGCCGAGCGGCCTGGATCCCAGACATCATGACTCGCGCCGCCTCACGGCTCGCCGTCGTCCTGCTGCTCGCCACGTGGGCGCTGGCAGCGCCGGCCGCGCTTGCCGCCTCACCCCCACCCCGGGCCTCGCTGACCGACATCGAGAACGACGTCATGTGCACGCTCTGCCACGAGTCGCTGGCCGTGGCGAACTCCCCCCAGGCCGACTCCGAGCGCAACTACATCCGGGGGCTGATCGCAAAGGGCGAGACCAAGCAGCAGATCGAGCAGAACCTCGTCAGCCAATACGGCGAAGCGGTCCTCGGCAAGCCCCCGGCCAGCGGCTTCAACCTCACCGTGTACGTCCTGCCGCCGGCGATCCTGGCCGCCGGGATCTTGATCCTGGCCATCACGCTCCCGCGGTGGCGGCGGCGCACCCGCGCGGCGGCAAGCCGATCGCCCGGGCCGGCGCCCGCGTTCGATCCCGCCGAGTCCGCCCGCCTCGAGCACGACCTCAGCGAGTTCCGCGGCTAAGAAGCGCTTGCGGCTACATCGAGTCCGGCGCGCTGACGCCGAGGAGACGCAACGCCAGAGCGATCGTCCTCTGGGTCGCCGCCGACAACGCCACCCGGAACGACTCGAGCGACTCCGGCGTGACGCCGATCACCCGGCAGCGCTCGTAGAACGCGGTGAAGTCCTGCGCCAGCTCCAGCGCGTAGCCGGTGATCCGGTGGGGCGCGCGCCGCCCGGCCGCCTCGGCGACCTCACCCGGGAACGCCAGCAGCTTCTTGATCAGGTCCCGTTCGAGGTCCTCGAGCCCGGCCGCGTCCCATTCCACCGAGAGCGCCGCCGCAACCCGCTCCTCGGGCAACCGCCGCACCATCGAGGCGATCCTCGCGTGGGCGTACTGGACGTAGTAGACGGGGTTCTCGCGCGACTGCTTGCGGGCCAGCTCGACGTCGAGCTCGATCGTCCGGTCGTGGGAGCTTCGCAGCATGAAGAACCGGGTCGCGTCGACGCCGATCGCGTCGAGCAGGTCGTCGAGCGTCACGAAATCGCCGCGGCGCTTGGACATCGCGAACACCTCGCCCCCCTCGACCAGGTGCACGAACTGAAGCAACGGCAACTCGACGGTGTCCGGATCGCCGCCCAGCGCCGCCATCGCCGCCTTCATCTCGCGCGCGTACGCCGCGTGGTCTGAGCCGACCGGGACCAGCTGGAGCTCGAACCCGCGCTCGCGCTTGTTCTGCATGTAGGCGATGTCGGCGGCCAGGTAGGTCGGCTGACCGTTGGAGCGCACCACGACCCGATCCTTGTCGTCGCCGAAGTCCGTCGTGCGCAGCCAGAGCGCGCCATCGGACCGGTACACGTGGCCGCTCTCTTCGAGGACCGCGATGGCCCGCTCGAGCGGACTCGGGGAACCGGTATGCAGCGTGCGCTCGCTGAAGAACACGTCGAAGTGGACGCCATAGCGCTCGAGCGTCGCCTTGATCCGCGCGAGCAGCTCCTCGACCGCCACCCGCGACAGCTCATCCACGTCGGCATCCGCCGCGTCGGGGATCGACGCCGCGAGATCCGCCACATACTCGCCCTGGTAGCCGCCCTCGGGAACCTCCTCCCCGCGCGCTCGCGCCCGCACCGACTCACCGAGCAGGCGGATCTGGTTGCCGGCGTCGTTGAAGTAGTACTCACGGTCGACCGAGTGTCCGTGGTGCTCGAGGATCCGCGCCAGCGCGTCCCCGTAGGCGGCGTGGCGCCCGCTCGCCGCCACCAGCGGCCCGGTCGGGTTGGCCGACACGAACTCGACCAGGATCCGCTCCGGACGCGCAGCCCCGCCGGCGCCGAAGCGCTCGCCGGCGTCGAGCACCCAACGGAGCGCCCGCTGGTGCCAGGCGTCGGTCAGCACCAGGTTCAGAAAGCCCGGCCCGGCCACCTCGACCCGATCCAAATCCTCCCCGAGCAGCCCTTCGAGCTCGCCCGCGATCCGGCCGGCGATCTCCCGAGGGGGCGCCCCAAGCACGGGCGCCAGCAGCATCGCGGCGTTGGTCGAGTAATCGCCCAGCCCCTTGTGCCGCGGGCGGTCGAGCGTCGGCTGGGCCGCCGGTGCCTCCCCCGCCCCCCGCACGGCGGCCGCCGCGGCGCGCACGGCCGCGGCCAGTTCCTCCAGCGGGGCGGCGTCGGTCACGCGAGACGTCATATCCCCTGGATGGCTCCGCGGATCGAGGAAAAACCGCGCGGCGGCTGGAACAGGCGGTCGAGCCGCTCGACCGCCGCCGGCGGACCCATCGCGATGATCATGTCGCCCACCTGAAGCTCGGTCTCCGCCGGCGGCTGGGTCTCGAGCCGGCCGTCGGGGTGCCGGATCGCCACGATCACGGCCCCGCCGCTCACGTCGGCGATCCGCCGCCCGACCGCCTGACACTCGGGCGAGACCTCGATCTCCTCCATCCGGTAGTCGGCGACGTCGAGCGCTCCGCCCACCTGGGGGCGCAGCGCCACCCGCGCCATCTGCGACCCCGACGTCTTGTACGGCGAGATCACGCGATCCGCCCCGGCCCGCAAGAGCTTCTTCTCGGAGTCCTCGGCCGAGGCTCGCGCGATGATGAAGATGTCCGAGCGCAGCTCGCGCGCGGTCAGCGTGATGAAGATGTTCTCGGCGTCCGAGTCGACGCACGCGATGATCGCCTGCGCACGCTCGATCCCAGCCTGCGTGAGCACCTCGTCGTCGGAGGCCTCGCTCTCGATCAGCGGGATCCCGGTCGCCAGCGCGGCGTCGCGGTTGATCGGGTTGGGATCGATGACCACGTGGGCGGCGCCCGCGGCCCGCAGGTCACGCGAGACCTGGCGGCCGACGCGGCCGAACCCGCACACGATGTAGTGGTCGTTGAAGGAGTCGATCATCTTCTCGATTCGGCGCTCCTCGAGCACGCCGCTGAGCTGGCCGGAGACGAAGAACTCCGCGACCGTGGCCAGGCCATAGAAGAGCGTACCTATGCCCAACAGCTCGAGGCCCACCTTGACCACGCGCCCCGAGGCGTTGTGGGGATCCTGGATCGATCCGAGCGTGGTGACCGTATCGAGCGTCCAATCGAACGCGTACGCGACGGAGACGCCCTCGGTCACGACGAAGCCGATCGTGCCTGCGATGACCAGCACGATCAGCGCCGCCATCAGGATCCCGAGCCGCCGCATGAACAACCGGACCTCGCGGCGGGCGACGGCGCGCTGCTGCAGGGCGTGGTGGCGCTCTCTTCCGCCGTCCTCGCCCGGAAAGTTCCAGGCCCCACTTTGACTCCAGTCCGCCATCTGCGTCCCCCCTAATAGTGATACGGCTCGCCGGCCAGGATCTTGTGCGCGCGATACACCTGCTCGAGCAGGACCACCCGGGCCAGCTGGTGGGGAAGCGTGATCGCCCCTAGCGACAGGCGGTGGTCGACGTCCTCGAGCTCCAACCCGAACGGTCCACCGATGACGAAGCACAGATCCAACCCGCTCTGGCGGCGCGCCTCGAGCCACGCGCTGAACGCGACCGAGTCGAGCTCCTCCCCTCCGCGGTCGAGCAGCGAGACGAACACGCGCTCGGGGATCCGGCGGTTCACGCGATCGTCCTCGCGCACCTCGATCAGCTCGAGCTTGACATGGCGCGCGAGCAGCTTCTGATAGTGCTGGACATCGTCGGAGAACGGTGGGCGCAGCCTCCCGACGGCGACGACGAGGATCCTCACGATGGGATACTACGTTTCCATGGACGATCCGGGCCGCCCCGAGCGGCACATCAACATCCACTTCTCGCCGGACATCATGGCCGGCGTATACGCGAACTTCGCCAACGTCAGCCACTCCGACTACGAGTTCACGATCACCTTCGCACGCGTCGACCACGAGGTCGAGGACGAGGAGATCCCCGGGGTCGTGGTCTCCCGGATCAATCTCAGCGCGCGGTTCATGCGTGAGCTGATCGATGCCATGCAGGACAACTACTCCAAGTGGCAGACCCGCGAGGGGATCAAGAACCTGCCCGAGTACGGCGGGTCTCAGGACCCCGACGACCCCGACGAGCCCTCGGCGTAGCTGACCGCTGCGCCGATCCGCTCCGCGGTCGGAGGATGCGTCGCCAGCATCGAGGAGAGCCAGCGCGGCTCCCTCAGATCGGCCACGTTCTGCAGCGCGATCGCGCGTTCGAATGAGATGAACGCGTCGGGCGCCCCGGTGAGCGTGAGCGAATAGGCGTCGCTGCGGCGCTCGATGGCGCGGGACAGGCGGTTGCCGATCAGCCCGGTCGGCGCCCCCACCAGGGCGGCGGCCAGGGCAAGGGCGGGGAGCGCGCCGGCCGATCCGCGCTCGGGCGAGAGCTCCCAGCTGACTCGCTGGACGGCCAGGGCGGCGGCGGGAGCGACGAGCGCCGCGTACGCCATCCCTCGCGTCACGTCCCGGTTTCGCACATGGGCCAACTCGTGCGCCACGACAACGCGGACCTCGTCACGGCTGTAGCGGTCGAGCAGGGTGTCGTACAGCACGACTCGCTTGGTCGGGCCGAGCCCGGCCACGTAGGCGTTGGCCGCCGTGGTCCGCCGGCTGGCGTCGACCGAGAACACCTCCCCCACCTTCACCCCGGCCGCCGCCGCGAGCTCCAGCACGTCCGAGCGGGTTTCGCCCTCTGCAAGCGGAGTGAAGTCGTTGAACAGGGGGTCGAGCACGACGGGCGCGAGCGCGGCCAGCCCGGCGCCGAACACCACCGAGCCGGCCGAGGCCGGCAGCCACCAGCCGCGCGGATACCGCCGCGTGAGCGCCACTCCGGCGGCACCCGCGCCGGCGGCCAGCGCGGCCTCGATCGCGCCGGCCTTGAGCAGATCAGCCACCCAGCCCCGCCATGACTGCGTGACCAGCCCGACGGCGATCCCACGCTTGCGGGATATCGCCCGCAGGGGCAGCGGCGGGAGCGAGAGGGCGACCGCCAGCCCCGCCGCGGTCGCCGCACCCCTGGCCGCCGGCCGCCTGGACCGCGTCGAGAGCCAGCGCGGGGGCCGGCGAACGACGAAGGCCAGGGACCCCAGTTCGATGGCCGCGCGCGTCATGGCAAGCGCCATTTGAGGCCGCGCGTACCGC
This sequence comes from uncultured Solirubrobacterales bacterium, assembly GCA_963832315.1. Lineage (GTDB taxonomy): Bacteria > Actinomycetota > Thermoleophilia > Solirubrobacterales > Solirubrobacteraceae > Palsa-465. The sequence continues at coordinate 299,157 of CAWHTT010000012.1, read as the reverse complement.
GAGCCGCGCTTGATCTCGGCATCGCTGAAATACTGGTGGAGGTCAATCCGAGCTGGCTCGATCGGCCGCTCCCGAGGGGAAAGCAGGCGCACTCCACCCTCGGCGGCAGCCAGGGCGAGCAGCACCGATTCGACAAGCCGGTGGCGCGAAGGGTGCCTCACCAGCGAGACTGTATCCGCGGACCACCGAGCCGCCCAAGCAGATGCGAGTCGCAATCGTTTCCGACATCCATGGCAACCGGCATGCCTTCGAGGCTGTGCTGGACGCGATCGAGGCCTCCGAATGCCAGGAGATGTGGTGCCTGGGGGACCTGGTCGGCTACGGCGCGGAACCCGACGCATGCGTCGAGTTGGCGCGCCGGTATGCCGCGATCTGCCTGGCCGGAAACCACGACCTGGGTGTGCGCGGCGCGCTCCCCCTGGAGGAGTTCTCGCGGGGCGCGGCGCTGGCCGCCCGGTGGACCCAGGGGGTGATCGTCCCTGAGACGCGGGAGTACCTGGAGAAGCTCGAGCCCTCCCACACCGACGAGGACGTGGGCCTGTTTCACGCGAGTCCGCGGGATCCGGTGTGGGAGTACGTGCTCTCGCCGCTCCAGGCCGAGCTGTGCCTCGACGCCCAGTCCCACCGGGTCTGCCTGATCGGCCATTCGCACGTGGCCCTGTCGTTCTCCCGGGCCGACGGCCAGTCGGCCACCGGCCAGACGCGCGGGCCCGAGGAGCAACTCGACCTGACCGCGGGTGAATGGCTGATCAACCCCGGCAGCGTGGGCCAGCCGCGCGACGGCGACCCCCGGGCGGCCTGGCTGGAGCTCGACCTTGGGGACTGGAGCGCGGTCTACCGGCGCACCGAGTACGACATCGCCGGCGCGGCCGCCGCGATCCGGGCCGCCCGGCTGCCCGATTCGCTCGCCGAGCGTCTCGCCTTCGGGCAGTGACCTGACCCGCCGTCCGGCGTCCGGCACGACCCGGCCGACCGCGCTAACCGAATGCCAACCACCTCACCCTCTAAAGTCAGGCTGCGCATGGGCTACGCGCCTCGCGCCATCCTGGCCGCCGGGCTTGGCTTCGCGGTTTCATTCGTCGTCGCCTGCGGCGGCGGCTCCGGCCTGCTCTCGGGCGACCAGTCCGATGCCCTGAGCGGTCAGGCCGATCAGGTCTCCTCGGCTGTTCAGTCGGGCAACTGCGGAGCGGCCGTGAGCGCCAGCGCGGTCCTCAACAACCAGGTCCAGACGCTTCCAGTGACGGTGAACCCCACGCTGCGCCGGAACCTGAGCCAGGGCGCCGGCACGATCGCCCAACTGGCGCGCAAGGACTGCCGCCACCACACCGCCTCGACGTCCTCCACCGCCACCTCCTCGTCGACCACCACCACGACGACGACGACCAGCACGTCGACGAGCACGACCACGCCAACCACGACCACGTCGACGTCCACCACCTCGAGCACCGCAACCACGCCGCCCGATACGGGTAGTACTTCTACGACGACCGGTGGCGTGGGACTCGGCGGCGCGACCACGACCACGAACAGCGGCAACGGCAGCGGTGGAGCTGGCCCCGGTCAGGGGAACAACAACGGACCCGGCGGTGGTGGTTGACCAACGGAACTGAGATCGTCGGGCGCTACCGGATCGAGGGCCGCCTCGGCGTCGGTGGGATGTCCACCGTGCAGCTTGCCTTCGACCAGCGCCTCGAGCGCTACGTGGCGATCAAGCTGCTGGCCGAGCACCTGGCCGACGACCCTACGTTCGTCTCCCGTTTCCGCCGCGAGGCGCTCGCCGCCGCCCGGCTCGTGCACCCGAACATCGTCCAGGTGTTCGACTTCGGGTTCGACGAGCGCGCGCACCAGCACTTCATCGTGATGGAGCACGTGCCCGGCCACTCGTGCGCCGAGCTGTTGCGCGACCACGGCCGGATGGAGGTCGATCAGGCGGTCGACGTGGTCACCCAGGCCTGTCGCGGGCTCGACTACGCCCACCGCAACGGCGTCGTGCACCGCGACGTCAAGCCGGGCAACCTGCTCGTGTCGGACTCCGACGTGGTCAAGCTGGCCGACTTCGGCATCGCCCGCGCCGCCGACCAGTCGAGCATCACCCAGGTGGGCTCGGTGCTCGGCACCGCGGCGTACCTCGCGCCCGAGCAGGCGCGCGGCGAGGAGTCCGGACCCCGGGCTGACCTGTACTCGCTCGGCGTGGTCGCCTACCAACTGCTGACCGGGCGCCTGCCCTACGAGGCCAACTCGCTGTCCGAGCTCGCGTTGAAGCAGCAGCGCGAGCCCGCGCCGCCGGTGGACGAGGTCAATCCTCAGGTGCCGCCGGAGCTGGCCGACGCCGTCGCCCTCGCCCTCTCCATGGATCAGGAGGATCGCCCGGCCAACGCCGCGCTGCTGGCCGAGGCCATCGCCGCCGGCGCCCGCGGGGTTGAGCCTGCTCCGACCGCCCGGACCCGGAACCTCGGGGGCACGGCAGCGACCCGCGTCCTGCCGTCGGACCGCGGAGCGCCCACCCCCCAGACCCGCGCCGCGCCCGTGCCGGGGACCGGCGTCCGGAGCCCGGCGACCGCCCGGACGCGTCAGATCGAGCCACGCCGGGCCGCCTACGCGCCCCCGCCGGGGGCGTACGGGACCGATGAGTACCGTCACGGCCCCGCGGAGCGCTCACGCGGCTCCCGGACAGCGCGCCGCTTCCTGGCCTTCCTGGCCGTGGTCCTGCTGTTCGTGGCCGCGGTCGCGGTGGCGGTCACGATCTCCGCCAGCACGTCGAACAACGTCGTGCACTTCCGCAGGGTCGTGGCGCACGACACGAGCAGCGCAGTCAAGAAGTTCCAGGACCTGGTCAACCAGTACACGAAGTAGGCGCGGGTCCAGTCCGGTTTTGGGCCTCGCTCCGCTCGGCGTCCCTGGGGCCGTTGCGCCGGGCGTCCATGCCCGGCGCCGCGTCGCCGCGCAGCGCGGCTGCCACCTCGGCCAGCCGTCCGGCGGTCGCCGCGGCCCGGCGGCTCGGCGCCACGGTGCATAACGCCCGAAACCTCCCCCACCGCCAACCGCCTCCGGGACATAAGCACCTGCGGGGCGCTTATGTCCCGAAAGTGGCCGCGGGCGATGGCGCTTTTGGGCGTTTTGCACCGCCGGCACCCAACGGGGGCGTCCGCCACCGGGCGGCGTTGCTCACCCCCGCGCGCCACCATGCAAAACGTCGCAAAGTCACCCCGCCAGCGCACGCTTTCTGCACATAAGCATCGTGGGCATGCTTATGTGCGGAAGCGCTGGCGGGGCGGGCCGGTTTGGCCACATGAGCATGTTCTCATCCGCGGTCGGGGGTCCGGCGCCGACCTGCCGCCCGCCGCCACCGGGCGGCGTGCTCACCCCGCCCCGGCGCGCCGGCGATCCCCGCCGGCGCCGCGCCACCGCGCAGCGCCGCCGCCACCTCGGCCAGCCGCCCGGCGTCGACCGCCGCCCGCAGGTCTTCCATCAGCCGCGCGATGAACCACAGGTTGTGCAGCGTGACCAGCCGCAGCGCGGTCAGCTCGCCGGCGCGCAGCAGGTAGTGCAGGTAGGCGCGCGAGAACTCGCCGGCGCAGGCCGGGCATCCGCAGCCCTCGAGGATCGGCCCGGGCGCCGAGCGCCACCGGCCCTTGGCCAGGTCGACGCGCCACGCCCTCGACGGATCGGGCACCAAAGCCACGCCGTGGCGCCCCAGCCGGGTGGGCAGAGCGCAGTCGAACGTGTCGATGCCGAGTTCGACCCCGGCGATCAGGTCGTCGACGTCGCCGATCCCCAGCAGGTGGCGGGGGCGGTCGGGCGCGACGCGCTCCAGCTCGGCCGTCGTCCACGACACAACCTCGTGCATCTGCGCCTTCTCCTGCCCCAGCGAGCCGCCGATGGCGATCCCGTCGGAGCCGCTGGAGGCGACGAACGCCGCCGACACCCGACGCAGATCGTGCTCGACGCCACCCTGGACGATCCCGTACACGACCTGGCCCGCGGGTCCCGACGTGGCGTGCCACCGCAGGCAGCGCTCGAGCCAGCGGTGGGTGCGCTCCATCGAGCGCTCGGTGTACTCACGTGTCACGTGAAACGGCGTGCACTCGTCGAACACCAGCGCGATGTCGGACCCCAGCGCGGCCTGGACCTCCATCGAGCCCTCCGGGGAGAGAAACCGCTCGCCCCCGTCCACGTAGGAGCGAAAGCGAACGCCCTCCTCGGAGATCGAGAGAATGGCCCCGGCGCCGTCGCCGGCGGGTCGTCCCCGCCCCTTGATCTCGTCGGCCACGCCGCCGTGGCCCATCGAGAAGACCTGGAATCCGCCCGAGTCGGTGATGATCGCCCGGTCCCATCGCATGAACTCGTGCAGCCCGCCGATCTCGGCCACGAGCTCGGGGCCGGGCGCGAGCATGAGGTGAAACGTGTTCCCGAGGATCAGCTCATAGCCGAGCGCGGCGACGTCCCGGGGCTCGAGCGTCTTGACCGCGCCCTTGGTGGCCAGCGGCACGAACGCCGGCGTTTGCACGTCGCCGTGGGCGAGGTGCAGCGTGCCCGTCCGCGCACGGGAATCGGGCGAGCGGGTTCGCACCGTGAACATCGTGTCCGGACCCTACTTGGCCAGTCGTGCCCGGACCCTCCTTGGCGGCCCTCCCGCCCGGCCGGCGCCCAAACAGCACGCCGGCCGGGACGAACCCAATGGGAGGGAGAGAGAGTGTTACCTCGCGGCGGAGGCTATGCCGCGGTCGGCTCGGAAGTATCCGACGCCTCGATGGTCTTGTTCGCGCCGCCCAGTGAGATCTGGACCTTGCGCGGCTTGTGCTGCTCGGGCTTGGGGATCTGGACCTCGAGCACGCCGTTGGTGAAGTCGGCCTGGATGGCGTCGGCGTCGACGCCCTCGGGCAGGGTCAGCGAACGTGAGAACGAGCCGGAAGCACGCTCGACCCGGTAGTAGCCCTCGCCCTTGTCCTCGTGCTCGGACTTGCGCTCGCCCGAGACGGTCAGGACGTTGTCCTCGACCTCGATCTTCACGTCGCTCTCGGACAGGCCGGGCAGATCGGCCCGGAGCACGAAGTGATCCTCGGTCTGGACCACGTCCATGGCCGGGATCCAGCGGCGCCTGACGGCGGTGCCGCCACCGTTGCTCCTGCTCGGCGAATCGAAGAACGTGTTGAACAGGCGGTTCATCTCGTTCTGCATCGTGTGGAGCTCGCGAACGGGCTCCCAGCGGATAAGTGCCATTTCAAACCTCCATTGGGTACTAACTCTGTGCGGCCACAGTATGAAATCTAAGTGGTCTGCTGTCAAGTATACTTCAGTCTGCGCTTGTAGATCGACACAATTCGATTGGACTTGACGCGAAGGGGCGGCACCCTCGACACTTTGGTTCGGGGCCATCCGAGTGGGAAGCAGGCATCAGGGCCGTGACCGCGATCCAGGACGAACAGCGAGCAGGCGGAGACCGTGCGGGCACCGCACTCGAGCGACTGATCGCGCGTTTCGACCCGTCCGTGTTCGACGTCGGCCGGAGGCTGGCCCGGATCCGGGTGGAGGAGGCCGGCGGGGAAAGCCACGATGTCGTGCTTGAAGACGGCACGGCGCGTCTGGATCGCTCCCACGGCACCCCCGACGCCGTACTGAGCGCCGACGCCGACACCTGGCGCGAGATCGCCGAGGACGTGCGGGGCGGGATGGCTGCCTTCCGGCGGGGACGCCTGAAGATCCGGCGTGACCTGCACCTCGGGGTCGGCTTCCTGGCCGCCACCGCGCTCTCCCAAGGCGACGGCAGGCTGCGGATCCGCCACGTGGAGACCGCCGCCGGCGGGCTCTCCACGATCGAAGCCGGCGTCGGCGATCCGGTCATCATGCTGCACGGGCTCGGCGCGACCAAGGCGTCGTTCTTGCCCACGATCGACGCCCTCGCTGCCTCCCACCGGGCGATCGCGGTCGATCTGCCCGGGTTCGGCGACTCGGACAAGCCGCTGTTCGGAGCCTACGACCCCGCCTTCTTCGCCCGGGCGATCGCCGCCCTGCTCGACGCCCACGGCCTCGACTCCGCTCACATGGTCGGGAACAGCATGGGCGGCCGGGTGGCGCTCGAGCTGGGCCTGAGTCACGCCGACCGTGTTCGGCGCCTGGTGCTGCTGGCCCCGTCGATGGCCTGGCTCAAGCCCCGGCCGTGGGCGCCCTACCTGCGCCTGGTCCCAACCCAGCTCGGGATCTTCCAGCCGACCCCCCGCGCGGTGGTCGAGATGATCGTCAAGCAGTTCATCCCCGGCTCCGACTCCGAGTGGACGGCTGCCGGCATCGACGAGTTCATGCGCTCCTATCTGACTCCGCTGGGCCGTGCCGCGTTCTACGCCGCCGCGCGCAACATCTACCTCGAGGAGCCGCGCGGGCCGGATGGGCTGTGGACGCGGCTCGGGCTCACTCAAGCCCGAAGCGCTGTTCGTGTGGGGTCGTAAGGACAACGTCGTCCCGATCGGCTTCGCCCGGCACGTGCGGGATGAGCTGGCGGCGGCCAAGCACCTGGAGCTCGATTGCGGCCACGTGCCCCAGCTCGAGCGGCCGCGCCAGACCCACCAGGCGATGGCGCGGTTCCTGACCGCCGGCACCCTCGACGCCTAACCCGCAGCTCCCGCCTCAACCGGCGTGTCCCGACCGGTCCCCCACTCGGCCCACGAGCCGTAGTAGACGCTCACCCGCGGATAGCCGAGCATCTGGCTCAGTACGAACCAGACCTGGCTGGCCCGGTTGCCGATAGTGCAGTACACGACGACATGCCGCTCGGGCGTGACGCCGGCCGCCTCACATACGTCGCGAATCTCGTCCGGGCTCTGCCGGGCCACGTCGACCGGCAACCAGACCGCACCGGGGATGTGACCCGCCCGTCCGCCGTCCTGCATCCCGCCGGACGGCCAGAAGCGCTCGCCGGTGAACTCCTCGTGCGAGCGCACGTCGACCAGCATCGCGTCAGGATCGCCGATCAGCTCGAGCACCTCCTCGCGCGTGACGAGACTGGTCCTGCCGGCCCACGCATTTCCCGCCTCGACCCACCGCTCGCGCGGGCCGTCCATCAGACGCACCCGGGCACGGCCACAGGACCGCATCAACCAGTACCCCAGGTACGCCCCGTAGCCGTAGAACACGACGGTCGTATCCGGCCCGATCCCCGACCGCGAGAGCAGACCCGCGAACTCGGACGCCGGCAGCGGCCGGTACTCGACCGGCCGCAGATCCCCGTACGCGTTCCAGAACACGGCGCCGGGGATGTGGCCGGCGTCGAACGCGGCCGGGCTGACGTCGACCTCGACGACCCGCACCGACGGGTCGCCCACGCGGGCGGCAATCCAATCTGGCCCGACCAGCGCCTGGGCCTCAAACGTCGCTGTACTCATGGAAACCCCCAATCGTTTGGTTCACGCTTCTTCGATCCACCCCCGGAGGTCCTGGTCGGAGACGCGCGCGAGCAACTCGGGGTGATCGGTCCGCATGTGCTCGCGGATCCGCTGCACGACCTCGTCCTCGCTCTCGCCGCGGGCCACGTACCCGCACTCGCAGTTGATCTGCTTCGCCATGTCTTGGACCTCCTTCGGCCCGGTGTTTGTAGGCCCTCGCCGTTGGGGCTATGTTGGCGCGACGTTGGCGCCCTCGGTGAGAATTCAGCTGTGCGGCACGCTGGCGGTCGAGATCGACGGCCGGCGAATCGATCACGAGCTCCCAGGCCGTCAGGGCCGGCTGCTGCTGGCCTTCCTCGTCCTGCACCGCATGCGGCCGGTCCGTCGCGACGAGCTGATCGACGCGCTATGGCCGAGTACGCCGCCGGCCGCCGCTGATACGGCGCTCCGCGCGCTGATCTCGAAGCTTCGCCGCATCCTGCCCGACAACATGATCGACGGCCGCGCCGAGCTGCGCCTGCACGTCCCGCCTGACGCGTTTGTGGATCTCGAGGACGCGCGCGAGGCGATCCACCGCGCCGAATCGGCGACCGCCCAGGGCAACTGGTATCGCGCCTGGCCAGCCAGCATGGGCCCGATGTTCACCGCCCGCCGCGGCTTCCTGCCCGACGAGGATGCCGAGTGGATCCGGGACACCCGCCACGAGCTCGACGCGCTCTATCTGCGCGCGCTCGAGTGCTACGTCCAGGCCTGCCTCGGCGTCGGCGGCACCGAGCTGCCGGGGGCCGAGCGCGCCGGGCGCGAGCTGACCAAGCTCGCCCCGTACCGAGAGTCGGGCTACCGCCATCTGATGCGCGCGCTCGCCCGCAGCGGCAACACCGCGGAGGCGCTGCGCGTCTACGAGCAGCTGCGTACGCTGCTGCGCGAGGAGCTCGGGATCGCGCCGTGCGCGGAAACGCTCGAGCTCCACGCCCAACTGCTCAGCGACCGCGCGCCGGCCACCAGCTGACTACGACCGAAGCATCGACTCGCCCGTCATCGCATCGGGCTGATCGATCCCCAGGATCTCGAGCACGGTGGGCGCCACGTCGGCCAGGATCCCCTCTTCGCGCAGCCGGACCCCGGGCACGGTCACGATGAACGGCACCGGGTTCAGCGAGTGCGCGGTGTTGGGACTGCCGTCGTCCTCGAGCATGTGGTCGGAGTTGCCGTGGTCGGCGGTGATCACGCACGCGCCACCCGACTCGTGCACGGCCTCCACGATCGTGCCCAGGCAGCCGTCCACGGTCTCCACCGCCCGGACCGCGGCCTCGATCACGCCTGTGTGGCCGACCATGTCCGAGTTGGCGAAGTTGATGATCCCGAACGTGGGCTCGTCCTCGCGCCAGGCGTTGACGAACGCCTCGGCCGCCTCGCGGGCGCTCATCTCGGGCTTGTGGTCGTAGGTGGGCACGTCCCGCGGTGAATCGACCAACTCCCGGCGCTCGCCCTCGAACGGCTTCTCTTCGCCGCAGCTGAAGAAGTAGGTGACGTGGGCGTACTTCTCGGTCTCGGCCACGTGCAACTGGCGCACCCCGCGCTCGGCCAGCACCCGCGGGAGCGTGACGTCCGGTCGCTCGGGGGGGAACGCCACCGGGTAGTCGAAGTCCTCCTCGTACTGGGTCATCGTGGCGTAGCGCTCGACCGGCTCCGCGCCACCGCGATCCACCTCGGAGAACCCCGGATCGGCCAGGGCAAGCGAAATCTGCCGCATTCGATCGGGACGGAAGTTGAACGCGAACACCGAGTCACCCGGCCGGATGCAGGACTCGGAGTCGCCGACCAACACCGGGGTGATGAACTCGTCGGTCTCGTCGCGCTCGTAGGCCTCCCGCGCGGCCCGCGCACCGCTCTCGGCGCGGTGCTCCGCCCGGCCATGGACGAGCAGGTCGTAGGCCCGCTGGGTGCGGTCCCAGCGCTTGTCGCGGTCCATCGCCCAGTAGCGACCGACCACCGAGCCGATCCGGCCGGCGCCCGCGTCGTCCATCCAGCCCTGCGCGGTCTCCAGATAGCCGGCACCCGACTTCGGCAGCGTGTCGCGCCCGTCGGTGAACGCGTGCAGCACGAGATCTGAAACATCGAGCGAGGCGCCGAGACGGATCAGCGCCTGGAGATGCTCCCAACCCGAGTGGACGCCACCGTCGGACACGAGCCCGATCAGATGGACCCGCGGCGCATCGGAGAACGCCTTGCGCAACACCTCATTTGACTCGAACTCCCCGGACTCGGCCGCCTCGTCGATCCGGGTCAGGTCCTGTACCACGACCGCGCCGGCCCCCAGGTTCATGTGGCCGACCTCGGAGTTGCCCATCTGGCCTTCCGGCAGGCCGACGGCCCGCCCGCAGGCGATCAGCTGCGAGTGCGGATAGGCCGACCACAGCTCGTCGAACACCGGCGTGTCGGCCAGCGAGATCGCGTTGCCGGGACCGTCGGGGGCGAGCCCCCAGCCGTCCAGCACGACCAGGACACACGACTTCGCGGGCAGCTTGTCCGGACCGGAAGGCAGATCCGGCATCAGGCCCGGGTGGCCGCGTCTACGATCGCCGCGAACCCCTCGGGATCGAGACTGGCCCCGCCGACCAGCGCGCCGTCGATGTCGGGCAGGGAGAGCAGATCGTTGCAGTTGTCCGCCTTCACGCTGCCGCCGTAGAGCACGCGAGTGCGCTGGGCCTGCTCGCGCGATCGGTCGGCCACCAGCGCCCGGATGAAGCCGAGCGCCTCCTGGGCCTGCTCGGCGGTGGCCACGCGACCGGACCCGATCGCCCAGATCGGCTCGTACGCGATCACCACATCCCCGAGCTGATCGTTCTCAAGCTTGGCGAGATCCTCCTGCACCTGATGGCGGAGCTTGCGCTCGGTGTCGCCGGCCTCCCGTTCCTCTTCGGTCTCGCCCACGCACAGGATCGGCACCAGGCCGGCCGCCAGCGCCGCCGGGACCTTGAGCTGGAGCGCCCGGTCGGTCTCGCCGAAGAACTCGCGGCGCTCGGAGTGTCCGAGGATCACCCCATGCACGCCGACCTCGACCAGCATCGGCGCCGACACCTCGCCGGTGAACGCCCCATCGGCGGCGTGGTGCATGTTCTGCGCGTAAACCTGAACCCGGGAACCGCGCGTCGAGTCGACCATCGCCTGCAGGTCGAGGTACGGCGGGCACACCGCGACGTCCACGCCCTGGACGCTTGACACCCGCGGGAGCAGGGCGGCGATGAACTCCTCCGCCTCGCTCACGGTCTTGTTCATCTTCCAGTTGCCCGCGATGAAGGGCGTTCGGCCGGTTCCGTTGGCGCTCATGCCAGAGCCTCTACCCCGGGAAGCTGCTTTCCCTCGATCAGCTCGAGCGTGGCGCCGCCCCCGGTCGAGAGATGCGTGACCTCATCCTCCAGCCCGAACTGCCGGAGCGCGGCGGCCGAATCGCCACCGCCGACGACGGTCGTCCCGGGCGCCGCGGCCACCGCCTCGGCCACCGCGTGAGTGCCGGCGGCGAACGGCTCGAGCTCGAAGGCGCCCATGGGGCCGTTCCAGAACACGGTCCCGGCCTGACCGATCACCTCCGCGTACTCGCGCGCGCTCTGTGGTCCGATGTCCAGTCCCATCCATCCGTCCGGCACGTCGACGCCATCGATCGTGCGCGTCTCGGCGTCCTCGGCGAACCGGTCACCGACAATCAGGTCCACCGGGAGCCTCAGCTCGGCGCCGCTGGACTCCTCGAGCGTTCGCCGGGCCAGCTCCACGTCGTCCTCGGCGCACAGCGAGTCGCCCACCGAATGTCCCTGGGCGGCCAGGAACGGAAAGCACATGGCACCCCCGATGATGATCGTGTCGGCGGTCTCGCGGAAACGGTCAATCACGCCGATCTTGTCGCTCACCTTGGCGCCGCCCAGGACCGAGACGAGCGGCCGTGCCGGATCCTCCAGCACCCCCATCAGCGTGCTCACCTCACGCTCGAGCAGCAGCCCCGCCGCCCGCTCGTCGACCAGGCGCGCCACCCCCTCGGTCGAGGCGTGCGCCCGGTGGGCCGCGCCGAACGCGTCGTCGACATACACATCGGCCAGTGACGCCAGCGAACGCGCGAGGTCAGGATCGTTCTTGGTCTCGCCCGCTTCGTAGCGGACGTTTTCGAGCAGCAGCACGTCGCCGTCACCGAGCTCTCCGACGGCGCGCGCGACGTCCTCGCCGACCACGCCCGGCGCCAGCCGCACCTGCGTCCCGATCAGCTCGCCCAACCGCTTCGCGACCGGAGCCAGCGACAGCGACGGCTCTCGGTCCTTGGGTCGCCCGAGGTGGGAGACCAACACCACGCGAGCCCCGCGCCCGCGGAGCTCCTCAATCGTGGGCACCGCAGCGCGGATCCGCATGTCGTCGACGACTTCGCCGTCGGCGAGCGGCACGTTGAAGTCCACCCTGACCAGCACTCGCTTGCCGTCCAGGTCTCCCAGGTCCCGAAGCGTCCTCACAGCAGTTTCTGCGCCACGTCCACGACGCGGTTGGAGTAACCCCACTCGTTGTCGTACCAGGAGACGAGCTTGACCATCGTGCCGTCCATCACGGCGGTGAGCTGTGCGTCGAAGATCGACGAGTGCGGATTCTTGATGATGTCGGAGGAGACGATCGGATCCTCTGTGTACTCGAGGATCCCCTTCAACGGGCCGTCGGCGGCCTTCTTCATCGCCTGGTTTATCTCCTCGATGCTGGTCTCCCGGGTCGCCTCGACCGTCAGGTCGACCACGCTGCCGGTGGGGACGGGCGCCCGCACCGCGAAGCCGTGCAGCTTGCCGTTCAGGTCGGGGATGACCAGGCCGATCGCCTTGGCCGCTCCGGTCGACGCGGGAATCAGGTTGATCGCCGCCGCGCGGGCCCGGCGTAGGTCGCGGTGGGGCATGTCCTGCAGGCGCTGGTCGGCGGTGTAGGCGTGGATCGTGGTCATCAGGCCGTGCTTGATGCCCACCGTGTCGTGCAGGACCTTGGCGACAGGGGCCAGGCAGTTGGTCGTGCACGAGGCGTTCGAGACCACGTTGTGCTTGTCGCGGTCGTAGACGTCGGCGAAGTTCACGCCGAGCGCCACCGTGACGTCGGGCTCGGTGGCGGGAGCCGAGATCAGCACCTTCCTGGCCCCGGCCTCGAGGTGCTTGGACGCGTTCTCGCGGTCGGTGAACAGACCCGTGGACTCGATAACGACCTCTGCGCCAAGCTCCTCCCACGGCAGTTGCGCCGGATCCTTCTCGTTCAGGAAGCGGATCTCGTTGCCGTCGACCCGCAGGCCCGTGTCGGTGGCCTCCACCTGGCCGGGGAACGGCCCGTAGTTCGAGTCGTACTTGAGCAGGTGGGCGAACATCTTCGGGTCGCCGATGTCGTTGGCGGCGACCCACTCGATGTCGGCACCCTGCTCGTGGGCGGCACGGAACACGTTACGGCCGATCCGACCGAAACCGTTGATCCCGACGCGTACCGCCATCCGCACACCTCTTTCGTCGACCGCAAAAAAGAAACGCCGACTGACGCGCCGGCAGGCCGAACGTTAGCGGGTCACCTGCGTGAGACGACCTCTACCCGCAGCCCGTCCGGGTCGCGCAGGTAGCCCGCGTAGTACCGCTCGCCGTATTGCGGCCGCATGCCCGGGGCGCCGTCGTCGGTGCCCCCGTTGGCCAGCCCGCCGGCGTAGGCGGCGTCGACCGCCGCCTTGCCGTTCGCGCTCAGTGCCAGGTGGCCGTAACCGGGCCCTGGCTTGCGGCCCCTGACGACGATCCACACCTGAGGGCCGTTCACGCCGTAGGCCACCGCATGCTCGGACTGGACCATCCGCCGCGCGCCCAGCGCATACAGCACCGCGTCGTAGAAACGCCCCGAACGCGCCAGGTCGGTCACCTCGTAGCCGACGTGGTCGATCACGCCGGCCGGGTGACGTCGCGGTGCGCCACCTGGACCAGGTACTCCGGCTCGGGGCTGTAGCGGGACGCGAGATGGGCGGCGATCGCCACCGACCGGTGGCGGCCTCCCGTGCAGCCGATCGCCACCACCAGGTGTGCCTTGCCCTCGGCCAGGTACTGCGGGAGCAGGTAGTCGAACAGCGGGTGCAGTCGCTCGTAGAAGGCGTCGAGTTCGCCGTCCCGGTTGATGAAGGCGACGATCCGCGGGTCATCGCCGGTCAGCGGTCGCAGGTCGGGCTCGTAGTGCGGGTTGGGCAGGAAGCGCACGTCGAGCAGCAGATCCGGATCGCGGGTGGGTCCGTACTTGAAGCCGAAGCTCTGGAAGGTGACGGCCAGCCGGCCCGGGGTGCGCGTCGGAAGCAGCTCGTCGGCCAGCTTGCGCCTGAGCATGGCTGCGGTCAGCCCGCTCGTGTCGATCACCACATCGGCCCGGCCGCGCAGGGGAAACAGCAGATCTCGCTCGCGCGCGATGCCCTCGCTCACGCTGCTCGTGGGCGCCAGCGGATGGCGCCGGCGCGTCTCCTTGTAGCGCGTCAGGAGCGCCTGCTCGTCGGCGTCGAGGAACAGCACCCGGTACTTGACCCCGGAGGCGCGCAGATCGTCGAGCATCGCGGCGAAGCCCTCGAAGTACGCTCCGCCGCGCACGTCCGACACCACCGCGGCCCGCTGCACCTTCGACCCCGTGTGCATGAACAGCTCGACCAGCGATCGGATCATCTCCGAGGGCAGGTTGTCGACGCAGAAGTAGCCCTCGTCCTCGAACGCGGCCATCGCGGTCGATTTCCCCGCGCCGGAGAACCCGGTGATGATCACCAGGTCGATCAGGGCCGACCCCTCGCCGGCCACGCTCACTGTCTGCTGGTCCTGCTCGTCCACGGGCCTTGCTTCCATGCTAGGAAGCTTGACGCCTCAAGCGGACGCGCGCGGCGGGTTCGTTGCAGGTTTGGCCGTATGGCAGCATGCGCTTCGTGTGGTGGCGCAGGGCGCAGAACACGATTCTGACTGCGCTCGCGCTCTTACTGCTGAGCGCGGGCATCTGGCACGCGGCGGTCACCAAGTCCGCCACCGTGCCGGCGAGCACGGCCGCTCCGGCAGTGGCGGCCGCTCCGGCCAGGCCAGCGGCGCCGGCAAGGGCGGCGCCGCCTGACGATCCACCACCCGCCACGCCGAGCACCGTGTACGCCACGGTCGGCTCCGCGCCCACGGGGTCGCCCCTGCCGTCGGGCTTCCTCGGGCTCTCCCTGGAATACGGCGCGCTCGAGGCCTACACCGGCGCCGACCCCGCCGCGCTCGACCCGGTGTTCGTGCAGCTGCTGCGCAACCTGGGCCAGCCGCTGACCCTCCGGATCGGCGGCAACAGCACCGACGCGACGTGGTGGCCGGTGCGTGGCACCTCGCCTCCCCGGGGGGTCAGCTATGCGCTCACGCCGAGTTGGCTGGCCAGCGCGCGGGCGCTGTCCGGCGCGCTCGGAGCCAAGCTCATCCTCGGGCTGAACCTCGCGGCGGCCGATCCGCGGCTGACCGCCGCCGAGGCCGAAGCGCTGCTCTCAGGCGTCGGTGCCGAAAACGTGTCCGCGCTCGAACTCGGCAACGAGCCCGACGTGTATGGGATGTTCCCGTGGTACCGCGACCGCGGCAAGCCGGTGTTCGCACGTAGCGCCGGGTACGGCCTGCAGGCCTTCATCGCCGACGTCGGACGCTCGGTCCACCTCCTGCCGTCCGTGACGATGGCCGGTCCGGCCACGGCCGAGCTCCCCTGGCTGAGCGGCGTTCCGGCCCTGCTCGGGGCCGAACCCGACCTGCACATAGTCACCGTGCACCGCTACCCGCTCCAGGGATGCCTCAAGAACCAGCGCTCCCCCTCCTATCCCTCGATCGCCAACCTGCTGAGCAACCGCGCCTCCACCGGTCTCGCTCAGGCGCTCGCCCGCTACGTCGCGCTGGCGCACGCCCACGGGCTGCAGTTCCGTGTCGACGAACTCAACTCGGCCGCCTTGGCGCACTGCCTGGGGCGGCCCGGCGTCTCCAGCACGTTCGCCTCGGGCCTGTGGATGCTCGATGCGCTGTTCAACCTGGCGAGCGTCGGGGTGGACGGCGTCAACGTGCACTCCCTGCCCGGAGCCGCCTACGAGCTGTTCACGTTCCGGCGGACCAGCACGGGCTGGCAGGCGTTCGTCCGCCCCGACTACTACGGGATGCTGATGTTCGCCCAGGCGTTCCCGGCCGGCGCCCAGTTGTTGCCGGTCGACGCGCCCCCCGGCCCGGTCAAGGTGTGGGCCACGCGCGGGACCGACGGGCACACCCGGGTGACCCTGATCAACAAGGACTCCCAGGCCCACCGGGTCGAGATCCAGCTTCCCCCTTCGGGCGGTTCGGCCCAGCTCGAGTGGCTGCGGGCTCCCGGCGCCGGCGCCACCAGCGGCGTCACGCTGGGCGGACGTAGCTTCGGCGCCGAAACCGCCACCGGGCTGCTCGGCCTACCCCAGCTGCAGCCGGTCTCACAGCTGTTCGGGTCCTACTCGATCGAGCTGCCCCCGACGAGCGCCGCGGTCCTGACGCGCTGAGGGGCGATCGCGAGCCCCTACACCCCGGTCTTGTGCAGCTCGCGGTACACCTCGCGGGCCAGCTTGCCGGGGATCCCCGGCACGGCCTCGAGCTCCTCGCGCGAGGCGGCGAGGATCGCGTCGGGCGAGCCGAAGTGGTTGAGCAGCGCCCGCTTGCGGGCCGGGCCCACTCCGGGCAGCTCGTCGAGGATCGAGGCGGTCATCGCCCGATCGCGCCGGATCCGGTGATGGGTGATCGCGAACCGGTGGGCCTCGTCGCGCACGCGCTGGAGCAGCTGGAGCTCGACCGTGTCGTGGGCCAGGCGGATCGGCTCCGAGGAACCCGGCGTGAACACCTCCTCGATGCGCTTGGCCAGCGAGATCACGTACACGCCGCGCTCCCGAAACGCCTGCAAGGCGCGCAGACCGGCCGACAGCTGGCCCTTGCCACCGTCGATCACGACCACGTTGGGGAGCGCGGCGAAGCTCGGGTCGTAGTCCTTGTCGTGGGGTGAGAGGTCGTGCTGGCGCTCCCACTGGGCCAGCCGGCGCGAGAGCACCTCCTCCATCGCGGCGAAGTCGTCGGGCTGGCCGATCGTGAACGGGCGGGCGGGGTCGTTTACAACGCCGCCGCCGTTTTCCCCGGCGCCGTTCGGCTCGGCGAAGTCCCCGCGGATCTTGAACCGCCGATAGTCGGACTTCTTGGGCGCCCCGCCTTCGAACACGACCATCGAGGCCACGGTGTTGGTGCCCATCAGCGTCGAGATGTCGAAGCACTCGATGCGCAGGGGGATCGTGTCCAGCCCGAGCGCGTGCTGGAGGCCGTCCAGCGCCTCCACCCGCTGCTGGCGACGACGCTCGGAGCGCAGGCGCTCCTGGTCGAGGGCGAGCCTGGCGTTGCGCTCGGCCAACTCGAGGATCCGCCGCTTGTCCCCGCGCTCGGAGGCGCGGATCTCGACCGTCCCGTCGCGCCGGGCGCTCAGCGCCTCGGCCAGCGCCGGCGCGTTGCCGACCTCGCGCTGGACGATCAGCAGCGGCGGGACCATCATCGCGCTGACGTAGTACTGGAGGATGAACGCCTCGGCCACCTCGGCGATGCCGCCGTGCGCCTCGTTGTCGAGGTAGAAGCTCTGGCGGTCGGACAGCACGCCGTCGCGGATCTGGAACACCTGGGCGTTGGCCTCGCGCTCGTGCACGGCGACGGCGATCGCGTCGAGCGTCCCGACGGCCTGGTTGGCCACGCGCTGACGCTCGAGCAGCGAGTGCACCGCGCGCAGCCGGTTGCGCTCCCGCGCCGCATCCTCGAAGCGCTGCTCGGACGCCGCCTCGCGCATCGATTTCTCGAGCGAGCGCTCGATCTCGCGGTAGCGGCCGGACAGGAAGTCGACCACGCCGTCGATCCCCTGGCGATAGTCCTCGCGGCTCACGTACCCCACGCACGGGGCCTCGCAGCGCTTTATGTAGTAGTCCAGGCAGGGCGAGCCGCTACGCCGGCCGGGCTCGGGCCCCTCGCAGGAGCGGAACATGAACACCTTGCCGAGCACCTCGAGTGTGGAGCGCACGCGCTTGGCGTTGCTGTAGGGACCGAAGTACGCCCGGTCCCGGCGGTGGCGCTCGCGCGTGAAGTACACCCGCGGAAAGTCCTCGTCGAGCGAGATCGCGATGTAGGGATAGGACTTGTCGTCCCGCAGGCGGATGTTGAAGCGCGGCTTGTACTGCTTGATGAAGTTCTGCTCGGCCAGCAGCGCCTCGGCCTCGGTGTGGACGACGAGCGCCTCGATCTGATCGATGATGTCGACCAGACCGGTGCCTCCACGCGTGCTCGGATTGGAGAAGTGCGAGGCCACCCGCTTGCGGATCGACTTCGCCTTGCCCACGTAGATGACCTTGCCGCGGGCGTCGCGGAACAGGTAAACGCCGGGCTCGTCGGGCAGTTCCCGGCGCCGGTCGGCTGGGACCACTGACATGCCTTCGAGGATAGGCGTCGCGTGCCCGCGCGCCGACCTCGGATGCGCTGCATGCGGCCCCCATCGGGTCGCCTCGATAGTCTGAGCGCCAGCGACTTGATGGCGACTCGATCGACGAGCACCCCGGCCGACCTCGGCTTCGCCCAGCTTCTGCGCACGCACGGACTCCGCGCCACCGCCCAGCGCCGTGCGATCTACAGCGTGTTCGCCGACGCCGCGGCCGCCGATGCGTCCAATGCCCACCTGAGCGCCGAGGAGGTCTTCCAGCAGGCCCGCCTCCAACTCCCCGAACTCTCCCGCGCCACCGTGTACAACGCGCTGGGTGAGCTGGCCGAGGCCGGCCTGCTCGGCGTGGTCGAAGGCCCCGGCCCGCGCCGGTTCGACGCCAACGTCATGCCGCACCACCACTTCCGCTGCCGCCAGTGCCACGAGCTTCACGACGTCGATCTCGACAACGTCGACGTCACGCTGCGCGAGCGCGGCTTCAAGGTCCAGAGCTCCCACGTACTGCTCGAGGGCATGTGCCCCCGCTGTGCGGACCGCCCCGCGCCGGCGCCGGCGCGCTGACCCCGCGCCCCCGCTCAGTACTTGCGGGCGGACCAGAGGACGGCGAACACCGCGTAGGCCGAACCGCCCAGCAGGATCAGCCACGCCACCGACCCGGCGCCGGTGCCCCACAGCCGCGAGGTTGCGGTCAGGGTGAGCGTGGCGACGCCGAGCGCAACGTAGAGGAGCGCGCGCCGCCCCTCCCCGAGCGCGTACAGGCTGACCCGGCGCTCGCGGTAGGTCAGCGACATGAACCACACGATCGTCCCCAGGAAGGCCAGCGTCACCGCCTGGATGGCGACGTTCGCTGCGGTGACCCCGCCCTGGACGAGCGCCACCAGCGCGGCGATCACCAGCACGATCAGGACGTTGCGGACCGTAGTGTTCAAGGACTTCAGGGTACCGCGGCGTACGACTCGCCCGCCGGCAACTCGCGGCGATCCGGCTCCCGCACCTCCACCACGGGCTCTGCGGCGAACCGGTAGCCGACCCCGAAGTGCGTGTGCACGTACCGCCACCCAGGCGACACGGCCTCGAGCTTGGAGCGCAGCTTGCGCACGAACACGTCGACCGAGCGGTCGCCGCGCGCCATCGTGTAGCCCCACACGCGCTGGTAGATGTCCTCGCGCTCGAGCACCCGGCCGTCGGCCACCGCGAGTTGACGCAGCAACTCGAACTCCTTGCGCGACAGCGAAGCGGGCTGCTCGCCGACGTAGCCGTCGTAGCGATCAGGACGAATCGCGAGTTCGCCGGCCTCGATCGTCTCCTCCTCCACCGGCAGGTCACCCGCCCTCCGGCGACGCAGCACGGCCTGCATCCGGGCCAGCAGCTCCTCTGGGTGGCACGGCTTGGTGATCCAGTCGTCGGCGCCGGCCCGCAGCCCGCGCACCCGCTCGGAGACGGTCACCGGGGCGCTCAGTACCAGCAGGGCTAGCCCTGGAAGGGCGCTCGATACCCGCTCCACGTAATCGAGCCCGGTCAGGCGCGGGTTCACGATCAGCGCGTGCAGCCGCATCGCGCTCAGGTGACCGGCGTCCGGCGGGAAGGCGAGCACCTCGATCTCCCAGCGCAGCGCGCCGAGCCGGCGTTCGAGAACGGTAAGGAGCCCGCTGTCGTCGTCGATCAGCGCAACCCGGATTGGCGACGCATCGCTGAGCGGTGCCATCGTTGCGACCGAGTGTAGAGGGGCGCTCCGACGGCGCCGCCCGGGGCTACCGAATCCCCGGGACTCGGCTGAGCAGCTTCAACCCGAGAGTCATCGCCCGCGCCCACAGCCGCGTCCCGACCAGCGGCGGCGGCGCGTGACCCGCGCGGCCAGCTCGGTGTACCGCTTGGACCCAGACGCTCGCCGCCGCGCCGCGACGCTCATCGCCCCACTCTCCTTCTCGCCCTGACCTGGATGACGAGTCGCTACCCGGCTCCCCGCGATCCAATCGCCCGGAAAACGATCACCTCCTCCTGGTCGCCTTCGAGCAGCAGTTCCTGGGAGCGCAGCCAGTCGGCGCGGGCGCGGAGGACCGGGCCGAGCGAGCCTCGGTGGCGATAGGCGACCTCGGCCTGGAGACCGCGCGCCGCCAGCGCCTCGAGCGTCTCGGCCTCGCCGCACACCGACGAATGGACGAGCAGCAGCACCCCGCCCGCGGTCAGATGCTCACCAACCCGCGCGCAGATCCGGTCGAGGAACGCGCGCCCACGGGGTCCGGCGTCGATCGCCCGCGCCAGGCCGCGCTCCGGAAGCTCCTCGTCCGGATGGGGAAGATAGGGCGGGTTGGAGACGATCACATCGAACCGGCGATCCGCCACCGGCGCGAACAGGTCGCCGCGCAACGCCTTGACCCGGACGCCGTTCAGCACCGCGTTGAGGCGTACCGAGAGCACCGCGCGCCGTGACACGTCGACCGCCACCGTGGACGCCCCGGCGAGCGCCGCGACGATCGCGAGATGTCCGCTCCCGGTGCACAGGTCGAGCACGCGGACGCCGGGGCCGAGGCGCTCGCGCCTGAGCTGATCGGCCAGCATGTAGCTGTCGCTGGGTGGTTGAAAGACACCGGGCAGGGGCAATAGGCGCATCGCGCCGGTTCCATTACCGTGAGCAGCGAGACGCCAAACCCACCCCCGAGCGCAGCCGATCTGCGCGCGCGCTTCGACGCGGCCCCCGCCTACACGGTGGGGATCGAGGACGAGGTGATGGTGCTCGATCCGGACACCCTCGAGCTGGCACCCCGGGCGCCGGAGGTGCTGGCCCGGCTGGGCGGCGATCCGCGCTTCAAGCTCGAGCTGCCGGCTTCCCAGCTGGAGATCGTGGTCCCGCCCAGCGCCACCGTCCCCGAGGCGGTCCGCGCCCTGTTCGAGGGGCGGCGCGCGCTGGTGGCCCGTGCCGACGGGCTGGCGCGCTTCGCCGCCGCCGGCTTTCACCCCACGAGCCCCGGCACCGGCGAGCTGAATCAATCGCCCCGCTACCACCATGTGGTCGGCGAATACGGCTCGGTGGCCGTGCGCCAGCTGGTCTGTGCGCTCCAGGTGCACGTCGCGGTCCCCGGGGCCGACCGCGCGCTTGCCGTCTACAACGCCGCCCGCGAGTACCTCCCCTGGCTGGCCGCGCTCGCCGCCAACGCTCCGTTCTACGAGGGCAAGGACAGCGGGCTGGCGTCGGTGCGGCCGACGATCGGCGAGCTCCTGCCCCGCCAGGGGATCCCTCCGGCGTTCGAGAGCTGGGAGGCGTATGCGGGCGCGCTGGCCTGGGGCGCCGCCACCGGGGCATTTCCCGACCCGAGCAGTTGGTGGTACGAGATCCGGATGCACCCGCAGTTCGGCACCCTCGAGCTCCGCGTGCCCGACGGCCAGACGACGGTCGCCGACGCGGCCGCGATAGCCGCGGTGGCCCAGGCTCTGCTGGCCTGGCTTGGCGACCGTCACGACGCCGGCGACCTGGGCGATCCGGCGCCGGGCTGGCGGATCGAGCAGAACCGCTGGTGGGCGTGCCGCCGCGGTGTCGAGGGGGAGATTGCGGACCTGTACACCGGCGAGGTGCGCCCGACGCGCGAGCGCCTTGGCGGGCTGCTGGACACCCTCGAACCGGTGGCGGCTCGGCTCCAGTCCGGCGAGACACTGGTCCGGGCGCGTGAGCTGATCGAGGTCAACGGTGCTCTCGCCCAGCGCCGGGTGGCCGCGCGCTCCGGCGCCTCATCTCTACCTGGCTGGCTGGCCAGCCAGTTCGATGCGGCATGAGCCCGGGTACTAGGAGCCTCCGATGCGAACCCTTCCATCACCGCGCGGCCCGATCTCAGAGCTGCTGCTCGACGGGCTCCGAGACGAGCCGGGGACGCTGGGCAGCGTCGCGCTTCCGGGCTTCGACGACGCGCTCTGCGACGAGGACCTCCAGCTCGCGCTGTACCTCTGCTACGAGCTTCACTACCGCGGGCTGCCGGGCGTTGACGACCGATGGGAGTGGGATCCGTCGCTACTGGCCCTGCGAGCGGAGCTCGAGCGGGCGTTCGAGCGAGCCCTGCTCGAGGCCGTGCCGCGCGCGGGCGACCGGGTCCCGGCCGCCGACATCGACCTGACCCTGCGAGAGATCGCCGAGGAGGAGGGTCCGTCGCTGTCCTCCTACGTCAAGGTGAGCGCGAGCCTCGAGCAGGTCCGGGAGTTCCTCGTCCACCGCTCGGCTTACCAGCTCAAGGAGGCCGATCCGCACTCGTGGGCGATCCCCCGCCTGTCCGGCGCGCCCAAGGCCGCGCTGATCGAGATCCAGACCGACGAGTACGGCGGCGGCCGGCCCGAGTGGATCCACGCCGAGCTGTTTGCCCGCGCAATGCGCGCGCTCGGGCTCGATCGCGAGTACGGCGCCTACCTCGAGCTGATCCCGGGAGTCACCCTGGCCACGGTCAACCTGATGTCGCTGTTCGGGCTGCACCGTCGCTGGCGGGGGGCGATCGTCGGTCACCTGGCCCTGTTCGAGATGACCTCCTCGATCCCCAACCGCCGGTACGGCGAGGGTCTGCGACGGCTCGGGTTCGACGGCGACGCGACGCTGTTCTTCGACGAGCACGTCACCGCTGACGCGGTCCACGAGGCGATCGCCGCAGTCGACCTGGCCGGCGGCCTGGCCCGGCAGGACGAGACGCTGGGCGCGGACATCGTGTGGGGAGCGCGCGCGCTGGCTCACGTCGATGCGATCTGGGGCTCACACGTGCTGGGGTGCTGGAACGAGGGTCGAAGCTCGTTGCTGCGCGAGCTGACCGCGGGGCACTCGGTCGGCATGGCCAACCCCGTCCTCGCCTCGAACTGAGCGAGAATGCCCCGATGCCGACCGTTCCGAGCCCCCAGGGCGCCGCCGCCCTGCCCACCGGTGAGGCCCCGCGTCGGATCGGGCTGGTCGTCCATCCGAGCCGGAGCGTCGATCAGCCCCTGCGGCTGGTCCAAGAGTGGAGCCAGGAGCACGGCGTCGACGTTCTCCAGGTTCCCGCCACCTACAGCCAGCGGCGCGTGGCCGAGGCGGGCGAGCCGGACCAGGCGGACCTGATCGTGTCGATCGGGGGCGATGGGACCACGCTGGCCGCCCTGCGCAGCGGCGCGATCGCGCAGCGTCCGGTCATGGGGATCGCCTGCGGGAGCCTGGGCGCGCTCGCCACCGTGGCCGTGCCCGACGTGACGCGGTCGCTCGAGCGCTTCAGCCGCGGGGAGTGGCAGCCCCGGAGTTTCCCCGCCCTGTCGGTGACCCGCGAGGAGGGCGAGGCGTTATTCGCGCTCAACGACGTGGCGGTGCTCCGCGCGGGAGGCGCCCAGGTGCGCGTGGGCGCGCTCGTCGACGGCAGCCTGTACACGCGGATCGCCGGTGACGGCGCAGTGGTGAGCACCCCGATCGGCTCGAGCGGATACACGATCTCCGCCGGCGGTCCGCTGCTCGCCACCGGCATCGACGGCTTCGTGTTCACGCCGCTGCCCAAGCACGGCGGCTTCTGCCCGCCGCTCGTGATCGGCCCGAGTTCGACCTTGGAGCTCGAGGTGGGAAGCGGGTTCGGCGGCGTCCGGCTCGAGGTCGATGGGCAGGTGGCCGGCGACCGAGTGGGGTTGCTGACGATCGCGCTGCGCGCCGGGGTGGCCACGATGGTGAGCTTCTCGGATCAGGAGACGCTGCTGACCGGATTGCGGCGCCGCGGGATCATCACCGACAGCCCGCGCGTGGCCGCCGACGCCGAGCGCGCGGGCGGTTGCCCGGAGTGACGGTCAAGCGCCCGCGCCGGGCGCCCGGAACCCGATCAGCTTGTGGGTCCCGTCGCAGAGCGGCCTGAGCCTGGACTTGCCGCAGCGGCACAGCGCCACCATGTCGCTCCGCCGGTCGATCGGCGATCCATCCGGCCAGTTCAGCTCGACCGGGCCGCGGACGAGCAAAGGGCCGTCGCGATAGGCGGTGATGATCACGGTGTCCTTGCCGGGCATCGAAACGCCCGTACCCGTCATCGCTGAGCTGACGCAGGGTCGCCGTCGGCCGCGGGGAAGGCGACGGTGACCCGCAGACCGCCTTCCGGACGCGCCTCGGTCTCAAGGAGGGCGCCGTGGGCCTCGGCGATCGCCTGCACAATCGACAGCCCGAGCCCCAGCCCGCCGCCGTTCCGGCTCCCGTTCCCGTTGCCGCGCTCCCCCCCGCGATAGAACGGCTTGACGAGATCGTCGACCTGGGCGCCGTCGACAGCGGGCCCCGCGTTGGTGACCTCGACCGTCGCCAACCCGTCCCGCCAGCCGGTCCAGGCGCTCACCCAGCCGCCCGGCTGGTTGTGGCGCACGGCGTTTTCGATCAGATTGGCCACGAGCCGCTCGACCATCGCCTGATCGCCCGTGGTGCCCGCATCGCCCAGGTCGGTCTCGACGCTAAGCCCATCCGAGGGAACCGCGCGCACCACCTCGGCGGTGATCTCGCGCAGGTCGATCGGCGCGCGCGACTCGAGACCGCGCTGGCTGCGGGCCAGGGTAAGCAGTGCCTCGATCAGCCGCTCCTGCTGCTCGCTGGCCGCGAGCACGCGCCGGCAGGTGTCGCGCATCGACTCGACGGTGGGCTGCGGATCGGCGAGTGCAACCTCGACCAGGGCACGCTCGAGCGTGATCGGCGTGCGCAGCTCGTGGGACGCGTTGGCCACGAACCGGCGTTGGGATTCGAATGCCGTCTCCAGCCGGCCCAGCAACCCGTCGAACGTGTTGGCCAGCTCCTTGAGCTCGTCGTCCGGGCCCTCGAGGGCCAAGCGCTCGTGCAGGTTGCGCTCGGAGATGCCGCGCGCCCGCGAGCTCATCGTGCGCACCGGACGCAGCGCGCGGCCGGCCATCACCCAGCCCAGCCCGATCGAGGCCAGCGCCATGATCGCGAGCGCCAGACCCGAGCGAGTGAGCAGCGTGGAGAGCTGCGCGTTCTTGACCTGGTCGATGCCCGCGTTGGCCTTGGCCTGGACCGTGCGCAGCTGCTTGGCCTGCGCCGCGGTCAGGCGTTTGAACGTCGCGTCGACCTGGCCCGCGTAGGCCTGGATCCCCACCACCGCGCCCGTCGGAGCGTTCTGCTGGAGCTCGACGGATGGGCCGTTCCGGCTTGTGGTGATCACCGCTTTGATTCCGGGCGGCAGCGACGGCGGCTTGCCGGTCGAGAACCCGCGGGTGACCACGAACGACCGGGCCGCCTGCGTGGTGCTGTCCCTGGCCACCAGGCCGTAGGTAATGGCCAGCAGCGCCGTCCCGGCGATCAGGAACAGCCCGCCGTAGAGCACGGTGAGCCTCAGCCGGATCGTCCAGCGCGGCCGCCAGCGCCTAGATCCGATAACCGGCACCGGGCACCGTCTCGATGATCGGCGGATCGCCGAGCTTGCGGCGCAGTCGGCTGATCGTCACCTTGACCACGGCCGAGAACGGGTCGACGGCCTCGTCCCAGGCCCGGGCCAGCAGCTCCTCGGTCGAGACCACGCTGCTGCGCGCCGCCAGCAGAAGCTCCAGCACGGCAAGCTCCTTGGCGCTGAGATCAAGCCGGCGGCCGGCCCGGTGGGCGATGCGCCGGCCGGTATCCAGGGTCAGGTCGCCGCTGCGCATCACCGGGGCGAGCGCGGGCTGTGACCGACGCGCCAGCGCGCGGATGCGGGCGATCAGCTCCGCAAACGCGAACGGCTTGGGCAGGTAGTCGTCGGCGCCGAGGCTGAGGCCGGCCACCCGGTCCTCGATGCCGGCCGACGCGGTCAGCATCAGAACGCGGGCCCGGCCCCCCTGCTCGACGAGCGTCTCGCACACCCGGTCGCCATGCACCTTCGGCAGGTCGCGATCGAGCACGATCACGTCGTAGTCGTAGATCGCGGCCTGCCGCAGTCCGGCGGCGCCGTCAAGCGCGATATCCACCGCCATGCCCTCGCGCTGCAGACCGAGCGCGACCGTCTCGGCCAGCTCCGCCTGATCCTCGATCACCAGCACTCGCATTCGCCCTCGCGCGTCGCCACCGAATGGTGGCACGGAGGATGGTCGGGGCCCGGTAACGCAGCGGTAACAGCTCCCGTGACGGCCCTGTTACCCCCGGTTTCGTACCACTTCGGGGCATGCGATCCCGAATCTCCGTCGTTCTACTCGCAGCCGCCATTGGACTGGCGGCCTGCGGCTCCACGCAGCCCAACACCGGAGGGTCCACGGTCGGCCAGGGCGACCCGGCCAGCGCCGCGAAGGCGCTCGCGTTCTCGCGCTGCATGCGCTCGCACGGCGTGTCGAACTTCCCCGATCCCACCGGCGGTGAGCTGAAGCTCCAGGTCCAGCGGACGCCAGGCAGCACGCAGGTGAACGGGGTCGAGGTGAACGGGCCGACCTTCCAGAAGGCCATGCAGGCGTGCCGCTCCTACCTCCCGAACGGGGGCCATCCGTCCGCCGCCCAGACGGCGAAGGTCAAGGCGCAGGCGCTCGCGATGTCGCGCTGCATGCGCTCGCACGGCGTGCCCAACTTCCCCGATCCTCAGTTCCAGACAGCACCGGGCGGAGGCTTCGGCGTCAAGATCGGCGGACCGGGGGTCAACCCGAGCTCGCCGGCGTTCCAGGCCGCCCAGAAGGCGTGCGGGAAGATCTTCGGTGGCGCGCCGACGACCGCAAAGGCCCCCGGCTGACCCCACCGCCCCATCCCGCCCCCCATCCCGCGAGTAATCTGCCATTCGACCACTCCCCCCGGCCGAGTGGCACATCACTCGCGCTATACGCGAGTGAACTGCCATTCGCCACGGCGGCCAGGGCGAATGGCAGAAAACTCGCGGTGATGCGCCGGGTGCGCGCCGAGCTGGTCCGCCAGCCGCGCCGAACTAGCCCGCCAGGCGCTCCCAGCGCGCGTACAACTCGTCCACTGCCCGCTTGGCCTGCTCGTGGCGGGCGGCGGCGTCGGCGGTCCGCTGGGGGGTCGACCAGGCCGCAGGATCGGACAGCTCCTCCTCGAGCGCGCGCAGCGAGGCCTCGGCCGCCTCGATCTCGCGCTCGAGCCGCTCTTGCTCGCGGGCGTTAACCAGAGCGGGCTTCGATCCCGTCGACCGTGAAGACCGCGCCGGCTTCGCCGGCTTCGCCGGCTTGGCGACCTTGGCCGCAGCCGCCTCCCGTGCCCGATCCTCGCGGGCCCGCACGTACTCGGGCCAGCCGCCGACGTAGCTGTGCAGCGTGGCGTCCTCGATTGCCACCGTGCGCTTGCCGACCGCGTCGAGCAGCGCCCGGTCGTGGGAGACGAGGAGCAGCGAGCCCGTGAACTCGTTGAGCGCCTGCTCGAGCGCCTCGCGGCTCTCGAGGTCGAGGTGGTTGGTGGGCTCGTCGAGGATCAGCACGTTGGCGCCGGACTGCACGAGGATGGCGAGCGACAGGCGCCGGCGCTCGCCTCCGGAGAGCACCTCGAGCGGCTTCTCGGCCTCCTCGCCGGAGAACAGGAAGCGGCCGAGCAGCGCCCGCGCCTTGTTCGGGGTCAACCGCGTGAGGTGCGTGGTGGCCTCGAGCACCGTCCGGGCGGTCCCGGCCGAGAGCTCCTCGGCGTGCTGGGAGAGGAAGCCAAGCTTGACGTTGTGCCCGGTGCGCAGCTTGCCCGTGACCACCGGACCGACCCCATCAGACAACGCGGCACCATTCAGCTCACGCCGCCCGGCGAGCGTCTCGATCAGGGTCGTCTTGCCGGCGCCGTTGGGCCCGACCAGCGACACGTGCTCGCCGCGCTCGAGCCACAGCTGGGCGTCGTCGAGCAGCATCCGCTCACCCACCACCACGCGCCCACCCTCGAGCTCGAACACCACCCGGCCGCTGCGCTCCGGCGGCTTGAACGAGAACTCGAGCGCGGCCCCGTCGGCCGCGCCGCGGGACAGGCGCTCCATACGAGCCAGCTTCTTGGCCCGCGACTGGGCCTGGCGGGCCCTGGTCCCGGCCCGGAACCGGGTCACGAACCGCTCGAGCCGCTCGATCTCGGCCTGCTGGCGCTCGATCGCCCGGCCCAGAGCCAGATCCTGGGCGGCCTTCTCGCGCCGCCAGGCGTGCCACGGCCCGGCGAAGAACTTTCCGCGGCCGGCCTCGAGCTCCAGCACCGACGTGCCGACCGCCTCGAGGAACCAGCGGTCGTGCGCGACCAGCACGATCGCGGCATCCAGCGAGGCGAGGTGCGTCTCGAGCCACTCGAGCGACTCGATGTCCAGATGGTTCGTGGGCTCGTCGAGCAGCAGCAGGTCGGGGGCGCCGGCCAGCGCCCGCCCGAGCGAGGCCCGGGTCAGCTCGCCTCCCGAGAACGTCTCCAGCGACCGATCGAGGTCCTCGGAATCCCGGAACCCCAGGCCATGCAGCGCGGACAGCGCCCGTTCGCGCCACCCGTACCCGCCGGCGTGCTCCAGCCGCGCCTGCGCCGCGGCGTAGCGCCCCAGCGTGGCCTCGTCGTGGGCGCCGCCGGCCATCGCCTGCTCGAGCGAGGCCAGCTCCCCTTCGATCGCGACAAGCTCCCGCGCCCCGGTCAGCACGTACTCCCGCAACGACAGCCCGAGATCTCGTGGGGGCCGCTGGTCGTGCAACGCGATCTTGACGTCCTTGGCCAGCACGAGCTCCCCGACGTCGATCGAGGCCTCGCCCGAGAGCATTCTCAGGAGCGTGGTCTTGCCGGCGCCGTTACGGCCGGACAGGGTCATCCGGTCGCGGCGCTCGAGCTTGAACGAGATGCCGCGCAGAAGCGGCTCGCCGGCGATGTCCTTGCCCAGGTCCGATGCGATTACGACGGCCATAACGATCAGTGATGGTATGCCGCGCTCGGAGGGGTGCTCGCTAGGATCGCCGCGGATGCGCAAGCCCGCCTGGCCACCGGTCCCCCCGATCGAGATGCCGCCCGCGCGCACGCTGACCGCTCCCGGCCGTGGCGAGCTGTTCCTCCGCGACACCGGGGGCGACGGACCGGCCGTCATGCTCCTGCACGGCTGGATGGCGAGCGCCGACCTCAACTGGTGCGGCGCCTACGACGATCTGGCCTCGGCCGGTTACCGGGTGCTGGCGATCGACCATCGGGGCCACGGGCGCGGCCTGCGAGCGATGACCCCGTTCCGACTGACCGACTGCGCCGCGGATGCCGCCGCGGCCCTGCAGCAGCTCACGGTGGCGCCGGCGCTCGTGGTCGGCTACTCGATGGGGGGAGCGATCGCCCAGCTCATGGTCCGCGACCATCAGGAGGTCGTGGCCGGCCTGGTCCTGAGCGGCACCGCCCAGCACTGGCAGGATCCCCAGACCCGGCGGGTGTTCAAGGCCATGGGAGCGCTCGGGCTGGCTCTCTCGATCGCGCCGCGCCTGACCTGGAGTGCCGGATTTCGCCGGGTCGGCCTGGGTGCCAACTCGCCCGAGACCGCCTGGGCGCTGTCGGAGGGAATGCGCCACTCGGCCCGGGACATGGCCGAGGCGGGACGGGAGCTCGGCCGGTTCGACTCGCGGCCCTGGCTTCGGCCGCTGTCGATCCCCGCGGCGGTGGTGCTGACCACCCGGGACGACGCGGTGCCGCCCGGCCGGCAGCGCCAGCTCGCCGCCGCCCTCGACGCGCCGGTGTTCGAGGCGCCGATCAGCCACATGCAGATCACGACCAGCGGCGAGGCCTATAACCCGGTGCTGCTGCGGGCACTGGCCGCGGTCGGCGGTCGCGCGAGCGTGGCCGCGGCCTGAAGAGCGCCGAGCCGGGAAGCGGTACGCTTCCAGTCGATGCGTCGCGCCCGGATCGTCGCCGTACTCCTCGTCGTCGCCATGGCCGTGCTGGCGTTTGCCGCGCCGGCGCTCGCCACCTCACACTCGGGCGAGGGCTGGTTCGGGGAGACCAACGACGTGAACATCACGAACGCGATGTTCCTGACGATCATCTTCTTCCCCACCGTGATCGTCGTCTTCTCGCTGATCCAGTGGCGGCTGGACAAGCGCAAGCACGCACGCATGGACGCCGCCAAGCGGCGGGCCGGCAACGCCGACTGGCGCGGCGGCTGGTAGGCCCGGCACTAGAACACGTGTCTATCCAACATGGCGAGCGTCGAAATGCTTGCTATCCAGCGGTAACCTGTGCGGTCGGTTTACCGGCGTCCAGTCGCGCCGCCAAGCAGGGGGCAGCTCGCTGGAGCTAACTGAGAACACGGAGGCGCAGGCATGGCGAAGGCGGGCGTGGCAGGGCAATCAGGTCCGGTAAAGGCGAACTCGGCGCGCAAGAGCACGAACGGCTCGGCGCGCAAGAGCACGAACGGCGCCGCGACCACGGCTAAGAACGGCCGCGCGCACGTGGACGATCCGGGCCTGGCCCGGCTCGAGGACGCCATGCACGCCGCGGCCGCGGGCGACTTCAGCGTCCGCCTGCCCGCGCGGCGCAAGGACGACATCGGCCGGCTCGAGTCCGCCTTCAACCAGATGGCCGCGCGCAACGCCGCGCTCGAGGCCGAGCTCGTGCGCGTGGCCGAGATCATCGGCCGCGAGGGCCGCATGACCGAGCGTGCCCGGCTGCACGGCGCCACCGGCGGGTGGAGCACCGCGGTCGACTCGGTCAACGGCCTGATCGACGACCTCGTCCGCCCCACCACCGAGGTGGCGCGCGTGATCGTCGCCGTGGCCGAGGGCGACCTGAACCAGAAGATGGCGCTCGAGATCGAGGGTCGCCCGGTCAAGGGCGAGTTCGCCCGGATCGGAACCACCGTGAACTCGATGGTCGATCAGCTCTCGAGCTTCGCCGACGAGGTGACCCGCGTCGCCCGCGAGGTCGGCACCGACGGCAAGCTCGGCGGCCAGGCGCGCGTGCCGGGCGTGGCCGGCACCTGGAAGGACCTCACGGACTCCGTGAACTTCATGGCCTCGAACCTGACCGACCAGGTCCGCAACATCGCCCAGGTCACCACCGCGGTCGCCAACGGCGACCTCAGCCAGAAGATCACCGTCGACGTCAAGGGCGAGATCCTCGAGCTCAAGGACACGATCAACACGATGGTCGACCAGCTGCGGTCGTTCGCGGACGAGGTGACCCGCGTCGCCCGCGAGGTCGGCACCGAGGGGATCCTCGGCGGTCAGGCGCAGGTGCCGGGCGTCGCCGGCACCTGGAAGGACCTCACCGACAACGTCAACTTCATGGCCCGCAACCTCACCGACCAGGTCCGCAACATCGCCCAGGTCACCACCGCGGTCGCCAACGGCGACCTCAGCCAGAAGATCACCGTCGACGTGCAGGGCGAGGTGCTCGAGCTCAAGCGGACGGTCAACACGATGGTCGATCAGCTGTCTGCCTTCGCCGACGAGGTCACCCGCGTCGCCCGCGAGGTCGGCACCGACGGAAAGCTCGGCGGCCAGGCCAAGGTCGAGGGCGTGTCCGGCACGTGGAAGGGCCTGACCGAAAACGTCAACTTCATGGCCTCGAACCTGACCGACCAGGTGCGCAACATCGCTCAGGTGACCACCGCGGTGGCCCAGGGCGACCTGTCCAAGAAGATCACCGTGGACGCCCGCGGCGAGATCCTCGAGCTCAAGGACACGATCAACACGATGGTCGACCAGCTGCGCTCGTTCGCGGCCGAGGTGACGCGCGTCGCCCGCGAGGTCGGCACCGAGGGCATCCTCGGCGGCCAGGCCGAGGTCGAGGGCGTGTCGGGAACATGGAAGGGCCTGACCGAGAACGTCAACCTGATGGCGTCGAACCTGACCACGCAGGTGCGCAACATCGCCGGCGTGACCACCGCGGTCGCGCACGGGGACCTCAGCCAGAAGATCACCGTCGACGCCAAGGGCGAGGTCGCGGCGCTGGCCGAGACGATCAACCGGATGGTCGACCAGCTGAACTCGTTCGCGGCCGAGGTGACCCGCGTCGCGCGCGAGGTCGGCACCGAGGGCATCCTCGGCGGCCAGGCCCAGGTCCCCGGCGTCGCCGGCACGTGGAAGGACCTCACCGACAACGTCAACTTCATGGCCCGCAACCTCACCGACCAGGTGAGAAACATCGCCCAGGTGGCGACCGCGGTCGCGAACGGCGACATGACCCAGACGATCACCGTCGACGCCCGCGGCGAGATCCTCGAGCTCAAGCAGACGCTGAACCGGATGGTGGCGCAGCTATCGAGCTTCGCGGCCGAGGTGACCCGCGTGGCCCGCGAGGTCGGTACCGAGGGCAAGCTGGGCGGCCAGGCCGAGGTGGAGGGCGTGTCCGGGACCTGGCGGCGCCTGACCGAGAACGTCAATCAGCTGGCGGTCACGCTGACCACCCAGCTCCGGGCGATCGCCGAGGTGTCGACTGCGGTGACCCAGGGCGACCTGACCCGGTCGATCTCGGTCGAGGCTCAGGGCGAGGTGGCCGAGCTCAAGGACAACATCAACCAGATGATCGCCAACCTGCGCGAGACCACCCAGCGCAACGCCGAGCAGGACTGGCTGAAGACCAACCTGGCCAGCATCTCCGGGATGCTCCAGGGCCAGCGCGACCTGGCCGCCGTGACCCAGCTGATCATGAGCGAGGTCACGCCGATGGTGAACGCCCAGCACGGGGCGTTCTTCCTGGCCGATTCCGGCTCGGAAGAGGGCGATCCCGAGCTGATTCTGGCCGCCGCGTACGGATTCACCCCGAACACCAGCGAGCTGCCCAGCCGGTTCGCGCTCGGCGAGGGCCTCATCGGCCAGGCCGCGTTCGAGCGCAAGACGATCGCGCTCACCGACGTGCCGCCGGGCTACATCAAGGTCGGCTCCGGTCTCGGTGAAGCCGCTCCGGCCGACGTGATGGTCATGCCGGTGCTGTTCGAGGATCAGGTCCTCGGAGTGATCGAGCTCGCCTCGATGCGACCGTTCTCCGAGCCCCACCGCGACTTCCTGGACCGGATCGGCGAGACGATCGGCGTGGTGCTCAACACGATCCGCGCCAACATGCGCACCGAGGAGCTGCTGACCCAGTCCCAGGGCCTCACCCAGGAGCTCCAGAAGCAGTCCGAGGAGCTGCGCGAGACCAACGACGAGCTCCAGGAGAAGGCGCGCCTGCTCTCCGAGCAGAACCGCGACATCGAAATCAAGAACGAGGAGATCGAGCTCGCGCGCCGGGGCCTGGAGGAGAAGGCCGCCCAGCTCGCGCTGTCGTCGAAGTACAAGTCGGAGTTCCTGGCCAACATGTCGCACGAGCTGCGCACGCCGCTGAACTCGATGCTGATCCTCAGCCGCCTGCTGGGCGACAACGAGGACGGCTCGCTGTCCGAGCGCGAGGTCGAGTTCGCCCGCACGATCCACTCGGCCGGCAACGACCTGCTGTCGCTGATCAACGACATCCTCGACCTGACCAAGATCGAGGCCGGCCGCATGGAGCTCGACCTCGCTCCTCTCGCCCTGTCCGAGGTCTACGAGGACGCCGAGCGCGCGTTCCGTCACGTGGCCGCGCAGAAGGGCCTGTCGTTCCAGGTCGAGATCGATCCGTCGCTGCCGGCGTCGATCGTCTCCGACGAGCAGCGGCTCGGGCAGGTGCTCAAGAACCTCCTCTCGAACGCGTTCAAGTTCACCCACGAGGGCGGCGTGACCCTGTCGATCGGCTATCCGGCCGATCGCACCGGCCTCCGGAACGATGCGCTGCGCAGCGCCGAGCGGGTGATCGCCTTCGCGGTCACCGACACCGGCGTGGGCATTCCGGACGACAAGCTGAACCTGATCTTCGAGGCCTTCCAGCAGGCCGATGGGACGACCTCGCGCAAGTACGGCGGGACCGGCCT
Source organism: uncultured Solirubrobacterales bacterium (assembly GCA_963832315.1). Lineage (GTDB taxonomy): Bacteria > Actinomycetota > Thermoleophilia > Solirubrobacterales > Solirubrobacteraceae > Palsa-465. The sequence goes on along the minus strand of CAWHTT010000012.1, from coordinate 265,580 downwards.
GGGGCTGTCGATCTCGCGCGAGATCGCCCGCATGCTGGGCGGCGAGATCCAGGTCGACTCGACGGTCGGGCAGGGCAGCCGGTTCAGGCTGTATCTGCCGCTGATCGAGGGCGTCGCCGACGTGCCGCTCGAGACGCGCACCAACGGCACCGCAGGCACCGCCGGCTATCCCGGCGACGGCGCCGGCGAGCTCGCCTTGGAAGATCAGCTGGCCGATGAGATCGACGTCCTCGAGCACGGCGACCGCGTGGTGCTGGTGATCGACCCCAACTCCGATCGCGCCAGGTCCATGGTGGAGGCCGTCCGCGAGCGCGGGGGCAAGGCCATCGTGGCCCGCCGCGCCACCGCCGCGCTTGGGCTGGCCCGCGAGCACCGTCCCAGCGCGGTGCTGCTGGCGGTCGAGGAACCGCGCTTCGAGTCGGTGCTCGGACAGCTCAAGAAGCATCCCGACACCCGCCATCTCCCGGTCGCGCTGGTCGGCGACGGCGCCGCACGGGTCGACGGGCTCCGGGCCGGAGCCGCCGCGTACATCGACGATCCGGTCGAGCGCAGCGGCCTGGACAGCGCGCTGGGCCGGCTCGAGCGCCTGGCCCAGGGTGCCGATCGACGGATCGCGTTGATCGCCGACGACGAAGAGCTGAACGAGGCCATCGCCGGGCTTCTGTCCGGCGACGAGAACATCGCGCTCGAGCAAATCGCCCCCTCCGACGCGCTGGAGGCGCTCCGCGCCGGGCAGTTCGACCTCGGCGTGGTCGCGGTGGGACGACCACGCTCGGAGGCGTTCGCGCTGGTGCGCGAGGTGGGCACCGATCCCGCGCTGCGCGAGCTGCCGCTGATCGCCTACATCGAAGGCTCACTGTCCAAGACCGACCGGGCCAGGCTCGAGGCGCTGGCCAAGTCTGCCGTGATCACGATCGCCGACTCCGCCGAGCGGCTGGTCGACCGCGCCGCGCTGTTCCTGCACCGAGCGGAGGCGACGCTGCCGTCCCAGACCCGCGAGCTGCTCGGGCACCTGCGGACCGGGGACGCGCCGCTGCACGGCCGCAAGGTGCTGGTGATCGACGACGACATCCGCAACGTCTTCGCCCTCACATCGACGCTCGAGCAACGCGGCATGAAGGTCGTGTTCGCCGAGAACGGCCGCGAGGGCATCGAGCGGCTGCACCAGCACCCCAACACCGACGTGGTGCTGCTCGACATCATGATGCCCGAGATGGACGGCTATCAGACCGCCCGCGCGATCCGCGCGATGCCGCGCTTCGAGCACCTGCCGATCATCTCGCTGACGGCCAAGGCGATGAAGGGCGACCGCGAGAAGGCGATCGCGGCCGGCGCATCGGACTACATCACCAAGCCGGTGGATGTCGATCAGCTCCTCTCGATGATGCGCGTGTGGCTGGACGCCTAGAAACACCGCCGAGTTCCCTCGCCGATTCGGAGGCGATGACCGACCTCACCGCGGTTCAGTCGCTGCCGATCCTGCTCGTCGACGATCAGCCCGAGAACCTGCGAACGCTGGAGGCGGTGCTCGAGCCGCTGGGTTATCCGCTGGTCACCTCGAGCTCCGGGCATGGGGCGCTGCGGCTCCTGCTCGAGCGCGACTTCGCGATGATCCTGCTCGACGTGCGGATGCCGGGGCTGGACGGACTGGAGACCGCCCAACTGATCAAGGAGCGCACCCGGACGCGGGATATCCCGATCGTGTTCCTGACCGCCGCGCGCGACGAGGTGGGCGACATCGCCCGGGGCTACGGGGTCGGGGCCGTCGACTACGTGCTCAAACCGTTCGACCCCGAGCTTCTCCGTTCCAAGGTCGCCGTATTCGCCGAGCTCGAGGCGAGCCGGCGGGCGCTCAAGCGCTCGGAGGCGCTGCTCAGCGGCGCGTTCGAAGCCGCGCCGATCGGCAAGACCGTGCTCGATGCCGAGGGCCGGATCGTCCGCTCCAATCCGGCGTTCGCCAGCTTGGTCGGTCGCGATCTGGGTGAGCTGGTCGGACTTGCCGCGGTCGACCTGTGCGACCAAGAGGATCGCCCGGCGCTCACTGCCACCTTCGAGGAGGTCCGCCGATTCCGTGGGCCGGCCTCCATCGAGCGGCCCAGCGTCGATCTGCGCCTGCTCTCGAGCACCGGGGAGGAGGTGTGGGTCGCGATGATCGCTTCCGCGATCGAGGCCACCGAGTTCGCCGATCCTCTGCTGCTGGCCCAGTGGGTCGATCTGACCGTCCGGCGGCGGGCCGAGCAGGACCGCGCCGAACTGCTGCTCGAGCAGGCCGCGCGCGTGCAGGCCGAGTCGGTGGCCGAACGGCTCTCCATGCTCCAGTCCCTGACCACAGCGCTCGATGCGCTCACCCTGGATGAGCTGCTGCCCCGGCTGGCCGGTCGCCTGGCCGAGCTGTTCGGCGTCGATATCGCCGAGGTGGAGATCGCCGGCGAGCTCGAGCGGCCCCTGGTCGTGCGCGGCGCCGCGGGTCAGGTCGAGGGCGAATCGACCCAGACGCTCGCCGTGGAGGATGATCGTTGGCGCCAGGTCCCGCTGGTGATCGAGGCGGCGAACGTGGGCTTCCTGCGCCTGGCCCTCCCACCCGGACGTGCGTTCAGCCCCACCGAGCGCTCGCTTCTCCAGGATGCGGCCGACCGCGCCGCGCTGGTCATCCGGCGCGCTCAGCTCCACGAGGAAGAGCATCGGATCGCGGTTGAGCTCCAGCGCGGCCTGATTCCCAAGAGCCTTCCGTCGGTGCCCGGCGTCACCCTGGCCGCCTCCTACGAGGTGGCCGGGATCGGGGCGCAGGTGGGCGGGGACTGGTACGACGCGTTCGCGATGCAGGACGGGCGGCTCGGCATCGTGGTCGGCGACGTCACCGGCCGCGGCATCCCGGCCGCATCCGCGATGGGCCAGCTGCGGACGCTGACCCGCGCCTATGCGCTGGCCGAGGGCAGCCGGCGGGCGCCGGGTGAGGCGCTGACCTTGCTCAACCGCCATCAGCTCGCACTGGAGGACGAGCATCTGTTCACGATCGTCTACGCGATCGTCGATCCCGAGCACGCCACGATCACATGGGCCAACGGCGGCCACCCGCCGCCCCTGCTGCGCGCATCCGACGGGGCCTGCCGCTACCTCGAAGGCGGCAACGGGCTGATGGGCGTGGAGGAACGGGTGTACCAGTCCTTCCAGGACCCGATCGGACCGAGCGCCACGATCGTTCTCTACACCGACGGGCTGATCGAGCGCCGCGGCGAGTCGCTCGACATCGGCCTCGAGCGCCTGGCCGACGCCGCGGGCGACGGGCCCGAGGAGCCTGCGGCGCTGCGCGACCACATCCTGGCCGCGGTACTCGAGCCGGCGGGCCAGCGCTACGACGACGTCACGGCCCTGGTGGCGCGGCTGAGCGGATGAGCCAGGAGCTGGTCGAGCTGGCGCGTCGCGGTTACGAGGCGGCTCGGCGCGGGGACTTCGACACGGTCCGCGAGTTCCTGGATGCGGACGTCAAGTGGCACGGCGGGGATCCATCGAGCGGATGCCAGAACCGCGGGCAGGCGCTCGAGTGGATGCGCGGCGCGCGCCGGCGCGGGCCGATCGGCGAGCTGGTCGAGCTGATCGACGCCGGCGACCAGGTCGTGGTGATCATGCGGCGGACCGGCGAGGACGGTCAGCCGGAGCTGATCGCCAACCTCACCACGTTCCGCGACGGCAAGGCGGTCGAGATGGTCCACTACCCGGACCCGGCCGACGCACGCGCCGCGGCCGGCGTCTGAGTGGATCGGTATCAGCGCACGTAGCCGCGCCGGCGCAGGAACTTCTTGAGCTTTGCGACGAACCGAGTGCCGCCGCCGGCAAACGGCGCGTTCAGGTGCCCGGCAACGGCCTGCTGATGCAGGTAGCGGTCGGCCAGCTTCACGTGTCCGAGCAGATACTGGTCGGCCGCCCAGGCCGCGATCACCCCGACGCTGTCGCTGTAGTGATCGCCGGCCATACGCTTGAACGCCCTGAGCCAGAACGCGGCGTCCTTGGCGATGAGCTTCGGAAAGCTGCGTGTCACGTCGGTGAATTGCCCGCCCGCGAACGTCAGGATCTCGATCGGCAGCCCCGAGGCGGCGTAGTCGGTGAACCGGTACGCGAACGAGTCGTCGGCGGTGAGGAACTCGAACTGACCGTTGTGAGCGAGATCGACCACCCTCGCGTCGGGATCGCCGAAGGTGCGCTCGGTCTCGACGTAGGTCGCGGCCGCGGCGTCGAACGAGAAGACCTCCACGACCGTGCAGCAGTGCGCGCCGCCGCTGTACAGATCGAGCACCACGTCGGGCTCGCCGTCGTGCTCCAGGTCGACGACCTGCACGGAGGAGCGCCGGCCGACCGCCGGGCCCGGCCAGCACAGCTTGCCGCAGAACTTCGAGACGACCGGCTGGCTGTAGAGCACCGTCCCGCCGCGGCTGATCGTCATGTGCAGGCCGTGGAAGTTCGGGACCTTACCCTGGAAGCTGAAGGTGGCGCTGACGCTGCCGGAGCTCGCGGTCTGGGTCTTGGCCAGCGCGGCCGGCGCGGCGAACAAACAGACCGCGGCGACGGTCAGGATGACGAACGCGCGTCGCATTTTCGAAATCCTATCGATCCGGTCAGACGTCCGACGACCCGCCCTCAGATCCGGAACACCTCGATCAGCCGCTCCTCGTGCTCGGCTTCGATCCGGGCCACCACTTCGAAGTGCTCCTCGAGCCCTGAGCCCCGGAGCTTCTCGGCCAGCAACTCGTCGACCTGGTAGATGCCTGCGCTGTTCGACATCGCGATCTCCACGCGCACGGCCCGCTCCTCCCCCGGCGAGATCTTGACCTCGTCGATGGCGTAGGCCGACAGCGAATGGATGTTGTGCCGCCCCGCCTCGAACGGCACCCGCGAGCGGCCCCGTGCCATGTCCAGGGCATCGGCGACTCGGACGATCCCGGCCTCGACCGTCAGCGGATGCCCGTCGCGGCGGTGTCCGATGATCGCGTGAAGCACCTCCGAGGCGATCACGGTCCGCTCCGGCTCCTCGTACGCGGTCGCGAGCAGTCCGCCGATCGCGTCGGCGGTGAGGAACAGGCTGTAGCGCTCGTGGTCGTCGCGGTGAATCGACATGCCGACGCAGTGGAGCAGGCATCCCGCGGCCACCACGACCTCGGCGTCGTGATCACCCAGGCCGTAGTCGGCCTTGACGCTGGGGACCACACCGCGGCGGAACAGGATCCGGGCCAGCCTGAGCCCGATGTTCAGCACGATCTGCACGTGCACCCAGGAGTGGTCGCTCATGCCGAGCCGACGCGAGGCGTTGACCGCGGAGACGTGCCACAGCGCCTTGATGTGGTCGCTCGCGTTGACCGCGTCGAGCAGCAGTTCGAGCCGCCGGTTGCCGCGGGTGGGGGCGCGAACCCGGACGTCCGCCAGCGCCTCGCGCGGCGGGATCGGGGGATCCGGGCTAGACACCGGACTCCTTGAGGAGCAGGCCCTCGCGCAGGCCGCCGCGGGCCACCTCGAGCGGGGCGCCGAACCGTTCGGCGGCGGCCTGAAGGATCAGCAGTCCGGCGGGCAGCAGCCGCACCCGGTCCGCGTCGAGCTCGAACCGCCGCGCCACTTCGACCGCGCGCGCCCCGGTCAGGAGGGCGAGCACGCGCGTGAACGCGCCGGGGTCGAGCAGCGGGCCGGCGATCGTGCGCAGCGATGCGGCGCTGCCGCCCACGGCGACCACGCACGCCGTCGGCGGGGGCTCGACGCCGTCGAGCACATCGCGCACGCGTTGTGAGGCCCGCCCGATCTCCTCGGCGGTCGGCGGATCGGAATGCAGGCACTCGTCGGCGATCTGGCCCGACCCGACCGGCAACGAGGCGCACCAATCGACCTGGTCGGGCACCGTCCCGACCGCGAGTTCGCTCGACCCGCCACCGACGTCCACCACCCCGAGCGCGCCGGACGGGACATAGCCGAGGGTCCGGGCGGCCCCGCTGAAAGCGAGTCGCGCCTCCTCCTCGGACGACAGGACCGTCACCTCGAGCCCGCACGACTCCCGGAGAGCCGACAGAAGCGCCTCGCGGTTGACGGCCTGCCTGACCGCGGCCGTGGCCACCCCGCGGACCTCGCGGGCGCCCAGTTCACGAGCCCGCCGAAGCTGGCCGGCGACCACCCCGACCACCTCGTCGATCTTCTCTGCCCCGATCTCCTGGCTCGTGGTCAGTGCCCGCCGCACGTGGGTGAACGCCCTCTCCTGGTGGACCTCGACGAGCCGGTCGCCGTCGCAATCCGCGACGAGCAGCCGCGTCGTGTTCGAGCCGATGTCGATGCAGGCACGGCGCACGTTCGGTAGCAGACGGAGCCTCGACTCAGGCCGGTGGCCGGCGCTCGCGGGCGGACTCTACTGATGTCGGACAGCCGGCGTACGGGCCGGATCGCGACGGGGCCCGGCTCGGGCGGGATCCAGCGGCGGCTCCTGGCGAGGCCCGGGCCCGGCGGGATCCGGCGGGGGCTCCTGGCGAGGCTCGGTGCGCGAGCCCAACCCGGTCAGGAAAAGCCAGGCCGCCGCGGTGACCGCGAGCGACCCGGCTCCGGCCACGGCCAATGCCGTGCGCGGGCTTCCGGCCGCGGTGATCCCGCCACCGATCAGCATGCCGGCGCCCGGGACCGACTGGAACAGCGCCTCGTACAGGCTCATCATCATCGCCATCCACTCTTCGTCGGCCTCCTCCTGGAGCGCGGTGCGAACCGCCACGCTCTCGACACCGTTGCCCACGCCCCCCAGAGCCGCGCCGACGATCGCCACCGCCAGGCTCGGCGCTGCCGCCATGACCAGGAAGCCGATGCCCAGAAACGCGGCGCCGCCGGTGATCAGCTCCCGGGAGGGACGCTCGCGCCACCGGGCGTAGATGGCCGCTCCGGCCACCGCGCCGGCTCCCCAGGCGGAGACCATCCCGCCGTAGCCCGCCGCGCCGGCGTGCAGCGAATGCTGGGCGAACACGACCTCGACCGGAACTGAAATCGCGAAGAACAGCACGCCAACGGCTTGCAGGAGCAGCAATCCGCTGATAGAGGGCCGCTCCCGGGCATAGGCGAGCGCCGCGCGCACCCGCCCCTTGGCCGGGGCGCGGCTCGGCGCCGGCTCGGGCAGGCCCGGGGCGGTGAGGAGGTTGAACCCGCACAGGGCGAAGATGCCGGCATTGACCAGCAGCGCGAGGCTGGCGCCGTCGGCCGCGACCAGCGTGCCCCCCAGGCCGGGGCCGAACATGAAGCACACCGAGAAGGCGGCGTTCGACACCGCGTTGCCTTCGCGCAGGAGACCGGCGGCCGAGGTGACCGACACCGTCGCGGTCCGCGTCAGCGCCCGCGCTACGAGCGCCACCACCCCGTCCAGGAAGGCCAGCAACAGCACCGCGGCGACCGAGAAGTGGTCGCTGGCCACCCAGGCCAGAACGACGAATATCACCGCCTCGAACCAATGCAGCACGGGCAGCACGACGCGTGCGGGGAGATGGTCGAGTCGCGCGACCGCCATCGGCGAGATCAGCGCGGGGATGAACTGGGCCGACAGGAAGAATGCGGTCGTCCCCAAGGCGCTCCCGGTGTGGCGATACACGAGCAGCGCCAGCGCCACCGAGCCGATCATGAACGCAAGCTCGTTGAGCGCGTAGGCGGCGAGAAGCCGCCGGTATGCAGGAATCCTGAGTACCGGCCTCACGGGGTATACCTCCGCGGCGATCCTAATACCGCGACGGCCTTGCCGTCCGGTCCGGCTTCGACGACGGTGTCAGGCATCGGACGACCGGCAGACCCAGAAGTGGATTTCGCGCATCGTTGGGTTGTGGACGGCGCCACCCGATCCGGGGGCACAGATACCCGCGGGAGCGCCCTTATCAATCGTCTTTTCGGTGCGAGGGCGTCGGTTTGCGGAAGGTCGCGGGCGTGGCGGCTGTCATTCTCTTTGTCTGAGATGACGCTTCGCTGCCGATCCTGGGACCGCACAAACATCCATGCGCACGGGGAGTTTCCGCCCGAGCGGCTGGCCGCCGCCCGTGAGTGCAGCGTGTCGGTTTGCCTGCCCGCGCGCAACGAGGCTCGCACGATCGGACCGATCCTGTCGGAATTGATGCCGTTGCGGGAGCGCGGGGTGCTCGACCAGATCGTCGTGGTGGACCGCTCGAGCGACGGGACGGCCGAGATCGCCCGGGCTATCGGCGCCGAGGTGCATGCCCAGGATGAGCTGATGCCCGAACTGGGGCCCGTGCTCGGCAAGGGAGATGCGATGTGGCGCGCCCTGCCCGTGCTGTCCGGGGAGGTGATCTGCTTCCTGGACGCCGACTCCGAGCAGTTCGGGGCCCATTTCGCGTGCGGCGTGCTCGGACCGCTGCTCTGCCGTCCCGAGATCTCGTTCGTGAAGGGCTTCTATCGCCGTCCATTCCGGGTCGGAGAGACCACGGTGCCCGACGGCGGCGGCCGGGTCACGGAGCTGACCGCCCGTCCCCTCCTAAACCTCTTCTACCCGGACCTGGCGGCGGTTCGGCAGCCTCTGGCCGGGGAGATCGCGGCGCGGCGCGAGCTGCTCGAGCGACTGCCCTTCGCGACCGGTTACGGCGTGGACATCGGCCTGCTGATCGACGCGTACTCGGTGGCCGGTCTCGATGCCATCGCGCAGGTCGACCTGGAAGTTCGCCAGAACGCCCACCAGCCGCTGCGGGACCTCGGTCCGATGGCCTACGCGGTGCTCCAGGCGGTCGCCGTCCGGCTCGAACGGGAGGGCAGGCTGCGGGGGCCGCTGCCGGCCACGTTCAGCACGATCGGGACGGACGTGCCGCCGGCGGCGATGGTCGAGCCGCTCGAGCGTCCGCCGCTGCGCAGCCTGCGCGCCGCGGCCTGAGAACCGCCACCGGGGGTCAGCGTTCGCGACGGAAGGCGCTGCGAGCCGCCTGCACGCCGAGCGCGGTTCGCTCGAGGTAGCCGTAGGTGCCCTGGTCGCGCAACTCCTCGGCGGCCTCGCGCAGGGCGCCCAGCGCGGCGAAGGCGAAGGCGCCCCCGACCGAGACGCGAGCCACCCCGAGCGCCGCCAGCTCGCCCGTGCTCGGCGTGCCTCGGAGCGCCAGCACGCTGACCGGCCGGTCGACGGATTCGACGACCGTCCGGATGTCCTGCGCGCTGGTCAGCCCGGGCGCGAACAGCACGTCCGCGCCGGCCTCCTGATAGGCCTGAAGGCGCTCGATCGTGTCGCCGAGGTCCTCGCGGCCGCGGATGTGGTTCTCGGCGCGTGCCGTGAGCACCATCCTGACCGGCCCGGAGTGAGCGATCTCGGCGGCGGCAACGATCCGCTCACGGGCCAGGCCGCGCTCGTAGATCGGGTCCTCGGAGCGGCCCGAGTAGTCCTCGACCGAGCAGCCCGCCAGCCCGGTCCGGCTGGCCCGGCGGATCGTCTCGGCCACGCCGTCGGGGTCGTCGGCGAACGCGTTCTCGAGGTCGGCCGACACCGGCAGGTCGCTGCCGGCGCACAGCGCGGTGGCGTGGGCCAGGGCCTCGTCGCGGGTGACCCCGCCGTCGAGCCGGCCAAGCGTCGCGGCGTGGCCGCTGCTCGTCGTGGCCAGGGCCTCGAAGCCCAGCCAGGCCAGGACCCCCGCCGAGCCGACATCCCACGCGTTGGGCATGAGCAGCGGGTCGCCCTTCTTGTGCAGGCGCAGGAAGCGCTCGGCCTTGTCTGCCTGGGTGGCGCTCACGGGGTCAGCCTAACGTGCTTGGGTACAGTCGAGCCATGACCTCCTCGACGTACACGCTCGGGCGTGAGAGCGCGGATGACGGGTCGTTCCGCCGGCAGGAGAGCCAGTTCCGCCGCTGGGTGTCCGACGAGCCGGGCGGCGAGTTTCCGGTTGCGGGTGGGCGCTATCACCTGTACGTGTCCCGGGCGTGCCCCTGGGCGCACCGCACGATCATCGCCCGGGGGCTGATGGGGCTCGAGCAGGCGATCGGGGTGTCGTTCGTGGACCCGGTCCGTGACGAGCGCGGCTGGGCGTTCACCGGTGGCGAGTACATCGATCCGGTCAACGGGTTCTCGTTCCTGAGCGAGGCATATACGGCGACCGATCCTTCGTATGACGCCCGGGTGACGGTCCCGGTGCTGTGGGACCGCGAATCCGGCGTGGTCGTCTCCAACGAGTCGGCCGACATCCTGCGCATGCTCGGGACCGTGTTCACGCCGTTGGCGGCGCATCCGATCGATCTGTATCCGTCGCCCCTGCGCGACGAGATCGACGCGCTCAACGACCGCATCTACGACAACGTCAACAACGCGGTCTACAAGGCCGGCTTCTCCCGGCGCCAGGAGGTCTATGAGGCCGAGGTGCGTGCGCTGTTCGCGCTGCTCGACGAGCTAGACGCGCGCCTGGCCGGCTCGCGGTTCCTGTTCGGACCGGAGCCGGTCGAGACCGACTGGCGCCTGTTCACCACGCTGGTGCGCTTCGACGCCGTCTACCAGATCCACTTCAAGTGCTCGCTGCGCAAGCTGATCGAGTACGAGCACCTGTGGCCGTACGCCCGCGATCTCTACCAGTGGCCCGGTGTCGCAGAGACGGTCTCCTTTGACGAGATCCGCCGGCACTACTACCTGACGCATCCGATGATCAACCCGAGCGGGCTGGTCGCCGTCCGGCCCGCGGCCGACTTCGACGAGCCTCCAGGCCGCGAGTCGCTGGGCTAGTCCGGGCGGAGGCTGCAAAACATGCCACTCGGCCCGCCCGCGCCGGACCGTGGCAGGTTCCGCATCAGGAGCATGCGTGAGATGCCACGGCGCGCGGCTCGCGCGCCGAATGGCAGGTTCTACACGTCGCAGGTTCCGGCGGTCAGTGCCGCCGGCGCCGGCGGCGCGCCAGCAGCAGCACCACGGCCACGCCGGCCGCGGCGGCGGCTGGCGCCGGATTGCGCTTGATCCGGCCCCACACCACGCCGCCGACCAGCGACAGGCCCTGAATCGGCTCGCTCGGCTCGGGCGGATGCTGGAGCGGCGGACGCTCGCCGGCCGTCGAGGGTGCCGGCGGCGGGGTCGCCACCGGTGGCGGACCGGGGCTGGGCGGTGGCGGTGGCGCCGGCGGCTCCGGGGCCGCGGCCACCGGCTCGGCGACCGGAGCCGGGGGCTCGGCCGGCTCGGCCGGAGACGGCCCGGACGCTGGACCCGTCGGCTCGGGCGTCGCCACCGGCTCGGACGGCTCGCCCCACGGGCGGGGTGGCGTGATCGTCTCGGGGGGTGGTGGCGGCGACACGGGCGCCTCGGGCGGCGCGCTCTCGGTCGGCGCCGCGCGCCGCGCGCGCACCGCTCGCCTCGGGCGCCACCGGCGCCTCGGGCTCGCCGGCCGCGACCGCGCCCTCGGGCGCCACCGCCGCCTCGGGCGCCACCGCCCCCGCGGGCGCCACCGCCGCCTCGGGCACGGCCGGCTCCGACACGATCGTGTCCTGCTGGGAGACCAGTGAGCTCTGCAGGCGCTTGGCGAACTCGCGCAGCAGGCGCTCAGAAATGTCCTCGATCATCCCGCCGCGCCCGAAGCGCGCCAGTCGGCCGGTGATGTGGTAGTCCGTGACCACCTCGACCCGGGTGCCGCGGCCGTCGGCCGGCGCCAGCCGCGAGTAGATCGTGGCCTTGGCGCCGCCCTGCCCACGCTTGTCAGTGCCCTGGGCCTGCATGGTGGCGGTGTGGGAGGCCTCGTCGATCGACTCCATCTCGAGCTTGCCGCTGTAGGAGGCGGTCGTCGGTCCGATCTTCACGGTGAACGTCCCGTTGTAGCTGCCGTCGTCGTTGCGACCGGTCACCGCGGCGCCGGGCAGGCAAGGAGCGACGTGCTCGACGTCGATCAGCGTCTTCCATACCCGCTCCAGCGGGGCGTCTACTTCAAAGGACTGCTCTAGCTTCATGACGTATCGCCTCCAGGTCTTCGGGTGTGTCAACGTCGCGCACCGCGCTGGAATCTCCGCATTCGATCGTGCCCCCGCCCTGCACCAGCCGGCGCGCGCCCTGGTCGCCGCTGAGGCGTCCAATCGCCCTCATCTGCACGGGTCCGAGCACCACCGGGTGTCCCGGGACGCCCCCGTACACGGCTCGTGTGCCGGGCGGCTCGCCCAGGAACCGGGAAATCAGCTCGGGTGAGACCCGCGGCTGATCGCCGAGCGTGACGATCACCCGGCTGACGTCTGCGTCCGCGCTCAGATGCTCGATCCCGCACCGCAGCGAGAGCGCCTGGCCCTCGCTCCAGCGCGGGCAGATCACCGGCTCGGCCCGCATGAAGTCGACCCGGGCCACGATCTCCTCGGCGGACGCCCCCAGGACGACCGCCACGCGCTCCAGTTCGGCCACAGCGCACTGCGCCGCGATCGCGTGCTCGAGCAACGGGCGCCCTTCGAGGTCGGCCAGCAGCTTCGACCGCTCGCCGAAGCGCGTGCCGGCGCCCGCGGCGAGGACCAGGCCACAGATCAAGCGGGCACCTCGTGAATCCGCCCCTTGCGCTCGGCCAGCCGGCCGCCGTCGCGCCCGTGCCGGGCCGCCACGATCTCGGCCATGATCGACAGCGCGGTCTCATCGCGGGCGATCGCACCCAGGTCCAGGCCGACCGGCGCGGATATCCGCTCGAGATCAGCATCGCCGAATCCCAGCTCGACCAGCCGCTCGCGGCGCTTGGCCTGTGCCCGCCGCGACCCCATCGCGCCGATGAAGCGGGCGGGCGAGCGCAGGGCCAGGAGCAGCGCGGCGTCGTCGAGCTTGGGGTCGTGGGTCAGGACCACGATCGAGGTGGCGGGGTCGATCCCGCCCAGCCGCGCCACGGCCTCCTCGGGCCAGGCGGCGATCACGTCGACCGCATCGGGGAACCGTTCCGGAGTGGCGAAGCGAGCCCGGGGATCGATCACGTACGGACGCCATCCGCACACTCGCGCCACGGAACACAACGACGCCGCGATGTCGACCGCCCCGAACACGATCAGCCGCGGGGACGGCCCGACCACGTCGACGAACAGCCCATCCCGCCGCGACGAGGTCTCGGCCCACAGCAGCTCGTCGGCGATCCGCGCCGCCTCGTCGTCGAGCTCGGGCGAACCGAGCGACCCGGAGCGCGCGCCGTCAGCCTCGACGAGCAGCTTCGCGCCGGGCGCGGCGCCCTCCAAGACAGTGACCTCCGCCGCGCGGCCGCCGGCGCGGGCGATCTCCTCGAAGCGTCCGGGCTCATAAGCCTGTACCCACACGTCGATCTCGCCCCCGCAGGGGAGCCCGACGTCCCACGCGTCCGAGTCGGCGATCCCGAAGTGCACGAGTTGCGGCGGATCGCCCTTCAAGATCCCGTCGGCGATCTCGGCGACGGCGCCCTCGACGCACCCGCCGGACACCGATCCGGCGATCTCGCCCTGCGAGTTGACCGCCATCTTGGCCCCGGGCGGCCGAGGCGCCGAGCGCTGCACGTCGATCACCGTGGCGAGGGCGATCCGGTCGCCGCGCGCCTTCCAAGCCTCGATTTCGGACAGGATCTCTTGCATCGATTCTAGATCTCCTCAAGGATGACAGCTAGCTGCTCGAGCGAGGCGAGCGAATTGCCCGCCAACAGCTCATCGGTGTGGGGGATGGCCGCCTTCATGCCGCGGGTCAGCGGGGCAAACTCGGGGTGGGCGGCGAGGGGATTGAGCCACACGAGCCGATGAGCACTGCGGCGCAGGCGCCCCATCTCCTGCGCCAGCACCTCGGGGTCACCGCGATCCCACCCGTCGGACAGGATCACCACGACCGCCCCCCGACCCACGCGCCGGCCGTGCTCTCGATTCAGCGCTCCCAAAGCATCGCCGATCCGCGTGCCACCGGCAAAGTCGACCACAGCCTCGGCGGCGCGTTCCAGGGCGCGATCGTGGTCGCGGCCGCCCAGTTCGTGGGTGATCCGGGTCAGCCGCGTGCCGAACGCGAACGCCTCGACCCGCCGCCGTGCCGCCACCGAGGCGTGCAGGTACTGGAGCAACATCCGGGCGTACGGCGTCATCGAGCCGGACACGTCGAGCACGAGCACCATCGGGCGCGGCCGGCGCGAGGGCGCGCGCCACACCCGGTCGATCGGCTCCCCCGCCGTGCGCAGCGAGCCGCGGACCATCCGCCGCACGTCCGGGGTGTGCCCGCGCCGGCGCGAGGGCCGGGTGCGGCGCGAAAGCCGCGTCGGTGCGCGCCGGGCCAGGCGCGCGATCAGCTCCCGCGCGACCGCCATCTCCAGATCCGTGTAGCTCGCGAAGTCCTTGTGCCGGATCAGCTCGACGTCGCTCCAAGCGGCGGGCACGGCGGTGAGCTCCGACTCCTCCACGGACGGCGCCGGCGCGGTCGCGGGGATCCCCGCGTGGGGCAGCACGTCCCGCGGGATTCCTTCGAGCTCGTCGAACGGTGACGCGCCCAGGGGCACGCGCCCCTCGCCGAAGACATCGAGGAAGGCGCGGTCGAACTTGATGAGATCGCCGCGCTCCGAGCACAGGACCGCCCGCAGCGCAAGCCGCGCGTCCTCTCGCGAGGTGCAGTCGACCGCGTCGAGCGCGAGGTGCGCGGTCAATAGCTCGCCGATCCCCACGCGCGATCCCTGCGAGCGCAATTCGCTCGTCAGCGCGGCCAGCTGATCGCTGACCCGGGCGCCGAGCGCGACCTGCTCAGAGGCCATTCAGCACCCCTCGCGAGCGTACGCGCTCCACGTCCTCGTGGACCTTCAAGGCCACCCCCAGCGTCTCATCGAGGTCGGCCTCCTCGCCGAGCGCGAGCAGCGCCCGCGCCCACACGAGCGTCTCCCCCACGCCCGGCAGCTTGTAGAGGTCGCCGTGTTCGCGCAGCCGTCCCACCGCGTTCACGACGCGCACCGCGATCGCCTCGGGAACGTCCGGTACGCGCGCGTGCACGATCGCCCGCTCGAGCTCCGCGCTCGGGTAGTCGATCCAGTGGTAGAGGCAGCGCCGCTTCAACGCGTCGTGCAGCTCGCGCGTGCGGTTGGAGGTCAGGATCACCACCGGACGGCGCTCGGCAGTTATGGTCCCGAGCTCCGGGATCGTGACCGCGAAGTCGGCCAGGAACTCGAGCAGGAACGCCTCGAACTCGTCGTCGGCCCGGTCGATCTCGTCGATCAGCAGGACCACGGGCTCATCCGCGCCGGCCTCCAGCGCGTCGAGCAGCGGCCGGCGCAGCAGGAAGCGCCGCGAGAACAGCTCGCCCTCGTCCACCCCACCCTCGGCCGCCCTCAGCGCGAGCAGCTGCCGCGGATAGTCCCAGTCGTACACCGCGTGGTGCACGTCGATCCCCTCGTGGCACTGCAGGCGGATCAGGCGCGCGCCGGTGGCGCCGGCCAGCGCCCGCGCCACCTCCGTCTTGCCCACGCCGGCCTCGCCCTCGAGCAGCAGCGGCTGCTCCAAGGCGATCGCGAGATGCACGGCCAGGGCAAGCGGCCGATCGGCTAGATAGCCCTGGGAGGCGAGCGCGGCGCTCGCCTCCTCCACTGACGCAACGTAAGTAAGGCTCACGCAGCCATCATGGCAGGCCCGTCGCGGATTGACGCCCGCGATCGGGCGCGAACCGCCCGGTCATCAAAGCCCGGCCGCCGTCTCCAGAGCCCGCCGGCACAGGACCCGGGTGAGATGGCGCTTGTAGTCGGCGCTGGCATTCAGATCGGCCGGCGGGTTGGTCCCATCGGCCGCCTGCTCGGCGGCTCGGGCGATCGACTCCGCATTGGCCGGCTGGCCGCGCAGCGCCTCCTCGACCGCACGCGCGCGCAACGGCACGGACGCCACGTTGGTGAGGCCCACCCGGACGTCCTCGACGGTGTCCCCGTTCTTCTTGACCAGCGCGCGACACCGCGACCATGGCCCAGTCCTCGCTGCGCCGGTTGAACTTCTGGTAGTCGAAGCCCCATCCGTCGTATGCCGGAATCCGGATCTCCGTGAGCACCTCATTCGGCTCGACCGCGGTCTCGAGGTAGTCGCGGAACAGGTCGGATGCGTCCACGGAGCGCTGCTGGCCGCCTGCGCCCTGCAACGTGACGCTGGCTTCGCAGATCAGCATCACCGCGGGCAGGTCCGACGCGGGATCGCCGTGGGCCAACGACCCGCCGATCGTCCCGCGGTTGCGCACCTGCGGATCGGCGATGGTTCCCGCCACCATGGACACCACGCCCAGATCGGGGGTGTGCTCGAGCTCCGCGTGGGGCGTCAGCGCCCCGATCCGCCAGTTGCCGTCCTCGCGCTGGATGCCGTGCAGCCCGGGCACCTTGCGCAGGTCGACCAGCAGCGACGGCGCGGCCAGCCGCAACTTCATCAGTGGCAGCAGCGAGTGTCCGCCGGCCAGGAGCTTGGCGTCCTCGCCGCCGTCGGCGAGCGCCTTGAGCGCATCGTCGAGCGTCTCCGGCGCGGTGTAATCGAACTCGGCGGGGATCATGCCGGCACACCTCCCTTGGCTTCCTGAATCGCCTCCCATACGCGCATCGGCGAGAGCGGCATGTTGATGAATTCCACGCCGAGCGGACGCAGCGCGTCGATCACGGCGTTGGTGACCGCGGGGGTCGCGGCGATCGTGCCGGCCTCGCCGACGCCCTTGACTTGAAGGGAGTTCACGGGGCTCGGGGTCTCGGTGCGGTCGGTCTCGAAGCTGGGCAGCTCGGCCGCCGTCGCCAGCGCGTAGTCCACGAACGTGCCGGTCACGAGCTGGCCGGCCTCGTCGTAGTGGATCCGCTCGTACAGCGCCTGCCCGATTCCGTGCACGATGCCTCCGTGCACCTGACCGTCGATCAGCATCGGGTTGATCGCCGGCCCGCAGTCGTCGACCGCGACCCAGCGAACGACCTTGACCTTTCCGGTCTCCGGGTCGACGTCGACCACGCAGGCATGCGCACCGAACGGGAACACGAAGTTCTCGGGGTCGTAGAACGCCTGCTCGTCGAGTCCGGGCTCCATGCCCTCGGGCATCTCCATCGTCGTGTACGCGGCGCCCGCCACCTCGGCGAGCGTGAGGCCCTTGTCGGGCGATCCGCGCACCGAGAACTTGCCGTCGCGCAACTCGATGTCCTCCGGAGCCGCCTCGAGCTGATGCGCGACGATCGACTTTGCCTTGGCCGCGACCTTGTTGGCCGCCCGCGCCGCCGCCTCGCCGCCGACGGCGAGCGAGCGCGAGCCGTACGTGTCGAGCCCGAACGGACCGGTGTCGGTGTCGCCGTGGATCACCTGGACCTGCTGCGGGTCGATCCCGAGCTTGTCCGCGACGATCTGCGCGAACCCCGTCTCGTGACCCTGGCCGTGAGGGGACGTGCCGGTGTACAGAGTGACCGCCCCGGTTCCGTGGACCCGGACCGTGGCTGATTCCCAACCACCGCCCTGGAGCCCGAACGCGGCGGGACCTACGGCCCGCGACGGCGCGTTGCCGCAGATCTCGGTATAGGTCGAGAAACCGATGCCGCGGTAGATGCCCTGCTCGCGCAGGGCCTCGGCCTCCGCCCGCACCTGAGCCGGGTCGATGTGCTCGAGCAGCTTGTCGAGCGCGGCCTCGTAGTTCCCGGAGTCGTACACGACGCCGATCGGGGTCTCGTGTCCCTCGGAGAACGGTGGGATGAAGTTCTTGCGCCGTAGCTCGAGCGGATCCATCCCCAGTTCGTTGGCCAACTGGTCCATCACGACCTCGATCATGTGGGTCGCCTCGGGGCGGCCGGCTCCCCGGATCGCGTCGGTCGGGAACTTGTTCGTGTGCACGCTGGTCACGTCGGTCACGACGGCCGGCGTGTTGTAGACCCCGCACATCACGAACGCGCTCAGCGGCGGGATCAGCGGCGTGAGCAGCAACTGGTAGGCGCCGACGTCGGCGATGATCTTCGAGTGCCACGCGGTGAGCGTGCCGTCGCGCTTGGCGCCGACCTTGACGTAGTCGATCTGGTCGCGACCGTGGTGGGTGACCATCAGCCCCTCGGAGCGCGTCTCGATCCACTTCACCGGGCGCCCGAGCTTGCGCGCCGCCCACGCGCAGCCGATCTCCTCGGCGTAGATGTTGAGCTTGGAACCGAACCCACCTCCGACCTCGGGTGCGATCACGCGGACCCGGTCCTCGCCGACGCCCAGCAGGATCGCCAGGAACAGCCGGAGGAAGTGAGGAACCTGGGTCGAGCTCCACACGGTCAGCCGGTCACCGCGATACTCGGCCAGGACCCCGCGCGGCTCGATCGCTCCCCCGGCCATGCGGTGGTTGACGATGCGGCGCTCGATGATGACGTCCGCCTCGGCGAACCCAGCCTCGAGGTCGCCGCCGCCGAGCGACCAGTCGCACACCTTGTTGGTCCCGAACTTCTCGTGGACGAGCGCCGATCCTTCCTCGAGCGCCTTCTCGGGGTCGGTGACCACCGGAAGCGGGTCGTACTCGACGACGACGTCCTCCGCCGCGTCGACCACCGCGTAGCGGTCATCGCCGATCACGAGCGCGACCGGGTCGCCGACGTGCTTGACCTCATCCTTGGCCAGCACCCAGTGATCGGGCGTGTTGACCGTCACTCCGGGAGGCACCCACGCCATCGGCAGGCCCGCCTCCATGTCGAGATCCTCGTTCGTGTAGACCGCCCAGACGCCGTCGCGCGCCTTGGCCGCGGAGGTGTCGATCGAGACGATCTTCGCGTGCGCCTCGGGCGAGCGCACCCACGCCGCCCATAGCTGGCCGACCAGGTTGATGTCGTCGACGTAGCTGGCGCGACCGGTGATCAGTCGTGGGTCCTCCTTGCGGCGCAGGGACCGCCCGACGTGCGACTTGCCGTTCGTCGCAGCCCCATCCGTCGTCGCGCTCATGACGCCACCCCCGACTGCTCCGAGACCGACGCACCTTTGGTCTTGGCCGCGCTGAGCACGGCCTTGACGATGTTGTGGTAGCCCGTGCAGCGGCAGAGATTGCCCTCCAGCCCGTGGCGAACCTCCTCCTCGGTCGGATTGGGATTGTCGGCCAGCAGTCCCGCCGCGGCCATGATCATGCCGGGCGTGCAGTAGCCGCACTGCAGGCCGTGGTCATTCCAGAACGCCTCCTGCAGCGGATGTAGCTCGTTCTCGGACGCCAGGCCCTCGATCGTGGTGAGCGCGGCGCCGTCCGCCTGGACCGCGAGCACCGTGCACGACTTGACGGCCTTGCCGTCCATGTGGATCGTGCAGGCTCCGCAGTTGGACGTGTCGCAGCCAACGTGCGTGCCGGTCAGCCCAAGATGGTCGCGCACGGCATGGACCAGCAGCAGGCGGGGCTCCACGTCCAGGTGGTGCTCGACGCCGTTCACGTTCAAAGTCACGGGGACGGTCTTGCTCATGCCTCTCCCTCCAGGGTTTTGCGGGACCTAAGGCCGACGATACCCCACCGGATATACCGGTGTGAAGTGCGTCGGGCCCGCCCTTGCGCGGATCGGCGTCCGCCGCCGCGCTCAGCGGTGAGCCAGGACCTGGTAGACCGACGCCCAGCCGGTCTCGAACCCCTGCCGGGCCGCCCGCAGGTACAGCCGCCAGATCCGGGCGCGCTCTATACCCGCGAGCCGAACCGCGTCGTCCCAATGGGCATCGTAGTGTTCGATCCAGTAGCCGATCGTGCGCGCGTAGTCGCCCTGGAGGCCCTCGACGTGAGTGGTCGTGAACTCGGCGCGCTCCAGCGCCTGGAGGATCCGCGAGAGCGGTAGCGGTACGCCGTCGGGGAACACGAACCGCTCGGAGAACGCGCCCTCGTCGGGCGTGTCGAAGTCCTGGAGCTTGGCGATCCCGTGGTTGAGCAGGCGGCCACCCGGCGGCAGTAGGTCGTGGAGACGTCGCGCGTACAGGTCGATCTGCTCGACGCCGACGTGCTCGACCATGCCGATACTCGCGATCGCGTCGAACGGGCCGTCCGACACCTCGCGGTAGTCGGCCACCCGGAACTCCACCCGGTCGGCCACGCCGGCCTCGCGGGCGCGATCGCGGGCCAGCCGCGCCTGCTCCTCGGACAGCGTGATCCCAACCGCCCTCACCCCGTGTCGCACCGCGGCGTGGATCACGAAGCTGCCCCACCCGCACCCGACGTCGAGCACGCGCTCGCCCTCGCGCAGGCCGAGCTTCTTGCAGACCAGTTCGAGCTTGGCCTCCTGCGCCTCCTCGAGCGTCGTCGCCCCGCCCGACCAGTACGCACAGCTGTAGGTCATCGAGCGATCGAGGAACAGCGCGAAGAACTCGTTGCCGACGTCGTAGTGGTGCCTGACCGCGCGTCGGTCCCGCGCGATCGTGTGCCGGCGCCCACGCAGGCGCAACTCGGCTTTGGGTGCCGGCGGCGGGGCCACCAGCCCGCAGGCGCGAATCAGCGCGATCGCCAGGCCGGCCCGCTGCGCGCAGCGTGAGCGGCGGCGGCTCGAACGTGTCGACCATGAGAATCGCCGCGTCGAGGTCGTCCACCTCGATCATGCCGGCGACGTAGGCGCGCCCCATGCCCAGTTCGCCGGGCGCACGCAGGACGTGGGCCAGGGCGCGGGGAGTCGTGAGCGTCAGCGTCGGCGACCCGGGCTCGGTCGCCGGCACCTCGGTGCCGTCCCAGAAGCGCAGCCCGAACGGGCGGCGCGGCAGCGCGCCCGCCAATGCGTCACGGAGCGGACCCGTCTGCGACAGCGCCAAGTTAGTGGCCGTCCACCCCGGCGACCACAACCACTAGGCAGCCTCCGCCAGCGTCTTGCTGTCCCGGCGCTCGGGGCTGACCCGCACGACGTCCCAGGCCAGGCCGGTCATCTCCAACAGCCGGATGATGCCCGCCGACGGGTCGATCTGCCAGCGCCGCAGGCCGTGCCGGTACGAGCACGGAAACGCGTGGTGGTTGTTGTGCCACGCCTCCCCCCACGTGGGGATGGCCAGCCAGGCCAGGTTGCGCGACTCGTCGTGGGTGTCGTAGTCCTGGCGTCCGAAGAAGTGGCACAGCGAATTGATGCTGAACGTGGCGTGGTGCATGAAGAAGATGCGAGCGGCCCCGCCCCACAGGAGCGCAGTCAGGCCGCCGGCCACGGTGCCGCTGAGCGCCACGCCGAGCCCGAAGGCCGCGGCCAGCCCCGCGAACACCCACAGCACGAAAGTGTCGTTGACGAACCGGATCCAGGGATCGGCCAGGAGGTCCTTGGCGTAGCGCCGCTCGTCGGCCACCTCCATATCGCTGAACACCCATCCGATGTGCGCGTGGACGAGTCCGCGGAGTGCGTTGATCCACCCGGAGTCGTGTCCGACATGCGGGCTGTGTGGATCGCCGTGCACGTCGGAGAACTGGTGGTGCTTGCGGTGGGTGGCCACCCAGTCGATCACCGGTCCCTCCGCGGCGGCGGATCCGAGCGCGGCGAAGGCCGCTCGCGTGAGGCGGTGGCAGCGGAAGCTGCCGTGCGTGAGCAGCCGGTGGAATCCGACCGTGATGCCGGTGCCGACGCCGGCGTAGAACAGGGCCAGGATCAGGAGGTCCTGCCAGTTCAGGAGATTGCCGATCCAGCCAAACCACATACCGACTGCGACCATGATCGGCGGTACCCCGGTGACGACGCCGCTGGCGAGACGATCCACGAACGGCATGTCAACCGGGCGTACATGCCCTACGGGCGCGGCCGACGGCGTCGATCCCATCTCTCTCCTTCGTCTGTGAGGTACGACCGGATCCGAGGCCGACGCCTCGAACACGTCATCTGCACCTGCGGGTACAAATTACCTTCTCGGCCAGCCGCCGAAACAGCGGTCCGATGCTATCGATTGCGGGCGACGAGCGCGGGAATCAGCCGTTTCCAACGGGTTCCGGCGCCACCCGGTGGCAGTAACGATACGCCTCGGCGAACCCGAGCCGCCGGTAGAGCGCCACCGCCGGCGCGTTGCGCTCCTCGACCTGGAGATAGGCGACGTTCGCCTCCGACCCGGCGAGCAGCGCGCGGACCAGCGCGGTGCCGAGCCCCGAGCGCCGGCGCGCCGGATCCACGGCGAGGCAGAACAGGCCGACCAGACCGTCGCCCTCCACCCCGATCCCGACCGCGGAGTCGTCCTCGAGCCGGGCGAAAGTGGCCCGACCGGCGAGCCGCGGGAACACCGTCCCGGCGTGGGCCTCCACGTCGCGATCCGGCTCGCACCGCGCCCACGCGGCCAGCCACTGCGGCGTGGCGCGCTCGGCACACTCAACCGGCGGATCCAACCCGGGGTCCGACCACACCCCGGCCGCGCGCGAGGCTGCCAGTACCAGCACCGGCCAGCGCGTCCCCCAGCCTCGGCGATCCAATTCGGCCTGCAGCGTGCCGTGGAGCGACAACGGGCTGACCTGGATGCCCGGGTGGACCTCATGCGCGCGGGCGAACGCCTCGACCCGCTCGATCGCGCCACCGACCTCGCCGGCCCACATCGGGCGGCAGGGCGGGAGCGCGTGGTTCGAGCGGCCGCGATCGAGGCCCGGCGTGGCCCGCAGCACCCAGCCGCCGTCGACGCGCTCGGTCACCGTGGCCGGCCACGCCTCGACCGCGTGGGCCTCGAGCCGACGGAGCAACCGCAGATCAACCCGCATAGCGGGCCAGGAGGTCACGGACCTGGTCGGCGTTGCGGACCGAGTAGTCGCGGTAGCAGTTGTTCATCAACAGATGGGTCTCGCGCGCCTCGGTGGCGTGCTCGGCGATCGGCGCGACGAGCGCCTCGAGTTCGTCCTCGGAATACAGGTAGTTGAAACGCTCCGCCGCCGACCGTGACGTGTCGTTCCACGTGCTGTCCGAGCGCCCGTGGAAGCGCACGATGAACAGCTCCGGGTTGGTCACCGCCAGCAGCCGGGGGAGCTCCGACACGGCGGGCGCGTCCACCGAAACGAACACCAGACCGAGGTCCGACGAGCATGCCGAGCGTACGCTCGCGATCGCGCTCGTCGGCCAGCCAGCGCGGCGAGCGGAACTCGACGCTGATCCGGTAGTCCGGCATTCGCTCGCGCAGCGCTTCGATCTCCTCGCGGTTGTCGCGCCGGGGGCCGAACCAGGGCGGGTACTGGAACAGCACCGCGCCGAGCTTGCCCGCCTCGTGCAGCGGCCGCAGCGCGGCCTCGAAGCGCCGCCAGGCCTCATCCATGGCCTCGGGGCCGAGGTGCTTGGGGTAGACGTTGCGCTTCTCCGCCACCTCGGGGTCGAGACCCTCTCGCAGGTCGCGCCAGAGCGACCGCGGTCGCGTCGGATGCCCGGTCAGCAACGAATAGGCCTTGACGTCGAAGCGAAAGCCCTCGGGCACCCGCTCGGCCCACAGCGCGACCTGTCGCTCGGCCGGCGGCGCGTAGTAGGTCGAGTCGATCTCGGTGAGGGGAAACTGCGCCGCGTAGTAGCGCAGGCGCTCTTCGGCGGACATCGTGCGGCGCGGGTACCACTCGGCGTCCTCGACCAGGGTCTTGTCGGTCCAGGAGCAGCTGCCGGTGAGGATCGTGTGCTCGCCGGTCCAGGCCGGCGCTCCGAGCTCCTCGAGTCACCCACGCGAGCTTACGGCGCGCCGCCGGTTACCAGCGCAAACGGCCGGGTACTCCGGGGCGGTGCGGGCACTCGTGCATCGTCGACGTCGCTCAGCCGACCCTACTGGCGATGATCTGCGGATCGAACCGTACCACGAGGGCCGTGCTCGTTCTCGATCCGGCGGTGAAGTAAATGGGCCTCGCTTCGCTCGGCGTCCATGGGTCCGGTTCCGCCGGGCATCCGTGCCCGGCGGCGGGCGCGTCGTGTCCGGACGGGGTACATGGCCCCACGGATGCCGGGCGCAGCCCGGCCCCTTACAGTTCCGCCAAGCGCCACCGCCACGACCACAGGAGAGCCGATGGGTTTCGACCAGTACCACGAACCGCCGGAGGAGCTGCCGCCCGCGACCCGTACCTTCGCTCGCCTGTGCGCCTCGCTCACCGAAGAGGCCGAGGCGATCGGCTGGTACGAGCAGCGGATCGCGGTCGAGACCGACCAGGAGGCGATGGCCGTGATGCGTGACGCCCAGGGCGAGGAGTTCAAGCACTTCGCGATGGACCTCGAGTTCCTGCTGCGCCGCTCGCCGGCCTGGCGGGAGATCGCCAAGGGCGTCCTGTTCCAGACCGGCGACATCGTGGAGCACGGCGAGGAGGCCGAAGCCGAGGCGCTCGACGGGGACGGCCCCGACCAGGTCGCTCAGGACGGCTCGCTGGGGATCCGCGGCCTGAGGGGAGCCCGGCGATGAACCATCTGCTGCGTTCGCTGGCGCCGATCAGCGACTCGGGTTGGAAGCTGCTCGACGAGGAGGCCCGCGAGCGGCTCACCCCCGCGTTGGCGGCGCGCCGCCTTGTCGACTTCTCGGGCCCGCACGGTTGGGAGTACTCGGCCACGAACCTCGGGCGAACCACGACGCTCGCCTCCGCCCCGTGCAACGGCGTGACCGGCGTCCAGCGGCGGGTGCTGCCCCTGGTCGAGGTTCGGGCAGACTTCGAGCTCACCCGAACGGAGTTGCGCGATGCCGACCGGGGCGCCGAGGACGCCGACCTCGAGCCGCTCGACAAGGCCGCGCACCAGATCGCCGTGGCCGAGAACAAGGCGGTGTTCCACGGCTGGCACGGTGCGATGACCGGGATCGAGGAGGCGACGCCGCACGCGCCGATCTCGCTCGGCGAGTCGCCGGACGACTATCCCCGCCCGGTGGCGGCGGCGGTCGAGCGTTTGCTCCACAACGGCGTCAGCGGTCCGTACGGCCTGGCCCTGGGCGGCGAGCAGTATCAGCGCGTGACCGAGGGCGCCGAGCACGGCGGCTATCCGCTGCTCGAGCACCTGCGCAAGATCCTCGAGGGTCCCATCGTCTGGGCGCCCGGTGTCGGCGGCGCGCTCGTGCTGAGCCTGCGGGGCGGCGACTTCCTGTTCGAGTCGGGCCAGGATCTTTCGATCGGCTACGACGGGCACGACGGCGATGTCGTGCGGTTGTATCTGGAGGAGAGCTTCAGCTTCCACGTCGCCACCCCGGAGGCGGCCGTGATGCTCAGCCCGTGATTACAGTGCGGAGACGAGCGCCCTGACTCGCTCGGCTACGGTGAGCATCAGGTCGCGCCCGACCTCACCGGGGGTGGCTAGCACCGGCGCGGCGACAGCCAAGGGATCGCTCAGGTACGCGACGTCGACACCCGCCGCATCGCCACGCTGGGCGAGATCGCAGCTCGACCCCGGCCGCACGGCGTCGCCGGCGGCCGCCTCCGGCGTGGCCCCGTGCGCATAGGCGTAGAGCACGCACCATGTGGTTCGGGGTATGCCGTATCCGTGCGGTCCGAGCAGCGGTGGGTTGACGTTGACCAGGCCCGAGTCCCAGCCGGGGTTCTGTCCGTCGAAGTCGTAGTAGTAGATCCGCTGGACCTGATCCGACTCCTCGGGTAACCGCAGGTAGCCCTCCGCGGCCAGTGCCTGCGCGGTCGGGTTGCCGTTCAGGCACGCCGACCAGCTGCCGTCGTCCTGGGGATTGCCGTCGCCGCAGGCGCTGGTCACCGGCTCCTTGCCCCCGTCGGTCAGCCACACCCCGACCTCGGTGAACCAGACGGGCGGACCGCTCGGATAGACCTTGTCGATGGCCGCGATCGCGCCCAGCGCGCTGGGCAGCCCGGAGGAGGCCGGGGGAGCCGGATTGCCGTCGTTCAGGGCCGCGTAGCTCACGTCGATGTACGGGTTCAGCGCGATCGCGTCCGGTGGATGCGGGTAGATCGCCGACAGCACCCGGAAGTACCCGCCGAGGTAGTAACAGGTCGTGGGCGTACACCTCGACGAGGAGTAGTTGAAGCCGCCGGCCAGCAGCGTGTGGCTCGGGCTCGAGTCCACCCGCTTGGCATCGAGATACCAGTAGGCCGCAGCCTGCGCGCTGCCGCCGTGGCCGTTGCCTCCCGACGGCGTCACCGAACCGTTTCCCAGCTGGCATTGGTACCCGCTGTCCGATCCCACCCAGACGCCGTTGCGGTGCGTGCAGTCGGTCCCGGTGGTGGCGGCGGTGTAATCCGAGTCGGGCTCGTTGAACACCTCCCAGTCGGTCACCCCGGGAGCGCTCCGCTCCAGCCCGCTGAGGCCGCACTCGTACTCGGCGTCGGTGGGCCAGATGTCGTCGGACGACCCGCCCGGAGCGGTGGTCAGCGAGACGAGCACGTGGCTCATGCCGACCAGGCGCGCCGCCGCGCTCAGCTCCTGGGCGAAGGCGGCGGCCGGAGTCCCCGGCGCGGACGGCGACGGCTCGCACGTGCCGGCCGCGAAACTCCCTTTCCCGTCGTTGATCGCGTCCCATGGCACGTAGATCCGGGCGTAGCAGATCGACCGAGTGGCGGACGAGGCCCCACAGGCGGTCCCGCCCAGCAGCTGGGTGAAGTACGGGTTGCTCTGGTACGAGAACGCCGGCGGGTTACCCGCGACCGACCCGTCGACGTTGATCCCCCAACCCACGGCCCCCGCGGTCGTGGGAACGATCATCGAGCATGCGGCGACGCCGACCGCGACCGCACACCGTCGGGCTCCGTTCAGCGCGAGGCGAGCCAGAGTCCTCGGCCGTCCTTGTGCAGCAACCCGTCGCTCATGAGTTGCCTGACCACCGGGTACAGCGAGGTTCGGTTGACTCCGAGCTGGGCGACGATCTCGCGCACGCTGATGCCCGGCTCGACCGCGACCACCTCGAGCACGCGTTCGCGTCGCGTCGACGGTCCAGTCGCGCTCGTCGCGGTCCGGGCTCCGCCGGGACGCGCGTCGGTGACGGTAGCCTCGGCGCGCACGGGCCGGCGACGACGGGTTGTCGCCCTCGCCGGCCGTGTCGCCGACGGACTGTCGCCCCGGTCGCCGTCGAGGATCCCCAGCCGTGCCGCGACTTCGCGCAACTGCTCCAGCTCGGCCACGTTCGCCTCGAGCTCCCGGATCCGGGCCAGGATCCGATCCTCGAGCCGCTTGAGGTCATCCATCACGCTCGACACTGTCGGTACACCTCCACGTGGGTTAGGCGACACCCGCGGGGGCATCGTAACGCGGGCGTACCGACCGGGCATACGGTTCGAGCCCCTCCATGGCCCGGGCGATCGCCCAGTTGTGGTTCCACCGGAACACCGGACGCAGCACGGGGGTCAACAGGCGCAGCAGCGCGCGATCGGCGTGCACTTGCCAGTCGAAGCGCACATGCGTGCCCGCGGGAGTGGGCGTGAGCGTCCAGGTCCCGCGGCCGCGCAGGTCACCGTCGACCTCGGCCACCACGCGCCAGGGCGGCTCGATCTCCACGATCGTCGAGCGGGTGTGCAGGTGATATGGGAGCCGGCCCTTGAAGTGGTGGCGCGCCGACGCTCCGAGCGCCGCCGGCCCGTCGGCCTCGACGTCGAGGTACACCGGTCGCCACCAGCGGGGGTAGGACCGCGAGTCGGCAATCGCCTCGAACACGGACTCGGGCGCGGCGGCCACGTCCCACTCGTCGACGAAAAGGTACGGCCGCATCGGCCTGGCGATGGCCTGGACCGCCCGCGCGATCGCGCGTTGCACTCGCAGCGAAGGCATCGCGGCGTGGCCGGCGGCGGCGAAGCCGAGCACAAGCTCTGCGCCGGCCACCGGGCGCGGGAATCCGGAGCGCATGATCTGGCCGTCGCGGCACAACTCGGCGAGACGCTCCAGGAACGCCTCGCTCTGATCCGCCGGCCGCACCGAGATGCGAATGCACCCGTCGCCCGCCCCAATCGGCACCTGTGTATGCGGCGTGCCGGGCGGTATCTCGATCGATTGGCCCTCGGTCAGGACGTGCTCGCGCCCGTTCATCGCGACCTTCATCGAGCCCGACACGACCTCGATCCGCTCGAGCTGACCGGGGTGGATGTGCCGCTGGTCCAGGAACCCGCGCGGACGCCCGCTCACCTCCATCTCGAACAGCTCACCGCCGGTCTCCTCTGGAGCGCGCAGAACCTTCATTCGGACCCCCAGCGGCTCCATCTCCAGCACGTCGCCCGCCTTCATCGCCTTCGCCACCTTTCGAGTTGTGCGCCCGGCCCCCGGGGCGCGGGCCCCGGGGGAATCACTGGTGGCTATTCGTAACCGGCGGGCGGCCGGATCACAACTGCATTAGTAGCCCTGAGGCAGCCCGCTCGTGACCTGCAGCGTGGTCGTGCCGAAGTTGCCGCCGCCGCAGCGACCGCCGACCGAGTACTTGCCCGGCTTGACGTTGGTGGCCAGCCTGACCTTGATCGAGAACGAACCGTTCTTGCTCTTGGCCAGCGACGCCGAGACCGACGGCACGCCGGCGAAGTTGTGCTTCGTGGCGCCCTTGAACGCCTTGGAGAAGATCGTGGCGGCATCTCCCTTGTGCCCGATCCCGCAACCGTGGTCGACCGAGCCGGACACGGTGACGACATTGCCTTGCTGAACCTTGCTCGGCGAGACCTTCAGGAAATGCGACGACGCGGCGAACGCTCCAGGTGCGAAGACGGCGAGCCCCACGACGGCGACGATCAGCTTCTTCATAACGACTCCTCTCGTCGTTTGCTCGAGCGGCGCCCGATGGTAGCCGCCAGACCGCCAACACCTGTGCCGACCGATGGTTGCGGCGCTAAACGACCTCTAACCCCGCAGCCGCCACTCCCACCGGCGATGATTTCCCGGCGCCGCGGCGGTCGATGTGGCAAGCGAGTCAGCCGACCGCCCCAACCGAGGGAGAGACCATGGGCAAGATCGCAGTGCACGAGTTCATCACGCTCGACGGCGTGATCGAGGATCCGCGGTGGACGATGGATTATCCGTTCGATCCCAAGATGGGCCAGGCCATCGGCGGGATCATGGGCGCCAGCAAGGGACTGCTGCTGGGACGCCGCACGTATGAGATGTTCGCACCGGCCTGGTCGACCCGGACGGCGGAAGAGGACCCGGGAGCGCCGTTCATGAACGACACGATGAAGTACGTAGTGACCGGGACGCTGTCGAGCGCCGACTGGCGCAACTCGGAGATCGTGGGCCCGTACGACGCGCAGGAGATCCGCGCCCTGAAGGAGCGCGTCGATGGAGATTTCTACGTCAGCGGGAGCGCCACGCTGGTCCGGGCCATGCTGGCCGACGGCCTGGTCGACGAGCTCCACCTGTTCGTGTTCCCGCTCGCGCTCGGGACCGGGCTGCGACTGTTCCCCGAAGGTGGCGCTCCGGTCAGGCTGGCTTTGGGCGGATCTGAGGCCTACGACAGCGGCGTGGTCCACCTCACCTACGTGCCCGCGACGTAGCGAATCGGGGGCCCGTTCACGCCGTGCATAAGAATGTCCGGCATGACCGACTTCCCCGAAACACACCGCGACCTCCTGGATGCGCAGGTCGCCTCGCTGGCCACGGTCGGCCGTGACGGGTTTCCCCAGGTGACGGAGATCTGGTTCCTGTACGACGAGGGCGAGATCAAGCTGTCGCTCAACACCGTGCGCGTGAAGACGCGCAATCTTCAGCGCGACCCCAAATGCAGCCTGATGGTCCTCGATCTTCAGAATCCCTATCGATACCTCGAGGTCCGCGGGACGGCCCGCATCGAGCCCGACGACGACCTCACATTCGCGCACAAGCTCGGCGCGAAATACGACACGGAGTTCTGGGTCCACGACGGACCCGGTGAAAGCCGCGTCGCGATCACGATCGAGCCGGCCAGAATTCGCGCGTGGCCGCCTGAATAACCGGCGCCCGATGTGGGCACAGTAGGGCTATGCGCTCCGGTCGCGCAGCCGCCCTCGCCTGCCTCGCCACATTCGGCATGATCGTCGCGCTGGCCGCGGCGCCGGCCGGCGCGCTCGGGATCACGGCGACCAAGCGCGCGGTGGCGACCGGCCACGGCGGTGCGGTCGCCTCGGACACCCTTCAGGCGACCCGCGCCGGTCTGAAGATCCTGAACCACGGCGGAACCGCGGCCGACGCGGCCGTGGCCGTGGCCTCGACACTCGGGGTGACCGACCCGTTCGTCGCCGGGATCGGCGGCGGCGGGTACTTCGTCTACTACGACGCCCGGACCCACCGCGTCTACACGATCGACGGCCGCGAGACGGCTCCGGCCGCCGATACCTCCAGCCTGTTCATCGATCCCTCGACCGGGCAGCCGCTGTCGTTCCCCACGGCCGTGACCAGCGGCCTCTCGGTCGGCGTGCCGGGCACGCTGATGACCTGGCAGCGCGCCCTGGGCCGGTGGGGACGCTTCACGCTGGCGGACGACCTGGGCCCCGCGGCGCGCGTGGCCAAGAACGGCTTCCGCGTGACCCCGACACTGCGCGAGCAGGTGCGCGAGAACGCCTTCCGATTCGACCAGTTCAGCTCGACGAGCGCGCTGTTCCTCCCCCACGGTCAACTGCCCGTGGTCGGGTCGATCATGAAGAACCCCGCGCTGGCCCGCACCTACGCGTTGATCGCCGAGAAGGGCGTCGGAGTGTTCTACGGCGGCGCGATCGGACGCGACGTCGTGAACACCGTGCACAACCTGCCACTGGCGCCCGGCGCGACGCTCGTTCCGCGGCCCGGCGCGATGACGCTGGCCGACCTGTCGCACTACCGGGCCCCAGTGGTCGCGCCCACCCACGTCAGCTACCGCGGCTACGACGTGTACTCGATGGCCCCCTCCTCCAGCGGCGGCACGACCGTGGGCGAATCGCTGAACATCCTGTCCAACTTCAACCTGGGCGCCGAGAGCCCGGTAGAGGTCCTCCACCACTACCTCGAGGCCACACGCCTGGCCTACGCCGACCGCAACCGCTACATCGGCGACCCCCGCTTCGTCCAGGTGCCCGACGCGCAACTGCTCTCGCCGCCGTTCGGACGCCAGCGCGCCTGCCTGATCAACCCCGCCCACGCGCAGACGAGTCCGGTGAGCCCGGGCGATCCGTCCGCGGGCGCCGGCGGCTGCACGCCCGCGCAGCCCGCGGGCGACACGTCCGCGTATCCCGAGACCGACACCAACCACCTCGTGGTGGCCGACAAGTACGGCGACGTGGCTTCCTACACGAACACGATCGAGGAGCTGGGCGGCAACGCGATCGTGGTGCCCGGCCGTGGGTTCCTGCTCAACAACGAGCTCACCGACTTCGACTTCGTCGCCCCTGCTTCTTCCAGCGCCCCCGACCCGAACCTGCCTGCCGGCGGCAAGCGCCCGCGCTCGAGCATGTCGCCGACGATCGTGCTGAAGCACCGCCGGCCGGTCATGGCCCTGGGCGCCGCGGGCGGCGCGACGATCATCACCACGGTCCTGCAGACCCTGATCAACCGGATCGACCTGCACATGAGCCTGCCGGCGGCGATCGCCGCACCGCGCGCCTCCCAGCGCAACTCGTCGACCACCCAGGCCGAGCCGGCGTTCATCGCGGAGCCGACGACGCCGGGCCTCGAGCAGCTCGGGCAGTCGTTCGCGGTCAGCGACACCTCGCCGCTCGATCCGTCGATCAAGATCGCGCCCACGATCGGCGTCGAGAGCGGCCTCCAGCTCTTCCCGGGGGGACGGATGGAGGCCGCGGCCGAGCCGGTCCGCCGCGGCGGAGGCTCCGCGGGCGTGGTCACCCCGGGCCACTGAGCGCCCGCCGGATACGCCGACGACACCCAGCTGACAGAGGTCCCGTAGGCGCACCCGTCTACCGTGAGGCCAATGGAGACCACGCATCGCGAGCGGGTCGAGGCGCTGCTGTCCGAGGCCGCGGCCGAGCACGCCAGCCTGCGCTCCCGCCTGCCCGCGGATCTGGCCGCGTCGCTGCCGGTCGACGCCCAGGGCGTCACGCGGGCGATCGACCATCTGGCCGTGGCGGCGGGCCTGTCCGAGAGCGAGCGCCGCGCGCTCATCCGCCCGCACGCGGTCAATCCGGCGGTGCTCCACGCCCGCGTGTTCGGGCGCGCGCCGCTCACGCACGAGACCGTCGTCGCCTCGTTCGTCGAGGGGGCGCGGGTGCGAGCGGACGCGCTGGTGGCGCTGGCCGACATGATCGGGGGCGAGCCGCTCGGTCTTGGGGTCCGCAAGCTTCTCGTGGCCGATCCACCGCCGGTGAGCGCCGACGGCGACGAGGTGGTCCCGGCGCTTCGCGCGACCTACGCCGCGCATGAACGCGCGGCCGTCGTGATCGCCGCCAGGCTCGACGCCGGATGACGCGAGATCGGCCGCGGCGGCGGTGGTCCGGCCGCCGCTGCGTGGCTCGGGCTCCCGGCGGCCGAGATCCGCTGACGGCATAGGCAATTCGTGCGCCCCGGCCCCCGGCCGGGGCGCACCCGCTTGCCGCAGCGGCGACCCGTCTAGGTAGCCTCGACGGCCGCCGACCCTGCACCCGGCCCGGCGAGCGCTAATGCATGGCGCTCATCGAGGACATCGCGCTGTGCGAGTCGCCCGGCACCACGAGCCCGGGCACCTCGTGCGGCGCGACGACCACCGCCACCGCCAACGCGAGCAAGAGCGCCGCGATCCCCCAGGTGACCGTCCGGCGCCACGGGACCGTCTTCTCGAGCGCGATCATCGCGGCCACCACGGCCATCCAGGTCAGGCTCATCACGCCGAGCGCGAACAGCGCCACCATCAACCCCGCGCAGCACCCCAGGCACCAGCCTGCGTGTCTCATCCCCATCTCGACCGCGCCGCGCCGGCCGTCGCGCCAGTGCCCGAGCAGGAACCCGAGCGGGCTACGGCAGTGGGCGAGGCACACGTCCTTGAGCGGGGTGAGCTCGTAGACGGCGGTCAGCGCCAGGACACCGCCGGCCACCCAGCGACCGCCGGCGTGCCAGGCGAGCGCCCCGCCGAACAGGTCGCGCCCTAGCTCGAACAGACCGTAGGCCAACAGGCCGACCGCGCCCCACACCAGCAGGTAGCTCGCGGCGAACAGCACCGGCTGGTCGAGCCCGCGGCGCCGGGTCATCCGGGCATACAGCGCCGCGGTCGGCGCGAGTGACGGGAACATCATCGCCGCCATCATCACCACCCACACGCCCAGGAACCAGCCGAGCGCGCCCAGGTCGGTGCCCGGGCCGCCGTCCATGCCGGCCATCCGATCGGCGGTCGACCACCATGCCACCCCTGCGAGCCCGAGCAGCAGCGCAACAAGTCCCAGGCGGGCCCGCACGGCGGCCCACGCCTCTCCCAGATCGCCGCGCTCGCTGCGGCGATCGGTGCCTGCGGTGGGTGCGAAGACGCTCATGCCGCCCAGGAGAACTCGGACCGCGAAAACGCGGAGTTGCCCTGGAAGCTGATGCCGAACGCATCGACGTTCGCGCTCGTGGCGTGGGCGATGGTCAGCTCCGGCCCGGCCGGATGGAACACTCCCACGAGCTTCACGGGTTCGCCGGACTCCGAGCCCAACGGCACGACATCCTCGACCTCGATGTCGACCGCATCGCCGATCCGCACGGAGTGGCGCAGGCCGTCGTTCCGGATCTCGATCGGGGCGCGCTCCACCCCGAGGGTCTCGCCCACGAGCGGACCCAGGGCCGCCATCGGTCCACCGAGCGCGCCCGAGAATACCGCGCCCAGCTTGTCGGCCTGCTCGTCCGAGGCAGCCGCGTCGAGGAACACGCCGAGACGCCAGTTTCCCTCGCTCATGATCTGCGGCGAATCGACGACGACAACCACGCTCAGTCCGCTGACGTCGGTTCCGTCCACCTCACCGTCGTTGACCTTGAACACCAGAGCGACGCGGCAGCGGTCGTGCGTCGCGGGTAGAGCGAACGAGGAAGTGCAAGGACACACCACGTCGCAGGAGCAGCTCTCGAAGTACGAGAGGTTTAGCTTCCAGGACATCCGGGGCCTCCTGAGTTGGGTGGGGTGAAGGCGGAGACCCGATTCTCGCCTACGGGCCGCGGCGGGGTCAACCGCCGCGGCCCGCCGAGTCGCAGCGTGCGATCAGGTGTTCAGAATGCCGCCCGGGCCGCCGCACGCGAAGCCGACCACGGTTCCCGTGCCGGGATGGCCGGGATCGCCGGCGTAACCCGGGTCGACCTGGACCAGCGCGACCTCGGTGGTGTCGCCGGAGATCACCGGGCCGGTCTTGGTGATCTGGCTCGAGACGATCACCGGGATCACATCGCCGACCGTGGCCGGGGGATGCGAGCTGTTACCGGGATCGGTCGTCCAGTCCTGCCCGCACGTGGGCGTCGCGTCGACCGCGAACCCTTTGAACGAGGCGGGCGCCAGCCCGGTGCTGAGCGGGTTGTCCTTCCACCACTGGGCGCCCCAGAAGGTGACTTGACTGCCGACGAGGACGTTCTGATCGCCGATCACGAACGTGCCCGGATTGGAGGGCGCTTCGGCCAAGGCACCGCCGGCGAGGGCGAGCGAAGCGGCAGCCACCGCTGCACCGGCAGCTGCCATACGGCGGATCCGTCCGCCGAATGAGTACGTCATTTGCGGTTACTCCTTGATTGGGGGGACGGCTATCCCCTGTTAGCGGCCGAGTCGCAGCCGGCCGCGAGCGACGCGTGCGGGCGCCGGACGGAAGAACGAGCTAGTGAACCCTCACGCGAGCGACGACTACCCGGGGACCCCAAGCTCGGCCTTCTTGGCCTCGACGTCGATGTCGAGCAACCGGGCCAGGTTTTCACCCAGGATCTTGCGCTTTGCCTGTTCGGTGAGCTGCGGGTAGCCGCGCTCCTCGACGATGTCGCGGGGCAACTCGAAGTTCCAGAACTCTTCGAGCGCCCACTGCGGATGCCAGATCGGGGTCTCGCCGCCGTAGATGATCTTGTCCTCCCCGCACCACCACATCATCTTGCCGAGCGTCTCGGCAAACACGCGAGGCTGGCGCGCGATGAAGTTCACCGTGGCGGCGATCGACGCGTACAGGTTGGGGTAGCGGACGATCTGCCAGAGCACCTCGTCGAGCCACGGCAGCCCGACGTGGAAGATGATGAAGTTGATGTCCGGGAAGTTGGCGGCCGCGCCGTCCATGTCGAACGTGCGGGTGTGCTCGATCGGCTGGGGCCCGAGCGGCACCCCCTTGTGCACCCCAACCACGCTGATCCCTAGCTCCTGCGCGAGCTCGAACACCGGATAGGCCACCCGCGGGTCGTCCATCCGCCAGGGGAACGGCTGGCCGTAGTCGTAGCGCACGTTGTAGAGCTTCAGGCCGCGCGCGCCGTGATCCTCGACCTGGCGACGGAGCAGGTCGAGCGCCTTCTTGCCCTCGAGGGGGTTGATCGACGCCCAGAACACCGCGCGGTCGGGGTGCTTGGCGGCCATCTCGGCGCACTTCTCCCAGGCCGACAGCCCGTCGTGAAAGAGGTCCGTGAGCGGCAACGGCTGGGCCACGATCATGTCGGTGTCGGAGTCCTCGATGATCATCTCGTAGATCTCGTCGACGCTCCATTCGCGCATGAACTCCTCGCGGGAGAGAATCTGCTCGCCCTCCCGGGTCAGCAGCTGGTGGAACGCGTAGAGGTGCTCGTCGAACATCTGCCCCGGGCCGCCGAGCGCGTTGGCCGGATCGAAGTTGAAGATGTGGCAGACGCAGTCGAAGACGAACGCCGACACCTTGCGCTCGCGCGCAGTATCTACGGCTGTCTCGGTAGTGGCCATATCAGGCTCCTCTCTCCTGGGCGATCCGCTGTTCGCGGTAGGGGATTAGCTCTTCCAGGGGCAGGGTCAGCTTCGCGCGCGCCGACTCCGACAACCGCTCCTGCGTCCACACCGGGTCCCAGACCACCCGGACGTCGACGCTCTCGACCCCGTCCAGGACGTTCAGCCGATCCGGGATCGCGTTCGACATGCTCGCCACGAACGGGCACCAGCCGGTCGTGAGGACGAGGTCGACCTCGACGTGTCCATCGGCGACGCGCACGTCCTCGACAACGCCCATATCGACGATGCTGATGCCCCGGTCGGCGCAGCACGGGTCGTACACGTCGCGGAGGGCGTCGAGAACGGTCGTGGCCGAGACCGCGTCCCGGCTCATCGGCCCGCCCCGGATTCGATCGCGATGCGAAAGCCGGTCGTGGAGGTCGCCCGCTCCGGATCGGCCGCCAGCGCCCGCGCGCACCGCACCCCCCACGCGGTGTCCAGGTACGACCCGCCGCGCACCGTCCGCCAGCCGTCCTCATCGGCCGGGTCGCCCACCCATTCCCACACGTTGCCGGCCAGCTGCTCGGCCCCGCACGCGGCGGCGCCCCCGGGATGGGCACCGACCGAGACGGTCCAGCCCCAGCCGGACTCCACGCTGTTACACCGCTCAGGGTCGAACACCTCGCCCCAGGGCCACGGGCGGGCGTCGACGCCGCGCGCCGCTGCCTCCCACTCGTCGCCGGTCGGGAGCCTGACCCGACGACCAAGCCGGGTCGACGCCCAGGCGCAGAACTCGATCGCATCGGAGTAGGTGATCTCGGTGGCCGGATGGTCGGCGAGCTGCTCCGCGTCGAGCCGCCGGCGCAGCGCCTCGTGAACCGGGCGCCCGGTCGCCTCGACGCACGCCCGCAGGTGACCCGTGGTCACTGGCCAACGCCCGATCAGCACCGCGTCGAGGACGACGACACGCTCCCCGCCGTCACCCAGGCAATAGGCGCCCGCGGGAACCGGCACGCACGAGTCGAGCGGCGGGATCCCCCGCATGCGGTCCGGCGACGAGGACACGGTGGCTGCGAGCACGGTGGCGAACCAAACCTATACCGACGCGGCGGACCGGCACAAGCAGCGGCTTCGCGCTCACGCCGACGCCATCACTTGACTAGTTATGAGATAACTAGTATGTTGCTCGCCATGACCGAGCGAGCCAACCCCAAGCCGCCCCAACCCTCCCCCCTCGGACTGATCGTGCTCTGGCAGCTGTGGAGCGAGCCGATGCACGTGTACCGGCTGCAGAAGCTGCTCGAGGCGGAGGGCAAGGACCGGATCGTCAACGTCCGCTCGCGGGCCAGCCTCTACCAGGCGATCGAGCGCCTGGAGCGGCTCGGCCTGGTCGAGGTCTCGGCAACCGTCCGTCAGGATGGCTATCCCGACCGCGTCGTGTACGCCATCACCGAGGCCGGGCGCCTGGTCGCTCGCCAGTGGCTGCGCGAGATGCTGAGCGACACCGGTGGGCAGTACCCCGAGTTCATCGCGGCGCTGTCGATCGTGTTCGGGCTGCCCCCCGAGGAGGCCCGCGAGCAACTCGAGGAACGGGCCAAGCGGATCGCCGAGCAGCTGTCCGAAAGCGAGCGACAGCTCGAGGCGACTCCGCCCGGTCTGCCGCGACTGTTCGTGCTCGAGGAGGAGTACCGCCGGACGATGCTCCGGGCGGAGCTCGACTGGCTGCTCGCAGTGATCGAGGACTTGAAGGCCAAGCGCCTCGATTGGAGCGAGGAGTGGCTGCGCGAGATCGCCGAGGCCTTCCTCCCCACCCACGAAGAACACGACTAGGAGACACCGAGATGACACCAACGATCGAGGCCCTTGGCCTCAAGAAGCGATACGGCAAGACCCAGGCCCTGAACGGGCTCGACCTGATCGCGGAGCGCGGCCAGGTGGTGGCGGTCCTCGGCCCCAACGGCGCCGGCAAGACGACCTTCGTGCGCGCGGTGGCGACGCTGACCTCACTCGACGAAGGCGCGCTGCGGGTGGCCGGCCACGACGTGGGTCGCGATCCGGGTGCGGTGCGCCGGGTCATCGGGCTGGCCGGACAGTTCGCGGCGATCGAGCCGGCCATGACCGGCCGCGAGAACCTCGAGATGGTCGCCCGCCTGTTCGGTCGGGATCGCCAGGCGGCGAAGCACAGCGCGGACGCCGTGCTCGAACAGCTCGGGTTGCGCGAAGCCGCCGATCGCCTGGCCCGGAACTACTCGGGCGGGATGCGCCGGCGGCTCGACCTGGGCGCCAGCCTGGTCGGTGCGCCGCGGCTGCTCCTGCTCGACGAGCCGACGACAGGACTCGATCCCCGCAGCCGGATCGAGCTGTGGGACGCGATCCGGCGCCTGGTGCAGCACGGCACCGATGTGCTGCTCACCACCCAGTACCTGGACGAGGCCGACCACCTCGCCGACCAGGTCGTGATCGTCGACCACGGGCGAGCGGTGGCCACCGGCACGCCGGCCGAGCTCAAGGCCCGGATCGGCGGCAACGTGATCGAGCTCCACGTCCGCCACGAACAGGACCTGGCCGCGGTGGCCGAGTTGCTCGGCCGCTTCGATCGTCGCGGCGCACAGATCGACGAACCCACCCGACGCGTGAGCGTCCGCGTCGATGCCGGACGCGACCGGCTGATGGCCGCGATGCGCTCGATCGACGCCGCCGGGGTCGACCTCGAGGACATCGCCCTGCGCCAGCCGAACCTCGACGAGGTGTTCCTCGCCCTGACCGGCGACCACACCGACAGCGCGGCCCGAGCGGCCTAGCCCGAACAGAAAGGAACCAACTCCCATGAGCACCCTGGCTCTCACCCCCAACGCCGGCGCCGGCCTGGTCCGGAGCACGGCGACCGTGACCCGCCGCGCCCTGCTGCGCTACGTGCGCACTCCCCAGCTGATCGTGATGGCCACGATCCAGATGTCGATGTTCTTCCTGATCTACCGCTACCTGTTCGGTGGCGCGATCCACATCTCCGGACTCCCGTATGTCGACTACCTGGTTCCCGGGTTCATCGCCACCGGCGTGCTGTTCAGCGGCATCGGCGCCGCGGTGGCGACCGCCGAGGACCTGCAGCAGGGATTCATCGACCGGCTGCGCTCGCTGCCGATCCCGCGAGGCAGCGTGCTCGCCGCACGGGCCATCGCCGACACCGCGATCCTCATGCTGGCCAGCGCGGTGACGATCGGGATCGCTTTTGCAGTCGGCTTCCGACTGCACGGCTCCGCACTCGACGGCCTCGCCGCGTTCGGCCTGGTCATCGCGTTCGGGTTCGCCTTCGAGTGGCTGTTCATCACGTTGGGACTCTTCGCCGGGAACGCTCAGGCCGCGCAGGGCATGGGCATGATCGTGTTCCCGTTCGCGTTCATCTCGAGCGCGTACGTGCCGGTCGCCTCGATGCCCGAATGGCTGCGGGCGTTCGCCTCGCACCAACCGCTTACCTACATGGTCGACGCGGTACGGGCGCTCACGCTCGGACCGGATGCCCAGGCCCTGCTCGGACACCCGGCCGGGTACTTCGTGACGAGGTCGCTGATCTGGGCGGCGGCGATCGTCGCGGTCTCGCTGCCGCTTGCCGTGGCCAAGTATCGCCGCGGCTAGTACCCCAGAACGGGCGCGCACGCGTGGTCAGGCCCGCGTGCGCGCTCGTTCAAGCGCGGCACACGCGTGATCGAGGATGATGTCGCCGGACCACGAGCAGTCGGAGGCGAGAGACATGCAGACGCAAGCGGCAGTGCTGTTCGACTACGGACGAGACTGGGAGGTCGAGGAGTTGACCCTCGACGATCCGAAGGAGGGCGAGGTGCTGATCCGCCTGGCCGCCTCCGGCCTGTGCCATTCGGATGAGCACCTCCGGATCGGCGATCTGCCGATGGAGGCGCTTCCGGCGATCGGCGGACACGAGGGTGCGGGCGTGGTCGAGGCGGTCGGCGCGGGTGTCCGCAGCGTGGCCGAAGGCGACCACGTCGTTCTCAGCTTCATTCCCGTGTGTGGCCGATGCAAGTGGTGCGCGATCGGCCGCGAGAACCTGTGCGACTTCGGCGCGGGGATCCAGGTCGGCCTGCAGCGCGACGGCACCGTCCGCCATCACGTGCGCGGCCAGGACGCCCGGCTCATGTGCAACCTCGGAACGTTCTCCCCTTACACCGTGGTCCACGAGGACTCGGTGGTCAAGATCGACGACGACATCCCGCTCGACAAGGCGGCGCTCGTGGGCTGCGGTGTCACCACCGGCTTCGGCACCGCGGTGTACGGCGCGGAGGTCGGTGCCGGCGACACGGTCGTCGTGATGGGCATCGGCGGGGTGGGCGCGAACGCCGTGCAGGGCGCGCGCGTGGCCGGCGCGAGCCGGATCATCGCGATCGACCCGTCTCCCTTCAACCGCGAGCAGGCGGGGAAGTTCGGCGCGACCCACATGTACGCCTCTGCCGAGGAGGCGCTCGAGCCGATCAACGAGATGACGCGCGGCGAGATGGCCAACGCGACGCTGGTGACCGTCGACGTCACCACCGGCAAGATCATCGGCGACGCCGTGTCGCTCGTCGGAAAGGGCGGCAAGGTGGCACTCACCTCGCTCGCCCCGATGGACGCCACCGAGGTCACGATGCCGATCTTCGAGGTGATCGCCTACGAGAAGCAGATCCGCGGCTGCCTGTTCGGGCACTCCAACCCGCGCGCGGACATCCCCAAGATGCTGCAGCTGTATCGCGACGGCAAGGTTCTGCTCGACGAGCTGATCACGCGCACGTACACCCTCGAGCAGATCAACGAGGGCTACGAGGCCATGCGGACGCACAAGAACATCCGCGGCCTCGTGCTGTACGACCAGTAGCCGATGGAGCTCCGGCGCTTCGGACGGACCGAGCTACAAGTCCCGGTCGTCGGGCTGGGCACCTGGCAGACGTTCGACGTCGGCCCCACGCAGGAGGCCCGTGCGCGGGACGTCGTCGAGGCGGTGTGGGAGAGCGGCACGCGGTTCTTCGACTCCTCCCCGATGTACGGACGGGCGGAGGGCGTGCTGGGGCGCGCGCTCGGAGCGCGGCGCGGCGACGCGCTGGTGGCGACCAAGATCTGGACGAGCTCGGACACCGAGGCGCGCAGCCAGTTCGCCGACCAGCTCGAGTTCTACGGCGGCCGCATCGACCTGGAGCAGGTGCACAACCTGGTCGCCTGGCGGACTCGACTCGACTGGCTCGAGGAGGAGCGCGCCGCGGGCCGGATCGCCTTCCTCGGCGCCACCCACTACTCGGCCGGCGCGTTCGACGAGCTCGAGCAGGTCATGCGCACGGGACGGATCGACGCGATCCAGGTGCCCTACAACCCGGTCGAGCGCGAGGCCGAGCGGCGCATCCTGCCGCTCGCCGCGGAGCTGGACCTGGGCGTGATCGCGATGCGGCCGCTCGGCGGCGGATCGCTGATCAGGCGGTTCGACCCCACCGAGCTGCTCAAGTGGACGCTGGGTGACGAGCGGATCCACGTCGCGATCCCCGCGACCTCGAGCGTCGCCCACGCCCGAGCCAACACCGCGGCCGGCGAACCTCCGTGGCCCTCGTCCGAGGAGCGCCGGCGGTTGGTCAGCTAGCTAGGCGAACACCGACCCGCCGTCGGCGCACAGCGTCTGCCCGGTGATCGCGCCGGCGGCGTCAGAGGCGAGGAAGGCGACGACGCCCGCCACATCGTCCGGGACCAGCGAACGCGGCAGTGCCTGACGCACCAGGACCTCCTCGAACGCCTCGGACGGTAGGTCGGCCTCGGTGAACCGGGTTCGGGTCAGCCCCGGCGCGACGCAGTTGACCGTGATGCCGTGGGCGCCGAGCGGCTTGGCCAGCGTCCGGGCGATGCCCATCAGCGTCGCCTTGCTCGCCACGTAGGGCAGGAAGTCCGCCGCCGGCGGCCGCCACACCGTGTTGGACGTGATGAAGATGATCCGTCCGAAGCCGCGCTCGATCATCGCCGGCGTGAGCGCCTGGCAGAGCCACAGCGCCGACTCGACGTTGACCGCCTGCACGTGGCGCCAGGTCGCGAGATCGAGATCGTCCAACGAAGCACGGTCGAAAGCGGCGGCGGCGTGGACGAGGACGTCCTGCGCACCGAGGCGCGCCGCGACCTCGCGCACGGCAGGCTCATCGCCAAGATCCACCGCAAATTCCCCTGACCGGTCGAGGATCGCCACGTCATGCCCGGCATCCGTCAGAGCGCTGACGATCGCGCCCCCGATCCCGCCGGCACCCCCGGTGACTGTCGCTCTCCGCTGCATCGTGGTGAGCGCGATGCTAACGGCGCTGCCAGAATCCCTCCCGGATGCAACCGGGCCTGGTCAGTCCAGTGTTCGTCGGGCGGGGGCCTGAGCTCGCCACGTCGGTGGCGGCGCTCGAGTCGGCCATCGCCGGCGAGCCGGCCGTTCTGCTGGTCGGCGGCGAGGCCGGCGTCGGCAAGACACGGCTGGTCGAGGAGGCGGCCGAGCGAGCCCGCGGGCGGGGGGCGCGGGTGCTGACCGGCAGCTGCATCGAGCTTGGAGGCGAGGGGGTGCCGCTCAGCCCGCTGGTCGACGCGCTGCGCACGCTCATGCGGGTGATGGACCCCGACGAGCTCGACGGCTTCCTCGGTCCGGCACGGCCGGACCTCGCCCGCCTGCTCCCTGAGCTCGATCCTGAGGCCGCCCACGCGCCCGCCCCGGCCGGCGAGTCGGGCAGCGCCCGCCTGCTCGAGTTGGTGTTCGGGGTCGTCCAGCGCCTGGCCGCCGACCGGACACTGATGTTCGTGATCGAGGACCTGCAGTGGGCGGATCGCTCCACGCTCGACCTCATCTCGCTGCTCGTCCGGAGCCTGCGCGGCGTGCGCGTGCTGCTCGTGCTCACCTTCCGCTCCGACGAGATTCACCGGTCCCATCCGCTGCGGCCCCTGATCGCGGCCTGGGAGCGGGTGCGGTCGGTGCGGCGGTTGGAGCTTCCGCGCTTCACGCGGGAAGAGGCAACCCGCCAGCTGGAGGCGATCCTGGGCAGCCCTCCCCCACGCCCGATGCTCGAGCCGCTGTACGAGCGCTCCGAGGGCAATGCGTTCCTGATCGAGGAGATCCTCGCCGCGATGCAGGCGGGCGCCGGTCCGGAGGAGCTCCCGGTCACCCTGCGCGACGTCCTGCTCGCCCGGGCCGAGCGGCTGTCCGAACCGGCACTCCGCCTGCTCCGAGTCGCGGCGACGGCGGGGACTTCGGTGTCCGACCGCCTGCTCGCGGCGGTCGCGGGCCTCGACGAGGCCAGCCTCGATGCGGCGCTCGCCGAGGTCATCGAACATCAGCTGCTGGCGGCCGACAACACCGATCACGGGTACCGGTTCCGCCACGCGCTCACCCGCGACGCGATCTACGCCGACACGATGCCGCGTGAGCGCGTGCGTACTCACGCCGCCTACGCCGAGGCGATTTCCGCCGATCGTTCGCTGGGCGGCTCGGCCGCGCTGGCCGCCGCCGCCCTCGCCGTGCACTGGTATGCGGCGCACAACGCTCCCGAGGCGCTCGTGGCCAGCGTCGAGGCGGCCCGGTTGGCCGCGGCGTTCGCGCCGGCGGAGGCCCAGCGCCATCTCGAGCGCGCGCTCGAGTTGTGGCCCGGCGTGTCCGACGCAGCCGAGCGCTGCGACAGCGATGTCGTGGAGGTACTGCACATGGCCGCCGGTGCCGCCTATGCAGCGGGGAACCTGGAGCAGTCGCTTGCCCTATACGACGAAGCGCTCGCCGAGCTCGACGAAACCAA
Source organism: uncultured Solirubrobacterales bacterium (assembly GCA_963832315.1). Classification (GTDB taxonomy): domain Bacteria; phylum Actinomycetota; class Thermoleophilia; order Solirubrobacterales; family Solirubrobacteraceae; genus Palsa-465. The sequence continues at coordinate 222,369 of CAWHTT010000012.1, read as the reverse complement.
GGCCGGTGAGCGCGCCGCACTGCTGCTGGCCGGGAAGGCGGTCTCCCTCCAGGATCTCGGACGGGAGGACGACGTCCGAGAGGCGCTCGAGCACGCGGCTCTGCTCGTGCCGACGGACCGTCCGAGCGTCGCCCGCGCGGTGGTGTCGGTGGAGCTCGCGGGTCTTCCGATGTGGGCGATGGACCAGGAGCCGACCGTCTGGCACACGGCAGCCGTGGAAGCGCTTGAGGCGTCGCGAGCCGCGGGAGCCCGCGAGCAGGAAGCCACCGCGCGGATCATTCTCGGCGCTTCGCTTGCCTACCGCGGGCACGCCGAGCAGGGACTGGCCGAACTGCGGGCCGGCCTCGAACTTGCCCACGAGCTCGGAGAACCCGCCCTGACGCTGCGCGCGTACCTGAACCTGTCGGATTTGCTCGAGATGGTGGGTCGTCATCAGGAGGCCGCGGATCACGCCTACCGTGGCCTCGAGCTCGCGCGGGAGGTGGGTCTCACCGGGCACGTTTACGGGCTGTACCTCGTAGGGAATTGCGCGGAGCCGCTGATCGCCCTCGGCCGTTGGAGCGAGGCCGAGCGGGTGCTTACGGAAGTGCTCGAGTCGAACGTGACGGACGCGGCGGTCTTTGGCGTGCTTACGATGAGACGTGGGATGATCGCCGCCCTCGCCGGCCGGTACGAAGATGCGGCGCGCGACGTGGCGGCAGCGACCAGCTTCCCGCGGGAGACCGGCGCCCAGGCGGATATGCCGCTAGCTCTCGCTCACACGATCGCCGCGTTCGGACGCGGTGACATCGAACGGGCTCGGGCCCAGGTCCACGACGGTCTGCATTCGAAGTCCGACGATTCGTTGTCGGAGCGGTATCGCTGGCCGTTGATCTGGTTTGGCCTACGGATCGAAGCGGAGGTACAGGCGCCAGACGCCGACCGGATCGCTTCCCTGCGGGCGGCTGCGTCCGAACTGCCCGCGACCCGGGCCCAGGCACGCACGTACCAAGCCCTTGCCGCCGCCGAGCTCGGCCGTGCTATCGGCACCACGCCCGACTGGTCGCCGGCGACCGACGCCGCACGCGACGCCGACGAGGCCTACCTGCTCGCTTATGCGCTCCTGCGCGGCGCCCAGCAGGCGTGGTCAGGCGGCGACCGCGAGGGCGCCGCCGCGATGCTCGACGAGTCGGCCCGGCTCTCGGCCCAGATGGGGGCGGCGCCGCTGCTGGACGAGGCTCAGGCGCTGGCCCGGCGCGCACGCCTTCGTGTCGCGGGAGCCGAGCCTTCTTCCGCCAAGCGCGCTCCTGGACCGGCGATCGAGGCTTACGGGCTGACCGACCGTGAACTCGAGGTCCTCGATCTCGTTGCCGCCGGCCGCTCCAACCCGCAGATCGCCGCGGAGCTGTTCATCAGCCCCAAGACGGCGAGCGTCCACGTCTCGAACATCATCTCGAAGCTCGGGGTGAGCAGCCGCGGGGAGGCGGCCGCGCTCGCCCACCGCGTGGGCCTGGGCGCTCCGACACCGGCGCGCAGCTAGCGCGCGCAACTCCCCGCCCGTCACCGGGTTAACGCGAGCGGCCGGACTCACCATGCCCGCCGAATCCGGGAGGAGAGATGCCGCGCCGATCGCGACTGTCACCGTTGCTGTGGCCGATTCTGGTCCTCGTCGGCGGAGTGTGGCTGGTATCGGTGAGCTCTGCGGCCAGCAGCGCCTCCGTGTCACGCGCGCCGACGTGTCGTAACCATCATCGACGGGTGAGCTGCCTGACCATCGCAGCGGCACCGAACCCCTCGACCGACGGACAGTCGGTAACGATCTCGGGACGGCTGCTGGGGCCGCGGCATCGGCGCGCGCTCGTCGTGTTGTGGCGACGCCTCCCGGGACAGAGGCATTTTCATTCCACCGCCGCGACGCGCACCGACCGCTCCGGGCGTTACTCAATGAAGGTTCGCCTCGACGGCAATCGCTGGTGGTACGTGACCGCGCACGGGTTCCGCAGCCGGACCGTCCACCAGCGGGTCGCGGCACTGATCACGCTGGCTTCGTCCGACGCACGCGCCGCGCCCGGCGATCAGGTTACGTTCACGGGGACGGTCTCGCCGTCACACGCCGGCCGGCAGGTGGCGCTGCAACAGCTCGGATCCGCCGGGTGGCAAACCGTGGCGCAGGGAACGCTCGACCGGACGTCCGCGTTCTCGATCGCCTATGCCTTCCCGAGTGAAGGCACTTACCAGCTGAGGACCTACCTGAGCTGGGGCGCGCACAACATCAACTCGTACTCGCCCGCGGTGACAGTCACGGTGAATGGGATCTTCAAGATCAAGCACGTCGTGATCATCATGCAGGAGAACCGCTCGTTCGACCAGTACTTCGGCACGTTTCCGGGGGCGGACGGGATTCCCGGCCTGGGCGGGAACCCGGGGACCGTGCCCTGCGTGCCCGACACGGTGAACGGCGGGTGCGTCAAACCGTTCCACGACACGAACGACAAGAACTTCGGCGGTCCGCACGGCGCCGCCAACGCCACCGCCGACATGGATTGCACCACTCCCGCGACGCGCGCCGGGTGCATGATGGACGGCTTCGTGGGCCAGGCCGAGAAGGGCCAGAGCTGTACGGGCAACGACCCGAACTGCAGCCCGTGCACGACCGGCACCCGCACCCAGTGCATCGACGCGATGGGCTATCACGACGGCGGCGAGATCCCCAACTACTGGGCCTACGCCGAGAACTACGTGCTCCAGGACCACATGTACGAGCCGAATGCGTCCTGGAGCCTCCCCGAGCATCTGTTCCAGGTCTCCGAATGGTCGGCGTTCTGCACCGACCCGCTGAACCCGTACTCATGTACGAACGCGCTCCAGAATCCCAATTCGTCCGATGGTCTGGATCACTACGCCTGGACCGACATGACCTACCTGTTGCACCAGCAGAACGTGAGCTGGGGCTACTACGTGTTCCAGGGCACCGAGCCCGACTGCGAGGACGACGCCGCCATGACCTGCGCCCCCGTGCAGCAGGGCCCGAAGACCCCCGGCATCTGGAACCCGCTGCCCTCGTTCACCGACGTCACACAGGACGGCCAGCTCGGGAACATCCAGACGCTCTCGAACTTCTTCGCGGCCGCGAGCGCGGGCACGCTGCCGGCCGTGTCCTGGATCGACCCCAACGGCAAGGTGTCAGAGCATCCCACCGCCCTGGTCAGCGCCGGCCAGACGTACGTCACCGGCCTGGTCAACGCGATCATGCAGAGCCCCGACTGGGACAGCACCGCGATCTTCCTCTCCTGGGACGATTGGGGCGGGTTCTACGACCACGTGGTGCCGCCGATCGCCGACGCCAATGGCTACGGCCTGCGGGTGCCCGGCATCGTGATCAGCCCCTACGCCAAGGTGGGCATGATCGACTCCCAGACGCTCAGCCACGACGCGTACAACAAGTTCATCGAGGACGACTTCCTGGGTGGGCAGCGGCTCGATCCGACCACCGACGGTCGGCCGGACCCGCGGCCCGACGTCCGCGAGAACAGCCCGATCCTCGGGGACCTCACCGCGGACTTCGACTTCACCCAGCCGCCCCGGCCGCCGACGGTCCTGCCGGTCTGCCCGGCGACCGACCTCACCCCGGCTCCCAGCTGCTGAGTGCCAGGGTTCAGCTGCGCGGTGTCCGATTGGCCAGCGCCAAGTACGGCCGGCACGGCTCGTTGCGCAGGCTCGGGCAGGCCGGGTAGCCCGTCGGCACGTTCACGCCCGGGACGACCGGGAGCACGACGCTGGAGGGCAGCTTCTTCGAGAACGCGATCGACACGGTCGAGGTCCCGCTCGGCTCCGTCTCCCCGAACGACCAGATCGGCTGTGTGCCGTTCGGCGCGGCGATGGTGACCCTGATCCGCGAGCCGGCCCGGTAAACGTGACCCTCGTAGTAGAGCGGGATGACGACCTTCACGAACCGGCCCTTGGGCATCGGCGTCACATCGGAGGCGAGCATGCTGGGGACAGGCTCGAGTAGCGTGCTCCTCCGATGGACCACGTTGTTCCGGCTCGTGGACAGCTTGCGCTCGTTGGCCCGCAGCCATCCGTTCTGGACGAACGTCTCGTTGCCGTCCGGTCGCACCTCGCTGATCGTGGCCTGGAGGTCGACGTCGGGAGTCGAGGAGCGCACCCATAGGTGAAGCGCGCCGGCGCCGATCACCGTGGTGTTCGTCTTGAGAGGTGCCGAGACGTAGGACACCGCGGTCCCGGGCTTGTTCTGCTGCCACTGCCACTGCCACTGCGAGGCGTTGCCCCACAGGCCGCCGGTGCCGGTGTTCGTCCCATAGTCGGTCAGCGGCGTCGCCTTGGCGTTCGACGTGTACTGGTCGATGCCCTTGCGGGACGGCGCGGCGTTACGCAGCACGCCTCCGCGACCCAGGTACCAGAAGCGGGCCTTGGTCCCCGGGATCGGGAACTTCGAGAACGACTGCTCGAACCCCGGGTAGGGATCGCCCGCCGTCGATTGGCCCGTGGGTGACTGGCCGGCGCCGTTGTCGAACAGCACCCGTATCTCTGGCAGCGCCTCGAAGGCCTGGAGCGCCGATTGGTAGGTGGGCTCGGTCTGGATCGGATCCGCCGGTAGCGTGTCGAGGTCGCTCTGCGGGAGACCCATCGCCTGCTGATAGATGACCGGGGCGGCGGCCCGGATCACCGCCTGGTTTGCGATCGGCGCCTGGTGGGCGACGTATAGCTCGAGGAAGTCGTACCAGCGGTCGAACGTGTACGGGTCGAGCGAGTCGACGTGGGCGCCGTTGGTGAACGTGAACCACTTGCGGTTGGTGCCGGTGAAGTGCTCGGCCAGGTCGGGGCAGTGCCCGCCGGTCTGTTCGTCCTCCCACTGGCAGGCCATGAACGTTGGGACCTTGATCTTGTGCACGAACGTGACCGGGTCGAGCGGGTCGGCCACCGGCGCGTTGTAGTGAGAGTTCGCGCGGACCTTGTCCATCAGGCTGGCCGCCTCGCCGTGGAGCGTCTGGTTGCCCTTGCAGGTCTGATCGCCGTTCTGGATCTGCTGATAGGCGTACGGCTGCCCGCTGTTCGGTCCGGCCGGCTCGGCCTCCTGCTGGCGCTGCTGCGCCCAGGCGACGGCAAAGCCGGTGTTGAGGATGCCGCCGGGGTACAGCGTCGTCGCGGTGGCATCGATCGTCGACAGCGGCGAGATCGCCTCCAGGTCGGGCGGGTCGAGCTGCGCCGCGAACAGCTGGCTGATCGCGCCGTAGGAGATCCCCATCATCCCGACCTTGTGCCCGAGCACCCAGGGCTGGTGGGCGATCGTCTCGATCACGTCGTACGCGTCGAGGCTCTGCAGCGGCTCGAAGAAGTCATACGCCCCGCCCGAGCAGCCCGTGCCCCGCATGTTCACGTCCACGACGGCGAACCCCATCAGGTTGGCCAGCACGGCGATGCCGTTGACCGGGCCGTTCGGGTCGGCATAGCCGTAGCCCGAGTACTCGATCAGCGTCGGGTACGGCGGCACGAACGGCACGGTGGCATGGGAGCGCTTGGCCAGCGGCTGGGGCAGCCCGGGCGGGGACGGCAGCGGTAGCGGGAGCCCGGACCCGGACGGCAGACCGGGTGGAACCGGGAGACCGAGCGGGAGGCCCGGCTCGCCGGCCGGGCTGGTCGGCGGGTGCACGTCGATGGCCAGCTGGGTGCCGTCGCGCGTGGTCAGGTAGGTGTATCCGTTGTCCGGGATCGACTGGTTGTAGACATCCGGGTCCCACGGCTTGGCCGCGTCGGAGTGCACCGTGATCGGCCCTGACTGGGAGCCGTTCGAGGCCAGGCGAACCCGGTAGCCACTTCCCGGCGGGACGTTGCGGAACAGCAGGCCGCCGAGCGAGTCGGCCTGCTGGGAGTAGAGCGTCTTTCCCCCCGGGGCGATCAGAGACATGCTCGCGTTCGGTGCGAGCCCCGTGACGTACACCTGCTTGGCGCTCCCGCGGGCGCTGAAGCTCGGCGCCGCCGACGCGCCGGCGGCCATGACCAGCCCGAGTCCGAGCACCGCCGCAAGCGAGCACGCGCTCGCACGAACCCGCCGCCGCAAGACGTGGCCTCTCCGCACGAGCGCAATGTTCCATATCCCGCGGTGTCGTGCGCCGGTTCCCCGGCTCGAACACGAGGACTGTTAGCCGGTCTGCCGCTGTACCCTGGGGAGTCAAAGGTCATGGACGCCGAGGAAGAAGTGGGGAAGGCGGCGAGCGCCCGCCGTGACGAGGGGCTGGACAATCTGCTGGTCGCGCCGGCCGCGATCCTCGAGAGCCTGCCCGATGCCGTGGTGGCGGCCGAGCGCAGCGGACGCATCGTGTTCGTGAACGCGCTGGCCGAGGAGCTGTTCGGCTATCCGCGGGACGAACTGCTCGGACAGCCCGTGCAGACGCTCTGGCCCGCCCGGGTGCGCGAGCGCTACGTCCGCAACATGGAGCTGTACTTCGCCACCGAGCACCCACTGCGCTTCTCGACCGCGGCATGGGGCCTGCGGCGAGACGGCTCGGAGTTCATCGGCGAGATGAGCTGGGGGATCCTCGAGACGACCGGCGGCCCGATTCTCCTCGCGGTCGGCCGCGACGTGTCCGACCGCCGCGCCGCCGAGGCCCGGCTGCGGGCGGTGGCGGCCATCGGCGAGCGCGCGCTGGCCGGCGCCGATCCGGCGGATCTGGCCGGCCAGTCCATCGCGTTGCTGCGGACGCTGCTTCCGATCGAGGGCGCTGAGCTTCAGATGGCCGACGGCTCCGACCTCGCGGCGTCGGGCCAGGTATCGCGAGCCAGGGGTACGACTGGCCATTGGCGACGGCGCCGAGTTGCTGATCGAGCCCGCCCGCAGCCTGCAGGAGGAGGAGCTCAACTTCGTCCGCGCGGTGGCGAGCACGCTGGCGACGGCCCTGGCGCGGCTGCGCAGCGAGGAGCGAACGCGCTACGAGGCGCTGCACGATCCGCTCACCGGGCTGGCGAACCGCACCCTTCTGCGCGACCGCCTGGAGCACGCGCTGGCCCGGCGCGAGCACGGCGCCACCGCCGCGGTGTTCGTCGACCTCGACAACTTCAAGCAGATCAACGACGCCCACGGCCACGCCGCGGGCGACGCCGTGCTGGCGGAGATCGCCCAGCGCCTACACACCGCCGTGCGACCCGGGGACACCGTCGCGCGGCTCGGGGGCGACGAGTTCGTCGCGCTGTGCGAGGGGATCGACGAGGAGGCGGCGCTCGCGGTCGGCCGGCGCCTGCAGGATGCGATCCAGATTCCGCTCGGCGCCAGCGGCACCGAGCACCGCCTGACCGCGAGCATCGGGATCGCGCTCGGTGAAAGCGATGGCGACGCGCTGCTGGCCGCTGCCGACGCGGCCACCTACCGGGCCAAGGCAGCGGGCGGCGGCCGCATCGAGCTTTATTGACGAAGCGGGCCGGGCGGCTGCTACGTGGGGGTTGGGTCCGCCGCGTCGAGGCCGGCGTCGTGTGTGAGCCCTTCTCCGATCCGGCGCGCAAGCTTCGGCGCGCACAGGATGAATACCAGCGCGATGAGCAACCAGCCGGCCACCCAGAACGGGAACCGGTTGTATGGGAACGGGACGCCCTGCACGTTCTTGTAGATCGTGTACACGATGAACGCGATCCCGAGCAGCGGGATCACGATCTCCCACAACGGCGCGCGGCGGGCGGCGATGAACAGGTACCGGATCGCTCCCACGTTGGTGACGATGTAGGCGACGAGCATGCACAGCACGCCGATCGTCCCGGGATAGAAGAACGCGTTCACCGCTGAGACGCCGGCGATCCGCTGGGCCACGATCGCTCCGACGCCGATCGTCAGGACCACCGCGAGCGCGCCGGCGGGTGCTCCCGTCCGGGTGCTGGTGCGGCCGAACAACCGCTCGACGGGGGTATGGCGGCTCAGCGCGAACAGGATGCGGGCGCCGGCAACGGTTGCACCCAGGCCGCTGGCGAAGGCGCTGATCGTCGCGCCGAAGTTGATCGCGTCCTCCATCCCCGAGCCGACGTAGCTGTGGGCCAGGTCACCGAGCGGGGCGCCCGAGGTCGAGAACGCCTTGACCCCGGCCGCGTTGGTCCCAAAGCCCCACGTCTGGACCAGGATGCAGAGGATGTAGAAAACCCCGCAGCCGACGACCGCGTTGCGGATCGCCCGCGGGATCTCGCGCCGCGGATTGTCGGTCTCCTCTCCCAGGGCGGCGGCGCCCTCAAAGCCACCGAACGACAAGAAGCCGAACACCGCGGCGCTCGCCACCGCCGACAGCGAGGTGCCGCTCGGCAGTTTGAACGCGTCCGCCGTGATCGTCTGTCCGTTGGGCGAGGTGCCGGCGATCAGCTTGACCACGATCACGACCATGAGGATCAGGATCAGCGTGACCGATATCCCCTCCATGCCGAGCAGCGAGCGCGTCCCGACCCGGATGTCGCCAAACGCCAGCAGCCCGATCAGGACCGCGGCGATCAGGGCGATCACGAGGTAGTCGGCCGACTTGTCGATATTGATCCCGCTCAGGAAGGCCACCCCGAAAGTGCCGGCCTCCGCGGTCGAGGCGCAGCAGAACGCCACGTAGGTGCCGAGCAGGGCCCAGCCGGCGAAGAACCCGGCCTGCGGACCGAGCGTGATCCCCGAGAAGGCGAACGCCGATCCGGCGTGGCTGAAGTAGCGCGAGAGCCGGACGAACCCATAGGAGACGAACAGCACGCCGATCGTGGCGAAGATGAACGCCAGTGGGACCGCCCGGCCGATCAGCCCGGCCGGGGCCACCCCGTTCAGCGCCATGGCCGCGGTCGGCGCCATGATCCCGATCGACAGCGCGATCGCCTCCCAGAAGCGCAGCTCGCGGCGCAGTCCCGTGCGGGGCGCGGCAGGCGCCTCTGCGGCGCCGACCGAATGGCTCGTGCTCATTGGTCCCTCTCGGTCGTCGACGATACGGCGGGAGGAACCTACACCTCACTACGGCGGCGTGCTGATTATCAGCCGCTCTCCCCGAGCGTCCAGTCGGGAGTGTCGCCCGGCTCAGGCGCTGCTCGCCGGACGGCGATCCGCCCGGCGGCCGATTCCGCCACCGCGCCGCCCCCCCGGACCCCACCGCACCGCGACTGATCTGCCACTCGATCCCCTCCCGAGAGGTGAATGCCAATTCACTCGCGTATAGCGCGAGTGAAATGCCATTCGAGCCGGGGAAGTTGCCGAGTGGCAGGAGACTCGCGCTCGCGCGACGGCCCTCAGCGTGCCGCGGCAACCGGCTCCCGCGCCGCGCCGGGGAGCCGATCCGATCCGAGGACGGCGGCGAGCGCGGCCAACCCGCCGGCCACCCCGACCAGAGCGAAGGCCTTCTGAGGTCCGCCGCCCTGGACGAGCGCGCCGGCAGCGGCCATGCCGAGGGAGGCACCCACGAGCGACGCGGTGCCCAGCCACGAGTAGGCCTCGGTACGGGTTCCGGCGGGCGCGGCGGCATCGACCATCGCGTACATGCTCGACTCGGTGGGGGCGATCGTCGCACCTGCGAGCGTGATCACCAGGCCAGTCGCCACGACGCTGCCGCCGGTCAAGATGAGGGCTCCGTGCGCGATCGCGAGCGCAACCAGCAGTGGGATCAGCCCGCGCGCGTCGCGGGCGGCACCGCCCAACCGCGTGGCGATCAACCCGCCGATGAGCGAGCCGGCGCCCCACAGCGCGAGCAGCGGCCCGGCCGCGGTGGTGCTGCCGAGCGCGTGCGCGACCGCGGTCACCGCGACCTCGGTCGCACCGAACACGGTGCCGGTCCCGAGCGAGATCGCCACGAGGGTGCGCAGTGCCGGCGAGCGCAGCGAGCCGCCGCGGCGGCGCGCGCTCGCCGGCTCCGGCTGCCAGCGCCTCGACGCGGGCTGAGCGGCGAACACGAGTGTTCCGCCGAGGATGACCAGCCCGGACACGATCAGTGCGCCGCCCGAGGACCACACGGAGCCGAGGCCGAGCGCGAGCGGTGGCCCGGCCACGAAGGTCACCTCGAGCACACTCGACTCGAACGCGAACAGCGCCGGCAGCCGGCTCGGGTCGGCGGCGATCGCCGGCAGCAGAGTCCGCACGCAGGCGTCGAGCGGCGGTGTCGCGAGCCCGCTTGCGGCGCCGAGCGCGATCAGCAACGACGCCGGCGCGCCCGGTCCGAGCAATCCGTCCGCGACCAGCGCCGCAGCGGTGACCGTCGCCCCGACGACCAGGACCGGAGTCTGGCCGCGGCGGTCGATCACGCCTCCCAGCATCGGGCCAGAGATCGCGCTCGCCACGGCGTACGCGCCGCTCACCAGGCCGGCGATCGCATACGAGCCGGTGACATCTCGCGCGTGAACCAGGAGCGCGAGACTGAACATGGCCAGGGGGAGCCGGGCGAGGATCGAACTGCCGATGAGGGCGCGCGCGCCGGGCGCCGAGAGGATCGAGGCGTGTCTGGGGGCGTTCATGATGGCGACAACTTAGGCCGCCAGCGGCCCATTGATAAGAGCCAATTCAGCCCCAGTTCAGTGAGCCGCTTTGGGACCGGACCTACAGCAGGTCGGCGATCTCGGCGATGCCGCGCTCGATCGCCGTCTCGGTCAGGTTCCCGAACCCGAGCACCAACTGCGGCGGCCCGCCGCGACCACTCAGCCGGTACATGCTCATGCCGTACAGGCCGATCGAGCGCGACCTCGCCTCGGCCACGATCGCGTCCTCGTCGGCATCGAGTGCAAGCTCTGCCACGGCGTGGAACCCCGCCGCAAGGCCGTGAACCCTGACTCCCGGTGCGTGCGTGCCCAACGCGGCGAGGAGCACATCCCGCCGCGCCGCATACACCCTGCGCATGTGGCGCAGGTGCCGGTCGAAGCGACCGGACTCGATCAACCTCGCGAGCGCGAGCTGCTGCAGACCCGGCGAACCCCGGTCGCTCAGCCGCTTCTCCTCGCTCACCGCCTCGAGCAGTTCGGCCGGGCACACCACCCAGCCCAGCCGCAGCGACGGAGCCAGCGACTTGCTCACCGTGCCGATCAGCGCCACCCGTTCTGGGACGAGGCCCTGGAGCGCGCCAACCGGATCGCGGTCGTAACGGAACTCGGCGTCGTAGTCGTCCTCGACGATCGTCGCGTTCCCCTCGGTCGCCCACCTCACCAGCGCCTGGCGGCGCTCGGACCCCAGCGCTGTGCCGGTCGGGAACTGGTGCGTGGGGGTCAGGATCACGGCGCCCGCGCCGCTCGCGGTGAGCGCATCGACTTCGATCCCGCGCTCGTCGATCGCCACCGGCACCGCTTCCATGCCGAGCCGGCCGCAGATCACGAAGTACTCGTCGTCACCCGGGTCCTCGATCGCCACCCGCCGAATCCCCTTCTCCGCCAGCGAATGCAGGACGAGGTTGATCCCCTGCGCGAATCCGCTGCACAGCACCAGCCGCTCGGGGTCGGCCACTGCACCTCGCACGCGACGCAGATATCCCGCCAGCACCCCGCGCAGCGACTCGGACCCGCGCGGATCGCCGTAGTCGAGGTCGGCCGGCGTCGCCTCGCGACACGCTTCGCGTAATGCCCACGCCCAGTCACGCCGCGGGAAGCTGGTCAGGTCGGGGACGCCGGCGCGGAAGTCGACCGCGAGCCGCGGGGCCGACTCCGCGACGGGGCGTTCCGGCAGCACGGGGGGCGCCACCGCGTGAGCCGCCACCCGCGTCGCGGAGCCCGACCTCGAGGTGAGAAAGCCCTCGGCCTGCAGCTGGCCGTAGCACTCGAGCACGAGCCCGCGCGAGAGACCGAGCTCCGCCGCCAGCGCCCTGGACGAAGGCAGCCGCTCGCCGGCGGCCAATCGCCCCGACCGGATGGCTTCCCTCAGCTCCCGCTCGAGCTGCACCCGGAGCGGCTCCGCCCGGGAACGATCGAGCGCGAGCAACAGCTCCGGCCCCAAACCGGCCCACTCAACCGGCATGGACGAGCATCCTACCGCTGAGCCACTCGGGCGAATCGATCTCTACGACCGCTCCGAGCGGTCAAAGCGGTCGCTGTCATCGCGCGCCTCCGGCTAGCGGCTCCCGCCGCGCGTCACGAGTGCTGATCGATCAGCCCGCCGAGCATCCCGGTCAGCGGGGCCAGCTGGCGCGGCTCGTGCCCCGTACCCACCTGCAGGATGTGCCGCTTCACGTAGATGACGTCGACGATCGACGGGGCCGGAGTGCCGAAATACGGCTTCTCCGGCGTCCGCCTCGCCACCGCGACGAGCCGCTCCAGTTGCCCCATCTCGCGGCCACCGAGCCGGAAGCTCTTGTGGTGCGTGCCCGTCCACTCGCCGATGAAGATCCCGACGTCGGCGGTGCCGTCGGTGCGGACGACCACGGTCTGCCAGGTCGCGCCATTGGTCCGGCGCATCGACACGAGTTGCGGCGCCCGGGACGTCACGAGGGCCGGCTTCGGGCGAGGCGACGGCGCCGGGGCCGGGGCGGGCGCGGGCGCCGATTTGTGCGCGGAGCCGCCACAGCCCGCGAGCGCCACCGAAAGCGCCAGCACGCCGCACCTTGCGGCAATACCCAACCTCATGACCCAAGGATATGCCCGGGATGTCGATTTCGGCGTGGTCCGTTCGTGTAGGGGGTGAGAGGCTGGAATCACCCGGTCTCAGACCTCGAAAGGACTCCAGATGGGAAAGGTAATCGTGATGAATCACGTGACGCTCGACGGCGTGATGCAGGCACCGGCCCGTGCCGGACGAGGACACGCGGGATGGGTTCGCACACGGTGGCTGGGCCTCCCCGCGGGGCGACGACGCGATGGTCGCCAAGATGGGGGAACGGATGGGCGAGGATCGCGCGTTTCTGTTCGGGCGGCGCACCTACGAGCAGGTGCTGGGCGCCTGGAACGCCCAGGGCGGACCGTTCAAGGACGCGCTGAACAGCACTCGAAAGTTCGTCGCGTCGGGGAACCCAGCGTCAACCCTCGACTGGCCCAACTCGACGCTGCTGAGCGGCGACGTCGCGGCCGCCGTGGCGGAGCTCAAGCGAAGCTCGAGCACGAACCTCGTGATCATGGGCAGCGGCGTTCTGATCGGATCACTGATGGCAGCCGATGTGATCGACGAGTACATGCTGATGATCCATCCGCTGGTGCTCGGCGCCGGCCGGCGCCTGTTCGGCGAGGGCGTGCAGGCAACGCTGCGGCTCACCGACAGCCTGACCACGAGCATGGGCGTGCTGATCGCCACCTATGAACAGGCCGCCGATGAGAAAGGAACCCCATGAAGCAATACCTACTCAGCATCTATCAGCCGGACGGAGACCCGCCGCCCGCCGACGTGCTCGAGCAGATCACGCACGACGTGCAGGCCGTGGACCTCGAGCTCCGCGAGGCCGGCGCCTGGGTGTTCGCGGGCGGGCTGCACGCGCCGAGCACCGCGACGGTCATCGATCCCCGCAGCGACGGGCTGCCGATGACCGACGGGCCCTACGTGGAGGGCAAGGAGCACATCGGCGGCCTGACCATCATCAAGGCGACCAGTCTCGACGAAGCCCTGGCCTGGGGGCGCAAGCTCGCGTTGGCCACGACGCTGCCGATCGAGGTGCGCCCGTTTCAGGGCGAGCTCGAGGAGTGAAGCGTGGGCGCCGTCACGCCCGAGGAAATCGAGCGTGTCTTTCGCGAGCAGTACGGACGAGCGGTGGCCGTCCTGGCCCGCGTCTTCGGCGACATCGACATCGCCGAGGAGGCGGTCCAGGACGCGTTCGCCACGGCGCTCGCGCGATGGCCGGCGAGCCGCCTCCCCCGGCCCCGGCGGGGTGGATCATCACAACCGCGCGCAACCGCGCGATCGACCGGCTGCGTCGCGAGGCCTCGCGCGACGACCGCCACGCCCAGGCGGCGCTGCTCCACGCCCGCGACGAACCGGCCGAGGAGAGCCCCGTGCAGGACGATCGACTCCGCCTGATCTTCACCTGCTGCCATCCGTCACTGGCCCGAAGCGCCCAGGTGGCGCTGACCCTGCGGCTGCTGGGCGGGCTGACCACGCCCGAGATCGCGCGGGCCTTCCTGATCCCCGAGTCGACGATGGCGCAGCGACTGGTTCGCGCCAAGGGCAAGATCCGCGACGCCCGGATCCCCTACCGCGTGCCGAGCGAGGCCGACCTTCCCGAGCGCACGGACTCGGTCCTGGCCGTCGTGTATCTGATCTTCAACGAGGGCTACGCCGCGAGCTCAGGGGAGCGGCTGATCCGCGCGGAGTTGACCGAGGAGGCGATTCGCCTGGGCCGCCTGATCACCGAACTCATGCCCGACGAGCCCGAGGCGATCGGCCTGCTGGCTCTGATGTTGCTCGAGCAGGCGCGAGCCGCGGCGCGGACCACTCGGGAGGGAGAACTCGTGCCGCTGCCCGAGCAGGACCGCAGCCTGTGGGACCGTGCTCTGATCGATGAGGGCCAGGCGCTGGTCAGACGGTGCCTGCGACTCGGCCAACCCGGGCCCTACCAGATCCAGGCCGCGATCAACGCCGTCCACAGCGACGCCCCGACCGCGGCCGAGACCGACTGGAGCCAGATTCTCGCGCTCTACGACCAGCTTCTGGGGGTCGCCCCCAGCGCGATCGTCGCACTGAACCGCGCCGTCGCGGTCGCCGAGCTACACGGTCCCCAAGCGGGCCTGTCAGTGGTCGACGAACTGAAAGGCCTTGACCGCTACTACGTCTATCAAGCGATCCGGGCCGATCTTCTCCGGAGGCTGGGAAGAGCGGAGCAGGCCGTCTCGGCCTACCGGGCCGCGATCGGCCTGACCGACAACACGGCGGAGATCGCGTTGCTCGAGAAACGCCTGGCCGCGGTCATCCAATCGATCCCTGACCTGGACCGCGCGCGACCCGCCGGACCCGGCCGACCCGCGAGACCCGCCCGCCCCGCCCGGCCGCTAGCGCAGGCCGTACTCCTGCATCAGCCGCGGGATGCTCGCCAGGTCGACCTCGAGCCCGTGATCGGCCGCCACCGCCTCGAGCGCCGCCGGGTCGGGGGGCCCATCCGCGGCGAACAGCGCCACGAGCCGCTTGAAGTAACCCTCGAATCCGCCGGGAGAGATGATCTCGAGGATGCGCGCCGGCTCCTCGCCGGCGTTCCAGAACGTGTGCCACTGACCACGCGGTTTGAAGATCAGATCGCCCGGCTCGCCGTAGACGACCTCGTCGCCGAGCAGGGCGCCGACCCGACCCTCCAGCACGTAGCTGTACTCATCCTCGCGGGTGTGGCGGTGCAGAGGCGCGCACAGCGCGCGCGGTCCCATCGGGTGCTCGACGAGCGAGAAACCCCCGCCGGTCTGCGCGGCATCGATCATGAAGCGCACCCCCATTCCGCCGAGCCGTCCCGCCTCCCCGTCCGCCGGTCCGAGGATCCTGGCCTTCTCCGTCGCGTGCATCGGCAACCCCATTTTCATTGAACACTGCGTTTAGTAGATTGCCGGGAACAGTATCATCGCTGAACACCATGTCAAGTCAAAATCGTCGCTATGAGCTGAAGGCCCGAGCCGAGAGCCAGGCCCAGACCCGCGAGCGCATCGTCCGGGCGACGATGGATCTGCATCAGGAGGTCGGCCCGGCCCACACGACCGTGGCCGAGATCGCCCGCCGCGCCGGCGTCCAGCGCCTGACCGTCTACAACCACTTCCCTGAGGAGGCCGAGCTGTTCGGGGCGTGCCAGGCACACTGGATGAGCCTCCACCCCATGCCCGACCTGAGCGCCGCCTTTGCGACCTCCGACGATCCACGCGCGCGCGTGCGGGCAGTGCTCCGCGGCATCTACAGCTGGTATCGCGAGACCGAGAGCATGGCCGAGAAGGTCCAGCGCGACCGCGGCGCCGTCGCCGCGCTCGACGCCCTGCTGCACCAGACCGCCGACGCCGGGCTGGGCCAGATCGCCGATGCCCTGGCCGGCGGGTTCCCCCGCGGGCGCGGGCGGGCTGCCGAGCGCCGCCGCGCGCTCATCGGGCTCGCAGTCGACTTCTGGACGTGGCGAAGGCTGGATCGCGAGGGCCTCGACGACGCCACCGCCGCGGAGACGATGGCCGAGGCCGTGGCGGGCGCCGCGCCGCCGCGTTCTCCGTCCCGACCCGGCAAGATCCCGTGAGTGCGACACGAGAGATCGGCTGACGTGGGCTCCGACGCGGCGGCAGGATCGTCGTTCGCCGGGCGGGTGCTGATCACCGGCGCCGCGGGCGCGATCGGCTCGTGCCTGCGGGACGGCCTGCGGCCCCTGGTTGGCGGGCTTGTGCTCACCGATGTGCGCGCGCTCGAACCGATCGCCGAGGAGCGCTTCGTCCAGGCCGACCTGGCCGATCGCGACGCGGTCATGCGATCGGCCGAGGGCGTCGATGCGGTTATCCATCTCGGCGCCATCCCAACCGAGGCGCCATTCGACGACCTGCTCCGCCCGAACCTGATCGGCACTTTCAACGTGTTCGAGGCCGCCCGCCGCGGCGGCGCCACCCGCATCGTGTTCGCGAGCTCCAACCACGCCGCCGGCTTCTATCCGGTCGGGCAGCGGCTCACCGGTCAGGAGGCGCCGCGGCCCGACACGCTGTACGGAGTCACCAAGGCTTACGGCGAGGCAATGGGCCGGCTGTACGCGGACAAGTTCGGCCTGGAGGTGATCTGCATACGCATCGGCTCGTTCGCCGAGCGCCCGCGAGAGGTCCGCGAGCTCGCAACCTGGCTGAGCCACGGGGATGCGGTGCGGCTGTTCGCCGCCTGCCTGTCCGCGCCGCCGGTTGGCTTCCGCGTGGTGTACGGCGCCTCGGCCAACACCCGCCTGATCTGGGACCTCTCGCCCGCGCGCGAGCTCGGCTACGAACCTCAGGACGACGCCGAGCGCTACGCCGCCGAGGTCGGCGGCGAGCCCCACGAGCGACACGGGGGCTCGTTCACCGACCGCGACATCGGCGGGTGGGCCTGACCCTCTCGGGGTCGCGCCGGCCGCGGGTCACAGAGATCCGTCACACGGCCGGCGCCGTGGGCCGGCTCTCGACCAGAGGCGCGATCTCGCGCTTGAGGATCTTTCCGGTGGGTCCCTTGGGCAGCTCGTCGAGGACCCAGACGTGCCGCGGGTACTTGTAGGCGGCGACGTTCGCCTTGACGAACGCCCGCAGTTCGGAGGCGGTCGCCGTGCACCCAGGCTTGAGTGAGACCGCCGCCCCCACCTCCTCGCCGAGCTCCGGGTGCGGAACGCCGATCACCGCCACCTCGCGCACCGCGGGGTGCTCGAACATGACCTCCTCGATCTCCCGCGGATACACGTTGTACCCGCCGCGGATGATCAGCTCCTTCTTGCGGTCGACGATGAAGTAGCAACCGTCGTCGTCGACGCGCGCGAGGTCGCCGGAGTAGAACCACCCGTCGGGGTCGATCGCCTCCGCGGTGGCCTCGGGGCGCTCCCAGTAACCCGTCATCACGTTGTGGCCACGGATGGCGATCTCGCCTACCTCGCCCGGTCGCGCCTCCCGGCGCAGGTCATCGACCAGCCTCATCTCGACCCCCTCGATGGGGGTGCCGATCGAGCCCGGCTTGCGCTCGCGGTGCGGATGGTTGAAACACGCCACCGGCGAGGTCTCGGACAGGCCGTAGCCCTCGAGGATCACGCAGTCGAACGCGGCCTCGAAGTCGCGCAGCAATTCGGTGGCGAGCGCGGCTCCGCCGGACACGCACACCTTCAGCGTCGTGACGTCGACCTGTTCGCGCTCCGGGTGGTGGAGCAGAGCGGAGTACATCGTCGGCACGCCCTCGAACACCGTGACGCCGTCGCGCTCGATGACCGACAGCGCGCGTCCGGGATCGAAGCGCGGAATCAGCGCCAGCGAGGCGCCCGAGCCGATCGTCGCGTTCAGGCCGCACGTCTGGCCGAACGCGTGAAACAACGGCAGCGCGCCGAGCACGACGTCGTCCGGGCCGAGCGAGAACAGCTGGATCGAGACGTCGGTGTTGATGGCCAGGTTCGCGTGCGTGAGCTGCGCGCCCTTTGGCTTGCCCGTGGTCCCGGAGGTGTAGAGGATCACCGCGGTGTCGCTCGCTGCCCGCTCGGTCACCTCAGCCAGCGGCTCGGCGCCGGCGAGCGGTCCGGCGAGTGACTCTCCGTCCATCAGGATGCAGAGCGCGCCCACCTGCGCGGCAGCCGGCTCGAGCACCGCCGCGATCTCGTGCCAGCCGATGACCGCCTTGGCCGAGGAGTCACCGAGGTAGTAGGCGATCTCTCGCTCCTTGAGCAGGATGTTCATCGGCACCACCACGCCGCCGGCGGCCAGAACGCCGTAGTAGGCGGCCGCGAACTGGGGCACGTTCGGCAGCATCACCCCGACGCGGTCCCCGGGCTCGACGCCACGCTCGCGCAGACCGCCGGCGACGCGGTGGGCGGCGTCCTCAAGCTCCGCATAGGAGATTGCGGCGCGATCGAGGCGCAACGCTGGTCGGGACGGGTGCCGCGCGGCGCTTGCGGTCAGGTTGTCGGCCAGGTTCTCGGTCATGGTTCTCCTCTCGTGGTGGGAGACGCAGACTCGCCGAGCGCAGGGTCGGACACCATGGCATCGCAACCCGAAATCGATCCCTCGCGGTTGTGACGAGGACCCAACCGCTCAGCGCCGGTCGTGGACGGGCCGGTCGGCGTCAGACAGCCGGGCAGCGATCAGGATCTCGATCAGGTCGGTCACCCGGCGCAGGTCGCAGCCCGTCCGCTCGGCGATCTTCCCGAGGCGGTAGTGCGCCGTGTTGACGTGGATGTGCAGCCGCTCGGCGGCACGCCGGGTGTTGAGATCCGCATCGACGTACTCGCGCAGGGTCGCGATCATGGCTCCGCCGTCATGGATGTCCTGGTCGACGAACTCCAGGACCGCGGGGGCGATCAGGCGAGCCGCGGTCCCGTCGGACCGAAGAGTCAGGTACTCGAATGCGCTCAACTCCGACAGCTCGACGACGCCGGGCGTCGAGCCCCGCCCGGAGCGAGCGGAGCTTGCCTCTCGATACGCGTCGGGGAGCTGCGACAGGTTGCCGATCACGGTGCTCACCCCCACCGCCAGCGGGAGGCCGGCGTCGGACAGCCGCTGCTCCGCAGCCTGTAACCGAGACCTCAGGCCGTCCGACGGGGCGCCGGCCACCGACACCACGATCACGATCTCCTCGTAGCGGACCACGGCGAGGGGCGATGAGCTCGCGCCGGTGGCGCGGGCGAGCGCCGCCGCCCCGCCTCGCAACAGCTGCTCATCGACCGGAATGATGCACGGACAGGCCGAGATCACGCGGTAGCCGCCGCCGGTCAGCAGGCCGGCGGACCGCGCGGCGTCGTGTCGAGGCCCCGGCTCGAGCTCGCGCCCGGCGAGCAGGTCCTCGAGCAGATCGCGCCGGATCCGCTCGCCAGTGGCCGCTAGCTGCTCCTGCGCCTCGAGGTAGACCTCGGCGGCGTGCGTGGTGGCGACCTCGAAATAGCGCGGAAGGTGCGAGGCGAGGGCCAGCGCCGCTCGGCGGGAGTCGTCGTCGTGGACGAGTTCGAGCGCCGTGTCCCACAGGACTCGTTCGCCGATGTAGAACGCCTGCACGAAGTCGGCCACCGACACGCGGCGCGCGCGACGGGCGGCGTGCGGCCGAACGAACAGCAGGTCCTCACGCGCGACGTCCCGACCGGCGACGAGGCTGTCGAGGGTGGCTCTCAGGTGCGAGACGACATGGGCGCGGACGTCGGAGCGCAGCTGCTCCTCAGCGCCGCGATATGCGGGAATCCCGGCCAGGATCTTCTCCGTCGCCTCGTCGGCCATGGCGTCCACACGCTGCGCAAGCGCATCGCGGAGCGCCAGGACCGCCGGATCCGAATTCACGACACAGCCTCTCTCTCGTCGGCGATTGTATGCGCCACACAAGTGCAGGATGGGAAGTTCGGGCGCTCATCCCGATGCGCCGGGGCCCTCACGACGCGAGGCTTATGACCGTCGCACAACCGGAGGAGATCAATGAGCGAGCACGCCACAACCGATGTCGATCAGTCCCGCGCCCGGCGCACCGGCCACGCTGCCCGGTCAGGCCTCGATGTCCTGCTGAGCGAGGCCGGGACCGGCGAGCCGTCGCGCTTCATCGCGCCGGGAGCCGCCGTGAAGGTTGGCGCCGGACTGGCCAGGCATCCGCGCCGCGTGGCCGCGCGGGCCGCCGACCTCGCCGGCGAACTCAGCCGAGTCGCCGCGGGACGGTCCGAGGTCACGCCGGCCAAGGGCGACCGCCGATTCGGCGACCCGGCGTGGGAGGGCAACTGGCTCCTGCGCCGGGTGCTCCAGGGCTACCTCGCGGTCGGCGAGACCGTCGACGGTTTGATCACCGACGCAGACGTCGAGTGGCGCGCCGAGCGGCGGGCGCGGCTGGCCGCCGGCAACGTGCTCGACGCGCTCGCTCCGACGAACTTCGCCTTCTCGAATCCGACAGTGATCAAGGAGACGGTCGACACGGGAGGGGGAAACCTGGTTCGCGGAACCCGACGACTCGTCCGTGACCTCTCGACGCCGCCACGGCTTCCGGCCACCGTCGATACCAGCAAGTTCGAGGTCGGTGGCAACCTGGCGGCGTCGCCGGGGTCGGTCGTCCTGCGCACCGACGTGTTCGAGTTGATCCATTACCGGCCGGCGACCGAGCAGGTTCGGGAGGTGCCGCTGCTGTTCGTTCCACCGACCATCAACAAGTTCTATGTGCTCGACCTCGCTCCCGGACGAAGCATGATCGAGCACTACGTGGCGCAGGGGCAGCAGGTCTTCGGGATCTCCTGGCGCAATCCCGAGCAGGCCCAGGGCCATTTCGACCTCGACACATACGCGCAGGCGGTCGCCGAGGCGCGCGACGCGGTCGCCGCGATCACGTCGCGGAGCGAGGTCCACTTGGCCGCGGCCTGTTCGGGCGGGATCATCACCACGGGACTGCTCGGGCAACTCGCGGCCGCGGGCGAGCTGAATCGGGTGGCGAGCCTGACGCTGATGGTATGCGCGCTCGACAACGACACCGAGGGCACGATGGCGGCGCTGGCCGGCCGGGACGTCGCCGCCGCGGCGGTGGCCGAGTCCGCGCGAAAGGGCTACCTGGACGGACGCGCCCTGGCGGGCGTGTTCACCTGGCTGCGCCCGAACGACCTGGTGTGGAACTACGTCGTCAACAACTACCTGCTGGGCAAGGCCCCGCCGGCGTTCGACGTCCTGTACTGGAACCAGGACACGGTCCGTCTCGCGGCCGGTCTGCACCGGGACTTCATCAACGTCGGATTGGAGAACTCGTTCGCCCATCCGGGTTCGCTCGCGGTCCTTGGCCGGCCCGTCGATCTCGGCGCCGTCGACGTCGACACGTACTTCGTGGCCGGGATCAGCGATCACATCGTGCCCTGGGAGAGCGCGTACAAGGGCGCCCGCCTGTTCGGGGGGCGGCAGCGATTCGTGCTCTCGAAGAGCGGTCACATCCAGGCGCTGGTCAACCCGCCGAGTGCGGACAGCCGTTCGAGCTTCCGCGTCGCCGAGGAACTGCCGGCGACACCCGAGGAGTTCGCCGCGGAGGCGCCCCAGCTGCCGGGCAGCTGGTGGGGAGACTGGGACACGTGGCTCGCCGAGCGATCCGGAGGACTGAAGCCTGCGCCGAAGGCGCTCGGCAACGCCACGTACAACGCGCGAGGAAAGGCGCCCGGAACCTATGTCCTCGCCAACTGACGAGCTCCCGACCGTTCCGGAAGAGCGCTGGTGGGGTGACCATCTGCGCGAGACGCGCTGGACGCTCGAGCTCTCCCGACTGCTGGCGGATCCGGTCTTCCTCGGCCACCACGTCCCGCGCGGCGACGGCCGTCCGGTGATCCTGATGCCGGGCTTCGGCGGTGGCGACCAGACGCTGCTCGTGCTCGCCGCCTGGCTCCGGCGGATCGGCTACCGACCGCACACGTGCGGGTTCGTCGCCAACACCGGCTGCTCGGACCGCGCGGTCGACCGCGTCGAACGCAGCCTGCAGGTGATCCACGACCGGCACGGGCGACGGGTCGCGCTGATCGGGCACAGTCGCGGCGGGCATTACGTCCGCGCCCTCGCCCATCGACGCCCGGAGCTGGTGTCGCACGGGATCTCCGTCGGCGCCGGGCTACGCCGGATGCTCGCGACCAGCTACCCGACGCAGGCGGCCGCCGGCGCGGCGCGCCGGGTAACGCTCCGCAGCGGGCGCGCTCGCTCGCCCCGATGCCTCACCGACGGCTGCGACTGCCGGTTCGCCCGCGACTTCACCAGCCCGTTCCCCGAGGACCGCGTCCGCCTGACGAGCATCTACTCCAAGGGCGACGGCGTAGTGCGCTGGCAGGCCGCGCTGGTCCCGTACGGCACCTGCGTCGAGGTGACCGGAAGCCACGTCGGGCTGATCTTCAACCGCAAGACCTACCGGGCGATCGCCACCGCGCTCGCCGAACCTGAACTGCCGCAACCGAGTGGAGGATCCCCATGCTGACCGCCCCTGCCCTTTTTGACGACCTCGGCCACGCGCTCACGACCGATTACTTCTTCCTGCGCGAACAGCTCACCGAAGAGCAACTCGAGGTGCTCCGCCGCGTGCGCGTATTCGTCGACGAGGAGGTGCTCCCGGTGATCGGCTCCTACTGGGAGCGCGCCGAGATGCCGTGGCCGCTCATCCGCCGCCTCGGCGAGCTGGGCATCGTCGGCGAGGACATCTCCGGGTACGGCTGCCCCGGGCTCGACCCGATCACCTGCGGCCTCGTCCACATGGAGCTGAACCGCGGCGACGGCAGCCTCGGCACGTTCCTGGGCGTGCAGGCTGGGCTGGCCATGAAGTCGATCGCGATGCTCGGCTCCGAGGAGCAAAAGCAGCGGTGGCTCCCCGGGATGGCGCGGCTCGAGCTGCTCGGAGCCTTCGCGCTCACCGAGCCCGACCACGGCTCGGACTCGGTCGCGCTCGAGACGAGCGCTCGCCGAGTCGGGGACACCTACGTGCTGAACGGCGCCAAGCGCTGGATCGGGTGCGGGAGCCTCGCGGACGTCGTGGTCGTGTGGGCACGCGACGATGAGGGCAAGGTCGGCGGCTTCCTGGTCGAGAAGGGCACCTCCGGCTACGAGGCCGAGGTGATCGAGGGCAAGGGCTCACTGCGCGCGATCTGGCAGGCGCAGATCTCGCTCGAGGACGTCGAGGTGCCGACGGCCAACCGCCTGCCGGGCGCGAGGAGCTTCAAGGACACCGGGCGCGTCCTGGCCGGCACCCGGACCACCTGCGCCTGGGCGGCCCTTGGCCACGCCGTCGCGGCCTATGACACGGCACTGACGTACGCCAAGCGCCGCGAGCAGTTCGGCCGGCCCCTTTGCAGTTTCCAGATCGTCCAGGACCGGCTCGTCAGGATGCTCGCCGAGGTCACCGCTATGCAGCTGTACTGCCTGCAGATCGGACGCCTGGCGGAGCGCGGCCAGTTGAGCGACACCATCGCCGGGCTGGCCAAGCTCAACAACACGCGCAAGGCACGTCAGATCTGCGCCGAGGCACGCGACATGCTCGGAGGCAACGGCATCCTCCTCGAGAACCACGTCATCCGCCACATGACGGACATCGAGGCGATTCACACCTACGAGGGCACCGAGACGATGCAGACGCTGATCGTCGGCCGCGACATCACGGGCGTGGGCGCGTTCGCCTGACTTCTTCAGGACTTCTTCGGAAGGCGGTTCATCATCGTAGGTCTGATGAAGAGCACGCTCGCGATCATCCTCAAGCCGATCCGCTGGGGTTGGGCGGTGTGCCTGACCGATGGTCGCGAGCTAGCTCGGTTCCACGGGCCGAGCGCCCGCTGGCGCGCCCTTCATTACGTCCGCGCCAGCCTCGTCTGACCAGAAGGAGCGCGGCATCCGTGCCGCGCTCCCACTGCGACGCAGTTCCTCCTGCGAGGTTCAGTGGTGTCCGTGTCCGAAGAACCCGACGGGACAGGGGTTGGACCTGTCACCGCTGTTGAAGTCCTGAATCCTCGACCTCGTGGTGAACCCGGCAATCGGCTCGATCACCCGCAGCAACGACCCGAATTCGGCGTGTGCACTGCCGCCGAAGTGGTTGATCGTGCCGGGGATGAAGTTACCGCCCTCCTGCCAGGTGCAGAGCCCGTCGTGGATGCCCGTCGTGTAGAACGGATAGAACTGCGCCCCGTTCGGCGGATCCACGCAGTTGGCGCCGGTGGTCAGGTCGCAGAACGGCGGGTTGTCCTGCGCCAACGCGGTCTCGAGGACGGGGAGGTCCGTCTCGAACGCGATCGTCGAGTAATTGCGCCCGCCGACGGTGACCGGACTCGTGAACAGCAGCGGCATCGGGTGAAGCGCCCTGTCCACGAACGGGTTCGGGTTGGTCCCGGGCCAGTCGTTCCGATATGACTGCCCGTCCCAGTCCTCGTCGTCACTGAAGCACCCGTTGATCATGACCAGCGTCGAGTCGGTGCCCGGGACGCAGAAGTTGTTCCCGTCGTCCTCGTCGAGGACGGGGTCCTGGCTGCCGGGCTGGGTGCAGTTGAGGTCGGCATCGATCGCTAGGCAGTTCTCGAAGTGCCCGATCTCGTCCGACATCGCGACGTTGTACGTGTGAGCGCTCCACGTGTTCCCGCGCGTGTTCGCGGTGGAGTACTCGGGATGGAAGGCGTACGGCGCCTCCTGACAGGTCGTCGAGTTCGGCGTGTACAGGATGTGGCCGAACCCGTTGGCGACCGACGCCGTCATCGAGCCGGCCTGCCGGCTGGTCAGGTCGACCAGGTTGACCTGGAATCCGGCCGGCGTGTCGTGCATGTGGATCAGAATCCGGTCGCCCGGATTCATGAACAGGTCCTTGGCCGGATCCGGGTTGACCGCGCTGAAGTTCGGGCTCGGGAACGTCCCGGTGAACAGCGGGTTGGCGGGCGCCTGCGACTGGCCGCTCCGGGTCACGTAGGCCCAGTTGATCGGCTCGGGGCCACCGAGGACGTAGTTGTTGCAGGCTTCCGTGTTCTCGGTCCCGGTCGTGCCCGCCTTGCCGTTGTTCTGGTCGAGCGTGCGGCTGTCGATGGTCATCGCCGCGCAGTACTGGTGCGCGGTGCAGCCGAAGCCTTCGAACTGCTCGACGTAACCCGGCCCGTAGAACTGGAGCTCCATGTATGCGTTGCCCGGATGCTTGCCGATGTAGTTCCGGGAATTCGGGTTCGTGCCCGTGAGGTCGTTGGCGTCGGAGTCCGGCGTGCAGGTCTTGGTGAACTCGGGGGCCGACTCGGTGTCACACAATGTCATCCCGAACCAGAAAGTCGGACGCAGCTGGAAGTTCCAGGTCGTGCCGCCCGCGCCGCTCGCGTTGGGCTGGACCTTCGGGTCCTTCGGTAGCGTCATCAGATAGGTCACGTCGTTGCCCGAGCCGGGAATGTTCGACTTGAATTCGAGCGACGGCTCGTCGTGGCCGACGTAGTAGCCGCCTAGCGAATCGCCGGGATCGGCGCACAGGGAGACATCGCTGGCGCACATCGGCTCATCCAGCCCCAGCTTTCCGGCCGCGGACGAACCCAGCGCCGTCCCGACCGGAACCAGATAGATCGCGAGGGCCAGCGCGCTCGCCACCGCGAAGGGGATGCCACGACAACGGTGCATCGAACCGTCCTTTCGGTTGTGAGGCGGCACGACCCCACGCCGCGCGGCGCACTCCGCCAGGGTGCGGAGACCCCCCGCCTGTTGCCGCATATGGACGTCGGCTATCGGGGCGGCACCCTACGCCCGGCGGCCCGCCCGGTCAACCCGGATGTCCAGATTTGCCTGGTGGCTCCCCCAGGTCAGCTCCAGGTGCCAGCACCCGGGGCTCGGCAGGTCGACGTCGGAGGGATAGATCTCTCCGGGCGAGGAGTCTGCGGGCCGGCTGATCCGTACGACCTCGGCCGGGTCGCGGCCCAGACGGGCGGTGATCTCGAGCGGATGACCGTTGCGCGGGTACCGGACGACCCACAGCACCTTGTTCGAGGGGTTGCTCGGGTGACCCGCGCGCAGCTTGGAGGCGAAGAAGAACGCGGCCGCCGCGTGGCCCGAGGCCAGCGCGTACGGCACCCGGAAGCCTGGGCTCGAGTCCGACCAGACGGCGGCCGTCCAGCGCGGTGGCGCACCATCGTGGATCGCCGCCGGAACGCAGCGCGCCGGCACGCTCGCTACGGCCCGACGTGTTGATGCCCGGCTCGACCCGCCGCATGAGGCGAGCAGCAGCGAGGCGACGACGACGACGGCGAACCCGGGCGCGGCGTGCTTGCGCATCAACCTGGTCTACACCGCTCGGCGCCGGGCGGTTCCCGGACCCCGGGGAACCGATCGGGCTCCGGCGGTGTAGGACTTAGTGCGTGCCGATGAGCGACGTCATCGACGGACGGGTCGAGCCCGACGAGGATGGGCTGATCGCCAAGGCCAAGGATGGGGACCAACGCGCGTACGCCGAGCTCCTGACGCGCCACCAGGCGGTGGCCTTTCGCGCGGCGTACCTGATCGCCGGGTCGGCGGCGGAGGCCGAGGACGCCACCCAGGAGGCCTGCATGAAGGCGTGGCTGGCACTCGAGCGCTTCCGCCCCGGGGCCTCGTTTCGTCCCTGGCTGGTCCAGATCGCGGTCAACGAGGCGCGTAACCGGCGTCGCTCCGCGGGGCGGCGAGCCGGTCTGGCTCTGCGCCTGAACCCGCCGGTTGCGCAGCCCGAATCGGCGCCCTCGGCGGAGGCCGAGGCACTCGCGGTGCAGGAGCGCGCCCAGCTGGCGGCGGCCGTCGGGCAGCTGCGCGAGGACGACCAACTGATCATCGCCGCGCGCTACTTCCTCGGGCTCTCGGAGGCCGAGGCGGCGATCGCGCTCAGCCTGAGACTTGGGACGGCGAAATCGCGGCTGTCGCGTGCGCTCGGACGGCTGCAGCGTCAACTGGAGGCGATGCCATGAGCGGCGAGCTCGAACAGCGGCTCCTGGCGCTCGGCACGGCGCTCGACGTGCCCCCGGCGCCAGATCCCGTGCCGGCGGTCCTTGCGGGGCTGCCGGCGCGGCGCCGCCGGCGACGCCGACCCGCGCGCCGCGTGCTCGTGGTGGCGCTCGCCGCGATGCTGCTGCTCGTCGGCGCGGCCATGGCCGTCCCACCGACTCGCGATGCGATCCTGCGCGCGATCGGACTGCGCGGCGTGAGCATCGAGCGCGTGCCGCGGCTTGCCCCGCTCCCGCCGGGCGCGAGGACGGGCATCACGCTCGGGATCGGCCGGCCCATCCCGCTGGCTCGAGCCGGTCGCGCCGCCGCCTTCACGGCGCTGCTGCCGCCGCACGCCTCGGGCGCCTACATCGCGCATGACGTGCCCGGCGGTCGTGTCTCGATCCTGGTCGGGCGGGTGCTGATCACCGAGTTCCGCGGCACCGCACAGCCGTTCATCTTCAAGGTCATCGACCCACGCACACACGTGACGACCACCCGCGTGAACGGGGCGCCGGGCGTGTACCTGTCCGGCGCGCCCCATCAGGTGCTGTTCGGGACATCGAACGGCGTGATCCGCAGCGACCGCGTCCGGCTCGCCGGCAACGTGCTCATCTGGCAGCACGGACCGCTGATCGTCCGGATCGAGGGCACCCACACCCTCGCCCAGGCACTCGCGCTCGCCCGCTCGCTGCGGAGCGGCTAGCGACGCGATCGATCTGCCACTCGGCACCCCGCCGCGAGGTGAATGCCGATTCACTCGCGTATAACGCGAGTTTCCTGCCACTGGGCCCAGGCGACCTGCCGAATGGCGGATTACTCGCGGCCGGGACGGCGTTCGTCCGTCACGGACTGATCCCGCGTGGCACGGGCACGCGATGATCGCGGCCTTCGGTCACGGCCGGCTCGCGCACTGCGCCCGCGAACGGCGCCAGCAGCACCACGATCAGCCCCGCGAGCACGAGCACGCCGCAGGCCATCCGCAGCGAGCTGAGCTGCGCGACGGCGCCGATGATCGGCGGCCCGGCCAGGAAGCCCAGGTAGCCCAGCGAGCTGACGGCCGCCAGCGCCGGCCCGGTGGACACGCCCGGATGATCGGCGCCGGCGCGGAACAGCGTCGGGATGACCCCCGCCAGCCCGATGCCGAGCGCGGCGAACCCGGCCACCGCGCTCGGAACCGTGCCTATACCGAGGCCGACGGCAAAGCCCACCGCGGCGAGCGCGCCGCTGCGCCGCAGGAGGCCCTCTGCTCCCCAGCGGGCCCAGAGTCGGTCCGTGAGCAGCCGGCCCGCGCCCATGCCGATGCTGAACACCGCATAGGCGATCGCCCCCAACGCGGCCGTTCCGGCGAGGTCGTCGCGCACCAGCTTGGCGCTCCAGTCCGAGGCGCCGCCCTCCGCCATGAGCGAGAAGAAGCACGCCACACCGAGCAACGCCAGACGTCCTGGGATTCGCGTCCACCGGAGCTTGGGCGCCTGGGAGTCAGCGTCGTGGTCCTCAAGGGGCAGCCGTGAAGTCGCGACCAACCCGAGCACACCGAACAGCACCGCCGCGAAGGCGAAGTGCGGGAGCGGGGCGACCCTGAGCGCGGCGGCCAGCGCTCCGAGGCCCGCGCCGGCAAACCCGCCGAACGAAAACGCGGCGTGCAGCGAAGACAGGATGGGGCGGTTCATCCCGCGCTCGATCGACACGCCCTGGGCGTTCATGACGAGATCGAGCGTCGAGTTGGTCACCCCCACCAGGAGCAGCGACGCGGCAAGCTCCGGAACCGTCTGGGCGAGCGCGGGCAACAGGATCGCGGCCATCAGCCCGGCCACGGCCACGCGGCAGAACAGCGCGCTCGAGCGTCCGGGCAGGACCCGCCCGACCAGCGGCATCGCTACGACGGCCGCCGCGGCCGGCGCCAGCAGGCACAACCCGAGGATCCCGGCGTCCGCGTGCACCTGATCGGACAGGGCGGGAATGCGTGACGCCCACGTGCCGAACAGCGCGCCGTCCACGAAGAACACCGCGGTGATCGCCCACCGACGATTCATGCCCGCAGTACCTCGATGCCGTGTGCGCGGTAGGGGTCGAGCGCGCGGTCATCCACGTCGGCGTCGGTGACCAAGTGGGTCACCGCACGCAGGGGCGCCACCACGACCGGCATCGCGGTCCCCAGCTTGTCGTGATCGGCCAGCGCCACCACCTCCGCCGCGCCGTCGATCATGGCCGCCTTCACGTGGCGCTCCTCGAGATCGTTGGTGGTCACGCCGATCTCGGGGTGCAGTCCACAGACGCCCAGGAACACGACGTCCGCGCGAATCGCTCGTAGCGCCTCGACCGCGGCCGCGCCCACGGTTACCAGCGAATCGGGGCGCAGCGTGCCACCGATGACCGTGACTTCGAGACGTGGGTGGTCAGCCAGCGCGAGCGCGATCGGAGGGCTCGTGGTGATCACGCTCGCCCGCAGGTCGTCGCGCAGCGCCCGGGCAAGCTCGAGCGTCGTGGTGCCCCCGTCCAGCACGACCACCTGGCCGTCGCGAACGCACTCCGCGGCACGCCGGGCGATCGACGCCTTGGCCTCGGGTGCGCGGCGGGCGCGGGTGGCGAACGACGAGGCGTCGCCGTGACGCGGCAGCGCGCCACCATGGACGCGACGCAGCAGCCCGAGGCCGTCAAGCTCGCGCAGATCGCGCCGGATCGTGTCCGAGGACACGTCGAGATCGGCGCTCAGGTCGGTCGCCAGCACCCTGCCCTGAGTCCGCAGACGATCCAGGATCACCGCTCGGCGCTCGTCGGTCAGCATCACGCCTACGATACACGAACGTGCGCAAACGTGCAGAATCGTGCACGCTCACAGACTGTCGTGCACCGTGCCCCGCAGCCCGGCCCCCGCCGGGGCCGGCGGTTGACGATCGCCCGGGCTACGCCGCCCGGCTGGCGGACACCGTGCGCGCGAACGCCTCGGCGAACTGGCGGGCTCGCCCGACCTGACACTCGAGCTTGATCGGCTGCCCGCCGCGCGGAGTGACGATGAGGACGCCACCCAGGCCGAAGCGCTTGGCCTCGATCGCCTCGACCTCGCCGAGCGAAATCGCGCTCAGCACTTCCTTGACGTCGTTGATCGTGCCGCCCAGCGTGTAGCCCACCTTGACCGTGAGCAGGCGCCGTCCGGTGAGCACGATCGCCATCTGCGACTCGACGCGCAGTCCGGCGGCCCCGGCTTTGTTCACCTGGCCCTGGACCATCTTGTAGCCGATCATCGAGCCGACGCCACCGGCTGCCATCGCGGTGTTGCGCCCGCGCGGCGACGCGGTCATCGCCGCCACCAGCTCCTCGCCGTCGTCGAGGAACAAGTTCGCGTACTGCCTGATCTGCTCGAGCTGATCCGCCATGTCTCTGCCTCTCTACTGGTCGGGAGTTGTTGTCTGATGACTTTGTCTCGCAAGAAGACGCCGACCTCAGACGACTCCTTCCCACGCGCCGGAATAATCATCGGACGTCTGGCGTCTTTGTCCGGCATGTCGCCCCTTTCCAAGCTCACCATCGTCTTCGTGCTCGCCGCCGCGTGCCTGCTGCCGGCCACGGCAGCCGCCGCCCCGCCGTCGCGCACGTGCCGCTCGGCCGACCTGCGTTATCCGTTCCAGCCCGGGGGCCCGCGGACCTTCGGAGTGTTCGGGCTGCGTATCGCAAGCGGCTCGTGCGCAACCGCCCACCGCGTCGCCCAGGCGTGGATGCGCCGGTTCGAGGCGGCCTTCCGTGCGGGCCACCTGATCATGCCGCGCTCGGTCGACGGCTTCGGTTTCACGACGCTGCCCGCCCACGAGGCGCAGGAGTTCCGCGAGCGAGGGCGGATGGGAACGACCACGATCTGGTTCGAGTACCGCATTCCGAATGGGTGACACGGCCGGTTGCCGACCGGTGTCGGCGCGCTTGTCCGCGCTACTGCGCGCTTGCATCGCAGCGGCGGTCACGCTCGCCGCACTCGCCGGATGCGGTGGACAGTCAGGACAGTCGGGACAGTCCGATCGCGATCAGGTCACCGCCGTGGCGCGTGCCTACGACCGTGCCTTCGTGGCGCACGACGAACGCGCGTTGTGCGCGCTGATGACGTCGTCGCTGCGCAATGAGCTCACCACCGCCGGCGGAACGGGCCCGCACACCACGTGTCCCGAGGCCGTCGCCTTTGCGGACGGCGCGATACGGGACGTCGCCGCCCTGCGTCCGGTCGTCACCGCGGTGCGGATCAGCGGAGCCCGCGCGAGCGTCACGGTGCGCGCCAACTCGGGAATCGGCGTGCTCCCCCTCGCGCGCGAGGCGGGCCGCTGGCGGGTGGCCGGTCCCGTGCGATACCTCAGCCGCCTGTGGCTGCAGGCGGACTACCGGATCCGTAACGCCGGCGGCCAGAGCACGGCATCGATCGCGAGCATCGTGGCCGAACGGGCGCGGACGCTCATCGGGACATTCGCCCAGGCGCGGGTGATCGGCCGTGACGAGGTGCGCCTGTCCGTGGCCGGCCCGGTCCGGCTCGCGGATCTCTCGCTGGTGACACGACGTGATGGCGGGCGTCTGGCTCTCTATGACTGGGAGGCCGACGCGCTCACGCCCGCGGGTAAGCCGGTCAACCAGGGGCTTCGCCAGAACGACGGGGCCGCACAGCTGATCAGCCAGGGATCGGAGACCGAGCCGCCTGGCTCTGCCGGGGGCATGCCGCTGCGCGACGCCATGAAGCTCGCGGCCGCGCAGCGCCGATCGCGTGCCGAGGTAGTCGCCGGTGAGGATCCCGGTGCGCGGTACTACGTGCTCAGAGACCGCGCGGCGCTGTCGCGGTCTGACCTCACGGGGGCGTACGCGAGCTTCGACCCGCTTGGCCGACCCGAGATCGTGCTCGAATTCACCCCGCGCGGCGCGCGGGCGTTTCACGCGCTGACGGCGCGGATCTCCCGTCGAGGCGCGATGCTGAGCAGGCCAATGCT
The DNA here is from genome assembly GCA_963832315.1 of uncultured Solirubrobacterales bacterium. Lineage (GTDB taxonomy): Bacteria > Actinomycetota > Thermoleophilia > Solirubrobacterales > Solirubrobacteraceae > Palsa-465. The sequence continues at coordinate 190,510 of CAWHTT010000012.1, read as the reverse complement.
CACGGTCAATCAGCACATCGCCGCGGTCCTGGACGGCAAGCTCCTGTCGGTGATCTACGTCGACTTCAACCGTTACCCGGACGGGATACCGTCCGCCGACGGAACCCAGATCACGGGCTTTTCACCGACCACCGCCCAGCAGCTCGCGGCCGAGATCGCCGCGCCCCCGCTGCCCGCGGATCTGCAGCTCGTCGGCTCCGCGACGATCGCGCGTCGCGAGGTTAGATCCCGTTAGCTCGTGAAGGTTGGGAAGGCAACCGGACTCTGGTCGCCCGCGCTGTTGATCGCGCGCACCCCGAACAGCGTGGCGTCCCTGTTCAGGTTCGTGGTGGTGAAATCGGTCACGTTGCCCACCGGGATGACGTGAGTCCAGTTTGCGTCGGTCGAATCGCGCCACACCACCTCGTACCCGACCACGTCGGACTCCGGGTTCGCGTTCCAGCTCAGGCGGACGGTATTCGAACGGGCGCTGCCGAGGTGCTCCTGCACCACCGCCGGTGCCCCGGGCGCGCGCGCCAGCGCCGCCAGCGACGAGCCGACCAGACGCGTGGCCCGCGTCAGGTACCCATAGTCGATGAACTGCGGCAGATCGCCGAACTGGACGCCGTTCTGAACGGAGACGTTCTGGTCCTCGTGGTTGAAGTTCTCGTTCGCCTCGGTGTACCGCACCGCAGGGAAGCCCTGCCTGTCGAACGAGAGCTGGTCGCCCCCGCGCAAGAGGCGGTCGACTCGCGACACCAGGTCGACGTTCATCCGCGTCGCGTTGCTCGGGCCCGTCTCCGCGATGAACCGCGCCAGCTGCCGGGACGCGCTGTCGTTCTCGCCGCCGAGCTGCTGGATCGTCGTGATCTGGCTCGCGTTCGCGGCGATCGGCACGCCCTCCGAGTAGACCCGGATCGTGTTCGGAGCCCTCAGGCCGTTGTCGCCCATGGAGTTGCCGATGATGTCCATGTTCAGATCGGCCTGGATGTTCGCCCCGGCCGCCTTGGACTGACTGGCGAAGAACGACGACCCGTACAGCCCCTGCTCCTCGCCGTCGAACAGCGCGAACTCGATCGTCGCCTTGGCCGGATGGGCCGCCATCACGCGCGCCAACTCCAGCAGCGCCGCCACTCCCGAGGCATCCTCGTCGGCACCCGGGGCGTCGTCGGTGAAGTCGAGCACGTCGGTGACGCGGTCGTCGTAGTGGGCGCTTACCACGTACACGCGGCTCGCCGCGGTGGGATCAGTCCCCTGTAGGGTGGCCACAACGTTGGTCATCGGCGTCGGCACCGGCACGTTCGACGACACCGCCTGTACGAACGTCTGGGCCTGGACGGTCATGGCTCCGTTCGATGCGACCGCGGCGGTCTGTAGCTGGGCGAGCAGCCAGCTCTCGGCGGCGCCGACTCCGCGCACCGGATCGTTCTGGGACGAAAGTGAGTGGCGGGTTCCGAACCCGACCAGGGTCTGGACGTCCCGCTGGAGATTCGTGACGCTGATCCGGCTGAGCATCGCTCGGACGTCGGCCGGCGGGCCCCACCAGCGGGTCGGCGCCTGACCGGTGCTGTGCGCCTGGCGCGCCAGCGTGCCTCGCTTGGCGCCGCCCTGGGCGAACGCGGTGCTGATCAGAAATGCGGCCAGCGCGGCGACCAACGCGCTCGCGAGCACCGCAGACATCGAACGACCACGCGACATCTACACCCTCCTTTGCCCCACGGCATCCGTCAACCGAACCGGGCGACTCTACCAGCGGGCAAAGCCGCCGGGTTGTCGTCTCACGGACGCGTCACGGGCGGCGGCCTCGGGTCGATGCGACCACGATCAACGCGCCGAGCGCACACAGCACAGCCGACACGAGCGCCGCGTGATCGAAGCCCTGCACAGGACTGTCCGCGCCCGCGGCCGAACTGACCGTCACCACGAGCGCCACCCCGGCCGCCCCGCCCAGATAGCGCGCGGTGTTGTTCGCGCCGCTGCCCAGCCCGGCGCGCCCGTGGGGCACCGACTCGATCGCGATCCGTCCCAGCGCCGCATTGGCGATCCCGCTTCCGACGCCGGCCACGAGCAAGCCGGGGATCAGCGCTCGCCATCCCGAGCCGCCGTGTAGACCGGTCAGCGCGATCTCGCCGATCGCCGCCACGGCGAGCCCGGCGGCGAGCCTGGCCTCGGTTCCGATCCGGGCGGGAAGCGACCGCGCGGCCAGCGCCACCAGCGTGCTCGTGGCCGACCACGCCGCGAGCACGCCGGCGCTGCCGAGCGCGCTCAAGCCGAGCCCACCCTGAAACAGCGTGGGCGCGTAGCTCATCAGGCCGATCACGGCGAGACCTGTGAACAGGGCACCTGCGATGGACGCGACGAACCGCGGCTGCCTGAACAGGCGAGGGTCCAGCATCGGGCACCGCCGGCGTGACTCGATCACCGTGAACGCCGTCAGGACGACCCCGGCGGCGAGGAGGAGGGCGACGGTCCCCGGGCGCGACCAGCCGTGGTGGGCCTGCACCAGACCCCCGGTCAGAAGCGCCATGCCAAGGGTAAGGGTTGCCACCCCGGTCACGTCGAGCGGTCGCCTGCTGGGCCCCGGCGCCGTCCGGATGACCGATGCCGCGGCCATCACCGCTGTGGCGGCCCCGGCTTCGACCCAAAACCCGCTGCGCCAGCCGAGCGCCGGATCGAGTGCCGCGGCGGTGAGTGGGCCGACCGTTATGCCGGCTCCCACCGCGGCACCCCAGATGGCGGTCGCCCGGGTACGTGACGCTCCGGTGGGAAAGGCCCGTCCGATCGCGCCGAGCGAGGCGGCCAGCACTCCGCCACCGGCGAGACCCTGCAGCACGCGAGCCGTGATCAGCACGGGCATGCTCGGGGCGAGGGCGCCCACCACGCTCGCAACGACGAGGATGCCCGCGCTCCAGGTCAATACGCGGCCGTATCCGAGATCGTCGGCCACGACGCCGGCGGTGAGCAACGCCGCGGCGAGCCCGAGGCTCATGCCGCTCAGCGCCCACGCCTGGCCGCCGATACCGGCGCCCAGCGAGCGGGCGCTGTCGCCGACCGTGACCACGAACGCGCTGAACACGGCCAGCACGAGAAGCGTGCCGGAGGCCGCGACGCGGAGTGTGCGCGCCGGGGCAGCCCCGGCCGGTGGCGCCGGCGGAACGCCGCCCGCGCCGCTCACGCCTCCACCGCCGCACCGCGCGCGATCGCCCTCACGTCGTCCGCGGTGATCGCCTGGCCACCGATGCCCCACGACCCGCTCGGCACCTCTTCGACCACGCACCAGGTCAGCTGACGCATGCCTTCACCCTGGATCGCGACCATCGCCTCGGTGAGGCGCTCGACGATCTCGCGCTTCTGCTGGGCGGTGAATACGCCCGCAACGACCCTGACGTGGATGAACGGCATGCTGGCCTCCTGACTGGAAAAGTGGTCGAGGCTCATGGTCGACTCGAACGGGTGCCCGGGCATCGGGCAGACCCCCTGACATCGCCCCCTGAACATCGGGTGACGCCCCGCCGATCGCGGGCGGCCTGCGCCCATTGAGTTAGGTAACTGGTTTCCGTACGATCGGCACCGCGCATGCATGAGGTTCTCGCCGAGCCGGGCGCGCTCCTCGAGCGCGAGCTGGAGGTCGAACTGGTTCGTGGCGCCTTGCGAGCCGCTGGACGGCGCGAGGGCGTCGCGGTGGTCATCGAGGGTCCCGCGGGCATCGGCAAGTCGCGGCTGCTCGAGACCGGTCGTGCGCGCGGCTCCGATCTCGGCTTTCGCGTGCTCAGCGCCCGCGCCACCGAACTCGAGCAGGGCTTCCCGTTCGGAGTGATCCGCCAGCTGTTCGAGCGTCTGATCAGCGAGGCCGAGGGCGCGGACCGCGGTCGGTGGTTGTCGGGGGCCGCAGCGCTGGCGGCCGACCTTTTGACCGGCGCTCCGATGATCGTGCCGCCCGCGTCGTCTCCCGGTCCTGCGCCGGACGACCTCAGTTACGCCTGGCAACACGGCTTGTACTGGCTCGCCTCGAACCTCTCGACGGACTCGCCGCTGCTTCTCGCGGTGGACGATCTCCAGTGGTGCGACGCGCCTTCCGCGCGCGCTCTCGCCTTCATCGCGCGCAGACTCAGCGGCCAGCCCATCGCGCTCATCCTCGCCACGCGACCGCTGGATCCCGCCGCCATGCCCGAGCTCGCCACGCTGGCCGGCGATCACCTGGCCGAGCTGGTGCGGCCGGCACCGTTGACCCACGGCGCGGCCGCGTTGCTCGTCGCCGAGCGGCTCGGGAGCGAGCCCGATCCCGCCTTCGTGCGGGCGTGCCTCGCGGTCACCGGGGGGAACCCGTTCCTGCTCGGAGAGCTGCTCGACGAGGCCGCGGCCCGGGCGCTCGCCCCCACCGCGGCCGCCGCGCCCGAGGTCGGCGCGCTCGTCCCGCGCGGCGTCTCCAACGCGGTGCTGTTGCGCCTGGCGCGACTCGCCCCGCCCGCCACCGCGCTTGCCCGGACGCTCAGCGTGCTCGGCGACGGCGCCCAGGTGACCGACGCCGGACGATTGTCCGAGCTGACCGGCATCGAGCTCGAGGACGCGATGACCGCGCTGATCGCGGCCGGCGTCATCCAGTCCGGCGCGGCGGTTCGCTTCGCGCATCCGATCTTGCGCTCCGCCATCTACGGCGATCTGTCGCCGGCCGAACGGGAGCGCCTGCACTGCTCGGCCTCCAAGGTCCTGGAGGGCCGCGGGGCGCCCGCCGGCCAGGTGGCCGCCCACGTCATGCACACTGCCCCGGCAGCGGACTCTGAAGCCGTGACCCTGTTGCGCGAGGCAGCGCACGAGGCGCTTGCCCTGGGCGATGCCGTCGGCGCCGCGACCTTCCTGGCCCGCGCCCTCGACGAGCCTCCCGAAGCCGACGAGCGCAAGGCCCTCGTGCTCGAGCTCGGTCTCGCGCGCGCCCGCGCGGGTGACCCTTCGGCGATCGGTCCGCTGACCGAGATCGCGACGCACTCCGACGATCCGACGGCCATCGTCACAGCCGCGATCGAGCTCAGCGGGATCCTGTTCTTCGCCGGCCGTTCCGGGGAGGCGGCAGCGATCCTGCGTCGCGCCCAGGAGCGCCTGCCGCCCGGCGGGGCCGGTCGCGAGCGTCTCGAGGTGGCGTTACTCGGCGCCAGTTACACCTCGGCGCCGGCCCGGCGGGAGGCGGACAGCACGATCGCGGCACTGCGCGATCCCGGCGGCCCGGCGCGCAGCCTGCTCGAGGCGACGACGCTCGCGACACTCGCCATGGACGAGATGATGTACCTGCGCTCCGCCGCGAAGGCGGTCGACTACGCCCGCCGCGCGCTCGCCGCCGGGCTCCCGGCCGAGCCGCATCGTGGCGAGGCCTGGGCGATCGTCGCCCTGGCGGTGCTCGCGGCCAGCGACGAGCTCGATGCTTCGATACGCGGCACCGACGAGATCCTGGCCAGGGCCCGTGAACGCGGGGCGGCCGCGACCGTCGCCACGTTCACGGCCCTGCGCGCGTTATTCGGGCTCTGGCGCGGCGAACTGACGACTGCCCAGGCGGATGCCTACGCCGCGATCGAGCCCGCCCAGGACCTCCTCGGCACGGAGTTTGTCGTGCTCGGCGTAACCACAGCGGTGCTCGTCGGGCTCGAGCGCGACGAGACCCCCGAGTCTCTACGGCGGCTCATCGAGCGGGTCGGGATCCGATACGACACCGAGTTCTCGCCGAGCTCGCAGCTCCGTTATGCCTCGGCGGCCCTGCGCGCCGCGGCCGGGAACCACGAAGGCGCGGTCGAGGAACTGCGCGCGTGCGAAGGCGATCACCCGGCTCTGGGCGTCGAGAACCCCGCCGTCCTGGCTTGGCGGTCCGCGGCCGCGCTGTCGCTGGCCGAGCTCGGCCGCACCGAAGAGGCACGGGAGCTGGCCGCCGACGAGCTGCGCCGCGCCCAGTCCTACGGCGCGCAGCGCGCCGTAGGCATCGCGCTGCGCGCCACGGCGCTGGTAGGCCCGGCCGCCGAGCGGGCGACGACGCTCGAGGCCGCGCTTAAGGTGCTGGAGCCATCCGGGGCGCGGCTCGAGTACGCGCGCGTCCTCGTCGATCTTGGCGCCACGCTGCGCGCCGCCCGCCAACGCTCAGCGGCGCGCGAACCCCTGCTCGAGGGCCTCGCCCTGGCTTCCCGTTGCGGCTCATGGGGCCTCGAGCGACGTGCCCGCACCGAGCTCGCCGCGATCGGGGTGCGCCCGAGGACCGTAGAGCGCTCCGGTGCGGATTCGCTCACGCCGAGCGAGCGGCGCGTGGCGGAGCTCGCGGCCGGCGGCCAGACCAACCGCGAGATCGCCCAGACGCTGTTCGTCACCGAGAAGACCGTCGAGGCGCACCTCGGACGGGCCTTTCGCAAGCTCGACGTGACCTCGCGCCGCCAGCTTCCCGACGTGCTCGCCAGCGCGACCGTCTAGAACCCTCGCGCCGGTTCGACGTTCTGGTTGCGCCGGAACACGTTGGTCGGGTCGTAGCGCTTCTTGAGCACGGCCAGGCGGTTGTACTTTTCCTCTCCGTAGGACGTGCGGGCCGCGCCGGTGTCGCCCAGGTAGTTCACGTACGCACGCCCGGTCGACGCGCCCGAGGCCGCCTCGATCACCGCCCGGCTCCAGCTGCGGTGCGCCGCGCCGGCATCCGGGTCGCGCCAGGCGGTGACCGCGTTGAGGACGTAGGGCATGGAGCGCTCGGCGAACGCGGTCTCGCCCTCGCCGACGCGGGCGACCGCGCCGCCCATCTGGTGGACGTGGATCTCGCACTGCGGTCCGGGCGCCTGTCGATGGATCTCGCACAGCCGCTCGATCAGCTCATCGTCGAGTCGCGACAGGTTGGTCGCCTTGAAGTACGCGTGTACGCCGCGCTCCCACATGGGATCGATCAGCGACTGCATGACCGAGTAGGGCATCGGGCCGAGCAGGTCCGCCACCGGCTCGGCGACGGCCCGCAGCGCCTGCACGTGGCCATCCCCCTCCTCGATCGGTCCGGCCGAGGTCGCGATCAGCGCCGCGACCTGGCGCCCGTGCCAGGCCTCCGGGATCACCGGTAGCGGCGGAGCCGTCATCAGGTTGACCAGCGCGGTGATGTCCTCGGACGCGCCCGGCGCCCACGCCCGGAAGGCCCGCAGCAGATCAGCGCCGGCGTCGGCCGGGTAGAAGATCGGCCCCGCGTAGACCATCGGGCCCACCGGATGGACCGCGAACTCGAACTGCGTGACGATGCCGAAGTTGCCGCCACCGCCCCGCAGCCCCCAAAGCAGGTCGGCGTACTCGGTCTCGCTGGCATGGATCAGGCGGCCGTCGGCGGTTACCACGTCGGCGCCGACGAGGTTGTCGCAGGCCAGCCCGTGCTTGCGCATCAGCCAGCCGATGCCTCCGCCGAGGGTGAACCCGCCGACCCCGGTCGAGGAGATCAGACCCCCCGTCGTGGCCAGTTGATGCGCCTGCGTCTCGTGGTCGACGTCGGCCCACACGGCGCCGCCGCCGACCGTCGCCCGCCGAGCCGCGGGGTCGACGTGGACCTCGTTCATCTCCGACAGATCGATCACCGCCACGCCGTCGCCGCTCGAGAAGCCGGCGATGCTGTGGCCCCCGCCGCGTACGGCGACCTCCAGGTCATGCCCGCGAGCGAAGGCGAGCGCCGCGATGACGTCGGCGGCACCGGAGCACCTGACCACCAGGGCCGGCCGGAGGCCGTCGTGCGCGCCGTTCCAGATACGGGCCGCCTCCTCGTATCCGGCATCTCCCTCGACGAACGCTTCGCCGCGCAGCGCACTGCGCAGTTCGTCGACGTCGAGCAGTTCAGGCAGCGACTCGCGGCCGATGCGCTCCTCGATGTAGGTCATGCTTTGTCCTCCGGGGATGGCGAGTTGTGCAGGTGACTCGCATGCTCGGCGCGCTGGGCTTCCCCCGCATCGGGCACACCCCCTGACACCAGCCCCCGAACATTCCTCCGGGGCCCCCGGGAGCCTGGGCGTCCGGGGCCCCCCGGACGCCCGGCCTTCACCTACGGCTGGATCGCGTGGACGAGCGTGACGCTGTCCTGCACGTCATTGTCGTACGCCTCGGTGCAGCCCGCGTTGATCGCCGCCACCACGGTGGCGGGCGACGTCGCCCCACTGGCCAGCGGGCCGTGCTCGCGGACGTACCGCACGGCATAGGCCTGCTGCGCAGACTGGTTCGCCGAGCTCCACGTGGAGCACGTGCTCGAGTCACGGACCACGGCGGGACTCGACGCGAGAAGCCCGCCCACGATGATGGCCAGAAACAGCACCAGCAGCGCCACCGCGCTGATCCCCACGCGCTTGTGCCGGGCGAAGAGCGCCCGGGTCGTCCACACCTCGGCGGTCTGATCCGCCAGGGCCGCCCGCTCCGTGGAACCACTCGCGCTCGTCATCTGGGGTCCTCCTCGCTTGGAGGCATTTGCCTGCCGGCCCGCCGACGCCGTGCATCCTAAACCAAGTTGACATATTCCTATATCGGAATATGATTCGTGCCGTGGCACGTGCGGCAACCACCACCGACGCGTTCAACGCAGTGGCCGAGCCCCGGAGGCGTGAGATCCTCGACGCGCTGACCGGCGGTGAGCGGGCCGTGAACGACTTGGTGGCGCTGCTCGGACTCCCCCAGCCCCAGGTGTCCAAGCACCTGCGCGTCCTGCGCGAAGTTGGCGCCGTCGACGTCCGCGACGACGGGCGCCGGCGGCTCTACCGGCTGAACGGCCAGGCACTCAAGCCGATCCACGACTGGGTCCGCAACTACGAGCGGCTGTGGTCGGAACGGTTCGACGAGATGGATGTCGTGCTCAAAGACCTCAAACGAAAGGAGCAAGGAGATGGCGGTGACGAGTAGCAACCGAGCGAGGGTCACCCTCCCCACCGACGAGCAGATCCTGATCACGCGTGAGTTCGACGCGCCCCGGAACCTCGTGTACAAGGCGTACACGACGCCCGACCTGGTCCGGCGCTGGTGGCATGCCAATCGCGGCGAGGTCACTCTGATCGAGATCGATCTGCGGGTCGGCGGCACCTGGCGCTACGTGATGAAGGCGTGCGGCGGACCGGAGGTCGGCTTCCACGGCGAGTACCGCGAGATCGCCCCGGATGAACGAATCGTCTCGACGGAGGTCTACGAGGGCGCGCCCGAGGCCGAGGCGTTGTCCACGGTCACCTTCACCGAGACCGCCGGGCGCACCATGCTCGCGATCCTCGTGCAGCATTCCTGCCGGGAACACCGCGATGCGCACATCAACTCCGGCATGGAGGACGGCCTGCAGGATGCCCTGCAACTGCTCGAGCAGGTCGCGGACTCCCTTGTCAGTGGCGGCGGTGAGCGGTGACCTGGCGCGGTCCGGTAGCGTGACCCGCGCGGCGTCGTAGCACCGAGGTGGGCAGCGCGCCTTCGGGCGCGCCTCCCTCTCCGGGGTAACCCCGGGGATCACCGATTACCTGGGCCAGTGCATCGCGAGCCCAACCGTGCATCCGCTGGAGGCACTTGAGGGCACGCACGACATGGAGCAGTCGGAGCGCGGCGCCGCGATGATTCGCAGCCGTGTACGAGGCCCACGAACGCGCCGCGCTCGCCGCCGAGCTGGCAGATGCCTTCCTCGAGACCGCTCCGTGGAAGCCGACGCCGGTCGCCGAGAGCGGCGCCGGGTGCCTCGATCGCTGGCCACGCTGGATGGAGGCGCTGGCCATCCGCGTCGTCGCCGTCTACCGAGCCCCGCCCGTCGAGCGCCGCGGCGAGTTGGTCGCTCTCATCGAGGAGTTCCTGGCCGAGCACTCGGCCTGGCCAGGCGACTCGGAGCCGCCGCGGATTCTTCGCCTGCTCGATCGCAGCACGCTCGGCGGGTACGGCCGTGCGCGGCTCGTTCACGACTGGCCCTTGGCCGCGATCGACTCCGTCGCCGGTCTGGCCGACCGCCTCGAGCTGAGTGAGGGTCAACTGGCGTGGCTGGCCGACGTGCGGAGCCTCGAGCGCACCACCAGCCACGAGAGGCTCCGCAATTACCGCTACCGCGCCGTCCCGCGCCGGGGCGGTCTGCCGCGCATCGTCGAGGCGCCGAAGGCTCGCTTGAAGGAGATCCAGCGCTGGATCCTGCACGAGATCCTCAACCAGGTCCCCGTCCACGACGCCGCGCAGGGGTTCACGCTCGGTCGCTCGGTCGCGACCCACGCCCGGTTGCATACCGGCCAGGCGACCGTGCTCCGGCTAGATCTGAAGGACTTCTTCGCCTCGGTCGGCGCGGGGCGCGTGTTCCGGATCTACCGCACCCTGGGCTACATGCCGTCGGTCGCGCACGTGCTGACGGGCCTGTCCACCAACACGATTCCTCTCGCGCTGTGGCGCGCCGTTCCCAGGACCACCGATCCCGGGCTGGTCCAGCCGCAGTTCTGGCTTGGCCGTCAACTGGCCACGCCGCACCTGCCCCAGGGCGCTCCGACCTCGCCCGCCCTGGCCAATCTGGCCGCGTTCCGACTCGACCGGCGCCTCGCGGGCCTGGCCGCGTCGATGGCGCTGCGCTACTCGCGCTACGCCGACGACCTGACGTTCTCCGGGGCCGCGCGGCTGCGCCGTGGCCGGCGCCAGTTCGAGGACCTCGTGGCCGAGATCGCCCGCGAAGAAGGCTTCGCGGTCAACGCCCGAAAGACCGCCCTACACGGCGCCGGCGGGCGTCAGTCGGTGTGTGGAGTCGTCGTCAACGTCCGGCCCAACGTGCTCCGCTCCGAATACGACGAGCTCAAGGCGATCCTCCACAACGCGGCTCGACACGGTCCGGCCGGCCAGAATCGCACCGGGGTCGCCGACTTCGAGGCGCACCTCCGAGGGCGGATCTCGTGGGTCGCCTCCCTCAATCCGGCGCGCGGCGAGAAGCTCCGCCGCCGGTTCGCGGAGATCCGCTGGGACGACGGATAGGAGAAGCCTGGTCGAGATACCGGAAAATACGGCCGGTTTCTCGACCACCCTACTTCGCCGGCAGCCTCGGCCAGCCGCGGGGCATGCGCTGGCTGGGCGCGCTGATCACGTACCCCGACGGCGCGCCCAGCGAGACCAGGAGCGCGTTGAAGTTGCGACCCTCGATCGACGACCAGCCGCCCGGATCCCGGCACGAGCACTCGTGGCCTCGAGCGGCGGCGAGCGTCTCGGGTCCGTGACCGGACGCCCAGCCGACTTCCAGGTTCGGAGATGCGTCGTGCAGGATGGCGACCGTGGCGCCGGCGCGGACCGTTTGCCCGGCCTTGACCTTGATCGTGATGTTCTCGACCACGTAGACGAACTTGCCCGCGAACGGTCCGTCCAGGAGCCGGTAGACGATCATGTCCCCGGGCGGCGGCACGCACGTTCGTCCCCAGCAGCTCTCAGGACCGGCGAGCCGATCGCTGGCCAGCACCACCTTCGCTCGTCCCAGGGCCAGAATCGGACCTGAGCCCGAGTAGTCGACTCCCATGTCGATCCGGCTCGGCCGCAGGTTCGCCACCCGGCGCAGCGGGTTCACATAGTGAAAGCGCGCCGCGCGCCCGTCGCTACCCCGGGCGACCCCGCCAGACATCGCGGCGCCGATCGCCGCGGCCACGCCTACGGCGCACAACACCGTGTGTCTGCGGTGCCCGGACACCAAACCTCGACGGTTGTAGCACCCCCAGCGTCGTGGGAGGATCACCCCGCTGTGCCCGATGCGCTCGCTCAGATCACGCTGAAGCGTCTGCACCGGCCGGTCGGCGACCTGCTTCGCACCTACAGGGTGGTGATCGACGGCGCCACGGTCGGCGGCATCCGGCGCGGCGAGACGAAGTCGTTCGACGTGGCCCCCGGCCGGCACGAGATCCACCTCGAGATCGACTGGGCCACGAGTCGCAACCTCGAGCTGAACCTGTCGGCGGGTGATGTGGCAAGCCTGACCTGCAGCGCCCGTCCGCCCAACGCCGGCTGGACGGCCGTCGCGTCGAAGAACTACATCAAGCTCGAGATCGTCGACGGGTCCTGGCTCGCCGTGGACCCGGAGGCGCCGGCTCGGGAGCCGCCGCCCGCACCGGTGCTCGCGCCCGGTGCGCCGTCGGACGCCGAACTGCAGGCGGCGTGGGAGACGTGGTCGCGTTCATCGAACCACGCCACCGAGCTTCGCGGCGAGTTGCAGAGCGCGATCGCGTCCGGCAATCCCACCGAGGTGGATCGCCTCAAGCTCGAGGTCCAGGCCGTGCTCGCCGAGCACAAGCAACTGACGGCCGACTACAAGCGCTTGAGGGAGCAGCGGCCGGACTGGAAGGGTCCCGAGCGGCGCCCCTGACCCTGCTCGCTCCTGACCCTGCCCCTAGATCGGCGCGTCCGCCTCGACGATGCCGGTCTGATATGCGAGCACGACCGCCTGGACGCGATCGCGCAGTCCGAGCTTCTGAAGGACGTGCGTGACGTGGGTCTTGACCGTCGTCTCGCTGATGTAGAGCCGTTGCCCGATCTCCGCGTTGGACAGGCCGCTGGCGATCAGCCGCAGGATGTCCTGCTCGCGTGCCGTGAGCTCCTCGAGTTCCTTGGGAGGCGCGGGACGGGACATGCGGGTGAACTGTTTGATCACGCGTTTGGTGATCGCCGGCGACAGGAGTGCGTCACCGGCCGCGACCGTCCGCACCGCCGCGATCAGCTGCTCGGGCGGATCGTCCTTGAGCACGAACCCGCTGGCGCCGGCACCGAGTGCTTCGTAGACGTATTCATCGAGCCCGAAGGTCGTGAGGATCAGGATTCGCGCAGTGTCGTCGGCGGCGAGAATGCGGCGGGTGGCCTGGAGGCCGTCGAGCTCCGGCATGCGGATGTCCATCAGGATGACGGTCGGGTCGAAGCGGGCAGCCTTGGCGACCGCCTCGAGTCCGTCGCTCGCCTCGGCCACGACCTCCACGTCTTCTTCGCCGGAGAGGAGCATTCGGAACCCGGCCCGAACCATGGACTGATCGTCGGCGATCAGGACGCGGATCTTCATGAGCGATAAGGGGCCAGCGGAAGACGGGTGCTGAGGAGAAAGCCGCCTCCGTTTGCCGGGCCTGCGGCCATCTCCCCGCCGTATAGCTTGACGCGCTCGCCGATGCCGATGAGCCCGTGCCCGCGGGCGCCGTTCGTCGCGGTGCCGGCGCCGGCGCCGTCGTCGCGAACCTCGATCGACACCTCGTCCGGGGCGTAGCGGAGCGTGACCTCTGCGTGGCTGGCACGCGCGTGCTTGAGCGCGTTGGTGAGCCCCTCCTGCACGATGCGATAGGCGGACAGGTCGATTCCCGGCGGGAGCGCAAACGGTTCCCCGTCGACATGCAAATCGACAGGCAGCCCGGCGCGGTCGATCTCGGCAACGAGTGAGTCGAGACGGTCGAGGCCAGGCTGAGGGGTGAGCTCGGGACGATCGCCGTCGCGTCGCATGACCGCCAGGAGACGGCGCATCTCGGTGAGGGCCGAGCGACCGGCGCCCTCGACGTTCCGCAGCGCGTCGCGATCCTCGGCGAGGTCATCCGGGAGCTTGTGCCTCACCGCGCCGACCTGGAGCACCATCACGCTCACGGCATGGGCGACGATGTCGTGCAGTTCGCGCGCGATCCGCGCGCGCTCCTCGGCGACCGCGACGCGCGCCGCCGAGTCCCGCTCCTGCTCGGCGTGGGTGGCACGGACCTCAGCGGCCTCGGCCTGCTCGGCGCGTTCGCGGACGGCAAAGCCCGCGACCCAGCTGATCGCGAACTCCACGGGCACGAACACGAGCGTGTCGACCGAGTGTCCGGGAATGTTGTAGACGAGGGTCGCGGCAGAGCCAACCACGATCGCCAGTCCCAGGCCGGCGCGGCGGACGTCCCGGAGGTTCCCGAGCAGGAACGCGTCCGCCATTCCGATCGGGAAGAGGGCGCTGGCATACGGGATCAGCAGCGGGTCCACGAACGAGATCCCCGCCGCCAACAGCCAGTACAGCGCGGGGCCGGCGAGCGGAAACCAGCGCCGTGCGACGAGCGGCGGTACCAACATCGCGATCGCCGGAAGGCAGAACCAGAGCGTCGTGTCGGGGGCGCCGGGCGAGCCCTGCCCGAGCGCCACCTCGAGCATGGCCACGACCGCCAGCAGCGCGATCAGCGCGTCAAACCAGTAGCTGCTCGTGAGGTCTCGAACCTGCCGCACGTGCTCAACGTACTCCACCCTCGCGGTCCCCGCCTCCTACTTGAGTAGGAGGAGGAATCGTCGGCTGGGATGACCCCGGACAAGGCCTGCGGACGATGCCGGCGGTGCGGCCCGAGCGTAGGTTCGCTGCATGAACCTGATGCTCCACTCCACTCGGCGCGATCGCAAGGCCTCCGCCCCCGCCACCGCCATCGCCCTCCGTGACGTTCGCAAGCAATATGGTCGGGGCGACGGCGCAGTCGTGGCGCTGGACGCGGTCAGCGTCGGAATCGCCCCAGGCTCGTTCACCGCCCTGATGGGCCCGTCGGGCTCGGGCAAGAGCACGTTCCTGAACGTCGCCGCGGGGCTGGACCGGCCCACCTCGGGCTCGGTCTTGCTCGGCGACACCGAGCTGGCGTCGTTGAGCGAACGCCGGCTGACCGTCCTGCGACGCGAGCGGATCGGGTTCGTCTTCCAGGCATTCAACCTGCTGCCCTCGCTCACGGTCGCGCAGAACATCGCGCTGCCGCTGCGCCTGGACGGGCATCGGCTTCGGCGCTCGAGCGTGCGTGAGGTCGCGGCGCGGGTGGGCCTCGAGAAGCGCCTGCGCGACCGTCCCGCAAAGCTCTCCGGAGGTCAGCAGCAGCGCGTGGCGATCGCCCGGGCGCTGGTGACCCGGCCCGAGGTGGTGTTCGCCGACGAGCCGACCGGGGCGCTTGACATCCGCACCGGCCGCGGCGTGCTCGCGCTCCTGCGCGAGATCGTCGACGAGGGCGGCCGCACGGTCGTGATGGTCACCCACGATCCCGTGGCGGCGGCGTTCGCCGACCGGGTCATCCTGCTGGCCGACGGCCGAGTGGCCGGAACGGTCGACGCTCCCACCGCCGACGAGGTCGCCGAGCGCCTGGCGCACCTGGGGTCCTGAGCCATGCTGGGTCTAGCCATCCTCAGCGCGCGCGGCCGCCTCAGCACATTCGCCGGCGCGTTCGTCGCGTTGTTCGCCGCGTCCGTCCTCGCGATGGCGTGGGGGATGCAGTTCGAGGCGATCCTGCGGGCCACGCCACCGGTCGAGCGCTACAACGCCGCCGCGGCGGTCGTGACCGGACAGCAAAAGGTCGGCGCCGAGCACGACGTCCTGCTCACCGAGCGCGCGCGGGTGAGCTCCGCGCTCACGGCCCGGCTCGCCGCCGTGCCGGGCGTCCGGGCGGCGATCGGCGACGTATCGGTGCCGGTGCGGATCGGTCCCCGGGCCGCCGTCGCCCATGGCTGGAGCAGCGCGGCGCTGACGCCCTACGTACTGCGCGCGGGACGGCCTCCCGCGCGGCCGGACGAGGTCGTCATCGGCTATCCCGGCGCGCTCGGCGCGCACCTGCGGCTCGCGGCGACCGAACCCGTTCGCATGGTCACCGTGGTCGGCGTGGCCCGCCCGCGGCAACCCGTCTCGCAGCAGACCGCGGTGTTCCTCACCGACGCCGAGGCAACCCGGCTGGCCGGGCACCCGGGACGAGTCGACGCGATCGGCGTCCTCGCGGGCCCCGGCCTCGACATCTCGCGCCTGAGCGCCGCCGCAGGCGGCGCCGAAGTACTGACCGGAGACGCGCGCGGCCGCGCCGAGTACCCCGAGCTTCAGCAGACCCGCACGATCTTGATCCCGGTCACCGCCGCCTTCGGAGGGTTGGCCCTGTTCATCGCGATGTTCGTGGTGGCCAGCACGTTGGGTCTGACGATCCAGCAACGCGAGCGCGAGATCGCGCTGCTGCGGGCCGTCGCCGCGACGCCGGGTCAGGTTCGCCGCATGATCGCGTGGGAGGCCGTGATCGTCGCGCTGATCGGCTCGGCCGCCGGCATCTGGCCCGGGGCCGTGCTCGGCAAGGCGCTCGGACCGGCGCTCGTGCGCCACGGCATCGCCCCGCCGAACTTCGTCGTGACCGTCGACTGGATGCCCGCCGCGGCAGCGATCGGCGGCGCAGTGGCGATCGCGCTGCTGGCGGTTCTCGCTGCCGGACGGCGCGCCGCACGAGTGTCGCCGACGCTCGCGCTCACCGACGCCGCGGTCGAGCCGCGGCTGCTGGGACCCGGGCGGGTCATCGGCGGGCTGCTCGCACTCGCCGGCGCGGTGCCCCTGTTCATCATCTCCACGACCACGCACACGCCCGAGACGGCCGCGGCGACCTCCGAGCTGAACGCGATCTGCCTCGTTCTGGCGGTCGGCTTCCTGGGACCGATCGTGGCCCGCGCGGTCGCCCGTGTGGTGGCGCCGCCGCTCGCCGCGCTCTCGCCGGTCGGCGGGTTTCTCGCCTCCGCGAACCTGGGCGCCGCCACACGACGGTTCTCCTCGGCCACCACTCCTCTCGTGCTCACGGTGGCGATGAGCTGCACGCTGCTGTTCAGCACGACCACCACCGACCACGCCGTCACTCAGCAAAGGCACGCGGGACTGACCGGTGAGCTCGCCCTCACGAGCGCCGGCCCGGGATTGCCCACGACGGCGCTCGCCGACGTGCGTGCCACGCGCGGAGTCAGCTCGGCCGTCGCGCTGACCCCCACCACGCTCGGCCCGAGCCTGGGCGCCTCCGATGACACGATCCCCGCCCTGGTCCTCTCCGGAGGGCAAGGCGGCGGCCTCGACGTCGGCGTGACCGCCGGGTCGCTGACGGCGCTGCACGGCAACACGATCGCGCTCGGCCACCACCGCGCCGACGCCGCGCATGCCCACGTCGGCGACCGCGTCGCGGTCACGCTCGGCGACGGTACGCACACCCACGCCACCGTCGTGGCGATCTACAGCCGCCAGCTTGCCTTCGGGGACGCCCTGCTCGCCCCCGAGCTCGCCAGCGGGCACCTGACCACGCCCCTGCTCGGCACGATCCTCGTCCAGACCAATCGCCCAACCGCCGTGACTCCGCGCCTACAGGCGCTGGCGCTGCACTACCCGGGGCTGCGGGTCAGCGACCGCGCTTCCCTGACCACCTCGAGCGACGCCGATCGCGAGATGAACCGCTGGCTCGGCCCGCTGTTCGTCGCGATGATCTTCGCCTTCACTTCGATCGCCGTGCTGAACACTCTGATCATGATCGCGCTGCGGCGCGGCCGCGAGCTCGGCCTCCTGCGGCTCGTCGGCGCCACCGCCCGCCAGGTTCGCTCGATGGCGCGCTGGGAGGCCGTGTTGATCATCGTGATCGGGCTGGGAGTCGGACTGGCCATCGCGGCCACCGCGCTGCTCCCCCTCAGCCACGCCCTGACCGGTGGCCTCCGCCCGTACGTGCCGGCCAAGCCGCTCGCCGCGATCCTCGGCATCTCGGCGCTGCTGGCCCTGATCGCCCTGACGCTGCCCACTCGGCGGGCGCTGCGCACCAAGCCGGTCGAGGCGATCGGGGTACGCGAATAGGAGAACGTGCTGGATTTGGTCGCAATAGCCGACCAAATCCAGCACACCTTCCGTTCGGTCATTGCTTTACAAGCAGGAGGCCGTCGGTCATGCTCGGGCGGTGGGCAACGTGAGCTTGACCCTGCTCGGGGGCTTTGCGGCTGCCGTCGACGGCGTCCCGGTGGCCGAATCGGCCTGGCGGCTGAAGAAGGCGCGCGAGCTCGTGAAACTGCTCGCGCTCGCGCCGAGCCACCGGCTTCTTCGCGAGCAGGCGATGGACCTGCTCTGGGGTGACCGCGAGCCCTCCGCGGCGTCGAACAATCTCAATCAGGCGGTGTACGTCGCGCGGCGTGCGCTCCTCACCGGGGCAATCGAGGTACGCGGTGACGTCCTGATGCTCACGGCCGACGTCGATGTTGAACGCTTCGTGCAGGCGACTGCCGACGCTCGTGAGATCCGAACCACCGGCGCGTACCGCGCAGCGTTGTCTCTTTACGCGGGTGAGCTGCTCCCTGAGAATCGCTACGACGATTGGGCGGTCGAGCGTCGCGAGGATCTCGCCGAACTGGCCGCGGAGCTCTCGGAGGAGCTCGCGACGCTCGATGCCGACGGGGGCGATCGGCTGCGCCCTCTGCCCGCGCAGGCAAGCTCGTTCGTCGGGCGGGAGCGAGAGCTGGCCGAGCTGAAGGCCCTGCTCCGCGGCACGCGCCTGCTCACGCTCGTCGGGACGGGCGGTGCGGGCAAGACGCGGCTGGCGCTCGAACTGGCCCGCGGAGAGGTCAACTCGTACCCTGGCGGCCCGGTCGGCTCGTACGCCGACGGCGCGGGGCTTGTCGAGCTCGCGGACATCACCGACGCCACGCTCGTCCCCGGCGCGGTCGCGGCGGCGCTTGATGTCCGGGCCCTTTCCGGCCAGAACCTCATCGACGTCGTGGCTGAGTTTCTCGCGCCGCGTTCGTTCCTGCTGGTCGTCGACAACTGCGAGCATCTGCTCGCGGCGTCCGCGACGGTCGTCGACGCGCTGCTGCGGTCTGCGCCGCGGCTCACGATCGTCGCGACGAGCCGTGAACCCCTCCGTGTGCCCGGCGAGGTCGTGTTCCGGGTCCCGTCACTCCGCGTTCCGGATCCCGAGCGGGCCGTGGAGGTGAACGAACTCATCCGCTACGAGGCCGTGAGGCTGTTCGTGGACCGAGCGGCGGCCGCTGCGCCGCAGTTCACGCTCGACGAGCACAACGGCGCCGACGTCGCCCGAATCTGTCTGCGACTCGACGGACTGCCGCTCGCGTTGGAGCTCGCCGCCGGTCGCCTGGCGGCGCTCGGTCCCGCGACCATCGCCGCGCGGCTCGACGACCGCTTCCGCGTGCTGCGCACCGGCAGCCACGTGTCGCCGACCCGACAACACACGCTCGCGGCCACCCTCGACTGGAGCCACGATCTTCTCGGATCGGACGAGCGCACGCTGTTTCGGAGGCTTGCCGTATTCGCCGGCGGGTTCGACCTCGAGACGGTCGAGCAGGTCTGTTCAGGAGGCGAGCTCGACGCCGTGGCGATCGCCGACGTGCTCGGGCGCCTCGTGGAGAAGTCGCTGGTCGCCACGGACGCCGGCTCCTCCCGCGAGCGCCGCTACCGCCTGCTCGAGACGGTTCGCCTGTACGCGCGCGAGCGGCTCGGAGAAACCGGCGAGACGCGCGAGTTCGCCGACCGGCATGCCGTCTGGGCGCTCGCGCTGGCCGAGGCGCAGCGAGGCGCGCCGCGGCTCGACCGCGACGCCGCCAACCTCCGCGCCGCACTGGGCACCCTGATCGAAGACGCGCCCACAGACGCCCTGCGTTTGTGCGTCGCCCTGGCGCCCTTCTGGCTGCGCCGGATCGACCTCGACGAGGCCGAGAGCCGCTTCAACCAAGCCCTTGCCGCGGCCCCGGAGCACACGGTGCTGAGGGCGCAGGCGCTCTCGGCTGCCGCCGCGATCGACTTTCGCAGCGGCGCCCTGGCGCGTTCGCGTGCGCGGATGGAGGAAAGCTACGCCCTCGCCTCCGAGATCGGCGATACGCGCGAGGAGTGGCGTGCGCTTCAGTTCCTCGGCGAGTTTGGACTTGCCAGCGACGCCGCCGGGGTCGCGAGACCGTGGCTGGAGCGCGCGCTCGACCTCGCGCGGCGGGAGCGGTTCTCGGCCGAGGAGGCGATCTGCGTGCACTCGCTTGGGGTCGTCCACTGGATCCAAGGGGACCTGGCGCTGGCCGATGCGCACATGGCTCGGAGCATCGAGCTGTTCGACGCTCTCGGCGACTCAGCCCAGCGGATCCCCTCTCCGGCCAACATCGCCGAGATCCGGTTAGACCAGCCGGGGAGTCGTCCCGGACTCCGAGTTGTCTTCGAGGACACGCTTCAGCCGTTCGTGGAGGTGACTCGCGACGCCGCGGCCGGATACGCGCTCGCCAATCGCGCCAACATCGCGCGCGTCCGCGGTGACCTCGTACGGGCACGGGAGCTACTCGACGAGAGCGCAGCCCGATTCGCGATGTCCGACGACGTTGCGGGCAAGGCTGCCGTGCTCGTGCGCCGGGCATACCTCAAGTTCGCCGAGCACGACCTTCCGGCGGCCCGCACGCTCCTGCACGACGCGCTTGATGTGCGACGCGGCCGCGGCGACCGGCGCGGGGTGGGACTCGCGCTCGCGGGTCTTGGATTCATCGAGACGACCGCCGGCGAGTACCGCAGCGCGGAGCGCTATCTGGCCGAGGCGTGCGACATCTTTCGCCGCGCCGGGGACCGCTGGGGACTGGCGAGCTCGTTGTGGCGCGCGGCCGATCTCGCGTTCGCACAGGAACGGCTCGATGAGGCCGAAGCGGCGCTCGAAGAAGCGCGCTGGGTGCTCGAGGCAACTGGCCGTGAGCGCTGGATCGCGAACACGCTGGCGGGGCTCGCCGAGGTTTCGCTGCTCCGCGGAGACGCGGATCGGGCACGGGCGTTGCTCATCGAGGCCCGCGAACGCTACGCGGCGCGCGACGACGCAGTTGGCGTCGCGGACGTCGACGAGCGCCTCGCGGCGCTGGTCACGGCTCGCTAAGACCAGCGCTAAGCGCGCTCTAAGTGGGGGCAAAGTCGCGCGGGCTACAACTCTCCGCACCTCGACAAAACGAAGGAAGGCGGAACATGAGTGACACCCTCGCCCCGATCCTCGGGGAAGCAACGATCCAAGAGCTGCGCGCAGCCGTCAAAGGCCAGATCTTCACCCCCGGCGACGACGGCTATGCCGAGGCCGCTGCGGTCTGGAACGGCGCGCACGACGACCACCAGCCGGCCGTCGTGGTCCGCTGTACCGGCGCGGCCGACGTCATCGCGGCGGTCGGCTTCGCGCGCAGCACCGGCCTGACGATTGCCGTCCGCGGAGGCGGCCACAGCGTCGCCGGCTTCTCGACCTGCGACGACGGGATGGTCATCGACCTATCGCCGATGAGCGCCGTCCGGGTCGACCCTGTCGCGATGCGGGCGACAGTCGGCGGCGGCGCCGTCTGGGCCGACGTCGACCACGAGACGCAAGCCCACGGCCTCGCGACCACCGGTGGCCTGATCTCGACCACGGGCGTCGCCGGCTTCACGCTCGGCGGGGGAATCGGCTGGATCATGCGCAAGTACGGTCTCGCGTGCGACAACCTGGCGGCCGCCGACGTAGTGACCGCCGACGGCCGCCTGATCCATGCGAGCGAGACCGAGAACGCCGACCTCCTCTGGGGCCTGCGCGGAGGCGGCGGCAACTTCGGCATCGTCACGCAGTTCGAGCTTGACCTCCACCCGCTTGGCCCGACCGTCTACGCCGGGCCGATCTTCTATCCCGCCGACGCCGCTCCCGACCTCCTGCGCGCCTTGCGCGACTGGGCTCCGGGCGCTCCCGACGACGTGACCGCGCTCGTGAGCCTGGCCACCGCGCCGCCGCTTCCGGTGATTCCGGAGGAGTGGCACGGCAAGAAGGTCGCGATCTTCATCGCCGTCTCGACCGGCCCGGTCGACGAGGGCGCCGGACTCGTCGCGGCGATCCGGCAGGTGGCGGAGCCGATCGCCGACCTGCTCGGTCCGATGCCCTACCAGATGATCCAGACTCTGCTCGATCCGCTGTGGCCGAAGGGAATCCACGCCTACTTCAAGGCGACTAACCTGGCGCGGCTCGATGACGATCTCGTCGACCGGCTGTGCGAGCAACACCTCGCGGCCCCTGGCCCCCAGTGCGAGGTCCACGTGCATCAGATGGGCGGCGCGGTGGCCCGGGTCGACGACGGTGCGACGGCGTTCGCGGAGCGCTCGATGCCGTTCGTGCTCAACGCAGTCACGGGTTGGCAGGACCCGGACGGCGCGGCGGCGCACCGCGACTGGGCGCGGGCGGTGATCGAGGCGGCATCGGACGCATCGACCGGCCGCGCGTACGTCAACTTCCTCGGCGATCCAGACGAGGCGCGGACGTCGTACGGCAAGGACACCTACGACCGGCTCGTTTCGCTCAAGAACCGCTACGACCCGACCAACGTGTTCCGGCTCAACCAGAACATCCCCCCGGCAGCCGCCTGACGCCATGTGGTCCGAGGGTGCCGCAGTCACTCCGAGCCAGCCGGCTGAACGGCTCCTCTCGACCGTACGGATGCAACCGCGCGAACAACGGGCAGGGAGGCGGCGTCACGCCGCCTCCCTGCGCCCGGACCAATCGCTGCGTCCGCTCGATCCCGAAGCTCTGTACGGGCACATCGACCAGCTGTTCCGGGCGGCGTGGGCTCTGTGCGGATCGCGCCACGACGCCGAGGACCTCGTCCAGGAGACGTTCCTCAACGTCTTGAAGCGCCCTCGCGTACTGCGGGACGGCAGCGAGATCGGCTACCTGCTTCGCGCCCTCAGGAATACCTACGCCAGCCGCTACCGCTCGAGCGCGCACCGGCGCCTCGATCGCGCGCTGAGCGAAGACGATGCCGTGTCACAGGACGACAGCGACTTCGAGACTCACGAGATCATGGACGCGATCGCCAGCGCGCCGGCCGCCTACCGCGATGCGGTCGTCGCCGTGGACCTCGTCGGCCTCTCATACCGGGAAGCGGCTCGTGCGCTGCGCACACGAGAGTCCACGATCACGACGCGCCTGCATCGCGGCCGCCAACACGTCGCACGTGCGCTGGAGGGCGAGCCGCCGGCGGCCGCGGACCAGCATCGTCTTGCCGCTTGAACCGACCTTCCTCGCCGCTTGAACCGCGTTTCCGTCGGTAGGTAGGTACCTACCACCGGTATGGTTGGCCTGTATGCGCCGGCTCGACGTGCGGATGCTGGGTGGCTTTGAAGTGCTGGTGGACTCACGAGCAGTTCCGCCGGAGGCATGGGCTCAGCGCCGCGCGACCGATCTCGTGAAGGTGCTCGCGTTGGCTCCCGGGCACCGGCTGTCGCGTGATGAGGTGCTCGAGATGCTCTGGCCGAAGCTCAGCACCGACGCCGCCGCGTCCAATCTGCACAAGGCGGCGAGCTACGCGCGTCGGGCCCTCGGCGATGGCGACGCGATCGTGCTTCGCGGCGGCGTGGTCCAGCTGGCCCCGGACGCCGAGGTGGTCACCGATGTTGAGCGGTTCGAGCGCGGCGATCTCGATGCCTACCGGGGGGACCTGCTTCCCGACGAACCGTATGCAGAGTGGGCTCTCGGGCCGCGCGCGGCTCTGCGCGAGCGCCGACTGGCGGTCATGCGCTCCCAGGGCCGTTGGGAGGAGGTGCTCCGCGACGACCCTGCCGACGAGGAGGCTCATCGGGCGCTGATGCGCCGTCGCGCGGCCGGTGGCGACCGGCCAGGCGCCGCGCGCCAGTTCCGGCTGCTGCGCGAGGAACTCTCGCGGCTGGGTCTCGAGCCCTCGGTGCAGACGCTGGCCCTCCAGCGCGAGCTGACTCGCGGTCCGGCGGTGCGCGCGACACGACTCCTCCACGCGCCCGCCGAAGGGCGAGAGCGAGAACTCGCCTCGGCGCTCGGCGCCCTGAGGCGCGCCGCGGAGGGCGGTGGGGGCGCGCTATTGATCACCGGCCCGATCGGGATCGGTAAGACGCGCCTGCTCGAGGCCGTGCTGGCCGAGGGGGACGAGCTTGGCTTCCACACGCTGCGCGGTGCGGCGCACGAGGCCGAGGGCCGAACGCCCTATGCGCCGCTCACCGAAGCGCTTGACCCGCTCGCCGCGCGTCGCCCCGAGTTGATCGGCGCCCTCTCCGACCGCGCGCAGGTCGCGCTGTCACGACTGCTGCCGTCAGTGCGCCGCCCGCACGAGGCGCTGGAGGAAGAAGTCGATCGGCGCGTCGTCTTCCGCGCGGTCGCCGAGCTGCTGGGGCAGGCCGCCTCCGAGCGCGGCGTGGTGGTCGCGATCGATGACCTGAACCATGCTGACGAGGCAACCGCGGCGCTCGTGCACCATCTCGCGCGCAGCGGCGCCGGCGAGCGCATGCTCGTGGTCGCCACGATCTGCGATGAGCCACTCCCCGAGGCGACGGCGCTCGTGCGGTCGAGGCTGCTCGGGCGGGGGGCCGCCGTCGAGCTGACACTCGGTCCGCTCGATCGCACCGCTCTCGCGGCCGTGGCCGAGCGCGCGGCCGGCCGGCCGCTGCCGCCGAGAACCCTCGATGCCATCGCGCGTTCAGCGGCCGGGAATCCCTTCTTCGCCGAGGAGCTGGCCGCGTCCGTGGACGCCTCCGGCGAGGTCACGGTGTCAGCCCGCCTGCGCGAGGTCGTCGGGCAGCGACTCGAGCAGCTCGAGCGGTTCGGCGAGGCGCTGCTTGCGGCGCTCGCCGTGATCGATGACGGCTTCACGGAAGCGGCGCTGACCGCGCTCGTGGGCAGCGACCGCGTCGAGGAGGCGCTCACCGAGGCCCTGGCGGCCGGCGTGCTGGAGCGCACGCGGGGTCGCTACCGGTTCCGACACGCATTGGTGCGCGGGCAGCTGGCCGCCGGGCTGTCCGAGGACGCCCTGCGCCGGGCCCACGCTGACGCTGCGGCGGTCCTGGCCACGGAGGGCTCGCCACCGGAGCGGGTCGCCTATCACCTCCTCGGCGCGGGCCGTGCCGAGGAGGCAGTGCCGCTCCTCGCCGAGGCCGCCGCGTGGGCGTTGGACGTGGGCGCCTACCGCGACGGTGCGACGTGGGCCGAGCTGGCGCTCGAGCACGCGCCCGATCCAGAGCGCCCGGG
Source organism: uncultured Solirubrobacterales bacterium (assembly GCA_963832315.1). Classification (GTDB taxonomy): domain Bacteria; phylum Actinomycetota; class Thermoleophilia; order Solirubrobacterales; family Solirubrobacteraceae; genus Palsa-465. The sequence continues at coordinate 165,845 of CAWHTT010000012.1, read as the reverse complement.
CCTGCTCGCGCTTCGCGCTCAGCTGCTCCACGGCGCCGGTGAGCCCCACGCGCAGTCCGCCTTTGCGCAGGCGATCGAGGTCGCGCCGGCGGCGCTCGTGCCCGCTCTGCGCGTGCAGCACGCTCGCGCGTGCGTGGCCGCGGGCGACATGGAGGGTGCCCGGACAGCGCTCAGCGAGTTCAAGGCTGAGCGGCCCGAGGACCTCGGTGATTCGATCTTCGTGCGCGGCATGGTCGCGTGGCACGCCGGCGACTGGGAGGGTGCACGCCGGGTGGCCGCGGAGGCCGAATACGTCCCGGCCGATCCGGGCGACGTCGCGTTCCTGAACGCCATGCTCGCCCACGTCGACGGCGGCTGGGAACAGCAATCGCGCCACCAGCTCACCCAGGTCTGGGACTCACCGGAGCTTGCCGGACGCGTGTTCGACGCGTATCTGTGCGTGACCGAGTACGTGCTCACGGCAGGCGACCCGCATGAGCGCCTCGCCGGCTTCGCCAAGCGTCTGCGCGCCGAGGCGCGGCAGTCAGGGGCCCGTCGCGGCGAAGCGTTCGCCGCCACCGTGCTCGGTGAGACCGAGCTCCTCTCCGGCAATCTCGAGGCCGCCCGAACGCATCTGCTGGACGCGGCGCGGCTGAGCCGCGAGCTGGGCGCGGTTGGCGGCGAGTCGCTGGCCCGCATGCGTCTGGGCGAGACCCTCCTCTACCTGGGCGACCGAAGCGGTGCCCGCGCACAGCTCGAGGAGGCACTCGAGCTCGCGCACATCTCGCCGATCGCCCCGCATCTCGTCTTCCTCGTCTGCGGCGTGCTGCTGCGCGCGGCCGAGGACAGCACGCATGCGCTCTCGCTGATCGACCGCGTCGAAACGCTGTTCGACCCACGGTGGGTCTGCCCGTTCTGCCCCACCGGCTACAACGTGGCGGCGGCGACCGCATGCGCCGGTGCCGGCGAGCTCGAGCGTGGGCGCGAGTTCCTTCAGCGGGCCGAGTTCGGCGCATCCCGCTGGCCGGGAGGTCCGTGGCCGGCGGCCGTGGCGGAGGCACGCGCAGCGCTGCTGCTCGCCGAAGGCGACCGACGGAACGCTGCGGATGCGCTGCGCCGCGCCGCCGAGGGCTACGCGGCGAACGGGCAGCCGCTGGACGAACGCCGTGCGCGCGAAGCGCTGGAGCGACTCGACGTCGCGCTAACGCGCTGACCAGACGGCGTGCCACGAGTTTCCCCACGCTCGGCGCCGGCGACCAGGCGACCGACGCCAAGCTCGGCCTTGTATCAGCGTTGCTGACGTGCAGAACCTGCCACTCGATGCCCGAACAGACGACCTTGGCATCTGGTGCATGCAGACGATGCAAGACAAGCCACGGTTGGCCGCGCTCGTCTCGACTGGCAGGTTCTGCATGACTACGCCGGATGGCGCGCCGCGGCTCACAGCGTGCATAACACGTCACGCCAGCCCGGATAGCCCAGGCGTGACGAGCTGTTCATGCCTCAGATGGTTAGCTCGTCAGGGTCGTGGGATCCGTGCTCGCGTGACGTGTTATGCACCTCTGGAAAGCGGGGCGCCCAACGCGCACGCTCGCGCCCCTTGCTAACCGGCCGCGGAATCAATCACCTGGCCTAACGCGCTGACGGTGTCTCCGGCTCGGCGTGGCGCAGGCCGATCGCGGGCAGCCATCGCTCCATCTGCGACGGGACCCACCAGGCGCGTTCGCCGAGCAACCGCAGCACCGCGGGCAGCAGGAGCAGCCGCACGAGCATCGTGTCCAGTAGTACGGCCACGCCGAGGATCACGCCCATCTCCTTCGGCGGCAGCGGACCCGACAGGCCGAACGTGAAGAACACCACGATCATCACGGCTCCGGCGGCGTTGATCACGCGCCCGGAGCGGGCCAGACCCTCGACCAGGGCCTCGCGCGCGTCGCCGGTCCGCTCGAACTCGGCTCGCACCGACGTCAGCAGGAACACGGTGTAGTCCATCGCCAGCGCGAAGCTCAGGCAGAAGAAGAACACCGGCGCCCACGCGTCGACGAAGCCCTGGGACTTGAAGCCGAGCAGGCTATCCACGACGCCGTCCTGGAAGATCAGCTTGGCCGCGCCGAACGCGGCCGCGGTGGCGAGCAGATTCAGCAGTACGGCGGCCCCGGCGGCCAGCGGCGCCCGGACGACGGTCAGCAGCAGGACGAAGCCGACCGTCAGGACAACCGCGTAGACGAGCGGTGTCCGGCCCCGGAGCGCGTGCTGAAGGTCGTGTGCCTCGGCGGCGGCTCCTCCGACTCGGGTCCCGGCGGGGAGTTGCCGGCGCAGTCGCTCGATCAGCCCGCCGGGGTCGCCGCTCGCCGGCTGGACGCGGACGAGCGCGAATGACCCGGCCCGCTCGGGTGGCGATACGGCCGCGACCCCTTGACTCCGACGCAACACGGCCTGCGCGTGATCGAGAGCGGCGGAGGGCACCACCACCTGCAACTGCGACGGCGCACCCGGCCCGAATCCGCGCTCCAGGCGCTCGTAGCCGACGCGCGCGCTCGCGCCGTCCGTGAGCACGCGGGCGTTCGGCATCGCGGTGTGCAGGCGAGTCACCGGGAGGGCGAGCGCCAGCAGAAGTCCGGCGGCCAGCGCACCCACGAGCACGGGCCGGCGCCAGATCAGGCGCCCCCAGCGGGCGAAGGCCTCGCTGCGGTGCTGCACCGCGCCGACCCACGGCAGGGCGAAGCGGTCGATGCGCGCGCCCAGCGTCGCCAGCACGGCCGGCAGCAGCGTGAGTGAGGCGGCGAGCACGAAGCCCACCGCCAGCAGGATCCCGAACACGCTGGTGCGGAACGGCTGGCTCGGCACGAGCATCACCGCGGACAGCGACGCGAGCACGGCCAGGCCGCTCACGAGCACCGCCTTGCCGGCGCTGTCCATGGTCTCGCCGACCGCGTCGAGCGGGTGGAGGCCCGCGCGCAGCGCGGCCCGGAAGCGCACCACGACGAACAGCGCGTAGTCGATGCCGACGGCGAGCGCGAACATCAGGGCGAAGTTCATCGCCCAGATCGTGATCCCGGTGAACCGGCTCGCCGATCCAGAGCGCGCCGGCGGCGGCGACGAGGCCGAGGATCGAGAGCAGCAGCGGGATGCCGGCCGCCGCGACCGAGCCGAACGCGACCAGCAGCACCGCCAGCGTGAGCGGCCACGACGTGATCTCGGAGCGGAGCATCGCCGCCTTGTTCTCGTCGTTGAACTGCGACCACAGTGCGGCCGACCCGGTCAGCGCCACCTGAACGTCGCCCTGGGCCGAAGCGTCGAGGCGCTTCTGGACCCGGCCCGCGGCGCGGACCATCTCCGCCGTGCCGGCGCCGGCGCCGCCCTGCACGACCGCGACGTGGCCGTCAGGCGAGATCGACTCGCCCGGGCGCGGAAGCTGCACCCCGGCGACAGCCGGATCGCGCCGCAACACCGCCGCGGACGTCGCGATCGCGCGCCGGAAGGCGGGATCGCCCACGGTGTGCCGCGGCGAGCTGACCACGACGGCAAGGGCGTAGCTGCCCTGGCCGCCGAAATACCGCTCGATCAGGCCGCGTGCGACAACGGACTGCGAACCGTCGGCCTGCCAGCCGCCGCCGGACAGCGCGTGCTCGACGCGCGGTGCCACCGCGCCAAGGCCGATGATCAGCACCGCCCAAGCGAGGAAGACGGTGCGACGACGCCGGGCCGACCAGCGGCCGAGGCGTCCAAAAACTCCGAGAGTGGGGCGAGAGGTGGATGTGGTGCGTGAGGTGATCATGCGGCGGCACGCTAGGAGGACGGCCTTCCCAGAACCTTCCCTTCAGGCGTCAGTCCCGCCGTGGTGTCGAGCCGGTCATCGACACGGAGGATCAGCAACGCCGATCCGGCCATGCCGAGCGCGAGCACGATCCCGAGCGTTCGATAGCCGCCGTCCGAGATCACCGCACCGCCGATGACGGCGCCGAGCAGGTAGCCGAACTGAGTCGCGGCCGTCCGGGCCGCCATCATCGCGCCCGGATGGCGAGGCATTTGCTCGAGCCCGAGGCCGCTGGACGCCGGGGACCGCACACCGGCGGCGAGCGCGACGAGGCAGAAGGCGGCGAGGCCAAGCGGCGCCGACGCCGTCAGCCCGAGCAGGACGTAGAACAGGATCGCCATGATCAGGGCCGACCCGGCTGCCAGGCGACGGCGCGAAATCAGGCGCCACCAGCGTTCCGCTGCGACTCGAAGCGGTGAAGTGCGCGGCCGCCCCGGCCGCGAGCATCCAGCCGGCAGAGAACTGGGACACCCCGAGACGCTCGATGAAGAACCCGCCGACGAACGTGAGCACAGCGGTCCACGCGCCGTATGCGATCACCTCCGCGCCGAGCCACCGCCGAGCGGACGGCTCGCGCAGCAGCGCGGTCAGCGGTGGCGCCGCGGGCCGGTGCGGTTCCAGTCGGGAAGCCCGCGTCGTCAACAGCGCCGCGACCGCGACTGCAGCCGGGACGACCTGCGCCGCCCGCCACGACAGCCATTCGGTGATCGCGCCGACGAGCGGGTTGACCACGATCCAGGCGAGTGCGTTCGCTCCGGCGACGTAGCCGATCGCCCACGGCCTGCGTTCCGGTGCGAATGCGGCTACGCCGGCGAAGCCCGCCGAGAGAAGACAGGCGAAGGCGAGCCCGACCAGCAGGTGGGCGACGAGGAAGAGGGCGAGCGTCGGAGCGAGGGCGACAGCCGCGCAGGCGACAATCGCCAGCGCGGACCCCACGCCCAGGAGACGGCGAACGCCCAGCGCATCGATCCGGCCGAAGACCGCCAGCGAGGCCAGGATGGCGACGCCCGCGGCCACCGAGCGGGCCTGACCGACGGCGCCAACCGGCGCGCCGAGGTCTCGGCCGATCGCCACGATCGTCGTCGAAAGCGCGACGAGCAGCGCCTGGGAGGCCATCGTCGCCAGCACGAGCGGGGACAGCTTCGGCTCTTGCATTGGCGCACAGTAGGTCGACTCATACGCCCGCTACATCCGCGCCAGGACCCAACTTCGGGCCTCAGGCTCCAGATCAAACGGCGGGATGCACGTAGCCACGCCGCGAATAGCGGGCCGCGGCGGCGGCCCGGGCGGCCTTCCCGGAGATGCGCAGCTTGGCGTAGATGTTCGAAAGGTGGCGCTCCACCGTCCTGACGCTGAGGTACAGGCGCGCCGCGACTTCCTCGTTGCTCAGCCCTTCGGCCACGAGCGCCAGGACCTCGAGCTCGCGGCTGCTCAGCTCGGGAAGCGCAGCCGGCGTCGACACCTCGGCAGGACCGAGGAAGGTCTGGAGCTCGGCTCGGAACTGCGGCCACGCGGGCTCGTCCGCCAGCAGGATGTGGTTGCGGCTCTCAAGCGCGACGAACCGGGCGCCGGGGATCAGCGTGGCGAGCAGGCGGCCCTCGGCAAACGGTACGAGTGCGTCGTCCCGGGCGTGGATCACGAGCGTTGGGCATGCCACGCGCGTCGCCGCATCGGTCACGTCGTCGTGATTGCGAGCGTCCCGGATCCGCTCGGCGGTCGCCGGATCCGCCGTCACACGCTGAAGCTCGTCGAACCATTCCATCTGCTCCGGACTCGCGTCCGGGATGAACAACGTGGTGAACAGACGGCGGAAGGCGGGCAGGCCCTGCCCCCACCCCATCCGGATGAGCGAGGTCATCAGCTGCGCCTGCTCGCGGTCCGAGGGCGACGGGTCGCGCTCGAGCCGGCCGCGCGCAAATGACCCGAACAGAACGAGATGGCTCACGCGCTCGGGATGGCGCGCCGCGAAGGCGACCGCCAGCGGACCTCCTTGCGAGATCCCGAGGAGTGCGAACCGCTCGATCCCTGCCGCATCGATGACCGCTTCGAGGTCGCCTACCCGCGTCTCGAGCGACACGTCCTCGACGTCGCGGTCAGACAGGCCGCACCCTCGCTCGTCGTACCTGAGGACCATGTGCCCGTCTGCCAGTCCCTCGAGCCAGTGCCGCCACACGGGACTCTGCCAGTCGAACTCCAGATGGGTGAGCCAGGTGGCGGTCCGGACCAGCGGGGCACCTCGCCCGTGGACCGCATAGGCCAGGCGGGTGCCGTCGGAAGCGCTGCAGAACCGGACTTCCTGCCTCACCGGCCCAGTATCTCGCGCGCCTGGAGACGTGTCGAGCGGGCTACGTGGTGCCCGCCACACCTGGCGTGCCGATTTGGGTGATGGCGCCGATGTCGCGCGATCGCGTTCGCAGGAAGGTTCTTGCCACACCGCTACGACCGAGGAGATCGGACAGTGAACGTGACAGGACCGGAGCTGCGATCCGCGCCCGGGAAGGTTTCGGGAAGGGATGCCGGCCACGCTGCCGGCATGCAGACACACCCCACACACCCAATCACCCGAGCCCACACACCCGGTGTCGATCCCGAGGAGCTGGATCGGCACATCGCCGAGATGTACCGCGACGTGGCGAACGAGGCGGGAAGGGATCTTCACTTCCCGACCGGCCGATCGCTTGCCGAGGCCCTCGGCTACCCGACCGAACTGCTCGACCGCCTGCCGGCCGAGGCCGTCCGCTCGTTCGCGGGCGTCGGCTACCACTTCGGCCTCGCGCGTCTGCTTCCGGGCGAGCTCGTGCTCGACCTGGGCAGCGGCTCGGGCATGGACGTGTTCGCGGCCGCGCTCCAGGTCGGTCCGCAGGGTGGCGTCGTCGGCGTCGACATCACGCCCGAGCAGCTGGCCAAGGCCGCCCGCCTGGTGCGCGAGGAGCCCGTCACCTTCCGCCGCGCGCGGATCGAGGAGCTGCCGTTCGACGACGGCTGGTTCGACGTCGTGATCTCGAACGGAGTCGTCAACCTCTCGCCCGACAAGCGCCGCGTGTTCGCCGAGGCCGAGCGCGTGCTCCGCCCCGGCGGCCGGCTGGCGCTCGCCGACATCGTCACCGAGCGGCAGATCGCGGCTCGCACCACGCGCCAGGCCGAGCTCTGGGCCGCCTGCATCGCGGGGGCCAGTCGGAGAGAGCTGTACGTGGAGGACATCGCGGCGACCGGCCTCGAGCTGCAAGTCGTGCAACCCAACCCGGGCTACCGCTTCACGAGCGACCGGGCGCAGCGAACTACCGAGAAGTACGGCGCGCACAGCATCTCGCTGCTGGCGCTCAAACCCACCACAAGGACCCAGGAGGTCTCGAAGTGACCGTCATCACAGACACGATCCGTAACGGCGTGGACACCGAGCGGATGTTCGCCACGCTCGATCTGATCAAGGCGCAGCCCGAGCTGGCGAAGTTCCAGTTCCGCGCCACCAATCGCTGGTTGGGCGGATCGCACAACCGCTCGTCGATCAAGGACTTCTACGCCGCGGGTGGCGAGGACACCAGCCGCAGTGAGGCGTTCCAGATCGACGCGGGCGAGCCGGCGATCCTGCTCGGCACCGACACCGGCGCCAACCCGGCGGAGTACCTGCTGCACGCGCTCGCGGCGTGCCTGACCACGTCGATCGTCTACGTGGCCGCGGCGCGCAAGGTGGAGCTCACCTCGGTGGAGTCCACGCTCACCGGCGACATGGACGTGCGCGGTGCACTCGGCGTCGACGAGGAGCCCCGCAACGGGTTCGAGCGCATCGGCGTGTCGTTCCGGGTGACCGGCAACGCCCCGGAGGCGAAGCTCCGCGAGGTCGTCGAGCGCGCCCGCAACCGCTCTGCCGTCTACGACATGGTCACCAACGGCGTCCCCGTCGCCGTCGAGGTGACCACCGACTAAGGCTCGATTGCCGTCTCGTGGCCGGGGCCGATGCTCCGGCCACGGGGCGTGCGACGAGCGGATTGGAGATTCGCGCCATGCCTATCGAACTCACAGCTCACACCGCCGCCGGCGCCCGCCTCGTGTCGATCGCCGAGGAACTCTCCGAGTTGCTCGCCACGCGCGCCGCCGAGCACGACCGTGATCGCACCTACCCGTTTGAAGCGATCGACGCGCTGAAGGCCGCCGGCTACTTTGCCGCGCCCATTCCCGTGGAGCTCGGCGGGCTTGGCGTCTCCTCGGCGCACGACCTCGTCGTGGCATCGAGCCGGCTCGCGCGCGGTGACGCGTCCGTGACGATCGGCGTGAACATGCACCTGGTCGCCGTGCTCAACATGGTGCGCCGCCACCAGGTAGCCGTCGCGGCGGGCGCCGAGCGCCGGGCACGAGGCTTCGCCTCCTCACTCGAGCAGATCGTCCGCGAGGGCGTGGTGCTGGCCGCCGCGATCAGCGAGCGGGGCCAGGATCTCACGCGCCCGGGCACGATCGCCACGCGGACCGAATCCGGGTGGCGAATCGACGGTCGCAAGATGTTCTGCACGATGTCCCCCGCCGCTACCGACCTGTATGTGGCCGTCACCTACGCCGACGCCGACGGCGTCGAGCGGTACGCCTACGCGATGGTGCCCACCGACGCGCCGGGAGTCGTCGTGCACAACGACTGGGACGCGCTGGGCATGCGCGCCTCCGGCAGCAACTCGGTCTCGCTGGACGGCGTCGAACTACCGGAGCCGGCCGTGCGCGGGGGCTTCCGCGCCGGCGATGCCCTGCCCTACATGGAGCGCAACCTGCACTCGGGGCTGTTCCATGCCGCCGCCTCGCTCGGGATCGCGGAGTCTGCCGACGGCCTCGCCCGCCGCGGCCTCGCCGGTCGTGTCAACGGCCACGCCCGCCCGAGAATGCATGTTGCCGACAACGCGATCGATCTCGCCGCGGCACGTGCCGTCCTGTCGCGCGCGGCCGGGCTGATCGACGCGCACCGAGCCGCCAACCCGACGTCCGACGGCACCGAGGACGAGTTGACGGCGCTGTTCGCAGAGGCGCAGGCTGCCAAGGCATTCATCGGCGAGGCGAGCACCCGCATCGTCGACCGCGCGCTCGCGCTCTCGGGCGGAGCCGGCTACCTGAATGGCAGCCCACTCGCGCGTGCCTACCGCGACGTCAAGGCCGGATCCTTCATGCACCCACTGGGCGCCGACCGCGCCTACGACTACCTCGCCCATCTCGCACTCGACGAACAGCCGACGCTTCACTGACATGAGCCTCACCGCCACCGCCCAGCTCCCGGCCGCACCCGATACGCCCGCATTCCGCGAAGCGCTGGGCAGGTTTGCCACCGGGGTCGCCTTCGTCACCGCGGCGCCCGATGGCAAACCCGACGGGCTGATCGTCAACTCGGTCACGTCGGTCTCGCTCGAGCCGCCACTGATCGCGTTCTGCCCGGCGCGGAACTCGTTTACGTGGCAGCGGATGCGGCGGACGGGACGCTTCGGCGTGAACGTCCTCGCACGCCGGCACGAAGAGTTCGCACGGCGAGCCACGCCGCCCGGCGCCGACCGCTTCGCCGGGATCGACTGGGAGCCCGGGCGCGGAGGCGTCCCGCTGCTCACGGGCGCGCTTGCCACACTCGAGTGCGAGATCGTCGCTGAGCACGCCGCCGGAGACCACTGGATCGTGGTCGGTCTCGTGGACGGGCTGCGCATACGTCGAGCCGAAGAGCCGCTCATCTTCTTCGCCGGCGCGTTCGGAATGCTGCGGGAGCAGCAGTCTCGCTAGACGACCGTCAGCGCGCGACGAGCCGGTACACGGGACCGCCCAGCGAGACGGCGTAGACGTGCCCGGCGTTGTCCTGGCCGAACGCCGACAGGCCGCTGACCGACAGGCCCGTCGGATGGTTATCGCGGGCGCGCCCGGCACGGAGCAGGACCGAGTTGATCTGCGGCCTGCAGTTGTCGCCGAACAGGTAGCGACCGTAGAGCGTGCGCAGCGCGCGGTCACGAACGACGTAGCCGCCGATGATCGCGCAGTACCCGTCGCTGTGCCGGGCCACGAGGACGGGCTTGATTGCTCCGGGCGCGGACCCCTGCTTGTAACGGCGATCGCCCTCGAAGATGCTCCATCCGTAGTTCGCGCCGGCGCCGTGGCCGTGGCGCGGCGAAGTCGATCTCCTCTTCGGTGTCCTGGCCGACGTCGCCGATGATCAGATCGCCGGTGCGCCGGTCGAAGGAGAAGCGCCACGGATTGCGCAGCCCGTAGGCCCAGATCTCCGGACGCCGCCCGGGTCCGGCCGCGAATGGATTGCCCGGTGGGATCGCGTAGCCGCCACCGGGGCGGGGCGCGATCCGCAGCACCTTGCCGAGCAGGACGTCCGTGTTCTGGCCGTAGTTGTGCGGGTCGCCCTCGCTGCCGCCGTCACCAACGCCGACGTAGAGATCGCCGTCCGGCCCGAACTGGAGCTGTCCGCCGTTGTGGTTGCTCTCGCTGTGATGATCGATCGAGAGCACGGTCCTGGCGCTGGCTACGTCGGCCCGGTTCGGATCCCCGCGTGCGCGCAGGTACTGGATGATCTGAATGTTGTTCGAGCCGTCGGTGTAGTAGACGTAGAACCGGCCGCTGGCCTGGTAGTCCGGCGCGAACGCCATCGAGAGCAGTCCCTGCTCGCCGCCGGAGGCGTTGACCTTGCCCGAGATGTCGAGGAACGGACGAGCCTGGCGCCTGCCGCGAACGAGGACGATGATTCGCCCGCCTCGCTCGACGACGAACAGCCGACGGGTGTCGCCCGGCGCGGCGGCCAGGTAGACCGGCTGGCTGAACACGCCGATCCGCTGCAGGCCGATGCCGCTCGCGCGAGCCGGGTCGGCGACCGTGGCGGCGCCCGATGAGGTCGAGGATCCGCACGCGGCGATGACTGCAGCTGCGGCGACCACGGTGAGCGCGCCGGCGAGCAGTCCTCGGAGCGTCATGACGCAGACGGTACCCCCACCCCGTCCCCACGGTCAGCCGAGCCGATCACACCTCCGACTCGACCAGCATGCGAATCGCGTCGAGGGTGGCGGCGACATCGTGGTCGCTCGCGCCCGCGTGAGGCGTGTCGAGGAACAGCGTGAGGCGTGAACCGTCGCCGTCGGCGTCGACCTGCATCCATCCCCGGTAGCCACTCGCGGCGCCCCATTCGATTCGCCGCGCCGCGTCGTCGGTTGCGAACGATGCCTCGCCATGCTGCTCGTGCCCTTCATACCTCGCGTCGACCTCGACGCGACCTCCGTCCGCCGCTCGGACACCGGTCAACTGGGGCACGAACCTCGGAAGGTTGTTCAAGTCTGAGATCGCGGCGTACACCGCATCGGGCGCCGCCGCGACGTGCTCGGTGTGCTCGTGTTGCATGACCGCTCCTCTGTCCAGGGTACGTCGAGGACCCTATCCGACGGCGGTCCCGAACGTCGCCAGACGTGGACGCATCGCCCGCGCGGCCCCGGAGGACCACGCGGGCGCGTGACGGTTACTTGACCTTGTAGCTGTACGGGAACGCCGCCTGCTCGTTGCCGGTGACCAACCGCAGGCCGAAGTCGTCGACGTACAGCGTGCCTTTGACCTTCGAGCCGCGATCGCCCTGCGGGGTGAACGTGACGGTGATCCGCCCCGACTGCCCCGGCGCCAGCGTCAGCGGCGTGTAGTCCGGAGCGTTCGCGTCGACCGTCTGGCGCCAGATGTCCCCGGTCGAGGAGTTGGCGTTGCGGTCGAACGCCTGCAGGTGCGCCAGCATGCCCGGTGGTCACCGTGCCGGACTGCGCGGTGTCGAACGGGCCGCGCATCGCGGGGGCTTCGAACCACTGGCCGTTGGCCACCTCGTGTCGCCGCGTAGAACGCGGCAGCATTGTTGCCCTGGCTGGTGCCCAGCAGGTCGGGGTCGCCCTCGCCGAGCAAGCCGAAGCCCATCTCGAGCAGGATCGGCCGGTTCGCCTGGGCCACGCCCAGCACCCCGTCGACCTGAGTCGGGACGAGGAACGTCGGCGCCGGCCGTCGCCCGGGATGGGCAGCGGCACCGTCGGTGTCGGAGATCGGGAACACCGAGTCGGTCTCGCTCGAGTTCAGGCGAGGATCGGCGAACACGTCCTCGGTGCCCGGCCCGTCGTTGTGGACGGTGACGTCGCCGTGATCGTCTGGCCGGCCTTCACCTTGTCGTTGCGCGGCAACCCGCGGACGCTGATGCTCAGCGGTCGAACGAGACCGCGCCGCGGTACGGCGACGACAGCGTCTGGCCTCCCACCGGGTTGGCCACGTTGACCACGAACGTCCAGCGCCCCGGCTTGGGATCGAGCGTGACCGCTCGCAGGCCGTGCGTGAACGTGTCGGGGGTGTTCGGGCTCAGACGACGAGTAGCGCGTGCTCTGCGAGCCGAGCAGGTTGCCGTCCGGGTCGACCAGCGTGCCGATCAACTCGGTGTTCGGGTTGTCCGGGAACGTCAGCGACGCCGACAGGACCGGCTCGCCCTTCGGCACGTCGAACGAGAACGTGTTCTGCTGCTCGATGAACTCGCGTCCGTTGCCGCCGATGATCGTCCCCGAGAACGTGCCCGCCGTGCCGGTCGACCGGGACGAGCGAGCGCAGGACGACCGGAACCACCGTCTGGTCGCCGGAGCTGTCCGAGATCACCAGATCGTGGCCGCTGTCGCCCGGGCTGCTGGGCAGCCGGGTTTGCAGCTGGAAGCGCCCCGTCTGTCCGGGCCGCAGCGTCAGACTCGACGGACTGACGCTGTCGACGCCGCCGAAGCGCTCGGTGGCGAACTCCAGGTGCACGACGCCCGAGTAGGTGCCGTCGCGCAGGAACACGATCGCCGTCCACTTGCCGGCGACGGGCTCGCGCACGTCGACCTGCGTGTGGTTGCCGTCGCCCTGCGGGCGCGTGTAGGCCGCGTAGGCCCCGGTCGGATCGATCAGCGTGAGGCCGACGCGGGCGTTCGGGCCCGGCCAGGCGTCATACGCCACCAACCGGTCGACGTTGGCCGGCACGGTGAACGTGGTCTTGACGAACGGCCGCGAACCGCCGAACTGGTCGACGAACGACGACGGCGAGCCCGGCGGCGGGAGGATGACGTCCTGCTTGTCGTCGGACACCGTCTGGGTGAGCGCACGGCCGTGCGCTCGGACGGTCTGGGTCGTCGCGCCGGTGTTGGTCACCGACACGTTCTCGTCGTCGGACGATCCGGCCGTCTTCGTGATGGTCAGCTTCGCCTGGTTGAACAGCAGGCCGTGGCCCGTCGGCGTGCCGCCGTTCACCGACATGGCCTCCTGCACGGACTTCAGCGCGTCGAGCTCGCCGGAGCCCTGCTCCTCGTTCGGGAAGCCGAGGTCGTTGGACGTGCTCTGCAGGATCTGCTTGACCAGCGCCGGTGACGGGGTCTGTCCGTGATGGGTGTTGCGGTACGCCTCGATCATCGAGGCCGCGATCGCCCGCGGTGAACGGCGTCGACTGGCTGACGCCGCCGAACTGCTCGAGCTGCGCGGGAGCGCCCTTGAAGTCGGTGCAGTTCGCGTAGATCGCCGGGTTCGGCGTGCACAGCGCCCAGTTGGACTCGGCCGGTGTGACGAAGTCCGGCGAGGAGGCGTTCTGGGCGAAGCCGCCGCCGGCGATCGACGAGATGTTGTCGTTCAGCCACGTGCCGTTCGAGAACTGGAACGCGTACGACGTGGTCTGCGCGTAGTTCTGGAAGTTCGTGTTGCCGCCCGAGTCGAGCACGAGCGGGTCGGTGGCGGGCGACGACGGGGTGCCCGTCGCGCCACAGTCGCACGTGCCCTGCGACACCGTGACGCCGGCGGCGCACGGCGGCGTCGTTGAACTGCTTGACCGCGTCGAGCGACGTCACATCCGGCACCGTGTGGTCGCCGAACGACTCGCTGATGATGTCGGCGTGGTCCTGGGTGACCGCCCAGTCCATGCCCTGGATGATCACGCGGTCGAAGGCCGACCTCTCCGCCGAACACCTTCATGCCGATCAGCGAGGCGCCGGGCGCCACGCCGCGCACCGTGATCGTGCAGCCCGGCGGCAGCGGGTGGGCCGGGTTGACGAAGTTCGAGATGTCGTAGACCTGGCGGCCCTGCGCCGCGATCGAGCTGGCGTCGCCGAACGCCTCCGCGCGCGCCGGTCGGAGCGTTCGGGCCGTCGCCGGTGAAGTCGCGATAGTCGATGAAGACGTGCGAGCCGTCCGGCCGGATGAAGTCCGGGTTGTTGATGTCCAGGCCGTCCGCGAAGAACGCCACCTTGACGCCCTTGCCGGTGGCCAGGTTCTGGGCCTGCGGGGTGCTCGGGTCGCTGTAGGCCACGTGCATCGTCCCCAGCGCCTCGGGCTCGAGCAGCGGCTTGGCCGGGTCGCTCGGGCAGATGCCGGACTGCGGCGTGGTCGGGTTGCCCGGCCCGGAGCTCCCCCCGCTGCCGGTCTGACCGACGGCGTCGGGCTGCGACTCGGTGACCAGCGCGTCGGGCAGGACCGACGCCACGGCCGGGCTGGCCGCGAGCCGTGCCTTCTCGGCGTTCGACACCTGCGCGGCGAACGCGTTCAGCACGGTGAACTGGTGCGTGACTGCGCCACCCGACCGGGTGACGCTCGCGATCAGCGGCCGCCGCATGGCCCGCTGCGCGGTCGCCCGCGCCCTGACGCTCGCCGCCGTGGCGAGCCTGCCGCGCTGCTGGCTCTTGAGCACGACGATCACGCGGTTTGTCCGCGCCACCCGCCGGATCTGCTGCGCACTCAGCGCGCGGTGGTGGAATCGCGGCGTGCGGTTGACCGTCTTGGCGACGGTCGCCGCGGCGCCGGCGAGCACGAGCAAGGTCACCGCCGCAAGGGCGAGCCTCGAGACCTTCGACATCTCCTCAAACCTCCCAATAGCTTGCGACCGGCGCCCTGCCGGATGCGTTCGGCAGGAACCCTACCGGAGCGCTGCCGAGCCCGCGGAGCTACCGCCCCGTTTGCTCACACGATCACGGTCTCGACGAACACGAGCTGACGACTGAGCTCACCTCCGAGTGGGCCGGGCTGCGGTGCCCGGCCGGGCACCTCCTCGGTCTCCCGGACCACGATGCGCTGGGGCGCGGCGCCCCCCGCCGGCAGCGGCACCGTGAGGTCGGCGCCGAGCGCACCGGTCGCGGTGGCGCCGGCGACCCGCGTCCACGACACAGCGCCCGCGCCGCCGAGATCGGTCAGCTCGGTCGAGGGGGCGCCCGGGCCGCTCCAGCGCTCGATCCACGCCTCGACGCGGTTCGGGGCCTCGGTTGGACCGACCCCGGTCAGGCTGGCCACGATCGCCGCGGGCCCGCGGCGCAGGTGCAGTGAGCGCGCCGGCGCCAGCTGGATCATGTCGGTGCGCACGGCCGGCGACAGCGCGACCCGGTCGAGGCTCACGGGCTGATAGCGCGCCAGGGCAAGCTCGACGAACGGCCGGTAGGAGCCGGCGGCCAGCGCTCCGAGATCCGCGTCGGCGAACCATGGCGCGCCGGCCGCGTCCGTATGCGACGGCGTGAGGGGCAGCACGAGGAGCTTCGCCTGCGCCTCTTCAAGCCAGACCTCGGTGGCTCCGGGAGCCGCCACGTCGCTCGCGGACAGCCACCGCGCGGTGTCGGCGGTGGCGTGCACCGGGTCGCGCCCGGTCGCGCTGAGGAACGCCCACAGTCCGCGCGCCGGGAACTCCTCGGTCGCGAGGAGGATCGCCAGCTGTTCGCCCTCGCCTGAGGCGAACCAGCCGGGACCCAGCTCGATCCGCAGCAGGCCGCCCTTGCGGGCGCTCGTCCATTCCGTCCACCCCGGCGGCGCGCCCGTCCGCTGCCAGACGAACGCGGGCACGACCCCTTCGACCACCGGCGCCGGTGGCCGTGCCGAGCTCGGTACGTCGACGGCGACCGGCGGCCCCTCCACCGAAAACGCCTTCGGATCCGAGGTCAGCAGCGCCGGATCGAAAAACTCCTGAAAGCGGCTGACGGCGGTAAGCGTGTACGTGACGCGGCGCCGGCGCGTGTCGCCGAATTCGTGGCGTTCCGGCGGCAAGGCGAAGTCGCCCTGGAGGGGAACCGTCTCCGACGCGATGATCGCCGACCGCTCGCCGATCGGTTGTGGAGCGTCCGCCCACTCCTGCCACGATGCCGCCAGGTCCAGCCGCACGGTGCTGGCCCGGTCGAACGCGACTGCGGCGGCCGGCTCGATGAGAGCGAACGTGTCGTGGAGCCCGCGCTCGACCGCGAACGATGCCCTGGGCGCAGCCAGGGGACGCTGTACGGCGTGGACCAGCCGCAGGCGGCGCGCCGGGGTGATGTGCGACTGCCGGCCGTCGCCGACGTCGGCCAGCACCTTGGCCGCCGCGGATCCATCCACCCACTCGTTCAGCGTCAACTCCACGCCGGTGAACCCCTCCCGCGGCGCCGACGAGAGATCGATATCGATGTCGCCCGCGGGCGCGAGCGCGAGCGTGAGGCGCCCCGTCGCCTCCGACCAACCCGTCACCGCACCGGGGGCCAGCACCAGCGTCACCGGCTGGTGACTCCAGTTCTCCGCGCCGTCCCAGCGCGCGCCCTGCTCGTCCAGCCCCGGATTCACCGGGCGCAGGATCCACCTCTGGGCGAGCGCGTCGGCCAGCCAGGGAACCGGCTGGGCGGCCTGCGGCTCGGCCGCCGGCGCGCCGTCCAGCCCCTGGATTGCCCGCTGCGCAAGCGCCCAGGAGTCCTCTGGTGTGTGCGCGTCGAACACACCGTGCTGGTCGGCAAGCTCGACGCTGGTGGGCGGCGCGCAGAGCAGCCGCACGTCCGGTGGCGGCGCGGCGCCCGTGGCGGGCCCTGGGCCCCCCGCGCTGCGAATCACGAGCCGCTCGAGTGCGCCTCCCGGCGCGGACACCCCCTGCGGCGCGATGAGCACCGGAGCCGGAATCGGCTCGACGCGCCCGTAGTGAAGCTCGCGCGTGCGCTGCGCCGGCACGTCGTCCGCAGCCAGGTCCTCGACCGTCAGACCAGCGCCCGCCAGGTCGGCCACGCGCGCGCGCATGAAGTAGTGCTGTCCGAACCTGAGTTTGGGCAGCGGCGCGACGACGGACAGCCGCGAGTCCAGATCGATCACACGCTCGGGAACCGGGGCGGCGCCCGGGACCGGAGGGGGCACAGCGATGCTCCAGCCGTCCCAGCGCACGACGATCTGATCGCCCTCGAGCATGCCGCCCGCGGTACCGTCACTCGTCACCGCGTCCGGCTTGACGTGGCCCTCCTCGGGCGTGCCGGACGGCGGATCGAGCTGTTCGCCCGCGACCCGGTAGTCCGCCGTTCGCCGGCACAGAGACTGCCAACCTGCCTCCGGCAGGCGCACGTCGAGCCGGTAGCCGAGCACGAGGTCGTCGGCGAACAGCCCGTCGACTTCCGCGGGCTGGCTGCCCCCTCGCGCACTCATGCGCTGGGTCAGCTCCTGCTCTCGGCGAAGCCGCAGAAGCGAGAGGCCGGCGCTGCGCAGCGGCGGCAGCGGGCCGTCCTCTTGGGTTGCGCCGAGCCGGGTCATCGCGGCCTCGACGTCGTAGCTCACGACCGCCCAGTCCATATCCGCGGGCGCTTGCGAGCCGGCAAGCAGGCCGGCGCCACCGATGCTCACAACTCCGCCGGCGATGCCGCTCCCGGGCCGCGGCTCGGGCAGGAACCGCCCAGCCGCGAGCTGGCACATAGTCCACGGCGTGACGTGGGTGGGCGCCGGCGCTGTCGGCCACGCCGGCGTGGCGGGAATCAGCCGGACCGCCGTCGCATCCGTCGGCACCGTGACCGCGAAGTCAACGATCAATCCGACCGCGCGCAGCACGCGGGGGTGTTCGCGCAACAGAGCCAGGCGCTCGTGGAAGTCGAGACGCGGCGCCGGCGCGGGTCCTGCATCTGCCACGCGGGCCGCCCGCCGCGCCGACCGCGCGCGGCGTCGCTCGGCGGACGGGCCGAGTCGAAGCGTCCGGGGAGCGGCGCCGACCAGCTCCTGCGCGTACGCATCCTGGATCGCCGTCGCCTCCGCGCCCGTGTCGAGGATGTCGAGGTCCCGCTGCGCGGGCTGTGCCCAGGATCGCACCTGCACCCAACCGGGCGTCGCGACCTTTGGTGGCGCGAGGAACAGTGCGTCCCACCGCGGCTGCGCCTGCTCGGCCGCGAGCGGCTGGATCGGGGTGACCGGCACGGTTGCGTGGCCGCGGAACTCGAGCGTGAACGTCGTTCCCTTCAGTAGCGCCGGCCAGCGGTCCATCCCGTAGGCGGCCAGTGTGTCCCCCGTACCGGTGAGCCGCGGCACGATCAGGAGCGCCAGCGGGGCGTTGCCGTCGGGGCGCACCGCGCCGCCGGGCACAGCGATCCAGAGCAACTCGCTCACGCGAATGCCCGCCGGAACTCGAGCCAGGCCGCCCGGGCGTCGGCGCTCGCCAGCGCCTGCGGCTGCTGCGCGCTGACCAGGAACGCGCGCACCGCTTGGGGCGCGAGGTGCTCCTCTCCCCCGGCCTCGTACAGGACCACGGACTGATGGAGCTCCAGCGGGAACGAGGCGAGGAACAGGTCGACCTCGAGCACGATGCTGGCGCTCGCGACGACGCGGAACGGCTCGCCCGGCCCGCTGCCGGCCGTGATCTCAGCCGTGACCTCGATCGACACCGAGATCAGCTTGAGGACCTGCACCGACCCCCCGATTCGCAGGTAGCCCGAGAGCTGCGCGTGTCCGTCGACGAGGCGGATCTCGATTCCCGCCAGCGCGTGCACCTCGCCGGCCACCACGACCCAATCCAGCGACCAGAGCCCGCCGATCTCGACCGAGGCGGCGAGCTCGAGTTCGCCGCCGCGGAACGTCAGCTCGAGATAGCCCCCGCCGCCGAGGATCCACACCCCGACCAGGAACGGGTGGGGCTTGGTGCCGACGCTCAGGGCCACCTCGAACTCGCCGTCGAACGGCAGCATGACCTCGGTGTGGAAAACGGCGTCGCGGATCGTCAGCGTGAACGCCCCCGCGCCGAGGCTGACCGAGTCGAGCCCGATGTTCTGCTCGATCGTGACCCCGTCGGGCGTGGCGTCGATCGCGACCGGAAGGTCGCCCGCGACCGCCGAGATCGCCTCCTTCAGGACGTCGAGGAAGTGCAGGTCGCCCGCGAAGTCGACGTCGGGCCCGTCGACCGCCATCGTCGGCTTCTCGTCCGGTTTGGACTCGAAGCGAACGCTGCGAAACGCGACCACGAGGACCCCCGCGATCTCGAGCTGGAAGTCGGTGAGCTCGCCGGTGGTGTGCACGCGAGGCGGCCCATCGGCGACCGGCGTGGACTCGACCGTCAGCGTCAGCAGCGCGGGCTGGCCGGAGCTCGGCTGGAAGGCGCCGTTCGCTCCGAGCGGCACCGCGTCCCACTCGAGTGTGACCTTCGGCGGCAGCCCGGGATCGAGCGGAACCGAAGCTATCGAAGGCGCCTTGAAGCCGGCTTTGGCCACGACGTCCCGCAGGGCCACCATCCCGAGCAGCTTCGCCTCACCTGTGAAGAACGACGCGGGGTCGACCGCGGCCGCCTTCACCGGCCCCGCCGCGGCGCTGATGGCGTCTGCACTGAAGGCCGGTCGGGCCAGGCCCCCGGAACGTGCGCTCGTGCCGCCGAACGCCACGTCGAGCGCGTCCCCGGCGATCCGTAGCACCACATCCTTGCTGCCCTGCACGACGTACTCGTCCGCGAGCGTCACCGCGTAGCTCTTGACCTCTCCGCCGAGCTGACGCATCGCCGGCAGCGCGACTTCGGCGGCGGCGATCAGGGGGCGCACCCCGTCGGCCACGCGCGCGTCCTGCGGCGCCGCAAGCGTGAGCTCGTGCACCTCGAATGGCTCGGTGCCGGCGAGCCGGATCGGCAGCCCGGGCACGTCGGCCTGGCTCCCCGCCCCGGAGGCGGCCCGCAGCCGATCGTCGATCCCGTCAGCGGTGAAAGAGTCGAACGCGGGGAGGACGATCGGCGGCTGGCCACCACCGAGATCGATGCGATGCTCCTCGCGGACGTCGCGGGTCACGAACAGCTGCGGCAGGTGCACGAGCACGCTGTCGTCGCCTCCGCCGAGCCGCACCGGGAAGCGAACGGGAGCGCCCCCGATCGTCGGCTGGAAGAACGTGTCGATCGTCCGGTTGTCGAGCAGGAAGACTTGTTCCCGCTGGAGCCGCAGATGCTCGTCCCCGGACGTGTTGAACAACGCATTCTCGAAGCCGCTCGTTTTCCTGCTCCCAGCTGCCCGGCCCGATCGGACGCGGCAGGCTGACCCATGCCGGGGGCGCGTCGAGCCCGGTAAGCGAGGTGGCCGCGATCTCGACCGTCGCGAACGGGAAGCGTCTGAAGTCAGGCGTGCCCTGGTCGGCGTAGGTGCGCACGGGCTCGGTGATGTAGAGGGTCCCGTGGCGGTGCAATTCCGCCGCGGAACGGTCCGAGCGCGTGTCGAAGCGCCGCACGGTCACCTCCTCGAACTCGGCCGCGTGGCCGAGCGGATAGAGGATCCCGCGCGTGACCGTGCGCACCTCCAGGTCACGCCCGCACGCGGCAAGGTGCCGCCACGCGAAGTCCGGCCAGGTGCCGGCGGCGGTCAACCACCCGCCGAGCGCGCTGAAGCCGAGGCGCGTCGCGGCGATCGGCGCCTGGCTGGGGTCCGAGGCGTGCTGGTGGACGGCGGTGCGATCGTGCTCGGCGAGCGGTGGCGCGAAGGATGGGCCCAGGCGCCGCCGGGTCCGGCGTGACGCCGAGTGACCGCAGCGGGACCGAATCGCCGCTCGCCCGCGTGTGCCACAGGGGCGCCACGCCCGCCGCCGGCCCATTGGCGTGCTCCAGGCGGGTCGTGGACCCGTCCGGAATGAGCAGCAGACCCCACGGGAGCTCGATCGAGGTCCCCGACGCGCCGCCGTCCGCGGCGATCGGG
The DNA here is from genome assembly GCA_963832315.1 of uncultured Solirubrobacterales bacterium. Lineage (GTDB taxonomy): Bacteria > Actinomycetota > Thermoleophilia > Solirubrobacterales > Solirubrobacteraceae > Palsa-465. The sequence goes on along the minus strand of CAWHTT010000012.1, from coordinate 145,175 downwards.
TGCTCGCGCATCGCCTCGAGCACGCCTTCCGCGCTGAGCGTCACACGGCCACCCGGCGGGATCGTGAAGGCCAGCCGGCTGGGACCGGCGACCGTCGCGGCCCTGCGCCCCAGGCTCGCGAACGGCGTTCCGCCACGCACCGCGATTCGTATCGTCCGGTCGGCCGCGACCACATAGCCGCTCGAGACCTCACCATTGGGCGGGCACCAGTCACCCAGCGACTCGTGTTCGGTAAACCCTCCGGCGAGGTCCGAGGTCTTGCCGGCGGAAAGGGGATCGGTCCGGGCAACGAAGATCCGCTGCACCTCACCGTCGGGGCTCACACCGCTCACCCCGAAGATGTCCTCGGAGATGCCTGAGCCGGGGGTGAACTTGACGTCGCCGAGCGGCGTCCACGGCCGGCCGGTCTCGTCGACTCCCTGCCAACTCCACCACCGGCCGTACAGCACGCCGTCGTTGCCGACGGCGAGAACCGCCATGCTGAGCGCGTTGGGGTCCGGCACGTCGCCGGCGATGACCGTCGCGGAGGTGCGGAAGCCCGCTGGCGGCGCACCGAGGTCGAGATCCGTCCATTCGGCGTCCCGCGCGACGCATTTGACCCGCCCGTCCGCCCCGACGCACAGCACGACCACGCCGGGCGTGGGCGGCGGGATCCCTGGCCCTGGCGCGAACAGTGACTGCTCGAAGCCGGCGGCGACCAGGACAGAAGTCAGCCGCGTGTCGGCCGGCTGCGGCGTGGGACTCACCGCCCCGGCTCCGTCGTGCCGCCGGAAGATGCTCACCGTTCCGGCGGGGTTGGGCGGGCTGGGCCAGAACAACCACGTCGAGCCTTGGACGACCTTCGCGGCGACCCGGGTTCCCGGCACGAGGTCCCACACCGTGGCGTCGTGCAGATCGAACGGCCCCGGCGGGAACGTCGTGCCGTCGATCGGCGCCCAGTCGGTCCAGGTGGCGTCCGGCCCGCGCTGGCGGTGACACAGCGGTCCGCCGTCGATGACCGCCCAGAGATCGACGGTCTGCCCGTCGGTGGACACTGCGGCGAGATGCGCCCCGGGCGGCGCCGGGAAGCCCGCGACCGGCACGTCCGGCCCTTCCACGCCATTGCCGCTGGCGTCGATTTGGGGGTGCTGGTGGACCATCCGGTCGTCATCGACGGTGAACACGGTGCGCGCGTGGCCCTGGTCGAGCACCGCGACCGGTGCCCCCGGCGGCAGGGAGTGGCCGAGCGACGGCCAGCTACATTCGCCGAGGAACGGCGACGTCTCCTCCGCGACGTGCTGAGGCGGGAAGGCGACGATCAGCTGTCCGCCGGATCCGCCGGCGGCGGCCTGGACCGCCGGTGGCTGGCCGGGCGTGGCGGGCACGGGATCGAGCCCCAGCCACTGGACGCCGAGTACGACCAAGTCGTCCGGCCGGATGACGATCCCGCTGCCGGTGACGGTGGCGCTGGGCGGCAAACGGGACTCCGGAGTTCGGGTTGGTTGTTAAGCCAATCCTGAACAGTCCGCGGTGCTCGTGCAAGTACCGCGACGATCGACGCGGCGCCGAAACCTGACAGTAACTTTGCTCGTCCAGCCGTTACAGGCGTCGCGACAGCGACAGCGCGACCCGTCCGGCGACCGCGATCGCCACCCCGGCCGCCGCGAGGGCGGCCGTGACGCCAAGGGCGCCCACCGTGAGCGGGGCGACGCCCAGCGTCGCCCCGGCCTGGGTGAGCGACAGCATGAGCGCCGCGAGCAGCGCGGCGAGCGCCCACACTCCGAACGCGACGTTGCGCCGCAACGGCAGACCCGGTCGGGCGCGCAGGCTCCACGCGATCGCGACATTCGCGATGAGCCACCCGGCCACGGCGGACGCGATCGCCATGTCGGCGCCCCACCGGGCGTGGACGATGAGAAACGCGGGGAGGACCGCAGCGATGAGGCCCACCGCCGTGAGCGCGATCGCCGACAGCTGCGTGCCGTCGAGGAATCGGCTCGCGGGATCGCGCGGGGGGCGATCCATCGTCCCGGGCGCCGTCGGCTCGGAGACGAACGCCACCGACGCGCCGACATCCATGAACAGCTCCAGGATGACGATATGCACCGGGTGGAACGGGGCGGGCAGCCCGAGCGCCAGCGGCACGGCGATGACCACGACCAGCGCGATCTTCGCGCCCAGGTAGAAGGCGACCGCGCGCCGCAGTTGGGATGCCAGACCGCGACCGCCCTCGACCGCGCCGACGATCGTCGGGTACGCGTCGTCGACGAGCACCAGGTCGGACGCCTCGCGGGCGAGATCGGTTCCGCGCGCGCCCATGGCGATCCCGACGTTCGCCGCGGCAAGGGCCGGCGCGTCGTTGACGCCGTCGCCGGTGACGGCGACCGCCTCGCCGCGATCCTGGAGGATCCGGACGAGGCGCAGCTTGTCCTCGGGCGTGGCGCGCGCGATGACGGCCTCGCCGCGCAGTCGCGCGGCGAGCTCGTCGTCGTCGAGGGCGTCGAGCGGCGCGCCGCCGTGCAGGACCTCGGAAGCGCGGACGCCGGCCTCGCGCGCGGCCGCGGCGACCGTCTCCGGGTGGTCGCCGCTGACGACGATCGTCCGCACGCCGGCGTGGGCGAGCTCGGCCACGGCATCGCCGACACCGGCGCGCAACGGATCGCGGAAGGCGGCCAGCCCGACGAACTCGAGCTCGGCCTCGGCGTCGGCGGCGTCGCGGGGGGCGGAGGCGACACGACGCTCGGCGACCGCGATGATCCGCAGCCCGTCGTCGGCGAGCCGCGCGACCCGCGCGAGCGCCGACGTCCGCTCCGTCTCGGACATCGCGCACGCCTCGAGGACGGCCTCCGGCGCTCCCTTCACGGCCACCCACGCGCCGCCGGGATCGCGCCACACCGCGCTCTCGCGCCGGCGCACCGGATCGAACGGGTAGCGGGCGAGGCGCTCGCTCGACGCGGGCTCACCGGCGGCCTCGACCAGCGCGCGATCGACCGGATCCTGCGCGGCCGCTGCACCGTGGGCGGCCGCCGCCACGGCGAGCACGCGCTCGCGGTCGCCGTCGACGCGTTCGATCAGCAGCCGGTTCTCGGTCAGCGTCCCGGTCTTGTCGGCGAGCAGCACGGTCATCGCGCCGACGGCCTCCGCGGCGCGCAGGCGCCGCAGCAGGACGCCGTCCTGCGCCAGGCGCAGACCGCCGAGCGCGACGAGCACGGTCACGAGGATCGGCAGCTCCTCGGGGATCGTGGCGAACGCGAGCGTCAGCCCGTCGAGCAGCATCTCGCGCGGCGACTGGCCCCGGAGGACCCCGACGAGCGGCACGAGCACGCACGCGGTGACCGCAACGATGAGCGCTGCGCGCGCCAGCTCTGCCATCGCGCGCTGGAGGGGAGTGGGCGGTTCCTTGGCCTGTGCGACCAGCCGGCCGAGACGCCCGATCTCGGTCTCGTCACCCAGCGCGACGACCACGCCCTCGCCGGCGCCGGCCACCACGGCCGTGCCCGCGTACAGCATCGAGGACCGCTCGGCGAGCGGCGCGTCGGCGTCGACCGGCTCGGGTCCCTTCGCGGCCGCGACGGGCTCGCCGGTCAGCCTGGACTCGTCCGTGGCGAGGCCGTCGGCCTCCACGACGCGGGCGTCGGCCGCGACGACGCTGCCGGCCTCGACGAGCAGGACGTCGCCGACGACGAGTGCGCCGACCGGGACCGCCACCGCGACGCCCGCGCGCCGGACGAGCGCGTTGGGGGCGCTGAGTTCGCGCAGCGCCTTCAGCGCGCGCTTCGCACGGACCTCGGAGATCGCCTCGACCGCGCTGACGAGGACGATGACCGAGAAGATCGCGATCGCGTCGCGAAGCTCGCCGAAGATCGCCGAGAGCACGCCGACCACGACCAGCAGCAGCTGGAGCGGCTCCATCACCGACTCGACGATCTCGCCCAAGACGCCGGAGGTCTTGCCACGTTCGGTCCGGACCGCCGCGGTGCGGCGCTGCGCGACCTCCTCGGGCCTCAGCCCGCCGGGGCGGCTGCCGGTGCACTCCCACACGGCCGCCGGCGGTTCGTGCGTGGACCGGGACCGCCGGCGCACGATCGGCGCGTGACGACGCGTACGTTGCGCTCGTCATGAAACGCATGATACGTGGGACAGGAACGATGGAAGCCAGTCTGGAATCATGGTCGCCCGTGGCCCGCGACTGGTTGCTCATCACCGTCTCCACCCCGCCCGGCGGGACCTCGACGCTCCGCGTCTACGCGTGGCGCAATCTGCGAAGCCTCGGGGCTCACTACCTGCAGCAGTCCGTGTGTCTGCTCCCGGCGACGCCGAAGACCACCCGGGCCGCGGCGCGCGTCGTGACCCGACTGCGCGCGGAAGGCGGCCACGGCGAGATGCTTCGCATCCGCCTGACGGACTCCAAGCAGGAGACCGCGATCATCGACGCGATTCAGCGCGAGCGGACCGACGAGTACCGCGAAGTGGTCGAGAGCACGCGGCAGTTCCACGACGAGCTCCAGCTCGAGCGCCGTCGCGGCCGGACCACGTACACCGAGCTCGAGGAGTCCGACGCCGACCTCGCCCGCTATCAGAAGTGGCTCGCCGCCATCCGCGCGCGCGACTACTTCGATGCGCCCGGCGGTCGAGAGGCCGCCGCGGCCGTCGCCTCATGCGAGGAGGCCCTCGCCCGGTTCGAGAGCGACGCGCTGTCCGCGGAGCTCGACGAGCCCGCGCCCGACAGCCGGCACGGACTGCGCGCACTCGGTTCTCATCCCGACCTCTGAGCGCGCTAGAGCGCGCGCGGTGTCACACGCCCGAGGTGCTCGTGCGCTCGCGCACGGGCGCACTCACGGGGACCATGTCGACCGGCAGCGTGTACCAGTGCCGGCCAACGCAGACGACCTTCACGTGATCGACCGGCTCCGGCACGCCGTCCAACGTGAAGCGGTCGGTGATCTCCGCGGGAAGGCCGCACGTCGGACAGTCCACGAGTGCGCCTGGTGTCAGTTCGGTGTGATCTCGCTCGTCGTAAATCATCTTCGCGTCGCCCCCTTTGGGTGTTGCTCATCTAACGAGCACTACGCCGGCCGTGTGAGATCGGTTCGCAGTGCCGGCGCGCTCGGGTAGGCGACGGTGCGGTCTGACAGGAACAGCAGCAGACCGGTCCTCAACATCGAGTGTCCGCGCCACGATACGACCCTCGGAACCGGGACGGCAGTCATTTGACTAGACCCCGCGGGCCCGTGGGTGTCAAGATCCTGGGCAGCGGCAACCCCGGAGGTGAGCGGATGGGCTCGAGGAAGAATCTGGTGCTCGTCGCGATGGTGTTCGCGGTCGGGATGACGTTCATCGATCAGACGATCGTCGCGATCGCGATCCCCAAGATCCAACAGGAGCTGTCGCTCTCGGCGACCGGCTCGCAGTGGGTGATCAACGGGTATCTGCTCGCGCTATCGGCGCTGTTCGCGCTCGGCGGCAAGCTCGGCGACGCGCGCGGCCGCCGGCGGATGGTCCTGATCGGCGTATTCGGCTTCGCGCTCACCTCAGCGTGCTGCGGCTTCACCCCGAAAGGGAGCGTGGCTCAGGCGTGGATCATCGGCTTCCGGATCCTTCAGGGTGCGAGCGCGGCCCTGCTGTTCCCCGCTGCGGTGGGAATCGTCGTCTCGGCGTTCCCGCTGCGCGAGCGCGGACGGGCGATGGCGATCTTCTTTGGGATCGCGGGAGGACTCACCGCGATCGGCCCGATCGCCGGCGGCTACCTGACGCAGTGGACCTGGCGCGCGATCTTCTGGATCAATGTCCCGATCGCGATCATCGCGTTGATTTTGATCCACATCAGCTGCGAGGAGACGCCTACCGAGGACACGAGGCTCGACTACCGCGGCACCGTCCTGATCACCGGCGCGATGGGCCTGCTCGTCCTGGGCTTGGAGCAGTCGAGTGTGTGGGGCTGGAGCAGCCCCGCGACTTGGGGATCACTCGTCGTCGGGGCGCTTCTCATGCTCGCCTTCGTTCGCTGGGAGCTCCACACACCCGATCCGCTGCTCAGGCTGCGGATCTTTGCCGACCGCGGCTTTGCCGCCGACACGGCTGTCCTGGGCATGATGTCGGTCGTCTTCGTCCCCTTCTTCTTCTTCGCCAGCGTCTACTCGCAGGTCTCGCTGGGGAAGACCTCGTCACAGGCCGGGCTCTACCTCCTGTACTTCTTCCTCGGGTTCGTGGTCGCCTCTCAACTCGGGGGGCGGATCCTCGACCGCCGCGGCGCCCGGCCCGCGATCGTCTTTGGCTGCGCGATCAGCGCCGTCGGGTTCTTCCTGCTGGCCGGGAAGCTCACGGATCTCTCGCTGAGCAAGCAGTGGATCTACGTGGTGATCGCCGGCGGCGGGATCGGGTTGATGCTCACCCCAGCGAGCACAGACGCGGTCAACCGTGCCCCCAAGACGAGCTACAGCGAAGCCACTGGAATCACGCAGACAGCCCGCAATTTCGGAGCCAGCCTGGGTCTGGCCGTCCTTGGCACCGTCCTCGTTCACCGGACGGACACCACCGTCACCGGCGCACTCACGAAAGCGGGCGTGCCGGGCGGCGTGGCCCATCGGGTCGCCGCGTCATTTGGCGTCGGGGGGTCGACGGCAGGATCGAGCGCCGGACAGCCACACGCGCTCGTGCACGACGTACAGCTCGCGTTCGCGCAGTCGACCCAGACCGTCTTCTACATCATGGCCGCCGTCATGGCCGCGACATTTGTGGTCGCGGTCCGGCGCGTTCCGCGCGGCCGCGTCGAGACAGCCGACGCGGAAGTACCTCCAGAGCTTCTCTCGAGCCTCGAGCTGAGCACCCCCGATCTGTGACGAGGAGCGAACGATGAACGCAAACGCGACCGCACCGGACGCCGCCACGGCACAAGTCGTCACCAAACTGAGCCCCTGGTCGGTGACGGACACCGTCGCTCGCCTGTCCGCCGTCGTCGCAGCCAAGGGACTCAAGCTGTTCGCCGTCATCGATCACAGCGGCGAAGCCGAGGCCATCGGCCTGAAGCTGCGTGACACCAAGGTCGTCATCTTCGGAAGCCCGGCGGCCGGGACGCCGGTCATGCAGGCCTCGCCCCTCGCCGCCCTCGATCTTCCCCTGAAGGTCCTGGTCTGGCTCGACGGACACCAGACGAAGCTCAGCTATACGGCGCCTCGCGCGCTCGCGGCGCGCTATGACCTCAGCGAGGAGCTCGGGAACCGGCTCGCCGGGATCGATGCCATCACGGACACGGTCATCGACCGCTGAGCGTCAAAACAGCGGCTCGGACTCGCGGTAGAGCGGCTCCACACCCGCCGCGGCGAGTAGCTCGCAATACCCAATGACGTAGTCGAGCGGGCGCTCCATCGCCCCGGCGTGCCGCGGAGCGATGCAGTACGTGCGCTCATTGAGGTGCGGTCCCTGCCAACCGTCGAGCAGCTTCGCGGCGGTCGCGCCGCGAAGCATCGCGCGGATATCTCGGTCCCTCATCGGTCGGAGCGGGCAGGACGAAAAACAGACCCGTTCTGCCCGCTCCCGGCGTTTTTGAACCAGAGGCGGCGAATTAACCCTTGCCCGCATCGGCGGCTCGGAGCAGGCAATAGCCAAGGTACACGTGCCCCGCGGCTGCGGGTACCAGCAGCGGTCGCCACCAGCCGCCGCGCTGGTAGCTGTACAAGATGCCGGTGAGGACGAGCAGCCAGATCCCGGCCGCGATGTGCACCCAGGCCCAGAGCCGTGGGTGCCGGCGCTCCAATGACGGCAGACGCCTGATCAGCCAATCACTGTCCATGATCCCTCCCGGGAGCATCGTGGATGACAATAGCGAAATGATATCATTCCGATAACGTCCATGCAACCGACTGAGAGCAAGCCCGGCCAGACGGCGGCGGACGCAGGTGTGGATGGGTCATAACCGCGCACTTGGCTCCCGCCGACCGTCGAGATTGCACTTGTGACCCATGTAGACGCTGTCGCGTAAACAGTCGCCATTGTGGGTGGCGCACAACCCAGGCGAAGCGGCGGCGCGGACTTTGGCGATTCAGCTGACATATACGTAGTTGCAGCGCCAAAGTCCGGGCCGCGACCGTTCCGTCGCCCGTGGGTGTTTGTGACTCGGTCACAACTAAGTTCCGGTGCATTGATTTTGCGCGACACCCTTATTCGGCGCGGAATCCACACTCGCCGCGGCGCCGATGTCGAGTGCGCGGTTATGACCCACCGCCAGCGCCGCTTGGAGCCGGATACGCTCACCCGATCGGGATGATGCTCGTGAGGTTCCAGTGGTCCAGCCTTGGGCGGCCTCACGGGCCAGTGCGGGCCCCCGAGGGAACCCTGTGAGCACGGCCACGCGTCGAGAACCAGATCCCCCTCCGCGCGACGCCGGCGCGCGGGCGAAGACGGCTGCGTCCGAGCGCGCGACCCTGGTCTCAGGCGAGTCGGCGGAGCGAGGCCGCGCGGCCAGACAGGTCGTGCCCAGGTCTGCTCATAGCGAGTGGTCGCCCCCCACGGACCGGCCGGATCCGATCGAGGTGCTCCAGGCTCAGGCGAGCACGCGCCTTACCGAGCTGGTCCCGATTCGGTACGGGCGAATGCTCGTCTCGCCGTTCACGTTCTACCGGGGCGCGGCGGCCGTCATGGCCGCCGACCTTGCGGTGACACCTGACTGCGGGATCGTCGTCCAGGCGTGCGGGGATGCCCATATCGCGAACTTCGGCGGTTTCGCGGCCCAAGACCGCCGGCTCCTGTTCGGTCCGAACGATTTCGACGAGACGCTGCCGGGACCGTGGGAGTGGGATGTCAAACGCATGGCGGCCAGCGTCGAGATCGCCGGTCGCGATATCGGACTGCCTGCCGACCGGCGTCGATCGCTGGTGACCGACTGTGTGCGCGAGTATCGCGAGGCGATGAGAGGGTTCGCGAACGAGAGCCACCTCGAGGTGTGGTACGACCGCCTCAACGCCAGCGAGCTGGTCGAGCGGTTCGGCGGGCGACTGGGCAGGAAGGGTCGAATCGTGTTCGCACAGCCGTTCACCAAGGCGCGGCGCAAGACCAGCATTCGGGCGGTGCAGCGGCTGACCGAGCGCGTCGACGGTGAGCTTCGCTTTCGCAGCGTGCCGCCGTTGTTGGTTCCGCTTCAGGAGCTGGTCGATCCCGACGATGCCCGTCGCGACATCGACATCGTTCGCGCCGCGGTCGAGGAGTACGCGAAGAGCCTCGACGAGGACCGGCGCTACCTGTTCGAGACCTATCGCTTTGTTGACATGGCCCGCAAGGTCGTCGGAGTCGGAAGCGTCGGCACGCGCGCGTGGGTGCTCCTGTTCGCCGGCCGGGGTGGTCAGGATCCTCTCGTTCTCCAGATGAAGGAAGCCCAGGCATCGGTGCTCGAGCCATACCTCGGTGCGAGCGAGTTCGAGAACCACGGCGAGCGAGTCGTCCGCGGTCAGCGGCTGTCACAGGCCGCGATCGATCTGTTCCTCGGCTGGCAGCGAAGCGTGGGGCTCGACGGCAAGGAGCACGACTTCTACATCCGTCAGTTGTGGGACTGGAAGGCGTCGATCGACCTCTCGCGGATGACCTACGGCGGTTTGCACGCCTACACGCGTGCGTGCGGGTGGTCGATGGCGCGTGCACACGCCCGCTCGGGCGACCGGCTCGCGATCGCCGCGTACCTGGGGACGGGATCGAAGTTCGACCAGGCGGTCGCCCACTTCTCGACCGCCTACGCGGATCAGAACGAGATCGATCACCAGCGACTCTCCGACGCGGTCGCCGCCGGCGAGGTCACAGCCCTCAGCGGCGTCTGAGCACGTATCTCCTACGGATTCGTGCTGTGGAGACGGGCTCGGCGCCCTAGGTCGAGCAGTTGTCCGGCGGTCGGGCCCCGGCGAACGCGTTCTTCAAATAGGTCAGGGTGGCCGTCCAGTACGGCACGATCCCGCTGAGGTGATCGCCTCCGGTCGGGTCGCGGTCGTAGTCGACGATCACGCCGTGCCGGCAGTAGTTCGCGACCCACGCGTCGACCGGTTGGATGAACGCGAGGTCGTCGCCTGCCGAGTTGTAGAGAAACAGCGGCGCCCTGGGCAGGGGCCCGTACTTCAGGCTGATCTGATCGAGGCCGCTCTTGACCGGCGCATAGGCGGCGAGAGCCTTCGAATCGGGGAAGTTCGTGTACTGCGACGCGTTCCCAAACGGCTCGTTCAGCGTGGAGCCGGCGCAGCCGCTGCCGTCCTGCGCGTCCTTCGCGGCCAGGGCCTGCCCGGAGGCGTTGAGCAGCTTGTTCAGGTTGAAGTCCTGCGGCAATGCGCGGCTGAAGCTGACCAGGACCCCGATTTCGGTCCCGTACCAGATCGAGTTGTCGAGGTACTGGGTCGTGTAGTCGAGGTCGGGGAAGTTCCCACCGGCGGCGACGCCGACGATGTCGATGTTCGGAGCGTATTTCGGCGCCAGCGCGGCCGCCCACGTCGACGCCTCAGAGCCGCCGGAGTAGCCGTTCAGCGTGACCTCGGTCTTCGCCCCTTGCAGCCCGGCCGGGGCGAAGTGCTCAGCGGCGATGATCGAGTCGACGGTCGCGTACCCGAGCATCGGACCGACCGCCCACTCGCTCTCCAGGCCCTCATAGTCGGATGTCACGACGTCCCAGCCCTGCTGCAGCAACTGGCTCATCATGGTTTGCTCGGTCGGACCGTTCGTCCCGCCGCCGTTGTTGCCTCCCTGGAGCGTGTAGGAGGGCGCGCAGTTCAGGGTGAGGCTGTCGTAATAGGTCTGGTAGGAGGCGAGGCGCCGCGGGCCGAGCGCCGGCGACGTCGGCACCATCACGGTCGTGACCGCCGCCACCGGCTGGCCGGTGGCGTTGGTCGTGCGGTACATCAGCTGGTAGGCGTCCGCGGCCTCGGTCTGCGTCGGCCCGCTGAGCGTCACCTGCCGCTCGCGCAGGATCGTCCCGTGCGGATACTGGGCCAGGTTCGCCGGCGGCGTGTAGAACGGGTCCGAGGCCGGCGGCGTGACCGCGCTCGCCGCGGCCGGGACGAGCGCCGATACCACCAGCACCGCGAGCGCCGCCCACGGCACACGGTGGCGCCACGGCCTCCGGGGCGCAATCAGGCGGCATCGCTCCGGACGAGGGTCGGATCCCAGCTGGTGTGTATTCATTTTTTCTCCCGCTTGTTTCCGTCTTCCCACTGCCGCCGGGAGGTCTACCCCAGATCTCGATCCGCTAGTTCGACTCTGTCCGGGCGGCGCGTTCGAACATCTCCCCCGCCGCCTCATGAAACCCGGACGGAAGTCCCACCGCCGCAAAGGTCGCCGCGATCTCGTTCATCTCCCCCACCCACCGCCACCCCTTGACGGCTGCCGAGTCTTCCGCGCTTTGCCAGCGCGCGTCGAGATCGGGTTGCGAGCGACTCCACTCGGCGCGCAGGGCGTCCTCCACCCCGTTCGCGTGCGCACTGCGCAGCGTGGCCAGAAGCAGAGCCGCCGAGCCCTTGGTCCATGCCGCATAGGCCATCTTCAGCGCCGACGCCGCGACCGGCGAGCCCGCGAGGACGATCGGCTCCAGTCGGGTCCCCTCGAACAGGCGTGACGCCTCGACCGCATGCGGTCCCGACAGGTACAGACGGGTCGTCCCCTCCCGAAGTGGCGGGGGACCCACGATCCCGCCGTCCACCCAGCGATCGTCAAAGACCTCACCGATGGATCGGGCCGTCACCGGCGACACCGCGTTGGCGTCGATCACGAGCGCTGCCGTGCCTCGCAACGAGCGCGCCACGCCAAGCGCAGCGTGCGGAGGGCACACGGACAAGATCACCTCGGCGTCGCCCAGGTCCTGGGCGCCGGTCAGCCCCGCCGCCGCGGCCCGCCTGGCGGTCTGCTCGCTCCGATCCTGCGGAAGCCACAGCACCACGTGCCCGCACTCGACCAGCATGGCTCCGATCGCCGCGCCCATCTCCCCCGGATGCAGCAGGCCGAAACGCATCAATCGTCGAGGTTCTCGACCACCTCGTTCGCACGCGACCACTGATCGGGCGGCACGACGAGATAGATGTCTCCACGGCCGAAGCGATCCAGGGACCGGTCGGCGACGCACGCGGCGTCGATGCCTAGCTCACGGAGTCGATCGCGCCACGCGACGGCGGTTGCCTTCTCCTCGAACGTGCTCACGGTCTCCCAGCCCTCGAGGCGAGGATCGTCGACGGCTATCGCGGGTTCCTTTGTCCCCGGGCGCTTGCGGAATTGGGGGAAGCGCACCGCACAAGCGTACGCGGCGGACTCTCTCAGGCGGCTGCCGCATCGCTGCGGCGAACCTGGCGCAGGAGCACGGCGGCGGCAACGCCGCCGAGCGCAGCCGAGCCGCCGGCGATCAGGATCGTCGTGATCGAGCCCGAGCTGAGACCTTCCCCGAGGATGGCGTACGGAACCGTGCGCAGAACTGCTCCGATCGCGATCGCCGATGCGAACGCGCGGCAACGGACCGGGGACACACCGGCCGCGTAGTGCAGTGCCGTCACCGGAACGCCCGGCATCAGGCGCGCCGCGAGGATGGCGGCGAAACCGCGCCGTTCCAGGAGCGCGTGAATGCGGGACAGCCTCGGCCTGCTCTGCACGAGGCGGTCCGCCTGCTGCCTCGCGACCGTGCGCGCCAGCGCGAAGGCGGCAAGCCCGCCGCCCACGGCGCCGACGCACGCGATCAGCGAGCCCCCCAGGGCGCCGAAGGCCAGGCCGCCGGCGGCCGCGAGGACGGTCCCGGGAAACATCGCCGGCGTGAGCACGATCCACGCCGCAAGCGCGATCAACGGCGCGGTCGGTCCGAGAGTGCTAAGCAGCCCCCGCAATCCGGAGGCGGAGTGCGGCAGCAGGATCGCCGCGGCCACGAACGCGGCCACCACCACGAGCATCAGACCGGCAGGGCGCCGCCACGACATCTTCAGAGCGTAGCCATCGCACGGAGGGCGTTCGGGCTGTGTGACGATTTCGTCGGTGCATCAGCCGGCGAGCCAATTCGACGTCTCGTGTGTGATTCACGTACACAGCACGTACTCCGACGGGACGGCGACGATTCCGGAGCTACTGGCGGCCGCCGGCGAGGTGGGCGCGGATGCGGTGCTGCTGACCGATCACGACACGCTCGCGGCGCGCCGCGACGGCTGGGAGGGCCGGCACGACGGCGTGTTCCTGGTGGTCGGCACCGAGATCAGCCCCAAGCACGGGCACTACCTGGCGTTCGGCGTCGAGCGGGAGATCCCGCATGCCGGACTCTCCGCAATCCAGATCGCCGACGCCGTGCGGGCGGCCGGCGGGCTCGGCTTCGCCGCCCACCCGTTCTCCACCGGCGGGCACATGCTGGCGCCGGCGCTGGCACGGCGGATCGTGCCGCCCCACGGGTGGCCGGCGCTTGACGAGGACCATGGATGCGACGGCGTCGAGTTGTGGAGCCTCACGACCGATGCGGCCGAGGGCTGGCGCACGCCGGGCGAAGCGGTGCGCTGGCTGCGTGACCCGGAGGTCGCGGTGGCAAAGGGGCCGCCGGCCGCGCACCTGCGCCATTGGGACCGGCTCTCGGCGCACAGGCGCGTCCCGGCGGTCGGCGGACTCGATGGTCACCAGCCGGGTATCCGTCTTCGTGGCCGAGTGCACACCCCGCTGCCACACGCGCTGACCTTCAACCTGCTCCGCACTCATCTCCTCTGCGACCGGCCGCCGACCGGCGCGCTCGAACACGATCGCGCGACGCTCGTGCGAGCCTTGGGCGCGGGCGCCGCGTGGCTGACGTGCCCGTTCGTGGCGCCGGCGGACGGCGCGCGCCTGTGGGCGGAGCGGGCCGACGGTGAGATCGTTCAGATGGGCGGAGAGGCGCCCGCCGCGCGTATGGTCCTACGTGTGCGGCTGCCGTGCGTCGCCGATGTGCTCGTCATCCGCGACGGCGCCCAGATCGATCGCGCACACGCCGCCGTACTCGACCTCGACCTCGAGGCGCCCGGCGTCTACCGGGTTGAAGCGCGGATCAATGGGCGCCTGTGGCTGCTGTCCAACCCGATTCACCTACGGGCGAATCCGGCACCCCAGGCTTCCGCTGGGTCGGCCACCGGTTCGCGGCCCACACCCAGATCAGCGCCCCTCCGGCCAGCGAGCCGACCACACCCAGGGCCATATCGTGGATCGTGTCCGAATAGCCGATCTGGAGATTCTGGCCGAGCCAGTTGACCGCCACGTACTCCCAGATCTCGTTCAGAGTCTCGATCGCCATGGCACCGAGCGCCGCGAACAGCACGGTGCCGAACCGATGGCTCCAGCTGGTCTCCTGGCTGATGTCGGGCAACACGCCGAGCCGCAGACCGAGCGTGTAGAGGGGCGCGATGCTGGCGAGTGGAATGAGGAAGTGGACGAAGTTGTCGTAGCCCAGGCACACGTTGTTATCCCTGCCCAGCCGAAGATTCGTGCAGTAATTCAGGTTGAACAGGTCGGCCGCGTTGCCCCACGCCTGCGTGCCCCATGCGAGGATGAACAGCAGGTCCCACCGCCGCGGCATGTTCAGGCGCCGCGCGGCCACGACCACCAGGAAGTTCAAGAACAGATGCCACGCCTTGTCTGCACGGCCCGCGACAAGAAACCCAACCGCGGCGCCGGCGAACGACAGCCGCAGTAGGTCCAGCGGATCGCGCAGCAGCGGGTGCCAATCGCCGAAGATGAGCTTGCGAAGCCACCGCTCCCCGCGGTCGGCTTGCCGCTCCTCGACCCTCAGGCGCTCCCTGACCCGATCGCGCCTGCCGACTACTGGCTGTTCGCGTCGATTCTCCATGGGTGCCTCAGCTCTCTACTGACCTTGGGTTGATGTCGCCACAGAGTCTGCTCGTGCCGTCTCGCCGTCGCACCCGGGGAGACCCTGGCCTGCTCACTGGTCTGGCCCTCGTCGAACGACTCCGAGCCTCACGGAGCCCGGTCGGCGGCGGGCGGACGGGACGTCCGATTACGCGCCGGGTCCGAGCGCGTCGAGGAACTTCGCGATCAGTGGCCCGTCGATCGGTCCGCCGTCCGGGCCGCCGGTGTTCTGCGTGACGATCGCAAATGCGATGTCCCCGTAGTAGCCCATCAGCCAGCCGTCGATCTTCAGCTGCGATTCCGGTCCGACCCCGTACTCGGCGGTGCCCGTCTTGGCATGGGTGCCGGCAGGCAGCCCCGTCCCAGCGGCGGTTCCGCTGGTGGTGACCTCGGCCATCATCGCCCGCAGGTCCGCGACCAGCCCACCGGGCAGCCGCGACGGCGGGCGCGTGTCGTCTGGCCCGCCCTGTACCAGCCGGGGCGCGCGCACGACGCCGCTGTCGATCGCCGCGGCCACCTGGGCCATACCGAGGGGTGAGAACGTGAGCCGTCCTTGTCCGATCGCGTCGGCAGCCATCTCGGTCTGGCTCGCCGGTTCGGGGACGTTGGCCGAGAACGCGGGGAGTCCGAGTCGGGGCGTGTGCATCAGTCCATACAGTCGTGCCGCCGCCGGGAGGTCGGCGGCCGAGAGATCCGCGGTGGCCAATCTGATGAACGCGGTGTTGCATGACTCGGTGAACGCCGCGTCGACAGTCGACGCGGGCCCGACACCCTGCGCGTTGTGAAACGGCTCGCCATCGACCGTTACGGTCGGCGGGCAGCTGGTCGGAGACGATGGGGTCAACCC
This sequence comes from uncultured Solirubrobacterales bacterium, assembly GCA_963832315.1. GTDB lineage: Bacteria > Actinomycetota > Thermoleophilia > Solirubrobacterales > Solirubrobacteraceae > Palsa-465. The sequence goes on along the minus strand of CAWHTT010000012.1, from coordinate 129,538 downwards.
ATGCGTGCGCAGGGCGGTGAAGGTGAGCACCTTGAACGTCGAGCCGGGCGGGAAGGCACCGTCGAGCGCCAGGTCATCGGTACCCAGCGGGTCGGACACGACCGCCAGCACCTGGCCGGTCGAGGCGCGCATCGCCACCATCGACACGTTCGGGCGCGTCGACCGCGCGAGCGCTTGCTCGGCGGCACGCTGGACGCGTGGGTCGATGCTGGTACGGACCGCGGCGCCCGGGCGTCCTCCAAAGCTCGCCAGCAGCTTGACCGGAGTGTCGTGCGCGTCCGTAAGGTCGATGTGAGTACTCGGGATGCCCGCCAGTGTGCGCTCCTGGCTCGCCTCCAGCCAGTTCTGCCCGACGATCGAGGAGGCGTCGTACGGTGGGCCGAGCGTTTGCAGCTCTGCCGCGGTGATCGGTCTCAGCGTCCCGACCACGTGGGCGGCTAGCTGCGGGGTGATCGCCGACGAGGCCAACGTTCGCTCAAACTCGGTTCCGGGCACGGTGTACACGTTGTGGGATCCCGGCTGGGACTTGAGCTGAGCAAAGCGCGCCCGCGAGACCGTGAACACCGGCTCGAACTCCGTGGGGTGAGCGGCGGCTTGGGCGAGCGCCTGGCTGACCTCTGCATGGGTGGCGCCAGCCGCGAGCAGATCGGCGCGCACCGCGCTCGGGTGCTTGATCCGGCCGCCGACGACACCGACGATGACCTCTTGGACTTGGGTGGTCAGCGGCGTCCCGTGCGATCCGAGGATCGGTGCCCGCGGCGGCCACACCTTCCTCACGGCGAGCTTCTCCCCCATCCTCAGCGACGGGACGACGGTCGCCGGCGACCAGCGCACGTACCACTTGCCACCGCGCTTGGCCATGCGGACCGCCGTCACCGGACTCCAGACGCCGACATGCGCCAACGTGAAGTGCTCGCTCACCCTCGCTCCAGCCGAGCCTCCCGACGTTGCCGTCGTGATGCCGTGGGCTACGAACGACGCGTGAGAGATTCCGAGCGCGTGAAACACCTGGCTGTTGACCGCGGTGAAGTCAGCCGGCGGGTCAAGGACCTGGGCGCGCATCGCCGCCCAGTCGCCGCGTCCCCAGTCCGCCAGATAGCGAGTCAGCGTTGCTCGCGGTGACGCGGACGACCCACCGCAGGCACTGAGGACGAGCATCGCGGCGATGGCGACCACGCTCAGATACATCGCGCCGGAGTGTCGCCGGCCCCGGATCCACGCCGTGAACGCCTCGATGCCACGGATCACGTGCTCGAATCGAACCGAATGCAGCAGGTCGAACGAGTGCTGGGCCCCCGGTAGCTCCGCGTACACGACCGGGCTGATCGAGACGCCGCGCAGCGCGGCGACGAAGCTCTCAGCGCTCGCCGACGGAATGAGCGTGTCGTTGTCGCCATGCGTGACGAAGAACGGTGGCGCATCACGGCGAACGTAGGCGCGCGGCGACGACGGCAATGGTCCTCCCAGCTCGCGGTCCCCGTAGTAGCCGTAGAGGCAGACGGCGGCGCTGACCGTGGTGTCCACATGCTCGAAGCCGGGCTGAAACACCGGGTCGTTCGCCGTCAACGCGGCCATGGACGCCAGATGCGCGCCCGCAGAGCTTCCGGCCACGACCAGCAGTGAGGGGTCTCCCCCGTACTCGGGCGCGTGCTCGTGGATCCAGGCGATCGCCCGCTTGGCATCGATCAGCGACGCCGGGAAGCGGCCCGCCCGGCGAAGGCGATAGTCCGCGCTGACGCACACCCAGCCGTGGCTTGCGAGCCGGTAGAACAGAGCGCGGGACTCGCGGCTCTTCCCGCCCATCCGGAAGTGCCCCCCGTGGAAATGGACGAGCACCGGCGCGCCCGCTGGACACGACTTGTGGCGATAAAGATCGAGCCGATTGCGGCGCCCGGCAGGGCCGTAGCTGACGTTGGCGATCCGTTGCACGCTGCGGGCTCCGAGTGGCAAGGGCCAGAGCACGGTCCGGACCGGCAAACGCCGGCCCTCCGCCCGACCAACGGACGAGCCGGTCCCTCCGCCGAGTCCGAGGTCACGGCTCAGGGCGCGCGCGACAACCGGCCCCGCCAGCAGCCCGCGCCACATGATGAGCGCGAGACCACACGCCGTCAGGACGACGAGCGCGAGGATCGCCAACCCAGCGGGCGAGCCCGGTGTCTCGCTCCCGAGCGCGAGCAGCGTCGAGGCCACCAGCCAGCACAAGACGAGGAACGGGAACTCGTTGGCCAGGTAGCCGAGCCAGAAGCCGACGGATGCCGCCGGCCGGGGACGGCGCGGCGGCGCCACTGCGGCGAGGGTGACGAGCGCGACAGGCGCCACCGTCAAGACATGGCTCATCGCCTCATGCTTCCTTTCGGGTCAGTGCTGCGATCGGGCAAGGATCCGTGCTGGGAACGGTATTCACATCAGCGATGTCACCAGTCGTTGCACCAGTCGCACGGCAAGATCCGGTCGGCGCATCCCGTCCAGCTCGATCGTCACTCGACGACCCCGACCGTGGTCCCCGAGCTGACGGACCCCGAGAAGGCGACCTCGCTGGCGTACAACGTGTCCATGTACTCGCGGACCGCTTGGATCCTTCCGTCGCTGATTGTGAACACGCCGATGCAGCCGTTCTCGTAGGGCCGCCCGGTGCGCGTCCGCGCTCGGCTCGTCCACTGCAGCACGACCCGGTTCCCCTCGGCGATCATCCCGGTGATCTCGAGGCTCACGGAGCCCGGCTCGTAGTACGCCATGGCCTTCGCGAGGAACTCGCCGATGATCGCCTCGCGTCCTGCCCAGGTGCCGGATATCGGCAACCCGCCGGCGCGCACCGTCCAGGTCGCGTCCTTGGCGAAGAGCTCGCGAATCGCGTCCTCGTCGCCCGCCTGTACCGCCGCCACGTAGCGCCGCAGCACCGACTTGCTGTCAGTTGGTCGGATCATCTCCACACTCCTGGTCGGGTTGGCCTGTGCACTTGGAGAGTCACTCTTGACCGCCAGCATGTGAAATACCTGTCCAGCATGTCTTCAGCGCTTGCCGGCATGACCGCCCACGAACCCGCCGTGTGGCTAGATCCAGCCGAGGGCGTCCGCAATGCCGGTGGCCGCGTCGAGCATCCGGTCGACTGCCGGGGATCGGCTGTGGCTGCGGGCGAGCAGGCTCACCTCGAAGCTGACCGCTGGAGACAGGGGTAGCCAGCAGAGCTCCTCGGGCAGGTCCAAGCGCGACGATTCCCCGATGATCGCGACGGCCTCCCCCCGCAGGATCGGGCCGTAGGTCAGGTCAAAGGTCAGGGTCCGCAACATCACCCGCGGCTCCACGTCCTGCTCGCGACACAGGTCGAGCACGGCGTCGTAGTGGCCAGGGTTCGCCTCGCGGGGATGCAGCAGCAGTGTTTCACCCGCAAGCTCGACGAGGCTGACGCCGGTACTGGACGAGAGCCGATGGTCGCGGCGCAGCACGAGACCCTGGGGCTCGTGTCGGATCGTCCGCGCGTCCAACCCGACCTCATGGGGAGGGCAGCGGACGAGCCCCAGATCGATTGAGCCGTCGCTCACGCCCGCGACGATCTCGCCGGTCGACTTGACCGCGGTCGTGATCGCGATCGCCGGATGGCTCTCCGCCAGCGCGTGCAACAGGCGCGGTGCGGTCTCATAGCTGGCACTGGCGCCATACGCCACCACCACCTGCCCGCGCTCGCCCGTCCCGTAGGTCCGCGCGCTGCGCCACAGCTCGTCGGCGGCGCTCAGGAGCCCGGGTCCGCGCTCGAGCAAGAACTCGCCGGCCTCGGTCAGTTCGAACTCGTGCGTGGTGCGGTGCAGCAACTCGACCCCGAGCTCCTGCTCGAGCAACCTCACCTGGCGACTGAGCGCAGGCTGCGCGACGTGCAACCGCTCGGCCGCGCGCGTGAAGTTACGTTCCTGCGCAACCGCGATGAAGTACTGCAACCGCCGCAGATCGGTCACCGCGTGGATGCTACGACCAAGCCGTGTGCGCGGTCATGCCGCGCTGAGCTGAAGAGAGCGCGAAGCGGTCTTTCACATCTCGGGTGCGACGACCTAGCGTGCACGACACGCCCAGTCCTCTGATCGGAGCCCGCAAATGACATCTCCCGGCTCGAACGAAGACCACCGTTGGATGATCCTCGCGATCCTCGGCGTCGCACAGCTGATGGTCGTGCTCGACGCGACCGTCGTGAACATCGCGCTGCCCTCGGCCCAACAGGCGCTTCGCTTCAGCGATGACAACCGCCAGTGGATCATCACATCGATCTCGACGCTCGGCTGCTCACGATCCGTCCGGGCGCCGGGGAGGGCCAGGGCGGCACGGTGGCGTTCGACACGCTGATCGTCTCGGCCGGTTCGCATTACAACTATTTCCATCACGATCACTGGCAGCACGTTGCTCCGGATCTCAAGACGCTGGAAAGCGCGCTGGAGATCCGCGCCCGGATCCTGCGCGCGTTCGAGGCCGCCGAGCTAGAACCCGACCCCGAGCGACGCGCTGCCTGGCTGACCTTCGTGGTCGTCGGAGCTGGTCCGACCGGAGTGGAGATGGCGGGCCAGATCGCCGAAATCGCGCGCGATCTGCGCGCCGACTTCCAATCGCTCGATTCCAGCCAGGCCCGGATCATGCTCGTCGAAGCCGGCGAGCGGGTGCTGCCAGCCTACGCACCCGCGCTGTCGGCCAAGGCGGAGCGCTCGCTGGCGCGGCTGGGGGTGACCACCCTCCTTGGACACACCGTGATCGAGCTCGACCCCCGGTCGGTCACGCTGGGACGCGCAGGCGGCGGCTCTGAGCAGATTCGCGCCCGCACCGTGGTCTGGGCCGCCGGCGTGATCGCGTCGAGGCTCGCCGGCGTTCTCGCCGAGCGCGCCCGGTTGGAGGTCGACCGCGCGGGGCGTGTCGAGGTCCTCGAGGACCTCTCGCTCCCCGGCTACCCCAACGTGCTCGCGATCGGAGACATGATCCGCATCCGCGGGGCCGACGGCTCGTCGATCGTGCTTCCCGGCCTTGCACCGGTCGCGATGCAAGAGGGCCGCCACGCCGCTCGCGTCGTCCGCGACCGCCTCCACGGCCGGCCGGGACGACGCTTCCGCTATCACGACAAAGGCAACCTCGCCACGATCGGACGAGCACGCGCCGTCGCCGACGTCAAGCACATCCGGCTGAGCGGCTTCCCGGCGTGGATCACCTGGCTGACGGTCCACCTCTGGTACCTGATCGGGTTCGAGAACCGGTTCGTCGTCCTGACCCGATGGGCCTTCAGCTTCATCGCCCACGGCCGCGGCGCCCGCTTGATCACAGACACAGGGCGGCGAACGACCAACGGCGCCCGCTAATGAACCCACGTCAACCGACTGGAGAACCGATGAAATCGAGACTGCTTCCACTTTCGCCACGAGACCCTGACAACCCGCTGACCCAAGGTGCTCAGCCAGGATGTCGTCTTCCACAGCCCGGTCCGGGATTACCGGGGTCGCGCGGACGTCGCCCACATCCTGACGACGATTGGCGACGTCCTCGACCGGATCGAGGCCGAACGCGAACTCGTCTCCGAGCGCCACGTCGTGACGATCATCGCGGCGACCCACGGTGAGCACCGGATGACGGGAGTGCTGGACGAGACGTTCGACGCACTCGGACGTGTCGAGCGCGCGACGCTCCTGCTCAGGCCCTTGTCCACCCTCCTCGAGGCCATCACCGCGATGCGCGCGGCGCTCGAGGGGTCGCCGCTGCCAAGCACGCTCGCCGCCGGCACCGCGTGAAGCGCCCATCGCACTGAAATCGCGCGTGTAAGCACAATGACGAACGCGACGCTTTCGCGGAGTCACGGGAGCTCTGCTCGCGGGCAAAGCGTTAGGCTTCCGGTCGAGTTGTCGGGCCTGGTGGGACGCGTCCGCGAGCAGGGGGAGCTTGCTCGGCTCCTGGACGACGCGCGCCAGGGCCGGAGCGGGTGCCTGGTCGTGCGCGGGGAGGCCGGTATGGGGAAGACCGCGTTGCTCGGCTACGCGGTCGAGCGCGCGGAGGGTTTCACGGTGCTGCGTACGACCGGAATCGAGGCTGAGTACGACCTCGCGTTCGCCGGTCTGCATGGCCTGCTCTGGCCGATCGTCGACAGGCTTGACGACGTGCCGGAACCTCAGCGCGACGCGCTCGCGGCGGCACTTGGCCTGGTGGCCGGGCACGGGTGCGACCGTTTTCTGGTGTCGGCCGGCGCGTTGTCGCTGCTGGCGGCCGCGTCGGAGGCGGGACCGATCCTGTGCCTCGTCGACGATGCCCAGTGGCTCGATCTTCCCTCCGCGGCTGCTTTGGTATTCACGGCGCGTCGCCTCGTGGCGGAAGGTGTCGTGATCCTGTTCGGCGCGCGCGAGGGTGAGAGCAGACGATTTGTGGAATCGGGGCTCAGCGAACTCGTCCTCGGCCCGCTGGGGCGGGACTCGTCGCTGGCGCTGCTCGATCGCTCCTCGCCGCAGGCTGTACCGCGGGTGCGTCAGCGGCTGCTGGGTGAGGCGCGCGGCAACCCGCTGGCGCTGCTCGAACTTCCGGCGCCGCTTTCCGATGCGCAGCTTGCCGGCCGGGCCTCGTTGCCGGACGCGCTCCCCTTGACGGCTCGGCTGCGCTCGACGTTCACCCAACAGCTGAAGCGGCTACCCGCGCCCACTCAGGCGGCGCTGCTGATGGCCAGTGCGGAGCACGCGGGAGAGCTCAGGGTCATCCGGCGCGCGCTTGCCGCGGCCGGGCTCGCGGATGACGCGCTCGATCCCGCGGAGGAGGCGGGCATGATTCGGACGCACAACGGGACGCTTGCCTTTCGCCACCCGCTCGTGCGCTCGGCTATCTACGAGTCGGCGCCACGGGCCCGGCGGCAGAGCGCGCACGCGGCAGTGGGCGATGCGCTCGTGATCGAGCAGCGGTCGGACCGCGCGCTCTGGCATCGGTCGATGGCCACCGACGGCCCGGACGAGCAGCTCGCGAGCTCGCTGGAAGCGTCGGCGCGTGAGTCCCAGCAGCGGGGTGGTCACGCCTCGGCGTCGAGTGCGTTCGAGCGGGCGGCCGAGCTCAGTGAAGCCGAGGGTGCTCTTGGGGCGCGCCTGGCGATGGCGGCCGAGGCAGCCGGGAGAGGAGGGCAGGCCGAGCGGGCCCGGTCGCTGATCGAGCGCTCGATGTCGGTCGCAGGCGAGACGGAACGGGTGAGGCTGCTGTACCTGAGCGGTGTGATCGAGGGACGGCACGGCTGGCTCGGGCACGGAGTCGCGACGCTGCGCAAGGCGGCAGCGCTCAGCGAAGACCCGTCGCTCAGCCTCCAGATGCTGCGGGAGGCAGGCTCCATGGCCGTCTACGCCGGCGATTACGAGGAGATGATCGCGATCGGGTTATCCGCCGCCGATCATCCGCCGCGAGCCGACATCGACCGCTACACGGCGGCTGCGCTCGGCGCCTACGCGGCCGATCTCTCCGGAGATCAGGCTCGCGGCGCAGAGCTCGCCGACGAGGCACTCGAACTGGCCTGGCGCCTTGACGATCCCATGTGCTTGATCTCGGCCGCGCACACGGCAGCCCGGCGGAGCGCTGCCGCCGACGGCCTTCCGTACGCGACCCGCGCCGTCGAACTCGCCCGGGAGCGAGCGCTGGTGAGCGCCTTGCCGTTCGCGCTTCAGGCCCAAGCTCGGGCGCTTATCGGGACAAGCCAATTCGATCTGGCCTACTCCGCGGGGGAGGAGGGGTGGCGACTGGCGCTCGACGTCGAACAGCCGTGGGCGGCGAGCCTGAACCTCGCGTATCTGGGGAAGATCGACGCGCTCCGGGGAGCCGATGAGCTCGCGGAGCGCCGTACCCGCGAGCTGCAGACCCTGATTGCCAGGAGCGGCGCGAACGCGCTGATCTGCAGTGTGGCGATGACGCTCGGCCTGCTGGAGCTCGGTCGCGGCAGACCGGCGCAGGCGCTCGATCGGCTCCTGGTCGTGATCACGACGGTCCGCCCGGAGTCGAACCCGCTGTTTGTCCTCGGGCTGCCGGATGCAGTCGAAGCCGCGGCACGAGCCGAGCGCCTGGATGAGGTGGCTCCACACCTCGATCGCTTCGAGGCCTGGGTGCGAGAGTGTCCTAACCCGGCGCGCCTTGCCCTGCTCGCGCGCTGCCGCGCTCTGGTCGACGACGCTGCGGCCGAGCAGGACTTCTTGCAGGCGGTAGAGCTCGGCGACGCGCTGTCCCCCTTTGACCGCGCCCGCAGCGAGCTGCTTTACGGCGAATGGCTTCGCCGCCACCGGCGGCGGCTCGATGCCCGGCCCCACCTGCGCGCGGTGATCGAAACCTTCCAGCAGCTCGGCACCGCGCCGTGGGAGGAGCGCGCCCGCGCCGAGCTGCGCGCCAGCGGCGAAACCGCGCGAAAGCGCGGTCCCGCGTCCCGGGATCAGCTCACGCCGCAGGAGCTGCAGATCGCGCGCCTCGTCGCGGACGGGATGTCCAACCCGGATGTGGCGGCGCGGCTGTTCCTGAGTCCCCGCACGATCGACTACCACCTGCGCAAGGTGTTCTCGAAGCTCGAGATCTCCTCCCGTGGGGAGCTTGCCGGCGTCGATCTCGGCGACCCGTGTGGCCGCCTGATCTGCGCCGGCAGACCAGGCGACCGGCGAACCCACCGGCGAGATCCCCGTCGCGAGCGCGCCCGTGCGGACGGCATCGTGTCGCGGCATGGACATTGATCTCTTCGACTACAGCCCCATCACCGAACGCGAACCGATCCGGTGGCCAGGAGGCGCTCGCGTCGCCTTCTACGTCGGTTTGAACGTCGAGCACTTCCACATCGACAGTCCCTCCACGAGCATCTGGGAAGGGACCGCGTCACTTGTGCCCGACCCGCTGAACTACGGGTGGCGCGATTACGGGCCGCGGGTCGCCATCTGGCGGCTGATCGAAGCCCTCGACCGGCATGGGATCCGCGCCAGCGCGTTGCTGAACTCCGAGGTAGCGGGGCGGTACCCCCAGATCATCCAGGCCGGTCGCGATCGGAACTGGGCGTGGCTCGCGCATGGCACGACGAACTCGGCCTTGCAGACCTACCTGACGGCCCACGAGGAGCGAGTCGTCCTCGCGCAGGCGGTCGAAACCATCGAGCGGGCAACCGGCCGCCGCCCGCGCGGCTGGCTGGGACCGGGCCTCACCGAGACCTTTCAGACGCCAATGCTGCTGGCGGAGCTTGGCCTGAGCTACGTGCTCGACTGGACCAATGACGACCAGCCGTACCGATTGAACGTACCGGGCATGTTGAGCGTCCCCTATTCGGTTGAGCTGAACGACCTCAGCGTGTTCATCAGCCGAGGCCTCACCGGCCCCGATTTCGTCCAGCTCGTCAAAGACCAGTTGGATCAGCTGCACGCTGACGCCGCCGCCGGCGGCCGGGTCATGGCTCTCGCGCTCCATCCGTTCGTGATCGGTCAGCCATTCCGGCACCGGTACCTGGACCAGGCGCTCGCGTATGTCGCGAACCACCCGGACGTCTGGCTGACCACCAGCGACGAGATCGCTGAGCACTTCACCCGCACCACCGAAGGGAGGCACGCATGATCCTCAACCGGCGTTCCGACTACGACCTGCTCCAGCTCTACTGCGACTGGCGTATGCGATGCGAAGAAGTGCACGCGACGTACGGTCGGCTGGGCAGCGTGCCCAAGGAAGAGCGACCGCTGGCGTTCGCGGCATTCAACGCCGCCCTTGATCGCGAGGGGTCGGCGGCCGACGCATACGCGCGGCAGATCCACCGTTTGTCGGCAGCCGCGTGAGTGACTGGCGGATTGACCGGCGAGTCCCCCGATGCGACCGATCCGGCTCGCTGGCACCGTCATCTGACCGCTGTCACCACCGATCCAAACCTGCGAGGCGATGCGATGAAAACGACTACGACAGAGAATCCGCGGACGGGTCTCGGATTCCGGGACAATCCACGTCCGGAGACATCCGTGGTGCGGCGGTTGTCGGCCTGGTGCATCGCTCACCGGGGCCGCGTGTTCGCCTCCTGGCTCGTGGTTGCGATCCTGACGACAGCGATCGCCGGCGCGGTGGGTCGGAATTACGCCACGAACTTCAGCCTGCCGGGTACCGAGTCGCAGCGGGCGCTGGATCTGCTGGGGCGTGAGTTCCCCGCCCAGAGCGGCGACGTCGACACGATCGTGTTCCGCGTCAACGGCGGCACGGTGGACTCGCCACGGGTGCGGAACGCGATGACCACGTTGCTCGCGCAGGTCAGCCGTGACCCGCACGTGATCGGCGTTCTGAGCCCGTACTCGGCGCGGGGCGGGGTGGAGATCTCGCACGATCGCCGGACCGCGTTTGCCACGGTCAACTACGACAAGCCGGCAAACCTGGTGCCAACCGCGGCCGGCAAGCCGGTTCTCCAGCAGGTGAAGCGGGTGCATGTGCCGGGCGTTACGGTGGCCGCGGGCGGTCAGGTGATCGCCGCCGCCGAGGGGTTCAGCATCGGCCCGGCGACCGAGATCGGCGTGATCGCCGCGCTGGTGATCCTGCTCATGACATTCGGGTCGCTGCTCGCGGCCGGGATGCCGCTGGTCACCGCGGGCTTCGGCCTGATCACCGCGGTGGCGCTGATCGGGCTGGCGACGCGCGTGACCGACATGTCCAACGTCGCGCCGCAGTTGGCGCTGATGATCGGTCTCGGGGTGGGCATCGACTACGCGCTGTTCATCGTGACGCGCTTCCGCGAGAACTACACGTTGTTCGGCGACGTGGAGCGCTCGGTGGTTGAGGCGATGGACACCTCGGGTCGCGCCATTCTGCTGGCCGGTACGACGGTGGTGATTGCGCTGCTGGGGATGTTCGCCACCGGGGTGAGCTTCATGTACGGGCTGGCGATCGCGTCCGTGTTCGCGGTGCTGCTCACGCTGGCCGCGTCGCTGACCGTGCTCCCGGCCATGCTGTCGAAGTTCGGCCACCGGATCGTCGGGGCGCCCGGCGGGCGCCGTCGCGGCAAGACGGCGGAAGCGACCCCGGTCTCGCCGATCAAGGCGGGCTCGGGCTCGCGTTGGCGGCAGTGGAGCCGGATCGTGCAGGCGCGTCCATGGCCGCTCGCCATCGGGTCGCTGGCCCTGATGATCGCGCTGCTCCTGCCCGTGTTCGCGCTGCGGCTCAACCCGAGCGATGCCGGCAACGATCCGGCCGGCACAAGCACGCGACACGCCTACGACATGCTGGCCGAGGGCTTCGGCGGCGGGTTCAACGGGCCGCTGCTGATCGTCGTCGAAGGCCCGCGCTCCGGCCAGGCCGCCGCGTTGCCGCGACTGCAGGCCGCAATCCGCCAGACGCCCAACGTCGTCGCCGTGACGCCGCCGCGGATCGCGCCCTCGGGGAACGTCGCCGTGATCGAGGCGTATCCGGGCTCGGCGCCACAGACGGCCGGTACGACGGACCTGGTCAACCGGTTGCGCCACACCGTCGTGCCGCCGATCAAGAGCCAGACCGGCGTGAACGTGCTCGTCGGCGGGTTCACGGCCGGCTCGATCGACTTCTCGCACGTGCTCTCGAGCAAGCTGCCGCTGTTCATCGGCATCGTGGTCGTGCTCTCGGCGCTGCTCTTGTTCGTGATCTTCCGGTCGCTGGTGATCCCGGTACAGGCCGCGCTGATGAACCTGCTCAGCATCGGCGGCGCGCTCGGCGTCACCGTCGCGGTGTTCCAGAACGGCTGGTTCGCCGGCGTGATCGGGATCGAGAAGGGACCGATCGAGCCGTGGATCCCGGTGCTGATGTTCGCCGTGATCTTCGGCCTGTCGATGGATTACGAGGTGTTCCTCGTCTCACGCGTGCGTGAGCTTTGGGTCCGCCAGGGGGACGCCGGCGCCGCGGTGGCGGACGGCATCGCGTTCACCGGACGGGTGATCAGCGCCGCCGCCGCGATCATGATCTGCGTCTTCCTGTCGTTCATGTTCGGCGACCAGCGCGTGATCAAGGAGTTCGGCTTCGGCCTCGCCGTCGCGGTACTGCTCGACGCGATCGTCGTGCGCTGCGTGCTCCTGCCCGCAGTGCTCGAGATCCTCGGCCCCGTCACCTGGCGCCTACCACGCTGGATCGACACCCGTCTCCCCCACATCAACATCGAGGGCACGGCTGCCCGCGCCTTGAACGGCGCGCACGTCGAAGTGCCCGACGACACAACGTGCGGCGAAGCCGAAGCGGCGGCTGCGTAACGCCAGGACATCGAAGAAAGGAGCGCCCGACAATGTCAGCGCAAGCAGCGATCGAGATCCAGGATGTGCGGAAATCCTTCGGTGAGATCGTCGCGCTCGCTGGCCTCGATCTGCGGATCGAGCCAGGAAGCGTGTTCGGGTTGCTGGGCCCGAACGGCGCGGGGAAGACCACGATCGTCCGGATCGTCGCCACTCTGCTCGAGCCGGACTCCGGCCGCGCGAGCGTCCTCGGACACGACGTCGTAGACGAACCGCTGGCCGTGCGGCGCCGGATCGGCCTCGCCGGCCAGTTCGCCGCCGTCGACGGCGAGCTCACCGGTCGGGAGAACCTGGAGATGATCGGCCGGCTCTATCGGCTTTCCAGAGCCGAGGCGCGCCGGCGCACCTCCGATGTGCTCGATCGGTTCAGCCTCGCGGACGCCGCGGACCGTCGCGCGGCCACGTACTCGGGCGGGATGCGCCGTCGGCTCGACCTCGCCGCCGGACTGATCGGCAATCCGCCGGTGGTGCTCCTCGACGAGCCGTCGACGGGCTTGGATCCGCGGTCGCGGCAGGAACTGTGGAGTGTCGTCGACGAGATCCGCGCCACGGGCACCACCGTGCTGTTGACGACTCAATATCTCGACGAGGCCGACCGCCTCGCGCAGCAGATCGCACTCGTGGACCAGGGCCGGATCGTCGCGCAGGGAACTGCCCCGCAGCTGAAGGCAAGGATCGGCGGCAGCGTTCTCAACGTCCACCTCGCCGACCCCGCCCAGCTTCCGCTCGCCGCCGCCGCGCTGGCCAGCCTGACGGCGGCTGACGCGCCCAGATTGGACGCGGCCGATGGCGGGATCCGCCTCGCGGTGGCCGATCCCGCAGCGTCTGCCGAAGCGCTGCGCCGCCTGGACGCCAGGCACGTCGCGATCGCGTCGATCGAGCTGCAGCAGCCCAGCCTCGACGACGTCTTTCTAACCCTGACCGGGCGCCCCGCCGCCCAGGAGCCGATCGAGCAATCAGTCATGAAGGAGGCAGCATGAGTAGCGCGACCGCCATCCTCCCCGAGCGTGGCCGCCTGACGATGGTCGAGACGCTGGCCGACAGCCGTGTGATGGCGGCGCGCCAGTTGCGCAAGATCACGCGCCGGCCGATGTACGTCGGCTACCTGTTCGTGCAACCGGTGATGTTCGTGCTGCTGTTTCGCTACGTGTTCGGCAGTGCGATCAACACGGGCCACGTGAGCTACGTCAATTTCCTGTTGCCCGGGATCATCGTGATGACCGCCGTGATGGGTGCGCTGACCACCGGCTTGGGGCTCACAGAGGACGTCGCCAGCGGCGTGGTCGATCGCTTCCGCTCGTTGCCGATCGCCCGCTCGGCGGTGCTCGTCGGGCGTACGGTCGCCGACCTCGCCACCAACGCCGTGACCCTAGTCGTGATGGTCCTGATCGGCCTCGCCATCGGGTTCAGGCCGACCCAGCCCGCGTACCAGGTCGCGCTGGCCCTCGTGCTCGTGCTCGCCTTCGCGTACGTGTTCTCGTGGGTGAGCGCGTTCATCGGAGTATCGGTGCGCAACCCCGAGACCGCCCAATCGATCGGGTTCATCTGGGTGTTCCCGCTCGTGTTCGCTTCGTCCGCGTTCGTTCCGACAACGCATATGCCCGGCGTCGTGCGCATCTTTGCCGACATCAACCCGGTCACGCTGGTCGTCAACGCAGCCCGAGCGCTCACCATCGGGCACGGTCATGCCCTCGCGCCGACGCTCGAAACCCTCGCGTGGCTCGCCTTCCTGCTGATGATCTTCATCCCTCTATCGGTGCGCGCATTCCGGCGCCTGTAGCCGCCAACGCTCAGGCGACGAGAAGCGCGCCCGTCGTGAGGAACAGCGCGGCGGTGGTCCAGTGAACGGCATAGGCGATCACTCTCGGACCGCCCGCCCGTAGGACGATCGTGCCGTCGGCGATCGGGATCGTCGAGATCACGAGCATCAGGTAGCCGAGTTGCGTCTGTGCTCCCCCCACCAGCAGCACGGCGATGGCGATACCAATGGCGATGTCGCGCGTCGCCTTGACAGCGAGCCATGCGCGACCGGGCTCGGTTTCGCCGGGGGCGCCGGGGATGCCGAACCCGGCCGCAGCGGGCTTGGGGTCGAGCAGGTATCGCGACCCCATCACCACAATGGCGAGGGCGACCACCCCCGCGAGCGCGGATCCGAGGTCGTTCAGCATCGCGTTCCTCCGTTGCGCTGCACCGGTTGCAGCCATTCGGTGTCCATCGTCGCGGCGGTGTGGATCGCGGTGATGCACAACCGGTCGTCGCCGGTGTTGGTGAAGCGATGCGCCGCCCCGGCGGGCGCAATGAGGATGTCTCCGGCTGTCGCGGTGAGGCGGGCGTCGTCGACCTCGAAGTCGGCCTGCCCGGCGTGGACGATGAACAGCTCGGGGTAGGGGTGGCGGTGCAGTTGCGGGCCGGCACCCGGCCGGTTGTCGACCAGGAAAAGCGAGATCGGTAGACCGCCGTGCTCGGCGCCAATGAACTGACCGGCTTCTGGCGATCCGGATAGGTCACGTCGTTTGATGAGGAATGACATGGCACGGATTCTCCGCCTTGAATTTCCATTTGTACAACCGATTGTGGCTATATGACTAAGCGATAGAATCGATGAATGGAGCTGCGCCAGCTCGAGCACTTTCTGGCCGTCGCCGAAGAGCGTCACTTCACGCGAGCGGCGGCGCGCGTCCATCTCACGCAATCGAGCCTGTCGAGCTCGGTTCGCGCACTCGAGCGCGAACTTGGGAGCGATCTGTTCGTCCGCAGCACGCGCCAGGTCGAGCTGACCGACGCCGGTCGCGCCCTGCTTCCGGCTGCCCAGCGCAGCGTCGCAGCGGCCGAGGACGCCCAGGACGCGGTCGCGGCGGTCCGCGGGTTGGTGCGCGGGCATCTGGCGATCGGCGCCATTCAGTCGCTTGGGCGCGTCAATCTGCCCGGGTTGGTCGCGCGCTTTCACCGCCGGCATCCGGCGGTGACGCTGAGGATCCATCACGTCGGCGCGCCCGAGCTCGTGCGACGCACGGCCGACGGAGAGATCGATCTCGCGATCGTTGATCAGCCGCTCGGGCCGCAAGGCAACCGGGTCCGAACCCGCACCATCGAGACGGAAGCGCTGCAGCTTGCCGTCGCCGCCGACGATCCGATCGCTCGCCGCCGCCGCGTTCGGCTGAGCGGCCTCGACGACCGTGAATTCGTCGAATACCGGGCCGACTCCGCGCTGCGGGCGAGCATCGATCGCGCCTGTCACGCGGTCGGATTGCACCGTCGCATCGCGTGCGAAGTCGACGCCCTCCCGCACCTGCTCGAGCTCGTGACGCTCGGCATCGGCGTGTCGTTACTGCCGCCCGCCGCGATCCGGATGACCGGCGGGCGCGCGATCGGGGTCGCCACCGACCCATCTATTCCACGCGAACTCGTGCTCGTGACCCCACTTGACCGCGAGCCATCACCGGCCGGCGCCGCGTTCCTGCAACTGCTCGAGGACGATCCACGCAGCGCCGCCTGACACTCGAGGTTTGCCAACATGGTCGAGTGTCGTCTGATGTTCCGGCGCCGCTGGCCTCCGTCGCCGGCCGGCTGCGCTGCCCCGTTTGCCGTGAGCCCCTCGCGGCTGCCTCGGGTAGCCTCATCTGTCGCCGTCGCCACAGCTACGACGTTGCGCGGCATGGCTACGTCACTCTCAGGGCGCCACGCGGCCGCCCGGCCACGGGTGACGAAGCCGCGATGGTCGCAGCGCGCGCCGACGTTCAGAAGGCAGGCCACTTCGACCCGGTGACGGCCGCGCTCGCCGACGAGGCCGGCACGGTCGCCGGCCTCGAGGGGTCGGTCATCCTGGACGCCGGCGCGGGGACCGGGCACCATCTCGCGGGCATGCTGGGCGCACTGGCGGAAAGCCGGGGGATTGCGCTCGACGCCTCGCTCGCGGCCTCGCGTCGCGCCGCCCGTGCACACGAGCGGATTGCTGCGGTGCGGGGTGACCTCTGGCAGGAGATCCCGCTTGCCGACGGCGCGGTCGATCTGGCGCTGAGCGTGTTCGCGCCGCGTAACGGGGCCGAGCTTGCCCGTGTCCTGCGCCCAGGTGGCGTGCTCATGGTCGTCACCCCCACCTTGGAGCATCTCCACGAGCTAGCCGCGCTCCACACCATCGGGGTCGACCCGTGCAAGCCCGAACGTCTCCGCCGGCAACTCGCGTCGGAGTTGCGCCTCGGCGGCCTCCGGCGGATCACCTGGACCCTGAAGCTGACCCGCGGCGAAGCGGAGGCGGTGCTTCGCATGGGCCCGGCCGCGGGGCACCTCACAGCGGATGTCACGGATCGCCTGACCGCGCTGCCCGAACCGCTGCACGTGACCGGAGCGGTCGAGCTCCGAACATTTCTACGCGTCCCTACTGCGCCCGCGGCAGATACTCGAGGTGCACAGCGTCTATCGACCAGATCGCGCTCGCGTCTCCACCGTGCGCCGCCACCAGAGCCGGGAAGTAGTCCCGCAACGACTGCTCGTAGGTGAGGGAGCCGGCGAGCAGCTCTCGCGCTGCGCCGACGATCCGGTCGAGGTCGTCGCGGACGCGCGCGGCCGTCATGCTGGGCGTTCGCGGGCCGGCGCCGTCGTCGTCGATCACCGTACCCGGGTCAAATTGGGTGAAGCTCGGGTAGCGCTCGCAGTCGGGAATGATCGAGCGGAACGGAACTCGATTGAAGAAGTATTCGAACCACCTCCCTCCCGACAGGGTCAGCCAGGGCGTCCCGACCGCGAGCGCGGCCATGCCAAAGCCGGTGTGGGGCGCGAGGAACAGATCGCACGCCTCGACCACCGCGAGCTGCTCGGCCAACCCGATGTCGAGGCAGTCGAGCGGCCGCGACCGATGGGCCAGCAACGCGCCCAGCTCGCCCGGCGCCAGCGAGGTGGTGGTGCGCGTGTCGCGCCGGAGCTTGCCGATCAGGGCAATCTCGATCCCGGGAAATGCGTCCGCGAGCGCATCGAGGATCATCAGCCACGATCCGGCCGACGGATACAGCGAGCGCTCTCCGGAGCCGGCGGGCATCATTGCGATCCGTCCCGCCCCGGATCGCTCCAATCGGTTGTCCAGCCGACGCGTGGCCGCGGCCCGTGCCGCTTCCGGCAGGTCGAGCCGCAGCTGCTGATGGGGGACGTACCCCGGCAGGCGTGAGGCCACGTACGTCCGGCCGCGCGCGGCGGTCAGGAGCTGATCGCTGGTCTGGTAGTAGTCGCGCAGGCCGGGGAACATCGCGAGCTGTATGTCCTGCGCGCGCCGCAAGTCGTCGAGGACCCAGTCCCACCGGCGGGGAATGCCGGCCTGTCGGGCCGCCGAGTCGAGACACGGCTCGAGCAGCGGATGCTCGATCGCATACGCGTTCGAGACGAACGGACAGAACCCGGCGAGCTCGACGGCGGTGGCCGCGTTCAGCGCCACCGACACCTCGCGCGTGGGATCGGCCAGGTGGTGACCGAGGCAGTAGTGCAGCGCCTCGACCGCGTGCCCGACGGGGTGGGAGTAGAAGAAGTTGACGAGCAGCCGCTCGCCGGACGTCCCGTTCATCGGTTACGCGGCCACCGGCTCACCGAGATCGATGCCGGCGAGCTCGGCGCGTGAAGCGATCTCGAGCTTCGCGTACACCTTGCGCAGGTGGTAGTCGATCGTCCGGGGGCTGAGAAACAGCTGTGCCGCAACCTCGGGATTGGTCTTCCCGGTGGCGACCAGCCGCGCGATCTGGAGCTCCTGCGGGGTCAGCTGATCGCGCGTCGACGCGTCGCGCTTACGGGCCGTCTCGCCGCTCGCGCGGAGCTCGGCCCGGGCTCGCGCCTCCCACGGTGCCGTACCGAGCCGGCCGAAGCACTCGAGCGCGCTGCGCAGATGGCGCCGGGCGTCAATTCGCCGGCGCTGCCGGCGCAGCCACTCGCCGTACAGGAGCTCTGTTCGTGCCGCGTCGAACGGCGACAGAGCCCACGCGAGCGCGACCGCGCGGTCGAAGTGCGTCTCGGCGTCCGACTCATCGATCAGTCCCAGGCACCGTGAGAGCAGCGCGAGCGCCTCCGGACTTCGATACTGCTCGGCCCACTCCTGGAACCGACCGGCGTGCGGCGACACCTCGTCGAGGCGATCGGCGCGGGCAGCTGTCTCGACGGTGTCAGGCACTCCGTACAGGAACATCGGGTGGGATCCGGGCTGTGCCGCCGAGATCATCGTCAGAAGACGCTCGAGCGCTTCGGCCGGCCGACCGAGGCACATGTCGAGCAGCGCAATCGACCGTGTCGCGTGCTCGCCGATCGCCGCAGCCCCACTACGCGCAACGAGCGCCTCGAGCTCGGCGGCGTGCGCGTGGGCCAGCTCCTCGTCGCCTCGCAGCGCATCGATCTGGACGAGCCGCATGAGGTTCCAGCTGGCTGCCCAGAGCTGACCGGTGTCGAGCGCGAGTCGCCATCCTTCGTCGGCGCTTGCGTAGGCGAGCTCGAGGCGGCTCTCGCCGATCAGCCCGGCCGCCTGCACCTGGAGGGAGAACGGGAGCGTGGTCATCGCGCCCCGCTCGCGTGCGTTGCTCACCGCCCGGTTGGCGTGGTGAAGCGCCTCCCGGCGCATGCCGACGCGGGCGCCGGCGAGCGAGGCCCAGATCAGGCACGCCGGGTCGTCGATCCCTTCGGCGCGCCCGACAAGCTCGGCCGACAGCGACCTGCTCCGCTCGAAGTCCGTCGATAGCTCCGCGGCACTGGCGATCAGCGAGGCCTGGGTGAAGCTGTCGATCTCGCCGCACGGCTTGACGTCGGCAGCTCGCGCGGCGAAGTCCGCCGCCTCCTCGATGGCGTGCGCCTGCGAGGCCATCGCGAACCCCTCCCGGAGCAGCTGCAGCGTCAACGATGGGTCCTCGCTCACGGCCACCCCTTGATGCATCGTTGCGACACCGTCGAGCAACCAGCCGCTCTGGCCCTCGACCACCCCGCGTATGAACATGAGCCGGGCGCGCTGGCGCGGATCTGCGATCGGCAACGCGCGGCTGATCAGCTCGGCGGCGCGGTCGACCTGTCCGGCGTGCCACGCGGCTTGTGCCGCTGCGGCGAGCCGCCCGGCTCGTCCGGAGGCCGTCTCGCTGAGCGAAGCGGATTGCTCGAACGAGCTCGCCGCGGATGCGTGAGCGCCCCGAAGCGCGGAGCGCTCCGCCGCCGCCTCAAGCGCCGCCGCGACCCCCTCGTCCGGCGCCAGCGCCGCCATCGCGCGGTGCCAAACCGCACGCTCCGCACTGTCCTCGCCCTCCAATGCGGCGGCCAGCGCGGAATGGACCCGCTGGCGCTGGCCGAGCGTCGCCGACTCGTAGACGACGGATCGCACCAGCGGATGCCGGAAGCTCAGGACAGCGCCGTCCGTCCGGATCAATCCGGCTTTCTCGGCCGCATCGAGTGCATCCTGCGGCAGGTCGAGTTCGGCCGCCGCGCGTAGTGTGATCGCGAGCTCGCCCGCTTCCTCGGCGGCGGCGATCAGCAGCGCCGCCCGGCTGGCCTCGGGCAGCCGATCGACGCGCTCGGAGAACGATGCGCGTAGCCGTGCCGTCAGCGGCAGCGCACCGGGGAGCGGCGCCCGGCTTTCGAGCTGCGCATCGGAGAGCGCGACGGGCAGCTCGAGCAGGGCCAACGGGTTTCCCGCCGCCTCGTCGAGCAGCCGCTCACGAACCGACGGCGCGGCTCCGGGCGCACTGTGGTCGAGTAGAACCGCGGCTGACGGCCGGTCGAGCCCGGCGACGACGAGTTCGGCCAGCCCCGGCGCGTCGAATCGCCGGAGCTCGCCCTCGCGCGCGCTGAACACGATCGCGACCTGCTCGGCGAAGAGCCTCCGCGCGACAAACGTCAGCGCATGCGCCGAGGAGACGTCCAACCACTGCGCGTCGTCAACCAGGCACAGGATCGGCTTGCACTCGGCCGCGGCCGCCAGCAGCGACAGCGCTCCGGCCGACACAAGGAAGCGATCGCGACCTTCGCCCGGCGCCAGGCCAAGCGCCGCGGCCAGCGGCTCGCGCTGGGTCTCAGGCACGCTCGGAAGGTCGTCGACGATGGGCCACAACAGGCCATGCAGGCCGGCGAACGCGAGGTCGGACTCCCATTCGACACCGGTCACGCCGAGGACCATCATCTCCGCGGCTCTCCCCGCCGCGGCGGCGTGGGCAAGGAGGGCGCTCTTGCCCATCCCTGCCTCGCCGCGCAGCACAAGGGCGCCGCTCTCGCCTCGGCGGGCGCCGTCGAGCATCCGGTCGATCTCCGCGCACTCGCGCTCCCTGCCGACGAGCTCCCCTGTCCTCGCTTCCGACTCACTCCTACCCATCAACCGACGGGAGGCTAATGCAACCCGCCGGCAGACACCGGGCTCGGCCGGACAGCGGACGACAGCGGACGCTACATCAGCGCTCCGGTGTCAAATCGGCGTGAACAGTCAGGGCCGCGGGGGTCCGGGTCATCCGGAGTGGGCTAAACGTCATGCCGAGCTCGCGCTGGTCGAGCGTTGTGCTCGCGTCGACCTGCAACCGATCGGCGGTTTGCCGGAGCATCGGCTCGAGCTCGAGCACCACGCGGTGGCCCGCCGCCAGCAGCTCGCCCTCGACGTGGACGCGACCGTCGAGCGGATCGCCGACCGAAGTCGAGACAAAGCGCACCGTGGGGTGGCGCTCGGTGTCGAAGAAGTCGGGCGAGCGCAAGTGCTCGTCGCGCTTGTCGTTCCCAGTGTTCAGGCTGGTGGCGTCGATCGTCAGCTCGAGGCGGCGCTCACCGTGCTCGCCGATCCCGAGCCATCCGCTGAGGCGGTCGAAGCGACCCTTGACCTTCGCGAGACCCCAGAAGTTGGGGACCCGGAACTCCGCGGTTGAGCGGTCCGGGTCGAGTCGCCACCGCCTGACACCGTCTAGGTGGAGTGTGTCGGTACTCATTGCTCTCCTTTCAGTTGCGATGAGTTGGTTGGTCATACGCGTGCGGTGTCACGCACGTAGGCGTAGCGGGCGAGGATCGCGAGCACGAGCGTCCAGGCGGCGACCACGATCCAGCCGCCGGCCGTCCAGGCCTGCCCCCCGAGCGATACATGGCTGGCTCTGACCAGCCAGTAGGAGGGGAGGAACTGGGCGATGTCGTGCAGGAACCCGTGCGATCCGAGCGGGAACCAGGTACCGCTGACGAGCGCCAGCAGCGAGACCAGGCCGCCGACCGCCGGGCCGATCGAGTCGGCCGTCAGCAGGTGCCCGAGCAGGATCCCGAGCGCCGCGAAGGGGACACACGCCACCACGATCAGTCCGGTCATCTCGAGCCAGCGGCCCGCGCCGAGGCTGACACCGATCGAGATCCCCGCCGCGTACAGCACGACCATCGTCACGCCGGCCAACGCGTACCCGGTGGCGACCTTGGCGAGGAAATACGCCGACGGCTTCAACGGTGTGATCCGGAGCTGCCTGGTCCAGCCGTCGGTTCGCTCGCTCGCGACCCGCGTGCCGCTCGAGATCAGCCCCGACATCGCGCCGAACGAAACGAGCCCGACCATGTAATAGAGCGGGATCGAGATGCCGGACCCGTTGAAGTTGTGCTCGTTTCGGTTGGGCGCGGCGATGATGAAGAACAGGACCAGCGGGAAGCCGAGCGAGAACACGAGCAGGCGGACGTTGCGGAACGTCCGCACCAGTTCGAAGCGCGTGTATGCCAGGGATCTCATGCGAGTGCCTCCTGTCGCTCGGCGTCGGCCGAGGTGTCGTCGGGATCGGCGGTGAGCTCGATGAACGCGTCCTCGAGCCCGGCGCTGGCGATCTCGATGTCGCGTGCGTCGGGATAGGCGTCGAGGAGCGCGCGGATCGCGGCATCCGAATCCGTGCAGATCAGGACGATCGCCTCGCCGCGGCGATCGGCCGCGGTGACGCCGGGCAGCGACGCCAGCTCGGTCGCGTCGACATCCGGGAGCGTCGCGCGGATCGTGCGCGTGCCCACCCGAGCCCGGATCTCGCTCGTCGGGCCGTCAGCGACGACGCGGCCCTGGGACATCAGGACGGCGCGGTCCGCGTAGGCGTCGGCTTCCTCGAGGTAGTGGGTCGCGAAGATGACCGTCTTGCCGCGCGCCGCGAACGCGCGCACCGACAGCCAGAAGGCGCGTCGAGCCTCGACGTCCATGCCGACCGTCGGCTCGTCGAGGATCAGCACCGCGGGATCCGGGACGAGGGCAATCGCGAACCGCACGCGCTGGGCCTGGCCGCCGGACAGCTTCTCGGTCCGCCGACGGGCGATGTCCGCGAGGCCGGCGAGCTCGAGCGCCTCGTCGACTTCGAGCGGGTGAGGGTGAAGCGCGGCCACCATCGCGACCAACTCGCGCACGGTGACGTCGCGGATCAGCGCGCCCGCTTGGAGCATCGCCCCAACCATCCCGGCTGCCACGGCGTCTCTCGGCGGGCCGCCGAGCAGTGAGACCGTGCCTCTATCCGGGCTGATCAGCCCGAGCAGCATGTCGATCGTCGTCGACTTCCCGGCCCCGTTGGGCCCGAGCAGCGCGACGGTCTCGCCCCGTTCGATCGACACGTCGATACCGCGGACCGCGTGCACCACGGTCCCGGCGGTTCGGTAGGACTTGGCGGCGCCGCGGAGCTCGACGCCGATCATGTGCTCTGTTTGCATACCGCCACGATGCCCTGGCTCCGCCGGGGTCGCATCGGCGCAGTCGCCAGTCTCCTCGCCAGTCAGGCCCCGCCGAGCCGCAGAGATCACCAGCCGGCGAGTGGACTGGCGGCCTCACGGATGCGACCGGCAATAGCCGGTGGGAACGTCACCGCATGCTTTCACTCTCACTAATGCACATCGAAATGGCAAGGACGCTTCACGCCGATCGGCTCCGTGACGCCAAGCGGTCCGTGCGGCCTCGAGTCGCCTCGGATGCGCGTAAACGTCCGCGGGACGAAGAACTCCCCTCGATCATGGCCAATCGGTCGTTGCCATCCCGCGCCGCATCGACCCGAACGCTGCCGTGGGGACGCCCGGCCAAAGAGTAGGGGCGAGGTTAGGGATTGCCCCGATGCGAAGCGCGCGCTGCGGCCCGAGACTTCGGCCATCACCACCAGAAAGGCACGCCATGCACTCGCCATATCTCCAGATGTCTCTCGTTGATGCCCGCGCCGGCGATCTACAACGCAGGATGGCCGCGTCGAGGGGCCGCCGTTCACGCGCAGAGGATCGAACCGATCGAGGCGGCCGGAAGCCCGCGTTCCGACTTCGAATTCGTCACCGCGCGCTCGCGTAAGTGGTTAGCGTTAGCGCGTGGGATTCGTCGTCGAGGGAATCGATCACGTCGCGCTGGCGGTGAACGATCAGGGGGCGTCGGCGCGCTGGTACCGTGAGGTGCTCGGCCTGCAGCGAGCGTTCGTCGACGAATGGGGTGACAACCCGGCCGTCCTGATGGAAGGCGGGAGCGGCGTGGCGCTCTTCAAGGCGCCGGCGGCCGACACCGGGCCGCTCGTTCGCCATGTGGCGTTCCGCGTCGACCGCGTCAACTTCGAGGCCGCGCAAGCGGACCTGCGCCGGCGTGGGATCAGCGTCGAGTTCCAGGATCATGGCGCGGCGCACTCGATCTACTTCAAGGACCCGGACGGGCTGCAGCTGGAGCTGACGACCTACGAGCTGTAGGCAAACGGGAGCCTGGTCGAGAAACGGGCCGCATTTTCCCGTTTCTCGACCAGCCCTCGGTGATTCGCGCTCACGGTCGGGCCGAGGTGATGCACGCACGAGCGATCTGGGCGACGTGTCGTTCGTCCGTGCCGCAGCACCCTCCCAGGATGGTGAGTTCAGAGAACCTAGCCACGAGTGAGGCGTACTCGCTGGCGAGCTCGTACGGATCGCCGTCGTCGAGATCGGTGGCAGCGTCGAGCTCCTCGTGGCTCTTCCGCGAGGCGTTCGCGCGGATGCCGCGCAACCGGCCGAGCCATCCATCGCCACCTTCGAGGACATGCTCGAAGTGTGTTGGGTGCGCGCAGTTGATCATGTAATAGGCGGGACCGTGATCGGTGAGCGCATCGACGCGGAGGATCGCTTCGCCGAGCGGTGTGCCCGAGGGAAGCCGACCGTCGGTCTCGAGCGTGAAGGAGATCACCACGGGCATCCCGGCATTCTGGGCAGCACGGGTTATGCCGATTGCCTCATCGACATTGGTCAGCGTGAGCGCGGACACGAGATCCGCCTCGTTGGCGGCGAACGATGCGATCTGCTCAGCGTGGTAGCGCTCGGCCTCCTCGGCCGAGATCTGGAAGCGAGGGTCGTAGCCATCGCCACGTGGCCCTATACAACCGCTGATCACGTAATTGCTTCGATCCCACCCCTCGCGATCTCGCAGATCGGCGAGGAACGTGATTGCGCTCTTGTTGATCTCGTCCAGGTCGTGGCTGTCGTAGCCCAGGCTTCGCCCCCAGTCCGGATTGGCGCGCCAGGTCGGCGCCTCGGCTATGAAGCCGCAGCCCGCATCGCGGGCGATCTCCGCATGTCGTTCGAAGTACCGGCGCAGCCGGTGCCGGCCGTCTGCGCTCTCGAGCAGTACGAAGGCGGCGAACGAGGGCAGCTGGACTCCCTCGTTGAAGATCAGTGTGGTCTCAAGCCCGCTGTCGGTGAGAAACGGCGTGGGCTCCAGCTGAGGAAGATTTGGGCGATCGTCGATCATGAGAGTCCTCGGCTCGCAGGTGGTCGATGAGCCTGATCGTCTCCTCCGGCGAGCGGATCGTCAATGGGGGGTGCCCCCTATCTTTCGCTGGCACCCGGGGATGAGCCGGTGATGCGCGTAGTCATCCCTCGAGCTGCGTCATGGAACTTGTGCTTGTGCGTCGAGGCGCGGGGCCAGCTCGCGCCGCGAGCGGACGTCGAGCTTCACGTACGCGGAATGCAGCTGGGACTCCACCGTGCCTCGCGAGACGAACAGCGCATGGGCGATCTCGGGGTTGGTCATGCCCTCGACCGCCATGCGGCAGACCCGCAGCTCGGCTGGGGTGAGCGCGGCGACGCCGTCGAGGGCCGCGGCGCGCGGGCGCGCGCCGGTGGCCTGCAGCTCCTCCCGGGCCCGCTCGGCCAGTCGCTCGGCGCCGCAGCGCTCGGCCATCGCCAATCCCTCGCGCAGGGGCTCGCGCGCGTCGCTCCTCCGCTTGTCCCGGCGCAGCGCCGCGCCCTGCTCGACCAGCGAGCGCGCGTGCTCGAGCCCGGCCGGCGAGCGCGCGAGCACGCGCACCGACTGTGCCAGCAACTCATGACCGGCCTCGCCGCCCTCGATCAGCCCCATCGCCCGCAGCGCGACGCCCTCCGCGCGCGGGAACCCGAGCGCAGTCGCGATCTGGAGCTCCTCGGCGGCCAGCGCGTGCGCTTCCTCGATCGCGCTGTCGCGCAACGCCAGCGCGAGCATCGAGCGCCAGGACAGGAACACGGGATTGCGCAGGCCGAGCACGTCGAATACGGCTGCGCAACGGCGCAGGTCGTCGATCGCCGGCGCGCGCTCACCGGCCGCGAGGCGGACGCGAGCGCGTGCGCTCAGGAGGAGACCCCCCGATGCCGTGCGCAGGAACGCGGGCGGCAGCTCGACTGCCGCGGTCAGCGCCTCTATGTCCGACAGCCCCGAGCGCTCGGTGACCACATTGGACGCGTAGAGGAGGATCGACGGCACGGCGAACGTCAAGTCGTGCTCAAGCGCGATTTCGTAGCCGCGACGAATGTCCGCCTCCGCGCGGACCAGGTCGCCCGCCTGGGCGTAAGTCCAGCCGCGGAACGACAGGGCGGCCGATCCGGAGACGACCGATCCGCTGCGGGACGCATGCGCGAGGATCTCCTCGGCGACCGTGCGGGCGCGGTCGAGCTCGTCGATCGCGATCAGCGCGGTGAGGGCCTGCGCCGGCCACAACTCGGCCCCCTCGTCGGCCATGAAGCGGCCGTGATCGAGCCCGCGGTCCACCATCTCCAGCACCTGCCCGGCCGGCTCTCCGCGCAGTGCGCCGACCGCGGCCAGGAGCAAAGCCAGCGGCCGCGCGGCGGGACCGCCGCCGGCCACGAGCGCGCGGAGCTCTGGCAGTCGCTCGTCGAACTGCTTGACGAACTTGGGGTCGTACGCGATCACCGCCGAGCGCCACGCCTCCAGGCGGGCAGTCGCGTCTCGATCGCGGTCGCCCAGCTCGGCCAGCGCGGCCTCGGCCAGTATGAATGCGTCGTCCCAGGCGCCCGCGAGCACGAGCATTGTGAGCAGCGCCTCGGCGATTCTCGCCCGCAGGCTCGGGTCGTCGCTCTCCTCACGCGCCGCCTGCAGATCGGCCAACGCACGGGGGTCGCGGACCAGCGCCTCCGCGTGGCCCAGCTCGTGGAGCAGCGCGGGGCGTACATCGCTTCCAGGCGGCTCCTCCAGTGCTCTGCGCAGGTGCTCGATCGCGGCCTCTGGCGCACCGCGACCGAGGTCGCCGGCCGCGGCGGCCCGGAGCTGCTCGACGACCCAGGGATCGCCCGAGGGAGCCGAGCGCAGGAGGTGGGCGGCGACGCGCTCGGGACCACTTCCATTCTCGGTCAGGAGCCGCGCCGCCCGTGCGTGCTCCGCTCCGCGCCGCGCCGGCGGGAGATCGCTGTAGATCGTGCCGGAGAGCAGTGGGTGCACGAACCGCAGCGGCTGACCCGGCTCGACGATCCGAGCGCTGACCAGTGCGTCCGCCGCTTCATGCCTCTGGGGCTCCGGCAGCCCCGCGAACTCCCCTGCCTGGAACAGCGGCGTCCCGTCTCCGAGCAGGCTGAGCGCGCTGGCCAGCGCGGTCGCCTCTTTCGGCAGGCGACTCAAGCGGAGCAGCACGCTGCGCGACACGGCGCCGGGATTGAGCCGGCGCATCCGGTCGACCGACTCGTGCGATGGATCGATGCCCTCGGCCAGGAGCTCCCCCGCCAGCTCCTGGACCATGAATGGGTTGCCGCGCGTCCAGTCCTGACACGCGCGGCCAAAGCTCGGATGAGCGGGTCGATCCAGGGTGCGCTCGAGCAGTGTCACGGTCGCCGATTCGCTCAAGCGACTCAGCTCGAGCACCTCGCACGCGGGCTCGGCGGCGATCAGCTCGAGCAGGACCTCGGGCGCCCCCGGCTCGCCCCGCCGCGTCGCGATCAGGACCGCAATCGGAAGCTGCTCGAGCCGGCGGGCGAGGTAGAGGAGCCAGCGCAGCGTTGCCTCGTCGCTCCACTGGCCGTCATCGACAGCGATCAGCAGCGGCCCGCGTTCGGCCAGGTTGGATGCCAGCCAGTAAAGGCCGTGATGGACCTGAAGCTCGGACAGACCACCGGGATGGCCTCCCGGGCGTAGGGCGGATTCCGCCAGTGCCGCGGGTCCCGCCAACAGGGCGCGACGATCATCAGCGGGAGCGCGGAGCAGGACGGCCTCGAACAGGTCCCGGGCGACCCCATGTCCGAGCGAGCGCTCGAGCACGCCGCCGCGCGCAGCAAGCGTCTGTAAACCGCGACGCTGCGCCTCGTCGGCCGCTGCTCGGAGCACCGCCGTCTTCCCGATCCCGGCTTCGCCCGCGATCATCAGCACCCGCCCCGACCCGCTCGCGGCGGCCGTCAGGGCGTCACGGACGCGACGCAACGCGTCGTGTCGCTCCAACAGCTCATCACCGGCAGGCATCGCTGTTGGTGGGGACCCTAGTGCGTTCAGTCTGCCGGCGGGTCCCTGGACTCGGCGGCGCGACGATCGCGACAGGACACACGCGCGGCCTCGAGCGCGGCCAGCAGGCCGAGAAGACCTTCGAACCGCTCGCGTTCACCGCCGGGACGCTCGAGCCATCCGCACACCGGATCATCCTCGGTCTCCAGGTCGAGAACGAGGCGGAGCGCCGCGGGGTTATCCATCCCGCGAGCGTGGCAGCTGACCCCGCGTGTTCGCATCCATGACCCTCATGGATTCCTCACGGCGCCTCGGTGCTGCGCTCGAGCAGCCGTCCGGCGGTGAGCTCGCCCGATCCCGGTTCAAGATCCGTAGCGATATCCGTATCGGTACCGAAGACGGATGTCAAACCCTTCCCTACGCTCAATATCACCAGGCCGGACGGCGCACGGTGTGGTCGTTTCACCCAAGGGACGATTGCCGATCTTCCGGCGTGCCGCGATCCTGGTTTGACAGGAACCGGAGAAGAAAGGGGGCCAGATGTCGAGCGCTACCCGCGAGGCATCCGCGTCGGTCAACGGCGCATCGAAGTCACTGCGAATCCTATTTCTCGTCTCAGCGCACAACGGCCTCAGCCAGAGAGCGTGGATCGCTTTGACCGAACTTGGTCACGACGTGGCCGTCGCGGTCGTTGGTTCGTCCGCCGCGATGGAGGCGGCGGTTCGGGAGCACGATCCCCAGTTGATCGTCTGCCCGTTCCTGAAGCACATGATCCCCGAGTCGATCTGGTCAGCATGCCCCTGCCTGGTCGTGCATCCTGGTCCGCGGGGCGACCGCGGACCGTCGTCGCTGGACTGGGCGATCGAGCTTGACGAGCCCGAGTGGGGAGTGACGGTGCTCCAGGCCAACGGCGAGCCAGACGCAGGCCGTGTATGGGCGACACGCGAGTTCGCGATGCGAGACGTAGGCAAGACCAGCCTCTACCGGCACGAGGTCCGGCACGCCGCAATAGAGGCGCTCGTCGAGGCGATCGAGCGGATTCTTGACGGCGACAGAGTGTCGTTGCCGGAGCGCCTGCCGCTCACTCGAGCGCCGAGGGGTCGGGCTCGCCCCCTGATGACCCAGAGCGACCGCACGATCGATTGGGATGCTGACAGCACCGACACGGTCGTGCGCAAGATCCGCGCCGGCGAAGGGCATCCCGGCGTACTCGACGCCATCGAGGGCACTGCGTTTCATCTCTTCGGCGCACATCCCGAACCGGTGCTCCGCGGACGGCCGGGCGAGATCATCGCGCGGCGCACCGGCGCGATCTGCCGCGCCACCCTCGACGGAGCGGTCTGGATCACGCACCTCAAGCGTCCGGACACGACGACCGAGCGCTACTTCAAGCTGCCGGCTGCGCGCGCGCTGGCGCTCGCCGGTATCGAATTAGAGGCAGGCGAGATCGCGGTGCCGATCGCTGCTCACACGCATGCCGAGCACACATACAGCGAGATCACCTATGTCGAGCAGGCTGCCGTCGGCTACCTGCACTTCGATTTCTACAACGGCGCGATGAGCACCGAGCAGTGCAACCGACTGCGCGAAGCCTACGCGTACGCTCGCTCGCGTCGCGACACCCGCGTGATCGTGCTGATGGGCGGCGGCGACTACTTCTCGAACGGGATTCACCTCAACATGATCGAAGCCGCCGAGAACCCGGCCGCGGAGTCATGGCGCAACCTGAGCGCGATCGACGATCTCGTGCGCGACATCGTGGAGACCGGCTCACACCTGGTCATCTCCGCCCTCGGCGGCGATGCCGGAGCCGGCGGAGTGCCCTTGGCGCTCGCCGCCGACTACGTCGTCGCGCGCGACGACGTAGTTCTGAATCCCTACTACCAGCACATGGGCGGCCTTTACGGCTCGGAGTACTGGACCTACCTGCTACCACGGCGTGTCGGCCCCGCCATGACAGCGCGGCTCACGGGGGCACCGTTCCGACCCGTCGGGACTCGCGAGGCGGTCAGGACCGGATTGCTCGACGCGGCCTTCGGCTCAGACCTGGATGAGTTTCGGGCGTACACCGCTCGGCTCGCAGAGCGCCTGGCGCATGACGGGCTGCATCACGCTCGCCTCCGGGACAAGCGCCACCGGCGCGCGCTCGACGAGCACGCCAAGCCGCTCCAGGCATATCGCGACGAGGAACTCGCCCGCTGCCACGAGTGCTTCTTCGGCCCCGACCGGGCCTATCACGAGGCGCGGCGACGATTCGTCGACAAGCTCGGCGCAGTCGATGTGGTCACCCCGCTCGACGTGGCGGCGCGCAATCCCGGACTGCCCTACGCCAAGGCGGCATAACAGGGCGAGCCGACCCTCTGGCAGGGTGCACAGGACATCTGTCCTCTCGGCCGAATGAGCAACCGATGACGATTGATCCGCTCACGCTGCCCAAGGCCGAGTTGCACCTTCACATCGAGGGAACGCTCGAGCCGGAGCTGATGTTCGAGCTCGCTCGGCGCAACGGCGTCGACCTCCCGTACGCGGACGCAGAAGCGGTCAGGCGGGCCTACAGGTTCAGCAACCTGCAGTCGTTCCTGGACGTGTATTACCGGGCGTGCTCGGTTCTCATCTACGAACGGGACTTCTACGAGCTCACCGCCGCCTACCTGGCCCGAGCCCGCGACCAGGGCGTCCGTCACGCCGAGATCTTCTTCGACCCCCAGACCCATACCGCTCGCGGCGTCCAGCTCGAGACCGTCGTCGGCGGAATCGGTCGGGCCTTGACCGAGGCGCGACAGCGTGGGATGACGTCGCACCTAATCATGTGCTTCCTGCGTGATCTGCCCGTCGATGACGCGATGGCGACGCTGGAGCAGGCGCTCGCACACCGGGACGTGATCTTCGGCGTCGGGCTCGATTCGGCGGAGGTGGGTCATCCCCCGCAGAAGTTCCGGGACGTCTTCGATCGGGCCATCAGTGCCGGCTTCCGTGCCGTTGCCCACGCCGGCGAAGAGGGCCCGCCCGAGTACATCTGGCAGGCCCTCGATGTGCTCGGCGCCGAGCGGATCGATCACGGCGTCCGCTGCCTGGAGGACCGTTCGCTCGTTCACCGCCTCGGGGCCGATCGGATTCCGCTGACCGTGTGCCCGTTCTCGAACGTCAAGCTGCGGGTCGTTGACACGCTCGAGCAGCACCCACTCGCGAAGATGCTCGAGCACGGCCTGTGCGCCACCGTCAACTCCGACGACCCGGCCTACTTCGGCGGTTACGTCGGCGAGAACCTCGTCGGCGTCGCACAGGCCCTGCGGCTCGACGACGACGCGCTCGTCGCGCTCGCCCGCAACAGTTTCGAAGCGTCGTTCTTGGACGAGGCGGACCGAGCCCGCCACCTGACGGAACTCAACGCCGCCGCGCGTTCCTGAGCCGCGGCGACGTCGTTCGGCTATCGGGAACCCCGGCTTATTGGTCGGGCCCCGGAATCGGCTCAGCCAGCGCGGCGCGGTCGGGAGCCGCCTGGAAAGGATCGGCGAAGTACTGGGTTTCGTGTGTCACGAGCCCTTCAGTGATCTCCATGACGCTGAGCGAGTACGTGGGCACACCGTCATAGGTGATCACGCACTCGCTCACCCAGAGATCGCCGCCGCCGAGGATCCGGCGTATGGTGAAGTGGCGCTCGGCCGGGTGTCCCCCACGTTGCGCCTGGATCCTTGACCGGCCCCTGAATCGCTCACCGGACTGCGGATAGTCCAGGATCGCGTCGTCGGCATAGATCGCGTGCTCAGCCTCGATGTCCCCGCGTTCGGAGGCCTCCCAGTGCTGCCGGATCCGAGTCCGGATATCAGCTTCGCGATCGGTAGCGCTGTTCACTCGGTAGCCCTCAAGACCAATAGGAACGTCGCTGGTTCCCGGCACAAATGCTAACCAGCGTTCTCGTCCCCCTCGGGAGTCCCCCCAAGGAAGCGCTCGAGGCCGTCGAGGATCACGTCCAAGCCGAAGAGGAACTCGCGGTCGTAGTCGTAGCCGGCCTTGGCGACGTAGCCGCCGACGACCTCGACCAGGTGCGGGTAGTCGGCCAGAGCGTCCGCGTAGTCGACCATCTGTCGCTGGGCTTCGGCCGCGAAGTCCGCGGCCGTCTGCGATGACATGTCGGTCTGCTGGAGGGCGAACCCGTAGATGTAAGCGTCCTGCACCGACATGGCATGGACGGTCATCTCGATCGAGAAGCCGGCCGAGCGTAGGCAGCCCAGGACCGCGTCGTGGACCTTCAGGTTGGAGGGCCCATGGTCGGTGCGGCCCTCCATCTCGCCGACCGCCCACCGGTGGCGCAGCAGTGCCGCGCGCGTCGAGACGGCGCGCTTGCGCAGCTCGGCCTTCCAGTCTCCGCCCGCAGCGGGGGGCTCGATCTCGCTGAAGACGAGCTCGATCATCCCGTCGAGCAGGTCGTCCTTGTTGACGACGTGGTTGTAGAGCGACATGGCCTCGACGTCGAGCCCCTTGGCGAGGCTGCGCATCGTCAGTTCCTTGAGACCGCGCTCGTCTGCGAATGCGACGGCCGTTCGCAGCACGCGCTCTCGGGTGAGCGTTCGGGGTTTTCCGGGCTTCCGGGTCTTCGTAGTCGCTGGCAAGAGCGCTCCTCGCAGGCGCCGCAAGCGTAGATCGCGTCCCGGCGCACTTGACAAACTTACAAGGTAAGTATAGCCTCTCCAGGCACATACTTACGACGTAAGTATCGAGGATCGACCGAAAGGGCAGAGAGCATGTTCAAGACGCAAACCGAATTGAGGAAGCGCGCGCGCATCGCGGGCATCTTCTTCATCGTCACGTTCATCTCGATCGCGGCGCTGCCGCTGTACCACTCGGTGCTGGGGGACCACAGCTTCATCATCGGCGCCGGCGGCGACACGAGCGTCTACCTCGGCGCGCTTGCCGAGATCATCACCCTCATCGCCGGCATCGGCACCGCCGTCGCGCTCTACCCCATCCTCCGCCGCCAGAACGAAAGCCTCGCCCTCGGCTACGTCACCGTACGAGTCGTCGAGTCCAGCCTCATCGCGGTCGGGATCGTCAGCCTGCTCGCCGTGGTCACGCTCCGCGGAGACCTCGCCGGCGCCGCCGACACCAACCACGCGTCCCTCATCCTCACCGGCCGCTCCCTCGTCGCCGTCCACAACGCAACCTTCCTGCTCGGCCCCGCGTTCTGCGCCGCGATCGGCAACGGACTCATCCTCGGCTACGTCCTGCTCCGCTCCGGACTCATCCCGCGGCGCTTCGCCCAGTTCGGCATGGCCGCCGGCTCCCTCGCGCTCATCACGGCCATCCTCGTGCTGTTCGGGGCCTACGACCAGGTCTCCGGAACCTCAGGCATCCTCACCCTCCCCGAGGCCGTGTGGGAGTTCTCGCTCGGCGTCTACCTCGTCGCCAAGGGCTTCCGGCGCGAAGCGAGCGTGTTCCACCAGACACGCGCCGCGAGTCTCCCCGCGGACGGTCCCGTGCCGGCGGTCCTGGCGGCCTAGCCTGACCTCGCGTTACCGACGGCCCCGCTCCTCAACCGGGCGGGGTCATCGGTGTGCGCGTCGTAGGAATGGATCCAGGCCAGATCGGAGTAGAGGTCCGCGAAGGAGGCGTCGCGTTGCGCGGTCTGAGAACCGTCCGGGAGATGCATCAGGTCGGCGGTGCGGCGTGAAAGCCACTGCACCGCGATGGTCCGCTTGCGTCGGCGGTCGGTGTAGCGGTTTAGCGCGGGCGCGAGATCGCTCGCGGCGTCGACACCGGTCAGGCAGTCCGCGAGGACGATCGCGTCTTCGATCGTCTGGTTGGCGCCCTGTCCTTGATGGGGCATCATCGCGTGCGCGGCGTCGCCCATCAGGACGACGCGGTCGGTGTGCCAGCCGCCCAATGGCGCGAGGTCGTGTAGCGCCCAGCGAGCGCCGACGTTCGTCGCCCCGATCATCTCGGTCACCGCGGGGTGCCAGCCGGCGAAGGCGTCGACCGCATCACTGACCGCGCACTCCTCCATCCACGCCTCGTTCCGCCATTCGGGGACTCGGACGACAGCGAGGAAGTTGACGGTCCGGCCACCATCGATCGCGTAGTGGAGCAGGTGACGTCCGGGCCCCGCCCAGAACTGAAGCGGCGTCGGGTCGGGCAGCGAGGGCATGTCCGGCACGGCGACGAGCCCGCGGTAGCCGACGGTTCCGGAGAACATGCAGCGGACCTCGTCGGCCACGTGTGGTCGGATGACCGAGTGGACGCCATCGGCGCCGACGACGACGTCGGCGGACGCGCTCGCACCGTCGGCGAAATGCACCTCGGCCCCGCCCTGCCCCTCCTCGACGGCCACGCATCGCCGGCCGAGGTTCAGTCCTTCGCCGCCAAGGCGGTCGGCGAGCACGTCCAGGAGTGCGACCCGATGGGCGCCGTACCACGGCGCGCCGAACGTCGCTTCGTACGCTCCGTCGCGCCCCATCGGATAGTCGACGATGACCTGGCCGGTGTCCCAGCGCCGGATGACGAGGGCGGAGGCGACGAACGACACGGCCTCGACCTGGTCCCCGAGCCCGAGCCGGCGCAGCTCGCGCGTGCCGTTGGCCGACAGTCCGACCGCGGCGCCGATCTCGCGCAGCTCGTCCGCTTGCTCGTAGAGCTCAAAGCTGATCCCGCGCTCTCTCAGGGCGAGCGCGAGGACCAATCCGCCGATCCCGCCGCCGACGACGGCGACCTTCAGGTCGGACATCGCACTATGCGATCGCGGGCGTGCGCGCCGGCGCCAGCGCGAAGTCGTAGGTGATCGCGAAGCCGCCGTCCCCGGTCGACTCGGGATGCACGATCAGCTCGGGCTTGACCGCACTGGCGACGTCGTTGTCCAGGTAGTCGCTGGTGTCGATGAACAGCTGCGTGACCAGCGGCTCGTATCCGTCGGCGCTGACGATCAGATGGATGTGAGCGGGGCGCCAGGGGCTCCAGCCCGCGGCGGCCGTCATCTTGCCGGTCGGCCCGTCCAGCGGAATCGTGTACGGGCCGGGGATCACGGTCGTGAACTCGTAGTCGCCATCGGCGCCGGCGCGGACCTGGCCGCGGAGGTTCCCGTCGGGCGGACCCGGCATGAAGCTCGCGTAGCGTCCCTCGGAGTCGGCTTGCCAGATATCGAGGTTGGCGCCCGCGAGCGGCCGTCCGTCGGAGTCGGTGACGCGGCCGGAGACGCGAGTCCGGTTGCCCGACTCATCGGCCCGGTGCGGGAGCTCGAACGGCGCGTCGAGCAGCGGGGCGTCGGGGAGGTGGAACGGGCCGAGGATCGTGCCCTGCGAGCCGTCGCGGTTGCCGAACGCCTGCTCCTCGACGACGTGCTCGATGTAGACGTCGCCGAACAGCGGCCATTCACCCGCCTCGCCCACGTCGATGAACCACTGCTTGGCGGTCTGGTACTCCTCGTAGGTGATGTCGTTCTCGACGATTGCCTCGTGGATGCGCCGCAGGATGTCGGTGATGAGTTGGTTGGCGCGATCAGACATCGCTCTCTCCTCGGTTGATTGCATTGGGGTGGCGCGCCAACGCTGTGACGCGAATATCCATGTAGGGGAACAGCGGCAAGCCGGACAGCAGCTCATGCAGCTCGTCGATCGAGCCGACGTCGAGCACGCTGACGTTCGCCCACCGGCCGGCGACGCGCCACAGATGCGGCCAGCGCCCATCGCGCTGGAGCGCCTGTGAGTACTCGCGCTCGCGCGCCTTGAGCTCGTCCGCCTGCGCCGCCGGCATGTCGGGCGGCAGGCGGACTTCCATCTCGGCCATGAACAGCATCAGCGGTCCAGTCGGTAGCGGGTGAGTCGGTCCTCGTCGATCTCGACGCCGAGGCCCGGCTTGGCGGAGGCCGTCGCCCGGCCGGCGCGGATCTCCGGTGCAGCGAATACGAGATCGTCGGCCAGGTCGAGAAAGTTCGTTATCTCGGCCGGTTGGCCGGCGGTCGCGGCGAACGCGGCGGCAAAGGCGATCGTCGCGACCGCTCCGAGCGCCCCCTCGTACTGACTGCCGACGACGATCGGGACGTTGCGGGCCAGGCAGAGGTCGAGGATCCGGCGCGATTCGGTGAAGCCCGTCCGTGCTGTCTTCACGCTCACCATCCGGACCGCACCCTCCTCGAGCGCCCGGTCGACGTGGGCGAGGCTGATGCAGCTCTCATCGCCGACCAGCGGCACGACCCAGCGGTCGGCGAGGCGCAGCCGGCCGGCTCGGTCCTCGATCGAGATCGGCTCCTCGATCGCCCGCACCCCGAGATCGGCGAGCGCGTCGCCGGCCCGCGCCGCGTCGTCGTAGCTCCAGCCCCGATTGGCGTCGACGTACAGATCGGCGTCCGGGAGGGCGTCACGGATCGCGCGGACGGCGGCGACGTCAAGGGCCGGATCGCGCCCGACCTTGACCTTGAACGTCTGGACCCCGAGCCGGTCCCTGATCGCGATGGCCTCGTCCGCCATCGCCGACGGCTCGTCGAGCGACACCATGTGCGCAGCCGCGACACCGTCGGCGAACCCACCGAGCAACTTGTGGCACGGGCGTCCGAGTATCTGCCCGACGAGGTCCCACACGGCCAGGTCGACCGCTCCACGCGCGACCTGGTTCCCGGCGATCGCGCCGCAGCGTTCTGCGACGAGCTCGGTCCGCAGAGGGTCGACACCGATCAACCCGTCGTTAAGGCGGCCGCGGACGGCGTCGACGATCGAGGTCTGGGTCTCGCCATAGGTGTACGGCCGCGGCTGCGCCTCGGCGTGACCGACCAGGCCCGCATCGGTGTGCACACGCACCAGCACGTTGTCCGCGCGGTCCACGCTTCCCGAGGCGAACTTTGGCGCGCGGCGGTACGGCAACGCGAACGGAATCGCCTCCACCGCAGTGATCTTGACCGCGCCGGCGAACGTCTCGGCGGCCTCAGCCGTCGCGGGATCGGTACGCAATTGCATCTGCTCGCGGTCTCCTCTCGTCCCCGGTCACAACCGAACGGACCCGGCCCAAAACGTAAGCCAGACCGATGGCCCTGGCAACACAAATATGGTGTTGATTAACTACGTCTTAGATATGAATCGGCCAGGCTGAATCGTGGAGCTCAGGCATCTGCGCTACTTCGTCGCCGTCGCCGAGGAGCGGCATTTCGGCCGAGCCGCCGCGCGGCTTCACATCGCGCAGCCGCCGCTCTCCCAACAGATCCGCCGCCTCGAGGCCGAGCTCGGCGAGCCGCTCCTGTACCGCACCACGCGCAGCGTCGAGCTCTCGCCCGCCGGCGAGGTACTGCTCGAGCGGAGCCGAGAGATTCTGGCGGCGGTCGATGCCGCGGTTGACGACGCCCGCCGCGCCGCGCGCGGCGAGTACGGGCGGCTCGCGATCGGTTTCACCGGCTCCTCGACCTACGAGATGCTTCCTTCGCTCGCCGCCGCCCTGCGCCGGGAGCTGCCCGGCATCGTGCTAGACCTCCGCGGCGAGCTACTCACCCCGGCCCAGGTCGCGCAACTCCTCGACCGCACGCTCGACCTCGGGCTCCTACGACCCCCCGTCCACGAGCGCGATCTCGATACCGAGGTGCTCCGGTCCGAGCCCCTCATCGCCGTGCTCCCCGAATCCCACCCGCTTGCGGATTCGGAAGCCGTGCCGCTCGAGCAGCTGAGCGGGCAACCGTTCGTCACCTATCCGTCGCACTTCCGATCCGTCGTGCACGACGCTGTCGAGGATGCCTGCGCCGCCCACGGCTTCAGACCCATCGCCGCCCACGAGGTGGCCGAGACCGCGACGCTCGTGAGCTTCGTCGCGGCCGGACTCGGCGTGTCACTCGTCCCGGCGTCGGTGCGCCACATGACCGTCCAGGGCGCGATCTACCGCCCCCTCGCGCAAAACGCCACGCGGGTCGAGCTTGCCGTGGCTTGGAGACGCGACGACGATCGGCCCGTGCTGGCCCGAGCCCTCGACGTGATCCGCAGCGGCCTCCCAGGCACCTGAGCGCGTCACGGCACTGTGTATGCCACGACCTGAGGTTCTCCGCCTCCGGTACTGATGCGCGGGCCGCCCGCCGGAACGATCACGGTGTTACCGGCGATGGCGATCGGCGAGTTGGTCGTTGTGGGCAGCTGGCGGCGGTAGACGATCGCGCCGGTCTTGCGGTTCAGCGCGATCAGCACACCGTTGAAGAGCGTCGTGATCACGAGATCGTTCGACACGGTGGCGGCGCCGAGCGCGAGCTGCGGCACCTTCGTATCCCACTCAACCTTGCCGGTCGCCAGGTTGAGCGCCTCCACCTCGCCGGTCGTAGAGATTGTCTTCTTGGTCGTGGTCGTGGATCGGAGGTTCAGGTTTGTGTAGGTCACCGGCACGTCCAAGGTCTCCACGTACACGCTGTTGCTAGCAACCGCCAGGTCGGCCAAGACACCGCCGAGCGGCCCCGGGAGGCTCGTGAACGGCGCCTTGAGCGTGCTGCGGTGCTCGAGCGCCTCGAGTGAGTCGTTGTCATGGCCGTTGTGCGCGCCCACCGGGGTCTTCCATATCAGCTTGCCGGTAGTGGCGTTCATCTCGTACACATCGCCCATCTTGCCGCTGCCGATCACCACGGAAGCGCCACCACTGCGCGCCGAGATCGGCGAGGCCTGCATGTCCCAGTCCTTGAAGTCATTCGCCACGCCCTGGTAATACCAGCGGAGCTTCCCGGTCGCGGCGTCGAGGTTCACGTCGCTGTCGGTGTAGAGGTTCGCCGCCGGATGCGCGATCGCCGCCGCGGCGGTCTGGTACGGGTTGCCGATCCCGTACGTCACCGATCCGTCGCCACTGACCAGCGGCGTCTCCCACGCGCCGCCGCCGCCGAGCCCAAGCGCCCGCACGCCCGGGTCCGGGCCGACGAGCGTATTGAACCTCCAGAGCACTGCTCCGCTTGACGCGCTCAGCGCGAGCAGCACCCCGCCCCCGGGCGGCGAGCCGTATTGGCTGGCCAGGTAGACCCGCCCGCCTGCGACCTGGGGCTGGATGCCAAACGTACCCTGGCCCTTGCGCAGGAGATCGCTGTTCACCCAGATCGTCCGGCCGGTGGTGGCGCTCAGCGCAAAGGCCGCGGTCGGGGTGAGCCCGTACACCCTTCCGCCGGCGACGGCGACGCCGTTCGGTCCCGGCCCGCTCTTCTCCGGCTGATTGCACCGATACTCCCACTCGAGCTTCCCGGTCGCGAGGCCGAGCGCGTACACGTCCGAGTCGAGATCCTGGAGATACACCACGCCGTCCTGCACGATCGGGTTCGCGGTCAAAGAGCCGAGCGGACGCACCCCGACCGCGGCCTTCCCGGTGAGCTTGAACGTCCAGGCCTGCCTGAGCCTGGACACGTTTGCCGAAGAGATCGTCGAACCAGTCGCATCCCGTGTGTTCGCGAGGTTGCCATTCGAGTACGGCCACGATCCAGCCGGCCCTGCGGTCGCAGTGGCCGCGTTCGCGGTGACCGTCCTGCAGCCGGAGCTAGCGGCCGCGGTCCCCTTTCCACCGCAACCCGCGACCAGCAATCCAGCCGCGACAAGCAGAGCCGCACTGAGCGTAAAGCGCCTCATGTGTAAAGCGTTCCGGTGTTGACGATCGGAGATGGTGGCTGGTCACCGCACAGCACCACCATCAGGTTGCTCACCATCGCCGCCTTGCGTTCCTCGTCGAGCTCCACGATCCCGCGCTCATCAAGCCGGGCGAGTGCCATGTCGACCATGCCCACCGCGCCGTCGACGATCCGAGAGCGCGCCGCGACTACCGCGTTGGCCTGCTGGCGGCGGAGCATCGCCTGTGCGATCTCCGACGCGTACGCGAGATGGCTGATGCGCACCTCGATGATCTCCACCCCGGCGATCGCGACCCGCTCGGCCATCTCCTGGGCGAGCTCTCCGGCGACCACGTCGGTCGACCCGCGCAACGACGTGCCCTCCCCGGTGGCGTCATCGTATGGACGAGTGGTCGCGACGTGCCGCAAGGCCGACTCGGCCTGCACCTGCACGAAGTCGACGTACTCGTCGACGGCGTAGACCGCCTTTGAGGTATCGGCGATCTGCCAGACCACGATCGCGGCGATCTCGACCGGGTTGCCGTCCGCATCGTTGACCTTCAAGCGGTTGGTCTCGAAGTTGCGGACACGGATGCTCAGGCTCCGCCGGTCCGCCAGCGGCACGATCCACCACAGGCCGGTGCGACGGATGGTCCCGACGTAGGTCCCGAAGAACCGCACGACCTTGGTATGGCCGGGCTGCACGATCACGAGTGAGCTCGACACGATCACCGCCACCGCGATCGGCACGGCGATCAGACCCGGAACCGAGCTGGTGGCAAGCGGAAAACAGGCTGCGATACAGACGGCGGCGATCAACACGCCGGCCCAGCCACTGATCGCCCAGGCCGGACGCTCGTGGATCTGGACACGGGTTCCGGCATGACCGACTGGCGTCGCCTCCGGCGGCCGGTGGTGCTGGACAGATTCGCTCATGAATTCCTCCACACGCGGCAGTACCAAAATGATTTCTCAGTGATATCATATTGGTGTCAACCGCGCAAGAGATAGCGCAGCTGCCCGCGACATATGGGCACGGGCAAACGGGCAACGGCGCGCCGTCTCTTTGCTGCTCGGATCAGCCGCCGAGATTTTCGCGGCCGTGCGGCTCCCAGAAGTCGAGCTCAGGCCCGATCGGGATGATGCCGGCCGGATTCAGCTGCGGCAGGTTCAGGTTGTAGCCGCGGATGAAATGGTCGAAGTTGACCGTCGCGGCGACGCGCGGGGTCTGGTAGAGGTCGCGCAGGTACGGCCAGAGGTTGTCGTAGTCGATCAGGCGCCGGCGGTTGCACCGAAACAGGCCGTGGTAGACGAGGTCGAAGCGCATCAGCGTGGGGAACGCCCGCCAGTCGGCCAGAGTGTGCTGAGAGCCGGCGAGGTACCGGCGCCCCGCGAGTAGCTCGTCCATGCGGTCGAGCGTCTCGAACACCGGCCCGACGGCCTCATCGTAGGCGTCCTGCGATGCGGCGAAGCCGGCGCGGTAGACGCCATTGTTGAGACCGCGGTACACCCACTCGTTGATCCCGTCGATCTCCGCGCGCAGGTGGGCGGGATAGAGGTCCACGTCGGGGTGCTCGGCCCATTCGTCGAAGGCGCCGTTGAGCATCACGATGATCTCCGACGACTCGTTGTTGATGATCTGGCCGCTCGCCCGGTCCCAGAGGACCGGGACGCTGTAGCGGTCGTCGTAGCCGGGGTAGGAGCGCTCGTAGGCCTCCGCCAGATACTCGAAGCCGTTGATCGGATCGCCCGTAGCGCCCGGGGCCTCGCGGAACGCCCAGCCCTTGATATCCCGAATCGGATCGACGACGGACACACCGACCACGTCCTCGAGCCCCTTCAGCGCGCGCACCGTGACGGTCCGGTTCGCCCACGGGCAGCCCAGTGATACGTACAGGTGGTAGCGGCCTGGCTCGGCCGGGAACTCGGCGTCGGCGTCGTTTGACACCCAGCGCCGGAAGACGCTGTCGCGGCGGACGAATCGCCCCGAATCGTCGCTATCGACCCCGCCCGGGACGCCCTTCCAGAAATCGGTCCTGGCACTCACCGGCGCACCTCCGTTCGGATCCCGAGGGCAAAGCGATCGCGCTTGCGAGCCAGCCAGTCTAATGGCGCCGGCGAAGCACCTGCGAGAACCCGGGTTGAGGTGACCGGCAGCAGGGCGTCCATGTCATCGGTCCGGACATGCCGTCCGCGACATTGACGAGGCGCTCGAGCCCTACGACCTTGGCCAGGTACGACAGCCCGTAGCGGACCAGGACCTCGGCGATCTGACGCTCGCGGTGATCGTGGGCCCTGGTTGCCGTCGGGGGCGTGATCGTGACATCAGACATGCTGGTGGATCACGCGCGCGAGGCGCGGGATCAGCCGAGCTGCCGACGCACCCAGAACACCGCTCCGCTCGTCGTCGTCAAGCTCCGCAGTGCTCTGGATCTGACGGAGGCCGCCGATCGAGATGGCGTCACGCGGGTACGGGTAATCGGTGCCGAACACGACGTTTCCGAGCCCGGTGACCGATCGCATCATGTGGAGCACAGGGTCACTGAACGCTGAGGCGGTGTCCCAGTAGAGGCGGGGAAGGGTATCGACGAACGCTCCTCGCTCCTGCTCCCCTCCGATGACGTTCATCTCGTCCACGATGGCAAAGCGGGAGGCGACGAATGGAATCGTGCCGCCGGCGTGCACGAACACGTATTTCACGTCCGGCGTCCGGGCAAACGTGTTGCTGTAGTGGAGCTTCGCGATCGCGCGAGAGGTGTCGACGGGATAGTCCAGGAGCGCATCCGGAAGGCCGAGGGTGTGCGCGATCGGATCGGGCGATGCGGTGGGGTGAACGAACACGACTGCTGCGCGCCGCTGCAACTCGTCGAAGACGGGGTTGAAGCGGCTGTCTCCCAAGTAGCTGCCGCCGGCGTTCGTCATCAATGAAACGCCGTCCAGGTCGAGCACGTCGAACGCGTACTCGAGCGCTTCGAGCGACCCATCGACGTCCGGCAGCGGAAGCGCGGCAAATCCACCGAACCGGTCCGGACGGTCGCGTTTGATGCCCGCAAGGTACTCATTGACGCGACGCGCGAGCGCCCGCGCTGCAGCATCGTCACCGAAGTGCACGCCCGGCGTGCTGATCGAGGGGACCGCCACGTCGATTCCCGCCTCGTCGAGGTACGCGATCGCCCCGTCGAGGCTCCACCGCGGGGGAGTGATGCCTCCTGCCGCGTTCCCGTCTTCATTGGATGCCTCCCAGTAGAAGTCGGGAATGACGTGCTGGTGAATGTCGACCGTTAAGCTCATGCCGCCGCCGTCTCAGGGGACTACACGGCAGCCGGCTGCTGCAGCGCGCCATCGAGATTCCCCAGCACGCCGAGCTGGCCCAGGATGACGGTTCCCGACGGGTAACAGTCGAACAGCTGGATCCGCCCGTTCTTGAGACGAAAGACATCGCAGCACGGCGCGTCCATCCGGTTGCCCGTGGGCGGAAGGATTCCCTGGGGAAGCCACAGCGGCCCGTCATGAGTGCCCTGCAGTGCCAGCTCGACGACCACCACGTCACCCCTTGCACCAGCTACGTACACGTCGTACAGCTCGCGATGCATGTCAGAGAACGCCGTTCCGTAGTTTTCGACGGGTTTCACAACTTCGCTGGGCCCGCGGTAGGTCATTCCAACCGACTCGTCCACGAACACTCCGTCGGGGTTGAAACACGCCGCCCACCCCTCGAGGTCCTTGACCTCGGCTATCGCGTATGCCTGGCGGACGAACTCTTCGTTTGTCATGTCGTTCCTTTCTTACGCGCTCAGACGGTCGGAGCCGCTTGAACGTCGCGATGGCTAATTCCCGGCTGGCCCGTGTAGACAGCTTTCGCGATCCGCTCGGCGATCATGATCGTCGTGGGGTTGATCGCGACCGACGGAACAACCGGCATGATCGATGCGTCCACGACACGAAGCCCGTCGATTCCCTTGACCGCGCCGTGCGAGTCAACGACCGCCCACGGATCCTCTGGA
Source organism: uncultured Solirubrobacterales bacterium (assembly GCA_963832315.1). Taxonomy (GTDB): domain Bacteria; phylum Actinomycetota; class Thermoleophilia; order Solirubrobacterales; family Solirubrobacteraceae; genus Palsa-465. Next base: position 86,191 of record CAWHTT010000012.1, on the reverse strand, counting down.
CCGCCCATCGGCGCCGTCGCGACCGGATGGCCGTAGGAAGCCAGGTTAGAAGCGATCACGTCCGCCAGCTCGTCGTCCGCGACTCCATCGCCGGGCAATATCTCGAGTTCGAGGAACCGGGCGAGCGCAGGGTTGCGGCCGATCTTACGGGCCAGCTTCACCCCCTCGAGCATCCGACGAGCGTCCCTGTCCTCGGCCAGGAAGTTGCAGTTGATCTCAGGCTGCTCGCGCGGGTCGCGGCTACGTAGGGTGAGGGTTCCGCGAGAGTCGGGCTTGACGACCGCGACGCTCAGCGAAATCGCCCCGCCGGTCGGGCTGTATTCGGGAGGAATGAGGTGGGTCACCGCGATGTGAATGTCCAGCTCATCGCCTCGCGCTTCGCTGGACTGTGCCCACAGCAAGGCCCCGACGGCCGGACGCATGTCGAGCGCATCGGTTTTCAGAGCGTATGCGTTGTAGTAGAAGGGTTGGTCCTGCAGGTGTTGCCCAACAGGAAGGTCGGCGACAACGTCGATCCCAAGCTCAGCGAGGTCCGCCGCCGAGCCGACGCCGGAGCGCAGCAAGATCGCAGCGGTCCCGTATGACCCTCCGGACAGGATCACCTGGCCCGCAGGAACCTCGGTGCCGCTGGCCGTGAGAACCCCGATCGCACGATGCCCGTCGAACAGGACGCGGTCCACGAGCACATCGCCTGAGATCTTGAGGTTCGGGCGGTTGCGGACATCGTCGGTGAGATACACGAGGCCGGTGTTCTGGCGCACGCCGTCCACGACGTTGACCGGGTAGGCGCCGACGCCGCTCGGATTTGATCCATTGAAATCCGCGACCCGGGAGTACCCCTCCGCCGCGGTCGCGTCGATGAACCCGCGCAGCGAGGTGGTCAGATCCTCGTAGCTCTGCTGTCGTACTGGGAACGGCCCCGTGCGCCCGCGGTCGGCGTCGTCGCCGTCGGGTGTGTTCTCCATCTCCCGGTACGTTTCGTAGACGTCCTCGATCGTCCAATCGTCAAGGCCGTGACGTTGCCAATCGCGGATGTCGCCCGGTCGTGCCCGCATCGCCACTGTGGCGTTGTGGCACGAGCACCCCCCGAGCACCTTGGCCCGCGCGGCGTCGATCTTCGGAGCGGCCACTCCACCACGAGCGGTGAACCCCCATTCGTGCTCGGGATTAGCCGGCACGCGCGCGGGGTCGCGCAAGTCGTCTGGATAACCATCGACTCCGTAGACCCTGCCTGCCTCGAGCAGCAGGACTGAGCGCGCCAGATCTTCGCTCAGTCGGCTGGCCAGGACAGCGCCCGCCGAGCCTCCCCCCACGATGACTACGTCGGCGCGACCGGCGCGCCCGTTGCCGATGTCGGACATGGTTGTCACCCTCCGAGGTTCAGTAGCGTGTACAGCACGGCGATCTGTGCTTCGTCGGTCGTCGGGGGAACTTCGATTGGGGTGGCGGACAATGTCTTTTCTCCTCCTGGTGTCATACCTGTCATGTGGGGTTTGCGCAGCTCGACACTAGGTCTGTTCCTAGCCAGGCTGCGCGGCCAGTTGCGGGACTAGGTGCTCCATGGAGAGGCCGACCATGGAGCCGTCTTTCATGGTCGGCGCGGATCACGCGCTGGCGCTGGTCGCTCGCCCAGATCGCCACGGCGATCCTCAGATGCGTAGGGCCGACGCAAGAGACGTGAACCTCGATCCGGATCTGCCTCTCGGACGGGTCCGGCAGCCGAACGTCATTCCACTCGAGAAGCTCAGGAGCGCCATATCCTGTTAGGACGCAAGCGCTTGGCACGGTCTGTACCTCCGATCAGTCAGCCGCCGGATCGTCGCCAGCATGCGGGTGAGCCGTCATCGCCAAATCTCGGTGATTCGGCAATTGCCGAGGACCCCGTCGACCGACCGCCGCGCGGCGCGACGTATTTCGAAGAAGGCGTCCGTCACCACGACCCGTACCCTTCGACGGATGACGCCAATGAGCGCTGAGCGGACCAAGCAGCGCCTCGTCGTGGCCGACGATGACGTCCTGCTGCGCGAGGGCCTTGCGGGCCTGCTGGAGCGCTCAGGGTTCGAGATCGCCGGTCTGGCGGGGGATGCCGCGGAGTTGCTGCGCGTCGTCCGCGATCAGGAGCCCGACCTGGTGATCGTCGATATCCGCATGCCGCCGCGGCAGGAGACCGAGGGCCTCGACGCGGCTCGTGTGATCAGAAGGGAGCTACCTGAGGTCGGAATCCTGGTGCTGTCTGCGCACGCTGAAGTTGACGAGGCGATGGAGCTCTTGGCGACGGGGCGGGGCATCGGCTACGTGTTGAAGAGCCGGGTAACCAAGTTGGACGACTTCATCGAGACGGTCGACCGCGTGCTACAGGGCGGTTCGGTGGTCGATCCATCGATCGTGCAAGAACTGGTACACGTGCGCCACCGTGAGGACCGGCTCGAACGATTGACGGGGCGCGAGCGTGAGGTCCTGGCACTTATGGCGGAGGGAGCATCGAATGCCGGGATCGCGAAGAGGCTGTGGGTCACCGAGGGCACGGTCGAGAAGCACGTGCGCAGCATCCTCTCGAAGCTACGCCTGGAGGAGACGCCTGACGATCATCGTCGGGTGCTCGCCGTGCTCACGTTTCTCGACTCACGCTAGCCGGACCAACCATCCGTATGGGTGACGTCGACTGGCCGGCCGGATAGCGGAAGGTCGACGTTCAACGTCGTCCCACCGCCGGAAGGACTGTGCAAGCTGAGCTTGCCGCCAAGGGCCTCAACGCGGTCGGCGAGCCCACCGAGCCCAGACCCGCGGCCAGGATTGGCGCCGCCCACTCCGTCGTCTTGCACCGAGACGCGCAGGTCGCCATCGATTACCTCGGCCTCAACTCTCACGAACGAGGCGCGCGCATGCTTGGCTGCGTTCGTCAGTGCCTCGGCGACTACGTAGTAGGCGGCCACCTCGACCGGTTCGGGTAGGCGATCCCGTGCCTGCACCTCGAGCTCCACGGGTACCGACGATCGGCGTCCGAGGGCCTTGAGCGCCGGCCACAACCCCCCTCGCGACAGCATCACCGGATGCAGTCCCCTGGCGGTCTCCCGCAGGTCGTCGAGCACGTCGTCGAGCCCTGCCGCGATCTCTTCGAGCTCCGTCCTGAGCGGCTCAGCTTGTGGCGCTCCTGGCGCGCCCAGTGCGCGGAGTTTCATCGTCAGGGTGACGAGCCGCTGTTGCGCGCCGTCATGGAGGTCGCGCTCGATCCGTCTCCGCGTCTCGTCAGCCGTCGTGACGATGCGGGCTCTTGACGCCAGCAGCTCGGCGCGGCTCTTCGCATTGGCGATCGCGGTCCCCACGAGGTCCGTGAACTGGGCCACGCGGCCCTCTGCCTCCGGCGGGGGCGGGCCACCAGTCCATGAGCAGCACATCACACCCCAAAGTCGTCCTTCGACGACGATCGGCGCGCCCACGCCGGACCGAGTCCCCTTGGCGCGGAGGAGCTCGGCCGTTGGACCGGCGGCGCGCTCGAAGTCGTCGATGCGGGCGGGGCGGCCGGTCCGCCGGACCTCCGTGGTCACACTCTCGCCCGCGAGCGGGATTCGCGAACCCACCTCAAACCCGCTCTCGCCGAGGACGGCCAGGAACGCGCCCGAGCCGTCGGCTTCATAGCGGATCAGAGCGGTCGCGTCCGCCGCCACAACCGCGTGCAACTCGGCGACGGTCGCTGCGAAGACGTCGTCTGGGGAACCACCCCGCGCGACCGCCGTAGCTATCCGCCGCAACGCGGCCTGTTCCTCTTCAAGCTGTCTGCGTTCAGTGAAGTCCCGTGCTGCGGCGTATATCACCGCCTCGCCCGGCACCGACCGGGCGCTCCACTGCAGCCAGCGCACCGAACCGTCTTTGCGTAGATAGCGGTTCTCGAACTCGATCTGTTCGCGCCCCTGCGCCAGTTGATCAGCGACGCGAAGGGTTGATGATCGGTCGTCCGGATGCACGAACTCGACGTACGGACGCGATAGAAGCTCTTCACTTGAGTAGCCCAGCGCTCGCTCAAATGCGGGGTTCACGCGCGTGAAGTGCCCCTTGAAGTCTGCAACCGAGATCAGGTCGGAGGAAAGGTTGAAGATGCGATCGGCCTCGGCCTGTGCTTGTGCACGGCGACCGGCGTTGAGTTCGAGCGCTCCCACGAAGCCGCCCAAGACGAGCCCGGCGGCGAGGATGATCCAAGGAAGGGCCTGCGAAGTTCCTTGCGGCGATTGCTGCGGTACAGCGACTTCGAATCGCAGTCCTGCCTGCTGGAACGTCTTTCGGACTCTTTCTCCGCCGTCAGGATTCGCCTTGGTGGCCGTGCCGGTCGCGAGCTTGACGCCCGGCGTGTCGGCGGCCGCGAACAGCGTGGCGTCCGGGACGAACAGCACAACGTACCCGTGGTGGAGTGTCTGGTCGACCAGGTTCGGCGCCGGCGCGACGAGGAAGAGTCCGCGGGTCCCGGCTACCTCACCCCCCAAAGAGGTGGCCGCCACACCGTCAAGACGTGTCGCACGCTGCAGCGCGGTGGCCATTCCCGGTTCACCGCTCAAATCGATCCCGGGCACGGAGGTTGGAGGGAAGCCTGAGACGAGCGTGGCCGGCAGGTAAAACGAGCGCGATCCGGTGGGCACCGGCCGGTATTGCGCGTCGGGGGACACGATTGGCTGACCCAAACGCTGCTCGTACGCCGTACGCCGTGACGCCGGCACCCGCTCGACCCATGCCGCGGCCGGAACGCCGGCAGGGCCGAGCCACCAGAATGCGTTGGTCGAGAACTGCGAGCTCGTAACGCCGGTGCCGCCGGCGTTCACCATGAACCGGCGCAGGCTCTCAGTCAGGGACACCGCCTGAGCAACGCGGCCACGGACCTGCGCGACCGCGACCTCGGCGCGATGCTCGGAGTCGCGTCGCGCGTCGTGCGCGGCCAGCACGCGGGCGACGATGAGGCCCGCGAGGGCGAGTGCGAGAACCAGCGCTATCGGTGCGATCTGTCGGAGCCGCAAAGGCCAGACCTCCGTGGATCGATTCTGCTGCTTCGTACGCCCTGGGGCAAGGCGACCTTCGGCCAGTGGTCGCTCAGACCACTAGGGATCACCGACTGCCGCAGACGCGATGTTTTGGCAGTTCGCGAGCGCCGCATCGAGCGTCAACCTGCCGCGAATCAGCGCAGAGAACTGCTCGGTGCACTGGTTGCCGACACCCTCGAACTGGGGGATGCCGACGTACTGGATCCCCGGGTTGCCGGGCCGCTTGGTCGTACCCGGATTCTCGATCGGCGCGGACTCGATCGCCTCGACCGTCGGTTTGGCGAACGCTCGAGCGGCCTTCCGGTACTGCGGAATCTCGTAGGTCGAGCGGCGGGTGCCAGGCGGGATCGCTGCCCACCCGCCCGGGATTCTCTGCCCAGCCTCCTCGACGTATTGCGGTCCGGTGGCCCAGGCGATGTACCTCCACGCGAGGTCCTTCTTGCTCGAGGTTGTCGGAATCGCGAGCGCCCAAGACCACAGCCATCCGGACGCCGTTGTCAACTCGACCGGCGCCGGGGCATACCCGTTCTTGCCCTTCACGGCACTGTGGTTGGCCTCGAGCAAGCCGGCTGCGACCGTCGCGTCATACCACATCGCAACCTTGCCGCTCAGGTACAGCGCAAGGCACTGGTTGTAGCTCGCGCCGGCGGCATTCGGCTCGCCGGCCGCCCGCACAAGGTCGACGTAGAACTGGAGTGCTTTTCGAAATGCCGGCTGATCGACCATCGCCGAGTCCACCGACCCATTCGGCTTCGCCGACCACCATGTGCCACCAAACGTGTTCAGGACCGTCGTGAACGATGCGCCGAGCACGCCCCAGCCCGGCTGACCGCGGAGGCAGATGCCGGCGATGCCCGGCCGGTTGACCCTGCGCGCGATGGCCGCGACCTGCTCCCACGTGGGGTGGGCGGGCATCTTGACTCCGGTGGCCTTCAGCACATCCTTGCGGTACATCAGGAACGATGACTCCCCGTAAAACGGCGACGCATAGAGCCTGCCTTGGTACGACAGCGCAGTGCGTATCGACGGGATAATGTCGTTTAGCTGGTACGCCTTCTCGGAGGTGGCCATAGGCGTCAGGTCAGCGATGTAGTCATCCTGAGCGTACTGCGGCGCCTCGTATGGTCCGATCATCACCACATCGAACTGATGGCCGCGAGTCGACACATCATTTGCGACAACGTCGCGCAAGGTGTCCTCATCCAGAATCGTGTAATTCACAGTAATGTGGCTCTTGGCCGTGAACAGCGATGGTGTTAGTCGCGCGAGATCCTCCGTGTTCGGGGTGTCGACTATCGCGACATTGATCGAGCCGCCGGCGGGCGCCACGCGGGCTTCATGATTGCCGCCCCCACAGCCGCTCACCACCGCCCCCCCAACCGCGACCAAGAGCGCGATCCAGGGACGGCGCCACGTCCAGTGCACGGCTTTCATCCAGCCTAGATTCTGCGATTCTCGTTCTGATCGCCGAGCAGATCGTCGATCGAGGCGCGTGAAACGACCGACTTCGCGAGGAACCCGACCGCGGGGCTCTCGTCGAGAAGCTCGCGTAGGTCCTTCTCAGCGTAAGCCGAAATCAGGATGACCGCCACGCGCTCGTCGGACGCCGCAAGTGCACGCGCAACATCAAGCCCGCTTTCGGAACCGAGATCAACGTCCACCAGCGCGACGTCAGGGCGATCTGAAGCAGCAATCGCCAGCGCGTCCCCGCGATTTGACGCGATCCCAACGACGCGCATTCCCTGACGCTGCAGGAGATCGCGCGCTTCGCTCAGATATCCCGGGTTGTCGTCGACGATCAGGCAACGCCTGTTCATGACGGAAGCATCCCAGCGCTCGGATGCCAGCGCATTGCCGCTAGCAGGAAAATCGTCTCCACCCGACCCGGGCGGAGGGTCGGTGTTCCCGCTAGCTGCAACACCGATCACCTCGCTCGCCGGTATACGAAGAGTGGCGGTGGCCGCAATGACGGGTTGGTTGGTCTACTGCGAACCTAACTCGTCCTCGTACGAGGCTGTAAAACGTTCCCAAACGTCGGAGTCAGGCCCTCATCTGGCAATGCTCGTCCACGTCGGTCAAGCGCCCGCCGCGAAATCGGGCCACGGTTCAAGGCCAAACAGTCGCCCGGCTAACCTGATCGAAGCGGGGGACGGCGGGCACAGCATGACCAGCTTCACGACCACGCAGCGAGAAGGGCACCCGGGGCAGCCGGTCTCGAGAGACCTTTCGATCGTCCGGGGCCTACTCGCCCGGGCAGACCTCCTCCAGATGCTGGACCGCTCGCTGACCAAGCGAGTCACGGTCATGTCGGCACCTCCGGGCAGTGGGAAGACCTCGCTGTTGCGCGCCTGGGCCGACCGCCCGACCAACCGCCGCGTCGCGTTTGTGCCCGTCAACCGAGACCAGCAGGACGCAAAGCTGTTTTGGACCGCCATTCTGGACGCTATCCGGAGCGCGTCAGGCGCCATCGATCCCGAGGCGCAAGCCGCGGGGACCGCTGCACTCGACGCGGACCAGCTGGTCGAAATGGTCCTTTCGGAGCTCGCCGATCAAGTCGAACCAGTCGTCCTGCTCATTGACGATCTGCACGAGCTGAGGTCGGCTGACGCCCTCGCGCAGCTGACGCATCTGCTCGACGTCCTGCCGAGCTCTGCGCGCGTCGTCCTGTCATCTCGCCGGGATCCGACGATTAGGCTCCACCGGCTCAGGCTGGCCGACGAGGTCGCCGAGATCCGGGCTCGCGACCTCCGGTTCACCGAGCGCGAGACGCGGGTTCTGCTCGACGGGTCCGGGATTGGCTTGTCCGACCGCGGGGTCGCCGCGTTACACCAGCGGACGGAAGGTTGGGCGGCCGGCTTGCGCTTGGCGGTGATCTCGCTCGGCCGTCATCCCGATCCTGAGCGCTTCGTGGCTGAGTTCTCGGGCACCGACCGCGCGATTGGCGAATACCTGATGGCCGAGATGCTCGAACGGCAAACGAGCGAGGTGCAGCGGACGTTGTTGCGGACCTCGCTTGTCGACCGGGTTAACGGTGAACTCGCCGACCTGCTGGCAGGGCGCCTGGGCTCGGAGCAGATGCTGCTGGAACTGGAGGACGCCAACGCGTTCGTCGTGTCGCTCGACCCCGGGCGCACGTGGTTTCGCTACCACCATCTCCTGGCGGATTTCCTGCGCCTCGAACTCCGCCGACGATTTGCCGACGAGGTTCCCGACCTCCACAGGAGAGCCGCTCGGTGGCTCGCTGACCACGGGGACGTTGTAGAGGCGGTGCGGCACACGCTCGCGGCAGGCGACTGGTCTGATGCCGCGCGGCTGGTCGCTGACCACTCGTTCAGCTGGGTGCTTGAAGGGCGTGCGATGACGATCGACGCGGTGCTCCAGGCGTTTCCGGAGGGCGCTTCAGCCGATCATCCGGACCTAGCGTTAGCCCACGCGGCGAGCGAGCTGAACCACGGGCGACTCGAGGAAGCGGCTGCTCAGTTAGAGGTGGCCGAGTCCCACATCCACAGCGCTCCGCCGGCTCGCCACCGGCGCCTCGCGGTCGCCGTCGCGTCTCTGCGGTTGGCGCTGGCACGGCGCAGCGGTCAGTTCAGCGAGGTGATCGAGCAGGTTAACCTGCTCGATGCTTCGATCTCAGACGAGTCGAACGATCAGATGGCGATGGGTAGCGAACTGCGGGCGGTCGCGCTGCTGAATCTCGGGATCGTCGAGACCTGGTCCGGAAGACTCGCCAACGCCGAGCGGCACCTCTCCGAGGGAGCCGACCTAGCCCGAACGATCGGCCGACCCTACCTCGAGGTCGCGTGTCGGGCCCATCAAGGCTTCCCGTCGAAGACGGTCTCAGTCGCGACCGCGCGCGAGCGTGGCCGTCAGGCGGTAGCTCTGGCCGAGCGGTATGGCTTAGAAGATCGGCCGATACTCGCGTCCGCGCTTGGGGCAGTTGGCGGCATGGCGATCTGGATGGGCGAGTTCGACGAGGGAGAGCGGTGGCTGCGCCGCGCCTGGGAGGTCGCCGATCCAAGCGTTGACCCGGCGGCAGCAGTACTTCTGTACGTGGCGACGGGCATGCTGCACGCGGGCCGCGGCCACCATCGCTCAGCGGTCGAAGCCTTTGCCGCGGCAGCGCGGATGGAATCGCAGCTCAGTGGCGTGCACGCGCTTGCGCCGCGGATCGCGGGATGGCTCGCGGCGGCGCAGGCTCGCCTCGGATTCGGAGACGAGGCGCGCGCGACGCTCGCCGGATTCTCCGCCGAGCCCGAGAAAATAGGTCTCATCTACGCCGGGCAAATGGGCGCCATTTACAACGCTCATGCCGTGATCTGCCTGACGGAGGGAGACTCCGCGGGAGCACTGGACGCACTCCGGGGCGTGTTGGACACCACCCCCCCCGTCGCCCCGGCGTTCACAGTTGTTGAGTCCCATCTGCTCGCCGGCATCGCCCACTTACGGCTGGCGGACCGAGCTGCTGCCGCTGCGGCAGCGGAAGCGGCGCTCGCGGTCGCCGAGCCAGATCACCTGTTCTTCCCGTTTGCGATGACGGAAGCGGCGGAGCTGCTCGACGCGCTCCCGCGTCACGACACGGCTCATGGCGCCCTGCTCGCCGACATCCTCGACCTGCTGCGAGCCGGACCCGCCCCGAATATCGATCGAGAGCACCCAGCGCAGCCGGAGGAGCTCAGCCCGAGCGAACTCCGCGTATTGCGGTATCTCCCGACAAACCTCACGCGGCCCGAGATCGCGCGCGAGCTCTACGTCTCAATCAACACCGTGAACACGCACGTCCGCAACATCTACTCCAAGCTGAACGCGGGTGATCGCTCCTCCGCCGTCAAGCGCGCACGGGAGCTGCGGCTCCTCTCGACCGGGCGCCCCCGATCGCCGACGTAGCGCAGGCCCCTTCCCGCCCACAATCACCAGATCCCGGCGTCGCCGGCTCACTAGGTCGCGATGGAGCATGACCGCGTGGCCACACCGTCGGGCTTGTACGTCGATCCGGATAAGGGGCCGGCTCGGACCTACCGCCGTGTCCGCCTTCCCCACGATGGCGTCTGAGCTGCAGCGTGGCGAGACCGTGCTCACCGGCCCGCTCGAAGATCGGTCCGCCGTGTTCGGCGTCCTTGCGCAGATCGAGGCGCTCGGCCTCGAGCTGCTCGAGCTCCGACAGATTCGCGCAAGACCGAAATCGCCTGGATCAGGCGATGACCCCTCACCGGACCGCGCGTGAGCCTGAGGCGCAGTCGCCAACCGAAAGTCGAGCTCCCATGTCAACTCAAACCGACCGTGACCCTAATCGGTGGGCGGTTCTCGCCCTTTTGAGCGTCGCGCAGCTGATGGTGGTGTTGGACGCGACGATCGTGACGGTCGCCTTGCCTTCGGCCCAGCGGGCTTTGAATTTCTCTAACGACAGTCGGCAGTGGGTGATCACCGCATACGCGCTGGCGTTCGGAAGCTTGCTGTTGGTCGGCGGAAAGGTGGGCGATCTGTTCGGTCGCAAGTGGGCGCTGATTGCTGGGTTGGTGGGGTTCTCCGCGGCCTCGGCCGTTGGTGGGCTGGCGCAGTCCTTCGGCCTGCTCGTCGCCGCGCGGGCGACTCAGGGGGTGTTCGGAGCGCTGCTCGCCCCGTCGGCGCTGTCGCTCTTGACGGTCACGTTCGCGGGGACCGAGGACTGGCCGCGGGCGTTCGGGATCTTCGGCGCGGTCGCCGGGGGCGCCGGAGCAGTTGGGCTGCTGCTCGGGGGGATTCTGACGCAGGTGCTCTCGTGGCGCTGGTGCTTCTACGTCAACCTGGTGATCGCGGTGCCCACGACGCTGGTGGCGTTGCGCCTGCTGGTCAACCACAGCGATCCCGACCGCGCGCGGATCGACATTCCGGGCGTGCTCACCTGGACATTGGGGCTGTTCGCGCTCGTGTTCGGCTTCTCTAACGCGGAGACGCACGGGTGGGGCGCCACGGCGACCGTCGTCGCGCTGATCGCCAGCCCCGTGCTGCTGACGGCGTTCGTCCTCATCGAGCGCCGGGTCAAGCACCCGTTGATGCCCTTGCACATCGTGTGGGACCGGGCTCGCGGGGGCTCGCAAGCCTCGCTCTTCGTGACCGGGGCCGGCGTCTTCGCGGTGTTTCTGTTCCTCACCTACTTCATGCAGTTCAACCTCGCCTTCTCGCCGCTCAAGACCGGCCTGGCGTTCCTGCCCCTGACCGTCGTGCTGGTCATCACCTCGACGACCGTCCAGACTCGAGTGGTTGAGCGCACGGGCGTCAAACCGCTCGTGCTCCTGGGCATGGCGCTTGGGGCAATCGCGATGGTGCTGTTCGCGCAGTTGACGCCCACCTCGAGCTACGCGAGCGGCGTTCTGCCGGGCCTGCTCATCACCGGCGTGGGGATGGGCTGCATCTTCGCGCCGGCGTTCTCGGCCGCGACGCTCGGGGTGGCGCCAAACGAAGCGGGCATCGCCTCCGCCATGGTCAACACGTCCCAGCAGATCGGCGGCTCGGTCGGCACCTCGCTGCTCTCGACGATCTACGCCAGCGCCGTCGCCAGCTACCTGACCAGCCATCCCCACGTCGGAGGCCTGGCTTCCGCCGCGCAGGTCCACGGCGACACGACGGCGTTCTGGTGGGCCGCCGGGATCTTTGGCGTGGGTTTCGTGGTCGCGCTGCTGATCTTGCCCGTCCGATGCGAGGCCCCCGCGACGTCGCTCAGGGCCGCTGTGGCGCGACTCGTGATCGGCAACTGCAACTACGACGAAACCCCCGACCGCGCGTCCGTCACGAACAGCCAGGGCTCGCCAGAGCCGGCTCTGGCTCCGTAGGACCACGCAACCCGATCCACACAAGAGGAGAGCGATATGACGGCCACGGCACCAAGTTTCGCGAACGACATCAAGCCGCTGTTTCGGGAGTCCGATCGAACAGCGATGCTGAGCGCCTTCGATCTCTGGTCGTTCGACGATGTGACCTCGAATTCCGCTCGCATTCTGGGCGCCGTTGAGTCGGGATCGATGCCGTGCGATACGCAGTGGCCGGACGACCAGGTTGGTTTGCTCAGACGTTGGATCGACAGCGGCACGCCAGCGTAATCACCATCATCCGGTGAGGACAGCTCACCGGGGTGGCGGCGACCTTGGGGTGCGTGCAACTGCGCCCCCAGGTTCCGGTCGAAGGAGGTCCGATATGAAGCTTGTCGTCAACGACGCGGAGGTCGAGGTCGACGACCGGCACGCGAAGACCCCACTGCTATGGGTGCTCCGCGACGTCGTCGGTCTGCACGGGACGAAGTTCGGCTGCGGAGCCGGCTTCTGCGCGGCGTGCACGGTGCTGATCGACGGGCGCAACACGAAGTCGTGCCAGACGACGACCGAACGCGCAGTCGGCAAGGTTGTGACAACGGTCGAGGGGGCCTCTGGCCCGGTGGTCGACGCTGTCCGCGACGCGTGGCACCGCGGCAACGTCGTGCAGTGCGGTTACTGCCAGCCGGGCCAGACGCTGGCCGCGGTATCGCTGCTCGACTCCGACCCGTCCCCGGACGACGCAAAGATCGACGCATGGATGAGCGGCAACCTCTGTCGCTGCGGCACCTATCCGCGCATCCGGGCAGCTATTCACGAGGCCGCGGGAACGCTCGCGGCAGGCTCAGAGCCCGCTCCGCTCACCGCCCCGCCCGAGCTTGAGGTAGGCCGACTGACTCCCGAGGAGATGGCCGACCCGGTACACCCGTACATCCGGATCCGGGAGGACGGGACGATCGTTGCGTACTCGAGCCAGATCGAGATGGGGCAGGGAATCCACACCGGTCTCGCGACGATCGTCGCCGAGGAGCTCGACGCCGATTTCGCTTCGGTCCGGGTCATCAACGCCGCGAACGGGGGCGGACCGCCAAACGATGTGTACGGCAATCCTGACGCCGGAGGGGCGCTTCAGCTCACAGGTGCGTCCAATTCGATGAAGGGTTACTGGGTGCGCTATCGGGTGGCGGCCGCTCAAGCGCGGGCGCGACTCGTGGCCGCAGCGGCGGAGGCGTGGAACGTGCCCGCCGCGGAGGTCGAGGTCGAGAACGGCGTGACGCGCCACGCGAGCGGCAGGCAGGCAGCCTTCGGCGAGCTGGCGGCGCGGGCCGAGCAGCTTCCGGTTCCTGACGGCGTCGAGCCCAAGGACCCGGTCGACTTCAAGCTGATCGGGCGCGAAGGGCGGTTGCGAGTCGACTCGGTAGCGAAGATTCTCGGTAGCACCCATTTCACGATCGACCTCCAGCTCCCGGGGATGCTGACCGCGGTGGTCTGCATCCGCCGAGGTTCGGTGCCACGGTTGCCTCGGTCGATGACCAGGCGGCGCTCGCCGAGCCCGGGGTGACCGCGGTCGTCCCGATCGACGAGGGCGTCGCCGTGGTCGGCGAGTCCGTCGCCGACGCTTCGCGCGGACTGCGCGCGCTGGTCGTGGAGTGGAACGACGCGAACGCCGAGCGCAGAAGCACACCCGAGCTGCTGGCCGAGCACATCCGCTTGCTCGAATCGGGCGAGAAGGCCGTGAGGTCCCGGGACGACGGCGACATCGACCGGGCCCTGGCCGACGCGGCCTCGACGATCGACGCCACGTACGTGTTGCCCTACCTCGCTCACGCCGCGATGGAGCCGAACAACGCGGCGTGCCGGATGCGCGAGGACGGCGTGCTCGACGTCTGGGCCGGGACCGAAGGGCCCGAATACGTACGGATGAACGCCTCTTCGCTCGCCGGCATCGACAAGGAGCAGGTTGAGGTGCATGTCACCTTCGCCGGCGGATCGTTCGGACTGCATTCGAGCGCGGAACACGACCCGGTGTCCGAAGCCGTCCAGGTCGCGCGAGCGCTCGGCTGGAAGCACCCGATCAAGGTGCAGTCGCTGCGGGAGGAGGAGTTCAAAGTGGGTCGCTACCGCGCGATGGCCGTACACCGAGTGCGGGCCGGAGCCGACGCGGACGGCCGCCTGACCGCTTGGCATCAGCAGATCGTGGCCGAGCCGACCTCGGTGAACCTCCCGTTCGTCCGCGATGTGATGTTCACGAACGGCGTCGACTTCTTCACGACAACCGGTGCGGTCGATGCGCCGTACGCCGTCGAGAACTTCCGGCTCGAATCGACCAACTTCGAGTCGCGGATCCCCACGATGGTGTGGCGGTCGGTCGGCAACTCCCACACGGAGTTCGCGCGCGAGTCGGCGATCGACGAGCTCGCGATCGCCGCCGGTCGTGATCCCGTCGACCTGCGCCGCCAGCTACTGGCCGGCAGCCCGCGGACGCTCCGCGCGCTCGAGCTCGCGGCCGAACACGCGGACTGGGGAGCGGCACTGCCGGACGGCAAGGCGCGCGGGATCACCAGCTCCGACTTCCTGGGCCACAGCGCCAACGTGACAGAGATTTCGCTCGACGCCCGCGGGCGCGTCCACGTCGACCGGATCGTGTTCGCCCTCGACTGCGGGAGAAACGTCAACCCCGACCTCATCCGCGCGCAAGTCGAAGGTGGGCTGCTCTGGGGCCTGAGCGCCGCGGCGTGGGGCGAGGTCATCCTCGGCGAGGGTGGCGAGATTGTGACCCAGAACTTCGATCGCTACCCGGTCGTGCGGATGCGCTCGGTGCCGCTGATCGAGGTGCACCTGATCGAGTCGACCGAACCACCCACGGGAGTCGGCGAGGTCAGCGTGCCCTCGGTCGCTCCAGCACTGGCGAACGCGATCGCAGCCTTGACCGGCACGCGGATCCGCCAACTCCCCATCAACAACACAGTCAAGATCGCCTAGGAGACGACAAAGTGCCGGACGTCAACATCACCCCCAGCGAAGACGGCCCGTACATCGTGTCCGGGCCGATGACCATCACGGCCCCGGACGGTCACGTGATCGAGCACCCCGACCCGGTGGCCATGTGCCGCTGCGGCGGTTCGTCGAACAAGCCGTTCTGCGACGGTACTCACGCGACGATCGACTTCGACGGAACGCTCGCGAACTGATCGGCGGTTACACGACGCACTGGTCCGTGACCTAGCGACCGCCTGCTGAGACAATGACGGCCATCGGCACAGCGAACGTGGATGAGCCGAAGCGCAAAGCGCGGGACTCAGGCCCGCGGGGGCGCAAGCGCGCTCCGATCGCCAACCGCGAGGCGCGCGAGGCACTGCGGACGGCCGATCCGGTACTCGCGCGCCTGATTGACGCCCGTCCGGACTTCCGCCCGCGGGCCTGGATGGACGAGCTTCCCCCGCTTGACGCGTTCGGAACGCTGATCTTCCAGGTCGCCGGACAGCAGCTTTCAGTGAGTGCGACGCGGACCATCGTGTCCCGTATCGAGCAGCACTTCGGCGGGCATCTGCCGTCACCGGCCGAACTGCTCGCCGCCGATCCGCAGGTGCTACGAGACAGCGGCATGTCGTGGCGGAAGGGCGCCACGTTACGAGCGCTGGCCGAGCGATTCGTCGATGGCCGCCTGAGCGACGAGGCGCTGGCCCGAATGACCGATGCCGAGGTCGAGGCGGCTTTGACCGAGATACCGGGAATCGGGCCGTGGACGGCGCGCGGCTTCCTGCTCGTCGGCCTCGACCGGCCAGACGTCTTCCTCTCCGGTGACCTGGCGCTTCGGCGCGCCGTCGGCCGCGTGTACGGGTTCGACCACCCGCCCACCGACGCCGAGATGGCCGACCTTTCAGATCGCTGGCGGCCGTACCGGAGCCTTGCCGTGAGCTACCTGTTCGCGTCGGAATACGACGTGTGATCGATGGACGGCGTGCCCATGGCCGAGGGCATGCATGACGGCCTGAACGAGAGTGCCGATTCGCCTCAGTTCGAGCAGGTAGACGCCACCAAGGCCCGTCGCAGCCTGCGTAACGGGTTCATCACGTTGGTCTTGGGGGGCGCGCTGGCTGTAGGCCTGTTGCTCGCGGTCCCGGGGCTCAAGGGCGTAGCGAGGACGGTGTCGCACATGAAGGCGCAGTGGGTCGCCGCCGCGGTTCTGCTCGAGGCTCTGTCGTGCGCGAGCTACGTGCTGGCTTTCCTTCAGGTGTTCAACCGCGCGCCGTTCCGGATCGGGGCTCGGATCGCGCTCACCGAGGAGGCGTTCGGGGCGGCGGTGTCGCTCGGGGGTGTGGGCAGCCTGGCGGTGGGCGGATGGCTGATGGTCGAGCGCGGGTCGTCGCCGCGAAGGATCGCCGAGCGCTCGGCGGTGCTGTTTCTGTACACGACCGCGATCAACGTGATCACGCTGATCCTGGCCGGCCTGGGCCTGTTCCTCGGCCTCCCGGGCCCGAGCAATCCGCTGCTCAGCATTTTGCCGGCGGCGGTCGGCGCAGTCGGGTTCGTGCTGGTGTTGCTGTTGCCGCGCTACGTCGACCGCATCGTCCGCCGGCTGGAGCCGGGACGGCTGCACGCGGTTCTGACCGAGACAGCGGCAAGCGTCCGCGACACCGAGCGGCTGGTGTTCCATCCCGACTGGCGGATCATCGGCGCGATCGGCTACCTGTGGTTCGACATCGCGGTGCTGTTCGCGTGCTTCGCCGCCGCCGGCCACGTCCCGCCGCTGGCCCCGGTCGTTCTGGCCTACCAGATCGCCTACCTGTCGAACTTCATCCCGGTGCCGGGCGGGATCGGCGTCCTCGACGGCAGCATGATCGGCATGCTCGTCCTCTACGGCGTGAACGGCACGGTCGCCGCTGCGGCCACCCTCGTCTACCACGCCATCTCGCTGTGGGTGCCCGCCGTCTGGGGCACGATCGCGTTCATCCTGTTGCAGAAGACCAAGAAGCAGCCGGTCGTCCTGCGCAATCCGACCGAGGAACTGCAGCCCCGCTCCCACTGAGGGCGGCCGCCGAGGAGGCGCGGCCGGAAATCACCACCATCCGGTGAAGACAGCTCACCTGAAGCGGCGCAATCCTGCCGCCTGTGCAACCAGCTGACGCGGGAGCAAGTGATATCGGGGCGGCTGTCTGGGAGACGGTGGAACTTTTCGGAGACCTCACGGACGAGGCAGTGCGTGCGCGCTCGCCGCGACGAGGTCGACCTCGTCTTGGCATGACCCGCCAGCTGGCAATGCAGGGGCGAGAGCGTGGGATTCGCGCCAACTCGATCTCTCCGGGCCTGATCGAGTTGGGCGCTACGCGAGCTCAGCTCATGGACCCGGTGTGGGCGAGCCGTCGATCTCGGCTCCTTGAGCATCGGCGGGGGGATGCAGCAGTTCCGAGGTCCCCTCTCGGGCCTCAACTTGGTCCGTCTTCCGTGAGATGAGGGAGGAAAGCTGATGTCAACCTGGATCTTTGAGCCAGGACACACCGAGGTGGAGTTCCGAGCGCGCCACATGATGATCACCTGGGTGCGCGGGCTGTTCAAGGACGTCCATGGACGCCTCGAGCTTGAGTGGGACCGGTGTCTCGACGCAACGTTCGAGGGGGAGATCGACGCGACCGGGATCTGGACCGGCGAGCCGCAACGCGACGAGCATTTGCGCAGCGCCGACTTCCTGGACGTTGAGAACCACCCCAAGATCGCTTTCACCGGCCGCTTCACCGAGCGCACGGGCAGTACCACGTTCAAGGGTGAGGTCGATCTGACGATCCGCGGCGTGACCCGGACCGTCCCGCTCGACATCGTCTCACTCGGGGAATGGAAGACGCCATTCTGGGTCGGTGACGAGAACAGGGGCGAGCTGCTTAGAGTCGGTTTCGAGGCCACGGCCAAGATCAACCGACACGACTTCGGTGTCTCCTGGCAGGACGAGATCCCCGGGGGCGGCGTCGTCGTAAGCAACGAGGTCGAGATGAACCTCGATGCCGAGGCGATCCTGCTGGACGACCTCGAACGAACCGGGGCAATCGAGTACTACCGAACGTGAGAGGCGAACGCCCGAGATAGGCGCGCAAACGCCGCGTCTGAGCTCAGGGCGTCCAGTTCTCGGCGAGTGGCGTGAGCTGGAGCTCGTGTGTCGCGGAGCGCGCGTCCTGATTGGCCAGGAAGAGGACGGCATCGGCGATCCTGCGCGGGTCGGCCAGCGCTTCCGGCGCGACACCGCCCCGTGTGGACCCATCGAGCGGCTGGATGCCCGCGTCGACGATCAGCAACGCTACCTGGATGCCCAGGGGGCGCAGCTCGAGCGCGGCCGCGTTCGTGATCGCTCGCACGCCGAACGATCCTGCCGCCCACAGGCCGCGGCCCGGCAGCGCGCGCCGCGCCGAGCCGCCGGTGACTTGCACCAGAGTCGCTGCCCGACCCTGCGCGATCGCGAATCGTCCGCTGGCGGACAAGAACGAGAACGCCGCGCGAGCCGGAGCCGCCGCCCACGAGTCAAAACCGTCAAGGTCGGCGTCGGCCATCGGGCCGCCGCCGAAGGGCCCGGAGCGCTCCCCGCCGTATGCGGCCGCCGCGTTCAGGACGAGTTCGACTCCACCGTGAGCCGCGGCCGCCTGCTCGAGGGCGCCATACACGCTCGCGGGGTTTGTCACGTCAGCCTCCAGCGCGAGCGCGCCGGACGCGCTGACGCCGTCCAGCGTGCTCCGCGACCGCGCGACCCCCGTCACCGCCCAGCCGTCACCCACCAGAAGCTCGATGACCGCGCGACCTAAATTGCGCGCACCGAACACAACCGCACTTCGCTGCTTGGCTTGCGTCTCGCCCATCGACAGACGGGATCGTCGCCCCGACGCGGGTGATCCGTCATCGCCAGATCCCGGTGATCCAGCGATCGGGCGGCGCGGATCACCGTGATCCGGCGATGCCTCCTCACCTGCCTGACCTCAAAACTGGTGGTGACCAACGAAAGGGAGATCCTCCGTGAGCAGCGACCAGAGAGAGACCATCGACGCAATCCTGCGACAGTCAGCCTTCCCCGTGGGCAGCGATGTCAACGAGCAACGACGACTGTTCCGAGAGGCGGCATCGGCGCAGCCGCTGCCCGCCGACGTGACCGTGACCGCAGCCGCATTGGGCGGCGTCCCGACCGCCGAGATCACGATCGACGGGATCGACTCTGAGCACGTTGTCCTCTACTTCCACGGCGGCGTGTACGTGATATCGGACGCCTTCCTCGCCGCTGGCCTGGCCTCGGAGATCGGCCGGCGGACGCAGGCCAAGGTCATCTCCGTCGACTATCGGCTCGCTCCCGAGCACCCATATCCAGCGGCGGTCGACGATGCTCTCGCGGCCTACGAAGCCCTTCTGGAGAACGGCACCGAGCCTTCGGACATCGCCTTCGCGGGAGAGTCCGCCGGCGGTGGCCTCGCCATCGCCACCCTGGTCAACGCCCGCGATCGCGGGCTGCCGCTGCCGGCCGCGGCCTTCGCTATGTCACCGTATGCCGATCTCACCTTGTCCGGGGCGACCATGGAGACCAAGCGCGACGTCGACCCGCTGCTCAGCCGGGAACTCCTCCAGCCCCGAGTCACCGACTACGTCTCAGGACACGACCCCGCGCTCGGCCTGATCAGTCCCGTATTCGCCGACCTGTCGGACCTGCCGCCCCTGATCATCCAGGCGGGAAGTCACGAGGTGCTCCTCGACGATGCCATCCGCCTCGCCCAACAAGCCGCCGCCGCCGACGTCGAGGTCACGCTCGAGATCACCCCGCGGGTGCCCCACGTCTTCCAGGGCTTTTCCGCAATGCTTGACGAAGCAGCCGTTGCACTGGACAGAGCCGGACAGCTCCTATCGGCGACATCTCGCCGGCGCAGAACGCGTCACCGCGTAGCGAGAGGACGGTGGCCGGTGAAGGCAGTCCGATTCGACGATTACGGTGGCACCGAGGTCCTCGAGGTGCGCGATGTGCCGCGTCCGGAGCCCGGCCCCGATCAGGTGCTCGTGGCGGTCCGCGCCGCCGGCATCAATATCAGCGAGGCGAAGATGCGTGCGGGCCTGGTCCGCGAGATCTTCCCATCGACGTTTCCCAGCGGCGAGGGTTCGGACCTCGCCGGCGTCGTCGAGGAGGTCGGCGCGCGCGTGGCTGGCGTGGCAGTGGGCGATGAGGTGATCGGCTATACCGACAACCGCGCGAGCCACGCCGAGTACGTCCTCGTCGAGGCGGCCAACCTGACGGCGAAGCCCGCCGAGGTCCCGTGGGAGGTGGCGGGCGCGCTGTTCGTCGCAGGCGTGACGGGCGTCGCCACCGTGCGCGCCGTGGCCCCGACTGCGGGTGAGTCGGTCGTGATCGCCGGGGCGGGCGGCGGTGTCGGCGTGTTCGCGGTCCAGCTTGCGATCCGCACGGGCGCGCGCGTCATCGCACTGGCCAGCGAGCGCCATCACGCATGGCTGCGCGAGCGCGGCGCGAACCCGGTTGCCTACGGCGGTGGCGTCAGCACGCGCATCATCGCGGCCGCCGAGGAGACGCCGGTGGCCGCGTTCATCGACCTCGTCGGGGACGGATACGTCGAGCTGGCGCTCGAGCTCGGGATCGCCAGAGACCGGATCGACACAATTGCCGACTTCCCCGCGATCGAGAAGTACGGCGTAAAAGGCGAGGGCGGCGCGACCGCGGCAAGCGCGGCGACCCTGGCGGAGCTGGCCGGCGCGGTAGCCGCAGGCGACCTCGTCGTGCCGATCCAGCGCACCTACCGCCTCGAGGACGTTCGAGCAGCGTTCACCGAGCTCGAGGCGGGGCACGTCGCGGGGAAGATCGTCCTCCTCCCGACCTGAATGACCCATCAGACGACGATAATCACCGCCAGAATGCCAGAGAGGGTGAGTAATGCTGATCCGGCGGTCCATGTCGAGGGCGTGGTCAAGCGATTTCGGGAGACGACTGCGCTGGCTGGGGTCGACCTGGATGTCGAGGAGGCCACCGTCTTTGGGCTGCTCGGACCGAACGGCGCGGGGAAGACGACCCTCGTCCGGGTTCTGGCCACGCTGCTCTCTCCGGACGCCGGACGGGCCGAGATCTTTGGCCGCGACGTCGTCCGCGACGCCGCGGGCGTGCGGGAGCTCCTGGGACTGACCGGCCAGTTCGCGGCGGTCGACGAACTGCTGACCGGCTTGGAGAACCTCCAGATGTTCGGGCGCCTGTTCGACCTCTCGGCCGCGGAGGCTCGCCGACGGGCGAACGAGCTGCTCGAGCGCTTCGACCTGGCTGATGCCGCCGACCGCCCGGCCCGCACCTACTCAGGTGGGATGCGGCGACGCCTCGACCTCGCATCGAGCCTGCTGACCCGCCCGCGCGTGCTGTTCTTGGACGAGCCGACCACCGGCCTGGACCCGCGCAGCCGCAATGAGATCTGGTCGGTCGTGCGCGAGCTCGTCCGCGAGGGAACGACGGTTCTGCTCACGACCCAGTACCTCGAGGAGGCAGATCAGCTCGCCGACCAGATCGCCGTGATCGACCACGGTCGGGTGATCGCGCAGGGCACTGGAAGCGAGCTCAAGGACCGGGTCGGCGGGCAGATCCTGGAAGTCGAGCTGATGATCGCCGCAGAACGGGACAGTGCACGGGCCGCGCTGGCCGGGATCGGTTGCGGTGAACCGGAGCCTGGGGAGCGGCTCGCGCAGCTGACGCTTCCGGCGCCGCGGGACGGACTCGAGATGATCGAGGATGCGGCCTCGGCGCTCCGCAGGGCGGGAATCGCGGTGAGCGATCTCGGGCTGCGCCGGCCCACGCTCGACGACGTGTTTCTGCAGCTGACAGGCGCGCCGCCGAGCGAGAACGGTGCGGGGGCAGAGGTCGCCAGGGACGACGGCGGGCCTCATCCGACGAGCCGTAGCGTTCCTGCTGATCGCGCCCGTGCGCCCCTCCACCCCGCCACGAGACGACCGCCGCGGTGGCGGCGCCTCTCGCCGCGGAAGCTTCGCGGGGATATCACGGACGCGCGGGTGGTCAGCGTGCGCAACCTGCTCCACTTCGTCCGCCAGCCGGATCTGCTGGTGTTCTCGACGATCCAGCCGATCATGTTCGTGCTCCTCTTCACGTACGTGTTCGGCGGCGCGATCAGTCACTCACTGCCTCCCGGCGTGAGCTACATCGACTACCTGTTGCCGGGCATCCTCGTGCAGTCGGTTACGTTCCGGGCGAGCATGACGGCGATAGGCCTGTCCGACGATCTGAAGCTCGGCGTGATCGACCGCTTCCGCTCGATGCCGATGGCACGGTCCGCCGTGCTCATCGGCCGTACCGTGGCCGATCTGGTCCGCAACGTCCTGATCATCGTGCTGATGATCATCGTCGGCTACATCATCGGCTTCAGCTTTCAGGCCGGCGTCCTACAGGCCCTCGCATGCATAGCGCTCGTCAGCGCCTTCGGCCTTGCGCTTAGCTGGATCTTTGCGTTCGTTGCGCTGACAGTGCGTAGCGCCGAAGCGGCCCAATCGGCCGGCTTCGTGATCCTGTTTCCGCTCGTGTTCGCGAGCTCGGTGTTCGTGCCCGTCTCGAGCATGCCGAGCTGGCTGCAGTCGTTCGCGAAGGCGAGCCCCGTCACCCTGACCGCGAACGCAGCACGCTCCCTGGCCCTCGTCCCCGGGACGCCAGCGTCCCTCGCGGGCGCAGTCGCCTGGATCGCCGGCCTGCTGGCCGTGTTCATCCCGCTGTCCGTGTGGCGTTACCGGCGGATGACCTGACGCCCTCCGTCTGTGCACCGTCAGCACCGTCCGCTGCAGCGCCGGTGTGTAGGTCCTTGACGAGCATCAGTGTTTGGTGTGAGAGGTCCAGCAGTTCTCGGTTCTCGGTGTCTTCCTCTTGCACCGTTCGCCACTGGGGCGTCCGCGATCACCTGGCGCTTCGCGTCGGCGCGGCTCTGGCTGATCATCACGCAAGTAGGGAGGAAGATCGCCGCGAGCGAAGCGATCATCGTCAGCAGCCCGAACGGGTACTTCTCGACGCCGAATCCGAGCCACGATGAGAACCACAGGATGTGGATGTAGACTCCGCCTCGACCCCGCGAAGCGTGTCGGCTAGGCCGTGAGCACGCTGCGAAGCTCAGCCGGCACTTCGGCGATCGACTGCGGCGGCTCGCTGGCCTGGAGCACCGGGACCTGCGGGCCACGCGACCGCTGGCTCGAAGGTCGGCACGGTTCGCCGTTGGCCAGGATCACGCCGTCGCTGCAATGGGCTTCGACCACACCGTTGCCGAACTGCTCCTCGTATAGCCGCGCGTAGAGGCCGCCCTCAGCGAGGAGCTCGTCGTGGGTGCCCCGCTCGACGATCGTTCCGTGCTCGATGGCGAAGATGACATCGGCGTTTCGGATCGTCGAGAGCCGGTGCGCGATGGCGATCGTGGTGCGGCGCTGGATGAGGGATTCGAGCGCACGTTGAACGACCCGCTCGCTTTCGGTGTCGAGCGCGGAGGTTGCCTCGTCAAGGACCAGGATCGGTGGGTCTTCGAGGATCACGCGCGCGATCGCGAGCCGCTGGCGCTCACCGCCGGAGAACCGGTAGCCGCGCTCGCCCACGATCGTGTCGTAGCCATGCTCCAACGCGACGATCCGCTCGTGAATGAACGCGGCCTTCGCGGCGGTCACTATCTCCTCGTCGGTCGCGGTCGGGCGGCCATAGCTGATGTTCTCCCGCACCGTGCCTCCGAACAGATAACTCTCTTGGGTGACCACGCCCACCGCGCGTGCGATCGTCGAGGCGGTCAGGTCGCGCACGTCGTGACCGTCGATTGTCACCTCACCCTTCTCGACGTCGTAGAGACGCGGTATCAGATATGAGATCGTCGTCTTACCTGCCCCGGAGGGCCCGACAAGCGCGGCGAGCTGCCCAGGCGAGACCAGCATCGACACGTCCCGCAGCGCTTCGGTGGGTGCGAGCGGTCCGCCGTCTTCGCCGCCGCCATATTGAAATGACACATGCTCGAATGCGACTTCGCCTCGAATCTCGTCGGTGTCCAGGACGCGTGCGTCGGGTCGATCGGTGATGCGGGGCGGAAGGTCGATCAGCTCGAAGATCCGGGCGAACAGCGCCAGCGACGACTGAACGTCAACCGAAACCTGCAGCAGCTGGTTGATCGGGAACAGGAGCCGGCTCTGCAGCGTCGTGAATGCCACCAAGGTCCCCGCCGAGAGATCGCCGTGAGTGCCTTGAAGCCCGGCGACGAGATAGACCAGCGCGGGGCTGATTCCGAAGAACGCCTGTGTGACCGCGAAGAACGATCGCCCAACGATCGCCTGCCGGATCTGTAGGTTGGCCTGGTTGGCATTCTCTGCCCGATAGCGGGCAATCTCGTGCTCCTGGCGTCCAAACACCTTGGCCAAAAGGATCCCCGACACCGACAGGGTCTCCTGGGTGATCGAGCCCATCGCTGCCAGCGAAGCCTGGGCGTCGCGACGTGCCTTTCGCCGGGCGCGTCCAACCCGCCGGCTGAACACCACGAACACCGGGGTCGCGGCCAGCGAGATCGCGGTTAGCAGTGGCGAGAGCACCAACATCGCCACCACCGAGGACACGAACGTCACTATGTTGCTGACCACCGACGAGGCGGTTGAGGTGATCGTCGTCTGCACCCCGCCGACATCGTTGGCGAGCCTCGACTGAACCTCACCGCTCCGAGTCGCCGTGTAGAACGCCAACGACAACCGCTCCAGATGCTCAAACAGCCGGTTGCGAAGCTCCTGCAGCACCCGGTTGCCCACGACCTCGGTCAGGTACGTCTGGGCGACATTCAGCACCCCGTTGACAATCGGGATCGCGATCAACGCCGCCACCAACGGATACAACGCCCCCAGATCGGGACCGCCCCGGACGAACAACGCATGGTCGAACACCCGACGCACCAACAGCGCGCTGATCACGCTCAACACGGACGTGATCAGGATCATCGCGACGATCACCGCCAGCACACCTCGATGGGGCCGAAACAACCGCACGATCCGCCTGCCCAACTTCGGCGGGTCGGCCTGAGGAACCGATTCGATCATTGCCGGAGGCTAACCGGCGCGGGTGATGCCCGGAGAACGCCAGGCTCCACTATCGAGGGCCGGCCGAACCCGGATGATCAGTCGGACGGCGTGCGCACCACTCTGGGCGCGAGTGTCGTGCGCGAGAGGCTCACGTAGGTGGCGCGGTACCCGCGTCGTCGTGCGATCGGTCCCAGCGCATCGAAAACGACACGCTGGACGCTCGGCGGCGGCTTACGGAGCACGATGACGTCGGAGAATTCCTGCGCGGTAAGCGCGAGTTGGAGCAGGTTGGGCATGCCCTTCGAATTGACGTGCCCCTCTCGCGCCAGCCCGAACAGGGTCTCGATCATGTGAGCAAAACGCTCTCCCGGCGTGATCTCTACGCGGACGACCGCGTCCACATTGGTCTCGTTGAACCAGTCGTGCCACACCCCAGGGTCGATGTGGGCACGCTCACCAGGACGGAGCGTTGATCGCTGTCCATCGCGGACGACGGTGAGCTCGCCCTCCAGGACGCTGAAGCTCTCATGCAGCGCTGGATGCATGTGCTCGCCGGCAACCCGCGCACCAGGGAGCGCGGTCAACTCGGCTACGGCGCGGCCCTCCGTGTTCTGCCATGGCAGCTCCATGATCTTCGCCCGCTCGCGTGTGACCGGGTTCTCGAACACCTCGCCGGGCTCGATCGGCCGGAGATCGGGCGGAGCGGACAGATCGGGGTGCGACATGCCACGAATCTACCCTCCCCTACAGTGCGGCGATGCTCTACATGGTCGTCGAACGCTACGTCGTTGGGCCAAGGCCCGTATATGAACGCGCTGCGCTGCACGGCAGGATGCTGCCGGAGGGGCTTCGGTACGTCGACAGCTGGGTCGTCGACGACGACAAGCTCGACCGGTGCTTCCAGCTCATGGAAACGGACGATCCCAGCCTCCTGGATCGCTGGCGCGAGAGGTGGAGTGACCTGGCCGAGTTCGAAGTGTGGCCGGTCGTCAAGTCCGATCAGGCAGCCGCTCGCGTCGACGTGGCCTGGTAACGAAATTCGTCCGCGCGTGGCGGGCGTCGAGTAACCTCGGCGCCCGAGTGTCGCAGCCGAGGTCCGCGACAGCTTCGGGCGTTCGCGTGACGAGAATTGGCTCCGCGCCCGCGGCCAGCAGTCGCTCAGCGGTGAGGCGGCCAAGCTGGCCCGAGGCGCCCGAGACTAGAGGCCGTCCGTCCATCGCGGCGCCGTTAGCGCAAACCTCGGTCCTGCAGGTGGTTCTGCAGTCGTTCGATGGCCTTCCGATCAAGTCCGCCGACGAGGCTCTCGGCACCGTGCCAGTTGACGCGTAGCTTCAGCCGCAGGCCGCGTCGGACCTGCTCGACATTGCGCGCGGCGGACAGCAGGTGTTCGTGGACGAGTGTGGGTCCTTTGCCGGCGTTCGCGACGAAGATGAAGCGCTGGCTCGTGATCGCGAGGAACCCTGGGCTGTCGTCGACCTCGGCGACAAAGAACTCTTCGATCCGTTCCTCGTCGTCGAGCTTGACCCCCCAACCCTCGAGAACCTCGAGACCACTCATCGGCTTCCCAGGAGGGGCGACCAGGCCGGACAGCAGCGTCGCGAGCGGCGAACCTGACCTTCGTGAGGTCACCCCGGAGGCGTTGGCGATGTCCGGCGCCACAACGAGCGACCCGTCCGATCTTTGCTCCACCACCACGTACGCGCCGGACACGTCACCGGTCAAGGTCACGCGCAGGGGACGCGAGGAATCCATCCAGCGAAGTTTCGCACGAGGCGCATCGCTGACCGTGTTGCCATGTGGGACACGCCCAGCAATAATTCATGATGTGTCACGTAAAGACAGGGACGGATCAGATTCCGCGTTCAGGACGTTGACGCCTGACCAGCAGCGAGCGTGGCTGGCCTATATGAGGGTTCAGTTGCGCCTGACCTACGAGATGAACCGCCAGCTTCAGGCCGACAGCAAACTTTCCCTCTCGGACTACGACGTGCTGAACGCTTTGCGCTACGCACCGGGCGGCCGGATGCGGATCACAGCGCTGGCGGCCCGGATCGGCTGGGAGCGAAGCAGGCTCTCGCACCACGTTCGGCGCCTCGAGAAGCGAGAGCTCGTGGAGTCTCGTCCAGCGCCGGCGGATCGTCGAGCGACCGAGATGACGCTCACCGATCAAGGCTGGGACGAGATCACACGCGCGTCCAGCGGGCACATCGATCTCGTGCGCCGGTTGTTCTTCGAGGGTTTGCCGGGCGAGCTGCTCGAGCCGCTTACGGCCGGGCTCGAGAGCGTCTACGCCAACATCATCGAGCAGGGAACGCTTCCGGCTCCTGCTGAGGAGTCCTGAGACTCGGCCGAGCGTTCGCGCCCGTCACGCGGTGAGAAGCAGCTTGTCGTGAGCGTGTCCTTGCTCAAGGAGCCGGTGCGCTTGGGCAGCTGCCGACATCGGTAGGGACTGCTGCGATCGCAGTCGCAGCTCGCCCGAGGCGAGCAGTTGCATGCCGATCTCGACGGCGTCAGGAGCTCGATCCGGCGTCGCGGCGGACAGCCGAACGCCGAGATCCGCGGCGTGCTTGTCCGCCAGCGTAATCACGCGGTCGGAGCCGCCGGTGAGCGTGATGGCGTCTTGAAGTCCGCCTTTGCCTGCGGCATCGAAGGTCGCGTCGACCCGGTCGGTGACCGCACGCACGCTGGAGAGGAGGCTGCTGCCGTAAAGCACCGGCGTGGCCCCGAGCTCTCGAGTCAGAGCCTCGTCACGCGCGCCGACCGCGCCGATGACCTTGAGGCCCTGCCGAATCGCCAGCTGCGTGGCGATGATGCCCACGGAGCCACCCGCGCCGAGGATCAGCAGAGTCTCGCCTCGTGCAACGTGCAGCTGGCGCAGCACTCCCACGGCGGCCTCAACCGACGCGGGCAGCGCGCCGGCGTCCGTCCACGTCACCTGCGGCGGTTTGGGAGTCCAGGCCGCCGCGAGCACGTACTCGCCGTATCCGCCGAGTGACGGCAGCCAAGCGGCCACCTCGTCTCCAACCGCCACACGGCTCACCCCACTGCCGATGGCGTCCACGACCCCGGCGGTCTCGAACCCAAGGACCGCGAGCTGCGGCAGAGGAAAGACCGCCTTGAGCGCTCCACGCCGAATCTCCAGATCCGTGGGGCCAACGCCGGAGACGCGAACCTTGATGCGGATCTGCCTCTCAGACGGCTCCGGCATCGGAACCCCTCGCCACTCGAGAACGTCGGGGGCCCCATAGTCAGTTAGGACGCAGGCATTCGGCACGCTCGGTCAACATTACGTGATGTTTCACGTAAAGTCAAGCGTGAACGTTCCACGTGTGCGGGCCCTAGCCGCGATTTGACGCATGGCATGCGGCGTGTCGCCGCCGCTCTCTCGCGGAGGCGCGCCTCAGGCGGCGGTCGCCCGGACGTGGATATGCGGCCGCGCGTTGTTGACGTAGCCCTTGGGGTTCCACAGCGTCGCGTTTTCCTCCGGCTGGGTGGCTGCCGAGGAATCCCAGGCGCGGACGAGGATCTCATGCTCTCCGGGCGCGAGGTGAACGGTCGTCCTCCATTGTCGCCACGCCCACGGTCCGAGATCCTCGAGCAGCTCAGCTTGCGACCAGCTCGCTCCGCTGTCGATCGAGACGTCGACCCGCGCGACGTGCCGCTCCCCACCGGCGAACGCGTAGCCGCGCACCTCGACCGGCCCGGCCGCGACCGTCTCCCCGTCGACCGGAGACAGCACGTCTGAGTTGAGCGCGACCAGACCGAGCGGGATCCCTGCCCCGGGACCCGGCCTGCCGTCCGCCGGCAACAGCCTGTACGCGACGTGCTGAAAGTAACCCTCCCACGGCCTCGAGCGGATCTCGATCCGCTGAAGCCACTTGATGCTGCGAGCGCCGATGTAGCCGGGTACGACCACGCGGAGCGGCGCGCCGTGGATGAGCGGCAGAGGTTCCCCGTTCATACCCCATGCGAGCAGAACCTCGGGACGACACGCCTTGTCGAACGGGATCGAGCCGCCGAACCGCTGAGCAGGCTTCGCCTCCGAGCATAGGTCGGCACCCTCAAACCCAACGTGCGTGGCCTCGTGCAGCGGGCCCGCGAGCGCGAGCACCTCGGACAGCGCGACGCCCCTCCAAGCTGCGGTACCAGTGGCGCCAGGCCCCCACGGCTCCTCGCCCGGGAGGTCCCGGATCGCGATGAGGCCCGCGCGCCGGTTGCCCGCGCACTGCAGCGTCGCAGTCACCTCGCGCTCCGCGAACGCCTCACGCAAAGTGGCCAGAGAAAGGTCCAGCTCCCGCTCGACGAGCCCGTGCACGTGCAGCCGCCACGCATCCGGGTCGATCTCCGGCACCCCGGCGTGCCCCCGCACGTAAAAGGCGTCGGTGGCGGTCACCGGACCCTCTGCCAGAGCGGCATGTGACGTCTCGGCGTTGAACGGCTCCTCGTGGTGGACGACCATGTCCGCGCGCTTTCCGTAGCGGCTCATCCAGCAAGCGTATGGGGTCAGCAGCGCATACCGTAGGCTCGCCCGGCGCCGAGATCATCCAGAACCTGGAGGAGCAACCCATGGCCGCAGTGGTGGGAACTGAGCTTGAGCACTTTCGCATGGTGATCGACGGGCAGTCCGTCGAGGCCGCGTCGGGAAGGATCTACGAGACCGAGAATCCCTACCGCGGGTCGCCGTGGGCGACGGTGCCCGATGCTGGCCCCGAGGACGTCGACGCCGCGGTGAGTGCCGCGCGCGCCGCGCTCGAGGGCGCGTGGGGGACGATGACCGGCTTCCAGCGCGCCGCCCTGATGCGCGCGCTCGCGGATCTCATCACCGAGAACGCCGAGCGGCTGGCCGAGCTGGAGGTCAACGATTCGGGCAAGCTGCTGCGCGAGATGCTCGGCCAGACCCGGGCGCTCGGCGGCTGGTACATGTACTTCGCGGGCATCGCCGACAAGCTCGAGGGACGGCAGATTCCTGCGCCGAACCCTGACTACCTCGTCTACACGCGGCGCGAGCCGGTCGGGGTCGTGGCTGCGATCACGCCGTGGAACTCGCCGCTACTGCTCGGCAGCTGGAAGATCGCGCCGGCATTGGCTGCGGGCTGCACGATCGTCGTCAAACCCTCCGAGCACTCGCCGGCCGCCACGATCGAGCTCGTGCGGCTGATCGGCGAGGCCGGCTTCCCGCCGGGCGTCGTCAACGTCATCACGTCGAAGTCGCGCGAAGTCGGAGCGGCGCTCGCCGGACATCCCGGCGTCGACAAGGTCGCGTTCACCGGCTCCACCGCGACCGGCCGTGCCGTCGCCCATGCCGCCGCCGAGAACCTCAACAAGGTCACGCTCGAGCTCGGCGGCAAGTCGCCGCAGATCGTCTTTCCCGATGCCGACCTGGCCGCGGCGGCCAACGGCGTCGTCGCCGGCGTGTTCGCCGCGACCGGCCAGACATGCATGGCCGGCTCCCGGCTGATCGTGCACGCCGACGCCCACGACGAGCTCGTCGAGCTGATCGGCACGCGCGCCGCCGCGATCAAGCTCGGCGACCCTACGCAGCCGGACACAGAGATGGGACCGGTCGCGAACCGCCCGCAGTACGAAAAGGTCGTCGGCTACCTGCGCACCGCCCGCGAGGAAGGCGCCACCGTGGCCTGCGGCGGCGAGCCGGAGGACCGGCTCGGCGGCTTCTTCGTCAAGCCGACTGTGTTCACGGGCGTCACGCCCGACTCGACGATCGTCCGCGAGGAGGTCTTCGGCCCGGTGCTCGCCGCACTGACGTTCACCGATGAGGACGAGGCGGTCCGGCTCGCGAATGCGACCCCGTACGGGCTCGCGGGCGCCGTGTGGACCAAGGACGTGCACCGTGCTCACCGGGTGGCCGCCCGGGTGCGCGCCGGCACAATCTGGATCAACGCCTACCGCGTCGTCGCCCCGAGCGTGCCATTCGGCGGATACGGCCTGTCGGGGGTCGGTCGCGAGAACGGCATCGACGCCGTCAACGAGTACCTCGAGAACAAGTCGGTCTGGGTCGAACTGACCGGCGGCACGCGCGACCCGTTCACGCTTGGCTGAGGACTCGGCAGCGGGCCGACGAGCTTGCGGCCGTCTCCGGCAGGCCGATCACGTCACGCATACGGCTCGGCTAGAGCGGAAAGCCCGAGTACTGAGTAGCTTTGGTGGGTGGCTGGGCCCACCCAAAGGTTCCATGTGCCGTCCGCGTTACGCCGCTCATCGCTGCGAATCCAGCCAACCGTCGCTCGGCAACTGATCGCCGACGGAGCGCTCCTGGTTGATGTACGCCGCGGAGACGATGCGCTCCCGTCGCCGGACGGCGCGCTCCGGATCGCCCCGGACATGGTCCCCGTGCGCGTCGGAGAGTTCGCGCGCGCGGTACCGATCGTTCTCGGCTGCACCTGACTGCGCGAAGCTACGAGCGTCCGTGTGGCGCACTGGCTGAAGGATCGGGGCTTCGAGGCGTATGCGCTCATCGGCGGCGTCACAGCGCTTGACAACGGACACCGCTCGCCCGCCGAGATCGACACGCCGCCGGTAGCCAGCGGCGGGAGCACGCCGCGCCGCGGGGCTCTTGCAGCGCTCCGTCACCCGCGGTTCCGGCTTTTTTCGGCGGGTGTGTTGTTTTCACTGACGGGCAACTGGGTCGAGGCGGCGGCGTTTGGCTATGTGGTCCTCCTGCTTGGCGGGTCGCCGGCGACGCTCGGGATCATCGGCTTTCTCAACACCATCCCCAACCTCGTGTGGGGGCTACCCGCCGGCGTTCTCGCTGACCGCTATGACCGCCGCCGTCTGCTTCTCGGCTTCCAAGCGGCGAACATGGCGGTTGCGGTTCTGCTTGCGGTGTTATGGCAGACAGGCGCGCTCACCGTGCCAGTGCTGGGAGCGATCGCCGTAATCGGCGGTAGCCTCGGCACGCTGAGCTTCCCGGCATTTCAGGGCGTGCTCGCCTCCACTGTCCCGGCCGAGGATCTGGAGAGTGCCGTTGCGATCAACAGCCTCTTTCTCCAGATCGCACGCTTCGTCGGCCCCGCGATCGCCGGCATCCTGCTGGCAACAGCCGGCCCAACGTGGGTGTTCGCGGTCAACGCCGTCAGCTTCCTCGGGGTCCTGATCGCCGTCGGTCTGCTTCCCGGCTCGCATGGGATCATCACTGGGACGGTTGGGAAGCTCGGCGGCTCGATGCGCGAGGCGATCACGTACGTCTTCGAGCAGCGGAGCATCGCGTCGCTCATGATCCTCACTGCCCTGGCCGGCGTGTTTGGCACTCCGCCGATCGCGTTCATGCTGCCTGCTCTCGCCCGGGTCCAACTAGATGGCGGCGGCGGCACGCTGGGCGCGCTGACCGCATCGATCGGGTTAGGCTCGCTGCT
This sequence comes from uncultured Solirubrobacterales bacterium, assembly GCA_963832315.1. Classification (GTDB taxonomy): domain Bacteria; phylum Actinomycetota; class Thermoleophilia; order Solirubrobacterales; family Solirubrobacteraceae; genus Palsa-465. The sequence continues at coordinate 53,977 of CAWHTT010000012.1, read as the reverse complement.
CGGCTCCGCAGTGCTTCTCGGCCTCGCCCGCCGCCCCAACAAGGGTGAACCAGTGGTGGTGACCTTTGTGCTCAGCGCCCTAGCCGTCGCCGCCGTCGGCGTCTCTCACAGCTTGCCCTTGTCGCTCGGCCTCGGCATCCTGGGCGGCTTCTGCGGAGTCATCTTCGTCGGCCTCTCCTCCGTCGTCGTGCAGACGGCCGCATCGAATTCGATGCGGGCCCGCGTCAGCGCGATCTGGGCGGGCGCATTTGTTGGACTGCTCCCGCTCGGAGGGCTGATCACCGCGGCACTGACCGCGGCGTTCGGACCTGGCGGCGCTGTGCTGATCGACGGACTCGCCATGTTGATCGGAGGAGCGATCGTCGTCGCCCGCCGTCCAGAGGTTCTGTGGCTGGGGTGCGCGGCGTTGCCCGAGGCGTGTATCGCCGCCACCGACCCGGCTGCCGTCGCGCTCCAAGCCGCCACCCCGGCGACCAGCGCCGAGCGGGGCGACGCCCGGTTTTGAGCAGCAACGACCGCTGACGCCACGAGGTTGAACACAAAGAGCCGGCCACAGACGAAACGCCCTCCGGCCAAGAGTGGCAGGATGGACGGGTCGTTCGGCTGGCTCGGCGGGTTCAGAGCTAGCGGGTTAGTGCCGCGTCGGCTTCTTTGGCGGCTGGAGCGACAAGCGCGCGCGCGTCGTCCGGCTCGTGTGGATTGCGTCGGTCGCCACCACGGTGGCGAGTGCCTGGAGGACGTGGGGGGCGTGTAGAAGGGCGAGCGCTTGACCGGTTAGGCGAACCCGCACCTGCTTCACGTTGCCCGCGCTCAGGGCAAACGCTGCGTGGCCGATGACGATCGTCCTGTGCCGCGCGGGCCGCTGGCGGCCCCCGCGCGCGGGCAACGTCACAGTCGTCGTCAGCGTCAGGCTGCCCGTCGCCGGAAGTTGGCTGCGGAGGAGGACCAGCGCGTCGCGTCCTGTGACCGTGATCGCGTGCGAGCGCAGGGTCACGCCGCCGAATGGCAGGATCGTGCTTGGCGGACTCGAGCTCCGGCCGGCTCCCTGTGGTGCGCTCCCGCCGCTCGGGGTCGACGACGACGCAGGTGCTACCGCGACGTTCGCTGTGGTCGCGTCGTTGGCGGGGTTCGTGTCGCCGGCACCGGGCACCTTGGCGTGCGCGGAGTCGAGCACGGTGCTGTCCACCCGCGCGGTGCTCACTGCCGTCCCGGCGCGCGTCAGCTGAACGGTGATGGTCACGGTGGCGCCTGTGCCAGGTGCGAGCGTCCCCAGATCGCAGCTCACCGTGGTGGCGAAGCTGCACGCGCCGCCGCTCGTGGTTACCGAGATCAGCGTGGCTCCGGCCGGCAGCGAGTCGGTCAGGACCACGCCCGGCGCATCCTCTGGGCCATGGTTGGCGACGGCAAGGGTGTAGGTGGCCTGACCGCCGGCCGGCACGCTGGTGGCGCTCGTGCTTTGGGTGACCGAGAGGTCCGCCTGCGGGCAACCCTGCAACGATCCCGAGACCCCCGGGCAGGCATCCTGCGACACGTCGCCGAACCCGTCCTGGTCGGCGTCGGGCTCGACCTGGGCCGAGACGTCGAGCCTCGATCCTCCCGTCAAGCCGTACTCGGTCTCGAATTGCTGCGAGCTATACGAGGCGGATCCGCCCACGTCGATTCCGCTGGGGGCAGCGGCAGCCTGATCCTCCGTGTCCCGGGCGTACCAGTAGAAGTCGCCATCCCCGGTGGACAGCCCGATCACGTCACCGGCCTGCACGCGGATCCGTGCCGGATAGATGTTGAGCTCATTCGCGGTGATGGCGCTCGCCGGCGCGGCCCCCACGGTCGTGTAGGAGTCCCGGGTACCACAGCAGGCGCGGGCGGCAATGAACGACGTCGGCGACGAAGGCGGGGACGCGTCGGCTTGAAAGCTCCACGAGGTGATCACACCGTCGAACGGGACGGTGTAGCGCGACCCCGTGGCCACCCCCAGTTGAAGGTAGCTGCCACATGGCGTCAGCGACACGCACGGAAGTGACCGCGACGGGGTGAACACCTGGCCGATGGTGGTTCCGGGCAGCGTGTACGTCAGCGTGATCTGACCGTTGCCCGTGCCCACCCCCGAGTTCTCCTGCGTGCCGGTGGCGCTGGCGATCACGAAATCGCCTCCTCCCCCACCCCCGCCGGCGATGCCCGCACCAACCGCCGTGGCTCCGCCGCCGCCCCCACCGAAGTAGCCACCGCCACCGCCACCGCCACCGAGCTCCGAGCTGGCGCTCCCCGCTCCCGCTCCACCGACCGCGCCCGTGCCCGCCCTCCCAGACCCATCCGTGCTGGGAGCACTCTCGCCGCCCGCACCAGCCGCGGTCTGCGTGCCGGCGCCACCGCCCTTTGCGCGGGATCCGTCCTGACCCGCAAAACCGTCGTTGCCGCCGTCTCCATCCGATCCGTTCGCCGAGCCGGCGCACCCGCCGCCACCCCCGGCGACGACCAAGGCCGCCCCCGGCGCGCTGACGGACGTCTCGCCGCCGCCACCACCGCCGCCGAAGGCGAATTCGGTGGCGCCCGCGTCGCCGCCGGCTCCTCCACCAGCGGCTCCGGCGGCTCCGCCCCGACCACCCGAGGCGTTGCCGCCCGCGCCGCCGACCAGCAGCGTCAGCGTCTCGCCCGGCGTGACCGGGACCGTCGCCGTGATCTCCTCACCACGACCCGGCACGCAGCCGTTGCCCCCCGCATCCGTCCCGCCCCCGGCTCCGACGGCGTCCACCGAGATCTGCGCCACCCCGGGCGGCACCGTCCACGGTCCTGGTGGCCGGGCGCCGAGAAGGTCTGAGTCTGCGGATCACCCGCCGCAACCGAACCCGCTGCCGTGGCGGCTCCCACCGGCGCCAGAAGCACGAGCGCAACGGCGGCCGCGACGATGGGACAAATGCGGCGAAGGACAGCGGACATCGGAAGCTCCTTAGTGGTGGAGGACGGCATGGGGAGAGCATGCGTCTAAGACCCCCCGCTCCACATCGGACAACTGACCGATCTTTGCCCGACGCGGACCAGATCTGCCCGCGCCCGCTTAAGCCGTCGACACGCCCTGGCGCGCGCGGCGTGACGCGCGCACGCGCTCAGAAGCCGGCGAGGAACGTGGCTCGCTCTAGCGGCGTGAGCTGCCGCGTGACACTGCGCCGCCCGAGCGCGAGCAGAGCCGACGGGTTCCCGCAGGCGGTGCACGCATCCCAGATGCGGATCGTTCCCTGCGTGTCGCCCGTGACGATCCTCTGGCCGCCGGAACTGAATGCGACGCTCGTGAGCGGGGCCGGGTCGCGCCACACTCGGAGCAGCCGGCCGCTCGCCGTATCCCAGACCCTCAGAGTGTCGTCGAGTCCCCCGGACGCGAGCTGTTGTCCATTCGGGCTGTACGCGACGGCGTTGACACCGAGCGTGTGCCCGTGCAGCACGTGCGCCACCTGACCCGTGTCCAAGTCCCAGATCGTGATCGTGCCGTCGCCGGACGCGGCGGCAAGATCGCGATCGTCGGGCGAGAAGGCGATCTCGGGGACAAGCCCCGAGACGCTGAGCCGCTCCCGTTGCACGCCGCTGCGGGCGTCCCAGACGGTGATCCCGCCGCATTGATCCGCCCCCGCGACCAATCGCCCGTCGCGGCTGATCGTGCCGGTGAACCATTGACAACCCCGGATTCCCCGGACGGACGACCCCGAGGTGGCTTTCAGATGGACCACGTGCCCGCCGGTCAGGTTGGCGATGTCCTGCGACTGCGCGCCGAGTAGCAAGAACTCACGGCCGCCGGTACTCAGGCCGAACCCGGACACGGTGAGCGACGGCGGGACAGCGAGGCTTCCGATCAGCCGGCCCGTGGTCGCACCGTGGACCAAGAAGCCGGTGAACGCCGAGACATCTGGCTGGTACTGCGGCTCGACGCTGACAGTCCCGTCTGGACTCAGCGTGATCCCACTCGGCTGGGGATCGTGGCTGGTGACGGGACTCTGCGGCACCAGCCCCGGCAGCAGCCACGAGCGGACGACATTCGGCTCGAGCGCGGCGGTCAGCCGTGCCTGAGTCAGGCCTACGTCATCGACAGTGGCACCGGTGTCGATCGTCGCCAGCTCGGGCCCGGCCGCCCGCCACACTTTCGTCGTGCCATCCAGGGAGGCTGTGGCCAGCTCGCCGCGACCCGGCATGAAGGCGATCGACATGACCGGCGAGGTCGAGCCCAGATAGAGCGCGAGCTGGTCGTGGGTCCGCACGGACCAAAGCCCCGCGCTGCCGTCAGAGACGCCGATGGCGAGATCCTTGCCGTCCGCGCTGAAGGCCAGCGAGTTGATGGTCCGGCCGGCGAACACAGCCACGTTCGCGGTCTGGCGCCAGGTCCGCGTGCTCAACACCGAAGCGACGGCGCCGACCTGGTTGGGTGGCAATAACCCCACGGCGAGCTCACTGCCGTCGGGACTCACGGCCAGCGCGCCCACGCCGCTGACGGGAAGGACGCGGAGCAACGACCCGGTGCGGCTGTCGTACACGCGAACGCCATTTGAGCCCGCGACGACCACAGAGCGACCGCCGCTGACGAACACGGCATCAAGTAACCCCGGCGCGGTTGGACCGGGCACCGCCGAGCCCTCGAGAACGACGGAGGTATGCCTGCGAAGCGACCACAGCTTTGCCTCAGACGTGAGCACGATGAGTTGGGAGCCGTCCGGACTGAACGCCAGGGCGGTCGAAGACACAACTGGACCGCGGGCGGCGCCTTGCGGGCCAAAGGCCGAGGCGCCGAGCGACCCGCGGACCGCGCCGGTGTGGGGGTCGAGCAGCAGCACCTGACCGTCGGCGCCCGCGGCGGCCAGGATCGAGCCACCCGGATTGAACGCGACCGTCGGCAAGCCGCCGAGCCCGAGGCGGGTCTGCATCACGGTGTGGCCATCCCCTGGATCGAATACGAAAACGCGCCCTCGAGGTGGCGGTCGGCCGGGTCCCGGGGTGCCGCCGCACAGTGCCTCGGCGAGCCCGACGGATGGGTTGTAGGCGAGGCTCGGGCCATTCTGCAGCTGGCATCCAGCCTGAGCCGGGGTGACGAGGGTGCGCCGTAGCGGCGAGCCGTCAATGGCCGCTCGTAGCGCAAACAGGGCGTCAGGAGTAGGCGACACGCGAACGGCCCGCATCGCCAGGAGGATCGAGAGTTCGGGATCCACGGCCAGCTGGTTCTGGCTCTGCGCGGCGAGCGCGCGGGACGTCGCCACGGCTTGGGCCGAGATCGCGTCCCCGCGGCTGATAAGCGCGAACGCGAGGAGGCCGAGCGAGACGACGGCCACCGCAATGCTCGCGGCGACGAGCGAGCGCTGGCGGCGCATCGCCGCGTGGCGGCTGGCCAACACATATTCGCGCTGCAGTGGGGTGGGCGCCGGCTCGGCCCCGTGGCTCGCTTCGGCCAGCCATGCCTCGGCCGCGTTCAGTTCTGACCCGCGCAGAAGGAAGCTCTTATCGCTGCTCTCCGCGTCCCACTCGATCGCCTTGACGAGCCAGCGAGTATGGGCTTTGGCCTGGTCCAAGTCGCGGTCGAGCGCGGATACGAGGCGCTCCAGGGCGGCATCGAACTCTTCCTGATCCGTGAACCGGATCCAGTTTCGGTCTCGGATCTCCTTGGGCAGATCGGGATCCGGGACGGGGTCGCGCAGCACCGGCACGATCCGCTTGTTCAGCTCACGCGCGTAGTCCACCTCCTGATCGCAATAAGCCGACTCCACCGCAGCCGGCGTGATCACGAACACAAACGCGTCGGACTGCTCGATCGCACTCCGAATCGCCTGCGGGAACACCTCGCCGTCGGCGATCCCCTCTGTGTCGAGCCAGACCTGCTTGCCGCGGTCCTCGATCGACTCCACCAACCTGCGGACGAAAGCCACATCGCGCCGCGAGTAGGAGACGAACACGTCAGGCACGACGCACCGCTCGCGGCTCGCCGTGCGCCCACGCGGATACCCGATCGTGGCCCACAGTCGCTCCCGGCAGGCAACGACAATTGCCGCACGGTCACAGCGTCAACTCCCGTGTCGCGCGTTAGGCTCGCGGCGATGACGCGCGGGCTGGAGATCCGGTTCTTGCGGTTTGGTGAGAGCCGTGTGGCGTACGCCGTGAGTGGGGATGGGCCGCCTCTTGTTACGCCGGCGTGGTGGGTCAGTCACCTCGAGCTCGACTGGCAGGACGGACCGTTTCGTCGTTCTGGGAATCGATTGGCGAGGGCCACGCGGTGGTGCGCTACGACCGGCTCGGTGTCGGGATGTCCGACCGTGAGCTCGTACCGGCGGCGGCAACGCTCGACGGCGAGGTCGCGCTGCTGTCCGCGGTGCTCGACGAGTTGGCGCTCGAGCGGGTCACGCTGATCGGCGGCTCGTCGGGCGGTTGTGCCGCGATCACGTTCGCGGCCCGGTTCCCTGAGCGGGTCGACCGTCTGCTGCTCTACGGCGCGTATGCCGATGGGCCGTCGATCGCCTCTCCGGCGGTGCGCGAGGCAATCGTCGCTACCGTGCGCTCGCACTGGGGGCTGGGGTCGCGCGTGCTGGCCGACATCTTCCTCGGCGAGGCGGACAGCCTGCAACAGGAGCGGTTCGCGCGCTATCAGCGGGCCGCGACGAGCCCCGAGACCGCGGCGGCGTTGCTGGAGCTCATCTACCGCAACGACGTCCGGGCGGAGCTCGAGCACGTGCGTGCGCCGACGGTGGTGGTGCATCGCCGTGGCGATCGCGCAATCCCCTACCACCTCGGCCGGCGAGCTCGCGGCGGCGATCCCTGGGGCGAGCGCTGATTCCACTCGATGGGAGCGCGCATTTCCCGTGGGCTGGCGACGCGGGACGCGGTGGCGCGCGCGGCGCGGTCATTTCTGTCGCCGGGCGCCGAGGCCAGCCGTGTGGCGGGCGAGCCCGCCGCCGTGCTGCTCTCCGCCCGAGAGCGCGAGGTGCTGGCGCTGGTCGCGAACGGGCTGAGCGACCGCGAGATCGCCGAACAGCTGATCCTCAGTCCGCACACCGTGCACCGCCACGTTGCGAACATCCGCCACAAGCTCGGGCGTGGTTCGCGTACGGCCGCGGTCGCGGAGGCCGCTCGCTTGGGCTTGCTCTGAGGCCGATCACCCAAACCGGCCATCTCGCAAGGATGGCCCGGATGAGCGATGCGCAAGGTTCGACGCCGACCGTATGGTCGACGTTGTGGAAAGCGACATCGTACAGGCGATAGCGCTCGACGAGCTCGGATCACTGGGCGCGGGCATTCGCGGTCCTCTATGAGCCGTTCCTGTGGGTCGGCGAGCGGGCGGGCCTGCGGCACGCTCCGAGGGAGCTGCTCGCGCGGTGCGAGGGGACGGACCGTGGAGATCGGTAGCGGCACCGGCCTCAACCTGCCCCACTACCCGGACGACCTTGTCGAGCTGATCCTGATCGAACCCGAGCCCGCGATGCGTGCTCGGTTGGAGCGCACGCTGCATCGCAGTGGATGTCGGGCACGCGTGCTGGACGCGTCGGCGGAGCGGCTCCCGTTCGCGGACGACACCGTCGACACGGTGGTCTCGACATTCGTGCTGTGCACCGTCGACGCACCCGATGTGGCCTTGCGGGAGATCGAGCGTGTGCTGCGCCCCGGCGGTCGTCTGCTGTTCCTCGAGCACGTCCGCTCTGAATCGCCGCGACTCGCCTGGTGGCAGGACCGCCTGGCCGGACCGTGGCGCCGGTTCGCGGAGGGTTGCCGCTGCAACCGAGCCACGGTCGAGCTGATCCGGACTTCCGGCTTGGAGCTGGAACACGTACGGGAGGCGTCGTGGCGGGCGAATGCCGCCGATCGTCCGGCCGCTGGTCACCGGCGTGGCCACCAAGAGGGGGGTGCTCCATGACTAGGGTCCGGGTCGGTCTCTTCCCTCCTGTCGGCCACGGACGCGCCGGCACGGATGAGTATCAGGCGACGCTCGCTCGCGTTGCCGGAGAGGGCGTCGACCACCTATGCGTCGGCGATCACGTGAGCTTCTTCGTCGGAGCGGGCTCGGACGGCCTGATCACGGCGACCTCGCTGCTCTCCGTTCAGGCTGAGCTGCCGGTGTACGTCGGGCTCTACCTGCTGCCGTTGCGTCACCCGGTTCCGGTCGCGCGACAGCTCGCGACGATCGCGCAGCTCGCGCCAGGCCGGCTGACCCTCGGCGTCGGGATCGGCGGCGAGGACCGCCACGAGATCGAGGTCTGCGGCGTGGACCCGAAGACGCGCGGACGCCGGATGGACGAATGCCTTCAGATCCTGCGCGGCCTGGCCGACGGCACGCCGGTCACCTTCGACGGCGAGTTCTTCTCGCTCCAGGACGCGCTGATCGTGCCCGCGCCATCGCCGCCGATACCGCTGATCGTCGGCGGACGATCGGACGCGGCGGTTCAGCCGCGCCGCGACGCTCGGCGACGGTTGGCTCGGCATCTGGGTCTCCCCTCGCCGGTTCGCAGCGGTGCGCGATCAGATCGCGCAGGAGGCCACGGAGGCCGGCCGAGACCCGACCGGGTTCGAGCACGCGCTCAACGTCTGGTGCGGCTTCGCCGCCGACGCGCGAGGCCGCTCGCGAGCCGCTGGCCGCGCAGATGCAGGCCTTCTACCAGATGCCCTTCGAGCCGTTCGAGCGCTACTCGCCGTACGGCACGCCCGAGCACGTCGCCGAGTTCCTGAGCCCCTACATCGAGGCCGGCTGCTCTGCGTTCAACGTGATCCCGTGTGCCGGCGACGCGAGAGCGCGATCGCCGCGGTCGGCGAGCTTCGAACCCTCCTCACATCATCTCGAGTGCGCTACGGCGCCTGAGCCTCGAGCAGCGCTTCCCGGACGCAGCGCTCAACCAATACCCGCACCAGCTGACGCTTGTACTCGATCGAGCCGTTGGCGTCTTGGACCGGCTCGGCCTCGCGCCCGGCCACCTCGAGGCACTGATCGAGATGCGTGCGTCGAGGATCGCTCGCGTCGAGCCCATGAAGAGACTCCTCCGCTCCGGTCAGGCGTTGGGCGGCGATGCCAATCGAGCCGACAGCAAGCCGCGCCCGTTCGATCTTCCCGTCGCGGACCGTGACGTTGGCCGCGAGGGTGATCGCGGGGCGTTCGTTGAACGAGATCTTTCTATGGACCAGACCCGAGTTTGGGGGAAGGGCCGGGACGAGGACGGCGATGAGCAGCTCGCCGGGGGCCAAGTTGGTCTGATAGGGCCCGCGCGTGAACTCCTCGATGGGGATCCGCCGCGGGGTCTCGCCGCCCCGCCGGGTGGCCACCGACCCACCGAGGGCGGTCAGGTACGTGGCGGGGTCGGAGTGCGGATCCGCGAAACACAGGTTGCCACCGATCGTCCCCACATTGCGCACCCTGAGGTTCGCGACGTTGCTCTCCATCGCCGCCAGCGAAGGCCAGCGCTCACGGATCGAAGGGCAGCGCTCGATCTCACGATGGGTGCTCGCGGCGCCGATGCGGAGCTCTCCATCGGCTTCGATCCCGGATAGCTCCTCGATCCCCTTGAGGTCGACCAGGTCGGTGAACGTAGTCAAGCCCAGCTTTGCGACAAGCAGCAACTCGGTCCCGCCGCAGTAGGGCACCGCATCGGAGCCGAGTTCGGTCAGCAGGCCGCTGGCCTCCTCGACCGTGCTCGGGCGGTGGAGGCGGAAGGGCGTCAGCCTCACCGCGCGACCTCGGTGAGCTCCCTTGGCACGGTGTCTGCCAGCACCTCCATCACGGCCTGCGCGCCCGCGCCGACATCGACCTGAACCCCAAGGTCAACCAGTCCGCGCCCGAGCGCCGAGACCGCGACAAGCGGGTAGAGCGACCGGCTCGCCGGCCCCATGTGACCGAGCCGGATCAGGTTCTCCTTCAATTCGCCATAGCCGCCGGACAGCATCACGCCGTAGTGCTCGCGTACGTGCGCCAGCACGCCGGCAACGGCAACGCTCGACGGCACGCGGACCGCGGTGACGCAGTTCGCGGCGTAGGACTCGCTGCGCGGCCACAGCTCGAGCCCCATCGCCGTGACCCCCGCGCGACATGCACGCGCGGCTCGAGCATGCGCGGCGATCGTCTGCTCGAGCCCCTCGTCGAGCACCTCTCGAAGGGCCGCGTTCACGCCGTTGACGTCGGCGACCGACGGCGTGTACGGGAAAGCGACCCGTCCGCCGTCGATCCAGCGGTGCTTCCAGTCGAGCAGTGAGAGAAAGGAGCCCCGGGGGGCGGTCGGGTTCGCCTCGATCCTCGCCCATGCCGTCGGGCTGATCGCGATCAACGACATGCCCGGAGGGCCGGCAAGGCATTTCTGGGGTCCGGCGACGGCGACGTCCACGTGCCAATCGTCCACCAGCAACTCGGTTCCGCAGAGCGAGGAAACGACGTCGGCGAGCATGAGCGCGCCGTGAGCGTGGGCGAGCGGCCCGATCTCGGCCAGCGGATTCTCGATCCCGGATGGAGTCTCGGAATGCACCAGGCTCACAAGCTCGATCGGCCCGTGCTCGTCAAGTGCCTGTGCGACGGCCGCCGGATCGATCGCCTCGTCATAGGGCACGCGGACCTCATGCACCTCGCCGCCGTACTCGCGCAGCCAGTCGCCGAACCACGAGGCGTACACCCCCGAGACTAGGTTCAGGCAGCGTGTGCCCGGCTGCACCAGTCCGCGTGCGGCGGCCTCGAGTCCGAGGACCGCTTCACCCTGCATCAGCACGACATCGTTGCTCGTCTGAAACACGCGAGCCAAGAGCGTCTCGGTCTCCCGGAAACGGTCGAGAAACACCGGGTCGTAGTCGAAGATGATCGGTGCCCCCAAGGCCGCCTGGACGCGGGGCGAAGCCATCGTCGGCCCGGCTGTGAGGGTGAACTCTGGTGGGCGCACGTTTGCTCTCCTCGTGAATCGCTGGAACTGGCGTGCCGGTCTCTAGTGGTCGCTCACGTAAGTACGGTCGCACCGAGAGGTGCGACTGGTGGATGCCGGGCGAGGACGCAGGATCCGACGTGTAGCAGCGCTACACGAGGATCCGAGGACTCCGGATGACCGCGGGCGCGGCCGACGAAGCGCGAGGCCGGATGCCGAGCGGGCCGCAAGCCCGCGCCGGCGCCGCCAGGCGTGCCTCGAATGCGATCGTATTTGCGTGAGGGGCCACTGGCTAGTCGACGGACCCCATTACCGGTACGTCACTACGGGAGCGGAATAGCCGGCGTCGTCGTGGCCGCACGGGATCGCCGGGTCATCCTCGCTCGTCAGCAGCCGTCCGCCCTGCAGCACCGAGCAGTACGCCACGATGTGCGGCTCTCCGAAGTCGACGTTGCAGCGGACGACACGCACCCCCCTGAACCGGTGCGGAGTCGGGACGCAAGCGACCCAGAGGTAGTCGAGATGCTCGCTGCGCATCCTGCTGATGATCGCTGCGTGGAATGCGGCCAGGCTTGCCGTCCGGATTTCGCGACCCGAGTCGGAGGCGCCGGCGCGTCCGCCGCCGACGGCATATGCCACCGCGCCAGCCCCGAAGCAAGCCACTAAGAGGGCAACGACCCACCACCGGCGGGGCCGCGGTGCCAGGGCGGATCTGAGGCTCATCGCGCGCATCGTATCGTCTGCAGACGATTGTCAACAGTCCACAAGATGACGCCTTGGCCCACGGCTTCGCCTCTGTTTGTGCCGGATTAACACCAGATCGACCGGGTTGACGGCCTCTAGCCGATGTGGTTATGGTGATGACTGTTGACAGTCCACAGCACACAGCCAACGCTGTGGACGGCTGGGCTGGCGCGATGCTTCACCCGAGGAGGGAGAACTAGATGCAGATGAGGTGCAACCGGCTGGTCTGGAGCCTTGCCGCTGTCGTCTCGGCGATGGCCGTCGCCGCGTGTGGATCGAGCAGCAGTTCCTCGAGTAGTTCCAGCGCTGCCGCCAGCGGCGGCAGCACGAGCAGCACGAGCACGGCGTCGAACGCGAGCTCGAGCTCGAGCGGCGGCACGATCGCGATCGCCACGCCGGCCAAGACCAACGACTACGGCTGGAACGCCCAGGGCTACGACGGGGCGAAGGGAGCGGCTTCGGCCAACGGGATGAAGGTCAACCTGGTCCAGGACATCGGCTACGACAAGACCGACGCCGTGCTGCGCCAGCTGGCGCTGACCAAGCCGACCCTGCTGATCGCGCACGCGAGTGGTTACGACACGAGCGCGCAGCGGATCTCGCAGCGATACAAGGTCCCGACGATCACCTATGACATTCCGACGATGCTCGCGAAAGGGACGCTTTCGAACATCACGACCTCGAGCCAGCAGGGTGCCTACCTGGCCGGAATCCTCGCCGCCGAGACGACCAAGACGAACAAGGTCGGCGTGATCATCTCGGCCTCCGACACGAACTGGTACGAGATGACCGGCGGATACGCCGCCGGCGTGCACAGCGTCAAGCCCAGCCTGCCGATCGTCTTCGGGCAGATCGGCTCGGCCTCCTACGACGACGCCGCGGGTGGCAAGCGCGTGGCCACGAGCGTCATCGCGTCGGGCGCCGACGTGATCTTCACGATGGGCGACGACGCCTCGTTCGGCTATCTCCAGGCGATCGGAACGGCTCACCCGGGCCACAAGGTCTGGATGATCGGCGACATCGGCGACATGACGCCGATCGACACCGGCCACGTCTTCCTCTCCTCCGTGCTGTGGAACTTCACCGGGGCCTACAAGCAGGCGCTGTCAGACATCAAGGCCGGCACGTTCGGCGTGCACGGCTACAACCTCACGCTGGGCAACGGCGGCATCTCGCTGCTGCAGACGAAGTACATTCCGGCCAGCGTGTGGTCGAAGATCCAGACGGCCCAGCAGGGCATCATCTCCGGGCAGATCAAGGTGCCGCTGACGGCCACGGCTGGTGCGGCCAAGAAGGAACTCACGGGCTGAAGCGCATAGCCTGGTGCCACCGCTAGCCCAGCCGCACACTACGCAGCTCACGCCGGCGTCTGACCAGACGCCGGCGGTCGAGCTGTTGGGGATCACCAAGACCTTCCCTGGGGTGCGGGCCAACGACGACGTGTCGTTGGTTCTGCGACGGGGGGAGGTTCACTGCCTGCTGGGCGAGAACGGCGCCGGCAAGTCCACGCTGATGGCGATCCTGGCCGGCATGCAGCAGCCCGACGCCGGGGCGATCCGGATCGCGGGAGAGCCGACGCGGATCGACTCGCCGCGCAGGGCGCTGGATCTGGGCATCGGAACCGTCTACCAGCACTCGACGCTGATCGGGCCGCTGAGCGTTATCGAGAACCTCGTCCTGGGCGATAGCCGAGCCCTGCGTCTGGACTTCGCCGGCGCCCGCCGGCGGCTGCAGGAGTTCGCCGAGATGCTGGGAGTCGAGATCGATCCCGACCACCGCGCGGAGGAGATGGCGCTCGGGCGACAGCAGCAGGTCGAGATCGTCAAGGCGCTGTGGCGGGGATCCCGCGTGCTGATCCTCGACGAGCCGACGTCGATGCTCACCCCGCAGGCGGTGGCCGAGCTGCAGAAGGTGCTCGAGCGCCTGAAGGCAGGCGGCCTCGCCATCGTCTTCATCACCCACAAGCTGCACGAAGCCGTGGCCCTCGGCGATCGGATCACCGTGCTGCGCCAGGGCCGGGTGACGGGGACGATCGAGCGCGAGCGGATCCGGCGCAGTTCGCCCAAAGAGCTCGAGTCGGAGATCGTGCGGCTGATGTTCGGCGAAACCAGTGACGCGGGCCAGGTCGCGGAGCTTCAGATCGGCATCGAGGAGCACGCGCCAGTCGAAGCCGCGGCCACGCTCGGCGAGGTGGCACTCGAGCTCGACCGTGCCCATGCACCCGGCGACGGCTCGCAGCCCGGCATCGAGGACGTCTCGCTACAGCTGCGGCTCGGTGAGGTGCTCGGCGTGGCCGGGGTCGACGGCAACGGCCAGCGCGCCTTGGCCGAGACGATCAGCGGCCAACGGCGGCTGACCCACGGCGAGATCCGCTACCTGGGCGCGCCCATCGGCTCGCTCAGCGTGGCTCAGCGCGAGAAGCTGGGACTGCGCTACGTCACCGACGACCGCCTCGGCGAAGGGATCGTGTCGGCCCTTCCGGTGTCGACCAACCTCGTGCTCAAGCGCATCGGGCGCCCGCCGTACTGGCGTCACGGGCGAATGCGGCGCGACGTAATCGAGCGGGATGCGCAGGCACTGGTCGAACGCTTCGACATCCGCACGCCAGGCCTGGACGCGCGCGCCGGCACGCTGTCGGGAGGCAACATCCAGAAGCTCCTGCTCGCCCGCGAGCTGTCGCACGACTCGAAGGTCGTGATGTTCCACAAGCCCACCTACGGCCTGGACCTGAAGACGACCCGCATCGTCCGCCAGATGATCGCCGACCTGCGCACCGACCACGCCGCGCTGGTGATCTCGACCGACCTCGACGAGCTGCTCGAGATGTGCGACCGGATCGCCGTGCTGTCGCGGGGCCGAATCGTCGGGGTCGTCGAGAACGGACCCGGCGCGGCCGAGCGCATCGGCCGTCTGATGATCGGCGACGTCACGCTCGGCCTGCAAACGGCCCCGGCCGCGGAGGTGCAGCCGGCATGACGGATTCGGTCTCGCTGCCCGCGCAGCCCGCGCACCCCACCGACGTCGTCGAGGTGCCGCCGTCGCCGGTGGACGAGGGCGGAGGACGGGCGCGCTCGCGGCGGGCCGCAGCGACGCGCGACCTGCTGATCCGCTCGCTGGTCCCGGTGCTTCTGGCGCTCCTCGCCGGTGGTCTGCTCCTGCTGGCGCTCGGCCGTGACCCGATCAGCTTCTACTCCGACATCTGGAAGGGTGGGATCCAGCAGGGCTCCTGGGAGGACAGCGCGATGCGCGCGGCTCCGCTGCTGCTGATCGCCGTCGGCCTCACGCTGATCTTCCGAGCCAACATCTGGAACCTCGGCTACGACGGCCAGTTCCTCATCGGAGCCGCCTTGATCAGCGGACTCGCGCCGCACATCGCGAGCGCACCGAACGCCGTCAGCCTGACCGTCATGTTCCTGGTGGCGATGGCGGCGGCGGCGGCCTGGACGCTCGTCCCGGCGATCCTCAAGGCCCGCTACCAGACCAACGAGATCATCACCACGCTGATGATGTCGTTCATCGGGATCGGGGTGGCCAACATCCTGGTCAAGGGCCCTTTCCAGGATCCCACGGTCAACATCCCACAGACCAAGGTCATACCGATCGAGAAGATGCTGCCGGCGATCCCGGGCACCCGGATCCATGTCGGCGTGCTGGTGGCGCTCGCGGCCGCCCTGATCGCGCACTACGTCCTCACCCGCACGTCGTTCGGCCTCCGCCTGCACGTGCTCGGTGCCAACCCGCGGGCGGCCGCGCACGTCGGTCTGAACGTCCGCCGGCTAATCATCACCGCGTTTCTCATCAGCGGCGCTCTGGTCGGCGCGGCTGCCGCCGCCGACATCCTCGGCGTCTGGGGCTACATGCGCGCCAACTGGAACCCGGCCTACGGGGACACCGTGATCCCGTTCGTATTCCTGGCACGGCTCAACGCCCTGGCGGTGATCCCGTACATCGCCTTCTTTGCCGTCCTCTCCACCGGAGGCGATCTGGCGGCGTCCAACGCCAACCTGCCCACCGACTTCCTGCTCGTGCTGGTCGCACTGATCCTGCTGTTCATGACCGTGATCGAGTACCTCGGCCGCCGGCGTGAGCTCGGCGGGACCTACCTGACTCCCGGCCTGCGAGCGGCCTTGCGCGTGCCCATCTTCCGGCGGACGCAGCGCGACGAGGTAGCGCAATGACCGCTCTTCACATCGCTGCCGCCAGCAACATCTTCAGCAAGGCGGTGCTCACGTCGTTGGTCGCGGGCGGCCTCGTGGCCGGCGTTCCGCTGATGCTCACCGCGCTCGGCGAGTCGATCTCCGAGCGGTCGGGCGTGCTCAACCTCGGGCTCGAGGGGATGATGCTGCTCGGCGCATATGTCGGGTTCATCGTCGCGTACTACGCGCACTCGCAGACGCTCGGGTTCATCGCCGGCATGGGCGGCGGCGCGGTCGGCGGCGTGGTCATGCTGGTTCTGTGCGTCTGGCTCGGCCTCGACCAGATCGTCGTGGGGATCGCGATCACGTTGGCCGGAGAGGGGATCACGAGCGTTCTGCAGGGAGCCCAGTTCGGCTCCAGCTACCCGCGTCTGGGAGCGCCGTCGACCTTGTCGATCCCCGTGCTCGACAAGATCCCCGTGCTCGGTCCCAGCCTGTTCAACCAGCCGGTGGTCGTCTACCTCGGCTTCGCCTTGGCCGGGCTGCTGGTGTGGGTGTTTCGCAAGACGAACATCGGACTGAACCTCCGCGCGGCCGGCGAGAAGCCCGAGGCCCTCGACGCCGCGGGGGTGAGCGTGGTCGCCACCCGCAGCTGGGCGACGCTCAGCACCAGCGCGCTGGCGGGCCTGGGTGGCGCATACCTGTCGATCGTGGCCGCCGGCGTCTTCACCCCGTTCATGACGCAGGGCCAGGGCTACATGGCGATCGTGATCTGCATGCTGGCGCGCGGGAGGCCACTATGGGTGGTGTTCGGCTCCTTCCTGTTCGGGATCTCGCTGTCGATCGCCACGGCCCTGCAGCTGGCCGGGGTGAATATCTCGACCGACGTGATCAACATGCTTCCGTTCATCGCGATCATCATCGCGCTCGTCGTGTTCGCACGGCGGTCCTATCTGCCGCCGGCGCTCTGCATCCCGTACACACGAGGAGCCAGATGAGTGCCACCGAGCCACTGCGCGCGGCGCCCCTGGAGAACCGGACGCTGCGCGAGCAGGTGGCAGATCATCTGCGCGAGGAAATCCTCTCGAACCGCTTGGCCCCGGGTGAGGAGCTGGGCGAGGTGGCGCTGGCTCGCTCGCTCGGGATCAGCCGGGGGCCCCTCCGCGAGGCGCTGCGCCAGCTTGCGTCCGAGGGCCTGGTGACGATCGTCCCCCGTCGAGGCGCAGTGGTCAAGCGCCTGACCCGCCAGGAGTTCATCGATGCCTACCAGGTGCGTGAGGCGCTCGAGTCGCTGGCCATCAAGCTGGCCGTCCCGCGCCTGAGCTACGCCGACAAGGCGGAGCTGCACACGATGTGCGAGCAGATGGAGCGCGCGGCAGCAGCCGGAGACACGGACGGCTTCTTCGAGATCAACCGCAAGTTCCACGCCCGGCTGGTGCACGCCTCCGGCAACAGCAAGCTTGTGGAGGTGCATGGCCAGCTTGTCGCGCAGATGGGGCCACTGATGAAGAAGTCCGTTGAGTTGCGCGGAGGCACCGAGCAGTCGGCGGCCGAGCACCGGGCGATCCTGGACGCGGTCGATGCCGGCGATCCGATCCGCGCGGCGCGGCTGCTCGAGGAGCACATCGAGGTTCCACAGCGCGTCCTGCGGTCGTTCGCGGCCGAATCGATCTTCGACGACGAGCCAAACCAACAGCGAGATGAGGAGCACCTGAGCGATGGCCGATAGCAAGCCGATCCAATTCGGCGTCAACGTGAACAACCGCGAGCCGCTGATCGCCCCCGACTACGACCTGCAGGCACTCCTCGATCTTTCAGAGAGCGTGGAGGAACTCGGCTTCGATTCGGTCTGGGTCGGGGACAGCCTGTTCTCAAAGCCCCGGTACGAGGCGATGACGCTGTTGGCGGCGATCTCGCAGCGCACCCGCCGAGTGCGGCTCGGCACCGCATGCCTCGTCAGCTCGATGCGCAACCCGCTCTACCTGGCGCTCGAGTGGGCCACCCTCGATCAGATCTCCGGCGGGCGGACGATCCTCGGGCCCTGCATGGGCAATCCCGAGCAGGGGGTGCGGCGCGAGTTCGAGGCGCTTGGCCTGCCGTTCTCCGATCGCGCCACGGTGTTCGAGGAGGGGCTCGAGGTCCTGAACGAGGTGTTCCGCACCGGGTCGACCAGCTTCAAGGGCAAGTACTACAACTACGACGACGTCGCCTTCCATTCGGGGACGGAGATGGCTCCGCTGCAGCCGCTCCAGAAGCCGCCACCGATCTGGGTGGTGTCCAACCCGCGGCTGGTAGGCGACAAGCCGACCGAGAAGATGCGGGCGATCATGGAGCGCGCCTGCGATCGGATCATCCGCCTGGGCGACGGCTGGATGACCTGCTGCCGCGCGGAGCACCCTGAGGAGCTGACCGAGCAGATCGGTTACCTCCGTGAGGCCGCCGCCCGGCACGAGCGCGACTTCGAGGACTATACGGTCGCCTACCAGGTCACGATGAACATCGGCGACTCCCGTGAGGAGGCCCGTACTGCGTTCGGTGACTACATCTCGAAGTACTACCCCGAGCTGTCGAAGGCGATGGACCTCTCGAACTGGGGTCCCGTGGGGACGCCTGACGAGATCGCTGCCTGGTTGCGTGAGTTCCACTCGCGCGGCGTCACCCACTTCATCTGCCGGTTCGGCGCCATCGATCAGTTTGGGCAGGTACAGCGCTTTGCGCAGGACGTACTGCCTGCGTTCCAGATCCAAGAGGTGAGGTGAAATCATGGCGGTAACCGAGGCAGTCGATATTCCGAACGCGGACGCCGTCCGCAGTGATGCGGAGCTTGTCGTCGACGTGTGCATGTCGGTCGAGAAGGACGACGTGGTGACGATCATCACCGACGACGAACACGAGGATCAGGCGCGTGTCGTCGCCGACGTGTGCGTCGACCGCGGCGCCTGGCCGGTGATCATGAACAACGAGACCCAGGTGCGGCGGGGTCGGGCCGACACGCACTTCCCGATGGCGCCGCCACGCAACCTCCACCAGGCGATGGTGAGCTCCGACGAGATCATCATCATCACGAACCTGGAGTGGGCCAACCGCTTCGCGCACGTCTCCGCGGTCAAGGAGTCGTGCGGGAACAACGCCAAGATCGCCTCCGTCGAGCCGGGGATGGGCTCCTGGGGGTTGACCGTGGAGGCACTCCACCGGGCCCAGCAGCGGGCCTGGGACGCAATGGCCGCTCTCGAAGGCGTCGAGAAGGTACGCGTCACCTCGTCAAAGGGAACCGACTTCACCGTGACGATCAAGGACCGTCCGGCGCTCGAGGTGACCTCGATCAAGAAGCGCGGCCAGATGATGGGCCCGCTGCCGCTGTGGGCTGAGGTGGCGTTCGCGGCGGTCGAGGATCAGACGACCGGCACGATGGTGGTGGACGGGGTGATGCTCGGCATCGGCCTGCCCGGACAGGTCACGGAACCGATCACCTGGACCATCGAGGGCGGCAAGGCGGTCAGGATCGAGGGCGGCGAGGACGCTCGCCGGCTCCGCGAGGTGGTCGAAGGCGTGGAGAACGCGACGGTCATCGGCGAGTTCGCCTTCGGTGTGAGTGAGGTGGCCCCGTTCGGCACCCCGTCCGAGAAGGGCCGGGTGGGCACCGTGCACTGCGCGCTCGGCGACAACCACAACGCGTATCCGGGCGGTCAGAACGTGTCGGTCCTCCACCTCGACGGCGTCGTGCTCGAAGCGTCCATGCAGATCGTCGACAACGGCCGGTGGATCCTGAAGGACGGCCAGTGGGTCCTCTAGACGCGAGGGTCACCACGGTCAGGCTCGACGACGTCGAGCCGATCCCGCTGCCCGGCGGCAGCTGGAGCCGGATGGTCCTCAACGACAAGTCCCTGAGCGGCAACACGGCCTCGCTTGGCTACTCCGTGTTCACCCCCGGCTGCGTGACGGCGATGGTGTCGCACGAGACGGAAGAGGTGGCGTACGTCCTGTCCGGGTCAGGGGAGCTACGCCTCGACGGCGAGAGCGTCCCGTTCGCCGCGGGGCAGGGCCTGTTCGTCCCGGCCGGCGTGTGGCACGCCGTCGCGAACACCGGCCAGGAGGACGTGGTCATGGTGTTCGGGTTCCCTCACTCCGACTATCCGCCCACCGAGCGGAGGAGCGCGTGAGCGTAGAAGTCAGCGCCGATTCCGAACCCCCGCCCACCGACCAGGACCGCCGCCTGGTTGAGGAGGTGGCGTGGGCGTGTCGGATTCTGGCCATGCATGGCTACGAGGATCTCACCCTCGGCCACGTCAGCGTGCGCGGCTCGGACGATCACACGATCTACATCAAGCGCAAGGGCGTCGCGCTGGGCGAGGTCGTTCCGGCGGACGTGCTCGCCCTCGATCTCCGAGCGGGATCGAGCAACGGCGCCGAGGGGATGCATCTCGAGACCGTGCTCCACACCGAGGTCTACAAGCGGCGGCCGGACGTGCGGAGCGTGGTCCACGGCCACCCCCTGTACGCGACCGCCTTCGGCGCCACCGATGCGGAGTTCGCCTACCTGACACACGACAGCGTCCTGTTCGTCGACGGGATATCGACATACGACGGCGTGCCCGACCTGATCGTCAACGAGCAGCAAGGTGCCGCCGTGGCCGAGGCCCTCGGCTCGGGCTCCGCGCTGCTGTTGCGAAACCACGGCGTGCTGGTGGCCGAACGAGACGTGCGTTGGGCCGTGCTGGCCAGCGTGCTGCTCGAGCGAGCCGTCCAGCTACAGGCGATCTCGACGAGCATCGGACCGCTGCACCCGATCCCGCAGCGCCTGCTCGAGGGCATCCACGCCGCGAAGTACCAGGACAATTTCGCCGGCGAGTACTGGGACGCGTGGGTCCGGTCCCTGCGCCGGAGCGGCAGGGCGCTCGGGATGCCCGGGGCCGGATGATGGATATCGCCGTCACAGTCAACGGCCGCGACGTGCACGCGAGCATCGAACCGAATGAGCTACTGCTCGACTTCCTGCGCGACCGGCTCCGGCTCACCGGCGCCAAGCGCTCGTGCGACGTCCAGGTGTGTGGTACATGCACTGTCCTGGTCGACGGCGGGCCGGTTAGCTCGTGCACGTTTCTCGCCGCCGACGCGCACCGGCGAAATGTACTCACCGTCGAAGGGTTCGCACAGCTGCCCGAGTTCGAGCGCTTTGAGGCAGCATTCATGCGGCACGCCGCGCTGCAATGCGGCTACTGCACTCCTGGTGTTCTGCTGACGCTCAAGTGCCTACGCGACAGCGGTGAGCTCTCGTCAGAGGAGGCAATTCGCCACGGACTCGAGGGCAACCTTTGCCGCTGCACCGGCTACCGGTCGATCCTTCAGGCGGCGAGGGAGGTCGCCGCTTGACCATCCTCGAGCGCCCGGCGCTTGTCGAGGTCGGCGCCTCGAGGCCCCGCAAGGACGGCCGCGAGAAGCTCTCCGGTCAGGCGCAGTACGTAGGAGACATGGAGATGGCGGGCATGCTCCACGGCAAGGTCCTGCGAAGCCCGCTGGCCCACGCCGCCGTCAAGTCCATCGACATGAGCCGTGCGCTGGAGCTCGACGGGGTTGCAGCGATCCTCACAGGCGCAGATCTAGCCGACATCGAGCCGTATTACGGGCACGCGATCAAGGATCGGCCCGATCGTCGCGCTGGACAGGGTCAGGTTCGTCGGCGAGCCCGTGGCTGCCGTCGCTGCGGTCGACGAGGCGACGGCGGAGGCGGCGATCCGCGCGATCGAGGTCGAGTACGAGGAACTGCCGGTGCTGGGAACGCTCGAGCAGGCGTTGGCCGACGACGCTCCCCGCCTGCACGAGCGTCGGCCCAAGGTCGGGCTGTTCCACGGACTCGGCGACCTCGGCGAGCAGCGAGGAAACATCTGTTATGAGCACATCATCACCGCCGGGGAGATCGAGCGGGAGCGGACGAGAGGCGTCCATCACCGTCGAGGGCGTCTACACATTTCCCGCCGTCTACCAGTACGCGATGGAGACCCACGCCGCGATCGCGCACTATCACGGCGACGGCGTGACGCTCTGGGCCAATTGCCAGCATCCGTTCCTGGTCCAGGCCGAGATCGCCGATCTGTTCGGTCTCGACATCGGATCCGTCCGAATTGTCGTTCCGTACCTCGGCGGCGGCTTCGGCTCGAAGTCCTACACCAAGATGGAGCCGCTGACGGTGGCTCTGGCTCGCAAGGCTGAGCGGCCAGTGAGGATCGTCAACCAGGTCGATGAGTCGATGGTCACCTCCCGGCGGCACGGAATGCGCTGCTGGATGCGCACCACCGCGACGGCGGACGGGGAACTCCTGGGCCGCGAGGTCCACTTCTGGATGGACACCGGCGCCTACGCCGACAACGGCCCTCGGGTGACGGCGACGGCGGCGGACGCGGCGCCCGGCCCCTACCGGTGGGGGGCGGTCGACGTGCGCGGCTACTGCGTGTACTGCAACACGCCGCCGTCCGGGTCGTACCGTGCGTTCGGAGCCACGCACCTGCAGTGGATCGGCGAGTCACAGATCGACGAGGTGGCCCGGCGCGCCGGCCTGGACCCGCTGGAGCTCCGGCGCCGCAGCCTGGTGCTCAGCGGCGAGGCCGTGCGGCCCGACGGCAGCGGCAAGCCGCTCGATGCCGACCTGGTGGGCGACGTCGAGCAGGCCGCCGCCGCCGTGGGATGGGACGAGCCCCGCCGGCCGTGGGTGGGACGCGGGGTGAGTGTCGGGCTGCTGGCGGCCGGCGCGCATCCCGTCTCCCGCGCGTCGGTACGGCTGTGCTCGGACGGCTCGGCCGACGTGTACGTCGGCACGACCGAGCTCGGGCAGGGCCCTCGCACGGTGATGTCGCAGATCGCCGCCGAGGAGCTGGGCATCTCGAGCGATCTGATCCGCGTCCCCGGGGCGGACACCCGGTTCACCCCTTACGACCGTTCCACCGGAGCCAGCCGGTCGACCACGATCGCCGGGCTCGCCGTCAAGCGGGCCGCCGACGCGGTCGCCGAGCGGCTTCGGGAGACGGCCGCCGAGGTGTGGGACGTGGATCCCGACGCTCGTCGACCTGGTCGACGGGCGGGCCGTCTTCGCCGGCCAGGAGATCTCCTATCCCGACCTGATTGCCCGGCGCTTCGGCTTTCGCGGCGGGGAGATCATCGAGGGCGGCGAGGTTCGGCCGACCGGCGGCGAGACCGGCTCCTACGCCGAGGGTCCCCACTTCTGGGAGGTGTGCGTCGCGGCGGCCGAGGTCGAGGTCGATCCCGACACCGGTGTCGTGTCGGTGCTGCGCACCGCCACCGTTGCCGACGTCGGCAAGGCGATCAACCCGCAGCTGGTCGAGCGGCAGGACGAGGGCGCGACGTTGCAGGGGATTGGCAACGCGCTGTTCGAGGAGATGCGGCTGGTCGATGGGCGCGTGGTCAACGACAACCTGCTCGAGTACCGCGTGCCCAGGATCGCCGACCTACCCGGGACGATGAGATCGATCATCGTCGAGAACGCCGACGGACCGGGACCGTATGGCGCCAAGGGATGCGGCGAGGGCGCGTTCGCCGCGGTCCCGGCGGCGATCGTCTGCGCCCTTGCCGACGCGGGCGTCCCGATGAACGAACTGCCTCTTACCCCCGAGCGCGTATGGCGCCGGGTGCGGGAGCTGAACCCCTCCTCCAACAAGGAAGCGAGCCATGAGTGAACTGAATCGCGCGACCGTCCTCGGGACCGGCACGATGGGACCGGGGATGGGTGCCGTTCTGGCCCGAGCCGGCATGCAGGTGACCTTGTTCGACGTCAACCCGGAGGCGCTCGAGCGCGCCCGCGGAGCGGTCGGCATGGTCGAGGGGGTGCTCGACCGCCTCGAGGTCCCGACGCGCGACGGCGGCGGCCTGGCCTATCGAGACCGATCGTGCAGCCGCACTCGATGGAGCCGAAGTCGTCCTCGAGGCCGTCCCGGAGCAACTTGAGCTCAAGCGCCAGTTGTTCAGCGACATCGAGGCTGAGATCTCCCCGGAGGCGATCATCGCCTCGAACACCTCCGGCATCCCCGTCACCAAGCTGGCGGAGGGCCTCGGGCGACCCGACCGCGTGATCGGCTGGCACTGGTCCAACCCCCCGCACCTCATCCCGATGAACGAGGTGATACCGGGTGAGCAGACCGCACCGGAGGTCACCCGCGCCACCGAGGAGCTGACTCGGCGGATCGGCTACCACCCGGTGACGCTCAAGAAGGAGGTGCCGGGCTTCGTCGAGAACCGCGTCCTCTACGCGATCATGCGCGAGTGCCTGGCCCTCGTCGATGAGGGCGTGATCGACGTCGAGGGTCTGGACCTGTGCGTCAAGTGGGGCATCGGCTACAAGCTCGCCGTGGTGCCCCCGATCCAGCTGCTCGACATGGCCGGACTGGATATCTATACGAGCGTCGGTGGCTACCTCAATCAGTCCCTGTCGGATGAGAAGGGTGTCTCGAAGACGGCAAGTGACCTCAAGGACGAGGGCCGTCTCGGCATCAAGACTGGACGGGGCTTCTTCGACTACCCGCCTGAGCGGATCAAGGAGCTCCAGCAACAACGAGCGGCCGCGCTGGTGGCCGTGAGAAAGGCACTGGACTGACCATGGCAAAGGCAACTCAGGTGCGACTGCTCGACAGCGGCACGCTGGTCATCGACCAATCGCACATCACGTGGAACATCGGCTGCGGAACCCCGGTGCGCTTCCCCGTATACAGCGTGCTGATCGAGCACCCCGATGCGCTGTTCATGTTCGACAGCGGCTACGACCTCGACCTGGTCAACGCCGTGCTGCCGTTCGAGCTGCCCGAGCAGACGCCCGAGCAGACGGTGCCCGCGCAGCTAGCCAAGTGTGGCTTACAAGCCGGAGGACGTAGAGGCACTTGTCAACTCGCACCTGCACTTCGACCATTGCGGTGGCAACAAGCACCTCACGCACGCGACCACCTACCTGCACGTCGACGAGTTGCGCGAGGCCCGCACACCCGAGCCGTTCGAGCGGCTGGGCTACGCGGACAAGGGCTTCGACCATCCCGACGTGAAGTTCGAGCTGCTCGAGGGTGACGTGGAGCTCGTCGAAGGCGTCCACCTGTTCCACACCCCTGGGCACACGGTCGGCCACTACTCGATGCTGGTTGAGCTCCAGGACAGCCGGCCGCTCCTGTTCATGGCCGACGTGTCGTACACGCGCGCGGCGTTCGCCAACGAACAGCAGGCCGGCTTCCACAACGACCCCGTGGCCGGCGTGCGCTCGATCCGCCGGTGCCGGCGGCTGGCCAAGGAGTGGGACGCGGAGGTTGTCTTCACCCACGACATGGAGGCGTTCCAGGGTTACCCGCTGGCCCCCGAGCCGTTCACGGGCGGCCGGGTGCTCTCGACCGCCGGGGGTGCCGCATGAAGCTCGAGGGGCGGGTGGCGATCGTCACCGGCGCGGCGCGAGGCATCGGCCGAGCGGTGGCCGAGAAGCTGCATGCGGAGGGGGCCCAGGTGGCGGTGGCCGATCTGAACGGGGACGGAGCCCGCGGCCGTGGCTTCGGCGCTCGACGGGCTCTCCGATCCAGATGGACGTCTCGAGCGAGGACGACGCCAGGCGGATGGTCAGCGAGACGCTCGAGCGCTTCGGCAAGGTCGACGTGCTGGTCAACGCGGCGGCGATCGTGCCGTTCGTTCCGTGGGATGAGGTCGACTTTGCGTACTGGCGAAAGATCATCTCGACCGATCTCGACGGTGCCTATCTCGTATCCCGGGCGGTCGAGGGGCCGATGCGCGAGGCGGGCTACGGCCGGATCGTCCAGATCGCCTCGAACGCGTTCTACGCCGGCACGCCCAACATGGGTCCCTACCTGGCCGCCAAGGGCGGCGTCGTGGGGCTCACGCGGGCGCTCGCCACCGAGCTTGGGCAGCTACGGGATCACCGCCAACGCGGTGGCGCCCGGGATCACGAGAACCGAGGCGGTCATGGAGTCGCCGCACAAGGACGCACTCGACTTCGTCCAGGCGCTCCAGGCGATCCCGCGCCACGCCTACCCCGCGGACATCGCGCCCGCGGTCGCCTTCCTGGCCTCGGAGGAGTCGGGCTGGGTCACCGGGCAGGTGCTCGTCGCCGACGCCGGTCACATCCGCGACTGATGGCGCTCGATGTCAGCCGGGTGGGGACGATCCTCGCCGTCTCGGACTTCGATCGCTCGGTGGCGTTCTACCGCGATCGGCTGGGCTTCGAGGTCGAGGCGATGTACGACGACCCGCCGTACGCGACGCTCGCTCGAACCGGCGCGCGACTGTCGCTGGCCGAGCAGGGTCACCCGGCCGAGGACCGGCCGGGCGTGACGATGGCTGCGCCGTCGGATCCATCGCGGCTCGCGGCCGTCCTGGTCCTCGAGGTCGAGCGACTGCCTGGCCGTGTACGACGAGCTGCGGTCCGCCGGGGTGGAGTTCCTGGCGGAGCCCTACTCCCCGCCGTGGGGCGGGCATCGCTGCTTCGCGATCGACCCGGATCGGCAACCTGATCGAGTTGGAGCAGCCGGCATGAGAGCGGTGAAGCTGATGGGACCCGAGCTGATCGAGGTCCAGGATGTGGCCGATCCGGAGCTAGGTGCCGACACCGACGCGATCGTCCGGGTCACGCACACGGCGATCTGCGGGGCCGACCTGCTGCCCTATCACGGGTACACGCCGGGATTCGAGCTCGGTACGACCCTCGGCCACGAATTCGTCGGGGTGGTCGAGGACGCGGGCGACGGCCTGAGCGGGCTGCGCGCCCGGCCAGCGCGTGGTCAACACCAGCATGACCTCCGACGGCACGTGCGTCCACTGCCGCGCCGGCCGGCGGACGCAGTGCCTGGACCGGGCGATGTTCGGCTACTCCGGCGTATATCCGCGGCTCGAGGGTGGGCAGGCCGACTTGGTGCGGGTGCCGCGGGCCGATCTCTGTCTGTGGCCCGTACCCGATCAGGTTTCAAACGAGGACGCGGTGTTCGTCGCCGACATCCTGCCGACCGGGTTCGTCGCCGTGCAGCGCGCGTCGGTCGGTGGCGGCGACGTGGTGGTCGTCCTCGGGTGCGGTCCCGTGGGCCTGATGGTCGTGATGTGCGCCGTCGGTCCGGCGCGACGGGTGATCGCCGTAGACGGGGTGCCGGCACGGCGAGCGCTGGCCACGTCGCTGGGCGCCGTGGCGGTCGAGCCGGCGGACGCGGCAGAAGCCGTGGCGGCGGCGACTAGCGGGCTAGGCGCCGACGCGGTGATCGAGGCCTCGGGCGCCCAGCCGGCGCTGCGCTCCGCGCTTCTCCTGGTGCGACCGCAGGGCGTGATCTCTGTCATCGGCGCGCATTTCGAGCCTGACTTCCCGCTTGACAACGGCGTGATGTTCGAGAAGGAGATAACGCTGTCGTTCGCCATCGGCAACCCGGGGCGGGACCGCGAGCGGTTGCTGGCCATGATCGAGGAAGGCGTCCTGCGTCCCTCGGCGATCGTCACCGACACGCTGCCGCTGGATGAGGCGCCCGCGGCGTACCGGGCGTTCGACGCGCGCGAGGCGACCAAGGTGGTCCTGACCACTTGAAGGCCGGCGCTGCCACGCCGTAGGTCCGCTCGTCACTCGGACCACCCGGGTCGCACGAGGCCGGACTCGTAGGCGATCACGACGAGCTGGGCGCGGTCCCGGGCGCCGAGCTTGATCATCGCCCGGCTCACGTGCGTCTTGGCCGTGGCGGAGCTCACGACGAGACGCTCGGCGATCTGGTCGTTCGACAGGCCGGCGGCGGCGAGCGCCATCACCTCGCGCTCGCGGTCGGTCAGCTCCTCGAGCGCGGCTGAGCGGGGCGGCTCCTTGGCGCGCGCGGCGAACTCGCCGATCAGCCGGCGGGTGACCGACGGTGACAGCAGCGCCTCGCCGGCGGCCACGACCCGCACTGCATCGATCAGGTCGCTCGGCTTGGTGTCCTTGACCAGGAAGCCAGCTGCCCCGGCCCGGATCGCGTCGAACACGTACTCATCGAGCTCGAACGTGGTCAGGATCACGATCCGGACGCCGGCGAGCGCCGGGTCTGCGGCGATCTCGCGCGTGGCGGCGATTCCGTCGAGCGTCGGCATGCGGATGTCCATCAGCACGACATCGGGAATGAGCGCGCGCGTCAGGTCGACCGCCTCGCGGCCGTCCGCCGCCTCGCCGACCACTTCGATCCCGTCCTGCGCGTCCAGAAGCGCGTGGAACCCGGCGCGCACCAGCGCTTGATCGTCGGCCAGCAGCGCGCGGATCACGGCGGTCACCTGCCCGGCACCGGGATCCGCGCGCGAACGCGGAACCCGCCGTCGGATCGGGGGCCGGCGTCGAACGTGCCGCCGAGGGCAACCGCGCGCTCGCGCATGCCCGGGATGCCGTTGCCACCGCCGTCGCCGTCCATCGCCGGCACCTCGCGCCGGTCGCCGGAGGCGCCCGGGCCGTGTCCGTCGTCGTCCACCTGCACGGTCAGCTCACCGGGTCCGTATGTCAGCTCGACGGTCGCCGCGCCGGCCCCGGAGTGGCGGACGATGTTCGTCAGCGCCTCCTGCACGATCCGGAACGCTGCCAGATCGATGCTCGCCGGGAGCGGCCGGCGCTCGCCGTGCACCTCGAGCCTGACCCCGACGCCAGCCGCGGTGGTGCGCGTCACGAGGTCGTCAAGGCGGTCCAGGCCCGCCGTCGGCGACCGGGGCGCCTCCTCGCCGGTACCGCGCAGTACGCCGAGCACCGAGCGGACCTCGCGCAGCGCGTCGGCGCTCGCCTCGTTGATCGCCGTCAGCGCGATCCGCGCCTGCTCGGGCTTCTCGTCCATCAGGTGCAGGGCGACACCTGACTGGACGTTGATCAGCGAGATGTTGTGCGCCAGCACGTCGTGGAGCTCCTGGGCGATGCGCAGCCGCTCCTCGTCGGCCTTGCGGCGGGCCTGGAGCTCACGCGCCCGCCTCGCCTCCGCGAAGCGCTCCCGGCGGTTGCGCACCCCTTCGGCGCCGGCCAGCGCGACCAGCAGCCAGGCGGCGATCGCCAGCGCCGCCAGCACGTTCGGCGGGCCGGAGTGCCCAAGCGCCCAGGGCAACCCGAGAAACACCAGCCAACCGACTCCGACCGCGGCCCACGCGAGCACGCGCTCCCCGGCGAAGATCGCCGAAACAATCGCGATGCCGAGGGAAAGGAAGTTCGGGCCGAGCGGATAGCCGCGCGCGACGTAGGCCACCGTGACGGCGAACACGAACGCGAGCACCTCGCGCACGTACCGCCGCCGAAAGACGAGCGCAAGCGGGCCGAGCGCGAGCAGCGCATAGGCACCGGCGTCAAGCTCCGTCGCGGGCCGGCACGCGGACGCCCACCAGCAGCTGTGCATGCGCGACGCGTGATGCGCCGCCCCCGCCGTCGCGGCGATCTGGATCAGGCCGCACATCACGGCGAGACGCGCGTCGCTTCGGCGGATCCAGCCCGACGGGGTCACAGCCGCACGATAGCCCCGCCCGCGGGGGTCGTCATCGGCTCCCGGGCGCAGCCGCGGATACGCCGGTGGGAGTACACGTCGCTGCTCCGATCACCCAACGGGAGCAGCACAGGAGCCGCCCCTCGCCCGACGACAAATCGCCCGCGGGAGCGCATGCTTCTCCATGCAGCACGCGACCGAACCACACAGACCGAGGGAGCAACGATGTACGGGTACGACACGATCAGCCAGATGATGCGGAACCCCAACCTGCGCGCGAGCGACGCCGACCGCGACGCGACCGCCGACCGGCTGCGCCAGCACCACACCGACGGCCGGCTCGACCAGGACGAATTCCAGCAGCGCCTGGACCGGTGCTTCGCCGCGAAGACGGTCGGCGAGCTGACCGAGCTCACGCGCGACCTGCCGGACGATACGGCCCGCCACCGCGCGGGCGGCCGCACCGGCTTCGGCCTGCTTGCCTGCCTGCGCATGATTCCGATTCTCCCGATCATCCTGGCGATCATCGCCCTTCACCTGATCATCGGTGTGGCGAGCGGCCTGTGGATCCTCATCCCGCTGTTCTTCCTGGCTCGCTTCATGATGTTCCGCCGCGGATTCCGCGGTTGGAGCGGTCGCGGCGGAGCCGCGCTCTAGCGGAGCCGCGCTCTAGCGGAGCCGCGCTCTAGCGGAGCCGCGCTTTAGCGGCGCCGCGGACGGGGCGGGATGGTCGCGGTGTCCGTACCCGCGCCGCAGCCCGGAGCCCCGACCACTCGCACCACGCCCGGGAGCAGGCGGCTGCGCCGCCGCCGGCGCCCGGGCGTGGTCGCCTATTCGCCGCTCGTGGCATCGAGAGCTACGGCGGAGGCCGAGGTGAGGGCACCGACTTCGTTGGCCATCTCAAGCAGGTGATCGTGACGCTGCGCACCGCGTTCCCCGACCTGCGCTTCGAGGTCCATGAGATCCTCGCGGAAGGCCTGACCGTCGGGCGGCTCCGGCACGCGGACGAGGCGCCGTTTTGGGAAGCGCGGGCGGCCGATGCCGAGCCGGCCTCGCTCGAAGAGGAGGCGGGCTCGACAAAGGCCCACGGATCGGAACGTGCCTACGACGTCGTGGTCGGTCGTCTGCGCATTGTCCTTGAGGATTCAGCGAGAGTCTCCACAAACGATCTCGCCGGACGCATCAGTACCTGTTCGGTGGTCCGATTCGAATCTGAGATCTGACCGGCCGGGTCGGCCGTGGCTACGGCGCACACGTGCGTGGCGCCGACCCGTTGCTCGACGCCAGGCCCGAACTGCGGCTTGGAACCGGAGCGTGGCCTGATGCGTGCGTGGCGCATCTCGGCAGGCAAGGATCTCAGCTCGGGGGTGGTGCTGGGACGGTCGCGCCGTAGGCGATCTTGAACCCGTCGGTGTCGCCGTCCGGGTTGGATGGCGTGGACACTTGAACGCGCTTCTGCACCATGACGCCGGCTTCGCTCGTGTTGAGGAGTGGATTAGCGCCGTTGACGGTTCCAGGGTCAAACGTCGTCTGGCCGTAGTTTGCGAGCGGGGCGACCCGCCCGCCGACCGTGGGCGCTTCTTCGATCCACTCCGCCGAGGTCTGGGGGCCGGTGTATGTCTGCGTTGTTCTGAAACTCTTGCTGCCGTCTGCGATCGTGATCGTCCAGGACGAGCCCGAGCCCTTGGTTATCGACGCGGTGACGGTGTCACCGGGCTTGACGGTGATCGAGGGGATCACGGTCTCGGCGGCCGGGAGAATTTCCCACCACGCCGCGTAGTGGGGCGACCCGTTGTAGTAGTCGGACTCGGTCCCGGTCTGGATCAGGTTGCTGTTGTTGTAGCCGTCGATCCCAACCCAGTCCGAGGAGTAGGTGGCCTTCCGCGACGCCGCGACCGCCGGCACGACCCATTTAGCAGTTACCGAGTTGTAGCCCGAGCCGGTGATGGCATAGCCTGACCAGTTACTCGAAGCCCAACCTGCACCTTTGGTTCCGGGCCGCGAGACGGCGACTCGAGGACGGTGAAAGATCCCGGTGCTCGCAATCGAGCCAGCCGATGGTGCCGCGATCAACGCACCGAGGACTGACACAGAGCAGACGGCGCACAGACGCCGGCGCAACTTTGGCATCGACTCCTCCCGCTTTTGGACGCATGACCCCTCCGAGCGCCTTCCCTTACCTCCGGACGCTCAGAGAGAGCCGGAATCGTATCCTGCGGGCCGCGGGCTGTCCAGCGCCGAGCTCACACGATTTCCGCGGCGAGACATCAGCGGTTTTACGAACCAGGCTGTGCTGTCACAGAGCTCATCCGATGCACAAGACGGACTACGGGCACCTGACAGGGTTGACGTGGGTTTTGCGGTAGAGGTCGACGACGAGGCCGAGCAGCGTCCGTGCAGCGGCTTGTGGATGAGATTGATCCGCCTCCCGCGCCACGCTTGCTACCCGGGCCGTCGGTTTTGAACGTTAATTCGCGCTCCCCCGCCCAGAAGGGCGCGTAGTGACCGTATTACAGGTATGAGTCGCATATGGAACGCGACATCCCCGCGGGACTGTCAGACCAGCAGCGGAGTGTTCTGCTTGAGTTTTTCAAGGGCCACATCAGCGCTGGGCAACTGACGCAGCGTTTGGGGATTGAAACGCTGCCACGGACCCGCAATTCACGGTCTGAGCGACAGTCTCACCTGCGGCAGCCGCCTCCCGATTTGCCTCGCGACCGAGCGACCCGCGGTGCGGAGCTGAAAGCGCGGCCTGACGCGCACGCGCCGCGCCGCTCGCGCGAGCGGGCATGGTTACTCGCGCGCTGCTTTCGCCACGAACCCCATGCCACGCTCGTAGTGGCATTGGCGTCACAGCAGTGTCGTTGTGAGCCACAGCCGCCGGCTCGCGCGCCGCCTCACGCGTTCATGCTCGGCAGAGCCGGTGACGGTGCGATGAACGCCGTCATGGAGCCCGCTCGGCGCCCAGGCGCCGAAGGACGCCGCCGCGCAGCGTGCGACGGCGTCTTCGGATCCGATGGGCGAGGACGAGGAGCGAGGTATGCCGGCGACCCTTCGTCGTGGCTTCCTCGGCTTGGGCGTTATGAGTGGCTGGAGCTCGTGGTCGTGCTGTCGTCGGAACCGCTCGAGTCCTGGCCCGAGCCACCGTTCTGGTTGCTCTGCTGACCGAGGAGCTTCGCGTCAGCGGAGACGCACTGGCTGAACGGGGTGCCCTTCTACCGGCGACATGCATCTTGCTCTCGTTCGCGCACGCGCGAGCCGGATTGGTGGCGCTCTGGGAACCGGTGCTGGTCTGGGAGCTGCCGCTGCCCTGGGAGCTCTGGGACAGGTGAGCCATGTCGGTCACGCACTTGGAGAACGGCGTGCCCTTTTGACCGGCCACATGCTTCTTGCTCTCGCCCTGGCAGAGCCGACCGTAGGCCTTCGCGTTCGAGTTCGGGGCGGTGCCGGTGCTCGTGCTAGTGCTGCTGGAGGTCTGCTGTGAGCGGGTGTGTCCGGGCGCGCTGCCCGAGCGGCCGTGAGTGTCACTCGGGCCGCTGGCCAGCGCCGCCGACGCGAGGCCGAGAGTCAATGCAGCGGTGGCTGCGATCAGCTTGGCAGGTGTTCGCATGTCTACCTTCCTTGTCGTGCGGGGGTGGCGTCCGGTTGGCAGGCGTGGGTGCGTCGGGCCTGCCTGTTAAGGTGATAACGCGCGAGCAAGCGTCAGGTCAGGTGCTACCGGGCCGAGGCGCTGTCGCGGCACCTGCAAGGACGAGGATCCCCGACCCGGAGAACCTCAGGAGCCGGTCGTCGCGCCGGCGCTCGATGCCGCCCGCGCCGACCGGGTGTGACGTGGAGTCTGCGCACGTCTGGTACACCCGCCGCTGCCGTCCGCCAGCTGCGGCGCCCCCGCGCCCGATCTGCGTATCGGGATCTCAGCGTGAGCCAGCCATGGGGTCGAATCCGCGTCGGGAGCCAGGTCGTCCGGGCCCTCCTCGGGCGATCTACGCGGGGCCCTCGCGCGGGCCTTCCTCGCGCACGATCATCCGGGCGATCGCCCGCCAAGCACGCCGGCCTCGTTAATCACCTCAACATGACCATGGGGTTCGAATCTCACGTCGGCAGCGCAGCTCGCCCGTGCCCACCTCGAACTGCAGGTTTATCGCAGAGCCATTGCCATCGCCAGCAACCCGGCGCTGGCGCACGTAGGTCGCGCTCTCGGCGTCTCGGCCTTGTTGCGCGATCGTCGGCCTCCGAGATCTCGTGGCTGAGCGCGTGGATGTCCTGCAACGCCCAGTCGGTCGGAAGCGGCTGGCCCGAGACGCGCGGGATACGTGCCAGGACGAACCCACGAACCCCACGCGAAGGTCTGCACGACCGCGTTGCCGTTCGACCCGCCGCTACCACCTCCGAGCCCGGACGCTCGGGTGCCGTGAAAGCCGATCACGCAGCAGCTTCCCTTGTCGGTCAGGAGCACGTCGTTGCTGAGGTAGATCGGCAGGTGCGTCGCGTCGGCGCTCTGCTCGAGGTTGTTGATCGTGCGACGACCACCAGCTGTAGTTGATCGTCGGGAAGATGACGCCTTGCGGGCTTTCCACGAGCGTCCCCTGGTTCGACGGCACGTTGATGCGTCACCGGCGCGAGGATCGTTGGGGCGCAGGATCAGGTGGTAGTCGCTGCCGGCGCCCTACCTTGTTGAACTGGGCACGCATCGTCGCGTCCTGGAGCTGCAGGGACTGCCCGCTGTCGCCCTGGGAGAGCGTGCACGTAGGTCGCGCTCTCCGCGAAGGACCCGAAGCTCTCCCCTCGTGGTGAATCCGGCCCAGCCGGGGAGCATCGTGCGAGACGCCGTGTGCTCTGCCGATACCCATGCCGTCGGGCAGGAGGTTGAACGCAACCCGTCTGGCTGTCAGACGCTGCGCAAGAGGCAAAGTCAGGGTCTGGTTTGCCGGTGGTCTGACTCCTGACGTGCCGGTGGCCAATTTCCCCGCCCAGGCTTCTCAGCGGTTATGGGATCGCCGCCGAGCAGTCGGTCGAAGGAGGAGAAACGTGGGAGCATCGAGGGCGCGGACCTTGCTGATCGCGTTCGCCTGCGCGGTCGGAGTCGCGGCGGCGCTTCCGGCGTCGGCCGGGGCGAGCTCGCAGTCGCTGTGCATCGCGCATCATCCGCAGGAATTCGTCTGGTACACGTCGAGCTGCACGGGCCACGACGAACCCGAGATCGACCCGCTCTCCAACAGCCCGGCGTCCGCGCAGAACCTAACCTGGACGATCGTTCTGCCGACTAACGGCGCGGCGCAGGTAGATTCAGTCGGCCCGACCTTCTGGATCGGCGGAACCGTCACCGACCCCCACAGCCTGTTCGGCCAAGCGTTCCTCGAGCTGCAGTTCTATCCGAACAGCATCACCACCGGCTGCACCGCCGGCGGCGGCTATAACGTCACCTATTCCGCCAACACCTACACAGTGTGCTCACCGGTGTGGGAGGTCTCCCAGCACGGCAATGCGGAGTCGGCGGCGTTCAACGCGATGCTCACCGACAGCAAAACCGGGGGGCCTCTGATCATGCACGCCGGGGATACGATCACCGACCACCAGTACGTAACCCCGGCGCGCGACGGGATGCACATCACCGTCACCGATCTCACCACCGGCCGGTCCGGGACCATCGTCCTCAACAGCAAAGTGGACGGGCCGCTGATGCCAGCGTTCAGCGTGCAGAAGCTTGGAAACGCCCTCGGGTGGGGGCTCGTGAACGACGCACCCAATGCGCTGGTCTGGGAGATCGGGCATACCGGCAACTACACCACCCCGGCCGGCCAGTTCTGCGTGCCAGCCAGCTCCACCAAGCCGCCCTGCTACTCCTACAACATTCCAAGCTGGCTTCAGTTCCAGCCGCTCCAGATCAAGGGCGTCACCTTCGGCGACGGAAGCGCCGCACGGTCATGGTCCGTCGTCAGCGACTACGGTGGCGAGGCGGAAGTCAACCAATATTGCGGCACTGGCAACTACGGCACCCGTTCTGCTCGTATCCGTGGTACGCGTACAACGGGACCTACAAGGCCTTCACCTACGGCGGAGACTACCCGGGAACCTCCAAAGACTACGGGCAGGCGCTCCAGTTCCAACAGCAGGAGAACTGTGTCAGCCCCGCAGGACCGTACCCGCAGTATTGCTCGACCGTGCTTCGCTGAGCCAGGCGGGACCGCAACGAGGCCCCGCCGAAAGCCGGGGCCTCAGCGCTGTAGCTCCCAGTGCGCGATGGCTAGGAACCCGCGGTGTTGTTCGAGTTGCCCTTGCCCTGGTGCCTGAGCAGCTTCGCGTTGCCCGTGACGTACTCGCTGAATGGCGCGCCGGCCTGACTGGCGGTCTTGCGCTCGCTCTCATCCTCGGAAGTGGTACGCGCGTTCTGGCTCGAGCCGTACCGCCCGCTTGGCCAGAGAACGGGCGCGGCACCGACTAGGCCAATCACCGTTTCAACATTTTGCATGACCTCGGGTGCAAACTCGATTAGATGCTCCCCGTTCCTGGGTGCATGCTGGGCCGCACGGATCAGCACCCTGATCCCACTGCTGTCGATGAACGTCACTCGCGATAGATCCAGGCGTACGCGAGTGCGATCGCTGCTCAACTGGTCAAGGCGGGCAGACAGTCGATCGGCGACGACCAGGTCCAGCTCCCCGATCAGCGTGATCCGGAGCACGCCATCCTGGTCGCGACCCTCCACTACCCGAAACGGCACCAGGTCCGACACGCGGTAATCATCCTCTCCGCCGGCAGGAGCGCCCCACGCCCGGCCTGGTCCACTCTTGCCCGGC
Organism: uncultured Solirubrobacterales bacterium; assembly: GCA_963832315.1. Lineage (GTDB taxonomy): Bacteria > Actinomycetota > Thermoleophilia > Solirubrobacterales > Solirubrobacteraceae > Palsa-465. The sequence goes on along the minus strand of CAWHTT010000012.1, from coordinate 18,023 downwards.
ACCAACCTGCGGGAGGTGACCGACTTGGAACCCCAGCGGCCGCGGCTTTTGATGCCGCTCGGCGAGCGGTCAGTCGCCGGTGGCTGCTTGGCTCTTGAGAAGCTTGGCGGCATCGGCGACGCACTGGCTGAACGGCGTGCCGGGCGTGCCGGCAACGTGCTTCTTGCTTTCGTCCTTGCAGGCGGTGCGCGGATTGTTGGTTGATTTGTTCGCGAGCCTGGCCATGTCGCTCACACACTTGGAGAACGGCGTTCCGGGCACGCCGGCCACGTGTTGCTTGCTCTGCCCCTGGCAGAGCTTTCCGTAGGCCTGCGCCGGTAGGCTGGCGTTCGGCCCGGCCGCGGACGGGGTATGCGAAGCACCCTGGCTGCCTGGATTGTTGGGTGCGTTTGCTGTCCCGTGGCTGCCCTGGCTTCCGGGGTCGCTGGGATTGTGCGAGGTGCCCTGGCTGCCGGGGTTGGTGGGCATGTGCGAGGTGCCCGTATTAGTGGGAATCGGCGTGCCGCTGGGTGGTCCCACGGCGAGCGCCGGTGCGGCGCCGAGAGCCACCGTTGCGGTGACCAATGCGAGCGTGCCGAGGGTCTTCATGGTGCCTCCAGTTTCGGATGACTGGGCGCCGATCGACCCGCCACCGTCAGGTCCCTGGTTTGCGTCCGCCTCGCGGCGGATTTGTCGTGGTTCATGGTTTTACGCATGGCCGCCTTAAAGGTCAGGATCTATGTCCGCCTCGTGTGGCTGGGCTGACGTTGGGGCGCGGGAGAGCCCGGCTGGACAACGGGCGCGCGCAGAGGTCGTGGTGGGTCGCGTGCCCCACCGTCAGGGCGATCGGGCCGGCTCGTTGCGCGCGTCGCGCAGCGGCGGATCCGCAACGTGGTCTTAAGAGCGAGCACAATCGGCGCGGCCGTCCGTCACGCTGTCCGCACGGGAACGACACGGTCGACGGTAACCAGGGCGCCGACATCGCTCTCCTGGGCGCCGGGGATGACCGCTTCATCTGGGACCCGGGCGACGGCAGCGACGTCATCGAAGGCAGGCAGGCCACGACGCGATGACGTTCAACGGAGCCAACATCGCCGAGCAATTCGACGTCTCCGCCAACGGCAGCCGCGGACGAGCTTTCCCACCTACACGTCACCGCACATTCGGGCTGGCGCTCGTGGTACCGAGGGACGACGAGCACCCGTCTTCTCGTCACGCCATCATCCGTCGGGCCAAAGCACCGGGCCGCCCGGCTTACGCAACTGACGCTTACTGCCCCTTCCCAGCGATCCAACAGCCAACGAGCACCCGATCACCGCGCATGAGCCTCTCGCTCGGGACGACGAGGAGGGACAGGGGCGGCCCGAACTATCGGATCCTCCCAAAGCGGAAGTACGCCCTCTGAACGAGCTGCCTACCGCCTTGAGCGGGGCCGCGCTACCGGTTGCCGAGCAAGCGGCCGCGCGAGCGTCGTGACCGGTGTAGGCGTGGAGCAGCCGCCACGTCCATACGCCGATCGGCGGGGCCGTTGGCGCACCGCATCAGCGTGGCCGCTACACGCTCGAACCCTCGGGGGCGAGTTTTCGCGACGATCCCTCCACGCGCGAAGCCCGAGTACAGCGCAGACGGAATTTGGCGTTACATGCGGACGTCGGCGACAACCTCGTAGACGTCGATCGGGCCGCGGTCACCCAGCCCGTCAGGCGGGTTCATCTGCTTGAGCGCGGCCTCGCTCTCCTGCAAGTCTTCCTCCGTCTTAAACAATCCGATCATGACGACCCGCCCTCCCTCGGGATCGGCGAGCATCGTGAGGCCCGTGCTCTTGACGCCGGGCGGCGGCCCCTGAGAGACGTTCGATCGCATTTCCTCGGACGCGGTCCGAATACCTTCGGCCGTTCCGCCTTCCCACGTAGTCACACGTGCAAGCATCGTTACCGCCCTCCAGTCGTCGCCTTGCCGTTCCCTGCAAACGCGATCCTACAGTCGCAGGCCTTGGTATATCGATGTGTCGAGCTGGTGGGGCTTTCGCATTGATCTTGTGGCGAAGCGCGTGCCGACGCATCCCGGGTTTCACGCGTTCGCTCACCGGTCGAGTACGGATCGGCGGCCCGGTCGACGGCGAACCTGCCCGGGCCTGCTGCTCGGGCTGCGATACCTTGGCGTCCGTGCCGGAGGGTCATGCGCCATTCGCGGTGTTCAATCGCACGGCTAATCCCGTCGTGCGGGCGGTCCTCAGTTCGCCGTTCATCGGCTGTTGAGCCGTAACCTGGCGCTCATCACCGTCACCGGTCGCCGCAGCGGGCGCTGCTACACGTTCCCGGTCGGCTACCGCCGAGATGGCGATCGGGTGCTCATCAATGTCGGCTGGCCCGAGCGCAAACGCCTGGTGGCGCAACCTGAAAGACGGCGGTCAGGTGGAAGTACGCATCCGAGGCACACGCCGTGCCGGCCGCGCATTCGCGACGGGAGACGACCGCACCGGGGGTGACGGTCGAGATCCAGCTGGGCTGAGACGACGCAGTGCAGGACGACTCCGCATCAGTCCCGCTCTCGTGGCAGCACGGGCATCCGCGCCGAGTCGCCGCCGGACCTGCCTTGCGCGGACAGGAGGGAAGACGTTGCCGGCTACCGTGCCAAGCGCCGCCCCCGTACTCGCAACTGGCGAAACGCAGGGCGGACCAGAGGCGGACGGCGAGCCCTGCGTTTGTGTTTCCGCGGGCATCGCCCTGCTGGCCGCCCGCGGCTGCCTCTGTCCAGGTGCGGAAGTCTCGGGCGTCGTTATAGCGGTCCCCGGTATGCCCCTAATTCGTGAGAGCGGCAGTCTTGATGGGTGTCTCGTAGCAGTGTCGGCGACGTCGGGCTGCTGCTCTCCATGGTCCGCGGCGAGAGGCGAAATGCCGCCGAGCGCCGGGCCGTTGGTTGGGCGGGTTCAGGGAGGAGCCTCCGACGCGAACTCAAGCTACGCGGTGGCTTCGTCGAGCTCCTGCAGGAGCTCGTGTGCGGCGAGCTCGATCGCCTTGTGTCGCCACTCGGCAGCGCGGTAGTGGCAGGCGATCAGCCCCGAGCGATGGAGGCGCCGGAAATCTCCGAACACGAACGCGTAGCGCGCCTTGGTGTCCTCATTGGCGCCGTCGGTGAGCCCGAGAAACCAGCGCCCGTACGCCTCCCAGTCGTGGGTGTCCAGGTAAGCGTTCTCCGCAGCGGCCGCGGGCTGGACCTCGCTCCACTGGCTGCGCAACACGTACTGGCGGGCGCCGATCAACCGCCGCGCGTGCTCGATACCCGCCTCGTTGATCGAGTAGGAGGCCGTCGCCGACTACCGCGACTCGTTGGCTGAAGCAACCACGGGACTCACGTCCCTCGATCTACCCTTAGCCACGGCCTGAGAACCGACGTCGTGCGCTGGTGTCTCCGGTCAGGCGCGGACAGCCGAGGCTCGCCGAGAGGCCCCACCCCGCTACTGAGCAGGCCTAGCACGGCCGCAGACTCGGTCCTGCGGTCACGATGCCGGTACCGCCGCTCCGGGTGGCCGCGCTAAGGAGTAGCCCGACTGGCGGGCGCACCCATTCGTCGAGACAGCCCGCAGTTCGTGAAACGAGAAGCGAGCGATTACGGCTGCAGCACTCCGCCGGGCGCCCTCCCCGTACGCGAAGCAGGGAGCGGCGCCGTCTGTTGGCGGGTTGGAGGACCCACGTCATGGCCTCGGCGCACTCTTACGTGGGTTGTGATGCGGTACTTCGCGTGCTCTAGTTGTTCGGGGCCGTGAGCTCCCTGTGGTTAGGAGAGCCGGCCATAGCGGTGGTCGAGCGGCGGCCGTGAGCGCATCGGGTGCGGTGGCGGCGCGCCGAAGCGCTGTTGCCGTCGTCTGCCCGGGTTCAGCGCAGTAGCTGTTGGGCGAGTGTGTCGGCTAGCCAGCGTTCGTAGCGGTCGTAGCTCCAGTGGCGTTGGTCGACGAGGACGTCGCAGACTTCGTCGCTGAGGAGTGCCGCGGCGATGTCGGCGGCGGTCTGTGGGTCGAGGCCGTCGCGGAGGGCTTTTTGTGTGTGGAGCGTTTGCGTGATCGTCGCTAGTCCAGCGTGTCGGCGGCGGATTCCTTCGCCCAGCACGCTCGCGAGCCGCTCGTCGGTGCTGGCGCCCTGGCGGGCCATGTTGACGATATCGCCGCAGCGCTCCCGTATCTGGCGGCCGATGCGCGCGGTAAGGCGCAGCGTCTCGCGCGGGTCCACCGCCCGTTGTATGTCGGCGTGAATCACCTCGACGCCGGCTTCTTCGTCGAGCAGGTCGACGAGCCCCATCACCACCCCGGCCTTGGACCCAAACGTCGCGTAGATCGTCTGGACGGCAACGCCGGCGCGTTCGGCCAGTCCCTTCACGGTCGTGTTGGCGAAGCCCTGTTCGGCGAACAGCTCTCGGGCGGCCTGGAGGATCGCCCGCCTGGTCACGGCGGCGTGCTGCTCGCGCAGCGGAATCACAGCGGGGGTTGGCCTTGACATGGGACGCTCCACTAGAGTAGTGTATCGCTTACTAGAACATCATTCTACTCTCTCGCTTCTCATTCTATTCGGAGGATTCGATGGACACACAAACGATGACCACGACGAGCACGACCGCAACCCACGGGCGGTACCCCCGCATGATCGACAACGGCGAAGGCGAGCGGTTGACGTTCCTCGGCGTCCGCACCGACGCCGACGCTCGCCAGGTGCTCGAGGTCGAAAACCAGGTGCAGCCGGGCAGCGGTCCGCCGATGCACGCTCACCACCTCCAGGAAGAGAGCCTGACCGTCAAGGAGGGCCGGATGGGCTACAGAATCGCCGGTGGGCCGGACCGCTTCGCCGGACCGGGCGAGACCATCACGTTCGCTCCCGGCCAGATGCATCGCTTCTGGAACGCCGGCGACGGGGTGTTGCGCTGCTCGGGATCGGTCAGTCCCCCCGACAACCTCGAGTACTTCCTCACCGAGGTGTTCGCATCGGTGCGTCGCGGCGGGGGCCGCCCCAACCCGTTCGACGCGGCGTACCTGCTTGGCCGCTATCGGACGGAGTTCGCCCAAGGCGACATCCCCGCGCCGGTCCGCGTCCTGCTGTTCCCGATCCTCCGCGCCGTGGGCCGACTCCTGGGCCGCGATCGACGGTACGTGAACGCACCCCCGCCAATCAGCCGCTGAGCAGCGCCGGTCGCCAGTCGGCCAACACGCGGCCGGCACTGCGCACGGCGACAACAGTGTCGGTCACTACAACTCTCGAAATCGCCAATCCGAGCGTCGGCCCTCCCGCCCGTGCGGGCCGCTTGGCCTTCGTCGCCGTCTGGGGACCGATCAGCGAAATACCGCTTCCGATCTTCCGAGGCTCAAGGCAGCAGTAGAGGCCGCCGTCGATCCCGGGCTCGCGACGGCTGCTGGTTCGTGCAGCAGGAGCCTCGGCCGATGCTTCACCAGCACGGCGTGCAGTGGGCCGCCCGTGCGACCAATCGCAGCCAAGGACGCCGGCCGCGGATCAGCCCCTCGTTCCTCGTGCATTCCGGAGACGTTCTTGACAAGCGCCGTGACTTGGCGAGAGCTCGAGGGGCGCTCTCCCGGGCTGAGCGTCGCTTTCCGATCTGGCCCATAGGCGACGATGGTCTGGTCCCGAGGCCCCCGTTACGCGTAACGGGGGCTCTGCCGTCTCTGAGTCCTTATGGACGAATGCGGATGATCGTCTTCCCGTTGCGTCGCTCGGTCGGGTTGAGGGCGGCGATAGCCTCGTCGAGGGTTGCGACGTTGCCGATGTTCGTCCGCAGTCGTCCGTCCCGCACCCGCTGGACGATCTCAGTCAGTTGGGCACGATTGGACTCGACAACGAAGTCGATCGCCAAGCCATCCGCGGGCCGCGCCTCGGGCGGCCCTACGACGGTCACCAGTGTGCCTCCGGCCCGGATCAGGCCTGCGGACCGCTTCTGGATGTCGCCGCCGATGACATCGAACACCAGATCGACGGCGCCGACGTCTTCCAGCGCGTCGTTCTCAAGGTCGACGAACTCCATCGCGCCGAAGTCGAGCGCCGTCTGACGGTCGGCGGCGCGGCCGGTGCCAATGACGTAGGCGCCGGCCTCACGTGCGAGTTGCGTCACCATCGCCCCGACTGCGCCGGCCGCGCCGTGCGCGAGGACGCTCTGCCCCGCCTGAAGGTGGCCATGGTCGAACAGTCCCTGCCACGCGGTCAGACCCGAGATCGGCAGGCTCGCGCCCACCGTGAAGTCGACGTCGCCCGGCAGCGGCGCGAGGTTGCGTGCCTCGATCGCCACATACTCCGCCAGGGTGCCGTCGCGATGCCAGTCCGCGAGGCCGAACACCCGCTGTCCCACCGACACCCCCGTCGTGCCGTACCCGAGGGAGGTGACCACCCCGGCCAGCTCGTGCCCAGGGACCGACGGTGTTCGGTCACGGTCGCGGCGATCGGTCCAGGTCGAGGGCCACGCCAGCTCAGTCGGGACGAACCCCGACGCATGAATCTGAACGATGACGTCGTTTATCGCTGCCGGCGGCTCGGGCCGCTCCACCAGCGTCATCCCGGCGGTTCCCGCAGCCTCGTCCGTCACAAGAATCGCCTTCATCCGGCACCTCACTGTGTCGAGTTTCTCGCTTTTTAGCCGATGTCAGCCGATCGCCTAGCGTGGCGGCCCGGTGTCGGCCCAACGATGAGGGCCTCCGAGACTTCTGCATCGTCGCCCACAGGGCGCTCCGAGCACGCTGCCCCTTTCCACGCCGACAAGAAGCCGGGCGGACGTGACCGCTCCAGGCGTCGAGCGGTAGTCGGTGCGGCTCGCCGCCGTCAGCCACGCGGCCGGCCGGTGCGGTGACCCAAGTTGTCCGAGAGGGGGCAGTCTCGAGCGCCGCGGCACCGGTCTCCGAGGCTGCCCCTGCTTCATGGGAGCAGAAGCGAGCAGCGGCGGCTGGATGACACCCGTGGGGTCGCTCATCAACACGAGTACGCGGCACCGTGCAGGCTCTCCTGCCTCAAGACCAAGCGTCGTTAGCCTGCTCAAGGGATCACATACCTCAGGGCCGTCCCAACGGCTGCGGCCACTTGGTGGCCGGTGCTAGTTCCGATGATGTCCGCCTCTGGGGAGCAGAGGGCTACCGGCCGAAGCGGCGAGAATGCTCGCAGTGAAGAGCTTCGCCGAAATCCCGGCTGAGGTCCGACGGCGCGTCGGCGCGGGCGAGCGGGTGGTCCTGATCCTGCTGGATGCGTTCGGGCTGGAGTTCCTCGAGCGCCACCGCGATCACCCATTGATCCAGCGCCTGGACGTCATCCCGTTAACTTCACAGTTCCCGTCCACGACGACCGCGCATGTGCCCTCGGTGCATTTCGGGATCCCCGTGCACGAGCATGGTCTCTACGAATGGAACATTCTCGAGCCGGCTCTCGGGGAGATCATCTGCCCGCTTCGCTTCAACCCGACCGGCGCCGAGGAGGAGGGCACGCTGGTCGGTCGGCTGGAGCCGTCCGTGCTGGCGCCCGGTCCGACGTTCTATGAGTCGCTGGCCGTCCCCTGCATCGTGGCGCAGCCCTCCCGGCTGGCCGGGTCGTTCAGCGCCGTCGCGACTCGCGGCGCGCAGGTCATCGGCTTTCGGCGGCTGCGCGAGGGCGTGCATGCGCTTGGGGAGGCGTTCGCGGCACCGGGAAGCGATCATCGCTACGCGCTTCTGTACTGGGATCTGATCGATCGGGCGGGACACGACCACGGTCCCGGTTCGCCGGAGTTTGCGGTTGCGTGCAGACGCTCGCTCGATGAGCTGTGGGACGCCAGCCAGGCTTTGCGCGGGGTGACGGTCCTGATCACGGCCGACCACGGCCAGGTCGACGTCGCGCCGGACCGCGTCGACTACCTCGACGATCTCTGGCCTGAGTTGCCGACGCTGTTGTCGCAGCGGCGGCCGGCGGGATCCTCGCGCGACGTCTTCTTACACGTGCATGCCCAGCATGTCGTCACGGTCATACACGAGCTTTCGGGAAGGCTTGACGGCCGCGCCGAGGTACGGCCCGCGCGCGAGCTGTTTGAGCGGATCGGCCCCCGGCTGAACGCCCGTCTGGGTGATGTGGCGGTGCTGCCGGTCAGGGGCCGACAGGCCTGGCTTCGCTCGGTGGCGGCCAACGAGCAGCGATTTCGCGGCCAGCACGGCGGCTTGCAAGAAGCCGAGACGAGCACCTATCTGGCGAGGCTGACCGATTGAAGCTCGTCGCCTCCGCTGCTGTCAACGCGGTGTCTTAGGTTCGACTGCCCCTCCGGAACTCGTAAGCCGAAACCGGAAGTCTCCAGCCCGGGATTCGTCCCTGGCGACAGTGCTCAGCCTTCGTTAGAGGGGGACTCTTCGAGGTTGCTCAATTCATTGTGACTCGGGTTGCGGTGTAGTGAACCTCGAGGCATGGATCGCGCTGCAGACGACGCAGCGCTCGCCGGACTTGTCGACGAGCAGGCGGTGTAGGCGGGCTATGACCCGCTGGTCCGCCCTACTCCCTTGATTGCCGGGAGCGGTGGGCTAGCACCGCCCCGCTTGACGGCGAGGTTCGGACGGCGGGTTCGGCGCATAAGGGCTCGGCGTGTTTGTGGCGGTTAGGGCATTGCCGGGGAATACGCTGCCGCGGATGGACACCGATCAAATCACCATCCGGCTTCACCGCGACGCCGCCGCCGTACTGGTGCACGTCCTCGGACTACTACATCCAGCGGGACTCGGGAACCGGCCATGGCGGCATCCTTCGAAGCCTCCAGACAACCATAATCCAGGACGGCGTCGGCGGGGTTAGGCCAGGCCCGCCCGCGGGCCTGCCGGCCCACGAGCAGGAGTAACAGGTCACGCCGCGCGTCTCCACTTGAGCAGTCCGAGCAGCCTCCCGGTCGCGCGGTCGGCGCGCTCGTGCAGACCACACTGCCCGTGCGCCGCCCACGCGGCAGCCTCGCTCAGACTGCCCGTCTCCGCACAGAGCAGTCGTCACGCCGGCGCGACCGCCTCAGGCGTGGAGCAGTCAGACCGGAGTCCCACGACCATGGCTGGCGGGGACCTGCTCTTCTTGTCGCACGGGGATCTCGGCGCCGTCCTCCGCAGACGCGCTTAGCGCGGAAACCGAGGAGGCTCGCCTCGCCCCATCTGTCCGGAAGCGGAAGTCTCGAGCGCCGTAGTTGCGCTCGCGAGACTGCCCCTGGTTCGTGGATGCAGAACTCTGGCCCTGCGCGAGGGAGGCGGCGGATTGGTCATCTTCGGCGCCTAGTCGACGCTGTTGCAAATCGATCAAGGCAGGAGGCTGGCCGGCTCCGTGGCGGACTGCTCCTTTTCGGGCTCTCGAGGTCCTTGCTATCCATTGACCGGCTGGCCAGCGACAGCGAGCATCCTCCTTGATGATTGGATCGGGCTGGGCGCCGCAGCTCCGGCGAGCGCCACAACGCGGACTCGTCTCGTGACACTTCGTGGTCGGGACGCTGCGCGGCGCTGAGGTCATGGGCCCCCGCACGCGCTTGCCGCCCGCGTGAACGCTGGGGCGTTTGTGTTGATGCCCGGCGGGGGCCCCGTATCAGGAGGGCCGTGGCTGGGGATTGTCGGGTCGGGGTAGTTGGGAACACCGTGCGCGCGCACGCACTCCGCGTGGCGCAACATGCTTAGCCGCACGCTTTCCGGTATCCCCCCATGCGGACCGCCGCCGGGCTGGAGCTTGCTGCGGCACTTTTGCACGGCTGGTTTGAACGCGGGCGACTGCGTGAGCGCGTCGGGAATATTGCTCCCGTCCGGGAAGTTAGGCACCCCATGTGCGCGCATGCACACAGCGAACGCGACCTGCGACTTGACCGAGGCGGCCGTGCGGCTCGGCTTGCCCGATGATCCGCAGGCGGCGAGTGCGAGCGCACAGGCCGCGGCGGCTACTGCGATCAGATATTGGCTCCATCGCCGCTTCCTCACCCCGTGGGTTTAACGCCACCGCGCATAACAGGAACGTAACGGAGTTACACCGTTGTTACCGCGCCGTCGGACATTTCTCATGGCAAGACATGGCTGACCGGAAATGCTGGCCACGACGACAGCGACAGCGTTCGAGCACCCACGGCCGGAGCGCTCCGCCGGGCTGATAGGGGCAGCCGGAGCGTGTCCGCCAGCGATTGGGACGGGAGGATGTCGCGCCCGCACTCAGCGTTCAATCATTAGTGCCGCAATGTCGCCGACACGGGTCTGGTTGCGGTGCTGCGCTGACGGCGCGGGCGTGACTGCCTGAGTACGTCAGCGGCAGCTTCACGATGTCCTCCGCAGCGGTCTCGTTACTAGACTTTTCTTGACCGAGGAGCGATTATTTCCTCTACGCCCGCGGTCGTCAGATCGACGACGATCCCGGTACTGCTTCCCGAGGAGAGAGTAACCAACTCCCCGATACCGGGCCTCGTCTGAGTGACGACGAGCCCGGTATCACCCTTGAACTTCGCCGAGTACGAGCAGCTCGTTCCCACACACCTGATCGTGCCACCAGTTCTGATGTTGCATGAAAATGAATCGTCGGAGGCGTTTTCGACAAATCACCTCCGGCTGCTTCACACCCCTTTTTGAAATCATCTTTGAAAGCCATTTCCATTCCTCCTATTGATCTTGGCAGATGCCGGGCACTCGGAATTACGTGAGTGCCGCGGACCGACGTTGAGGCGCAACCAGGGCGTCAAATCCGCCACTCCGATACACTTTTTGTCGTATCCGGCGCGGCGGCAAGCCGACCCCGACTGGCGTGTGACGCTCGGACTAGTGACGTCAGGCCGCGAGCGGCCGCATCCGCGTCGGTCCAGACCAACAATCCGCACGCGCGACGGGCCAAACACCCGGCGGTAACTACCATGACCGAGCGGTCCGCCTGGCCTACCGCGCAGGTACAAGGCCGGCTCCCTCGGTGCCGGTCAGGTCAACGAGAAGTTCGGCTCCTCGCAATTCCGCACGGCCATGGGTTCCCTCGACCTCTCCCCGCTCGCGGTCGCGATCGCGATCCGCCATCGCCTTCAACCGCCCAACCCCGCCCACGATCGAGGACCCCGCCATCGCAGCCACGCCCGGATCGCCATCACCGAGCGGTTGAGCCACTGTCGTCCTGGACGGTGTGCGTCACCGCCACATGCGTGTAATTGAGCGAGAGGGTTTCCGCGTGGGCGGCGACCGGCGCGCTGGCCGCGGCGACGACGACGACGATGGCGACGGCGTGCTTGGCGAGCTTGAGCATGATGGGCTCCTTGACTTCGTGGACTTGGGCCTGCGACTTCATCGCCAGTCAAGGTACGAGCCGACGGCTACCGGTACATCGGGAGGTCTCCCTATGTTGTGAGCAGCAGTCCCCATCTTGGATGACCAAGGACCCGCCTGGCGTTGCCCAGTCCGTCTGTGTCGCACGTCCCAGCTGGCCGCAGAGACAGAGCCCTGCTCTTCGCTGCGGTGAGCACCGTCGCCCCATCCGCAGGCAAGACACCGCACAGGCGCCACTCCCCCTTCGTCGCCACTCGGGCAGAGCCGCGCCGTCTCCTGCTCTCGTGCTCGGCTTGGTCCAAGCGGAAGCCGCGGCGCGGGCCGCCCGCCGGAGACAGCGGCGGCGATTGCCCAAACGTCGGTGGTCAGAGGGTAAGTCCGGCGGTGGCGGAGATCGTCGGCTGCCGGCGTGAGCGGACGGCGTCGATGATCTCACTGGGATCGATCCCCTGTAGATACGTGCTGGTGGTCCCCAGGTCGGTATGGCCGAGCTGGCGTTGGATGATGTTGATCGCCACTCCTTCGCGCGCGAGCTCGACGGCATGCGCGTCGCGCAGTTGATGGGGAGCGAAGCGGCGTCGGACGCCGGCGTCGACGGCGAGCTGGCGCAGTTCGGCTCGGGCGGCGGTGGCGGACCACCGGCGGCCGCGGGTGGGTCCGTCGATGACGCAGAACAGCGGTCCGGGCGGCAACGACACGCGGTGCGCCAGCCAGGCCGCGAGCTGTTCGAACCCGAACTGGTCCATCCCGGCTTCTCGGCGCTTGTCACCCTTACCGTGTTATGCCGAGGCCGGCGTTATGCCGCGTAGGCGCACGGCAGCTCGCTTTTCTCTACTCAGGAGGGGTTCAGAGGGCGAGGCGCTCGGCATAAATCTGTGTCGCTGAGGTTTGGGCGCTTCACGCACGTAGGACGATGCCGACGCTGGAAAGACCTAGCCGTCACACCAACGTCTGCGCCGCTCGCGCCGTTATGCGGCCGGCGCCTCTGCCTCGAGGGGCGCCATCGCGAGGGCGCCGGCGGTCCGGCCCCGCGGCGCCTACAACCCCCGCGCATTTGGCCGCCGTCGCAGCGCACCAGTAATTATGCCGAGCACCGAGTGGATTGACTCAGTGCTGAGCAGCGAAATGGTGACGATCAGTGACCCGGCTCGGCAATTACGCGCGTCTCGGCATAACATGGCTTATGCCGAACTCGGCATAACCCACGGCGGACGAGCAGCGAACCGCGGCGGTCGTCGATGTCGGTCTCGTTGAGCGCCAGAGCCTCAGAGATCCGCAGCCCGCCGCGCCATAGCACGGCGATCAATGCGCGGACGCGCAGACCGTGGCGGTCGTGCCCGGCTTGGCGCATCACGAGCACAATCTCCTCTGCTCGTGGCGGGTCGGGCGGATACTGCATGCCCTTGTTTCGCGGCGCGCGGCCCGCGAGATACCCAGGCATGGTTGCCGGTGACCGTCTACGTCCTGCCGCATTGACCCGAATCGTCGAACCTGAAGACATGATCGGCTCCCCTCGCTGACTTGCGTCCTGGCCAATCCAAGACGCACCGCAACCAATCCTCAAGTCCCGAGACGCCAGCCGCAAAGCTTCATTGCCTGCTTCTACTTCTCGTTCTCATCGACCCAATGCGGCACCAACCGCGCGATCCCGGCACCCCGACCTCACACCCCATCGTTCGTGGAGGGGGGGAGTGTTTGGCGAGCTTGTCCCGGGCAGTCGGTCGCGCGTCCTGCGTTTGGAGATGATCGGGGAGCGCGTCAGTTCGTCAGCCGGGCTCTGCATTCGTGGTGGCGCGGGTCGGCCGTGGGATGTGCGTGTAGCCCGGGTGACTGCCAAAGTGTGCGAACACCCCTATGTGCGACGCGGGCCGGCGGGTTGGCTGGTGATCACGCTAAGGCCGCCTTCGGGCATCGGCGTCCGCCGGGGGATCGATAGTGGGACGTCCGCGCTGGGCGAGGTCGGGCTCTGTAGCGAGGTCGGAGCTGTGGCGCAGTGACCGCTAGGGTAGGTCGGTAGGTGCCTCCACCTGTGGTCTGGTGCCCGGTTCGGTCTGTGGGTTGATGTCGAGACCGCCGCGGCGCGGTAGCTTCTGGGCGTGGTTGACGAGTCGGGTCGGGGGTGGGCCCAGGCAGATGAGGTGCGGCTCTTAGTTCCGATTTTCGCGCTTGCTGTCGCGGTCGTGGCTGCTCTGGCTGACGCGTCGTCGGTCGTTGATCTCATCCTGATGGCGATCCCGGTGGCGGCGTTCGTGTTGTGGGCGTATCTGCGGAGCGTGCCCCTGTGGGTGGTCTCTGTAGCGGTGGTTGTGCCGGTCGTCGTGGCTCAGCGCTCCGGAAGCCACGAGCCGCTGATGTTCGAGGTCTCTGTGCTCGCGTTTGTTGTGGGACGCTGGTCGGGGTCGCTCGCTACGGCGGTCGCGCTGGGCCTGTTGGCGGTCGCCTCGCCGGTGGCGGTGGGCCTGATCGAGAGCCAGGGCAATATCTCGGTTGCTATCTGGATTCTGGGGATCGCGTTTCCTTGGTTGATCGGTCGGGCGGTCTTCCGCCAGGGGCAGCTGGCGGCTGCGCTCCAGGCCACGCGGCGTGAGCTGGCTGAGCAGGCGATGTTGGAGGAGCGCCGTCGGATCGCTCGAGACGTCCATGACTTCGTGGGTCACGGGTTGGCTGCGGTCATGCTTCAGGTCACGAGCGCCCGGCATGTGCTCCGTCGCGATCCTGCGGCGGCCGAGGAGGCGCTGCTGTCGGCCGAGGAGGTGGGCCGTCGCAGCATGCAGGAGCTGCGTCGGACGGTCGCGTTGTTGCGCAGCGATGACGAGCCGGGGGTGCTGTCGGCGGTTCCCTCGGCGATGGAGATTCCGGCGCTCGTTGACGATGCTCGGGCCGGGGGCCTCGCGGTCGAGCTGCGGATCCGCGGTGACCTTTCCGCGATCCCGCCGAGCGTCGGCGTCGCGGTGTACCGGATTGTTCAGGAGGCGTTGGCGAACGCGGCTCGTCACGCGCCGCGGGCGCGGACGGTGCTCGAGCTGGAGCTGTCCGATGGGCATGTTGTGCTCGTCGCCGAGACCGCTGGCCCGGTGGTCGCCGCGCCGGCTAACGAGCCGCAGCGACGCCGTTACGGGCTGATCGGGATGCGAGAGCGTGCCACCGCTCTCGGCGGCGAGTTCGCCGCTGGCCCCACTTCTGACGGGTGGCGGGTGAGCTGCCGGCTTCCGTTGGAGACCGTGGATGGGCTGCCGGGCAGAGGGCCCCGCGCCGGATGATCCGGGTCGCTCTCGTTGACGATCAGGCGATCGTTCGCGCAGGATTGGCGCGGATCCTTTCGCCGGCTGACGGGTTTGAGGTGGTCGCCGAGTGCGCCGATGGCCGCCGGGCGGTGGAGGAGTTGCCGGCGCTGGCGCCGGAGGTGGTGCTGATGGACATCCGGATGCCGGTTCTGGACGGGATCGCGGCGACGGCGCAGCTGCGCCGAGCGGCGGACACGATCGCTGTGCTCGTGCTGACGACGTTCGGTGAGGATGAGGTGCTGTGGGGCGCCTTGGAGGCGGGCGCCGCGGGGTTTGTTCTCAAGGATTCCTCGGCGGAGGACCTGATCGCGGCGGTCCGCGCGGTCGCCGCCGGCGCGGCGTGGTTCGATCCCGCGGTCGCACCAAGGATCCTCGAGCACTACCGCCGGCAGGTCGCGCCGGCCGCCCGGGAGGCGGCGCGGCTCGAGCTGCTGACCGAGCGCGAGCGCGAGGTCCTGCGGCTGATGGCGCGCGGCGCGAGCAACGGCGAGATCGCCGCCGCCTTGTATGTCGCTGAGGCGACGGTGAAGACCCACGTCGGGAGTATCTTCGGCAAGCTCGGCGTCCGCGACCGGGCCGCGGCGATCGTGTTCGCCTACGACCACGGGGTGGTCACGCCCGGTCCCGGGCGACCGTAGTCGTCAGCGCCTCCGACTGTGGTCGGAGGTCAACTCGGGCCCGTGGGGCGATGTGCGATCGGCCACCGGCGCTTAGCGTGGCGGCATGCAGAACACATCGATCGAGGTCGACGGTCTCCACAAGTCCTGCGACGGACAGCCGGTGCTTCGTGGCACGTCGTTCGCGGTCGGCGGTAATGGAATATTCGGCATCGCCGGGCGCAACGGCGCCGGAGGACGACGACGGTGGAGATCCTGCAGGGTTTGCTCAGTCGCGACGGCAGCCACGTCGCGGTGGTCGGCCTCGACCGCGCGAGCGCGAGCGGCGGCGTCCGGTCCTGGGCGCTCAGCTGCAAATTTCCGCGCTCCCCGATCGGCTGGGGTCGGGGAGGCGCGGCGGCTGGCTGATCGTCGGTGGTCGATGTTCCCACGAGCGTCTGCCTTGTGTGGGATGCGCCACGCGCAGGCCACGCTCGGCTGGGTGGCTGACGTCCGGTTGATCCTTCGGGACCAAGTGGGTTGCGTTGAGTGAGCTCGGGTATCGGGCCGCGGGCGGTTGGTGACGGTGCTCGGGCGTCTGGCGAACCTTGCGTGCTCGCGGCCCCGTCGGGTGGCCGCGCTTGGCGGGCTGTTGTTCGTGCTTGTTGGCGTGGTTGGTGGTCCGGCGCCGGGCAGCTTCAACGCACCTAACGCGTTTGACGATCCCGGCTCGCAGGCGACTCACGCGCGGGAGCGGATCGAGCGCGCGACCGGGGAGGCGGCGAGCGCCGGGGTGATCGCGCTCGTGCGCGCGCCGCGTTCCAGCGCCGAGGTGGCACGGGTCGCTCGCACCCTCCGGGCGGATCCGGGGATTGCGCGTGTATCACTTCCGCCGCCTTCGGGCCGATCTGCGGCGGTCTCACGCGACGGCCGGCAGGTGCTTGTCGCCGCGACGCTGCGCGCGGGGGCGAGCGACAGCGATGTCGTAAAGCACCTGCAGCACGCGTTCGCCGGGGACAAGGCGGTGGTCCTCGGCGGGACGGCCGTCGCGGGCCAGCAGACGGGCGGCCTGGCGACGAGCTCCCTCGCGATCGCGGAGCTGATCGCGTTTCCGCTGCTCGCGCTGCTGTCGCTGGTCATCTTCCGCGGGGTGGCGGCGTTGTTGCCGGTCGCGATCGGGGGGTTCAGCGTTCTCGGCGCGTTCGCCGTGCTGCGCGCGATCAACTCGGTGCTGCCGCTCTCGCCGTTTGCGCTGAACCTGGTGATCGGTCTCGGTCTCGGGCTTGCGATCGACTACAGCCTGTTCTGCGTCTCGCGCTTTCGCGAGGAGCTCGGCCGCGGCGCCGACGTCCCCTTGGCCGTGCGCAGGACGATGCAGACCGCCGGGCGGACGGTGCTGTTCAGCGGCGTGACGGTGGCGGCCGCGATGGCGTGCCTGACCGTGTTCCCGCAGCGGTTCCTGGTCTCGATGGGGCTTGGTGGGCTCGTGGTCGCACTGGTCGCGGCCGCCTCGACGGTGGTGTTCCTGCCGGCGCTGCTTGTGCTGATGGGACGGAGGTTCGGGAAGGTGACGCCGGGACCCGAGGGCAGCGGGCGCTGGTACCGCCTCGCGCGGGCCGTGATGCGACGCCCCGGCATGGTCGCAGCGCTCACCGCGGTCGCGCTCCTACTCGTCGCCACACCCGCGCTCGGGATCCGCTGGAGCGGAATCGACGCGTCCGTGCTGCCGACCGGCCAGAGCGCACGCACAGTCTCGGACGCGATCGCGCAAGACTTCCCCGGCGCGGACTCCACCCCCGTGATACTCGCGGTCAGCGCCCCCACCGACGCCGGCCAGGCGCTGCGCACCTACGCCGCGGGGCTACAGCGGATGTCCGGCGTGTCCCATGTTTCGGCGCCGCGCGACCTGGGCCGCGACACCTGGGAAATCGACATCGATGCTCCTGGTACGCCGATCACACAACGATCGCAGAGCCTCGTGAACGCGATCCGGGCGCAGCCCGCGCCCTATCGCATCGCGGTCGGCGGTGCGACGGCCGACCTGATCGACCAGCACACAGCGACCTCGCGAACGCTGCCGATCGCGATCGCCCTCCTCGTTGTACTCACGGTCAGCATCCTGTGGCTGATGACCGGCTCCGTGGTGCTGCCGATCAAAGCGCTGCTGATGAACCTGCTCACCACCGCAGCCACCGCCGGAATCCTCGTGCTGGTCTTCCAAGACGGCAACCTCACAGGACCGCTGGGCTTCACCAAGCCCGAGGGGATCGAACAAACCGACTTCCTCGTTCTCGTCGCGATCGTGTTCGGCCTCTCGACCGACTACGGCGTGTTTCTTCTCACCCGGATCAAGGAGGCCCACGACGCCGGTCTGGCCAACGCGGACGCCGTCGCCGTCGGCCTGCAACGAACCGGCGCGATCGTGACCGCCGCGGCGATCCTCCTCGCAGTCGCGCTCGGAGCGTTCGTGACCAGCCAACTCGTGTTCCTCAAAGAACTCGGCGTCGGCGCGGCCGTCGCAGTCCTAATCGACGCGTTCGCCGTCCGCGGACTACTCGTACCCGCACTGATGGGGCTACTCGGCAGCGCGAACTGGTGGTCGCCCCGTCCACTGCGCCGCCTCCACGAACGGCTGGCTAACCGAACCGAGGCCTGGCGCGAGGGATTCCTCGCCGCCCTAAACACACAAGTCGCGGGCGCTCACGGACAACAGCACCGTCCAACCGAGATCCAACACCCTGTAAATCCAAAGGAGAAAACGAGCGGTCTCGCGCGCCCCGCTTCTGCAATGTCGCCGCACCGGCCACGAGGATCTGGCTCCCGCTTCAGGGCCCCGCCGGCTCAGCGCAGAAGTGGACCGCCGGTACCGCACGGGCGCGTCGTGGCCGGTGGTTCGTGAAGGCGGTTGTGTCAGACGGCGGC
>CAWHTT010000011.1:0-550550 GCA_963832315.1 uncultured Solirubrobacterales bacterium | reverse complement strand
CTTTGCGTTTTCGGCTGCTCAGAGCCATTTATTGGTCTCTGGAGTTGACGTTCGTGACGGCTTTGCTCCGTCCATATCTCGTCCACCGGGCGCAGAGGGCGGCTTGGTTCGGGCGCGGTTGCCTGCAGTAGACGGGGTCTGTGCGCTGGTTGACCCCTTCCGGTTTCCGTCCACCAGATCTGCGACCCCTTCCGAAGTAGAGGCAGGCCGGTCGCGCAGGCCGGTCCCCTCATGTCGTGGCTGATCGGACGCCCCAGGCGGTGTAGTCGATCCAGGCGGCTTGTTGCGCGCGGGTTGAGAGGGCGTGGTCGATCACCCGCAGGATGAGCCCGAACTCGGCGTGGTCGATTCCGACGATGAGTAGGCAGCCGGCGTGCGATTTTCCGGCTGCTGCCCATTCGGTGGTGATCCGGGCGAAGTCCTTGACGTTGAAGGTGACCATGATGCGTCCCTGCTCGGTGGCGAGAGCGAGGAGGCGTTCGTCCTCCCAGCCGTCGAGCTCGCGTTCCTCGTCAGCGGCGCGGACATCGTGTTGCTCGCGCAGGGCCGTCGCGATGCGGCGCGCGGACACGTGCGCGTCGAGGAACAGCCTCACGGTTTGCTAATCACCGACGGCGATCGTGTCGACCGTCGGGTACTGGCGCTGGAACTCTGCGAGCGATCGTTCGTTCTCAGCGATCGCGGCGTCAATCTCCTCAGCGAATTCGGCGTAGTAGGCGAGCGCCACCCGGATCTGCGGCTCGGTCAGATCGGTTGCCGCCGCCATCTCCCCCGCGGTTCCGTACGCGCGTGCAGCCGCGACGATCTCCCAGATGTCGAGCGCGGTGCCGATCACCCAGGGACGGCGGTTCCAGTCGCTGCCGCGGAACGCGATGCCGGGAAACCGGCGAGTGCGGAGCGCCTCCTCGGCGAGTCCTTCGACGACGGCGCCTTTCGTCCGCCGCGTGCGCCTCGCCTCATCGCTCACGAGCTGATCGGTGACATCCGAGAGGCGCATGCTGAACGGGGCTGCCTTGGGCATACCTCAAGCTTATCACGGCAATTACACCGTAATTATCGTCAGCCGGGCTAGATCACCGATCTCTTCCCGTTCGGCCATGCGAGGGATCCGCTGCTTGCCTCCACCGCGATCTCGGCGTCCGCTGGGCGCCGAGCCTGGCGGCGCCGGGCCAGCGCGCTCGGCCACCACACCCGCGCGCCGGCGTCGAACACGAGCGCCGGCACGAGGACGGACCGCACGACGAACGTGTCGAGCAGGACGCCGAAGGCGATCGTGAAGCCGAGCTCGGTGAGCGTCTTGAGCGGCAGCGTCGCGAGCATCGTGAACGTTCCCGCGAGGACGATGCCGGCGGAAGTGATAACGCCGCCGGTGACCGCCAGGCCTCGTAGCATCCCTTGCCGGGCGCCGTGGCGCAGCGTTTCCTCCCGGGTCCGCGCCATCAGGAAGATGTTGTAGTCGACGCCGAGCGCGACGAGGAAGATGAAGGCCAGGAGCGGCAGCGTCGAGGTCTCGCCCGGATAGCCGAAGACGTGCTTGAAGATCACGGCCGAGACACCAAGCGCGGCGCCGAAGGAAAGAATCACGGTGCCGATCAGGATCAGCGGCAGCGTCACCGCGCGCAGGAGCAGGACGAGGATCAGGAACACGACGAGCAGCACGATGGGGACGATCAGCCGGTTGTCGTGGGCGGCGGCGACGTCGAAGTCCTTCTGCTGTGCGGTCGGCCCGCCCACGAGCGCGGTGGGACTGGCGCCGCGCGCCGCGGAGCGCAGGCGGGGGATCAGGTTCTCAGCCTCAGTCGAGTACGGATCCGGCTTGAGGATCACCGAGAACCTCGTGCCCGGTCTTCCGCGCTCGACGGCGCCGACCGCGGCCACGCCCGGCACGGCGCGGATCGCCCGCTCCACGGCCGGCAGCGCGGCGACGTCGCGGACGACGACGTCGGTGGGGGCGTTGGACCCGGCGGGAAAGGCCTTGGCGATCAGCTGCTGGCCCTGGACGGACTCGACGGCTCCGCGGAAGTCCTGGGTGTTGGTCAGCCCGCTCGAGAAGCTCGTGACGCCCAGGCAGCCGACCCCGAGCAGCACAGCGGTGGTCACCCACACGCGGCGCGGACGGGCGGCAACGCGTTCGCCGACTCGCCGCCAGAACCCGTGCGTCTCGTCGGCGCCCGCCGAGCCGAAGCGCGGGATGAAGGGCCAGAAGGCCCGCCGGCCGCCGATGACCAGCCCGGCCGGAAGCAGTGTGAGCATCGCGAGCATGGCGAGCGCTACGCCCATGGCTCCGATCGGCCCGAGACCGCTCGTGCCGTTGACCTCGGCCAGCGACAGGCAGAGCAGCGCAACGATCACGGTCGACCCCGAAGCGACCACGGCTGGCCCGGCCCGGCGCAGCGCCTGGCGCATCGCCTGCACCGGTGACTCGTGGCGGCGCAGCTCTTCGCGGTAGCGGGCCACGAGGAGCAATGCGTAGTCGGTGCCGGCTCCAAAGACGAGCACGGGAAGGATGCCGGCGCTCTGGCCGTTGACGGTGACGCCCGCCTCGGCGATCGCCCACCCGCAGAACCGGGAGAAGGCCTCCGCCATCAACACGCTGAACAGCGGGATGAACCAGAAGATGGGCGAGCGGTAGATGACGATCAGCAGTACGAACACCAGCCCGGCCGTGGCCAGCAGCAGGGTCCCGTTGATCGAGGCAAAGACGTTGACCGCGTCACGGGAGAACCCGGCCGGTCCGGAGACCTTGACGGTCAGGCCGCGTGATCTGAGGGGCGCCACCCGGCTCTCGACCTGTCCCACCGAGGATTTGAGCAGCGTCTCCTCGCCGCGCGGGTTCAGGTTGACGATCAGCAGCGCGGTAGTGTGATCGGGCGAGACGGATCGGAGCACGGCGCGGGAGCCGGTGACCGGCGGCGCCGCGGCCAGCGACGCGCGAACCCTCTCGATCGCGGCCAGGTCGCTAACCGAAAGCCCGCCGTCGCGGCGGACGACGGTCACCGCGGTGAAGCGCTCGCCGGAGGGAAAACGCTTGGCCAGGGTCAGCTCCTTCACGGACTCCGAGGAGCCGGGCAAGAACGACGATTCTTCGTTCTTCTGGATGTTCTGGAAGCGCTGCGCGAACGAGCCGCCGAGGCCACCGAAGACCAGCCACGCCAGGACGATCCCGATCCGGGCGGCTCGCGACGCGAACAGGCGCTCGAGAAACCTCATGCGGCCACCAGATCGGGGTCTCCCGCCACCGCGCGTCGGAGTGCCTGCTCAAAGCCGACCGGCTCGACGTCGAACAGCTCCATGCCCGATGCGTCGCTCACGACCGTTGGGACAGCAAGCCCCTCGATCAACGGCCTGGCCACGCCTGCGTCCACCGGTGTGACCAGCCCGATCCACAGCGAGGAGAGCCACGGGGTGATCAGCGGCACGGGGATCCGAGGCCGGTGGGAGAGGCCGAGAACCTCGGCCATCCGGTCGAGCATCTCGGCGTAGGTGAGCACGTCCGGCCCGCCGATCTGGACCTCCCGGCCCACGGACCCGTCGACCTCGAGCGCGCCCACCAGGTAGCTCACCGTGTCGGCAACGGCGATCGGCTGGGTCGGGTTCTGAAGCCAGGCCGGCGCGATCATCGCCGGCAGTCGCTCGACGAGGTATCGGAGCGTCCGGTAGGACTCGCTTTGCGGCCCCACCACCATCCCGGCCCGGAAATAGGTCAGCGGCGGCCCGTGCCGGCGGAGCAGCAGCGCCGTCTCGTGTCGGCTGCGCAGATGCTCGGAGTGGGGCCGATCGCCCAGCCCTCCGAGGTACATGACGCGCTCGATCCCCTCCTCCCGCGCCATCCGGGCAAAGGCCACGGCGGAGGCGCGCTCCCGGGGCGCGAAATCCCTGGTGCCGCCCCGTCCCATCGAGTGGATCAGGTAGTAGGCGGCGTCGATTCCGCGGCCGGCCCCACGCAGGCTGTCGGGGTGTAGGACGTCACCCACATGCAACTCAAAGCCGGCGCGCTCGAGAGCCTGCGCGCGGGCGCCGGCAGCGCTTCGTACGAGGCAACGCACGTCGTAGCCGTCCGCGGCAAGGCGGGCCGCCAGCATGCCACCGATGAACCCGGTGGCGCCGGTGACCAGGACGCGGCCGCTCATGCCGCGGCCTCTACGGCTCCGGGAACGGGGCGGCCGAGCACCTCGCGCAGCCCGGCCAGCGCCGGATTGCCGATCCGGTTGAAGGCCAGTGCGAGGAGCGGGTCGGCGAGCCTGAGCGGGCCCTTCAGCCGGAGGTATGCGTCGTAGGTGACCAGCGTCCCGGTGGCGATCGTCTCGAAGGTGATGCGGTCGCGCGAGATGACTTTCGCGTTCTCGGCCACGAAGGTGACGGCGCTCGGCGGCTCATATTCGACGACGCGATAGGTGAGCGGCGTCTCGTGCCCCAGGAACTCGGCCACGAGGCGAAACTCGGTTCCTTGGCCGACTGCCCCGGTGCCGATGCGCCCGGCCTCGACGATGCTCGGGTCCCACTCGATGCTCGTGGAGAAGTCGCTCAGGTACACGAACGCCTCGTCCGGCGTCCACTGGGTTTCGATGCTGGCTCGGTATCGCGCCATCAGTTCTCCTTAGCTGGTTCTGGGTGAGCTGAGCACGACGCACTCCGCCCACAGACGGCTCCGCTCCGCCTCGGTTTCTCGGGTCCTGGGCAAGAGGTGGGTGGGGCGGCGCCGGCGGTCGTGCCAGAACCCACCCGAGCTGTCCGCAGGCTCCGCGGCGGTTCCCAGCCAGACGATCGTGTCGGCCCCCTGGCCCGGGGTGCGCAGCAGCGGTCGGGTCGCGCGGTGGAAGCGTGGGAGCGAGGACTTGAGTCCGCCGGTGTCGGCCCAGCCCGGGTGCATCGCGTGCACCGTGACGCCGGTACCGGCGAGGCGCTGCGCCCACATCTCGGTCAGGATCACCTCAGCGCGCTTGGTCCTCGCGTACACCGTCGGCCCGTCGAAGTCTCCCTGCTCGCTCTGCAGATCGTCGACTCGGAGCTTCTGCGCGTACATGCCGCCCGAGGACACGTTGACGATCCGGGACGGGGCGCCGCGCTCGAGCAGTCCGACCAGCAACTGGGTGAGCAGGAACGGGCCGATCACGTTGGTGGCCAGCGTGAGCTCGATCCCGTCGGCGGACAGCTCTCGCCCCTGGGTGAGGACGCCTGCGTTGTTGACCAGGACGTCGAGCCGTTGCGCCTCGCCGGTGAAGCGCTCCGCGAAGCGTCGCACTGACTCCGGGCGGCTGAGGTCGGACAGCTCGACGCGAACGTCCGCGTCGCCCTGGCGTTCGAGGATCCTCGCCCGGGCGGCCTCGCCGCGTTCGCGGTTGCGGGCGGCCAGCCAGACCGTGGCGCCAAGTCTGGCGAAGCCGCCCGCCGCCGCGAGCCCGAGGCCCGAAGTCGCGCCGGTGATCAACACCACCTGGCCCTCCATCCGCGGCAGCGGCTTCCAGCCACGGCTGCGAATCCGGTATCCGACGTTGGTGTAACCGCCGATCACCGAGAGGTCGAGCGCGGTATCGAGCAGCGAGCTGGTCATCCGGTCAGTGGGGGATGAGGACGCTGTCGATCACGTGGATGATGCCGTTGGTGGCTGCGATGTTCGTCTTGATCACGCGGACTCCGCCGACCGTGACGACGCCGTTCTTCACGCGCACCCTCAGGGATTGCCCGTTCAGGGTCTTGACCGAGCGGAGCTTGACGAGCTTCGCCGCGGTGATCCTGCCCTTGAGCACGTGGTAAAGCAGCACCGCGCGCAGCTCTTTGCGGTTGTGCGCCAGCGCCGCCAGCGTCGCCTTGGGCACCTTCGCGAACGCCGCGTCTGTCGGCGCGAACACGGTCAGCGGGCC
Source organism: uncultured Solirubrobacterales bacterium (assembly GCA_963832315.1). Taxonomy (GTDB): domain Bacteria; phylum Actinomycetota; class Thermoleophilia; order Solirubrobacterales; family Solirubrobacteraceae; genus Palsa-465. The sequence goes on along the minus strand of CAWHTT010000011.1, from coordinate 544,689 downwards.
CTGGCCCTCGAGCGCGCCGACCAGCCCGGCCTGCTTGGCCAGCTTGAGCAGCGTCTTGAACTGACCTGCGCCGGCAGCGGTTTGGACGATGTTGCTCTCGCGGTGCGCCACCGCGCCGGCCGTCGGTGCCATCGCCATCACCGAAACGACGGCGATCGCGGCTACTGCGATGTAACGCTTGATTGAACTCACTGTTGGTTACTCCCTTCAGATGCGTGCCGGCAAGAGCACGCGGTCGATTACGTGGATGACCCCGTTCGAGGCTTGGATGTCGCTGGAGATAAGGTGGGCGCCGTCGATACGGATCGCGCCGTTGTTGGAGATGGCGAGGTCCTCCCCCTGAAGGGTCTCGGCCGAGATCCGGCCGGCGATGTCCCCTGCTGTGATCCGCCCCGGCACGAGGTGGTAGTTGACGACGTCGGCAAGCGTGTCGGGAGTCGCCAACAGGGACTGGACGGCTCCGTCCGGCAGCTTCGCGAACGCCTCGTCGCTCGGCGCGAACACGGTGTACGGACCCTCGTGCTGCAGCACGTCGCTCAGGCCCGCCCGTTCGATCGCGGTGAGGAGCGTGTCGAGGCTTCCCGCGGCTCGCGCCGTCTGGAGGATGTTTACCGCGCGCCGGGTCGGCGGCGGCTCGCGGTCGGCCGCCCGGCGGGCCTCCGCGTCGCGGCCGTCGAGGATCGCGGCGTACACGAGCAGAGCCATGGCCGCGACGACGATCAGCGTGACCAGCACGCCCACGATGAAGAGGCCGGCTCCGCTCACCGCTCGCTCCGGGGGAGCACGACGGCTCCGAGCGACAGGATCGACGGGACCCACAGCCCGACGAAGATGCCCTCCTGATGGTGGCCGCCGAACCAAACGACGACCGAGAGCACGAATGAGACGAATGCCGCCAACAGGATGAGCGACTTCGCCCGTACCTCGGGAGCACCGCCGACGAATGAATGAACCTTATCCACGTGACCACCATCCTTGTACAAACTCTCTACATTGCTTCGACAAGGTAGCGGCCAGCGGAGCTTCTGTCAAGAGACTGTCAAAGGTGTGTATAGTCTCTGCCGTGTCGGTGGGCGGAGGGCATCGCATCGGGGAATTCGCGCGGCGGGTCGGCGTCACGCCGGAGCTGCTGCGTGCGTGGGAGCAGCGCTATGGGCTCCTGCGCCCGGTGCGCACGCCGGGGGGCTTTCGCCTCTACGGCGAGAACGACGCCGAACGGGTCGCTCGCATGCGGCGGGCCCTGGACGAGGGCCTATCCGCGGCGCAGGCGGCGCGGGTAGCGCTGGAGAGCGCCCCCTCCCCCGACGGCCTGATCGACGAGACCAGGGGACGCCTCATGCGTGCGATCGAGTCCTACGACGAAGCCGCCGTTCAGGCCGCGCTTGATGACGGTCTGGCCGCCTTCGGGCTCGAGACCTTCGTACGCGATCTCATCCTCCCCACACTGAGCGCCGTCGGGCGCGGTTGGGAGCAGGGCAGCGTCGAGATCAGCCAGGAGCACTTCGCCAGCAACCTGATCCGAGGCCGGCTGCTCTCGCTGGCGAGGCTCTGGGGCCGCGGTTCGGGTCCCCTCGCCCTGCTGGCCTGCCCACCCGGCGAGCAGCACGACATCAGCCTCCTCGCCTTCGGGCTCATCCTGCGCTCGCACGGCTGGCGCATTCTCTTCCTCGGCGCCGATACCCCGCTGTCCACCATCCAGGGAACGGCCCGGACGACCGCACCGGCGGTGATCGTGCTCGTTACTTTCGACACCGCACTCGTCGAGACCGAGGGCACCGCCCTGCGCCGACTCGCACGAATCGCCCCGCTGTTCCTAAGCGGTCCCGGCGCGCCCCGGGAGCTCACGGGCCGGCTGCGCGTCCGACGCCTCGACGGCGACCCGATCGTCGCCGCCCACGAGGTGGCAATGATGACGAACGAGTGATCTGCCCCCACGCCACCGTGGCACGGCCGCCCGCCTGCGCCATCACTCAGGGCCAGGCGCTGCCGCCCTATGAACGCGGTGCGCGACCGGCGTTACAGCGGCCTTCCTGGCGTGACCTCAGAAGTCCCGCCAGTGCAGGCGCAGGACCGGTCTCAGTGCCGGTCAAGGCGATCTGGCGCTGCATAGGAACGAGTCGCCACGGGCCAGGTCAACGGCACGATCGCCTCGCGCGAGCCTGGTCACCGACCGAGTGTGCGACCGCTACGCGAAGATCGTCGGTCGCCACCCGCCGTCGCGCGCGCTTCGTCGAACGCCGGGAGCGCCTCCGTCGCGGCACCGGCAGCGAGAAGACGCGGCGTCCAGAGACGAGCACTTCGACGACTTTCGGGTCGACCGCAGAGCCGTGCCTTCCGTCCATTTTCCGTCCACCAGTTTCATCTCGACCGTTTTTCGGTCGCCGCAGCCGTACAGTCCGTATTGCGGCTGTTTGCAGGGACTTCGTGCCCGCCCGAGAGCGTCCATGAACGCTCGTAAACCCCAGAACCTTCCATGGTAAGGAAGGGGTCGTCGGTTCGAGTCCGACAGAGGGCTTTCTTTGCACGGTCGCCAGGTGCCTTGGCGCCGAGAGAGCAAGGCGGTCGTGGCGGCGGCGTCGGCGTGAAAGGACGCTCCAGACCGTGCCGCTGTCTGGTGGGGTGCGTCAGTGGTGGAGCTGCTCGGCGATTAGGTCCGCGTTTGGTGAGCCCAGTCCTGTCGCCTCGTCATACCCCGGGGCGGCGTTGCAGCACGAGACACTGCTGAATACCGAGTTTGTGCCAGTGGTGATGTCGAGGAATGCGGGTGCGTGTTTGGCGATGTAGTAGAGCATCGGCGGGATGAATCCCGGCTTAGGCCACTTTTCCTGCTTGGCGACCTGGTCCCACAGCGCGATCATCCCTGCCACCAGCGGGGTCGCGGCGCTCGTGCCGCCAACGTAGGCGATCGTTTGTGTTGACGTTGACGGGCAGCCCTGGACGCCGGACGAACAGATGATCACGTAGCCGGGCGCTGGGTCGGCGAACGCGGCGACGTCGGGCACTGGCCGGCTGGTGCTCTGCGAGGCGGTCTGCCACCACGGACGCTTCTCCGTCGTGCTGACGCCGCCCCCGCCTGCGGCGATGGTCTGGTAGAGCGGCGGGAACTCCTCGTCGTTCCACACGCCGGATGAGGCGATCGCGTTGCTCGGCGTGAGCGAGATGTTGGTGCCGCCGACGGCGAGCATCCATGGCGAGACGGCGGGCCATGATGCCGACTGCTGCTTGTCGTAGCTGGTGAGCTGTGACGGCTTGACCCCGTGCGCGCACGTTGACGAGCCGCTGTCGCCGGCCGCTACCACGATCGTGATCCCCAGCGCGTCGATCGCCGCGGCCTCGCGGTCGAACAGTCTTCGTGCGGCGCTGGCGGGCTTGGCGGTTGCCTCGCAGACGCCGTAGGAGATCGAGATCACGTTCGGCAAAGGGGTTCCGTTCTTCGTCGCCTGGATCGGCGATGCCAGCAGTTCGATCGCGCCCTGCGGGTTGTCCTGGCCGAGCTGCTTGACCCAGAGGTCGAGCCGGTGGAGCTTTGGTGCCACCATCGCCACGGTCATCGCGTCGAGCGAACTCTCGAGAATCGGCTTGATGCCCCCGGCGTTGTGGATCTTCAGCGAGGTTCCTTGGATGGGTCAGCCGAGCATCACCCGCTACGGATGATGCTCGGCGGGGCGACCCCGACGAGCATCGAAAGGCGCTTTTGGCGCGCGCGTGAACCAAACGGCCGAGGAGCAGAGAATGGCGATCCCGTTTAGGGGCCTGATCAACGTCGATATCCGTGATTCGATGCCCGATTGGGCGCCGTTCGAGCCTCCGAAGGCGCCGGAAGGGGCGCCGAGCGTGCTCTACATCGTGCTCGACGATGTCGGCTTTTCGGCGATCGGCTGTTACGGCGGGCCGGTCGAGACGCCGAACATCGATCGGATCGCGGCGAGCGGGGTGCGTTATACGCAGTGGCACACGACGGCGCTGTGCTCGCCGACGCGCTCGTGCCTGCTGACCGGCCGTAATCACACCCGCAACAGCATGGCGTGTATCACCGAGGCCGCGATCGGGTTCCCGAACGCGAGCGGCACGATCCCGCCGGAGAACGGGATGCTGCCCGAGATCCTCGGCGAGCTTGGCTGGAACACCTACATGACCGGCAAGTGGCACCTGTGCCCGACCGATGAGATGCACCTGGCGTCGACGCGGCGCAACTGGCCCACCGGGCGTGGGTTCGAGCGCTTCTACGGGTTCCTCGGCGCCGAGACCAACCAGTGGCACCCGGATCTGGTCTACGACAACCACCCGGTCGATCAGCCCTCGCAGCCCGAGGATGGCTACCACCTGACGATTGACCTGACCGACAAGGCGCTCGAGTTCATCCAGGACGCCAAGGCGGTCGCGCCGGACAAGCCGTTCTGCCTCTATTACGCGCCGGGGGCGTGCCATGCGCCGCACCAGGTGCCGAGGGACTGGATCGAGAAGTACCAGGGCCGCTTCGACATGGGCTACGAGGCGATGCGTGAGCAGACACTCGGCCGCCAGAAAGAGCTCGGCATCGCCCCGGAGGACACGCAGTTGCCGCCGATCAATCCGATCGGGACGCCGCAGGACCGCAAGGGCCCGGAGGGGAAGCCGTTCCCCGCGGTTGACTTCACGCGTCCCTGGGATTCGCTAACCGATGATGAGCGGCGGCTGTTCTGCCGCATGGCGGAGGTCTACGCGGGATTCCTCGCCCACGCCGACGATCAGATCGGTCGCCTGCTTGCCTATCTCGAGGAGACCGAGCAGCTCGAGAACACGATGATCGTCTTGGTCTCCGATAACGGCGCCAGTGGCGAGGGAGGCCCGAACGGCTCGGTCAACGAGAACAAGCTGTTCAACGGCGTTCCGGACGACATCAAGCAGAACCTGGAGATGATCGACGAGCTTGGGGGCCCAAACGCCTACAACCACTACCCCAACGGTTGGGCGATGGCGTTCAACACGCCGTTCAAGATGTGGAAGCGCTACGAGTTCAACGGTGGCAGCTGCGACCCCTGCATCATCTCCTGGCCGAACGGGATCAAGGCGAGAGGCGAGATCCGCCACCAATACCACCACGCGATCGACATCACGCCGACGATCCTCGACTGCCTCGGCGTCGAGCCGCCGGAGACGATCAAGGGGCACGTGCAGAGCAGCTTCGACGGGATCAGCATGCGCTACAGCTTCGACCAGGCGTCGATCCCGACCGCGCGATCGACGCAGTTCTACTCGATGCTCGGCTCGCGGGCGATCTGGCACGAGGGCTGGAAGGCCGTCAGCACGCACCCGACGATCGCCGGCTGGAGCCATTTCAACGACGACACGTGGGAGCTCTACGACGTCGAGAACGACCGGTCGGAGCTGCACGACCTCGCGGGCGAGCATCCAGAGAAACTGCGTGAGCTGGTCAACCTATGGTTCTCTGAGGCCGGCGCCAACGGAGCCTTCCCGCTCGATGACCGCTCTGCGGTCGAGATCATCAACACACCGCGCCCGCAACTCACCAGCCCGCGCAACCGCTATCGCTACTTCCCCAACGTGTCAGGCGTGCCAGAGGCACAGGCGGTGAACATCCGTAACCGCGACTACATCGTCGGAGTGGTAGTCGACATCCCCGGCCCCGGCGCGAGCGGGGTGCTTTTCGCGCAGGGGTCACACTTCGGCGGCCACGCGCTCTACGTCAAAGACGACCGGCTGCACTACGTCTACAACTTCGTGGGCATGTTCTGAGCAGCACGTCACGTCGAGTGTGGACCTACCGGTCGGCGAGAAGCTGATCGTGTCGGCGGCGTACGTCAAGGACGGCGAGGACCCGCCAGGGGTCTCCACCGGGATCTTGTCGCTGTATCACGGCGAGGAGAAGGTCGGCGAGGGACGGATCAAGACTCAACCCGGGCAGTTCGGCCTCTCCGGCACCGATCTGACCATCGGCCGCAGCAGGTCGCGCGTCACCGACAACTACCCGGGCGAGCGGCCCTGGCACTTCACGGGCGGCACGATTCACATGGCGGCGGTCGACGTTAGTGGCGAACCCTACGTCGACCTCGAACGGGAGGCCGCCGCGATGATCGCCCGCGAGTAACCAGCAGCGCGGCATGAGCAAACCATTGCGGTTCTAGATGTCTTGCCGTATGGATCCCACGGACATGGTCGAGATCCCGGCGGGCCGGTTCAAGATGGGGTCGGACGCCTTCTATCCAGAAGAGGCGCCTGTGCGCGAAGTAGAGGTCGGCTCGTTTTTGATCGACCCGGGGCCCGTCACAGTCGAGCAGTTCGGCCGCTTCGTTGACGAGACCTGTTACGTGACGCTCGCCGAGGTAGGAGAGGCATGCCGATGCCCCCAGACCAGCGCAGTGGCTGCTGCTAACTACCTTCACGCCGCGTTTCGGTGGGGCTGATCGGCTGTCGCGTGCGGCGTTACGCACCTGTTGAAAGGAGCGCTCGAAATGGGCGAGTTTGACGAGTTGGTTTCACACCACGGTGTACTCGTGGCGGGCAGATTCGGACCCGACTGGCGCGTCGCCGAACACAAGAGCGAATTCCTGTTGATCGAGGTGCCAGCGGTATTCGAGATGATGAGCTCGTTCTGCGCGTCGATCCAGATGATGCTCAACACGATGGCGGTAGCCATGAGCCACGTTAGCCCGTTGCCATCGAGCTGGCAGCCGGTCAAGGGTTGGGGCGCATCCATCGGTGATTACTCCTTTGCCCTGCACGGTGATCGATTCGCGTTCGGCGAAAGCGAGAAGCTCGGGGGCATCGACGAACTGCTTAACCTACTGCGGCAAGGGAACCCGTAAGCACCCGGAGATTCACCCGGGTCTGCGTGATGCGTCCGCAAGGTGACAGAGGGAGACTCGCGCCCAATCGTAATGACCAAGTTGTCGCACTACAAGCTGGATCCCGTTGCCCTTCGCCCAGGGAATGCGCAGTAGGCGAACATGGCGATTCTCTTTGCATCCAGCGCTCACCCGCCCTTGAACATCTTCTGGACGATCCGGCGCTGTTGCCTTTGTTGCGGCTGTCGCACAACCGGATCGGTTGTCCGAACCTGAGAACCCTGTGGCTGTTGCTGGGCGCGGTGTTGACAGCGAGCGCGCCACGTTGCGGCCTCACGATGGGGCTCGTGCTTAGGCTCGGCGGCTTGTGCGGCCTCGTTGATTGTGTCGCGCTTCGACGGCGCGGCGGTCGTGGTGGCTCTGCCGGTGCGGGTGAGAAGCCGGCTGAGTTCGGCGTCGAGACGATTGACGAGGGCACCGTCCGGGGTGACTTGGCGGAGCATTTTGAGGCTCGCGCGGTAATGGGCGAGCTTGGCACGGGTCGCGGTTTCGTGAAGCCGCGACGGTGGCAGCAGCGCGAGCTCTCGGACTTTGGAGATCTTGTCCGCGGCGAAGATCGCCAGGGCGTCGGGTTCGGCGTGCGCGACGCTGTCGCGCAGCTCGCGTTTGCGAGAGTCGCGGTCGCCGATCGACGGATCGTCTGAGACCGATGCGACGAGCCGCGCGACGCGTGTACCGAAGCGGTGCTGGAGCTCCGCGCAGGTGGTCGCGGTCTTCTCAAGCGTGTCGTGCAGAAGCCCGGCGGCGATCACCTCGTCTGGCCGGCCGTCGCGGTGAAGCAGCCGGCCCACCTCGACTGGATGGATGATGAATGGCGCGTCGTCGATCTCTCGGTATTGCTTCGCGTGGCGTGCGGACGCGAACCTGAGCGCAGCTTGGGCGATCGGCAAGCCGGCGAACCGGTCGGCGGCCGGGCGTAACCGGGCTGCGACCCCGTCGGGGAAGTCATCATCGAGGACGCCCTGGGTCTCTTCATCGACCATGCCGCACGGGGATCGCGATTGTCTCGGGCTAGGAGCCCCCCGGTGTGCCCGTCTGACCGATTCCGGGCGGCGGGATCTTTCCTTCGTCTATCTCGCGCGAGAGGTCGGTCTTCTCCTTCAAGCGACCCGGGGTGAGTACGCCGGATCCTGCCGCGTGGGAGATCGGATCACCACCGGGACCTCGCAGGATGATGGCGCACCCGACCGCGATCGCCGCGCCGATCAGCGGCCCGGCAACGTACACCCAGTAGGCCGTCCAGTCGCCGCTGACCAAGGCCGGGCCGAACGAGCGCGCGGGATTCATGGAGGTGCCGCTGACGGGCGCGGACCACAGGCCCGCCAGGGCGATGTACCCCCCGACGCCGAGCGCGCCGATCGTCCCGACGTTCTGCGCCGCCGAGGCGGTACCGAGGATCACACTGAGCAGGCCGCCCGTCAGCGCGATCTCCATCAAGAACGCCTGCCAATCGTGGTATCCGGGTCCTGGGAGGGTTGCGCCGAGGTGCTCGACGTTGCCGAACACCGCCAGGAGGAACAGGCACGCCAGCGTCGCGCCGAGCAGCTGCGCGATGATGTACCCCGGCACCCGCTTCCACGGGAAGTCACCGCGGACCGCGAACGCCAGCGACACCCCGGGGTTCAGATGTGCGCCCGACACCGCGCCCATAAACAGGATGATCGCCATCACCATCAGCCCGGGGGCGACGACGGCGGCCGCGAGGCTGATCTGCCCCTTTCCGTGCAGGATTCCGCCGCCGGCGGCGACCAGCACGAGCATGAACGTTCCCAACAGCTCCGAGAACAGCCTGCGGTACTCCAGCTTGGGATCATCGAACTCCGTTCGCGACCCGAACTCGAGCATCAACAGATGCCGCGCCCGACGACCGTCGTGATCGGTCAGTGGTGAGGGTTCCTGAATCGACATCACATGTGACCGAGGTGTGAACGAATGATCGTCGCCCCGACCGGGCGATCGTCATCCGATTGGGGTGATGTGAGTCGAACCGTAGGTACGTCGTTGCGACTGGCAGTCCCAGCACATCGTCGAGCTCGGGGATGAGTACGGCCTCGAGAACCTAGTGGAGGTGCACCAGGCTCAAATCGAATATGAGCTCGTCGGCTACACCCTCCAGCGGCTCGATGAAGCCGTGGATGGCGCGATCGACGAGCCACTCGACCGGTAATCCGCACGCGCCGCCGCCACCCACACGCCTGCCAGTCCAACCTTTCACCCAAATCGTACGAGGCGCGGGCTGCGCCACAGGACGTAGAGTCCCCATGGAGTGCATCGATACGTGCGACCGGTCGTGTGCCGGTCGCCTCGAGAAGAGGGGATATATGGCGTCTGCGACCGATGCGCCCGTTGATCATTACATCACGGCCTACAACGATCCGGACGCCGCAGAGCCTGATTGTGCGCTTCAACGGCGAGCGTGGCGGCTTGCTCGAGGTTTAGGGATCCGATGAGCACACCCGCGAGTGGCGAGGACTCGCATCCAGCCTCAGATAGCATCGCCCTGACGCGGTCACCCGGGTTCTGGGTGCTCATCCGGTACGCGGCGTTGTTCGGGGTCGTGCTCGGCCTTGTCGGGCTGGCGTTCCTGGGTTTGGTGAAGGGCGGCACGAAGCTCTGGTTCACGCTCCCGAACAACCCCGGCTGGTTCGACGGGAACCTCTGGTGGGTGGCGGTGACCGCGGGCGCCGGCGTGCTCGTCGGCGTGCTGCGTCGCTTCCTTCGCGTCCCCGCCAAGCTGCCGGGTACGGTCCAGGAACTCAAGGACCAGCGGGTCGAGCCCTCCATGGTGCCGGGGGCGGTTGCCGTTTCGCTGGTGTCGCTGGCGGGTGGGGCGAGCCTCGGGCCCGAGGACGCACTGGGGAAGATGGGGGGCGGGCTGGGAACTTGGGTCTCGGAGCGGCGAAAGCTCAGCGAGGAGGTGCGCGCGACGAACACGCTCAGCGGGATGTCCGCGGCGTACGGGGGCCTGTTGTCATCTCCGATCTTGGCGTCGGTTCTTACGCTCGAGATTGCGCGTCCAAAGGCGGCACGCTTGGCCGACACGCTGGTCGCAGGCCTCGTGGCGTCTTCGGTCGCGTTCGCGGTGTACTTTCCGATCGCGGGGTCGACGTTCGTCGGCCTGTACGCGCTGCCGTCGTACAAGTATGAGGACTGGCAGTTGCTCGCGGCCGTTCCCCTCGGCTTGGTCGCCGGAGCGCTCGCGCTGGTCACCGTAGTCGCGATCGGTCTGATGACGAAGCTCACCGCTCCGCTCGCCAAGCGGCCTATCCTTCGCTCGGCGATTGGTGGAGTCGCGTTCGGGCTGGTCGGGGTGGCGCTGCCATTGACGCTGTTCACCGGAACCGATCAGCTCACGACCGTGATCCATGACGGGGCGGTGCTCGGCGCGGGCCTGTTGATCGCGGTCGTGTTCGCGAAGATCCTCGTGTTCGCGTTGTGCGAGGCGACGGGTTTTATCGGGGGACCGTTCCTCGTGATGCTGTTCATCGGCGGCACGGCGGGGGTCTGCGCCCACGTGCTGATCCCGGGGCTGCCGGAGGGCCTCGCGTTCACTGCGATGTTCGCCGCCCTCCCTGCATCGCTCGTTGCCGCCCCGTTCTCGCTGCTCCTGCTCGGCGCGCTGACGACGCAGATCGGCACGCTGCAGATCGCGCCGGTCGCCATCGCCGTGCTCACCGCCTACCTCGCCGTCTCGGGATCAGGTCTGCTCATCGCCCTGGCGAACCGGTCACGCAAACCCACCACCTCCAAAGCGAAACCGGCGACGAAGTCCGCCCGACAAGGCTGAGCTTCACGCACGCCTGTCCAACTCCGCGCGAAATATTCAGCAGCGGCGATCGACACTCCCGAAGAGGTGAATTTCCACCGAGTCGGGTGATGCCGTTCGAGCTCGGAGGCGATGGGATGCATCACACGACTCGCCTTCGGCCGCGACCACAGGTTTCACCCTGATCGGATGATGCGGGTGGCGCCCGCGCATCGTTGTGTTGTTGGGTTCCCGACGGATTGAGAGGATCGGATGACCGATCAGACGGCGCATAAAGAGCGACAGAAGAGCACGACGAATGGGAGCGCGACGGCGATGTCGGGCTTGCCGGTGCAGGCGACGCCCGAGGCGCGTGCCGCGAAAGGTAGGGCTGCGCGATCGGTGGCGAGCCGCTCGGCCCAGGCGACCTGGCAGCCTCCGGCCGACCGGGCCGATCCGGTCAAGATCCTGCTGGGGCAGGAAGCGACGCGAGTCCCGGAGCTCATCCCGATCCGGCACGGGCGGATGCTCGTCTCGCCGTTCACTTTCTACCGCGGCGCGGCCGCGGTGATGGCCGCCGACCTCGCGGCAACGCCGACGCCTGGGCTGCGCGCGCAGCTGTGCGGGGATGCCCATCTGTCGAACTTTGGCGGGTTCGCGTCGCCGGAACGGGAGCTCGTGTTCGACGTCAACGATTTCGACGAGACGGCGCCGGGGCCGTTCGAATGGGACGTCAAACGACTCGCGGCGAGCATCGAGATCGCGGCCCGCGAACGAGGCTTCGACAGCCGCCAGCGCCAGGCGGCGGTGATCGCAACGGTCGGCGAGTACCGCGGCGCGATGCAGCGATTCGCCGGAATGGGCGATCTGGACGTCTGGTACGCCAAGCAGGACATCGAGACGCTGACCCGCGCGGTCCAATCCGAGGGACACAAAGGCAAGCAGCTCGAGAAGGCGGCGGAGAAGGCCCACACCAAGGACAGCACGAAGGCGCTCTCGCGCCTGACCCAGCAGGTGAACGGCACGCTGCGGATCGTCAGCGATCCCCCACTGATCGTCCCGCTTCAGGATCTCATCGATGCTGGCGAAACGCCCGAGATTGAACGCGAGATGAGCAAGCTGATCGACGCGTACAAGCGGACGCTCAGCGGCGCCGCCGCACGGCTCATGGATGAGTACCACTACGTCGACATGGCTCGCAAGGTCGTCGGCGTCGGCAGCGTCGGCACGCGCTGCTGGATCGCCCTGATGCTCGGGCGGGACCACAAAGACCCGCTGTTTCTGCAGATCAAGGAGGCGACCGCTTCGGTGCTCGAACCGTTCGCGGGAAAGAGCCGCTTCTCCAACCACGGCCGTCGCGTGGTCGAAGGCCAGTGGCTGATGCAGTCAGCGAGCGACATCATGCTCGGCTGGGTAAGGGTGAAGCCGCTCGACGGCCCGCAGCGCGATTTCTACGTGCGGCAACTGTGGGACTGGAAGGCGTCCGCCGACATCGACACCCTCAAGCACGGCGAGCTCGTGCGCTACGGGCAGGCCTGCGGGTGGTCGCTCGCGCTCGGTCACGCCCGCTCGGGCGACCCGATCGCGATCGCGGGATACCTCGGGCGCGGCGACACGTTCGACTTAGCGCTCGCGGCGTTCGCCGACTCCTATGCCGACCAGAACGAGCGCGACTTCAAGCGTTTCGGCGCTGCTGCTAAAGCAGGCGAGATCGAGGTCGAATCCGGGCTATGAGCGGCCTCGTCAAACCGAGGCCGGTGTGCAGAATGCAGAATCCGGAGGCGCGAGCGAGACGGTAGGTCCAGGCGGCCGGCAGGCGTATCGACTTGACCACCACGTCGACGGCGGCCAATCCTGCCCCGAGCACGCCCCCGAGCAGCGGCAGCGCCCACAGGCTCCCACGCAGGCGCTGCCGAATCCGGGAAACCGCCCGCCCAGGTCATCGCGATAGGAGGCCGATGACGCTTATGATCGCCAGCGCGACGCCGAGTATCGCCAGCCCCCAGGCACCGTATTGCCTGCCGTGCCTCGCGCCCCACGCTTTTGCGCTGTCGATCGCGGCCGGGGTCTCGGTGGGCCAGATCTTGAACGCGAGCATTGGGATCTCGAGCAAGAGGTTTTGCACGAGGCAGAAGCCGATCACGATCACCACCGTCACGAACGTCGAGTAGTGCAGGTGGATCAGTCGGTCTAGAGCGGCGAGGTAGGAGACGCCGGGAAACGACAGCAGGATCCCGGCCACAAACGTGTGCCACGGGCTGCCCTTCCGCAGCAGCTGCTGCCACTTCGGCGGTTTCTTGTCCTTCTTCTCGTGGCGCTTGTCGTGCCGCTCGCGCACGCGCTTGCCTCCGCCCTTCGCGAGCGCGACCGCGGCGAGGACCAGTAGCGCCGCGAACGCGAGCTGGACGATGGGGCTCACCGTGTGCCTGGTGGTGTGCTCGGCCCCCGAGTCGTTGAGCGCGAAGACGATCACCAGTCCGGACGCGATGCCGGTGGTCATCGCGCCCAGCCAGTAGCCGAGCATCAGCCGTTCGGGGCTCGGCAGCAGCAGCATCACGGTTGTGGCCGCTATCTCCGTTGGATTGAAGGCGGCCGTCAAAGCCAGGAGAAGGATCGCGCCCATCTCGCCTCACTCTCGTGGTCGGCCGCTCCGGCGGCGTGTTGGCTGGTGCACGGTGGTAACCCGTCGGCCCGGATCTGCCAGCGCCTGCGCCCCTCGCCCGCTCGGGCCGAGCGTGGAGCGCGAATACCCAGGCCGTGCCGTCGCGTCGACATAGCGCTCGGACTATCGGAGCCGAGCCGGCCGAAACGCGCATCACTCGATCAGGGTGATCCGGCGCGCGCAACGCAGCACCCGACGCGCCAGGACCGACACACCGGCGCAGGTAACCGTTTGAAGAGCGCGCCGGTGCGCGTCAGGAACCGCATTGCGTGCTGATCGTCCCGAGACTCGATCCACATCGACACCCGTCGGTCTGTCCACTCGCGGCGTGATCGACGCGGTTGGCGACGATGCTCCACGTCGACCGGCATTACGAGGCGCTTGCTCGGGTTCCGCGTCGTCCACCCCCGTGAGACTCACTGCCTGAGATCGCTTCGCAAGCGAGGCGCGCTCGACTTCTGGCGGGGGGAGCGGTAGCCAAACGCGTGTGCTGCCCGGCCAGCTCCAAACCGACTAGGCAAGCAGGAGGCCGGTCGGTGCCTCGCATCACGTTAATCGCATGCCGCCCGCGCGGAACTGCTGCTGCCTTAGCTATAGCTAGGCGCGACTCTCGGCGCGATCGGCGCTCTGCGGTCGGTCTGCGGCTCCTACCGTGATAGTCGCTCGCGATCTTCTTCCGGTCCACCTACGTGATCCACGGCTCTTCGTCTATGGCGACGAGACGGTGGCCCGCGGAACCTCGGGGCGGAACGGCTCGTGTTCGAGCACGCCGCCGCTGCGTACGATCACGGCGGACGACTCGTCGATCTCGTGCCACACGCCCGGCAGGTCCGAGAACGGCTCGGACGCGATCAGCCGGTCCTCGGACGTCGCCGTCGCGAACCACATTTTCTTTCCCGGATATAGCTGGTGCAGCGAGTCGACGTCGGCCGACGCGAACAGCGACCGCGCCCGGCCCTCGGTCGCATACCGCACGGCCCACAGGCTGCTGCCGTCCGAGACACCGAAGGTCCCTTGCACCATCGGCGCGACGCCGGACTCGGTCGCGGTCGCCTCGATCAGCCCGACGGTGCGCTCGAGCGCTCGGATCGGATCCTCCTCGAGCCCGAACGTAAGTGCGAGCCTGAACACCACCTCCGTGTCCGTCGACCCCACGATGCCGGCGAACAACTTCGGATCGATCGCCCACATGAGGTCCCGCCGGATAACCTGGAAGTCACCGACGTAGCCGTTGTGCACAAACAGCCAGCGCCCGTGACGGAACGGATGGCAGTTGGTCTGCTGGATCGGTGACCCGATCGCCGCCCGCACGTGCACCAGGAACATAGGCGACGCAACGTGCGCAGCGAGCTCGCGCAAGTTCGCATCACCCCAGGCGGGAGCGACGCTGTGGTAGACGCCCGGGCCATCGCCGGCGCCGTACCAGCCGACCCCGAACGCCGTCGCCGTTCGTCGGTTCGGCACCCATTCGCGAGTGCAGGCTCTGGTCGACGATCCCGTGCTGGGTCCTGAAGAGCAGCTCCTCGATGAGGACCGGCTGCCCGTGCCATGCCATCCAGCGACACATCGCATCCTCCTTCGTTGCCGGCTCATCAGCGAACCCGCCCGCCGCCCGGCGTCATCCCGATCGGGTGATCCCGGTTAGTCCGATGCGGGTGAGGCGGGTTCGTGGGCTGGGCGTCAGGCTTGCTGCTCGTCCCGCGTCGCGGCTCGCTCAGCCGCTCTTGCGCCGGGTCGCCATAGGCTTACGAGTCCAGCGACGAGCGTGACCATGAAGACTTGGCCGGTCAGCATCTCGAACACGGCCAGGATTTGGCCGATGGTCCCGGCTGGTACGAGGTTGCCGTAGCCGGTTGTGGTCAGGGTGGTGTAGCTGAAGAACAGGTAGTCGCGAGCCGGTGTGTTGGAGACGCCGCTGAACACATTCCCGCTGAGCAAGCGTCCAAGCGCGAGGAACAGGAACGCGAACAGCAGGCCGAGGAGCGTGAAGACGCTGATCGCCCCGAGGATCGTCCGGAAATCGACCTGGGCGGTAAGCACGACGCGCCGCAGGATCACAATCGCCGCAACCGCGAGCAGCAACGAGTCGGTGACGAACGCGACGCCCAATAGAGCATCTGAGGAGAGCACTCGCGCGAGCACGGCAGCGAGCACCGCCGCTAGCGCGACCCCGGCCGCAAGCCGCACCCGGCCCAGCGGCACGTCCGAGCTCGTGAGTGCGATGATCGTCGTGAGCCCGGCGACCGCAATCGCAGCCACCCGACCGCCCCACCCCTCCGGGGGCAGAGTCATTGACACCACGAACGTCGTGAGAATCAGGAAGAGGACCAGCCCGTAGGCATCGCCGATCCGCTGGACAAGCTCGAGCGGAGTTTCACCACTCGGGCCGCGCGCGAACCAACGCTGGCGCGCGCCTGATCCCTCGACGGGCACAACCGAAGATTCGCGCTCATAGCGCGGGTACCTTCCCGGAGTACGATCCGCCGACCTCCACCGCTGCCCCGTCCTTGGACGTGCCAGGAGAGCTTTTGCGCTGCGCAGCGGCCTGCGAGGTCATCCTTTTCGGGCGATGTGACGCGAAGTGTCGGGACGTAACGTCTCTTCGCGATATGAGCGGCTCACGAGCTGATCTGCGGGCCGAGCACGGGGAGAAGGCTGCTGCCCGCGAGAACCGGTGTCGGTGAGCTGTGCCCGAGGGTCTCTCACCCGCCGAGGTCGGCAAGGAGATCGCCGAGCACAAGAAGCACGAGGCTGAAGAGAAGGAAGGCGATCGGCTTGATCGCTGGCCGTCGATCGTCGAAGCGGTGCTGCTCTCGCTCGTGGCCGTCCTCGCGGCGTACTCGGGCTACGCGGCGGCTAAATGGGGCACCGAGTCTTCGGTGACACTCGCCCGGGCATCGGCTGAACGCACGAAGGCGAGCCGCGCTGATCTCGAGGCGCTCGTGACCCGGACGCTCGACTCCGCTTCGTTCAACGCCTGGTTCACCGCGTTCACGGCCGGAAACGTGAAGGCCGAGCGGTTAGCGGCAAAGCGGATGCGTCCTGGGTACCGTCCGGCGTTCAACGCCTGGCTGGCGACCGATCCGGCGCACAATCCCAACGCTCCTCCGGGGCCGGCGTACATGCCGCAATACGTGATCCCTCAGGACGTTGCCGCCAGGTCTCACGATGCGCAGGCGGACGCCGCCTTCATCAAGGGCGCCGCCGCGGGTTCAACCGCGGACAAGTACATCCGCGACACCGTGTTTCTGGCCACTGTGCTGTTTCTGGTCGGGATCAGCGGTCACTTCCGGATTCGCCAAGCCCGCTTTGGGCTCATCGGCATCGGAGCGGCGTTGCTCGTCTTCGCGGTGATCCAGTTGCTCGGCCTCCCCGGGCCACCTGCGTAGCCTCACCATCGGGAGAGCACCGCCCCCGGCGGCGACCTCGCCGGGGTCCAGCGCGACCACGATGATCTCTCGCTGCGAAACGCGGAGTCGACGCGGCGGGCGACGCCGGCTCGGATCCAGCGAGTAGTCGTTGCTGTCGAACCCGAGCGCGGATCGTGGCGCAACGCTCCTGGTGGCGGGGTCCGATTAGCCCGTCGCGCCGATCGTCACCCTGTTTGGGTGAGCCGTGCGCGTGCGCCGCCGCGTACGTTTTCGGGCATGGGTTCGCAGCCCGACGACACGGTGAAGGGGCAGCCCAACGAGGTGGTGACTGCGGAGGAATTCAGCGCCTTGGTCCGGGAGTTGAGCAATTGGAATCGGTGGGGGCCGGAGGATCAGCGCGGCGCGCTTCATTTCCTGACTGCGGAGGCCATTGCGGCGGCGGTTGGGCTCGTCCGGGATGGCGTAACGGTCTCGCTGAGCCTGCCGCTCAACACGATCCCCGCGATCCATAACCCTGTGCCGGCGGACCACCATATGACGGCGCCGACCGGGCTTGACGGCGGCGACGAGCCGGTCGAGTTCATGAAGGACTACGTGGGGCTTGACTATCACAACGACGGCCACACCCACATCGACGCGCTGTGCCACGTCGCATACCAGGGCGTCTTGTACAACGACCGTCCGGAGGTTGCCGTGACGGGACATGGCGGCGCGGTCAACTCGATCGAGGTCCTCAAGGATGGTCTCGTCGGACGCGGAGTGCTGCTCGACATCCCGCGTCTGCGTGGCGTGCCGTGGCTCGAGCCCGGCGAGCACGTGTCCGCGGAGGATCTCGAGGCGGCCGAGCGCGAGCAGCGCGTGGCCGTCGGGGAGGGCGACATCCTGCTGGTTCGCACCGGCCACTCGCGGCGGCTCGCCGAGCTCGGCCCGTGGAACACTCGTGAGTCCAAGGCTGGGTTACATCCGACTGCATTGCGATTCGCCGCGTCCCGTGCGGTCGCGGCTCTCGGGTCGGACGGCAACAGCGACACCGCGCCGAGTACTACCGAGGGGGTCGACTTCCCGATTCACGCGCTCGCGATCGCCGCGATGGGGTTGCACCTGTTGGACTACCTCCAGTTCGAGGACCTGACCTTGGCGTGCGAGCGCGTCCCGGCGGTGGGAGTTCCTGTTCATCGCCGCGCCGTTGCGCATCTTGGGAGGGACCGGATCGCCGATCAACCCGATCGCCGTGCTGTGATGCCCGGGGGGTACCGCATCAAGATGGCGCGGGCGGGCGGGATGCGGGCGTGGTCGCTGAGCGACACCGAGGCGGATCTGCATTGCACGTGGGTGCCCGGTGCGGGCATGCTGGGGGCGTCGCTCGTGCACGGAGGTGACGAGCTGCTGTGGCAGGGCGCTGGGGTGCGCGCCTACGCTCGCGAGCGCAGGTTCATGGGTATCCCTTTCTTACATCCATGGGCCAATCGCTTGGATCGGTTCGGGTATGAGGCGAACGGCCACCACGTCGTGCTCGACCGTAACTCGCCGTTGGTGCTCCTCGACGATCACGGCCTGCCCATCCATGGTGTTCTGACCGCCTCCCGCCGGTGGGTGGTCCAGGAGGTGGCGGCTGAGAGCGATCGGGCCAGGCTGGTGTGCTGGCTGGATTTCAATCGTCCTGAGCTGCTTGAGGCGTTCCCGTTTCCGCACCGGGTCGAACTTGCCGTTGAGGTGTCCGGCGGCGCAGTTCAGGTACGCACCACGCTCACCGCCACCGGCAGCGAGCCTGTCCCGGTCGCGTTCGGCTTCCATCCGTACTTCCGGCTCCCGGGGCTGCCTCGGGCGCGCTGGGAGGTGGTGTTTCCCGTGCATGAGCGGCTGCCGCTCGATTCGCTGATGGTGCCGACCGGCGCGACCGAGCCCGCGAGTCCTCTCACCGGCAGGGTCGGCGAGCGGACCTGGGACGACGAATTCGATGGTGTCGACCCAGGCGCATGCTTTCAACTCAGCGGCGGCAGTCGTACGATCGAAGTCCATTACACCGAGGGATATCCGGTGGCGCAGATCTTCGCGCCGCCGGACGCGGAATACGTGTGCATCGAGCCGATGACCGCCGTCGCGAACGCGCTCGAGGGACCCGACGACGAGCTCCAGTGGGTGCCTGTCGGCGAGCAGCACAGCGCGACTTTCCGGATCGTTTGCCGACGGGATGCGGAAGCGGTGCACGCGGCCAGGTAAGCACCCGGATCGCGCTCCTGGACCAAGCGGTTGGCGAAGTATCCCAAGCCTCCGATTCGGATCAGGATCGATTAGAGCCGACCGTGTATGACCTGGGCGTGTTGCAGTTGCGAGTGTTCGGTACCTCGGAGCTCATCGCCGAGATCGCCAGCCAACTCGAGCGAATCCACGGCGCGCGAGCGCACACGGCAGCTAGCGTGGCGGGGCCGCAGGGGTTCGCGTCGCGTCGGCGAGCGCCTTCACCGGGGTTTCGGTCGGCTCTCCACCCAATCGTTTGCGGAACACGTAATAGGTCCAGCTCTGGTAAAGGAGAACGATCGGGGTGAAGATCGCGGCTGCCACGGTGATCACTGCGAGCCCGTAATGGCCGGCCGCCGCGTTCGAGATCGTCAGGCTGTTTGCGAAGGTTGGGCTCGAGACGAGCACTCGCGGGAACAGGCCCGTAAAGATTGTTGCCACGATCCCAATCGCGCCGAGGCCGGTCATGGCGAACGCCCATCCGCTCGTGCGCGCATGCGCGAGCGCGAGCGCGGCAACGAGAGCAATCACGGTGACGGCGGCGGGGATCGCGGTGGGGAGGACGCCGCGTGCATTGTGGTCGTGTGCGACCGTGACGGTCCACACCACGAAGGCGATTCCGAGCAGCGCGGCCGGGATCGACAGTCGCTCGGCCGTCTTCGCGGCCCGCTCGCGGAAGTCGCCGACGGTACGCAACGTGAGGTACGTCGCACCGTGCACCGCGAACAGAGCTACGACGACCACACCGGCAAACACGGTGTACGGGCGGAAGAGATCGAAAAAATCGCCGGCGAAGGCGTGGGACGAATTCAGCGGCACCCCATTTAGGAGGTTCGCGAGCGCCACCCCCCAGATGAACGGGGCGCCGAGGCTGCCGATCGTGTTCATCCATAGCCATGTGCTTCGCCAGCGCGGACCGTCGTGCTTCTCGCGCCATTCGAATGACACGACGCGCACGATCAGCAGCACGAGCACAAGCAGGAGCGCGAAGTAGAACCCGGAGAACATCGTCGCGTACCAGGCGGGGAACGCGGCGAACGTCGCGCCGGCGGCGATCACCAGCCACATCTCGTTGCCGTCCCAGACCGGGCCGATCGATTCGAACATCATTTTGCGCTCGCGCTCGCTGCCGCGAGCCGGGAGGTACGGGAGGAGCATCCCGACGCCGAAGTCGAACCCCTCGAGGAGGAAGTAACCGGCCCATAGGGCCGCGATCAGACAGAACCAGAAGGTCTCGAGCCCCATCGAGTCATCCCGCCCCGTAGCCGAGGGCCGGAGCTGAGGTCGGCGTGGCCCGTTCCGCCCCGGCCTCGGGTGGGTCCACGCGGGCGTAGCGTCGCATCAGCACGAAGTCGACGGCGCCGAGTGTGATGTAGAGCAGGACGAACACGCCCAGGCTCGTGGCGATCATCGCGGTGCTCAGGTTGGAAGACACCGCCTGGGACGTCTTCAGCAGGCCCTGAACGATCCAGGGCTGGCGTCCCATCTCGGTGAGGATCCAGCCGAAGGTCGCTGCGATGTAGGGGAAGGAGATCCCGATGATCGCCGTCCACAGGAACCAGTGGGCTTTCTCGAGTTTTCGTCTGCGATACAGCCACGCCCCGACGGCGGCGATCAGGAACATCAGCACCCCGAGCATGGCCATCACCCGCATGGACCAGTACATCAGCTCGACGCGGGGCATGTAATTGCCTGGTCCGTATTGCTTTTGTTCCTGCGCCTGGAGTTGATCTAGGCCTTGTACCTTGCCGTCGAACGAGCCGGTGCCCATCCACGAGAGGAGCCGCGGGATCGTGATTGCGAATGTCGGCGTGGGGTCCTGGGGAGAAAACCCGCCGATCTGGAACAGGGAAAAGCCGCACGGCTGACAGGTGTTCCACTGGGCTTCAGATGCGGCGATCTTCATGCCCTGCTGGCTCGTCACGTCCTCCCCGAAGCGGTTGCCGACAGACAGTTGGAGCAGGGTTGCCGGTACGGCGACGATCAGCGCCAGCTTTGTCGCGCGGCGGAACAACTCGACGTCGCGACCACGCAGCAGATGCCAGCAGCAGATGCCCAGCATCACCATCGAGCCGAAGATCAGGCCGGCAAGGATCGTGTGTAGATACGCGATCAGCGCGAACTCGTTCGACAGCAGCGCCCCGACGCTGGTCAACTGCGCCTTGCCGTCCACCAGCTTGTAGCCGACAGGGTGCTGCATCCATGAGTTGGCGACGAGGATGAAATACGTCGAGAGCCACGTACCGAGCGCGACGAGCCAGATCGTGGCAAGGTGAACCCGGGGCGACAGTCGGCCCCAGCCGAAGATCCACAGGCCCAGGAAGGTCGCCTCGAGGAAGAACGCCACCAGGCTTTCCATCGCCAGCGGCGCTCCGAACACGCCGCCGACGAAGTTCGAGTACACCGACCAGCTCATTCCGAACTGAAACTCTTGAACGAGCCCGGTCGCCACCCCGATCGCGAAATTAATCAGGAGCAGCGTCCCGAAGAAACGCGTGAGCCGCAGCCAGCCGTCGTCGTGCGTCCGGTGCCAGATCGTCTGCATCGTCGCGACGAGCGGCGCCAGCCCGAGCGTGAGCGGGACGAACAGGAAGTGGTAGATCGACGTCGTCGCGAACTGAAGGCGAGCCAGGTCGACCGTGGTCGATGCGACGTCGATCACGCAACCGTTCCGGTTATCTGCGCCTCGGGCGCTCGGGCGGACCCCGAGACGGGTCGCTGAGCGCAGCCAAGACCGGCGAAGCCCCCACCGACGATCACCACACGATGCTTGCCGTTTGCCGAGTCTCCGTCATGCGACATGTGCAGCCTCCGGTTGTGGCTGCTGGGTGCCCATTCGCTCGAGCAGGTGGTCGCCGACCCGGATGGAGTTGGCCATCGCGGTGAGCGCCGGGTTGACCGCGCCGATGCTCGGGAAGAAGCTGGTGTCGACGACGTACAGGTTGTCGAGCTCGTGAGCCTTGCAGTTGGCATCGAGCACGGAGCTGCCCGGGTCGTTCCCGAACCGGACGGTGCCGGCCTGATGGGCACAGCCGGCAATCGGAATCTCGTTCTTGAGGTAGGCGTGATGGGGCAGCAGGTGCCCGTGGTGCATACCGAGGTCCTTGAGCATCTCCTTGAGCGCGTGGTACAGGCGCTCCTTGGGCTCCTGGTTGCTCGCCGTGTAGCTGATCTGGATGTTGCCGTCCTTGGTGACCGTGACGCGGTTCTCGGGCCGCGGCAGGTCCTCGGTCGAGAGCCAGAAGTCGACGGCGTGACGAGCGACATCCCGCAAAGTCCACTCGGGCGCAAATCGCGTCTCGCCTGGCTTCTCCCCGCGGAACATCTCCGCCTGGGACTTGCCGACCATCTGGATGTTCCCCAGCGGGAACTCGTACTCCTCGCCGCCGGAGAAGTAGAAATCATTGACCCCGAGCGTCTTCTGGAACACGGTCGGGTTCTCTTCTCTTGAGAGCGCCAACACGGCCTGGCTGTTGTGGAACATGAAGTTCCGGCCGACCTGATCGGAGCCGTTGGCGAGGCCATTCGGGTGCTTGTCGTTGGCGGAGGCGAGCAGCAGCCTGGCGCTGTTGGCCGCCCCGCAGGAGACGACAATCAAGTCAGCCTCGAACGTTTCGGTGGCGCCGTCGTGGTTGACGACCACTCCCGTGACCGCCGTCCCGGCGGTATTGGTCTGGAGCCGCATCGCCTCCGCGTTGGTGAGGAGCGTCACGTTCGGGTGCTCGATCGCCGGCCGCACCGCAATCACCTCGGCGTCAGATTTGGCGTGCACAAGGCATGGAAAGCCGTCGCAGTTATCGCACCGGACACACTTGCTGAACGGCATGTTGGACTCGTCGAGCAGGATCCCGCAGGGGGCGTGGAACGGATGCAAGCCGGCCTTTGCGAGGTCGTCTGACAGTTGCTGGATCCGCGGCTCGTGCGACACCGCCGGGAACGGATAGGGCGCGCTCGCCGGAGGCTCGGTCGGGTCCTCGCCGCGCGCGCCGTGCACCTGGTAGAGCTGCTCGGCCTGCGTGTAGTACGGCTCCATGTCGGCGTAGGAGATCGGCCACGACGGCGAGAGGCCGTCGCGATGCTTCAGCACGCCGAAGTCCCGTTCCCGTAGCCTGTAGAGCGCGGCTCCGTAGCGCTTGGTAGCGCCGCCGACCCAATAGTGCACCTCCGGCTGGAACGGCTGAGCCGTCCGAGTAGTACCACGTGTCAGGTGAGACGTAGCGGTTCTCGACGAACACGTTGCGCGCCAGCCAGTTCTGCGGCTCACGGGGCAGCCAATCGCCGCGCTCGAGCAGCAGGATCCGCTTGCCCGACGGCGCCAGGTGGCGCACGAGGGTGCCGCCGCCAGCGCCGCTGCCGATCACGATCACGTCATAGTCAGTCATGCGCCCAGCTCCTGTATGCGTTCGGCGAGGATGATCCGGCCGGCGGCCTCGACCAGCGCGAGGTGCGAGAACGCCTGCGGGAAGTTGCCGAGGTGCCGGCCCGTGTCGGCGTCGAACTCCTCGGCGTATAACCCCAGTGGGGACGCGACCTTGACTAGGCGTGTCATCAGGTCGCGAGCGCGCTGCATCTCACCGATGATCGCCAGGGCGGAGACGAGCCAGAAGGAGCAGATCACGAACGTGCCCTCCTTGCCGGACAGCCCGTCGTCGGTCTCGTCGGTCCGGTAGCGCAGCACGAACCCGTGCTCGGTCAACTCGTCAGCGATCGCCAGCACGCTCGCGCGCATCCGCGGGTCATCACCCGGCAGGAAGCCGAAGATCGCCGCCAGCAGCGTCGAGGCGTCCAGCGACTCGGTCGAGTAGTGCTGGCACAGCACCCCGCGCTTGTCGACGCCATGCTCGAGGATGTCGGCCTTGATCTCGGCCGCGACCTCGGCCCACTCGGCCGCCGAGCTGTTCTCACCGCGTATCCCCGCGAGCTTGGCGGCGCGGTCCATCGCCACCCAGCACATCAACTTCGACGAGACGTAATGCTGAGGCTTGCCGCGCGCTTCCCAGATCCCCTGATCCGGCTCACGCCACACCCCCTTCGCGCACTCGGCCTGGGCCTGGATCAACGGCCACAACCGCCGCGGCAATCGCTGGCTGCGGCGGGTGTGCAACAGCACAGAGTCGAGCGCCGCGCCGAACACGTCGTTCTGGCGCTGGTCGAACGCGCCGTTCCCGAGGCGGACCGGGCTGGCCCCGTCGTAGCCGCTGAGATCCTCCCGGAGGGTCTCGGTCAGATCCCGCCGGCCGTCGATCCCGTACATGATCTGCAGCCCGCCGTCCTGATTGCATTCGAGGTCGGCGATGAACTGCATGAACTCATCCGCCTCCCAGTCCAGATCCAGGTAGTGCAACGCCTGGAGCGTGAACGTCGAGTCGCGGATCCAGGTGTAGCGGTAGTCCCAGTTGCGCTCCCCGCCCGGGGTCTCGGGCAGTGACGTCGTCAACGCCGCAACCGTCGCCCCGGTCGGCATGTACGTGAGCCCCTTGATCGCCAGCGCCGAGCGCTGGATCAACGCGCGGAACTCGTGATCGGGGATCCGCGCCCTCGACAGCCAGTGCCGCCAGAACCGCGTCGTCGCGCGCAACAGCGCGTTGGCCTCATCAACCGTCGTCGGCATCGGCGCCTGGTCGTCCCAGGAGAGCGCGCAGAACAGCTCCTCGCCCTCACGGAGCGTGTGCCGGGCGCGAACGTGATGGGACTCGATCCCGAGCAGCATGTCGGTCTGCAGGCGCATCGACTGATCGCCGCCGGTCGCATCGGCGCGGTGGCGATCCGGAGTCAGCGTCCAGTCGGCGAGCACGCGGCCGTAATCGAATCCGGGCTCGCACACAAGCTCGACCTCGACACTGCCCTCGATGCACCTCACCGTGCGCACGAGCACGTGATCGGCGTCCTCGTCGGTCGGCGGACGCGTATGCGGCGTGATCACATCCTCGCCGCGGCGCGGCCCCATCGTCAGCGCGTCGTGAACCTCGGCCCACCCCGACGGCGTCTTCCACGTCGTGACGAGCGTGTTCGTCCCCGGCTCGTAATGCCGGCTGCTCGGCACGTTGATCCCGAACGGGCCCAAACGAAACGCCCCCGCGCCGCGATCCAACAACGACCCGAACACGCTCGGCGAGTCAAACCGCGGGATGCACAGCCAGTCGATCGTCCCGTCCGGCGCGACCAGCGCCCCGGTATGGCAGTCCGACAGGAACGCGTAATCGGCGATCGGGGTGAACGGCGACGGCGCCGCCGCGCTATGCGGCATCGACGCCACAGTGCCCGTAGCCGCGGCCGCGACTTCGGCAGCATGGCCGTCGCGCTGCGCGTCCTTCTTGACCTTGGTCGAGCTCATGACGCCACCCACGGGTGATGCCAGCGGCCATGGCCGGCGAGAACCTGCTCGGCCTCCGCGGGGCCCCAGGACCCCTTCGCGTACGGGTGGACCGGTGGGGGATGCTCCAGCAATGGCGCCATCACCCGCCAGCACTCCTCGACGCCGTCCTGGCGGGTGAAGCGCTTGCTGTCGCCGACGAGCGCGGCGTGGAGGAGAACCTCGTACGGAGTGGGGCCCTCGCCGCCTTCCTCGGCGAACTCCATATCGAGGTTGATCTGCTCCGGCTCGACCGTCTCGTGCCGCTGGGCGTCGACCAACAGGCGGATCCCGGTCGACGGATCCATCTTGACCACAAGCTGACTCGGCTCGGGCGCCCGCGACCAGGCCCCGAAGCCAAGCTTCGGCGGGCGTCGGAACACCACCCGGACCTCGGTCTGCGTGGCCGGCAGACATTTGCCGGTTCGCAGGAAGAACGGGACGCCCGACCAGCGCCAGTTGTCGATCTCCAGCCGCAGCGCGGCGTAGGTCTCCGTGGTCGAGTCAGGCGCGACCCCGTCGATCGACCGGTAGCCCTCGTACTGCCCGCGCACGTAATGCGCGGGATCGGCCGCCGACATCGCCCTGTATACCGAGACGAGCGCGTCCTTAAGCACGCCGGCGTCGCCCGAGGAAGGGACCTCCATCGCCGAGGCCGCGACCACCTGCATCATGTGGTTGACGACCACGTCGCGCAGCGCCCCGACCGGGTCGTAGAAGTGGCCGCGATCCTCGACCCCGAAGCTCTCGGCCATCGTGATCTGCACGCTGGAGACGTAGTTGCGGTTCCAGATCGGCTCGAACACCGCGTTCGCGAACCGCAGATAGAGGATCTCCCCGATCCCCATCTTGCCCAGGAAGTGATCGATCCGGAACAGCTGGTCCTCGCGGATGTACTGGTGGATCTCCGCGGCCAGCTCACGCGCCGACTCCAGATCGTGCCCGAACGGCTTCTCGACCACCACCCGCCCGGTCTTGGTCAACCCAGCCTCGGTTAGACCCTTGATCACCCGCCCGAATAGGAACGGCGGGATCTCGAGATAGAACACCGGACACTCGGCCTGACCGATGGCGCTCCCGACCCGCTGGTAGGTCTCGGGTTCGCCGAAGTCGCCGCTCACGTACGACATGCGCGCGGCCAGGCGGTCGAACACCTCCACATCGATCCCGCCCGAGCAGTTCAGGATCGCCTCGCGCGCGTGGCTGCGGAGATCGTCATCCGACCAGTCGCTGACCGCGACACCAACGATCGGGGAGTCCAACAGGCCACGCTCTTCCAGGCGGTAGAGCGAGTTGAACGTCATCACCTTCGCCAGGTCGCCCGTGATCCCGAAGATCACGAACACATCCGCCACGTGCGCGCCACCTTCGGCCGTCTCGGAGGCTGACGTAATGGCGCGAGAGGAGACTGCCGTACTCATAGGACTTCCCTTTCACGTGTTTCGGTTGAGCGCCGTAATTCGACTGCCGCAGGGGCGAGTGATGTCTGCGGAGTTTGCGGCGTGCGGACCTGCGACCACGAACGACAGCGGACCCCATTGCCGCCGCGGTCACCGCAGCCGCCCCCTGAACGCTCGACAACTTCACGCCGCCGTCGAGCATGGACCGGCGCCAAAGGCGGCGATGCCGTAGCCGAGCTGGTAGAAGGCGATGACGCCGCCGGCCGTCGCTCCGGCGATCGCGGTAGTTGCTCCTGGCCGAAGCCGATCGTCAGCTGGGGGAGCGCCGAGCACCCCAGGCCTGCGAGGCCGAACGCGAGTACTCCGACGTCAGTGTCCCCCTCGGACAGGATCACGATGATCACGAAGGTGCCGGCGATGAGAACCGGAAGGATGTTGTACCTCCGTTGGACGGGGAGCCAGCGCTCGACGGCCGCGACCCCGGCGCCACGACTTGTACTCCGCCGACCGCCACAAAGGCCCAGACGAACAGGCCCCTCCAGATCACATCGCCCGACCGATCGACCAGAATCGCGCTTTTCGCGACCGTCCACACCGTCACCGTGGTCGTACCATCCCCGCCACGCCGACCGCGACCAGCACAAGCCTCCGCGTCTCGGCGCGCCGACGCCAATCGAGTCCTGAAACTGATGCAACTGATGCAGTCGCCATCGGAGATCGACTCACCGCCGCATCGTCGCTCAGGAAGCCGCCGTGTGCCTCACCCCAAATGGATGATCCCTCTCACCAGGGAGCCGATCACGATCACTTCATGGTCAATGCGGCCACCAGCCACCGCTCACCTCCACAGCCCGGTCAACACCCTCCAAACCGGAGCGACGTCCTCGATAGCCCTAATACCTCCACAGCGGCGTAGGGCCGCCTAACCGGTCTGCGGCCGCCGGACGAACCGGAGCCCCAGGCCACGAGCGATCGCTTAGATCGACCTCGCCGAACTCGAATCGTGCCGTTTTGATCCGTTGCGGAGTGAGCGAGATCACGTGAGGTCGTCGCTCGGTTGCGGTTCGGCGATCGATCGCGGGCGGTCCGAGCTCGCGAGCTCGCCCTCGATGACGCGGCTTTCCCGCGCTCCGAACAGCGATCCAATCGCGGTGATTGCCACCGTGATCCGCCGGCCGCCGACGCCGCCCAGATAGAAGAGGTGGACAGCAACGTACGTTAGGAAGGCGACCAGCCCAGAGAGCCGGTGACCTCTGACTTCGCCTACCGCTCTTCCGCGGCCGACGACCGCCAGCGCGCCTTTGTCGAAGTACTTGAACGGCGTCGAGGCTGCTGGCCGTCCGTCCCGGATCGCTTTTGCGACGTGACGGGCCTGTTGAACCGCGACGGTCGCGAAGCCGGGCAGCGGCTTGTCATCCGGGCCGGTGAGACGCGCGGCGTCGCCGATCACCGAGATCTCACGGTAGCCCGGGAGCGTCAGGTCAGGGTTGACCTTCACGCCGCCAGCCCGGTCGACGTCAGCGCCGGCGGCGCGGGCGATCACCTCGGCGATCGGTGCCGCGCGCACGCCCGCGGCCCACACCACCGTCCGGGTGGCGATCCGCTCGGTCTTCCGGCCGATTGTCACTGTCACTCCGCGTTCGTCGATGTCCGTGACCATCGCGTGCTCACGCACCGTGACGCCGAGCTCGGCGAGTTGCTTGGCGACGTTGGCCGAGGTGGGCGGACTGAACCCCGCGGCGAGTCGTTCGCCGGCCTCGAGCAGAATCACTCGCGCGGCTCGCGGGTCGATCCGCCTAAAGTCACGCTTCATGGTGTGGCGCGACAGGATCGCGAGCTGACCCGAGATCTCGACACCGGTCGGTCCACCGCCTACGACCACGAAGGTGAGGCACTCATCGCGGACAGCGACGTCCGAGGTACGCTCGGCTTGCTCGAAGGCGCCGAAGATTCGCTCGCGGAGATCGACCGCATCGCGGAGCGTCTTCAGCCCAGACGTGACCCCCCGCCACTCCTCGTGACCGAAGTACGACGTCTGGCAGCCGCAGGCCACGATCAAACTGTCGTACGCCAGGCTCTCGCCACTATCGAGTACCACCTGGCGCTGGGCGACGTCAACATCCGTGACGGCGGCCATCAGCAACGTCGCGTTGGCCTGCCGCTTTAGCAGGTGGCGAATCGGCGCGGCCACCTGGCCGGATGACAGCGCCCCCGCGGCCACCTGGTAGATCAGCGGCTGAAACAGGAGGTGGTTGTGACGGTCAACTACGGTCACGTCCACTTCCGCGTTCTTCAGACGCCGCGCCGCCTCCAGGCCACCGAAACCGCCACCCACGATCACCACCCGGCGGCGCGTCATCACTGCACGGTCACGGTTATCAGACAATCTGCCGCCGCCTTCTCAGACGATGGCGCCCCGATGCGCTCGAGCGAGCGGTTCCCTACGGGTTGAAATCCTAGTCGCTCGCCGGTAGGTGTACGCATCGGGCGCCACCAGGTAACAGCGGCAGAACGGCGCGCGCCGTCCGGAGTGTCGCCCCGGTTGGCAGGTCTCCGATCTCGATGCCACCGCCCTGCTCGGCGAAGCGGGTCCGAGGACGATGCTGTGCGAACGGTCACTCGGGTGCGCCCTCGCCCGGGACCGGCGGTCGCGGTGTGCCCGTCGGGCCGCTTGGGGGACGCCCTCCGCGACGCCCGAGCAGGAACATCACGAGCCCGATCAAGACCGCGCCGAGCCCGATCAGCGCCCCAGCCCCGCCACGGCAGCCCGCTGCTCCCGGACTGATCCTCCGTGGTGGCCGGCGTTAACTGCACGATGTCACGTGGAGACTCTCGCCCGCGGTCTGCGGCTATGCAACGGTGTGGCCACGACTGTTCACGGGGTACCCGCATCATTGGTGCGGCCACGGCCACGGCCACGGCCACGGCCAATTGGATCCGCTATCGGTGTCCACGGGAGGCGCGCCGCGCTTGACGCTGCTGTTTGAGCTCTTGCTCCTTGACTTCGGCCGCGGTGTAGGACTCCTTGACGAGCTGCTTGCCGCCTGACCAGCCGAACACCCAGGCGACCAGCGCCACGGCGAATAAGACGTCCCAGGCGGTGATGATGAGTTGCTGGCCCAGGGAATAGGCAGCGGCGTTGGCACTGCTCGTGGTGCCACCAAGCACCGCGACGTTGAAGGCCTGGTTGACGCCCGCGCCGCCTGGTGTCACCGAGACGCTGTTGGAGATCGAGTTGGAGGCCGTGACCGCGACGACCGAGTGGAACGTGACGGGGATCGAGTATGCGGCCATGAAGACCGCGACGATCCCGAGGCGCGCGATGTAGCTTCCGAGTTCGGGAAGGCCGACGCCGACGACGAACCGTCGCGGCTGACCGAGGATCGCGCCGCCGTTCTTGACCTGCTCGCGGAGCTTGGTGGCACGCACCCAGAGGACGCGCGCCAGGACGACGAGCAACACCACGCCGCCGACGACGATGACCACGCTCGCAAAGGGGTGGTCGGCCACAAAGTCCAGCTTTACCGACAGCGACCCGCTTACGGTCACGAAGAGGTAGATGTACGAGGCGACGTTGAACACCGAGAACGGGATCTTCTGCACGATGAATCCGGAGAACACGGCCGCAAATGTCGCTGTCGCGATCAACGTCACGAACATCAGCATCATCACGATCGAGCCGATGTTCGCCGGCAGGAAGCCGTTGAGGGCGACGGCGACCGCGTACGACGCGAGGACCGCGCGGAACGGAACTGCTGCGTCCGGAAACGCGGCGCGCAGGATCGTCAGCCACGCGATCGCCGCGAACACGGTCTGGAGCGTGTCGAGCACGATCCCACCGGCAATCGCGTAAGCCGGAACCGCGCGTAGCTGCTGGAAGAAGTCGTGGATCCAGTCGGAGACCGGAACGCCAAGCTGATCCAGGAGGAACAGAACCAGCGCGATCCCAGCCAGCCAAGCCGCGATCCGCCCAACCCGTGCGAGGACCGGTGTGGCGTGCTCGACCCGCGCCTTGGCTCGCCTCCATGAGCACATGATCGCCCCGTCGTCGGACCGCTTGCTCAGTAGATGGCGGACCGCCCGCTTGTGAGCGTCCCATGGTGTCGGGTAGCGTCGGATGATCTTGACGGCCGTCGTATTCGCATCGACGGGGTTGACTGAGGTCGAGGCCGCGCGGCGGCGGGAGGCGCGCGGGAGGCTGCCCCGCTCGCGTACGAGCCGCTCGTACGCGAGCATCGTGCGCGCGAACACGGTCACGGTTCCTAACGGGATCCTGCTCCTGTTCGGGGTGCTGACGATCACGTTCGGGTCGTGGCGCGACGCGTTGTTCCTGGGGATCCTGGTCTCGAACATCGCGATCGGCTCCTTTCAGGAGATCCGCTCCAAACGGGCGCTCGACCGGCTCGCCGCGCTTGTCGCTCCTGTCGCAGTCGTGGTGCGGGACGGGGTCGATCGCCGGGTCCGGGTAGAGGACGTGGTGGTGGGCGACCTCGTGCGTCTGGCCCCGGGCGACCAAGTGGTCGCGGACGGGACCGTGGTGTCGACAGACGGGCTCGCTTTGGATGAGTCAAACCTGACCGGCGAGTCCGAGTCGGCGGTCCGCGGCGGGGGGGAGCCGGTGTGGTCGGGGTCGTTCGTGGCCGAGGGCGAGGCGCGCTATGAGGTCACGGCCGTCGGTCCGGATAGCCGCGCCGAGCGACTTACGGCGACCGCGCGCGCGTTCCGTCACGCGCGCTCTCCGCTTGAGCGAGCCAACGATCGTGCAGTGGCGACCACTCTGCGCTCAGCGGCCCCCGCCCCAGGCAGACCAGTAGTCGAATGTCGGCCCATCGACGACGTTCGTCTGCGCATGCGTCAGCAGGTCGAGCCGCCAGACGTCGGCGTTGTCGAAGCTCGCGTCGAACCTCGAGTACGTGAGCGAGAGGCCGTCCGGTGAGAAAGCCGGAAGCTGGGAGCTGCCACCGTCGGCGTCTCTCGTCAACTGATGGACAAACAGACCGAGCGGGTCACGAACAAACAGGTGCGTCTGCAGCTGGTCGCAGCCGCCGGTGTAGGCGATCAGGTCGTTCGGGCCCCAGTCGGGCTGGCAGGCGTCCGCGGCGTTGTCGGTGATGCGATGCAGATCCGTTCCATCGGAGCGCACTATCCAGAGATAGCCGTTGCCACTGGCGGGAAGCGTGTCGAAGACGATCCAACGGCCGGACGGGGACCAGCTCGGGTCGAAAGACTCCTGGCCCGGAATGACCGGCGTCAGACGGGTCGTCAGCCCAGAGCGAAGGTCGAGGACGGCGATTCTGGAGTCTCTCTGGCCATCCGTTCCCGTCGAGTAGGCGATCGCGTTGCCCTCGGGCGAGATGTCTGGCTGCAGGTCGTTGGTCGCGGGTGCGTTGGTGAGATCGCGTGCCTGCGAGCCATCCGCTCTGGCGATGAAGACGTCGGTCGTGCTCTGCCCGGGCGCGGCGCTGTCGTACGCAATCCAGCGGCCGTCGCGGGAGATGTCGGCGTGGTGGGCGCCAGTCGTCGTCAGCTGGACAACTGCCCCGCCGCAAGGGCTCGTCGAGAAGAGATTCGGGATGCCGTCGTCACCGGAACGCGTGAAAACGATCCGACCGCGGTTGTCACAGCGCGCGCCGCCCGCGAGCGCGGGCGGTGCGATGGTAACCGCGACAGTTGCGACCGCCAGGACGACGGCGGTGACCATTGCGTGCTTGCTCCTCATAGCCTGTCTCCTTCTCCAAAATGCTCGACACGGTCCTTCAGGGCTGGTGCCGTCGTCGAGACAGCAGCTGATCGAGCGACGATGAACTGCGCCGCCTTCACGGAGGTTTCATCCGGTTTCACGGCGAGAGAACGCCCGCCTGTTGGGCTTTGCACGCAGCCGGCGACGACGTCGACGAGCCGCCGCGCTAACTCGTTCTCAGCTCCGCCCGTGGAGGCAGAGCGCGGCGAGATCGAGCCCGAACACAGGTGACGTCTTCACGCAGCCGAGGCGGTCGCCGACGATCGCGGACGCGGGGAGCGTCGCGTACACGGCGAAGGGCACGTCGCGTCGCTCGAGCCGTAACGCGAGGCCATGGTACGCACGGTCGCGGGCGGGGCCTGCCAGCCGTCTCGCTCGGTCCAGTGCGGCGTTGACCGAGGAGCTGTTCAGCGCGGGGACGTCGGTGTTTCCCGGCTTGCCGATCCGCCGTCCGTCGAGCGCCTCATCGAAGAAGTCCGCGGCGTCGGCGTAGTCGAACTCCCAGTTGTCGAATGCAATGTCCCAGTGACCGTGCGGTGCGAGCGCCGTGACTGCGGGCTCCTCGACCTGCACCGCCTCGACCTTGATATTGATTTTCGCGAGCTGGGTGCGGAGGAGCTGCAGCGTAGCCGCACAGAGCGGGCACGACGAGAGTTCGCGCGTAAGCACGATCGCGCGTCCCCCCCGGCCGGCGAGCGACCTCGCGCGCGCGAGATCAGGGCGCAGAGGATAGACCCCGCCCGTGGGCCCTCCCGTCACCCCGGCGGGCAGGTAGGCGTCGGTCGGCTGCGCTCCGACCGCGCGGGCGAGGGCGGAGCGGTCGATCGCGTAGTTCAGCGCAGCCCGCATTCGCGGATTGTGGAACAGGCCGTGTGCGGTATTCAGGTCGAGGAACTGGAGCCCGGCCAGCTGGGTCGAGATCTGGCGCGGGCCGGGGTCGCCCGCCCCAGCGCCGCCGAGAGGGCCGGCGGGCGTGAACAGGCTCGGCAGGTGGCGGACGCTATTGGTCTCGGCGTAGTCGGCGCGCCCGGCGAGTGCGTCGGCCGCCGCCGCGTCAGCGCCGAGGTCGGTCGCGACCACGATGGTCGAGAGCCGGCCGCTCCGCGGGCCCGTGTAGCCGGGATTTCGCCGCAATACGAGCCGCGACGGGCTGTGAATCGCGATGAAGTACGGGCCCGCCGACGGGACCGGCTGGTTGAGCCCGCCGGCGGTCACCGGCGTCCCTCGAGGTACGGCGCAGAACATCGGCATCGCGAGCCGCGAAGGCAGGTCGCCGGCAGGCCGGCGAAGTCGAATGGTCAACTCGTCGCCGCTTGCGGTGATCCCGGAGACTCCGAAACGCGCGCCCGGCGTGGAACGCATCCGCTCCGACGATGTCGTGCAGGAAGTTCGTCTGCGCAAGCACGGCGTCGGCGCCCAGCCCCGGCGAGAGGCTGCGCTCGATCGTCGCGGCGAACACGGCAGCGTCGACGACACCGCCGGACGGCGGTGAGAAGTGCAGGCCGGGTCGGATGCGGAAGTGATAGCTCGTGCCGCGCTCGCCGACGGTCGGCATGGCCGCCGCGGCATCCGGGACCAGTTGGCCGCTGTTATCGGCGTAGGTCACGAGCGACAAGCAGGTCGCATGCTCGAGCCGCCAACTCGCGGCGTCCCAGGCGAACGCTGGGTCGAGCGTGACGTCGCCGTCAAAGCGCAGGACGGGCGGGGACCCGCTCGCGAGCGTGGTGGGTCCGATGCCCACAAACAATCTGGAGGCACGGCCGCTGCCCGTGGCCGTGAGGGCGATCGGGCTGGCCCCCATCTTGAGCGAACGTGATACGCCCGTCGTCGGGTTGATCGCAAGCAAGCGGTTCGAGGCGGTGTCGGCGAGCCACGCCGACCCGGCGGCCCAGGCGATCTGGCCGGGTCCGGCCGGGACCGGAAAGCCCCGGACAAGGCGAGTCGTGTTCGGGTCGAGCTGCCAGAGCGTCGAGTCGGTCCTCGCCCAGACGTAGCCGCCGCCGAACGCGATGCTCGAGATGCGGCCAGTTAGCGCGATCGACGCGCTGACCCCGTCCGACGTCGGATCGACCCGGAGCACGGCACCGTCGCGCCCGACCCACAGTGCCCCGTCGCCGAAGACCAGTGGGCCGGGCCTCCACACAGCGAAACGCGCGGTGACCCGACCGGACGACGGGTCGATCCGCACGATCCCGTCCGAGAGGATCGGGCCTTTGAACAGCCCGTAGTCGGAGACCCACAGAGAACCAGCGCCGAACGCGATCGCGCCCAGCGGCCCAACGCCGGGGAGGGCGACACGATCGGCGGTGCCGTACGCGGGATCGACGCGCAGCAACGTCGACGAGGCTGCGTCCGAGACCCAGGCTGACCCGCCGCCGACCGCGACGCCCGCCGGCGTCGCACCGAGCGACACGTCGCCGCCGGCGCGACCACCCGCGTTCGTCAGCACCCGTAGGGTGCGCCCGGCCGTGCTGGCCGCCACCACCTCAGTGCGGCCGGCGATGGTGCCTGACGCGAGCAGGTCGAGGACGTTCTCGCCGGGCTGGCTCGCCTCGAGCGACGCCGTCGCGGGCGCGACGACGCCGACCGAGCCGGAGGCGAGCCGGTTGGGATCTCCGGGGCTGCCGCCGGCCGCGGTCATGACGATCAGCGCGGCGATCGCCGCTGCCACGGCAACGAGTGTGCCGGCGACGACGCGCATGCGGCCGCCTCGACGCTGTGCCGTGACACGTACCGCTCTCGGCGCCGCGAGCAGCTCGGGATCCTGGATCAGGATCGAGCGCTCGAGCGCCTCCAACTCCGGGCTCGGGTCGAGGCCGAGCTCATCCGCCAGCAGCTCTCGGGTCCGCCGGTAGACGTCGAGGGCCTCGCCCTGGCGTCCCTCGCGGTAGAGCGCGAGCATGAGCTGGCGACGCGGCCGTTCCCAGAGCGGGTTCTCGGCGACGAGTTCCTCGATCTGTGGGATCACGTCCTCGCCGGCGGCGAGCTGCGCGTCGACGAGATCGGCTTCGACTGCGGCCTTGACCTCGTCAAGCCTTCTCGCGGCGTCCTGAGCAAATGACTCAAACCGAAAATCGGCGAGCGCCGGTCCACTCCATAGGCCGAGAGCCTCGGTCAAGTTACTTACGGCGCCCTGGATGTCTCCGTCGACCAGCGCGCTGCGCCCGCGAGCTGCCAGCGCTTCGAACTCGTCGACGTCGAGCTCGCCGGGCGCGACCCGCAAGAGGTAACCACCGGGCGTCGTCGTCAGGCGTCGCGCGTCGAGGCGCTTTCGCAGCCTCGACACGTGGATCTGAACCGTCTTCGTCGCGTGCTCCGGGGGTCGGTCGTCCCACAGAGCCTCGATGACCCGGTCGGTCGAGACGGGCTCGTTTGCAGACAGCAACAACAGCGCAAGCAGAGCACGCTCTTTACCTCGCACGAACTCGATGCGCCGCCCGCCGTCCACGACCTCGAGCAGCCCAAGGAGCCGGAAGCGCATGGCGCGCGAAGGCTAACAGCCCCTCTTGTCAGGGCGAAGCGCACGACGCCTCCCCAGAGTCGATGCCCGAGCGAGACGCGACCATGGCTTTGGCGAGCTACGTCGGTCCGGGTTGGACGGTTGGCTCCCACCGCCCCGGGACGAGAACCGCTTCGCCTGTCCCTGGCCACGAGGGGATCGTGGCGCCGATCGCCGCGAGCGGCTCGTCGCCGCTCGCGCGGAATTGAAACGACGTCCCCAGCGGAATCGTGATGCAGACAGCAGTCGATACAGGCACGATCTCTTCGTGGTCGCCCGACTTTCGCCACATCTCGCCGGTACCGCGCAGGAAGTACCAGATCTCCTCGACTGAGCGGTGCCGGACCGCCACGGACGTCTGACCGGCGGCCAACTCAAAGTGAGCGAGGCCGCCGCCTCGAACCTGCAGGAGGATGCGAACATCGGATCCGTCGGGGGCGACGGCGTCTCGGTTCGCCGGCAACGGCTTGGTCTGGAAGGCTCGCTTCATGATGCGCGGAAAGCGTCGCGGGCAGCGGGTTCACCGACCGGAATTAGCCAGCGGCAGCCATTTGAGAGTCATGTGGTGGGAATCTGACAGGCGCCAGGAGAGCGCGCCGGCGCTCGCGGCGGCGAGCAGCACCGCTGGCCACGGACCGATGATGAGACCGATCACGTGGGAGAGCGCGAAGGCGGTCAAGCCGGCGATCGTCAATAGTGCTGCCGTCCTGCGACCATCTCTGCGCAACCACGCCGCGATACAGACCAGCCCGCACGCCGCGAGCACGAGCCCGCCGAATGGACGCGAACCGGTGGCGACCGCCACCGCGTAGCCGGCGATCAGCCCGGCGGCGGCTATTGGAGCGGTCGCAAGGCGCGGTCTCACGTCGAGCATTATCCGCGCCAGGCTTACTCTACGTTGATGCCTCAGCCGATCGTGAAGCTCGACCATTGCGTGATCCACGTCTCTGACTGGGACCAGTCGAATCGCTTTTATCGCGATGTAGTCGGCGCGGAGCTCGTGGAGCGCGGAGCCAACGCCTGGGCATACAGGTTCGGCTCCGAGCAACTCAACGTGCACGGCCCCGGAGTCGATGCCCATCCACTGGCGCGTGAACCAGTCGCTCCGGGCAACAGCGACCTGTGCTTTGAATGGCCCGGCCCGATCGAAGGTGCGGTGGCGCACCTTGAAGAGAAGAACATCGCCGTGGAAGAGGGTCCGGTAACTCGCAACGGTGCAAAGGGCAACGGCCGCAGCGTCTACTTCCGAGATCCCGATGGCAGCCTGCTCGAGTTCATCTCGTATGCCTGATCGCGGGCGACTCAGCGTCTCCAGCGGTACGGCGTGGTCGTTGATACCCGGACCAGGCCGGAGCGTTCGAGGATGGGCCGCGAGTATTCGGTCGAGTCACTGTGGATGAGCGTCTTGCCGACCCGTAGCGCCGACCTTGCCCGTGCCGCGGTCAAGGCCCGATAGACGCCCCGGCCGCGCCATTCGGCCCTGGTTGCACCACCCCAGATACCTGCGAACTGGCTCCCATGGACCGGCTCGAGCCGGCCCGCGCCGATGATCTGTCCCTGACTCTCGGCCACCCATAGCTCCATGCCGTCACTGAAAGTCAGTCGGTGTAGCAGAGCGTCGGCGACTTCATCCGAGCTCGAGTCCTCGAAGACTTCGCTCTGCATCGCGCACATGGCGCGTACGTCGGCTTCGTTGGTGATCCGTCGCAGTTGCACGCCGGCAGGCACGCGAACGTCGACCGCGAGTGTCCGTGCCTCGCCGATCATGATCGACTCGGGTTCGTCCGGGGTGAACCCGTTGTTCACCAATGCATCGTGCAGGCCCGGCGCATGGTCATGGCCACGGGTCTTCCACTCGACCCGATTGATTATCGGATCTCGCCGGTAGTGGGCCGCAGCCTCCGCGACCAGGCGTCGGATCGCGTGGACGTCTGCTCCGCCGAGATCCTTGTAGGTGACGAAGCCTCGACCGCCGGCGAACGTGACCAACCGCAACGGACCGAGGTGGGCAACCGACAACGCGCTCGGGGTCTCCGCATCGGTTCGAAGTTGCTCGTCGTAGGCGGCCAGAAGACGGGCGGCTTGGCCCATTCCCGAGACCGTAGCCGCTCGAACGGCAGCCGGAGGTCTCAGGCCGTCAGCGCACTGCCGAGCCGCTGGAAGCCGCCGGTGACCCACTGGACGATGAGACGGCCGTACTCGTCGGACGCCTGCTCCCACGCGAAGTGGCCGGCATCCAGCGCGTGGATCTCGCTGTTGGGCAGCAGGTCGGCGAGGTACTCGTTGTTAGACCAGGGCACCAGGTCGTCCTCGCGTCCGGCGATGATCTGAGCCGGCGTGGTGATCGAAGGCAGCAGACCGCGCAGCACGGGGTTCTGCTCGGGGTAGTGGCGGACGAAGCGAGCGGACTCGGCAAAGCGCCCGAGGTCATACGCGCTGACGTAGTCCTCGTGGACGTCGGGCTCGCTACCGGCACCGGCCCCGGGCTCGACGGCGAACCCGATGTTGGTTCGGGCATCCAGCTGTCGGACGACGTCGAGGCTCGGGGCCTCGATGACATCCTTGAGCGCGCCGCCGGCAACGATGGGAGCACGCACCGCGCCACCGCCGATGGTCAAGCTCGTTACGCGGTCTGGAGCGTTCGCCGCCAAGAACAACGCGGCGGCGGTGCCCACGTCGGGACCGACGACGTGCGGCGCGCCCAGACGCCATTCCTCGATGAGGCGTGCCAGGAACGTGCCCATCGCATCCGGTGCGATCAGATCAGGGCGACCGTCGGAGTGGCCAAAGCCCGGGAGGTCGATCGCGACCACGTGCGCCGCCCCCGACACTCGGTCCCAGATCCGTCGGAACGCCCAGAGGCTCTCCGGCCACGGGCTCAACATCAACACGGTCGCTGCCGAGGAGTCCGCTTTGTTGTCAGCAAACCGGATCCGCACACCGTCGCACACTCGAAAGAGTGGAGCGATGGGCGAATACGCCGCTGCATTCATCGTTGCTGTCTTCGGATCGCTGGCGTCGCTCACGGTTGGGCTCCTCCTGGGTGCTGAATCGATCGCGTTGAAACGCAGGCGATGACGACTGTCATCGGCAGGTGGCGGACGTTAGCAGACGACGATGACGGTCGTCATCGCGCTCGGATACGCTGTCCTCATGGACGCCCGGCAAGAAACCTCGCGGACCAGCGGGACCGGCAAGCAGCAGCCGGCCCGTGACCGCATCGTGCGCAGCGCGGCCGCGCTAGTTCGCGAGCGCGGTGTTCACGGCGTCGGCCTTCGCCAGATCGTTGCCCATGCCGACGGCCCTCGCGGGTCCCTCCAGCGCTACTTCCCGGGCGGGAAGACGCAGCTCATCACCGAGGCCCTCAACCTGGCCGGCGCCGAGGTGCTGGACGACACCGAATCGCGGCTCCTTACGGCCGCCACGCTGGCCGACGCGATCGACGCAATTTTTGCCCCTTGGCGCCAGGTGCTCCGGGAGAGCAACTTCACGATGGGATGCCCGATCGCCGCAACCGTCATAGACGCCAGCGGAGACGACCGGCTACGGCAACACGCTCGCGGTCTCCTCGATCAGTGGCGTGACTCCGTACAGGCCGCCCTGGTCAAATTCGGCGTCCAGGAGTCAAGTGCGGAGAACGATGCCTCCGTACTCCTCGCGGCTCTCGAGGGCGCCCTCATCTTGAGCCGGGCAAACCAGAGCACCCAGCCGCTGGACACCGTGCAGCGCTTCTTCACCGCGTCGCTGACGCAGGCCGCGACCACCTCCGGCGCTCCCGCGCCGTAGCCCGCAGGTTAGGATCGTCGGCCCATTTCGGGTAACCCCGGCACAAGAAAGCGAGACCCAGATCGTGGCCGACTACAACCCCTACGACCAACTGCCCCAGGTGGCGTCGTTCGAGCTGACCAGCGAGGACGTACGAGATGGTGAGGAGCTCGACAAGCCGCAGCTGAGCGGGCTGTTCGGCGCCGGCGGCGAGGACGTGTCGCCACAGCTGTCATGGAGTGGGTTCCCGGATGGCACGAAGAGCTTCGCGGTCACGTGCTACGACCCGGAGGCGCCGACCGCCAGCGGGTTCTGGCACTGGGCGGTGGTCGACGTGCCGGCGAACGTGACCGAGCTTGCGCGCGGTGCGGGCGACGAGGAGGGGAGCGGCCTTCCGTCCGGGGCGTTTCAGCTGCGCGGTGACGCTGGGGTCAGGCAGTACGTCGGTGCGGCCCCGCCGCCGGGGCACGGTCGCCACACCTACTACTTCGTCGTCCACGCCGTCGACGTCGAGTCGCTCGGGGTCGACAAGGACGCGACGCCCGCCTTCCTCGGGTTCAACCTGTTCTCGCACACGCTCGGCCGCGCGATGATCGTCGCGTGGTACGAGGCGCCGGGCGGATAGTCCCCGGCGCCCTGTGACCAAGCGGTTCGACGAGCGCTTCAGGGACGCGGAAGGCAAGCCGTTCGAGTTTGAAGGCCATCTCGTTCACCAGATCTACCGGCGAGAAATCGGGCCGGGCACGCTGATCGACATCGAGTTCCACGGCTCACGCGGAAAGCCCATCCAGGGCCTCGAGCTCAAGACCAAGGGCGCGCGGCTCGCCTGGGATGAGCAAGGCGTCGAGGGCCAGTCCATCCGGATCTGGGCCGACAAACAGCCCCGAGCCACGATTCGCTACGTCAACCGGCGAAAGACCGTCGAGCTCGCGGTCTGGAACATCTGGCTCGACGAGCGCTCGGGTCGCCACTCGCACGAGCCCGAGCGGTACGACGTGGTGCAGGCCTGGTGGGCGTGGAGCGGCATGCTGATCGACGAGGACGCCGGCGGGGTCCGCCTCAGCTGCAGCGGCAACCACGAGGGGCCCGACTTCGACGACCTCACGGCCACGCTCGCGTTCAAACGGGATATCTGAGCGTCGCCGACGGGTACGCGTTGTAGCGCGCGTGATACACGGCGGCAAAGCGGCCGGCGTGGGCGAAGCCCCATTTGGCGCCGATGCTCGCGACCGTGGCCGTGTCGGTCGTGGAGTTGAGGAGCTCGTGGTGAGCCCGCTCGAGGCGGGCGTGCTGAATGAGCTGGTGAGGCGTGGTGCCAAGCGATCGCTGGAAGCCCTGCTGGAGGGCGCGGACGCTGACGCCGGCCCAGGACGCGACCTGCGCGACCGTGAGCGGCTCGTGGGCGTGCTGCTCGATGTATTCGCGGGCCCGCCGGACGGCGGTCGGGCCGATGCTGCGCGCCGGCGCGTCGAGCTGAGGCCGGAGGTCGTGATCGGCGCTGAGGAGGAGGCCCGAAAGCATGGCGTGGACGAGGGGGCCGGTCATCATCGGCTGGCGGAACAGGGACTCGGGGTCGAACAGGCTCGCCGCGAGGGTGGAGACCAGCCAGCTCCAGTCGGCTGCGCCGCGGCGGGAGAGATCGAGCGCGAGCGCAAAGGCGATCGGCCCGGTGACCGGTCGATAGAGGAGTTGCTCGAGTTCGTCCTCGAGTGCCTGCCGGTCGATTCTGATCGCGAGCATCTGGCTGGGCGTGCGCCAGCCCGCGAAGCCGGTCGGCTTGTCGGGTCGGAAGATCATGCCGGTCTCGGACGTCGCGATGATCCGCTGCGATCCGCAGTAGGCGCGGGTCTGCCCGGCGCTGACGAGGTTGATCTGGTAGGCGTCCACGTGCGGTTCGGCGTCGACCCGAACCTCGGTGTCGTATGACAGCCAGCCCAGCGTGATCGGGCCGAGCGACGCGGCGTCGAGGCTCATCGCAAAGGCTCGCCGATCGCCCAGAATCGTCAGCCGGTGCTCGCGGTAGACCCGGGCGGCGATCGCACTCGCCTCGGCCGGGTCGCGGCTGCGCAGACTCACTTCGTGTCGCGCGCGTGGCCCCTCGACCGTCGGACGTTCAGCGCTACCCATACTGTTGTCGCGATGTTAGGTATGGACCGGCGGCTATCTGGCTATCCAGATTGCGAAGCCTACGATCCGAAATGCGAAGTCTTTCAGCCGCGGGGGCTTGCTGCAAGCTGACCGACCCGCTTTGCTTCTCGCCGAGCCGGTTCAAACGCGGACTGGCACGCGGGCAAGTGTCGAGAGGAGGAGTGGGACCATGTTCAGGTCTGAGCGCGCGCGCGTTGGCGCGGGCGTGTTGGCGGTAGCCATGATGGCGGCAGCGATCGGCGGATGCGGGGGGAGTTCGTCATCGTCGTCGAGTGCGTCGGCGGCCCCGGCCGCGGCGGCCTCGTCGAGCACGTCAAGCACGTCGTCTTCGTCGTCGGGTGGATCGGGGGCCCGGATGGCGATCTTCTATTACAACCCGAGCCCGTATGGCATCGCGTCGCTGAAGGGCGCGCAACAGGAAGCCGGCAAGCTGGGCGTCAAGCTCGACGCCTTCGACGCCAACAACAACCCGCAGCTGCAGTCCACGCAGATCCAGGACGCGATCACGACCGGCAAGTACAAGGCCTTCTGGGTCTGGGGTCTGAACGACGTCGCCCTGACACCAATCATCAACAAGGCGCTGTCCGACGGCATCAAGGTGGCGGCCGCCGACTACACCTGGGGACCGCTGTCCTCCCAGAACGTCCTGACAGCCTCAGCCAGCCCGAAGCTCGTGACCACCGTCGGTCAGTCGATCGGCGCGGAGTCGACGAACCTGATCGCGGCGATGAACGCGGCCTGCAAGAAGCAGGTGGGAAGCGGCCACTGCAACATCGCGTTCCTGCCTGGGCTCGCCAACTACCCGACCGACACCGTCCGTGAGAACACAATGACGGCCTACTACAAGGGCAAGTCGGGTTACAAGTTCACGATTCTGCCGCC
This sequence comes from uncultured Solirubrobacterales bacterium, assembly GCA_963832315.1. GTDB lineage: Bacteria > Actinomycetota > Thermoleophilia > Solirubrobacterales > Solirubrobacteraceae > Palsa-465. The sequence goes on along the minus strand of CAWHTT010000011.1, from coordinate 502,042 downwards.
CGGGATGTACGACCAAGCGGCCTCGCAGAAGGTCGCCCAGACGTACTTCACCGCGAACAAGGACGTCAACGTGTTCGCGACGTTCGGCGACCAGATGGCCGCTGGGGCAGTGACGGCGATGAAGCTGGTCGGCGGCTACACGCCCGGCAAGACCATCGCGGTCATCGGTTACGGTGGCGCGAAGGAGGCCGTCGAGCAGGTCAAGGCCGGGACCTGGTACGCCACGCTCGGCCTGTACCCGGCCTCCGAGTCGGAGATCGGCATCGCCGCCCTGAACGACTCGCTGAACGGGAAGCCGACGCCGCCCCTGGTCAACATCATCAACCCGGCGACTCGCCCGGCGATCATCGACCAGCCGTACCTCGCGGCCCACTCGGACTTCCATCCCGACTGGACGCTCACAGGCGGAATAAATTAGGCAGATGACAGATCGAGCACGAGTCGGATGAGCCCGGCGGCGGTCGCGCCGGTCCGGCTCGTCTCGGTCGGCAAGCGGTACTCCGGCACCAAGGCGCTCGACGACGTCAGCGTCGAGGTTGCCGGAGGTACCGTGCACGCGCTCGTGGGCGCCAACGGCGCCGGGAAGTCGACCCTCGGGAAGATCGTCGGCGGCGTGATCCGTCCCGACGACGGGCAGCTGTTTATCGATGACCGCCCTGTCCGCTACGCGAGCCCGCGTGAGGCGCGCATCGACGGGATCGCGACGATCGCACAGGAGCTCGCGCCGGTCCCGCTGATGAGCGTGATGGAAAACGTGTTTCTCGGCATCGAGCCGCGTCGCTTAGGGCTGGTGCAGCGGCGGCAGATGCGCACCCAGTACGAGAATCTCACCTCGCAGTGGGGCTTCGAGCTCAACGGACATGCCAAGGTCGGAGCCTTACGGACCGCCGACAAGCAGAAGGTCGAGATCCTGCGTGCGGTCGCATGCGATGCGCGCGTGATCGTGATGGACGAGCCGACCTCGTCCTTGACCAGCGTCGAGACCAAGACGCTCCACCGGATGATCCGCACCCTGCGTGACAGCGGGAGGACGATTGTCTACGTGAGCCATTTCCTCGACGAGGTGCTCGAGCTCGCCGACACGGTGACGGTGCTACGTAGCGGGCGCCTCGTGCGGACGGGGCCGGCTGGGCAGGAAACGGAGGAGAGCCTCGTCGCCGGCATGTTCGGCGTCGCCGCAGAGGCCGAGCACTTCGAGAAGCCGCAAGGCTCGAGCGCACCGGTGGTCCTGCAGGTGTCCGGGCTGAACCGCAAAGGGGTGCTCAGGGACATCTCGCTGCAGATCCGGGCCGGTGAGATCGTCGGTCTGGCCGGCCTCGTGGGCAGCGGCCGCACCGAGCTCGCGCGCGCGATCGCCGGCGCCGATCCGATCGATGGCGGCACGATCGTCGTCGACGGCACGACACGCCGCATCCACTCGCCCGCAGATGCGATGGCCGCTGGGATGGCGTTCCTGCCCGAGAGTCGCAAGGATGATGGCCTGTTCATGGAGCTCTCGCTGGCGTCGAACACGACCTTCGCCGATCTGCGCGCCGTCGCCTCTCGATTCGGAGTCCTGCGCCGCGCGCTCGAGCGCGTGAAGACGCGGGCACTGCTGAACTCGCTGTCGGTCGATCCGCCGAATCCGTCGATGAGGGTGGCGAGCCTCTCCGGCGGCAACCAGCAGAAGGTCCTGTTCGCCCGCTGGCTGTTCCGCAACCCGCGCGTGCTCATTCTCGACGAGCCGACGCGCGGGGTCGACGTCGCGGCGCGCGCGGCGATTCACCGCCTGATCAACGACCTGGCCGCCGAGGGCACGGCCGTGCTGCTGATCTCCTCAGAGATCGAGGAGGTGCTCGGGCTCGCCCATCGCGTGCTCGTGATGCGCCTCGGCTCGATCGTTCGCGAGTTCGGCGCCGACCCGCCGTTGGACGCCGTGATGGAGGCCGCGTTCGGCCTTGGAGGGAGCACGACCGCATGAGCGCCGCGCAGCCGCCCGATCCCGTAGCCGGGGACCCCGTCGCGACCGGGGATCGCGTCAGCGCAGAGACGATCGCCGCTCCGCGCGTGCGCTGGCAGCGGCGGATCAAGGCCGAGCACGTCCGCGACTACGGCATCGTCGTGTTCGCGATCGCTCTGTTCATCTACTTCTCGCTCGCCTCGTCCGTCTTCCTCACCAAGAACAACCTCCTCAACCTCGTCTTCCAGAACGCGACCATCGGCGTCGCCGCCTGCGCGGTCACGTTGACGATCATCGCCGGCAACTTCGACCTCTCGCTTGGGTCGATCTTCGTCCTGAGCGAGGTGCTGGCCGCGTACTTCGCCGTCCACGTCGGGGTGGTGTGGGCGTTCCCGGTCGCGATCGTTGCCGGTGCGCTGATGGGCGCCATCAACGGCTTGCTGGTGACGAAGCTGCGCATCAACGCCTTCCTGGCCACGCTCGCGACCGCGCTGACGTTCGGCGGGTTCGCGGTCGCTGTGACAAAAGGGGGCCTGCTGATCACGCCGACCAGCAGCGTGTTCACGTTCATCGGCCAGAACCGCGTCGCCGGGGTCCAGTACCCCGTGATCATCTTCGCCGTCCTCGCGATCGTCCTCCAGCTCGTGCTGGCGTACACCGTGTTCGGCCGCCACCTCTACGGCGTCGGCGGCAACCGCGACGCGGCGCGGCTGTCGGGTATCAAGGTTCACCGGGCCGTGATCATCACGTTCGTGATCACCGGCGCCGCCTGCGGCCTCGCCGGCCTGATCGACGCGTCGACGACCGGGTCGGGGTCGAGCGATCTGGGCGGCCTGGGCGGCCAGTTGGCGTTGCTCGCGATCGCGGGCGTGGCCCTCGGCGGCACCAGCATCTTCGGTGGCGTCGGCTCCGTCTGGCGCACGGTCCTCGGCGTGCTGATCCTGGGCATGATCACGAACGGCTTCGACCTGCTGGCCGTCCCGGACTACTGGCAGGACGTCGTCCGCGGCATCCTGATCATCACCGCGGTCGGGATCAGCTCAGTCGTCGACCGCCGTTGAGCCGCTCTCGATCCGGACGTTCGCCCACTCCTCGAACATCCTCACGATCTCGATGAAGTCGGCGTCGTCGGGGAAGGTGGCATCGCCGAGGTTCCAGAGCTGCTCGACGGTGGCTCCGAGCAGCATCGGGACGCCCAGGCGCCGAGCCTCGGACAGGCACAGGCGGACGTCCTTGGCCATGAGGTCGAGGCGGAAGCCCTGGTGGAAGGTCCGCGTCAGCACGTAGGCGGGGAACTTCTGCGCGGCAGCGGTGTTGGACCCGCTGCTCGCGGCCACGACCTCGAGCAGCGTGGCCGGGTCGAGCCCGGTCTTCACGCCGAGCGCTGTGGCCTCGGCGGTGATCGCGATCGAACATGCAGACATCAGGTTGTTGATCACCTTGACGGCCTGGCCCTGACCCGGCCGGTCGCCGACGACGAAGATCCGGGAGCCCAGCAGCTCCAGCACCGGGCGGGCGATCGCGACGTCCTCGGGAGCGCCGGCGACCATGACCGTCAGCTGTCCGCTCTCCGCGCCCGCCTTACCGCCGCTGACCGGTGCGTCGACCGCGCCGACGCCGGCCGTCGCCAGCAGCTCGGCGACCTCCTCGGCGACCGCGGGGCCGGTGGTGGAGAGATCGACATAGACGCGCAGCGCCGATCCGCCGGCGAGCTCCCGGGCGACCTCCGACACGACTTCGGGAGACGGCAGGCTGACCAGCACGAGCTCGGCGACGTTCGCCACCTCACGCGCGCTCTCGCACACCTCCGCGCCCGCCTCGGCCAACGCGGTGAGCGCCGGCGCAGCGACGTCGTAGACGCTCAGATCATGTCCGGCGCCGAGCAACCGCCGGGCCATCGGCCCGCCCACGGCCCCGAGCCCGACGAAGCCGAGCCGGCGAGGAGCGCTCACGCGGGGGGCTGCTCGGCGGGGCGCGGTTCGATGACGCCGAGGGCGGTCAGCGCCGCCTCGGCCGTGCGGGTCGCCTCCATCGCCGCTGGGACGCCGCAGTAGATCGCGGCCTGGAGCAGCGCCTCCTGGATCTCGGCCACGCTCACGCCGTTTGTGATCGCTCCGCGAACGTGGACGTCCAGCTCATGTTGGCGCCCGAGTGCAGTGAGCATCGCGATGTTCAGCAAGCTCCGCACCTTGCGATCGAGGCCGGGGCGCGACCACACCTCTCCCCAGCAGTACTCGGTGACGAGCTCTTGCATAGGGCGGGCAAAGTCGCTGGCCTGGCTCAGCGAACGGTCGACGTGCTCGGCCCCGAGGACTTCACGCCGGGTTTGAAGGCCGACTTCGAGCTTTGTGGGGTTGCCCATCGTTCTGTATGACAATCATACAGGATGATGTTAGGATGGGCACCTGATGGCCGGTGCGGCGAGCGACGAGTTGGCGGGCGCCGTGGCGATCGTCACCGGCGCCGCGGGCGGCGTCGGACGGGCGACCGTCGAGCTGCTGACCGCGCGCGGCGCGCGCGTCGTGGCTGAGGATCTCGAACCCAGCCGTCGGCGAGCTGGAGAGCGAACACGTGGCCGCGCTCCAGGGGGACGTCGCCGAGGCTGACACCGCCCGGCGGGCCGTCACCCTGGCGAAACAGCGCTTCGGCGCGCTGAACGTCGTGGTCAACAACGCCGGGCGCTTCCTGCTCAAGCCGACCGGTGACACCACCGACACCGACTGGGATGACCTCCTTCGGGTCAACGTGCGCGGGGCGTTCCTGCATTGCCGCGAGGCGCTGCCGGCGCTCGGCGAGAGCGGGGACGGCCGGATCGTCAACGTCGCCTCGATCTCGGGCACGATCGGGTTGCCGGGGCAGACCGCCTACTGCTCGACCAAGGGTGCGGTCGTGCAGCTCACGCGGCAGTTGGCGATCGAGCACGCGCCGCGGGTGCGCGTCAACGCGGTGGCGCCCGGCGCCATCGACACCGGCTTCATGGATGAGATCCTGGCCGGCGTCCCCGACCGCGAGGCCATGCTCGAGTCGATCGCGGCCGAGCATCCCCTCGGTCGGCTGGCGCGGGCCGAGGAGATCGCCGAGGTGATCGCGTTCCTGGTCTCGCCGCGCTCGAGCATCATCACCGGGGCGATCCTGATGGCCGACGGGGGTTTCACCGCGCAATGATGCGTAGTCGGAGCGAGTCGCCCGAGCCCGGGCCCAATACCGAGGAGAGAGACGCCCGATGAGAGCAGCGCTGCTGGCAGCGGTCAGGGAGCCCTTCGTGGTCGAGGACATCGACTACCTCGATCCGGCCCCCGGTCGCGTGCTCGTCCGGACCGGCGCGTCACCGTTCTGCTCGACCGACTGCGTCAACTGGCGCGGTGAGCTGTTCAAGATCCCGCCGACGATCCTCGGCCACGCCTCGATGGGGGAGGTGGTGCAGCTCGGCGCCGGCGTCGACCACATCAAGGTCGGCGACCGTGTGATCGTGCCGGGCACCTCGGAATGCGGCGTGTGCTTCTACTGCTCGGTCGGCCGCCCCGATCAATGCTCGGAGACGTTCGACCGCGGCGGGATCTGGCCGCACGTGGCCAACCGAAAGAGCGGCGAGCCCGTGAGCGCGGCCGGCAACGTCGGCGGCTACGCCGAGGTGATGAACGTCACCGCCAGTCAGGTGTTCCCGGTGCAGACCGACCTGCCCGACGAGTGGCTGAGCCTGCTGGGCTGCGGCATCACCACCGGCGTCGGCTGCGTGCACAACGTCGCCAAGGTGCAGGCCGGCTCCAGCATCGCGATCTTCGGGCTCGGGCACCTCGGACAGTGGATGGTGCAGTCGGCCCGGATCGCCGGCGCCCGGCAGATCATCGCGGTCGACCCAATTGCCGAACGCCGGGAGCTGGCAGGTCGGTTCGGCGCGACGCACACCGTCGACCCCGAGGCAGACGATCCGGTCGAGCAAGTCAAGGCGCTCACGCAGGGGCGCGGCGCCGACTACACGATGGAGGCGGCGACCCTGGCGTCGGCGGTGACCCAGACGATTCGTGCGGCTCGACGCGCCGGGACCGTGGTGCTGACCAGCGTCGAGCGCGGCAATGCCGAGGTGACCGTCCCGCAACTGGCGCTATCGGTAGAGGGAAGGGCGATCCTCGGCGCCCAGAACGGCAACGTCCGTATGCGCCACGACCTGCCCCGGTTCATCCAGATGATGGAGGACGGCTGGCTCGATCCCGAGCCGATCATCACGACGCGATACCCGCTGGACCGGATCGACGATGCGCTCCACGCGTCGGCGGAAAAGCGCGACCTGAGCGGCGTGATCGTGCCCGGCCTGGCCGCGTAGCCCGGATGGCCACCGCCGCCACGCCGATCGCCGTCCCCGAGCCGGAGCTGACCGCGGATGAGATCGTCGGCCGGGCTCGCGCGCTGCGTGAGCGGGTGCTGGCCGAGGCCGCCGACGCCGAGCAGCGCGGCACCTACTCGCCCGAGCTTCACGAGGAGTTCGTCCAAGCCGGGTTCCACCGGATCCTCCAGCCGCGCCGGTTCGGTGGGTACGAGTTCGGCCTGGACACCTTCTATCGCGTGATCATCGAGATCTCGAGCGCCGACGCCGGCATCGGCTGGAATCTGTGCCTGGGCTCGGCACACGCCCTCCAGGTCGGCGCGTTCTTCCCGGAGGCGGGCCAGGCCGAGCTGTTCGGTCCCGACGGTCATTTCGTCGGGCCGTCCCGGGCGATTCCGCGGGGAACGGCGACGCCCGGGCCGGGCGGCTACCGGGTCAGCGGGCGATGGGACTACTGCTCGGGGTCGACCTACTCGACCCACGTCATCGCGCTCGCGCTTGTCGCCGGCTCGGATGAGCGGATCATGGTGGCGATCCCGCGCTCCGACTACGAGATCCTCGACGACTGGGGCGGCGGGGCCACCATCGGGCTCGGCGGCACGGCCTCCAACACGATCCTCGCCGAGGACGTATTCGTGCCCGCGCACCTGGCCGTGCGCTACGACTGGAAGGACTTCGAGATGCCCCGGGAGGGGACGATCGGATTCCAGCTGCACGGCAATCCGCTGTATCTGGCCCGGGCGATGACGTTCTTCTACGCATCGCTGAACGCGATCCAGATCGGCAATGCCCGCGCCGCGCTCCAGGAGTACGAGGCGATGATGACCACGCGTCCCACGAGCTTCCCGCCGCCGATCCCCCGGTCGGAGTCGGTCGACTACCAGCGGTGGTTCGGGGAGGCCTACAGCCTCGTCGACACGGCGGAGCTCGCGTTCTTCGGCGCGCTTGCGCGCTTCGCCGAGAAGTGCGTCGGCTTCGCCGAGCGTGGCGAGCCGTTCACCACCGCCGACGACGGCGCCACCCGTGATGTGATCGCCCAGTGCGGGAGGCTGGCCTGGGAGGCGGTCGATCTGATGTTCGCCAGCGGCGGCTCGAGCGCAGCCCGGCGTGGCTCACGGCTCGAGCGCTGCTTCCGCGACGCGGCGATGTTCCGGACGCACATCGCGGCGCAGTACGAGGTCGTGTTCGCGTCGACCGGCCGCGCGCGCCTGGGTCAGCCGCTAACTCACTGAAGCGACAGCTTGCGCGCCGCCCAGTCGGTGAGCACCGCGAGCGTCTCGTCGTTGTTGCGCTCGGACATGACCATGTGGCCGTTCCCGTGGACGCCGTGGTCGGCCAGCCGCACCAGCTCGACGTCGCACCCAGCTTGCGCTAGGAACTCGACCAGGTGCCGGTCGAAGCCCAGGAACATCGAGGCCTCCGCGGTCACCACGGCGATCGGGAACCGACTGAGATTGGCCAGTCGCCGGGCCGGCTCGCGCTGGAGCGTGATCGGAATCGGGCCGAGCTCCGCGCGCTCCTCGGTGACCGTGTCGAGCTCCGATGGGTCGGTGACCGCGGGGTCGTAGGTGATCGGCGTGCAGGACAGCCCCCAGGCCAGATCCATTCCCAGCTCCGGCCGCTTCAGGAACGGAGGGCCGAGGGTCTCGATCGCGAACAGCGCCGCGACCTTGTCGGGCCGCGCGTCCGTGCCGGCAAACGTCCCCGGACCCCCGGCCGAGTGGGTGACGACGATCGCGGGTCCGACGAGGTCAAGCAGCTCGGCCAGACGCGAGGCCTCGAGCGCGTGCATCTCGCTGGGGTCGGCCAGCATCGGCCCGGATGTGCACAGACACTGGTCGTAGACCGGATCGCCGGGCTCACGCCCGCCCGGCCATTGCGTGTGCAGGTGGGCCGCCGGGTTCGAGTCGGGTCCTTCGGGCGGGGGGACGAAGATCGGGCGCAGGAACTCGAAGCCGAGTTGCGGGCCCATCGGCCCCAGGATGTCGGGGTGATGGGGCGAGCGGCCGTGGCCGGGCCGGTCGACCACGAACACCGTGTGCCCCTGCTCGACGAGCAGCCGGGACCACCCGCGCCGGCCGTCAAACGTGGTCGTGTAGTCGATCGCCTGTCCGCCGCCGCCGTGGACGAGCACCCACGGCGGGCCGGGGCGGGGATCGACCGGGGCCTCCCATGCCACGAACATCGGACCGCGCATGACCGTGCCGAGCGGGCCGGCAACCGGCTCGAGCCCCACCCAGAAGGAGCCTCGGCGCGAGGTCGTGACCTCGGCCGTGGCGATCATGTCTTGTATCGATGGATTCATGAATGTCCTCGCAGGCGGTCGGTCATGGGCATGGCGGTCATCGATCCAGCTCGGCCGGATCCCACCGGCCGGCTCCGCCGGACGGGCGCAGCGAGTTGGTCGCGGTCGCGCCGCCGTCCACGGAGACGACCTCGCCGGTCATGTAGGCAGCGTCGTCGGAGAGCAGGAACGCGACGACCGATCCGATCTCCTCCGGCGTGCCCGCCCGGCGCAGCGGGGTGGTGGTGGCGCGCTGGGCCATGTCGCCGCCGCCGCCCACCGCGCCGCCGGTCCCGGCGAACAACTCTGTCGGCACGATCCCCGGTGCGATCACGTTGACCCGTACCCCGAGTGGACCGCCGTAGACGGCGGCGCACCGAGCCAACCCCAGCACGGCGTGCTTGGAGGTGTGGTAGGCGAACAGGTCGGCGCTGCCGCGGAGGCTGGCGATCGACCCGGTCACGACGACCGCGCCACCGGACCCCTGCGCCGCGTACTGGCGAAACGCCCCGCGCAGGCCGAGGAACACGCTCGTGACGTTGACCGCCATCACTCGCTCGAAGCCGGCCACGTCCAGCGCCGGCAGGGGATCGAGCGAACCGGGGATGCCGGCGTTGAGGTGGTGCAGGTCGATCCGCCCATACCGCTCCACCGCCACCGTCAGATATCGCTCCACGTCCTCCTCCCGCGACACGTCGGCCGCGACCGCGATGCCGCCGGTCTCGGCGGCAACCCGCTCGGCGCCGTCTCCGTCGATGTCGACGGCGACGACGTGAGCGCCCTCGCCGGCCAGCCGCCGCGCCGACCCGCCGCCGAGGCCTCCGGCGGCGCCGGTCACCAGGGCGACCTTGCCCTCCAGACGCATCATGCTCCGTGGCCCGCCGCGTACTCGTCGTCGGTGACCGCGTCCTCCCAGTTGGTGGCGCCGAGCGAGACCGCGATGTGGCTGACGTAGGTGTCGGGCCCGGCCCCGTGCCAGTGACGCTCACCGGGGTCGAACCACACCACGTCCCCGGGCATGATCACGCCTCCGTCGCCACCCTCGTTAACCGCCAAGCCGGAGCCGTGGGTGACGAGCAGGATCTGCCCGGTCTCGTGCCGGTGCCAATGCGTGCGCGCGCCGGGTGGGAAGAACACCGTGTTGACGACCACGCCGGGTACGTCGCGCAGCAGCGGCTCGGCCCACACGGTGCCGGTGAACGTCGGGCCCCGCTCGTCAGACGGCATATCCGCCACGCGGCCATGGTTGATCTTCATCTCCTCGCTCCATCCTGTAGTCGCACGCCTCCCGCCAGGTCCCCGATCCCGTCGACCACGCGGTTGGAGATCTGGTCCTCGTAACCGAGCGCGTTGGTGACCTCGAACGCGGCCAGGCACGCCGGCCCGTTGAACGTGGGGGCGCCGAGCCGCGCGACGTGCTCCAGGTACAGGCGGATGTCCTTGGCCATCAGCCGGCCGGTCAGGCCGCCTTCCAGGTAGTCGCCCTTGATGATGTGCGGGAACCGGTTGAGCGTGGCGAAGTTGACGCCCGAGCTTGCGTTCAGCACGTCGAGGAACGTCTCCAGGTCCAGCCCGGACAGCTTGGCCGCCACCATGACCTCGGCGGTGGCGGCGAGGCTGATCCCGTTGAGGAAGTTGTTGAGCAGCTTGGCGATGTGCCCGGCGCCGCTGTCGCCCATGTGGAAGATCCTGGCCGCGAAGCGCTCCAGGATCGGCCGCACCCGGTCGAGCGCGGCGGCGTCGCCGCCGACCATGATCGTGAGCGTGCCGGCGTCGGCCGCCTTGGCCCCGCCCGAGATGCCCGCGTCGAGAAAGTGCACGCCTCGCTGCGCGAGCGCCCCGTGGATACGGACCGTCGATTCCGGCGAGGCGGTCGACAGGTCGACGACCACCTGGCCGGGGCGGGCGTGTTCCAGCACGCCGCCGTCGCCCAGCACCACCGGTTCGATGACGCTCGAGTCCGGCAGCGAGAGCAGCACGACGTCGACCGCCGCGACGAGCTCAGCCAGCGAGGCGGCGGGCTCGATCCCGCTCGCCGCCAGCCGCTCGGCGTCGCGGTCGTAGGCGACGATCGGATCGCCCGCCTCGCGGACCCGGGCGCCCATCCGCCCGCCCATCTGGCCGACGCCGACGATTCCGGTGCGCCGTGCGGCGCTCATCCCTCTGAACCAATCGCGTCGGCCAGCGCCGGCAGCGCCAGCGCGAACGACTCCACCCCGATCCCGCTGGCCAGCTCGAACACCTCCATGAGCTCCGCGGCGGTCGCGCCGTAGCGGATCGCGTTTGCCACGTGCTGGCGCAACCCGGCGGCGAACATGTGGGTGGCCGAGCAATCGAACGCGCAGTAGATGAACTCCTTGACCTTGGGCTCGAGCGGGCCCCGTTCCCACGGGTGCGTCGACAGTGCCGTGTAGGTGGCGAAGAACTCCGCGTCGAGGCGCAGGAAGCCGTCCCAGAACTCGTTCCAGTAGCCGCGCTTGGCGGTGAACTCGGCCTTGATCTCCTCCTGGCGCGCGCTCAGCGGAGCGTCCATGTCCAACGGCCGTCCGGCGGCCGCGAGCTCCTCGAGCAGGATCGGCACCCCGGTGTTGGCGGCGTGGATGCCCATCGTGCTCGTGAGCTCGAGCGTCTCGAGCACCTCGGCCGGCGTGGCCCCGAGCGCGAGCGCTCGGCGCACGTCGTCGGCGGCGCCGGGCCCGTGCAGGTGTGAGGCGGCGCTGTCGACCGCCAGCAGGACCAGCGCCTTGACCTTCGGCTCGAGCGGACCGCGACGCCAGGCATGGGCGGTGAAGTCCAGCACCCGCGCGAAGTAGCTGGGATTCATTCGCAACAGCTGCTCGGCTGCGGCGTTGAGCGGCCCGTGCACCTCGGTCCATGCCTCGCGCAGAGCGCCGGTGTCGATCGTGGTGTCGGTGGTGGTGGTCATCGGTCACTCCTGGGGTCGGTCAGGCACACGGCGAGCCCGGCGGCGTCGCCGTCGAGCGGGGCGAACCGGCTCATCACGGACGGGTCGTGTCCGGGGACGACCGCGGCTCCGGCGGCCGCATACCTCTGCAGCGCCGCGTAGCCGCGGTACATGTCGGCGAGGTCGGTGAATATCCCGAACGGCCGCTGGCGCTCGAGCTCGTCGTCGAAGTGGATCGCGTCGGAGGCCAGCACGATCGGACCGTGCTCGCCGGCCACCTCGAACACGAGCTGACCGGGCGCGTGACCGCCCACCCGCACCGCGGTGATGCCGGGCGCGACCTCGGCTCGGTCCTCGATCAGCTCGAGACGCTGCTCCGCGGCGGCCCGGCGCAGGGCTTCGATCGCGTCCGGGTCGGCGTGGATGGCGAACTGGGGACGCTGGGCGACCGGGTCGACCGTCCAGAACTCGAGCTCGGTGCGGGCCACGGGCATCCGTGCGTTGGGGAACAGATCGAGATTGCCGACGTGGTCGTAGTGGATGTGACTGATCACCAGCTTCTCGACGGCGGCGGGGTCGATGCCCAGGCGCGCCAGCGCATCGGCGGGCCGGCACAGGCAGCGGCGACCCATCCGCTCGCCGCGCTCGGGCTCGAAGCCACAGTCCAGGACGATCGGGGGCGACCCCGGGGCGTGCAGGGGCTGGAGGATCCAGAAGTAGTAACTCATGGCGAGCGGCCCGTCGGGCTCGCCGTAGGTGGACCACCGGTAGTAGGCCTCGCCGAAGGTCGTCTCACGCTCGGCGTAGTGCACCGCCAGCACGCGGTACGACGGCGGTCGCTCGCTCACGTGATCCGGCCGAGTCACCTCGTGCCGCGCGGCGTCTGCACGTTGCCCCGGCCCAGCCGCGGCAGGCCGAGGTGCTCCCGGGCGATCTCGCCGAATGCCCACTCCCGCAACACGGTGTTGCGGTGGCTGTTGAGCATCGAAAGGTCACGGTAGATGCGCTCGAACCGCGATCCGTCCACCGCGGCGCTGGAGCCCGCCGTGCGGAAGATCTCCGACTGGAAGACCTCCCACGCCTGGACGATCCCCTCCCGGCCGATGCAGCCGATCCGCATGTCCTCGCCGTACGTGTACGGGATCCCGTCCTCGGCGGCACGGCGACACGCCTCCACGTGCTGGTCGGCGGCGCCCGACATCGCGGCCTCAGCGGTGGCGATCTTCGCCAGCGCCGAGCCGAACCAGCGCTGAAACGTCTCGTCGCCGATGCGCGGCACCATCGGCGGCAGCGGGGTGAGCCGGGAGTGCATCATCTCCTCGTACTCGTCGAGCGCCGCGTACGCGCCGCCGATCGCCACCGCGGTGAGGGTCAGCGTGAAGCAGGCCATGGCCCGTCCGCCGTACATCGGGTTGCCGTGCAACTCCACACCGGGCGCACCGCGGCCGGCGACGTCGAAGTCGACCATCAAGGCGTCCTCGATCGCCCAGTGCGCCGGGATCCGGCCGCGATCGAAGGTGATCGTGTTGGAGGCCGACCCCTTGAGCCCCATCAAGCCGCCCCAGTCGTCGAGGATCGTGAACTCGCTGCGGGGCGCCACGAACAGCAGCATGCGCTCGGTCGGCTTGCCGTCGTCGCCGGCGATCAGGGCCTGGCCCATGTAGTGGGTCGAGAGCGGGATGCCCGAGCAGTAGCCGACCTTGCCCTTCAGCTCCCATCCGGGGGTATCTCGGTCGGTCCGGAAGGCCGGACCGATCGGTGCCGCCACCGCCGCACACCGGAAGTCGCCGTCGCCGAAGATCTCCTCCTGCGCCTGCTCGGGCCACCACGACGCGACCTGGAGCGCATGGGCGGCGGCCAGGGCGATGCACCAGCCCGCGGAGATGTCACCGCGGGACAGCTCCTGGACCACGCGCAAGAACGTCGGCGCCCCGAACTCGTAGCCCCCGTAGCGCCGGGGGACGTACAGGCGGTAGAAGCCGGCGTCCATGCAGGCCTGGTGGATCTCGTCCGACGGATACGTCCGCTGTTCGGTCTCGGCCGACTGCTCGCGCAGCAGCGGCCGTAGTGCGACCGCGCGGTCGATCATCTGCTGAGGAGTCAGATCGGGCTCCGGCGGCGAGATGTCCGCCTGCGCCCCGGCGTCGGCACGGGTCGCCATCAGGCCGGTACAGTAGCATCCTATTGCCTGATCGTCATACAATCCTGCGGAGGTTAGGTGCACTCGTTCCCACGACCCCAGGAGCCTCATCTCGTCGCCCCGCGGGAGCCGGCGCAGGGCACGTGCCCGGAATGTGGCAGCGATGAGCTCGCCGACTACCGCGTCCTCAGCGAGGGTGGCTGGTGGGACGTGCGCAAGTGCCAGGCCTGCCTGCACTCGCTGAGCCGCACCCTCGCGCCTCCGTTCGGCTCCTACACCCCGCTCGGCCTGGAGATCTGATCGTGCTCGGCCTGGAGATCTGACCGTGCTCGGCGTCGACATCGGCGGCACGTTCACCGACGTGGTCGCCGTGCGCGACGGACGCATCACGGTCACCAAGGTCCCGAGTGAGCCATCGGATCCGGCGGGGCCGGTCGTGGAGGGAGGCCGCCGGCTCGGGGTGGCGGGGAGCGCGGTGTTCAACCACGCGAGCACCGCCGGCCTCAACGCGGTCATCACCCGCCGCCTGCCCAAGGTCGCGTTCCTGACCACCGAGGGTTTCCGCGACATCCTGGTCAAGGGGCGGCTGTGGCGGCCGCTCGACGCGCAGACCGACGCGAGCTGGCGCCGGCCGTTTGGCGACAGCGCCCGGCCGTTGATCCCGCGCTACCTGCGCCGCGGCGTCGCCGAGCGGATCCTTGCCGACGGCCGCGTGATGACCCCGCTCGACGAGGACCACGCCCGGCGGCAACTCGCGGTGCTGGGGCGCTGCGAGGTGCAGGGCGTGGCGATCTGCCTGCTCAACTCCTACGTCAACCGCCGCCACGAGGAGCGCCTGCGCGAGCTGACCGTCGACGTCCTGGGCCAAGACGTCCCGGTCTCGATCTCGGCCGAGACCTCGCCGCTGGCCAAGGAGTACGCACGGGCGTCGACGACCGTGATCGACGTGATGATGAAGCTGATGTTCAGCGGCTACGCCGGCGAACTCGACGAACAGTTGAGGGCGCTCGGGTTCACGGGCGAGCTCAACTTCGCCGACTGCGCGGCCACGCTGATCCCCTGGCGCGACGCGCTCGAGCGGCCGTTTCGGATCGTGGTCGCCGGACCGGCCGCCGGAACGACGTCCGGCGCACGGCTGGGCGAGGCACTCGGCGAGGGCAACCTGATCTGCTGCGACGTCGGTGGCACGTCCACCGACGTTTCGCTCGTGCAGGATGGCCGGCCGTTCGTCAACGACACGCTGTCGCTCGAGGACGACCTGATCATCAATGCGCTCTCGACCGAGATCTCGAGCGTCGGCGCCGGTGGCGGCAGCATCGTCTCGATCTCTCCGGCGGGCGACGTCCTGGTGGGGCCGGCGAGCGCCGGGGCCGACCCCGGCCCGGCCTGCTACGGGCGGGGTGGCACCGCGCCGACGATCACCGATGCATGTCTACTGGTCGGGATCCTCGATCCCGACGGCTTCGCGGGCGGCGAGATGCGCCTCGACGCGGAGCGGGCGCGGACCGCCTTTGCCTCCCTGGACACGCCGCTGTCGCTGCACGACCGCATCGCCTACGCCTACCGGATCGCCGTGCACAACATCGCCGAGGAGGTAACGAACGTCGCGATCCGCCACGGCGTGGATCTGCGCGACTTCACGCTGCTCGCTTACGGCGCCGCCGGGCCGATGCTGCTGCCCGCCGCGCTCGAGCAGCTTCACGTCGGGCGGGTCGTGATCCCACCGCACCCGGGCCTGTTCTCGGCCCTGGGTCTGCTGGCCACGGACCTCGTCTATTACGACAGCCAGAGCGCGTACATGGTGCTGACGCCCGAGGCGGCGCCGCGGATTGCGGAGATCTTCGACGCCATGGAGCACAAGCTCCGCGGCCGCACTCCGGTCAACGGCGGCGGCGTGACGGTGAGGCGGAGCTTCGATGGACGGCTGCTCGGACAGAGCTGGGAGACGCCGCTCGTCGAGGTGCCGGAGGGCCCGATCACCGAGGCGACCGTGCAGCAGATGATCGAGCGCTTCCACGACGAGTACGAGCGGCGCTACGGCAACCGTTTCCCGGTCGTGCCGGTCCAGGGGGTGACCTACCGCGTGCAGCTGGTCGTCCCGGTCGACAAGGTCTCCTACGACCGGCTGCAGCCGAGCGGCCCTGCCGGCGCGGGCACGGCCACCGAACCGCGACCGACCCGGATGCTCAAACTGCAATACCTCGAAGCCGAGCCCTTCGACGCCCCCGAGTACGAGCGCGAGACCCTCGCCCCGGGAATGCGCCTCGACGGCCCGGCGATCATCAGGGAGGGGCTGTCGACGACGTTCGTGACGGCCGCGCAGCGGGCGGAGGTCGGCAGGCTGGGCGAGATCTCGATCGAGGTCGCGCGCTGATCCGCGACCTTTCCACCGAGGAGTTCGCCGCCCGCTACGGGGCCGACCGGTTCACGGCGACGGTGCTCGCCAATCGCTTCCGCTACATCGTCGAGCACATCTGCGGCCGGTTGCTGACCGCCGCTTTCTCGCCGATCCTGCGCGACTTCTACGACTTCGCGGCGACCGTCACCGGCCCGCCGGCGCTCGATTACGCCACGCCGGCGATGAGCAACAGCATCGTGCTGTTCACCGGCACGATGACCGACTCGGTCCGCAACACGATCAACGAGTACGGGCCCGAGCGGCTGGGACCGGGCGACGTCATCGTCGCCAACGATCCCTACAGGACCGGGACGCACGTCAACGACCTGCTGTTCTGCAGACCCGTCTACGACGGCGACCGGCTGGCCGGCTTGGTCAACCTCAAGGCCCACCAGCTTGACATGGGCGGGATGGTCCCGGGCGGCTTCAGCCTCATCAAGCACAACGTGTACGAGACCGGACTGGTCATCTCACCCCGGGCGCTCTACCGGGGCGGCGAGCCGGTGCGCGAGACGTGGAGCCTGATCTTCGACAACGTCCGCTTCGGCGAGATCCTGTTCCCGGACATGCAGACGATCTGCGCCGGACTGGCGCTCGGCGAGCGGCTGCTCTCGGAGACCGTCGACCGGTACGGCTTCGACGCGGTCCAGGGAGCCATCACGTACGTCTGCGATGCCGCCGCGGAGCGCATGACCGAGGCCATGGCGGCGATCGAGGACGGCGAGTGGGAGGGTGAGGACGCCGCCGACTGCGACGGCGTCGACGCGATGGAGGAGTTCCGCGTCCACGTCAAGATCACCAAGCGCGGGGGCCGGGCCGAGGTCGATTTCTCGGGCACCTCCCGCCAGGCGCGCACATGCATCAACGCCACCGCGCTCGATGCCAAGACGACGGTCGGCGTGGCGTTCAAGTACGTGTTCGATCCGCGGACGCCGTTCTCCAGCGGGGCCTGGCGCGACATCGACATCGTCCTCCCCGAAGGCACGGTGGTCAGCGCCATGCCCCCGGACGGCGCCGTGTTCCTGTACTACGAGCAGAGCCAGGTGATGATCGGCGCGCTCCTGCGGGCCCTTGCCCTGGCGGTCGGCGCGGCGGCGATCGCGGGCGACCGCGGCACCACCGACATCCACAGCGCCAGCGGCGTCCATCCGAACGGCATGCCCTGGGTGTCGGCCGCGCAACTCGGCGGTGAGCTCGGCCCGTTCGGCGCCACGCGGCACGGCGACGGCGACACGTGGATGCTCTCCTACCAGGCCAACGGCATCGTGGGCGCGGTCGAGGCGATCGAGTCCGACGTGCCGGCCGTGCTGCTGCGCGAGGAGCCCGTCCCGGACACCGCCGGCGCGGGCTTCCATCGCGGTGGACTGGCGGTCCTGCGCGACTCGCTATGGCTCGAGGCGGCGAGCCACAACCTCATGTCGCTGCACTACAGGCGACCGGCCGGGTTCGGGGTCAACGGCGGAGGTGAGGGACGCAACGGCGGCGTGTGGATCTGGCCGCCCGACGGTGAGACGCCTGCGCGCCCCGCGACCGGCGAGGACGCATACGCGAACTCGGTCCCGCTGGCCGGCCTGCTGAACCCGGATACGAACGCCCCGGACCCGGGCGGGGAGTTCCTGTATCCCTACCGGCAGCCGAGTTGGCACACCGAGCCGCTGACCGTGCTGCGCTACATCAACCGCGGCGGCGGTGGGTGGGGCGACCCGTTCACGCGTGAGCCCGAGCGGGTGATGATCGACGTGCGCGACGGCTACGTCACCGTGGCCGGGGCGGCTCGGGACTATGGCGTCGTGGTCGTCGGCGACCCCGATGAGGATCCCGAGGGCCTGGTCGTGGACGAGGCTGCCACGGCCCGGCTGCGAGCGGGCACGGAGGCGACATGACGCCGAACGCGCAGCAAGGTCGTGCCGACGGCGATCTGTCGCTGCGGGTCGGCCGGGTGGCCGCCCCGCTGCGCGAGCAGGTCCTCGACGTGCTGCGTCAGGCGATCCTCGACTTCCGCCTGAAGCCCGGCCAGCGCCTGATCGAGCGCGAGCTGATCGAGCAGACAGGCGTCTCGCGGACGACCATCCGCGAGGTGCTGCGCCAGCTAGCCGCCGAGGGCCTGGTCACGACGATTCCCCAGAAGGGCGCGATCGTGGTCGTGCCCTCCGCCCAGGAGGCGGCCGACCTGTACGAGGTGCGAGCCGCGCTCGAGGCGCTCGCCTGCCGCCGGTTCGTGCGCCGCGCCACCGACGACCAGGTCAAGCAGCTGCGCAAGGCGTTCCGGGAGATCGAGCGTCTCGCCAAGCGGCGGGACTCCGACATCCAGGAGATGCTGGCGGCGAAGGACGACTTCTACGACGTGCTGCTCGAGGGCGCCGGGAACAAGGCGATCCGCGAGACGCTCGACGGACTGCGGGCGCGCGTCAGGCTGCTGCGCGCCACCTCGCTCTCGCAGCACGGCCGCAGCGCCGGCACCGTGTCCGAGATCCGCGAGATCGTCCACGCCGCCGAGGCCCGGGACGAGGACGCGATGGCGGCCGCGTGCGAGTACCACGTCTACCAGGCGGCCCGGAGCGGGCTCAGCGGCTTGGCCGAGCTCGACGAGGAGGCCGCCGGCGTGCTCGAGGCGCTCGGGAGCTGAGGCCCGCCGCGGCGCGGGCGCTCAGCCGTCCCGTTCAGGCTCGACGCCCAGCCGGCCAGATCCCCTGCTTGCCCGGGGCGAGGATGCCGTTCGGATCGACCGCGTCCTTGATCGTCTCGGTGAAGCGCCGGTAGGCGTGGTCGCCGAAGCTGTATTGCTCGGCCGCGAGGTCCATGAAGTCCAGATGCGCCCGGTATTCGCCGTAGCCGTGCTTGGCGGCCTCCTCGACGAGCAGCTTCGACGTGTCGTACGCGCCGCGGGCCTGCTGCTCGTTGGTGGTGTCGAACAGGACCATGGTTATGTGGATGAAGCTGCGGGCGTTGACCATCAGCAGCGCGCCCAGGTAATCGAGGCTGGCCTTGCCCTCGATCAGACCGCGCATCAGATCGCGCATCGTGAGCGCGTCATGTCCCGTCATCGGCGCCACCGGGGAGAAGCCGACGTGGCCGCCTGCTCCTTCGCCTCCGTACCAGCCGGTCATCGCGTTCATCTCCAGGTCGGGCACTCCGCCCTGGATCCGCTCGGCCGGATGCTCGAGGTTCTTGGCGTTCTCGGGCGTGGTCTTCGTCCCCCAGACCTCCACGCCGGGGATCCGCTCGAATGCCGCCTTGACCTTGGCGAAGCGATGGTCGACGACTGCCTCGTCGCCGTACAGCGCGGCGCGCATCATCCACCGACCCACCTCGAGCTCGCGCGCCATCCGGCCGATGACCTCGTCGGGGATCGGCCCGTCGCCGTCCCACCACTCAGTGCGACGGGTCATGAACGAGGCGTAGATGAGCGTGTTGCAGACCTGCGGGATCATCCGGATCGTGTCGTCGAGCGACAGCCGGCGCAGCGTGTCGACCAGCGGCGCCAGATCGTCGTCGTTCCAGGCCCGCACCCAGATCGGCATGTACGTCTCGGGGTAGGGCATCAGCCACAGGCCCATCTTGGTCACGATCCCGTAGTTGGACTGCATGAACAGCTGGTCGAGCGTCGGCCCGAGGCCGCGCTTGTAGGTGTGCCAGGCGCGGTTGCCGGGCATCGCCCCCATGCCGGTCCGGAGCACCTCGCCGCTGGCGAGCACGACCTCGAGTCCGCAAGCGGCCGACATGTCGACGCCGTAGGGGAGATAGGTGCAACCGTGGTCGAGCGTGTTGCCGATCACGCTGCCCCAGCCCAGGTCGGCGCACGACAGCATCAGGCGGTGCCCGCCGGTCTGGATCGCCGCGTACAGGTCGTACCAGCTGACCCCCGGCTCCACCTCGGCGTATCCCAGCTCCTCGTCGATCGTGAGCACGCGGTTCATCCGCCGCAGGTTCACCACCACGGATCCGCGCACCCGGGGCGATGAGCCCCCGTAGCCGTTGTTACGCCCTTGCGACGTGGCCCACAGCGGCACGCGGTGTTCGTTGGCGAGCCGCACGATCGCCTGGATCTCCTCTACCGACCCTGGCTGGACCACCGCGCAGGCCTCGTAGTCGTCCCAGTCGGCGTGCCAGAACGGGTCGCGGAACTCGCGCATCTGATCGGGCTCGGTCAGCACGTGGTCGGGGCCGACGACGTCGCGGAAGGCCTGCACGGCGCGCTCGAGGGATCGCTCTGAGACCTCGGGCGGCAGGACGATGCTCATCACGCCACCTCCGCCTTCGCTCCCCAGAGCTCTCGCGTGGCCAGGCGCGCGCCCTCGGCCAGCGCGGCGAGCTTGGCCCACTGGACCTCGGGGTGGACCCGCTGGATGAACGATCCCTGCGCGAACCCGCAGTCGGTCCCCGCCAGGACGTTGTCCCTGCCGACGACATTGGCGAGCCGGACGAGCCGCTGCGCGACCAACTCCGGATGCTCGACGACGTTGGTGTGATGGGTCACGACGCCCGGGATCAGCTTCTTGCCCTCGGGGAGGGGCACGTCCTCCCACACTCGCCACTCGTGCTCATGGCGCGGGTTGGCCTGCTCCATCGCGTAATAGCCGGCGTTGACCTGGAGGATCAGGTCGATCGTGTCGCGGAGCGGCGGATCGAAGGCGTGGGGGCCGTGCCAGCTCCCCCAGCACACGTGGTAGCGGATCCGGTCCGGCGGCAGACCCTCGAGCGCATGGTTGAGCGCATCGACGCGCAGCTGGGCCCAGCGGCGATAGTCGTCGTCGGTCTGCCCGAGGGACAGCATCGAGTCCCATTCGTGCATCAGCACCGCGTCGTCGACCTGGAGGAAGAAGCCAGACTCGACGATCGCGCGGTATTCCTCACGCAGGGCGTCCGCCAGGCCGTAGACGAACTCCTCCTCGCTCGAGTAGTGCTCGTTGCGCAGCCAGTAGGCGCTCGCGGGGGCGACGACCGGCATGAACGCCTGCACGTCGTCGTGTCCTTCGAGCGCGGCGCGGAGGTTCGCGATATCGCGGTCCAGCGCGGTGCGGTCGTAGGTGATCGGCCCGGTGCACACCCATTCGATGCCCTGGTTCGACGCCGGCTCATCGTCGCGCTCGCTGGAGTCCGCGGCGCGGTTGCTCTCGCGGACGGCCGCCTCGTCGAGCGCGTCGAGCGCCGCGTAGGCGCCGGGAAACTCCTGGCGGTCGCGGCTGGGCGGCATCATGCTGGCCCCCTCCACGTTCATCACGCGCGCCTCGAGGCCGCCGACCCGCTCGTAGAGATACGTGATCCAGCTGGCCTTGCCCATCTCGCCGTCGTCGACGATGTCGATCCCGGCCTCGATCTGGCGCTTGACGACGTCGTTGACCGCGCCGCGCAGCGCCTCTAGGTACGCGGCCTCGTCATAGCTCTCGCCGCGCTCCCCCGCGGCCAGGAACGACAGCAGCTCCGGTGGCCGGATCAGGCTGCCGGTGTGCGTAGCAAGAATCTTGCCCATCTCTTCTCCTCAGTCGGCCCTTTGCGCAAGCAAACACGAGTCCCCGGGCGAATTGCAAGAACTCCTCGCCGATGGAAAAGACTTCTCGCGCAGATGTCCACGCACGCGTAGACCGCCTCGGATATAAACGCGTACGGGGGGCGGCGACCCGTTGAGGAGGCTGAGGATGAAGGTCAGCATGTTCGAGCAGGTGCCATATCGGTACCTGCCCGCAGGCTTCGAGGATCGCTACAGCTCGGTGGTGACCACGCCGTACTTCGATCTGGTCGAGCCCGAGCGGATGCAGGAATCGCTCCAGTCCGGGTACGCCGAGCTGTTGCATGCGGCGCGAGCCGGCTTCGACGGCGTGTGCGTGACCGAGCACAGCCAGTCGACGTACGACATCTCGCCCAACCCGAACCTGATGGCGGCGGCGGTGGCGTACGCCACGCGGGCGGAAGGCCTCGACACGGCGATCACCATCCTCGGGCGCTCGCTCGGCAAGTCGCGCGAGCCGCTGAAGGTCGCCGAGGAATATGCGCTGCTCGACAACATCACCGGCGGGCGGCTGATCGCCGGCTTTCCGGTCGGGCTCAGCTACGACGCCAATCAGAACGGCGCAATCCCGGGGGTCGAGACCCGCGAGCGCTACAACGAGCACCGCGAGTTGATTCTCAAGGCGTGGTCCGAGCCCGAGCCGTTCGCGTGGAACGGCCGGTTTGAGAAGTACGGGCAGGTGAATCTGTGGCCGCGGCCGATCCAACAGCCGCATCCGCCCATCTGGATCCCGGGCAGCGGGTCGCCCGGCACGCTGATCGACATCCTCCGGCGCGATTACGCGTTCGTGTACCTGAGCTGGAGCGGCCCCAAGCTCGTCGGTCGCCAGGTCTTCGACCGCTTCTGGGAGTTCGCCGATCAGCAGGGGCGCGACCGCAACCCGTACCGATTGGCGTTCCTGCAGGTGGTGGCGGTCTCCGAAACCGACGCGAGCGCCGAGAAGGAGTACGCGCCGCACCTGGAGGCGCACTACCGGGCCGGGCTCGGGACCGTTCCCGTGTCGGGCTTTGCGGTGCCGGGCTACGCGGAGCCGGCCGGGATCGAGCACATGATCCGCAACCCCGGCGACCTCGGCATGCTCGCGAAGATGCACGACATCACCTACAAGGAGATCGTCGACACGCAGGTGGCGATCGTCGGGAGTCCGGCGACGGTGGCCGACCAGATCGAGGAGATGGTCAGGGACTTTCGGATCGGGAACCTGCTGGTGATGCTGCAGAACGGGTCGATGCCGCGCGAGCTGACCGAGAAGAACATCTCGCTGTTCGCCGAGCAGGTGCTGCCGAGGCTGCGCCCGATCTGGGACGAGGAGGGCTGGGAGAACCACTGGTGGCCGCGCGGCTCTGGGGTGGGCCGTGCGGTCGCGGGAGCGGCGGCCGGAGGTGAGGCGTGATGGCGACCGGTATCGCCGAGGTGCGCGACGAGGTCGTGGAGGTGTGCGACGGTCGGCTGCACCTCCACGTCAAGGTGGCGGGCGACGGTCCGCCCGTAGTGTTCTTCCACCCGCTGCCCGGACTCGACTGGCAGCCGTTCCTCGACCGGCTGGCCGAGCACCACACCGTCTATGCGCCCGAGCATCCGGGCACCTCGCCGGGGGACCCCCAGGCGATCCGCGAGGTTCACACGATCTGGGAGCTGCTGCTCGCCTACGAGGAGGCGCTGCGCGCGCTCGGGCTCGAGCGTCCCGCCGCGGTCGGCATGTCGTACGGCGGCATGGTCGCCGCCGACCTTGCCGCGAGCTTCCCGGACGCGTTCAGCCGCCTGGTCCTGCTCTCACCGATCGGGCTGTGGCGCGACGATGCTCCGATCCGGCTCGTGGAGATGGTCACGGGCCCGCCGCAGGAGCTGCCCACCTACCTGTTCAAGCACCCCGAGAGCGAGGCGGCGCAGGCGCTGATGGCGCTGCCCGACGATCCGGACCAGGTCCCGAAGGCGATCGCCCAGACCACCTGGAACATCGGCTGCACGGCCAAGTTCGCGTGGCCGATCGCCGACCACGGCCTCGCCCGTCGGCTGCACCGGATCGCGGTGCCGACGCTCGTGCTGTGGGGCCGCGAGGATGCGCTGGTCCCGGTCGTCTACGCCGAGGAGTTCGCCGGGCGGATCGAGGGCAGCAGCGTCCAGGTGCTCGACGACTGCGGCCACGCGATGCAGGGCGACCAGCCCGAGCAGATGTTGAAGGCGATCACGGAATTCCTGGCCTGAGAGGAGAAGAGGATGCGATTCGGAATTGGCGGGGTCTGCACCGTCGACACGCTTCGGCCCGGAGAAGTTGCACGCCGGGTCGAGGAGCTCGGGCTGGAGTCGCTGTTCCTGGGCGAGCACACCCACATCCCGTGGTCACGGGTCTCGCCCTACCCGCTGGGCGAGCTGCCCCGCAACTACTGGCGGTCGTTCGATCCGTTCGTGGCGCTCACCGAGGCCGCGACCGCGAGCTCGCGCATCCGCCTCGGAACCGCGATCTGCCAGCTGGCCCAGCGCGACCCGATCATCTGCGCGAAGGAAGTCGCGAGTGTCGACGTGCTGAGCGACGGCCGGTTCGAATTCGCGGTGGGTGCGGGGTGGAATCTCGAGGAGATGCGCAACCACGGCACGAACCCGCCCGAGCGGTTCGCGATCATCGAGGACCGGCTCAAGGCCATGTACGAGATGTGGGCCGAAGACGAGGCCAGCTACGACGGTCCGTACGTGCAGTTCGATCGCATTGCGGTATGGCCGAAGCCTGCGCAGAGGCCACACCCGCCAGTGTTGCTGGCCGGTAATGGCCCGAGCGCCGAGCGACGAGTGCTCGACCACGCCGATGGCTGGGCGCCGGTGGCCCTGCCGGATATCGCCGACCGCGTCCGGCGATTGCAGGCGGACGCGCTCGCCGCCGACCGGAAGGTCTCGGTGACGGTCGTCGCCGTGCCGCCCAGCGCGAAGGAGTTCGAGGAGCTCGAGGACGCCGGCGTCGACCGCTGCCTTCACTGGGTGGACTCGATGCACGGGGACGACTTCGACGCGCAGATGCAGCCGTTCCTGACCGCCATCGAGGAGTTCGGGTGGGATCGCGCCGACGCGATGCCCACCTCGTGAGGAGTTCGTCATGTACAAGGTGGTGTGGATCGCGCGTTACCGGCCGGACCTGACCAAGGCACAGGCCAGCGAGTATTGGGCCACTCTGCACGGGCCGCCGATGAAGGAGGTCTCGCCGGTCGCCGGCTACGTGCAGAGTCACGTTCAGGGGCCGCTCCCGTCCGTGTCGGGAGTCGCCGAGGAGGAGACGCTGTTCGACGGGTACTCGTGCGCGTGGTGGAACGACCGCGCCGACTACCAGACGGCGATGAGCACGCCGGCGTGGCACCGGATCCTCGAGGACGGCCCCAAGGTGTTCGACGTGGACTGGCTGTGGAACATGAGCGCGCACATCGAGGAGCACCCGATGATCGTGGGGCCGACGAGCCCGTACAAGGTCGCCTGGGTCGTGCGCTTCAAGGAAGGCATGACGCGCGAGGAGGGCCGCGAGTACTGGCGCAGCGTCCACGGTCCGATCTTCAAGGAGCTGGACATCGATCGCTACATCCAGAACCACGTGGTCGGGCCGATCGGGGAGGAGGGCGAGACCGGCGACGCCGAGATCGGCTTCGATGGCTTCTCGGAGTGCTGGTTCCGCGACGAGCGGCAGTTCCTGGATGCCGTCGAGTCCGACACGTGGGCGACCGCGGTCGAGGATGCCCAGAACGTCTTCGACATGAGCCAGATGTGGGGCGCCGCGCTCAAGGAGAACGTCGTGATCGCGCCGCAGTTGGTCGGCACGTAGCCAATGGACGAACTAGAGCCGGTCGCGCCGTCTCTGGAGTTGATCACCCGGGTTCGGGCCACGCTCGCGGAGCCCCTCGAGCTTGGCCAGACGCCGTGGGGGCGTCGGCGGGTGATCGGGGTCACCGGTGGCGAATTCAACGGGCCGCTGCTGACCGGCAAGGTGCTGCCGGGGGGTGCGGACTGGCAGATCGTGCACGAGGACGGGACCGCGTCGATCGACACGCGCTACACGCTCGAGTGCCACGACGGGGCGCTGATCTCGGTGGCCACGCGCGGGTGCCGCCGCGGGCCGCGCGAGGTGCTCGAGCGGATTGTCCGTGGCGAGCCGGTCGATCCGTCCGAGTACTACTTCCGCGTGTCGATTCAGTACGAAACCTCGGCTCCCGCGTACCAGTGGCTGAACTGGGTCGTCGCGGTCGCCTCGGCGATCCGGCTCGCGGACCAGGTTGTCTATGACGCCTACGTCGTGCGGTAGGGCCTGACGTGCGCGCGGTGAAAGTCGCCGAGGACCGCCGCCTGGTCCTCGTCGAATGCCCGGCCCCCGAGCCGGGCCCCGGGCAGGCGCTGGTCGAGGTCGCCTACTGCGGGATCTGCGGCTCTGACCTGCACTTCCGCGACGTGCCGGAGCTGTTTCCGGCCGGCACCGTTCCCGGCCACGAGTTCTCCGGGCGGATCGTCGGCGTCGGGGACGGCGTGCGCGGGTGGAGCGCAGGCGACCGGGTGTGCGTGCTCCCGTTCGGACAGTGCGGCGAGTGCGCGACCTGCCGCGCCGGAAACGAGCAGGTGTGCCCGCACGCGGTGACGGGCGGCGTCGGTCTGGGCACCGGCCGGCCGGGCGCCTACGCCGGGCAGGTCGTGGTCGACGAGCGGATGCTCTTCGCGTTGCCCGACTCGGTCGACGACCGGGCGGGGACGTTGGTCGAGCCGCTCGCGGTGGCGATCCGGGCGGTCGACCTGGCCGTGGTGGACCCGGACGAGCCGGTGCTGGTGCTGGGCGCCGGCCCGATCGGCCTGCTCACCGCGCTCGTGCTGCGCCACCGCGGCGCGCGGCGCGTCGTGGTGTGCTCGCGCAACCCGGCCCGTGGCGAGCGGGCGGCCGCGCTCGGCCTCGAGACTACTTCGATCGAAGAAGTCCGACTGATCGCTGCCGGGGAAGGGCCGGCGTGCGTTTTCGAGTGCGCGGGGACCCCGGCCGCGGCGCAGCTGGCCGTGCAGGTGCTGCGCCCGCTCGGACGTCTGCTGCTCGTCGGCCTCGCCCTGGCGCCGCTCGACCTGGCCGCTCCCGCGATCGTCCTGAAGGAACTCGAGATCCGCGGCGTGATCGCCTACCGGCGGGCCCAGTTCCAGGCCGCGATCGACATGCTCGCCGCCGGCGCGATCCCCGTCGACGACCTGATCACCGAGATCGTGCCGCTGGCCGACGCCGAGGCCGCGTTCCAGTCGCTGACGGCGCGCGGCAGCCAGAAGGTGAAGGTCCTGCTCGCCCCGTGACCCGACTCAGGGGCCTCAGCTGATGATCTGCGTGACCGACGCGTCGATCAGCTCCCAGTCGACGTCGACGCCGAGCCCGGGTCCGGTCGGAGCGTGGATGTCGCCGTGGGAGTCGATGACCGGGAAGCCGGCCAAGCCGTAGCTCAGATGCTCGAGGGTGTGGTCGCCCGTCCGGTTGAACGGCAGCACCTCGAACCAGTCGCAGTTGTCGATCGCCATAGCCACGTGGAGGTTGGCGACGTTGTTCATGGCGTTGTAGCCGTCATGGATCTCGCACGGGAGGTTGAACGCCTCGCCGAGGTGGGCGATCTTCATCAGCCCCGTGATCCCTCCCTTGATCACGACATCGCCGCGCACGTAGTCGGTCGCCTCGCTCACGATCCAGTGGGTCAGCTCCTGGAGACCGCCCGGCGTCACCTCGGTCGCCATCAGCGGAATCCGCAGGTTCTGCCCCAGCCGGCGGTAGCCGTGGATATCGAGGGCCGGGAGTGGATCCTCGTACCAGAGGTAACCCATCTCCTCGATCCTCCGCCCGACCTGTAGCGCCTCGGCGTAGGAGTAGCTCCAGGTCGCGTCGAGCATCAGCGCCATCTCGTCGCCCACCTCGCCGCGGACCCGCGCACAGGCGTCGACGTCGAACGAGATCGGCGGCGGGTCGTCGGTTCGCCAAGGCGCGCGCGGCGGGTGAAGCTTGTACCCGCGCCACCCCTGCTCGCGCCAGTAGGCCGCCTCCTCGGCGTAATCCTGGGCGCTCGCGTGGTGAGCCGAGGACAGGTACACGGGGAGCCTGTCCCGGCAGGTGCCGAGCAGCCGGTGAATCGGCATCCCGGCGGCCTGGCCCGCGATATCCCAGAGGGCGACGTCGACGACCCCCACCGTGATCGGGTTGATGAAATGCCCGAGGTTTTGAAGACGACGCCAGTGGCGCCCGATCTCGAGCGGATCGGTTCCCAGGAGCAGAGGCTTCACGAACGTGACGATCTCGTGCGCGATCGCCAGCGGGCCCGGGCCGGGATAGCTCAGGAAGTTCGTGCCCTCGATTCCCTCGTCGGTCCGGATCCGGAGGACCCCCATGGGAAGCTTGCCGTCCCGCGTTCCGAACACCGCCAGCCGAGGCGACGAGCGCTCGTGCATCGCGATCGTGATGTCGGTGATCTGCAAGGGCGGATCATATGGCCGCCGCAGACCGGGAGCCAGGATCTCGCCGGCTACTGGTTGACGATCGCGCCGGTCGCCACGACCTTCGAGCCGTCCGGGTTGGTCACCGTCAGGTTGTAGGTGCCCCTGGTGGTGTTGGCCTTGATCGTGACGTTGAGCTGGGTGGAGTTGACGAACGTCACGGTGGCCGTACCGAACCCGCCGCTGGCGGCGACCTTGGCGCCGCTCTCGAAGTTGGTCCCGATGATCGAGAAGGACGCCGTGGTGCTGTGCGTGACGATCTGCGGACTCGCCGTGCTCGGGGAGGTGACCGTCGGCGGACCGTTGACCGTGAACGGATTGGCGGCCGTGGCCGTCGTGTTGTCGGGGTTGTTGACCGTCACGGCGAACGGGCCGGGCGTCGTGGTGGCCGGGATCGTGATGGTCGCGCTCAGCGACGTCGTGCTCGAGAACGTGGTGGAGTTCACGGTGATCCCGGGACCGAAGGAGACGGCCGCACCGGACTCGAAGTTGGTCCCGGTGATCGTCACCTTGTACGCGGTGGCGCCGACGTCGGCCGAGGTCGGGCTCGTCGTAGTGACGGTCGGTGCCGCCCTCACCGTGAGCGCGCTCGACTTGGTCGCCTTGGTGCCGTCGGGATTCGTGACGGTCAGCGTCTTGGCCCCGGTGGTCGCGCCCGTCGGGATCGAGATGTTCACGGTCAACTGGGTCGAGCTGACGAACGTGGTGGAGTTGACCGTCACGCCGGTTCCGAACGATGCGGTAGCGCCGGATTCGAAGCTCGTCCCGGTGATAGTCAGGTTGTAGCCCGTGGCGCCGATGTCGGCCGTGTTCGGGCTCGCCGCGGTGACGGTCGGGACTGGGTTGATCGTGAATGCGCCCGCACCGGTCGCGCTTCCGCCATCGACATTCGTGACGGTCACGCTGGTCGCCCCGGTGGTGGCGGTCGTGGGGATCGTGATGGTCGCGGTGAGCTGGGTCGCGCTCACGAACGTGGTCGAGTTCACGGTGATCCCACCGCCGAACTTGGCGGTCGCGCCCGTGACGAAGCCCGAGCCGGTGATGGATACGTTCAGCTTGCTGGCGCCCGCGTCGGCCGAGTTGGGGCTCGCGGCGGAGACGCTCGGCCCGCGGTTGACCGTGAAGGCGCCGGTGGCTGTCGTGCCGTCCGGATTGGCGAGGGTTGTGGTGACCGCGCCCGGGGTTGTGCCGCCCGGGATCGTGATGTTCGTGGTGAGCTGGGTCGCGCTCACGAAGGTCGTCGAGTTCACGGTGATCCCGCCGCTGAAGGTCACCGCGGCGCCCGATTCGAAGCCGGTGCCGGTGATCGTGACGTTCAGGTTGGAGGCGCCGGCGCCGGCCGAGTTGGGAACCGCGGCGCTGATGGTCGGCGCGGCGTTGACCGTGAAGGCCGCGGTCTTCTTGGCGCTGCCGACGTCCGTGTTCGTCACGGTCACGTCGCGGGTCCCGGTGCTGGCTCCGGAGGCGATCGCGATGTTCGCGGTCAGGCGGGTCGCGCTCACGAACGTGGTCGAGTTGACCGTGACGCCCGCGCCGAACGAGGCGACGGCGCCCTGGGCAAAGCCGGTGCCGGTGATCGTGACGTTGTAGTTGGTCGCTCCCGCGTCGCCGCTGGCCGGCGCCACCGTGGTCACGGCGGGCGCGGCGTCGACGGTGAAGGCTCCGGAGCCGGTGCCCGTGCTGCCGTCCCCGTTGTTCACCGTGACGTCGTGGGCGCCGGTGGTCGCGGTCGGCGCCACCGTGATGTTGGCCGTCAGCTGCGTCGCGCTCACGAACGTGGTCGAGTTGACCGTGATCCCCGCGCCGAACCCGACGGATGAGGTGGGGTCGAAGCCGGTGCCGGTGATCGTGACGTTCTGGTTGCTCGCGCCCTGGCCGAGCGCACTCGGGCTGAGCGTGGCGATCGTGGGAGCCTTGCTGACGGTGAACGCTCCGGCCGCCGCGGCGCTGCTGCCGTCGCCGTTGGTCAGCGTCACGTCGTGGGCGCCGGTGCTCGCGGTCCCCGCCACGGTGATGTTCGCGGTCACCTGCGTGGCGCTCACGTACGTCACCGAGTTCGTGGTGATGCCCGAGCCGAACGACGCGGCCAGGGCCGGTCCGTTGTCGAAGCCGGTGCCGGTGATCGTGACGTTCTGGTTCGAAGCGCCCTGAGTGGCGGACCCGGGATTGACGCCGGTCACCGTGGGCGCCGGGTTGACCGAGAAGACCGCGGAGCCCGTCGCCGTGCTCCCGTCGGGGTTGGCGACGGTGACGTCGCTCGTGCCGGTCGGCGCGCTGCCCGCGATCGAGATGTTCGCGGTCAGCCGAGTCGGGCTCACGAACGTCGTGGAGTTGACCGTGATGCCGGTCGCGGTGAACGACGCATTGGCCCCGGACTCGAAGCTCGTGCCGTTGACCGTGACGTTGAAGCTCGTGGCTCCCTGGTCGCCGGCGCCCGGGTTCGTCGAGGTCACGGACGGCGATCCGTTGATCGCGAACAGGCCGGTGGCGGTGGCGACGCCGCCGTCGAGGTTGGTGACCGTGACGTCGCTCGTGCCGGGGGTGGCGCCGGAGGCGATCGAGATGTTCGCGGTCAGTTGGGTGCCGCTCACGACCGTGGTCGAGTTGACGGTGATCGCCGGGTTGGCAAACGCCGCCACCGCGCCGACCGCGAAGCCGGTGCCGCTGATGGTCACGTTCTGGTTGCTGACGCCGCTCACTAGCGCGCTCGGGTTCGCCGAGGCGATGGCCGGACCCGCATCGACTGTGAACGCGCCGAGTGCGACGCCGACGCCGCTGTCGCCGTTGACGACCTTGACGTCGTGGGAGCCGACCGGCGCGTTGGCGGAAACCGACACGGTGGCGATGAGCAGGGTGGAGCTCACGTAGGAGGTCGACGCGGTGACGCCCGCACCGAGCGACACGGTGGCGCCGGGCTGGAAGCCCGTCCCGGTGATCGTCGCGGGCTGGGCCGTCGCGCCCTGGCCGAGCGCTGCCGGACCGGACAGGACGACCGGAGCGGGGTTGATCGTGAAGGCGCCCGCGGCCGAGCCGGTGCCGCCGTCGGGGTTGCTGACCGAGACGCCGACCGCCCCGGTCGCGGTGCTGCTCGGGACCGTCACGCTTGCGGTCAGTTGGGTGGCGCTCACGTAGGTCGTCGAGTTGACCGTCACGCCGGGCCCGAACGACGCGGCGGCGCCCGGCTGGAACCCGGTCCCGTTGATCGTCACGTTCTGGCTCGTCGCGCCCTGGCCAAGCGCGCCCGGAGCGGCGCCGCTCACGGTCGGATCCGCGTCGACGGTGAAGGCGCCGGCGCCGGTGGCGGTGCTGCCGTCGCCGCCCGTCACCGTCACGTCGCGCGCCCCGGGGGTCGCGGTCCCGGCCACGGATACGTTGGCCGTCAACCGTGTGGCGCTGACGTATGTGGTCGAGTTGACCGTGACGCCTGCTCCGAACGAGCCGGCGAGCGAGGCGCCGTTGATGAAGCCGGTTCCGGTGATCGTCACGTTCTGGCCCGCGACGCCCTGGGCCAGGGCGGAGGGACTCGTGGAGCCCACTGTGGGAGCCGGGTTGATCGTGAACGCGGCGGCTGCGGAGGCGGTGCCGCCGT
Organism: uncultured Solirubrobacterales bacterium; assembly: GCA_963832315.1. GTDB lineage: Bacteria > Actinomycetota > Thermoleophilia > Solirubrobacterales > Solirubrobacteraceae > Palsa-465. Next base: position 470,489 of record CAWHTT010000011.1, on the reverse strand, counting down.
CGCCGTTGGTGACCGTCACCGTCCGGGCACCGGTCGCGGCTCCCGGCGCGATCGTGACCGTCGCGATCACCTGCGTCGGGCTGACGTAGGTCACGGAGCCAACCGTGACGCCGGCCCCGAACGACGCGCCGAGCGACGCACCGTTCACGAAATTGGCGCCGGCGATCGTCACGCTCAGGCCGGCCGCGCCCTGGTTGCCGGCGCTCGGGCTGGCCGAGCTGACCGTGGGAGCGGCGTTGACGGCGAAGGCGCTGGCCGCGGTCCCGACGCCGCCGTCGAGGTTCACGACGGTGACGTTCCGGACCCCGGTGGTGGCGCTCGCCGCGACGCTGACGTTCGCGGTCAGCTGGCTCGGACTCACGTACGTGGTCGAATTGGTCGTGACACCCGAGCCGAACGACGCGGTGGCGCCGGGCTGGAACCCGGTGCCGGTGACCGTCACGTTCTGGTTGGAGGCGCCCTGGCCGAGTGCGCTGGGGGCGGTGGCGCCGACGGTCGGATCAGCGTCGACCGTGAAGGCGCCGGTACCGGTCGCCGTGCTGCCGTCGCCACTCGTGATCTTCACGTCGCGCGGGCCCGGGGTCGCGGTCGCCGCAACGGTGACGTTGGCGGTTAGCTTCGTCTGGCCGGCGTACGCGACCGAGTTGACCGTGACTCCCGTACCGAACGACGCGGTCAGCGCCGGGCCGCTGATGAAGTTCGTTCCGGTGATCGTCACGGTCTGGCTCGTGGTTCCCTGGGCCAGCGCGCTCGGCGCCGTGGAGGTGACCGTTGGCGGACCCGAGACGGGATTGGGGAAGACCTGGATCTCGGCCAGGCCGACGTTCTGTGTGGTCGAGCTGACCGCGGTCACCGTCATCAGCAGGCTTGTCGTGGTCACGGGCGGGAACATCACGGTGGTCGCGGAGCCGTCGTTGTTCAGCGCCGGCACCGTAACCGTGGTGCCGTCGCTGAACTTGAGCGTGGCGCCGGTGATTCGGTCGTCGGTGTTCGGGCGGTCGTAGAGCACCACCTGGTTGGTCGTGATCGGGCTGCTCCAGACGAGGCTCAGCCAGCTTCCCTTCTTGCCGCCGTTGGTCGCCCACTCCTTCGACGAGTCGCCGGGATAGCCGTCGATCACGCCGTCGATCGCCTTGGGCGCCGTCGAGCCGTCGGCGACGTCCTCCGAGGACGCCGTCGCCGTTGCCGTGAGCGCCAGATCCGGAGGAGTCACGCTGATCGTGACGGTGGCCGTCGGGCTGGTCTGCGAGCCGTCCTTGACCACCAGCGAGAAGCCCAGCGTCGTGGGGCTCGCCGGCGCGGTGAACGTCGGCTGCGCCGCCGTGGCCGACGACAGCGTGACCGCCGGGCCGCTCGTCTGAGTCCACTGATAGCTGGGATTGCCGCCCGGGTCGAGGCTCTGGGAGCCGTCGAGGTGGACGGTGGACGAAACAGCGACGACCTGATTCGTCCCGGCAATGGCCAACGGCGGATAGCTGAAGCCGGGGCCGTCGGTCTCGGTGCCCACCGTGTACTGGGCCTTGAGCCAGGCACCGTAGGAGTTCTGGTTGCACTGCGCGGCCGTCTGGCAGACCGCCTGGTCGAACGGCGTATAGGCGAACCACGCGTTCGCCTTCTGCGTGGCGTCGGTGCCGGTCACGTTCGACGGCAGGCTGGAGGTCCCGTAGTCCATGTAGCCGACGAGGGTGTGCGTCGCGGTGGTGTACGCCTCGCTGGCATAGCGGGTGATGTACGCCACCGTGTGATGGTCGCTGTGATCGCCGTCGCCGTACGACCCCACGTAATCCTGCGTGTCGACCCGGTTCGGCGCAAACGCCTTCATCAGGTTCGTCAGCGTCGAGGTCAGGCTCGAGAGGGTGTACGACGAAGTTCCATCGACTGTGTTGATCTGCGAAATCTGGCTCAGGTAGAGCTTCTGGAGGCTCTGCGACTCGTCAGGCGCGAACCCCGAGCCGTCGAGGTTGCCGTCGGGCAGGCGCATGAACAGCAGCGTGATCTTCGGGTTGCCCGTCAGCGTCATCAGCGAGATCGGATGGCCCGAGATCCCCGCGTCCGATTGCGTCCAAACGTTGGCAACGCCGGCCATCTGGGCATAGGCCGCCTGGGCGCCCAGTTCTCGCGAGGACCAGTAGTCGGAGTCCTGCCCGGCGTCGCCGGCCGTCACGAACACGGTCCGGACGCACTTGCCGGTCTGGATGTCGTGCAGGAGATCCGGGCTCTGGAAGAGCATCGAGTCGTCCTCGTGGGCCACGATCGACATCGTCGATCCCGCGGAGCAGTTCACGGCCGCAGATGCGCCACCGGCCACAAACAGGCCGACGAGTGCAGCGAGGCTGGCTGCGCCCAGCGCAAGTACCAGACGTCGAATCCCGTGGTACGCCATGCCTCTTAACGGCAGGCGAACGACGAAGCTTTTGTGAGGGAAGAGAGTTTTTTTCGGCGCCTCGGCCCGGTCGCCCGGACGTCCGCTGGTCCTGTGATCATCGGCTCATGACGCAGGAGGGCGGCGTTACACGGGATGTCCTGCTGGCGGAGTTCAAGGCCCTGCGCGACGAGATGCTGGCGATCCGCCAGATCCAGACGGCCGTGTACACCGCGGCATTGACGATTCTCGCGGCCGTCGGCAGCGTGGCTCTGGCGAAGAAGGGCGGACGCGTCGAGATTCTGCTCGTCCTGCCGTACGTCCTGAGCGGACTAGGACTCGTCACCGTTCAGTGCACGACGGGCGTCTCGAACATCGGCGAGTATGTGAGGAAAGATCTCTGGCCCGAGCTCTTGGACGCCGAGCGCTCAGAGCCTTCGTGGGAGATTTTCGCCAAGAGGAGACGGCCCTGGTTCGTGCTCATTCCGACGGGTCTCGTGCCGCTGCTGATCCTCGTCGTCCCGAGCATCGCTTCGATTGTGATCACACGGGACCAGATCCACACTGATCTGTGGCCGTTGTGGTGGGGCGCGGTCGCTGCAGTCGTGCTTTCCGTATTGGCGTCAATCGCCCTCCCGTTGGGTAGCAAGCTCAAGGCTGGCGGCCACCAACCTTGACATCGGCTGGCGGCCGGGAGGAGAATCGCCCGGGGACGTTCGATGCACCGCCAGGGGCTCCGGAGCGCGAACTGACTGAAAGAGGCCGTGATGGCTGCGCCGATTTCCAGCTCCGCGCGGGCCCTCGATGTGGGCCGTGAATTGCGGCGGGACAAGCCGCCGACGTGGCTTGCCGACTGGCACCGTACGGATGCAGTCGATCCAGTCGCGATTCTTGGGCAGGTCGCTCAAGGCAGAGATCCCCACCTCGTGAAACTGCGCAACCGCGAGATGGCGGCGTCGGCGTTCAGCTTCCTCCGCGGCGCGGCGGCGGTGATGGGCGCCGACCTGGCGGGGTCGCTGGCCCACACCTCGGGTATCGACCTGGACATCTGCGGCGACGCTCATCTGGCCAACTTCGGCGGCTACTTCTCTCCCGAGCGCGCGCTCGTGTTCGATGTGAACGACTTCGACGAGGCGCGCCCGGGGCCGTGGGAATGGGATGTTTGCCGGCTGGCCGCGAGCGTGGTGGTGGCGGGTCGGGAGTACCTGTCCTCGAGCAAGGACGAGTTGGGGGTTCTGGCACAGCACTCGGTCGGGGCTTACGTCAAGACGATCGGTCACCTGGCAGGGCTGCCGTTGATCGAACGCTGCTACGCGATGACGCGGGTCGCTCCCGCTCCCGACCGCGGCGGTGCGAATCCGCCGGTTCGCGTTCGCAAGGCCTGGCAGCCGCTGTTCGGCAACGTCCAGGTTCAGACCCAGCGAGAGACGATCAAGAAGCTGATCGACGACGGGGGCCGGGGGGCGGCGTTTGTCCACGATGGGGGGACGGCTGTCTCCGAGGACGTCGCCGCGCGTGTGACCGCGGCGTACGGCACCTATCTGGCGACGCTCGAGCACGGCGTGGAGCGCCTGCTCGACGGGTATTCACCGACGTGCGTCGCCATGCGTCCCGTGGGTGAGGGGAGCCTGGGGCTGCGGGACTATCTGCTCAAGCTGACCGGGCAAGGGTCGGACGACGGGCTGATCCTCCAGGTCAAGGAGGCGACGCCTTCCGCTCTGGACGGCGCCCTCGGCCCACGCGCGGCCGTGCACGAGGGGGAGCGTGTGGTCGAGATGCAACGAATGCTCCAGGCGGTGAGCGATCCCCTCCTCGGCTGGACCTCGATCGACGGGCAGGCGTACTACGTGCGCCAGTTCCGTGACGGCAAGTGCGCACCCGACCTGACCGCGCTGAAGTCCGCGGAGCTCGCGAAATACGCCGAGCTGTGCGGGACGACGCTCGCGATGGCCCACGCCCGGTCCGCGAGTCCGCTATCCGGAGGCGTCGACGCGATCGTCGGCTACATCGGCGCCGACGGCGAGCAACGAGAGTTCACCGAGGGCGTCGCGACGTTCGCCCGGCGCTACGCGAAGGTGACACGGGAGGACATGAAGGCCCTCTCGCGCGCAACGGACACCTAGATGATTGATCCCGCCGCCGGCTACAAAGCGCGGGGGCGCGGGCTGTTGGGCGCGCCGCTTTCCGAAGGTGCATAGCTCGTCACTCGAGTGGCGGCTCCCGCGACCGTGACGAGCCATTCACGCGGGCGTGGAGAACACGTCACGGCTAACCGGCACGGGCAGTCGTGACGCGTTATGCACGTCGCGAGCCGCGGCACGCCGCCCGGAGTAAAACCGGAATCAGGTGCATTTCGGCGCTGCGCCCCTCGTAACACCAACACGCACTTCATAACACGGGGCTCCGTCTCAGGTCAAGTGTGGTCACCACGAACTCGGGACACAAAACCAATCCCTTACCTCCCGGCCGGCGGTGTATGCTCGCGCCGCCCGGGGGCGCTCCGTTCGGAACGTTGCGCGGTGGGTCGCAGTGGGGGTGGGGAGCAAACGGCGAGTAAGCATTGGAGGCACACGATGGCGACAGTGGCGCAGACCGATCAGGACTTCGCATTCGCGGGGCTAAGCACACCGGAGGTGGAGGCGCGTGCCGCTGCCCAACCGGCGGGCGGGCCCGCGGATCAGCTGGGGCCACTCGACGTACTGCCAGGGACCTGGAAGGGCCAGGGCTTCAACGCAATCTGGCGACCGCACCATCCGAGCATCCCGCAGGACCGCTTCCTCGAGCTGAACATCACCAACGAGACGCTCATCTTCGCGAAGATCAACGGTCCGATTCCCAACCGGGGGCTGGCGATGCCCGACATCGACATGTTCGGCCTCACATATATGCAGCAGATCAGTGAGAAGAGCACCGGCGCCGGCCTGCACATCGAGCCCGGCATCTGGGCGCACGTGCCGCACACCACGGATCCGAACGAGCCGCCGACCGTGGTGCGGATGGGGTCGATCCCGCACGGAACGGTCGTGCTCGCGCAGGGAGTCGGGGAGGTGCATCCGGGCGGGCCGCCAACGATCCCCGACAACAACATCCTGCCGTTCTTCTTCGGCAGCCCTGCGCCGGCGAACAATGAGTTCAACACGGTCGCCCAGACCTTCCCCGAGCTCAAGCTTTCGATCCCGACCCCGTTCCGCGCCGCGTCTCCGGGGACGACCCAGGCGATGGTCAAGAACCCGAACAGCGTTCTCCAGAAGGCCCTGACGGCGTCGCTGCAAGGCACGAGCATGAAGAGCAGGAACTTCCTGCACGTTTCGACGACGCACAACATCATCAAGGCCGGCGGCGGGACCGCGAACACGGCGTTCCTGGCCACCAGCGGCAACCCGCCCGGTGGTAACGCGAGGGCGACGCAGGTCGAGGCCACGTTCTGGATCGAGACCATCGCGGGGAAGGGTGGACAACCCGACAAGCACCAGTTGCAGTACACCCAGCGAGTGCAACTCGACTTCAACGGCATCTCCTGGCCACACGTCACCGTTGCCACGCTGGTGAGGCAGTGAGGCCGCGGCTCGTGACGTGATGAGCGTTTGTTAACCGCATTCAGGGCGGCCTTGACTGCGAGGCGCTCGCTTCAATAGTTTCGTAGCTCTCTCACGAAGGAAGGTTTGCGATGGCGCGACGTGTCGGACTTCCACTGGTGGTGCGCGCTGCCGATCAGCTGCAGCATGCACGTCACCCCGAGGCGCCTGTGCAGCCGCTGCCCGAGGGGCAGGGTGGGCGCGCCGGCGCGGCTCAGGTCGGAATCACCGATAGCTCGCCGATCACCTTCATGGTCATCGGCGATCATGGCGGGGTCAAGGATCCGGACCCTCAGAATGCGGTGACCAACGCGATGGAGGACCGGATGAGCGACGACCCGAAGCCGGCGTTCGTCTATACGGTCGGCGACGTCGTGTACTTCAACGGAGACGCGAGCGAGTACACGCCGCAGTTCTACGAGGCATACGGTCACCTCGAGCTGCCGATCGTGGGCATCCCCGGCAACCACGACGGCGACACGACCGACGTCCCGAATCGCCAGCCACTCGACACCTTCATGGCGAACTTCTGCGCGCCCGAGGCGAAGCTCCCGGTCGGCAACGAGGAGTACAACCGCGATGTCGAGACGCAGCCGTACTGCGACTGGACGCTCGACCTGGAGGCCGCCACGATCGTCGGCATCTACACGAACGTGCCATCCGGCGGCCACCTCGAGCAATCGCAGATCGACTGGCTGGCCGGGGAGTTGTCGGCCGCCGCACAGGACAAGCCGCTGATCGTGACCTGCCATCACCCGCCGTACTCGATCGACGCGTTTCACGGTGGCGCGAAGCGGATCGGGGACGCACTCGACGGCGTCTTCTCGACGTCGGGGCGGGTCCCCGACCTCGTGATGTCGGGGCACGTCCACGACTACCAGCGCTTCACGCGGGCGATGGACGGTGGCAAGACGCTCCCGTACATCGTGATCGGCAACGGGGGCTACCACAACCTCCATCGTCTCGCGAATGACGCTCAGACGGGCGCCCAGGTCGCCGACGGCGTCACGTTCGAGTTCGGAGACGACAAGCGGTGGGGCTACCTCGAGCTGACGGTTGACGGACGGAGCATCTCGGGCACGTACAACGCGGTGGCTAAGACCGGCGAGGTCACCGCGAAAGTGGACACCTTCACGATCGGCGGCTAGGTCTAGGCGCTGGCGGTTGCGGTCTCGCTCGCGGTTCCGTCGGCCGCGTGCGTCGTGGCGCGGACCTCCACCGACTGCGTGCCGGGGGCGAGCGGTGCGGTGAGCTTCCCGCTCCCTTCGCGGAGATCGACCACGGTGGTGGCCGGCGGCTGCTGACCGTTCGAGGAATCGACGCCGATCACCAGCTGCGAGGCGTCCGCGGCTCCGGCCGCGCTCGGTATGTCGTACTGCACGGTCATTTGGTTGCGCGCCGGGTCGAGTTCGACGTGGAGCTGAGGGGCCGGCGGCGCGGGACGGTCGGTTTTCTGAACATTTCCGACAGGCGGCACATCCGCCGCGTCACAGGCTTTGTGAAATCCAGCCGGGTCCTTCCAGGCCTTGTGCTGGCAGGGGGCGGTCGGACTGCTGGCTTCGACGCCGATGTCGCCCAGAATCTGAGTTTCGGGCCGCGTCCCGCCCCAGTTCCCGGGCCAGAACGCCCATGGCGTCTGCGCCTCCGAGATCGGGATCAGGTCAAGCAGTACGCGAGGCCCCTTGGCGTCGTTGTGATCGGGCAGGAACGACCGGGTGCTGACCTCGTCACCGGATCGCAGCAGGGACGCGTGAGTGCCCCGCGCGCTGTAGACGACCGGGGCGGCGCCCTGCTTCTCGACCTGGTCCCACGATGCGCTCACGCCGCTTCGGTGCTGCGCATAGCTGACCGCATTCGGCGTCCCGGTGGCGTCCAACCGTAACTGGATCATCTCGACGTCGCCCTCGTGCGTCCCGAGATCGAGAAAGCCGGGATCGTCGTAGTACATGAAGAACCAGTACTGAAGCCAGGTGACGCCGGCCTGCACGGCGACTCGTCCATGCACCTTGTTGGCGTAGCCGGGACGTGCGTGCATGGTGCGCGCCTGAGTGACGTGATCAGAACCTACCTCGGCCAGGTGATCGGTCGCGACGACGGGCTGGCCGGTCGGATAGGTGGTGGGGTGCAGGAACGCGAGGTTCAGTTGCGGCAATCCGCCGGCCGGCGGTCCGGCCGCCGCCAACACCGTGCCATCGGCTCGTTTGAGTACGTTGCTCGGACGATCGGTGATGACCGCCGCCCAGTCCGTGTAGTAGCTCTCGAGCGAGTCGTACTGGACAACCGGACGATGAAGGGCGAGCAGCGCCGCCGCGTCGAAACCGGCCATACCGGCGATCCTAACTGACCACGATCTGGGTGCGCACGGGACAGGCTCGGCGCGCCGCGGCATCCCCGGAGGGCGCTGCGGCGCGCCGATGTCGTCAGTTCACCTTTGTGGGTACCTGGCCGCCCAGCGCCTGGAGGATCTGCGTCCCGTTGGGCGATCCGAGCCCGGTGCAGGGATCCCAGCCGGACGCCGCCTGGTAGCTGCCGTTGTCGCCCTGGGTGATGTCGTTGAATCCGGCCTCGACCGTGCTCGTGTACAGCTGCGGCTGGAGGAACCCGGCCGAGCGCCCCAGCGCCTGGTTGAGCAGAGCGATCAATCCTGCCCACAGCGGCGCGACCGCGCTCGTCCCGCCGATGGTCTCCTGCTGACCGTCGACGAGGATCGTGTATCCGGTGCCAGGATCAGCATCTCCGGCCACGTCGGGTACCCCGCGCCCCGTCTGCCCGGTGTCCAGGTTGTTGGGCACGTTCGCGCTGCTCTGATACGACGGGAGCGGGAACTCGACGCTGATGCCGCCGCCGCCGGCACCCCCGCCCGCGCCGTTGTTCCACACGGTTTCGCTTGAGATCTGGCCGTTGTCAGCCTGGAGCGAGGTTCCTCCACAGGCCAGCGCGTGCGGCGCCGCGGCCGGGAAGTCGACGTGTTGCTTACCGTCGTTGACGCCGTCGGTGGAGCCGTTGTCGCCCGAGGCCACCGTGACCGTAACGCCAAGGGCCGCCGCCTCGGTGAACGCCTGCTCCATCTGCATGCGGGCCTGGCCGGTCCAGCCATCCTCGGGGGCGCCCCAGCTGATCGAGATCACCGACGGGTTGTTCGTGGTGTCGTGTGCCGCGGTCGAGACCGCGTCGATGAACCCCTGATCGGTGTTGTCCGCGAAATACACGACGATCTGCGCGCCGGGCGCGACCGCGCCGACGACCTCGATGTCGAGCATCACCTCGCCATCGGCGTTCTGGTCGGTGCCGGGCGAGTTGGTCCCCTGCCCAACCGCGACCGCAATCACGGGTGGCGGGGTGATCCCGAGCCCGCTGAAGTACTGGTCGAGCTCCTGCTGGGTGAATCCGCCGCCGAGCTCGACGATCGCGACTGCCTCTCCGGCGCCGTTGACGCCGCTGGGAAAGTTGTACGCCGCCGCGACCTGATCCGGCGTGTACGACCTCGGCGCAGCGTGGGCGGCGCTATGAAAACGCAGATGCGGCTTGGCCTGCGGACGCTCGTCGATCCCGAACACGCCGGTGATGACATCGGCCAGCCCTCCGGGCACGCTCAGCGAACCGCTCCGGCTCCGGTAGGCGATGCCGTCCGACAGCTTGTAGAGCCCGAGCTCCTTCGCATCGAACGCCTTGGCGACCGCATCCACGGTCCCGCGCAACGTCATCGCACGGCGCGCCTCGCTCACCGCGGTGACCTCGAGCCCGTGCTCGGTCGCAAACGACCGCACGGCGGAGATGTCCTCGTTGCTCGCCCCGTAGCTCGCGCCAAGCTGGTGACGCGACATCGTGCGGCGCTTGGCAGGAGGCCGGGCGGCCTCCTCGTCGACCCAGTCGAGCGACGCGGACGGGCGAAGGTAGACGGTGACGTCAATCTGACGGTCGTGATCGGCGTCTCCGACTCGGGGATGCTTGGGGTCAATCTCGCGGTGACTCCCCGGGATCGCTTTGCGGTCTGCTGATGCCATCGATAAGTCCTCCTGGTAACGCGACAAAGTCGCCTTCAAAACGTGCGCTCGCGCTGGTCGTGCGGTACTCAGGTCAAGGCGCCGAAGTTGCCCCCTTTCGCGCTTTCCGGACGCCCCGGTCAGAGAAACTCTGCGCGGTGTTGCGCGCGCTGAGTGCCCCACCCAGCGGATACATGGTAAACGGACACGACCGCGCGCGGGGATTTCTTACGGCGGTTTCGTAACTGTTAACGACCGGTGCGGGCCGCGGTCTGGGACTCGATCAGCGACTGCGCGTGGTCGATCGCTTTTTCGGCGTCCGCAGGAGCCGCGTGGAGGGCAAAGACCTGCGCCTTGGTCGACTCCTGCTGCGCCGCCTCCACCGCCTTCTGGGTTCCTTCGGGAAAGTGTTAGTGAGAAATAATGAGGAAACGTACGGTATGACGAGAGTTGTGACCGGATCAGGCTTAGGTTAGGCTCGGTCGCGCGGGCCGGTCGGACGCGTTTGAACGGGGGTGAGCAATGGGCAAGCGGCTTGTGGTTTGCTGTGACGGGACGTGGAACGAGCCCGATGAGCTTCATGGCGGCGTGGCCGCCGCGACGAACGTGGCGAAGTTCGCGCTCAGCGTTCTGAGTGGAGAGGATTCGGGACAGCTCCTGTACTACGAGCCGGGCGTGGGCACAAATCCCGACGAGCGCATTCTCGGCGGCGCGTTCGGATACGGCCTGGCGCGCAACGTGCGCAACTGCTATCAGTTTCTGGCCGAGGAGTTCGAATCGGGCGACGAGCTCTACCTGTTCGGCTTCAGCCGCGGGGCGTACACCGCGCGAAGCCTGGCCGGGATGATCCGCAACTGCGGGATCCTCCGTAAGGAGCACGCCGACCAGGTCGACGAGGCGTTCGGGTTCTATCGCGACAGGAGCTCGCATACCCATCCCCGGGCGCTTGCCGCGCAGATCTTTCGCCGGATGTATTCCCACGCCGACGAGGAGATCCACTTCATCGGCGTGTGGGACACGGTCGGCGCGCTCGGCATACCGACCGAGCTTCCTGGCTGGAAATGGCTGTCGGAGCGGCTCACCGGATGGGAGAAGCTGTGGGGGTTTCACGACACCCGGCTATCGAGCCACGTCAGGTTCGCGTACCACGCGCTGTCGATCGACGAGACGCGGGAGCCGTTCAAGCCGACTCTGTGGACGGAGGACGACGCCGCCGACGGTCAGACGCTCGAGCAGGTTTGGTTCTCCGGCGTGCACACCGAGGTTGGCGGCGGCTCGGCGGACGCCTCGCTGTCCGATATCGCGCTGCTGTGGATGGCCGAGAAGGCCAAGGCTGCCGGGCTGGGCTTCACGGCCGGCCTGCAGGCGGGCGCGCCCGACGGCGCCGGCGGTGTGATTGCCCCGAACTACGCCGGCCCGATCGTCGACTCGCGCAAAGGGGTCTGGGAGAGGCTGCGGCCGTATCACAGGCTCAACGAGTCGTGGGTGCGGGCCGCGCCGGCGCAGTCGGTCGCCTCGAGCGCGGCTCGCCGTCTGCGCGAGCGGGTCGACGGCTACTCACCGCCCGGCCTCGACAGCTTCCTCGACGGCCGGGAGCCGACGCCCGTGACCGAGCAGCCGCCGGCCCCTACCTAGCGCCCGATCGCCTGCGGGAAGTTGAAGTAGTGGTGCGGATCGACCGCGCGGCGGATCGTCAGCAGGCGCTGGTAGTTGGAGCCGTAGTACGCGGTCTGCCAGTTGGTCAGCGCCGGGTCGGTGTAGTTCACGTATGCCCCGCCGGTGACGTACGGTCGCATCTTGGCGTGGGTCGAATCCAGCCAGTTGCTCCCGCCGTTGTAGGTGAGGTACTGGATGCAGAACAGCACCTTGCGGTGCACGAATGCGGTGGCGGCGGGCGCGACCTGGTTGATCGCGCCGCCGTAGGAATCGAACAGGATCGCGCCGGAGCCCGGAATCGATGCGCGGGCTACGGCAGCTTGCACGAGCGCGTTGCGGGCGGCGGCGGGGAGCGGCTTCGCCACGTAGTCCGACTTGGCCTGGAAGCTCTCGCGCGGCAGGGTGCCGCCGGGTCGCGTGCCGGTGGTGTGGCACGCGGCGAGTGAGATGCTCGAGCAGCCTGCCCACATGATCTGGGCATGAAAGTAATCCAAGTCACCGCTGCTCACGGTTGCGCCGCCGACCGAGGTGAGCGGTGCGAGCAGCCCGTGCAGGTCGGAAGACGGGCCGAAGTACTGCCCGCTGACGCTCGTCGAGCCGCCGCCGTTCAGGTGGAAGATCGAGGTGAGCTGACGGCGGGCGTGCGGGGCCCAGGCCTGCCAGGCGGCGAGCGCGTCCGCGGCATGCGACGCGGGCCAGTGCACGAAGAACCAGGCGACGGTTCGGGGCACCTGGTGCACCCGGAAGGTGAAGCTGGTCACCACGCCAAAGTTGCCGCCGCCGCCGCCGCGCAGCGCCCAGTAGAGGTTGGGGTGCTCATGGGCGCTGGCGGTGATCAGGCTGCCGTCGGCGGTGACGATCTGGGCGCTGAGCAGGTTGTCGGCGGTGAGGCCGAAGTTCCGGCCGGCCAGCCCCATCCCGCCGCCCATCGCATGGCCCGCGATCCCCACCGACGGGCACGACCCGGCGGGGATCGTCACCCCGCGAGCGGCCAGCGCCGAGTACACGTCGATCAACTGCGCGCCCGCCCCGATCGTCGCCGTGCGTGCCGTCAGGTTGACGCTGATCCCGCGGAGGTTGCGCAGGTCGAGCGCCATGCCGCCCGACAGCGTGGAGTAGCCGGCGTAGCTGTGGCCGCCCGAGCGTGCCCGCAGGGGAACGCCGTTGGCCACGCCCCACTGCACCGCCTTGCGCACGTCGGCGGCGTTGATCGGGCGCGCCACCAGCGACGGCAGCACTCCGTCGAAGCGGGAGTTGTAGACGTGCGCGGCCTGGGCGAATCCGGCCGCGCCGCGTTTGATGACCTGTCCTTGGATGGGTGGTCCGGCGCTGGTGCCGGCGGCGCGCGCCACGCCCCCGGCGCTCGGGGCCCAGGCCAGCGAAGCCCCGGCCGCAGCAACCCGCGCCAGGAAGCCACGCCGATCGATCGAGTGCTCCACCGCGCCCTCCCCCTTCGTCGTTGGCGGGATCCTCCCAGAGTGGGAGGACGGTTCGCAAGCGGGCCACCGTCCCGCCGGGCGACGTAATTAGGGTCTACGCGTTGACGTCGTTGAGCGCCCCGCACTCGGGACACTCGATGAACACCCCGAACAGCTGTCCGTCGCTCACGCCCTCGGCCAGCGTGTTCGAGCAACTTCCGCACAGCAGCCGGTCAGGTCCGTCTCCGCTGAAGGCCATCTTCCCCTTCGGCGGGGCGTGAATGATCGCGCTTGCCCGGGGCGCCTCTTCTACGAGGGTCAGTGTCTTGTCAGCCATGAGGGCAACTTATCCGAACCGACGCGGCCGGGCAAGCGGCGCGGCTAGGGGAGCGGGACGTCGTGGTGCGCGCGGGCGAACTGGCGCTCGTCCTCGGTCAGCTTCGCCGCGTTGACCGGAGTCACCATCGACCAGTGATGGCCGACCGGACAGCGCTGGACCCTCCACCAGCCGAGGCGCAGCGCCTTGACCGAGACGGCGGGGATCCAGATCGTCGTGAACAGATGACCGGCGCGGCACCGGACGACCACGTTTCCGCCGATCCGGCGGGCGCGCAGCCATAGACCGGCCATCTCGACGAGCACCGCTACGGCGGCGATCGCGCCGGCGCGCTTGCGCACGCGCGCCTTACGAGTGGTCGACATCACGGATCCTTTCGCGGTTGGTTCTCGGTCTCGGGAATGTTGTCAGAAGTGAGAATATTTAGCCTCTGACATGATGCCCAGCGTGGCGGCGAGTCTCGTCAGCCCCGTCCTGGTGGGACGCCAGGCGGAGTTGGAGTTCCTGGCAGGTGCGCTGGAGGATGTCCTGGCCGGCGACCAGGTCACCGTGCTGGTGGGCGGCGAGGCCGGCGTGGGAAAGTCGCGGCTCGTCCACGAGCTGATCGGGCGCGCCCACGACGCCGGCGCGCGCGTGCTCATCGGCGGCTGCGTGGAGCTGGGCGGGGGAGGGATCCCGTTCGCGCCGCTGGTCGACATGATCCGCGCCCTGGCCGGTGAGCTGTCCGCCGACCGGCTCGACGACGTGCTCGGCTCGGCCCGGCCCGAGATCGGGCGGCTCGTGCCGGAGCTGGGCGACGGAACCCACGGAGCGCCAGTCCCCGAGCGCGACCCCTCCACCCTGCTCGAGCTGATGGTCGCGATGATCTCCCGGCTGGCGGCCGACGCGCCGCTGATGCTCGTGTTCGAGGACCTCCAGTGGGCCGACGGGCCCACCCTCGACCTCCTCGCTCTGCTCGTGGCCCGTTCGGGTTCGCGGCGGCTGCTTTTGATGCTCACCGCCCGCTCGGACGAGCTTCACCGCGCGCATCCGTTCCGGCGAATGGCCGCGCGCTGGGAGCAGCAGCGGGTCGCGCGGCGCCTCGAGCTCGAACGCCTCGGTCGCCGGGAGGTGGCCGCGCAGATCGAGGCGATCGTGGGCGAGCGCCCGGATCCGCAGCTGGTCGACCTCGTGTTCGAGCGCTCGGAGGGTATCCCGCTGTTCGTCGAGGAGCTGCTTGGCGCGGTTCGCGGCGGACGCGTGGAACAGGACTTCCTGCCGCCCTCGCTGCGCGACGTGGTCCTCGCCCGGACCGAGCTGCTGTCGGACAACGGGCAGCACATCCTGCGGGTGGTCTCGGCGGCGGCGCGCTGGGTTCCCGATCGCCTGCTGGCCACGGTGGCGGGACTCTCGGAGATGGAGCTGAACGCGGCCATGCGGGAAGCGATGGCCCAGCAGTTGCTGGTGGTGGACGAATCCGGGCGTGGCTACGGCTTCCGGCACGAACTGGCCCGAGCCGCGGTGCACGACGACCTGCTGCCGGGCGAGCGGGCCCAGCTGCATCGCGCCTACGCCGAGGCGATCGAGCGGAGCGCGGACCTTGCCGGCGACCTCGACGCGAGCTCGATGCTCGCGCACCACTGGCTGGCCGCGCACGATCTTCCGCGTGCCCTGCCGGCGTCGGTTCGTGCCGGCCGGGCGGCGGCCGCGGCGTCGGCGCCATCGGCCGCCCAGCGACACTTCGAGCTCGCTCTCGAGCTGTGGCACCAGGTGCCCGATGCCGAGGAGCGCGCCGGGATCGATCATGCGCAGCTGCTCGAGGTGGCCGCCGAAGCGGCCCGCCGGGCCGGTGCCGTCGAGCGCGCGCTGGCCTTGGCGGACGAAGCCCTCGACGAGCTCGGCGAGCAAGGGCCGCTCGAGCAACGGGTGAGTCTCCTCGTCCGACGGGCGGAGCTCCTCAGCGACCTCGGCCGCGACGACGAAGGCATGGCGGTGCTCGAGGATGCCGTCTCGCTCCTGCCGTCCGACAACCGAAGCCGCGCCGGTGCGCAGGTCCTCACGTCGCTCGCTCGGGCCTTGCTCCG
Source organism: uncultured Solirubrobacterales bacterium (assembly GCA_963832315.1). Lineage (GTDB taxonomy): Bacteria > Actinomycetota > Thermoleophilia > Solirubrobacterales > Solirubrobacteraceae > Palsa-465. Next base: position 455,095 of record CAWHTT010000011.1, on the reverse strand, counting down.
GGTTGAGCAGATCGAGCGCTCGGGCCTCGAGGCCCGGCGGGCGATCGATGCGGCGGTGGCGGTAGGGGCGATCGAGCCGAAGCTCGAGGCGCAGATCGTCCTGGGCCACGCGATGGTCTACGGCGGGGACGTGGAGGCGGGTCTGCGGCTCATGCGGGAAGCGGGGGAGGAGAGCCGACGGGCCGGCCTGCCCTGGCTGTCGACCCGTGCGTTCGTCAACCTGTCCGATCTGGAGTTGATGCTCGGGCGCTACGAGGACGCGGTTCGCACCACAGACGAGGGCATGCCGATGACCGAGCAGGCCGGCCTCGAGCGCACGATCGGGTCCTTCTTGCGCGGGAACAAGGGCGAGGCGCTGATGCGCTTGGGGCGTTGGCAGGAGGCGATGGTGGCCGCGGCGCCCGCTGCCGACGCGCCCGGGGTCTACGCCGGGACGCTGCTGTTGCTCCGCGCGGAGCTCAACATGCTGAGTGGCCGCCGACCCGAGGCCGAGGTCGAGTTGCGCGAGGCACGCCGGCAACTGCGTCGCTCCTCGTCCTCCCAGTTCGCGCTGCCGTTGGCCGGCGTGGAGGCCGAGTTCGCGCGCTCCGGCGGTGATCTCGAGGGCGCGCGCGAGATCGTCGAGCGGGTCCTGACCCGGACCGATATCGGCGAGGAGCAGCGTTACAAATGGCCGGTTCTCTCCCTGGCCGCCCGCATCGAGGCCGAGCGCGCTGTGAGCGCCGGGCGCCGCGGGGACGCAGGTGGCGAGGACCTGGAAGCCCGCATGGCAACGCTCCGCGCCGAAGCCGAGTCGATGGACGCCACGACGGCTGCCGACCGCGGTCACAGCGCGCTCGTCGCGGCCCAGCACGCCCGGCTGACGCACGAGGACGAGGTGGCGGCATGGGTGGAGGCGGTGGCGGCCTGCCGGGCAATGAACGAGCCACACCCGCTGGCCTATGCGCTGCTTCTCCACGCCGAGGCGCTGAGCGTCGAAGGCGACCGCGCCGCTGCGTCTGGGTCGGCGCACGAGGCGCTGGGGCTGGCGCGCGACATGGGCGCGGCGCCGCTGGCTGAGGAGATCGAGACCCTTATCCGGCGCGCGCGCCTGCGGGTGGAGGAGGAGTCGCGCGGCGCCGAGGTCGCGGACGAGGACGGGGTGCCACCCGAGCTCGCCCGGTTCGGCCTCACCGCCCGGGAGAGCGAGGTGCTGAACCTCGTCGCCGACGGCTGCTCCAACGGCCAGATCGCCGAGCGCCTGTTCATCACGCGCAAGACGGCCAGCGTGCACGTGTCGAACATTCTGGCCAAGCTGGGCGTGGCGACGCGCGTCGAGGCGGCCGCGATGATCCATCGGATGGGCCTCGTGAGGCAGCCCGACGTCCACTGAGGTACCCCGGCGGCCGGATCTGAGGTAGCCGGTCCTCAGAAGACTGGGCTGGTGCCCGATGTGGAAGGCAGGGCTTAGACGCATGCTGTCCCCATGCTCGATACAGCCTTCATCCAACGCCTTCGCCTCCCCGGCGGCCGTCCCTTCCATCTCCTGATTACGAGCCTCGCGGTGTCCTCGTGCGGCGACTGGCTCTACAACGTCGCGCTGCTGGCGCTCGTCTACGAACGGACCGGCTCGGCCACCTGGGTCTCGCTGACCACCGCCGCCCGCGTCGTCCCGGTCGTGGCCCTCGGCCCGCTGGGCGGCGTGATGGCCGATCGCCACGACCGTCGGCGGCTGATGATCGGCGCCGACCTGCTCAGGGCGGGGCTGATGGTGGCGCTTGGGCTCGTGGCGGCGGCCGGCCTGCCGATCCTCGTGGCGCCGGTGCTCGCCGCATGCGCGACCGCGGCCGGGATCGTCTATCCGCCCTGCGTCGCTGCGTGCACCGCGCGGTTCGTGCCCGACGAGGACCTGCAGCGGGCGAACGCACTGCGCGCCGGGATCGGCCAGGCGGCGATCGTCGTCGGACCGGTGCTGGGCGCGCTGGCGATGCTTGTCGCCGGCCCGGCGGTGGCGATCCTGCTCAACGCCGTGACCTTCATCGGCTCGGCATTCGCGATCGGCGCGATCAAGGGCGGCGAGAAGTTCGCCCCGCCCGAGCGCGACGCGGACGTGCAGAGGCCGAGCGTGCTGGCTGAGATCCGGACCGGAGCGCGGGCGCTGCGCGGCGCCCCCACCGCGATTCGGCTGGTCGCCGCGGATGTGCTGGCCAGCGCCGTGTACGGCATGCTGACCGTGACCCTGGTCCTGGTCGCCCGCAAGATCGGCGCCGGCAGCGGCGGCTACGGGTTGCTGCTCGGCGGGTTCGGGGTGGGCGGCGTGATCGGCGCGAGCGTGACCGCCCGGCTCGGCGCTCCCTCGCAGTGGCGCCGCACGCTGGCGATCGCGATGCTGCTCGTCGGGATCCCCGTGGCGGCACTGGGCGTCGTGCCGACGCTGGCGGGCGCGGTGGCGCTGGCCGTGCTCGGCGGTGGCGGGATGATCGTCGGCGAGGTCCTGGGCGAGACGGCGCTGCCGCGCATGCTCGACGACGAGGTGCTGGCCCGCGCGTACGGCCTGGTCTTCCCGATCTCGATCTCCGGGATCGTGGCCGGGTCGCTGGTCGCGGGCCCGCTCGTGTCCCTGTTCGGTCTGACCGGGGCCATGGTTGCCGCCGGCGCGAGCGTCCTGGCCATCGGCGCGCTGCTCCTCAGCCGCCCGCTCGAGGTCGCCCCGGTCGCCATCGCCCCGGTGCCGTCGGCGATCTAGTCCCGCTTCTACGCGCGGGGTTTGGACGTTCGTGCCGGGCGCCATGATCAGGGGGGCGTTCTGTCCGAGGTCGGACAACGAGGCCGACCCGGTAGGCATAGGCTGAACGCCTTTCGCGAGGAACTGAGGAGGAGAAGCAGATGCCAGGTTTCCGGCTCGGTATCTACGTGTTCAAGGACGTGGAGATCGTCGACTTCGCGGCGCCGCACGGCGTGTGGTCGGTGGCGCGGCGCTACGACCCCGAGCTCGACGCGTTCCTCATCGCCGACGCGATGCGGCCGGTCCAGGCCCAGGCCGGGTTCACTGTGCTTCCGAACTACTGCTTCGATGACCGTCCGGCGATGGATGCGTTCCTGATCCCGGGCGGATTCGGCACGCGCCAGGAGATGTACAACCGCCGGCTGCACGAGTTCATCAGCTCGCTCGGCGAGGACACCCTGCTGACCAGCGTGTGCACCGGCTCGTGGGTGTATGGGCGCATGGGGCTGCTCGACGGCCTGCCGGCGACCAACCGCAAGGAGCCCGACAAGGTGGAGTCCGGTCCGGCCGGCAAGGTGCCGATCGACCGCCTGGCCGAGATCGCCCCGGGCTGCCGGATCAGTCGCGCCCGTGTGGTCGACGCCGGGCGGATCGTGACCGCGGGCGGGATCACGTCCGGGATGGAGATGGGCTTCCACCTCCTGCGCCGAGCGGGATACGGCGACGAGTTCATCGCCGACGTGGCGCGGGTGATGGAGTACTCCGCCGCCTACGAGGTGTACCGCGACGATCTCGAGACCGCTCAGGTCTCGGCCGCGCTGTGAAGCTGTGAGCGCCGAAGATTCCCCGGACGTCCTGATCGTCGGCGGCAGCCTGGTCGGGCTCTCGACCGCGCTGTTCCTGCGACTGCACGGCGTCAGCTGCCTGGCCGTGGAGCGGCACACGAGCACCGCGATCCATCCGCGCGCCGGCCACTTCCAGCTTCGCACGGTCGAGATCCTCCGCGCGGCCGGGCTCGAGGAGGCCGTCCGGCGCCGGGGCGAGGAGCAGTACCACCCGAACGGCGGGATCAACAACGTCGAGTCGCTCGCGGGACGCGAGATCGCCAGCTACTTCGCGAACCTGAACGCCGGCGTCGAGGAGTTCAGCCCGACGGTGCGGCTGTTCATCGACCAGGACGCGCTCGAGCCGATCCTGCGCGCCCGCGCCGCGGAGCTCGGCGCCGAGCTGCGCTACCGGGTCGAATGCGCGTCGGTGTCCCAGGACGGCGACGGCGTGACGGCCACCCTGCGCGATCTCGACGGCGGCTCCGAGCGAACCGTGCGCTCGAAGTACCTGGTCGCCGCCGACGGCAACCGCAGCCGGATTCGCGAACAGCTGGGGATCGCCATGCGCGGCCACGGGCTGCTGTCCAACAGCATCACGATCTACTTCCGCGCCGAGGTCGACCTCACGCCGTTGCTCGCGGGGCGCGACCAGGGCGTCAACTACGTGACCAACCCGGTGCTCCGGGGGTTCTTCCGGCTCGACCGGTCCGGCAACCGCGGCTTCCTCGTGGTCAACCTCGTCGGCGACACCGCGCGGCCCGAGATCGTGGCCGCCTACCCGGATGCCCCGTGGGCGAACGTCGCCCAGAGCATCACCAAGCAGCGCGCGCTCGAGTTGCTGCGCGCGGCCATCGGGGTGCCGGACATCCCGGTGGTGATCGAGGACGTGGCGACCTGGCGCGCGGTCGCCGACAGCGCCGAGCGCTACCAGGACCGACGCGTGTTCCTGGCCGGCGACGCCGCCCACACGATGCCGCCCAACGGAGGGTTCGGCGGCAACACCGGCGTCCAGGATGCCTACAACCTGGCGTGGAAGCTGGCGCTCGTCCTGCAGGGGGTGGGCGGGCCGGGGCTGCTCGACACGTACGACGCCGAGCGTCGCGCGATCGGCGCGCTGATGGTCGAGCAGGCCTACGCGCGCTACGTGACGCGGGTCGCCCCGTACCTCGGCACCGAGGGCATGCAGCCGCTCGTCGACGACTTCTCCTTGGAGATCGGGACTCGGTGCAACTCGCCGGCCGTGGCTCTCCAGGCGGGCTCCGATCCCACCCTGTACGAGCACCCGCGCGAGTCGAAGGGCCGTCCCGGATCCCGGGCACCGCACGTTCCCGTCGAACGCGACGGCGCCCGGGCCTCGACCCTCGATCTGTTCGGACGCAGCTTCGTGCTGCTCCTCGCGCCGGACGGTGAAGCGTGGCGCGGTGCGACGGTGGTGGCGGCCCAGGAGGTCGGGGTGCCGGTCGACTGCCACGTCATCGCAGATCCGGAGTTTGCCGACGCCTATGGGATCAGCGGTGCCGGCGCGGTGCTCGTCCGTCCCGACGGCATCGTCGGCTGGCGCGCCACCGACGCCGCCGAGGCCTCCGAGGCGACCATGCGCGCCACGCTGGAATCGCTGCTCTGCCGCAACGACCAAACAGGAAGGTGAGGAGATGACGACGGTTTATCGGGCCGACATCGTGGGCTCGCTCCTGCGCCCGGACTACCTGGTCCGGGCCCGCACCCAGTTCGAGTCCGGGGAGATGGCGCCGGGGCGATACAAGGAGATCGAGGACCGCGCCGTCGACCAGGTGATCGCCATGCAGGAGGGCGCGGGGCTCGACGTCATCACCGACGGTGAGCTTCGCCGCCACACCTTCATCGATCAGCTGCTCGAGGCGGTGGTGGGCCTGACTCCGGACCCCGAGGGCTCGACCAGCGACCACATCCCGGTCCCGTTCTACGACGAGGCCGGCTCGGAGAAGAGCGTGTTCACGATCCCGATCTCGGTCACCGACAAGCTCCGACGCGCGCGGATGATGACCGTCGAGGAATACGCGTACGCCCGCGCGCGAGCCCACCGCCCGATCAAGGTGACGCTGCCGAGCCCGCTGATGCTGTTCCTGGCCTGGTCGCCGGGCCGCTCGCGCGACGCGTACGCGGACCCGTTCGAGCTGTTCGCCGATGGGTTGACGCTGATGCGCGAGGAAGCCCAGGAGCTCGCGCGGATGGGCTGCCCCTACATCCAGGTCGATGCCCCCGACTTCGGACAGCTGATCGACCCGTCCCAGCAGACCGTGTGGGCGGCGGCGGGAGTCCCGTTCGAGCGGGTCATGACCGAAGGGGCCGAGATGCTCAACGAGGTGGCGAGCGTCCCGGGCGTCACGTTCGGAGTGCACATCTGCAAGGGCAACTACGACAGTCACTGGATCAGCGCCGGCGGGTACGAGTCGATTGCCTCGGAGCTGTTCCCGCGTCTGACGAACTTCGACCGGATCCTGCTCGAGTACGAGAACGAGCGCTCGGGCTCGTTCGAGCCGCTGAAGAGCCTGCCCGACGACAAGGTCGTGGTGCTCGGGCTGGTCTCCTCGAAGTTCGCCGAGCTCGAGTCGCCCGAGCAGCTGATCGGGCGCATCGAGGAGGCGGCGCGCTTCTACCCGCGCGACCAACTCGCGCTGTCAACCCAGTGCGGCTTTGCCTCCGCCGGTCCGGGCAACGCGATCACCGAGGACGCCCAGGAGAAGAAGCTCCACCTGATCGCCGAGGTGGCCGCCCGGGCCTGGGGTTAGCTACGCGAGGACGGCCTGCTCGTAGGTCGCGCGCCGGTCAGCCGGCGAGTCGAACAGCTGCCAGCGCTCCATCCAGCGGTGCGTCCGATCGAACATCTCGCGCGTGTAGGGCTCGAACACGATCCGCTCCCCCGCGCCGAAGCGCCGCACGTCGGCCGCCTCGCGCAGGTCCTCGGGCATCTCGGCCAGCCAGTGGCGCTTGTAGCGCTCGGGCTCGAGATCGAGCTCGGCCTGGGCCCGGCGCAGGGCACGGAAGTAGCGCTCGAGGTCCTCTTGCCCGGCATCGGCGCTGACCAGGAAGCCCATCATGAACGTCGTGTCGACGATCTTGCGAAAGCCCCATTGCTCGAGCAGATAGAACTGGGCGCCCCACACGTTGGCCGCCGGGATTCGGCGGTCGCGCATCAGCCGGACCCGGTCGAACGGGAGTCCCACGAACGACATCTCGATCTGGTCGGGCGCCAGAAACGGCTCGAGGCCCTGGATCGCGGAGTAGTGGCTGCCTGAGTGGTATCCGACGCCGACCGGCACGCCGGCCATGTCCTCGGGGCTTTGAATCTCGGACTCCGGCGCGACGAAGATGCCCGAGGTGCAGATCGAGTACGCCTTGCCCCACATCCTGCCGTGGCTGGTGCTCGCGGCGGCATTGACCGCCCAATGACAGGCGCCGGACACGTCGCAGGTACGTCCCTTCTCCATGTCCTCGAACGCCCCGCTGCGCGCCTGCACCGGCGCCGCGTCGGCCGGCTTGACCGACGACGTGGTGAGCGAGCCGCCGGCCAGCCCATCGGTCTCGAACACGTAGTCGAGCCCCTCGTCGGCGAAGAACCCGTTCTCCTCGGCGACCCACTCCTGGAGCCGGACGTGGGGTTGGATGCGGAACTGCGCCATGTGCTCCTCCTCTACTCGCCTCGCGCGCGCTTCCGTAAGAAGTAGCACGTCTGCGGCGCTAAGCATTCCATGAGCATTGACAGCCGGCGCATAGACGATCGAGTGCAGTGGGAGCGGTGGCGCGCCCGGAGACTGCTCAGCGCCGGGGCGATCCGGGCGCGGGTGAGTTCGTCGCCTTCTGGCTGCGCGACGGGCGCGTGCTGGCCGGCATGAACGTCAACGTCTGGGACGTCAACCAGCACGTACAGGAGCTGATCCGCTCGCGGCGGTCCGTGGATCCCCGGGCCCTCGCGGACCCGGCGACGCCGCTGGACTCGCTGGTGGCGCTCGGCGCTTCCAGTGAGCGGTGACGCGTGCCGCCAAGCCGGTTGGGTACCGTAGAAGGAGACATGTGTCTTAGGCGCACGGACACGGTTCCCGGAGTAGCGTCCTGATCGGGTTCGATCAGGACGGCGCGACGCGATCTGCGACGACATCACGAGCCGTGCGGGTCCTCGAGGCGGATCCGGATCTCGGCGTGGCCATCCCGCGCGATCAGGTGGAGATTGCCACCGGTGCCTCCACCGCTCCGGTGTTCGAGTTCGAGCGCGGTCCGTGGCGGTTCGCGCCGCCACCCGAGCCCGGAAGCTTCGGCGCGCTCATCCTCGGGGGGCTGATCCTGATCCGGATCGACGCCGGAAACCGCTCGCATGTCGAGATGCTCGGGCCGGGCGATGTGGTCAGCCCGTGGGTCGGAACCGGTGGTGGGCTGAGCACCCCGTCGGTGCTGAGCGCCTCGGTGGTGGCTCAGACCCGGGTCGCGCTGCTCGACCGTCGCTTCGCGCTGCGGACGGCTCGCTGGCCCGAGATTCACGCCGCACTGATCCAGCGCTGCATCGACCGGTCGCGGCGGCTGAGCCTGCAGTCGGCGATCAACGCGCTCCCGCGGATCGAGGAGCGGATCGAGGTCACGCTGTGGGAGTTGGCCTACCGGTTCGGACGCGTCACCCGCGAGGGGATCGTCGTCGATCTGCCGATCAGCCATTCGCAGCTGGCCGACATCGTCGCGGCGCAGCGGCCGTCCGTGAGCACTGCGGTCGGTCGTCTGGAGGACCACGGCCACATCTCGCGCACCGCCCGGCGCACCTGGCTGTTGCGCGGCACGCCGCCGGCGATGCTCTCCTCGCTGGCTCGCCAGAGCGGCCTCGAGGCTTAGCTCGCGCCGGCTCGCTCCTGGACGCGCCGTCGCAACTCGGGCGCGAGCTCCACGTGCACGTACATCGTCCCGAGCTCGTGCGCGTCGAGGTCGTGGCCGCGCTCGGCGAAGTCGCCGGCCAGCGCGGCGAGGTCGTCCGAGGCGAGCTCGGCGATCTGCTGCTCGAGCTGGGGCGCGTGGACATGGTTCTCGACGAAGAACCCGTCGCGCGAGGCCGTGAGAACCTCCCCGGTGCCGTCCAAGACCTCGAGCGTGAGCTCAAGGCGCACGATCAGTGCCTCGCCGCGCTGGTGCTCGGCCACCCACTGCCCCCAGGACTCATCGCCGGCGGCTGCCTGAGCCTCGGCGTGGGCCAGCGCGGCCGGCGAGTCGTCGAGCGACGCCCTGACCGATAGTCGTTGCACGGAGACCACGGTCCACGGATTACCCCATTGGCCGCGGTCCGTGTGGCGGGGCGCCCGGCTTTGGTCATCGTGCGGACGGCGCTGGGTAAGAACCGGTGGCGTACGGACGCTAAGCCTGACGATGATCGATCAGCACGACGAGCGCCTCGAGCGGCTGCTCGGACCGAGCGGTGAGGAAGTGGGCTGCGAGGAGTGCTTCGACCGTCTGGACGAGTTCGTCGAGCTCGAGCTTGGCGGCGTCGACGCCGACGCCGCCGTCCCCGGGCTACGAGCCCATCTCGAGGGCTGCCCGGCATGCCGGGAGGAGCACGACGCCCTGCTCGCGCTGGTGGCGGGCGAGGATCAGTCCCCGCCGAGGTAAGGAACGGCGCGCCTGGGTCGCAGATGGCCACGACGGCTTTCTGAAACCACGGGACCTCAGCCCGCTCAGCGCCAGCGGGACGATGCACGTGGTCGGGATGATCGAGATCGTCGCCGGACTGTCGGTGGCGATCAAGCCGCGCTACGGCGCCTACCTGGTCGCGGCCTGGCTGGGCGGGATCGTGGTCAACCTGCTGACCTACTCCGGCTACTACGACATCGCGCTGCGCGACTTCGGGCTGATGCTCGGGGCGCTGACGCTGGCCCGGCTGGCCTCGAAGTACGACCCTCGGTGAGATAGCGGGCGGTGGCGTGGCCAGGCCTGCGGATAGTAGGCTGGCCGCGGCACCCGCCGTCCGCATGGCATACGACCTGGTCATCGACATCGAGAACACGCCCGGCGCGCTGGCTCAGGTCGCGGCAGCGATCAGCGACGCCGGCGTGAACATCGCCGCGGCGACGTGCATCGGGTCGGGCGAGCGCGCCGAGATGCACATCCTCGTCCCCCACCCGGAGGCGGCCAGGCACTCGTTGGCGATCTCGCATCTGGCCGTCAGCCGCGAGCGCGAGGTGGTGGTGGTCGACGTGGAGGATCGGCCGGGGGTTCTCGCCGATCTGACCCGCCGGATCGCCAAGGCCGGGGTTGACCTCGACCTCGTCTACGTGGCGACCCGCAACCGGGTCGTGTTCGGCGCGGGCGACCTCGCTGCGTTGCGCGGCGCCCTGGATCTGGAGCCGGTGAGCTGAGGACCTATCACGGCTCCGGCGAAGCGCGTCGGAGTCGGAACCGCCGGGGTTAGAATGAATCGCAGTGGTAAGGGAAGGCCTACCGCCTGCGGCGGTGGGGGATCGTGAGTCCGTCGAGTCAACTGAGCCTGGAGCTACGGCGAGAGGCTGGCGCAGCTGTGGTATCGGCGCGGGGTGACATCGACATCTCGACGCTGGGCAAGGCCGTCGCGGCGCTCGACAGCGCCCGGACCGGCGCCCGGACTCTGATCCTCGACCTGCGCGAGGTCGGGTTCATGGACACCTCGGGAGTGCGGCTGGTCATCGACGAGCAGCGCCGCGCGGCCGAGGGCGGGTACCGCTTCGCGGTCGTCCGCGGACCGCGCCGGGTGCAGCGCCTGTTCGAGATCGCCGGCCTGGCCGGCCAGCACGAGCTGTTCGTCGATCAGCCGACGCAGCCCGCCGTCGGCGGCGGTGGTGGTTGAGCCCGAGCGGCGAGCACGATCGGCTCGCGCTGCTGGCCTCGGTCGATGAGATCACCGACGGCAGCGTGCTGCTCGGAGAGACGGTGGCGCGCCTGCTCGAGTACGTCGTCCCCGCCTTCGCCGATGTGGCCACGGTGGACACGATGTCGCACACCGGAGAGCTCCACCGCATCGGCTCGCGGGTGGAGGGACCTGGACGGGAGGAGCTCGAGAAGGCGCTGCTGCGCCGGCGCCCGGTGCCCGAGGCGCCCGTCGGCCTCCCGCAGGCCCTGGCCAGCGCCGAGAGCCAGCTCATCGAGCGGATGACCGAGGACGACCTGCGGGCGATCGCCGCCGACGAATCCGACCTCGAGCTCTTGCGTGCGCTCGAGCTGCGCTCGGCCGTGTTCGTCCCGCTGCGCGCGCGGGGACGCACCGTCGGCGCGCTGGCCTGCGGGGTGGGGACCTCGGGCCGTGACTACGGCGAGGCCGACCTGCGCTTTGCCGAGGTGCTGTCGGCTCGTCTCGCGCTCGCGCTCGACAACGCCGGGCTGTCGGCCGCGGTGAGCGGGCTCGAGCAGCGACTCGAGGCGATGCTCACGAACCTGGCCGAGGCGGTCCTGGTCCGGGACGCCGGCGGGCCGCTCGTGTTCGCCAACGAGGCGGCGGCGCGGCTGCTCGGCCTGGGCTCGGCCGACGAGGTGATCGCGGCGGGCGCCGAGCAGCTCATGGCGCTGTTCGACGTATACGACGAGCACGGCCGTGAGCTGAGCCTGGCCGAGCTGCCTTCGGTCCGCGCGGCCCGCGGCGAGCCGGCAGAGCCGCTGCTCGTGCGCAACGTCGTCCGCGCGACCGGCGAGGAGCGCTGGCTGCTGCACAAGGCGACACCGGTGTTCGACGCCGAAGGCGTCCTGTCCATGGTGATCAGCGTGATCGAGGAGCTGACCGAGGTCAAGCGGGCCGAGCTCGCCCAGCGCATGCTGGCCGAGGCCGGGCACGCACTGTCCTCCTCGCTCGACTACGAGCAGACGCTGCAACGCGTGGCCGAGTTGACCGTGCCCGGGCTGGCCGACTGGTGCGCGGTGGCCATGCGCGCCGACGACGACGAACTCGAGCTGGTGGCGGTCGCCCACGCCAACCCGGAGATGACCGAGGTCGGTCGAAGGGTCGGCCAGGAGCTCGCCCCGCTCCTGGGCGAGCAGGCGCGGACCGCCGCGGTGATCGCGCGCGGGCGGGCCCGGGTCATCCCGCGTCTGGACGACAAGCTGCTCGCCCAGGCCGGGCTCGACGCCGAGCTGCTCGAGCGGGTGCGTGATCTGGGGCTCGGCGCGTTCATCATCGTGCCGCTGGCCGCCCCCGGGCAGCCGCCGATCGGCGTGCTCACCCTGGGCATGGCGCAGACGGGCCGGCGCTTTGACGAGGCGGACGTGGCACTCATCCAGGAGCTCGGTAACCGCGTGGCGATCGCGGTCGAGAACGCGCGGCTGTACCGCGAGCGCGCGCTGATTGCGAGCACGCTGCAGCGCAGCCTGCTCCCGCCCGAGCTGCCCGACATTCCCGGCTTCCGGCTGGCCGGCGCCTACCACGCGGCCGGGGCGCAGAACGACGTGGGCGGCGACTTCTACGACGCGTTCGCGGTCCCGGGGGGCTGGATGGTGTTGGTGGGCGACGTGGCCGGGCGCGGTGCGGAGGCGGCGGCGCTGACCTCGCTCTCGCGCTACACGCTGCGCACCGCCGGCAAGCTGCTCGGGGATCCGGTTGCCGCCCTCGAGCAGCTCAACGCGGCGCTGCGCGAGCGCGATGGGCTGTCGCTGGTCAGCGTGTGCTGTGCGCTCCTGCGCTCCTCGGAGGGAGGTCAGGCGCGGGCCGACATCGTGCTGGCGGGCCACCCGCCCGCGTTTCTCGTGCGGGCCGGGACGTCGAGCCCGGTGGGGGTGTTCGCTCCGTTCCTCGGCGCCTACGAGCGGGGCGGCTGGGAGGCCGCCACGACGGATTTGGCGCCCGCCGATCAGCTGGTGCTCTACACCGATGGGGTGATCGACACGGTGGGCGAGGAGGACCGCTTCGGCGAGGAACGCCTGGCCGCGACGGTGCAGGACGGCGACAGCGCGGCGGACACGGTGGCGCGCATCGAGCGGGCGGTCCAGGACTTCGGGGTGGGGGCCCAGGTCGACGACATCGCGCTGATCGTGGTGGAGCGGACGGAGCGCGGTTAGAGTCGGGGCGCAGAGGGACACATGACTCGAGGAGGGTCGCGATGATCGAGCCGTACCAGGCCGTTGGGTTGATTCAGACGATGCGCGGGATCCGCCGGCGCGAGGAGATCGCCTGGAACCTCGAGCACATCTCGCACATGATCAAGGCCGCGTCCTGGCTGTCCAGCATGGACCTGCCGGTGCGGCTGATCTGCGTCCCGGAAGGCGGACTGCAGGGCTTCACCGACGAGGTGCTCGACCTCGACCACGAGACGTACTCCCGGGAGTGCGCGATCGACATCCCCGGCCCCGAGACCGATTACCTCGGCCGGCTGGCCCAGCAGTGGAACGCGTACGTCATCGCCCAGGCCAAGGCCCGGCATCCGGAGTTTCCCGGCCGCTTCTTCAACGTCGGGTTCGTGATCGAGCCCGAGGACGGGACCGTCATCCTCAAGCACCACAAGCTCGTGCCGCTGTTGCCGGTCGAGCACTCGGTCACCCCGCACAACGTGTGGGACCGCTGGATCGAGCTGTACGGGCGGAGCCTCGACGCGTTCTACCCGGTCGCGGACACGGAGATCGGGCGACTCGGGATCATGATGGCCAACGAGGCCTCCTACCCCGAGAACGCGCGCGGGCTGGCCATGAACGGCTGCGAGATCGCCTACCGGGGCCCATACCCGGCGCCCGGGGTGATGAGCGGCATGTTCTCGGTCCAGAACCGCGCCCGCGCGCTGGACAACAACATGTACGTGATCGGGATGAACCTGGGCACCTATTACCTGGACAAGGACTCGACGGTCCCGATCGACACGTTCTCCGGCGGCTCGCAGATCATTGACTACCGCGGCCAGATCGTGACCGAGGTGCCCTACGGCGCCGGCTCGACCTGGATCGCCGGCACGATCGACATCGAAGCGCTCCGGCACTTCCGCCAGACCGCGCAGTGGGACAACTGGATGAAGGACCTGACCACCGAGCAGTACCAGCTCATCTACGAGCAGCCGATCTATCCCAAGAACCTGTATCTGGAGCGGATGCCCTACACCCACGCCGAGTACCGCGAGCAGGTGACGCGCCGGCAGGTCGACGTGCTCCAGGAGCGTGGCGTGTGGGCCCGCCCGGGGGGCGTGGTGGAGTCATCCAGTGGCTAGCGGGTCGAGCCGAGACGTTTCGCCCGGAAGGCCGGGCCGGGATTACGGGCGGAACGTGAGGTGAGCCCCGCCAGCTTCGACGACGTCCGGCGGATCGCGCTCGGCCTGCCCGAGACGAGCGAGCGCCCGCAATGGGGAAACATGTCCTGGCGGGTGCGGAACAAGCCGTTCGTGTGGGAGCGGCCGCTGCGCCAGTCGGATCTGCGCGCCCTGGGCGACGCGGCCCCGGACGGGCCGATCCTGGGGGTGCGAGTCGAGCATCTGATCGCCAAGGAGGCGATGATCGCCGATGACCCGAGCGTCTTCTTCACGACTCCGCACTTCGACGGGTACGCCGCCGTGCTCGTCCGCATGGATGAGATCGCGCTCGACGAGCTTCGAGAGGTGATCGTCGAGGCGTGGTTGTGCCAGGCGCCAAAGCGGCTGGCCCGGGAGTACATGGACGCGCGCGGCGCCGCATGAGCGAATGCTCACGTCGTGCGGCGAAGCGCTCCGCGCATTAGCGCGTTCTTGGTCGGATGGCCCGTTGCGGGCCGCGACGCAAACGCGCTGAGGAGCGACCATGCCACGACTGCTTACCGGCCCTGCGCTCGGCCGGCTCGGACGGCTGACCCTGCGAGGTGCCCGTCGAGTACCCGAGGTCACCGTCTACTTCTGGGTCATCAAGGCCCTGTCGACCGCGATGGGCGAGTCCACGTCGGATTACCTGGTCCACGCGATGGCCCCCGAGATTGCGGTGGTCCTGGGCTTCGTGGGCTTCCTCGCCGCGCTGGCCGTGCAGTTCACGCGGCGGCGCTACGTCGCCTGGGCGTACTGGCTGGCGGTGGTCGGCGTCGGCGTGTTCGGGACGATGGCGGCCGACGTGCTGCACGTCGGCTTCGGCGTGCCCTACGCGGCCTCGAGCGTGCTCTACGCCGTGGTGCTGATCGCGGTGTTCGTCAGCTGGCAGAGGACAGAGAAGACGCTCTCGATCCACAGCGTCGACAACGATCGCCGCGAGGCGTTCTACTGGGCCGCGGTCGTGGCGACGTTCGCGATGGGGACGGCGGTCGGGGATCTGACCGCGGTCACCTTCCACCTCGGGTACCTCGCCTCGGGGCTGCTGTTCGCGGGCGTGATCGCGATCCCGGCGCTCGGCTACTTCCGGTTGGGCTGGAACCCGATCCTGTGCTTCTGGATCGCCTACGTCGCGACTCGGCCGCTCGGCGCGTCGTTCGCCGACTGGATGGGCAAGTCGCAGGCTGCGGGTGGGCTCGGTTGGGGTGACGGCACGGTGGCGCTGGTGCTGACGCTGGCGATCGTCGGCCTGGTCGCCTACCTCACCGTCACCCGTCGCGATGTCCAGTCTGCCGGCGCGCCGGCCTACGGCGCCGCACAGCTCTGAGCGTATGCGCAGTCGTTGAACGACTGGCCGTCCGCGGCCAGCGCCGACGGGGTCGCCTCGTTGACCGCGCCCGGTGAGAGGAAGATCTCGGTCGGATCGCCCTGGGCGATGGTGTGGGTCGTGCCGCCGACCGTGTAGGTCGACGTCGGGCCGAAGTGGGTGGTCCCGACCGGCGCGAGCACGGTCTGAGCGACCAGCGTGGGCGCCTCGAGGATCCACTCGGCCGAGGACTCCGAGGAGGCGTACGTGACGTTCTTGCTCCAGCTCCACTTGCCGGCGTCGGTCAGCGCGATGCTCCACGTGTTCCCGGACACCTGGCTGATGTTCACGGTGACGTTGTCGCCCGGCGTGACCGTGCAGTTGGCGTCGCCCGTGCAGCCCGTCAGCTGCGTCTCGCTATCCGGGAGCAGCTCGTACCAGGCGTAGTACTGGGGGCCGAGGACCGGGTTGTCGGGCGCCGACTGCTCGGCGGTGCCGGCCTGGATCAGGTCGCTCGTGTTGTAGCCGCCGATCCCCGTCCACGTGGCGGCGAACCCGGGCGGCACCAGCCCGGCCGAGGGGACCGTGAACGTGGAGTTCACCGCGGTCACGCCGCTGCCGGGGGTCACCGCGTAGCCGGACCAGTTGAGGCTGTCGGCCGTTCCGCCGTGCCGGGGGAGCACCTCGCCCTTGTGCTTGGGCACGAGCGTGCCCAGCCCGTGGGTTGCACGCTTGGCATGCGCCTTGGCGCCGGCGGAGCCGGCTCCGATCAGCATGGCGACGAACACAATCGCTACAGACACGGCCGCTTTACGCATGAAGCTTCCTCCCATGGACGGGCAACTGAGGTCGATCCCCTGCCGAGATCTGTTGAAACCCTACGACCAGTTTTCTCGAAATGCGCCGGTCACAAACCTCGGTCTGCTCAGATCCCGGCGTACGTCGAAGCGCACCACCCGGCGCCGGGCGCCACCTCCAAGCGCTGCGCCGCTACCGGTTGACCTCGGCCGGCGTGGGCTCGGCCGCGGCGACGCTCGCCGCCTCGAGTTGCGTGCCCGCGTCCTGGCCGGTGATCGACTCCTTGAAGCCGCGCATGCCCGAGCCGAGCGAGCGGCCGAGCTCCGGCAGGCGCTTGGCGCCGAACACCAGCAGCAGCAGGACGAACAGGAAGGCGATGTGGATGGGGTTGTCGAGTCCCAGCATGGCGTTACTCCGATCTGGTTGGTTGCTTGGCTGCAGTACGAGAAGCGAGACGGCCTGGATCACTCAGAGTTGTTCGACGATGACCGGACGGGTGGTGGGCACGGGGCTCCCGCCCCGCGGCTCGACGGTGACGAGCAGACGACCGATTCCGTGCAGGTCGCCGGGCACGCCGATGTCCGCGCCGCCACGCCCGGTGACCGCGAACAGCGTGCTGGGCGTGGGCATGCTTCCGCGGGCCACGAGCCACAGCTCATAAACGCGGTCCGGCGGGAGCGCCGGGAGGTGCTCGACGGTCAGCTCGCCGTGGCCGCCGGCGTCCACGCGCAGCACGGCGCGCCCGACGCTGGCGGAGATCGCGCGCGTGCGCGCGTGATGCGAGGCCCCGAGTTGCACGACGAATGCGGCGACGAGGGCGGCCGCGAGTGCAAGCCAGCCCGCCGGCGCCGAGCGCCCCAGCGCAACTCCGCGCGCGCGCGACCCACGCGCTCTTGGCTCGGCTCGCACCGCGCGGAGCATCCGCCGGCGCAGTGCGGCCGGGACCGGGCGCGGCGGGGCGGATGCCGGCAGCGCGTCGATCACCGGCGCGAGCGAGGCCACCTCGTCGCGGCACACCACGCATCGCTCCAGATGGCGCACGAAGGACCGCGCCTCGTCCGGGTCGAGTGCGCCGAGCACATAGGGCGCGACGTCTGCGCCGCAGTCGGGCGGGTCGCGGATCGGGTCGCGAATCGGGTCGCGGTCGCTCATGGCAAGACCCCCGCCGGCTCGCCCAGCGCGATGCGCAGCTTGCTCAGCCCGAGTCGCATCCGGCCCTTGACCGTTCCCGCGGGCAGGCCGAGCGCATCGGCGATCTGGGCGTGCGAGAACCCGCCGAAGTAGGCCAGCTCGATCACCTGGCGCTGATCCTGGGGCAGGCCGTCGAGCGCGCTGCGCACGAGCCGGGCCTCGCTGCGGCGCTCCACCTCCTCCTCGGTGCGCTCGCGCGCCGGGAGGGCCTCGGTGATCCACTCCTCGGACACGTCGTGGCTCGCGCAGGACAGCTCGCGGCGGAAGGCGTCGATCGTGCGGTTGTGGACCACGCGCAGCACCCACGAGCGGACGCTGCCGCGGCTCGGGTCGTAGCGCGCCGTGCTCCGCCACAGCGACATGAACGCCTCCTGGACGATCTCCTCGGCCAGCGGGCGCCGGCCGCACATCCGGTAGGCGAGCGCGAAGGCCGCGCCGGCGTGGCGATCGAAGATCAGCTCAAACGCGCGTGCCTCACCCTCGTACACGAGTGCCATCAGCTCCTCGTCGGCGAGGACGCGCAAGTCGGATCGGAACGGACGGAGCATTGGCACCACTACGGAGCGCCCGTTCGGCTGGATCACATCACTGGGCCGAATAGTGATCCGCCGTCGCCCGGCGCGCGTAATGGCAGGGCATGAGCGCGATCCGCACCACGCTCCGAGCCGTCAGCCACGAGGAGCAGCTCAGCACGGTCGGCCACCTCGACGAGCTGCGCACGCGGCTGATCGCGTGCCTGGCGGTGACCGCCGTCGCCTTCGGTTTCTGCTTCTGGCAGAACCACCGGCTGCTGCACTTGATCGACCGGCCGCTGGCCCATCAGACCCAGGAGCAGGTGCGCGCCGGACACGGGCCGCTGGGCGCCACCTACGCGGTGGGCCAGAGCGCGCGCGACGTCGCGGTCCAGTTGCACACGGTGGTGGGCGTGCTGGACGGCCCCGGATCGCGCCTGTCATCCGGCGACCGGGCCGCGCTCGGAACCGCCGAGCGTCACCTGCGACGCGACATCGACAGGCTGTCGGCGCCACCGCAGGGAGACCGGCCGGTGACCCTGGGGATCGGCGAGCCGTTCACCACCACGGTGACGATCTCGTTCGTGTTCGCGCTGATCCTCACGTTGCCGTTCCTGCTCCACCAGGCGTACGCCTTCCTGATGCCGGCGCTCGAGCCGACCGAGCGGCGGCACCTCCTGCCCCTGGTGGCCTCGATCCCGTTCCTGTTCGTGGTCGGCGTGCTCTTCGGCTACTTCATCGTGCTCCCCGCCGCGGTCCACTTCTTCCAGAACTTCAACAGTTCGGAGTTCAACGTCCTGGTCCAGGCCGGCCAGTACTACAAGTTCGCCGCCACCACGCTCCTGGCCATGGGATTCCTGTTCCAGGTCCCGGTGGGGATCGTGGCGGTGACCCGCGCGGGCTTCATCTCCGCGCACCGGCTGCGCCGGAACCGGCGCTACGCGGTGCTGGCGTGCGGCCTGGTGGCCGCCGTGCTTCCCGGCGACGCGGTAACGCTGCTGCTCGAGACCGTGCCGCTGTATCTCCTGTTTGAGGTCGGGGTGCTGATCGCCTCGCTGCTCGAGCGGCGCGACTCCGCCCGGGCTCGTTCACAGAATTAACACTCACTCCAGTGATCCAGTTCACCTCCGTCTGCGAATGGGTGACCACAAGTCAAACTCCACGACCGGAGGGCAGTCATGAGTGACACTACGAGGCGCGGGTTCGTCAAGAGCTCGGCCGCCGCGGCAGCAGGTGCGACGGTGGTCGGCGCGCTGATTGCCGAGGAGGCGGACGCCCACGCAGCGGCCGCATCGGGACCCATTGTGGCCTACATCCGCGAGCCCCGCACCGGAGAGATCTCGGTGATGGCCGGCGAGCGGCAGGTGAAGCTGCACGATCGCAAGATCGCCGCCCGGATCGCCCGCGCGGCGAAGTGAGGAGTCAGACATGTCATCTCATCGCGAGGCGCCGGCCATCAGCAAGGACCCGGTGGCCGATAACACCGACACGTACGCGTTCGTTTCACCCGACGACCCCGGCACCGTCACCATCATCGCCAACTACCTGCCGCTCGAGGCGCCGTTCGGCGGCCCGAACTTCTTCGAGTTCGGCCCCGACGTCCGCTACCGGATCAACGTTGACAACGACGGCGACGGAGACGCGGACATCATCTACGAGTTCGCGTTCCGGACGCAGGTAGCCAACCCCAACTCGTTCCTCTACAACACCGGCGAGATCGACTCGATCGACAGCCCGAACTGGAACCGCAAGCAGTTCTACTCGGTCACTCGGATCAAGCATGGGCGGCGCGAGGTGCTGGCCACCAACCTGGCCTGCCCGCCGTGCAACGTTGGCGTGCTGTCGACACCGAACTACGACGCGCTCGCTGCTCAAGCGGTGCACGGCATCAGCGGAGGTCGCACGGTGTTCGCCGGTCAGCGGCTCGAGGGCTTCTACGTCGACCTCGGGTCGATCTTCGACCTGGGCAACCTCCGCCCGTTCGAGAACCTGCACATCGGCTCGCTGAAGGCGGCAGCCGGCGTGAACGGGACCAACGACTTCAGCGTCCATTCGATCGCGCTCAAGGTCCCCAAGCAGGAACTCACGCGCCACGGCTCGATTCCCACCGACCCGAGCTCACCGGGCTCCGTCGTCGGGGTGTGGGCGTCGGCCAGTCGCCAGGCCGCGGTCGTGCACGACGGATACTGGGCCAACGAGCACCAGGCCGGCGGATGGATGCAGGTGTCGCGGTTGGGCAACCCGCTGTTCAACGAGGTGCTGGTGGGCATGGGCTTCAAGGACCTCTGGAACGCGCTCCCGCCGGCGGCGGACAGGCGCTTCGCCGGCGGGGTCCAGCACCCGGAGCTGGCCACGCTGCTGCCCGTCCTGTACCCGGGGGTGTTCCCAAACCTGGCCAACTACACCAAGCCGCGGGCCGACCTCGTGGCGATCCTGCTCACGGGCATCCCGTCCGGAATCGTTCCCGGTTTTCAGAACTTCACCGGGAAGACGCTCGCGGACATGCTCAGGCTGAACCTGGCCATCCCGCCGGCGAGCAGCTCCAACGCGCTGGGGATCCTCGGCGGGGATCTGGCCGGATTCCCGAACGGGCGGCGGGTGTTCGACGACGTGGTGAGCGTGGAGCTGCGGGCCATTGCGGGCGCGACGATCCCGCTCGTCGACAACACGTTCACGCCGGATGGCGCGGCCTCCCTCCTCACCGACGGGCTCGACCCGACCAGCACGCGCTACCTCTCGCAGTTCCCGTATCTGGGGACGCCGCAGGGTGGCTACCAGACCGCTCCGCTCGGGGCGCTGTGAACCATGCAGCACGCGCACACACATGATCACGGGACGCTCGCGCCGGCCGCCGCCTGCGCGAGCGTCGCCCTCGACATCGGCGCTGGCCGGGGAGCGCTCGTCCTCTACCCGAGCGAGCGCTTCCGCGGCCGGGAGATCGAGATCAGCAGCCTTAAGGACTCCAGCGGACGCCGCGTGCACACGGGTGTCCACGAACGGTCGGCACACACCGGCTCGGCACTGACCGCGATCTTCGGCAGCCTGCCCGCGGGCGAGTATGTCGTCTGGGAGGATGCGAGCACACGGGGCCCGCGAGTCGCGATTCGCGACGGGGCGGTTACCGAAGTGAGGGTCGGATGATCGCGAAGCTGACAGCGAGTGAGCGACGGACGGTGGCGGGCATGGCCGCCGCGGTGATCGGCCTGCACGCGCTCGGGTTCTTCATCCTGCTCGTCCTGGTCGCACCGCACCACTACCACCTCGGACCATCCGGCGGGTTCACGATCGGACTCGGGCTGACCGCCTACACGCTGGGTCTGCGCCACGCCTTCGACGCCGATCACATATCGGCCATCGACAACACGACGCGCAAGCTGATGGCCGAACGCAAGCGACCGCTGAGCGTCGGGTTCTGGTTCTCGCTCGGACACTCCACTGTGGTGTTCGCGCTGTCGTTCCTGTTCGCGATCGGCATTCGTGCGCTGAGCGGCCCGGTGCAGCACGACGGCTCGACACTGCACAGCGTCACGAGCCTGATCGGCACCAGCGTGTCGGGCACGTTCCTGTACGTGATCGCGGCGCTGAACCTGGTCATCCTGGTCGGGATCGTCCGGCTCTCACGCGATCTGCGCAGCGGTCGCTTCAGCGAGGAGCAGCTGGAGCGCCAGCTCGACTCGCGGGGACTCATGGGGCGCATGTTCGGGCGGTTCACGCGGGCCATCACGAAGCCTTGGCAGATGTATCCGATCGGCTTGCTCTTCGGACTGGGCTTCGACACCGCAAGCGAGGTGGCGCTGCTGTTCCTGGCCGCGGGCGCGGCGGGCGCCGGCCTGCCGTTCTACGCGATCCTGTGCCTGCCGGTCCTGTTCGCCGCCGGGATGAGCCTGCTCGACACGATCGACGGCTCGTTCATGAACTTCGCCTACGAGTGGTCGTTCTCCAAGCCGGTGCGCAAGCTCTACTACAACATCACGATCACCGGGCTGTCGGTGATGGTGGCGCTGGTCATCGGGACGGTCGAGCTCGCCGGGTTGTTCGCGCAGAAGCTCGGTGGGCACGGCCCCGTCTGGCAGTGGATCGAGAACGTCAACCTCAACGAGCTTGGGTTCGTCATCGTGGGGCTGTTCGTCTTGACCTGGGCGATCGCGCTGTCGATCTGGCACTTCGGCCACATCGAGGAGCGCTGGACCGCGCGCGCCCGCGAGAGCGATCCGGTGGCGGCCTCCTAGGGGAGGTTCCCAGCGCGCCCGGTCCGCGGGCGGTAGTGCGATGCTTCCGAGCACGCCCGAGCCGAGGTCAGACATCTGGATCTGCCCCACGTGCGGGGCCAACTATCCGCCGGCGCCCGAGCCCCCGGCGCGCTGTCCGGTGTGCGAGGACGAGCGCCAGTGGGTTCCGCCCACGGGTCAGGTGTGGACGACCATGGGCGATCTGGCGCGCGAGGGGTTCCGGACCGAGGTGCGCGACGCCGAGCCCGATCTGTTCGGGATCGGCGTACGACCGAACGTCGGCGTGGGGCAGCGGGGGTTGGTCGTGCGCACGGCGGCGGGCAACCTGCTGTGGGACCCGCCGGCCTTCCTGGACCAGGCCGCGATCGACGCGGTGCGCGAGCGAGGCGGGCTGGCCGCCGTCAGCTCGAGCCATCCGCATATGTACGGCGCGGCCGTGGAGTGGAGCCACGCCTTCGATGCCGAGATCCTGCTGGCCGAGGCCGACGCCGGCTGGCTGATGCGCCCGGACCCGGCCGTGCGGACGTTCGCCGGCGCGCTCGAGGCCCTGCCCGGCGTGACGCTCGTCCAGTGCGGCGGGCACTTCCCGGGCAGCGCGGTCGTGCACTGGGCAGCCGGCGCCGAGGGCCGGGGGGCGCTGCTCGTCGGCGACACGATCTTCGTCACCGACGGCGCGGACCGGGTGTCGTTCATCTGGAGCGCGCCCAACCGGCTGCCGCTGCCCGAGCGCGAGGTGCGCGGGGTGGTGGACGCGCTGTCGTCCTACGCCTTCGACCGCATGTACTCGGGCTGGTGGGAGCCGGTCATCGATCACGACGCGCACGGAATCCTGGAACGGTCGGCGGTCCGCTACATCGAGATCCTGCACGGCGCGATCTAGCCGCGCCGCCGAACGCTCGCGCCGAGGTGGTCCTAGCCTCAACCGAGCCGGTACACCGATAGCGCGTTCTCGCGGAGGATCAGGCGGCCCGCCTCGGCCGCTTGGTCCTCCGGCAGGAGCGCCGGCAACACCTCGGCCAGGGCCTCGCGCCACCAGCGGGCGCCGAGCAGATACAGCTCCGGGGTCTGGGAGGCGTCCGAGGCGTACAGCAGCTTCGAGATCGGCGCGAGCTCGAGCGCCTCGTACAGCGCGGCGGCCGGCCGGGCGACGTGCGGGATGGTCAGCGAGACGTCGAAGAAGACGTTGGCGTACACGTGGGCCAGCCACCCGGCCTCGCGCACGAACGGATAGCAGTGCAGCAGCACCCAGGGCGTCGCGCGAAACCGCTCGATCAGCGGCTTCAGCAGGCCGGGGCGGGCCGCCGGTAGGAGCAGGTCGGAGTCGCCAAAGCCGGTGTGGACCTGGACCGGCAGCGGATCGCCGGTCGCCTCGTTGGCCTCGAGCGCGGCCAGCAGCACGTCTCGCAGCGGCGTGCCTTCGACGCGGTCGGTGCGGGCCGGCGCCGGCAGGGCATCGAGGTCGAGGCCGCCCCGGTAGGCGGCGATCGTCTTGAGCCCGACGTAACCGCGCGCCCGGGCGCCTGCGATCGCCTCGCGCAGCGCGTCGAGGGCATCGATCCCCACGCGCTCGGCGACCTGCTCGATTCGCATCACCGGCCGCGCCTGGCAGCCGGCCAGCTCGGCCAGCTCGTCCGGGCTCGTGCCGACGTCCGTGGGCGGGAAGCCCTCGTCCACCAGCAGCAGCTCGGTGTTCGTGGCCCGCAGCAATGACGAGGCGTACTGCGCCGGATCGGTGGCCAGGCGGCGCGCGAAGACCGACTCCTCATCCGGCTCACAGCCCAGATGCGACGCCAGCACCGCGATCGCGCGCCGGTAGGTGACCCCCGTGGCCACGTGTGGCCACTGGCGTGGATCGGTGCTCTCGGAGAAGAGGCCCCGGAACTCGTCGAGGCTCGCGGGCGGTGCGCGCAGGATCCCGTGCGCGTGGTGGTCGACCGCGAGGGTCTCGGTCAGTACTTCTCGAAGTGACCCTGCTGCTCGAATGCCTGGTCTCCCGCGGAGTAGGTCTCCCACTCGGAGCGGCGCACCGCCATGTAGGAGCCGGCCAGCTCCTCGCCGAGCGCGCCGAGAAGGAGGCCATCGGCGGCCAGCGCGTCGAGTGCCTCGCCCTGGGTGGCCGGCATGCGATGCGCCCCGCGCGCGGCGCGCTCGTCGTCGCTCAGCGTGGCCGGATCGACCTCGATCGGCTCGGGCGGCGCGAGGCCGCGCTCCAGGCCGTCGAGCCCGGCCGCGATCAACGCACCTAACGCCAGGTACGGATTGCAGCTCGCGTCGGCGGCCTTGAGCTCGGCGTTGGTCGACGCCTCCTCGGCGCCGCGGAACGGGGAGGCCACGCGGACGGGCGCCTCGCGGTTGTCATGCCCCCAGCAGCGGTATGCGCCGGCCCAGTACTGGGGAATCATGCGGTGGTAGGAGTTGAAGCTCGGCGCGGTCAGTGCGCAAAGTCCCGGTAGGTGTTCGAGCACGCCGGCGATGAACGAGCGCGCGGTGTCCGACAGATGGTCCTCGCGCGATCCGTCGTAGAAGCGGTTGGTCGTGTTCTCCCACAGCGAGAAGTGGATGTGGCAGCCGTTGCCGGCGTTCTCAGGCCATGGCTTGGGGGCCAGCGAGGCAACCAGCCCGCGTCGGGTGGCCACGGCGCGGATCGTCTCGCGGACCAGAAGCTGCTCGTCGGCCGCCTGCAGGGCGGGCGCGTGGGCGGTCGAGATCTCCTGCTGGCCGTGCCCGAGCTCCGCGTAGTACTGCTCGAGCGGGATGCGCTGCGTCTCGAGCGCCGCGGCCAGCTCGTCGACGTAGTCCTGTGATGCGGTCATCCCGATGGTCGAGAAGCACAGGGCCGAGTCGACCGGGACGTAGGCGCCGTCGAGGACCGTGGCGAGCGAGAACTCGTTCTCGAACGCGGCGCGCAGCACAAGTCCGCGGTCGGCCAGCCCGCGCTCCATCCGCCTGAGAAACGAGCGCTGGCAGACCGGCGCCGGCGTCCCGTCGAGCCGCATGTGGTCGGTCAGCACGGCGCCCGTGTGCGGGGCGTAGGGCAGGACGCGGAAGGTCTCGAGGTCGGGCACGATGCGGACCTCGCCGACCGGCCCCATGTCGGCCACGGGCTGGAGATGGTCGAGCGAGTTGATCGCCTGCATGGCGACGGTCAGCCCGATGCCGGCGCTCAGGCGTCCGCCCAGTCCATGCCGGGAGGACGCCTTGGCCCGCACCGTCCCGTCGTTTCCGCACCACAGGAAGCGGACCAGGCGGATGCCGCGGTCCTCGACCGTCTCGAGCAGCTCGTCGGCGGTCACGCGAGGTGGATCTGGTCCGGGAGCTGCTCCTCGCCCGCCGCCGGCCCGGTCCGGTGGGCGATCTCGCTGATCGCGTAGATGACCACCGCGGCCAGCGCCGACACGCCGCACAGGATGCCCAGCCACACCCGCCAGCTGCCGGTGCTGAACAGCGGCGTCCAGGGGCTCTTGAACGTGATGAAGGCGCCGAACGCCGAGGCAAGCCCACCGATCACCCCGCTGGCGTACAGCAGGTACGGATGCGCCGCGCGCACCTCGGCGAACTTGGCCGGGAACGCCCGCTTGACCAGGAAGATGTCCGAGAACAGCAGGATCATCGAAAGGCACCAGATCACGGTCACGCCGGCCTGGAACAGCCAGTAGGCCTTCTGCGTGTTGTCGCTGCTCATGCCCGGGTTGAACACCACGACCACGAACAGCGAGGAGAGCACGGTCTGGGTGATGATCGCGTAGACCGGCACCTTGGTCCGGTCGTTGACCGTACCCAGCTGCCGCGGCATTCGACGCTCCAGGCCGGACACGAACAACAGGCGCGAGAACGAGTAGTTGTAGACGATCGTGTTCGACACGAAGAACCAGATCAGGACCAGGCCGATCACCACCGCGAACGCGTGAGAGTTCCAGAAGCCGACCTGGACCGCGCGCAGGATGTCTGTCGTGGCGGCCTGGCTCTTGGACGCGTCGAGCGAGAGCATCGTGCCCAGCGTGGCCCACAGGTAGGCCGCCATGACCACGATCGAGCCCCAGAACAGGTACTTGCGGATCGAGCGCATGTGGACGATCTCGACCCCCATGTTCAGCGGCACCTCGATTCCCAGCAGGGCCAGGATGACCAGCCCGAACAGGGTCAGGCTCCCGCTCGACTGAAACCCGTAGTTGGAGATGTGGCCCCAGCCGCTGGTGGCGGGATGCCCGCTCCCGATCAGGAACAGGATCCCGGCCAGGCCGATCACGAACACCGCGGCGCCGTAGAACACCACCGCGACGTTCACGTAGGACTGGGTGAAGCGCAGACGCATGATCGACATCCCGGCCGAGAACCACAGGACGGCGAGGATCACCAGGCCCTGCTCCCACGCCTTGGTCAGCGCGCTCGAGTCGATGAACTGCCAGATGGTCACCACGGCGTCGCCCGTCGCAACCATCACGAGGATCCCGGGCCACCAGGCGCAGAAGCCGGCGAAGAAGCCCCAGAACGGACCCAGGGCCTTCTGGGTCCAGACGTAGAGCGAGCCCTCCTGAGGGAACATCTGCCCGAGCTGCGAGGTGACCAGCGCGCCCGGGATCAGGAAGACCAGGAAGCCGAGGATCCAGAACGTGAACGCGCTCTGCCCGGCGGGTTGCAGCGCCGAGGCGTTCACGATGAACAACACGATCGCGACGAAGATGATCGTCATGTCGAACGAGTTGAGGACCCGCGGCAGCATGCCGGGGGCGATCCGCTCGGAGACCATCTCTCGCTCTTGCGCCTTCACGGACACAGTCTCACCTCCCACGGGTGGTTTTGTGAGCGCGAACTTAACTCCCGCGGTGGCGGTTATTCAAGATCCCCAGCCGCCCTGCACGGATAAGCCCAACCCCGGGTGACTTACAGCTCGGCGCGAACGCGCGCCGTGCCGGCGCCGAGCGCCTGGAGCTTGGCGAACGCGCGGGCCCGCGGGAGGTACTTCATGCCGCAATCCGGCGCAGCGACGAGTCGCTCGGCGGGCACATGGGCGAGCGCCGCGCGGATGCGTTCGGCGACCGTGTGCGGGCTCTCGACCTGTGGATCGCCGAGGTCGAGCACTCCGAGGACGACGACCTTGGGGCTGAGGTCCGCGAGCTGGCCCGGGTCGAGCCGGGGCTGGGCCGCCTCGACCGAGATCTGGTCGGCGATGCTGTCGCTCAGCTCGCCAAGGAAGTCGTAGCGGTTGCCGGTCTTGTCGCCCATCAGCGCGGCATAGCCGAAGCACAGGTGCACCGCCCGGGTGACCGTGAGGCCCTGCAATGCGCGGTCGATCGCCGGTACCGCGATCCGGCGCGCTCCCTCGGGATCGTTGCGTAGCCACGGCTCGTCGAGCTGGATCACGTCGGCGCCGGCGCGCTCGAGCGCGTGGGCTTCGGCGTTGACCGCGGCGGCCAGGTCCATGACCAGCTCGTCGATGTCGTCGTAGGCCTCGTTGCTCGCCTGCTGGGCCATCGTGAACGGCCCGGGCAGGGTGATCTTGACCGCACGGTCGGTGTTGGCGCGCAGGAACTCGATGTCGCGCACCTCGATCGGGGCGCGCCAGCGGACGGGGCTCACGATGCGGGGCACCAGCCTGGCCTCGCCGGCGCGGGTGTGGATCGTGGCGGGGTGGTCGGCGTCGACGCCCTCGAGTGCGGTGGCGAACCGGTTCGAGTAGCTCTCCCGGCGGATCTCCCCGTCGGTGATCGTGTCGATCCCGGCGCGCTCCATGTCCCGGATGGCCACCAGCGTGGCGTCGTCCTGGGCCTCCTCGAGATGCGGCTCGGGGATGCGCCAGGCGTGGCTCGCCCGCACGCGGGGAACCGAGTGCGAGCCGAGCGCCTCGCGATCGATCAGCCAGTCCGGCTGCGGATAGCTCCCCACGACGGTGCTTGACAGCGGACCTTGGTGCACGGCGGGCCGAAGATAGCCGAGAATCCGTTTCATGAGCACTCCCGGGGTAGCGATCATCACGGGTGCCGGCTCGGGTCTCGGCCGGGCGATCGCCCGCCGGCTCGCCGGGGCGGGATACGTGGTGGCGCTGGCCGGCCGGCGGATCGAGACGCTCGAGGAGACCCGCTCCGAGCTGCCGGCCTCACCCGAATCGTTCGCGGTCGTGGCGGATGTGGGCGACCAGGACAGCGTCGAGGCGCTGTTTGCCGAGGTGGTGGCGCGTGCCGGCCGGGTCGACCTGCTCGTCAACAACGCCGGCATGTTCGGGCCGAGCGCGCCGGTCGGCGAGTACCCGCCCGACGGTTGGGCGAGCACGATCGCGGTCAACCTCACCGGGTCGTTCCTGTGCGCGCGGGCGGCCTTCCGTCAGATGGCCCGCCAGCGTCCGAGCGGCGGGCGGATCATCAACAACGGCTCGATCTCGGCCCATGTGCCGCGGCCGAACGCGGTCGCCTACACGGCCTCCAAGCACGGCATCACCGGGCTGACCAAGGCGCTGGCGCTGGAGGGGCGAGCGCTCGGCATCGCCTGCGGGCAGATCGACATCGGCAATGCCGCCACCGAGATGACCCGCCAGATCGAGGCCGGCGCCCTGCAGGCGGACGGTCAGGTCCGCGCGGAGCCGACGATGTCGGCCGAGCACGTGGCCGACGCCGTGCTCTACATGGCCGGCCTGCCGCTCGATGCCAACGTGCTGAGCATGACCGTGCTGGCTACCGGGATGCCGTTCGTGGGTAGGGGATGAACTGCTCGATGCGGCTCGTGATCGCCATCCTCGTCGGCTTGCTCGCCGTGACCGCCTGTGGCGGCGGCGCTTCGCACACCTCGAGCACTACGCGGACGTCGGCCGCGAGCGCCGAGCGCACGCGGCTCGTATCCGAGTTGCGGGCCAGCCTCGAGGCGCCGGAGTCGCCGGTCGCGAACGTCCGCGACCTCGACGAGTGCATCGTCGGAGAGGCCCGGGCCCTGCCGCTGGCCACCCTGCGCAAGCTGGCGACCGCGACCAACGTCAGCACGTCGGACACCAACCCGCTGGTGGCCCGCTGCGTCGTGCAGGGCAAGGGCCTGACGTGGGTGCGGGGGGTGATCGCCGGCGTGGTGGCCGGCAAGCTCCCGGCGCTAGTCCCCACCGAGTTCCGCAAGTGCGTGGTGGCCGGCGTGGACAAGCTCACGCCGGCGCAACTGGCGGCCGCGCTGAACAAGGGCGCCAACGGCAATCAGGACTACTCGCGCCGGCTCGGGCAGCGGATCGCGCTGGACTGCATCAAGCAACCACACGTCTACGCGCAGTGGCGCAAGCTGTGGGTGGACGGGATCCGCCGCTCGTTGGCCGGTCGCAACCTCCCGACCGCATTCACGCAGTGCGTACTGGACAAGGCGGGGCAGATAGGCGCCACCGAGCTGGTCAAGCTCGTGCAGTCGGGCTCCGCGGCCGAGACCGCCTACGGCGAGAAGCTCGGCCGGGAGTGCCGTTCCACGCTGAGCGGCTGAGCACCGGCGGTATATGCTCGCGTCGCGGCGCACGGAGCCCGACGAGCGAGAGGAGACGAGATGGAAGCGACTACGACGCGCACCCCGCAGGAGGTCTTCCAGCACCACGGCGAGGCCTTGGTCGCGGGGGACCTGGACGGGATCGTCAGCGACTACTCGGACGACGCGATCATCATCACGCCGGCCGGCGTGCTGCGCGGCAAGGATGGCGTCCGCGAGGCGTTCGTGAAGCTCCTCGGCGACCTCCCGAGCGCGGAGTGGGAGCTCCCGACGACGCACTTCGAGGACGACGTGCTGTTCCTGGAGTGGAAGGCGACCTCGGAGAAGACCAAGGCCGAGGACGGGATCGACACGTTCGTGTTCCGCGACGGGATGATCCGCGTGCAGACCGTGCGCTACACGGTCACGCCCACGGGTTGAGCGTTCACATCGAAAATTAAAGCTCTCAAACCCTGCTTTCTGGGGGTTCGGGGCGGTTGAGGCTGCGATAAGCGGGTATTACGCGTGCCGTAATGGTGATCCTCTGGCAGGGGATTGGACCGGCATCATGATCGAGCGCGACCCCAGAATGCAGACGGGGGCGTACATCACCGACGGCATCGACCTGTACGAGGTCACCGGCATGCAGCGTGGACCGGGCGTGATGGGCATGTCGACCGTGCGCATCGCGGTGGAGAACTGCCGCAACCTGCGCTGCCTCGAGTTCCTCCCGGACAAGATCAGGACCGCCTTCGAGCTCGTGCGGGCCGCGCCGATCGGCCGGTGCCCCGACGTGCTCGAGGAAATCTCCTGGGATCCGGATACCGCGGTGCCGGAGCGGCACGCGGCGTAGCGTTCGGTAGATAACCCGCGCTATGCGACGGTTATCTACCAACCGGCTCGACCACTAACCGCCGGCGGGGATCACCCGGCTGGGATCACCCGGCGGGGATCAGGATGCCGCGGCCCTGGAGCCGGCCGCCGTCGAGGTCGGCCATCGCGTCGTTGATCGCGTCGAGCGGGTAGGTCGTGGTGTGCAGGGTCACCTTGCCCTGCGCGGTCAGCGTCATCAGCTCTTCGAGGTCGGCGTAGGTACCGACCAGGTTGCCGATGAACGAGATCTCGCGCGAGATCACGTCGATCGTCGGGATGTCGATGTTCTCGCCGTAGCCGATCACGTAGTAGAAGCCACCGTCGCGGACCATCGCGATCCCGTCCTCGATCGCGCCCTTCTCGCCCACGAAGTCGATGATCGCCTCGGCTCCAAACCCGTTGGTCATCTCCTTGACGGTGTCGACGTGCTTTGAACCGTCGACCTTGACCGTCTGGTCGGCGCCCATCTCGCCGGCGAGGGCCAGCGCCTTCTCGGACGGGTCGATCACGATGATCTCCGCGGGCGTGTACGCCTTCAGGCACTGGATCCCGATGTGGCCGAGGCCGCCGGCGCCGATCACGACCACGCGCGTTCCCGCGCCGAGCACCGGAATCGCCTTCTTGACCGCGTGGATCGCGGTCAGGCCGGCATCGGCCAGCGCCGCGATGTCCTTCGGCTCGAGGCCGGTGTCGAGCTTGACCACCGACCGGGCCGAGGTGTGCAGGAAGTCGGCGAAGCCGCCGTCGCGGTCGATCCCGGGGAATGAGCCGTTCTCGCAGTGCATGTCGTCGCCGCGCCGGCACGCGCCGCACAGCCCGCAGGTGATGTACGGATGGACGATCACCGTGTCGCCGACCTGCACGTTGGTGACCGCGGAGCCGACCTCGTGGATCCAGCCGGCGTTCTCATGCCCCGGGGTGTAGGGCAGTTGCACCCCGGACTTCTCGGCCCACTGGCCCTCCTGGATGTGCAGGTCGGTCCGGCACAGGCCGGCCGCGCCGATCCGCACGATCACGTCGAGCGGCCCGAGCGCCTTGGGCTCGTCGACCTCGTCGAGCTTCAAGGGCTCGTGGTAGGCGTGCAACCTGGCGGCCTTCATCGCAAAACCTCCTCAGGATCGTCGATCTCCACGCCGTGGCGTATTTGCAGAAGCGAGCGGCAGATGCCGCCGTTGACCTCGAGGCTCATCCGCACGAGCCGTGCCATCCGCAGCCAGCGCTTGAGCTCCGCGGCGCTCACCGGCTCGCCGCTCGGCAGCACGAACGCGGGCGACCCCGGGTCGTGGCTGAGCCCGAGCAGCCGGCGGAGCTCAACGCACCGCTGCGCGTCGGGACCGTCGCTCGGAAGATCCGAGATGCGGAGGGCTGCCACCTCGTCGGGGCTGGCCCCACCCGCCAGCAG
The DNA here is from genome assembly GCA_963832315.1 of uncultured Solirubrobacterales bacterium. Classification (GTDB taxonomy): domain Bacteria; phylum Actinomycetota; class Thermoleophilia; order Solirubrobacterales; family Solirubrobacteraceae; genus Palsa-465. The sequence goes on along the minus strand of CAWHTT010000011.1, from coordinate 423,617 downwards.
CCCCTCGCACACCCGCGACTCGCGGCCGACGAGTGCCTTGCGCAGGAACAGCTCGCGCAGGGACGCGAGGTCGTCGTCGACCGTCTCGCCCGGGAACGCACCGGTGAACCCTTCGCCGCGGCCGATCGCTGCGTTGATCTCGTCGCCCGTGTAGTGGTCCTCGAGGCGGATCGTCACTTCGCGGACCTCGGGCAGCCGGCGCACGACCGCGCGCGCGTCGGCCGCCATCAGGAACGCGAAGTTCGGCGCGCACTGCGGCGTAGGGAGCCGCAGCACGACTTCGACGTCGCCGCCGGGGCTCACCTCGCACGAGGACACGAACCCGAGCCTGGTGATCGGCTCATCGAGCTCGGGGTCGTATACCTCGGCGAGCGCGTCGATCACGCGCTCCTTGATCACGTCACGCGGACTCGACGAGCTGCGCGTCGTCCTTCGCCGCCGGCGTGCCGCCGTTCTTCAGCTGCAACTCGGCGGGGACCTCGATGTCGTAGAGCTTGGCCGTGTTCAGCCCCATGATCTTCTTCTTCGTCGTGACCGTGGGGTGCGGATAGTCCGAGTACTCCTCGGTGTCCGGCATCTGCCAGTCGATGAACCCTTCGACCTGCCACTTGGGCTCCCAGATCCCGTAGTCCGACCCGAACAGGATCTTGTCCTCGCCGACCCAGAACAGCAGCTCGCCCATGACCTTGTTGAAGAAGCGCGGGCGGGCGTGCATGAGGCCGCCGATCACCACGGCCAGGCCGGCGTAGACGTTCGGCTCCTGCGTCGCCATGAAGCAGAAGTCCTCGATCCGCGGTAGCCCCACGTGCTCGACGATGAAGTTGAGCTCGGGGTTGCTCGTGGCGGCGATGTCGATGTCCTTGACGTCGAACGCGTCCTTGTCCAGCGGCCAGATCGTCGGTCCCTTGTGCGCGTGGATGTTCTTGATCCCGAGCTCCTTGCACTTGTCCAGGAACATCTGCGCCGTGGGATCGCTCAGCTTCCAGCCGCGCGACCCGTTGTGCCACTCGGCCGTGTAGACCTTGACGCCCTTGAGGTTGTAGGTCTTGGCGTCCTCCTCGAGCTGCTTCAGGCCAGCCTCGCCCTCGCGCGGGTCGAACCGACCGTTCACGATCAGCTTGTCGGGGAACTTCTCGGCGATGCGCGCGTTGCGCTCGGCGGTGTTGAAGCCCTCCGTGTACCACGACTTGAGGTACGTCGACTGAAGGATGGCGTGGTCGATGTGCCCCTCTTCGAACACGTCGTGGACGTAGTCGTCCTCGGAGTACTTCATGAACTTCTCGAGTGGCCAGTGCGTGTCGGGAGGACCGAGGCCCATGTACGCGTGGAAGCACTCGATCCAGCCCTTCGCGTACTGCTCCTGGCCCTTCACCCAGTTCGCGGGGCTCGCGTCCCAGAAGTGCTGATGCCCGTCGACGACGAAGTACTTCTCGCCATCCTTCTCGTACATGCCCTCTCCTCTCGACGGTGGTGGAGGGACTCTACTCCGGCGCCACAGATGGCCTGGGCTTTTCTAGGCCTCGCTTCGCTCGGCATCCGTGGGGTCGCCCGCCCCCCCGGCCAGTCAGGACACGTCTAACTCGTCACGCGACGCGCCCGCCGGGTGGCGTGACGAGTTGGCCGTCTCCCAGGCGGGTAATTCGTCACGCCCGCGCGGACGGGTGCCGGGTGACGGATTAACCGCGTCCTACCCGCTCGTCAGTCGTCAGGATCCTGGGGCGTGGGGAAGTCGCGATCGATCAGCTCGATCCGGTAGCCGTCCGGATCCTGCACGAAGCAGATGCGGCCGATCTCGGGCCGGCCGCCGGGCGAGTACGGGGGCTTCTCGGGCTCGATGCCCTGGCCGCTCAGCTGCTCGAGCAGCGCGTCGAGGTCATCGGCCACGATCGCCATGTGGTTGTAGCCGTCGCCGATGTCGTAGGCCTCCTCGCGGCCACGGTTGACGGTCAGCTCGAGCGTGTCGCCGTCGCCGGGCAGGCCCATGTAGATGTTGTAGGCGGTCTCGAAGTTGAGGCGGCCGCGACGCTCGAACCCGAGGGCCTCGTAGAAGCGCATCGAGGTTTCGGGGTCGCGGACGCGGACACAGGTGTGGACGTAGCGCATCGGCGGCAATCTACCTGGGTAGCACAGCGGTTGGAACGAGGAGCCGAGCGAGGAGAGCGTGATGACCGCCAGCAACGATCCCAAGCCGACCGAGCAGCGCGGTGGCGCGCCTCCCGGCGAACAGGAGGCACGCGAGAAGGGGCCGTGGGCGGCGCGGGCCAGCGAGGGCGTGGTGCCGGCTGAGCTGGGCGGCTCCGACGCTTCCGACGAGCAGCTGGACGCGGACCCGGAGCTGGGCGGGGCGGTGCTCGGCGGTCCGGCGAGATCGGAGGAGCCCGCGACCGAGTCCGGGATCGACCCGCACGCGGGCGACCGCGCCGATGCCACAACCGACGGCGGGGCCGATGTGCCCGCCGGCGGCGAGCCGGACCTCAAGGACGCCGGGAGCGGCCCGCGGCGGGTCGACCTGGAGTCATCCGAGTAGGGCCTGCGCCGGGGGCCCGGGCGGTGGCGCGAGGCCGCCGACCAGCCCTACCGGGAACCCGGCTTCCTCGCGCCGTTGACACCCGGTCGGGCCAACTGAATGTCCTGCGAGCCGAGCCTCGTCTGGGCCCGTTACCCATGAGACACGGCTCGTAACGAGCCCGGTCGCGTCACCGCGGGGCGGGGAGTCGAGATGAGGGCCGCCGGGAAGTTGTGTCGATTGGGTGAGGCTTCCCGCCGCGCCGTTCATCGGTCCGCTGCAGCCCAACCCGGCGCCGATCGCCACCACGGTTCCGGCAACGGGGACGTCAACCCCTACGGCATCGTCACGGTGCCGAGCAGCATCGGGGCGCTGCACCGGGGCGAGTTGCTCGTCAGCAACTTCAACAACTCGGCCAACGAACAGGGAACGGGCACGACGATCGTGCAGGTCCCTCAGGCCGGCAACGACGGGATGGCCGGCGACGCGTCGGTGTTCGCCCAGATCAACCCGGACACGTTGCCCGGGCGCTGCCCCGGGGGCGTGGGCCTGACCACGGCGCTCGCGGTCACGCGCAGCGGGTTCGTGATCGTCGGCAGCCTGCCCACCGCGGACGGCACCGCGGCCACCGCCAAGGCCGGCTGCCTGCTCGTGCTGAACAGTCGCGGGCGGGTGCTCGAGACGATCGCCGGCGGTCCGATCAACGGCCCGTGGGACATGACCGCGGTCGATCACGGTGCGTTCACCACGCTGTACGTGACCAACGTGCTGAACGGCACGGTCGCGGCCGGCACGAACGCCAGCGGTCAGGGCAACGTCGTGGACCGCGGCACGGTCGTGCGGATCCAGCTGCTGACGATTCCGGGCGTGCGGCCTTTCGTGCTCGACGAGGACGTGATCGGCACGGGCTTCCCGGAGCGGACCGATCCGGGTGCGCTCGTGATCGGCCCGACCGGCGTGGCGCTGGGCGCCGACGGCACGCTGTACGTGGCCGACACACAGGACAACCGGATCGCCGCGATCCCCGGAGCGCCGTTCCGTGAGGTCCCGGTCCCGAACGGCGGGCGGACGGTGTCCTCCGGAGGGGACCTGAACGCGCCGCTCGGCATGACGCTGGCGCCGAACGGCGACATCCTCACGGCCAACGGCGGCGACGGCAACATCGTCGAGACCACGCCGGCTGGCGCCCAGACCGACGTGGCGGCCGATTCGCTCGGTGGCGCCGGGGTGCTGTTCGGGCTGACCGTGCCGCCCCGGTTCGACGGGATCTACTTCGTCGACGACGGGGACAACACGCTGCGCGTGCTGCGGCCCTGAGGCGAGACTCGTGTAGGGCCGGGCGCCGCGCCCGGCCCTATGCGAGCGCGAGCTCCCGCTCGCCGGTGCGCCGGTGATGCTCGATCAGCACCGCGTCGCGGAGGGTCTCGAACTCCTGCGTGCGCAGGTCGATGACTGCCTCGGCCGCGGGCTCCGCGGCGCGCCGGCGGAAGCGGCGCACGAGGTAGACAGCGGTCAGGCAGCCCGACAGGCTGGCCAGGTTGCCCGAGCCGAGCACTAGGGCGTGATAGCCGAGCACGTTCACGAACGCCAGCGAGAGGTTCGTGGCGATCCCGAAGCTCCAGCCGACGGTCGACTGACCCGCCGAGGAACGCGCCCTCAGCATCGTGATCAATTGCGGCACGATGCCCGCGATGCCGATCAGCGCGGCGAGCATCGAGATGGTGGCGATAAGCGTTGTCATATGGCAGTGGGGGGTCGAGGTTCCGCCCTCTGCCTCCCGCCCGGTAGTCGGACGGGGTCTAAGGAACCCACAGTCGTCCGTCAGCCTGCGCTGACGCCGAGGATCAGTTCCGCGGCCTCGATCGGAACGTCCAGCTGGGGGCAGTGACCGATCCCGTCGAGCACGACCCAGTCGGCGTTCGGGAGCCAGTCATGCCGGAAACGTGTCGCGCCGGCCGGCCACGGGAGCAGCCGGTCCTCGGTCCCCCAGACGACGCGCACGGGGCACGCGATGCGCTCCGCGTCGAGGCTCCAGCCGTCCCGGCGGGCCAGGGAGAGCAGTGGCTCGACAGCGTCGCACGCGGCGACGCCGCACAGCTGGTGGGCGAGCAGCTCGGGCGGGATGTGCTCGAAGTTCGTGGTGGTGAACAGCGTGGCCCGGCGCCTGCCCTCCGGCGTGCTGACGATCGAGTCGGCGAACGGCGCGGCGCGGCGGCAGACCTCCTGCATGGTCGCGAAGTGCTCGAGCGTGGCCTCGACGGACGTGTCCGTCGCCGCCCAGCCGCCCGCCGGCGCGAGCGCTACCACCGAGCGGGCGCGGCCGCGCGCGGCCAGGCGGAGGGCAAGGTATCCGCCGAGGGAGTTGCCGGCGATGTGCGCGGTGGCGAAGCCGGCCTCGTCGAGCGCCCGCTCGAGCGCGTCGAGGATCGTCTCGATGGTCAGCTCGGCCGGGAGCGGCGGCCCGCCGGCGTGGCCCGGGAGGGTGGGGGCCAGCACGTCGTGCCGGCGCTCGAGCGCCGGCAGCACCAGCGCCCAGGTTCGCCAGGTGTCGGTGAAGCCGTGCAGGCAGACCAGCGGGGGACCGCTGCCGCCCCGATGCCAGGGGGTGAAGGCGGTGTTGATCGGCGACGCAGTCTGGAGTGTGACTAGTCTGGGTCGCCATGGGGCGAATCCTCATCGAGCTGCTCGTGGCGCCCGTCCTGGTGGCGGCCTCGACGCTGGTCGCACGCCGCTGGGGATCGCGGGCCGCCGGCGTGGTCAGCGCGTTCCCGGCCATCGTCGGCCCGGTCCTGCTGATCCTCGCCCTGTCCCATGGCCCTGGCTTCGCCGCGCAGGCGGCCAACGGGACGCTGCTCGGCCTGGGGTCCCTGGCCGCGTTCGCGCTCGCCTACGGCCGGGTCGCGCTCCACCGCGACTGGCGCGCCGCCGTTGCCGCCGGCTGGCTAGCCGCGGCGCTCGCCGCGGTGGCCGTGGGCACACTGGCCGCCGGCACGGGATCGCCGGTCGGACTGCTCATCGCGACGAGCGGGCTCGTGCTGGCGGCCCGGGCGCTGCCCGGGGTGGCAGCCGCGCCGGTGCCGGCGCGGCCGCGCCGCGGGGAGCTTTCCCTCCGGATGGCGAGCGCGGCGCTGCTCGTCGTCTCGCTCTCGGCGGCGGCCGGAGCGCTCGGCGCGGTGGCCGGGGGCATGGTGGCGGCGCTGCCCGTCCTGGCCTGCGTGCTCGCCGTATTCACCCATCGCGAGCAGGGCGCGGCCGCGACGATCGCGCTGTTGCGCGGGATGCTGGCCGGGATGGGGGCGTTCGTCCTTTTCTGCCAGGTGATCGCCCTGGCAATCGTGCCGTTCGGCATCACGCCGGCGTTCGTCGCCGCCACCGTGGTTGCGCTGGCCACGCAGGCGATCGCGGTCTATCCGCCGGCGGCGGTCCACTCGCTGCTGCGCCGCCAGAGCTCCGCGGCCAGGCCGGCGGTGGCCGCGGCCCCGGGCTCCTTGGGCCGGCAGTCGTCGTAGTAGCGGCCGCTCTCCCCGGCCACATCCGGCGAGGCGGCGCAGTAGACCGAGGTCCGGGCGCCGCGTTCGGGCGTGTCCATCCGCCGCTTCATCAGCGGCCGCATGGGCCAGGGCACGCGTCGCCAGATGTCCGACGCGATCACCCCGGGGTGCAGCGCATACGTGGTCACGCCGCTGCCGTCGAGGCGGCGGGCCAGCTCCTCGGCGTGGAGGACGTTGGCCAGCTTGGACACCGAGTACTCGCGCATGCCGGTCACCGACCGGGTGGGCCGGCGCACGGCGTCCCAGTCGATCCCGGTGGCGCTGTAGTGGGCCGCGCTCGCGACGTTCACGACCCGGGCCGGGGCGCTCGCGCGCAGGCGGTCGAGCAGCAGGCCGGTGAGCAGGAACGGCCCCACGTGGTTGGTGCCGAACATCCGCTCGAAGCCGCTGGTGGTCATGCCGCGGGAGCCGGCGACGCCGGCGTTGTTGATCAGCACGTGGAGCGGCTCGTCCGTGGCCAGGAACGCCTCGGCGCACCGCCGGACCGAGTCCAGGTCGCCCAGGTCGAGCGACAGCAGGCCGAGGTTGCGGTTGCCGGTCTGCGAGCCGATCTCCTCGATCGTCCGGCGACCCGCATCCTGCGAGCGGCAGGCCAGGTGCAGGCGCGCGCCGCGGCCGGCCAGCACCCGCGCGGTCTCCCGCCCGATGCCGGTATTGGCACCGGTGATCAGGAAGGTCCGTCCGTCGAGATCGCCCGGGGGCATGAGGCGGAGGTTAGTGGCGGCCGCTCACGCGGGGGAGCGCATGCTGGGCGCCAGCGACGATGCCAGCGCGGCCAGCAGCGCCCAGCCGCCCAGCAGAAGGATGCTCGCCTCGCTCGAGAAGTTCTGGAGGGCGAGCCCGATCACCAGCGGACCCGCCCAGCCGAGCGACTGCGACAGCGTGCCGGCGGCGGCGTGGACCCGGCTCTGCATGTGGTCCGGCGCGAGGTTGCCCCGCAGCCCCTCGACGGCCGAGTTGACCAGCGCGGCGGGAAACTCGATCAGCGCGACGATCAGCGCGGTGAACAGCGTGCCCTGGGCGATCAGGAGAAGCGGGATGAGCAGCGCGGTGGTCCAGGTGTCGATCCGGACCGCGGCGGTCACCGAGATCCTCGACGCCAGCCGCGAACCGGCGAGCAACCCGCCGAGCAGCCCGGCACCGGCGATCATCGCGAACATAACCCCGATCAGGCTGGAGGAGGCGCCGTGGCGCTTGGCGAGCACCACCAGCAGCAGGTAGAGCGCCCGCCAGGTGGGGTTGACCGCGGCCGTGATCAGCGAGCAGGTGCGCAGGAGCGGATGGCGCCACAGCCAGCGCAGGCCCGAGGTGAACTCGGCCGCCAGGCTCCCGCGGGCCTCGGTGCGCTCGGCCTGGAACCGAGTCCGCGTGAGCAGCGTGGCGGTGGCCGAGAACGTGTAGGAGATCGCGTCGGCCAGGAACGGGAGCGCGCGCGAGATCGCGAACAGCAGCCCGCCCAGCGGCGGTCCGACGACGCTCGAGGCGTAGAACGCCGTCTCGTTCCGAGCCACCGCCGCGGCTAACTGCTCGGGCGGGACGAGCCGGCGCAGCACGCCCCGCTCGGTGACGAACGAGACGGTCAGCAGCGCCCCGTCGAAGAACGCCACGGCCGCCACCACCCCGTAGGCCACGCCGCCGCTGAACACCGCGACGGTGAACGCGGCCAGCGCCGCCGCGCGTAGCGCGTCGCAGGTCAGCATCAGGCGCTTGCGGTCGAGGTGGTCGGCCAGCATGCCGGCGGGCAGGGCGAGCAGCGGCAGGGGCAGGGTGGCCGCGAGCCCGACCACGCCTGCCTTGGCCGGCGAATGGGTGAGCGCGAGCACGAGCAGCGGGTAGGCGACGGTCGAGACCTGGGAGCCCAGCTCGGACACTCCCTGGCCCGCCCACACGAGCATGTAGTCGCGATTGCGACGCAGCGGCACATCGACTCCCATCGGCATGCACCGTACCCGGCGACGCCGCCGTTGGGCCTGCTGTCAAGTCGACGGCCGCCGATGCCGATGCTTGGCCGGAACCGTGAGTACGACCAAGCGCAACGACATCGCCCTGATCGGGATCGTGCTGCTCGCCTGCGGGATCGCCGCGCTCGTCGCCGGCGCCTCGCTCACCGAGCGCCTCGCGCTGACCGCCGGCATGTGGAGCGCCGCGGTCGTCGCGTTCGCGACCGCCCGCCGCCACTAAGGGCAGCTAGCGACCGACCGGCTCGGGAGTCGCCACCCGGCGCAGTTCGCGCCGGGCGATCGAGCGCTTGTGGACCTCGTCGGGCCCGTCGGCGAGTCGCAACGTGCGCAGATGGGCGTACATCGTGGCCAGCGGGAAATCGTCGGACACGCCGCCGCCGCCGTGGACCTGGATGGCCCGATCGACCACGCGCAGGGCGACGTCCGGCGCCGCCACCTTGATCGCGGAGATCTCGGTGCGGGCGTGCTTGTTGCCCACGGTGTCCATCAGCCAGGCCGCCTTCAGCGTCAGCAGGCGCGCCATCTCGATCTCGATGCGCGACTCGGCGATCCAGTCCTGGACGTTGCTCCGCTCGGCGATCGGCGTGCCGAACGTGACCCGCGCGGAGGCCCGGGCGCACATCAGCTCGAGCGCCCGCTCGGCCGCCCCGATGCAGCGCATGCAGTGGTGGATGCGCCCCGGCCCGAGCCGGGCCTGAGCGATCAGGAAACCGTGGCCCTCCTCCGAGATCAGGTTCGCGGCGGGCACGCGGACGTCCTCGAACAGGATCTCGGCGTGACCCTCCTGGTCGATGTAGCCGAACACCGGCAGGTTGCGCACGATCGTGACCCCGGCGGTGTCCTTGGGCACCAGGATCATCGACTGCTGCTTGAACGGCGGGCCGTCCGGATCGGTCTTGCCCATCACGATCAGGATCTTGCAGCGCTCGCGCATGCTCCCCGAGATCCACCACTTGCGTCCGTTCAGCACGTACTCGTCGCCGTCGCGGTCGATCCGCATCTCGATGTTGGTGGCGTCCGAGCTGGCCACGTCGGGCTCCGTCATCGCGAAGGCGGAGCGGATCTCGCCGTCGAGCAGCGGGCGCAGCCAGCGCTCCTTCTGCTCGGGCGTGCCGAACAGCGTGAGCACCTCCATGTTCCCGGTGTCGGGGGCGGCGCAGTTGCACGCCTCGGACGCGATGTGGCTGCGGCCCATGATCTCGGCCAGCGGGGCGTAGTCCAGGTTGCTCAGCCCGGGCGCGCCGAACTCCTCGCCGCCGTGGGGCAGGAACAGGTTCCACAGCCCGATCTCGCGCGCGCGTTCCTTGAGCTCCTCCATGACCGGCGGATGGAAGTGCGGGTCGCCGGACGCGATCAGCTGCTCGTGGAAGACCGCCTCGGCGGGATACACGTGCTCGTCCATGAACGCGAGCAGGCGCTCGCGCATCGCCTTGCAGCGGTCGGAGAACTCGAATTCCATCGGCGGGCCCGAACACTACCGGCGGCGCGCGCCCCGGCTCGCGCCGGCTCGCCCCGCCGGCCCGCTAGGAGAGCATCGAGGAGATGACCGTGGAGAAGTGGGCCAGGTCGATCGGCTTGGCCACGAACGCATCGCAGCCGGCCTCGAGCGCGCGATCCTCGTCGGAGGGCATGACCGCCGCCGTGCAGGCGACGATCGGAATCGAGGCGGTGCGCGGCTCGGACTTGAGCCGGCGGGTCAGCTCCAGCCCACTGCCGTCGGGCAGGTTCAGGTCGAGCACGATCATGGCCGGCTGCTCCTCGGCCAGCGCCTGCTCCGCCGCCGCGAGCGAGCCGGCGGCGCGCACCTCGCGGCCCTCGAGCTCGAGCAGGCGCTCGAGCAGCCTGAGGTTGAGCTCGTGGTCGTCGACGACCAGGACGCGACCCCGGCTCGAGCCGGCCGGCGCCGAGTCGGCGCGCGCGGAAGTGGATTCCATGACGACCTAATCGTCGCCACGAACCCGAAGCTTGATCGTCGCCTGGAGGATTTATGGAGGGTTGGCGACCGCGAGTCAGCGCGGGTGGGCCGGGCTCAGGACGCCTACGCCGGCGGGCACTGGGGCTTGGCGCCGTGCAGGACCATCGGCAACCGACCCGGTTGCGTCACGCTGATCGACCATGAGCTGCACCGGTCGATCACCATGGAGAACGTGGTCGTGAACGTCCCCTGAGCGTTGGTGACCGGACGGTGCACGACCGTGTGGGACGCGCGCAGCACGACCCGGACATGCGTGTTCGGCTTGAAGCCGGTCCCGCGAACGGTCGCCGGACTGCGGTGGGTCAGCGTGAGTGCGGGGCGCGCCTGGTGCGCGGCGGTCGGAGCGCCGCTGGCCAGCGCCGCCACGGCGCCGGCAAGCACGAGCAGCGCGACGAAGAGGCCGGCGAGGCGGATACGCGATCGGCTGAGTGCAGTTCGCATGCCGCGGTTCTCCCGGTTTCAGCGTAGCGCGACCGAGGGCGTCGCGTGGGGCCCGGATCGCTCCGGGCCCCACGGCATTGCTTTCAGTGTCCGTGACCGTCGGCGGTCGGAACGTTCACCGCGGTCATGAACGTCTCCTCGTCGTTGGCCTGCTCGCCGTTGGTCTCGGTGGCGCCGCACAGGGCCGGCGGATGGCCGGTCGTCCCGGTGCCCGGGCACAGGAACAGATCCGGCTCACGCGTGTCGGACCAGATCGCGTACGCCTTGTCGAGCGCGGAGAGCCAGACGTAGTCGCCGTAGAACTGGCCTCCGGCGGGACCCTCGAACTGCGTCGGGGCCGGCATCGAGCTTCCGGTCAGGCGGACCTGGCCGAAGTTGGCGAGATCATCGGTTCCGGACAGGCTGAAGTCCGAGGATCCCGTCGTCTCGTCGTTGCCGTACTGCCGGTCGTAGTAGTCGACCGCCAGCTTGCCCGAGCGCGTGAACGCGCTCCACTGCCAGAACTGATCGGTGCCGTTCTGGCCGCGCGACTGCGTCACGAGCGTCTCGTTGCGTGGATCCGCCGTCGTGCCGGTGAACGTGGCGCCACCGTCCTTCGACACGCTCAGCAGGATCTTGTTGTTGCACGCTCCGGGCGTCTTGACCCCGGTGTAGAGGTCGATGCCGTCGTCGGGGTTGACGCCAGCCGGCACGCACCCGTTGGACTCGTTCGAGTCCTTGTTGATGTACGAGCCGAACGCGACGGTGACGACGTTCGGATGGTGCGGGTCGACCTGACCCGAGGAGTAGTTCGTGGCGCGGAACACCGACTTGGTCGAGGACCCCTTCTCGGGTACGCACGCGCGGAACGGATCCGCTCCCTCACCCTGGTAGGTGTCGCAGTCGGGCAGGTCGTAGTAGTCGCTGACCTTGACCGGAGCCGAGAACGATCTGGCCGCCGTCGGTCGACTTCGCCAGCAGCACCTGGTTGTGGTTGTCGCCGCTGCCACTGGTCGAGTTGTTGAAGTTGACCCAGGTCACGTACAGACTTCCGTCCGGGCCGACGAACGGATCGGAGAACTGGTTCTCGTTGCACTTGCCGTTGGGAGTTCCCGCCCCGAACGTGTTCGGTGCAGAGCGGGCTGTCCTTGCTCGCGAGCACGGGCCTCGAGAACGTCTCACCGTAGTCGCTCGAGTGGACCTCGTAGATGTAGGCCGTGCCGTCGGCCGCGAACTCGGTGAAGGTGACATAGATGCGATCCCGGAAGGGGCTGCGGACGTTGTCGTCGATCGCGATCAGCTCCTTGTCCTCCAGGACGGTCCGCCGCCCCGGCGGTGTCGAAGTGAACCATCGAGTAACGACCCGGGAAATTCCACGAAGCCCCGTTGTTCTGGGTGGCGCGGAACACCACGAACGAGCTCGACTGATCCGGATTCGGCGAGGCCACCGTGCCGCGGTTGAACAGCTGGCAGCTCTCGTACGCGTTGCCGCGCGTGTCCCAGGCCACCGACGTGTCGCCTCCGGCCTGCCAGTACTCGCGGGCGAAGCCGGTCGGACCGCGGGTGAACCCGTTCGGCATCGTCGTGTCGGCCCACGTGCGCCCGCCGTCGAGCGAGAAGTGCGCGCCGCAGGTGCCGTCACCGCGGATGTAGTTGTTGTCGCTGGCGACGAGGTGGCGCGAATCGAACGGGTCGACCGAGATCGACGGCTCGTTGTTGGCCTGGCCGCGGCCCTGCAGATCGGGGTCGCTGACGTTCAGGCAGTTCTGGTTGACCTTGACGGCTTGTCCCTTGGTCTGCGAGCACTGTCCCTGTCCGGTCGGGAAGTAGTTGCTCGGCGACCCGGTTCCGTTGGCCGCTCCGAACGACGACGGCGGAGTGAACGGCGCGCCGTCAGGGCCGCCGCCCTCGTCGTCGCCACCGCTTGGAACGACCCGAGGCTTGACGCCCCGAGACCGCGGACCCAGCGCGCTGGCCAGCGTCTCCGAGACGAGTCCGCTTCTGGATCTTGTGTCAGATGGGCGAAATTCAGCTTGGTGCGGGCGGACGCGTGGGATTGCAGCAGCAGCAAGCCGGCCCCGAACAGCAGGCCTGCGGCCACCGCCGCCACGCTGAGACGTAACTTCAGAGACAACTCCTCCCCTTCCTCTTGGTGGGCGACCCGGTCCGGCGCGGGACCCTATACCCGCTGGGCCCGGATTTGGCAACCCTCTTACCAAACTTCAGAGCGGGCGGGCGACGCCGGCGAGCTCGTCCGCGCGTGGGCGGCCACACCGCCCGGACGCGCTCGAGCGCGGCGCCGGCGCGCGACTCGTCGGCGTCCCGCGCGGCGGCCTCGAGGTCGCTCAGCGCGGCCTGGAGCGGGCCGGCGCCGAGCATCAGCGCGTCGTTGCGCGCGGCATGCGCCGCCTGGACCGCCGGGTCGAGCTCGCCGCGGTCGACCGTGGCCTCGAGCCGCTCGATCGCGTCGGTAAGGCTGGCCAGCATCGAGGCGACCATCGTCCCCGCCTCGACGCCCATGACCTGCTCGATCTGGGCGATCCGGTGAGGGTCGAAGTACGCGCTCACGACAGCCCGATGGGGGCCCGCAGCACCTCGTCGGGGATGCCGAAGGCGTCGACCAGCGCGTCGGCGTCGCCCCGCGCCTCGTTGCACAGGTCGTTGACCGCGCGCGTCACGGCCTTGCAGCGCGGACCGGTCAGCCTGCCGTGCTCCTGGAGGTATCCCCGGTCGAGCTCGATCTGGTAGAGCGCGTGCAGATCGCAGAGGCGGCTCAGGGCATCGCGGATCGGACCTTCGGGGGCCTGTTCGACGGCGGCGGCGAACGCCTCCAGGATGACCCGCTCGATGTGGGCCCGGGCGGCGTTCACCGCGTGGTTCTGAACCGCGCGGAACACCTCGAACGGGTCGTAGCCCTCGTCGATCCCGCGCCGGAAGCGCTGGGCGATTCCGGCCGTGATGTGGCCCTCGCGCCAGCGGAACAACTCGAGCTGGTTCTCGCGGTCGAGCAGGTCGCCGGTCTCGTCGTGCCCGGGCACGACGTCGGCGATGACCTGCGCGATCTTGCGCGCGAACAGCCGCTCGACCACGGTCTCGACCGCCTGCTCGGCCACGAAGAGGACGGTTTCCCGGGGATTGAGCTCGCCGAACGCATCCCGGTAATCGGTCAGCAGGCCCCGCGCCACCAGCATCATCAGCACGGTGTTGTCGCCCTCGAACGTGGTGAACACGTCCGTATCGGCCTTGAGCGCCGCGAACCGGTTGACGCTCATGTAGCCGGCGCCGCCGCAGCACTCGCGACAGGTCTGGATGGTCTCGGTGGCGTGCCAGCTCGCGGCGGCCTTCATCCCGGCGGCCAGCGACTCGAGCCTGCGCTGGTCGCGTTCGGTGGTCTCGTCCTCGCCGCTGTGGGCTTTGTGGAACTGCTCGAGCAGCCCGGCCTGAGCGAAGTGCAGCGCGTAGGTCTTGGCCAGCAGCGGCATCAGCCGGCGCTGGTGGGTGCGGTAATCGAGCAGGACGACCTCGGGTTCGTCCGGGGGTCCGAACTGGGTGCGCCTCAGGCCGTACCGGACCGCGATCGTCAGGGCCGTCTTCGCCGCGCTGACCGAGGCGCCCGAGATGCACACCCGGCCCTGCACGAGGCCCCCCAGCATCGTGAAGAAGCGCTTGCCCGGCTTCTCGATCGGGCTCTCGTAGGCGCCCTCGTCGTTGACCCCGCCGTAGCGGTTGAGCAGCGCGTCCCGGGGCACCCGGACGTGGTCGAACCAGATCCGCCCGTTGTCGACGCCGTTCAGGCCCATCTTCTCGCCGGAGTCCTCGATCCGGACACCCGGGTGGAGGTTCCCGCGCTCGTCGCGCAGCGGCACGACCAGGGCGTGGACCCCATGCGACTCTCCGCCGACGATCAGCTGGGCGAACACGGCGGCGAAGTGCGCGTGGCACGCCGCGTTCCCGATGTACTCCTTGCACGCCTCGTCGGTCGGCGTGTCGATCACGAACTCGTCGCCGTCGGGGTCGTAGGTGGCGGTGGTCTCGAGCTGCTGCACGTTGGAGCCGTGACCCGCCTCGGTCATCGCGAAGCAGCCGGACAGCTCGAGGGTGGCGGTCGCCTTCAGATAGCGCTCGTGGTGGTGGCGGGTGCCGAGTTGCTGGATCGCGCCGCCCCACAGCCCGAACTGAACGCCGAACTTGACCAGCAGCGAGAGGTCCCCGAGGGCGATCGTCTCGAAGCCCGCGATGTTCGCCCCCGGATCGCCGTGGCCGCCGAACTCGGTGGGGAAGCCGGGCGCGGTCAGTCCCTCCGCGGCGATCGTCCGCATCCACTCGAGCACGCGCTCGCGGTACTCGGCGGTCGGCATCGCGATCGGCGGCTCGAACTCGGGCCGGGACAGGATCTCGCGGATCTGGTGGCGCAGCGACGCATAGCGACCGTCGAGCAGCGGCTGGAGGTCCTCTGCCCGTACCCCGGTGGCGTGCGGCTCGGTCGTCGCCATCGCGGCCCGATCATAAGCTCGGGCCCCGGCGCGGGCGCCGGATCACCCATGCAGCGTGTGGTGCAGGTGGCGCAGGAAGTGGCTGTGGGCGGCCCCGAGGCCGGTCACCCCGAGCGCCACCACGAACACCCCGGCCAGGAAAGCCAGCCCGGCGAACAGCCTCGGCCAGTGGCGCCCGAGGAAGGCCCGGCCGGTCGCCAGCAGGCCCTCGGCGCGATCGGGCGCGAACGTGAGTGTGGCGATGATCGCCACCAGCGGCAGCACGAAGCAGGCGTTGAACAGGAACAGCAGCACGAGGTCGCGCGCCGGCCCCAGCCCGGCCCCGAGGATCGCGGCGATCGCGGCGAAGTATGGGAAGGCGGTCGGCAGCTCGAACGCGGTGATCGAGGCCCCCAGCACCCAACTCGCGCGTCCGTGCGGATCGAAGTCGGGCGGCCCGCGGCGCGAGAGCTGCTGCTGGTGACGCCACAGCAGCGCCGCCCCCCGATCATCGCCGCCCCGACGGCCATCTCGACGATGTTCGCGATGTGGTGGCGCGGGTGGGGGAGGAGCGGGCGGATCAGCTGCCCGGCGCCGACCGCGATCGCCGCGCCACCGAGGAAGTACACGGCGAACACCGCGAGCGTGAACTCCGCCACCCGGCCGCGGCCCCGCTCTCCGGTCGCCATGTACAAGGCCGGCCCGATCGTGCTCGGGTTGAGCGAGTCGGCCAGTCCGATCGAGACGACGATGCCGATCAGCCGGAGCATTGGCGCGCATTCTCTACTTCCCGGGGCGCGCCGATCGCATGTGGTGAGAGCGTTCTAAGGATGAGCCGCTGCGCGGCGTCCGTCGGATGTGGCGCGGCAGGCTCGTAAGGCGAGGCAAGGATGCCGAGCGGGCCGTCGCCGCGACCCCCGGTGGCCCATCCGGTCACTGGCCGCACCGGGCCCGAAATTTCCGCCATTACGACCCGGACTGATCGCTCCTGACGGATTTCTCGGCTCCAGCCCGAAGAATCCGGAACCAACGCGTCGCCCACCCCGCTATTGGCGGAAATTTCGGGCCGGGGTGGGGCTAGGCGTACTCGAGCTCGTTGTCGTCGTCCTCGACGATCCGCTCGCACGTGGGGCACCACCAGCGCGCGTCCATCGGCGTGTCGCACACGACATGGCGGGGGGCGGTGGCGTTGTCGGCCTGACGGGCGCCCCAGCCGGCGATCAGGCGCAGGGCGCCGGCCAGCTCGTGGCCGGCCGCGCTCAGCTCGTAGACGAAGCGGGGCGGGCGCTCGGAGTAGGGGCGCGCCACCACGAGGGCGTTGCGCTCGAGTTGGCGCAGGCGCTGGGTGAGGACGTTCGGCGCGATTCCCTCCACTTCGGACTGGAGGTCGCCGAACCGGCGCGGGCCGTCCAGCAGCGAGGCGATCACCAACAGCGTCCAGCGGTCGCCGATCGTGGTCAGGGCATCGGCCAGGGCTTCGTTCATCACGACTAGATCCTAGCCTGTGTTACAGTTGCGACTTGCATATTGCAAGTAAGGAGTAATGCGATGTCTGTACTAGAAGAACTTGAAGAGACGATCCAGTCCGCGGCCGAGCGCTTCGGCCCGGCGGTGATCGGGCTCGGGTCGGGCTGGGGCCGGGGCTCCGGGTTCGTGATCGACTCGGGCCGGATCCTCACCAACGCCCACAACCTCCGGGGTGACGAGGTGACGGTGACCTTCCACGACGGCCGGCACGAGTCCGGCCGGGTGCTCGCCTCCGACGCCGACGTCGACCTGGCCGTGATCGAGGCCGACACGGCCGGGATCGAGCCGCTGCAGTGGTCCGAGGAGGACCTCGAGTCGCTGCCGATCGGTCGCGCGGTCCTCGCCCTGGCCAATCCCGGGGGCCGGGGCCTGCGGGTCACGCCCGGGTTCGTCTCCTCGACCGCGCGCCGCTTCCGGGGCCCGCGCCGGCACCGGACCGGATTCGCGATCGAGCACACCGCGCCGCTGCCCCGCGGATCGTCGGGCGGGCCGCTGATCGACCGGGCCGGGCGGCTGCTCGGGGTCAACTCGATCCGCACCGACGGCGGCCTCATCCTGGCCGTGCCCGCCGATCAGGCCATCCGCGAGCGCGTGGAGAAGCTGAGTCGCGGGGAGTCGCCCCAACGGGTGCGGCTGGGCGTGGCGATCGCGCCGCCCCGGGTGGCCCGTCGCCTTCGCCGCGCGGTCGGCCTGCCCGAGCGCGACGGAATCCTGATCCGGGGGGTCGAGCGCGGCAGCCCGGCCGACCGGGCAGGGCTGGAGCGCGGCGATCTGATCGTGGCGGCCGGCGAGCGTGAGCTGGACCGGATCGACGTCCTCTACGAGGCGCTCGAGGCCGCCGGCGCCGGTGACGGGCGGTTAGAGCTGAAGATCGTCCGGGGCACCGAGGAGCGCACGGTCACGGCCAGCGTGTCATGACCACGGCCGCAGAGCGATTCGAAGACGAGGCCCAGGCGCGCGAGGCCGAGGCGCTCGACGCCTACTCACGGGTGGTCGTCGACGTGGCCGAGCGGGTCGCGCCGAGCGTCGCCAACCTGCGCGTGATGCGCCGGGGGCGGGGCGGGCAGGTGCCGGCCGGCGCGGGCAGCGCGGTGGCGCTCACGCCGGACGGCTTTCTCGTGACCTCCGCCCACGTGGTGGCCGGGACGGGTCGCACCGGCCGGGCCACCTTCGTCGACGGTCGCGAGCTGAGCTGGCGCGTGATCGGCGTCGATCGCCTATCCGATCTCGCGGTGCTGCGCGCCGACGGCGACTCGCTCACGCCCGCCGTGTTGGGCGAGGCCGAGAAGCTGCGCGTCGGCCAGCTGGTGGTGGCGATCGGCAATCCGAACGGATTCGCCGGGTCGGTCACCGCCGGGGTGGTCTCCGCGCTTGGGCGCTCGCTGCCGGCGCGGGCGGGGAGGACCGTGCGCCACATCGACAACGTGATCCAGACCGACGCGGCGTTGAACCCGGGGAACTCGGGCGGCGCGCTGGTCGACTCATCTGCACGGGTGATCGGGATCAACACGGCGGTGGCCGGCGTCGGCCTGGGCCTCGCCGTGCCGATCAACGCCGCCACACGGCAGATCGTCAGCGCGCTGATGCGCGACGGGCGAGTGCGCCGGGCCTGGATCGGGATCGCCGCCGGCCCCCGTCCGCTTCCCCCGCACGCGCGCGCGAGACTGGGACGGTCGGCCGGGGTCGAGATCATCGAGGTGTCCGCGGGGACCCCCGCCCAGCGCGCCGGCCTGCGCGCCGAGGACCTGATCGTGGAAATGGGTTCTCCCGCACAGCCGATCGAGCGCGTCGACGACGTGCAGCGGCTGATGTCCCAGGAGGCGATCGGGCGTCCGATGCCGATCCGCGTGCTGCGCGGCGACCGCTGGCTGGACCTCGAGGTCTCGCCGGTGGAGCTGGTCGAATAGCGGCCTCTAGCGGGACCTATCCCGCTACACTGAGGGCCGGCGCCGGGCGGCGTTCGTTTCTGCGCCCGCGGTCCGGCAGCCGGACCCTAATCCCTCAGACGGAAGCGCGTACATGGCTCGCGGAGACGTTCGGATCGCTGCCACCCTCGCCTGCGAGGAGTGCAAGCGCCGCAACTACCAGACCAATAAGAGCAAGCGGAACAACCCGGAACGGCTCCAGCTGCGCAAGTACTGCCGCTGGTGCAGGCGTCACACGCCGCACCGCGAGACGCGCTGAGCCGACGCCGGGACGATCCGTGGCTCGAAACCGCAAACGCGCGAAAGACCGGCGAACTCGCCGGCCCTCGCCGCCGGCGAGCACGCGGCGTGGCACCGCGACCCGGGAGGGCTCGCATGGGCTCGAGCCCGAGGAGAACGGCGCTCCCAATCCGCTCGAGCACGCCATGCCGGACGTCGAGTTCGCCGAGTCGCAGATCGCGATGGGGCGGCCGGCCGAGCCGGAGCCGGGTGACGAGGCCGACGAGGAGGAGTTCGAGCTCGAGGTCGAGGAGTCGATCGAAGCCGGCGGCGCCGGTGGGCGCGGCGGCGACGACGATCAGGGCGTCGACGGCGCCGGGGGTGAGCCGGCGGCACCCGGACCGGTCCATGCGGAGCACAAGGCCGGGATCTTTCAGCGGCTCATCGGCTTCTTGCAAGGATGCTGGCACGAGCTGCAACGGGTACAGTGGCCTGACCGGCCGCAGGTGATACAGGCCACCGGAGTCGTCATCGGGTTCGTCATCATCGCCGCGGCATTTCTCGGCTTGGCGGATCTCGTCTCCGGCAAGCTCGTAACTTTCATCTTGAAGTGAGCGCCGTCGAGCGCTCTGGCTGGGAGGGCCTAACTAGGACAACAGAATGTTTCGCTGGTACGTCGTAAACACTTACTCGGGTCACGAGAACAAGGTCAAGCACAACCTCGAGCACCGCATCGTGTCGCTCGGGCAGCAGCAGGCCGTCCGCCAGATCGTGGTGCCGACCGAGTCCGTCTCGGAGATGAAGGACAACCAGAAGATCACGGTCGAGAAGCGGACGATGCCCGGCTACGTGCTCGTCAACATGGACCTGAACGAGGACTCGTGGTCGCTGGTCAAGGGCACGCCGGGCGTGACCGGGTTCGTCGGCGCGTCGAATGAGCCCGTGCCGCTGACCCAGGACGAGGTCAACCGCCTGCTCCATCGCGAGCAGGAGGTGCGTCCGCGCAGCCGCGCGACGTTCCAGATCGGCGAGTCGGTCAAGGTGATCTCGGGGCCGCTGTCGGACTTCTCGGGCGAGATCTCCGAGGTCAACGAGGACGCCCAGCGTCTCAAGGTGCTGGTGTCGATCTTCGGCCGGGAGACGCCGGTGGAAGTAGGGTTCGATCAGGTGAAGAAGATCTAAATGGCCAAGAAGGTTCTGACTCAGATCAAGCTGCAGGCGGTGGGTGGCCAGGCGTCGCCCGCGCCCCCGGTGGGCCCCGCGCTCGGACAGCACGGCGTCAACATCATGGAGTTCGTCAAGGCGTTCAACGCCCAGACGCAGGGCGACCTGGGCACGGTGATCCCGGTCGTGATCACCGTGTACGAGGACCGGTCGTTCACGTTCATCACCAAGAGCCCGCCGGCGGCCGTGCTGATCAAGCAGGCGCTGAATATCGAGAAGGGCTCGGCCGAGCCGAACCGCACCAAGGTGGCTCAGATATCGCAGGCCCAGCTGCGCGAGATCGCCGAGAAGAAGATGAAGGACCTGAACGCCGGCGACATCGACGCCGCCGCCAAGATCATCGCCGGTACTGCTCGCTCGATGGGTGTGGAGGTCGTGTAAGTGGCACATCACGGAAAGACATATGAAGAGGCCCGCAAGCGGTTCGACCGGGAGCGCGAGTACTCACCGGCCGAAGCCGTGGCGCTGATCAAGCAACTCGCGCGCGTGAAGTTCAACGAGTCGGTCGAGGTGCATGTGCGCACCGGCCTGAACGTCCGCCACGCCGACGAGCAGTTGCGCGGGACGATCGCGCTGCCCAACGGGCTGGGCAAGGACGTGAAGGTGGCCGTGTTCGCCCAGGGCGACAAGGCCCGCGAGGCCGAGGAGGCCGGCGCGGACGTGGTCGGCGCCGAGGACCTGGCCCAGCGGATCCAGGAGGGCTTCGACGACTTCGACGTGGCGATCGCCACCCCCGACCTGATGCCGGTGGTCGGCCGCCTGGGCCGCATCCTCGGCCCGGCCGGCAAGATGCCCAACCCGAAGGTGGGCACGGTCACGATGGACGTGGCGCGCGCGGTCGAGGAGTCCAAGGCGGGCAAGGTCGAGTACCGAACCGACCGCAACGCGATCGTGCACCTGGTGATCGGCAAGCGCGACTTCGACGATCGCAAGCTGCTCGAGAACTACGCGGCGGTGATCGAGGAGCTGATCCGGGCCAAGCCGTCGGCGGCCAAGGGGCGCTACATCCGCACCGTGACCGTCGCCACCACCATGGGGCCGGGCGTCAAGGTCGACCCCGCGCGCACGCGCGACATCGTCGAGGAGCCCGTAGCGGCCTAAACTGTCTGTACAGAAGCACTGCCCGAGACCTCCGGCGACCAGAGTAAGTCCGGAGTAGGCGGCGCCTCGAGCTTGGAGCTCCGGTTCCTCATTCGACGCCCGCCTGTGACGCGGGCGTCTTGCATTTCGAAGAGGAAGTGGAATGAACCGAGACCAGAAAGCAGCAGTCGTAGAGGAGATTGCCGGCGAGATCCGGTCCGCCGACGCAGTGTTCGCCGTGGACTACCGCGGCATCTCGGTGGCGCAGGCGGCCGATCTGCGCGCTCGGCTTCGCGAGTCCGGAACCCGCTTCCGGATCGTCAAGAACTCGCTGACCGAGCGGGCGGCCGACGAGGCCGGCGCCTCGTCCTTGAAGGAGTTGTTGGCGGGCCCGACCGCCCTGGCGTTCGTCAGCGGCGACGCGGCGCTCGCGGCCAAGGCGCTGAACGATGCCGCCCGGACCCTGCACACGCTCGAGTTCAAGGGCGGGCTGATGGACTCGACCGCGCTGAGCGCGGCCGACGTGCAGGCGATCGCCCGCCTCCCCGCACGCGAGGTGCTGCACGCGCAGTTGGTGGGCACGATCGCGGCGCCGATCACCGGCCTGGTCCGCGGCCTGAACGCGCTGATCGTGGGGCTGGCCATCCAGCTCAAGGCGATCGCCGACCAGGGGTTGGTGAGCGGCGAGGCGCCGGCGCCCGCCGCTGAGCCCGCGCCTGAACCGGCCGCCGCTGAGCCCGAAGCTGCGCCTGAGCCCGAGGCGGAGGCGCCGGCCGAGGCGGAGGCTGCGCCTGAGCCCGAGGCGGAGGCGCCGGCCGAGGCGGAGGCTGCGCCTGAGCCCGAAGCCGCGGCTGAGCCCGAGGCGGAGGCGCCGGCTGAGGCGGAGGCTGCGCCTGAGCCCGAAGCCGCGGCTGAGCCCGAGGCGGAGGCGCCGGCTGAGCCGGAGGCTGCGCCTGAGCCCGAGGCCGCGGCTGAGCCCGAGGCGGAGGCCCCGACCGATCCCACCCCGGATGTCGAGGCGGAGCCCGAAGGGGAGCCGCCCGCAGAAGAAACTGACCAAGAAGCCGCGCCGGACGAGGAACCCGGCGCCTAAGGAGGAACCATGCCCAGCACTCAAGAGTGGATCGACGAGCTCAAGTCAATCTCGGTGCTCGAGTTGTCCGAGCGCATCAAGGCGCTCGAGGAGGCGTTCGGCGTGTCGGCCACCGCGGTCGCGGCGGCAGCGCCGGCCGGCGCGGCGGCGGCGGCCGACGGCGGCGGCGAGGAGGCCGAGGAGCAGACCGCTTTCGACGTGGTCCTCCAGGCGGCCGGCGACAAGAAGATCCAGGTCATCAAGGTCGTGCGCGCGGCCACCGGCCTGGGCCTCAAGGAGGCCAAGGCGCTGGTCGACGAGGCGCCCAAGCCGATCAAGGAGGGCATCGATCGCGCCGAGGCCGACAAGCTCAAGGCCGACCTCGAGGAGGCCGGCGGCACCGTCGAGTTGAAGTAGCCCAAAGGGGCTGTGATCGATTTGGCCCGATATTGGGGCCAAATCGATCACACCGTTTCGGATACCGTTGCCGCGTGGGCACCTGGCAACTGGAGGCCATATCCGTACCGGTTGGTGGCGGCCGGTCGCTTGAGGTCGTGCTGGCCGGGCCGCCGGACGGCGCCGCGCTGTTCTCGCATCACGGCACGCCGGGCGCCGCCGAGATGTTCGACCCGTTGGTCGAGGCGGGGGCCGAGCGCAACCTGCGCCACATCACCTACGGGCGGCCGGGCTACGGCGACTCGGGTCGCCAGCCGGGGCGCAACGTGGCCAGCTGCATCGAGGACGTGGTGGCGGTGGCCGACGCGCTCGGCTACGAGCGCTTCTACTCGGTCGGTGGCTCGGGGGGCGGCCCGCACTCGATCGCCTGCGCGACGCTCCTCCCCGACCGCGTGATCGCCGCCGCATCGATCGCCTCGCCGGCGCCGGTCGGCGCCGAAGGACTCGACTGGACCGCGGGCATGGGCCAGGAGAACGTGACCGAGCTGGCCGCGGCCCACGGGCCCGACGCCGAGTTCAAGACCTATCTGGAGGGTCAGGCCGGCTCGATGCTCGAGAGCTCCGGCGAGGAGATCGTCGCCGTGCTCGGGGACGTGGTGGCGGAGGTCGACCGGCGCGCGCTGAGCGGTGAGCTGGGCGAGTTCATCGCTCGGGAGCTCGCCCATTCGATGGCCACCGGCGTCTGGGGATGGTTCGACGACGACCGGGCGATCCTCGGTGACTGGGGCTTCGAGCTGGGCGCCGAGCACGCCCCGCTGTCGGTCTGGCACGGCGGGCAGGACCGATTCGTGCCGGTCGCGCATGGGGAGTGGCTGGCCCGGCGCCTGAACGCGCAGGCCCATTTGCGGCCCGACGACGGGCACCTGTCGCTCTCGCTGAGCGCGTACGGCGAGATCCTCGACGTCCTGCTCGAGTCCTGACGATCTTTCCGGAGCATGTTCTCAGCCGTAGACTGCACGCCCTAGTTGGGCCATCGACCTGCTGACCGGGGGGTTGCCCGCAGGTGAAAACGGAGACCGCACGAAGCGATTCCTACGTCCCGCGCATGCTGCTCGGGCGGCTGGCCAGGCCGGACGGCGACCTGGTCGAGACGCTCGAGGGGACGATGGTGTTCGCCGACGTGTCTGGCTTCACCCGACTCTCCGAGCGACTGGCCCGCAAGGGCAAGGAGGGCGCCGAGCATCTCGTTGACGCGATCAACGCGTGCTTCTCGGCCCTGCTCGCCGACGCCTATGAACGCGGCGGGTCGCTGCTCAAGTTCGGCGGCCGCGGGGTCGAGCCGGCCCGCTCGCTCCGTACGTGCCCAGGGCGGTGCTCGCCCGCCTGGCGCGCCCGATCGACGTACTGTCCGAGTCCGTTGAGTGCACGATGGTCTTCGCGGACGTGTCGGGCTTCACCCGCCTGTCCGAGCGGCTGGCCCGGCGCGGGGAGGAAGGCGCCGAGCAGTTGGTCGACGCGATCAACACCTGCTTCTCGGCGCTGCTGGCCGAGGCCTATGGCCGGGGCGGCTCGCTGCTGAAGTTCGGCGGCGACGCGATGCTGCTCCTGTTCTACGACCAGGAGGAGGGCAGCGGCATGCCGTGCGGGCGTGCTGCGCGGCCGCGGCGATGCGGCGCACGCTGCGTGACGTGGGCCAGATCCGCACCGGAGAGAGCAACGTCGTGCTGCGGATGTCCGTCGGCGTGCACACGCGGCGCCTATCCGATGTTCGTCGTCGGCGACTCGCATCGCGAGGTCGTGATCGCCGGTCCGGCGGCGAGCGCGGTGGTCGCGATGGAAGGAGCCGCGTCGTCGGGTCAGATCCTGATGAGCCCCGACACCGCCCGGCATCTGCCTCGCGCGTCCGTGGGACGGGGGTTGGGCCCCGGCCTGCTACTCGGTCGCACGCCCGCCGATTGTGCGTGGGTACCCCCGGCCGGGCTTCCCGAGTCCGTCCGAGGAGGTCGTCGCGAGCTTCATCCCGGCGGCGGTGAGGGCACATCTGCTGGGCGGGTCGGCGGTTCCGGAGCACCGGACGGCGACGATCGCGTTCCTGCAGTTCGGCGGCTTCGATCGGGTGCTGGTCGGGAGCGGGCCGGCGACGGCGGCGCGACAACTGGACGAGCTCATCCGGCTGGTCCAGGAGGCGTGCGACACGCTACGACGTCTGCTTCCTCGACTCCGACATCGCCCTCGACGGGGGCAAGATCCGGCTGAGCGCCGGCGCCCCGCGCGTGGTGGGCGACGACGAGGAGCGCATGCTGCTCGCGCTGCGTCACATCGTCGAGGCCGGACCGCCGCTGCCGCTGCAGGCCGGCGTGCACCGCGGCCCGGTGTTCACCGGCACCGGTCGGGCCGGCCTACCGGCGGTGGTACGCGGTGATGGGCGACACCGTGAACCTCGCGGCCCGGCTCGTGGCCAAGACGCCCGCCGGACACATCTACGCCACCCGGGAGGTCCTGCGCGGGGCGAAGACCCGCTTCGAGCCAGACCGCGCTCGAGCCATTCCCGGTCAAGGGCAAGTCCCGGCCCGTCCAGGCGTGGGACGTCGGGCCGCCGCTCCGCGGCGCCTCGGACGCCGAGATCCGGTTGGAGCTGCCGCTCATCGGCCGCGAGCGCGAGCTCGAGCAGCTGCGCTCGGCGATCGCCGCCGCGCGCCGCGGCTCGGGATCGCTGATCGAGGTGGTGGGCGAGACCGGCAGCGGCAAGTCGCGCCTGATGGCCGAGGCCGGTCAGATCCGCCGAGGGCATGGTCCGTCTCCGGGCGACCTGCGAGGTCTACACGCGCGACACGCCGTACCACGCATGGCGAGATCCGCTCAGAGCGCTGCTCGGCGCTGAGCGGGGACGAGCCCGCGGAGGTCGTGCTCGCGCGGCTCGAGCGGGAGATCGAGTCGGCCGCGCCGGACCTGCTGCCGTGGGTCTCGCTGATCGCGATCGTGCTCGACGTCGAGGTGGCGCCGTCGGCCGAGGTCGGACAGGTGGCGGCGACGTCGCGCGCGGCCAAGCTGCACGAGGTCGTGCTGCGCTTCCTGGGCCGGGCCCTGGTCGTGCCGACGATCTTGGAGGTCGAGCAGGCGCATCTGATGGACGCCGCGTCGGCCGCCCTGTTCGAGGCGCTGGCGCGGGAGCTCGAGTCCTCGCTCGTGGGTCGTGCTGGCGACGCGCCGCGACGTGCCGGGCGGCCTCGACCTGCCGAGCGGGGCGCAAGGCCGGATCGAGCTGGGTCCGCTGCCGGTCGGGCGACGTCCGGGCGCTGGCGCTGGCCACGCCGGAGGCGGCGCGAGTGCCTCCGCACGTGCTCGAGCTTGCCGTGCAGCGGTCCGGGGGCAGCCCCGAGTTCCTGCTCGACCTGCTGGCCGCGGCCGTGGCCGGTGATCGCGACCGGCTGCCGGACAGCGTCGGCGCGGCCACGATGGCCCGGATCGACGCGCTCGAGCCCGGACGACCGCGACCTAGTGCGACGCGCCGCCGTGCTCGGGCCTGTCGTTTCATCCGCGGCGCCTGGCGGACGTGATCGCATCGGATGCGCCGGTGCCCGGACGATCGGCGTCTGGGAGCGGCTGTCGGCGGTGTTCGCCCGCGAGCCGGGCGGCCACGTGCGCTTCCGCCAGCCGGCGCTGCAGGAGGTGGCCTATTCGAGCCTCCCGTTCAAGCTGCGCCGCGAGCTTCACCGAGCGGTCGCGCTCAGGCTCGAGGCAGGAGGCGGACGGCGCGCGAGACGCCGATGCCGCCGTGCTGGCGAACCACTTCGCGCTGGCCGGCGACTACGTGCGCGCCCATCGCTACGCGATGCACGCCGCCGAGCGCGCCACCGAGCGCTTCTCACATGCCGACGCGGCGCGGCTGTATCGGCGGGCGATCGAGGCCGGGCGTGCGCTCGGGCCGGAGGCGGACAGCCGGGTGCTGGCCGAGGCGTGGGAGCAGCTGGGCGAGGCGCTCCGTCGCGTTGGTGAGCCGACGGCGGCCAGCCGGGCGCTGACCGAGGCGCGCCGGCTGCTCCGCGACGACCCGGTCGCGCAGGCCCGCGCTGTGTCGACCGCCAGGCAGAGGTAGCCGAGCGGACCGAGCGCTGACCCGTGCGGTGCGGTGGCTGAAGCGCGGGCTCCGCGCGTCCTCGATGGCGCTCGACGGGGATGAGGACGGTCCGTGGCTCGCGCGCGCGCATGCGCTCATATCTCGGCGGCATCCGGAATCGGCAGGGTCGGTGGGCGGAGGCGATTCGATCCTGTCGAGAGGCGATCGCGGAAGCCGAGTCGGTCGGGGCGACTGCGCGCGCTCGCGCAGCGCCTCGGCACGCGCTCGACTGGGCGCTGGTGGAGTCGGGTACGCCGAGGGAAGCCACCACTCGTGGCGGGCCCTGGAGATCTACGAGGCGCTCGGCGATCCCGAGCACGAGCACCGGGTCCTCAACAACCTCGGGATGTTCGCCTACTTCGACGGCCGCTGGGACGACGCGATCGCGCTCTATCGCCGCGCGCGGGAGATGCGGTGAGCGCGCCGGGACGTCCGGCCGACGTCGCCTACACCGACTGCAACATCGGCGAGATCCTGTCCGACCAGGGCCACCTCGAGGAAGCCGGGACCACCTGCGACGCGCGCGTCGCGTCTGGAGCGCGACCGGCGAGCGTCAGGCGGTCGCCTTTGTCGACGTGCTCCTGGCGCGGCTCGCGGCGCGCCGGGGTGATCGCGACGAGGCGGTGCCCCTGCTCGAGGCGGCGAGGCCGAGCTTGCGCAAGTTCCACGTCGACGCCTACGCGGACTTCGCGCGGGCCCTCTCGCCGAGGCGGAGGCGCTGGGTCGGCGACTCCGGCGCGCGCGGTCGACATCGCCGATCGTGCCCTGGAAGCGGACGACCGCAGCGCCCGCTGCTCAAGCGGGTCGCCGGGATCGCGCTGGCCCGTCTCGGGTTGCCGGACGGCGCGCGGGCCGAGCTGATCGGCGCGCTGGCCATGGCTCGCGAGGGTGGCGCCGACTACGACATCGCGGCGACGATCGACGCGCTGGACGGCATGGGCTGCGCCGACGGGCCATGCGGCCGAGCGGGACGAGATCGTGGACCGCCTGAAGATCACGGGGCTACCGACCCCTGAACTGCAGGCGGCCGCTAAGCGTGACCCCACGGGTCGCCGGACTCCGGGATCTGGATCTTCATGACCACGTCGGGGTTGGACTGACCCGCTGCCCCCGGCTTCTTGGTCACGCTCGAGATGCAGGGCGGCTTCCCGTAGGTGCAGCGCGGAAGCATCCCGACGAACCCGGGCGCGCCGGTGGGCAGCTTGGTCGCCCGCGCCCGGTGACCCGAGGCGGTCGTGAAGTCGTAGGCGGCTCCGAGGCAGAACCCGATCCCCTGCGGCTTGGCGTTCTTGATCTTGTAGCTGACCACGTCGACCACGGGCGTGGTTGGGGTAGTGGGGGGTGGGGCCGAGCTGGGGGGAACCACGACGGAGTCGTACCAGTTGGGATCGCGGAACTGATACCGGCCGCAGGTGAGGTTGCTGCCGACGTTGACCGTCTGGCGCAGCGTCCCCGAGGCGGCGTTGGAGACCACCGCGTAGGTGCTGCTCGAGGTGACCAGGCTGGTCGAGCATGGAGGCCCACCATCACCGCACAGCGCGGCGGCCGGACACAGGACCGTTACGCCCAGTCTGCTCGCCGCGGTGTCCAGCGCGACCTGCGGCCCCGACCCGGTCGTCCCCTGGAATCCCTGCGACGTCCAGCGCAGGGCCGTGCGGCCGCACTTGCGAGGCGCGGTGGACGTGATCCAGATCTGCGCCTGCTTGCCGGGCTTGAGCGAGATGCGCTGGAGCGTGAGCGTCCGGTACTGCACCTTGATCTTGCTCCGCAGCGGCGTCCCCGGCGCGGGCTGCGGCGGCGTGAACCCGGTCGGCGGCGTCAGCTTCACCGAGCCGAGCGTCGTGGGCGATGTGGAGGTGTTGACGACCGTCACCCGCAACGTGGTCTGCTGGCTCGCCGTCGCGTACTCGGGCGAGAGCATCACCTTGTAGGAAGCCCCGGCGGCGGGGGTGGCGGCCGGCGTCGCGGCCGGCGCGAACAGCGTGATCGCGGCCGCGATTACGAACAGATAACCGACTCGTGGAATCCGCATACGTCCCCTCGTGAGCGTCATCTGGGCGCAGCCGGCCGCGCTGGGCCCCTCGGTGCCGAATGTACCGGCTCCCGGCCGGCCGCGGGCGAATTTTGGCGGTGGGTCCCGGGGGAGCAAGCGCGGGCGCGGGATGGTGGCGCGGTGGCGAGGCCGTTCGCGACCATCCGTCCGGAGGGGTTGCCGGAAACTGCGGGAGTCCCTACACTGCTCGCGTCAGCCAATAGTCGTAGCCGCCCGAATACAGCGGCGCCGCGCCACATACGCGGCGATCCGGGGGCGGGGTCCGTGAGAGCTGAGCGTCCCTCCACAGGGCATCGTTGCCCTGTGCTATCTTTGATGGTCGCGCTTCGTGGGGAGTACGTGCTCTCGGGTCGTCGGGAGCATGGGCCCTCGGGAAGCGCTGATCTGCCTCCCTCTCGACCGTTTCCGAGGAGTCGCCGTCTTGGCAACCGCTCACGCCCCCCGGACGCGCCGGAGCTTCGCGCGTCTGAACAAGGTCCTTGAAGTCCCCAACCTCATCGATATCCAGCGCAAGTCCTTCGAATGGCTGACCGACCCCGATGGCGGTGGCCTGCGCGAGACGATCGACGACATCTCGCCGATCGAGGACTACACCGGCAACCTCGCCGTCCAGTTCGGCGACTTCATCTTCGACGATCCGGTGGCCGACCTCGAGCAATGCCGTGAGAAGGACCTGACCTTCGCCCGGCCGCTCACCGTCACCGTGGCGTTCATCAACCGGGAGACCGGCGAGATCCGCGAGCAGTCTGTGTTCATGGGCGACTTCCCGTGGATGACCGAGCGCGGGACGTTCATCATCAACGGCACCGAGCGCGTCGTCGTCACGCAGCTGGTCCGTTCGCCGGGCGCGTACGTGATGGAGCCCAAGGACCGCGAGAAGCAGGTGTTCATCGCGAACCTGATGCCGGCCCGCGGGTCGTGGCTCGAGCTCGAGATCGACAAGAAGGGCCGCGTCTACGTTCGCATCGACCGCAAGCGCAAGCTGCCGGTCACCGTTCTGCTGCGCGCGATGGGCTACGCGTCGGACGAGGAGATCCTGAACCTCTTCGACAACTCGCTCTACATCCGCCTGACCCTCGACTCCGACCCCGAGATGGTCCGCAGCGAGGAGGGCTCGCTGATCGAGCTGTTCAAGAAGCAGCGCCCGGGCGAGCCGCCCTCGGTCGACGCCGCGCGCTCGCTGCTGAACCAGCTGTTCTTCGATCCCAAGCGCTATGACCTCACGCGCGTGGGGCGCTACAAGCTGAACTCGCGGCTCGGGCTCGACATCGACCTCGAGACCCGCACCCTGACCCACGACGACATCATCGCCCTGGTCAAGGAGCTGATCACGCTCCCGCGCCTGCTCGGCATGCCCGAGGACGACGGCGTCGACACCAAGGACTACGCCGCCGAGGCGCTGTCGATGCCGCGTGAGCCGATCCAGGACCATCTCGACGAGTACGAGCACTTCGGCAACCGCCGCCTGCGCACGGTCGGCGAGCTGATCCAGGAGGCCTTCCGGATCGGCCTGTATCGCATGGAGCGCGTGGTGCGCGAGCGCCTGACCACCGAGGACGCCGACACGATCACCCCCCAGACGATCGTGAACATCCGCCCGGTCGTGGCCGCGCTCAAGGAGTTCTTCGGCTCCTCGCAGCTCAGCCAGTTCATGGACCAGACGAACAGCCTCGCCGGTCTCCGGCACCGGCGTCGCCTGTCCGCCCTCGGCGCCGGCGGTCTGACCCGCGAGCGCGCCCCGATCGAGGTGCGCGACGTGCACCCCACCCACTACGGCCGCATGTGCCCGATTGAGACGCCGGAGGGTCCGAACATCGGCCTGATCGGGTCGCTGTCCTCCTACGCGGAGGTGTCCGAGCACGGATTCGTGACGACTCCGTACCGGGTCGTCAAGAGCGGCAAGGTGACCGACGAGATCCTGCATCTCGACGCCACTCAGGAGGAGGAGCAGATCATCGCCCAGGCGAACACGCCGGTCGATGACAGGGGCCATTTGACCGGGGACGAGATCATCTGCCGGACCCAGGCGGGCCAGTACGTGACCGTCCCGGCGGAAGAGGTCGACCTGATCGACGTCTCGCCCGAGCAGATCTGGTCGGTGACGACCGCGATGATCCCGTTCCTCGAGCACGACGACGCCAACCGGGCGCTGATGGGCTCGAACATGCAGGCGCAGGCGGTGCCGCTGCTGGTCACCGACGCGCCGCTGGTCGGCACCGGGATGGAGCGCCGCGCGGCGATCGACACCGGTGACGTGGTCGTGGCTCGCGGCGATGGCACCGTGTCCTACGTCGACGCCGAGCAGATCGTCGTCGAGCAGGACGGCGGAGGCTCCGACGAGTACCTGCTCCAGAAGTTCATGCGCTCCAACCAGGGCACGCTGATCCACCAGAAGCCGATCGTCAACGTGGGCGCCAAGGTCGCCGATGGCGATGTGCTGGCCGACGGCTCGGCCACCGACTCGGGCGAGATGGCGCTCGGCAAGAACCTGCTGGTCGCCTTCATGTCCTGGGAGGGCTACAACTTCGAGGACGCGATCATCCTGTCCCGACGGATCGTCAAGGACGACGAGCTCACCTCGATCCACATCGAGGAGTACGAGATCGACGCCCGCACGACCAAGCTCGGCGACGAGGAGATCACCCGCGACATCCCGAACCGCTCGGAGGAGTCGCTGCGCAACCTCGACGACCGCGGCATCGTGCGCATCGGGGCCGAGGTCGGCTCCGGCGACCTGCTGGTCGGCAAGGTCACGCCCAAGGGCGAGACCGAGCTGACCGCCGAGGAGAAGCTGATCCGCGCGATCTTCAAGGAGAAGGCGCGCGAGGTCCGCGACACCTCGCTCAAGGTGCCCCACGGCGAGGGTGGCGTCGTGATCGACGTCAAGACGTTCAGCCGCGACGAGGGCGACGACCTACCGCCCGGCGTCAACGAGCTGGTCCGCGTGTTCGTGGCCAAGAAGCGCAAGATCGCCGAGGGCGACAAGCTGGCCGGCCGGCACGGCAACAAGGGCGTGATCTCGAAGATCGTCGACGTCGAGGACATGCCGTTCCTCGAGGACGGCACGCCGGTCGACGTGATCCTCAATCCGCTCGGCGTCCCGAGCCGCATGAACCTCGGCCAGATCCTCGAGACGCATCTCGGGTGGGTCGCGGCCAACGGCTGGTACAACGACGGCTCGCAGGCCTACAAGGAGTCGCTCGACGACGGCGGCAAGGTGTACGTCGCCACGCCGGTGTTCGACGGCGCCACCGTGCGCGATGTCGACGAGGCGCTCGTCCGCTGGCAGGACGAGCACGAGGGCCGGATCAGGATGGACGTCGACAAGCGCCGGCGCGAGGGCGATCAGGCCTCGGGCAAGACCACGCTGTTCAACGGCCGCAGCGGCGAGCCGTTCGAGGAGCAGGTGACGATCGGCTACATGTACATCCTGAAGCTGCTGCACCTGGTCGACGACAAGATCCACGCCCGCTCGACCGGCCCCTACTCGCTGGTCACCCAGCAGCCGCTGGGCGGCAAGGCGCAGTTCGGCGGCCAGCGCTTCGGCGAGATGGAGGTGTGGGCGCTCGAGGCCTACGGCGCGGCGTACACCCTCCAGGAGATGCTCACGATCAAGTCCGACGACACGGTCGGGCGGGTCAAGGCCTACGAGGCGATCGTCAAGGGCGAGAACATCGCCGAACCCTCGATCCCGGAGTCGTTCAAGGTCCTGCTCAAGGAGATGCAGTCGCTGGCGCTCGACGTCAACGTGGTCTCCGAGGAGGGCGAACGGGCCGAGATGCGCGAGGAGGACGACGACCTCCTGCGCGCGGCCGAGGAGCTCGGGATCGACCTCAGCGGCGTGCGGGCCACCGACGGCGCGGCCGCCGACGAGGCGACCGAGCACGAGGGTGAGACCGTCGAGGCCTCCGAGGAGGAGGTCGAGGAGGAGGATCCCGACCTCGAGCCCGGCGAGGACCTCGAGGAAGAGGACTTCTCGTCTGACGGCGACGACCCAATGATCGACGAAGACGTTCCCGCCGGAGAGGCGGAAGGCGTACTGGAGGAAGACGAGGCCTAGGCCGGGCCTCGTTCCTCCGGATCGCCCCAACCAAGATTTCTAAAGACACCAAGAAGGGATCGATTTGATCGACATCAACAATTTCGACGCGATCGAGATCGGCCTGGCCTCCTCCAAGCAGATCCGCTCCTGGAGCTCGGGAGAGGTGACCAAGCCGGAGACAATCAACTACCGCACGCTCAAGCCCGAGAAGGACGGCCTGTTCTGCGAGCGCATCTTCGGTCCGACCAAGGACTGGGAGTGCTACTGCGGCAAGTACAAGCGAGTCCGTTACAAGGGCATCGTCTGCGAGCGCTGCGGCGTCGAGGTCACGCGGTCGAAGGTTCGCCGTGAGCGGATGGGCCATGTCGACCTGGCCGCGCCCGTGAGCCACATCTGGTTCTTCAAGGGCGTGCCGAGCCGGATCGGCTACCTGCTCGACATGGCGCCCAAGGAGCTCGAGAAGGTCCTGTACTTCGCGGCCTCGATCGTCACCTGGATCGACGACGAGGCGCGGGCGCGCGACATCGACAACCTCGAGGGCGAGGTCAACAAGGTGCTCGACGCATACGCCGCCGAGAAGGAAGAGCGGATGCTCGAGCTCAAGGAGTCGCTGGCCCGCCGTGAGGAGCACCTCCAGAGCGGTAAGACAGGGCGCGACTTCTCAGACGACGACCACATGTGGGCCGAGTCGCTCGGCGTGAACATCTCCAAGCTCTCCGACGAGGAGCGCGACAAGATGCTCAAGGACCTGCGCAAGAGCCTGCAGGCCGACATCGACGACACCGAGGCCTACATCGAGGACGCGGCCGAGCGCATGCGCCAGGTGTGGGAGCTGTTCAAGACCATGAAGCCCAAGGACGTCGTCAACGACGAGACCACGTTCCGCGAGCTCAAGGACCGCTTCGGCTCCCCCTACGGCTTCGGCGAGTACTTCCGCGGCGGCATGGGCGCCGAGGCCGTGCGCGACCTGCTCCAGCAGGTCGACCTCGAAGCCGAGGCGGCCGATCTCCAGGATCAGGTCAAGACGGCCAAGGGCCAGAAGCAGGCCCGCGCGGTCAAGCGGCTGAAGGTCGTATCGGCCTTCCTGCACTCGGGCAACAAGCCCGAGATGATGATCCTCGAGGCGGTCCCGGTCATCCCGCCGGAGCTCCGCCCGATGGTCCAGCTCGACGGCGGCCGGTTCGCCACCTCCGACCTGAACGACCTGTACCGCCGCGTCATCAACCGCAACAACCGCCTCAAGCGGCTGCTCGACCTCGGCGCGCCCGAGATCATCGTCAACAACGAGAAGCGCATGCTCCAGGAGGCGGTCGACGCGCTGTTCGACAACGGCCGGCGCGGCCGTCCGGTCACCGGGCCGGGCAACCGTCCGCTGAAGTCGCTGTCCGACATGCTCAAGGGCAAGCAGGGCCGGTTCCGTCAGAACCTGCTCGGCAAGCGCGTGGACTACTCGGGCCGCTCGGTGATCGTCTCCGGGCCGTCGCTCAAGCTCCACCAGTGCGGGCTGCCCAAGCTGATGGCGCTCGAGCTGTTCAAGCCGTTCATCATGGCCCGGCTGGTCGAGCGCAAGTCCGCCCAGAACATCAAGGCGGCCAAGAAGATGGTCGACTCGATGATCCCCGAGGTGTGGGACGTGCTCGAGGAGGTCATCCACGAGCATCCGGTGCTGCTCAACCGCGCGCCGACCCTCCACCGCCTGGGCATCCAGGCGTTCGAGCCGGTGCTGGTCGAGGGCAAGGCGATCCAGGTCCATCCGCTCGTCTGCCACGCGTTCAACGCCGACTTCGACGGCGACCAGATGGCGGTCCACCTGCCGCTGTCGGCCGAGGCGCAGGCCGAGGCGCGGATCCTGATGCTGTCCTCCAACAACATCCTCTCGCCCGCGCACGGGGCGCCGCTGGCGACTCCGTCGCAGGACATGGTCCTGGGTGCGTACTACCTGACGTACGGACCCGAGGGCGACGCGCTCGCGAAGATCGATCCGTCCACCCACGACCCGCGTCCGCACGTCTACCGCACCGCCCAGGAGGCGGAGTGGTCCTACGAGCACGGCGTGACCAAGCTCCACGACCTGGCCGAGTACCGGCCGCACGGTCGCGAGGGCGGGCACGTGCTGACGACCGTCGGCCGGATCCTGTGGAACGACCGGATCGAGCGGGCGCTGGTCGAGGCGCTCGGCGACGGGTTTGACCCGAGCACGTACGAGTTCGTCAACCGCTCGATGAAGAAGAAGGACACGACGCGGCTCGTCGACGACCTCGTGCAGCTGTACGGGGCGCCGACGATCTCGCAGGTGCTCGACGCGTTCAAGGACGTCGGCTTCCACTTCGCCACCCAGGCGGGTGTGACGATCTCCAAGAACGATGTCCAGACCCCGCCGACCAAGCCCGAGATCCTGGCCCGTTACGACGACCAGCTCGCCGTGATCGAGGAGCAGTACGAGAACGGCGAGATCAACCAGGAGGAGCGCCACGAGGCGGTCACCGCGCTGTGGGATCGCGCCACCAACGAGGTGGGGCAGGCCCTGTACGACCACCTCGACGAACTCAACCCGATCTACATGATGGCCAACTCCGGAGCCCGCGGGTCCTTCTCGCAGATCCGCCAGCTGGCCGGCATGCGCGGGCTGATGGCCAACCCGAAGGGCGAGATCATCGAGCGCCCGATCAAGGCGTCCTTCCAGGAGGGCCTGACCGTGCTCGAGTACTTCATCTCGACCCACGGCGCCCGCAAGGGCCTGGCCGACACGGCGCTCCGCACGGCGGACTCGGGCTACCTGACCCGCCGTCTGGTCGACGTGGCCCAGGACGTGATCATCCGCTCGGAGGACTGCGGCACCGAGGAGTACGTCGAGATGCCGGTGTCCAAGCTCGAGACGGGTCCCGACAGCCGGCGACTGCGGCCGACCGGTGAGCCCAACGACAACCTGATCGGCCGGATCGCCGCGCAGGACATCACCACGAAGCGCAACCGGGTGATCGTCGAGAAGGGCAAGGAGATCGATCGCGCCGAGCTGGCCGACCTCGCCGAGTCCTGGCACGACGACACCGAGAAGGGCAACGTGATCACGGTGCCCGTCCGCTCGGTGCTCAAGTGCGAGGCCCCCACGGGGATCTGCCAGGCCTGCTACGGCCGCTCGCTGGCCTCGGGCAAGATGGCCCAGATCGGCGACGCGGTGGGCATCATCGCCGCCCAGTCGATCGGCGAGCCGGGCACGCAGCTGACCATGCGGACGTTCCACACCGGCGGCGTCGCCGGCGCGGACATCACGCACGGCCTGCCGCGCGTGGTCGAGCTGTTCGAGGCGCGCAAGCCCAAGGGTCTGGCCAAGATCGCCGAGGTGGGCGGCAAGGTCTCGATCGAGGAGTCCGACAAGGCGGTCACCGTGGTGATCACCGACGACTCGGGCGAGGAGCACCGCCACACGTTCCCGCGCCGCACGCGGCTGTTCGTGGACGAGGGCCAGAAGATCGAGCCGGGCACTCAGCTCAACGAGGGCTCGCTGTACCCGGCCGAGCTGCTGGCCGTGCGCGGGCGGACCGAGACCGAGGTGTACCTGGTCCGCGAGGTCCAGGAGGTCTACAAGTCCCAGGGCGTCGACATCAACGACAAGCACATCGAGCTGATCGTGCGCCAGATGATGAAGCGGGTCCGGGTCGACCAGAAGGGCGACACCGACCTGCTGCCCGGGCAGTTCGTCGACCGCCAGGAGTACGGTCGCGTGAACAACGCCGTGATCGACGCCGGCGGCGAGGCCGCCCAGGCCGAGGAGATCATCCTCGGGATCACCAAGGCGTCGCTCAACACCGACTCGTTCCTGTCGGCGGCGTCGTTCCAGGAGACCACCAAGGTGCTCACCGACGCGGCGCTCGAGGGCAAGATCGACCGCCTGGTCGGGCTCAAGGAGAACGTCATCATCGGGAAGCTGATCCCGGCGGCGACCGGACTCAAGCGCTACCGGCGGATCGAGATCGAGCCGTCCGAGCCGCTGCCCCGCGGCATGGATGACGTCGGTCTGCTCGACCACGACGACCTGGCCGCGGAGCTCGGGCTCACCGACAGCGACGGTCTGACCGGGTTCGGCGGCGCGCCGGAGCCCGACCTCTCAGACCTCGAGGGGATCGGCGACGGCCGCTCCTCGCTCGGGTTCGTCGACGAGCTGGCCGAGCTCGACGTCCCAGACGTCGACGGAGACGAGTGATCCCGCATTGAGCCGCGGCGGAGCCATTTGAGCCGGCGATCTCGGATCGTCGGCTTCGGCTCCGCCGCGCTGCTCATTCTGGCCGGCGCGGTGTGCGCCGCGCTGGTGGGCGGCGAGTTCGGCGAGATCCTGGCGCTGGTGCTGATCAGCCTGGGGTGCGTCGACGCGATCAGCCTCGTGTTCCTCGAGGTGGGGCTCAGCGAGGACCGCGAGCGGGCCCGCGAGGACGCGGCCCGTCAACGCGAGCGCGAGCCATCGGAGACGCGGCCGCGGCCGCGGCTTGGCCGGCGGCGCCTCGACCGGATGCGGGGGCGGCCGCGACGCTTGCCTTGAGCCGCAAAGTCCTGCAAAGGCTCCTTATCTTCGACTAGACTTGCCCCTGAGGTGGGCAGAGGACTAAGCGCGACCTCGGTTGCCGCGCTCGCGGTGGCGGCGCTCCTGGCCGGCTGCGGGGGCGGCCACCAGGCCAAGTCCTCGGCTGGCACTACTTTGCGGCCAGCGTCATCGGTCACGTCGCCGGCGACGTCAGCCACGACGACGGCCACCACTGCCACGCCGCCGGCGACGTCAGCGACGACAACGGCCACAACTTCCACGCCGCCGCCCGCCGGCGCGTACTGGCCCTTCGAGAAACTGATTGCCAGGCTCGCGGGGCGGACGCTGGCGCTGCCCCGCGGGCCGGTGCGCTTGGACGGTGCTCTACTCGAGTGCAACGGCGAAGGAACGCGCGTACGGAGCCGGCGTACCGCCGGCTGGAGCCGCTACACGTGTACGCAGACGATGTTCCAGAACGGCGGAGATCAGGACGTGACGTTCGAAGTTGTCATCCAGAACGCGACCCAGTTGCGAATCGTCTCTGCCCGCTACGGGGCGCAGTGATCGCCCGCGCGTTCAGCTGATCGTCACCGGTGTGCCCACCGGCATGAGCTGCGAGAGGCGCCGGATGTCACGGTTGCGTAGCCGGATGCAGCCGTGTGAGACGCGACCCGGGATCAACTGCGGCGCATCGGTGCCGTGGATGCCGACGAACCCGCCGTCGGGCCACTCGGTCAAGACACTCGATCGCGCACTGGTGCCGAAGGCCACGGGGCCGTAGAAGGGGCTCGCGTAGGCGGTCAGCTTGTCACGGACATAGAACTGGCCACGCGGCGTCGGCCATTGGGGCTGTCCGACCCCGACGGGCGCTGTGAAGACGGGGCGGCCGTCTCGCAGCAGGACGGCCCGCAGCAGATGGAGGCTGATCACGAGGTGAGTGGCCACGAATTGGTAGCCGCCCAACGCCGAGCGCCGGATCCAGCCCGTGCTGTTGTTGGGCAGTACGGGCAGGCGGACGTGGATCCACTCGACGCCACGACGCCAGGCCGAGCCGAGCACGAGAACCAGGTTCGTGGTGCCCTCCGGAGTGAGGGTGGAGAGCGTCGCCACCGGCGCCTTGCCATCCGGCGTGCGCACGGCCCCCACCGGACGGATCACCGTGGCCCACCGGTACGCCGACGCCTCTTGGGACAGCATCTGCGGCCGACCGGGGGCGAACGCCGGCTTTGGACCCACCGCGAGTCCGGCCAGCACGCCAACGCCCTGGGCGCCGTCGTCCCGGGCGCTGGTTCCCTGCGCGCGGACGTTGTGAGAGGACGCCCTCAGCAGCGGCACGGCAAGCGCCGCCGCCGCAACCGCAGCGATCAGCGCGATCCGAAGGACTCGCGTCCGGGTCATGTCGCTACCCGGTGAAGCCGGGCTTGCGCTTGGCCACCGTCGTCCATCCCGACGTCACGAAGTGCGTCGAGGCGACCAGCGCCGCCATCTGGTTCTGCGGAGCCGGCTGGTCGAAAGCCGTGGTCGCGGGCAGTACGCCGACGATGTGTCGAATCCACGCGGCGTGGCGCGTCTCCACCGAGTGAAGCGTGAGGACCGCGGCCACGATCGACCGGGAATCCAGCCGGGGCGCTTGCCACTTGAGCAACGCCGCGGTCAGGTCCTCGAACGCCACCGCGTTCTTGACGAATGCGGCGTCGTTCTCGGTCACGCCTCGGTAGTCGAACGACGGGCTGCGGATCGCGTGGCTGCCGAGGAAGCCCTTGATCGCGCGCACATGCGCGCGCTCGTGCGCGCCCACGACCCTCGAGAAGGCGAGCGTCCTCGGCTTGACCGCGCCCAGGCGCTCGGCCTCGGTGTACATCCCCGCCTGGAGATACTCGAGCGCGAGATCGAAGCGCAGGATCGCGATGTCATTGCGCGTCAGCCCACCGGCTGCCGACGCCTCGCCGGTCGCCAGCAGCCCGGCGCCCAGCGCGCCCACGAGGGGGGCGGCACGGAGCAACTCCCGCCGCGTCGCGCGCACCGCCCCGTCCGCAGTCTCCCGTAGGGCGCCGTCGACGTCGATCGCCGCCAGCGTGTCCACGAGATCCTCGGGAGAGCTCGGCTCGCACTCCGGTCCTCCGCTGGTGTCGTTCGTCGGTCATCGGCGCCCTACCCGATGAATCCCGTCGCCTTCAACTGCGCCGTCACCGCGTTCGCGTCAAGACCCGGATCGGCCGCGCGTGGCGCGGGCGGCTCACCCAATATGGCGCCGATCCACCCGGCGTGACGACCCTCGACCGACACGATCTCGGCCGCGTGCTCCATCGCGGGAGCGGTCAGCTTGGCTCCCTGGCCGTTGTAGGCGCTGACCCCAAGGTTCTCGAGCTGATGCGCCGCGGCACCGAACCGCTGTGCGTCCCCGGTTGCCTCGCCGAAGTGGAACGAGGGCGCCGGGCCGGCGGCCGGACCGAGCACCTTGCGCAGAAACTGGACGTGGGCGCGCTCGTGCGCGCCCACGACCTGGGCGAATTCGAGCAGGTCGCCATGTAACGCGCCACGCTTGAGCGCCTCCGCGTAGAACGCCGCCTGCACCTGCTCCAACAACAGCGCGAACTGAAAGATCCGCCGATCCTGCGCGGCCGACGGCGCCGGCTCCGAAACGGCCGGATCTCCGCCGAAGACGAGGCCGCCGGCAAGCACGGCACCCGTGCCGGCGGCCACCCGCAGGAAGGCCGCTCGTGATTGGCCGAGCCGGGCGTCGATGGCGCCGTCGGTCAGGAGCTTCGCCTCCGGAATCGTCCCATTCGGCTGATCCGAGTCTGCTCCCGAGACTCCTCCTCCTGCCGGGCCTCGGCGACCGCGTGAAGTTCGTCCAGGGCGCTGCGAGCCGCCTCCGCCACCCGCGGGGGTGCATCCTGACTCGCACGGCGGTAAGCGGTCTCGGCGCCGGCCAGGTCGCCGCGATGGTGGAGCAGTACCCCGAGGTTGAACGCGGCGGCCGCGTCCCCGCGCTGATCGCCCCGGCGGTAAGCGGCTTCTGCGCCCTCAAGGTCGCCGCGCTCGACGAGCACGTTGGCCAGGTTGAATGCGCCGCTGGCATCGCCGCGTTCATCGGCCCGGCGGTAGGCGGCTTCCGCGCCGCTCAGGTCACCCCGCTGCTCGAGCAGCACACCGAGGTTCGACGCTCCCGCACCGTGTCCGCGCTCATCGGCGCGTCGGTACGCCCCCTCTGCGCCGTCGAGATCGCCTCGCTCCGCGAGCAGTCTGCCGAGGTTGAACGCCGCGGCCGCATCGCCTCTCTGATCGGCCTCTCGGTAGGCCGCTTCGGCGTCGGCGCCCTCGGCCCCGTCGTCGGGCTTTATGCCGAACGCCGCAGCGATGGGGTCCTGTTCCGGTTGGACGGCGCTGCCGTCGGTCTGCTGTGAGCGCTCCCCGTTCTCTCGACTCGCCTCGTGATCCGGTTGGCGTGATGGCGCGGCGGCGCTGGGCGCACTCGCGGCGCTCTGGACGCGATCGCGCGGGACGGGCGTCGCGGAGGCCTCCTGCGCGCGACGGTAGGCGGCCTCGGCACCGGCCAGATCACCTTGCTGCTCGAGCACCTTCCCGAGGCTGATTGCGCCCAACGCTTCGGAGCGTCGGTAGGCCGCCTCGGCGCCGGCCTGGTCGCCCCGCCCTTCCAGCAGGACGCCGAGGTTGTACGCGCCGGCTGGATCGCCCGCCTCCCCCGCACGGCGGTAGGACGCCTCGGCCGAAGCCGGGTCGCCGCGGCGCTCGAGCAGGACGCCGAGACTGGACGCCGCGCCCGCGTGACCGCGCTGCGTGGCACGTCGATACGCGGCCTCGGCGCCGGCGAGATCGTCATTCTCTTCGAGCAGGACGCCGAGCCGGAACGCGGCCGCGGCGTCACCGTGCTCATCCGCGCGAACGTACGCGGCCCGGGCGCGCGACAGGTCGCCCTCCTCTTCGAGCAGGACGCCGACCTTGAAGGCTGCATCGCTATCCCCGCGCGCGACCGCGCGGGCGTACGCGCCGCGGGCACGCCTCAGCTGCCCTTGCTGCTCGAGGATGTTGCCAAAACGAATCGCGCCCTCGGCGTCGTTGCGGCGATCAGCGCGTCGGAAGGCGGACTCCGCTCCCTCCAGATTCCCGAGCCGTTCGAGCAGCGCGCCGAGGTGGACCGCGGCGGCGGCGTGGCCCCGCTCATCGGCCCGCCGGTAGGCGGCCTCCGCGCCTGCCTCGTCGCCTCGGCGTTCAAGCAGCATCCCGAGACCAAAGGCCGCGGACGCTTCACCCCGGTCGTCGGCAGCCGCGAAAGCGGCCTCCGCCCCGGCCAGGTCGCCGCGCCGCTCGAGCAACGGAGCCAGCCTCGAAGCGGCGCGGGGATGCCCGCGCTCATCGGCGCGCCGGTAGGCCGCCTCCGCATCCGCCCGGTTGTCCTTCGCCTCGAGCAGCATGCCGAGCTTGAACGCGCCAGCGGCATCGCCCAGATCGTCGGCGCGCCCGTAGGCTGCCGCTGCGTCCTCTCGGTCTCCCTTCTCTTCGAGCAGCCGCCCGAGTCTCAGCGCGCCAGCGGCTTCGGCGCGACGGTAGGCAGCTTCGGCACCGGCCAGGTCTCCCCGCTCGGCGAGCCGTGCCCCGAGCCTGAAGGCTTCCCCGGCGTCTGGAGCGCCGCCAGCGGGAGGTATGTCTTCGGCGCCCTGCACGTCACCCAGTTCGTGTAGCCGTTTCCGGGCGCCGCGAGACGGCGCGAACCGGCGGAAGAGGACGGCCGCTCCCGCAGCGCCGACGGCGATCAGGATGAGCAGCCAGATCAGCGGCAGGCCGTGGCCGCTCGGCGACGCATGGTGGGCGCTCGGAGCGGGCCGGGATGGAGCCGTCGTCGCGGTGGTGGTGGCCGTCGTCGGTGTGGACGCGGTTGTGGTCGGTGCCGGCGGTGTTGTCGCCGGTGCCGCCGGCGTCGCGGTGGGAGTTAGCGGGAAGCGTTCGGTGAGAGTCGGCGGGACCTGGCCGGTCTGAGTCGCGCCGACCGCCGGCGGCGCCGACGCGCCCGCGGCGGCGAGCAGCACACAGACCGAGACACCAGTAGCCCAACGCATCGACGGCAACGTCCTCCAATTCGCCGTCGTCCATCGCCGCACGCTTCAGACAAACCCCCCGGGTGACGCACACATCCGCACCCATCGTGACTAAACCTATCAATTTGCCGCCGACATGCAAGCAAAAGCTCTGCAAAACGTGTTAGGTGAGGGGAGAACACGCCGCCGTCGCGAGCGGACGCCCGGCCCTGCGCGCGGGCCGAGTGAGGCGATCTCACCCTGCGGCTAGCGCGTGCAAGGATCGGCGCTTCGGTCGCGTTAGTTCAGCGGATGGATCCGCGGCGCGTGGCCAGCGGCATTACGGGACCCTTTGCGCGCATGCGCCTTCGAATTGGAGCCGGCAGGAATGATTCCGAAACGGCGATTTCTGGTGATGGCTGCTGTCGTCAGCCTCGCCATCGCGGTGTCTGGTTGGGCGGCGTCCGGTGCCCTGGCCAGCAACCGGATCTATTGGACCAACGTCGCCAACAACACGATCACCTTCGCCAACCTCGACGGGAGCGGTGGGTTCGGCACCCTTGACACGAGTCCGGTAACCCCGAGCCTGCCCGAAGGCGTCGCCATGGATCCGGCAGGCGGCAAGGTCTACTGGGCGAACGAGACGGGCTCGATCATGTTCGCCAACCTGAGCGGGGGCGGCGGCGGTGTCCTCAACACGACCGGCGCCAACCTGGACTGGCCGTTCGGCGTCGCGCTCGATCTCGCCCACGGGCGTGTCTACTGGGCCAACTCGCAGGCAAGCGCCGGCGAGCCCGGCATCTCCTGGGCGAATCTCAACGGCACGGGCGGCGGGAACCTCAACACCGCGGGC
This sequence comes from uncultured Solirubrobacterales bacterium, assembly GCA_963832315.1. Taxonomy (GTDB): domain Bacteria; phylum Actinomycetota; class Thermoleophilia; order Solirubrobacterales; family Solirubrobacteraceae; genus Palsa-465. The sequence goes on along the minus strand of CAWHTT010000011.1, from coordinate 380,672 downwards.
GCGACCGTCGAGGGGCCGATCGGCGTGACGATCGACCCAGCTGCCGGCCGGATCTACTGGTCCAACTGGAGCGATGACGTGATCTCGTACGCGTCGCTCAACGGCAGCGGCGGCGGCGACCTGCCCACCGCGGGGGCGACGATCACCCATCCCGAGGGTGGCGCGATCGACGCGAGCACCGGAAGGCTCTTCTTCTCCGACGAGCGGGGCGCGGCGATCTCGTTTGCCAACCTGCGCGGCAGCGGCGGGGGCGAGCTCTCCACCGGCCAGGCCACGGTCAAGATCCCATCCGGGGTGGCGATCGACCCGTTCGCCGGGAAGCTCTACTGGGCCAACCAGAACGGGGGCGCGATCTCGTCGGCCAACCTCGACGGCAGCGGCGGCGCCGATCTGAACATCAGCGGCTCGCCGTCGACCAACGCCAGCATGCCGGCCTTGCTCGAGGTGCCAAGGGGAGCCGGCGCGCCCGCTGTCAGCCAGTCCTCGAACGCACTCTCCTGCTCGCAGGGGAGCTGGGGCTCGGACCTGAACGCTCAGCAGCTCTACCAGGCGCCCCAGAGCTTCGCCTACTCCTGGACCGAGAACGGGCGCCCGATCCCCGGCGCCGCCACGAACTCGTTTACCGCCACCACGCCCGGCACGTACGCGTGCACGGTCACGGCGACCAACCAGGCCGGCGCGACCTCGCAGACGAGCGCCGGGTTTGTCCTCGAGCCTCCACTCGCCTCGGTGCGCGTCTCCACCAACGGTCCGACCGCCTTCCTGACGTTTACCTGCAAGGGAGTCGGGGGTCTGACCTGCGCCGGCAGGTTCACGGTCGCCGGTCACAAGCACACGGTCCACGGCACGCCGGACGCGGTGACCGCGCGCAAGGCCAAGCCCGGGAAGCACAAGACCGTGGCCGTGTCTTTCGGCCGCGGCTCCTACAGCTTGCACACCGGGCACCGCTCGACCGTCCGCTTCACGCTGAACGCGGCCGGAAAGCGACTGCTGGCTCGGCTCCACAAGGTGGGGAGCACGATCAACTTCACCGCGACGTCGGGCACGCCGATTCGGAAGCACCAGCCGACCTTCAAGTTCGGCCGGGTCACTTCTCCGATCGCGTTCAGCTTCTCCTCAGGCGGATCGTTCAGCACGGTCAAGACGCTCTTGGTGACCCGCCTCCCGGCGGGCGCCACGGTCACGGTCGCCTGCCACGGCGGCGGCTGTCCGTTCACGCAGCGGAGCTTCCGACGCAATTCACGGGTGAACCTGGCGCCGGCGTTCGGTGGCGCACGCCTCTCGCCGGGAACGCGGATCGTGATTGTCATCAGCGCGCCGTTCGAGGTGAGCAAGGTGGCGACCTTCAGGATCCACAAGTAACCTATGTGAATCGCGATTCACACGCATGTCGAGGACCCCGCCCGTGAGGTCCTGAACCAGGCGCCGCCCCTCCAGCCGGTGAATCTTTTCGAGGTCGACCTCGCACTGCGGGAGGGACTCGAGCGTGAGGGCGGGGCATGGGGTCTTGACCGGGCGCGCGAGGCGGGCGCGGTGGCGGGAAGCGTCGAGGCGCTCGAGCACGGGCGCCGGGCGGAGCGCAACGTCCCGATTCTGCGCACCCACGACCGCTACGGCAACCGGATCGACGAGGTGGAGCTCGATCCGTCGTGGCACTGGCTGCTGCGCGGCGCGGTCGAGCGCGAGATCCACAGCCTTCCGTGGCGCAGCCCAAGGCCCGGGGGACATGTGGTCCGGGCCGCGCTGTTCATGCTGTGGAGCCAGACCGACGCGGGCGTGATGTGCCCGGTGTCGATGACCTACGCCGCAGTGCCGGCGCTGCGCGACGGCGCGCCCGAGATCGCCGCCGAGTGGGAGCCGCGGCTGACCCTGCCCGACTACGACGTCGGAGCGCTGGCCGGGATGGCCATGACCGAGCGCCAGGGCGGGTCCGACGTGCGGGCCAACATCACGCGGGCGGAGCCGGTCGGCGACGGGCGCTATGAGTTGCACGGCCACAAGTGGTTCTGCTCGTATCCGCCGTGCGACGTGTTCCTCGTGCTGGCCCAGGCCCCCGCCGGGCTCTCGTGCTTCCTGGTCGAGCGCGGGGCCGGGATGGAGTTCCAGCGGCTCAAGGACAAGCTCGGAACGCGCTCGCTGCCTTCGTCCGAAGTCGAGTTCCGAGGTGCTTCGGGTCGACTCGTGGGTGAGGAGGGGCGCGGGGTGCCGGCGATCATCCGGATGGTCAACCACACGCGGCTCGACTGCCTGCTCGGCGCGGCCACCGGCATGCGCCGGGGTGTCATCGAGGCGATCCACCACGCCCGCCACCGCGCCGCATTCGGCGCCCCGCTGGTCGAGCAGCCCGCGATGCAGAACGTGCTCGCCGACCTGGCGATCGAGTCCGAGGCGGCCACCGCCGCGGGGCTGCGGGTGGCCCGGGCGTACGACTCGCCGTCCGAGGCCGTGTTCCGCCGGTTCGCCACCGCGGTCATGAAGTACTGGGTGTGCAAGCGTGCCGCGCCCCATGCCGCCGAGGCGCTCGAGTGTCTGGGCGGCAACGGGTTCGTCGAGGACTCGGGGATGCCGCTGCTCTACCGGGACGCGCCGCTGAACTCGATCTGGGAGGGCTCGGGGAACGTGGCGGCCCTCGACGTGCTGCGGGCGATGGTCAAGGAACCCGAGGGCCTGCCGGCGTTCCTGGAGGAGTGCTCGCTGGCAGCCGGCGCGGACCGTCGGCTCGATGCGCACCTGGAGCGGGTGCGAGGTCTGGCCGTCGAGGTGTTCGAGTCGGGCGAGCCGCAGTTCTCGGCCCGGAGGATTGTCGAGGACCTGGCCGTGGCCTTGCAGGCGTCGCTGCTCGTGCGCGGCGCGCCACCGGCGGTGGCGGACGCGTTCTGCGCGGCCCGGCTGGCCGGCGGGGGCGGACGCGTGTACGGGACGCTGCCGGCCGGGGTCGACGCGGCCGCGATCGTCGACCGCGCACTGCCGGCGTGAACGTCGTCGCCGGGCCCGCTGGAACGAGTACACGCGAGCGGCTGCTCGCCGCGGCGCGCGAGCTGATCGAGACCGGCGGCTACGGCTCGGCATCCGTGGTGGCGATCGCTGAGCGGACCGGCGTCGCCGCGGCCACGCTGTACCGGCACTTCCCGTCCAAGGAGGAGCTGTTCCTTAAGGTGTTCCGGGACGTGTGCGGGGGCGAGGAGCGGGCTATGGCGGCCGCCGCGGACGAGGCAGGTTCCGGCGCGGTCGCCCGGCTGGAAGCGGTGCTGGCCACGTTCGCTCGGCGCGCGCTCCAGAACCCCCGATTGGCCTGGGCGCTGCTGGCCGAGCCGGTCGACCCGCTGGTCGACGCCGAGCGCCTGGAGTACCGGCGGAGGTATGCGGAGGTGATCGAGCGGGAGCTGCGAGCGGGCATCGCCGCCGGCGAGATCCCCGACCAGGACGCGGCGTTCACGGCGGCGGCGCTGGTCGGCGGCTGTGGCGAGGCGTTGGTTGGGCCACTGTCGCCGGTGGCAGCCGCGCGTCCGGGGCCGGACGAGGTTGTGGGGTCTATTCGTGCGTTCGTGCGCCGGGCGATTGGGGCGGCGTGAGCGACGCGGTTCGGGTCGAGCGAGACGGGCCGGTGTTCACGGTCCTGCTCTCGCGCCCGGAGCGGCGCAACGCGGTCGACGGGGCGACAGCGGTGGCGCTGGCGGATGCGTTCCGGGAGTTCGATGCGGACTCCGAGGCTTGCGTTGCGGTGCTGCACGGTGAGGGTGGGGTGTTCTGCGCCGGCGCCGATCTGAAGGCGGTCGGGACGGATTCTGGGAACCGGGTGGCGCCGGATGGGGACGGGCCGATGGGGCCGACGCGGATGCGGCTGGGGAAGCCGGTGATCGCGGCGGTGGCGGGGCACGCGGTGGCGGGGGGCCTGGAGCTGGCGCTGTGGTGCGATCTGCGGGTGGCGGAGGAGGGAGCGGTGTTCGGCGTGTTCTGCCGGCGCTGGGGGGTGCCGCTGATCGATGGCGGGACGGTCAGGTTGCCGCGGCTCATCGGGATGAGTCGTGCTCTCGACATGGTTCTGACCGGGCGGGCGGTTTCCGCGCGCGAGGCGTTCGATATGGGGCTTGTGAACCGGGTGGTGGCGGTCGGGTACGAGTCTTGCGGCGGCTCAGGAGGTGGCGCGCGAGCTGGCCGCGTTCCCCCAGACGTGCCTGCGGGAAGACCGGCTTTCTCTCCTGGAGCAGGACGGGCTCGATGAGCCGGCGGCGCTGGCTAACGAGTTCGGTCACGGCTTGCGGTCGTTGGCGGACGTGGCGGCCGGGCTGGAGCGCTTCAGGTCGGGCGCGGGGCGCCACGGATCGTTCGACTAGGGGCTGGTCGAGAAACCGGCCATATTTTCCGGTTTCTCGACCAGGCTCCGATGAGCGATGAGTTTTCGCGCATCCGGCCGTCTTAGGATGCGAGCACGATGGCCCTTGTCTGCGTTCACGGACCCTTGCGCAACCTGGCCGGCGGCCGCGCCGAGTTGGAGGTCGACGGCGCCACCGTCGCCGGCGTCCTGCGCGGCCTGGAGGACCTGCACCCGTCGGTGACGGGGTGGATCCTCGACGAGCGCGGGACGATCAGGCGCCACATAAACGTTTTCGTGAACGGCGAGCGCGGCGGCGAGGAGACATCCGTCGCCGTGGGCGATCGGGTCGAGGTGCTGCCGGCGATCACAGGAGGGACGTAACCGATGACCGAGTTGCTGGTGGGCACCAAGAAGGGCCTGCTCGTCCTCGAGGGCGAGCCGGGCGCGGGCGGGGGGAGGTTTGAGGTCCGGTGCCGCGCGTTCCCGGGTGAGCCGGTCGACTACGCGATGCGCGACCCGGCCTCGCAACGGGTGATCGCCACCGTGACCTCGCCCTTCTACGGCCCGAAGATCTGGTACACCGACGATCCGGCCGGCGAGTGGACGCAGGCCGACGGGGTGGCGCTGCCCGACGGCAGCGACGAGGCGCTCGAGCGGATCTGGGTGATCGTCGCCGGCGAGGGCGGCTCGCTGTACGCCGGTGGCGACCCAGGCGTGCTGTTCGAAAGCCGCGACGGCGGGCAGACCTGGGAGCTCAACCGCTCGTTGCGCCGGCACCGCATCGACGGGAACTGGCAGCCGGGCGGCGGTGGGCTGTGCCTGCACTCGATCGTGCCCTGGCCGGGCGAGCCTGACAAGCTGTCGCTGGCGGTGTCGGCCGCCGGGGTGTGGCACACCGACGACCACGGCGAGACCTGGAGCCAGGGCAACCAGGGGATCGTCCCCCGCTACCTGCCCGATGACGCGCGAGAGGGCACCAGCCAGCTTTGCGTCCACCGAATGGAGCGCGCGGCCCGCCGGCCCGAGCGGCTGTTCATCCAGTTCCACGGTGGCGTCTACCGCTCCGACGACGCCGGCCGGTCCTGGAGCGCTATCGGCGAGGGGCTGCCCTCGGACTTCGGCTTCCCGCTCACGACCGACCCGAGCGACCCCGACAGCGCCTATGTGATCCCGCTACGAGGCGACTTCGACCGGGTGATGCCCGACGGTCACGTGCGCGTATACGAGACCCGCGACGGCGGCGAGACCTGGACGCCCCGGGGCGAGGGCCTGCCCGACCACGAGGCGTATCTGACCGTGCTCCGGCGCGCCTTCGACCGCGTCGGCGAGGGCCCCGCGCTTCAGCTCTACTTCGGAGCCACCTCAGGCGACGTGTTCGGCTCGGACGACGCCGGCGAGAGATGGTTCACGGCCGCGACCCGACTGCCGCCGGTGTTCTCCGTGACGGCAACCGCCTAGGAAGAGGCTGACGGGGGCTCGTCGAGCCCCAGTTCGAGGTTCATGTCGACGTCGACCATGCCCGCCCCGGGCGCTGTCGGCTCATTGCCGGGGAAAGCAGGCGCTTCAGCCCGTCGCTCCCGGAACCGGTCGACGACATCGCGCTCTCAGGTTAGGCCGCCCGCCCAGGCCAGCAGGCGGTCGACCTCGTCCGCGGTCAGGCCGATCGCCGGGTCGGTGGTGATAAGCAACGTCGGACCCTCCCGGGCGGCCGCCCACGTCCGGCAGCCGTCGTCGTGGGCGTCGTCGATCCAGGCCAGCGGCCGGCTCGCCTGGACGTGGCGGTCGATCGCCCCGAGCTTCCAGTGGGCGTGGGTCGGCCGGTCGGCGGGGTCGAACACCACGTGGGGGAGCGGGCCGTCCAGCCCCAGGGCCAGCGGCAGGTACTCGTTGGCCTTCTCCTCCCACCCGGTACACCAGGCCAGCTCGTAATCCTCGGACAGCCGGCGCAGGTGGCCGCCGGCCGCGCTCGAAAGGAAATGCGTGATCCCGTCGACCAGCTGGTAGCGCCCGTCGGGCGGGGCCGCGTGGTCGAAGCCGAACAGCGAGATCACGCCGTCGACGTCGATCAGGAGCAGGGGACAGTCAGCCGCGCGCACAGACTGGTCGGATGGGGGGCATGTCTTGGCAGATCCTTACACGGGTACTACCTATTCGCTGTACGGTGTCCATTGGGCTCAAGGCCGGTCGCCGTGCTGCCGAGACAGAACGTAGAGCAGCACCCCTCCCGCCCCGACCTCCCACCCTCTTGACCTCTTTCTTCGGCATCCTTCTCGCGCTCCTCTGCGCTCTGACGACCAACGTCGGCTTCCTCTACAAGCACCGGGGAGCCTGCGCGGCCCCGTCGGTGGACATGCGCCGGCCGCTTCAGTCGGCCAAGGCCCTGTTCGCCTCGCCCCTGTTCACGGTCGGCTGGGTGATCGGCGCCGGCGCCTGGGTCTTCCACGTCGCGGCCATGTCCGTCGCCCCCCTGTCGCTCGTGCAGGCTGTGCTGGCCGGCGGAATGGTGATGCTGGCCATCATGGCCGAGCAGATGCTCGGCTGCTCGATCGGCCGCCGGCAGTGGATCGGGTTGGGCCTGACCGCCTTCGGGCTGATGCTGCTGGGGTTCACCCTTCCGGCCGCGCACGGCGCCCACTCCCACGCTTCTACCCCGGGCATGATCGGCTTTGAGACGGTCCTGATCGCGGCCGGTGGGCTCTTGATCATGGGCCCGCACGTGGGCGCCCCCGAGGAGCACCACGGCTACATGCTGGGCGCCGCCGCCGGGATCCTGTTCGGCGTCTCCGACGTCGCGATCAAGGCGATCTCGGGCATGGTGGCCGCGTCGGGGCCGCTCGGGCTGCTCACGCCCGCGACGCTCGTGTGCCTTATCGCCTCGGTGGCCGCGTTCTACGCGTCGGCCAAGGGCCTGCAGGACGGTGACGCGGTCCCGGTGATCGCGGTGACGGGCACGGCGGCCAATGTGGCCGGCATCATCGGCGGGTTCATCGTGTTCGGCGATCCGCTCCCCGGCAGCCCAGTCTCGCTGGTCATCCAGTGCTTCGCCTTCACGCTCGTCGTCGGCGCGGCGTGGCTGATGCCGGCGCCGGTCCGCGCGGCTTCGCCGGCGGCAGTGCCCGCCACCGTCTAGCGCTCGCTTCGGCTGCCTGCCCGGCCGGCGTCCCTGTGCGCCGGCGGAGGGTGGTCGTTGAACGACCGTGGTTGGGCGCGAGGGACGCCGGACGGGCGGCGCAGCCTCGCTCGTAGCTGCGCGGTTGGTCACGGTCCCGTCATCGCCCCGGCGAACCCCCAGGTGGGGGACCTGCCGATCCGCATAATTGCTCCGTCCTCGTCCCGTCGGTACCGTTGTACAAAACGGCGAACGAGTTGGAGGGACGCGGATGGCGAGCACCGAGCAGGCAGTCGAGCAGAGCACGCTGCAGGAGCTGGCCAAGCGCCACCTGTGGATGCACTTCACCCGGATGTCGGCTTACGAGGAGGCCGAGGTTCCGGTCATCGTCCGCGGCGAGGGCTGCTACGTGTGGGACGAGCACGGAAAGCGCTACCTGGACGGGCTCTCGGCGCTGTTCTGCGTGAACATCGGCCACGGGCGCGCCGACATCGCCCAGGCGGGCGCCGACCAGGCCAAGGAACTGGGCTTCTACACCAACTGGTCCTATTCCCATCCGCGCGCGATCGAGCTGGCCGCGCGCATCGCCTCGCTCGCGCCCGGTGACCTGAACCGGGTGTTCTTCACGAGCGGCGGCTCGGAGGCGGTCGAATCGGCCTACAAGCTCGCCCGCCAGTACCACAAGCTGACCGGCAACCCGAACAAGACCAAGCTGATCGCGCGCGAGATCGCCTACCACGGCACCAGCCTGGGCGCGCTGTCGGCCACCGGCATCACCAGCCTGCGCACGCCGTTTGAGCCGCTGACCCCGGGCGCCCACCACGTCCCGAACACCAACACGTACCGGATGACCCCCGGCATGACCGAGGAGTATTTCGCCGAGTCGATCGCGGAGAAGATCGAGTTCGAGGGGCCGGAGACGGTGGCGGCGGTGATCCTCGAGCCGGTCCAGAACGCCGGCGGCTGCTTCACCCCGCCCGAGGGCTACTTCCAGCGCGTGCGCGAGATCTGTGACGAGTACGACGTGCTGATGATCTCCGACGAGGTCATCTGTGCATGGGGCCGGCTGGGCGAGTGGTTCGGCGCGATCAAGTACGACTACCTCCCCGACATGATCACCACGGCGAAGGGGCTGACCAGCGCATACGCGCCGATGGGCGCGGTGATCGCGTCGGACCGGGTGGCCGAGCCGTTCATGACCGGGCTGAACAGCTTCACCCATGGCTTCACGTTCGCCGGGCACCCGATCTGCTCGGCGGTGGCGCTGGCCAACCTGGACGCGTTCGAGAACGAGGGCGTGATCGAGCACGTGCGCGAGAACGAGGGGCGGTTCCGGGGGATGCTCGAGTCGCTGCGCGAGCTCCCGATCGTCGGCGACGTCCGCGGGGCCGGGTTCTTCCAGGCCATCGAGCTGGTCAAGGACAAGGACACCAAGCAGTCCTTCGACGATGAGGAGTCCGAGACGCTGCTGCGCGGCTTCCTGTCGGGCGAGCTCTACCGGCGCGGGTTGATCTGCCGCGCCGATGACCGCGGCGACCCGGTGATCCAACTCTCGCCGCCGCTGATCGCGGGGCCCGAGCAGTTCGATGAGATCGAGGAGATCCTGCGAGGCGTGCTGACCGAGGCGGGCGAGCGCATGCACGTGGAGGCCGGCGCCCGGTATTACAGCGCGCAAGAGGAGACGCGCCGGGGCTGATGCTCACCGTCCGGGAGCTGCTGCAGGACATCGACGTCCGCCTTTTGACGGGCGAGCGAAGCCTGCACCTCCCGGTCCGCTGGGTGCATATCTCCGAGCTGCTCGACCCCACCCCGTGGCTGTCCGGAGGTGAGCTGCTCCTGACGACCGGGATGCAGCTCGAGACCGACGCCCAGGCGCGGGAGTTCCTGGGGCGCCTGGCCGACCACCACCTCGCGGGACTCGGGTTCGGGACGGGCTTCAAGCACGCCGCCGTGCCCGAGCCGCTGCTCGAGGTGGCGGCCGAGCGCGAGTTCCCGGTGTTCGAGGTGCCCTACGAGGTGCCGTTCATCGCGGTCACCGAGGCGGCCTTCACCCAGCTGGTCAACGAGCAGTACGCGGTCCTGCGCCGGGCACTCGCGGCCCAGGAGCGGCTCGAGCGGATCGTGCTCTCCGAACGGGGCCTCGACGCGCTGGTCGGCGCGCTGTCCACGCTGATCGGCGCGGCGGTGGTCGTGTTCGACTCGCGCGGGGAGCCCCTGCAGCAGCACGAGTTCCGTCGGGCGATCGAACCCGAGGTCTTGGAAACCCTGCGCGGCGAGGTGCGCGAGCGGGCCCGTCGGCGCGAGGCGCGGGCGTTCATGCCCTCGCTGGTCGACGGGAACCAGGGTCTGGCCCTCCCGGTGGCCTCGGACGGCGCGCCGCGGCCGGGCTCTGGCGGGCCGGGGTCGGGGCGGGCGCCCGAGGCGTGGCTGGTAGCGATCAAAGACGCTGGGCCGCTGTCCGACTTCGACCGGCTGACCCTGCACCAGGCGCTGACGATCGTGGCCCTCGAGTTGCTGCGGGCCCGGGTGGCCGGCGACACGGAGCGGCGCCTGGCCGGCGACGTGCTCGACGCGGTCGTGACCGGCGAGCTGACCGGCTCCGAGCTCGCCCGGCGGCTGGGGCCGTTCGGGCTGGGCGAGCGGGTGGCGGCGGTCGTGCTCCGGCGCTCTGACTCAGGGAACGGACCCGGCTCTCGGCCCGCGGCGGGCTCGGGCTCGCTGGAGGCGGCGCTGTGGAGCGCGCTGCGCGAGGAGGCCTCGCCGGCGCTGGTCGCGTCGGTCGGCCCGCTGGCCTGTGCGCTGGTCCCCGGCGGAGCCGACGAGGAGCTGTTCGCGCTCGGGGAGCGCGTGATGGCAGCCGCAGAGAACGAGTTGGGCGAGCACGCACGCGTCGGGATTGGGCGGTCAGTGCCGGCGGTCGACGCGCGGCGAAGCTTTCACGAGGCGCGCTGTGCGCTGGAGGCGCTGGCCATGGGCGTCGCCGCCAACGGGGACGGCAACGGGTCGGCGCCCGAGCGACTGCGGGTCGCCACGTACAAGGACCTCGGGTCCTTCCAACTGCTCCTCTCGCTGCAGGACGACGAGGCCCTGCGGCTGTTCTGCGACTCGATCCTCGGCCCGATCGAGGCGAGCGAAGGCCCTTACGGCGGCGAGCTGATGCGCTCGCTGGAGGCGTTCATCGAGGAGAACGGCCAGTGGGAGCGCGCGGCGCGGCGGCTGTACTGTCACCGCCACACGCTGCGCTACCGGATCCGGCGGGTCGAGGAGTTGACCGGGCGCAACCTGGGCTCGGCCCGGGACCGGATCGAGTTCTGGCTGGCGCTGCGCGGGCGGCAGCTGGTGGCATGACGACGTTGAACTGTGCAAACCACGGGAAGGCGGTCTGAGGCGTGAAGGTCGGGGTTCCAACAGAGGTCAAGTCGGACGAGTACCGGGTCGCGCTGACCCCGGCGGGCGTGCGCGAGTTGGTCGATGCCGGGCATGAGGTGTTCGTGCAGAGTGGCGCCGGCGAGGGCTCCAGTCTCCCCGACGAGGCCTACGCGGCGCAGGGGGCGACGATCCTGCCCGACGCGGACGCCGTGTTCGGCGAGGCCACGCTGATCGTCAAGGTCAAGGAGCCCCAGCCCGAGGAGGTTGGGCGCCTCGAGCCGCGCCACACGCTGTTCACCTATCTGCACCTGGCCGCCGACGCCGAGCTGACGCGCGGCCTGATGGGCTCGGGCGCGACCTGCATCGCGTATGAGACCGTCGAGGACGCGCGCGGGCGACTGCCGCTGCTGGCGCCGATGTCCGAGGTGGCGGGCAAGATCGCCACCCAGGCCGGGGCTTTCATTTTGGAGAAGCCTTTGGGCGGACGCGGGATCCTGCTCGGGGGTGTCCCGGGGGTCGCCGCGGCGAACGTGATGATCATCGGGGGCGGTGTGGTGGGGATGAACGCCGCCTTCATCGCGCTCGGCATGGAGGCCACCGTGTTCGTCTATGACCGCAACATCGACCGCCTGCGCGATCTCGACGTCGCGTTCAACGGGCGCGCCGACACCTGCTTCGCGACCACGTTGGAGGTCGAGGAGCGCCTGCCGTACATGGACCTGGTGATCGGGGCGGTGCTGGTCCACGGCGCGCGGGCGCCGCGGGTGGTCACGCGCGAGCAACTGTCGCTGATGAAGCGCCACGCGGTGCTGGTCGACGTGTCGATCGACCAGGGCGGCTGCTTCGAGACCTCGCGGCCGACCACGCACTCGAACCCGACCTATGAGGTCGACGGCATCACGCACTACTGCGTGACCAACATGCCGGGCGCGGTGCCGATCACCTCCACCTACGCGCTGACCAACGCCACCATCCCGTACGTGCTCCACATCGCCACGGCAGGGGTGCAACGGGCGATCACCGAGAACCCGGGGCTGAAGCTGGGCGTCAACGTGGCCGGCGGGCAGGTGACCTATCAGCCCGTCGCCGAGGCGGTGGGAGAGTCGTCGGTGTCGGTGGACGAGGCGCTTGGGGTCGCTGCCTGAGCGCCCGGGCGACGATGTCCGACCGGCCAGCCGCGCGTCCACACGATTGACACAGCCGGGATTCGAGCCCCTGCTACGCTCCCAATCCGCATGCCGACTACCAGCCAATTGATCCGCAAGGGCCGCACGCCGCCCAAGAAGAAGCTCGCCACCCCGGGCCTGAAGTCCGGCAAGGGGCGAAAGAAGAAGGTCGCGGCGCCGCAACGTCGCGGCGTGTGCACCCGCGTGTACACGACCACGCCGAAGAAGCCGAACTCGGCCCTGCGCAAGGTCGCCCGCGTGCGGCTGACCAACGGCATGGAGGTCGGCGCCTACATCCCGGGCGAGGGCCACAACCTGCAGGAGCACTCCGTGGTGCTGGTCCGCGGCGGTCGCGTCAAGGACCTGCCGGGCTTCCGCTACAAGGTGATCCGCGGCACGCTCGACGCCGCCGGCGTCAGCGACCGCAAGAAGGCCCGCTCGCAGTACGGCGTGAAGGCCAAGTAGTGCCGCGCCGCGCCGCAGCCCAGATCCGGCCGACCGAGCCCGATCCCGTCCACCGCAACCGCCTCGTCCAGCAGGTGATCAACAAGGTCATGCTGGACGGCAAGAAGTCGGTGGCTGAGCAGATCGTCTACGACGCGCTGGCCATCCTCGGCGAGCGCACCGGCAAGCCCCCGGTCGAGCAGCTCGAGGCCGGGATCAAGGCATTGACGCCCGTGCTCGAGGTCCGCTCCCGTCGCGTCGGTGGCGCCACCTACCAGGTGCCCGTCGAGGTGCCCGCCCGGCGCTCCCGTACGCTGGCCGTCCGCTGGCTCGTCCAGTTCGCGCGCGCGCGCCGCGAGAAGACCATGGCCCAGCGCCTCGCCCACGAGCTCCTCGACGCCGCACAGCAGCAGGGCGGCGCCTACAAGCGCAAGGACGACATCTACCGCATGGCGCAGGCCAATAAGGCCTTCGCCCACTACCGCTGGTAGTTCGCGCCCGTCTCGGGCGCCACGGTACGGCGGAGGAACTGGCTACGGAGGTGGATGTCCGTTTGGGGCGCCTCGCGGAACCCTTGCACACGGTTGGGCTTCGGCCACCCGCGCCGGCGCCCCAAACGGGCGCCACCGAAGCGTGTGACTAAGCAACTTCTTAGCGGCCCTACTGAAGTTGGTCGGCATCCTGACAGGATTCCGAATGGACAGCGAACTTTGAGCAATGGACCGTTACCCTTGGAAAACGCGAGGGTTGTCTCACTGCAGCCCCCGGTCCCGTGTGGTGGGCAGCCCTCGCGTTAGCCTAGGCTGGGGCCTCTTTGGTCACCCGGGGTTGGTTCCCGGGCGCCGGCATCAGCAGTCCCACGCCACCGGCGACGATCAGCACGACCGCACCCAGTGTCTCCATGTACAGGCCGGCGCTCGGACTCGAGGTGGCCTGGACGTAGCCGCCGGCGCTCGAGCCGATCAGCCCGCTCGAGTGCGCGTCGGGTAGATCGCCGAACAGCGCGATCAGCAGCGTCGCGACGCCCAGCGCGACCAGGCCGGCGAGCGCCGCCCGGTTGCCGTGGCGGTACACGACGTAGGCCAGCGCCACCGCGGCGAGCGCGAGGGGGATCGGCGCCCAGGCGTGGTTGCCTCCCGTGCCCACGGTCTTGAGCGCCGCCGAGCTCGTCGCCGAGTGCACGTGATAGAGCGCGGTGAACTGCGCGATCAGCACGAGCATTGCGCCGAGCAGCGCGCCGACTGCGAGCACCGCGCGCGCCGGACCGGCGCCGTCCGGGCCGGGTGAGGCGGGCTCCGAGGAGACCTGCCAGGGCGCCGGGATGAGGCGGCGGGATGGCCCAGAACCTCTGCTATATTCGCTGTTTGCCTCGGGTGGGGCGGTCATGTGCGCTCACTCCCGGGGACGCAGAATCCTTGTAATGGAGTCGTCCACCAGATAGACACCCGCCCTCTCCCGACACCCGCGTCGTGAATGGGCCCGATGGGCCTTTTTTCATGTCCGCAGGTTTGGCCCGGGAAACCGGTGCAGTTTGGATCCTGGCGACTGACAACCCGCAGCCCCGAATACCTGACAAACATGCCTCGTACGTTCCCTCTCCAGAAGATTCGCAACATCGGGATCATGGCTCACATCGACGCCGGTAAGACGACGACGACTGAGCGCATCCTGTATTACACCGGTCGGACCTACAAGATGGGGGAGGTTCACGAGGGCGCGGCCGTCATGGACTGGATGGCCCAGGAGCAAGAGCGCGGCATCACGATCACCTCCGCCGCCACCACTTGCGAGTGGAAGGACCACCGCATCAACATCATCGACACGCCCGGGCACGTCGACTTCACGGTCGAGGTCGAGCGCTCGCTGCGCGTGCTGGACGGCGCGATCGCGCTGTTCGACTCGGTGGCCGGCGTCGAGCCGCAGTCCGAGACCGTGTGGCGCCAGGCCGACAAGTACCACGTCCCGCGCATCGCCTACATCAACAAGATGGACCGCATCGGCGCTGACTTCGAGCGCGGTGTGCAGACGATGATCGACCGGCTCGGGGCGCATCCCGTCCCGATCCAGCTGCCGATCGGCGCCGAGGCCGACTTCCGCGGAATCATCGACCTGGTCACGATGAAGGCGATCCTGTACCTGGACGAGCTGGGCAAGAACACCGAGGTCGTCGACATCCCCGACGAGCTGCGCGCCGAGGCGGACGCCGCGCGCGAGCACCTGCTCGAGGAGGTATCCCACTACGACGACGAGCTCGTCGAGATGATCCTCGAGGAGCAGGACATCTCGCCCGATCGGCTCAAGCAGGCGATCCGGAAGGCCACGCTGCAGATCAAGCTGACGCCGGTGCTGTGCGGCAGTAGCTTCAAGAACAAGGGCGTGCAGCCGCTGCTCGACGCCGTGCTCGACTACCTGCCGAGCCCGCTCGAGGTGCCGCCCGTCGAGGGCGTCGAGCCCGACCGCTCCTCCGACAACGGCGGCGCGACGGCGCATCGCCAGGCCTCCGACGAGGAGCCGTTCGCGGCGCTGGCGTTCAAGATCATGGCCGACCCGTATGTCGGCAAGCTCACGTACTTCCGCGTGTACTCCGGTCAGCTCGAGGCCGGTGCGCGCATCCTCAACGTCAACACCGGCCGGACCGAGCGCATCGGGCGCATCCTGATGATGCACGCCAACGAGCGCGAGGAGGTCAAGGACGTTCACGCCGGCGACATCGCGGCGGCGGTCGGGATCAAGCAGGTGGTGACCGGCGACACGCTGGCCGCGCCCGACCGGCCGATCAAGCTCGAGACGATCGAGTTCCCCGAGCCCGTCATCAAGGTCGCGATCGAGCCCAAGACCAAGGCCGACCAGGAAAAGATGTCGACGGCGCTCGCGCGGCTGGCCGAGGAGGATCCCACCTTCCAGGTGCGCACCAACGAGGAGACCGGTCAGACCGAGATCTCTGGCATGGGCGAACTGCACCTCGAGGTGCTGGTCGACCGGATGCTGCGCGAGTACAAGGTCGACGCGAACGTCGGCCGCCCCCAGGTCTCCTACCGCGAGACGATCAAGGGCACCGCTCAGAAGGTCGAGGGCCGCTTCGTCCGGCAGACCGGTGGCTCTGGCCAGTACGGAATCGTCTACATCGACATCGAGCCGGTGCCCGGCGAGGGATTCGACTTCGTCAACAAGATCAAGGGCGGGTCGATCCCGACCGAGTTCATCCCGGCGGTCGAGAAGGGCGTCGAGGAGGCGTTGGAGAACGGACCGCGCGCCGGCTACCCGATGGTCGACGTGCGGGTCACGCTGACCGACGGCAAGTACCACGACACCGACTCATCCGAGCTGGCCTTCAAGGTCGCGGGCTCGCTGGCCCTCAAGGCGGCGGCCGCGCGGGCCAAGCCGATCCTGCTCGAGCCGGTGTTCGCGGTCGAGGTGGTCACGCCCGAGGAGTTCATGGGCGACGTGATCGGCGACCTGAACCGCCGGCGGGGCCACGTCCACGGGATGGAGCAGCGCGGCAACGCGCAGGTCATCAACGCGTTCGTGCCGCTGGCCGAGATGTTCGGCTACGCGACCGATCTGCGTTCCAACACCCAGGGCCGCGCCACCTACACGATGCAGTTCGAACGCTACGACGAGGTCCCGCCTAACATCGCCGAGCGAGTGGTCGGCGATCAAGCCCAGGCGGCTGCCTGATGCCTTGCAGCAGCAAACGGCGCGAATTTATATCCTGCATAAGTTCGTCCGCAGACGAACACAACGACTGAAATAGAAGGAGCGAAACCAAAGTGGCGAAAGCCAAGTTCGAGCGCGACAAGCCCCACGTCAACGTCGGCACGATCGGTCACATCGACCACGGCAAGACGACGCTGACGGCCGCCATCACGAAGGTGCTGAACGAGAAGTTCGGCGGCACCGAGGTGCGGTCGTTCGAATCGATCGACAACGCTCCGGAAGAGAAGGCGCGCGGGATCACGATCGCGACTTCCCATGTCGAGTACCAGACTCCGAACCGGCACTACGCGCACGTCGACTGTCCCGGTCACGCCGACTACGTCAAGAACATGATCACGGGCGCCGCTCAGATGGACGGCGCGATCCTGGTCGTGTCGGCGGCTGACGGCGCGATGCCCCAGACGCGCGAGCACATCCTGCTCGCTCGTCAGGTCGGCGTGCCCTACATCGTCGTGTTCCTTAACAAGGTCGACATGGTCGACGACCCCGAGCTGCTCGAGCTCGTCGAGGTCGAGATCCGCGATCTGCTCTCCGAGTACGACTTCCCGGGCGACGACATCCCGTTCGTAGCGGGTTCGGCGCTCAAGGCGCTCGAGGGTGACGAGGAGTACGAGGCGAAGATCCTCGAGCTCGCGGAGGCACTGGACACCTACATCCCGGAGCCCGTGCGCGATCTCGACAAGCCATTCCTGATGCCGGTCGAGGACGTGTTCTCGATCACCGGCCGCGGCACCGTCGCAACGGGCCGAGTCGAGCAGGGCATCGTCAAGACCGGCGAGACGGTCGAGATCGTGGGCATCAAGGCGACCACCAGCACCGTGGTGACGGGCGTCGAGATGTTCAAGAAGATCCTCGACCAGGGTCAGGCCGGTGACAACGTCGGGTGCCTGCTGCGCGGCACCAAGCGGGACGACATCGAGCGCGGGCAGGTGCTTTGCAAGCCGGGCTCGATCACACCGCACACCAAGTTCAAGGCCGAGGTCTACGTCCTGAAGAAGGAGGAGGGCGGCCGTCACACGCCGTTCTTCACGGGCTACCGGCCGCAGTTCTATTTCCGCACCACCGACGTCACCGGCGTGGCGAGGCTGCCCGAGGGCACCGAGATGGTCATGCCGGGCGACAACGTCCAGATGGAGATCGAGCTGATCCAGCCGATCGCTATGGACCAGGGTCTGCGGTTCGCGATCCGCGAGGGCGGCCGCACGGTCGGCTCGGGGGTCGTCGCCGAAGTAATCGCATAGTTGTTATGGCGGCGCGGGCCTCTCGGCCCCGCCGCTTTTTTAGTGTCAGATACGACCTTATGGGGGCGGGCCCCGGAGTCCGGGGCTCGCCGTCATGCGTGGAGAAGCGTTGGCAACGATTGCCCAAAACAAGATCCGAATTCGCCTGAAGTCCTACGACCACACGGCGATCGAGACGGCGGCCAAGGAGATCGTCGAGACGGCGACGCGCACCGGCGCGACCGTTTCCGGTCCCGTGCCCCTGCCCACCGAGAAGAACGTCTACTGCGTGATCCGCTCGCCGTTCAAGGACAAGGACTCGCGCGAGCACTTCGAGATCCGCACTCACAAGCGGCTGATCGACATCCACCAGCCCACCCCGAAGACGGTCGACTCGCTCCAGCGGCTCGACCATCTCCCGGCCGGCGTGGACATCGAAATCCGCCTGGCCTCGTGAGGTTCTGATGGCGGCGATCCTGGCTCGGAAGCTCGGCATGACGCAACGTTTCCTCGAGGACGGTCGCGTCGAGCGCGTGACGGTCCTGGAGGCCGGTCCCTGCCCGGTGACCGCGATCCGGACCGTCGAGCGCGACGGCTACGAGGCCGTCCAGCTCGCGTTCGGCGCGTGCAAGGAGAAGTCGCTGACCAAGGCCGAGCTCGGGCACCTGAAGAAGGCCGATGCGTCCGCCCATCGGCACCTGGTGGAGTTCCGCGACGAGGCCGGCGAGCTGCTGGTCGGCCAGACGGTCAAGGCGGACGCGTTCTCGGCTGGCGACAAGGTCAAGATCTCCGGGCTGACCAAGGGCAAGGGCTTCCAGGGCACGATCAAGCGTCACAACTTCAGTAGCGGCCCGAAGTCGCACGGCTCCCACAACGTGCGGGCGCCCGGATCGATCGGCGCGTCGGCCACGCCCTCGCGGGTCTTCAAGGGCATTCGCGGACCCGGGCGGATGGGCGGCGGCCGGACCACCCAGCGCGGCCTGACCGTGGTCGAGGTGATCCCGGCCCAGAACCTGCTGCTGGTGCGCGGGGCGGTCCCGGGGGCACGCGGCGGGACGGTGGAGGTGCGCTCAGATGGCTAGGACCGCGTCTCGTTTGGGCGGCGGGACCGTCGACCTGGATCCGGTCGCGTTCGAGGCCGCGTTCAACATGCCACTCGTGCACGAAGCGGTGCGCGCCGAGCTCAACGCGCGCCGGCACGGCACGGCCTCGACCAAGACGCGCGGCGAGGTCTCCGGCGGCGGTGCCAAGCCGTGGCGCCAGAAGGGCACCGGCCGGGCACGGGCGGGATCCTCGCGCTCGCCGGTGTGGACGGGCGGCGGCACCGTATTCGGCCCCACCCCGCGCCACTACACGGTCAAGGTCAACCGCAAGGCCCGCCGGGCGGCGCTGCGAAGCGTCCTCTCGATGCATGCCGGGCGGGAATCGCTGGCCGTGTTCGACGCCTCGACCTTCTCCGGGCCTTCGACCAAGCAGGCGGCCGAACTCCTGGCTGACTGGGGCGGGGGCTCTCCGACGCTTGTGCTCCTGACCGACGCCGAGGCCGCCGCCGGCAAGTCGTTCCGCAACCTGGCCCACGCCGACGCAATGCCGGCGAGGGACGCAGGGGTGGCCGACATCGTCGGCGCGGCCTCGCTGCTTGTGTCAGAGGCGGCGCTCGAGGGCCTGCTGGCCCGAGCGGGGGCTGCCGCCGAGTCCGCCGGGGCATCTGGGGAGGTGGCGGCCTGATGGACCCCACGCAGGTGATCATCCGCCCGGTCCTTTCCGAGAAGACGTTCGCCCTGGCCGAGGCCGGGAAGTACACCTTCCGCGTACACGACAAGGCCCACAAGACCCAGATCCGCCAGGCCGTCGAGCTGCTGTTCGAGGTCAACGTGCTCGAGGTGCGCACGGCCCACGTGCACTCCAAGCCCAAGCGCCGCGGTCAGACCGCGGGTCGCACCCGACAGTGGAAGAAGGCGATCGTGCAGGTGCGCGAGGGTCAGACGATTCCGATCTTCGGCGGCCTGGAGGCCGGGGAGTAACTGGGAGCAGCCGATGCCGATTCGTAAGCCAAAGCCCACGTCCGCCGGTCGCCGGTTCGTCACCTATCCCGACTTTGCCGAGATCACCCGCACGTCGCCCGAGAAGTCGCTCGTCGAGGGGCTCAAGAAGTCCGGCGGGCGGAACTCCTACGGGCGCAAGACCTCGCGCCACCGCGGCGGCGGCGCCAAGCGCCTGTACCGCATCATCGACTTCAAGCGCCGCAAGGACGGGATCCCGGCCAAGGTCGCGCACATCGAGTACGACCCGAACCGCTCGGCCTACATCGCGCTGCTGCACTACGCCGACGGCGAGAAGCGCTACATCCTCGCCCCGCAGCGCCTGCGCGTGGGGATGAGCGTGCAGTCCGGCGAGCGAGCCGAGATCCGCGTGGGCAACAGCCTGCCGCTGGGCAACATGCCGGCCGGCACCGTGGTGCACAACGTCGAGCTCACCCCCGGGCGCGGCGGCCAGATGGCGCGCGCGGCCGGCGCCAGCGTGCAGCTGCTGGCGAAGGACGGCGACTACGTGACGCTGCGCCTGCCCTCGGGCGAGATGCGGATGGTCCGGGCCGAGTGCCGCGCCACCGTGGGCACGATCGGCAACACCGACCACCAGAACGTGTCGATCGGCAAGGCCGGTCGCAAGCGGCACATGGGTGTGCGCCCGCAGACGCGCGGCACCGCGATGAACCCGGTCGATCACCCGCACGGTGGCGGCGAGGGCTCGACCACGCCCGGGCGCCATCCGGTCACGCCGTGGGGCGTGCCGACGCTCGGCTACCGCACCCGGCCCAAGGGCAAGGCATCTGACAAGTACATCGTGCGCGGACGGAGGAGAGGCAAGAAGCGATGAGTCGCTCGAGTAAGAAGGGGCCGTACGTCCAGGAGCGGCTGATGACGCGGATCGAGGCCATGAACTCCTCGGGCGAGAAGCGCATGCTGCGCACCTGGTCGCGCACGTCGACGATCTTCCCGGAGATGGTCGGTCACACGATCGCCGTGCACGATGGCCGGAAACACGTCCCGGTGTTCGTGACTGAGTCGATGGTGGGGCACAAGCTTGGCGAGTTCGCGCCCACGCGGTTGTACCGCGGGCATGCAGGGACTGGTAAGAGGCGATGATCGAAGAGCCGGACGAGACCCCGGACACCGACGAGACGCCCGAGGCCGAGGTCGAGGAGCCCAAGCGCCGGCGCCGCCGTCGCGGCAAGGCCGCCGACGAAGCTGAGGCGGAGGCCACCCCTGTCGCTGAGGGCGGTGAGGTGGCCGAGGTCGAGCCGACCGACGAGGACGTGGAGGCCGTTGAGGCCGCCGCTGACGTGATGCTCGAAGCCGACGCGGAGGCGGAAGGCGAGGACGAAGCCGAGATCCCGGAGGACTCGGTGGACGAAGGTGATGAGGGCCCGGAAGCTGAGGAGGCCGTGGCGCCCGCGCCGGCCCGTCGCCGCCGTCGTGGCGCTGCTGAGCCCGATGAAGCTCCAACGGCGCCGGCACCTGCCCCCAGCCGTCGGAGGAGAGGACAGCGTGGCGAGCGGCGGGATGTGGTCGTCCGGGCGCAGGCCAAGTACGTCCGCTCGTCCGCGCGCAAGGCGCGGCTCGTGTGCGACCACATACGCGGGAAGAGCGTTGAAGAAGCGCGAGCTATCCTCGCTCACACCTCGCGTGCGGTGGCGCGCGACTGGAGCAAGCTGCTCGAGTCCGCGGTGGCCAACGCTGAGAACAACCACGAGCTCGTGGGCGAGGACCTGGTGATCAAGGCGGTCCACGCCGACGAGGGCCCCACGATCCGGCGCTTCCGGCCCCGCGCGATGGGGCGGGCGACGAGGATCCGCAAGCGCACCAGCCACCTCACGATCTTGCTCACGCCGAAGGATTAGTCACTAGATATGGGTCAAAAAGTTCATCCCGAGTCGCTCCGCGTGGGCTACATCCACGACTGGAAATCGAACTGGTTCAACGAGCGCCAGTTCGCAGACTTCCTGCACGAGGACACGCAGATCCGCGGGCACATCATCCGGCGGCTGTCGCACGCGGGCCTATCGGACATCACGATCCGCAAGAACCAGAACGAGGTCGAGGTCAACATCCACACCGCGCGGCCCGGCATCGTGATCGGCAAGTCGGGCTCGGAGGTCGACCAGCTGCGGCGCGACCTGCACCGGATCACCGGCAAGCAGGTCAAGGTCAACATCCTCGAGATCAAGCGCCCCGAACTCGACGCGCGCCTGGTCGCGCAGTCGATCGCCGAGCAGCTCCAGAATCGCGTGGCGTTCCGCCGGGCCATGAAGCGCGCGCTGACCAGCGCGATGCGCTCTGGCGCCAAGGGCGTCAAGGTTCAGGTGTCCGGTCGTCTGGGCGGCGCCGAGATGGCCCGCACTGAGGGCTATTCGGACGGCCGCGTGCCGTTGCACACGCTGCGCGCCGACATCGACTACGGCTTCCACGAGGCCCGCACCACGTTCGGCCGCATCGGCGTGAAGTGCTGGATCAACAAGGGCGAGATCATGCCCGAGGGCTACACCGGCGCCGATCTGACGATCATGGACGAGCCGGCTCCGCAGGCGCCCGAGCGCGACGGCCGCGGACGCGGCGGGCGCGACGGGCGTGGTGGTGGCGGCGGTGGCGGTCGCGGCGGTGGTCGCGGTGGCGGTCCCGGTGGTCGTGGCGGTCCGGGCGGCCCTGGCGGTCGCGGCGGCGGTCCCGGTGGCCCTGGTGGCCCCGGCGGCGGTCGCGGTCCGGGTGGCCGCGGCGGCGGTCCCGGCGGTGGCGGTGGTCGCGGCGGCGGTGGTGGTGGCGGCGGTCGCGGTCCCGGCGGTGGCGGTGGTCGTGGCGGCGGCGGTGGTGGCGGCGGCGGTCGCGGTCCCGGCGGTGGCGGTGGTCGCGGCGGTGGCGGTGGCGGTGGCGGCGGCGGTCGCGGTCCCGGCGGCGGCGGTGGTGGGCCGCGCGGTGGCGGCGGCGGCGGTGGCGGCGGCGGTGGCGGCCCACGTCCGAGTCAGGCGGGCGGTGGTAGCTGATGCTCGCTCCCAAGCGCGTCAAGCACCGCAAGGTCCACCGGGGACGCCGGCGCGGGCTCTCCCGCGGGCAGACCAAGGTTCAGTTCGGCGAGTACGGCCTGAAGGCGCTCGACGCGGGCTGGCTGACCAACCGTCAGATCGAGGCCGCTCGTATCGCGATGACCCGCAAGATCAAGCGCGGCGGCAAGGTGTGGATCAACGTCTACCCGGACAAGTCCTACACCAAGAAGCCGGCCGAGACCCGCATGGGATCGGGCAAGGGATCGCCCGAGGGCTGGGTTGCCGTGGTCAAGCCGGGCCGCGTGATGTTCGAGCTGGCCGGCGTGCCCGAGCCGCTGGCCCGCGAGGCGATGCGCCTGGCCGGGCACAAGCTGTCCGTGCGCACCAAGTTCGTCATGCGCGAGGACCACTGAGATGAGAACGTCAGACCTCCGTGACCTGAGCGACAACGAGCTGAGCGAGCACGTCCTGACCGCCCGCCGCGAGCTGTTCGGGCTGCGCTTCCAGCACGCCACCTCCGAGCTCGAGAACACCGCCGGGCTCAGGCGGGCCAAGAAAGAGATTGCACGCGCGCTCACCATCCAGCGCGAACGAGAACTGAATGGCAATGGCTGAAACAGAGAACAACGAGACAGAGACCCCAGAACAGGCCGAGGCCCCGGCCGCGCAGGAGGCCGCCCCCGAGGCAGCCGCTCCGAGCGAGCCCGTCGAGGTCGTAGCTCCCAAGGAGCGGCGACGGCGCGCCCGTGTGGCCAAGGCGTCCCAGAGCAAGGCGCGCCAACCGCGCACGCCCGAGGAGCGGCATGCCGAGCGCGTGGCGCAGCGCGGGCGCAAGGCGCAGGAGCGCCGGGTGGAGCGGGCGCGGTCGCGCGAGAAGGGTAAGGCCGCGCGCGCGGGGGCCGAGGCCCAGACCACGGCGCCGCGCGAACACGGCCCGGGCCGGCAGAAGATCCGCCAGGGCGTGGTCGTGTCCGAAAAGGCCAACAAGACGATCACCGTGCGGATCGACGTGGCTCACCGGCACCGGCGCTACGCCAAGGTGGTGCGCACCTCGAGCACCCTGCACGCCCACGACGAGGCCAACGACGCGCACATCGGCGACACCGTGATCGTTCGCGAGTGCCGCCCGATGTCACGGCTCAAGCGCTGGCGACTGATCGAAGTGGTCCAGAGGGCCGAGTAACGGTGACTCCTCTTCGAATTCCTGACCCGCTTCGCGGCTGCGAATCTTCGCCTGGCGGCGTCCTCGGAGTCTCGTGTAGCGCTGCTACACGTCGACTCCTGCGTCCTTGCCATGCTCGATTCTCGCTCGCGAATCGGGCCATGACTTCTCGAGGAGCCACCTCGTGATCCAGAACGAGACACGGCTGCGCGTTGCCGACAACACGGGCGCCCGCGAGATCCTGGTCATCCGTGTCCGCGGCGGGCATCGCCGCCGCTATGCCGGCGTGGGCGACATCGTGACCGCCACGGTCAAGCAGGCCAGCCCGCAGGGCTCGGTCAAGAAGGGCGAGGTGGTCACCGCGGTGGTCGTTCGCACCCGCAAGTCCTACGGCCGCGAGGACGGGACCTACATCGCCTTCGACGAGAACGCCGCCGTGCTGATCGATAATCAGAACAACCCGCGTGGCACGCGCATCTTCGGCCCGGTGGCGCGCGAGTTGCGCGAGCGCAACTTCATGAAGATCGTCTCGCTTGCCCCGGAGGTGTTGTAGGACATGCCTGCGCGGCTCAAGCAGGGTGACGAGGTCATCGTGATCGGCGGCAAGGACCGCGGCAAGCGCGGCCGGATTCTCCGCATGGAGCTCGGCAAGGACCGCGTGTACGTCGAGGGACTGAACATCGTCAAACGCCACCAGCGACCCCGCCAGGTGGGCGGCGCCCAGCGTGCCGAGACCGTCGGCGGGGTGATCGAGAAGGAGGGGCCGATCCACGTCTCCAACGTGATGCTGGTCGACCCCCAGGACGACAAGCCGACGCGCGTCGGGATCGAGATCCACGACGGCAAGCGCTTCCGGATCGCGCGTCGGAGCGGAACGAGATTGGACTAGAGCGATGCCCGAGGCACGACTGCAGACCCGATATCGCGAGGAGATCCTCCCGGCGCTCACCGAGCGCTTCGGCTACTCGACGCCGATGCGCGCCCCGCGCATCGTCAAGGTCACCGTCAACATGGGCGTGGGCGAGGCCAAGCAGGACTCAAAGATGCTCGACGCGGCCTCGGAGCAGCTCGGCACAATCACCGGCCAGCGGCCCAACGTGCGCCGGGCCCGCAAGTCGATCGCGCAGTTCAAGGTGCGCGAAGGCATGCCGGTCGGGGTCGCGGTGACCCTGCGCGGTGCCCGCTCCTATGAATTCCTGGATCGCCTGATGTCAGTGGCGATCCCGCGGATCCGCGACTTCCGCGGCCTGAACCCGCGCTCGTTCGACGGGCGCGGCAATTACTCGATGGGCGTGCGCGAGCAGATCATCTTCCCCGAGGTCGACTACGACGAGGTGGATCAGGTCCGCGGCCTCGACATCACAATCACCACGACCGCCCAGAGCGACGACGAGGCATTCGCCCTCCTCGAGGCGCTCGGGATGCCGTTTTCCAAAGAGGGCCGCCCCGAAGCGGCGGCCGCGTAGACGTAGAAGGAGCCCATGGCCAAGACTTCACAGGTTGTCCGTCAGCAGCGTCCCGCCAAGTACAAGACGCGCGCGTACACCCGCTGCCGCCGTTGCGGCCGGGCGCGCTCGGTCTATCGCAAGTTCGGCGTGTGCCGGATCTGCCTGCGCGAGCTGGCGCACAACGGCTACATCCCCGGCATGACCAAGTCGAGCTGGTAGGCGGCGCGCGATGACCATGACCGATCCGGTCGCCGACCTACTGACGCGGATCCGCAACGCAGCGGCCGCGCAGCACCACGACGTGACGATCCCCTCCTCGCGGCTCGGGCGGGAGATCGCCCGGATCCTGCACGAGCAGGGCTACATCGAGGCGTTCGAGGTGCACGACACGCCCGAGGGCCGGCCCGGCGAGGCCCTGACGATCACGCTCAAGTACACCCAGGCGCGCAAGCCGGTGATCACCGGCCTGCAGCGGGTCTCGCGCCCGGGCCAGCGCACCTACGTCGACCATGCCCACATCCCCCGCATCCAGGGCGGCATGGGCACCGCGATCATGTCGACCTCCAAGGGGGTCATGACCGGGCACGAGGCCCGCAGCGAGGGCGTCGGCGGCGAAGTGGTGGCGCAGGTCTGGTAGACCGTCGAGCAAGCCATGTCACGTATCGGTAGACAACCCATCACCGTCCCGGCCGGAGTCACGGTCTCGATCGAGCCCGAGCGGGTGACCGTGAACGGGCCCAAGGGCGAGCTGACCGAGCGCGTGCACCGGGACATCACGGTCGCGCAGAACGACGATCAGATCGTGGTCACGCGGCCGACCGACCGCGGCGAGCACCGCGCGCTGCACGGGCTGACCCGGACGCTGGTGGCCAACATGGTGCAGGGTGTGACGGCCGGATTCGAGAAGCGTCTGGAGATCCAGGGCGTGGGCTACCGGGCAGCGCTGCGCGGACGCGACCTCGAGTTGGCCCTCGGCTATTCGCACCCGGTGTCGATCAAGGCCCCGGACGGAATCGAGTTCGAGGTCCCCCAGCCGACCCGGATCACGGTCCGCGGCGCCTCCAAGCAACAGGTGGGCGAGATTGCCGCGCTGATCCGCAAGCAGCGCAAGCCCGAGCCCTACAAGGGCAAGGGGATCCGCTACGAGGGCGAGTACGTCGCCCGGAAGGTCGGTAAGCGCGCATGACCGTCTTAACCAAGCCGGCTCAGAGACTCAAGCGGCGCCGGCGCGTCCGGGCCAAGGTGCGCGGTACCTCCGAGCGCCCCCGGATCTCGGTTTTCCGCTCCAACCGCGGCATCTTCGCCCAGCTGATCGACGACGACACCGGGCGCACGGTGGCCTCGGTCAACTGGACCGAGTCCGACCTGCGCGGCCTGGGCCGGATGGAGCAGGCCCAGCGCGCCGGCGCGCTCCTCGCCGACCGGGCGAAGGCTGCTGGCGTCGAGTCAGCCGTGTTCGACCGGGGCGGCTACAAGTACCACGGGCGCGTCAAGGCGCTCGCCGACGGGGCCCGCGAGGGCGGGCTGACCTTTTAGGCCCGCTAACCTGGATCTGCTCATGCCCCTCGTACGCGATCGCTCAGTCTCCGCCGCCGGACTCGACCTCCAGGAACGCGTGGTCGAGATCAACCGCGTGGCCAAGGTGGTCAAGGGTGGCCGGCGCTTCTCGTTCACCGCGCTGGTCGTGGTGGGCGACGAGCGCGAGATCGTCGGGATCGGCTACGGCAAGGCCAACGAGGTTCCGGTCGCCATCCAGAAGGGCGTCGAGCAGGCCAAGAAGAACCTGTATCGCGTGCCCAAGCACGGCTCGACGATCACCCACCAGACGACCGGCATCTTCGGGTCCGGACGCGTGTTCTTGAAGCCCGCTTCGCCCGGTACCGGCGTGATCGCCGGTGGTGGCGTGCGCGCCGTGCTCGAGCTGGCCGGGATCCACGACATCCTTTCGAAGTCCCTGGGGTCGCAGAACCCGATCAACCTGGTCAAGGCCACGATGGCCGGGCTGCAGTCGCTGCGCACCCCGGACGAGGTCGCCGAAATCCGTGGCCTGTCGATCAATCAGGTGCTGGGGCTGACCTCAGAACCTGAGGTCGCGACCGAAACGGTCTCGGCCGCTCCAGCGAGCTCGAATGGCGACGGCGCCTCCTCCGAGGCGGCCTCCGCCGACGAGCCGGCGGCAGCCGAGTCCGAGGAGTCCGAGTCGTCGTGAGCAAGCTCGTCGTCACCCAGCGCCGCTCGCGCAACGGGTGCGATCAGCGCCAGCGCGACACGCTGCGTTCCCTCGGGCTGCGCCGGATCGGCCACCAGGTCGAGCACGAGGACACGCCCCAGATCCGCGGGATGATCGCCAAGGTCGCGCACCTGGTCGAGGTCTCCTCGGAGGATTCCAGTGGCTGAGCCCCGCGAAGACGACGCGGCCCCCGAAGAGCGCGAGGAGCGGATCGGGCTGCACAACCTGAAGCCCGCGCGCGGGTCGCGGCGGCCACGCAAGCGGGTCGGCCGCGGCGAGGGCTCGGGCACCGGCAAGACCTCGGGCCGCGGCCAGAAGGGCTGGGGCTCGCGGTCGGGCGCCAAGGAGCGGGCCCGGTTCGAGGGCGGCCAGAACCCGATTCACATGCGGATGCGCAAGCTGCGCGGCCCACACATGAAGAAGTCGATGCCGTTCGAGCCGTTCCGGACCCACACGCAGCCGGTCAACCTGGTCGACCTCGAGGCGCGCTTTGAGTCCGGCGCCGCGGTGACGCTCGAGGCGCTGCACGCCAAGGGGCTGGCCACCAAGAAGGGCATCCCGGTCAAGATCCTGGCCAAGGGCGAGCTGTCCAAGCCGCTGACCGTCCACGCGCACGCGTTCAGCGCCGCCGCGAAGGAACGGATCGAGGCGGCCGGCGGAACCACCCAGCTGATCGTCGCAGCAGATAGCGGAGGCCGCCCGAAGTGATCTCCACCATCCTCGGCGCGTTCCGGGTGGGCGAGATCCGCAATAAGGTGCTGTTCACGGCGGCGATCCTCGCGCTCTACCGCCTGGGCACCCACATCCCCGCGCCCGGCGTCAGCGCCTCGGCCGTCAAGGAGATCCAGAACTCGAACCTCGGCAACAACGGGATCCTCGGGCTGCTGAACCTGTTCTCGGGCGGCGCGCTGACGCGGATCGCGCTGTTCGCGCTGGGCATCATGCCCTACATCACGGCCTCGATCATCCTGCAGTTGCTGCAGGTCGTCGTGCCCTCGCTGGAGAAGCTCTCCAAGGAGGGCGAGGTTGGGCAGGCGCGGATCACGCAGTACACGCGCTACCTCACGGTCGGGCTGGCCTTTGCCCAGTCGATCGGCTACGTGTTCCTGTTCCGTAGCCTCGAGACCCAAGCCAACGTCGACCTGATCCCGAACTTCAACCTGGCCAAGATGCTGCTGATCGTGATCTCGCTGACCGCCGGCTGCGTCCTGCTGATGTGGATGGGCGAGCTGATCACCCAGCGCGGCATCGGCAATGGCATCTCGCTCCTGATCTTCGCCTCGATCGTGGCCCGGATCCCCCACGGCGTGCAGTCCTGGTGGACCAACCCCGACCAGGTGTTCAAGGTGATCATGCCGTTCATCGCGGTCGGCATCGTGGCGGCGATCGTGTTCGTGCAGGAGGGCCAGCGCCGGATCCCCATCCAGTACGCCAAACGGGTGATCGGCCGAAGAATGACCCAGGGGAGCCAGACCTACCTGCCCCTGCGCGTGAACATGGCCGGCGTCATCCCGGTCATCTTCGCGGCCAGCATGATGGCGATTCCGCCGACGATCGGCCAGCTGCTCGGGCAGAACCGCAACAACTTCGCCACCGACGTCCAGAACTTCTTCAACCCCCAGGGCTGGCACTACGTACTGGGCGAGAGCGTGCTGATCATCTTGTTCACGTACTTCTACACGGCGGTCACGTTCAACCCCGTCGACCAGGCCGACAACCTCAAGAAGTACGGCGGGTTCATCCCCGGGGTTCGACCAGGTAGGCCCACGGCCGAGTTCCTCGACCGCATCCTGGCTCGCCTGACCTTCCCGGGTGCGTTGTTCCTCGCCGCGGTCGCCGCCCTGCCGACGATCCTGATCGACCAGACATCGGCCAACTTCTTCTTCGGCGGCACCTCGATCCTGATCGTCATCGGCGTCGCGCTCGACACGATGAAACAGCTCGAGGCGCAGCTGATGATGCGGAATTACGAAGGCTTCCTGAAATAGGCGTCCGCCGGACGGTTGACGGGAGTAGTGCGCCCGCAGCCGGGGTCGCATTGCCCGCCCCGGCCCGAAATTTCCGCCATTCGCGCCCCGTCTGCCCCGGGAATTCCGGAAATCTCGGCTGAGAGCCGAAGAATCCGTCACTAGCCGGTCGGGCCCGCTGAAATGGCGGAAATTTCGGATTGCGGCGGGCGGGCGGGCGGGGGACTAGACGCTCAGGGCGTCGGCGAGCTCTTGGCGGGTCTGGATGTCGAGCTTGCGGTACGTGTTGCGCAGGTGGTACTCGACGGTCTTGGGCGTGACGAACAGGGCCTGGGCGATCTCGCGGTTGGACTGACCGGTGGCGGCCAGCGCGGCGATCCGGCGCTCTGAGGGAGTGAGCGAGGCCGGTCCGCTGAGCAGGGCGTCGCGCCGCGGGCGGGCGCCGGTCGCCGCGAGCTCCACGCGGGCGCGCTCGCTGAGGGCGGCGAGGCCGCCGTTGGCGGCCCGGTCGGCGCCCCGCTCAAGCCATTCGCGTGCCTCGCTGCGGCGGTTCTCGCGCCGGAGCGCGGCGCCGAGGTCGACCAGCGCGCGGATCGACTCCAGGCGCGAGGGCGCGTGGGAGCCAAGCCGCACCGCGGTGCGCAGGGTGCGCAGCCCCTTGCCGCCCTGCTCGCACTGGGCGAGGACGCGTCGGGCGCGGATCCGCATGTGCAGCACGTCGGTCCGCTCGGCGCGGGCCAGTTCCTCGCGGGCCAACTCGAGCGCGCGGTCTGAGTCGCCCAGCATCAGCGCGGCCTGGGCCGCCGTGGTGCGCCACGGGCAGTAGCCGAGGTAGCGGACCGTCCGCTCGCCGATCTCGCCCACGGTCAGCGCCGCCTCCAGGGCCTCCCCGGCTCGGCGCTGGGCCAGGCGCAGCTCGGCCAGCGAGTACAGGCGCAGCACGTCCTCGATGTCGTGCGGCTCCCCGAGCGGCCCGTCCTCGTCCAGGACGGCCTGCGCCTGGTCGAGCTCGTCGCGCTCGATCAGGCCGAGCGCGTAGTGCGCGGCGGCGGAGCGGGCGAACTCGTGCCAGCCGTAGCGGCGGGCGTCGCGGGCAAGCTCGAGGTCGGCGAGCGCGTCGGTCGCGCGACCCTGCCAGAGCAGCGGCAGCCCGCGCACGTAGCTCGCCGTGGCGAAGCCCGAGCGGCCACGCGCGTCGGCGCGCGTCGGCCATCGCGGCATCGGCGACGAGCAGCGAGCTCTCGAGCTCGCCGTTCAACAGGAAAGCGGCGGCCACCATCCGCCACCCGATCCACTGGGGGTTGGCGTTGGCGAGGATCCGCCCGCGGTCCCAGGCCCGCTCGGCCAGCTCGATCGCGTTGTGGGCCGACTCGCCGGTGGTCGTGGCGTGAATCGCCGCCTGGGCCAGGAGCAGCCGCTGGCCCTGGGTGGTGGGACCCTTGACCGCGTTCTCGACCACGCGTGCCGAGCGCTCGACGGCGACCGGCTGCAGATCCGGGATGATCGAGGCGGTGGTGATGAAGCTCGCCTCGAGTTGGTCGCGAAGCTCGAGCTCCTCAGGCTTGGCGGTGTCGGCGGGCAGCTCGGACAGGGCGTTGTCATAGACGCGCGCGGCCTCCTCGTGTCGCCCCTGGGCGTCCAGGGCGTGCCCCAGCTCGAGGGCCAGCTCACCGCGCCGGCGGGGGTCGGTGGTCCCGGCCATCGCCTGAGCGAGGTGCTCGGCGGAAGTTGCCTCGCCGAGCGCGGCCTCGGCGGCGCCGAGCTCTGCGAGTACCTCGGGCCGCAGCTCGGGGGTCGGCGGCTCCTCGAGGGCGCGCTGGAGGTAGCGCACGGCCGGCTGTGGGGCCCGGGCCTCACGCGCGGCGGCCCGGAGCTGCTCGACGGCCCAGGGATCGGCGCCGGCGTGGCCCAGCAGCAGGTGCGCGGCGACCAGCTCGACGTCCTCGCCGTCGACGTCGAGGAGCCGGGCCGCGTCGAGGTGCCGGCTGCCGCGATCGAACGGCGGGATGTCCTGGGCGATCGCGTGCTGGACGAGCGGGTGGACGTAGCGCAGCGGCTCGCGGGCGAGCAGCACCTCGACTCCGGCCAGGGCGTCGGCGGCCGCGCTGGCCGCGTCGATCGGCAGCCCGGCGAGTGCCGCGGCGCGCCGCAGGGGGACGTCGGCCCCGAGGATGGCCACAGCGCGGGCCAGCGCGGCGGCATCGGGCCCCAGCCGGCCGACGCGGACCCGCAGCGAGCGGGTCACCGCGCCCGGGGCCAGCGCCTGAGTGCGTCGGGTCAGCTCGGGGCCGGAGGCGCCCGGGTCCTCGGCCAGCGCGAGCAACAACTCGCGCAGATAGAAGGGGTTACCGCCGGTGACCTCGAGTGACACCTCGGCCAGAGCCGGATCGGCTCGCTCGCCGAGCGCGTCGCGCGCGAGCTCCTCGACGGCCTCGACCCCGAGCGGACTGAGGCTCTCGAGCCGCACCCGGGGATGGGTGGAGATCCGGTCGAGTGGCTCGGAAGGCTCGCCGGCCGGGTCGGGGCGGCGAGTCATGACCAGCGCGACGGGCAACTCGTCGAGCCGGTGCAGGACATAGAGGACGAACTCGAGCGAGGCGACGTCGCCCCAGTGCAGATCGTCGATGGCCAGCAGCGTCGGTCGCGTCTCGGCCGCACCGGCCATCGCGGCGAACAGGCCGTGGGACGCGGTCAGGTCAGTGGGCTCGTCGGGCTCCGGCAGATCCGCTCGGCGCCCGGCCAGCGAGCGGACCCGCTCCGGCGCCTCGGCCAGGAACGCCCGGCGGGCGTCCTCGGGTAGCTCGCGGAGCAGGGCGCGGACCAGCTGGCCGGCCATCCCGAGCGCGACGTTCTGCTCGAGCTCGGCGCCGGCCGCCCGCAACACGCGGACGCCGCGCCGGCGGGCCTCGTCGAGGGCCGCCTCGTGGAGCCGGGTCTTGCCCATTCCGGCGTGGCCCTCGAGCAGGAGCGCCTCGCCGCTCCCCGCGTCGAGCGCGTCAAGGACAGCGGTGATCGCCTGGAGCAGATCGTCTCGCTCCAGGAGGCCCGTGCGTCCCCGCAGGGGCCGGCCACGTCTGTCGGGCGCCTCCCGCACCGGCATATAGAGCAATGTACCCCGACTGGGTTTATGCCTAATCCTGGGGTACTAGCCTGGGGCGAAGAGCGGACCGCGCGGTCAACATATCCACCGTGGAGAGGGAAACCACGTACCTGGAGCTGACGATCGAGCTGGATTCGGACCCGATCAGCGGCTCAGTGTCGAACGGGTCGCACGGCTCGCGTCGTTTCAGCGGGTGGATCGAACTGGTGGCGGCCATCGAGGCCGCCCGGACCTCGGGTGCGGCCCTCGGGGGCTTGGGTCGCGCAGGGTTGCAAACCCTGGGGTCCGTCCCTGGTGCGAAGGCCACTGAGCTGTAGTTAGCTACCGATACCGCATGACCGTAAGAAGCCAACAGCAAGTGCAGACAGGACGGATTGCGGGGGCGCAGATCCGTCGTGGGGGCAGGGGGCTTGCGCAGCTGGCTTGGGGGCAGTTGGGGGCGCAGGACCGGAGTGGGGGCAGCCGTTTTCGGGGGCAGACGTGCAATTGGATGGGCCGGCGCGGGGGTGCCGGTCCATCCCGGGGGCAGATGTGCAATTGGATGGGCCGGCGCGGGGGTGCCGGTCCATCCCGGGGGCAGATCTAGAGGGCGGGCAGGGGATAGCGGCGAGCTTGGCAGCGCTTGGGGGTGGGTCGGCATGGACGCCGGCCCGGGCGCCCGCCGGGGGGCGACGTTCTCGCCGCTTCAGACCGACCGAGACGCTTCGGGCCCGAGTCGCGGGGGTGACTCGGGCCCGATTGCGTTCACTTCGCGTTTGCGCTCCCGATACAGTGAGGCCCGCGTGTCAGAGCTCAACCTGATCCTGTTCGGCCCTCCGGGCGCGGGCAAGGGAACGCAGGCCGATCGCCTGCGTTCTGACTTCCAGCTGCCCTACATCGCCACCGGCGACATGCTCCGGGGGAACGTGAAGGAGGGCACCGAGCTCGGCCAGAAGGCCAAGGAGTACATGGATCGCGGCGATCTCGTGCCCGACGACTTGATCCTCGCCATGACGGACGAGCGACTGCAGCAGGAGGACGCCCAGGACGGGTTCATCCTCGATGGCTTTCCGCGTACGGTTCCCCAGGCCGAGGCGCTCTCCAAGCATCTCTCGCAACTGGGCCGGCGCATCACTGCGGTGCTGCTGATCGATGTGCCCGACGAGGAACTCGTCCGGCGGCTCTCGGGCCGGCGCGTGTGCGTCAAGGCCGGCCACAACTACCACGTCGACTTCGACCCGCCCAAGCACGACGACGTGTGCGATCAGGACGGCTCGCGCCTGGTCCAGCGCGATGACGACAAGCCCGAGGTGGTGGAGAAGCGCCTGAAGGTCTACCACGAGCAGACCGAGCCGGTGATCGACTACTACGATGAGAAGGGAATCCTGCGTCGCGTCGACGGCACCCGCGGTCCGGCCGAGGTGCACGATCACATTCGCGCTGTGATCGCGACGCTGCGACTCGAGGAAGACGTTTGATCATCAAGAAGACACCGGAGCAGATCGAGCGGATGGCGGCCGCCGGCGCGATCCTGGTCAAGACCATGAACCTGCTCGCCGGCAAGATCCGGCCCGGAGTCACGACAGCGGACCTCGACGAGGCGGCCGAGAAGTTCATCCGCTCCCAGGGCGCGACGCCGGCCTTCAAGGGCTACCGCGGATTCCCGGGATCGATCTGCGCCTCGCCGAACGAGATGATCGTGCACGGCATCCCAGGCCCGTACGCGCTCGCGCGCGGGGACATCCTGTCGGTCGATATCGGGGTGGTCTACGACGGCTGGGTCGCCGACGCGGCCCGCACGTTCGGGGTCGGGCCGATCAGCCCGGTCGCCACCAAGCTGTTGCAGGTCACCGAGGAGTCGCTGTTCCTGGCGGTCGAGCAGTGCCGCGTGGGCAACCGGCTGGGCGACGTCTCGCACGCCATCCAGCAGCACGTCGAGGCCGCCGGCCTGTCGATCGTCCGCTCGCTGGTCGGCCACGGGGTCGGGCGCGAGATGCACGAGGAGCCGCAGATCCCCAACTACGGCAACGCGGGCACCGGCATCCCGCTCGAGGAGGGGATGGTGATGGCCATCGAGCCGATGGTCACCGCCGGCCGGCACGCGGTGCGGGTGGGCGACGACCACTGGGCGATCTATTCCCAGGACGGGTCGCTCGCCGCCCATTTCGAGTTCACGATCGCGGTCACCGCGGCGGGGCCGCGGATCCTGACGCCCTGGCACGAGGCCAAGGGCGGCCGCGCGGCCGCATAGGGATTTGGGGCCGCCTGCGGCGGCGTCCATGGGGCCGGGTGCCCCGTCCGGACAGGGCGCGCGGACGCCCGCCGGTGCATGGATGCCCGGCGGAATTGGCCCCATGGATGCCGGCCGAAGGCCGGCCCATACCCACGGGCGGCGCTCCGGCGCACCCCTGCTAACATCGCTCGTTGCGTCTGCGTGCGTGATTGTGTGCGCGCCGGGGCGCTGCTGCAGGCCGGTAGCGGCGACCAAAACGGTCTCCAGAGCCGGGCTGCGGAAACTACTGGTTTCAAACAGGCGACGAGAGCGAAGCGAGCGTGAAAGTACGACCGTCGGTCAAGCCGATGTGCGAGAAGTGCAAGATCATCCGCCGGAACGGGCGGGTCCTCGTGATCTGCTCGAATCCGCGCCACAAGCAAAGGCAAGGTTGAGATGGCACGCATCTCGGGTGTCAACATCCCCCTCAACAAGCGGGTCGAGATCGGCCTGACCTACATCTACGGGGTCGGCCGCTCCACCTCCAACAAGCTGCTCGCCGAGCTCGGTATCGAGCCCGACCGCAAGGTGCGCGACCTGACCGAGGAAGAGGTGATCCGCCTGCGCGAGGCGATCGACTCCGAGCTCACGGTCGAGGGTGATCTGCGGCGCGAGCGCTCCCAGAACATCAAGCGCCTGCAGGAGATCGGCTGCTATCGCGGGCTGCGCCATCGGCGCGGGCTGCCGGTGCACGGTCAGAACACCAAGACCAACGCGCGCACGCGCAAGGGGCCCAAGCGGATGCAGGTCGCCGGCAAGAAGAAGGCGACCAAGAAATAGATGCCCGCACCTCGTAGGCCACAGCGCGGGCGCCGGCGCGTCCGCAAGAACATTCCGATTGGGCAGGCTCACATCAAGACCTCGTTCAACAACACGATCGTGTCGTTGACCGACCGCGAGGGCAACGTGATCGCGTGGGAGTCGGCCGGTGGCGCCGGCTTCAAGGGCTCGCGCAAGTCGACCCCGTTCGCCGCCCAGGTGACGGCCGACGCGGCCGCCCGGAAGGGCATCGAGCACGGGCTGCAGCGCGTCGAGGTGTTCGTCAAGGGCCCCGGAAGTCGGGTCGCGAGACGGCGATCCGGTCGCTTCAGGCGGCCGGGCTCGAGGTGACGGGTGTGAAGGACGTCACGCCCCAGGCGCACAACGGTTGCCGTCCGCGGAAGCGGAGGCGTGTCTGATGGCCCGCGATACCTCACCTCAGTGCAAGCAGTGCCGGCGCGAAGGGCAGAAGCTGTTCTTGAAGGGCGAGCGGTGCCTGACCGACAAGTGCGGTGTCGAGCGGCGGTCGTACCCGCCCGGCGAGCACGGGCGCGGGCGGATGCGCCAGAGCGAGTACCGGGTCCAGCTGCGCGAGAAGCAGAAGGCCAAGCGCTACTACGGCGTACTCGAGAAGCAGTTCCGGATCTATTACCAGAAGGCCTCCCAGCAGCCGGGCATCACCGGCGAGAACCTTCTGCGGATGCTCGAGTGCCGCTTCGACAACGTGCTCGTGCGGTTGGGATTCGCGGCGAGTCGTCGGCAGGCGCGTCAGCTCATTCTGCACGGGCACTGGACGGTCAACGGCCGTCGGGTGAACGTCCCGAGTTATCAGATGCGCGACGACGACGTGATCGCGATCCATCCGCGCTCGACGGCCGGGCAGGTGATCCGCGACGCCACCGAGCTCACGGGTCAGGTGCCGGCGTGGCTACAGGCCGATCACGACGGGCTCACGGCCAAGGTGCTGCGCAAGCCCGAGCGCCGCGAGATCGCCGCTCCGGTTCAGGAGCAGCTCATCGTCGAGCTGTACTCCAAGTAGGACAAGCTTTGAGTCGCGAGACCGGTTTCGGCCGGCGGCGGCCCTGATACCGCCCAGAGGGCGGGGTGAAACCACGACGTTAGGACCCTGATGCTCGACTTCCAAGTCCCCCGAATCTCTTCCGAGAGTGTCGACGACAACCGTGGGTCGTTCACGATCGAGCCACTCGATCGGGGCTTCGGTTATACGTTCGGCAACTCTCTTCGGCGAGTGTTGCTGTCCTCGCTGGCCGGCGCGGCCGTGACTTCCGTGCGGATCGAGGGCGTCGCCCACGAGTTCTCGACGATCCGGGGCGTCAAGGAGGACGTGACCGACATCGTCTTGAACCTGAAGGGCGTCGTGTGCCGGATGCACTCGGATGCGACGGAAATCGAGGCTCCGCTGGTGGTCACCGGGCCGGGTGAGATCACGGCGAAGGACATTGATTTGCCGAGCGGTGTCGAGATCCTGAACCCCGACGCCCACATCGCGACTCTGGAGAAGAAGACCAAGCTCGAGGTGTATCTGACGATCGGGCGGGGTCGCGGCTACCGGCCGGCCGAGGAGAACAAGTCGCCCGACCAGCCGATCGGCGTGATCCCGATCGACTCGATCTTCTCGCCCGTGCGCCGCGTCGCCTACAACGTGGAGCAGGCGCGTGTCGGGCAGCGGACCGACTACGACAAGCTGACTTTGGATATCGAGACCGACGGGTCGATCGATCCGCACGCGGCCCTGCGCGAGGCGGCGGAGATCCTGATTTCGCAGCTGGCGATCTTCACGGACGCCGAGCGGGTCGTGGAGCTTCGCGAGGCGGGCGCGCCCGGGGTTTTGGAGCCCGGCATGGGTGGCGCGGTTGGCACGCCGTCGCGGCCGCCGAACGCGATGGACGACATCCTGATCGAGGAGCTCGAGCTCGGCGTTCGGTCGTACAACTGCCTGAAGCGGGCGGGGATCCAGACCGTGGGTGATCTGGTGTCGAAGTCTGAGAGTGAGCTCGCCGCGATCCCGAACTTCGGCAAGAAGTCGATCGATGAGGTGATCGAGACTCTGCACGCCCGCGGTCTCGGGCTGCGCAACGAGTGATTGCCGGGTAACCTCGGTTTTCTAGATGCGCCACCAGCGGAACCGATATCAGCTGTCTCGTGACGCGGCGCACCGCAAGGCGCTGCTGATGAACCTCTCCAAGGAGGTCATCGCGCACGAGCGGATCCGGACGACCGAGGCCAAGGCCAAGGCGGTCAAGCCCGAGCTCGAGAAGCTGATCACGCTGGCCAAGCGCGGCGACCTGCACGCGCGCCGGCAGGCGTTGTCGGCGCTGGGGCAGGACAAGTTCATGGTCTACAAGCTGTTCGAGGAGATCGCGCCGCGGTACACCGAGCGCCCGGGCGGGTATTCGCGGATCCTGAAGCTGGGGCCGCGGCGGTCGGATTCGACCGAGATGGTGCTGCTGGAGCTGGTCTAGCGGCCCGTCTGGACCTCGAGTACGACGGCACCCACTTCGCCGGTTGGGCAGTTCAGCCGGGGCAGCGCACCGTTCAGGGCGAGGTCGAACGCGCGCTGCGGACGATTTTGCGGCTGGAGAGTGTGCCCCTGAGGGTGGCGGGGCGCACTGACGCGGGGGTCCACGCACTGGGGCAGGTGGCATCGTATGACGGGCCGCCGGTGGCGGTTCGGTCGCTGAACGCTGTGCTGCCCTCCGATGTGGCGGCGCTGGCCTGTTTTTCACCTGGGGATGAGTTCGATGCGCGCCGCGATGCCACTTCGCGCGCGTACTGTTACCGCGTGCTGGCGCGGGGGGCGCGGAGTGCTTTTGAGGAGGGGCGGGCGTTGTGGTGGTCGCGGCCGCTGGACGTCGGCGCTCTCGGCGCTTGCGCGGCGGCCTTGATCGGCGAGCACGATTTCACCGCGTTCACGCCGACCGACACGTATCACCAGCGGTTCGTGCGTCAGGTGTTCGCCGCGTACTGGCGCACCGCGCCGGGTTCCTCCGACGTGCTGGAGTTCTGGATCGAAGCCGACGCCTTCATGCGCCAGATGAACCGGGTGCTGGTGGGCACGATGCTCGAGGTGGCGGGCGGGCGGCGGTCGGTGGCGGACTTCGTGGCGCTGCTGGGCGGCCGGCCGCGCTTGGAGGCTGGGCGGACGGCGCCGGCGCACGGGCTGTACCTCGCCGGCGTGGGCTACGGTGGCGAGCGGCTCCTGTCCGTGTGACAACTCTGCAACGAAGTGGGCGTGGTGGGGTGATTTTCGCTGCGCCGCGGGCTCATTCCGTCGATGGCCCGTACACAGGGTGCAAAACGCAGAAAACCCCCCGCCCCGCCACCGCATCTGCAACATAAGCGCCCTGGAGGCGCTTATGTTGCGGAGGTCGTCTCGCTGGACGAGCTCTTGCGCTTTGTGCACCTCCGGGGGCCTGGTGGCGCGGCCGTGTCGTGGGTCGCATCGCGCCAGCTTGCGTTAATCACCGTTGCGCAACTCCACGTGGCCGGGATCGGTCGTGGAGGCGTCCGTCGTCGTCGGGAGAACGCGACGCTCCATGTCATGTACCGCGGCGTCTACCTCGTCGGCCATCCGATGCCCCCTCCGGGTGCCCTCGAGCTGGGCGCAGTTCTTGCCTGTGGTGAGAGGACGCTCGTCAGTCACCGTTCAGCGGCGGCACTGTGGGCGTTCGCCGAGCCTGCGGACGACGCCGTCGACGTGACCGTGATCGCTCGGGGCTGCCGGTCGCGAGCCAGTCTCCGTGTCCACCAGGTGGAGACGCTTGACCCGCGCGACCGCAGCCACCGGCGAGGCATCCCCGTCACCGCGGCGGCCAGAACCCTCATCGACTACGCCTCGACGACCGGGCCCTACGAGGCGGAACGGGCGATGGCGGAGGCGTTCGCGCTCAAGCTGACGACCGAGAGGCAGATCCTTGCCGCCGCCGATCGCGCGCCCAACCGCGCCGGCGTGGGGACGGTCCGCGCGATCCTGGGTCGCCCGGGCGGAGCGTCACTCACCAGATCAGGGGGTGAGCGGGCGATGCTCCGGCTGATTCGGGACGCCCATCTCCCGACACCGCGGACGAATTACCCGGTGGCGGGGTTCAGCGCGGACTTCTGCTGGCCCGACGAACGGCTGATCGTCGAGGTCGACGGGTACCCCTTTCATTCGAGTCGAGCCGCCATCGAGCGCGACCACCGCCGGGACGTTGTCCATCGCGAGGCTGGCTACGAAGTCATTCGGTTCACGGCCCGGCAGCTCGAGGAGGCTCCCCTCTACATCGTGACGGTGATCGCCCGCGCCCTCGACCGCCGTAGCCGGGCCCGCGGATAGCATCAGGAGCACCCCATGCGAGTCCTGCTCACGAACGACGACGGGATCGAGGCCGCCGGCCTGCAGGCGCTGCGGCGCGCCCTGCTCGAGGTCGACGGGATCGAGCTGGCCGTGATCGCCCCGGACGGCAACCGCTCGGCGATGGCCCGGTCGATCACGACCCGCCGGCCGCTGTGGGTGCAGGAGGTGGATTTCGGCGACGGCACGGTCGGGTACGCCACCGACGGGACGCCAGTGGACTGCGTGCGGCTGGCCAACCTCGGGCTGGTCGAGGGGTTCGAGGCCGAGTTGGTGGTGTCCGGCATCAACCACGGCTCTAACCTGGGCGACGACATCACCTACTCGGGGACGGTGGCGGCGGCGCTCGAGGCGATCGTGCTCGGCCTCCCCGGGATAGCGGTGTCGCAGCAGTCGAGCGCGCGCGAGCTCGACTTCAGGGTGGGCACGGCGTTCGACTTCGGAGTCGCCGCGACGTTCACCGCCCGCCTGGTGGCGGAGCTCGAGACCGCGCCGCTGCCCGTCGGCACGCTGCTCAACGTCAACGTCCCCTGCCCGCCGCCGAACGGCGTCGAGGTGGCGAGGCTGGGCAAGCGCGTCTACCAGGACGAGCTCTCGCTCGTCGACCAGACCGGCGAGAAACGGCGGCTGTACAAGATCTACGGAGACGCGAGCTACGAGCGCGACGAGACAGGCACCGACCTGGCCGCGGTGGCGCAGGGCAAGATCGCGGTCACGCCGGTCCACTTCGACCTGACCGACCGGGAGGGCCTGTCGGTGCTCGCGCGCTACGACCTCGAGCGACTGGTGGCGCCGGCGGCGGAAGAGGTGACCGAAGCGTGACCGCGACGACCCAGAAGGCGACCAAGCGCGCCGCCGAGCTCAGGAAGGCGATCGACTACCACGCCTACCGCTACTACGTCCTCGACGACCCCGAGGTCGGCGACGACCAGTACGACGCGCTGTTCAACGAGCTCAAAGCGCTGGAGGAGGAGCATCCCGAGCTGGTCACGCCCGATTCGCCCACCCAGCGCGTGGCGCCCGAGCCGGTGTCGGAGCTCGAGAAGGTCAGCCATCCCCAGCCGATGCTCTCGCTGGCCAACGCCCACTCGGCCGAGGACCTCAAGGCATGGATCCAGCGGATGCGCAACCACCTCGCGCGCGAGGGGATCACCGATCCGCAGTTCGAGTTCGTGGCCGAGCCCAAGATCGACGGGCTGGCCATCTCGCTGATCTACCGGGACGGGGTATTCGAGCGGGGCGCCACGCGCGGGAACGGAGAGATCGGCGAGGACGTCACGCACAACCTGCGCACGATGCCCGCGGTTCCGTTGCGCCTGGACGACCCGAACCCGCCAAGACTCCTCGAGGTCCGGGGCGAGGTGTACATGTCGCTTCCCGACTTCGCTGCCCTCAACGAGCGCCGCGCGCAAGCCGGCCTCTCGACGTTCATGAACCCGCGCAACTCGGCCGCCGGGACGATCCGTCAGCTGGACCCCAAGCTCGCGGCCGACCGTCCGCTGTCGCTATGGACCTATGGCGTGGGCGCCACCGAAGGCATCACCTTCGGCGCGCACTGGGACGCCCTGGAGTGGCTGCGGGAGCACCGCTTCCCGGTCCACCCCGATGTCAAGAAGCTGGAGATCGAGGACGAGGTCGTCAAGCAGTGCCAGGCCTGGGAGGAGCGCCGGGGGTCGCTCGACTTCGAGATCGACGGGGTGGTGGTCAAGGTCAACCAGGTCGAGTTGCAGCGCCGGCTGGGCTCGGTGGGCCGGGAGCCGCGCTGGGCGATCGCCTGGAAGTTCCCGCCCACCACCGCGGTCACCAAGCTCAACCAGATCATCTGGGCCCCGGGCAAGTTCGGCGATCTGCACCCGGCCGCGATGCTCGAGCCGGTGCACGTGGGAGGCGTGACCGTGAAGATGGCCACGCTTCACAACGAGGAGGACCTCCAGCGCAAGGACATCCGCGTGGGTGAGGAGGTCATCGTCCTGCGGGCCGGCGACGTGATCCCGCAGGTCCTCAGCCCCGCGCCGCACGTCGCCGAGCGTCCGGACCGCCCGGCGCCCCCGGGGCCGCCCGAGGAGTGCCCGATCTGCCACACCCCGACGGTCAAGCCCGAGGACTCGGTGTTCACTCGCTGCCCGAACCGGGACTGCCCGGGCCGGCGCTGGCAGTTGCTCAAGCACTTCGCCGGCGCGATGGACATCGACGGCCTCGGTGAGAAGCAGGTCGAGCTGTTCATGAGGCTCGAGTGGGTGCGGACCGCCGCGGACTTCTACCGTCTCACGCCGGAGCAGATCGTCGAGCAGCCTGGATTCGGCCAGGTGTCGGCCGAGAAGCTCGTCAAGGCGATCGAGGAATCCAAGCGCCAGCCGTTCGGCCGGGTCCTGTTCGGCCTCGGGATCGAGGAGGTCGGCTACGTGATCGGGCGCAACCTGGCCCAGCACTTCAGGACCGTCGACGCACTGCTGAACGCCAGCACCGAGGAGATCGAGCAGGCCCAGGGCGTTGGCCCGAAGATGGCGGCCAAGATCCACGAGCAGCTGCACGACGACCAGATGGCGTCGCTGATCGCGGATCTGCGCGAACTCGGTCTCACGTTCGAGGAGGAGGGGCCGCCCCCCGGCGAAGGGCCGCTGGCCGGCAAGACGTTCGTGCTCACCGGCACCCTGCCCGACCTCACGAGAGAGCAGGCCAGCGAGATGATCGTGGCCGCCGGCGGACGGGTCACCGGGTCGGTTTCGCGCAAGACCGACTACGTAGTGGCCGGCGAGAGTGCCGGGTCTAAGCT
The DNA here is from genome assembly GCA_963832315.1 of uncultured Solirubrobacterales bacterium. Lineage (GTDB taxonomy): Bacteria > Actinomycetota > Thermoleophilia > Solirubrobacterales > Solirubrobacteraceae > Palsa-465. The sequence goes on along the minus strand of CAWHTT010000011.1, from coordinate 338,250 downwards.
CGCGCAGGCGGAGAAGCTGGGCGTCGAGGTGCTGGACGAGGCGGGGTTCCGGGAGCTCCTCGCGTAACGCCGGACGACCGCGACCGTGCGGTCAGCCGTTGTACTTCGCCAGCGCGACCGCCATCCCGGCTTCGACGTCAGCCGTTGTACTTCGCCGCGCCACCGCCATCCCGCTTCGACGTCAGCCGTTGTACTTCGCCAGCGCCACCGCCATCCCGGCTTCGACGTCGTGCACGTAGTCGGGGTCGCCGAGGCGATTGGCCATGAACGCGAACGCGAGGGTGTGACCGTCGCGCGCGGTGCAGTAGCCGGCCAGGTTCGCAACGTCGTGCAGCGTGCCGGTCTTGCCCCGGCAGTTGCCCTGGGCGAGCGTGCCGTTCATCTCGTGCTCGAGCGTGCCGGTCTCCCCGCCCACGGCGAGCGAGTCGACGAAGGCCGAGTTCGTGGCCATCGATTTCAGCACCGTGACGACCTGGAGCGGGGAGGTCGAGTCGGAGCGCGACAGCCCCGAGCCGTCGTTCAGTCGAGGCGAGATCCCGAACCGGCTGAGGAGCTCCGATCGGACGACCGTGACGCCGGCGGCCGTCGTGCCGGCGCCGCCGAGCTTGGCGCCGATGTCCTTGAGCAGCGTCTCGGCCAGGTAGTTGTCGGACGGCGTGTTGGTGAGCGCGATCAGGGTGGCGATCGGCGGCGACTGCACGGAGGCCAGCAGGGTGGCGCCGGCCGGGGTGCGACCGAGCGTGATCGGAAAATGCGGGCCGAGGAGCTTCACGCCGGCCGCCCGCAACCCGCCGGCCAGCTGCTGGGTGGCGAACAGATCTGGGTGGGGCTGGAAGGCGGTGCCGTGCAGGGTGGCGAAGCCGCGGTCGTAAGCCAGCGCACTCAACGCGCCCTCGACGTCGGAGGAGAGCCGGTAGCCGGTGGCCGGCGTTCCCCGGGATGAGTCGAAATAGGATGCGTCGCCCACGATCCCGCCCTGGACCGCGGTGAGGCCGGTGGCATTGAGCAGGGCGCCGACCAGGTTGTGCATGGTGGCGCCCGTGCCATACCAGACGTGGTCGAACCCGACGGCGCCGAACGTCGGGTCCCCGCCGCCGCGCAGGTAGAGCGTGCCGTCCCACACGCCCGACGGATCGCGGGAGCCGACGCCGAGCACCGAGGTGGAGAACGTCTGCGTCGAGCCGAGTCGGAGCAGCGCTGTGGAGGTCGTGTAGATCTTCTCGACCGAGGCCGGCAGGCGGCCTGTGTTGGGGGCCACGCTGAACAGCACCTGGCCGGTGTCGAGGTCGAGCACGTACGCCCCGGCGCTCGCGCCGACCTTGCCCATCGACTGGGTGAGCGAACGTTGCAGGGCGCGCTGGGCGGGTGGGGTCTGGGCTCCGGCCGCGGCAGCCGTGCCCGCGAGCAGTGCGATGGTCGCCCCTAGGGTGGCCATGAACACCCGCATCGGCGCATATAACCACGGCGCGCGGTCAAAGTAGCGGCGGCTCAGGTGGTGGGGCGCGCTGCTCGGCCCCGCTGGAGCGCGCTTGCTCGGGCTGGCGGAGCGCGCTGCTCGGGCCGATGGAGCGCGCGCTCGGGCCGTGGAGCGCGCGCTCGGGCCGGTGGAGCGCGCGGCTCGGGCTGGCGGAGCGCGCTGCTCGGGCCGGTGGAGCGCGCTGCTCGGGCTGGCGGAGCGCGCTGCTCGGGCTGGCGGGGCGTCGCGTCCGCCCTCCGTACAATTGGGCGCAGGATGGGCAAGGTGGTCAAGCTCGACACCGCGGCCGCGGCCGCGGACCGGCCCGGTGCCGCCTCCCGGAGCAGCCAGACCCGGCGCCGACCGGTCAGATCGAAGACGGCCCTCGTACTCGGCGGTGGCGGGTTCACCGGTGGCGTGTACGAGATCGGGGCGCTTCGGGCGCTCGATCTCCTGTCGGTCAACCGGACCGTGAACGAGTTCGATGTGTACGTCGGGACGAGCGCCGGCGCGTTCGTGGCCGCGGCGGTGGCCAACGGGGTCACGCCCGAGGAGATGATGCGGGTCATCGTCCAGCAGGTCCCGACGTCGTTCCCGGACGCTCGGGTGAGCGCGCTGCTGCGCCCCAACTATCGGGAGTTCCTGACCAAGGGGCTGACCGTCCCGTTCCGGATGGCGCAGCTGGTTCGGACGCTGGTGCGGGATCTGGGGCAGATCTCGGCCGTGGACATCGCGGTCGGGTTGGCCGAGGTGCTGCCGTCGGGGCTGTACACGGAGGCGGGAATCGAGCGCTACGTGCGCACGATCCTGTCCGATCCGGATCGCACCGACGACTTCCGGCTGCTGCAGAACGAGCTGTACCTGGCCGCCACCGACCTGGACACGTGCGAGCGGATCGTGTTCGGAGCCGAGGATTGGGACGACGTGCCGATCTCGACCGCGGTGGCGGCGTCGACCGCGCTGCCGATGATCTACAAGCCGGTCAAGGTAAAGGACCGCGAGCTGGTCGACGGCGGGATCGTGTCGACGACCAACCTGGACATCGCGGTCGAGGCCGGCGCCAAGTTCATCGTGGTGGTCAATCCGCTCGTGCCCTACGTGAACGACTTCCAGAAGCGGATTCCGACGCTCACAGGATCACGGGCCCGGCGGGTGTCCGACATGGGGTTCCCGCAGATCGGCTACCAGGCGTTCAAGCTGCTGGCCTATCAGCGGCTGCACGACCTGGCGCGGCGGTGGGAGCAGCGCTATCCGGGTGTGGACGTGATCCTGGTCGAGCCCGAGCCCAACGACGAGCTGATGTTCCAGACCAGCGTGATGAACTACACCTCGCGGGTCGACATCGCGCGTCACGGCTTCCAGTCGGTGACGCTCAAGCTCGCGCACGACTACCCGCGCTTCAAGCGGATCTGCGCGCGGCACGGGATCGAGATCTCGGCGACGCGAGTGCGCAAGGTCGTCAAGCACTTCGAGGCCGAGCGGGAGAAGACCCGCGCATGGCGGAAGATCCTCGAGCAGACGACCTCGACGCTGCTGCGCCAGTCGGCTCAGGATTAGGTGGGGGACGGCGGCCCGTCGAGGCCGGCGCCCGGTTAGGACCGGCGGCTACTCGCCTCGTCGGCGGCGACAAGGCGCGTTACAACGGCTTGTGAGGTCCGGCTAGGCGGGCTGGGGCTGGTGCTGGGACTGCGGCACCGAGCCCGTGATCTCCCGCAGGCTCGTGAGGAACAGGGTCTTGTCGATACGACCGTTGAAGATCGGGATCCCCCACTCGCAACACTTGACGATCACGTCGCGGCGCTCGAGACCGGACTCTCGTGCAAGCTCGGTGGGGGTGAGGTGAATAGCCATCGGTCTTGGACCTCCTTTACCGCCTGCCGTTGTGGCCGCGAAGTATGCCGTTTGCCTCGGATGCTCTCAACACGTCTTTCGGCCAGATCCTTTCCCAAACCTTAGCGACGCTCACAAAAGCTCTGGACATATGGTCGATTCCCGATAGAGTCTCGGCAGCTGGGGGGGACCCGACGTAAAGGGGAAAACATGGCGATGGCACGGCTGCTACCAGGCGCCCTTCAGGGGGCGGTGCCCAGGGATCACGACCTGGTCACCGCAGTCCGCCGCGGCGAGGACTCCGCATTCGAGAAGCTGTTCTCTCGCTACCGGGGCCGGATCCGCTCGTACGTGAGCGGGATCCTGGCCGACGGGGATCGGGCGGAGGACATCACGCAGGAGGTATTCATCTCGGCCCTGCGGCGGCTGCGGAACACCGAGCGCCCGATCGCCTTCAAGCCGTGGATCTATCAGATCGCCAAGAACGCGTGCCTCGATGAGCTCCGCCGGACGAGGCGCCACCTCGAGGTTCCGCTCGAACGGGAACGCGAATGGACCGACGGCGAGGACGATCTGGCCTCGCGGGATCCAAGTCCCGACGACGTCATCGAGAGCAAGCAGCAACTCGAGGACCTGCGCAGCGCGTTCCGTGGCGTCTCGGCGCTACACCACCGGATCCTCGTCCTCCGCGAGCTCGAGGGTCTTTCCTACGACGACATCGGGCAGCAGCTCCAGATGTCCCGCCCGATGGTCGAGAGCACACTGTTCCGAGCCCGGCGCCGGCTGGCGGAGGAATACGAAGAGCTGATCAGCGGACGGCGCTGCGAGCGAACCCGGGCGCTGATCGATGCCTGGGAGGGTCGCACCATCCGGCGCCTCGGGGTGCGCGACCGGCGAGCGCTGGCAGGCCACCTGGCCCACTGTCAGCCGTGCCGGCGCCATGCTCTCGCGGCGCGGAGTCCAGCCCTGCTGCCGGAGCCCGCCGCGGGTTCGCTGGCCGCGGCGTAACGGCCGCCCGCGCCCCAGGCTCCGCGGTGCCTGTGGAATACTGAGCTCATTCGGGGCGTGGCGCAGCCTGGTAGCGCGCGCCGTTCGGGTCGGCGAGGTCCCCGGTTCAAATCCGGGCGCCCCGATTAGCGAAGCCGCCCGCCAGCCGGGCGGCTTCGCGGGCCGCGGTTAACCTGAGGGCAGATCGTGTCCACCACCGACGCCCCTCCGACCGACATCGCGTCCCAGATCGACCGCCGGCGCCGTGCCGTGGCCGAGCGGTGGGATCTCGGCACCGAAGCCGTGCTGATCGGCGCGGGCGAGCCGATCCCGGTCCCCGGCCGGGGTGACCGGGCGTACCCGTTCCGCGCCCACTCCGAGTACTTCTATCTGACCGACCGGGAGCGGGCGGGTGGCGTGCTCGCGTTCGACGCCGAGGAGGGGTGGATCGATTTCGTGCGCCCGGTCTCGCGCGAGGAGCGGCTGTGGGAGGGCGCGCCCGCGGGCGAACCGGAAGGCGTCGGCATCGACGCGCTGGAGGAGTGGCTGGCCCGGCGGGAGGGGCGCCCGCTCGTGAACCTGGGTGCTCGGGTCCCCCTCGCGGCCCGGGTCCCCACGGGGAGCCCAGTACACGAGGATCCCGACCACCTGGCCGCCGAGCTCCGGCGCGGCCTGAACCACGTCCGGCGCCAGAAGGACGCGGTCGAGCTCGAGCGGATGCGCGCCGCCGAGCGCGCCACGGCGGCCGGATTCGCCTCGATCGCGCCCCGGCTGGAACACGGCCGGACCGAGCGCGAGGTCCAGATCGAGCTCGAGGCGGAGTTCTTCCGCGCCGGCGCCGACTTCCTGGCCTTCGACACGATCGTGGCCAGTGGAGCGAACTCGGCCGTGCTGCACTTCCCGCCCTCGGCCAAGCCGCTGCGCGACGGTGAGCTCGTGCTGATCGACGCCGGCGGCGAGGTCCGCGGCTACGCGAGCGACGTGACCCGCACCTATCCCGTGTCGGGCTCATTCACGCCCGAGCAGGCGACCCTGCACGACCTGGTCGACCGCGCGGGCCGGGCCGCCACCGCGCGCTGCGCGCCCGGGACCGAGTTCGCAGTGCTCCATCGCACGGCCGCGCTCCTCATCGCCGAGGGCCTCGTCGACTTCGGAATCCTGCGAGGCTCGGCCGAGTCGCTGGTCGAGAGCGGCGCGGTCACGCTGTTCTTTCCCCACGGGGTCGGCCACATGGTCGGCCTCGGCGTGCGCGATGCCGGCGAGGTGCTGCCCGGCCGGCGGCCCGAGCCCGGACTTCCGGGCCTGCGCGCCGACCTCGCGCTGCTGCCCGGGCACGTGGTGACGATCGAGCCGGGGATCTATTTCGTCCCGGCGCTCCTCGCCGATCCGGACACGCGGTCGCGGCTGCGCGACCAGGTGGACTGGGATCGCACGGACGCCTTGTCCGGGTTCGGCGGGATCCGCATCGAGAACAATGTGCTGGTGACCGAAGACAGTCACGAGGTGCTGACCAGCGACATCCCTCTGCTCGCGCCGCGAACCTAGCGCGATGACGCGCGTCGAGATCCCCGATCACGACATCGTGGGGATCCGGGCGGCCAACCCGGGGCCGTTCACGCTGAGCGGCACGAACTCGTGGATCGTGGGCCGCGCGCCCGCGTGGCTGATCGATCCCGGCCCGGCGCTCGACGAGCATGTCGCGGCCCTGGCGGTCGAGATCGACCACCGAAACGAGCTCGCGGGCATCGCGCTGACCCACGACCACGCCGATCACTCGGAGGCGGTCCGGGCGATGCGCGGCCGGTACCCCGGTGTCCCGGTCGCCGGGGCTCGCGGGGATGTTGACGTGCTCCTGGCCGACGGCGACACGTTCGGCCCGCTCCAGGCGATCGCGACCCCCGGCCACGCCCCCGATCACCTGGCCTTCCTGGCCGGGACCGCCGCCTTCACCGGGGACGCGGTCCTCGGCGAAGGGAGCGTGTTCGTCTCGCCCTACCCGGGCTCGCTGACCGCCTACCTCGACGGCCTGGCCCGGCTGGGGACCCACAGCCTCACCGTCCTGTGCCCCGGCCATGGTCCGGTGGTCCACGACCCGCAAGCCAAGCTCGACCAATACATCTCCCACCGCCAGGATCGCGAGCGCCGCCTCCGAGCGGCCCTGAACAGCGGCAAGCGCACCGTCGACGAGCTGCTCGACGAGGTATGGGCCGACGCACCCGAGGAGCTCCGCCCCGCGGCGACCGTCACGCTCGCCGCCCACCTCGACAAGCTGGACGACGAGGGACGACTCCCCGCCGGCGTCGAGCGCCCGACGCTGCGGTTCTAACCCCTCAGGCCGCCAGCCGAGCGCCCGCCAGGTCCATGGCGGCCGCCAGCGGCGTGACCGCGCCGGCCTCGGCACGATCGAAGATCTCGAGCATGATCTCGCCGATCCGGCGCACACGCCGGCGGGCCGCGGCGGCGTCGTAGCCGTCAAGTTCCTCCGCGATGTTGATGATCCCGCCCGCGTTGGCCACGAAGTCCGGCGCCCACAGGATGTCCCGCGCCGACAGCAGATCGGCCACCGACTCGCCGGCCAGCTGGTTGTTGGCCGCGCCGGCGACGATCCGGCAGCGCAGCCGCGGGACCGTCTCGTGGTTGAGGATGCCCCCCAGCGCGCACGGCGCGACCACGTCGACCTCGGCCTCGAGCGCGCGCTCAGGCGAAGCCCAGTCCGCGCCGAGCTCGTCGGCCAGCCGGCGCTTGCGGCCATCGATGTCGCCCACGACCAGCCGGGCGCCGGCGCGGGCGCATCGCTTGGCCACCCGCGAACCCACGTGACCGAGCCCGATCACCGCCACGCTCCGACCTCGCAACACACTGGACCCGAACACCCGGTCGCAGCAGGCCCGGATCGCCGACTCCACGCCGAGCGCGGTGAACGGGCTGGGATCCCCGGAGCCGCCGAGGCGCAGAGGCAGCCCGGCCACGTGGCCGGTGCGCTCGGCGATCACGCGCATGTCGCGGCTCGACGTGCCGACGTCCTCGGCGGTGATGTAGCGGCCGCCCAGTGACTCTACGGTGTCGCCGAAGTCGAGCAGCGCGGCCGTGCGCAGCGCACCGTGCAGCGCGACCCCGGGCGGGGTCATGATCACGCCCTTGCCGCCGCCGAGCGGCAGGTCCGCCACGGCCGACTTGAACGTCATCGCGCGCGAGAGCCGCAGCGCGTCCCGCAGGGCCTGCCGGGCGTCCGCGTAGCCCCACATCCGGCAGCCACCGAGCGAAGGCCCGCGGATCGTCGAGTGGACGGCGACGAACGTGTACAGCCCCGAGCGCCGCCCGCGACGCACGACCACGTCCTCGTGATCGAGGGCCTCCGGGTAGCTGTTGTCGGTCGCCTCCGCTGGCTCCGCGGAAACCGTGGTCACTGCGAAGGAGCCGGCGACCCGCCGGTCCCGGTGCCCGTCGACGATCCGGCGCCGGTCGTCGTGCCCGAGGAAGAGCTACCCGTCGTCGTGCTCGACGAGCCGGACGAGGCCGGGCTGGTGGAGCCCGTCGACGTGCTCGATGTGGAGCCCGTCGGCGTCTCGGTCGAGTTCGTGGAGGAAGTCCCGGTTCCGGTCCCGGCCCCGGTCGAGCCCGAGGTCGACGTCGACGTCGACGAGTCGGTCGGCGACGTCGAGGAGCCGTCGGGCGTCGTCGAGGTCTTGACACCGTCCGCGGGGGCCTTGGGGCTGGCCCCACCGCCGCTCAGGGCCGTCGAGATGCCTCCGGTGGCGCGCACCTTGACCTTGGTCGTCGTGGTGGTCGAGATCGTGGTCGATGCCTGCGCAGCCGGGTTGTTGGCGGTCGGCGCAGCCTTGCCGGCGCTGGCATCGCCGACGGAGGGCCGCGTGGGCGCCACCAACATCGGCTGGGACTCGGCGGGCGTCGCGGCGCCCGGGTCGGCGCTCGCCACGGAATCAACCCTCGGCGTCACCGGGTGCGCCGGTGCCACCGCCGCGGCATGCGCGCGGTGGTGGTGCTGGGGCACGGGGGTGGGCAGCGTGTGCTGGAGCTCGACCGCGCCACCGGCCGTCACCACGGCCGCCGCGAGCAGCGTCGCCACGTGGCCGGCCCCGGCGCTCAGCGTGCCGACCCCGACCGCGGTAGAGGTTCCGGCCGCACCGCCCGCGGCCAGGGCACCGCCGGCCGCGCCGCCGCCGGCCCCGCCCAGGCCGAGCACGTTGGCCAGTACGCCGAGCGGACCGAGCGTCGGCACGATCGCGCCGAACCGGCGGCTGACCCCGCGCAGCTGATGGCGGAACTCCCGGCAGCCGGAGCAGTCGCGCATGTGCCGCCGCGCGGTGGCATTGGGTCGCAGCCCGCGGTCGTGGGCCCCGATCAGCTCCTCGCGAATGTCCGAGCACGCGGTGTCACGGGCCTCGAGCGCCTGGCCGAGGGCAAGCCGGGCCCGCACGAGCAGCGACTTGACGGCGGGGACCGTGACCCCCAGGGCGGCCGAAAGGTCGGCGTAGGACATCCCGCCCAGCTCGCGCATGAGAAGCGCCGAGCGCTGCTGATCGGGCAGCCGGCGGACGTCGGCGATCAACCGCCTGAGCGACTCACGCTGGTCGGCCTCGGCGATCGGGTCGTGTACGGGGGCGCGCAGCAGCTGGATGACCTCCGGCGGGGGTGGCGCGGGACGCCGGAGCTCGTCGATGCAGCGGTTGTGGGCCACGCGGTACAGCCACGCGCGGAGCGCGAGCTCGCGGTGGTTGGCGCGCAGACCGGCGTAAGCGCGCACGAAGATGTCCTGCAGCGCGTCCTCGGCATCCTGGCGATGGGGCAGCATCTGGCGCGTGTAGGCGAACAGCCGCTGCCGGTAGCGGTCGTGGATTACCCGGAACGCCTCGTCGTATCCGGCGCGGAACAGCGCCACCAGCTGCTCGTCGGAGCGGAGGCGAAGGAGGGGCGTGGCCGGGTGGGAGCCAATGAAATTCCGAGGCCGAGCTACTGCTGCCTTTGCGGGAAATGCGGACGCTTCCACCTGAAACTCCCGTCCACTCTAACGGGTAGCTCGGGTGAAGGTTTCGGAAGTTTGAGTCTCGCGTCCGGGAATGGCCCGGAAACCGCGGGAAAGCGAGCAGTCGGTCAGGACAACGACACCATCACGTGCTTGACCTCGGTGTAGTCCTCGAGCGCGTACATGCTGAGGTCCTTGCCGTAGCCCGACTGCTTGAAGCCGCCGTGGGGCATCTCCGAGGCCAGCGGGATGTGGTCGTTGATCCACACGCAGCCGAAGCGCAGCGCGTTGGCGACGCGCATGGCACGTCCGACGTCGCGCGTCCACACCGAGGCCGCCAGCCCGTACGGGGTGCCGTTGGCCCAGGCGATCGCCTCGGCCTCGTCGCTGAACGGCTGCACGGTGATGACCGGGCCGAAGATCTCGCGCTGGATCATCTCGTCGTCCTGGCGCAGCCCGGAGACGACGGTCGGCTCGAGGAAGAACCCGGGACGGTCGGGCTCGCTGCCGCCCGTGACGATCTCCACGTGGTCCGGCTTGCGCTCAAGGAAGCCCTCCACTCGCTCGCGCTGGCGGGCCGAGTTGAGCGGCCCGAGCGTGGTGTCGGCGGAGCGCGTGTCGCCCAGGACGAGGCCCTGGGCCTGCTCGGCCAGGCCGTTGACGACGTCGTCGAGGACCTTCGAGCTGGCCAGCACCCGCGTCGCCGCCGTGCAGTCCTGGCCGGCGTTGTAGTAGCCGGTGCCGGCGATCGTCTCGAGCGCGGTGGACATGTCGACGTCGTCGAACACGACCACCGGCGCCTTGCCGCCGAGCTCGAGGTGCACGCGCTTGAGCGTGTCGGACGCTGCGCGCGCGATCCACTTGCCGGTGTCGACCGAGCCGGTGAGCGAGACCATGTTCACGTCGTCGTGGGTGACGAGCGCCTGGCCGGTCGGGTCGCCGTGGCCGGTGATCACGTTGAGCACGCCCTTGGGGAAGATCTCGGCCACGTACTCGGCCAGCTTCAGCGCGGTCAGCGGCGTGGTCTCGGCGGGCTTGAGCACGACCGTGTTCCCGGCCGCCAGCGCCGGCCCGATCTTCCACACGGCCATCATCAGCGGGTAGTTCCAGGGCGCGATCTGCCCGATCACCCCGACCGGCTCGCGGCGGATGATCGAGGTGTAGCCGCTGACGTACTCGCCGGCGGCGCGGCCCTCGAGGCATCGTGCGGCGCCCGCGAAGAAGCGCAGGTTGTCGACCATGAACGGGATCTCGTCGTCCCGGAAGGCGTTGATCGGCTTGCCGGCGTTGTCGGACTCGAGCTCGGCCAGCTCGTCGGCGTGCTCCTCGATCGCGTCGGCCAGCTTGAGCAGCGCCAGCGCGCGCTCGCCGGGCGTGGTCGTGGCCCAGCCCTCCCACGCGGCACCGGCCGCCTTGACCGCGCGGTCGACGTCGGCTGGGCTGGACAGCGGCGCCTCGGCGATCGCCTCGCCGGTGGCGGGATTGAGGATCGGTTCGCTCTGACCGTCGGAGGGATCGACGAACTCGCCGTCGATGAAGTTCTTGAGGGTGGTGATTGCTGTGGCCATGTGAGCGCAACGTACCACCGGGGCACGGGTCCGCCGGGAACATCTGAAGCGAGCCGGTTCGACGCGGCGGCGATACGCTCACTCCGAGCACCATGGACCCTGTCTCGGGCATTGGCATTCCGGTGGCGTTCGGCGCGGGGCTCATTTCGTTCCTGTCTCCGTGCGTGCTGCCGCTCGTCCCCGGCTACATCTCGGCGGTCGCCGGCGTGGCGCCGGCGGACATCCGCGCGCGCCGGGTGCTCGGTCCGAGCCTGGCCTTCGTGGCCAGCTTCTCGGTCATCTTCATCGCGCTCGGGCTGATCGGCCAGCAGGCGCTGCGCGGCGCGCTGATCGGCCCCACCGCGCACAAGGTGTGCGGTGCGGCGATCGTGGCGATGGGGGTGCTGTTCGTGCTCGCCCCGTTCGTCCCCCGGCTGTCCCGGGAGTGGCACGTGGGCCGGCTCACGCAGCGCGCCGGACGCGGCGGGCCGGTGCTCATCGGGGCGGCGTTCGCGTTGGCCTGGACCCCGTGCACGGGCCCGACCCTGGGGGCCATCATCGCCGCCACTGGGGTGTCGGGCTCGGCCGCCCACGGCGCGTTCCTGCTCGCGGTCTACTGCGCCGGGCTCGGGCTCCCGTTCCTGGTCACCGGCCTGGCCTTCGGAAAGGTCACCTCGGCCCTCACCGTGGTCCGCCGTCACTACCCGGTGGTGATCGGGGCCGGAGGCCTGGTGCTGATCGGGATGGGGGTGCTGATCTGGACCGGCGAGTTCACCCAGTTGAACATCACGGTCAACCACTGGTTGAACACGCTCGGGCTCCCGGACTTCAACTCCGACACCTGAGCTCGACCGTATCCGGCCCGCCCGGGCAGGAAGAGGCCCCGCGAGCCGGTATGTAGACCGTGTTAAGTCGTGATCTCCGACTGACGCACTTGGAGTTAGGGCGCCCTAACTCTGGTAGGCTCTGCGGCGCTCGGGATTAGGGTCCCCTAACTCGCTCCAGGTCTCTTGTCGTTCGCACAGACCATCGCTCTCGGCGCGCTCGCCGGCCTCACGATCTTCCTGGGTCTGCCCGTCGGACGGATGCAGTTGCTGGGCAGCCGGTCCCGGGTCGCCCTGGCGATGTTCGCAGTCGGAGTGCTCGCGTTCATCTTCGTCGACGTCATGTCGGGAGGCCTGTCGATCGTCGACGACACGCTGGACGCGGTCAAGGACCACCACCAGTCGCTCGGCTATCTGATCTGGCTGGTCGTGCTGTTTGGCGGCGGGTTCGCGCTGGGCAGCGCCGGGCTGGCCATGCTCGAACGGATCATGCGCCCGGCCAGCGCGCGCCGGCCGCCGATCGCCGGCGGTGCCGAGGCGGCCGCGCTCGAGCCCGACCAACTGGCCGTGGAATTGGACGCCGCCCGCCGTCGGGCACTGCGCGTCGGGCTGACCATCGCCGCCGCGATCGGCGTGCACAACTTCGCCGAGGGGCTGGCCATCGGCGTGTCGGCGCGGGCCGGCGCGATCAGCCTGGCCACCGTTCTGATCATCGGCTTCGCCCTGCACAACGCGACCGAGGGCTTCGGGATCGTCGGGCCCCTGGGGGACGTGAAGCCCTCGTGGCGCTGGATCGGGCTCGCCGGGCTGATCGGCGGCGGACCGACCTTCCTGGGCTCACTGGTCGGCTACGCCGTGACCAGCAACCCGCTCGAGCTTGTGTTCTACGCCGTGGCCGGGGGAGCCATCCTGTACGTGATCGGCGAGGTATGGAACGGCATGCGCCGCTACGGCCATCGCGAGCTGGGCCTGCTGATGGTGTCAGCCGGCTTCATGGTCGGCGTGCTCACCGACCTGATCGTCACCTACGGCGGCGCCTGAGCGCCGGGCCTCTACTCCTCGGTGTCGTCGGGCTGGCGCTCGCGCCAGCGCAGCGAAGCGGCTTCCGCACTTGCCGAGTGCCGGTTGGGCACCTCGTCCTCGGGCTCCGGGATGTGCGACGGCGCGTCGAGGTCGACATCCTCTTCGGGATGCGCCTGCCGCCAGCGCGTCGCCGCTGCCTCGGCGCTGCTCGAACGCCGCCGCGGCCGGTCTGCCTCGTCTGACACCACTCACCTCCGTCGGTCGAGACTGACAGGGTAGTCGCTGGCGGCTAGGCTGCGCGCGCGAATGTCTCCGAGCATCCCCCTCCCGCCCCATGACGTCCCGCTGAGCGGCGGCTCGCCGTTCCCGCCGATCGCCGACTACGGGTTCCTGTCCGATTGCCACACCGGCGCGCTGGTCGCGCCCGACGGGAGCATCGAATGGATGTGCGTCCCGCGCTTCGACTCGCCGAGCGTGTTCGGCTCGCTGCTGGACCGGCGGGGCGGGTCCTTCCGGGTCGGGCCCTACGGGATCCTCGTGCCCCTCTCGGTGCGCTACGTCCCGGGCACGATGATCCTCGAGACGACCTGGATGTGCCCGTCGGGCTGGATCGTCGTCCGGGACGGGTTGACGATCGGCCGGTGGCACGGCGAGCACGCCGACGAGACGACACACACCCGGCCACCGACCGACCACGACGCCGATCACATGCTGGTCCGCCTGATCGAGTGCATCGAGGGACAGGTCCAGATCGAGGCGGTGTGCGAGCCGATGTTCGATTACGGTCGCACGCCGGCGCAGTGGAAGATGGTGACCGACGACTGGTCGGCGGCCGAGGCCACCGACGGCGACACCGTGCTGCGGCTGATCAGCGACCTGCGAATCGGGATCGAGGGCAACCGGGCGCGCGCCCGCCACACGCTGAGCGCGGGGGAGGAGCGCTTCGTGGCGCTCGGCTGGCGCCACGGCCTGCACGGACCCGAACACTGCGCCAACGCCAAGGAGCGCCTGCAGACGACGTTCCATTACTGGCGCAACTGGCTGGCCGGAGGCAGGTTCCCGGACCATCGCTGGCGCCAGTACCTCCAGCGCTCGGCGTTGACCCTCAAGGGCCTGACGTACGCGCCGACCGGATCCACGGTGGCGGCCGCGACCACCTCGCTCCCGGAGACGCCGCGCGGCGAGCGCAACTGGGACTACCGCTACTGCTGGATGCGCGACGCCACGTTCACGCTCTGGGGCCTGCACGCTCTCGGCCTGGACTGGGAGGCCGACGACTTCATGCAGTTCGTGGCCGACCTCGAGCGCGACGGCGACGGCGCGCTGCAGATCATGTACGGGCTCGCCGGCGAACGCGACCTGCACGAGCAGGTGCTGTCCCACCTGCGCGGCTACGACGGGGCCAGCCCGGTCCGGATCGGCAACGCCGCCTACCGCCAGCACCAGAACGACGTGTTCGGCGCCGTGCTCGACTCGATCTACCTCCACACCAAGATGGGAGGCCACATACCGCAGCGCCTGTGGCCGGTGATCCAGGACCAGGTGCGCGGCGCGATGAAGGTCTGGCGCGATCCGGATCAGGGGATCTGGGAGGCGCGGGGCGACCCCAAGCACTACGTGTCATCGAAGCTGATGTGCTGGGTGGCGCTCGACCGAGGCTCGCGCCTGGCCACGATCGAGGGCGAGATGGAGCTGGCCGCCCAGTGGGGCGAGGTCGCCGACGAGATCCGGGCCGACATCCTCGTGCACGGGGTGTCTGAGCGGAACGTGTTCCGCCAGCACTACGAGACCGACGCGCTCGACGCCTCGACCCTGCTGATCCCGCTCGTGCGCTTCCTGCCGGCCGACGACGAACGCGTGCGCGCCACCGTACTGGCGATCGCCTCCGAGCTGCAGGAGAACGGCTTCATCCTGCGCTACCGAGTGCAGGAGACCGACGACGGGCTGAGCGGCGAGGAGGGCACGTTCCTGATCTGCTCGTTCTGGCTGGTCTCCGCGCTGTCGGAGATCGGCGAGGCGGCGCGCGCCGCGCAACTGTGCGAGCGGCTGCTGGCCCACGCCTCTTCGCTCGGCCTGTACGCCGAGGAGCTAGAGGCGCAGACCGGCCGGCATCTGGGCAATTTCCCGCAGGCGTTCACCCACCTGGCGCTGATCAACGCGGTGATTCACGTGATCTCGCAGGAGGAGTCCGCGGCGGCTTGATTGGGGCCTCGTGTGATCGGTTAGCCGCGCCGCGCCAGTTCCCGCTTGGCCGTGCGGCGGAACCGGATCGCCTTGCCGGCGTTGGCGCGGAGGAACGCCAGCTTTGAGGCCGGGGCCTCGAGGCCCCCCACGAGCTTGTGCGGGATCAGGACCCAGCACCCTTCTCGCAGCACGAGGTCGCCGCGCACCTGGAAGTTCAGCATCGAGCCGAAGCCCGGATCGTGCGAGTGGGCGGTCAGGCAGGCCAGCCCGGGCTCGAGGGGCACGCCGGGGGGCGGGTCCTCGATCCGGATCTGGCGGTCGGCTTCGTGGGCGCGGGCCGCCACGCGCATGGCAAACGGGAAGCCGTCGGGACAGACGATCGAGAGGACCGCTGTCGGGTAGGTCGTGCCGAGCTCGTTCAGGCGGGGATGCCAGGTGATCGCGCCGCCCTCGGGGTCGGCGTGGAAACGGTCGGGCTCCTCCGAGTGGCCGGAGCGCACCTCCTCCATGTGCGCGTCATACAGCTCGGGCTCGGAGTCCGCCGAGCGCCAGACGTACACACGCTCTGGGCGCACGTGGATGTAGATCCGTGTGAAGTACCAGCTGAAGGCTCGCTGGAGCGGCTCCGGCGCCTGCCGCCCCTTCATCGAGGGGAGCTTCTCGGCCGCCTCGCGGGCGTAGCGCCGGCGGTTGGCCTCGAGGTCGCGGTCGTCGACGTCGGCCGAGCCCTGGACGAGGACGGTTGGAGGGTCGGTCACGCCGCTGCCGGTCGGATCGGAGAACAGCAGCGAGACGAGCGGGTTGGCGCGAGCGTCGTCGGCCTTCTTGGGGTAGCCCAGCCCGGTGGTCACGTCGATGCACGGATCGCCCAGGTGGTAGTAGGGGTTCAGCGGCCATGTGATGGGCTGACCGGCGCGGTCGACGGTCGTCATCTCCGTGGTCATGAACCGGTCGAAGACCGCCTGGACCTCAGGTGGAAGGGATGCCGTCACGGAAGCTCAGTCAGCGTAACCGGGTTCGCCCGGGAGCACGATCCGGGCGGTCTCGCCCTGTAGGAACACGCGGGGCTGGACCGGATGGATCTCGCGCCCGCGGGCGTGCGCGAGAAGCTCGTCGGCGGTCCGGAACCCAGACAGCTGCTCGAGGTGCTTGATCGTCGGGAAGACCAGGAACAGCTCTCCGAGTTGGCGGGCCTCGAGCGCCGCGCCCGGCTCATACCAGCGCGCCTCGACCACCTCGCTGCCGTCGGGGCGCGCCTGGACCCCCGGCGGCGCCGGCGCCAGGTAGAACCAGGTGTCGAAGCGGATCTTGACCTCGGCCGGCGTGATCCAGCGGGAGAACGGGACGAGCTGGCCGGGATCATCGATCGTAATCGCCGCCTCCTCCTCGAGCTCGCGGATCGCGGCGGCGCGCAGGGCCTCCTCGCCCTTGCCCTCGGCGCGATCGACGGCCCCGCCCGGGAACACCCAGGCTCCGCCCATGAAGCGAGCGCTCGGGTTGCGGCGCACGAGCAGTACCTCGAGCGTGTCGGCCCCGCCGCGTAACAGGATCACGGTCCCGGCCGGCCGCGGCTCGGTCGTCGGGCCGAAGTTGAGCGTCTCCCCGGGCGGTCCGGGCGGGTCCGTACTCACTTCGGCAAGCTCCCCATCTCGGCGCATTCTCCCCGACTCGACGTTAGCCTTGGACCGGTGAAGTGGATCTGCGGATCGTGCGGCTTCATCTACGACCCTGCCGAGGGCGACCCCGACGGTGGCATACCGTCGGGCACCGCGTTCGAGGACATCCCCGAGACCTGGTTCTGTCCGGTGTGCGGGGCGCGAAAGCGCGACTTCGAACCCTACGACGAGTAGCTGCGCACGTCGGTGCGCTCAGGCCGCGCGGGCGACCTGCTCGTAGTCGTACGGCCCGCTTTGCTCGGGCTCGTAGGCCTCGACGGGCTCGGCATCGTAGGCATCGTCGTCTAGCTCATCGAACCCGACCGACGCCGTCGGGTCGAACCCGATGCTGCGGGCGACCTGCCCGAGCACCTGCGCGGCGGCTCGCAACTCCTCCGTGCGATGCGAGGCCATCACGGTCAGGCGCAGGCCCGAGCTCAGCGCCGCCACGCCGGGCGGCGTAATCGCCTGGGCGAACACTCCGCGGCCGAGCGCGAGCTCGCACATGCGCACGGTGAGCTCGGGATCGCCGACTGCGATCGGGAGGAGGTGAGTGCAGGACGGGCGCAGGTCGAACCCCTCGGCCTCGAGCGCGGTGCGGATCGCCGCTGCGTTGACGTGCAGCTTGTCGACCAGACGGGGACGCTCCTCGAGCAGGTCGAGTGCGGCCAGCGCGCCGGCCACGCTCGGCGGCGCCGGCGCGGTCGAGAAGATCATCGTGCGCGCTGCGTTCAGGAGGTAGTGGGCCATCACGCGGTCGCAGGCCACGAACGCCCCGTGGGAGCCGAGCGCCATGCCGAGCGTCCCGATGATCACGTCCACCTGATCCTCGAGCCCCAGCTCGGCGAGCGCGCCGCGACCGCCGGGTCCGACCGTGCCGATGCCGTGGGCTTCGTCGACCACCAGCCGTACCCGGTGGCGCTGGGCGAGCTCGGCGATGGCCTCGAGCGGCGCCACGTCGCCGTCGACGGCGAACACGCTGTCGGTGGCGATCAGCGCGGCGCGGCCCTGAGCCTGAGCCAGTCCCCATGCGAGGTGCTCGGCATCGCCGTGGTCGTAGACGAACACCTCGGCGCGCGAGAGCCGGCAGCCGTCGATCAGTGAGGCGTGGTTGCCCTCGTCGGAGAACACCACGTCGCCGGGGCGGGCCAGCGCGGCGATCACTCCGGCGCTCGCCTCGAAGCGCGCGCCGAACAGGAGCGCGGTCTCGCGGCGGACGAACGCGGCCAGGCGCTCCTCGAGGCGGCGGTGCACGGTCATCGAGCCAGAGGCGAGCCGCGAGCCGCCCGCGCCGACCCCCCAGCGCATGGCCGCGTCCGCGGCGGCCTCGCGAATGCGCGGGTGGTCGGCCAGCCCCAGGTAGTTGTCCGAGCACAGCAGGAGCACCGGCTTGCCGTCGAGTACCACGTGCGGCCCCTGCGGCCCGCTGACGAGTCGGATACGGCGCTGGAGACCCATCGCGCGCAGCTCGCTCAGGCGGGCCTCGATCTCGATCATGCTGTGACCTCCGGACGCGGGGTGGTTGCCTGGCGGGCGATGGGGCCGGCTGCCAGACGCCAGGGTAAGTGTGACGCCGGACGGATCAGCGGCCGAGCCAGCGCGGCGCGCGCTTCTCGGAAAATGCGCGAACACCTTCGCGGAAGTCCTCGGAGGCGAAGCACGCGCGGCGCAATTCGATCAATTCGCGCTCGACGTCCGGGTCCATCGCCGCCCGGGCGCTCAGCACCGCGCCGATCACCCGCTTGTTGCCTCGCTGCGCCAGCGGAGCGTTGCCGGCGATCTCCTTGGCCCACTCGAGCGCCTCCTCGGCGATCCGCCCCTCCTCGGCGATCGCGTTCACGAGCCCCCACTCCCGAGCCGTGCGCGCGTCGATCCGGCGCCCCACCAGGAACAGCTCGCGCGTCCGCGGCGCGCCGATCGTCTCGATGAACTTGCGGATCCCCGTGTGCGAGTAGACCAGTCCGAGCTTGGCCGGCGGCATGCCCACCGCGATCGTGCCCGCCGCGATGCGCAGGTCGCAGGCCAGGGCGAGCTCGAGCCCGCCGCCGATCGCGTGGCCGTTCAGCGCCGCCAGGGTGGGGAACGGATACGCCTCGACCGCCTCGAGCGCGGCGGTGAACGGGTGGGCCACCAGCCGCTCCGCCTCGGCCTGGAACCCGCCGTCGCGCAGGTCGCCGATGTCGTAGCCGGCCGAGAACGTCTGCGCTTCGCCGGTGATGATCACGCACCGGGCGTCCAGGCTTGCCAGCGTGGACGTGAAGCCGTCGAGGATCGGGTGGTCGAGCGCGCCGCGCTTGTCCGGATTGGAGATGGTCAGCCGGGCCACGCCGGGCGCCGGCTCGTCGACGAGCAGGCGCCCGCCCGGAGCATCCTCACTCGAGGACAACGAGCGCGTCTCCCTCGGAGACCGACTGACCCTCCTCGACGAGAATCTGCTTGACCACGCCGGGGTCCTCGGCCTCGACGGGCATCTCCATCTTCATCGACTCGAGGATGACCACCGTGTCGCCCTCGGCCACGCTGTCGCCGACCTCGACCTCGATCTTCCACACGGTTCCGGTGATGTGCGCCTCGACCTCGGGCAATGCTGGTCAGCCTCCTGTGCTCGTGGGACGCGCCGGAGGATAAGGGCTAGTAAGAGCAGACGAATGTCGTCTGCCGGAACTTGAAGGGCGGGCCGCCGTCGGGAAACGTGAACGTCGCGCGCCCGAACGCCTCGTGCACCCTGCCCGGACACCGCTTCGGTCCCGACAGCGTGACCTTCACCGGACGGCTCCGGTTGTGCCCGGCTGCGCAGTTCGGCTTGCAGTCGTTCCAGGTGAAGGTGCCGCTGCCCGCGGCCTTGTCGTGACTCCAGTGCGACCACTTGAGCTTGCCGAGCCAGATGCCGGCGTCGCCGCACGTCAGGATGATCCTGGCCGGCCTGTACTGCTCGCGGGTGCAGTTGATCGCGTAGGTACGACCGCTTCCGGCCGCCAGCGCGACGGTCGGCACGGCCAAAACGGTCACGACGACTGCGATCCGAAGCGCGCTACGCACGGGTGTGATGGATTTTGCCCCAATCAAGGGCCTTTTCGATCACACCCCGTTGCGGCTCACCCAAACGTGTCGGGATCCGGGCCGGTCCGCTCGAGCTGCACCCGCGCCTGCAGCCGCCCGAACTGCGCAGCGGTGACTGGGCGAAACACGTCGAGTAGCCTGAGCTTCGTGTCATCCGATAGCGCCGGAGTCGACCTGGATCTGCTGGCCGCCTCGCTGCGAGCCGACTCGAGCGACCTCAGCGCGTTCGTGGAGAGCATGGCCGCCAAGCTCGAGGAGGCCGTGCCCGGGCGAGTCCGGGTGGACCGGCGTAGGGCCGGCATGTTCGGGCCCAAGACCGTGCGCACCTTGTCGGTCGACATCGGCGACCGGCGGCTCGAGTTGCGGGCCGAGCGAGGAGCTGTCCAGACGCGCTGCGCCAAGCTGTCGGGCGGGATCGTCCTGAAGAACGAGGAGCTCGACATCGATGCCTGGCTGGCGACGCTCAGCGAGGCGCTGGCCGCCGAGGCGAACCGCAGCGAAGCAACCCGGCGCGCGCTCGAGCGACTGTTGATCGAGTAACCAAGGAGACGCGATGGGATTCCTGAGACGTGATGACGACGACGACGCGCAGGCGCAGGCGCAGGCCCAGGCCGATGCCACAGCGCTCGCCCCGGCCGAGGCGCCGCACCAGGCCACCTACGAGGCGGGGTCGCTGGCCGGCATCCCCGACTCGGGGCGCGAGCGAATCGCCCGGATGAAGCAGGAGGTCGCGCGCGGGTTCTTCACGAGCGACCTGTCCGTGAACGAGTTCCTGCTGGTCAAGCAGTCGGGGTTCGAGCCGCTCGGACTCGTCCTGGGCAGCTCGATCTACCACATCGGCTGGCAGCAGTCGGGGTGGAACCAGAGCCAGGAGCTCGGGGTGCTGACCCAGGCCATGTATCACGCGCGAGAGCTGGCCATGACGCGCATGGAGGAGGAGGCCGACCAGCTCGGCGCCGACGGGATCGTCGGGGTGCGGCTGGACATCGGCCGCTACGAGTGGGGCGCCGACCTGGCCGAGTTCATCTCGGTCGGCACCGCGGTCAAGCACCGCGGCGGCGAGCTGCACCGCGCCCCCAACGGCCGTCCTTTCACCAGCGATCTGAGCGGTCAGGACTTCGCCACGCTGCTGCGGGCCGGGTATCGGCCGGTCGGATTGGTGATGGGGAACTGCGTCTACCACGTCGCCCGCCAGGGGATGCTCACGTCGCTCAAGCAAATGGGCAAGAACGTCGAGATGACGAACTTCACCCAAGCGCTGTATGAGGCGCGCGAACTGTCCATGGAGCGCATGCAGCGCGAGGCCGACGAGCTTCGCGCCGGCGGGATCGTGGGCGCCCGGATCGTCGAGCGCAGTCACGGCTGGGGCTCGCACGTGATCGAGTTCTTCGCGATCGGCACCGCGGTGGTGGAGACCGGCGGCGAGCACGAGATCGAGAAGCCGGCGATGGTCCTCCCGCTGAGCGGGTAACGAGGAGCGGAAGGGATCGATGCCGGACGTCGAGATCAAGCCCCAGGTCTACAAGGACCCGCGGCCCAAGGAGGACTTCGACCACTACCACGCGCTGGTCCGCGACCACGAGCCCGAGGCGAAGGTGTACGAGATCGTCCGGGTGTCCACGGTGGTGTGGGGGCTGCTCGCCTACCGGGTGCGCGGATTCGGTGCCGAGAGGGTCCCAAATGGTCCGGTGATCCTCGCCCCCAACCACGCCTCGTTCATGGACCACTTCTTCGCCGGCGCGTTCATCCGCCGGCGGGTTCAGTTCATGGGCAAGTCGCAGCTGTTCAAGGGCATCGGGGCATGGGTGTTCAGCCACGGCGGGGTGTTCCCGGTGCGCCGCGGCCACCAGGACGAGGAGGCGTTCATCACCGCGTTCCGGATCCTGGCCCGGGGCGGGGCGGTCGTCATGTATTGCGAGGGCGGCCGTTCGCGGACGGGCAAGCTGGCCGACGAGGCGCGCCCGGGGATCGGCCGCCTGGCGCTCGAGGCCGGCGTTCCGGTCGTCCCGGTGGCGATCCTTGGCTCCTACCAGGTGCGCAACTGGAAGCGCCTGCAGTTCCCCAAGGTGACCGTGCAGTACGGCAAGCCGTTCCGGTTCGAGACGGTCAAGACCGCAACGAAAGAGCAGCAGCAGGCGGCGGCGACCTACATCCTGGAGCGCATCCGAGAGCTGCACGCCGAGCTCTCACGGGTGGGGAGACAGGGCGCGCGCCGCGCGGCGCGGGACGAGCTTCGCAGGCCGGTCCAGGCCGCGCCCTGACACGGCCGGCGGCCCGGCAAGGTTTCGCAAACCTTTCACAGGGATAAAAGGGCGCCTGAGCGCGCTGGCGCGGCGGGCAGGACGAGCCGTCGCGCCGGAGCCGCGCACTCTGCCAACCGACGACAGACAGGGGCATCATGAAGCGTTTCGCCTCCCTCGCCATCATCGGCGCTCTGGCCGCCGCCCTACTTGCGGCCACACCTCCGGCCGGCGGCGCCGCCGCCACCGCCACGCTGCCGACCATCAACCTCGGACTGACGGGCAGCTCGATCACCGTTGCCGGCACGCTCCAGTCGGGTGCCGTCAACGTCGTCTCGAGCACCTCGCGCGAGGTCGCCGGAGAGCCGACGCTCTTGTGGCTGAAGCCGGGGGCGACGTTCCAGCAGGCGTTCGGCGCCGTCGCCGCGCACCACGGGGACCCCAACTACCTCGACCCGTACGGCGCGATCGTGTTCGTCGCCACTGCGCCCAAGGGCATCAGCTCGGCGCAGACCGTGCTCCAGCCGGGGACCTACGTCGCGCTCGACACGACCAAAGACAACCCGGCGAAGTGGCCTCACACCGAGTTCACCGTCTCGCAGTCGGCCGCTCCGGCCGCACTTCCGGGGGCGCGGTCGACGGTGAAGGCGATCGAGTTCGGCTTCAAGGGCGCGGGCGCGCTGCGCAACGGCAGCACCGTCCGGTTCGAGAACGACGGGTTCCTGGCGCACGACATCACCGCAGTCCGGGTCAAGAACGCCCGTGACGCCAAGGCGCTGACCGCGCTGCTCGTGGCCGGCAAGGACAACAAGGCCGAGAAGCTTGCCACCGGGTTCAGCCAGTTCGCCGGACCGTTGTCGCCCGGTGCGGTTCAGCAGTTCACGCTGCACGCCAAGCCGGGCGTGTACGTGCTCGCCTGCTTCCTGGACACCCAGGACGGTCGCGAGCAGACGCGGCTCGGGATGGAGCGGACCGTCCGAATCGTCAAGTAATTCGATCGAATTAGCGCTGGGGTCGGGCGGGGAGCGCGGCCCCGCGCTACCCGGCCCGAGACAGCCCCGCGTCCGGCCGGCTCCTATGCGGTGGCGATCGCCGCGGCCTCGCCCAGGCCGAGTTCCTCGGTGGCGACCTCGCGCATCTTGAACTTCTGGACCTTGCCGGTGACGGTCATCGGGAACGAGTCGACGAACTTCACGTAGCGCGGGATCTTGTAGCGGGCGATCTGTCCCTTGCAGAACTCCCGGATCTCGTCCTCGGTGACCGAGGCGCCGGGGCGCAGGATGACCCAGGCCATCAGCTCCTCGCCGTAGCGCTCGTCGGGCACCCCGATCACCTGCACGTCGGCGATCTGCGGATGGGTGTAGAGGAACTCCTCGATCTCGCGCGGGTAGACGTTCTCGCCGCCGCGGATCACCATGTCCTTGATCCGCCCGACGATGCGCACGAGCCCCTGCTCGTCCATCGTGGCGAGGTCCCCGGTGTGCATCCAGCGCTGCGCGTCGATCGCCTCGGCCGTGCGCTCGGGGTCGTTCCAGTAGCCCTGCATCACGACGTAACCGCGGGCGAGGAACTCGCCGGCCTCGCCGCGCGGGACGGTGCTGCCGGTGTCGGGATCGACGATCTTGATCTCGACATGCGGATGCACCTGGCCGACGGTGGCGCAGCGGTTCTCGAGCGTCTCGTCGCGCAGGGTCTGGGTGCTCACCGGCGAGGTCTCGGTCATGCCGAACGCGATGCTCATCTCCGCGATCCCCATCTCGGCGCTCACGCGCTTCATCACCTCGATCGGGCAGGGCGACCCGGCCATGATCCCGGTCCGCAGCGAGCCGTAGTCGAACTCGGAGAAGCGCTCGTGGCCGAGCGCGGCGATGAACATCGTGGGCACGCCGTAGACGCTCGTGCACCGCTCCTCCGAGCAGGCCTGGAGCGTGGCCACCGGATCGAAGATCTCGGCCGGGTAGACCATGCAGGCGCCGTGGACGGTTGCGGCCAGGTTCCCCAGGACCATGCCGAAGCAGTGGTACAGCGGCACCGGGATGCAGACCCGATCGCGTTCGGTGTAGCCGAGCAGCGCACCGACGAAGTAGCCGTTGTTGAGGATGTTGTGGTGGGTGAGCGTGGCGCCCTTGGGGAAGCCGGTGGTGCCGCTCGTGTACTGGATGTTGATCGGGTCGTCGAAGTCGAGTTCCTCGCCGAGCGCATGCAGGTCGCCGGTGAAGCCCTCGCCCGAGGCCAGCTCCTCCCACTCGGAGGTCTCGAAGAACACCGCGCGCTCCAGCCCGGGCAGGTCGGGGCGGACCTGGTCGACCATCGCGACGAAGTCCGAGCCCCTGAGCTCCTTGGTCGAGATGATCCAGCGGCAGCCCGATTGCCCGAGCGCGTACTGCAGCTCCGAGACCCGGTAAGACGGGTTGATGTTGACCAGGATCAGCCCGGCCTTGGCGGTGGCGTACTGGACGAGCGTCCACTCGGCCCGGTTCGGTCCCCACACCCCGACCCGGTCGCCACGGCGCAGGCCGGCCGCGAGCAAGCCGCCGGCGAGCCGGTCGACGGCCTGGCCGAACTCGGCGTAGGTGTAGCGCAACCCCTGCTGACAGGACACGAGCGCCTCGGCATCGGGGACCCGGGCGATCGTCCGCTCGAGGTTGTGGCCGATCGTCTCGCCGAGCAGCGGCTCCGAGTAGGCGCCGTGTGCGTAGGACAGCATCGTTGGTAACGCTCCTTCCTCGATCGAGTCACCGATCCTACTGGCCGATCGCGGCGGCGTCACCGGGTACGGTGTGCGCCCGGTGACGCTGCTCAGGCAAGGCCTTCTCGACGGTCGCGCGGTCGCGCTGGCCGGCGGCGTCGCCCCGGCGATCGGCCGGGCGCTGAACGGGCTGGGTGCGCGCCTGCACGAGCTCGACGCCGCCCTCGACGAGGACGGCGCCAAGGATTGGGCGGCCGGCGTCGCCCCGGTCCACGCGCTCGTGTTCGACGCCGCGCCGACGTTCGCCGACGGAGGGCAGGCGCGACTCGGCGCCGCGCTCGAGGCGGCCTGGGTGGCCGTCCGGGGCGTGGCCACCGGCGCGCTGATTCCTGCCGGCGCCGGCAAGGTCGTGCTGATCGCGCCGCGCCCGGCCGGCGGGTCGTTCGCGAGCGCCGCGCGGGCCGCGCTCGAGAACCTGGCGCGCACACTGTCGGTCGAGTGGGCCCGTTACGGGGTGACGACGGTGGCGATCGCCCCCGGTGCCCGGACCGACGAGGCCGAGCTGGCCGAGCTCGTGTGCTTCCTGGTCTCGCCGGCGGGCGAGTACCTCAGCGGTTGTGCGTTCGAGCTGGGCAGCGACACGCTCATACAGACCTCTTAGTCCTCGCCTACGTCGGTGATACGGGGCGCGACGAAGCTGACTGCACGCTTCGCCCCTCCCCCGACATCGACTACGAGGTACACGACACATGACCGACAAGAATCCCGCCGAGGCCCGGGCTCGCGGCCAGGCGCTGCGCGGCGAGCGAGCCGCCCGGGCCCGCAAGATCCGCCGGCGCGTCATCTCCGGCGCGGTGGCGGTGTTCGTCGCCGCCTGGCTGATGATCACGATCGTGCTCGTCTCGGGACACGATCCGGCCCTGGCCCGCAAGACCTCGACCGGGTCGTCCGCGACGACAGTCCCGTCGACGCCGAGCGCGACCACCACAACCAGCAGCTCAGGGTCCACCGGTTCGGACTCGAGCGCCAGCTCGAGCTCGAGCTCGGGATCGACCTCGAGCGGCAGCGGCGTGAGCAGCGTGACCACGAGCCAGTCATGAGCGCGACCGTCCACACATCGATCGAGCAGCGCGAATCGTTCCCCTGCTTCGGCTCCGGGTGCACGGTGATCGTGTCCGACGCCCATGCAGCCGAGGCGGCCGCCGCCGCGCTGCGGGCTCGCCGCCGGCTCATGGGCTGGCATGGGCAGTTCAGCCGGTTCGAGCCGGGCAGCGAGCTGACCCGGCTGAACGATGACTCGGGCGAGACGGTGATCGTCAGCCCGATGATGCGACGCGTGGTCGAGGCCTGTATCCAGGCGGCGCGCGCCACCGATGGGCTCGTCGACCCGACGCTGCTCACCGAGATCGAAGCGGCCGGCTACGGCTCGCACTACGACGGTCCCGGAGTCCCGCTGACGGTGGCACTGGCGATGGCGCCGACGCGGCGGCCCGGGCGGCCGGCGCGCGCGGCCAACTGGCGGCTGGTGAGCACCGATCGCGGCACGTGCTCGGTGACCAGGCCGGCTGGGGTGCGGATCGATCCGGGCGGGATCGCCAAGGGCGTGTTCGCCGACGAACTGGCCGCGCTGCTCGCGGGTCACGACGCGTTCGTGGTCGACTGCGGCGGCGACCTGCGGCTCGGCGGGCGCTACGCGCCTCTCCGCGAGGTGCACGTGGCGAGCCCGTTCGAGGACGGCGTCCTGCACACGTTCGCGCTCCGGGCGGGCAGCGTGGCCACGAGCGGGATCGGCCGGCGCAGCTGGATCGACGCCGACGGACGCGTGGCGCACCACCTGCTGGACCCCGCCACGGGCCGGCCGGCGTTCACCGGCGTCGTGCAGGTCACCGCGCTGGCGCCGACCACCGCCGAGGCGGAGACGCTCAGCAAGGCGGCGCTCCTGCGCGGGCCCAGGCACGCCGGCGAGGTCCTCGTGCACGGCGGCGTGATCGTGCTCGACGACGGGGACTACGTGGTGCTCGATCCGGGCGAGCGGGTGTAGCCCCGGCCCGGCGAGCGGGTGTAGCCCTAGCCGGGCAGGCTCTCGTCCGGGGCCTCGGCCCAGGGAACGATCACCGCGTCCTCGAGCGGCGAGTCGCGCGCGACGACGTACTCGGCCGGCTCGGTGTCCGACACGTTCTCGAGCACGTGGGTCTCCCGCGGGGGGACGTAGACGAGGTCGCGCGGCTCGAGCATGAGCTCCTGTTCCAGGCGATCGCCCCACTTGACCCGCAGCGAGCCGGACAGCATGTACACGGCGCTCTCGCAGTTCTCGTGGTAGTGCGGGCGCGACTGTGCGCCCGGCGGCACCCGGAACACCGCCATGTAGATGTTCTGCGCGCCCGTGGTCGCCTGCGAGACCTCGCTGCCGCCGACCACGCCGCGCGGAACGTCCCGATCCGCGCCCGGCTTGACGACCTTCATGCGGCCACCGCCATGGCCGGCGAGTCTACCGCCGCTCGCGTTCCGGGCCGGGCGGGGCCGGAACCTCGATCTGCAACGGCGCCGGCTCGTGGTCGACCTGGAGGGTGGTGTGGTGGATGTGGAAGCGTTCCTCGAGCAGCTGCTGAAGCGAGCGGCGCAACTCGTGGCAGTCGTCCCCGGCCCGGACCACCACGTGGGCCGAGAGCGCGGCAAACCCCGAGGTGACCTCCCACACGTGCAGGTCGTGCACCTCGACGACCCCGGGTTGGCCGGCCAGGGCGTTGCCGATCTGCTCGGGATCGAGACCGGCGGGGGCGGCCTCCATGAACACCCGGCCGGAGGCCTTGAGCAGGACGTATGCCGCGTGCAGCATGAGCCCGGCGATGAACAGCGAGGCGATCGCGTCCGCCCGGTCGAAGCCGGTGGCGAGGATCACGGCAGCGGCGATCGCCGTGGCGATGAACCCGTACAGATCGGTGAGGATGTGGCGGTAGGAGCCCTCGACGTTGAGGCTCCGCTCCCCGTCGCTCCCGCCCGCGAGGATGCGGACGGCGAGCAGGTTGACCGGGATGCCGGCGAGCGCCACGACCAGCACAAGGCCGCCCGCGACCTCCGGCGGGGAGATCAGGCGCACGATCGCGCCGTAGATGATCAGGCCGGCCAGAACCAGCAGCGTCAGCCCGTTGGCCTGCGCGCTGAGGATCTCGGCGCGGCCCAGCCCGTAGGTCATTGCACCAAACGCCGGCCGGGCGGCCAGTCGTGCCGCGGCGAGCGACAGGCCTAGGGCGACGGCGTCGGTCAGCATGTGTCCGGCGTCCGAGAGCAGGGCCAGCGACGAGGCGACGATCCCGGCCACGATCTCGACGGTCATGAACGCGATGATCAGCACGAGCGCCGCCATCAGCGCGCTCCGTTCGGTGTCGCGGTTTACGTGCCCGTGCGCGTGGCCGTGTGCGTGGCCGTGCGCGTGTGTGTGGTCGTGCGCGATGGCCTGATCGTAGATGCCCGGCGGACGATCAGTTCATCGACGGGTCGGCGGGCATGCGGGCCACCAGGGCATAGCTTCCGCCCTTGCGGGTCAGCACCTCCGACCACAGGCCGCGCGCCTCCGTCGAGAAGGCATCCTTGAGCTTGGCCGGCTCGAGGATCCAGTCGCCCCGCTCGAGCTCGCCGTCGAGCTGGCCCGGGCCCCAGCCGGCATGGCCGAGAAACGCTCGGCCGGCGCGAACCCCAGCCGTGAGCTCCTCCTCAGAGGGGCCCGTACCGAGTATGCCGACGTCGTCGAAGGCGAGCAGGGCCGCGTCGGTCGGGTCCTCGAACTCAGCCAGGACGATCACCGCCGAGGGCTGGACGGGGCCACCGATGAACAGCTGCTCCTTGGGGTCGAGCAAGGTGGCGAGTTGGGGGACGGCTTCGCCGACGCTCGTCTCGGACGGGCGATTCAGCACCAGGCCGAGGGCGCCGTCGTCGTTGTGCTCGACGATGAGCACCACGGTCCGCCAGAAGTTCGGATCGAGCAGAGACGGTCCGGCCACCAGCAGCTGTCCGCGCACGGAGTCCATCAGGACTCGGTGCTACCCGGAATCAGGACCGGCGGTGGCTGGGCAGCGAGGACAGTCGCTCGCGGGCGTCGGTGGCGAGCCGGGTGGCCTCCTCCGACTCCTCCTCGTCGTCGAGATCGAGCCCGGCGAGCTCGGCGATCACCTCGAACAGGTCGACGCCCAAGCAGATCTGGGCCTCCTCGCTGCCGCCGGCACGCAGGGCGGCGAACATGTCCTTCTCGCGCCACACGAGGATCTTCGCACCAGTGCTTGCTGTCAGGGTCACGGTCATGGGGTGTTTGCCGTGCCGTCGCGGCTCGTCTCGGTACCGGTCCCACAGAGAACGGTAAGACCTCCGGACAGGGGCAGACCTCCGGAGAACAGCTAGCGTAACATAAACGCACCGCAAAACGGTGTGTCAGGAACTACTAAGAATCGATAAAGATAGTGAGGTTGGCCGCGTGACGCGGCCCGACCGCTTTCTAGTTTCTGACTCGGGGCACTAGGACTCGGCTGCGCCTGAAATCAGCGCCGGCGTGGGCCGACGCGCCGGTGCCGAGGCCACCGCGCCGGCCGCAGCGGCGACGGGCTCGGGGGCGGGCGCGACCATCCGCACGAACGTCTCGACCACGTGCGGGTCGAACTGCTTGCCGGCGTTCGAGTGCAGCTCCGCCAATGCCACGTCCATCGCGAGCGCGTTGCGGTAGGGGCGGTCGGTGCGCATCGCGTTCCACGTGTCGCAGCAGGAGATGATCCGGGCCTCCGAGCGGGATCTGCTCGCCGGCCAGCCCGTCCGGGTAGCCGCCGCCGTCCCAGCGCTCGTGGTGGGAGCGGACGATGATGCCGACCTGCCGCATGAAGCCGCCCACCCGCTCGAGCATCTTCTGACCCTCGAGCGTGTGGGTCTTGATGATCGTCCACTCGTGGGGGTCGAGCTTGCCGGGCTTGTTGATGATCTCCTTGGGGATGGCGATCTTGCCGACGTCGTGCAGGAGCGCGGCGAACTCGAGGTTGCGCTGGCGCTCGGGGCTCAGCTTCAGATGCTCGGCAAGCTCGAGGGCCAGGCTGACGACGCTCTTGCAGTGCTCGCCGGTGTAGCCGTCGTCGGCTTCGATGACGTCGCCGAGGACGAGCGCGGTCCCGCGGTAGGCGCTCGAGAGCTCGAGCATGCCCTCAAGCCGGCGATGGCGCTCGTGGGCGAAGGTGGCGAGCAGGCCGAGCAACGGCACCAGCGAGAGGGCGGCGAGCGGGGCATCGTGGATGTCCGCCGCGACGACGAGCGCGATGCCAGAGAGCGCGGCGTCGATCATGTAGACCCACGTCGTGCGCAGCAGCGAGGAGAGGGTCGCGCCGCGCAGGATGACGAAGCGCAGTGACGAGATCGCGAAGTCGGCGAGGAACTGCGCGCCGAGCGCGGCGATCAGCAGCACAGCGCCGGCCTGGCGCGGCTCGGAATGGGCGAGCGCCAGCACGGCCACAGGACCGATGGCGAACCAGGAATTGGAGGGCGCCTGCAGCAGCCGGCCGGGACGTAGCTCGCCGGACCTGACGTCTGGCAGCCACGAGATCGCCATCCCGAGAGCGACCGCGATCGGGACGAGCGCGAGCGGCAATGCGAACAGCAGCGGGACGAATCCGATCTGCGTCGCCGGGGCCAGTCCG
The DNA here is from genome assembly GCA_963832315.1 of uncultured Solirubrobacterales bacterium. Taxonomy (GTDB): domain Bacteria; phylum Actinomycetota; class Thermoleophilia; order Solirubrobacterales; family Solirubrobacteraceae; genus Palsa-465. Next base: position 308,105 of record CAWHTT010000011.1, on the reverse strand, counting down.
AACGGAGTGTCGAACCGGACGAGGGCCGCCACCACGAAGACCAGCAGGCATACCAGCGCGGGCAGGACCTCGAACCCATGGGGCGGACGCATCAGCCAGACCCCGCCCACGGCAGCGGCAAAGCCCACGGCGAGGAGGCTTGCCGTGGCGAGGTCGCGCGCCGTCATGCGCGTGGATTCGCGCTCGACGCTCTCGGCCAGCAGTTCCTGCTCCTCGAAGCTCGGTTCGAAAGACATCTCCGCCGAGGTATCGATCCGCCCCGGGCCGGACGTTAGTGATCATGGCAAAAGCTGCCCAATCCTCGTACAGGTGTCCAGATATCTCGCCCGGCGCTCCGCCACGTGACCGCGGCCACCGATCTGCGAGGTGTAACCCAACTGAAAAGGGCAAACCTGGCGTGAGCCGGGGACGCAAAGCAAGAGGTCTCGCCTCGGGGTGAGATGGCTCGGCCGCCAGTAAAGCCAAGGAGGGCTCTACTTGTTCAGTTCTCTTGCGTCCCTACGTTCACCACGCCGGGTGCTCCCGTTGGGGCTCCTTGGTGCGCTTGCGCTCATTGTTCTCCCCGCCGGCTCGGCGAAGGCGGCCGGGCTCATCGACACCGACGCGTGCGACAACGCCACGTTGACGCAGCCGTTCGCTCAGTTCACCGACTCAAACGAATACAAGCTCGTACCGGGTGGGGACTTCGAGGGCAGCCTTTCCGGCTGGTCGCTCACTCACGGGGCGACCCGAGTGGCGGGCAGCGAGCCGTTCGGCGCCACTGGCTCGGTCGGTAAGTCGTCGATGTACCTGCCGGCCGGCGCGAGCGTGCAGTCTCCCTACACGTGCGTCGATGCCGCTTACCCGATGTTCCGCTTGTTCGGCCGCAACAACGGGTTGCTGTCGATCGTCGCGGTATCGATCGTCTACAAGGAGCCGCTGCTCGGCCCGGTGGCGGTGCCGGTGGGAACGATCGCGCTGACCGGGTCCTGGGCGCCGTCGTCCCAGATGTTCACGCTGTCCTTCGTCCAGGGCGTCGTGAACGGTCTGCTGACCGGAAAGACACCGCAGGTGGCGCTTCGCTTCACCGCGCTGACCGGGTCCTCGCAGATCGACGACGTGTACATCGATCCGCACATGATGCGATAGGAAATCCAACCGTCCAACCGGCGCTCGCGTCCAAGCGGCGGTGCTTCGGCACCGGATCGCAAAACCGCCCCGGAGTCCTCTCGCGTAGTGAACATAAGCGCCTGAGGGGCGCCGGATACCTAGTAGCTGCAACGCGGCATGTGTGGCTGCTTCCGTGCGCGAGTCGAGGGTGAGGACTGTGTATCCGTGCGTTCGATCAATAGGCCATGTGCGGCATGTGTCTCCTTTTGTCAAGGCCGGGTTCGCCGGCGCTCTGGTCACTCAGAGCAGGGCGGTCCCCGGCGTGTACTGAGTCGGACTTACCGTCGCCTCATCTCGTGCGGCATCCGCCCTCTCTGTTCCGGGTGCTTTCAGCTTGGGCTGTCGAACTAGCGGCGCATCATCGGCATGTGACATCTCCTGTCTGTCGTGTCGCTTACTCGCTCGCATCCGGCTCACAAACTAATGACGCATCATGGGCATGCGACACCTCCTAGAGGGTCGAAGTTGGATGGTCAAGTTCACGCCACCTCGACGAGCGCCGGCAGCGCATCGCGGGTTCGTTCCTGGCGGAAGCCCAGGCAGCCGGCGGCGGCCAGCGCGAGCAGGCCGACGCCGCCGAGGGCGAACAGCGCCCGGACGCCGAGCACCGCGAGCAGCGCGCCGGAGCTCACGAAGGCCAGCACGTAGGCGAGGTTGCAGACCGCGTCGCGCAGTCCGAACACGCGACCGAGCAGCCGTTCGCCCGCCAGCTCCTGGAGGAGCCGGACCTCGGGGGTGCAGAACAGCGCGTTGCCGGCCCCGGTGAGCGCGAAGCTGACGATCGCGAAGCTCAGGCCCGGCGCGGCCGCGGAGCCGATCATGCCCGCTCCCTGGACAGCGATCCCGATCATCAGCCAGCGACGCAGGCGGCTCACGCTCGATCCGGCACGGGCGGTCGCAGCGGAGGCCGCGGCCATCGCCGCGCCGTACACGGCGACCAGTACGGAATATCCGGAGCTGCCGGCGTGCAGCGGCCCGGTGGCCAGGAGCGGCTCGGCGACGTTCATCAGGGCGCCGGCCAGGACCGAGACCCCGGCGATCGTCAGCAGCATCGACACGCCGGGTGCCTGCCGTGCCGATCGCGCCCCGTCGATCGTGGACGCCCACAGCGACGGCCGCTCTCGCTCGGAACCGGTTTCCTCGGACGAGCGCGTGTTGCGGTCGATGCGAAGGGTGCTCAGCGCCGCCGCGGAGACCAGGAAGGTGGCGCCGTTGGCCGCGAGCACGAAGGTTGCCGGGCCGAACAGCAGGAACAGCGCGGTCAGCGCCGGGCCGACGGTCATCCCGATGCTGCAGTTCATCCCGTAGAGCGCGCTCGCCGGCGAGCGCTGCTCCTCGGTGACCATCCCCGGCAGCGCCGCGTTCACGGTGGTCCGGTACATCGTCGTGCCCACGCCCGCGAGCAGGGCCAGCGCGACCGTCGCGCCGAAGGACGGGATCGCCGCGATCCCGACGAACGCGCCGGCGCGCAACAGGTCGGCGCCGATCAGCAGGTGCCGCCGGGGAAGACGGTCGGCCAGCGCTCCGATGGGCGCGCCCAGGGCGATCCCGGGCAGGAAGTCCGCGAGCAGCACGACCGCGATCGCCCAGCCCGAGTGGAGTCGCTGGTAGGCGACCAGCAGCAGCGCGACGTACGCGGCGCCGGTGCCCAGCTCAGATTGGAACTGGGCGACGAAGAACCGGCGCAGAGAAGGTGTTTTGAGCAGTGCGAGCAAGTGACAGTGATCCAGGTGTCGTCATGGACGAGTGAGCGAGCGGACGCGTCGGTTTGACGTGGTCCGCCCGCGAGTGATCTCCGCCAGCTGGCCTAGTAAAAGCAGCGCGGCATTTACGCCCCTCCCGTCATGTGCACGCCCGCAGCCGTATTCGCGCCGCTGGCTCTGGCGCCGCGCGCCGCGAATGCGCCCTGCCCCCTATTTCAGATCAACCAACGTCAGCGGCCCCTTAGCGCTTTCGTCGGACCGGCAATGTATCGAGAGCCGCCGCCGGTGCCTATCGGCAATTTGTCCAGTGGCCGAGCGGAGCGACCGGCTAGAGCCCGTAGGAGCGGCCGATCACCTCGAGCATGATCTCGTCGCTGCCCGCGCCGATCCGGTTCAGGCGCAGGTCGCGCCACGAGCGCTCGATCCCGTACTCCTTCATGTAGCCGTTGCCGCCGTGGATCTGGATGCACTCGTCGGCCACCTCGACGGCGATCCGCGCCGAGTACACCTTGGCCATCGTGATCTCGCGCACCGGGTACTCGCCGTTCTGAAAGCGCCACGCGGTGGTGTAGACCATCTGGCGGGCGGTCTCGATCTTGGTCGCCATCTCGGCGAACTTGTGGCGGATGACCTGGAAGCGGCCAATGGGTCGGCCGAACGCGGTCCGCTCCTTGGCGTAGGCGAGCGTGCGATCGAACACGTGCTGGGCGGCGGCGACGGCGCCGGCTGCCCCGATCATCCGCTCGCCCTGGAGCTCCCACATGATGTGGTAGAAGCCCTTGCCGACCTGCCCGAGCACGGCCGAGTCCGGGACGCGGACGTCCTGGAAGGCGAGCAGCGCGGTGTCGGAGGCGTGCATGCCGAGCTTCTGCAGGCGCTTTTCGCGGATCACCCCGGGTGCGTCCATGGGGACCAGGAGCAGCGTGAAGCCGTCGTATCCGGCGTCCGGATCGGTCTTGGTGACCAGCACGATCCCGTGCGCGCGGTGGCCGTTGGTGATGAACGTCTTGGAGCCGTTGATCACGTACTCGCCCGCCGAGTCGTCGCGAACCGCCCGGGTCTTGATCCCGGCTACGTCGGAGCCGGCGTCGGGCTCGGTGATGCCCAGGCAGAGGATCTTGCGGCCGGCGATCGCCGGTACGGCCCACTCCTGCTTCTGCTCCTCGGTTCCGAACTTGAGAATGGGCGGGATCGTCATGTCGGTCTGGACCGCGATACCCATCCCGAGGCCTCCGCAGTGCGCGTGCACCAGCTCCTCGGCCAGCACCAGCGTGGTGTAGTAATCGCCGCCCTGGCCGCCGTACTCCACGGGCTTGTCCAGCCCCAGGAACCCGAGCTCGCCCATCCGCTCGAACACCCAGTCGGGGAACGTCGTCTCCTCCCACTCCTCGGCGTGGGGCTGTAGCTCCTTGATCACGAAGCGGCGGATCGACTCGCGGAGCTGGTCGTGATCGTCGGTGAAGATGAAGTGACTGCGCCGGGTGGCGAAGTCGGGCTTGAGAACGTCTGCGGTGGCCATGGTGCGGGACGCTAGCGCAGCGACGTAGGCTTCCACGCCATGCCCTACGCCACCCTCCGCTGCGAGACCTCCGATGCCGGCGTCGCCACGATCGCGCTCGACCAGCCAGAGACCCGCAACGCGCTGTCCAATGAGCTGCTCGACGAGCTGATCTCCGCGCTCGAGTCCGCGCGCGACGATCCGGCCGTCCGTTGCGTGGTACTGAGCTCCACCCACGAGCGGGTGTTCTCGGCCGGCGCCAACCTGGGCGGCTTCGCCGGCGACACCTCGCTGGTCGAGAAGCATCTGGGCACGGAGCGTTTTCCCCGCCTGTTCCGGCTGCTCGGCGAACTCGGCAAGCCGACGATCTGCGCCGCGGGCGGGCACGTGCTGGCCGGCGCCCTGGGGATCGCGCTGGCCTGCGACCTGATCCTGGCCCGCGAGGGGGCCCGGTTCGGCACGCCCGAGATCAACGTCGGCGTGTTCCCGTTCATGATCATGGCGCTGATCTACCGGAACGTGCCGCGCAAGAAGACCAACGAGTTGCTGCTCCTGGGCGAGCAGATCTCCGCCGAGGAAGCCGAGCGGATCGGCATCGTGAATAAGGTGTTCGCGCCCGAGGAGTTCGACGCCGGCGTGCGGGACTGGGCCGGGAAGCTCGCGGCCAAGTCGCCGCTGGTCATGAAGCTCGGCAAGGACGCGATGTTCCGCCAGCAGGACATGGCGTTCCTCGACGCGATCGACTTCCTGCGCGCTCAGCTCACGATCGCGTTCTCGACCGAGGACATCCAGGAGGGCGTGCGCGCGTTCTTCGAGAAGCGCGCCCCCGAGTGGAAGGGCCGCTGAAAACCGGGGCTAGGCCGACGGGCCGCAGGTCCCGGGCTTGAAGCTCTTCAGCGACTGCAGGATGAGCGGAGTGAGGTCGTAGGCCTCCGAGGAGGCGGGCGCCGCGGGAACCGTCTGCGGGCCGTAGCCCGACAGGTTCATGGTCATGCCCAGCCTGAGCCGCTGGGACTGGACGCACTCGCCGAACGAGAAGCTGCTGCGCCGGAGCAGGTTGTGGGAGTCGATCCAGACCTCCATCGCCATCGTGTGGCTCCCGATCGCGCTCTCCAGCGTGGACACGCCGCGAGCCGCGGCGGCGCGCCGCGCCGGTGGGAACAGCTTCGGATAGTTGTCGAGGTCGACGACCACGTGGTAGCGCGTGGTCTGCGCGCCGTCGATCGTCTCGGTCCCAATTCGCTTGGTCTTGGCGCCGACGGTGCGCAGATAGTCGAGGAACTGCGCCGGGTTCGTGCCCTGCGTGGGCAGCCCGCCCAGCCCGAACGCCCCGAGCGCGCGGCTGAAGTCGAGCTTGAGCCAGGGCTTGCCGCCGGTCAGGCGATTCAGTGCCGGGTTGTTCGGCAGCCGCATGTAGACCGTGGTGCCAGACAGGCGCTCGTCGATCGAGACCTGATGGCCGGCCACCGACTCGCGCAGCGTGAACGCGCCCGTGCGCCGGGCGCTGTCGATCACGCCCGTCATCGTCCCGTGCACCGTGGTGGCCGGGCCCGTGGCCACGATCGTCGTCGACAGGTGATAGCCGCGGGCGTGCGCGGTGGTCGTCGCGGCCTGCGCGACGGGATCGACCTCTCCACTGATCGCGCTCGTGGCGCCGCAGCCGCTTATGGCCGCCGCCCCCGCGATCGCCGCCGCCACCACCATTGCCGTTGTCAGCCTCCGAGCCACAGCGCAAATCAGTGTAGGACGATCCGGAGGGCGCGCGCGCCACCTTGACGCCGCCTGTCGCGTCGGCGTCGGAAATACTTCCGGCATGGCCACCGACACCCCGACCACTCTGCTGCGCCCGCTCGCCGACGATCTGCGCGAGCGGCGGGAGCGGATCAAGCTCGGCGGCGGTCCGGAGAAGATCGCCGCTCAGCACGCCGCCGAGAAGCTGACCGCGCGCGAGCGGATCGACCTCCTGATCGACGCCGGGACGTTCGTCGAGCTCGGGATCCACGGCCGGCCGCACTTCTCCCAGCGGGCCATGGACGGCAAGGAGGCGCCAGCGGACGGAGTCGTGACCGGCTACGGCAAGATCGACGGGAGGCTGGCCGCGGTCGCCGCATACGACTTCACGGTGATGGCCGGCTCGATGGGGATGACCGGGGAGCTCAAGGTCGGGCGGCTGCGGGAGCTGGCTCTGACCAAGCGGATCCCGATGATCTGGCTGCTCGACTCGGCCGGGGCCCGGATCCAGGAGGCGGTCGGGTCGCTGTTCGCCGGCTCCGGCCATCTGTTCCGCGAGGAGGTGATCGCGTCCGGCGTGGTTCCCCAGGTGGCGGCCCTGATGGGGCCGTGCGCGGCGGGCACGGCCTACATCCCCGGGCTGGCCGACTTCGTTCCGATGGTGCGCGGCCGGGGCTCGATGGCGTTGGCCGGACCGCACCTGGTCCGCGCCGCGGTGGGCGAGGACGTGACCCAGGAGGAGCTCGGCGGCTCGCGGGTGCACTGCCGCAAGTCGGGTGTCGGTGACCTCGAGGTCGAGTCCGACGAGGCCTGCATCGACGCGATCAAGTCCTATCTGAGCTACTTCCCTCAGCACTGCGAGGAGCCGCCCCCGGTCAAGCCGACGACCGACCCCATCGACCGCGGCGACGAGGAGCTACTCGACGTCCTGCCCGAGTCCAACCGGAAGCCGTACGACATGTATGACGTGATCGGCCGGATCGTCGACGACGGCTCCTACTTCGACCTCAAGCCGCAGTTCGCCAAGACGATCATCACCTGCCTGGCCCGGTTCGGCGGGCGTCCGGTCGGGATCGTGGCCAACCAGCCCCGCCAGCTCGGCGGGATCCTCGACAACGACTCCGCCGACAAGGCCACGCGGTTCATCAACCTGTGCAACGCCTACGGCCTGCCACTGGTTTACCTGATGGACGTACCCGGGTTCATGGTCGGGACCAAGGTCGAGCAGGCGGGGATCATCCGCCACGGGGCCAAGATGCTCTACGCCACCGCCAACGCCACCGTCCCCAAGATCACCGTGGTGCTGCGCAAGGCCTACGGCGCCGGCTACTACGTGATGTGCGGCCGGGCGTACGAGCCCGACCTGATCGTGGCCTGGCCGAGCGCCGAGATCAGCGTGATGGGGGCCGAGGGCGCGGTCGAGATCATCTTCCGCAAGCAGGTCCAGGAGGCCGAGGATCCGGCGGCCAAGCGCGCCGAGTTGATCGCGAACTTCCGCCAGATCATCGACGTCTACGTGGCGGCGGGCAACGACATGATCGACGACGTGATCGACCCACGGGAGACCCGGCCGACGATCTGCCGGGCGCTCGAGATGGCATCGGGCAAGCGCGTGCAGCGGCCGTGGAAACGCAACGGCGTGGTCCCCGTCTGAGCCCATGTTGAACGATCCGGTCGTCATCACGTGCGCGATCTCCGGCGCGATCGCCAACCGCGAGCAGTGCCCGGCGATCCCCTACACGCCGCAGGAGTACGGCGCGGAGGCGCGGCGGATCGTCGAGGAGGGGGGCGTGCACATCCACATTCACGCGCGCGCGCCCGACGGGACGCCGTCGTATGAGGTCGAGGACTTCGTGGCCATCCGCGATGCGATCCGGGCCGAGGTCGGCGACGCGGCCATCATCAACTTCTCGACCGGGACCGTAGGGGTCCCGGTGGCCAAGCGGATCGCCTACCTGGAGGCGGGCCGGCCCGAGGTCGCGGCTCTGAACATGGGCTCGATGAACTACGCCAAGTACTCGCGCAGCCGCAAGGACTTCGTGTTCAAGTTCGTGTTCGCCAATCCGTTCGAGGAGATCGTCGAGTTGCTCGAGGCAATGCGTCGCCTCGACATCAAGCCCGAGCACGAGTGCTTCGACCTCGGTCACGTCGGGTCGCTGGCGCCGCTTGTCGACATGGGATTGCTGGACGCGCCGCTGCACGCGGATTTCGTGATGGGGGTGGTGGGGGGTGTGCCGGCGAGCGCCCGCAACCTGGCGGCGATGGCCGACAACCTGCCGGCGGGAAGACATCACTGGGGCGTGATCGGGATCGGGCGCGACCAGTGGATGCTGGTCGCCGCCGCGCTCACCCTCGGCGGCTCGATCCGCGTCGGACTCGAGGACAACTTCTACCTGCCCGACGGCGCGATGGCGCGCTCCAACGGGGACCTCGTCGCGACGGCGCGGCGGCTGACCGAGGAGCTCGGCCGGCGTCCCGCCACCGTGGAGGAGGCGCGAGCGCTGCTCGGCATCGGCCTCGGAGCGCAGGCGTGAGCGACCTGCCGCTGCAGGGCCTCAGGGTGCTCGACCTCACCCGCCTGCTCCCGGGCGGGTTCTGCTCGATGCTCCTGGCCGACTTCGGCGCCGACGTGATCAAGGTCGAGGACACCGGGATGGGCGACTACGTGCGGTGGGCGCCGCCGTTCTACGAGGGCGTCGAGAACAGCGCCCGGAGCGCGCTGTTCCTGTCGCTCAACCGCGGCAAGCGCTCGATCCGGATCGACCTCAAGTCACAGGACGGAAAGGACGTGCTGCTCCGCCTCGTCCGCGACGCCGACGTGCTGCTCGAGTCGTTCCGGCCGGGGGTGTTGGACCGCCTCGGCGTCGGATACGAACGGTTGAAGTCCGAGAATCCCGGGCTCGTGTACGGCGCGATCACCGGCTACGGGCAGGACGGCCCCGGCCGCGAGCGCTCCGGGCACGACCTCAACTACCTCGGCCTGAACGGCATCCTCGGGTTGAGCGGCGAGGTGGACGGACCACCCGTGTCCTCGTCGGCCCAGATCGCCGATCTGGGCGGCGGGGCGCTGATGGCCGTGGTCGGCGTGCTGATCGCGCTCCGCGAGCGCGACCGCTCGGGGGAGGGGCAGCTGGTCGACTGCTCGATGTTCGACGGCTCGCTGTCGTTCCTGGCCATGCTGGCCGCCGAGATGCTGGCCGGGGGTCCGGTCCCGCGGCGCGGCGAGTTGCGCCTTTCTGGTGGGATCGTGTGCTACCGCCCGTATCGCTGCGCCGATGGCTACGTAACGCTGGGCGCGCTCGAGCCGAAGTTCTGGGCCGCGTTCTGCCGAGGGGTGGGGCGTGAGGACCTGGCCGAGCACGCCTTCGATCCGCCGGGTTCGGACGCCCATCGCGCGGTATGCGAGATCTTCGCGGCACGCACCCGCGAGCAGTGGCGCGCGTTCGCGGCCGAGCACGACTGTTGCCTCGAGCCCGTGATGGACCTGCCCGAGGTCGTGGACTCCGATCTCGTGGCCGCGCGGGAGATGGTTGTGGAGCTCGACCAGCCGGGCGCCGAGCGGCCGGTCAGGCTGCTCGGATTGCCGTTCAAGTTGAGTCGCACGCCCGGGGACGCGGCGCGGGCGCCCGGACCTGGCCTGGGCGAGCACACCCGGGAGGTCCTCACGGCGGCCGGGTACAGCGAGGCCGAGGTCGACGCCCTGCTCGAGTCGGGCGCCGTGGCGGGGCCGGCCGAGGCCGTCCAGAGCGGCACGTTCATGGCCTGAGGGGGCAGCCAGCCGGGTAAACTCGCTGACTGACTGGTCAATCGATTACGGAGAGGGGAGCGCGTCCGTGCTTCGCGTCGGCGCCGTTCAGCTTAACGCCACCGAGAACACTGATCGCAATCTCGAGGTCGCCGATCGGCTCGTTCGGCAGGCAGCCCGGCTCGGGGCCGAGGTTGTCGTGCTTCCCGAGAAGTGGAGCGTGCTCGGCACCGATGAGCAGATGCAGGCGGCCGCGCAGCCACTCGACGGGACCTGCATCTCATGGGCGCGAGCGGCTGCGCGCGAACTCGGGATCGATCTTGTGGCCGGCTCGATCGTCGAGCAGGTCGATGGCCGCGAGAAGTCCGCGAACACCAGCGTTCACGTCGGCGCTGACGGCGATATCCGCGCGGTTTACCGCAAGCTCCACATGTTCGACGTCGAGGTCGACGGGGACGTGTACGCCGAGTCGGCCACCGAGGACCCGGGCGACGAGGTCGTCGTGTCCGAGCTTCCCGGCGGCGTAAAGCTCGGGATGAGCATCTGCTACGACGTCCGCTTCCCCGAGCTCTACCGGATGCTCGCCGTCCGCGGCGCGCTGGTCGTGACGGTTCCGGCGGCGTTCACGCTGGCGACCACCCGCGACCACTGGGAGGTGCTGCTGCGCGCCCGCGCGATCGAGAACCAGTGCTTCGTGGTCGCGCCCAATCAGATCGGTGCTCACCCACCGGGTCACCGCGCCGGCGGACGTTCGCTGATCATCGACCCCTGGGGTCTCGTGCTCGCGAGCGCCCCCGACACCGAGACGGCGATCGTGGCCGATCTCGACTTCGCGACGCTCGACAGCGTCCGGCGGAGGATCCCGGCGCTCCAGCATCGCCGGCCGGACGTATACGGCTGGAACGTGTGATGGCCGCCTCCAGTACGGCCGCCGCGGACAAGCGCCGGATCATCCTCGACGCCGCGATGCGGGTGTTCGCTCGGCAGGGCTTCCACACCTGCCGGGTCTCCGACATCGCGGATGAGGCCGGCGTCGCGTACGGGCTGGTCTACCACTACTTCTCCTCGAAGGACGAGATCCTCGACACGCTGTTCCTCGAGCGCTGGAACGTGATGCTCCAGGCGATTGCCGAGGCGGATCGCACGCAGCGCTCCCCGCGCGAGAAGCTCTCCGCGATCGCCGGGTTCATCGTCGACTCGTACCGCCACGAGCCCGAGCTGATGAAGGTGATCGTGGTCGAGGTCACCCGGGCGGCCAACACGTTCGGGCGCACCCACCTGGCCAAGATCCGCGAGGCCTACGAGCAGATCGCGGGCATCGTGGCGCGGGCCCAGGCCGAGGGCCTGTTCCGGCCGGAGATCACCCCCGAGTTCGGCGCGCTTGCCTTCTACGGCGCGATCGAGCAGGTGCTCACCCGGTGGATCTTCGATCGCGACGCGGTCGGCGAGGACGAGCTCGAGGGGGCCAAGACGATGATCGTCGAGACGATCTGCCGCGGCCTGGAGCGGGAATCGGCCCCCGAGTCCGTGATCGCCGCCTCGCCGTCTGCTTGAATCCGCTGGCGATGACTGAGAGCCCCTTGATCAAGCGTCTGCTCTGGACGGGCTTGCTCGCCGGAACCGGCGCGCTCGCCACGCTCGTGTCCACGCGCCTGGCCATCCTGATCTGGACGCGCGTGTTCGGCGAAGAACCGCCTGAGTGACCCCAGACACCGATTCCACCCAAACCTCGGCCGGCCAGCCCGCCGCGGACGATTCCCCGGGCGTAGCCGGCCCGTCCGCGCAGGCTTCGACCGGCTCCGGCGGGCCCACCCCGCAGGAGCGCGCCGCTGCGCTGGTCGATGAACGTCCGGAGGTGGCGGTCGGAGCCGCGTTCGGCGGCGGTCTCCTGCTCGCCATGATCCTCAAGCGCCTTGCCCGCTAACAACGGTAAGACAGACAACCTCGCGACCACCGTAGGCGAGGTCTCCGACCGGATCACGAACCTGATCCGGGAGGAGATCGAGCTGGCCAAGGCCGAGGTCGGCCGCAAGGCCATCAGCCTGCTCAGGGGCACGATCGCGATCGCCGCCGGCGCGGTGTTCGGGGTGTTCGCGATCTTCATCGGACTGGAGGCGTTGGCCTGGGGTCTCGACGCGATCCTCATCCAGGGCGCCGGGGACATCTGGGTGGGATTCCTGATCGTGTTCGGGATCCTCGCGATCCTTGCCGTGCTGTCCTTCGCGATCGCATCGCGCCTGCTCAAGCGCGGTGCGCCACCCACCCCGACGATGGCAATCGACGAGGCGAAGCGGATCCGCGAGACGGTGGCGCCCTCGAGCGAGGGTGAGGGCTGATGGCCACCCGTAGCCCGGAGGAGATCCGGGCCTCGATCGAGCAGAACCGGCGTGAGCTCGGAACTTCTCTGGACAAGCTCCGCCGCGAGGTGGGAGAGCTGACCGATTGGCGGGGGCAGATCCGCCACCACCAGCGCGAGGTGCTGATCGGGGCGGCCGCCACCGGGTTCGTGCTGGGCGGCGGGATCGCCGCGCTCGGGGCGCTCGCTTTCGGGCGGCGCCGTCGGCGGCATGGCGGTCGCTGAGCCGCCGGGCGGGCTCAGCCTCTCACGGGCACAACCTCTCACGAGCATCGCGTAAGACGAGGACCAGACTTGCCCCGCACCCTCGTGACCGGCGCGACCGGCTTCCTCGGCGGCCATGTCACCGGGCTCCTCGTGGAGCGGGGCGACGAGGTGCGGGCGCTGGTCAGGCCGGCGTCGGATCTCCGCTCACTTGAGGGACTCGAGCTCGAGACTGTGCGCGGGCAGGTCGGCGACCGACGCGCCGTGCGCCGCGCGCTGCGTGGAGTCGATCGGGTGTTCCACCTCGCCGGCAGCACCAACCTCCGGCTGTCCCGGGAGGCGTCGGTCGCCGTGAACGTCGAGGGAACCCGGGTGGTGCTCGAGGAGGCGCTGCGCGCCGGCGTGGAGCGCGTCGTCCACACCTCCTCGGTGGTGGCGATCGGCCCCGCCCGCAAGGGATCGGTGGCCACCGAGGCCAACGTGTGGGACGCGGGGCGCTACGGGATCCCCTACGTGGACGCCAAGCGCCGAGCCGAGGAGGTCGCGCTCGGGCTGGCCGAACGCGGGCTGCCGGTGGTCGTGGTCAATCCGGCCCATGTGCTGGGCCCGGGTGACCGGGGCCGTTCCTCGACCGTCCTGGTCCGGCGCTTCCTGCGCCGGCAGATCCCCGCCTACGTGGACGGGACGCTCAATGTGGTGGGCGTCCAGGACGTCGCCCGGGGGCACCTGCTCGCCGCCGAGCGAGGGGTGCCCGGCCAGCGCTACATCCTCGGCAATCGCAATTTCACGCTGGACCGGCTGTTCAACGACCTGGCCCGCCTGTCCGGGGTCGAGCCGCCGTCGGTCAAGCTGCCGCTGCACGTGGCGCTGGCCATGGCCCGCGCCGGACGGCCGCTGGCGGGCGGGTGGATTCCCGGGCCGGCCGAGATCCGGGCCGCCTCGTTGCGCTGGGCCGTCTCGAGCGCGAAGGCCAAGCGCGAGCTGGGCTGGCGGACCTCACCGCACGAGGACTGCCTCGAGGAGACGATCGCCTGGTACCGCGAGCAGGAGGGCGACCGGCTCGCCCCGCCGGGGTCGCGCCAGCCGGTCGCCCTGCGCCTGGCCGGCGCGTTCGCCCGCCGCTCGCCGCTCGGGTGGATGTAGGGACAGCGTGGCCACGCTGTACCGCTGCACGACGCCGACCAACTGGCTGTGTCCGTGCGGCAAGGTGGCCCGCGCGCTGGCGCGGGAGGGGATCCGCTTCGACGAGGTCCGCGTCCCTCAACGGCGCTCGCGCCGGCCGGAGGTCGAGGCACTCACCGGGCAGAAGCGGGTGCCCGTGCTGGTGATCGACGGCGAGGCGATCTGCGACTCGCGGCGGATCGTCGAGCACCTCACGTACCGGCGCTCCGAGTCGGGCGCCTGACGGCCCCCTAGCGCCGGGGGTCGACCACCCACTTGAGCGCGGGACCGCCGTTCGGCGTGGCGAGCGCCTTCGGGAGGTCGTTCAGCGAGATCGTCGGTCCCTGGAGCGCCGGCCAGGGGATCACGCCGTCGGCCAGCGCGGCCAGCGCGCGATTCACGTCGGCCGGCGCGTGGTGGAACGTCCCGCGCAGCTCGAGCTCCTCGTAGTGCAGCGGCCCCGGATCGAGGGTGACCTCGCTGCCCCGGGGGCAGCCGCCGACGAGTACGACGACGGCGCCCGGCGCGGCGGCCGCCGCGGCGTCGCGCCAGGCCTCGGGCCGGCCGACGGCCTCGAAGACCAGCTCGTGTTGCCTCAGGCGCGTGGCCGCTTTCGCGCCCAGCTCGGCCGCCTGAGCGCGGCGCTCGGGGTGCGGATCGGCGAGGGTCACCGACCGCCCCTCGGCGAGCAGCAGCGCGGCCAGCATCAGGCCCATCGGCCCGCCGCCGAGGATGCCGACGTCGGTTGCCTGGCTGCCCCGATCGACCGCGTGCACGGCGGCCGCGAGCGGCTCGGCCATCGCCGCCGCGTGCGCCGGGAGGCCGTCGGGGACGGTGTGGAGCGCCGCCTCGGGCGCCGCGATGTATTCGGCGAAGCCGCCCAGCACCCATGTGGGGCTTCGGCAGATCTGCGCGCGGCCGGCGCGGCACGGCGCGCAGGCGCCGCACGCCACCGAATCCGAGACCAGCACCCGCCGGCCGGTATCGGCGCGCACGCCGGCGGTCTCGTGTCCGAACGCGCAGGGGTAGGGCGGCAGGATCCGGTGGCCGTGGCGCCACATTTTCACGTCGGTGCCGCAGGTGGTGGCCGCCTCGACCTCGACGATCACCTCGCCCACGGGATCGGGCACCGCCTCGACCCGGAGATCCTCCGGGCCATACAGGAGCGCGGCCCTCACGGCTCCACGACCACCTTCAGCGCGGTGGCGCTGCGCTGGAGCTCGAGGGCCTTGGCCGTCTCGTCGAGCGGCAGGCGGTGCGAGACGAGCGGCCGCGGATCGACGCGACGGCTGGCGATCAGCTCGAGCGCGGCGCGCATGTCGCCGGGGCCGGCCGAGTAGCTCGCGGTGATCGTCAGCTCGCGCAGGAACGCGTCGCTGCCGTCGAGCGGCAGGGGCGCGCCCGGTCCCGGCGGCGCGTACAGGCAGAGCGTGCCGCCGGGGGCGGTGGCACGGGCCGCGGCGGCGATCGCGTCGGGCTTGGGGGTGCAGACGATCGCCACGTCGACGAGTTCGTTGCCGTGATGCTCGGCGCCCCACGCCTCGGCCAGCTCCAGCCGCTCCGGGCGCGGCTCGCGCACCCACACCGCCTCGACGCCGCGGGCGTGTGCGGCGGCGATCTGGAGCAGCCCGTTGACGCCGGCCCCGACGACGAGGAGGGCGTCGCCCGCGTGAAGTCCCGCCCGGTCCTGGGCCCGCAGCACGCAGCCCAGGGGCTCGATGAACGTCGCCGTGATCGGATCGAGGTGCTCCGGGATCTCGAGCAGCTCTGCGGTCAGCTCCTGCGAGATCCGCACCCGCTCGGCGAACCCGCCGGGATCGAGGCGCGTGGCCCGGAAGCGCTCACACAGCGTCTCGTGGCCGCGGCGGCAGCGCCGGCACTCGCCGCAGGGCGTGTGATGGTGGATGGCCACCGTGGTTCCGGACGGCGGCGCGCTCGCCCCCGAGCCGACCGCGCGGATCGTCCCGACCAGCTCGTGCCCGAGCACCGCGGGCAGCCGGGGGGCTACGTACCAGTCCGTCACATCGGACGCGCACACCCCGCAGGCGAGCACCTCGCAGACGACCTCGCCCGGACCCGGCTCCGGGTCCTCCGCGTCCTCGATCCGGACGTCGCCGGGCGCGTAGGAGCGCGCCACCCTCATGGGATCGGCGAGCGCATCACCCCACGTTCGGTGACGAGCGCCGTCACCAGCGCCGCGGGGGTGACGTCGAAGGCCGGGTTGCGCGTGCGCGTGCCGGGGAGCGTGAGGATGTGTCCGGCGGCCGAGCGCACCTCGTCGGGGTCGCGCTCCTCGATCGTGATGTCCGCTCCGGTCGGTGTGGCCGGATCGATCGTGCTGGTGGGGCCGGCCACCACGAACGGGATCCCGGCCGCGTGCGCGGCCAGAGCCAGGCCGTAGGTGCCGACCTTGTTGGCCACGTCGCCGTTGGCCGCCACCCGGTCGCAGCCGACGATCACGGCGTCGACCGCCCCGGCCGCGATCAGGCCGGCCGCGGCCGAGTCCACCACCAGCTCGTGCGGGATCCCCATGCGGGCCAGCTCGTAGACGGTCAGGCGGGCGCCCTGGAGGAGGGGCCGGGACTCGGTCGCGATCGCCATCACCAGGGCTTTGCGCTCGGCCAGCTCGGCGATCACGGCGAGCGCGGTGCCGCGCCCCGGGGCGGCCAGCGCGCCCGTGTTGCAGTGGGTGAGGATCCGGCCGGCGCCGGCGGCGGCCAGGAGATCCGCGCCGTGGGCGGCGATCGCGGCGCTGGCGGCCTCCTCCTCGGCCTCGATCGCGCGCGCCTCGTCGAGGGCGGCGGTTCTCGGATCGATCGCGCTGGCAGCCCGCACCGCGTCGCGTACGCGGTCGACCGCGGCGCTCAGATTGACCGCGGTGGGGCGGGCGGTGCGGAGGGTTTCGCAGGCGCGCTCGAGGCTCTCGGGAGACGGATCGCGCGCCAGCTCGAGTGCCACGCCGTAGGCGGCCGCGACCCCGATCAGCGGCGCGCCCCGGATGGCCAGGCGGCGGATGGCCTGCGCGACCTCCTCCGCGCTGCGCAGCGCCAGTTCGCGCTCGCGCCAGGGAAGCTCGGTCTGGTCGATGGCGTGGAGCACTCCGTGCTGGAAGCGGAGCGCGACGACCCGTGCCGCGTCGGTCTGGATTGCCGCCATGGCGCGATGTTATGCTCTCGCGCGCCAGCCAGGGACCGGCCGGTCATTCGGGCCCTTCTTGCGTCTGCCAGCTCTCATCCTCGTCGTGTGCGCCGGGCTTCTGGTTCCGGCCGCCGGCGCGCTGGCCGACGGCGGGCCGATCATGCCGCTGTCGGACGTCCAGCCCGGCATGAACTGCACGGGGGAGACGGTCGTCCAGGGGACCACGATCTCGTCCTTCGACGTGCACGTGATCTCGGTCGTGCAGGCGCCGGGCGAGGGACCGCGGATCCTCGTGTCGGTGTCGGGGCCCGCGGTCGACTCCACCGGGGTGGCCGAGGGCTTCTCCGGGTCCCCGGTCTACTGCCCGGACGGACTCGGTGGGCAGGACAACATCGGTGCGATCTCCGAGGGCATCGGGCAGTTCGGCAACAACGTCGTGCTGGTCACGCCGATCGAGCAGATGCTGGGCGAGCCGGTCAGCCCGCCTTCCTCGGCGCCGCGGCTGGCGGGCCGGCCGCGTCCGCTGCTCGCGCCGCTGACCGTGGGCGGCCTGTCGCCGGCCGTGTTCGGAGTGCTCCAGCGCGCCGCCGCGCAGGCCGGCCGCGTCGTGCTGGCCGCGCCCGCGCTCGGCGCGACGAGGGTCGACTTCCCGGTCCAGTCGCTCGTGCCGGGCGCCTCGGTGGCCGCGAGCTACTCCTCGGGGGCGGTTCCGATGGGAGCGGTCGGGACGGTCACCTACGTGAACGGCCAGACCGTGTACGCGTTCGGCCATGAGCTGGACGGCGCCGGGCGTCGCTCGCTGCAACTCCAGGACGCCTACGTCTACTACGTGGTCAACAACCCCGACCCGACGGAGACGCCGAGCTACAAGCTCGCCTTGCCCGGCCACACCCTGGGCACGGTCACGAGCGACACCCCGAACGCGATCATCGGTCAGCTCGGATCGCCGCCGCCCGCGGTCCCGGTCGACGTGACCGCCCACGACCTCGACACCGGCCATTCGCTGGCGCTCGACACCCAGGTGGCCGACGAGACGGGCGTGGGGCTGCCGCTGGGGGCCTCGCAGGTGGACGCGATCGCCCCGCTCGAGGTCGCGCAGGCCGCCACCGAGATATATGACGGACCCCCGGCCAACGAGTCGGGGAGCATGTGCCTGCGCATCTACCTGCGCGGCAGCAAGACGCCGCTGGGGTTCTGCAACCGCTACGTGGGCACCGGGGTGCCCGGCGACGCCGGCCTGGTGCCACCGGAGGTGGCGAGCGCCGCCTCGACCGACGTGGCGGGCGCGTTCGGCGCGCTCGAGCTTGTCGACTTCGCGGCGCTGCACGTCAACCGGGTGGTGGCCCATGTGGATGCTCGGCGCGGCCTGGCCATGGCCGGGATCCTCGACGCCCAGGCGCCCCGGCGGGTACGGGCGGGTCAGCAGGTCCGGGTACGGCTACGCGTGCGGGTCTACCGCGGCCCGTTGCGGACGGTCAGCTTCCGCCTGCGCATCCCCTCGGGCGCCCGGGGCGCGACCACGGTCACGCTCAAGGGACCCCCGCCACCGGCGGGCTTGGGTGCCTCGACGCAGGGCCTGGCCGGAGCCTTGAGCAGCCTGCTGTCGAGCGCCTCCTCGTCGGGGCCGACGCCGGGCATCACGCCGGTCTCCTCGCTGGCCGCGCTTCGCCAGGTGGTCGCCGGCCTGGCCGTCTACGACGGGCTCTACGCCAGCTTCCCGGGCCACGGCAAGCGGCCCGTCTACCGCGACCCCTCGCTGGTGCTGACGGGGCGGGCGAACGTCCGGTTCGCAGTGGCGCCTAAGCGCTAGAGACGGTTCTCGATCGTGAGCGGGGCGGACTCCGGGGCCTGAGACTCGGGCGCCGCCTCGGCGGGCGCGTTCTCGAGCCCGAGCGCCTGGTGCAGCTCGCCCGACTCGTACATCTCGGTGACGATGTCGCACCCGCCGACGAACTCGCCGTCGATGAACAGCTGGGGGATGGTCGGCCAGTTGGACACGCCCGAGAGCTCCTGGCGGATCCGCGGGTCGGGCAGGATGTTGACCGCGGCGAACGGGCGGCCAACCGACTGGAGGATCGCCACCGTGCGGGCCGAGAAACCGCACATCGGCTGGTCCGGCGTCCCCTTCATGAACAGGATCACGTCGTTCTCGTCGATCGCCTGCTGGATCTGGTCGCGCAGGGGATTGGTCGTCTCGTCGCTCATGCGATGCTCTCCGTCTTGGTCTGGATTGACAGGGCGTGGATCCGGTCCCCGACCTCCGCGCCGAACACGTCGTAGACGAGCCGGTGCTGGGCGATCCGAGACAGGCCCTGGAAGGCCGGCGCGATCACGACCGCGTTGAAGTGATGCCCGTCGCCGGTTACCTCGGCGGTGGCGCCGGGAATCCCTGCCTCGATGCGCTGCTTGAGCTCGTCGGGGGTGGCGGTCGCTCCACTGGCTGACATGCCCTTTAGCGTAGCGAGATGCCAGCGCTATACTGAATGAAGCGAGTGGCCGATAATACTTTCATGATCACACTGACTGACAAGGGCGCCGAGAAGGTCCGCGAGTTCCTCGCCGCGCAGGCCGCGGTGGCCGACACCGCCGGGCTGCGGGTCGGCGTGCGCGGTGGCGGCTGCTCGGGCTTCCAGTACGCACTGGCGTTCGACGAGCAGCGCGCGAGCGACGTCGTGATCGAGGACAAGGGCATCCGCCTGCTGGTCGACGAGCCGAGCCTTCCCTACGTCAAGGGCTCGGTGATCGACTTCGTGGAGGGCCTCCAGGGCGCCGGCTTCAAGGTCGACAACCCGAACGTGATCGCGGCCTGCGGCTGCGGGTCCTCGTTCCGGGTCGCCGAAGAGGAAGAAGTCTCCGCGGTCTAAACCGGCGTCGCCTGTAGCGACCGCCACAGGTACATGCAGGCCAGCGTTCGGTGCGGGCGCCAGCGCTCGCCGATCGCGTCGACCTCGGCCGGCTTGGGCATCGTCGGCAGTCCGTAGCGGAGCATGACCGCCCGGCGGATGCCGAGATCGCCGGAGGCCAGGACGTCCGGGCGTCTGAGGTGGATCATCAGGAAGATCTGGGCGCTCCACAGGCCGATGCCGCTGACCGCTGTCAGCGCCGCCACCACCTCCTCGTCCGGCAGGTCGTGCAGCCGGTCGAGTTGCAACGAGCCGTCCAGGACGTGCTCGGCCAATGAGCGCAGGTAGCGGACCTTGGCGTGGCTCAGGCCGGCGGCGGTGCGCAACTCGTCGGGATCGTCGGCCAGTACCTCCTCCGGCGTCGGCGGCCGCCCTCCGAAGCGCTCGAGCAGCCGCGCGTGGATGGCCGCGGCCGACCGGGTCGAGAGCTGCTGGCCGACGATCGAGCGCACCAGCGTGCCGTAGTTGTCGGTCGCGCGGCCGGCGAAGAAGTCGCCGAGCGGACCGACCTCGTCTATGACCTGGCGCATGACCGGGTCGGCCTTGCGCAGCGCTTCGGTCGCGTTCAAGTAGCGCTCTCGGTGAGCGTCAGCGCCGCGCCGTCGAGGGCGCCGAGGGCCCGCTGCACCGAGCACGAGATACAGGTGAAGGTGGGGGTGTCGCGCAGCGTGTAGGAGCTCGACTCGGTCGTGCGCAGGCGCTGCACGAGGTCGAGGAAGTCGGCCGGGTTGTCGGTCTCGAAGGCGACCACGAACTCCTGGTCGTCCAGCCCGAACGAGTAGCTCGTGTTGAGATCGACCGACGGGTACTCGCGCCCGACCTTGATGTGCTCCTGCATGATCCGCCAGCGCTCGTCGGCGGGCAGGGCGTACCACGCGCGGGTCTTCACGAACGGATAGACGAACAGGTAGGAGCCGTGGGCGGGGCGGACCTCCAGGCGCGACTCCTCCGAGTACTCGGAGGGCTTGGTCATGGCCAGGAACGAGTAGGGGACCTCGCACCACTTCATCAGCCCGCTCTGGGCCAGCACCACGTGGAACTCGTGGATCCGCTCGAGGTTCTGGGCCTGGCTCAGCAGCATCAGGTCGGCGTCGCCACGGGTCCCGACCAGTGAGAAGGCGCGCAGCAGGTGCCCGTCGGCGAAGTCCTCGCAGGCGGCGATGAACTCCCGCTTATCGGTCGCGCGCCGATCGTCATCGAGCCGGCGCCAGGCAGGATCGACCTTGAGAAAGGTGTATTTGACGAAGTGGCGTACCGGCATGGAGCTGAACTGATGATAAACGCGGCCCCTGGAGCGCCCCCTCAACCTCTACCATGTAGGGGCATGCGAGTAGCGATCCTGTCGCCGTACTCGTGGACTTATCCGGGGGGGGTCACGAGGCACATCGAAGCGCTCGCGGAGCAGTTCATCGCGGACGGCCACCACGTCCGGGTGCTGGCTCCGTACGATCCGCCTGACCGCTTCTCGAACGTCCTGCACCGGGGCGCCCGGCCGCAGCCGGTGGCCCCGCCGGAGTACCTCGTCTCGCTCGGGCGGACCCTCTCGCTGAAGGCCAACCAGGCCGTCTCGAACATCTCGATCACGGGATTCGCGCTGGCCACTGCCCAGCAGGAGCTTCGCACCGGCGGCTACGACGTGGTCCACGTGCACGAGCCGCTCGCGCCGCTCGCGCCCTGGTGCATCACCGACTGGACGCGGGTGCCGGTCGTCGGCACCTTCCACACCTACAACGAGAACCGGGTCTCGAACGGGATCGCCAACGTGCTGGGCGCCCGGCGCATGCTCAACCGCCTGCACGTCCGCATCGCGGTGTCCGAGGCGGCGGCCTGGACCGGGCGGCGCTTCTTCGGCGGCCACTACCGGGTGATTCCCAACGGCGTGCACGTCGACCCGCGGCGGGCGGCGCTGGCCGCGCTCCGGCCCCAGACCGACCGTCTCAAGCTCGTGTTCGTGGGCCAGGCCGTCGAGCGCAAGGGACTGCCCCTGCTGCTCCGGGCCTTCGAGGCGCTGCGCGAGCACATCCCGACCGAGCTCACGGTGATCGGCCCCTCGTACGAGGAGCTCTCGCCGCTCATGCTCGACATGCGCGACGTGCGCGTGCTGGGCAAGGTCGACGACGAGACCAAGCGCCTCGAGCTCGAATCGAGCGACGTCCTGTGCGCCCCCTCGCTGGGCGGCGAGAGCTTCGGCATGGTGCTGACCGAGGCGTTCGCCGCCGGCACACCGGTCCTCGCCTCGGACATCGCCGGCTATCGCGACGTGGTGCGCGACGGCGTGGACGGTGTGCTGGTGCCCCGCGGTGACGCCCAGTCGCTGGCCGAGGCCCTACGCGACCTCTACGAGGAGCCGGAGCGCCGGGCGGCCATGGCCAGGGCCGCCGCCCTCGGCGCCGAGCGCTTCGCCTGGCCGCGGGTGGCCGAGCAGGTGATGGAGGCCTACGAGGACGCGGTCGCCACGCCCGCACCGGCGGGAGCCATGCAGCGGGCGGCCGTGCGAGTGGGCGCCCGGGCGGCCGATCTGAAGCCGCGGGTGCCCGCCCAGCGCCTGGCCAGCCTCGAGCCCGCGCTCACGCCCAAGCAACGCCAAGGCAGGGCGCTGGCCGCCGCCCGCCGTCTCGGTCTCGCCACCGTGTCGCTCGGAGGCCTCGTGCTCGCCTTCTTCGCCCTTCAGAAGATCGGCCTGGCCAACATCGCCAAGGCGTTGATCACGGCGAGTCCCACCTTGATCCTGCTCGGCCTTGCCGTGATGTGCAGCGCGATGGTGATGCGTGCGTTCTCGTGGTACGCGATCCTGCGCGCGGCGCTGCCGAAAGCCCGGGTGCGGCTGGCCGACGCCGCCCAGGGCACGTTCATCGGCGTGCTGATGTCCTCGACCCTGCCGGCCCGCCTGGGTGAGCCCTCGCGCGCGCTGGTGGTCGCCCGAAGGACCGGCCGACCCCGCGAGAACCTGCCGATCGTGCTCGGCACCGTGGTCTCGCAGACGCTTCTGAACATCGTCGCGCTGATCATCCTCGGCGCGATCATGTTCTCGTCGGTCGACCTGTTCAACGGGCACCAGAACGCGCTGGTCGTCGCGGCCGTGGCGCCGGCCGTGCTGCTGATCGTCGTCCTGCTGGCACCCTTGGTGCTGCGCGACACCGGCAACCGCTCGCGGTTCTCGCGCGCGAACGCGCTGGCGGCGCAGGCGCGAGGCGCCCTGGCCCGGGTCCGCGCCGGCCTGACTGTCTTCCGCAGCCCCCGCCTGGGTGCCGAGGCAACGGTGGCGCAGTTGTCCGCATGGGCGCTTCAGTGCCTGTCATGCTGGATCCTGCTGGTCGCGCTCGGGCTCGACAACCGCGCCGGCATCGGCGCCGCCGCCGCCGTGCTGTTCGCGGTCAACATCACCGCCGTGCTCCCGGCAACGCCGGCCAACCTCGGCGTGTTCCAGGCGGCCTGCGTCGCGGTGCTCCACACCGGCTGGCACATCGGCTACGGCGACGGCGTGGCCTACGGGGTCATCCTCCAGGCCGTCGAGGTGACGACCGCGATCGTGATGGGCATGCCGGCGCTGCTCAAGGAGGGCATGTCCTGGCGCGAGGTCAGGCTCCGGGCCATGCACACCGCGCCAGTCAAGCTGCCGGCGCGGCCGAGCCAGTCGCGCAAGGCCCCGGCCGGCGCGGGCGCGATGCGCGCGCAGCCCTAACCGCCTGGCGACTCGTCGGCTCAGGCGCGCCGGGCTCAAGCCGCCCAAGCCCGTCTGCCGAAACTCTCCAGATGGGATATCGGCCACCCGAGCTTGTCCGCCCCGCGCCGCGCGGCGGTCTATCGACCGCGCTGCCCACCCGACGCATCGCGGTCGGTCTGCTCGTGCTGCTCAGCCTCTGGGCCGTCGTCTATGAGGTCGCTTTCACGCTGGTGCCCAGCTTGCTGGACGCAGTGCCCTTTCGGGGTCTCGCGCCCGATCTGGTCTTCCTCCTGGCCGGGGTCCTGCTGATCTGCCGGAGCTTCGGCGGTGAGCGTGGCTGGGCACTCGTCGGGATAGGTGCGCTGTGCTGGGCCGCGGGCGACATCTACTGGGTGCTGGCCCTATCGCACCTCGCCGACGCGCCGGTCCCTTCCTTGGCCGATGCGGGCTATCTGGCGTTCTGCCCGTTTGCCTTTGCCGGAATCTTGTCCCTGGTGCGACAGCGGATGCGCCGCGTCCCAGGAGCGATCGCTGCAGATGCGTTCGCCGCGGCGCTGGCAGCCACCGCGCTGAGCGCAGCGCTGGTGCTGGAGCCGGTGTTCGTGCACGCGGACGGTGGACGCCTGGCGGTCATCACCAACCTCGCCTACCCGATCTGCGACCTGCTGCTCCTTGGCCTGATCGCGGCCGCGACCGCGCTGGGCGGTTGGCGGCTGAACCGGACCTGGATCCTGCTCGCGGCGTCGGTGATCGCGTTCTGGATCGCCGACAGCTTCTATCTGATCGGCGACGCGACGGGCAGCTATCAGCAGAGCACGTGGTACAACGGGCTCTGGTACTGGTCGCCGGTGCTCGCCGCGTGGGCAGCGTGGTCTCCGCGGCGCGTCGCCGTGCCCGCGTTCAGTCGAATCAGCGCGCGCGGAATCGTGATGCCCGTGGTGTTCGCGTCCATCGCCATCGCAATCCTCGTCTGGTCGAGCTTCGATCCGGTCGGCGTGACCGCGGTCGTCCTGGCGACGCTCTCGTTGTGCGTGGTCATGGGCCGTCTCGTGCTGACGTGGCGCGACAACGCGCGGCTCCTGAGGGCCAGCCAGGACGAGGCGATGGCCGACGCTCTGACGGGATTGGGGAACCGGCGAGCGCTTCTCGCCGATTTGGAGCTCAGACTGTCGAGCGCGAGTGAGGACAGACCGTGCACGCTGGTGGTGTTCGACCTCGACGGTTTCAAGCAGTACAACGACAGCTTCGGGCATCCGGCCGGCGACGCTCTGCTCCAGCGCCTGGGACGCAGCCTCACGGCGCATCTCGGGACCGCGGGCACCGTCTACCGGATCGGCGGGGATGAGTTCTGCGCGCTGATCGACGATCCCGGCTACGCCTCCGAGTCACAGGTCGAGGCGGCGGCCGGCGCGCTGTCGGAGCGCGGCGAGGGGTTCGCGATCGGCTGCTCGTACGGATCCGTGGTGCTGCCCGGCGAGGCCACCGACACCTCCGGTGCGCTGAGCGTCGCCGACCGCCGCATGTATGCGCAGAAGCGAGTCGGCCGCGTTTCGGCGGCGCGGCAGTCGAAGGACGTGCTGCTGTGCGCGCTCGCGGAACGGAATCCGGATCTGGGTGTGCATCTCCACGACGTGGCGGATCTCGCCGTCGCCGTGGCCGCGACCTTCGCGCTGCCGACCGAAACCGTCGAGGTGATCCGCCAAGCGGCGGAACTGCACGACGTGGGCAAGGTCGCGATCCCGGATGCGATCCTGGACAAGCCGGCCGCTCTCGACGACGCAGAGTGGGGGTTCATGCGCCGGCACACGCTGATCGGTGAGCGGATCATCGCGGCGGCTCCCGATCTCGGGTCGGTCGCCAGGCTGGTGCGCTCGAGCCACGAGAACTTTGACGGGACCGGGTATCCCGACGCGCTTGCGCGCCAGGAGATCCCGCTCGGGGCGCGGATCATCGCGGTGTGCGACGCGTTCGATGCGATGACCACCGATCGCCCTTACCGAGGGGCCATGAGCTTCGAAAGCGCCCTCGCGGAACTGCGACGCTGCGCCGGGAGCCAGTTCGACCCGATCGTGGTCGAGCGCTTCTGCGAGGAGTTCGGGTCCCAGCGCACCCGGGCCCTGCGGGCCGCTTAGCGCTGGGCTTCGGCCATCGCCGGCTCGCCCTCGCCGGCGCCGTCCTCGACCGGGTCGGGCTCGGCGTCCGTGAGCTGCTCGTCGAGGCGCGCAGGGTCCTTGGCGGTGCCGGCGATCAGCTCGTCCTTCGCCTGGCGGTCGGTCTTGGGCAGGAAGCCCGACTTCATACCGAAGTAGACGGCCTGGGGATGGTGGGCGACGATGGCCAGCGTGGACTGCTCGGGCTCGACGGCGTAGCCGCCCGAGAGCCGCAGGCCGATGCTCGGAGCGTCGAGCAGGTCGAACACCTTTTCGTGCTCTGACTGCTCGGGGCAGGCGGGATAACCCCAGGAGTAGCGCCGGCCCTGGGTGGGCTCGATGTTCAGGTCGCCGCGGATTTTCGAGTGCAGCCATTCGGCCATACCCTCGGCGGTCTGCACGCCGAGCCCGTGCACGAACAGCTGCTCGGCGAACTCGCCGTCGGCCTCGAGCTTGGCCATCAGCTCGGTGACCTCGTCGCCGGCGGTGACCGCCTGGATCGCCACGACGTCCGGCTCCCCGGTCTCGAGCGGGCGGTAGAAGTCGGCCAGGCAGATGCGGTCGTGTCGCGGCTGGCGCGGGAAGACCAGGCGGTGAACTTCTTTGGGGTGGGCGGGATCCCAATCCTCCGGATCCCAAATAATGAGCTCGTTGCCGTCGGAGTTGCACGGGAAGTAGCCGAGCAGCGCGCGCGGGTGCAGGTAGGTCTGCTCGCGCCACATCCGCTCCAGGCGCGGCTTGAAGTCCTCGGAGACCAGCTTTCGCCACTCCTCACCCTTCACCCCGCGCCCGCCCCAGTGGAGCTTGAACAGCACGTGGGTGTCGAGGTGGTGGTAGACGGCGTCCATGTCGACCTCGACTTCGCGCACGCCCCAGTACGGCGGCTCGGGGATCGGGTTGTCGGTCGGGGCCGCGCTCCGCACCGAGGCGTCGGTGACCGGCGGCGCGTCGTCGTCTCGCTGCTCGGGCTGCTCGCGCAGCCGCTTGGCCGCCTCGCGGGTCTTGGCGATCAGCGCCTGGCGGGCCTCGCCGTCGACCAGCTGGTCCATCTTGGCCAGCCCCTCGAACGCGTCCTTGCAATAGAACACGCCGGGCTCGTACACCTCGTCTGATTCGGTGCCGTTCGGGTAGAGGATGCGCAGGCCGAAGTTGCGGTTGATCGCGGCGCCACCGATCAGGAGCGGGAAGTTGTGGCCGTGGGCCTGGAGTTCCTGGACGCAGGCGGGCATCTGCTTGGAGGTCGACACGAGCAGGGCGCTCAGCCCGATCGCGGTCGCCTTGTGCTCGACCGCCGCGTCGATGACCGTCTGAATCGGGACCTGCTTGCCCAGGTCGACCACGGTGTAGCCGTTGTTGGTGAGGATCGTGTTGACCAGCGACTTGCCGATGTCGTGCACGTCGCCGAACACGGTGGCGAGGACGACGGTGCCCTTGGTGTAGCCCTCGAGCTTGTCCAGGTAACGCTCGAGTTGCTTGACCGCGCGCTTCATGACCTCGGCCGACTGGAGGACGAACGGCAGGATCAGCTCGCCCGCCCCGAACTTGTCGCCGACCTCCTTCATGGCCGGGAGCAGCACCTCGTTCAGCGTGGGGACGGCGCCGATCTTCTCGACGCTGCGGTCGATCCAGTCCTCGACGCCCTCCTTCTTGCGGCGGAGGATCTGGTAGTGGAGGGCCTCCTCGGGCTCCATGCCGGCCGTCGGATCGGCCTTCTCGGCCTCGGCCTCGGACTCGCCCTTGGACTCGAAGTGGGCGATGAACCGCTCGAGCGCGTCCTCGCGGCGGTTGAACACCAGGTCGTCGGCCAGCTCGCGCTCATCGGTCGAGATCTCCGCGTAAGGCGTGATGTGGTTCGGGTTGACCATGGCCAGGTCGAGCCCAGCCTCCACGCAGTGGTGCAGGAACACGCTGTTGAGCACGCTGCGAGCGGTCATGCTCACGCCGAAGGAGACGTTGCTGACGCCGAGGCTCGTCTTGACCCCGGGGATGGTCTGCTTGATCTGGCGGATCCCCTCGATCGTGGCCACCGCGCTCGGGCGCCACTCCTCATCGCCGGTGGTCAGCGTGAAGGTCAGGCAGTCGAAGATCAGCAGCTCGGGATCGAGCCCGTGCTCCTCGCAGCACAGCTGGGTGATCCGCTGGGCGATCTCGAGCTTGCGCTCGCCCGTCTTGGCCATC
Source organism: uncultured Solirubrobacterales bacterium (assembly GCA_963832315.1). Lineage (GTDB taxonomy): Bacteria > Actinomycetota > Thermoleophilia > Solirubrobacterales > Solirubrobacteraceae > Palsa-465. Next base: position 280,525 of record CAWHTT010000011.1, on the reverse strand, counting down.
CCGACCTCGTCGATCGTCAGCGCGATCACCGCCGCGCCGTGGGCCTTGGCCAGCGGGACCACCCGGTCGAGCTTGGCGCGGCCGGCCTCGAGGTTGATCGAGTTGACGATCGCGCGGCCCGGGATCTGCTGCAGGGCGGTCTCGATCACGTCGGGCTCGGTCGAGTCGACCTGGACCGGCGCCGGCTGGGTGAGCGAGATCCGCTTGACCACCTCGCGCATCTGCTCGTCCTCGTCCTGGCGCTCGGTGAGTGCCACGCACACGTCGAGGACGTGGGCGCCGCCCTGGACCTGGTCCTCGGCCACCGTGAGCAGGCCGTCGTAGTCGTTGCCCAGCAGCATCTCCTTGGCCTTGCGCGAGCCCTGCGAGTTCACGCGCTCGCCGACCAGCGTCGGCGTGGGGTCCTGGACCAGCGGGGTGGCGGCGATCATGCTCGAGACGTGGGGTGGGCGCTTGGCCGGCCGGGGCTTCGGGTTGTGAACGGCGGCCCGCTCGGCGAGCGCCTCGATGTGCGCCGGCGTGGTCCCGCAGCAGCCGCCCACGATCGAGATGCCGTAGCGCTCGATGAACTCGTTCAGCACGTCGGCCAGGGGCTCGGGCTGCTCGGGGAAGATCGTCTCGCCGTTCGGGCCCTGGATCGGGAGGCCGGCGTTCGGGATGCAGTGGACGGGGACCGGGCAGTTCTCGCCGAGGAAGCGGATCGCGTCGCGCATGTCCTCGGGGCCGGTCGAGCAGTTCAGCCCGATCACGTCGACGTCGAGCGCCTCGAGCGTGGTCAGGACGGCGTCGATGTCGGTGCCGAGCAGCATCTTGCCCCCCTGGGGGAGCAGGGAGACGCTGCACTGGATGGGCACGGCGCGGCCGGCGAGCTTGAACGCCTCGCGGGTCCCGAGGATGGCGGCCTTGACCTCGAGTATGTCCTGGGCGGTCTCGATGATGATGAGATCCGCGCCGCCCTTGATCAGCGCGTGGGCCTGCTCCTGGAAGACGCCCAGGAGTTCGGGGAAGCGGATCTGACCAAGGCTGGGGTCATCGCTGGCCGGCAGGAACCCGGTGGGGCCGATCGAGCCGGCCACGAAACGGTCCTCGCCGGCCGCCTTGCGGGCGATCTCCGCCGCCTTCTGGTTGATCTCGAAGGTGTGATCCTGAAGGCCCCATTCGGACAGCTTCAGCCGCGAGGCCTGGAAGGTGTCGGTCTCGAGCACCTCGGCGCCGGCCTCGAGCATCGCGGTATGCACGCCCTCGATCACGTCGGGCCGGTTGAGCACCAGCACCTCGTGACAGCGGCCGGGCAGGCGGTAGTCCTTCTCCAGGCTGAGGTCGTACTGCTCCAGCGTGGCGCCCATCCCGCCGTCGTAGACGATGACGCGCTCCCGCGTGGCGGCCAGGAAGTCTCGCATCGGTGCGATGCTACCAAACCTTGACATGAGCCTGTCAAGGTTGCGGCCGGTCGGGAGCATGGGCCGCCTTCGGCGGCGTCCCTGGGGCCTGTTCCGCCGGGCGTCGATGCCCGGCGGCCCGCCGTCTCGCCGTGGTCAGCGGTACTGCCGCCCGGCAAGGAGGCCGGGCGGAACGGCCCCACGGACGCCGAGCGCAGCGAGGCCCATGCAGAACCTGCCATTCGACATATCCCCGGCCGACCGTGGCAGGTTCCGCATCCCCTACATGCGTGAGATGCCACGGTGGCGCTCGCCGGCGTCGATTGGCAGGAAATGCAGGTCAGCTCCCCGCGCGTGAGACCAGCCGGGACATCACGACCTGGGAGCGGGTGCGCTGGACGAGGCCGTCGCGCTGGAGGTCCATGATCAGGCGCTCGAGGTCGGCGTTGTCCTGGGTGCGCACGCGGGCGATCGCGTCGGCCTCGCCGGTCACGCTCCAGGCCTCGACGACCTCGGGGTGGCCGCGCAGGGTGTCCGCGACCTGGTCCAGCAGCGTCCCCGGGGCGTAGAACAGCTCGATCAGCGCCTCGGTGTGGTCGCCGAGCGCGTTGTGATCGACGACCGCGGTGAAGCCCTGGAGCGCCCCTCGCGTCCGCATCCGATCGACCCGGCGCTTGACCGCCGGCGCGCTCAGCGACACCCGGCGGGCGATGTCGTCGTAGGTACGCCGTCCGTCCTCGACGAGCAGCGCAAGAATCTGACGATCTTGGGTATCCATGTGGCGATTCGTTGCAGAGATTACATCGATATCGGCATCGACATCCGCCGGAGGCGCGGGTAGCGTTCAGGGCATGACTGCTTCAGGAACGCTTGCCCGCGTCGTCTTCGACGAGTCCCACAACGAGGCCTGGACGATCCGCCCGGACCTGGCGCGCACGATGCAGCCGGCCCACCCCGCGGATGCCTCGTACGCCCGCGCGGCGGCCGCGCTGGCGGCCCGGGACTTCGTCGTCACCCCGAACGTCGAGGAGCCCCTCACGGCGGAGACCCTGCGCGACTGCGAGGTGCTCGTCATCGCCCACCCGTCGGACCCGAGGTGGGAGCGGACCACCGGCACCGGGTCGCCGCGGCTGAGCTTCGAGGAGCTCGACGCGATCCAGGAGTTCGTGGCCGCGGGTGGCGGCCTGGTCGTTCTTGGGGAGACCGAGCAGGAGAAGTACGGCAACAACCTCAACGAGTTGCTCGCGCGCTTCGGCCTGCACCTGGAGAACGACACCGTGCAGGACTACGAGAACTGCCGCGACGCGCCGAGCTGGATCCTGGCCGACCTGGCCGAGGGGGAGCGGGGACGGGCCGGCGACGTGCTGGCGCGGGTCAAGGCGGCCTGCCTGTACCGGGCCACGACGATCTCCTCCTCGAACGGCGCGGCCGTCCTGGCCCGCACCCACGCCACCGCGTCGGCGCCGAACCGGCCGCTGATCGTGGCCGCGCGGCACGGCCAGGGGCGGGTGGTCGTGCTGGCCGACTCGGACCTGTTCGGCGATGACTGCATCGACGACCTCGACCACCGCACGCTGTGGCTGAACATTCTCTACTGGGTTTCTCGCTCCGACGGCGGCGTGTGGCCGGTCGCCGAGCGCCAGCCAGGGGTCGAGCGCGAGCCGGCCTGGCTGGCGCTCCGCGACGAGACCAACGCGCTGGCCGAGCTGCAGGCGCCGGATGGCTCGCTCACCGGGGATCCCGGAGGTCGCGCGCGCGCACGTGGAGCGGATGATCGCCGCGATCGAGGAGCTCCTGCCGCGCTTCCCGCACGACGTCGAGTACCTGGACGCCGTGGTCGCGGACCTGCGCGGGTGGGTGGCGGGGGGATTCGGCAAGCCCGACTTCACCAGGGCGCTCGAGCTGTTCCGCCCCGAGCGCCAGCGGCTCGACGGAACCCTGCACCTGGTCGTGTTCCCGATGTACAAGCAGAACGGCTCGCGGGACACCTGCTTCGAGGCGCTGATCGTGCGCGTGCCCTGGCCGGAGTGGATCGCCGAGCTCGAGCGCACGCGCTACGACAATGCCAAGTACGTCGCGGTCGAGCTGGTCGACGCCACGCGTGGGTACGACAGCGAGTGCGCGGTGCTGTTCCCCGAGACCGTGTCGGTCGCCGGGCGTCCGGTGAGCAACTTCGGCGCGATCTTCTGCGACCGCGAATCCGAGCGGCTGCGGCGGGTGGCCGGCGAGGCGGTCGACCTGCTGCGGGCGAACCTGCCGCCCGACGCGGCGTGCATGCTGGCCAGCCCGGCCATGTCGCAGCAGGCCTACATCCTGTGGGACCTGATCCACGATCGCAACCACAGCCACGGCGACCTGCCGTTCGACCCGTTCATGATCCGCCAGCGCGCGCCGTACTGGATGTACTCGCTCGAGGAGCTCCGATGCGACCTGACGACGTTCGGCCAGGCGGTGGAGCTCGAGGCCGAGGGCGTGTCGTTCGCGCGCTACGTCCAGTACGCGATCCTGCTCGACCGGCTGCTGCGCTTCCCGATCACCGGCTCGCGATTGCGCAACTACGACGGTCTGGGTGGACAGCTGCTGTTCGCCTACCTGCACCGCAACGGCTACCTGCACTGGACCGACAACCAGCTCACGATCGAATGGGACCGGGTGGCCGAGGGCGTGGCTTCCCTGCGCCACGACGTCGAGGTGCTCTACCGGGAGGGCATCGACCGGACCAAGCTCCAGCACTGGGCGGCGGCCCACGACCTGGTGGCGGCGAGCGTGCCGCCGGCGGCCGGTTCGAAGTGGAGCGCGCCGGTGCGCGACTTCACCGACGTCGAGGATCCGCGGCCGTACATCGACCTCGTCCGCGACGACGAATTCCCGCTGTCGATCTTCTATTCGTCGCTGAAAGCTAAGCTCGCTGCGTGAGCTCCAGCGGCGCGCGCGGCTTCGCCTCGGACAACTCGGCCACGATCCACCCCGACGTGCTGGCGGCGATCGCCCGCGTGAACGTCGGCCACACGTTCGGCTACGGGCACGACGACTACACGCTGTCGGTCGAGGCCCGGGTCGCATCCGAGTTCGCCGAGCACGCCAGCGTGTTCTTTGTGTTCAACGGCACCGGGGCCAACGTGGTGTCGTTGCGGGCCGCCTGCCGGCGCTTCGAGGGCGTGATCTGCGCCGAGACCGCGCACCTGAACGTCGACGAGTGCGGCGCGCCCGAGGTGATCGCCGGGCTGAAGCTGCTGACCGTCCCGGGGATCGACGGCAAGCTCACCCCGGAGCTCGTGGAGAGCCGGATCGCGCGCATCGGGGACGAGCACGCGGTCCAGCCCCACCTGGTGTCGATCTCCCAGTGCACCGAGCTCGGCACGCTGTACACGCCGACGGAGGTGCAGGCGTTGGCCGAGCTCGCCCACTCGCACCACATGGTGCTCCACGTCGACGGGGCGCGGCTCTCGAACGCCGCGGCGGCCCTGGGGCTGGGGCTGCGCGAGGTCGCGGCCGGCGCGGACGTCCTGTCCTTCGGCGGGACCAAGAACGGCCTGCTCGGGGCCGAGGCGGTGGTGCTGCTGAACCCCGAGCTCGTCCACGACTTCCTGTACATCCGCAAGCAGTCGATGCAGTTGGCGTCCAAGATGCGCTTCCTGGCCGCCCAGTTCGACGCGCTGCTGACCGACGAGCTGTGGCTGCGCTGCGCCCGGCACGCCAACACGATGGCCGCGCGGCTGGCCGACGCGCTGAGCGACGTGCCCGGGGTTCAGATCACGCGGCCGGTGCAGACCAACGCGGTGTTCGCGATCCTGCCCTCGCCGGCGATCCCCGCGCTGCAGCGCCAATACCCCTTCTACGTGTGGGATGAGGCGGCCGGCGAGGTCCGGTGGATGTGCTCGTGGGACACCACCGAGGACGACGTCGACGGGTTCGCGACCGCCGTCGCGGACGAGCTCGTCGATCTACGCCCCCTGATCGGCCACGCAGCGGTTCTCGATCCGGCCCACCTGGTCGATCTCCACCACCACCACGTCGCCGTCCCCCAGGAGCAGTTGCGGTTCCCGGCGGTAGCCGACGCCGCCCGGGGTCCCGGTCAGGATCAGATCGCCCGGCTCGATCGTGGCGAACTCGGACACGGTGCTGACCAGCGTGGCGATGTCGAAGATCAGGAGCTCGGTCGAAGCCTCCTGGGTCTTCTCGCCGTTGACGAACGTCCGCAGCGTGAGCGGCTCGGTGACCTCGTCGCGCGTGACCAGGTCCGGGCCGACCGGGGTCGAGGCGTCCCACGCCTTGCCCTGGAGCCACTGGTGGGTCTTGTACTGGTAGTCGCGCATCGAGACGTCGTTGGCGATCGTGTAGCCCGCGACGTGGTCGAGGGCTGACTCGGTGGGAACCCGCCGGCCGCGCTCGCCGATCACCACGACCAGCTCGCCCTCGTAGTCGATCGCCTCGCTCTCGGGGGGTAGCGGGATCTCGTCGTACGGGCCGGTCAGCGTGGTGGCGAACTTCGTGAACAGCACCGGGTAGTCGGACTGCTCGCGCTTGGTCTCCTCGATGTGGGCGGCGTAGTTGAGGCCGACACATATGACCTTGCCGGGGCGGGGCACGACCGCGCGACGGCGGACGCTCCCGATCGGCAGCGCGGCGTCGCGGTCGAGTGGCGGATCGCGCAGGAGCGACAGCGGGGTGTCGGCGCCCAGCTCGCTGATGCCGCGCAGCGGAATAGCCTCCTCGCCGTCGACGAGGACGGCCATCGGCGTGTCGTCGTGGAGGACCGAGGCGAAGCGCATGGCGGGGAACCCTACGTGGATTCGGTGCCGTCCGACGGTATCCGTACGGACCGCCAGCTACATTGCGGGCCGCAACGTTTTCGTGGCTCACGGGTTTGATCAGAGGTTGCAGGTCGTACGCAGACAACTGAAAGCCGGGTTCAGCAGGGCATTCGCCGTCACGTTCGTGGCGGCGTTCGTGTTGCTGATCGTGGCTCCCGGCGCGCTCGCACAGCCGCCGGCGGTCAGCGTGTTCCCGTCCCCGGGCACGGGCAGCGCGCTGCCCGGGACCCAGATCACCTTCAGGGGGGTCCCGGCGAGCCAGATCGGGTCGGTCCAGGTAGTCGGCTCGAGCACCGGGGCCCACACCGGCACGATCCAGGCCGACTCAGACGGACGGGGTGGGAGCTTCGTCCCCAGTCAGCCGTTCGCGGCCGGCGAGACGGTGACCGTGAACACCGGGCTGAACGTCGTGGGCGGCTCGAACGGGGACTTCCAATTCAAGGTCATCACACCGTTCGGAACCATCAACCCGATGAAGCTGACGATGGTCCCGGCCGGCTCGAACGGGGTGCAGCACTTCCACACCCGCCCCGACCTCGAGCCGGCGTCGATCACGATCAATCGGACCTCGAAGTCGACCTACAACGGCGACATCTTCGTGACCCCGCAGTTCGGGCCGCTCCAGAACGGCCCGATGATCCTCGACCCGTCCGGCCGGATGATCTGGTTCCAACCCGTGCCGGCCAACCAGCTGGCCACCGACTTCCGCGTCCAGCAGCTCGGCTCGCAGCCCGTGCTGACCTGGTGGCAGGGCTTCACGAACAACGGCTCGGGCCGCGGTGAAGGGGTGATCTACAACACCGCCTACCAGCAGATCGCCACCGTGCAGGCGGCCAACGGCGTGCAGGGGATGGACCTGCACGAGTTCCTCGTCACCCCGCAGGGCGACGCCTACATCGTGGCCGTGTCGCCCGTCCACTACGGGACCCTGGGCAAGCCGCTGATGGACGCCGTCGTCCAGGAGATCGACATCAAGACCGGGCTGGTCCTGTTCGAGTGGCACGCGCTCGACCACGTTCCGATCACCGAGTCGTTCTTCAAGACGAACCAGAACGGGCACGTGTACGACCCCTACCACCTGAACTCGGTCGCGCTCGACCGCGACGGCAACCTGCTCGTCTCGATGCGCAACACCTGGGCGGTGTACAAGATCAGCCATTCGACCGGTGCGGTGATGTGGACGCTGGGCTCGAACAAGAGCAGCTTCAAGTTGGCGTCGGGCGCCTCGGTGGCCTTCCAGCACAACGCGATCCAGCAGCCGGACGGGTCGATCACGATGTTCGACGACGGGGGAGGGCCGCCGACGGTCCACCACGCCCGGGCGGTCCGGATCTCGGTCAACCAGAGCAGCAAGACGGCGTCGCTCGTGCGGCAGTACAGCCACAGCCCGGCGCTCGACACCCACTTCGAGGGCAACGCGCAGGTGCTCCCGAACGGGGACGTGTTCGTGGGCTGGGGTCAGCAGCCCTACTTCACCGAGTTCAGCGCGTCCGGCCAGCAGATCTTCGACGCTCGCTTCACCTCGAACACCTCGAGCTACCGGGCGTACCGGATGGGCTGGAGCGGGCAGCCGAACACGGCGCCGAGCATCGCGGCCGCGCCGAACAACGACGGCACGACCGAGGTGTGGGCGAGTTGGAACGGCGCCACCACGGTGTCCTCGTGGCGCGTGCTGGCCGGTCCGAGCGCGGGCTCGCTGACGCCGCTGACGGGCGCGCGCAAGGGTGGGTTCGAGACCGGGATGGCGGCGTCGACCGGCATGCCGGTGTTCGAAGTGCAGGCGCTGGGGTCCAAGGGCCAGGTGCTCGCCACGTCGAGCACGGCCTCGGTCGGGCCTCACATCGGGATCGCGGGGCGCAGCGCGTTCGTTTCCTCGAGCGGCGTCGGGGGGCTGCCGGCGGTCTGCTTCAACGCGAGCACCTGCCACATCGCGGTCACGATCACGGCCGGACGCACGGTGATCGCCAAGACCGGCTCTGAGCAGATCCCGGCCCAGGGCGGCGGGATCATCTTCTTCTCGCTCACCGGAGCGGGGCGCTCGATGCTCGCCCACGCCAAGGGCCACCGCCTCCTGGTCCACATGACCGGCCAGGATGTCTCCAAGCTGAGCTTCAGCCGGTACATCACGCTGGTCCCGTTCTCGACCAGCGGATCGGCGCCGGCGCGCACCGCCAGCCAGTCCCCGACCCTGCAGATCCTCGGCCTGACCGACTTCGTGTCCTCGGGCGGCGTGGGCGGGATCCTCGCCGAGTGCCTGGCGAGCACGCCGTGCCACACGAAGACCACCCTGACGGTGGGCAAGACCGTCATCGCCTCGACCGGATCGGAGCTCCTGGGGGCGCGCAGCGTCGGGTATCTGATCTTCTCGCTCACCTCCGCCGGGCGCTCGATGCTCGAGCACGCGCGCGGAAACCAGCTTGGCGCGGCGGTGACGATCTCCGACGGCGCGGCCACCGCGCGCGGCCAGGTCGTGCTCGTTCGGTTCCGCTGAGCGCCGGGCGGGTACTCTGCCGCGAGTGCCCAAGCTCATGATCGTCATCGCCAGCACGCGCCCCGGGCGGGGCGGGGAGCCGGTCGCCCGGTGGTTCATCCAGCGCGCCACCGAGCACGGAGGCTTCGAGCTCACGGTCGTCGACCTGGCCAAGTTCCGGCTCCCGCTCCTCGACGAGCCCAACCACCCCCGCCTGCGCCAGTACGTGAATCGCCACACGCACGAGTGGAGCCAGAAGGCCGATGCGGCCGACGCGTTCGTGTTCGTCACGCCCGAGTACAACCACGGATACCCCGCGTCGCTCAAGAACGCGATCGACTACCTGCACCACGAGTGGCTTTACAAGCCGGTCGGGTTCGTCTCCTACGGTGGCGTGGCGGCCGGGACCCGGTCGGTCGAGCAGCTCCAGCAGGTGGTCACCGCGGTCCGGCTGATGCCGGTGATCGAGCAGGTCAACATCCCGTTCTACCAGCAGTTCCTCGACGACGACGGGGTCATCCAGGCCAACGAGGTCATGGAGCAGGCGGCCGACGCCATGCTCGACCAGCTCGTCCGCCTGGAGGCGAGGCTGCGGCCGCTGCGCGACGAGGCCGCCCAGGCGGGCTGAAGCGCGGCCGGCGCGGCTACCGGGAGGTCCAGCCCTGGTCGAGCGTGACCGGGGACCCGGTGAACATCTTGCCGGCCGGGCTGACCAGGAAGGCCACCACGCCCGCGACCTCGGAGGGCTCGATCAGCTCCTTCACCGCGTGGGGCTGGAGGATCACCTTCTCGAGCACCTCGTCCTCGGGCAGGCCATGGGCACGGGCCTGGTCGGCGATCTGCTTCTCGACCAGCGGCGTGCGCACGTAGGCAGGGCACACCGCGTTGGCCGTGATGCCGTGCTCGGCGCCCTCGAGCGCGAGCGTCCGGCACATGCCGACGACGCCGTGCTTGGCCGAGACGTAGGCGATCTTGTAGGGGGAGGCGACCAGGCCGTGCACGGACGCGATCGCCACGAACCGACCGGCGCCCGAGTCCCTCAGCGCGGGCCACGAGTATTTGGCCAGCAGGAACGGGCTGGTCAGGAGCAGCGCGACGAGCGTGTTCCACTTCTCGACCGGGAAATCCTCGATCGGGGAGACGTGCTGGATGCCGGCGTTGGCCACGACGACGTCGATGCGGCCGAAGCGGTCGAGGGCCTCGTTCACCGCGGCCTCGTTGGCGGCCGCGTCGGTCAGATCGGCCTCGAACGGTGTTCCCGGCCCGTCCGGATCGGGCCGCAGGTCGACCGACAGCACGTCCATGCCGTCGTTCTCCAGGCGCTCGGCGACCGCCCGGCCGATCCCGCTCGCCGCGCCCGTGACGATTGCCGCCTTGTCGCTAATGCGAATTCCTCTTCCCGGTCGGCGACGAGGCGACGAACGACTCGTAGATCTCGGCCAGGGCCTTGCGCTGGCGCGGGGTCAGCCGCGGGTCGGCGTTGATCGCGTCAAGGGTGGCGTTGGCCTCGGGCACGGAGCCCGGGGGCGCCATGCCCGCCTGCTCGTAGAGCGCATCCGAGGACAGCTTCAGGGCGTCGGCGATCCCATCGAGCACCTTCTGGGAGGGAGCTCTGAGGCCCCGCTCGATCTGCGAGAGATACGGATTCGAGATCCCGGCCAGATCGGCGAACTGGCGCATCGACAGCTCGGCCAGCTCACGCTGATGGCGGATGATCTCGCCCAGGGCTGCTGAGGTACGTGATGCCATCGGGTCTCAGGATAGAGAGGCGACGGCGACCGTCTGGCCCGCCTCGGCCGCCTCGTAGAGCGCCTCGATCGTGCGGGCCTGGCCGGTGGCGTCGCTGCGGCCCAGAAGTGGCTTGGCCTCGCCGCGGATGGCGGCCGAGAAGTTCGCGGCCTCCAGGCCGTAGGAGTTCGCCTTTGCGATCTCGATGCGCTCGGTGTCGGAGCCGCGGCGTAGCTCGATGACCGGGTTGCGGCAGTGCCAGGGGTCTGCGAGGTGGAGGGATCCGGCGTCGCCCACGACCTCGAGGCGGTCCTGGCTGTCCAGCGCGAGGCCGCAGTCGAAGTGGCTGATGACGTCGTGTGCGTGGCGCATCGTCGCGGCGAAGGCCACGTCGACGCCGTCGCCGCCGAGGGCCTGCTCGGCGCTGACGCGCTCGGGCTCGCCGGCGATCAGCCGGGTGCCACTCACGCAGTAGGAGCCGACGTCCATCAGCCCGCCTCCGTCGAGCGCGGTTTGTAGTCGGACGTTGGAGGGATCGCCCGCCACGAATCCGAAGGCGGCGCGGATCATCCGGATCCGGCCGACCGCTCCCTCGGCGAGGAGCTCGGTCAGCCGGCGGGTCTGGGGGTTGTGGCGCCACATGAACGCCTCCATCAGGAGCCTGTCGCTCCGTTCGGCCACGTCGAACGCGCGCTCGACGTCCGCGACGCGCCGGCTCAGCGGCTTCTCGCACAGGACGTGCTTGCCGGCCTCAAGCGAGCGCACGCTCCACTCGACGTGCTGCGAATTGGGAAGCGAGATGTAGACGGCCTCGACGTCGGGATCGGCGAGCATCTCGTCGTAGCTGCCAAACGCGCGGGGCAGCCCGTGCTCGCTCGCGTATTGCTCAGCCCGGGACTGATCGCGGCTCGCCACCGCGAGCAGATCGACGCCCGGCGCCTCGCGCGCGCCGGCGAGGAACAGGCGGTTGATGCGCGCGGTCGACATGATTCCCCACTTCACGGCTGTCATCGTCCCGGCACACTAGTGAAACCTTGCCCACTCGCGTCACGGCATTCGGTCCCGGTCGAGTCAATTTGATCGGAGAGCACACCGACTACAACCAGGGACTCGCGCTGCCGTTCGCGATCGCCGACGGCGTGACCGTGCGCGCGGCTGCCCTGACCGACCCGCGGATCGACGCGACGGCTATGGATTTGGATGAGCGCGACAGCTTCTCGCTCGATCGGGTCGAACCGGCCGAGGGGTGGCGCGCGTTCGTGCGGGGCGCGGCCGGCGAACTGCTTTCTTCCGGGGTTCGGCTCGCCGGCGCCTCGTTGGAGATCAGCGGATCGGTGCCGCGCGGCGCGGGGCTGTCATCCTCGGCCGCCCTGGAGGTCGCGCTCGTGCTGGCCATGCTGGCCGTGGCCGATGCGCCCGAGCCCGATCGGCTGGACGTGGCTCGCCTCTGCTCGCGGATCGAGAACGACTGGGTGGGGGCGCAGACCGGACTGCTCGACCAGATCGCCTCGCTGTTCGGGGAGCCCGACCGGGCGCTTCGGGTCGACTTCCGCTCGCTCGAGGTGCAGCCGGTGGCGTTCTCGCTCGGGGACTTCCGGCTGATCACGCTCGACTCGGGCGAGGAGCACACGCTCGCAGGGTCGGGCTACAACGAGCGGCGCGCCGAGTGCGCCGAGGCGGCGTCGCGCTTGGGGCTGGAGAGCCTGCGCGACGCTTCTTTGGAGATGGCTTCGGAATTGCCCTCACCGCTGTCGCTGCGAGTCCGCCACGTGGTCAGCGAGAACGAGCGGGTGTCCGAGGCGGTGGCGGCGCTGTCGCGCGGCGACATCGAGGAGCTGGGCCGGCTGCTCGACGCCTCGCACGCCAGTCTGCGCGACTGGTATGAGGTGTCCACGGACGCGGTCGAGGACGCGGTGGCGCGATGCAAGCAGGCCGGCGCGGTGGGGGCGCGGATCATGGGCGGCGGATTCGGCGGCAGCGTGCTCGCGCTGCTGCCCGAGGGTTGCGAGCCGCCGTCGGGGGCGGTCGAGGTGCGGCCTGGGCCGGGGGCGCGGGTGTCGTCGTGATCGAGCTACGACCGGAGGGAGTGTCGGCCGCCGACGTGGTGGCGGTGGCGCGCTCGGATGCCCCCGTGGCGCTGGGGGCGGCGGCGCGGGCCGAGATGGAGCGGAGCGCCGCGGTGGTGGCGGCGCGGGCCGACGCAGAGGAGCCGGCCTACGGCATCTCGACCGGGTTCGGGTCGCTGGCGCTGGTCCGGATCCCGCCCGAGGCGCGGGTCGCCCTCCAGCGCTCGCTGATCCGCTCGCACGCGGCCGGGATGGGGCACGCGGTGGAGCGAGAGGTCGTGCGCGCGATGATGCTCTTGCGCGCCCGGTCGCTGGCCATGGGACGCTCGGGGGCGCGGCCGTTGGTGGTCGAGCGCATGCTCGCGCTGCTGGCGGCGGGCATCACGCCGTTCGTCCCCGAGCACGGGTCGCTGGGGGCGAGCGGCGACCTCGCGCCGCTGGCCCACTGCGCGCTGGTGCTGACCGGGGAGGGGACGGTGGTGGGCGACGACGGGGAGCCACGGCCGGCGGCCGAAGCGCTCATTGACGCGGGGATCGAACCGCTCGAGTTGGGCGCCAAGGAAGGGCTGGCCCTGATCAACGGCACCGACGGGATTCTCGGGATGCTGGTGCTGGCGTGCTTCGATCTCGCGGCGCTGTTGCGCGTGGCGGACGTCGCGGCGGCGATGTCGGTCGAGGCGCTGCTCGGCACCGATCGCGTGTTCGCCGAGGACCTGATCGCGCTGCGCCCGCAGCCCGGGCAGGTGGATAGTGCTTGGAATCTGCGAACGCTGCTGGCGGGCTCGGACGTGGTTGCGAGCCATCGCTTCGGCGATCCGCGGGTGCAGGACGCCTACTCGCTGCGCTGCGCGCCCCAGGTGATCGGGGCGGCGCGGGATGCGCTCTCGTTTGCGCGGGGCGTGGCCGAGGTGGAGTTGCGCTCGGCCATCGACAACCCGATGGTGCTGCCCGACGGCCGCGTCGAGTCGTGCGGGAACTTCCACGGCGCGCCGGTCGGGCTCGCGTGCGACTACCTGGCCATCGCCGCCGCCGAGGTCGGCGCGATCGCCGAGCGGCGCACCGACCGGCTGTTGGACGCCGCGCGCTCGCACGGCCTGCCGCCGTTCCTGGCCGCCGACCCGGGGGTCGACTCGGGCATGATGCTGGCCGGGTACACGCAGGCCGCGATGGTGGCCGAGAACCGCCGCCTGGCCGCGCCGGCCAGCGTCGACTCGCTGCCCACCAGCGCGATGCAGGAGGATCACGTGTCGATGGGCTGGGGCGCGGCGCGCAAGCTCCGGCTGGTGGTGGCGAATCTGACCCGGATCGTCGCCGTGGAGCTGTGCTGCGCGGCGCGCGGGCTCGACCTGCGGGCGCCGCTCGAGCCGGCGCCCGGGACCGGGGCTGCGTTGGTTGCGCTTCGCTCGCGCGTGCCCGGCCCCGGTCCGGACCGTTTCCTGGCGCCCGAGCTGGCCGCGGTGGAGGCCCTGGTCAGCTCGGGTGAGGTGCTCTCCGCGGTGGAGGACGCGGTCGGGGCGTTGCGTTAGTGGTCGGCGCCGACGGCTAGTTCACGCCCTGGATGTGCAGCTCCGAGATCGCCAGGTTGCCGGTGTTCGGGTCGTAGGGGGCGGCGCTCGTCATGTCGAGCTTCAGCGCGGTGGTGCTCACCGGGTCGAACGTGATCGTCGACGGCTGGTTCGAGGCGGTGGCGGGTGTCACGTGTTGCCCGGTGACCGGTAGCCAGTCTTCGCCGCTGCGGTAGTAGACGGTCATCGATGCGGGCAGCTCGTCGTTCGCGTCGGTGATGAAGCTCGCCTGCAGTTGGTCGACCTGCCTGGCCGGCGCCCAGGTCACGCTGACCCAGTCCGCCGGTCGCGCGTTGGTGACCGCGTTCAGCGTCTGGGTCTGCACCTTGCTGTAGCGGTTGGACCAGAACGTCGATGGGTTGCCGTCGAGCATCGTCGCCGGCAGCGTCGTGCTCACGCCGAAGTCCGAGTCGAAGCCCGAGAACACCCCGCCGGTGAAGCTGGCGTCGGCAGTCGGGGGGAGGCTGCTCGGTGGCGGCGGGGTGGGCGTCCGCGCGAGCTGACGCTCCCGCGCCGGGCCGTCGTTCAGCGTGATCTCGGCTCCTTTCAGGCCCGGCGAGGTGACGCTCACGTGGATCGGGCCGGATCGGGTGCCCGCCTGGACGATGGCCAGCATGAGCCCGTTGAACGCGTCGTGCGTGGTCGACTTGTAGCCCTCGGCGTCGTCCTCCTTGCCGTTGTCCGCGCCGGCGAACGTGCCGGCGCCGGTCACCGAGACGTGGATCGGGTTGTCCGCGTCCGGGACCTGGACGCCGTGCGCGTCTTCGACGTGGACGGTCAGGTACGCGAGGGCCTTGCCGTCTGATGGCAGCGAGGCCCGGTTGGTGGTGAGGCGGACCGCGTCCGGGTGCCCGGCGGTGTCGACCTCGTCTTTGGCGACCACGTGGCCGCTTGAGTCGCTGGCCACCGCGACGAGGCGTCCCGGCTCGAACGGCACGTTCCAGGTCAGGTGCAGCTTCCCGGAGCTGCCGTTGGGACTCTCGTAGCTGCCCGGGCACGCGCCGCCGGTGTAGTTCTTGTCATCGCCGGGACACTCGGTGGTCTCGAGGTAGGGCTGGCCGAACGTGGTCGTCTTGCGCGTGAACGACTTGGCGCCGAGCGACTTGCCGTTCAGGAACAGCTCCACGGTCGGCTCGTTGGCGTACGTCCACACCTGGACGGTCTGCCCGGGCTTGTGGTCGGTCCAGTCCATCGGCACGAGGTGGACCATCGGAGCCGGGTTCCACTGGGACTTGAACAGGTAGTACTGGTCCTTCGGGAAGCCGGCGGTGTCCTCGAGGCCGAAGAACGACGTCTTCACGGGGAAGGTGGAGTACGGCGTCGGCTCGCCGATGTAGTCCCAACCGGACCACACGAACTGGCCGGCGAAGAACTGCCGGTCGCGGTCGGTCTTGAGGCTGTAGTCGCCGCTCAGCGTCCAGTCGTCGAGGTTGTTGTCGTAGGAGGACAGCTCCTGCTTGCCCGGCGTGAAGTTCTGGCCGGTGTTGAGGAGACTCGGGTCCTGGTAGTAGCCGCGCGTCGAGGTCTCGGACGAGGACTCCGAGGCGAAGAAGAACTTCGTCGGGTACTTCGCGTGCAGCCCGTCGATGGCCTGCGCGGTGTCGTAGTTCACGCCGAGGCCGTCGAGATTCTGGAGCATCTGCTCGGCGGCGGATCCGGTCGCGGGGACGCTGCGGTACCGATCCGAGCCGGCGACCACCGGCCGGCTGGTGTCAATCGAGCGGACGTCGTCGATCAGCCGCTGCTCGACGGGCACGGCCTGCGGGGTCCCCCAGCCGGGGATCTCGTTGCCGATCGACCACATGATCACCGCCGGCGAGTTCTTGGCCTCGTTGACCATCTCCTTGATGTCGTAGTCGCTCCACTGGTCGAAATACAGGTGGTAGTCGTTCGGGAGCTTTCCGCCGAAGGGCTGGACGTTCCAGGTGTCGAACGCCTCGACCATCATCACGATCCCGAGGCGCTGGCAGACGTCGATCATCTCCGGCGACGGCGGGTTGTGGGACGTGCGGAACGCGTTGACGCCCATCGCCTTGAGCGCGCTCATCTGCCGCCACAGCGCGTCGTAGTTGTCGACCGATCCGAGCGCGCCCTCGTCGTTGTGCAGGTCGACGCCGTAGATCTTGAGGGGTCGGCCGTTGAGGCTGATGCCGTGGTTCGGGTCGAAGACGAGCCAGCGGATCCCGAACGAGGTGCTGGCGCGGTCGACGACCCGGTGGTTGCGGATGACGGTGGTGTGAAGCGTGTACAGGTTCGGCGTGGTCGTCGACCAGAGTTGCGGGTGGGCTACGCGGAGGTCGCTTGCTTGCGTAGCGGGGGCGCTGGTATTCGAAGCCGATCGCGCCACCGTGTTGCCGCGCGGATCCGTCACGCGGTAGAGGAGGCGCACGTTCGGCTTGCCGGCGCCGCCGTCGTCGGCAAGCTGGGTCGCGACGTGGACGTCGGCGTAGCCGGACTTGATCGTGCTCGCCAGGTTCGGCGTGGTCACGAACGTGCCCCAGCGCGCGATGTGCACCGGGTCGACCACGGTCAGGTGAACGTGGCGGGTGATCCCGCTCCCCGAGTACCAGCGGCTGCTCGGCTCCTGGTTCTGGACGACCACCGCGAGCACGTTGCGCGTGTGGCCGTCGGTGTGGACGAGGTGGGTGATGTCGTAGCTGTAGCCGGTGTAGCCGTAGGGGTGATTGCCGAGCAGATGCCCGTTCAGGTACACGTAGGAGTTGTCGAACACGCCGTCGAAGTCCACCGAGATCTGCTTGCCGTTCATCGAGGCCGGCAGCGTGAACGTCTTGCGGTACCAGCCGAGCCCGCCTGGGAAGAAGCCGGTGGCGTTGGTCTGACTGGGCTGCGGAAGCTGGGTGATGCTCCAGTCGTGCGGCAGCGTCACGCGTTCCCATGCGGAGTCGGGGAAGCCGGGCGCGGCGGCCTTGGGATCGTCTGCGTTGCCGTAGGTGCCGCTGGGGTCGCTCGTGTCGTTGGTGTTGACCAGCTTGAAGCGCCAGCCGTTGTCGAAGTCGAACGTGCGACCGCCCTGGTTGGCGACGCCGAGGTTGGCATCGCCGGCGCCGGAGGGCAGCGAGGCCGGTCCGACGTCGCTGGGTGTCGTCGCCTGGGCGCCGGCGGCCGTCGCGGTGGCGCCGAGAACGGCCATGGTCACGGCGCACGCGGCGCCGGCAATCTTGCTGAGGCCCATCGACCCCACCTCCGTCTCCCTCTGACTACGTGACGGAGGCGCGCATACCCCCGGTGGCGCTCGGCCAATCTTAAATTGTGAGCGCTAACAGGAGAAGCGAGGCGGGCGGGGTCACTGGAGAGCGCGAAGCGCCGGGTACAGCGCCCGGTAGCGCTCGCGCTGCTCGGCGTAGGTCTCGACCCATTGGGGTTCCGGCGCGATCGGGTCGCGGGGGCGGACCGTCGCCTCGATCGCGGCGTGCACGTCGGGCCAGGTGCCGGCGGCCACGCCACCGAGGATCGCGGCGCCGAACGCGGCGCCCTCGTCGACCTGGACGCGCTCGAGCGGGAGGTCGAGCGCTGAGGCGATGATCTTGGTCCAGAGGTCGCTGCGGGCGCCACCGCCGGAGATCCGCCCTCGGTCTGGCCGGTCGCCAAGCTCGGCGAGCAGGTCGAGCGAGTCTCTGAGCCCGAAGGCGACGCCCTCGAGGACGGCGCGGACGAGCGCACCGCGATCGTGGCGGATGCTCAGGCCCGCGAACGCGCCGCGGGCGTCGGGATCGGCGTGGGGCGTGCGCTCGCCGGCGAGGTAGGGGAGGAAGATGAGGCCCTCGGTGCCCGGCGGCCAGTCGCTCGCCTGCGCCAGCAGTTCGTCGAAGCTGGTCTCGGGCGCGGTCGCGTTGCGCAGCCACGTCAGCGACCCCGCCGCCGAGAGCATCACGCCCATGGCGTGCCAGGCGCCGGGCGTGGCGTGGCAGAAGGCGTGCACCCGCGCCTCCCGGTCGGCGGCGAACGCGTCGAGCGCGGCGAACACGACGCCCGAGGTACCGAGCGCCACCGAGACCGGACCCGGCCGGTCGACCCCCACGCCGAGCGCACCGGCGGCCTGGTCGCCGGCGCCGGCCGCGACGGGCGTCCCGTCCTCGGTCTCGCCGGACACTTCCGGACTCTCCAGTGCGGGTGGGAGCCAATCGGGGTTGATCCGGAGCGCGGCGAGGACCTCGTCGCTCCAGGCGCGGTGCGCGACGTCGAGCAGGAGGGTGCCCGAGGCGTCCGACACGTCGGTGGCGTGCTCGCCGGTCAGCCGCAGGCGCACGTAGTCCTTGGGCAGCGCGATCCGGGCGATGCGTTCGTAGACGTCCGGCTCGTGGGCGCGCAGCCACAGGAGCTTCGGCGCGGTGAACCCGGCCAGTGCGCGGTTGCCGGTCAGCGCGATCAGCCGCTCGAGCCCGATCGTCCGCTCGATCTCGTCGCACTCGGCCTGCGTGCGCTGGTCGTTCCAGAGGATCGCCGGACGCAGGACCTTGTTGCTCGCGTCCAGCGCCACCAGGCCGTGCATCTGCCCGGATAGTCCGATGCCGGCGGGTTCGCCGGCGGCGGCGGTCAGTTGGTCCAGCACGGTCTGCGTCGCGCGCCACCAGTCCTCCGGGTCCTGTTCGGCCCAGCCCGGCCGCGGAGTGGACAGCGGGTACTCGGCCTCCGCGCGGGCGAGGACGGCGCCGGCGGGGTCGACCGCCAGCCCCTTGGTGGCGGTTGTGCCGACGTCGATGCCGAATAGGACGGTCATGCCTTGGGGGGGTGGGAATCGGTGGCTGTGGGCTCTTGTTGTATGTGACGCCCGCGCCCCCTAACGGTTACTTGGGAGATAACCGTCGTATAGCCCCGTGATCTTCCCGAGCGATCGACGCGGCGATCATCGAGATGGCCGCGAAGCAGAACGGCAACATCACCCGGCCACAGTTGCTTGGACCTCGGGCTCGATCGATGACGCGATCCGCTCATCGGCTGAGGATCGGCCGGCTGTACCGCGTGTTCTCGGGGTGTCTACTCCGTCGGACGGCCCGCCCTCACGCCCCACGAGCTCGCCAGCGCGGCAGTCCTGGCGTGTGGACACGGCGCCGCGCTCAGCCACGGCTCGGCGATGGTGCTCTGGAACTACTGGCGCCACTGGGAGATGCCGTTGGAGGTCACGCTTGTGGGCGATAGGCGGCCGAAGCGGATCCGCGTGCACCGCTCCACCACCCTGCGCCGGCATGACGTCACCAAACAGCTCGGCATCCGCGTCACCACGCCGGCGCGCACGATCTTCGACATCTCCCCGCGGCAGAACGACAAGGCGTTCAAGCGCACGGTGAGCAACGCCCTGCACTCGCTGTGGCTGACCGAGGGCCAGCTCGCCGACGCGGTGGCGTGGCACCCGAGGCTGCCGGCGGCCAAGCGGGTGGCGCGGTTGATCGGCCTGCCCGGCACGCCCACGCGCTCGGGATGGGAGGACGACTTCCCCGCCTTCTGCCAGCAGCACGGACTGCCGGCGCCGGTCATGGGCGCGCCGCTGTTCGGGTACGTCGTCGATGCGCTGTTCGTCCGCGAGCGGGTGATCGTCGAGCTCGACAGCAAGGAGTTCCACCTGGATCCGATCGCGTTCGAGACGGATCGCGAGCGTGACGCCGAGATGCTGGTTCATGGGCTCGTCACCGTCCGAGTTACTTGGGAGCGAATCGAGGACCGTCCAGATCGGGAGGCGCAGCGGTTGGGCGCGATTCTCGAGGCTCACGCACCCAGGGCCGCGTAGACGATCTCGTACGCGCGCACGGCGTCCTTGTGCTGCTGGGCCTCGCGCAGCGCGGCGTCATCGATCCGGGCCGCCACCGAATCGATGAACCGCCATTGCAGGACCGAGCGCCGAACCGCGCCAACCTGATCCTCGGTGTACGGGTACAGATCGAACCCGAGCCGTTCGCCATTCGAGCCGTAACCACAACGCCGGAACTCCAGCGCGAGCTCGAGCGTCTCCATGAACGCGGTGGCGCCGACCATGTTGTCGTCGTCGAATGTGCCCCAGCCGGAGTTGGCGTGCTGGTGGCCAAGCAGGCCCTCGGAGGCGAGCAGCGCGGCGTACTCGGGCAGGTGCTCGTCGTTCATCAGCAGGTGCTGCCAGTCCATGTTGATCTGCACGTTGTCGATCCCCTGGGCCCGCAGCTTGTTGACCACGAACAGGCACATCCCGATGTTGCGCATGAGGATCTTCATCGCCGGCTCGGAGTTCTTGTGCTCCAGGAACAACTTGACTCCGTGGTCCGCGCATGCCGAAGCGGCCTCGGCCATCCCCTCGATCAGCCATCCCCACGACTCGACGTAGGGCGTCTGGAACGGATAGTTGTAGCCCTCGCCACCGGGCCACACGATCAGGTGGGCGCCGAGCGAGCCGGCGAAATCGGCCGCCTCGCGCACGATCCGGCGGGCCTCGGCGCGCAGCTTCGGGTCGGGGTTGACGAGGCCGCCGCGCCCGAAGCGCGGGTCGAGGTGCAGTCCGCCGGCGATGCAGTAGACGTCGTGGTCGGGGCCGAGCGCGGCTCGCACCTCGTCCAGGTTCGATGGCGACAGCTCGTCGGGATAGTGGAACTCGTAGCCGTCGATCAGGTCGCCGAGCCCCTCGACCGCCCGGTTCACCTTCTCGGCCACGGGCTCGGTGTCGTAGCTGTGCTCCGGCTGATAGCCGGCGGGGACGAACCGTGTGATCATCGGTCCGAACGCCCATATGCCCAGGCTGGTCTTCATCAGCGCTCCTTCGAGGTTGACGCGTGCCGCGCGATCTTAGTCCCGGGTTGCAGTTAGCGCTAACATGGGCGCCCGGTCGACAAGGAATTTCCGGGGGGACGCGCTGTCGCGGGCGTTGGGCAAGCCGCGAGAGGAGCCTAGATGCAGTCCGGGGATGAAATTGGCGAAGCGGAGCCCGGCGACGGTGGCGCGCTGCGGGACGCCGGTGGCGCGTCGACGACAGTGGCGCGCACGGACGACGGTGGCGCGCTACGGGACGACGGTGGCGCGCCGCGGGACGCCGGTGGCGCGCTGCGGGACGCGGGTGGCGTGACCGCGGACGGCCGATCCCGCCCCCGCCTCCGCGCTCCCGTCATGTCCGACGTCGGTCGGCTGGCCGGCGTCTCGCACCAGACCGTCTCGCGGGTGATCAACGGCAGCCCGCACGTGCGGCCCGAGACCCGCGACCGCGTGATGGCGGCGATGCAGGAGCTCGGCTACCGCCCGAACCCGGTGGCGCGGGCGCTGGTCACCGGGCGCTCGAAGATGCTCGGCGTGGTCAGCTTCGACACCACGCTGTACGGCCCGGCGTCGACGCTGTTCGGGATCGAGCGGGCGGCGCACGAGGCGGGCTACTTCACCATCGTGGCCAGCCTCGAGGCGCTCGACCGCGCCTCGGTGGTCGACGCGGTCGAGCGGCTGCGGCGGCAGGGCGTGGAGGGCATCCTGGTCATCGCGCCGCACGCGCAGGCCGGCGAGGCGCTGCTGCACGCGCCCTCCGACATGCCGCTGGTGGCGGCCGAGGCGGGACCCGAGCACGGCGCGCCGGTGGTGGCCGTCGATCAGGTGGCCGGCGCGGTGAGCGCCACCCGGCACCTGCTCGACCTGGGCCACGAAACGGTCTGGCACATCAGCGGACCGCGGGACTTCATCGAGGCCAAGCAGCGCCGCGAGGGCTGGCGCACGACCCTGACCGGCCGCCGACGTCGACCTCCCCGACCCGCTCGAGGGCGACTGGAGCCCGCAGGCGGGATACGACCTGGGCCGGCGCCTCAGCGCGCGACCCCGAGGTCACCGCCGTGTTCGTGGCCAACGACCAGATGGCGCTGGGGGTGCTGAGGGCGATGCACGAGGCCGGCCGCGACGTGCCGGGCGACGTCAGCGTGGTGGGGTTCGACGACATCCCCGAGGCCGCGTACTTCCTGCCGCCGCTGACCACGGTCCGCCAGGACTTCATCGAGATGGGCCGGCGGAGCCTGCGCATGCTGCTGCGCACGATCGAGACCGGCCGGCGCGCCTCGGCCGAGCCGCTGGTGCCGCCGGAGTTGATCGTGCGCGACAGCACGGGCGCCGGCGCCCGCGCGCTGATTGCGCGGACGACGAACGCCGGCATGTTAGGACGGTCTTGGGAGTGGCCCGGCGACATTGACACCCGTCGCTTGTGATCGCTAACATGCCGCCGCACCGAAGGCGAGAGGAGAGCTATCACGCGTGGATCGAGCCGGCGTGGACGCCGGCATCGAGCGCATCTCGTTGGGCAAATGGGCGATGTGGCCGCGGCGGACCCGCGATCGGGTCTCGCGGTTGTGTGGTGTGTGACTGCGCGGTTAGAGTGGACGCGCGGGCGACCGCTCGTGGAGGCGTAGGTCGAGAGGGTTGAACGGACCAGAGGAGGAGCACAGGTGTCACCAGACGATCGAGTGGGCGACGCAATCGAGCGGCTCGAGTGGGACGAGCGCAAGATGCCGGACGACCCGTTCAAACGCTTGAAGCAGATGACCCGGCGCACCGCGCTGACTGGCGGTGCGGCGGCGATCGCGGCGACCGTGCTCGAGGCTTGCGGCTCGAGCAAGAGCACGAGCTCGAGCTCGGCGGCCACGACGAGCGGGGGCGGATCGGGTGCCTTCGGCACGCAGCAAGAGCTACAAGTTCGTGATGGTCAACCACGTGACGACGAACTCGTTCTTCACCGCGACCATCTATGGGTGTCAGGACGCCTGCGCACTGACCGGCTCCTCGTTCCAGTGGACGGGCTCCACCGACTCGATCGTCAGCCAGATGGTCTCGGCGTTCAACAGCGGCATCGCCGGCAAACGCGAACGGGATCGGGTGCTGTCTGATCGACAACACCGCGTTCAACGCACCTGTCGACCAGGCGCTGAGCAAGGGCATTCCGGTGATCGCGTACAACGCCGACGTCTCGCCGGACTCCAAGAACAACCGGATGGCCTACATCGGCCAGAACAACCTCACCGCGGGCGCCGCGGTCGGGGAGGCGATCCTCAAAGCCGGGCGTCAAGTCGGGCGATCTCGTCGCCGGGATCATCGCGACTCCGGGGACGGGAAACATCCAGCCGCGGATCGACGGCGCGAAGCCCGTCCTGACCGAGGCCGGCGTCAAGTTCGAGGAGGTCGGGACCTCGGCGACCGAGGGCTGCGCCGGAGTACAACAAGATCTCCGCCTGGTATGCCGGGCACCAGGACGTGAAGTGGATGATGGCCGTCGACAGCGGGGACAGCAACGCGGTCGCGCAGTTCATCCAGAAGCAGGGTCTGAAGGGCAAGGTCGGCGCGTCGGTGTGGGACGTCGGATTGCCGGTCGTGCAGGCCATCCAGGCCGGCTACGTGACCGCCACGATCGACCAGCAGGCCTACCTGCAGGGCTTTCGACACGATCATGCAGCTCTTCCTGTGGAACGTGTCGGGCGGGCTGATGAAGCCGACCAACACCGACACCGGACTCGGCATCGTCACCAAGGCCAACGTCACGCCGTACCTCACGCCAAGCAGGTTCGAGGGAACGTCCAAGGCAAAGAAGGCATTGCCGACGCCGTCCTCGATCGCCTAGTCTCCGGCGAGCGTGTCCACGGACGCTCCTACGTCGTCTGCTGCTGCCCCGGAGGCGACCCCGCCGGGGCAGCAGTCTGAAGCCGCGTCGCTACGCTCGGAGGGTCCTGCGCGTCTTCCTCTACCAGCGCGAGCTGACCCCGATCGTCATCACGATCGCTGCTGTTCGTGTACTTCGCGTTCAGGGCCGGGTCGAACTTCACCGGTTCGCTCAGCCTGAGCTCGGCCGTCGGGTTTGCGGGGCCGGTCGGCGCGATCGCGATCGGAGAGGTGCTGCTGCTCGTGCTGGCCGAGATCGACCTGTCCGCCGGCCAGGTCTTCCTGTTCTGCCCGTGGATCATGTACTGGATGCACAACGACGGTCTGCCGCTCGTGCTCGCGATCGTGATCGCGCTTCTCACCGTCTGCGCCGTGGGCGCGATCAACGGACTGATCACCGTGCGCCTGAACGTGCCCTCGTTCGTCACCACGCTGGCGATGAACTTCATCCTCTACGGGGTCGTGCTGGTCGCCTCGAACAACCTGCAGGGCAGCCCGATCCCGCTGAGCGGGGAGACGAGCTTCATCGCCCAGTTCATGGGGGTCTGGAAGTGGTCCGAGATCCTCTGGGTGATCGCGCTCACGATCATCCTCGCCGTGCTGCTCACGCGCACGCGCTTCGGCGTTCGGATCATCGCCACCGGCGGCAACCTCATCGGCGCGGCCGAGGCGGGCGTGCCCACCCGGCGCGTCAAGGTGTGGTGCTTCGTGATCTGCTCCTTCGTCGCCGGTCTCGTGGGAATCGTCGACTCGATCAAGTACGGGACGCTCGACCCGGGCAACTTCGGCGTCGACTACATCCTGTACGCGATCGGCGCCTGCGTGATCGGCGGCACCGCCCTCACCGGCGGGCGCGGGACGGTGGTGGGGGCCTTCATCGGCGCGATCCTGCTCGGCGTGCTCCAGGACGGTCTGACCGTGGTCGGCATCAGCACCAACGACTTCTTCATCTACGTCGGCGTGGTGATCATCCTCGCGATGGCGCTGAACGTCCAGTTCGACCGCCTGATCGCCCGCTCGAGGTCCAGATGAGCGCCGGCGCCCTGCCCGTCGAGCCCGAACCGCCGGTGCCGGCCGGCGCGCCCGTGCTCGAGGTGCGCGGTGTGACCAAGAGCTTCGGCGCGCTCTCGGTCCTGCGCGGCATCGACCTCACGCTGCACCAGGGCGAGGTGCTCGGGCTGGTCGGCGACAACGGAGCCGGCAAGAGCACGCTGGTCAAGATCTTGTGCGGCTTCCACCCGCCAGGACGGGGGAGAGATCCTGATCGACGGAGAGCCGGTGAGCTTCTCCTCGGTCGAGGCCGCTCGATCCCATGGAATCGAGACCGTCTACCAGGATCTCGCGCTGATTCCGCAGCTGTCCGTGTACCAGAACCTGTTCCTGGGCCACGAGATCACGAGGTTGGGACCGCTTCGCTTCCTCGACAAGGGCGAGATGCGCAAGCTCGCGCGTCAGTACCTCGACGACATCAACGTGAACGTGCCGAGCGTGGACGCCGAGGCCGAGCAGCTCTCCGGCGGTCAACGGCAGGCGATCGCGGTCGCCCGGGCCGTGCGCGCGGCGAACAAGATCCTGCTGCTCGACGAGCCGCTCTCGGCGATGGGGGCGCGCGAGTCACGTCTGATCATCGACCTCGTCAAGGACCTCGCCTCGAGCGGCCGAGTCTCGATCATCGTGATCGACCACAACTACGCTCACCTGTTCGAGCTGTGCGATCGCCTCAACGTCATGAACGTCGGCCGCATCACCCTCGACCAGCAGGTGCACGAGACGTCGATCGAGCAGCTCACCGAGCTGATGGTCTCGGCCTATCGCCGTCAGCTGGAGGAGGTGCAGAACGCCGGTGCCTGAACCCGGCCCGCGGTGAGCGACTCGCGGTACGCGATCGGCGTCGACTTCGGCACCGAATCGGGCCGCGTCGTCCTGCTCGACCTCGACGCGGCCGAGGACGTCGCGACGAGCGTGGTGCGCTACCCGAGCGCGGTGATCGACCAGAAGCTGCCCTCGACCGGAGAGCGGCTGCCCCACGACTACGCGCTGCAGGATCCCGACGACTGGGTCGAGAGTGCTCGAGCGCGGGATCCCGGAGGTGCTCAAGGAGAGCGGTGTCGACGCCGAGCAGGTGGTCGGTCTCGGGATCGACTTCACCTCGTGCACGGTGCTCCCGACCACGGTCGACGGCACTCCGCTGTGCACGCTTGAAGAGTGGCGCGATCGCAAGCAGGCCTGGCCGAAGCTGTGGAAGCACCATGCGGCGCAACCGGTGGCCGACCGCCTGAACGAGGTGGCGCTCGAGCGCGGCGAGGCGTTCCTCGAGCGCTACGGGGGGCGCATCTCCTCGGAGTGGTACTTCCCCAAGCTGATCGAGGTGTGGCTCGAAGACCGCGAGGTCTACGACGCGTGCGCGACGTTCATCGAGGCGACCGACTGGACCGTGTGGTGGCTGACCGGCACGCAGTGCCGGCAGACCGCGACGGCCGGCTTCAAGGCGATGTGGTCGCCCGAGGAGGGCCTCCCGCCGACCGACTACTTCACCGCCGCCTACCCCGGCTTCGACCACCCGGGCGAGAAGCTGGGAGACACCTTCGTCCCGCTGGGATCCAAAGCCGGGACGCTGCGTCCCGAGGTGGCCGAGAAGCTCAAGCTGTCCGAGTCGACCGCCGTGGCGGTGGGCAACGTCGACGCCTGGGTGTCGGTTCCCGGGGTGGGGGTCGAGGATCCCGGCACGTTCGTGGTCGTGATCGGGACCTCGATCTGCGACATGATCGTCCACCCCGAGGAGACGCGGCTGCCCGGCATCACCGGCGTCGTCAAGGACGGAATCCTTCCCGGCCTGTACGGCTACGAGGCGGGGCAGGCGGCGGTGGGCGACATGCTGGCCTGGTTCGTGGACGACCTCGTCATGGATCCCGACAGCTACGCCGAGTTCGAGGCCAAGGCAGCCGAGATCGCGCCGGGCGAGACCGGTCTGGTGGCGCTCGACTGGTGGAACGGCAACCGCACGATCCTCGCCGACGCAGATCTGAGCGGCGCGATCTTCGGGCTGACGCTGCAGACCACGCGCGAGGAGAT
Source organism: uncultured Solirubrobacterales bacterium (assembly GCA_963832315.1). Lineage (GTDB taxonomy): Bacteria > Actinomycetota > Thermoleophilia > Solirubrobacterales > Solirubrobacteraceae > Palsa-465. Next base: position 253,837 of record CAWHTT010000011.1, on the reverse strand, counting down.
CTACCGCGCGCTGCTCGAGTCGATCGCGTTCGGGAGCCGGCGGATCATGGACAACTTCGAGGAGCACGGTCTCGTGCTGTCAGAGATCGTGGCCTGCGGCGGGATCGCCGAGCGCAGCCCGCTGATGATGCAGCTTCTGGCCGACACCAGCGGACGCCGCGTCCACGTTCCCGAGGTGAGCGAGATCCCCGCCCGGGGTGCCGCGCTGTTCGGCGCCGTGGCGGCCGGCGTGTTCGACGACATCGGCTCGGCGATCGAGGCCACTCGCCCCAAGAAGGTCCGCACCTACGAGCCCGACCTTGAGGCGAAGAAGACCTACGACCGCGTGTACGAGATCTATCGGACGCTGTACGAGTTCCTGGGCCGCTCGGACGCGCGGCTGCTGCACGACCTGAAGCGGATCGCTACCGAAAGGAGCGGAGCATGAGCCGCAAACCCCGAATCGGACTGCTGGGCATCATGCAGGAGCTCTACGACGACATGATCCCCGGGATCACCGAGCGCCAGGCCGAGTATGCGCGCTCGGTCGCGCAGACGCTCGCGAACGTCGCCGACGTGCAGTTCATCCGCCCGGCGCGCAACCGCGAGGACGTCGAGGCGATCACGCGAGAGCTCCTCGCCGCCGACGTCGACGGGATCGCGATCGTGATGCTCACCTACGGCCCGGCCATGCGCACGGTGCGCGCGCTGCTCGACACGCCCGTGCCGGTGCTGCTGGCCAACATCCAGCCCGAACGCAGCATCACCGCCGAGTGGGACATGGCCGACCTCACCTACAACCAGGGCATCCACGGTGCGCAGGATCAGGCCAACGCGCTGGTGCGCTGCGGGGTGCCGTTCTCGGTGATCACCGGCGACTGGCAGTCGCCCGAATTCGAGACCGCGTTCGAGGACTGGGCCCGCGCCGCGCAGACCGTGACCGCGCTGCGGCGAACGCGGGTGGGGCTGCTCGGGTACCCGATGAACGGCATGGGCGACATCCTGTACGACCCGCCGGCGATGCTCCGCCGGATCGGCACGATGGTCGTGGCAGAGGACCTCGGCCCGGTGGTCGCACGCATCCAAGCCGCATCCGACGCCGAAGTGGACGCGGTGATGAAGCGCCACCGAGAGGTGTTCGAGATCGCCAGCGACCTCCCGCGCGAGCGCCATGTGTACGCCGCCCGGTTCGAAGTCGCGCTCCGCGGCCTGCTCGAGGACAAGGGCTACGCGGGCTTCTCGTTCCATTTCGACTCGATCGGCGGCGACGGGCGCTTCGAGCAGCTGCCGCTGCTGGCCGCCTCGGACCTGATGGCCGACGGCTACGGGTTCGCCGCCGAGGGCGACACGAACACCGCGTCTCTGATGTGCGCCGCCCAGACGCTGATCGGCGACGCGCACTTCTCGGAGATGTACGCGATGGACTGGAAGCTCGACTCGGTGCTGATCAGCCACATGGGGGAGGGCAACTGGAAGATCGCGCGCCAGGACCGTCCGATCAAGCTGATCGATCGCCCGCTTGGTATCGGGCGCCTGGACAACCCGCCCACGCCGGTGTTCTCGGCCGAGCCGGGCCCGGCCACCACGGCGGCACTGATCCCGCTCGAGGGCGAGCTCTATCGCATGGTCGTGGGGCGCGGCGAGGTGCTCGACACTCCCGAGCTGCCCAAGGTCGAGATGCATTACTTCCACTTCCGCCCCGAGCGGGGTATCAGGGCGTTCATGGATGACTGGCTGACGCTGGGTGGACCGCACCACTTCGTGATGAACCTGGGCGAGCACGCCGACCGCTGGCGCCGCCTGGCCGAGCTGCTCGACCTCGAGTACGTCGAAATCTGACCCCGTGCAGGATCTGGTCGAGGAAGTACTGGCCGCGAACTGCGCGCTGGCCGCGCACGGCCTGGCGCCGCTCACCTGGGGAAACGCGAGCGGGATCGACCGCGACCGCGGGCTGGTGGCGATCAAGCCGAGCGGCGTCGCCTACGACGAGCTGATCGCGGAGGACATCGTCGTGCTCGATCTCGACGGCAACGTTGTGAGCGGAGACCGCCGGCCCTCCACAGACACCCCCACGCACCTGGTTCTCTATCGCGCGTTCGAGGAGATCGGCGGGATCGTGCACACGCACTCGACCTGGAGCGTCGCCTGGGCTCAGGCGCAGCGCGAGATACCGCTGCTCGGGACCACCCACGCCGACCTGTGCGCCCATCCGATCCCGCTCACCCGCGCCCTGACCGAGGAGGAGATCGCCGAGGATTACGAAGCCGCCACCGGCACCGTCCTGGTGGAAGCGATCGTTCAGGGCGGAGGACCGTCCAAGGTGCCCTGCGCACTGGTCAGGGGACACGCTCCGTTCTGCTGGGGCAAAGGCCCGGCGAAGGCGGTCGAGGTGGCGATCACGCTCGAGGAGGTGGCGCGCATGGCGCTCCTGACCACCGTGCTCGAGCCGGGTGCCGAACCCCTCCAGGCCGCGGTGCGGGACAAGCACCATGAGCGCAAGCACGGTCCGCGGGCATACTACGGGCAACCGTGACGAGCGAAGGCGGACTCAAAGCAGCCGAGGCGAAGATGCGCGAGGCGGGTCAGCCTGACGAGGCGATCCGCAGCTTCCGCAGCGCTTATGAGCGGCTGGTCGGCGGAGAGTCGGCGATGCTGCCGAGCGCCGAGCTAGAGCCGGCCGGCGACGTGGACGCGCTCGGCGACCTTCCCGATGCCGATGGCGGCGACGTGCTCGATCGCGTGGCGGTCGTCAAGCTGAACGGCGGCCTGGCCACGTCGATGGGGCTGCGCAGTCCCAAGTCGTTGGTCGAGGTGCGCGAGGGGAAGTCGTTCCTGGACATCATCGTCGGCCAGACGCTGGCGTTGCGAGAGCGCTACGGAGTACGCCTGCCGCTCGTGCTGATGAACAGCGAGGCCACGCGCGAGGAGACCCTGCGCGCGCTGGAGGCCTATCCGGAGCTAGACGTCGGCCTGCCGCTCGACTTCCTCCAGAGCATGGTCCCCAAGCTCGAGGCCGAGAAGCTCGAGCCGATCAGCTGGGAGAGGGATCCCGCGCTCGAATGGAATCCGCCCGGGCACGGGGACGTGTACCCGGCGCTGCGCGGCTCGGGGATGCTCGACGCGTTGCTCGAGCGCGGCTTTCGCTACGCGATGATCTCCAACGCCGACAACCTCGGCGCGAGTTGCGACGCGCGCATCGCCGCGCACATGGAAAGGAACGAGATCCCGTTCCTGATGGAAGTCGTGATCGGCACCGAGGCCGACCGCAAGGGCGGACACATCGCGCGTCGCCGCGACGACGGGCAACTGGTCCTGCGCGAAACCGCGCAGACCCCCGACGAGGACCAGGAGTCCTTCCGCGACTATCGCCGCTGGCGCTATTACAACACCAACAGCTTGTGGGTCGACCTGCGAGTGCTCGGGCAGACCCTCGACGAAACCGGCGGCGTTCTAGAGCTGCCGCTGATCGTCAACCGCAAGACGGTCGATCCGCGGGACAAGAGCTCGCCGGCGGTGATCCAGCTCGAGAGCGCGATGGGCGCCGCGATCGGCAGCTTCAAGGGCGCGCAGATGCTGCGCGTGCCGCGCACGCGGTTCGCGCCGGTCAAGACCACCGACGACCTGCTCGTGCTGCGCTCGGACGTCTACACGCTCTCGGAGGACGACATGGCCGTCGCGCCGGTGCCCGAGCGCGCGGAGGACCTTCCCTACGTCGAGCTCGACCCCGATTTCTACAAGCTGCTCGACGACTTTGAGCAGCGCTTCCCGGACGGACCCCCGTCGTTGCGCGAGGCCGAGCGGCTGGTCGTGCACGGCGACGTCACGTTCTGCGGCGACGTGCGTGTGCGGGGCGCGGTGGAACTCGAGGCGCCGGAGCCGATGCAGATCGACGCCGGCGCCACGCTGGAGGGTTAGCTCTTCTTCGCGCGGGAGCGCGTCGAGCGGCTGGTCGTCGAACGGGACGACGTGGAGCGCGAGCCGGTGGAGCGCGCCGCGGTCGAGCGCGAGGAGGCGGAACGTGTGCCGCTGGCACGCGCCGCGGTCGAGCGCGCCGCGGTCGAGCGCGACCCGCTCGATCGGCTCGTGCTGCCGTCCCGAGCTCGAGGAGGAGGAGCTCGCCTTGGTCAACGCCGTCTTCAGCTTGTCGAAGTCCTTGAGCGCCTGCTTGTTGGTGCGCGCGGCGGTGCGGCGCAGCGCGGAGAGCGCGGCGGCGACGTCCTTGTAGCTGCCACGGGCGCCGGTGCCGAGATGACCGCCGAGAGCCTTGAGCGCGTCGTTGGCCTCGTCGAGCCGCTTCTCGAATCGCGCGATCGATTGCTCGACCTCTCGGCGCGTGGCCGCGGAAGTCGCAGACGCACGCGCGCGCACGCCCGTGCCGGAACGCGCGCTGGACCGCGAAGTGGAGCGCGCGGTGGAGCGCGAGCCCGAGCGCGCGGTGGACCGCGTGCCGGAACGGGCGCTCGATTTCGCGGGCGATTTGCTGGTTGATCTACGAGCTGCAGGCATGGCTTCTCCCTGTGTGGACTGGACGAGTGCGGCAAAGCTTGGCGTAATGCGCGCGCGTGTGCCAACTCGAACCGCGTCAGGGTACGAGTTCGAGGCCGTCAGGCGTGCGCAAATAGCCCGCGATGCTTCCCGGGACGTGGTCGACGGCTGGTCGAACTCGCCGAGCTGCGACGCTGCGTCGTAGGTCGGATGGTGTGGTGATGATCCGGTTGCTACCGCGGTCGGTATTGTGGTCGCGATGGAGGAGGTATCGCCTCCGGGTCAGGTTACGATCGTCCTCGCCGACGATCACCAGGTGGTCCGGGCCGGGCTGCGCATGGTGCTCCAGGCCGAGGAGGAATTCGAGGTGGTGGCCGAGGCCGGCGACATCGGCACCACCGAACGGCGCGTGGCCGCCTATCGCCCGCGCGTGCTCATCCTCGATCTGAACATGCCGGACGGTTCGAGCCTGCCGGCCATCCCGCGTCTGCGTGAAGCCGCTCCCGATACGCAGATCGTCGTGTTGACGATGCAGAACGACCCCGCGTTTGCGCGCGAGGCGCTCCGGGCCGGCGCGATCGGCTACGTGCTCAAGGAGGCCGCCGAGAGTGAGCTGGTGCAGGCCGTGCGGCTTGCCGCCGACGGGCGTACATACCTCAGTCCCGAGCTGGGTGCCCGGCTGGCCGCCGAGCCCCAGACGACCGAGGGCCCGCCCGACGATCTGTCGGCTCGCGAGCTCGAGGTACTGCGGCTGATCGCGCTTGGCTACACGAACACGGAGATCGCATCCCGGCTGTTCCTCAGCGTGCGGACGGTGGAATCACACCGTGCGCACATTCAGCAGAAGACCGGGCGGACGACGCGGGCCACGCTTGTGGCCTACGCCCGCGAGAACGACCTGGTCTAAGCGACTAACCGCGCCCTCCGGCGCCGGCGATCTCGTTGCGTCTGGCCGGCAGGTGCGCCGACTTCGGTACGGCGAGGACGAGCGCGTGGCCCGCGCGGGCACGGCGCGCGTCGGCCGCCGAGGCCGCGACTGCGCCGGTCTGGGTCCAGCTGACCGGCGCCGGCGCGTAGCGGAGCAGCGCGGCCCAGGTGGCGGGACCGACGACCCCGTCGACGGTGAGACCCCGCACCGCCTGGAACTGCTCGACCGCGGTCTGCGTCGAGGGGCCGAAGTCGCCGTCCACGGCCGTGGCATAGCCGACGCTCACGAGGTGCTCCTGCAGCCACACGACAAGGTCGCCCTTGGAGTTCAGCTGGAGGACCGGGGTGCTCGCGGTGGGGGTGACGCCCGTGAGATTGCCGGCGCCGATCGAGATCGCCTTCCATCCCGCCGTGCTGGCCTGCTGCCAGACCCACCAGCTCACCCCGGCCGCGCCGTAGGTCCGCGACAGTTGGCGGAAGCGGATGACCTGACCCATCGGGGGGTTGACCTGACCGAGTGGATCGATGGCGCGCTGGTAGACGCGGTTGTAGGCGTAGGTGTGCGCGTACACGTCGTTCACGCTCGTGCCGATGTCCATCCAGTACATCTGCGGTGAGTTGTACTGCGCGCCGCCGGGCCCGAGGAACACCGAGTAGGGGAACCCGGGGTGGTAGTCGATGTACGGGAAACCGGCCAGTGCCACCGGGTAGCTACCGCCGATCAGCTTGCGCAGCTGTGTTATGTAACTCTGCGCCGCGACGTACTTGCCCTCGTACTCACCCTCTGCGTCGATGATCAGGCAATCTGCGCCGTCGTGCACGGCCTGGGCTCCGACCTGCGCCTCGCCCAGGGGATGGTTGCCGTACACGTACTGCCAGGCGCACACGCGAAGGTGATTGGCATGCAGAGCCGAGACCAGGCTGGGATTGAACTGCGACCACATCGTGGGGCCGTCGCTCGACTTGACCATCACCGTGCTGAGCCCGTAATGGCGGGCGCTGGCGACGATTCCAGACACTGTGCCGCCGGAGGAGCGCGACACATACCAGATCCACATACCGCGTCCGGCCAGTGAGTCGGCACGCGCTGCCGCTGCGCTCGGGCCGAGTGTCAGCGCGGCGAGCAGCAGCGCGACGACCACGGCTGCCCACCGCCCATGGGCTTCCTTAGAACGGCATGCCACCGAAGCCACCGTAGCGTAGTAACCCGGTGGATCACTGCAAGTTGCGTTGCGCGCGCGGTGAGCGAGGGTCGCGACATCGCCCCGGAGGCCCCTGGAGTGAAGTTGAGGGGCTCCGGGGTGATGGGTGACCCGAGCGACTACTTGATGAAGAGGATCTCCGAGTACTTCGGCAGTGGCCAGAGATCATCGGCCACGACCTTCTCGAGAAGATCGGCAGCGTCCCGCACCGACGCCATGGCCGGGATCACGGTGTCGCGCATGTACTCGGCGTGCGCCACCAGCTCAGGCGGCTGGTTCTCGGCCAGGTTGGCCGACTCCAGAGCCTTGATCGCCTCGCTGAACTGGGTGATCAGCTCGGAGGTCTCGCCGGCCAACTCGCCGAGCTGAGCCTCGAACAGCAGGGCCAGGTGACGGGCCGCCGCCGGGAGCAACAGCGTGCGCGCCATCGACGCCGCAACCTCGGACTCGATGTTGAGCTTGGTCACGTACTGCTCGAGGAACACCTCGTGGCGGGACTCGAGCTCGCGGCGCGACAGCACGCTGTGGCTCTCGAACAGCCCGACCGTCTCGTCCGAGATGAGATACGGCAGCGCGTCGGGAGTGGCGCGGAGGTTGAGCAGGCCGCGCTGCTCCGCCTCGGCGTGCCAGTCCTCGTCGTAGTTGTCCCCGCCGAACACGATCTGCTTGTTGGCCGCGTAGCTGCGCTGGAGGATCGGCCGCAGCGCATCCTCGAGTACCGCGTCGCGCAGCGGGTCACCAGGCGGCGGACCATCCTTGACGGCGCCCTCGAGTTCGTCGGCGAGCTCGTCGATGGCCTCGGCGACGATCGTGTTGAGCACGGTGTTCGGGAGCGAGGGCGACTGGCTCGAACCGAGCGCCCGGAACTCGAACTTGTTGCCGGTGAACGCGAACGGGCTGGTGCGGTTACGGTCGCCTCCGTGCTTGGGCAGCGGCGGGAGCACCGGTGTGCCCAGGCCGAGGAACGATTGCGCCCGGGTCTCGGACGTCTCGCCGCGCTCGAGCGCGCCGAACACGTTCTCGAGGTCAGTGCCGAGGAAGACCGACATGATCGCCGGCGGCGCCTCGTTGGCCCCCAGGCGATGGTCCTGACCGGCTGAGGCGATCGAGGCCCGCAGCAGGCCCTGGTGCTTGTTGACGGCCTGCATCACCGCCGCGCAGAAGAACAGGAACTCCAGGTTGCGGTGCGGGGTGTCGCCCGGCGTCAGCAGGTTCTTGCCGGTGTCGGTGCCCATCGACCAGTTGTTGTGCTTGCCCGACCCGTTGACGCCCGCGAACGGCTTCTCGTGCAGCAGGCAGACGAGCCCGTAGCGGCGCGCCACGTTCTGCATGATCTGCATGGTGAGCTGCTGGTGGTCCGAGCCGACGTTGGAGTTCTCGAAGATCGGCGCGATCTCGTACTGGTTGGGCGCGACCTCGTTGTGGCGCGTCTTGACCGGGACGCCGAGCTTGGCCAACTCGCGCTCGGTGTCGAGCATGTAGGCGAGGATCCGCTCGGGGATCGAGCCGAAGTAGTGGTCGTCGAGCTCGTGGCCCTTGGGCGGCTTGGCCCCGAACAGCGTGCGGCCGGTGGTGTACAGGTCGGGGCGCTCGAAGTAGAACTGCTCGTCGATCAGGAAGTACTCCTGCTCGGGACCGATCGTCGTGAACACCCGTTGCGCGGCGTCGTCGCCGAACAGGCGCAGGGCCCGGACGGCCGACTTCGACAGGGCGTCCATCGAGCGCAGGAGCGGGATCTTGTGATCGAGCGCCTCGCCGGTCCACGACGCGAACGCGGTCGGGATGCAGAGCAGCGTGCCGTTCGGGTTCTCGAGGATGAAGGCGGGGGAGGTCGGGTCCCAGGCCGTGTAGCCGCGGGCCTCGAACGTCGCGCGAATTCCTCCGGTGGGGAACGAGGAGGCGTCGGGCTCGCCCTGGATCAGCTCCTTGCCGGAGAACTCGGCGATGGCCGTCCCCTCGCTGGTCGGCGAGTAGAACGAGTCGTGCTTCTCGGCGGTCGAGCCGGTCAGCGGCTGGAACCAATGGGTGTAGTGGGTGGCGCCGCGCTCGAGCGCCCATTCCTTCATGGCCAGCGCCACCGCGTCGGCTAGCGACGTGTCGAGCGCCTCGCCGCGGGCCAGCGTGTCCTGCAAGCGGTTGAACACGTCGGTCGGCAAGCGCTGGCGCTGGACGGCCGGGCTGAAGACGTTGGCCCCGAACACCTGGTTGTCGGGGATCGTGAGATCAGGTGCGCCGAGCGCGCCACCGTTTGGGGCCCACTGCGCGGCGAGGACGTTCTGCTGGCGGATTCGAGGCATGCGTTCTTCGTCTTCCTTCCTGTGAGCGCCGCGGCGGCAGGCGCATGAGAAACCCCGCCCCGGGAGAGCCAGGGCATACTTCGCGAAAGGTTAACCGCCGGAGCCGGCCGCCGTCATTATCCGGATGTCCAAATCGGGCGGGGCACGTGGCCAAATTGCGGGCTGTCATACTCGCGCCGTGCCGTTCAATCCTGAGCTCGGATGGAAGGCCTACGTACCAGACGACGGGCGCTACGAGCGGATGCCCTACCGCCGCTCCGGACGCAGCGGGCTGAAGCTGCCCGCGATCACGCTCGGACTGTGGCAGAACTTCGGCGACGACCGGCCCCTGGCGAATAGCCGGGCCATGATCCGCCGGGCCTTCGACCTCGGCATCACCCACTTCGACCTGGCCAACAACTACGGGCCGCCGTACGGCAGCGCCGAGACCAACTTCGGGCGGATCTTCTCCGAGGACCTCGCGGCGCATCGCGATGAGGTGGTGATCTCGACCAAGGCCGGCTACGACATGTGGCCCGGCCCGTACGGCGAATGGGGCTCGCGCAAGTACCTGCTGGGCAGCCTCGAGCAGAGCCTCAAGCGCATGCGCCTGGACTACGTGGACATCTTCTACTCGCACCGGTTCGATCCCGACACGCCGCTCGAGGAGACCATGGGCGCACTCGACGCCGCCGTCCGCCAGGGCAAGGCGCGCTACGTCGGCATCTCCTCCTACAGCCCGCGGCGGACCGAGGAGGCGGCGCTGATCCTGCGCGAGCTGGGCACGCCGCTCCTGATCCACCAGCCCTCCTACTCGATGCTCAACCGGTGGATCGAGGAGGAGCTGCTCGACGTGCTCGACCGCGAGGGCGTCGGCTGCATCGTGTTCTCGCCGCTCGCCCAGGGCCTGCTGACCAGCCGCTACCTGGACGGGGTGCCGGAGGACTCGCGCATCCGCATCGGCAACTATCTCCGGGAGTCGATGCTGAGCGAGGAGAACCTCGCGCGCGTGCGGTCGCTGAACGAGATCGCCGAGCGGCGCGGGCAGTCGCTGGCCCAGACGGCGATCGCCTGGGTTCTGCGCGACCCGCGCGTAACGTCGGCATTGCTGGGCGCCTCAAGCGTCAAACAGCTCGAGCAGAACGTGGCCGCCCTCGAGCGCCTGGACTTCGATCCCGGCGAGCTAGAAGAGATCGACCACTACGCCGGCGACGGCGGCATCAACATCTGGGCGACGTCGTCCGAGGAGTAGGCGGTCCTGTCCGGACGGGGCCGCACGGCCCCACGGACGCCGAGCGCAGCGAGGCCCCAGAACCCCTACTGGGGATTGTTGGACGACGTCGTGACGATCTGGCCGTTGTTGTTCACGTACGTCTGCGCCGGCGCGTTGTGAACCAGCACCGTGAACGTGCCGTGCGGGAGCGAGCCGTTCTGGAGGACGGCCTTCGCCTTGCCGTTCAGGCCGGCCGACACCTCCCAGGCGACGACGTGGTGGCCGGGCTTGACCGCCGTCACCCCGAAGTCGAACTTGGCCGTCTGGCCGGCGGGGAGCCGTCCGAGGGCCCAGGTGTTCGAGTACGCGGTCACCGCGCCGCCGGGTCCGCCGCCGCCGGTTGAGGAGTTGGCCGAGCAGCCGCTCTCGCACGGGCCGGGCGGATTGTCGAGGACCCAGACCGGTCGCGAGGCATGGGCCAGCCCCTGCATCTGAAGGTTCTCGGCGAACGCGGCCGCGCTCGTGCCCTCGCCGGCCGGGGCGGGGTAGGCGCAGGTGACGTTGCAGATCGTCACGGCCACGTCGGGGAGGGCGTGGCCGCTCACGTTGTGCACGGCGAGCACCAGGTGGGTGTGCTCGGAGAGGCGCTGGGAGGCGGGGAAGCTCGCGGTGGTGACCTGCACCTTGAACTTGCCGCTGGGCTCCTGCGCGTCCTGGGTCTGCCCGCCGCCGCACGCGGCGAGCAGGAACGCTGCGCAGATCAGGCCGATGCACCTGGACGTCACGGGGCGGCGAACATAGCAACTGGGATCACGCCTTGAGCCGGTTCGCGCGCGACGGTTCCCATTTGTCATCTGCGCACGTGGACCCGTAGGCTTAGAGCGGTCCAGGTGAGACCGCGGAGGAGCGTTTGATCAGAGCCGTCGCCGATCGAGGGTATGCGCCCGTCAAGGGCCTGCTCGAAGAGGTCGGCAACATGATGATCCTGACCGGCAAGACGCTCGTGTCTGCCATCCGCCCGCCGTACCCGTACGGCAGCGAGTTCGTCGGGCAGTTCATGTTCGCCCTGCGGCTGTGCTGGTTCCCGCTGCTGATCTCGACGATCGCGTTCGGGTATGAGGCGCCGGGTCTGCAGGCGGCCAACTTCCTGGTCCTGTTCGGGGCGATCGATCGACTGGGCGGGTTCTTCGTGCTGGCCTCGATCCGCGAGTTCGCGCCGTTCGTCGACGCGATCGTGCTGGCCGGCGTGGCCGGCACCGCGATCACCGCCGACCTCGGCGCGCGCAAGATCCGAGAGGAGCTCGACGCGCTCCAGGTGCTCGGCGTCGACCCGATCAAGAACCTGGTCGTGCCGCGGTTCCTCGCCCTGATGCTGGTCACCGGCGCTGTTCGACATCTACGCACTGATCTTCGGCATCTTCGGCGGGATCCTGGCCACGGTCGTCAACCACGCCCCGCTCGGCCCCTTCTTCTCGACGTTCTTCAACAACGCCGAGACCACCGACCTCTGGGGCTCGGTGGTCAAGACCACCCTGTTCGGGGCGATCATCGCCGTGGTCTGCTGTTACAAGGGGATGACCGCGTCCGGCGGGGCCGAGGGGGTGGGGCGCGCCGTGAATCAGGCTGTCGTGATCGCCTTCCTGGGCATCTTCGCGTTCAACTACGCGTTCACCCAGACGCTGCTCGCCACGCACCCCGAGATCACCACGATCCCACGCTGACGCGATGAACGAACTGATCGTCACCCCCAAGGGCTGGATCGAGAGCTTCGGCGAGATAGCCAAGTTCTCCGCGCGCGTGATGGGCGAGGTGTTCCGCCTGCGCGTATTCAAGTTCTTCGGCGAGGCGCTTCGCCAGGCCGGCATCCTGATCGTCGGCTCGGCGCTCGTGATCTGCACGCTGGTGTTCATCGTCGGCCTGTCGTGCGGGATCGAGGGCGCCTACCTGCTGCGCTCGCAGGGCGCGCCGGCGTTCTCGGGAGTGTTCTCGGCCTGGTGTGATCTGCGCGAGCTTGCGCCGCTGGCCTTCGGCTACATGATGGCGGCCAAGGTGGGCACCGGGATCGTGGCCGAGCTCGGCTCGATGCGGATCTCCGACGAGATCGACGCGCTCGAGGTGATGGGCATCAGCGGCATGACGTTCCTGTGCGGGACGAAGCTGCTGGCCTCCTGGCTGGTGCTGCCGTTCGTGTACCTGATCTCGATCGGCGCCGGCTTCCTGGCCAGCTATGTCGCGGTCGTGCAGCAGATCGGCGACGTCTCCTCGGGAGGCTACTTCCTGATCTTCTGGGAGTTCCAGAACCCGCCCGACCTCTTATTCAGCTTGATCAAGGCGATGACGATGGCCACGATGATCGTGCTCGTCGGTTGCTACTACGGCTACAACGCAAGCGGTGGGCCTGTAGGGGTGGGTACGGCCACCGCGAAGTCGATGGTGCTTAACCTGGTCGGTGTACATCTCATCGGAATGCTCGGCACACAGCTCTTCTGGGGCGCCAACCCCCGGGCACCAATCGGAGGCTGACAATGCGGTTTGACACGGACGACGAAGACGACGACTACCGCGAGGACGACGACGAGTACGAGACCGGCCCGGCGCCCGCCGCCGGGGAGCGCGGCGAGGAACCGGCCGGACACCGCGCCGAGGCCGAGGGATCGTCCAACGGCGGCCAGCCCTCGTCCGAAGAGCAGGGGTCCGGCTCCCGCGTTTCGGTGGTCGACGAGCAGCCTCCGCGTCCGGGTCCGCCCCCCGGAGCCGACCAGGACGAGTACAAGTGGCATACCTATCGCGTGTACCCCTCCGGGCGGCCCGACGCCGTCGAGTTCATCGACACGTACAAGGCGTTCGGCCGAACGGAGATTCTGCGCGGGCTGAACATGGGACTGCCCGAGGGAATGGTGTCGATGATCCTCGGGCCGTCCGGGACCGGCAAGTCGGTGTGCATCAAGCACATGGTCGGGCTGCTCTATCCCGACGAGGGGGACATCCTGGTGCACGGCCAGTCGGTGCCCAACATGCCCGACAACGACCTGTTCGAGATGCGCAAGAAGTTCGGCCTGCTGTTCCAGGACGGCGCGTTGTTCGGCTCGATGAACCTGTACGACAACGTCGCCTTCCCGCTGCGCCAGCACACCGAGAAGGGCGAGGACGAGGTCGAGGACATCGTCATGCGCCGCCTCCAGGAAGTCGGTCTGGCCGACGCCCGCTTCAAGGCCCCGAACGAGCTATCGGGCGGGATGCGCAAGCGCGCCGGCTTTGCGCGCGCGCTCGTGCTCGAGCCCGACATCGTGCTGTTCGACGAGCCCGACTCGGGACTCGACCCGGTGCGCACCGCGCTGCTCGGCGAGCTGATCCTCGAGATCCACCGCGACATGATGGAAGAGGCCAAGGAGAAGGAGAAGGAGCACCTCCCGACCTTCTGCGTGATCACCCACGACATCATGAGCGCGCGGCGCGTGGCCGACTACATCAACGTGCTGTGGAAGGGGCGGATCGTCGAGGCCGGCCCCGCCGAGGACATGCTGAACTCGGACAACCCGTTCATCCGGCAGTTCCTGTCCGGGGAGTCGCAGGGCCCGCTGGCGATGGACTGACTTCCCGGCCCGCCCCGGGCCCCCCGCGCGCCCGCCCGCCCGCCGGTCGCGCCGCCGGATCGATCCGGGGCGTTTGGGAGATAACCGTCGCATAGCACCGGTGATCTACCAAACGGCGCGCGCGGACTGAACCGGCGGTAGCCTCAGCGGGGCAATGAGGGTGCGGAAGTTGGAGCGGCTCGTACGGGCCGTTGCCGGGCGGCCGGCGCTGACGCTCGGCATCGTGCTCGCGCTCGCGCTGGGCGGCGGTGCGCTGGCCCTGCGCCTGACGCCCAACACGAGCACGGACACGTTCGTCAGCCGCTCCTCGCCGACCTTCCAGGCCAGCCTCGACGACGAGCGCCACTTCGGCGGCGATCCGGTGGTGATCCTGATCCGCGAGCCGCTGACCGACCTGGTCGAGACCAAGGACCTCGGCATCGTCTCCGAACTCGAGGCATGCCTGGCCGGACAGGTGCTCGTGCCCAACCAGCAGCTCGAGGCGTTCACGCCGGCCGCGGCCGGGACGCGCACGCCCTACGGTGGCGTGAACAGCCCGTGCGGCAAGCTGGCCAAGCTGCGGCCGGCGCAGGTCGTGTACGGCCCCGGCACGTTCCTGAACCGCGCGGTGGCGGCGGTCAACCAGCAGGTCCTGGCCCTCGAGAACGGCGCGCAGCAGGCCGTGTCGAGCGCGCGGCAGGCCGCGTACAAGCTCGCGCTGGCCAAGCACATGTCGAAGCAGCAGGCGCTGGCCGAGGAGAACGCGGCGGGGCAGTTGGCCTCACAGCAGCAGTACGAGCAGCTGATCCAGATGTACCTGAACTCCGGAATCTCCGGGCAACCCAAGATCGACGACCCGCAGTTCATCCCCCAGATCGTGTTCGACCAGACGCGCGGGGTCAATCAGCCCAAGGCGCGCTTCGCGTACCTGTTCCCGAACAAGAACTCGGCGCTGATCCAGGTCCGCCTGAAGGCGTCGCTGAGCGCGTCCCAGCAGGCCCAGGCGATCTCGTGGATCCGCGAGGCGGTCAAGATGCCGATGTTCCGCTCGGGGTACGGCGGCACCTACACGGTGTCCGGGGCCCCGGTGGTGACCGACGACCTGGCCACCACGATCACCGGCTCGATCGCGGGGCTGCTGGTGGCGGCGCTGCTCGTCATGGCCGCGGTCCTCCTACTGGTGTTCCGCAGCCGGCTACGCCTGCTGCCGCTGGCCATTGCGCTCGCCGCGGTCGGGATCACGTTCGGCGCCACCTCGCTGCTCGGCGGGACGCTGACCATGGCGTCGATCGCCGTGCTGCCGATCCTGATCGGGCTGTCGGTCGACTACGCGGTTCAGTTCCAGGCCCGCGCGCAGGAGACGGACGGCGTCCAGGCCGGCGACGGACCGGCGGAGCGCGTCGCCAACGCGACGATCGCGGCCGCGCCGACGATCGCCACCGCGGCGCTGGCCACGGCGGCCGGGTTCGTGGCCCTGCTGCTCTCGCCGGTGCCGATGGTCCGCGGCTTCGGCGAGTTGTTGATCGTGGGCATCGCGATCGCGCTGGCCTGCGCGCTGAGCGCCGGGACCGCGGCGATGGTGCTGCGCGTGAGAGGCGTGCGTCGCGTGCCCGCGACCCGGCGCCGCCTCGCCGCCCCGCGCGTCCCCGGCCTGGGTGCGCTCGGCGCCTCGCTGCGCGGCGCCGGCGAGATCATGGGCGACGCCGGCGCGCGGATCGGCGCGCCGGTGGGAGCCGGCGCCCGCAGCGCGCTCGCCGGGGCGGCCCGGCGGCCCGGGCGGGTGCTGGCGGTCGGGCTGCTCCTGGCCGTGCTGGGGTGGGCGGCCGACACGCAGACCTCGGTCCAGTCCGACGTGACCAAGCTCGTGCCCTCGAGCATGCCGGCGCTCCAGAACCTGCGCACGCTCGAGCACGTCACCGGGGTCTCGGGCGAGATCGACGTGGTCGTGCACTCGCGCGACGTCGCCACCCCGAGCACGATCGGGTGGATGCTGCGCTACGAGGACTCGCTGCTGGCCCACTTCGGGTACGTCGAGACCAAGGGGTGCGCGCGCGCCACCCTGTGCCCGGCGCTGTCGCTGCCCGATCTGTTCTGCTCCGGTGCGCAGGTCGCGACGAACTCGTGTAACTCGCTGACCACGAGCGCGATCACGAACCTGTTGCGCGCCGTCCCGAGCTACTTCTCTCAGGCGGTGATCACCCGCGGGCACGACGAGGCCACACTGGCGTTCGGCATCCGCCTGATGCCGCTGTCGCGCCAGCAGAAGGTGATCGACTACATGCGATCTCGGCTGCACCCGCCTCCTGGGGTTAGCGCCGAGTTGGCCGGCCTGCCGGTGCTGGCCGCGCAGGCCGACGCCTCGCTGTCCTCCTCGCCCCGGCGCCTGCTCATGCTGCTCGTGGGGCTGGTGGCGGTCGCGCTGGTTCTGCTGGCGGTCCTGCGCCGGCCCGAGCGCGCGCTCGTGCCGCTGGTCCCGATCGCGCTCGCCACCGGCTGGTCGTCGCTCATCCTGTTCGCCACCCGGATCCCGCTGAACCCGATGTCGGCCACGCTGGGCGCGCTCGTGATCGCGATCTCGACCGAATTCAGCGTGCTCCTGTCCGAGCGCTTCCGCGCCGAGCGCCGGGCGGGGCGGGCGCCGGAGGAGGCGCTGGCCCGGACCTACCGGTACACCGGATCGGCCGTGCTCACGTCCGGGATCACCGCGATCGCCGGCTTCGGCGTCCTGAGCCTGTCGAGCATCACGATGCTGCGTGACTTCGGGCTGGTCACGCTGATCGACCTGACGGTGTCGCTGCTCGGCGTGCTGCTCGTGCTCCCCTCGGTGCTGGCGCTGTCCGAGCGTCGCGGAGGCGCGCGGCTGGGCGTCCGCGAGCGGGCCCGTCGCGCTGCCGGTGGGTTGCCGCGGCGGCGGCGCGCCACGGTGGCGTGAGCGCCCCCGAGCAGGGCGAGCGGGACGGGCGGGTCCCGGACGATCAGCCGCCGCCCGCCCGACCGACGACGCCGGCCCCGCTGGACACCCGTCGCTACGGCTGGGGGGTCGGGCTGCTGGCGCTCGCGCTGGTCATCGGCTTCGTGCTCTACACGCTCAGCTCACACAACAAGTCCGGGCCGGCCGGGGTGCCGGCGGGAGGGCAGCTTCACCTGTTCGCCGCGCCGCTCGCGGCCTCGACGCTGAACGGCGATGCCAACCTGCACCCACCGTGCACGCTCGCGCGCCACGACCCCCGGGCGATGAACGTTTGCCTGTCGGTCAAGCGTGGTCCGCTCGTGCTGGCGTTCTTCGTGACCGGTTCCTCGCAGTGCGAGCGCGAGGTCGACTCGATGCAGGCGCTGGCGACGCGGCGGGCATTTCGCCACGTGCAGTGGGCCGCGGTCGCGGTGAACGGCTCGCACGCGGCAACCGCCAAGGCGGTGCGCCGCCATGGCTGGAGGATTCCCGTGGCCTATGACGCCGACGGAGCGGTGGGCGGGCTCTACGGAGTGACGGCCTGTCCGCTGCTCGAGCTGACCAGGCGGGGTGGGACGGTGGCTCAGCGGCTGATCGGCGAGCACTGGATAAGCAAGAGCGCGCTGGCCGGCCGGGTGCGAGCGCTGCTGGCGGCCGGCGCGGCTCGATGAGCTTCACCAGCGGACTCGTCGCGCCGGAGCTGAGGGCCGAGTTCCCGGGCCTGCGGCTTCACTGGACCCTGCTCGAGGCCCGGGTGGGGGCCAGCCCGCACGAGTTGCGCCGGCGCCTGAAGGGGCTGTCCGACCGGGTCGCCGGGGCGGGCGTGGTGGCGATGCGCACCAAGCCGATCCCGCACGCCTACCGGGCCTTCTTCCGCCAGGTCGGGCTCGACCCCGACGCCGCCCGGATCCCCAGCGAGGAGGCCGCGGTGCGGCGCCTGCTCCAGGGCCGCTTCCAATCGCGCGACACGCTCAAGGACGCGCTGCTGATCGCGCTGGTCGAGACCGGCGTCCCGGTGTGGGCCCTGGATGCCCGCCTGGTCGATGGCGAGACCCTGGGCGTACGCGCCGCCGGGAGCGGCGAGCGCCTCGGAAGCGCCCCGGGGGACGTGCCGCTGGCGGCCGGGCAGCTGGTCGTGGCCGACGGCGCGCGCGTGCACGCCATGCTGTTCGGCGACCCGGTCTCCGGCCACGCTCCCGGTCCCGGGACCCAGCGGATCGTGCTCTACGCGGTGGCCGTCGACGGCGTGCCGACGATCCACGTGGAGGAGGCGCTATGGGTGTGCTCCGAGGTCCTCGAAGGTGGATCGGGATCGCGTAGATCCGGGCGGTAGACCCATCCACCCTGGGTATCGTGGTTGGTAAGCTGAGCTCACTCCCAAAAGGAGGCCGCCTTGGAGCTCCTCGAACACGACAGTTGGGATGGGGTCAAATCGCCGCCGGCGATCCTGACGGTGGCCGAGCCGGACGAGCGCGCGGCGCGGCGCACGCTGCGGGCACAGATCGCCAAGCTCGAGCGCGAGCTGGCCGAGGCGTTCGTCACCGCCTATCCGATGGGCGGGCTCGAGGAGGCGCCGACGCGCTCCTGCGCGGCCCCGCGTCTGCTCGACCTCGGCGAACTCGAGCGCGTGCGGGACGGTCTGGCGGCCCGAGTCCGCGCGGCCCGGGCGACGATCAGCGAGCGGGCCGAGTGCCAGGCGGCCAACCGGGTGCAGCTCGAGCGCATGCTGCTCGAGCCCGGGCGCTACCGGTTCGTGCGCATCTCCAACCGCGACATCGGCGAGCCCGGATGCGGCGTGTGGCAGGTGCGACCGCGGCTCGGCCTCATCGGGATGCTCATGGGCTGGTGGCAGGTCAAGCTGTCCTCGGGCTGTCCGTTAGCCACCGGCCGCGGTGCTGCCGCGGCCCACTGAAACCGCTGGACCCTCTCCCGGCCGATTGGTGTGGAGCGTGCGTGAGCTACTGAGGACCGGCGTCGCGGCGACGCTGGTGCTGCTGATCATGTTCATCGGCAGCCTGGTGCTCTGGATCGGGACGCCGCTGCTGTGGCTGTGGGTCGGCTCCCAGATCCAGGGCGCCACCTCGTCGCTCGGCACCGCGCTGGGGGTGAGCTTCCTCGGGGTGGTGGTGACGATCATGCTGCTGGCCGGGGTGCTGGCCAAGCTCTCGAACGTCTACCAGGCCAATCGGCGCTCCCGCGGCCTGGACGACACGGGTCACTACGTGCTCGAGGCGGTGCTCGTGGTCAGCGCGGGACTCACGCTGGCGGCTTTCGTCGTGTGGTTCTTCTTCTTCGCCGGCGCGAGTCCGGTCCCCGTGGGGATCCAGATCTGAGGTGATCCGGATGCGGCTCGCCCCGCGCCGTTGCTTTGAGGCACCGACGCGGGGAGAGGCAAGGTCCGTCTACGTCTAGGCGAGCGCGAAGGCTCGAGCCCCGCACGACTCGAGCTCGTCGGCCAGCAGCCGGCGCTGGCGGTCCGTTAGTGCGCCGAGCGCCTTGGTCTCGGTGAGGTGGTAGCGCGCGAGGAACTTCCGGCACCGCGTGGTGCCCCACCGGCGCTGGCTCATCAGCAGCTCTCCGATTGCCCAGCTGATCGCCTCGTCGGGCGGGTCCAAGATGACCTCCGCGGCGGAGGCTTCTCCCTCAGCGATCCTTCGCTTCAGCTCCGCGCGGGCGAGCCTGACCGCGTTGGCTCGTTCCAGTGCTCGCAGTCTTTGCGGCGCCGGGCTCAAAGTGGCGGTCTCACTCATGTGGTGCTTCGCTTCCTCCCATTCGGTCCGCCTGGGCGGATCTTGATTACGAACGGGCAGGGGTCCTTGCAGGCCCCCTCCCCGTGGGTCCTATGTTCACTGCTGTTCCCGCGCGCAGACGCGCGCGGTTCTTGTGCTGCCCCCGATCCGGCCTTCCTTACCCTTGCGGCCGCCTGCTCTGCTCGGCCGTTCGGTAGTGGAAGAAGCTACGCCATCGGCGCCGGTAACAGCAACGTCACAAATGCCGGGCATGCGCTTAGAGCGTGTTTTTTCTCCGAGCCCATGCCTTGTGCGAGTGTGGACAAGCCGTGGATAGCGTGCGGCGTCAGGACCGGCTGGGGAGCGGTCCGTGGTTGGATTCGAACGTCCGCTTGGCCCGGGAGAAGATCTCGAGTGCCTGGTCGAGCGTCTCGCGATCATGGGTGGCCATCACGCTGCAGCGCAAGAGCGCGCCGGCCGGCGGCACCGCCGGGTGAAGCGCGACGTTGACGTAGACGCCGAGGTCGTAGAGCGCCTTCCACAGGAAGGCCGCCTTCCAGTCGTCCTTGATCACCACGGGCACGACCGGGGTGACGACCTCGGTCCCGTCGGCGAGCGTCGTCGGCTCGACGACCTGGAAACCAAGCTCGGCCAGCCCGGCGTGGAGATAGGAGGCGTTGTCGAGCACGCGTGCGAACAGCTCCCGGCCCTCGGGCGAGCGGCAGATGCGGATCGCCTCGAGCGCCGCGCCCAGCGCGGCCGGCACGGCCGACGCGGTGAACATGAACGGCCGCGAGGACACCCGGAGAAACTCGATCACCTCGGCCGGGCCGGCGATGACCCCGCCGCACGAGGCGAGGGACTTGGAGAACGTGGCCATGCGCAGGTCGACCTGGTCCTCGACCCCGAGCAGCTCGCTGGCGCCCGCTCCGCGCGCGCCGAGCACCCCGAGCGCGTGGGCCTCGTCGACCATCAGGCGGGCGCCGTAGCGGTGGCTGAGCTCGGCGATCTGGGGCAGCGGCGCGACGTCGCCTTCCATCGAGAACACGCCGTCGACCACCACGAGCACGCCGCCCCCGTCGCCGGCCGCCCTCTCGAGCGTGTGCTCGAGTCGGTCCATGCGGTTGTGCCGGAACGGCCGCAGCTTGGCCCGCGAGAGGATGCAGCCGTCGAGGATCGAGGCGTGGTCGCCCGAGTCCACCACCACGGTGTCTTCCGGCCCGAGGATCTGGCTGAGCGCTCCGACGTTGGCCTGATGGCCGGTGGTGAACACCAGCGCGGCCTCGCTGCCGAACCAGTCCGCCAGCTCCCGCTCGAGCTCCAGGTGCAGGTCGGTGGTGCCGTTCAGGAACCGGGATCCGGTCAGCCCGGTGCCGTAGCGGTGCAGTGCGTCGAGCGCGCCCTGCTTGACTCGCTCGTCGCCGGTCAGCCCCAGATAGTTGTTGGAGCCGAGCATGATCCGGCGCTTGCCCTCCATCTCCACGACGGGCAGCGTCGGTCCCTCCAGCACCCGGAAGTAGGGCACCAGATCGAGCTCCCGCGCGGCTCGGAGCTGCTCTAGGCGCTCGTGCTCGCGGGCCTTGGCGAAGACGTCGATCGAGGTTGGCATATAACGTTCCGGCCAGATGGCGCTAGACGTGACCCTGCCGGCTCGTCGGGCCTTGGAAGTTCGCCCTGTCGCTGACAAGCGAGAGCTGAACACATTCATCAAGCTGCCGTGGCGGCTCTATCGTAACGAGCCCAACTGGGTGCCGCCGCTCGTGTACGACCGCAAGCGGTTCCTCGACCGCTCGCGCAACCCGTTCTTCAAGCACGCCGAGGTCGAGTTGTTCCTGGCCTGGCGCGGCGATGAGCCCGTCGGCCGCATCAGCGCCCAGATCGACCGGCACTTCAACGAGTTCCAGCACCACGAGTGGGGGATGTTCGGGTTCTTCGAGTGCGTCGACGATGCGGAGGTCGCGGGCGCGCTGCTGGCGGCCGCCTCGGAGTGGCTGGCCGCCCGGGGCCGCGACCGGATGGTCGGCCCGATGGACTTCACCACCAACGACGAGTGCGGCGTGCTGGTCGACGGCTACGACCGGCTGCCGACGATCCTGACCAACTGGCATCACCCGTATTACCCGGGCCTGATCGAGGGCGCCGGCCTGACCAAGGCGATGGATCTGTACATGTGGTCGCTCGACGTGGCCGACCGGGGGTCCGTGCACCCGGCGATCTGGCGGGTCGCGGCGGAGGTCGAGAGCAAGTACGGGATCACCGTGCGCAACATGCGAAAGAAGGACATGGAGGCCGAGATCGGGCGCTTCCTCCAGGTCTACAACGCGGCCTGGGAGCGCAACTGGGGGTTCGTGCCCCTGACCGAGGAGGAGGTCCGCCATTACGCCAAGGACCTCAAACCGGTGCTCGACGAGCGCTGGGCGTTCATCGCCGAGAAGGACGGCGAGCCGGTCGCGGCCGCGCTAACGCTGCCCGACTACAACCAGGTGCTTCGCCACCTGAACGGGCGCCTGCTGCCGTTCGGCTGGGCCAAGTTCCTGTGGTACAAGCGCAAGATCGATCGGGTGCGGGTGTTCGCGCTCGGGGTCAAGCCGGAGTACCAGCACACGGGAATCGGGGCCAAGCTGTACGAGATGCACTGGGATGCCGGCGAGCAAACCCACCAGGGGCGAGGCGAGACCGGCTGGACGCTCGATAGCAACAAGCCGATGAACCGGGCGATGGAGCGGATGGGGGGCCAGATCGTCCGCACCTACCGGGTCTACGAAAAACTCCTTTGAAGTTGACCGACCGCGCTGTCACCATGTCGCGGCACATGAATGAATCAGAGTTCCCAGTCGGCGGGGTGCCGCCCGCCGACCCTTTGCTGTCTGAATCCGAGTCAGACCGATCCGAGACCGATCCCGACGTCGAGATCGTCGATGGCCTGCCCGTGCTCGCCGAGGTGCGCACGGTCGAGCGCGCGGCGCCCGCGGCGCTGCCGGCGGTCCAGGTGGCCGCGGTGGCCGCCACCGGGTTCGTGGCCGGCGCCGCCACCGTCGCGCTGGTCAAGCGCCGCGCCGCCCGCAAGGTCGCCCGCAACGGCCGGTCCGGCCCGCGGCGGGCGGTCGACCTGCTGCCGATCGCCGCGTCGAGGTCGTTCCTGGTCGACGTGCACGTGATCGGCAAGCAAGGGGATTGAGCACGGCCGGGGGCGGCGGGGTCGAGGTCCGCGTCGAGGTCCGGCCGGGCTGGCCGTTCGCGCTCCCGCTCCGCAGCGGGCTCGACGGGCTCACCCGGGCGCGAGGTGGCGTGCTGCACCGCCTGGTCCACGCCGGCGATCAGCCCGTGCTCGTGCGGGTGGCGCAGGTTTCCGCCGACCGGGTGCTGTTCGGCGCACGGGCGGCCGACCGCGAGGCGGCCGAGTGGGGGATCGAGCGGATGCGGCTCGCCCTGGGGATCGATCAGGATCTGTCTGCGTTCTACGAGCGCTTCCGGTTCGATCCCTTGATCGGAGCCTCGGTGCGTGCCTCGCCCGGGTTGCGAGCGTCCGGCAAGCCCGATCCGTTCGAGGCGCTCGCGTGGGCGATCTGCGAGCAGCTGATCGAGTTCGGCCGGGCCGCGGCGATTCAGCGCCGGCTGATCTTCCGGCTGGGCCGGCGCTGTGACTGGTGCTCGATGCGGGACGCGCCGACGGCTGCGGTGCTGGCCGGGCAGGCGCCCGCGCTGCTCGAGTCGATGGATCTGTCGGCCGGCCGGGCGGTAACCCTTGTCCGGGCCGCTCGCGAGGTGGCGAGCGGCCGCGTCGACCTGTTCGACGCATCGCAGCACGAGCACGGCTGGCGACGGCTGCGCGCGATTCGCGGGATCGGCAGTTGGACGGTCCAGATGCTCGCCTTCACCGGTCAGGGCCGGCTCGACCAGTTGCCGGCCGGCGACCTGGCTTACGTGAAGCTCGTGGGACGGCTGCGGTCGGGCGGGGACCCGCGCGCTCGCGCCACCGAGGAGGAGGTCAGCGAGTTCTTCGCCCCGTACGGTGCGTGGGCCGGGCTGGCCGGTTTGCACGCGCTGCGGGCGGTCGGTAGCTCGGCGGTCACGCGCGTGGCCGCCTGACGCGTGCAGCGAGACGCGCGGCTGGTTCGGTCGTCCGTTCGGCCGACGATTGTCACATCAGCATCCTGCGGTCGCTCGGCGAACCGACCAGCGACATCTGGGTGACGGGGGCGTCGTTGAACAAGAACCAGCTGGACCGCAACTCGCAGAATGCCGGCGCGAACGCATTCAAGAGCATCTACTTCAGCGGCCTCGTGGCGCACCCTTTCGACCACGACTGGTACTACGCGAATCCCTACATCGGCACCAACCCTGCTCAGCCGGCGGGGTGCTGGTACAACAGCCTGTACGGCGCCGGGTTCTAGGGAGCTACACGCCCGCGGCCGGGCCAACCGGGCTGCACGCGGCTCGGCGGCTCGGCCGTCGTGCATAAGCTGTCACTCGACCCGCCTCCACGAGGACCGTGGCATGCCATGCACGCATGGGATGCAAAACCTGTCACGGTCTGGCGCTGGTGCGCTGAGTGTCAGGTTATGCACCCCGGACTACGCTCTCGATCGTGGTGCTCCGCCCGCGAACCCCGTGGCCACTCGCGGCCTTGACGGCGGTCATGGTGCTGACCGCCTGCGGGTCGGAGGGAAGCCGTCCGCCGCTGAAGCTCAGCCAGGCCGATCAGGGGCGCGTGGTGAAGCTCGCGCCGGGGCAACGAGCGGTGGTCCGCCTGAACCAGCCCGAGTGGGCGTTTGCCCCCGTCTCGGGCCGAGCGGTCCGCGCGGTGCAACCGGCACGACTCGTGTTCGTCCACAAGGGCTGCAAGGCCTTGCCGGCGTGCGGCTACGTGACGCTCACGGTCAAGGCATTGGCGCGGGGGCGCAGCGCGATCGTGGCCACGCGGGGCATCTGCGGCGAGGACTTCAGGTGCCCGCCGTCGCAGCGGAAGTTCGCCCTGACCGTCGTGGTTCAGTGAGTGTCCGCAGGGGTGCGGAGGTATCGGGAGCCTGGGATGGGCTCTCGTCGACAGGGGCGCGCTCGCATGCCAAGCGGACGGTCAGCGTCGGTTCGGCGACCTACCGCCTGAAGTCGGGAGGCTCGGCCACGCTCCGGATCCGGATCTCGCGGGCGCTGCTCGCGGAACTGGTGGCCGCGGGCCGGCGCGGGATGACCGTCAGCATGACGGTGCCGGCCACGGGCGGGCGGCCGGCGGCGCGCACCGTACGGATCATCCTCGTGCGCCCCGTGAGCCGCCCGCCGCGCGCACGCGCCCACTGACCCCTTCCCCGCGGGTGACCACTAGGATCCAGCCCGCGGGATGAGCTTCGAGCTGCAAGAAACGACGATCCACGGGCATCGCGTCGCCTACCGGCTGGCCGGGAGCGGCCCCCCGATCGTGCTGATCCACGGGATCACGTCCTCCTCGGTGGTGTGGGAGCTTGTCGGCCCGCAGCTTGCCCGCCATCACACCGTCGTCGCCCCCGATCTCCTCGGCCACGGCCAGAGCGCGAAGCCCCGCGGCGACTACTCGATGGGCGCGTTCGCGTCCGGCATCCGCGACCTGGTGCTCTGGCTCGGGCTCGGTCCGGTGACGATTGTCGGCCACTCGCTCGGCGGCGGGGTGGCCATGCAGTTCGCCTACCAGTTCCCCGAGCGCACCGAGCGTCTGGCCCTGGTCTCGAGCGGCGGGCTCGGCCGCAGCGTGAACGGTCTTCTGCGCGCTGCGACGCTCCCGGGCTCCGAGCTGGTGCTGCCGCTGCTGGCGGGGCGCCAGGTGCTGAACGCGGGGCGGACGGCGGGTCGCGCACTTGGGCGCGTGGGCATCCAGCTCGGCAACGATGCGGTCGAGATCGCCCGCGGCCACGCCTCGCTCGGGAATCCGGAGAGCCGCGCGGCGTTCGTCCACACGCTTCGGGCGAGCATCGACGTGGGCGGACAGCGGGTCCAGGCGCTGGACCGGCTGTACCTGGCGGAGGCGATGCCGCTGCTGATCGTGTGGGGGGCGCGCGACCGGATCATCCCTCCGGGCCATGGGCGCCGCGCCCACAAGCTGGTAAGCGGCAGTCGCTTTGAGCTGTTCGAGGCCGCCGGCCATTTCCCCTTCCTCGACGAGCCGGAGCGGTTCGTGGCCACGCTCGAGGACTGGATCGCGACCACCGAGCCGAGTCAGCCCGACGAGGCCCGCTTCCGCGACGCGGTCAGGCGCCACGCCGCCTAGGTCTCGCGGCACTCTCGGGGGTCCGCTCCCGGGGCGATGATTTTTTGGCCGGTAGGCGGTCTATACGCGGATGGCGACATTGCCGCCACGGACGATCGTGTTCGCGATCTGGGGCCCGATCGCCCGGGAGGACCTGCCAGGGCTGTGTGACCGGGTGTGCGCGCTGCTGGCCGCTGCGGGGGCGTCCGAGGCCCTGTGTGACGTGACCAGTGTGGCCGCCGACGCAGTGACCGTCGACGCGCTGGCGCGCCTTCAGCTGGCCGCCAAGCGCAGCGGATACCTGATCCGCCTGCGGGGCGCCTCGGATGATCTGAGCGCCCTGGTCGCCTTCATGGGCCTCCAGGACGTGCTGTCGTCCTAGACGCGCTCAGTCCTCGAGCCGAGGCGGCAGTCCCCACAGCGGGAACAGGCGCTCGGTGGAGAGGAAGAACGTGATGTCCGCGATCTTCCCGTCGACGATCTCGAGCACCTGGAGCGCCCACGGGTCGTGGCCGCTCCCCGAGTCGCTCGGCTTGTACTGGCCGAAGGCGATCGAGCCGTTGGCGCTCTGCACGGGGATGACCCGCGAGCCACGGCACCCGATGCCCGGGCCGAACCACCACTTGAGCAGGTCCTCGCGGCCCGACAGCCACATGTCGAAGGGAGGCATCGACTGGGTCGCGTCCTCGCGGAGCAGCGCGGTGAGCGCCTCGATGTCGTAGCGCTCGAAGGCGTCGACGTAGCGCTCGAGGAACTCCCGCTGGTCGGGGTCGGTCGGCGCGATGGCGTCGGTGCTCTCGATGTCCCGCTCCTCGAGCGTCGCCCGCGCCCGCTGGAGCGCGCTGTTGACCGAGGCGACGCTCGTCTCGAGCAGCTCGGCCACCTCGCTGGCCTTCCACCGCAGCACCTCACAGAGGATCAGCACGGCCCGCTGGCGGGCCGGGAGGTGCTGGAGGGCGGCCACGAAGGCAAGGCGGATGGTGTCCCGCTGCACGGCCAGCTCGGCCGGGTCGCCCTCGGCGCTGACCAGGCTGGTCGGGATCGGCTCGATGAAGGTGACCTCGGGCAGCGTGTTCAGGTTCGACTCGACCGGCTCGACCGACGGGCCGAAGTCCATCGGCCGCGCGCGGCGGTTGCGCCCGTTGAGCATGTCGAGGCAGACGTTGGTGGCGATCCGGTAGAGCCAGGAGCGGAAGGCGGCGCGACCCTCGAAGCGGTCGAAGCCACGCCAGGCCCGCAGGAACGTGTCCTGCACGGCGTCCTCGGCCTCGAACGGCGAGCCGAGCATCCGGTAGCAGTAGCCAACGAGCTCGGATCGATGCTGCTCGAGCCGTCGCTCGAGGTCTCCCTGCGCCAACGCGGCTGATTCTGGCACGAGGCTCATGCTATGCCATCAGACCGACCCGGTCCGCAAAAATCATCGGTCGCTCATCTTGGCTGGCGGGCGGCGCCCGGTCAGAGGCCCTGGCCGGCCAGCAGCTCGTTGGTCGAGGCGTCCACGACCGCGTTGGGGTTCGAGATCAGGTGGTGACTCAGCATCCACTGGCCGTAGGCGGTCCACTGCTTGGGGTCCTGCCAGCCCCACGGATTGGCCGAATCGGCCGGGAAGAACGCCGGGAGGGTCGCCTCGACGCTCGCCAGCTGAAGCTTGGGATCCAGCCCGGAGCTGGCGTGGACCAGGGTGTCGACCGCCCCCTGAGGGTTGCGGCGGACCGCCTCGTAGCCGCGCCCGAGGGCCTGGACGAAGCGCCTGACGACGTCGGGGTGGTTGATGATCATGTTCTTGCGCACCACGACCACGAGCTCGTCGTAGGTGGGGACCCCGACCTGCTCCATGTGGATCACGTTGGGGTGCTTGTGGAGCTGCGAGAGCTGGATCGCCTCGTAGTTCCAGAACGCCCCGAGCGTGGCGTCGACCCGGCCCGAGAGCATGGCCGGCACCAGGTTGGCGCCGACGTTGATCTCCTTGACCGAGCTCTGTGGGACGCCGGCCCGCGCCAGGATCGTGGTCAGGTACGCATGCTGATACGGGATGCCGGCGTCGCCGACCCGCTTTCCTTTCAGCTTGGCCGGGCTCGTGATGTGCTTGGAGCCGATCGACACGATCGAGGTGAGCGGTCGCTGCACGAGCGCCGCCACCGAAACCAGCGGCTGGTTCTGGTCGCGGGCGAGCAGGACCTCGGGCTCGTAGGAGATCGCGGCGTCGATCTTGCCGGCGGCGAGGAGCTTCAAGGGTGTGGCGGGGTCCGAGGGGACCTGGACGTGCACGTCGAGACCCGCCTTGGCGAAGTCGTGGTCGGCGAGAGCCTGGTAGATGCCCGCGTGGTCTGCATTCGGGAACCAGTCGAGCATCAGCGTGAACTGCTGGGTGCTGCCCGCCGAGCCCGTCGCCGCCTCCTGCTTCTCTCCGCAGCCGGCCAGGGCGAAGGACAGCAGCGCAGCGATGATGAGCGCGCGCCTCATGCCGTCCCTTTTTCTGACGGTTGGTAGACCCACGGCAGCGCGAGCCGCTCGAGCAGTCCGAGCAACGCGAACAGCGCGATCGCGAACAGCGACAGGATCACCACCGCTGCCACTCCCCGCGCCGCGAGCAGCTGCGGCAGCGACTGGAGGATCACGTAGCCCAGCCCGGAGTTCGAGCCGTTCCACTCGGCGAACACCGCCCCGATCACCGACACCGCGACGGCGATCTTCGCCCCCGTGAACACCGCGGGGAGCGCGGACGGCAGCTCGACGTGCCAGAACGTGCGCCGACGCGGGGCGTCGAAGGTCCGCATCAGCTTGAGCAGGTCGGGGTCGACCGCCGCCAGACCCGCGGTCGTCGTGACGACGATCGAGAAGAACGAGACCAGCGCGATCACCACGAGCTTGGGCAGCAGCCCGAACCCGAGCCAGAAGGCCAGCACGGGCGCGAAGATCACGACCGGCACCGCCTGGGAGGCGACGAGCAGCGGGTACGCGGCCCGGCGCAGCGTGGGCGAGAAGTGGATCGCCACGGCGAGCAGGAAGCCGGCCGCGGTGGCCACCGCGATGCCCAGCAGAACCTCCTCGGCCGTGACGAGGAAGTTGCTCCAGAGCAGCCCGCGGTCGGTGTAGAGCGCCTTGGCCACCTGGTGCGGGGCGGGGAGGATCAGCGAGAACGTGGACCCGTGCAGGTCGACGTAGAGCTCCCAGATCCCGATCAGGACGACGACCAGGAGCGCCGCGGGGAGTGCCTGGCGCGCCCGCCTCACGCGTCTACCCCGAGCGCGGTCAGGGCCTTCTCACGGAGCTCGACCACGGCCGCGTCCGTGCGCTTGCGCGGCCTCGGCAGGGTGATCTCGATCTCGGCCACGGTCCGCCCAGGCCGGGGCGACATCACCACGACCCGATCGCCGAGGATCACCGCCTCCTCGACGTCGTGGGTGACGAGCACCACCGTCCGCGGCTCTGCCTCGAGCACGTGCGCGAGCCAGGCGTGCATCTCCTGGCGGGTGATCGCGTCGAGCGCGGCGAACGGCTCGTCGAGGGCCAGGACGGGCTTGCCGGCCAGCAGCGTGCGCAGGAACGACACCCGCTGGCGCATCCCGCCCGAGAGCTCCGCCGGGCGGGTGCGTTCGAAGCCTCGTAGTCCGAAGCGCTCGAGCCAGGGCGCGGCCGCCTTGCGGGCTTCGTCTCGCGAGACGCCGCGCGCGCGCAGAGCCAATCCGGCGTTGTCGAGCGCGCTCAGCCACGGGAGGAGCAGGTCGCGCTGGGGCATCAGCGCCGCCGGGCCTGACTGCACCCGTCCGAAGTCGGGCCTCTGCAGGCCGCAGATCAGCTCGAGCAGCGTGGTCTTGCCGCACCCGCTCGGGCCGACCACCGCCACCACCTCACGGGGTGCCGCGCGCAGCGACATGTCGGCCAGGGCTTCGACCTGACCTCGCCGGCCGGCGAACGTGCGGCTCACGAGCTCGACGCGGACCGAGTCCTCACCGTTAAGCTCGCGAGGCTCCTGCACGGGAGCCTCGATCATCGCGGTTGTCGCTCCCTTCGCGGGCATTACCCCACAGGTTCGAAGGGTCAGCGCCGGGTCGCGTGGGACGCGGAGGGCGCTATCTCAGCCGGCCTGTCCCGCCAGCACCCCTGTTGTCAACTTGTTGCCTGCATGCTACTGCGCTCGGGCACGACGGGGCGCTCAGTGCGAGATCACGCCGCGAACCCTCCGCGACAGATGCCCCACCGGACCGCGGTTGCGGCCCGTCAGCCCGGTCACGCCGAGGACGGTCACGAACACCCCGGCCGCCAGCGCGAGGCCGGCCAGCACCACGGGCCAGTGTCGCTGGAGCAGGTCACGGGCCCGGGTGAGGATGCGCCCGGCCCGGTCGGGGGCAACGGTCAGCGTGAGGATCATCAGAAGCAGCGGCAGCACGAACGCGACGTTGTAGAGCGCCAGGAGCACCAGTTGCCGGACCGGACCCAGGCCGGAACCCACCACCGCGGCGATCACGGCGAAATACGGGAAGGCGGTGGGCAACTCGACCGCGCTGATCGTCAGGCCGAGCAGGATGCCCGAGCGCCCCTCCGATTTGGGGGTGGGTAGCTCGCGCCGGGCCAGGCTCCGGCGCCGGCGCCACAGGACGACCGCCGCGATCAGCATCACCACGCCGGCAACGGTCTCGGCGATGTAGCGCGCGGTGGCGCCCGGCTTGGGCACGAGCGCGAGCACCGCCTCGCCGGGGCCGAGCGCGATGGCCGCGCCGCCGAGCAGGTTGACCGCGAACACCGCGAACGTGAACTGGATCAAGCTGCTTCGCGCGTGCTGCTGGCCCATCGCCAGGTACAGCCCCGGCGCGATCGTGCTCGGGTTCATCGAGTCGGCGAGCCCGATGGAGATGACCAGCCCGATCAAGCGGAGCATTACCCAGTCCTTCCTGGTGCGGCCGGCGAGACATCCCCCCGACGGCGGCGCCCAGCTTACGGCTTGTGCGCCTTCGCGAGGTAGCTCTGGCCGGCGTGGAGGATGATCGTCTTGTGGCGGACGAAGTCGGTGACGGCGACGGAGTCGGTGACGACGTGGGTAAGGGTTCCGTCGCAGCGGTCGGCCACGGTCCATTTGGTGCCGCGGACGGTTGCCGCGCTGTAGCGGCCCTTGGTGCTGAACTTGCCGTGGGCGCTGGCCTTGAGGAGTTGGAGGGTCTTGCTGGAGGCTGTGGTGGCGGTCGGGTCGGCGGCCTTGTGGGCCGTGCAGGTGGCGTAGGACGGGGCGCCCTTGAACGCTGCCTCGACCAGCGACAGGGTGGCCAGGCCGGTGCGCGCCTGCGTGAGCTTGAAGATCGCGCCACCGAACGTACCTGACTGGGTCTTGGACTTGCCGGTGGGCTTCTTGCCCTTCGCTGCGGCATCGCGCGCGCCAGCGGACCCGGCCGGAAGCGCGGTGGTGATCGCAAGCGTGCCGTGGAGGGCGTCGATCACCGTTCCGGACGGAATCTGGGTGGCGCCGGTGAGCGGGATGAACTGGCCGTTCTTGGCCTTGATGAACACCGTGCCCGAGACCGGCTTGACGTCCTCGCTCTGCCCCAGCACGGGTGGCGGCGGGGCGGCCGCGGCGGCGGTGGTGAACGTCTGATCCTGTCCGAACGTGGTGCCGGCGCTGCTCGTCGCGACCAGCCGCACGTGGTAGAGAGCGCCGGGGATCAGGCCGGTGAGGGACGCCGTCACGGGGTGGTCGGTGGCATCCGAGCCGATCGGCTGGGCCGGGGTCGATTGGTCGTACAGCACTGTCGACGCGCCGGGACCGCGTTGGCTCGGATCGAGGCCGTACTGGAAGAACGCCTGCGTCGGGATGCCCTCGGGATTCACCGTGCCGGCTACAGCGGCGCCATTGTTCGTCTTCGTGGTCGGCGCGCCGCCACTCACGACGGGCGCTCCCGCGGGCGGAGGAGCCGCCGCCACCGTGTAGTGGATGCTGGCCGCGCCGGTCTGCCCGTCCTGGCTGGTCGCGGTCACCGTGTAGGTGTGGGCACCGGCGCTCGAGGTGTCGAGCGTGCCGGAGCCCCCGGTGGCGCCGTTCTGATCCTTGCAGGACTGTATGCCGGGGCCGTCGGCGCCCTCCGTGCAGGAGAAGCTCGTGGCGACGGACTGGTCCTGGCTGAACGTCTGGTTGTCGGCCGGCGAGGTGATCGACGCGGTCGGCGGCGCCTGATAGGTGTAGTGATCGGCACTGCCGGTGGCGCTGGTCCCGCCGGGGGTTGCGACCGTGATGTCGATGGTGCCCGCGGCTCCGGCGGGCGCGGTCGCGGTGATCTGGGTGGCGCTGTTCGACCGTGAACTGGTCGCGGCGATCGCGCCGAACTTGACGGCGGTCGCGCCGGTGAACCCGGTGCCGGTGATCGTGACGCTCGTACCGCCCGCGGTCGGTCCCGGCGCCGGGCTGACGCTCGTGACCGTCGGCGCGCGACGTACGTGTAGAGGTCGTTCGAGTTCGTGGCGCTCGTGCCGCCGCCCGGGTCGTGACCGTGACGTCGACCGGCCCGCCGACTCCGGCCGGCGCGGTCGCGGTGATCGAGTGGCGCTGTGACCGTGAACTGGTCGCGGCGGTGGCGCCGAACTTGACCGCGGTGGCGCCGGTGAAGTTGGTGCCGGTGATCGTCACGCTGGTGCCGCCGGCGGCGGGCCCGGAGGACGGGCTGACCGCGGTGACGGTCGGGCGCGGTGACGTACGTGTACCGGTCGACGGTGCTCGTGGCGCTGGTGCCGCCGGCGGTGGTGACCGTGATGTCGACGGTGCCCGCGGCGTCCGGCGGGGCGCCGTCGCGGTGATCTGGGTGGCGCTGTTGACCGTGAACGATGGTGGCCGTTGTCGCGCCGAAGCTTGACCGCGGTGGCGCCGGTGAAGCCCGGTGCCGTTGATCGTGACGGTCGTGCCGCCGGTGGTGGGCCCGGACGTGGGGCTGACACTCGTGACGGACGGGCACGTACTTGTAGATGTCGCCGGAGACCGTCGGCGCTGGTGCCGCCGCTGGCGTCGTGACGGTGACGTCGACGGCGCCCGAGCCGGCGGGACGACGGCCGTGATCTGCGTGTCGCTGTCGACCGTGAAACTGGTGGCGGCGGTGGAGCCGAAGCTGACCGCGGTCGCGCCGGTGAAGTTCGTTCCGGTGATCGTGACGGTGTTAGCGCCGCCGGTGGGCCCCGCCGAGGGACTAACGCTCGAGACGGTTGGCGGCGGAGGCAGAACCCGCGCGGCGCCGTGCGCGACCGCCTGCGCGTCTCCCACATCGGAAATCGTGATCGTGGTCTTGAGGTTGCCCGCGGTCGCGTAGGTGTGCGTGCCGTTGACCACAAACCCGCCGGAGGGATTCGTCGCGATAGACCCGGCCGACTTGGTCCCGTCTCCCCAGTCGATGGTCGCGGAGAAGTCCGAGACGGCGCCGTTCGGATTGGCGTCGGTGAACGTCGCCACCGCGCCGTTGAAGGCAACGGTCGCGATGGTAGTGATCGACATCGGCTTGGCGGTCAGGGGCGCGTCGACCACCTTCACGTCGAACGGGGTCTGTTGGTTGGAGCCCTTGGCGTCCTTCCAGTTGATCGTCGCGTGATACACGTTCTCCTCGGCGTAGGTGTGGGTCCCGGTCACCTGCTGGAGCGAGTCGAGCGTCCCCGGCGAGGCGGCCGTGCCGTCCCCCCAGTCGATGGTTGGCCCACTGCCCCCAGCCGAGATCTGACCGACCACGGTGGTGAACTGCTGGCCCTCGACCGGCTGGAAGAGTTCGTAGGCGCCGATATCGCAAGCGGTCCCCTGCGGCCTGGCCACATCGCGCTGGTCGGTCCCGGAGCAACCGGCGGCGGTGGCGGGAATCGCATCGACCGCTGCGCTCGTTCCGCTTAACGCGAGCGTCCCGGTGTTGCCGCCGTTGAAGCGCACGCCACCGGTGAGGAAGCCGGGAGCGGTTTTCTGGAGATCGCCGGCCGCCGTGAAGCCGCAGTCGGCGGCGCTCTCGAGGTTGTTGCCGACCGAGGTGATGGCGCCCGGTTTCTGCGCGCTGCAGTTGGACGGAGTCTGCGCCCCGGACAGCGGATTCGTCACGGTGTTCGAGGCGACGATCGAGTTCTGCGACCGACATCGTCCCCTGGCTCGCGAGCAGGCCGCCCCCGACGTTCGAGCGCGTGCCGCCGTTGTTGAACGCGATCGTGGAGTTCGTGATCGTCGTCGTGTTGTTGGCGCCGGTCGAGGAGCACTCGCCGCCCGCGCCCGCGCACCAGCTGAAGATCCCGCCGCCGAGCGCCGACGTGTTGTTGGCGATCGTCGAGTTGTCGATGGTGAGCGTGGCTGCACCGACCGTGTCGTCGCCGTAGTTCTGGATGCCGCCCGAGTCACCGCCGCCGTTCGGGTTGCTGCTGGTGTTGTCCCACACGAGCGAATGGCTGAGCGTGAGCGTCCCGCCGTCGTTGGAGATTCCCCCGCCCGAGCCCGAGGTGGTCTGGCCGCCCTCGATGAAGTCCTCGCTCAGGGTCAGGTTTGCCTGGTTTCGGATGTTGCCGCCGAAGAACCCGTTGGTCGAATCGGCCGTCCCGAAGGCTATGGTCACGCCCGAGATCGCGACGGTCGGGTTGGGGTTCACCTTCTGGTTGCCGACGATGTCGAACACGCGAAAGGCGGTGGTCGAGGTGTTCGCCTGGGTCTCCTGGTCGACCTGGGTGGTGCGTGCGCCGGCGCCGGAGATCGTCACGCTCTCCTGGATCACGAGCGGGCCGTTCGTGAGGGCGTAGGTCCCGGCCGGGAGGACGATCGTGTCGGTCGGGCTGGGGACCGTGGTCAGGCCGTTCTCGAAGTTGATGAGCTGCCTGAGCGAGCACTTCCCGCTCGACGGGACGTCGCAGGTCCCGGTCGCGTCGTTCGTAATCCCCACCTGGTACGTGGCCGCCTGGGCCTGCGCGACGAACGCGACCGAGGCCAGGAGCGTGCAGCTGACGAGCGCCAGGAGTCGCCGCCGGAGCGCGCCGCGCCGCGCGGCGGTCAACGCCTGGCTCGAGAGCGCCGATCCTGCATAAGCCACCCGCGCGGTCCCTTCCGGTTGCCCCTCGGATCGCGACCCGACATGCACTCGTCGAGCAGCGCGACCCCGATCCCGCGCGACGGTACCGCGCGGGGTACCCGAAGTCAATAAACCCTGGCGAAACCTAACCCGTCGCCCAGGACCCGCTCGGGGCCAGGGACGGAGCCGCTACTTGGGCTTGCGAACCCGCGCCAGGTAGCTCTGGCCGGCGTGGAGGATGATCGTCTTGTGGCGGACGAAGTCGGTGACCGCGACGGAGTCGGTGATGACGTGGGTGAGGGTTCCGTCGCAGCGGTCGGCGACGGTCCAGACGGTGCCGCGGACGGTTGCGGCGCTGTAGCGGCCCTTGGTGCTGAACTTGCCGTGGGCGCTGGCCTTGAGGAGTTGGAGGGTCTTGCTCGAGGCGATCGTCGCGTCGTTGGCTTTGTGCGCCTTGCAGATTGCGTATGTCGGGCCGCCCTTGAACAGCCCTTCGACGAGCGACAGTGTGGTCAGGCCGTTTCGTGACTGGGTGACCCTGAACACGGCGCCGCCGAAGACGCCGTGGTCGGTCTTGCCCTTGCCGAGTGCGGCGAGGAGTTGCAGCGAGCCGTGCAGCGCGTCGATGACCGTGCCGGTCGGGATCCGGGTGCCGGCCTCGAGCGGGATGAACTGTCCGGATCGCGTCCGGATGAAGACCTTGCCCGACACCGGCTTGACGACCTCGCTCTTGCCGAGCACGGGTGGGGGTGCGGCGGCCGCGACAGCGGTGAACGTCTGATCCTGTCCGAACGTGGTGCCGGCGGCGTTGACCGCGACGAGTCGCACGTGATACAGCGCGCCCGGGATCAGCCCGGTTGGGGACGCGGTCACGGTGTGGGCGGTCGAGTCGGAGCCCACAGTCTGGGACGGGGTCGACTGGTCATACAGCGTCGTCGAGGCACCCGGGCCTCGCTGGCTCAGATCGAGGCCGTACTGGAAGGACGCGGTCGTGGCCAGTCCCTGCGGATTTACGGACCCGGAGAACGCGGCACTGCCGATGCGACCGACAGGTTGAAGCGTGGTTGCCGTCGGAGGGCTGGAGATCGGCGCTGATGCGCTCTGGCTGAACGTCGCCGTTATGGAGGTGTCGGCGTTCATCGTCACGGTGCACGCGCCGGTGCCCGAGCAGCCGCCGCCGCTCCATCCGGTGAAGACGGAGCCGGCGCCCGGCGCAACGGTCAGGGTGACGGTCGTGCCGGCCGGATAGTCGTGCGAACACGTCGAGGGACACGAGACGGCGCCCGCGTTGTCCGTGATGGTTCCGGAGCCGGACCCGCTCGGCGACACGGTCAGCGTGTGGCTCACGTAGCCCGGGCCGGAGTCGACCAACGCGCTTCCGTTGTCGCTTCCGACCGCGGTGCACTGGTTGCTCGAAGCGTCGCAGGTGACCGAGCTGAGGCGGGCGTAGCCGGTGCCGGAGCTGGGCGCCTGCACGGGGTGCCACGTGGCCCCGTCCCACTGTGCGACTAAAGGCGTCGTCGGGTCGCTGGTCGCATCGTCCTCGTAGCCAACCGTGGTGCAGTTGCTCGCGGTCTCGCACGAGATGTCGGCGAGGCTGTTGTCGCCCGCCCCCGGCGCCGGCGGGTTGGCGACCTGGCTGAATGCGCCGCTGCCGTTCCACGCCTCCACGAGCGGCTGGACGGGGCTGTCCTGAGTCGATCCGACGGCGAGACAGCTGGTCGTTGTCGTGCATGCCAGGCCGGACAGGCTCCCACCGGTGCTGTCGGTGCCGATCGTCGTCCACGTCCAGTTTCCGTTCACCTCGGTGCCCTCGAGCTCCTCGGCGCCATTGAAGTTGCCCGAGTTCTGAAAGAACGTCTGTGCGGATCCGACCGCGATGCACAGCCCGGCGGACGGGCATGAGACCGCCTGCAGCGCGTCGTTCGTCATGCCGGGATTCGGCACGCCGCTCAGGACCTGCCAGCTCCACGCATCTCCGCTGTTCGGCTGCGTGCCGCGGAGGATCATGTTCAGTGTGCCGCTCGTGCCCGACTTCGACGAGCCGACCGCGATGCATTCATTTTGCGTGCCGCTCGTGCAGGCGATTCCGCGTACGAAGTTGTAGTCGGATCCCTGATCGAGGTTCCCGCCCCCGTACGACGTCCACTGTATGCCGTCCCAGGTCTCGACGAGCGAATGGCGTTCAAGGAACCCGTTTACGTTTTGGAAGATGTAGCCAGTCGCCACGCAGTCGCTGCTCGACAGGCAGTGAACGCCGCTGAGCTCGGCAGAGAAGAGCCCGGCGTCCTGCGCGGACCACGTGCCCGCGCTCTCGCCAAGTACGATCGGATCGGCTGCATTGCCATTCGGCGTCCAGCCGACCGCCTCGCACTGCGCGCTCGACGTGCAATCGACGCCCGTCAACGTGTTGCCCGCGAACGTGGCCGAGGTCTGCTGGGCCCACGCGCCGCCATCCGCGAGTGCGGCCGGCGCCAGTCCCAGGAGCACGCTCACGCTTGCGGCGAGGGCCAACGCCACGGCCCCTCGCATCATGCGGCCACTCCCGCGGGTCAGCTCGTGCATCATCCTCAGCGCGCCTCCTGCCATAGCTTGGATAGGTAACGAGCGACCGCCGCGCGAACTTCCGCGCGCTTACTTGGGTGCTTTGGCGAGGTAGCTCTGGCCGGCGTGGAGGATGATCGTCTTGTGGCGAACGAGGTCGGTGACCGCGACGGAGTCGGTGATCACGTGGGTGAGGGTTCCGTCGCAGCGGTCGGCCACGGTCCAGACGGTGCCGCGGACTGTCGCTGCGCTGTAGCGGCCCCTGGTGCTGAACTTGCCGTGGGCGCTGGCCTTCAGGAGTTGCAGGGTCTTGCTGGCGGCGATCGTCGCGTCGGTGGCCTTGTGCGCCTTGCAGGTGGCGAACGACGGTGCACCCTTGAACGCTGCCTCGACCAGCGCCAGGCTGGTCAGGCCGTTTCGCGCCTGGGTGATCTTGAACACGGCACCGCCGAAGTTGCCGGACTGGGTCTTGCCCTTCGGCTTGGGCTTCTTGGCCTTGGCCGCGGCGTCGCGGGCGCCTCCTGAGCCGCCGGGAAGCGCGGTCGTGATCTTCAGCGTGCCGTGCAGCGCATCGACCACGGCACCTGACGGAATCTGCTGCGCGCCGGTGAGACGGACGAACGCACCCGACGCCGTCCGGATGAACACGGTTCCGCTCACGGGTTGGGCGGTCTCGCTCTTGCCCAGCACCGGTGGCGGCGGGGCGGCCGCCTGGGCGGTGGTGAACGTCTGATCCTGACCGAACGTCGTGCCGGCGCTGTTGGTCGCCACGAGGCGCACGTGGTACAGGGCGCCCGGCACGAGACCGCTCAGGGAGGCCGACACGGGTTGAGATGTCGAACCCGCGGCGACCTGCTGCGGCGCGGTCGACTGGTCATAGAGGGTCGTCGAGGCTCCTGGACCGCGGAAGCTCGGATCCAGCCCGTACTGGAAGAGGGCGGTGGTCGCCAGGCTCTCCGGATTGACCGTCCCCGCCAGCGTCGCGCCGTTGCCGGTCGCGGTGCTCGGCGCGCCACCGGATACCGCGGGTGGCGTGCTGGCCGGCGGCGGTGGCGGTGGCGGGGCGTTGTAGGTGAACCGGTCGGCCGCGCTGGTGCTGCTGGTCCCGCCGGACGTCGTGACGGTCACATCGACAGTTCCCGACCCCGGGGGTGAAGTCGCGGTGAGCTGGGTGGGGCTGACGACGTTCACGTTCGTCGCGCCCGCGGCCCCGAACTTGACCGACGTGGCGCCGGTCAGACTGGTTCCGCTGATTGTGACATTCGTGCCCCCTGAGGTCGGTCCCGCCGGTGGATTGACACCAGTGACCGTCGGAGCCGGAGGGCCACCCTGCTGACCGCCGCCAGAGGTAACGGGCGGCGTATCCGATGTTGTGGCGACCGTTACCGTTATGGGCGATGCGGTTGCCGAATTAGTGACGCCGTCGAGTTCGATGGTGACGGAGTGGTTGGCGGGGATGGTGATGGGGTTGAACAGGCCGCAGGTGGCGACCAGGCCGTTGCGGCTGCAGCTGCCGATGGAGGTGGTGGGGGTCGCGCTGCTGTTGTCGAAGATGAAGGAGTTACCCGATCCGAGCGTGGTTCCGGAGGGGAACGTGATCGTGATCTGGCTACCGGCGACCTGAGACAGCGCGCCGGTCGAAGACGCACTGAACCCGATCCGATACGTGACGCCAGTCGCACCGGCCGCCAGATTGCTCAGCGAGAGCGTGACGGCCGTGACGCTGTGGCCCGCGATCACGGAGTAGTTGCTGGAGCTGACGGTGTCGGTGTCGGAGGTGGTGGAGACGCTCGCGACTTCGGTGGTGGAGGTCGTCGAGGGGTTGATGACGCCGTCGAGTTCGATGGTGACGGAGTGGTTGGCGGGGATGGTGATGGCGTTGAACAGGCCGCAGGTGGCGACCAGGCCGTTGCGGCTGCAGCTGCCGATGGAGGTGGTGGGGGTCGCGCTGCTGTTGTCGAAGATGAAGGAGTTACCCGATCCGAGCGTGGTTCCAGAGGGGAACGTGATCGTGATCTGGCTACCGGCGACCTGAGACAGCGCGCCGGTCGAAGAGACCGTGAACGACGTCTTGTAGACCGTCTTGGCGCTCTGCGCGGCCGTCGGGACCGTGTTATCGATCGACACCCCGAACACCGGGTGCTTGGCGATCACGGAGTAGTTGCTGGAGCTGACGGTGTCGGTGTCGGAGGTGGTGGAGACGCTCGCGACTTCGGTGGTGGAGGTCGTCGAGGGGTTGATGACGCCGTCGAGTTCGATGGTGACGGAGTGGTTGGCGGGGATGGTGATGGCGTTGAACAGGCCGCAGGTGGCGACCAGGCCGTTGCGGCTGCAGCTGCCGATGGAGGTGGTGGGGGTCGCGCTGCTGTTGTCGAAGATGAAGGAGTTACCCGATCCGAGCGTGGTTCCAGAGGGGAACGTGATCGTGATCTGGCTACCGGCGACCTGAGACAGCGCGCCGGTCGAAGAGACCGTGAACGACGTCTTGTAGACCGTCTTGGCGCTCTGCGCGGCCGTCGGGACCGTGTTATCGATCGACACCCCGAACACCGGGTGCTTGGCGATCACGGAGTAGTTGCTGGAGCTGACGGTGTCGGTGTCGGAGGTGGTGGAGACGCTCGCGACTTCGGTGGTGGAGGTCGTCGAGGGGTTGATGACGCCGTCGAGTTCGATGGTGACGGAGTGGTTGGCGGGGATGGTGATGGCGTTGAACAGGCCGCAGGTGGCGACCAGGCCGTTGCGGCTGCAGCTGCCGATGGAGGTGGTGGGGGTCGCGCTGCTGTTGTCGAAGATGAAGGAGTTACCCGATCCGAGCGTGGTTCCAGAGGGGAACGTGATCGTGATCTGGCTACCGGCGACCTGAGACAGCGCGCCGGTCGAAGAGACCGTGAACGACGTCTTGTAGACCGTCTTGGCGCTCTGCGCGGCCGTCGGGACCGTGTTATCGA
The DNA here is from genome assembly GCA_963832315.1 of uncultured Solirubrobacterales bacterium. Lineage (GTDB taxonomy): Bacteria > Actinomycetota > Thermoleophilia > Solirubrobacterales > Solirubrobacteraceae > Palsa-465. The sequence goes on along the minus strand of CAWHTT010000011.1, from coordinate 213,799 downwards.
TCGACACCCCGAACACCGGGTGCTTGGCGATCACGGAGTAGTTGCTGGAGCTGACGGTGTCGGTGTCGGAGGTGGTGGAGACGCTCGCGACTTCGGTGGTGGAGGTCGTCGAGGGGTTGATGACGCCGTCGAGTTCGATGGTGACGGAGTGGTTGGCGGGGATGGTGATGGCGTTGAACAGGCCGCAGGTGGCGACCAGGCCGTTGCGGCTGCAGCTGCCGATGGAGGTGGTGGGGGTCGCGCTGCTGTTGTCGAAGATGAAGGAGTTACCCGATCCGAGCGTGGTTCCAGAGGGGAACGTGATCGTGATCTGGCTACCGGCGACCTGAGACAGCGCGCCGGTCGAAGAGACCGTGAACGACGTCTTGTAGACCGTCTTGGCGCTCTGCGCGGCCGTCGGGACCGTGTTATCGACCGTGAGTCCCGTGACGGAGGTTGCCTGTGCGACCCCGGCGAACGCGCCCATCGCGAGCAGCGCTGCGATCGTGGCAAGGCCGAGACGGGGCAGGCGGAACAGGCTCCGGCCGTGCGCGCCTCGGTGGTGCGCCAATCGTGCGTGAACCATCATCCCGTCCCTTCGGTCGCCCCTCGAGCCCCCGCCCGATCCCACTCCCCGGGCAGGCCGACTCCAAGCCTCGAGATGGGCAAGCTACCGGCGGAGGCGAGGCAAGTCAACAATTCCGGCCAATTCCTACGTCGCGTCAACAGGTCGCTCCGCCCGCGGCTCTCGCCGATTCGGCCCGTACATCGTCGGCTACTTCTTCCGATGTATGGGCGCCAGGTAGCTCTGGCCGGCGTGCAGGACGATCGTCTTGTGGCGGACGAAGTCGGTCACCGCGACGCGAGTCCGTGATGACGTGGGTCAGGGTGCCGTCGCAGCGCGCGGTCATCGTCCACTTGGTGCCGCGGACGGTGGCGGCGCTGTAGCGGCCGCGGGTGCTGAACTTCCCGTGGGCGCTGGCGTGCAGGAGCTGGATAGTCTTGCTGGCCGCCGCGTGGGCGTCGCCCGCGGGTGCCTTGCAGATCGACTGGCCGGGGGCGCCCTTGAACGCGCTCTCGACCATCATCACCGTGGTCAGGCCTCGGTTGGAGCCGCCCTTCGTCTGGTGGATGCGGACTACCGCGCCGCCGAACTGCCCGGTCTGGGTCGTGCCCCGCTTGCCCTTTGCGGCGGCGTCGTGGGCCGCGCCACCGCCGGTCGCGCTGGTCAGCTGGAAGGTCCCATGGAGGCTGTCGATCGTCACTCCCGGCGGGAGCTGCTCGAGCTGGGTGAGCGGCACGAGATGACCGTGGATCAACACGAGCACGAGGCCGGACACCGGCGCGACGTTGAAGGTCTGGCCAAGGGTCGGCGGCGGGGGTGCCGGGGCCAGCGCGGTCGTGAACGTCACGTCCTGCCCGAACGTCGTGCCGGAGCTGTTGGTCGCGACAAGGCGCACGTGGTAGAGCGCGTTCGGCACGAGGCCCGACACGGCGATCGGGCCGACCCTATGGACGGCGAAGTCGGACCCGACGGCCTGGCTCGACGTCTGCGCGGTGTAATCCGCGCCCGACGCCCCGACCTGGCTGTAGCGCTTATCCAGCCCGTACTGGAAGAAGACCGTGGTGGGCAGCCCCTCGGGGTTCACCGACCCTGAGAAGCCCGCGCCGGAATCGGTGACGGCGCTCGGCGCTCCGGTGAGGACCGGGGTGGGAGCGCCGGGGGCGGACGGCCCGCTCGCCGTGAAGGTGGCGGTCACCGCGATGTCGCCGCTCATCGTCACCTGGCAGGACCCCGTGCCCGTGCAGGCCCCGGTCCAGCCGGCGAACGTCGAGCCCGAAGATGGCGTGGCGGTGAGCGTCACCTGGTTGTTCGGGGCGTAAGCGTGCGAGCAGACAGAGGGACACGAGAGCTCTCCGTTGCCATCCGAGACGGCCCCGGTGCCAGATCCTGCCAGTGAGACCGTCAGCTTGGGGACGGGAGTACGGGCGAACGCGGCTATGGAGTTGTTGCTGGTGCCGCCGGTGACGTACACGCTCGTGCCGTCAGGAGAGATCGCGACCCCGGGTCCGCCCAGCCCTCGTCCGTTCTCGTTTCCGGGGCACTCGCCGCCCTCAACGCTCGAGTCCTGGACGCAGCTGTCCGGACTGGCCAGCTGCGTCAGGGTGCCGTCCGTGTTGCGGACGAACTCGGCGACGTCCGAGCAGCTGCTGGCGACGCAGGTGCCTTCCGGCGCGGGCGCGTACACCGATACGCCGTCGGGGCTGATAGCCAGCCGGAAGCCGCTCTGGATCCCGGTCCCCGAGCTCCCACAGCCGAAGTCGGCGCCTTCCTGGATGCAGTCGTTCGGAGCCGGGAGCTGGGTCAATGCACCGCCGGCGGCCCGAGAGAACTCGGCGATCGGTCCGCCGAACGTTTCGGATGCGGTGTACACGTTGCGGCCATCCGGGCTGACGATCAGCCCGGCCAGGCCCGCCACGCCGATCGCGGTCGTGCCGCACCCGAGGTCGTCGCCTGGCTGCTCGATGCAGTTGGCCACGCCACCGAGCTGGGTGAGCGATCCATCCGCGTTGCGGGCGAACTCGGCGATCGTGCCGTCCTCGTTGCCGCCGGAGAAGCCCGCCGCATATACGTTGTTGCCGTCGGGCGTGACCGCGACGCCGGTGACATTCGATATTCCTGTCGCGGTCGAGCCGCATTCGCTGTCGACGGTCGCGTCGACGATGCAGTCATCCGCTCCGTCGGGCTGGCTCAGCGACCCGTCCGATGCGCGGTTGAACACGGCGATGTCCTCGTTCTGCTCGTCGACCGCGTACAGGTTCTTACCGTCGGGGCTTATCGCCAGCGCGACCGGCGGGATCCCCGAGTTCGCCGTGTAGTTGATGCCAAACGCGGTCTGGTCGTCGCAGGGCGAGTTCTCGTCGGTCGTGTCGATGTTCTCCGCGATGCAATCGTGACCGGCGATCGGGGTCAGCGAGCCGTCGGCGTTGCGGGCGAGTTCCGCGATCGTCCCGTTGCCATTGAAGTCCTGTGCCGCTACGTAAACGTTCAGCCCATCCGGGCTGATTACGATCGCCTGCGGGTCGACCAGGCCGGTGCCGGCGGAGTCGGCTGTGCAACTGCTGGAACCGTCGTTGCTCGGGTCGGCGATGCAGTCGTTCGGCGGGTCGAGTTGGGTGAGCGTCCCGTTCGAGTTGCGGGCGAATTCAGCTACTGCCTCGTCGCCCGCGCCGGTCACGTACACGTTCTTGCCGCCCGGGTCCGGGCTGACCACCACGTCCGACGCACCCATGAGGCCGCCGCCGTCGGTGCTGCCCGGGCATTCGAGTGACTCGACCGGCGCCTGGATGCAGCCGAGCTCCGACAGCGACCCGGGAGCCTGGGCGCGCGCCAGCGCCGGCGCGGCGAGAACGACGATCGCGGTGGCCGCGAGGACCAGGCGCCGCGCCACGGCGACGGGGAAGGTTGGCATCCGTACCTCATTTCCGTTTGGGTGCTTTGGCCAGGTAGCTCTGGCCGGCGTGGAGAACGATCGTCTTGTGGCGGACGAAGTCGGTGACCGCCACCGAGTGTGTGATATCGCGGGTGAAGGTTCCGTCGCAGCGGTCCGCCACCGTCCACTTGGTCCCGCGGACTGTGGCCGCGCTGTAGCGGCCTTTAGTGCTGAACTTGCCCTTGGCGCTCGCCTTGAGGAGCTGGAGCGTCTTGCTCGCGGCGGTCGTCGCGTCGGTGGCCTTCTTCGCCTTGCACTTGCTGAAGCTGGGGCCGCCGGTGACCGCGCCCTCGACGAGCGACAGCGTGGCCAGGCCATTGCGCGCCTGGCTGATCTTGAAGACCGCGCCGCCGAACGTGCCGCTCTGGGTCTTGACCTTCTTCTTCTTGCCCTTGGCGGCCGCGTCGCGCGCGCCGCCGCCGCCCGGAACCGCGGTGGTCAGCGTTGAGGGTTCCGTGCAGCGCATCGATCAGCGTGTTCTTGGGGATCTGCTAGAGCTGGGTCAGCGGCACGAACATGACCGTGCAGCTTGATCAGCACTACGCCGTTGACCAGCGAGACGTTGAACGTCTTGCCGACCGTCGGGGCAGCCGGGCGTCGGCCCGTGGCGTCGTGAACGTGACGTCTGGCCCGAACGTGGTCCCGGCGCTGTTGGTGGCCACCAGCCGGACGTGGTAGATCGCGTTCGGGACCAGTCCGGTGACCGAGGCCGTCACCGTGTGAGCTCGTGAAGTCGGAGCCAACGGTCTGCGGCGTCGTCGATTGCGTGTAGACGATCGGACCGCCGCCGGTGTACTTCGGGTCGAGCGCCGTACTGGAACGACCGCGGTCGTCGGCGAGTCCGTCCGGGTTCACCGACCCCGTGAAGCCCGCGCCGGTGATGCCGCTGACGGTGGGTGTGCCCGTGACGACAGGGGATCGGCGCTGCGGTGATCGCCGCCGAGTCGTTCACGGTCGAGCTGCCCAGACTGGTGCCGACCGACGTGATCGTGACCGCGATCGGGTACGAGCCGCCGGCCGCGTAGGCGTGAGTGCCGGTGACGTTGAAGCTGCCGTTCCCGCCGGTGATCGTGCCCGTCGTCGACGAGCCGTCACCCCAGTTGATCGTCGCCGAGTACGCGCTCGGGGTGGCGCTCGTGTTCGGGTCGGTGATGGTGGCGACGGTGCCGCCGACGGTCGAGCCAGCGGGACCCGAGAACGAGAGGCCGCCGGTCGGGACCGTGTCGACGACCACCGTCTTGAACGAGAAGGTCTGCGAGTCGCCCGCGGCAAGTGAGATGGGCCACTCGATCCCGATCCCGGTGTCCGTTACGGTGCTCGCGGCAGTTGTCGCATTGGTTGTCGAGGGCGCTGCCGTCGAGGTCTGCCCAGAGCCCGAGAGTCATCCCGGGAATAGCGATTTGCCTCTGCTCCCAGCTTTGATTTATTACGGTCGTGATCGGCACGAACTGCTCGAGCGCGGACGCCGGGTTGCCGAGGACGTTCGGGGTGCAGGTTGCAGCGTTCGGCGACATTCTGCGGCGGGTCTCGTCGCCCGAACCCGTTGTCGTTCCCTCGAAGCTGGCAGTCCGCAGCGTGGTACAGGTGTCCGTCGAAGGAGGCTCCTGCGCTGGTGTTCGAGACCGTCAGGTCGGTTTGGAAGAAGTTGTTGCCGACGACGTACGTGTCGACCTCGGTGAACGTGAGACGTGAGACCCGCATTGACGGCCGAGGTGACACGTGGTGACGCGGTACGGGCTCGCCGCCGTCCCCGAGCCGGTCAGTGACTGGCTGACCGGCGTGAAGGGCACCTCGGGAGTGCCGGTTTCGAAGTTGCCGGTCGTGTGCGTACCGCCGGCGTGATTCGCGAAGTCGGGACCGAAGAACCCGGAGTTGCCGTCGGGGGTGATGAAGAGGAACGTCCCGCAGTCTCCCGGGCCGCTGGCGTTCGGGAAGAACTCCGTGCTCGAGAACCCGCCGCTGCGGACCTGGCAGCTCAGGTCGTTACCGATGTAGATGTCGCTGAGCGGGCCGGCCGAGTGGATGTCGACCGATGGCGTCGCGGCGCCCCACGCCGCCGGCGCCATCACCACTACGACCGCCACCGCCACCGCGATCATCCCGGCTACCCGCCGGGCTGATCGCGGTACTGATCCCGTCACTCTGTCTCACTCGTGCCGGCGGCCGGCCCACCTACGGTTTCTTGGCCAGGTAGGTCTGGCCGCCGTGCAGGACGACCGTCTTGTGGCGGACGAAGTCGGTCACCGCGACCGAGTCCGTGACGTCGTGGACCTGCGTCCCGTCGCAGCGGTCGGCGGTCGTCCACTTGGTGCCTCGGACGGTCGCGGCGGCGTACTTGCCCTTGGTGCTGAACTTGCCCTTGGCGCTGGACTTGAGCAGCTGGAGGGTCTTGCTCGCCGCGGCGGAGGCAGTCGCCCGCCTTGCCCTTGCACTTGGCGAACGACGGCGCGCCCTTGAACGCGTTCTCGACCAGCGTCAGGGTGGCGAGACCGTTGTGGGCCTGGGTGACCTTGAAGATCGCGCCGCCGAACCGTACCGGTCTGGGTCTTCACCTTGCCCTTCTTGCCCTTGCCCTTCTTGCCCTTGGCCGCCGCGTCAGCGGCCGGGTGGCCGCCGGCGGCGGTGATCAGCTGGAGCGTGCCCTTGAGGGCGTCGATCAGCGTGTTCTTGGGGAACTGCCGCAGCTGGGTGAGCGGCACGAACACGCCGTGCACCTTGACCAGCACGAGGCCGCTGACCGGCGAGATGTTGAACGTCCGACCGAGCGTCGGCGCACCCGGCGCCGGCGCGGACTTGGTCTTGAACGTCACGTCCGGTCCGAACGGTCGAGCCGTTCTTGTTGGTCGCCACGAGGTGCACGTGGTAGAGCGCGTTGGGCACGAGGCCGGTCACGGTGGCGCTCACCACGTGATCGGCGAAGTCGCCGCCGACCGTCTGCACGGCGGTCGTGCTGCGCGAAGTCGGCGAGCGAGCTGTAGCGGGGATCGAGGCTGAACTGGAAGTGCGCGGTGGTCAGCGAGCCGTTCGGGTTGACGACCGCGAGGAAGCTCGCGCTCGTGCGCGGTGACCGTCGGTGGCGCGGTGAGGCCGGCGCCGACCGGCGGTCGAGCCGACGTTGATCGCGTTCGCGCTCGGCGGCTCCTCGAGGCTGAAGTAGGTGATGCCTCCCGGCGGGACGGCCGGCGAGAAGTTGACCGTTGCCCGAGCTCGAGTCAGTCGAGACGTTGGTGTAGAAGGTTCCCGGGCCTTCGTACCCGTTCCGGGTCGTGCCCGTGTACGCGCCGGCGTCCGGTGCGGCTCTGACCCGCTGGCGGTGGCGTGGCAGCACGCTCCGGCGCTCGGGTCACACGGTCGTGCCGGGAGCAGGAGTACCGCCCGAGTTGAGGGTTACGCTGCTGGCAGGCAACGGCGACCGGGCCAAAGCCAGGGTCGCACAGACCATCCTCCTCGAAGCCGAACACGTCGGACCCGGGTACCGAGATCGGGATCGACGAGATCGGCGAGGACGAGTCGTTCTTGCACGCCGATCAGCGCGTCCTCGGAGCCCTCGTACGGCCCTGGTTGGCGTCCTGCTGACCACCTGCGTCCCGTTGCCGTGATCGTCGATCAGGAACTGGCAGCCGTGTCCGCTCCGACCGGTGGGCACTGCGGTGAACTGGGGCGTGGGGCCGACGGTTGGCCGTGAATGTGTCCGGCGTGCCACAGCTGGTGCCACCGGTGAGCGTGATGGTGCCGCCGTATGCGCCGGGCGGCGGCGTAGGTGTGCGTTGCCGCTGACCGTGTCGTCGGCAGTGATCGCTCCCCGTAGACGTGGTGCCGTCGCCCCAGTTGATGGTGGCCGCCGTGGGATCGGAGCAGGTCGGGCTGGCTATCGACAACGCCGAGAACTGAACCCCGCCGCGGTCGTGATCGTGTCGCCGTCGGCCAGCGCCACCGGCGCCGCGATCAGCGCCAACCCAGCCACTGCAGCCACCAATACCGCCGTACGACGGATCGACCATCCACTAGTCCCGCTCATGTGATGCACCCCCGTAAGGTGTCCCCGCGTGTCCATGTCGCGCTCGTCGGCCCCGAGCGACCTGCGCGGCACCCTACACCACGATTCGTGAGGGCGCAAGCAATCGGAAGGCCCGCGCTAGCGGCCGAGCGAGGTCATGCCCAGGCTCGTGAACGAGTTGGGCGTGACGTCGAGCGCCTTGACCGCGAGGTCGGCGAACAGGGCGGCCGGCTCGAGGTCGTCGTTGCGGTAGGCGCGGCCGTCGCGACGATCGAGGATCGTCAGCGCGCCGATCGGCCGGCCGGCCCGCTCGAGCGGGACCAGCAGCATCGTGTAGGGCACATATCCGGTGCCGGCGGCGATGCGGGCGGCGAACCGGGGGTCGGTGCGGCAGTCGGGCACCGCCTCGGCGACGCCGCTGGCCACGACCTGGCCGGCGATTCCCGTGCCCGGGGGCAAGCGGACGCCGACGATCTCGCGGGCTCCGGCGCCCCAGGCCGACTGGTAGACGAGCTCGCTGGTGGTCTCGTCGACCAAGCAGATCGAGGCGGCGGCGGCGCCGAACACGCCGGCCGCCGTGTGCACGACGGCCTCCATGAGACCGCGCGAGGCGTCCGGATCGTCGATCGAGACCGCCAGCGAGACCCCGGTCTCGGTGCGGAGCGGGGTGCCGAGCGCCTTGGCCAGGGCGGCCACCGACGCGACCCGGCGCTCGGGGATCATCTCGAGGCCGGCGGAGATGATGCTCTCAAGCTCGGGCGTGACGTCGGGGGCGACGCTCGAGAGCTTGGTCGGGTCGGCGTACACGGGCGGGCGACCCGCGATCAGCGTCCACAGCGTGGCGGCGACGCTGAATACGTCGGTGCGCGCCGACACGTTGCCGCCGGCGAACACCTCGGGGGCCATGAACCGGGGCGTTCCGATGCCCACCGTTCCCTGCTGCTCGACCTCGTCGAGCAGGCGGGCGATCCCGAAGTCGACCAGCACGACCCCGTTCTCGCTCAGGATCAGGTTCTGGGGCTTGACGTCACGGTGCACGATCTGCTGGTCGTGCACGTACTGAAGCGCCTCGCAGGTCTGGCGGGTGTACTCGATCGCCTGGTCGACCGGCAGGCCCGGCGTCCCGCGCTGCTTGAGCAGCACGCCGAGGTCGATGCCGCGCACCAGGTCCATGACCAGGTACTGGCCGCTCGACACCGAGAAGTGGTCGAGGATCGCGACCACACGGGGATGCTTGAGGGCCGAAAGCAGCCTGGCCTCCGCCTCGAAGCGCTGGTCGTGGTGCGGGTTCGTGCACTGCTTCAGCGCGACCTCGGTGTCGGTCTCGACGTCGATCGCGCGGTAGACCGCGCCCATCGCGCCAGCCGAGATCGGCTCGAGGACCCGGTAGCGGTCCCGGAGCGTCCGGCCTAAAACCTGAGACGCCGTTCTTGGCTCATTCACGCGATCGAGCGTTGCTAAAGCTCCAGCTTGGTCCTGCCCCATCCGCTCTACCCCCTGGCAGCGTAGATAGCCCGCCCATACAGTCTAGCTCAGCCTGCCCAAATCTCGCAAGAGATGTCCGCCCTGGCCAGGCGGGTGGTTTCGGTCCTGGACGGGCCGTCCTATCGGGCTGCTGGTCAATGGACGATCAGACCAACGACGAAGCCGGCGGCGAAGGCGACCACGGTGAGCGCGGCGACCAGCGCGATCAGGCGGTTCGACAGTCCGGCGCCGCCGGCGGGCACCGCTTGCGGCGCGGACCCGGCGGTGGAGTCCGGCGTGGCTGCAGCGACGGCCTCAGGCTGTTCTTCGGCGACCGGCACCGTGCCGCTCGGCTGCGCCGGCTCCAGATCCGGCCGGGAGACCTGCCGGGTGACGCCGGAGCGCTCCGGGGCTCGGGGATCGGCGGATCCGACGGCGCTCGGCTGCGCCTGGACGTGATCCGAGCCCACGGCCGGAACCTTGGTGGTCTGGACCCGGCGCTCGTGCTCAGTGGTGGCGCCGTCGCGCTCGCGGCCGGCACCCGCGGTCACGATGCCGGAGGGGCTCGAGGACAGGGCGCGGGAGGCGGCCTGGATGAGCTCGGCGGCCAGCGACGGCCGCGACCATGGGTCCTTGGCCATCCCTTGGGCGATCACGCCGTCGAGCGCCGGGGGCAGGTCGGGCCGGCGGGCGCTCACCACCGGGGGCGGCAGCATCACGTGCGCGTGGAGGGTGGCGGCCTCGGAGGGCATGGGAAACGGCACCTCCCCGGTGAGGCATTCGTACAGCACGCCGGTCAGCGCGTATATGTCGCTGGCCGGCGTGGCCGGCTCGGCCTGAACCTGCTCCGGGGCCACGTAGTCGATCGTGCCGATGAACTGTCCGGTGCCGGTGAGGCGGGCCTCGTCCGGGGCCTTGATCAGCCCGAAATCGGCCAGGTAGGCGTGATCGCGCTCTCCGATCAGGATGTTCTGGGGCTTGATGTCGCGATGGATCAACCCGGCCCGGTGCGCGGCGTCGAGCGCATTGGCGACCTGAGCGAGCAGGCGCACGGTGCGCCGGGGGTCGAGCGCGTCGTCGAAGATCAGTTGCTTGAGCGTGGGCCCCGCGATCAGGCGCATGGCCAGGAACAGGCCGTAGTCGCTCTGGCCGGCCTCGTAGACCGGAACGATGTGCTCGTGGTCGAGCGCCGCCTGGACCTGCCCTTCGCGCTCAAAGCGAGCCCGGAACCCGGGGTCGTCGCCGAGGTTCGGGGCGAGCAGTTTGAGGGCGACCACCCGCTGCAGGGACAGTTGGGTGGCTTGGTAGACCGCCCCCATGCCACCCTCTCCGAGTACCCCGTCGACGCGATACCCGGAAACGATCGTCCCCTCCTGTAGCAAAGCAGCAGGATTCTACCCTCGGGTAGGTCGTTTCCCGCCGGGTAGGGCGATGGGTCGGACGCGAACGCTCGGCGCGCTTTCTTTGGGCCAGCCGATCCCATATCCTCAGGTGCATCGGAGCGCGATGCTTGAATGTCGAGATGCGCGAGAGCCGCGTCGGGGGGACGGCAGCCCACCGCAGGGCTCTCCGACAGACAGGTACGGACCTCTCCGAGAAGACCGGACCTCCGAAACAGAGCGTGAGTGAGCGATGAGCGTGAGCGATCCCCGAGTCGGCAGCCAGATCGGTGAATACAACGTGGACGCAGTGCTCGGGGAGGGGGGGATGGGTAAGGTCTACATCGCCACCGACCCCGACGGCGGACGGGTGGCGCTGAAGCTGGTCAAGGACGACTACGCCCGCGACGAGACGTTCCGGCGCCGGTTCTACCGCGAGGCACGGATCGCCCAGACCGTCCAGCACCCCAACGTGGTCCCCGTGCTGGACACCGGCGAGCACGAGGGCCTGCCGTTCATGGCCCAGCGCTTCATCGAGGGCTTGTCGCTAGACGACAAACTCAAGCGCGACGGCCCGCTCGACGTGCAGACCGCGGTCCGCGTGTGCACCGACGTGGCCGCCGGGCTCGAGGCGCTGTGGGGCGCCGGCATGGTGCACCGCGACGTCAAGCCCGCGAACATCCTGCTCGACGAGAGCGGCCGTGCCTACATCACCGACTTCGGCTTGGCCAAGGACACCCAGGGCAGCCTGCTCACGCTGCCCGGCCAGGCCCTCGGCTCGATGGACTACATGGCTCCCGAGCAGATCCGCGGCGAGCCGGTCGGCGCCGCCACCGACATCTACGCGCTGGGCTGCGTGATGTACGAGTGCATGTGCGGGCGGCCGCCGTTCGCCGAGGTCCAGGGCATGCGGATCCTGTGGGCCCACCTCCAGGACCCGCCGCCCGATCCGCGCGGCGTCCGGGCGGACATTCCCGAGGCGTTCTCGCAGACGCTGCTCGTGGCCCTCGAGAAGGACTCCGCCAAGCGGCCCCAGAGCGCGGGCGAGTACGCGCGGATGCTGGCCGACGCCGCCGGCAGCTAAGGGCTCCTAACGCCACACCAGCGAGTACACGAGGTGCTCGCCGTGCAGCCCCTTGAAGTGGTACTCGCCGTGCTCCTCGAAGCGGAAGCTCGGATCGGTCTGCGTGTAGTCCCGAGCCGTTGAGGAGACGAGGATCTCGCCGCCCTTGGCCTGGGCGGCGATCCGCGCCGCCAGCACGACGTTACGGCCCATCATCTGCTCGGGGTTGCCGAGCACGAACCCCGCGTGCAGGCCGACGCGGATGCCCAGCGATCGCTGGTCGGCCGGGCCGGCCGCGAACGTCCGCTGCAGCTCGACGGCGGCGTGCAGGCCCGCGTGGGCGCTGTTGTACGACGCGAGGAAGCCGTCGCCCTCGAACTTCACGACCTGTCCATCGTGGCTCGCGACGAGCCGCTCGACCAGCAGGTGGTGGTCGCGGATGACCTGCTCCCAGCGTTCGGCGCCGAGCGCCTGGGCGGCGGCGGAGGCGTCGGCGATGTCGCTCAGCATCAGGGTCACGGCGCCGTCGGGTGAGCTCATGCGGCTGAGCGCGGGGGTGACCGGCTCGAGCGCCGAGGCGATCACGTCGATCGAGGTCATCTGCACGCGCGGCTGCATGGGCGGGCGAGGATACCTTGACACGTTCGGAGGGCCAGAGCACAATCGCGGCCGGATGTCGGGGGCTCAGACCGATCAAGGGCTTCGGATCAGCGCATTCCCGCCGATCGGCGACTATGCGTTCCTGTCCGACTGCGAGACGACCGCGCTGGTCGCGCCGAACGGGAACGTGGAGTGGCTGTGCCTGCCGAGGATGGACTCGCCGAGCGTGTTCGCCGCGATCCTCGACCGCGATGCCGGCGGCTTCCGGCTCGCCCCGGCCGATGTGAACGTTCCGGCCGGCCGACGCTACATCCCGGGCACGATGGTCCTCGAGACGAGCTGGGAGACGCGGATGGGCTGGGTCATCGTCCGCGATGCGCTGTGCATCGGGCCGTGGCATCACCACACCGAGCGCTCGCACAGCCACCGGCGCTCGCCGACCGACCACGACGCCGACCACGTGCTGCTGCGGATGATCGAATGTGTCCAGGGCTCGGCGGAGATCAAGCTCGAGTGCGAGCCCGCGTTCGACTACGGCGGGCTGGCCGTCGACTGGGAGTACACCGGTCCCGGCTACGGGGAGGCGGTCGCCCGGTCGGAGGGGATGAACCTGGAGCTGCGGCTGGTCACCGACCTGCGGCTCGGATTCGAGGGGCCGCGGGCCCGGGCGCGGAGCACGCTGCGGGAGGGCGAGGTCGCGTTCGCCGCGCTCGGGTGGTCGGAGCACGGGATGCCGACGAGTTACGAGGAGGCGGCCGAGCGGCTGGCGCGGACCCAGCGCTTCTGGCAGGAGTGGCTCAAGCACGGCACGTTTCCCGATCATCCATGGCGCACCTACCTGCAGCGCAGCGCGCTCACGCTGAAGGGATTGACGTACGCGCCGTCGGGCGCGCTGATCGCGGCATCCACCACCTCGCTGCCAGAGGCGCCGGGTGGAGACCGCAACTGGGACTACCGCTACACCTGGATCCGCGACTCCACGTTCACGCTGTGGGCGCTGTACTCCCTGGGATTCGAGGAGGAGGCCAACGACTTCTTCTACTTCGTGGCCGACATGGCCGAGGCGGAGGAGGGCCAGCTCCAGATCATGTACGGGATCGGTGGCGAGTCAAAGCTGGAGGAGCAGCTGCTCGAGCATCTGACGGGCTATGAGCAGTCGCGGCCGGTGCGGATCGGCAACGGCGCGTACAACCAGGACCAGCACGATGTGTGGGGGGCGGTGCTCGACTCGATCTACCTGCACACCCGCTCGCGCGATCAGCTTCCCGATCGCCTGTGGCCGATCATCAAGCGCCAGGTGGAGCGCGCGCTCGAGCGCTGGCGCGAGCCCGATCGGGGCATCTGGGAGGTGCGAGGCGACCCCAAGCACTTCACCTCGTCCAAGCTGATGTGCTGGGTGGCCGCGGATCGCGGGGCCCGGCTGGCGCGAATTCGCAACGACGAGCGGATGGCCACGCGCTGGGAGGAGGCAGCCGCGGAGATCCATGCCGACATCTGCGCGCAAGGCGTCGACGAGCGCGGGGTGTTCGTGCAGCACTACGGCACCGAGGCACTCGATGCGTCGCTGTTGATGATGCCGCTGGTCCGCTTCCTGCCCCCCGACGACCCGCGCATCCGGGCCACGGTGATCGCCATCGCCGACGAGCTGACCGAGAACGGGCTCGTGCTCCGCTACCGGGTGGGGGAGACCGACGACGGGTTCGCCAGCGAGGAGGGCACGTTCACGATCTGCTCGTTCTGGCTGGTGTCGGCCCTGGTCGAGATTGGGGAGCTCGCCCGGGCCCGCGGCCTGTGCGAGCGGCTGCTGTCGTTCGCGAGTCCGCTGGCCCTTTATGCCGAGGAGATCGACGCCGGCACCGGTCGCCACCTGGGCAACTTCCCGCAGGCCTTCACGCACCTGGCGCTCATCAACGCGGTCATGCACATCATCCGCGCCGAGCAGCAGCTCGAGCTGGGGGCGCCGGCGCGCGATCGCGAGCTCGCCAGTCAGTGAGCCCGCGCGCGGCGCGTCCGTAAGTGTTTGGTCATCCTCCAGTGAGATAGGTTCTCGCCGATGCCCTGGGTCGAGGTCTTCGCGGTGTTCTTCGTGTCGCATCAGGTCGGCGACTACCTGCTGCAGACCGACTGGCAGGCCATGCACAAGCGGGGTGGCCTGTCGAGCCCAGGGGTGAGGCGACGCGCGTTGCTGTCGCATATCGCGACATACACGTTGGCGTTCGTGCCGAGCCTGATCTGGCTGTTCGACAGCCTCAATTGGGGCGTGCTCGGCGTGGCGGCGCTGATCGCGATTCCGCACCTGATCCAGGACGACGGGCGACTGCTCACGGAGTACGCGCAGGTGGTCAAGAAGGCCGACCTGAACGCCAATCCGTCGCTGGGCGCCGTGCTCGACCAGGCCTTTCACATCCTTGCGCTGTTCCTCGTTGCGCTGTTGGCCGGGAAGTAATCCGGCCTGCCCGCCCTGCTCGCTTCTTGCCCGGCGAACCCTTAGGATCGGCACCCAGGCTTCGAACAAGGAGATCCAGACATGAGCACAACCGAACAGGAGCTGCCGGGCCCAGTCTTGGAGTATCTGAGCGCGCAGAACACGCTCACGCTGGCGACGTCATCCGCCACCGGCACGCCGCACGCCGCGACGTTCCTGTACGTCAACGAGGGGCCGTCGCTGTACTTCTGGTCCAAGAGTGCCACTGAGAGCTCGCGGCACATCGAGCAGAACCCGCTGGTGGCGTTCACGATCGACGAGTACACCGACGACCTCACTCAGACGCGCGGCGTCCAGGGGACCGGCGAGTGCTCGCCGCTTCTGAGCGGAGAGCACATCGCGCGGGTGGCGGATCTGTTCGGACAGAAGTTCCCGTCGCTGTCGCCTGGCGCGACGATGAGCATCGCGTTCTACCGGATCACTCCGACCGAGATCCAGTTCATCGACAACCGGCGGAGCCGGAGCCTCTCTTCCCCGGGCGTGTTCGGAGCCGAGTTCCATCGCGAGCGCTCCTACAGCGTGTTCGGGGGCCTGCCCACCCAGACGGCCAAGACGATCTCCGCCTCGCTGCAGGCGGTCAATGCCGACCCCGACACGGTGGTGGCCCGCCAGGGCGGACCGGCCGACAAGATCTTCATCGTGGTCGACGGCGAGCTCGAGGTGACCCGCGAGGAGGCGGGATCGACCGAGACGGTCTCGAAGCTCGGCCCCGGCGACCTGTTCGGCGAGATGGCGATCCTGTTCGACAAGCCGCGGGGCACGAGCGCCCGGGCGACCAAGCCGACCAAGCTGCTCGTGCTGGACGGCGCGACGTTCCGCTCTGTCGTCGCGCAATCGCTGGGCACCACCCCGGATTTCGACCAGATCATCCGGGACCGCATCGGCGCCGCGTCGAGCACGGCCTAGCGCCGGGAAAGGGGCCGTTCGGTGCAGACGTTCTCAGGTAAGGAGTTCCGCTCGACGGTGGGGGCATTCGCCACCGGCGTCACCGTTGTGACCACGCGCGGCGAGGAGCACGCGTACGGCATGACCGCGAACGCGTTCTCGTCGGTGTCGCTCGACCCGCCGCTGATCCTGGTCTGCGTGATCAACCCGTCCGAGGGGGCCGAGCACATCAAGCGCAACGGCGTGTTCGCCGTCAACATTCTCACGGTCGAGCAGGAGCCGCTGTCGCGGTACTTCTCCTCGCGCGACCGGCCGAAGGGGCAAGACGCGTTCGCCGAGGTGCCGCACCGGTTCGCGGCGAGCGGGTCGCCGATCCTCGAAGGCTCGGCCGCCTTCCTGGACTGCCGTCTGCACACCACGCACGAGGCGGGCGACCACCTGATCTACATCGGCGAGGTGCTCGAGCTCGAGGTGAGGGACGGGCACGAGCCGCTGCTGTTCCACGGCGGCGGCTACCGGCTGCTGGCGCCGCCGGTCGGCGCGTAGGGGCGGGGTCAGGACGCCGCGGGGCGCCAGGCGTCGCCGTCGAACACGAGCCGGATCGGCTCCGACTCCTCGTCGAGAGCGACCGACGCCTCGCGGGCGCCGAAATCGATGTGCAGCCGGAGCGAGAGGCTCCCGGGAGCCGCTGCCGCCTCGGCGGTCTCGGTTTCTGCACCCGAGGGGATCGGCGGCTGCGTGGCGGCATCGTCTGACGACTGATCGAGCGGGCGTGGCCCGCGCTGGGGCTTGCCGGAGGGACCAAGCGCGATCGCCGGGGTCTCCTGGCTCGTCGTCGGAGCCTGGACCGAGGTCCCGGGCGCGGCAGTGGGCTGCGGCGGAACCGCCCTCAGCGAACGCTCGGTGGCGGGAATCGGCAGCTCGCGGACGACCAGGGTGGTGCCGCCGACCTCGATCGTGTCCCCGACCGAGAGCGTCTGGGGGCCCGAGATCCGCAGGCCGTTGACGAACGTCCCGTTGGTCGAGCCGAGGTCCTCGATCGCGCAGAAGCCGCTGCGGTCGAGGCTGATCCGGGCGTGCGAGCGGGAGATCTCGTCGTCGTCGGCCAGCCGTCCTGCACCCTCGGCGTGGCGGCCGATCAGCAGTTCGTCGTCGAGCAGGACCGACATCCCGATCGCCCGTCCGGCCACAACTTCGAAGCGCGCCATCGCCTGGCTCATGCCCGGAGGGTACCGCGCGCTCGGCGCCCTCAGGGCGGGCCGGCGTGCTTGCAGCATTCCGCTGCCATCGGTAGGCTGCCGGGCGCTATGGCACGGTTGCGTGTAGTGAGTGGGCCCGCCGCTGGGCGGACGGTGGATGTGGACGAGGAGATCGTGATCGGTCGCGAGGACTCAGATCTCGACATCGACGATCTCGAGCTGTCCCATCGGCATGCGGTGGTTCGGCGGTTTGCCAATCGCCTGCAGGTGGAAGATCTG
Source organism: uncultured Solirubrobacterales bacterium (assembly GCA_963832315.1). Taxonomy (GTDB): domain Bacteria; phylum Actinomycetota; class Thermoleophilia; order Solirubrobacterales; family Solirubrobacteraceae; genus Palsa-465. The sequence continues at coordinate 196,975 of CAWHTT010000011.1, read as the reverse complement.
GGGTCGACCAACGGGACGTTCGTCGACGGGAATCGCATCGCCGAGCCCACACTGCTCGGCGGTGGCGCGGAGATCAAAATCGGCACGACCGTAATGGTCGTGGAAGGGGTGCTGCCGGTGGGATCAGCGGAATCAGGTAGGGAACTGGACGACGCGCAGCCGCGGAACGTGACCCGCGTCAGCGCGGCCGTGGGGGCGAGCCCGCCGCCCGCGGCCCCGGCACCGCCGAGCCCCGCCGCGCCAGTGACCGGCGAGCCGCCGGCCCAGCCCCTGGCGCCATTCCACCCACCCTCACAACGCCGTCAAAAGGGCCTCGCCTCACGCTCCTGGCTGCCGGTGGCGCTGTCGTTCGGCACGGTGATCATCGTGGCGATCGCGCTCGTCATTTACTTCAGCCAACACACGTAGCGCCCGGCCGAACGTCACGAGGGAAGGCGGTCGGTTGGCTTCACGGCTTCGCCCGGAGGCATCGGAGTGGCCAGGGGCGAGGCTGCGGTGCCCGATCGGCGTCCCTCGCGCCCACTCACGGTGGTGTCTCGAGCACTTCCCGCCGGCGCCCGGGACGCCGAGTGGGCACCGCAGCCGAAGCGACCCCTACTTAATGCTGAAGTAGATGATCAGCGCGATCGCGATCAGGACCAGGAACGCGATCGGCGCGAGCTGGGCGCGCCGGCGCACGCGCACGTCGAGGTACTTATCGACCGTGGGATGACCGGCCGGCGAGGCCGTGGGCTGCGCTTGGACCTGCTCGACGCGCGCCACCTCGGGGTTGACGTACGTCGGCGCGGCCTCGGAGATGGCCAGCGACGGCGGGAGCTGGATCACCCCGGACCCTCGTGCCCTGAAGTCGTCGGTTGTGCGCAGCTGGATCACGCTGACGCCGATCAGCAGCTCATCGCCGGCCTCGAGGTGGGCGGGGCCCATCAGCTCGTTCTGGTTGATGAACGTCCCGTTGGTCGACTCGAGGTCCTCGACCGTGGCGCTGCCGTCGGGCGAGGGTGTGATGCGGGCGTGCTGCCCGGAGACCTCGCCGTCGTCGAGGACGAGGTCGGACTGGGGATCGCGGCCGATCACGATCGGCCGATCGACCGTGAGCTGCTTGCCCGCGTCCGGTCCCTCGATCACTTCCAGATTCAGCTCGCCCGCCACGGGCGCGGAGAATAAGGGCTGCGCGCAACGTGCGTCAAGCGCCGGTTCCATGAACGCTGCGGAAACACCGCGGCGCCGCTCTTGAAAGGCTCGCGGTTTTCCAGATAGGGTGCCGGGCCATGACAGCTAGCGCTCCGCGCGACTCCGTAATTGCCGTGGTGGGCGACGGCTTCGGATCGCTTCTCGTGCATTGCACCGCCCGCTATCTCGGTTTCACCAACGACGAGATCACGATCTTCGGGCCGAGCGAGAACCCGGTCGGCACCTACCAGCAGTTCGCATACAACCTCGGACAGACCGTGCTGCGCTCCGAATCGGAGTCGCACTTCCTGGCTCCTGACTGGCCGACGTTCGCCCAACTCGACGCGTGGGCGCACAAGTCGCTGCGGCCGCTGTACCGCACGACACGCCGCAAGTACAACCCGGGCGTGCCCGAGATCCTCACCGAGGCCGCGGTGGTGGCCCGGCGCATCGGGTGGAACGACGTGCGGATCCCGACCAAGGTCGGCTGGCTGCAGCGACAGACTCAGCCCGAGCCGCACTTCGTGATGTACGACGAGCAGGCGAACTTCATCGGCCGCGCCAAGCACGTGATGCTGGCGCCCGGCCACGGGCCGCTGTCGTTCCCGCCGGTGCTGGCCAGGGGGCGCAAGGACCCGGCGGTGGCCGACCGGATCGTGCAGGCCTACGAGCCCAAGCAGTACGCCGCCGGCGGACGCTACATCGTGCTCGGGGCGGGCATCGCCTCGGTCAACGAGTGGGCGAACATCATCGACGCCGGGGCCTCCGCGCTGGCGCTGACCCGCAATCCGCAGCCGGAGACCCAGGACCTCAACGTACCTCGGTGCCTGTTCGAGTCGATCGGGATCGACGCGTACACGCAGCTGCCGTTCGACCAGCGGATCGAGTTCCTGGGCCAGGTTCTACGCGGGACCCGTCCCGACCGCCGGGAGTGGCTGTCGCGGATCAAGACCGGCCAAAACGAGGGCCGCTTCGACGCGCTGATCGGCGAGATCGACAAGATCGAGCCGGGCCGGGCAGGACTGCGCGTCTACGTCAAGAGCGCCCATGGAGAGGATCCGGGATGGCTCGACGTGACAGGCGTGGTCGCGGGCACCGGGTTCAACAAGTCCGTGCTGACCATTCCGCTCCTGCGTCGCCTGATCGAGTTCTACAAGGTGCCTGTCGTCGAGGGACGCATTCGGCTGCAAACCAACTGCGGCGTCCCGGGTCTGGACCGGCCCGAGTCGCGTCTGTGTTGCATGGGCCTGATCGCCAACAACGTGATCCCGCATGGCGACACGATCGCCGGCCTGAAGTTCATCGCGCGTCGCTTTGTCGCCGACTGCGCGCGGGCCGAGAAACTCCGAAAGCGACCGTTCCACTCGCGCATGGCGATGCAGTTCTCGATGGGACGCGACGTCGCCACCGCGCTGCGCACCGTGGCCCCGACCCAGCAGCTCGCGTAGAGGAGGGGGAAGCTATGTGTCCGACCGTTCTGGGCCGCGTGCAGACGCGCTGGGCGATCCTGATCATCCCGGCGATCATCTGGACGATCGTCTCCCTGATTACGCAGAACCCGAGCTGGATCGTGCTGATCGGGCTGTACTTCGTGATCGGCGTCGCGCTCGACACCGCGTTCTATCCGTTCATCATCCGCTGGCAGCCGCCGTGGCTCACCTTCGTGCTGGCGGTGGGCGAGTTCATCCTGGTGTACCTGGCCGCCAACGTGCTCAAGGGGATCCACTTCCCGTCGCACTTCTGGCCGATCTTCGAATATTGGGTCACCTGGGTGATCGCGATCTGGACGAAGGTGGTGATCCTCCCGCTGTTCTCGCTCAGCTGGATCGAGAACGCGGGCGAGTTCCGCTCGACCGACTGGTCGATCGCGCCTGAGTACCTGCCGTTGCCCATCCAGGCGTTCACGCCCGAGCTGGCCACGGGCGGCCCGCCGCCGCTGGCGCGCAAGTTCTCGGCCGCGGTGATCGAGATCCCGGAGGAGCTACGGCGCGCGCCGAGTCCGTCGGGCGTGTTCCAGATTCCGACGGGCCCGCCACCCGCGTAGAGGGCGGGCTCGCGTCTGGGACGCGAGCCCAGCCTCGGACCGTTCAGGCGGCGAACCGCGCGATGACCTCGTCGCGGTCGGTGCCGTGAGCGGCGAGCACGCGATCGAAGTCGGGACCGTAGAACCGCATCGCGGCGAGCAGGATGTCGTCGGTGCCGACGCTCGTCGCGGCTCGCTTGCGGGCCAGGCGCACCGCGAGCTCGCTGACCGCCCCGACCGGGTCCCGATCGTCGCGGCCCGCGTCGATCGCGGGCTCCGAGGCCTCGGCGGGGCCGGAGTCGCCCAGAGGGGTCTCTCCGACGCCGAGCGCGCACAGCACGCGGGCCGCCTCGCCGTGCAGGCGCAGGATGCGCAGCCAGCGCAGCGCCTCGGCCCGGCGCGAGGCGGCGAACGGCATCGCCGTACCGGCCAGACCGAGTGCCATCGCGGCGTCCGTGCAGAACGGAAGCGCGGCGCCGGCGTTCGTGCTGAGCGCTTCATCGAGTGAGTCGAAACTGTCGAAGCAGGCGTCCAGGCCGGTCAGCTCGAGCAGCTTGCGCTGCGTGTCGGGCAGACAGGCCAGGGACAGCTGGGCGCTGCCCTCGACACGCTTGCGGAAGCCGACCAGGACGCCGAGGCCCATCGAATCCATGTACGTGAGCTGCGAGAGATCGATCACGTACTGGGCGTAGCTCTTGTCCAGCAGTTCGACCAGGGTCCGCTTCAGCTGGGCAGCGGAAGCGAGATCCAGGTCGCCCTGAACAGAGACAACGCAGATGTGCTCATCGACGACTCGATGTGCGACCGCGAACGCGGCGGGGCTCGCCTCGGGGGGGGATGTATCGAGCGAGCTCTCCATGAGGAGGTTTTCGGTCGTTTACGGCGATCCGTTACCGACCGTGACGAGGCTCGACAAACGTACGTATTGCGAACAAAACCTGCGGCTCAGGCAGGGGCTTCGGCCGCTGGCGCCGCGGTCGCGGCAGTCGTCGCAGATGGGCTCTCGTCCAGGCCCCACAGCTTCATCCGCGCCACCCGGCCTCGGATCTCGACCTCATCGACGAACACCAGGTCGCCGGCGGGCGCCGTCAGGGCGTCGCGCGTCGAATCGGACAGCAGCAGCTGATGGGGCGTGCCCTTGGTCAGCGACTCGATCCGCGAGGCCGTGTTCGTCGTGTCGCCCACCGCCGCGTACTCGACCCGTCGCTCGGAGCCGACGTGGCCGGACATCACGTTCCCGCTGTTGAGCCCGATCCCCATCCGGAAGCCGTCGCCCAGTCCTTGGGAGTGGATCCACTCGTTGAAGCGGGGCAGGCGGACCTCGAGCATCTCACGCGCCGTGCGCAGCGCGCGGTCGGCGTGGTCGGGCTGCTCGAGCGGGGCCCCGAACACGGCGAAGATCCCGTCGCCCATGTAGGCGACGAGGGTGCCCCCGTTGTCGAGGATCGCGTCGGACATCTCGCTCAGGTAGTGGTTGAGGACGTCGATCACCTGGGACGGCGTGAGGTTCTCGGAGAACGAGGTGAAGCCGCGCAGGTCGGTGAACATGACCGTGCTGGCGCGCTGGATGCCGCCGAGCCGCAGCCCGTCGGCGCTGGCCAGCACCTGGTCGACGACATCCTCGGGGACGAACCGCCCGAACAGGTCGACGGCGCGGATGCGCTCGAACGCCTCGGTCACGAGCCCCACGGCGAGCGAGCCGATGCCGCTCAGGACCAGCGCCAGCATCGGATAGACGAACGACACGATCGTCCCCCCGTTGAACAGCAGTTGCGCGACGATCGCGTACACGATCCCGATGGCCACCGCGATCCCGATCGAGACGATCGGGCGCACGCGCAGGGCGGCGAGGGGCGTGATCACGCCGAACAGCACGATTAGGACCACGTTGACCCAACCGGGCGCGGCCGAGAGCGGGAAGCCGCGCAGGACGGTGTTGATCGCGTTGGCCTCGACCTCGGCCCCGGACATCTGCGGATCGGTCGAGGTGGGGTGAATGTCGTGGAGGTCGCTGGCGGTCGGGCCGATCACCACGATCTTGCCCTTGAAGAAGCTCGGCGGGACCTTGCCCGAGGAGACGTCTTCGAACTTGACCATGGGGAACGTTCCGGCCTTGCCCGCGTAGTCGATCCACTTGCTGCCCGAGAATGGGTGCACGCGCTTGCCGGTGGCGAGCTGGGCCGTGGCGACCGGGAAGGTCACGAGGTTGTTGATCGAATACTTCATTCGGCGGATGTAGTCGCCCGGGTCGAACGGGAACAGCGTGGCGCCGGGCTGGACTCCGGCCTGCCGCAGCGCCTTCTGCGTCTGCCCCAGACCGAACAGGCGAACGTCGCCCTTGGAGTTGGTCTCCTGGAACGAGAGCACGATGTGCCCGTTGATGTTGTTGTTCCCGAGGGCGGTCAACAGGGCCACGTCGTCCTTCTGCCCGAGGGAGCTGGGGTCCGAGAACGCCACGTCAAACGCAACGACCTTGGGCTTCCCGGCGCCGATGCGATCGAGTAGCCGCGCTTCGGTCGCACGGGGGAACGGCCACTGCTTGTTGATCGTCGCGATGCTCTGGTCGTCGATCGCGACGATGACCACGTTCGACGCGGGCTTCTGGGTGCCGCGGATCGAGAAGCGCTGGTTCACCGAGCTCAGGTCGAGCGTGCGCAGCGACCGCGCGGCGTAGCCGCCGAGCGCCAGGCCGGTCGCCACGATCGCCACGAGCGCGAGCAGGAGCACCTTCAGGTTCCGGTTGTTCCCGAGTAGCCGCGTCCCTTTCATGTGCACATCACCCCTCGCGGTTTGGCCCCATTTCGCCCCCGTCCGCGCCACCCGCGGGCAGCGCAAAACGCCCCGGGCAGTTTACGCGCTCGTCGGTGAGGCGACAACCCCACGTTCGTGCAGGGTTGACGCGCGGCCGGGACGCGCTCTACCGTCCCCGACAGGGACCCAACGTGGGACAAGGACGACGAGCGATCATCTGGGCCTTGGCCGGCCTGTGCTGGGTGGGGGGCGAGGCCGCCTGCGCGCGAGCGAAGGTCGCGGCGCCGGCGCCGGCGCCGACGTTCGCCAAAACTGTCGTCCTCGCCCCGGTGAACGGCAAGGTCCTCATCCGGCCGCCCGGCACGCGCTACGGATTCGTTCGGTTGGCCGGCGTCCCGACCGTGGTGCCGGTCGGGACGGTCGTCGATACGACGGCCGGCCGGGTCAGGCTCACGTCGGCCGACCCGGGACCGACACCGCCCCAGCTCCAGACCGGCCAGTTCTTCCGCGGAATCTTCCGCGTCGAGCAGAGCCGGACCGGCGGCGGGCTGGTCAACCTGGTGATCCGCGACAACCTGAACCGCTCGCTGTGCATCCCCGGCGCGGCCCGCGCCGCCGCGGTCAACCGGCGCGTGCTCGGCCTGCTCCGGGGCACCGCCAAGGGTCGCTTCCGGACAACCGGGCGGTTCGCTGCGGCCACCGTCCGGGGAACCGACTGGGGGGTGCGAGACCGCTGCGACGGGACCCTGACCTTGGTCCGCGACGGGGTCGTCGTGGTGCGCGACTTCCGCCTGCGCAAGAACGTCGTCGTCCGCGCGGGCCACACTTACCTGGCCAAGGCCCCCTGAGCGAGCGGATGCCGAGCCAGCCCATCACGATCGTGATCGCCGACGACCACGCGGTGGTCCGTCAGGGGCTGCGCCTGCTGCTCGAGGCCGAGGATGACCTGGCGGTGGTCGGCGAGTCGAGCGACATCGCTCAGACGAGCGAGTTGCTGCGCGAGTGCACGCCGGCCGTGGTGTTGCTCGACCTCCACATGGGCCGCGACCTCAGCCTGAGCGCGCTGTTCGAGATGCGCGCGGCCTCGCCGGCGACGCGGGTGGTGATCCTGACCATGGAGGACGATCCGGCGTTCGTCGCGCCGGCATGGAACGCGGGCGCGGCGGGCTACGTGCTCAAGGAGGCCTCGCGGGCAGACCTCGTGCGGGCGATCCGGACCGTGGCCAAGGGCGGGCGATACCTCGATCCGGCGATCGGCGGATGGGCGCTGACCAGCGACAGCGACGCGGCGCTCACCGAACGCGAGCTCGAGGTGCTCCGCCTGGTGGCGCTCGGGCACACCAACAGCGAGATCGCCACCCGCATGTACATCAGCCCCCGCACGGTCGAGACGCATCGCGCCAACCTCCAGGCCAAGCTCGGGATCACCGGCCGGCCCGAGCTCGTCCGCTACGCGCTCGAGCACGGGGTGATCCATCGATGAGCGCCGGGGCGAGGGCGGACGAGCCACCGCTGAGCGCGGGCGCGACCCGGGCGCGGCAGATCGAGCTCGAAGCCGCCCAGCGCCGGGTCATCGAGCGGCTCAGGGCGACCGCGCCGCCGCCTGCCTCGGCCGCCAAGCGCGCCGCGATCGTCCTGATCGTCACGCTGCTGTTCGCGGCGACGTTCGCCGCGCGGCTGGCCATCGACGACCCGGATGCGCTGCTGGCCAACTTCTACATCATCCCGATCGCGGTGCTGGCCATCGAGTTCGGCACGCGGGCCGGCCTGCTCGCTGCGGCGGTTGCATTGGCCCTGGTGCCGGCGTGGAGCGTGATCAGCGACGTCCACGTCCACCCGCTCGGGTACGTCGCCCGCGGAGCCGCCTTCGTGATCACCGCGGTGGTGGTGGGACGATTCTCCGAGCGGCTTCGCAGCGACATGGCGGTCCGTCAGGACGCCCAGCGCGATCTTGCCCTGTACGCCGACCAGCTCGAGGCGAGCAACCGCGGCCTGGCCCGAAGCGTCGAGCGGCTCGAGGCCTTCGCGGAGATCGCCCGCGCCGTCGGGGGCGAGACCGAGCTCGAGCGGGTCCTGTCGCTGATCCTCGCCCAGGGCCGGGAGATCGTGTCCGCCCAGACGCTGGTGGTCTACCTGCCCGAGGGAGACGAGCTCGCGGCGGTGAGCGGCAGCGCGATGCGCTCGGATTCTCAGCCCCGCCTGCCCCTTAACGGGTCCCTGGCCGGCCAGGTCCTGCTGAGCGGACGCCCCCGCCGGGTCGGCGCCGAGGCCGACCCGGCCCAGCTCGAGCAGCTCGCCCCCGACGCCAGGGCCGCGATCCTGGTTCCGCTGGTGTTCCGGGGCGAGCCGCTGGGGGTGCTGGCCGGCATCAACGGCGCCGACGAGCGTCCCTTCGCCGAGGAGGACGAGCAGCTCCTGATGTCGGTAGCGGCCAGCGCGGCCACCGCGGTCGCCACCGCGCGCTCGGTGGCCGCCGCCCGGCTGCGCCTCAGCGTCGAGGCCGCCGACCAGGCCCGTGCGCGGTGGGCGCGCGAGCTGCACGACGAGACGCTCCAGGGGCTGACCGGAACCCGGATGGTGCTCGCGGCGGGCATGGCGCGGGGCGATCTCGATGCGCTGCGCCGGGCCACCGAAAGCGCCGATGCCCACCTGGCCGAGGAGATGCGAAAGCTGCGCGACCTGATCGCCGAGCTACGCCCGGCCGCTCTCGACGATCTGGGGCTCGGCCCGGCGATCGAGTCGCTGGCCAAGCGCCAGGCGGCGATCGGCGGGTTTGCCGTCGAGCTCGACATCGAGCTCGCGTCCGAGCATCGCCTGGACCGCGACGCCGAGACCGCGATCTACCGGATCGTCCAGGAGGCCCTGAGCAACGCGGTCAAGCACGCCCACGCCGAGTCGGTGAGCCTGCGCGTCACGCAGCTGCCCGACCGGGTCCAGCTCGCGGTCGAGGACGACGGCGGCGGCTTCGACCCCGACGGCGTACGAGCCGGCTTCGGGCTGACCGGGATGCGCGAGCGCGCCCTGCTGGCCGGCGGGCGCCTGTGGATCACCTCGGCCGAGGGCGGCCCGACCCGGGTGGCCGCGGTGCTGCCCAGTCCGACCAACGGCCGGCGCGGGTAACGCACACGCCGGCCCGGGATCGTGGACCCCGGGCCGGCGCGTGTTAGCCCCCTTACGGCTGACCGTCACGAGACCGAGATCGGCGGCTCGTCGGGCGAGGGTCCGCCGGCCGGCTCCGCCGGCGCCGAGGCGCCGGACATCACCGCGGAGAGAGCCCGAGCATCCCGCGGTCCGCCGGCCATCGACCACTTGAACTGCGTGACGTCCTCCTTCGGTGCGAACAGCCCGGGCCGCGTGCCGCGCCGCACGAACAGCACCGGCGCAGGCGCCGCCTTGGCGATCGCCGAGCGCGTCGGGCCGAGGCCCTCGCGTGCGCCAGCGATCGGACAGGCCGAGCACCAGCAGCCCGGCCTGCTCGGCCGCCGCCACGATGCCGCTCGCGCCCGCCGGCCACGACCAGCGGCTCGGTGGCGATGCCGGTCGCCTGCTGGACGAGCAGGCCGGCGTCGGCCAGCAGCCGGGTGACCGACTTGCTCTCGTCGGTCTGGCCCGCCGCCCCGAGGAGCCTGAGCGGCGCCCCGGTGGTCGGCGGCCAGCCATGACCCGAGCTCGAGCGCGGCCCAGTCGTGCTCGGCACCGCCGAACGGGACGAGGATCGGGCTGTCGGGACCGAGCTTGATCGGATCACCTTCCGTGGCCACCAGTACCGCCACGTCGGAGACGGCCTGCTCCATCAGCTCGCCGACCTCGCCGAGCGGGCACGCCCTCGCCGATCAGCCGCCGGCGCCCCTCGGTGAGGACCAGGTCGACCGGCTCGCGCTCGACGATGTGAGCCAGGTCGGAGCCCGGGGTTGGTGGAGGTCAACGCGACTCCGCGAGCGACCACGCCTTCGTCGCCGAGCCGCTGCGCGCACCTCGTTGATCGCTCGCGATGGCCCGCTCGAGCGCCAGGTTCTCGGTCTGCAGTCCACCGCGGACTCCGGCGTCGGCGCCCCTGGGCGGCTGCACCAGACGAGCGATGATCAGCTCGCGCGGCGGCTCGTGACCGCGCCAGCGGCTCGGCCAGGTCGACCAGCTGCGCCAGTGCGGCGTCGGTCTGCGGCGCGACCAGGATCGAGCGCTCCGGGACGGGGAGCTCGGGATGCTCCTGGACGGCCGCGAGCGCGGCGTCGGCGAACTCGTCCTCGACCGCCGTGCCGTACTCGTTCTTGCGGGTCGAGCAGCTTCAGCAGCGGCCCGGCCATCAGCGTGGTCACCACCGCCATGATCACCAGCATCGCGAACAGCGTGTTGGTGATCGCGCCGGCGTCCAGAGCGCGAGGTTGAGCACGATCAACTCGGTCAGCCCGCGGGTGTTCATCAGCGTGCCGATCACCGCCGAGGCCTTCCAGTCGTAGCCGGCGACCCGGGCGGCGATCGCCGCACCGCGAGCTTGCCGAGGATCGCGACCGCGATCAGCAGCAGCGTGAGCAGCCACAGCTCAGGACGGTCGAGCAGGCCGACGTTCGTCCGCAGTCCGGTGTAGACGAAGAACACCGGCAGCAGCAGCGTGACCACGAAGTCGTCGATCCGGCGGGTGACCTCCTCGTTCATGCGCGCGTGCCGCGGCATGATCATGCCGAACACGAAGCCGCCGAAGATGAACGCGATGTTGATCTCCTCGGTCACGTAGGCCGACAGGAGCACGCCGATGACGATCGCGGCGAACCACGCGCCCGGCATCCGTCCGACCTCGTCGAACGCGGTCGCCATGCGGCCGAGGATCGCGCCTGACGATCAGCACCATGACCAGCGTGTACGCCGTCGCCTCGGCGATCGTCTTGACGACGTCCCCGAACGTACCCGAGGCCGCGATCGTGATGGCGAGCGCGATCAGGAACCACGCGGTGACGTCGTCGACCGCGGCGCACGCGATCGCCAGCGAGCCGATCGGGCGCTTGATCATCCGGCGCTCGGCGAGGATCCTGGCCAGCACCGGGAACGCGGTGATCGACATCGACACGCCCATGAACAGAGCGAACGCGACGAACTTCTTGTCCGGCCCGACGAGCTTGTACAGCGGCAGCGCGACCGCGATGCCGAGCAGCATCGGCACGGCCACGCTCGTGTTCGAGATCGCCGTGGCCGTGGCGACCTTGCCCTTGAGCGAGCCGCGGTCGACCTCGAGCCCGACCAGGAACATGTAGAAGATCAACCCGAGGTTGGCCACCACGCCGAGCGCGGGCAAGACGTCAGTCGGGAAGAACGTCGCCTGGAGGTTGGGCGAGATCGCGCCGAGCAGCGACGGGCCAAGGCACAGGCCGGCGATCACCTCGCCCATCACGCGCGGCTGCCCGACCCTGGTCGCCACGGCACCGAACAGGCGCGCGACGATCAGCACGATCGCGATCGGCGAGGAACACCGCGGCGACGAGCTTGTTGAAGTCCGCGCGCTGCTTCGTCGCGGTGAACTTCTCGCCGGCCGGGCGAGAGCCCGCTCGGAGTGGTCAGTGCCGGCTTGGCCTGCGAGGCCGTCGAGGGGACCGGCGTCGCCACGTTGAGCGGGATCACCGTGACCTTCTGGAGCTGGAGGTCATTGGCGGTCGCCGTCAGCCGCGCGGCGCCGCCCTTGACGCACTTCACGTCGCCGAACACGCCGGCGGTCTTGCTCGAGTACGTGACCGGCCCGAGTAGCTTGCCGCCCGACGAGTAGAGCTGAGCGACGGCGCCGGTGCCGTGAATCGAGAACTTGCTTCCGAAGCAGGTCGAGGCCGGAGACAGGGCGTACGTGCCCTGGATGTTCGTCGGCGTCCGCGGCGCGGCCGCGCCCGCGGCCGGTGGAGCGCTGGTGAGGCTGGCGTTGAACGGGAGCCCGCCCAGGGTTCCCGCGATCGCGCCCTTGGCGCCTGGCGTGGCGATCGCGTCGAGGTGGAGCGACCTTCCACCGGACACGCAGTTGACGTCGCCGGTCAGGCGATGGCCGCCGTTCGCCAGCGTCGTCTCGTTCAGACGCAGCTGGCCGCCCAGGGTGCTCTGGTTGTTCGTGAAGTTGACGAACTGCCCGGACTGAAGGACGTTGAAGGACGGGCCCGAGGCCGGCACCTGGGTCGGCGCGGTCGCCGGCAGCGGGATACCACCCGCCGGCTTGGGCACCGGCCCGATGCACGGGCTGGCCGACGCCAGCGTGTAGCCGCCGGCGATCGCCGGCTGGGCCTTCTCGTCACCCCCCTTGCTCACCACGAAGATCACGACCGCTACGCCGATCACGGCGATGATCACGTAGAACGATGATCAGCCGCCTGGCCAAGCGGCTACCCGACATGTCCGTCGATGACGGCATGAAGCCCCCTTTTTGAGCTCGCGCTGCTTGAAGTTGGTTCACCCGGCCGGCGCAGGCCCCGCCTCGGCCGGACGCGGGAAAACTAGCTCATTGCGAACACGTGCACATCCGGCACGTGCCATCGAACTACATCCGTAAAGGACCGCAATTTTGCTCCGGGAGATGACCCGGTGGCAGTTCTGAGTTTGGCCGCGCGTTAAGTTAGGTTGGTAACGTACCGACACGCAAGACCACGGCCGGACTTGCGGTGGGGTCCGCGAGGACCGGGGTCATCTACAAGGAGGATCACAACATGAGGGGCATCACGTCCCGTCGCCGACTGGCTGGGCTGGCCAGCGCGGCGTCTCTCGCGATCGCGGTCGTCGCTGTCGGGGCGACACCCGCGCTCGCACACGATCGCGGCCACGGCAAGGGCCACGATCACGGACACAAGGGCCACGGCCACGGCCACGGCAACAACAATCTCGACCGAGGCGCGGTCTACACGGAAACCAACAACGCAACCGCCAATGCCGTGATCGTGTTCGATCGGCGTAGCGATGGCACGATCGTCCAGCGGGCGACGGTGCCAACCGGCGGTGTGGGCCTCGCTCAGAATCCCCCCTTCAACTTCCCGATCGTCGATTCGCAAGCCGCGGTCGCCCTCAGCCAGGACGGGCGTCTGCTGTTCGCGGTGAACGCCGGTGACAACACGATCACCGTGTTCCGGGTGACCAAGCACGGCCTGAACAAGGTCGACCGGGTCGGCTCCGGCGGAACCGAGCCGATCAGTGTGACCAGCAACGGCAACGTGCTCTACGTCGTGAACTCGCACAGCGGGAACATCGCCGGATTCAAGATCACGCGTCACGACAGGCTGCACTCGATACGCGGGGTCGTCGCAGTCGCTCTCGACGCCGGGCCCCGGCGGTATCGCGGCGCAGATCGGCTTCTCGCCGAACGGCCGCCTGCTGACCGTGACCGAGCGCTGCTACCTGGGCGGCTGCGCGAACCAGCCGAAGGGCGTGCTCGACACGTTCGTGGTCGATCGCCACGGTAAGGCCGGACCGGCGAAGCAGAACGCGGCGGACGACTACGGCCCGTTCGGGTTCGCCTACCTGAACTCCAAGAACCTGCTGGTGTCCAACACCGGCAACATCAACCACGCGCCGAATCCGCCCGATCCGACCGACCCGACGCTGTTCATCGGCACGACCTCGGCGTACACGCTGGACCACTCCGGCACTGTCACGCCGAACGGCGGTCCGGTGGCCAGCGGCGGCCGCGGCGCCTGCTGGATCGTGATCACGAACAACAAGAAGTTCGCGTTCGTGACCAACAGCCTCTCGACGTTCCCGCCGGGCGACGGGAAGGGCGGCATCGCGCGCTACGCGGTGGGACACGACGGATCACTGACGCTGCTGGGCCAGACCGACGTCAGCCCGAGCACCCCACCGGGGGCCGCGTTCCCCACCGACCTGACGTTGAGCCCGGACAGCCGGTACCTCTACGTGGTGTCGCCGACGCTGGACATGCTGCCGGCGCCGAACAACAACGACACGAGCCACATCGACGTCTACCGGGTCGGCCACGATGGCAGCCTGACCCACATCCAGACCACGCCGGCCACGCTGCCGGCGGGCGCGTCTGGGATGGCGGCGTCCTAAGCAGAGGGTGAAGGGTCCGCGACGGGGCGTGTATCGCCCGTCGCGGACCCAGACCCTTACTTACAGGCCGAGCATCGAGGCGATACGGACGCGCTGCGTCTCGTTCGTGCCCGAGTAGATCGGCGCCCCGACCGAGTCGCGGAGCCCCTTCTCGAGGCCATACTCGCGCGAGTAGCCGCGCGCGCCGAAGATCTGGATCGCCGACAGCGCCGAGGCAACGTTGGCCTCGCTCGTGATGAGCTTGGCCATCGAGATCTCGGTGGTGACGCTGCGGCCCTTGGCGAACCGCCGCGCGGTGTCGTACAGATGCTTGCGCGAGTTCTCCAGCCCGATCTTCATGTCGACGATCTTGCCGGCCACGTACTGGTTGGACCCGATCGGCTGTCCGAACGCCTGGCGCGTCTTGGCGTACTTGATGCACCGCTCGATCCGCTCCTGCATCTCGCCGGCCATCATCGTGAAGATGCACAGGATCTCGTAGTTCATGACGTGCTCGAGGATGAAGAAGCCCGCGCCGACCTTGCCGACGATGTTCTCCCTGGGCACACGGCAGTCGCGGAACTCGAGTTGGCAGAACGGGCATGTGTTCAGCCCGAGCTTTTCGATCGGCTCGCCGACGTGGAACCCGGGCGTGTCGGTCGGGACCAGGAACGCGGTGATCGCCGCGGCGCCCCCGCCGGTGTCGGTTTTGGCGTAGACCGTGACGACATCGGCGATGGGCCCGTTGGTGATCCAGATCTTCTGGCCGTCCAGGATGTAGGAGTCGCCGTCCTCCGTCGCGGTGGTGATCATGGCCATCGCGTCCGAGCCGGCGTTCGGCTCGGAGATCGCGTGGGCGCTGATGATCTCCCCGTCGATCAGCCGCGACAGGAAGCGCTCCTTGAGCTCGTCTGACCCGAACTTGTGGAGCGGAACGGCGGCGCTCACGACCTGCGTCGCCGCCGCGAACAGCAGCCCGTTGTCCCGGCAGCCATAGCCGAGGTTCTCCAGAACGTAGACGAGCGTCAGCACGTCGTTGCCGAGACCGCCCCACTGCGGGTCGAACGGGATCCGCAGCACGCCGGAGTCGCGGATCAGCTGCCACTTATCGCGGTTGAACCGGCTCGCGGCGTCGTCCTCGAGGTGGCCGGCGTTGAGCGCTTCGAAGTGCTTGTCGAGCGATTTCCGGAGCGCCTTCTGCTCGTCGGTCCATTCGCCGGTGGGGGCGGTCAGTGCCATGGCAGCTCCTCAGCTCCCGACGACTTCCCCGTACACCGACGGGTGCACGCCGGACTCACTGATCCGGTGCGCCTCGTCGCCGGTCAGCGCCGGCGTGAACATGCACACCAGGCGCAGGTCCTCGTTCTCGCCGCCGAGCAGCCAGTGCGTGTCGTGCTTGTCGAGCGCGTAGATCCGGCCCGGGAAGATGTCGTGCTCGGTGCCGTCCATCTCGATGACCTTGCCGCGGCCCTCGATGCAGTAGCACGCCTCGAGATGGTTCGCGTACTCGATCAGCGTCTTCGTGCCCTTGTTCACGATGGTGTCGGTGACGGTGTAGCCCATGCCGTCGGCTTCGAGCAGGAAGCGACGGCTCAGCCCGTTGCCCCACTCGACCGTCTTCACGTTCTCGAGATCGCGAATGATCATGTATGGCCCCTTTTGTGTTGGTTTTCTATGCCGCTGGGGCTCTGCCCCAGCTCCGTGAGTAGTCCGCGGAAGTCTTCGACCACGTCGCGGCCGGCGTCGCGGGCAGCGGTCACGCGCGCCACGCAGGTCGAGCCGACGATCGCGGCGTCGGCGCCCACGGCGCCCAGTCCGTCGATGTGGCTCTTGTCCTTGACCCCGAAGCCCACCGCGACCGGAACGCCGGTACGCGCACGCAGCGTCTCCATGACCGGGATGAGCGTGCTGTGGTCGGGCGGCCCGACGGTGCCGCTGCGCCCGTAGGCGGCGACGAGGTAGATGTAGGCGGAGCCGTGGTCGGCCGCCTCGTGCAGTACCGGCTCCTCCGACGTGGCGTAGCAGGTCGTGACGATCGGCAGATCGACCGTCCCCGCGGCCTCGTAGTACTCGGGCTTCAGCCGCGGCGGCAGGCCGTGGACGAGCAGGCCGTCGGCGCCGGATGCCTGCACGCGCTCGAGGAACTCCTTCATCGGCGTGCCCTTGATCGAGTAGCTCCAGTCGGCGAGCAGCGCGATCTTCATGTGGGAGAGCTCTGGCCGCACGCGCCCGATGAACTCGAGTACGGCCTCGCGGTCGATGCCGTCCTCCAGGGCGCGGGTGGCCGAGGCGCGAATCACCGGGCCGTCGCTGGCCGAGTTCGGGAACGGGATGGCCAGCTCCAGGCAGTCGACCTTCGCCTGATCGAGCATCAGCACCAGTTCGCGGAAGGTGTCCAGCGGCGGGTCGCCCGCGTTGAGGAACAGCGCCAGGCCGGGTCGCCCGGGCGCGCGATCGGCGAAGAACCCGGAGGCCCCGGCGCGTGTCTCGCCCGCTGAGGTCATGCCTTCGCTGTCACCTGGCCGTGCGCGCGCATCCGCTCGATCAGCCGCGCGGGCTCGCCGGCGCTCATCGCGTCCGCGGCCATCTGCAGGCCCTCGGCCCAGTCGGAGGCGACCTCGCAGTTCATGGCGAGGGCGGCCGCGTTCAGCTTGATGCTCTCGATCGCGCCGGTCGGGCCCTCGCCGCCGATCAGGCCGAGGAAGTGATCAACGGTCTGGTCCAGGTCTGGGACGGGCAGGAGATCGTCGAACGGACGATCGCTCAGGCCGAGCTCGGCCGGCCGCAGCGTGTATTCCTCGTCCCGGGCGCTGACGTACACGTGGCAGTCCACGACGCTCATCAGCTCGTCCACGCCGACGTCGTTCCAGACCACCCAGTAGTCCTTGCTCGAGTCCTCGGACACGAGCCCGCGGAAGGTGGGGAGCACGCTGTGATCCGACACGCCCGTGATCTGCAGCGACACCGGGACCGAGGCCAGGAACGGGCCGATCAGGTTGAAGAAGCGCCCCACCGTCTTCATGTCGAAGGGGAGGATCTGACGCGCCAGCATGCGCAGCTCCTTGGGGTACACAAACGGGCCCGCGCAGGCCATCCCGAACGTCTCGAGCATCTCCTCGGTCTGCTCGTAGGAGCTCGTCTGGCGGATGCCCAGGCGGTCGAGCAGGTCGACCGAGCCGGTGCGGCTGGCGTACGCGCGCGAACCGGTCTTGATCACCCGCGCGCCCATCGCCGCGGCGACGAACGCCGACGCGGTCGACAGGTTGAACGTGCTCGGGCCGCCGCCGGTACCCACGATGTTCACCGTTCGGCGCGACGGCGGTTCCGGGCGTGGATTGCGTTCCTTGAGCGAGCCCAGCAGCGTGGCCACCGAGGCGCCGTCCGGGATCCGCGTGGTCAACGACGCCAGCACGGCGAGCGCCTCGCCCGGATGCAACTCCTTAGCAGCGAGGCGGTCCCAGAAATCGCCCCACACCTCCTCGGCGATCGGATAGCGCTGGGTGACCAGCGCCGCCAGTGCCTCCGAGGGGGTCTTACTCGGCATTCGCGGTCGAGCGCGCCTGGTCGACGTAGGCCTTGATCGCGGCGACGGTGCGGAAGCTGTCGGGGCCGAGCTCGGAGTCATCGACGCCGATGTCGAACTCGTCCTCCAGCCACGCCACCACCTTGAGCAGGCCGAGGCTGTCCACGACGCCGCCGGTCAGCAGATCGAAGTCGTCCTCGAGGTCCTCGACCGGGACGTCCGGCATGAACTCCTCGACGATGAACGCCTTGATCTTCGCGGTGGTCTCATCCATTGGCACGACTCCTCTCTAACTCGGCCGCGACCGCCTTGCGGTCGACCTTTCCGGTTGATGTTTTGGGCAGTGGCTCGGTGACGATCTCGATCGTGGAAGGCATCTCGGTGCGCGCGAGGCGGGTCGCGCAGTGCTGGCGGAGCATCAGGCTGTTGAGCTTGGCGTCGGCCTCGCGCCTCACGGCAGCGTGCAGCCGGGCGCCGGCCAACTCGTCGGGCACCGCGATGACCGCGACCTCGACTACCGCCGGGTGCTCCTGGATGGCCTGCTCGACGACCTGGGTCGAAACCCGCACGCCCCGCACCTTGACGTAGAAGTCGGAGCGGCCCTCGAGCGTGAGCGTGCCGTCCTCGTGGCGGCGGACGATGTCGCCGGACTTGTAGTAGATGCGGCCGCCGTCATCCTCGAGCGCGACGAACTTTCCCTCGTTCAAAGACGACTTCAGATACCCCCGGGTCTGGAACGGCGTCCACACCATGAACTCGCCGGTCCCGGGGCCCTCGAGCGCGGTGCCGTCCTCGGTCTGCAGGCGGGCGATCACGCCCGGGATCGGCTGACCGACCGGGACGTTGCTCGGGACGTTGCCCTCGGCCAGCCCCAGGAACTCGTGGATCAGGCTGTCGTTGGTCTCTGTACAGCCGTAGATGTTGTAGAAGCGCGCGTTCGGGAACAGCTTCGGCAGCTCGGCCAGTGAGCTGGCCGGGATCTTGTCGCCCGTGGTGATGACGTGCTTGACGCTCGGGAAGGTCCGCCCGTCCTCGCGATTGACGTCGATCAGCAGGCGATAGAGCATCGGGACCGCCTGGAGCACGTTGACCTGGTTGTCGTTCACCAGATCCGCCAGGTAGGCGCCCTGGGTGGCGCGGTCCTGATCGACCACCGCCACGGTTCCGCCGTGCTTGAGCGTGGTCCAGATGTCGAGCAGGCACAGATCGAAGTTGAGCGGCGCGTAGTTGGCCACCACGGTGCCCGGCCTGATCTCGAACTGCTCGGCCGCCCAGTCGGTGAACGCGTCGACGCCGCTCGCAGTGAGCGGGACGATCTTCGGCAGCCCGGTCGAGCCCGAGGTGGTGAGCATGAACGTGACATCCTCGCCGCCGCCCACCGGCGGCCACTCGGAGCCCGCCGGCTCGGGTGTGCTGCGCGCGTCGTCGACCAGGGCCCGGAGGCTCGCCGCCGACTCGCTGCGCGGCCCGTGGGGGGAGAGCACCTGGCTCGTGCCCGCCTGGGCGAACAGCGCGGCGAGCGTCTCGGGCGCGAGCTCGACCGAGGGCAGCAGGAACGACTTGCGGGCACGCAGGCAGGCCAGGATCAGTCCGATCGCCTCGGGCGATTTCTTGGCGCGCAGGCCGACCGGCCGGTCGTCGGGCAGGCCGGCGCCCTCCAGCTCGGCGAGCGAGGAGTCGCTGAGCTCCTGCAGCTCCCGGTAGGAGACCGGCTGGCCGTCCCAGATCAGGGCCGGCGCATCGGGCTGGCGCTGGGCCTGCTCGGCGAAGTGATCGGCGAGAGATCGGGTTGCCGTCTGGCTCACGATGAGGCTCCTGGGGTGACGGGGGCGGCCAGCTCGGCGCGGTGGCCCTCGAACTCCTGCACCCACCCCGCGATGCTGTCGGCGCGCAGCAGCCCCGTGCCGATCAACAGGCCCTTGAATCCGGCGTCGATCAGCTCGGCGGCGATCCGCGGGTCGAGGATCGCGCTCGCGCTGACCGGGCAAGGGGTTCCGGCGGCGATCGTCGCCTCGAGTAGCGAGCGGCTGGTGTCGATGTCGCCCGGCTCGCGCTCACGCGTGTTGATGTCCTTGTTGTTGACCGCGATCACGCAGTCCGCCGGGTGGATCACGCTGTCGAGCTCGGCCCGGTCGACGACCTCGACGAACGGGGTGATCCCGTGCGACAGCGCGATCTCGATCAGGTGCTGGAACGTCTTGGCGGGCAGGATCTTGGCGGTGAGCAGGACGGCCGACGCGCCCATCTCCTTGGCGGCGACGATCTGCTTCTCGCGCGTGATGAAGTCCTTCTTGAGCAGCGGCCGGTCGGTCAACCCGGCCACCTCGCGCAGCATGTCGTCGTCGCCGCCGAACCATCGGCCGGTCACGACCGAGATGCAGGGCGCCCCGGCGTCGAGATATTGGCCGACGATCTCGGGGATGGTCCGCTCGCCCATCAACTCGGCGCCCTCGCCGTCCGAGCGCTTGACCTCCATGATGATCGGCAGGCGCCCGCTGAGCAGGGCGTCGATGAACACGCTAGGCATCGGGGCGATGCTTCCACACTCGGGCGATCGCCGCCACCCGCTCCGCTGAGATTTGCCCTTCGGGGTCACGCGCGTTCGTGTCGACGTCGACGCCGAGGAAGAGCTCGCGCGCCGCCAGCGACTCGTAGTCGCCGCGGTTGGTGTCGGAGATTCCGCCGGCGAGCAGGAACGGCCGGGTCAGCTTCTCCACCAGCGGGGCGACCACATCGGGATCGAGCGCCTGTCCGGTGCTGCCCACGCGGCCGTCATCGCTCACGACGTCGAACAGGAACACATCGGCGCCGGCCTTCTCGTAGGAGCCGATCAAGGATGCCTCGACGCACTCGCCGCCCTTCACGTGGAGCACCTTGATCACCTTGACGTCAGGGCCAAGCGCCTTGACCTTTCGGACCGTGCCCGGAGTCGGGTAACCGTGCAGCTGTATCCACTCCACCGGCGCGGCGCTCAGCGTGGCGCCGAGTTGCTCGGGGTCCTTGGCGAAGGTCACGAGCACCGGCGCGAGCACCCCGGTCTCGGCTGCGGCCCGGGCCAGGGCCGCCCAGTCCTCGCGCTCGAGGTCGTGCGGGCCGCCCGGCACGCCCCACCACAGGCCGACCAGGTCGACCCCACGCGCGGCGAGCAGGTCCAGCTCGGAGCGCTGGGTGATCCCGCACACCTTGACGAGCGTGTCCTTCGCGAGTTCAGTCGAACCGGCATCTGCCGCTCGCACGGTGGAGGTGCCCCCTATGTCAGGCAAATCGCCCCAAGTCCTTGCACAGACATGCTCCCTTTACGGACCCCGGAAAGGCGACTCTAACAGCTGGATTCGCCGGTGAACAGGCCCCGAGGATTACCGAACGGGAACGTCGAGGATGCTCGCCTGTCGCTCGGCGCCGACCAGGTCGACGGGCCTGGCGAGGGCCTCGAGCGCGGGCAGTTGCTCGCGCGCGGCCTCGCGACCGGCGGCCAGAAACAGGTCGGCGAGGTGGAAGTCTCGCCACTCCGCCGGGCCGAACCGGGGGGTGACCACGACGTCGGCGAGCGCCGCGTGACGCGCGCTCGTGTCGACCTGGCTGAGGTCCATCGCCTCGAGCATCGTGTCGAGCGGACCGCGCCGGCGCGCCTTCTTGGGCTCGGCGTCGGGCTCCTCCTCGGGCACGCCCGGCCACTGCTCGAGCGAGTCGGTGCCGAGCAGGTTGACCGCCGCGACGATGTCGGCGCCGTCCTCGAGCACCGCCGCCGTCGGCACCGGTACCAGCGCGATCGCGTCGATGAACCGGTGCCCGTCCCGCTCCGGGGTGGGGAACACGCCGGCCACCGACAGCGCCGTGAGCAGCGCCTCCCAGATCGCCCCGTGGCGCTGCGCCACCGGCGCGCGCTCGGTGAGGTCGACCGCCATGATCGTCAGTGGGATCGTCGTGTGCGAGAAGAACGCCTGTCGGGTGGCCTGCTTGAGCAGGCCGGTGAGCGTCTCGACTCCGGCCGAGCCGACCAGGGGCGACTTGAACAGCTGGGCCACGTTCTCGGCGCTGAACGCCTCGCGGAACCGGGCCTCGACCTCGGCCGCGCTGCAGCCGAGCGCGACCTGGCTGGCCACGAACCCGCCGATGCTCGAGCCGCCGACGTAGTCGACCGCGTAGCCGGCCTCCTCGAGCGTCTGCAGGAACCCCACGTGGGCATACCCCTTGGCCCCGCCGGCGCCGAGGGCGACCCCGAGCTTGGTCCGGGTGAGGTGGCGGGCGATCCAGGCCAGGTCTCGACCGGCCAGCGGGAAGCCCGCCTGGCGCGGGCACTCCCGCACGACGAGCTGGAGCGTACCCGGGTACCACATCTGGCTCGCCTCGCGGGCCTCGTCGGAGACCACCACGATCTCGAGCCGGCGGCCCTCCGCGGCCGCCGCGACGCGGCCCATCTGGGCGGCCTCCTCGGCGGTCCCGACCAGCGCGACGACGCGGTCGACCTCGTCGAGCAGCACCCCGAGCGTCTCCGGGTCGAGCTCGCTCGGAATCAGGACGGTGGCGTGCTCGGCGGCCAGCTCGTCGGAGGCGGTCAGCGCGCCGGCGAACGACAGCGAGCGGTCGAGCACGCTGACCGGTCGCGGGCTGGCGGTCCGGGCGGCGGCGATCAGGCGCGGGAGCACGCCCTTCATCGAGGGGCCCGCGATCACGCCGATCTCCTCGCCCCGCTGCGAGCTCGAGCGGACGCTCGCGCTGAACAGCGCGGCGCTCCGGGCGCTGGCCCTGAACAGGCGCTCGCGCTGCGTCTGGACCACGTTGATCAGGATGCGCGGGAAGCGGGAGGCCAGCTCGAGCAGATCGCTCGCGTCGAGCTCGAGTGTGTGGGTGATCGTGCTCGCCGCCACCGTCGCGGTGCGCTCGGCGCCGGTGATCGCGTCCTGCGCGCCGATCACGTCGCCCTTGCGCATCCGCAGTTCGATCTCGCCGCCGCCGGCGGTCGTCCCGGCCCGCCAGTTGACCAGGCCGGAGGTGATCAGCCAGATGCGGTCGCTCGGGTCGCCGGCCGCGCACAGCTGCTCGCCGGAGGCGAACTCGCGGGGGCGCATCCGCTCGCGCACCGCCTCGAGCTCCTCGGGGGCGAGTCCCGCGAACAGCGCGCTCTGCGCGAGGGCCGGGTCCCGCGCCATCAGGTGCCCCTGCAGGTGGCGGCCACGTTCATCGGCGGAGGGTATGCGGGGCGGGCGCGCCCCGTCAAGCGGGCCGGTTGATCGACGAACTGCGGCCCAGGTAGGATCGGCGGGGCGTGCATTCGTCCGCCTCTATCCGGCACGCACAACGAATGGGGGGTGTCCATGACACATCTGAACACCGGGGACACGGTCGCGCCGCACCAGCTCGAGGCTCTCTCGGGTGAGTCGGTGCCCGTCCCGGATCCGGAGCACCTGGTTCACCTCGAGCTGCGCCGCTTCGCCGGCTGCCCCGTCTGCAACCTGCACCTGCGGTCGGTCGTCGTGCGCAACGACGAGCTGCGCGCGGCGGGGGTGCGGGAGGTCGTGGTGTTCCACTCGAGCGCCGATGACCTGCACAAGTACCAGGCCGAGCTTCCGTTCGACGTGATCCCCGACCCCGACCGCAAGCTGTATGCCGAGTTCGGCGTCGAGGCCAAGCCGAAGGCGATCCTCAGCCCGCGGCGCATGGCCGGCGATCTTCAAGGGACTCGGACGGAGCATCGGTGCGACGATCCGCGGCAAGGAGCACGCTCCGCCGGTCAAGCCCGCGGGCGGATCCATCGGCCTGCCCGGCGATTTCCTGATCGCCTCGGACGGTCGGGTGATCGCCTCCAAGTACGGCGAGCACGCCTACGACCAGTGGACCGTCGACGAGGTGCTGTCGCTCGCCAAGAACGCGGGCAACGGCGGCGGCGGGTCTTCGGTCAGCGAGGCTCCGGCGCAGCCGCAAGAGGCGCAGCCCTCCTCTTAATCAAGAAGACGGGCGGGCCGATCGGCCCGCCCGTCTCTTGTCCTTCGTTGGCTGTCGGCTAGTTCGAGGCCAGCCCGTTGACGCTCTTGGCGAGCGTCTTCGGCGTCTGCCCGATCAGCTTCAGGCCGCCGTTGGGGAGGATCTTGTACTCGTCGATGTGGCTCCCGCCGGCCTGACGATTCGAGGTCGGAGCGAGCACGTACAGGTACTTCTGATCCTTGCTCAGGGCCTCATCGGTCTTGAGCGTCTCGTGGATCTGAGGCGTCGTGCCCTTGAACGTCAGGTGGCCGCTCGATCAGCTTGAAGATGGCCACGGTGGCGCCGTTGGGACCGAGCGCGTCGGCGTTCGTCACGTACAGGAATCCCTTACGGGTGATCACGCCCCAGCACGGGAGCGTTGCCGCCCGAGCTGGTCGGCGCCGACTGAATCGGCGTGAGGTGGCCGCTCGGCAGCAGGCGGAACGTATCCACGAAGCCCGTCGCCGTCGGGTTGCCGACCTCGGTCAGGACCAGCCGGTTCGCGCTGTCGAAGTTGATCGAGAACGGCAGCGGAACCGTGGCATCAGAGGTGATCGGAGCCCCGGCGGCGCCGCTCGCGCCCACCTTGAAGGTGTCGATCGAGTTCTTCGGATCGGGACCGCCCGGTGCGAACGGGTTGCCGAACTTCGACACGACCAGCCACTTGCCGCTGTTGTCGAACGCGACCTGGCGGGACAGCCCGGGGAACACGTTCGCGGCGAGCTGGCGGTTCGAGCCCTTGATCGGCGTCAGCTTGCCCGCCGAATTGAACTTGAAGCCCTGGATGTTCGTGCTGTTCGTGTTCAGGACGTAGAGCAGGTTCCCGTGGGTGGTCAGGCTGAGCGGGAACACGCCGCCCGACTTGGCCACGTCGGCGCGCACCAGGCCGCCGCTCGTCACCCGGAACGAGGTGACGCTGTTGCTGCCCGCGTTCACGACGAACAGCAGCTTGCCGCCGGCGCCGGTCTCCACCTCACCCTGCGTGTCGAGGTTCGGGCAGTCGCCCTTGCCAGCGGGCGGCGGGAGGCAGTCTCCGGTTTCCGGCTGGGCCTGGTTGCCGCCCTTGCCGCCGGTGCCGATCTTCTGGACCTGCTTGAGCGAGCCGTCGCTGAACTGCGCGAACGCGACAACCTCGTTCTTCTTGGTGCTGTTGGTCTCGGTGTATACGGCGCCCGTGACCTTCGGCTTCGCTTTCCCTTGTGCTGCGCTGGCGACCGAAGGCACGAGCCCGACCACCGCAGCGATCGCAAGCGGCGCAACCCAGCGCGCTCGCCCGATCCCGCTACGCACCATCAATGCCATGCTGTCTCCCCTCGTGGGTAAAAGTGTGTGGTAGATCGTCAAGAACACCCGGCGATCTGCGGAGTTGCGCGCCGGAGGCGGACCCGGCCGCCCCCCGGTCGGAGCATCACCGGCCGTCCCCGGCTTCGACACGACGCGGGAAAGCTACCGCTCAGACCCCATGTCCGACAAGTACCTCGCGGCCGTGCATGGCCGATACCAGGACGTTGGGGTCGGCCGGCGAGGGGCGGGCGCGTGCCCACCCCTCGACCGACGTTTAACTTGTTGCTAACTCGCCGCGGCGCCCGTGAGGCCCTGGGCGAGCTTGAGCGGCGTCTGCTGGATCAGCGTCGGCTGGTGGTCGGAGCCGATCTTGAACACGTCGACGTGGCTGATGTTCACGCCCGCGAACGCGCGGTCGTCGATCGGCGACAGCACGTACAGGTACTTGCCGTCGCTGCTGAGCGCGTCATCGGTCTGGAGCGGCTCGGAGCCGAGCCTCGGGGTGTGGCCGAGGAACGTGAGATGGCCGTTGCCCGGCAGCTTGAACGTCGACACAGATGGGGCCGCCGGACCGAGGATGTCGGCGTTGACGATGTACCCGTACTTGCCCGACTCAACGTCCCAGCAGGGCGCGTAACCGACCGTGCTCGCGGACGCTATGTGGGTCAGGGCACCGGTCGGGCCGATCGAGTAGGACTCGAGCGCGCCCGCCTTGAACGCGAACGGGTTGCCGAGCGTCGTGACCAGAACGTGGTCGCCGCTGTCGAAGCCGAGCGAGAACGCCACCGGGGTGGACGAGTTCGACGACACCGCGGGGCCGACGGTCCCATTGGAGTTGACCGGGAACGTGTCAATCGCGTCGACATTCGACAGGGTCATCGGGTTGGTCAGCTTCGCCACCACCACCCACTTACCGCTGTTGTCGAAGCTGATGTCGTGCGGCGCGCCCGGAATCGTCCCGTTGGGGTTGAGCGGCTGCGACCCGCCGCTGATCGCGCTCAGCACCCCAGTCGAACTGAACGTCAAGCCCTGGATGCTGAGGCTGTTCGCATTCAGCACGTAGACCAGGTTGCCGTGAACGGTGAGGCTGTCCGGGAACGCCCCGCCGGAGCTGACCTGGTTGACCAGCGCCACGCCGTGCTTCGTCACCTTGAACGAGCTGACGGTGTTGCTGCCCGCGTTGACCGCGAACAGGAACTTCCCGTTGGGTGTGAGCGCGATCGCGTCCTGGCTGTCGAGCGACGGACATCCGGCCCCGTTGCCCGTGCACACGGGGGGCGGGGCCATCACGTTGATGGGCTGCCCCTGGTGCCCGCCCTGGCCGCCGGTCGCGACCTTGTGCGCCTGCTTGAGCGTCCCGTCGCTGTAGCGGTTGAACACCAGCAGCTTGTTGGGGTTCCCGTTGGTCTCCGTGTAGAAGGCCCCCACGACCTTGGGCTTGGCCGGCTTCTTCGCGCTCTTCGCGGCGGCGGTTGCCGGCATCACGACCGCGACCGCGGCGGTCAGCAGCAGTGCTGTCGCCCACGTCGACCTACACATTCTGCGCCCCATGCAGCGCCTCCTTTTTGTGATGACTAAGCACCTGCAAGCGCCCCAGCGAAACCCTATCTCCGCCGGTCACGGAAAAGCAACATTTGCCACGCGTTCGCCCGCACACATACACTCACGCTCCACATGGAAGCGAGCGAGGCGCGGGCCGCATCCGGATCTCTGCCGATCGTCACGGGCAAGAAGCTGATGCTGTTCGCCGGGCGGGCCAACCCGGAGCTGGCGGGCGCGATCGCCCAAAAACTGGGCATCGAGCTCGGGCACATCACGCTGAAGACGTTCTCGGCCGGAGAGGTCTACTGCCGCTTCGACGAGTCGGTGCGGGGCGCCGACGTGTTCATCGTGCAACCCACGTGCTCCAACCCGGAGACGGGGGTGACCGCCAACGACGCGATGATGGAGCTGCTGGTGATGATCGACGCGGCGGTGGGCGCCTCCGCCCACCGGGTGGTCGCGGTGATGCCGTGGTACGGCTACTCGCGCCAGGACAAGAAGTCCGCGCTGCGCGAGCCGATCACCGCCCGGCTGGTGGCGCAGCTGCTCGAGACCGCGGGTGTCGACCGGGTGCTCACGGTCGACCTGCACGCCGGTCAGGTCCAGGGCTTCTTCCGCAAGCCGGTCGACCACATGACCGCGCTGCTCTTGATCGCCGACTACTTCCGCGAGCTCGAGCTCGACGACCTGGTCGTGGTCGCCCCCGACGTCGGCCGGGTCAAGCTCAACCACAAGTTCGCCGAGATGGTCGGGGCGGATCTGGCCCTGATGACCAAGGAGCGCCCGGCCCAGCAGGTGGCCGAGGTCGGCTACGTGATCGGCGACGTGCGGGGCAAGACCGCGGTGATCCTCGACGACATCATCGACACCGCGGGCACCCTGATCGCGGCCGGGCAGACCGTGCTCGACGAGGGAGCCCGCCGGGTGTTCGCCGCCTGCACCCACCCGGTGTTCTCGGGTCCCGCGTTCGAGCGGCTTGCGCAGTCGCCGTTCGAGCAGGTGGTGGTCACCGACACCATCCCGCTGCGGGCGGGCGCGCCCGACAAGGTCGTCGTGCTCTCGTGTGCGTCGCTGTTGGCCGACACGATCCGGCAGATCTTCACCGAGGGATCGGTGAGCGCCGTGTTCGGCGGCGAGAACCAGCTGTTCTAGTTGCCGGGAGTGTCCGGACGGGGTACGTGGCCCCACGGACGCCGAGCGGAGCGAGGCCCCAGAACCTAGGCGGACGGCGGGACGAACCCGTCGGCGATGACCATCGTGCCGGTGCTCGACGCCTGGCGGACGGGGACGACCGCCTGGTAGTCCGCCGAGCGGTACCAGGCCTCGGCCGCGGCCTTGTCGTCAAAACGGAGGATTACGGTGAACGGCTTCGCCGGACCCTCGAGCACCTGCGTGTCCTGGTCGAGCCCGATCAGCTCGCCACCGTGAGCCTGAAGCGATGCCCCGGCGCCCGGCAAGTACTCCTCCTGGTAGCGCTTGGGATCGGTGAGCTCGAGGCTGACGACGACGTAGGCGGGCACGCCCCAACCGTATTGATGAACCGGAGGTGAATCAAGGGGTCGCCCCAGTTGCAGCCGGATCGGGCTTGCGTCATGATGAAATATGGACGTGGACCGACGAGGGGGTTGTCACCGGGGCTTCTTGACGCCGACAGCGCATGGTCGGCGCGCGGGTCGACGCCGGACGTCGGCCTGTCGTCTCAGGCTGCGGGGGGCCGCCTTGCCGAGCGGTACTCGTCTTATCGCACGCGCAGCCGCGACCTGTGACCTGGACCAATCATCGAGGAGGAGCTGATGGCAGACGACCGTTCGGCGTCGATGCTCGAGCTGAAGGCGATCGACGCACCGACCGGCCATTACGACGTGGCGATCCTCGGAGGGGGACTGGCGGGGTTGACGCTAGCCATTCAGCTCAAGCGCGAGCGTCCGGAGACGCGCGTGCTCGTCACCGACAAGCGGACCGAGCCGGCGCCCGAGGCCGCATTCAAGGTGGGCGAGTCGAGCGTGGAGATCGGGGCGTACTACTACCGCGAGATGATCGGCATGCGCGACCACCTCGAGAAGTACCAGCAGCGCAAGCTAGGTCTCAGGTTCTTCATGCCCGCCGGCGACAACTCCGACATCACCAAGCGGGTCGAGTTCTGCACGCCCGGGCACTTGGACGCGTTCACCCACCAGATCGACCGGGGGCGGTTCGAGAACGAGCTGTTCCGGCGGGCGCGTAAAGCGGGCGTCGACGCGTTCCGCGGCTGGCGCGTTCAGGACGTTTCGCTGGGCGCGGACACGCACACGATCCTCATGTCTCAGGAAGACGAGGAGTGCATCGCCACCGCGCGCTGGGTCGCTGACGCGAGCGGACGCGCGAACATCCTGCGGCGCAAGCTCGGGCTGGGCGAGGGCGTCGACACCGGGCATCACTGCAACGCCGCCTGGATCCGGCTCGCCGGCGGCCTGGACTTCGAGGACTGGACCGACGACGAGGAGTGGCTCGGCCGGATGCCCGAGAAGGGCCTGCGCATCCACTCGACCTCGCACCTGATCCAACCGGGCTACTGGCTGTGGCTGATCCAGCTCGAGTCAGGCCCGATCTCGATCGGCGTGTGCGCGGACCCGCGTTTTCACCCATGGGAGGAGATCTCGAGCTTCGACGCCTGGATGGACTGGATGAAGCGCAACGAGCCACAGCTGCACGAGGCGCTCGAGGGACGCCGCGCGGACGTGCTCGACTTCCTGCGCGTCCAGGACTACTCGTATGGGTCCACCCAGTTCTGGTCCTCCGACCGGTGGGCGCTGGTCGGCGAGGCGGGAGCCTTCCTCGACGCGCTGTATTCGCCGGGATCGGACTTCATCGCGTTCGGGAACACGTTCACCGCCGAGCTGATCGAGCGCGACCTCGACGGCGAGGACGTGTCGGAGCTCGTCGATTTCTACAACGACTTCTATCTGTCGCTTTTCAACACGACCGCGCACCTGTATCGCGACAACTTCCAGCTGTTCGGCAACCCGCAGGTGATGGTGGCGAAGTTCGTGTTCGACTCCTCGACGTACTTCTCGGGGATCGGCAACGCCTGGTGCCACGAGCGGATGCGCAAGCCCGAGGACATCGAGCGCCTCGGCCAGGTGCTGCGTCCCGCGATCGAGATGCTGCCCCGGATGCAGGAGCTGTTCCGCGATTGGAACGCGATGGAGAACACGCCGTTCGAGGGCGTGTCTGTCCTGCCCAAGCAACTCGTCCCGTACATCCAGGCGCAGGCCGACATGGCGCATCCCGCCGAGGGCGACGTGGTGTTCGAGAACTCGGCCAAGAACGTCGAGTACCTGAAGGCGCTCGCGGTGTGGATCTTCCACCGGGCCGCCCGCAACCTCCCCGACCCGCCGGATGAGAATCGGGGGATAAACCCGCTGGCGATCAGCCTGCACCCCGAGCGGTGGGAGGCGGACGGGCTGTACTCCGACGATGGGATCAGCCTGACGCAGGCGCTTGAGATGCTGCCGGGGATCGAGGAGATGGACCTCGAGAAGCGCGGCGCGGTGGTGGCGGCGTAGCCGCGGCGGCCGTTACCGACTGGACTTGGAAACTTCGCAGGTGGACCCAAAGGAGAGCGAGATGGGGGATAGGCAGCCGGCTGACAGCTACGACGTGGCGATCCTGGGCGGCGGCCTGGCGGGATTGACTCTCGGGATTCAACTCAAGGCCGCACGGCCCGAGACGAGCATCTTCATCGCCGAGAAGCGCAAGGGCCCGGCGCCCGAGGCGGCGTTCAAGGTCGGCGAGTCGACCGTCGAGGTGTCCGCGCACTACTTCGCCGATGTGGTGGGCGCGCGCGAGCACATGGACAACGACGAGCTGCACAAGTTCGGGCTGCGGTGGTGGTTCCCGGCCGCCGGCAACACGTCTCTCGCCGAGCGGATCGAGCGCGGGATCAACAAGCCGCTTCCCGAGCCGAGTTATCAGCTTGACCGCGGACGGTTCGAGAACTATCTGGGAGAGAAGGCCGTTGCGGAGGGAGTCGACCGGTTCGGCGACTGCCGCGTGCAGGAGGTGGAGGTCGGTGACCCGCACGTGATCCGGGTGACTTTTGAAGGGGAGGACCGTGAGGTTCGCGCGCGGTGGATCGTGGACGCCGCGGGACGGTCTTTCATCTTGAAGCGCAAGCTCGATCTGATGGAAGACAACGGCCACGTGGTGAACTCGGCCTGGTTCCGGCTCGACGGCGGATTGGACATCGAGTCGTGGGCCGACCCCGACGACGAGGAGTTCTTCGGTCGGATGTCCGAGAAGGGCCTGCGCCAGTACTCGACCAACCACCTGTGCGGTCAGGGCTACTGGGTGTGGATGATTCCGCTGTCCTCTGGACCGATCTCGATCGGGATCGTCGCCGATCCCAGGTTCCACCCCTACGAGGAGATGAAGACGCTCGATGGGGCCCTGGAGTGGATCCGCAAGTACGAGCCGCAGTTGGGTGAGTCACTCGATGGGCGGCTCGATCAGGTCGAGGACTTCTTGAAGGTCTCGGACTTCTCGTACGGGTGCAAGCAGTGCTTCAACGGCGCTGATCGGTGGTCGCTGGTCGGCGAGGCGGGCGCGTTCCTGGACCCGTTCTACTCGCCGGGGTCGGACTTCATCGCGATCTCGAACACGCTGTCGACGGATCTGATCACGCGGTTCCTGGACGGCGAGGACGTGGTAGATCGCGCGGCGGCCTTCGATGACCTGTACCTGAACACGTATCGGGTGAACCTGACGCAATACGAGGGCCAGTACGAGTTCTGGCACAACGCGATGGTCATGACGGTCAAGATCTGCGCGAACAACATCCTGTACTGGGGTACCGAGTGTCTGTTGTTCTTCCACGACAAGTACGCGGACGTGGAGTTCATGGCCTCGGTGCGGCCGGACCTGGAGCGCATCTGGGCGATCACCCGCCGGCTCGAGGCGATGTACCGCGAGTGGCATGCGCTCGAGGACCGGGAGTGGCGGCGGGCGATTGTGCCGACGCAGGCGTTCCCCGGGATGTTCCAGCGCCACGTCGACATGGCGGGCGGGTTCGACGATGACGGCGTGCAGGAGCACCTGGCCTCGACCGCTGACCTGATGGAGGCGTTCGCGGTGCTCGCGTTCTCGCGCGCCGCGCAGAACCTGGGTGACGCGGCGCCGGGCGAGGACGACAAGATCAACCCCTACGCGGTGTCGCTGGATCCGTCCCGCTGGGAGGCCGACGGCCTGCTCGACGGGACTGGTATGTCGCTGGCCGAGGCGCGCGAGAGCGAGGCGGCCGGGCTGGCGAACCTGTACATGGAGGCCGTCGCGACGCCGGCTCCGGTGTCGTAGGGCGGTGTCGTAGGGCGGCGTCGTAGCCCGGTCTGGGTCGGTTCAGGTCGCTTCGGGCCGGGTCAGCGCCTTCACGAACTCCTCGAGCTGGTCGGTGCGCCAGCACTCGAACGCCGTGCAGTGCCGCTCGTAGGCGGCGATCACGCTGTCGCCGTAGTTCCAGTACAGCCGTGGCTCGGGGTTCAGCCAGAACGTGCGTCCGGCCTTTTGCGTGATCGCGGCAAACACCTCGTCTTTTGGTGGACGCCCGTTCGTGCGGGCGTCGCCCAGCACGATCACGGTGGCGCGGGGGTGAAGCTCGTCCTCGATCAGCGCCAGGAACTCGAGCCAAACGCGGCCGTAGTCGGTGTAGCCGGATACGTCGGCCACGCCGGCGTCTTTCGAAATCGCCTCGGAGGCGGCGCGGAAGTCGCGCTCTCTTTCGAACACCTCGGTGACCTCGGAGATCCGCTCGATGAACACGAAGCTGCGGAGCTTGCGGAACGCGTCGTGGAGCGCATGGAGGACGGATAGGAAGAACGTGCTCGCGCTCGTGACGCTCGTCGACACGTCGCACAGCACGAAGATCTCGGGCCGTCGTGGTCGCTTCGGGCGGTACTTGAGGGCAATCGGCACGCCGCCGGTCTGCAGGCTGGCGCGCATGGTCCGTCTGAAGTCGACGTGGGCATGGCGGTTGTGGCCCTTGAGCTCGTGGCCCTGCGTGGCGAGTCTTCGTTTGAGCTGCGCGACGACCCTGTGGACCGCGGCGAGGTCCTGGATCGGGCCGGTCGGCAGGGCGCGCTCGAGCTCGTTGAGCGGGCGCTTGGGCGGGAGGCTCGAGGTGCGCTCGATCAGGTTGCGCTCGAGCTCGCGCCTGAGGTGCTGCTCGAACTTCCTGAGCTGATCTCTTGGAAGGCCGTGGTGTCTGGGGTCGTCCTCGGGGAGGTCGGGCTGGGGCTCGGTCCTGAGGCCGAGGGCGCGTCTTATGCGTTGAACGTCGACGCCGAGGACCCCCGAGCCCTCGCCGCGGCCGAAGGCGGCGATGGCCAGGCGGGCCAGGTCTCTCAGTGCATCGTCCGACCCGTCTCTGAGGGCGGCCGCGATCTGCTGTCTGAGCGTGTCGAGGTTGATGTCGCTGTTGTTCGGTCCGTCGGAGCCCGGGGACTCGGTGATGTTCTTGCGTGCGGCCTGCGCCTCGGTGGCGCGGAAGAAGAAGCGGTCGAAGACGAGCTCGAACACCCTTCGGTCGTCGTTGGACTTGGCCAGGGTGGCTGCCAGGGCCTCCTTGAAGTCGGACTGGGCGCTCCAGTCGACGTGGGTCAGCGCTTCGAACGCGTCGAGGATCTCGGAGGTGCCGATCGCCACGCCCTCGCTTCGGAGGTCCTCGGCGAAGGACAGGAGCTGGCCGTCGAGAGCGCCCGGCGGGTGCTCGGGGATGCCGCCGTAGAGCTTGCTGTTAGGCGGCGGCATCCGCCTGCTGGAGCGCGACGCCCACCCGGGCCGCCACCGTGTCCAGGTCGGTGCGGTGCTTGACGATCACGCTCATCGTCTGGATGAACGTGTCGTGGTCGATGTCGCTGGCGCCGAGCAGGAGCAGCGTGCGGGCCCAGTCGATCGACTCGGCGATGCTGGGCGGCTTCTTGAGGTCGAGCTCGCGGACCTGGTGGATGACCTCGACGAGCTTTCTCGCGATGGTCTCGTCCAGCTCGGGGGCGTGGAGGCGGACGATCTGGAGCTCGTGCTCGAGGTCGGGGTAGTCGAGCCACAGGTATAGGCAGCGGCGCTTCAGTGCCTCGGTCAGCTCCCGCGTGTTGTTGGAGGTCAGGAGGACGACGGGTCTTGTTTTCGCCTCGATCCGGCCGAGCTCCGGGATGCTGATCTGGAAGTCGGATAGCAGCTCGAGCAGCATCGCCTCGAACTCCTGGTCGGTCTTGTCGATCTCGTCGATCAGGAGGACGACGGGCTCGGTGGATGCGATTGCGGTCATCAGGGGTCTCGGCAGCAGGAACTCCTCACCGAAGATGTCTTCCTGGACGTCCTGCCAGCCGGCGGCCGTTGCCTCGGTCTGGATCCGCAGCAGCTGCTTGCGGTAGTTCCACTCGTACAGGGCCTTGGCCTCGTCGAGGCCCTCGTAGCACTGGAGTCTTACGAGGGTCCGGTTCAGATAGCGGGCAAGCGCCTTGGCCAGCTCGGTCTTGCCCACTCCGGCGGGCCCCTCGACCAGGACCGGCTTGCCGAGCTTGGTGGCGAGGTAGGACACGAGCGCGGTGGAGGTCCCGGGCAGGTAGCCCACCCGCTTGAGGCCCTGCGCCAGGTCGTTCGGAGTTTGCGGCGTGTCTGCTTCGGTCTGCATCGGCGTCGCTCAAATATAGGCGCCGGTCAGCAACAACTCGGGGTCGGGGGTCGGTGGCGGGTGCATCCTGGACCGTATGCCCCCCGACGCCCACGTGGCTAAACCCACATTCGGCCGCCTGACTGAGGCGAATGTGGGTTCGGCCACGTCTAGCGTGGCCAACTGCAATCTCGGCGATCGGCGGGAGCCGAGCGTGTGGTTAGCACCGTGAGCGAGGACGGGCCGGATTGGGTGATCGGGCGGATCGCCGCCGGCCAACGGACGATGGTGAGCGCGGAGCAACTGTACGCGCGCGGGATCACCAAGCGGGCGATCGAGTGGCGGGTTCTGGCCGGCCGCATGCACGTGGTGTTCCGCGGCGTGTATTCGTTCGGCTCCGGCGAGCTGCCGCCGCTGCGCGCAGCGCCCGGCGGCTTCGACGCCCGCGGGAGCTGGAGGACTCGTGCTCGCCACGCAACCGGTCCTGCCGGGGCGCCGCGCGTCTGGCCGACGCCGGCCTGGAGATGCTGACGCGTCCCGGCGACCACGTGCTCAAGCAGCCGTGGATGGTGGTGGCCACGGTCGCCGGCTCACGGTCGAGCGGCAGGGTGTCGTCGTCGCCGAGGGGAACGGTGGCGTCTTCGCCGAGGGGAACGGTGGCGTCTTCGCCGAGGGGAATCGTCGCGTCCTCGCCGAGCGCCAGCGTCTCATCCTCGCTGCCGGCGAACGGGATCTTCAGCTGGTCGTCGGCGCGCTTCGGCGCCGACCTGCGAATCGTGATGTCGACGTCCGAGCGCTTGGCCCGCCCGAACGGCATCGTCGGAGGATCGTCGGGGACGACGCGCTCGAACAGTTCGGCGGCGGTGGCGGACCGGCGAGGTCGCGCGGGGGCGGGCTCAGCCGGCACGGGATCGGCGGGCGCGAGCGCGGCGGGCACGGGACCAGCGGGCGCGGGACCAGCGGGCGCGGGGCCGGTCGGGATCGGGGGACGGGCTCGACGTCGGGGGCGGTCGGTGGCGGCGGACTCGGATCGGGACGTGACGACCGTCGTGGTCGCGGCGCTCGAGCCCGCGG
Organism: uncultured Solirubrobacterales bacterium; assembly: GCA_963832315.1. Classification (GTDB taxonomy): domain Bacteria; phylum Actinomycetota; class Thermoleophilia; order Solirubrobacterales; family Solirubrobacteraceae; genus Palsa-465. The sequence goes on along the minus strand of CAWHTT010000011.1, from coordinate 162,001 downwards.
GCGGCCGATCCTCGCCTGGCAGCGGGGGTTCGGGCCGATGCGCGGCCCGGATCCGCGACCCGCTGTAGGCCAGGAACGCCCCAGCCGCCAGCGCGATGAAGATCCCCCACTCGATGCCCGACGTGGTGGCCGACGGCCCGTTGGTGGTGGCGCCCTGCTTGTCGAAGATCCGCCACACGATCAGCACGCATGTCCACACGCCGGCGGCAGTGATCACGCCGCCGTCCCCACCCGGCAGGTGGAACGCGCGGCCCTCGGCGCGCTGGAACAGCAGCGTCACGACACCCGCGGCGACGAGCAGGACCGCGGCCTCGACGAAGGAAAAGGCACCCCAGCCGGTGATGGTTGCGCTGGCTGACTGCAGCTTGGTGGTCTTGGCCTGTGCGATCAGCGTGACCTGATACCAGGGCAGGAACAGGGTCACGAACAGCGCCAGCGAAGCGAACGCGGCAAGCCGGGACTCGTGCGGCAGCGCCCGCCAGGCCCTTGCCAGCCGGGTCGTCCCCGAGCCGACGCGCTGGGCGGCGCCGGCGGCGGTCGGCCCTTCGCTCATGGGCCGATTGTAAGGGCCGGGGGGGCGCCCTTACGGGGGCCGGCGGGGCCTACAGGATCGGGATGTCCTGGACCTCCACGCCCTGCTCGCGCCGGCGCTCCAGTCGCTCGAGATACCAGTCGATCAGCGCGCGCAGGGCGAGCAGGAGCTCTCGGAGTGCGGCGACCAGCCGGCGCTGGAGCTCGGGCGGGATGAGATCGCGGAGGGCCTGAACGAGGGTAAGGAACGGATCGAGGTCGGAGTCGCCGCCGGCGGGGGCGTCCTCGGGGACCTGCCAGCCGCGAGGCGGGGCCTTGGCCGGCTCGCTCGCGCCACCGGAGTCCCCGCCGCTACCCGCGCCACCGGGATCGCCGGCGCCACCGGACCGGCGCCACCGGATCGCCGGCGCCACCGGGACCGCCGCCGCCACCCGGATCGCCGGCGCCACCCGGATCGCGGACCCCACCGAGGCTCCCGGCGGCGGCCTCCGCGGCCTGGGCCATCAAGCGCTCGGCCGCTTCCGAGGCCCGGTCGAGGCGCTGCTCGAGCCGGCGGAGCGCTTCCTCGGCCGTGCCCGGGGGCCGGCGCTGCCCGGGGTCGCTCGACTCAGGCGGGCTCGGCATCGCGTGCTCCCCGGAAGGTCACCTCGAGTGTCCCGTCCTCGAACGTGGCGGCCGTCGGCTGGAAAGCGCCCATTGCAGTGGGCAGGATGATCGTCCGCCTCTGCCCGTCCACACCCACGATCAGCTCGAGCCCGATCTTCTTGAGCGAGATGTCGCCCTTGTGGGCGAACGGCAGCAGCAGGCGCAGCTGCGCGCCGTCCTCGGACACCCGCAGCTCCTGGGTCAGGCGGTCGTGCAGGACCGAAGCGGGATCGAGACCGCCGGGGCCGCCGAACAGCGCGCCGGCCAGGCGGTCGAGCATCTCGGCCCCCAGCACCTCGGAGTCGAAGTACGGCGCGCACAGGACGGGCACCGGCGCGAAGGCCGACCGGACCAGCTCGAGGTGCTCCTCCTGCACCCTCCGCCACCCCGCGAAGTAATCCCCGACGTCTGCGGGGAACACCCGGTTCACGATCACCGCGTCGGTCAGATAGCCGTACAGGTTCAGGTAGGTGAACGTCCGCATGGCCTCGCCGATGACCATCTTGTCCGGGTTCATGACCAGGCGGACCGTGCAGCGCTCGCGGTCGCGGAGGATCTCGTTCATCGCGATCAGGTTGCGCGACAGGCGCTGGATGTCGGCGAACACGGCGGAGCTCGGCAGCTGGATGTCGAGCAGCGAGCGGGCCAGGGGCCGCGCCGCAGCCAGCAGCTGGCGCTCGAGCGGGAACACCTTCTCGATCCACCAGCGCGCGACGTCGGGGAACGACAGCAGGCGCAGCGTCTCGCCGGTGGGGGCGCAGTCGACGACGATCGCGTCCCAATCTGGCGACTCGTGCGCGGCCTGCAACCGAAGCAGCGAGAACAGCTCGTCCATGCCGGGCGGCACGGTCAGCTCCTGGGCCGAGATGTGATCGATGCCGCGTTCGACGAACAACTCGCCGAGCCACTCCTGCACTCCCGACCAGTGGCGCTCCATCTCCTCCTGGGCGTTGACCTCCTGTCCCCACAGCCGATCGCCGACCGGGCAAGGCTCGGGCCCGAGCGCGGCGCCGAGCGAGTCCGACAGGCTGTGCGCCGGGTCGGTTGAGAGCACGAGCGTCCGCAGGCCCGAGGCCGCGCATGCGCGCGCAGTGCACGCCGCCACCGACGTCTTTCCGACGCCGCCTTTGCCCGTGTAGAGGATCGTCCGCGGGGCCATGATCGGGCGAGTCTAGACCGGCGCGCGGGTTCAGACCGGCTGCTACATTCGCCCGGGGGCGAGTCGGAAAGGGACGCGATGCATCACCGCAGAACCGTAATCACGGGCTTGATCCTGGTCGTGCTGGCGAGCCTTGCTCTCGCGGCGTGCGGCTCGAGCAGCGACAGCTCCGAAAGCCCCGGCACGCTGCTGAACCAGACTTTCACCGGCACGCACAAGGTCACCAGTGGCGTGCTGAACCTGACTCTCACGATCGATCCGTCCGGGTCGAGCACGCTGGGCGGCCCGATCACGCTGCGCTTCGGCGGCCCCTTCCAGACCCGCGGCGCCGGCAAGCTGCCCGAGTCCAACTTCACGGTCAGCGCCAGCGCGCTCGGCCGGAGCCTGGCGCTGGGGATCCTCTCGACCGGCACGAGCGGCTACGTCACGCTCCAGGGCACGAGCTACCAGATGCCCCAGGCGACCTTCCAGAAGCTCGAGTCGAGCTTCGCCCAGCTGGCCACCACGGGCAGCACGAGCCAGGGCTCGGGCACGCTGGGCAAGTTGGGGATCCACCCGCTGAAGTGGCTGACCCATCCCACGAACCTCGGCACCGAGACCGTGGGGGGCGCCCAGACCACCCACATCCACGCCGGGATCAACGTTCCCGTCCTGCTGAACGATCTGAACACGTTCATCGAGAAGGCCTCCTCGGCCAGCGGCGCCTCGGCCGCCTCCAAGCTCAAGTCCGGCCTATCGGCGAGCACCCGCCAGAAGATCGCCGCCGCCATCCGCAACCCGAGTGTGGACGTGTGGACGGGCACCAGCGACAAGACGGTCCGCCGGCTGACCATCGGCCTGACCGTGCCGGTGACCGGCAGCTTGTCGACTCAGCTCGGCGGCGTGAAGTCGGCCGACATCGGGCTCACGATGCAGTACGCGAACCTCAACCAGCCGCAGAAGATCACCGCGCCGGCCAGCGTGCGGCCGTTCAGCGAGTTCCAGACCAAGGTCAACGCGTTCATCCAGAGCCTGCAGGGCGCGGCGGCGGGGGCCATCGGTGGCTCGAGCACGGGCAGCGGCAGCGGGACCACCACCGGCAGCGGCAGCGGGACCACCACCGGCGGCTCCGGCTCGTCCTCGAACGTGACGAAGTACAGCCAGTGCATCCAACAAGCCAACGGCGACGTGACCAAGATGCAGAAGTGCGCGTCGCTGCTCGGCAGCGGCGGCTGACCTACTCGCGCCCGAGCTCCTCCTGCTCCTCTTCGTACTCCTCGGGCTCCTCGTCGGGGTCCGCGCCGGCGCCGTCCGGGGCGTGATGCGTCTGGAAGGTCTGCAGGAGCTCGTCCCGCCGATCCTCCTCGACGGGAACCTCGTCGGAGATCAGCACCCAGTCAGCTCCCTCGAACTCCTCCATGTTGAAGATCTCGGCGTCGAGCTCGGGTGAGTCGTCGACGATGACGAGCACCTCGGTCTGGGGGTTGAAGTAGGTGCCGGGGCGGTTGACGAGCTCCTCGAGCTCGAAGCGGCGGGGGTCTGCCATGGCGCGGCAGCCTACCGGTTAGAGCCCGCCGAGCGACGTGATCTCGCGCTCGATCTCGGCCTCGACGTCGAGCGGCGGCTTGCCGGCACGCACCCGGCGGTGGTTGCGGGCCACCACGAGCTGGCGGATCTCCTCGCGCAGGGCTGGATCGATGGCCGGCGCGGTCAGGCGTGCCAGCTCGGAATCGACGTCGATCGGGGCCTCGCCCCGACGCGCTCGGCGCTCGTTGCGCGCCTCGAGCAGCTGGCGGATCTCGTCGTCGCGCTCGGCCACGCCGGTGTCGCGTGGGGTGTCGTGATCCATCACAAAGCGGCCCTTGCCGTAGTCCTCCCACGTCTTGCGGCTGGCGATCAGCGCCCCGAAGGCGATGACCACGGCGAGGATGCAGACGACCCAGATGACGATGTTGAACGCCGAATGCACGGAGTTAGTCTGGCGCACACCCACCCAGTCGTTGCCGCTAGGGCAAATTCCGCCATTGCGGCCGGTGGGTTCGGCCTAGTGACGGATTCTGCCTCGTGGAGAGGCATGATCCGACACCGGCGCCGGGCGGTGTCGCCAATGGCGGAATTTGCCCCCCCGGTCCGAGCTCTTGGCGAGGCGTGTCCGGACGGGGAACCTGGCCCCAGGGACGTCGCCGCAGGCGACCCAGATCCGACATCCGCGTAGCTACTACGCCAGAAATGCGAGATGAGGTTGGTGCCGCCCGTTGTTTGGGTACCATTAGAGCATTGACTGACTAGTCAATCTACTTCGCCCAAGGAGAACGCAAGTGGTTGATTTCACGCTCACCGACGAGCAGCGGAGCATGCGCGAGATGGCGCACGACTTCGCCGAGAAGGAGATCCGGCCCGTCGCCTGGGAGTACGACCGGGACGGCACGTGGCCGCAGGAGCTGGTCGAGAAGGCCTGGGAGCTCGGGCTGATGAACAACCACTTCCCGGCCGAGTACGGCGGCCCGGACCTGGGCTATCTCGAAGGCTGCCTGATCGAGGAGGAGCTGGCCTGGGGCTGCTCCGGCATCAGCACCTCGCTGACCTGTAACGGCCTGGCCACGGCGCCGGTCCTCCTGGCCGCGTCGGAGGAGCTCAAGAAGGAGTACCTCGGGCGGCTGGCCGAGGCGCCGCTGCTCGCGTCGTTCTGCCTGACCGAGCCCGACGCCGGCTCGGACGTCTCGGGCATGAAGACGACCGCCGTGCGCAAGGGCGACAAGTGGGTCATCAACGGCTCCAAGTGCTTCATCACCAACGGCGAGTACGCGAACTGGTACACGGTCTACGCGAAGACCGACAAGGAAGCCGGCCACCGCGGGATCTCCTGCTTCATCGTGCCTCGCGACGCCGGCGTGATCGTCGACAAGCACGAGGACAAGATGGGCCAGCGGGCCTCGAACACGGCGACCGTCGTCTTCAACGACGTCGAGATCCCGGCCGACCACCTGATCGGCGAGGAGAACAAGGGCTTCAAGATCGCGATGATGACGCTCGACCGCACGCGCCCCGGCGTGGCCGCGATGGCCACCGGCGTGTCCCGCGCGGCGATGGAGTTCGCGATCGAGTACTCCAAGCAGCGCGTCCAGTTCGGCGTGCCGATCGCCATGCACCAGGCGATCCAGTTCATCGTCGCCGACATGGCGACCAAGGTGCACCTCTCGCGCCTGGCCACGTGGCACTCGGCCGTGCTGCTCGACCAGGGCAAGCGCAACACGCTCGAGTCCTCGCACGCCAAGCGGTTTGCCGCCGACGCCGCGATGGAAGTGACAACTGACGCAGTCCAGGTCTACGGTGGGTACGGTTTCATCAAGGAGTACAAAGTCGAGAAGCTCATGCGCGACGCCAAGATCCTCCAGCTCTACGAGGGCACTGCCCAGATCCAGCGGCTGGTGATCGCGCGCGAGACCTTGCTGCCGCGGCGCGCGGAGGCGCCGGCACCGGCACACACGTAGTCCCCAATTTGGTGGGGCTGGGCCGGAGGCGCTGGGACGACCATGGCAGGGGCGTCCCAGCGCCTCACTACATCCGCCGCTTGCGGTGGGATCGCACCCGTAGGCGATGAGGAACAGGTAGTTGCCGTACTCCTCGATCTTCGGCCGCTGGTCGGACGTCCGCGCGTCGTCGACCGTGAGCGGCCTCCGAGTGAACGTCGTGTAAACGAGTAAGGCGACTCTTACTCGGTGGAGCTGAACTCCCAGATCGCCACGCCGAGCATGACCAGGCCGAGGGCGACGATCATGGCGGCCTCGAGCAACGCAGGCACGTGCCAGCCGAACCAGGTTACGCCGGGGTCGAGCGCCTGTCTGGCCGCCGTCGAGATGTCGAGGTGGTTGAACACCAGCCGTCGCATCGGGTCGACCGCGTAGGTGAGTGGGTCGATGCGGTTGAGCACGGTCAGCCAGCCCGGAAGGTTCGCGACCGGGAACAGCGCGCCCGAGATGAAGAACATCGGCATCACGATCATCTGCATGACGCCCATGAACGACTGCATCTGCTTGATCCGGACGGCGACCATCACCCCGAACGCGGTGATGCTGAACGCGAGGAGGAGCTGGAGGATGAAGATCCCGATGATCAGCAGCGGGTCGTAGGGCACGCCCACGAACCCCGCGAGCGCGATCACGATCACCCCCTGGAAGCTGGCGACCGTGGCGCCGCCCAGGCACTTGCCGATGATGATCGAGCTGCGGCGGACCGGCGCCACCATCATCTCCCGCAGGAACCCGAACTCCCGATCCCAGACGATCGAGGCGGCGGAGAACATCGCGGTGAACATCACCGAGATGCACAGGATGCCCGGGTAGATGAACGTCTTCAGGTCGACACCGTGTGTGCTCGCCGCCGACAGCTGCTGCAGGCCGGACCCGAGCACGAACAGGAACAGGAGCGGCTGAATCAGCGTCGTGACCATCCGGAGCCGGTCCGAGCGGTAGCGGATCAGCTCCCGGCGCCAGACGATCTTGATCGCGCGCAGCTCGGAGGCGAAGGTCCGCTTGGGGACGGTGACCCGGACGATCTCCGCGGGGCTCGCGCCAGGCGCGACGCGGCGATCAGTGGTGGTGCTCATCGCCGGCCTCCTCCGTGCATCATCTGCATCATCCTGCGGTTGCGGTCCTTGCCCTGGTCCTCCTCGGCGTCGCGGATGGTGGAGCCCGTGTACGACATGAACACGTCGTCGAGGGTGGGGCGGGACACGTGGACGGCCTTGATCGGGATGCCGAGCTCGGCGAACAGGCGGGGGACGAACTCCTCGCCTTGGGGAACCGCGAACGTCACCGCCCCCTCGGAAATCCAGGCCTCGACGTCGAAGCGCTCCTTCAGCGCGGCGATCGTCGCGTCGTCGTCGTCGGTGTGGATCGACACGCGGTCGGTGCCGACCTGGGCCTTGAGTGTCTCGGGCGCGTCGAGCGCCACGATCTGGCCGTGGTCCATGATCGCGATCCGGTCACACCACTCCGCCTCGTCCATGTAGTGGGTGGTCATGAAGATCGTGATCTGCTCGCGCTCCTGGAGCTCGCGGATGTAGGTCCAGATCGACCGCCGGGTCTGGGGGTCCAGGCCGATCGTGGGCTCGTCCAGGAACAGCACGCGGGGGGAGTGCATGAGGCCGCGGGCGATCTCGAGGCGCCGGCGCATGCCCCCGCTGAACGTCCCGACCGGCGAGTCCTTGCGGTCCCACAGGCCGACCATCCTCATCACCTGCTCCATCCGCGGCTGGACCAGATCCGCGCGGACGCCGTAGAGCTCGGCGTGCAGGCGGAGATTCTGGACCGCGGTCAGGTAGCTGTCGAGCGTCGGGTCCTGGAAGACCAGGCCGATGTTGCGCCGCACGTCGTCGCGCTCGTGGACCACGTCGTGGCCGGCCACGCTGGCCGAGCCCGCGGTGGGCTTGACCAGCGTGCACAGCATGTTGATCGTGGTGGTCTTGCCGGCGCCGTTGGGGCCGAGGAAGCCGAACACCTCGCCGGCGGCCACCTCGAAATCGACGCCGCGGACCGCCTCGACCTGGTCGTAGTTCTTGACCAGGCCGCGGACCTCGATCGCATTGGGCCGATTTCCGTTTCCGCCCGTCATGTCAGCACCATACGTTAGGAGGTCAGGCGTCCGTTTCCTGTTCGTCGCTGTCCTGGGCGAGGATCCGGTAGAGCGCCCGGCGCGTCTCGGCCAGCGTCTGGCAGGCCTTCTCGGTCTGGCGCTCGTCGCCCTCCTGGGCGACCTGCCAGGCCGCCTTGCCGATCTGGATGACCAGCGAGGCGATCTCCGACAGCGAGTTGACGGCGGGGTCGTCGTCCTGCTCGTCCTGCTCCCAGGGGGCCGGATCGACCTTCGACTCGCCGAGCCGCTCGCGGCCCTGATCGGTGACCTCGAACAGCTTGGCGCCGTCCTGCTCGACCGCCCGGATCAGGCCCTCGTCCTCGAGTTGGGCCAGGGTCGGGTAGACCGAGCCGGGGCTCGGGCGCCACCTGCCGCCGCTTCGCTCCTCGATCGTCTGCATCAGCTGGTAGCCGTTCCGGGGCTCCTCGGCGAGGAGCATCAGCAACGCGGTGCGCACGTCACCGCGGCGCCGGCGCCCGCGTCCGCCCCCGAAGGGTCCTCCACGTCCTGGACCGAACGGCGGCCGGTCGCCCCAGGGGCCACCGCGGAACTCGCGCAGCGCGGCCAGTCGCTCCAGGTGATCCATGTGCGAGTAGCGGCCGCGTCCACGGCCTTCGCCCTTCATCATCGCCCAGCGGGCGATTATCGGCCAGGGAAGTGCTGTCTCATCGCGACTCATGTTTCGCTCCTTCCGTTGCGAATATCGACGATGTATAACGATATATCGCCGAATGTCGGTTTGTCAATCGGGTCGGTGGCGAGGTTCCGCGCGCAGCCCGCAGTGCGTACGCGGAGTGCATAAGTCGTCACTGGGCGACGCCGCCGGCGCGGGCTGACGTGCTGCTGTTACGCGAGGCTGCGAGCGTCACGGCCAGCGGCGCTCGCGTTGTCGCGTTTGCACGCCTAGCCCGCAGATCCGACTCCGGCCCCTGCCCGGGAAGCGCGATGCCGCTGGCCGGATGGGCAGCCGAAGCGTTTAGTCGTCGCCGTCGCGGGGGCCGCTGCGGGTGCGGATCCAGTCGGCCACCTGCTCGGCGACCCCGCCGACCTGATTGCCGAGTGTGGTGATGTTCTCGCCCATCTCGCGGAAGATCTCGCGGAAGCGCTCGGCGTAGAACTCGACGGCGTCGCCCGCCTCCTCGCGCACGTTGCTCTCCTGGCTGCGGGTGCGGTACTCGCCGCGCTGGATGCGGTCGTACTCGCCGCTCTGCACCCACTTCATGACCTCGGAGACGCGGCGAACCGCGTAGGGGTGGGTGCGGTTGATCTCGGCGAAGAAGCGGCGCACGCGGTCGCTCGGGTCATCCCACGCCTCGTACTCCATGGCCTGGGTCATGAACGCGTCGAGGTTGAGTTGGTCGGCGGACATGCCGGCGCCGATGACCATCAGCGCGCGGCACACGATGCGCGGGTCGCGCACGGCCAGCGTCGCCGCGCGGTCGCAGCTGAGCTCGGCCGCCCGGTACCACTCGAGCAGCACGGCCCGGACCGCGCGCAGCGGCAGCCCGATCGGGAACGGGACCGACAGGGTCGCGCTGAGCAGGATGTTGAGCGCGGTCATGTAGAGCACGTGGTCGGACAGAATGTGGCCGACCTCGTGCGCCAGGACCACGCGCTGCTCGCCGGGTCCGAGGCGTCTGATCAGGCCGCTGTCGATGACCACCATCGGTTTGCCGGCGCCGATCGCCTGGGCGCCTCCAAGCACCCCCCAGGTCACGTACAGGTCGTAGACGTCGGGCATGTCGAGGATCCGGCAGACGCCGGTATGGGAGGCCCACAGGTCGGGCAGCTGGTTCTCGCCGACCCGGACCGCGTTGCCCAGGAACGACTGGCGCAGCGCGCGCTCGTAGCCCCACTCGATCAGCTTGCGCACGACCGTGTCGAGCATCGGGACCGCCTTCAGGGCCGCGGTGGCGGCGCGGTCGGCCGGGTGCTCGTAGGCCTTCGACGAGATCCCGGGGTACGGCTTGACTTCGTCGGGCAGCGCCTCGGCCATGTCTGCGGAGCCTACTCCCTACACTCGCGCGGTCTAGATGTTCGTCTTCAAGGCAGCGGTGGTGGGGGCCGGCACGATGGGGGGCGAGATCGCGCATGTGATCGCCGACGCCGACATCCCGGTGGTGCTCAAGGACGTCGAGGAGCGGTTCGTCGAGCAGGGGCTCGAGAAGGCGCGCTCGCTGTGGCAGGCGCAGGTCGATGCCGGCAAGCTCAGCCCCGACGAGCAGGAGCGGCGGCTCGGCCTGATCGTCGGTACGACCGGATACGAGTCGTTCGGCACGGTCGACTTCGTGATCGAGGCCGTGCCGGAGCGGATCGAGGTCAAGCAGGTGGTGTTCTCCGAGCTAGACGAGGTGACGCCGGGCCACGCGATCCTCGCCTCGAACACGTCCTCGCTGCCGGTCACAGAGATGGCCCAGGTAACCAGACGGCCGGACAAGGTGGTCGGCTTTCACTTCTTCTATCCGGCCTCGATGATGCGGTTGATCGAGGTGATCCAGAGCGAGGACACCGCGCCGGAGACGACGCAGGCCGCGATGAACTTCGCCCAGGCGATCCGCAAAACGCCGATCCGGTGCGGGGAGGCGCCCGGGTTCGTGGTCAACCGGGTCTTGAACTCGTGCGCCTCGGAGCTCTGGCGCCTCCAGGAGGAGGCCGCGATCGACGTCGAGGAACTCGACCGGCTTGTCACCGACTCGAAGGCCGCACCGGTTGGTCCGTTCTACCTGGCGGACCTACTCGGTCTCGACACGGTGGTCCACGTGGCCGAGCACCTGCACGGCGCCTATGGCGAGTCGTTCCACGTGCATGCGGGCATGCGCAAGCTCGTGGCCGAGGGCAAGCTCGGGGCCAAGACAGGCCAGGGGTTCTATGAGCACGGCAGCTGAGCTCGACCCGGCGGTGGTGGTCGAGCGCTTCACCCTCAAGGCGCTGGTCGAGGCCTGTCTGGTGCTCGAGGAGGGCGTGGCGTCGATGAGGGACATCGATCTGGGCATGATGGCCGGCGCCGGCATCATCCCGCCGCCATTCGCTCGCGCCGACCAGGTCGGGCTGGACGAGGTGCTGGCGGCGCTCGAGCGCGCGTCAGGTCAGTGGGGCGAGCGCTTCGAGCCGCCCACCATCCTCCGGCGGCTGGTTGCGCAGGGCCGCCTCGGTGTCAAGGCCGGCCAGGGCTTCTTCCCCTACGCCCGGCCGGACGCGCGCTGGGACGAGGGCCCGGTCAAGCTCGAGACCCGCGGTACCACGGCGATCGCCTGGCTTGATCGCCCGCCGGCGAACTCGATCTCGCCCGAGGTCGTGCACGCCCTGCGCCGGTTGTGGGACGAGATCGCGGGCGCCGGATCGGTGCGCGCGCTGGTGATGGCCTCGGCCAACCCGCTGCTGTTCTGCGCCGGCGCGGACATCAAGGCGTTCTCGAGCATGGACGCCGCCGCGGGCAAGGACCTTCTGAACAACATGCACGCGCTGTTGCGAGAGATGGAGACCTCGCCGATCGTGACGGTGGCGGCGGTCAACGGGCTCGCGCTGGGCGGCGGGTGCGAGCTGGCCATGGCCTGCGACATCCGCATTGCCGCCGAGTCGGCCATGTTCGGCCAACCCGAGATCAACCTGGGGATCATCCCCGGGTTCGGCGGGACCCAGCGGCTGCCGCGACTCGTGGGGGAGGGGCGGGCCCGGGAGCTCAACCTGACCGGCGATCCGATCGACGCCGAGGAGGCGTGCGCCATCGGCCTGGTCAACCGGGTCGTGCCCGACGAGGAGCTGTTCGACGCTGCGCTGGCCTGGGCGCGCAAGCTGGGCGGACAGGCGCCGATGGCGGTCGAGCAGATCAAGCAGCTGTCGGCCGAGGGCGACATCGAGACCGGGATCGAGCGCGAGAAGCACGGCTTCGCGCGCGTGTTCGGCTCCGAGGACGCCCGCGAGGGGATCGCCGCGTTTGTGGAGAAGCGCACGGCCCGGTTCCGCGGTCGATGAGCGCCGGCGACGCCGCCGCCGGGCGGCTGGCCCGGCTCGTCGAACAGGCCGACTCGGTGGTGGCGCTGACCGGGGCGGGGATCTCGGTGCCGTCGGGTATCCCCGACTTCCGCTCGCCCGGGACTGGGCTGTGGACCAAGGTCAACCCCATGGAGGTGGCCCACATCGACGCCTTCCGCCGGGACCCGGTGGCGTTTTGGAGCTTCTACGGCCAGCGCTTCAACACACTCGACGACAAGCAGCCCAACCGGGCCCACGCGGCGCTCGTCGCGCTCGAGCGCGACGGTCTGCTCGACGCGGTGATCACCCAGAACATCGACCGGCTGCATGCCCGGGCCGGGAGCCAGAACCTCGTCGAGGTTCACGGGTCGATCTCCCACTCGGTCTGTCTCGTCTGCGGTCTACGGTACGAATTGGAAGACGTGCGCCGCCGCCTGGAGGGGGACGCGGAGGGGGTGCCGCGGTGTGATTGCGGCGCGCCGCTCAAGCCCGGGGTGGTGCTGTTCGGCGAGTACCTGCCGGTCGAGGCGATGGCGCGGGCGGAGGGCCTCGCCGCGGGGGCCGACCTGATGCTGTGCATCGGGTCCTCGCTCGAGGTCTATCCGGTGGCCGGGTTGCCCGAGACGACGCTGGCCGCCGGCGGCCAGATCGCGATCCTGACCCAGGGCCCGACCCCGCTGGACCCGCGGGCCGTGGTGCGGATGGGCGGCGACGTGGTGGCGGAGCTCGAGGCGCTGCTCGGCGCGCTCGGGCTGCCGATCGACCCAGCGCCGCCGCCCGGGCTGCCTACGGAGCCAGCGCCGCCGCGCGGGCCCTGAGGATCGCCTCGACCCGGCCCAGCGCGAACGTCGCCGCCTCCCGCTCGGCCTCGCCGAACTTCCCGCTCAGTGCGCCGTCGGCCGCCGCGGCCACGCCGTCGCGCAGGTCGCGCAGCTCCTCCAGGCGCTCGGCCAGCGCCGGTGCGGCGGGGTCGGGGGGCAGCTCGGCGAGCGCGGCGTCGAGCGCGATCAGTACCTGGAGGGCGCTCGCGCGCTCCCGTCCCTCCTCCAGGTCCAGGCGGGCGCGGAGGGCCAGCTCCTCGCAGTCCAGCGCTCGCTCGTGCCCGGTCAGGAGCGCGGCCAGCCGCGCCTGGGCGGCCGGGATTCGCGTGCGCCGCCGCCGGGGCCCGGGATCGATCAGCTCCCGGGCGTCGGTCCACTGCCCGTCGGCCACCTGCTCGCCGGCGCCGTAGCCCAGGCGCGCCACCAGCGCGTCCGAGCGCGCGACGCCGTGGACGCGCGGATCCGCCGTGGCCAGCCGGTGGGCGTGCAGGACACGGTTCAGCACGCTCACCCCGTCGGCCAGCTCGGCCTCGCCGGCGCGCTTCAGCCAGGCCGCGGCCCGCTCGGGGTCGGCCAGGGGGTCTCCGACCTCGACGACCGTGGCCCGTGTGGTCTGTACCGGACTGGGCTCAGGTTCAGGTTGAGCCTTATGCTGACGGCGCGAAGGCCCCAGCCGACGGCGTTCTCGCTCCCGGGCACCCAGGGTGGCCAGGACCAGCACGTAGGCGGGCGCGGCGTCGGGGGTGTCGCCATCGCGCCGGATCAGGTAGCGGCCATCGGGTGGGCCGAGGACCCACGGAAGCTCGAGCTGACTGAAGCGGAACAGCGGGGCGATCCGCGCAGGCTAGTACGGCTACTGCGTACGGCTACTGCGACGGCTACTGCGTACGGCTACTGCGCGCCGGTCTTGATCGCGTACTTGCTCGGCGAGATCGGGACGATCGGCTCGTTGATCTGGCTGATGCGGCTGATCAGCTTGGTCCACTGGCCGGGCTGGAGGATGCTGCCCGCGACCTGCGCCAGCTTCTTATTGGCGCCGTACAGCTGTGTGTAGCTGACCTGGATGCGGTCGCCGTGGTCGGACTCATCGACCGTCGTCGGCTGGCTCTTGTAGGTCATCGACGAGACGATCTCGTCCGGCTGCATCTCGCCCTGGAGGGTCAGCAGGCGGCGGATCGTAAGGTCGGTGATCGACCCGGGGCCCTGATGGCCCTTGATCGGGATGTTGTTGATCGCCGTGATGTCCATGCTCGCGCCGGTGGCCCCGGCAGGGTCGATCCCGTTGGAGCCGGTCGGCGTGTTGCCGCACTTCAGCCCGCTGACATCGGGCTTCAGGCCCGAGCCGGCCAGGAACTCGATGTCGGCCAGGATGCGTCGGTCGATGGCGCCCGACTGGACGTCGCGCCGGCCGCACGCGTAGATCTTGACGTTCGGATCCGCGAGCACGCGGGTCTCGAGCTGCTCCTTGGACATGAGCAGGATCTGGCCGATCGTGGGGTTCTTGGCGCCCGGGCCGTAGAACGGGTCGACGCCGGCGGCGCGGTAGACGGCGGTGGCCTCGAGCAGCTTCCAGCCGTCGAGGATCGGCTTCGGATCGATGTACGGGGCGCTCTTGCCGGCGGGCTGGATCATGAACTCGAGGTGCGAGGCGTTGGTCGGGGTACCGGCGCCGAGCCGTCCGAGGATCGTGCCCGCCACGACGACCGAGCCGACCTTGAGCGGCTGGAGCGTGTACTGGTTCTTGGCCAGGTGCAGGACGTCGGAGAAGTAGTTCTGGAAGTTCGTGATCTGCGGGCCGCTGCTCGTGATCTGGAGCTTGCCGCCGGCGGCGTAGGAGTTGGGACGCCGCGGGTCGGCGAACAGGCGCTCCTTCACCATCGGCGCCGAGATCGTCGGCGTGCTGGCCGGAGCCGAGGTCGGATTGGCCGGCTGGGTGGCGGCGGCCGGGGTCACGGGCAGTGAGACCTTCGCGCTCCCCGCCTCGCTGGTGGCCTTGGCCGTGCTGGGCGTCGCGGGCGACTGCTGGGTACCGGCGGTGGCGGCCTGGCTGGGGGCGGGCCCGGTCGGGGCGAGCAGCGCCTTGGCGATCGAGGTGGCGGTGACCTTCTGTGGCTTGGGCACCGGGTACTGGGTCGGGATCGAGCCCAGGTTCGCGTACGTGTAGGTGTTGCCGGTGGCGTCCTGGAGCTCGATGTAGCGGCCGAGTTGCTTGCTCTGCCCGATCTTGACGATCTTGCCGTCGTTGACCGCGATGGCCGGCGAGCCTTGCTTGGCGTAGATCGCGGTGCCGGTGCTGCCGGAGTCGGACTTCACCGGAACCGCGGCGTTGGCCGTCTTCACGCGGGTCTTGGCGAGCTTGAGCACGGCGTCGTCGGCGTACTTGGCCGGGGCGGCGACCGGGAAGTGGCCCTGGACGAGGCCGGTCAGCGAGTTGATGAAGCCCTTGGGCATCCCGCCGATCAGCTGGGCGCGGAGCATCACCGACTGCACGTACCACCACGCGTGGTTGTAGGAGAAGACCGCGTTCTGGATGCTCTTGGAGGCGCCGGCCGCCGCCAGATAGCGCGCGGCGCTGAAGATCGCGTCGGCCGGGTTGTACGGGTCGGCGATGCCGTCGCCGTTGGCGTCGGTGCCGTAGCGCTTCCAAGTCGAGGGCATGAACTGCATCCAGCCCACGGCGCCGGCGGTGGAGACCGAGAGGTTGCGGCCGTAGTCGGTCTCGATCTCGTTGATTGCGGCGAGGATCTGCCACGGGACGTCGTACTGGATCCCGGCGGCCTGGTAGATCGGGAGCAGGAAGGGCGGGATCTGGAAGCTGTTGATGAAGAAGTTGGGGACGCCGATCGGGGCGGCACCGGGCAGCGCGTATGAGTACGTCGGGTTGGCCGGCGTGGGAACGCCGCTCTTGGTCACCGGCGGCGGCGGGGTCGGTGCCTTGGCCTTCTTGTGCTGCTTCTTCTTGTTCTTCTTCGGCGGCTGCGGCGCGGTCACGTTGTTGCCGGCCTGGGCGGTGCCGAGGTTGAGCGGTGTGGACTTCTGGCCGTTGCCCTGACCCTGACCCTTGGACCCGTTCGTGGGCGAGGACTTCTTGGTGGTGGTCGACGTGGTCGGCGTCGAGGACGATCCCGACGACGGCTTCGGCTTGGGAGTCGTCGAGGTTGAAGTCGAGGTTGAGGTTGGGGTCGTCTGCGGCGTCGTCGCGGTGACCGTGGCGGCCGGCGTGGTCGCGGTGACCGGCGGGCACGACTGCGAGACGTTGACGATCGGCAGGCTCACCGGGAGCGGCAGCGAGCTCGGGTCGGTGCCCGGCGCCACGTTCTCGAACGTGAAGGTCTGACCGCCCGCGACTGTGATGACGACCGTGCAGCCGTCCGCGGACGCTTCGGGAAGCGCAGCCAGCCCGAGAATGGCTCCCATGGAAGCCAAAGTCACGGCAGCAATGGTGAGCTTCCGCCTTGTCAACACTGTGGCCTGCTCCTCCCGCGGAATGCCACGCGCAAAGTCGTCCCAGCTACGATCACGAGTAGGGTTTTCAGGACGCTACAAGCTGCTGCCGAGCTTTGCAATTGGGAACCGTCGGTGTGGTCGATGTGTGTTCGGGTGCGGCGCCGAGACCCAATCGAATAACGGATGAGTCCACGCCCTCCTTTGCATCGGCAAGAAGCCTCGGCCACTGTAGCGAGGGGAGTGCACCTGCGGACGCAGCTAACCCTCAAGTAGAGCGTTAGGCTTGTGGCTTTGATGAGGATTTGGCCCTGACCACGAAAACGAGTCAAGCGAGGCGCGACATGCAAGAGGACAACCAAGAGGACAACCCGGGGTTCCGGGGCCGGATGACGCGGCAGGGAGAGGAGGCGCTCGGCAAGGTGGCCCAGGGAATGCTCGAGAACCCGGTGGTCAGCCGTGCGCTCTCAGCCACGTTCGAGGCCCGCGAGCGCGCCACGCGCGCCCAGGAGCTCGCGATGAGCGCGCTGAACCTGCCCTCCGCGGGCGATCTGGAGCGCCTCACCCGGCGCCTGCGCAACGTGTCGCAGCGGCTCGAGACGATCGAGGACGGGCTCGACCGGGTTGAGCAGCGGATCGACCAGCTCGGGTCAGACAGCGCGATCGACAGGCGGCTGGCCTCGATCGAGGAGTTGCTCGCCCGGCTCGAAGCCGCGATCGCCGAGCAGGCGGCGGCGCCCGAAGGTACTCAGGGCTGAGGCTCGGGCGTCAGGCTGAGCGCGCGCACCGCGGCTTCACCCATGCGCCGCTCGGCGGCGTGGAGATCGTCCTGGCCGATCCGCCGGCGGGACGGGAGCACCACGTCGGACACGACGAGCAGGGCGGCGGCCTCGAACCCGCCCCTGGCCGCCAGCGCGAACAGCGTGGCGGCCTCCATCTCGACCGCGAGGACGCCGGCCCCGCTCCAGTCCCGCTCGAGCCCGCGGTCGTCGTAGAACAGATCGGTGGACACGACGGGCCCCGCATGGACGCCGTCCTCCCGGTCGAGCGAGGCGGTGAGCGCCGCGAGCAGGTCCGGGCTGGCCGGGATCGTGTCGGCGGCTCCGAGCGCGCGACTGGTGCCGTCGGCGGAGATTGCCTGGCTGGCGACGAGCAGGTCGCCGAGCCCGAGGCCCGCCTGCAGCGCGCCGCATGTGCCCACCCGCACGATCCGGCGCGCGCCCATCTCGGCCAGTTCGGAGATCACGATGGCGGCGCTCGGCCCGCCCATCCCGGTGCTCTGAATGGTCAGTGGCGCCCCGTCGGGCGCGAGGCCGGTGTATCCCCACAGGCCCCGGTGGTGGTTGAACATCTTGGTGCCCGTGAGCAAGGACTCGGCGAGCAGGAGGGCGCGAGCGGGGTCGCCCGGAAGCAGGACCCGCTTGGCGAGATCGGCGGTCGGTTGGAGCCCGATGGGCGCGGCCATGTTGGCTAATTGTCATTTATGGCCTATTAGCTGTCGTTGCCATTGACAGATGCGGTGCTGGCGAGTAGACCTTCGGGCAACCCAAAACAGGCAACAGGCCGGAGCGTGAGGCGCTGCCCAGGCCAGCTGGGGAGCACGCTCGCGAGGCGCCGCCGGAAACGTGACGAGCGCCAACGGCCGACGCAGCGGGCCGTTTCGCCCGCGGGCGGCGGGGCTTCGTGCTCGTCGAGGCCCCGCCGCCGACTATGACCCGGGCCTGGCGATTTTCGGGTGCACGGACGCAACCGTGACACGCCCGATGGGTAGAAGATTTACGTCAGGGATGTCGAGTGCAGCCGCACAAGCGCGCAACGGCGCGTCTCCGGAAGCCCTATCGCTCGCGGAGGCGGCCGACAGAGTCGGCGTGGCCGCGTCCACGCTGCGGCGGTGGGTGCGCGAAGGACTGATCCCACCGTATGAGGGCCGATGGTCGCCGGCCGCGGTCAGCCATGCCCGCATCGTGGCCAGGCTCCGGGAGCGAGGTCATTCGCTGAAGGACATCCGCCAGGCCAGCGACGAGGGGCGGCTCGCGTTCGGCTACGTCGAGGAGCTGTTCGACGCCGGCGAGGCCGTGTACTCGCTCCGGCAGGCCTCGCGCGAGACCGGGCTCGAGCCGGCGCTGATCGCCCGGGTCATGGCCGCGCTGGGCACGGTGCCCACCCATCCCGAGCGAATCTCGGCCGAGGACCTCCGACTGCTGCGCTATGTGGCGAAGGTGCTCGAGGCCGGGCTGCCGCTGGTGGCGCTACTCCAGCTCGTGCGGGTGTACGGAAAGGCCATGGCGCGGGTGGCCGACGCGGAGGTCAGGCTATTTCACCTCTACGTGCACGAGCCGTTGATGCGCTCCGGCGCCACCGGGCTGGAGACCGCCGACGAGATGCTCGAGCTCACCCGCCGGCTGCTGCCGCTGTCCTCGCCGGTGATGGATCACCTGCACCAGCGCTACCTCCAGCACTTCGTCGAGCAGGACGTGGTCGGCCACATGGAGTCCGACCTGGACGGCGACACCATCGACCTCGGTCGCATGCGGGTGGCGATCGCGTTCGCGGACCTGGCGGGCTACACCAGGCTCACCGAGGAGGCCGGCGAGCTCGAGGCGGTCGACGTCGTCGAGCGGTTCGTGGAGGCAGTCGAAGGCTCCCTGCCCGAAGAGGCGCGCGTGATCAAGACGATCGGCGACGGGGTGATGATCGTGGGCAGCGAGCCCGCGGCGCTGACCGAGTGGGCGGTCGACTTCCAGCGGATCCAGGAGGAGCGCACCCAGCCGCGCATCGCCGTCCACTATGGCGCCGCGCTCTACCGGGACGGCGATTACTACGGGCGGGACGTGAACATCGCCTCGCGGGTGGCGGCCCGGGCGGCCGGCGGCGACGTGCTGGTGACCCGACCGGTCGTCGAGCGCGCCCGGGACGGCCTCGAGTTCGACCGCATCGCCGAGGTCCGCCTGAAGGGATTCACGGAGTCGACCGAGGTGTTCATCGCGCGCGAGCGAAACGGATCCCACCCGCCCCGATGAACGAGCACGACATGGTCGAGCGCGTGCGCACGGAGGGACTGCTGGCACCGGGCCGGTGTGTGGTCGTGCTGCTGTCCGGGGGGCGGGACTCGACCTGCCTGCTCGACCTGGCGGTTCGCCTCGCCGGCTCGGACGCGGTGCGCGCGCTGCATGTCAACTACGCCCTGCGGGGGCCGGCGTCAGACGAGGACGAGCACCACTGCGCGGAGCTGTGCGCCCGGCTCGGCGTCGGGCTCGAGGTGCGCCGCCCCGCGCCTCGCGCGCGCGGGAACTTGCAAGGGTGGGCGCGGGAGGTGCGCTACCGCGAGGCCCGCGTGCTCGCGGGCGAGCTTGGGGCCGACGTCGCCGCCGGGCACACCGCCAGCGATCAGGTCGAGACGATCCTCTACCGGCTGGCGTCCTCGCCCAGCCGGCGGGCGCTGCTTGGCATGCGGCCGCGGGACGGCCGCCTGGTTCGCCCGCTGCTGGGTTTCACGCGCGAGGACACCGCCGGCTACTGCCAGGCCCGCGGCCTGACCTGGCGCGAGGACGAGAGCAACGCGTCGGCCACGTACGCGCGCAACCGCGTCCGGGGCGGGCTGCTGGCGGCCCTGTCAGAGGTTCACCCCGGCGCGCTGGGCAACGTGCTCGCGCTGTCCGAGGTTCTGCGCGAGGAGGCCGACGTGCTCGACGCCCTCGTCGACGAGGTCCTCGCCGGCGGCGGGTCCGTGTCACTCGAGACGCTGCGGGGGCTGCCGGCGGCGATGCGCCGGCTGGTCGTCCAGCGACTGGCTGACGAGGCCGCCGGCGGCTTCGCGCCGGGAGCGGCGCGACGCGCGGATGACGTGGCGGCGCTCGCCGACCGCGGCACCGTGATGCTCGACATCGGGTGTGGCCTGCGCGCCGTGGCCGAGTACGGCGCGGTGCGGATCGAGCGGCTTGACGCTGCCGCGCCGGCGGAGGGGCCCGATCGAGTCGTGCTGCCGATCCCCGGGCACGTGGCGTTCGGGTCGTTCGAGGTCCGCTGCGAGGTTGGGGCGCCGGCGCGCGAGGCCGGCGTGGTCGACCGCGCCGCCCTCGGGGTCTCGCAGCTACTCGTGCGTCCCTGGCAGCCCGGGGACCGGATGGCGCCGCTCGGTATGGGCGGCGCGACCAAGAGCCTCCAGGATCTGTTCACGGCCCGGCGGGTGCCCCGGCGTCGGCGAACGGGCGTGCCGGTAGTCGAGTCAGGTGGCGAGATCGTGTGGGTCGCGGGAGTGGCCACGTCCGAGCGCTTCAGGGTCACGGCGGCCACTCGCGAGGCAGTTCGGCTGAGCTGCCGAACCTGATCGTGACCGCGCCCATAGAATGCGGCGACGTGGAAGGCGACGACGCGATCGGGGAGATCCTCGTGCCGGCCGAGGATCTGACGCGCCGCATCCGGGAATTGGCCGCGGAGGTGTCGCGCGACTACGCCGGGAAGGATCTGCTGCTCGTCGGCGTGTTGAAGGGTGCAGTGCTGTTCCTGTCGGACCTGATGCGCCACATCGACGTCCCGTGCGAGGTCGACTTCATGGCGGTCGCGTCGTATGGGTCGGCCACGAAGTCCTCGGGGGTGGTGCGGATCCTCAAGGACCTCGACATGGTGATCGAGGGCCGCAACGTGCTGATCGTCGAGGACATCGTCGATTCGGGTCTGACCCTGCAATACCTATTGCGCAACTTGGAGGGGCGAAACCCCAAATCACTTGAGGTCTGCGCGCTTCTGGTCAAGCCCGAGCGGCAAAAGGTCGATCTGCGAACCAAGTATGTGGGGTTCGAAATTCCCAACCGGTTCGTGATCGGCTATGGGCTCGACTTCGATGAGCGCTACCGCAACTTGCCCTACGTGGCCGAGTTGAAGGAATGAACGGCGCATGAACAGCGGTCCATGCAGGTGTTTGGCGGTCGCTAACCAGATGCTACGCTTGACAGTCCCAGACTCCGAGTCGAGGCGCGGCAATCGCCGCATTTTCTCTTCATGAGCAGGTTTTTCAAGAGCGCTGCATTCCCGATCCTGATCGTGGTCGTCCTCGCGTTCTTCGCGCAGAAGCTGATCGGGAGCTCGCACAGCGGGCCCAAGCAGACGTACGGCGACCTGCTGTACCAGCTCGACCACGGCCAGGTGCAGAGCCTCTCGCTCCACCTGAAGGACAACACCGCGAACGTCACGACGACCAGCGGCACCAAGTACACAGTGGGCTTCCCCGACGGCGACGTCTCCCAGCTGACCAAGTCGGCGCAGAACGATCTGCAGCCCGGGGCATTCGACGTCCAGCCCAAGACCTCCAACGGCTGGCTCTCGCTGCTGACCTACATCCTGCCGTTCGTGATCTTCATCGGGTTCTGGATCTTCCTCATGAACCAGGTCCAGGGTGGCGGATCCAAGGTGATGTCGTTCGGCAAGTCGCGCGCCAAGCGGATGTCGGTCGACTCGCCCAAGATCACCTTCCGCGACGTGGCCGGCGTGGACGAGGCGGTCGAGGAGCTGCACGAGATCAAGGAGTTCCTCGAGAACCCCAAGAAGTTCCAGGCCCTCGGCGCGCGCATCCCCAAGGGCGTGCTGCTGTACGGCCCGCCGGGCACCGGCAAGACGCTGCTGGCCCGTGCCGTGGCCGGTGAGGCCGGGGTCCCCTTCTTCAGCATCAGCGGCTCGGACTTCGTCGAGATGTTCGTCGGCGTCGGGGCCTCGCGCGTTCGCGACCTGTTCGAGCAGGCCAAGCAGAACTCGCCCTGCATCATCTTCATGGACGAGATCGACGCGGTCGGCCGCCACCGCGGCGCCGGCCTGGGCGGCGGTCACGACGAGCGCGAGCAGACGCTGAACCAGCTGCTGGTCGAGATGGACGGGTTCGAGATGAAGGACAACATCATCTTGATCGCCGCCACCAACCGGCCGGACATCCTCGACCCGGCGCTGCTGCGCCCCGGCCGGTTCGACCGCCAGATCGTGGTCGACCGCCCCGATCGCCTCGGTCGCAGGAAGATCCTCGAGGTCCACACGCGCGGCAAGCCGCTGGCGCGCGAGATCGACGTCGACGCGCTGGCCGGCCAGACGCCCGGGTTCACCGGCGCCGACCTCTCGAACCTGGTCAACGAGGCCGCCCTCCTGGCCGCGCGCAACGGCAAGCGTGAGATCACCCAGGTCGAGCTCGAGGAAGGGATCATGCGGGTGATCGCGGGTCCCGAGAAGAAGACCCGCGTGATGTCCGACAAGGAGCGTCGGATCACCGCCTACCACGAGATGGGCCACGCGATCGTCGGCCACTACCTCCCGAACTCCGACCCGGTCCACAAGATCTCGGTGATCTCCCGCGGGCAGGCGCTCGGCTACACGATCTCGCTCCCCACCGAGGACAAGTTCCTGACCACCCGCGCGGAGCTCCAGGACCAGATGGCTATGACGCTCGGCGGCCGCGCCGCCGAGGAGATCGTGTTCGGCGAGGTCACGACGGGCGCTTCGAACGATCTCGAGAAGGTCACGGCCACCGCGAAGCAGATGGTCATGCGCTTCGGGATGTCCGAGAAGCTCGGCCCGCGCGTGTTCGGCCACGACCACGGCATGCCGTTCCTCGGGCGCGAGTTCTCGGCCGAGCCCGACTACTCGGATGAGATCGCCCGCGAGATCGACGACGAGATCCGGCGGATGGTCGAGGCGGCGCACATCCAGGCCAAGGACATCCTGGGCTCGTATCGCAACTCGCTCGAGAAGCTCTCGGAGATCCTGATCAAGCGCGAGACGATCGAGAAGGAACAGTTCGAGGCTCTGCTCGACGGCTCCTCTGAGGCCGATGTGTTCGGCGCCGAGGCGCCCCCGCCGCCCGAGGTGCCGATCCCCGGCACGCCGGCCGGCGAGCGTCGCGAGAGCCCGCGGCCGCTGCCGCGCCCGGGGTTGGCCGGCGGGACGGCCGAGTAGCCCGCGGATTCAGGGCAGCGGCGGGCTGAGCCCCGCGGCGTGGCACTTGGCCAGGCCGGGCCCGAGCTTCGGCGCCTTGGCCAGCTTGGGCGCGTCGAGGAAGTGCGGCTTGCGGAAGTCGAAGTAGTTCGTCATCGGGTGGGCGTTGGCGTCGCGGAACGTCATCGCCGGCAGGTTCCACTTGCGCTCGATGAACGCCGTGATCGACGTGTGGTCGTGGACGACGCGCGAGACGTAGTTCGCCTTGGCCCATGGCGAAACCACGATTGTCGGCACCCGAAAGCCATAGCGATCGAACCCGCCCGGGACGTCGTCGCTGGTGAGGTTCGGTGCAGTCGCGTCGGGAGGGATCGCCGGCGGTGGAGGAACGTGGTCGTAGTAGCCGCCGTGCTCGTCGTAGGTGAGGAACAGGACGGTGTGCTTCCAGGTTCGTGCGCGCGTCAGCGCCTGCACGACATGGGCGATGAACCGCTCGCCGAGCTGGATGTCCTGCGGGTTCTCCTCGGACGTAGTGGAGTAGTTGGGGTCGATGAAGGTGAATTGGGGCAGGCGCCCGGCGGCGACAGCGGCGTCGAAATGATCGAAGGTGCGGATCCGGTGGGCGCGGGCGGAGTTAGCGGCGTTCACGATGACCAGGCTCGGCTCGTTCTGGTAGTAGACGGCCCAGTCGATGCCGTGGGCGTCGAGGCGGTCGAAGATCGTGCCTCCCGGCGGCGGGCCGGTCTCGCCCGAGTTGTCGATCGCGCCCGCCGACGTGCCGGCGAAGAAGTACGCGCGGTTGGGGAACGTCTGGGCGAGCACCGAGGAGAAGTGGCGCTCGCCGATCGGGAAGTGCTGCGCGAGCGAGTAGGTGAACGGGATGTCGCGCTTGTCCCAGAAGCGCATGGCGATCGGCGCGCTCGCCGTGACGAAGCCGTCGTTGCGGCCGTTGTCGTAGGCCTGGTGGCTCGCGTTCCACGACTGGCTGGGCTCGCCGTCGAGCTGGCAGGGGGAGGTGGCGTGCTGGGCCGCCACCGGGTTGCCGCCCGCGTCCGGGTTGGCGTTGATCGGTCGGCCGCCTCGGACCGTCAGCCCGTCCACCGCTCGCCGGCCGGTGACCTGGTGCGGAACCATCCCGAGCAGGTTGTCGAACGAGTGGTTCTCCATCATCAACACGACGATGTGCTGGATCTCGTCCATGCTCGCGCTGCCGGCGGGCCTGTTGGGGAACGGGAGGCTCCCGGGCTGGCGCAGGCCGGCGGGACGCGCCACCGGGCGGGCCCAGGCGGGCAAGCCGCGGGTGGCGAGCAGGGCGGCGCCACCGGCGGCGGCGCCGAGCAGCGTGCGGCGGGTGATGGCGCTGTCGAGCGGGGTGTGCGGCGGCACGTTCGAGGACACTATCCGTCGAGATGACCGACGAGCATGAACGTCCCGGCGGCCTCGGGCGAGTCGTCCTGGCCGCCACCCGCGTGTGGGTCCCGGTGGCGATCGCGATCGCCGGCGGGATCGGCATCGTGATCGGCCACGGGACGAGCGCGGCGGCCGGGGCCGGCGTCGGCCTGGTGATCGTCGCGCTGATCGTGTGGATGCTCAACTGGATGTTCCGCATGAGCGTCGAATCCAACCGCGAGCGCGACCGCGAGGAGGAGGCGCGCGAGTACTACACCCTTCACGGGCGGTGGCCCGATGAGTGAGCGCGACTTCCGCATCATGGGCGTGATCAACGTCACGCCCGACTCGTTCTCCGACGGCGGCCGCTACCTGGCCGCCGAGGCGGCGATCGCGCACGGCCTCGTACTCGAGGCCGAGGGCGCCGACATCCTCGACGTGGGCGGGGAGTCCACCCGGCCGGGCGCGGACCCGGTGTCGGAGACCGAGGAGCTTCGCCGCGTGATGCCGGTGATCGAGGGGCTGATCGAGCGCGGGACCGGCGCCCAGATGTCGATCGACACCTCGAAGGCGGAGGTGGCGGCCCGGGCTCTGGCGGCCGGCGCCACGCTGGTCAACGACGTGACGGCGCTCCGCGGCGACCCTGCGATGGCGGAGGTCGTGGCCGGCGCCGGCGCCGACTGCTGTCTGATGCACATGCTGGGCGACCCCCGCACCATGCAGCGCGACCCCCACTACGACGACGTGGTGGGCGACATCAAGGCGTTCCTCGCCGAGCGGCTGGCGCTCGCCGTGCAGGCCGGGATCGCCGAAGAGCGGATCCTGCTCGATCCCGGGATCGGCTTCGGCAAGACGATCGAGCACAACCTGGAGTTGCTGCGCCGGCTGGGCGAGTTCCTGGACCTCGGGCGCCCGCTGGTGATCGGCACCTCGCGCAAGGCGTTCCTGGGGCAGCTGACCGGGCGAGAGTCTCCGGATGACCGGGTGGCGGGGACGATCGCCACCAACGTGCTCGCCTACGAGCGGGGGGCACGCGTGTTCCGCGTTCACGACGTCGCCCCGCTCCGCGACGCGTTGACGGTCACGGCTGCTACGGTCAGCGCGCCATGGACGACCCCGACGAATACGACGAGGTAGAGGAGGAGGACGAGGAGGAGGGTCACCCCGAGCCCGAGGTGACGATCGAGGTCAGCGGCCTGTCGCTGTTCACCCACGTGGGCGTCACCGCGGCCGAGCGCGAGGTCGGTCAGCGGCTCCTGCTCGACCTCCGGCTCGACGTCGGGGAGTGCGACGCGACCGTCACCGACCGGATCGAGGACACGGTCGACTACGCGCAGGTGTGCGAGACGGCCAACCTGGTCGCCCAGCAGCGCTCCTACAAGACGCTCGAGCGCCTGTGCACGGCAATCGCCGACCGCCTGCTCGAGGTCTACGACGCCAACGCGGTGTGGGTCAAGGCGGCCAAACCCGAGCCACCGATGGCGCTTCCGGTGAGCGAGGTGTCGGTCGAGGTGTGGCGCGAGGCGGAGTGAGGGCGACTTGACTCCGGGCTACCTGGGGCTCGGGTCGAACGTCGGCGACCGGCGCGCGCACCTGCTCGATGCGCTGCCCGTCCTGGCGATGCACGGGGTGCGCGTGCTGGCATCCTCGAGCGTGTACGAGACCGAGCCGGTCGGACTGGTGCTCGACCAGCGCGACTTCTACAACGCCTGCCTCCGGGTGGAGACCGAGCACGGCCCGGAGGCCCTGCTCGTCGCGTGCAAGCAGACCGAGCAAGCGCTCGGCCGCGAGCCCGGTGGCGTGCGCCACGGCCCGCGGCCGATCGACGTCGATGTATTGCTGCTCGGCGATGTGCGCTACGAGTCGGACCGGCTGACCCTGCCTCATCCCGAGGTCATCTCCCGGCGGTTCGTGCTCGTCCCGCTGCTCGAGCTGGACCCCGGGCTGACGCTCCCGGACGGACGGGCGCTTGCGGACGCGCTCGCGGCGCTGGGACCGGGTCAAGAGGTCCGGCGCGCGGGCGACCCGCTGCTCTAGGGTTCGCCCATGCTGCTGGTCGTCGACGTCGGCAACACCCAGACGCACTTCGGCCTGTTCCCCGACGGCGAGCAGACGGTGTCCGAGCACTGGCGCTTCGCCACCGTGCGCGAGTCGACCAGCGACGAGTTGGGCGCCCGGCTGTCCAACCTGCTCGGGTTGCGGGGCCTGGCGTTCGAAGACGTCGAAGAGTCGATCGTGTCCTCCACCGTGCCCCAGCTCTCCGAGCAGTGGACGCTGATGGGCCGGCGCTACCTGGGCCACGAGATGCTCGTGGTCGGCCCGACGATCAAGACCGGGATGCCGATCCGCTACGACAATCCGCACGAGGTGGGGGCCGACCGCCTGGCCAACGCGGTGGCGGCCTACGACAAGGTGCACGACACCTGCGTGATCGTGGACTTCGGGACTGCGATCACCTACGACGTGGTGTCGGCGGCCGGCGAGTACCTGGGCGGGATCATCACCCCGGGTGCGGAGATCTCGATCGACGCGCTGTACGACCGCGCGGCCAAGCTGCCCAAGGTCGAGCTCGCACCGCCGCGGTCGCTGATCGGCAAGAACACCGTCGACGCGATCCGCAGCGGGATCGTGTACGGCTTCGCCGGTCAGGTCGAGGGGATCGTGCGCCGGCTGCGCGCCGAGCTTGGTCCCACCACCTGCGTGATCGCCACCGGCGGGCTCGCCGGCGCGCTCGTGCCGTTCATCCGGGAGACGATCGACGAGGTCGACGACCTGCTCACGCTGAACGGGCTGCGGCTGATCTGGGAACGGAATCGCGATCCCGGTCCAGCACGCCCGGCGGGATCGGCACGTCCGGCGTCCGCGCCACCGTCGCCGCCAGGATCAGGAAGGTGATCCGCCGGCGCTCGTCCGGGTGCTCGGCCGCGTAGACCTCGTAGTCGTCGAGCAGCCCCCGAATGGCGGCGAACACCGGCGCGTCGTCGATCTCGTCCGGGACGTCGCACGACAGCCGGGCCAGCGCCAGCATCTCGGTCGGGTCGACGCCGCGCATCGACCCGAGCGCTGAGAACAGCAGGAAGAATGCGACGCGGTCGAGCAGCAAATGGGGCGCCCGCTCGCGCTCGCCGATCGGCGGCCCGCACGGCTCGAGCGGCTCGCCGGCGGCCATGCGCAGCGACTGGCCCGAGGCGATCGAGCGGACCTGCTCCGGCGAGTAGCCGAGCTGCAGAGCCCAGCGCAGCTGGAAGGCGGCCGAGATGTACGTGTGGCCGTAGGGGGCGTCGGAGGCGAACACGATCTGCCCGGGCGGGACCAGCGAGAACAGCGTCTCGAGGTCGGCCGGGATCCACCACGCGGTGTCGAACAGGAGGTTCGGCAGATCGCCGGCCACCCGCCAGATCCAGGACAGATCGCAGATCCCGGCGTGGGCCAGGATCAGCCGGGCGTTCGGGAACTGCTCGGCCAGCTCGACGGCGTGCAGGCCGAGGGCCGGGATGCCGCGGCCGGCGTGGATCAGCACCGGCAGCGAGCACTCGTCGGCGAGCGCGATCAGGGGCCTCACGCCCGGGTGATCGAGCGTGAACTCCTCGGCGCGGGGATGCAGCTTGATCCCCCGGGCGCCGGCGTTCAGGGCACGCTCGGCCTCCGTGAGGGGATCGTCGTGCGGGTTGACTCGGCAGAACGGGACGAGCAGGCCGTCGGACTCGCGGGCGGCGGCCAGCACGTCGTCGTTGGCCGCCCGGTAGCCGTCGGGCTCGTGGAAGGGGAACGTGAACGCGCCCCGCGCGCCGGCCACCTCGAGCGCGGCGGTGAGCTCGGCGCCGGTCTGCTTCATCCCGTCCGGGTCGTTCTGCCCCAGGTGGGTGTGGGCGTCGAACAGCTCGATCCCGGGAACCTGCTCGAGCACCACCTCCGACCAGGGGCGCAGTGCTTCGATCAGGTTCATCGCTGGATTCGTACCATGAAAACCCGATGACCCGGTCGCTCACCGACTCCTGGCGCCTCGGCGGCGTCGCGATCCCCAACCGCGTCGTGCTGGCCCCGCTGGCCGGGATCGGCAACTGGTTCGTGCGCCTGCAGGCCAAGCGCCACGGCGCCGGGCTGGTCGTCTCGGAGATGGTGTCGAGCTTCGCGGTGCACTACCGCAACGAGCGTACCTGCCGCGAGCTGTTGCGCATCCATCCTCAGGAGCACCCCGTATCGGTGCAGCTGTTCGGCCACGACCCCGACGTGATGGCCTCGGCGGCCGAGCAGGTCGCGGCCGCCGGCGCCGACCTGATCGACATCAACATGGGCTGTCCGGTGCCCAAGGTGTGCAAGACCGGGGCCGGCGCGGCGCTGCTCGAGGATCCAGCGCGGGCGGTGGCGGTGGCGCGCGCGGCGGCGCGCGGCAGCGGGCTGCCGGTCACCGTCAAGCTCCGCTCGGGGCAGCGGCCCGGAGACCTGAGCGGGCTGGAGGTGGCCCGCCGGCTGGTGTTCGACGGCGGCGTGGCCGGCATCGGGATCCATCCCCGTCACGCCTCGCAGCGCCACAAGGGCAAGCCGGACTATGAGCTCGCGCGCGGGCTGGTCGAGGAGCTGCCGGTGCCCGTGCTGATCTCGGGTGGACTGGACCGCGCCGACCGCGTGCAGGCTGCGTTCGAGCAGACCGGCGCGGCCGCGGTGCTGCTCGCGCGGGGATCGCTCGGCAATCCGTGGCTGTTCGAGCAGGTGCTGGGCCGGCGCCTTACCGAGCCGACGCGCGAGGAGGTCCTTGCCGAGGTCGACTGGGTGATCGCGTCGGCCGTGCAGCACCTGGGCGAGGACCGCGCGACCCGCTACCTGCGCAAGTTTTATCCGTGGTACGTCGAGCGCCTCGGCGGGGACAAGGCGCTTCAAGCCGCGCTCCAGACCACGCCCACGCTCGCGGCGGCGCGGGAGCTACTCGGCGAGACCGAACCGGCGCGCGTCGCGGTGGCGTAGTAGTAGTCTGCCGCGCCGTGTTCCGGCGCATTGGCAGGGTGGCCGTGCTTGTGGTCGCGGCTGCGTGCGCGCTCGCCCCCGCGGCGGCCGCCCAGGTGCAGCCGTACGGCACGAGCGACTTCGGCGGCTTCCGGAACATCCTCCCGCCGGGCCAGAACGGCTTGGACAACGTGACCCAGGCGGGCGCGTTCAAGGCGGCCGGCACGTACCCGCCGCATGCCAACGACCAACTCGGGATGTACTCGGGACTGACCACCGCGGTCCCGATCACCGAGGCGCAGATCCCCCAGTTCTACAAGGACGCGACCTTCGGGGTGAAGTCGGGCGACGTGGCCGGCTCGGAGAGCCCCGAGCCCGGCGTGACGATCGTGCGCGACTCGCAGTTCGGCGTTCCGCACA
This sequence comes from uncultured Solirubrobacterales bacterium, assembly GCA_963832315.1. Lineage (GTDB taxonomy): Bacteria > Actinomycetota > Thermoleophilia > Solirubrobacterales > Solirubrobacteraceae > Palsa-465. Next base: position 132,154 of record CAWHTT010000011.1, on the reverse strand, counting down.
TCTACGGCGACACCCGCGCCGAGCTGATGTTCGGGATCGGCTACGCGTCGGCGGAGGACCGGCTGTTCTTCATGGACGTGCTGCGGCACGCCGGCCGCGGTGAGCTCGCCCAGTTCGCCGGCGGGGCCAATGTCGGCATGGACGAGAGCGTCTGGCAGAACGAGCCCTACACCGAGCAGGACCTGACCAACCAGATCAACTGGGGGGCGGCCAACCTCCCCGACGGGCAGCAGATCATGAGCGACGCGACCAACTACATCGCCGGGATCAACGCCTACATCTCGAACGCGAAGAGCCCGCTGAACGCGCTGACGATGATGCCCGCGGAGTACGCGGCGATCGGGCAGCCGACAGGGCCACAGCCGTTCACGGTCAACGACATCGTCGCGATCGCGACGCTCGTCGGCGGGATCTTCGGCAACGGCGGCGGACAGCAGCTATCGAACGCCGTCCTGTACGAGGGCCTCAAGGCGCAGTTCGGTCCCGAGCGGCGTAGCGTGGCGGGCTCGCCGGAGCTGATCGCCCAGCCGGCCAAGAAGAAGCCGAAGAAGCACAAGGGCAAGCCCGGCAAGCGCAAGGGCAAGCCGAAGCCCAAGAAGCCGGCGGTGGACGTGCAGGCGGCGCGCGCGAGCACGCAGAGCGCCCCTCGTCCCGGGACCCGCCGAGCCGGCAAGGCGGGGCTCGGCGCCGGGCGGCTTGCGGTCCGCGACGCCTCCGGCTTTGCCACGTTCCTGAGCTTCGACGACCCGTCCGACCCCGAGGCGCCGACCACGGTGCACGGCAAGTCGTTCCCGTACCAGACGCTGCCGGCGCCGAGCAAGGCCGTGCAGCAGACGCTGGCCCTGCCGGATCCGGGCTCGGTCCGCTACGCCAACCCGGTGACCGCGGGGGCGGTCCCGCCGGGCGAGTCGGGATCGGCCACGGCGGGATCCAAGGCCAGGCCGGCCACCGGGGTCTCGAACCTGAGCCAGGCCCTGCTGTCGTTCGGCCGCGGGATGTCCAACGCGCTCCTGGTCAGCGGCGCCGACAGCGCCAGCGGCCATCCGCTCGCCGTGATGGGTCCGCAGGTCAGCTACTTCAGCCCCCAGATCCTCATGGAGGAGGACATCCACGGCCCCGGCATCGACGCTCGCGGCGCCGCCTTCCCCGGCACCAACCTGTACGTCCAGCTCGGGCACGGCCAGGACTACGCGTGGTCGGCCACGTCCGCGGGCCAGAACATCATCGACACGTTCGCCGCGCCGCTGTGCAACCCGAATGGGGGCGCGGTGGCGAACGACTCCGACTACTACCTGCTGAACGGGCAATGCGTCCAGATGGAGACGCTGACCCGCAGCGAGTCCTGGCAGCCCAATCTCGGGGACTCGACCCCGGCGGGCAACGTCACCTTCCAGACGAAGCGGACGGCGTACGGGATCGTGATCGGCCGTGGGACGATCAAGGGCAAGCCCGTCGTCTACACCAATCTGCGCTCGACCTACATGCACGAGCTCGACTCGGCGGTCGGCTTCGAGCGCTTCAACGAGCCGGCCGAGATGCGAAACCCGCAGGACTTCATGAACGCGGCCTACCAGATCGGCTACACGTTCAACTGGTTCTACGCCGACGACCAGCACATCGCGTACTTCAACTCGGGCCAGAACCCGGTGCGCGCGGCCCACACGGACTCGCTGTTCCCGACCTGGGCCCAGGACGCTTGGCCGGGGCTCCATCCGGCCGCCCAGATGACCCCGGCCAGCCTGACCGAGCAGCAGACGCCCCAGAGCGCCCACCCGCAGGCCGTCGATCAGCCGTACATCACGAGCTGGAACAACAAGCAGGCCGCGGCCTACAACGACACGGCGACCGCCGAGGAGTACAGCTCGGTGTTCCGCTCGCAGCTGCTTGACGAGAACATCAACAGCCAGCTGGCCCAGAGCGGCGGCAAGATGACGCTGGCCGACCTGATCAACGCGATGGGCAACGCCGGCACGCAGGACCTGCGCGGGGTGGCGGTGCTGCCGTACGCGCTGCAGATCATCGGTCACCCGAGCGATCCGACGCTGGCGAACGCCGTCGACGAGCTACAGACCTGGGTGGCGAGTGGCGCTCACCGGATCAATCGCGCACATCCGGGGGCGTCCGGATCCTATGAGCAGAGTGATGCGATCCGGATCATGGACGCTTGGTGGCCGCTGCTGGTCAACGCCGAGTTCGGCCCCACGCTCGGTCAGAGCCTGCTCGGACAGGTCGAGGCCGACTTCCCGATCGACGACCCGCCGGCGAACAATCACGCGGGCGCCCACACCGGCTCGTCGTTCGACGTCGGCTTCTACGGCATCGTCCAGAAGGACCTGCGAGCCGCCCTAGATAACAAGGTGGCCGGTCCTCTGAACCGCGTGTATTGCGGTGGTGGCTCGCTGGCGGGGTGCCGGGCAGCCCTCGAGGCATCACTGAAGCAGGCGGTGGGCGAGTCCGCGCAGCAGGTCTACCCGGCCGGGAGCGTGTGCGCGGCCGGCGATCAGATGTGCTCGGACTCGATCCAGTTCCGGCCGATCGGCGTGATCACCCAGCCGCTGATCGAGTGGGTGAACCGGCCGACGTTCCAGCAGGCGGACGAGATCCAGGGCCACGGGCCCAGACAGCCCTGACAAGGGCTCTATACTCCTCCGCCCACACGGCCCACCCGTGTCGGAAATTCCCGCTTAAGCAGGCGGGTTTTTTCTCGTCCAGACCGCCGGACCCTCCCGGCGGCGCACACTCGATACAGGTCTGCCTCATGCCAAAGGACGTCATCATCACTCCCGAAGGGCTCGCCAACCTCAAGGCCGAGCTCGACACCCTGACCACCACGCGCCGCCGCGAGGTCGCCGCCCGCATCAAGGAGGCGCGCGAGTTCGGCGACATCTCGGAGAACGCCGAGTACGACGACGCCAAGAACGAGCAGGCGATGCTCGAGGCGCGGATCGCCTCGCTGGAGGAGAAGCTGCGCTCGGCCACGGTGATCGACCAGTCCGACCTCGGCACCGATCAGGTGCGAGTCGGCTCGGTGGTCCACGTCAAGGACGACGGCGGCAAGTCCACCAGGTACACGATCGTCGGCTCGGCCGAGGCCAGTCCCGGCGAAGCCAAGCTGTCGAACGAGTCGCCGGTCGGCAAGGCCCTACTCGGCCGCAAGCGCGGCGAGGAGGTCGTGATCACCACGCCTCGGGGGGAGCGGCGCTTGAAGATCACCAAGATCGACGTAGAGACCAAGTAAGGAGCCGGGCGGCCGTGGCCGAGGAGGGCGAGGGCTCCGCGGAGCTCCTGGCGACGCGCCGTCGCAAGCTCGAGTCGCTGCGCGCTGCGGGCATCGATCCGTTCCCGCACGAGTTCGACGACGTCGAGCCGATTGCGGCCGTGCGCGCGGCTCACGCCGGCCTGTCGCAGGGTGAGGAGACCTCCGCTCGCCACCGGGTGGCCGGACGGCTGGCGGCGCGGCGTGGCCAGGGGAAGATGGCGTTCCTCGATCTGGTCGACCGCTCGGGGCGGATCCAGCTCCAGGCCCGCGTGGACGAGCTTGGGCCCGAGGGGATGGACCGGTTGCTGGGGCTGGATCTCGGCGACCTGATCGGGGTCGACGGAGTGGCGTTCATGTCCCGGCGCGGCGAGCTGTCACTGCGCGTGGAGGCATTCACGCTGCTGGCCAAGTCGCTGCGCCCCCCGCCCGAGAAGCACCACGGGCTGACCGACGTCGAGACGCGCTTCCGGCGCCGCGAGCTCGACCTGATCGCCAACGAGGAGGCCCGCGAGCTGTTCATCCTCCGCGCCCGGGTGATCTCGGCCGTCCGGCGCTTCCTCGACGCCGAAGGGTTCGTCGAGGTCGAGACGCCGGTTTTGCAGCCTTTGTACGGCGGCGCCGCGGCCCGGCCGTTCACGACCCACCACAACGCGCTGAATCGCGAGTTCTTCCTGCGCATCGCGACCGAGCTCTACCTCAAGCGGCTGATCGTCGGCGGCCTCGAGCGTGTGTACGAGCTCGGCAAGGACTTCCGCAACGAGGGGGTCGACTCGACCCACAACCCCGAGTTCACGATGCTCGAGTTCTACGAGGCGTACGCCGACTACGAGGACATCGCAGCGCGCTGCGAGCGGCTGGTCTCGTTCGTGGCCTCGGAGGTGGGTTACTCGGGGGAGATCGACCTGTCGCCGCCCTGGCATCGCGAGACCCTCCCCGACGCGATCCGCGACCGCACCGGGATCGACATCATGGAGCTGCACGACCGGGACTCGCTGGCCGCGGCGATGTCCGTCCGCGGCCTGACCGTCCCCAAGGACGAGGGGTGGCCGAAGCTGGTCGACGAGCTGGTGTCCAAGCACGTCGAGCCGACCCTGATCGAGCCGACCTTCCTGATGGACTATCCGGTCGAGCTCTCGCCCTTCGCCAAGCGCCACCGGTCGGTCCCCGGCCTGGTCGAGCGGTTCGAGGCGTACGTCGGCGGCATGGAGATCGCCAACGCGTTCACCGAGCTGAACGACCCCGACGAGCAGCGCCGGCGCTTCGAGGAGCAGCGGGCCCTGGCCGGCGCCGGCGACGTGGAGGCCCAGCCATACGACGAGGCCTTTGTGGAGGCGTTGGAGCAGGGGATGCCGCCGACCGGCGGGATCGGGATCGGGATCGACCGGCTGGTGATGGTCCTGACCGGTCGGCGTTCGATCCGGGAGGTTGTGTTGTTTCCGGCCATGCGGGATTAGGCGGGTTGGGGCGCGCGGGGGGCCCTCCGGACCCCCGGGCTCAGTTGTGTGCGGGCCGGTTTGCGACGCGCGCTTCACGCGAGGGGGTCCGGAGGGCCTACCCGCGCGTCCTGCCGCCGACCGAGCGCCTTCCGGGCGCAACCCTCGCGTCGTATCGAACACTAATTCGATCGAATTGGTCCTACGCGGTCGATGGCGGGGCCTCCCCGCGTCCGGAACGGCTGTTGAGAGCCGAGCCGCGTCCCTCTTGACCTGCAAAAGACGTCATTTGACGCCGCTCGTGCGTCGGGTGGCGTGACGTGCTATGCACCTCAGCTCATGAGGATCGGGATTGTGGTGTTCGAGCAGGTGGATCTGCTGGATGTGGGCGGGCCGTACGAGGTCTTGCTGACGGCCTCGCGGCTCGTGCAGCGCGACGGGGATGAGCCGCCGTTCGAGGTGCTCACGCTGGGGCTGACCGACGGGCCGGTGGCGGCCTATGGCGGCCTGCGGCTGACGCCCCATTCGACGCTGGCCGGGGCGGGGGCGCTTGATGTGCTGATCGTGCCGGGCGCGGTTGCGATCGACGAGGTGCTGGCCGACGAGCGGCTGATCGGCGCGGTCCGCGGTGCGGCCGGGGAAACGCCGGTGGTGGCGTCGGTGTGCACCGGGGCGTTCGTCCTGGGGTCGCTCGGACTGCTCGAGGGCCGGCCGTGGACCACGCACTGGGAGGACGTGGAGGACCTGGCGGGACGGCTCGACGGGGCCGGTGCCGGGGAGGGCTGGGTGCGCTGGGTCGACGCCGGCGAGGTCGTGACCTCGGGCGGCCTGAGCTCGGGAATCGCCATGGCGCTCCACCTTGTGGACCGGTTCGCCGGGCGGGATCTGGCCGTCCGGACGGCCCGTCAGATCGAGTACGAATGGGATCCGGAGGCCGGCCGCCGAACATGAACAACGTGTGAAGTTCCGCCCGGCGGACGGGGCTACTGCCGGGTGACGCGTAGACCCGTTGGTAAACTGACTCATTGGCCCGATAAAGCGAGACCGTTTTCGCTCATCAAGCGGCGCCTAGCAGCCGATTAGGTGGGTGGAACGGAATCGTCGGTGTCCCCGGAGTTGCGGACTACCATGTAACGCAGCAGGTAGCGGAGGAGAAAGACCGGAAAGCCACCCCGACCGAGCAGCCCGAGACCCGTCACACGCAGAGAGAAGATTCATGTTCGAGCGATTCACAGAGCGAGCCCGTCAGGTTGTTGTCCTGGCTCAAGAAGAAGCGCGGACGCTCAAGCACAACTACATCGGCACCGAGCACATCCTGCTGGGGCTTCTGCGTGAGGAGGAGGGTCTTGCGGCGCGCGTTCTCGAGTCGCTGGACATCACCGTCGAGCGCGTGCGGGCTCAGGTGGTCCGGATCGTCGGGTCCGGCGAGGAGGTCACCTCCGGCCAGATCCCGTTCACGCCGCGGGCCAAGAAGGTGCTGGAGCTGGCCCTGCGCGAGGCGCTGAGCCTGGGCCACAACTACATCGGCACCGAGCACATTCTGCTCGGCCTGGTGCGCGAGAACGAGGGCGTCGCCGCCCGGATCCTGCTCGATTTCGACGCAGATTCCGAGAAGATTCGCAACGAGGTCATCCGGATGCTGTCCGGGCCCGGCAGCCGCCAGCGCGGCGGCGCCGCGGGCGCTGGTGCGGCCGCCGCGGGACAGGGCGCCGAGGGCAAGAAGTCTTCCAAGCTGCTCGACCAGTTCGGCCGCAACCTGACCAAGCTGGCCGCCGAGTCCAAGCTCGACCCGGTCGTGGGCCGGGAGACCGAGATCGAGCGGATCATGCAGATCCTCTCGCGCCGGACCAAGAACAACCCCGTGCTCGTCGGCGAGCCCGGCGTCGGCAAGACCGCCGTCGTCGAGGGACTGGCGCAGCGGATCACGCACGGCGAGGTTCCTGAGCTGCTCAAGGGCAAGCAGATCTACACGCTTGACCTGGCCGCCCTGGTGGCCGGCTCCAAGTACCGCGGTGAGTTCGAGGAGCGCCTCAAGAAGGTGATGAAGGAGATCACCCAGCGCGGCGACATCATCCTGTTCATCGACGAGCTGCACAACCTGGTCGGCGCCGGCGCCGCCGAGGGCGCGATCGACGCGGCCTCGATCCTCAAGCCGGCCCTGGCCCGCGGCGAGCTGCAGACGATCGGCGCCACGACGCTCGAGGAGTACCGCAAGTACCTCGAGCGCGACTCCGCCCTGGAGCGCCGCTTCCAGAAGATCACCGTCGACCAGCCCTCGACCGAAGAGACCGTGCAGATCCTCAAGGGCCTGCGCGACCGCTACGAGCAGCATCACAAGGTGAACATCACCGACGAGGCGCTCGAAGCGGCGGCCGAGTTGGCTGACCGCTACATCTCCGACCGGTTCCTGCCCGACAAGGCGATCGACCTGATCGACGAGGCCGCGTCGCGGATGCGGATCAAGTCGATGACCTCCCCGCCGGTGTACCGCGAGCTCGAGGACGAGATCGAGGAGACCCGCCGGGCCAAGGAGGAGGCGATCGAGAACCAGGAGTTCGAGAAGGCCGCCAACCTGCGCGACAAGGAGCGCCGGCTCACCCAGCGCAAGCGCGAGCTGGCCGAGCAGTGGGAGGCCGGCGAGTCGACCGAGCGCCCGTCGATCGGCGAGGAGGAGATCGCCGACATCGTCTCGATGTGGACCGGCATCCCGGTGTTCAAGCTGACCGAGGCCGAGACGGCCAAGCTGATGCGCATGGAGGAGGAGCTCCACAAGCGCGTCATCGGCCAGCATCCGGCGATCGAGGTCGTCTCCAAGGCGATCCGCCGCAGTCGGGCCGGCCTCAAGGACCCGAAGCGGCCGACCGGCTCGTTCATCTTCCTCGGCCCGTCCGGCGTCGGCAAGACCGAGCTCGCGCGGACCCTCGCCGAGTTCCTGTTCGGCGACGAGGACACGATGATCCGCATCGACATGTCCGAGTACATGGAGAAGCATGCGGTGTCGCGTCTGGTCGGCTCGCCTCCGGGCTACATCGGCTACGACGAGGGCGGCCAGCTGACCGAGGCCGTGCGGCGCAAGCCCTACAGCGTGCTGCTGCTGGACGAGATCGAGAAGGCCCACCCGGACGTGTTCAACATCCTGCTCCAGATCCTGGAGGACGGACGGTTGACGGACGCCCAGGGCCGGACGGTCGACTTCCGCCACTGCATCGTGATCATGACCTCGAACATCGGCGCCGCCGAGATCGCCCGCAACACCCCACTCGGGTTCGCGGTGTCCGACGACGAGACCGGCATCACCTACGACGACATGAAGACCCGGATCACGGGCGAGCTCAAGAAGGTGTTCCGGCCCGAGTTCCTGAACCGCATCGACGAGGTCATCGTCTTCCACAAGCTGACCAAGGACGAGATCAAGGAGATCGTCGACCTGCTGCTGCGCAGGATCCGCGAGTCGATGGCGGATCGCGAGCTCCAGCTCGAGCTCTCCGACGCGACCAAGGACATGCTCGTCGAGAAGGGTTGGGACCCGTCCATGGGCGCCCGGCCGCTGCGCCGCGCGATCCAGCGCTACGTCGAGGACCCGCTGGCCGACTTCGTCCTGCGCTCGCAGGTGCCTTCGGGCTCGACCGTGATGGTGGACTGGCCGACGGTCGAAGACGTCGACGGCAAGCCAGGCGAGGGCGAGGTCAAGCTGACCGTGATCGAGCCCGCGCCCCAGCCGACTCCGGTCGGGGTCGGCGCCGAGGGCGGCGAGGGCGGCGGCGAGCCGGCGGGGTCCGAGGACCCGGCCGGGTCGGACGACACTCCCGAGAGCGAATAACGGTTCTTTCCGTCGGGCCTGCGGCGTAGCCTCGGCTGCGCCGCCATGCCTCGACCGACCTCGATCCACGTCTGCTCGGCCTGCGGTCACGAGAGCTCCCGCTGGGCCGGGCGCTGCCCGGGCTGCGGGGAGTGGAACACGCTGGTCGAGCAGGTGCGCAGACCGGCGCCGGCGGGCCGTGGCGCCGGATCGGGGGGCGCGCGTTCGGGCGCCCGGGCCGCGGCGGCGCGGCCGGTGGCCCTGCGCGACGTCGCCGCGGTCGAGCGCGACCGGCTCAGCACCGGCATCGGCGAGCTCGACAACGTGCTGGGCGGCGGGATCGTCCCGGGCTCGCTGGTCTTGCTCGGGGGCTCCCCGGGCATCGGCAAGTCGACGCTCACCACGATGGTGCTGGCCAACCTGCACGAGGCCGGCCGGCGCACGCTGTACGTCTCGGCCGAGGAGTCGGCCGCCCAGATCCGGCTGCGGGCCGAGCGTCTGTGCGCCGGCGCGCTGGGGATCCCGGTGATCGCCGAAACCGACCTGGACAGCGTGCTGGCCACGCTCGAGCAGGAGCGCCCCGAGGTGTGCGTGATCGACTCGGTTCAGACGCTGCACACGATGGAGCTGTCGAGCGCCGCCGGGTCGGTGGCGCAGGTCCGCGAGGTGGCGGGAGCGCTGATGCGCGTGGCCAAGGCACTGGATATCGCGGTGCTCCTGGTCGGGCACGTGACCAAGGACGGGTCGCTGGCCGGGCCTCGGGTGCTCGAGCACCTGGTGGACTGCGTGCTGCAGTTCGAAGGCGAGCGCGAGCGGACCTACCGCACCGTGCGCGCGGTCAAGAACCGGTTCGGCTCGACCAACGAGGCGGGCGTGTTCGAGATGCGCGACGACGGCCTCGTCGAGGTGCTGGACGCTTCGGCGCGCTTCGTCGGCGAGGCCACCCGGGCGCCCGGGAGCGTCGTGCTGTGCGCGATCGAGGGCTCGCGCCCGCTGCTGGTCGAGGTCCAGGCGCTGGTCTCGACCTCGGAGCTGGTTCCGCCGCGCCGGGTGGCCTCGGGCATCGATCGAAACCGCCTGGCCCTGGTGCTGGCCGTGCTGGGCCGCCACGCCGGCATCGGTGCCGGGACCTCGGACGTGTTCGTGAACGTGGTCGGGGGCGTGCGGGTGGACGAGCCGGGGGCGGATCTGGCGGTCGCCCTGGCCGTCGCCAGCGCGGTCCGGGGCGTGGCGCTGGGCGGCGGCGAGGGACAGCCGCTGGCCTGTTTCGGGGAGCTTGGGCTGACCGGCGAGCTCCGCTCCGTAGCACACGCCGACCGGCGCTTGTCCGAAGCGTCCAAGTTCGGCTTGGGACCGGTGATCGAGCCCGGCACCCATCGCACGCTGCGGGCGGCGATTGCCGGTGCTCTCCGGGACGCAGGGCGTGGGGCCATGGCGGCGTGACTGTGCGCACCGGCCCGGCCAGCTGTCAATAAGCGGTAAAATCAGGCCTGATGCCGCCGCGATCCGGGGAAGAGCTCAAGGGAGAGCTCGAATCTCGACAGGATTCGCGGCTCGTCAGGGCGCTTGAGATGGTCGCCCCCGGGACATCGCTCCGGGAGGGGATCGACAACATCCTGCACGCCCACACGGGCGGCCTGATCGTGGTCGGAGACGCCGAGGAGCTGGCCTTCCTGTTCTCGGGCGGGATCAAGCTCGATCTCGACTACTCGCCGGCGCTGTTGTACGAGCTGGCCAAGATGGACGGGGCGATCGTGCTGAGCTCGAACGCCACCAAGATCGCCCAGGTCAACGTCCAGCTGACCCCGGACCCGACCATTCTCACCTTCGAGACCGGCACCCGCCACCGCACGGCCGAGCGCGTGTCGAAACAGACCGACGCGCTCGTCGTGGCGATCTCGGAGCGCCGCGAGGTGGTCTCGCTGTACGTCGACGGGGTGAAGTACATCCTCGAGGACATCCCCGTGGTGCTGGCCAAGGCCAACCAGGCGCTGGCCACCCTCGACAAGTACCGCAGTCGCCTGGACCAGGTGTCGACGCGGCTGACCGCGCTCGAGTTCGAGGGCGGGGCGACCCTGCACGACGTGCTCACCGTGCTCCAGCGGGCCGAGCTCGTGACCCGGATGGCGGTGGAGATCGAGCGCTACATCGTCGAGCTGGGAACCGAGGGCCGGCTGATCGAGATGCAGCTGGACGAGACGATGGTGGGCGTGTCGGCCGACAAGGCCGCGCTCGTCCACGACTACTTGATGGAGGACACCGACGAGACGTTTGCGGCGGCGTTCGATCAGCTCGTGCGCCTCCCCAACCAGGACCTGCTGGACTTCGGGCGCCTGGCGGAGTTGCTCGGCTACGACCGCAAGCTGAACACCCTCGACTACCCGACCTCACCGCGAGGCTTCCGCATCCTGGGACGGATTCCCCGTCTCCCCAAGCTGGTGGTGCAGAGGATCGTGGGCGAGTTCGGCGGGCTCGAGGAGCTGTTGGCGGCTACCGACGGCGAGCTGGAGACCGTGGACGGAGTCGGCGAGATCCGAGCGAAGGACATCCGCGAGGGCCTACGCCGTCAGCAGGAAATCAACCTGGTTGATCGGTACCTGCAAACGTGACGGCCGCCGGTACACGTAGTTCTTTTGGGAGAAACAACCGCGTGCGGGTCTTCGGTCCCGCCCGTTTCGGAAAGAGGAGGACACCATCACAGAGCTAATGGAAGAGCACCTGGAGGACCTCGAGCTCGTAGAGGAAGTGGTGCATATCGAGTTCGAGATCGGCGACAACGTCGTGTACCCCCATCACGGAGCGGGGAAAGTGATCCGCAAGGAGCAGAAGGAGATCCTTGGCGAGCGGCGCGAGTACCTCACGATCAAGATCCTGCACAACGACATGACCGTCATGGTCCCGACCGAGAACGCAGCCCTGGCCGGTTTGCGGCGCGTGATCGACGAGGAGACCGTGCAGAAGGTCCTCGCGGTGCTCCAGGACGAGTGTTCTGAGATGCCCAAGAACTGGAACCGCCGCTTCAAGTACAACCGCGACAAGATCAAGACCGGCGACATCTACGAGCTGGCCGAGGTAGTGCGCAACCTGGCGATTCGCGAAGCCCAGAAGGGGCTTTCCACCGGCGAGAAGCAGATGTTCACGCGGGCCAAGAAGATCCTCGCCTCCGAGCTCATGTACGCGCTCGAGATGGACGAGGACGAGGTCGAGGAGCACCTCCAGGGGCTCCTGCTCGAGTCCTACAACGGGAAGCAAGGCAAGACCCGAAAGGTCAGCGTCGCCGCCAAGTAGGCGAGCGCAGAGACCGTGGCGGTCGCGTTGATCGTGGCCGCAGGCCGTGGGGAGCGCCTTGGGTCGGACCGGCCCAAGGCGCTTGTCGTGCTGGGGGGCAGGCCGATGCTTGAGTGGAGCGTGGAGGCGCTGCGCTCGGTGCGTCAGGTCGAGCGGATCGTGGTGGCGCTGCCGGCCTCCGATCTGGACGCGGCGCCGGCGGGTGTGCTCGCTGTCGCCGGCGGCGCCGTGCGCTCCGAGTCGGTACGCGAGGCGCTGAGCGCCTGCCCGTTGGGAGATCCGGTGGTCGTGCACGACGCGGCGCGGCCGCTCGCGCCGGGCCGGCTGTTCGAGCGCGCGCTGGCGCAACTCGAGCGCTCGGGCGCGGACGCGGTGATCGCCGCCGCGCCGGTGTCGGACACGATCAAGGAGGTCGGCTCGGACGGCGTCACGGTGGCGCGGACGCTCGAGCGGGCGCGGCTGTGGGCGGTTCAGACGCCGCAGGTGTTCCGGCGGGAGGCTCTGGAGCGGGCTTTGATGGGCGCGACCGATTCGGCGCTGGCCGCCGCCACCGACGACGCGTGGCTGGTCGAGCAGGCCGGTGGGGTGGTCGAGGTGGTGGAGTCCTCGCCGGCCAATCTCAAGATCACCACGCCGACGGACCTGACGCTCGCGGAGCTGATGCTGGCGGAGGCCCGGGCGTGATCGCGCGCCACGAGGACCGCGGGATGGTCGTCTCCGGCCTCGGCTATGACTGTCACCGGTTCGCCCCGGGGCGGCGCCTCGTGCTGGGCGGCGTCGAGCTCCCGCACGACCGGGGCTTGGCCGGCCACTCCGACGCGGACGTGCTCACCCACGCGATCATCGACGCCCTGCTCGGAGCGGCCGCGCTGGGTGACATCGGCCAGCACTTCCCGGACACCGACGAGCAGTACCGGGACGCGAGCTCGCTCGACCTGCTGCGCACCACGGTGGCCATGCTCACGCATCGGGGCGTGGTGATCCTGCACGTCGACGCCACCGTGGTGATCGAGCGCCCGCACGTTGCGCCCGTCCGGGAGAGCATCTGCCGCTCGCTGGCCGAGGCGCTCGGCATCTCTTCCGAGCACGTCAGCGTCAAGGCCACCCGGGGAGAGGGCATGGGCTTCGTGGGCCGGGAGGAGGGCGTGGCGGCGCTCGCGATCGCCACCATCGAGCGATGAATCGGGTCCATAACGTGCTGTGCTCGTCGGGCTGGTGGTCGCGACGGGTGGAGCGGGAGCTGGTGCCGTGGGGCGTGAAGGGCGTCGAACTCGGCGACGACGTCCTCGAGGTCGGCCCCGGGTTCGGCGCCACCACCCGGGTGCTGGCCGAACGCCTGGAGCGCCTCAGCGTGCTCGAGCTTGACCCGGGCTATTGCCGCCGGCTGCGCGGCGAGTTCGACGGCGTGGTCGAGGTGACCGAGGGCGACGCCACCGCGCTGCCGTTCCCCGACGGGCGGTTCTCGGCCGTGCTCTGCTTCACGATGCTCCACCACATCCCGACGGTGGAGCAGCAGGACCAGGCGTTCGCCGAGATCGCGCGCGTGCTCCGCCCGGGTGGCACGTTTGCCGGCACCGACAGCATCGGCACGGGATGGCTGTTCAAGGCGATCCACATCGGGGACACGCTCAACCTGATCGACCCGGATGGCCTGCCGGCACGGCTAGAGGGCGCGGGGTTGACGGTCCGCGAGGTGAAGCGCGGGGGTCGCTCGTTCCGGTGGCGCGCCGGTAAGGCCCAGGTCGAGCGGCCGCCCGCCTAGGTGGAGCGCCCGTAAGGCCTAGGTGGAGCGGCCGCCGGGGCGGCCGCTCCACGCGGTTGGCTAGTGGCCGTTGACCACGATCTTCTGTGCGTAGACCGGTCCGGCGCCCGCACCTGGGAACGCGGATCCGACTCCGCTGAACAGCACGGCGGTCACTGTGTAGGCACCCGGCCGAGCGTAGGTGTGGGTCGGCGTCGGCCCTGAGCCGGTCGTGCCGTCTCCGAACTCCCACATGTAGTTGATCACCGGGAGCCCACTCACCGTCGTGAGCCCGCTGAACTGCACCGTCCGGCCATCGTGGCCACGGCCCCCTCTTGACTGGGAGAACGTGAACGCGGGCTGGAATCCGTTCTTGCCGGTAGTCACGATCCCACCGGTTCCGGCCGAGAGGCCGTCGGCGCGGAACACCGTGAGGCCGGTGGAGTACGCCCCCGCGGCCGGGAACGTGTACGTGATCGTCGGCGTGGTCTGCTGGACGGTCTCGGCGTTGGGAACGGCGTTGAACTGCCAGCTGAACTCGGCCACGCCGCTTGGCGGTGCGCTCGATCGACTGGCGTCGAACGTCACGTCTGTCCCGTGTCCGGCGGTGACCGTCTCCTTCGCCGTCGGCAGGTTCCGTGGGACCGTCAGCCGTTGCAGGCAGCTTTCGGTGTAGTTGCTCCACATCTCCTGGTACCAGTAGCGGTGCCCGTTGATCACCTGGTTGAACGGCGAGCCGTTCGGGGCGGTGCCGAGTGGGGTGCCCATCTCGCCATCGCACACGTCGGCGGTCTCGAAGCCGTGGAGATCGCCGGTGCCGTTGGTCCACGCGTCGTTGGGCAGCGGATCGGTGATCGACTCAAAGTGCTCGTGAGCCAGTCCGCCGTTGATCTCTCCGTCGGAGATGAGGCCATTCGGGTTGTTGAAGTCCTGGCACAGCGGATTGTCGGCGTCGTACGGCATGTTGGCGTAGATCACCATCGTCGGCGTGGCCGTGTTCTGGTGATACGCGCAGTAGGCAGCGATGTCCAGCGGCTCTCCGGCGGAGCAGCCGTCGAAGTTCGTCGCCGGGTTGTTGCTGAAGCAGCTCTCGACGTGCGGCGGTGTCAACAGGAAGTACTCATGGCTCAGATCCGTCGGGAGATGGTGCCGGGTGACGAAGCTCTCGATCTCCTGCTGGATCTGGGGATCGGTCAGGCAGGCTGTCACCGTACCGGTGACGCCCGACCCGCCAACCGGACACTCGGTCGGCGGATATGGGTCCCTGTCGACCAGTACCCCGCCGAACCTCACGTCGTAATTCACGCGCGCTCCCGTCAGGTCGTTGTACTGCGGCCCGATCGAGTCGACGTTCTGGTGGCCCCCGCTGTCGTGGGCGAGGTCGCTGAAGTAACGGGCGATCCCGAACACGAACCCGTTCGGGTAGGCGCCGAGCCCCTGCGGGCTCCACAGCACCATGAAGTCCGTGTTCGACGGCATCACCGGGCCGCCGTTGTACTCCTGGTTGGCGGCCGCGATGTCGAGCGGGTTCGCCGCGGGTACGGCCGCGTTGCGCAGCGGCTCATACGAAACCACCTGGTGGTTCGGCAGCTGCTTGATAATCGCCGACGCGCTCGACGCGGCGATGGCCGAGACAGCCAGCGTCCCGGCTAGGACCAACATCATCAGCAGGCGTCGCTGACGAACCGTCATACGCACTCCCTCCTCGTGTGGTTGTTACCGGCCCCACGCAGACCAGAGCGGCCTCTCCCGGGTGCAGAACCTATCCGCGTCCGGGTCGCGGCGGGCGAGCGATCAGCGCCGTCTAAGAGCTTTCTAATCGAGCGTCAGCCGCGCGCGGAGGCGCGCCGCCGGGCGGCGGCCGCGCGGAGCTGCTCGTGCTCGACCAGGCGCCCGAGCTGCTCAAGCGTGCGGCGGACGTGGCCCCCCACTGTGGGCGCGGCGATCCGCTCGGCCAGCCAGCCGCTCAG
Organism: uncultured Solirubrobacterales bacterium; assembly: GCA_963832315.1. Classification (GTDB taxonomy): domain Bacteria; phylum Actinomycetota; class Thermoleophilia; order Solirubrobacterales; family Solirubrobacteraceae; genus Palsa-465. The sequence continues at coordinate 116,664 of CAWHTT010000011.1, read as the reverse complement.
CCCGGCGCCAGCCACGACGTAGGCCAGGCGGAGCTCGACCCGGGTGCGGCCGCCGGGCGCCTCGCGCAGCCGCCATCGGCCGCGATGGTCGAGCCCGGTCACCGAGGTCCAGGCGAAGTCCGACGGCTCGTCGAACTCGACCACCTCGACGAGCCCGCCCACCTCCGCGGCTCCCACCCGAAACAACATGCGGTAGCGGGCGCCCAGCCCGGTGGGGTGCTCGCCGACCGACTCCCAGCGGGTGACGCCGGACATGTAGCTCAGAACGCGCTCGGGGTCGGTGACGATCGACCACACATCCTCGATCGGGGCGGCGAGGAGCCTGTCGGAGCCGATCCTCATCCGAGCACCGGGAAGCGACGCTCGGCGGCAAGCGCGTCGAGGGCGTCCTGCATGAGCCGGATCAGGTGGTCGTAGGCGTCGTCGAGGTCGGGGTCGGGACCGAACTCGGCGCGCAGGTCGATCGCCGGCAGGGTCTCGATCGTGATCTTTGCGGGCAGCGGGATGTGGCCGAAGTCGCCGACGTTGACGATCCAGGGCAGCGAGATCGAGATCGGCAGGACCTTCAACCGGAGCAGCCGATCGAGCGCGAGCAGGCGGGCCAGGCGCTCGCCGCGGGTCAGGAACAGCGCGGTCTCCTGGCCGCCGATGGACACCACCGGCACGATCGGGACGTTCTGCTCCAACGCCAGGCGCAGGAAGCCCTTGCGGCCGCCGAAGTCGACCCGGTTGCCCTCCCAGCTCGGGCGGTGGACCTCGTAGTCGCCGCCGGGGTAGACGAGCAGCGCGGCGCCGCTGCGCAGCGCCTTGCGGGCGTTGTCAGGCGAGGCGGCCACCGTTCCGAACTTGCGCAGCCAGCCCAGGCCGGGGAGCGAGAGCACCAGGTTGTGCGCGAGCTGGTAGAACGGCCGCTCGACGCCGAAGTAGGTGTTGAAGGCCACCGTGAACACCATCGTGTCGGGGATCATGTTCCCGCCCGAGTGGTTGCCCACGAGCAGCACGGGTCCCTCGTCGGGGACGTTGCCCAGGCCCCGGACCTCGCCCCGGAACCACAGGCTCGAGAACAGCCAGAACAGCGGCAGCTGCTCGCGGATGTAGTCGGGATCGCGCTCGTCGAGGTCGGCCCGGGGGATGCGTCGCTGCACCACGCCGGCGAGCTCGTTCCAGACGCGGCCGAGCAGTGACTGCGCCCGCGGGTCATCCGCCGGGACCGTGGCGTCGGGCTCGTGACCGTTCCGGCTCGCGGATGTGGTCGCGTGCGCCTGGCTCATCGACAGAAGACTGTCAGGCTCAGGCCGCCTCGGCGCCGGTGGCGAATGTCCGCCGGCCGATCGCCGTTCCTTCCCGCCGCTCCGCGCGCCGGAAGAAGTCGAGCAGCAGCTCGTTGGTCTCCTCGGGACGCTCGACCTGCGGCACGTGCCCGCACCGGTCGATCGTCACCTGCTCGGCCTGGGGCAGCCACTGGCGGACGTGGCGCGAGAAGGCGGCGGGAACGAGCCGGTCGTGGGTTCCCCACACGAACAGGGCGGGCGCCTCCAGGTCGGCCAGCCGGCGGTAGAACCCGCTGCGGCCGAACGGCGCCTCGAGGTAGATGTTGCGCGCGCTGGCCAGCAGCGCGTAGCGGGCGCCGGCCGTGTGGTAGATCCGCTGGAACTCGTCGACGACCAGGTCGGCCACCGCGGGGTCGACCAGATCGCGGTCGTAGAACATGCTCCAGAACTGCGAGGCGACCGTGGAGCGGCGGATGGCGTGGGGCAGGAGGCCGAACTCGGGGCGCAGGAGGCGCACGATCGGGTGCAGGCCGCGCTTGATCCAGGCGACGGCCGGGCACAGCAGCCCGAGCCCGCGAATCCGCTCGGGCGCCACCAGGCCGAGCTCGATCGCGATGCGACCGCCCATCGAGTTGCCGACCACGTGGGTGCGGTCGACCTCGAGGCAGTCGAGCAGGCCGAGCATGATCTCGGCGAACCAGTGCGCGTTGTAGGCCCCGAGCCTGGGCTTGCCCGACGAGCCGAATCCCGGGAGGTCGGGGACGTGCACCCGGTAGGAGCGGCTGAGCGTCGCCGCGGTCTCGAACAGCGAGGCCCGCGTCCCGCCCAGTCCGTGCAGAAGGAGCACATCGGGCCCGTCCCCCATGGTGAGGGTCGAGACGCGGTGGCGCCCGACCGGGATGTCGTGGATCTCGAGCAGGGGCGGGCGGCCGCCCGGAAGCCGGAACATCCCCTCGAAGGCGATCGCGTGATCGAGGTTGCCGCGCACCGCGAGCAGTCGGCGCTGGAACGCCTCGACCCCCGAGAACTCGCCGCGCCGCAGTCGCAGCCAGGTGTCGGAGTCGGTGGCCATGGTCACGTCGGGCCGGCGTCGGGTCCCGCCCTTGCGCACGCGGGCGGCGCGGCCCGTGCAGCGAACCTCCCAGGTGTGCCCGAGGTCGCATAGCGTGATCTGGTAGGTCGCGTCGAAGCCGGTGTCGGCGCCGAGGAAGCGGTCGGGGAGCGAGCGGAACGCCTCCTCGACGGTGTGCAGCCGCTGAATCTGCTCTGGCCTCCCAGCCACGGCCACGACCCTACCGTCCGCTCCGGCCGGACTCGCGGTGTGGCAGCGAGCCTCGCCCGACCGGACTGGCGCCGGGAATGGCTAAGGTTGCCGCACCGTGGGACGAACGATCCGCCTGCACGACACGCGGACCGGCCAGGTGCTGCCGGTCAAGCCGCGCTCGGGAGACCGCGTGGGCATCTACGCGTGCGGGCCGACGGTGTACGGCCGGATCCACGTGGGCAATGCCCGCCCCTACGTGGTCTTCTCGCTGCTCAAGCGGCTGTTCGTCCATGAGGGCTACAAAGTCACATTCGTTACGAACATAACGGACGTGAACGACAAGATTTATGCGGCCGCGCAGACCGCCGGCGTCGGCAGCGAGCAACTCGCGCGCGACATGATCGACGCCTACGTCGCCGACACCGATCGCCTCGGTCTCGGCCGGCCCGACCATGAGCCCCTGGCCAGCGCGACGATCGGGGAGATCGTCGAGCTGATCGAGACGCTGATCGAGGGCGGGCATGCCTACGCGGTGCAGGGCGACGTGTACTTCTCGGTGCGCAGCTACCCGGAATACGGTGAGCTATCTCACCGTCACCTGGACGACCTGGACCAGGGGGAGGGCGTGGAGGGCGCCGAGCGCAAGCGCGACCCGGCCGACTTCGCGCTGTGGAAGGCGCAGAAGCCCGGCGAGGACACTGCCTGGGACGCGCCGTGGGGGCGCGGCAGGCCGGGCTGGCACATCGAATGCTCGGCGATGGCCGAGAAGCTGCTCGGCGTCGGCTTCGAGATCCACGGCGGTGGGGCCGATCTGATCTTCCCCCATCATGAGAACGAGGCGGCTCAGACCACCGCCGCCCGCGGAGCCCCGCTCGCCCACCTGTGGGTCCACAACGGGATGATCCGCCTGGACGAGGCGAAGATGTCGAAGTCGGTGGGGAACATCTTCCTGCTCCACCAGGCGCTCGACGCCTACGGGCGCGACGCGCTGATCATGTACTTCGCCGGGAGCGACTACCGCAAGCCGGTCGAGTTCGACGACGAGCGACTGGCCGAGGCCCGCGCGCGCGTGGAGCGGATCCGCGAGGCGGGCCGGCGCCTGACCCCCGGGCCCTCCCCGCCGTGGTCCACACCTTTCCACGAGCGTTTCTTCGACGCCCTGGCCGACGACTTCAAGACGCCGGAGGCGCTTGCCGCGGCCTTCGAATGGGTGCGCGAGGCCAACCGGGCGCCCGCCGGCTCGGGCGACGCCGATCTGCGCGACATGCTGTCGGTGCTCGGCCTCGAGAACCTGCTCGACGCGGCCGACACCGAGGCGCCGGCCGAGGTGACCAAGCTCCGCGACGCCCGCGAGCGCGCTCGGGCGGCCCGGGACTTCGCCGAGGCCGACCGCCTCCGCGAGGAGATCCGCGCCCAGGGATGGGTTGTGCGCGACGGGCCTGAAGGACCAGAGTTGCTGCCGGCGGCGTAGGCAAGCCGCGGCCGCCTGAAGCGCCAGGCTGCGGAGGGGGATGTCCTCTTCGGGTGCCTCGCGCCCGCGACCGCCGGCGGCGACGCAGCCTCCGCCGGCGCCCGGCACCCGAAGGGGACGCCCCCGAAGCGCAAGCACCCTCTTGACATCCGAGCGGTCCTATGTCAACCTGCCGCGCGGGAGATAACGGTGGAGTAAAGCTTTAGGCTTGATTCACCGATCGAGGGTGCGCCCCGTCCGGGGCTCGCACTCGAGTCATATACATAAAGGCGCCCACGGGAGGTGCGTGCGCCACGAACTTCGAACCCCTTTCGTTTTCGGCAGGGTCGAGAAGGGAGACTCGTGGCTCGGCTTTCCCCCTACTCTAACCCTCAACTACAGGTTGAGGATGGGTATCTGATCGCGCTAGCTAAGCAGGGAAACCCGGTGGCGTACGACTGCATCGTCCGCCGCTACTACGGATTCGTTCGCCTGAAGGCGTCCTCGTACTTCCTGGCCGGCGGCGACGCCGACGATCTGATCCAGGAGGGGCTCGTGGGGCTGTACAAGGCGGTGCGGGACTACCGGACCGACCGGGAGTCGAGCTTCCGGAACTTCGCGGAGCTGTGCATCACGCGCCAGATCATCACCGCGGTCAAGACCGCCACCCGCAACAAGCACACGCCGCTGAACCAGTACGTGTCGTTCTCGAGCTCGCCGAGCTCGGCCGGCGAAGGGGAGCCCACGCTGGACGAGATCATCCCCGGCTCCCCGGTGCACGACCCGGTCAACCAGGTGATCAGCTCCGAGGAGCTGCGCGCGCTCGTGGCCTGCATCTCGACCGCGCTGTCCGAGCTCGAGTCGCGCGTGCTCGCCCTGTACCTCGATGGGCATTCCTACGAGGAGGTCGGGCGGCGGATCGGCTGCGACTGCAAGACCGTCGACAACGCGCTGCAGCGGGTCAAGCGCAAGGTCGGCCACCATCTGGCCGAGCGCGCCGTGGCGTAGTCGCCGGCACCCCCCAAATTGCTATAAGACCTGTGGAGAATGCGCAGGTCCTAAGCTACGACTGTTAGGTAAAGTCCGAACAGAGGGGGTACCCCATGAGCGCTCAGCCGCATGATCACCACGAGCACGGGGGACCTGGCTACGCGTCACCGGAGGTGGCTCGCCAGCAGCCGCCCGAGAAGTTCGTCTACGTGGCCGCGCTGTACGAGGGAACCGGGATCGACCGGCCGGACTTCATCGCGGTCGTGGACGTGGACAAGGAGTCGTCCACGTACGGTCAGATCGTCCATCGCACCGAGATGCCGAACGTCGGGGACGAGTTGCACCACTTCGGCTGGAACGCGTGCTCGTCGGCGTGCCACTCGCAGCTTCAGCGCGACACGATGATCGTGCCGGGGATGCGTTCCTCGCGTTTGCACATCATCGATATCTCCGAGCCGCGGGCGCCGCGGATCAAGGATGTGATCGAGGGCGAGGAGATCAAGGAGAAGTTGGGGCTGAGCGCGCCGCATACGGTGCATTGCATGCCGGGGGACATCGTGACGATCTCGATGCTGGGCGATGCGGATGGCAACACGCCGGGCGGGTTCGCGGTGCTGGACGCGCGCGATTTCTCGATCGCCGAGCGCTGGGAGCGCGAGCCGAACGGTCTTCAGTTCATGTACGACTTCTGGTATCAGCCTCGCCAGAACACGCTGATCTCGAGCGAGTGGGCTTCGCCGAACACGTTCCTGGACGGGTTCAACCCGGCCGACGTGGCGGCCGGGAAGTATGGCCGGAAGCTGCATTTCTGGGATCTGGAGCGGCGCGCCATCGTGCAGACGATTGACCTGGGCGATGAGGGGTGGATCCCGTTGGAGATCCGCTGGCAGCACGACCCCGACTCGGCCCAGGGGTTCGTCGGGGCGACGCTGTCTTCGAACATCATCCGCTTCAATCGGGATAACGGGAGCTGGTCGACCGGCAAGGTGATCGACGTGGCTAATGAGGAGCTTGCGGGGTGGCCGCTTGAGGGTGGCGTTCCGGGGCTGATCACCGACCTGGTGCTCTCGCTGGATGACAAGGATCTGTTCTTCTCGAACTGGCTGCACGGCGATGTGCGCCATTACGACGTGTCCGATCCGACCAACCCGCAGCTGAAGTCACAGGTGTGGCTCGGCGGCCTGCTCGGCCGCGACGGTGGTCATCCGAAGGCGCGGGGAGCGCTGAATGGTGGTCCGCAGATGATTCAGAACTCGCTGGACGGCGATCGGGTGTATGTCACGAACTCGTTGTTCTCGACGTGGGATAACCAGTTCTATCCCGGGATCGAGGGGTGGCTGGTCAAGCTCGAGCGCCAGGCTGACGGGACCTATCGGCTTGACCCGGACTTCTTCGTGGACTTCCACGAGCAGGCCGAGGGCGCCCGCCCGCACGAGATCCACCTCCCCGGAGGCGACTGCACCACCGAGATATTCCAGTAGCGGCCGGGCGGCGTGGGGTCGACCCTCCACACGCCGCCCGTCGACCGCGTGCTGGCCGAGCTGGCCCGGCGGGCCCAGAGCGAGGACCCGCCGGCCATCGCGCGCATGCGCGCCCACGATGACCAGCACGGGCGCCGGGTGTACGGCCGCGACCGCGGCGCCATCTACGGGCTCGCGCCGCTCTCGATCACCCCCGAAGTGGGAGAGCTGCTGTACGTCCTGGCGATGGCGGCCCGGGCCCGCACGATCGTCGAGTTCGGCGCGTCATTGGGGTTCTCGACGATTCATCTCGCCGCGGCGGCACGTGACCTCGGCGGCGCGCGGGTGATCACCACCGAGATGGAGCCCGAGAAGGCCCGCCTGGCCCGGCAGAACCTCGCCGACGCGGGCCTCGACGACCTGGTCGACCTGCGCGAGGGCGACGCGCTCAGCACGCTCGCGGACGTGGACGAGGTCGATCTGCTGTTCCTCGACGGCTGGAACAACCTCTACCTCCCCGTGCTCGATCTCCTCGACCCGGCGCTCTCCACCGGCGCGCTGGTCGTCGCGGACCTGAGCGCCGGGGATCCGGAGCAGGACCCCTATTGCCGGCGGATGCACGATCCGGCGAGCGGTTACGTCTCGGTCGACGTGCCCCTGGACGCCGGCGTGGTCGTCTCGGTGCGGATCTAGTCCGTTCAGTCGACGCGCAGGCGCTGGTGCCCGAGCGCCAGCTGATCGCCGGGGCGCAGCCGGCAGCGGCCGACGTACTGCCCGTTCAGGCGGGTCCCGTTGGTCGAGTCGAGGTCCTGAACGATCCAGCTGCCGTCGCGGAAGGTGAGCCGGGCGTGGCGGCGCGACACGGTCTCGCCGGCCACCACGACGTCGCAGCTCGGATGGCGCCCGATCACAAGCTCCTCGCGCCCGCCGGTCCAGTCCAGCGCGAGCAGGATGCCCGGTTCGCCCGCGCCGGTGCCGGCACGCGGTCGCTGCAGGAACTCGGTCAGCGTCTGGAGCGCGCTCCGGCGCCCCGGCCCGCCCGAGGCGCGCCGGGTCAGGTCGCCGACCAGCCGGGCCGGATCGATCAGCACATCGGCGAAGAGCTCGTCGAGCCGGTGCGCCAGCGTTCGCTCGCTGAGCAGCCCCTCGGCATAGGCCGCGTTCAGCGTCCTGGCCAGTCGATGCCTGCGCGCTCCGGGTCCGAGCACACACGGAGTGTCCCGCAACCGGGGCCCCGTGTCCATCGCGGCACTAGCGCGGCAGGGTGTCGCGCAGCGCCTCGAGCGCGGTGTGCTTCGGCTGGAACCCGAGCTCGCGCTTGGCCTTGGACGTGTCCATGATCGCGGGGTGGGTGGCCGCCTCGACCCACTCGGCGGCGGGCGGGAGAAACGGCAGCGGCGGGATCTGCGCGGCCACTCGCGCCGCGCTGCTGGTCAGCCCGGCCGGGATCGGCACGGGCGTCAGGCCGAGCTCGCGGACCACGTCGGCCACGGTGAGCACGCCGTCAGCGGCGATGTTGTACGCCCCCGGCGGTCCCTCGGCCACCACGCACGCCAGCAGCGCCTGGCCGACGTCGTCCTCGTGGATGAATTGCATCGGCAGATCCGGCGCGGGGACGGGGATCGGCACGGGGAGCTGCCGGGCCAGCTCGAGCATCCGCTGCGCCACCGCCGCGACCGGCGCGGGCAGGGCGTCCTTGGCGCCGACCGCGTGCGGGCCCAGGACGATCGGCGGCCGGAGCAGGTACAGCCCGAGGCCGGGATGCTCACGCGCCTGTTCGTCCAGCAGCCGTTCGAGCTCGGCCTTCTCCTGGGCGTAGAACAGTCGCGCGGCCGGGCGGACGGGCCACTCCTCGGTCATCCCGATCGGGTTGTCGGAATGAAAGCCGTAGGCGGCCACCGAAGAGGCGTAGACGAACCGCTGCGCCTTGGCGGCCGCCGCGGCGGCAAAGGCGCCGAGCGTCCCTTCGACGTTGATGGCCCGGATCGTCTGGCGCGAGGCGGTTCCCGTGATCATGAAGGCCAGGTGGACGACCGCGTCCGCGCCGGCAAATGCCTCGCGTAACGCGTCCGGATCGCGGACGTCGCCCTGCCGGTACTCCATCTTGCTCCAGCCGTGCGCGGAGGGATCGAACGGCCGGCGGGCGACGCCGACGATCCGTCCGATCCGCGGGTCGGCCTGGAGCAGGGGCATCAACCCGAATCCGAACGTGCCGGTCGGGCCGGTCACGGCCACGGTGAGACCCTCGCTAGCCATCGAAGCCGCGCAGCCCGAACTGCGTCGCGATGAGCTCGCCGACCTCGCCGGGGTCGACCGGCCGCGTCGAGCCGCCGGCCGGGGTCTCCTCACTCAGCGACAGCCCCTGCCAGTCGCTCAGCGACACCCGGGCGCCGTCCGGGCGCTGAGCGCTCACGATCAGTCCGGTGACGAACGGAGAGCGCGGATGCGTGCAGGTGAACCAGTTGCTGGTCTCGATGTCGATGAACGGGACCGGGTCGGGAACGAACCCGTACAGATCGAGCCAGTCGCCGTCCTGGCCGGTCTGGAGGACTAGCTCCGGGCCGTCCTGCACGACCCGGAACCTCCAGCCCGACTGCTCGTGTACCGGACCCGGGCCGAACGGGATCGGCTCGATCAGCGTCCCATGGCCGAAGCCCACGTCGGCGTGCCACTGCATCCCCTCGGCCTGCACACGCAGGACGAGATGTGTGCGGGGCCGGGGCGTGCCCGGCGCGGCGCCGACCCTGACCCGGGCCAGCAACGTCTCGACCCGGGCGCCGAGTGCCTCGAGCCCGGCCTTCAGCAGCAGGTTCTGCTCGAAGCAGTAGCCGCCCCGGCGCTCGCGCACGAGCTTGCGCTCGAGATCCTCGGGCGCGAGCGAGACCGGGATGCCGCGGCGGGGGTCGAGGTTCTCGAACGGGATCGAGGTGACGTGCGCGCGGTGTAGCTCGGCCATATCCGGGCGGCCGCGCAGGCCGATCCGCGCGAGATACGCCTCGAGGTCGACCATGGGCTACCGACTGTATCGGCGGGGATGCGGCGCCCGATATCTGGCTCAACCGTGGTGCCCCGGCGGCAAGCATTTTCAGCCCAAGCCGCCGGGCCGGCACCACAGCTGAGCAAATGGCTTCGAAGAGCCGAACCTATTTGGAGTTGTCGTCCAAGCGCCCCTGCAACTTGAGCCGGATTGTTCGCAAGCCGCACAATCCGTCTACCACGCGAACGCCGGCGACACGCTACCCAGCGGGCAACCGGGATGTCAAGCGAACTCCGAATGGATACAGTCGCCCCCGCCCGACCCGATGAGCACGCCCGATCCCGACACTCTCCTCGCCGAGACCCGCGCCTTCAACGTGGAGCTCGAGCGGATGCTGGCCACGATCCCCTCGGTTCACACCGTGCCGCCGGCCGAGTCGCGTCAGGCTCGACGCGAGGGCCGCGGCATCTTCCCCGCGCCGGTGTACGTTCCGGAGGCGCGCGTGATCGAGATCGACGGCCGGAGTGGCTCGATCCCGCTGCGGATCATCGCGCCGGAGGTCAAGCCGACCGGAACGTTCCTGCACCTGCACGGCGGTGGGTGGACCCTCGGCGAGAGCGACGGCCAGGATATTCGCCTCCAGCGCCTGGCCCGTGAGACCGGCCTCACGGTGGTCAGCGTGGACTACCGGCTGGCGCCGGAGAACCCTTATCCCGCCGGACCGGACGACTGCGAGGCGGCCGCGCTGTGGCTGCTCGGCGAGCGGGGCCAGGCGGAGCTCGGCGCCCCGGGGCCGCGCGCGATCGGCGGCGACTCGGCGGGCGGGCAGTTGACCGCCGCGACCCTGCTGCGGCTGCGCGACCGGCACGGGATCACCGGCGCGTTTGGCGCCGCCGTGCTCCAGTACGGCTGCTTCGACCTGTCGATGACCCCGAGCCAGCGGCTGTGGGGCGAGCGCAACCTGATCCTCTCGGGGCCGATCATGATGTGGTTCAGCGACCAGTTTCTCCCCGCGCACGACCGCGAGGCGCGCCGGGATCCGGACATCTCGCCGCTGTTCGCGGACCTGTCGGGCATGCCGCCGGCGATCTTCACGATCGGCACCGCGGATCCGCTGCTCGACGACACGCTGTTCATGGAGGCACGATGGCGCCAGGCCGGCCACCCCACGGAGCTGAGGATCTGGCCGGAGGCGCCGCACGGCTTCGTCTCACTGCCGATGAGCGTGGCCGACGTGGCCCTGGGCGTCGAGCACGACTTCCTGCGCCGGACCCTGCGCGTCGCTCCTAATTAGGTCTTGATTTATATAAGTTCTAGTTGATACGATCCGGCGCGATGCATGCGTTCGACGTGCTGGGCGACCCGGTCCGGCGGCGGATCCTCGAGTTGCTGGCCGACGGCGAGTGCACGGCCGGCGCGGTCGGGACCGTCGTACAGGAGGAGTTCGGCATCTCCCAGCCCGGGGTCTCGGCCCACCTCAGGGTGCTGCGCGACGCGGGCTTCGCCACCGTCCGGCCCGACGGACCACGGCGGCTGTACGCGGTGAGCCCCGAGCCGCTCCGGGAGGTCGACGCCTGGCTCGAACGCTTCCGGCGGTACTGGACGCCGCACCTGGCGGCGCTCGAGACCGAGCTCGCGCGCGGCCGGCGCGACCGTCGCCGAGCGCCCCCGAGCAACCGATCGAAGAAGAGGTGATGGACATGCTCCACGGCAGCGAGCAGACAAACGCGGTCACGCGGCGCGTCGGCAGTCGCACTCTCGAAGCCGGCGAGGCGCGGACGGTGGTGATCGCCCGAACCTACGATGCGCCGCTCGAGGACGTGTGGGACGCCTGCACCAATCCCGAGCGGATCCCACGGTGGTTCCTGCCCGTCTCGGGCGAGCTGCGCGAAGGGGGCCGCTACCAGGTGCAGGGCAACGCGGGCGGGCTCATCGAGCGTTGCGAGCCGCCCCGCCGCTTCGCGGCCACCTGGGAGTACGGCGGGCAGGTGAGCTGGATCGAGCTGCGTCTCAGCGAGGCGCCCGGGGGCGCAACCCAACTCGAGCTCGAGCACATCTCGCATATGGACGACCACTGGGCACAATTCGGGCCGGGTGCGGTCGGAGTCGGCTGGGACCTTGCGCTCCTCGGGCTCACGCAGCACCTCGTCACGGGCGCGGCGGTGGACCCGCAGGCGGGTCTCGCGTTCCCGGCATCCGAGGAGGGACGGCGGTTCATCGAAGAGAGCAGCCGGGGCTGGTGCGAGGCGGCGATCGCCGCCGGCGCGGACGCAGCGGAGGCAGCCGCCGCGGCCGAGCGGACGTTCGCGTTCTTCACGGGCACCGGACGGCCCTAGAGCCGGCGGCCGTTGTCGCGCAGCCACCTGAGCGCGCGGATCGTCACGATCCCGCGCCAGTCAGCGGTCTGCGCGAGCGACCAGGACAGCCAGTCGAACATCCAGCCGCCGTCCTCGCGTTGCTCTGACTGCACCGCGTCGAGGTGCGCCTCGATCTGCTCCTCGGTGACCAGCGCGCGCGAGCGGCTGCCCGGACGAGGGGAGAGATCGAGGGGACCCAGCGTCTCTCCTTCCACACCGCCGACCGGCTCGACGGCCGAGGGATCGACGCGGCCGGCGAAGGAGGCGACGGCCGCATGAGCTCGCTCCTCCTCGGGCGCCCTGTCGAGGAAGGCCAGCGCGAACTTGAGCCAGTACCCAGCAGGCTGCTCGTGCTCCTCGATCGAGCGCCAGCACCAGTCGGTGGCGCGCTCGAGCCATTCGCCGCCGGTCGCGCCACCCTCGTGGCAGGCGCCGACCAGGGCGAGCGTCAGCATCGATCCGGGCTCCGCCGTGTACCACGGCGCGTGCGGGTAGCGGTCGAAGCCGGGCAGGGCGGACGGGACGCTGGCGTCGGGTCCGGCGATCCGAGCGAGCCAGGCGCGTGCGTCCGAGGCCAGGTCGCCGTCCGCGGCGCCTGCCTCGCCCAGGATCTCGAGCGCGGACAGAGTCGGCGAGGGCTGGCTGCTCGGGCAACGCACATCCGGCTCGAGCGCGTGGCCGAAGCCGCCATCCGGATTGCGATAGCCGCGCAGCGCCTCGATCACCGGCTCGGCGGGACCGTCCTCGAACAGCATCGCGTAGCGGTGGCGGTCGAGCAGGCGAGCGGTCGACCAGATGAACGTCTCGGCGGCGGCGCGGTCGACTGGCATGCCGCGCAGACTAGGCGGCGGTCGGCGTGCGGTCTTTGAGAAATCGGACAGGCGAGAGGCCGGCCAGGCGAGTGACCTCGGCGGTCATGTGGGCCTGGTCGGCGTAACCGGCGTCGAGGGCGAGGTCGATCAGGGCCGGCTCGGACCCGGTCGCGGGGCCGCGGTCGGCCGGCGCCGCGGCCAGCGCCTGGAGCCTGCGGAAGCGGAGCACCCGCGCGAGCATCTTGGGGCCGTAGCCGGTGGCGTCGGCCACCCGGCGCTGAAGCTGGCGCGCGCTCAGCCCGAGCTCGGAGGCCACCGAGGAGATACGCGCGCGAGGACGATCGAGCGCGTCCACCGCGGCGCGCACGAGGGGATCGGGGCCGGACCGCGCGCCGTGGGTGATCGCGCGCAGGAGGATCGCGTGGGGATCGCCGCCGGCCTGGAGCTCGTCGAGCAGGGCCTCGGCGGCGCCGTCGCCCAGCACGTCGGCCGCGCTCGGCGCCTCGTCGCGGAGCTCGGTGGCCGGCAGGCCGAACACGGCGCCGGCCGTGCCCGGGCGCAGGCGCACCGCGAAGATGCGGGTGCCGGGCGCCAACGAGACCAGCCGGGCGCGGGTGTCGGGCCCGGCGATCGTCAGACGCTCGCCCGACCAGATCAGATCGACGCACGCGTCGGGCACAACGCGCTGCTCGTGCGGCGCCTCGATCTGCTGCTCCCAGGCGCAGGTCACCAGCGGGGAACCGACGAGGTGCTCCACGTAGCTCATGTCAGTCCTCGATGGCCAGCCAATCGGCCAGACCGACGAGCGCGAACACGCGCTCCAGCTGCTCGGTGGGCCGGCGCAGCACGAGCGTTCGGCCATCCGCCTCGGCTCGTTGCTTGGCCCTGATCAGCACGCTCACCCCCGCGCTGTCCACGAAGTCGAGGCCGTTCAGGTCGAGCATCACCCAGACATGCTGCTGCTCGAGCACCTCGCTCAGGGCGTGCGCGAGCTCTGGCGCGGACACCACGTCCAGCTCGCCAAACAGCGCGAGCACGACGCCCCGCTCGTCATCCCTGCGTTGGATCGAAAGCTCGGTCGAGACGCACCGCATTCTAGTCGCGTCGGCCTTCGCCGTTGGTAACAGGCGGGACACATCCCGTATAGGATCCTGGCCGCAATCGGGCGCGCAGCTTGGCCGGACGCGCGCAAATCGTGGCGTGGGGAGAGAGAGGGACACGCATGAACGGTGGTATGCCCGGAAGGGCGCGGTGGGCCTTCAGAAGCGCGCTGGTGATGGCCTGCGCCCTGGGTCTGGTCGCGGCCATGAGCGGCCAGGCGGTCGCCAAGAAGCACAAGCACAAGCCCAAGACGCCGGCCCTCAACACACACACCCCGGTCACCAAGGGATCGACGTATCTCTCGCTCGGTGACTCGGTCACTTTCGGTTACGAGGAGGCGCAGGTCGTTCCGGCCCCGGACTATCCGGACGCGTCGAGCTTCCTCGGCTATCCCGAGCTGATCGGCTCCGAGCTTCACCTGAAGGTCGTCAACCCGGCCTGCCCGGGTGAGACCAGCTCCAGCCTGATCGACGACACGGCTCAGAGCAACGGCTGCGAGAACAGCGTGAGCGGCTCACCGGGCTACCGCACGACGCGGCCGCTTCACGTCAGCTACACCGGCTCGCAGCTCGCCTTCGCCCTGAACTACCTCAAGAAGCACCACGACGTCCGGCTCGTGTCGCTGATGATCGGCGCCAACGACGCGTTCGTTTGCCAGGCGACCACCCCCGACCACTGTGCCTCGGGGACCGAGCTGGCGGGGCTGATCGGGACCATCACCACGAACGTGAAGACGATCCTGTCGACGATCCGCAACAAGGCCCACTACGGTGGTCAGCTGGCGATCGTCAACTACTACTCGCTCAACTACGCGGACCCCAGCGCGAGCGGACAGATCAGTCTGCTCAACCAGGCGATCGATGGGGCGGCCAAGCCGTTCCACGTCGAGGTGGCGGACGGCTTCGGCGAGCTCGCGGCGGGGGCCGCGCACTCCGGCGGCAACAGCTGCACGGCCGGGCTGCTCACCCAGCTGACGGGCGCGAGCACCCCATGCGGGATCCACCCGAGCTATGCCGGTGCCTCGCTCCTGGCCCAGGCGCTCGAGAAGGTCATCCACATCGGCTGATCGACCGCGCGAACCGTGAGCCGGCTCTGAAAAAGATGAGCCGGCTCACGGGGAGCCGGCTCACGAGAGAGGAGAGAAAGTGATCGGGAGGCGAACGGTGAGGCGCCGAGTCTCACCCGCGAGCGTCCCTTCCGGCCTGGGCGCCCGCCTGCGATCACTTCTATTTTCGGCATCGGCGAGAAAATCCTTGAGGGTGCCGGGCGGGAGTACCCTTCGCACATGAAGACGTGGATGCTCCCGTGGCTGTTTCCCGTGGGATTGCTCGCCACCGTCGTCTTCTTCACCGTGTTCGGGACCTACGCGGGGCTTGCGATCATCGTGATCGGCATGCTGCTCGTCCCCGTCCTCTGGCGCGTTCACTTTCCGTCGCTCGAGGAGGACGCCGACACGCAGTACTGGCGATTCGGGCGCCGGTAGAGATCACGGGCAACCTTTTGCGGGCGGCGACCCCTTAACCGGGGCAGATGAGTCAACGCCGCGCCGATTTCGATCGCTTCGTCGCCGACAGCACAGACACGCTGCTGCGCACGGCCTATCTGATCGTGTGGGACCTCGGTGAGGCCGAGGACCTCGTCCAGGAGACGCTGTTCGAGGTGGCGCGCCGGTGGCCCCGGGTGCGTCGGATGGAGCGCCCGATCGCCTACGCGCGGCGGATCCTCGTCAACCGCGCCCTGAGCGGCTCGGCCCGGCGGACGCGCCGGCGCCAGGAGCTGACCACCCCGCTGCCTTCCGAGCGCGCCGCCGCGGCCGGCGGCGTGGACGAGATCGACGGACAGGACGAGTTGATGGGCGCGCTGGCGGCGCTGCCCCCGCGCCAGCGCGCGGTGCTCGTCCTGCGCTACTTCCTGGACCTTCCCGAAGCCGAGGTCGCGGCCGCCCTCAAGTGCTCCCTCGGCACCGTCAAGAGCACCGCCTCTCGTGCACTCGCGCGACTCGAGCAGGCGATGCGCCCGGCCAATGACCCAAGGAGCATCCCGACATGAACGATCAACTGCAGTCCGATCTGCGCGAGGCGATGCGAACACGCGCAGCGCAGGTCCCCGCGGCGGCCGCGGTCCGCCTGACCCGGCGGGACTACCATCCGCGCACGCGCCGCATGCGCCCCCCGGTGGCGATCGGCGCGCTGGCCGGCGCGGCCGCCGCCGCGGGCGCGCTGACCCTGGTGGTCTCGCTCGGGGCGGGCGCCTCGAGCGCGTTCGCCGGCTGGAGCGCCAAGCCGACGAAGCCCGCGCCCGGTCAGCTGGCCGCCGCGGCCGCGGCCTGCCGGCAGTCGCAATCGTCGGTCGCGGGGCTGCCGCTGGCACTGGCGGACACGCGCGGGCCGTTCACGTTCGCGGTGTACGCGAACAGCGAGTCGACCGCGACGTGCATCAAGGGCCCGTCGTTCGTGTCGCTCTCGGAGAGCCAGGCCTCGAGCCCTATGGTCGTGCCGGATGGGCGCGTCCTGCTCTCGGGCGCGCACCGCAGCGAGCGAGGCGGTCAGGCCTTCGGGTTCGCCTACGGCCGATCCGGGACCGGCGTAAGCGCGATGACGCTGGTCCTCGACGACGGCACCAAGGTGCAGGCGACCGTGGACAACGGCTGGTTCGTCGCCTGGTGGCCGAACGCCGGGCAGCCGAAGTCGGCTGAGCTCACGACGCCATCCGGGGCGTCGACCCAGACGTTCGACCTCCCGTCTGGGGGCCTGTGCAATACGAACAAGGACTGTCCGCACGGCGGCTCGGCGCAGGGTGAGTCCAGCGTGGGCGGTGGCGGCGGGGCCAAGGGCCAGGGCTTCAGCATCTCCCAGTGAGGCGATCTGGTTTGCTTGGAGGCTGTGCGCAGAGCATGCCTGGCCTTCGCCATCGCCGTGGGCGTCGCGGGTTGCGGCAGCAGCACGAGCCACAGCTCGCAGAGCAGCTAGCACGAGCACCGCGGCCTCCGGCGCGGCCGCCCCTGCGGTCTGCCGGACCGTCGCGGTGCCGAAGCCCAAGGGCCCCCAGCACCTCGCGCCACCACGGTCAAGCTCGACCCAGCCCGCACCTACACGGTCACCGTGGTCACCAACTGCGGGAAGTTCGCGTTCACGCTCGACGTCAAGCAGTCGCCCAAGACCTCGGCCTCGATCTACTACCTGGTCGAGCGCGGCTTCTACAACGGGCTGACCTTCCACAGGGTGGCCACGGGGTTCGTGATCCAGGGCGGGGACCCGCTCGGCAACGGCGCCGGCGGTCCCGGCTACGGCGTGGTCGAGCCCCCGCCGCCGAGCACCCAGTACGTCCGTGGCGACATCGCCATGGCCAAGACCCAGGCCGACCCGCGCGGCGCCTCGGGCAGCCAGTTCTTCGTCGTGACCGGCGCGAACATAACCCAGTCGGCCGGTCTGACGCCCGACTACGCGCTAGCCGGCAAGGTCGTCTCGGGCATCGACGTGGCGGAGAAGATCGGTTCGCTGCCGACCAATCCGCCGGGCGACGGCGCGCCGACGCCGCCCGTCGTCATGTCGAGCGTGACGGTGTCGACCCGCTGAGCATGGCCATGGCCCCCGATGAGATCTCGCTCGACGACCCGGCCGCGCCGGACGTGCGGCTGCTTCTGGCCACGCACCTCACGTTCGCGCGTGCGCCGACACCTCCCGAGGACGCCCACGCGCTCGACGTGGACGGGCTGCTCGACCCGTCCGTGACGTTCCTCAGCTTCCGCCGGGACGGCGTCCTGCTCGCGGTGGGAGCACTCAAGCGCCTGGACGACGAGCACGCGGAGGTGAAGTCGATGCATACGGTGGCGGCCGCCCGGCGGCAGGGGATCGGGCGGCGCATGACCGAGCATCTGATCGCGGTGGCGCGCGAGGCGGGCTACCGCCGGCTCAGCCTGGAGACCGGATCGATGGCCGAGTTCGCGCCGGCCCGCGCGCTGTATGCGAGCGTCGGCTTCAAGGTTTGCGAGCCGTTCGGCGAGTACCGCGCCAGCCCCAACAGCACCTATATGGCTATAGATCTATAGCTAGAAGGGGCCGCGGGGCTCGCGCGAAGCGCACCGCCCCGCCCGGGCCGGCGCCCTCGATATCGTCGATGTCGACCCCGGAGTAGCTCACCGCCGAGCCGCTATCGGCTACCTTCGGCGCGTGCTCGGCAGCCTGCGCGTCGACGATCCCGAGGAACGCCTGGCGGCGGTCCGCCTGTGCTCGGACCTGCCGCTCCCCGACGCGGAGTTCGTCCGCGAGAACGGCGGCTGGGTTCTGCACCTGCCCGACACCGGTCTCGCGCGCCTGGAGTACCAGCTCGAGCTGTCAGACCACGACGGCGACACCGTGGTCGTGTGTGATCCGGGAAACCCGCAGCGCGCCCCCGGGGCGTTCGGGGAGAAGTCAGTCCTGTCCGCGCCCGGCTATCGCCCGCCGGCGTGGCTCGAGCAGCCGGTCGTCCAGGGGACGTTCGGCGGCGTCGGTATCCGCGTGCTCGGCCGCGCCCTGGAGATCCCGGTCTGGTCCCCCTGCGAGGGCGAGCTGCCGCTGCTGGTCGCGCACGATGGCCCTGAGTACGCCGCGCTCGCGGGGCTGATCCGCTACGCCGGCGCGATGATCGAGGCGGGCAGGCTGCCGCCGTTCCGCGTCGCGCTGCTGCCGCCCGGCGACCGCAACGAGTGGTACTCGGCGTCCGCGGCGTACGGTCGCGCGCTGTGCAACCGGATTCTGCCGGCTCTGCGCGCGGAGGTCCCGGTCAGTGGCCGCGTCGTCGGGATGGGCGCGAGCCTCGGCGGCCTCGCGATGGTCCAGGCGCAGCGCACCTGGCCCGGCACGTTCGCCGGCCTGTTTCTGCAGTCGGCGAGCTTCTTCGTGCCCCGCTTCGACCGCCAGGAGTCGGGGTTCCCGCGCTACGTCCGGATCGTGCGATTCGTGCGCGGGGTCCTGCGCGCGCCGACGTTCGATGAGCCGGTCGCGGTGGCGATGACGTGCGGCGCCGAGGAGGAGAACGTCTACAACAACCGGCTGATGGCGAACGCGCTCGCCGCCCAGGGCTATGACGCCCACCTGACCGAGGTGCCTGACCTGCACAACTACACGGGCTGGCGCGATGCCCTGGATCCCGATCTCACGGGGCTGCTCGCGCGGCTGTGGCCCTCGGCATGAACGGCGTGGCCGTCTACGGGCACTGGGGACGCCCGATGATCGCGTTCCCGGCCGAGGGCGGTGACGCAGGGGAGTTCGAGCGCCGGGGGATGGTCGGGGCGATTGGGGATTTGCTCTCCGCGGGACGGGTGAAGCTGTACTGCGTGGACTCGTTCGACCACGAGTCCTGGTCCAACCGCGACATCCCGGTCGAGGAACGCGCCCGACGCCACGGCGTGTACGAGGCGTGGATCCTCGACCAGGTCGTCCCGTTCGTGCGCCACGACTGCGGCGGCGCCGACGAGGTGATCGCCTGCGGAGTCAGCCTGGGGGCCTTCCACGCCGCGAACTTCGCGCTCAAGCGGGCCGACGTGTTCCCGCTGGCGATCTGCCTCTCGGGCAACTACGACCCGTCGGCCTGGCACGGCTGGGGCGAGCGCGGGGAGGCCGCGTACTTCAACAACCCGATGGACTACGTCGGCCACCTCGGGGGCGATCACCTCGACTGGCTGCGCTCGCAGCTCAGCCTGCTGCTGGTGTGCGGGCAGGGGCAGTGGGAGGACACGACCGGTGCACTCGAGTCGACCCGCCGCTTCGCCGGGCTGCTCCAGGCCAAGGGGTTACGGTGCGAGTTGGACCTGTGGGGGTATGACGTCCCCCACGATTGGCCCTCCTGGCGGGCGCAACTCGCCCATCACCTGCAACGCTTTTGCTGATGCCCACAGAAACCACCCACCTGATCGGCCTGCTGCTCGGCACCGAGGAGGACTGGCCACGCGCGTTCGAGACGCTGGTCGCGCGGCTGGGCCCGATCACCGACGCCTCGGGCCACCGCCACCGGATCGCCACCGAGCGGATCACGATCGAGCCGTTCGACCTGCGCGACCGGCCGACCTACGAGCTCGTGATCGACCGTCTGGCCTACTGGTACTACGTCCCGCGCGAGTGGCTCAAGAAGGTCGCGCTGATGAACGACGTGTATCTGCTGAACAGCCCGTTCACCTTCCAGTCGATGGAGAAGCACGCCGCCTACTGCGCGATGATCCGGCTGGGGCTGAAGGTTCCGCCGACGGTCATGGTGCCGCACAAGGATCCGCCGGACAACTCGCGCTTCCAGTACACCGCGACCAGGTACAACCAGCCGTTCGACCTGGCCGCGATCGCCGAGCAGATCGGCTATCCGCTGTTCATGAAGCCCTACGACGGCGGCCAGTGGATCGGGGTCAGCCGCATCCGCAACCGCGACGAGCTTCAGCGGGCCTACGACGCCTCGGGCCGGCGGATCATGCATCTCCAGGCGTCGGTGGAGGACTTCGACGTGTTCGCGCGGTCGCTGTCGATTGGGCCCGAGACGATGATCATGAAGTTCCGTCCCGAGAAGCCCATGCACGACCGCTACGCGGTGGCGCACGACTTCCTCTCGCCGGCGGTGGGGGATGAGGTGCTGACGATCAGCCGCCTCGTGAACGCGTTCTTCCGCTGGGAGTTCAATTCGTGCGAGTGCCTCGTCCGGGGCGATCAGGTCCACCCGATCGACTACGCCAACGCGTCGCCCGACGTGGCCCTGACCAGCCTGCACTACTACTTCCCGTGGGCGATCAAGACGCTGCTGAAGTGGTGCACGTTCTGCTTGGTCACCCGCCGGCGCCCGCGCCTGGATCTCGACACCCGGCGCTACTTCGAGGTCGCCGATCGCGACGACCTCGACTACGCGGAGAAGCTCGCCGCCTACCGCCGCCTGGCCGACGACCACTTCGAGGCCGACCGCTACCACGACTTCTGCGCCAGTCGCCTTTCCCATGTCGACGAGGTGGTGCTCGAGTGGGTCGAGTCGGCCGACTTCGACCGCCTGCTCGTCGACACGGTGCGGGCCACGTACCCGGCGCACGAGCACGAGCGCTTCGTGGCCCATCTGCGCGGGCTGCTCGGGCAGTGGGTGCGCGAGCAGGGCCGCGAACCCGCCTGGGCTTAGACGATCGAGGCGGCCGCGCGGTCGTCGCCCCGACCGCAACCAAACTGCCACTCGGCATCCCCGCCGGCGGTGAATGGCGATTCACTCGCGCATAGCGCGAGCCAACTGCCATTCGGGGCGCGCAGGTCGTCGAGAGGCACATTGGTCGGCTCGAGCCGGGCGGGCCGGGGGCGGTACGGGCGGGAAGCGAGGGGCTAGCCGTCGTCGAGCAGCCCCACCAAAGGCCCGAAGAGCCGGCGCGAGCGGCGGGACAGGCCAGGCAGGGCCAGCAGCCGATGCGTGGGGTCGTCGCCGGCGCGCATCCGCTCGAGTTGCTCGAAGGCCACCGGGCGCCAGCGCTCGTCCACGGTGCGGTAAGGGTCCTCGTCCGCGATCGCCGAGCGGTCCAGGTGCAGGTGCTCGGCCCAGAGGCGCAGGCGGGTGTCCCGGGCCAGCCCGGGGTCGTCGGTGATCACGTTCATCTCGGTGTCGTTGAGCAGCGAGTGCGCGTTCAGGTTGGCCGAGCCGACCGTCAGCCAGCGGTCGTCGATGATCCCCACCTTGGCGTGCACGTACAGGCGGTCGCCGCGGTGGCCGGAGACCGAGCGGATCGTCGAGGCGAGCAGTCGGCCGGCGTCGTCGTCGGCGCCCACCAGCCTCCCGAGCTGTCCCATCGTGTCGTCGTGTCCGTTGTTGGCCCGGGAGGGCAGCACGACCACCAGGCGGAACTCGTCGCAGGGCGGGCGGCGCAGCTTGTCGGCCAGGAGCCGGACGATCTCGGGCGACCACAGGAACTGGTTCTCCAGGTAGATGTAGCGCTCGGCGCGCTCGATCGCCCGGACGTAGCTCTCGAGGATGCGGAACTCGCCGTGGGGGACCGCGTCGTACATGCCCTCGGCGACCGTCCGCACGACCTGGACGGTCTGCTCGCCGGCGGCGGGGGGGATGGCGGGCCGCTCGAGCGTCTGGCCGGTCACCTCCCGCCAGCGCATGGCGAAGTGATCGTGCACGTCGATCACCGCGGGCCCCCTCAGGCGCGTGCCGACGTCGTGCCAGCCCAGGCGCCGGCGGGCTGGGTGATCAGAGACGTCGAAGCGATCGCCCGCGAAGTCGGTCATGTCGATCCCGCCCACAAAGGCGAGCTCTCCGTCGACCACCATGGTCTTCTCGTGGTGGCAATGGAACGGATGCTCGCGGGGGTCGGTCTCGCAGCGAATCCGGGTCTCGCGGGTCAGCTCGTGTACCCCGTCCTGGACCTCACGTCGAGTCGGGTGAAATGCGGGCACCGGCGCCCCGGCCCACACCAGGACC
The DNA here is from genome assembly GCA_963832315.1 of uncultured Solirubrobacterales bacterium. GTDB lineage: Bacteria > Actinomycetota > Thermoleophilia > Solirubrobacterales > Solirubrobacteraceae > Palsa-465. The sequence goes on along the minus strand of CAWHTT010000011.1, from coordinate 94,567 downwards.
CGGACGTCGACCCGCTCGGCCGCCTCGGCCAGCAGCTGCCCGATCCCGCGGCTTCGCTCGCCCCGCACTAGCTCGAAGTGAGGCGCGATGTGCCAGCCGGTGATGTGGACGTGGTCGCGCGCGTTCTCGATCGCCTCGGCGATGGCGGGAAACGCCTGCGCGCCGTCGATCAGCGCCTCGAGCGAGCAGCCCTGGCGAGGCGGCGGATCGCCCGCCGCCCAGATCTCGCGGTCCGGAGGCGACAGGGCGCGGGTCCAGCCGAGGCGGCGCAGGCGCCGGGCGTGCTTGGCGCACACCGCCGCCTCGATGCCGTTGCCTACGACTCGATCAACTTGCGAGAGCGGGATGCGGTTCGATTCGGACATCCAGTGGGATGCTTTCCGATTCCGGCGCTGTCAAGCATCTACCTAACAGTAGCTGTGGAGTTCTTAGCCCTGTGCGGGCGGGCGCCTCACGCGCTGCGGGCACCCGTGGTGCTTTAGCGCGCGGTTGGCCGCGGCCAGTTGCCGGCTGGTCGGAAACGCGTAGAGCTTCGCAAACGTCGCCTGATAGTCCGCGCATTGGGTGCTCGACCAGTGCTTCGGTCCCGGGACTCGCTGCGCGCAGCCGTGCGCCTTGAGGATCCGGTTGCCGCCGGCCAGCTGCAATCCGGTGGGATGGGGATGGCCCACGTTGAACAGCGCTTGCTGGAGCTCGCAGTGCGAGTTGGACCAGTGGGGCGAGGTGGCGGCGAGCGCCTGGGGCATCGAGGCAGGCGAGGACGACTGCGGCGCCGGCCGCGATCGAGGCGATCCGTTTTGTGGTCCGAGTCATCGGCGCATCATGCCTCATGCGCGGTTGTCACAGCCGCGCGGTTTACCTCGTCAAGGCTGGTGGAAACCGAACCGAGGAGCCAGAGATGAGAGTGTTCGTGGCAGGTGCGACCGGAGCGATGGGCCGGCAGCTGATTCCCCGTCTGGTTCAGGCGGGCCATCGGGTGACCGGGATGACCCGCACCGAGGCCAAGCAGGAGCTGTTGCGGGAATGGGGCGCCGAACCGGTGCTGGCCGACGCACTCGATCCCGATCAGGTCGCAGAGGCCGTGGGGCAGGCCCACCCGGAGGTGATCATCCACCAGCTGACCGCGATTCCAGCCGCGCTGGATCTGCGCCACTTCGATCGCGACTTCGCGCTGACCAACCGTCTGCGGACCGAAGGAACGGATCACCTGCTCTCGGCCGGGCAGGCGGTGGGAGTGCGGCGCTTCGTGGCGCAGAGCTATGCCGCATGGCCGTACGTGCGCAGCGGCGGTCCCGTCAAGACCGAGGAGGACCCGTTCGACCCGACGCCGCCGCGCGAGATGCGCGAGAGCTTCCGGGCGATCCTCCACCTCGAGGAGGCCGTGCTGGGCGCTGAGAGGACCGAGGGCATCGTGCTGCGCTACGGCGGCTTCTACGGGCCGGGCACCTCGCTGGCGCCGGGTGCCGAGCAGGTCGAGTTGGTGCGCCGGCGGAAGTTCCCGCTGGTCGGCGACGGCGCCGGCGTGTGGTCGTTCGTCCACATCGCCGATGCGGCCGAGGCCACGGTGGCGGCGGTCGACCGTGGGAGCCGTGGCGTGTACAACGTGGTCGATGATGACCCCGCCACGGTCGCCGAATGGCTACCGGCGCTGGCCGAGCAGCTCGGCGCCAAGAAGCCGATGCACGTCCCGCGGTTCGTCGGGCGGCTGTTCGCCGGCGAGGCCGGGGTCGTGATGATGACCGAGATCCGCGGCGCCTCGAACGCCAAGGCCAAGCGCGAGCTGGCATGGCGCCCGGCGCACTCGAGCTGGCGGCAGGGGTTGGCGGCAGCATGACCGACGGCATGACCGACGGCATGACCGAGCGCGAGGAACTGCTCGACGAGCTGCGGCCCGTCGCGTTCGCGATCGCATACCGGATGCTCGGGAGCGTGGCCGAGGCTGAGGATGTCGTGCAGGAGGCCCTGCTCCGGATCCACCGCGCGCTCGAAGGCGGCGAGCGGATCGAGTCGCCACGCGCGTACGTGGCCACGGTGACCACGCGGCTGGCCATCGACTCGCTCCGCTCGGCGCGCGTCCGCCGCGAGCAGTACGTGGGCGAATGGTTGCCCGAGCCGATCCTCACCGACGACCCCGGCGACCCGGCCCGCCAGGCCGAGATGGCCGACTCGCTGTCGCTGGCCATGCTCGTGCTGCTCGAGAGCCTCTCGCCCGAGCAGCGCGCCGTGCTCCTGCTGCGGGACGTGTTCGACTACGGCTACGACGAGATCGCCCGGATCGTGGACAAGAGCGAAGTCAACGTCCGCCAGCTGGCCAGCCGGGCCCGGTCGCACGTCGAACAGCGCCGTCCGCGCTTTCAGACCTCGCGCGAGCAGCGCGACGAGCTCGCGCGGCGGTTCTTCGCCGCGGTTCAGGAGGGGGACCTGGCCGGGTTGGAGACCCTGCTCGCGCACGACGTCGAGCTGGCCGGCGACGGCGGCGGGAAGGTGCCGGCGCTGGCCCGTCCGCTACGCGGCCGCAGCCGGGTGGCGCGGGCGCTGATCAACTGGGTCCGGATGGGCGCGCGCATCCCGGGGGCCTCGATCCGGCCGGTCGAGGTCAACGGTTCGCCGGGCGCGCTGCTGCTCGACGGCGAGGACCGGGTGATCGCGGTTTGGGCGCTCGAGTTCGCCGGCGGGCAGATCGCCGGCTTGAAGTCCGTGGTCAATCCGGACAAGCTCGGGCACCTCGGGCCGGTGGCGGATGTCCGGGCTCTTCTGAACGCCGCCGGGCGCTCCGAGAACGCTTAATTTGAACTCGGCGCACGTGTAGTAGGGTCGCCGCCGGGACCCGTTGCCGAGCGGAGTGAGGAGATGGTGATGGAAAAGAGGGTTGGCGTTCGCGTTGCGACGTGGCTCGCGGTGGTGTGCGCGGTGGGGAGTGCCCTTCCGGCGCTGGCGTCGGCCTCTCCCGGCCAGAGCCTCGGGCCGGGCGTGATCGTGCTGAGCCCGTCGATGTCGCAGGCCGCGATCCAGTCGACGCTCAACTCGGTCGCCACTCAGCAGGTCCCCAACCAGTTCGGCACCCAGCGCTACGCGATCTTCTTCGAGCCCGGCACATACGGGTCGGCGGACGACCCCCTGATCTTCCAGGTCGGCTACTACACGCAAGTGGCGGGCCTGGGGGCCCGGCCGGGCGATGTCACGATCAACGGCGCGGTCGACGTGTTCAACCAGTGCCCGTCCGGCGGCGGCCCCTGCGAGGGACTGAACAACTTCTGGCGCTCGGTCTCGAACCTGACGCTGAACGTCACGCTGCCGAAGACCGCTCCCACCTACGTGCCGGCCACGGGCGAGGACCCCGGGTGCAACAACGCGTTCGAGTACTGGGCGGTGTCGCAGGCGGCGCCGATGCGCCGGGTGGTCATGAACGAGACGCCCACGCAGCAGTTCTCGCTCCAGGACTTCTGCAGCCAGGGCTTCGTGAGCGGCGGGTTCTTCGCCGACGACACGTTCACGGGCGGAGCCGTGATCAACGCCGGCCAGCAGCAGTTCTTCACCCGGAACACCACGCTGGACAACAACTGGACCAACGGGGTGTGGAACCAGGTGTTCCTGGGCGACAACGCCGCGCCGACGACGAGCTTCGGTCCCGGGACCAACCAGTACACGGCGCTCCCGGCCACGCCGGTGTCGCAGTCCGAGCCGTTCCTCTACACCGACTCGCGCGGCAACTACAACGTGTTCGTCCCGGCCGTCCAGCACGATTCGGTGGGCCCGTCCTACGCCGGTGGCGCCTCCGAGGCGGGTCGATCGATTGCAATCAAGCGTTTCTTCATCGCGCGCCCGAGCACCCCCGTTTGGGCGATAAACGGCGCACTCGCCCACGGGCAGAACCTGATCCTGACACCCGGCGTGTACGACCTGCGCGAGCCGATCGTGGTCAGCCACCCCGGCACGGTGGTGATGGGCCTCGGGTTCGCCACGCTGATCCCGCAGGACGGGAACGTCGCGATGGAGACCGCGAATGTGCCCGGGATCAAGCTGTCCGGGATGATCTTCGACGCAGGGCCGCGCACCTCGCCGGCGCTGCTCGTGGTCGGTGGGCGCCGCGTCGGCTGGTGGCGGGCGTCGGGCGATTCCGGGGCCGGCACGCCGACTCTGGTGCAGGACGTGTTCTTCCGGATCGGCGGCGCCGAGCCGGGACAGGTGAAGACCGCTCTGATCGTCAACACCGACGACACCATCCTCGACGACGTGTGGGCCTGGCGGGCCGACCACGGCGCCGGGGTGGGGTGGACGCGCAACCGGGCCGACACCGGGGTGATCGTGGGCGGCGACGACGTCAAGGCATACGGGCTGTTCGTCGAGCACTTCCAGAAGTTCGAGGTGGTCTGGAACGGGCAGAACGGCGAGGACGTGTTCTTCCAGAACGAGATGCCCTACGACCCGCCCAGCCAAGCGGCGTGGATGTCGAGCCCGCACACCGACGGCTACGGGGCGTTCCTGGTCACGTCGCGGGTCAAGAGCTTCCAGGGCTACGGCATGGGGAGCTACTCGTTCTTCAACCAGGGCATCCCGATCATGGCCACTCAGGCGTTCCAGTCGCCGACCCGGCCCGGCGTCCAGTTCCACGACATCTTCACGATCTTCCTCGACGCCGTCCACGGCAGCGGCGGGATCGACTCGGTGATCAACGGCGTGGGCGGATCATCGACCGCGGCCAACGCGGACGTCCCGGTCGACGTGGCCAGCTACCCGTGATCCACCGAGCGTGCTCGTCGCGGTGACCGACCACGCCGCCGAGCGCTACCGCCAGCGCGTGCGCGGCACGCTCGATCCCAAGACCGAGGTGGCGGCGGCGGTCGCCCGCGCCTACGGCGCCGGCCTGGTCGAGCGAGACCCGGCCGGCACCGTGCGCGTGCGCGACGAGCGCCGGCGTGACCTCGTTTACGTATGCCGACCGGAGGGATCAGAGCTCGTCGTGATCACGGTGTGGGAGGAGGGCGAGGACGCCGCGGTGCCGAAGCGGTTCACCGACGCGCTCCGCCCCGACGATCACCGCGTGCGTTAGGTTCGTCTCTGCATGGCCGGACGCAGACAGGCGAACGCGCGCGTGCTGGTGAGAGCGCCCACGCCGAGTGATCGCGCGGCATATCTGGAGGCCATGCGGTCGAGCCGCAGGTTCCACGGCCGGTGGGTGCCGCGAGCGACCGACGAGACGTTCGACCGGCTGCTTCGGTGCGTCAGGGACGAGCGCTACGAGCCCGGGCTGGTCTGCCGGCTCGAGGATGGGGCGATCGCCGGCTTCATCAACGTCAACGAGATCGTCCGCGGGCTGTTCCAGAGCGGCTACCTCGGCTACGCCGGGGTGGCCGCGCACGCGGGTAAGGGATACATGCGCGAGGGGCTCGAGCTGGTGATGGCCCGGGCGTTCACCGAGTTGGGCCTCCATCGCCTGGAGGCCAACATCCAGCCCGCCAACCAGGCCTCGATCGCGCTGGTGCGGGGCGCCGGCTTCGTTCGGGAGGGCTTCTCGGAGCGCTACCTGAAGATCAACGGTCGGTGGCGCGACCACGAGCGGTGGGCGATCCGCGTCGAGCAGTGGCGCGCGCGGCGCCGCTGAGACGGTTAGGCGATCGGTACGAACCTGGCGCCGAGGGTGCTGGCCAGCGTTCGGTGCGCTGCAGACGTGCCGGCCACGGTGCAGCGCGCCGGGTCGAGGCCGCGGGCGTGGGCGAACGCGAGCGGAAGGCCCGGGAGCGGGGGTCGGCACCAGCACCGCGGCGGGCCGCCGCCGTGCGGACAGACCGCCCCGTCGACGGGTCCCGAGACGAGTTCCCCCAGCAACGCGACCAGCGGTGCGAGCGCGTCCGGCGCGCCGTCGGCGATCCAGTCGAAGACCAGGTGCGGCGCGCTCGGATCGAGCCCGGCGACGGTGCGCTGCCAGCCGGGCTGCTTCAGCGCCGCCGCGGCCACGAACACGCCGGCACCGATGCGCTCCGGACGAGCCGGCGCGCGGGCGAACGGGGTCACTTCCACGGCGCTGAAGCCCTCGTCGATCGAGGGCGGCTCGAGCTCGCGCATCGCGCGCATCTGCTGGGTGGGGGCGAGCGTGCCGGGCATGCGGCGGGCCAGGACGCGGAGCTCCTCGGGCGTGGGCAGCGCGCCGCCGGGCTCGAGCAGGCGCTCGACCATGTTGACCTGGGCCTGCGCCAGCGGGGTATCGAGCCACACGCATCGGGTCGGGATCCCGTGCCGGCCGGCCGCCTCGATCACGTAGCTGCGCGCCGCGCGGGTGAGATAGGTGTTGTCGAGGACGACGCGGCGAGCCCCGTCGGCGAGCTGCCCGTCAAGCTCGTCGGCCAGCGCGCGCAGTGCGCCGCCGCGCTCGTCGCGGTTGAGGCGCACGTAGCCGCGGGCGAGGTAGCCGTCCGCGAGGCGGGTCTTGCCGGCGCCCGGGATCCCCATGATCAGCACGACCTCGGCGCCGGGTGACGTGGGCGCCGGGGCTCGTGCCGCCGCCGGGGCGGGTCCAGACAAGCGTGGGGGTCCGACGGCAGCGGCGGTCGCGGGGTCGATGGTGAGCCGGGCGGCGCGAGCGGCGGACCGCGCCGTCTCCGGCCGTCGCGCCCCCGGGATCGCCACGACCACGGGCGAGAGCTGGAGCAGCCAGGCGAGCGCGAGCTCGGCCGGTGTGGCATCGGAAGCCGCGACGGCGTCGTCCGCAGCCCGGATCCTCCGGGGGACCGCGCCGGCGCGACGGGGGCCGCCAAGCGGCGAGTGGGCGATCAGCGCGATCCCCAGCTGCTCGCAGCGCTCGACGATCCCGCCGCGCAGGGCGCGGTCGTCGTTGACGCTCAGGGCCACCTGCACCGCGGCCACGGGCGCGAGCTCCAGGGCCTCGTCGAGCTGGTGGCGATTGACGTTCGACAGACCCACGCGGGTCACCATGCCCTCGTCGAGCAGGCGGGCCAGCGCGCGGACCGACGTGCGCCACGGCGTTCGCGGATCGGGCGCGTGGATCAGGTACAGATCGATCGGGAGGCCGCCCAGCGCGGCCAGGCTCGCCTCGCAGTCGGCCAGGATCCGCTTGGCCCGGCCGTCGGGCACCCAGCCGCCGCCGGGACGGGTCATCCCGCCCTTGGTCACGACGCGCGCACGCGAGGCGGCACCGGCACCGGCGCCGGCCAGAGCGCCGGCCAGGAGCCGCTCGCCCCACCCGAGCTCGGTCTCGTCGCGCGCGTACGCGTGCGCCGTGTCGAACACCGTGATGCCGGCGTCGACCGCGGCCGCGATTGTGGCGGCCGCCAGCGCCTCGTCGCGCTCGGGCTCGGTCGACAGGCGCATGCAGCCGAGGCCGATGCGCAGCTCCGAGGCGTCGAGCCAGGCGCGAGGAGTCAGGGCGCAGAGCCTACGCAACGCGCGAGGAACTCGACTACCCTGCCGGTCTGATGCGCGTTCGTCTGTTCACCTGCCTGGCGAGCTTGGCCGCCCTGGTAGTGCTCGCCGGCTGCGGAGGCTCCTCCTCGTCGGACAGCGGGGTCGCCTCGGAGGCGCCGCAGAAGATCCTGAACGATTCGGTGGCGGCGGCCAACGGCCTGAAGTCCGTCCACGCCGCCGGCACGATCAACTCCGGCGGCCAGCGCATCTCGATCGACATCCAGCTCGTTGGGGGTGTCGGTGGACAGGGTCAGATCTCGCTCGGTGGGCTGGCCTTCAAGCTGGTCGGGCTCAACAAGTACGCCTACATGCAGGCGCCTCCCGCCGTGTGGGAGAAGGCCGGCGCCCCGGCGGCGGCGGCCCAACAGCTCCAGGGCAAATGGCTGCGCACGCCGGCCACCGGCCAGTTCGCCTCGATCGCCTCACTGACCAACATCCACACGCTGTTCAACCAGCTTCTGGCCCAGCACGGGAAGAAGCTCAAGAAGGGTGCCGTCAGCACGGTGGCGGGGCAAAAGGTGGTCGCGGTGACCGGCGGCGACGGCACCCTGTACGTGGCCACCACCGGCAAGCCCTATCCGGTCGAGCTGTTCAAGGGCGGCTCCGACGGCGGCAAGATCGACTTCGACCGCTTCAACGAGACGGTCAAGCTGTCGGCGCCGACCAACACGATCGACCTGCCATCGGTGAGCGGCGGCTAGGGCGCCGCGGGCCGCGCCGCGCGATGTCGCCTGCCTCGGCTGGGTGGGTGCCGTAACCTCGCTCGCGAGCCGAGCGTCGTGTCGGCCAACTTCCGCTAGGATCGGTCCTCGAGGCGGACTGGCGGGACCGGTGGTGTTCGGCCGAACTGCTTCGACCAATGAGTGCTTGCGCCCGTGGCGGCCTAATGGCGGCTGTGGGGGTGTTGCGCCAGCAACCTCAACCCCTGCATCGGAGCGCTCATTTTGCTTCCATCGGATTCCCGGCGTGTGCGTGAACACCTCGCCGCCTACGCGCACCCCTCCCTCCGGCGAAGCGTCTTCGACATCGTCACCTCGGTCGTGGCGTACCTCGCCGTGTCGGTCCTCATGTACCTGGCACTTGACGTCTCGTATTTGCTGACCCTGGCCCTGACGCTTCCGGCCGCCGGGTTCCTGGTGCGGACGTTCGTTGTGTTTCACGACTGCGCCCACGGGTCTTTCCTGCCCTCCAAGCGCGCGAATGGCAGCGTCGGCCGATTGACGGGCCTGTTGGTGCTGTCGCCGTTTCAGCGCTGGCGCCACGATCATGCGGTCCACCACGCAACGTCAGGAGACCTCGAGCGCCGTGGCGTAGGGGACATCATCACGCTGACCGTGGCCGAGTACCGGACGCGGCCGTTGCGAGGCCGTCTCGCTTACCGCGCGATACGCAACCCGATCGTGATGTTCGGGCTCGGTCCGGTGCTTGCGATGATCATCGGACCCCGCATCGCCACCCGGTCACAGCGTCCGCGGATGCGCCACAGCGTGCTTGCCACGGATGTCGTGCTCCTCGTGGTAATCGGCGGGTTGTGCTGGTTGATCGGCTGGCAGAGCTTCCTGCTCGTCTGGGCACCTTCGGCACTCATCGCCGGCTCGGTCGGGATCTGGCTCTTCTACGTGCAGCATCAGTTCGAAGACGCCTACTGGCAGTCAGCAGATGAGTGGAGTTACTCCGACGCGGCGCTTCGGGGCAGCTCCTACCTGAAGATGCCGAAGGTCATGCAGTTCTTCACGGGCAACATCGGCCTACATCACGTCCACCATCTGAACGCACGGATTCCGAACTACAACCTGCAACGCGCTCACGACGAGACCCCGATCTTCCACGAGGTCCCGACGCTGTCGCTGTGGGATGGGTTGCGCACCGTCCGGCTCAAGCTGTGGGACGAAGAGCGCGGAAAGCTCGTCACGTTCGCACAGGCGAGCCCCAATCAGCCCGCCGGCGGGGTGAGCGCCGGATCAGCGCCGGCCGACATCGCTGCTCGGCCAGTCCGGGCGCGCACGTAGCCAGCCCTCGGCTGACTCGGCAACGACCCGAGCGCTCGCCTTGGTTATCTAAGAGCGAGCATCCCCACGCGCCGGCGCCGCCGCGCGGCGCCCGCCGTTACCGGCGCTCAGCGCAGCCCCTGCGGCAAGGTTGCCTCTCAGCATGCCCTGTTGGACCTCGTCCATCAATGATCCGACCGCGGCCGGCGAGGCGGGGAGCAGGAGCGTGGTCATGTTGCCGTGCTCACCTACGGACCGGATCGTGTCCATGTACTGAGTCAGAGCGACCAGGGCCATCGCTTCCTTTGGGTCGATGCCACGTTCGTCGGCCAGCACGGCCAGCGACTTCTTGAGCCCCATGGCGATCGCCTCGCGTTCGGCCGCTACGCCCTCGCCGTGAAGGCGCATGGACTCGGACTCGCCCTCGGCCTTCTTGATCCGCAGCGTCTTGTCGCCCTCGCCCTGAGCCGTGGCGGCCTCCTGATTGCGGCGCGCCGCGTTGATGTTGTTCATCGCGTCCTTGACCCGCTGGTCGGGCTCGATGTTCGTGATCAAGGCCTTGATGATCGCGTAGCCGTAATCCGCCATCTGCGTCTGCAGGGTGTCCTGAATGTGCTTGGCAATCGTGTCCGCGTCGGCGTATGCCTCGTCGAGGTCCATCGTCGGGATGTGCGAGCGGACGACATCGAAGGCATAAGACTTCATCTGCACCTCGGGATCGTCGAGCTTGTAGAAGGCATCCTTCACCTTGTCCGGCTCGGCGCTGACCATGTACTGGATCGCGAGCTGGACGACCACGAACACGTTGTCCTTCGTCTTGGTTTCGATGTCCGCGTTCAACTGCTCGACCTGCAAGCTCATCCGGCCCGCCACCTTCTCGACGAATGGTGTCTTGCGCTGAAGGCCGGGCCCGGCGACGCGCACGAACTTGCCGAACCGCTCGACGATCGCGCGTTCCTGCTGCTCCACGGTAAAGAAGAAGAGGGGCATGGTGATGGTCCTTTCGGGTTCAGTCCCAATAAACGAGGCTGCTGCTCGCGCTAGCCAATCGAGCCCTCCATCTGCAGCTCGATCAGGCGGTTCATCTCCACCGCGTATTCCATCGGGAGCTCCTTGACGATCGGCTCCACGAAGCCGTTGACGATCAGCTTCGAGGCGTCTTCCTCGGGGATGCCGTGTGACATGAGGTAGAACAGCTGGTCGTCGCCGACCTTCGAGACGGTCGCTTCATGACCGACGTCGACGTCGTCGTCGCCGATCCGGATGGTTGGGTAGGTGTCCGAGCGCGAGTGCTCGTCCAGCAGCAATGCGTCGCAGACGACCTTGGAGCGGGAGCCGTGGGCGCCCTTGGCGATCTCGAGCAGGCCTCGGTAGGAGCCGCGGCCGCCGTCCTTGCAGATCGACTTGGCGAAGATGTTCGACGTCGTGTTTGGCGCGGCGTGGATGATCTTGGCGCCCGCGTCCTGGTGCTGGCCGGCGCCCGCGAACGCGATCGAAAGGACCTCGCCATGGGCCCGCTCTCCGAGCAAGTAGATGCTCGGGTATTTCATCGTGAGCTTGGACCCGAGATTGCAGTCGACCCACTCGACCGTGGCATCGGCATACGCGACCGCCCGCTTGGTGACCAGGTTGTACACGTTGGTCGACCAGTTCTGGACCGTCGTGTAACGGATCCGTGCACCGGGGTTGGCAATTAGCTCGACCACCGCGGAGTGAAGCGAGTCGGAGCTGTAGGTGGGGGCGGTGCAACCCTCGACGTAGTGAACGTAGGAGCCCGGCTCGGCGATGATCAGCGTTCTCTCGAACTGCCCCATATTCTCGGTGTTGATCCGGAAGTACGCCTGTAGCGGCATCTCGACGTGGACGCCTTCGGGCACGTACACGAACGATCCGCCAGACCACACCGCGGAGTTCAGTGCCGCGAGCTTGTTGTCGTTCGGCGGTATGACCGTCGCAAAGTACTGACGCAAGATGTCCTCATGCTCGCGCAGCGCCGTGTCCATGTCGGTGAATATCACGCCCTGCTTCTCGAGATCCTCGTGGATCTGGTGGTACACAACCTCGGACTCGTACTGCGCACCGACGCCGGAGAGGAACTTTCGCTCCGCCTCGGGAATGCCGAGTCGATCAAAGGTCCGCTTGACGTCCTCGGGCACGTCGTCCCACGACCGGCTGGGTGTCTCCGAGGCGCGCACGAAATACCGAATGTCGTCGTAGTCGAGCTCGGCGAGCATGGGGGAGCCCCACGTGGGCTGCTTGCGGGCCAGGAAGTGGTCGAGCGCCTTCAGTCTGAAGTCGCGCATCCATTGCGGCTCGGACTTGAACTCCGAGATCTTCTCGACGATCTCCCGGCTCAGCCCCTTGGGCGCCTTGTAGAGATAGTTCTCAGCATCGTGGAACCCGTAGCGCTGCTCGTAGTCGGCATTGATCCCGGCGAGCTGCTCATTCGCCGTCGGGATCGTTGCCTCGGCCGTAGCCACTACTCCACCTCCAGCATGGTTGGCTCGTCCCCTGGTGCCTGTTGCAACGGAGCCACGATCAGCGTGGCGCCGGCCATGGCGCCGGAGTCGTCGCTCGAAGCGTCGCGGCGCGCAATGAGAGCAACCGGGGGTGGCTCGGTGGCGCGCAATTCGAACCGCGCCGAGGCGGCACCGTCGCGGACCTGCCGTGCGGCTTGTTTTGCGTCGTCGTAGGAAGCGAAGTCCCCCGATTGCCCGATGGTTGCACCATCGTCGGTGACGATCCTCCAGTGGTAGGCGCCGCCGTTGTCCTCGTAGATGACGAACTCCATCGACGCCGGCAAGTCCACCTCGGCTGCACGGCGCGCGAGCTGTCTCGCGGCGCGGGACTTCTTTGGTGCGGTGCCCATGGCGAACCGCCTCTCTGCCCTTCTGACGGGAAAGTCGCCCCGGAAGCGAGAAGAGCAAGGGCTCACTGAGCGCAAAGCCCAGCTTATCACATTCCGACCTGTGCGGTCGGAATTCGCGTGGCTGTGCCTAACCGCATCGCAGCTGTGCCTAATCGCATGGGAGGCGAGGCTCAGTACGCCCGCGCCGCGACGGTTTCGCCCGGTGATGGAGAACGGACACGGTGCGACGTGCAGAAGTAAGAAAGAGAGATCAACGAACGATTGGTAAATACGAGAGGCGTAACCGCTTCGGAGCTGCGGTGTCAGCGAGGAGGCCCGCGGGGCGCGGGCCTCCTCGTCAGCCTTTGCTCACCCCGCAGAGCGCGTCGCTCAGCCCTTTCGCCGAGTTCTCGGCGCGGCATCCGGCGGGCTGTCGACTTTCCCTCGCTTCTTGCGCGACAGGCGGGACAGCTTTAGCGTCTCGGCGGCGCGCTCACGAACCTTCGTAGCGCGGCGGACGATGGCTCGGTAGAACTCGGCCTCGTCGTCACCTTTCACGCCCGCCATCATGGCGACTCAATGCGGCGGGTCACTGCTCGGACAACGAACCCGGCGCCGATCAGCGCGCCGCCGCCGATCGCGAGCAGCACCACGTCGAGGCCCGTGAATGGAAGTGAGCCGGAATTCGTGGCATTGGTCGTGGCCGCCGTGGTGCCCTGGGTGTTTGACACGCTGCACGATTGTGGGTTGTACGCCTGGCACGTCGAGCTGCCTTTGGCCAGGGCGGTTGCCGGAATCACTAAGGCAATCGTCAAAGCAAGCGCGGTGATTCGTTTCATCAATTACTCCAATCATCACGCGGGGTCGTCGCGCCTGGTCATGCCGCGCTATCCGGAGCACCTACGCCGGCGAGGTGCCCGTTGGTGGCCGGCGATCCATTGGGTGCCGCCGCATGCGCCGCGAGCGGGGTTAGGACGAGCAGAGCGGCCGGCGGGGACCCGCAGCGGGTGACCCGGCCACGAAGGCGGATCTCGGGGTTGGCGACCGTGCGTAGCTCGAGCCCGTCTGACTGCTCGGCACCAGCCATCGCGAGGTCGGCCACCAGTGCCACCTCGTCGTTGTCGCAGATCAGGAGCTCCCTTAGCGGGGTACCGACGCCGGTCGGCTCATCGACGGACAACACGACCTCGGCACGGCGTGAGACCGCCTGGACCGCGAGCTGCCGATCGATAATCAGAAACGGAGCGTCGTAGCGCGGCGCAGCCCCTGCAGGCGCATGCAGAATCACTCCCAATTGACAGCGCATGCACACCCGATGGGCATGGGTGCGCCAGCGCCCCATTGGCGGACATCCGCAGTAGCTACAGAACGCGTGGCTTAGATCGGAGCGCGAGGCGTGCGGCATGACCAACTCCTGTGACTGGGCAGATGTTGTCCTTGCAACACCCCCACGTGCCGCCACTGGCCGCCGCGAGCGCGCTTGGTGTCCTGCAGTGAAGCCTCGCTGCCCCGCCCGCGGACGCCGCCGCCAGGCCTCGAGAATCGAGACTACTCCGATACCGACCGAATACAAGCCCGCGGCCCAGACCCGTGTCGGGTAAGCTCGCTGAGGTCTCGCGGTTCGAGATCGGGATTGCGCGATTGCGCCCATCAAGCGCAGGCTCAGACGGCGAAGCGTCCAGCACCAGTGAGCAGCACACCAAGCAGCACAGCGCCAAGAGACGGGACATGAGCGACCGCGGACCCGGCGATCCGGCGTTTCGGCCGCTCACCGGCGGCAGGCTGCTCTCTGAGATCACCAACCGCATCGTCGTGCTGATGCGCGAGCACTACGGCCGCGGGCCGATCAAAGCCAAGACCTACGTTCTCGACAACCTGATCGTGTGCGTTCTCTCCGACGGCTTCACCGCGATCGAGCGCACCATGATGGAAGGCGGCGAGCCCGAGCGTGTGCTCGAGATGCGCCGCGACTTCCAGCGCATGATGAAGGTCCGCTACAGCGAGATGATCGAGGAGCTCACCGGTCGCAGGGTCCTAGCGTTCCTCAGCCAGGCGCACGTCGAGCCCGATCTGACGGTTGAGATGTTCCTGCTGGACGGACCGGTATCCGGGTTCGGCGCCCTCGAGCTTGTCGAGCCCTCCCCCTAGAGCCATAGGACCTGATGGACGGGCCAGTCTTTCAGGTCAGAGTTCCGGCTGGCAGCACATAGCGGAGCGGCGGCCGGAGTCGGCCTGCGCCACCGCTGCTGATCGCCGATCCGTGGAGGCCTCGTGTGGCGACCGCCGCAACGCTTGGCTCGGGATGCCCGTCGTGGTCCTCTATCCAAGCCATGACCGAGGCGAAGTCGCTGCCCTCGGCGAGGATGGCGGCGCGCTCGATGACCGCACCGCCAGAGGAGTGGGGACGGGCCAGCCGTGTTACGAGCGCGAGGATCGCTTCGTCGTTCATTCTCGACACGTTACTCTCCGCGCAAAATCAGGCCTCGCCGACGCTGTCCAATGGTCGCGCGATCCGGCTGGCGGTGGGCGGCAACAGGAACCATGAAATGGTTCAGTGACGGCAAGGGCTTCGGGTTCATCACGCCCGATGATTCCGGCCACGATCTGTTCGTGCACCAGACAGCGATTCAGGGCGACGGCTACCGGTCGCGAGGGTTCAGTCCTCGGGCGCTGGAGGCTCAACAAGCTCCAGTGCGCCGAACCCCGGGACTGGGCCGTCCATCAGAAACATCTCGATGGTGAGATCGGGCTCGATATGGGCCTGGCTGAGAAAGGCAAGAACCTTCCGCGCGGTGAGCTCCTCGATCATCTCGCTGTAGCGGACTTTCATCATGCGTTGAAAGTCACGGCGCATATCCAGCACGCGGTTGGGCTCGCCGCCCTCCACCATCGTGCGCTCGATTGCCGTGAACCCGTCGCTGAGAACGCACACGATCAGGTTGTCGAGAACGTAGGTCTTCGCCTTGATCGGCCCGCGGCCGTAGTGCTCGCGCATGAGCGCGACTATCCGATTGGTGATCTCCGCCAGCAGCCGGCCGCCGACAAGCGCCTCAGGCCCGTGCTGCGGGCCGCCAGCGCTCATATCTTGCCTTCGGCTGTTTCGCCCTGTGCAGTGCTCACTGGTGCTGCGGATCGCCAGCGTCACCGGCCGTTGACGGAACCGGGGCGCCCACTTCAGACTCGGGTGGATGGTACCGACGATCATTCTCGGTTGTCGCTCGCCCGGATCGGTAAAATCCGGATTCTGGATGCTGACGGTGGTGGCCTCGTGGCCGGGCCGGCGGAATCCGGGACCTTATAAGGCGCAATAGCGCGTCTGCAGCGGCTTCTACGGCGGCTAGCGGAGGCGTTGCGAAAGGCAACGCGACTCCCTGAGGAGCGAGGATGCATGCGGCGCGCGCTGACCTGAGCCAGGCGTTTTGTAGCTTCCGCGTGTAGGCCGCGGTCAGCCGCGCGCTTCGCTGACCCGGCGCCCGAACACGCTCAGGCACCGAGCCCAGACGCGGCGGAAGAACCCGGGCTGGGCCCGGGACGCGCCCTCGACGAGCGCCGCGACGGCGGCGGGGCCGGGCGGCGGCTTGCTCGCGACCGGCTCGGCGGTGTGCCGGGGCCGGCGGCGGGTGGCGGCGGCGGGGGCGCTGCGGGCTCGGGAGGAGGAGGCCGCGGGGCCGCCGAACAGCGACTCGGCCGCGCCGTTTGCCCACATCAGCGCCTCGAGGTAGATGTCGCCCGCGTCGCTGACGAATCCGCGCGCGGGTCCGTCCTCCCCGGCTTCGAGCTCGGTGACGCAGTTCAGCAGCTGGCCCATCTGCCCGTGCCGCGACACCAGCGCCTCGCGCATGTCCTCGGCCAGCGGAAGCGAGGCGACCACGTCGTGCATCGGCGCGTCCATCATGCCGTCGATCACCGAGAACAGCCCGAGGGTGAACAGCTCGGCGGTGCTGCCGATGCCCCGGTTGGCGCCGGCCAGCTCGCAGAAGCGGGCGCGGATCAGGGCTGTCAGGGTCAGCTCCGTCGGTTTGTTGTCGATCGTGGCGAGCGTGCTGAGCGTGGCCCAGCGCCGGACGTTCTCGAGGCCTAGCAGCGCGAGCGCCTGGCCGATCGACCGGACGTCACCGCGCAGCCCGAAGAAGGCCGAGTTCACATAGCGCAGCAGCCGGAAGCTCAGCGCCACGTCGCGAGCGACCAGCTGCTCGATCTCCGACAGCTCGATCGACGGGTCGTTGAGCGCGGCGACGACCTGCAGGAGCGCGAGGCGGTTGGCCGAGATCCCGCGGGTGCCGACCACCGCCGGCCGGCAGAAGAAGTAGCCCTGGAACAGGTCGCATCCGGCGGCGATGCACACCTCGTGTTCGGGGCGCGTTCCGAGCTTGTCGGCCAGCACCAGGCCCGGGTAGGGGCGCAGGCGCGCCGCGAGCTCGCGCATCTGCTGGCGTCCGAGCTCAGGCATGCTGAGCTTGACCACGTCGAATAGCTCGAGGACGTCGTCGCTGCCCTCGCGGTAGCGGAAGTCGTCGAGCGCGAGCTTGTAACCGGCCTGCTTGAGGTCGCGCAGTGCCTCGACCATCTCGTTGTCGAACGCCTCGGTCTCGGGGATCTCGAGGCCGACCACCTCGGGCGGCACGGCCTGGATGAGGTCGCCGAGGACGAACTCCCGCGACACGTTGATCCAGGCTGTCTTGCCGGCCACGATCCGGTCCATGTCGAGTTCGGTCAGCGTGTTCAGCACGACCGTCGCGGTGGCGCGCTCGGCGTCGTCGATCAGCGCGTCGGCCGCGTAGCCGCGCCCGCGAAACAGCAGCTCGTAGCCGACCACGTTGAGCTTGTGGTTGAAGATCGGCTGGCGGGCGATGAAGGCAGGTGGGGCCATGGGGGTGGGGCGGGACGGTTCTCTACGGCTCTTAGTCGGCAAATTCCCCCTCGGGATGTAGTCGCGGGGCCCGAGTTCGACGTGTGGACGCACGCCCCGGCGGCCCGGCGGCGGCCATCCCCGGCCGCGGACCGGCGGCGGTGCGATAATCGGAGCGGTTCGAGATGGCCTCCGCGGATCGATCGCGCGTGCTCGTCGTGGCGCACCGAACGGCAGCGACCGCGCTGCTGGTGAACGCCGTGAGGGCTCGAGCGCGCCGCTCGGAATGCTCGTTCGTGCTGCTCGTCCCGAGGCCCTACTGGGACCCCGACACCGACGAAGCGGCCGCCACGCTCGAGCTGGCCATTCCGCTGCTCGAGGAGGCGGTGGGGGAGCACGTGGAAGGCGTCATCGGCGGCACCGATCCGTTCGTCGCCGTCCAGGACGCGGTGACCCGCCTGGGTATCGACGAGATCATCATCTCGACCCTCCCCGCGCGCGTCTCGCTATGGCTGCGGCGGGACCTGCCGCATCGCGTGCGGGCGTTCGGACTGCCGGTGACCGTGGTGACGGCCCGGCAGTCCGAACGTCCCGTCGGCGCGGGTTAGGCGGCGCTCCGATCGCCGGCGGCGGCCCTGAGCTCCCAGGGAAGCACCACGGCCTCCGCGCCACCAAAGCGCACCTGGGTCACGAACTCGTGCGTCCCCGCCGGCTTTCCCGTGCGCCGGCGGGTGATCTGCAGGCGCAGCGGCTTGCGGTGATGGGATCGATCCTGCGATCGGCGAATCTGGGCGCTGGAAAGGGTCGTCATCATGCTGCCTCCAATTCGAACTCGGCGAGGTCGTGCTCCTCGGTCTGGGTTACGTCGGCCGTGACCTCATCCGGTCGCGCCGGCGGACGGAGCCACAGGAGCGTGACCAACGCTCCGACGGCGACCGCGCCGGCCGCGAGCGCCCAGGCGAGGTGGAACCCGCCCGTGAGCGCCTGCAGCGGATGCTGCCCGAGGCCGGTCAGGACCTTGCTGCGCTCGGCCGCGACCGTGCTCAGCGCGGCGGTGCCGATCGCCGCCGAGATCTGCAGCGAGGCGTTGACGATCCCGGAGGCCAGGCCGGCGTCGCCGAGCGGCACCTCGGCCATCGCGATGGTGGTCAGGGGCAGGAACGACAGGCCCGCGCCCACGCCCAGCAGCGTGAACGGCACGAAGATCTGCGGCAGGTAGTCGGCTTGCGCCGGCAGGCGCGAGAGCAGGATCAGCGCCCCGGTGATCGCGGTGAGCCCCGCCACCAGGACCCGCGAGGGCCCGAACCGCTCCATCAACCGGGCGGTCACGCCGAGCGACAGTAGCCCCAGCGCCAGGGTCAACGGCAGGAAGGCGAGACCGGTGCGCAACGCGCCGTACCCGTGCACGTGCTGGAGGTAGAGCACCCCGAGCAGGAAGGTCGAGAACATGCCGGTGACCAGGAAGCCGCGCACGACGCTCGAGACGGCCAGCCCCGGCACCCGCAGGATCCGCAGCGGGAACATCGGGTTGGCCAGTCGGGACTCCACCGCGACGAACACGCCGAGGAGCGCCAGCGCCGCGGCGCCGAAGCCCAGAGTGTGGGCCGAGACCCAGCCGTACTGGCTGGCCTTGACGATCGCGTAGACGCCCAGCATCAGCGCCACCGTGACCAGCAGGGAGCCGATGACGTCGATGCCATGGCCGCCCTCCAGACGGTCAGTCTCGTTGATCAGCACGCGTCCGAGCGCAAAGGTGACCAGGCCGATCGGGACGTTGATGAAGAAGATCCAGTGCCAGCTGATCGACTGCGTGAGCAGGCCGCCGGCGAGCAGCCCGATCGAGCCGCCGCTGGACACGATGAAGGTGTAGACGCTCATCGCGATCGCGCGC
This sequence comes from uncultured Solirubrobacterales bacterium, assembly GCA_963832315.1. GTDB lineage: Bacteria > Actinomycetota > Thermoleophilia > Solirubrobacterales > Solirubrobacteraceae > Palsa-465. The sequence continues at coordinate 75,572 of CAWHTT010000011.1, read as the reverse complement.
TCGTGCGGGCGCGGGAACTCGGTCACGAGCAGCGCCAGTACGGCCGCCGAGGCCACCGCGCCGCCCAGGCCCTGGATGAAGCGCGCCGCGATCAGCACTCCCTGGCCGTCGGCCAGGCCGCAGCCGACCGAGGCCAGCGTGAACAGGACCAGCCCGATGAGGAACATCCGCTTGCGACCGAGCAGGTCGCCCAAGCGGCCGGCCAGGAGCAGGAAGCTCCCGAACGCGATCATGTAAGCGTCGACGACCCACGCGAGGTTGGCCTGCGAGAACCCGAGGTCCCGCTGCATCGAGGGCAGAGCGACGTTCACGATCGTGGCGTCGAGCACCATCATCAGCTGCCCCATGCACACCACCGCCAGCGCGACCCAGCGCCGGCGCTCTCCCGTGATTAAGCTCGTGAGAATAGTGATCATCCCCTCGTCGTAGCTCTTCGCTTACTTGTTGATGATCACTGTATCATGGACTATCATTCGATGCAAGATGATAATCCTGATACCCTTTATCCCGGTATGGCGGTAGATACCTCGCCCGGCACAGTCGGGATGCTCATGCGGCTGGCCACCGCCATCAAGAAGCGGAGCACGGAGGAGCTCATGGGCCTGAAGCTGCGGCAGCTGATGCTGCTCAGCCACCTGAGCTCCGGCGGCGCCCCGGCTCTCCAGCAGCACCTGTGCGAGGCGCTGTGGCTTGACCCCAACAACTGCGTCCTGCTGCTCAACGAGCTCGAGGACCTCGGCTACATCGAGCGCCGGCGGGACCCCGCGGACCGGCGCCGGCACGTGGTCGAGCTCACCGAAGACGGCCGGACCGCGCTCGAGCGGGCCCAGCGGGCGCAGGAGAGCCTGGGGGACGAGATCTTCGCCGCGCTTTCAGACGAAGAGCGCGCGACGCTCCGCTCGCTGCTCAGCCGCGCGCCGGTCTGACCTAGCCGTCGTAGCGCCTACGGATCGCCACGCGAAACCGTCACCGGGCGCGACGGACCGCGGCGACGGCGGCGGCGAGGCGGATGGTGTGGACCCGCGGTGTCACTCCCACCGGAACAGCCGGGTGGCCGCCACGGTCGAGAAGACCGCCCAGCCGGCGAGCACGAGCAACGGCTCGGCGCCCGGGGAGTGCCCGAGGAACGAGGCGTGCAGCGCGTTGAATCCGGCTCCGGTCGGCAGCACCTTGGCGATGGTGCTGACCACCTCCGAGTGGAGCTCCTGGATCGGGACATACAGGCCGGAGAAGAACGCCAGCGGATAGAAGAACACCGCCTGGAGGGCGCCCGCGATCTGGGGGCTGCCGGCCACCGCGGCCACGCACAGCCCGAGGCCGAGGGTGGCCGCGACCGTGAGGACGAGGGAGACGAACGCCACCAGGCACCCGCCGATGCTCGCCGGCAGCGCCAGGCCGAACGCGATGGCTCCGACCCCGAGCAGAATCGTGATCCCGATCGTGGCCAGCACCAGGCTGATCGTCAACTGGGCGGCCAGCAGCCACGACGGCGAGACCGGGGTGGTCGAGAGCCGGCGCAGCACTCCCTGCTCGCGGTAGGCGGCCAGTTGCTGGGGGAGGCCCCCCAGCCCCACCACGATGAGGACGAACATCAGCAGCGAGGGGACGTAGAGCGTGAAGAACGAGATACCGCCGAGCGCCGCTTCGGGACGGGTGGTGGCTGGAATGCTGCCGAAGATCACCAGGAGCACGAGCGGTATGCCGACCGCGATCAGCGGGCCCACGGGGCGACGAAGGCCGATCTTCGTCTCGGTGGTGAGGAGCAGGCCGAAGGCGCGGCGCTGCCGGGGGCTCACGTGCAGGGCGAGGGTGCTCATCGCTCGATCTCCGTGATCGTGGGGGTATGGGTCGCTTCATCGGTGAGGGCGAGGAAGGCGTCCTCGAGGCTCGCCGTTTCGGCCCGGACATCCTCGGCGCGCAGGCCCGCGCGGTCGAAGGCCAGCACGATGGCGGTCAACAGGTCCCCGGAACCGGCCACCACGACGTCCTGGCCGTGGTGCTCGACCAGGCTGACCTCGGGCAGTCCGTGGAGGACGGCCTCCCCGACCGACCCGGGATGCCTGAGACGGACGCGCTTGCTCCCGGCGACCTGCTCGCCGAGCGCGGCCGGCCGGCCGAGCGCGATCACTCTGCCGTGATCGATCAGCGCGACCCGGTCGCACAGCCGCTCCGCCTCCTCCATCAGATGCGTGACGAGCAGGATCGTCACGCCACGGTCGCGCACCCCTTCGATCAGCTTCCAGGTGTCGCGGCGGGCCTCGGGGTCGAGCCCCGTGGTCAGCTCGTCGAGCACCGCGATTTCCGGCCGGCCGATCAGGGCCAGCACGATCGACAGCCGCTGCTTCTGCCCCCCCGACAGCTTCCCGAAGTAGTGGTTGCGCGCCGCTTCGAGCCCGAGCGAGGCCAGCAGCTCGCGCCCGTCCGCCGGCCGGCGGTAGAACGAGGCGTACAGCTCCACCGCTTCGCCCACCCGCATCCGGTCGGGCAGCGCGCCGTGCTGGAGCTGGACTCCCACGCGCTCGTGGAGCTCGTGCCGGTCGCGGCGGGGGTCGAGGCCGAGCACGCCGATCGAGCCGCGGTCGGGGGTGCGCAGGCCCGTGATGCACTCCACCGTCGTGGTCTTGCCGGCGCCGTTGCGGCCGAGGACGCCGAAGATCTCTCCGGCGCCCACCGTGAAGCTCACGTCGTCCACGGCGACCGTCGTGCCGTACGCCTTGTGCAGATGGGCGACGTCGACGACCGGCGCCGCCGAGAGCTCGCGCGTCGCCGGCGAGGACGCGTGGCTCTCCATATGGGTCAGCTCCTGGGTGTACATGGGTCCTCTCGATCTCGTGGGGCGGGCTTCGGGTCCGCCGTCTTCGATTGGCTCGGCGATAGCCGAATGATATCATTTTGATCTTGCTTTTGTCAATAGCTTCGTGATATCGTCCGCCGGAGAGGTACGATATGTCTGTGATATCGGATAAAGACCCCGCCACCGAGTCGCTTCAGCGGACGCTCGTCCGGTCGGGTCAGACGCACGAGCAGCGGGCGGCGTGGGTCATTCCGGGCCTGCCCCTTGGGATCGGCGTGTGGGTCGTGTTCGGCGTGGGGATCACGCTGATCTTCCTCGGCCCCCAAGCCGTGATCGTCGGCATCGTCGTGCTCGTGATCTCCAGCGTTTGTCTCGCCGGGTTCGTAATCGTCCAGCCCAACGAAGCGCGCGTGCTGCTCCTGTTCGGCCGCTACAACGGGTCGGTAACCGAGGCCGGCGTGTGGTGGTGCAACCCGTTCAACAAGCGCAAGAAGATGTCGCTGCGGGTGCGCAACTTCCAGAGCGACCGGATCAAGGTCAACGACGCCAGCGGCAACCCGATCGAGATCGCCGCGGTCATCGTGTGGCGCGTCACCGACACGGCCAAGGCGATGTTCGACGTCGCCGACTACGAGCAGTTCGTGACCGTGCAGAGCGAGACCTCTCTGCGCCACCTGGCCAACCAGTACCCGTATGACGACTACAAGCCGGAGACGATCTCGCTGCGCGCCAACTCAGACGAGGTCCGAGACGCGCTGCAGACCGAGCTCCACTCCCGGCTCGCACTGGCCGGGATCGAGATCCTCGAGACCCGGCTCACCCACCTCGCCTATGCGCCCGAGATCGCCGAGGTGATGCTGCGCCGCCAGCAGGCCGAGGCGCTCCTCGCAGCCCGGAGGACAATGGTCCAGGGCGCGGTGAGCCTCGTGCAGATGGCGCTCGCGCAACTGGCCGACAGCGATCTCGTCGAGCTCGACACCGAGCGCAAGGCCGCCATGGTCTCGAACCTGATGGTCGTGCTCTCCGGCGACCACACCCCGATGCCGGTGCTCAACACCGGAAGCCTCTACACCTAACCGGGACGAGCCGCTGATGCCCGAGAGCAAACGGTTCCTGCTCAGACTCGACCCTCGCCTGTTCGAGGCGCTCCGGCGGTGGGCCGACGAGGACCTGCGCAGCATCAACGCCCAGATCGAGTACCTGCTCACCGATCAGGCGCGCCGCGCCGGCCGCCTTCCCAAGCAGACCCCCCGACGGCCAGCCGCCGACCCCACCGACGAGCTAGGGGACCCGGACGCGATCGACTGGACCGCGACGCCCTCCGCTACACGGGGCGGAGAGTCAGCGGACTGACCCTCGCGGGCCTAAGCCGTCGTCCAGTAGCCGTCGCCGGCCACGGAGTCCAGCGCGGCGCCGGCAGCGCGTAGCTGCTCCCGGGCCTCGTCAAGGCCGACGCCCAGCAGCTCCCCGACCTCGGCCGTGGCGAGCGGATACGTCGCCCAGGACAGCACTTGGTCGACTGACTGGGGGGGCGGACGGCGCTCGACGTCCGGGGCGACGTTCGCCATCGCGACCTCGTAGACGGCGAACGGCTGAAAGCCCGCCATGACCACGCGCCGATCCGCGCGCTCGAACACCGCCGAGGCGGTGGAGTACCGCCAGCCACCGTCACTCTTGGAGAGCCGATGGGCGAGCGCAAGCGCCTCCGGCAACGGCGCCCGGGTGGCCGCCATGTCCTCGCGCAGCGCACGCTCGACCTTGTCGTCGGCCATCCAGCCATCGAGCAGGTCGGGTTCGATGCCGACCTCCGAAGCGGCCCCGTGGATCGTGTCGCGATCATCGAGCGGCCGACCCTCCGAGAAGGCACGGCGGCGCAGCGCGCGCAGGAGCAGGTCGGCGCGGGACGGATCGTTGACCCGGGCCGCGACATAGGCGCGACACGCCCCGATCGTCGCGGCGAGCCGCTTGGGTGGGTCGGTCTGCATCGGCATCCCATAGGTTGACCGGAGGTGCTTCGCGTGGCCGGCGACCATGTCCCGGCTGAGCCCACGCTCCTCGAACGAGGTGCTCCTGTCGGTCAGCACGATCATCCGGCGGGTGATGTCCAACCCGTGTCCGTAGTGCCAGACCAGCTGAGCCTCCTGGCGTTGGGCGTTGAAGCCGAACGGGCAACCGGGGTCGGTGTAGATCGTGACGTTGACGCGCTCCATGGGGCCTCTCAGCGTAGCTGTCGCGGATGGTGTGGATAACCGTATGTACCTCGGTCGCTTGGACGATCAGAATTCCTGACGTGATTACGGTGTTGATCGTCGACGACCATCCGTCGTTTCGCGCCAGCGCGCGGCGGATGCTCGAGGCTGAAGGAGTTAGCGTGGTGGGAGAGGCGGCCGACGGCCATGGGGCGATCGCCGCCGCCCAGGACCTGCAGCCCGACGTCGTCCTGCTCGACGTGCAACTGCCGGATCTCGACGGCTTCGAGGTCGCGGACCGATTGGCCGCCCTCGGGGTGCGTTCGGCGGTGGTCCTGACCTCGAGCCACGTCGCGGCCGAGTACGGCTCGCTGGTCGCGCAGACGCCAACGCGTGCGTTCATCACCAAATCGGAACTCTCGGGAGCTGCCCTCACGGGTTTGGTGTCTGGCTAGGACGGAAATGAATCGCCACCTGCGCTACCTGGGCGCTGTCGGCGCGGTCGGCGTCGTCTATTGGATCGCGGCAAAGGCCGGGCTCCAGCTGGCCTATCTGCACGGAAGCGTCGCGGCGCTGTGGCCCCCGGTTGGTGTCGGGATGGCCGCCTTGATCCTGTACGGCGTTTCGCTCTGGCCAGGGATCGTGCTCGGGGACCTTGCCGTGGCCGATTTCTCGCAGCCGGCCGGGACGGTGATCGGGCAGACCATCGGGAACACGCTGGAGGTTCTGATCGCGGCTCTGCTCTTCTACCGGCTGGCAGAGGGGCGGACGCAGTTCGGGCGCGTGCGCGATGTGGGTGCGTTGGTCGGAGCAGCGGCAGCAGGAACGGCAGTCAGCGCGATCTTCGGAGCGGCATCGCTGGCGCTCGGCGGGGTGATCCAGAGCGGACAGGTAGGGGAGGTCTGGCGGACGTGGTTTCTGGGCGACCTCTCCGGCGCGCTCGTGTTCGCTCCCTTCGTACTGTGTTGGGCCGGCGTGAGGATCCACGCGATCACGTGGCGTCAGGCATTGGAACCCCTGGCTGTGACAACGCTGATCGTCGTGCTCGCGCTGCTTCCCTCACAGCGGGACGTGCCGTACGTCGTGTTCCCGGTGCTGATCTGGGCGGCGCTTCGTTGGGGTCCCCGCGGCGCCGCGGGCGCGGTGGCCCTGGTGACGACCCTCACCGTCTTCAACACCGCACATCACGGAGGGCCGTTCGTGCGAGCGACGATCACCCAGAGTCTGCTCGCCACGCAGCTATTCGTGGCCTCGGCGGCGCTGACCTCGCTGGTGCTCGGCGCGGTCATCGAAGAGCGCCACGCGGCTCTGGACGCGCTGCGCCAGAAGGAGCAGCGCCTGCGCAGGTCCCGGGCTCGGATCGTCAAGGCCGGCGACGCCGCGCGGCGCAGGCTCGAGCGCAACCTGCACGACGGCGCGCAACAGCGCCTGGTTTCACTCGCGCTGACGCTGCGGCTGACCAGGCTTCAGCTTGCGAACAACCCCACCGAGGCCGAGCACCTCCTGACCGAGGCGTCGGAGGAGCTCCAGCTTGCGATCGACGAGCTCAGAGAGCTGGCCCGTGGGATCCACCCCGCTGTGCTCTCCGACCGGGGCCTTGGACCCGCCCTCGAGGTCCTCGTCGATCACGCACATTTCCCCGTCGCCCTCGAGGCAGACATCCCTGCGCGCCTCCCGCCGCCGGTGGAGGCCGCCGTCTACTACGTCGCCGCCGAAGGACTGACCAACGTTGCGAAATACGCACATGCGACATCGGCCAGCGTCCGTCTGGACACGCGCAACCACGCCGTCGTCCTGCGCGTCGGCGACGACGGCGCCGGCGGCGCCGACCCCAGTCGCGGCACCGGTCTGCGCGGGCTCGCGGACCGCATAGAGGCGCTCGGCGGCAAGCTCGAGCTGTACAGCCCGCCCGGGCAGGGCACCGTGCTGACAGCCAGCATCCCGTTCGAGGGCTGACCGCTCAGGCCCCCGGCGCCGGGGGTACGGCTGGCCGCACCCTGCCGGTGGGTGATCCGAACGGCATGACTCAAGGTCGCTCTACCGACAGTCGCGCTTCCCGGTGAGACGCTGCGCATGTGATTCAGACCCCCAATCCCCCGCTCATCGAGCGTCCACGATCACACAGAGGAGTCGCCATGTTCAGCCCGCATCTCCACCGCCAGGTAGCCGACGCCCACGTCGAGGAGCGCCACCGCATCGCCAAGGCGCTGCCCACGCTCAGGCGCGCACGGCCATGACCACTCCGACCGTCATCGAGACTCGCCGCAACGGCAATCGGTTGAAGTGATGGACACCGCAGTTCTTCCGGAACGAGCGCCCGCGGTTGTCATCCCGCGCGTCGGCATCTCGGAGTTCCGGATCTTCGCGGCGGCGATCGCACTGATCGTTCTGCACATCGTCGATGACGAGTTCGTGCAGCGGCAGCCGGGGACCTCGATCGGGGACCACCTCGTCGCCGGTCTCGTGCCGATCGCCGTCGCACTCGCTGCGGCATTCGCCTATCCACGGCTCCGTGCCGGGCTGCGGGCCGGCATTGCGCTCGCCTTCGGGATCCTCAGCGTGGTGGCCGGGATGATCGCGCTCGGCGACGCCCGCGCGGGGGCCGTCTCCGGCAGCGATTGGAGCGGTCTCCTGCTGCTGCCCGCCGGCTTCGCGTTGACCGCGATGGCCGTGTGGATCCCCTGGCGTGAGCGTGGGCGTGGCGCGCACGGCCGCCGCCGCTGGGTCAACCGGGCGATCGCGGTCGTGCTGACGCCGCTGGCCCTGTTCTATGTGGTGACACCGGTCGGCGCGGCGCTGTGGTCCACGCACAAGTTCCGTACGCCGATCGGGAGCTTCTCGGTCCCGCACCAGGACGTGAGCTTCCGCACCAGCGACGGGCTCCTGCTCTCGGGGTGGTATGTCCCGTCCCGCAACGGCGCCGCGATCGTCATCGTCCACGGCGGCGGGGGCGACCGCGACGGTGCCCGCGCGCATGCCGCGATGCTCGCGCGCGCCGGGTATGGGGTGCTGCTCTACGACGCCCGTGGCCGCGGCCGCAGTCAGGGCGATCCGGATGCCTACGGCTGGACGTGGGGCCGCGACGTCGACGCCGCGATCGGGTGGCTCGAGCGGCGCCCCGACGTCGAGCCCGGTCGAATCGGTGCGCTCGGACTGTCCACGGGCGCCGACGTCCTCGTCGAAGCCGCCGCCCGCAGGCACGACATCCGTGCCGTCGTGGCCGACGGCGCCACCACTCGCTCGCTTGCCGACACGTCAAGCATCCCGGAGGGCGGCGGCCTGCTCTCGATCCCGTACTGGTGGACCCAGTACACCGCCGCGCAGATCCTCGAGGGCGCCGCACCCGGTCCGCGGGAGTCGACACTCGCCGCGCACCTCCACACGCGGATCGTGTTCATCGCCTCGACCTGGAGTGTCGAGCGATCGGCCTCGCGGATCTACGCCCGCGCCGCCAACCAGCCGGGCGACCTCTGGGAAGTCGACGCCGGCCACACCCAGGGGCTCCACGACCACCCGCGCGAGTACACCGATCGCGTCATCGGCTTCTTCGACAGCGCCCTGACCGGCCGCTGAGTGAGGCGGATACAGTGTGGCCGTCGGAAACGATCCCAGGGAGTCGGTATGAAGATCGCAAGCAGGGCGGGCGCCGTCGCGCTCGCGACGGCAGTGCTCGTCGCCGTGGCCGGCGGCGACGCGCTGGCCAAGGTGCAGTTGCCGGCGTACAGCGGCCCGATTGCTCCCGGCAAGAACCCGAAGGTCAGGCCCGGATCGATCGTCTACACGGGCGACGGCACCGGGGTCCTGGCCGGGCGGGGCACCCGCAGCCGCCATCCGAAGTTCGGCCGCCTGCACTGGACGGCTTGGAGCCCCACCGAGGGCAGGGCGTTCGGCGCCGACTGGGTCAATAACTGCCTGCCGTTCTGCGCGGCCGGCACCTTCACGCCGTATCCGGTGAACATCAAGGTGTTCCGCCCGCGCTTGCTGTCGGGCCACCGGATCTTCACCCGGATGCAGGTGAGTTACACGGGCAAGCTCCCCCAGCGGGTCCACGACCGCGTGCAGATCTGGACGGTCGAGGACAGCCACGGGCAGTACTTCTGGAATTTCCCGTTCTGAGGACCTCGGGCCTCGCTAGACGTGGCGCGGAGGAGCAGCGCGACCGCGCACGAGATCGTTGATCAGCGTGCCGCACCGCTCTGGGTCGTCGACGAACGGCGCATGGCGCCCGGGGATGACCTCGATCCGTGCGTCAGGCATCAGCGCGGCGGCTCGTTCTCCGATCGCCGGCTCGCCGTAGGGGTCCTCGTCACCCCAGATCATGAGTACCGGGGCTGCGATGCGTTTCAGCTCGGCGTCGGCCAGGAGGTTTTCCGGGCGCGGCCGGCCGAAGCGCATCGCGAGTTGCATGTGACTCAACATGGCGTTCCGGAAGGCCGGTTGGTGCATCCCTTCGTGCACGACGGCGAAGAAGCCCTCGGGTGCCCGCTCCGCGGCGCGCGGCCCGATCACGCCGCGGGCCAGCGACCGGCGCGTGAACGCGACGCTGGGCGATCCGATCCTGATGACGACCTGCCGCACGCCCGGCGTGGAGAGCGCCGTGAAGAACGGATCGCCGTGCATTCCCGGCAGGACGACGGCGGGGACGCCCAGGGACCCGACTGCGGTGACGCGATCGGGCGCATCGAGCGCGAAGCAGAGCGCCCACATCCCGCCCAGCGAGGTACCCACAATCGGCGCGCGCTCGATCCCCAGCGCGTCGAGCAGCGACGTGAGCTGAGCGACCGCGTGTCTGCGCAGCGATCGTCCGCTGTAATCGAACGCGTCGCTGAGCCCGAACCCGGGCAGGTCGAACGCGATGAGGCGGTGGCCCTCGAGATGGGGCATGAGCGGCGCCCACGTCGTGGCGGACATCCCGCTGCCGTGGACGAGAACGAGTGGAGGCCCATCCCCCGACTCGAGTACGCGCACAGCCAGAGGGGGGTCGGTCAGCTGAAGGCGCCGGCTCGCGACGTCCAGACCACAGGCGTGGAACAGCTGTCGCTCGGCTGCTTCGAATCCCTGAGCCACCGCGTACAAACCTATTGGGTCGCGGGGCGCTACTGCCGAGCGCCGCTGACCCACGCGTCGATGTCCCGCTGCCGGAGCGCTCGTGCGACCGAAATTCGGTGGCGCCCATCGACGACGTAGTAGCCGTCCGGCTGTCGGTGGAGCACGACCGGTGGCAGCGCGTCGCCCTTGCGATGCGCCAGTGCGATCCGCTCCCACCGCCGGCGAACCGCGTCCGACGCCGGCCGGAACTCCGAGTCGAAGCTGGCGGTCGACTCGACCGTGCCGATGACGGCATGCAGCGGCACCACCTCGAGTCGCGTCGGTCCCGCCGCCAGCGTGGTGGACGGCGAGAGCCACCGCAAACGGCGGCAGGATCCGCGCCGGCGAAGCCAGCCACCGACCCGTGCGATGCGATAGGCCCGGCGAGCGCGCATGAAATCCGATTGCGCGTCGAGCAGTGGAAGCCCGGTGCTGTAGGAAGGTAGGGAGCCGAACACGGTGACAAGCGCAGCCTGATCTAAGACCGGGCGCCTGTCATCGGCAATTCGCCTGATCGTGGGCCTTAGGCGCTCGACCGCCTAGCGCCGAATGCAGCGGAATCCGATGTGACTGGTGGACGTGTCGATCGCCTCGGGTTGGCGCGCCGCAGGGCGGTAGCGCAGGCAGTAACTGGGGACGCACACCACTGGCGTGGATCGTTCAGCGGCACCGGGCGCGGCGTGGGGTGGAACACCGCCGATCCGGCGACCAGCAGGTCAGGGTCGGCCTCGGGGTACTGGGCGGGGTCGGGCGGTCGCTCGGCCAGTGTGACGTAGCCGGTCTCCTCGACAAACCGCGCGAACTGGGCAACGGTCACGGGTGTGCGATCGACCGCCAAGCCGTCCACCGCAACCTCGCGCATCGGCGCACGATGGCGTCTCCGATCAGGCTGACTCCGATGATCGAGAAAGATGTCGGCCACGATCGTGCTGTTCTCGCGCGCCGGCGCCGATCCCACGCACCGGCTGCTGTCCCTGCCTGGCCTGTCCCGCCGCTCGCGCCGGCTCTTCGGGCCTTTGGTGGGGCTGCTCGACGATGGGTGAGTTCCAGCTCCCCGCGCCAAACTGCCATTCGACGACCTGCCCGTGCCGAGTGGCAGTTGACTCGCGCTATGCGCGAGTGAATCTCCATTCGCCGCCGGCGCGATGCCGAGTGGCAGTTTGGTTGCGGTCGGCCGCCTCGATCATCCAGGACGCCAAGGCGATTGCCCCGGACAAGCCGTCTCCGACAACGGCGCCTCGGGCGAGGGCGGCCCGAAGGGGTCAGTCTCGCGCAGGGATCGCGATTCGGCGGCCACGCGCTGTACTCGGTCAGGCGATCGCCGATCAGTCGAACGACTGCGTTTCTTGCTCATGCGCGCTGAGCACCATGGGGTGCGCCGGCGGCCCCGACATGATCGTCTCGCGGTCGACCTCGAGATCGGGGCCGACGTGAACAAGCTCCCCCGCGTGGATCTCTTCCCAGCCGGGCTCGTCGCTGATTCGTTCGCTCGCGATCACCACGAGCGGAGCCACCGCTCCATCGTCGGAGTGCAGCCTCAAGGTGCCGGCGGCGTCGGCTTCGTCAAGTGGCGCGATGCCGGTGGGGCCGCCCCGCTGTCGGCGGTGCAGGTGCAGCGGATTGTGCTCCGGAAAACGGAAGGCCCAGACGTGACCAACCTCGCCGAGGACGAAGTTGAGGCTGTACAGCTCGTACTCGGCGGCGACCTCACGTACGGCCGCGATGATCCCCGCGCGGACGTCGCCACCAGCCTCGCGGATCGCCAGCGTTATCAGCGCAAAGAAACGCTCGGAGTCGGTGTCGCCCATCACCATCGCCCGGTTGGCGCCCAACCTCGCCTCGATCCGGTCAAGGTCTCCGAGGACCCCGTTGTGGGCGAAGAGACGGCCGTCCTGGCTAAACGGGTGGGTGTTGACGAGCGACACGTCGCCGGTGCTGGCGTAGCGCAGATGAACCAGAATCTCGCACGCATCCAGCCGCCGGGCGACATGGCGGTAGGCGGGATCCTCGGACGCCTGCACCGGATTCCGAATCAGGATCCTCCCTCGCCGTGCGGTCAACGCGGCCATCCCGTAACCGTCCGCGTTCCTCTCGCTCTGGCGCGCGATCGAGGTTGGCGCATCGAGCAACCAGAACTCGGCCGCGACGTCCCGTTCGCCTGCGTGCAGCGCGAAGAGCCGGCACACGCACACCAGTTTACGTCGGTTGCCTGGGCGTTCCGGCCAAGTCGTGCTCGACGCGTTCGATCAGCTCCCGGTGCAGATCGAGGTAGCCGTGGAGGAACGAAAACACGAGCTTGAGGTTGCGTTCGCGATGGGGTAGCTCGGGGGCTCGACGCTCGGCGTCGTCCAGACGCGCGTCGAGGTCGGCGATCTCCTCGCGCAGGTGGCCGATGCTCTGCCGCGTGGCTTCGTCCCCGACGAGGTCGCAGATGAGCAGCCGGATCAACGCCTCGCTCTTGAGTGGGGTCAGCGCAGCTGGCGTCTGGGCCCAATCGGAAAGGGCCTCCAGGCCCTTGTCGGTGAGGCTGTAGACGGTGCGTTCGCGCGTCTTGCCGGGCTCTCTGCGGGCGGCCAGGTAGCCGAGGTCCGCCAGACGCTTTGGCTCGGTGTAGTACTGGCTCTCGCCGGCCCAGGCGAGCAGCCGATCGCGCTGTGCCATCCGTAGGAGGTCATGGGGCGCGGCGCCCTGGCGCCCGACAAGGCCAAGGATCTCGTAGGAGAAGAGCGTGAGTTCGGGACCGGACGTAGCGGCGAAGCCTCCACTTGACAAAGCTATGGTACAGAGTTTACTATCACTATGTTCCATAGTTTACTCATGAGGGGCCTACCAATGACCAACCGTTATGACGTGATCGTGATCGGCGCTCGCTGCGCCGGTGCTCCGACGGCGATGCTGCTCGCGCGCCGCGGGCATCGCGTGCTGCTCGTGGACAAGGCGGCGTTCGGAAGCGACGCGATGTCCACCCATGTCGTGCATCCACCGGGCGTTGCCGCACTGCAGCGGTGGGGTCTGTTGGATCGGCTGGTTGCGACGGATTGCCCGCCGATCGAGGAGTACTCGCTTGACCTCGGTCCGGTGATGATCGCCGGGTCGCCGCAGCCGGTCGATGGGGTTTCAGTCGCGTATTGCCCGCGCCGCACCGTGCTCGACAAGCTGTTGGTCGACGCTGCGGTCGAGGCGGGCGTGGAGGTGCGCGAGCGCTTCCCGGTCGAGGCGATGCTGGTCGACGACGCCGGGAGGGTTACCGGCGTTCGTGGCCGGACGCCCGCAGGCGGCGCGGTGACCGACCGTGCGAGCGTGGTCGTCGGCGCCGACGGCCGCCACTCGCTGCTGGCGAGGACCGTCAGGCCCGAGCAGTATCACGAGCGCCCGTCGCGCATGGCGATGTACTACGCCTACTGGAGCGGCCTGGACATCAGCACCTTCGCGACAACCGTGAGGGCCGACCAGAGCCGCGGGTGGGCGGCGGCTCCCACCCACGATGGCCTGACCGTGGTTGGCTTCGGCTGGCCGATCGAGGAGTTCCATCAGAACCGACGCGACGTCGAGGGCAACTTCCTCGCGGCGATCGAGCTCGATTCCGAGTTCGCCGAACGGGTCCGTGCGGCAAGGCGTGAGAGCCGGTTCGTCGGTACCGCCGAGCTCGGGGGCTATTTCCGAAAGCCGTTCGGCCCCGGCTGGGCGCTGGTCGGAGATGCCGGCTATCACAAGAACCCGATCACCGCGATGGGGATCAGCGACGCCTTCCGCGACGCCCAGCTTGTCTCCAGCGCGATCGACCAGGCGCTGACCAACGGACGCTCCTACGACGAGGCGATGAGCGACTACCAGCACGAGCGCGACCGCCAGGTCGGGGCGATCTATGAGTTCACAGACGAGTCCGCACAGCTCGTGCCCCCACCGGCCGACCGGCAGCAACTGTTCGAAGCGATCTCACACGACCAGGACGCGATGGACGCGTTCATCAGCGTCAGCGCAGGGACTCTGCCGGCCGAGGAGTTCTTCGCACCCGACAACGTGAGCCGGATCCTCGAAGCCGTGCGTGATCGAGGCGATGCGTGCGTCTTGTGAGGGTCAGCCCACGCCGGGGCCTGACAGATAGGCGCCGAGGTAGACGAGGCCGACACCGGCGCACTCGCGCTTTTCAGACGCGGTCTGGTCGGCTTGGCGCTTGACGCAGTGCGCGACGTACCACGGCTGTGACGCGTAGGCCTGCTGTTTGCTGAGGAGGAGCTTGCGATCGACGGCGGCTTGGCCGACGTAGCAGGTCCACACCGTCCCGGGTGCGTTCTGCGCCACACATGCGCCGCTGACGCGCTTGTCGGCACCGACGGTTGGCTCGTTGTTCCCGGTCCAGTTGGCCTGGCCTCGCTCTTGATGCGGGCGACTGGCCAGCGTGCACCGGTACACAGATCCCGCGGCCACGGTCGTGCAGGTCGGCTTGGTGCCCCTGAGCAAGAACGCTCCGGCGGGGAGACTGTTGGCAACCTGCCCGGGGCTGATCAGCTGGCTGACGGCCAGTGCGGTTGCCGGAGCGCCAACCGCGACCGCCAGCACCGCTGCGGTCAGGCGCCAGCTCGGCCGACGCAGTCGTCGCTGCGGTCGCGGGGGACTGGTCGAGACGCGCGCGAGAACCGTGTTGACCTCGAGGGTCGTGGGCTCCAGAGCACGGGCGCGCTCGACGAGCTCGTCGAATGTCGTGACTCGGTTCTTCATCAGAGATCCTCGGTCGGGTTGGAAGTCGGGACGGGGCGTCGGTCAACGCGTCCGACGTCGCATTTCGCCAGATGGGGGCTGCCGCGGAGCTTTTCGCGGCCGCGGGAGATGAGGGAGCGAACGGTGCCGGTCCGACATCGCATTGCCCGGCTGATCTCCGCGTCGTCGAGATCGCCGACGTATCGCAGCGCCAGCGCGATACGTTCACGCTCTGAGAGCTCCGCCAATGCCTGACGCAGACCGACATCGATCTGGAGTAGGTCCTGGGCTTGGTCTGCCGACCGCTCCGGATCCTCGTCCTCTGAGGGGTAGGTGCCGATCAGAACTTCATTGCGGCGCGACCGCCGGCCGGCGGCACGCCGGATCTCGGAGTCGGTGATGCGGTAAACCCAGGCGTCGAAGCGATCAGCGGCGCGGAGCCTGCGCAGCCCGTTCAACGCGCGAATCGCGACCTCCTGGCTGACGTCGCGCGCCAGGTGCTCGTCGGCCAATGCGACCGTCGCAGTGCGCAACGCGATCGCGGCGGCGCGTTCTGCCAGCGCGCTCAGGGCTTCGCGGTCCCCGGTGCACGCCTGCGACACCAGCCATTCAAGTGGTTGCGACATCACCCCTCCGGGCTTGGCTTCCGGCCCTCATGCCCTAAAGACCCCGACAGCCTCGCATTTTGTTGCGAGGGTCGTGAGATGACCGATGAGCGTGGCGTGGTTCGGCAGTCTGAGAGGGCAAGGATTGCTACACAGAACGGAGCGGAGATGAGCAAGCTGAGACTCAACATCACGATGTCGCTGGACGGCTACGTCGCCGGCCCGGACCAAAGCACCGAGAACCCGCTCGGGATCGGCGGGGTCGAGCTGCACGAGTGGGCGTTCCCGCTCGAGGCGTTTCGGAGCATGCACGGCGAGGCAGGAGGCGAGGTGAACGCCAGCTCCGGCGTGGTCGAGGAGCGCTGGGCAAACGTCGGCGCCAGCATCATGGGCCGCAACATGTTCGGGCCGGTTCGTGGTCCGTGGCCAGATGAGTCCTGGCGGGGCTGGTGGGGCGAGGATCCGCCTTACCACCATCCGGTGTTCGTGCTCACCCATCACCCGCGCGAGCCACTCGAGATGGAGGGCGGCACCACCTTCCACTTTGTCAGCGACGGAATTGACTCGGCGCTCACGCAGGCCAAGGACGCTGCGCAGGGACGCGACGTTTGGTTGGCCGGTGGGGCGTCGGTCGTCAACCAGTACCTGGCCGCACGCCTGGTTGACGAAATTGACCTGTCGATCGCGCCTTTGATCCTCGGCGACGGCGTTCGCCTGTTCGAGGGCCTCGACCGCGGCACGCTCAAGCTGAAGCAGATCCGTGCCGTCGACGCACCAGGCGTCACGCATATCAAATACGAAGTCAGCTGACCGGCTCGGTGCGCGCGGAGGTCTGGGGGAGAGGCAGCGTTGCCACGCGTTCTGGACGGGGCCGGCGGGGGCCTTTAGGATCGGCTCGTGGCCGCTGAGGATGTGGCGTTCGCGGGCGTCGCGGGCCAGATCGAGCTGGTTCGAAGCGGTGCGGTCTCCGCGCGGGAGCTCGTCGAGGTGTCTCTCGGCAGGATCGAGCGGATCGACCCCGAGCTCAACTCGTTCGCCGCGGTGTACGGCGAGCGGGCGCTCCAACAGGCGGACGAAGCCGACGCTCGGGTGGCCAAGGGCGATTTTCCGCCGCTGATCGGGATCCCGATCGCCGTCAAGGACGAGATCGACATCGCCGGCGAGGTCACCAGCCGGGGGACTGCGGCGTACACGACCCCCGCGCCGGCGGACGCCGAGATCGTGCGCCGGTTGCGCGCGGCGGGCGCGATCGTGATCGGCAAGACCAAGATGCCCGAGCTCGGGCTGTGGCCGTTCACCGAGTCGATCACCTGGGGGGTGACCCGGAACCCGTGGGATCTCGAACGCACGCCGGGCGGCTCGAGTGGCGGGTCGGCCGCCGCGGTGGCGGCCGGGCTCGTCCCCGCAGCGCTCGCCGTGGACGGCGCCGGCTCGATCCGGATCCCGGCCGCGTGCTGCGGGCTGTTTGGGCTCAAACCGCAGCGAGACCGGGTCCCGATGACTCCGCATTTCGCCGATGGCGTGCAGTGGGTCGTGTTCGGCACGGTGACGCGCTCCGTCCTGGATACGGGGATCATGCTCGACACGCTGAGCGCGCAGTCGCCGGGCTTCGCCGAGGCGGCTAGGACACGCCCGGGGAGCCTGCGTGTCGCGGTCGTGAGGGACTTCCCCGTCGGCGCTCCCGGGAAGCTGAGCAGCGAGGTCAGCACCAGCCTGGATCGCGCCGCAGACCTCATGGGATCGCTCGGGCACGCCGTCGTGGAACAGAAGATCGACATGCGCCCCCAGGACGCGGCGGTGATCGTGGGGCTTATGTTCCGGTTCGTCCGCGAGCTTGTGCTTGACGTCGAGCGCTCCCAGCGGCTCGAGCGGCGCACCCGCGCGTTCGCCAGAGCGGGAGCACTCGTCTCCGACCGCACAAAGGCGCGCTTGCTGCGGAGCCAGGGCAGGCTCGCGGAGCGCCTCGGCAGACTCTTCGACGATCACGACATCGTCCTGACCCCGATGATGTCCGAGCCCGCTGTACCCGCGGGCATCATGGAGGGACGCGGAGCGACGGCGACGTACTTCTGGGAGAGCAAATGGGTGCCGTTCACGATCCTCTGGAACGTCACCGGTCAGCCGGCGGCCTCGGTCCCCGCCGGGTTCTCATCGAACGGCCTGCCCCTCGCCGTCCAAATCGTCGGCAGACCCAACCGCGAAGCGACGCTGCTCTCACTTGCTGCGCAAATCGAGGCCGAACGTCCCTGGGCGGACCGACGGCCGGCGGTCGCCGCGATCTGAACCCAGCGCTAGTCCTCGTACTCGGAGCCACGGGAAACGCCGGCACGATGGCCGTACGTGTGGCCAGACGGCTCGGCGCCGAGCACATTGTCGGCGCCGGCCGCGACCTCGAACGGCTGACCGCGCTGCGTTCGAGTGGTGCGGATGAAGTCGTCAAGTTGACCGAGGACGCCGACGCAACGAACCGCGCGCTCGGTGCAGCCGCGGCCGAGGTCGACATCGTGATCGACTACCTCTGGGGCCGACCGGCCCAGCTGGCAATCACGGCGCTGCTTACCGGACGCCCAATCGAAACGGCGTCTTAATCACGCGGTCAGCACCTAGCCAGACGCTGATCGCGGCGTTAGGCTGCACCCAAACTTCCACCCGCGAAGGCGAGGAGACGACGTGAGTAGTAATCGCCACGGGAATCACCCGGCCCGTCCCTTCGGAGCGACCGGCGGTGGGTTTGCCGAGGGCCAGAACCACCCTGAGGATGTCGAGCCGGACCCGACGGTGGGCGGCTTTGCGTCCGGTCAGGACGACCAAGAGGAGTTCCCCGAGGACGTGAAGCTCGGCAGCTTCGCCAGGGGCCAGCAGGCCGAGTCGCACATACACGAGGGCACTTTTGGCAACGTGGGGGACGAGGCCCAGGAATAGTCGACAATCAGATTCGAAGCGCGGGAGCGCGACCGCCACCGGCGGCCCCGCGCTCCGCAAGCCGTGTCTGCGCGCGCTCGGCGCAGGCTTAGATGACGTCGGGCGCCGAGACCGGCACGGCCGGGCCGGACACGCGGCTCGCCACCTACGGGACTCTGGCACCAGGGCGCCCGAACCACGGCCAGCTAGCCGGCCTGTCCGGACGGTGGTTGGAGGGCCGAGTACGCGGCTCGCTCGTCCAGGAAGGTTGGGGCGCGGAGTTGGGCTACCCAGGGTTGATCCTCGACGCGGGCGGGCCACTGGTCGAAGTCGACGTGTTCGAGTCCTCCGCGCTGCCACACCACTGGCACCGTCTGGATGCGTTCGAGGGTCCTGGCTATCGCCGAGTCGCCACTGATGTGTCGACTGCCGAAGGTGTTCTGCCTGCGTCGATCTACGTGCTAGCGGAGACGATCGTGCGCGCGTAGACGAAGCGCCGGCGCCGGGCCTGGCCCGCGAGTTGACCGGAGTCCGGTGGGAGAATCGTCGTGATGGATGTGCAGGTGCTCGCGGTCCGCAACCTGACCTATCGGATGTTCGTTGACGGCGGGCGGGCTCCGACGGTCGACGAGGTGGCGCGTGAGGGGGACCTGACCAGCGCTGAGGTGCAAGCAAGCTGGCGCGAGCTTCATCGCGCCCACGCGCTTGTACTTGAACCGGCCACCACCGAGATTCGGATGGCCAACCCGTTTAGCGCGGTGCCGACCGCCCATCGCGTTCACGCCGCGGGCCGTTGGTGGTACGGCAACTGCGCCTGGGACGCAGTTGGCATCTGCGCCGCCCTGCACGCGGATGGCCAACTCGAGACATCATGTCCGGACTGCGGTGAGAGGATCGCGCTCGCTGTTCGCGACCAGCGGGTCGATGACGAGCGCGTGTTGTTTCATTGCTTGGTCCCCGCCGCGCACTGGTGGGACGACATCGTCTTTACCTGAAGCACGATGAACCTCTTCCGGTCGGAGGAGCACATCGAACGGTGGCTCGGGGGGCGCGACCCGGGAGCCACGATCGCGGTGGCGAAGCTGAACGAGCTCGCGCACGCCTGGTGGAGTGATCGGCTGGCTCCAGACTGGCGGCCCCACACTCGCGAGCAGAACCAGGGCATCCTGGATCGGCTCGGTCTCACCGGCGATTTCTGGCGGTTGCCCTGACCGCCGCGGGTCTCTCCGTCGCGGCCTATCGATTGAGTGTGCCGCCGGTGGCGGTGGCGAGGTCGTGGCTGGTGGGCGCGTTGTCGGCGTCGATGAATGTTTGGATGAGCAGACCGTCGACGGTGGCGATCATCACGGACGCGAGGTGGCGGGCGTCGCTGGGGTCGATCGTGTCGTGGAGCGAGTCGATGAGCAGGCCCGCGACGCGGTCGCGTTGGCGGTTGTAGTGCGCGGCGAGTTGTTCACGGAGTTCCGGCGAGCGCGCGCTGCGTGCGAGCGCTTCGATGTAGGCGTGGTAGTAGGGGCGGATCGAGTCGTATTCGTCGAGCACGGTCCGGAGCAGGTCCGTCAGCGCCAGTGGCCCGGGGCCCAGGCCGGCGCGGGTGGCGTGGATGATCGCGTCGGCCCATTCCTCAAGGGCGAGCCCGATTGCTTCGTTGAGGAGCGCCTCCTTCGAGCCGAAGTGGTATCCGATCGATCCAAGGTTGGTATTCGATGCGGCGACGAGATCGCGGGCGGTGATGTTGCCGTAGGTGCGTTCACGAAGCAGCGTCCGTGCCGCCTCGAGCAGCTTGGTGCGATGGGTTGACCGGTTGGGTGTAGACATCCTGATTTGGACGTTGTATAAAACGTTGTCTTATACGTTGGTCAAGCACTGGGAGGGATAGCAGATCGTGGTACCGCCACCCGGTGGATCAGAACCAGTGGTTGCCGGGCCCGGGGTCGGTCAGCCGGCGCTGCGGCTCGCGACATCCGACGACGTCCCGCGGCTGGCGGGCGTGCTCGCCGACGCGTTCATGCATGACCCCATGTTCACGTGGCTGCTGCCGGGCAGTCTGCGACTGAAGCCTCGGCTACGAACGATGTTTACCGCTGAGATGGAGCAGTACGTGCTGCCGAACGGGGGGAGCGTGTGGACGACCTCCGAGTACGACGGCGCCTTGACCGAGCTGCCACCCGGCGCGTGGGAGATGCCGAGGTCCGCGACCGGGAAGGAGGCGCTTAAGTGGGTGCGCGCGTTCGGGACGCGATTGTCGCTTGCGGTCAGAGCGACGCGCGCGATGGAGGAGCGGCACCTGCGTGAGCCCCACTTCTACGTGCGGACGATCGGGGTGCGTCCTGCATTGCAGGGACGGGGTGTGGGGTCGGCGCTCATGCAGCCGACGCTCCAGAGAGCCGACTCGGCCGGGCTACCGACCTACATCGAGGCCAGCAGCGAGCGCAGTGCAGCACTCTATGAGCGGCTCGGCTTCGTGCACATGGATGTGCTCGATCTGCCAGACGGCGGACCGCCGCTTTGGCTGATGCGTAGGCCTCCGGCAGGTCCGCTCACCCAATCTGGATGATGACCCGCCGTTGTGGCGACGTTTGGCTTTGCCTGATTGCCCGCACTCGACAGGTCCCACGCGATCGACAACATCGTGGTGGTGCTGTTCGAGAATCGCTCGCTCGACAACGTGCTCGGGCGTCTGTACGGCCCTGAGGACGGTAAGAACTTCGACGGGGTCATCGGCAAGGACCTGAGCAACCCCATCCCGGAGAAAGCCCTCGGCAACGGGCTCAGCGGCCTCGGCAAGAGCATGGGACACGGCCTCATCGAGCACGCCCGCGAGCTCGGACTCGAGCTCCCGTCTGGGCTCGACGACCCCGCCGCCGAACCCACGTCTGCGGACATCATCGAGGTCTTCAGGCAGGTCGCCGGACACTACTTCCCGCTCCTCGCGCCGGACAAGACAGCCGCCGGCCACCCAGCCGGCACCTAGGACGGCGAAGGCCAAAGATGGCTCAGTCGTTCGTCCCGGATGACTTTGTCGTTCCGCGGAGCCTTGCGGGTCCGGGCTTCCGCTTGGAGCCACTCGGGCCCGAGCACAACGAGGACGATCACAGTGCCTGGACGTCGAGCATCGACCACATCCGTGCCACTCCTGGTTTTCTGGATGGTCGATGGCCGCCGGTCGCTGGGCTCTCACTCGCCGAGAACCTGAGGGACCTGCAGCGCCACGCGGACGACTTCGAACGACGTGTGGGTTTCACCTACACCGTCCTCGATGATCGGGACCGAGTCATCGGATGCGTGTACATCTACCCGTCGCAATCGGATCCCCGCGTCGCGCAGGTGGAGTCCTGGGTCAGCGCAAGCCGCGCGGAACTAGATCTGCCGGTGCACGACGCCGTGGCGAACTGGCTCGCGACCGATTGGCCGTTCACGGACGTCCACTACCGCCCCCCGAGCTAGCGCGCACCGACTCCCAGTCGGCGGGCCGGCCGAGCGCGGCGCTCCTGAGCACCTTCAGCGCGAGCAGCGCGCAGCGCAACCGCAGTGGTGGGATCTCCGTCCCGAGCAGTTCCAGGATGAACGACTGGTCGAGCCCGAGGATCTCGGACATCCGTCGGTGGCGGATCTCGTCCGAGGCCATCGACGCGGCTGCTCGGCAGATCGCGCAGCCGTGGCCCTCGAAGCGCACGTCGAGGATCTGACCGTCAGGTTGCACCGTGAGCTTGACCGTCAGGTCGTCACCGCACACCGGGTTGAGGTCGCGGAACTGGAGGTCGACGCGATCGAGCGGCGAGGCTGGCGGGCTCCAGTTATGCGGTGAGGAGGCGTGCTCCAGGATCCGCTCCCGGTACAGATCCTCGACGCTACGGGCTCCCTCCATGCTCTCAGAGTAGGCCGCCGCGCTCCGCAAGCTCGCGGGCGCCCGCCCGGTTGGCCGCGGCGAGCTCCGCCACGTCGGCCGTGCGCAGCTCGTCGCCGTCGACCACCGCGCGCCCGCCGACGAGCAGAAGCTCGAGCGGCGCGGGCGGGCCGAACACAAGCGCGCAAACGGGGTCGGCGATGTCGGCGTGTCCGAGGCCGTCGAGCCGCCACAGCGCGAGGTCGCCGAGCTTGCCGACCTCCAGCGACCCGATCGCGCCCGACCGGCCCAGGCAGCGGGCGCCGCCGACCGTCGCCATCCACAGCGCCTGCCGGGCGCTGAGAGCCTGCGGACCCAGGCGGGCACGAGCGAACAGCAGCGCCTGGTGAAGCTCCTCGGCCAGGCCGCCGTGCTCGTTGGAGGCGACGCCGTCGACGCCGAGCCCGACCGGAGCCCCCGCCGCGAGCAGCTCCGGGATCGGCGCGATCCCGGCGCCCAGACGCGCATTGGAGCTCGGACAGTGCGCGACACCGGTGCCGGTGGCGGCGTACTTGGCGATGTCGCCGTCGGAGACGTGCACACAATGCGCGAGCCAGACGTCGTCGCCGAGCCAGCCGAGCGATTCCACGTAGTCGACCGGACGCGCGCCGAACTGCGCGAGGCAGAATTCCTCCTCGTCGCTGGTCTCGGCGAGGTGGGTGTGGAGTCGCACGCCGAGCGTTCGCGCGAGTTGCGCGCAGTCGCGCATCAGCTCACCCGTGACCGAGAACGGCGAGCACGGCGCGAGCGCCACCTGGAGCAGGGAGTCGAAGCTCGCGTCGTGGTACGCGGCGACGGCCGCCTCGCACTGGGAGAGGATCCGGTCGGCGTCCTCGACGACCTCGTCGGGAGGAAGCCCGCCGGACGAACGCCCCAGGTTCATCGAGCCCCGGGTGGCGCAGAAGCGCAGCCCGATGCGGCGGGCCGCCTCGATCTCGGCGGCGAGCAGATCACCGCCCGACGCCGGGAACACATAGTGGTGGTCCATCGCCGTCGTGCAACCCGACAGGGCCAGCGCGGCGAGCCCGGTGCTCGCCGCGACGTACTCCAGGTCGGCGTCGATGTGCGCCCACACGGGGTAGAGCGCGGTCAGCCACTCAAACAGCGTGCCGTCGGGGGCGTAGCCGCGCGTGAGCCACTGGTACAGGTGATGGTGGGTGTTGACGAAGCCGGGCGTCGCCAGGCAGCCGCGGCCATCGACGCGCCGTGCCCCGTCCGCGGGCGGGGCGGGACCCGCGGCGACGGCGGTGATCCGACCCCCGGACACGACGACGTGCCCGGTCGCGTACTCGCTGCCGGCCGCATCGACCGTGGCGATCGCGCAGCCGTCGATCACCACCGTGTCGCTGCCCGCCTGAACAGCCACTAGCTGCCGCGGTACGTCGAGAACGCGAACGGGCTGAGCAGCAGCGGCACGTGATGATGAGCGGCTGTGTCGACCACGGTGAAGGTCACGGTCACCTCGGGATAGAACGTGGCGACGCCGGTGGCGGCGAAGTAGCCGCCGGTGTCGAAGTGGAGGCGGTGAATCCCCGCTCCTGGATCTCCGAGCGCGGGGATCCGACCGTCGGAGTTCGTGCGTCCGCGTGCGGCGGTGCGCCACTCGCCGTCGATCTGTTCGTCCAGGCGCACCGCCACGCCCTCGGCGGGCTTCCCGGTCGTGGCGTCAAGCACGTGCGTCGAGAGGCTCATCGTCCCTCCAGTAGCTTGCCCAGTCGCAAGCGGTTGATCTTGGCCAGCTCCTCAAGTACGACGCCGCGCTCGGTCTCCGGGTCGTTCTCGAGCCGGGCCCGGCAGACGGCGAGGAGTTCGGCGGCGCTGCGGCCGGACGCGCACACGAGGTAGACGTGACCGAACCGCTGCTCGTAGGCGGCGTTGGCCGCGGCGAGCTCGCCGAGCACGTCCGCGCCGGCGGTGGCCACCCTCGCCTGCTCGCCCTGTGACCACGCAGCGGAACGTCCGTCACCACCGTGCGCCGGAGCGGCGCCGCCGATGCGCGGGTGGCCGGCGAGCGCCTGCTCGAGCCCGCCGGCGTCGAGCTCGGCGGTCGCGTGGTCCGAGGCCGCATACAGCGCGGCCTCGGACCGGTACGGCCGTCCGATCACCATCTTCTCCACCCACGCCTCGGCGGCGCAGCAGCTGCGCAGCCGCTCGCGCAGCTGGTCCTCGGGCGCGACGTCGAAGGTGTCCACCGTCAATGGGGACCGCCGCTGGGCTCACCCATCTCGGGGAGCACCACGGCTCCTTCGTCGACCGCGAGTTGCACGGCGGACTCGCTCTGGTCGCGGGGCCCGAACTCGTTGAACACGAGGTTGAGGACAAACACCACGATCACCGTCGCGGTGATGCTCGATCCGAAGATCACCTGGAAGTTCTTCGGGAAGTTGTCGTAGAAGTGAGGGTCGAACGCGGGTATCAAGCCGATCGCGAGCGAGACGGCGACGATCAGCAGGTTGTGGTTGTTGCGGAAGCTGACCTTGTGGAGCGTCTGGATCCCGACCGCGGTCACCATCGAGAACATAATCGTGGCGGCGCCACCGATCACCGGCCCGGGCAGGTCGGCGACGATCTGTCCCACCTTCGGGATCAGGCCCAGGAGCAGCAGGAAGACGCCACAGGTGGTCACCACCCAGCGGCTGCGGACCCCGGTGAGGCCGACGAGACCGACGTTCTCGGCGAACGCCGTGTCTGGGAAGGAGTTGGTGAACGACGCGATGAACGCCGACAGCGCGTCGACCCCCAGTCCCCGCGCGATGTCATTGGGGCTCAGATCCTTTTCCACCATCTCGCCGACCGCGAGCATGTCCGCGGTCGACTCGGTGAACGTGACCACCATCACGATGCACATCGTGATGATCGCCGCGGCCGCGAACTTCGGAGCGCCGAAGCGGAAGATCTCGGGCCCTCCGAACCAGGCGGCATGGGCGACGTTGCTGAAGTCAGTCTGGCCGATGAGCGCCGCCACAATCGTGCCGATCACGATGCTGAGCAGCACCGCGATCTGCGAGACGAAGCCGGTGAACAGGCGGCTGATCAGGATGATCGACAGGACGACGACGCCGGCGAGCACGACGTGCGAGACCTGGGCGACGTTCGCCCCGTTGACCAGCGTGGGGGCGATCAGCGAGATATCCGCGCCGCCCAGCGAAAGACCGATGATGCAGATGACCGTGCCGGCGACCAGCGGCGGGAAGAACCGGATGATCATCGAGAAGGGCTTGGCGAGAAGCACCCCGAGCACGCCGGAGACCATCATCGCGCCGTAGACGTAGGGCAGGCCCTTCACACCGCCGTACTGGTTCGCGATGATGATCATCGGGTTCAGGACCGTGAAGGTCGCACCGGCGACCACCGGCAGCCTGACCCCGAGTATGTTCGAGATGCCCGCCGACTGGATGATCGTCGCGATTCCCGACACGAGCAGGTCGGCGCTGACCAGGGTCGCGATCTGAGCCGAGTTCAGTCCGACTGCCGGTCCGACGATCAGCGGAACCGCGACCGCGCCCGCGTACATGATGCAAAGGTGCTGCAAGCCGAAGACGAGCAGCTTGTGCAGCGGGGGGACGCGGTCCACGGGATGTATGCCGGTGGACGGCGCGGCGCTGTCGGGCCGCGTGAGCGTCTCGTGTGACGACATGGAGTTCTCTCTCTCCGTCAGAGGTGATCGGTGACTCAGGAAACGTCCGAGTCCCTTCGGAATTCCGTCTAGCGGATTTCTATTTCCGCGTGGCAGATAACTTATTGGTAACGCGCGCCGCTGTCAAGCGGTTTTCGTTCACCAGCACCGTGGGGAGCGGCAATGCGCGCCCGACGCGGACGCGGACGCGGAGCGGGTCGCGCACAGCGCCGCTCTCGGGCGCCAGGCGGACCAGCGGGTGAGCCGGCGCGCGCGGTCTAGGTCTAGGCGGCGCTGACGGGCGTCGGAGCGGCGAGCGCGGCGCCGATGTTCTCCGCAGCCTTGCGGAGGACCGGCGCGGCCTTGTCGATCACGTCGTCGGACATCCGCGTCAACGGCCCGGACATCGAGAGTGCGAGTGGCCGGGGAGCGCCCGGCACGACCAGCCCGACGCAGCGCACGCCGAGTTCCTGCTCGCCGTCGTCGAGCGCGTACCCCCGTTCGCGGATCCGTTCCAGGTCGGCGAACAGCATCTTGGGGGTGGTGAGTGTCTGCTCGGTACGTCGCGGCATCCCCGTGCGCTTGAGCAGTTCCCGCACCTCGTCCTCGGGCTTGGTGGCGAGGATCGCCTTGCCGACCGCGGTGGCGTGCGGCTTCACCCGGCGACCGACCTCGGTGAACATCCGCATGAAGTTCTGCGAGGGCTGGACTTGGGCCACGTACACGATCTCCTCGCCGTCGAGCACCGCGAGATTGACCGACTCGCCGAGCGCATCGACGACATCGGACATGTACGGGTGAGCCAGCGTCTCGAGTCGCTTCGTGCTCGTGTCGACGAGGCGCATCAGCCGAGGGCCGAGCGAGTACTGCCGCGACGGTTCCTGGCGCACGTAGCCGAGGTCGACCAGCGTGCGGACCAGGCGGTGGATGGTCGCCGGCGGCAGCTGTGCCTCG
Source organism: uncultured Solirubrobacterales bacterium (assembly GCA_963832315.1). GTDB lineage: Bacteria > Actinomycetota > Thermoleophilia > Solirubrobacterales > Solirubrobacteraceae > Palsa-465. The sequence continues at coordinate 48,841 of CAWHTT010000011.1, read as the reverse complement.
GTGGCCAGCTGCGACAGCCCGATCTCGCCGCCGGCGTCCGCCATGGCCTCGAGGATCGCGAACGCGCGAGCGAGCGACTGCACCCCGCCATGCGATTGGGCCTCGGATGAGCCATCCGTGGCCATTTGCGCCCTCCGCGGGCCCCGTGTAACGCTGTCGGTCACTTGTCCACCTAACGATATCAGGGTTCCGCATCACGGTAAGGTTGATTCTCAACTCATCCTGTCCGGTTTGATGCGCACGCCGTCGACCCATACGCCGCCCACGTCGGAGCTGACACCCTGCGCGAACGCCCGCGCCAACGCCTCCTCCGGACCGTCCGCGCAGCGCATCCCGACGTCCAGTGGGCTGCCCGGAGGCGGGCGCAGCCAGAGCGCGTCGAACCGCTTTCCGACGCTCAGGTCGCCGAGGAGTCCCTCGAGTCCGAGCGCTGCCGCGCCCGCCGTCGTGGCCAGGTAGAGCAGATGGGTTGAGGTCAGCGGTACGCCGTCGGCGCCACGCAGCCGCTGCATGAAGTACGCCTGCAGCCCCTCCTTGAACAGCGAATAGCCGGTGCCGGCGCCGACATCGCTTCCGAGCGCCACCGGCACGCGATGGGCGAGGTGACGGTCCAGCGGGAACAGCCCGCTGCCGAGCGCGGCGTTGCTCGTAGGACAATGCGCGACCGCGGCGCCGCCGGTGGCCAGCCGCTCCAGCTCCGCTTCGGTGGGGTGGACGTTGTGCGCCAGCACGGTCCGCGACCCGATCAGGCCGTGCCGGTCGTAGCTGTCGACGTAGCTGCACCCGAACAGGTCGCGCACCGTTGCGATCTCGGTCGTGTTCTCATTGACGTGCGAGGTGAGCCAGCTGCCGGGGACCGCCGCATGGAGCGCCGCGCACGAGGCGAGCAGCTCGTCGGTGCACGACAGCGCGAACCGCGGGATCACCGCATAACGGTTGCGCCCCTGACCGTGCCAACGGTCGGCGAGCGCCAGCCCTTCGTCGTAGGCGCGCTGCGGAGTGGTGTGCAGCTCCGGACGCAGCAGCCGGTCGCTCACCACCAGCCCGCTCGTGACCCGCAGGCCGCGTGACGACGCGGCGGTGAACACCGCGTCGACCGCGGGCGCGAAGTGGGCGCCGAACACGAGCGCAGTGGTCGTGCCGGCATCGGCGAGCCCGGACACGAACTCAGCAGCGACCTCCTGGGCATACGCGAGGTCGGCCATGCGCGCCTCCTCGGGGAGCGCCGAGCGCTCGAGCCAATCGAGCAGCGGCATGCCGAGGTCGCCGATGATCCGCGCTTGGGGAAAGTGCACGTGCGCGTCGACGAAGCCCGGCAGGAGCACGCCATCGGTCAGATCGGATACCGGCTCCGAGCCGTGCCGGGCGCGCACCTCGGCGAACGGGCCGCGGTCCGCGATCTGGCCGTCGCCGGTGACGAGCAGCCCGGCGTCGGCCTCGGTGCGGAGCGCGCCACCGTGGAATGGGTCCTCAGGCGCGTCGAGGACCTGGGCACGATAGATCGTCACGACCGTGCGCCACTGCCCTCGGACTCGAGCTCGACCTCAGGCCCGGTCTCGCGCTCGGGTTCAGCCTCGCGCTCGAGCGTCCGCAGCAGATCCGCGGCGACGCTGACCGCAATCGTCGCTGGCTCCTTGCCGTTGATGTCGGGCAACCCGATCGGCGTCCTGATCCGGGCGATCGTCTGAGCGTCGTGACCCCCCTCGTCGGCGAGCCTGCGCCGGAAGCGCGCCCATTTCCCGGATGAGCCGATCAGCCCGATCGACCCCAGGTCATCGCGCCGCAGGGCCGCGTCGCACAACGCCACGTCCTCGACATGGTCGTGGGTCATGATCAGCACGTGAGTGCCAGGTGGCAGCTCACCGAACACGGACTCCGGCAGCACCGGGATCCGGTGGACATGCACCGTGGCCACCGCGTCGGCGAGCACGACGAGCCGGGACTCGCTGAGCATGTCGGGCCGCGTGTCGATCAGGTGCAGCTCGACGTCGTGCCGGGCGAGGATGCGGGCGAGCTCGAGCCCGACGTGCCCGACACCGAACACCGCCACCGCGGGCACGGTCCGGAGCGGCTCGAGTAGGACGGTCACCTTGCCGCCGCAGCATTGCGCGCCATGCTCGGACGGAGCGCGCTCCGACAGCTCGCAGGTCATCATTTCGGGCACCGCCGCCGGGTTCGCCAGCTGTGCGCGCGCTCGCTCGATCGCGACCGCCTCCAGGTTCCCGCCGCCGATCGAACCCCACGCGCCGGTCGCGCTCACCACCATCTTGGCGCCCGCCCGGCGCGGCGCGTGGCCGCGGACCGTGGCGAGCGTTACGAGTACGGCGGGCTCGCGGGCCGCTCGCAGGCGAACGACCGCGTCCAGCCAGAGCCCATCAGGCATGCACCACCGCGTGCTGCAAGCTCTCCGAGGACTTGTGCATCGGCGCTGCGTCCGGACCGAGATCCGGCGGTACCCGGCCGGGAAAACCCTCGATCACGTCGCCGCGCGTGTCGCCGGCGGCCTGGTCACGCGCCTGCTCGACCGCCCAGAACACCGCCTCGGGCGTGGCCGGGCTGGCCAGGTTCACGCTTGTGCCGGCTCCCCCGAAGGCCGCGGCCGCCTGGCGCAGCGCCTCGCGGACCGAGAACGCCAGCATCAACGGCGGCTCCCCCACCGCCTTGGAGCCGTAGACGGCACCCGCCTCGGTGGCATCGCGCAGCAGCGTGACGTTGAACGTCTCGGGCATCTCGGAGAAGCTCGGCAGCTTGTAGGTGCTGGCCGACTGGGTCAAGAAGCGGCCGCGGCCCGGACCGTCGCTGGTGTCCCAGCGCAGGTCCTCGAGCGTTAGCCACCCGGCGCCCTGAACGAAGCCGCCTTCGATCTGGCCGATGTCGATCAGCGGGGAGAGACTGTCGCCGACGTCGTGCACGATGTCGACGCGCAGCGTGCGATACGCCCCGGTGAAGCCGTCGACCTCGACCTCGGTGGCGGCCGCGCCGTAGGCGAAGTACTTGAACGGGCTGCCCTGCATCACGGTCGAGTCCCAGTGCAGTCCCTCGGTGCGGTAGAACCCGGAGGCCGACAGCTGGACGCGCTGGAAGTACGCCGTGCGCACGAGCTCGTCCCATCTGACGTAGGTCTCGTCGGAGGCCGACAGCGGTCGCGCGACGCCGTCGACGATCCGGACGTCGTGGGCGTTGGTCCCGAGCATGCCGCCCGCGACCGACAGCAGCCGATCGCGGATCTGCTCGCAGGCGTTCTTGACCGCACCGCCGTTGAGGTCCGCGCCGGAGCTGGCCGCGGTCGCCGAGGTGTTGGGCACCTTGTCGGTGCGGGTCGGGGCGAGGCGCACCCGCTCGAGCGGAATGCCGAGCGTCGTCGCGGCCACCTGCAGCATCTTCGTGTGCAGGCCCTGACCCATCTCGGTGCCGCCGTGGTTGATCAGCACCGATCCGTCCTTGTAGACGAGCACGAGCGCCCCGGCCTGGTTGAACGCGGTCAGGTTGAACGAGATACCGAACTTCACCGCGGTCAGCGCGAGGCCGCGCTTGACGTGCTCATGGGTCGCGTTGAACTCCTCCACCTGCCGGAGGCGTTCGCGGACATCGCCGGCCTCGATTGTCTGCCCCCACACCGCCTGCAGCCGCTCCGGATGGCGGACCGGCTGCCCGTACGGGGTACTCTGGCCCGCGCTGTAGAAGTTGCGGTGCCGCAGCTCGAGCGGGTCGATGCCGAGCAGCGGCGCGCAGCGGCCGAGGATGTCCTCGATCACGATCATCCCCTGGGGGCCGCCGAAGCCGCGGAACGCCGTGTTCGACGTCTTGTGCGTCTTGGCGATCCGCCCGTTGATCCGGGCGTGGGGGATCCAGTAGGCGTTGTCGATGTGACACAGCGCCCGCGCCAGCACCGGCTCGGACAGGTCCAGGCTCCAGCCGCCGTCCGCGGTGAGCGTCGCCTCGAGCGCGAGCAGATGCCCGTCGGCGTCGAAGCCGACACGCCAGTCGGCGTGAAAGCCGTGGCGCTTGCCGGACATCGTCAGATCCTGGGTGCGGTTGAGCCGTAGGCGCACCGGGCGGCCGGTCAGGGTCGCGCCGAGCGCCGCGATCGCCGCGAAGCCGTGGGGCTGCATCTCCTTGCCGCCGAACGCGCCGCCCATCCGCAGGCACTGCACGGTGATCTCGGAGTTGCGCCGGCCGAGCACGTGGGCGACGATCTCCTGCGTCTCCGAGGGATGCTGGGTGCTCGACTGGACGAAGACCTGCTCCGCCTCGTCGACGTGCGCGAGCGCGCAGTGCGTCTCCAGGTAGAAGTGCTCCTGGCCGGAGAACTCGAACTCGCCGCTGAACACCCGGTCGGCCTCGGCCATCGCGGTGTCCACGTCGCCGCGCGCCACCTGCGGCTGCGCGCCCTGGAAGCTGCGGGCGGCGATCGCCTCGGTGACCGAGATATAGGACGTGAGCGGTTCGGCCTCCACTTCGATGGCCGCGGCGCCGAGCCGGGCGGCCTCGAGCGTCTCGCCCAACACCCAGCAGACGGCATGGCCGTAGAACATGATCTCCGACGGGAACAGCGGCTCGTCGTGCTTGACCCCGGCATCGTTGACGCCGGGCACGTCCGCGGCGGTCAGCACTCGCACCACGCCGGGCACGGCGAGCGCCGGCTCCGTGTTCAGGGAGGTGATCCGCGCGTGCGCGTACGAGGTCTGCACCGGGTAGGCGTGCAGCAGGTCCTTGGTCCGATAGATCAGGTCGTCGGTGTAGAGCGCCGCGCCGGTCACGTGGAGCACCGCGCTCTCGTGTGGTACCGCGATCCCGACCGCCGGGCTCTCGGGCCGCGTGGCAAGGTCACTCATTGATCTCTCCCGTTTGTGGGAACGTCAGCGTGCAGCTTCAGCAGGCTCGATCGGAGCATCGCCGCGCGGTACCGGGTGCTCGCGCGGTGATCGTTGATCGGGGTGCCCTCGGCGCCGAGGATCTCGGCGGCCTCGGCCACCGTCTCGTGGGACCAGGGCTTGCCGATCAGTGCCGTCTCGGTGGCGGTGGCGCGCAGCGGGGTCGCGGCCACGCCGCCGAGACCGATCCGGGCGCGCCCCACGATCCCGGCGTCGTCGTGGTCGATCGCGAACCCCACCGCGACGCTCGAGATGTCGTCGAACCGGCGCTTGGCGATCTTGTGGAATGCCGTCAGGCGGGCGAGCGGCAGCGGGATCCGGATCGCGCGGATCAGCTCGCGGTCGTGGCGCACGCTCGTGCGGTAACCGGTGAAGTAGTCGGCGAGATCGACTTCCCGCTCGCCCTCGACGCTGGCCAGCACGAGGCGCGCCCCGAGTGCCAGCAGAACGGGTGGGCTGTCGCCGATCGGCGAGCTCGTACCGAGGTTTCCGCCGAGCGTGGCGCCGTTGCGGATCAGCCGCGAGGCGAACTGCGGAAACATCTCCGCCAGCAGCGGCACGCGACCGTCGAGGAGGCGCTCGATCTCGGTGAGCGAGAGCGCAGCGCCGATCTCGATCCAGTCGGGGTCGATCGACAGGCTCCGTAGCTCCTCGAGGCGGTCGATCGCCAGCACCGCCCCGGGACGCTTGCTGTGCAGGTTGACCTCGACGCCGTGGTCGGTGCAGCCAGCGATCACCGTCGTCTCCGGCCGCTCGTGGAGGATCTGGACCGCTTCAGCGAGGTCGGCGGGCCGGGTGAACGTGAGACCGTCCTGGCTCAACCGGGTCGCCACCGGCGCGGGCGCAGGCTGCGCCGACCGGGCGGCGAGCGCGTCCGAGTCCGCCGGCTCGCCGAGCGCGTATGCGGCGTCCCTGATCGGCCGGTACCCGGTACACCGGCACAGGTTGCCGCTGAGCGCGTGCAGGTCAAAGCCGTTGGGTCCATGCTCGGCGTCGCTGTGTCCGTTGGCCGGCGCGCGGTCGGGGCGGTAGTACTCGCCCGCCATGCTGCAGATGAATCCGGGCGTGCAGTAGCCGCACTGCGAGCCGCCGCGCACCGCCATCTCGTGCTGAACCGGGTGCAGCGCGTCGCCGTCTGCGAGCCCCTCGGCGGTGATCACCTCTTGGCCGTCGAGCGAGGCGATCGGCACCAGGCAGGCGTTGATCGCCACCCATTCGGTCGCGGCGGCCACGCCGGGCCGCGCGATCAGGACCGAGCAGGCGCCGCACTCACCCTCGGCGCAGCCCTCCTTGCAGCCGGTGAGACCCTGCTCGCGTAGGAAGTCGAGGGCGGTGATCCAGACCGCGACATCACCCAGGGGCGTGTTACGCCCGTTGATCTTGACCTCTGCAGCGACCATCAGTCCGTCCTCTCGACTTACTCTCCACGGCTCGGCCGACATCGTCGGGGAGCGTCGTATTGCCTGCAAACGCCCGCTGCGAGCCCTGGCTGATTGTACACGTCACCCCCGGTTCTCGCAACAAAATCGGAAAACTTTTTCTGCTTCGCGGAATCGATGGGTCAGGCATCAGGCGACTCGCGGGTGAGCGGAGCGTGGCGGTTGACGTCCTTGTAGAGCAGGTACCGGAAAGGCTCCGGTCCCGCCGCGATGCACGCCTGGGGGCAGAAGGCGCGCAGCCACATGAAGTCGCCGGCCTCCACCTCGACCCAGTCCTGGTTGAGCAGGTACAGCGCCTTGCCCTGGAGTACGTACAGGCCGTGCTCCATCACGTGTGTCTCGGCGAACGGGATCGACGCGCCGGGCTGCAGGGTCACGATCGTGACGTGCATGTCGTGGCGCAGATCGGCCGGGTCGACGAACCTCGTCGTTGCCCATGCGCCATCGGTGTCGGGCATCGCCACAGGCTCGATCTCGCGCTCGTTGGCGATCACCGGCTCAGGAGCGTCGAGGCCCGCGACGCGCTGGTAGGCCTTGCGGATCCAGTGAAAGGAGGCGGGCCGGTCCCCGCGGTTGTGCAGCGTCCACGTGCTGTCCGGAGGGAGGTAGGCGTAGCCGCCCGGTTCCAGGGCGTGCGCGACGCCCCCGATCGTGAGCTCGACCGTCCCGTCGACGACGAACAGGCCGGCCTCGGCGTTCGGATCCGATTCCGGCCGATCCGAGCCGCCGCCCGGGGCAACCTCGACGATGTACTGCGAGAACGTCTCCGCGAACCCCGACAACGGTTTCGCGATCACCCACAGCCGCGTGTCCTCCCAGAACGGCAGGTAACTGGTGACGATGTCGCGCATCGTGCGCTTGCAGAGCAGCGCGTAGGCCTCGGTGAACCGCGTGCGATCGGTCGCCAACTCGGTCTGTCCGGGCAGTCCCCCGCGGGGCACGTAGTAGCTCGTCACTCTCGCCCTCCTCTCTCGATTAGTCTGCCGTGACGGGCGGCGCTCGACGGGTCGACTCGCTCGCCCCGAAGCCAGGTCTGGCGGACCGTGCCGGTCAGCCGGCGCCCGGCATAGGCGGACACCGGGTTGCGCTGGCGCAGGTGCGATGGATCGACGACGAACTCCGCCTCCGGGTCGAACACGACGAGGTCGGCATCGGCGCCGACCTCGATCCGGCCCTTGTAGGTGAGCCCGACGCGGTCCGCGGGAGCCCTCGCCATCCAGCGCACCACGTCGGCGAGGCCGTGGCCCCGGGTTCGGGCCGCGGTCCACACGACCGGCAGGCCGAGCTCGAGCGACGCGATCCCGCCCCACGCCGCCGCGAAGTCGCCGGTGTCACGGCGCTTGAGGTCCGCGGTGCACGGGGAGTGGTCGGACACGATCATGTCGATATCGCCGCCGGCCAGTGCCTCCCACAGCCGCTCGCAGTTGTCGTGATCGCGGATCGGCGGCGCGCACTTGAACTGCGTCGCGCCGTCGTCGATCTCCTCGGCGGTGATCGCGAGGTAGTGGGGGCAGGTCTCGACCGTGACATCGACGCCGTCGGCGCGGGCGGCGCGCAGCCCTGCCAACGCGGTCGCCGTCGTCAGGTGCACGACGTGAACCCGGGGGCGGGCGGGTCCGACTCGCGCGGCCTCGGCGAGGAGACGCTCGATCGCCCGCTCCTCGGCCGCCGCCGGGCGCGACGCCAGGTACGTCGCATAGGACGTAGATGACGACCCACCCACCCCCGGCGCCGCCGCGATCAGCTCGGCGTCCTCGGCATGAGCGATGAACAGCGCACCGATCCGGGCGGCCTCGGCCACCGCCTCCGCCAGGCCGGCGGGATCCAGCGGCGGGAACTCGGGGACGCCCGAGTCGACCATGAAGCACTTGAAGCCGAACACTCCCGCCGCGTGCAGCCCCTCGAGCTCGCCGACGTTGCCCGGGACGGCGCCGCCCCAGAACCCGACGTCGACGTGCGCCTGGGCGGACGCGCACTCGCGCTTGACGGTTAGAGCGTCAACGGTCGTCGTCGCCGGGATGCTGTTGAGCGGCATGTCGATCACGGTCGTCACGCCGCCGGCCGCCGCGGCGCGGGTGCCGGTGTCAAAGCCCTCCCATTCGGTTCGTCCGGGTTCGTTGATGTGCACGTGCGTGTCGACGAGACCGGGGAGCAGCACCTCGCCGTCGGCCAGCCTGATCGTCTCGCGGGCGGCGACCGAGTCGGCGTGCACGCCTTCGAGGACCGCCGCGATGCGCCCGTCGCGTACGCCTACGACGCACGGCCGCTCGGCGCCGTCGAGGACCGCGCGCGCGGCGACAAAGGCACGGTCGAACACCGGCTCAGGCATCGGGCAGCCGATCCCCGAGTCGCTCGCCGATGCGTCGCAACAGCGCGCCCGGCTCGTCGAACGCCTGCTGCGGCGTGGCGGCCTCGTCGAGCAGCGTGTAGACGCCGTCGAACCCGGCGGCCTGCAGCCGCGGCGCGTCGAGCAGACAGCGACCTGCGACGGCAACGACCGGCACCCCGGCGGCGTGGGCGGCGGCGGCGACGGCCGCTGGGGCCTTGCCCCGCAGCGTCTGCTCGTCGAGCGATCCCTCCCCGGTGACAACCAGGTCCGCGCCGGCGAGCGCGGCGGCGAACCCGAGCTGGTCGAGCATCAGCTGGGCGCCGGGACGCAGCGTGGCGCCGAGGATCGCGACCGCCCCGAACCCGACCCCGCCCGCCGCGCCCGCCCCCGGGTCGGCGCGGTGGTCATGGCCGGTCGCCGCGGCGACGACGTCGGCCCAGTGGGTGAGCGCAGCGTCGAGCTGGCGCACCTGGTCGGGGTCGGCGCCCTTCTGCGGGCCGTAGACGGCGGCCGCGCCCTCGGGTCCGGTCAGGGGGTTGTCGACGTCGCACGCGACCTCGATGCGCGCCGCGGCCAGCCCGGGATGCAGGCCGGCGAGATCGAGCGTGGCCGCCGTCGCGGCCCCCGCTCCGCCGGGTCCGGCCTCTGCGCCCGACGCATCGCGCACCCGGGCACCGAGCGCCTGGACGAGCCCGAGCCCGCCGTCGGTCGACGCGCTGCCGCCGATCCCGACGAGCACCCGGGTGCAGCCGGCGTCGAGCGCGTGCGCGATCAGCTCGCCGAGGCCCCGGCTCGTCGCGGTGAGCGGAGCGAGCGCGCCGTGCAGTCCCGCCAGCCCGGCCACCTCGGCCAGCTCCACGACCGCGTCCTCGCCGCGCCGCACGTACCATGTCGGCGCCGTCCGCCCGGCGGCGTCGGTCGCGTTCAGCGCGATGCGCTCGAAGCCGGCCGCCTCGAACGCGGCGAGCGATCCGTCACCGCCGTCGGCGACCGGCACCGACACCACGTCGGCGGTCGGCCGCCGGCTCCGGATGCCCTCGGCGAGCGACGCGGCGACCTCGGCCCCGCTCAGCGTGCCCTTGAACTTGTCCGGAGCGAGCAGCACCCGCGCCATCAGTCGAGGTTCGCATACGCCGCGGTGGGCGCGTCGGCTCCCGTCAGGGCCAGCTCCTCGAACTCCGTGACGTTGTCGAGCTCGGTACCCATCGACACGTTGGTGACCCGTTCGAGGATCGCCTCGACGATGACCGGCACCTGGAACTCCTCCATCAGCCCCTTGGCCTGCTCGAGCGCAGGCCGGATCTCGTCGGGCTCGAACACGCGCAGCGCCTTGCAGCCCAGCCCCTCCGCGACCTTGACGTGATCGACGCCGTAGCTGCCCAACCCGGGCGAGTTGACGTTCTCGAACGACAGCTGCACGCAGTAGTCCATGTCGAACCCGCGCTGCGACTGGCGGATCAACCCGAGGTAGGCGTTGTTCACGACGACGTGGATGTAGGGGATCTTGTGCTGCGCGCCGACGGCGAGCTCCTCGATCATGAACTGGAAGTCGTAGTCACCACTGAGCGCCACGACAGTCGCATCCGGATCCGCGGTGGCGACGCCGAGCGCGGCGGGGATCGTCCAGCCGAGCGGGCCGGCCTGGCCGGCGTTGATCCAGTGCCGCGGGCGGTGGACGTGCAGGAGCTGAGCGGCCTGGATCTGGGACAGTCCGATCGTGCTCACATAGCGGACTTCGTCCCCGAACGCGCGGTTCATCTCCTGGTAGACGCGCTGGGGCTTGAGCGGGACGTCGTCGAAGTTCGTCTTGCGCAGCATCGTGCGCTTGCGCTCGTCGCACTCGTTCGCCCACTCCTCTCGGTCCGGCAGATCGCGCTCGCGGGCGACCTCGAGGAACAGCTCGAGCGCCGCGCCCGCGTCGGAGACGATGCCGTAATCGGGGGCGAACACCCGCCCGATCTGCGTCGGCTCGATGTCGACGTGGACGAACGTGCGGCCCGCGGTGTAGGTGGCCAGCCCGCCGGTGTGGCGGTTGGCCCAGCGGTTGCCGATCCCGAGCACGAAGTCGGCGGCGAGCATCGAGGCGTTGCCGTAGCGGCGCGAGGTCTGCAGACCGACCATCCCCGCGTTGAGCCGATGGTCCTCAGGGATCACGCCCCAGGCCATCAGCGTCGGAACCACCGGCACCCCGGTCAGTTCGGCGAACTCGACGAGCAGCTCCGCGGCGTCGGCGTTGATGACACCGCCGCCGGCGACGATCAGCGGCCGCTGTGCCGACTGGAGCATGTCGAGCGCACGCTCGATCTGTGCGCGGGTCGCCCGCGGCTTGAACGCCTCGAGCGGCGCGTAGGTGCCCGGGTCGAACTCGATCTCGGCCTGCTGCACGTCGATCGGCAGGTCGATCAGCACCGGCCCGGGGCGTCCGGACCGCATCAGGTGAAACGCCTGCTGAAAGACACCCGGCACCTGCGCCGGCTCCAGCACCGTCACCGCCATCTTGGTCAGCGGCTTGGCCACGGCCGCGATGTCGACCGCCTGGAAGTCCTCCTTGTGCAGCTTCGCCACCGGTGCCTGACCCGTGATGCACAGGATCGGGATCGAGTCCGCGGAGGCCGAGTACAGCCCGGTGATCATGTCGGTGCCCGCCGGCCCGCTCGTGCCGATGCACACCCCGATGTTGCCGGGCGCGGCGCGGGTGTATCCCTCGGCCATGTGCGAGGCGCCCTCGACGTGGCGGGCGAGCGTGTGGCGCAGTCCGCCGTCGAGCTGCATCGCTTTGTAGAACGGGTTGATCGCCGCGCCGGGCAATCCGAACAGATGGGTCGCGCCCTCCGCCTTCAAGATGCTCACTGCGGCCTGCGCCGCGGTCATGCGTGCCATGTCGTCACTGCTCCGTTTCAGTCGGGTACGTCATGTCTGGGCCGGCTGGCGTCCGGCGAGTCGCTCGACGCCGCGCAGCAGCGCCGAGTGGTCGAGGTCGCCGTCGCCGCAGGCGCGCGCCGAGGCCATCAGCTGCGCGACGATCGCGCCAACCGGAAGCGCGACGCCAGCCTCGCGCGCCGCGGAGGTGACGATCCCCATGTCCTTGTGGTGCAGGTCGATCCGGAAGCCCGGGGCGAACGAGCGACTGAGCATGTTGCCGCGCTTCTGCTGGAGCACCGTCGAGCCGGCCAGCCCACCACCCAGGACGTCCATCGCGGCTTCGGTGTCGACTCCATATGCCTCGAGGAACACGAGCGCCTCGGCGAGCACCTGGATGTTCGTGCCGACGATCAGCTGGTTGGCCGCCTTGACCGTCTGGCCCGCCCCGTTGGGGCCGACATGCACGATCGTCTTGCCGACCGCGTCGAAGATCGGCTTGGCGGCCGCGAAGTCCTCGGCCGCGCCGCCGACCATGATCGACAGCGCAGCGTTCTTGGCGCCGGCCTCGCCCCCGGAGACGGGCGCGTCGAGCAGCCGGAAGCCGCGGTCGCTCGCGATCTGCGCCAGCTCGGCGGTGACGTCCGGCCGGATGCTCGAGAAGTCGATCACGAGCGTGCCTCCAGGCGCGCTCTCGAACACGCCGTCCGGGCCGGTGAGCACCTCCTGGACATCGGGGGAGTCAGGCACCATGATCGCGACGACGTCGGCGCCCTTCACCGCGTCGGCGATCGAGGACGCCTTGCGGCCGCCCGCGTCGACGAGCGGGCCCGCGGTGTCGCGGCGCTTGTTGTAGCCGCTCACCTCGTGGCCGGCCTCCTGCAGGTGGACCGCCATTGGGCTGCCCATGATCCCCAGGCCGATGAAACCAATCGTGCTCATGCGCTTCCTCGCTCTCGGTGAGGTCCGCGAGCCGCGCGCCGCTCCCTGGGCAGCCAGTTCAGGCTCGTCTCGGTGTCAGTGGTCGGCTTGTACTCCAGGCCCACCCAGCCCGCGTACCCGCGGTCGGCGAGGTCGCCGAGGTGGCGGTCGAGGTCCAGCTCGCCGCTGCCGGGCTCGCCCCGACCGGGATGGTCGGCGATCTGCACGTGGCTGGTGACACCGGCGTGACGCGCGATCGCGGCGTCGACGTCGTCACCGTTGTTGGCCAGGTGGAACAGGTCGCAGAGGAATCCGACGTTCTCGTGTCCGGCGGCCCGGACCGCATCGACCACCGCCACGGCATCGTCGGCCGTGCGCAGCGGGTACGGCTTGGGGCCGCTGACCGGCTCGACGAGCACGGTGGCGCCGATCCGGGCGGCCGCGTCGGCGGCGCGTCCGAGGTTGTCGCGAGCGAGCTCGTCCTGCTCGTCCGCCGCGACCCCGTCGATCCGGTTGCCGTAAAGCGCGTTGAACGCCGTCACGTCGAGCTGCTCGCCGATCCCGACCGCGACGTCGAGGTTGTCGCGGAACTGCGCGGAGCGGTCCGGGATCGACAGCACCCCGGCGTCGGGCCCGGCGAGGTCGCCCGCGAAGAAGTTCAGCCCGATCAGCCGCACCCCGGCGTCGCGAATCGCGCGCACGAACGCTTCGACCTCGGCATCGGCCGGCACCGGCCGCTCCGGCCACGGCCACCAGAACTCGATCGCGTCAAAGCCGGCGGACCGAGCAGCCGCCGGGCGCTCGAGTACGGGCCGCTCCGTGAACAGCATCGAGCAGTTGACCAGATAGTCCAGTCCGTGATCGCCCATGGGACCGCTCCCCACTCAGGCGAACGCCGGGACGGCGAGCCAGGCGTCGCCCGGGTCGGGGGCGTCGTCGCGCGCCACCGTCGCCTCGATCAGGCCGTACGGCCGATCGGCGGCGATGAACACCTCGCCGTCGTTGCTCAGCCCGAACGGCTCGAGGTCGACGAGGAAATGGTGCTTGTTGGGCGCGGAGAACCTGATCTCGACGACGTCGTCGTGGGTCTCGAGCACGCGCGTGCCCATCAGATACAGCGTTTCCTGCAGCGCGCGGCTGTAGGTCGTGGCGAACTCCTTCAGCAACGTCGCGCGGATCGAGTCGTAGCTCGCGTTCCAGTCGACGTCGGTGTTCGCGTAGCGCCAGCGAGCGACCAGCGAGGTGGCCATGATGCGGTCGTCGGCCTCCTGGAGCGTCGTGTACTCGTCCCTGAGGTAGCCCTTGAACTCCGACCCGGTTGACTTCAGCAGCGTGAGGTCGGTCAGGCCCGACACCACCGACACGTGCTCGGCGTCGCCGCGGTCGCTCACGGTGACCACCGTCGTCCGCGTTCCATCGCCGCGGCGGAAGAACGCGTGGTCGTGCCCGTCCGGCCCGGTCGGAATCCGATCCCAGGGGTACTGCTCGACCCGGATCTGGGCGCTGTCGGCCTTGGGCGCCGCTTCGAGGAAGCGCCGGCCCAGGGCGATCGCGTAGTCCTCCGGCGAGCTGACGCCGTGCCGCTTGGCGAACGCGAACGCGGTGTTCTTCTGGGTGTCGGTCGGCAGCACGTCAGCCTGGTCGCCGCTCACGTGCGCATTGGCGAAGTCGCCGCGCAGCGAGGTCGACACGTTGAGGTCGACAAGCTCATGCCGAGGGGTGTCGCGATAGACGCGCACGACGCGGTTCTCCGCCTTGCCGTATTGATTTGCTCCGAGCGAGATGCTCATGTGGGAGGCTCCTTGTCGCGGGTCGATAAGGGTCGGCTCGATTCCGTACTACGGAAATTTACTACCGTATGTTGGAAAGGCTACCGAGGGAGGGGCGCTCTGTCAACGTGGGGACCGGTGCCAGAGTTGACGCGAGCGATCCACAGCCTTATCTTCCACACTACAGAAAGTCGATCTCGCTAGACGGAAAGGTTGAACATGCCCCCGATGTTTCTGAACGGCGGTGGGATGCGGGGCGGTCCCGTGCACCAGCACATCGAGGGCGTCCCGCTGCTTGGGGAGCTGCGTACCGCCCCCAAATACCGGTTCTACTCGGTCCGCGACGAGTTCCCAGCTCTGGTTGCGACCGACGCGGGGGGCGCCGCGATCATCGGTGAGCTCTACGACGTTCCGATCGACATGCTGCACCACTCGCTCCTGCCGGCCGAGCCGCCCGAGCTTGAGCTGGGGACGATCGAGCTCGAGAATGGGTCCGTGAGCTTCGCCGTGCTGCTGCGACACGAGGTCCTGGAACGGGGCGCGGGTCTCGTCGAGATCACCAAGTACGGAGGCTGGCGGGCCTACCGGGAACAAGGGCAGGGCTGAGCGCTCGATTTAGAGTGATCGGCTCGCCGCGCGATCGCGGCTCAGCCATGGTCAGCGTCGCCACCGACGACGGTCGCCCGCTGGCGTTGCAGTGGCCGTGCGCGCGCATGATGCTGATGACTGTGGCGGGGTTCACGGGCTTCTTCGTGACCCTGCCGTCGCTGCCGGCCTACGTGGCATCGGCCGGCAACTCCACCGCCTCGGCGGGCGCGACGACGACCGTGATGCTGGTCACCACCGTCCTGTTCCAGCCCGTGGTGCCCGCACTGCTGCGGCGCCTGTCCACATCCGCCACGGTGGCCATCGGCCTCGTCGTACTGGGGCTGCCGGCCCCGCTTCTGTTCTGGGCGAGCTCGGGCGCTGGGCTGTACTCGATATGCGTGTTGCGGGGGGTGGGGTTTGCCATCTTCACGGTCGCGGGGGCGTTCATGGCCAGCGAGGTCGCGCCGCCCGGCCGCGAGGGCGAGGTGGCAGGGCTGTACGGGCTGGCGGCGGGGATCCCCAACGTGATCCTGATTCCCCTGGCCGTACTGCTGCTGCACGCATTCGGCTTCGGGCCCATCGCGGCCATCGCCGGCCTACCCGCTGTCGGCGCGGCGCTGGCCTTGGGCGGCGGCTGGCGGCGCGTCGCCCCCGAGCCAACTCAGGCGGTGCCGACGGGCGCCACCCGGCGGGCGATCGCCCGCACCCTGCCGCCCGCCGCTGTGCTTTACGCACTCACGATCGCCGCCGGCGCAGTGTTGACGATCTTGCCCATCGTGCGCTCGGAGCTTGTGGCAACCGTTGGGCTCTTGCTGTTCGCGGTCGCCACCGCCCTGTCTCGGTGGCAGACCGGAGCACAGGTCGACCGGCCCGGGCGAACGTGGCTCCTGGCCGGGGGCTGCGCGATGGCCATCGCCGGCCTGCTCGCGCTTGCTGCCGGCCTGAGCGGGTCCTCCGATGGAGTCGTGCTGGCGGCTTGCGCAATGCTGGGGGTGGGCTATGGGGCGGTTCAGTGCCTCACCCTGGTCTATTCGTTTGCCCGCACCACCTCGCGCGAGCGGCCGGTCGCCAGCGCTGTGTGGAACGGCGCCTTCGACGCGGGGACCGCAACCGGCGCGGTCCTCATCGGCGCGCTGAGCGCGACGGGGCTGGGCTTGGGCGCCACGTTCGCGGTGCTGGCGGTGATCGTGGCGGCGGTGATGCCTGCGGCGGTTTCCTCAACCCGGTAAGCGGATGAGGATCAGGTAAGACGTCTAGTTGTCGCGTACACGGCGACTGCGAATCTGTTCCTGCTCGCGTGCGGCTCGACGCTTGCGAGCCACTTGAGATGCCTGCTCGTTGCGTTGGGCGACCTGCCTCCGGAGATCGTTAAAGGCCGCTTCCGAGGTCGACTTTCCCGGGCCAGGCTCTAGACCGGCCCGGTCGGGCTGCTGATTCTGCTTCGCCATGCGTGCACTCCTCGTCGCTCCGTATCGAACGCTGGGGCCACTGGAAGAATGCAGAGCGGGCACTCAGGCGGTGGAGGCTGCTTCGGACTCTACTCCCCGCTTCGGACCCGCGCGACGGGCGCTGTCTAGGGTGAGAGCGTCGCCGGCTCGCCGGACCCAGACTGCGCCAGACGCGCGATTAGATCGTCGACCTCATGGAACCACTTGTCCCGGTCGACACTTCCATCCCAATGGTCGCGCAGCTCGCTTTCGGTGCGGACACGCTGGACTGCCTCAACTGCCTGGTCGATCTCCGAGTCGTGAGGCTCGTGAGGATGAGTCTCGACCCAGAAGCGCACATTGTCGGGCAGGCGGGCGGATGCGTGACCAGCACAGGAAGCGGACAACTCCGCGGCCGCGATCGCTTCGCACGAACCGGCGAGCTCGAGGTGCTCCGACTCTCCCACCGCACTGTCAACCGCCGACGCGATAACCCCGCCTGGGTCAACCGCCTCCTCAACCAGGAGAAACCAGTCGGCAGCCGGATCGTTCTCGAAGCTCGCCGCTCCCCACTCTCCCATGACGAGAACCTCGAGCCGGCTGATCAGCCGATCGGCGATCGGTCCCGGACGATTCTGATGTTGCTCGTGCGGGCTTGCAGCCGGTCAAGCGCTCCCTCGAGATCGCTCGAGGGCGGCTCGGTCGACCAACGCTTACCGACTTCGCGGACCCCGCCCGATGCTTCCAGCTGGCGCAGCCGCCTCAGAGTCTTGGCGTGGTTGAGCCCGGCCGCCTTGGCGATCCGCCCAGTGGAATGCTCCCCGCGCGGCAGCTCGCGCAGCGCCTTCCTCACCCGATCCTCGCGCGCCGCGGGCGGGCGGGCGGGTTCTGGCGAGGCCGAGGCCGGTTCGGCGGCGGGCGCGGGAACTCGCGTCTGGGGCGCCGGAGGCGCGCTTCCGTAGCGGGCTCGACACGCGGCGCACATCACGATCGGCTCGCCGTCGTCCGGTCGGACAACCTCCAGCTTGCGCCAATGGCGTCCGGAGCGGCAAACCGCGCAGCGCCGTCCCGCGCGGTCGATCTCGGTCAAGTCCTCGGCGTTAATGGCCGTCACACACCTCACGATAGACGCTTATGAGACCCGGCGACCAGCCGCGCAGCTCGCAGAGTTATCCTGGTTCGCGGAAGTAGTACGCGGCGGGTGGTTCATCGGGTGCCCTAAGGGGGATCTGGGCTTGGTGGGTATACGCCCGGTCGCGTCGCTCCGGGTCATGAGTTCGCTGAAAGGAGGTTCCGCTGTGCCGATGATCATCAACGGCCGCGAGGCGCCCGTTCCCACCGACGCTCGGGTGTCGCTGCTCGACTTCCTGCGCGAACAATTGGAGCTTCACGGCACGAAGAAGGGCTGCAACCAGGGAGCCTGCGGTGCCTGCACGGTGCTCGTGGATGGCGAGCGGGTTCTCTCGTGCCTGGCGCTGGCCGTGCAGTATGAGGGGCGTGAGGTGACCACGATCGAGGGCCTGGACCCCGGTGGTGCGCTGCACCCGCTGCAACAGGCGTTCATCGATCACGACGGGTTTCAGTGCGGCTATTGCACCCCGGGCCAGATCTGCTCGGCGGTCGGCATGGTCGAGGAGCTTCGCCGCGGCGTACCGAGCTACGTCACCGACGACCTCACAGCCGCGGACGTTGGTTTCGCGCACGACGAGTTGCGTGAGCGGATGAGCGGCAACTTGTGCCGATGTGGCGCTTACAACGGAATCATCGACGCGATCACCGACGTCTACGCGGAGCAGGGGGCATGATCGAGCTCACGTACGCTCGCGCCGATGACGTGGACGATGCGGTTCGCCGCGCGGCCAACGGGCAGGGGCGGTACCTCGGCGGGGGCACGAACCTCGTGGATCTGATGCGCGAGACGGTCGAGACGCCGTCGGCGCTGGTTGACGTCACGGGGCTTAGCCACGAGATCGCACCGACCCCCGACGGGGGTCTGATGATCGGTGCGGCGGCGCGCAATACCGCGGTGGCCGAGCATCAAGCGGTCAGGTCCGGCTACCCGATGCTCGCCCGCGCGATCGTGGCCGGCGCGTCGGCGCAGATTCGCAACATGGCGACGGTCGGCGGCAACTTGCTGCAACGCACCCGCTGCACGTACTTCTACGACACCGAAGGCTCGCGTTGCAACAAGCGGGTCCCCGGCGAGGGGTGCGACGCGATCGAGGGCTTCAACCGCATGCACGCGATCCTGGGCGCTTCGCCCGCCTGCGTTGCCACTCATCCGTCGGATATGTGCGTCGCGCTCGCGGCGCTGGACGCCGTCGTCCATGTTCGCAGCGTGTCGGGCGAGCGCAGGGTCGACCTCTGCGATCTGCACAGGCTGCCCGAGGATCGTCCCGATATCGAGACGGTGCTCGAGCCCGGGGAGCTGATCACCGCGGTCGAATTGCCTGCGCCCAATCCCGCCGAGCGCTCCACCTATCGCAAGGTGCGTGACCGTTCCAGCTACGCGTTCGCGCTGGTTTCGGTCGCGGCTGCGATCGAGGTCGACCGCGACGCGATCGTGGGTGCGCGCGTCGCCCTGGGTGGCGTTGCTCCCAAGCCGTGGCGGGCGCGACGCGCCGAGGAGGCGCTGCGCGGGGAGCCGGCGACGGAGACCACCTTCCTCAAGGCGGCCGACGCGGAGCTCGCCGATGCTCGCCCGCTGCCCGGCAACGCGTTCAAGGTCGAGCTTGCCCGCCGCACGCTCGCTGCTGTCCTCGGGCAGCTGACCGAGGGAGGCCGCCCATGAGCAGCGGAAAATCCCGACTGGCAGTCGCGACGGTCCCCGAAGGCTGGACTCCGACCACGAGTCCTGACCCGTTGGTGCGCGCCCAACATGGACTCATCGGAGCGCAGGTGTCGCGCCTGGACGGGCCGCTCAAGGTCCGGGGGGAGGCGCGCTTCGCCGCCGAGTACGTGATGGAGGGCATCGTGTACGCGGCGCTCCGTTACAGCACGATCGCGCGCGGTCGCATCACGGCACTCGACACGGGTGCCGCCGAAGCAGCGGCCGGGGTCGTGCTCGTGATGACCTACCGCAACGCGCCGCGGATGCAACCCCCGCCGCTGTTCCTGACCGGACCTAAGGCAGCCGGGGGCGCCGACTTGCCGGTGATGCAGGACGACAGCATCCACTGGAACGGTGAACCGGTCGCGATCGTCCTGGCCGAGACACAGGAGCAGGCCGATCACGCCGCCTCCCTGATCGAGGTCGCATACGAGTCCTCGCCGCCGCGAACATTTGAGGAGGCCAGGGCACACCCGCGGACCCCCGACAGTCTCGTGGGGCAGCCGGTCGAGGTCCTGGTCGGCGACGCCGAGGCCGCACTGATTGACGCTCCCCACTCAATCGAGGAGACCTACCGGACGCCGCGCCACAATCACAACGCCATCGAGCCCCATGCGGTGACGCTTGCCTGGGATGGCGACGAGCTCATCGTCCACGACGCGAGCCAGGGGGTGAAGGGGCACGCCTGGACGTTCGCGCAGGTCTTCGGAATCGATGAGGAGCAGGTCCATCTCACCTCACCCTATGTCGGTGGCGGCTTCGGCGGCAAGACGCTGTGGTCCCATCACCTGATCGGCGCGGCCGCGTCGAAGCTCGCAGGCCGTCCCGTGCGGGTCACGCTCTCGCGAGAGGGCGTCTATCGGCTGGTCGGAGGTCGCACGAACACCGAGCAGCGGGTCGCCATCGGCGCGGACGATGACGGTCGGTTCAAGGCGCTCATCCACACCGGCATCTCGGCGATGACCCCGTACAACGCGCTCGCCGAGCAGTTCACGTTTCCCGCGCGGCACATGTACGCGACCGAGAGCCTGAAGACCGACCAGCAGGTCGTCGACATGGACATGCTCGCCAACTCGTTCATGCGCGCGCCGGGGGAGTCGGTCGGCACGTTCGCGCTGGAGTCGGCAATCGACGAGCTCGCGGTCAAGCTCGACCTGGACCCGATCGAGCTGCGGATCCGCAACGAACCCGACAAGGATCCGAGCACGGGCCTCCCATACTCCTCGCGGCATATCGTCGAAGCCTGGCGCGCCGGCGCCGAGCGCTTCGGCTGGGAGCCGCGGGCGCGGCCGGGTATCCGTCGCGAGGGAGAGTGGCTGATCGGCACCGGCTGCGCCATGGGCACCTATCCCTACCACCGCTTCCCCGGCGGCGCGGCGCGGATCACCCTTGACAAGACCGGCCACGCGACGATCGATGTGCCGGCCAACGACATGGGGATGGGGACCTCGACGACCCAGACGATCCTCACCGCCGAGCGACTAGGCCTGCCGCTGGAGCGGGTGACCATCGCGTACGGCAACTCCTCCTTCCCTGGCAACTTGCTCGCCGGGGGCTCGTCACAGACGGCTTCCATCGCCGGCGCGGTGATCGCGGCCCAGCGAGCGCTCGTCGAGCAGCTGCTCGCACTTGTCGGTGACGAGTCGCCGCTGGCCGGATTGACCGCCGACGAGGTCGGCGGCCGGGACGAGGGGCTGTGCGAGCTCGCCGACCCCAGTCGCTATGAGAGTTACGCCCAGATCCTGGGACAGGCAGGCCGCGAGGAGGTGACCCTCGTCGCCTCAGCCTCGGACCCTGAGGAGATGCAGGCGTACTCGATGCACTCCTACGGCGCGATCTTCTGCCAGGTCCGAGTCAACACGACCACCGGTGAGACACGCGTCGACCGCGTGCTCGGCTCCTATGACTGCGGCCGCATCATCAATCCGAAGACCGCCGCCAGCCAATTCCGCGGCGGGATCATCATGGGACTCGGGCTCGCGCTGATGGAGGACACCAACTTCGACGAGCGGACCGCCCGGATCATGAATCCGAGCCTTGCCGAATATCACGTGCCTGTCCACCTGGACGTGCCGACCATCGAGTTGGTGTGGACCGACATCCCCGACCCGTACGCGCCCGCGGGTGCGCGCGGAATCGGTGAGATCGGGATCACCGGCGTCGCCGCAGCCGTCGCCAACGCGGTCTACGACGCGACCGGACGGCGCGTGCGCGACCTTCCGATAACCCTGGACAAGCTGCTCTAAAGGCGCGCGTCAGTACTGTTGAAGTAGGTGCTTGGCTCGACTGAGTGCCTGAGCGAGGCTGTGCGCGCCCACGACAACCGCGGTGTGGTCGCGCCGCGGCTCGATGTGCAGCATGAGGTCGCTGTCCTCGAGGATCGTGTAGCCGATCAGCTCCTGCGCGGCCCATAGTTCGGCGACGCCGTGGTCCGCCGCCTCGGGGCTCACCACGCTCACGCGGATGTCATGCATGGCTGGCTTCCGTGATCGGGTGAGAGTCGAGTCGGGTCGTGCCGAGGCGTGCGTCATCGGCGGGGAGGAGTGTCCGCTCGCTCGGCGAGATGCCGAAGTAGCTCGCGTGCGGGTCGGTGATGACCTCGCGGGGATCGTGGCTTGCCCTCAGCACGCCACGGATGAGCTCGTCGAGGCGGAACTGGTCGGGACCGGCGACCTCGACGATGCCGTTCAGCGGCGCCTCGACGGCGACCCGAGCGAGTGCGCTCGCGACGTCATCGGCGGCCATGGGTTGGATGAGCGCCGGGGGGACCCTGACGGTGTTGCCGTCGGTGGCCGCGTCCGCGATGCCGTTCATGAACTCGAAGAACTGCGTGGCGTGGACGATCGAGTACGGGATCGCGGAGTCCTGGATCAGCTGCTCCTGGGCGAGCTTGGCGCGGAAGTAGCCGCTCTCTTGCAGGCGGTCGGTGCCCACGACCGACAGCGCCACGTGATGTCCCACGCCCGCGGCTGCCTCCGCCGCGAGGAGGTTGCGGGATGAGGTCTGGAAGAAGCGCATCACCGCGTCGTCGTCCCAGTCGGGCGAATTGGAGACGTCGACTACCACTGATGCCCCGACGAGGACTTCGGAGAGGCCTTCGCCGGTGACCGTGTTGACGCCGGTGTTGGGTGACGCTGGGATCGCCTCGTGTCCGTGCTCATCGAGCTTGGTGACGAGCCTGGACCCAATGAGGCCGGTGCCGCCGATAACGACGATCTTCATGACATGCCTTTCGGTTGGAGTGATGGAGGTGACGGATCAGCAGAAACGGGCTCGCGATCACGGCTGCGAACGCGACCAGCAGGGCCGCGGTTACCGCCAGGACGAGCACGAGCGTCAAGATCAGCGCGACCGGCCCGATCAGCAGGAGCACCAGGAGCAGCCACGGGCCCAGCACGAAGATGATGGGTGGTCCGAAGAAGGCGGGGGCGCCGATCAGCGGTGCCCGCTCGTCGAACAACTCGCCCCAGGTCCGGCGGCCCGCCGAAGCGTGCGTGAGTTGTGGAGTGGTGGTGTTCATGCCGCGAGGCTCCTCTAGAGCGGGCGCGGTCGCGTCCGGGCAAGTGCCGCGTCTGGTCCCTAGTCGTGGCGGCTCGTTGCCCGGTCGACGCGGCTCGGTCGCGAGTAACCTCCGCGTGGACCGGTGGCGGGAGGCTGCCCGAGCAGGCGCGCTAGATGCTGCGAGGCCGACATAACGAGCGCGATGTGCTGGACCGCCAGCTACAGCGCGTCCGGGCCGGGGCGAGCTCGGTGCTGGTGGTGCGCGGCGAGGCGGGGGTCGGGAAGACGGCGCTGCTGGAGTACGTTGCCGAGCGGGCCGCCTCGTGTCGGATCGTCCGGGTCGCCGGCGTCGAGTCTGAGATGGAGCTCGTATTCGCCGGGCTGCACCAGCTGTGCGCACCGATGCTCGACGGGCTGGGCGGGTTGCCCGGCCCGCAGCGGGATGCGCTGGGCGTGGCGTTCGGGCTGCGGGACGGCGTTGCCTCAAATCGTTTCCTGGTGGCCCTGGCGGTCCTGAGCCTGTTGGCCGAGGCAGCCGAGGTGGAACCGCTCGTGTGCCTGGTCGACGATGCGCAATGGCTCGATCGGGCCTCGGCGCAGGCGCTTGCGTTCGTGGCGCGGCGCCTGCTGGCCGAGCGGATCGCCATGGTGTTCGCCGTTCGCGAGCCCAGCGACTCAGGCGAGCTCACCGGCTTGCCGGAGCTGCTCGTCGGCGGGCTCGCCGACGACGACGCACGCGCGTTGCTGGCGTCGGCCTTGCCGGGGCGGCTGGACGAGCACGTGCGCGATCGGATCGTCGCCGAGACGCGTGGCAACCCCCTCGCGTTACTAGAGCTGCCGCGCGGGTTGACGCCCGCGGAGCTGGCGGGCGGGTTCGGCCTGCCCGACGCGCGGCCGCTGGCCAGCCGCGTCGAGGAAACCTTCGCGCAACGGGTTCGCGCGCTTCCGCGCGAGACCCAGCGCCTGCTGCTCGTGGCGGCGGCCGAGCCGGTCGGCGACGTGAGTCTCTTGTGGCGGGCGGCCCAGCAGCTCGGGATCAGAGGTAGCGCGGGCTGGCCAGCCGAGGAGGCCGCGTTGATCGAGCTCGGAATCCGAGTGCGGTTCCGGCATCCGCTGGTCCGCGCGGCCGCCTACCGGGCGGCTCACCTTAGCGATCGCCAGGAAGCGCACCGGGCGCTGGCCGAGGCGACCGATCCGGATACCGATCCCGATCGTCGCGCCTGGCATCGGGCGCAAGCGGCGTCAGGAGCTGACGAGCCGGTAGCCGCCGAGCTCGAGCGCTCGGCCGCCCGCGCTCAGCGCCGGGGCGGCGTTGCGGCCGCGGCCGCGTTCCTGGAGCGAGCGACCGAGCTGACCCCGGACCCGGCACGACGAGGAGCGCGCGCGCTGGCCGCCGCGCAGGCCAAGTTGGAGGCGGGGAGCCGCGAGGGCGCGGAGGAGCTGCTCGCGACCGCGAAGCTCACTCCGCTCGACGAGCTTCAGCGCGCGGGGTTGCAGCGGCTGCGTGCGCACATCGCGTTCGTCTTCACTCGCGGGAGCGACGGTCCGCGACTCCTGCTCGACGCCGCCAGAGGGCTTGAAGCGCTCGAGCCCGCATCGGCGCGCGAGACTTACCTCGAGGCGCTCGGCTCGGCTATGTACGCGGGGCGCGTCGATGCCGACTCCGGCGTGATGGAGGTGGCCGAGGCGGCTCGCGCCGCGCCCGCGGCGCCGCACCCGCCGCGATCGATCGATCTCGTTCTCGATGGCCTGGCGCTCCGGTGCGCGCACGGACCCAGCGCGGGTGTGCCGGCGCTCCGGCTCGCGCTCCAGTCGGTCACGAACGAGACGCTCAATGGTCACGCGGAGATCATGCGCTGGCTCTTGCTGACTCCGATCGTCCAGTCGATGACGGTGTTCGAGTTGTGGGACGACGACGCGTTCCACGCGCTCGCCAGTCGAGCCGTGCAGTTGGCTCGCGATACCGGCGCGCTCGCCCTGCTTCCCGTCGCACTCGTCTACAGATCAGGTGTGCACCTGTTCAGCGGGGAGTTCGTGGCGGCCGAGGCCATCGTCCAGGAGGCGGACGCAATTGCGGTCGCGACCGGCAACGCCGGCCTGCTGTACGCCTGGCTTCTGATCAGCGCCTGGCGCGGAGTCGAACCCGAAGCCATGGCGTTCATCAACGCCGGCTTCGAGAACGCGACCGCGCGATCCGAGGGCACGGTGGCGGCTCTGGCCGGCTACGCCACCGCCGTTCTCAACAACGGCTTGGGTCGTTACGAGGCGGCGATGGACGGTGCCAGGCGCGCGAGCGACGACGGCGACTTTGGGTACTCCGGTGCCGCGCTGCCGGAACTCGTCGAGGGAGCAACTCGGTCCGGCGAGACGGCGGTCGCGTGCGCCGCGCTGCACCGGCTGGAAGAGCGGACACTCGCCGCGGGCACGGATTGGGCGCTCGGGGTCCTGGCCCGCTCACGAGCGCTGGTGAGCGAGGGAGAGGACGCGGATACCTGCTACCGGGAGGCGATCGAGCGCCTCGCGCGAACCCGGATCCGCGTCGAGCTCGCCCGTGCCCGCCTGCTCTACGGCGAATGGCTCCGGCGCGAGGGTCGCCGTGTGGACGCGCGTGATCAGCTCCGCGCCGCCCATGAGATGCTCAGTCGGTTCGGGGCCGAGGCGTTCGCCGAGCGCGCGCGTCGCGAGTTACTGGCCACCGGCGAAACCGCGCGCAGACGCACCGAGGAAACACGCGAGGCCCTCACCCCTCAGGAGGCGCAGATCGCTCGACTCGCCGCAGACGGGCAGACGAACCCAGAGATAGGCGCCCAGCTGTTCATTAGCCCGCGCACGGTCGAGTACCACCTGCGCAAGGTGTTCCCGAAGCTCGACATCAGCTCACGCAAGGAGCTCCGGAACGCCTTGGCGGGGCTTCCCAATCGCATCGCTTAGCGCTGGCGATTCCGCGGAATCGGCAACCATTGGGTTGCGCGTCCGCAACATCGCGGCCACGCCAGGTGTGAAACGACCACCCTGGGGCTGGCTGTAATCCCGCCCCGCCAGCCCTACTTTTGCCAGCTAAACACTTGAGTGGCAAGCCGGCGCGGAGAGCGTCCCGGCGCCAGGGGGTCGATCGAGATGGGCATGAGCCGTGCCGTCAAGCTTTGGTTCGCCGCCTGGGTTACCTGCGGCCTCGGGATACTGGTCGCGTCGGGGCCGGCATTGGCCGACACGATCACGGTGACGAACACCAACGACGCCGGGGCCGGCTCGCTGCGTCAGGCGATCATCGACGTCATGGCCGGAGGCACGATCGTGGTGCCGCCGGGGTCGTACATCGTGGCGAGTGGCGAGCTGGCGATCAGCAAGAGCCTGACGATCTCTGGCGCGGGCGCGGCGAGCACCACCATCAGCAACGTCGGAAGTTCGCGCGTGTTTCACACGAGCGGGTCGGGCAACACGGTCGCGATCAGCGGCGTCACGATCCGCCTCGGCCATCCCCCGACGACAATGGGCGCAGTCACCGGCGGCGGCGTTCTCAACGAGGCCGCCAAGCTCACGCTCAGCGACGACGTGATCGCTGACAACGTCGCCGATGCCGACGCGGCCGGTAGCGGTGGGAACGGTGGGATCGCGGACGGGGGCGGTGTGTACAGCGGCAGCGGTGGCACGCTCGTTGTCGAGGACAGTGAGATCACCGACAACCACGCCACCGCCGTCGGCGCCCCCAACAAGGCGGGCGGAATCGCAGATGGCGGCGGCATCTTGACCGGAGGCACCCAGACGATCGAAGGGTCGACGTTCAGCGACAACTCGGCCGACGCCAGCGGCGGTGCCGGCGCGGGCGGCGGAATCAGCCAAGGCGGCGGGCTCTTCGTGGACGCCGCCGGCCCGACCAGTCTGTCGTCGAGCACGTTCACGGGCAACGTTGCCAACGCCTCGGCAGGCACCGGCGGCAGCGGCGGGGGTAGCGCGGAGGGTGGCGGGGCGTTCATGCTCACTAATGCGCCGGCGATGTCGGCGACCAACGTCACCTTTACCGGCAATCTCGCGCAGGCGACCGGGGGTGGGCTCGCCGAGGCCGGCGGCTTGGTCTTCGGATCCAACAGCCCCGTGGTCACGCTTACAGACGCGACACTGAGCGCCAACACGGCCACGGGCGGCACCGCGGAGGGAGGCGATGCCGACCTCGGAGGCTCCAAGACGGTCGTCGAGAACACGATCGTCAGCGCCGGCGTGGCTGACTCCGGCTCCGAGAATTGCGTCGGTTCGCCGCTCTCGGCCGGCCACAACCTCGACAGCCTCGATCAGTGCAAATTCCACTCGAGCGGTGATCAGATCAACACCGACCCGCTGCTCGGACCCCTGTCCGACAACGGCGGACCGGTGGCGACGATGGCGCTCGAGCCGGGCAGCCCAGCCATCGACGCCGGCACGAACGCAGGTTGCCCCGCGACGGACGCGCGAGGGGTGCTGCGCCCCGTCGGTCTGGCCTGCGACATCGGCGCGTTCGAGGTCGCAACGCCCGCAGCGACGACGCACGCGGCAGGTTCGATCACGACCGCCGCGGCGGTCCTGAACGGCATCGCCTCGAACCCCGATTTGTCACCCGCCACCGCCCGGTTCCAGTTCGGGACAACGACGGCGTACGGCTCCAACACCACCTCGCAAGCGATCAGCGGAGCGGCCATCGGCGTTCCGGTTGCGGCCTCGATCTCCGGGCTGGCGCCGGACACCCTTTATCACTTCCGGCTCGTGGTCTCCAACGCCGCCGGAACCGCGCTCGGCGCTGATCAGACGTTCAGAACGACGTCGACTAGCGGGCCGGCTCCGCAGCCGCCGCAGATCTCCGGCCTCACTCTCTCCCCGTCCAGGTTCGTGGCCGCGTCGCACGGAGCGACCGTCAGCTCGGTCAGGACCGGATCCACAGTCACCTACAGCGACACGGTCGCCGCCACCACCACGTTCACCGTCGAACGGCGGACGACGGGACGGTTCGTGGGCGGCTCATGCGTCAGAACCACGGAGCGCAACCATTCACACAAGCACTGCATCCGCCTGGTCAAGATCGGCCACTTCACCCACGCTGACGGCTCCGGGAGCAATCGGTTTCACTTCACGGGCCGGGTCGGCGGTCGCAAGCTCGCGCCTGGTCACTACCTCCTCGTCGCCGTGGCCCGCAACTCGGTCGGAGCAGGACCTGTGGTCAAGGTCGGCTTCGCGGTAAAGGCGAGCTGACCTCCGACTGACGCGCCTAAGGTGGGATCAGGTCGATCGACGCCCCGATGCGCCGACCGCCTCTTGGGTTCTAGAACCCGTGACCCCCGAGAGCCGCGGCGTCTCGGTCGTCGTGGGCGTGCTCGATCACGCGGGCGACTTCGTGGCGGGAGGAGACGTCGAGCTTGCGGAAGATGGTTCGCATGTGGGTCTCGATCGTTTTCACGCTTAGGAACAGCTCACGGGCGATCTCGGGATTGGTACGCCGGTCGACCACCAAGCGTGCTACCTGGACTTCGCGCTGCGTCAGAGTCTCCACACCGGCGCCGTCCAGGTTGCCCGATCGGGTGCGGCGGTGCACGTGTCGCCCGAGTTTGCGCAGCTCGCGCTCGGCCTCCTGGCGGTAGCGGACGGCGCCGCAGACGTCGAGTTGCTCGATGGCCCGCTCGAGTTCTGCCACCGCACGCGCCGGCTCGTTGGCACACCGCAGTGCGCGGCCGGCGAGCGTGCGCGCTCGAGCGGCCTCGACGCGGGCGCCGATGCCATCGGCGGCGTGGGCGGAGGCCAGCGCGCGGTCGGCCGCGGTGGCAGGATCTCCTCGCTCGAGGGCGACAGCGGCGGCGGCGCGGTGCGCCATCGCCTCGGTCAGCGGCAGGCCCAGCTCCGCCGCCGTGGCGCTCGCGCGGCGGGCCGCGCGCTCGGCCTCGACGGGCCGCCCGAGCGATAGCCAGCAGCGGGTCAGAAGCTCGAAGTAGTTGGCCTTCCAGCCGCTGGCGATTCGCGGCAGCTCCTCGCCTCCGGCGGCCGACAGCAGGATCTCGACGGCCCGCGCTGCCTCCCCGTTCTCGGAGAGAGTGCTGGCGAGGGCGACGCTCGCATACGTGGACACCAGGGTGTCGTCAAGATCGCGCGTGACCTCAACGCTCTCTCGGCCGGCGGCCATCGCGGTGTCAAGATCGCCCGCCGCCAGCGCGGTGAACGCGCGGCTCAGCAGGTTCCACCCGAGCGCCTGGGCGTTCCCGGATAGGCGGGCCGCTTCGACCGCCTCGTCGAGCAGGTCCGCCGACTGGGCTATCCGGCCCGTCGTGTGGAGGACGTGGCTGAGCACTGGAATGAGAACCGGGGATATATGCCCTTGTCCCGTCGCACTTGCGATCGCCAGGCCACGCTGCGCATGCTCGCCGGCGTGCTCGTAGCGGTGTAGGTACAGCTCGGCGGTGGCGAGATTGGCGAGGGCGTCCAGCCGAAGTCCGAGCTCCTCGTCGGCGAGCGTGTCAACCAGTGCTGCCGCCTCGGAGCTGCGGGACATTGCCTCCGGAACGGCACCCAGAAATGCGGCGGCCACGGCCAGGACCGCTGTGCTCGCCGCCGTGAGCGGCGGATCCGACAGGTCTCGCGCGGCGGCGAGTGCGCGCTCTCCCCAGTCGCGCATCGCCTCGTATTTCATGCGGTAGAACTCGCCTACGGCCAACTGGATCATGAGCGCCACGGCATGGGCGGAGGACGCACTGGGTAACCCACGCAGCGAGGCAATCAGCCGCGCGCGCGCGGTGTCGTGGTGCCCGAGGAGCTGCTCGATCCCGGCACACGAACCGACGAGGCTCAGGTGCAGCGGCGTGCTATCGCTGGGCGTCAAGGCGATCGCCTCGAGCAGCGCAGCACGGCTGTCCTCGAACCGCCCGGTGGCGGCTTGCGCTCGGGCGAGTGCCGTCAGGAGCTCGACGCGCGCTGCGGGTCGCGCGCTCTCGGGCAGCAGTCCGAGCGCGATCCTGAACCAGCGCGCGGCGCTCAATGGCGCGCGATCCGCGGCCGCCTCGCCGGCCTCGCGCAGCACCGCAACCGCCGCGACGTCGCCATGGTGTGCGGCGTGCTCGACGTGGTGCGCTCGAGCGGCGGCCGGCGCGCCGCGTGCGGCCAGGGCATCGGCGCAGCGGGCGTGGGTGGCGAGCCGTACTCCCGGCGGGCACGCCTCGTAGACGGCCCGCCGCACGAGGGGATGTCGGAAATGGAATCGTCGCGGCACGTCTGCGGGTCGCACCAGGTCGTTGCCGATCAGCTCGTCGAGCGCCTCGAGCGCTTGCGAGTCGCCGATCTCACCCGTTGTCGCCGCGAGGTCGAGCTCGAATGGGTCACCGGCTACGGCGGCGGCCTCGGCCAGCCGGCGGGCCGTCGTCGAAAGTGCGTCGAGCTCGCCGATGATCGCGGCCGAGATCGCCTCGGGCACACCGTTGCTGCCGCCAGGGGCGCTCGGACCGTCGCTGTCGCCGGCCATCAGGGCGAGTTGGAGCAGGTAGAACGGGTTGCCCCCACTGGTCTCATAGATCCGCTCGCGTTCGGCGCCACCGACACTGGCGATCAGAGTCCGCGCGTCGGCGCGCGTGAGCGGGCCGAGGCCGATTGGATGGACGACCTCGGTCTCCTTGATCGCCCTCTCCATGGTGGCCAACAGCGCGCGATCGGCCTGACCGCTGCGCAACGTTGCGGCCAGCATCACCGCTCCGCGAGGAGGATGCCTGAGCAGGTACGAGGTCAGCTCGAGCGACGCTCCGTCGGCCCAATGGAGGTCATCGAGCATCACGACCAACGGCTGCCTGACGGCAAGGCGCTCCATCAGGTCGCGCACCGCGCGGTGGGCGCGGAAGCGTTCCGCCGCCGTCGTCGGCTCGTCGCTCCCGGAACCCCGCGAGCTCAACGCCGGGAACACCCCCGCCAGCTCGCCCAGGTCCTCAGGGGAAAGGCGATTGAACTCGCGCGGATCGAGCGATTCGAGGTACTCGTCGAACGCGTCGACGACGAGACCGAACGGAAGCTCTCGCTCGAACTCCGCGGCGCTGCCACGGAGGGCGAGGCACCCGCGCCGTTCGGCCTGACGAACGAGCTCGAGCAACAGACACGTCTTGCCGATCCCGGGCTCGCCTGTGACGAAGACGAAGCGTGGATTACGCGCGCATGTCTCCTCGAGCAGCCGCCCGAGCAGATCCAACTCGCGGGCTCGGCCGACGAGGGGCTGGGCCAGTTCCGGCACGATTACGTCATTCCTGGTAGGTAGTGTACCTACCAAAAGTTCGCTCAGGGCGATTTCCTAACCAGGGTGTTGCCCCGATGTCGCCCGCCGTCAACTGCAGGATGCTGAACGGATGCCACGTTTCATGCTGCAACACGTGCACACTGCGCGCGAATGCGGTGCGGTGTTCGCTTCCTTCAAGGCCTTTGATAGCCCATTGCGCCACGAGATGGCCGTCAGCTCATGCCATTTCGGGACTCATCGGATCTGGTGGCAGGTCGAGGCGCCGTCAGACCATGAGGCCCTCGGGCAGTTGCCTCGCTACGTCGCGGAGCGCACGATCGCGATCCGCGTCGGCGACATTCAGACACCCTGAAGCGCCGCATCCCAGGGTGGCGGTTCAGGGGTTTCACCCGATGTCCTGAGGCGCCCCCGGCAGCGACGCTGACATGCACGCCGGTCATCACGGCCGGCAGCCCACCAGGAGGCCCCGATGGCATCTCTCGCTTTGCCGGAACCACTCGATGTCACCATCCAGCCGGAGATAGCGGTCCGGGCGCTTGATATCGCCCGCCACTACGGCGAGGGCGACACGGCGGTCCACGCGCTGCGCGGCGTGGATCTCGACCTTAGGACGGAGCGGCTGACGGCCATCATGGGCCCGTCGGGCTCTGGCAAGTCCACGCTCATGCACATCCTGGCCGGGCTCGACGAGCCCGACCAAGGGCAGGTATGGATCGGCGACATCGAGGTCACCGGCCTCGACGACGCCGGGCTGACCGCGCTGCGCCGCGACCACATCGGCTTCATCTTCCAGTTCTTCAACCTGCTGCCGATGCTCACGGCGGAGGAGAACATCCTCTTGCCGCTTGAGATCGCCGGGGGCAAGCCCGACCCGGACTGGTATCGCGAGCTGATTGCCAAGGTCGGCTTGACCGAGCGCCTCAGCCATCGTCCCAGCGAGATGTCAGGCGGCCAGCAGCAGCGCGTCGCGGTCGCCCGCGCCCTGGCCTCCCGACCAACCGTGATGTTCGCCGATGAGCCAACCGGCAACCTCGACTCGACCACGAGCGGCGAGATCCTCGAGCTGATGCGCGAGTTGGTCGACGGCTTTGGCCAGACCACGGTCATGGTCACGCACGACCCACACGCAGCGGCGATCGCGGACCGCGTGCTGTTCCTGGCCGACGGCGAGATCGTGCGCGACCTCGACGCCTGCGACGCGCACACGGTCATCACCACGATGGAAGAACTGAGGGCGTCATGAGACGCGTGGCACTGAAGGGTCTCTGGTGGCGTCGCGGTCGCGCCGTGCTCACGGCCTGCGCGGTCGTGCTCGGCGTCGCGATGGTCAGCGGCACCTTCATCCTCACCGACACCATCAACAAGGCGTTCGACACGATCTTCCAGGACTCCTACTCCAAGACCAGCGCGGTGATCTCCGGCCGCGAGGTGGTCAAGGACGCAACCAGCGGTAATGCCACAGTACCCGCCTCGCTGCTCGCCCGCGTGCGCGCCGACGGTGACGTCGCAGCCGCCACCGGCGCGGTGTTCAACCTCAGCGGCACCTCTGACCCGACCAAGCTGATCGGCAAGCACGGGCAGCGACTGGGTTCGAGTCAAAACGGGCAGTTCGGCTTCGGTTTTGACCCCAAGGCCGAGCGCTTCAACCCGCTCTCTCTGACCGATGGACACTGGGCCTCCGGTCCGGGCCAGGTCGTGATCGACAAGGGCACCGCCAAGGACAACGGCTACGGCGTGGGTGACCGGATCGGCGTCGCCGCCCGCGGCCCCGTGCGTCAGTACACGATCACGGGCATCGCCCGCTATGGCACCGTCAACTCGATCGGCGGCGCGACGATCGCCGTATTTGACGTGCCGACCGCGCAGGCGCTGCTGGGCAAGCGCGGCCAATACGACACGATCTTCGTCGCCGCCCGAACGGGCGTCTCCTCCGAGCAGGTCGTACGCGACCTGCGATCCGTGGTGCCGGCCACCGCCCAAATCAAGACCGGCCAACAGCAGGCCGACGCTGACTCGAAGGCCACGCAGGACAACAGCAAGTTCGTCCAGATGTTCCTGCTCGGCTTCGGGTTCATCGCGGTGGGGGTGGGCGCGTTCGTGATCTTCAACACGCTGTCGATCACGCTTGCCCAGCGCATCCGCGAGCTCGCCACGCTCCGCACCCTCGGCGCGTCCCGACGGCAGATCAAGCGCTCGGTCCTGACCGAGGGACTGGCGATCGGCGTGTTCGCGTCCGTCGTCGGCCTGGTGCTCGGGCTCGCGCTCGCGAAGGGCTTGAACGGGCTGTTCCAGCTATTCGGCATCGACCTGCCCCACGCCGCGACGGTCATCGAGCCGCGGACCGTCATCGTGGCGCTCTCGCTTGGCACGATCGTGACCCTGATCGCAAGCCTCTCGCCCGCCCGGCGCGCGACCCGCATCCCGCCGATCGCCGCCATGCGCGAGGGCGCGACCCTCCCGCCGCGGCTCGGCGCCCGCAGGCCCTCGGTCCCGATTGCGATCCTCGCCGTCGCGGCCGTGCTGTGCCTTGCCGGCGCGTTCGGTGGCGGCTCGGTGGGCCGGTCGATGATCCTCGTCGGCGTCGGCTCCATAGCGCTGTTCCTCGGCGTGATCATGATCGCCGGCCGGCTCATCCGGCCGCTCGTCGCGATCCTCGGTGGCCCCGCGCGGCGCTTCGGCGGACCCGCCGGCCGTCTGGCCAGTGGCAACTCAACGCGCAACACCACTCGCACGGCCACCACCGCCGCCGCCCTGATGATCGGGCTCGCGCTCGTCACCCTTGTCGCGACGATGGCAAGCGGCTTCAGCGCTTCCGGCCGAAGCGCCGACGAGAAGACGGTCAAGGCCGACTACATCGTGACCTCCAAGAGTGGCTTTGACACGATCCCGTCCGAGGTCGGGGCCGCCGTCGCGCGCGCTCCCGGAGTCACCGAAGTGTCCGCCGTCCGCCACGACGAGGCGAAGGCATTCGGTCAAACGGTCACCGTCGATGGCATCCCGCCGTCCTTCGCCGCCAGCGTCAAGCAGCGCTACAGCAGAGGCTCCGACGCGGTCATCCCCGGTCTCGGCAGCTCCGGCGCGATCGTGACAAAGGGTTTCGCGGACGACCATGGTCTCAGGGTCGGCAGCGGCGTCACGGTTACCACCTCGACCGGCCGCCCGATCCGCGTCAGGGTGGTCGCGATCACCGACCCGAGGGGCGAGCTGACGGGCGACGTGCTCATCTCGCAGGCCGCATTCGACGCCAGCTTCCCGCGACCCAGCGACCTGTATGTGTTCGTGCGCACGGCTCACGGCACGAACGCCGCGACGACCGCCGGCATCGACCGTGCCGTGGCGCAGTTCACCGAGGTCGACGCCCACACGCGGGCCGCCTGGATCGACTTCCGAGGCAAGGACCTGAGGCAGTTCCTGATGCTCCTCTACGTGCTGCTCGCGCTGTCGATCGTCGTCAGCCTGTTCGGGATGGTCAACGCGCTCGTGCTCACGGTGTTCGAGCGCACCCGCGAGATCGGGATGATGCGCGCCGTCGGCATGACCCGCCGCCAGGTCCGCCGCATGGTGCGACACGAGAGCGTGATCACCGCGCTCATCGGAGCCGGGCTCGGCCTGCCGGTCGGGCTGCTGGTGGCGGCCGCGATGGCCGGGGCGCTGAACAGCCCCTTCGTCCCGCCCGTCCGATCGCTGGTGATCTTCACGCTCGTGGCGATCCTCGCCGGCGTGCTCGCCGCGATCGCCCCCGCACGACGGGCCGCGAAGCTGAACGTCCTCCGCGCGCTGCACTACGAGTAGGCCCAGATGGCTGCCACCGCGACGCCTCAGCGCATCCACGCCCCGCCGCACCCGCGGCGGGGCGGCCCTCGCGACGAATCGGGTAGCGCGATCGCCTTCTTCGTCGCCACCGGCATCCTCTGCCTGCACGTCCTCGACGACAACTTCCTGCAACCCCCGCCCGGTACCAACGCCGCCGACCATCTCCTCAGCGGACTGGTGCCCATCGTGCTCCTGCTGGGGATCGCGAACATCTACCCGCGCCTGCGCGCAGGTGTCCGTGGAATCTCGGCGCTAACCATCGGCCTGTTCGGCGTCGTGATGGGCGCGAGCGAGGCCGGCTACTACACGCTCGCAGAAGGCCCTTCGGGCGATGACTTCACCGGACTGCTCGCGATCCCAGCCGGCCTCACCCTCATCGCCATCGGCACGATCACTCTGTGGACCACGCGACGGACCGATGACCGCCTGGTCCGCCGCTACCTGCGTCGGCTGTTGCTCGGCCTGGGCGGCGTCGCGGCTGCCTATGTGCTGCTGCTTCCGCTCCTCCTGTCCTACGTGTTCACGCATGCGGCACGGGCCGGCGTTCCCGACGCCCACCTCGGCGCCGCCTACGAGCAGGTCACGTTCACGACCGGCGATGGTTTGACATTGAAGGGCTGGTACGTGCCGTCCAAAAACGGCGCCGCCGTGATCGCGGCACCGGGACGGGCGGGGTCGCAGAGGCCGGCGCGACTGCTCGTGCGTCACGGCTACGGCGTCCTGCTCTTCGACCGGCGCGGCGAGGGCAAGAGCGATGGCGACCCCAACGCCTTCGGGTGGAGCGCCGCCCGAGACCTCCACGCCGCCGTCGCATTCCTACAGCGCCAACCCGACGTCCGGAACGGGCAAATCGGCGGGATCGGACTCTCCGTCGGCGCCGAAGCCCTCCTCCAAGCCG
The DNA here is from genome assembly GCA_963832315.1 of uncultured Solirubrobacterales bacterium. Lineage (GTDB taxonomy): Bacteria > Actinomycetota > Thermoleophilia > Solirubrobacterales > Solirubrobacteraceae > Palsa-465. The sequence goes on along the minus strand of CAWHTT010000011.1, from coordinate 13,369 downwards.
CCGCCGAGTCGCCCGGACTGAAGGCCGTCGTGTCCGACGGCGCCGGCTCTCGCTCCATACGCGAGGACCTCGCGAACCCCCGATCGGACAAATGGAACGACATCCCCACCTCGCTCGTGATCTCGGCGGGAACGGCAATCCTCGCCAACCAGGCCCCACCGCCGAACCTCAAGGACCTGGTGGCGCACATCGCGCCCCGGCCGGTGCTCTTCATCTACGGCCAGCACGATCAGCCCAACGTACGCGGACTGACGCCGAGCTACTACAACGCGGCGGGCACGCCGAAGGCGATCTGGCAGGTGCCCGGCGCATCGCACACCGGAGCCATCGACAGCCACCCACAAGAGTACGAACGACACGTGATCGCCTTCTTCGACCACGCCCTCCTCGGCGCGAAATGACCTCGTCGCCGCCCGCGAAAGTGCCAACCCTCGCTCAGCAGGCGGATCGCAACCGCCCCGTGTCCGCGCGGATCGCGGGTCGCTCCGAAAGGCCAAACCCATGAATGCCACCACCACTCAAGTGACTCCAAGCGACCCGGCGCCCGGACCCGGAGCGACGAACCGGATCGTCCCCCTCGTGTTTGGCACCATCGCTCTCCTCGTCGCTCTCGCGCTGCTCGCCGGCGGCGGCGCAGCCGTGTGGGCGCTGAGCCAGCGCGACGCCAGCGGCTACTTCACAACCCAGACGCATCGAGTGTCGACCCCAACGTATGCATTCGCCTCGGACAGGCTCGACATCGGCCCCGACACACCGGGCGGGATCGGAGACTTCGCGAGAATCCGGATACAAGCCGCCTCAGCGAGACCAGTGTTCATCGGCATCGGACGCGCAAGCGACGTCGCCCGATACCTGGCACACGTCGAGCATTCTCGGGTTACCGACATCGACACCGATCCGTTCAGGCTCACCGGTCAGCACATCGCGGGCACCGCGAAGCCGTCGCCGCCGGCCGGAGAGCACATCTGGCGAGCGCAAGCGTCCGGAAGCGGAACACAAACGATCAGCTGGCCGCTGGAGAAGGGCAGGTGGTCAGCCGTGGTCATGAACGCCGACGGATCGCGCACCGTCTCCGTCGCACTACACCTCGGCGCACGCGTCTCCGCGTTGCAGTGGGTCGCGATCGGCCTGCTGGCCTGCGGCGGAGTGCTGCTCCTCGTCGCCGGTGGTCTGATCTACACGGGAGCACGGAGGCACCACGCGGCGAGGATGGTCACCTAGTGTGCGGGGTCCGCACCCGCGGCCGCGCCATCCCGGCACTCCGAGGTTCTGACCGTGGCTTCCCGTCTCGGCGGGTCGAACGGTCGCCTCGCGGCGGTCAAGCATCGCCCGCGCTCGTGTAGCGCAGCTGTGCTTCCTCGACGAGCTTGACCATCTGCCAGTAAGCGATGAGATCCCGCTCGGCGTCCGACGCGTTAGCGAAGAAGCGGCGGGCGATCGTCAGCTCGTCCCGATCAGGTCCCGCCGCCTGTTCCGCGATCCAAGCCCGGTCGATCCGCCGCTGGGCAATCAAACTGATTGCCGACTCGATGTCGGCGCCGGTGCAATCACCGAGTCGCTTGAACACGCCGAGACCGATCTCGAGCGACTCCTCTGGATTGACCTGGCCCATCGCCACATGATCTTCCCGCACTCAAACCGATTCGGCAAAACCGCTGGGCACCCTAGAGCCCCATGACCTCGCGGGCCATGAACGCCATCGACTCGGGCAAGAAGTCGCCGTGCTCGGAGCCGAGAGCGCCCTTTCTGAGTATTCAGCATCATTACAATTGATTTAGTAGAGTATACCTGGGCGCGTGGGACACTCGATCGGGTGCTGTTTGCGGCCCACTCCCGGCCCTGGATCCGCGCAAGCACGCTGCCGGCCAGCGGAGCGCTGCGAGGCGGATCTTCACAGTTTCTGTATACGCGCCACCGGGTTCTTAGCGCGCCGTTGACGCCTGCCCGGCGAGCATTGGGACAGAGGTGTCTGTCACCGAGGATCCGGCAGGTTCGGCGAGGCTCGGTCCGACCCAGCGCCGTGTTTCCCGTTCGAGCGGCGCCGCGTCCGGGTGGCTTCCGGCTCGGTCGGCGGCCTGCTATTGGCGTCGGGTTCGGCTATTCGCGGTCGTCCGGTGGCAGGCGGCGCGGCTGGACCGCGAGCTCGCCGCAGGCATCAGTCCCCAAGCCGGCGAGGCGTATGCGCTTCGCGCGCGAATGATCACCCGGCGCCGCAGCCGCGCGAGCGTCGCAGGCGGACTGCAGCGAGTGCTGCGCAGCGCGACCGCCATCGCCCCGGGGTTCACGGCGGCGGTGCGGCCACACCGCCGGGAGGTGCTGGCGGCCCGCACGGTTATTGAGACGCTCGAACGGCGCCTCCGCGCCCCAGAGCCAGTCTCGGCGCGCGGCATGGCCATCCTCGGCGGGCTCCTCACCGAGGGAACGAGCCCGTTGTATCGGCCCGATGAGCCCGGCGCGCTTGGCAGTCAGCTTCGCGCGGCGGCGGCTGCGCTGGAGCCCGCCAGCCGATGGGACTGACGGCTGGGAGGCCCAGATGACCGCAATCGCCCCGCGTGTGTTGATCGTGGACGACGAGCCGCAGCTTGTCCGCGGGCTGAACATCATGCTGCGCTCCGCGGGCTACGTTGTCGAGACGGCACGGACCGCGCTGGACATGCTCGCGATCCTGGCCGCGCATCCTCCCGACGTGCTCGTGCTCGATTTCGTGCTGCCGGACGGCCAGGGCGTCGAGGTCTGCAAGCAAGTGCGGCGGTGCAGCGAGCTGCCGATCCTGATCATGTCGGCGATCGGTGAGGAGCGCGAGAAGGTGCGCGCCCTCGACGCCGGCGCCGACGATTACCTCGCGAAACCGTTCCGCGGCGATGAGCTCCTCGCGCGGTTGAGGGGGGTCCTGCGACGGTCAGTCGCAGGCGGCGGGAGCTCGACGCTCGAGATCGGGGAGCTGGTCATCGATCTCGCCCGCCGACGGGTCACCCGCGCTGGCGCGGTACTGCTCCTCGCGCCGGCCGAGTTCGAGATCGTCCGCGTCCTCGCGCAGCATCACGGGCGGCTCGTTACCGACGGACAGCTGCTGCGGGCGGCGTGGGGGCCGCAATACCTCAAGCAAACGCGTCACCTCCGTGTCCGCGTCGCGCAAGTCCGCACGAAACTGGAGCGCGACCCGTCGCAGCCGGAGTACCTGATCACCGAGCCGGGCATCGGCTACCGGTTCCGCGACCCCTACGAGGCCGTCGCGTGACTGATCGACGGCGACACCGCTTCCATGAGGCGGCCCACAAGCTCGACCCGGTGGCCCGCGACGGCGGCACTGGCCCGGCGGGAAAGGTTGCGGTGAGGCGGAGCCTCAACGAGGCGGCGCACAAGCTTGGGTACTGGGCCCCGCCCGAGGTCAGCGCTCACGAGCAGGAGTCCGAGGCGACCCAGAGACGGTTCGACGCGCTGGCCGACTCGCAGCGAGACGTGATCGCGCACGCGGGACGAGCGGTCTTGGTACTCGGCGCGCTGGGCGTGGTCTACGGAGATATCGGCACCAGCCCGCTGTACACCGAACAGGTCATCTTCAGCTCGTACCGGGCCACCGCACACATCACGCCGGCGGCGGTGTACGGGGTCGCGTCGTTGATCTTCTGGGCGCTGACGGTCGTCGTATCGATCAAGTACGCGGGCTTCATCATGCGCGCGCACAACCGCGGCGACGGTGGGATCATGGCGCTCGCCGCGCTGCTCCAACGCAACCGGGTGGCGCATGGCGCGCTGTTCGTGACACTCGGGATTTTCGGCGCGGCGCTGTTCTTCGGTGACGGGGTCATCACCCCCGCGATTTCCGTCCTCGGGTCGATCCAGGGGGTCCAGGTCGCCACGCCGGCGCTCGCGCACCTGATCGTGCCGCTGTCGGTCGCGATCCTGCTCGGGCTGTTCGTGCTGCAACGGTTCGGGTCGGGAACGATCGGCTCGTTGTTCGGCCCGGTGATCCTCGTCTGGTTCACGGTGATCGGCGTGCTCGGCCTCAGCGAGGTACTCAAAGACCCCGCTGTACTTCAGGGACTTTCCCCGAGCTGGGCGGTGCGGTTCATGATCGATCACGGCGCGGCCGGGTACCTGGTGCTCGGCGGTGTGGTGCTGGCGGTGACCGGCGCTGAGGCCCTCTACGCCGACCGGGGTCACTTTGGCGCGAGCCCGATCCGTCTGGGTTGGTTCGGTCTCGCGCTGCCCGCGCTGATGCTCAACTACCTGGGCCAGGCGGTGTTCATCCTCCACCACCCGACCCTGGCCAAGGACGCGAGCACCTTCAATCCGTTCTACCAGATGGCGCCCAGCTGGGCGTTGTGGCCGCTGGTGATTCTCGCCGCCGTCGCGACCGTGATCGCCTCCCAGGCGGCGATCTCGGGCTCCTTCTCGGTCGCAAAACAGGCAGTGCAGCTCGGTTTTCTCCCACGGCTGAAGGTCCTACACACCTCCAAGACCGAAGGCCAGATCTACGTGCCGGTCATCAACTGGGCGCTCTGCATCGGCGTGATCGCGCTGACGCTCGCGTTCGGCTCCGCCACCAAACTGGGGGACATCTACGGCGTGGCGGTGACCGGAACGTTCATCCTCAACACCGTGCTGTTCCTGGCCGTCGCCAGGTTGATCTGGGGCACATCCAAACGAAAGCTGGCGCCCGTCGCCGTGCTGTTCCTGACCGTCGAGATCGCGTTCTTCAGCTCGAACATCGCCAAAGTCGAGCACGGCGCCTGGCTACCCTTAGCGGTCGGGGTCCTGTTGTCGATCGTGATGATGAACTGGCGCCGCGGCCAGGTGATCGTCACTAAGAACCGCGTCGCCCAAGAAGGTCCGCTCAACGAGTTCCTCGACGGGCTCGCCGACACGCACTCGCGGCTCACCCGAATCCCGACCGTCGGGGTGTTCCTCTGCCGGGACAAGGCCACCACCCCGCTGGCGCTGCGGGCAGAGGTCGAGCACACCCGCACGCTGCCCGAGAAGGTCGTGATCGTCTCCGTCGACACGGTCAGCATCCCTCACGTGGACGCCTTCGACAGATGCGCTGTGGAGGTCCTGGGTCGTGGCCTGTTCAAGGTCGTCCACCTGACCACCCGGGTTGGCTATCACGACAAGCTCAACGTCCCTGAGGCGCTGGCGCTGGCCCGCAAGCAGGGCCTGCTCGAACGCAACCTCGACCTCGAGCACGCCTCCTACTTCGTCTCGCGCATCACGATCACCCCGACCGACTCCCCAGGCATGCGACGCTGGCGCAAGAGCCTATTCATCGCCATGGCCCGCAACGCAACCAGCGCGATCGACCACTTCGGACTACCAGGCGACCGCACCGTGATCATGGGCTCCCAGGTCGCGCTCTGATCGTTTGGATTCCCGGCGCCACGACCTGAGCGCAAGTTACGTCACAGCAAGGGTGTGGCACCCCCTCGCGATCCGCGATCGAGGGTGTCCAATTAACTGTTAGGCGGTTAGTCGCGTGGGTGGTCCGCGCGGTCGATCCGGGGACGCTTCGCCCGGCGTCGGCGGCACGCATTGCCCAATCAGTTGCCCCGCACTCCCTCCGAGGCCTTCCGGGCGTCGCGATGGACCTACACGAAGAGCTCGATTTGCAGGGCATTCGTAAAGATCCCGCCGGGGGACTCGAACCCCCAACCCCTTCATTACAAGTTGCCCATTTGCAGGGCAATTGCCGGTGATATGGCCGATTCTTTCTAGTTAAGAGAGGTTGGGGCGGGTCAGAATTGCCGAGTTCGGGACATATTTCGGGACACGTTTTCGTACCGGCGTCTGGGAGTCAGGCGCCCGGTGGGGGAGGGACGCCGAGCTGGCGGCAGATCCCGCGGGCGGTCGGCATCTTGATCTCGCGGTGCCGGGGCACGGTCGTGCGCTGGCCAGTGGCCGGGTTCTCCCAGAGTTCGTGCTTTGCGGCCTCGCGAGCGAGACGACAGCCATGGTCCGTGAGATGCCGCTCGAGCTGGCGCTTCTTCACGCAGCGATCTCGACCGACTCGACCAAGGCCCAGCCGGTCGGCGGTATCGCTTCGCTCCGCGCACGGCGCTCGTCGAGGACGAGCGCGATCGCCTCCTTGACCATCTCGCGGGCCTGGTCCAAGTTCTCGCCCTGCGTGTGGACTTCAGGCAGCTCCGGGACGTGGGCGTAGACCCAGCCGTCGCCAGCGTCTTCATAGACGACGTTGAAGGTGTGTGCGGCCATGGACGGGACGGTAGCGGAGGGGGCAGCCGCTGGGCGGGCGTTGTTAGAAGGAGCGTTGCCATGATCGCCGGCTGGCATCGGACCGTTGCCTGGGAAGGCGTCTGGCCGCCGAGTCTGCGATCGCATTCGTGGGAGGCTGTCGCGTAGCTCTTCGCCGTCGTGCTGCTGAGGTGTGGCGTTCTGCGTCAGCGGGCACGGTATGAGCGGTTCTTGCCGCCAGAGGCTGTTTCAGGCCGAGATGGCGGCGAGGTGGTGGCGGTGGAGCTTGGTCAGGTTGTGAGTTGTCATCAATAACCGCCACTCGGTCCGCACGGCGGTTCGGCCTCTTCGCAGGAACCGGGTGATTTGGCGGTTGTGCTTGGTGTGAGCGAACACGGGCTCAATCATCTGTTTGCGTCTTCGGTAGAGCTCCTTGCCGGCCGGTGAGGCCAGCGCGTTGCGCATCGCCGCGTAGCGCCCGCCGGTCCAGCCGGGCCGAGGTGTTTTGCGGGTGCCGGAGTCGGGTGGGATCAAGACCTGGATGTGCTTGTTGGCGATCACCTCGTCGATGTGCTGCTCGTTCCAGTACTGCGCGTCCGCCACGGCGATCTCCGGCCGGCCCGTCACGCCGGCCTGCTCAAGCTCGCCGAGCGCGGCAGTGATCATTGGATCGAGCTGGGAGAAGTCGACGGTGCTGTTCGTGATCTCCGCGGCGAGCACGATCTGGTTCTGATCGACGACCGCCTGGGCGGAGGGCGTCACACTTCCTGTGTAAGCCTATTGAGTTAGTGTAACTGTGACTCCTGTGGGGGTCAAGGTGTGACGGTCAGATTGCGTTGTCGGGGATGCGGTCGCCGAAGTGGATGCGGAACGCGGTGAGGGCTGAGCTCCAGTTGTAGGTGTGCCTCCATTTCTGTTGGGCGCGGGTGATCGCGAGGTAGAGCAGCTTGCGGGCTGAGTCCTCGTCGGGGAAGCTCCCGCGGGTCTTGATGATCTTGCGGATCTGGCGGTTGAGCGCCTCGATCGTGTTCGTCGTATATACCGCTCGACGGACATCCGGGGGAAACGCGAGGAAGGGGACGATCCGTTCCCAGTGCTCGATCCACGAGGCGGAGATCATCGGGTACTTGGGATCCCAGGTCTGGGCGAAGCGCTCGAGCTCTGACTCGGCGTGGTCGCGGTCGACCGCGGTGTAGATCTTGCGCAGGTCGGCGGCGACCTTCTTCTTGTCCTTGTAGGGCACGAACCGCAGGGCCGCGCGGATGGCGTGCACGATGCATGTTTGGACCCAGGCCTTGGGGTAGACGGCCTCGATCGCCTCCGGAAACCCGGTCAGGCCGTCGACGCAGCAGACGAGCACGTCTTGGACGCCGCGGGTTTTCAGCTCGGTCAGGACCTGCAGCCAGAACTTGGCGCCCTCGCTGCGCTGGAACCACATCCCGAGCACGTCGCGGTCGCCCTCGAGGTTGACCCCGATCGCCAGGTAGCACGCGAAGTTGCGGACGGCCTGCCCGTCGCGGATCTTGATCATGAGCGCGTCGAGATAGAGGATCGGGTAGATCTGCTCCAAGGGCCGGGTCTGCCAGGCCTTGGCGTCCTCGAGCACGGCGGCGGTGACGCGGCTGACCGTCTCGCGGCTGACCCCCGGGCCGTACAGCTCGGAGATGTAGGTCTCGATCTCGCGGGTGGTCATCCCGCCGCCATACAGCGCGATGATCTTCTCGTCCAAGCCCTGAAGGCGCCGCTGGCCCTTCTTGACCAGCTGCGGCTCGAACCGGCTGTTGCGATCCCGCGGCGTCTGGATCCGCACCGGGCCTTGGTCGGTCAGCACCGTCTTCGGGGTGCCGCCGTTGCGGGAGTTCCCCGCGCCGCCTGGCGGCGCCTGCCCGGCCGGATAACCCAGATGCTCTGACAGCTCCTCGCCGAGCGCCCGCTCGACCATCCGGCGGGTTATCTCGCCGAGCACGCCGTCCTGGCCGAGGATCTCCCGCTCGCCCCGCTTGCCGGCGATCAACTCGTCGATCATTCCGTCAAGCAGCCGCTCGCGCAGCTCGTCAGGCAGCTCCTCGCGCTCAGCGCCGAGCTGATCCAGCAGCGCGTCGATCAGCTCCTCGCGGCTCTCGCCCGACATCCCAGCGGCCGATCTTCTCAACCGGGCCCGACCCAACGCCTCCTCGACCACCTCCTCGCTCAAGGACCGGGCCGCTTCCGCGCTCCTCACGGCGGGCGCCGGCGGCTCGCCTGGGGGCTCGCCGCCGGCGCCGTACCGATCAGAGCAAGCTCGCTGAATTCTCTTCTCTTGTTGCGTTGAAGGCATGAGGCTCCATTCGCTCCTGCCTTACACAGACCTTGTGACACTCCCCGACCCACGCGTTCTGGTCGACGACCGAGACCGCGTTGTCGCCTGCCTTCCCGTGGTGTCACGGCCGGTGGCTCGGTACTCCTCATAGGCCCGATTGCCCGCCAGTTGCGCGTCGAGATCGTCCTCCATCCGCCCGGCGGCGAGCAGCAGCCGGTCAACCCGGCCGCGCGGGATCAGATCCGGCGTCTGCCAGCGACGCTGCTCGAGCTGACGACGTCCCTCTCGCACCCACCCCTGTCGACCTTGGGTTCGCGCGACGATCTGCTCGGCGTTGAACTCGAACCGCTCGCCCGCCGGTTCCGGCTCCCCGCCGCTCGGCTCATCAGCATCGCTGCCCTTGGCCGCGAGCTTCTCCCGGGCCTGGCGGAAGAACTCACGCCGCCCCTCCCGAGTTCGCAGCTGCTCGGGCAACTCATCCCCACGCGCGTCACCATAGAGCTCGTCCTCAGCCTCGTCGGTCGCCTTCGCCTCCGCGAGGATCTCCCTGGCGATCTGCCCAAAATCGCGATTCGAGCCGCGGCTCGTGTTCCCCGCCAACCTAGTGCCATCGATCGCGACCACCCCAGGCTTCACCAGCCCAGCCTGATCGCAGAGCCCGAGCACCTGCCCGAACAGCTCGCCCAGCGCCGCCTCGTGCCGCACAACGAACCGGGCGATCGTCGCGTGATCGGGCTGCTCGAGCATCGCGATCACCCGACACGCAACATCCTCCCGGCACGCCCGCTCGATCGCCCGCGCCGACCGAATCCCACGCGAATACGAATACAACAACAACGCGACCAACATCGCCGGGTCATACGGCCGTCGGCCCACACCGTCCCGGCGATACGCCCCATAGAACTCGCCCAAATCCATCCCGGCAACAGCGTCGAGGACGAACCACGCGAGATGGTCCTCCGCCAACCAATCCCGAACATCCGGCGGCATCAAGAACGACTGATCACGATCACAACCAATAAAGCTCTGAGCCATACCCAGAATCGTCCAAAACCGCCCGGACGACACGGTAATTACGCGACAACCTCGTGGCAAAGGCATAGCGAGACGGAGCAGCCGCGAGAGCCGAAGCAGTCGTAGCGCGCCCGGGCCGCGCACGCCCGGATGTGGGCGGGAGCAATAGCGCGGTGCTTAGGATCGCCGGCTACAGCTTCGATGAGCGGCCGTCGGCACCGCCGCTGCCGGATCGCCTACGCAAGCAGCACGGTGACGGCTCGGCGTGCCGTTCGAGCCGTGTCGACTTGCGCACAGTCGGGGCGATCGAGCAGTCCGCCGGGCGCTGCGGCACGCTTGAAACTCGTCCAATCGGAGTCATATCGGGGGTGTGACCCCGACGGCACGCGAGGTCCCCACCCGCGGCGGTGAAGGTGGCCGGGCCTTCGTGTTGAACAGGAATTACGTGTGGCGCGCGCGGTGACAGGCCGTGCGGCCGGTGATCGCGTTCACTATTCGGCGGCTACGGGCCGAACAACGAAGACACGGCTCAGCGCTCCCGCAGTGATCAGTGCAACGAGGCCGAGTCCCGCCGCCAGGTACGCGGCCCGTGGCGAGAGGAGAGCGGCCAACGCGCCTCCTAGTACGATGCCGACTCCTGGCGCTATCGCGGCCAAGGCCTCGAGGACCGCAGCGACCCGCACGCGAAAGGACTCCTGGACGAGCTGGTGCACGGCCGTTTCTACCGAGGCCCACTGCGTGCCGTTGCCAACTCCACCAAGCACGCTCGCGGCGCACGCCAGAGAAAGCGTCGGTGCCAGCGCGGTGCCCAGGTACCCGACGGCGACCACAAAGGTTGAGACGAGGATCATCGCGTGGCCGATGCGCCGCGCGAGCCGGACGTGCACGGTCGAGCCGATGGCGATGCCGACGCCCCAACTCGCGAGGATCGCCGCATACCCCCCGGGGCCGGCGTGGAGGGAGCGCGTCGCGTAGATGACCGTCACGGGGACGACGAGATAGAAGAATATGAACGCGAGACCCTCGCCGAGGATCAAGGCGCGCAGCGTGGCGTGGTTGGCGATGTACGCAAGGCTCGCGCGCAGGTCATGACGTGGACGCGCGTCGGCGCGGGCGGATGCACGATCCGCTGGCTCGCGCAGCGCTGGCGCGCGAGCGATCAGGACCGCTGCAAGCACGAACGAGATGGCATCGATAACCAGCGCTGCCGAGGCACCTTGCATCGCGACGACGAGGCCGCCGATAACGGGGCCGGCCACTGTGGCCACGGCAAGCGCGAGGTTGAACGCAGCCTTGCCCTCGGGCAGTAGATCGTGCGGGATCAGTGTCGATGCTGTCGTCGCTCGTGTGATGGAGCGCGCACAGAACGCCAGGGTCGCATCGATAAAAGCCAGCGCGACGATTGCCGGCACCCCGGAGTGTCTCGCGATCACTGCCAGGACCAGGAACAGCAAGGCTTCGACCGCGTACAGCCTGGGCAGGACGTGTCCCGGGGGGACCCGGGCAATTCTGGCGACGAGGAACGGACCGAAGAGGCCGGGCAAGAACTGCGTCGCCAGAAACAGAGCGGCGGTGGCGAGCGCCGAACCGGTCGCACCGAGCACGACGACCGCCAGAGCCAAGGCGCCGAGAATGTCCCCAGCGCGATTGATCACGTAGGAGAACAGGAGCGCGCGGAACTCGACGATCCCCAAGGTTGCCGCAAGTCCGCTCACGCTTCGGCCACTCCGACCGCGGCTCTGGGTCGCGCCAATTCGCGAATGCGCTCCTCGATCGCCAGCTCCTTCTCGAAGTCGGCGTCTTCCGTGTGGGCAAACCCGATCGCTTCGTGCTCGAGGATGCCGATGAACAGCTCAACGAATCGGGCATCCAGCTGACTGCCGGATACGCGTCGCAGCTCGGCTATCGCCTCCGAACTCGAAACAGGCGGGCGGTAGGTGTCACGGGCGGTGATCACGTCGTACGTATCGGCAACCGAGATCATGCGCGAAAGCGTCGGGATCTCTTCACCGCGCAACCCGGATGGGTAGCCCGTTCCGTCGACTCGCTCGTGGTGGGCAAGGATGACCGCTGCGATCCCCTCGTACCCCTCGATCCGACTTACGAGGTCGGCTCCGTGCACGGGATGCTGACGGACGATCTCGAAGTCCGCTTCGCTCAGTCGCCGGTCAGCCAGAAGGATGCGATCCGGGAAGGCGAATTTCCCGATGTCGTGTAGGAGGCCCGCCGTATGCACGATCCGCATCTCGTCCTCCGAGCAGCCCGCTGCCCGAGCCATCGCATACGCGTAGCGCGCAACCGCAGCCGAGTGCCGTGCCGTGTAGCGGTCGCGCAACGAGAGCGTCCGCACCATCGTCACGAGAACGCCGAGTTGCAGCGAAGCGAGCTGAAGCGTCCGCTGCTCGAGCTCATCGCGACGCTGCTGCGAGTTGAGAAGCTCGACCATCAGCACGTAGAACGCGCCGAGCAGCCCCAGGACGAGCAGCAGCGAGGCTGCGCCTGCTCGTACGTAGAGGGTGGCGAGGGCGGCGGCTAGGAAGTTGGGCGCGGTAATCCACGGGAGCGCAGGCACAAAGCTGCGACGCAGCTGCTCGCCGATCGGCGTGCCTTCGTGCACACGAATCCACAGGGCGGCGAGCAAGAAGTTGATCACGTTCGTGGCAGTCACCACCACCGCAACAACAAGCGCGAACGCAACGCTCCCACGCGAAACCCCCGCCCGGACCGCTGCCTGGATAGCGAGGCTCCCGAGGAGCACGTCGACGTACATGGCAAGGTTCCACACGAGCGCCAACCGCCGCCCGCGCAGTCTTATCCCGTCCGTCTGTATTGCATCGAAGATACGCGATACGAAGCAGATCAAGACCGCCGGCGCGGGTCCCAACAGAGCCATCGCCAGCGCAACGATCGTCAAGCCCGCCGACAGGCGCATCCGACCGGTGTGCGCATGCACACGGTCGCCGAGGACCCCGAGAACCCCGAGAACAACGAACAGCCACAGCGGCCGCCATTGGGCTTCGTGCGAGCTCAGCGCCGCACCGGCTACCGTGAGCAGCAGCAGCCCGACAGCCCCGGAACGGAACACTCGAACGGACGAAGAAGACACGGATCCCCTAACGGCTAGCGCCGAACGATCCGATCCTACTCCTGCCGATCGCGCGAGACCAGAGCTACTCACAGGAGCCAGCCTCGGCGGCAGTGAGGGAGCGGCAGCACTCACGCTGCCAGCTCCCCCAATTGCCGTATCTTTGCGCTGCGTCTTGCGACTGCTGCCAATCGCAACAATCTGACAGCTCGTAGCGCGCGTGCCACTCAGATGCTCCAATGCATGACTCGATCCCTTCTCCCCTGCGGTAACCAGCGATATCTTCAGCCGGCAATGCGCACTTGCGGTGCGTTCAGAGCGCGCCGCGAGCGGCCGACTCCCGGAGTGATCGTCCGGGTCCGACGCTCCTTGAGACGCGGCCGAGCGCAAGCGCCGACTCCTTGTGAAGACGTGTGGCGCCCACCCGAACAGGCGCGCTGTAGCGCCGCGCGTTCGGCGCTTCCAGATCTCGGTTAGCCGGCGCAGGGCTCGGCCGCCTCGCTCCTGCTCCGGTCAGAGATACGGCACAGTCGATGCACACTGATGCTGCTGAGCAACCGGAGCACTATGAGAGGCGCGGACGCCGAGACCGCTGCTTGGCCCGGGACTGCGGCAGTGCCGGGCGACCTCGATCTCACCGCGGTTGCGGACGGTGCGACGCGAGGTCGCACGAAACGAGCGAACACGCACCATCGGAGGATCGGCCGATGTCGTAAAGCGCTGAGCCAGGTCCCTCCTCGACGGCCTATCCCCACCTCTCACGCGTGGCGTCGCGACGACCT
>CAWHTT010000010.1:0-167601 GCA_963832315.1 uncultured Solirubrobacterales bacterium | reverse complement strand
CGGCGCGACCCGCCGGCGGTAGTCCTCGAGGATCCGCGGCGCCACGGCCGGGTCGAACCAGGCCGCGCCGCCCGCGGCCGCCCTGACCGCCGCGATCAGCTCCTCGGCCGAGGCGTCTTTGAGCACGAACCCCGCGGCGCCCGCCTCGAGCGCCCCCCACAGCACCTCGTCCTCGCCGAACGTGGTCAGCACGAGCACCGCGACCTCCTCGAGCGCCTCGCGCAGCCGGAGCGTCGCCGCGATGCCGTCCATCACCGGCATGCGGACGTCCATCAGCACGACGTCCGGCGCCAGCGCCGGCAGCCGGTCGACCGCCTCACGCCCGTTGACGCACTCGGCCACGACCTCGAAGCCGTCCTCGGGCGAGAGGATGCGCGCCACGCCGTTGCGCACGATCGCCTGGTCGTCGACGAGAGCGACCCGGATCACGCGTCGTCAGCCGTCCTCGGCGGCAGGCGGCAGCTCACGCGCCACCCCTCAACGGTCGGGCCGGCGCTCAGCTCGCCGCCCAGGGCTGTGGCGCGTTCGCGCATCCCGACGACCCCATAGCGCCGACGCTCCCCCTCGCCCGCCGGCGCCGGCGCCACCGGTCCGGTCGTGTCGGCCACCAGCGACGCCCCGTCCGCGCCCAGATCGATCCCCAGGACGGTCCGCGCGTGCGGGGCGTGGCGGGCGGCGTTGGCCAGCGCCTCCTGGGCGATCCGGTAGAGAGCCAGCCCGACCCCCGGTTCCAGCCCGGCGAGCTCGCCGCTGCACCGCAGTTCGACGTCGAGACCGGCGGCGCGGGCCTCCTCGACCAGCGCCGGGATCTCGTCGGCCACGGGGACCGGCGGGGCGACCCCGTTCTCCTCGTCACTGCGCAGAAAGGCCACCGTGCGGCGCAGCTCGCGCATGCTGCGCCGGCCCACGTCCTCGGCCGTGCGCAGCGCCTCCTCGGCACCGTCGGGATCGCGGCGCAGCACGTGCCGGGCGCTCGTCACCTGGAGCATCACGGCGGCCAGCCCGTGGCCGACGAGGTCGTGCACGTCCCGGGCGATCCGGCGGCGCTCCTCGAGCATCGCCTGCTCGGCGAGCGCGCGGCGGCTGGCCTCCAGCGCGTCGGCAAGCTGCGCCTGCCGGTGCACGGCCCGCCCGATCAACCAGGGAAACGCCACCCCCACGGCCCAGATCCCCACCGACGTGTTACCGGCCGTCTCGATCACGCCGACCGCGATCGGTGCCGCCACCGCGACCAGCCCGAGCGCCACCGCCGCCACCAGCGACTCCGACCAGCACGCGACGACGAACCCGAGCACCGAGACTTCGAACATGATCGGCTGGTGGGCGCCATTGTGCTGGACGGCCACCACCGGCACCACCACCATGATCGTCACCGCGGCCAGCGGGAGCGCCGGCACGAACGTCCACGCGGTCAGCGCCGCTGGCGGGATCGCCATCAGCAGCAGCTCGCCCGCCGTCGACTGGTCGGTGACCGCGGCCACGATCGCCACCGCCACCGCGAACACCGGCACGATCCGGCGGATCTCATCGGAGGCCACGCGGGCACGGTACTGCGCGACCACGGCCCCCACATCCGCCTGCGGGTGGAACGGCCGCCCGACCACGGGCGGATGCAGTCGTAAGCTGTTTCCGTGTCCGCCGACTCACCCGAGCAGCAGCGTGGCCTGAGACGCGCCGGACGCGTCGTGGCCGAGACCCTCCGGGTCCTCCGGAGCGCGCCAGGCCCCGGCTGGACGGTCCGGACCGCCGATAGAGCTCCCTCGGCCCACGAGGAGCACACGATCATGGTCGCCCCCGGGGGGCCGGTCATCCTCACGTCGGTCTGACGGGCGCCGGGCAGCGAGCGTCGCAGCTCAGGCGGGCTGAAGCCGGCGCACCTGCACCACGCCGTCCTGCACCCGGACCTGGAAGGCCGGCTGCGCCGACGTCGCCGGGCCTCCCCGGAGGGCCCCGTTGCGCAGATCGAACCGCGAGCCATGGCACCCACATACGATCTCCGAGCCCTTGAGCTCGCCCTCACTGAGCGAGCACCCGCGGTGCGAGCAGCGGTCGTGGATCGCGAAGATCAGTTCGCCGTCGCGGACGAGCAGCACCGGCGTGTCGTCGACGACGACCCGGGTCGGGCGGCCGTCAGGAAGCTGGCCGGCGTCGGCGGCCGGGGTCCAGTCGGTCGGTCCGGAGTCGAACACGGTCTGGGCCGGTCCGACGCCTTTGGTGAAGGACAGATGGCCGCCGAGGTAGCCGCCGGCTCCCATCACCGCCATCCCCGCGAACCCCAGCGCGGCTCCACGCCGACGGGCGCCGCGCCGGCGCGCGAGCAGCGAGGCCGTGTAGAGCGTGGCGCCGACCGCGTTGCAGGCGGCGTGGACCAACCCGGCCCGCCGGATCGTGTCGTCGACCGCCTCGCTGTCGGCCCAGTCGTTGACTCCCGCGGCCGCGGTGGGCAGATATGTGGCGAGCCCGAGCGCGATCAGCCGCTCGGCGGCCGGGCCGTCGTCGCCCGGCGCGAGCAGGTCGAGCACCGAGGCCGCGGTGAACGACCCGATCACGATGTCGGTCAGCATCGGATGCAGGGAGTGACCCAGCCACGTGCCGCTGAGCGCGTCTTTGACCGGCCCGCCGGACAGCACGCCGCGGACGGTCTTGCCGACCTGCTGGGCCACCGGGTCGAGAACCTCGGCGGACTCGACCGCGCGCACGAGCGGCTCGAGCGGGGTGAGCTGGCGGCGAGAGCTGTCTGGGAGGACCACGGTGCCGCGTTACCCGGTCACCGCGGTCGGTAACCCAAGTCCTCCCCGGGTAGCAGCGCCTCGATGCCCGACGACTTCCAGCGCCTGATGGCGCAGCTCGACTACTCGCTGTTCATCGTCACGGTGGCCTCCGGCGAAGAGCGGGCCGGCTGCCTGGTCGGCTTCGCCTCGCAGGTCTCGATCCACCCGCCGCGCTTCGTGGCCGGCCTGTCGGTCAAGAACCGGACCTACCGGGTGGCGAGCCACGGCGCCGACGTGCTCGTCGTGCACTTCGTCCCCGAGCAGGCCGAGGAGCTGGCGCTCCTGTTCGGCGGCGAGACCGGCGATGAGATCGACAAGTTCGAGCGCTGCGAATGGTCAGCCGGCCCGGGCGGAGCGCCGGTGCTGGCCGGCCTTAAGGACTGGTTCGCGGGCCGCGTCCTCGACCGCATCCCGTTCGGCGACCACTGCGGGTTCCTGCTCGAGCCGATCGAGGGCGAGACCCACCGATCGGGTTCGCCGCTCACCTTCCGCCGGGCCAAGTGGATCGAGCCCGGCCACGAGCCCTGATCCAGTGGGCTAAGCGGCGGCCTCTTCCAGATCCGAGTCGTCGGCCTCGCCGAGGAACTCGGCGCGGAACGCCTCGACCACGGCCGGATCGAACTGGCTGCCCGCGCCGCGCTCGAGTTGCGCCACCGCGTCGGCCGGCTCGAGTGCCGCGTGATGCGGACGCTCTGAGGTCATGTCGTGGAACGCGCTGCACACGAACACGATCCGCGAGCCGATCGGAATCGCCTCCCCGGACAGGCCGTCGGGATATCCCGCGCCCTCCCAGCGCTCGTGGCTGTGGCGGACCAGCCGGGCCACGGGCTCCATCCCCAGCGGTCCGGCGATCAGCCGCGCGCCGACCAGTGTGTGCAGGAGGATGAACTGCCATTCGGGCCCGGTGATCTTGCCCGGATAGCTGAGGACCGCCCGCGGCACCGCGACGTTGCCCACGTCGCACAGGTGCATGGCGTTTTCGACGTGCTCGATCTCGGCCTCCGGAACGTCCAGGCGGCGGGCGATCGCCACCGCCAGCGCGGCCACGTCCTGGCGCGAGCGCACCAGCCGCAGCGCCTCGATCGTGTCGGCCGGGGCGCGCCGTCCCGACTTCACGTGGCGCTCGCCGGCCGCCTGGCTGGCCCGGCGGGCCGCCAACTCGAGCCCCTCGCGGGGAACCGCGGTCTCGACCGGGAGCGTCGCCCTGCCCACGTCGCAGGAGATCTGAAAGCCGTCGCCGGACTCGCTCAGGGCGCTGGCCGCCGAGGCGCACAGGGCATTGGTGAACCGCTCGGACCCGACGGCGAGCAGCGCGAAGCTCCCGCCCCGCATGCGGTAGGCGGTGCCGTAGGAGCCGACCGCGTCGCGCAGCTTGCGGCCCAGCCAGCCGAGCAGCGCGTCGCCACACTGATCGCCGTAGGCGTCGTTGTAGTCCTTGAAGCCGTCAAGCGCGAACAGGTAAAGCGTCACCTCGCGCCCGCCGTCGAGCTCGCGCCTCAGGTCTCCGAGCAGCGCGTCGTGGGTGGCCAGGCCGGTGAGCGGATCGAACTGCGCCTCGGCGCTCACCTCACCGGTGCCACCCCGACCGCCGGAGCGGCCGAGGAGGACAAGCGTCACCACGGCGCCGAGGATCGCGCCGCTGATGAACCCGATCAGCAGAGGCATGGAGACTTACGCCGGTGAACCGGTGGCCGGAGCGGCTTAGACGTTCAGGATGGGACGAGCGGCCTCGGCGATGCGACGGCCCAGCTCGATCACCTGCTCGTCGGACCAGTGGGCCAGGTTGACGCCGGCCTGCTGGAACTCACGACGGATGTTGATCGTGGCCTGCGCGGTGTCGACGGCGCGGCCGAGCTTGGCCAGGGCGGTGCTGACAACCGGGGTGTCCTGCGCGCTGAGACCGTTGACCTCGGTCTCGAGCAGCCAGGCGCGCAGCGCCTGCGCTTCGAGGAGGTCGAGGTCGAGGACGAGCCGCGGCTCGTTGGTGTGCCCGTTCAGAGACTCGTTCAGCTGGTCGGTGACGCTCATTGCAGGATGCCTCCCTAGCGGCGGTGGGGGAGCGCCGGGCGGCGCTCAGAAGGATCGGTTCAACGCGGGTTATCGGCCACGAGGCCGCTCGGCTTGAGTCCGACCTCGTACCCTGAGCGCCGTGGCCTATCGCGTCATCCGTCCCGATGAGCTCGAGTGGATCACCCGTCCCCACGACCCCGGGCAGCCGGCCCGGCACGTCGCCGAGCTGAGCGAGCGGCTGGGGCTCGCCCACACGCGGGGCAACATCTGGCGCTACGAGCCAGGGGCGAAGGGCCGGCGCCACCGCGAGGTCGACCAGGAGGAGACGTTCGTAGTCCTGACCGGGACGTTGTCGATCTACCTGGGCGACCCGCCCGAGCGCGTGGACGTGGCGCCCGGCGGCGTCGTCCATGTGGAGCCCGGCACACCGCTTCAGAGCGCCAATCACGGCGACGTCGAACTGCTCGTCTACGCCTACGGCGCGCCGGCCGAGCACGAGCGCGCCGAGCTGCTCGACCCGGCCCTCTGACCCGGATCCCCCCGGCCCCGTGGGGACGCGCTGGGCTCAGCGGCAGACCGTCGTGTAGGCCGGCCCGGCCACCAGCTGCGCCCACTCGGCCCGCGTGAGGTTGCGGCCGGCCAGCGAGCAGGCGTCCGTCTCCCAGGCGCCCAGGGAGGTCGGCCACGCGAAGGCGCCGCCGTGGTCGTCGACGACGAGCAGGGCCTTGCCGCCCGGCTCGAAGGCAGCGACCGACGTGGCATCCGGATCGGAGGCCAGCCGGGGGCCCTCCTGCTGCAGCCCCGCGATGAACCAGAGCTTGATCGTCCCGTCCCCGCTCCCGGCGGTGGCGAAGCGACGGCCGCTGGGATCGAACGCGACGCTCGTGATCGCCACCGAGTCGGCCAGCAGCGGCGCCCCGACGCGCTTGCCGGTGGCCGCGTTCCACAGCTCGACGGTCCCGCCCAGGGTGCCGCCGGCCAGGGCTCCCTTGGGCCCGAAGGCGAGCGAGATGCTGTCGTCGCCCGGATCGGACAGCGTCCGCACCAGGTCCCCGCCCAGCGGGTCGTAGATGCGCACGCCGCCGGTCAGCAGGCTGGCCGCGAGCAGCTTGCCGTCGGGCGAGAACGCGACCACGTCGGAGCCGTTCAGGCTGTTGGCGCCGCCGAGGTCCGTGGGCGGCATGACCGTCCCGCCGCTGGCGACGCGCCAGACCGCCAGGTTCGCCACCAGCGCCGTGGCGGTATGCCCGAGCGCCGTGGTCTGGCTCTTGTCGCTCGCGGCGAGGAGCGCTCCGTCGGGGGAGAACGCGAGCGACTGGATCGCCTCGCCCTGACCGGGGAGCGGCACGAGGTCGGAGAACGAGCGTACGAAGTGCGGCGCGCCCTCCACGCTCCACAACTGCACCCCCCCGCCGTGCGAGCCGACCGCGAGTCCCGCCCCGGTGGGCGACCAGGCGAGCGCCGTGATCGGAGCGTCCGCGGGCCTGATCGTGAACGACGCCTCGCGCCGCAGCGTCCGGCTCGAGAACACCCCGACGGTGAACGGTCCGGTGGGGGCCGCGAAGCGTCCACCGTCGGGCGAGAGCGCGAGCGCGGGGTGGGGCGGTGAGATCGAGTCGCAGCACCGCAGCGGCGCGCCGATGCGGGCGCTGTGCCCGAAGCCTCGCTGCCCCGTCAGGTCCCAGGCCAGCAGGACGCCGCCCACGGCAGAGGTGTAGAGCGTCGAGCCGTCCGGGCTGACCTGCGCGTCCTGCACGCGCTCCGGAGCGCCCGTCAGCACGGCAAGCTCCTGGCCGGCGGCGGGATCCCACACGATCACCTTGCCGTCGTCGCCCGCGGTCATCGCGGTGCGCCCGTCCGGGGCGTAGACCACGCTGGCCACGGGGGCTCCGTGGCCGCCGCGCCCCCGTCGCGCCCGGCCGATGGCCGCGGCCACGAACGACACCGAGCCGTTCTGCGACCCAATGGCGATCGTCGCTCCGTCGGGGCTGATCGCGGCCGCCTTGGGCAGCGGCGGTACGGGCCGAATGGGCACGGAACGCAGCAGCCGCAGCGTGTGCGCATCGAAGGTGTCGACGTCACGCGGGCTCGCGACCATCAGGCGGGCGCCCCCGCCGACGAGCGCCGTCGCCAGGAGCGGCCCGCGACCGAGCAGCACCGGGGCCAGCCGCCGACCGCCCGGCAGCGTCCAGCGGGCGAGCCAGGCCGCGGCCGGCTGGCCGCCGGCGCTCACCAGCCAGTAGCCGTAGTAGACCGTGCGGTCGTCCGGGGCGATGAGGATGCTGCCTTCCGGCACGTCGGCCGTGAACTGCTGCGTGAACGGGGGCCCGATCGGCAGCCGGGCGCGCAGGGCGAGCGTGTGCGCGTCGCGCACGACCAGCGACGCCCCGGCCCGGTAGGCCAGCAGCGATCCGTCGCGCGAGTAGACCGGCGGCTGATCTCCGAAGAAGTCGCTCTCCTTGCGCCGGTCGAGGGCCCGGGTGCGCGCGTCGTAGAACCGCACGCCGTCGGAGACGCTGTCGGACACGGCCAGGGTGCGACCGTCGGGGCTGACCGCGACCTGCGGAGTCGAGTTCGTCGGCAGCGCGAACGTGGCCACCACGGCGGGGCTGCGCTCGAGCGTCGAGAGCAGGGTCCCCTCGGTCTGCGGCGAGCGGTCCAGCGCGACCGCCTCGCGGGCCAGCAGCGCGGCCACGTCGAGCCGGGGTGCGCCGAGCGCCTCGGCCCCGAGTTGGCGGCCAAGCGCCGCGTGCGCCTCGGCCACGGCCAGCCGGGCATCGCTCGACGCCCGCTGCTGACCGACCACCGCCACCACGCCGGCCACCACCGCGAGCACCAGCAGCACCCCGGCGCCCAGCAGGAGCGCGCGCAGCCGCCGGTTCTGGACGCGCTGGCGCGCCGCCTCGCGCTCGGCCGCCGCCTGGCTCGCGGCCACGAACTCGCGCTCCAGGCGGTCCATCTGGTCCGGGCGCTGGGCGCAGAACTCGAGCGCCGCCGCCAGCCTGGCGCCCCGGTACAGATCGCCGCCGTCCCGCCCGCGTGCGTCCCACTCGCCGGCGGCCACGCGCAGATGGCGGTGCAGGCGCCGCCCCACGCGATCCTCCTCGAGCCACCCCCGGTAGCGCGGCCACTCGCGCAGCAGCGCCTCGTGGGAGAGCTCGACCGCCCCGGGGCCGACGGTCACCAGCCGCGCGTCGGTCAGCGCGGCCAGCACCGGCTCCGCGTCGGCGATGCCATGGATCTCCACCAGCGGCACGCGGCGCCGCTCGGGGGCTCCCTCACCGAGGTCGGCCAGCCGCAGTAAGACCTCCCGGGCCACGGGACGCTCGCTCTCGGCCAGCCGCATGTAGGCGGCTTCGGCGATCCGCGCCACCCCGCTGCGCACCCCTCCGGCCGCGCGGTAGGCCTGGAGGCGAAGCACGCGCCCGTCCCGCGCCTGCCACAACTCGAGCAGGGTGGTCGACAGCAGCGGCAGGGCCCCGGGTTCATCCCTGACCTCGGCGACGAGCACGTCGACCAGGCGGTCCTCGACCTCGAGTCCCGCCCGGGCAGCCGGCCGCTGGATCACCTCCCTGAGCTCGGCCGGGTCCATCGGACCGACCAGGGCATGGCTGCGGCTGAGCAGCTCGGCGAACGCCGGATAGGCGCCCAGCCGGCCGTAGAAGTCGGCACGAAGCGTGCACAGCACGAGCGCCCGCCGCTCGTTCTCGCCCGCGGCGTCCACGAGCCGATCGAGGAACTCGCGGCGCTCGGACTCCTCGGTGCACGCGGTGAACAGCTCCTCGAGCTGGTCGACCGCGATCACGATCCGCTCCTCGCCACGCAGGCTCGCCAGGACGTGCTCCGGCGGCCCGCCGAGCACCCGCTCGAGCTCGGCGCAGGGGTGCTCCCCGGGTCGCAGCAGCACCTGTCGCCAACCGGCGCTGCCGGGCAGCGCCCCCGCGCGCAGCGCCGGGAGCACGCCGGCGCGCAGCAGCGAGGACTTGCCGATTCCCGACGGGCCGAGGATCCCGACCAGCGGCCACTCGGCCAGCCGCGCGATCAGCTCGGACACGACCCGGTCGCGCCCGCAGAAGAAGTCGGCGTCCGAGCCCTCGAACGCGGCCAGGCCCTTGAACGGGCACAGCACCGGCCCGGACGGTGGCGCCGGGGGCGCGCCGGCGTCGAGGTCAGCGTCATGGCACAGGATCATGTGCTCGAGCTCCCGCAGCTCGGCGCTCGGGGTCAGGCCGAGCTCGTCGCGCAGCAGCGCGCACGCCTCCCGGTAGCTGGCCAGCGCGTCGGCCTGGCGGCCGGAGCGATAGAGCGCGAGCATGAGCTGGGCCCGCAGGCGCTCCTGAAGCGGGGCCTGGGCGATCAAGCGCTCGAGCGGAGCGACCGCCTCGGCCGCGTGCCCCAGAGCCAGCTCGGCGTCGATCCGTTCCATCTCGGCCAGCAGTCGAAGCTCCTCCAGACGTCGTACCTCGGGCTGCACGTCCTCCACGGCGCCCAGGTCGGCGAGCGGCGGGCCGCGCCAGAGCGCGAGCCCCTCGCCCAGCCGCGCCGACGCGGCCGCCGGGTCCCCGCTGGCCAGCAGGCGCCGTCCCTCCTCCAGGGCCCGCTCGAAGCGCCTGGCGTCGAGCTGGTCGGTCTCAAGCTCGAGGACGTACCCGCCGCGTCGGGTGAGCAGCATCTCGCCGCCGCCGGAGTGCAGGGTCCGCCGCAGGCGCGACACCGCGACGTGCACCGCGTTGACGCCGTTGCCCGAGCCGTTCCCGGCGAACAGCTGCTCGACCAGGCGCTCGGTGCTGACCAGCTCGCCGGCGTGAACGAGCAGAACCGCGAGCAGAGCACGCTGCCGCTCGCCGCCGAGCGCGAGCGCTTCGCCCTCACACCACGCGGCGACGGGGCCGAGGATCGAGAACTGCACCGCCGGCATCGCTTGTGCCCGCATCGACGCCGATTATCGACCAGGCCTTCCAGGCTCGCAACGCAATTCTGACCGGCGCTGTCAGCGGGCTGTCAGCGCCCGGTAACCGGGCGCTCGGATACTGGACGGCGCTTCGCCCGGGCGGGCGGTAACGCTCGCCCGGGTGCACTGGGAACGAGGAGCCATAAGGAGGTCGTGAGGTGCGACGAGTCGCTGTCCTGGGGGCTGCACTAGTAGCGCTGTTCGCCGCCGCGTGCGGGTCGAGTTCAAGCTCGAGTTCCAGCGGCGGGGGGTCCAGCCCGGCCGCGCCCACCTCGGGTGCCCCGACGGCGGGGGCGGGGCTCACCTCGCCGACCACTCCGCCCGGGACCAAGCAGACGGGCGGGACCGTCTACTACACGGAGGGCCCGAGCGCGCCGCCGAACTACATCTTCCCGATGACCGCCGCTCAGGTCTGCGGCACCAACAACATCTCCCAGCTGCAGACGATGCTGTTCCGGCCGCTCTACTGGTACGGCAACGACTACACGCCCACGATGGACCCCGACTACTCGCTCGCCGAGCAGCCGACCTTCTCGAACGGGGACAAGACGGTCACGGTCAAGCTGAAGCCGTGGAAGTGGTCCGACGGCGAGGCGGTCACCTCGCGTCAGATCGCCTTCTGGATGAACCTCTACAAGGCCGACCCGAGCAAGAACTACTGCGGCTACGTGCCGGGCTACTTCCCCGACAACGTGACCGCGGTGCAGACGCCGGACGCCCAGACCGTGGTCTTCAAGCTGGACAAGGCCTACAACCCGGAGTGGTTCACCTACAACGAGTTGTCGCAGATCTATCCGCTGCCGCTGGCCTGGGACCGGACCTCGATGTCGCAGCCCGCGCCCAAGTCCGACAACGGCCACCTGCCCGATTCGACCAAGGCCGGTGCCGAGAGCGTCTACAAGTTCCTCGACACGGAGTCCAAGTCGCTGGGCACGTGGGGCTCCTCCCCGCTGTGGAGCGTCGTCGACGGACCGTTCAGGCTCAAGAGCTTCACCAGCAACGGGCAGGTCACGCTGGTCCCGAACCCGGATTACTCCGGGTCGCCCAAGCCGACCATCTCAAGCCTGGTCGAGCTGCCGTTCACCAGCGACACGGCGATCTTCAACGAGATCCGTTCGGCCGGGCCGTCCGGGATCACGATCGGCAACCTGCCCTCGCAGTACGCCCCGCAGATCAAGCAGGTGCAGAGCGAGGGCTTCGACTACAACCGGGCCGCGAGCTACTCGATCAACTACTTCCCGTTCAACCTGAACAACCCCAAGGTGGGACCGGTCTTCCGGCAGCTGTACTTCCGGCAGGCCTTCCAGCACCTGATCGATCAGCAGGGATGGATCAACGCGTTCCTGCACAACACGGCGATCCCCACCTACGGGCCGATCCCGGTGTCGCCGCCGAGCCCGCTGCTCAGCGTCGACGTCGCGAGCAACCCGTTCGCGTTCTCG
This sequence comes from uncultured Solirubrobacterales bacterium, assembly GCA_963832315.1. Classification (GTDB taxonomy): domain Bacteria; phylum Actinomycetota; class Thermoleophilia; order Solirubrobacterales; family Solirubrobacteraceae; genus Palsa-465. The sequence continues at coordinate 156,427 of CAWHTT010000010.1, read as the reverse complement.
ACCAGCGCGGCCGCCCAGTTGCTCACGAGCCACGGCTGGAAGGTCGTATCGGGCGGGTCCACCACCTGCCAGCACCCCGGCACCGCGGCGAACGAATGCGGCGCCGGCATCACCGCCGGTGAAGGGATCTCGTTCAACCTCGACTACCAGTCCGGCGTGACCACGCTGGCCAGCGAGATGAACGACCTGGCTGCTCAGGCCAAGCGGGTCGGCATCGGCATACAGCTGACCAGTCACCCGTTCGACACCGTGATCAGCACCGCGGTGGCGTGCAAGCCCACCGACTCCGACTGCGGTTGGACGGCGGAGAACTGGGGCGCCGGCTGGATCTATGCGCCGGACTTCCTGCCCACCGGCGAGTCGCTGTTCGCGCCGGGCGCCGTGGCCAACTACGGCAGCTTCAACGATCCGCAGGGCACCGCGGTGATCGAGAAGACGATCACCGGATCGGCCTCCCTGGAGAAGCAGGCGCTGGCCGATTACGCGAAGTACATGCAGGACCACGTGCCGGTCGTGTTCGGCCCCACCTCGATCGGGTCCTATCAGGGTGACGCAGGGACGATGATCGCCAAGAACCTGGGTGGGTACGCCGCCAACGCGTACGGATACATGACCCCGGAGGCCTGGTACTTCACCAAGTAACCGCGGTCAAAGCCGAACTGCACCTGCGAGCGAGGCCTGGGTGACGGGTTACATCATCCGGAGGCTGGGAGAGGCGGTCATAGTGACGCTGGGCGTCACTCTGATCACCTTCATCATGCTCCACCTCCTGCCCGGGAGCCTGGCCCGTGACATCCTCGGCCCCCGGGCCTCGCCGCAGGCGATCGCACAGTTCAACCACGACAACGGCCTGGACCGGTCGGTGTGGTACCAGTACTGGCTGTTCCTGGACAAGCTGCTGCACGGGAACCTCGGCTACTCGTTCCAGTTCAACCGGACGGTCGACTCGCTGCTGGCTACCGAACTGCCCAGGGATATCGTGCTGGGCGGCGCCGCGCTGATCCTCTCGGTGCTGATCGCGATCCCGGTGGGCATCGCGCAGGCGGTGCGCCGCAACCGGATGGTCGACCACGTCGGGACCGGGGTGAGCTTCCTGCTCTACTCGATGCCGCAGTACGCGATCGCACTCCTGCTGATCCAGTTCCTCTCGATCAGCTTCCACGTGTTCCCGGCCGAGGCGCCGCAGGCGACCTCGGCGTGGGGGGTGCTGTCTCACCCGGCCGGGCTGGTCCTGCCCGTGGCCAGCCTGACCCTGGTCACCTACGCGCAGTTCAGCCGCTACATGCGCTCCTCGGCGATCGACACGCTGGCCCAGGACTACATGCGCACCGCGCGCGCCAAGGGACTGCCCGAGCGCCTGGTGCTCTCGCGACATCTGCTGCGCAACTCGCTGATCGCGGTGGTCACCCTGGTCGGCCTGAGCATCCCGTACATCATCACGGGGACGCTGATCATCGAGCAGGTGTTCAACTATCCGGGCGCCGGCCTGGAGTACTTCAACGCCGCGCTGCGCAACGACTACGAGGTGATGCTCGGGATCACCGTCCTGGTCGGCGTGATTACCGTGGTCGGCAACCTGCTGGCTGACATCAGCTACGCGATCCTCGACCCGCGGATCCGGTACTGAGCAATGTCGACGGTCACTCCGCCCCAGGTGGAAGTCGAGGTCTCGCCCGAGGGCGGTCAGGTCGTCTCCGCGGGCAGCCCCTGGCGGCTGATCGGCCGCACCTTCGCCCAGAACCGCCTCGCCATCGTCGGCGTGGCGGTCGTCGTGCTGGTCACCCTGTTCAGCTTCGTCGGCCCTCTCCTCTACCACACCGACCAGTTCAATCCCGACCTCTTGCATGTCAATCTGCCGCCGGGCTCCGGTCACCCGTTGGGCACCGACCAGAGTGGCTTCGACATCCTCGGCCGGCTGATGCAGGGCGGCAAGAGCTCGATCGAGGTGGGATTCGCGGTCGGGGTGATCGCCTCCGTGTTCGGGCTGATCTACGGCGCGGTGTCCGGCTTCTTCGGCGGCGCGGTCGACGCCGTGATGATGCGCGTGGTCGATGTCGGGCTGGCCGTGCCCGTGGTGTTCCTGTTCATCTTCATGTCCCAGGTGTACAAGCCGACCCTGGTCCTGCTGATCGTGCTGCTCGCGATCGTCACCTGGTTGATTCCGGCTCGCCTCGTGCGCGGCGAGACCCTGAGCCTGCGGACCCGGGAGTACGTGCAGGCCGTCCAGGTGATGGGCGGGAGGTCGTGGCGCATCATCACCCGCCACATCATTCCCAACACGATTGGGACGATCGTGGTCACGGTCACGTTCCAGATCGCCAACGCGATCCTCGTCCTGGCCGTGCTCCAGTACCTCGGCTTCGGCCTGCCCGCCACCACGCCCACGTGGGGCTCGATGCTGTCGGACGGGATCACCTACCTGCAGGCCGGCTACTGGTGGCAGGTCTATCCCGCGCTGGCCATCATCGTGATCACGGTCGTCGCGTTCAACTTCATCGGCGACGCGCTCCAGGACGCGTTCGACGTCCGGCTGCAGGAGCGCTGAGCCCGTGAGTCGCCTGCTCGAGGTGGAGGACCTGAAGACGCGCATCCGGCTGCGCAGCGGCACCGTGCGCGCCGTCGACGGCCTGTCGTTCGAGGTCGAGGCCGGGGAGACCGTGGGCATCGTCGGCGAGTCCGGGTGCGGCAAGACGATGGCCGCCATGTCGATCATGCGCCTGCTGCCGCGGGGCGCCTACATCGGCGGCGGGGCGATCCGGTTCGGCGGTCGAGACCTGGTCGGCCTGACGGACGAGGAGATCCGCAAGGTGCGCGGCAACGAGATCGGGATGGTCTTCCAGGACCCCATGACCTCGCTGAACCCGACCATGACGATCGGCCGCCAGATCGCCGAGGCGGTCACGATCCATCGCGACGTGTCCAAGGCCGCGGCGATGGAGCGGGCGGTCGAGACGCTCGAGATGGTCGGGCTTCCCCGTCCCGCCGAGCGGGTGCACGACTACCCCCACCAGCTCTCGGGAGGCCTGCGCCAGCGGGTCATGATCGCCATGGCCCTGGCCTGCGGACCCAAGCTGCTGATCGCCGACGAGCCCACCACCGCGCTCGACGTGACCATCCAGGCCCAGATCCTCCGCCTGCTCGAGGCGATCAAGCACGACCTGGGCATGGGGATCATCCTGATCACCCACGACATGGGGGTGATCGCCGGGCGGGCCGATCGCGTGGTGGTCATGTACGCGGGCCGCAAGGTCGAGACCGCCGCGACCGGCGAGCTGTTCGCCAGCGTCCGACATCCCTACACCGAGGCGCTGCTGGCGTCGATCCCCAAGCTCGACCAGGACAAGAGCCAGGACCTGTACTCGATTCCCGGGATCCCGCCGGATCTGCGCTTTCCGCCACGCGGTTGCCGGTTCGCGCCACGGTGCGCATTCGCCACCGAGCGCTGCCGCAACGAGGACCCCCCGCTGGGCGGCGAGGACCCCGCCCACCCGTACGCCTGCTTTCACCCGCGCAACTCCTCGGCCGTGGACAGCGCCGGGTTGGGGGCCTCGCTGATCGCGGTGGCCGAGCGCAACGAGGCGCTCCGCGACGCGTACGGCAAGGAGCTCGAGCTGCTCGTGACGAGCTCAGCCGCCGACGTGAGCCATATCAATGGTTCGAACGGCTCCGGGAACTCCGAGGCGGTGCTCGAGTTCGAGGACGTCTTCAAGGAGTTCTCGGTCACCGCCGGGGCCATCCTGCGCCGGCGGATCGGGACGCTGCACGCGGTCAGCGGCGTCGGCCTCGCCATCCGTCGCGGGGAGACCTTCGGGCTGGTCGGCGAGTCGGGCTGCGGCAAGACGACGCTGGGACGAATGGGCGTCGCGCTCGACGCCCCCACCCGCGGCCGCGTGCTGTTCAACGGCACCGACCTGGGCACGGTCAAGGGCGCCACCCTGCGCCGGCTGCGGCAGAACCTGCAGTTCATGTTCCAGGACCCGTACGCCTCGCTCGATCCGCGCATGCGCGTCAAGGAGATCATCTCCGAGCCGCTCGACATCGCCCGCCGCGGCTCCTCGGAGGAGCGCGTGCAGACCGTGCGCAGCCTGCTCGACGAGGTCGGCCTGGCCCACGACGCGATGGACCGCTATCCGCACGAGTTCTCCGGCGGGCAGCGCCAGCGGCTGGGGTTGGCGCGCGCCTTGGCATTGAACCCGTCGGTGATCGTGGCCGACGAGCCGGTGTCTGCGTTGGACGTCTCCATCCAGTCGCAGATCCTCAACCTGATGAAGCGGGTCCAGGCCAGCCACGGACTCACCTACATCGTGATCTCCCACGACCTCTCGGTCGTCCGCTACCTGGCCGACCGCATCGGGGTCATGTACCTCGGCAAGCTCGTCGAGGTCGGCCCCGGCAACGACATCTACGAACGGCCGGCCCACCCCTACACCGCCGGCCTGCTGGAGGCGATTCCCGTGCCCAACCCCGAGATCGCCGCCGAGCGGCGCGACAAGGTGGCCGTCCGCGGCGAGCTGCCCTCCCCACTCGACCCACCCTCAGGCTGCCGGTTCCGCACCCGCTGCCCCCGGGCCCAGGACCTCTGCGCCCGCGAGACCCCGGAGCTGCGCCAGTTCGGCCCCGAGCACTTAGCGGCCTGCCACTTCCCCCTTCAGCCTCCCATAGACGGCATCCCGCGCAGCGAGCGAATCCCCCCCGCGCCCGCCGCGTGACGGACGGCGAGCGGCCGGTCTCCCTTCCGCCGGCCGCTCGCCGTCACCGCCACTACTCGCGGTGGCGCAGCAGGAAGTCCAGCGTGGCGGTGTTGAAGGCCTCGGGGTCCTCGTGCAGCCCGGCGTGCGAGAGGTGCTCGAACACGGTCAGCTCGCTACCGGCGATCGGCCCGGTGATCCGCTCGGCGAACCGCGTCGATGTGACGATGTCGTGCGCGCCGAAGGTGACGAGCGTGGGCGCCTGGATCTGACCGAGCGCGGCACTGGCGTCGTGCGCGAGCGCCGCCTCGGTCTGGGCCAGGAAGGCATCCAGCGGCTGCGCAGGGCGGCCGCGCACGAAGTCGTCGAGCGCCTGGACGAACTCCGGCCGCTCGACGTACATCTCGGGCGTGAAGCAGAACGGGAAGATCCCGGCGATCACCGCGTCGGCCACGGTTGGCAGGGCGCCGGCCAGCGCCCGCCACATCTCGACCACCGCGCGCAGGAAGGCGTCGCTGCGGTCCCAGGCGCTGTGCAGCGACAGCGAGCGGACCCGCTCGGGATGGCGCGCGGCGAGGTGCATGCCGACCGATGCGCCGAGCGACACCCCGGCCACGTGGGCGCTCTCCACACCAATCGCGCCGAGGAACCCGGCCACCTGGTCGGCGTACGCAGCTGTGGCGTACGGGCCCGCCGGCGTGTCGCTCTCCCCGGTGCCGGGCAGATCGACCGCGATGCAGCTGAAGTGCTCGGTGTAGGCCGGCAGCTGGAAGGCGTAGCAGGCGTGATCGGCGCTCAGGTAGGGGATCAGCAGGAGCGGCTCGCCCTCGCCCTGGACGTCGTAGTTGATTCTCAGGCCGTCGACGTCGGCTTGCGGCACCCGCCGATCCTATTGCTTACGAGAGCGCGAGTTGCGAAATCCCGCCTTCCAAGTCGAGCAGCGCACGCTTGCGCGGCAGGCCGCCGCCGTACCCGGTCAACGACCCGTCGGTCCCGATCACGCGGTGGCAGGGAATCACGATCGGGATCGGCGTCGCGCCGACGGCCGCGCCGACCGCCCGCGGCTGCCCCGCGAGCTCGCGCGCGAGCGCCCCATACGTCGTCGTGGTCCCGTACGGAAGCTTGCGCAACGCATCCCACACGCTGTGCTGGAACGGCGTGCCGCCGTAGTCGAGCGTCAACTCGAAGCGCGTGCGCTCGCCGGCGAAGTACTGCTCGAGTTGCTCGACGGCCGGAGCCAGCGCCTCGGGGTCGTGATCGACGGGGTCGAGCGCGGGCACGGTGCCCGGGAAGTACAGGTGGCGGAGCGCTTGGTCCGGCCCGGCGACGAGCGTCAGCGCCCCGAACGGGCTCTCGAAGATCGTGTAAGGCATGGTGGAATTCAACCTCCTCAGGTGGCGTCGTGGAAGATCACGCCGAGCGCGACGCGCTCGCCGGCGGTCACGGTGCTCACGCCGTGGCGCAAACCGACCCGGTGATAGCCGGTCTTGCCGGCGTTCGGTCGCTCTCGGGTGGGGAAGATCACGAACGCGCCCTGCGCGGGGCGCAGGACGTGCGCGCGGCTCTGGGCGCGGGGGCGCTGCTCGAGCAGCACGAACTCCCCGCCGGCGTAGTCGCGCTCGGGGTCCGAGAGCACGGTCAGGACCTGGAACGGGAAGTACACCTCGCCGTAGAGGTCCTGATGGAGCGCGTTCCAGTCCCCGGGGCGGTAGCGCAGGAGGAGCGGCGTCGGGCGTTCCTGCCCGACCGAAGCGCAGCGCTCGAGCAGTTCCGCGTGCGTGTCGGGGAACCGGGGCGTGTCGCCCGACAGGCGCTCTGACCAGGCGTTGGCGATCGGCGCCAGGTGGGCGTAGAACGCGGTGCGCGCCGCCTGGACGGGCGCCGGCAACGGGTGGTCGAAGTAGCGGTAGCGGCCGTCGCCGAACCGGTGGCGCGCCATGTCGATCGTCGAGCGAAAGCCCTCGCCGTCGAACAGGCCGGCCAGCTCCCGGCACTCGTCCGGATGGAGAACCGGCTCGGTGACGGCGAAGCCCTGCTCGTCGAGGTCGCGGCGCAGATCGGTCCAGTCGAGGGAGTCGATCCGGTCTTCCAGGCGGGTGGATGTGATCGTGGTCATGGGAGTGAAACGCGCCACCTGGCCGGAATGTGAGAGCGGGCCGGCCTAAACCCACACTCGGCGCCGGCCGCCCGCCGAGTGTGCGGATGTGGCCGCTATACGCACGCTCAGCCACACTCGGCGCCGGGGGCGCGCCGAGTGTGCGGTTGAGCCGGCACCCTCCATTGGGACAACGACCGAGACTGAGGCGATCCGGCTGGTGAAGTGAACAGTTGTCTCCAACCGCACCGCGCTGGTTGGCTGGCACCCCATGGCGGATTGGCGAGCCGGACATGCCGCGATCGCGGTGCTGTCGTTCGACGTCGACGCCGAGTCCCCGATCCTGGCCGAGGGCAGGCGCTACGCCGGCCACGCGATGGCCATGACCCACCAGGCATTCGGTCCCCGCGTCGGGGTCCCGCGCCTGCTCGCCCTGCTGGCCGAGTACCGGCTCAAAGCCACGTTCTTCATCCCCGGCCTGACCGCCGACCGCTACCCGGAGACCGTCGAGGCCGTTCTGGCCGCCGGGCACGAGGTCGGCCACCACTCTCACACCCACCGCACCCCCGCGAGCCTCACCGCCGACGAGGAGCGGGCGGACTTCGAGCGGGCGCTGGCCGCGCTCGACGCGGCCGGGGCCAAGCCCCTCGGCCACCGATCCGCGATGTGGGACGCCAGCTGGTTCACCCCGAAGCTCGTGGCCGAGCACGGCATGCGCTACGACTCGACGCTGATGGACGCCGACTTCCCGTACCTGCTCGACACGGGTGCCGGGACGATCGCGGAGCTACCTCCGCACTGGAGCCTCGACGACTGGGAGCAGTACGCCTTCCTGCCCGACCCGAACATCGGCGGGATCATCACCTCGCCGCTGACCGTGGCGGAAATGTGGATCCACGAGCTCGACGCGATGCGCCGGCACGGCTGCCTGTTCATGCTCACCTGCCATCCGTTCCTGAGCGGCCGGGCGGGCCGGATCGAGGCGCTGCGCCGCGTGATCGAGGCGGGGCTCGAGCGCGGCGATGTAGAGTTCTTGACCTGTCTTGAGGTCGCGGACCGGGTGCACCAGGCTGATGACGCGCAGCGGCGGAAGCTCTCGCCGGTGCAGGTCGACGAGGAGCTGTACCCGGAGCTGTAAGTCAGCCGCGCGGCTGTAGGACCCGGGGGCCGTGACCTTCTGCACGCTGGCTCAGATCGCGGCCGACGCGTCGCTGCGCCTGCGCGTGCTGGTGCAGGACGGGAACCTCGCTCAGCCCGTGCGCGGCGTCCACGTCTCCGATCTCGAGCATCCCGCCCAGTACGTCCTGCCCGGCGAGCTGCTGCTCACCAACGGCCTGTGGCTCGGGCACACCGAGCCGCGCGAGTGGGTCGAGGAGGCGCGCGCCGCCGGCGCCGTGGCCATCGGCTACGGCGTGAGCAACTTCAGCCCGGTGGTGCCGGACGGGCTGGTCGAGGCGTGCCGGGAATCGGGGCTGCCGCTGGTCGAGGTGCCCGAGGACCTGTCGTTCAGCACGATCGGGGAGTCGATCCTGGCCCACAACCACACCCAGGTGGCGAGCGTCCGGCTGCAGCTCACCCGGCTGCGCCGGCTGCTCCAGGACCTGGCCCGCGGCGAGGGGCACGGGGCCGTGCTCGAGCTGCTGCGCCGCGAGACCCGCCTCCAGGTCTGGCTGGTGGGACCGGGCGGACGCAGCCTGACCGCCGATCCTCCCCCCGACCCGGACGCCGCGCGAGCCGCCGCCCGGGCCGCCCGCCGCGGCGAGTTGCCCTGCGCGATCACCCCCGAGCTGTCGGCCTTCGGCGTGGTCGACGCGCTCTCGACCACGGCGGTCATCGTGGGCGCCCCACTGGCCGGGATGAGCGACGACGCGCGCCTCGTGGTCGAGCAGGCCACGGCCTACCTCGTGCTCGAGGATGCCCGCCAGCGCGAGCACGAGACGGTTCGCTCGCGCCTGGCCGAGGAGCTCCTGCAGCTCTTATGGGACGGCGAGCTGGGCACCCGCGGGCTGCGCACACGCGTCGAGGCGCTCGGCCTGAGCCCGGATGCCGAGCTGACCGTGCTCGCGTGCTCGAACTCGCCGCGCGACGTCGCCTACACCGCGCTCGGGTGCAGTGCGCCCTGCGTGGCCGCTCGGCATCGCGGCGTGGGAGTCCTGATCGTCCAATCAGACGACGGGGCGATCGTCGACGAGGTCGCCGATCTGATCCGCGACGGCGGTGAGGACCCCGTGCTCGGCACCGGGCGCACGTTCGGCGGCGCCGACGGGCTGCGCCGCGCGCTGGCCGAGTCGATCAGCGCCCACCAGCTGGCCCGCAACCGGCCGGCCGGCGAGCGGGTGGTGCGCCGGCTCGAGGTCGGCTCGCACCGCCTCCTGCTCGACTTCGTCGACGCCGACGTGCTCCGCGCCTACCGCCAGTCGGTGCTCGGCCCGATCGAGCGCTGGGACAGCGAGCACAACTCCCAGCTGCTCGAGACGCTCGCCGCGTTCTTCGCCAACGACGGGCACTGGCGCCAGACCGCGGCTGAGCTGCACATCCACCACAACACGCTGCACTACCGGCTCGACAAGATCGCCGGGCTGACCGGCCGCTCGGTCGACTCAGCCGACACCCGGGTCGACTTCGCGCTCGCCCTGGCGATCCCGCGCGGCTAGTGCCACCATGCTGAGCATCTCGAACACGGCGTTGGCGGCGAACAGCGCGGTCACCTGACCCGGGCCGTCGTAGGCGGGGGCCACCTCGACCACGTCGTAGGCGATGAACGGAAGGCCGGCCAGCGCCCGCAGATAGGACATGGCCTGGAAGCTGGTGGGCCCGCCCACCTCGGGGGTGCCGGTGCCGGGGCAGAACGCCGCGTCGACGAAGTCGACGTCGAGCGACAGGAAGGCCGGGCGGCCGTCGAGCCGCTCCCGCGCCACCGACGCGAGCTCGGCCGGGCTCATCTCGACCAGCTCGATCCACGGAATCGTGCGCACGCCGAGTTCGTCCGGGATACCCTCGTCGTCCTCCCCGTACAGCGGTCCCCGCATGCCGGCCTGGAGCATCCGCGCCGGGTCGAGCAGGCCCTCCTCGATCGCCCGGCGGAACATCGTGCCGTGCGAGTAGGGACGTCCGTTGTAGCTGTCCCATAGATCGGTGTGCGAGTCGAGGTGGACCAGGCCGAGGGGACCGTGCACCGACGCGTAGGCGCGCAACTCGCCGAGCGTCACCGAGTGATCGCCGCCGACGCCGACGCTCGGGATCCTCGCCTCGGCGAGTGGCTGCACGAACGTCGTGATCCGCTGAAGCGTGTCCTCGATGTAGCCGGGCACGGTCGGGCTGTCCCCGTATTCGATCGTCGACAGCGCGCCGAACACCTGCACCTTCTGCACCGCGTTGTAGGTCCGGATCATCCCCGAGGCCGAGCGCACGCCCTCGGGCCCGAAGCGGGCGCCCGCCCGGAACGAGGTGCCTCCGTCCCACGGCATCCCGAACACGGCGGCCTCGACTCCATCGAGATCCTTGACGTGGGGCAGACGCGCGTACGTGCGCGGACCGGTGAAGCGCGGCGCCTCGAAGGCGTCCCAGGGTTCGTACATCACTTCCTCCTTCTATTCCGAATACCTCTCCTCCTCGGCCGTACGCTGCGGGCCGACGCTAGGCAGGCGCCGACTGTGACGCCATTGGCCGAACGACCGAAACGGATGTCCGCGGGCTGGTCGAGCGACCAGCCCAAATTGCGAAATTGCGCGCGCCGGCGCTACGCGGCGAGTTCCCGTTTCCGCTGGCCGGAGTGATAAGTTCCCGGCCGACATAACGAGCCGAATCACCGGACTCTCCGTAGACGGTGAGCGGGGGACCCAAAGCGATCTTGAGTGATCGTCGGGGCGAATCGCCGAACCGTTCGGCGTAGCGCACAGCGCGAGCCCGTCAGCTAACCCCGCAGGCTTATGAGTGCCGTCACAAGGAGGTCCGTGGACACCGGCCGTGACCTCGCCCGGAATGATCCGTGGCGGGAATCGCTCGAACGCTCGATAGCGCGCAGGGATAGGCCAGCGCCGCCCCCAGCGGAGCCCGTGCCCGACCGAGCGCAGGGCGACGACGCACGCGTCCGCAGATGGGTGACCGTAACCGCGACCTTCCAGGTGTGGAGCGAGCGCGTTCTCGCCCTGCGCTCGCGCATGCCGACGCTCGGGCCGAGAAGTGTCGCGGCCATCGCGCTGGTCTCGGCGATCGTCGCCAGCAGCCTCGCCGGCGGCGGATCGCAGGCGTCGCCGACCGCCGCGCGGGCCGACGCCGCGCGCGCCGCGTTCGTCTCTCAGCGCTCACAGCCGGGGGCCCCGGGCGCCGCCACCGGAGCGACCGGCACGAGCGCCTGCCCGCTGGCGATCGCGACGGCCGGATATGTGAACCCGCTCGCCGGCGCGACCGTGAAGCCCGAGCGAATCGACCAGGGCGTCGACTACGCCGGCTCGGGGACGCTGGTGGCGATCGGATCGGCGCGGATCATCCACCTGGCCACGACGAACACCGGATGGCCGGGGGCCTTCCTCGAGTACCAACTCCTGAGCGGCGCCGACGCCGGCTGCTACGTCTTCTATGCCGAGGGAGTGACCCCCGCGGACGGGCTGACCGTCGGCGACACGGTCGCCGCCGGCCAGCCGATCGCCACGATCATCCCGAAGTGGCCGACCGGGATCGAGATCGGATGGGCCTCCGGCCGGGGCACCAAGGCCTACGCCAAGGTGGCGGGCCAATGGAGCACCACAAACGACGAGGACAACATCGCGACCCCGGCGGGCAAGAACTTCTCGGCGTTGATCGCCGCCCTCGGCGGGCCGCCGGGCATCGTCGAGGGATAGCGCACGGAGCGCCGGGCGCGGGCCTGCTCAGGCGACGAGCACGTCCGGCGAGCTTGCGTCGTACTCGGGGATCCACGCGGTGCCGCGACCGTCCGGGTCACGGCCGAAGCGCCGGCGCACGGCGATCGAGACGTCTCGCCTGAAAGCCGCCAGCGGCGAGGCGAGATGGTTGCTGACGCCGCGCTCGCGCGAGGCGAGAACGACCTGGCTCGCCCGGGGACGCCGTGTGCGCTCGTACAACGAGAGTGCCGCCAGCGGATCGTCCGGCCGCGTCCCGAGCGCCGCGGCGAGCACGCAGCCATCCTCGATCGACTGGCACGCACCCTGCCCCAGGTACGGCAGCATCGGGTGGGCGGCGTCGCCGAGCAGGGTGACCCGATCCTGCGTCCACTGCCCGATCGGGTCCCGGTCGTAGAGCGCCCACTTGTACCAGACGTCTCCCGCGGAAAAGATCCGCAGCAGCGACTCGTGCCAGCCGCTGTAGCGCTCGAGCACCTCTTCGCGCTCGCACCGGGTGACCCAGGACTCGTGTCGGTAGCCCTCGTCGTCGTAGTGGCAGACGACGTTGATCAGCTCGTCTCGCCGCACGGGATAAAGCACGATCGTGCCGTGCGGCCCCAGCCACTGGACGTTGTCGTTGGGCGGCGGTCCACCGGGCACGGCATCGACCGGGACCACGCTCCGGTAGCAGATCTTGCCGGTGAAGCGTGGCGCATCCGGGCCAAACAGCGAACCTCTCACCGCGGAGTGGATCCCGTCGGCGCCGATGATCGCGTCGGCCTCGACCTCGCTGCCGTCCTCGAAGCGCGCCGCCGCGACGCCGCCGTCCGCCTCGACTCCGACGCAGCGCGCGCCGAGCGTGACGACGTGGCTCGGCAGCGACTGCGCCAGCACGTCGAGCAGGTCGGCGCGATGAACGGTGGCGCCCGTGCTGCCGAACAGGGCGGCCTGCTGCTGCCGGCTCGTCCTCGAGATGACCCGGCCGGTCTTCCCGTTGCGAGTCACCGCCCACTCCGAGCGCCCGGCGGTGGCCCGGACCTCGTCCTCGAGGCCGAGCGAGCGCAGCACCTTCATGGCGTTCGCGTGAAGGGCCACCCCGGCGCCGATTTCGCGCAACTCCGGCGCCGCCTCGTAGACGGCGACCTCGACGCCGCGCCGGCACAGCGCCCGCGCCGCGGTCAGGCCACCGATCCCACCGCCGACGATCGCGACGCGCGTCATACAGACCACGATTCTATGGCGAGGATCCGCCTCCGCTCCCGCCGGTGAGCCGCTCGGCAGCGATCGCGTCGGCCGCGGCGGCGGTCGAGATGCCCTGCGCCGCGCTGCGCGCGTACACCTCGAGCAGGGTGTCGCCGATCCGCGCCAGCGCAGCGTTCACCTCGGCGTCGCTCCAACCGAGCGACTCACGGCCCCCCACGCCGATCGCGCCGCCCGCGTTGATCACGTAATCGGGCGCGTACAGGATGCCGCGCGCTCGCAGGATGTCCGCGGCTTCCGGCTGAGCGATCTGATTGTTCGCCGAGCCCGCGATCACCGCGCAGCGGATCCGCGACGCGGTCTCCACGTCGAGGGTGCCGCCCACCGCACACGGCGCATAGACGTCGGCACGCGTCCCGATGACCTCGTCCGGGGGCACGATGTCCGCGCCCACCCGGGACGCCACCGCCTCGGCTCGGGCCGGGTCGACATCGGAGACGAGCACGGAGGCACCGGCCGCGGCCAGATGGTCTGCGAGCTGCGAACCAACACCTCCGGCGCCCTGGACCAGGATGACCCGACCCCCCAGCTCGTCGGACCCGAACGCCTCCGTCAAGCTCGCCCGAATACCGTGAAAGACGCCCAGCGCGGTCGGCCGGGCCGGGTTCCCGGACCCCCCGGCGGCCACCGATCGCCCCAGCACGTACTGGGTCCGCTCCCAGATCACGTCCATGTCTGACTCATCCGTGTTCATGTCCGAGCTCGTCCGATACGTCCCGCCAAGCGACGCGACCAAATCGCCGTAGCGCAGGAAGAGCCCGCGTCGCCGCTCCCCCTCGGGGATCTCCGGCGCCGCGATAACCGCCTTGCCACCTCCGAACGGAAGCCCCGCGACGGCCAGCTTCCGGGACATCGCCGCCGATAGGCGCATCGCGTCCTGGAGCCCCTCGGCGGCGCTTGAGTAGACCTTCAGTCGCGTGCCGCCGCCCGCGGGACCGCGGCGCGTCGAGTGGATGCAGACGAAGATCCAGGCCCCGGTCTCGCGATCGCGACGGATCACCGCGGTCTCGCCATCCCACGCCTCGAGCAGGTCCTCGAACGCCGACACTCGGCCATTCGATCAGTGCGCGGCGCCTGGATCAAGTTCCCGGCCACAGGAGCCGAGGATCCGACCATGGGTCACCTGCGCCCGCGAGTACCAGTCATCGCCGTGCTCTTGCGCGCCGGGGTCATCCCGGCGGCGGTGCTCGCCGTCACCTCGATGCACATGCTGATGTTCTCCCCGGCCGTCCACATGATCGTGGTCGGTGCCTCGGGCGCGCTCGCGGGAACCGCCTCGATTGCCATGTCGGCCGTGGCCGCACGCCGGAACGACGGCCGCGCGGTGTGGCTCGGCATTGCGTTCTCGACCATGGCCACCATGCTGGTGATCCACGCCCTCGCCACGCCCGGGGTCATCGTGTCCGCCAACGGCGTGGTGCAGATCGCCGGCGTCTTCAACCTGCCATTCGGTGGCGCGCTCCTGGCCGCCTCAGCGCTTCCGATTCTGCGCCGGCCGCGCCGGGTGACCTTGCTCCTGTGGCTCCAGGTCGCCGTGGTTGGAGTATTGGCCATCGCGGGGGCGGCGGCGTTGATCCTGTCGCGGGACATCCCGCTGCTGGCGGACCCGTCGCGCGTCGGAGCCAACTTCATCTTCGCCCTGGCCGCGGTCCCGCTCGGACTCCTCGCCTGGCGGGCCGCCCGGACCTACCTGCTGACCCGCCGGCTGTCGGATCTCGTGGTCACCGAGGGTGTGATCTGGCTGATCGGCGCGCAGTTCGGTCTGCTGAATTTCTCGATGGCGGACTGTGCCTGGTGGACGGCGCACCTCCTCGAGGTGGCCGGCATCGGGATGGTCGGCATCCCGGTCGCACTCGATCTTCGCCACGCCGTCGGGTCCCGTCCCCTGGTCGGCGACCTCCGCGCGCTGGACCTGGTGCGCAACGAAGAGGCGTTCCTGGGTGGCCGGGTCCGCGCGATCCTGATCCGGCTCGGTGAAAAGGACCCTTCGACCGAAGGACACACACGCCGCGTCGCCACGCTGGCCGTCAGGATCGGCGAGCGTCTCGGGTTGCCGGAGGGCCGTCTGCGCCAACTCGCCCTGGGCGGCTTGCTGCACGACGTCGGCAAGCTGTCGGTGCCGAACGCGATTCTCAACAAGCCGGGGCGGCTGACCGACGAGGAATTCGCCGAGATCCGTCGTCACCCCGGCGCGGGGCGCAAGCTCCTGGCCGAGCTCGGAGGCTTCCCGCCGCTCGTGCTCGACCTCGTGGAGAGCCATCACGAGCGGCTCGACGGTGGCGGCTATCCGAATCGGATCCCCGCGGGCGAACTCGACGTGGCCGTGCGCATCCTCACCGTCGCCGACGTGTACGACGCGCTGACCGCCGACCGCGTGTACCGCGAGGCGTGGCCGAGCGAGCGGGCGATCGCGTTGCTCGAGGACGAGACCGGTACCGCCTTCGATCCCGAGTGTGTCGCCGCGCTTCGCGAGCTCCTGGCCGCGGAACAGCTCAGCGTCGCTACGACTGTGCCGCTCCTCAAGCCGGGGTCGGCTCCCTCCCGCGGTCTGGTCGGTCCGAAGTACGGAGAAGCAGCCGCCTGACGTAGCATCGGGCGTCGTGATCCAAGAGCAGTCCGGCCCGACGACCGACGTTCGCCCCATCGGGGACCCCTCATCCCTAGCGCGCTCGCTGGGCGAGATCCGGGCGGAGTTCCCGGGCCTGCTCGAAGCCGACGTGCGGTTGGACGGCGCCGCGGGCACGCTGGTCCCGACCGCGGTAATCGAAGCCGTGAGCGACGCCCTGCGCCTGTCGATGGCCAACGTGCACGGTGAGTTCGCCGCCAGCGAGCACAGCACCCAGACCGTCGCGGCGGCGCGCTCCGCGCTCGCCGATCTGCTCGGAGGCAGTCCAGACGGCGTCGTGCTCGGGCCGAACATGACGACGCTCACGTTCCATTTCGCGGACTCCCTGTCGGCCTCCTGGAAGCCGGGAGACGAGATCGTGGTCACGGCGCTCGATCACGACGCCAACGTCCGGCCGTGGGTTCTCGCCGCCGAGCGTGCCGGAGCGACCGTCCGCTGGGCCGAGTTCGATCCCGACACCGGCGAGCTCGCCCCCTCGGCGTTCGACGGCCTGATCGGCGAGCGCACGCGCCTCGTCGCCGTGACCGCCGCGTCCAACGCGATCGGAACCAAGCCCGACGTGCGCGCGATCACCGACCGCGCGCACTCCGCCGGAGCGCTTACCTACGTCGACGGGGTCCACGCCACCCCCCACGGCCCGATCGACGTCGCCGCCCTCGGAGCCGATTTCTACGCCTGCTCCTCGTACAAGTTCTTCGGCCCGCACACCGGCGCCGTGATCGCCGACCCGGGGCTACTGGAACGGCTCAGGCCGGCGAAGCTCGCGCCCGCCCCGGGCGCCGTCCCTGACCGCTTCGAGCGCGGCACCCCGGCGTTCGAGCTGCTCGCCGGCGTCACCGCGGCGATCGACTGGATCGCCGGGCTGACCCGCGCCCCGGGCACCCGTCGCGAGCGGGTGCTCGCCGCCCTCGCGGCCGCCGAGCAACACCTGGGCTCGCTGCTCGATCACGCACTCGCCGGACTCGCCGCGGTTCCAGGCGTCCGGATGCTCGGAGCGCCCCGGCGACGGACGTCCACGATCTCGTTCGTGGTCGACGGGCAGCCCCCGAGCGACGTCGCGCGGCGGCTCGCCGAGAGAGGCATCGCGGTGTGGGCCGGCGACAACTACGCGTATGAGCTCATGCACCGCTACGGCCGGCATGACAGCGGTGGCGCCATCCGCGCGAGCATCGTCCTGTACAACGACCGGGACGACGTCGACCGCCTCCTGCAGACGGTCGCCGAGATCGCGCGACGGTAGCGAGCTCCGCGCTCGCCGAATCAGAGAAGCTCGAGGTCCGTCGGCTCGTGCGGCTCCAGGTGGACCACCTCGAACCCGAAGCGCTCGGCGAGGCGCTCGGCCACGAGCGAGCGGTGACACGCCTCGGCTGTCGCCTCCACGCATAGCAGCGCGCCGATCCCGTGGACCGGCAGCTGCCGGACGAACGGCTCGAGCGGCGCCAGATCGAGGATCTCCTCGGTGTACGCGCGGACGTATTCCGGGGACAGGCGCACGCGCGAGCGCTTGCCGACCCCTTGCCGCGCATCCTCTCGGTACTGGAGGTGGCGAAGCTCGGTGTCCGGGGCGAGCTCCGGATGGTGCTCGTATCCGATGCGAGCGTCGGCCAGGAGCGCCTGGAGGCGGCGCGCGTTGGCCCAGGCGTACTGCGGGCCGCGCACTCCCCGCCGCTGGCGGATGTCCATGACCTTCGTAACACCGGCCGCGTCGAGCGCGCGGATGAAGCTTGGGGCGTCGAACTCGTAGACGCCGATCGTCGCGATCTTGCCCACTGAGCTTCTACGGTAGTAGGCGCCATGCAGTTCTATCTCGACGGCTATCGGCCCGGTGATCCGTTCATCGAGGACCCGCATCCGTCGGTCGCGGAGCGGTCGGTGGGCCTGCCCGAGGAGGTCGACGTCCTGATCGTGGGATGCGGCCCGGCCGGTCTGGTCCTGGCCGCGCAGCTGAGCAACTTCCCCGATATCAGGACCGCGGTCGTCGACCGCAGGGACGGCCCGCTTCAGGTGGGCCAGGCCGATGGCGTCGCCTGCCGGACCGTCGAGATGTTCGAGGCGTTCGGTCTCGCCGATCGTCTGGTCGGCGAGGCGTATTGGGTCAACGAGGTGTGCTTCTGGCGACCGGACCCGGACGACCGGAGCAAGATCCATCGCGTCGCGCGCATCGAGGACACCGAGGAGGGCTTGTCGGAGTTCCCGCACGTGATCGTCAACCAGGCGCGGATGCTCGCCTACCTTCGGGATCACATGGAGCGCTCCGCGAGCCGGCTCACGCCGGTTTACGGCCTCCAGGCGAGCGGCGTCGAGATCGACCCAGCCGGGTCTTCGGAGTACCCGGTGACCGTCACCCTGCAGCACGTGCAGGGGCTCCGCGAGACCGGTGAGGACTCGATCGTCCGCGCCAGGTACGTGGTCGGCTGCGATGGCTCGCGCAGCGCGATCCGGACCGCGATCGGCCGCGAACTGGTCGGCGACGCGACCGACGAATCGTGGGGTGTGATGGACGCCCTGGCGGTCACCGACTTCCCGGACATCCGCGTGAAGTGCGCGATCTACTCCGAGCGGGGCAACATCCTGATCATCCCGCGGGAGGGCGGATACCTGGTCCGGTTCTACATCGAGCTGGACGAAGTCAGCGACCGGACGGACCTCGACAAGCGGCGTGTCACTCCGGAGAAGCTGGCCGAGGTCGCCAACCGGATCCTGCATCCATACCGACTCGAGCTCCGGGATGTCGGCTGGTCGTCGGTGTACGAGATCGGCCAGCGTCTGTGCGACAAGTTCGACGACGTGCCGGTGCAGGAGATACCCACCCGCCTGCCGCGGGTCTTCATCGCGGGCGATGCCTGCCACACGCACAGCGCCAAGGCCGGCCAGGGGATGAACGTGTCGATGGCCGATGCCTGGAATCTGGGGTGGAAGCTGGCCGCGGTCCTCAGGGGGACGGCCAAGCCAGAGCTCCTGCACACCTACTCCGAGGAGCGTCAGGCGGTCGCCAAGCAGCTCATCGACTTCGATCGCGAGTTCTCCAGGCTGTTCTCCGGCCGTCGCAGGGACTCTCCAGGCGCCGACGGCGAGGCCGTCGACCCGGAGGAGTTCCAGGAGTACTTCAAGGCCCAGGGCCGTTTCACCGCGGGAGTCGCCACCCAGTACGCCCCGTCGCTGATCACCGCCGCGGCCGAGTTCCAGCATCTCGCGGAGGGCTTCCCGGTCGGGATGCGCTTCGCCTCCGCGCGCGTGATCCGACTGGCCGATGCCAAGCCGGTGCACCTCGGCCACGGCGCCGGCGCGGACGGCGCCTGGCGCATCTACGTCTTCGCCGACGGGGCCGACCCGGCGGGGCCGGACTCCAGCGCCCGGCAGCTATGCGAGTTCCTCGACTCGGACGCCTCGCCGATCAAGCGCTTCACGCCGGCGAGCGCCGAGCCCGACTCGGTGATCGCTGTTCGCGCGATCTTCCAGCAGGGCCATCGTGACCTGGCCGTCGACAAGATGCCCTCCGTCCTGCTGCCGAGGAAGGGCAGGTTTGGCCTGATCGACTACGAGAAGATGTTCTGCCCGGACCCGAACGCGGACGACATCTTCGAGCTGCGCGGCGTGAACCGTGAGGCCGGGTGCGTGGTGATCGTCCGCCCGGACCAATACGTCTCGCATGTCCTTCCGCTGGACGGTTACGAGGCGTTGGCCGGCTTCTTCACGCGGATCCTGATCGCGCCCGGGTCCGCTGCGCCATCGCCGCCCCCAGCTCGGCGCGCGAGCGAATCCCGAGCTTGAGGTAAACGCGCGCGATGTTCGCCTCGACGGTCTTCGCGCTGAGAAACAGCGTCTCGGCGATCCGCCGATTGGTCAATCCCTGAGCCGCCAGATCCGCGACTCGGGACTCGGTCGGCGTCAGCTCGTCGCCGGCGCTATGACGCAGACCGGTGCGCTCGAGCTCACTCCGGGCACGGGCCGCCCATAGGCCGGCGTCGATCGCCTCGAACGTCTGAAGCGCGCTCGTGAACGCCTCCCTGGCGGCGCGCTTCTGCTTGGCGCGCCGCGCCACCTGTCCGCTTGCCAGCAGAGTCCTGCCCAGCTCGAGCGGCATCTCGATGCGCCCAAGCTCGTCGAGCGCCAGTTGGAGCTCGTGCGCCGCGGCGTCGAGGCCGCCGCGCGCGGCCGCGAGCAATCCGCGGCAGCGGGCGGCGGAAGCCAGGGCGGAAGAACGATCGCTCGTGCTCGCGTGCTGCTCGAGCATGCCGGTGAAAGCGTCGGCACGCTCCAGGTCGCCAACGGCAACGAGCGCCTCGATCTGGTCGGGCATGATCACCGCGGTGAACTGATTGCACGAGCCTGCCCGCTCGACGGCGACGCGGAACGGCGCGAGCGCGTGGTTGGCCGCCTGTGCGTTGCCGAGCGACAGCTCGAGGAAGGCGCGCGCACCGCCCAGCCACAGGGCGAGGTAGCCGTCGTCGGTGTTGCACGCGAGCGCGTGCTCGGCGTCCTCGCGTGCCCCCGGCTCATCGCCCAGTGCCGCGCGGACGAAGCTGCGCTCGCACAGCATGTCTGCCTGAGCAGTGTCGCCGCCCAGCATCTGCGCGACCTCGCAACCCTCGTTGGCGACCTCCAGGGCGCGCGCCAGGTTGCCTCGGGAGCGCTCGACCATTGACAGCTCGGCGTCGACGATCGGCAGCTGGCCGTCCTCCCCGCGGTCGATCACCCGCTGGCGAAGCTCGGAGTAGAGCGACGCCGCGCGGGCGAAGTTGTCGCTGTAGTACTCGGCGATCCCGGCCAGGCGGGCCGGGCGCATCGGCAAGAGCATCCGGCGGTCCGGGTCCTCGAGCGCCAGGGCGCGCTCGAGCCCGGCGCGATCGAGGGCGTGACCCATCCGGAAGTTCCTCGTCACCGACATGGCAAGCGCGGCCGCCTCGAGCGCGCCGTCGCCCGCCTCAGTGGCAGCCTCGAGCGCCGCGTGTGCGTGATCGGCTGATTTCGTGTCGTCACCCAGGATGCTGTGCGCGAAGGCGAGGTTGAGCTGTGTCTCGGCCGCGGCGACCCCCTGGGCGCCCTGCTCGAGCGCCTCCTCGAACAGCGAGATCGCCTCGCTGAAGCTCCCGTCGATGTAGCGAAGCTCCCCGAGCAGCCGAAGGACGTTGGCGCGGTCCGCGCCGTCAGGCGCGTGAGCGAGCGCTCGCTCGGCCAGCGAACGGGCGCGGCGCGGATTCCCGGCGTGGAAGTGGCACTCCGCCGCCGCGGCTTCGCGCGCCGACACCCGATCGCGATCATCCGGAGCGGTCATCTCAGCGGCGAGCTCGAGAAGATCGGCGGCGGCATCGGGAGCCCCGCGAGAGACGGCGCGCTCCGCGCCGCGCTCGAGCTCGAGCGCGATCGCCTCGCTGGGCTCCGAGGCCCCCAATGCGAGGTGCCGCGCGCGCTCCTCGGGGTCGCTCACCAGCCCGGCCAGCCGGCGGTGAAGCTCCTGCCGGCGAACCGCCGTGGCCGAGCCGTAGACGGCGGCCGAGAACAGAGGGTGCGAGAACGAAGCCGTCCGCGCCGAGATCTCGATCAGCCCGGCCTCCTCGGCGGGCTCGAGCGCCTCGCGGTCGAGCAGCGCGAGCGGCGCGGCGGCGAGCGCTGCGATGACCAGGAGCTGGTCTCTTGCCGCGAGCGGGAGACGCTCGATCCGTTCGGACAAGAGCTGGGAGAGATCGTCGGGCACCGGCAGCGGCGCGCTCGCGGAGGATTCGCCGCGACGCAGCACCTCTCGGGCGATCTCGAGTGCGTAGAACGGGTTTCCCCGCGCGGCCGTCGCGATCCGCACGATCGTGGGACGTGCCAGAGCGCGGCCCAGCCGGTCCAGGATCAGCTGGTGCAGCGCGCCGACGCTGAGCGGGCCGAGTTCGGCACGCTCGCCCCCCGACTCCTCCAGCAGCCGATCCAGGCCCGGGACGACCGTTGAATCCACACCCGTGCGCACCGAGCAGAGAAACCCGATCGGGTGGTCGCGCACACGGCGCATCGCGAACTCGACCGCCGCCTGGGTCGGCCGATCGAGCCACTGCAGGTCGTCGATGGCCACGACCAATTGACGATCCGCGGCGAGCGCGACCAACACCGAGGTGAACCCCGCGAACACGGCTCGCTGCTCGAGCGGCCCCGACCCTGGTGCGGTTTGCAGCAGCGCCACGTCCAGCGCGTGTCGCTGGGGCGAGGGCAGGGCGGACAGCACGCCCGCATCGACGCCCGCCAGTAGGTCGGCGAGCCCCCCGAAGGAGAGCGTCACCTCGGCGGCCGATGGACGGCACGACAACACGCGATAGCCGGTCGCCGCCGCGCTCTCGACCAGCTCACGCCAGATCGTGGTCTTGCCGATCCCGGCCTCGCCGTGAAGCACGAAGCAAGCGGAACCGCCCGCGAGCGACTTCAGAAAACGCCCCCCGGCGCCCAGCTCACGGTCTCGGCCGATCATCGACTCGGCGCCAACTATCTCACGAACGCTGGCCGTCGATGGCAGTTCGGGTTCGGGGCGCTACCTCCGCGGACGCGGAGGGCCGGTGGAGGCGAGGATCCGCGAGAACGGGATCTGCGCCGCGCGGGCCGCGCCGGCGATCGCCTCGGTGGAGGGACCTTCGAAAAAGCAGAACACGACCTCGTCCTCGGGCATCAGCATCGACCCGATGTAGAGGACCGGCTGCTCGGCCCCCGACGTGCGCCCCGCACACAGCGAGGCGCGATCGTCGAGGGACTCCAGCTCTGCCCGCGTGACCCCCGGCCAGAAGCATTCGGCGACGTACGAGTCCATCCGCGTACTCAGTGGACGAACACCGGACGGCTGACCGCCGTCGTGGTTCCGGCGCCGTTAGTGGCGCTCACGCTGCAGCGCACCTGATGGTCCCGCAGCGAGCGCGAGACGGTCAGCTGAGGCTGCTTCGCCCCGCGCACCTGGTGACCCCGGGCCAGCCAGTGGAACGAGAAGCTCGCCGGCGAATTCGACCATGACCCTGGGCTGCACCGGAGCTTGTTGTGCTGCCGCGTTACGTGAGGAGGCGTCGCGTTCACCGGCTTGGCGACCGTGGACGGCGTGGTCGGCGGCGTTGGAATCGGGTTCGGCGTCGGTCCGCCGCTCGTGGTCGGCGCCGGGGTCACATTCACGGTCAGCGTCGCGCTGGCTGCAGTGTCGGTGATCCACGTGCTGTAGGCGCACAGCAGCACCGGTCCTGGCTTCGCGAACACCGCCTTGAACGGCACGCTGAACGTGGTGTCGGTCCCCTGCCAGTCCCCGATGATGAAGTGCAATTCCGAGGGATCGGTGATCTCGTTGTTGGTCTCATCCCAATAACTCGCCGCGCACGTCGGATCCACGGTCGGATCCTTCTCGAACACCTCGAGCGAGAACCCGCCGGCGTAGTCGTTCACGTCGGTCTGCTGACCGGAGGCGACGAAGTTCGTCGCCTGCCCGGCCACCGCCGGCCCGCTCTGCGCGACCGACAGGGTCTCGCCCGGATACGGACCCGTGGCGCCGGCCGACCCGGCGAAGATCGCCGGCCCGAGCAGCCCGACCGCTCCCACCAGCAACCACCGTCCGGGTCCGCGAAGCCACCGTCGGCTCGCGTCGGCCTCAACCCGCATGCGTCTGCGATACGTCATCGAACTTCCCCTCGTTCAGAGTGCCCCGGGTCAAGCCGATTTGCCTGAGCCCATTGATCGGGCCACAGGCTAGGTCGGGGCCGCGCAAAAGGAATCGGGTGTTTCCCTATTTGTTGCGACCGGACGGCGGTTGGGAGATAACCCGCGCTAGGCGACGGTTATCGCCCGAGTGAGGAGACACCTAGCCGCGGCGCATCCTCACCGCCGGGCCGAACTGGGTCTGGGTCTCGCCGGTGATGGCGAACCCGAGTTTCTCGTAGAAGCCTGTCGCTGGGCCGGCGGTTACCTGTAGGCAAGTCGCGCCGTGGTCCGCCGCCCGAGCGGCGGCGTCTTCGACGAGCGCCCGGCCAATGCCGCGGTACATATGCGCCGGCTCCACGAACAGCCCGTCGAGCTCGTGGGCCGAGTCGTCGGTCGGGATGACGACCGAGAAACCGAGCGGCGTCTCGTCGTCGGCCACGGCGACGCGGACCCAACCGCGCTCGATGAAGCTCTCCGGAAGCTCGATCGCGTCCGGGTGGGCGGCAAGCTGCTCGCGGTAGGTCTCCCAAATCGCGGAGGAGCGTCGCTGTAGCGCCTCGAGGACCGGGCCCTCGCCGGCGATCGCGTCGCGGATTCTCACCGGCGGCTCGGTCGCAGGCGAAGTGCGCCAGGTCCCGTCCAAAGCAGCACGAGCATCGCGACGAGCTCGGCGGGCGCGAGCGTGAGGCTGATGATCTCCCCCTTCGCGATCCCGGAGACGACGATCGCGCCGATCATGTCAGCGGCGAGGACGAGGGACGCGGGCCTCGTCAACACCCCGATGATCAGAAGCAGTCCACCCGCCAACTCGACCAGCCCGATCACGATCACGAACGCCTCTGGGGCGGGCAGCCCGTAAGTCTTGAACGAGGCGAGCTCTGATGCGTGGTTGACGAACTTCCCGATCCCGAAAACGACGAACACCCCGCCTGAGAGCAGGCGGAGAGTAAGGAGGACCCGATCCCGGCGCGTGATCCTGCTGGGCGGCATCAGGCACGTCCGATCCGCGCCAGGTGCCTTTCGGCGTGCCCACCCCAGACGGTGCATCCGAGGGCCGCGTTTAGCCGAACGGCATCCTCAAGATGGCGCACCGCGTCGTCGGGTCGGCCGAGTAACTCGGCCAGTCCGCCGAGGAGTCGGTCGACCGCGCCGTAGCTCGAGACGCCGCGGCCGGCTGTCGCGGGCCGACCCGCGTAGGGCTCCAGGCGCTGGTAGAGGGTGCCGGCATGAGTGGCGTCTTCGATCAGGATGCTCGCCTCGGCGCACTCCGCCTGGAGCGAGAGCCAGTTGGCGTCGAACGCGTGGGGCAGCGCCATCGTGGTGTGGAGCTCCTCGCGGGCGCGTTCGGTTTCACCGCGGCCGGCAAGGATCCAGGCGTACGAGCTGCGGTACGCGACGCTTACGGCAGAGTTGGCGATCCTGTCCTCGACGAACTCAACGTCGATTTCCCCGAACGCCCCACGCTCGAGTTGTGCGCAGAAGCGCACCATCCCGGAGAACAGCCTGGCGTTGCGGTCGCCGGCACGCAGGCCGGCCTGTTCCGCCTCGGCGCTCAGGCGCTCGAGGTCGTCGTAGCGGCCGGCGAGCATCGCCTGCACCGCGGCCCACAGCGGCGTGTACCACTGGAACACCGGCAGCCGGAGCTCCTCTGCCAGCCGCGCATGCCGCGCGATCTCGTCCTGCCAGGCCGGCATGTCGCCAAGCTCGAACAGGTCCGCGACGCGCCAGTTGTGACCCTGAAGCTCGGCATGGCGGTCGGCGGCCTCGCGGGCGGCCACGATCATCTCGCCGGCCACGGCCAGTCGCTCCTCCACACGGTCGGGACGCCAAAGCGCCACGTGCCGCGCGCCGAGGGCAGAGGCGAGCGCGCTTGCGTCGCCTGCCGTGCCGGCCGTGGCGACCGCCTCGGCGCTGAGCGCCTCCGAGCGCGTACGGTCCGTCGCGTAATAGAGCTCCACGGCGAGGCGCGCCTGCACGCGGGAGCGCAGCGACGGATCTTCGACCCGCTCGAGCGCCTCCTCGAGTCGGGCAATCGCGTCCACGTCAAGGTCGACGATCGCGATGCCCAACCCGGCGAAGCCGAGCGCTGCCTTCGCGAGCAGGGCATGATCGTCGCGTCGCAGGGCCAGCCCGCGGGCGGCGGTGAATGTTGCGCGGGCGGCGTCGGCCTCACCGGCGCGCAACAGCGCATCACCGCGAGCGAGGAGCAGCGGGCCGGACTCGTCCTCGACGCCGGCCAGATCGAGTGCTTCGAGCGCGCGCTCGAAGCGTTCGGCCGCGTCCTCGTACGCGAGCCGGGCGAGCGCGCGGCGACCCGCGCGCGTGAGCATCTCGGCTGCCCGTCGAGCGTCGCCGGTCGACGCGGTCTCGAACAGGTGCATCGCGATTTCCTCGAGGTGCCGATCCTCGCCCAGAGCGGTCAGAGCCTCGGCTGCACGGCGGTGAAGGCGCGCACGGCGCAGGACGTTGCACTCTTCGAGCACCGCCTCTCGCACGAGCGCGTGCGTGAACGCGAAGCCGTGCGGCGTCGTGGCGGGCAGCAGGAGCCGGGCGCGCAGGATCTCGTCGAGCGCTGCCTCGGCGGCGTCTGGATCAAGTCCTGCGGTGGCCTGCAACGCGCGCGCGTCGTGCTCGAGGCCAAGGATCGCAGCTGCGGCGATCAACTCGTTCGCCTCATCGCCCATGCGCGACAGCCGGACTCCGACCGCATGCCGGACGCTTTCCGGCACCACGGGCGACCCGGACTCGGCCAGGTCCCTCAGCACTTCCTCGACGAAGAACGCGTTGCCGTCTGTGCGCGCGTGCACGCGCGGCGCGAGGTCGTCGCTCCCCAACACCGACCGCGCGAGCGTCGCCACGTCCTCCAATGGCAGCCCGCGCAGGTCGACGCGGTCCAGCGCGCCGCCCTGTCTCAGCTCGACAAGGGCAGCCGTCAGCGGGGTGTGCCGGCCGAGCTCGGTGTCGCGATAGGTGCCGAGCACCAGCATGGG
This sequence comes from uncultured Solirubrobacterales bacterium, assembly GCA_963832315.1. GTDB lineage: Bacteria > Actinomycetota > Thermoleophilia > Solirubrobacterales > Solirubrobacteraceae > Palsa-465. Next base: position 130,283 of record CAWHTT010000010.1, on the reverse strand, counting down.
GCCCTTGCGGCCAGAGCGCAGCAGGAAGCTCGTGAGGAGCAGCGTGCCGCGATCGGCCCAATGGAAGTCGTCGATCACGAGGAGCAGCGGCGCTCGCGAAGCGAGGTCAGCGAGCGCGTCGTCGACGGCATCGAAGAGGCGATGGCGCGCGCCGGCGTCGTCGGTGTCGCCCGGCCGGAGGGCGTCCGCGGCGCCCGCTCGACCGAGCGCCTCGCTGAACGGCTCGAACGGCGCGAGCGGCTCGTCCGAGCAACGCCCCTCGAGCACGGTGGCGCCCGCCGCGAGTGCGGCTGAGGCGAAATGGTGGGCGAGGCGGGTCTTGCCGATTCCGGGCTCGCCCGCGACGAGCACGATTCGCCGGTCGCCGTGCATCTGCACGCCGCCCCACGACGCATGCAGCCGATCTAGCTCGGCGCGACGGCCGACAAACTCGGTCTCGTACGCGCGGGCGAGGCTGGGCGGCGGCGGAATGGGTGTCGGCTCGCCCCGACGGAGATCGGCCAGCAGCGCCCGCGTCTCGCGCGACGGCGGGATGCCTAACTGCACGCGAAGACGCTCGGCGAACTGGTGGCCGGCGGACAGCGCGGCGGCCCGGTCACCCGTCGCGGCGAGCCGCTCGATCAGGCGGCGGTTGGGCGCCTCGGCGAGCGGGTCGAGCGCCACCTGAGCCCGGGTCAGCCGGACGACCTCCGCCGGATCGCCGGCGAGTACCGCGGCCTGCTCGAACGCCTCGCCGAGCCGGTGCGCGTGCTCATCCCGTGCCTCGTGCGCCCACTCTTCTTCGAAGCCGTCGAGGATCGGGGCGCTGCATGCCTCGAGCGCTCGCACAGGGTCGCCTTCGTCGAGCGCCTGCTGGAACGAGCGGGCGTCGACTCTGAGGCCTTCGCCGTCAAGCGCGACCGTGTCCCGCGTGGCCAGCACACAGACCGCCGCGGGCCCCAGCGCCTGCCGCAACTCGGTCAGGGCCACGCGCAAGCTGGCCCGCGCCGATTCGTCGAGCACGTTGGGCCAGAAGCGCGCCGCGAGGCGGCCGCGCGGCTGTGGGCCGGGGTTGAGCGCGAGATAGGCGAGCACGGCGCGCGCCCGCTTCGACGCCGGCGGCGCGATTTCGCCCCCCTCGGTGCGCAGCGCCAGATCACCTGCGAGTCGTACGTCCAGCATCGGCCCAACTGTCGTCCATCGCACGGCGGTCGCGCAAGCCGGCGGATCACCTTTCACGGAGGCCGAACGGTGCGCGAACGGTCGGCCGGGACGATCGGCGCATGTCGATTCCACCTAGCCGCGACCTCCGCCTCCTCGCCGGCGCAGCGGGCATCTCCGCTCTCGGCGATTTCATGGCGATCTTCCCGCTGATCCTCCACGTCCAGCAGCGCACCGGCTCGGCGTTCGCCGTCTCGGCGCTGATCTTCGCCCTCTGGGGCCCGGTCGTCCTCGGGGCGGGCTTGGCGGGCACGATCGTCGACCGGTTCGAAAACCGCCGGATCCTCATCGGCGTCTCGCTCGTCCAAGCCGCGGCGGTCGCGGCGATGCTCGCCTGCGTCGACAGCCTCTGGGCGCTGCTGCCGCTGATGGTGCTGCTGGGCTGCGGCGTCGCCGTGAGCCAGCCGGCTGAATTCGCGCTCGTGCCTGCGGCAGCCGGGCCGCATATCGAAGCCGCCCGGGCGAACGGCCTGATGGAGACCGCGCGCGCGGTTGGCTTCACCGCTGGGCCCGTCGTCGGCGGCGCCCTGGGCGCGGCGGGGCTGCTGTGGATGGCGCTGGCCCTGAACGCGCTGTCCTTCGTGGTCGTGGCTGCCGCGGCCGTGCTGCTGCGCGCGCGCCGCCGGCCTGGGCAAACCGAACCTACCGGCGACGCAGTGCGCGCCCGCGACGGATTCGTCTTCCTCGTGCGCCGGCGCGACCTCGCGATCACGCTGGGGGGTGCGGTGGCCGCGCTCCTGGTGTTCTCGATGTCCGCGACCGCCGAGCCGTTCTTCGTCACCGACGTGCTCGGAGCGGGGAGCCTCGCGTACGGCCTGTTGTTGACCTCGTGGACCCTGGGTATGGCGGCCGGCTCCGCCGGGTTGGCCCATCGCGTGTCCCGGACGCAGTTGGCGGCCGGCGCGATGGTCGCGGTCATCCTCCAGGGATTCGGCATTGCCGGCGGGGCACTGTCCACGGTCCTCTGGATGGCACTGATCGGATTCACGTTCGGCGGTATGGCCCATGGGGTCAAGAACGTGCTGCTGCGCACGTTGATCCACGAGCGAACGCCCGAGGCGCTGCGCGGCCGCGTCTTCGCCGCCTACAACGGCGCGCGCAACGGCGCCGAACTCGGGGCGCTGGCGCTCGGTGGAGTCGTCGTCGGCGCGCTCGGCGCCCGCGCGGCACTCCTCGCCGCGGGGTTGGGGCCGGCCGCGATCGGTGCCGCCTGCCTCCTGCTCATCGTCACCCGCCGCCGCGTCGCGGCGGTGGCCACCACCAACGAAGGGAGAGTTCTCCATGCACGTGTCCAGGAATGAGCTGGAGCCGATGGTCTTCGGCGAGTACGAGGGCCGCCAGGTCGACGCCGGCGAGATGCGCATCGCGTTCGAGTCGATGCCGGCCGAGTTCCCGCCCGACGAGTCGCCGTTCAAGGGACTCCCCGACGATCGCTGCCAGTGCGATCACTGGGGCTACCTGTTCAAGGGCTCCTTCCGGGTGACCTACACCGACGGGCCCGACGAGGTCGTCCACGCCGGCGAGGCATACCACCTGCGGCCCGGCCACTTCGTCCAGACCCTCGAGCCGGTCGAGCTGATCGAGCTCAGCCCGGTCGAGGAGCACGACCGGACGATGGCGACGATCGCCCGCAACCTGGGCCTGGTGGCGTCATGACCCGCGTCACGACGACCACCGGTTACTCGGCCAGATCGATCGACGAGCTGCCGACGCTATGGGACGGCTTCGCCAAGCTCGTGCGCGCCGGGCTCGAGATCACCGCGTTCGGCGCCAACATCATGGACCTCCCGCCCGACTACTCGACCACCTCACACGACGAATCCGACTCGGGCCAGCAGGAGCTGTACGTGGCGCTGCGCGGTTCGGGCTCGGTCGATCTCGACGGCACTTCCGTGCCACTCGACGCCCACCACCTCGTGCGGGTCGACGCCGGGACAGCGCGAGTGCTGTCGTCCGGGCCAGACGGTCTGCGGGTGCTTTGCGTCGGCGGCGTACCCGGCGGGGTGTACGAGCCTCCGGACTGGAGCTCGGCCGGAGAGTAGTGCCGCGAATGTGCGGGCGGGCGGCTGCCGTTGCGACGCGAAGTCAGGCCCGGTGCTCGGGGTTCTCGTAGTCGAACCGGCAGCCGGCGTCCCACAGCGTCCGCTGGTTACCGTGGGCGGGGATCCCGCCGGCGTCCTTGAGGATCCGGGCCAGGTGCAGCAGGTTCCAGGTCAGGAAGGTCGTGTTGCGGTTCGTGAAGTCGTTCTCCGGACCGCCTGAGCCTGGATCCAGGTAGCTCGGACCCGGTCCGGCCTCGCCCAGCCACCCCGAGTCGGCCTGGGGCGGGATCGCGTATCCGAGGTGCTGCAGCGAGTAGAGGATGTTCATCGCGCAGTGCTTGGCGCCGTCCTCGTTGCCGGTGATGATGCAACCTGCGACGCGACCGTAATAGGCGTACTGCCCTGCTTCATTCAGAAGGTGACTGTTGCCGTACAGACGCTCGATCACCTTGGTGCACACCGATGACTTCTCGCCGAGCCAGATTGGAGAGAGCAGGACCAGAATGTCGGCAGCCAGGACTTTCGCGGAGATCGCCGGCCATTCGTCCTGCTCCCAGCCGTGCTCGGTCATGTCCGGGTAGACGCCGGTGGCGATCTCGTGGTCGACGGCGCGGATCACTTCGACGGCCACGCCGTTTCGCTCGAGGATCGCGATCGACCGATCGGCGAGACCCTGCGTGTTGGACGCCTCCGGCGAGCGCTTGAGTGTGCAGTTGATGTAAACCGCGCGCAGATCGCTGAAATCCCAGCTCGACTCCTCAGCGAGTTGCTCGTCGATCGCGTTGAGCATGCCCGGCCCCCTTTTGTTGTGGTCGCTGATCGGAGCGACCCTCTCACGGGCTCGTTCCGGTTGCAACGGGATGTCGCGAACCGAATCCGTACGTAGATCCGTACCACTACCGAAGACGGACCCTGAACCCAGACCTACGCTGACCACCTCAGATGCCACTTGAACGCATGAATCAGGTCTTCAACGAAACCGAGGTGCGCGCGGCCGCCGGCCTGACGATGGTCACCGGCGCGGTGGCGTTCAGCTACGCCTACTTCGACAAGCAGTACGTGCCGCTCCAGGTCGTGGCCAGCCTGTTCTTCGTCGAGTTCCTGATCCGGGTCACGGTTGGGCTGCGCTACAGCCCGTTCGGGGCGCTGGCGCACGCGATGACCCGACGTCGCGCGCCGGACTGGGTCTCGGCACGACCCAAGCGCTTCGCCTGGTCGCTCGGCCTCGCGATGGCCCTGGCCATGACGGTGATCACGAACATCGGCATCCGGGGTTACCTGCCGCGAACGATGTGCCTGATCTGCCTGACGCTGATGTGGATGGAGTCAGCGCTCGGGCTGTGCCTCGGGTGCAAGATCTACGGACTGATGGTCAGACGGGGGTGGATCACCGAGCGCCTCGGTGGCGAGGTGTGCATCGAGTGCGTCGGTCCGTCACCTGCGCGAACACCGGTGCGCGCAGGGACAATCTCTCACTCCGGCGGAGGCGAGGCTGGTAGCCTAACTACCTAACGAAGCGTCCGGGGGACACATCGTGAGCGCAATGGTTCGCACCCCGGCCCGCGCGGGCCGGGCGCCGCCGCGCTCCGGACTCGAGCTCGTGGGGCGCCGAGAAGAGCTCGAGGCGCTCGAGGACGAACTGAGCCGGGCGATAGATGGGAACTTCCGTCTGGTTCTGTTGGTTGGCGACGCCGGGGTGGGCAAGAGCCGCCTGGGGCGCGAGCTGCTGGGGCGCCACCGTGAAGTGAGGGGTCTCGTGGCCCAGGGCTACCCGCTTGCGGCGAGTGCCGCCTTCGGCCTGTGGACCGAGGCCATCGAGCCGTTCCTCCAGTCGTTGCCCGACGAGGAGGTGATCGATCTGTGCGGCGGACTGCTCGACGACCTCGCTTGCCTGTTTCATCGCGTTGCCCTGATCCGCGGCGCGATCCCCGACCGGGATCCCCCGCTCCCCCGGTTGCTGCAGGGCCTCGCGCGCCTGCTCGGGCAGGTCCTGGAGCGGACTCCGCTCGTGGTACTGCTCGATGACGTCCACTTCGCGGACGCGTCGTCCTGGGAGGCGCTCCGTTTCTTCGCGCGGCACCTCGACGACGCGCGGCTGCTGGTGATCGCGACGAGCCGGCCGGCAGAACTGGCGGGTCACGCCGTCGCCGCTCCGGTGCTGTTCGAGCTCGACCAGGATGCGCTGCTCACCCGCATGGAAGTGCGCGCGCTGCCCCAGCCTGCGCTGAGGGAGTTGACCGAGGCGGTGATCGAGCAGCCGGCGCCGCGCGTGCTCGTCGATTGGATCAGCGAGCGCTCCCGCGGCAATCCGCTGTTCGCGATCGGATTGCTCAGGGCGCTTCTCGAGGAGCAGGGTGACCTTCTCGCGCCGCACCTGCGTCGCCTGCCCGAGGGTCTCACGGAGCGGGTCACCTCGGAACTGCGCCGGTTCGACGCGGACCCGCAGGGCATGCTCGAGCTGCTGGCTGTCGTCGGGCGGCCGGTGTCGCTGAGCGATATGACCGTGCTGACCGGGAGATCGTTCGAGGAGATCGCGCCCGACCTGGCCGAGCTGGTGGACGCGCGGATCGTGGTCGAGGAGGAGCGGGCCGGCGAGCTCGGCTACGTCGTGCAGCACCCGCTGGTTCGCGACGTCATCTACGAGGCGACGGGCGGCGCGCGGCGCAGGCTGCTGCACCGGCAGGCGGCGCGCTCGCTGCTGAGGACGGGACGGCTGGCGGAGGCCGCGCTGCATTTCGCCCGTTCCGCCGTGCGGGGGGATCCGGAGGCGGTTGAAGTGCTGCTCGACGCCATGCGCCAGGCCGAGCGACGCGAGGCGTACCGCGAGGCGCTCGAGCTGCAGGCGGAGCTCGTCGACCTCCTGCCCCCGGATGACCAGCGCTGGCTCGAGGTGCTGGAGGCGATGTACGCGCGCGCCGAGTGGCTCATCGACCACCGGGCCGAGACCGATGCCCCGATCGCCGTCAAGGCCCTGCGTGCGATCGACCGCCTGCTCGAGGGTTCCTCCGATCACAGCCGCCGGGCGGTGGTGAAGTTCCGCCTGGCCACCTTCCTGGCCTGGGGGATGGGCGAGCTCGAAGCGGCGCAGGAGGCGTGCCGGCAGGCTCACGAGCTGTTCCGCCGCGCCGGCGAGCACCGGCAGGAGCTGCTGGCCGCTCGCGAGTTGGCCTGGATCAGGGGCCTGCGCGGCGACCTCGCCGGGATGGGTGCCGACGCCCGGGCGCTCGTGGAGGCGGCGGACGCGGTCGGCGACCGCTTCGTCGCCATGCAGGGCCTGTCCGCGATCAGCTACAGCGCCAACTTCTGTGGCGAGTTCGCCGAGGGCGAGGCGGTGCTCCGGCGCGCCAGGGCGATCGCCCGCGAAGACGAGAAGGAGTATCGACTCACGATCGTGCTCGGGGGACTCGCCGCCGGACTCGCGATGCAGGGCCGCCCGGGCGAGACGGCCGCGATCTTCGAGGAGGCGAAGAGCGCGAACCCCGCCTACCGCGAGAGCATCCTGGTCGAGCTCGAAGCGCTCGTCCACTGGATGGCCGGGAACTTCCCCGCCTCGGTGGCCTCGGCCCACGAAGTTCTCGCCTGGTTGCCGAGCGCGGCCACGAGGCGCCGGGTGCCGGGGATGGCCTTCGGCGCCCTGTCCGCGATCGAAGCGGGCGACGTGCTCGAGGCCGAGCGTCTGCAGGAACGGGCGGTGGCAGCGCTCGAAGAGCGGGACTGGTCCTTCTACCTCCCGATGACACGCAGCGTGGACGCCCTCTTGGCCTGGCACGACGGTCGCCCCGGGGATTGCGCCGCGCTCCTGCGCCACGCGGCGGACCGGCTGTTGGCGATGGGGGCGCGACCACTGGCGGCGTTGTTGCTGTTCGAGCTCGCCGAATGCGCCACGGAGGCCGGCGACGCGCCGGCGGCCGCGGAGGCCGCGACGGACCTGAGCGCCGTGGCTGAGCGCGTCGGGCTGCCGTTGTACTGGGGCATCGCCGCGGCGGGATCGGCCTGGGCAAGCCTGGCCGTTGGCGAGTGCGAGCGTGCCGCGCACTCGGCGCGCCGTGCGGTCGATCTGCTGTCCGCGACGGGCTGGACGGCCCACTTCGCCAGGTGTCACTACGCGCTCGGCCGGACGTTGCCCGCACGCGAGCGGGGTGAGGCCGTCGCGGCGCTCGAGCGGTCGGCGGCGATGCTCGAGCAGTGCGGAGCGACCTGGCGACGGGAGCGCGCCCTCGACGCACTTCGCCACCTCGGCACCGCGGGGCGGCGCGCCGCCGCGGCCGCGCTTGGTCCGGGCTCCCTGACTCGCCGTGAGCACGAGGTGGCCCGGCTCGCCGCGACGGGAATGAGCGCGAAGGACATCGCGGACTCGCTGTTCGTCGGCAAGCGCACGGTCGAGAGCCACCTGGCCAGCGTGTACGCGAAGCTCGGCGTGGACTCCAAGGTCCAGCTCGTGCGCCGCGCCGGCGAGCTGGGGCTCTCGTGAACCGAATCCGTACCCGAATCCGTACCGGTACCGAAGACGGAGTCGGGACACTGACTTACGCTGCTGCGCAGTCACTGCCCGGACCGGGAGTAACGACCTAAGGGGGCTGGCACATGCGCGACTACGAGACGGACCGGCAGCAGCACCTGGCCTACGCGATGGCGCTCACACCGCGGCTGATCGAGCGGCTGGACTGGCCGGCGGACCGGCTCGCATTGCATCGGGTGCAGCGCCTGCGCGAACTCGTGCGCGAGGCGGTCGTGCGGTCACCGTGGCATCGCGAGCGGTTGGCGGGCATCGATCCGAATGAGATCGACGAGGGCAGCCTGCGCGCGGTCCCACCGATGACCAAGGCCGACCTGATGGAGAACTTCGATCGGATCGTCGGCGATGAGCGCCTGTCGCTCGAACGCGTCAACGATCACCTGCAGACCGTCACGACCGGCGGCTATCTGCTCGACGGCTATACCGCGGTCACGTCCGGCGGGTCCACCGGCGAGCGCGGGGTGTTCGTCTACGACTGGACCGGCTGGGCGACGTTCTGGGTGGGCGCGGCCCGCTACTTGCTGCGCGCCAAGCGCTCAGAGCGCGAGCTTTCCTCGAGGCCGATTCTGTTGGCGTGGGTGACCGCGGGTCACTTCACCCATGCCACGGCCGCGCTCGCCAGGACGTTCGCGAGCGGGGAGTTCGACAACGTTCGCTTCCCGGTCACGCTCCCGACCGAGGAGATCGTGGCCGGCCTGAACCAGGCCCAGCCGGACTTCCTCATCGCGTATCCCTCCGCCCTGCACGTGCTGGCCTTCGAGGCCCGTGCCGGGCGACTCCGGATTGCTCCGCGACGCGTCTTGAGCTGCTCCGAGCCGCTCCTGCCCGAGATCCGAGCCGCGGCCGACGAAGCCTGGGGCGTGCGGGTGGGGAACCTCTGGGGCGCATCAGAAGGAGGGGGCGTCGGCATCCCGTGCGACGAGTCGCGCATGCACCTCAGCGAGGATCTGGTGATCGTCGAGGCGGTCGACGAGAACGGCCGGCCGTGCGCACCCGGGGAGCGCTCGGCCAAGGTGTACCTGACCAATCTGTTCAACCGAGTGCTGCCGCTGATCCGCTACGAGATCACCGATGAGGTCACGCTGGAAACCGAGCCATGCCCGTGCGGGTCGGCCCACCGCCGCGTGGCGGACATCCAGGGAAGGCTCGACGACACATTCGTCTACGACGATCGACGGGTCCATCCGCATGTGTTCCGCTCCGTACTTTCTCGCCACGCCGGCGTCGTCGAGTATCAGGTGCGCCAGACCCCGGACGGTGCGCGGATCGCCGTGCGGTGTTCGGCGCCGGTGAATCTCGGGGCGCTCCAAGCCCAGATCGCGCAGGCGCTGACGGGAGCCGCCATCCGGCGTCCGGTCGTCGACATCGTCGCGGTGCAGCGGCTGGAGCGCGATCCTGGACCGGCCAAGCTGAGGCGCTTCGTGCCACTCGGCCACGCGCCTCCACGCGATCGGCGCGTCGGCTCCGCCGGCTCCCCCGACTCCCGGCGCGGTGTCGCCGAGCCCGTCCTGGCCGCGGCGCGCTAGCCACCCGAGCGACACGCAGAAGAAGGAGACCTCACGTGAGGGTGCAGCTCGCTATGCCCGCCTCGGCATCCGCCGTCCCCGATTCGGAGCGGTTGATCGAGCGCGTCCGCAACTCGGTCATCGGCGACGACGTCATGCTGCCGGGTCCGTTCGGTCCGCGCCGGCTCGTCTACGCCGACTACACCGCGTCCGGCCGCGCGCTGTCGTTCATCGAGAACTACATCCGCGACCGCGTGCTGCCGCTGTACGCGAACACTCACACCGAGGCCTCGGCCACGGGCCGGCACACGACGGCGCTGCGCGAGGACGCCCGGCGCCTCATCCACCGCGCGGTGAACGGCGGCGAGGACGACGTGGTGCTGTTCTGCGGCTCGGGGTCGACCGGGGCGATCGACACGCTGACCCGGGTGCTCGACCTGGGCCGAAGCGGCCGTCCCGTGGTGTTCATCGGTCCCTACGAGCACCACTCCAACGAACTGCCGTGGCGCGAGTCGGTCGCGGACGTGGTCACGATCGGCGAGGACGCCGACGGCCGCCCGGATCTCGAGCAACTCGAGCACGAACTGCGCCGACACGCCGGCCGAGCCCTGAAGATCGGCAGCTTCTCGGCCGCCTCGAACGTGACCGGCATCATCACGGACGTCGAGGGCACGGCGCGGCTGCTGCACGCTCATGGCGCGCTGTCGTTCTGGGACTACGCGACCGCGGGGCCGTACCTGCCGATCGACATGGCCGGCAAGGACGCCGTGTTCCTGTCGCCGCACAAGTTCGTCGGCGGCCCCGGAACCCCGGGAGTCCTCGTCGTCAAGCGCGCCCTGCTGCGCAACGCTGTCCCCTCGGTGCCGGGTGGGGGCACGGTCCTGTTCGTCAGCCCGAACGGGCACGCCTACCACCCCGACCCGGAGATCCGCGAAGAGGGCGGTACCCCCGCGATCGTCGAGTCGATCCGCGCCGGCCTCGTGTTCGAGCTCAAGGAGGAGATCGGGGTCGAGGAGATCCGCCGCCGCGAGCAGGACTTCGCCCGTCGCGCGCTGGCCTCCTGGGCGCGCAACCCGAACATCGACATCCTCGGCGACACCGCCACCGAGCGACTGCCGATCGTGTCGCTCGGGATCCGCCATCCTCCGCGGCTGCTGCACGGGAACTTCGTCGTCGCGCTGCTCAGCGACCTGTTCGGGATCCAGGCGCGCGGTGGGTGCTTCTGCGCTGGACCGTACGTCCACCGCCGCTACGGGATCGACGATGACTTCTCGGAAGGGATGGCCGCCCAGTGCGCGGCCGGCCAGTTGGGCGCCAAGCTCGCGTTCGCCCGCCTCGGGTTCAACTACTTCATCAGCGAGGCGGTGTTCCAGTACATCCTCGAGGCCGTCCATCTGCTCGCCGACCACGGCTGGAAGCTGCTGCCGGCGTACCGGTTCGATCCCGCCTCCGGTACGTGGCGCCACCGCGACGCCCCGCCCGCGCCGACGCTCGCCGACGCGGTCGTCCCGTGCCGCACGCTCGAGCCCGACCGCGTGCTCGCGCGTCACCTCGCCGAGGCTCGGCGGATCCTGGAGGCGGCCGACGCCGCCCCGTCACCCGCGGTCGCGCCCGACTTCGCAGTCAGCCCTCATCCCGCACGCAGCCCCGACCCCGCGCTCAGCCCGGAGTTCGAGCGGATTCGGTGGTTCCCCCTGCCCGGTGAGACGCGATGAACACCCTGGCCCCCGTCCTCGGCATCCTCGGCGGCCTCGCCGGCATCGCGGACACCATCCCGTACGTCCGTGACACGGTGCACGGGAGCACGCGTCCGCACCGGGGCACCTGGCTGATATGGGGCATCCTCGCGATCATCGCGTGCCTCTCGCAGCGGGCGGTCGGCGGCTCATGGAGCGTGCTCATGACCGCCACCCAGGCGATCCTGACCGGCCTCGTCTTCCTCCTCGCGATCCGGTACGGCGAGGGCGGTATGAGCGCCACCGATCTGTCCCTGATCGCGCTCGCCGGGGCCGGCGTCGTCGGGTGGATCCTCGCCCGTGAGCCTGTGGTCGCCCTCGGATGTGTGATCGCGGCCGACATGATCGCGATCGCGATGATGACCCCGAAGGTCCACCGCGACCCCCACTCCGAGACGCTCTCCACATATGTCCTGGCCAGCCTCGGAGGCGCGCTCGCCGCCGGCGCGGTCAGTCAGGTCGACCTGTCGATGCTTCTCTACCCCGCGTATTACTGCCTGGCCAACGCGGCGATGTCGATCCTCATCCACCGAGGCCAGCGGCTTCATCGGGCGCTGGATCGAACGATGAGTTCCGCGGTCTCTGCTGGTCCAATCTCCTGTTAGTGCCGCGGGCGCTGTCAGGGCGCCGCGCGCGCGAAGGTCCCGCGAGAGGAGAACTGATGGGCATCACGCTTCCCGGAGAGTCACCGGAATACCGGGCGGCGCGCGATCGGCTGTTGGAGCAGGAGGTCGAGTTGCGCCGCGCGACGGAGGCGGTCGCCGCCGCCCGGCGCGAGCTCCCACCCGGCGGGCGGGTCGGGATGGATTACGTGTTCGACGGGGCGGGAGCAGACGGGGCGCCGGCCCAGGTGCGGCTGTCCGAGCTGTTCCAGCCGGGCAAGGACTCGCTCGTCCTCTACAGCTTCATGTTCCCGCGCGACCCTGGTGATCAGACGCCGGGACCCAGCGACGGCGAAACCGCGCTGCTGCCGCTCGCAGAACGCCCGTGCCCATCGTGCGTCGCGTTTCTGGACCAACTCGACGGAGCCGCCGAGCACGCGAGCCAGCACCTCAACCTCGCGGTGATCGCCAAGGCGCCCCTCCCCCGCGTGCTGGCGTTCGCCCGCGAGCGGGGATGGCGTTCGCTGCGGCTCCTCTCCTCTGCCCGCAACTCGTACAACGCCGACTACTTCGCGCAGACGCCCGACGGAGCGCAGCGGCCGATGCTGACCGTGTTTCACCGTGAAGGCGACGTGATCCGGCACTTCTGGAGCTCCGAGCTGTTCTACGCGCCCTCCGATTCGGGGCAGGAGCCTCGTCACGTCGGCACCCTCGAGCCGCTGTGGAACCTGTTCGACCTGACCCCGGAGGGGCGCCCGGTCGGTTGGGCCGAGCAGTTCAGCTACGGCTGAGGCTGTCGCGCAGGTCAATGCACCGAAAATTGGTTGTGAGCGAATCACAAACACCCTCGGGCGACGGAGCGTTCGCGGCCCGGACTTTGGCGCTGAAACTACGCGTACGTGTCAGCTGAATCGCCAAAGTCCACGCGGTCGCCTCGCTTGGATTGTGCGTGACCAACAATGACGACGGTTTAGGCAACAGCGCCCCCGCTCGGCCGCCTGCGCCGCCACCCATGCGCGATGAGGTGGCAGGCTTCGCCCCATGGCACAGAACCCCCTCCCAGATCCACGCTCCACGACCGTGGGCTTCGTCGGCCTTGGTCAGCAGGGCGGCCCGATGGCGGCCAACCTCATCGCTGCCGGCTATCCCCTGATCGTCCGTGACACCAACCTCGTGCGCGAGCGCCAGTGGGTGGCCGAGCACGGCGGTCGCGGCTGCGACGGCGACCCGGCCGCCCTCGCCGACGTAGAGATCCTGATCACGATGCTCCCCAACGGGCAGGTCGTGCGCGACGCGTTGCTCGGTGAAGACCGGATCGCCTCCCGGCTCAGGCCGGGGACGATCGTCGTCGACACCAGCTCCTCCGACCCGTACGGCACCCGGGAGCTGGGCGCCGAGCTTGCCGCCCATGGCCTGATCCTGCTCGACTCGCCGGTCACCCGCCCCGAGGCGGTCGGAGAGAACACGCGGCGGATCACGTTCATGATCGGCGGTGATGATGACGGCGCGGTTGACCAGGCGATGCCGGTGCTGGAGGCGATGGCGGAGCAGATCTTCCGGGCCGGCCCGCTCGGGTCCGGCCATGCCATGAAGACGCTCAACAACTACGTGTCCGCCGCGGGCCTGGCCGCCGCGCTCGACGCGATGATCGCCGGCCGGCGGTTCGGAGTCGACGTGGAGACCATGCTCGACGTGTTCAACGCCGGCACCGCCCGCAACTTCAGCACCGCCAACACGCTGGTCGACGAGGCAATGTCTCGCCGCTATGCCGCGGGGTTCCAGCTGGCACTGATGGTCAAAGACCTGCGGATCGCGAGCTCGCTGTTCGATCGGGTCGGATTCGACGCGCCGCTCTCACAACTCGTCCGCGACCAGTTCGCCCAGGCGCTCGCGCGGCTCGACGATCAGCGCGCCGACCTGTCCCGGTCGCTGGAGGACTGGGAACAACGGGGCGAGGTGCGGCTTCCGTCGCCCCGGGGTGGCGTCGCGCAGACTCGAGGATGACCGCCCCGAACCCGACGGGAGGACCGCCACGCAGCGGGGCGGCCCTCCCTCCAGCCGTTCTCAGGCTTCCGGATCGGCCATCGGCGGGCCGACAACGAGGGTGCCGAGCCGCGTCTGCTCGGCCATCACCCTGGGGACGTCGAACGGAACCATGCCCGGCTCGGGCAGCGTCCGCGCACCGGCGGGCACGCTCAGATCGCGGAACAACTGCTCGAACGCGCCGGGGGTCATGATGCCCAGCATCCGCGCCACGGGGCTCTTGATCCGGAAGGTGTGCGGCACGCCGCGCGGCATGTAGACGCTCGTGCCCGGCCCGGCGAGCCGCCGCTCGCCGTCGACGTCGAACCAGGCCTCGCCCTCGAGCACGAGGAACACCTCGTCCTCGCGCGTGTGGATGTGACGGGGCGGGCTGAAGCCCTCGGGCATCGTGGCCTGGAATACCGACAACTTGCCGTCGGTGGCGTCGGCGGGGATGAGGTGCTCCCAGAGGCTGTTGCCGTACCAGCGTGCCTCGCTCTCCAGGGAGACGTACGGTTCCTCGGTTGCCTGGATGGAGACTGCGGGGTTGGCGGGACCGATCCGATCGACGTGGTCGGCAGCGACCTGGGGCCGATCGAGGGTTTGGGTGTGATTGAGATTGCTCATGGAGGGATCGTCTTCACGCCCCGAGTCCGCCGCTAATGATTCGATCTACATCGAATCTATGGCGGAGAATGTGCGGCTGAACCGATCATGCCCGCCATGCGAATCATGCGAATCGATCACGTATCACTCGACGTTCGCGACCGACCGGCGTCGGTCGCGTGGTATCAGGCCGTGCTGGGCTTCGCCCCGCACACCCTCCACTCGGAGCGCGACGAACCGATCTTCCTCGGACCGCCGGGCGCGCGCCTTGGGCTGTTTGCCGAGAGGCCGGCGGGGCTTCGTCACATCGCGCTCGCGACGGACGTGCCCGGCCAGGCTCGCCTTGCCGATCGGCTCGATCGCCTCCAGATCCCCTACCAGCACGAGGCGCATCGCGACAGCGATTCGATCTACTTCCGCGATCTCGATGGAGCGACGCTCGAGGTGATGGTGCCGAGGTGATGGTGCCGAGGTGATGGTGCCGAGGCGATAGCGGTGGTGCGATTCGTGTTCTCCGTCGAGGACCTGGCGCTGACGCGTTTCGCGATCTCGCCGATGTGGGAACTCGTGCGCTCGGTGGTCGCCCTGCGCGACCCAGCCCACGCAGCCCTGCACCTACCCTGGCTGCGCTCGCTCAGCGGCCGCTTGCATGGATTGGAGCTCGAACGTGTCGCCGCGCTGAATCCGCCTCGCGGCTATACCCCCGACTTCGTGGTGCCGCTCCCGGCCGGCCCCCTCGCCGATATCGACGATGACCTCGCCGCGCTGCGCGCGACGCCGATCGCCCACATTCGCGCGGACATGGCGCTGTTCGCCGCCCAGCACAAACGCGGTCCGGAGGTCGCCGCGCCATACCTCGCCAACCCCCGGCGGGAGGTGCGGCGTCTGGCTGACGTGCTCGAGGCTTACTGGCACCGCGCGATAGAGCCCGTGTGGCCACGGATTCGCGCGTTTATCGAGGCGGACATCGCCTACCGCGCGCGACGGCTGACCACCGGCGGCCCGGCGGCGCTGTTCGCCGACCTGAGCCCGAACGTGACGTGGGCCCAGCCGAATCTCGAGGTGCAGGTACCGGTTCACGACGCCACCTTCGACCTTGAGGGCCGCGGGCTCCTGCTCGTGCCGTCGGCCTTCGCGGCCCGTCCGGTCGTGAGCGACCGCGCGCCGTGGGTCCCCGGCGTCATCTATCCGGCCCGCGGTATCGCGACCCTCTGGGCCCAGCCGCAGGCGGCACCCGACGGACTCGCGCGGCTGATCGGCGGCTCGCGCGCGACGCTCCTGGCCGACCTCGCCGCCCCCCGCTCGACCACCGAACTCGCGGAGCGCCTCTCGCTTAGCCCGGCCACCACTTCCCACCACCTCGCCGCCCTTCGCGAGGCCGGACTCGTCACCGCCCGGCGCGACGGACGATCGGTCCTCTACGCGCGCACACCGCTGGGCGACGCACTCGCCACTCAGTAGCGCTGGTCATCGGCGCGAGATCCGCCGCCACGTTAGGCTGCGAGCCCATGCGATTCGCGATCTCCATCCCGCAGTACGCCCGCGACAGCCGCTTCGACGATGGTGCGTTTCGCGCGCATCTGCGCCGCGTCGAGGAGCTCGGGCTGTTCGAGAGCACCTGGGCGCAGGAGCAGGTGGTCGGCGCGGCCGGCAGCGTCGCGCCGCTCCAGATCCTGACCTACGCCGCGGCGTGCACCGAGCAGCTGCGGCTGGGTTGTGCCGTGTTCATCCTCCCGCTGCACAACCCCCTGCATCTGGCCAAGGCGATCAGCTCGCTGGACTGCCTCAGCCATGGCCGGGTCGAGGTGGGTCTCGCGACCGGCGGCAAGGGACGGCCGTTCGAGGCCTTCGGCGTGGACCCGGACAAGCCGGTGGCCCGCTTCAACGAGGCCCTGGCGTTGATGAAGGCGTGCTGGACGGAGCCCGAGATCAACTTCGACGGGGAGTTGTGGAAGCTCCAGGGCGCCACGATGGAGCCCAAGCCGGTGCAGAAGCCGTACCCGCCGGTCTGGTTCGGTGGCAGCGTTCCGGCCGGGATGCGGCGCGCGGTCCGGCACGCAGACGGGTTCATGGGCGCCGGCTCCCAGACGCCGGCTCAGTTCGCCGAACAGGTCAAGGTGGTGAGAGAGGAGCTGAGCGCGCAGAACCGAGATCCCGGCACGTTCCGGATCGGCAAGCGCCTCTACGTCCACGTCGACGACGACGCGGCGCGCGGGCGCCGGCGACTCGAGGACGCGCTCACCCGACACTACGGCCGGGGCGGCTGGTCCGAGCACATCTTCGCGGGGCCGCCCGACGAGTGCGCCGCGGGTATCCGTACGGTGGCGGATGCCGGTGCCGAGCTGATCCTGCTCAACCCGATCCTCGACGACGCAGAGCAACTCGAGCGGCTCGCCGCCGAGGTGATCCCGGCGCTCAGCTGAGGAAGGAGACGCCGCTTGTCCGGGACAGATAGCCAGTTGCGTCGATCCTGGTGGTGGCGGATCGCGGCGGCGCTCGCGGCGTTTGCGGTCGCGGCCGTCACCGCCGCGCCGGCCTCCGCGTCGGGCGCGAAGTCCGAGCACATCGTCAAGGTGATGACGCGGAACCTGTACCTGGGCGCCGACCTGGCCCCCGCGCTCCAGGCCTCGAGCCTGCCGGCTCTGGGCGATGCAGCCGGCGAGATCTTCGACCAGGTCCAGGAGAACAACTTCCCGGTCCGGGCCAAGGGTCTGGCGCAGGAGATCCTCAAGCAGAACCCGGACCTCGTTGGGCTGCAGGAGGCCGCGCTGTGGCGCACCGACCCGACCTGCAAGTACTTCGTCCCACCCGGTCCCTACACGGCAACGCACGTCGCCTACGACTACGTGAAGCTGCTGCTGGCGCAGCTGAACAAGGGCAAGCAGCGCTACCGCGTCGTCGTTACCGAGCCCGAGTTCGACTTCGAGACCGAGGCGAACACGGATGGGAGCCCAGACCACAGTTGCGATGAGGACGTACGGCTGACCATGCGCGACGCGATCCTCGCCCGGGTTCACGACGGCGTTCAGACGAAGAACGTCAAGGCAGGCCATTTCAAGGTCCTGTACGCACCCAAGCTGCTTGGCCTGCTCACGGTCCCGGTGGACAGAGGCTGGGTCAGCGCCGACGTCACGGTCCGCGGCAGCCGCCCATTCCGGTTCGTCGACACGCACCTCGAGTCGTTCGACAGCCAAGCCAGCAACCCCACGAACGGCCCCGACGTCGGCCCCGGCCAGGTGCGCCAGGCGCAGGCCCGCCAGCTCGTCCAGAAGGGCGGCCCGGCCACCGGGAAGCTGCCGGTGATCCTGGTTGGCGATCTGAACTCAGACGTCAAGACCCCGCTTCAGCCTGGAGACCAGCTGGCCGATCAGTTGCTTCTGCACAGCGGGTTCCGCGAGCTGAGCACGTACAAGCCGCTGAGCTGCTGCCTGAAGACCGCCGTGCTGACGGCGCCCGGCGGTGGCGGAAAGGTCAGCGACTTCGATCACAAGGTCGACCACGTGATGACCAATGCTCCGAAGAAGGTCAAGCTGGTCAACTCGACGGTCACCGGGCGTCAACCGGTCAGCGGATTCTGGGACTCCGACCACGCGGGCACCTTCAGCACGCTCGCGCTGCTCTAGCGACACTCCGAGGCCCTGAGCGCTTCGCCCGAACCGGCGCGCTCCGGGCGCCGTCCGGTCATGATCCACGGCATCCAGGTGATCCCGGATGGGAGGACCAGTGCCGGACGTCGAGATCAGATCGGGACGTGTTGACGCGCGCGGGCTTTCGCGGCGGCAGTTCATCGGCTATGTGATCGCGGCCTCAACGCTCGTCACCGCCGCCGAGCTAGGTCGGGCCCAACCGGCCGCAGCGGCGATCCCCACGGAGCAGCCGGTCGACTCGTTCGACCTCACAGACCTGTTGACCGATGCGGCGTTGGCGACCGCGAGCCTCATCACGATCGCGGTGAACCCAGACGGCACGGTTTCGTTCGCGCTGCCGCGCGCCGAGGTCGGGCAGGGCATCACCACGGCAATCGCGATGGTCATCGCCGAGGAGATGGACCTGTCGCTCGACAAGGTGCACATGACGCTTGCCGATGCGCGGCCCGAGCTTGTTTGGAACCAGCTCACCGGTGGGTCGAACTCGGTGCACTCTCTCTACGACCAGGTGCGGGTGGCGGCGGCGATCGCTCGCGGCCGGCTCACGGCAGCAGCCGCCGAGGCCCTGCAGGCGCCGATCGCGAAGCTCAAGCTGCAAAACGGAACGGTCGTCGGGCTCGACGGCAAGGCCGTCACCTACGGTGAGCTGTCCGGCGCCGCGGCCGCCGCGAAGACCGCCGCGGTCCTGGCCCAGCTGAAGCCACGATCCGAGTTCAGCCTGGTCGGAACGCCTCAGCGGAGGATCGACGCGCTTGACGCTGTGACCGGCCGCAAGCAGTTTGCGCTCGACCTCGACATTCCCGGCGCGTTGCCGACGATGGTGTGCCGGCCGCCCACGATCAACGGGTCCGCGGTCAGCATCGACAACCAGTCGCAGGTGCTGGCGATGCCCGGCGTGACCGACGTGACGATCATCCCCCACACGCAGTTCGTGCCGGGCGGGGTCGCCGTTCGCGCCGAGACCTTCGGGCAGTGCATCGACGCGATCCGGGCGCTTCAGGTGAGATGGGCCTCCGGGACCGCCGATGGCAAGTCCGACGCCAGCGTGCTGCAGGACCTGGTCGCCGCCGAGCTACCGATGACGCCGGGCGTCGGCCAGACGCTGGACCAGCGCTTCACGTTCTACTTCCGTCCCGGAGACCCGCTCGAGACCAACTGCGCGATCGCCGACGTGCGCCCCGGCAGCGCCGAGATCTGGTCGGCGATGAAGTCGCCGGTGTATTTCCAGGAGACCGTCGCCGAGATACTCGGTCTGCCGGTCCCGGACGTGACCGCCCACGTGACACAGGGCGGCGGGTCGTTCGGCCGTCACCTGTTCGCCGACGCCGCGTTCGAGGCGGCGGCGATCTCCAAGGCCATCAGCAAGCCGGTCAAGCTGATGTGGCACCGGACCGACAACTTCCGCCAGGGCCGGGTACACCCGATGTGCACCTCGCGGGTGCGAATCACCTACCTGGGTAACCAGGTGCTCGCGTTCGACCAGCGCCACACGAGCGTCGCGACCGACTTCAGCCACGGACTCGGCGAGATCCTGTCCGCCGCCTTGGCCGACCTGCCCGAGGGCGATTTCCTCGCCTACTCGCAGGGCGTCTTCAGCCTCACCGCGAACGTTCCGTACAACTTCGGGCCGGTCACCCAACTGCTGAACGAGGTGTACCACCCGCCCGGCAGTGCGTTCAACACCTCGAGCGTGCGCAACATCTACAGCCCCGAGGTGACCACGGCGAAAGAGGTGATGGTCGATCAGATCGCGAAGGTGATGCGCCAGGACCCGTATCAGTTCCGTCGCACGTCCAGCCGAGACCCGCGACTGACCGCCGTACTCGACGCGGCCGCCAAGGCCGCGAACTGGGGGCGCTCGATGCCCGTCGGCACGGCCCAGGGGATCGGCCTTCACCACGAGTACAAGGGCTACGCGGCCTGCGTCGCGGAGATCGACTGTACGCCCGCGACGGTCAATCGACAGGTGCGAGACGGGTACACAGGCCCGCGCGTGACGAAGGTCGTGTTCGCGGTCGACGTGGGCCTGCCGATCAATCCTCTGGGACTCCAGGCGCAGATGATGGGCGGGATCATGGACGGGATCGCCCAGGCGCTGACCTACAGCCTCCATCTCAGGAACGGCTACTTCCTCGAGGGAAGCTGGGACAACGCCTATTACACGCGCGAGTGGAACGCGCCCTTCGACCTACAGGTGATCGTGATGCCGCCGAGCACCGACGAGCCTGGCGGCGCCGGCGAGCTAGGTGTCGCGGCTGCGATGGCCGCCGTCGCCAACGCCTACGCGCGCGCCACGGGGACGCTGCCCACGAGCTTTCCGATCAACCACAACCAGCCGCTCGGATTCACGCCGGAGCCGACCGTTCCGCCGATTCCGCAGTCTCCAACCGATGGTCTGAGCGAGGCGTTCTGATGCCCAACCACACCTTCATTCTCAACGGCCGGCAGGTGAGCGTCGACTGCCAGGACGACCTGCGCCTGCTCTGGGTGCTGCGCGACCTCCTCGGAGTTTCGGGACCGAAGTACGGATGCGGGCTGGACGTGTGCAAGGCCTGCACGTGTCACATCAACGGCAAGGCGTTCAATCCCTGCTCGGTCCCTGTGTCCGACATCACGAGCACCGACCAGATCACCACGATCGAAGGCCTACCCGCCACCGTCGGCCAGGACCTTCACCCGATGCAAGAGGCCTGGCTTCAGTTCGACGTCGCGCAATGCGGTTACTGCCAGCCGGGCCAGATCATGGCCGCGGTCGCCCTCGTTCACGAGGCGAAGGCCGCGGGCCGGAGCATCACCGACGACGAACTCGACACGCTGCGCAATGTCTGCCGCTGTGGCACCTACCCCCGGATCCGCGAGGCGATCGAGGCGGCGGCGGCGCAGATGTAGGCCCGGCGCGCGCTTCCTGAGCAGGCGGGGTCAACCCGGGTGTGGGCGCTTGACCCTTGGGAGGGTGTTCACAGTGGTCGTGGTGCGTGATCTTGTCGGCAACGGCGG
Organism: uncultured Solirubrobacterales bacterium; assembly: GCA_963832315.1. Classification (GTDB taxonomy): domain Bacteria; phylum Actinomycetota; class Thermoleophilia; order Solirubrobacterales; family Solirubrobacteraceae; genus Palsa-465. The sequence continues at coordinate 109,410 of CAWHTT010000010.1, read as the reverse complement.
CTATGCATCGAGCGCCCGCCGGGCACGACGACGAAAGGAAGGGCCATGACCGAGCCGTCCCACCTGAGCGATAGCGAGCGACTCGCCGCGGCGCTGAAGCGCATCCGTGGCGTTGAAGTCACCGAAGCGCAGGTGCGCTCCCACGTGATGCGTCCCCCGCATCTCGATGGCGTCAGCTCCGACCACGGGCGCCTGCACCTCTCGCAGCCGCCCGAGTCCGGCGTGGAGACGAGCGAGGCGCTCCCGGAGGTGCATCTTCACCTCCGGCTGGACGTGGACGGGTTCATCGACTCGCTCGAGTCGGCGCTGAGCAACGAGGTTGCGGGCTACTCGATGCGACTGAACGAGCACGGCACGACGCTCCGGATGGTCGACTGGGACTGGGCCAAGGAACCACAGGACACGGCCGAGTTGTGGACCACCGGGATCCGGATGCACGTGGCCAGCCTGAGCAAGCAGATCACCGCAATCGCGATGACCAGGTTGCTCCACAACCACGGGATCCCCAGCGACGCGAAGATCATCGACTACCTGCCGGCGTACTGGGCCAAGGGACCGAACGTCGACCAGATCACGTTCGCCCATCTGATGACCCACACCTCGGGTCTGAACTACGGCGTGAGCTCCTCGGCGTCTGACTTCGAGTTCATGAAGGCACAGATCGCGGCCGGCACCACTCACCTGGGCCAGTACTGGTATCAGAACATGAACTTCGGTCTTTGCCGGATCCTGCTCGGGACGATCAATGGGACCATCCCGATCGACTTCTCCCTGCCGCCGCTGTTTGGCCTGAGCGCGTTGAACGACATCGTGTGGGACATCATCACCCTGGGTGCGTACCAGTCCTACGTCGCCGCCAAGGTGTTCTCGCCCGCCGGCGTGTCCGGCCCGAGTCTGGGGCATCAGTCGACCGACGCGCTGGCCTACAACTTCCCGGTCTCCGGCTCAGGCTGGAACTCCGGCGATCTGACCACGATGGCCGGCGGAGCCGCTTGGCACATCTCGGTCGATGAGTTGCTCGACGTCATGGGCACGTTCCGGCGGGACGGCACGATCGTGAGCCCCTCCCGCGCGCAGTCCATGCTCGATGCCGGCTTCGGGATCGACTGGACGGTCTCGACACGCCTCGGGACCTACTACGCCAAGAACGGGTTGTGGCAGGACTCGGCGGGCCAGGTCGAGCAAGCCGTCCTCTTCTACCTGCCGCACGACATGGAGTTCGTGCTCCTCGTCAACTCCCCGGTCGGCTCACCGCCGGAGTTCCTCTACTCCCTCGTGGCCGACGCATACACGAGCAACATCGTCTCTGCGCTCTGGACCCACGTCTGACGTTTCCGGACGCGCGGCTACTGGGAGCGACCGGCTCGGGCGCCGGCGGCAGCCGCCACTCGTTCGAGCGCCGTGACGACCTCCGCGACGGGCGCCGTCGTGACGATCTCCTGATCGGCGCCCGCGCGGAGGCGCGGCTCGAACTCGGCCAGGTCGCGTGCGATCTTCGCGCGGTCCTCTGAGCGCGAACCGAACGGGTTGGCCCGGTCGACCACGCGAACGAGCATGACCTCGACCGGTGCGCTCAAGAGGACCACCGCGTCGAAACGGTCATAGACGGCACCCTGGTTCGCCACGCACCCGGAGACAAACAGCCACCCATCCTGATGTCCGTCGACGAGCGCGCGGACGCGATCGAGGTCCCACATCGGCTCGGCCCCGTCCGGTGTCTCGGTGGGGACGATCCACCCCGGATCGTCGGTGTCGACTGTCCGGTGACCACGTCGGCCCAGCTCAGCGAGGGCGGTCGACTTCCCCGTGCCGGACATGCCGGTCACCAGCACGACCGATCGTCTCACTCTAGGCGGTGGGGTTGAGCGTGTTCTGGAGAGCCCAGCTGAGGCCGTTCCACAACTCGGCATAGGCGCCGCTTCCGACGGCGATGCATGCATCGCTCGACGTGCACGACACGCCCTGAAGAAAGTCTTCACCCGTGCCCGGAAGACTTGGCGCCGTCTGGTTCGTCCAGCTCGCGCCGTCCCAACCCTGCGTCAACGGCGTGGGAGAGCCGATCTGCTGCCCGACCGCGGTGCACGCGTTGCTCGACGAACACGACACTCCCCCGATGCTGCCTCCAACCGCTCCGGCGGAAAGGGGCGTGTGCTGGATCCTCCAACGAACGCCGTTCCATCTCTCCGTCAAGGTCTGGGGAGGGCCCTCGACGTCAGCGTCTTGCCCCTCGCCAACGGCGGTACACACTCGGCTCGACGCGCACGACACACCGAAAAGCTCGCTGCCGTGGGAGACAACGGGCGTCTTCTGGATCACCCACCTGGCGCCATTCCAGCGCTCCGCCAATTGCGATGGGGTCAGTGCGGTTGGGGACAGTCCGTTGGTGAAGTGGAAGGTTCCAACGGCCGTGCACGCCTTGCTCGACGAACACGACACGCCGCTCAAGTCGACCGTCTGGCCGGACAGCTTGGGTGTGGTCTGTATCGCCCACTTGACGCCATTCCACCGCTCCACGAGCGCCGCACCGGCGACGGATCCGACAGCTATACAGGCTTTCCTCCAGCTACAAGACACCCCCTGGAAAACGCCGCCTCGAGTGTGAGCCCTCGGCGTGCTCAGAACCATCCAGCCAGCGCCGTTCCATCGCTCCGCCAACGGCCGGACCGTGCCGCCGCCGCTCGTGAACGACCCGACCGCGATACACGCCGTGCTCGACGTGCACGACACGCCCTGAAGAGACGCGCTCCGGGCGCCGGCGGGCGTCGGCGTGCTCTGGATCGCCCAGCTGACGCCGTTCCACCGCTCCGCGAGCGTCGCCGTTCGACTGCCGCCACTGGCGAGATCCCCGACAGCGGTGCAGGCGCTGCTGGACGCACACGACACCGCGAGCAGATCTCCCTGCAGCACGGTCGCACCGGAAGCCGATCTCACGGCCCACGCCCGTGCGACGCCCGCCTGAGCGACCGCTGAGCACAGCATCAACGCCGCACAGCCAACGGCCACGCGGACGGCGACGCGAAGCCTGCGCTCACCACCAAACGCCACGCCCACTCCGCCAGCACCCTCCATCGAACCCTCCCCGATCTCAGCGGCCCCCGGCCGACCATAACGGCGGAGCCGCGCGCCGGTCAACCCCCCACTCTTTATCGCGGGTCGCGTCTGGGTTAGGCTCCGACGATAGGCATCGACCAGGTTGGCGAGAGGAGAGAGATGCTCGATTTCGGGGCCACGTTTCTGCCAGACCCACCGTGGCGGCGTTTTGTCGAACTTGTAGTACGGGCCGAGGAGCTGGGGTTCACCCACGCTTGGACCTATGACTCGCACATCCTCTGGGAGGAGGGCTACGTCTTCCTGACGCTGGCGGCGACCGCGACGTCGCGCATCCATCTCGGGCATTGCGTCACCAACCCCGGCATCCGCGAGCCGACCGTGACTGCCAGCGGCTACGCGACCCTTCAGGGCGTGAGCGAGGGGCGAATGGCGTTGGGCATCGGCCGCGGCGACTCCTCGCGCCGGGTGGTCGGCCTGGACCCGGTGCCGGTGGCTCAGTTCGAGCAGTCGCTGGAGATGATCAAGGACCTGATGAACGGGCGAGAAGTCGAGTGGAACGGCAAGAAGCTCCACCTCGAATGGGCCAAGGGCCAGCCCGAGATTCCGATGTATGTGGCGGGCTATGGCCCGCGCGCGCTGGGCGTCGCGGGACGCGTCGGCGAGGGCGTGATCATCCAGCTCGCCGATCCCGAGATCACCCGCTGGATCATCGAGCGCGCCCGCGCCGCCGCCGTCAAGGCCGGCCGCGACCCCGACGCGCTGGCGCCGATCGTGTGCGCCCCAGGCGTAGTCGACGCCGACCTGCCCCGCTGGCGCGAGGAGACGCGCTGGTTCCCGGCGATGGTCTCCAACCATGTGAAGGACCTGATCGCCCGCTACGGCACGGACGGAGAGATCCCGAGCGCGCTGACCGAGTACGCGCTCGCGGTCAAGGAGTACGACTACAACGAGCACAGCCTCGTCGGCGCCACCCACGGCCAGTACATCAGCGACGAGATCTGCGACCGGTTCTGCCTGCTCGGCGACGCCGATCAGCACATCGCGCGCCTGCGCGAGCTCGAGGAAATTGGCGTCAAGCAGGTCAACCTCTACCTGATGACCTCCGAGTTCGAGGAGACGATGGAGCGCTACGGACGGGACATCATCCCGCAGTTCGAGACGTCCGCGGTGGCGTGAGGGACGCGAGCCGGGACCGGTTCCTAAGGCGCGCAACCTGCCGGTTGGCGTGGTGGCGTGCGGCCGGTCAGGCCTTGGGCGGCGAGAGCGAGTTGTCGGGCTAGCCTCTCGCCGCTCGGATCGGTGTATCCGGGTCCGGTCCCGTCCCAGAGAATCAGCTCCAGCATCGCGATGCCGTGAGCGTAGGAGAGCTGTTCGCGGCGCAGCGTCCGCGCCAGCGCAATCAGGGACTCCTGATTGGGTCGCACGGCGCCAGGCAACGGCAGCGTCTGCGCGTGCCGGCGCGGCCGCTCCGCGGTGAACGCGAGCTGCTCGAGGCGGGCAGCGATCCGCTGACGCGTGGCGGGAGCGACCAGCTGAGCGGCGCGAGCGGCCAGCAGCGGCGAAGCTGACGGGTCCGCCCCTGCCGCAAGCGCGCGATCGAGCTTCAGTCGGCGCGCCCGCGCTCGCAGCCGCACGAGGAGGCTCGGCTCAAATAGCTGGGTGGTGGATCTGACCATGGAGCGTCTAGAACTAGGACGCTCTTGTCGCGTGGAGCTTCCAGATCACGGTCACCGAGGGCGGTATTGGCCGCTACGTGCCGCGTTACGAACGCGCCCCTGCAGGCCCCCTTGCGGTCTGCATGTAGCGAGCCGCAGCCGCCGCGCGTGCCGACTTTCCGGACACGCGTAGCTTCACGTAGACGTTGGACAGGTGGCGCTCGACCGTGCGCACGCTGAGGAACAGCGTCGTCGCGATCTCCTCGTTGCTCATCCCCCGCGCCACCAGGGCCAGGATCTGCTCCTCGCGCGCGGTCAGGTCCCAATCCGCCGCCTGCGGTACCGGCGCGCCGGCTCCAAGGAATGCCCGCACTTCCGCGAGGAACACCGGCCACGCGGGCTCGTCCTCGAGCAGGACGTGGTTGGAGCCGTCGAGCGGGACGAAGCGCGCTCCGGGGATCACCGAGGTCAGCTCCCGGCCGTACCTGTACGGCACGAGTCCGTCCTTGCGCGCGTGGAGAACGAGGGTCGGCACCGTCACGAGCGGCGCGAGTTCGCTCACGTCGACCTCCATGCGGGCGGCCCAGATGCGCGCCGCGGTCGCGGGCGACGCCGTCGTCCGCTGGAGCTCCTCGAACCAGGCAATCTGCTCGGGCGTGCCCTCGGGCAAGAAGAGGGTGGTGAACAGACGGCGGAATGCCGGATTGCGCGCGCCCCACCCGGTCCGGATCGCCGAGGCCATCAGTTCCCCCTGCTCGCGCATACGCTCATTGAGTCGCGCGCTGCCGCGCAGGTAGCCGCCGTAGAGGATCAGGTGGCTGACGCGCTCGGGGTGGCGCACTGCATATGCGATCGCGATGCCCGCGCCCTGCGACATGCCGAGCAGCGCGAACCGCTCGGGTCCGACGGTGTCGACGACCGCCTCGAGATCGCCTAGCCAGCGCTCGAACTCGAACCCGTCCTCGTCGACCTCGCGATCGGAGAGCCCGCAGCCGCGCTCGTCGTAGCGGATGAAGGTGCAGAACTCGCCGAGCCCGGTCAGCCAATGACGCCACACCGGGCTCTGCCAGTCATGCTCGATGTGCGTCAGCCAGTTGGGCGCCTTGACGAGCGGCGGTCCAGATCCATGGACGCCGTACGCGAGTCGCACCCCATCGGGCGCGGTGCAGAAGCCGAGCCTGCTCGTGATAGACCCGACTCTAAACGTCCGACGAGCAATGCTCAGCCGTCTGCGATGGCTTGCGCGCGCTGATCGGCGATCGCGCGTATCGGGGCCGGCATGAAGGCGGCGCCGGCGATGACGAGGCAGAACGCGAGCACCCGGGCGGTGATCCCGAGCGGGCCCGAGCCGACGGGCTCTCCGAACACGAGGATGCCGCCGAGGATCGCGGCGAGGTTGGCCGCCACGGACGTGACCGCGATGACCTCTATTGCCAGACCAAGCTGGAGGCTCCGAGCGGAGGCGTAGAAGGAGATGACAAATGAGATCACGGCGACGAGCGTCCAGGGACTGATTAGGCCGAGTAGAGGGCCGGGGGCGTGGGTGAGGTATTTGATCGCGACGTCGGAGACCCCAAACAGCACGCCGGCGGCGGTGGCCAGCAGACGCGCCTCGGGGTGGTGGTCGACGTCATCGCGCGTCGAGATTCGGACCAGGACGATCCCGATCGCCAGGATGCCCGTCTCCACGGTGATCAGCGCCGCTAGTGAGGCGCGTTGCGGTCCCTCCGCGGGCGCGGTCACTCCGAGCACCGCCAGGCCCGCCGCGGTGACCATCACTCCGATCCATTGGCGTCGGCCGAGGTGGAAGCCGAAGAATCGCTCGGCGAGCACGGCCATGAAAACGAGCCCGCCGGAAAGGATCGCCTGCACGCTCGAGAGCGGCGCGAGCGAGAGCGCCTCAACGTGAAGGCCCCAGGCAATCAGCGAGACGATCCACCCGATGGCAAACCAACGCGACCGGAACAGGTCCGCGGCGCTGCGCAGCGGATGGCGTATCCGGACTGGCCGGGCCAACCCGGCGCCGCGTGCCTTGAACAGGGCGCTGAGGCTCGTCCCCAGCGCGGAGGCGATTGCGAAACCGAGACCCAGGATCACGGTCGGTCGCGTTCGCTACTCGGCAACTGCGCTTCCGCGCTTGGCTTGTTGGCGCGCCGGGCTGATCCGGATCACATCCCACGCGAGGTGTGTGCGTTCGAGCGCAGCGATGAGCCACGCTCCGGGGTCGAGCTCCCATCGACTCAGCCCGTGCCGAGCCGACGTCGGGAAGGCGTGATGGTTGTTGTGCCAAGCCTCGCCGAACGCCAGCGGGGCAAGCCAAGCGAGATTGCGTGACTCGTCGCGAGTCCTGAACGGTCGCCGGCCGAAGGAGTGGCACAGCGAGTTGATGCTGAAGGTCGCGTGATGGAGAAGGAGGATCCGTACCGCTCCCCCCCACAGCAGTCCTGTGAGGCCGCCCACGACAGAGCCGGTCAGCGCTACGCCGAGGCCAAACGGAATGGCCAGCCCGACCAGCACCCAGAGCGGGAACGTCCGGCTGATGAAGCGCAGGTCGCGGTCTGCGAGGAGGTCCTTCGCGTAGCGGGCGGGGTTCGCTATGTCCTTGCCACGCAACATCCAGCCGACATGCGCATGCCAGAGTCCGCGCAACGATCCACGCCACCCAGGCGCATGATCGACATGCGGACTGTGCGGGTCACCGGGGTGGTCGGAGAAGCGGTGGTGCTTGCGATGGGTGGCGACCCACTCGAGCACGGGCCCCTCGACCGCCATCGACCCGAGAACCGCCAGCAAGGCGCGCACGGAGCGGGTTGTCTTGAAGCTGCGGTGGGTGAACAGGCGGTGGTACCCGACGGTGATGCCCAGCCCGGTGAGCGTGTAGGTGACCGCGAGCACGAGCAGGTCCTGCCAGTGGAGGCTTCCACCCCACGCCAGCCATCCCCCCACACCGAGCGCGGCGGGCGGCAACACGAACACCAGCGTACGCACGATCCGATCGCGGGCGTCATGCTCGATCGGGACCATCTCCGCGGGGGCGTGCGCCGACGCCGGCCGCGACGCCGAACCATCGGCGCCGCCGCTACGTTGATTCGCGTCTCGGGTCGGATTAGGCAGATCTTCTCGCGCGGGCACGGCAACCTCCCGGGTCAGGGAACCTCGGAAGTCATGACGTGCTGCCCGCCGCTCAGGCCGACGTCACGTCGGTGCCCTCCGCCATCTCTGTACCCGCAGACTAGCGCGGGGAACCCGCCGCTCACCCGCGACGCTCGCGGGCTTATTGCTCGCGGCTAATTCGCTCCGCTGAGCCGCCCGGAGAGACGAAGCTCCCCGGACGGCTGCAGCGGTTGCCCGCTGTCGATGTGACGGCAGGCCCGTCGATTAGGCGTTTACTGTCTCGCGCTCGGTCGAATGGATGACCGCGGCGCGGTTCTTGTGCGAGCGCTCGTAGTCACGGACCCGCTTGGCGCGGTCGTCGTCGCCCTCGCCCAGAACAGCGTTGACCTCGCTCACGTTGAGCTCGTCATAGCCGGGCCACGGCTCCTCGCCTCGCAGCGCGCTCGTGCGCCCGAGGACCGTCGAGCGGTTCTGATTCTTGCGCTCGTAGGCGTCGACCTTCGCCAGGTCGATCTGTGAGAGCCCGCGCAGCTTCTCGAGCACGTCCGAGGCGGTGAGGCTGTCATAGCGCGCGATTGGCAGGTCCTGCTCGGACGCCATCGCGCCCTTGATCTGACCCTCCGCCTGGGCGACGCCGGGAAGCTTGCGCGCCTGGCGAGCGGTGCCTCGCGCGCGCGTATTGGCGCGGCGAGCGGTCTTCGTGGCCTGCCGGCCGGCCTTGCGCACCGCGTCCGCAGCGCCCGTCTCGCTCACGTCATAGGACGGATCCCCCTTGACGTCGGCGCGTACAACCGCGTCGGTCAGCTTCGGGATCTCGCGCATGACGCGGGCCAGCATCTGCTCCTCGTCGGAGCGAATCGAGGCCGCGAGCTTGGCGGTCGTTTCATCGCCCACCCCACGGGCCAGGTGCTCGAGCGCGGTATAGGTCGCGATCTCGAGTGCCTCTGCCGCGCACGCATCCTTCGCGTTCTTCAGCACCTTCTCCTCGCCGCCGGTGCCCCGCCACATGTCAAACGGCATCTTGGCCAACGCGAAGGTCTGCGTCAGCGCGTCTTCCGCCCAGCCCATCGCGGTCTGGAACGGGTTGCCACCGGGACCGAGATCGGCCACCCGGCGATCGATGCGACGCGCGTGATCGCGGGTCTCATCCAGGTGCTTTTCGAGCGCGCTCCGATAGCTTCCCCGCGGGGTCATCGCGATCTGCGCCTGAAGCACCTGCACCAGGCCAAGCTCTGACGCATGGGCCTCGTTCAAGTACTGCACAACCTTCTGTTCTGACTGACTCATTGGTCGTCCTTTCGTTCTCGTTGGGGCTGTAAGTTCGGACCTGCCGGCCAAGATGCGTTTACCTTGCCTTGCGTGCGGCCTTGGCTCGGCTGGCGGCTTCGCTCAGCCGGCGCGCCTCGTCGTTGGCCGTCAGTGCTGCTTCCTTCTTGCGAAGGGCATCGGACCTGGCGTCGAGTGTTTCCAGCCTCTGCCTTGGGCGCACGCTGGTTGACCGCCTCGTCCGCGCGACCGGCGGCGTTGTCACTGGCTTCCAACCGCTTGCGCTCGAGCTGGCCGGCACGGCGCGTCTTCTCCCGACGCTCGCCATCGGCTACGTCGCGACGGCTCTTGGCGCGCAGTTCGGCCTGTGCGCGCTGGCGCGCGGCCTGATCCTGACGCTCCTGGAGCCGAGCATCCGCCTCTTCGGTTTTCTCCTGAGCTTCGCCTCTCAGTGCCTGGGCCCGCTCGCGCTCCTTCAGGGCCGCGCGCCGCATGTGCGCGTCTTCGCGCAACACTGAATCGCCGAGAATGGTGCCCGCGAAGGCGCGCAGGGTCGCGTCGGCGCGATCGAGGGCGAGGGTCGCGGTGGGCCGAGGACCGGTTCCGTTTCCGGGCAGCCGGCCGATCGCCGCATCAAGCGGCAGGCGGACGAGCCTCAGGGAGCCCTCGACCGCGGTTCTGGAAATGCTTCGGGCGTTCATCGCTTCTCCTCGGGGTCGATAGCCGCGGCTGTCGTCTCCGCGCCGCGAGCCTGCTGCTCGAGCCGGATGGTTTCCTCGGCGGCGTTGAGACGTTCGCGCTCGGCGCGTTGCTCCGCGCTCAACGCGGCGGACTCCTCCGCTTCGCGCTGACGCTCTGCCGCGGCCTTCTCCTGCTCCGCTTTGGTGTGCGCCTTGCGCTCTGCTGCGTCGCGGTCTCGCTCGATCTGTTGCTCGCGCTCCTGGGCTGCGACTTCGTTCTGCAGGCGCCGGCGCTCGATCTCCGTCTCGGTCTTATCCGCCTGCAGCTTGGCTTCGGCGTCTCGTTGCTGTGCATCGGCGACACGGCGGGCCGCGTCGGCCTCCGCGTCGACTTGCGCCTGCTGCAGGCGACCTTCACGGGCCAGATCGCCGTTGCCGACAAGCGAGCCGGCGGCCTCCTTCGCCTTGCCGGCGACTTTGCCAACCAGACCACCAGCAGTCCGCTCAGGATTCTCTTGGTGAGTCAAATCGTTCTACTCCTTTCAAAGGTCGTTGGAGAACAGCGTCGGCCATCACTGCCGAGACCGTCAGTCGTCCCGACGTGCAGCCGACGCTTCTGGTGACCGCGTCAACGCGGTCAATCGATCACGCGGTTGCGTGGGCCTGGTTTGCCAGCGCACGCGTGCCGGCGGCCAGGCGCGCATGTTCCAGCGCGTCTTCCTGAGTGCGGGCGCGGTCGATGAGCTCCTCGAGATTCACCGACGCGATTGCTGGGTGCCGATCCGCGACGTGCCTCAGCGCGGTCCACATGCAGGCTTTGCCTCGCACTCCGAGCAAAAGAGTCTCGAGTGCCATGAACGTCCCGAGCTCGGGCTCGCCTGAAGTCATGCCGCTGAACTTTGCCCTGCTGGCTTTCTCGGCGATCCAGGCCGTGACCTGCTTGACCGGATTCTTCGAGGTATCGAGCCGCTGCATGAGTTCGACCAGCGTCTGGCGGTCCTGCTCGATCTGGGGCGCGAGCGTCTCCATTAGCTCGCCGAGCGCCGTGCCGTCGTTTTGGTTTTGGATCTGCTCGGCGAGATCGGTACCTAGCATCGCGCCTGCTAGGTGGTCGTTCAAATACACATCGATTGCATTGTCAGCCATGTGGGTGCCTTGTCGGGTGGATTCGTAGTCGCGTGATGGCCGGCGCCCCGACCGTGAGGAACGCGATGTCGGTGCAGTCATGCCGGACGCACGCGCGCCTGTTGTCTGCAGACGCGCGGCGAACGGCGAGAGATGGCGCAGTCGTTGCCTAGGTGCGACGCCCGCGGCGGCTGAAGCCCCATCCGCCCGTGAGCAATAGGACTAGGAGAACGATGATGAGAATAGTGAGAAGCATGTCACCTCCCACGTTTTCGATGGTGTTGGCCGGGTCACTCGGCGCCGCTATTTCTTGTCGCGCCCGCTGAGCGCGTCGGCGACCTTGTCGACCTTGTCCTTGACTGTCGCCTTGCCTCGGTCGACCTTGCCCTCGTTCTTGAGGCTTTGGTCGTCGGTGAGGCTGCCGGCGGCCTCCTTGAGGCGGCCCTTGCCTTCGTCTACGTGCTTGTCAGACATGCAACATGCTCCTTGGTTCGAATCGGTAAGTCTTGGGTGCCGGGCGACGGATGAGTCGACATCGAGCACCCTGCACAACGTGAGCGCTGCACAACGTGAGCGCTGCACAACGTGAGCGCCAGGGCGCCCGCGGATCAATATCCGGCGTCGCCGGGATTGCCTCAGGTCCGGTGTCGACTCGGAGATGTCCAGCCGCTGCCGCGTCTAGCGTCCCAGGTCGTCTCAAGAAGGACCTTCGTTGTATCGGATCATACCAGTTTGGCCCCGATTTTGTCCTGGTGCGTCTCATAAATGTCCGTGACCTCCCTCTACCCACTCATTCCGGGCCGACACATGCAGGATCTGCTTGGTTCACCGCTCATTCATGTACCGAGTTGGTATGCTAGATTGGACATATGTACTCCGCTGCGATGGGCCTCTACGCCTCACGAGACGCCTTCCGGGCGTAGCGCCAGGCGATGAGAGCACAGCGCACATCAGGCGCGGGATCGGCTGCGGGCTCTGACGCTCCTGGCGATTCAGCCCCGCGGCTGAGAAGTGACGGCTGGCGAAGCCGAGAAGCGATCCTCGACGCGGCCCACGCGGCCCTGTTGCGTGATCGTCGGACCACGATCCAGGACATCGCAGAGGCGGCCGGAGTGGGCCGCTCGACGATCTATCGCTATTTCCCAACGCGCAGCGACCTCGAGCGCGCGTTAAGCCAGCGCCCGGAACGGTCGGCCGCGCGCACCCCCACAAGCAGTGAGGCAAGGCCCGGGGGGCAGTTCGTCGATGGGCACTTCAGGACCAGCCCGCCCGGTAGCGCGGCCGGCGCCCACACGGCTCAATTCGACGGCGTCCGCCCCGCCGGACAGCTCGGGCGTGAGGGACCGGTTTCCCTGGATGCGATCCAGGTCCTCGACTCGGTGCCGCCTCATCTGGTCGCCGAGCAGCTGGTGGCCGAAGCCCAACGCATCGCCGGGGTGCCGGTCGCGTTGTACCTCGTCGACATCGATGGTTCGCGTCTCGTACGGCTCGCCGGCTCGCGAGAGTTCCCGGCGCATTTCAACGACGTCGTTGCGCTCAGCGGCGAGATTCCTCCCGATGGCTTCGCCGCGCTGGAGAGCAGGCTGGCGGAGCAGTTGCCCGGCTCGGCGCCCTACCCGATGATGGTCCGCGGGCGCGCGATCGGCGTGCTCGTAGCGGTCCGCCAACCGGGAGGCTCACTACAAGAGCTCGCCCGCCAAGGCGCTGCGGCGATCGAGCTGACCAGCGCATACACCGACGTCTTTGAGGGCGGCCGGCGCACCCGACAGCCATCCCCGGCCGCCGAGCTGCAACTCCGCTTGCTACCCCCGCGGATCATGCGCGTGACCGGCGCGGAGCTCGCGGGAAGCCTGGTCCCCGCCTATGAGAGCGGCGGTGACTGGTTTGACTTTGCCGATAACCACGACGGCGCGTGGTTCGCGATCGCGGACCCCAAGGGACGCGGCCCCGTTTCGACCGCGCTCGGCGCGCTCGCACTCTCGGCGCTGCGCGGCGCTCGGCGCAGCGACGCAACCCTCGAGGACGCGGTGACGTGCATGGACCAGATCGTGCGCGAAGTTGGGGGGCCAGAATTCACCGTCAACGCGCTGGTCGCCCGCTGGAACGCGCCGACCTCGCGCGTTGACTGGATCGACTGCGACGGACCACCCCTGATGATCGCCTCGTCCGACGGAACCATCCAGCAACTAGAGAGCCAAACGCAAGGGGCGCTGGGATCCTCGGAGCGCACGGCAGAGCCCCGACGCCATGAGCGACGCCTGCGCCCCGGGCAACGCCTGATTCTGTGCTCGGACGGCGCCTCGACCACAACGAGCCCACGGCGCGACAACACCCCGTCACCCACCGATATCGAACACGCGATCATGGCCAGTCAACATGCATCCGCGGCCGCGACCGTACGCCACATCCTCGACGCCATCGCATCATCCGACGGCCCCCAGGACGACGCCGTCGTAGTCACGCTCCGAATCATCTGAACCAACGCGCGTGTCACCCGCACCGTCCATCGCGATCTCGATGGGTTCGTTGGCGCCGAGTCGCTGTTCGTGCAAGCGTAGCGAGGCTATAGGCGCCGGCTCCGGCGCCAAGTAAACGACGGAACCAGTTAACTCCGCTGACGATTTCTTCGGCGGACCACCACAGGAGTCCGAGCCGTGAGACCTGCATCGCTCTGTGCGACCGTGTGCCTCGGGTTAGCCTCGCAATTGCGGCAGCGGTCATCGTCGCGATCAGCGACGCGTTCGGAAACTGGAAGATCGGGAACCGCCGCGGCATCGTGTCGGGTCACCTCCCTCGGACCCTGTGCGCAATGGCGTTGTGCGCGGCATCTGCACCGCGCATCCGTCGTGCGGTAACTGCGGCGGCTGCGTCCCGGATTGTGCGGTCCGAATCCTCGTCGGCCAAGGCTAACTCGGTGAAGATGCGCATCCGGCGTTTGGTGCTGTTGAGGAAGGCCTCGCGTTCGCGGTCGCGCAGCAGGTGGAACCCGAGCCGAACGATTGGGTTCGGAACCTGAGCGGGGCGCGACACGGCGTGAACGCGGAATTCCACATGTCCGTCGTCGAGCCACTTCCACACCTCCCAGTCCATCTGGCCGATCTCGACATGCCCCTCGAGTGTCCGATAGTTCCAGCCCCAGACTCGCGCGTGCTTGCCGCCCACCTCCCGCGTCCGCTCGTAGACCTCGCCTACCCGCACGCCCACGAATAAGTGCACCACACCTAACGCCTGAAGCCTCAGCAGCATGTTCCGCCGCTCCAGTGGGATCGTCGGGTCGTAGTAGGCGCGTACGATCGAGGGGTCGGCGAATTCGTAGCCGCTCATCAGCCTCCGGGCGATTTGCCAGCTGCCCGCGGCGAGCGGCATCCCGGGTGCCTCGCTGGGAAGGGACTGGCAGAGGTCGGTGGTCGTCCATCCGGTGCGAGCGGAGGCATTCGCGAGTTCGGCCAGGTCGAAGTTCAGTGGCTTTCGCGTGAGCTCGGCCAGCCGGCGCTGGACTCTGACGGAGCCCGATGGCGTCGGATCCTTCAAGATGATGCCTTCAGCATCTCGACTCGCTCGGTCGCGAGGTCGATGCCTCCCGTCATCTGGCCGCCGGCAAGCTGCACGACGCGCTCGAGGAACGAGATCCACATGTGCGCCTGGACCTCCTTCGCCATCCGCAAGCGGTGGTAGAGCAGATTCACGAGTGGACTGCCGCTGCGCGCCCAGGACTCGATCTCGAATACCACCTCCGTCTGAGCCGAGCTTGCTCGGAACTCAATCTGCCCCGCCTCCAGGTGCCCGGCGAGCGTAGCCAGACGGAACGAACATCGGCCCACGTCAACGACGCGGACGGGGCCGTCCCACGGGCCTGGCATGCGGACGACGTACTCGTCTCCCACGGCAAGCCGGCCCTGCTCGCCGAGGACTCGTTGAAAGCGAGCGAACCTCGTCGGCGAGGCCACGTTGAGGTCGCCCTGAAGCTTCTCCATCAAGGCGGCCCCATCCAGGCGGCTCTCGCGGATCCGCGTTCTGTACAGGCGATGGAAGAGCGGTCCGCTCCCGTCCTCTTGACCCTGCACCTCCGCAGCGCTCACTTCTGCCGGATAGCTCAGCAGCGCCGGTCGGGGAGGCTCGAGCGCCACCCAGTCCTCTTGCCGGTGCATCGGCGTCGTCCGCCACATGTAATCCCATGACGTGAGCGCGATCCCGAGAGGCCAGGTCGCGGCAGTCATCCAGCGGCGGGTCGCTCTCGGGCGCTTCGGCATGCCTACGACCTACCCGCTGGGGACGCTGCGCAGCATGTTCGGACCCACTCGTGCCAGGGTAAAGGCGACGGAACGAGGCAGCGGGATTCCTGAGCCGCCGCCGCAAGCAGACTCGAGCCATGTTGACACGACGCCTCCACGATTTCGGATTGCGAGCCGGGCACATGCAGTGTCTCTCGCTCGGTTCCGTCGGGCTCTGCATCGGGTTGTGGATCCGCGCCAAGACGGTCGACCAGGACGAGCGCGGCAACGCCGAGCGCCGGGCCCTCTTCGTCGGCTTGTGGCCGCCGCTGATTTGGCTGATCGGCGATTCCCTCGAGCGCGAGGGATAGCCCAGCTTGATGTCCGAAGGGGTCGCACCGCCAGCCCAGATGGCGCGGTTAGCCGTCGGCTACCTGCTGTTCGACATCGCCGTGCTCGGGGCGCAGCGGGCTAAGACCCGGTCGCCTCAGCGAGGCCGAACGGGCTCCCTTCGGAGTCCCGACAGATCGACCAACGCGTACCGGGATGGATCACGCTTCCGCCGAGCGCGGTGACCTGCTCGAGCGCGGCCGCCATATCGGCGACCGTGAAATACGGCAGCGATGCCGTGTCGCCCGGCCCGGCCCCACGCTCGTGAATTCCCAGCACGGGAGCCCCGCTTTGGGTCTGCCAGCCGCGACCTTCGGCCGGGCGGCGCTCGGCGAGCTCGATACCGAGCAGCCCAGACCAGAATCGACGGGCGCGGCCAGGATCATCCGCCGGAAACTCGATTAGGCCGAACGGTCCATCCATGTGGTAGACGATAACGAGACCTGCGAGTGGTTCGGATGGCGGACGTCGCTGGAATCGCGCGGCTCAGGACAAAGCCTTGGCCTTAATCGCGTCGAACTCGTCCTGGCTGATCGTGCCGTCGTCGAGCAGCTTCTTCGCTTTCTCGATCTCGCCGGCGGCGCCACCAGAGCCGGCGGTCGAGCGCACGTACTGATCGAACTGCGCTTGCGCGGACGCGGCCTCCTGGTTCCGGCGCTCGGCCATCCCCGCGTGGTTGATGATCAGGTATATGAGGACGCCCACCCACGGGAGCAGAACGATCAACACGGTCCACGCAGCCTTGCTCCAACCGGATAGATCGTGCCGGCGGAAGACGTCGATCAACACCGTGATCGCGATCCAGATGAAGATCACCCAGGCGAAGAAGATCAGCATGTCCCACAGGAGGTTGAGGAAGGGGTAGGAGCTTGCGAACAGTGCCATCTCGTCTCCGATCTTTTCTGCGGGCCGGGCGCCCGTGTACCGGGAAGAACACCTAACGCGAAACCCTGGCTCCGAGCATCACCCAACACGGGTGACGCCCCTCGAACGGCAGCTACCTGCCTGCGGCCACCGCGAAGTCCAGGGGGTCTCCCAGGAGCGTCGTGCGCGCCGGATTCGTCTCGGCGATCACGCGGCCGCGACGGACGACGTAACGGCGGGTCGCGCGCAGGCTGATGACGTCGATCGGCGTCGAAGCCTCGAAGATGACGCAGTCGGCGGGCTTTCCCTCCTCGATCCCGTACTCATCCTCGACACCGAGGGTCCGCGCGCCCCGCTCGGTCGCGACTCGGAGCATCTCGGTGATTTCCTCGCGGCCGCTCATGTAGGTGAAATGCAGCGCGAGATGGGCGGCGTCGATCAGGTCGGCCTTGCCCATCGGGTACCACGGATCAATGATCACGTCGTTACCGAGCGACACGTTGACGCCGCCGGCGAGTAACTCCTTCAACTGCGCGAAGCCGCGCCGCTTCGGGTAGTGGTCGAGACGACCCTGGACCAACGAGTTGGCGTACGGGTTGACGACGATGTTGATGCCCGACCGGCGCAGGA
Organism: uncultured Solirubrobacterales bacterium; assembly: GCA_963832315.1. Taxonomy (GTDB): domain Bacteria; phylum Actinomycetota; class Thermoleophilia; order Solirubrobacterales; family Solirubrobacteraceae; genus Palsa-465. The sequence continues at coordinate 92,424 of CAWHTT010000010.1, read as the reverse complement.
ACCCGCGCAGCTTCGAGGAGTAGTACGGCTCATAGGACCCCATCGCGGTGCAGTGGCTCGCGGTCACACGGCCGGCGAGGCCGGTCTTGACCGTGTTGTCGGCCATCACCTCGAGATACCGCGAGCTGGGGTCATCGGTCTCGTCGCAGTGGATGTCGATACGGCGGTTGTGTGTCTTCGCCAGCTCGAAGACACGGTGCACCTCGCGAAGACCGAGCTCCGCCGTCGGTTCGTAGTGGGGGATGCCGCCGACGCAGTCGACGCCGAGGCGGATCGCCTCCTCGAGTCGCCGCTCGTCGCCCTCACGTGCGTAGATCCCGTCCTGCGGGAACGCCGTCACCTGGATCGTGCACAGGTCCGCGAGCTCGTCGCGCACGCGCAGGAGCCCGCGGACCATCGCGTCGTTCTCGCCGGAGACGTCCGCGTGCGCGCGGATCCAGAGCGTCCCCTGGGCGGCGGACCAGCGGACGATCTCGCTCGCCCGCTCGAACACGTCCTGCTCGGTCAGCGTCGGCTTCAACTCCCCCCACACCTCGATCCCCTCGATCAGGGTCCCGCTCTCGTTGAACCGCGGACGCCCGGCGGTGAGCGACGCATCGAGGTGCAGGTGGCAGTCAACGAGGGGCGCCGTCACAAGCCGGCCTTCGGCGTCGATCACGTTCGCTGCGTCGAGATCGAGCGACGGTCCGATCCGCACGAAGCGCGTACCTTCGACCGCTATGTCGAGAAGCCGACCGTCGAGCAGCCGTGCGTCGCGAATGATCAGATCGATCATTTGAGCGTGCTACCGGTCACTCGCGTTGTCGTTCCGCGCCACCGTGACGCGGTGCGCCGCCGTCCTGCCACCTCAGGTGGCTTCGTCGGGGATTACGAGCGCTTCCGAGCGCTTGTCGGGGCTGATCGAGAAGAAGATCGCGTACAGGACCGCGCTCAGGACGAAGCCAACCTCGAACGTCAGGTCGCCGATCCGCGGGTGTGCCTTGGCGATCAACCCCACGTACTCGGTCTGGTTAGAGAACAACCAGATCGAGATGCCCATGCCAATCAGCATCGCCGCCGCCCCGGCCCACGGGTTGTGCTTTCGGTCGAACAGGAACCCGTCGACGCGCCGGCCACGACGTAGTACCCAGTCGGCGAAGAACACGCCGAGCCACGGCGCGATCCAATACGAGATCACGAGGAGGAAGTTCTCGTACTCAGAGCCCGCGTTGTGCAGCCCCGTCACAGCGAGGACGAACCCGATCGAGCCGAAGCCCAGCGCGACGATCGCGCGGCGCATCTTGAGCGGCAGCCGGATGCCCGTCGACAGGAAGGACATGACGCCCGAGTAGACGTTCAGCGCGTTTGCCGAGATCGCTCCGATCGCGATCGCGATCAGCGTGATATCGGCGACCGCGGTCGACATGTGAGACGTAAATAGCGCGGTGGGGTTCGAGTTCGACCCGGGAATCGTCGCCGACGCAGCGCCCACGATCTCAAGCGCAACACACGATAGGAACACGCCCGCTGCAGACCACAGCCCGATGCTGGCGCGGTTCGTTTCCGGCTTGAAATACCGGGTGTAATCCGAGGCGAAGGGGTTCCAACCGCACGCGTATCCAAAGGAGGCGCCAACGCTCAGCAGGAAGCCTCCGAATCCCTGGGTCGTGTGCACGGCTCCCGGGCGGCTCTTGGAGAGGATCACGATCGAGGCGAGCAGGAATGCCGCGAAAAGGAAGGGGAACATCCACCGCTCGAACAGTTGTATGAGGTTGTGACCGTAGAAAGCGATCGCCGTCTGCACAACCCCGACGAACACGAGGCACACCCAGCCAGGGACCCCCGTGAGCGCATTCAGTGCGAGTGCGCCGCTGACGCTGTTGACGGCGAACCAGCCGATTCCGGCGGTTACCGCGTTCAGCCCAGCCGGCAGGACGTTGCCGATGAAACCGAACGAGATCCGGCTCTGGACCATCTGCGGGACGCCGAACCGTGGGCCGCGGCTGCTCAGGAAGCCGTGCGAGATCGAGCCGAGGCCCGTTCCGATGATGATTGCCAGCACCGCGTCCCAGAACGACTGGCCGAAGAACGAAACGGCGATCACCCCGACGAACACCGTTGCGAACTCGAGGTTCGGAGACGTCCAGGTCCCAAACAGGGTCCGGGCGACGCCGTGCCGCTCGGACAGCGGGATGAACTCCGCGCCCCCGGGCTCAACCGCCGCGACTACATCACCATAGGTGCCGTCACGAACCTCGGCGCGCACCTCCACTGCCATCTCGGGATCGAGAACCGCCATGACCCTCACCCTCGCAGGTTGAAAGGAGGGCCGAAACTATCACGGCCCCGCCGGACGTCCGGAGCGAAAAGCACGCAAAATCGGAGATGACTCGCTTGACACACCGCCCGGCTGGCGACAGCTCGGCCTCGTCCCAGCGTGCGCCACGGAGCCGGCGACTAATTCGTGAAGCCGACGCCTGAGAGGCGTGGTTTGCCGCTTGCGCGCAGGAGCACGATCATGCCCTCTCCGTACCTCTCGAGCCGCCGGCGCGGGAGCTTGACATCGATCGTTGCCTCGTGGTCGGTTTTGCCGCTGAGGTCGACCGTGGCCAGGTTGTGGAGCGTGCGACCTCCGAGCGGGTACTTGCTGAATGCGAACTCCACGGAGCCGCACCCAGGGCACCGTTCGGCGACGAGCACGGCACTCGACGGCGCGAAGAATGCGCTGTCGTTTATCGGCTGTGTCAAGGACTGCCCCTTCGCCATCACGATGTAATGACCGCGCCAGGCCTGCGCGTCCCTGACGCGCTGGAAGCCGAACGGGCCCCATGGCGGCGCGAACGAGTCCGGGATCGTCGTGCACGACGTCTTCGCCCTCGACACGTTCCCGACCTTGTCGCGTGCGTCGACCTTGACGCAGACCGTCTCGCCCGGGAACGGCTTCAGCCGCAGCGCGGTCCGCTTCGTCCGGGAGTACTGCTTGATGTCGAGCACGTTGTCGCCGCGCTCGTCCATTCCAGTCGAGTCCTCGGGCAGCGTGCTCACGATCACGTCGAAGGAGACGGCACTCGAGTCACTCTTCCATTGCGCCTGGAGCCGTGTCGAGAGTGTGAACGGAGGGGTGCTCAGCAGCTTGGCGAGCGGGTTGGTGAACGTCGCTCCGAGGCCCTGGTTGGGAACGGCCTTGACCACCGGCGCGGCGCTGCTGGCCTTCGCCGCGCTCGGCGCCGGGAAGATGGTTACCTTCGGCCGCTTCGGCGGGGTCAGGTCGCTCTTCCAGGTGTACACGGCCGGTGTGGGGTCGACGTTGCCCGCCCCGTCTACGGCGCGAACGCTGAACTTCTGCCGCCGCGAGCCGAACACGTCCACCAGGTCCGGCGAGGTGCAGGTCGCGAACGGCGCGTTGTTGAATGAGCATTGGAAGGTGGAGCCGGCCTCGGTGGCGGTGAACGTGAACGCCGGGTCGAGGCTCCCGACGATGTTGCCCGGGTTCGCGAGCACGGTGTCAGGCGGCGTGGTGTCGACCGTCCAGGTGATCGGGTGCGCCTGGACGTCGACGTTGCCGGCGGGGTCGACCGCCTGGATCAGCAGGCTGCGGGTGGCGTCGGCGAGCCCGGTGTAGACGACCGGCGAGGTGCACGCCTGCGCCGGCGAGCCGTTCAGCGAGCACTGGAACGTGGCGGTGGGATCGGGGGAATTGAACGCGAATGTCGCGGTGGACGAGTTCGACAGTGGCGGTGGCTGCTGGGTGACCACCGTCGTCGGCGGTGTCAGATCGACGGTCCAGTCGGCCGTGATCGTGATTGGCACTGCGCCCGGCTCCTGCACCTGGAACTCGTGCCCACCCTCCGAGAGGCCGGAGAGCGGGTGTGGTGAGGTACAGGCTTGGAACGCGGCACCGTCGATCGAGCACATGAACGGCCCGGATCCCGTCCAAGCGAACGTCGCCGACGTCTGGTTGGTCGGATCATGTGGCGTCTGCGTGAACGCGAACGGCGGCGCGGCGTGAGCCGCAGTCGTGAGCACCGCAAAGACCACGACAGCGAGTCCCCCGATCCTCCTACCCACGCGCTGAGCCTCCCACCGCCGATGTCCTCGCTCCCGTCGTTGCCTCGTCGAACGAGGTTTACCGAGAGCGCGGGTCGTTCGCATCCATGAGGCTCATGGATGTTTGGGCGCCAAGCCAGCGAGCGCGGCGGCGTCAGCGAGGTCCGCGGTCAGTAATCGCTCTTGAAGGCGAAGTAGGAACCGCGAATGGTTCCGGCCAGCTTCGACTTCTGCCTCGCGAATTTGAACCGCGAGGCGAGCTCTTCCGGGACTTCCATCCCTTCGGAGAGCTTGAACCCGACCGCCCGCTTCTGGGCGCCGTCGATGGTGTACATCACGTTGATCGATAGACCGCTCTCGTAGAAGACGTAGGCGATTCGGATGTTCTCGACTTGGAAGGCCGTAGCCTCGAGCGGTCGAGAGGAGATGACGATGTCGCGTTCTTCCTTAAGGATCCGGTGCACCCAGTCGATCGTGGTCTTGGCGTCGCTCGCAGGCTGAACCGTGAAGACATGGTCGTACTTGTTCTTGAAGTAGCGGGCCTCGTGCGCCCGCAGACCAGCGAGCGCAGCCGCGACCGGCGAGGACTCCAGGCCGACTGTCGAGACATCGTTGAAATCCACGGCGTAGGGCATGGCACTCTCCTGTCGTGTTGCGTGGATGTTCGCACCGAGGCTATTAACAGACACTTTCAGACGCGCGACTCGACTGGACGGCGAATATGGCGTCTGGTAGCTTGCCGCGCTGGACTGGGAAAGGGGAGTCTCCCCGGATTGGAGGGCTACTGTGGCCGATAGGGCAAGACGCACTGGACAGCTCGTCAGCCGGCGCCAGGCTTTGGCGAGCGCGGGCGGGGCGGCGATGGTCGGTGCCGCTTTTGGGTCGGCGCCAGGTGCGGCGGCGGCGAAGGCTCTGGGGGCCGGTGAGGTGGGTCACGCGCGTTTGGGCGAAACCGCGACCAGGCTGGTCGGTGTGATCGATCAGAAGGCCAACAGCTTCGTCGCGTACGGCTTCTATACGCTGATCGCCGGCCTGGGCCAGGCGGAACTGTTCTCCGCTCAGACCGATCCGGTGTCGGAGTCGCAAGCCTTCTACACCTTCCACGGAACTGCTTCGCTGGTCCAGCGCACCGTAGTCGGCGATGTCTTCACCCTGGCTGTTGCCGGATCGCTCCATCACTACTATCAGCGCTCCCCGGCGTCCAGCTTTGCCGATCCGAACTCATTTGCGTCGGGAGTCAAAATCGGCACGAGCAAGTTCGCCCTCCAGGACGTACTCATCCAGCTGTCTTCGACCTCGGGCTTGGCGACACTCGAGGGCCAGGTGACTCAGGTCGGCGCGCGGCCATTCCGAGTCGGGGGGCGGACGCGTCAGTTCGGGCGTGCCGGCCTCAAGACGCAGCTGACCGCGAGCGGACTGGGAGCGGCAGCGAGCCTTACGCCGCCCACCGTGCGGCTGTCGCTGTCGGGCACTCAGGTCGTAGCTAGCTAGCTGAGCCACGAGTTGGCCGCCAGAGCTGAACGCAGCACGGCTGCTCGCGACGGACTCCTCCAGACCACGGTCGATCGCCTCGCGGCCGAGGCCGTGGCCGCCGCGGCCCCGGTGCGCATCGCGATCGCCGCGTCACCGGCGGACCGTGACGCCGTGTACCGCCTCCGCTATCAGCACGTGATTCAGGCCGCCTGGGCGACGGCGGAGGACCTTCCCGACGAGCGCGAGCAGGACGACTTCGACGCACGCGCCGTGCACATCGTTGCCTGGAGCGGCGATCAGGCGATAGGGACGTGCAGGCTTGTGTTCCCGGATCCGACCGAACGTCTCCCGGTCGAGGCCGTGTTCGAGCTCGTGGCAGAGCCGCTGAGGAGTGCGCCGACCCTCGATCGTCTGCTGGTCGTACCGGCCCACCGAGGCGGCGCTTTGACCAGCGCACTGCTTGCTTGCGCCTGGCAGGAACTCCGTCGACGCGGCTTCGAGTCCGCCTCGGCGATCGCGGCGGAGCCCGTCATGCGCCTGCTCCGAGGTCTCGGCTTCGAGCTCACGGTCCTGGGTGGCCCGCGCATGTATTGGGGGGAGGCGCGCTACGCGGTGCTATGCGCGCCGTCGGTCGGTCTCATCGCGGCCGCCGAGCTCGATGCACCGGCCGGGTCGGGAGAGCCGGAGCCGGAGATCCCGCTTGCGCTGGTAGAGATCCTTGCGGACTACAGGGTCGATCCGAGCAAGCTCGCGCTGACGGCCAGGCTTGTGGAGGATCTGGGACTCGACTCGTTGGAGCTGGTCGGGGTCGTGGTCGACCTGGAGGAGCGACTCGGGATCCATCTCGGCGACGAGCTCGCGGGCGCGAAGACCCTCGGCGAGGCGATCGCGCGGGTCAGCGCGAAGGCCGGGTCGGCGCGGTGGACGCTGCCCGGCTAGCTCGCGACCCGGCGTCCCTTCTCCTGGCCCTCAGCCGCCGGCGCGGTGACATCGTCCGGCTGCGCGGGACGCCCGACCCGTCGTATCTGGTCAACTCGCCCGCCGGCGTCGAGCATGTGCTGGTCTCCGGGGCGGCGCGATACAGCAAGGCCACGTCGTCGAACGAGATGTTCAGGACCGCGGTGGCCGATGGGCTGCTGACGCTCGAGGGTGAAAGCTGGCGCCGGGAGCGCCGGCTGGTTCAGCCGTTCTTCCGTTCCCTCGGCCCGAGTGCACTCGGTCCGGCCGTGTCCGCTTCGCTGGCGCTGCTCGCCGCCCGCTGGGAAGCGCTCGCAGACACCGGCGAGCCGACGGACCTGGCCCACGACATGCTCGCGCTTGCACTGGGGTTCACCGCGCAGCTGCTGTTCGGTGTGGAGCTCAGCCATCGAGCCGCCGAGCTCGCGGATTCGCTGGACCGAGCTCTCCGGCTCCTGACCGCCCCCTCCGAGGCGGAGTTCCGGCACGCCCGCGAGACGGTGCATGGCCTGATCGAGTCGCTGATCGATCGTCGCCGGCGCGAGCCGGAAGCGGGGAGCGACCTGCTCTCCGTGCTCATGTCGGCTTCGCGCGAGGCTGATCGCAGCGCGGGCGATCCGAGCCTGGTCGATCAGATCATCACGTACCTGCTGGCCGGAGCCGAGACGACCGGGAGCGCGCTCGCGTGGACGCTTTACCTGATCTCCACCCACCCCGCCGAGCGCGACCGGCTCGAGCGCGAGCCGGGGGGCGCGCGGATGGTGGTTCAGGAATCGCTGCGCCTGTACCCGCCCGGCTGGATCCTCGGGCGGCGGGCGCTTGACCACGATCGGATCGGCGGGGTGCACGTCGACCCCGGCGCGTCGGTGGCGGTCAGTCCGTACACCATGCACCGTCATCCCGGTTACTGGGCCGCGCCCGACGAATTCCACCCGGAGCGCTTTCACCCCACTCGCGCGACGCGGCCGCAGCGTTTCTCATACATCCCGTTCGGAGCCGGCCCGCGCACATGCATCGGCGCGCAGCTGGCGATGGCCGAGGCGACGAGCGTGGTCGCCGGCGTCGTGCAGCGGTTCCGGCTCACCCCGATGACGCAGCCCCAGCCGGAGGGACGCTTCGTACTGCGCCCGCACGGTGGCCTGCCCGTGAGCGTCGAGCGCAGGCCGGTCTGAGCAGCCCGGCAAGCGACCGCAGGCCCGTGTCCCTGCTCATCCTGGCATCCCCCTCACTCGTCGCGCTGGAGACGGCGCTGGCAGAGACGGCCGGCCCCGACGGGCCCTTTGCCCCGGCCGCGCTGGCAGAGCTGGACCAGCTGGAAGCGTTTCCGGCCGAGGCTTGCCGGGTGCTCGACGAGCTCGGGCTCCCCGACCACTACGTGCCGGCACGCCTGGGTGGGAAGCTGGTCGATCACCTCGGTTCATCGCTCATGGTCCGGGCCGTGGCCCGCCGCGACCTGACCGTCGCGATCGCGCACGCCAAGACGTTTCTGGGGGCCGTCTCGGTGTGGTTGGCCGGAAGCGAGAGCCAGTGCAGGTGGCTCGCCCGGGAGATCCGGGCCGGGCGGCTGGTGGCGTGGGGACTCACGGAGCGCGATCACGGGAGCGACCTGTTCGCGTGCGAGCTCGCGGCCACGCCCCACGACGACACGTGGAGGCTTGACGGGGAGAAGTGGCTGATCAACAACGCCACGCGGGCCGAGTTGGCGTGCATCCTCGCGCGAACCAGCCCGCGGGGCGGACCGCTCGGATTCAGCCTGTTCCTCGTCGACAAGCGCCGGCTCGAATCGAGCGCCTACAGCTGCCTGCCGAAGGTCCGGACACACGGCATCCGCGGCGCGGACATCAGCGGGATCCGCTTCACCGGGGCCGCCGTTCCGGCCCGCGCGCTCGTCGGGGATATCGGCCGTGGCCTGTACTTGGTCCTCGAGTCGCTCCAGCTGACGAGGACGGTTTGCACGGTGCTGTCGCTCGGGGCGGCCGACCATGGGCTGAGGATCGCTGCCCAGTTCACCCGCGGGCACGCGCGGTCGACGCCCCGGATCCTCGGGGAGGCCGTGGCGCTGCGGCTGCTGGCCGAGGCGACCGCGATCGTCGCGCTGCGAAGCGTCGAGGCGTTCCCCGAGGAGATGAGCGTGATTGCCGCCGTCGCCAAGGGGTTCGTGCCGACGGCGGTCGACCTGCTGCTCGGGCGGCTCGGGCCGCTCCTCCATGCCGACGCGTTCGTGGCCGATTCGTCGCCGCACGGATCGTTCGAGAAGCTCGAGCGTGACCACCGGATCGTCGCGCTGTTCGACGGCAGCACGGCGGTCTGCCAGGCAGCCCTGATCGCTCAATTCCCGACGCTGGCGGAGGGCTACGGCATCGTCGCTGCGACTGACCGTCTGGCAGCGGCGAGCTGTCTGGCCAGTCCGCTGCCCGAGTTCGACCCTACGGCGCTCAGGCTCTCCTCACCGGGCTGCACGTTGCTCGCTGCACTCCCGGATTTGATCGCTGAGTTGCGCGGGCTGGCGGCCGGCGGTGAGCTGCCGGAACGAGTGCTCGCGCTGGCGATCACCCTCGAATCCGCGACCGCTGAGCTGCATCGCGAGCTGGGCGCGACCGTTCCGGCCGTCAGGCAGATCCCGACCGTGCACTTTGCGCTCGCCCGCCGATACGAGCTCAGCTTCGCGGGCGCGGCTTGTTTGAGCCTCTGGATCCACAACCCGGGTCTCCGGTCTGACACCGCATGGCTCGAGGGCGCGATGGTGGTCGCTCTGCGCCTGCTCGGTGTGAGCGTCACGGAGGAGGCCTGCGGCTCGCTCGACGAGCTTGCTCGCCGGGCGGCCGGCCCGGGCGGTGAGGCCGGGGTGTCGTTGCTAGGTGCGAGATGTGACTGAAGCGGCCGCTGAACGAGCAGATCGGCTGGAACGGAGCCTCGGGGACCCGTTCGACCCGCGGGGTCCCGTTGGCTTCGCGGCAGTCGTCGCCGCCGACGAGCGCCGGGAGCCGGTCTCTGGCGCAGCGCCGCTGCTGGCCGAGTTCGGGTTGGGTGCCGAGCTCGTCCCGACCGAGTTGGGCGGACGCCTGCGAGACGTCGGCGGACTGATCGAGGTCATGCACGCACTCGGGAGGCGAGATCCAAGCCTCGCTCTCGCTCACCTTGGGATACCGCTGGTGGGCGCCGTCGGGCTGTGGACCCGCGGCCGCGACGAGCAGCGACGAGCCGGCGCCGAGCTGTTGCTGAGAGGCGGCCGGCTCACCGCCTTGTTCGGCTGGGGACGAGCGTGCCGCCAGCTTCCCCGGCTCGTCGGCGACGCGACGCTCACCCTCACCGGGCGGTGCGACCTGGTCGCCGATGCCGATCGCGCCGACGCGCTCCTCATGCCGGCCCGGGTCGATCCCGCGACCCGCGGCCGCTCGCGGGAATGGCTCTTGGTCGAGCTGGCCGGGGCGCCGCCGGGCACCGTCGAGCACCTGCCGCAGGTAAGGACCGTCGGACTGACCGGCGTTCGCTTCGCCGGCGTCGAGTTCCACGGCCTGCGGCTAGCTGCAGACAGCGTCCTCGACGGCGAGCGCGAGGACGATCGCTCGGGCGAGGACACCGCTGCCGGCACGATCGCCACGGTGTTGCGCACGGCGCTACCGACGATTGCCCTGGCCGGCCTCGATACGGCGCTTCGGCTCGCGTTCCACCACCTGCGCTCGCGTCGCCTGTACGGCGCGGCGGCCTCGGACCTGCCGGCGATCCGGTCTCTGCTCGCGCGGACGTTCGTTGACCTGATCGTCTGCGACTGCCTGGCGACGGGAGCGGCGCGCATGATCTCCCGGCTGCCGGCGCAGGCCGAGTTGTACTCGCTCGCCTCGTTGTGTTTGGCCGCCGATGTCGTGCCTGCGGCGATGCATCGGCTGTCGGTCGGACTCGGCGCGCGGTTCTACGTGCGCGACGGCGATTCGGGAATGTTCCAGAAACTGCTCCGTGACCTGAAGCCACTCGGCCTCGACGGCGCCGGTACGGCCGCCGCCGGGCTAGCCCTGGTGAGCGGGACCTCATCCAGCCGCGGTGAGCCCTGGGGCACCGTCGAGGAAGCACTTGCGCACGCGGCCGCGGAGCCCGACCTGCGTGACATGACTGCGTTCCTTGAGCGGGTGAAGCGTGACCGCTGCGAGCTGACCGACCGACTCCCGCGTCTGTACGCCGCTTCGGCGTGCGCCGGGACCTGGTTGCACCATCGCGACACCGATGGCTTCCTCGGAGAGCCGACGTGGCTGCAGGGTGCGCTGGAGACGCTGCTCGAGCCCAAGGGCCTCGGGGACGTGCCGATCTCGCCGGACGTGGAGGCGTCGCTGTTTACCGAGCTCTCCCGTCGATGCGAGCAAGGGCGCGGTCTAGGGCTCGCGGCCCGGCAGCTCGCCTACGGTCGATGACCGCGCCGTTCGCGAGCCTGAAGCAGAAGCGAGTTTCACGAGGTCGCCCGAAACGTACAGATCGCGGCACAGGCCCCTCTGGCGCTTGCCCGACGAAGTCTTCGGCACCACGCCAGGCGCCACAACTGCTACCTCGTCCGGTGCCCGCGGCAGGCCGTCGGCCAGGGCGGCGAACACGCTGTTTGCCACGAGGTGCAGAGAATCTCGATCTGCGGCGCTCTCAACGATCACCACCATACGCTCGAGGTCTGTGATCGCGAACGCGATGGCGTTGCCCTTCCTCACGCCGGGGACGGACTCGGCGACCGCCTCGTAATCCTCGGCGAACAGATTGACGCCCCCATGGAAAATGACGTCCTTCAGTCGTCCGGTGACGAAGAGCTCGCCATCCTTCATGAATCCGAGATCGCCGGTCCCCAGCCAACCGTCTCGCAGCGGCTCTCCGACCGGAGTTGGCTCGCGCCAATAGTGGCGCATCACGCCGGGTGACGAGACCCAGATCTCACCCATCGCCATGTCGGGTAAAGCACCCCCATCAGTGCCTCGCACCTCACATCTCGCATCCGTGATCGGTCGACCGCACGAGACCACGGCCTTACCTCGCCGCTCGTCTGGGTGTTCGGGCAAGGCCTGTCCGACGGTGAATGCCGAAAGCGAAAGCCATTCGGTCGCCACCATCTCCGTGGGCGGTACGAGAGTCACCGTGAGGGTCGCCTCAGCCAGGCCGTAGACGGGGCTGATCGCAAACGGGGAAAGGCCATGCTGGCGACCGGCGCGGTTGAATTCATCTATGACCGCCGCCACGATCGGCTCCCCTCCATTAGCCGCCCACCGTAGCGATCCCAAATCGAGTGGGCGGGGATGCGCCCTGAGATCTCGTGCAGCCAGCGCAAAGCCGAAAGCTGGTGAGGCGGTTATCGAGGCACGGTAACGCGAGATCGCGTCCAGCCAAACGCCGGGCCGAGCAAGAAACTCCTGCGTCGGCAGAAACGCTCCACGAGTTCCCGTCCCGACCGCGCCGAGCAGCATGGCAATCAGACCCATGTCGTGAAACAGCGGAAGCCACGACACAACACAATCCGTCGCCGGATCGACATCCAGGCTCGCCATGCTCGCCTCGAGGGCCCAAACGAGCTGTCTGTGTGAGACCGGAACCGCTCGAGCGGCTGAGGTACTCCCAGACGTGAACTGGATCAGAGCTAAGTCATCCGGATCCCGCTCCCGTCGAAGCTCGGCCCGCCCACCCCTCACAATGTCCGCGATTCGCACCGGACGTACAGCGCTGCCGGCGATGGCACCCTCGAAGGAGGCACCCGCACACAACAGGACGCCGGCGCCAAGCCGCTCCAACCGCGCCGCGATCTGCTCCAGGAAGCTTTCGGCAGCGCTGATCCGTCTTGGCAGGGGCAGGACGCTCGGCACCGCACCCGCGTACCAGGCGCCGAAAAGCCCAGCAAGCAGCTCGAGGGACGTGGGTCCGACGAGACACACCCTGTCACCCACATCGATGTATTCGCCAAGCACCGCGGCGATCTGCGCAGCGCGTTCGTCAAGCTGAGCGTATGTCGACCAATCCTCGTTGAGGTGACGGTCGACGATCCCGAGACCGCGATCCGTATCCGCCGCAGCCTCGAGGCATCTCGAGATCGTCTCCCCGAGCATCAACCCGGTCACGTGTCACTCCGAGCTTTAGCCCGTCGGGCGATCACGCTTGGGAACGTTGAGGCTGACCGGAGGGCAGTTCACGACGAACCCGCTCGCACCCCATCGTCCACCGCCGGGGGCCTTCACATAACCCAACGCGGCGTCATGCACGACGTCGTTGAAGTTCCCAACACGGGTCCTTTTGCCGGCGGCGATCGCGCGTCGGGTCCAGCTCGTCAGATGAATGTCCCACAGAGGGCTGTACTGGAACCTCTGTGCCCGGTCGGGCAGGACCGCGAGCACGTTGAAGGGGGAGGTCTGGGACCCAGTCGGGAGGAGCGTCAGCAATACGTTGTTGAGGCCCTGCCACTGGTTGTTAGTCAATGGCGTGGGTCCGTTGGTGAAATCCGCGAGTGACTCACGGGAGCATGGCGCGCGGCGCCTATCGGCGCAGCCTGCAGATGGCGCCGAGTTCATGGCCGGGGCGTAGGTGACGTTCTCGATCGCAGCCGCCCGGGGGTTCGACGCGTCAAACGACACGTAATGGACAGGCAGATCATCGAAGCAGCCGAACGTCTCGCTCATGCTCGCCGTAGTGGAGCTCGGAGTGATCGTCGAGACCAGCTTCGGGTGCCGTCCGGTCGCATTGGCGATCTGCGGAGCGTCGAGTATCACCGGCTTGCCGCGGAAGGCCACCTCGACCAACGGGCTGTACCCGGGGTCTCCAACCGGCCCCGGTGACGCGGTGAGCGGTGGGTATCCGATCACCGGATCTGGCACGAGGGTTCGCTGCGGCGAGAAGTTGACGGTGGCCGGGAAGTCGATCCCGCCACCGCCAGAGATCTCGGAGCCAGACCGCTGCACCGCGGAGGTCGGGGCCGCCGCGCGGAGCTTCGGCGCGTAGTTGACGCCCAGCGCCCTCGCCGCCGGAAGGCTCGACGCGTCGGTGATCACGTAGTCCACCTCCTGGTTGCCACTCGTACCGCGATACAACGGGTACGTGGCCTGCGTCTGGCGGCGGTTCTCCTTGAAGCTTGTCGGGCCTTGGACATTGCTGGGCCGGAAGAACGAATCTGGCCCGAAAATGATCGCCGGCGCCCCCCTGGTGTTGGTGCACAGCCCGGCCCGCGCAGCCGAGGCCGCGCCCGGAATCAACGCCAACACACCCGTCACCGCTGCCAGCGCACCCGTCCAACCCGCCACACGCTGGGTCAACCTACCTACGCACATCTAGCCGCCTCTCCCGTGTCGTAGGAACGCAGCGTTGGCAAGCCGGCCGCTCCCCCCGGTTCGCGAAAATCGCCCGCATAAGCGTATACCAGTGTCAAAGGATGCTCTTATGAAGTCAAGGGACAGACGCCGGATTGGGGCTGCGGCGCATGACGACGATGCAGATGTCATCTGTGAGGGAGCGGTCGGCGAACTGCAGCACTGCGGCGCGTAGGTTGGCGATGATCTCCGCGGCGGGAGGCACGGTCGGGGCCGAGACGGCGGCCATGACTCGATCGAGGCCGAACAACTGGCCGTCACCGCGTGCCTCGTAGAGCCCATCGCTATACAGCAGGATGGCGTCGGCTTGTCCGAGTGGTGCGGGTTGAGAGGTGACCTTCAGTTCCCGGTCCAAGCCCAGCGGCACTGCGTAGCGAGTCGGTTCCAGTTCCCTCCCACCGGGGAGCACGATCGGAAGGGGGTGACCGGCGCTGGCCCATCGCACCAACGGCTGGCTGGGGTGGTAGGCCACGCAGACGACGGTGACGAACTCGCCGGTGCCCTGGGTACGGGCGTGCACCGCGCGGTTAGCCAGCTTGAGGATCTCAGCAGGGTCATCCGTGCCGGAGATGATGCTGATCAGCGAGATCCGGGTGAAGGTGGCCATCTGGGCCGCTCGCGGGCCGTGGCCCACGACGTCGCCGACGATCGCGATGCTCCACCCTCCCGGGCCGTTGGTCAGCAGATAGAAGTCACCCGCGACCTCGTGCTCGGCGGGCAGCAGTGCTGCGGCCACGTCAAGCCCGGGGATCTCAGGCAGTTTGTCCGGCGTGAGCGCCTGGCGCATCGCCTCGAGCTCTGACGCGACATCCTGGCCATGAAGGCTGATCTCACGCGCCTGGCCGGCGGCCAGCCCGGCGGCGAGGAACACGACACCCCGGACGGCGCCCGTCAGCGCGAGCATCGACACGTCCGCCGCAGCCGCGGATATGAGATAGATCGCGAGGCACGCGGCCGCCATCTCGATCCCGGCTCTCCTGCCATACCACCAGCCACAGCAGCCAACCGGGAGCGCGTACAAGAACCCGACCCCAATCTGGGACCCGGGTGAAAACAGTTCCCAGAGTGCGAGCACGACCGCGACCTGCCCCACCAGGGCTAGGACACGAACTAGATCACGGCCCGTGAGCAGAATCGGTCCCCTTTGTCGTACCGGGTCCCCGCGGCTCTACCATGCCGCCGGGGCGGCTTCCCCACCAGTCATACCACCCGCCCCGCGCCGGCGCAAACGACCCGCCCCGACACTCCGGCCGATAGCCTCGAGCCCGATATGTCGCTGTCCGTCGCTCTCGGGCTGGTCCTCGCGCTGCTCACCGCGTTCGGCTCGGTGGCCGGCTTCCTGTACAAGTTCCGGGGTGCGCGGAGCGCACCGCCGGTCGAGTTGCGCAGGCCGATTCGCAGCACGATCCTGCTGTTCCGCTCGCCGGTCTATTTGCTCGGGATCGCGATCGGCCTCAGCTCGTGGCTGGTGCACGTCGGCGCGCTCGCATTGGCGCCGATCTCACTCGCACAGGCGACCGTGGCCGGCGGCTTGGTGCTGCTCACGGTGGTGGCCGACCAGCTATTCGGTATCGAGGTCACGCGCCGGGAGTGGATCGGCGTGACGCTGATGGCGGCCGGACTCGCCGCGCTGGCCGCCACGCTCGACGGCGATGCCCGCAGCGCCCACTCCAACTACGCGGTCGGCACGCTCACCGTGTTCCTGCTCGCGACCGCCGGAGGCGGGCTGCTCGTGACGGCGCTGTTCTCGCGCCGGGCGAGCGCCCTGGCGCTGGCGGCTGGGTTTGAGTGGGCGGCCTCGGACACGTCGATCAAGGCCCTTAGCGGGCACCTCGACTCGCTTGGCGCGGGGGTGCTCGTGCACCCGCTCGCGCTGGTCATCTTCCTCGCCTCGATGGTGGGGCTGTTGATCTCGGCCCGCAGCCTTCAGCTCGGCGAGGCCGTGCCGGTGATCGCGCTGACCAGCGTCGCCGCGAACCTGACCACGATCGCCGCCGGCCCGATCGTGTTCGGCGAGCCGCTGCCCGCCGGAAAGGCGGCGCTGATCGTGAGGCTACTGGCGTTCACGTTGGTAGTGATCGCCGCGGCGCTCACCCCGCCGCCGATGCGCACACCCGCTGAGACATAGAAGCTGCTACGCGGCCTCGTCCTCGTCGGCCTGGACGAGACGGTTCCACTCGGGCTTGTCCTCGCGCCAGCCCTCCTCGGTCCGAGCGCGCTTCCAATATCCCGAGACTGAGACCGCATCGCGCGGCAGACCGCGCTCCACGATGAGATGGCGGCGTAGGGCACGGACCGACGACGCCTCGCCATGCACGAAGGCGTCCGTCCTCTCCGGAAGCTCTAGCGCGCGTACGGCTTCCGCGAGCACCTCATCGCCGCGCGCGTGCAGCCAGTGCAGGCGCAGATCCCCGGGGGTGCTGAGCTCGACTTGATCGTCTACGTCTTCGACCTGGAGGACGACGTCGACCGGGCGTCCTGCAGGGACACGCTCCAGCGACGCGGCGATCGCCGGCATCACGCTGGGATCGCCAACCATCAGATACGCCGACGCATCAGGATTGGGCGCGTAGGCGCCGCCAGGGCCCTGAAGCTGGAGGCGATCCCCGACCGCCGCCTGCCGCGCCCAATGGCTCGCAACGCCCTCATCGCCATGCACGACGAAATCGACGGTCAACCTGAGCCGATCCGGATCCCATGCGCGCACGGAGTAGGTCCGGGTGCGCGGCCACTGCGCCCGCGGACGAGTGGCGCGGATCTCCTCTTGGTCGAAAGGCACCGCGTAATCCGCCCCCGGGGCCGGGAACTGAAACTTGACGTAGTGGTCGGTGAACTCGCCGGCGGCGAACCCTTCAAGTCCGTCGCCGCCGAACTCGATCCGCACCATCCGCGGCGTCAGCTGGGTAACGTCGACGACCTCGACGACGCGGGGCGTACGGCGACGCTCGGGACGCGCGCTCGTGGCGGGGGCAGTGCTCATCTCGTATTAGGGTACCCTAATACGAGATCACGACACCTTCCGGTCGCAGGAGCGCATCAAACGCTGGCTCGACGTTTCTGGAACACGAGCCGGTAGTGCTCGAGCAATTCCCGCTCGAAGCAGACCTTGTTGGCGCTCACTCCGGAGGTGAAAGCGAGCCGGAAGTCGGAGCTGGTGAGCCAGCGCGGGAGAAGCTGAAGCTTGAACAGCGTCTTTCTGAAACTGGGCGCGCCGATCCTTCGGTTCCACTGGGTGATGGTCTCGATGTAGTCGAGCCGGCCGCTCGTGCTTTCCAGCAGACGGAAATGCGGCGCGGCGCTACGGATGAGCTGCTCCTGACCATCGGGAAGCCAGGAGCCGGGAAACTGGCGCCCCAAGAGCGCAAGCACCCACGCGTCGGAGTCTCGTTCAGGGAGCCCGCGGAGCGAGTCGATGTCGATCTGCTCGGCCGGGATCATGTTGGGCCCCCAGACCATCGTCTGGACGTAGAACCGGCCGTTGTCGGGCAGCACGCTCGCGATCCGAGCGAACACTTCGCGATAGATCTCCTCCTGCCGGCCGGCCAGGTAATCGTCCGGCGAGCAGAAGTGCTCGAAGCCACCGACGCTCGCCACCGCGTCGAACGCGCCGAAGCTGTCGCGCGTGACCTCACGCGCATCGTGCAGGTGGACGTCGAGACCGTGCCGCCGACAGGCCGCCACCTGCGCGGAGGACAGCGTGACGCCGACCCCGGTGCCGCCCCTGGTGCGGATGAAATTCAACAGCGGCCCCCACCCGCAGCCGAGATCGAGCACCCGGCGGTCGGGCCCGATGCCTATCTGCTCGGCCACATACTCATGCTTTCGGCGCTGGGCCTCCTCCAGGCTCATGGAGAAATCCCCGTCGTACTTGGCGCCGCTGAAGTCCGCGAGCTCTCCCAGGCTCAGCCGGAAGATGCGATCGATCAGCGAATAGGTGAACTCGAGATCCGCGCGGTCAGCCATCTGGACCCGATCGTAACCCTTCTCAAAGCCGAACATCGATCCAGTCCAGCCCCGCAGTCACAGCGGTTCGCATAGGCTTGGTCGCGTAATGAGCTCCGATCCTCCGTCGCCTCGGGTCGTGTCTTTTGTCGGAGCCGCGGCGGAGCACGACCCCGACGTCCGTGACATCGAGCAAGTAGTCGACGGCGTCCGTTGGGCGCTCGTCGAGTACGCGCCCAGAGCCGGACGGACGGAGTGGTGCGGCAGCCCGCACTCGGGCTACATGCTCAACGGCGAGCTTCGATACGAGTTCGAAGACGGCTCGCCGGAAATGCGAGTCGCCGCGGGGCAGGCATTTCGGCTTCCGGCTGCCCCCGCGCACCGCGGCCGCAACCATGGCAGCCAGCCCGCGCGGCTGTTCATAATCGACGCCCTGCCGGCTCACCCCTAGCCGAGCCTCTGAGGGCGGCGCTGCTCTAACAGGTCTGGTCGGCCAGAGCCCCGGGTATCAGACGAATTCCGCGCGGTACTCGTGCAGGAACTCGGCGACGGCGCGCGGAGGCCGGCCGGTGATCTCCTGGAAGGTGTCGGTCGTGTAGTCGTTCTCGCCGGCGAGGATCGACCACTCGCGCGCGATCAGCAGCTCAGCCGTTCCCGCGGGTACACCGGCACAGATGAGGCGCTCGAGGAACTGCGACTCGGCCGCGACTCGGAAGGTGACGGGCTCGCCGAGTTCCGCCGACAGCAGTTCAAGCACGTCGGGCCACGACATGGGGGTCGGTCCTGTCAGGTCGTGGTGCGTCCCCCATAGGTCTGGGTCGGTGAGCACGCGCACCGCGGCCTCGGCCACGTCGCGATGGTCGATCAAGGCCATCCGGCCGGTGCCGGCGAGGCCGGTCCATGTCCGCGAGGCGCGCACCTCGTGCGCCGCGGAGAGCAGCGACGCCGAGAAGATCGCGGGGCGGAGCGTCGAGTACGCCACCGCGGTCGAGGCGGCGAACCGGTCGATGCTGTAGTGGGCTCGCTGGTTGATCCCAAGGGAGTCCGCCGAGGCGTTGAGTACCGATAGTCGGGCGACCTGCTCGATCGAGGCGATTCCGGCCGCCGCGTTGATCGCGATGCGCTGCAGGACGCCCTCGATCCCGATTGATCCCATCGCGATGAACACGGTGCGGACCCCGTCAAGTGCCTCGGTAAGGTCGCGCGGGTCGTCCAGGCGGGTGGCACGGATGTGAAGCCCGTCGGGTTCGCCGAACGCGCGGCGGGCTTTATCGGGATCGCGCACGAGCGCGACGACCGGATCGCCGCGTGCAAGTACGCCGCGGACGATCTCACTGCCGACGCGGCCGGTGGCGCCGATCACTGCGGTGGTCATCGCGTCTCCGGGAGGCCGATCGCCGCAAGCATGTTCCTGTTCGGCAACGAAAGCGACTAGATGTCTGGATGGTCGGAGGCCCGGAGGGCGCTTTCCAGCTGACGACGGGACTGGATTCCGAGCTTGGAGTACACGTGACGCAGGTGCCACTCGACGGTGCGTCGGCTGAGGAACAGGCGAGCGCCGATTTCCGCGTTCGTGAGCCCATCGCGGGCGAGCTGGGCGATCTGGCGCTCCTGCGAGGTGAGATCGTCACGAGTCGTGGCGATTCGCCGGCGCGTCTTTTCACCCGTGGCAAGGAGCTCGCTGCCCGCGCGTTCGGCGAATGCCTCCATCCCCATCGACGCGAACCGCTCGTGCGCCGCGCCCAGTTCGACGCGTGCGTCGACCCGGCGACCCTCGCGCCGCAGCCGTTCGCCATACAGGAGGCGCGTACGGGCTAGTTCGGCGCGCATGTGGGTTCTGCCCAGATACTCGATCGCAGCGCGGAACCAGCGCTCGGCGTCATCGTCTTGGGCGACGAGGGCCCGGGCCCGCGCCTCGATCCCGAGCGCCCAATTGGTTCCCGCGGCCTGGGCCTTGGCGGCGAGCCGGTTCATGGCGTCCGTCGCGAGATCGATCCTTCCGCATCGCGTAGCGGGCTCGATCAACTCGCTCAGCCCCCAGTTCTCCGCGACGACCTCCTTGTGCTCGCTGGCGGTGACGGCGGCGGACAGGGCCTCCTCATAGAGACCGAGCCCGTTACAGAGGACAGCGCGGGCGTACGCACTGATGGCCACACCGATGCCCTCGCCGCGGTCCTCCGCCTCGCGCTCGGTCGTTTCGATCAGCCGGGTGGTCTCGGGCGAGGAGCCCCGCCACGCCGAAAGGATCAACGCGCCGTAGGCGGCCGAGCGGATTCCCGTCGCCGCCTCGACCGACTCCGTCTCGGAAACCGCCGCGGCCGCAGCCGCGAGGTCTCCGCAGAACACGAGAATCGGCGCGCGCGCGCTGAGGGCGAGCGCCAGCTCGCTGAGCGTCCCCGTGTCGCGGGCGATATCGACGCTCGACTGCGAGAGCGAGCGCGCATGTTCGTCATCCCAGATCTCGAGGGCGACGACGCAACCTTGCCACAGCCAGCGCAGTCGTTCCTTGGGCGTCGCCTTCTCGCCCGCGAGTCGCTGCACCGCCTCGCGACAGCACGGGACCGCCGTCGCGTAGTCGCCGGCGAGGGCGACCAGTGCGTCCAGCAGCAGATCCGCGGTGGCCGACTCGGCAACCGTCGGGCGCGGCGCGGCCCGCACGGCCTCTGCGACCTCGCGCATCCCGACGCTGCCGGTGAGTCTGGCGCCGAACATCGCCGCGGAGAACGCGTCCACGTACGTCTCCCGGGCAATGGAGAGGTCCAGCGGTTCGAGTCGGCGGGCGGCCGCCAGCAGGAGCGGGGTCGCGTCAGTGCCACGGCTCGAGACGAATGCGAGCTGGGCCTGCAGCAGGTCAATTTGCGCACGCTGGAACTCTTCGAGCGGCCCAGCGCCCGCGATCGCCAGCAGACCGCGGGCCGCGGCGAACGCGCCGGCTCCGAGACTGGCCTGAGCGGCCGCGAGCGCACGCTCACGGCGTCGCGCGGGGTCCGGGGTCAATGCAACGGCGCGATCCAGGAACGCCGCCGTGGCGGCCGCGCCGCCGCGAGCCTGCGCCCGACCGGCTGACCGCTCGAGCTCGGCAGCGACGTCCTCATCGGGTCCTCTTGCCGCCAGGGCCCTGTGCCAGGTGCGACGATCGGCATCGGAAACCGGATCGCTCACCTGTGCCAGAGCTTCGTGCACGCGCTGTCGGCTGTCGACCGGCGCCGCACGGTACACCGCCGAGCGCACCAGGGGATGGCGGAAGCGAACGCTCGCACCGATCTCCAACAGTCCCGCGGCCTCGGCGGGCGCCAGCGCGCTGGTCTCGATGCCGAGCGTTCGCCCCGCGCGCAGAACCAGAGCCGCGTCACCCAACGGCTCGGCGGCCGCCAGCAGCATCAAGCGCTGCGTCGCCTCGGGCAACTCGCCAACGTGCTGCAGGTAGTGGCCCTCGATGTGCGCCGGAAGGTCGCCGGCGGCTGGAAACTCGAACCCACCGGCCAGCTCGGCAGCGGTCATGCGCCCCGGTAGCTCCAGCAGGGCGAGCGGGTTCCCGCGGGACTCGGCAACCAGGCGGTCGCCAACGCGTCCGTCGAGCCGGCCGGTCACCACGCGGCGCAGTAGCGCGCGGGCATCCTGCTCCGACAGCCCTTCGAGCCGGAGTTCGGGCAGACCGCGGAAGTCGTGCTCGGCGGCCGGCTCACGCATGGCGATAACGATTGCCAGGGACTCCGCCCGCACCCGTCGCGCGACGAGGCCGAGGATCTGGCTTGAGGCGCCGTCCAACCACTGCGCATCCTCCACGAGGCACAGCAACGGCCGCTCCTCCGCTGCGGCGGCCAGCAGGCTGAGCACCGACAGTCCGACGAGGAATCGCTCCGGGACCTCCCCGTCTGTCAGTCCCAGAGCAACGCTCAGGGCGTCCCGTTGCGGAACCGGGAGTGCGTTGATCCCGTCGAGCATCGCCGCGCAGAGCTGATGGATCCCGGCGAACGGCAGCTCCATCTCCGCCTCCACGCCGGTGAGTTCCGCGACTCGGAATCCAGACGCCTGCCGGGCGGCGTAGCGCAGCAACGCGGTCTTGCCGATGCCCGCCTCGCCGTGGATGAGCAGGGCCTCGCTCTCCCCCTCGCGCACCGTCGCCAGCAGTCCGTCGAGCACATCGCGCTCGGTGGTCCGACCCACGAACGCCGGCCCACGGATGGCGGACATGGGTGCAACGCTAACCGTCGGACCACGTGCCGTGGGTCGACCCGGGGGATTACGGGCGCGACCGAACGCGAGATCGGCGACTTTGGCATGCCAGCACACCCCGAGCAAGGGAGCACACATGTCCACAATCCACTTCAGACAGACGACCACGGCGACGCCCGAGCAGTACGTCGCGGGGCTCACGGACTTCGGGCCGGGCCGCTCGGAGCTCTTTGGCAACAGTTCCGACGCGGACCTCAAGGTGCATTCCGAAAGCGAGCATCACGCCGATGTCACCGAGGGCTCGGGTGGCGTCTGGGAGCGCCTGGAATACGACTGGTCCGATCCCGATCGGGTCGTCGCGAGGACAATCGACTCCAACGCGTGGGGCGGCCACTCTGGCCACACCTACACCTTCACGCGACGCCCCGACGGGACGACCGACATCGACTACGTCGTGGTCCGCGAGGGGAAGAACCTCAAAGGCCGGTTCTTGGGTGTCGTGCTCGGCACCGTGGGCAAGCGCGTCCTGTCGAAGGCGTTCGTGAATTCCGTCAAGGCAATCGAGGCGCGCGGCGCGGCGACCGCCGCGGAGCACGCGTAAGCCCTAGGAGCGAACACCGTCCCGTCCCTGCCGCGGCATGGCGGCGGAGAGGGCGCTGCGAGAGTCGATCCCGAGCTTGCCGAACACCTTGTGCAGGTGCCACTCGATGGTGCGGGAACTGAGGAACAACTGGGCGCCGATCTGCGCGTTCGTAAGCCCGTCACCGGCGAGCCGGGCGATCTGCTCCTCCTGCGGGGTGAGGTGCTCGGGCGCCTCGACTGCGCGCTTGCGCGGCTTCGCCCCGGCCGCGACCAATTCGCGGTGCGCGCGGTCGGCAAACGCTTCCATCCCGATCTGAGCGAACATCTCCTCGGCCGTCCGGAGCCGCTCGCGCGCCTCGCCCAGACGACCCTCGCGGCGCAGCCACTCGCCGAAGAGCAAATGCGCACGGCCAAGCTCGGTCCGTATTCCGGCCCGATCGAGGTGCTCGATCGCCTCACGGTACGACGCCTCGGCAGCGTCGCCATCGGCGAGAAGCGCCCGGCAGCGCGCCTCGATGCCGCGCGAGAAACCGCTACGAGCAGGCTGCGTCGTCGCCGCGAGCTCGTCCAGTGCATCCCGTGCGCCCTTCATATCGCCGATGCGCGCGGAGGCCTCGATCAGCTCGAACACCGCCCACATCGTCAGCAGCGGAAAAATGTTGTCAGTGACGACTTCGCGGGACGCGGCCGCGGCGTCCTCGTAGCGTCCGAGGCCGTTGTACAACACCGCGGCGGCCCAGTGGGCAACCATCACCGCGTGGCCCTGCCCTCGTGCGGTGCCCTCTTGGATGACCGCCGCGATCAAAGGGCACACCTCAGCTTCCCGTCCCTGCAAGCCGAGGATCCGAAGCAGCGCGAACGGCGGAACCTCATTCCGCGTGGACGTCGAGATGGCCTCGGCCTCGGCAATCAGGCGTCGCGCGTCCGCCAAGTCGCCTCGCCACGCGCGATCCAACGCCAATGCCTGGAGGTGGACCGGCAACTCTCCGAGCGCGCCCGCCTCGCGGACGACCCGGGCCTGTCGCTCGAACACTGCGACCGATTCATCGTCCCACATCGCTAACCCCACGCCGCCAACCTGCACACCCCACCGCACGACGTCCTCCACCGGCAGTTGCAGGACTTCCTTCGCGGCACGCTGGAGGGTCGGCATGGCGGCCGCGTGTCCGTCGGTGATCAACAGGGCAAAGCCTTCGATCACCAGGTCGAGCGGATGCGGGTCCAGGACCAGCGGTGGGAGAGCGCGTACGGCGCGGCAGACCTCGAGAAGAACGTTCCTTCCGCCGAGATGGTTCGCGGTGACGGCCGCAGTCCACGCGGTCAAGTAGGCCCTGCGAGCCAGGCTGACGTCGAACGGCTCGAGCTGTTTCGCAGCGTCCAGGAGCAACGGCGCCGCGTCGTTCCCGTGGCGGGAAACGACGGCAGCCTGGCCACGCAGGAGCGCCGCTCGCGCACGGGCGAAATCGTCGAGCGGCCCGCTTTCTGCCATGGCCAGGAGCCGCTCCTCAGATTTGAGATCCCCGGCCTGCAAGCTCACCTCCGCCGCGGCCAGCGCGCGCCCAGCGTAGAGGGCCGGGTCCGGGGTCAGAGCTGTGGCCCGCTCGAGGAACGCCGCAGCGGCCACGAGACCGCCGCGACCCTGCGCTCGCCCTGCGGAACTTTCCAGGTCGGCGGCCACGGCCTCGTTGGGTTGGGCAGCCGCAAGGGCGCGATGCCAGGCGCGACGGTCGGCCGCGAACTCGTGATCGCTCACCTCCGCCAGCGCGTCGTGCACGCGGCGTCGTTCCTCGAGCGACGCGGATCGATACACCGCTGAGCGCACCAGTGGGTGGTGGAACCGAACCCGGTCGTCGACGTCCAGCAGCCCAGCTTCCGTCGCCGGAGCCAGCGCGCCTGGGTCGGTGCAGAGCCGCTCGGCCGCCCGCCACAGCAGCGCGGCGTCCCCCAACGGCTCCGCCGCCGCCAGCAGCATGAGACGCCGCGTGGCTTCGGGCAGCGCGCCGAAGCGCCGCAGGTACCCCTCCTCCAGCCGACCCGGCAGGTCACCGACAGCGGGCGGCGCAAAGCCTCCGGCCCGCTCCGACGGGCTCATCCGCTGCGACAGCTCCACGAGCGCCAATGGATTGCCCCCGGTCTCGGCGATGATCCGGTCGCGGACGAGGTCGTCGAGCCGGCCGGGGACGACGCTCGACAGCAGGGCGCGCGCATCGGCCTCATCGAGTCCTTCGAGCAACAGCTGCGGCAGGCCGTCGAGCGCCCGCGTCGTGGTCGGTTCGCGCAACGAGAAGGCCATCGCCACGGGCTCGGCCAGCAGCCGCCGCGCGACGAATCCGAGCGCCTGTACGGAGGCGGCGTCGAGCCACTGGGCGTCATCCACCAGGCACAAGAGCGGGCGTTTCTCGGCGGTCGCGGAGAGCAGGTTGAGCACGGCGACAGCGACCAAGAACCTGTCGGGAGCTTCGCCGACCGAGAGGCCCAGGGCGACTCGAAGTGCGCGCTTCTGTGGTGCTGCGAGGTCGTCCAGCCCGCCGAGGATCGGCGCGCATAGCCGGTGTATGGCCGCGAACGGCAGCTCCATCTCCGCCTGGACGCCTTCGACCTCGCTCGTGAGCAGGCCGGAGGCCTGCCGCGCGGCGTACCGGAGCAGCGCCGTCTTCCCGACGCCCGGCTCGCCGCGAATCACCAGGACGGCGCTCTGACCGTCCCGCGCCTGGGCGAGCAGGGCGTCGAGACGTTCGCGCTCGCGCGTCCGGCCGATGAAACCCAGCCCCCGGGTGGTAGGCATGGCCCTAACAACTCTAACCGTGCCGCCGGGGCCTCAGCAGACGGCCTGATGTCCCCACCTGTCGAGGAACGAAAGCACCTCTTCCGGCGAGGTGCTGCCGACGCTGACGCCGCGCTCAAGCAACTGACGTGCGACCCCGGGCGTCACGCGGTCAGCGGGGGCGACGCTGACGATCATGCCTCGTCGACGGACGTGCCGCACGGCATGCTGGTAGAGGAGGGCGGGGCTGTCCGTCGTGGTGTGGACGACGACATCGACGTCTCCAAAGGCCGCTCTGGATTCGGCGAACAGGCGCTGGACGTCGATGTCGTCGGCAAGGTCGGCGCGGACGGCGACGATCGCCCCTGCCGCGGCGAGGATCTCTGCCACGGTCGCTTCGGTCGTGGCCTGCCGCTCGAGGTAGACCACGACGATCGCCCACCCCCAGCCGGCCAGCCCGCGCGCAATCTCGCGCCCGGTCCCAACTGAGCCGCCCGTGACGATCGCCACCGCCTCACGACGGAGCTCTCTCGCGCTTGGACCGTGGCACCCGTTGGTCTGTATCACCACCGTCGTGTCTTCCTCCGATTGGTGCTCGGATGTCGTTCACGGTCGCGCTTCGGACAATCCGTCGCGCCCGTGGTGCACCGGCGTGTCCCAAGAGTCAACCCAGTGGACCCCCCGGTCTACGCGACGCGCAGGGTGTTCCACTGGGTTGACACGCCGCACGAGCCCGGGGCTCCACGGGCGCGAACGAGCGCTTCAGTCGCGACTGTGCACCCGAGAGGAGGACCGACGACTATGGCGAGTTTCGACTATGACGTACTGATCATCGGCTCCGGCTTCGGTGGAAGCGTTGCCGCGCTCCGTGCCGCGGAGAAGGGCTACCGGGTCGGGGTCATGGAGTCCGGTCGGCGTTGGGCTGACGAGGACATTCCGAAGACCCAGTGGGACTTGGCGCACTTCGTCTGGTTCCCCGCCGCGGAGCTCTACGGAGTCCAGAGGATCGAGTACCTCGACGACGTGCTCGTCCTCTCTGGCGCCGGCGTCGGCGGCGGCTCGCACGTGTATGCGAGCACGATGTACGTCCCGCCGAAGCAGTTCTTCGACGCGCCGGAGTGGGCCGGCATCACCGATTGGGCCGACGAGCTGGCGCCGTACTTCGACCAGGCGGCGAGGATGTTCGGCGTCGTCCGCTACCCGTACATGCCGACGGATGTCGACCGGGCGATCAAGCAGGTCGCGAACGACATCGGCCGAGGGGAGACCCACAACAAGGCGCCACTCGCCGTCTACTTCGGCACGCCGGGAGTCGAGGCCGATGATCCGTATTTCGGCGGGGTCGGGCCGCGGCGCACCGGCTGCATCTCCTGCGGCAACTGCAACAACGGCTGTGGCCACAACGCGAAGAACAAGCTGACGACGAACTACCTCTACCTGGCCGAGAAGCTGGGCGCGCAGGTTCACGACATGCATGAGGTGTTCGACCTGGCGCCGCTCGAGGGAGGCGGATTCGAGGTACACGCGCGTCACCCTGGCTGGGCGCAGCGAGCGGCGCATCTTCAGCACCGCACCTACACGGCTGCGCAGGTGATCGTGGCCGCCCACGCCTACGGGTCGGCGAAGCTGCTGCATCACATGCAGCACAAGGGTCGTCTTACCGGCCTGTCAAGCGAGCTCGGGAAGCGCGCGCGGACCAACTCCGAACAGCTTCTCTACATCACGCGGACCCACGCGGAGTGGGAGCGCGATCGGGAGCGGATCCACATCATGCCGGGGTCGGTCACGATCACCTCGGGCACCTGGCCCGATCCGGTGACGAGCATCGAGCCGACCTATTGGGGGCTCGGGAGCAACGTCTTCGCATTCCTCGGGACCTACCACCAGCACGGCGAGCAGAAGCATTCGTTCGAGTCCTGGCTCAAGGAGATCCTCCGCCACCCGAGCGAGGAGATCTTGCCCGCCGACCCGCGCCACTGGTCCGAGCGCTCCTTCGTCGCGCTCTGCTCGCAAACGACCGACACCTCGATCGAGCTGTACTGGCACGACGGCCTGCTCCACTCAAAGCCATCCGGAACGCCGCCGTCGGTGCACGTCCCGGCGATCGAGGACTTCGTCGACCGCGTGGCGACGCAACTGGGAGCCCACGAGGCCGCGCTCGCAACCGAGGTCATCAACCGCAACGCCTCCGCCCATTTCGTCGGCGGGATTCCAATCGGCGAGAGCAGCGAGACCGGCGCTGTCGACCCCTACCTGCGGATGTTCGGCCAGCCGGGCCTCCATGTCATGGACGGGAGCGTGATGCCGGCCAATCCGGGAGTGAACCCGTCGCTCTCGATCACGGCCCTCGTCGAACGCGCGATCTCGCTCTGGCCGAACAAGGGCGACGAAGACCTCAGGCCGCCGCTGGGCTCCGGCTACGAGCACATCGATCCGATCATGCCGCACCGTCCACTCGTGCCCGCGGGCTCTCCGGGCGAGTTGCGACTCGACGCCACGAAGGAAGAAGTCATTCCCGCATATCCGTACTGAGCCGGCCTGACGAAGGAGAAGACGATGACCGAACTCGCAGCCGACGCCCTCCGCACCGTCGGGCGCGGTGACGCGATCCCCAACGATTTCGTCGTTCCCTACTACCTGGACGACCTCAAGCGCCGGATCTCGGTCGCGCGCGTCGGCGACCGCCTGTACGCGTTCGATGATCTCTGCACCTGCGCCGACCGGGCGTGCCCGCTATCTGGAGGGCTGCTCGACA
This sequence comes from uncultured Solirubrobacterales bacterium, assembly GCA_963832315.1. Classification (GTDB taxonomy): domain Bacteria; phylum Actinomycetota; class Thermoleophilia; order Solirubrobacterales; family Solirubrobacteraceae; genus Palsa-465. Next base: position 64,433 of record CAWHTT010000010.1, on the reverse strand, counting down.
GGGACGACGCTCATGTGCCAGTGCCACGGCTCGCGGTTCGACATCGCCACCGGAGCCGTGCTCAACGGCCCGGCGACCGAGCCGCTGAACGTCTACGAGACGGCCGAGGTCGACGGAGACATTCGAGTCCGAGCCTGATCACGATGCAGACCGCGTCGCATCCCCCCGCGGGAGGAGCCGCCGATGGCTCGGTGGCGAGGACCGCGCCCACGCCGAAGGCCGTCACAGTCGTGCTCCTTCCGGCGCTGGTGCTGATGCTCGCGTTCGCCTTCTTCTACGTCGGCGCCTTCCACGACCCGACGCCACACCACGTGCCGGTGGCCGTCGTCGGCCCACCCGCGGTCGCGGCTCAGCTCAATCGCGTGCCGGGTAACCCGCTCGATGCGCGCCAGGCGTCGTCGCGCTCCGATGCGCTCTCGCAGATCGACGATCGCGAGGTCTACGGTGCCTTCGAACCGGCCACGAACCGCCTCTTCGTCGCGTCGGCCGCGAACCGGGCGACTGCCGTTGCGCTGGAGCAGACGTTCAACCTCCTCGCGGCCGCGCGGGACCGGCCGGCCGTCCAAGTCACCGACGTCAAGCCGCTGCCGCTCAAGGATCCCAACGGCACCGCGGCGTTCTACGCGGTGGTCGCGTGGATGTTCGGCGGTTACATCGCCGCGACGCTGATCGGGTTGATCGGGAGCCCGCGCAGCACGAGCCGAAAACGCGCGGCAGCCCGGATCGGAGCGCTCGCGAAGTTTGGCCTCGTGGCCGGGATCCTCAGCGTGGTCATGCTGCGGGTCTGCTTTGGGGTTTTCTCGGGCCAGGTGATCGCGATGTGCGGGATCGCCGCGCTGACCATCTTCGCCAGCGCCGCCGCCACCGCCGGCATCCAGGCCGCGGCGGGCCCGGCCGGGACCGGACTCATCATTCTCGTCTTCGTCATCCTCGGCAACTCGGCTTCCGGCGGACCGTTCGCTCGGCCACTGCTCCCGGGCCTGTGGAGGACGATCGGCGGCGTCTTGCCGCCGGGCGCGAGCGTCGACCTCGCGCGCTCGGCGCTCTTCTTCGACGGTGCGCGGATCGTCGGCCCGCTCGTCGTGCTGGTGGTCTGGGCGGTCGCGGGGACGTTGCTTGCGCTCGCGCTGGGCGGCCGCATCATGGACCCGGTCGAAGCCGAGGCGGAAGCCGCCGCGGGAGCAGCGGTGTGAGCTCGAGGTGATGCTGAGCGCCGAGGATTACGACGCCGACCTGGCCGAGCGCTACGGTTGGATCAATCGGGCACTGCCCGCTGACGAACTGGACGGCTTCGTGAGCGCTCTGGCTCACCGGAGCGCCGGATTTCCCGCCGTCGGCCATGCCCTGGTAAAGGAACGTGTCAACGCGATCGCCCTGGCGCCCATCGAGGAGTTCCGCCGCGACTCTGACGTGTTGGGCGAGGGAGTCCGCGACCCCGCGGCGCAACGGCAGTTGAACGCCGGGTTCGAGCATGGCCTGCAGACCCGAGATGCCGAGATGGCCTGGGGCCGCGTGCTCGACGACCTGCGGTGATCACCTCTGAAGGAGGCAGCACCCGTGGAACGTAAGTGGTGGACCCTGCTCGCGAGCTGCATCGCGATCTACATGCTGCTTCTCGACGTGACGATCGTGAACGTTGCGCTGCCGTCGATCGAGCGCAGCCTCGGCGCCAGCTTCAGCGACCTCCAGTGGGTGATCGACGCGTACGCGCTGACCCTCGCGGGCGTGCTGCTCGCGGCGGGGTCGCTGGCCGACAAGGTCGGCCGCAAGCTCGTCTTCATGCTCGGGCTGGCCATCTTCACCGCCTCGTCGCTGGCCTGCGGGCTGGCTCCCGACCCGCTCTTCCTGCACATCGCGCGCGCAGTGCAGGGGATCGGCGGCGCGATGATGTTCGGGACCTCGCTCGCGCTGATCGCGCAGGAGTTCCAGGGCCGCGAGCGCGGAACCGCGCTCGGCATCTGGGGCGCGACCACCGCCCTGGCGGTCTCGACCGGGCCGCTCGTCGGAGGCGCGCTCGTCGACGCGCTGTCGTGGCGCTGGATCTTCCTCGTCAACGTGCCGATCGGCCTGGCCGCGCTCGTGGTCGCGCGGCTGCGGTTGCGCGAGTCGCGCGACCCGGCCGCCTCGGGCGTCGACATCCTCGGCGTAGCGCTGCTGTCCCCCGCGCTGTTCCTGCTCGTCTACGCGCTGATCCGCGGCAACGAGGAGGGCTGGGGGAGCGCCCTCATCATCAGCTGCTTCGCGGCCTCCGCACTGCTGCTCGTGCTGTTCGTCGTAGTGGAGCGCCGCGCCGCCGACCCGCTCCTCGACCTCTCGCTGTTTCGCAAGCCCGCGTTCACCGGCGTCACGATTGCCGGGTTCGCGCTATCGGCGTCGATCTTCTCGATGTTTCTCTACATCACGCTCTTCTTCCAGAACGTGTTGGGCTTCTCGCCGTTCGAAGCTGGGCTCCGGTCGCTGCCCGTCACCATGCCCATTCTGTTCGTCTCGCCGCTGAGCGGCCGGCTGACGGCCCGCGTGCCGGTCCGGCTGCTGCTCGGAACTGGGCTCGCATTCGTGACGGTCGGGCTGCTCCTGATGGGGAACCTGTCCGACTCGTCCGGGTGGACCGCGCTGCTGCCCGGCCAGATCCTGGCCGGCATCGGGATCGGCATGGCCACCCCCGCGCTGGCCTCGACCGCCGTCGGCGTGGTCCCCCCGCAGCTGAGCGGCATGGCGTCGGGCGCGAGCAACACCGCTCGCCAGCTCGGGCTCGCCACCGGGATCGCTGGCCTCGGCTCGATCTTTCAGTCGAAGATCGAGTCGACGCTCACCCCGCTCGTGGCGGGCACGCCCGCGTCGTCGCACGTCCACGAACTCGCGCGGGCGGTGGCGTCGGGCGGCACCGGGCGCGCGCTGCAGGCGGTGCCGCCCGCCGCCCAGGCCAAGGTGGCGGACGCCGCGCACCACGCGTTCGTGACCGGCTTCAACACCATCGTGATGGTGACCGTCGTCGTGGCAGGGTTAGGCGCCGTGGCGGGGTATGCACTGGTACGGCCGCAGGACTTCGTGGGCGGCGCCCGCCCAGCGGCTGCTCCGCCGAAGCTGGTGAGGGCGTAGGGCTGGTCGAGAAACCGGAAAATGCGGCCGGTTTCTCGACCACCCTCCGCCGAGCGCAGCAGCCTCGATGCCGGCGCGTGGCCTAGGCGAGACTGCGCTCGCGTACCGGCGTCAGATCCAGGCCGGCTATGAGGTACAGGTGCGGACGGCGGTCATGACGACCTCGGCGACCTCTTTGGGGTGGGAGATCATCGCGACGTGCGACGCCCCTTCGATCTCGGTCACGGTGGCGCCCATGCGCTCGTAGCTGAAGTGGTGGACGCCGGGGTCGATACACCTGTCGGCGGTCGGGAGCACCGCCCAGACCGGACGGCTGCGCCACGCCGGGGTCGGCGCCGCCTCGGTGAGCGCAACGCCGGCGAGGGGGCGCTGAGTGATCGCGTAGAACGCCGCGTCATCCGCCGGGATGTCGGCACAGAATGACTCGTGGAAGCCGTCGAGCGAGAGCGTGAACTCGCTGCCGCCGTCAGACAACTCGTGCTGCACGATGTACGGGATGATCCCCGGCGCGGGGAACTTGGACTGCAGATCAGTCAGGTTCTCGCCCTCGTCCGGGGCGAACCCTGAGATGTAGACGAGGCCGACCACGTTGTCAGCCGTGCCGGCCGCGGTGATGACCGAACCCCCGTAGGAATGACCGACGAGCAGGACCGGCCCGTCGATCTCACCGATCACGCCCTTTAGGTACTCCCCGTCGCCGCCGCTCAGGCCTCGCAGCGGATTCGGCGGAGCGATGATCGTCACGTCTTCGCTGAGAAGCTCGTCGTACAGGCCGCGAAAGCCGGACGCGTCAGCAAACGCGCCGTGGACTAGAACGATCGCGGGATGAGCCATTGCGCACTACCTCTTTCGAGTCGGATGAACTATGCCGCGGTCGCGGCCGCGAAGAAGTCGACGCAGTTGATTGACGCGTTCAGCCGCGTCGTGATGCACCCATGCGAGGCGTCCGGGAGGCGCTCCACTCGGTCGAGGTTGGGCACATCGTCGCGGTCGGGCTCCGCCAGCTCGGGGCCCAGGTAGGAGTCGCGCTCACCCCAGATGACCAGGGTCGGCGCCGAGATCGGGCGAAGCTTTGCCGCGGCTTCCTTCTGGGACTGTCGTACCGAGGCCCGGTAGTAGTTGATCATCCCCGCTGCTGCTCCTGGCTGCGACCACGCCTCGACGTAGCGGTCGATCTCCTCGGGCGTGTAAGGCGGGTTCGCGTCATGCAGGAAGTGCCGGAAGAAGTGCCAGTCTCTGGCGGGCACCACTTCCTCGGGCAGTCCTGGTGTCGCAAAGAAGAAGAAGTACCAGGACTTCCGGAGCTGGCTGGGATGGTGCAGTCCCTCCGACAGCCGCCGCGGATGGGCCGCGTTGAGGATGGCGAGGCGGTCGACCACCTCGGGGTGATTCATCGCGGTGGTCCAGGCGATCGTTCCGCCCCAGTCGTGACCGACCAGCAGCGCCGACTTGGCACCGCGTTCCTCGATCAGGCCGCGGATGTCGTTCGCGAGCAGGTCGACGCCGTACGCCTCGAAGCCCTCCGGCTTCGACGACAGGTTGTAGCCACGCGTGTCGGGGGCGACGACCCGAAAGCCCGCCGCCACAAGCAGCTCGATCTGTAGCCGCCACCGAACCAGGTGGTCCGCGCGCGGGCGTGCGGGACTGCCGGGCGATCGCGGCAGTGAGGGGAGGCGGCCCCTCAGTGCGCGACCCACACCTCTGCGAGGACGATCAACAGGCTGAACGTCAGGTTGAGCGCGATGGAGAGCATCGTGCCGGCGAAGCTCAGTCGCTCGAGCTTCGCGTAGCGGATGCCCTGGAAGGTGAGGGCCAAGATCCCGAGCGCGGTGGCGAGACGGTAGGCGGAATGCTCGTCGAGGAGCCCGCTCGAACCGGCGATGATGGCGCAGACGGGCGGAACCGAGGACAGCACGATCGCCTGCTCGCGTCGGGCGATCACCGTGAGCTCGGCCGCCGTGATCCGGCGCCCCTCCCTGACGCTCTCACCGAGGCCGTGGGCATAGACGTGGGCCAGCCAAAGCACCACCGCGGTCATGAACGCCACACCGCCGAGTTGCCACATGTGACCCTCGTAGCCGCGGGCCTCGGCGGCGATCACGGCCAGGATGATGATCGTGCCGTAGACGGCGCCGCTGATCGTCTCCTTGTCGCCAAACAGCAGCCGCGTGAAGAATGTGACGAGCCGGCGCCGCACGTTCGGCGCGGGCACCGCGCCAGGCTCGGCGTCCACGGTCACCCGCCGGATCATAGGTCGCGGCGTCCGACCGAAATCACGCGGGAGCCGAACGCTCGCCCTTGCTGACGCTGACAGCGTCCAGGATCTCACCGCGCCGCTGAGCTCGGCGGGGGAGCGCTGAGGTCGGGACAGTTACCGCTCCCGGACTGCGTAGGTCAGGTGGGTCACCCGCTGTGTCGGCTCCGCCCGGACCGGCTCCAGGGCCACGCGGCCCGCGTCCACGCCCTCGAACAGGCGGATTCCGGAGCCGAACAGCACGGGTGAGAGCGCGATCGAGAACTCGTCGATCAGGCCCGCGTTCACGTACTCCAGGATCGTCGCGCCGCCGCCCGCGATGCGGACGTCCCGGTCGCCGGCGGCCTCGCGGGCCTGGTCGAGCGCGGGCTCGATGCCGTCGTTGACGAAGTGGAAGGCGGTCCCACCCGGCCGCTCCCAGGGGTCACGCTTCTCGTGCGTCACGACGAAGACCGGCGTGTGGAACGGCGCCTCCTCCGGCCACGCCGGCTCGCCGAGGTCGAACATGCGCTTGCCCATCACGCTCGCGCCGGTGCGCTCGAACGTCTCCCGCGCGATGTCGTTGTCGCGCCCTTCCTCGCCACCCTCGCCGAGCTTCAGGTTCTCCCGGAAGAACCGCTGCGGGAATATCCACTGCTGCAGTTCCATCCACTGCGCCATCCAGCGCTGCGCATCCGAGTCATCCATGCGCTCCTCGGGCGCGACGAACCCGTCCAGCGACATCGTCACGCTGAAGAACACCTTTCCGGCCATCAGTCCGGGGCTCCCTTCCGAACGATCTCGGTGACGTAGGCAGCCAGGTTGCTCAGGGTCTGCCGAGCCGCCCTCGATCGCGTGGTACTTCTCGATTGCCTCGTCGCGCAGCTCCTTGGTGGGGAACACCGTGCGCATCTCGATCCGGGTCGCCGCGCCGTCGGGCGCGAACGTGAGGACCGACTCGAAGGCGTTCGGGTCGCCGCGGGACTCACCGTGCAGCAGCGCGATTCGCTCCGGCGGGGCGATCTCGGTCCAGGAGATCCACTCCTGGTAGTCCGTCCCGTCCGGTCCATGCATGATGAAGACCCACTCCCCTCCGACGCAGAACTCGAACGCCCGCGTTGTGGTGCTGAACCCCTCCGGTCCCCACCACCGCGACAGGTGCCGCACCTCGGTGAACGCCTCGAACACCAGCTCCCGTGGGGCACTGATGACCCGGGAGATCACGATCTCGCGGTCGGCCGTCGCTGACTGCGCCGGCGCGTCCCGTCCTGTCGCTGCCATCGGTCACTCCTCCTTTCTTGCCTGCTTGAGGTCCTGCACGTACGTGTCCAGCCGGTCGAAGCTCTCGTTCCAGAACCGCTCGAACCCGCCGGTCCACTCGTGAACCGGTCGCAGCCCCCGGGCGTCAAGGCCGTATAGGCGCTGCTTGCCTGCCTTGCGATCCCGCACCAGCCCGACCTCCCGGAGCACCCGCAAGTGCTTGGACGCCCCCGGCAGGGTCATCCCCAGCTCCTGGGCCAACTCGGTCACCGGCCGCTCACCCGGCCGCAGCAATACCAGGATCTCCCGGCGCTGCTGCTCGGCGATCGCGTTGAAGACGTCCGACGTCGTCGCTGCACGTGCCATAGCGCAATCATAGTTTCCGATATCGGCAAACGTCAAGTCCGAGAGGACCTTCGGGCCGAGCGCGGGATGCCGTAGGAGACTGGTCACGAGTTGCTCGGACCCGCCACGTGCCCGCTTTCGCAGGACGCGACGCCCGAGCCAGGCGCCGTCCAGCTGGGCCGCCCGGCGGTTTTCCGAGTGCTGGGATTGGTTGAATCCCGTCCGCAGATGGCCGTCAGCCCGCGTCTTCGATCCAAGTCACTGCCTGGCCACCTCCCGCACGCCGCGCCGGGGGAGGTGCTGGTCTGGACTGATGGCGCATGCCAGCGCAATCCCGGCCCTGGCGGGTGGGCTGCCCTGGTCTGCTGGGAGGATGGAGTCGTCGAGGAGTACAGCGGTGGGCTGGGCCACACGACGAACAACATCATGGAGATGATCGCCGCGCTGGAGGGGTTGCGGGCGCTGCCGTCCGGGTCGCGCGCGTGCGTGGTGACCGACTCGCGTTACCTGCACGACGGCATGACCTCGTGGATGGCCGGCTGGAAGCGCAAGGGCTGGAAGACGGCTTCGGGGGACCCGGTCAAGAACAAGGAGATCTGGGTCCAGCTCGAGGCTGCGGCGTCGGACCACGAGCAGGTTCGCTGGCACTGGGTCAAGGGGCACATCGGCCACGCGCTCAACGAGCGAGCCGATTTGCTGGCGGTCGCCGCCACGCGTAACGCCGCCCGGTCCGCGCACTGAGATCCGCCGCGGGCGCAGCTCGGGGCTGGTTACCGGCCTTCGCCCGTCATCACGCTTGCGTAGCACGGGACTCGTGGTGGCGTTGCGGCCGCTCGCGCGGCTCTCCGCCTGAGCCGGGGCGCTGACGTGCTGGAATGCGCAGCTAGGAGCCGTCGCCTAAGCGCCGGTCGCACACTTGCAGTGTCCGTGGAGGATCTCGTCATGACTACGCAGTCAACCTCGGAGCGCCGGTGACGCTGTCACGAGCGCTTGCGAGCGACCGGTTCGTCCTCACTGCCGAATTCGGGCCTCCGCGCAACCCCGACCCCGCGCCGGTCCGGGCGGCCGCGAGGCTCCTGGGGCCTCTGGTCGACGCCGTTAACGTGACGGACAACCAAGCGGCGACGGTCAAGCTCTCCGCGCTCGCCGCGGCCGGGTTGCTCGCGGCGGAGGGAGTCGACCCGATAATGCAGCTGACCGCGCGGGATCGAAACCTGATGGCGCTACAGGCGGAACTGCTGGGCGCCTGGACATTGGGCGTGCGAACGGTCTTAGCGCTCGGCGGCGACCCGCTGCACGTCGGCCCCTACGGGTTGCTCGCTACCCACGTGCGTGACGTCAACGATTCGGTTGGGCTAACAGAGCTGATTCGCGATCTGAACCATGGTCGCCTGGCGGCAGGCGAAGAGCTGACGACCCCGACAAACTTCCTCATCGCGGGCGCTGCCAACCCGCTCTTCGACTCGGTCGAGCGTCTCGAGCGGAAGCTCGACGCGGGCGTCAGCCTCCTTCAGTCGAACTTGGTCTACGACATCGATCGCTTTGTCCGCTGGCTTGCGCCGATTGCCGAGGCGGGCATCGTCGAGCGCGCTCCGCTGCTCGTCGGGGTGACACCGCCACGCTCAACTCGGATGCTGCGTCACATGCACGACAACATTCCCGGTGTCGAGGTCCCCGACGCGATCTTCGCCCGCATGGAGGGGCTCGAAGATCAAGACGCGAAGGACGAGGGCGTGCGGATCGCAGTCGAGCTCATCGAAGCTCTCCGCAACATCGATGGTGTGTCCGGTGCCCACGTGATGGCTCCCGGCTGGGAGACCGAGGCGGTTCCGCGCATCGTGGAGTCGTTGCCCGGAAACCTTGGTCGGGCGCGTATGCCGATTCGCCGGGCCCCTTAGCTCCGCGCCGGCATCGGGCGGTCGGCGTCAGGTGCACGTGGCGGCGATCGCGGAGGGCGAGACGCGTGAGCCGGGAGGCCTGCAGTAAGAGCCAGTTTGTGACCGTGAACTCAGGATGACCACGATCGTCCGGGCGACGTCATGCAGCTTGACAACCACCGTGATTGTGGCTCTGGTGCTTACGCCCGCCAAGTTCGGATCGAGTACTGACTGCGTGCGTGCGCTGGAGGACGTGTGATCGAAGGGTAGACAGAATGTCTGGCATGACACGGTGAGACGTGCGCCGGGAGGGACGAGCCCGACGGTGAACGAGGAGATATAGGCACGTTTGGTGTCAGCCGCCCCGGCCGCCGGCGTCCAGCTCGAGCGACTTCCGGACGCAACCGCGCTTGCTGCGTCCGTTGCCCCCCGAACCGTCGCGCAGCACCCTCCCAATCCCCCTCCCGTTCCTCGGCGATACACGCCGTAAGCGAACCTAATCTTGGCAAGTCCAACGAGCTCGTCGTACAGCGTGTTTTTGAGGTGCGCCACTGCGGCAGTTTGTTTGTTGGCGTTCACGAGCGACCTCTGATTGACCCGGAGACGCTGGTCCTGGACGGCGAGTGAGCTGGAGAGCGCTAAGCGCATGCTGGTTGGCGCTGCGCAGTTGCGCGGTCTGGCCGGTTAGGCGGCCATTCTCCTTCCGCACCGCCGCCTCCGCTCGCTTGGCGGCGGCGTCGGCCTTGATCGCGATGAGCTTCTGCTGGTTGGCGGCGATGCGGGCCTTGACCGCGAGGTTCTTCTGATGGTTGGCGGATTGTCTTTGCGCGTCAGCCATTCTGGCGACGACCGCGTGAGCCGACTGTGTGCGGCGCGGTTCGTCATCCCGCCGACGCATGTCGCTCCGCCTGCGCGCGCCGGGCCGCGGTCTGGCGACTGCGCCAGTCGAGCACGGAGGGGGCGAGGACGTCGTGGAAGATCTCACAGCGGGGTGGGCGGTCCTCGCCGTGGGTCGTGGGACCGCCCGGACGATCCGGATTCGCGGGCGGCCAATTTCTCGCGTCGAGATCGGGGGCCGCCGGGGCTACGCCAAAATTGGCGCGTCGAAGTACAGACGCATCGTCATCCGTACGGACTCGAAGTACGTCGCTGGCCTCGGACTCGGAGACGAATGAGATCGTCCACGGCCTGCCGACGAACGTCCCCGCAGCTATTCGTGAGCCGGCTCTCCCGCGCCGATCTCGTCGAAGTACCCCACCCACAGCGACGACATGTCGATGCCATCCGCCTCCATTGCCGCCAGTGTCTCTGCCGACGTCCATGCCGCCTCCGCCAGTTCGCGCGTGTCGAAGGTCTCCTCGACCATCACGAGGCTTGGATCGTCTTGTGCGCGCCGGCGTGGGCCGGCCTATTCGGGGGCGCGGGCCAGCGTGGGCAGTACCTCGCCGAGCGCGGCGTCGACTTTGATGTCGGCGAGCGGGTCGCCGCGAGTTGCGCCCCGGTTGATGATCGCCACCGGGATCCGCGCCTGCTGAGCCCGGTGCACGAACCGCAGCCCTGACATCACCATTAGCGAGGATCCGAGCACGAGCAGAGAGGCCGAGCCGTCGAGGAGCTCAAAACACCGCTGCACCCTGGACCGCGGCACGTTCTCGCCGAAGAACACGACGTCGGGCTTGAGCAGGTCGGACCCGCAGCACTCACAGCCAACCAGCCGGAACCGCGCGACCTGCTCTTCGGCGAGCTCAGCGTCTCCATCAGGGTTGCTGGCGGCGACCGCGCCCCAGTCCAACTCGGGGTTGGCGGCCCGCAGCCGCCGATCGAGCGCCTCCCGGGTGCCGCGCGCGCCGCACTCCAGGCAAACGACACGGTCAAGCGCTCCGTGCAACTCGACGACGTCTCGGGCGCCGGCGGCCTGATGCAGCCCGTCGACGTTCTGCGTGATGATCCCGCGCAGCACGCCCGTCTGCTGAAGCGCGGCTACCGCCCGGTGCCCGGCGTTCGGCCGCGCAGCGACGATCCGCCGCCAGCCGATATGAGCGCGGGCCCAGTAGCGCTGACGAGCCTCCGGCGAGCCGCGAAACTCAGCGATCGTCATCGGCAGCCGAGCGCGCAGCACGCCGCTCGGACCGCGATAGTCCGGAATTCCCGACTCAGTCGACAAGCCCGCGCCCGACAGCACGCACACACCGCCCCGACCAACAAGCTCACCAAGCCGACCCGTCACGACCCCATCCATCTCCTCAGTATGCCCGCGAGCCCGCCGGCACGCGCAAAGGGTGACGACTCAGACGCGCTCTTCTCCCCGTACCAGCAGGACCCTCGCTACGCCCTTGGAGTTGCGTCCGCGGGCTGCCTCCGACAGTCGCCGTCGTCTCCTTCGCGAGCAAGCGGCAATCTGGCCAGAGTGGTGCTCCTCGTCCCGAGCAGGCACGCGGTCAGGGACCACGACCGCTACTGCTCACGCAGGGGAGCGGGCACCGGGTCCTCGCCTCCCGCGCCGAACGGGGCCGGCCGGGGCTGGCAAGATCCGTCGGCGTCGAGATACGTTCTCTTCACGACAGGTCTGGGAGCCCCGGCCGATCGGGTGCCTCCGCTTGGCGGGTGTGCCACGGCCGGCTTTGGGGTGGAGCTAGTTGGGGTTGATTCGCAGGATCTGTCCGAAGCCGGGGAGCGTCGGGCCGAACCCTTGATTGGAGACCCAGAGGTCGCCGTCCGGGCCCATCGTCATTCCGGTCGGAAAGGTCAGGCCAGAGACGATCGTCGTGCGCACGCCGGAGGGGTCGATCCGCACGATGTCTCCCGTGCCGGGGGTTGGGGCGCCGGCTTGGGTTGAGGTCTCGAGCACGTACATCCGATGTCGGTGGCCGAACGCGAGGCCGAGGATCGTCGTGAGTCCCGTCGCTCGTGGCTTGAGTTTCCCGCTCGGGGTCAGCTTGAAGACCGTCGCGCTGCCCGGTATGACCGGGAACTCGCCGAGGTTGCCGACGAACAGGTTGCCGTCGTAGGCGAGTGCGGTCGGGACGATGTGTCCCTGGCTCGCCGACACGTCGACGACGCGGCTGACCCTGCCGCTCCAGGGATTGACGCGGTCGATCTCACCATGGTTGGGCTCCACCGCATAGAGCTCGCCGCGCACCGCGACCATCGAGTACCAGGTGCCGTCGGGCTCGAAGTCCGCGGGATCCGGGTTCGCGACCGGGTTCGCCTTGATAAAGGCGCTGAGATCCGCGACCTGGGTCGTTGTGCCGTCGTTGTTGACGCGGATGATCCCGTTATCGACATCGATGTGGCCGTGCGAGCAGCCGGCGCCGGCCAACAGCGCGTACAACCTGTGGCCGATGAACGCGACGTCGGCAACGCCGCTTCGAAAGCTGCGCGCCGGGCCGGTCTCGTCTGAGGGCAGGCCGGACGCGACGACCGTCTCTTTTCCGTTCGGTGCGAAGCGGACGATGTCGGCTGTGAAGCCGCCCGTGTAGGGGCCGATGATCGGCGGGACCTGCGGGCATTGCGCCGCAGTCGTCGTCAGTGACCCACCGAGACCGCCCTCGGCGACGTAGAGCTTCCCGTCAGGCCCGAACTCCAGCCCGCGCGGGTTGTTCAGTCCGGTCGCGAACACCGTCACCGACGCAGCCGACGCGGTGGCCGCCAGTGCGAGCGCAGCCACCAGCAGAGCGGGCACGATCCCGAGCCGCGTCATCAGACGGACCCTTGGTGATATCGAACTCATTTCTCCTCCTTACTGCTCGACGGGTTACCGGACCACGGCCGCGGATTGCTCGGCTCGCGAGCTGGCGTCGTGTGGATCTGAGTTGCTGTTCGGCGTGCCGTAGTGCTGGATCAGTGGGGCCGACCGTAACGACTGATGTCGCGGCGCCGTGTTCGTTCGGCTTGCGCCTGTAACGGCGAGGAACAAGACGGACACGGCGACGGCCACGAGCGTGCTTAGCGCGACGACCCCGATCTCGACCGAGCTCCCGAATTTGGTCGCGGCACGCGCAGTGCGCGTCTTTGTGGACATGATCTGATCCTGTCCAGCTGCCATTCCGCCGCTGGTCAGTTGGGTACGGCTGTGGTGTGGCGGGTGCGCCGCGGCCGGTGGTGGGAGATCACTAGCCCTCCGCCGACGCCGAGAATCGCGAGGGCGAGGCCGCCGGCGGCGCCGATGCCGGCATCGCCCCAGTCAAAGCCGCCCGCCACTGTCTGGATCCGAACGACGGCGGGCGGAGCGGTTGCGTTCGTGTTGTCGACACCGTAGGGCGTAGCGACGGGAATCAGCGACTTGTCGGGGCGGCTGTAGACGCCGTTCGGGGGCGCCTGTTTGCCCGCAGGCACGAAGTCCGCGGGCCTTGCGCTCGCTGCTGGGGCGCCGGCGGCCGCGAGCGACATGATGATCGCGGCGGTTGTGGCGGTACGGTTGGTCATGAATGGCTCCTTGGTCCCGGACCGGATTGCTGGCTGCGATCCGATCTGTTGTGGTAGTGGCCATCATGCGCCGTCGGCGCTTTGTGGACCATGGGCCGCCGGGGGGGAAAGCGATGCCGGTCGGGTAAGGAGAACCTTGCCGGCGCGGAAGGTTTTTCGCCGGCTGCTTACCCACAGGAGAGGATCGTCTTACCTGCGGGCGAGTAGGCACCAACTCGTCGGCTATGGAAATAGCGCGCCCACGGGTGCCATGATCGTTCCGTGAGGGTCAGCTCGACAGCCGAGGCGGTATCAGAGATCTACGGGCTCTCGGCTCCGCGCAGTTCGGTCAGCGACACGGCGCCGCGTCGAAGCGCCTCGTTGGCGAGTCTGGCCCGCCGGTTGGAGTCGCCGGACGCCACGCCGAACTTGTCGTACAGGTTGACCAGGTGTTGCTTGACGGCGGCCTGGGTGATCACGAGCTCGTCCGCGATGGTGCGCGTGGACGCCGGCTCGGTGAACATGTCGCGGTCGAGCAGCGGGCGGCAGAGCGCCACGAGCACGTCCCGCTCGCGCGCGGTCAGCGAAGGCGGAGCGTCCTCACCCTCGGTCTGGGCGCCGGCGGCGGCGAGCGGGTCGCGGAACATCAGTCGGGTCTGCCCGACGCGGATCTCGTCTCCGTGCCGCAGCCGATGCGAGGCCCAGATCCGCTCGCCGTTGACCCACGTGCCGTTCGACGATCCCAGGTCGGTGACGCACCAACCCGCGGGGAACCGCTCGAGCATCGCGTGCAGATGGCTGGCGGTCGGGTCCTCGGCGAGCGGGACGTCGTTCTCGGCGGCCTTGCCGACGGTCACCCGATCGCCCTCCAGCGGGAATCGCCAGCTTCTGACCCCGAACATCACCTCGACCTGCGCGCCCACGTCGTCAAGGTTAGGGAAACGCGCGCGTGGGTGTGAAAGACGCGAATGATGCCGACGCTCATCAAGGAGCGGTACGAGATTCTCGAGCTGCTTGGAGTCGGTGGCGAGGGACGCGTCGTGAAGGCGCTGGACCAACGGCACAACCGGTTCGTCACGCTGAAGATCCGTCCGGTGAAGGATGGTCAGGCGCGGGAGGAGCTGCTGAGCGAGGCTCGGATCTTGCTCGCTGTCCCGCCCCATCCGGCGCTTCCGCTGGTTAGGGAGGACTTCTTCGACGGCGAGAACTACGTGGTGGCGATGGATTGGGTCGAGGGAACCGATCTGGCCACGCTGCTTCGCGATCGGGGACGGCCGGGGCTGGCGCCGTCGAGCGTGTTCGCGTATCTCTCGCAGGCAGCTGAGGCGCTGACGCACCTTCACTCGCAGGTTCCGCCGGTCATCCATGGGGACGTCAAGCCGGCAAACCTGATCCTGACGACGGGCGGGCGGGTCAAGCTGGTCGATTTCGGCATCTCGTCGGCCCCGAACGCGCTCCGTCGGCGGGTGGGCACGCCGGGCTTCCGAGCGCCGGAGCTGGCTTCGGATGGCGCGCCGTCGCGAGCCAGCGATGTCTACGCGCTCGCGGCGACGGCGTTCACGCTGCTGACCGGTTCCGCACCCGCCGGCGTGCTGCCGTCCTGGGAGGGAATCGATCCGGCACAGGCCAACCAGCTCGAAACCGCGATTCGCCTGGGGATGGCGACCGACCCGGCGCGCCGCCCGGCGACGCCCGGGGAATTCATCGAACGCCTTCGGACGGGCTGGTCCGACGCATTGCCATCGGGCGTGGTCACGTTCTGTCTCTCGGACATCGATGGCGCCGCCGAGCTGTGGGATTCCGAACCGGCCGCGATGGCCGAGGCGCTGGTGCGCAGTGACGAGCTGATCGCCGATTGCGTCGAGCGGCGCGGGGGCCGGTTCCTCAAGTCGATAGGTGAAGGCGAGTCCACCATCTCGGTGTTCGACTCCGCACTGGGCGCGCTCGACGCCGCGGTGGCCGCCGCCCGCGCGCTCGTCGCCGAGCAATGGCCCGAGGGCCTCCACATCGCGGCTCGCTTCGGCATCCACACCGGTGAGGCGGAGCGCGTGGGTGCGGACTACGTCGGCTCCGCGATCAGCCTCGCCGCTCGGCTCCGCGGCCAAGCCGAGGGCGGACAGATCTTCCTTTCCTCGGTCACCGCGGAGCTGGTCGAGGAACACCTGCACGACGGGTGCGAGCTGATCGATCTCGGGCCGCATCGCTTGCGTGGACTCGGGGCGCCGGAGCGGATTCACGCGGTCAAGGCCGCGGGCATCAGAGCCCCGCTTCCCGCGACCGATTGCCCCTACCGCGGCCTGCTCGCATTCGAGCCCGAGGACCGCGACTATTTCTTCGGTCGCGAGGAGGTCGTGGAGGAGCTGCTCGGGCGGTTGGCGCCCGGGAGACTGGTCGCCGTGGTGGGTGCTTCGGGGAGCGGCAAGTCCTCCGTGCTGCGGGCCGGCGTGATCGCGGCGGTGCGGGCGGGCGAGGTGGCAGGCGTCGACCGGGCGTGCCTCCTCACGCCCGGCGGCTCACCTCACCTGGATATCCCGGACGACACCGGCCGGCTCGTGGTGGTCGATCAGTTCGAGGAGCTGTTCACGCTGTGCGACGACACGGCTCGCCGGGGAGCGTTCATTGATGCCCTGCTGGCGCGAGAGGGCTCGGTGGCGATCGGGGTGCGGGCCGACATGTACGGGAGGCTCGGCGCCCACGCAGCGCTCGCGCGCGCGGTCGCCGCCAACCAGGTCCTGCTCGGGGCGATGACCGACGACGAGCTCAAACGCGCGGTCAAGGTGCCCGCGCGGCTGGCCGGCCTGCGGCTCGAGCCCGGACTCGTCGAGCTGGCTTTGCGCGACGTCGCCGGGGAGCCGGGCGCTCTGCCGCTCCTCTCGCATGCCCTCCGCGCCACCTGGGAGCGTCGTGACGGACGCACGCTCACGGTCGACGGCTACCGCGAGAGTGGCGGGGTCGCCTCGGCGATAGCGCGGACCGCCGACAGCGTGCTCGCGTCGCTCCCGCCCGACCAGCGTCAGCTGGCGCGCAGCGTGTTCCTGCGGCTCGCCGAAGTCGGCGACGGCGGCGCCGAGACGCGCCGGCGCGTCGCGATCGACGAGCTGGAGCCGGAGGGGGTCTCCCCTGACATCGTCCAGGCCCTGCTGGAGCGGCTCGCCGCGGCTCGCTTGGTGACTCTCGGCGAGGGGACCGCCGAAGTTGCCCACGAAGTCCTGATTCGCGAGTGGCCGACATTGCGGGCCTGGCTCGACGACGACCGGCACGGCATCCGTCTGCACCGGCAGCTCGGCGCCGCCGCCCGCCTCTGGGACACGGGCGGCCGAGACCCATCGGACCTGTACCGCGGCACCCGGCTCGGCGCGGCGGCCGAATGGGCCGAGCACCATCCCGAGGACCTCAACGCCACCGAGCGGAGCTTCATCGACGCCGGCGTAGAGGATGCCGACCGCGGGCGCCGCGCGCAGCTGCGCACCAACCGTCGGCTCCGCGGGCTGCTGGCCGGAGCGGTCGCCCTGCTGGTGCTTGCGGCGCTCGCAGGCGTGGTCGCGCTTATCCAGAGAAGCCATGCGCGAACCCAGCGAAGCCACGCCCAGGCGCAGGCGCTCACCTCCGACGCCGAGCGTGTCGGCGCCCAGGCGCTGGTCGAGAAGAAGCTGGACCTCGCGATGCTCTACGCCGTGCTCGGGGTCAGGCTCCAGAACCGCCTGGAGACGCGGGGCGACCTCCTCGCGGAGCTCCAGAACAACCCCGCCGTGATCAAGCTGATCCGACCGTCCCAAAACCAGATCACATCGTTGGCGGTCAACCCACGCGGGCAGCTGTTGGCGACCAGTGACTCGGCAGGGGTGGTGCGCTTCGAGGACATGTCGCGTTGGAATGTCAGCGGCCCGCCCGTCGCGTTGGGCGGCTCGATCCCCCAAGAAGCGATGACGTTCTCCCCCGACGGCGAGACGCTTGCGGTCCTCACCGAAGGGGGCATCCCCGAAGGTCCGATCCAAGCCGGGCCCACGAACCTCTACGCGATCGACGTCGCGACGCGGCGAGTCCGCCTCCTTGGCTCCTGGCGCGGCCTCTTCGCCTCCGTTCCGTACCCGGGAGCCTCACTGGCATACGACCTCGGTGGTCGACACATCGCGTTGGCGCTGGCAACCGCTGCACCCGACGGGTCGTTCCCAGCAGATACGCTGCGGCTGCTCGACGCCTCCACCGGCAGGCCGATATGGCAGCGGCGCTATCCGATGCGCGCCGGGCAGTCGGAGGCACGCGTACAGTTCGCTCCCGGCGGCGCGCTCCTGACCTCCGCGCAGCAGGGTGACACGCTGCTTTGGAACAGCCGGTCAGGACGCGTCGAGCGCCGGTTCCGGATCGGCGGGCAGCCCGCGATAAGCCCCGACGGGAGGAGTCTCGCGCTTGCCGTGAACAGCCCGAGCCTAGCCACGGCAAACTCTCGGATCGCCGTGCTGGACCTGCGCACCGGCAGTTACCGCGTGTTGCCGGCGGCGGTCCCCGGCATCTGGCTGCGCGGCTTCGCCTTCACGCCCGATGCCGACAGCATCGTCGGCGAGACCATTCACGGCGACGTCTACGTGTGGGATGTCGCAAGCGGATCGATTGTCGACACGATTCCCGCACCGCCGGGCTCGCGTGCTTCCGAGGTCCTCGATCCGACCGGGCACACCGTGCTGGTCGGATCGCAGGCCGGAACCGTGGTCGCGTCCGACCTATCGGGACAGCGACGGCTAGGGCGGGCCTTTCACTGGAACACCGCGAGTCAGTCCTGTGGCCAGGGGGTATGCATGGTCGTCAACCGGCAGAGCGACCTCATGGCGACCGAACAGGGCGATGCATCCGTGGCGCTGGTCGACCTGCGGACGATGCGACGGACGGCTACGCTGCCCGGGCGCAACGGGTCCGAGGCTGACGCGCTCGCGTTCTTCCCGAACGGGCGCACGCTCCTCACCGGAGGCATCGCCGGGCGGCTCACGCTATGGGACGTCGTGACGCGCAGAGTCGTGCGAACGATCGAGATGGGCGCGCCCGTCTGGTGGGGGGCCGTGAGCCCGGACGGCCGGCTGCTGGCGGCCCAAACCCAGACGGAGCAAGGTTCCGCCGCGCAGGTGCAGGTCCGCCCGGTCACGGGTGCGAGGCCGCTCTGGACCCACCAGCTTCAGGACGGCACAGGCGGTCTTTACTTCAGTCCTGATGGGCAAGACGTGGCGGCGCTCGGTTGCTGCAGCTCGCTCTCGACCGTGGCCAGCTGGCGCGCTCGCACCGGCCAGAAGCTGTTCAACCGGCGCCTCGAGAACCACGCCACCGCAATCGCCTATTCACCCGACTCGCGTCTGCTCGCGGTCGGAACTGAGGACGGCCAGGTGCTCTTCTGGGACGCTCGCCGCGGCGTGACGGAGGCGCCTCCGCTCCACGTCTCCACCGGCAACGTCGCGCAGATCTCGTTCTCCACAGACGCGACCACAATGGTGATCTCCTCGCACGACGGCAGCACGACCCTGTGGGACCTGCGTTCGCGAAAGCAGATCGGCAGCTCTTTCCCCGCGCGGCCAAACGTCATCACCTCGCCCGTGTTCGAGCCCAACGGAAAGCTGCTGCTCGAGTACCTCGCCGATGCAGCGCAGTGGCCGACCGACGTCGGCAGCTGGGAGCGCTTCGCCTGCCAGGTCGCCGGCCGGGACCTCACCCCGGCTGAATGGCATGACATCCTCCCCGCGCGCCGATATATGCGCGTCTGCGGTTGAGTACACGCAGAGACGGCGTCGCTCGCGGCGGGCCGCCGGAGCCGGTACGTGCGCAACCACCCGTCATCCCCAGAGGCGGGCAAGTGACCGACGCACCCGCGGACGCAGTCCGGCGTGCCCGGGGAGGCCCAGCACCGCCCAAACGGCTCTGTGACCTAACGCATCCGGGGCGCGTCAACCGCTCGGGCCGGGTGTCTGGCTCACATGCGAGGCGGACACCGGGCGCCTCGAGTGGCGGGTTGGCTGCGGCAAACCCACTGGCTCGCCGCTCCCACTGATGCTCTCGGCGGACACAGCGCCAGTGCGGAGCTTCGGATCCCGGCGAGCGCGATCGCGCGGCCGGGACGGCGCCGACCATCCAGATCGTGGCAACGCTCAAGCAGCCGGCGCCGTCGGAATGCTGGATCGTCGCCGAACGCGTCGTCGGATAGCAGCCGGTCCACGAGCAAGAGGAATCGCGCGGAAGGACGCTTCCTGACACGATCGCCTCCCTTGGCTACGCCCGTATGTCGCTCATCGCTGCTGGGCTTGTCCAGCGGCGTGTCATTTCCACAATCTGGGCACAACCGCTGTCCTTGACGGCGCATGCGGCCACCCACCGACGAAGATCAGCAACCAGGCCGCACAGCCGTGGCTCGCCGCAGAGTTGGCGTTGGCGTAGGGTGCGACCTCGATGGACGTCCGCGCCTCCGACTCCGAACGTGACGCGACCGTCGAACGGCTCCGCGAGGCCGCGGCCCAGGGGCGGCTGACGCTCGAGGAGCTCACCGACCGCATCGAGGCCGCATCGATCGCGGTGATGCGGAGCGAACTCGTGCCGCTGACCACCGACCTCCCGGTGGCCGTCGGTCGATCGCACTCGGAGCCGGCCGACGTACGCAAGATCGGGGACATCAAGCGCAAGGGTGCGTGGGTTGTCCCGGCCGAGTGCCGCTTTCGCTCGTACTTTGGCGCCGTCATCGTGGATCTGCGCGAGGCCACCATCACCGCGCAGGAACTCCACATCGACGCACGTACGCCGTTCGGGAACATCGTCCTGCTGGTGCCCGAGGGGGTGGACGTGGAGGTGCGCGCGAATGCCTTGATCGGCAAGCTCAAGCAGGAGCAAAGTCCCGCGGTCCACGGCGCGCCGCGGATCATCCTCACCGGCGGCACATGGTTCGGCGACGTCAAGATCCTCCACCAGCGGATGTGGGAGAGGTTCCTGAATCGCCGTTGATCAATCGCATTCGCGCCCCGCGAGGTCGACGCCGCGGTCATCGCTCGGCGACGATCGCGCGTAGCCCTGCGGGCGACCCATGGCAGGGGTCGACGCTTTGCCTGAGGGTCGCCGACGTGGCTCCGGGCATCGAGGACGTGTCGCGTTGCTCGGTAGGCTGCGATGTCCGATTCGAAAGGATTCTCGTGATGTCTCCTGATGCGACTCCTACGCGCGGCCGCAGTCTGCGATCGACCATCTCCTCCAGCGGCGAGTTGCGGCTGGAGTTGGCCGAGCGCGCTGTGCCCGAGCCTGTCGGCAGTGAGGTGGTCGTGGCCGTCGAAGCGTCGCCGATCAACCCGTCGGATCTTGGCGTGCTGCTGGCTGCGGTCGCTCCTGGAGCGCTGCGGCGCGACGGGCCGGATCTCGTGGGCGCCGTTCCCGAGGCGGCATTACCGCTGTTTCGCGACCGGCTGGACAAGCCGCTGCCCGTCGGCAACGAGGGCGCGGGCACCGTGATCGCGGCGGGCCCGGAGGCGGCCGCGCTGATCGGCCGTCGTGTCGCGCTGTTCGGCGGGTCGATGTGGGCTGACTACCGCGTAGCCGACGCAGCCGCCGTCGTGGAGCTACCCGACGAGGTGAGCATCGCCGAGGGCGCAGCGCTGTTCATCAACCCGCTGACCGCGCTATCGATGGTCGAGACGATGCGCGCCGAGGGCCATAGCGCGCTCGTCCACACTGCCGCCGCCTCCAACCTCGGGCAGATGCTCGCGCGGATTTGCGCTGCTGACGGCATCGGCCTGGTGAACATCGTGCGCCGCGCCGAGCAGGCCCAGGTGCTGCGCGATCTCGGCGCGGTTCATGTCGTGGACTCCTCAGGGCCGCACTTCGCCGACCGGCTCGCCGACGCCATTCGCGAGACCGGCGCGACCCTGGCGTTCGACGCCATCGGTGGCGGTTCACTGGCGGGCGAGATCCTCACCGCGATGGAACGCGCGCAGCCGCCGCTCACGTCATACACGCCCTACGGAACCACGGTGCACAAGCAGGTCTACATCTATGGCTCGCTCGACTTCTCCCCCACCGTCATCGATCGGAAGTTTGGCCTGGCCTGGAGCGTCGGCGGATACCTCCTGACAAACGCGCTGGCGCGCCTGGGCGGCGAGGCGATCGGCCGGATGCGCGCCCGCGTCCTGGCCGAGGCCAAGACGACGTTCGCGTCGCGCTATGCGCAGACCATCGGGCTACGCGAGGTCCTTGAGCCTGAAGTCCTCGCCGTCTTCGCACGCCGCAGCACTGGAGCGAAGTACCTCATCGACCCATCCAGCGACCGGCCAACCTAACCAACTGCCCGCCAAGCCCCAACGGCAAGCGTTCTGTCTTCGCCTTCAAGGACCAGCTGGCGGGCGTCGACGCTCGACGATCGCCTGGCCACCGGGCAGACGACACGTTTCAGGTCGCGGCCACCTTCCGGGCCATTCGTTACACGCTGAACCTTCTCAGGCGGGGTCGCCAGACTTCCCTACCGCATGCGCCACGAGACATCGATCAGCCGTCGTGCATGATCACGCCACGGATGTTCTTTCCGCTCAGTAGATCCTCGTAACCGCGATTTACCTCGTCCAGCGAATAGCGGTGTGTGATCAGCTCATCCAGCTTCAGCTGACCCTCGCGCCACAGCCGCAACAGGCGTGGGACGTCGTAGAGCGGGTTGCACATCCCGAACACATGCCCCTGGATCCGCCGCTGCCAGCCGACGACCGAGCCATTGGCCGCGAGCGCTATCTGCGTGTCCCCGCTCCGGCCGACTGACGTGATCGTCACCTGGCCGTCCTTGCCCACCATGTCCGTAGCGGCGCTCACCACCTCCGCGGTCAGCACGCCGATGGTCACGATGGCATGGTCGGCCATCTGGCCCCACGTGATCTGGTTGACCGCCTGCTGCGCGCTCTCGGCGTCCTCGAACGTGTGGGTGGCGCCGAACTCCATCGCCTTCTCCCGCTTGAATGCCACCGGGTCCACGACCACGACGTTGGCCGCTCCGGCATAGCGGGCTCCCTGGATGGCGTTGGTGCCCACGCCACCAGCGCCGAGGATCACCACGGTGTCGCCGGCGGCGACGCCGGCGGCATACACCGACGTGCCCCAGCCGGTAGGGACGCCGCAGCCGACCAGGGCCGCCACGTCCAGCGGGATGTCGTCCAGGATCTTGATGCACGAGAACTCAGAGATCACCGCGCGCTCCGAGAAGGTGCCGAGCGCGCAAAAGCCGCCAACATCGGCGCCGTCGTCGTCGTGGAAGGCGAAGCGGCCGCTCGCAAGCAACCCGGTCAGCATCTCGGCCCCCAGGTCGCACAGGTTCTGCCGTCCGGTGGAGCAGTACCGGCAGGCGCCGCAGGCCGGGATGAATGAGCAGACGACGTGGTCGCCGGGCTTGACGCGCGTGACGTCTTCGCCGATCGCCTCGACCACACCGGCGCCCTCGTGGCCGCCCACCATCGGCAGGCGAGCTTCGGTGTGCCCCGCCCGGACGTGCTCGTCGGAGTGACAAAGGCCGGAGGCGAAGAACTTGATCAGCACCTCCCCCGGACCCGGATCGTCCAGCTCCAGGGTCGTCACCTCCCACGGTTGACCCGCCTGGCGGATCATCGCAGCCCTAGTTCTCATTCCGGTGAGATCCTCCCGTATGCGGTGCCGGCGTGCGCCCCGACCCCGACCGCCAAGCCGCGTGGCCGAGCCCTCCGGCGAGGCTTGGGCTCGCCTGCCGCCTGTCGTGGCCCGGTGGTGCCCGAGGCCGTCATGGCCGATTCCTTTCCCGGTCGCCGGGGGTTGCAAACGGTCACTGCAAAGCGGTCCCGCTCAGACGCCGCCGGTGGAAGCGGATTTGTCGCTGAGCGCCCGAATCGCCGCCTTTTTGTGCGATCCGCGACCTGTTGGCCGGCATCGACATCGACGGCGCCTACGATGACGCGATGGCGAGGAGTTGGGCCCCGCGCGCTGGCGCGGGCGTGGAGCCAGTGCGGGAAGGCGCGAGCGCGCTCGCGATCTCCAACCTGTCGGTCACCTATGGCCGCGTCGCCGCCGTCCACGATGTGAGCTTCGAGGTCGCCGAGGGCGACTGCGTCGCGCTCATCGGTCCCAATGGCAACGGCAAGAGCTCGATCGTGATGGGCATCGCCGGCCTCGTGCACCGCCGTGGCCGGGTCGAGATCTTCGGCCGCCCGGCGCCCGCCAACAACGTCTCGTTCATGCCCCGCCACGGGTTCACGCTCGTCCCCGAGCGCCGCCAGCACGTCTGTTCATGCCCGCCACGGTTCACGCTCTCCCCGAGCGCCGCCAGCTCTATCCGCAGCTGTCCGTCGCCGACAACATCGTGCTTGGCTCCTACAGCCGCACCCGCAGCCTACGCCGCGCGCGACACTCTGACGCCCACCGGCAGGCGCTCGAGCTGTTCCCTGAGCTGTCCGGTCGGATGGCGCAGAAGGCGGGCACGCTGTCCGGCGGCGAGCAGCAGATGGTCGCGATCGCCCGGGGTCTCACCGCCGACCCGCGGATCCTCGCCGTCGACGAGCCATGCCTCGGACTCTCCGAGACGGTGAGCCGGCGCGTCTACGAAGCGCTGCGGCGGATCCACGAGGCCGGGCGCACGCTGCTGATCGTCGAGGAGTCTCCGACGCGGGCGCTGCAGCTCGCCACCCGGCAGGTCGAGGTCCGCAACGGAGTGGTGGTGCGCGCGTGAAGCTCGGCAATCTGATCATCTCGGGGATCGTCACCGGCTCGATCTACGCCGTCGTTCGCCGCCTGCGTCGCACTGTGGTACCGGGTGAGCAACATCCTCAACCTCGCGGTCGGCGACTTCGCGATGATCGGCGCGCTCGGCGTCGACAACCTCGTCCGTGTCCACCACTGGTCGCTCGCAGCGGCGATCGCCGCGTTGCTCGGCGCCGTCGTCGTCGCCGCCTACATCTATGACCGGATCGTGCTCCGATTGGCGCAGGACGGGATCACTCGCCAAGAGGGGATCGTGGTCACCTTCTTCTTCACGTTCGCACTCTCGTTCTTCATCGAGGGAATCGCGGAGCTGCTGTACGGGACGGACGTGCACGCCGCACCCGCCGTCTGGGCCGGCCAGTCGCTCAGCCTCGGCGGCGGCCTACACGTCGACCGCGCCGGGGTGCTGGTCGTAGCGTTCGCGGCGGTCGTCGGGATCGCGCTCGCGCTCGTCCTGCGCGGCACGCTGCAGGGCAAGGCGATCGAGGCGTGTGGCGAGAACTACTTCGGCGCCCGGATCGTCGGCATCGACAACCGCAAATACCGCCGCCTGCTGTTCATCGTCTCCGCATTGCTCGCGTGCGTGTTCGGGATCCTCGAGTCGCCGATCACCGGCTACACGTACAACTCGGGCGCGGCGATCAGCCTCACCGGATTCATCGCCGCCGCCTACGCCGGATTCCAGAACCCCGGCAAGGCGGTCGTCGCAGGCCTAGGCATCGGCGTTCTGGAGGCACTGCTCAGCGGCTACGTGTCCGCCAACTATGCCGACACGATCCTGTATGCGCTGCTCGCCGCGGCGGTCCTCATCCGGCCGAGCGCGATGGGCCTCGACATCGTCCCCGAGTAGCCCGTGACGACGGTCCCCACCTCCGCCACGACGAGCGTCCGCCGCCGCAGCGGCGCCGACCGCGGTCCGCTGTTGTCGACCGCGTTCGTTCTGATCGCCGGGCTCATCATCGCCGGTGGCTCAGCCAACTCGTACTTCGGCAGCGTCGTCATCCTCGCGCTCACCTACGCGATCGTCACCGCCGGCATGGCGGTGCAGATCGGCTTCAGCCAGCAGGTCGTCTTCAGCCAGTCGGTGTTCATGGGTCTCGGCGCCTACGGCGTCGCGGTGCTCAACGCAAACGTTGGCTGGCCGAGCCTCCTCGCGCTTGTCGTCATCACGATCGCCAGCGGCGGCGTTGCCTGGGTGATCGGCAAGGCTGTCTCCCGCGCCTCCGGGCTTGCGCTGGCCGTGGCGACGCTCATGTTCCCGTTCATCGCCTTCGGCTACCTCTCCTACGCGACCTGGCTCGGCGGCTCGATCGGCTTTCCGCTCACCGGCACGCTGTGGCCGGGCGGGTCCGCCACCGCCAACGGAATCCTCACCGTCGTCATCGTCGCGGCCGTCGTGTTCGCCACGACGCGTCTGGTCGCCTCCGACATCGGGCTTGAGATGTACACGCTCGGCGTGAGCGAGAACACCGCACAGGCGATGGGGGTGCGTACGTCTCGCCGGCGCCTGGAGCTGTTCATGCTCGGCTCAGTGCTGGCCACGCTCGGCGGGGCCGTGTATGCCGGCACGCAGCTGTTCGTGCCGCCGACGCTCGTGCAGGCGACCGCCGAACTGTCGCTGCTCATCATGCTGTTCGTCGGCGGCCGGCGGAGCGTCCTTGGGGCCGTGCTCGGCGCGGTCGGGATCCAATACTTCACCGGGATCTCCAACACGATCAGCGTCCACATCCTGCTGATCGAGGGCGCGCTTATCACGGTCGTGCTGCTCATCGAGCCGGACGGAATCGCCGGCATCGTGAGCCGCCTGTGGCGCCGTGCCGCACCGCGGCTGCCGTTCACCGGGTTGACCAGCGCCGAGGCGGTGCTCGTGCCACCTTCGGCGCTCGGCCAGGGTGAAGAGGCGGGCATCTCCGGAGAGCTCGCCGTCGCCGAGGAGACACAGACGAGCGCCTTCCGCCAGCACTTTGCGGCGCGGCGCGCCGATGAAGCCGCCGCGACCACGACGCTGCTCGAGGTGCGCGGGGTGGCAAAGGAGTACGGCGGCCTGATCGTGCTGCGCGACATCGACCTCACGCTGCCCCAGCGCGGCATCTTCGGCCTGTGCGGCCCCAACGGCGCCGGCAAGACGACGCTGCTCGGCGTCGTCGGCGGCAGCGTCCGGCCGAGCGCAGGCACGGTTACTCTCGCCGGCGAGGACATCACCAGGCTGCCCGCGGCGGAGCGCTTTGGTCGTGGGCTGAGCCGTACGTTCCAGGCCGTCCACCTCATCCGCGGGCGGACAGTGCTCGACAACGTCGCCGTCGCCTGCCTGCGCTCGCAGCGCTCCAGCCTGCTGCGCGGGATCGTCATCAGTCGCCTCGCGCAGGCGCGCGCGGACGCGATGGAGGCGCTCGAGTACCTCGGGCTCGGCGAACTCGCGTACCGCGAGGTGGGGTCGCTCACGCTCGAGACCCAGCGCATGGTCGAGCTCGCTCGGGCGATGGCCTCGCGCCCGTCGCTGCTGCTGCTCGACGAGCCCGCATCGGGGCTCTCCGAGATCCAGCGCGATCGGCTGCGCGGGGTCCTGCGCGCGATCGGCGAGGTCACGTGCGTGCTGCTCGTCGAGCACGACCTCGACCTGATCGCTGCGGTCGCCGAGCGGATCCTCGTGCTCGAGAGCGGGGCCCTCGTGTTCACCGGAACCGGCGAGGAGTTCCGTTCCTCGGAGCTCGTCAACTCGCTACTGATCGGAGCATCACCAACCACTACAACAGGAGGAGAACAGTGAGGATCGCGAGAGGGAGACGTCGCAGGCGCTGCGGCGCGGTGCTCGGCCTCGTGCTCGCAGCGGCGATGCTGCTCGCGGCATGCGGCGGCTCGAGCAGTACGGGGATCGCGAGCAAGAACGGTCCGATCAACGTGTGTGGAGACCTCGCCCTGTCGGGCGCGTACTCGCAGCTCGGGCAGACGAACAACTGGGGCCACCAGGCCTACTTCAAATGGGTGAACGCCCACGGCGGCCTGAAGGGCCACCAGGTCCACTACACCGTCATCGACAACCAGTCTCAGCCCGCCCAGGCGGCGCTCATCGCGCAGAAGTGCATCAAGCAGAACCACGCGCAGTTCATCGTCGGCCCCGAGTCGGGCGCTGACGCGCAAGCGGCGATGCCGATCGCCATCGCCAGCAAGACGATCATGGTCACCGAGTCTTCGGGCTGGCAGACCAACGGTTACAAGAACCTCACCTCCTATGGGTTCCCCGGGTTCTATGACGTGTTCTACAACGACCAGCTGGCGTCGGTGCAGAACGTGATCGTGCCCCAGCACATGACGCGGGTCGCGGTCATCCAGAACCAGTGCGGTCCGGTCTGCACCGTCAATGAGCAGACCGTGCAGCAGCTCGCCGCGAAGTACCACTTCAAGCTCGTCGCCACCCAGACGGTGCCACTCACCGCGACGAACATCACCCCGCAGGTGCTCTCCCTGCTGCAGGCCAAGCCACAGATCATCCTGCTCGGGCTCGTGCCGGGCCCCCCGTCGATCACCGCGGTTCGCGCGATCCGCGACCAGGACCCGAACATCCCGATCAGCGAGTGCTCCGCCTGCGAACTGCCGAGCTTCATCTCGGCCGCCGGCGGCGCGACGAACATGCAGCACGTGTACGTGCTCGGCTCCATGCAAACCTGGCTGCAGCACGCCCAGCAGGGCAGCTCGACGCTCGACAAGCAGACCGCCGCCTCGATCGCCCTCTACTTCCAGGCGATGAAGGCGGCCGGACTCAACTCCACCAACCAGCTCGTCAACAGCCAGGTCGGGTTCGACGCCGGCCTGGAGATCGGCTGGGCGGTCACCCACGCCCCGTCACTGTCGGAGGACGACATCTACCACACCCTCCAGCACCTGAAGACGAACACGATGGGCATCCAGTGGGATCGCACGCCCCAGAACTACGAGAACATCTCGGCGGTGGACGCGGCGATGGAGATCATCAAGCCCACCGGCGAAGCGGTGCTCTACAACCCGTCGTCGGGCGGCTGATCGTCGCCTGAGCCGGCCGTGCCGGCCGGCCGCGCGGAGTGCGCGGTCGGCCGGCGTCGGCTGCCGAGTCACGGGCGCCGCAGCCGAAACGAATTCTGCGGTGACGCCAGCCGGGATCGAACGGCACGAAGGGAGCTATAGAAGAGCCCCGACAAGGCCGCCGTCCTGCTCGAACGACTCGCGCGAAACCATCCACTTCCAGACGGGAACAAGCGCGCCGCCTGGGTGGCGCTCCGCGTCTTCATCGAGGTCAACGAGTGGACGTGGTAGCCGTACCCGACCGTCGACGAAGCCGAGCGAGCTGTCCCGGCGATCGCCGCCGGCGACTGGGACCACGCGCGGATTACCGCTTGGCTGGGCGAGCACCTCGAGCCGACCTCCACGTGAGAGTCGCGCCAGCGGCCGCCGCGGGCTGACACTCGAAAGCGCGTTTGCCAGGCCGCGACCGCTGGCCGCTGAGAACGGCGTCTGGACGGCGGGCGGGCCACGCCGAGTACCGCTCAGTTGCATGGAAACCAGACGCGAGCTGCACCGGGCCGGGCCCGCCAATCGCTGCGTCCGACGCGGCTTCTCCCTTTGGCCCTCAGCAGCGACCGCGACATACAGTCTCTCGGTGTCCTCCTGGTTTGCCGGTTAGCCGCCGCGGACCGGACCCCCGAGGAGGGGCTCAACGTTCCGATGGACGAATGATCCGGAGGATCACCGGGCGCGGAGCGTGCTGAGCGGCTTCGACGACGGGCGCCACCTGGTGATCCTGGAGTTCCTCCGCGGCCTCGACCACGATGACGAGCGGCGCCGTGCCGGTCCCCGCCTGTCGGACGACTCGCTGAACCTCATCGGCATGCCGTGCCAGCTCCTCAGGAGCCAATACCGAGAGGACCACCTCGCCGGCCAGCGCCTCGAGATTGCCCTCGTCGTCCGTCGCCGCGGTCTGGACGACAACCTCATGACCCCGGATCGCCGGTGGCGGTGCGGCGTGAAGTTGCCGCTCGATAGCGCTACCGCGCGGAACCTGGATGATGAGAGTCGGCTGCTCCGCCATCGCGCCAGACTATCGCCACCGGGGAAGCACCCGGTAGTCCGCCGGCTAGGGATCGGGGGCTGGCGCCAGGATCGGCCGCGCCCGCCCTGCCGCTTGACCGGGTTTGACCGGCCGATTCAGCTTGCGGCCGATGCCGGAGCGCAGCCCGAGCCGGAAGACTGCTCCATCTCTATTGCACTTATCCCGCCGTGCCTCCGGCGGACCATTGCCTTCGTGGCATTGCGCAAGCGCGGTCGGCGGCGCCTCCGAAGGGCTGCCGGCGCGAATGCAATCGTGCGGCCCGCGTCTGGCCGGACGATCGGCGTGATTCAGATGTCGCCGTTGCGCTCGCCCGCACGGTCGTCACCCGATTGGGAATGCGCTCGTGCGGCCCGGTTGGGCTCGAGCGCTCTGCTGGCGTCCGAAGGGTCACCAAAACGGGTCGCCTCCGCGAGTGGCGACGCGGAGGGCGAGGCCATCGTTTCCCCAAACCGCCCAGACGCAGCATAGGCTCTTGTCGGGCCCGAATACCGCACTCTCCTGACGACCCAACCCCAAGCGAGCGGGGGCCACCACCGAATGAAGGAGAACCTTTGCCCGACAGAATCACCCTTGAGCGTGACGGCCATGTTCTGCTGATCGGCGTCAATCGGCCGGAGAAGCGCAACGCTTTTGACCTGTCCACGATCGAGCAGCTCGCCGCGGCGTACGACCGCCTGGGAGCCGATCGAGAGCTTCGTGCTGGCGTACTGTTCGGGCACGGCGATCACTTCTCGGCCGGGCTTGATCTCGGCGAGGTTGGGCCGGCCGTGGCGGAACGTGGACCGCAGGCGCTCGCGGGCCTAGGGCGGTATGACCCCTTCGGCGTCTGGGGCGAGCAGGTACCCAAGCCGGTCGTGATGGCGGTTCAGGGGATCGCGTTTACGCTGTCGATCGAGCTCGCGCTCGCATCCGACATCGTCATTGCAGCGGACGACGTGCGCTTCGGCCAGCTCGAGATCGCGCGGGGAATCATGCCGTTCGGAGGGGCGACCTTTCGCGCACCGGCCCAGCTCGGCTGGGGGAACGCGATGCGGTTCCTGCTTACCGCGGAGGAGTTTGGAGCCGAGGAAGCGATGAGGATCGGCCTAGTGCAGGAGGTCGTTCCGGCCCCCGCGCAGCTAGAGCGAGCGACCGAGATCGCCGCCATGATCGCCGCGCAGGCACCGCTCGGGGTGCAGGCGACACTCGCGAACGCCCGCGTGGCGCAAGAGGCGGCGGAGCGCGAGGCGGTCAAGCATCTCGGTGAGAACGTGCCACGCGTTCTCCGCAGCGCGGACGCCGCCGAGGGAGTGCGCAGCTTTCTTGAGCGCCGCGCCGGCCACTTCACCGGTGAGTAGGACGTGCGGCAGGGAATCCTGGCGGCAGTCCGGGCACGCTCCACCAAACATCGCCAAGTCGCGGCCAAGGTCTGCCACGTAAGCCTCGACCGCGGTTCACCCGAGCACGGGCGGCAACGGGCTGGTCGCGACCGAGTGGACGGCGGCGGAGTTGTGTGAAATGGTCGGGCCTTGCCACGCCCGGAACTGACGCTCATCGCGAACCTGGCGCTCGACCGGGTGAATCGGGGCCCTTGGACCTGTGGGGGCTGCCCCACGTTTGCGCCGTACGCGTTCGCTTGTCTGCATGCTCGGGGGGTGATTAACGCGGCCTGCGGGGACGAAGACCTCGCCAAGTTTCGCGCTTTGGAGGCTGACGGCTCGGTCTCGTTCCGGTTCAAGCGCGCGGCGGCGACGACCCGCTTCGATCTCGACTACTCAGGCGAGTTCGGCGACACGCGCTCGATGGTCCTCCATACCATCGGTCACAGATGGTCCGAGGCTGACATCGACGGGCTCGAGATCGACAGCGAGTGGGTGCATCTGGCGCCGCTGCTGCGAAGCGATTTCTCGGTGGCGGCGGTTGCCCGTTTGGCTGCCCGTGGCCATCGAGTCGCGTACGACGGGCAGGGGCTCGTTCGCGTCCCGCGGCTCGGTGAGCTGACCCTCGACGCTGGGTACGACCCGGAACTGCTCCGTCACCTGACCGTGTTGAAGCTGTCCGAGGACGAGGCTGCAGTCGTCGCCTCAGAGCACGGACTCGCACGTGCTCTCAAGGGGCTGTCGGGTACCTCGGAGCTGCTCCTCACGCACGGCTCTCGGGGCGCGCAGATTCGCGTCGGCGGCGCGCTCAGTCGCGTGGCACCGGATCAGGTCGTCGCAGACGTACAGACGACAGGTGCCGGCGACGTGTTCATGATCGCGTACTTGATCGGCCGCGCGCGCGGACTAGCTCCCGCGGCGGCCGGCACGCTCGGCGCCAACGTCGCCGCCGGGATGCTCGGCGAGCGGAAGGCCAAAGCAGCAGGGCCGCGCTCCTCCTCGCGCATCCCGTAGGCGTCCGTGATGACCTCGAGACGGCGTCGTCATCGTGATCGACCCGAGCCCCCTGCCCATTCAGGGGCCCGGTTCTTCCCCCAAGGCTGACTTTCAGCCACCCGCGAAGCCACGCGCGTCCAGTCCCGCGGTCGTCATGCTCGTCGCCGCCCACACGGACCCGACGATCGCTCTCCAGGAATGCGATCGTCGCGCGGCTGGCGTGGCTCGGCGGAGCCGCACCGCTGAGTTCGGGCGGTGGCGCTCGTTACGCCCAGCGGATTGGCCGGCGCGTTCGGGCTATCGCGTTACGAGTCGCGAGCGCTTGCTGATCTCGTCAATGCCGGCTAGCGCCAGTGTGAGGACCAATGACCACGCCGCGCTCAGGCGAAGGCGGTCGGGTGAGCGAGAGGCGCCTGGCTCCGCACGGGCTTGCCCACTGGTGCCGGCTTCCTCCGGTCCCCCATCGAGCCGCTGCTGCGGTTCTCCGTCACACGGTAGCGCGGCGATCCAGCCGATCTGCTCGAGACGAATCGGATCCTGCTCGGCCAACTCTTCGATCGGCGTGATGTGGCGATCGAGGGGGCGGAGATCGAACGGTCGACAGTGGCCGACGGCGCCCAGATCAACCATATCGGTGACCGGATCGAGACCAGCACGGTGGGACGCAACCCGCGCATCTTCCGGGACTTCGCGCTCCCGCGGGCGATGCGACCTGCACGCCGGCGACGGCGTGCAGGTCGCGGTGAGCTGAGCGCCGCACCGTCGACTGACCCGAGCGCCGCACCGCCGACCGTGGCAACGGGCGTCGTTCATCCATCGCCGGCGCCCGCTGCTCTCCTCCCTCAAACCGCGGAGCGGGCCAGCACCCGCGTGCCTCAGTCCGCTGCTAGTGGCCGCCGCGGTTGGCCCGGCGCGTGGTCGGTGCGCACCCAACCCGGATCAGCTCGCGGCGCAGGGCCAGGCGCGCGCGATGATGCAGCCCGTGGATCGAGGACTCGGTGCGGCCCATGCGGTCCGCGATCTCTCCCGGGGATAGCCCGACCAAATGGCGCAGCACGACGACTTCGCGGTGCTCCTCGCTCAGCGTCTCGAGCGCCTGCTCGAGTCCCCGCCGGCGGTCGTGGTTCAAGTCATCAGCCGGACGCCAGCTCTCGATGACCTCTTCGCAGAGCACCGGACGGCGCTGGCGCAGCGAATCGATCGCCACGTTGCGCGCCACCTTCAGGATCCACGCGGTGAACGGAACGTGGCGAGGCTCGTACCTGTGGATCACCGAGATCAGCTTTATGAACACGGTCTGGGTGACGTCCTCGGCATCGTGCGCATCGCGCACGATGCTCAGCACATAGCCGTAGACGTTGTCCTTGTAGCGGAGGTAGAGGAAGCGGATGGCGTCGTTGTCCCCCGACTTCGCCCGCACCACTGCCCGTGCGATCGCGGGATCCCGGTCGTCCTTCTCCCCGGCCGGGCAGGCGCGAAAGCCATGCGACGCCGCTATCTCGCTGTCGTGAGAACGTCCACGGCCCGCTGCAGCCGTACATACGGCACTTGTCTTACTCATTGGATCATTCCTCTGATGGCACAATCCGCTAGGCCGCACCGCCCCGCGGATCTGGGTTCAGAAAGTTCGCCTCGAAAGGCGACTGTGGTTGAAACCCCGACCGAGTCGATACACCGGCACTTGCCGTCGTGCGTGGCGGTTGGGCCACCTGCCGGCACGCTGCCCGCAGAGGTCCGCCAGACGGTCTGCCGTCTCGAGGTGCCAATGGCACGCGAGCGGTCCGGAGACCGTCTCGAACACCTGTCCATGTATCGGCACCGTTGCTCTAGTAGCCGCGAAGAGTTGCGTAAGGACTTCGCAACCCATATCCCAGTTGCTCAGACGTGCTCGACCGACCTCCGGCCTCCTAAACATCTGACACTCGCGGCAGTTGGCAACGCTGCCGCCCAAGAGACAAAGCCTCGGGCCACACGCGCGGCAGGACGTCACCTACCGCCGAACCGCAGACCGCGCGGAAACCCTGACGGACTCGACCTCCGCCGCCGCGTTGATCTGAAGCCCCCACACCTTCTTCGCCCGCTTCAGGATCCCGTGCAGGAGGACCAAGGCCTTCGTCCGGCTGCTCGCCGCCCCCGACAACGACGACAGCCATCGTTCGATCGCGTCCGTCGTGACCGACTCCAGCGGCATCGCACCGAACGCGGGAAGCAGCTGCGCGCGGACGATCTCGCTGTAGCCCTCGAGAGTGGACGGCTTGCGCTGCCGGTCGAGCTCGACATACCGAAGCCACTCAGCCGCCGCGTCCGCGAACGTCGCGCCGGTCCGCACCTGGCCCGCCAGCGTGCCGCGCCGTGGCTCATGCAGGACGTCCCGCAGCCAGTCCTCGGCCAGCCGCTTTGTGAAGTACCCCGTTGGCGGTCGACCCCGCCCCGTCCATGCCGGCCCCAGCTTCTTCTGAACCTGGCGCCCGTCCGGCAGCCGGTACTTCCATACCAGACCGGACCGCGCGCACGCTCGACCTGGAATACGTGTCCAGAGGACGAACCAGACCCCACTGCGGCCATCGCCAAAAGCCCCCACTGTCTCGGGACATATTCGGGACACGTCCATAGCACGAGACCCACGCGACAATAGAAAAAGCCCCGATTTACGGGGCTTTCTCAGAGCCGACGCCCGGACTCGAACCGGGGACCCCTTCATTACGAGTGAAGTGCTCTACCAGCTGAGCTACGTCGGCGTCCGCGGGCCAGTCTACCCGCGAGGCCCGGCCAATCGCGCCCCCGACCGGCGGCTCACAGAACCGTTGGCAGTCCCAGCCGCTCGGCCCGCGCGCGCCAGTCCTCGGCCAAGATCGCCCAACGCTCGTGGTCGCGCCACCGGCCGCCGATCTTCAGGTAGCGCGGTGAGAAACCCTCGCGCGAGAAGCCGGCGCCTCGAGCCAGGGCGATCGAGGCGTTGTTGCCCGGCTGGATGTTGGCCTCGATCCGGTGCAGCCGCAACGTGAGGAAGGCCTCGCGCAGGACCAGCTCTATCCCGTCCCGCATGAAGCCCTGGTGGGCGAAGGGGCTGCCGACGGCGTAGCCGAGATAGGCGCTCTGGAGCGATCCGCGCGTGATGTGGGAGAGGTTGAAGAAGCCGAGGATCGCGCGGTCCTCGCGCCGGCAGGCCAGCATCGCCTCGAAGTCGGGCCGGCGCGAGTCGATCAAGTAGGCGTCGAACGCCTCGTCGTCGGTGGGCGCGGTGGCCCAGGGGCGGTGAAACGCGCGGCTGGCGCGCATCAGGGCGACGAACTCGCCTCGATCGGAACGCTCGGGTGAACGCAGGTAGACACGTCCCGCGCGCCGTGGCGCTCGCGCGCGCCTCGCCCTCACCGGACTGCCGGGGCGTCGCGTCTTCCTGCTGCTGGGTCATGCCGCGAGCAGCCGCTCCAAGCGATACGCGAGCGATTCGCATGCAAGGTCCTCCGATACGTTGAGCTGAAAGCGTAAACGGGTGTCCTCCACCGCCTCAACCGCCGCCCGCAGGCGCTGTGGGTCAGGGCCGGAATCGGCCTCGAGCGCCGCGCGGCGGTCCACGTTCCTGATCTGGTCCTCGGCCCCCCAGGCCAGGCAGGCGAGGTCCGCGTACCACAGCGCCACGACCTGAAGCGCGAGGTCGAGCGCCGCGGTCTCGACCCGGCGGCGGGACCGCCGAATCCGCTCTGTCCACTCGGTCTCGACGCGCTTGCGCTCCTTCCGGGGATACAGCTCGATCTCGTCGAGAGCCCGAGCCTCTAGCTGCGCACGCACGACGTCCCCTCGCGCCCGCACCGCCGTGAGCACGGCTGCCCAGGGCCGGCTACGGGCCATCTCGCCGAGCGACAACGCCGCGCGCGCGTACTGCTCCGCCGCCGCCCGGAGCGCGCGCCCTTCCGACCCGGTCAACTCGCGGGCCCGCTCGCCGTCGCCGAGCGCGAGCCGGGCGCAGGCAAGCGCGGCGTCGGCCTCCTCCCCGAGCGCCTCGAGCGCGGTCGCGGTCTCCGCCACCGACGGTGCGTCGAAACGGACCAACTGGCAGCGGGAGCGGATCGTCGGCAGAACCTCGGCGAGCCGCTCGGACAGGAGGATCAGGTGCACGAACGAGGCTGGCTCCTCGAGCGTCTTGAGCATCCGGTTGGCGGCCTCGTCCCCGAGCTCATCGACCCGCTCGATCACGAACACGCGACATCCCGCCTCGAACGGTGTCTTGGAGGCCGCCGATACGACCGGCTCGTCGATGTCGCTCACCAGGATCTCGTGCGCGCCGCTCGGCGCGACCCAGGTCAGGTCTGGATGCGCTCCCGAGGCGACTCGGGCCCGCGCGGAATCCGGATCTCGCGAGTCGACGGCGAGCAACTCGGCCGCCACCGCCCGGGCCGCCGCGCGCTTGCCGGCGCCGCCGGGGCCATAGAACAAGTACGCATGTGACGCCTGGCCGCCGGACGCCAGCGCGGGCTCGAGGACGGCCCGGGCGTGGGGATGGCGATCCAGCTCTGCCAGCATCCCCCGATCGTAGTGCCCGGTAGGGTCGCGAGCCACGCAACGATGACCCGCGGGCGGCTGATCACGATCGAAGGCATCGACGGCGCCGGGAAGACGACGCTGGCCGCCGGGCTGCTCGACGCCCTGACCGCCCGCGGGCTGGACATACAGCTGCTCCGGGAACCCGGCGGCGTGGCCGCGGCGGAACGGATTCGCGAGCTGGTCATCGACCCCGACCTGCACGTCACCGCTCGCACCGAGGCGCTGCTGTATGCCGCGGCGCGGGCTCAACTGGTGGAGGAGGCGATCGAGCCGCTGCTCGCGGCCGGGACCTGGCTTCTGCTCGACCGGTTCATCGACTCATCGCTGGCCTACCAGGGCGGGGGCCGACAGCTGGGGATCGACGCGGTGCGCGCCATCAACGAGTTCGCGATCCGCACGGCGCGCCCCGATCGCACCCTGCTGCTCATGATCGAGCCTGGACTGGGGCGGAGCCGCTCCAGTTCACGCGCGCGAGCGCTCGACCGCCTCGAGCAGGAGCGCGACGACTTCTTCGACCGGACGAACGCCGCCTACCTCGAGCTCTGGACGCACGACCCGGATCGGATCCGGAAGATCGACGCCTCGCAGCCGCCCGATCAGGTCCTGATGGCCGCGCTCGGCGAGCTGGCCGACCTGTTCCCGAAAGCCGGGGCGGCCTAGTCTGCGTAGCCGTTCGGATGCGCCTGAGCGAAGGCCCAGGCGTCGGCCACCATCTCCTCGAGCGTGGGCTTACGCGGCGTCCACCCCAGCTCGGCTCGGATCAGCTCGCTCGAGGCCACGAGCATCGGGGGATCTCCCTCCCGGCGCGGCGCCTCGCGCGCGTGAATCTCCTTGCCGGTCACCTTCCCCGCGGCGGCGACCACTTCGCGCACCGAGAAACCGGTGCCATTGCCGAGATTGAAGATCCGGTGCCGTGACTCCTCGGCGGCGGCGAGCGCGAGCACGTGCGCCTCGGCCAGGTCGTCGATGTGGATGTAGTCCCGGATCGCCGTCCCGTCCGGCGTCGCGTAGTCCGTTCCGAAGATCTCGACGAACGGCCTGGCGCCCGATGCCACGCGCAGGATGTTCGGAATCAGGTGCGTCTCGGGATCGTGGTCCTCCCCGAGACCGCCGCTTGCGCCGGCCACGTTGAAGTAGCGCAGGCTCACCGCTCCCAGGGCGTGCGCCCGGCAGAAGTCACCGATCATCCAATCGACGGCCAGCTTCGAGCGCCCATAGGTGTTGGTCGGCACCGTGGGCGCGCTCTCCGGGATCGGGATCTCCTCTGGCTCGCCGTAGACCGCCGCCGTCGAGGAGAAGACAAGCCTCGGCACCTCCGCGGCACGCATCGCCTCGAGCAGGTTCAGCGTGCCCCCGATGTTCACGCCGTAGTACAGCTCGGGGCGAGTGCCGGATTCGCCGACGAGCGAGAGGGCGGCAAAGTGAAGCACCGCGTCGAAGCCCCGATCGACGGCGGCATTGAGCGCTTCGCGATCGAGCAGATCGCCCGTCAGGAGTTCTGCCCCCTCCGGAACGGCCTTACGATGCCCGCGGCTCAGGTTGTCGAGGACCACCACCTCGTGGCCGCCCGTCAGCAGATGACGGGCCACGATTGAGCCGATGTAGCCCGCGCCGCCGGTGACCAGGAGCCTCATCGGCAGGTCCTGGCCGAGCCCTCGCGCGTGGGCTCTTCAAGCCCCTTCATCCGTCGGTCGACCGCACTCATCGGCCTCCACGTATAACAGAACGCGGGGGCATCGCCGCCCCGGGCCGGGGTCCGTCACCGACTAAAATAGGAGCTCCGGAGCTGACCTCTCCAAGCAGGTTTTTCCGTCCGGGGCACCCGCCATCATCCTTTGCCCGCTCGGCTGACAAAAAGCCGCGCAAGAGCAGGGGAAATTGCGGAAAACGAGAGGAGCAGTACGGCATGGACCAAATCCCCCAGACCCAACTCGACCCCGAGGTACGGACGGGCGAGGGCCTCTCGGTCAGGCGCTTCTTCACCGCGCCTGGAGAGCACCCGTTTGACCAGGTCGATTGGGAGCTGCGGGACGCCCGGATCGGCCATGGCGACAAGGTTTCCTTTGAGCAGCGCGGCGTCGAGTTTCCGCGCGCCTGGTCTCAGAACGCCACGAACATCGTCGCCCAGAAGTACTTCCGCGGTCAGCTCGGATCGCCGGCGCGCGAGCACTCCGTTAAGCAGATGATCGACCGGGTGGCGAGCACGATCACCGGTTGGGGGCACGAGCGCGGCTACTTCGCCAGCGCCGAGGACGGCGACACGTTCGAGGCCGAGCTGACGCACATCCTGCTCCACCAGATGGCGGCCTTCAACTCGCCGGTGTGGTTCAACGTCGGCTTCGAGGAGAGCCCGCAATGCTCGGCGTGCTTCATCCTGAGCGTCGAGGACACGATGGAGTCGATCCTCGACTGGAACACCAGGGAGGGGATGATCTTCCGCGGCGGGTCGGGCTCGGGGATCAACCTGTCGAAGATCCGGGGATCGATGGAGCCCCTGGCCAAGGGTGGCACCGCGTCTGGCCCGGTGAGCTTCATGCGCGGGGCCGACGCCTGGGCCGGCACGATCAAGTCCGGCGGGAAGACGCGTCGCGCCGCCAAGATGGTCGTGCTCGACATCGACCATCCCGACATCGTCGAGTTCATTCAGTGCAAAGCCAAGGAGGAGGAGAAGGCTGCCGCGCTGCGCGATGCGGGATTCGACATGTCGATCGACGGCGAGGGCTTCTTCTCGATCCAGTACCAGAACGCCAACAACTCGGTACGGGTTACCGAGCGGTTCATGCAGGCGGTCGAGAACGACGAGGAGTGGCAGCTGCTCGGTCGGGTGAGCGGCACGCCGATCGGCGATCCGATCCCGGCCCGTCAGCTGATGCTCGAGATCGCACAGGCGGCGTGGCGCTGCGCGGATCCGGGGATCCAGTTCGACTCGACGATCAACCAGTGGCACACCTGCCCGAACTCGGGCCGGATCAACGCGTCCAACCCGTGCAGCGAGTACATGCATGTCGATGACTCGGCGTGCAACCTGGCCTCGTTGAACCTCATGAAGTTCCGCCGCGCCGACGGCACGTTCGACGTCGATACCTTCGAGCACGCGGTGGACATCATGTTCCTCGCGCAGGAGATCGTCGTCTCGCCGTCGAGCTATCCGACCGAGCAGATCGGCGCCAACGCGCGCGCGTTCCGCCAGCTGGGGCTGGGCTACGCCAACCTCGGCGCCTACCTGATGGCCAACGGCGTGCCGTACGACTCGGATGCGGGGCGCGGGACCGCCGCCGCCATCACGGCGCTCATGACCGGCCGGGCGTATCTCGGCTCGGCTCGGGTTGCGGCGGCGATCGGACCGTACGACCGCTACCGCGAGAATCGAGAGCCTCACAACGCGGTCATGCGCATGCACCGTGATGCGTCATACGTGATCCCGGACTCGGCGTGCACCGACATCACGCTGCTCGAGCGTGCCCGGATGGCGTGGAACGACGCGGTGGCGCTCGGCGAAGTGCATGGCTACCGCAACGCGCAGGCCACCGTGCTGGCGCCCACGGGCACGATCAGCTTCCTCATGGACTGCGACACCACCGGGATTGAGCCGGACTTCTCGCTGGTCAAGTTCAAGGAGCTGGTGGGCGGCGGGCAGATGACGATCGTGAACCGGACCGTGCCGCTGGCGCTGCAGACGATCGGTTACGACGACGAGCAGATCGAGCAGATCCTGGCCTACGTCAACGAGCATGGGACGATCGTCGGCGCGCCCGATCTGGCCGAGGAGCACCTGCCGGTGTTCGACGTGGCGGTGGGCGAGCGCGCGATCTCGCACATGGGCCACCTGAAGATGATGGGTGCCGTGCAGCCGTTCATCAGCGGCGCGATCTCGAAGACCGTGAACATGCCCGAGACGGTCACGGTCGACGACGTCGCAGATGCGTACGCCGAGGCGTGGCGGCTCGGGATCAAGGCGCTGGCGATCTACCGCGACGGGTCGAAGACCGCGCAAGCACTCCGCACCGAGGCCCACAAGGACGCGCCGGCGTCGAAGGAAGCCGAGATCCAGCAGGCCGTCGTCGAGGCGATCGCGAAAGCCCCGAAGCGCAAGCGGATGCCCCGCGAGCGCGAGTCGATCACGCACAAGTTCTCGATCGGCGGGCACGAGGGGTACATCACCGCCGGCAAGTACGAGGACGGCAGCGTGGGCGAGATCTTCTTGACCGACATCGGCAAGGAGGGCTCGACGCTGCGCGGCATGATGAACTCGTTCGCCACCGCGATCTCAATCGCCCTGCAGTACGGGGTGCCGCTCGAGACGCTCGTGGAGAAGTTCAGCTACATGCGCTTCGAGCCCGAGGGCATGACCTCCAACCCGGAGATCCCGTTCGCGAAGTCGATGCCCGACTACATCATGCGCTGGCTGGCTTCTCGGTTCTGCTCCGTCGACCTCCAGGAGGAGCTCGGGATCCTCACGCCGGCGGTGCGGGCACGGCAGGCAGCGCAGGAGGCGGCGAGCTCGCACCTGGGCGATGTGGCCAAGCCGTCGGACGGCGGCAACGGCAGCACCACGGGCAACGGCGCCACCAAGGGCAACGGCAACGGCGGCCGGACAGCGACCCCGGCCCTGCCGGCCACGTCGGCGCTGACCGACGAGCCGCCGGTGATCCCGGCCATGCGCAAGGGGCTGGATCTCGGTCCGGCGTGCCAGCAGTGCGGCGGGATGATGCAGCGCACGGGCAGCTGCTACACGTGCTCGAGCTGCGGCTTCAACACCGGCTGCGGCTGATAGCGGTAGCCGAGCTGCCAGAGTTCTCACGACAACCTAGGCGAGCGGCACGAGAAATCGCTGCCGCTCTCCCGAACTCGCTGAAGGACGCCCTGCGACTGGCGTACATTGCCGTCCGCGTCACAGGAGACTGGCGAAGTCTGCGCACGTTCCGTCGACTGGACCGAAACTCCGCGACTGACAAGCAAGCGCTTGTGCGGTTACGCCTGCGCCCGCTTGGCGGACGCGAGGTGGTCGTAAGATCCGGCAGCTCTGACCCAGGAACTGTCTGGGGTACCTTTGCACGTCGCTATCACCTTCCGCCGCCGGAGGTGCGGGATCCACGGTTGATATGGGACCTGGGCGCGAA
Organism: uncultured Solirubrobacterales bacterium; assembly: GCA_963832315.1. GTDB lineage: Bacteria > Actinomycetota > Thermoleophilia > Solirubrobacterales > Solirubrobacteraceae > Palsa-465. The sequence goes on along the minus strand of CAWHTT010000010.1, from coordinate 23,400 downwards.
CATAGGTCTGACCATGGCTCATTTCGCCTACGGTTACCCAAACGCGCGGGTCCTCGGGCTTGAACTGGACGCTGACAACGTCGCTTTGGCCCGTCAAAACACCGCTGCATGGGGCGATCGCTGCACGGTGATCCACGCGGCGGCATGGGTACGTGACGGCGAGGTGCATTATCGTGGCTGGCCAGGCGGGACGTCCAACTACCAGGTGACGGGTGCTGCTGAAGGTGAAGGTACACCGGTGCGTGCCGTCTCGCTCGCGACGCTCTTGCGTGAATATGGTGGACCGGTCGATTACATGAAGGTCGACGTTGAAGGTGCCGAGCGCGACCTGCTGCGAGACGGAGCCGCGTGGTCGGATGGCGTGCGTTGCCTCAAGGTCGAGCTCCATGGCGACTACCGGGTCGATGATTGCCAGGCGGACCTGCGCCGCCTCGGCTACGCGACACGCGTCGACTCGCGTCACTGGGCGTGCGTCATCGGCGTGCGACGGTCCTGACTCGGAGGCGATCCAGTTTGGATCGTCCTCGCCACCTACCGATCCAGTTGGATCGTCCTCGCCACCGACGCTACTCGTCCTTCTTTGCCGCCAGCGCGGCGTAGTGAACGGTCATAAGCCGCTCGCTCTTTGGAAGCAGCATCAGCGTCGAACGCAACGCCCACTTGGTGGTTCCCCTGATACGGCCGTCGTGGAAGGCGCGGAGCTTACGGGGCAGGGGGTCAACCAGTTCGGCAACCCGCGCCAACCCGACGTCGTCGATCAGCCGTTGCACATCTGACCTACTGAAACGCTGGACGTGGCCAACGCGCCTCGAGAGCTCCATCGCCCTTGGCCGCTGCGCTGCCAGGTTGCGCTCCAGAGGCACCTCGATAACCACGAACGAACTCGAGACCCGCCGCATCTCCCGAAGCAGGACCGCCGGTTCGGTCACATGCTCGAGAACGTGAGTTGCGATCACAACCGGGAACGAGGAGTCGGGGAACGGCAGTCGTCGTCCGTCAAACGTCACGACGCTATCGATCTCGGTCCGATGTCTCGCCATAGTGGCGGCGGTTTCAGACACCTCGACCCCAACCAGCCCAGGCCCAAACCCGCGATGCGCGAGCTCGGTGAGAACCTGCCCGTCGCCACAGCCAACCTCGAGCACTGACATCCTCTCCGAGTTCACCGCGGCGCGCCGGAATAACTGTACGACGTGTTCCGCCTTCACCACTGCATTCAGTTGGATCCAGTTACTGGAGCGCTCGCCGTCCCATCCGTGCTCCGGTGGTTTCTGTTCGTAGTACCTCTCGTAATCAAAGGCCATAGCGCACTTGAAGGGACTGTCAGTGTGACATTGGACTTCCGGCTGTGACGACTGAGCAGACCTCGGTCGGAGGAGGAGATGATCGAAGTCTCCACCGCCCAGATTACCGGGATCCACGCCTTTGGCCCCGTCGAGAGCACAGCAACGGCAGCGAAGCGCCACGCCTTGACCAGCGGTGCGCCGGCCCGCGGCCCGGGCGCGCCGGCCCAGGCGCGCCGGGCCGGCCGCGCCGGGCCGGGCCGGGCCGGGCCGGGCCGCGGATGATCGGCGAGCGACCGTGAGCTTCGCTGATCATCGTCGACGACCAGCTACATGACCCGGGCGAGGGGCGGGCCTGACCTCGGCGGTGGCCCGTACCTCGATAGGCTCAAGCGGCGCGTCCGAGGTCGACCGACTGGTATACGGTCGGAAGCGCACGCCCCCCGGCCCGCGCCCCCGGCCCGAAGAGTTGATCGTGATGAGACATCGTCTGTTTCTGCTTGTCTGCGTGATCGCCGTCGGAGCGACCGTCGCGGCGGTGGTCGGCGCCGCATCCGCGGCGACGAGCAGCGCGCGCGGTCGAGCCCCGGTCCACCGCCACCTGCCGACGATCGCCGGCAAGACGGCCGCCGGCGCCCTGCTGAAGGCTTCACCCGGGCGCTGGACTAACGCCCGCACGCTCAGCTACCGCTGGGAGCGCTGTAGCGCCAAGGCCACGCGGTGCAAGCTGATCCGCAAGGGCAAGCACCACAACCCGGTCGCGGCGAAGACCTACCGGCTCGCCGCAGCCGACGTGGGTCACCGCCTGCGCGTGACCGTCCGCGCCGCCAACCAATGGGGTGCGACATCGGCGACCTCTCGCGCAACGGCCATAGTCAAGCTCGCCAGCGCCGGCGGCCCATCAGGGTCCGGCTCAGGATCGGGCTCCGGAAACGGCTCCGGCACAGGCTCTGGAAGCGGCTCCGGAACTGGCGGTGGTACCGGCCCCGGCGGCGGCGCCCCCAGCCACTTCTCGACCGTCCCGTCCTCAGCGAACGGCTCGCCGCCCGCCGGCATCCCTCGATCGGACGCGACCTGCGCCGCGTGGGTCAGGCCTGCGCCGGAGAACCGGCCGAAGAACGCGACCGCCAACAACACCGTCCCGCCCAACCCCTCGGCGATCGACTGGGGGAACGCCCTGGACTACTGGACGAACTTCATCGGCGACCGCAACCACGTCACCGGCAACTTCAAGGGAACGACCGACGAGATCCTCCAGTGGACGGCCTGCAAGTGGGGAATCGACGAGGACATCGTCCGCGCCGACGCGGTGATCGAGTCCAACTGGAATCAGTCCGAACTGGGCGACAACTGCAACGCCGCCGGCGAGGCGTCCTACGGGATCCTCCAGGTCAAGAACAAGGACTGCAGCGGTGCCTGGGTCCACGGCGGCTACCCCTACACGCAGAACGACACCGCCCTCGACGCCGACTACTGGGGCGCGCGCCTGCGGGCCTGTTACGACGGCGCCTTCTACGCCAAGGGCTCCTCCTGGCTCTACAACGGGCAGACCATGGCCCAGATCATCGCCGCCCACGGCCAGGACTACGCACTCTGGGGCTGCGTCGGCTCGTGGGTCTCGGGCAACTGGTACGACTCCGCGGCGCAGGGCTACATCTCCAGGGTCCAGAGCGATTACCAGTCGAAGCCATGGCTCAAGCCGGGCTTCTGAGCGACTAGGGTCCGCAACCGACAGATGCGGAGGATCGCCCTCGAAGAGCATTGCCTGACGCCCGAGCTACTGGACCTGCTCGGTCCGCAGATCCACCCCTACTACCCGACCCACCGCTGGCCTCCGCCGCTCGAGGCCCGCCTGATGGACATCGGCGAGGGACGGATTGCCGAGATGGATGTGCAGGGAATCGACATGCAGGTGCTATCGATGGTCCAGCCCGGACTCGAGCACAGCCCGGCGGCCAAGGCGGTCCCGGTGGCGCGGGCCTTCAACGACCGCGTGGCCGAGGCGATCGCGGCTCATCCCGATCGCTTTGCCGGCTTCGCCGCGCTGCCCACCGCCGACCCGGCGGCCGCGGCGCAGGAGCTTGCGCGCGCGGTCAACGAGCTGGGCCTCAAGGGCGCGCTGGTCAACGGGCGCACGCAGGAGCGCTTTCTCGACGACCAGTTCTTCTGGCCGATGTTCGAAAGCGCGGAGGCGCTCGGCGTGCCGATCTACCTGCATCCGATGCCGCCGCCCAAGGCGGTGTACGACGCGTACTACGCGGGCTTCGGCGACGACGTCGGGTTCATGCTCGCCGCGCCGGCCTGGGGCTGGCACATCGAGACCGGGCTCCACGCGATCAGACTGATCCTGGCCGGGCTGTTCGACCGCTTCCCCGCCCTGCAGATCATCATCGGGCACATGGGCGAAGTGATCCCCTTCATGCTCACGCGCATCGACGACACGCTCGGAGGCGGCACCGCGCTCGAGCGGCCCAAGATCGCCACCGAGCTCTCGGTCAAGGAGTACTTCCACCGGAACTTCCACATCACGATCAGCGGGATCTTCACCGACCCGCCGCTGCGCTGCGCGATCGACACGCTCGGCGCCGACCGGATCCTGTTCGCGGTCGACCATCCGTTCAGCGACGGCGCCATCGCACGGCGGTTCCTGGACCAGGCGAAGATCAGCGAAGAGGACCGCACCAAGATCGCGCACGCCAACGCGGAGCGCCTGCTGGGTTTGTAGGGAGCTGGTTTGTAGGGAGCTGGTTTGTAGGGAGCTAGATCCGGGGGTGCGTGGGACAGGTGGCCCGCGCGCTACCGCCGGCCTACAACCCCGGCGGGTGCCGGACCACAACGCCCGAGAACTCGCCGCCGCCCCGCGACCACCGCGTCCCGCCCTCGGCCAGCGCCACCGTGTCGAACCGCCAGCCGGCGACCTCCATCCACACGTGCCCGGCGTTGGCGTACACGGTGATCCACCGCCCCGGACCGGGCGCGCCCCAGGACTCGAACGCGCCCGAGACCATCGGCGAGGTGACCAGCCCGGCCGCCGCCAGCGCGTAGCTGACGGATCCCGAGCAGTCATAGCCGTCGGCGCGGAAGGAGGCGTGCCCGCCGCCGTACAGGTAGGGCAGCGTGGCGATCGCGTTGCCGGCGGCGATCACCTCGCGGACCGCGGCCGGCGCGCCGGCCGGCGGCTGGACCATGCCGCCCGTGTTGATGGCGATCCCGCCCACGTTGGCGTTGCCGGTGGCAGCTGCCGCCTTCGCCTCCGCCGCTGCCTTGGCTTCCAGATGGCTCAGCCGCGAGTTCAGCGCGTCCAGCTTGGACGCGTCGTTGCTGCGCGCGTGCAACTCGGAGATCTGCTCGTGGAGCAGGGCCGCCTGGAGCGCGGCGACGCCGTTTCGCTGCGACAGCACCTGGGCGGCAAGCGTGCGGTCGCGCGTCTCGAGCGACTGGAGCAGCGCGGCCTGACGCGACACCGCCGCCCGGGCCAAGCGCGTCGTGTCGACGATCCGCGCGTCCTGAACGCCGATGCGGTGCAGGAAGCTCACCCGCTCGAGCAGGTCGGTGAAGCCGTGCGAGGAGAGAATCACCGACATCAGATCGGGGCGGCCCTGCTCGTAGGCGGTGACGAGGTTGGCGGCCAGGGCCCGGGTCGCGCTCTGCAGGCGGTTCTCGAGGTCGACGAGATGATCGCGCGCCTGGATCAACTCGCGCTGGGCACGTCCGAGCGCCGCCTCGCGCTCGCTCAGCGCGTGTTGGAGCGCGGCCAGTCGCCGGTTCGCGTCAGCCAGTCCGTGCGTGGTGAGACGGATGCGCGCCGTGTCGTTGGCGATCTGTGAGCGCAGCGAAGACGCCGCCGATTTGCCCGCGTCGATCTGGCTCTGGAGATCCCCGGCGCTGGTCGACGTCAACCCGCTCCCCAACAGGAGCGCCGCCACGACAAGGCACACGGCGACGGCGGCGGCGTGACGAGCGTGGGCGTAAGGCATGGAAGCGTGAGTCGACACCACGACACGGACCGGCACCCGAAACCTCGGGCGCCGCGATCGCGGTACAGCCCCCTGGATGGAAGCCGGCAGCACCCTAACAACCGACCACGCCAGGCAGCTACCAGATCCTCCCCTTGCAACGAATTTTGCAGGCGTTTTTCGCGGTCCTCGGCCGCCCAGAAGCCGACGAGGCCGCCCGCGCGGTTCTTACACAGCTCCGACGCTCACCCGACGCTTCTCTTTCGGACGGGCCCGACCATGGCTATTGCAACCAAGAACCTCTCAGCGAAACCCGGAGCCCAGAGAAATGTCCATCGTCCTCATCCTCAACATCGTCCTAGCCACCCTGGTGATCGTCGGCATCGTCGGCATGCTCGCCTGGAGCATCGCCACCCAGGGCTCCGACGCCCCGGCCGGCCTCGTGCACGGCCCGCGCCGGCCCCGGCGGACGACCGCGCGTGCGCGGCGCCTGGGCCAGGCGCTCGGCCAGCGCGCATAGAGCACCTCGGGCCCCCACTGAGGTCGCAACACGAAGGGCCCGGTGCCGCGGCGGCGCCGGGCCCTTCGCGCATGGCGGACGCCGATCCGTCCGACCCAAGGAGGATCTTTCCGGTCTGGCGGACTTTTTGGCCCTCCGGCGCCGTTGGTGGCAATAGATAGCCATGATGTGCGATCACTCAGGCACATATAGCGGGGCCTCGCGGTACAGCCGCGAAGCGGGCGAGCTGCGCCTGGTCCTGTTGTGCGACCGATGTGGGGCGGAGCGTCAGGAGCTCGGACGGGTCGAGTACCGGCCGGAAGCCGAGCTGCCGCGAGCGGGGCTCGCGTCTGACGCAGCGCTCGCGCAGCCCAAGGCTGCGTAGCCCACTCAGGTCGAACGGCAGGACGCCACAAACAATCCTCCGTGCGAGGATCTCGGCAGATGCTGCCCGAGGACACCCACCTCGGCGCCGGCCAACCGCGCCCCGAAGACGCAGACCTCGCGGCCGTCCGCGACATGTGCGAGGCGACCCTCGCGCAGAACTGGCGCGAGGGCACCCGCGCCACCGACGGGACGCCGTTCGCCTACACCTGCCCCAGCCCCGGCCACTACCCGTGGCAGTGGTACTGGGACTCGTGCTTCACCGCGATCAGCTGGCGCCATTTCGATCCCGCGCGCTCCCGCCGCGAGCTCGAGTCGCTGCTGGCCGCCCAGCGCGAGGACGGCTTCATCGGGCACACGATCTTCTGGAACACGCCGCTGACCGGCCGCCGGCGCTTCACCTACAACGTCACCTCCCCGAACGCCGCGATGACCGCCAGCATCCAGCCGCCGCTGCTGGCCTGGGCGTGGCGGATCGCCGTCGGCGACCCGGCCGAGAACCCGGCGATCGCCAGGCACTACGACTGGCTGGCCGCCAACCGCGACCTCGACGGCGACGGGCTGATCTGGATCGTGCAGCCCGACGAGTCGGGACTCGACGCATCCCCCCAGTTCGACCCCGTCTGGCGCTGGAAGGCCCACGACCGCCCGGGGTTCATCCTCCTCGTACGGCGAAACCGCAGACTGAAATACGATCTACGCCGGATCGCCGGCGCCGGCGGCCCGGTGTGCTGCGAGGTCGCCACCAACGTCCTGCACGCGCTCTCGCTGCAAGCCTTGAAACGGCCGTCGCCCACGCCGACGATCGTCAGCCGGATGTACAACGAGACGACCGGCCTGTTCGAGCCGCTGGCCCACCCGGCCCCGCAGCACAAGCCCCCGCTCACCTGGGCCGCCCTGTCTCCCCTCGCCCTCCCCGACCTGCCCGAGCACATCGGCCGGCGCCTGGTCGAGGAGCGCCTGCTCGACCCCGGCCGCTTCTGGCTGCCCGTGCCGCCACCGTCGGTCCCCCCAACCGAGCCCACGTTCTCCACCCGCGAGGACAGCTTCCTCTGGATCCGGCGCTACTGGCGCGGTCCGACCTGGATCAACGCGGCCTGGCTGGTGTGGCTCGGGCTGGTCCGCCTCGGCTACCGCACCGAGGCCGATGTGCTGGCCGACCGGCTCGCCGCCACCGTCAAGACCAGCGGACTGCGCGAGTACTACGACCCGTTCACCGGGCGCGGCATGGGCGCCGTCGACTTCGCCTGGTCCACGCTGATCCTCGAGTTGCTCGCCACCGACATGGCCCCCGCCGCCCGTAGCTACCTCACCCCAGAGGCCCCGGGACCCTAGGACCCTAAGACCCAGCAGCCTGGAACTGCTCCATAGCCCCCACGTACCGGTCGAACCCCTGCTCGACGGCGTCGGCGCTCTCGGGCGGCAGCCAGAACACGACCCGGTGAACGCCGGCCTCCGAGAGCCGCTCGATCCGCTCCGGATCGGGTGCCATCCCCACCACGGTGACCGGAATCGGATCGCGCCCGGCCGCCGCGGCCCGCTCACCAAGCTCGGCGATCCGCGCCGCGAGGTCCTCATCCGACATCCGGTTCGGCATCCACTCGTCACCGTAGGCGAGGACTCGATCCAAGACCCTCGCGCCATTGCCGCCAACCAAAACAGGCGGGTGGGGCTTCTGCACCGGCTTGGGCCAGCACCAGATGCGCTCGAACCCGACGTACCGGCCCGAGTAACTCGCCTCGTCCTCGGTCCAGATCGCCTTCATGGCCTCGATCCGCTCGCGCATGACCCCGAACCGCCGCGACGCCTCCGTGCCGTGGTGGCGCATCTCCTCGACGTTCCAGCCCGCGCCCACCCCGAAGAGGAACCGGCCGCCGGACAGGACGTCGATCGACGCCACCTCCTTGGCGGTGATGATCGGGTCGCGCTCGATCACCAGGCAGATGCCGGTTCCGATCAGCAACCGCTCGGTCGCCATCGCGGCCGCGGTCAACGCGACGAACGGGTCGTACGTGCGGCTGTAGTAGGAGGGAAGCTCGTCCCGCCCGGGCGCCGGCGTCTCGCGGCTGGCCGGGATGTGGGTGTGCTCGGGGAACAGCAGGGACTCGAAGCCCCGCTCCTCGGCCATCACCGCGATCTCGGACGGCGTCTGCGCGGACTCCGTCGGGAAGATCGCAACGCCGAATTTCATCGCGTGTTCACCGTAGCGCAGCCAACCACCGCGCTACCGTAGTCCCCATGGCTACCGAACGCGAAACCGACAGCGGGCGCGAGGTCCAGCTCTCCGAGCAGGAGTGGCGGGATCGGCTGACGCCCGCGCAGTACAAGGTCCTGCGCCAGCACGGCACCGAGCGGCCGTTCACCGGCGAGTACGTCCACGTCAAGGACGACGGCACCTATCGCTGCGCCGGCTGCGGCGCCGAGCTGTTCAACTCCGACACGAAGTTCGACTCGGGCACAGGGTGGCCCAGCTTCTACGAGCCGGCCGTGGCCGCGAACGTCGAGACGCGCGAGGACCGCAGCCTGTTCATGCGGCGCATCGAGGTCGTGTGCAAGCGCTGCGGCGGGCACCTCGGCCACGTGTTCGACGACGGCCCCGCGCCGACCGGCCTGCGCTACTGCATGAACTCCTGCGCGCTCGACTTCGAGCCCCAGTCGAGCTAGGACCGGCTCAGTCCGGCCCGGTCATCCGCTGCTCGCGCCGGCGGACCGCGATCGCGAAGCCGACGAACATCGCCACCATCACGCCGAGGCCGACCAGCCCGGCCTGGGCCAGCACGTGCGCCGCGGCCTTGCCGCCGAGGTAGCCGACGAGCCCGTAGGTGATCCCCCAGGTGATGCCGCCGAACGCGTTCCAGAGGAAGAACCGCTGCATCGGCATCCGGTTGATCCCGGCCAGCCACGCGGTGGCGAAGCGCACCAGTGCGATCCAGCGCCCCAGGAATACGGCCTTGGCGCCGTGCCGCTTGAAGAACCCATCGCCGTAGCGGATGGCGTGGACACGGTGGTGCAGGAACGGCCCCGGCGCCATGAACACGGTCCGCCCATACCGGCGCCCCAGGAGGTAGCCGATGTTGTCGCCGACGATCGCCGAACACACACCGATCAGGATCACCAGCCAGATCTCCAGCTTGCCCTGGCTGGCCAGGACGGCCGCCGCCACCAGCGCCGTCTCGCCCGGCGACGGGATCCCCATCGACTCGAGGCCGATGATCGCCGGGAGCACGTAGCCGAGGTTGTCGGACAGCCCGATGATCGCGCCGGACGCGATCAAGATGCCCCCAAGACGCGCCATCAGCCCCCCACGCCGCTCAGCCGGTCACCCCGGGGTTCTCGAACACGCCCAGCAGCGACAGCCCGGCCGGCATGGTGCGCCCTCGCGCGAGCCACCGGGCCTCGAGCCGCAACGGCTGCTCGAGCACGGAATTGAGCCACTCGGGCCCAAGGGTCAGGTCGGGCTTGTAGTCGCCATTGGGCTGGCGTAACCGTCGCCGCTCGGCCAGCCGCACCGCCGCCGCCGGCGCCAGCAGCAGCCCGTTGAACGAGGTCATCCGGCGCACGCGCCACCCGGCCTCCGCGGCCGCCGACCGCAGGCGCCCTCGGGAATACCGGCGGTAGTGGTGGTTGGCGACGTCGTGCGTCGACCACAGCCCCTGATACGCCGGCACGGTCACGAGCAGGAACCCGCCGGGCTTGCACACCCGCCGCAACTCGCGCAGGGTCGCCCGATCGTCCGGCGTGTGCTCGATCACGTCCAGGCACGTGATCAGGTCGAAGAACCCGCCCTCCCACGGCATCTCCTCGAGCCGCCCGATCTCCACCTCGCCGCGCCCACGCCCCCGCGCCATCTCCGCCGCCCCCGGGTCGAGTTCGATCCCGAACACCTCCCCGTAGCGGTCAAGCTCCTCGAGCGTGCGCCCGGACCCGCACCCGGCGTCGAGCACCCGCGCTCCCGCCGAAACGGGCAGCCGGTCAAGCTCGGCGTGGATGATGCGCCGGCGCCCGCGGTACCACCAGTGGCGGTCGTCGAGCTCCAGCATCGTGTTCATCAGGCGTTCGTCCATGTCTCAGAATCCTCGCAGGCCCGGGATATGTCCCCTCCCACCTTGGGCCTCGCTGCGCTCGGCGTCCCTGGGGCCGGGTACCCCGTCCGGACAGTACCGGCGACCCCAATGGGCCTCGCCGGCCCGGCCCTACGCCACCGCCAGCGGCTCCTCCTCCTGCGCGGTGGAGACCGGCAGTCGCAAGGTGAAGGTAGCGCCCGGAACCTCCGTGCGCTCGAGTACGAGCTCGCCCCCCATGCGCTCGGCCAGCTCGCGGCCGATGGCCAGGCCGAGCCCGAAGCCCGCGCTCCCGCCCGTGGCACGGCCGCGCTGGAAGCGCTCGAAGATCAGCTCACGCTCCTCGGCCTCCACCCCGGGACCCTCGTCGCGCACGGTGACCGAGGCCCGCCCGCCGTTTCGCAGCTCGACGGCGATCTCCCCACCCTGGGGGCTGACCCGAACCGCGTTGTCCAGCAGGATCCGCACGATCCGCGCGACCCCCCCGGGATCGCCGCGGGCCCACACCTGGCCGGCGGAGTCGTCGAGCGTCGAGACGATCCCGCGCTCCTCGGTGCCCAGCTCGAACTCGGCCAGCACCGCCCGGCTCAGCTCGCCGAGCTCGACCGGCTCGGAGCGCAGCTGGACCTGGGCGTCGAGCCGGCTCAGATCGAGCAGATCGGCGGCCAGGCGGGCCAGGCGGCGCGACTGGCTGCGGGCTCGCTCGAGCAGCGAGCGTGCGTCGTCCAGGTCGGGCTCGCCGCTGCCGAGGTCGTCATACAGCAGCTCGAGCATCCCGTCGAGCGAGGCGAGCGGCGTGCGCAGCTCGTGTGAGGCGGTCGAGACGAACGCCCGGCGCGCCTCCTCCTGTTGCTGGAGGCGGTGCTGCATCTGGTCGAACGCCCGGCCGAGGTCGCCCACCTCGTCGCGGCGTCGGTCGGCCGGCAGGGCGACCGGCGGGCCGTCGGCGGCAAGCTGGAGGGCGGCGTGGTGCAGCCGGCGCAGGCGGCGGACGATCGTGGCCGACAGCGGGATTCCGAGCAGGAGCGTGATCGCCAGCGCGGCCAGCGCGGCGTACAGGAACGCGCGGCGCACGGTGGCCACCGCGTCGCTCAGCGTGTCCAGGGGCTTACGGACGACGAGCACCCAGCGCTCTGGATGTCCCGCGTTCAGTCCGTGAGTGGTGAACGGGATGCGCCTCGCGGACGACCTGTGTGCTGCCAAGCGAGCCATAGGTGTAGACGCGGTGCTGAGTGCGAAACGCCTCGGCGACGTCATCGCGCGGGTCCTGCTTGGCGATGTCGATGCTGGAGGCGGCGACGACATGGGAGTTTTGCCCCGAGACATCCGCGTAGCCCAGCAGGGTGACCTCCGCGGCGCCGGTCGACGACTGAAGGCTCTGCACTGATTTGACCAGGTGGTCGTGGACGAGCTGCCCCTCTTTGTACTGCTGCTCCTCTGCTCGCGCCTGCGCTCCGGAGTTGGGCCTGATCGACGCGCCTCCCGTGCCCTGGGAGGGTGCCGACGGGGAAGGCGGCTTGATCGCGGTGTAGATCGCCTTGCCGGGATCGAACCTCGCCGTGCTGAATGGGCCCGTGGCCCTCGTGCCCGCGAACTCCTGTCTGAGCGTGTTCCTCTCGGCGTTGCGCAGCGAATGCTCGAGCGGCCCGAGCAGGGCCAGCGCCGCCACGATCAGCGTGGCCACCGACCCAATCAGGACCGCCCCGATGATCCGTCCCCGCAGACCGAGGGCGCCCTGCAGTCGGGCCCACATCGCCTTAGGGCCCCCGCAGCCGGTACCCGGCGCCCCGCACGGTCAGGATGAAGCGCGGCTTGTCGGCCTCGGGCTCGAGCTTCTCGCGCAGATGGCGGATGTGCACGTCGATCGCTCGCGGGTCCCGGTAGGCGCTGTCGCCCCAGATCGCCCGCAGCAGCTCCTGGCGATTCAAGAGCCGACCTGGGTCGGCCATCAGCGCGTCGAGCAGCTCGAACTCGGAGAAGGTCAGCCGCACGTGGCGCCCGTCCATGGTGACCTCGCGCTGAGCACGGTCGAGCACGATCGGGCCCACCGAGAGCACCTCGTCGCCCATCGCCCGCGTGCCGGCTCGCCGCAGCACGGCGCGGATCCGGCTGCGCAGCTCGGCCAGCCCGAACGGCTTGGTCACGTAGTCGTCCGCGCCGGCCTCGAGGCCGAGCACAGCGTCCGCCTCGGAGTCGAGCGCGGTGAGCATGATGATCGGCACCACGTTGCGCCGGGCCCGCAACGTCCGGCACACCTCGTAGCCGTCGGGTCCCGGCCCGAGGGCCACGTCGAGCAGGATGATGTCGAAGTGGTCGGTGCTGGCCCGGTCGATCGCCGAGCGGCCGTCGCCCACCGCCATCACCCGGTGACCCTCGCGCGAGAACGACCGCGTGAGCATCTCGCGCAGGTCGGATTCGTCGTCGACGACGAGGATGACCAGCGAGGCGTCGCTGCTCCGCGCGCCCGAGGCAGGAGACGATGTAGTGCGGCCCGTGGACATCAACTCACTGCAGCGATCGTAGCGGCGCCAAAAACCTCACTAATCCAGGCGGCCCGCCAGTTCGAGCTCTCGCGAACCGGACGACGTCTCGCTCCGCGCCGGAACCTCGACCGCCCTCGGGGCGAGCCGGCCGGCCGCCGCCACCGCCCACAGCACCGTAAGCCAGGTCAGCGTGGCCAGCGTCACGTGCACCCAGACCATGTCCGAGGGCAGCTTCAGCTCGTACTGGACGCTGCCCACCAGCCCCTGGGCGGCCAGCAATACCCCGAGCACCATGAGTGGCTCGAGCATCCGCGAGTTCGCGTCCCGGTGGCGGTGCAGCAGCCAAACGCCGATCACGACCACCCCGAACACGGCCGCGATCGTGGCGTGCTGGTGGACCGTCCAGGCCAGCGTGTCCGCCCCCTTGAAGTGCAGGCGATGGACAACCTGCCCCGTGAACCCGCCGGAGTGCGGACCGGCCGCGGTGGACGCCGTCCCGGCGAAGATGGTCAGCGCCCCGAGCGGCGCCAGGGCGCGTACGGACCAGACTCCCAGCCGGTCGCTGGACACCGGCCGCGACCCCGGCTCGAACGTGGCTCGCCACGCCAGCGCCACCGCCGCGATGAGAATCACCATAGACAGCGCGAAGTGGCCCATGACGAACCCGGGCGCGAGGTGCTCGCGGACGGTGAACCCGCCCAGCACGGCCTGGGCCAGGACGCCGAACGGAAGCGCTAACGCCAGCCACGCCAGATCGCGACGGAACGGGCGCCGCGTCCACGCGAGCACCGCGGCCGCCACGGTGATCAGCCCGACCACCCCCGAGATGGCCCGGTTGCCGAACTCGATCAGCGCGTGCGTGCTGAGCGGCGGCAGCGGAGTTCCCCCGCATTTGGGCCAGTTCTCGCACCCCAGCCCGGAGTCGGTCAGCCGGACCGCGGCGCCGGTGAGCACGATCAGGGTCAGCGAGCCCAGGGTCACGTAGGCCACGCGGCGGTACTGGGCGGGCGTGACGGCGAGCCGAGCGAGCATCCAGCGCCAATGGTATTGGGATGCGCCGCTAAGCCTGCAGCGCGCGGAGGTCCGCGTCGACCATCCGCGCGACGAGCCCGTTAAAGGACAGCGTGGCCCGCCAGCCCAGCCGCTCACGGGCCCGGCTCGGGTCACCGATGCGCGGCGTCGGCTCGGGCGGCCGGCGCAGGCCCGCCTCCACGCGGAGGTGATCCTCGACCCGCAGCCCGAGGTAGGCGAAGGCATGCTCGGCGAAGTCGGCCACCGTGTGCCCGGCCCCGCTGGCCAGGATGTAGTCGTCGGGCTCGTCGTGCTGGAGCATCATCCAGGCCCCCAGCATCACGTCGCCGGCGAACGACCAGTCGCGCACCGCGCTCACGTCGCCGAGCACGACCTCCTCGGCCTGGCCGAGCTTGATTGCGGCGGCCGCCCGGGTGATCTTGCGCGTGACGAACGCCTCGGGGCGGCGCTCGGACTCGTGGTTGTAGAGGATCCCCGAGCAGGCAAACAGCCCGTCGTTTCCCCGCAGCTGCCCGACGAGCTGATGCGCGACGAGCTTGGCGCTCGCGTAGGGCGTCTCGGGCCGGCACGGCGTGTCCTCGTGCTGCGGGCTCTCCGGGCGCGGCGCCGAACATCGCGCCGGAGCCGGCGATGAACACCCGCGTCCCGGGGCTGTGCTCGCGCACGGCCTCGAGCACGGTCGCGGTCGAGCCGGCGATCGCGGTCAGCGTCCGCGCCGGGCGCCGCCAGGACTCGGGCACGAACGACGGCGCCGCGAGGTGGTAGAGCTCGTCGGCGCGCGCGTCGGCCACGATCGCCCGCAGGCTGTCGGGATCGAGCAGATCGCCGTGCACGATCCGAATCCGCTCGCGGAGGTGCTCCGAGGACCCCAGCGGGTCGCCCGGCGACCTACGCACCATCCCGATCACCTCGTAGCCCCGCTCGAGCAACAACTCGGCGAGAAACGATCCGTCCTGACCGGTGATCCCCGTCACCAGCGCCCGCCGAGGCTCGCCGCCGGCGGTCACGTCTAACTTGGCTTGGCTTCCGACCGCGCCCGGCCGAGATGCACTCTCGCCGCCTGCTCGCCGCCGCTGAGCAGCTTGTAGTCGGCGTCGACCATCAGCCGGATCAACTCCTCGAAGCCCGTGCGCGGCTCCCACCCGAGCTCGCGCCGGGCCTTGGAGGAATCTCCGATCAGATGGTCCACCTCGGCCGGTCGTACGAGCGACTCGTCGAGGGCCACGTGGGGTTCGATCTCCAGTCCCACCTGATCGAACGCGATCTCCAGACACTCGCGCACCGAGTGCGCGACCCCGGTCGCCACCACGTAATCGCCGGGCGAGTCCTGCTGGAGCATCAGCCACATCGCTTCGACGTAGTCCCTCGCGTACCCCCAGTCGCGTTCGGCGTCGAGGTTGCCGAGCGACAGCTTGTCGACCAATCCGAGCTTGATCGCGGCGGCGTGCCAGGTGATCTTGCGGGTCACGAACTCGAGTCCCCGGCGCGGTGAGTTGTGCACGACCAGGCGGCCCACCCCGGCGCACAGCACGCCGCTCTCGGTCTCGAGGTCGTAGACCCACTCGTCCGGCGTGTCCGAGACCTCCACGATCCGCCGAACCTCGGCCGGGTCGCGGCGAAGGTGAGCCCCCTTGGCGCCGACCAGAACCGCCGAGGCGAGGTTGACCCGGAAGTAGACGCCGGCTTCTCGCCGCTCGACGTACACCGAGGACGGCTGACCGTCCAGGTGGTAGAGCCAGCACAGACCCTGCGCGAGCACCGGGCTGTTGGTCACGAACGACATCCCGTTGCCGCGCTTCAGCCCGTCGCCGGCGTAGAAGCCGCGCAGGAACGCCCGCTGCGCAGCCGCATCGCTGTTGAGGACGAGGGGCGGAACCTGCTTGTGGCCCGTCTTGGTGTAGAGCTGCTGACGCAGCCAGCCCGCCAGCGACCGGCCCCCGTTCAAATTGAGCTTCCCAACGCCGTTGTCCGAGAAGCCCGACCGACCCATCCACTCATGTGTGGTTCCGAGGAAGCAGCGCGCCCACAGCTCCCGCTACCCGCAGACGCAGTGCGTCGTCGTTGTTTGTGAAGCAGATGTGGCCTCCGCGTCGGTCGACCCAGCCGTCGGCGCACAGGAGGCCGAGCAACTCGGCGGTCTCCTCCGT
Source organism: uncultured Solirubrobacterales bacterium (assembly GCA_963832315.1). GTDB lineage: Bacteria > Actinomycetota > Thermoleophilia > Solirubrobacterales > Solirubrobacteraceae > Palsa-465. Next base: position 7,555 of record CAWHTT010000010.1, on the reverse strand, counting down.
CATCACGGTCCAGTCGGAACGCTCGGGATAGCCCTCGGCCACGGCGAGGTGGTCGCCCTCCTCCACGGCGTCGGCACGGACGATGAGCTGCTCGTCGGAGAGCATGTGGTGGTGGGCGGTGACCTCGACTTGACCCCCACGCGCCTCGACCGACAGGATCCGATGGTCAGGGTCGCCGGCGCGGCGCCGGGTGGCGGTGATCGCGACCACCGGAGTGAACTCGACCCCGTCCCAAACCTCGCACAGCCCTCTGGGCTCGAAGTGCTGAACGCGTCGTCCCTTCTCCACGACTGGCACCAGGTCGGCGGGAGTCTTCACCCCGACCACCCCGTCCTCCCGCACGATCAGAGGTACTTGAGCGCTCAAGCATTCGTGGTTGAAGAGGATCCCGCTCGAGGCGTGCAGGTCATAGGACTCGCGGTAGTTGACCGTGATGAAGTGCCCGTAGACCTTGGCCACGCCGTACGGGCGAGCGCGGATAGAACGGCGTCAGTTCGTCTGGGGCACCTGCGCGGACCTTCCCGAACATCTCGCTCGAGGACGCCTGATAGAAGCGCGCCTCGGGGCAGACCTCCCGCATCGCCTCGAGTATCCGCGTCACGCCCACGCCTGTGAACTCGGCCGTCAGCGTCGGCTGGATCCACGAGACCGCGACGAACGACATCGCAGCCAGGTTGTAGATCTCGTCTGGGCGCGACGCCCGCAGCGCATCGACCAGCGAGCGCTCGTCGAGCAGGTCGGCCTGGTGCAGCGTGACCCGGTTGCGCAGATGCTCGATCCGATCGAACCGCTCGGTGCGAGGAGCGGCGCACCATGCCGTGGACCTCGTAGCCCTTCTCGAGCAGAAGCTCGGCGAGATACGAGCCGTCCTGGCCCGTGATCCCGGTGATTAGAGCACATGGTGACTCGGGCACGCGGCCGGAGACTACACACGAGGATGTCGGCCGCGGCCCGACGCGAGGCTCGCGTGCCCGCGATCACGGTTTCCTCCCCGGGTTGATCACGAGAATTCCCCGGGGCGGTAGCGCGTAGGAGTTACGCGCGCGGGGTTCGACGGAGGCGAGGCCCGAGGGCCGAGCCGGAGTCGATCCCCGCGCGCGTGCGCGGTTCTGTCGGGGGTCCCCCCCTCATCGTCGCGGTTCTCTAGCCCATGACGGATGAGGAGGACCGTGGCACCTGCCGCCGACGCTGCAGGTCCGACAGCACAGGGTCCAGCACCTCGCTCATCAACCAGTCCGGGACCGGCTCCAACCCAAGATCACTCAACACCCGATCAGCCTACGACCCCTCGAGGAAAACCAGCGATCACGACTGTGGAATTCTCGTGATCCTTGACACGCGTACTGGGCGGCCGACGAACGGGGGCGGAGATACTACCCGGCGCCGCTCCTAGGGCGCCTATCTGCCATCCGAGCCAATAGAATGACCGCCGGTGGTAGCGCGCAGGCGTAGAGGAGGCTCGGCGGTACGAGTACGCCGTCCCCGTGGCAGACAGCATTCGTCGGGCCGTGATCGAGCAGTCCAAGCGGGCGAACATCGGTCATATCGGCTCGTCGCTGTCGATCGCGGACATCCTCTCGGTGCTCTTTTCCGGCCCGCTCGCCGCAGTGAACCCGGCCGACCCTCATCGGCACCGCTTCGTGCTCTCAAAAGGCCACGCCGCCCTCGCGCTCTACGGCGCGCTGTGCGCCACCGGCCGGATGTCGCGCGAGGCGCTCGAGACCTATTGCGCCGACGGAGTCATGTCGCCGGGCATCCCGAGCATGTGCTGCCGGTGTCGACTTCTCGACCGGATCGCTCGGACACGGCTTGTCCTCGCCACCGGCGCCGCGCTCGCCGCTCGCCTTCAACACTCGTCGCGGCGGGTGTTCGCGGTCCTCAGTGATGCCGAATGCAATGAGGGCTCAGTCTGGGAGGCCGCGATGTTCGCCGCCCATCATCGCCTGGGGAACCTGGTGGCGATCATCGATGTCAACGGCCAGCAGGCTCTTGGTTATACCCGCGACGTGCTCGACCTTGAGCCATTGGCCAACCGATGGGACAGCTTCGGGTGGGATGTCGAGGAGGTCGACGGCCACGACGTCGAGCAGATGGCGGTCGCACTCGACCGGGCCGTAGCGGATGAAAGCTTGCCCCACGTCATCCTCGCCCGCACCGTATTCGGCAAGGGAGTCTCATTCATGGAGCAGCGGATCGAGTGGCACTATCTACCGATGTCCGATGACGAATACGCGCTCGCGCTTGCCGAGCTCTCTGGGAGCTCGGGTTGAGGCGCGAATTCGTCGATGGGCTCGTCAGGCTGGCGAGTGAAGACGAGCGCATCGTTCTGCTCACCGGAGATCTCGGCTTCGCGGCCCTCGAGCCGTTCATCGAACGCTTTCCGGATCGCTCGTTAACGCCGGCGTGGCCGAACAGAACATGGTCGGCATGGCCACCGGCTTAGCGGAGGCGGGCTTCACGCCATACGTGTACTCGATTTCTACGTTCGCCTCTATGCGACCGTACGAGTTCATCCGGAACGGCCCGGTCCTGCACGGCCTACCGGTTCGTGTCGTGGGCATTGGTGAGGGGGTCGACTACGGTCACAACGGCATGACCCACTACGCACTTGAAGATCTCGCGCTGATGAGGGCACAACCTGGCCTTGCGGTGATCACACCCGCCGACTCAGCACAAATCCGGCCCGCCCTCCATGCCGTGCAGGAGCTCGATGGGCCCGCTTACATCAGATTGAGTAAGCAGTCGTTCACGGTGCCCGGTCTGGGCAGCCAGTTCGAGATCGGGCGCGCGCACCAGCTGAGCGAAGGGGACGACGCGGTCATCGTCGCGGTCGGCGGGATGGCGACCACGGCCGTCGCGTGCGCGGCGCTGCTGGCCGAAGGCGGTATCTCGACCGGCGTCGTGGTCGTCTCGTGCCTAAGCCCGCCGCCGATCGGTGATCTCGTCGACGCCCTCTCTGGTGTACCGCTCGCTCTGTCGGTCGAGGCTCACTACGTCAACGGTGGACTTGGCTCGCTGGTGGCCGAGGTGATCGCGGAGCACGGCTTGCAGTGCCGGCTGGTGCGCGCCGGCGTGCGCGATGTTCCAGTGGGGACGACCGGCTCGCGTGAGCACATGCATGAACATCTCCGGCTGAGCCCCGAGCGGCTCGCCGTCACTCTTCGACGTGCATTGACGGAATCCGCACTGTCCGGTCAGAGCGGATTCCTTCCTGCCGGCGGTTCGTGAAGCTCTCAGCAGTCATTGCCTGCTATCGGGACGCGCCCGCGGTTCCGATCATGCATGAGCGGCTCGTGCAGGTGTTCAGCGAGCTCGGCGCGGACTACGAGATCATCTTCGTCAACGACGGCTCGCCCGACAACGCGCGCGAAGTCCTGGCCGAGCTCGCCTCGCGCGACCCCGGCGTGGTGGTGATCAACCACGCGCGGAACTTCGGATCGCAGAGCGCCTTCACCAGCGGCATGCAGATCGCGACCGGCGACGCCGTGGTGCTGCTCGACGGCGACCTGCAGGACCCCCCCGAGCTGATTCCCGAGTTCGTGGCCCACTGGCAAGAGGGCTACGACGTCGTCTACGGGGAGCGGGTGAAGCGCGAGGCAACGAGGTTCATGCGATTCGCCTACCAGAGCTTCTACCGCGTGTTCAAGCGGCTCGCCTACGTCAACGTGCCCCTCGATGCCGGCGACTTCGGCCTGATCGACCGCCGCGTGGTGGACGCGATGAATTCCTTGCCCGAGAAGCATCGGTTCGTACGCGGCCTCCGGGCCTGGGTCGGCTTCAAGCAACTCGGGGTTCCGTACATCCGACCCGAGCGGATGTTCGGACGCACAACTAATTCACTACGGAAGAACCTCGGTTGGGCTCGCCGCGCGATCGTCTCATTCTCCTATGTGCCGCTCGACATCATCACGGCGCTCGCGATGGCCGTCGTGGTCATCTCCGGGATCGGACTGGTCTTCGAGGTGATTGCGAGGGTCGTCGATCCGACGCTCGCGCCGAAGGGATTCGCGACCGTGATCGTGGTGATCCTGTTCATCGGCGGAATCCAGTTGCTGTGCCTGGCGATCATCGGGTCCTACCTGGCGCACATGTATGAGGAGGTGAAGGGCCGACCGCCGTTCATTGTCGAGTCGGTGATCAACCCACCGGCCGGAGCCAAGCTCCCGCCGGGGGCCAGAGCGCACGAACAAGACCTCGCGGGCTCGGTCGGGTCGGCGGATCGGTCCGAACGACGGTGAGCGCGCTGGCCGACAACCCACGACTCCACCCGACACGCTGCGCGATCTGCGGCACGGTCGATGGAAGTGATGAGCTGTACCCGGCCGCGCTCAATCTGGAGGCCTTTACGCCGTCGGTGTTCTCCGCCCGCAGACTTCCGGATCGCACTCACTATCGCATGGTCCGCTGCCGCACCTGCGCCCTGGTGCGCTCGGATCCGGTGCTCGACGCGGAGGCGATGGCTGAGCTCTACCGGGCCTCGAGCTTCGACTACGGCGAGGAACTCGAGGGTCTGCGGGCAACCTACGGCGCCGCGCTCGACCGTCTGGCATCCGCCGCGCGCGGCCGAAACGGGATTCTGGACATCGGCTGCGGCAGCGGCTTCGTGCTCGGTCTGGCACAGGAGCGCGGCTGGCAGGCCGTCCGCGGAGTTGAGCCCAGCAGCGACGCCATATCGAAGGCCGACCCAGCGATCCGGCCGCGCAATCGTTCAGGACATCCTGAGGGAGGGGCTGTTCGAGCCGGAGTCGTTCGACGCGGTAACCCTCTTTCAGGTCCTGCGACCACATCCCCGAGCCGGGCGCGTTCCTGCGCGAGTGCCGAGAGATTCTGCGTCCCGGCGGCGCGATCCTCGCGCTGAACCACAACGTCGCGGCTCTGGTCGGCCGCGCCTGCTCGGCGAGCGCAGCCCGATCATCGACGTCGAGCACACCTACCTCTACTCGCCGGAAACGATGCGCCGGATCTTTACGCAGGCTGGCTTCGACGTGCTGAACGTGGAGCGGTTCGGAACACCTACTCGGTCGCATACCTCATGCACTTGCTGCCGTTACCCCGCGGTCTAAAGCAGTCGCTGATCCCACGTCTACGCCGGCACCCGCCTCGGCCGGACCCAGCTGACCGTGCCGCTCGGCAACCTCTGCTTGATCGCCCGCCGGGCCGGATGAGGGCGCTGGTGACGGGCGCCGGCGGGTTCGTCGGTGCCGACCTCGTCCGATGTCTCGCTCGCAGCGGCACGAGCCGGTCGCGGTGGTGGTGGACACGCGGGGCAATACGTGGCGATTGGCCGGGCTCGACGGGGATGTCCGCCAGCTCGCGATCGATTTGCGCGACCCCGCGGGGATCGAGGGCGCGGTGCTCGAGCAGCGCCCGGACGCGATCTTTCACCTGGCCGCTCATGGCGCATATTCCTGGCAGACGGACCTCGACGCAATGCTGTCGATCAACGTCCGTGCAACGGACGCGCTCCTATCCGCGGCGCGGAAGGTGGGGGCTTCACTCGTCAACGCCGGCTCATCGTCGGAGTACGGCTATCGGGACCATGCCCCCCGCGAGGACGAGCGCGTCGACCCCATCTCCCATTACGCCGTGACAAAAGCCGCCGCCACGCACCTATGCCGGCTGGCCGCGACGACCGGCGGCCCACAGGCGGTGACGCTGCGCCTCTACTCGGTCTACGGGCCGTGGGAGGAGCCGGGGTCGCCTGATGCCCACGCTGGTCAGACACGGCGCATCCGGGCGCTGGCCTCCTCTGGTCGGGCCGGGGACCGCTCGAGACTTCGTGTGGGTGGACGACGCGTGCGACGCGTTCATCCGCGCCGCCTCGACCCCGCTCGCCGATCGCGGCGCGGTGCTCAACATAGCCAGCGGAACGCAGACCACGCTGGCGGCCCTCGTCGCGACCGCCCGCGATGTCTTCGGCGTACAGGCAGACCCGGAGTGGGGCTCGATGCCGGCGCGGAGCTGGGACACGTCGACGTGGGTTGGGGATCCGTCGTCAGCCGCGCACGTGCTTGGATGGAGGACGAGCACACCCCTCGACCAAGGACTCGAGCGAATGGCGGCATGGTTCACGGAGCATCCCGAGCTCGCGGCTCGGTACGACGGATGAACGCGGCGCCGAAAGAGAATCTGGCCCTTCGGACCGAGGAGCGCTGGCGGCCGCCCACCTTCAAGCCGGTCGTCGGCTGGCGGGCACGATTCGGCGCGGCAGTGCGGCGGTTCTTCGATCTCCAGGCCGGCTCGCTGTGGCGCGACCTTGGTCCCGTGTTGACTCGCGCCCGCGGCACCCTGGTCGACGTCGGCTGTGGCGCTCAGCCCTACCGCGGGCTGCTTCGCGGCGACGCCGTTTACGTTGGACTCGACACCGAGCGCGCGCGGGAGGACTTCGGCTATGCCATGCCCGACGTACTGCTGATCGGTGAGGACGGTCGCTGGCCCCTGGACGATTCCCGCGCCGACTTCGTCCTGGCGACCGAGACACTCGAGCACGTGATCGAGCCGCGCGCCTTTCTGGCCGAGGCCCACCGCGGCCTGACGCCGGGCGGCGCCTCATCCTCACCGTCCCGTTCGCGGCCCGATGGCACTACATTCCCTACGACTACTGGCGGTTCACCCCGTCAAGCCTGCGCCGCTGCTCGAGCAGGCCGGCTTCGAGGACATCGTGGTTCAGGGCGCGGCAACGAGCCAACCGTCGCCTGCTACAAGCTGCTCGCGCTCCTGCTGCCGCTCGTCCTCCCCCAGTCGGACACAGGCGCGATGCGTGTCCGACCACTCGGGATGCTCATCGCCCCGCTCGTCGTAATCCTGGCCGCGCTGGGCAACCTTTCGTTACGAGGCCGCACCGGAGACGATTGCCTCGGGTTCACGACGTTTGCTTCCAAGCCGCGGTGAGGCGCCAGCGAACCAGACCAGCCATATTGACGCCGCACCGAACCCAATCGCGAATAGGACTCCGCCGACCTGCTTGAGCGCCGTGAAGCTGTCGAGGAAGATCCAGTGGCGTCCCCACGCCCAGTGGTTGATGCAGTGGTAGTAGTAACTCGGGTTGGCTTGCACGCTGGCTGCCACTGGGCACGCCTTGTCAGGTAAGAACAGCGCGCCGACCACGCTGTTCCCGTACAGGACGTTGACCTGCGGAAGCGCAACGGCCACCACAACGACCGCCACGATGATCGTACGCAAGGGGGTCGCCAGGGCGGCGTGTACCAAGGCCTGCGCGTCCTCCACATAAACGACCAGCGCGATCAAGATAATCGCGGGCAGCGGCGGCAGCATCAAACGCGGCCCCCAAGCCTCCCAACCGAACGGAGCGAACCAACTCGCCAGCGTGCCGGTGAGGAAAAGGAGTGAAATCACCAGGCCGCTCGCCGGCAGGATTCGAGCGGCCGACACGGGGCGGCGCCTGAGCGAGGTCGCCACGAGCACGACCAGGCCGACGGCGACCGCGGCGGCGAGCAGCCAGAACAACGCGACGCCGCCGTTCGGGGAGAGCCACAACGCCACTGAAAGCCCGACCCTTCGGCCCAGGCCCGGCACCTGCTCGAAGCTGTGGCTG
>CAWHTT010000009.1:0-153209 GCA_963832315.1 uncultured Solirubrobacterales bacterium | reverse complement strand
GCTGCTGATCTTCGGCACCCGCGATCCACACACTCCGGAGGAGGGCCGTGAGGTCATCAAGCGCGGGCTGGAGAAGGCAGGCGTCGAGTTCCGCTGGCGGCTGTACGACGCCGAGCACGCGTTCGGGCGCGACGTTGGACCGCGCTATGACCCGGAGGCGACCGACGCAGCATTTGCCGAGACAGTCGCGGCGCTCATGCCCTAGCCGTGCGGCTGAGAGCGCTGCGATGCGCTCCCCGGTGAAGCAAGTCACCCGGCGCGTCAAGCCGCCGTGGACAAACAGCGAGCGCGGCTACTTGAACGCGTTGACGGCTCGGGCGACGACCAGTCCGACCAGTGCGAGAGCGACTGTCGAGTGTACGAGCATCGTGTACTTGGCCCGGTGGGTTAACGGCAGTATGTCAGTGGGGCTGAATGCCGTTGCGTTTGTGAATCCCAAATGTAGGTAATCGAGGAAGACCGGCCGCCAGCCAGGGGCTGCCAGTTCGGGATTCAGGTGCTGTGTGAACGCGAAGTCGACGGGTGTCGGTCGCTTTGAGCGCGCAAGAGGTCCGCCACCGTCCATCAACCAGTACAACAGTCCGAATGCGAGGTTGTTGCCAAGCCACACGATGGCACCCGTAGCAAGGAGCTGACCAGCCGAGTTAGTCACTCCTGTGCCCCTGATCAGGTCCGCAACAAGGAGTCCTGTTGCCCACAGCGCAGCGGCCACCAGTATGCCCACGGTTGTCAGGGCGACTCGGTGGAGCGTCCGACGCGCTCCGAGACTGGATGGGTCGCTCGTCAGGAGCACGACGAGCAGGATGCCTTCGACCGTTGGCAGCAGCCAAGGAACGTGAAGTGCTCCTTCGTCCGGCAACCATATTCGTACGGCGATGTTCATCAGCAGGAAGACGAGGATCGCTAGAACCGGCGGCCACCGTGACTCGCCGAGCGGCGTGTCGGTGAGCTCGTCGTCAGTCTCCCCTAGCACCGCTTTCTCCATCCCATGCACGACGCCATCCTCCCACAAGCGTTATCGAGTACGGCCGATTTGCCGGAACCCACACCCGATCCACGCCGATCCGCTATCCCTGTAGGGGTGCCGCTTCGATCCGCCGCTCACCCGACGCCGCTGCGTACGCGCAACTACCGGCTCTACTTCTCGGGTCAACTGATCTCAGTTCCGGGAACGTGGCTGCAGACCGTCGCGCAGGCGTGGCTCGTACTTCAGTTGAGCGGGAGCGGCAGCGCGCTCGGCGTGACCGTGGCCCTCCAGACGGTGCCGGTTCTCGTTCTCGGGGCATGGACCGGGTCGGTCGCCGACGCGGTCGACAAGCGCAAGCTGCTGGTGGCGACGCAGGCCACGCAGGGTGTGCTGGCGCTGGTGCTGGGGATCCTGGCTCTCACGGGCGTCGTGCAGCTGTGGATGGTGTGGATCCTGGCGTTGTGTCTGGGCACGACCCGGGCGTTCGACACGCCGACGCGTCAGGCGTTCGTTTCGGAGCTTGTCCAGGGTCCGTCGTTGCCACGAGCTATCGGGATCAACTCGACGGTCGTCTCGGCCGCACGCATGATCGGCCCCGCGGCCGGCGGAGCGATAATCGCGCTGTTCGGGGTAGGGGTGTGCTTTCTGATCAACGCCGCGTCGTTCCTCGGTCCGTTGGTCGCTCTGCTGGCGATGGACGTGACGAAGCTGTACCGGCCCGAAGCGCGCGCCGCGCGAGCTCCCGGGGCGGTCCGGGCCGGCTTGAGCTATGTGAAGGGGCGCCGCGACTTGTTGGTCCCGCTGCTGATGATGGCGATCATTGGGACGCTGGCCTACGAATTCCAGGTATCGATCCCGCTGATGGCGCATTCGGCGTTCCATCTGGGCGCGACCGGCTTCGGGCTGCTGTACGCGGCGATGGGCGCCGGCGCGGTCGTGTCCGGTGTGACGCTTGCGGGCAAGGTGCCGGGTCGGGTCCGGACGCTCGTGTTTTCGGCCGCTGCGTTCGGGCTTGCGCTGGCCGTCTCGGCGGCGGCGCCTGGGCCGGTCGGCTGCGGGGTCGGGTTGGCGTTCGCGGGCGCCGCGAGCGTCGTGTACTCCTCGAGCACCAACGGCACGCTGCAGATCCGGGCCGATCCCTCAATGCGCGGACGCGTCGTCGCGCTGTACGTCATGGCCTTCATGGGTTCGACCGCGATCGGCGGTCCTCTGGTCGGCGTTGCCGGTCAGGTGTTCGGCCCACGCGCCTCGCTCGGGGTCGGCGCGGTGGGCTGTCTCGCAGCGGTCGTGCTGGCGCTGGCGTTCGGGCAGGGCGCGCGCCGCAGGGCGCGCGCCCCCTCCTCGAGAACCTCGGCTCCGGCCTCAGCCGGCCGCTAGTTCGCAGCCGCCGTCGGCATCGCCAGCCCGCCAGCGCGCGGCTAGGATGCCGTACATGCCGTGGCTGGCGGACGATTTCATTCACCCGGAGCGTTTGGAGCTGCCGACTGGGCATCACCTTCGGCCCATACGCGAGAGCGATGTCGACATCGACTACCCCGCGGTGATGGGATCGCGCGAGCGACTATGGGTGAAGTACGGCGAGATGTGGGGATGGCCGCCGGCCGACATGACATACGAGTTCGACCGCAAAGACCTGGCCCGTCACGAGGACGAGATCGCCGCTCACGTGTCATTCAACTACGCGGTGCTCAATAACGACGAGACTGAGCTGCTCGGGTGCGTGTACATCGACCCGCCGGACGAGCCCGTTCCGGACGATGCCGACGCTCTGGTGTCCTGGTGGGTCGTCGACCGAGAGGCCGGCGGCGAGCTCGAGCGCGCGCTGGACCAGCTCGTCCCGCACTGGCTGGGAGAGCGCTGGCCCTTTCGCGCTATCCATTACGCCCCCTGACGCGCTGCACCGATCCACGAGTTCGTTCGTGGCGCGGGCGTCGTCAGTCGCTGATCGCCGATTCGAGCGCGGTAGCGAACGGTTCGCGCTCATCCGCCCGCGGCGCGACGATCCGCAGCGCATCGGGTATCACGCCGTGCGCCCGGCTCAGTACGCGCACGCCGATCCCGTGGTTGCGCATGATCTCGGCGAACCGCTGCGCGCGCTCGCAGAAGGCGTATTGGAAGTGCACGTTGCTGTTCGCCCGGAGGTCCAGCCCCGGGGCGTCCGCGAGCGTCTCGGCCAGCCAGCGGTTGTCGTCGTGCATGCGGCTTCGGGTGTCGTCGGCCCAATCCCATCCCTCGCGGACGGCCGCGACCGCGACGCTCACGTCGACACCGGACAGGCCCCAGTTCTCCTGGCGTCCGAACAGGCGAGCCCGCCGCTCGTGGTCACGGCACCACGCGACGCCGGCGCGCACCGCCGCGATGCCGTAGAACTTCGACGTCGAGCGCAGCACGACCACGTTCGGCCGATCGCAGCCGAGCACGCTCATGCCCGCGGGATCGGGCGTGAAGTTGATGTACGACTCGTCGACCACCAACGTCGACTCCGGATGGCGCGCCGCCACCGCGACGAGCTCGTCGCGATCGAGCAGCACGCCCGTCGGGTTATGCGGGTTCGACAGGATCACGAGCTTCCCGCGGGTGAGCGCCTCGTCGACCTGCTCGAGCGAGGGAAACTGCTCTCCGTTCATGCTGAAGCCCCGGCCCGGGAACGCCTTCAGGTAATCCGTGTAGGCCGGCATGGGGATCACCGTCGTAGCGTGATCGACCTCGCGACCCATCGCCCAGATGAACTCGCTGGCGCCTCGCCCAGCCATCAGGTCATCGGCATCGACTCCGCACGCCCAGGCGTACACGTCCTTCAGACGGGCGGCAGCGTCGTAGGGATGCAGGAGGATGTCCCGCGGCTCGATCGCGTGCAGCGCCGCCACCGCGGCCGGGGCGGGGCCGTACCGGTTCACGCAGGTGCTCAGGTCCATCCTCACGCCGCGGGCGGGATCGCCACCCTGCGCGCCGAAGTCGAGAATCGCAGTCATGCGCGCACCATACGCGCGGGGCCGCACTGACTCCAGGTAATTCGGCGCACTCGCTCTGGGTCGGTTGTGGCAGAGCGGCATCCGTATCGGCGAGCGTTTGCGCAGACCGACGTGTGAACCCCGCCCGGCGGAACCGCCGTCAGGAGCGAATCGGCTCCACCGGGGTGCCGACGGCAAGCGCCCGACGGAGCTCGTCGCGAGAGCGCACATCCAGCTTGCGATAGACGTGGCCGAGGTGCGCCTCCACGGTCTTGCGGGTCACGAACAGGCTCTGAGCGATTTGCGGGTTCGACAAGCCGTTGGCCGCCATCGTGGCAACACGAAGCTCGCTCGGGGTGAGCGACTCCACGCCAGAGCGCATCTGTCGGCGGGGCCTTGCGCCGGTGGCACGCAACTCGACGCTGGCAAGCTCGCTGAGCCGGTCCGACTGGCATCGCGTCGCCAGCTAGAGGGCCTCGCCCAGCGTGTCGCGAGCCTCTCGCCGCCTGCCCTGCCTCCGAAGCGACGCCCCGATTGGCTGACCCGCCCTGCCTTCGTCTCCGCGCGCATATGCCGAGCCGCGGAGCGTCGTGGCTACGTCGGGTCCGCCTCTTGAGCGCGTTCGGAGAGGCTGATGAGGCGGCTCGCGAGGAACCGCTGCTCCGGTCCGGCCTGAGTTAGCTCCAGGGCGCGTGTGTAAGCCGAGCGCGCTTCATCGTCGCGGCCGAGGCGCCGGAGGAGGTCGGCGCGGGTGGAGTGGTAGTAGCGGTAGTCGTCGAGCTCGAGGTGGTCGAGCAGCGCGAGCCCGGCTTCGGGTCCTTCGAGTTCGGCGACGGCGATCGCGCGGTTCATCGTCACGACCGGTGAGTCCGTAACGTGCTCGAGTCGCTGGTAGAGGAGCGCGATCTCGTCCCAGTCGCGCGGCTGCCGGATGTGGAGATCGGCGATCGCTGCCTGGATGACGTACGGGCCGCTTCCGCCAAGGGCGAGCGCGCGTTCGAGCAGCTTCCGGCCTTCGTCGATCTGGTGCTCGTCCCACAACGTGCGGTCCTGCTCGTCGAGCAGCACCAGCTCTCCGCCGCGAAACCGCGCGGCGGTCCGCGCGTGGTTGATGAGCATGAGCGCGAGCAGGGCGTGCGCTTCGGCTTCGTCGGGCATGAGCTCGGTCACCGAGCGACCGAGGCCGATCGCCTCTGCGGACAGGTCGATACGGCCGCCGCCCCAGCCTTCGTTGAAGACCAGGTACACCACGGCGAGGACAGCGTCGAGCCGCTCCGGCAGCAGGTGGTCGGGCGGCACCGCAAACGGGATGCCGGCGTCGCGGATCTTGTGCTTCGCACGCGTGAGGCGTTTGCTCATCGTCTCGAACGGGACGAGGAACGCGCGTGCGATCTCCTCGGTTGACAGGCCGCCGAGCGTGCGCAGCGTGAGTCCGACCTGCGCATCGAGCGCGAGCGCCGGATGGCAACAGGTGAAGATCAGCTCGAGCCGCTCGTCCGGGAAGGTCGCCGTGTCGTCCATCGAATCCTCCGATTGGTCTCGCAGTTCGCGCTCCAGCTGCCCGGTCTTCGCCGCGAGCGTCCGTTCGCGCCGGATCCGGTCGATCGCGCGGTTGCGAGCGGTCGTGATCAGCCAGCCCGTCGGGTTGGGGGGTAGTCCGTCCCGCGGCCAGCGCTCGGCAGCAATCGCGAACGCTTCCTGCGCGGCGTCCTCGGCCAACTCGATGTCGCGCAGAGAGCCGACGAGCGACGCTACAACGCGGCCCCAGTCCTCGCGAAAGATGTCCTCAAGCACCGAGGCCAGGCTCCTCGCGGACCGGTCGCACCTCAATCGCGCCCCATGGCCGCAGCTCCTGAAGTTCTTCGGCCAGGGCGATGGCGCCGTCGAGGTTCTCCGCCTCGACCTCGACGAAGCCGCCGAGGAAGTCCTTGCTGTCCACGAAGGGTCCATCGGTCAGCAGCGACCTGCCCCGTTCGCGACGCAACGTCGTCGCCGACTCGACGTCCCGGAGGCGCAGCCAGCCGATCACGTCCGGTCGCTCCAGAACCTCGAGTACCGCCGTGGTGATCCGACGTCGTTCGTCTTCGGGCGTCCGATCGCGAACCTCGATGTCGTCATAGATCAAGAGCGCGTATCTCAAGACATCTCCTTCCTCGGGGGGACCGGTCGTTCGTCCTGTAGACGAACAGCTTGGCCGAAGACGGACACGTCCTCACTTTTTTCGCCTGCTGTCCGTCCGCCGTCCGCCCGTTCGTCACCGAGTCAGAACCGGCCGACGAGCCGGCCACGACGAAGGAGGACTGATGGCAGACAAACCGGCAACCAAACCTCGACTCGGCTGGGTGGTCGCGCTGACCTCAACCGCCTACTTCATGGTGGTTCTCGACTCGGTCGTCGTGATCACCGCGCTGCCGCGCATGCAGCGGGATCTGCACGTAAGCCTCTCCTCCCTGCAGTGGACGCTGAACGCCTACGGCATCGCGTTCGCCGCGGGGATCATCACCGCCGCCGCGCTCGGCGACCGGTTCGGACGGCGGAAGGTCTTCACGATCGGGCTCGCCCTCTTCACGGTCGCCTCCGTCGCGTGCGCCCTGGCGCCGAACCTATCTGTGCTGATCGTTGCCCGGACAGTGCAGGGGCTCGGCGGCGCGGTCGTGCTACCGCTGAGCCTGACGATCCTGACTGCGGCTTTCCCGATCGAGCGGCGCGGGATGATCGTCGGGATCTATGGCGGCCTCGCCGGTCTCGCCGTCGCGATGGGACCGATTGTCGGGGGCGCCATTACGCAGAGCATCGACTGGCACTGGATCTTCTGGATCAACGTTCCGATCGGCGTCGCCGCCGTGGCCCTCGGCCTCCGGTTGCTGCCCGAGAGCTACGGCGCGCGGGAGCGACTCGACCTTGTCGGGGTCGGGCTCGTCACCGCCGGCGTCGTGGCACTCGTCTGGGCTCTCACGCGCGCCAACGACGTCGGCTGGGGGAGCGCCGAGACGATCGGCACCCTCACCGCTGGGACTTTGCTCCTGGCTGCGTTCGTCTGGTGGGAGCACCGCGTTGCCCAGCCCATGGTTCCGCTCCGCATGTTCGCGGAGCGGGACTTCGCGATCGGCAACGCGGCGACATTTCTCATGTCGGGCGCCATCTTTGCCGGCGGGCTGTTGGTTACCGAGGAATTCCAGCTCGCGCGTCACTACTCGCCGGTGGGCGCCGGGGTGCGCCTGCTTCCGTTCTTCGCGACGCCGATGGTCGTCTCGCCGATGGCCGGCGCTCTGTCCGATCGAATCGGCCGCCGACCGATCATCGTCGTCGGCCTGAGCATGCTGACGGCCGGGTTCGTATGGGTCGCGTGGCGCGGCTCGCTGGGCACCAGCTGGATCGAGCTCGTGATCGCGCTTCTCGTCGCCGGCGTCGGGATCTCGATGGCCCTCCCGACGGTGCCGACTGCGGTGCTGAGCGCTGTCGCTCCGCACCAGATGGGAAAGGCCTCTGGGATCAACTACATGGCGCAGCGCTTCGGCGCGGTCTTCGCGGTCGCGATCGGCAGCGCCGTGTTCGCAAGCTACGGCGACCTCGGAAGCCCCGCCGCCGTGACGGCGGGATTCAAGCCGGCGCTCTGGGCCTGCGCCGTCTTTGCCGGGATCGGGGCGCTCGCCGCCACCGCGATGTCGGGGGGGACGAACCCCGCGGCCAATGCCGAGGTCGAGACCGAGCCGGCGCGCCTGCCAATCGCCGCCTGAAACCAACCCCACCCTCCGCAAGAAAGGAGACGCAAAATGCCGACCATCCTGCACCGTCTATCGATCGACGCGCCACCGGACCGTGTGCACCAACTCGCCGCCACCAGAGAAGGTATCGAGCAGTGGTGGACGGGCCACCCGGTCGCCGGCGACGACACGATCGGGGCCGAGGGCGGAGGCTTCAACGCGTTCCCGGGCGGCGAGATCAGCCGCTGGGGCTGAACGAACCCCGCGCAGGCGATTTCCACCGGGCTGCGACCGCCAACCGCTTGGCGAACCTGACGAACCAGAACGCGTGCCTCAACACGCCGAATCTCGAAAGGACGATCGACATGCCGAAGTTCATCTACCTCTACCGTGGCCCGGAGCCCGACCTCACGCCGGAACAGGGCACCGAGCGGACGGCCGCGTTCGGCGCCTGGATGCAAAAGGTCGGCGCGGCGCTCACCGATGCCGGCAGCCCGTTCGGGGCGAGCGCCTCCGTTCGTGACGACGGCACCGAAGGACCAGCTGGCGACCTGATCGGCTACACGATCATCGAAGCCGACGATCTCCCTACTGCAAAGGCGCTGACCGACGGTCTCCCGTTCCTGTCGGGCAGCGATGGGAGTGTGCGCGGTGGAGATCTTCGAGCTGCTGCCGAAGTAGGAAGAACCGTGAAGCGGTACCGACCGGTCGGTCGCGCCGAAGTGCCAGTCACGAGTGACCTGCTCTCCATGTACCACGAGCATCTCGGGCGTGACGCCGACTTCCCGGCAACGCGCGGACACGAGGCGGCGAGCGGCCGGCCATCCGACAAACCGGAGCGTCGGCGCAGTTGCGGGTCCGTTCGAATGGCAGCACATCATCAATCTCATCGCACGAAGGGAGGATTCATGGAATCCGTGCTGCTGGACGCCACCGGCCATCGGCGCTCGCCCGCGACCATCCCGGGCTATCACCGCGGCCGTCCGCCACGCAATAAGGGCGAGCACTACCCCGCCGACCCACCGACGGTCGAGGAGATCGTCGCCGTCATTCGCACAATCACCGAGCGAGCCGAGGGCCACCGACTTCGAGCGCTGATCGTGCTGCTCTGGCGCGCAGGCCTTCGGATCAGCGAAGCACTCGCCCTCCACGAGAGCGACCTGGATCGATCTCGCGGTGCGGTCCTCGTCCGTCGTGGGAGAGGCGGGAAGCGCCGCGAGGTCGGGATGGACCGCTGGGCGTGGGAGCAGCTCGACGCTTGGCTCGAGATCCGCCGGCAGCTCCCGATCGGGGCGCTGCTCTGCGTGATCCACCGACCGACCTCGGGCCGGCGCTGGGAGGCGTCTGCCGCGCGCAAGCAGCTGCACCATGCCGCCGCCGTAGCAGGCGTGAGGCGACGGTTCGCGCCGCATCAGCTTCGGCACGCTCACGCCGTCGAGATGGCGCACGAGGGCGTCCCGCTCGTCGTGATCCAGCGGCAGCTCGGACATGCCAACCTCGGCATCACCAGCATCTATCCCCAAGGCATCGAGAGCAGCGAAATCATCAGCACCGTCCGCGGGCGGCCGTCTCCGACGATCTCCGCCAGCGCCGGCCTCAAGATCAGGAGCTAGATGAAAAGAGGCGACTGGGTCGGCCGGCGGGGAGCGAGTCGACCCGACGCCGCACCCCCACGTGGCGAATCTCAGGTCTCCTCGCTCTCGGGACGGCCGGCCCTGCCTTCGTGTCCGCGCGGGTGTTCGTGGCGACCGTGCCCGCGTGGCTGCATCTGTCCCGGGAGCGGCAGCCCGAGGTGTGGCTGCGGACGTCGAAATCGTCGCTGCTCCGCGGCGGGGCGAGCGCGTTTCCGCCGGAGCCGCGAATGCTGCTTCGTGCTTGCAGGTGAGGGTCATCGCGGACAGCAGCCGCAAGGTTGCGCTCGTTGACCGCGCCCCTGACGAGCACTCCGCCGCGGGAGCCGAGATGCGAGCGTTCCGTGTCGCGAGGAACCTCGGGCCGATCGGCAGCAGATACGTCGCGGGAGCAAGCATGGCCATTGCGGGCAAGAAGTTGCTGCTCGCCGGCGCGGGTGACGTGTATCGTGCCGGCGTGGCGTTGTGCGAGGTGGAGGGACTCTCCGGAGCCGGGTGGCAACGTCCGTTGGCGGGCTCGCTTGACCAGCTGGCGGTGCATTCAGATTTGCTGGAGGGCAACCCGTTAGGGGATGCCGCCGTTCGACCGCTGTATGTGTATCGACCCCCGAATCTATCCGGGTCCGCGCAGCGGCTCCCGTCGGTGTACATGTTGCAAGGCTTCGGCGGGCAACTCGAGGAGTGGCTCGCGCCACCTTCGGAAGGGCTGACAACCATCGAGCGGCTCGACTCCATGTTCTCGGCCGGCGAGTCCGCTCCCGCGCTGATCGTGTTCGTCGATGCCTCAACCTCGTGGGGCGGATCACAGTTTCTGAACTCGCCGAGCACCGGACGCTACCTCGACTATCTGTGCGACGAAGTGATCCCTTTCATCGATATGCGCTACCCGACGCTCGGCGCGCGCGAGCACCGGGGTGTGTCGGGTAAGTCTTCGGGGGGTTATGGAGCGATAGCCGTCTCGATGCTCAGGCCCGAGGTATTCGGAGCGCTGGCTTCGCACGCGGGTGACGCTTTGTTCGAGTGCTGCTATCAGCCGTTGTTCCCAGTCGCGGCTCGGTTGCTGCGAACGCAATTCGGGGGCTCCTGGGAGACATTCGAAGATCAGGCAAGGAATCCTGGCTTCGACTGGCGTCACAGCGCCGCGCTGTTCGCCGCATACGGCACGGCGTTGGCTTATACCCCGGACCCGAACCGACCGGGCAAGGCGCTGGTTCCGTTTGATTCCGTGGGACGTCCGATCGATGAGATCTGGTCGCGATGGCTGGCCCTTGACCCCATCCGCATGGCCAACCAACACGCACAGTCGCTGGCCAGCATGCGCGCGATCTACCTCGACGCAGGCCTCCAAGACGAGTTCTTCCTTGATCTTGGCGCTACGGCCCTCTCCAACGAGCTCTCTCGCCTCGGGATCCCACACTCACTCGAACTCTTCGAGGGCAACCATGACGGCGTAGATGAGCGCATGCCAGCCGCGATTTGCGAATTGGTGCACGCCCTGAGCTAGCCAAGCGACCTACCCTCGCTTCAGCCCGCCGTCATTGTCCCCGGCGTGCGCATGCATACGGGTCTGAGTTCTCGCGACCGGGGCAGAAACCAGCGTGACCGCTTGAGGCGTGGAGGAGCCACACTCGGGCTGGGTCGCGATTGCCGACGCAGCCTACCTTCATTGTGTACGGGCATCTCGTCCGCGAGGTCACCGGCGCAGAGGTGCAGTTCTTGCCACGAGATGGCGTAACTCCCAGCGAAAGTCGGGGAACGCGCGGACGACCGTTCGCTGCCCGTCGGCGTACGCGTCGAGTCCGCGGTCGGTGCCGTTGATCACGACGTCGCGTGCGACGAACTCGCGGAGGTCCTCGATCCTGGGCTGGTTGCAGGAGGCGTTGTAGCGGCAGCGGCGGTAGAACGCGGCGAGCTGGTCGTTGTCCATGCGGCTGCAGTATGTATGCACGCACGGTCCGGCGACGGGACCGCCGGATCCGACGGGGAAGACGACCCTTCGATCGCCGAGCGGCAAGCGCCATCGGCAGCGGGACGGACCTGGGTGAGGGATGCCACGCAAATCCGGCCTCGAACAGCGCCGGGTCAAGGTGGGGCGTCGCCTCAATGGGTGGAGCGGCTGCTCACCGCGACATGACGTACCGAGCCGCCGCTCGGACGAGGGCCTCGTTGCCCTCGGTACGGGCGCCATCGGGCTCATACTGGGTGTCTTCGAGGCCGACTCGCGTATCCAGTCCGCGCCGCACGGCGTCCTCGATGAGCACCCACGTCGCCTCTCCGTCTCCATGCTGCAGTCGGGGTGCCAGAACGCCGAGGCGGTCGAGGGCATCGTGGATCGCCTGGACGCACGCGATGGCGTCGTGACGAGCGACTTCCACGGGCTCTACCAAAACGCGGGTGAGAGCTGCCCCGAGCGCCCAGTCTCCGAGTTTCTGGGCATCGTCCGTGCTCCAGACGCCGGCCTCGATGCCGACGCCAGCGTCGATCAGGGCTTCGGCGACCGCTAGGGCGTCGTCTTCGGAGACGTTCACCGACGCGTAGTCGGGTGCGCTCCAGGATCTCAGCATCCCCACTCGTCGCTCGACGTTGCCCTCGATCCACGCCCCTGTCGAGACGCCGACCGGGACTCCGCACGCCTCGCGAACCGTAGCGACCACGTGATCGACGACGTGCCCGTCGAGTCGCTCGCGGCCGCGTTCATCGCGCGGGTGCAGATGCACGGCGCCGGCGCCCGCGGCAACGCACGCGACGGCGTCACGCGCAAGCTCATCGGCGAGCACGGGCACGGCCCGGTGGTCAGCTTTCGTCCACGGCCCGTTCAAAGCCGCCTGCAACAGCATGCCCCCAACCTATCCGAACCTGCGGTGACGGCCGACCGTCTATCGCCGTCGCCCGAAAGGTTCGACGTCTGTGGCGCAGCTCCCGACACGTCCACGTGGGACGCCATCATGCTTCGTCGCTGTCTGGTGAACTTCGCGATCGACAAGTCGACCGCTGCCCGGACCACGGCTCATGGATCTCGTCTCAGCGCCCATCGAAGACCAGCTCGCTGCGTTCAAGCAGATGGTCATGACGAACGCGGTGGTTGCGACCCTCATCGAGCGGCTGCCGCAGCTCGAGGTGCCTGGTTGCTACCTCGCCGCGGGCGCCCTCTATCAGACGGTGTGGAACTGCCTGTGCAAACGCGACCCGCGCGCCGGGATCAACGACTACGACATCAACTATTTCGATGCCACCGACCTCACCTGGGAGGCAGAGGACGCGGTGATACGACGAGGCGCCGATCTCTTCGGCGACCTGGACGCCACAGTGGAGATCCGTAACGAGGCACGGGTCCACGTCTGGTACGAGGACAAGTTTGGTGTGCCGTGCCCTGCCTTCTCGAGCACCGAACGGACCTCGTCTAGGAACGCAACCGAGCGGTCGGAGCGTCGTCAGTCCTGCCGGCGGCGTAGGAAGCATTTCCGACCGAGCCCCGCTCAACGTGGTTGCCACCGCGCCCCACCGCGAACGACAGGGTGCCGACCGCGCAGAGCGAGCCGATGCAACGCAAGGCCCTTCGCGTCATCTACGAAACGTACGTTCTGTTCGCTCGTCGAGTTCCCCTCTATGCGTGCAGGCCCAGTCGGCGCAACCTCTCGGGATGTTCTCCGTTACGCGGACTCCAGGGAACACGGAGCCAATCCGTCGTAATCGACGTGGTCGCGTTGCGTGCTATGCGCTGGCGGTGGGCTGTGTGGCCGGAATCTCTGGTGGGAGTGCCTTGGGTCCGTCGGGGTAGAGCCACGCGAGCTGTTCTGGCGTCATCTCGAGCGTGTTCGCGGCCTCGGGTGGCGCGCCGACGACGAGCCAGAGCTGATCGGCGCTGGTGTCGTTGAATAGCTGGCGCACCTCGCCGGGGTCGACGCGCAGGCTGCTGAGGGGCTCGAGCGTGTGGAGGTCTTGACCGATGCGGATGCGGCCGGTGCCTTCGAGCAGCACGTAGATCTCGTGCGTCTGTCGGTGGCGATGGCGCGTCGAGGCTTGCCCGGGGTGTAGACGCCATAGTCGCGCACCGAGCGTGGTCGCTTCCAGCTGCTTGGCGAGATCGGTGTTGAGCACGCCCATCTGGTTTGACCGACGCCAGAAGGCCTCCTGGGCGGGCAGAGTCCGATAGCTCATCCGCGTCCAAGTTCCTTTTGTCGATGGCGGTATGCCTTGGTGCGGATGCGGTTGCCGCATCCGCCACTCGAGCACCACTGTCGCCGGCCAGGACGCGATGTGTCGACGAACAACAACGCACAGTCGGAAGCGGCGCACTCACGGACGCGCCCTGCGAACGGGCCGCTCAGCAGCTCGACCGCGTCCCGCGCGATCGTGGCCAGCATCGCCTCGACCGGCCGAGCCGCGACCAATACACATTCGCTGCCCGTCGTCAGCTGTGGCGCCAGAGGCGTCCGCGCCGCCCAACGGTTGAGCTCCTCTCGATCCCCCGGGCCTGATTCGACACCGGGACGAGCGAGCCGGTTGATCGCCTCGCGAAGCACGCGCCCTCTCGCCAGCTGTCGATCTGAGATCCGCGGTGGTTCCCGCAGCATCCCGGTGCCCGCCATCCAGCGAGCGAGGTCCTCAGGTTCGAGCAGCCGTTCGAACGACCGCCGCCAGCGCTCGCCGACCGTCGCCACGAAGTCGAGGCATAGCCGGCCGCTCTTCCAATGGAAGCGGAGCTCCTCCGGCGGGAGGTCGTGGACGATCACAACACCCATGTTTCGACATACGTATAACCCATGTCGCCGTACGGCGCAAGAGCAGCCCGCGCTGCTTCGCTTCGCCGACCGCCGCGTCCATCCACCCCGTCGCAACCCCAGTAGCCGGCGACCGCCTCGGCCAGAACCGCGGAAAGCGCTTCCGCATCGGCGGGCTGGGCGAGTCGAGTAACGGGCATCAGCAGCGGCAGTCTCGTACGATCGCGTTGTGGCGGTCCTGCGGGTACCGGGCGGCGAGCTGTACTACGAGGTCGAGAGTGACGGCGTTGCGGTTGTGCTCGTGCACGGGCTCGCACTCGACGCTCGAATGTGGGACGAGCAGGTGTCTGCGCTCAAGGACATCGCAAGGGTGGTCCGGTACGACGCCCGCGGATTCGGCCGCTCGACCCGCGACGCCGACACCGCCTACTCGCACGCCGACGATCTCTGGCGGCTGCTCGACCATCTCGAGATCGATGAGGCGGTGCTCGTGGGGCTCTCGATGGGCGGTCGCATCGTGCTCGAGGCGACACTGGCCGCACCCGAACGCGTGCGGGCGCTCGTGCTGCTCGACGCCGTGCTTGACGGCGTGCCGTGGGATCCGGACTCTGAGCGCGGCATTCAGGCGATTGGCGAAGGACTCCGCTCCGGCGGTCTGCAGGAGGCGAAGGCGGCGTGGCTTCGCCACGATGTGTTCGTCCCCGCGCAGCGCACGCCGGACGTCGCGCGCCGGCTCGCCGAGATGGTCGGCGACTACTCCGGCGTGAACTGGACGAGCGCGGACCCGCACGCACCGCACCCGAACAGCATCGAGCTCCTGGCCACGATCGCCGCGCCGACGACCGTTGTCATCGCCGAGCTGGACGTCCCCTGTTTCCACGACATGTCCGACATCCTGGCCACCCGGATTGCTCACGCGCGCAAAGTCACGGTTCCGGGCGTCGGGCACATGGTCAACATGGAGGCGCCGGAGAGGGTTAACGCGCTGCTGCGCGAGGTGGTGCTCGACCGCTCCCTCGCCTGACCCCCCGTCGGACGCGTTCGGGATGTCCCCCGAACGGCCGCGACTGCGTTCGTCCGAACGCTGGCGTCTCGGCCGCCCAGACTCAGGCCTTGACGGCTGGAAGCACGGCCGTGGCTGCGAGCTCGACCTGCCGCGGCTCATCGCCGAGTGGCCAGAGGTATACGCGCTCGCAGCCCGCCTCCGCGTAGCGCGAGAGCAGCTCAGCGCAGTGCGCTGCGGGTCCGACGCAGAGCTGGTCGCCCAGCGAATCTGGATCGCGCCTGAGCATCGGGGCCAGGACCTCTCGCAGCACGCGATCGGCATCGCGGGCGTCTTCGGTGATCCAGGTCCACATCGTCGCGAGCGCGTTCGGGAACCGATCGCGATCCTTGCCGCGCGCGTCCAGCTGCTCCGACAGCGACTGCTTCGCGGCCCTGAAACCGTCGGGCGTCGTGTTGTACGCGGATGCGAGCCACCCGTCGCCGAGACGCGCGACGCGCCGAAGACCGGCGGCTGAGCCCCAGCTCCCGATCCAAACCGGGACTCCGCCGGGTCGCCTTGGCGCCGGCGCCAGCGGCGAGCCAGGTAAGGCGTAGTGGCGACGGGTCTCCGGCGGCGGTTCGTCCCGCAGCAGCGAGCGCAGAATGGCGACGGCTTCGTCGAACCTCTCCCAGCGCTCCTCGAACGGGACGCCGACCGCGTCGTAGTCACGCTCCGATGAGCCAGGCCCAACCCCGGCGACAACCCGCCCGTCGGACAGGACATCCAACGCGGCGAGCGTCTTCGCCAGGGGCACAGGACCGCGCAGCGCGACATTCGCGACCGTTGTCGCCAGCTCCATATCGCCGGATCGGTCGACGGCGGCGGCCAGAGCCGTCGCGCCGTCAAGCCACGGCGTCTGGAAGAGGAAGTGGTCGTTGGCGGAAACCGCGGCGAAGCCGCTCTCACGCGCGGCGTCGACTGCGCCGCTGAGACGCGAGAACGACTGCCCCTCGTCGCCGAACTCCATCAGCGGCAGATGAAGGCCGAGTTCCAAAACGGGCCGATCCTCTCACCCCACGGCCCACCCGACAAGACACGCGACGCTGTGTACATGTGAAAGCGCTCGATGAGATGAGCGCCAGGCGGGAACGAATCGGACCGCTCAAGCGTATAGGGGCTGGTACAGATCCCGCGGAGGAGGATGGCAATGAAACGGGCCTCGTGGTCGATCGCGCTCGCGCTTTGCCTGGCGATGGCGGCAACGCCCGGCGCACTTGCGGCGGGTGGGCCGGTTGCGCCGGTGCAGAACAGCTACATCGGGATGCCCGGTAGCCCGTACCGCTACGGCGCGTTCGACGCGAATGGCAACACGGTGGTCAACGAGCAGGAGGCCGGCGCCGCAGTGCCCGGACTGCGTATTCGTGGCCGATATGGGATTCCGGGTGTCGACTTCAGCGGCTCGATGACCGGCCTCTCGGCAGATGGCCAGACGCTCATCCTCGCTCAGATCCCTGCCGGTACTCCGCACACGACGCGGCTGCTCGTGCTCGACACCGCGCCGCTCACCATCCGCACGAGGCTCACGTTGCCGGGGTGGTCGACGGTGGACGCAATCTCCCCCGACGGCCGGTGGCTCTACCTGATCCACTACGCATCGCCGGACATCACCAAGTATGAGGTCCTGGCCTACGACCTGCCCGCTCACCGGCTCCTCGCCCAGCCCGTGGTGGACCCCCGGGAGCGGGACGAAGCGATGACCGGCATCCCGGTCAACCGGGTGGTGAGCGCCGGCGGCCGCTGGGCTTACACGCTCTACCTCCGCCCCTCGGGCGTCCCGTTCATCCACGCACTCGACACAACACATCACCGGGCGGTATGCATCGATCTCCCGCCGCTGGCCACTGACGACATCTCGAGCGCCCATCTCGTCCTCATGCCCGGCGGCAGGACTCTTCACGTCGAAGTCGGCAGTGTGAATCGGGCGGCGATCGACACACAAACGTTCAGGGTGAGCGCCGGCAGCCACCCATCGGCCGCGGCACCGGTCCGCACGCGGGCGCACGCGCGTCGAGCCACGCCCAGCCCGAGCGGCGTTCCGTGGGACGACGTCGTCCTAGCGATCATCGCGCTGGGGCTCGTTGCGGCGGGCGCGGTCGCACTGGCGAGGTCCAGGCGTCGCCCGGATTACGCTCGCGGACCGGACGGTGCGGCGATCATCTACGTCGACGCTCGGCCCACCGACCGAGCATCCGCCGACGACGAATTGCCCGTCGCCTAGGCCAGGGACCTGGCTGATCTCACCGTCGGTTCGAGCGGGCCTGCTTGCGGCGGGCGGTGACGTCGAGCACTGTCTTGCGGAGTCTGACGGCGTGCGGCGTGACCTCGACGCACTCATCTGTCCGCAGGAACTCGAGCGCCTGGTCTAGTGAAAGCTCACGCTTGGGGATCAATCGCACGAGTTGGTCAGCCGTAGACGAGCGCATGTTGGTGAGGTGCTTCTCCTTGCACGCGTTGACGTCGAGATCTTCGGCCCGTGAGCCCTCGCCGACGATCATTCCCTCGTACACCTCCTCGCCCGGTGACACGAACAGGGTTCCTCGCTCCTGCAGGTTGAACAGCGCGAACGCGGCGACCGAGCCGCGCCGGTCGGCGATCAACGACCCAGTCGGCCGCGTCCGCAACTCGCCTTGCCAGGGCTCCCAGCGCTCGAACACGTGGTGAACGAGGCCCGTGCCGCGCGTCTCGGTGAGGAACTCGGTCCGGAACCCGATCAACCCTCGCGCCGGAACGAGATAATCCATGCGCACCCAACCGGTGCCGTGGTTGACCATGTGCTCGAGCCGTCCCTTGCGCATCGCGAGCATCTGGGTGATCACACCGACGTACTCCTCGGGCACGTCCACACTCATCCGCTCGAGCGGTTCGCACACCTTCCCGTCGATCGTCCGGGTGACGACCTGCGGGTTACCAACCGTCAGCTCGAACCCCTCGCGACGCATCAGCTCGACCAGCACCGCGAGCGCCAGCTCACCCCGGCCCTGCACCTCCCAGACCTCGGGACGCTCGGTCTCCAGGACGCGAAGCGAGACGTTCCCCACCTGCTCGCGATCGAGTCGCGCCTTGACCTGGCTCGCGGTCAGCTTGTCCCCGTCCCGCCCCGCCAGCGGCGAGGTGTTGATCCCGATCGTGATCGACAACGACGGCTCATCGACCGTGATGACCGGCAGCCGCCGGGGGTCATCCGCAGCGGCCAGCGTCTCGCCGATCATGATCTCGGGGATGCCGGCGACCCAGATGATCTCGCCGGCAGCGACTTCCTCCGCCTCGACGCGCTCGAGCGCCTCCGTCACGTACAGCTCGCTCACCTTCACGCGCTCGACCTGCCCGTCGGCCCGGCACCACGCGACCGTCTCGCCACGGCGGATGATCCCGTGCCGCACCCGACAGATCGCCAATCGCCCCACGTAGGGAGACGCGTCGAGGTTGGTGACGTGCGCCTGAAGCGGATGTGCGGGATCGTGCTCGGGGGCGGGCACATGCTCGCGCAACAGATCCAGGAGCGGCCCGAGGTCAGCACCCTCGGTGGACGGATCGAGCGACGCGCGTCCAGCCCGGGCGTTGGTGTAGACGATCGGGAACTCGATCTGAGACTCGTCGGCGTCCAGATCGAGGAACAACTCGTATACCTCGTCGACCACCTCCCCGATCCGAGCATCCGGCCGATCCACCTTGTTGATGACGAGAATCACCGGCAGCCTTGACTCGAGCGCCTTACGGAGCACAAACCTGGTCTGGGGAAGCGGTCCCTCGCTCGCATCCACGAGGAGCAGCACGCCGTCCACCATCGTCAAACCGCGCTCGACCTCGCCGCCGAAGTCAGCATGTCCGGGCGTGTCGACGATGTTGAACTTGACCCCGCCGTAGCGAACCGCCGTGTTCTTGGCCAGGATCGTGATCCCTTTCTCCCGCTCGAGATCCATCGAGTCGAGCACCCGATCAGCTACGTCCTGACCCGAGCGGAACGCTCCCGACTGCCACAGCAGAGCATCAACGAGCGTGGTCTTGCCGTGATCAACGTGGGCGATGATCCCGACGTTGCGAATGTCCTCGCGTCTAGCCATCGTCGATCACGATAGAGCGGAGCCCGATCGGTGGTGTCGAGGACCCGCGATAGCCTGAGCCGGGTGACCGCCTCATCCGACGACGCGCCGCCCGCCGCGGGTCCCTACCTGCAGACCGTCTCTGGACGCTGGGTGAATCCGTTCGACCCAGACCCCGGGCAACTCGACGCTGGCGATATCGCGCGTGCGCTGGCCAACCAGTGCCGGTTCGGCGGCCACAGTCGCGTCTTCTATTCGGTCGCTCAGCATTGCGTGATCGTGTCGCACGTCGTCGAGGAGCGCGGCGGTGACATCGAGGATGCGTTCGCTGCGCTCATGCACGACGCCGGTGAGGCCTACCTTGGCGACATGCCGCATCCGATCAAGCACCGCAGCGCGCTCGGCGCAGCGTTCCGTGAAGCCGAGGCTCGGCTCGAGGAAGCGATTCGCGAACGGTTCAAGATCAAGCCGGACGTCCCGGTGGTCAAGATGGTTGACCGCGCGCTGCTGGCTACCGAACGGCGCGCTTTCAGCTCCGAGGCCTGGCATTGGCCGGAACTCGAGGACGTCG
Source organism: uncultured Solirubrobacterales bacterium (assembly GCA_963832315.1). Classification (GTDB taxonomy): domain Bacteria; phylum Actinomycetota; class Thermoleophilia; order Solirubrobacterales; family Solirubrobacteraceae; genus Palsa-465. The sequence continues at coordinate 133,579 of CAWHTT010000009.1, read as the reverse complement.
AGCCGCTTGACCTCGAGCTCACCGCATGGTCGCCTGACGAGGCCGCCGCCGAGTTCGCCAGGCGATACGCCGAGCTCGAAGCCAGACGGTGAGCAGTCAGCCGGTCGCGCGCCGGCCAGACACGCGCACGGACAGGAGCTTGGCGAGGCGAACCTCGGGCGCGTGAGCAGGATCGAGGAGCGCCTCGAGGGCTGAGTCATAGGAGGGGAACGACAGAACGTCTCCGTCGTGAAGGATCATCAGGAACCCGTCCATGCGGCGAAGGAAGGCGCGGTCGTGAGACACGGCCACCACGGTGCCCTCGAAACCGTCCAGCGCCTTCTCGAGCGCCTCCGATGAATCGGTGTCCAGGTTGTCCGTGGGTTCGTCGAGCAGCAGCAGGTTGTGGCCCTCCAGCTCCAATATGAGGATCTCCAATCGCGCCTTTTCGCCCCCGCTGAGCACGTCGTACCGGCGGCGAGCGGCGTCGGCAAGCCCGTAACGCGCCAGCGCGGCCATCGCCGCCTGCGTTTCGCCGCGGCGCGCCAACACGATGTCGAGGACGCCGCGACCAGAGAAGTCAGCTCGCGACTGCAGCTGCGTGAACAATCCGGCCGAGACCCGCGGGCCGATCCGAAGCTCTCCGCTGTCCGTGGTCCTCCCACCCGCCAGAACGTGGAGCAGTGCGCTCTTGCCCGATCCGTTGGGGCCGATGACGCCGATGCGCTCACCGAAGTGGATCTCTTCCGAGAACGGCGCCACCAGCCCCGAGATCCCGACCGAGCGCAGGTCAAGCACGAGGCGCGCTGAGTCCGCGCCACGGATTCGCACGGTGATCGCCTGATCTGTGACCGGCGAGGGCGGTGGACCGCCGGCCTGGAACCGGCGCCACCGCGATTCCATCGCGTCGGCCCGCTTGGCCCAATCAGGGGCGTAGCGGGCGCGCTCCTTGAACGTCTTCATCAGCCGGAACAACCGCCGTTCCTCCTCATGCCACCGCTTCACGGCATCCCCCAGCCGTCGCTGGCGATCCTCCCGTGCCTGGGCGTACGTGGCATACGAGCCGCCATGCACCCACGCGCCGTTGCCCTCCAGCGTCACGATCGCCCCTACGGCACCAGATAGCACCTCACGGTCATGGGAGATCATCAGGATCGTCTTCTTGGACGCCCGCACGCGGCGCTCCAGCGCCAGCTTCGCCGGCACGTCGAGGAAGTTGTCAGGCTCATCGAGCAACAGGACCTCCGCATCGGAGGCGAACAGCACGTCGAGCACAAGCTGCTTGCGCTCGCCACCGGAAAGCGTCCGCGCCGGCCGGTCGGCCACCTCGGCGAACGAGGTCCGGACGATGCGCCGGCACGCCGCGTCCCACTGGCCCTCCAGCTCATAGCCACCGAGCGCCGACCAGTCCGCGATCGCCTCTCCCAGCTTCATGCCCGCCGATGGATCGCCCGCCTCGAGCTGGGCCTCGAGTGCCACGATGCTCTCACCGGCCTGTCGCACAGCCCACGGCGCCAACGACAACAAGAGCGCTCTCACCGTCCGCTCGCCGTCGCTGACGCCAACATCCTGCGGCATGTAGCCCACCAGACCACCGACGGAGTACTCCCCCTCGTCGGGGGTCAACTCTCCGACGAGGACCTTCAGCAGCGTGCTCTTGCCGACTCCGTTCGTTCCGACAAACCCAGCGTGCTGCCCGGGTGAGACCCGGAACGAGACGTCCGAGAAAAGGAGATCGCCGCCCGGGTGGGCGTAGGCCAGATTCGAAACGACCACGTGCGCCATGACCCCATGTTCGCACCCGGGACTGAAAGGGATCGGGCTGCGGGCACGTCTTGTCGGTCAAGCGAGTCCTCAGACATCTGATGTATGGCGGTCGGGGACCGAGACCGAATGACAACAAGAAGGGTGCGCGATGGAGATTTCTCGTGGTGGCAAGCGTCTGAGGGCGCTTCAGGGAGGCGCTGCAATTGGCGCCTCGGTGGCGGCGATGCTCGCATTTAGCGCTGCGCCGGCGTTCGCGTCGTATACCGCCGGGGTGCAGGGCGGGACGTTGCAGATCAAGGGCGATAGTGCCAGCGACAAGCTCGCTCTTCGGCTCTCGCCCACCGATCCCAACACGCTGCAGGTCGATGTCGGGGAGGACGGAACTGCCGATTTCGCCTTCGACCGGAGCACGTTCACGGCGATCAACGTGCAAGCGGGCGGCGGGAACGACGAGGTCCGCGTCGATCAAAGCGGCGGGCTGTTCACGAACGACGCACTGACCATAGATGGGGGCACCGGCAACGACACGCTGATCGGCGGCGATGGGGACGACGTGCTCATCGGCGGCGCCGGCAATGACTCGGTCATCGGTGCCCGTGGTAGCGACACCGCGCTGCTGGGGTCCGGGGCGGATACGTTCACCTGGAATCCCGGTGACGGGAGTGACACGATCGAAGGCCAAGACGGCAATGACACCGAGATCTTCAACGGCTCAAACGCGAGCGAGCACATCGACCTGTCCGCCAACGGCTCGCGCGTCCGCCTGTTCCGTGACGTGGCCAGCATCACCCAAGACATGAACGGGATCGAGAACCTGGCGCTGAGCACCCTCGGTAGCTCCGACGTGGTCACGGTCAACGATCTCACCGGAACCGACCTCAAGCACGCCAACGTCAACCTCGCAGCCGGCGACGGCGGCGGTGACGGGGCGCCTGACACGATCATCGCCAATGGGACCGACGGTTCCGATACGGTGCATGTGGGCTCCAACCCTGCCGGCAACGTCGTCGTGTCGGGCCTGGCGACGCAACTCGAGGTCTCAGGGAGCGAGGCCGCGACCAGCACTTCCCCGGGCGACACCGTCCAGGTGAATACCCTGGGCGGCGACGACACGATCACCAACGGTATCGGCGTTTCGGGTCCTGCCGCGATCGGTGTCGACGGAGGCGCGGGGTCCGACACCGTGACCTACTCGGGTACCGGAGGAGACGACACGATCGGGATCGCCCGCAACGGCACCGCGACGGTCGGCACATTCGCCCCCGGGACCGCGACGTCACTGCAGAACACCACCAATGTCGAGCAGCTCGACGTGCTGGGTCTCGGCGGGAATGACACGATCACGGGGAGCAACGGCCTGGCGACGCTCACCAACCTGTCGATCGACGGTGGGAGCGGGGACGACGTGATCGTCGGCGGCGATGGGAACGATCAGCTGAGCGGCGGCGCCGGGAACGACTCCGTCGATGGCGGGATCGGGAGCGACGTGGCGCTGCTCGGATCCGGGGCTGACAGCTTCATCTGGAATCCGGGCGATGGGAGCGACACGATCGAGGGCCAAGGCGGCAATGACACCGAGGTGTTCAACGGCTCGAACGCCAGCGAGAACATCGACCTGTCCGCCAACGGCTCCCGGGTCCGCCTGTTCCGTGACGTGGCCAACATCACCCAGGACATGAACGGGATCGAGAACCTGGCGCTGAAGACGCTCGGCGGGTCCGACGTGGTCACCGTCAACGATCTCACCGGAACCGCCCTCAAGCACGCCGGCATCGATCTCGCGGCCTTCGACGGTGGCGGCGACAACACGCCCGACATCGTGATCGCCAACGGAACCCAGGGGCCGGACAAGGTCCACGTCGGAACCGTGGGAAATAACGTCGTCGTGACCGGGCTCCCAGCCGAATTGCAGGTGGCGGGCAGCGAGGCGGCAAACGACGGCCTGCAGATCAACACGCTCGGCGGCAAGGATTCCGTCTCCGTTGCGTCAACCGTGAACCAGCTGATCAACCCCAGCGTCGATCTGGGCGCGGACCAGTAACCGAAGGGAAGGGCGCCGCTCGTGCGGAGCGGCGCCCTCGCTTCTCACCCGTTGGCCGATCAGTGATCAGAGCGAAGGTTTGGCCCGCGCGGCGCCACGGCCAAGGTCGCTGCCGCAATCGCCCGCGCAAGCGACAATCTCGCCGGCCCGGACGTTGAGCCACCCGTCACGGTGACCGACAGGAAGTCGCCGCCGCGCTGAGGAGTGCCGTTGGTGGCAAGCAGCCTGTGCTGAGCGGGTATCCATGCCGCCTTGGTCCCGATGCCCGAGATCGGGTGTGGAAGCTGACTACGATCAAGCACCCCGTTCGCCGGGCCAGGGTAGATGTAGGTCTGCACCACGTGAATGAGCGTGGTGTCGTAGTCGCCCAGCGCTTGGGGGATGCCCTGGGCGACCACGTCCACGTGGACTCCCCGGGCATCCAGGATGCACTCCAAGTACACGGGATCGGCGTCCGCGACTCGCTTCGCGACGGCGACTCCCAGACGTGCGCCTGCGGCACCGGCGGCCCGCCCGCAAACGCGCGGCGCAAGCGCTGGCGCATGCCCCGCGGTCGCCCCCGAGGTGCGCGCGACGTTGCTCGAGCCGCGGGCCTGGTCGCCGGAGCCGCTATCCACCGAGGCGCCGCCGCAGCCCGCAAGAAGCAAGCAGCTCAGAACCAGCGCCGCGCATTCGTTGACGCGCTCACCGAGCCATGTTTCCCGCTGCACCCAGCGACCTTCGCACGAATCACGTGGGTCCCGCAAGTCCGCAGTCCAAGTCCCGCCACCCCGGGTGGTACGTTGCGCACAGCGACCAAGCTGGCGAGCGAACTGGAGGGTAACCGTGGCTGACGCGACGTCTGGGCCAGGAGCTTCCGGGCCATCCGGATCGGGGTCCTCTGCCGCTGCGGCGACGACGACGCCGAAGCTCTTCGTGCGGCAGTCCTCGGGGCTCGTGCGCAACGTCAGCGTGACGAACGCGCTGTTCTTCAACGTGGCCGCGTTCGTCGGCGTGGGCCTCACCCTCTATCCCATCTTCTACAGCCTCGCCTTTGTTCCGGTCTGGCGGGCAGGACCGTTCTCCGCCTACGGCTGGGCGGCGATCGTCGCCGGCCTGTTCTGCGTCCTGCTCGCGCTGATCTTCTCCTCGCTGACGTCGGTCATGCCGCGCTCCGGCGGCGACTACGTGTTCTCGAGCCGCATCCTGCACCCGTTCCTCGGCTGGCTCGAGTCCTGGACGCTCGTGATCGCGAGCGTGCTCATCATCGCCTTCGAGGTCCCGCTCGTGCTGAGGAACCTCCAGATCTCGGCGCGGATCATCAGTATCGGCGCCGGCGGCTTCCACGGCGCGAACAACTGGTTCACGGACGCGACCGGCACGATCACGGGCACCCCGGGCTTCATCGCCTCGATCATCGTGCTGCTGCTGATCGCGGTCGTCGCCCTGCTCCCGACCCGGACGTTCCACAAGGTCGTGACGGTGCTCGCGGGCTTCGGCGTGGCTTGCTTCATCGCGATGTTCGTGTTCGGCCTGCTGTTCACGCACAGGGGCAGCTTCAATGCCCACCTGCCGCAGTACACGGGCGGCGTCACTGCGGCGCACATCGCCCAGACCGGGAAGACGGCGGGCCTGATCGCGACGTCGAGCAACAGCTTCTTCAGCAACATCTTCTCGACCACGGTCTTCCCGTTCATGCTGTCGGTGCTGCTGTTCCAGTTCATCGGGTTCCAGTACTCGGCATACATCGCGGGCGAGGTGCGCGGGAACGTGCGTCGCGGCGTCCTGATCGCCCTGATCGGCGCGCTCGTGATCGGGGTGCTCGCGAATTCCGTTTACGTGGACGCGATCTCGAGCCACTTCGGCTTCAACACGCAGGTCAGTTGGGGCGGCAGCTACTGGGGCTTCAACAGCAGTCTGTCGGCTCTGCCGCTTGGCCAGCCGAACTCGATGCCGCTGCTCGCGGTGGTTGCGAACAGCAGCCTGTGGCCGCTGTGGTTCCTCATCAGCCTCGGTGGGGTGGTGTTCCCGTTCCTGCTGTGCCCGGTGTACATCAACTTCATCAGCCGGATGCAGCTCGCGTGGAGCCTCGACCGGCAGGTGCCCGAGTGGTTCGGGAACGTCAGCGAGCGCCTCCGCGGCCCGCTGAACGCGATCATCGCCACGCTCGCACTGACCGCCCTGTTCCTGTTCTTCCAGAGCTACAAGGACCTGCCCACGTTCCTGGCGACGACTGGCCACAAGCTGAACCTCGCCGGCACCGCGTGGTTCTCGATCGTGATGGCGATCCTCACGTGGACCCTGCCCGGCGTCAACGCGATGCTGGTCCGCTGGCGCCGACCCGACCTCGTCCGCAACGCGCCATACGGGAAGGCGTTGCCGTGGATCGGGCTCGCGTGGCTCGTGTTCCCGATCTGGATCTACATCTTCGCGGTGATCAAACCGATTGTGGACGCCCTGAAGGGCGGGAGCGCGCTCACCTACCTGGAGACGAACGGGATCATCGACGCCGGCATCTTCTATCTGATCGGGATCGTCATCTACTTCATCATGCGTTACCGGGCCACCAAGGCCGGCGTGGACGAGAAGATGCTGTTCACCGAGATCCCGCCCGATTAGCGCATACCCCGGAGCCCGTCATCGCGACCCGCCTGTACATCGCCAGCGATTTCCACGCCGCCGAGAAAGCGTGGCGGAAATTCCTGAACGCGATCACGATGAACATCTACAAGGCGGACGTCGCGCTCGTCGCGGGCGACCTCACGGGCAAGGCGATCGTCCCGATCATCGAGCGGGACGGCCGCTACGAGACGGAGCTGTTCGGAGTCCACCGCCGCGCGAGCGGCGACGACGAGCTCGCCCAGCTCGAACGCGACATCGCGGACGTCGGCTACTACTCGTTCATCACGACGTCCGAGGAGGCCGAGCGACTCGCGGGTGACGAGCCGGGCCGCGACGAGCTCCTCCACAACCTCATGAACGAGCGGGTGGACGCCTGGATGAAGCTCGCGACCGAGCGCCTGACCGACGGCAACGCGCCGCTCTACCTGATCCCCGGCAACGACGACGAGTTCGTGATCGACCCGATCCTCGATCAGCCCGGGATCGCGCCCGTCAACGCCGACGGCAAGGTGCTCGACATACCCGGCGACCTCCAGCTGCTCTCCTCCGGCTGGTCGAATCACACGCCGTGGCAAACCCCCCGCGAGGAGTCCGAAGACGAGCTCTACGCGCGCCTGGACGCCCTCGCTCAGCAGGTCCGCGATCCCCGCAAGGCCGTGTTCATGATCCACGTCCCGCCCCACGACTCGGGTCTCGACACCGCGCCGCTGCTCGACCAGAACCTCCGCCCCACGATCTCGGCAGGCGACGTGCTCCGGGGCCCGGTCGGCTCGACCGCGGTGCGCAAGCTGATCGAGACCTACCAGCCGCTGCTCACGATCCACGGGCACATCCACGAGTCCGGCGGCGAGCGCAAGATCGGCAAGACGGTCTGCATCAACCCCGGCAGTGAGGCCAACCACGGGATCCTCCGCGGCTACGTCGTGGACATCGGAAAGAAGGGCGTCGAGCTCGTCCAGCGCGTCGAGGGCTAGGGTCGCGGGCGCGACGGGCGCTTAGTCCCGGACGCCGCAGAAACGCATCGCGGCAACGGCCAGCCCCTGGGCGGCTGTCACGAGCCCATCGACCGGAACGAACTCGTCGATCATGTGCGCGACGCTGACCCCGTCGGTATCGAACCCGGGCGGCCCGTAGCCGATCGACGGAATCCCCGCGAGTTGCGTGAGCGTCGCCCCGTCGTACCAGGAGTCGAGACCGCCGAGCCGACCGGGGCGGCCGACATCCGCGGTGGCGCCTTGCATGACGCCGACAATCGGGGCGTCGGAAGAGATCTCGAACGGCATCACCGGGTTGGGCCACCACTTGATCACGGGCGGGTGCTCGCGGAGCCAGTCATCCTGCGCGGTCTCCCGAGCGATCCAGTCCTCGACCTCCCGCCGCACCTCGCTGCCCCACCCGGTGCCGTCGGCCTGCGCGGGCAGGTACATCACCGCGAACGTCAACTCGCACGACGCCGGGTAGGTCACGGCCCACTCGCCGGCGCGCGCGAGCGTCGGCAAGAGCGACGGCGGCGACAGGTACGGATGCGAGAACTCCGGCTGCGACGACCAGGCTTCTCGAAGCGATCCGATCGCCTCGAGCACAACCATGGCCTTCTCGATCGCGTTGACCGCACCACCGAGACGCCAGTCGGGCTGGCGAACCTCCGCGTGGCCGGGGCGCCCCGGCACGGTGATCACGCCGTAGTCCGAGCCGCGGCACGCGATCCAGGTCTGGAAGCCGGTCGGTTCGGTGACGACGCCGGCGTCCGCCCGTAAACCGTGCTCCACCAGCGCCGTGCCTCCCGCCCCCGAGGACTCCTCGTCCGTGTTGGTCGCGACCAGCAGATCGCCGTCGAGCGAGATCCCGTGGGAGGCCAGCGTCTCGACCGCGAACACCATCGCGGCAATCCCACCCTTCATGTCGCATGCCCCCCGCCCGTACAGGCGGCCGTCGCGCACCGACGCGACGAACGGGTCGCTCGTCCACTCCGAACGAGGCTCCGCGGACACGACGTCGATGTGACCGTTGAACACCAGCGACCGTCCCCCCCCACGCCCACCTACGCGCGCGATCAACTGCGGCCGCCCCTCGAACGAAAGCCCAGGCGGAACCAGCGGCATCCCAGCCAACGCAGCAGCGTCCGGCTCCCAGAGGTCCACCGACGCCCCGGCGGCACCGAGCCGCCCGGCCAGGTACTCCTGCAACGGCACCTCGTCCCGGCATGGATCCCCCACCTCACGCGCCGTCGTGTCGAAGCCGATGAGGGCGCTGGCCAAGCCCACCAGCTCGTCGCGGCCCGCCGCGATGGCCTCACAGACGCGTCGCTCGGCGGCCGTCAGCGGCATTGGCGGCACCCTAACAACAGCCTGTACCGTATGCGGGAGATGAGCGACACGGTCGCAGAAACCGACCTCATGCACCAAGCCAAGTCGCTCATCGACCTGGCCGCCGAGCGCGACATCGCGCTCCGCCTCGTGGGCGGCCTCGCGATCCGGATGCTCACGCCCGACCTCCCGCCCCGCGCGCGCACGGGCCAGGACCTCGACTTCGCCTCCGCGAGCTCGACTCGGCGCGCGCTGACCGAGATGCTGACCGAGCAGGGCTACGAACCCGACAAGAACTTCAACGCGCTGTACGGCAACAAGCAGCTGTACTTCGCGCATGGCAACACGGGGCTCTCGATCGACGTGCTGATCGACAAGCTGCACATGTGCCACACGCTCGAGTTCGCCGAGCGCCTCGCGCGGATGCCTTACACGCTCGACGCGGTCGACCTCCTGATGTCAAAGCTCCAGATCGTCGAGCTGAACGAGAAGGACGCCGACGACTGTCTGCGCCTGCTCGTGACGTTTCCACTCGAGGACAGTGATGACCCCGCTGCCATCGACCTCCGAGTCTTCCGCTCGCTCGTCGCCGACGACTGGGGCTGGTGGCGAACCGTGACGCTCAATCTCGAACGGATCACCGCGCTCCTGAACGGCGGCGCTCGCCCGGCAACCGAAGGCGGCAGGCTCGACGCGAGAGCCCAGCTGCAAGCCCTCAGCGAGGCCGCGGAATCGGAGCCGAAGAGCCGGCGCTGGAAGATGCGCGCGCGGATCGGCGAGCGCAAGCGCTGGTACGACGTGCCCGAAGAAACGCCGCACGAGTAGCGGGTCCGCTCGCGGTCTCCGCGGTGTTGGGACCCGAAATGGTTTTTCGTCCAAAGTGCGGGAACGCGACGTTGCGACGCGATGGGGGTTTGACTAGGCTCGCGACCTCGCGGTTCGGGAGAGAGCACAGCTCGCGAAAGCCAAGCGAAGCGGCTCTCAAAGGCGACTGACAAGGCTTATTTCGGGCGCAGGCTACGCGCGAGAGCAGGCACGGTCGTCGCCCCCGGGCCGCGTTTCTTTGTTAACGCTTCGGTGATGTATGTCCGGCGCGCTGGCTGACCAAGCCCCTGATCGCGGCGCGGCGAGGGCCGGGTACGAGCACCAGCCAGCGCTAGATTGAAGGAGTGACCACGGGACCGATCCCGTCGAGGAGATGGGCCGCTCGCGTCGCCACATGAGGCCGCTGGCCGCCGCAGGCCGGTGCGCCGTCGCCTTGGCGCCGGCGCTGTTCCTCGCGGGGTGCCTTACGAGAGAGACGCCGGCTGAGCAGGCCGCCGGCAATGCCCGCGTGATCGCTGGCGGCGAGGGGTTCACCGTCGAGAGCGTGCGCTGTTCGCTGAACGGCGAGGCGGCATGGACGTGCACCGGCCGCCTGCGGTCGGGCCGGGAGTTCACCTGCAACGTCGGGCCCAACGGCCGCGAGGGCGCCGTCGGCACGTGCGCGGCCCAGCCGCCGCGGCCATGACTCGTCGTGGCGATTGTCTGCGTCGGCGATCGCCTTCGCCTCGAGCATGTCCCCCATCGTCATAGGAGAAAGCGCGATGCCCACCAGCAGGCGACCGTTCGGGTCAAGCAGCGTCCACTACGTGTCGAGTGACCACCGCGGCTTTGGATTCGATCACAGCGTCCCCGCGGCGTTGACCGTTGCCTCCGGAGACGTCGTCATCTTCCAGTGCCGCGAGGCCTACGACGGCCAGGTCACGCGCGAGGCGACCTTGAAGGACGTGGAGGAGCTCGACTGGGAGAGGCTCCATGCCGTGACCGGGCCGGTCGCCGTCGAGGGAGCTGAACCCGGGGACATCCTGATGGCCGAGATCCTCGAGTTCGAGCACGAGGGGTGGGGCTATACCGCGATCTTTCCCGGCTTCGGCCTGCTGCCCGACGACTTCCCCGACTACGCGCTGCACGTCTGGTCGGTCGATTCCGACGGCTGGGCGGAGTTGACGCCGAGGGTCCACGTTCCGGTCGAGCCGTTCTGCGGCGTGATGGGGGTTGCCCCCGCCGCAACGGGCCTGCAGCGCACGCTGCCGCCGACGCCCCTTGGCGGCAACATGGACAACCGCCATCTGTGCAAGGGCAGCATTGTCTACTTCCCCGTCGAGGCGCCCGGAGCGCTGCTGTCCGTCGGCGACGGCCACCTCGCCCAGGGCGACGGCGAGGTCTGCGGCATCGCGATCGAGGCGCCGCTCACCGTCACGATCCGCCTGTCCGTGCTGAAGGGCCGCACGATCTCGAGCGTCGAGTGCGGACTGACGCGTGACACCACGCAGCGGACTCGCGGAGCGGGGTACCACGTTACGACAGCCGCGGGCCAGGACCTTCAGGAGGGGGCCCGCAACGCCGTCCGCGCGATGATCGACTACCTGGGGGCCGAGCGCGGGCTGAATCGGACCGAGGCGTACATCCTGTGTAGCGTCGCCGGCGATCTCAAGATCGCCGTGCCCGTGCTGGGTGAGGGGCACGCGAGCAATGTGACGTTCCACATGCCGATCAGTGTGTTCAGATGAGCTGGCGTTAGCGCGCGGGGACCAGGGGTCAGCGGTCGTTCCAGCCGGCGCCGGTCGCTTCGTACTCCTCGACCCGCGCGTGCATCAACGCCTTCAGAAGCTCGAGCGGTAGCTCGCGCTCATACGGGAGCTTGATGAACCCTTCACCAGCCTCATAGCCGGCGGCCTTGACCGCTGCCTTCTGCGTCGCGAAGAACGGCGGGGGGAACCGCAGCGAGCAGTGGTTCTTGAAGTTCTGGAGCATCCACAGGGTCGTGTTCTCGCCGCGGACGTACGCCGGGAGATTCCACTTCAGCTCCTCCCGCGCCTCCGGGTCGGCCGCGAGGCTCATCTCTCTGAGCGTCTCGAGATGCGGTCGCTGCACGTCGCTCAGTTGCGCAAAGAAGTCCTCGACGCTCGTCCGCTTGGGCATCGGCATCCGGCCAGCGTACACCGGGTAAGTCGCGACACGGATCGGTGTCGAGGGCCTGGCTCTATGGCTCACGTATCTCGGCCGGTCAGCCGATATTGGGCCTGACATCCGCTCCGCAGGAGATCGCATGAAGACCCTAGGCAAGACATCGGCTGGACTATTTGCGCTCGCGACCGCGCTGGTATTCGCGGGCGGGCTGTACGCCGAGACCCATCGGGCGCCCGGGCAGCCCTAGCGGCTCGCCTGCAGCCTCGGTCAGGACGGGACGGACTCGGGCAGCGGGAGCGCGGCCAGCAGCTCCTCGGTGGGAGCCTCGGCGATTGCGCCGTGGTCTGTTGCGCTCGCCTCTGAGGCCCTGACGATGTCGATCGCGATCGAACGTGCCTGACCGGCGATGTCGTTGAGCGCGATCGTCGGTTCGCGCGTCGCGGCCGCGGTGGCGCGGCCAGCGGCCTGCAACGCGACGCGGAGCACGTCACCGCCGCGCCAAGGCTCCTCGAACTGAGCCGGCAGCTCCCACGCCGCCAGGCCGAGGTCCCGGATCGCCTCCGCGAGCTCGGGTTGCGGTGAACCGCCGCTGCGGACGTACTGACGGACGTTGCGCACAAGCACCCGCGAGCTGCGTGCCGCGAGGTCTGCGTGATCCACGATGCGCGCGTAGCGCTCGAGCTCGATCCGTGTACCGCGGCGCAGCGGCGCCCAGCGAGCCGTATCGCCGCCCACGAGGACCGCGTGCCGGAGCTGGCTGACATGGATCTCAACGCTCGCTGCTGCCTTCGCCGCGGCCTCGCCGCGAAGGACATCGCCGCCGGTCAGCACGCCGGCGGCATCCCGCAGCACTGCCCCCAGCTCACCAAAGACACTGTTGGTGGCGCGCGCGACCCCGACGATCGGGTCGGGGGGGAACACGAGGGTGTGGACCGCGAGCGCCACCCCACCACCGATCAAGACATCGAGCAGCCGCACCTCGGGCGTCGAGGACAGCGTCGCGACGAGGATCGCCGACACGGCCGCCTCGGTCACGAGCAGCTCCCCGCCTCCCAGGATGACCGCGGCGAGCATCGCGAGCACGACCAGCACCCCGATCTGGGGCAGCCCGGCTCCGATCACCCGGACCAGCAGGTCGGCGAGCACGATCCCCAGCATCACTCCAGCGATCAACTGCACCGCGCGCTGCCTGCGCTCCCCGAACGCCGCACCCAGCGAGATCACGGCCGCGATCGACGCGAATGCCGGCCGATGCTCGACCCCGAACAACACAGCGAAGTACCACGCCCCGACCGCTGCCACGCCCGTCTGCAGGATCGGCCATAGGTGGCCGTAAACCCGTCGCCGAGCCAATGAGATGAATGCCTGCACACTAAGAACAACCCGCCGCCCCGAACCCGTTACATCCGCCGGAACGCGTTCACGAGGTGCTAACACCCATCGCGCCTGAGGGTCCGCGGGGCCCGCTGTTGACGAAGCTTGAGCTGCCGATTACGGTCCGCTCGTGGCTCGGTTCGGGATCGGTCGTGGGCGCGGCGGATCTGACGTGCGCGGAGAGGCGCTTGTGCTCGCGAGCGATGCCGGTTTCTCCGCCCTGAGCTGGTGGACTCCGACGGCCTCGCTGCAGATCACGGTTCCCGGCCGGCCGGCGTACTACGCCGAGACGCGATGCCGGGTCCACCGGGACAAGGGACTGATCGCCGGCGTCGTGCTGCCTGTGAGCGTCAGCGCGGACGACCCGCAACGCGTCTCGATCCGGTGGGACGAGGTTCCGACGATCGAGCAGCGGATCGCCGATCGAGACCCCGCGATCCTCGACCCCGAGGGCACGTGGCGGACGGTCGCGCCTGCGCGGTCCGGATTCGTCTCAGCGTCCCCGGCGCTGGTCGGGGGCCGCGCGCCGGCGGAGCCGCCGTGGGGGAGCGGGCGGATCGAGGGCTGGCCACCGGCCGAGCCGCTGGCCGACAAACGCCGACCTGGGATCGCACTGGTCGTCTCTCGCTCGGAGGATCCCGGCGGATACCGATCCGGAGACGACTGGCACCTCCCCAGTCAGCCTTACGGCGGCACGATCTATGAAGGGCTCCACGAGTATCTGGGCTGGTTGCTGTTGTGTGTCGTGCCTGAGTCCGGCTCGCGCTACGGCGTGCACGTCCGCATGCGCCTTCGGCGCGGTCACCTCGGGCCGGTCCTGCCGGTAGCTGTTCATCGCCAGAGGCCGCAGGACATCGAGATTCCGTGGCGCTATGCGCCCGACATGGTGCTTGCGGCGGCGAACCGGCTTCGCGCCGCGAATGCGGCAGCGGTGGAGGCCGTCGACTCGCGCTTGGCCGAGCCCTCAACGGCGGCCGAGGCGGCGCTGGCCGCAGTCACGGATCCGGTCGCGCACGCACGAACCGAGGAGATGCTGAGAAAGCTCGGGTTGGTCTCGGACACTGAGGATTAGCAGGAGGTGGCTGTGGGCTTCTTCGACCGACGCAAGGAGAATCGCGAACTGGGCAAGCAAGACCGCGCGAGTCGACGCGAGGCCGCGGACGCCGCCTTCGAGGCCAGGCAGACCTGGCTCGACAAGGCGAACGAGCTGAGCGCCCAGTACGCCGGCGCGATACAGGCGGCCGGCTCGGTCGACCTCGCCGAGGTGCAGCGGACCGCTCAGCGCGCGCAGCGCATCGCGGCGTCCGACCTGTCTGGCAAAGCGACGGTCATCTCGGCGCGTGAGCGCGGAGAGGGCATGGCCGGTGTGGGTGTCGCGCTGGAACTCGAGCTTGAGCTGACGAGCGGCCCGGGCGCGCCCAGGCGACTGACCATCCGGCAAGACGTGATGGGTGGCGCCGACTCATACCCACCCGGCCTCGAGTTGCCGGTCAAGTTCGACCCGCAGAACACCGACGATGCGATGATCTGGGCCGACCCGCAGGACGTTGACGCCCAAGGAGGAACCGCGGCAGCGCACCTGTCCGGCGCCGATCGGGCGTCGCACCTCGACGCGCTCGATCAGCTCAAGCAACGAGGTCTGCTGAGCGAAGAACAGTTCCAACAGGCCAAGTCACGGCTGCTCGCCGACAGCTGACCAACCAGCGGTCGCGATGACCGGTGACGGGGCGTCGGCGCTGGCCGCCGAGGCCCCGGCCGTCGCGAGGCCGATGGTCATCGCCGCGGCGATCGCCACGCGGCGCACGCGCGTCACGACGCGCCTGTCGCGAACCCGGGCGAGGATGAACAGGCCGTAGCCGGCCACCACGAACCCGAGCAGCACGAACGTCGCGCTGAGCCCGATCGCGGCCACGCAGAGCGGCGCGAGCAGCGCGCCGACCGCGATCGCGGCCACGTAGGCAGGCAGCACGAGGCCGTACGCGCGCGCGAACACTGCGGGATCGAGCGCACGCTGCAGGCAGGTGTCGCCCACCACCTCGGTCACGATCGAGCCGGCGCCGATCACCGCCACGAGCAGGACCGCCGCCGGCAGCGAACCGCTGATGCCCAGCAGCGGCAGCGGAGCGCCCACCGCGACCACGGCGAGGCCAAGCGCGCGCCGGGAGCGATCCGAACCGGCGGCGCGTCCGGCGAGGCCGGCCGCGAGCACGCCGCCCAGTCCAGCCGCGGCCAACAGGTACCCGTACCCGCCGGTGCCCGCGCCGGCGCGATGCGAGAAGGCGACCAGCAGGACGGTGAGCGCGCCGTACACGCCACTCGCGATGAGGTTGGCGCCCACGACGGTCAGCCCGTCGCGATAGCCGCGCAGGGCGGTCCAGCCGGTCTCGAGCTCGCGCAGCAGGCCGGGGTACTGGCTCGACTCCGCCTGCGCGGGCCGGCGCAGAGCCTCGCGCGGAAGCGCACTGACCGCGAGCCCGCCGAGCAGGAACGTCACGCCGTTGACGGCGAAGGCGAGCGCGGGCGAACCGAGGAGGAGCAGCAGCGCCCCGAACAGCGGTCCGGCGACGATGCAGATGAATGTGATGCTGACCCTCGCCGCGTTGGCGGCGGGTAGCTCCGCTTCGCCGGCCAGCCGTGGCAGGACGGCGACGACACAGGGCGGATAGACCGAGCCGGCCGCGGTGGACAGGGCGGCCAGCACGGGGGCCAGGATGACCGGTCCGTGGGCGAGGGCGACCAACGCGAGTGCCGCCATCGTCACGGCACGCACCGCGTCGGACCCGAGCATCAGCGCACGGCGATCGACGCGGTCGGCGAGCACGCCGCCGAGCGACCCGAGAGCCACCTCCGGAAGGATCCGCACGGCGGTGGTCACGCCCACCCACATCGAGGAGTGGGTGCGGTCGTAGACGAAGGCGAGCAGCGCCAGGTTGTAAAGCCAGTCGCCGGCCTGCGAGGCGGCCAGGCCGGCCAGCAGGAGGCGGAGGTTGCGCACGCGCAGCGCGACGCGGAATGGAGCGATGGGATTCAGCATGAGAGTCCTTGCTGGATGGGTGAACGCGGCATGCGAGGACAATCGCTCTAAGGACCCCACGCTCCACATCGGGCAACCTGAGTAGATTCGCCTCAGATCGGGCGAGGCGGGACGCCTCAGGGGGCCTAAGACGTCTTAAGAGCCGGCGAGAAAGCGCGCCACCGTCCGGCGCACGGCCGGGTCGCGAGCGCGAAGCTGCACCGAGTGACCCGCGCCCGGAACCTCGAGCAGCTGTCCGTGAGGCGCCATCGCCGCTTCCTCGCGCACCCAGGGCAACGGCGTCGAGAGATCGCGCTCGCCGGAGAGCAGGAGGACCGGCACGGCCGGAAGCCGGGCCGACGGTGCACCGTCGGGCACGTCGGGAGGCGGTGTCGCCGGCCAGGCCAGACAGCCCTGAGCGAGGCCGTTGCCGGTGGCGGTGGCCCGGTCGAACGGGTACAGGTCCGCTGGCGGCGTCGAGTCGGCGAGCTTGGACAGCGTGGCCGCCCGCTGCGTGCCGGGCGCCGCCGGATCCCACGGCGGAGCCAACTCCGGGCACAGCGTGCTCTCGTGCAGGCCCTGGCTGAGATAGCTCGCCGGCACGGCTTCATCGCGCTGCACCACGGCGAGGAGCGCATCGAGGCGGCCGGGCCGGCCGGCGCGGGCAGCGTGGAGGGCGTTCAGCATTCCCGGGAAGTCCGGCGCGGCAACGCTCTCCGCGACCAGGGCGTTCAGGATCGCCGGGCCATCGTGGAGCCGAGCCACCACGGCGGCCAGATCGGCGGCGGGATCCCAGCCGCAGCGCCCGGCCGCGCACACCGACCGCAGCACCACGGCGCTGCGGGACAGCGCGGCGCGATACAGCGGGTCGGCGCCGGCCTGCGGAACGACCGAGTCGAGCACCAGCCGCGCGACGTGGGTGGGATAGGTCAGGGCATAGCGCTCGGCGACGAACGTGCCGTAGGACACCCCGTCGAGCGTCAGTCGCTGAGCGCCGAGAGCGACGCGCAGTTCATCGATGTCCGCGACGGTCTCGGCGGTCGAGTAGTAGCGCCGGGACGCACCGATCGAGCGGGCACACGCGGCGACGATCGCCGCCGGCACCACGGTCAGATCCGAGGCGCCGGCCGCGCGCTGCAAGCCGGGACACTCGAGCGCACCGGCGCCGGTCCCGCGCTGGTCGAACATCACGAGCCGATATCCCGCCAGTTCGGTGCGCAGTTTCGTCTCGATCCGGGTCAGGAATGGAACGCCGGGCTGCCCCGGGCCGCCGGTGAGGAACAGCAGGACACCTCGGGGCGCAGCACCGGCGCCGGTCAGCCCCACCGCCAGCGACAACGTCCCGCCGGCGTGTCCGGCGTGGTCGAGCGGGACTCGCAGCGTCGCGCAGGTGAACCCCCGCTGGCCGGGGCACGGGTGGGCGCCCGTCAGCCGGGCCCGCTTCGGGACGTCACGCGCGCGGGTGGTGACGGACTGATGACCGGCGCCGCAGCCCGCGAGGAGCGCGATCAGCGCGAACAGAGCCACGAGCGAGGCTCCTCGCCGAGCACCCACGCGGAACATCATCGCGCCGGGTCGTCGAGCAGCGCCGCCAGGGTCAGGCCGCTCTGCACCGACTCGGGTCGCTCGGCGGCGACGTCCGACCCCGACCGGGCGTGCTCGTCTCGGCGCTTGATCAGCAGCCACTGCGCCTTCGCCCCGTCGCCGGTGCGCTGCAGCGCGAAGCCTCCGCGGAGCTTCTCCCCATGCAGCACGAACACCGCGTGGCCGCGCTCGAGCGCCTCGGGCCAGGGAACGCGGCCGCCCTGCTCATAGCTCCCGCGGTCCCAGATGATCACCCCACCGGCCCCGGACCGGCCCTCGAAGTCGTTGTGGGCGAGTTCGTGGTCGTCGACCTGCACGGCCAGGCGCTTGACGGTCGGGTCCATTGACGGGCCCTTCGGCACGGCCCAGGAACGCATCGCGCCGTCGACCTCGAGGCGGAGGTCGAAATGGTGGGCGGTCGCCTGGTGCTCCTGGACCACGAATACGCCCGCGGGAATGCCGCGGATCGCGAACTGCTCGTGGCCTTCGACTCGGACCGCGCGCTCGGACACCGAGTCGGCCCCGGCCTCCGCGCGCAGCCACGCGATCAGCTCATCGACAACCGACCGCGATCCCTCAACATGGGCCGACAGCCCGCCGTCTTCCATCAGCCGAACCCAGCCCCGCAGACCCAGATCATCAGCTCGCGCCCGCACCTCGTCGCGGAGCCCGAGCGCGCCGGCGTCGCCCGCAATCGAGACCCGGAGCGCGGTCGGATTGCTCACGCATGAATTGTCCCCGCGGACGTCGCAACGTGTATAGGCTCGGCCCAATCGTCGGAGGAGGAAGGAGAGGCCCGTGAGGCTCATCGCAGTCAGGTTCCGGCTTGGCGCCGGAGCAATCGTCACGGCCGCGCTGCTCATGGCGGGCGCGGCGGGGGCCGGCCCGGCCGGCGCCGCAACTCAGAACGTGCACATCAACTGTGCCGAGAGCTCGCTGTGTCCCGAGGTCGGCAACTACGCCGAGGTGTTCGGCCCCAACTACTACGTCGGGCATGACGAGCCGACCGCGACGTTCTACTCCAAGCGTCCCGGCTCGGGCAACAACACGCGCTACGTGTTCACTCTGCCCAAGGACCCGAGCCCGTCGAATCCGAACAGCAAGTCCTACATGTTCCAGCTGAACGGGGCGCTCTGGTTCGGAATGGCGCTGTGCGACACCCAGTCCTACCCCGAGCAGGTCTCGACCTGCCCGCCCGACAGCGACAGCAACATCCTCGATCCGTCGGTCTCGCCCAAGCATTCGGGCACCGCGTTCACCGAGCTGCAGTTCTATCCGCCCGGGTGGGTCGAGTGGCCCGCCTTCCAGATTGCCGTCGGCGCGGGCTCCTGCGACCCGACCAAGTGGTGCGCGGCGATGAACGTGTTCAGCCTGCTCGAGGATCCGGTGGCCGGCACGCTCCAAAACGACACGTGCGCGGCCAAGGTAGGCATCGAGACATTCGAGTTCGCGTTCGTGACGCGCAACGGCAAGTCCCATGCGCCGGCCAATCCGCTCGACGCAACGCTCGCGACGTACACGCCGGATCCAACCAAGGACCTGTTCATGAACTCGGGCGACCGGATCCAGGTGACCATGCACGACACCCCACACGGGATCCAGGCCGATCTTGTCGACCTTGATACCCACCAGCGGGGGTCGATGACGGCCAGCCCGGCCAACGGGTTCGCGCAGTTCCAGTACGACCCGACGGGCAGCAGCTGCAACGCGATCCCGTACGCCTTCCACCCGATGTACAGCACGTCCTCGGAGCAGACGCGCGTGATCTGGGCCGCCCACTCCAACAGCATCGGGTTCACGGACGAGATCGGTCACTGGCAGCACTGCACCGGCACGCCGGTCCCGGCCACCCCGTTCGGAGAGGACGCGCAAGGCAACCCGATCACCTGCCCCACCACGAACACCGAGACGGACGGTGAGTTCTCCGACGGCGACGACGACTTCTGCTTCCCGGCGTCGTCGTCCTCGCTCGTCCAGCTACAGGGCTGTACCGACACCAACGTCGGGTTCGACGGCGTGTCCTACCAGCGGGTGTGGCCGGACGGCAGCCGGCTGCACCCGACGCCCATCCAGTTCACGAGCCCCACGACGGGTCCGGGCTACCGCAGCAATTACGAGCGGGCCGCGCTCGAAGCCGATCTCCCGCGGATCGAGGCGCCGCCCGCCGGCGCCAACAACTGCGACCGGACCACGGGCGCAGGGTGCACGCTGATCCCGCTCGACGACGAGGGACAGCCAGCGGCGTTCTATCCGTACTTCACCAATGCCGTCTCACAGGGCCATCGCAATGGCTTCTCCGGCCACGGCTTCGACGAGCACGGCCAGTGCGTCTGGCAGTTCGGAACGTCGATCCGCGGCGTCACCACCAACGACTTCGGCAAGAACGCCGGGTACGGGAGCCTGCTGGCCAACCCCTACCTCATCTTTGGTGGCGGGGGCGCGTCGCACCTGGTGATCAACGACTTCCGGAACGTGTTCTCGCACAACCCGTGTCCGGCGCCGGGCGGGGACCACCACTGACCGTGGCCTGAAACCACCCGACAGCTTCCGGGGGCGCCGCCGAAGCGCGGCGCCCCGGGAGATCTGGACGCGCGCTGGACGACGGCGTCGAACAATTGTCGAGCGCCGTGACGACGCGCGACTCAGGGTGTATCGTCCGCCGCGGGCGCGTCGAGATTGCTCGAGCCGGGTACGGGGGCTGTGAGGCGATCTCCTCCCGCGACGAATCCTGCATAGATTCTGCCGAACTGGCGTACCTTCCGCCGGTGCGGAGTAGCTTGTGAGGTGAAGACCTTGGTTAGGGGACAGCACTTCGTGGATGGCGTGAGTTCACTGCGACGGATGCTGATCGGCGTTTCGACGCTGGTCGCGCTCGCCGCGCTCACCCTCCCTGTCGCGTCGGCACGGGCCGACCTCATCGACCTGAGCGCGTGCAATCTCTCGCCGCTCAGTCAGCCATTCGCGCCGTGGCTCGACGGCGCGTCGTACGAGCTCGCCCCCGGTGGCGACTTCGAGAGCTCGAGCTGGACGCTCCACGGCGGCGCTGCGCTCCTCAGCGGGAGCGAACCATTCGCCGCCACCGGCGCGCTCGGCGCCTCGTCGCTTTCGCTTCCGGCCGGTGCCACGGCGCAGTCGCCCCCTACGTGCGTCGATGCGGCGTATCCGACCGTCCGCTTCTTCACCTCCGGCACCGGCCTCGTCGCGGTCAGTGTCGTCTACGGCGACGTGACCCTTCCCGCCGGGGTCACGGTGGCGGCCGGCGGCTGGTCGCCCTCGCTGGCGGCGGTCACGAGCTCGGCCCTGGTCGCGCTGACCTCGGACGGCAGCGCACAGGTGTCGCTGCGGTTCACGACGCTGCTCGGCCACGTGCGCGTGGATGACGTGTTCGTCGACCCCTGGAACCGCAGCTGATTCGGCCGTCGGTCGGCCGGGACCGGTAGAGGCGATGCTGATCGACTCCTACGAGACGCCCGACGCCGAGAACCTTCTGCTCCTCGGGCGAGAGCGCCATTCTGACGGCGGCGCGGCGCGTCGCCTCCTGATCACCGAGGCGGCCGCCGCGGCGATCTTCGTCGCTGCCGCCCTGGCGATGGCGCTGCTCGCCGCCTCGCCGAGATCGCTCTCGCCTTGGGCGCTGGCGATCGCGGTCGTCAGCTACGTCATCGCTCGACGGGTGCAGCTTCCGGTCGGCAGCGCCTGGACCGCCCCCACGCAGCTGGTGTTCGTGCCGATGCTGTTCGTGCTCCCGACCCCGTTCGTGCCGCTGATCGTCGCGGCGTGCTCGGTCGTCGAGCGCTTGCTGGAGATCGGCGACGGGCATCGCGGGCTGACGCGGCTGCTGGCGGCCGTCGGCGACAACTTCTACGCGCTCGGCCCGGCTCTCGTGCTCATCCTGGCCGGTGCGCAGACGTTCGCGTGGCAGCACTGGCCGATCTTCTTGCTGGCGTTCGCAGCCCAGATCGCGTTCGACGCCGCCGCCGGGCTCGGCCGCACCTGGTTTGCCGAAGGCGTGCGCCCCTCGGGTCAGCTGCCGATGCTGTGGCTGTACATCACCGACGCGTGCCTCTCCTCGATCGGCCTCCTGATCGCCGCCTCCGCGGCTGAGCGGCCTGGACTGATGCTGCTGGCCCTGCCGTTGGTCGGCTTGATGGGGCTCCTCGCCCGCGAGCGCCAGCGGCGCCTCGAGTACTCGCTCGCGCTGACCAGCGCCTACCGCCGCACGGCGACGCTGCTGGCGCAGTCCCAGAGTCTCACCCAGGAGCTTCAGCAGCAGTCCGAGGCGCTCCGGCAGACGAACGACGAGCTACACGAGAAGGCGCGGCTCCTGGTCCAGCAGAACCGCGACATCGAGCTCAAGAATGCCGAGATCGAGTTGGCGCGCCGTGGCCTGGAGGAGAAGGCCGCTCAGCTCGCGCTGTCCTCCAAGTACAAGTCGGAGTTCCTGGCCAACGTGTCGCACGAGTTGCGCACGCCGCTCAACTCGATGCTCCTGCTGTCGCGGCTCCTGGCCGAGAATGCCGACGGCGCGCTGACCGAGCGCGAGATCGAATTCGCCAGCACGATCCACTCGGCCGGCAACGACCTGCTGTCGTTGATCAACGACATCCTCGATCTGTCCAAGGTGGAGGCCGGGCGGATGGAGCTCGAGTTCACTCCGGTCACCCTGTCCGACGTTTGCGCGGACGCCGACCGCGCCTTCCGCCACATCGCCGACGACAAGGGCCTGTCGTTCGCGGTCGAGGTCGATCCCGCCCTGCCGCCATCGATCGTGTCCGACCAGCAGCGGCTCGGCCAGGTGCTGCGCAACCTGCTCTCGAACGCCTTCAAGTTCACCCAGGAAGGCGGGGTAAGGCTGTCGATCGGCTATCCAGCGCCCGGAAGCGATCTGCGCTCGGGCGCGCTGCACAGCGCCGACCGGGTGATCGAGTTCTCGGTCACCGACACCGGCGTCGGCATCCCCGACGACAAGCTGAACCTGATCTTCGAGGCCTTCCAGCAGGCAGACGGCACGACCGCGCGCAAGTTCGGCGGGACCGGCCTGGGCCTCTCGATCTCGCGCGAGATCGCCAAGCTGCTCGGTGGCGAGATCCAGGTCGAATCGTTACTCGGGCTGGGCAGCCGGTTCTCGCTTCTCTTGCCGGCCGCCCAGACCGAGGCGGAACCCCGACCCGAGCCGTTCGCCCCCGCGCCCCTCGTCCACCCCGCCGCAACAGGAGCCGAGCGACCGGTCCACGACGACCGCACCAGTATGGGTCCGGGCGAGCGAGCCGTGCTCGTGATCGACGCCAACGGGGAGCGGGCCATCGCCATGATCGAGGTGCTCCACACCCGCGGAGAGAAGGCGATTGTCGCCGCCGAGACGGCTGCCGCCGTCGAACTCGCTCGCGAGCACCAGCCCAAGGCGGTGGTAATGGCCGGAGACGCCAAACGAGTCGAATCCGGGCTGAGCGAGCTCAAGCGCCATCCCGACACCCGCCATCTTCCGGTCGTGGCGATCGGCGGCCTGGCCGCTCGCCTGCCCGTCCTGCGCCTCGGGGCGGCTGCGTTCGTGGAGCGGTCGATCGATGCCACCGAGCTTGATCAGGCCATGGCGCGCGTCGAGGCGCTGATCGGGAGCCGCGCCAGGCGGGTCGCCGTGATCGCGCACCCGGCCGGGTTCGAGCGACTTGGGTCCGTGCTGCGGAGCGTCGAGGAGGTCGAGGTCGTGCGGATCGATCCGGATGACGCGGCGGTCGCGCTCCGTGCCATCCCCTATGACCTCGCGGTCGTGGCGCTCGACCGCCTCGAGATAGACCCGTTCGCCAAGCTGCGCGATCTGGTCACCGAGGAGGTGGTCCGCGACCTTCCGCTGATCGCGTATGTGCCCGGCGAGCTGAGCAAGCTCGAGCGGGCACGCCTGGACGCCGTTGCCAAGGCGGGGGTGATCGCGGTGGTCGACTCACGCGAGTTGCTGGCCGACCGGGCCACCTTGTACCTGCACCGGGCCCAGGGAACCCTGCCGAGCTCCATGCGCGGCCTGCTCGATCGCCTGAGGACCGGCGACGTGCCGCTGCACGGCAAGAAGGTGCTGGTGATCGACGACGACATCCGCAGCGGCTTCGCGCTGACCTCGATGCTCGAGCAGCACGGGATGAAGGTCGTCTACGCCGAGAACGGGCGCGAGGGCCTCGAGCGCCTCCAACAGCACCCGAACACCGACGTCGTGCTGCTCGACATCATGATGCCCGAGTTGGACGGCTACGAGACCGCGCAGGCGATCCGCGCCATGCCGGGGTTCGAGCATCTGCCGATCATCTCGCTGACCGCCAAGGCCATGAAGGGCGACAAGGAGAAGGCGCTCGCGGCCGGCGCCTCCGACTACATCGCCAAGCCGGTCGACGTCGAGCAGCTTGTGAGCATGATGCGCGCCTGGCTCGGGACCGGCGAGCCCGTGCGCACCTCCTGACGCGGCAGAATGACGCACCGTGGGGTGCGACTGGTTGCTGATCGACGGATCGAGCATGATCTTCCGCGCGTACTACGGGGTGCGCGACGCCCCGCCCGCCCCCGACGGCCGGCAGGTGAACGCCGTCCACGGCTTCTTCGATCGGCTCGCGCGCCTCATCGCCCAGCGGCGGCCGCGCCATCTCGCAGTGGCCGACGACGAGGCGTGGCGACCAGACTGGCGGGTCGATCTGATCCCCACCTACAAGTCTCACCGGGTGGCCGAGCCGATTCCGCCCGGGCTCGCGCCGCAGATGCCGATCATCCGCGACCTGCTCGCGGCGATTGGGATCGACATGGTGGGCGTCGCCGAGCACGAGGCCGAGGACGTCATCGCGACCTGGTCCCGGTTGGCGCCCGGCACGCTCGAGATCGCCAGCGGCGACCGTGACCTGTTCGCGCTCGTGGAGGATCCGCGCGTCCGCGTCCTCTATCCCGAGAAGTCAGGTCTCGCCGTGATCGACGAGGCCGAGGTGACCCGGCGCTACAACATCCCCGGCCGGCGCTACGCGGACTTCGCGATCCTGCGCGGCGATCCCTCGGACGGCCTCCCCGGTCTGAAGGGTGTGGGCAACGTGACCGCGGCAAGCATGATCCGCCGCCACGGCAGCATCGCCGGGATCCTCCGCGACCGTGATCTGAGCGACGCCGACCGCGCATACCTGGAGAGCGCGATGAGCGTGGTGGCGCCCGTCACCGACCTGCCGATCGCCCTGCCCGCGGGGCGGCGCGACTCCTACCCAGACGACGAGGCGGCGCTGCGCGCGCTGGCGGCGCGCTACGGCGTCGCCGATCCTTGCGCCCGGCTTCTTACCGCGGTTGCGCGACTCGCCGCTACTCGAGCCTCGGAGGGGTGACCCCGGCCTCGAGCATCGCCGAGTACAAGCGTGACGCCGCGGAGGAGAGGTTCTGATCGCCCAGCCTGCCCCGCTCGAGCAGGATCGCGATGTACTCGCGCACACAGGTCAGGAGCGCTTCGGCCTCCTGTCGCGTGAACTCGGGGGTCACGGCCATGGACCGGAACGAATATACGGCCCCGCCCTCCGATAGGAGGACGGGGCCGCAATTGGCTTACTGCGTTAGTGGTGCTTGTGGCCGTGGATCTTGATGATCACGGTCTGGGTGCTGATGGTCGAGGTGTGACCGCCATCGAGCGACTGGATCGCGCGGAGCGTCGCCTTCAACACATGCCGCGCGGCGAGCAGATGCCGTCCGGCCTGGTTGAGGTGGATCCGCACGATCGTGCTCTGGCCCGCGGCCAGCGTGACGCTGGTGCTGCCGACGCCAACCTGCTTGTGGTGCTGGTTGCGCGCGGTCAGCTTGACCGTCAGCTTGCACGGAGCGCCGCTGCAGGTGACCTTGACCGCGACCGTGCTGCCGTTGACCTTGGCATGTCCCACGGTGACCGTCCCGTGCGCCGGAGGCGTCGGGTTCGACCCGGTGGTCAGGGTCTGATCGGCGCCGCTGAACGTGCCGAAGTCAGAGCTGGCCACCGCCCGGTAGTGGATCGTGGTTCCGGCCGGAAGGCCGGTCAGCGCCGCGTTGAACGCAGCCGGAGCGTTGCCGAGCGCAAGCGTCTGCGCCGGCGTGCTCTGCCCGTAGGCGGTCGTGGTGCCGAACTGGAAGGACACCTTGACCGCGGCGCCCTCCGGGTTGACCGTCCCGTTCAGCGTGGCCGCCGAGGTCGAGATCCCGCTCGCCGCGCCGGTGACCGGCACGTCGGGCTGATAGGCGTCGGCGAACAGCCCGAGGGGGCTGGTGCCGTTCGTGAACAGGAAGAACGGCGTGCCGACCGCGCCGCCCTGGCAGGCCTGTCCGTCCATGTTGAACGGGGTGGCGATGCAGGTCGATGAGATCGGCTCACGGACGTCCGCCTGGCCGGGACCGTCGCCGGTCGGCGTCAGCGGGACGTCTGACTCGTCGAGCACGAACGTCGGGTTGGCCGCATTCACGAAGTGACCAACGAACGCCCGCGTGCCCGACGCGGTCTCCTCACGCCACGTCACGTAGGGCGTGTTGCCCGAGAACGTGATGTCGGGACGCGTCGACTCGACACCGTGCGTCGAGATCGGGTTGCCGCCGTTGACGATCTGGAAGTGCGGCGTCGGCGTCGCGACGAAGCGCGAGACGAACACCTGGTGCACTCCGCCCACCGTCTCGTCCCAGGTCACCCAGGGAGCGGTCGGGTTGGCCGGGTTCATCGAGCCCGCGGCCACCCGCGGGTCCTCGGCGCCCTTGGTGGGGTCGCTGTTCAGCGAGCAGGCCTGCTCGGTCGCCAGCGAGCCCGCGCAGTGATTGGCCGCGTTGAGGATCCCGTGGTCGTTGTTGCCGATCACGTTCCAGTGGAATCCGCCGACCACGCCAGGGGTGGTGGTGTCGGCCTCTGCCTTGGCCGCGAAGACCATGTCGTTGGCGGCCAGGCCGGGGGTGCCGGCGCCGCCGGTCTCGTACCACACGACCCACGGCACGCTGTCGTTCGTGCCCGTGAAGGCGATGTCCGGCTCGATCCCGTCACGCTGGACGTCCACGTTCAGACTCGGGTCCGCGCCGGAGGGACCAACCCGCCCGACGCCCACGTCCTGGAAGCAGAAGCCGCCGATCGCGGGCACGTGGCCCGTGCCGTCAGCAACGCCGGCCGGCGTGACGCCGTCACAGTTCGCCATGCCCGGGCCCAACGGCTTGGACACGAAGATCTGGTTCTTGCCGGCCACCGGATCGGTGGTCTGCTCCTGCCAGGTGACCCATGGGCCAGGCTTCGTGGGATCGACCGCCGAGCCACCCGCCACCGACGGATTCTCCGCTTCCTGACCGGTGTGGATGTTCAGCGATGGAACCGCCGGCCCGCTGCCGCCGTTGCCGCGGCCCTGTCCGGCGAAGATCCACTTACCGGTGGTCGCGTCGAACCGGCTGGCAAAGACATTGTTGGAGCCGAAGTTAGTCCCAGTCGTCGTCTCGTACCACGTCGCCCACGGCACCGTGCGGCCAGCCCCGGCGAAGTCGATCGCCGGCGCCTCGCCGTCCTGGCCCTGGTCGAAGTTCAGCGACCCCGTGAACGTCGGGGTGGCGCTCGAGCGCCCGCCGACCGTTCCGTTGCCGCGGGTCGTCCACGTGCCGCCGGCAAACGAGCGGGAGAAGATCTGGTCGTGCCCGCTCGCCTCCTGCTGGCGGAACACCGACCACGGCACCGCCGGCTTGCCGGCGACGAGCGCGCCGCCCACCACGTCGGCGTTGGTCGGGTCCTCCCCGCTCACGCTGACCGCTGGGTTGATCCCGGCCGCGGGATCGTTGTTCACCTGTCCGCCCGGCGGCAGCGCCTGAAACGCGGCCGCCGAGCCGGCGGCAGCGAGCGCGGCCACCGTCACCACGAGCGCTATGCGCGCCCGCCGGGAAAGCCCCCGGTAGGTCCCCATGAGTTCTCCTTCGGTTCGAGGTTTGCTTCTCGAACCGCGTTACGGGCGATTCGCCCGAACGGTTCTCGGAGATCAGTGGATGGGGTGAGCGACGCCGACGAGCACGCGCCGCCCGGACGAGGCCGGGTTGCCGTTGGCCTGCTGCACCGTGACGCTGAAGGCCCGGAATTTTGTGACCGGCGCCCCCGACCACAGCGTTACCTTCTCGGCGTCGTTGAACGTGCCGACGGGGACGAGGATCCCAGCGGAGTTCTTGAGCCACGCCTGGTAGTAGCGGTCCGTGCCCGACAGATGCGGCAAGCCGGTCGCCGACAGTTCGATCCGCCAGCCGGACTGTGTCTTGGTCAGCGTGGCCGAGCCGTGCGCCCCGGGGGCGAGCGACGTCCCCGAGACCACCATCGCGAATTGAAGCGGCGCCGGCGAGGTGTTCCCGAGCGCGACGACGAGCGCCACCGCGATCGCGGCCGCGGCTGCGGCCAGGCCCCCGAACGCGAGCGCTGGGCGGCGCGGGCGCCACCGCCGCCAGAACGGAGTCCTCTGCGGCTTCGGAGCCGGGGCCGGGGCCGGGACGGGGGCGTCGGCCCGCGGCACGTCGTCCGCGACCGCGCCGGCCCGCCGGACCTCTTCCGCGACCGCACTGAGCACCCGGTCCTCGAGCGCGGGATCGGGCTCCTCCCACGCGGCGGGTGATTCGAGCAGCGTGCGTAGCTCGTCGAGCTCGGCCCGCTCCTGCCGCGTGAGCGCGTCGACGGGCTCGCCCGAGAGGTACGAGATCCGATCGTTGTCGCTGGGGCTCACGGCTGTTCCTCTTTCTGTGCCATACGGTAGATCACTCGCATTCGGTTCATTCGCGCAGGTGTCCCAGCAGGGTGGCCAGGCGCTTGTGGGCTCGGAACGACCGCGACTTCACGGTGCCGACCGCCACACCGAGCCGCTCGGCGATCTGCGTATGCGTGAACCCGTCGAGATGCTGGAGGCGAACCACCTCCTGCTCGTCGGACGGGAGCTGCGCCACGGCCTGGCGCACCTCCCACACGTCGTAGACCGCCTCGGCCGAGTGCGGCGCCGCCACCAGCGCCGGATCGCCGGGCGGCGCGAACTCGATCGGGTCCGCGGTCCGGATCGCCTCCCGGCGGTACAGGTCGATCGACACGCGGCGGGCGATGGCGGCGAGCCACGGCCCGAGTTCGCGGCTCTCGTCGAAGCTCTGCGCCGCCCGCCAGGCCTTCACGAACGTCTGCTGAACCGCCTCCTCGGCCAGGCTGCGATCCCCGAGCACCTTGTAGGCGACCGCGTAGACCAGGCGGCCGTGCGAGCGGTAGACCGAACGCACGGCGTCCGGATCGCCCTGGCGAAAGCGTGCGCGGAGTTCCCGGTCCTGCACGACCCGACGCTACCAGGGTGAGACCGGCGAGTTGAAACCAGCCGGCCGGCTAGTGGACGCAGAAACCGGTCGCTGTGGCGTTGACGCAGAGCAGACCGCGCAGCGTCGCACCGTCCTCGTCGATGACGACCAGCCGAGGTTCGCTCCGCCCCTCCAGCAGCTTGACCGCGTCGGACATCGGCAGCCCCGGGGTCACGGTGAGCGGATCCGCCTCGACGTAGTCCCTTGCCGGCGCGTCGTCCGGGGCATCGGCGGGAAGCCCGTCCCGTTCGATCACGCCGGCGAATCGGACACCGTCGGCGAGCAGCGCGGTCCTCACGTGGGGCCGTTCGAATACCTCGCGGATGTCGCCGACCACTGAGTCGACGGGAAGCGTCTTCGGCGCACGGATCATCACCTCGCCGACGGTCATCGCGAGGGCGTCGTCAAGCGCGACCGACTTGCTCATCCCTGTCCCACGACGAGATCCACCACCCCCGAAACATAGCGCCCGCCCTTCACGTCCCCGTCGACGACCAGGCGCGGCTGTGACAGAGGCTGGCCGTCCTCGTTCAACGAGATCTGCAGGGGACGGTCTGCCGATGAAGCAGGCGAGCTCAGGCCGTCGATCCGCGCTCGATCATCACCGAGGTCGCCTTGACCACGGCGGTGGCGCTCACCCCGGCCGCGAGGCCTAGCTCTTCGACCGAGTCGCGGGTGATCGCGGCGGTGACCAGGAACGGGCCCGCCTCGAGTTCGACCAGCGCCATCACGCCGTCGGCCTCGACCGAGCGGACCACGCCGGCGAACCGGTTGCGCGCCGAGCGCTCTGTCCCGGTCTGGTGGCGGACCGGCCGCGTGCTCAGCCGGCTGATCTCCGACGCCGGGACAAGACGACGGTTGCGGGCGTCGCGCGTGGTCCGGATGCGGCCCTTGCGATCCCAGCGCCGCAGCGTGTCGACGCTCACGCCGAGCGCCGCGGCGGCCTCACCGAGTGAAAGCTCATCGGGCATCCCGATGGGAGACGGTACACGGCGCCGCGGGCTCGGGTGGGCGCCGCGTCGCGCGCCCCTCCGGCCCTAGCCCGCTACGCCGCCGTGCCCCCCGGGGTGCCGCACGCGCGCAACCCGTAGCTCGCCGCAAGGTCAGCGGCCGGGTTGGCCCGGAGCGTCGCCTCGACGTCGGCGATCGCCTGCGCGTCGCCGCGCTTGGCCGCCGCCTCGAGTTGGCGATACGCGCTCACAACCTGCCCCTGCGCGGCCAGATACTTCGCCAGCACGCGGCGGTCCTGCGCGCTGCCACCCGAGGGGCGCTTCAGCGCCTGGATCTGGTCGGCCTCCGACTGCAACAGCGGCACCAGTTGACCGAGGTACGCGGCGAGCGCGCCACCCGGCTGCGAGGTCGACGGGGGTGGGGTTATCGCGCGCGTCTGACTGAGCGTCTTCGTGCAGATCGCGTTGGCACGGGCGACGAAATCTGCCTTCGTGTCGTGGTTGGAACCCCCACAGGCGGACACCAACACGGCGACCGCGAGCAGTCCACAGATGCGAGCGTGCCGGGTGCCCCACACGAGGGCACAGCCTAGCCACACGTGGCCTCGCGGAGCCGCGCACCGGACACTCTGCATATGCATTGCCTATATGCTGGCGCGATGCGCAAAACCTCACTTTCCGTATCTCTGGCCGTTGTTCTGACCGCCGCCGCGCTGCTCGTGACGCCATCGCTCGCGAGCGCCGACACGTCGTCGACCCTCACGATCGTCGGCACCAGCGACGTCAGCGACTCGGGCCTGATCCCGAACGTCATCCAACCGCAGTTCACCCAGCAGCATCCCGAATTCACGTTCAAGTACGTGGGCTCGGCGACCGGTGCCGCGATCCAGTCCGCCCAGAACGGCACGGGCGGCCCGAGCGCGCTGATCGTCCACGCGCCCTCGCTGGAGAATCAGTTCGTCGCGAATGGGTTCTCGTTCAACAATCAGTTCGGGAACGCGATCTTCACGAACGACTTCGTGCTCGCCGGACCGAACGGCGATCCCGCGGCGGTGGGCTCGAACGCCGCGAACAACGTCGCTCAGGCCTATGCGGACATCGCGACCGCCGGCAACAACGGCACCGCGACCTATCTGTCGCGTGGTGGGACGACCACGGCTTCCGGTACGACCGTCGAGGAGCACACGCTGTGGGCGCTTTTGAACAGCTCCGGGCTCCAGCCCGCGAGCCTCGTGCTCTGCAACGTGAGCGCGGCCGACGGCGGCGGGATGACGCCGATCAAGTCGAGCGTGCAGGCCACCTCGGGGCAGCCCTGTCCCGACAGCGGCACCGTGAACAGCACGGACGCCCCGAGCTGGTACGTGATCAACAACGTCAACCAGGCCGCGAGCGTGATCGCCGCGAACGACTGCAACGGCTTCACGAGCGGCCCGAACAGCTGCTACGTCCTGACCGATCGCGGTACGTTCGACTATCTGTCCTCCGGCACCGATCCGGCCGGGACGATCGCGAACCTGAAGATCGTCACGCGTGATAACAGCGCATCGGCTCCCGGTGGAGCCAACGAGCTGATCAACTACTTCCACGTCTACGTCATCAACCCGTCCAAGCCGGGCGAGACGGTGAACCTGACCGCAGCCCAGGACTTCGTCAGCTTCCTCACCTCACAGGCGTTCCAGGCGCAGCTGAAGAACTACCTGCCGACGGTCGACCCGGGTGGTCCTCCGTTCAAGGCGGACGCCTCACCCAACCTGACCGTGTCCGGTTTGACGACGAACTACAACGCGAAGAAGCCGATGACGGTGAAG
Source organism: uncultured Solirubrobacterales bacterium (assembly GCA_963832315.1). Lineage (GTDB taxonomy): Bacteria > Actinomycetota > Thermoleophilia > Solirubrobacterales > Solirubrobacteraceae > Palsa-465. The sequence goes on along the minus strand of CAWHTT010000009.1, from coordinate 101,906 downwards.
GGCACGGTACTCAACGCCCAGCCCGGCTTCCCGGCCCCATCAGGCGCGACGGTCAACGTCCAGCAGATCGTCGGCGGGCAGCCGCTGACCGTCGCGAGCGGCAAGACCAACTCGACCGGCGCGTACAGCATCAAGTTCACCCCGAGCTCGACCGGCTCCTACCAGGTATCGACCGGCCAGATCTCGCAGATCGAGATCCCGACGCTCAACCCGGCGTACGGCGACATCCTGTCCCCGGCGTCCACCACCGCGACCAAGCTCACCGTGCACAGCGCGCTGCAGAACTTCAGCGTGAGATCCCAAGGCGCCAAGGCGCTGGTGATCGGGAAGGTCTCACCAGGCACCGGACACGTCAAGGGCACCATCGCCGTGTTCGCCCGCGCGGTGGGCAAGCACGGCGCGTTCAAGAAGGTCGCCAGCCAGCGGCTGACCGCGACCCAGGGCAACTTCGCCATCTCCGTGCCGCGCGCTGCGGGCGCCTGGAACTTCAAGGTGAAGTTCACCGACCCGGGGCAGGTCGTCGCCACGACCTCGAAGACGATCAAGGTCACGATCGCCCCCAAGCCGACCTCGCGAGTGAGCCTGGGTTCGGTCAAGGCAAAGAACGCGACACTGACGCGTCAACGGCACCGCGGCGCCAGCCGGCGAGACCGGAGCCAAGGTCGAGCTGCTCGCGCTGGGCACCGCCAGCGGGCGCGCCCACGCGCTTCAAGATCCTGAACACCACCAAGCTCGACGCCGGCAACACCAAGTTCACCCTCCACGCGAAGGCCAAGAAGGGCACGCGCTGGGTGCTGCAACTCGAGTACATCCGACCCGGACAGGCGCCCAGCTTCTCGGCGCTCAGGACGGTCAACGTACAGTAGGCCCCTGTGACGCGGCGGGGACTCCGGTTGACGCTGGCGATCGCGGCCAGTCTCCTCGGATTCACGGGGCCGGTCGCGCGAGCCGACGACAGCTCGCAGCCGATCGTGGTCGCGACCGTGTACTCGTCGAGCGGCACCTCGACGGAAACCGCGACGCTGTCGGCGCTCCAGCAGTGCCCCACGTACTCGGGCCCGAGCACGATGAACGAGCTTGGGCGGGACGGGTTCGTGCCGGTCACCCTTCCCTCCTCGAGTGCCTGGGCGCTGTCGGCGGTCCTCGGGTGCCTGCAACCGAAACCGGTGTCGCTCGCCGGGCAGGGCGGGGTGACGGTGGTGAACGCCGACGGGACGCCCCAGTCAGGGATCGGCTCGCAGCTCACCGGCGCGGACCTCGCGGCACCGGGCTCGACCGACTTCAACGACCCGCAGGAAGCTCCCGTGGTGTCGAACCTCGGAACAGCGATCCGCTATGACCGGCCGTGGCGCGGCCCGTCGCAGGGCCAGACCGATTACGACTACCTCGACCAGGTGACCGACGGCTCCAACGGCCAGGCGCAGCCGCTCACGATCGAGGTCTTCGAAGGTCCGCTCCTCACCGTCTCGATCCATGCCTCACAGACGACGGTGGCGCAGGGCGGCGCGGTCACGTTCAGCGCCACGGTGAGCGGTCAGGGCGACAGCGGGCTGTCGTATAGCTGGACATTCGACGGCGTAGCCGCCAACTCCACATCGGCGACCCCCCAGGTGACGTTCGCCAACCAGGGCCAGTTCAACGTGACCGTGCAGGTCAGCGACACCGCCGGCGGCGGCGGCATCGCTTCGATCCCGATCACCGTCGGCACGCCCCCCGCCCCCGCCACGGGCGGGCACAAACAGAAGGGCGCGGGCACCAACAAGAAATCCAAGTCGCCCACCGGACCGAAGAACAGCGGCGGCCACCACGCCGGCGGCCCGGCCGGCAAGGCGAAGTCCGGGAAGTCGACGACGCCCACCAACACCAACACGAACACGACGGGTGGGGCGACGACGCAGCCGACCTCTACCGCCACCACCCCGACGACGACCACACCGGCGCCGTCGACCACTCCGACGACGACCGCGACCCCGCACGCGACACCGGCCCCGCGACCCCACCGCACGACCGTCCCACGGACGCGACCCGCCACGCCCGTTCCGCTGGCCGGGCCGCGCGTCGCCGGCCAGTTGATCAGCGACGTCACCACGGTCCCGGCCACGCTCAGCCCGCTCGTCCACACCGTGCCCGCGGCCGTCGCGACGGCGCCGCCGGCGCGGCGGGCGATCCGGGCTTCGCTCCTCCCAGCCTTCGGCGCCGGACTCGCGGTCGTACTGTTGCTCGGTCTCGGAGCCCGGCGCGAGCTGCGCACCCGCCGCGAGTGGCGGGCGCTGCGGTTCGGCAGCTGAGATCCTGACGGTCACCACCGACGTGCCCGCTTTCTACGCCCTCAGCACCAACTCGATCGACCAGGCGATCTTCCACGTCGCCAGCGCGCTCGAGGTGCCGGTGCTGATCCTCGCCCTGCTCTCGCTCGCGCTCGTCGTCTATGAGCTCGGCAGCTATCTGATCGAGCTCCGAGGCCGCAGCCGTCGCCGGTTCGAGGCACTGCGGACCGCCAGCGAGCAGGCCCGCAAGGCGCTGCTGGAGAACGACCGCCCGGCCGCGACCGCCGCCGCCGGCCCGATCGCCCGCAGCCCGGCCATGGCGTCGACGCTGGCCTTCATCCTTCAGAACGCACGCACCGACGGATCGGACCATCAGCTCAACAAGGCGCTCGCGGACTTCGATTTCGACGCCCAGCGCCGGCTGGCCCGAACGCGAATGCTGGTCCGCGCCGGACCGGCGCTCGGCCTGATGGGCACGCTGATCCCGCTGTCGCCGGCGCTGACCGGCCTGGCCGCCGGCAACACGGCGCAGCTCAGCCACAACCTGCGGGTCGCGTTCAGCGTCACCGTCGTCGGTCTGTTGATCGGCGCGGTCGCGTTCGGGCTGTCGCTCTCGCGCGACCGCATGTACAGCCAGGATCTGTCAGACCTCCAGTACCTCGCGGCGGTCGTCGACGATCCACGACCCGGAGGAGACACGACATGATCTCCGTCACCCCCAGCGCCCGCAATCGCGAAGACCGTGCCGGCGATCCGCTCGACGGCCTCGTCAACCTGTTCGACCTCGGGATCGTGCTGTCGGTCGCGTTCCTGCTCGCGGCGCTCTCCTCGCTGCATCTGTCGAACACGATCACCAGCCAGGGCCTGAGGGCGCCCACCGCCAAGACGATCGTCGTCCAACCAGGGCAGAAGGTCGCGCCGTTGCCCAAGCCCGGCCAGCGGACGATCGGCCAGGGCGCGCAGGTCGGGGTCGTCTATCGGCTCGCGAACGGCCAGCTCGTGTACGTCCAGCAGGCCCCGTCGAACCAGACTCCCTGAATGAGCTTCCTCTGGGACCAGGTGAGCAGCGCGGTCCCGCTGATCGTGCACCGGGACCCGTACATCATGGGCCTGCTGTGGGTCACGATCCGCGTCGCGGTTGTCTCGACGTCGGCCGCGATTGTGATCGGCCTCCCCTTCGGGGTGGCCCTCGGGATCGGGCGCTTCCGCGGCCGGCGAACGCTGCAACTGCTGGCCAACGCGAGTCTCGCCCTTCCGCCGGTGGTCGTGGGCATCGCCGTGCTGCTGCTCGTCCTTCAGCAGGGCGCGCTCGGCTCGCTCCACTTCGCGTTCACGCTCCAGGCGGTTTACATCGCGCAGACGGTGCTCGCGCTGCCGTACATCGTCGCGCTCACCCCGGCGGCGATCCAGGGCCTCGCGCCCGGGCTGCTCGACCAGGCTCGCGTGCTCGGCGCGGGCAATGTGCAGCTCGCGACGTTCGCCCTCAGGGAGGCCAAGGTCGGCGTGCTCGCGGCCGTGATCGCGGCGCTCGGCGCGGCGATCTCCGAGGTCGGCGCCGTGGTGATCGTCGGCGGCAACATCCAGGGCCACGACCAGACGCTCGCGAGCGCGCTGATCGACCAGTTCAACTACACCACGAACCAGCCCTATGAGGTGGCGATCGCGCTGGTGCTGCTGGCGCTGCTCGTCGTGCTGATCGGGATCCTCACGGTGATCCAGCAGCGCACCGGTGGGGTCCAGTTGCGCTTCCGGACGGGCTAGAGATGCAGCTCATCTGGGAGGAGATCCGGAAGGCCGTGCCGATGATCGTGCACGGGAACCCGACGCTCCTGCACGTCATCTCGTTCACGCTCCAGGTGGCCTTCGTCGCAACCGCCGCCGCGACCGTGATCGGCCTGCCCATCGGACTGACGATCGGCCTGGGCCGATTCCGGGGCCGGAACGTGCTGCGGGTGCTCGCGAACGTGAGTCTCGCCATCCCGCCCGTGCTCGTCGGGGTGTTCCTGTTCGTGCTGTTCCTCCCGCAGGCACCGCTTGGCTCGCTCCATCTGATCTGGACCAGGCGCGTCGTGTTCATCGCGCAGACGATCCTCGCCCTCCCGTTTGTCGTGGCCTTGACCGCGGCCGCGGTCCAGGGGCTGCCGCCGGGGCTCCTGTCACAGGCCCGGCTGCTCGGCGCCGGCCGCATCCAGCTCGGGACGCTCGCGCTCCGGGAAGCCCGGATCGGCGTGATGGCGGCGGTCATCGCGGCGCTCGGAACGTCGCTGTCCGAGGTTGCCGCGGTCACGATCCTCGGCGGGAACATCTACGGCTACGACCAGACTCTCGCAAGCGCGACGCTGTACGAGGTCGATGGCGCCTTCTTCGCCGAGGCCGTCGCGATCGCGATCGTGCTGCTCGGCCTGATCCTGATCCTGATGTGCGGGCTCGGCCTGCTCCAGCACCAGACGGGGGGGATCCGCATGCGCTTCCGGTCGACGGCGTGACCGGCGCGGCCGACGCCGGGCGGGTGCTGCTTCGCTGCGAGCACCTGAGCGTGAAGCGAGGCAAGCGCACGGTCGTCAGCGACGTGAGCGCCGAGCTACGCGCGGGGGAGATCGTCGCGTTGCTCGGCCCCAACGGCGCGGGCAAGAGCACGCTGCTCGACGCCCTGACCGGCGCGCTGCCCACCTCCGAGGGGCGGATCGAGCGCCACGGCCGGGTCGGGATCGCGCTGCAGTCCCCCGACCTGGCCCGCCGCACGGTGCTGGCCAACGTGATCCTCGCGTTGGCGTGGTGGGGCGTCCCGCGGGGCGAACGAGCGACCCGGGCGCGCGAGGCGCTCCGCGCGATCGGCGCCGAGCACCTGTCCCGCCGCCGGGCGGCGACGCTGTCGGGCGGCGAGCGCCGCCGGGTCCATCTCGCCCGGGCGATCGCGGTCCGCCCTGACGTGCTGATGCTCGACGAGCCGTTCGCCGGCCTCGACGCCGAGGTCCGGGCAAGCCTGCTCGAGGACGCGCTCTCGGCGCTGCGCTCGAGCACGCGTGCCACGCTCGTCGTCGTCCACGACCGGGCCGAGGCGTGGGCGCTGGCCGACCGTCTCCTGATCCTGATCGACGGCCGGCTGGTGGCCTCCGGACCGCCCCGAGAGCTACTCGAGCAGCCGCCGAGCGCGGTCGTCGCTCGCTTTCTCGGCTTCGACGGGAGCGTCGAGGACGGCGACGAACTCGTGCTCACGCGCCCGCCGCACGTCGTTCTCGATCCCGCCGGCCCGCTGGAGGGTCGGGTCACCCGGGCGATCCCGCTCGAGGACGGCGTCCGGCTCGAGCTCGAGCTTGATCGAGGCCGGCTGTACGCGGTCTCCCCGCTCCCCGCCCCTCGCGTCGGCGAGACGGTTCGCGTCCGGCTCAAGGGCGGCGCCCGCTTCCCGGGCGGCGAGCCGGTCGAAGGCCGCCTGGTCAGTGTGCCCCGGCCGGCGCCTGCAGATACTTGAGCACGGCCAGTACGCGCCGGTGGGCCTCGGCGGTGGCCGGGAGGTCGAGCTTGGAGAAGATGCTCGTGATGTGCTTCTCGACCGCCCGCTCGGTGATCACGAGCTGCTCGGCGATCGCGTGATTGGACCGCCCCTCCGCCATCAGGCCGAGGACCTCGGTCTCGCGCGGCGTGAGCCGTCCGAGCGGGTCGCTCGAGCGATGGCGGCCGAGCAGGTGCCTGACGACCTCGGGGTCTAGCGCCGAGCCGCCGGCCGCCACCCGGCCGACCGCATCGAGAAACTGGTCGAGGTCCGAGACCCGGTTCTTGAGCAGGTAGCCGAGACCGTCGGTCCCGGCGCCGAAAAGCTCGAGCGCGTAGGTCGTCTCCACGTACTCCGACAGGACGAGCACCGCCACCGCAGGCGTGCGAGCGCGGATCGTGAGTGCCGCCCGGATGCCCTCGTCGGTGTGACTCGGCGGCATGCGCACGTCGACGATCGCCAGGTCGGGCTTGTGGGCGGCGACCTTGCGCAGCAGGTCCTCGCCGTCCCCGGCCTGGGCCACCACCTCGTGCCCTGTCTCGGTCAGCAGGCGCGCGAGGCCCTCGCGCAGCAGCAGGCTGTCCTCGCCGATGACTACGCGCACGGGATCCTCGCCTGGACGAAGGTGCCGCCGCCGGTTGGGCTCTGGACCCTGAGCTCGCCGTCGAGCGCGGCGAGGCGATCGACCAGTCCGCGGAGCCCCGAGCCGCGGGTGGGGTCGGCGCCGCCGACGCCGTCGTCTGAGACCTCGACCACGGCGGCGCCGTTTGCCCGTCCGATCCGGACGGTGGCGGCGGCGGCGCCGGCGTGCTTGGCGGCGTTGGTCAGTGACTCGGACACGATGAAGTACGCGGCGGTCTCCACCTGGTCCGGAAGGCGTTGCTCGGGCAACTCGAGGACGCGGACGTCGAGCGGGGCCGCCCGCGCCGCGAGTGCCTCGATCGCCGGCGCCAGCCCGCGCTCTGAGAGCAGCGCCGGATGGATCCCTCGCGCCAGCTCCCGCAGCTCGGCCAGCCCCTCGTCGAGCTGGGCTCGCGCCGAGGCGAGCAGCTCGCGCTGCGGGACATCGGCGGCCAGACCGCGATCGATCAGCGCGAGGGTCATGGCCAGCGACACGAACTGCTGCTGGGCGCCGTCGTGCAGGTTGCGCTCGATCCGCCGGCGCTCTCTGAGCTCGGCGTCGAGCGCCCGCGCGCGCGACTCCTCGAGCTCTGAGATCCGGGCCCGCAGTTCCGCTCCAAGACGCTCGTTGTCGAGCGCCAGCGCGCCCGCCGAGGACACCGCGTCGATCAGTTCGGGCTCCTCGGACAGCGTGGCGTCGAAGATCATCGCGGCGATCGGCCGACCCTCGCGCTCAATCTCGACCACGCCCCGGCCGGGCTGATCGCCGCCCGGTAGCCGCGCCGGCCGGCCGGCGGCAGTGACGTACTGCCCTCTATCCGCCCGCCAGTAGACGAGCTCGAGCGTGGGATCCCCGAGTGCCGCGGCCATCGCCTCACGGATGCTCGACCCGGCCGACTGGAGCCGTGTCACCAGGCCGCCGACGATATCCGCGCGCGTGTAGCGCATGCGCAGCAGGCCGGCCAGGAACGCGAACGGGACCGCCGCGATGGTGGCCGCGGTGACCGTCGTCATCAGGTCCTGAGCGACCTTGGGCGCACCGCTCAGCTGGAGCGCCACCAGCAGGGAAAGCTCGGCGACGAGCGCCGCGCCCGTCCACAGCACCGGGGCGATGACCCGTCGCTGCGGCGCGCTCGCGGCGCGCCAGCGGCGGACGAGCAGCACGGCAATGCCGGCCGCCGCGACGATCAGGACGATCGCGGCCAGCGCCTCGATGACATTCGCGAGCCCCGGCTGATTGGCGATCAGGAACACGTTGCGCGGCTCGGGCCGGGTGCATCCGCACACGCGCTTGAGCAGCACGGGCACCACCCCGAGTACCGCTATCGCGCCGTACAGCGCTCCGACCGACCACCGCTCGGCCCGCGTCTCGAGCCGGCCGGTCGGGAACGCGACCAGCAGGTGCGCGACCACCGCGATGAAAAGGTTGCCGAAGATCAGCCCGAGGTCGAACAGGGCGGGCGCGTTTGCCTCCTTCAGCGACCCGAGGACGAACGCCACGCCGACGGCGTACATGAGCAGGCCGGTGTGGTTGTGCGGCCGGCGCCGCCAGGCGAACAGCCCCGTGCCCATGAAGCTCGGCGCGACGACGGCACCGGCGATGACCTGGAACGCCTTGTCGGTCTCGTGATCGCTGGTCAGCACGAGCGCGACCGACCCGATGACGCCGAGCGCGCCGCCGGCGGTGAGGGCGATGAGACTCCGCGATGACCCCGGCCGCACGCCCCAACGATCCCACACCGGGCTACCCGGGGGGAAGTAGTGCGGTTTTCCCCACCCCCCGGACGCCAGGCTCCTCCATAGGCGGCCGGGGCGGGCCGAGGGATCCTCCACGTGTTCCCAAGTGCTCTTCCAAAGGCAGATCGAAAGGCAAGCAATGTCCGTCCCGCAGTCCTCTCGAAACATCGCCGCCCGCATGGGGCGCTGGAGCGCGAGCCATCGCAAGCTCGCGATCTTCGGCTGGCTGGCGTTCGTTCTCTCCGCGGTCGTGATCGGCACGGCCATGGGTCAGAAGACGCTCGACCAGCACAACAACAACGTTGGCGAGGCACACCGCGCCGATCAGATCCTCAAGCAGGCCGGCTTCACCCAGTCCGGCCCGCTGACCGAATACGTGTTGATCCAGAACCACAAGCTCACCGTCCATGACCCCGCGTTCCAGGCGGTGGTCCGCGACGTCGTGAGCGCCGTGTCGCCCTCTACGGCGATCCACAATCTCCGGTCCCCGCTCGACGCGGCAAACCGATCCCAGGTCGCGCACGACGGGCATACCGCGCTCGTCGAGTGGGACATGAACGGCACGCTGAAGTCGGCGGAGAACCGGATCGACCCGCTGACCAGCACGGTCGCGTCGGTCGCCAAGGCGCACCCGAAGTTCTACGTGGGCGAAGCCGGCGCGGCCAGCTCCGACAAGGCGCTGACCAAGATGTTCAACGAGCAACTCGGCCAGGCCGGAACCCGCTCGGTGCCGCTGACGCTGCTCATCCTCGTGCTCGTGTTCGGCTCGCTGCTGGCAGCGTTCGTTCCGCTCATGCTCGCGCTCCAGTCGGTCGTCGCCACGGTCGGTCTGGTCGCGATCGTCAGCCACCTGACGCCGATGGACCAGAGCGTCAGCGCGGTCGTGATGCTCGTCGGCCTCGCCGTCGGCGTCGACTACTCGCTGTTCTATCTCAAGCGCGAGCGCGAAGAGCGGGCAGCGGGCCGCGGTGAGGGAGCCGCACTTCAGGCGGCGGCCGCGACCTCGGGGCGCTCGGTGCTGATCTCGGGCGTGACCGTGATGATCGCGATGGCCGGGATGCTGTTCTCCGGCGACAAGACGTTCGAGTCCTTCTCGATCGCCACGATGATCGTGGTCGCGGTCGCGATGATCGGGTCGCTCACCGTGCTGCCGGCGGTCCTCTCCAAGCTCGGCGACCGGGTCGAGAAGGGGCGGATCCCGCTGCTCGGCCGGCTCCGGCGCCCGTCCGGAGAGAACCGGGTCTGGTCGGCGCTGCTCACCCCGGTGCTCAAGCGTCCGGCCGTGGCCGCCGTCCTGGCGGCGGGACTGCTCGCCGTGCTGGCCATCCCGACCCTCCAGATCCACACCGCCAACGCAGGTTCCAAGGCGGTCCCCCGCAGCGCACCGACGGTCGAGACGCTCGACCGGATCCAGGCCGCCTTCCCGGGTGAGTCGAGCCCGGCGATCGTCGCGGTCAAGACCGACACCGCCGCGCCGGCGTTCCGCAGTGCGGTCGGTCAGCTCCAGGCGCGGACCGCCGCGAGCGGCCTCGGCTACGGAGCGGTCCACGTCGACACGAACCGGTCGCACACGGCGGCTCAGATCTCCGTCCCGCTGCCGGGCAGCGGAAACGACGGGACCTCGACGCACGCGCTGCTCACGCTGCGCAACCAGATCCTGCCGGCCACGATCGGCCACGTGTCTGACGCGACGTACGCGGTGACCGGCGACACCGCCGGGTCCTACGACTGGAACCAGAAAATGAAGAGCTCGATCCCGATCGTGTTCGGCTTCGTGCTCACGTTCGCGTTCCTGCTCCTGCTGGTCTCGTTCCGCTCGATCGTGATCGCCGCCAAGGCGGTCGTGCTCAACCTGCTGTCGGTGGCGGCCGCCTACGGCGTCGTCGTGGCCGTGTTCCAGTGGGGATGGGGCGAGAACCTGCTCGGCTTCCAGTCATACGGCGGCGTGGCCCCGTGGCTGCCGATGTTCATGTTCGTGCTCTTGTTCGGGCTGTCCATGGACTACCACGTGTTCATCCTCAGCCGTATCCGTGAGGCGCACGACCGCGGCATGAGCACCGACGACGCGGTCGCCCACGGGATCAAGACGACGGCCGGCACGGTCACCAGCGCCGCGCTGGTGATGGTCGGAGCGTTCCTGGTGTTCGCCACGCTCCCGATCGTCGACATGAAGGAGATGGGCGTCGGCCTCGCCGTCGCCGTCCTGATCGACGCGACGATCGTCCGCGCAGTCCTGCTCCCCGCCGCGATGAAGCTGCTCGGTGAGCGCAACTGGTACCTGCCGAGCTGGCTTGGATGGCTGCCGCGCTTCAACCACGAGCCCGAGCCCGTGCTCGTGGCCGCCTGAGCAGCCCGCAAAACGGACGGACCGATCGAGACCCGGGCGGCGCAGGTGCCGCCCGGGTCTCTCGGTTTCTCGGTTAGGGTCGGGGGATGAGCGAGGGCTTCGTGGCAGCCGGGTTTGAGAGTGTCCGTGAGGCGTTCGAGCGCTGCTTCTCCGACCTCGGCGAGACCGGCGCGAGCTTCGCCGCGATGTTGCACGGACGGCTCGTGGTCGACCTGTGGGGCGGGGACGGGATCGAGCGCGACTCGCTGATCAACGTGTATTCGGTGACCAAGCCGATGGGCGCGTTCTGCGTGCTGGTGCTGGTGGATCGGGGCGCGCTGTCGCTCGACGACCGCGTGAGTAGCGTTTGGCCCGAGTTCGCCGCCGCCGGCAAGGAGGGGGTGACCATCCGCCAGCTGTTGAGCCATCAGGCCGGGCTGGCCGCGCTCCGCGAACCCCAGCCGCCGGAGACGATCTTCGACTGGGGTCGCGTGTGCGCGTTGCTCGCGGCGGAGGCGCCGTTGTGGGAGCCCGGGACCGCTCACGGCGAGCACGCGCTGTTCTACGGCCACCTGTGCGGCGAGCTCGTCCGGCGGATCGACGGCCGGACGATCGGCACGTTCTGGCGCGAGGAGGTGGCCGAGCCGTGGGGTCTGGACTTCGCCATCGGCCTGGATGAGGACGAGCGGGCCCGCGCGGTCGACCTGACCGGGGAGCTTTCGAGCGCCGAGGAGGGGCTGTACGAGCGCGCGATGGGGAACCCGCCCGGGTTGCGCGACCTGGCCGTGGTCAACGGTGAGCGGTGGCGGGCCGCCGAGATCCCCGCGGTCAACGGGCACGGCAACGCGGTCGCCGTTGCCCGCTTCTACGGCGGGCTCCTCGCCGGGGGCGAGCTCGACGGCGTCCGGATCGTCTCGCCGGCGACCGTCGCCGCGATGACCGCCGGCGAGATGACCGGGCCGGACCTGGTGTTCGGGGAGGAGGTGACCTGGGGCCTCGGCGTGGCGGTCGATTCCGACGGCTACGGCATGGGCGGCCTCGGGGGCTCGGTCGGCTGGGCCAATCCGCGGCTCGGTCTGGCCGCCGCGTACGTCACGCGGTTGATGCGCGATCACGAGCGGGCCGACGCGATGGACGCGGCGATGCGTGCGGCGCTGGGGTAACGGACCCACGGACCGCGGACCGTGGACCGCGGACCGCGGACCGCGGACCGTGGACCGCGAGTCATCTGCCACTCGGCGTCCGCCCCGGCGCGAGTGGCAGTTTCGTCGCGCTATGCGCGAGTGAACGGCCATTCACCTCGAGCTGGGGGGTCGAGTGGCAGATTCGGGGGCGTTCCCGGGCTCGAGCCGCGTGCGACACTCCCTCGTGATGGCACCGCCGGCTGAGACCACGCACGCGCTGCGCAACCGCGAGCTGTGGAACCAGCAATCCGACGAGTACCAGGCGACGCACGGCGGGCAGCTGGCGGCGTCAGGCGGCCTGGCCTGGGGCGTGTGGCAGCTGCCCGAGTCGGAGCTTCAGGTGCTCGGCGAGGTCCGCGGAAAGGACGTGCTCGAGCTGGGCTGCGGCGCCGCGCAGTGGTCGATCGCGCTCCATCACCTGGGCGCGCGCGTGACCGGCCTCGACTTCTCCGAGCGCCAGCTAGAGCACGCCCGCCGGCTGATGAGCGAGGCCGGGGCAGAGTTCCCGCTCGTGCACGGGAGCGCCGAGGCCACGCCGTTCGCGGATGCCTCGTTCGACGTCGTGTTCTGCGATTACGGCGCGATGACGTTCTGCGACCCCTATCTGACCGTTCCCGAGGCGGCGCGGATCCTCCGACCGGGCGGCCTGCTGGCCTTCTCGGCGCTGACCCCGTTGTTAGAGATGACCTGGCCGGCGGGCACAGATCACCCGGGCCGTGAGCTCATCGTCGAGTATTGGCAGCTGCGCCGCCACGAGGAGCCAGGCGAGCCCATCGACTTCCAGCTCCGCTATGGAGAGTGGATCAGGCTGTTCGTCGAGCACGGCTTCGTCGTCCAGTCGCTGCTCGAGCCGCGGCCACCGGCGGACGCCAGCAGCAGCTATCGGAACGCCGAGGACCTGGAGTGGGCGCGCCGCTGGCCGATGGAGCACATCTGGCGCGTGCGGCGGGCCACGGCCCCGTGACGCCACGAGCCGCGGAGTTGCCAGCCGGTCCGGGCGCGCCGGCGGTGTGGCAGACGCTCGCCTGGATGGCCCGCCCCGGAGCGTTCATGCGCGGGGTGCACGCCCGATACGGCGATCCGGCGACGATCCGGACCTACTGGACCGAGGAGCCGATGGTCCTGTTCTCGAGCCCGGACGCGGTCCGCGCGGTGTTCCGCCTGGACCCGGCGATCGCGCCGGCCGGGCAGAGCTGGGAGTTCCTGCGCCCGTTCGCCGGCGACCACTCGATCCTGCTCCTCGACGGCGAGGAGCACCTGCGCGAGCGGCGCCTCCTGCAGGGCCCGTTCCACGGCGAGCGGATGCGGGCGTTCGCGCCGATGATCGCCCGGCTGGCGCGCGCCGAGCTCGAGACCTGGCGAGGCCGGGTGGTCGTGCTCGAGCGCATGCGCGAGCTGACGCTCGAGATCATCCTGCGCGTCGTGTTCGGCGCGCGCGACGACGAGGAGGTGGCGACGCTGCGCGGAGTGATCGACGACGCGCTCGCCACCGTTCGCTCGCTCCCGTGGGTACTGGCCATGGCCGTGGTACGCAATTACTTGGGTCCCGCCCGCCCGCGCAGCCCGTGGGGACGCTTCCGCATCGCGGTCGAGCGATTCGACGCCACCCTGTTGGAGCTGCTGGCGCGCCGGCGGGCCCGGCCCGATGACGATGACGGCTCGATGCTCAGCCTGCTGCTCGCCCAGCGCGACGAGGACGGCAACCCGCCGAGCGACCGGCATCTGCGCGACCAGCTGGTGGCGCTCCTGGTCGGCGGCCACGACAGCTCGGCGGCCTCGCTGGCCTGGGCGTTCGAGCGGTTGGCCCGTCACCCGGGCGTGCAGGCGCGCCTGCGCGAGGGCGACCCCGCCTACCTCGATGCGGTGGTCAAGGAGGTCCTGCGCGCCCGGCCGGCGCTGACCATCGCGCCGCGCCTGCTGCTCGAGCCGGCGCAGATCGACGGGCACACGATTCCGGCCGGCACTCAGGTCGCCGCCTGCCTGTGGCTGGCCTGCCGCCGGGAGGACCTGTGGTCGGGCGCTTCGCAGTTTCGACCGGAACGGTGGCTTGAGGATCCCGGCCATCCCGCGCCTAACCCCCTGTCGTGGATCCCGTTCGGGGGCGGCGTGCGCCGCTGTGCCGGCGCCCCGTTCGCCGAAATGGAGATGCGCGAGGTGCTCCGCGCCGCCGCCGGCCTGACGCTGGCGCCCGCCCGGGTGGAGCCCGAGCGCGCCCGGCGCAGCATGCTGGTCGTGGTGCCCCATCGCGGCGCCGAGGTGCTGGTCGGATGACCCGGCTGATCATCTTCGACTGCGACGGAGTGCTGGTCGATTCCGAGCCGATCGCGGTGCGGATCGACGTCGAGATGCTGGCCGAGGTGGGGGTGACGATGTCCGAGGCCGAGGTGATCGAGCGGTACGTCGGTCGCTCGCCCCAGGTGATCGTGGCCGAGACCGAGGCCACGATCGGAGGCCCGCTGCCGGACGGCTGGTTCGAGCGCGGCGAGGCACGTATCCGCGAGGCGTACGCCACCGAGTTGCGTCCGGTGGCGGGCGTGGCCGACGCGCTGCACGCGATCGAAGACCCGATCTGCGTCGCGTCGAGCAGCGGGCACGACAGCCTCCGCTACAAGCTCGAGCTGACCGGGCTGTACGAGCGCTTCGCCGGACACATCTTCAGCGCCGCCGAGGTGGCCAACGGCAAGCCGGCACCCGACCTGTTCCTGCACGCCGCTTCGCGCATGGGCGCCGCACCGGACGAGTGCGTGGTCGTCGAGGACAGCCGCTACGGGGTGCAGGCGGCGCGGGCGGCGGGGATGGATGCGCTCGGATACGCGGGCGGGGTCACCCCGGCACACGCCCTGGAAGGTCCGCGGACCGTAGTGTTCGACGACATGCGCGCGCTGCCCCGACTCCTGGAGCGGCGGTGAACACCACGCTCGGCGCCAGCGGCCTGCCGGTCACCCGGATCGGGCTTGGGCTGGCCGCGCTCGGCCGGCCCGCCTACATAAACCTCGGACACGCCCTCGACGTGGCCGGCGAGACCGACGTGGCGGCGCTCGAGGGACATGCCCACGCCGTGCTCGATGCGGCGTACGCAGGCGGCGTTCGCTACTTCGACGTCGCGCGCTCCTACGGAAAGGCGGAGGCGTTCCTGGCCGACTGGCTCGCGAAACGTGGCCTCGGCCGCGAGGACGTCACGGTCGGCTCGAAATGGGGCTACACCTACACGGCGGACTGGCGGACCGACGTGGACGTACACGAGGTCAAGGACCTCACCGCGGCGACGTTCCGGCGCCAGATAGCCGAGACCCGCGAGCTCCTCGGGGACCACCTGCGCCTGTACCAGATCCACTCCGCCACGCTCGACAGCGGCGTGCTCGACGATCGTGAGCTACTTGACGAGCTCGCGCAGCTGCGCGGCACCGGGGTGTTGATCGGCCTGACCACGAGCGGTCCGCGCCAGGCCGACACGATCGAGCGCGCCCTGGAGGTGGGCGGCTTCGACGCTGTGCAGTCGACCTGGAACCTGCTCGAGCGCTCGGCGGGGCCCGCGCTGGTCGCCGCCCACGAAGCGGGGTGGGGCGTGATGATCAAGGAGGCGCTGGCCAACGGCCGCCTGACCGACCGCGGAGCGGTGCCGGAGCTGGCCGCCGCGGCGCGCGAAGCCGGCACCACACCCGACGCGGTGGCGCTGGCCGCGGTCCTGGCCCAGCCGTGGGTGGACGTCGTGCTGAGCGGCGCCGCCACCGCGGACCAGCTCAGGAGCAATCTCGGGGCGCTCTCGGTTGAGGGGATCGACCCGGCCCGGTTCGATGGGCTCGTCGAGGACCCCGAGACCTACTGGGAGGAGCGCGGCGAGCTCCCCTGGAACTGAATCGTCGCGGGCTAAACTCGAGCGCATGGAAATCGAAATCTGGTCTGACATCGCCTGTCCCTGGTGCTACGTCGGCAAGCGCCGGTTCGAAGCCGCCCTGTCCCAGTTCGAGCATCGTGACGACGTCCGGGTCACGTGGCGGAGCTTCGAGCTCGACCCGTCGGCGCCGCCCGAGCGCGAGGGTGACCGGGCCGAGCGCCTGGCCGAGAAGTACGGGATGACGGTTGAGCACGCGCGCCAGATGGAGCGCCAGATGACCGAGACCGCGGCCGGCGAGGGACTCGACTTCCGCTTCGACATCGCGCGGTCCGGCACCACCTTCGACGCCCACCGACTCGTCCACCTGGCCGCCGAGCACGACCTTCAGGACCCCATGAAGGAGCGGCTGCTGCGGGCCTACTTCGGCGAGGGCGAGCTGATGAGCGACCACGACACGCTTGTGCGGCTGGCCGGCGAGGTCGGCCTGGACGAGGACGAGGTGCGCCAGATGCTCGCGAGCGACCGGTTCGCCGAGGAGGTTCGCGAGGACGAGCGGACCGCGGCCCGGTTCGGGATCAGCGCGGTGCCCACGTTCGTCGTCGATCGCTCGCTGGGCGCGTCGGGCGCCCATCCGCCGGATGCGCTGCTCGAGCTGCTGCGCGAGGGCTGGACACGTCGCGAGCCCGCGCCGGCGATCGTCGTCGGTGGCGAGACCTGCGACGCCGACGGCAACTGCTGAGGCCGGCGCGTACGGTCCCGGCTAGGGGCTTGCGGTGCGGTCGAGCAGGCCGCGCTTGCCGGCGGCGTAGGCCACCTCGGCCCGGCTGTGGACGCCGAGCTTTCGCATCACGTTGCGCACGTGGAACTTGGCGGTGCTCTCCGAGACGAAGATCCGACGCCCGATCTCGGCGTTGGTCAGACCGCCCGCTACGAGTTCGGTGACCTCGCGCTCGCGCTGAGTGAATTCCGGCTCGTCGCTGCCGCGCTCGCCGGCCACCAGCGCCCTGACCATCTCCGCGCTGCGCCCGTCGAACCCGGACTCCCCGCGCGACACGCGGCGGATGATCCGGACGAGTTCGACGACGTCGACCTCCTTGAGCACATACGCCTTGGCGCCGCGACGCAGTGACTGGTTCAGCAGGCTCTCGTTCAGGAACGTCGAGAGGATCACGACGTTGGACTGGGGCCGGCGCCGGATGATCTCGCTGCACAGCTCGAGCCCTTCGGTGTCGTGGTCGGCGCTCAGCTTGAGGTCGAGCACGATCACGTCGGGCTTGGCGCGCTCGAGCGCGTGTAGCGCCTCGGCCCAGCCACCGGCCTCGGCGACCACGGAGATGTCGGGCTCGAGCTCGAGGATCGAGCGCAGCCCCCGGCGCACGATCGCGTGATCGTCGACCAGCATCACCCGAGCGGGAGCTTCGCCCGGCTCAGGCGACGCCAACCGCCCCTCCCAGGGGCACCTCTATCCGGAGCTTGACTCCTCCCCCGCGCCGGCGCTCGAACCAGGCGGCGCCGCCCAAGCCGCGCACCCGCTCGGCGATCCCGGTCAGCCCCAGGTGAGGGCCGTCCGGCCTCGAGATGAACAGCTGATGCTGAAGCTTGCGGTGGTTGCCCGAACCATCGTCCGCGACGGCCAGCGACACCACCTGCGGCCGCCAGCGCAGGGTGACCCACGCGTGGCGGGCCTCGGCGTGACGGACCACGTTGAACAGCGCCTCGCGCGCGATCTGGACCAGCGCGTGCTGCATGGTGGTGGCAACCGGCTGGGTCTGCCCGTAGACGCGCAGCCCGACCTCCAGGCGGGTGCCGGCTTCGACGTCCTCGATCACATCGCGCAGCGCCCGCGGCAGCTCGATCTGCCCGTCGCTCGAGAGCTCGAAGATCACCTCGCGGATCTCGTCCATCGACGAGCGCGCCAGCGCCTGGGCGGCCAGCACCCGCTCGAGCACGGCGGAGGAGGTCGACTCGTGGCGGCGGCACCACTCGAGGTTCATGCCGATCGTCAGGAGGTGCTGGGAGACGCTGTCGTGAAGCTCGCGCGCGATCCGGTTGCGCTCCTCTGAGAGGAGCTGGCGCCGACCCGCCTGCTCGAGGCGCCGCAAGGTCCCCTCGAGCTCCGAGCCGCGGCGCTCGAGCTCCGCCGACCGGCGCTCGTTCTCCTGAAACAGCGAGGCATTGTGCAGCGCGACGCCGGCATGGTTCGCGAGCGTTACCAGGATCGACACGTCGCTCGGCGCGACCTTGACACCGTACGGAAGCCCCACCACGAGAATGCCCGCCAGCTTGCCGTGGACCGGCATGGGCGCCGCCACGATCACGCAGGGCTCGCCACCGAACTCGAGCCCCTCGCCGTTCTCGGCGAGCACCGGCCCCTTGGCGGCGAGCGTCTGGTCGGTGAGCGCCTCGAGCATCCGGGGCGGCACCTCCCAGCGCTGGATGACCCCGTTGCTGACGTGGACGAACACCCGGGCCATCCCGACCCCGGCGTCCTCGCCGGAGAACACCATCGCCGCCCAGCGCGCGTCGAAGTGATGGGCAGCCGCCTCGACCACGGCGTCGCACACCGCCACCGGCCCAGCCGGAGCCGCGCACAGCGCCGAGGAGATCCGCTCGAGGGTCTCGATCGTGTGATCCAGCCGAGCCGACTTGTCGCGCCAGGCGGCGTAGAAGCTCGGCTTCGACGAGCGCACGCCGATCAGGCGCTCGAGCGCCAGTTGGTCGACGCCGAGGCGCTCAGTAGGCGGCGATGCAGATCCGGCGGACATCGTCCTCGCTCACTGCTCGTGGGTTGGTCGCGATGTAGGCGTCGCGCAGCGCGTTCTGCGCGAAGGTGTCGAAGTCGGCCGGATCGACGCCGACTTCCTGCAGGCCGCTCGGGATCCCGAGGGCACGGCTGAGGTCCTCGATGCGCTCGATCGCGCGCTCCGCGGCGCTTGCGGCGTCGAGCCCGTGGGTTCCGACGCCGACGGCTCTGGCCACGTCCACGTAGCGGTCGGCGTGGGTCTCGGCGTTGAAGCGCATGACGTGCGGCAGCAGGATCGCATTGAGCAGCCCGTGCGGGAGGTCGAGGGCACCGCCGATCTGGTGGGCGATCGCGTGGGTCGCCCCGAGCAGCGCGTTCGAGAACGCCATCCCGGCCTGCAGGCTGGCGCGCGCCATCCCCTCGCGCGCGGTGAGATCGAGCGGATCCTCGACAGCCACCGGAAGGTGCTCGACGATCCCCTCGATCGCGGCGATCGCGAGGCCCTTGCTGAGGAAGTCGCATGCCTCGGAGACCAGCGACTCGATCGCGTGGCTGAGCGCGTCGATCCCTGTGTGCGCGGTGAGCTCGGCGGACATGGTCGTGAGCAGCTCAGGGTCGGTGAGCGAGATCTCGGGAATGAGCGCGCGACCTCCGATCGTCGCCTTGGCCCGAGCCCTGGTGTCGGTGATCACGCAGAATTGCGACACGTCCGATCCAGAGCCGCCGGTCGTCGGGACCATGACCATCGGCGGGATCGGGCTCGTGGCCCGGTCGATGCCCGCGTAGTCGAGGATCTGGCCGCCGTTGCCGCTGAGGATCGCCACCGCCTTGGCGAGGTCGATGCAGCTCCCGCCGCCGATCGCCAGGAGCGCGTCGCAGCCGCTCTCGACGTAGCTCTCGAACGCCGCCTGGACCTCGAAGTCCTTGGGATTGGGGGTCAGGTCGTGCCACAGGCGCCACTGCACGCGCACGTCGGCGAGGTGGGGCACCGCACGGTCGACCCAGCCGGCGGCGAGCACCCCGGGATCGCTCACGAGCATCGGCCGCCGGCCGCCGACCCGGCGCACCGCGCCGCCGACTTCCGCCAGCGTGCCAACCCCGAAGATCACCTCGGGGATCACGAACTTGCTGACCCGCCCGCGCAGCGGACGTGGGGGCACGCCCTCTGCCACCGCGGGCGGTGTGGGGGTCAGCTGCTCCAATCCTTCCCTCCTGCTGAGCCGGGTTGCCATGCGATCCTAGCGCGGGAAGGCCGCAAATCGCGGGACTTTTTGATGTTCCGCGGCCAATCGGCGCCCGCGGTCGGCGTCCGGCGTCAGTCGCTACCCGGAAGGTTGATGCCAACGACCAGGAAGACGGCCATCGCGACGAACGCGATGCCGGTCAGGAGGTCGGTGCGGATGCGAGGAACGAAATGGGCCGCTGTGCGACCAATCTGGTGCCCGGCGACCGACATCCCAAACGTGACCACACCGAACAGGGGAGGCGCGAGCCAGGGAGAGAATCCAGCGATGCCAAGCGCGGCCCCGGCGGCCACGTTGTCGACGCTCAACGGCAGGGGCAGTCCGCGCGTTGCGAACCGCAGGTCCGGATCGGCATGCTCGGATGAAACCAACGCCCGGACGACAACGAACAGTCCGTACACGCCGAGGCCGATCGCCGCGACGATGTCGGCGGTGGAGCTGATCTTGTCGCTCAGGAAGTGTCCGACGAGGATCCCGACCAGCGGCGCGACCCCATCCCAGAGGCCGAAGATCGCGGAGGTCTTGACCGACCGCAGCAGAGTCGGCTTGAGCCCCCCCAGCACGATCGAGGTACGGAAGTTGTCCAGGCTTAGCGTGAACCCGAGAGAGAGAAGCGCGAACATCGGTTCCTTCGAAAGGTCCTGAAGACCGCGCGATCTGCCACGGCGCCGGGGCCGTGACAGATCGCATATGGCTTCGGTCGCTGTCGTCTACTCCGGCAGCGCGAACACGAACAGCGCGGACCCACCCGCCTGGGCGAGGGCCCCGGGGTAGAACCCCTCGGTCCAGGCGCCGTATCCGACCGGCACGGCGATGTACTGCCGCCCGTCGACGCTGTAGCTGCAGGGGCTCGAGTGGTGGCCGCTGCCGCAACTGAACTGCCACAGCAGGTCTCCGCTTGAGGCGTTGAACCCCCGGAAGATACCCGCCGGGTCGCCAGTGAACACGAGGTCGCCGCCCGTGGCCAGCACCGACGCGGTCATCGGGTGCTCGTTGCGGAAGCGCCACTTCTCCTGGCCCGTGGCCGGATCGATGGCCGACAGGTAGCCGGACACGTCCTCGGTATCCACCGCCACGCCCGCGCCCCAGTACGGGATGCTCTCCTTGAACTCCCGGCGGCGCCGCGTGGCCGTCGCACCGACGTCCTGG
This sequence comes from uncultured Solirubrobacterales bacterium, assembly GCA_963832315.1. Classification (GTDB taxonomy): domain Bacteria; phylum Actinomycetota; class Thermoleophilia; order Solirubrobacterales; family Solirubrobacteraceae; genus Palsa-465. The sequence continues at coordinate 81,307 of CAWHTT010000009.1, read as the reverse complement.
ACCGGCGCGTAGAACAGCCCGGTCTTCGGGCTGTAGCAGGCGTGCGTCCATTCCTTGGCGCCAGCTGGGCCGGGCCAGAAGTGGACGGGATCGCCCTCCTTGTCCGGGAACACCCTCGGTGTGACCTTGCCATTGGAGTCGATCTCGCCCCAGGTGATCCGATCGACGAACGGGACGACCCGGATCAGGCTGCAGTCCGTGCGGTCCAGGACGAAGAAGTACCCGTTCTTGTCGAAGTGCCCGGAGCACTTCCGTCCGTCCATCTCGAACAGGATGTTCTCCATCGTCGAGTCGTAGTCCCACACGTCGTGCGGGGTGTACTGGTAGTGCGCCTTCTTCTCGCCGGTGTCCGGGTCGACCTGGACGACGCAGTTGGTGAAGAGGTTGTCCCCTTCCCGAACTCCCCCGTCGAAGTCGGGGCACGGGTTGCCGGTGTTGAAGTACAGGAGGTTGAGCTCCTCGTCGTACGTGGGCGTGGTCCAGCAGTTCGCGCCGCCGCGCGCCCACGGCTCGCCCTCGGCCGGCCAGGTGTCGCCACCGGGCTCATCGGGCTTCGGGATCATGTAGCAGCGCCACACGCGCTCTCCGGTCTCGAGCTTGAACGCGTCGGCATGCCCGCGCACGCCGAACTCGCCGCCGGAGCTCCCCACGATCACCATGTCCTTGACGATCAGCGGGGCGACCGTCGCGCTCTCGCCGGCCCGCACGTCGCCGTACGGCTGGTCCCAGACGAGCTTGCCGTTCGTGGCATCGAGGGCGATCACGTGGGCGTTCAGGGTCGTCATGAAGACCTTCCCATCGGCCACGGCACACCCGCGGTTGACGTTGCCGCAGCACAGGCGCACGTCGTACGGGGACGCGCGGTGGTAGCGCCACAGCTCCGCGCCCGTCTTGGCGTCCAGCGCCCAGATCCAGCCATCGAACCCGGTGACGTACATGACGCCGTCGACGACCAGCGGGGACGCCTCGAACGAGTAGGTCGAGGCGCCGGAGTGCATGCCCATCGAGCCGCACTGGAACACCCACTCGGGCTTCAGCTTGTTGACGTTCGACGTGTTGATCTGGTCGAGCGGGCTGTAGCGCTGCCCGTCGTAGGCGCCGTAGTACGTGATCCAGTTGTGAGGCTCCGCATCGCGGGCCTTGAGGATCCGGTCGTAGCCCAGGCCCTTCGTCACCGGCGGCGCGCTGCCGACGTACCCGGGGCTCAGATTGCGGAAGTCGACCGCCTCGCCTGCGTCAACGTATTCGGTCTCAGTTGCCATTCAACTGCTCCTTTCTACGGCCGCGGCTGGGGCGGACGGTCGAGCTTGGCTTCGTCTGGGACCTCTCCGCCGACGACGATCGTGCCGGTCAGGCCACCGCCCTCATCGTTGCCGGTCCGGGAGCCGTACCAGTAGTAGCCCGGGCCGTCTAGCTCGAGGGTCGCCTTGCCCTTCGAGAAGTTCACGAGCCAGATGAACTTGGCGTCACCGTTGCACGGCAAGACCGCGCAATGCGAGTTGTTGTCGTCGTTGATGATCTCGAGCTCGAGGGTCCCTCCGTGAGGGAGCACGAGGACGCCGGGATCGAAGACCAGCTCGTCCAGCGGAATCCGGACGGTGGCGGTCATCTTGCCGTCCGATCCCTCCTCGGCCACACCGACATTCCCTCGGCCGAGTACGCGTCCGAGCGTCACCCCGTTCTGCTTTGCCAGCCCCTCGATAACACTCTCGTCGACAGTGGCAGCCACAGCGACTCTCTCCTTCCATACGGAAAATGGGCACAAAAAACCTAACAGTGGCGCGACCGCGACACAACCTGACCGTAAGCGAAGAGATTTGGTGATCGGCCAGGCAGGTACTTACCTATCCGATCGGGCAGGTAGTGACACTGACCGGTCAGTTACTTCGAGAGACGATCACCCCAGCAAGATGCTCTCGGCGCCCGCCACGCGCAGATAGTCAAGTGCACTGCCGCTCGCTTCGCGGAGGCTCAGCACGTCGACCAGGGCGGCGTTGCGGCCGCCGAGGAGCCCATCGGCCAGCAGGGCACCACCGCGCGCGGCCGTGCTCGCTTGCCCCGGAATGAGCGGCACGACCGGCGCGACGGCTTCGAGCGACGAGGCGACCGCCGTGATCAGCCCGGGCAGACGGGCCAGCCGGCCGGACACCACGATCTCGTGCGGGACCGGCACGCTGACCGTGAGCGCGCGCACGGCCTTGACCGCGGCCTCGAGCAGCGCCGTCCAGCCCTCGGCGTGCTCCCGCGAGGCCCATAGAGCCTCGAGACCTGAGATCTCGAGGTCACCGGTCGGATCCAGGGCCCCGCCGCTGTAGAGCGTGTTCTTGCGCAGCGCCGGCCCCAACAGGTAAGCGAGCTCGCCGTCCAGGGCCCCTGCGGCACGCATGCCCAGCGGCCCCGAGGATCCGCCCATGCCGTCGACGATCTGCCCGCCGTCGACGGCCAGCGCCGCGGTGAAGCCGCCCCCCAGCTCGAGCATGACCATCGCGGTCTCCTGCAGCGGGATCGCGCGTCGGGCGGATTGGTCGACGATCGCGCAGGCGGCGGCGCAGACCTTGTCGGCCGTCCCGAGGTCGATCCGGTTGTACTTACGGTGGCGCGGAACCGTCGGCAGGTGGATGACGCCCGGACCGAACACGATCGGCAGCCCACTGTGCGCGAGCGATCTCAGCAACGCGCGCATCCCGCCGATACCGGCCTCGGCGCGGGCTTCGTCGGGCCGCACGAGCACCATCTCGGCGAGTTCGCGCTCCCCCACGTCCGCGGCCGCCACCAGCGGCAGGCCGTAGCCGCTCGGCCCGTACACCAGGGCGTAGGGCCCATGGCGTGCCAGCGCGTCCAGCAGTGGAGCGCTGTCCTGGCTCAGCGAGCCGGTCTCGAACACCTGCTCGAGCACCGGCTCGCCGTCCTCGAGCACGCACAGGTCAAACGAGACCGTGCCCGGGTCGATGCCGGCTACGCGGGGCATAATGCGAGCATGAGCTCAACGAAGGACAAACCGCGTACCTACAGCGAGGACGAGATCCCCGCGAAGTTCTCCGAGTACGGCCTCGACGAGTGGTACTACGAGGACAAATGGATTCGGCGCAAGTTCAACACCGACGGCTGGCCGAGCACGCTGATGGCCGTCAATGCCGTGGGTTACCTGTGCGAAGCCGCCGGTCACCACGCCGACCTGAACGTGACCTGGGGCAAGCTCTGGGTCAAGCTGGCCACGCATTCGGCTGGCGGCATCACCGACAAGGACTTCACCCTGGCGCGCAAGATCGAGGACACGATCCTCTGGCGGCCGGAGCCCGACGGCCCGCTCGACGGGCCGATGGGGAAGTTCGTGTTCTCGAAGAAATAGCTCACAGCGCCTCGAGCGCGACGTCGTAGACGCCCTCGAGGTCGAGCACGGTGCCCTTGGTCTCGAACATGGCGCGTATGCAGGCCTTTTGCAGCTTCATCTTGGGACCGCCTACCGCCAGCGCGCCCAGCTTGAGGACCCCGTCTTCCTCCTCGAGGCTGTCGCCGCGGTCGACGCCCTCGACCCCGACCGGATCGGCCGCCGAGTAGTCGACCACCGCGCGCACGCCCTCCTGCGTCCAGCCGCTGCGCCGCAGGATCTGGGTGCCCGCGGGGCCCGCGGCGAACACGACAGCGAAGCCGGCGAGCGCCCCATCCAGGTCGTCGCTGGACTCCGGCTCGACGACCTCGAACCCGGCTTCCTCGGCGACCGGAACGCCCGACGCCCGGCGGTGTTTGCCCTCCATCGTGTCGGGCGGGAAGGTGAACATGGTCACCTCGGCTTCCTCGCGACGCAGCAGCTCGGCCGTGCGCAGTCCTACGGGACCGACCCCGATCACCGCCGCTTTGGCGCCTTTCAGATCAACCGCACCGCGCACGCGGGCCACGGCGGCGGCGGCGGTCGTGTTCGAACCGTCCGAGTCGAGCATGATCGACGCGTTGAACGGCTCGAAGAACAGCTTCTTGGCGGCTGCGAACACCTTCTCGCCGTCGCGCACCTTGGACCCTCCCACCCAGAACGCGGTATTGGCCAAGCCGTCGGGGCCGCGCGGGAAGATCGCGCCCTGGACGACGTCGGTCAGGTTCTCGTCGGTGATCTCGCCGTATCCGAGCACGACGTCGACATCGGCGTCGTAGGCGGCAATTGCGTCAAACGCGCTGGGGTGCTGGTCGGTGTCGAGCTGGATCAGGATCTTCTTCATGGGACGTCCTCCCGTCGAGGTTCGGGAAAGCTCAAAAGGCCCCAGTCCAGCGGGCCTTCCTGGCGATAGTTCTTGTGCAGGCCGCGCGCGATCGTGGCCTTCATCAGCTCCTTGCCGAGGTAGAAGGCGTGCGAGGCGTCGTCGACCTCAAGCTGGTCGAACACCGCGTACATGTTGGCCTCGCGGACGAACCGTTCGCCGTTGAACGCGTACAGCCACTCGGCGTCGGCGAACAGCCGGTAGTTGGCGTCGGAGATCTGCGCCTGCATCGCCCGCAGCTCATCCTCGCTGGGGGCGCGCATCGACTCGTCCTTGCTCGTGACCAGGCCCGAGTCGAGGTGCTTGGGCGGCCGCGCCTGGCGCTGGGCCAGGTGCATGATCTCGGCCGCCAGCACCGTCTCGCGTACCGCGCCCCGGGCCCAGCCGATCACCTCGGTGGTCAGCACCGCGCCGATGCCGACCTCCTGGCAGAAGCCGATCAGCAGCGCGGTGACCCCGGTCGAGTCGGCCTCGGTGAGCTCGGTCAGGTTTCCGATCCCCATCAGCATCTCGGCGTCGGGATGGCGGCGGCGGACCTCCACGTACCGGGCCAGGGACGCGGCGAAGCCCGAGTTGATCGGAGCCAGGATCGAGTCGAGCAGGTAGGGCCGCTTCAGTTGGTCCATCCGGGCCGCCATCCGGCCCAGCGCGTCGAGGTCATCGGGGTCGTCGGTGATCAGCACTGGGGTGGCCCGCAGCGTTTCGGCCAGGTCGATCGTGCCCGGCGTGAGGCTCAGCACATAATCCACGCCGGCGGCGTCGGCCATGCGGATGTGCTCGGGGTCGAGCGTGTCGATGCTGAGCGACAGGCCGCGCTCGCGCAAGGCGGCGATCGTCTCCGGGCCCTCGGTCAGCCACGGCTGATCGAGCGACAGTCCGAGGTCGATCACGTCCGCGCCCTCCTCGCGATACGCCTCCGCCCGCTCGATCACCCGCTCGCGAGTCAGCGACTGCACGCCGTTTATCTCGGCGAACACGCGCACGTCACGCGGCCCGAGCTCGGCCCGGACCGCCTCGCGGCCGTACCACTCCGGCAGCGCCCTGACGTCGGCCGGGCCCTTACGCACCGGCAGCCCGGTGGCCTGCTGCAACGCGTCGACGTCGCCGTCGCACAGCCCCGGGATCACGATGTTGTCGACCCCGTCGGGCACCTCGAGCCGCCGGGCGATCCAGCGCGTGGTCATCAGCGCGGCGACGCTGATGTTCATCACGGCGATCTGGTGGCCGATCTCCAGCTCGGACACGATGTAGCGCACCGCCGGCTCCGCCAGGCGGCCGGTGACGAACAGCGTGTCAGCCAACTGTGCCGCCGTTGACGTTGATCGCCTGGCCGGTGACGAACGCCGCGGCCGGCGACGCGAGCCATACCGCGGCGCCCGCGATGTCCTGCGGCGTGCCCCATCGCTTCAGTGGCGTGGCCGCGGCGACCTTGTCGTAGAAGGCGCGGTCCACCCCCTCGCCGTAGGCCGTCTCGACCCAGCCGGGGCACAGCACGTTGACGCGAATGTCGGGCGCCACCGAGCGCGCGAGCGCCTTGGAGAAGCCGAGCACCCCCGCCTTCACCGCGGCGAACAACTCCGGGTTATCACCCGCCATCCCGTCGATTGTGGCGTGATCCCAGCCGATGTTGAGGATGCAGCCGCCGGGGCGCATCCGGCCGGCGACGAGCCGCGAACAGCGAATCGTGCCTTTGAGGTCGATGTCGATCAGCGCCTCGAGCTTGCGCTCGGCCGGCCACTCCCTCGCCTCGCCCGTGAGCACGTCGGCGCCGGCGTTGTTGACCCAGACGTCGACGCTCTCCAAGGCGGCGAAGGCGTCTTCCACGATCGAAGCGCAGCCGTTGGGCGTGCTGAGGTCCGCCCGGAGCAGAGGATGAGGGCCGCCGTCAAGCTCCTCGGCCAGCGCTCGCGCGGCATCTGAGGAGCGGTTGTAGCCGATTCCGACGTTCGCTCCGGCGGCCGCAAAGGCGATCGCGATCGCCCGGCCGATCCCGGAGCTTGCCCCCGTGACGACGGTGCGCAGACCGGTGAGCGAAGGCTCTCCGGCCTGCGCGGTCAACTGCTCCCTCGCTAATCCTCGGCGCCGCCGGCGAACGGATGACGCGAGTCAGGCGTGTCGGCGAGGACCTTGTCGATGCTCGGCTCACCGCCCAGGGCGCGGGCGATCGACATCTTTACGGCCTCGTAGTTCCAGGTGTAGATCTTCTTGTCGTCCTCGGCCTCCCAGTGGATGAACACGCTGACGATGATGCACAGGTCGTCGACCTGATCCTTGGGGATGACGCCGTCGGCTACCGAGTCGACCACCGCGCGGGCGACCGCAGCCTGAGCGGGACCGAACAGCTGCACGGCCTGCCTCGCGCCCCCGATCGTCACCTTGTTGCTGAGCACCGTGTCCGGCTTGGCCGGCAGGTTGGGGGTGACCACGGCGAGCAGGTTGGTGTGACCTTGGGACTCGTTGATGAAGGCCTCGGCGAATGCTTCACCGACCGGTCCACTCTTGGATCCGATCAGCAGGTCGATGTGCGCGACCTCGTTACCTTCACCGACCAGCGCCTCACCGGTTGCCAGGGTGATGGCCATAACGTGAGTCTCCTCTCTCCTATCGTATGGTGACGGGGTGAACGCAACCCTAGCTCACTCGCGACTGAGCGGGGACCTACTTGAGCAGCAGGTGCAGCTCGCGTGCGTGCTCGAGGTGTCAGCAGCCAAGCCCGGCAACATCACGCCGGCGCATGACTTCTCCGACACGACCTACTCCGACATGGTGCGCTCGGCGCTCGCGCTCGGCCCGGTATTCGCGCGTCGTCGGGTCATGCAACGAACCGTCGGAGAGCTGGTCGCGGACGGCGTGGAGGCGACCGGACGGGTGGCCCGCGCCAACACCAATCTGGGGATCGTGCTCCTGTTCGCGCCGCTCGCGCGCGCGGCGGTCACGCAGCGAGCCGGCGAATCGTTGCGATCGGCCACCGAGCGGACGCTTGCCGGCCTCGACGTAGACGACGCGGCGGCGGCCTTCGCGGCGATCGCCCGGGCCAACCCCGGCGGGCTGGGCGAGGCGCCCGAGCACGACGTGCGGGCTCCGGCCGACGTTTCGCTGCGCGACGCGATGGCCGCCGCGGCGCACCGCGACAGCATCGCCTCGGAATACGCGACCGGGTACACGATCGTGTTCGACACCGGCTTGCCGCTGCTCGATGATGCACTGCGCAAGGGGCTCTCCACGCTCGATGCCATCGTTTCCGTTCACGTCGGCCTGCTGTCGAGTTGGCCCGACACGCTTATCGCACGCAAGGCGGGCGTCGATGTGGCCCGGGCGGTCAGCGCAGCCGCGCGCGAGGTGCGCGATGGATCGCGCTCGCCGGCGGAGTTCGACGTCTCGCTCCGCGAAGCCGGCAACCGGCTGAACCCCGGGACGACCGCGGACCTGGTTGCCGCGACGCTGCTCGCCGCGCTCCTGGAGGGAACGAGGCTGCCGTGAGCGTGCTGCTGGTCGCCGTGAGCGCGCGGATGCTGGCCGAGCTCGCGGTGGCCGATGGGTACGAGGCGATCGCGCTCGACCGCTTCGGCGACTTCGACCTGCGCGCAATCGCCCCGGGCGCGACAGCGTCCTCGGGCGATGCTCTGGCGAGGCTCGCCGCGGACGTCGAGGCCGACGCGGTCGTGTACGGCGCCGGATTCGAGAATCGCCCCGATCTGGTCCGTCAGCTGGCCCAAGGGCGCGAGTTGCTCGGGACGCCGCCCGAGCTGCTGGCGGATGTGCGCGATCCCTGGGCCGTGGGCGCGGCGGCGCGGGCGGCCGGTGCGCACGCGCCCGAGACCCGACCGGCGGCCGGCGAGCTCCCCGTCGCGGAGCCGGACCGGTGGCTGCGAAAGCCGCGCGGCGGCGGCGGAGGCCGGGGAGTGCGGCGGTGGACGGGCGGCGCACCGCGCCCCACCGAGATCCTCCAGCGCCGGATATACGGGCTCTCCTGTTCTGCGGTGGCGATCGGCGACGGCCGGCGGGCCGCCGTGCTCGGTTTGACCGAGCAGTTGCATCGACCGCGCGGCTTTGCCTGGACGGGCAATGTGGTCCCTCCGCGCCTCCCGGCCGGCGAGCTGACCGAGCTCGACGGGCAGCTGCGCGCCGTGTGCGCCGAGGTCGCGGAGCGGTTCGGCGTACGCGGGGCGTTCGGGGTTGACGCGATCTGGGACGGCCGTCACGCCTGGGTGCTCGAGGTCAACCCGCGACCGCCGGCGTCGCTCGAGCTGTTCGGTCCGGGCAGCTTCGAGGCGCACGTGCAGGGGGCGCGCCGCCTGAGCCTGCCGACCGTCCCGGCGGTCGACCGCTCACGGGTGAAGGTCGTCCTGTACGCCGATCGTGATCTCCGCGCTCCCGATCCCGGCTGGTGGCCGTCAGGGCTCGTGCGCGACGTCCCGCACGCCGGCGAGGAGATCAGGCGAGGCGCACCGGTGTGCACGCTGATTTCGGCCGAGGCGGGCGTGTCCGATCTCGTCCAGCGCGGAGCTCAGCTTTTGTCCGCGCTTCCAGAGTCAATTGTCCTCTATGGCTGAGCTTCGCCCCGTCACATGCGCCGGGTGTGGTCTGCTGTGCGACGACGTGTTCCTGGAGCAGCGCAATGGCGACGTGCATCTGGAGCCACCCTGTCGCCTCGGCGCTGAGTGGTTCGCGGAACGCATGCTTCGCCCGGCGGAGTCGCCGGGCGCCGCCATCAACGGCGAGGTGGTCGACGTCGACGCGGCGCTCGTGCGAGCCGCCGAGTTATTGCGCGCTGCGCGGCGTCCTCTGCTGAACGGCTTCGATCACGCCACCGTCGAGGACGCGCGCGCGGCGGTGGCGCTCGCCGACCGTCTCGGGGCGCTGGTGAGCACCGGCGCGGTGGCGGGCGCGTGGCCGGGTGCCCCGGCGGTTCCGCTTCGCGGCGCGTCGACGGCCACCCTGGGTGAGATCCGCGACCGCTCGCGGCTCGTCGTGATCTGGCGCGAGGACCCGGAGACGACGCATCCGCGACTGCTCGAGCGGCTCGGCTTCGGTGGCGACGACGAGCGCACACTCGTGGTCGTCGATGACGCGGATACGGCGACGGCCCGGCGCGCCGAGGTACGGCTCGGCTGGGGGAGTGACCGCGACCTCGACGCGCTCGTCAGCCTGCATGCCTTGCAGCGCGGCGTCACGGTCCCGGAGGGCGAGATCGGGACTCAAGCCGAGAGCCTGCTCGAGCGCCTGCGAGCGGTTCCACATGTCGCATTCGTGTACGGAGCGGGCCTGACCGCCGGCGCGGGTGGCCAGCGACGCGCCCTCGCGCTCCACGAACTAGTCCGGGCCCTGTGCCAAGAGCGCCATGCGGTCACGCTGGAGCTGCCGGATACGCCCGGATGCAGGAGCGCCGAGGATGTGCTGGCCTGGCAGACGGGGTACGGCGGGAATGTGGATTTCGCCGGCGGCCATCCGGAGCTCGTCACGGCCACGGAGCCGTTCGAGGACGTTGACGTCACGCTGCGCGTCGAGTCTGGACCGGCTGGCTGCCTCGTAGCCGGGCCGGGGGTCGAGGTGTGGATCCGCACCGCGGCCGCCGGGGTCTCTGCCGGCGGCACTGCCCATCGGCTGGACGGCGTACCGTTGACGCTCCAGGTGCCGCAGCCCGGCGACGCGCCGACCGCGGCCGCGCTGCTCGCCCGTTTGCTGGCGGAGGTCGGGCCGTGACGGCGATCCGGATCACCGGCGGCGCCGTCCACGACCCCGCCAACGAGGTCGACGGCGAGATCCGCGACGTGTGCCTCCAGGACGGCAAGGTGGTCGACGATGTCGGTCCCGATGCGCGTCGGATCGACGCTCGCGGGATGGTCGTGATGGCCGGCGGCGTGGACATCCACGCCCACATCGCCGGGCCCAAGGTGAATGCGGCCCGCAAGCTGTCCCCCGAGGAGCGGCGCGGCGATCCCGTCGATCGAACCGCGACGCTTCGTTCGGGGACCGGCGGCCTCGTTCCGTCGACGTTCACCACCGGCTACCGCTACTCGCTGCTCGGCTACACCACGGTCGTCGAGGCGGCCGCTCCGCCGCTGGCGGCGCGCCATGTGCTCTCCGAGCTGCGCGACACGCCGATGATCGATAAGGCGTTCCTGATCCTGATGGGCAACAACCAGGTGTTGTTCGAGCTGATCCGGGAGTCCGGCGGGGCGGGCGGGGACCGGATCAAGGACGCGGTGGCGTGGTGGCTCGACGCCACCGGCGGCTACGGGGTGAAGCTGGTCAATCCCGGTGGCGTGGAGCTCTATAAGCGCGACAACGGCAACGTCCACTCGCTCGACGACCGCGTGGCGGGCTTCGAGGTGACGCCGCGCCAGGTGCTGGAGGCGATCGGCGGCGCGGTGGACGAGCTCGGGTTGCCCCACCCCGTGCACGTCCACGCCAACAACCTCGGCGTCCCCGGCAACGCCGACACCACGCTCGAGACGATGCGAACGCTCGCGGGACGCCAGGCGCACTTCGCCCATCTGCAGTTCCACTGCTACGGAGGCCACCCCGAGGGGTTGCCTCGCTCGAGAGCGCCCGAGCTGGTCGAGTACCTGTCCGCCCACCCCGAGGTCACGGCCGACGTGGGCCAGGTGATGTTCGGACCGGCCGTGACGATGACGGCCGACGCTCCGCTGTCGGCGGTCCTGCGTGACCTCGGCGCCGATAAGTGGATCAACCACGACACCGAGGTGGAGACCGGGTGCGGGATCGTCCCCTACCGGTACCGAGCCGGCAACTACGTGCACGCCCTGCAGTGGGCGATCGGGCTCGAGCTGTTCCTGCTCGGCCAGGATCCCTGGCAGGTGATGCTGTCGACCGACCATCCCAACGGCGGCTCGTTCCTCTCCTATCCGAAGCTGATCCGGCTGCTGATGGACCGTGCCTTCCGGGAGGATCAGATGGCTCAGGCCAATCAGCGAGCGATCCGCCGCACGGCCCTCACCGACGGACTGGAGCGCGAGTACACGCTGAACGAGATCGCGATCATCACCCGCGCGGCGCCGGCCCGCCGCCTCGGTCTGCGCGACAAGGGCCACCTCGGCGTCGGCGCCGACGCCGACGTGACGATCTACCACGATCGCGCCGACCGCGAGGACATGTTCGCCACCCCGCGCTACGTGATCAAGGGCGGCGAACTGGCCGTCGAGGACGGCGAGTTGCGCCGCGCCGAAGACGGGGTGCTGTTCTCGAGCCGCGCCGGCTTCGACCCCGAGGTGAGCCGCGTGCTCGAGCCGCTGTTCGGCGATCGCTACACGGTGGCGTTCGAGCACTACCCGGTCCGCGACCCGGCGCTGCGCGAGCCGGCGCGCGTGGTGGAGGCCGGAGGCTCATGACCGGCTACACGCTTGGCGATGCCGAAGTCGCCGACACGTTCGCGGAGGCGTTCCCGATGCGCTTCGCCCGTGTGGTGATCACGGCGGCCACCGCGGACTGGGCGCTCGAGGCGGCGCGCTCGGCGACGGGCTTTGCCACGTCGGTGATCGGCTGCAAGTGCGAGGCGGCAATCGAACGGCCGCTCGAGGCGCAGGACACGCCCGACGGCCGCCCCGGCGTCGCGGTGCTGCTGTTCGCGATGGACCGCGAGGGCGTCGGCAAGCGCGTGCTCGAGCGCGTCGGCCAGAGCGTCATGACCTGCCCCACCACGGCGTGCTTCGACGGGCTCCCCGGAGCCGAGCGGACCGTGCCGCTGGGGCGGAGCCTGCGGTACTTCGGCGACGGGTTTCAGGCCAGCAAGGTGATCGCCGGTCAGCGCTTCTGGCGGATACCGGTGATGGAGGGCGAGTTCCTCGTCTCCGAGTCCCTCGGCGTGGGGAGTGGAGTCGGAGGCGGCAATCTGGTGATCGGCGCCGGCGACGACGACAGCGCACTGGCGGCCGCGCAGGTGGCGGTTGACGCGATGCGCGGCGAGGGCATCGCGCTTCCGTTCCCGGGCGGGATCGTCCGCAGCGGCAGCAAGGTCGGCGCGCTGACGTCGAAGTCCATGCCCGCCTCCACCAACCATCCGATGGCTCCGACGCTCCGCGTTCAGGTCGAGGACACGCTGGTCCCCGAAGGGGTCGGGGCGATGTTCGAGATCGTGATCGACGGCGCATCCGAGGACGCCGTCCGCGAGGCGATGCGCCGCGGCCTGCACGCCGCGGCGGGCGCCGGCGCGAAGCTCGTGACCGCCGCCAACTTCGGCGGCAAGCTCGGCGAGTTTCACTTCCCGCTCTCGGAGCTTCGCGACCCGCCATGACCTTGACGTTGACACTTCGTGAGTCCCCACCGGCGCGGGTGCTCGCCGCACCGCTGATCCCCGAGCGGCTGCGCGGGCTGAACGCCTCGGCGGTCGCCGGGGTTGGCCTGCGCTGTGGTGGCGAGGCGGTGTCCGTGGGCGACCTGTTCGAGGTGTCCGGCGCGGGCACCGAGGAGGAGGCGCTCGTGCTGGCCGGAGACCTCGGGCGTTTCGATGAGGTAGGCGCTCGCATGGCGGGCGGCGAAATCGTCGTTCGGGGTGATGTCGGCGCGTGGGCGGGCACGGAGATGTCCGGCGGCGTGCTGCGGATCCTCGGAGATGCCGGCGCGCGGCTTGGGGCCGCCTATCCCGGCGCCCGTGCAGGCATGACCGGCGGCGAGATCGTCGTGACCGGCGATGCCGGCGAGGAGGCCGGCGCCGGGATGCGGCGCGGCCTCGTGGCGGTCGGCGGGCGGACCGGGAGCGGGGCTGGGCTGAGGATGCTGGCCGGCACGGTCATCGCGCTCGGCGGGATCGGCGAGGAGGCAGGGCTGGGCAACAAGCGAGGCAGCCTGGTCTCGGGCCGGGCGGTGGACCCGCTGCCCGCGTATGCGTTCGCCACCCGCTTTCGTCCGCCGGCGCTGGGACTCCAGCTTCGCCGGGTTCGCTCACTCGGCCTGACCGTGGATGATGCGCTGCTCCGCGGAACGTGGGCTCGGTGGTCCGGCGACCGGACCGCACTCACCCGCGGCGAGATCTTGATCTTCGACGAGGAGAATGGCGGTCGATGAGCCGGTCGATGAACGAACGCACCGCGACGCTCGTGGACGCGATGGCCACCCACGCCGACGCGCTGGGAATCGAGGTCCGCACGCTGGAGTCCGGCGCGCGGCTGCTGGACTGCGGTGCCCAGGCCCGCGGCGGACTCCAGGCCGGCCTGGTCTTCGCGGCGGCCTGCATGGGCGCCCTGGGCCGGGTCGACCCGGTGCCGGTTGTGGTTGGCGAACGGACGTGGCCGGGCGTCGCCGTGTCGGTCGACGATCCGGCCACGGCGTGCCTGGCCGCCCAGTACGCCGGCTGGAAGCTCGAGCACGACGACTTCTTCGCCATGGCCAGCGGCCCGGGACGCGCGCTGGCCCGGGCCGAGGACCTGTTCGACGAGCTGGCCTGGCGCGAGGAGTCCAAGGAAGCCGTCCTGTGTTTGGAGACGAGCCAGGAGCCGCCGGGGGCGATCGTCGAGAAGGTGGCCGAGCGCTGCGGGGTGGAGGCGGTGGCGGTCACGTTCCTGATCGCGCCGACCGCCTCGGTCTGCGGCTCGGTCCAGATCAGCGCCAGGGTGGTCGAGACCGCGATGCACAAGCTGCATGAGCTCGGGGTAGATCCGGCCCGGGTCCGCCACGGCTGGGGCTGCTGCCCGATCGCTCCGGTGGCCAAGGACGACCCGAAGGCGATCGGCCGGACCAACGACGCGGTGCTGTACGGCGGCACCGTTCACCTGTGGATCGAGGCCTCGGACGAGGAGACGGCCAAGCTCGCCGAGCGGTTGCCCTCGTCGGCCTCCGAGGCATTCGGCACCCCGTTCGGCGAGCTGCTCGAGGCGGCCGACTGGAACTTCTACGACGTGGATCCGATGCTGTTCAGCCCCGCTGCGGTCACGCTGACCAGCACCGAGTCCGGGCGCGCGCACCACGGCGGCGGGCTGGCGCCCGAGGTGCTCGAGCGCTCGTTCACGTCGTGACGGGATCGCTCCGAGTGGCGGTCCTGGGGGCGACCGGCTCCTGGCACTCGCGAGGACTGATCGGCGCGCTCACCGCTCGTGGCCACGAGGTGCTCGCGCTCCCCGCCACGCGCCTTCGGTCGATCGTCGACGCGCACGGCGAAGCGCACGTCCTCGCTCCGGACGGGGTGGTCCTCGACACGTTCGACCTGCTGATCGTGCGCGGCCTCCCGCGCGGCTCGCTGGAGCAGGTGATCTTCCGCATGGACGCGCTCCACGTCCTCGCCGAACAGGGCGTCCGCTGCGTCAACGCCCCGCGCGCGATCGAGCGGACCATCGACAAGTCGTGGGCGAGCGCGCTGCTGGCCCTGGCTGGGCTGCCCACGCCGCCCACGATCGTCTGCGAGCGCTACGACGATGCGATGCAGGCGTTCGAGCATCTGGGCGGCGACGTCGTGGTCAAGCCGCTGTTCGGCGCGATGGGTTACGGGATCGTGCGCGTCGAGGATCGCGATGTGGCCCACCGCGTGTTCCGCGCTCTGGAGCTCGAGCGGACGGTCTACTACGTGCAGCGCACGATCGCACCCGCCGGCCGCCGCGACCTGCGCGTGCTCGTGGTCGCAGGCGAGATCGCCGGCGCGATGGAGCGGGTGAGCGACTCGTGGCGGGCGAACGTGGCCCGCGGCGGCCGTCCGCGGGCGGTGACGCTGGGTGAGGACGAGCGTGGTCTGGCCCTCGCCGCGGTCGCGGCGGTGGAGGCCGACCTCGCCGGGGTCGACCTGCTGATCGGGCCGGACGGCGAGGCAGTCGTGGTCGAGGTCAACGGGATCCCCGGCTGGCAGGCGCTGCAGTCGGTGTGCGAGCGGGACCTCACGCAGGTCGTCGTGAGCGCCTGCGAGGCGCTCGTCACAGCGTGAGGCGACCTTCGTGCAGCGCGGTGGCGACGAGCGCGCCGGCGGCGCCGGCTGCCTCGAGCGCGCGCAGGTCGTCGTCGTGGCGCACGCCACCGCCGGCGTAGATCTCCACTCCCGGCAGCGCGCGCGCCAGCTCAGCCACGGCGTCGAGCGGGGGGCCCGAGCCGCTCCCCACGCGGGCGAGGTCGATCACGAGCAACTCGCGCACGTTCAACGCTTGCGCCAGCGACGCGGCGGCCGCCGGCTCGCGGCCGGCGAGCGCGGGGTCAGGCGAGATCAGCCGGCCGTCGCGAAGGTCGACGCTGAGGACGAGCGGTGGCGCGGGGACGGCGGGCGGCCGGGCAGGCGGCGCCCCCTGGACGGTGGGCGGGCGGGCGGGCGGCGCCCCCGAGCCGATCGACTCGGTGCCGATGACGTTGCGCGCCACCCGGGCGCGCTCGAGCACCGCCGCGCGCTCGGGCGTGGTGGCGCCGGCGTCCACCCATGGGTCCGCCACCGCACCCAGCGCGCTCAGCGTCGCCTCGTCGGCCGGTTGGCCGGCGAGCGCGTCGAGATCGGCCACGTACAGCGTCCTCGTGTGGCAGACGGCGCACAGCGCCCGCGCCACCGCGACCGGCTCGCTGCCCTGCACGAGCGGGCTCTGCAGCGGGGCGTAATCGGCGCGCTGCCCGCGGCGGGCATGCACGACGACCCCGCCTTTCAAGTCGAGGACCGGAACGATTCGCATGGGGGAAGGTCATCTACCAGGATCGGCTATTCCCTTGTCGAGTCGCTGGTCGCGTCACAGACTCGGTGGTGTCTGCAAGCAAGCGACTAGGAGTTTGATTGATGCAGAGAACAAAGCTCGGAAGCCAGGGGCTCGAGGTCTCGGCGCAGGGGCTCGGTTGTATGGGCATGACGTGGGCCTATGGCACCGGCGATGAGCAGGCGGGGCTCGAGACGATCCACCGGGCGCTCGAGCTCGGGGTGACGTTGCTCGACACCGCCGAGGTGTACGGGCCGTACACCAACGAGCGGCTGGTCGGGCGGGCGATCGCGGGGCGCCGCGACCAGGTGGAGATCGCCACCAAGTTCGGGTTCAGCTTCGACCCGGAGAATCCCTACGGGCCCCGCGGGCTGGACGGCAGCCCGGAGAACGTCAAGCGCGTTTGCGATGCGTCACTCGAGCGGCTGGGCACCGACTACATCGACCTGTACTACCAGCATCGAGTCGATCCGGCAGTGCCGATCGAAGAGACCGTGGGCGCGATGGCCGAGTTGGTCGCCGCAGGCAAGGTCCGCTACATCGGCCTCTCCGAGGCGTCAGGAGAGATCATCCGCCGGGCCCACGCCACCCACCCGCTGACCGCCGTGCAGTCCGAGTACTCGCTGTGGACCCGCGATCCCGAGGCCGAGGTGCTGCCAACGTTGCGCGAGCTGGGCATCGGCCTGGTGGCGTACTCGCCACTCGGGCGCGGCTTCCTGACCGGCCAGATCCGCTCCCTGGACGACCTCCCCGAGGACGACTGGCGGCGGTCGAACCCGCGCTTCCAGGAGGAGGCGTTGCGTCAGAACGTCGAGCTGGCCGATCGGGTGCAGGCGCTCGCCGAGGAGCGCGGCGTGTCCCCCGCGCAGCTCGCGCTCGCGTGGGTGCATGCCAAAGGTCAGGACATCGTCCCGATCCCTGGGACGAAGCGACCCGAGCGGCTCGCGGAGAACGTCGCAGCGCTCGAGGTCCAGCTGAGCGACGACGACGTCGCGGCGCTCGACCAGGCCGTCCCGGCCGACGCAGTCGTCGGCGGCCGCTACCGCGATGCCGAGATGGCGCTGATTGGCGGCTAACGCGTCACGCGAGGCGGTTTGCCGACGGGCGTGACGCGTTAAGCGTCTCCCAGACGCATTAGCCGTCACGCCGGCCCGGATCATCGTGGCGTGACGCGTTATCCGTGATGCAATGGCGCGATGGTCACGGTGATCGGGCTCGACATCGGTGGCGCCAACACCAAGGCCGCGGTGGTTGACGGGTCCGACCCGGTGCGGATCGCCTCAGAGCCGTTCGAGGTGTGGCGGGACCCGCACGGCATGTCCGGGGTCATCGAACGCGTCGTCGGGGAACTGGGGGTCGACGGCGCGCCGGTGGCGCTGACTACGACCGCAGAGCTGGTCGACGCGTTCGCCAGCAAGCGCGAGGGCGTGCTGCACGTGCTCCGGGCTGCGGCGCACGCGCTGCCGGGGCGACGGCTGCGCGTGATGACCACCGGCGGCGAGCTGATCGGCCTGGACGCGGCGCGGGCCGCGCCTCTTACCTGCGCCGCCGCCAACTGGATGGCGACGGCGCTGCTGGTGGCGCGCTCGCTGCCCGACGCGATCCTCGTCGACTGTGGCGGCACGACCACCGACCTGATCCCGATCGCCGGCGGGAACGTCGTGGCGCGGGGGCGGACCGACGTGACGCGGCTGCTCGCAGGCGAGCTGGTCTACACGGGTGCGCTGCGCACGAACGTGGCCGCGGTGCTCTCGCACGTGCCCGTCGGCGGTCAGCCGTGTCCGGTTTCCTCGGAGTTGTTCGCGATCGCCGCCGACGCGCATCTGCTGCGGGGCAGCCTCACCCCCGAGCAGTGCACGTGCACGTTCCCGGACGGCCGCGGCGGATCGGTCGCCGAGGTCCGCGCCCGGCTGGCGCGCGTCGTGTGCGCCGATCCCGAAGAGCTGGCCGAGGGCGATCTGGAGTCGATCGCCGCCGCGGTCGAGGAGGCGCAGGTCGCCGCGATCGCGGCGGCGTTGCGCCGCGTCTCGGCCGAAGTCGCCCCGGTCAGCTCAGGTCGTCGCCGTCGGCGTGGGCGCATTCCTGGCCCGGGCGGCGGCTGCGCGCTGTCGACTTCCGGTCCACGACGACGTCCGGCCCCTGAACGGTACGGGCGGCGAGGTCGCCGCCGCGGTCGCGCTGTCGGTGCTCGGTCGTGAGTGAGCCTCGCCCGCTGGTCGTGAAGATCGGCGGCGGGTTACTGAGCGCCGAGGGGCTCCGGAGGACTACGCCGCGGCTGCGCGGACGTACTCGAGCTTGCCCGCGACCGGCCCGTGCTCGTCGTGCCCGGAGGAGGCCCGTTCGCGGATGTCGTCCGTGCACTCGACGCGCAGGTCGGACTGGGCGACGATGTAGCGCATCGGCTGGCGCTGCAGGCGATGGATCAGCTGGGGCTGCTGCTCGCGCCGATGTTGCCGGGGGCGAAATTGCTCCGAAAGCTGGTCGCGCCGCGCTCGCTCGGGCTGCTCGTGGCCGCGCCGGCGTTCGCCGGGCGACCGGATGTTCCCGAGTCGTGGGACGTCACGAGCGACTCGCTGGCCGTGCTCGCCGCCGCCGCAATCGGCGCCGAGGAGGCGATCCTGCTCAAACCGGTCGACGGGGCGGCGGTGGACGCCTACCTGCCGGAAGCGGTGCGTCGCACGGGAGTGCGCGTAACGGTCCGCTCACCCGGACTTTGGCGATCCAGCTAACACATACGTAGCTTCAGCGCCAACGGTGCCTAGTTCGGCGACCGCGGCCGCCACGAGAGCCTGCTCCAGGTGAGCCGTTCGATCGCTCCCGCGACAAACGGCAGACCGCACGCCGACCACGTCGGCCGGCACGCGGCACAGCTCGCCGAGCCGCAGCTGCCCGGCCACGCCAAACGTCCCACCGGCCGCCCTCGTCCCCGATACCAACTCGGTCAGCTCGGCCTCGGACAGCCAGCCATACAACCCGCGCCCATCCTTGACGAACGTATCGACGAGCGCGCCGGCGATCCCCGTCCGCTCCACCAACGCCGGCAGCCACGCGGGCTCGAGTGCCGGCGGGTCGAGCGCGCGGGCGTCTGCGTACGCGGCCGCGATCACCGCAACCTGATCCCCGACCGCGTCGGCGACCGCGCTCATCAGCGCCACCGCACGGTCGAGCTCGCGCACCCCGCGCAGCCCGACCTTGACGTACGCGGCGCCGCACACCGCGGCGCCACGCGCGGCGAGTGCCGCGGTGTGCGGGAGATCCGGCAGATCGCCGAGCGCGACGCTGACCGGAGCGGCGCCGCCCACGACCTCCACGACCTCGGACACCACGCGCGGCGCCGGCGCACCGAGCGCGCCCTCGCCCGGATCCTTGACGTCGATGATGTCCGCTCCACCGGCGACGGCGCGCGTCGCCTCGGAAGCCGACACGACACTGACCAGCAGCCTCACGCCGCCGCCTGGCCCGAGCCATGACGCGCCACCCGCGCGCCCGTGCGATCGAAGTCGACCACGCGGACATCGGTGCCCGGCCCGACGGCGGCGCGCAGCCGATCGGCGACGTCCGCGGCGCGCTCCGGGCCGTCCACGATCCCGTAGACCGCCGGACCCCACGAGCTCTGCCCGACCGCCCCGACGCCGAGCGCATGCAACTCCTCGACCACAGGAGCCGCGCGCGGATGGAACACGCCGCCCTGCTGGTCCGCGAACATCGCTCCGATCTCGCGCTGGATCTCTGACAGCGCGCCGCCGAACTCGTCGATGTCCCCGGTCACCAGCCCCGGCAGCAGGGCGGTCAGCAGCAGCCGCGAGACGCTCGGCTCGCCCGCCGACCGGTCGTGCAACTGATCGAAGAGTCGCTCCTCGGCATCGCCGGACAGCCCCTCCGCGTCGCGCGGCAGCGCGAGCACGCATCGCCACCGAGCGGGCATCGGGTGCCGAGCGACCAGCGGGCTGATCGCGCCGCCCTCGCGCACGCCGGCCTCGACCACAAGCCCCGGCTCGGCGAACGTCCAGGCGCCCACGCTCGAGCGCGCCCCCCGACCGCTCGCCTCCGCGAGCTTCTCCGGCCCGGCCGAGACGCCCGCCAGTTCGGCCACCCCGAACGCGACCGCCAGGCCGAGCTTGGTGCCCGATCCAAGTCCTACGTGCGGCGGGATCGCCTCGCGCACCTCCACCTCGACGCCGCCCCGGTGCCCGAATGCGTCCCGGGCCCGCCTGGCGAATTCGCCCGCGCGCTCCGCCTGCGACCCACCCGCCACAACCTCCTCGCCGGACCGTGGCCTGACCGCGACAACCACCCGGGGCGACTCCACGGCCACGCCACAGCCTCCGAAGCGGCGCGCGCCCACTCCGGTCGGATCGAGCATCCCGAAATGCAGCCTGGCCGGCGCGCTGATCACGACCTCGGTCACGTGCGCTCTGCGACGTGGCGTCGTACGTAGTCCATCGCGGCGCGCTCGCGGGATCCGGCCGTCTTGTCGACCAGCTCCTGTAGCCGGGCGAACTCGGCCGACACGTGCTCGGCGCCCAGCCACTTCAGCCGCGACGCGAGGATCGATGCTTCGACGGCGGCGTGCCGGGCGCGGCACAGGCCGAGCGGTTGCCGAGGCGTGCCGGTACCCGAGGCCACGACACGCGCACGCACCATCGACCGCGGCAGCTCGTCGCCACCGGGCGTGATCTCGGTCACGACAACCTCGCGCCAGGCGTTCGCATCCTCGATCACCGAGCCGGCGACCGTGCTGGCGGGACGCATCGCAGGGTGCGGATGGCCGAGGGCAGCCTGCACGAACAGCAGCACGTCATCGGTCAGGTGGACGACGGCCTCGCCGTGCACACGCAGATTGCGCAGCGTCCGCGTCGCGTCGAACGGCCAGAACACGAGCTCTTCCTCCCCCCACCGCACCCCCATCGCCGCGCAGTTGACCACCCCGTCTGAACCGGTCGTGGTCACCACGGTCTCGATCAGCGGATACGGCTCACCGGCGTCAGCCGACAAGGCTGAAGAACTCCTGGCGCGTGCGTGCGTCGGAGCGAAGCGAGCCCCGCAACGCCGAGGTGATCGTCCGCGCCCCCGGCTTGCGCACGCCGCGAATCGTCATGCACATGTGCTCGGCGCTCAGCACCACCCCTACGCCGCGCGGCGCGAGTTCCTGCTCGAGCCAGTCGGCGATCTGGACGGTCATCCGCTCCTGGAGCTGCAAATCGCGGGCGAAGAACTCGACCACGCGCGCGAGCTTCGACAGCCCGATGATGCTCTCCCCCGGCAGGTAGGCGACGTGGGCGACGCCGTGGAACGGCAGCAGGTGGTGCATGCACAGGGTCTGAAACGAGATGTCGCGCACCAGCACGAGCTCGTCGTAGCCCTCGTTCGGGAACACCGTCGCGCCGAATTCGGCGGGGGTTATGAGCTCCGCGAACGAGGCGACCACGCGGCGGGGCGTCTCGAGCAGGTCGGGAGCGTCGGGGTCGGCGCCGATCGCCTGCAGCAGATCACGCGCGGCCCGCTCGGCGGCGGCGAGGTCGATCTTCGCAGTGTCGATGACCCGTCCCGGGGTAGACGGCGCCACCGCGCGCCGATCGCCGTCTCCGTGGTTCATTGGGTCAGCGTAACGCTCAGTCGCGTGGCCAGCTCGACCAGCATGCGCACGCCGTAGCCGGACGCCCCGCGGCCGAAGGCGTCGCCGCGATCGTCGTCGAGCAGCGCCGGCCCCAGCATGTCGACGTGCGCCCACGGCCCTTCGCCCGCGAACTGCTGAAGGAAGGTCGCGGCGACGATCGGGAAGCCGAAGCCCTTGCCCGCGGTGTTGCGCAGATCGGCCACGGTCGAGTCGATCAGCGGCCGGTAGCGCGGATGAAGCGGCCACGGCCAGGCCAGGTCCCCGCTCGCGTTGCCGGCCTGCACGACCGCCTCGCGCCACGCCTCGTCGGGCGCGAACACTCCCGCATACAAGTCGCCCATGCCGGCGCGCATCGCGCCGGTGAGCGTGGCCAGGTCGACGACGTGGGTCGCGCCGTCCCGGCGCGCGTACCACAGCGCGTCGGCCAGGATCAGACGGCCTTCGGCGTCGGGATTGTTGACCTCGACGGTCAGACCGGCCGCGGTCGTGATCACGTCGGTGGGCCGGATCGCGCTCCCGCTCAGCATGTTCTCGCACGCCGGCACGACCCCCGTGACCGACAGCGGTAGCCCAAGCTCGGCGATCGCGCCGAGGGCCGCCGCGACGGCCGCGCCGCCCGCCATGTCCGCCTTCTGACGGACGATGTCGTGCTGGGGCTTCAGGAAGTAACCGCCGGTGTCAAACGTGACGGCCTTACCGACGAGCGCGAGCCGCGGCGCGCCCGGCGCGCCGGGCGGCGCGTGCCGAAGCACGATGAGACGCGGCGGGATCGGGCTACTCCCGCCGACCGCGGCGAGTGCACCCAGGCCCGCCCTATCCGGGTCGACAATTTCACTGTCCAGGTGGGCAAACTTCACTACCCGATCGGATAGTCCCGCGGGCGACATCACGTTCGCCGGCGCGTCGACAAGCTCGCGGGCGACGTTCGTCCAACGCGCCACGAGCGCCGCGCGCTCGGCCACCGGCGCGAGCTCGCCAGGGCACCCACAGATCACGAACCGCTCGACGCCGCGCGGTGGCTCGCCGCTGCGCCAACGCCTGCCGTCGTAGCCGCCGATGACCGCACCCTCGGCCAACGCGCGCACCTGCTCCTCGATTGCCACAGACAGCGCGAAATCAAGCTCCCACGCGACAATTCCGCCACTTCGGCACGCGCGCACCGCCCGCGCCGCGGCGGTCCGGAGCCCCTCGATATCCGGCTCGACCGCCACCACCGCTAGCGGGGGTTGACCGGAAGCCCGGTACACGATCGCGACCGGGTCGGCGTCCGCCGACGCACGCTCCGGCGCCCCGAGTGCGGAAGCCCGCGGTCCGGACGGGACCGCGACGAGGTCGGCCCTCACCGCGTCCGCGTCGGTGGCGGTTACCTCGATGACCATCGTCCGGAGGCTTTTTCAGCGGCTTGCACTAGATGTGTAAGATGCGGACCGGACGTTGAACTCTAAGAGGAGAGAGGCATCCTATGACCTGGATCAAGCCGAAGTTTGAGTTCATCGAGCTGTGCTCGGAGGTCACCTCCTACCTGTATCACCGGTAGGACCGTGAAGCTGGCGTGGCCTCTGGCGCCCGCCTGAGGCTGCGCACCGCTTCAACCAAACGTGCGCGTCCGGATTCTCGGCTCGGCCGCCGGGGGCGGGTTCCCGCAGTGGAATTGCCGCTGTCCAACCTGTGAGGCGGCCCGAGCAGGCGTTCGGGCACGACCCCGGACGCAGTCTTCGCTCGCGATCCGCGGCGGAGACGGTCCGTGGTTTCTCGTGAACGCGTCGCCCGACGCGCGCCTGCAACTCGAGGCGCTCACCGGGCCGCCGGCCGAGGGCGTGCGATCTGCGCCGATCGCCGGCGTGCTCCTGACCGACGCCGAGATCGACCACACCGCCGGACTGCTCCTCCTGCGCGAGTCCGCGGCGCCCGTGCGCGTATACGGCGGCGACGGCGTCGAGCTTGCGCTCCGGCAGGGTTACCCGGTGCTCTCGATCCTCGAGCGTTTCTGCGGCCTGGAGTGGCACACGCTCGAGCCGGAGCGGGCCTGCCCGCTCGACGGCTCGAGCCTGACGGTCGAGCGGTTCGACGTGGGCGGTGACGCGCCGCGTTATCTCGACGGGTCGGGCGTCGAACTCGAGGCGAGCGGGTTCGTGTTCCGGGACGCCGCCGGCGGCGGCGTGCTCACCTATATCCCCGGGCTCGCCCGCCTGGACGACGCCGTGCTGGCACGGCTCGCCGACAGCGACCTCGTGCTGCTCGACGGCACCTTCTGGCGCGACGACGAGCTTGCCCGCCTCGGCATCTCCGCGCGCAGCGCACGCGACATGGGGCATCTGCCGCTGTCAGGCCCGGGTGGGACGCTCGAGGCACTGGCCGGACTCGAGCGACCGCGGAAGGCACTCGTGCACATCAACAACACCAACCCCATCCTGCTCGAAGACTCACCTGAGCGGGCGGCCGTTTTGCGCGCCGGGGTTGAGGTCGCTTACGATGGACTCGAGGTCGAGCTGTGATCGAGACAGTCACCCAGCCAGCGGAGCGACCAGCCCCGCCCGAGGAATTCATCGCCGAGTTGCGCGCCCAGGGGTCGCGTTATCACCATCTGCATCCCTTCCACCGCCGCATGGACGGTGGTGAGTTGACACGCGACGAACTCCGGCGTTGGGTGACGAACCGGTTCTACTACCAGAAGTGCATTCCGCTCAAGGACGCGGCGATCATGTCCAACTGCCCCGAGGTCGAAGTCCGGCGCGAATGGATCCAGCGGATCATCGATCACGATGGAACCGCGGCCCGAACGGGCGGGATCGAGTCGTGGCTGCGCCTCGGCGAGGCGCTCGGCGTCTCGCGCGAGGAGCTCGAGTCAGAGCGCGGCGTCCTTCCCGGCGTGCGCTACGCGGTCGACGCATATGTGAACTTCGCCCGCCAGAAGCCATGGATCGAGGCGGTGGCGTCTTCGCTCACGGAGCTGTTCGGCCCGGCCGCGATCCGTGTCCGCCTCGAGGCGCTCGAGCGCCATTACGACTGGATCGATCCCGCCGGCCTCGAGTACTTCCGCACGCGGCTCGTCAAGGCCCCCCGTGACGCCGACTATGCGCTCGAGCTCGTGGTCGATCGCTGCCGCACGCGCGAGCAGCAGGACGCTGCGGTGGCCGCCTTGCGATTCAAGACCGAGGTGCTGTGGGCGCAGCTCGATGCGATCGAGCGCGGCGATTCGCAGCCCCACGCGGAGGGCGAGTGACTCGTCCCCGCCTCGTCACCGGCGCGCGGCTGCGCTATGACGAGGTCCGCGAGGAGCATCTGCTCCTGGTCCCCGAGGGGGCGGTGCGCTTGAACCCGAGCGCGGCCGAGGTGCTCGAGCTGTGCGACGGAGAGCGCTCTGTGGATGACATCGTCGGCGTCCTGGCCGAACGGTACGAAGGTGCTGACCTCGGCGAGGACGTTCGCGACCTGGTCGACGGGATGGCGGAGAGAGGACTCCTGGTCGATGCCGGCGCTTAGGCCTTTCACCCTGATCGCCGAGTTGTCATATCAGTGCCCGCTGCACTGCCCGTACTGCTCCAACCCGACCGACATCGGGCATGCGAAGTACCGCGATGAGCTCGAGACCGGCGACTGGATACGCACCTTCGGTCAGGCGCGTGGGCTCGGCGTCCTCCAGCTCGCCCTGACCGGCGGCGAGCCGATGCTCCGGCGCGATCTCGCCGAGCTGTGTGCCGGAGCGCGCGACGCGGGGCTCTACTCGTCGCTGATCACCGCCGGCACGCTGTTCACACGGGAGCGTGCGGAGCAGCTGAAGGCGGCCGGACTCGACCACGTTCAGGTCTCGATCCAGAGCCCGAACCCGGAGGAGAACGACCGCATCGCGGGCAACCGATCGTTCGAGAAGAAGATCGCGGCCGCGCGTGCGGCACGGGAGCTCGACTTCCCACTGACCATCAACTGTGTTCTGCACCGCCAGAACCTCGACCGCATAGAGGAGCTGCTCGACCTGACCCTCGATCTCGGGGCACAACGGCTCGAGCTCGCCAACACCCAGTACTACGGCTGGGCGGTCCTCAACCAGGAGGCGCTGATGCCGACCTGGGAACAGCTGCGGCGCGGCGAGGATGCGGTCAAGCGCTTCCGTGAACGCGTCGGCCCCAAGGTCGACGTCCTCTGGGTGCTTCCCGACTACTACGAGGATCTCCCCAAGCCGTGCATGGGCGGCTGGGGCCAGACGGCCATGGTGGTGGCGCCTAACGGCGACGTGCTGCCGTGCCAGGCGGCGTCGACGATCCCGGGACTCGAGTTCGCCAATGTCCGTGAGCATCCGCTCGAGTGGATCTGGAACGAGTCCGACGCGTTCGCCCGGTTTCGCGGCACGGACTGGATGCAGGAGCCGTGCCGCTCGTGCCCGGTCGGGCGCCAGGAGGTGGATTGGGGCGGCTGCCGTTGCCAGGCGCTCCGGCTGACCGGCACCGCGGCGGCCACCGATCCGGTGTGCCAGTTCTCGCCACATCATGAGCAAATCGTGTCGATGCGAGAGTCGGCGCAGACGGATGAGTTCGTCTATCGCACGGTGAAGCGACCGCGCGGCTCCGACCCAGGGACGCGGCCGCCGATTCGGCAAACTATTTCCTGATGGCGCAAGACCCGTACATCCCCGCCGGGGCGGGCGGCCTCAGCGTTCCCCTCGCTGACCGCTCGCAGCTGTCGATCTTCCCGCGGCTGTCGACGTACTCCCAGATCGTCGCCAAGCTCCAGTGGGATCCGAACGCCATCGATCTCGCCCCCGACGCCAAAGCCTGGCCTGAGCTCTCCGAGGAGCGTCGCCACCGCCTGACCACGCTGCTCGCCGGCTTCCGCGTCGCCGAAGACTCGGTCGCCGAGCACCTCACACCGTTCGCGGACCGCGCCGAGCACGTCGACACGATGATGATGTGGATCTTCTTCCTCCAGCGCCGCGACGAGGACCGTCACGCCCTGTTCTTCGACCGCATCGCCGCCGAGGTGCTGGGTCTGCCGGGAGATGCCCCGGCCGACCGCCTCGCCGCGGCGCGGGAGCACGTCCCGGCCGCGTTCCTCGAACTCTTCGAAGAGCGCCTGCCCGCGATGGCCGCCGAGATCACGGCAAAGCGCACCGGCATCCTGGACGGCGTCCGGCTCTACCACATGGTGCTCGAGGGAGCCGTGTTCACCGCCGGTCAGCGCGCGCTGCTCGACGACCTGGAGGACGACGCCCTCCCCGGGATACGCAAGGGCGTGGAGAACGTGGAGCGCGATGAGCGTTGGCACGTCGGCTTCGGCGTGCGGTGCCTGACCGAGGCCAAGGACCCTGAGGTCCTCCTCAGCGACGTGCTGAACCGCGCCACCGAAGCGGCCGGCGCCTGGGGGGACGCGGTGCCCGAGGCGACCCGGAAGTACGCGGTGGACCTGTGCCGCCGGCGGCTGTCGATCGCGGGCCTGGCCGACGCGTTGCCGGTCGCTTAGAACAGCGTCTTTGTACGTACGGCCATAGGCGTTTCGCCGCCTCGGTTGCTATCCAACCTGCAAGCGCGTAAAGCGCGCTCTTGCAGGGTAAAACGTCTCCGAAGGTAGGGAACTACGGTTGTGTAGCTTTGGCAAGGCTTGCCGCAACCCAGATAGAGAAGAGCGACGACTCCTATGAGGTATCTGACCGACGGTACTCATCTGTACGAGGTCGCCTCGCAGCGCACCGTGGAGAACTACGGGCTGCGACGCGGAACCATCCGCTACGTGATCATTCGCGATTGCGTCAGCGAGGCCACGGCCACGATCGACGATCTGCAACTGGCCGCGCTGTCCGAAGTTCGCTGATCGCAAATTGCGCAAATTGGCATAGGCTGGTCCCGTTTATCTCGTGCAGAATCGCACTTGCAGTACGGATCGCGAACACGCGGCCGAAAGCGCGGAGAAATGGGAATGTCGTACCTCACGGATGGGGTTCACCTGTACGAGATCGTCGATCGGCGGACCGTGCAGAACTATGGGTTGCGGCGGGGCACGATCAGCTACGTGATCATCAGAGATTGCGTGAGCGAGGCCGTGGCGAAGATCGACGACCTGCATCTGGCGGCGCTGACCGAAGTGCACCTGAACTCGCAGAGCCTGTTCTGAGCGCTCAGCCGATCAGGCCCTCCGCGCGAGCCCAGGCCACGGTCTTGCGGATCGTCTCGCGCGGCTCGGTGTAGCGCAGCCCGAGTTCGCGCTCGGCCCGCGAGCCGTCGTAGCGATGTCCGTGCAGCAGCGTGCGGACCATCTCCCGGCACACCGGTGGGTGGCGCCCGGCCAGCCGGAAGCCGCGCTCGAGCAGGCCCGCGGCGATCGTGGCCACGCGCCGCGGGACCAGCCGAGGGCGGCGTTCGACGCCCGCCACCTCCGCGGCCAGCGCGAGCGCCTGGTCGATCGGGAGTGTCATCCCGTTGAGCAGATAGCGCTCGCCGGCCGCCCCGCGCTCGCCCGCCAGCAGGTGGCCGGTGACGCAGTCGTCGATGTCGACGAGGCTGACCACCGTGGGGACGAACACCTTGAGCCGGCCGTCGAGGAAGGCGAGCATGAACCGTCCGGTGCCACCGGCGCGGCCCGGGCCCTGCACCGAGGAGGGATTGACCAGCACGAGATCCTGCCCGACCTCGCGTGCGGCGGCCAGCGCGGCGCGCTCGCCCTCGGTCTTCGTGCGCTCGTAGGTCGAGAGGTACCAGCCGCGATGCACGGTGTGCTCGGTGCCGACCGTCCCCGGCGCCTCACCGATCGTCGCCGCCGAGGAGGTGTGCACCAACCGGGTTATGCCGGCGCGGGCGGCGGCGCGGACGGCGGCGGCCGCTCCGTCCACGTTCAGGCGCTCCATCGGGCGCGGATCCTCCACGCACAGCGCGTTGACGCCGGCCACGTTGTACGCGAACGCGCACCCGTCCATGCCCCGGGCGAGCGCATCGACGTCGTAGCCCTCGCCGCGGACGACCCGGGCACCGAGCGACTCGAGCTTGGCGGCGGCCGCGTCGGAGCGGGCCAGGCCGACGACCTCGTCGCCTCGCTCGAGCAGCCGGCGCACGAGGGCACCGCCGATCACCCCCGTCCCCCCGGTGACAAACACCCGAGCCACCTATTCGCGCAGTGCGGCGGCGAACTGGACGATGTAGTCGATGCCCGACCAGGCGGTGACCAGGGCGGCGATCACCATCGCCCACTGATCGAGGTAGGCGTCGCCGATCAACACATCGGGGCGCAGGATCGCCAGCGTGATCGCCACGAACTGCACGGTGGCCTTCCACTTGCCGAGCATCGAAGTCTCGAACCGCCGTCCGCCCGATTCGACCGCGGCGCGTAGCCCCAGGATCGTGAACTCGCGGGCGATGATGACCAGCGCCACCCAGGGTGACGCGCGGTGCACCGAGACCAGTGCGATCAGCGCGGTGCTCACCAGCAGCTTGTCGGCCGTCGTGTCGAGGAACGCGCCCAGCCGGGTGGTCACTCCCCAGCGCCTGGCCAGGCGCCCGTCCAGCCAGTCGGTGGCCGCCGCAAGCACGAAGACGATCGCGGCGGGGGTGTAGGAGGCGTTCAGGACGAGCGCCAGCACCGCCGGACAGGCGGCCACGCGCAGGCCGGTCCCGGCCGCGAGCACCCTCGAGGAGCGCAACGAGCTGGACGGCGCCGCTTCCACTTGGGCATGAGCGTATCTCACAACAAAGCGGCGCCGAGCGCGCGAGCCGCGGCCGCGCTGTCGGCCTCGAGCGCCTGACGCGCCGCCGCCTGGGCCTGCGCGAGCGTGACGCCGCGCAGCGCTTCCTTGACCTCCGGCACGAGCGCCGGGGCCATGCTCAGCTCGGTCACGCCCAGCCCGGCCAACAGCACCGCGGTCGGCGGGTCGCCGGCCAGCTCGCCGCACACCCCGACCCAGCGGTCGTGGGCTCGCGCGCCGGCGACCGTCGCCTGAACCAGACGCAGCACGGCCGGCTGCGGTCCGGTGAGCAGCGGGGCGAGGCGCTCGTCGCCCCGTTCGGCGGCCATCGTGTACTGAGTCAGGTCGTTCGTGCCGAGCGAGAAGAAGTCGACGTGCTCGGCCAAGCGAGCGGCGGTCAGCGCAGCCGACGGGACCTCGACCATGATCCCGAACTCGAGCGGGGCGTCGATCCCGGTGTCGGCGCGGGCCTGATCGAGGGCGGCCCGAGCGGCTTCGATCTCGCCGAGCGTGGCGACCATCGGGAGCATCACCTTGATCGGGTGCTCGGCGGCGACACGCAGGATCGCGCGCAGCTGGGTGGCGAGCACGTCGCCCCGCTCGAGCGTGAGCCGGATCCCGCGCACACCGAGGAACGGGTTGGCCTCGGGCGGCATGGGCAGCGCCGGCAGAGGCTTGTCGGCGCCGGCGTCGAGCGTGCGCACGACGAGCGGCCGCCCGTCGAGGGCGCGGGCGATCTCTCGCAGGGTCTCAGCCTGCTCCTCCTCTCCGGGCAGCTCGGCGCGGTCGAGGAACAGGAACTCGGTGCGCAGGAGACCGACGCCCTCGGCGCCGAGTTCGACCGCGCGCGTCGCGTCCTCGACCGAGCCCAGGTTGGCGAACACCTCGATCCGGGTGCCGTCCTTGGTGGCGCCGGTTTCGTGCGCCCGCGCGTGCGCGGCACGCCGTCGCTCCTCGGCACGCTCACGCCGCTCGGTCGCCTCGCGCAGGACGTCTTCCGGCGGGTCGAGGTGAACGGTTCCTTCGTCGCCGTCGAGCAGCACGGTGGCGCCCTCGGGTATCCCGAGCACGGAGTCCCCCAGTCCGACCACCGCCGGCAGCCCGAGCGCGCGGGCGAGGATCGCCGCGTGGGCGGTCGCGGTGCCGTGCGCGGTGGCGATCCCGGTGACGACGGCGGGGTCGAGCGCGGCCGCATCGGCAGGCGTGAGCTCGCCGGCGATGACGATGCCCTCGTGGCCACCGTGATCGGGCTCACCGCTGAGCGCGCCCACCACGCGGCGCCCCACGTCGAGCACGTCGGTGGCGCGCTCCTGCAAGAGCGGCTCCTCGAGCGCGCGGTAACGGCCGGCGACCTCGGCGGCCGCGTCGTAGAACGCGCGCTCGGCAGTCGCGCCGGATTCGATCGCGCGCTCCGCCGGCTCGAGGAGCGCCTCGTCGTCGAGCAGGACCAGATGGGCGTCGAAGATTGCCGCCTCGGCCTGGCCGGCGCGCGCCGCGACCGTCTCGCGGTCCTGTTCGATCGCGCGCTTCGCCTCCTCGATCGCCTCAACCAGACGCTCGCGCTCCCGATCGCCCGCCGGATGGTCGGGCGGCGGCGCGAACTCTCCGTGCAGATGATGCGCCGGCCCTCCCACGACTCCCGCCGACGCCGCCACCCCGCGCAGCACCCCGCTCGGTTCGTCCGGTGACGCCGGTATCGTGGTCAGGGTTGGTGTCCGTGGCCGCGCCGCCCCGGGGGCGGGTGGCCCCGGCGATGGCCGTGGCGGTGGCGGTGGCGAGCTAGCCACGCCATCGCCGAACCCCTCTTCGGCCAGCGCCGACAGGGCCGCGACGACCTCGCGCGCCTGTGCCCCCGACGCGCTGACCACCAGCGTGTCGCCAAACCGAGCCCCGAGCGCCACCACGTTGGTCAGGCTCGTGGCCTTCACCGGCGAGCCGCCGCCGGCCTTCGCCACGAAGACCTCGGCGTCGAAGCCGCGCACGGTCTCGACGAACCGCGCCGCCGGCCGAGCGTGCAGCCCAATCGCGTTGCGCACGAGGAGCGACGCCTCGGCATCGGCAGCCGGGGGCGGGGGCTCGTCCGGCGGCTCGGCGGGCTCGTCGCCGGCGACGCCGAGCTGCGAGGACTTCATAGCCAGGGCACCGCGCGCCTCGGTCGCGACCTCGTCGAGCGACGCGCCACCGTTGGCGGCCGCGGCGGCCGCCACCGCGCCCTCGACGAGCGGCGCCTCGCTGAGCAGCACGCGCCCGGGCGGATCCTCGAGTAGCTCGACGGCGAACTCGGCGCTCATCAGGGCGCTGCCGAGGTCCATCAGCACGAGCACGCCGTCGTCGGACATGGCCTCCTCGATCGCGGCCCGCACGCGTTCGGCGTCGGTTCCCAGGACGCCGGGCTCTGATGTGCCTCCCGCGGCCAAAATCGCAAGCTTCTCGCCGCCCATCTCGCGGGCCAGGCTCACCACGCCCTGGGCCAGCGTCTCGCTGTGCGAGACGATGACGATCCCGACCACGTCAGAGTCCGTACGCGCGGTGCAGGTAGTCGATCGGGTGCACCGACTTGTGGCCGGTGGCGTGGGAGATCTGCCAGCGACAGGTTTCGCTGTCGCACGCGACCTCGCCGGCGCCCGACGCCTTGACCTGGCCGAACAGGTCAGCCCCGACCGCCATCGAGATGTCGTATTTCTCGGCCTTCAATCCGTACGTCCCGGCGATCCCGCAGCACCGGGCGTTCCCCTCGGTGACTTCGAGGCCGGGGATCAGCGCGAACAATTCGAGCGCCGGCTTGCCGATCCAGTGGCCCTGCTGCTGGCAGGGCGCGTGGTAGAAGATGTGTTCGTTGACCGCCTTGAAGTCGGTCTTGAGCTCGCCGCGATCGTGCAGCTCGAGCAGCAGCTCGCAGATGTCGTAGGTGCGCTCGGACACGAGCTTCAGATCTGGGTCGTCCTCGAGCGAGAGGATCTCGCGCGCCTCGCGCTTGAGCATCAGCGTGCAGCTTGTGGCGTTGCCGACGATGATCGTGTCCGGGTCGTCGCGGACGTACGGCACGAGCGCGCGCGCCAGTCTCAGCACGACCTTGCGTGCGTCGTCGAACAGGCCGCTCGATTGCAGCGGCAGACCGCAGCAGTCCTGCTTGGGCACGACGACCTCGAACCCGTTGTGCTCCAGGATCGCCACGACCTTCTCGCCCTCCCACGGCTCGTAGTACTCGGTCCCGCAGCCGTGGAAGTAGACGATCTTGCGGCCGGTGGCGGGACTAGGGTGCTTGCGCGCCCACCGCGAGAAGCGCCGGCCCGCAAAGTCCGGCGCGGCCGCGTCGCGATGAATCTTCAGCAGCTTCTCGCCGAGGATCCGGGCCGGCCGAAAATCGATCGTGAAGTTGGCCAGTGGCGCCACCGGCGTCCCCGCCCGTCCGAGCCAAGTCGGCCGGGTGATGATCCGGTCGCGGATCGGGATGCCCTTCTGCTGCTTGAGCTTGTTTCGCGCCTGCGAGTTGATCTCGGCGATCTTCACCCCCTGCGGGCAGGCCATCGAGCAGATCCCGCACCCCGAGCAATAGTCGACCGACGCGTCGACCGAGGGCTCGTCGTGCGATCCGGTAGCGCTCGGCCTGCGGGCCGGCGTACTTCGGCCCCGGGAACAGCGGCGTCACGTTCGACACCGGGCACTGCGTCTCGCAGATCGTGCACTTGACGCAGTGGTCGAGCGACCCCCGCATGAGCTCTTCGAGGACGTTGTGGTCGCTCATGCCGTCGCTCCCGCGCTCATGCTGCCGCTCCCGCGGGAGCGCCGGCCCCCGCCAACACCATCTCGGCGGCGTGGGAGCCGCTGGCCAGCGCGATCCCCTCGCCCGATCCCTCGCGCCACGGCACCGCGCCCGGGAGCGCCGCGCCCGCCACCAGCACGTTCTCCGCACCCTCGGCGCGCAATTCCGCGTCGACCGCGATCCCGACCCGGGCCATCGGCTGCTCGGCCAGGTAGTCGCCGACGAAGCGCGGCTCGTCCGCCGCCGGGAGGCCGCGCAACGGCAGCCCGAGCACGCGCTCGTGCGTGGCCCAGCGTGAGTCGAGCTCGATCGCCCCCGACCCGAATCCGCCCGCGGCGAGCACGAACCAAGGGGCCGCGTAGCGGGCCGTCGTGACCGGCCGACGCCGTCGCCACCGACGTCACCCGCGAGCCGTCGCGCTCGCACGACACGACCTCGGCGCCGAGCACGAGCCGTCCGCCGGCGCGGCGCAGCGCCGAGCGGAGAATCTCGTACACGCGCATCCCGGGAACCGACGGCGGCAGCGTCGGGATCTCGAACACGGGGCGGCCGAGACGGTGCTCGAGATCGGACCACACGGCGTGCGGATCGCGGATCCCGAGCATCGCGGGCAGCCCGACGCGCTCGTCCGCCTGCAGTTTCAAGGCCAGCCGGGCGGCGAACGCCGCGCGCCAGGCGGGATCGTCGAACCGCCGCGCCAGCCCGAGCGCGTTCTGGTCGGCTCGATCGACCTCGATCTCGACCTCGACCGACCGCGCGCCGACGCCGGCTCGGCCGAGGTTGGCCGCGCACAGAGAGGCGTGGAAATCGCGCAGCGTGCGCGTGCCGACTACGCACACATGGCCGAGCCCGGAGGACGCGTCGCCGGCGGCCATCGTCTCGGGCACCAGCGCCGACGGGCGGAGCGCGCCGACCGCCGTCGGCAGCAAGATGTTGCGCTCGAGATCGCCGACGTACCGATACCCGGAGAGCGGCCCGTCGGCGACACGCTCGGAGAACCAGCGCACCGCCTCGGCCACCGCGTCGACGCCGAGCAGCGCGTACGGGTGATCGGGCCGAGCGGCGGCGAACTCCTCGAGCGCGGCCCGCGGCGAGGACACGCGCCCGGGCGCATAACCGAGGACGTCGATCGTCCCGGGCGCGAGGTGCGTCGAGCCGATGCCCTTGGACAGCACGCACACGCGCGCGCCGCCCTCGGCCAGCCGCGCGCCCGCGACGAGGCCCGCGGTACCGGCGCCGATCACGACCGCGTCGTAGTGCAGCTCGCCTCTCACGATCCCACAGTCTCCTCACTGACCGCGGACAGATGCTCCACGTCAAGGACTCCCTGGAAGATCCAGTCGTCGAGCCGGGCCTGGCGGAGCTGGTCGCCGTACAGGATCGGCCACACCCCCTTCCACCGTTCCCGGAGGAAGTGCAGCAGCGACTCGTCGGCCTGCTCGGCGGTGAGCCCGTCGAGCCCGTGCAGAATCCCGGTGGCGCGATAGATGCAGAACCCGCCCTGGCACGGACCCATTCCGAGCCGCAGCAGCCGGCGGATGTCGTCGAGGTTCGTCGTCGCGCGGCGCTGCATCGCCTCCTCGAGCTTCCACCGCGGGACCATCTCGCACTCGCAGATCAGCTGGTCGTCGGCCAAGCGCGCCTCCTTGCGGCCTAACCGCTCGCCCAGGTGGTAGGTGGTTCCTTCCTCCGAGCCGGGCAGCGCCTCGGTCTTGGTCATGCACGGACGCTCGTCACCGAGGTGCCGGCTGACCGCCGCCATGGTGTCCTCGGCCATCAGCCGGAACGTAGTGAGCTTGCCGCCGGTGATCGTCACGAAGCCCTGCACGCCGTCGCGCTCCGCGTGGTCGAGCATCGCGTGCGCGCGTGTGACATCGCGCGTGTCAGTGTCAGACGCCTTGGCGTCCTCGAACAGCGGACGGACGCCGGTCCACACGCGCAGCGCCCGGGCCTGGCGGAAGCCGGGCACGAGCTTCTCGCCGTCGTCGAGCATCGCATCGACCTCGGACTGGATCACCGTGTGGTCGTCAGGGTCCTCGGTGTGCACGTCGGTCGTCCCGATCACGCACACGGTCCGGATCGGCACGATGATGTCGCCGTCGGTCGGCATCTGGCAGCGGTTGACGCACGTGTTCACCAGGCGGTGGTTCATCGCGATCATGATCCCCCGGCCCGGAAGCACACGGACGCCCTCGATCCCGGCCATCTCGGCGATCGTGCCGGCCCACGCGCCGGAGGCGTTGACGGTCACCTTGGCTTCGACGTCGATCTCCTCGCCGGTGGCAGCACCGCGCAGCCGGGCCCCCGTGACCCGATCGCCGTCGCGATGGATGGCGACCACCGCGTGATAGGGCAGCACGCGGCCGCCGTGCGCCTGGACGCCGCGAGCCAGCGCCCACACGGTCTTCCAGACGTCGATGTTGCCGTCCGGCACGCGGAACACCCGCGAGACCTTGGGGTTCAGCAGCGGCTCCTCCTTCAGCGCGACAGCCGGGTCGATCTCCTCGCAGTCGACGCCGGTGTCGCGGCATCCCTTCGCGAACACATCGGCGTACGCGGGGTCGTCGAACGGGGTGGTGACGAAGAACCCGCCGACGTCCTCGATCGAGTCGGGCGAGATCCTCCTCAGGATGCGGTTCTCGGCGATGCACTCCTCGGCCGCGTGCTGGTCCTTGACCGCGTAGCGACCACCCGAGTGCAGCAGGCCATGGAACCGGCCGCTCGTGCCCTCGGCCAGATCGGCGCGGTCGACGAGCACGACGTCGTAGCCGCGCAGCGCGGCGTCCCAGGCCACGCCGGCGCCCGTGGCGCCACCGCCAATCACCAAGACATCGGTGCTAAGAGCGGCCATGGTGTCAGCCTATCCCGTTGAAGGCGGCCCGGGTGGACCGCCTTCAACGTTCCTCGCCCCCAGGTGCTAGCTGCCCGCGTCGAACCAGTCGAACGTCCGCGTGACCGCCCGCTTCCAGTACTTGTAGTACTCGTCGCGCTTTTCGGCGTCCATGCTGGGCTCCCAGCGCTTGTCCTCGGCCCAGTTGTCGCGGACCTCCTGCGTGCTGCTCCAGAACCCGACGGCCATCCCGGCCGCGTAGGACGCACCCAGCGCGGTCGTCTCGGCCACCTCGGGACGGATCACCGGCACCCCGAGGATGTCGGCCTGGAACTGCATCAGCAGATCGTTCTGAACCATGCCGCCGTCGACCTTGAGCTCGTTCAGCGTGACGCCCGAGTCCGACTCCATCGCGTCCATCACCTCGCGGGTCTGGAACGCGGTCGCCTCGAGCGTGGCGCGAGCGATGTGACCGGCGTTGACGTAGCGGGTCAGGCCGGCGAACACACCGCGGGCGTTGGACTTCCAGTACGGCGCGAACAGGCCGCTGAACGCCGGCACGATGTACAGGCCGCCGTTGTCGTCCACCGACTTGGCCAGCTCCTCGACCTGCGGGGCGGCCTGGATCATGTGCAGGTTGTCGCGCAGCCACTGCACGAGTGCCCCGGTGATCGCGATCGAGCCCTCGAGCGCGTACACCGCCGCCTCGTCGCCGATCTTGTAACAGACCGTGGTCAGCAGGCCTGCCTTGGACTGCACGGCCTCGGTGCTCGTGTTGAGCAGCATGAAGTTGCCCGTGCCGTACGTGTTCTTGGCATCGCCGGCGTCGAAGCACGCCTGGCCGAACGTGGCCGCCTGCTGGTCGCCGAGGTCACCGGCGACCTGCACGCCGGTCAGGTTGCCGGTCCTGACCTCGCCGTACACCTCGCTCGAGGCCCTGATCTCGGGCAGCATCGACATCGGCACGCCGATCGTCGAGGCGATGTCCTTGTCCCAGGCCAGCGTCTCGAGGTCCATCAGCATCGTCCGGCTGGCGTTGGTCACGTCGGTGATGTGCAGGCCGCCGTTGGGGCCACCGGTCAGGTTCCAGATGCACCACGTGTCCATGTTGCCGAACACCAGGTCGCCGGCCTCGGCCTTCTCGCGCGCGCCGTCGACGTTGTCGAGGATCCACCGGACCTTCGGCCCGGAGAAGTACGTCGCGAGCGGCAGGCCGACCTTCGACCGGAACCGGTCCTGACCGCCGTCCGCGGACAGCTCGTCGACGAGCTTGTCGGTACGCGTGTCCTGCCACACGATCGCGTTCATCACCGGCTCGCCGGTGTTGCGGTCCCACACGACCGCGGTCTCGCGCTGGTTGGTGATGCCGAGCGCGGCGACGTCGTCACGGCTCGCGCCCGCCTTCTCCACGGCCTCGTCGATCACCTCCTGGCAGCGCGCCCAGACCTCCTTCGGGTCGTGCTCGACCCAGCCCGGCTTGGGATAGATCTGCTCGTGCTCCTTCTGCGACACCGCGACAACGCGGCCCGAGTGGTCGAAGACCATCGCCCGCGAGCTGGTCGTCCCCTGGTCCAATGCAACTGAGTACTTCGGCATTCGTGTTCTCCTTTCAGCCGGCGAGCGCCTCGGCTGCAGTCTTGAAGAGGTAGTAGGTGGAGGTCGCGCCTGGGTCTTGGTGATCCTTCGACCGCTCGCCCAGGTAGCTGGCGCGTCCCTTGCGCGCGACGAGCGGTGTCGTTGCCTTCATGCCTTCCTCGGCCGCCTGCGTAGCCGCGCGCAGACCGGCTTGCAGATCGGACGCGGATTCCAGCGCTTCCACCGCTGGAATCAGCGCGTCCACCATCGTCTTGTCGCCGGGCTGGGCCTTGCCGCGGGCCTGGACTCCCTCCAGGCCCTTGCGCCACGCCGCCGCGTAGGCTTTCGAGGTCGACCTCGTCCTGACCGGCCAGCGCCCCGCCCATCTGGAGGAACAGCGTGCCGTACAGGGGCCCGGCCGCCCCGCCCACACTCGAGACGAGCGCCATCGCCACGGTCTTGAGCACGGCGCCGGGATCGGCCTGTTCGGCGGCGGCCAGCTTCTCCACCGCCTTGGTCATCCCCCGGTTCATGTTCGTTCCGTGATCGCCGTCGCCGATCGCCGTGTCGAGCGCGACAAGCTCGGCACGGTGCTCGGACATCTCGCCGGCGAACCGGTTCATCCAGTCCAGCGCGGCGTCGCGTGTGATGGCCACCGTCAGGCGCCCTCCGCGCGATCAGGCGCCCCAGCGCAGGGCCGGGGTGTTCACGGGGGCGTCCCAGTAGCGGACCATCTCGTCGTCGAGCTTGACCAGCGTGATCGAACAGCCCTGCATCTCGAGCGAGGTGATGTAGTTGCCGACCAGGTTGCGCTCGATGGTCAGTCCATGGCCTTGAGCGATCTTGGCCACCTCGGCGTACATCACGTACAGCTCGATCAGCGGCGTGCCGCCCATGCCGTTGACAAAGGCCAGCACCCGGTCGCCCGAGCTGAACGGGAGGTCCTCGAGGATCGGCGTCATGAGGCGCTCGGCGATCTGCGAGGCCGGACCGATCTTCTCGCGGAAGCGCCCGGGCTCGCCGTGGATCCCGATGCCGATCTCCACCTCGTCGTCGGCGAGCTCGAAGCTCGGGTTACCCGAGGACGGGGTGATGCACGGGGTGAGTGCCATGCCCATCGAGCGGCCGTTGGCGTTGACCCGCCGCCCCAGCTCCGCGACCTCCTTGAGTGATCGTCCGTCGTCGGCCGCGCCACCGCAGATCTTCTCGACCAGCACGGTCACGCCGACCCCGCGCCGGCCCGCCGTGTAGAGCGAATCCTCCACGGCCACGTCGTCGTTGGTGAGCACGGTCTCGACCTCGATGTCCTCGCCCTTGCCCATCTCCGCGGCCATGTCGAAATTCATCACATCGCCCGTGTAGTTCTTGACGATGTGGACGACTCCGGCGCCACCGTTCACGGCCTTGGTGGCTTCCAGCATCTGGTCGGGCGTGGGGGAGGTGAACACCTCCCCCGGGCACGCAGCGTCCAGCATCCCTGGGCCGACGTAGCCACCGTGCATCGGCTCGTGGCCCGAGCCTCCGCCTGACACGAGTCCCACCTTGCCCTGAACCGGCGCGTCGATTCGCACGACAACCGGCGGGTCGTAGATGACCCGAACGCGGTCGCCATGCGCTGCTTCAACTCCATGCAGCGCGTCCTGAAGTACCGCGTCGGGCGCGTTGATCAGCTTTTTCATAGTTCGTCCTTTTAGAGCGGGGCGCTGCCGAAGACGGCGTCGAAGAAGATCGCGGCGAGCGCGCCCCCGATCAGCGGCCCGACGACCGGCACCCACGCGTACGACCAATCCGACCCGCCCTTGCCGGGGATGGGCAAGATCGCGTGCATGATTCGCGGTCCGAGGTCGCGCGCCGGGTTGATCGCGTAACCAGTCGGGCCGCCGAGCGACAGGCCGATGGCGAACACCAGCAGGCCGATCAGTAGGGGCGTCAGGCCTGGCGTGATCGCGTTCCACGGACCCGTGATTGCGAAAACTCCGAAGACCAGCACAAACGTGCCGACGATCTCGGTGAACAGGTTCCACCCGTAGCTGCGGACCGCTGGACCGGTCGAGAACACCGCCAACTTCAACCCCGGATCCTCGGTGTCCCGCCAGTGCAGGTAATAGGTGAGGTAGACGAGGAAGGCGCCGAGCATGGCGCCGATGAACTCACCGATGAAGTA
This sequence comes from uncultured Solirubrobacterales bacterium, assembly GCA_963832315.1. Taxonomy (GTDB): domain Bacteria; phylum Actinomycetota; class Thermoleophilia; order Solirubrobacterales; family Solirubrobacteraceae; genus Palsa-465. Next base: position 41,836 of record CAWHTT010000009.1, on the reverse strand, counting down.
CCTGATCGCCTGGCCGCCGTCGATTCCCCCGTGGATCCAGATACCCAGCGTCACCGCCGGGTTGAGGTGCGCGCCGGTGAAGTACCCGACGGCGTAGACGGCCATCGCCACCGCCATGCCCCACCCGAACGTGATGACGATCCACCCCGAGTTCTCGGCCTTCGACTTGGCCAGCAGTACTGCAGCTACCACGCCGTCGCCGAGCAGGATCAGGAGCGCTGTCCCGATGATCTCGCCCCCAATGATGCTGAGGTGTGACTTGGGTAGGAGTACTACGACTGCGGCTAGCGTGCCCAATTCCCGTCTCCCTCCTCAAATGGACTAAAGAACAGCCGATCCTAATCACACCCGTTCGACAATGTCAAACTAAGTTGGCATTCTTGAGACGGGGTTCGGCAATGACAAGCGAAGTTTCATCCACCGCAGTGCGCGCTTCCAACTCGGGGCGGTAGCGCGGGGAGCCGCCGCGCCGGAGAGTTGCCTGGGAACATTCAGTCCATCGAACGCGCCGCGACGATCCTGCGGCTGCTTTCAGGGCGCAACCGGAGGCTCGGGGTGGTGGACATCGCGGGCGAGATGGGGCTCCCGAAAGGAACGGTCCACGGACTGCTCCGGACGCTGCAGAGCGTCGGCTTCGTCGAGCAGGACTCGGAGACCGGGAAGTACAAGCTCGGCGCCGCGCTCCTGCACATGGGCTCGAGCTATCTCGACGGCAACGAGCTTCGCACCCGCGCGCTCAACTGGTCCGATTCCCTGGCTACACGCACGCGCGAGGCGGTGCGGATCGGGACGCTGCACGATGAGCAGGTCCTCGTCGTACATCACGTGTTCCGGCCCGACGACACCCTCCAGACGCTCGACGTGGGCACGCTCCTGCCCGCCCACGCCACGGCGCTGGGCAAGGTGTTGCTCGCCCATCACCCGTACGTCGCCTCGTCCATAGCGGCAAACGGGCTGGAGATCTACACCGACGCGACGATCACCGATCCGGCCCGGCTCGAGCGCGAGCTGGCCAGGGTCCGGGCGCAGGGCTGGGCGTCCGACATCGGGGAGCTCGTGCCGGGGCAGGTCTCCTACGCCGCACCGATCGTCGATCGCCGGGGTATGACCGTCGGCGCGATGGGGATATTCGGTCCGCCCGAGCGGCTGCTGGCGGCGCGGCAGCCACGCGGGGACCTGCTGGCGTACGTACGAGAGGGTGCGCGCGCCGTCTCGCGCGAGCTCGGGGCGATCCCCTGGTAGAGCACTATCCACGGCCGCGTCGCGGGTAGGCTGATACTGATAGCGGCACGATAAGGAGAGACCACATGCCCGAGGAGCGAGACCACACGGCCGACCCCGAGCAGCCGTTCGAAGGCGGCTTTGCGGAGGGCCAAGCGGATGACACCGACCCCGAGGAGGTGCGCGTCGGCCGGTTCAGCGAGGGACAGGAGGAGCTAGGCGAGGAGGATCCCGAGAAGCGCCAGAAGGGCCGGTTCAGCGAGGGACAGGAGGAGCTAGGCGACGAGGATCCCGAGAAGCATGTCCAGGGCCGGTTCGATGAGGGCCAGGACGACGAGTAGGCTCGCCCCGCCGCGTCCGGCTATCTCGCTAGGCGCTCACGCACCGTCCCCTCAGCGAGCACGCGTTCGCCGAGCGACGTGATTTGCCACAGGGGCGTTCGCTGAACCGAGATCGTCCGGACGAGCCCCGCGTCGTCGAGCGTGTCGAGCGCCCTATTGACCCGTGCCATGAGCTCTAGGGTGGCCATCCGCCCGGCGCCGGGGTAGTCCCTCAGGAGGTATTGGCACAGCTGCTGAGGCCACACGCTGGTCCCGTGGGTGGGGCCATCCGGTCCTAACCCGGGCAGCAGATCCGCGGCCAGATCGTCGACACTCAGCGCCCGGAGGCGCTCAATCTCCTGCTTGGCTGCGGCCTTCTGTGCGGCCTTCTCCTCGCTCCGTCGGAACAGGGGTGACACCGCGGCGGGTTCCTAGCAGCCGGCGGCCGGCGTCGTTCGCGATGCTGCGCATCGACGTCCCTGGAGCTCTGGGCTAGGCTTTCTCAAGAGACAGCCTGCCAGCATTCTGGAGAACGACCGTGCACCGACACACCGTATCCCGTCCGCCCGCTGGTTCGCTCGACGGTCCGTCTCGTACCATCATCGTCGAGCCGCTCCGCGTTCCGGCGACTCAACCACGACCGCCAGCGGTTACACCGGATCCTTCGGAGCCGGCCCCCGACCGCGAGCCCGCTCGGGCGCCTCAGCGGGAGCCAGCCCCGGTGCGCTAGCGATTCGTCATCGCGACGATGAGCGAGCGGTCCCAGGCGCGATGAACGCTCTCGACGGCGCGCACGACCTCGCGCCGGACCTGGTCGTCGCTCTCATAGGCTTTCGCCAATGGCGCCTTACAGGGGGAACGCTCACCTCGGTCTACGACGGCGCGGACTGGACGGGCGGTCGCCTGACCGCTCGATGCGCCCGGGGGCATGACGTGCCGGCCAAGGATTGCAGCTGCGGCGTGTACGCCTACTACGACCCGTGCCCGAGAACCGCATCGGCCGCGACGCCCGACCTGATCGGCGGCGCAGTCGTCGTCTGGGGCCGGATCGAGGCGCACATATACGGGATGCGCGGCGAGCACGCGCGGATCGTCGCCCTCGAGCTGCCTTTCTCGCGTGGGCGCAAGCGGCGCGCCGTGGTCGAAGCTGCTGAGCTCGTCGGGGTGCCGGCGGTGCCCCACCGGTCGCTGAAGGCGGTCGCTCTGGAGCACGGAGAGGTGCTCGCGCCCGCCCTCAGGCCAAAGAAGACACTGACCCGCGCCGCCAACGTGTGGTCTCGGTACGGGCCGGCCTGATCGATCGTTGGGCCCGTGCGGGCGGGTGTGCGATGATCGCCGCGGCGTGAGCATCACTGGGCGATACGTGGCCTCGATCGACCAGGGTACGGCATCGTCGAGGTGTCTCGTGTTCGACGACCGGGCCCGAATCGTGTCGGTCGCGCAGCAGGAGCACCACCAGTACTTTCCAAAGCCGGGGTGGGTCGAGCACGATCCGCAGGAGATCTGGCGAAACGTGCTGCTCGTCTGCCGGGTGGCGCTCGACAAGGCCGACCTGTCCGCGGACGATCTGTGCGCCCTGGGCATCGCCAACCAGCGCGAGACGACTGTGTTGTGGGACCGCAGTACCGGTGAGCCGGTGCACAACGCGATCAACTGGCAGGACGTACGGAGCGACCGCATCTGCCGGGAACTGGCGCGCGAATTCGGCCAGGACATGTTCCGAGAGAAGACCGGGTTGCCGGTGACGACATATTTCTCCGGGCCCAAGATCCGGTGGCTGCTCGACAACGTCTCGGGCCTGCGAGAGCGGGCCGAGGCAGGCGAGGTGCTGTTCGGGACGATCGACTCCTGGCTGATCTGGAATCTGTGTGGCCGGCACGTCACCGACGTCACCAACGCCAGCCGGACGCTGCTGATGAACCTGCACACGCTGGACTGGGACGCCTCGCTGCTGGACGCGATCGGGATCCCGTCGGCGATGCTCCCGGAGATCCGGGCCTCCTCGGAGGCCTACGGCGAGGCCGGCCCGCCGCTCGCCGGCGTCACGGTGGCCTCGGCGCTCGGCGACCAGCATGCCGCCCTCGTCGGGCAGACCTGCTTCAGCCCCGGGGACGCGAAGTGCACCTTTGGGACGGGAAGCTTCTTCGTGCTCAATACCGGCGCACGCCCGGTGACATCGAACAACGGACTGCTGACCACGCTCGGGTACAAGCTCGGGTCGGCCGATCCCGCCTACGCGCTCGAGGGATCGATCGCGGTCACCGGCGCGCTCGTGCAGTGGTTCCGCGACAACATCGGACTGATCGGCAGCGCCCCCGAGATCGAGACGCTCGCGCTGACCGTCGAGGACAACGGGGGCTGCTACTTCGTCCCGGCGTTCTCGGGCCTGTTCGCGCCGCACTGGCGCAGCGATGCGCGCGGAGTGATCACGGGACTGACGGGTTACATCCAGCGCGGTCACCTGGCGCGGGCCGTGCTCGAGGCGACCGCGTGGCAGACGCGCGAGGTGGTCGACGCGATGCACGCCGATTACGGCAGCCCGCTGTCCGAACTGCGCGTCGACGGCGGCATGACCGCGAACAACCTGCTGATGCAGACCCTCGCCGACGTGCTCGATGTGCCGGTCATGCGACCCAACGTGTCCGAGACGGTGTCGCTCGGGGCGGCGTACACCGCGGGCCTGGCCGTGGGCTTCTGGCCGGACACCGACAGCCTCCGGCAGAACTGGCACAAGGCTTCGGAGTGGATGCCGAGCATGGACGGCAAGCTCCGCGAGCGCGGCTACCGGAAATGGAAGAAGGCTGTGGCCCGGACGGTCGACTGGGTCGACGACGACGAGTGACGCACTGGCGTCTGACTCATCCTTCCGTGTGTGGTTTCTCCATGCCTTCGCTGAAGCGACGGCGAATGTGCTTCTCGGGATCCGCGTCGCCGAGCGACTCCTGGCCCTCGCTGAAGCGCCCGCGATGCAGGCCGCTCTTTGGGATCGACAGCGTCTGCTGACCGTCGGCGAATCTGCCGAGCCGTAGCTGCGCTGCGTCGCTCGGATAGCGGGCCATGCCCAGAGCAAACCGCGACCGCGGGATCTCCGGCTGGAATGGCCGTTCGGCCTCGACGTGTGCGTGATCGCTGATCGTCACGTCGTTCCTCCTTTGCCATGCGCCCGTTCGTCGCCGAGGTTTGACGCGACACGGACGCACATATCGCTCTCCGACATCGTAGCGCGATATCCGAGATGGGCAAGCTGCTGTTGCCTTGCCGCCCCGCTTCTCTGCGGGGGTACTCAGGCGCTCGTCAGTGCTCGCCGTTGACCGTCGCGCGCTGACGGTAGGGCGAGCGATACGGGGTCGGCGAGCCGTTCTTGAAGAACGTCCGCACGTACTCCATGACCTCGTCGGCGTCGCCGGCCGCGCTGATCGGCTCTCCGAACGAGACCTCGATGCGGTGGCGGCGGGGCACCGGCTTCGAGCGCAGCCGCTTGGGCCAGAACCGCCCCGGAGGCATGGCTTCCGCCGTGCCCGTCACCCGGATCGGCACGATCGTCAGGTGGTGCGCCGCAGCCAGCACGGCCGCGCCGCGGCGCAGCGGCCCCGGCATTCCGTCGCGCGAGCGGGTGCCCTCGGGGTAGAGCAGCAGGCTCCAGCCCTGGTCGAGCAGCGTGTCGAGATGACCGCCGTTCTTGGACATCCCGCCCCCCCGGCGGCGCTCGACCGGGACCGTGTTGAAGATCAGCGACACGAGCGAGGCGACCACCCGGTTCTTGTAGAAGTAGTCGGCGGCGGCCGCCACCACGGTCCGCTTGCGCAACCGGCGGGGCAGGGCGGACAGGATCACCGGCGTGTCCAGGTGGCTCGCGTGGTTGGCGACCAGGATCACCGGGCCTTTCAAGCCCTCGAGCCACTCCTTGCCGGTCGCGCGGCGGGCGGCGTAGTAGTCCATGATCGGGTCGAGCACCAGCCGCATGAACGTGCCGCGCACGACGCCGGCGGGCCAGGACCGCGCCCACGGAATGTCGAGCTGTGCAGCGGCTTTGCGAAGTTCGCGGCCGCGCGCGGGGGCGGCGCGCGCCACATCGAGGCCGCGCGCGGGAGCGGCGCGAGCCGCGTCGAGGACTCGGCGCTTGCGGGAGCGCTCACGGCGTAAGTGCATTACCGGGGGTGGTACCCCCTCCTGTGACATTCGTTACACGGATTTGACGAGGCGGGCGGCGGGGTCGCGGGTGGAGGCCGACCGGCGCCCGATCCGGCCCGCGGGCAGGGCGGGTCCAGCCGTCCGCGGGCGCCCGCCCGATCCGGCCCACGGGCAAGGCGGGTCCAGCCGTTCGCGGGGCGCCACCAACCCCGCCGGGGGCTTCTACGATTAGCCGCTCCGTGAGGCCACCCCGCTTCTCCCACGATCCGTTCCGACCCGCCTCGGTGGTGACCGAGGACCTCCGCGCCCATCCGGTGGTGCAGACGCTCCGGCGCCGGCGCGAGGAGGGCTCCCGCCCGGGGGCGCGCACCGACGGGCGCCGGGTCGCGCTGGTCATCGAGGGTGGCGGGATGCGCGGGGTGGTGTCGGCCGGGATGACGGCGGCGATCGAGCAACTCGGCCTACGGGACGCTTTCGACGAGGTGCACGGCGCCTCCGCCGGCGCGTTCAACGCCGCGTTCCTGCTCGCCGGACAGGCCGCCTACCTGACCACGCTCTATCAGTACGGGTTCGGGGATCCGCGGTTCGTGAGCTTCGCGCGGGCGCTGCGCGGCGGTCCGGCCTTCGACATGGACCACGTCATCAACCGCGTGTGGATTCGCGAACGGCCGCTCCGGTTCGAGGCCATCCTGTCGAGCGGGATCGATCTGCATTGCACGGCCACCGACGCTGATCGGGCGGCGATCGTCGACCTCACCGACCTGCACAGCCAGGAGGAGATCTGCTGCGCGCTGCGGGCGTCGGGTCGGCTGCCCTGGCTGGCCGGCGGGCCGGTCAGCTTCCGCGGCATGAACCTGCTCGACGCCACGCTCGCCGAGGCCATCCCGGTGGAGGTGCCCCGTTCAACCGCCACCGACCTGCTCGTGCTCCAGACACGCGCCCACGGCGTCGCCCACACCCCGCTCTCACCCCTGGTGGCGCGCCTCACCGATCGCTACCTGCGGCCGATCAACCCGGCGCTGGTCGAGCTGCGGGTGACCCGGTCGCCTCGCTACGACGCGCTCACCGCCGAGCTGGCAGCGCAGGCGGCTGATCCGGAGCATGCGCCGGCCATCTGCGTGATCCGCCCGCCGTCCGGCTGTGTGGTGATCGGGCAGCTCGAGCATCGCGCCTCGGTCCTGCAGACCGCGGGCGCCGAGGGGTTGCGCGCGGCGTGGATGGCGTTCGAGGGCGAGGATCCCGAGCTGATCGGGACGCTGCGCGCCTACCCGCGTCGGAACGCCGGCGCGGACGGCGACTCAGGGACGGGCGCGCCGGCCGGCGCGCGGGGTCACGGTGGCGCGGCCGACGCCCCTCGAGACACGCTCCGCGCCGCCTCGTAGGCGCGCACGCCGCGCCCCGCGAGGTTGTGACCGCGACTAGACCTGCGCCGGCTCGCGCTCGAGCTGTTCGTCTGCGTTGGCCAGGAGCGCGGCGTGCGCGCTCTTGCCCTCGATGTTGATGTGAGGCAGCCGGCGGTCGAGCCACCGCGGCAGCCACCACGTCCTGGGGCCGAGCAGCTCGAGCACGGCGGGGAGCAGCACGCAGCGCACGACGATCGCGTCGAGCAGCACCGCCGCGGCCAGCCCGAAGCCGAACTCCTTGAGCACGCGCTGGTTGCCGAACATGAACGACAGGAACACGCAGATCATGATCGCGGCGGCCGCCGTGATCACACGCCCAGTGAGGGCGATCCCGTCGGCCACCGCCTCGGAGGCGTCACGCTTGCGAATCCACTGCTCACGCACGCGTGAGATCAGGAACACCTCGTAGTCCATCGACAGCCCGAACACCACAGCGAACATGAGGACGGGGATCCACGGCTCGACCGGTCCCTTCTCGATGCCGATCACGCTGGCGAACCATCCGTTCTGGAACACGAGCACGGTGACTCCGATCGCTCCGCCGATGCTCAGCAGGTTCATCAGTGCGGCCTGAATCGGGATCACGATCGATCGGAACATCACGAACAGCAGCAGCGCCGAGAGGACCACGACGATCCCGATGAACAGCGGCAGCTTGCCCGCGAGTACGTCCGAGAAGTCGATCGAGCCGGCCGTGAACCCGCCGACCAGAACCGTGTTCCCGCTCTGGCGCTCCAGCGGGGGAGCCACGTTGTTGCGGAGGTGGTTGACCAGGTCGGTGGTCGCCGCGGCCTGTGGCGCCGACCCGGGATAGGCCTCGAATACCGCGATGTTGCCGGCCGGCGAGAGGCGCGCAGGCGTGACCGCGACGACGTTGGGGGATGCCTTGACGGCCGCCTCGAGGGCCGGTAGCGACGCGGCGTTGTGGCTCGGAAGCTCGGCCACGATCAGCAATGGCCCGTTGAAGCCGGGCCCGAAGCCCTCGGCGAGCAGGTCGAACGCATGCCGGGTGCTGGTGTTGGCGGGATCGTTGCCAGCGTCGCTGCTTTCGAGACGCAGGCCGAAGACCGGGAGCAGCAGCGCAATCATCACCCCCAGGGACAGCAGGGTCAGCGGCCAGGGCCTTGCCTGAACCGTCCGGCTCCACTGGCGCCAGCGCGAGTGCGATTTTGCCTTCCCCAGCGCGTCCGGATCGACCTCGTCCGGACCCGCCGCGGCCGTCCGCTGCGGCACGATCCTGTGTCCGTACTTCGACAGCATCGATGGGAGCACGGTGAGCGACGCCGCGAGAGTCATCAGCACGGCGAGGATCGACGCGATCGAGAGGCCGTACAGGAAACTGACCCCGGTGGCGAACATGCCCAGCAGGGCGATGACCACGGTCGTGCCAGCGAGCAGGATGGCTCGGCCCGCGGTGTCCATCGCCTCGACCACCGAGCGCTCCACGTCGCCGAACTCGACGTAGTTCTCGCGGAAGCGCGTCACGATGAACAACGCGTAGTCGACGCCGACGCCGAGCCCGATCATCAGCGCCAGGTCGGTGGACACGTTCGGGATGCTGGTGACGTGCGTGGCCAGCCCGATCAGCGCCACCCCGGTGATCAGCCCAAAAGCGGCGGTGATCAGCGGCATCCCGGCCGCGATCAGCGAGCCGAACGTGAACAGCAGGATCACGAGCGCGGCGATCGCGCCGATGAGGGTCGCCGGGCCGACCGAGAACCCCTGCGCGTTGGAGATCACCTGCCCGCCGGCGGCCACGCTCAGCCCGGGCACCTTGACGGCGTTCACCTGATCGAGAACCGGCTTGCCCGCGTCGTTGGGGACCAGGTTGGCCGGCTTGTTGTAATTGATCGTCGCGAACGCGGTCGACCGGTCGCGCGAAATCGCGACCGCCCCGGCCGGACCGTACGGGCTCACCACGCCGATCACGTGCGGATCGCCCTTCACCTGGCCAAGCAGCTTGGTGATCGCCGTTCGCACCTGCGGCGAGTCCACCGTGCCGCCGTCGACGCGGAACACGATCGTGTCGACGTCGCCGCTCTGGGCGGGGAACTCACGCTTGAGTAGATCCAGCGCCCGCTGGGATTCGGTACCCGGCAGGCTGAAATTCGTGGCGTAATTCCGACCCGCGGCGCCGGCGATGGCCGTGGTGATGATCGCGATCGCCAGCCAGGCGAGGAACACGCGACCCCGGTGGGCGATGCACCAGTGTGTGAGTTTCAGCACTATGTGACTCCCTGGTCCAGTATCGGGCAGCGGTCACCATGCGCCCCTGCGCCCGCGGAGTGACCCAGTGTGAGATTAATTGTTTAGCACGGACGCTACTTGGGCTTGTGATCTTCCCGCGTCCGCCACAATCCGCCGCCGGGCCGGCCCGCGCGGGGCACGCGCATTTGGCCATTTGTCCAACCTCCACGAAAACGCTTCAGGTTCTGGCCAGACCTGCCGATAGGAAGTTGGGGCCTCGCGGCCCTGCCCCTCGACCCGATGAGACGGATTCACACGAGCATCCCTCGCCCCCGGGCGCCGTTTCGCACGCTGCGCGTGTGGCTGTCCGCCGTGGCGCTCTTCGGAGTGTGCGGCGCATTGGCGCCGACGGCGGGCGCCGCTCCCACGACGTCGACCGCAAGCGTCACGGACGCCACGACCGGCCTCCCCGACGCTTCGTCCGTCGTGCCTCTTGACGCATGCGGATCGCCCACGGCGCTGCGCGCGGCGTGTCTGGCCAAGGTCCTCGGCGTGCGCGGGACTCATTCGTTCGTGCACCCGCGGCTGCGCCGTCCAGCCTCTCCCTACCGGCTCGGCGCCCGACGGCGGGCGCATCTGGCGCTGGCCGCCGCCCCCGCGACGGTCGCTGCGGTCACCGCGCCGCAGCCGGGGACGCCGGCCTACCTCCAACAGGCCTACGACCTCGCCTACCTGTCGCAGACGGCCGGCGCCGGCGCGACCATCGCGATCGTCGACGCGTTCGACGATCCGAACGCGGAAGCCGACCTCGCCGCCTACCGCGCGGAGTTCTCGCTTCCCGCCTGTACGACCGCCAACGGATGCTTCAGCAAGGTCGACCAGACCGGCGGCACCGACTACCCGTCGACCACCAGCACGGGCTGGGGGCTCGAGACCTCGCTCGATCTCGACGCCGTGTCCGCCCTGTGCCCCAATTGCCACATCGTGCTCGTCGAGGCGGACAGCGACAGCATCTCGGACCTCGCCGCGGCGCAGGCGGAGGCGGCGCGGGCGGGCGCCAGCGCCATCTCGGATAGCTGGGCCGTGACGCTCAGCGGTCGCGACGCGGCCCAGAGCTTCGCCGCCACCGGCTCCTACACGTTCCCGGGCGTCACCACCGTGGCCGCGTCGGGGGACGATGGGTACCTCGGGTCGAACACCAACAACTATCCGGCCGCGCTCGCCAACGTCACGGCGGCCGGGGGCACCACGCTGGAGCCCGCAAGCTCGAGTGGCGTGCAGAGCGCGCGCGACTTCACCGAGTCAGCATGGTCCGACAGCGGCTCGGGCTGCGTCCGTCGCGTGGCCAAGCCGAGCTGGCAGTCCGACACCGGGTGCACCGGCCGGGCGTACAACGATCTTTCGGCGGACGCCGATCCCGCCACCGGGATGCAGGTCTACGACTCCGCTGACGGCGGCTGGGTGGTCGTGGGCGGAACGAGCGAGGCGACACCGCTGATCGCGGCCTACTACGCGCTGGTCGGATCGACCACGCAGGGCCCCTCCTGGGCGTACCAGAACGCCGGCCTGCTGGGCGACCCGTCCGACGGCTCCAACGGCTCATGTTCGATCGCCTACATCTGCCAGAGCGGCGCCGGCTACGACGGCCCGACCGGCGCCGGGAGCATCTCGGGCGCGGTGGCCACGGGCGCGCCCGGCATCGGCGGCGCCGGCACGAACGGCTCCTACACCCAGGGCGTGACCGCGAGCACGGCACAGCTTCAGGGCGGGGTGTATCCGAACGGGTCGGACACGACCTACTGGTGGGAGTACGGCCCGACCACGGCCTACGGCCAGCAGACGCCCGCCGTCGACATCGGGTCGGGCAACGCCGCGGCGCCGGTCAGCGACACGCTCACCGGGCTCCAGCCTGGCACCGCCTACCACTACCGGCTCGTGGCCCAGAACGCCCTTGGCACCGAGTACGGCTATGACTTCACGCTGAGCACCGCAAGCGGCGCGACCAGCAACTCCTCGCCCCGGCAAACGAACTCGGGGGACGGGGCGGACGGATCCGGGTCCTCGACGCCTCCCGGGACGACGACCACGCCCCCGGCAACCGGATCGACGACCTCGACCGGCTCAACCACCTCGACGGGCTCGACCGGCTCGACGAACGATCCGAGCGCCACCGGCACCTCGGCCCCGTCCAAGCCGACGCTGTCCCGTCCGCGCGTGACCACGGCCGGCGCGGGCACCGCGACGATCGCGGCCACCGTGGCGACCGGCGGCGCCGGCGCGACGTACGCGCTCCAGTACGGAACCACGCCCGCGCTCGGCCGCAGCGCCGGTGGCGTGCTCGCCGCATCGGCAACCAGCCTCACGGCCACGCTCCGCAACCTCGCAGCAGGCGGCACCTATTACGCGCGCGTGGTTGTCAGCAACGGCGCCGGGTCCGCCACGAGCGCGGTGATCCAGTTCCGGACGTCGCCGGTGACGATCACGCGGGTCACCGTCCGCAACGGGAAGCTCCAGGCGGTGCTCCGCTGTCACGGACGCGGGCAGTGCCACGTCCGGCTCCAGGTGCGCTCCGGGTCGCGCGTGATCGCCACGCGTCAGGCCACGATTCCCGGCGCGAACCACACCGCGACAGTGTCGCTTTCACTCGGCCACGGCCAACCGCACCACTCCACGCTGTCCGTGCTGAGCAGCTGGAACGGCTACCCCGCCTCGGTCACGGCGACGCTCTAGCCACGCCGGCCGTTTCGTCTCGCTCGTCCCCGGCCGACCCCTCGCCGTCCAGGCCGGCCAGCGAGGCCAGGCTGTTGGCGGCATCGACGATTTCGTCGAGTTCGGCAAGGAGCCATTCCTGGTCGCCGTCGTCCGGCGCGGCGCGCGCGAACGCGAGATAGCGGGCTCGCAGATCGGGCTCCGCAGGCAGCGACGGCGATTCGGGGTCCTCCGGCCGGGCCCGGAGCGTTGCCTCGACGCTCCCGAGTTGGTCGCCCAGCCCGGCGGCCAGCGGCTCGAGCCCCGGCAGGGGTGGCCGGGGCCGCTCGTCCTGCACCTCGAGCCGGAGCACGTGCTCGGCCTGGATCAGCCGGCGCATGGCGGCCAGCATCCCCTGGCTCTCCTCGGCGTCGATCCGTCGCGTGGCGGGTTCGGACAGCGACCGCGCCACCGTCGCCTCGGCGGTGGTCCGGGCCAGTCGGGCTCGCCGGCTCGGGGTCCGCATCTGGCTCTCGTCGGCCCGCCGGCCGGTGATCAGCGCGGCCAGGATCGCGTCGAGGTAGGCGCGCTGCGCGGCCAGGAGATCCGCCAGCGCCTGCCGGGCGGGCGTCCGCGACCAGGTCGGCCACACCGCATAGGCGATCAGGCCGAGCCCGCCACCGACCAGCGTGTCGACCAGTCGCGCCCAGGCGGTGCCCAGCGTGTCGGGGCTGATCGCGTTCAGGAGGAACACGACCACGGCGGTGATGAACGCGAACCCGGCAGCGAAGCTGGCCGGGAACACGGCATAGCCGGCGAACGCGAGCAGCCCGACCAGCACGATCGTCGCGCCACCGGCCGGGTGCAGGGCGACCGCGATACCGCCGGCGATGCCGACGCCGACGCACGTCCCGAGCACCCGCTCGGTGCCGCGCGTGAACGTGGCGCCGAATTCCGGGCGCAGGGTGGTGGCGGCGGCCACCACCATCCAGTAGCCGCGCTGGATCGGCAGATGACGGGAGATGAGCTCGGTGAGCAGCACGACCACGGCCAGCCGCAGGGCGTGGCGCCCCGCCGGCGACTCGAGGCTGGCGTCGGCTCGCATCTGATCCAGGGCGGCGGCCAGCCGCTCGAGCGGCCGGTGGGTATGGGGGCGGGGCCGGCGCTCGCGCAGGCTGCCGCCCTCTCCGGCGCTGGCGGCCAACGCGGCGACCGCGCGCAGCTGCCCGGTCAGTGCGACCAGCCGCCGGGCCAGCAGCGGCGCCGCGTCTTCTCGCCCGCGCACCAGGTCATTGGCCTGGGCGCTGAGGTCGGCCACCAGACCGGAGAGATCGGCCGGCGCGCTCCGGTCGCCCTCGACCGCGCGGGCGGTCAACTCGAGCGCCTGCCCCGTCGCTTCGAGCATCCCCTCAACCACCTCGCGGGGCGGGTCGCCCTCCCCGGAGTCGGCGTCGGCGTCGGCGCTCGGCCCGACCACCCCGGAACCCGGCAGCTGTCGGCGCATCAGCACGTGGATCGCGCTCAGCTCGATCCGGAGCCGATGTCCCTCGTTGACCAGGCTGCGCAGCGTCATCAGCGCCGGATCGCCGAACAACGTGAGCGATGACAGCGTGGACTGCGCCTCGTCCAGCGCGGTGCCCGCCGGCACGGTCGAGGTCTCCCACGAGGCCGGGGCCAGGGCCGCGAGCACGCGGTAGGCCGCGGCGGTGGCCGAGCGCTGCGCCCGCAAGGGCGTCGGCCAGCGCGCGACGCTCAGGAACAGCACCTGGGACAGACCCCCGGCCAGGACCAGCCCGGCCACCCCGGCGGACGCGCCGGCGCCCTGGCTGAAGCGGCCGAACACGACGAAGGCGATGATCGCCTGGGTTCCGACCACGGCGCCGCGGTTGCCCAGGCCGACCAGGAGCCCGCCGAGCAGGCACCACACGCACAGCAGCCCGAAGTGAAGCCACGGCAGCGACCCCGTCAGGGAACCGACGAAGGTCGAGAGAGACATCACCAGCGCGTCGGTGGCCATCACCGCGAGCGGTGGTCGCCCGCCCCGCACCCGCCAGGCGATCCCGACGAGCATCGCGCCGGCGCCCATGGTCACGCCCGCCACCGCCGACCAGGCGATCGTCCCCAGGGCCAGCACCGACACGACCGGGATGGCGGCCAGCAGACCGGCAGGCGCCGACACGGCCCGGCGGTCGAACCGGGCCGCCTCGCGCACCGCCTCGGTCAACGAGCCGCGGTCCGGCGGTGATCCGTCGCGTGGCCGGTCGATCTCGAGGCCTACTCCCCCGGAAGCCAGCCGTCGCGGTAGCCGACCTCCGCATCCGGCGGGGTCTCGGCGTACGCCTCGCGCGGCTCGCGCGTCTCGCGCTCGACGCCGGCGCCATGACGGAGCGCGACCTCGGCTCGGGGGTAGACGACCCCGCCGTCCGAGCGGGTTCCGACCGCGAGGATCGCGCACGGCCCGTCGCCGGCGCCGACGAACACGTGCTCGGTCCAGTCCGGGCAGTGGACGAAGTCCCACTGGCGAAGCGGTCGCTCCTCGCCCTCGATGAGCAGGAGACACTCGCCCGAGAGGACGAGGAAGTCCTCCTGCTCCTCCTCGCCGTGGTAGTAACAGGCCGCCTGGCCGGGGGCCAGCACGCCGATGTTGAAGCCGAGCTTGGTGAAGCGAGAGTCGCCCTCGAAGCGCGTGTAGGCACCGAAATGGCCGTCGAACCATTTCGCCTCGCGCGCGTTCACCACGAACCAGCCGTCGCCCACAGGCTCCAGCCCGTGCTCGGTCCGCTTCAGATCCGCCTCGGGGACCACGGGGCCCGATTATGGCTCAAGGGGGCCGCCGATAACCTCGGACCGGTGAGCCCCGAGGTCCCGCCCCCCTCTCCCGACGCGCCCGCCGTCGAGGTCTCAGACCTGGTCAAGCGCTACCCCAAGTCGCCCGTCAACGCGGTCGACGGAATCTCGTTCGCGGTGGCGCCCGGAGAGGTGTTCGGCCTGCTCGGACCCAACGGCGCGGGCAAGACGACGACGATCGGCATGCTGACCACCCGGGTGCGGCCGACCGCCGGCCGGGCGATGATCGGAGGCGTCGACGTCGGGGTCGATCCGGTGCGCGCCCGCAGCGTGCTCGCCGTCGTCCCGCAGCGCTCGAACCTCGACCGCGCGATCTCGATCCGGCGCAACCTCACCTTCCACGCCGCCTACCACGGCGTGCCGGCGGCCGAGGCGACCGCCCGCGCCAACGAGCTGCTCGAGCAGTTCGGCCTGCTGGAGCGCGCGGACATCAAGCCCGACATGTTCTCGGGCGGGCAGTCGCAGCGCATGATGATCGCCCGCGCGCTCATGCACGAGCCGCAGGTCCTGTTCCTCGACGAGCCCAGCACGGGCCTTGACCCGGCGGCGCGGCTGTTCGTGTGGGACCGCCTGCGGGAGCTGCGCGACCGCGAGGTCACGCTGATACTGACCACCCACGACATGCACGAGGCCGCGGTCCTGGCCGACCGCGTGGGGATCATGGACCGGGGCAAGCTGCTCGCCCTCGACACGCCCGAGGCGCTGATGCGCGGGCTGGCCGGAAGCTCAACCCTCGAGTTGAGCGTCCAGGCCGTCAATGGAGACGTGCCGGAGCCGCTGGTGCAGGCGCTCGGGGGACTCGTCGGGGTGGAGGCGGTGGAGGCCCTGCACGACGACATGCCCGACGCCGATGCCGCGGAACGGCGCGTGCGCCTGTACGTGTCCGGCGAGGCCTCGCAGCTGATCGCGCCGACGGCGACCTTGCTGGCCGATCGCGGCTTCGCGCTCAAGGGGGTCGAGTTGGGCACGCCGACGCTCGAGGACGTGTTCATCCACTTGACCGGGAGGACGCTGCGATGAGCATCGCCACCGCCACTGTGGCCGCTTCGCGCCCGCGCCAGGCCCGGGCGTTCTCCGCGGTGCTCCGCCGCGACCTGTACGTGACGTGGAAAGAGCTGCCGGTGTTCCTCGCCCAGGTCATCCTCCAGCCCCTGTTTCTCCTGTTCGTGTTCGGCAAGGTGCTCGGCTCGCTCGGATACACCCAGAACGGCTATGCCGAACTCCTGTTTCCGGGGCTGCTCGCGCTGACCGCGGTGATCACCGGCATGCAGACACTGGCCTTCCCCTTGGTGGTCGAGTTCGGGTGGACCAAGGAGATCGAGGATCGCCTGCTCGCCCCGATGTCGACCGCGCTGGTGGCGACGGAGAAGGTCCTGTTCGCGACGCTCCGCGCGATCACCGCCACCGCCGTGATGATCCCGGTCGGGATCCTCGTGCTCGGGTCGATCCCGTGGCGTTGGAGCGGGGTGCCGCTGCTCGTGCTCGCGCTGGTGCTCGGCAGCATGCTCGGCGCCGGACTCGGACTGGTGCTCGGGACGGCCGTCGTCCCCAACCGGATCAACATCGTGTTCTCGCTGGTGTTCACGCCGCTGCTGTTCACCGGCTGCAGCCAGTATCCATGGCCGTCGCTGGATCGCCTGCCCTGGTTTCAGGTCGTCACGGCCTGCAATCCGATGACCTACGTCAGCGAGTCGATGCGCGCGGCGCTCGTGCCGACCGTGCCGCACATCGCCACCTGGGTCTGCATCGTGGTGCTTCTGGGATCGCTGTGCGCGCTGAGCGCGATCGGCGTGCGCGGCTTCTACCGCCGCGCGATCGACTGATACATCGTGTGAACTCCAGCATCCGGCGCATGGGGATCCGCGTCGGCGGGAAGGCACTTAGTCGACCAACCCAAGGAGATCCCCCATGAAGGTATGCGTGACCGGAGCCACCGGCTTCGTCGGCGCCCACGTGGTGCGAGCGCTGGCGGAGCGCGGTGACGACGTGCGCGTCATCTACCGAAACCCCGACCGCCTGAAGGCCCTGACCGGAATCAAGTACCGGCGGGCCAAGTGCGACGTGCTCGACTTCCGCGCGCTGAAACGCGCCCTGCGCGACAGCGACCTCCTGTTCCACGTCGCCGGCTACGTCGCGTCGAGCCCGATGGAGAGCGTTTGGCAGCTGAACGCCCGCGGGCCCGAGATCGCGGTCGAGGCGGCGGCCGCGGCCGGGGTGAAGCGGGTGGTGGTCACCTCGACGATTTCGGCCATCGGCGTCGCGAACGGACGGCCGGCTAACGAGGAGACGACGTATCCGAAGGATTGGCTCGGGCTGGCCTACCCCGACTCCAAGCACGCCGGCGAGACCGCCGCCCTCGACGTGGCCGACCGGCACGAGGTCGACGTGGTGGTGGTCAATCCCGCCTACGTCCTGGGCGTTCCGGTCAACCGCTCCCAGCCGGGCGAGACCTCCACCCGGACGATCGGCAACTACCTCCGAGGCCGCCTGCCTGGCGTGCTGGACGCGCCGATGAACTTCGTCGACGTCGAGGACGTGGCGGCCGGCCACCTGCTCGCCGCCGATCGCGGAAAGCCCGGCGAGCGCTACATCCTGGGCGGCGAGAACCTGCCCTGGCCCCGCCTGATCGATCGCGTGGCCGATCTGTCCGGCGTGCGTTATCCGATCATGGTGCTGCCGGCGAGCATCCGGCGCGTGGCGCAGATCCGCGAGGCGCTGGGGCTGCCTGGCGCGCTGTCGGCGGAGGCCTCGAACCTGATGGGCCAGGACTGGCGCTTCAGCTCGCGCAAGGCGCGCGAGGAGCTCGGGTACGAGTCGCGACCCCTCGACGACACCCTCCAGGCCACGATCGACTGGTACCTCGAGCTGATCGAGGACGGCGCGTTCGCCGACTCCCAGCACTCCGGCCTGTCGCGATGGGCCGACTCGATGCGGCTCGCCTCGCGGCTGGGGCTACTGACGCCGCTGCGGGTCGGCCAGCGCGTGATCGGCAAGCGCATGCTCGCGGGTGGATAGGTAGCCGCGCGCGCCGCCCTCCCGCGGGTGCTCGGGAGATAACCGTCGTATAGCACCGGTGATCTCCCAAGCGCCGGGCTGGCGATCCGAGCTACGGTTGCCCGGAGAGTGCCCGACGCCCGCCACACCCTTCTGCTCAGCGTCGACTTCGAGGACTGGCACCAGCTGGTGCGCCGGCGCGTGGGCGCGCCGGACTGGCAGCAGCCCGGGCCGGCGCTCCCGCGCCAGACCGACGCCCTGCTCACGACGCTCGACGAGCTGGGCGCCCGCGCCACGTTCTTCGTGCTCGGCATGGCCGCTCGGGCCCACCCGCAGTTGCTCGAGCCGATCGTGCGGGCCGGCCACGAGATCGCGTGCCACGGCGACGCCCACAAGCTCGTCCACACCCAGACGCCGGCCGAGTTCGCGCAGGATCTCCGAGCGGCGAAGGCGACGATCGAGGACCTGACCGGCCGCACGCCGATCGGCTACCGCGCCCCCGCCTTCTCGATCACCAACGACGCGCAATGGGCCTTCGAGGTCCTCGCGCAAGAGGGCTTCTCCTACGACGCCAGCCAGCACGACTCGCCCGCCATCCGCGATCACACCGTCCCGGCGGCCCGAGAACCCCACCGCCTCGCCACCGGCCTGTGGGAGTTCCCGATCGCGGTCTGGCACCCCGCCGGCGGAACCGTCCCGGTCGGCGGCGCGTCCTATTGGCAGGTCCTCCCCACGCCGCTGATCCTGACCGGACTCGAGCGCTCCGGCCCGTACGCGGGCGTGTACCTGCACCCCAACGAACTCGACCCGCAGCCCCTGAAGGCGATGGTCCCGAAAGGCGTGAGCGCCACCCAGCGCGTCCATGCCCGCCTGCGCGAGGCCCAGCGCAACGGCGCTCGCCGGCGCGCCCCTGGCGTGCTCAAGGCGATCGGGCGGCGCTTCGACCTGATCCCCTATGGTGAGGCCCATGCACGACTCGACGGCGGCGCCTGAGCGCGTCCGTACGCGCTTCGAAGAACGCGCGCATCAGTTCGACGATCTGTACGAGGACGAGCGCTGGCTGGTGCGCACGCTGCGCCCCGGGCTGTTCCGCCGGCGCCAGTTGGCCGTTGACACCGTCAAGGCCTACGCGAGCCCGCGCGTCCTCGACGTGGGCTGCGGTTCCGGTCGCATCGGCGAGTTCGTCCTCGAAGCGGCGGGCGCCCAGCACTATGTCGGCGTGGACTTCTCGGCGCCGATGATCGACCTCGCTCGCGCGCGACTGGAAGGCCGCTTCGCCGACCGCATGGACCTCATCGTCGACGACTTCCTGACCGCCGAGCTCACCGGGCCGTTCGAGGTGATCCTCGCGGTCGGGCTGTTCGACTACCTGCCCGAGCCGCACCGCTTCGCCCGGCGCATGTTCGAGCTCGCCGCACCCGGCGGCTGCGTGGTCGGCTCGTTCCCGACCTGGTCGATCCTCAAGGGGCCGATCCGCAAGGTGCGCTACGAGTGGATCGGCGACTGCCCGATCTTCAACTACAGCCGCCGGGAGCTCGAGTTGATGTTCGGCGCCAGCGGCTTCGACCGCGTCGAGATCCAGAGCCCCGGCCGCAGCGGTTACCTCGTCCGCGCGTACCGGACCTAGAACGCGGATACAAGCAACCCCATGACGCTGCCGCACGCGCTCGGGATCTTCGGGGCGGGGATCGTGGCCGGCACGATCAACACGGTGGTGGGCAGCGGCACGCTATTCACGTTTCCCGTCCTGCTCGCGTTCGGCTATCCCCCGGTGACCGCCAACGTTTCCAACACCGTCGGCCTCGTCCCGGGCTCTGTGTCGGGCGCGATCGGCTACCGGAACGAGCTGAAGGGTCAGACCCGGCGCGCGATCCCGCTCGCCACCGCCTCGACGATCGGCGGCGTCACCGGCGCGATCCTCCTGCTCAGCCTTCCGCCGAGCGCGTTCAAGACGATCGTCCCCGCCTTCATCGCGATCGCGCTGGTACTGATCGTGCTCCAGCCGCGCCTGTCGCGCGCGCTGACCGCCCATCGTGGGCGCCCCCGCGACCGCGATCGCGTCGGCCCGGTGGCCACCGCGTCGATCTTCGCGAGCGGCGTGTACGGCGGCTACTTCGGCGCCGCCCAGGGGATCCTCCTGCTGGCCATCCTCGGGCTGTCCTTCGAGGGCGAGGACCTCCAGCGGATCAACGCGCTGAAGGTCGTGCTGGCCGGCCTGGTCAACCTGGTGGCCGGGGTGGTGTTCGTGTTCGCCGCGCACGTCGCCTGGCTGGTCGCGCTGCTGATCGCGATCGGCTCGACGATCGGTGGCGTGCTCGGCGCGCGCTACGGCCGGCGTCTGCCCCCGGCGGCGCTGCGCGCGGTGATCGTGGTGGTGGGGATCACCGCGATCGTCAGGCTGCTGTAGGCCGCTTGAACTGCTCGCGGGCCTGCTCGACCGAGGCCCACGCGGCGCAGCCTTCCAGGTGATCGTTGACCAGGCCCATGGCCTGCATGAACGCGTACACCGTGGTGGGCCCGACGAACCGCCAGCCGCGGCGCTTTAGCTCCTTCGCGAGTGCGCGCGACTCCGCGGTGTGGGCCTCGATCGCGTCGCGGCGCAACCCCCCGGCCCGCGGCGTCGGCTCAAAGCCCCACAGGAAGGCCGCCAGAGATCCGCACTCGGAGACCATCTCGACCGCCCGCCCCGCGTTGTTGATCACGGCTTCGATCTTGCCCCGGTGGCGCACGATCGACGCGTCGGCCAGCAACCGCGCCACGTCTCCGTCGTCGAACCCCGCGACCACGTCGAAGTCAAAGCCCGCGAACGCGCGCCGGAATGCGTCGCGCTTGCGCAGGATGGTCAGCCAGGACAGTCCGGACTGAAAGCCCTCCAGGCTCAGCTTCTCGAACAGCCGGTCGTCGTCGGCGACCGGGAAGCCCCACTCGCGGTCGTGGTAGGCCCGATACTCCGGCGCCGAGTCGGCCCACCAGCAGCGCGCCACGCCGTCGTCGCCGAGCACGATCCCGTCGGTCATGACCCGGCAGCATGGCACGCCCCGACGGAGTACAACGACGCGCGCACGGCCGAGTCGCGATCGCCGCCACCGACGCCGGTACCAGGCCGACCCGCTAGCCTCGACCTCTGCGGTCATGCCTCCGTCCATTCGATTGGCCTCGATCGCCTGCGCCTGCGCGGGGGTGATCTCACTCCTCGCGCCGGCCTCCGCCGGAGCCACGCGCCTGGGCAGCACCCCAACGCTGCCGCAAGGCGCTCACATCGCGAGCGCGGTGGCGGCCGACACACCCATGCACGTGACGGTGACGCTGCAGCCGCGCGATCCGGAGGCCCTCCAGGCGTTCGCCACCGCGGTGTCCACGCCGGGCTCGCCGCAGTACCGCGACTACATCACGCCGGCTCAGTTCGCCGAGCGGTTCGGCGCGGCACCCGATGCGGTCGAGGCGGTCGAGGCGTCGCTAAGGGCCCACGGCCTCACGCCCGGCCCGCCCAGTGCCAACGCGCTTTCGATCCCGGTCAGCGGCACCGCGGGAACGCTCGCACGCGCGTTTGCCGTGTCGTTCGCGCACGTGAGCCTCCAAAACGGCGCCACCGCGATCGTCAACCAGCAGGCGCCGGCGCTCGACTCGAACGTCGCTCCCAACGTCCAGGCGGTCCTCGGCCTCGACACCCTCCAGGCGGCCAGGCCGCTGCTCGTCCGCCCCCACACCGCGACCCGGGCACTCGCCGCCAAGCCGCACGTCGTCACGGGCGGCCCGCAACCCTGCGCGGCCGCGAGCCAAGCCGGCTCGAGCCAGGGCGGGTTCACCGCCGACCAGATCGCCTCGGCCTACGGACTGTCCGGGCTGTACGCCGCGGGCGGACCGGGCGGCGCAGCCGACCAGGGCGCCGGCCAGACCGTGGCGATCCTCGAGCTCGAGCCCTACGACGCGAACGACATCGTGGCCTACGAGCAGTGCTACGGCATCGATGCGCTGTTCAAGAATGTCCTGGTCGACGGCGGCGCCGGCACCGGGGAGGGATCGGGGGAGGCGGCGCTCGACATCGAGAACGTGATCGGGCTGGCCCCGAAGTCGAACATCGCGGTGTACGAGGGGCCGAACTCGGGCGCGGGCCCGTACGACACGTTCAGCCAGATCATCACCGACCATCTCGCCCAGGTGGTCACCGCGTCGTGGGGGCAGTGTGAGTTCATCAACGGCGCGAGCCAGGCCGCGGCCGAGAACACGCTGTTCGAGGAAGCCGCCACCCAGGGCCAATCGATCTTCTCCGCCTCCGGCGACGACGGCGCCCAGGACTGCTTCCCCGAGAACCCCACCCCCCAGGTCGACGACCCGGCGAGCCAGCCGTTCGTGACCGGCGTAGGCGGGACCCGCGTGAACGCGCTCGGCCCCCGACCCAGCGAGACCGTGTGGAACAACGGGCAGACGGTCGGCGCCAGCGGCGGCGGGATCTCCACCATCTGGAAGATGCCGGCCTACCAGACCGAGGCCCCGGCGTCTCTACACGTCATCAACTCCGCGTCCTCGGGCGCGCCATGCGGGGCCACCTCGGGCAACTGCCGCGAGGTGCCCGACGTATCGGCCGACGCCGATCCGAACACCGGGTACGTGATCTACTGGAACGGCAGCGGGAGCGCGGGACCCCTCGTGCCGGCGGGCTGGCAGGTCGTCGGTGGCACCAGCGGCGCCGCACCGGCCTGGGCGGCGCTGATCGCGCTGACCAACGCCTCGAGTCCGTGCAGCGGGACGGCCGTCGGCTTCGCGAACCCGGCCCTCTACAACGCCGCCGCCAGCGCGTACGCCGCCGATTTCACCGACACCACGACCGGCGACAACGACATGACCAACACCAACGGCGGCCAGTTCGCCGCCGGTCCCGGCTACGACATGGCCACCGGTCTGGGAACCCCCAACGGCTCGTCCCTGGCCGGCGCCCTGTGCACCGACGCGATCTCGCTGGCCAACCCGGGGGCGCAGCGCTCCACGCTGCATAGCCCGGTCAGCCTCCAGATCAAGGCCTCAGACACCCGCGGGGCAAGCGTGCATTTCAGCGCCACCGGCCTGCCCGCGGGGCTCTCGCTGGGCACCTCGAACGGCAAGATCACCGGCCGCCCAAGTCACCTCGGGACGTCCACCGTGACCATCGCCGCATCCGATCCGGCCGGGACCACTTCGCGCACCTCGTTCGCCTGGACGATCCAGACCAACCCCACGCTCTCGCACGTGTCGCTGTCCGGGGTCGGCACGGCCAGGCCCCGGCTGTCGTTCATGCTCGCCGCCGGGCGCGATGCGCCCAACCTGAAGACCGTGACGCTGACCCTGCCACGCGGCCTGCGCTTCACGCGCGCGCGCGCGAAGGTCAACGTGACCGGGCGCGGCAACCATCGCCTGAGGTCCACCGTGTCGCTCCAGCACGGAACGCTCGTGCTCAGGCTGAACACCCCCGCGCAGCAGGTCCACGTGACGGTCACCTACCCGAGGCTCCAGGCCGGCGGTAGCCTGGTGTCCGACCTGGCGCGCCACCGCGCCTCGCGCCTCGGGCTCACGGTCCGGGCGACCGATGCGCTCAAGCGCACGACCCGCCTCACCACGAAGGTCAAGCCCCGGTCCTGAGAGTCTCTAAGCGGCCTGCGCCGGCTGGTCGGTGTAGCGCTCGGCCACCCCGGTGAGGATCTCGATCATCGTGCCGGCCGCCGGCGCCACCCCGGCCGCGGCCAGCGTCGCGGCGACCACCCGGCGCGAGGGCGGCTTGGGCGCCAGCGAGCGCACGACGATGCCGGGGTGCACGTGGGTAAGCGCCAGCCGCGGGATCAGCGCCACCCCCACCCCCGCCGCGACCAGGCCCTGCACGGTCTCGTAGTCGTCTGACTCGAACGTCACCTTCGGCTCGAACCCGGCGGCCAGACACGAGCGGACGACGAACCGCGCGCACGGGCTGGGGGCGGAGGTCTGCACCCAATCCTGCTCGCGCAGGTCGCCCAGCGTGAGGGCGCGCTTCCCGGCCAGCGCGTGCTCGGCCGGGAGCGCGACGAGCATCGGGTCATCGAGCAGGCGCTGGGTGCGCAGCCGGGCGCCGTGCCGCTCGCGGGTGCCGGGGAACTCGAACAGCAGGGCCAGATCGAATTCGCCCGCGCGCAGCCGCGGAGCGATCTCCTCGGGCTCGCCCTCGGCCAGCGTCAGCGCCACGTCGGGGTGCCGCGCCCGAAACCGCGCGATGGCAAGCGGCATCAGAGTGGCGCCGGCGGACGGGAACGACGCCATTCGCAGCCGCCCCGCTCGGATGCCGAGCACCGCGGCGAGTTGCGTCTCGGCCGCCTCGATCCGCGCGAAGATCGCCTCCGCGTGCTCGACCAGGCTGGTCCCCGCGGCCGTCGGCCTGACCCCGCCGCGGTCGCGCACGATCAGCGTCGCGCCGGTCTCGGCCTCCAGCCGCGCGATCGCCTGCGAGACCGCCGATTGGGTGTACGACAGCGCCTCGGCCGCGCCCGAGAACGACCCCCGGCGCGCCACCTCGCACAGGACCCTCAGGCGTCCGACATGCAGCATTAGCGCAGCTTATCAGTGACATGACTAACTTCATTAGCGCTGATAGTAGGTAGGTGCGATGCTCGCGCCGAACAGGAGGTTCAACCCCCGAACCCCCGAGGAATGGAGGCCCACATGGCACCCAGGGCGATCATTTCCTACGACGACACGCCTGGCGACCACGACGCACTCATGTTCGGAAGAATCTTGAGCGACGCCGGCGCCTCGCTGACCCTGGCTTACGTCCGCCACTGCACCTGCGATGACTGCTCCCAGGAGGAGGTCGAGACGCACGAGGCCGAGATGCTGCTCGCCCGCGGCGCCGACCGGCTAGCCGACCTGGACGACGTCAAGACCCGGGTGGTGGTCAGCCCATCGACACCCGAGGGCCTTCGCCGGCTGATCGAGGAGCAACGCGCCGACATCGTCGTCTTTGGCTCCGACTACCGCACCCCGCCCGGGCGCGTCGCGCCGCAGCACACCACGCAGAGCCTGCTCGAGTGCGGCCCGGCCGCGGTGGCCATCGCCCCGGCCGACTACTTCGGGGCGCGGATCCACCGGATCGGCGTGATCGCGATCCCCGGCGACGACACCACGATCGAGACCGCCCGGGCCCTGGCCGACAGCTTCGGCGCCACGCTCACCCGCGACGAGCGCCGCGTCGACATGCTCGTGATCGGCTCGCGCCTGGAGGCACCGATCGGTCAGGTGCTGCTGAGCGCCCAGGCCCAGAACGAGATCGAGAACGCCACCTGCCCGGTGCTGGTCGTGCCGCGCGGGGTGTCGATCGACTTCCCGGCGGTTCTCGCGCACGCGGCGTAGGTTTTTCGGGGTCTCGCTTCGCTCGACGTCCTCCGGATGATGTCGCGGCCGGCGCATCGGGCGAGGCACGGATGCCGAGCGCGCCGCAGCCGCGACGCCGTTCCGCCGGGCGTCCATGCCCGGCGGCCGGTGCGGCACGATCCTGCGTAAGTCCGACGGCATCGGCCCGGTCGTCATGCAAAACCTGCCAACCGGCCCGACGGTGCGGGACCGTGGCAGGTTCTGCATCCACCACATGCGACAGATGCCACGGTCCGTGGCAGGGGGCGCGATTGGCAGGTTCTGCATGATCGAGCTCGCGGCCAAGGACCGCGTGGCGCAACCCCGCGCCGCAAAGGAATCACGGCAGGATCAGGTGCGAGTCACCGAACTCGTGCCACAGATACCCGGCGTCCACCGCGGCGGCGTAGGACGCGTGCAGTAGCTCGGGTCCGGCGACGGCCTCGAGCATCATCAGGTGCGAGGCCTCGGGCTCGTGCCAGCCGGTGATCATCCCGTCGACCGAGCGCACGCCGCACTCCGGCGTGACGACCAGGCCGGTCCACCCGGAGCGCGCGCAGCTGCACCCGTCGGCCGCGGCCGCCGACTCGAGCGCGCGCACCACGGTGGTGCCGACCGCGATCACGCGCCCACCACGGTGGCGGGTGGCGCAGATCGTCTCCGCGGTGCGCTCGGGGACCTCGAACCACTCGGGGAACGGCGGCTCGTGGCTCTCGGGAGAGGACACCCCGGCGTGCAGGGTGATCGGGACGACCTCAACTCCGCGCGCCACCAGGCGCGAGAGCAACTCGCGGGTGAACGGGCGCCCGGCGCTCGGCATCTCCGCGCTGCCCGGGCTGATCGCGTACACGTTCTGGTAGGCCTCGAGCGGCCAGGTCCCGCGCACGTGGCCGTAGCGGATCGGCTCGCCGTGGCGCTCGAGATACTCGTCGACGAGCAGCTCGCAGCAGAAGCGGGCCAGCATCAGCCGCTGGCCGGACGCGTACGGCGCCACCAGCTCGAGCGACGCACCCCCACTCAGGCTCAGGCGCTCCCCCGCAGGCAGGCGCGCCGGGCGCCGGCCGTCGGCGCTACGGATCTCGACCACGCGCCAGTCGTCGTCGAGGTGGGGAGCGCGGGTGGCGAAGTGCACCCGCACCGCGCCGCCGCCGGCATCGCGGCGGGCCGGGACGGCCGCCGGGATCGTGGCCGACACGTTGATCACCAGCACGTCGCCGGCGGCGAGCAGCTCGGGCAGGTCGCGGAACGTCCGGTGCTCGACCTCACCGCTTAGGCGGTGCGCGGCGAGCAGGCGCACGCCGTCGCGCGGGACGCCCCGCGCCTCGGGCGGCTCGTGGGCCTCGAGGTCCGCTGCGATCTCGAACGCCGGCGCGCTCATCGCAGCGCGGCCGCCAGCGGGACGAGCTCGCGGGCCAGGTAGCGGCCGCTCGGCAGCTCGCCCTCGATCAGGCTGAGCAGGCCGGGAACGCTCGTCTCGGGCGCCGGGATGTCGGAGATGTCCTCGCCGGGGAAAGCGTCCTGGTGCATCCGGGTGCGCATGTCGCCTGGGTCGACCGAGTAGATCCGCAGCGCCGGGTGCTCCTCGGCCATGACCGCGCTGAGCTGATCGAGAGCGGCCTTCGACGATCCGTAGCCGCCCCAGCCCGCGTACGGCTCGACCGCGGCGTCGGAGCTCACGTTGACGATCACGCCGCCGTCGGCCATGCGGGGCAGGGCCAGCTGGGCGAGGGCCAGCGGCGCGAGCACGTTGACCCGGTAGACGCGCTCGAGGATGTCGAGCGGGTAGCCGCCGAGCGGTGGCTGGGGACTGGGTCCGAGCAGGCTGGCGTTGTTGACCAGCAGGTCGACCTTCTCGCCGGCGGCCTCGACCAGGGCGCCGCGGTGCCAGTCGTCGGCCACGTCGCCCGGGAGGGCGAGGACCTCGGTGATCGCGCCGAGCTCGCGGGCGACGCGCTCGAGGTCGGCGGCGCCGCGGGCATCGAGCACGAGCGCCCATTGACGCTCGGCCAGGGCGCGGGCAAGTGCGAGGCCGAGGCCCCGCGATGATCCGGTGATGATGGCTAGAGGCATGCCCGCCACGGTAGGCCGGGGGCGGTCCCGGTTACCAGGCGTAATTGGTCCTAAGACCTTGTGACGAGACCCTCCTGCACGGCGAGCACGGCGGCCTGGGTCCGGTCCGCGACGCCGAGCTTGGCCAGCACGTGGCCGACGTGGGTCTTGACCGTCTTCTCGGAGATGCCGAGCTCGAGCGCGATCCGCTTGTTGGCCCGGCCCCGCGCGATCAGCGCCAGCACCTCGCGCTCGCGACCGGTCAGGTGATCGAGTGCAGCCGCGCTGGATCGCGCGTTGTCGGGCTCGGCCAGCGCGCCCAGGAGGCGCGCTGCCGCGGTCGGATCGATGATCGCCTCGCCGGCCTGCGCCGCGCGCACTGCCCGGGCGAGCTCGCTCGGCTGCGAGTTCTTGAGCAGATAGCCGGCGGCGCCGGCCTCGAGCGCGGGCAGAAGGCGATCATCGTCCAGGAAGCTCGTGAGCACGATGACCTTGGCCTTCGACGCCCGCCCGCCCCGCCGGCGCAGCTCGCGCATCGCGCTCACCCCGTCGAGCTTCGGCATCACGAGATCCATGAGGATCACGTCGGGCTCGAGCTCGATCGCGCGCTCCACGGCTTCCTCGCCATCGGCCGCCTCCCCCACGATCTGGAACCCCTCCTGGAGGGTGAGGAACGCGCGCAGGCCCTCGCGCACGACCGCGTGGTCGTCGACGAGCAGGATGCGGATGGCCTCAGGAGCCATCGCGGGCCAGCTCGACGCGGACGGTGGTGCCCTTGCCCGGCCTCGAGTGGATGCGGAGCTTGCCTCGCAGCTCGCGCGCCCGCTCCTCCATGGAGGTCAGGCCGAGATGCCGCGAGCGCAGCTCGGGGGCGTGCGGGTCGAAGCCGATGCCGTCGTCGGTGACCTCGACCACCAGGTTGCCGTTCTCGCCGGCCAGGCGGACCGTCACGTGATCGGCGTTGGCGTGCCGCACCGCGTTGTACAGCGCCTCGTGGGCGATCCGCAGCAGGGCCAGCTCGCTCTCGCCACCCGCGCTCGAGAACTCCGGATCGATCTCGAGCTCGACGTCGGTGCCGTGCGTGCGCGCCACCATCTCGACCTCCTTGCGCAGCGTGTCGGCCAGCCCGTCGCGCTCGAGCTCCGGCGGGCGCAATCCGAGGATCAGCGAGCGGAGCTCCTCGAGCGCCTCCCGGGCCAGCTCGCGCAGTCGCTCGAGGTGGGCTCGCGCGGCGACCAGATCGCGGTCCATCTGGGTCGCCGCCGCCTCGGCGGTGAGCATCACGCTGAACAGCTTCTGGCTGACCACATCGTGTAGCTCGAGGGCCAGGCGGTTGCGCTCGGAGAGGATCGACAGCTCGCGACTCTGCTCGTACAGGCGGGCGTTGGTGATTGCGATCGAGGCGTGAGCGGCCAGCAGCTCGATCAGCGCCTGGTCCTCGGGGTCGAACGCGGTCGCGTCCTCCTTCTCGGTCAGGTAGAAGGCGCCGATGATGCTCCCGGCGGGCGAGGTGATCGGGACGCCCAGGAACGAGCGCATGTCCGGGTGCTGGCGCGGCCACCAGCCTCGGAAGCGCGGGTCCTCGTGGATGTCGTCGGTCCGGTAGGGCCCAGCCTGGTGGAGCATCGCCGCGAGCATCCCGTGGGTCCGGGGCAAGGGGCCCATCGACTCGATCAACTCGTCGCTCATGCCGGCCACGAGGAAACGGCGAAACCCGCCCGCGCCGTCGGGGATGCCCAGCGCGGCATAGCGGGCGCCGGCCAGCTCACGGGCCGCATCGACGAGCTTCTGCAGCACCTCGTCCACCGACAGGTTGGCGGCCACGCCGAGCACGGCGTCGCTGACCGCCTTCAGCGTCGGATTGAGTCGCGCCTGGGTCATCTACTCGTGACGATAGACCGCTAGCTTTGTCCGTTGTGCCGCGTCATTGGTTCTGGTTGCAGGTCGCGATCGTGCTGTTCGTGGTCGCCGGGATGGTGATCGCGATCACCAAGCTCGCCTGATGGCGGTCCCGGGAGCCCTGTGATGTTCCAGTCGATCCTGGTGGGGACCGACGGGTCGGAGACCGCCCAGGCTGCCGTGCGGCGCGCGATCGAGATGGCGGCCGGGCTGCGCGCGCGGCTGCACATCGTCAGCGCGTACGAGCCGGTGTCCGAGCCGCGACTGCGGGGCGAGGCGGTGGTGGCGCGTGAGGACTTGCAGTGGGCGAACAACCTCCACGACGAGGTCGTGGCGCTGCTCGAGCAGGCGCGGGTCGAGGCGGTGTCCGGAGGGGTGGCCGAGGTCGAGACGTTCGCCCGCGTCGGCGATGCCGCCGACGCGATCGTCGACGTGGCCGAGGAGCAGCGCTGCGACCTGATCGTGGTCGGCAACAAGGGAATGACGGGGGCCAAGCGCTTCCTGCTCGGCTCGGTCCCGAACAAGGTCTCCCATCACGCACCGTGCTCGGTGCTGATCGTCCGGACGACGTGACGGGGCCGGCTGGGGTTAGGGCGCCGGCGGCTCGGGCGAGATCGCGCGCGAGGTCGCCGCGCCGGCGTTGACCAGGCCGTAGCCGTAGTCGGGGTTCGGCTGGGTGCCGCCGAGCGGCGTCGCGGTCTGCTCCAGGCGGGCCAGGATCCGGTCCGGCGAGGGGTGGGCGCCGAGGATGCGGCTGGCGATGATGAGCGCGGCGGTGGCGGAAACGGCGGGGGCGGCCATCGAGGTGCCGTAGCTGCCCGGCAGGCTGAACCGGGTGGCGTTCAACCCCGGGCTGATCGAGTTGAAGTCGCTGTAGGTCATCTGGTGCACGGCGGGCAGGCTGCGGAACGGGTGGCAGTCGGGGTCGGTGGCCATGCTGGCGTCGTCTCCCCCACCCGGCGCCACCAGGTCGAGCTTCGCTCCGCCGTTGGAGTAGCCGGCCAGACAGCGGTCGCGCGTGGTGGCGCCGACCGAGACCACGGCCGGGGCGGCCGCCGGGTAGGCCAGTTGGTGGGAGCTGTCGTTGCCGGCCGCCGCCACCACCACGACCCCATGGCGGTGGGCGAAGCCGATCGCGCGGATGATGTCGGGAATCTCCGACGCGGTGACGTTGATGTCGAACTCGAGGCTCAGGTTGATGACCTGCGCGCCGTGAGCGACCGCATAGCGGATGCCCTTGGCGATCGTGGCCGAGTCGCCGTTGCCGTCGGCGTCGAGCACCCGGACCGGCATGATCTTGGCCCCGTACGCCAGCCCGGTCAGCCCGAGCCGGTTGTTGGTCGACTCGGCGATCATCCCGGCCACGAACGTGCCGTGCCCTTCGCGATCGACCGGGAACGGGTTCCTGGCCACGAAGTCGTAGGGATCCACGAACTGCGTGCCCGCGAAGTCGGGCGACTTGCCAAACCGGTCCCAGTCGCGATAGGCGACGCCGGTATCGAGCACCGCGATGGTCACGCCACGCCCGCCCGGCCGGTGGACTCCGAACATGTGCGCCCACGCGGCCGGGGCGTCCACGCCGATCCCGGGCAGGAAGTTCCACTGGAGCTTCTGCCAGCCCTGGCTTTGGTCGGTGTTGCCGGGATCGTTGGGGATCCATCCACCGGCCTGATGGGCGATGTAGTTGGGAACCGCGTACAGCACCCCGCGCTGGCGGCGCAGCTTGGCGATCGTGGCCGACATGGTGCGCCCGCGTGCGACCTTGACGACCCGCACGCTCTCCTCGGCGCCCGTCCCAGCGCTCCTCGCAAGCTGGCGCACGGTATGTGCCACCTCGGGCGCGGGCGCGTAGCCGACCACGATCTCGCCCGGAACGTAGTCCGCCGTTCGCCCGGCCTGGGCCCTGGCCGGCGCCGCCGACCCGGAGGCGCACAGCAGCGCCGCGACGGCAAGCGCCACGGGTGAAAGACGGCGGATGAGAGTAGCCGCAGGCAAATGCTGGACGGTGAAAGACGGCCCCGGACGCTAAGACACCCTCGCGGGCGACAAAGTTTCCCTCCTTCACGGTAGCGTCGCGAAGTCGTGAGTTCGCACTTTTTCCCCCGCGAGGAGTACTTCATGCGCCTGGCCCTGCGCGAGGCCGCCCGCGCGCTCGAGCACGACGACGTCCCGATCGGCGCCGTGGTCGTGCAGGGGGGCGAGGTGATCGGGGCCGGCCACAACGAGCGCGAGCTGCGCGCCGACCCCACCGCCCACGCCGAGATGATCGCCCTGCGCGAGGCGGCCCGCGCCCTCGGCAGCTGGCGCGTGCTCGACTCGGTCATGTACGTCACGCTCGAGCCGTGCGCGATGTGCGCCGGCGCGATCGTCCTCGCCCGCCTGCCCCGGCTCGTGTTCGGCGCCACCGACCCCAAGGCCGGCGCCGCCGGCAGCGTGTTCAACGTCCTGGAAGAGCCCCGGCTGAACCACCGCCCGCAGGTCGAGAGCGGCCTCCTGGCCGAGGACTGCGCCGATCTGCTGCGCTCGTTCTTCGCCCCGCGACGATAAGCCGGGGGCCAGAACCGCGGACCGCCGCCGGCCACTTCCGGGCCGCCTTCTACTACCGTTACGCCTGCCCCACCGGAGAGGTGGCAGAGCGGTTGAATGCGCCGGTCTCGAAAACCGGTATGGGCTATCAGTCCATCGGGGGTTCGAATCCCCCCCTCTCCGTTTTTGTGATGAGTCGGGACATGGGTCTCATTTCGGGGGAGTTGGGCCAGCGGCCGGGCTGTTTGTTTTGGTTGCGCCAGTAGGTGCTGGTCGGGTTCGATCAGGTGGACGGAGAGGATCTCGCCGGTGGTGAGCTCGATGACGGTGATGTGGTGGTCGTCGGCGAGCGCGAGGACGCGTTTGCGGGCGTGTTTGGTGCCGATGCCGAGGTGGTGCATGCGGCCGGCGCGGCGTAGGGTCATCTTGCCTTTGGTGTCGAGCCGGTCGTAGCGCAGGCGGTAGTGCCCTTGGGTGTGGCCGTTGGTCGCGGGGGCGGCTTTGGGGGTGGCGCGGTATGCATGTCGTCGGCGTTCTTCGGTGCAGCGCGCGGTGCGGGCGGCGTTCGTTCGAGTGCTCGCGGAACTGATCGAGTTGTTGTTGGAGCTCGGCGATCGTTCGTGGCCGTTGGCCTGGCCGCGAGCCAGCGTTGCAGCGTCTGGTGGAAGCGTTCGGTCTTGCCTTGGGTTTGGGGGTGTCCGGGGGACCCGTTCTTCTGCCGGATGCCGAGTAGCGGCAGGACGTATTCGAACGCGTTGCGCCCGCCGGTGAACCGGGAGGTGTAGACGCTGCCGTTGTCCGTCAGCGTTGCCGCTGGAGGCCCGTATCCCTCGATCAGGCTTAGGAATACGCTCACCACGTCATCGCCGGTCACCGGCCGGTGCGCCGTGCAGGACCGCAGGTAGCGGGAGTGATCATCGAGCCAGTTCAGGACCTCGACGTCGGTCCCGTCGAGCAGGCTGCCAGTGGATGAAGTCCGACTGCCACATCTCGTTCGGCTGAGCCATCTCAAACCGCGTGTAGGACGATCTCGGACGCTTGCGAGGCTCCGGCGTGATCAGCCCGGCCTGGCGCAAGATCCGGACGGATCGTCGAGGTCGACGGCGCTCGCACACCTTCTCGCTCGAGATGCCATCCGATCGTCACTGGCCCCGCGTCCAGGCCATCAGTGCTCAGCTGCGATCGCAGCTCGAGCACCCGCCGACGGACGTCCTCGGGCGTCGCGATCGGTGTTGACTTGGGGCGGCGCGAACGCGGCTCCAAGGCGTCAAGACCACCCTCCCGGTAGCGGGCAAGCAGACGCTGTAGATGCCGGCGGGAGAACCCGCACTCGGCAGCAGCAGCGGTGACCGACAGCTGCTTGGAAACGATTTGAAGGACAGCAACGCGAGCACGAGACATGCCCGCGACTGTCAGCCCACCCCCGGACAGGCACGCACCGGCGATCGCCGCTCCGGCACTCGCCAGCTCGCGCCTCCGCGACGGAACGCCGGCCTAGGTGTGACCTATGTCCCGACTCATGAGGGACGTATCACCTGCGACCTATGTCCTGAACCCAGACACCCCCCTCTCCGTTTAGAGGCCCATGTCGCCGTTTCAATGACGCGACGTGCCTCACACGGATGGTCGGCGCCGGCCGCGTTGGGTCGGCGCGGGCCAACGCGGGCCAACACGGATCCATGGGCTCGTTGCCCTGGACGTTCGCTCAAGCGACCGTGTCCTGCGTGGGAATTAGGGCGGTACGGCCGAGGGTGCCAAGACCGGTAGATCGCGCAAGCGCGGGTCAACGTGGGTCAACGCGAGCCGTGCTGTGATGGACGGCGTTCCCTCCAAGCGAGCGGCCAGTGTCGGAAGCGGAGCCCCGCTATTGGCGAGGAGCGGGTCGCTCATGAGGAGCGGCGCGACACCTGCCTTCGTGCTCGCGCGGGTATCCATGTCGACGGCGCCCGGCGTGACTGCGTTTGTCCGCAAGCGACAGCGGAAGCCCGGCGTTTGCGGGCCGCTGTGGTGGCTGCTTCGCCCGGCGAGCGACGGCGGCCCGGGCACGCCCGCGATCGTCGACATGATCCGGTTTTCTGACGCTGGTCAGGCTCGTAACCACTCCGCCGCCGGCCCGGCCGTCTTCTAGCTTGCCAGCCTGGGCGAGAATGAGGAGTCGAGTCGCGCCGCTCGTCACCGCCGAGCGAACTGGCCCACCACGCCCTTTTTGCGGAGCAGATGCTTGAGGCCGTGCCGGAGACCTTCCGCTGGATCTCGTCAATCAGCGCCACGTGATTGGGGATCTTGTACGAGTTGATGTGGGGCGGCGCAGTGCTCGCGGAGCGCAATTAGGTCGACCTCGCCGTACTCGCCGTGTTCGAGATGCTGACCGGCCAGATCTTCCTGGTTAACCGAGTTGGCGGTCCAGGTTTGTAGCGGCGCTGATCAGTGCCAGGTGTGTGAAGGCCTGGGGGAAGTTGCCCAGCTGCTCACCTGTGGGCCCGATCTGCTCGGCGTAAAGGCCGAGGTGGTTGGCGTAGGTAAGCATCTTCTCGAAGACGAGCCGCGCCTCGTCCAAGTGGCCGGCGCGGGCGAGGGCTTCGACATACCAGAAGGTGCACATCGAGAAGGTTCCCTCTCGGCCTTGCAGGCCGTCCGGTGAAGCTTCGGGGTCGTAGCGCGAGACCAGGCTGTCGGAGACGAGCTCGTGGCCGATCTCGTCAAGTGTCGATAGCCAGCGGGGGTCGGTCGGGGAGATGAACTTGACCAGTGGCATCAGCAGGATCGAGGCGTCCAGGACGTCGGCGTCGTAGCGCTGGACGAACGCCCGCCTGCGCTCGCGCCATCCCCGCGACATGATCTGCCGGTAGATCTTGTCGCGGGCAGCCATCCAGCTGACCGTGTCGCCGGGCAAGCCGCGTTGATGCGCGATTCGGACCGCGCGCTCGAACGCGACCCAGCACATCAGCCGCGAGTACGTGAAGTGCTGGCGGCCCGCGCGGGTCTCCCAGATGCCCTCGTCGGGTTGGTCCCAGTGCTCGGACAGCCACTCGATGATCCGAGCTAGGTCGAGCCAGCTGTCGTGGTAGATCGGCGTCCCGTACTTGTTGTAGAGATAGACCGAGTCGATCAGCGCTCCGTAGATGTCGAGCTGGAGCTGATTGACGGCGCCGTTACCGATCCTCACGGGAGCCGAACCGCGATACCCCTCGAGATGAGTCAGCACCTCCTCGGGTAGCTCGGTGCGGCCGTCGATGCCGTACATGATCTGGAGCGGCCCGGATTCGCCGACGCGGCAGTCGCGAAACCGCTCGCTCAGCCAACCCATGAAGGCAGCAGCCTCCTCGCCAAAGCCGAGGCGCAGGAGCGCAAAGAGCGAGAACGCCGCGTCCCGAATCCACGTGTGGCGGTAGTCCCAGTTGCGCTCGCCGCCGATCTGCTCGGGGAGCGATGTCGTCGGCGCCGCGACGATCGCCCCCGTTGGCGCGTAGGTCAGCAGCTTCAGTGTCAGCGCCGAGCGGTGCACCATCTCGCGCCAGCGCCCGGTGTAGCGGGACTGCGACAGCCAGCGGCGCCAGTAGGCAACCGTCGCCTCGGCCAACTCGCGAATCTGCTGCGCCGAATGGCCGTGCGGCTCGTACGCGCCGACCACGTGTTCTAGGACGAAGGTTGCGCTCTCCCCTTGGGAGAGGCTGAACGAAGCTTGCGCCGCGCCATCGTAGGCGCGCAGCGGCGCATCGGTCTCCAACGCCAAGACGCAGTTGGCCGACTGGAACAGCACACCGTGCTCATGCGGCTCGACTGTGTGCCCCGCGCGGCCGTAGTCAAACCGCGGCGAGCACTCGAGCTCGAAGCGCACTTCGCCGCGCACCGCGACGACCCGGCGTACCAATCGCTGGCGGTGCTCGCCGCCAATCGTCTGCGCGACCGGCATGAAGTCCTCGACCTCGCCGACGCCACCTGGAGTCAGGAAGCGGGTGATCAGAACATTGGTGTCCGGGAAGTACAGCTGCTTTGAACTCCAGCCTTGATCGGCCGGAGCTAGGCGATAGTGGCCCCCGCGGCGGGCGTCGAGGATCGATGCGAAGACGCTCGGAGAGTCGAAGCGGGGGCAGCAGTACCAGTCGATCGTGCCATCAGTCCCGACCAGAGCAACGCTATGCAGGTCTCCGATCAGACCGTGGTCGGCGATCGGAAGATAACCGCTCACTCCGACCTACCAGAGCTCGGCATGGCGCCAGGTGCCGCGTTCGAGGTCTGATTGCGCGCCGCCGCCGCGCTCGCCGCAACGACGTTAGCCTGGGCTTCGGGAGCCTAGGCGCCGAAGCCAAAGCGCTGCCACCAGAAGCACGCCCGTAAGAGCCAGCGCGAGGGCCAGCCCAACGGTAAGGCCGTCGATCACAGCACGGGTAGCTGCGGCAACGAGAATCGCGCTCAACGCTCTGACGCAGACACGTAGCTGTCGCATCGCGCGTGCGTAGCGCTGCTCATCGCCCCAAAGTGAAGACTGCCCGGGGTCTTGAGTGCCTTGCACCGTGCGCGGCGTGACGCGACTCTTCGATTCTCGACCTTCCCTCGCCGGCCGCTGGCGTTGGCGCCTAGCGCGGTGCGCCGCTTCGACGTGACCGCCGCGTGATCTCATCTCAGTAGTCCCTCGGCTTGCGCCGCGACGCCGGGGCTGAGCGGCTTATCAGCCGTCCCCGAGTGTTCTCTTTGACGCGACTCGCGGCGGCGGAGAAGCGCGTAGCCGACGAGTCCGCCGAGGCTCGGAATCCAGAACGCGATCGCGTGATAGACGACAACAGCCGCCGCCGCGTCGGTCGCGGGCGCGCCGTAGGCGACCAACGTTCCGGCCAGCCCTGCCTCCAACACGCCGAAGCCGCCCGGTACCGGGAGGGTGTTGGCCAAGTAGCCGATGATGTAGCCAAGAACGAGCACGTCGATCGGGATCGGATGCCCGCAGGCGGCGAACAGCACGCCGAGGACAGCAATGTCAAAGCCGAGGTACCCGACCGCGCCCAGCAACCGCCAACTGGGCCTCAACAGCGACCGGTAGGCGGCCTCGATCCCGGCGGAAACATCGACAAGCCATCTCGGCCAGCGCCGAAGTAGCGAGCGACGCAGGACAACAGGCAACGCGAGCGTGGCGAACGTCGCGCCGACCCCGAGCAGGATCGGGGCGCCAGCAAGCAGCAGCGTGTCCCGCCCACCGAACGCGTCACTGCACAGCAGCACTCCGCCGCCGATCAGGCCCACGATGTTCATTCCGCTGGTCAGAAAGAACAGCGCGCTGGAGCTCTCAACAATCCTCTGGGTCGACATTCCCGCTTCGCGAAGCAGCCATCCTCCGATTGCCAGAGCCCCGAGACCGCCGGTCGGCAGCAGCGCGCCAGAGCCCTCTTCGGTCCAGGCGACCCGACGAGCGAGGTCGGCGGGAACCTCCGCGAAGAACAGGCGGAAAATCACCACATAGGCGGCACAGGACGCGATCTCGAGCATCACGGCAACCCCGATCCAAGCGAGGCTCATACGAGATATCTGCTCGCCGACCCTGCGTAACGGCGGCAGCGCCAAAACCACCGTGACCACAGCCGTGGCGAGCACGACCGCAATCACAATCCTTCGGGCGATGCCGCCCGAGGAACGCGGCTCAGAAACGTCCCGACGAGGTGCGCGGCTCTCGCTGCGCCTCGCGGGACAAACGGGTCTGCGTGCCCGCCGCGCAGGGGCTGCGGTGTCCGCGCGTTGACCGGCTACCGAGTTCTTGTTGGGACACGCTAACGGCATCGCAGTAGCTTGAGCACTCAACTAATTATCCGTATCTTACGGGCGTCACTTGACGGCGATCACGTCCACCGGTCGGACGTCTGGATCCTTCGCGAGCAGTTCCGGCGCGGCCGCCATCAACGCCTTGGAGATCTCGCCCGCCTGATGCGCCTCACGGCCCGCTTCGGCCTCAAACGTGTCGAAGATCCCATAGGTGACCTGATCGACGCGGAACGCGTACCAGTCGACGGTCAGCGGCTCGGCGAGCGCCAGCTCACGTCCCTGCTCCAAGAACGCCGCCAGTTCGTCTGCCTTATCCGGCTTTGCCTCGAGCAGGGCGAGGAACCCCACGGTCACGGACATGCGTCTCTCCTTCGCGTCGGGGGCGGGCTGCGTTGAAAGTACGGCGGGCGGTCTGGGTCGAACGTCTCAGGCGTTGTGAGCAGCGCGAGGAGACCGCGGAGGTCCTCGGCGCAGGCCCCGCAGGCGGCGAGGTGGGCGGCGATGCCCGCGTAGTGGTCAGCCGCATCGCGGTCGTCGAGCTCGCGTTCGGCATAGAGATGCAGCAGCGCGAGCGCGTGCTGGCAGCCGACGTCGGCCGGGTCGGTGTGGAGGAACCGCTGGATGTTGGATATGCCGCTCACTGGTACGCCGTCTAGCCATTTGCGACCTGGGCTTGCGCTGACTCGAGCAAGCCACGCTCCTTCAGGAAGTCACGGTTCGACTGGCCGACCTCGATCAGGTGGCCATCGGGATCGTGCAGGTAGCAACGCAGCTCGACGCCGTGGTCGACTGGCGGGGTCAAGAACTGGGCTCCCTTGGCGCTCCAGTCGTCATAGATCTCCTGGATGTTGGCGACTCGGATGTTCAGGAAGCTGCTTGTCGTGTCGGGATCGGGTGCAGTCAGCGTCACAGCTGGCTTGTCGTCGGTCGGGCCACCGCCCGAGTTGATGATGATCCAGCTGTTCGCGAGCGCGACGACCGCGGGGCTTTCGGAGACGACTTCACCGCCGAGGACATTGGCGTAGAAGTCTCGCGAGCGCGCGACGTCCTCCGATACGACGAAGTGGGTGAGCAGGATGCCCGTTTCGGGGGCAGGGAACGGCGCCATATCAGTTCTCCCTTACCGCCAAGGGCGGTGCCACGCAAACCGTATTAGAAGCGTGGCGACCTCAGCGATGAGTAGTTTCATCTGTGTCTGCGGAACCAGTCGGTGAGGTGCTACGCGACTACGTTTGGGGCGATGAAGCGGTGGATGGCCTCGTTGGCGTGGTCCTGAAACAACGGGTTGGCCAGGTCGGGTAGGAAGTCTGCCTGGTTGACCATGGGACCTTTAAGCGTGTTGGCCGCGCTGGCGTAGAACACGCCGCTGGACAGGGTCGGGTCGGTGACGCCGTCGACCAGTCGCTTCGCGCCCACGTCAAGTTTGTGGGAGAGACCCAGGGCGGGCAGCACGTACTTGGCCGCTATACGCATCGGCAATGGGAGGTCATTGGCTGCTTGGGTGCCGGTGGTGTTGCCGGGGCTCACGGTGACGAAGCGGCGGTCGGGGTGTTGGCGGGCCAGGTAGGCCATCCAAAGGGCGCCGATGTACTTGGCCTGCCCGAACGCTAGGTTGAAGTCAGCCTTCTTGTTCTCGGCGAAATAGCAGCCGTCGATGACACACGCGAACTCGTCGCCAGAGTGTGAGACGAACGATGGCCCCTTCATCCGCAACTTCGGGACCCCGCTGACTGCTTCACTTCCGGCGAAGACCGCAACCTCGCCAAGCCGATTCTCGGCCAGGAGCCCTTCGAGGAGGACGACGTGGCCAAGGACGTTCGTCGCGAACACGGTGGTGACCCCGTCAGCGGTCAAGTCCATCGTCTTCGGGCCAATGACGCCGGCGTTCATGACCAGCGCGTCGACGGATCCGCTGATGCTCGCCAGGCCGGTGCGGACCGAGACCGGATCGGCAACGTCCATGAGAACGATGTCGAAGATGCGCCGGCCGGTCGCGGCTTCGAGCTCGGCCTTTGCCGTTGTCGCCTTGTCTTGGTTCCGGCACGCCAGGTAGATGCGGGCGATCTCCGGACGTGATGCCAGTTGCCGGGCCACCTCCTTGCCGATTCCGGCGTTGGCGCCCGTGATCAATACGGTCTTTTCCGGGGTTGTGCTCATCGAGTTCCTCTCACGTTTGTAGGTCCAGCCAGGGTTCGCTGAATGGTGTGCTCAGGCCGCCGGGCAGATATGGCGGCTAGGCCCTGCTCGGCCTGGCCCTGCAACAGCGGCTCTGCTGCTTTCCCGGCGCTAGCAGCCCCGGGGTTCTTTGCCTGACTGGATTGGTTGATCCACTATGTCAGACCTGAACTGGAATGTCAAAGCCATTCTGATCGCTATACTTCTCCCGATGTCCTCAAGGAGTTCTGATCGGCCGCGGTTGACGCGCAAGGGTGAGGCGACGCGCGCGCGGATCGTTGACGCTGCGGCGGCGCTGATCTTTCAGCAGGGCGTTGCCGGCACGACGGTCGAGGAAGTGCGCGACGGTGCACAAGTGAGCAGCTCGCAGCTCTACCACTACTTCGAGGACAAGCCGGCGCTGGTCCGCGCAGTCATCGAGCGCCAGGCCGACAGGGCCATCGGCACGCAGGAGCAGTTCGACCTCAGCAGCCTCGACGGCCTACGGGAGTGGCGCGATTTCGTGGTCGATCACGCCCGCGACACGGACGGCCGCTTTGGTTGTCCGGTCGGCTCGCTCGGTTCCGAGCTCGCCGAGACCGAGCCCGAAGCCAGGGCAATCGTTGCGGCGTCATTCAAACGGTGGGAGGCCAGCATCATGGCCGGTCTGCTGCGGATGCACGCGCTTGGCCGACTCGGCCCGGAGGCCGATCCGCGCCAGCTCGCGCTGGCCTTGCTTGCCGCGCTCGAGGGCGGCCTCTTGCTGGCTCAGATCCAGCGCGACCCCGAACCGCTCGCGGCCGCGCTCGACACGATGCTCGCGCACATCGCCACCCTCAGCAGCACCACGAGCACTTCGCTCAACAGCTGAGCCGACGGACCGACGTCAGTCGGTGCGCGGTGCGCACCAGCACGGCCTAGAGGTAAATCAGCGAAGGCGGCCGCGCCGGCGCGTGATCGAGGTTCTGGGTGGGCCTGTATCCCGGTGACCACGGTCGTGGTGGACGCAGCCCGCACCAACTCTTCAGAACACGAGCCTGGCCCAGCCGCCAACCTCGCTGGCCGTACCCGAAGGCGAACGCGGAGCCGGCGATCAGACCGTCGAGGCTGCCCTCTGGGAAGAAGCGCGTACTGACAGACCGCCCAGTATTGGATTACATGAGCCAGTTCTGTTACAGTCGGCGCCAGCAAGAGTGGATTGCTTGTTCCAACTACCAAAGGGATGTCGACTATGGATCTGCAAGACAAGAAGGCTCTGATCACCGGTGGCACCTCCGGGATGGGTATCGCCGTCGCACTGTCGATGGCCGAGAAGGGCGCGTCGGTGATCATCACCGGCCGCGATGAGACCCGCGGCGCGAGCACCGTGGAGAAGATCCGGGCGGGTGGGCACGATGCGCAGTTCATCGCCGCTGATTTCTCGGAGATGTCCGAGGTGCGGCGCGTCGCCGACGCGGCAGGCGAGATCGATGTTCTGGTCAACTGTGCCGGCTTTGCCGCCCTCGGGCGTCGACGGTTGACACCGACGAGGCGGCGTTCGACGGTCTGTTCCAGATCAACGTCAAGGCGCCGTTCTTCCTGGTCGCCGCACTCGCCCCGAAGATCGCCGCCCGCGGCGGCGGATCGATCATCAACGTCTCCACGATGGTCGCGAGCTACGGCCAGCCAGGCTTGGTTGCCTACGGCGCCTCGCGCGCCGCGATCGAGCTGCTCACCAAGGCGTGGGCTGCCGAATACGGGCCGCAGAACGTCCGCGTCAACGCGGTCGCTCCCGGTCCGACGTTGACCCCGGCCTGGAGCCGAGGTTGGCGATGGCCAAGGAGTTCGCCAAGACGATTCCGCTCGGTCGGGTCGCTGACGTGCACGAGCTGTCCGACGTCATCACGTTCCTCGCGACCCCGTCGGCCGGCTACATCAACGGCGCGATCATCCACGTCGACGGCGGCCGCACCGCGATCTGAGAGCAGACGAGATGAGTCCCGGTCACCACTCCCGGCAACGTCGGACACGAAGCCACTCGGCCGCTCGCTCACGATCCTGCCCGCCCGCAACCCGGACTAGGCCTCCGGGTTGCGGGCCGGTGGCGGAGATCACAGCCCCGATTGACGCCGGCGAACTGCGCTGGGACACCAGCGAGCGCGGGCTTCTCACCGACACCGCGGCGATCCACGACGGCCCCGAAGCGGCCAGCTTCGCGGCCGCGCCGTCCTGATTCCGGAGGGCTGAGCTATGGCTACGACAACACCTGCACCCGCTGAGCACGAGCACGAGCATCCGAACATCGTTCTCGCAACATCGCGACCTGAAACCGGTCGCGGCATC
>CAWHTT010000008.1:0-91384 GCA_963832315.1 uncultured Solirubrobacterales bacterium | reverse complement strand
GCGGCCAGCGGCTTCGTCTCGTAGCCGCTCGACGGCGTCCCGAGGTACGGGAAGTGCGGCAGGTACCTGGTGTCTCCCGGGCCGAGCCCGTCGGTCACGAGCGACGCGGCCGCGTCGGGCGTGTAGCTCTTGTTGATGAGCGGATAGTGAGGCCGGCGATCGCCCGCAGCTCGATCGTGACCACGTCGTCGAACACGCGGCGGCCGTTCGGGAAGCCGGCCGGCGTCGCCGGCGACCAGCCCGAATCGGCTTGGGGTTCTTGGCGTCGGCGGGATCGCCATGTTCAGCCGCAGCTGGTCGGCCGGATTGGCTCCGGTGAAGTTCTGGAACCCCGGCACGATTCCGGCTGGGATCCCGGTCATCAGGATCGCGACGAGATCCGCCCGGGCTGCCGTCAGCTTCGCCAGGTTCGGGAACACGCCCGGATACAGCACCGGACAGCAGTCGCCGCGAGCTCGGGGTGCGCGACGTACTTGACGAACTGCGCGTCGCCTCGCCGGCGCGCGTTCCACCGGTCCTTGTCGCCCATCGGCACGATCACCTCGTTGAACAGCGGGTTGCCCAGGCGCGAGACCTGCGACCCACTGGCCGGCCTCGTGGTGCCGTGCCGTCCCCGCCTCGCGGACGAGGCCCGGCGGCGGCTGGCCGCGGTCCACACGCCGATCACCGACTTGCCCGCCATCGGATCCGTCGGGTTGGAGCCGTCCGTGGGTCAGCTCGTGCTTGGGGACCTTGAGCGCGATCGAGTGCACGTTGAAGTCGTGCGTAGCGTTGACCCCGTGCGTCGCCGCCATCGCCGCGAGGTGCAGGTTCTGGAACGGCCGCAGGTCGCCGAGGTCGAAGATCGCGCCGAGGTCGACGTAGAACCCGTCGAGCCGCTGTCCCGCGAACACGGTGTGCCCGCCGCCGATCTTGTGAATCGCCTGCGCCGCGAGCGTTGCGTAGTTGCGGCGTCGAGCGCCGGGCCGATGTTGCACGGCGGGCAGGCGAGGTTGCTCGCCGAGCACCTTGCGGTGGCCGTTCTTCACGCGGGTGACCGTGTAGAACTGCCGCCGGTTCCAGTTCGGGCTCGACGATCGAGTCGATCGGGCCGGTGTTGTAGAGGAACGTCTCCGGGTTGCGGACCTCGGTGTGGAACTGGAACTCGTAGGTGATCTCCGGCTCGCCGTCGGCGTCGTTGTCGATGTGGATCTCGTACAGGACGTCGTCGCCGAACTCGAAGAAGTTCGGGCCCGCCGAACGGCGCCTCGAGCGGCAGGTAGTTGGAGATGATCGTGACCGTGTCCGGGTCGTCAGGGGTGACGAACGCGTACAGGTCGGTGTTGTCGGCCACCGGGTCCTTGCTGATCG
Source organism: uncultured Solirubrobacterales bacterium (assembly GCA_963832315.1). GTDB lineage: Bacteria > Actinomycetota > Thermoleophilia > Solirubrobacterales > Solirubrobacteraceae > Palsa-465. The sequence goes on along the minus strand of CAWHTT010000008.1, from coordinate 90,034 downwards.
CCGGCGCCTCGCGATGCGATGACATTTCGGTGTTGCCTCCTACCTCGCCGCTCGCGCGATCTGCGCGGCGAGCTTGCGGTCGCGGACGGTGACCTCGCGGTCGCCCTTCATCACCGAGACCTCGCCGTTGTGGACGTAGGCCACGACCGGCTCGGACGTATCGGCGTCGGCCTCGGTGGCCAGCAGCCCGCCGACCATGGTTGCCCCGATCGCGGCAGTCGCCGAGCGCTTCACGAACGCTCGTCTGGTATCGCTCACTTTGCACCTCCTGGGTGCTCGCGTTTTTGCTGGTCGCCGTACAACGGGCGGGTGCGCCGATCGGATCACTGGGCCGCCTGCGGCGGCGTCCGTCGGATGTGGCGCGGCAGGCCCGCTGAGCGAGGCACGGATGCCGAGCGGGCCGTCGCCGCGACCGCCGGGTACCCCGTCCGGACACTTGCGTCGGTCCGCCGGGCAGGGATGCCCGGCGGAACGGCCCCACGGACGCCGAGCGAAGCGAGGCCCGTTATGACCAGGGGTACGGGCTGTGCGAGACCGGGTGCAGGTCCCCGGTCGCGAACCGCTCGAAGCGGAACGGGTGCAGCAGCGTGGAGTGCTCGCCGGTCAGTACGCGGGCAATCTCGCGCCCGACGGCGATCATCTTGTAGCCGTGGTTGGAGTCCGCGGCCACGAACACGTTGGGTCGCATGTAGTCGAGCACCGGGAAGTTGTCGACCGTAAATGCGCCGGCGCCGCCCGAGCGGACCTGTCGATAGCGCGGCCGCATGCCCTCGAACCGGCCCAGGCAATGCGACAGCGCCGCGCACCACATGTCGGGGAAGCCGGGCTCGACCGTGCCCGTCGGGTACGGGTCGAGGTCGATGTCGTGGCCGAGCTTGATCGGTTGTGCACCGCCCTGCACGCTCTCGCGATCGGGCTTGAAGTAGACGCCCCAGGGCTCGGAGGTGATCAGGCGCGCCTCGTCGTCGCGAAGCGTCTGGTCGGAGTCGATGTGAAGCACGGGCGAGGACTTGCCGTCGTCGGTGACGAACTGCGCCGGGTCGAACTCGATCTCGCCCTCCTGGAGATACCAGTAGGTCCACATCGGGAGATCAGGCTCGACGGTTCCGTCGGGCTGGCGCACGTCGATCCGGTCGGGCAGGCCGAGCATCGCCCACAGGTGCGGGATCCACGGGCCGACCGCGACCACCACCCGGTCGGCCGCGATGTCGCCGGCGGAGGTGTGGACGAGCATGACCGCTCCGTCGGTGTCCAGTTCGAACCCCGTGACCGTGATGCCCGTCTCGATCCGGGCCCCGGCTTGACGGGCCTTCTCGGCGAGGCCGAGCATCGATTCCTTGTTGAACGCGTAGCCGCCAGCGCGCTCGTGGAGGCACACGGTCAGCCCGGGGGCGCGCCAGTCGCCGTACAGCGAGCGCATGTGATTCGCCACCGCCTCCTCGCCGAGGTACAGCTCTGACGGGTAGCCGATCCGCTGCTGGCGCTCGTGCACCGCGACCAGGTCGCTCTCCTGCGCCGGCGGCCCGAGCGCGATGTAGCCGCTCCCGTGATAGTGGAACTGCTCGGGGTCGGAATCCCACACCTCGACGCAAGCGGCCATCAACTCGGACATCGCGGGCTGGAAGTAGTTGTTGCGGATCACCCCGCAGGCGATGCCGGAGGCGCCGGCGGCGACGTCGGTCTTGTCGACGACCAGCACGTCATCGCCCTTCTGCGCGAGATGCCAGGCGGTCGACAAGCCGTGAACGCCGGCGCCGATGACCAGGGTGGAGGTGGTGGCCGTCGTGGACATTGCTGCGTATCGCGCAACAGACATGCGCTATATGCACGGAAGATATGGCCTCGCCGGCGCCAGGTCAAGGCCCCCGCGACCCGAAATTTCCGCCATTGCCGGTGGGTTAGCCGAGTTGGTGACGGATTTTTCGTCTCCCAGCCGGGTTATCCGCCACTCGCAAAGGTGTGGGCTCCGAAATGGCGGAAATTTCGGCGGTGCGCGGGGAGGCGGCGGGTGGGCGAGGGGGCGTCGGCGGACGGGGGCGTGGCTCTTGCCCTCGCCAGCGTCAACTCTTGCCTCCGCCATCGGCAACTGGTATAACCGCGCTGTACGAATTTGTACAACGGTCGTTGGCGTGCGCGCCGGCGGCCGGGTGGGAGCGACGACGTCGTATCGCAGGTGGGCGGCCGACGAAAGGAGAGGACATGGCGGTAGCAGTCGACGGCGGTGACCCGAGCGCTACGGCGGTGCCGCTGGGCGGGACCGTCGAGACGGTGCTCGCGAGTCCGCGGATCGCGCCGGCGCCGGCGACGCTCGAGGAGGCGCGCAACGCGCCCGGTCGCCGCGAGCGGATCGAGGAGATCCAGCGCCGGATCGAGGCCCAGGGCATCAAGTACGTGTTCTTCCAGCAGGTCTCGGTCACCGGCCGGGTGATGGGCAAGGGGGTCGTCTCGACGTTCTTCCCCCAGGTCGCCGAGAAGGGCTACCAACTCGTGTACGGCGCCACCGCCAACCTGTTCACCGACCGCGCCGGCAACTACATCGGGTTCGGCCCTGAGGAGTCCGAGCTCGCCGCGGTGGCCGACCTCGACACATTCGCCGTGCTGCCGTGGGACAACCGCGTGGCGCGCGTGTACTGCGACTGCTACGACACCGAGACGGGCGATCTGCTCGACGCCGACTGCCGCCAGAACCTCAAGCGGGTGGCGCACGAGTTCGAGCAGGAGCTCGGCTACCAGTTCATGATCGGGATCGAGCCCGAGACCATGTGGCTGAAGCGGCCGGTCGATGGCCAGGAGCTCGAGGGCGTGACCAAGCCCTACTGCTACCACATCCACCAGTTCGAGGAGCTCCGTCCGGTGCTGCTCGACGTGGTCGATTGGTGCCAGCGGCTCGGCCTTGACATGAGTTACGGCGACCACGAGGACGCGCCCGGCCAGCTCGAGCTGAACTTCCGCTTCGACCGGCCGGTGCGCACGGCCGACAACCTCACCACCTACCGCCAGGTGTGCGCGGCGGTGGGTCGCAAGCACGGCCTGCTGCCGTCGTGGATGCCCAAGCCGTTCACCGGCGTGTCGGCCAACGGCCACCACCACCACTTCACGCTCGTCGACGAGAACGGCGTCAACGTGTTCCACGACCCCGAGGGCCCCGCGCAACTGAGCGAGATCGCGCGTCACTTCCTGGGCGGGATGCTCGAGCACTTCGGCGCGCTGATGTGCCTCGGCAACCCCACCGTGAACTCGTACTGCCGGATGTGGGACACCGGCTTCTGGGCCCCGATCTACAAGAACTGGGGCTGGCAGAACCGGACCACGACCGTGCGCGTGGCCACCGGCGGGCGGTTCGAGTACCGCGGCGTCGACTCCTCGTGCAACCCGTACATGACCACCGCGGCGCTGCTCCAGGCCGGCCTCGACGGCGTGCGGCGCAAGCTCGACCCGGGTCCGCCCCAGCAGGGCAACACGTACGAGTTGCTCCAGCAGGGCGTCGAGATCGAGCGCGTGCCGGAGAGCCTCGGCGAGGCGCTCAAGGCGCTCAAGGCGGACGAGACGATCCAGGCGGCGATCCCCGGGCGCCTGTACAAGGTGTTCGACTGGTACAAGCGCGACGAGTGGGAGCGCTACCTGGCCGCGGTAACCGACTGGGAGCGCGACGAGTACCTCGAGGTGCTTCCGTAGCCATGTGCGGGATCGCCGGGATCATCTACCGAAACGGCAACGGCGCCCACCGGCTGGGCGCGGACATGACGCGGATGCTCCAGTCGATGAAGCACCGCGGCCCGGACTCGACCGGCTACGCGCTCTACCACCGCCCGTCGGCCGAATTGGTCCTGCGGATCAAGCTGGCCGATGCGAATGCTGACGAGGACATCGAGTACACCGACCGCCTGCGTCGCCGGCGCAGCGAAGTCCAGGCGCGGATGCGCGCCGCCGGGGCCCGCGTGGCCTCGGTCGACGAGATCAACGAGTACACGATCGCGGCCACGCTCGACTACGACGGCGACCTCAAGCACCTGGCCGACTACGTCGAGTCGGTCCCCGGCGCCGAGGTCCTGTCAGCCGGAACGGCGCTCGAGATCATCAAGGACCTCGGCGACGCCCAGACCGTCGGCGGCCAGTACAAGCTCGACAGCTACATCGGCACGCACGGGATCGGACACGTACGGATGGCGACCGAGTCCGAGGTCGACATCTCCAACGCGCATCCGTACTGGGCGTACCCGTTCTCCGACGTCGCCGTCGTCCATAACGGGCAGCTCACGAACTACCACCAGTGGCGCCGGCGGCTGGAGCGCATGGGCCACCGGTTCGCGTCGGATTGCGACTCGGAGATCATCGCGGTGTACCTGGCACAGAAGATGGCCGCGGGAGCATCGCTCGAGCAGGCCATGCGCATGAGCCTCGACGATCTCGACGGGGTGTTCACCTACATCTGCGTGTCCGACGACGCGCTCGGGATGGCCAAGGACGAACTCGCGGCCAAGCCGCTCGTCCTCTACGAGGGCGACGACATGGTCGTGCTCGCCTCGGAGGAGATGGCGATCCGGGCGGTGATCGACCACGAGATCGAGACCTACGATCCGTACGAGAGCGAGGTGATGGTGTGGACACGGTAGCTCCGGCGCCGCGCTTCGATCCGCGTGGGCTGGTCGAGCTCGACGAGCGCGTCCCCGGCACGGCCGAGATCGACGGCGACACCGCCAGCTTCGACGCCCGGGATCTCACGACCCGGCAGATCAACCTCGAGCTGCGCCGGCTGGTCTACGAGGAGGGCGTCCGCGAGGTCAGCGTCAAGAACCCCGGCGCCAAGCACTCGCTCGGCGTGGGCATCCTGGCGCGCTGCCGGATCACCTTCGAGGGCAGCCTCGGGTACTTCGCCGTCGGGCTGATCGACGGCCCCGAGGTGCACATCACCGGTCGGGTCGGCTGGTCAGCGTGCGAGAACATGATGTCCGGCGTCTGCATGATCGACGGCAACGCCGGGTCGCTGACCGCCGCGGCCCTCCGCGGCGGAGACGTGGTCGTAAAGGGCAAGGTTGGGGCGCGGACCGGCATCGACCAGAAGGGCGGGACCGTGCTGATCCTCGGCGACGTCGGCTCGATGACCGGCTTCATGATGCAGCGCGGGCGCCAGATCATCTGCGGCAACGCGGGCCACGGACTGGGCGACTCGATGTACGACGGCGTGCTCTACGTCGGTGGCAAGGTCGCCTCGCTGGGGATCGACTGCGTCCCAGGGGAGTGGACTGACGCGGACACGGAGTTCGTCACGCGGAAGTTCTCGATCTACGGCCTGGGCGAGCCGCCCGAGCTCCAGAAGTTCGTGTGCGGCAAGAAGCTCTACAACTACGACTCGCTCGAGCCGTCCGAGAGAAAGCTGGTGCTGTGATGGCCCGCGCCGATGAGAACGCACCGACGCGACGCAACCGGCTGGGCCAGAGCCGGATCTTCACGCCCGAGGTGATCGACGACATCCACGTCAAGTCCGAGCTCGGGCGCTACCGGATGCGCGGGTTCTCGATGTTCAAGCCGATCCCGCACTGGGACGAGCTGATGTTCCTGCCGGGCACGCTGACGCGGTTCGTGATCGAGGGCTACCGCGAGAAGTGCGCGACCAAGACCGTGCTCGGCGCGCGCTTCGCCAAGAAGCCGCTCGAGCTCGATATCCCGATCTACATCACCGGGATGAGCTTCGGCGCGCTGTCGCTCGAGGCCAAGATGGCGCTGGCCAAGGGCGCCTCGATGGCCGGCACCGCGACCTGCTCGGGCGAGGGCGGGATGATCCCGCCGGAGCGCAACCTCTCGACCAAGTGGTACTACCAGGTGATCCAGAGCCGATACGGCTTCAACCCACATCACCTGATGCTGGCCGACGGCATCGAGTTCTTCATCGGCCAGGGCTGCAAGGTCGGTCTCGGCGGCCACCTGATGGGTCAGAAGGTGACCGAGCAGGTTGCCGAGATGCGCTCGCTCCCGGTCGGGATCGACCAGCGCTCGCCGGCGCGGCATCCGGACTGGCTGGGTCCGGATGATCTCTCTCTGAAGATCCAGGAGATCCGCGAGGCGACCAACTACGAGGTCCCGATCCAGCTGAAGCTGGGCGCCGCGCGCGTGTACGACGACGTGCGGATGGCGGCCAAGTGCGGCCCGGACACCATCTACCTCGACGGGGCCGAGGGCTCGACCGGCGCCGGCCCGCACATCGCGACCGAAGAGACCGGGATCCCGCTGATGGCGGCCATCCCCGAGGCGCGGCGCGCACTCGAGGACGTCGGCATGGCCGACGAGATCGACCTGATCGTGGCCGGTGGGATCCGCAACGGCGCCGACGTGGCCAAGTGCCTGGCGCTCGGTGCGAACGCGATCGCGATCGGCCATTCGGCGCTGATGGCGCTGAACTGCAACAAGGATATCCCGGGGGTCACCGACTACGAGGGGACCGTGGGCGTGCCGGCCGGCCAGTGCTACCACTGCCACACCGGCCGGTGCCCGGTCGGGATCACCACCCAGGATCCTGAGCTCCGCAGGCGGCTCGTCGTCGACGACGCCGCGCAGCGCGTCTACAACTTCCTGCACACGATGACGCTCGAGTGCCAGATGCTGGCCCGCGCGTGCGGTAAGACCGACGTCCACAGCCTCGAGCCCGAGGACCTGTGCGCGCTGACCGTCGAGGCCTCGGCCATGGCCCGGGTGCCGCTGGCCGGCACCGACTACATCCCCGGGGTTTCCGAGGAGCGGACGCTGGCCCGGATCGAGCGGCTGCTCGAGCGCCACATCGAGAACCCGATCGACTTCCTGGAGCCCGAGGGCGTGACCGCCGGCCCGGCCCCCCGCGGAAACGGGGGTGAGCCGGCATGAGCGAGACCGAGTACACGATCTCGATCGACGCCGAGTACCTGGCCGGTCAACGGTTCCCCTACCAGGAGGACATGTCGCTCGTCGAGGACATCGACCTGCTCGCCGCCACCCCCGGGCCGGACATCAACTGGCTCGAGGACGTGACGCTGCTCAAGGAGGAAGGCGTGCCGGCCGTGTTCGACCGCTACTCGAACTCGTTCCTGAAGATCTACTTCCCCATCCCAGCGGGCCGCGAGGACGAGATCGCCCGCAAGGTCCTGATCAAGCACCTACAGTCGGGCAACTCGTACGGAATCGCCCTCAAGGAGCGCCACTGCAAGTTCCCCCAGCCGGAGCTGGGGCCGTGGGTGGAGGGCTCCAAGACGGTCGGCGCCAACTGGACCGCCCCGGTGCTCGCGGGGTGGGAGCCTCCTCAGCACTGACCCACTCGATGACCAGCGAGGCGGACCCCCCGCTACCGCGCTCGATTCGCCGCGGCCCGCGGATCACGATCGCGTGCGAATGCGGCGAGCGCCGCTACCTGCACTACGGCGAGCGCTGGACCTGCGAGAAGTGTGGCCGGAGCTGGAACACGCGACGGATCCCGCTCGAGGAGTACGCCGCGCTGCGGCGGACTCAGCTGCGCTACCGCCGCGTGCCGCTCGTGGTGAGCGTGCTGGCGCTCGTCTGCGTGGTCGTATTCATCCTGCTCGGCAAGGCGTTCGGCGGATTGATCGTGGTGGCGTTTGCCGCCACCGCGTGGAGCATGTTCGGGCACCCGTTGCACAAGCGGCGCTACCGCGAGCAGCTGGCCAAGCTGCCGAGCTGGAACATCGAGCCCGAATGAGGGCGATCGTCGTCGGGGCGGGGTTCGCCGGGCTGGCCGCCGCGGACGAGCTTCACCGAGCGGGCGTCGAGGTCACCGTGCTCGAGGCGCGCGATCGCGTGGGCGGGCGGGTGTGGTCGGTCCCGTTCGCGGGCGGGGTGATCGAGCGCGGGGCGGAGTTCGTCCTGCCCGGATACAAGGCGCTGCTCGGTGTCGTCGAGCGCCTCGGGCTCCGACTGGTTCGCAAAGGGACCCTGTACGGTGACCGCGAGCCGCGAGGCGGAACGCCGGTGACTCGGGCCGAGGTGGCCGCCGCGGCGGCGCGGATCGCGTCGGAGCCACCGGCCGCCGGCGCCGCGACGCTCGTCGAGGCGCTCGCCTCGTACGGTCTGGAGCCCGGTGTCGCCGAGGCGCTGCAGGCTCGCATCGAGGTCAGCTGCGCCTATCCGGGCGACGATCTCGCGGCGTCGGTCCTAGCCGAGGGCGCGGCCGCGTTTGGCCCCTTCGACAGCTACACGGTGGAAGGCGGAAACGACCGGATAGCCCGGGAGCTGGCCGCGCCGCTCGGCGACTGGATCCGGCTCTCGGCCCCCGTGACGCGGATCCGGTGGTCCACCAGTGACGTGCGGGTGACGGCGGGCGACGACGACGTCCACGCCGACGCGGCGGTGATCGCCGTGCCCGCCACGGTCATGGACGCGATCGAGTTCGATCCGCCGCTAGGGCGCGAGAAGCCGGCGATGCGATACGGCCAAGCCGCCAAGCTGTTCGTCGCGCTGCACGAACCGGCGACGCCAAGTCAGATGCTGTCGGTGCCCGGGCGCTGGTGGTGCTACACGCAGCTGGTCCCCGACGGCCGGCCGGCGCCGTTCGTGGCTGCGTTCGCCGGTTCTCCTCGCGCGCTGGAGATGCTCGAAGTGGACAACGGTCCGGAGCGCTGGGTGGGCGAGCTGGCGCGCCTGCGCCCGGACCTCGACCTCGATCCCGAGAGCGCGCTGCTCTCGACATGGCACGACGACCCCTGGGCGCGCGCGGCGTACTCGGCCGAGGCGGTGAGCCGGCCGATCGACACCCAAGCATGGAGGCGGCCGGTCGGGCCGCTGTCGTTCGCCGGCGAGCACACCGCCGGCGGGTGGCATGGGCTGATGGAGGGCGCGCTGCGCAGCGGCGTCCGCGCCGCGCAACAACTCCTGCAATCGCCCGAGCGATGAGATCCGGCCGCGAGGCCGGTCTAAGCTGCCGATGACCGTGGCCGCCTCCGCCAAGACCAGCCCGGCCGTCGAGCTCGAGGTCGCCGGCCGGACCGTCCGGGTCTCGAGCCCTGACCGGGTCTACTTCTCGGCTCGCGGGGAGACCAAGCTCGACCTCGCGAAGTACTACATGAGCGTGGGGGACGGGATCGTGCGTGCCCTGCGTGAACGGCCCTGCATGCTGCACCGCTTCCCCGACGGCGTCGACGGCCAGAAGGTGCACCAGAAGCGTCTGCCCAAGGGCGCGCCCGACTGGATCCAGACCGTGGAGATCTACTTCCCGCGCTTCGGGCGGACCGCGGATGAGCTGTGCGTGACCGAGTTGGGAAGCGTGATCTGGGCCGTGCAGATGTCGACGGTCGAGTTCCACCCCTGGAACTCAAGGTGCGCCGACGTCGAAAAGCCGGACGAGTGGCGGATCGACCTCGACCCGATGCCGCAGGCGGATTTTGCAGCGGTCCGCCGGGTGGCGCACGTCGCCCGCGAGATCCTCGACGAGATCGGCGCCGTCGGCTGGCCCAAGACCTCCGGCGGCAACGGGCTGCACATCTATGTGCGGATCGAGCCGCGCTGGGGTTTCACCGAGGTTCGAGAGGCGGCGCTCGCCTTCGCACGAGAGGTCGAGCGCCGGATCCCTGCCGACGCCACCACGACCTGGTGGCGCAAGGACCGTCCGACGGACAAGGTGTTCGTCGACTACAACCAGAACGCCCGCGACCACACGATCGCCAGCGCCTACTCGGTGCGCGGGAACCGGGAGGGAACGGTTTCGACGCCGATCGCCTGGGATGAGCTCGACGACGATTTGAACCCCTCGGACTTCACGATCGCCACGATCCCGGCTCGGTTCGCCGCGATCGGCGATCCGCATGCCGGGATCGACGATGCGGTGTTCTCGCTGGAGCCGCTGCTCGAGTGGGCCGAGCGGGACGGGCTGGACGCTTAGCCGGCCGGGCCGATGCTCGTGAAGGTCGTGTCGAGCCTGATCGCGCCGAACATGCCCTCGCCCAGCGCGGCGCCGGCACGCTGGTCGAACTCGCTGGTGAAGTCCGGCTCCGTGCCCACCACTCCGACGGCCACCGTGACTGGCGCGCCGTCGACCGTGCCCGTGATCGTCTCCTGATCGCCGGCGATCGCGACGGCCAGGTTCGCGACCGAAGTGCGGCGCCCGCCGGCCACGAGGTCGAACCCGCCGCCGATGTGGACGGTGCCGCTCCCCGCGCAGGACTCCCCATGTATGCACCTGAGCGGCACGCCCGCGCCCGCCGCGACGGGCGCCGCGAGATGGCCGTCGCTCTTCAGCGTGCTGCCCCCGCTGGCTTCAACCGTGATCGGGGCGGCGGCGTCGTCGGTCGGCTGGGCGAACATCGTGATCGCGGCCTCGCCGGCCAGGCCCGTGGCGGTGCCGGGAAGCAGGCCCACAGAGAACTGGCCGAGCGGGTAGCCGGAATCGATGTGGCGCGAGAGCCTGACCTTGGGGCCCTTGCAGCGTTGCGCTTCGAGGGCTCGGCTCATCGCCGGGAGCATCTTCAGCTTTCCGCTGGCGAATAGCCCGAGCGTGCCGGTTACGGGACGGTGGCGCCTGTCGAGCAGAGGGCCGGTGCTGAGCTTCGCTCCGCGGATCACCGCCAGCTTCACGCGCCGGGACGCCGCGATCAGCACCGGGCCGGGCACGATGCGGCCCGTCAGGAACACGGTGTTCCTCTGGAGCGCGATCCCGAGATCGATGAAGGAGGTCGACCGCATGGTCCCGCGCTCGCCCGGGAGCGGGAGCCGCTCCACCTGCCAGGAGGCGGACTTGATGTACGCCTCGCCGCTCCGCCGCGCCAGGCTGAAGGCCCCGCGCGCTAGTCCGTCCGCTGACGCGACGCCGCCCTGCGTGCCTGACCCACCGCTGAAGAACAGGTCGCAGTTCACCGACAGGCGGTTCTCGAACCTCGCAGTCTTGAGCACGAACCGAAGCTCGCTCGAGCCGGGCGGGTCTGCCGATGCCGAGACAGCGAACACACCGAGTCCGACCACCGCGGCGGCGGCGATCGCCTGCGCGCGAGCCGGCCACAAGAAAGCGCGAGTCATTGGCCCTCGCGGGCCAGCCTACACCGGGGCTGATCGCTACCGCTAGAGCTAATCGTGCGGCGTGTGCACGATCAGCACGTCGCAATGCGCGTGATGTGAAACCGATTCGCTGACGCTCTGGCCGGTCAGTCGCTGGATCAGGTTCGGCTCCCGGGTGCCGACCACGATCATCTCCGCGCCGCGCTCCGCGGCAAGCTGGACGATCGCGTCGGCCGGCTCACCGACCGCGGGCTGATAGTCGGCCTCGATTCCCTGCGCTTCCAGGTACGCGCGTGCGGCCTCGAGTTCCTTGGCGTGCTTCTCCATCGAATCGGTGGGGTCGATCGGTCCCCCCGAGCGCCCGATGCTCACCATCAGCGGGGTGACGCTCGTCACCACGAGCTTCGATCCGAGGGCTCTCGCGAGCGTCGCGGCCCGCTCCAGGGCGCGCTGGGATCCGGGTGTCTCGTCGTAGCCCACCACGATTGTGGCCATGGTCTCTCCTTCTTATGCGGGCAGGACCACCGAGGGCGGAGCCAGCTCGGCCATCTCCTCCTGATCGGGGACGCTGGGCGTTGGCTCGCTCCAGTGGACGGCCTCCTTATCCTGCACGATCCGGCGCCAGAAGAACAAGACCAGCGAGCCGACGAGCACGCCGATGCCGATCCAGAAGTCCTCCCACGTGCCGTAGCCGTTCAGCTTGGGGGCGAGCGCCCCCACGACCAGGAACAGCGCGTTCAGCGCGCACAGGAACGCTGCGATCGGCAGCCAGATCGCGCCGACCTTGATCGGGCGCGGCCAGTTCGGCCGGTCGCGTCGCAAGAGCAGGAAAGCGCTCAGCGCGAACACGTGGCACAGGACGTAGCCGATGTTGCTCATGTACAGGATGGCCAGGTTCGAGGTGATGAAGATGACCAGGGCGATGTTCACGATGAGGTCGACGGTCATCGCGCGCGCGGGTACGTGGAAGCGGTTGAGCACCCCCAACTGCTTGATCGTCATGCCGGCGCGCGAGATGCCGAACAGCGCGCGTCCGGCGTCCGCAGTCGACGAGGTCATCGACAGCAACAGGCTGGCGATGATGCAGATCGTGAAGAAGCTCGCGGCGCCGTGGCCGACGATCTGCTGCATGGCCGCGGTGTAGAACTGACCCTCGGCGCCGTTGGTGACCGGGCCGGTGACGCCGCCCAGGCCCAGCGGGACCAGGATGCAGACGAGCAGCATGAACATCGCGGCGCTGCGCAGCGCCCGGGCGGTGTCGCGTTGGGTGTCCCTGTACTCGGGCGCGAACGTCGCCGCGACCTCGGTCCCGTACGCCGACCAGCAGAGCAGGAACATGTACACGAGCACGACCTTGAAACCAGCCCATGGCCCCGTGAACGACGCATGCACGTTCGAGGCGTGCCAGTCGCCCGTGAAGTAGGGCACGATGATGAACAGCGCCAGCGGGATCATCAGGAGGGCGGCACATGCGTAGCTGAACCACACCGCCGGTCGCAGCCCGAACACGTTGAACAGCCACACGGCGATGATCGTCCCGATCGCGATGAAATGCGGGAGACCGAGATGGTTGGAGAAGATCGTCACCGTCCAGGTGGCATGCGGCCACCACTGGCCCTGGGCCAGGTCGCCGATGATCTTGCCGAAGATCGACAGCACGACCGACCAGCCGATCCAGTAGCCGAACGCCGACAGCGGGCCGACCAGCGTCGTGTACTTGCGCCAGCCCTCGTGGGCATAGAGCGATATCCCACCGCTCCGGTTGCCGAACATGGTGGCCGGCTCGGAGTAGATCCACGCCTGGAGCATCCCGATGATCGCCGAGCAGCCCCACAGGATCATCGCGCCGGCGGCGCCGAACGCGCCCAGCGTATAACCGAGGCTTCCGAGCAGGAAGCCCGGATTGCACAGCGCGATGACGAACCCGTCATACCATCGGAGCGTCTTGAGGAGTTGAACTTCCTCGACGGTCGCTGTGGCCAACGTATCTCCTCCTGAGTCGGTTCCCGGTCGAGGCTTCGCAGATGGCTCCCGCGAGCCGCCGCTCTTATACCAGTTTGTATAAATCTGGTCAACAAATGCTCCCGCGTCCGGTGATCCTGGCCACGTTCTCGGTCCGGGTCGATCCCGGCGCGGAGCGGATGGCGTTCGACAGCGCGCTGGAGGTGGGATCCCGGCTCATCGTGGCCAACCTGATGCGCCTGCCCCCATATCCGGCCACGATCATGCTGGCGCGCGAGTACGCCACGCTGCCGCATGAGGAGGATCTCGAGGCCGTTCGGGCCACCGCCGCCAGAGCTGGCGCGCTCGGGATCGCCACCGAGCTTCTGCGCATCTCGAGCCGGCGACCGCTCGCGGCGCTGGTCGAGTTGATCACGGAGCGGGGCGCGGGGCTGGTGGTGCTCGGGCCGGACGTGCGCCGGACGCCGCGCTGGCAGTTGCGACTGGCCGCCCGGCGGGTTCGCCGGCAGGCCGACTGCCTGATCTGGATCGCCCCCGCAGGCTGATCTGTGCCTATTTGTCTATCCGGGACGGTCGGTCCGGTCGGCGACTTCGCGCAGGGTGCCGAAGCGGCCGGTGTAGAACAGCAGCGGCTCGTTATCGCGATGGTCCAGGTACTCGACCTCTCCGATCCACAGCACGTGGTCTCCGGCGCGGTGCACGTCGACCACCCGGCACACCAGGTGCGCCACCGCCCCCTCCAGCAGCGGCAGCCCGTTCTCCCAGCTGAACGTGGGGTCGACGGGGGAGGGCTTCTGCGCGGCGAAGTGGGCCGCGAAATGCTGCTGGTCGTGCGAGAGGACGCTGACTCCGTAGCGCCCGGTTCGAGGGAGCATCTCGTTCATCCGGCAGCGCCCGAGCGAGACCAGCACCAGCGGGGGCCGCAGCGAGACCGACAGGAACCCGTTGGCGGTCATGCCATGGACCGTGTCGCGCTCGACCGTGGTCACCACGGTGACGCCGGTGGCGAACCGCCCCATGACCTGACGGAACTCACGGGCTGCCTGCTCGACGGCGCGTGCCTTCGGGGTCAGCCTTGCCACTCCCGTCTGGGGGAGGAGGTTCGGAGCGCCCGCGGCCGGCGGCTTCCTGGGCTTGGCCCCCGGAGGCAGCGGGGGCATCAGGCCACCGGTGCTCTCGGTGGGGCGGACCACCCGCGTGAGCCGGGCCACTCCCTCCCGATCGGTCACGGCAGTCACGATACCGGTCGTCCGTGCGGTCGCGGGCGACCCTCAGGAGCGCGGCCGCGTCTTGTCGGGGTCGTAGAACGGGAAGCGGACCACCCGGGCGGGGATCCGCTTCTGGAGCCCGTCGAGCTTCCCGACCTCGACCTCGGTCCCGATCTCGGCGTACTGGACGGCGTTACGGGCCAGCGCGATCGAGCGCCGCAATGTGGGGCTGCGGGTGCCGCTGGTCACCACGCCGACTCGCTGGCGCCCGACGTACACGTGGTCGCCGTGGCCGGCGGTCTCGTTGCCCTCGAGCTCGAGGCCGACGAGCCGCCGCTGCGGGTGTTCCTTGCGCTGGATCAGCGCGTCGCGGCCGATGAAGTCCTCGTCATTGCTCAGGGCGACCGCGAACCCGATCCCGGCCTCGAACGGGTCGACCTGGTCGTCGAACTCGTAGCCGGCGAAGATCAGCCCTGACTCGATCCGGAGCATGTCGAGCGCCTCGAGGCCGAGCGGCTTGATCCCGTGGGGCTGGCCGGCTTCGAATATGGCGTCCCAGACGGCCGGTCCGTCGGACGGATGGCACCACACCTCGTAGCCGAGCTCGCCGGTGTAGCCGGTGCGCGAGACGATGATCGGGATCCCGTCGTGGGCGCCGATCCGCCCGATCAGGAAGCGGAACCACTTGAGCTCTTCCAAGCTCGGCTGGGTCGGCGGGGTCCAGACGATCTGCTTCAAGACCTCCCGGCTGAGCGGGCCCTGGACGGCCAGGTTGTGCAGCTGGTCCGTGCTCGGCTTGATCCAGGCCCTCAGGTTGTCGCGTTCGGCGATCTCGCGCAGCCACACGCCGTCGTACTCGTCGCCGCCCACGAAGCGGAAGTTGTTGTCGGCCAGCCGGAACACCGTGGCGTCGTCGATCATGCCGCCGGTCTCGTTGCACAGCGCGGTGTACACGACCTGGCCGACCGCCAGCTTGCGGATGTCACGGGTGACCGTCCGCTGCATGAGAAGCTCGGCGTCCGGGCCGAGGACTTCCCATTTCCGCAGCGGGCTCAGGTCCATCGCAACGACCTTCTCCCGGCAGGCCCAGTACTCGGCGATCCCGCCCTCATTGTTGAAGCAGTGGGGCAGCCAGTAGCCGCGGTATTCGACAAATGATTTGGTCAGCGCGCTCGTCCGCGGGTGGAACGCGGTCTCCTGCGTGAGCACCGGCGGAGCGTCGGCGGTCACGCGGTGGGCGATGGCCAAGGAGAAGCGGTTCTGCGGCGAGTAGACGCGGACGTGGACATCTGTCACCTCCCAGGCATTTGAAGGGTCGACGTCGTCGGGGCAGGCCGACGACGCGCAAACGAGGTCGCTCATCGCACGCAGCATCACGTAGTCCCCGGGACGCGACCAGGGCTCGTCGAAGACCAGCTGCATGCTGGAGTCGAACGCGGTGTTGTAGAAGAAGTTCAGGGCCTCCCATCCCTTGCGGGGGGCGATCGCGTACCGCTCCAGCGCGCCGTTGAAGTTGTCGGTGCAGTTGACGTGCCCGGGGTAGCCGAAGTCCTCGTAGTACTTGGCCTGGCAGGCCAGCGCGAACGTGTCGTGGCGGCCCACCGTGTCCCGCACGACCTCGACCAGGGGCTCCATGTCGAGGTCGTAGAACTTGCCCTGCAGGCCGGGGGTGGGGTAGGCCTGGCCCATCAGGGTCCGGGTGACCGTGGCATCGAGTCCGCGCTCGATGCCCTGCCCTAGCTTGCCGGCATGGAACGCGAGGAAATCCGAGCACTGGCGGCCCTGGACGTCGATCACCTGGATGTACTCGCCCGCCTTCACCTCGTAGGAGCGGGCCGTGGCCTTATCGACCCGGAAGTCCAGGCGGGGCTCGGCCAGCGGCGGCGGAAGCTCGGGTTCTCCGTCGCGCTTCTCCGGCCTGGCGCGTCTGACCTCGATCAGCAGCTCCGACGGCGGCGGCGCTCCGTCGACGATCCGCCCGCCAGGCGCCCGCACCACGAGCGTGGTCGGCTCTTGCACGGCGAACTCAATCTCGCTTCCGGGCTTGGAGTCGTCCCCGAACAGGACGAGGCCGCCGTTCCCGGTGTCCGCCCGGGCGCCCAGCGCGGCCAGGCCCGCGCCACCGTTGGCCGTGAGCTCGGCCGTCTGGCCGCCGTGGCGGTCGATCACCCGAACCCGGTCATCGCCCTCGAGCTTGACCGCGGTCACGCCTCCCGGCGCCACCCGATAGAACTCGACGCCCGGCTCGCGGGGCCGCAGTCCGTTGATCAGGACCGCCATGGCTCCCGGCTCCTAAGAGGCAGCGGGCGCCGAGGCCTTCTCGACCTCGGCCAGCAGCTGCTCGGCCAGCTGGCGCTTGCCGTCGGCGTCGAGCTTCTTGATCTCGTTCTCGACCGCTCGCCGGTTGTAGTGCTGGTTCCAGTAGTCGAGGCTCTCGAAGCCGAGCAGCACCGCCTTGCCCACGAACTGTCGCAGCACCTCGTTGGTCGGGCCCATCACCCAGCCCGCCTTGGCGTCGCGGAGGTAGCGCTCGAGCTCCATGTCGCGCTTGTAGCCGGTGCCGCCGCAGGCGTGGAGCATCTTGTCGACCACGTGGGCGGTGTTCTTGGCCGCGTTGAACTTGATCTGCCACGCCCAGTGCAGGAAGTTGGCCCGGGCGAACTCGCCCGGCGGCAGCTTGACCGTGTTGTGGTCGGTGGCGTTGTCCATCGCCTGCGCGACCGAGTAGACGAACAGCCGCGCGGCGTTGGTGTCCATCACTGCCTCGCCGATGTAGTCCTGGATCGTCGGGTAGTCGGCCACCCGCAGCCCCACGTCGACGTGGCGCTTGCGCGTGGTCTGGCGCTTGCCGATGTCGATCGCGCCCATCGCGATGCCGTTCCACACGCTCGCCGACCCGATCAGGAACCACGGGTCGACCGATTCGTCGTTCGACGCGGCGCCATCGCCCTCGGGGCCGACGATCTGATCGGCGGGGATGTCCACGCCGGGCACCTCGATCGGGCCCGACTGGTTGCCGCGAAGCCCGAGCGCGTCCCAGGTCGACGGCTGCGACTTGACGTGCTCACCGTCGATGACGAACACGGACAGGTCGTCGTACCCGGTGAAATCGGGGGACGTCGTCTGGACGACGTAGAAGTCGGCGAACCCGCCCGAGGTCGTCCACGACGCCTTCTTGCGCACGTTGTAGCCGCCGTTGGACCGCTCGGCGCCGGAGGAGATCGGATACCAGAAGTGCGAGCCGGTCTCGGGGTCGGAGTACGACAGCGTCCCGATCTTGCCGCTGTTCAGCGGGCGGATGTACTTCTCGATCAGCTCATCGGTGGCCCGCAGCATGATCGCGTTGACCGCGCCCATGTGCATCACGTAACACATCGCGGTCGACGCGCAGCCGTAGCGCGCGATCGTCTCGCAGGTCACCGCATAGGTGACGTGGTCCTCGCCGAGGCCGCCGTACTCGGCGGGGACGGTGAGGGCGAGGAAGCCGTGCTCGCCGAGCAACTCGAGGTTGCGGCGGGGGAATTTGAGCTCGTCGTCGGAGACCTTGGCGTTGGCCCGCATCTCCTTCTCGCACAGCTCGATCAACGTGTCACGGAGCTCGCGCTGGCGATCGGTGAGCACCCAATCGGGGTCCCACTCGTAACCCAGTCCCCAGAAGGGCTCGCCACCCCATGTCTTCTCGGCCATCAAACCCTCCGACTCTCTCGCCTATGCACAAATATGTTCAATACAGTTCTACCTGAGAGGGTCATCGGTGTCTAGACCTCCCCTGATCGGCGTCTCAGCGAGCGTTCACGACTTCGGCGACTACGGCGGGGTGGGCGTGTACCGACCGATATTGGATGCGGGCGGGCTGCCGATGGCGCTGCCCCAGTTGGTGGACGCTATCGGCCCGGCGTTGGACGCAGTCGACGCGATTGTGCTCGCGCCCGGGCGGGACATCGACCCGGCGCGCTACGGCCAGGAGCCCCACGCCCTGCTCGCCGCCACCGAGCCCCAGCGCGACGCGTTCGAGCTGGCCCTGGTGGAGCGCGCCTTGGAGCGGGGCCTGCCGATCCTCGGGATGTGCCGCGGCGTGCAGTTGCTCAACGTGGCGCTGGGGGGAACGCTCGTCCAGGACGTGAGCCTGGTGGCGGCGGGTCATCCGAGTGATCCGGGGTGGGCGCGGTGGAAGGAGGTCGAGGCGGCGTCGGTGGCGGGATTGCCTGTGCCGGCGCATCCGCGCCACGAGATTGACATCTCGCCGGGGAGCCTGCTGGCCTTGGCGTTGGGCGTGACGTCGATCGAGGTCAGCTCGTTTCACCACCAGGCGATCGATCGGGTCGGATCCGGGTTGGAGGTGGTGGCGTGGAGCGCTACCGATGGGCTGCCCGAGGCGGTCGAAATGCCGGGCCGGCCCGTGCTCGCCGTGCAGTGGGAGCTCCAGGAGGAGTGGCGCGTCGACCCACGGTTCGCGTCTGTGTTCGACTGGTTCGTCCGCGCCGCATCGGACTTTGGCGCTGGGGCTGACAAATACGTGGCCCCATCGCCAAAGTCCGGGTTTCGGGCCTAGGTCGCCATCCCGCTGAACTGGCCGCCCGTGATGTTCAGCACCTGGCCCGTGATGAAGTTGGCCCACGGCGTGCAGAGCAGGAACACCCCGCCGGCGGCCTCGTTCGGCTTGCCGGGACGACCGAGCGGGATCAGCGCCGGTCCCAGGGCGATCATCTGCTCGGGGATGCCGAGCTGCACCTTCTGGCCGCCGATGTCGGCGATGTTCTGCTCATTCTTGGGCGCGGTCAGGCGAGTCTCGATGAACCCGAACGCCACCGCGTTGACGTTGATCTTGAACTGACCCCACTCCTTGGCCAGCGTCTTGGTCAGCCCGACCACCGCGGACTTGCCGCTCGCGTAGTTCGCCTGCCCCGCGTTGCCCATCGTGCCCGAGATCGAGCTCACGTTGACGATCTTCCGGAACACCTCGACGCCCTGCTCGCGCTCCTTCTTGGCCGGCTCGCGCATGTGGGGGGCGACCGCGCGGCACATGCGGAACGGCACGACCGAGTGGATGTCGATCATCTTCTGGAACCACTCGTCGGTCATCTTGTGGATCGGCGCGTCGAGCGTGTAGCCGGCGTTGTTGACCAGGATGTCGACCTTGCCCCACTCGTCGATCACCTTCTGGACGAGCTGGTCGGGTACGCCCTCCTTGGTCAGATCGCCCGAGAACACCAGCGTGTCGCCGGAGATCTCCGACGCGGCCTGCTCGGCGACGTCGCCGTCGATGTCGTTGATCAGGACCTTCGCGCCCTGCTCGGAGAGCAGCTCAGCGGTGGCGCGTCCGATCCCCCGCGCCGAGCCGGTGACGATCGCCACCTTGTCGTCGAGAATTGCCATGTCGGGCCTCCGATTTTCGCTTTGACGAGGTCCGCCATCATGCCAGCGCAGCGGCCCGATTGACTTGTCGATCAGCCCGAGATCGCCGCTGCGCGCGCGCCGGCCCGCAGCCCGGACTCGATCGCGCCATCGATGAAGCCCGCCCAGCCGTTCGCGATGTCCGACCCAGCCAGTACCACGCGCCCCTCGACGCGCTGCATCGCGGCGTGATGGTGCTCGTACCAGCCGGGGCGGTGGATGGCCCAGGTCCCCCGGGACAGCTCATCAGCAAGCCAGTCGTGCGCGGTGGCGTCGAGCACCTCGTAGCCGGGCAGGATCGCCTCGAGCTGGCGTTGCACGGCGGGCAGATCGGCCGGATCGCAGCGTTCGGCATTTATTCCGAAGCCGATCAGCTGCTGAGCGCCGTCGCCGTCCATCCAATCGGTGTCCAGGTAGCCGAACGGGTGACCCGGGCGGATGCTGTTGTGCGCCACCGGTTCGCCCCGCGCGCGGATGAAGATCTTGATCCCGCGCGAGGCCTGGCCGAGGGCGATGGCCCGCTGCTTGTCCTCGGACAGCGCCGGCGTGAACTCGATCGCGCCGAGGGCGTTCAGCGGGACGGCGACGACGACCGCGCGCGCCGCGTACTCGGACCCGTCGCCTATGGTGACCTCAACGCGGTCGCCGCGCTGCGCCACCGCCGTCACCGGGGTCTCCAGACGGTGCTCGAACGGGGCCCGGGAGGCGATCGCGTCGAGCAGCGCGCGCGTGCCGCCGACCATCGTCACCCGCCCGCCGGTGAACTGGGTCAGCTCGAGGCTGTAGCCGGACAGGGCGTGCCAGCGCAGGACCGACACCGCGCCGGCCTGCTCGAGCGGGGCGTGAGCCAGCGACTCGAGCTCGGCCGTCAACACGTCGCGCTCCTCCTCGGAGAGGTCCAGCTCACCCAGCCGCTCGGCGATGCTCAGCCGGTCGAACCGCGCCAGCGCGCCGATCGCGTGGGTCGGGTCGTGCGGCACCGGGAGCGCCTCGTGCACCCCGTCGACGAACCGGTCCCAGCCACGCCGGGCGATCGCGTCGCGCTCTTCGATCGAGCCGGACCGGCGCTCCTCGCCCACGTACCATCCGGCCACCTCGGCGCCGCCTGAGACCGCCACCGCGAGCCCCGCCCGCGTGATCTCCGACCAGGTGTGCGGCTGATGCCAGTGGACCCAGGCGCCGCCGTACTCGACCTGCGACCCGTGCCAGTCGGCGCGCCAGGTCCGCCCGCCGAGCCGGTCACGCGCCTCGAGCAGCAGCACGCTGCGTCCGCGCAGCGCCGCCTCCCGCGCGGCGGTGACGCCGGCGAACCCACCCCCGATCACGATCAGGTCGTTCACGCCGCCGTCTCCAGCTCTGCCGCCACCGCGGCGTGGCGGCGAGCGGCGGCATCGACTGCGACCGCGCCCGCCGGCCCGGCCAGCACCGGGTTGAGCTCGACCACCTCGAGCGACTCCTCGAGCAACAGCTCGCCGACCCGCTGCGCCATCCGCGCCACCGCGGCCAGGTCCACCGGCGCGGTGCCGCGAGCGCCGGTCAACAGCGGCGCGCCGCGCAACGCCCGCAACGCGCGCTCGATCCGGGCGGCGTCGGCCGGGAGCGGCACGATCGCCACGTCGTCGAGCACCTCGGTCCACACGCCACCCAGCCCGACCAGCACGGCCGGTACGACCGCATCGGCTCGCGCGCCCACGATCAGCTCGACGCCCGGCACGACCATCCGCTCGGCCAGGACCGCGCCCCCGAACTGAGCCACGAGCGGCTCGAGCCGGGCGAACGCGTCGGCCACCTCGGCCTCGGAGGCCAGCCCGAGCCACACCCCGCCCATGTCAGATTTGTGCTGCACGGCGGGGGAGCTCAGCTTGAGGGCGATGTGCCCGCCGAGTTGGCCCAGCGCAAGCACCGCCTCGGCGGCGTCGGCCACCAACCGGCCGTCGACGACGTCGATGCCTCCAGCCCGCAGCAGCTCCTTGGCGTCGTGCTCGGACAGCCATAGGGACCCCATAGGCTGAGACTGAGACTGAGACTCGGAATCATTCTCGTGCGATGGACGCTGACGTGCCGTGTTCGCGATCTGGCGCAGCCGGGCCGGGTCGCCCGGGGCGGCGCGCATCGCGGCGACGCACGCCAGCCCCGTGCGCAGCCCGGCGATCGCCGGCATCCCGGACTGGACGCACTGCCAGGCCGCGTCGTCGTCGAGCAGCTCCGGAAGGGTCGAGCAGATCATCGTCGCGGCTGAGCCCGCAGCCGCGTGGGCGCCGGCGATGATCCCCTCGCGGACCGCGTCCGAGGCCTCCGACACCGCGCCGGTCAGGCCGGGGAACTGGTCGTAGAACACGAGCACCTGGTCGATCGCGGGGTCCTCCCCGAGCGTCGCCACGAGCTCGCGGAGCAGCGCGCCCTCGCCCCAGATCATCGCGGTGTAGTCGAGCGGATTCGCCACGGTGGCGGCCGGGGGCAGGAGCGCGCGCAGGCGCTCGCACGTCGCCGGCGCCAACGCAGGTAGCTCGAGCCCGAGCCGTGCCGCCTCGTCGGCCGCCTGGGCCGAGTCGCCGCCTGAGCAGGTCATGATCCCCAGCCCGCGTGGACGAGAGGCCGTGCTGCCGCGGCGCGCGGGCGCGCGGCGCGCGGGCTGGACCGCCGCCAGCGCCTTGGCCACCTCGAGCAGTTCGTGGACGTCGGCCGCCCAGACGCCCCCGGCCTCCTCGATCAGCGCCCGGAAGATCCGCTGGTCGCCGGCCAGCGCGGCGCTGTGGGCGGCGGCCGCCTGAGCTCCCGCCGGCGAGCTCCCGACCTTCAGGACGACCACCGGCACGCCGGCGTCCGCGCAGGCGGCCAGTCCGTCGCACAGCCGGGGGCCGCCGTCGTCCTCGAGGTACATCGCGATTGCGCCCACACCGCCGTCAGTCGCCAGGAACGACAGGTAGTCGGCCGCCCCGAGCACGGCCTGGTTGCCGCTGGCGATCACCGTGTGGAAGCGCAGGCCGCGCTTGGTGGCCAGCGCGTTGACCGCCACGTTGCCGCTCTGGGAGACGAGCGCCACCGGCCCCGGCTCGCTCGGGGCGAGCGCGTCACCCCACAGGGTGGCCCGGGCGTGCATGGCCACGATCCCGTTGCAGTTCGGACCGCACACGGGCAACTGGTGACGCCTGGCGGAGTCCACGAGTTCTCGCTGGAGCGACACGCCCTCGGGCACCTCGGCGAAGCCCGCCCCGATCACCACGGCGCCGCCGCAGCCCAGGGCGCCGGCCTGCTCGACGGCGGCCGGCACCCCCGCGGCGGGTATCGCCATAACCACCGCGTCGACCGGTTCGGGCAGGTCGCCCAGCGTCGGCACGCACGGATGGCCCAGCACCTCGGTGCGCTTCGGGTTGACTCCCCACACCGGGCCGGCGAAGCCGACCGCGTCGAGGTTCAGCAGCGCCTGGGCGCCGTAGCTCGCCGGGCGGTCGGTGGCGCCGAGGACCGCGACGGACCTCGGACGCAAGAGGCGGCTGAGGTCCATCAATGGATCGTCGCCTCGACCCCGCGGCGCTCGAGCGCGCGGGCGATGATCAGCCGCTGCACCTCGCTGGTCCCCTCCCAGATGCGATCGACGCGCAACTCGCGGTTGAACCGCTCGGCCACGTTCGAGCGCAGGTAGCCCCGTCCGCCGAACGCCTGCACGGCGCGGTCGGCGCAGCGGCCGGCCGCCTCGGAGACGAACAGCTTGGCCATCGAGGCCTTGGCGTGGATCAGCTTCGGGTCGGCGCCGGCGTCGACCATCCCGGCGACGTGCAGGGCGAGCAGCCGCCCGAGCGTCGCGTCGGTGGCCGAGTCGGCGAGCGGGAACGAGATGCCCTGATAGTCCATGATGCGCCGGCCGCCCTGGACGCGGTTCAGGGCCCATTCGGTGGTCTCGTCGAGCAGGCGCCACATCGCGCCGAGTCCGTGGGTGGCGATCCCCAGGCGCTCCTCGGTGAACCAGGCGCGCTGAAGCGCGTCGCCGTTGCCCACGCCGCCGATTACCGCGTCGGGCCCGACCTCGACGTCGGTGAACCGGATCGTGGGATGGCCGTGCGGGTAGTTGTGGGTGAACCGCGGGTTATCCACGAACTCGACTCCGGGGGCGCCGGGCTCGACGAGGAACAGCGTCGGCAGACGCTCGGACCCGTCGACCGCCAGGGCCATCACGATCAGCACGCGGGCCACGTCGCCCGAGGTCACGAACCACTTCTCGCCGTTGATCCGCCACCCGCCGTCGGTGGGGGTGGCCGTCGTGGCGATCCCGCTCGGATCGGAGCCCGCCTCGGCCTCGGTGACCGCGTAGGCATCGCCGCCCTCGCCGCGCAGGGCGGGGAGAACGTAGCGCTCGACCTGCTCGGGCGTTCCCTGAATCAGCACGTTGTAGGCGCTCGGCACGTGCCAGTGCAGGCCGCCCGTCACCCGGCCGAACTGCTCGTTGACCAGGTACCACTCGAGCATCGTCCAGCCCTGGCCGCCGTACTCGGGGGCGAAGCGCCCGCCGTTCAGCCGCGCGGCGATCGCCTCCTGCTTGATCCGTTCGACCGTCTCCTCGGGCAGCTGGCCGCCGCGTTCCTCGGCCTCGAGCTCGAGCGGAATCAGCACGGTTTCCACGAACGTCCGCGCGCGTTGCTGGAGCTCGGACTGCTCGGGTGTGAGGTCGTGGCCGGGGGTGGTCGACATGACGGCTGTGCTCATGGTTGGTCCTCGTTGATCGTGGCGAGAAGCTCGGAGAGCCGCCGCCGGTCTGATTCGGTTCGTCGTGCGCCGCGCCCGGGGAGCGCGAGCAGCAGGTTGTGGTGGTTCGAGATCACGGCGATCGCGACCTGTCGGGCGCGCGCCACGTCGGGGTCGGCGTCGCCGGCCCGCTGATCGATCAGCGCGACGACGTCGTGCAGGTAGCTGTTCCAGCGGCGTTCGCTGCCGCGCAGGACGAGCCGCTCGACCCGCACGGTCTCCTCGACGACCGCCTCGGCGGCCGCGGCAGTGCCGCCGCGGAGCGTCGCGACCGCCTCCGGGAGCTCACGCTCGGGCTCGGGGGTGACCGACAGCCAGGACGCACGCTTGACCATGGGCGGTAGACTAACGCAAACTGATCACAAAGTCAGGATGGTTCCCTCATGGCCGCTGTCACCAACGTTGAAGCCCCACTCGGCGAGGCTCTCGAGCCCCGGTTCTACCTCGACCCCGAGCTGCTCGAGGCCGAGCAGGAGCGGATCTTCGAACGGACCTGGCAGCTGATCGGCCATGTCTCGGCGCTGCCGGGACCGGGCAGCTACACGACCGGGTTCGCCGGCTCGCAGCCGGTACTCGTCGTGCGCGATGAGGCGAACCGCCTGCGCGCGTATCGCAACGTGTGCCGCCACCGCGCCTCGTGCCTGCTGAGCGGGTCGGGCCAGTGCAAGGGGGCGATCCGCTGCCGCTACCACGGCTGGACGTACAAGTTCGACGGCACGCTGATCGGCGCGCCCGAGGCCCTCCAGTTCGGCGAGCGGCTGGACAAGTCCGCGCTCGGGCTGATGCCGGTGCGGGTCGAGGAGCTGTGCGGCCTCGTGTTCGTCAACCTGGATCCCGACGCAGCGCCGCTCGCCGACCTCGTCGGCGACCTGCCCGCGCGGTTGAAGCGCTATCGGATCCCGGAGCTCGAGTCGTTCTCGCCCGGGGGCGGCACCCAGCCCGCCAACTGGAAGGTGGTGGCCGAGAACTACCTCGAGGGCTACCACATCCCGATCGCCCATCCCGGACTGATGCGCATGCTCGACTACAAGCACTACGACACCGAGTTGCACGAGCACTACGCCTGGATCGACGCGCCGATGCGGGAGAAGCAGAGCAGCAACCGGCTGGAGCGCCTGTATGCCCAGCTGGTCACGCCGATGCCCGGGCTCGCCGAGGAGGATCGCCGCACCTGGCGCTACGTGTTCATCTATCCGAACACGACGATCGACCTGTATCCCGACCAGGTCAACACGTGGCAGATGCTTCCGGACGGCCTCGGCCGGACCCGCGACGTGTTCGCGTGCTACCGCTCGCGCCAGAGCAGCCCGCGCACCCGCGCGGTCCAATGGATCAACCAGCGCCTGAATACGCTCGTGCTCGACGAGGACATCGACCTCGTGAAGAACGTTCAGCTCGGGCTGCGCACGCGCGGCTACCGGTGCGGCCCGCTGTCGCGCCGGGAGAGCGCGGTCGCGTGGTTCGCGGATCGCATTCGGGCCGATCTCGGCGAAGGGCAGTGAGCAGCCCAGCTAATCGCACCGCGCGCGAGCGGATATTGGCCGCGGCCGTCGGCCAGATCGCCCGCGAAGGAATCGACGGCGTGCGGATCGCCCGCATCGCGATGGAGGCACGCGTCTCGAGCGCGCTCGTCCATTACCACTTCGAGACGCGTGATGCCCTACTCGCGGAGGCGCTCGACTACTCCTACCAGCGCGCCGGCGAGGCCCGCATCGGGGAGGAGGATGAGCGGCCCGGGGCCTCGCACGCCGAGCGTCTGCAGTCGATGATCGACGGCAGCCTGCCGACGACGCCCGGCCTGACCGAGGACTGGGTGCTGTGGGTCGAGTTGTGGCTGCGAGCGGCGCGCCACCCCGATCTGCGGCCGGTCGCAGAGGATCTGTACGCGCGCATGCACGCTTGGTTCCGCGATGAGATCGCCGCCGGCGTCCGGGACGGCGAGTGGGGTCGGTGCGACCCCGACGAGGTCGCCGACCGAGCACTGGCGCTGATCGACGGCTACGGGATCCGGACGCTGATCGGCGACGGCACGATCCCGCTCGACCGCGCTCGCCAGGCGGTGTCGAGTGCGCTCGCCCGTGACCTCGGGCTCGGGGATGTGTTGGCTCAGGCGCGCGACCCGGCGCCGAGCGCCGCACGCGCTGCGTCGCGACCGGTGCGGACAGCGCCCTCCATATAGCCGGCCACCCAGTGGTCCGAGCCGGCGACGTAGAACGGCGGCTCGTGGGTTCCGTGGAGCGGGCCGACCCGGGTCAGGTCCCCGGGCGCCCAGCTGGCGATGTAGCCCCGGGTGAACGGGTCGACGCCCCACGCGCGCTCGAGCATCGCCATCGGGAACCGGGCCCGCTCGCCGTAGAGCCTGACCAGCCCGTCGACCACGGCGCTCGACCGGGCCGCCTCGGGCGTGGCCAGGAACGCCGACAAGCGCTCGGGCGGCACCAGCAGCGACAGGACCCCGGCGCGTTGCGGCCACGTCGAGCCGAACAGCCACTCGCACTCGGCGAGCCCGTTCTGCCCGGCCTGGAGCCAGAACGACTCCTCGTAGGCGGCGACGACCTTGGCCGCGAGAGCCTGGCGATGTGACCGGAGCGACCGCAGGCGGGCATCGCTGAGGCCCGCGATTTCGATCTCCCGCAACGGACCGGCGGGGATCGTGCACACGACCGCCTCGGCCGCGATCTTCTCGCCGTCGGAGAGCGTCACGGCCGTCCGGCCTCCGTTGATCTCAATCTTGTGGACCGCGGCACCGAATCGGATCGCCCCGGGATCGAGTTCGGCGGCGATGGCAGCCGGAACGGCGGCCGACCCGTCCGCTACCCGCAGGCTCTCCCACCGCTCGAGGTCGTAGAACTGCTCGCCACCGAGCGCCGCGTGCTTGCGCAACTCGGCCAGCAACGACGTCCGCTCGGGGCTATCGCAGGCGAGCGACAGCGACGCCAATTCGTGCCGGCGGTGGACCGCCGGGAGCGCGTCCTCCCGGCGCAGCCACTCCGCCAGGCTCATCCCGTCGAGCGCAGCGGCGTCGGGATGGGCCCATGGATCATCGGGATCGACGGTGGCGGCCAACTGCACGAACGCTCTCTCGACGCGCTCCTCGTCGCC
Organism: uncultured Solirubrobacterales bacterium; assembly: GCA_963832315.1. Classification (GTDB taxonomy): domain Bacteria; phylum Actinomycetota; class Thermoleophilia; order Solirubrobacterales; family Solirubrobacteraceae; genus Palsa-465. The sequence goes on along the minus strand of CAWHTT010000008.1, from coordinate 62,663 downwards.
CCGCTCGGCCTCGCTCATCCACGGAGCGTCGTCACCGACGTGCACGCCGTCGACGAGCCCCCAGGTGATCTCGCCCGGGTCGGCGACGTAGCTCGGCTCGACAGCCAGGCCAAGCTCCTCGACCAACTCGCCGTAGGCCGTGTGTCCGGGCCCGAACACCTCGCCGCCGGCCTGGACGGAGCGGCCGTCGGGCAGCGTCACCGCCTCGACTCGGCCGCCGACACGGTCCCGCGCCTCGAGCACGATCACATCAGCTCCCGACCGCGCGAGGTCCCGGGCGGCGCTCAAACCCGCCAGTCCCGCCCCCAATACGGCCACGTCGACCACTTGCACGACCCCCTCCGGCGCGTGCGCTTGACAGCGACTGCCGGATCGCTGTAGTTTTTTGAATGGCCGTTCAGTATACGAATTTGTTCGAGGGTTGAGAAGAGGGTGAGCCCGCGTCCGAAGGTCGACCACCTGCGCAAGCCGCAGATCATTTCCGCGGCCGCCGAGGTGCTTTACGAGCGTGGCCTGTTCGACACGCGGATCGGGGACATCGCGGTGCGGGCGGGCACGAGCGCGCCGACGATCCTCTACTACTTCGAGTCCAAGGACCGGCTGCTCGAGGAGGCTGTCGACCAGACCGACCGCGACTTCTACGAGCGCCTGACCGAAGGCCAGGCGCGACAGGAGAGTGCGGCCGACAAGCTGGTTCACCTGGTGGAGGAGACCAGCCTCGGCCCGGGCGGACTGAGCGACTGGACGCTGTGGATGGAGATGTGGGTTCGGGCTCGCCGCGATCCGGGCGTGCGCGACGCCTACTTCCGGCTCGACCGCCGCCAGCGCAAGCTGATCGCCGACATCGTCCGCGAGGGACAGGAGGACGGGACGTTCGACTCCGGCGCCGACCCCGACGAGTTCGCGCTCGCGCTGAGCGGCCTGATGGACGGCCTCGGCGTTCAGGTCACCCTGGGCCAACCCGATGTCACTCCAGAGCGGATGGTGAAGCGCTGCCTGGCGCTCGCATCCAGCGAGCTTGGCTGTGATCTGCAGGTGAGCGATGAGTCCGCGGTTTCGTGAGTTGGTGAGCGTGCATGCATCCGCGTGAAGGGTGGCTGGGGGAGGGGATCCGGCGCAGCGCTCCGCGCCCGGGGGACAGCGCGCTATCTCGGCGGGAGCTACTCGTCGCGGGCGCCGGTCTCGCGCTCGGCGGATTGCTGGCCGGCTGCAGCTCGACGAACCCCGCCGGCGCGAGCAGTGCCGACCCGCCGCTCCCGCGGCAGAACCGCCCCGTCAAGTGGCCGGTGTACCCCGACAACAAGGCGATCGCCTCGGGTCTGAAACCCGAGGAGGGCGCGACCCTCCGACTCTACAACTGGGCCGCGTACATCAACGAAACGGTGGTCAAGAGCTTCTGTAAGAAGTACAACTGCAAATACTCGCTGACGACTTACAACACGATGGAAGAGGCGCTGGCCAAGCTTCAAAGTGGACAGCTCGAATTCGACGTGTTCTTCCCGACCGTCGCGGTGCTCGGCCAGCTGATCGCGGCCAAGCTGATCCGGCCGCTCAACCAGAGCTACATCCCCAACATGACCAACGTGTGGCCCGACTATCGGGATCCGTTCTACGACCTGGCCTCGCAATACACGACGCCGTACTCGATCTACACGACCGGGATGGCCTGGCGCAAGGACAAGGTGAACCTCGCGCCGTCGTGGAACATGCCCTGGGAAGGGGTGCGCTACGCGGGCAAGGTCGCGGTCCTGGACGATTACCGCGAGACGATCAGCCTGGCGCTCCTGCGGGCCGGCAACACCGACCTGAACACGACGAGCACGGCGCAGATTCGCGCCGCCGGAAAGGCGCTCTCGCAGCTCTCCGAGCTCACGAACGTGCGGATCGACAACAACGATTACACCGACGTCCCGACCGGCAAGACGTGGATTCACCACGCGTGGTCGGGTGACATGGCCTCGTCTTATGAATATCTACCTAAGGGCCAGTCGGTCGACACGATCGGATACTGGTTCCCGGCCAACCGGAAGGGTCCGGTCGCCAATGACCTGATGGTGAATCTGACCACCGGCTCTAATCCGGTGCTTTCTCACCTGTTCATCGACTACATGCTGGGCGTCGACAACGCGTTCGAGAACTACAGCTACGTCGGTTACATGCAGCCCCTGACCGAGGTGACCCCGGCCAAGCTGACAGCCGAGAAGCTGCTGCCTCCCCAGCTGGCGTCCACGGTGGTGCTGCCGGAGTACTTCCGCAACGGACTGTTCCAGCTCGAACTGCCCGGCGCCGCCAATGCGGTCTGGGAGTCAACCTGGAACACGTTCTCCAAGGGGCTATAGGGAGACACCGTGACTGCCCTCAGGAACACCCGCGACCGGCGCAACCGAGGGCTGTGGATAGCGCTGGCCTTGCCCGGAGCGATCTGGCTGGTGGTTCTGTTCCTGGTGCCGTTCTACGTGATGCTGTCGGTGGCCGGCGGCGGCATCAACGAGTTCTTCCAGACGGTGGTCCCGGTCTGGAACCCACTGAACTGGTCGAGTTGGAACCTGAGTGCGGTCTGGCACGAGATCTTCGGAAGCGGAGCGTTCATCGGGCCGCCGGCGCTGCGGACACTTGTCTATACCGCGATCGCCACTGTGATCTCGCTCGCGATCGCCTATCCGGTGGCCTATTTCGTCTCCCGCTACGCCGGCAGGCGCAAGACGCTGTTCCTGGTCCTGCTGATCGCGCCGTTCTGGGTCAGCTACATGATGCGCATGCTGGCCTGGATCGATCTCCTCCAGCAGGGCGGTTTCTTCAACAGTGCGCTTTCGTTCTTCGGTCTGCCCGGCAACACCAACTGGCTCGGCGGCAAATCGGTGACGGTGATCCTCGGGCTCGTGTACGGATACATCCCGTACGTGATCCTCGTTCTCTACGCGTTCCTCGACCGCATCGACCAGAGCATGCTGGAGGCGTCCCGCGATCTCGGGCTCAGCAAGTGGCGGACCTTCTTGCACGTGACGATTCCCTTGAGCAAGCCGGCGCTCATCGCCGCGACGTTCATCACGGTGCTGCCGATGCTCGGCGACTACTACACCAATCAGCTGCTGTCGGGGGCGCCGGGGACGACGATGATCGGCAACGTGATCGAGGGCCAGCTCAACGCGCCCGGCGAGATCGGGCAGGGTGCCGTGCTGTCGGTGATGCTGCTCGTCGTGCTGCTGATCCCCATGGTCTATTACGTGGTCAGCACCGCCCGCGCCTCGGCGGAGACCGCCTGATGGCCAGTGTGGTCGGCGAGCCCGTAACGTCCTCCGCGCCGGGTGGGGAGCAACTCGCGTCGCGCGGGCCCGCGCGGGGCAACCCGTGGCGCCGGCCGTGGGTGATGGAGGGGTTCACCTGGCTGTACATCGTCTGGTCGATCGTGCCGATTGCGATCGCGGTGCTGTTCTCGTTCAACAAGGGTTCATCGCAGGCCACCTGGCAGGGCTTCTCAACCAAGTGGTACGTCGGCAGCGGCGTCACCTCGGTGCTCCACAACCCAAGCCTCCATCAGGCAGTGGTGCAGACGCTCGTGCTCGCGGTCCTGACCACCGTGATCTGCGTCCCGATCGGGGTCTCCTTCGCGATCGGCATCGATCGCTGGCGCACCCGGACGGCCGGCGCACTGAACATCGTGATGATCTTCTCGTTCGTGATCCCCGAGCTTCTGCTCGCGGTCGCGCTGTTCCTGCTCGTGACGCAGGGACTGACGTTCATCAAGCTCGGAACGCCGGCCGAGGTGGCCGGGCTGGTGGTATGGAACATCAGCTGGCCCGCGATCATCGTGCGTGCGCGCCTCGTGTCGATCGGACGGAGCTACGAAGAGGCGGCCCGCGATCTCGGCGCGTCGGGAATGGGAGCGATCCGGCGGGTGCTCCTCCCGATGCTGATGCCGGCGATCTTCGCCTCCTCGGTGCTCGTCTTTGCCAGCACGGTCGACGATTTCGTGATCGTGGAGCAGCTGTCGTCGACGGCGAACACGCAACCGATGTCCGTGCTGATCTACTCCAACGTCCATGCAGGGCTGAGTGGGCCGGCGCTCAACGCCCTGGCCACGATCATGCTGCTCGTCTCGATCCTCGCCGCGGCGATCGGGTTCGTCGGCTACCGGTGGATGAGCCGGGGTGAGCGCACCAAGGGCGGAGCCGAGGCACTGGCCGGCATCGCGGGAATCTGAGAGGACTGTGAGAGGACTGAAATGAGTGGAGGACATGTCAAGCTCGAGTCACTGACCAAGCGGTTCGACGATGTCACCGCCGTCGACGAGATCTCGGTCGAGATCCAGGCCGGCGAGTTCTTCTCGCTGCTCGGGCCCAGCGGGTGTGGCAAGACGACCACGCTGCGTATGGTCGCGGGCTTCGAGCCGCCGAGCGGCGGGAAGATCCTGCTCGACGGCACGGACGTCGGGGGATGGGCGCCCCACCGCCGCAACGTCAACACGGTCTTCCAGAGCTATGCGCTGTTTCCATTCCTGACCGTGGCCGAGAATGTCGCCTTCGGCCTGAAGTACAGGTCAGTGCCGAAGTCCGAGCGGAACAGCCGGGTGGCGGAGGCGCTCGACTTGGTCCAGCTGTCCGGGTATGAGAAGCGCCGCCCCAACCAGCTCTCCGGCGGCCAGCAACAGCGCGTTGCGCTGGCGCGGGCGCTGGTGCTGCGTCCGTCGGTCCTGCTGCTCGACGAGCCCCTCGGGGCGCTGGACGCCAAGCTCCGGCGCACGCTGCAGGTCGAGTTGGGCGCATTGCAGAAGCAGATCGGAATCACCTTCCTGTACGTCACCCACGACCAGGAAGAGGCGCTCACCATGTCCGATCGCCTGGCCGTGATGAACCACGGACAGATCGCCCAGCTCGGCACCCCGGAAGAGGTCTACAACGAGCCGGCCGACGCCTACGTGGCCGACTTCCTGGGCGTGTCGAACCTGATGGACGCTCAAGTCGAGCGTGCCGGGAACGGGCAGGGGCCGTGCCGCCTGCGCCTGGGCGAGTTCACGCTCGAGGCGCAGACCGGGAAACTCGACGCAACCGGCGCTGTCAAGCTGGCGATCCGACCCGAACGGGTTCACCTGCAGCCGTACGAGACGCGTGGTGTCAACTGCGTGCCGGGGATGGTCGAGCGGCTGGTCTTCCTGGGCTCGATCACGCACATCTACGTCCGTCTCGCCACCGGCTCGGCGCTTCAGGCGCTCGTGCGCAACGCGGGCGACCCCGTGCCGTACGCCCAGGGGACGCCGGTCAGCGTGGGTCTACCAGCCGACGCACTTCGCGTGCTGCCCGACCCGGGGGTCAGCGTCGCCGAGATTCGCGACGAGACGCTCGGCGATCAGCCGCTGGACGTGACCAGCGCGGCGTCGTTATCGAACTGATCGCGAGCGTCGCCAGCATCAGCGTCGCCAGCGCCACCAGCGGCACGGCGTCGCTCGTGGTCCGGGACACGTTCGCGGCGGCCGGCGCGCCGATGGTCTCACCCGTCGCCCAGGCCAGGTTGAGCAGCATCGAGCCGAACACGAGCGCGGCGCCAATCCGCTCGATCGCGTCCGTCATGATCGAGATGGCCGGCATGGCATAGGCGGTGAGCGGCCCGCCCAGCGTGAGCACGGTCAGCGCCGCCAGCAGCAGCGGCGAGTGCGGTAGCGGTAGTAGCGCGAGCAGAACGGCCGCGGTGGCGAGTCCAACGGTCAGCGGCAGCGCGATCCCGCGCCGATCGACCAGGCGGCCGACCGCGGGGTTGAGCAGAAGGGACAGCAGGGACGCGAGCACGAACGTGGCGCCGATCGCCACGCCCGAGGCGCCGAAGCGCGACAGGCGCAGCGGAAGCAGCGTGCCGGTGGCGCCGATCGTGCAAGCCTCGAGCAGGATCAGCCAGCAGCCGAATGCGATCCTGGGGTCCTTGGCCAGCACGCGCAGCGGTGCCCCCGCTCCGAGCGCAGCCCGTGGAGGCTCCGGGTGCGCGAGCGTCCAGGCCATCAGCGCGAGCGACACGCCGCCGACACACGCGAACACGACTTGGGTGCCGGTCGCCACCGCCACCGTGCCGAGCAGGGGACCGATCAGCGTGCCGAAGATCGCCGACGCGAACACCGATCCGAGCACCTCGCCGCGTCGTTCCCGGGGCGCGATCGCGATCACCCACGCCAGGCCGCCACCCCAGATGCAGCCGCACGCGATCCCCTGGACGAACCGCAGGACGTCGAGCACGATGATGTCGGAGCCGAAGCCGAACGCGACGATCGCGCCGGTGAACAGCAGCAAGCCGAGCGCGGTCGTGCGGCGCACCCCCGCGCGGGTGGCGATCCATCCGCCGAGCAATGCGCCCGGGATCATCCCCGCCGGATAGGAGGCGGCGAGCACGCCGATCGCCGGCTTGGAGGCGCCGAATACCTGCGCGTAGTGCGGCAACACCGGGGTGATGACCGAATACAGGACCGACTCGAAGCCGAGCAGCACACCGATCAGCACGACCGTCCGCCGCTCGGGATCGACCGCGCGCGGTGTCGGGCGTGGCCAGCGGGTTCGGAGCGTGGTCATGCCTTCACCAGCGCGTCCGCGAGCCGCCGCAGCCGCGGGGCGAGGTCGGAGGTGTCGTCGGATACCAGCTGCTCGACCAGCAGGCCGTCGGCAGCCGCGAGCAGGAGCTGCGCGTCGGACTGCGGGTGCGGCGAGCCGGCGACTGCCAGCAACGGCGCGAGCGCTTCCAGGTAGGCGTCGGTCCACCGCATGGTGACTTCGCGCAGCGCCGGCCGGCGTGCGGCTTCGAGCATCAGCGCGTAGGTGGCGAGCAGCCAGGCGCGGCTGGTCTGACCCGAGTCCTCGATCGGGCCGAGAATCGCGCGGACCACGAGCCCGAGCGGGTCGCCGGCGGGGTCGGCGGCGGGTGCGGCGGCGGGTGCGGCGGCCTCGCCGAGGAACGTGCGCAGGCGTTCGATGTCGCGCTCGGCCGCTCGCTCCAATGCCGCCGTCAGCAGGTGCTCCTTGGACTCGAACCAGTAGGTGGTCGAGGCGAGCGGCAGCCCCGCCACCTCGGCGACGCGCCGGTGCGTGACCGCATCCACCCCAACCTCGGCGACGACCCGCAGCACCGCATCGAGCAGCGCGTCGCGCCGGGCCGCTCCCCGGGGTCTTGTGCTCTGGGGAGCGCTCGCGACCATAGTGGTACAAATGTACCAATCGCCTGGCCGACTGCCGGCGGACTGCCGGTTCGGCAAAGGACGCAACCTTCTAGAGTGCGACAGCCATGAACGCCCGCGAATGGCTGGCCGCCTACGCCGAGAAGCTCGGTACGACCGCGCCCTCGACCGAGGAATTCAAGACGCTCCTGGACGTGGCGGCGGAGGCCGCTCACTCTTCCGAGCGCGTGGCCGCGCCGGTGGCCTGCTGGGTGGCCGCGCGCGCGGGCGTCGACCCGGACGAGGCGCTGCGGGTGGCGCGGGAGTTGGGCGAGTCGGGTGGCTGACCGCGCCTACGACATCGTGGTGTTCGGCGCCACCGGCTTCACCGGCGCGCTCACCGCGGAATACCTGGCCCGCAACGCGCCTGCGGGCACGCGGTGGGCGCTGGCCGGGCGCAACCAGGGCAAGCTGGAGGACGTGCGCCGGCGGCTGGGCGCGGGGGCGGCGGAGGTGCCGTTGCTCCGGGCCGATGTCACCGACACCGAATCGCTGCGCTCGGTGGCGGAGGCGGCGCGGGTTGTGATCAGCACGGTCGGGCCGTACATCCGCTACGGCGAGGCGGTGGTGGCGGCGTGCGCCCGCGCCGGCACCGACTACGTCGATTTGACCGGCGAGCCCGAATTTGTCGACCGGATGTGGCTCGGATATCACGAGCAGGCGGTTGCGAGCGGCGCGCGGATCGTGCACTCCTGCGGGTTCGACTCGATCCCGTACGACCTCGGCGTGCAGTTCACCGTCGAGCAACTGCCCGAGGGTGTGCCGATCTCGGTCGAGGGCTTCATGCGAACCAAGGCGTCGATCTCGGGCGGGACCTACCAGTCGACGATCGAGATCCTGAGCCGCTTGCGCTCGGGGGCGAAGGTGGGGCGCGAGCGCCGGGCTCGCGAGGGAAAGCCCGACGGCCGGCAGGTCAAGGGCGTGTCCGGCAAGCCGCATCCGGACGAGTTCGCCGGCGGGTGGGTGGTCCCGTTCCCGACCATCGACCCGCAGACCGTCCTGCGCTCGGCCAGTGCGCTTGACCGGTACGGACCGGATTTCTCCTACAGCCACTACGCGGTCGTGGGACCGCTGCCGATGATGGTCGGGCTCGGCTTCGCGGCCGGCATCACTGTCGCCCTTGCCCAGATCCCTCCGACGCGCGATCTGCTGTTGAAGCTGATGAGCTCCGGCGACGGGCCGTCGGAGGAGAAGCGGGCCAAGTCGTGGTTCAGCGTGCGCTTTGCGGCCCGGGCCGGGGACGGCCGGACGGTCCGGACCGAGGTCTCGGGCGGCGACCCCGGCTACGGCGAGACCTCGAAGATGCTCGCCGAGTCGGCGATGTGCCTGGCCTTCGACGAACTGCCTGCGCGTAGCGGTCAGATCACGCCGGCGGTGGCGATGGGCGACGCGCTGCGCCGGCGGCTGCAGGCGGCCGGCATCAAGTTCGAGGTGCTCGATGGCGTCGGCTAGGTGGACCGCCGCGGACATGCCCGATCAGAGCGGGCGGACGGCGATCGTCACCGGGGCCAACAGCGGCCTCGGCCTGGCCACCGCGCGTGAGCTGGCCCGTGCCGGCGCCGCCGTATGGCTGACCGGCCGAAGCGAGGAGAAGGTCCGCGGCGCGGTGCAGGCGATCCAGGGCCAGGTACCGGGCGCCGAGTTGACCATCGGCCTGCTCGACCTCGCCGATTTGAGCTCGGTCCGGGGATTCGCGGAGAGCTTCGCGGCCCCCGGACGCTCGCTCGATCTGCTGATCAACAACGCCGGCATCATGGCCGCGCCGCGGCGGCTGACTCGCGACGGATTCGAGAGTCAGTTCGGCACCAACCATCTGGGCCACTTCGCGTTGACCGGGCTGCTGCTCGGCGCGCTGCTGGGGGCGCCGGCGCCGCGCGTGGTGACGGTCTCGAGCCACCTCCACCGCCGGGGCACGATGGACTTCGACGACCTCCAGGGCGAGCGCAAATACAGCCCGTGGGGCGCGTATGGACAGTCGAAGCTGGCCAACCTGATGTTCTGCTTCGAGCTCCAGCGGCGGGCCGTCGAGGCGGAAACCGCGCTGCTCAGCATGGCGGCACACCCCGGCTATGCGGCCACCAACCTCCAGTTCGCCGCCACCGATCGCTTCTACGAGAAGGCCTTCGGGTGGATCGGCAACCGGCTCATCGCCCAGAGCGCGGACATGGGCGCCCTACCCACGCTTTACGCGGCCACCATGCCCGACCTGCCGGGCGGGACTTACGTCGGGCCCGGCGGACGCGCCGAGCAGCGCGGACATCCCAAGGTGGTGACCGCCGCCGGCAAGGCCTACGACGAGCCGGCCTGGCGGCGGCTGTGGGAGATCTCCGAGCAGCTCACCGGCGTGCACTACGAGTTCTCCAGGGTGCGGAGCGCGGCGTGACCGAGGTCCGTCCCGAGCCGGGCCGGGCCGAGCTGACCGACCTGCGGGCCGACGGCGCCGCCGCGCTCGAGTGGGCGGCGCGCTACCTGGAGCGCGTCGGCGAGCTACCGGTGCTCGCGCAGGTGGCGCCGGGCGAGATCCGCTCGCGGCTGCCGGTCCGGGCGCCGGATGACCCCGAGCCGTTCGCCGACGTGTTGCGCGACCTCGACGAGGTGCTGCTCCCCGGCGTGACGCACTGGCAGCACCCGCGGTACTTCGCCTACTTCGCCACCAGCTCCTCGGAGCCGGCGATCCTGGCCGAGCTGCTGTCGGCCACGCTCAACACGATCGCGATCCTGTGGCGGACATCGCCGGCGTCGACCGAACTCGAGGGCGTCGTGCTCGACTGGGTGGCCGATCTGCTCGGGCTGCCGGCCGGCTGGCACGGTCACATCGAGGACACCGCCTCGACCTCGACGTTCACCGCGATCATCGCCGCGCGCGAGGCAACCGGCCGCGACGAGATCGTCTGCTCGGAGCACGCGCACTCCTCGGTCGACAAGGCGGCGCGGATGCTGGGCATGCGGCTGCGCAAGGTTCCGGTCGACGCCGAGTTCCGGATGCGAGCCGATGCGTTGGGCGATCTGTCCGGTGCCGCCGTCGTCGTGGCTACCGTCGGCACAACCGCGGCGACCGCGGTTGATGCGGTTCCGGAGATAGCTGACGCGTGCGCGGCGAGCGGGACGTGGCTGCACGTGGACGCGGCGTATGCCGGCGCGGCCATGGTCTGCCCGGAGTTTCGCTGGGCGTTCGAAGCGGTGGACAGGGCCGACTCGCTGGTCGTCAACGCCCACAAGTGGATGCTCGCGCCGCTGGACTGCTCCCTGCTGTGGACCCGGCGGCCGGACGATTTCCGGCGCGCGTTCAGCCTCATCCCCGAGTACCTGCGCACCCCCGATGCCGAGGACGCGCTCAGCCTGAGCGAGTACGGACCGGCGCTCGGCCGGCGCTTCCGCTCGCTCAAGCTGTGGGCGGTGCTCCGCTGCCACGGGCGGAGCGGGCTGCAGCGCCACATCCGCGGCGGGACCGAGATGGCGGCCGCGTTCGAGCGCTGGGTGGCCGAGGCGGACGGCTGGGAGCTGTGCGCGCCCCGTCGCTTCTCGGTCGTGTGCTTCCGCCTGTCCGGGGATGACGAGCGCAACCGCCGGCTGTTGGAGCGGGTGAACGCATCGGGCGAGATCTTCATCTCGCACTGCGTGCTGAACGGCCGCTACGTGCTGCGCCTGGCCGTCGGGCAGATGTCGACGACCGAGGACGACGTGCGGCGGGCGTGGGACGTCCTTGTGCGCGAAGCCGCCAATCTCTGACCCCACCCTGCCCGCCCACGGGGGCAATTTCCGCCAATCCGGCACCGTGGTTCGGGCTAGTGACGGATCTTGCCCCTGAGAGAGGCGAGATCCGGAATTAGCGGCGAGGCCGATTCCGAAATGGCGGAAATTGCACGTGGGGAGACGGGTGGTGGCCGGGGCTTGGGGTGAAGCGGGCGGGGGTAAGACTCGGAGCGGCAGGGAACCGTGCGTCGAGTTGTGCTCGCACTCATTTCGCTGGCCGCGCTCGCGGCGCCCAGCGTCGCCCACGCGGACGGCGTCGATCAGACCTGTCAGCTGACCGCGACCCGGTTTGACCCGGACACGGTCAACGTCCTCTATCCCGACAGCTCGGCCCAGTACTGGTCGGCGAGCTACAGCGCGGTGCCGGGCACGCGACTACGGATCGACGGGGTCTTTCCCTACGCCCGCTACACGTCCTGGAACGTGTACGACCCGGCGCTGCGTCCGTTCGCCAAGCTCTCGGACTTCCAGCTGCAGCCCGACTCGGGTAGCGCGAATCCGTACCTGCCGGGGGCGGCGCGGAACACCGCCGTGGCGGAGCGGCACTACACGCTCTACATCACGTTCAGCGCGTCCGACCATCCGGGCCCGAACACGATCTACGTGGACCCGACCGCGCACCCGGCGGGCGTCTTCACGCTGCGCGTGTACGAGCCCGACGCCGGGCGCGACGTCACCGGCGGCGTGGGCCTCCCGCAGGTGACGTGGGAGCCGACGAGCGCCACCGGGCCGCCGTCGCTCGCCTCGCCCTGCCGGGGCGTGGAGAAACCGACGAGCTCGCAGGTGACCGGCGCCTACGCCGGCCAGAACGGTGCCGGCACCGGGCCGCCGTATCCCGGCCGCAACCCGCCCGACTGGCACAAGTTCGTCAACCTCTGCCAGTCCGGTGCGGACCTTCTGTTCGACAACGCGCTCGGTGACCAGGCGCCGCAGACGGGTCAGAACCCATGCTCGAACTTCGGCAGCGGCGGTTTCCTGTCCAACCTCGACAACTCCTACGTGTACGCGTTCCTCAGTCAGGGGTTCGGCCCGATCGCCGTGTTCCACGGCCGGGCGCCGACGTTCGCGGCCACATATCCATCCGCCGCCACAATGCCGGGCGGGGTCCAGCTCCGCTACTGGTCCTTCTGCCAGAACGATCCGTTCAGCGAGCGCTACGTGGCCTGCCTGCGCGACGACCAGGTGCCGACCGACGCTGCCGGCGAGTACACGATCGTGGTGGCGCCGCCGAGCGCCTGGCCGACGGCCGCACAGCAGCGCTGCCGCGGCGTCGCCGGCTGGATCCCCTGGGGGCCCCAGCCCCAGGGCGTCGTGCTCTACCGCCAGATGCTGCCCGACACCTCGTTCACCCAGGCCATCCAGAACGTCGCCTACGGGTCGGAGGCCGCGCAGATGGGCGCGTACTACCCGGCCGGGCGGTACTTCCCGGACTGGCAGACGGTGGCGCGCGCGTTCTGCCCTCAGTGATGAATCCAAGTGCGTGAGTGTGGTGCTGGCACGGTGTCCGGGGTCGCGCATCCTGCCGAGGACAAAGGTTGCGGGGACGGTCAACGACAACAGCGCACCGCAGGGACCGCAGAAGGAAGTGATGATTCGATGATGTCAGGCATCTACGCCGCGACGAGCGGCCTGGACGCGCATCAGTCGATGCTCGATGTGACCTCCGACAACCTCGCCAACGTGGACACGGTCGGATACAAGCGCGAGCGCGCGCAGTTCTCCGATGCGCTCGCTCGTATGGTCGACGCCGCCACGACGGCGAACGGCTACAGCGCCGGTAGCAACCCGGTTCAGGTCGGCCTGGGCGTGCAGGTCGGGTCGATCGACAACGAAATGTCGGCCGGGGGCGTACGCACCACCGCGAGCGCCACCGACGTCGCGATCCATGGCCAGGGGTTCCTGCGTGTCGCCAGCGGCGACGTCAGCGGACCTTCGCCCGTGTTTGAGCCGACCCAGTACACCCGTGCCGGCAACCTCACGCTCAACCAGGACGGGTACCTGGCCACGCAGACCGGCGAGTTCATCCTCGGGTACGCCGCGCAGGCGACCGGGGCCGGCACCTACCAGCCGGCCACGGCAGGATCGGGTGCCGCTGACAACCCGATCGTCGTGCCGCCCGGCTCGACGCACGTGACCATCGGAGCGGATGGGAGCGTCAGCTACGTGAGCCCGAGTGGCGTGCCGATGACCGCCGGGTACATCTCGCTGGCCTTGTTTCCCAACCAGGCGGGTCTTCAGCGTGACGGCGGCTCGCTGTGGAGCGCCACCGTGTCGTCGGGGAGCGAGATTCCCGGGCAGCCTGGCACGGGCAACTATGGCCAGACGATCGGTGGCGAGCTCGAACAATCCAACGTCGACATGGGCAGCGAGTTCATCAACATGATTGAGGCCGAGCGCGGCTACCAGGCCAACGCCGGCACGATCGCGGCCGCCAATCGGATGATGCAGGCGGCCGTGCAGATGAAGCGATAGCCCGGATCAGCCGCCATGGCTGACTCCGTAGCTGGGCAGCGTGGACCAGTTGCAACGAGCGTAAGGGTCGGAGGCCCCGCAGATGGGCGCGTATTACCCGGCCGGGCGCTACTTCTCGGACTGGCAGACGGTGGCGCAGGCGTTCTGCTCGAGCTGAGCGAGGATGATGTGCGAGTGCCCCACCGGCTCGCGCTGCTCGCCCTCGGAACGGTCCTGCTGTCCGTCGGATGCGGCGGATCGCAGCCAGCGTCGAGGACGGCCGCGGACACTCAGGTGAATTCCGCGACGTGTGTGACCGGGAACGTGCGCGGCAAGCCGCCCGCGAGCACGTGCACGGTCGTGCTCAACGATGGTCGGCGGCTCGGCTGCGACCGCACCTTCGTCGGTCCCACGCCGAGCGTGCCACAACTCCTGCGCGACGGCTGCCGCTGGCTCACGCCGCTCAAGCTCTCTCGCTCCATGCGGGCCGTGATCGCCCGGATCGACAGCGTCCGGGGCTGCCTCACGTCAAGAGGGCTGCGCGCGGCGGGTGGGCCGGCGTTTCCGTCCCGTCCGCCCGACCCGGCGCAGCCCGACGGTGAGCTGGTCATCAGCTCCTCCCGTCCGACGTTCATCGCCTTCTACACCGACGCCGCGAGGGCGAAGCGGATCGAGCCGGTACTCAGACGCGAGGACGCGCACCAGCCCGTGCGGCTCGAGCGTCATGGCGCGGTAACGATCGCCTGGAGCCAGTCCCCGCCCGGCGAGGACCGTCACGCCGTCTTGGCGTGCGTGACCTAGAGGCCGCCGAGCGTCTGGCTGTAGGACCAGTGGCGTCCGCCGTCGTGCGAGACGTACTGCCACGTGGCCGCGGCGAGGCTGCTGCTGTTCGAGTCGAGCTGCTGCTGCACGTACGCAACGAGTTCGTTGCGCGGTCCGGGCACGACGGCGACGACAAGCTCGCCCAGGAACGTCTCCCACCAGGTGCGCCCACCGTCGGTCGTGACGTCGACCGCCTCGCTGCCGTATGCGAAGAACGTCCGCGGGCCCGCGACGCCCACGAAGCTGACCCCCTCGGGGCCGTCGGCGGCGTCGATGTGCACCTGCGGCCCGTCGATCCGCCACGTCTTCCCGCCGTCGAGGCTCCGCGCCGGATACTGAGCGCTGTCGACGCTGGCCAGGGCGAAGCCGACCGACGCGTTGGCGAACACGCGCGTGGACACCACGTCGGCCGGCTTCAATGTGGTTCCGCGAGGCACCGCATCGGGCCGAGGGCGCATGCGCCGGGCCGCCAACCGGTGCGGCGGGGCTGGCGGGCGCGCTCCGGAAGTCGCGGTCGCCGCAGCGGCCGCGGCGCTCGTCGCGACGAGGGCAAGGCCAGCCGCCCAGAGCCTTCTCGATCCTGTGAGCAACATGACCGGTCATTGCAGGGCCGGAGGCGTTTGTGACTGCGGGACGCTCAGCTCGGGATCGGGAACAACGTGAGAAAGCGCTCGCCGGCCCGCCGGTCGCCGTCGATGTCGAGCTCGCCGGCGCGCACCGGGCGCTCGTGCCACAGCACGTCCTGGAGAACTCCCGGCTCGGTGGCGATGGTGGCCACCGGATCGGCGGCCGGTCCCCGGGCCGCCTCCAGCGCGCGCTCGCCCACGCGGAGCGTGAACGCCATCTCGCCGAGCTGCAGCTCGAAGGTATGTCCGCGCAGCCCGTCGGCGCGCTCGGGGTCGAACACCGTCTTCAGCGCGAGCACCATCGCGTCGACGCCGAGCTCGCCCCGCTCCGGTGGGAACGGCGCGTGGCTTCCCCAACGGCCCAGGCCGAGCACGACCGGCTCGAGCTGCTGCCCCCAGTCGGTCAGCTCATACACGCGCGCGCCGGCGGGCGGGGGCAGCTTGCCCCGCTGCACCACGCCGGACTGCTCGAGCTCGCGCAGCCGCTGGGCCAGCATGTCCGGGCCGACGTGGGGCAGGCCGGCGCGCAGGTCGGTGAAGCGCTTGGGTCCGAGCAGCAACTCGCGCACCACGAGCAGCGCCCATCGCTCACCGATGAGGTCGAGCGCGCGGGCGATCCCGCAGGGGTCTCCGTACGTGCGCATGTCCGCGCGATTCTATCGCTTGACAGTCCGAAGATCCAACTATATGGTTGGTTTTTCCAATCAGTTCGAGAGGAGAACCGTGAGCGAGCGAGACAGCTATCCGCCCGGAGTCCCGTGCTGGGTCGACAACCTCGTAGCGGATCCGGCGAAGGCGATGGCCTTCTACCGCGAGCTGCTCGGATGGGAGTTCGACGGCCCCGGCCCCGGCGAGTACTACGTGGCGAAACTGCGCGGCCGTGACGTGGCCGGCGTGGCACAGGCGCCGCCGGGCGTGTCAGCCGGTTGGAACACATACGTGTCGGTGGCGAGCACCGACGACACGGCTCGGGCCTCAGCCCGCGTCGTCGTCGAGCCGTTCGATGCCCTGCCGGCCGGCCGCGTTGCGGCAGTCGCGGACCCCACCGGCGCCGTCATCGGGATATGGGAGCCGGCCGAGCGCCGGGGCTGCCAGCTGGTCAACGAGCCGGCGGCGTATGCGATGAGCGCACTCCACACGCCGGACCCCGAGACGGCAGCCTCCTACTACCGCGATCTGTTCGGGTGGGAGAGCGACGAGTTCATGCCCGGGGTGAGCCTGTTCCGCCTGCCCGGCTACGTGGGTGGCGAGCCTGCGCAGCCAGTGCCGCGGGACGTGATCGCGGTCATGGCCCAGGATGACGGCCCGGCTCGCTGGAGTGTCGACTTCTGGGTCGCGGAGGCCGACGCGGCGGCCGCTCGGGTGCCGGAGCTCGGCGGCAGCGTGGTCGTCGCCGCCGTTCGACAGCATCCCGACGCGTCAGGCCGTGCTGGCCGATCCGTTCGGGGCGGTGTTCTCGGTGACCACGGCGCCCGTGCACTGAGCGTGACCCGCGAGCAATCTGCCACTCGGCCCCGCCCCCGACGCCGAGTGGCAGCAGACTCGCGCTATACGCGAGTGAATACGCATTTCGCCGAGCGGCGGGCGTCGAATGGCAGATTGATCGCCACCGGAAAGAGGTGCATCGGGGGTCGGTGGCGGGGGCCGGTGGCGCCGCGTGTCTGGGGCGGGGTCGCTGGGGCGGGAACTGTCCGGACGGGGCCGGGCGGCCCCACGGACGCCGCGCGAAGCGCGGCCCAAGCCCGAGCTACTTCAACTCGGCGGACGACTTGCCGAGCAGCAGACGCGAGATGATCAGCAGCTGGATCTGCTGGGTGCCCTCGAACAGGTCGAGGATCTTGACATCGCGGGCCCACTTCTCGAGCAGCTCGCCCTCGCCGTAACCGACGGCGCCGGCCAGCGCGACGCAGCGCAGCGCGATGTCGGTACCGGTCCGGCCGGCCTTGGCCTTGGCCATCGAGGCCTGGAGGGAGTTGGGCTTCTTGTTGTCGGCCATCCAGGCGGCCTGCAAGGTCAGCAGCCGGGCCGCCTCCCAGTCGGATTCCATCGCGATGAACTCCGAGGCCGCCGCGCTCTGCGCGTGCGGCGGGGCGTCGTAGTCGATCTCGATGCCCGCTTCAGTCAGCAGCTCGCGGGTGCGCTCGAGGCAGGCCCGCGCGACGCCCACCGCCATTCCCGCCACCAGCGGACGGGTGTTGTCGAACGTCTGCATGACGCCGGCGAACCCGCGCCCCAGCTCGATGTCCGGGCTCCCGAGCAGGTTCTCGCGCGGGATGCGACAGTCGTCGAGGACGAAGTTGGCGGTGTCGGAGGCGCGGATGCCGAGCTTGTGCTCGAGGCGATCGAGCTTCAGGCCCGGGTTGTCGCGCTCGACCACGAACGACTTGATCGCGGCGCGGCCCTGGCTGCGGTCGAGCGTGGCCCACACGACGATCAGCTCGGCGCGGTCGCCCGCGGTGACGAAGATCTTCTCGCCGTTGAGGACGTATTCGCCCGTCTCCTCGTCCAGGGTGGCGGTGGTGCGGATCGCGGCGGAGTCAGAGCCGGCCTCGGGCTCGGTGATGGCCATCGCGGCCCACTTGCCGCCGAAGCGCCCCAGCTGCTCCTCGTTGGCCACGGCCGCGATCGCGGCCTGGCCGAGGCCCTGCTTGGGCATCGTCAAGAGCAGGCCGACGTCGCCCCAGGACAGCTCGATCAGCCCGAGCAGGCTGGCCATGTTCGAGCCGTTGCGGTTATCGCCACGGTCGTCCTTCGCGCCGGCAGAGCCGTTCGAGCCGACGCCGGCGGCGCCGGCGCCGCTCAGCGCGCCGCCCTCGTTCATGCCCTCGATGACCGCGGCCAGCATGTCGAGCTCCTTGGGATAGGAGTGCTCGGCCTGGTCGTACTTGAGCGAGTTCGAGCGGAAGATCTCGGTGGCGACCTGGTGCGCCTGGCCGACCAGAAACTCGAACTTCCTGGGGATCTCGAGGTTGATCACACGACCAGAGCTCCCTCCATCACGCCGGCGGCCCGCAGGTCGCGGTACCAGCGCTCGACCGGATGCTCCTTGACGTACCCGTGGCCGCCGAGCATCTGGACGCCGTCGGAGCCGATCGCCATGCCCCGCTCTGCGCACAAGCGCCGGGCCACGGCGACCTCGCGGGCGAAATCGAGACCCTGATCGATGCGGCTGGCCGCGCGGTAGGTGGCCAGGCGCATGCCGTCGAGCTCGATCGCGACGTTGGCCACCGTGAAGGCCACGGCCTGGCGGTGGGAGATCGGCTCGCCGAACGCCTTGCGCTCGTTCACGTACGGGATCAGGTAATCCAGCACGGCCTGGCCGGTGCCGACGGCCAGCGCGCACCAGCCGAGGCGCCCGAGCTGGACGCACTCGGCGATCGTGCCGGCGCGGCCCGGCTCGCCGAGCAGTGCGCCCGCGGGGAGCTTGACGTTCTCGAGCATCAGCCGTCCGGTGGCGGCGGCGCGGATGCCCATGGCCGGCTCGGGCTCGATCGACAGACCGGCGCCGCCCGGCTCGACGATGAACAGAGCCGGCCCCTCGGAGTCCTCGAGCTCGGCCGCCACGATGAACAGCTCGGCGTCGGCCGCGCGCGGGACGAGCGACTTGACACCGCTCAGCACGAAGCCGTCGCCGTCGCGCCGCGCGGTGGTCTTCAGCTCGAACGGGTTGAACAACGGCCGCGGCTCGAGGATCGCGAGCGCCGCGGCCGGGACGTTCTCGCCGACGAACTCGGACAGGTAGGTGGCCTGCTGGTCGGCGTCGCCCCACAGACTGATCGCGGTCGACACGGCGGCGGGGGCCAGGCAGGCGACCGCGATCCCCATGTCTCCGACAGCCAGGGCCTCGGACATCAGCACGGTGGTCACGGCCGAGCGCTCGCTGACCGCGCCGCCCAGCTCCTCGGGTACGCCGACCATGGTCAGTCCGAGCTCGCCCGACTGGGTGAGCAGGTCCTCGGGGGCGGCGCAGGCCTCGTCGGCCTCGGTGGCGGCCGGCCGGAGCTCGGCCAGCGCGAAGTCGCGGACGGACTCACGCAGCATCTGCTGCTCGTCGTCGGGGGTGAGGTCGAACAGGTCGCTGCGCTTGGCCCGGGGCTGGCGGGCCGGCTTCGACAGCCGCTGGGTCGCCGCGAACGTCCGGCCGGCGCGCGTCGCGGTGCGGACGGTTGCCTTGGAGGCGCCGTGCAGCACGCGCTCGGCCGGTTCGCGCAGCCCGAAGCGGTCGATCAGCCCGTTGCTGGCCAGCCGGTTGAGGGCGCGCAACCCGACTGCCATGCTCCGTTCGGTGAGGTTCTGTTGTGACATGAGGCGGGAGAAGGATAACACGAATCGATGTAACGTTAATCGATGTAGAGATGGATAGGGTGGGTCGGGCCCGATCAGGCGGCGCGAATCTTGCCTCTTACAGCCTCCTTATGCGCCGCTCGTCATCCTTGGTCGTGTTGTGCGCGTGCTAATCGCCGAGGACGAGCAGAGGCTGGCCGAGGCGATCGCGCGGGGCCTGCGCCGCGAGGGCATGGCGGTCGACCTGGCGCCGGACGGCACCGACGCCCTGGTCAAGGCGCGCGTGGTGCGCTACGACGTGCTCGTGCTCGACCGCGACCTGCCGGGGCTGCACGGCGACGACGTGTGCCGCGCGGTGCGGGGTGAGCGCCCCGAGACGGGGATCCTGATGCTGACCGCGGCGGGTGCGCTCGAGGACCTGGTCGAGGGCCTGTCGCTCGGCGCCGACGACTACCTGCCCAAGCCATTTCGCTTCGCCGAGTTGGTGGCCCGGATTCAGGCGCTGGCCCGTCGCTCCTCGCCGAGCCGGCCGCCGGTCCTCCAGCGGGGCGACGTCGAACTCGATCCCGCCCGCCGGGCGGTCGCGCGCGCCGGCACCCCGATCGAGCTCACCCGCAAGGAGTTCGGCGTGCTCGAGGTGCTGATGGGCGCGGACGGTGCCACTGTCTCGGCCGAGGAGCTGCTCGAGCGCGTGTGGGACGAGCACACCGACCCGTTCACCAACGTGGTGCGCATGACGATCATGACGCTGCGGCGCAAGCTGGGCGACCCCTCGGTGATCGAGACCGTGATCGGCGTGGGCTACCGGATGGTGTGATGCGGACTGCACGCGGTTGGTTGCGGACCCCGCCGCCCACGATCCGGCTGCGCATGACCGCGCTGTACGGGCTGGTGTTCCTGGTCACGGGCGCGGTGTTCTTGACCATCGGCTACGAGCTCGTCCGCCACAACCTGAGCGCATCCGGGGACTACCGCCGCGAGCTGCAGCGGCTGGGGATCGTGCCGCCGGACTTCTTCGGCCGACCGCCCGCATTCGCACCCGGCTCGACCGGCGCGCGGATCGCCGACGCGATCCGGGCCCAGCTGCGGGCCGACGCGCTGCATCGGCTGCTGATCGAGTACGTGGTGGCGCTCGGCGCGATGACGATCGTCTCGGTCGTGGCCGGCTGGTTGCTGGCCGGACGGGCGCTTCGGCCGCTGCGGGACATCACCGCCACCGCCCGCCGCGTCTCGGGCGAGAACCTGGGCGAGCGGATCGGGCTCAAAGGTCCGGCTGACGAGCTCAAGGAGCTGGCCGACACGTTCGACGGGATGCTGGGCCGGCTCGACGGCGCGTTCGCCAGCCAGCGCCACTTCGTGGCCAACGCCTCCCACGAGCTGCGCACTCCGCTGGCCATCATGCGCACCGAGGTCGACGTCTCGCTGGCCGACCCGGACGCCACCGTGGATGACCTCCGGCACATGGGGGACGCGGTGCGCGAGACGGTCGACCGGTGCGAGCGGCTGATCGAGGGCCTGCTCATGCTGGCGCGCAGCGAGGCGGCGACCGGACGCGAGGCGCCGGTCGACCTGGCCGCGCTGGCCGCCGACTGCATCACGGACCTGCGGGCCCACGCCGAGGAGGCGCAGGTCGAAATGCGAGACGACCTCGCGCCGGCCTGGACCCGCGGCGAGCCCGCGCTGCTCGAGCGGATGATCGCCAACCTGCTCGACAACGGCATCCGCCACAACGAGGCGGGCGGCTGGCTGGAGGTCTCGACGCGCTCGGATGCCGGATGGGTTCACGTGGCGGTGGCCAACGGCGGGCCGCGGATCGACCCGGACGTAGCGGCCACGCTGACCGAGCCGTTTCGCCGGCTGGACCGGGGCGCGGGCGGTTTCGGGCTGGGTCTCTCGATCGTGCGCTCGGTGGTCGAGGCGCACGGCGGGCAGCTCGAACTGTCGGCTCCCGAGAACGGCGGGCTCGTCGTGCGGATAGAGCTGCCGGCGGTGTCCGCGCCGGCCGTGAGCATCGTTCCTAAGAAGACCGCAAGAGCGCTTACGTAGAGCTGACGCCCGCGGCGCTACAACCGCCGATCGTGATGTCTGCGTCCGCATCCGCCCCTCTCTGCGCGCCCTTGTTCCCCTCGGCAACGGACTGCCACTGTCATGAGAACTCGCCGGGATCGACCGCCTAGGCCCTGGTTCCTGTACGCGCTGGCCGTCGTGGCGGTCGCGGTGGGCGTCTTGGCGTTCACCGAGATCGGGGCGCCGACGAGCTCGGCGCGGACCTCCCGGCAGGTCGTGACCGCCGAGCAGGGGGTGGTGCAGTCGACCGTGACCGGCAGCGGGAACATCGCCGCCGGCACCGATGAGAGCGTGAACTTCAACTCCAGCGGGACGCTGCAGGACGTCTACGTGCACGTCGGCCAGCACGTCAAGGCCGGCCAGTTGCTCGCCGATCTCGATCCGACCTCGGCGCAGCTCTCGCTCAACCAGGCCGAGGAGAGCCTGACCGCGGCGCAGGACAACCTGAACTGCGCGGAGGGCGAGACGAGCTATTGCGGCTCCGGAGGCTCGGGTTCGAGTGGTTCTGGCTCGGCCAGTTCCGGCTCGACCGGATCGTCTTCAACGACGAGCTACTCCGCGCCGGCGGGCACGGTCGAGTACGCCGCGTTCCACCCGGGCACGACGCCGACCAAGCCGACCAAGAAGTCAAAGACCGGCGGTACGACGGTCACCAAGAAGACCCCGAGCGTGACCGTGACCGTCGTCGTCCCCAGCACGACGCCGTCGGGCTCCTCGCGCTCGAGCGGCGGCAGCTCGACGCCCAAGACGACGTCGACCGCGACGACCACGTCGACCCCCTCCCCGGGCAGCATCGCCGCGGCTCAGGCGTCGGTGTACTCCGCTCAGGCCGGCCTGCACAACGCCGAGATCGCGGTGAACGACACCAAGCTGTACGCCCCGGTCAGCGGCACGGTCGCCTCGCTCTCGAGCCTGACCCCGGGGGACGCGGTGTCCGGCGGAGGGTCGGGCAGCTCCTCCTCGTCCTCGAGCAGCTCGTCGTCTTCGAGCAGCTCGTCCGGCACCGGGACGACCGCCGGCAGCCTCGGGACCTCGGGCTCCTCAGGCAGCTCGGGGTCGAGCTCCGGATTTGCCGAGATCGTCAATACCAACACGCTGACGATGACCGTCGCGTTCAGCGAGTCCGACATCAGCAAGATCCATGCCGGCCAGCCGGCGACCGTGACGCTCGACGCCCTGTCCGGGGTCGAGCTCGCGGCGCACGTGAGCTCGATCTCGCTCGTGGGGACCACGAGCTCGAGCGTCGTCTCCTACGACGCCACGCTCACACTCGACCAGAACGATTCGCGGGTCAAGCCTGGGATGAGCGCGTCGGCCTCGGTCATCACCGGCCAGGCGTCCGGCGTGACGCTCCCGAACGCCGCGGTCACCGGCACCGGCTCGCTGGCCACGGTGAACATGCTGAAGAACGGTGAGACCGTCTCGCAGCAGGTCGTCGTCGGGCTGCGCGGGGACAGCCGGACTCAGATCATCAGCGGGCTGAGCGCCGGCGATCAGGTCGTGGTCACGATCGCGCTGCCCTCGCTGGGCTCGACCTCGACGACCGGCACGCTGGGCCGCGGGCTCGGCGGCGCGGGCGGGCTCGGTGGCGCGGGCGGGCTCGGTGGCGCCGGCGCGTTCCCCGGTGGCGGTGGCGGCGCGTTCTTCCGGCGCGCGGCCGGAGGCGGCTGATGCCGCGCCGTCGAGGGTCCGATGAGCGGCCGGCGGTCGCCCGGGCGCAGCGGTTCCTGCAGGCCCGGCAGGAGCGGGCCGCGCAGCGCGCGAGCGAGGCGGCGGTGAACCGGCCGCGCCCGCGCTCGAGCCGCGCCGGCGTGCCGGTGATCGACCTCCGGGACGTGCACAAGACCTACAGCGTGGGCGACATCGCCGTGCACGCGCTGCGCGGGGTGAGCCTGCGGATCGAGCGGGGCGAGTACGTCGCGATCGTGGGCGCGTCGGGGAGCGGCAAGACGACGCTGATGAACATCCTGGGCTGCCTGGACACGCCGACCAGCGGCGTCTACCGGCTGAACGGGCTCGACGTGCGCGGGATCGACGAGGACTCGCTGGCCGACGTCCGCAATCGGGAGATCGGGTTCGTGTTCCAGAGCTTCAACCTGATCCCGCGCACGCGCGCGCAGGCCAACGTCGAGCTGCCGCTCGCCTATGCGGGCCTGACGCGCGGCGCCCGGCACGAGCGCGCGGTCACCGCGCTGCGCCAGGTCGGCCTCGGCAACCGCGTCCACCACCTGCCCTCGGAGCTCTCGGGTGGCCAGCAGCAGCGCGTGGCGATCGCGCGGGCGCTCGTCACCAACCCCGCGATGATCCTGGCCGACGAGCCGACCGGCGCGCTCGACACGGTGTCCTCCGCCGAGGTGCTCGGCATCTTCGACCGGCTCAACGAACAGGGCCGGACGATCATCCTGATCACCCACGAGCAGGCCATCGCGGCACACGCCCGGCGGGTTGTGCGGATCAGCGACGGGACGATCATCGCCGACGAGCGCGGGGAGCGCGCCGAGGCCGTCCGATGATCGAGATCATTCGCGTGGCCCTGGGCGGTCTGACCGCCAACAAGCTGCGCTCGGGCCTGACCATTCTGGGGTTGATGATCGGGGTCGGCTCGGTGATCGTGCTGATCGCGGTCGGGACCGGGTCGTCGGCCGCGGTCACCAACCAGATCGACGCGCTCGGGAGCAACGTGCTGCTGGTCAGCGGCGCGCCCACGCTCGGGGGCCTGTTCCGCCGCGGGGGCGGCGCCAGCGCCAGCGCCGGCTCCGGCCTCACCGTCTCCGACGCGAACGCGCTCGTGAACCGCTTCCAGGCGCCCGACGTCCTCAGCTCCTCGCCGGTGGCCAACGCGAACAGCGTGACGCTGACCTCGGGCACGACGACCTATCAGCCGTCGTCGTTCGTCGGCTCGACCCCCTCGTACGAGGCGGCCCGCAGCTACACGATGGCCGAAGGCTCGTGGTTCACGGGCGCCCAGGTCCAGAGCCACGCTCGCGTGCTCGTGGTCGGGCCGACTGTGGTCAGCGAGTTGTTCGGCGGCGCCGATCCGGTCGGCCAGACGATCCAGGTCAACGGCACGAACTTCCAGATCATCGGCGTGACCGCATCGAAGGGATCGAACGGGACCACCAACCAGGACGACACCGCGATCGCCCCGCTCACCGCGGTGCAGGACACCCTGACCGGCTACGGGAACATCGACCAGATCATCGTCCAGGCCGATTCGCGCGGTCAGCTGAACGCCGCGCAGACCGAGGTGACGAACATCCTCAACCGGCTCGATCCACCGAGCGCGGGCTCGGACGGGACGAGCAACTTCAACGTCATCAACCAGAGCTCGATCGTCCAGGCCTCGACGGCGAGCAGCAAGGTGTTCACCACGCTGCTCGGGGAGGTCGCGGCCATCTCGCTGCTCGTCGGCGGGATCGGCGTGATGAACATCATGCTGGTCTCGGTCACGGAGCGCACGCGCGAGATCGGGATCCGCAAGGCGGTGGGCGCGCGGCGCAGCGACATCCTGACCCAGTTTCTCGTCGAGGCCGTGCTGGTGTCTTTCTTCGGCGGCATCGCGGGGGTGATCGCCGGCGTCGTCGGCAGCCAGTTCAAGATCGCCGGCGTGCAGCCCGTGATCGCGCCGTACTCGATCGGGCTGGCCTTCGGTGCCGCGGTCCTGATCGGGCTGTTCTTCGGCACCTATCCCGCCGGGCGCGCCGCGGCGCTGCGGCCGATCGAGGCGCTGCGCTTTGAGTAGTGACCCACAACCCAGAGGAATCGAGATGAACGCCATCCCCTACGACAGGCCCGAGGAGGAGTGGGACAGCTACGAGGATGAGCAGGAGTCAGCGCTCCCGGGGCGACCGCGTCGCAAGGTGCTGTCCTGGTGGAGCGCCGGACTATTTGCTCTGATCCTCGCCGGCGTCGGCTTCTACGCCGGCGTGCGCGTCGAGAAGAACCAGCTGCCCAGCTCGACGTCTGGCACCGGATTCGCCGCGGCGGCAGGGGCGGGCACCGGTTCCGCCGCGGCCGCCCGTACCGGCGCCGCGGGATCGTCTGCGCGCGGTGCGCGTGCCGGTGCGAGCGCTGGCGGTGGCGCGGGCTTCCGCGGCCTGTTCGGCGGCGCCGGCGGCGCCGGCGGGGGCTCCGCGCTCGGGACGGTGAGCAGCGTCAGCGGAAACTCGCTGACAGTCACCGAGACCTCGGGCAACGTCGTCAAGGTCACGCTCTCGAGCGCGACCAAGGTCACCAAGAACGTCAGTGTGGGCAAGAAGGCTGTGCGACCGGGCGACCTCGTGGTCGTCTCCGGGGCCAAGGGCTCGAACGGCACGGTCAGCGCGACCACCGTAAGCGACACCGGCGCCAGTCCCGCGGCCGCCGCAAGCAGCGGCTCGGGCAGTTCGAGCTCCGGCAGCAGCGGATCTTCGGCCGTCAACCAGTTGTTCGGCGGCGGATGAGCCGTATCGATTCACGAAAGGACAGAAGTTGACACTCATCGGTAAAGCACCTCGGGGGGCGCTCTTCACGGTCGTGGTGCTCGCTCTGGGCGGCCTGATCGCGGGCTGCGGCAGCGCGAGCAGCACCAGTACCACGAGCAGCACCACGACCGCCTCCGCCGCCGCCGGTGGCGGCGCGAGCAGCAGCCAGCGCGCCGCGCTGGTCGCCTGTCTGAAGCAGCACGGCGTCACGCTGCCGGCGCGTCCGCCGGGGGCTCCGAACGGACCCCCAGGATCCGGCGGGTCTAACGGCGGCACCGGGACGGGGACGACGGGACCGGGACCGGGACGGGGACGACCGGGACCGGGACGACCGGGACGGGTACCACCCCTCGCCGCGGGTTCTTCGGCGGTGGTCGTGGCTTCGCCAACAACCCGAAGCTCCGGGCCGCCTTCCAGGCTTGCGGGGCGAAGTTCGGCTTCCGCGGCCGCGGTCAGGGATTCCGGGGCCGGCTCTCGCGGACCAACATCACCAAGTACGTGACGTGTGTGCGTCAGCATGGCTACAACCTTCCGAACCCGAACTTCTCGGGCAAGGGGCCGATCTTCCCGGCGAACATCCAGAGCAACAAGAAGTTCCAGACCGCAAGCCGGGCCTGCCAGAGCCTCCTGGTGCCGCCGCGACCAAGCGGGTCAGGGAGCGGAACGAGCACGAACTCGGGAGCGTGAGCATGAAGATCGGCATGCCGTCGAGCCTGTGGGCAGGCGCCGGTGACCCGAGCACAGGACGATCCGACAGCGCCGGCTGACCGGGATCGCCCCGGCGCCCTGGGCTGTTACGGAGCCGTTACCGGTGTCGCCATAGGCTGCAACCAGTGGCTCAACCAGGTGACGTGGCGCTCCGGCTGCGCGAGGTGACCAAGGAGTACCCGGGCGGCGTTCACGCGCTGCGCGGCGTTAGCGTCGACATCGACGCCGGCGACCAGGTGGCGGTGGTGGGACCGTCGGGGTCGGGCAAGACGACCATGCTTACCGTGCTCGGCACGCTCGAGCGACCCAGCGCCGGCTCGGTCGAAGTGGCGGGGCGCGACGTGGTCGGCGCCTCCGACGTCGAACTGGCCGGCCTGCGCGCCCACGAGATCGGCTTCGTGTTCCAGGGCTTTCACCTCCAGGACACCATGACCGCGGAGGACAACGTGGCCAACGGGATGCTCTACACGGGGGTCTCGGCCCGGGCCCGGCGCGAGGCGGCCCGTGCCGCGCTCGAGCGGGTGGGACTCGGGCACCGCCTCACCCACCGTCCGCCGGAGCTGTCCGGCGGCGAGCGCCAGCGGGTGGCGATAGCCCGGGCGATCGCCAAGCGGCCGGTGATCATCCTGGCCGACGAGCCCACCGGGAACCTCGACTCGACCTCCGGCCAGGAGGTGATCGCGCTGCTCCACGAGCTGGCGGCCGAAGGGGCGACGCTCGTGCTGATCACCCACGACCACAGCATCGCTCAGGGCTTCCCGCGGCGCATCCAGATGCGCGACGGTGAGATCGTCGGGGACGACCGACGGTAGGACGTCCGCTATCGGACACAGCGCGGTGAGTTTTATGGTGAGCTGACGGTGGAGGTCGTAGGCTCGTCCGCGCGACGAAACGTGCGCCTCGTCGCTAATGCGGACGGACTCCCCCGAATCCCGCAACTGGGGATCGGCGGCGGTCCCGGGTAGTGACTCCCGCCCGGGCCCGCCAGCCGGTCCCCGGGTCTTTTCAGGCGCTCCGACGTCGCCTCGTGAGCAGCGCGGTGGCGGCGTAACCCGCGCCGGCCAGCCCGATGATCGCGCTGCTTGGCGGAAGCGAGGCGATCTCGTAGCTCAGGGCCAGCCCGCCCCACATGGCGAGCACCGCGATGAGCGACGACAGCGCGAGCCCACGGTACGGGCGGGCGGTGAGCCGATGCGCCGCCCCCGCCGGCGCGGCGAGCAGGCCGAGCAGGAGCAGCGCTCCGACCGCCTGGGTGCCCTCCGCGGTGACCACGGCAAGCATCACGAGGAAGGCGACCGCGAGGCCCCGGGCCGGGACACCGCGCACCGCGGCCAGTTCCGCGTCGAACGTGGCCAGCAGGAGCGGCCGCACGACCATCAGGACGGCAATCGCCACCACGAGCCCGATCGCCGCGGCCAGGCGCGAGCCACCCGAGGTCAGCGAGTAGATCGAGCCGAACAGCGTGTTGGCCGCGGAGATCCCGGTGCCACCGGCCGCACTGGTGGCGAGCACGGCGAGCAGGAACACGCCGATGCCGAGGATCCACGCGAAGACGGTGCCGATCACCGCGTCGTCGGCCTGGCCGCGGCGGCCGAGCGCCGCCATCGCGCCGGCCACGGCCAGCGTGAGCGCGAACAGCCCGACCCGTTCGTCGACGCCGATCACGGCGGCGGCGATCGCGCCCACGAACGCCACGTGGGTCAGCGCGTCGCCGGCGAACAGCTGCCCGCGCAGCAGGACGAACCAGCCCGTGGTGCCGCACGCGAGCGCGATGAACGTGCCGGCGAGATACGCGTTGCGGACGAAGTCGTGGGCGAACATCAGCGTCGGCGTCGGTATGCCCGGGTGAGGCGGGCGATCAGGTACACGGCGAAGGCCAGGCTGGTCACGTAGAACCCGACCGGATAGATCGAGAAGTAGGCGATCCCCAGCCCGAGCCACGCGATCGCCAGCGCGAACAGCACGCTGAGGAGGAGGCCGAGGCCAGGGCGCATGGTGAGTTCCTGGGCCGCAGCGGCCGGGGCCACGAGCAGCGCGAACACGAGCAGGGCGCCGGTGATCTGGCTGGTGGCGGCGACCGCGGCGGCGAGCACGAGGAGAAACGCTGTGTCGAGGACGGCGATCGGCAGTCCGCGCGCTTGCGCGGCCTCGGGGTCGATCGTCTCGAGGAGCAGCGGCCGTGCTGCCACGGCGATCAGCAGGAGCGCCGCCACCGCGACGATCAGCAGGGTCAGGACCTGGCCGCGGCTGACCCCGAGGAACGTCCCGAACAGCAACGTCTCGGTCCCGCCGAGCACGGCATTGTTGAGCGAGAGGAACAAGAATCCCGCTGCTAGCCCCAGCGTCTGGACGGTGGCGATCGTGGCGGTCTCGGTTCCGTATCCGCGGCGCGTGGATCCACGGGCGCCGCGCATGACGAGCGCCGCGCCGCCGCACGCGAGGTAGTAGCCGAGTGCGGTGGGCAGGCCGACGAGCGCCGCGCCGGCGGCGCCGGGGAAGGCCATCACGGACAGCGTGTGGCCGGCGAAGCTCTGGCGGCGCAGCACCATGTACCAACCCACCACGGCCGCGAGCACGGCCACGATCGTCCCGGCCTCCAGCGCGTTGACCATGAACGGGAATGTGAACAGCGCGTTCAGGTCGGCTATGGGGTTGGGGGAGAGCGTGGGGGTCACGTCACGAGTTCATGACGCGGCCCGTGGTGATGCGGCGCCTCGGGCTGCCCGACGACGACCAGGCGACCGGCCTGGGTCTGCAGCACCTCGATGGGGGTGCGGTACAGATCGCTAAGCGTGGCCGAGGTGATCACCTCCTCGGCCGGGCCGCTGCGCGCGCGGCCGCCGGCCATGTAGATCACCTGGTCGAGGTAGGGGAGCAGCGGGTTGACGTCATGGGCGACGAGCAGCACCGAGACGTCCTGGGTTGTGCATATGCGCCGCAGCAGCGCGGCGACCGCCGCCTGGTTGGGGAGGTCGAGGCCGTCGAGCGGCTCGTCGAGGATCAGGAACTGGGGTTTTCGCACCAGTGCCTGGGCGATCAGGAGCCGCTGCTGCTCGCCGCCGGACACCTCGCCGATCGGGCGCTTGGCGTAGTCGGTGGCGCCGACCAGCGCGATCGCGTCGTCGACCTGAGCCGACTCGGCCTTGCGCCGCTCGCGTGCGGCTTTCGTGAGCGCGACCGGAATGCCCCAGCGGGCGCCGTCGAGCCCAAGCCGCACCAGGTCGACGCCGCGGATGCGGGTCGAGGCGTCGAACCCGCGGCGCTGGGGGAGGTAGCCGATCGCGCCGCGCGCCTGGGCGGGCGGCCGGCCGAGCACGCTGACCGAGCCCGCCTCGAGCCGGACCAGCCCGAGGATCACCCGCATCAGGGTCGACTTGCCGGCTCCATTGGGCCCGAGCACCGCGACGAACTGCCCGGGGTCGACCCGCAACTCGACGTGGGAGAAGATGTCGCGGCCGCCCAGCCGCACCGCCGCGCCCGACAACTCGATCATCGTCCGGTGGCCTCGTGCAGGGCGCGCTCGATCCGCTCGAGCTGGGCGGTTTGCCACTGTTCGAACGTCGCCGTCGCCGGTGTCAGCGTCTCGGTGATCGTGACGATCGGGATGTGGTTGGCCCGCGCCATCGCGTTCAGGCGCTGGATCTCCGGCGTGGCGTTCTGGGCGTTGTAGATCCACACCTTGATCCGGTGGCGCGCGATCTGCTCCTGCGTGGTGATCGTGTCCTGGGCGCTCACCTCGGTGCCTTCGCCGATCGCGTTCATGAAGGCGGCGGGGGTGATCAGGTCGAGGCCGAGGGCCGGCGCCATGGGGGCGAAGATGCTTTCCGACGCGCCGACCGGCACGTTCTTGTAGCGGCCTTTGATCTGCGCGATCAGCTGGTGGTAGGGCTTGAGGTCGCGTGTCTCGAACGTGGCGAGACGGCTCGCGTAGTAATCGGCGTTCTTGGGGTCGAGCTTCGACAGGTCGGCGGTGATGTAGTACGCCACCGAGTCGACGTTCGCCGGGCTGTACCAGCGGTGCGGGTTGTCCCCGTCGTGCAGCCCGAGCAGATTGCCGACGTTCAGCACCCCGCGCCTGGAGTCCGGGTTGGCGGCCAGCAGCCTCGGCGCCCACGGGTCGTAGCCGACGCCGTTGACGATGGTCAGTTGCGAGGTGGCGAGCAGGCGGGCGTCGTTGGCGCTCGGCTCGTAGGAGTGGGGGTCCTGCGCCGGGTTGGTGATGATGCTCTGGACAGTGGCCTTGTTGCCGGCGATCTGGCCGGCGATCGAGCCCCAGAAGTTCTCGGCCGCGACCACGCTGACGCCGTTCGTGTGGGCACTCGAGATGCCGCCGCAGCCGGCCAGGGCAGCCGCCACCGCGAGGGCGGGGAGCACTATGAGCCACCGAATCCGCACTCATCACAAACTACCACGAAAATGAGACTGAGTCTCGGAATTATTCTCGCTTTGCCGGGTTCGGGGGTAAGCTGTTTCGCACATGGGTTTCACGAGCGGATCGGTCACCTGGAGCGAGCACGTGCAGGAGGTTCTGGCTGGCGCGGGGCTCAAGCACGGCGGGGCGCGCCAGCGGGTCATCGACCTGCTGGCCTTCCAGGACTGCGCTCTGAGCGCGGTCGAGATCGAGGACGCGCTCCGGAACCAGGGAAGACCCACCGGCCGTGCGAGCATCTACCGCACGCTCGACCTGCTCGTGGAGCACGGACTGGTCGAGCGGGTCACGGTCGAGCACGGGCTCTCGCGCTTCGAGCGCATCCACGCCGACGGCGAGCACCATCATCACCTGGTGTGCGAGCACTGCGGACAGCTGGTGGCGTTCGAAGACCCGCAGCTCGAGCGGGCGATCGACAGCCTGTCGGAGCGGCTCGGGGTGCGGGTGGAGCACCACGAGGTGGTCCTGCGGGGCGCCTGCCCGGACTGCGAGTGAGCTAGTCGGCTACCAGGCGTCGACGTAGGGGCGCCGCTCCTGCCGGGGCGAGTCGAACAGCGTGGCGATCCAGCGGTGGCTGTCGGCGGGATCGATCACGTCGTCGATCTCGAAGTACGCGGCCATGTTGATGCCCTTGCCCCGCTCGTAGGCCGCGGCCACGGCTGCGTTGTAGGCCTGTTCGCGCTCCTCGGGGTCGTCGATGGCGTCAAGCTCGCGGCGCATGCCGAGGCGGACCGCGCCCTCGAGGCCCATCCCGCCGAACTCGGCCGTCGGCCACGCGATCGTGAACAGCGGCGCCTTGAAGCTGCCGGCGGCCATGGCCTGCGCCCCCAGGCCGTAGCCCTTGCGCAGCACGATGGTGCCGGTGGGGACGCTGAGGTTGGCCCCGGTGACGAACAGGCGGCTGAAATGGCGCACGGTCGCGGTCTTCTCGGCCTCGGGGCCGACCATGAACCCGGGCGTGTCGCACAGGAACAGGATCGGCAGGCCGAAGGCATCGCACAGCTGCATGAACCGGGCGGCCTTGTCGGCCCCGTCGGCGTCGATCGCGCCGCCCAGGTGGGCCGGGTTGTTGGCGATCACGCCGAGGGCACGGCCGTCGGCGCGGGCCAGCGCGGTGACGATGCCGGGCGCCCACCCGGCGCGTAGCTCGAGCACGTCGTCGAGCAGCGCGTCGATGACCTTGCGGACGTCGTAGATGCGCTTACGGTTCGCGGGGATCAGGTCGCGGAGCGCGCTCGGGTTGTTGTCTGAGTTGTCGACGCTGAGTGGACAACTGAAATACGACAGATATTTCTTTGCTGCGACTACTGCCGCCGTCTCGTCGGGGACGCGAATGTCGACCACCCCGTTGGCGTACTGCACGTCGATCGGACCGACGTCCTTCGGGTCGAACACGCCGAGGCCGCCGCCCTCGATCATGGCCGGCCCGCCCATACCGATGCTCGAGTCCTCGGTGGCGATCACCACGTCGCAGCACCCGAGCAGCGCGGCGTTGCCGGCGAAGCAGTAGCCGGAGGCGATGCCGATCAGCGGGACCAGGCCGCTGAGCCGCGCGAACAGGTGAAAGGCGCGGCAGTCCAGCCCGGCCACGTGCGGCCAGTCGACGTCGCCCGGCCGCCCGCCGCCGCCCTCGGCGAACAGAACGACCGGCAGTCTTCTGCGCTCGGCGATCTCGAACAGCCGATCCTTCTTCAAGTGGTTGCGCATCCCCTGGGTGCCGGCCAGGACCGTGTAGTCGTAGGACATGACGACCGCGGGCGCGCCGTCGATCGTCGCCGTACCGCCCACCAGCCCGTCCGCCGGCGTGCGGGCGATCAGCTCCTCCTTTGAGCGCCGGCGCTCCTGGGCGGCGAAGATCAGCGGGCCGTACTCGACGAAGCTGCCCGGGTCGATCAGGTCGGCGAGGTTCTCGCGCGCCGTGCGCCGGCCCTGCTCGTGGCGCTTGGCGATGGCGCCGGGGCGGGCTTCGTCGAGGGTCTGGGCGTGGCGCGCCACCACCGCCTCGAGAGCGTCCCCGGAGTCGTCCGCGCCCGCCTCGTCTCGCTCCGGGGGCGACGCCTCCTCGGCCTCAGCCGGCTCGAGCACCGCCAGCCGCTGCCCAGGCTCGACCGTGTCGCCGACCGCCACCTCGACGGAGCGGATCCTGGCGTCCACCTCGGCCACGACCTCGTGCTCCATCTTCATGGCCTCTAGCACCACCAAGGTCTGGCCCGCCATCACCGAAGCCTGGCCATCGTGCCAAACGGCTACGACGGTGCCGGCGAACGGCGCTACGACGTTGAGCTCTGACACCGGGCGAAAGCTACGCGACGGCCTTGCGGACCGCCGCCAGTATGTCCTCGGGCGGGGCGTTGTCGCCGGCGTCCTTGGACATGTGCGACCAGACGACCTGGCCGCCGGGCGCGACCACGAGCGCGCCACCGAGCTGGTTGGCGTCGCCGATCGTGCGCGTCTGGACGGTCTTCTCGCGCACCCCGGTCAGGGCGCCCTTGGCCACCACCTTGGGGTGCCACAGGTCGAACACGCCGGCCGATTTCGCCCCCGCCGCCTCATAGCTGACGCGGTCCTTGTCGGCCAGCACGGGAAGCTGGATGCCCTGGCGCCGGCGGAAGTGCGCGGCTTGGCGCGGTGTGGCCTGTCCGATCAGCACGAGGTTGGCGCCGGCCTGCTCGAACTGGGCGCGGGCGCGATGCAACTGCATCGCGTGGGCCTTGCAATACAGTCAGCCGTAGTGGCGTAGCCACACCAGCGCGGCGGGGCGCTCGCTCCACAACTCGCCCAGCCGCACGTCGTGACCGTCGTGGTCGGGCAGCACGATATCGGCGAGCCCGTCCGCGGTTGACGGCGGGTTCGGTTTGCGGCCGGCGGGCATGCGCGCCCAACACTACGCGATACTTCGGTGGTGGCGGAAGCCGAGCCAAAGGTCCTGTGGACCCCGAGCGAGGAGCGGATCGAGCGGGCCACGCTCACCCGCTACATGGCTTGGCTGGAGGAGAAGCACGGATTGCACTTCGACGGCTACCACGACCTGTGGCGCTGGTCGGTGTTCGATCTGGACGCGTTCTGGCGGTCGATTGTCGACTTCTGCGGGGTGCGCTTCGCCGAGGGCGGAGAAAAGGTGCTGGGCAGCGAGGTCATGCCCGGCGCGGCGTGGTTCCCGGGCTCGCAGCTGTCGTATGCGGAGCACGTGTTCGCCGGGAAAGACCCATCTGCGTTGGCGATCCAGCATGCGTCGGAATCGCGCGAACTTGATCGGCTCACCTGGGGGGAGCTGCGGTCACAGACCGCGGCGATCGCGTCTGGCCTACGGGCGCTCGGCGTCGGGCCTGGGGACCGGGTGGCCGCCTACATGCCGAACATTCCCGAGACGGTGGCGTCGTTCCTGGCCTGCGCGTCGATCGGCGCGACCTGGTCCTCGGCCGCGCCGGAATTCGGCGCGCGCAGCGTGATCGACCGGTTCGCGCAGATCGAGCCGAAGGTCCTGCTGGCGATCGACGGCTACCGCTACGGGGGCAAGGACTACGACAAGGGCGAGGCGGTCTCGCGGATCGCCGGCGAGATGCCCTCGCTGGAGCGTGTAGTACGGCTGGGCTATTTGGACGGATCGGGGTGGGAGGACGGGTTCCTTGGCTCATCCGACACGCTGGAGTTCGCCGCGCTGCCGTTCGACCACCCGTTGTGGGTGCTGTACTCATCCGGGACCACCGGGTTGCCCAAGCCGATCGTCCATGGCCAGGGCGGGATCCTGCTCGAGCAGCTCAAGAAGGCGCACCTGCACCTGGATGCCCAGCCCGGCGACCGGATGTTCTGGTTCACGACGACCGGCTGGATGATGTGGAACTTCATCGTCGGGGTGCTGCTGAGTGATGCGTCGATCGTCCTGTACGACGGGAACCCGGGCTACCCGGACATGGGGACGCTGTGGCAGCTGGCCGCCGACAGCGAGATGACCACGTTCGGCACGAGCGCGGCGTTCGTGGCGGCGTGCATGAAGGATGGGGTGAAGCCTGCTTCGGGGCGGGACCTCTCGGCGCTGAAGTCCGTGGGCTCGACCGGGTCGCCGCTGTCGCCCGAGGGCTTTCAGTGGATCTACGACCAGCTGGGGTCGGACACCTGGCTGTTCTCGACTTCCGGCGGAACCGATCTGTGCACGGCGTTCGTCGGCGGTGTGCCCACGCTGCCGGTCTACCTGGGCGAGCTCCAGGCCCGCTCGCTCGGCGCTGCGATCGAGTCGTGGGACCCGGACGGCAAGCCGTTGATCGGCGAGGTCGGCGAGCTCGTGATCACCCGGCCGATGCCGTCGATGCCCGTGTTCTTCTGGGGCGACGAATCCGGCGAGCGCTACTTGGATAGCTACTTCAGCGTGTACCCCGGGATCTGGCGCCACGGCGACTGGATCGAGATCACTCCGCGCCAGACGGCGGTGATCTACGGGCGGTCCGATTCGACGATCAACCGCGGCGGGGTGCGGATGGGCACGTCCGAGATCTACCGCGCGGTGCTGGCGGTCGACGACGTGGTCGACGCGCTGGTGGTCGACGTGCCCCGGGAGGGCAGCGACTGGATGCCGCTGTTCGTGGTGTTGCGCGAGGGGGGATCGCTCGATGACGGGCTGGAGCGCGAGATCAAGCGCCGGATCCGCGAGGACTGCTCTCCGCGCCATGTGCCGGACGAGATCCGGCAGATCGACGAGGTCCCCCGAACCCTCTCGGGCAAGGTGCTGGAGGTCCCCGTGAAGCGGATCCTCATGGGCACCCCAGCGGACCAGGCGGCCTCCCGAGAATCGCTCGCTAACCCAGAGGCTTTGGACTATTTCGTCAGCGCTAGGGGGAGAAAACCGCTAGCCCCGCGGCTCTTGGGGGTGTGATCGAAAAGGCCCCGTATTGGGGCCAAATCGATCACGCCCTTCCGATGGCGGACCTGTTCGACAAGCTGATTGCCGCGGTGGCGGGGCGGCAATACGGCTACATCACCCGCGAGCAACTACTGGAGCTTGGCCTGGGACGGAGGGCGATCCAGCATCGGATCGCCAGCGGCCGCCTGATTCCCGTCTACGCCGGCGTCTACGCGGTCGGCCATGTCCCGATCAACCCGGTGGCGCGGGCATTCGCAGCCGTGTTGGCCTGCGGCGAGCACGCGGTCCTGAGCCATGGCTCGGCCGCCGCGCTCTGGGGCTTCAACAAGTACTGGGACGTGCCGCACGAGGTCACGGTGCCGACACTCCACAGGCGGCGCGGCATCAAAGTCCACCGCAGTCGCACACTCATCCGCCGGGACATCACGAAGCAACTGGGCGTCCCGGTGACGAGCCCGGCCCGGACCGTCCTCGACAACGCGCCGCGGCTGACCGGCAAGCGCCTCTCTCGGTTCGTGAACGGCGCGCTCCGCACGCCCTACCTGCACGTGCCGGACCTCGCCGACGTACTGAACCGGAACCCGAACCATCCGGGCACCAAGCGGACCCTGGCCTTTGTGCGCGCGCCGACGAACTCGCCGCTCGAGGACGACTTCCTGGAGTTCGCGCGGCGTTACGGGCTCCCGACGCCGGTGACGAACACCTACCTCCTGGGCTACGAGATCGACATTTTGTACCCCCGCGAGCGGGTGATCGTCGAGGTCGACAGCTATGGATTCCATTCGGATCGCTACAGCTTCGAGCGCGACCGCAAGCGGGATGTGATCATGCTCGAGGCCGGAATCGTGACCGTCCGGATAACGGCAGAACGGATGAAGCAAGAGCCGGAGCAGGAGGCGGATCGGCTGCTGGCGATCCTGGCCGGCCGCCGGAAGGCCGCATGAACGAAACTCTTACGGTTCTCTCAAACTGGGGTGCGAGCGTTCCCGCCACGGGCGCAGCCGACCTCGGAGGCGCCCGGCCAGTTGAGGAGCTCTGACGGTGCACCGCAGTCTCAAGCGAAAGCTCGTGATCGGCCTGGCGGCGCTGGCGGTGGCAGCGCTCGCCGGCGGCGCGTACGCGGCCACCCAGAGCTCCACCCCGAACACCCGACAGGCGTTCCTGAACGACGTGGCCAAGCGGCTCCACGTGACCCCGGCGCAGCTCACCGCCGCGCTCAACGGCGCGACGCTCGACCAGCTCCAGGCGGCGGTCAAGGCCGGGCGGCTCACCCAGGCCCAGGCCAACGCGCTCGAGCAGCGCCTCAAGCAGAAAGGCAGCGCGACGGGGCTCCCGTTCGCCCCCGGCTTGGGACTCGGCCCCCGGTTCGCCCGTCCCGGCGGACCAGGGGGACCGGGACGCCCCGGAGGACCCGGCGGCTTTGGCGGACCCGGCCTCTTTCGCGGACCGGGCGGCTTCGGTTGGCCGCTTGAGCTACAGGGGGCGGCGAGCTATCTGGGCCTGACCGACGCACAGCTGTTCAAGCAGCTCTCGAGTGGGAAGTCGCTGGCGCAGATCGCGACGTCTAAGGGCAAGACGGTGAGCGGCCTCGAGCACGCCATGACCGCCGCGATCAAGACCCGGCTCGACAAGCTGGTCTCAGCCAAGGTGATCACGGCCGCCCAGGAGCAGAAGCTCCTGAGGAGCCTCTCGGCCCGCCTGGCCAAGGCGGTCAACCAGAAGGGGATGCCCTTCCGGGGGCCGAAGTTCCGGGGTGGCGGCGTCCCTGTCCCGGCCTGGCCGAACGGCCCAATCCCGGGCAAGCCGAACGCCCCCGGCTCGGCCCAGCCGAACGCCCCGGTGCCGCCGGCCTACGCGCCCGTGCCGCTCCCGGCCCCCAGCGCCTGAGCGCGGCTCTTACCCGGCTCTCATCGATTTCTGACGGGTTTCTCATAGCTGCCTGCTGTACTGGGAATACGAAAAACATCGTTATGCCCTGCTAGGAGAAACCCACCCATGAAGACCCTCACCCGACTCCTGCCGATCATCGGGGGCGCGGTTGCCGGCGGGGCAATCGCGCTCGCGGTGGCGAATGGGAGCACCACCACGCACTCGGTCACGACCACGACCGTGGTGCAGCCCTCGAACTCTTCGTCGCTGCCGACCAGCTTCAGCGACGGCAAGGCTCAGACCATCAACCAGATCTACCGGTCGGTAGGGCCCGGCGTGGTCGACATCACCACATCCTCGAGCAAGAACACCCAGGGGGTCTTCGGCTTCGGTCAGTCTCAGCAGACCGAAGGCGAGGGCGCCGGTGTGGTGTTCGACAAGAAGGGCGACATCCTGACCGACCAGCACGTGGTCTCCGGCGCCAGCAAGGTGACCGTGACCTTCTCGAACGGGGTCAAGGCTCCGGCCACGGTCCTCGGCTCGGACACCGGCTCCGACCTGGCGGTCATCCGGGTCCAGAACGTTCCGGCCTCGCAGCTTCACCCGCTGCCGTTCGGCGACTCGAACGCCGTGCAGGTGGGTGACAACGTGATCGCCATCGGCAGCCCGTTCGGCCTGCCCAACACCGTCACCTCCGGCATCGTCAGCGCGGTCGGCCGCACGATCCAGGCGCCGAACCAGTTCACGATCCCGAACGCGATCCAGACCGACGCGCCGATCAACCCGGGCAACTCGGGCGGACCGCTGATCAACGCGGCCGGCCAGGTGATCGGGCTGAACGACCAGATCGAGACCAACAACACCAACGGCCAGGGCGAGGGCTCGAGCTCGGGCATCGGGTTCGCCACCCCGTCCAACAGCGACGCCCGCATCGCCAAGGAGATCATCGCGACCGGCAAGGCCCAGAACGCCTACGTCGGCGTGAGCCTCGACCCATCCGTGTCCGGGGGCGCGGGCATCGCCAAGACCGCCAGCACGAACGGCGCGGCGCCGATCGCGCCGGGTGGCCCGGCGGACAAGGCGGGCCTGCAGGCCGGCGACGTCATCACCGCGGTCAACGGCGCGCACGTCGCCTCGGTCAACCAGTTCGTGGCCACGATCGCCGACTACGCGCCGGGCAAGACGGTCACCCTGACCGTGAACCGGAGCGGACAGACCAAGTCGATCAAGCTCACTCTCGGCTCCCAGCCCGCGAGCGCGGGTACGACCCAGAGCCAGGGCGGCTTGAACATCCCGTAGCAGTGAAGTGAGGACGAGCGTCGGGCCCGGCTAGGTGGCCGGGCTCGACGCTTGCGTCACCGTCCGCTCCATGAGCTCGCGGTGCACGGAGCGCGTCCGCTCATGGCGGCGGGTCCATACGCCGTCTGAGTCGAGCGTCCAGGAGAACGTGTCGTCGGCCAGGCAGCGCTCCATGGTGTCCTCGAGCTCGGCCTGAAGCTCGGGATCCTCGACCGGCGCCAGCAACTCCACGCGCGTGTCGAGGTTGCGCGGCATCAGGTCGGCTGAGCCGATGTAGTAGACGTGCTCGTCGCCTCGGTGGAACGAGTAGATGCGGGAGTGCTCGAGGAAGCGCCCGACCACTGATACCACCCGG
The DNA here is from genome assembly GCA_963832315.1 of uncultured Solirubrobacterales bacterium. Taxonomy (GTDB): domain Bacteria; phylum Actinomycetota; class Thermoleophilia; order Solirubrobacterales; family Solirubrobacteraceae; genus Palsa-465. The sequence goes on along the minus strand of CAWHTT010000008.1, from coordinate 23,496 downwards.
ATCGTCTCGCTCACACCGGGCACCCCGGGAAGCAGGCAGCAGATGCCGCGGACGTTCAGATCGATCGGGACACCGGCCTGTGAGGCCCGGTACAGCGCCTCGATGCAGCGCTGATCGACCAGGGAGTTCATCTTCATGGTGATGCGCGCCGGCACGCCGGCCTCGTGCGCGGCGATCGTCTGGTCGATCTCCTCGATCAGCGGCTCGCGCATCCAGTTCGGCGCCACCAGGACCTTGCGCTGGCGCGCAGGGTGCCCGTAGCCGGTCAGGTTGTTGAACAGGTTGGCGACCTCCTGACCGATCTCGCGATCGGTCGTGAACAGCCCGAAGTCCTCGTACAGCCGGGCGTTCTTGGCGTGGAAGTTGCCGGTCCCGATCATCACGTAATGCCGCACTCCGCCGCGTTCGCGCCGGACCACCAGGATCGCCTTGGCGTGTGTCTTCAGGCCTGGAATGCCGTGCACGACGTGAGCGCCCACCTCTTCCAGGGCGCGCGACCAACCGATGTTCTGGCGCTCGTCGAAGCGGGCCTTGAGCTCGACCAGAGCCACCGCCTGCTTGCCCTTCTCGGCCGCCTCGATCAGCGACGGGATGAGCGCCGAGTCGTCCGAGGTCCGGTAGACGGTCATCTTGATGGCGAGAACGTTGGGGTCGTCGACCGCCTGCCTGACGAACCGCTCGACGCTGGTGGCGAACGACTGGTACGGGTAGTGCACGAGCACGTCGCGGGTGCGCATCGGGGCGAACACGTCGGGCTGTTCGTCGCGGTCGCCGGGGCCGGGGACGAAGGCGGGATGGGTGAGCGGCGTCCAGGGGGTCTGGCGGAGCTCGGACTGCCCGTCCAGACCGGCGATCTGCCACAGGTCGCTCAGGTCGAGCATGCCGTCGACGTCGTAGACCTGGATTTCATCCACGCCGAGCCACTCGATCAGCCGGTTGCGCAGCGCGGGATCCATGGCCGCGCCGACCTCGAGTCGCACGACCTCGCCGAAGCGCCGGCGCCGAAGCTCGTCCTCGACCGCCTGAAGGAGGTCATCGGCCTCGTCCGAGACCTCGAAGTCGGCGTCGCGGGTGACCCGGAACATCTCGTAGCTGAGGATCTCCAGACCCGGGAACAGCGCGTCAAGGTGCCGGGCGATGATCTGCTCGAGCGGGATGAACGTGTTCGGCGAGATCTCCACGAAGCGCGGGAGGACCTCCTTGGGGACCTTGACCCGCGCGTAGACCTCGTGGTCGATGTCGGGGTCGTGCAGGCGGACGATCAGGCTGAGCGACAGGTTCGAGATGTAGGGGAACGGCCGCCCCGGGCCGATGGCCAGCGGCGTGAGCACCGGAAAGATCTGCTCGCGGAAGTGCCGCGCGATCAGCTCGTCCGGCGCTTCGGACTCCTCGCAGCTGACGATCCTGATGCCGTGCTCGGCGAGCTCCGGCTGAACCACCTCGGAAAACTGACGGGCGTGCCGACGGTCGAGATCGGTCACCCGCTCGGCGATGCCGGCCAGGACCTGGGTGGGGGGCAGGCCGTCGGGACCGCGAGCGTCGATTCGTGCGTCGACCTGATCGTGCACGCCGGCCACCCGGACCATGAAGAACTCGTCGAGGTTCGTGACGAATATGGCCAGGAACTTCACGCGCTCCATCAGCGGCAGCGACTCGTCCTCGGCGAGCTGCAGTACGCGGTCGTTGAAGTCGAGCCAGGAGAGCTCGCGGTTCAGGAACAGCGATGCTTCGGCCAGGCTCGCTAGCGTGCTGCTCGACGCCGAGCGCCCGTCCTCTTCCGCCTCCGGGGTGGCGGTCTCGATCGTCGGGTCGCTCATGGCACCGGCACGTGCGCCTTGGCGATCGCGCTGAGCTCGGATGGGCGCAGCAGGGTGACCAGCTCACCCTTCCAGACGCCGGCCAGGCCGCCCTTCTTCATCCTGGACTGCGCTCCGGTCAGGTCGTGCAGCAACAGTGAGAACGACGGGTCGTGTCCGACCAGCAGGACGTCTCCCAGGCCGGCGGTCAGCTCCCTGACATCGAACGGCTCGCCGGACAGCGCCGGCTCGATCGTCACCGCAACCCCGAGCGGCTCGCAGGCGCGCTCGGCGGTCTGCACCGCCCGGAGCTTGGGGCTGGACAGGCACGCGTCGAGATGGACCTCGAGGACGGCGAGGGCCCGACCAACGGCGTCCGCCTGCACGGCGCCCCGTTCGGTCAGCGGGCGCTCGTCATCGGGCAGGCCGTCCTCTGCCTCGGCGTGGCGCAGGAGCCAGAGCATGCCCAAGACTGTAGTGGCATCCGATGGTCGGTTGTGAGCCGATTGTTATCGGATAGTGATCGACGTCAGGGAGGATGCGGCGCCAGCCTGACGATGGTGAAGGCGATCGACCGCGACGCTGCGGATCACATAGCGGCCGGGGGCCAGGCTGATGTGCAGGCGTAACCGCCAGTGCGCGGTGCCGCGGGCCGTGAACTCGATCGGACGCTTGCACGAGCGCGGGCGGCTCAGCGCCCCGGTCCGCTCCACGAACTGGCATCGCCCGCGCGCCGCGCGCCGGTAGACCATCACGTAAACCCGGGCCAGCCGCTGGCGGCGGCGCTTGGCCGCGCTGGCCGTGGCGCACTTGTGCTCGCCCGCCGTGCCGGAGACCGTCAGCCCGTGCCGCGAGCCGCGGGTGCGCCGGCGCGCGATCCGCGAGTACGGCCGCGCCACGCATCCGTGGGCGCGCGCCTGCACCGGCGGCTTGGGCCCGGTGACGCCGGGGACCGTGCCGGGGGCTTCGTGCACGGGGAGGCGGAGCTGGAGGTCTGAGACCGAGATCGAGAACTGGCCGTTGGAGGTGCGCACGTAGGGCGAGTCCTGCCCGAGCAGCTCGAGCTTGGGGATGTGGCCGGCGGCGAAGTGCCAGGCGCCTGGGTGGAGTTGGAAGACCTGGAGGCCGTCGGGCGCGCTCGAGTCCACGCGATACACGCCGCGCGCCACCAGCGTCTCGTTGCCGGTGCTGGGATCGACGTCCCACAGCCGAGACGCGATGATCGGAAACTGGCCGGTGACGTTCAGGTTGGCGATCACCGTCGGCGAGCCGAGCAGCGTGTAACCGGCGCCGGTGACCGCGGGGAGTCGGTAGGTGGCCACGCCCGACCCCTGATCGGCGGCGCTGACCGTCGCGCACGCGCCGTCGCCGGCGATCGGATCGATCGCCCGCGAGATCGCCGGGTTGCCGGCGGCCGAGGAGACCGTCTGGGCCGCGCTCGCGTTGAAGTCGACCTCGCCGGGGTGCAGGGCGCTCCAGCTCGAGGCCGTGTAGGGACCGCCGGAGGGCGCGGACGACGGGCACGTCTCGATCGTGGCCGTGGCGCTCGACGGCGGCTGAGATCCGGCGCCCTTCAGGTAAAAGGCGAACAGGTTCTGGATCGCGCTCGAGAGCAGGGCCTCGTCGCCCGGCTTGTTCTGCGCGCGCATGTGGCCGAAGTCGCCGTCGAACAGCGAGATCGGATCCGCCGGGTACACCGAGTGCTCGAGGTTGTAGTAGCGGACCGCCTCGTCGACCGGGAACAGGTCGTCGGTGAAGCCGTTGGCGATCAGCAGCGGCGCCGGGGATTCCCGGGCGAAACCGTAGGCGCCGTCGAGCAGGTAGTACGGCGAGTGGTACTGGGCGATCTGGGTCGCGATCGCCTCGTCCTCGGCGTTGCCGTCATAGGGCTCGCCGGCATTGAGGGCGGCGTACCACGTCGTCAGGTCGGCCTGGGAATCGGTGCCGGCCGGCGCGTAGGAGCCGTTGGCGTTGCCCTCGGCGAACAGGCCTGAGACAAACGACTGCTTCTCGACCCCGATCGGGCTCAGGTCGGCCGTCGGGCTCGTAACCGCGTAGTCGAGGGTGCGGCCGTTGGGCATCAGCGAATACGTCAGGTCGCTCCATGGGATCACGGGTGCCGCGGCCGCGATGTGCAGTGGGGTGCCGGCGGGGCTCGTCCAGGGGCTGAGCGCGCCGCTCGTGCTCATCACGCGGTCCTTGAGGGTGGCCAACTCGAGCGAAACCCCGCCGCCGTAGGACTCGCCGGTGGCGCCGATCCGGTTCGGATCGGCGACGCCCTCGTCCACCAGCAGGCCGGTGGCGTACTGGGCGTCGCGCGCCTCGTAGCGCTCGTCGTCGAGCCGGATGTAGCCGCTCTGGCAGCCGGTCGGGTCGGCGGCGCGCGACTGGGCACTCCCGCACGAGTCGCCGAACCCGCGGGCGGTCAGCTGGAGCACCGCATAGCCGGCCTTCGCCCAGGCGTCGGCGGTCGGGCCGAAGTACTGGCTGTCGGTCGGGCCGGTTGGCGGCACACCCCAGCCGTGGCTCTGGATGATCAGCGGATACGGACCGTCGGCTCCCGACGGGAGTGTCACGTAGACGGCGAGTGGTTGTCCGTCGAAGCTCTTCAGGCGCAGGTCGCTGCCTCCTGAGGAGCTGAATGTCCCGTGGCAGACGCTGGTTCCGTCGGACTGGGCCGTGCACGGGATCGCCGCCCCGGAGACCGTCTGTCCGGCGAACACGCTCGTGATTGCCGCGGATGCTTCAGTCGGCGCGAGCAACCCCGCCGCCAACGCAAGCAGAACCACGAGACCCCTGCTCCGTCTCATCGGCCGAGACGATAGGCAGCTTCGGGCAGCTATGCGCCGGTTGGCACTAGCCGATCAGGAGCCGGCGGCCGAACACGCGCTGGAACGCCTCACCGTCGCCATAGCGCTCGACGCTCCAGCGCGGCAGCGTGAGGTCGCCGTCGGCCTCCAGGTGCAGGTCGACGCCGTGGCCGTTGGCGCGCAGGCGGGCCTCGCGCACCGCCTGGTCGCGGCCGCGCTCGAGGTGCTCGGCCAGGCGCAGGATGACCGAGCAGCGCTCGAGCAGCTCCTCGTCGCTGGGGTCGGCGAGCGCGGCCAGCTCGCCGAGCTTGGGGGCGCCCTTGCGGTGGTAGCGGGTCATCTGGGCGACCAGGGCCCGCTCGCGGGGATCGAACCCCGGCAGCTCGGCGCTGACGATCAGGTAGTAGGAGTGCTTGTGGTGGTCGTCGTAGGAGATCGTCATCCCGACGTCGTGGAGCATCGCGGCGGCCCACAGCAGCTCGCGCTCGCCGGGCTTGGGCCTGAACAGCCCGGCAGTCGAGAGCGAGTCGAACATCTGCAAGGACAGCAGCGCGACGTGCTCGACGTGGGGAAGGTCCGACTCGTACTGGGTGGCCAGGTTCCGGACGCCGGCGTTGCGGACGTCGTCGAACAGCGGGGGGTCGACTCCGGCGAGGAACTCGCGCGCGAGAAACACTCCATCGCGCAGGCTGCCCTCGGTGACCTCGATGCCGTCGAACGATCCCAGCTCGACCACCGTCTCGATCACCAGTGCCGAGGCGAGGATGATGTCCTCGCGGCCGACCTTGATCCCGGGTACGTCGCCGCGCTCGTCCACCGGTAACGAGGCCAGGGTCTGGACTAGCTCGGCCAACATCTCGCGCGTGATCACGAACCCCTGCACGCCGATGTCGGGCTGACCTGCCATCCGTTGCGCGGCGGCGGCGAGGTTTCGCACCGCGCCTCCCATTCCGACGATCCGGGCCCCCCCTCCGGCGAGCGCGTCGTAGCCGGACAGCGCCTTGCGGACGTGGGCGCGCACGCGGTGGAGGTCCTTCTTCTTGGCCGGCCCGGAGCCGGGGAGGAACTCCTCGGTCACCCGGACGGCGCCGAGCGGGAACGAGCGCAGAGACTTGGCGCGCCGGCCCCCCACCTCGATCAGCTGAATGCTGCCGCCGCCGGTCTCGAGCACCATCCCGTCCGTGATCGTCGAGCTGTTGATCGCGGCCACGTAGCCGAAGCGCGCCTCCTCCTCGTCGGAGATGACCTCGATGTTCAGGTCGCTGGCGGCGCGCGCCGCCTTCAGGAACCGCTCGCCGTTGGTGGCGTCGCGGATGGCGCTGGTCGCGACGGCGTGCACATCATCGGCGCCGAGTCCGTGCGCCTCGCAGAAGCGCGCGAAGACTGCGAGCGTCTCGAGGCCGCGACCCATCCCCGCGTCGCTCAGCCGGCCGGTCTGCGCCAGCCCCGAGCTGATGCGAACGGTCTCGAAGATTTCGTCGGTCAGCTTCCACCAGTCGCCCGGGGAGAACATGTAGACGACCAGCCGCCACGAGTTCGAACCGAGGTCGATGACGGCGACCTGGCGCACGTCTTCCTGGCCCGCACCCCCGGTGGCTCGAGTCGATCGCCAGCTCACGTGATGTGAATGATCCGGTTCGCGGCGGACGAAACCATGCCAGCATGCTCGGGTGGCCACCGAAAAGGACCGGATGTTGCGGGGAGTTCCTTATCTCGCCAACGATCCCGCGCTCCTGGATGAGCGCAAACGGTGCCGGCTGGTGTGCGAACGGTTCAACGCAACCAGCTTCGGCGACACAGCCACGCGCCGGGCGATCCTCGACGAGCTGCTCGGCGAGATCGGCGAGGACGCCGACGTGATGGCGCCGTTCGAGTGCGACTACGGTTACCACATCACGGTCGGAGCGCGGACGTTCATCAACTATGGCGCGGTGATCCTCGACGGCGCTAAGGTGACGATCGGTCAAGATGTCCAGATCGGCCCGGGCGTGCAGCTGCTGACCGCGCTCCATCCGCTCGACCCGGTCGAGCGCCGGCGCGGCACCGAGACCGCGAAGCCGGTCACGATCGGCGACGGTGCGTGGCTCGCGACCGGCGTGATCGTGTGCCCCGGCGTGAACATCGGCCCTGACGTCGTCATCGGCGCCGGCAGCGTCGTCACAAAGGATCTTCCGGCCCGTCACCTCTGCGTCGGCAACCCTTGCCGCGTGATCCGTGAGATCCCCTGAGCGAGTCCTGGTCCTCTGCGAGCACGGCCGCGCCGGCGCGGCCGCGATCGGACTCGCGCGGGAGCTCGCGGAGGACGAGCACGTGGCGGTCACGATCGTCGGCGTCGCGCCGCAGGCGCCATCCGGGCCCCGGTGCGGCAACTCGGCGATCGAGTTCAACGAGGCGGTCGCCGACTCGGTGGTGCAGGACCTCGAACAAGCGCGCGCGCAGCTCGGCCGGGCCGCGGAGCACGCGAGCTTCCGGCTGCTGGTCGAGGGCGTCCCGCCGTCGCTCGAGGAGTTCGCGGTCGATGGCCGATTCGACCTCGTGCTCCTCCCGGCCCGCCGGCGCCCGTTGCGCGCGTCCTACCACCCTCAGGCCAAGCGGCTCGGGCAGGTGCCGGGTGCCGAGATCAGGATCGTGGACCGGCGCGGCGTCGGCGCTGCTGGATTCGGATCGCCGCCCCAATCGCCGCTCCGATGAACAGCGCCCCGATGAAGAACGGGGCGACCAGAAGCATGATCGCGATGCCGAGCATCGTCAGCCAGATCGCGGGCCGGAAATCGCGCCAGTCGCCGGTCATGTGCGGAGCCTAACGCCCCTCAGCGCACACCCAGCTTCAGCTCGGCGGCGACGTGCTTCTGGACGGAGGCGACCGCGCGGAACGCCTCTCTCAGATAGCTGCGCGTCAGCTCGCTGAGCTCGGCCGGGTTGACGTGATCGTCGGGCTCCTCGCCGGCGCGCAGCTGGTCCACCTGGTGCTGCAGTCGCAGCGCCGTGATCAGCGCGAGCGCGTCCTCGAGCGTCCGCGCCTGGGCCTCGGGCAGGGTCCCGGCGGCCGCGGCCGCGCGGAGCCGCTCGCTCGTCGACGCGCTGGTCACGCCCGCCGCGATCCCGGCCCACCTGGCCAGGTCGACGATGGGGGTCACGCCGCCGTGTTTGAGATCGAGACGGCCGCGATGCTCGCCCGTCGAGTCGACCACGAGTCCGCGGAAGAAGCCGGTGGGAGGGCGGTACGACAACGCGAACCGGGCCAGGAGGCGCAGCAGCGCGGGGTTGCTCGGCGCGAGGCGGAAGCTGTCCGCCACCGCCGTCCCGGTGTGGATGCCCCACACCGGCCGGGCGTCTACGAGCACCGAGACCAGGACCACCGCCTTCTCCTGGGTCGGATCGGCGATCCAGCTGCGGACTGCGCGCTGCCACGACTCGAGCGAGCGCACGAACCGGAGCTCCGAGGCGGTCGCGCCGTGCTCGTCGGCGCGGAGTCCACATGCCTGCAGTCGCTCGACGACGGTCTGCCCGATCGCATGCAAGCGAGGCCGGATCTCGTCCGAGCCTCGGGCGCCGAACCACGCGATCGCGCTGTCGACGTCCGAGCTGGGTAGCGCCTCACGCCGGGCCTGGCTGCCGAGTGCGAGCCACGCGAAATCGACGCCGAGGTCAGCGGTCGGGTCGACCGCCAGGTCGAGCAGGCGGCGCGTGAGCGCGTCGACGACGACCGAATAGACGGCGGCGATGTTGACCGGCGCGACGCGGGCGTCGTGCAGCGCGATCACCATCGGGCGAAGCTCCCGCCCCGCGTCGATCAGCTCGTCGACGGTGTGGGCATTGGCGATTCGCCAGCGCAGGAAGAACGGCGAGCGCGACTGTGCCCCGACCAGGTCGATCTCCTCGACGACTCCGAGGATCGTTCCGGTCGCCGACACCACCGGGAAGTGCCGGAAGCCGCGGTCGAGCATGTCGAGCAGGACATCGCTGCCGAGCCGGTCCGGTGAGCACGTGTACGCGGGCGCGGACATCACCGCCGACACCGGTGTGTCCACGGTCAGGCCGCTCGCGACCACCCGCGTGCGGAGATCGCGGTCGGTGAGGATGCCGAGCGACCCGTCGCCGAGGACGATGACGGCGGACGTCGAGTGGGCCGCGGTCATCAGCTCGGCCGCATCACGGATCGCCGTGTCCGGGCGGCAGACGACCGGCTCGCTGCGGATCAGCGCGCCGACCGGCTGAAGCGGGGGTTCCAGGCGAGGCTCGATCGGCGACGCGCCGGCGCCCTCGGCCCACGGCTCGAGGAGTGAGCGTGCGATGAATCGCAACCCGGCCGGGTGCGAGAGAGGCTTCTGTGCGACCTCGGCTGGAATCCGGTAGCAGACCGTGTCCTCGCCGGCTCGGGCCTCGAACCCCGTGGGCAGTCCGGACAGCATCGAGGCATGGCCGAAGCACTCCCCCTCGCCGAGCAGGTCGAGCACGCGGCCGTCGGACACGATCTCCACCGCGCCCGTCCGCACCACGCGCAGGTGCTCGACCGGGTCGGATCCCTGCGAGAAGATCGTCGAGCCCGCGCGGTGGGACTCGATTTCGGCCGCTGCGGCGACGCGGTCGACGTTGGCAGCGTCGAGCGCGTCGAACGGCGGGTGCTGCTGGAGGAAGCGGGTGACCTCGGGCGCCGCGGTGGCGCTCATGCCGGAAATTTATCTACCCGACGGCTGCGGGTGCGGCAGCCCCGGCCCCGCTCTTTGCGTCCTCCTTCAACATGTCGGCGCACTTCTCGCCGACCATCATCGTGGTGATGCACGGGTTGATCGCCGGGAGGAACGGAAGGATCGAGCCGTCCGCGATCCGCAGCGAGCGCACACCGCGAACCCGCAGACGCGAGTCGACGACCGCGAGTGGGTCTGAGTCCGGGCCCATGTGGCAGCTGCACGCTGGGTGGTAGACGGTGTTGTGGGTCTTGTGCATGTAGTCGACGAGCTCGTCGTCGGTTTGGGCGTCGGGGCCCGGCGCGAGCTCGGCGCCGGCCCACTCGGCCATCGCCGGCTGGGAGACGATCTTCCGAGCCAGCCGCATCCCGAACGCCATCACGCGCTCGTCGTGCCCGTCGGCGTCAGTGAAGTAGCGCGGGTCGACGCGCGCGCGGTCGCGGTAGTCGGACGAGCGCAGCTTGACCGTCCCACGCGAGCGGCCGCGGCACACGTTCGGCGTCAGGCAGAACCCGTTCTCGGTCGTCGGGTAACCCCACCGCGCGGTGTTCATGTCGAACGGCACCGAGCCGTAGTGCATCATCAGATCGGGCCGGTCGAGGCCTTCCTCGGACGTCGCGAACAACCCGATCTCCCACCACTGCGTCGAGCTGCGGATCATCGGCTTCTTGGCGTCCCACTGCACGATCCCCTCGACGTGGTCGTCGAGGTTCGCCCCGACGCCGGGTGCGTGGACGAGTGTCTCGATCCCGAACTCGTGCAGGTGCTCGCCGGGGCCGATCCCCGACAGCATCAGCAACTTCGGCGTGTCGATCGCGCCGGCGCTGAGTATCACTTCGCGCCGCGCCTTGACCGACGCCTGGGTGAGCAGATCCGGGGTGAGGTACTCGACCGCGGTGGCGCGTCCGTCCTCGAGCGCCACCCGCTTGACCCAGCACGCCGTCCGGATCTCGAGGTTCGGCCTCGAGCCCAGGATCGGGTGCAGGTACGCGTGCGAGGACGACATCCGCGTGTTGTCCGCGGAGGAGTTGATCTGGAACCAGCCGGCCCCATTGGTGACCGTGTGGCCCTCGTTGAACCGGCTCGTCGGCAGCCCTGCCTGGGCGGCGGCCTCGAGCATCGAGACGCCGCACGGGTCGTCGGGCGGCACCGTGCGGATGTTGACCGGGCCGTCACGCCCGTGGTGGTCGCCGGGGCCGTCGTTGGTCTCCAGGCGTTTGATCAGCGGCCAGCAGTCGGCCGCGCTCCAGCCCTCGCAGCCCATCGCGGCCCACTCGTCGAGGTCCTCCTTCGGCGTCCAGAACGCGATGCAGGAGTTGTGCGACGAGCACCCGCCCAACACCTTGGCCCGGGCATGCCGCATGAAGCTGTTTCCGCGGGCCTGAGGCTCGATCGGGTAGTCCCAGTCGTAGCCGGAGTCGAGCAGGTACATCCAGTCCTCGAGCCGCAGGATCCGCGGGTCGTCGACGTCGGAGGGGCCGGCCTCGAGCAGGCACACGGTGACGTCAGGATCCTCGGTCAGGCGAGCCGCGACGACGCAGCCTGCGGTGCCGCCGCCGGCGATCACATAGTCGAACTCGCCCGCGTCGATCATGGCGCCATCTCGCCCATCGGGGGCAGGTGCTCCAGCTCGGGCGCGTTGGCTCGGTGCTCCTCCAGCACGTCACTCCCCTTCTTGACCTGCACCGTGAAGTAGTAGATCGAGCCGATGATCACGACGCCGCCGATGAACAGGAACGGCGACCACTGCCAGTACCAATGCGGCGTACCGAGCGAGTTGTAGATCGCGTTGCGCGGCCAGGCGATGTTGAGCGCCACGAGTCGCGCCATAGGCCACGGCGAGCGATGTTGACCAGCGTCCCCCAGCGACCGAGCGAGAAGTACGGGCCGTGATCGGGCCTCGGCCACTCCCCTCGCAAGCGTTTGAGGAGCATCGGGACGGTGACCCCGAGGTAGGCGAGGTAGAACATGATGATCGCCAGCGACGTGAGCACCAGGAACGCGCTCTGGTTGCCGATGTTGATCAGCAGCAGCACGAGCGTCAGGCCCCCCGTCACCAGCGCCGGCACGATCGGCACCTTGCGGTGGCCCGAGACGCGCGCGACGGCGGAGCCCGCCGGCAGGCGGTTGTCACGCGCCATCGAGAACATCATCCGGATCGTCGCGGTCTGCACGGCCAGGCAGCAAACGAAGATCGCGATCGCGCAGTCGATCAGGAACAGGTTGCCGACCGTGTTTCCGAACGCCTGCTTCATCACGTACGGAAGGCCGAGCAGTCCGACGTTCTTGTCGAGGACGTGCTTGTTGGCCATCGACGCGAACAGGATCACGAGGCCGCCGATGATCGCGGCCGCCGCGATCGCGCGGATGATCGCCGGCGGCGCGTGCTTGCGCGGGTTGTTGGTCTCCTCGGCGAGCGTCCCCGCCGTGTCGAACCCGTACATCACGTACGCGCTCAGCAGGCCGCCGACGAGCAGCGCTCCGAAGTAGCCCCAGGGATGGCCGGCGCCGAACCCGTAGGAGTGGAAGATGATCTGCGGCCCGTGGTGCGCGTTGAACAGCAGCAGGATCACGAGGATGGTGGAGCCGATCAGCTCGCACGTCACGCCGACGTTGTTGATCCGCGACATCAGCTTGACGCCCATCATGTTGATCGTCGTCGTGATCGCGACCAGGATCGCCCCGAGCAGCAGCGCGTTCTGAGCTCCGTGCTTGGTCAGGTACGTGCCCGCGTCGGCTGAGGTCCCGAAGAACTGGAGCTTGGTCGTGACCTGGGGCAGGACGATCTGCCAGTCGACCGCAACGGCCGCGATCGTGACGATCGCGCCGACGATGTAGATCCAGCCGGTCATCCACGACGTGAAGCCGCTCGAGATCTGCTTGGACCACTGATACACGGACCCTGCGATCGGGTACTGGCCGGCCATCTCCATGAAGCACAGAGCGACCAGGATCTGACCGAAGACCACGACCGGCCACGTCCACCACACGCCCGGGCCGGCGTTCAGGTAGCCGAAGCCGTACAGCGCGGTGACGCCGGTCAGGATCGAGATGTAGCTGAAGCCGGCCGCGAACGCGGAGAAGCTCCCCAGCGAGCGGTCGAGTTCCTGCTTGTATCCGAAGCCCGCGAGCTCGGAACTGTCCGAAGTCCCGCTCGCCTGTGGAGCTTCTACGGCTGCCATCAATCAACCTCCCCGGTCCGCGCGCAACGCTCGCGCGGCCCATCGAACACCTCGGCCTCGCCCGCGTCTGGATGCTTCTGAGCGCACCCTCGAATCCATTGACCCAGGCCTGATCGCGCGGTTATATATCAGTTGTCGAACTGTGTCAACGCGACCGGGTGAGGCTCTAAATGGCGACGCAGACCGTGCAGCAGATGTTCGTGGGCGGCAACTGGCAGCCGAGCGCCAGCGGCGAGACGTTCGACGCCACCAGCCCGGCAACCGGCGAGCTGATCGCCACCGTTCCCCAGGGCGACAGGGGCGACGCGCAGCGCGCGATCGAGGCGGCGCGCGCCGCCACCGTCGGCTGGGCGCGCCTGACGGCGTTCGAGCGCGCGGCCAAGATGCACGCCGTTGGCGACCTGATCGAGGCGCGGCGCGACGATCTTGCCCGCACGCTCACGCTCGACCAGGGCAAGCCGCTGCGCGCCGAGGCGTTCGACGAGGTCGCCGAGCTCGTCGAGTACTGGCGGATGGCCGCCGAGGACGCAAAGCGCCTGGCCGGCGAGCTCCCCAACTCGTTCTCACCGGGCAAGCGCGTGATGCTCATGCGCCGCCCGCGCGGGGTGGTCGGAGTGATCAGCCCGTGGAACTGGCCGTACACGATGCCGGCCGAGCTGATCGCGCCGGCGCTCGCCTGCGGGAACGCGGTCGTGTGGACGCCGGCGCCGTCGACCGCCGTGTGCGCGGTAGCGCTCGCCGAGTGCATCGCCGAAGCCGATCTCCCGCCGGGCGTGTTCAACCTCGTAACCGGGCCCGGGCCGGTCGTCGGTGACGAGATCGCGCGCAACCCCGGCACCGACGGCGTCGCGTTCATCGGATCGACCGCAACCGGGCGGATCGTGGCCCAGGCGGCGGCCGGCAAGGCGGCGCTGCTCGAGATGGGCGGCAACGGACCCTTGGTGGTGATGGACGATGCCGACGTCGACGCGGCGGTCGATGCGACGCTGACCGCGTGCTACCTCTGTGCCGGCCAGAGCTGCACGGCCGGCGAGCGGATCCTCGTGCACCGCGCGGTGCGCGAGGAGTTCGTCGAGAAGCTGGCACGCCGGGTGACCGAGCGGATCCTGCTCGGCGACCCGTTCGAGGACGCGACCACGATGGGCCCGGTCAACAACGAGCCGGTTGCGACCAAGATGGATGAGCACGTCGGCGACGCGGTCGCGCGGGGCGCGAGCGTCGTCAGCGGCGGCGCGCGCGCCGACGGGTTCGCGACGTCGCTGTACTGGCAGCCGACGATCCTGACCGACGTTCCGCCCGACGCGCGGGTCGCGGTGGAGGAGACGTTCGGCCCGGTCGCGCCGGTGGTCGCGATCGACTCGCTCGAGCAGGCGATCGACCTTACGAACGCATCGCCCTACGGGCTACTCGCGGCGATCTTCACCGCCAACCTCCAGGACGGACTCGAGTTCGCCGACCGCGTCCACACGGGCTGGGTCAACATCAACGAGTCGAGCAACTACTGGGAGGCGCACCTCCCGTTCGGCGGCCGCGCCGGGACCGACAGCGGGATCGGCCGGGTCGGCGGCTCGCACGTGATGCACTCGTTCACCGAATTGCAAACCGTCGTGCTGACACCTGACGCGCGGCGTAGGTGAGCTCGCGATGACCGCTGAGCCCGGATCCGCGAGCGTGCTTGCCGACCTGCCTCCCGCGACTGTGTGGACCAACTGGGTGGGCAATCAATCCTTCACTCCGGGGTTCGCGGCGGCGCCCCGCGACGAGGAGGAGGTGGCGGCGCTGGTACGCGGCGCGTCCGAGCGAGGGGCCGGCGTCCGCGTCGCGGGCGCGACGCACTCCTTTACCCCGATCGTCGAGACCGACGGGCTGCTCATGGACGTTTCCGGTCTGAGGGGTGTCGTCGCCACCGATCCGGCACGCAAGCGTGCGACCGCCTTCGCCGGGACGCTGATCCGGGACTTCTACGAGCCGCTGTGGGCCGAAGGGCTCGCGCTGAAGAACCAGGGAGACATCGACACTCAGCAGATTGCCGGCGCGGTGGCGACGGCGACCCATGGATCGGGGATCCGGAACACGTGCTTCTCGGGCGTGGTGCGCGGGGTGCGGCTGGTCACCGCGACGGGGGAGGTTCGCGACATCGATGAGAGCGAACCCGATCTCCTGCGTGCGGCCCAGGTGTCGATCGGGATGCTGGGAGTCATGACGCGGCTCGAGCTCGAGGTGACCGACTCCTACAGACTGACCGAGCAGATTGATCTCTGGCCGTGGGAGGAGGTGCTGGAGCGCTGGGACGAGCTCGTTCACGAGCATCGCCACTTCGGGTTCTTCTGGCTGCCCACCGAGGAGTCAGCGGCCCTCTACAACCTCGCCTCGCACGATCAAACGATGGCGGACAAGTGTTACGTGAAGATCTACGACGACGCCACGCCCGATCAGCCCGACAGCGCGGAGGAAGGGCGCCGGACCGATCGCTGCTACCGCATCTACCCGATGGTGTACGACCCCAACTTTCACGAGCTCGAGTATTTCGTTCCGCTCGAGCTCGGACCAGATGCTCTGTCCGCGATGCGCGATCTGATGCTCCGGAGCCTCCCTGACTCCGTCTTCCCGCTCGAGGTACGCACGGTTGGGCCCGATGACGCGTATCTCTCCCCGAACTACAAAACGGCCACCACGGTGATCTCGGTGTCAGGGAAACCTGGCACCGACTACTGGGGTTACCTGCGCTCGGTTGATGCACTCCTGTCTCAGTTCTCGGCGCGCGTTCACTGGGGGAAGCTGCACTTCCTGAGTCCTGAGCGGCTTCACGCCCTGTATCCAGAGGCGGACACGTTCATCAACCTGCGACGAGAGCTCGACCCGGGCGGGATGTTCCTGAACGATCACTTGCGTGAGCTGTTTGCCTGACGGAAGCGTCCTGTAGTCCAATCGAAGGAGGAGTGCCGTGCAGTTCAAGAAACCGGCGTGCGTCGCGCTGACCGCTGCGGCGGCGCTGACGATCGGAGCGATCCTCGCCACGGCGAGTTCCGCCAAGCCGTCGCGAGCGCATCCCACAGCAGCGACCGTGCACGTCGTCGAGCACGCCATCACGGATACCGAGATTCCGACCGGCGGCGGCAAAGACGTGAAAGGCAACATCCTGACCTTCAACAACCCGGTGTTCGATGCCGCCGACAAGAAGCAGGTCGGCCACGATGAGGGCTTCTGCACTCGTATCGCGCCGAAGCAAGGCATCTGGGAGTGCCTGTGGACGACGTTTCTCAAGGGCGGGCAGATAACCGTCCAGGGGCCGTTCTACGACACGCGCAACAGCGTCCTTTCGATCACGGGAGGGACCGGCGCCTACCGGAGCGCGCGCGGCGAGATGGTCCTGCGGTCCCGCAACGGCGGCAAGGAGTACGACTTCATCTTCAAGCTGTCGTGATGACGGATGCGCGGGCCGGATCCGTCCGGCCCGCGCCCTGACTCGAGCCCACGCCCCGACCGGCCCCGCCGCGTTGTAAAGCAAAGGGCCCGAAAAATCCGTAATCCGTCCAATCAGGGTTCAGGCGATCCCGCGCCTGGTCGATGCCAGCGCCTATGGACGCCCCGACAAACTTCCGCGACGTACTTCGGCGCAGTCCGAGCAGCCTGCGTGGAGAGCTGTCGCCCGTCGTGGCGGACAAGCAGCTGCGCATCCTGTTCGTCACCTCTGCGCACAACAGCCTGAGCCAGCGCGCCTACATCGCGCTGACCGAGATGGGTCACGACGTGACCGTGCAGGTCGTCGACTCGCCCGAGATCATCGAGGCGGCGGTCAATGCGCACGAGCCCGACCTGGTCGTGTGCCCGATGCTCAAGCAGTTCATCCCGGAGACGGTTTGGCGCAAGTACACCTGCCTGGTCGTCCATCCCGGTCCCCACGGCGATCGCGGTCCGTCCTCGCTTGACTGGGCGGTCGAGCTCGGGTTCGGCGAGTGGGGCGTGACCGTGCTCGAGGCCGTCGAGGAGGCCGACGCCGGTGACATCTGGGAGACCCGCAAGTTCAAGATGCGCTCGGTCGGCAAGAGCAGCATCTACCGCCACGAGGTCCGGCGCGCCGCGGTCGAGATGCTCGTCTTCGCGGTCCACAACTTCGCGCGCGGTGACTTCGAGCCGACAGCGCTCAACTACGACGACCCGAACGTGACCGGACGGCTGCGCCCGCTGATCAAGCAGGCCGACCGCGCCATCGACTGGCGCTGTGACTCAACCGCCGCCGTGGTGCGCAAGATCCGCGCCGCCGAGGGGCACCCGGGTGTGCTCGACACGATCGCCGGCCACGAGTTCTTCCTGTTCAACGTGCACGTCGAGCGCGGCCTGCGCGGGCGTCCCGGTGACATCATCGCCACGCGCAACGGCGCGATCTGTCGCGCCACCGTCGACGGCGCGGTGTGGGTCACCCATCTCAAGGCGAAGGGCGGTCCGGCGCCGTTCAAGCTCCCGGCCACCCGCGCACTGGAGATCGCCGGCATCGTGCCCGACGCGCCCGAGATCCCGGTCGCGCTGCACGCGCCGATTCCGCCTGGTCACACCTACCGCGAGATCTCCTACGAGGAGAAGGCCGGCGTCGGCTACCTGAACTTCGACTTCTACAACGGCGCGATGTCGACCGACCAGTGCCGTCGCCTGCGCGAGGCCTACCAGTACGCGCGCAGCCGCCGCACCACCAAGGTGATCGTGCTGGCCGGCGGCCCGGACTTCTTCTCCAACGGCATCCACCTGAACGTGATCGAGGCGGCCGAGAATCAGGGCGAGGAGTCCTGGTACAACCTCCACGCGATCGACGACGTCGTGCGCGACATCCTCGAGACCGACTCGCACATCACGATCTCGGCGCTGTCGGGCGACGCCGCGGCCGGCGGGGTCCCGTTCGCCGTCGCGGCCGACCACGTGGTGGCGCGCGAGGACGTCGTGCTCAACCCCTACTACCAGCACATGGGCGGCTTGTACGGCTCGGAGTACTGGACCTACGTGCTCCCGCGGCGGGTCGGCCACGAGATTGCCGCCGAGCTGACCAGCGCTCCGTTCAACCCGATCGGCACGCGGCGCGCGGTCGAGATCGGCCTGCTCGACGCGACCTTCGGCGACAGCATCGCGAGCTTCCGCGCGCAGGTGCAGGGCCTGGCAGAGCGCCTGGCCCGCCACCCCGACGCACCCCACTGGCTCGAGCAGAAGCGCCGTGAGCGCGCCCGCGACGAGCAGACCAAGCCTCTGGCCGCCTACCGCAGCGAGGAGATGGCCCGCTCGCACGAGTGCTTCTTCGGCGAGGATCGGAGCTACCACGTCGCTCGCGGCTTCTTCGTTTACAAGACGGGTGCTCCCTGCACCGTCCAGGTCGCCAAGCCCCAGAGCGCCGAGCCTCAGCTGACGCCGGCGCAGCGGGCGGTGACCAAGGTGCGTCAAACGAAGCAGTCCGTCGCGCGATGAGCGCCGTGGCCGGCGCCCCCTCCGTCGAGGAGGGTGTCACCTCCGGAGCTGCGCAGGGTCACAACGACCGCGTCCGCGGGCGTTCCTTTCACCCGGGCGCCTGGCTGATCCACCAGTGGGTCAGCCTCAAGCACTGGCTGCCCAAGGGCCAGCTCCTCCCCGAGCACGTCCTTCGCAGCCGGCACCGCTCGATCTGCGGGCTGCTGTGGCTGCACGTCCCGGCGCTGTTCGCGTTCGGGATGCTGGTCGGCCGCCACTCCGTCGTGCACGTCACGTCCGATTGCGCGCTGGTTGCCCTATGTGGCGTCGGGGCCAGCTCGGATCGCTTCCGCCTCAAGGCGCGCGTGATCGCCGCCTCGTTCGGCCTCATCACCTGCTCGGCGGTGCTGGTCGATCTGTGGAACGGGACGATCGAGGCGCACTTCCACTTCTTCGTGATGATCGGCGTCCTGACCCTGTATCAGGACTGGACGCCGTTCCTGGTCGCGATCGTCTACACGGTCATCCACCACGGTCTGGGCGGCGTGCTGTCGCCGTCCTCGGTCTACGGGGACAACGAGCAGGCGGTCAGGCACCCGTGGGTGTGGGCGTTGATCCACGGCGGCTTCGTGCTCGCGGCCAGCGTGGCGCACGTCGTGGCCTGGCGCACGAATGAGAACCAGCTCCTGCGCGACCCGCTGACCGGCCTGCCGAGCCGCGTGCTGTACCTGAACAACCTGAAGCTCGCGCTCGAGCGCCTCGGCCGTGGCCCCGAGCGATCGGTGGCCGTTCTGTTCCTCGACCTCGATCGCTTCAAGGTGATCAACGACAGCCTCGGCCATGGCGCCGGCGATCAGCTGCTCGAGGCGGTGGCCGAGCGGATCGGCCACACCCTGCGCCGCCACGAGACGCTGGCCCGGTTCGGCGGCGACGAGTTCGTGATCCTGTGCGAGGACATCTTCAACGACGGGGACGCGGTCGCGGTGGCCGAGCGCGTGCTCAAAGCGTTCAGCCTGCCCTTCCACGTCGAGCTGGGCGAGACCATGGCCGCGGCCAGCATCGGCATCTCGGTCACCTCCGATCCGAACCAGGATCCCGACGATCTGATCCGCGACGCGGACGCGGCGATGTACCGCGCCAAGGGCGCCGGCGGCGCGCGCGTCGTGCTGTTCGACGAGGTGACCCGCGAGCGGGCCCTGGCCCGCCTGCACAACGAGAACGCCATCCGCAAGGCGATCGAGCGTGAGGAGTTCCGGGTCTTCTTCCAGCCCGAGGTTTCGATCGACGGCGAGCACATCATCGGCATGGAGGCGCTCGTGCGCTGGCAGCACCCCGAGCGCGGCCTGCTCGGACCGGGCGAGTTCATCTCGCTGGCCGAGGAGACCGGGCTGATCGTGCCGCTCGGTACCTGGGTGCTGCGCGACGCCTGCCAGCGCGCGGTGGTCTGGCAGCGCTCGCGCCCGGCTGAGGAGCCGCTCACCGTGCGCGTCAACGTCTCGGCCCGCCAGCTGGCCCAGGCCTCGCTGCGGGACACGGTGGCAGGGATCATCGAGGAGACCGGCATCGAGCCCGCCCTGCTGTGCCTGGAGGTCACCGAGAGCGTCCTGATCGAGGATCCCGAGGAGTCGATCCGCACGCTGACCGAGCTCAAGGGGCTCGGGCTCAAGATCGCGATCGACGACTTCGGGACGGGCTACTCATCGCTCGAGTACCTGCGCCGCATGCCCGTCGACTGCGTCAAGGTCGACCGGTCGTTCGTGCGCGGCCTGCCCGACAACGAGGAGGACGTCGCCATCGTCAACGCGGTGATCGAGTTGGGCCACGCACTGAAGCTGTCGGTGACCGCCGAGGGCGTCGAGACCCCTGAGCAGCTCGGCAACCTCCAGACCGCGGGCTGCGACACCGCGCAGGGTTTCCTGTTCTTCCGCCCCGAACCGCCCGAGGAGGTGGCGAAGCTGTTCGCGGGGGCCCAGGCCGCGGCCGAGGCCGGAATCGTGTGCGCGAGCGCTCCCGTCGGCGCGCCCGACGGTACGGGTCCGATCGAGCCGGCGCCGATCGCCGAGCCGGTACGCCCCGTCGCCCCGCAGCGACGGCTGATGCCGCCGCCCGGAAGGCCCGGCCACCGCCGGCGCCTGGCCCGCAACTCGGTGCTGGCCGGCTTCAAGGCGATGGCCGAGACCTGGACCGGCGGCGAGAGCCGCGCCTAGATTCAAGATCGAGCCGAAGGAGCCGAAGCACAGGTCATGGAAGCCAATTCCCTCTCATTCGAGCGCGACCGCCGGAGGACCCGGCTGCGCGCCTTCGCCCTGGTCGTCTTCGCCGCGCTGCTCGAGGTGACGCTGCTGATGCCGTTCGTCGATCACCTGGCCGACTCGAACAACACGATCCACTTCACCCAGCACGGATTCATCTTCGGCGGCGGGGTTCTGCTCGGGCTCGCGATCCGCGACGTCCAGCGCGCCGCCCGGCGCTGAGCGTGATCGAGGCCTCCCGATGAGCAAGGTGCTGGCCCAGCACTGGCCGCATTTCGGCTTCCTGGTCATCGGGGTGGTCGTGTTCCTGTGGGTGGCCTACAAGCCGGACAACCGTGAGACGGACACGCCGGTTGCGACCCCGGATCCGGTCGGGCCGACGCCGGCCCCGGCGGCCGTCCGCCGGTCGGTGGCCCGGCGCGGGCTGATGGCGCTCGGGCCGCTGCTCGGAACGGTGGCCACCGGCGCGATCCTGTACGGCCTGGACGTCGGCGGCGACTCGGTGCCGGGTGCGGTCATCTGGGTCCACGCCGGGATCTCGACCCTGGCCGCGCTGCTCGTCGCCTACAAGGTGTCCGACCTTGGCGTCGCCCGGATCCGCAGGGCGTTGACCCGCGGCCGTCTACACGAGCTTGTCTCGGTCGTGCTGGCGGCGCTGTCGGTGCCGCTGGGGGTGACCGGGGTGGCGCTCCTGCTCGCGCCGAGCACCGGGTCGACCATGGCCTACCTGCATCTGATCTCGAGCGCGTGGTGGACCGGGCTGATGGTGTGGCACCTGCGCCGGTACCTCGGGGCCTCGCTCCGCGCGGCGTTCAATGCACGGCAGCCCGCTCGTGCCGGTGCAGCGGCGCCGCGATCGGCTCTAGCGGCGTCCGTCGCGGCATCAGATCCGCAGCCTTAATCGGCGCGTTGGCGCCGGCTCACAGGACCGAGCGGATCTCCTCCTCGAACGTCCCGATGTGTCGGGTCAGGATCTCGCGCGCGCGTTCGGCCTGGCCGGATTCGATCGCGTGCAGCACCTCCTCGTGCTCGTGCACGCGCGCAAACAGGTGGGGGAGACGGTCGATCACGAGGTACCAGATCCGCAGCGAGAGATTGAGATACCGCCCGAGCGTCTCCTCCAGGAACGGATTGCCGGCACAGCGGTAGATGAAGCGATGGACGGTCGCGTCGAGCTCCATCAGCATCTCGACGTTGTCGTTGCCGCGGCGGATGTCGAGCTCGGCGAGGAGGCCGGCCAGCTCGGCCCGCTGCGCGTCGGTGATCCGCTCGGCGGCGCGATACGCAGCGTGGCCCTCGAGCTGAGCTCGCACGTCGGAGATGTGGGCCAGATCGGTGATGTTGATCTCCGAGGCGAACGTGCCCCGGCGGGGGAAGACCATGACCAGGTTCTCGAGCGCGAGGCGCTTGATCGCCTCCCGCACGGGCGTGCGGCCCATCTTGAGCTCACGACCGATCGCGTCCTCGTCGATCGGCGACCCTGGCGGGATGCGCAGCGTGACCAACCGGTCGCGGAGGGCCCGGTACGCGCGGTCGGCGAGCAGTCCGCGCTGACTGCCCCGACCCTCGGAGACGACTGATATATCAGTCATCGACTAGAAGTCTATTTCATGTCGACGGGTCGGTGGGAAGGCGGGACCAGAGTTGTGCATCGGCGCGGCGGCCCTGTTTGACGTGGATCGAGCGCATGACGCCTTCGAGGCGGTAGCCGGCGCGCTCGGCCACGCGGCGCGAGGCGGGGTTGTCGACGTCGATGATCAGGTAGGCGCGCTGCGCCTGGATGTCGTCGAACGCCCATCGCGTCAGGACGCGCAGAATCGCCGTGCCCGCTCCGCGACCGCGAACCTCGCGGGCAACGATGTAGCCGAGTTCGATCTCGCCCGCCTCGCGATCGATGCTCGGCGCCAGCGCCAGCCCGAGGAACCGGCCGGCGCTGTCGGTGGCGGCGAAGCCGTCGCGCGTGCCGTCGTGGCGTCCGGCCTCATACGAGCGAAGCCATCGGCGCACGAAACCCGCCGGCGGTGGCTCGGGGATCCGGGTGAAGCGCAGCACCTCGGAATCCTCGATCAGCGCCCCCACATCGTCGGTCCAGCGCTCGTCGAGCGGCTCGAGCCTGACGTCCCGTACGCGATCGATCAATGCCGCGCGCCCCTCGAGGTCACCCGGACCAGCCCGAGCCCGGCCAGGGTCCGACCGCGCATGAGGATCAGCGCCAGCGTGGCGGCGCACAGCGCGGCGGACAGCGCGAAGGGGACCGCATCGCCGGCGGCCTTGGCCAGCGCGCCTCCGCCGCCGGCGCCGGCGATCTGCCCGGCGGCCCACGCGAAGTTCACCAGCGCGAGGGCATAGCTCTGGCTCATGCCGTGCAAGTCCGCCGCATCGGACAGCATCGCCATGGCCGGCGCCCAGAACGTCCCCAACGCGACGGTCTCGAGCACGATCACGACCGCCAGCAGGAGCGCGTTATCCGGCAGCGTGAAGAACAGCAGGGCGACCGCGGCCGCCGCGAGCCCGACGCGCAGCGGGACTATCGGCCCGCGCCGGTCGGACAGACGCCCCACGAACGGACTCATCACCGCCTCCACCGCCGCGCCGATCAGGAACGTGGCGCCGATGCCGGCCGCGTCGGCGCCCAGCTCGCCGAGGCGCAACGGCCCGAGCACGTTCATCGTGCCGGAGGCGATCGCGGGGAGCGCCACCAGCCACATCCCGAGCACGATGGCCGGCCGGCGCAGCTGCCGGAACAGGCTCGGGCGCGCTGGGTCGCGCTCGATGGCGCGAGGCCGGGGGAGCATGGCGAGCGCCACCGCCAGGGCCGCGGCCACGACGACGACTGCGCCGAACACCGGGCCGCGGCCGAGCCCGTGGGCGAGCGTGCCGACCACCGGACCGAACAGCGCTCCGCCGATCCCGGCGGCCAGGGCCCCGCCGATCGCGCTGCCTCGCCGCTCGGGCGGGGTCTCGATGATCAGCCAGACCATGCTCCCGGCCCACGTGCACGCGCCACCGACGCCCTGGATGAAGCGCGCCGCGTCGAGTAGCGCCACGTTGTCGAGGAGCCCGAAGGCGAGACTCGAGCCGGCCATCAGGGCGAGGCCGGTGTAGAGCGTGACGCGCGGGCCGGCCCGCTCGGCCAGCATGCCGCCCGGAAGCGATCCCACCAGCGTCCCGACCGCGTAGGCGGCGGTCAGGACGCCCGCGGACGCCTTGGTCAGGTGGAGCTGCCGGGTGAGGGTCGGGAGCAGCGGCACGACCGCGGCGTAGAACACGGTGTCGAAGAACACGACCGCGCCGGCGACCACGAACAGCAGCCGGAGCTCACGCTGGTTCATGCGCGCGGA
>CAWHTT010000007.1:0-65046 GCA_963832315.1 uncultured Solirubrobacterales bacterium | reverse complement strand
GGATCCGGTGTCCGGCAATCCAACCACTCCTGTAGTAACTCCCGCCAGACTCACGCTCACCGGCCCTGGACTGATGTTTTGACCCACACTGCGAAGGGCGTTGCCACTTTGTGCGCGGCGCAGAACTTCCACCGCGAGAATCGGCGCGTATCTCTGAATCGCGATGTCGAGATTATTCTCAAGCGCCACCGTGATCACGTCCTGCACCGACAAGTACAGATTCCCCGATCGCACCAGCCCTTCCAGCCGCGGTGTGTTCGTCAAGACAGCGGGAGAAATCACGCGCCGCTGAATGTGAAACGGCCTCATCAGCGTCCCGATAACAGGCAAGGGCTTCGGCTGTTGTATGGTCACTTCCTGTGCCTGGGCAACACACGCCAAGCCCATACAGGCGACGGAAAAAAGTCTTTGAAAGTAGCTCATCGTTAATAAAATCCTAAGGGCGATCCCCCTCAAGTGCAATTCGCCTTCCACTTAGCTCTTGAGGGGAGCGATCTTTTTCAGCGTTGTTTCCAAGCAGATGTGGCTTGAAATCACGCGACTGTCCGATTTCGTTACAAACTGTCCGATTTCGTCACGTGCGCTCGCATCGTCAACGAACGTTCTTATAAACCTTTCCGCCCTTCATCACAAACATCACCCGCCGCACAGCCGTGATGTCCTCCAGCGGATTCCCGTCCGTAGCAACCAAGTCCCCCTCATAACCAGGCGCAATCGTACCAATCTTGTCACCCATTCCCAGCGATTCAGCTGCCAGCGACGTCGCACTCCGCAATGCCTCCACCGGCGATTCATGCGCATCGCGCACCCGATACACGAACTCCTCGGCATTCCTTCCATGCGCGCCCGCTACCGCGTCCGTCCCGAAAACCACTTTCACCTTGTGCGCATGCGCGCGCCGCAGGACATCCGCCGTCGGCTCCATCGCTTTCTCCAGCGCGGTGAATGTTGTCTCCGGAAAATTGAAGCTGCCGCGATTATCGAGATAGTTGTGCAATACCAAAAAGTTCGGATCGAAATACGTGCCGCGTTCCGCCATCAGCGTGAGCGTCGCATCATCCAGAAAATCGCCGTGCTCGATTGAAGTGCAGCCCGCCAGCACGGCCGCCTTCGCGCCATCCGATCCTATGGCGTGCACCACCGCCCGCAGTCCCACCGCCTTCGCTTCGCCGCATGCGGCCTGAATCTGTTCGTCTGTCATGCTCTGCGCGCCGCCGGCTCCCAATCCCGTGGTCGCGAATAGCTTGATCACATCGCCGTTCTCGGCTTTGGTCTTCCGCACCAGCGCGCGAATCTCATCCGGCGTTCCGCTCTTCGAAGTAATTTGCCGAATGGACGTCAGGATGCGCGGCCCAAGCAACGATCCCTGCGCAATGCGGTCGCGAACATCCACGTCGATTGCGGCCCCAACGCTTTGCACAGTCGTAAAGCCGCCCTGCAAAGTAAGCCAAGCATTCTCCGCGCTGAAGAGCGCAGACGTCTGCGGATCCTCGCTCTGGTTGACCAGTTTGTGATTGGAATCGAAATGCCAGTTCAGGTGAATATGCGTATCGATCCACCCCGGCATCACAGTCAACCCACGCAAATCGTAAGTTGCCTTCGCTGTCCCTGGCCGCCACCCCGCGAATCCGCGACCCGTCAATCACAATCTGCTGGTTCTTGTGCACCCCACCGCGCCCATCCAGAATGGTGCTGGTCTCAAGAACGGTCTGTCCGGTAGCCCCAAGCGTCAGCGCGGGGACAATGCAAAAAATCCGAAAGCGCATCGGAGAATTGTACAACTCCCCAAGCCCCAAGCCCCAAGCCCCGCCGCCGTCAGCGAACGCTGATGGCTGACGGATTCCCCGATACTCCATTCACCGAAACATGCAGCGACTGCGCTCCCGCCGCAACCTGCGGCACGAGAATATTCACCTGATACAATCCTGCAAATCCCGGTGCGAGTCCGGCGAATGTAACAGCCGCAAACTTCCCCCCGATCAAAGCGCCCACCGTTCCAGCCACGCGCGAGAGTGGGCTCACGGACGCCGCAGCCCCGGTCGCCACCGGATGATCCACGTTTCCAAGTCCCGTCATAAATACCGAGATCACGCTTCCAACCGCCGCGGGCTTCGCCGGACCGTTCACGCTTCCATCCGTATTCAGTGCGGCCGCCTGCCCAGCAGATGCCAGAAACAATCCAGGTGCGACACTCTTCACCGAAATGTTGGCCGATCCCGCAATGTTAACCCCAGATTTCACGGTGACCGTTACGCTCCCCGTCGCCACTTCAAACGGAACCTGTGCATTGATCTGCACCGGACTCGCATAAAATATCGGCGCATCCGATCCGTTGATAGTCACCGTCGCGCTCCCAAGTGTTGGAGGCAGTGGAAGGCCGATCGCCGTCGAGGTGCCTTGCGCGAGTCCAGTGCCATAGATCGAAATGATGGAACCCGGCGCCGCGATTCCAGGCTGCCCGCTCGCGGCATTGGCGACGCCCATCGCCTGCGCTCCCAACACCCCGAATGCCGTCAAGGAACCTTGCGTGCCCGCGTACACCTTACCGTTCGCGATAGTCGGCACCGAATACTTCACGTAGCTGTCTAGCGCATCGCGCGAACTATTCTGATTGCTGTTGTACAACTCGTGCGCCAGATTCGATGCATCGAAGGCGTGCAGTGTCGCCGAGGGCTCCAGCAGCCACACGATCCCGTTCGATGTTCCATTCGCCGAAATCGGATGGCACTCCGCAGGGATACCCGAATGACGCGCTCGATTGCGAACTCGGCGACGATCCGAGCGTCCGCGTTCGCCAGCGAAAAAGCTTTGAGATTGTCGCCCGCTCCGCACAGATACACGCTCTTGTTGAAGTACGCAGGATTTCCGAACAAGCCGCCGATCTGGCCCGGCAACGACGCTACGATCTGGCTGTCCGATCCCGATTGCCACTTGCCCATGTTGTCGCGATCCAGCACGTAGATCCGGCCTTCCTTGCCCGCGCCCACCAGCAAGTGGCGATGCGCCGCGCTGCCCGCTTCATCGCCCGCCAGTACAACTCCCGCCGATCCCACGTCCACGTCGCCGTCATTCAACGACGAGAAATTGAACGGAGCGAAATAATCCACCAGTTTGCCGGCGCTCGATAGCTTGATATAACTCTCGCCGAGATCCCCGCCGCCGCTGGCGAAATCGAAAGTGCCGTTCCCCGCCACCAAATAGATGTTTCCATTTGCGTCCGCCGCCGGGGCCGCGCCGCCAGACCAGAAAGATCCCTGATTGCCGTTCGGTGTGTTGTTATAGACACTCACCTGCGCGAGCGTCTTCGCGTTGTAGCCCATTAACCAGCCGTGATACGCGCCGATATCGCAGTGCGACGAAAACGCCGTATACACCACGCCGTTCAGCAACAACAATCCAGGCCGCTGTTTGTAGTTCCGCGGCGCAAACACCAGCGTGCTGCCGCCCTCGCCGGTCCCCGAATACGTAGCTTGAATCTCCACCGGACTGCCGGCTCGTTCCGCGCCGCTCGATACGTCCAGCGCATGCAGCCGATGAAAATAGGATCCCGATTCCTTCGTCATCGCGACCACGTACAACGTACCCGTCGCGGCATCGATTACGGGCGTGCTGGTGATCCCAAGCTCAGGCGTAATCTGATCGCAGCCTGTGTCGGACGAAGGCACAGTGGTCACGCCCGCCGCCGGATTGATGAAGCTCACCGTCCACAAAGGCGTCTCATTCGCGCCCGAACCGCCGTCCGCGTCGAACGCATAGACGCTGTCATTCTGGGTGGCGGCGATTACCAGGTTATGCGTTCCCTTGCCGGGTATCGCCACATTTCCCAGGTATAACGGCTGCCCATAAACGAATCCGTCCACGGCATGGGAAAAGATTTTCCCAAATTGATTCTGATTTACGTTAGCAAGCGTGAGAACGCCTTCGTTCAAATTAGCGCCGGCCCGGCCGTTATCGTACTGATAGGTGAGGACGTTGACCTGCGCGCCAAGCGGCAGCATCAACAAAAACGTAAGGCCTGCGGAGCGGTTGGGCATACACTGAGCCCATCTTACAGCGGAATTGTTGTCCCCTTGCTAACGCGCGGGCTACTTTGCGAACGGGATGTTGTTGATTGAACGTCCGCAAAGTAGCCCCGCGTGTAAGCAAGGGGACTAAATCTTCCACACTGTTAGATCCACGTTTACTGAAACGCGCGGCCATATGATATGGTCTAACCAACGTGTCCTAAATCTGGCGCAGTGGAAGCTCGATTGCTTCTATTGCCGGTAGCCGCGTCCGGTTCTATCCCTGTCTAACCCCGATTCTTGTGGAGGATCTCGTGCAAATTGCTAAGAAATCTCTTGTCTGCCTGGGCAGCCTGTTACTGACCCTGGTGTGTTTTTCCGACGCGGTGCGCGCCCAGAATGGGCCACTGTCATCCAATCCACCCCAACTCACCTTCACCGCTCAAACCGGAACTACACCACCATCCCAGACCCTGACGATAACCAGCTCGGCGGGACCTACCAATGTCACAATATCGGCTTTTTCGGACACACACTGGCTCAGTGTTACCCCCTCCTCTGGAACCGCCAGTAATGGGGCCACTCCGCTTCAATTGACGGTCTCGGTCAATCCGGCCCTCTCGACAGTAGCCAAGGACATCGGCTTTATTAACATCAGCTCTTCGGGCGACTTTCTATCCGTTTTGGTTGAGCTCGACGTCAACGTGACGGGCCCCAGCGGCGTCAAGGCGAACCCCACTTCTTTGAGCTTTAATTTCCCGGCCAACAGCACTGTTCCGGTTACGAAGCCGGTCGCGCTTACAGGCATTAATGGCGGCGTCACATCGTTTAACGCCACCACTACCACGAACGACGGTGGAAACTGGCTGACCGTAAATCCAACTTCCGGCAACCTGCCGAATACGCTTCAGGTGACCGTGAATCCGAGCCAACTCCAAGGATCCGGTCCATTCAGCGCCGCCATCGCCATCAATCCTCCAGGAACCACCGGAACCAAAGTGCAGGTACTCGTTACGGTGGGCGGTACGCCCGCCGTTCTATTTTCCCCGGGCCAATTGAATTTCGCCTGGCAGATAGGAACCACGGCGCCGGCACAGCAATCCATCGCGGTTACCAGCAGCACGGGAGACACTGTCAGCTTCAATGTAGCTTCGAAAACTAGCACTTGCGGAAACTGGCTGGTGGTCTCACCGCAAACCGGCGCCACTCCGAGTAACGTCACGGCTCAGATCAACACGTCGAGCCTGACCACGGCGCAAAACTGCGCGGGAGAAATCGATATCACCGCGGCGGGCGCGTCCAATCCCACCATCGCGATTCCCGTCAACCTGCTCGTGAGCACCAACCCGCTGCTGCAGGTTCCGTCCACCGGTCCCGCGTTCAGCTACCAGCTAGGCACCAGCACGCATCTGGCGGCCCAGAACGTTCAGATCACAAGTTCGGGCACCTCGCTGAACTTTACGACAACAGTGGCGCCCACCACCGCCGGCGGGCCGAACTTCCTCCAGATCACGCCCGGCGGCGGAACCACGCCGCAGCAACTGGCGCTATCAGTGGATCCCAACGTCCTGGCTACGCTCGCTCCAGGGATCTACAGCGAAACAGTAACCGTGAACTTCACCCGGCGCCGGAAATTCGCCGCAAACGTTCACCACATCCTTGACCGTGAATAGCAATCCGCTGCTCATTTCGAGCGTCCAATCGCTCACCTTCAATTACGAAATCGGCAAGACACCGCCCACCAGCCAGACGTTCACTATCGACAGTTCCGCATCGCCGCTCAACTTCCAGTTGAGCACTACCACCGATAACTGTTCCGGATTCCTGTCCGCCACCGCCAACGGCGGATCCACAGGCTTGACCTTTGGAAATGAAAACCAAGTGGTGGCGAAGGTGGACATCACCGGCCTTACGACGCCGATGGTCTGCACCGGGCACATCACCGTCAGCGTTCCCAATTCGTCCACGCCCGCGTTGTCCATCCCCGTCACGCTCAACGTCAGCGACAAAGCGCTGCTCAACGTCAGCACGAATTCCATCAACCTCGTCCTGGCGCAAGGCGCCGCGGCGTCCACGCAATCCGTAGCTGTCACCAGCACGGATTCCACGGTCTTGACATTCGCCGCTACAGCCGCCACCGACCCCATCGGGTTGACTTGGCTGACCGTGGCGCCGAACACCGGCAATACGCCGAACAACTTGCTGGTCGGCATCAATCCCGCCAATCTAGGCGTCGGCACTTACAACGGAACCATCACAGTCTCGGCGCCGGGACTTCCCTCTCAGGTGATTCACGTGCACTTGGTGCTGGTCGCTTCAAGCCTGAGCGCAAATCCAGCCAGCGTCACGCTCTCCCAGGTGCTTGCCGGGTCTCCGGTGAGCCAGACCGTTCAGATCAACGGAGTGCCGTCGGGCACAACCATCGGCGCGCTCGTCACAATGCTCAATGGAACTGGCTGGCTGACTGCCACGACATCGGGCAACGTTGTGACTGTCACGGGCGATCCAAAAAATCTGGCGCAAGGCACCTACAGCGGCGTCGTGACCGTGATCGCGCCAGGAGCCGGGAACAGTCCGCTAAATATCCCGGTGACTTTGAACGTCGCCGTTACAAATACGTTTACGCTCTCGACAACTTCAGTGTCGTTCTCGTTCCAGGCGGGCGGCGAGGTTCCAACCTCGCAGACGGTAAATATAGCCGCCAGCAACGGAGCCAACGTTCCGTTCACCGCCACCTTCACGCCAGCTTCGGAGTCCGCCAATTCGTTGGCAAGTTCGTCGAGCAAGCCGCATGTGGCTGCGCCCGCTAATTTAATCACTGTCAGTCCAACGGGTGGCACTACGCCCGCGACACTCACGCTTAGCCTCAATAGTTCGGTGCTGAACACACTCGCGGCGGGAACCTACACCGGAAATGTGACCATCTCTTCTCCGAACCTGCCCGGTGGCGATCAGAACATCCAGGTGACGGTCACCGTTTCGGGCACTGCGTCGCCAACCATCACGGCGATCGTCAACGGGGCCAGCTTCCTCGCCGGTCCCATCTCGCCCGGCGAGCTGGTTACCATATTCGGTTCGAATATAGGCCCCGCCACGGGCGTCAACTTTACGCCCGACAACGGAAAGGTGGACACCACGCTTGCGAACACCACGGTGCTTTTCAATAACGTTCCAGCGCCCGTGCTCTTCGCCTCCGCTAATCAAATCAATGCGATTGTTCCCTATTCGGTCGCGAGCAACGCATCGGTCAACGTCACCGTAAACTTCAATTCCAACGTGTCAACGGTCGGATTCACGAGAGACGTTGCGGATACCGCCCCCGGCATCTTCTCGCAGAACCAAACCGGCAACGGCCAGGGAGCGATTCTCAACCAGAACCTGAGCGGGAACTCCGACGGCGAATCCCGCGCCGAAGGGAAGCGTAGTTTCTATTTACGCCACGGGTGAAGGATCGCTGAATCCGCCAGCAGCCGACGGTGTCCTCTCCGGTCCATCGCTGCCGCTGCCCGCTCCCATCGCCAAGGTGTCAGTCACCATCGGCGGTCAACCCGCGGAAGTCTCCTACGCGGGCGAAGCCCCAACCCTGGTCTCAGGCGTCCTGCAAGTAAACGCTAAAATCCCGGACAACATCGCCTCCGGCAATCAAATAGTCGTATTGACCATAGGCGACAACAAAAACACGCAGCAATCCATAACAGTCGCAGTGCAGTAGCCTTACGCGAAAGCGCGGCCACGTTCCCCACAGGAGCGGGCCGCGCTACTCATACCGCAGCGCCGTCATCGGATCGATCCGCGTCGCCCGCCTCGCCGGCAAATAACCTGCCAGCACCGAAACCGCGGCAATCATGCAAGACGCCACCACCAACACCATCGGATCATTCCCCTTGATCCCGAACAGCAGGCTCTCCACCAACCGTCCCAAAGCCAGCGCGACCGGGACAGCCACCGCAACCCCGACGCCCACCAGAATCAGCACCTCGCGCAAAATCAGCCCCAGCACATTCGATCGCTCCGCCCCCAGCGCCATGCGAATCCCGATCTCCTGCGTCCGCCGCGCCACCGCGTAAGCCGTCACGCCATACAGTCCCACCGATGCCAGCAGCGTCGCCAACAATCCGAACGCCGCCGACAACCACGCAAACAGACGATCGATGAAATGCGTTTCGTCCACCTGCCTCTCAAGCGTCTTCACATTGAACACCGGCAGCGACGCATCTGACTTCGCCACCATCTGCCGCGCCGCTCCGGCCAGCAACAGCGGATCCTGATTCGTCCGAACGTAAAACGTCATCTCCGAAGGATGCTCGTCCTGCAACGCAGGCGTGAACGTCCAAGGCTTGATCTTTTCCTTGAGATCGCCGCCGCGGATATCGCGCGCGACACCCACGATCTCCATGGTGATTGGGCCATCCCCGCCCCATCCGATACGCCGTCCCAGCGGACTCTCGTGCGGATAAAACCGCTTCACGAATTCCTCGTTGACGATCACCACCTTCGGCGCGCCCGCGGTATCGCGCTCCGTGAAATCGCGGCCGGCAATTAAACGCGCGCCCACGGTCTCAAAGAATCCCGGCAGCACCTGGTTGAATCCCGGATTCATGTCCTCGTTCTCAGCCGCGTGATACCCCTCCACATGCACGGTGTTCTGCCAATTGTTGTCCGAAAGCAGCGCGTACGACGCCGCGCTGGCCGACATCGCGCCCGGCACGTGTCGAAGGTTGTCGCGCAGATCCTCAAAAAGCCGCCGCGCCCGCCCCGGCATCGTATTTGTGCAGCGATGGATCAATCGTGAGCGCCAGCAAGCGGCTGGTATCGATGCCGGACTTGGTCCCGAGCAGCGCCTGCAAACTCCGCGCGAACAATCCCGCGCCGGCCAGCAGCAGCAACGCCAGCCCCACCTGCGCCGCCACCAGCACTCGCCGGATTCGCGCGTGACCCGAGCCGGCCGAGCCTTTTCCAGTCTCGCTCTTCAACGTAACCACCAGATCCGGCCGAGTCGCCTGCAGCGCCGGGACCAATCCGAACAGGATCGCGGTGATCAAACTAACCGCCGCCGTGAATCCGAGAATTCGCAGATCGGGCGTGGTATGCAGCGCGGCGCCGATGTTGTCGTAGGGCAGCATGCCCACCAGCACCGACGTGATCCACATCGCGAGAATGACGCCCAGCACTCCGCTCACTGTCGCGATCACCAGGCTCTCCGTCATCACCAGCCGGATCAGCGCTCCGCGCGTCGCGCCCAGCGACAGCCGGATCGCGATCTCCTTCTGCCGCGACGCCGCGCGCGTGATCAGAAGATTCGCCACGTTCACGCACGCAATCAGCAGCAGCGTCCCCACCATCCCCATCAATACGTTCAGCGGCTTCGCGAAAAACTCCTGGCAAGCGATCCGAATCCTCGGGAAGCGTCGCTGAACTTGAGCGTATTCGCCAGGTATCGCTTCCAGAATTGTTGCGGCGACCCCACCGCCTTGAGATCGCTCTCGAGCGCCGAGTGGTACGCGGGCGCCATCGCGCTTTGCGCCGCGCGCGGATCCACGCCCGGCTTGAGCCGCGCGAAAATCCTCAGCCAAATGCTGTTCCGCCGCGCACGATCGTCCCAGGTCGGAGTCACCACCGTCTTCATCGCCAGCGGCACGAACACATCCGCCGGACTCATCGCTTCAAAGCTCGTGAATCCCTGCTCCGCCACTCCGATCACGCTCATCGGAGTGTCCATTCACCTCGATCGCGCGTCCGAGCACTGCCGGCATCGCCTCCAAATCGCCGCAGCCAATAATCGTGCCCCAGCACCACGTACGGCTCGCCGTCTTTGATCTTGTCCTCTTCCATGCGTGAAAGTCCGGCCCAGCGCCGCCTTCACTCCCAGGACCTCGAAATAATTGCCCGACACCAACTCCGCCATAGCCCGTCTGCGCGACGCCTTTGTCCGCGACATCCACCGCCTCCTGATATCGCGCCGCGATGCCGCGTGAAGACGCCCGGATTCCCGTTCCGCAAATCTTCATACGTCGGATACGCGAACGAATTCTCGTATCCGCGAGAAGTTCCGCCAATAAACTGCCCGGCCCACTCAAACAGCACCAGCCGATGCGGATCCGCCACCGGCAGCGCCCGCAGCAGAATCTGATCCGTAAGCGTGAAGATGGCAGTGTTCGCCCCAATCCCCAACGCCAGCGAAATAACCGCCGCCGCAATCAGCGACAGGCGTCCGCGTAAGGCTGCGCAAGACAAAGCGAAGGTCATAGGCCGAGTGTCCGCATAATTGGAGTTTAGACGTGGGACCGCGATCTTTGTACCTTCCAACACCACAATTCCCCGAGTATCTATACTAGGTATGCAATGGAGAATCGGGCCCCTTATACGGCGTGTGGTACTCGAAAACTACCGCAGCATAGGTTTCTGCGACGTGATGCTGGGTCCCCTGTCGATGCTGGTCGGGCCGAACGGCTCAGGAAAGAGCAACTTTCTGGATTCATTACGGTTTCTGTCAGAAGCCATGAGTGCGCCTGTCGAGCAGGCGTTTCAAAACCGTGAAGGATTCTCCAATGTAATCAGGCGTGGAGCTACTGACGCGCATTTGGGCATTCGCGTGGAATTCCAGACTACTGAAAAGACCATCGGGTTGTATTTAGTCCGATTCAAATCGGGTCGAGTCACCGAGTATGTTAAGGACACAGAGAAGTTTTCGGATGGTGGGGGATTTCAAATGGGCCCCGGTGCTGAGAGCCTTGATTCTCTTGAGCTGCCCCAAATGGCAGAGCACCCAGAGTTCACAGCCAACTTTCCAAAGTTTCATTCTGCTTTTCGATCGTTGAGCGATTGCCGCTTTTACGCCTTTCTACTCGACGAGCTTCGACGACCAGTTGCCATAGCGAAGGAAAACACTCTTCGAAGCGATGGTGGAAATCTCGCCAACGTACTTCACTACATCTCCGTCGAGAATCGCATGGTACACCAACGAATTACCGGACTATTTGAAGATTATTTACCCGGCGCTACAGTCCATCTCGGTGTTCGAAGCCGGAGGATTTCATTTTCTTCAGTTTCGCGAGACAAGCCAAACCTTTCATGCACCCCAAGTTTCCGATGGCACCCTGCGCGCGCTTGCGGTTCTCGTCGCCTTGTTCCAGCGGCAGGCTGGCGCGGCGCATGTCAGGCTGGTGGGACTCGAAGAGCCCGAGACAGCTTTACATCCGGCTGCCGCTGGGGTCCTCTTCGATGCCATGCGAGAAGCGAGTGCTAGCGTGCAGGTAGTCGCGACCACGCACAGCGCCGACCTGCTCGACAAGAAGGACATCGACACCGACACCATCCTTTCCGTCGACTGGGGGCCGGGCGGTCGCAGGTTCAAATCCTGTCTCCCCGACTGATTGAAAGTCCTGGAAATGGGTCGATTTGGGTTTGTCGCAAATCGGCTCAGAGTCGCCAGAGGGCATCAAAAGGGGTCGTGGCCTGGGCTGGTGGCTGCTCCTGCCAACTGCTAACGGCTCGCTCCGCTCGGATGTTGCTGCCTACGGCGCGATTGACGCTTTTCGTTTCAGCGAGGTGGCGCCTGGGCCGCACTCTCCGAGAGGTGGTGGGTGGGAGTCCTCCGGTTGGCGGTGGTTGTTGCTCCGCCCGGTCGGGTGGCTCGCGGCGTGTTTTGTCCCGCTGGGGGTTAGGTTAGAAGTCGTTTTCGGGCGACGGCGGGGTTTCCTCTACCACTTCGCCCTTGCTGTCTAGCCCGGCCGCCGGGCCACGCCGTGCTTTGAGGATGTCGTGGACGAAGATGTCGTAGACGGGTGCGGCGATCATGGCGCCGAGCAGCGGGCCGACGATCGGTATCCAGAAATAGTTGTTGATGTTTCCGTAGTCGCCGGGGAACGCCACCTTGCCCCATCCCGCGATCAGCGCGAACATCCGCGGGCCGAAATCGCGCGCCGGGTTGATCGCGTAGCCGGCGTTTGCTCCGAACGAGACGCCGATCGCCATCACGATCAGGCCGATGATGAACGGGCCGAGGTTCGCTCTCACCGGCAGGTTGAACTCGTCGGTCACCGCGAACACGAACAGGCACAGGAAACCGGTGCCCACGACCTGGTCCAGGAATGGTCCCCACCAGCTGTGAAAGTACGCCGCCGGGAACGTGGCAAAGGTGCTGTACGTGCCCACCGATTTCGGCGTGCCCTTGACGATGTGGTTGACGAGGTCGTAGTGGTTGATGGCGGCGTTGTAGACCGCGTACACCAGCGCCGCGCCGATGAAGCATCCGACGACTTGGGCGGCCCAGTAACCGGGTACCTTGCGCCAGGGGAAATTACCCCGAATCGCCTGGCCGAGCGTGATCGCCGGGTTGATATGCGCTCCGGTGATTCCACCCACCGTGTAGACGGCGAGCATCACCGCCAGGAACCATCCCCACGTGATCAGGAGCCAGTCCCCGGACGATTGCAGAGCGCCGGCGGAGCTGCGTCCGGATCCGATCAGCGCCCAGAGCATCGCCACTACCCCATCGCCCAGAGCGATCAGGATGAAACAGCCGAACCCCTCGGCGAAGTATTCGCCGGCGGTGCTCTGGCGCCAGTGCAGCGGGAGCGCCATCCGTCGTGTTCGTTCTGCTACTGCGGCCACAGTTTCTCCTCCCCAGGTGGTTGGCTAGACGGACTGATCTCTCA
Source organism: uncultured Solirubrobacterales bacterium (assembly GCA_963832315.1). Taxonomy (GTDB): domain Bacteria; phylum Actinomycetota; class Thermoleophilia; order Solirubrobacterales; family Solirubrobacteraceae; genus Palsa-465. The sequence goes on along the minus strand of CAWHTT010000007.1, from coordinate 52,385 downwards.
AAAGCGTTGCGAGGGCGTCGACACGGTCACTCGGGCTTCGTTGGGATCGCTCCGACCTTTTTGGTGAGTTGCGGGTTAGCGGTATCGGAAGCAACCCTCAACTCCGACGGTCGCGATTGGGGCGGCCGCAGGGCGCGCGTTGCATCCTTCCGATCTGGCGCGCGACACGCGCCCTCGGGTAATGAGTCACTGGCGGTGGTTGCTCGCTGCGATTGGTCAGGCGGCGTGGGCGATCGTCTCGAGTCGCGGTTGGGCCTCGCGAGGGAACGCCTCGGCGACCTCTGCCAGCACGACCGCGTTGCCGCGGTGTAGCTCGTCGATGATCCGCTCGGCGGTCTGATCGGTCACATTGGCCGCCCGCAGCAGCCGCCGCGTGCCGCGGGCGCTGGCCTGGCGCATCCGTTCGGCGCCGCGGTCATGGCTCACGATCAGGATCCGCTCGACGTCGGCGAAGGACCCCTGGCGCTGCTGATCAGGATTGCCGCAAAAGCCTCCCGCGGCCCGCCAGCGCGCCCGCGGGGGACCGGAGAATTTCCCGACGGGAGCGTCGGGGTCGACCGAGCCCCCAAACCCGCCGACCGGCTCATAACGGATGTCGTGCAAGCGGTGGCCGATGAGCAGGCGGATGTTGTGGTGGGGAACGCCTGACGCGCTGAACGCCTCCGTCGCGTCTCGCGCCGCGGCTTGAGTTGGATAGGTCTCACAGAGAGTTTTCATGACCGCACCTCCTGGTCGCATCACGATATCGTAATCCGATATAACGTAGTGTCAAGCTCGCGCGCCAGATCGCGCGCGAAACTGGCCGCAAGTTGATCTTCCGGCGCGGTGAGCGCCGCGAAGCTGCCTGACCTCCACCCCGAGGAGCTGTTCGCCGCGCTTGCTGAGCACGCTGTTCAGTTTCTTGTGGTCGGCGGGATCGGTGCTCAGCTTCACGGAGCGGCGAGGCAGACCCTGGGTCTCGACGTGTGCGTGCCGTGGGCAACGGCGAACTTCGAGAGGCTCGCGGCCGCCCTGAACGATCTTGGCGCCCGGCTCGATCTGGTGGGGTTGGCCACGGCGGCGTGCGTGACAAGCGCCTTTGGACATTTGGAGCGTTGCATCCGATACCCCAGCGAGTAGGCTGGCGCCGCCACAGCGCTGCCGGTGCCCCTCGCATCGGGGCGCGCAACCATAAAGGACGGTTTCGTGACCACCGCAGCGCTCAGCACTCCCCAGGAGACTGCCTTCGCAGTCGAGCAGAAGAAGCATCTGGTCAAGACGCTGCGCCGCTTCGACATGGTGTTCTTCACCGTCGCGGTCATCGTCGGGCTGGATCTGATCGGACAGGCGGCCTCGAATGGCTTTGAGGCGCTGACTTGGACCGTCGTCCTCGTCGTCCTGTTCCTCATCCCGTACGGACTGGTGATGGCCGAAGTGGGCTCGGCATTTACCGCCGAGGGTGGGCCGTACGAATGGGTCAAGCTGACGATGGGGCGGTTCTGGGCGGGGCTCAACACGATCTTCTATTGGGTGACCAACCCGCTTTGGGTGGGCGGCTCGCTCGCGTTCATCGGCACGGCGGCATGGTCGTCGGGCGTCTCCAATATCGGCAGCGGGAGCTTCTGGGACTACACGTTCAAGTTCCTGTTCGTGTGGGCGAGCATCTCGAGCGCGATCATCTCCTTCCGGGTCGGCAAGTGGATCCCGACACTGGGTGCCATCCTCAAGGTCGCCCTGGTGTCGTTCTTCGCGGTGACCGTGCTGATCTACGGATTCGACCACGGCTTCCAGGGAATCGTCGCCAGCCACCTGAAGCCGACCAGCGCTGGGCTTTTGGCCATCGCGCCGCTGATTCTCTTCTCGTTCGTCGGCTTCGAGGGACAGAACGGTGCCGCGGAGGAGATGCTCGATCCTCAGCGCGATGTGCCGCAGTCGATTCTCCGGTCCGGTGCGCTCTCGGCCTTCTGCTATCTCGTGCCGATCCTCCTCGTGTTGCTGGTCCTGCCGGCCAGCAAGATCTCCGGCCTGGGCGGGTTTCTCGATGCGGTCAAGGCCAGCTACACGATCTATGGTGGCGCCGCGAGCTTCATGTACGGCGTCACCTGTGTCCTGTTCATCCTCACGCTGATGAACTCGGGCTCGGCCTGGATGATGTGCGGCGACCGGGTGCTTGCCGTGGCCTCCGCCGATGGCGGCTTCTTTCCTTACTTCGGTACGTTCCATCCGCGCCTCGGGACGCCACTGCGCGCGAACCTGCTGTCAGGGGTGATCGCGACCGTGTTCTCATTTGCAGCCATCTTGCTGCTGAACTCGGGCTCGGCGTCCACGTTCGGCGTCGTTCTCAACATCGCGGTCTCGACGACGCTCATTTCCTACATCCTGATATTCCCGGCTGCGTATCTGTTGCGCCGCAGCTATCCGGACGTGCGTCGGCCTTTCCGCCTGGGTACGCGTGGCAACGGCCTGATGATCGCGTGCGCGGCGCTGATCACCTTCTGGGTGCTTCTGGGCTCGTGGACATCGGTCTTCCCCGGCACGCTCAACCGGCTGCTCGGGCTGGGCTACTCGTTCCACGACGAGTGGGGGGTGTCGGGTAGCACGTTCACCGCGTTTACGGTGGGGACGCTGGCGGTCGTGGTCGTCGTCTCCGTCATCGGCTATCTCCAGGCTCGGGACGTTCGCGCCGACGAAGTCGCGGTCGCCGTGGCCCCAGCCTAGGTCCCCGGTGGTGGCGGCGCTGTGACGGTGCGGTTCGTGACCTATCTCAGGGCGCAGCCGTTGCCCCGCAGCTGCGCGTTAGTGGGAATGATCCTGGCGGGCGCCGCTGGAGCGATTACCGGGCTGGTCGTCGGCCTGCATGTTCACGCGGCGACCGCGTGGTTCGCGGTGTTCGAAATCGGCGTTCCGGCGGCCGCCGCTGGTGCCGCGCTCGGCTTCCTTCTCGGTTGCGCGGTGTCGGGCGCCAACCATCCCAGACGACACGGATCAACCTGAGCTAGGTCCGCGTTCAGCCAAGAAGCGGCGCGCGGCGCCTAGTTGGCCTGAGGCAGCTCCTGAGCCATCTCGCCGAACAGCGCCATCTGCTGGCCCAGCGCATCACCGCTGTACGCGTTCACCACGCCTAGGTTGTCGATCACGGACCCGGCTCGCACGATCAGCCGGTGGAACTCCTCGCTCGACCTGATCGTGTCGAGTGTTGCTTGCTCCCCGTGAAGTAGGAAGAACCCGGCGAGATCGCCTCCGTGCGGCGCCAAGAGGTACGCGTCGAACCGTTCGATGTGTCCCTCTTCCTGAAGCTTGGCGTAGTAGGCAACATGTTCTTGGAAGACCTGCAGCGCGAACTGTTCACGTCCTCGCACGACTTGGCCCCATCCAAGAAATAGCGTCTCTCCAGCCATTACCGCGACCTCCAAGCTGTTTGCCGATGAGGATGCGACGCTAGCCGCCCCGCGACGGTCCCGGTAGAAATCTCGCGCGGTGGGCGTGTCGGGTCACACTGCGATCAGCACGATCCCGAGGACGACCGCGACGGAGGGCAGCAGGCGTCGATGGGCGAGTGGCTCCTTGAACAGCAGGGTGGCGATCAACGCGGCGCTGATCACGCTGGTCTCCCGCAGGGCGGAAACGAGGGCCAAGGGTCCGTGCGTCTGGGCCCAGACGACGATGCCGTAGGCGAGCACCGAGATGAGGCCGGCGCCGAGCCCGGCGGGCACGTCGCGCAGCAGCCGGCGGTCGAGGCGGTGGCGCAGGCGGTAGGTGGCGATCGCGAGGATGGCCGGCTCCTGGAACGCGAAGAGCAGCGCGAGGTAGCCGAGCGGGTTGTGGGCGTGGCGCACGCCCAGCCCATCGATGACGGTGTAGGTGGCGATCGTCACTCCGGTCAGCACCGCGGCTGCCGTTGCGGGGAGGTCGGCGCGGGTCAGACGGCCGCCGGCAAACACGATTGCGGTCAGGGCGGCCGCGATCGTGCACGTCCCGGCGATCTGGAGCGGGTCGAGGTGCTCGCCGGCGATGAACCAGGCGCCCAGGCCGACGAGCAGCGGTGCTGTGCCGCGGGCCACGGGGTAGGCGCGGCCGAAGTCCCCGAGGCGGTAGGACTGCAGCAGAGCGGCGGTGTAGGCGATGTGGACGACGGCCGATCCGGCGGCGAATGCGATCGCACTCGAGCGCGGCAGGCCGACGATCGGCAGCACGATGGCGGCGAGCGCGGCTTGGGCTGCACCGATGAGCGCGAACGCCACCGTCTTGTCGGAGATGGTCGACGCGATCGCGTTCCAGGCGGCGTGGAGCACCCCGGCAACCAGGACCAGGGCGATCACCGCGAGAGTGAGTTGGTGGGCGGAAATCGGTCACGTCCCTATGAAACAATATTTGACATGAATGACGATAACGAAACTTCGGTTCTACCAACGGCCGGCCCGTCGGCACGGCTGCGAGCCGCGCTCGCCGGTCTGCCCGACGCCGAGCGGCGGATCGCCGAGCTCTTGCTCGCCCAGCCCACTGAGGCGGGGTATGACAGCGTGGGCCGGCTGGCCGAGCGCGCGGGCGTCTCACCGGCGACGGTGGTGCGCCTAGCCCGTCGCCTGGGTTACGCGGGCTATGCCGCGCTCAAGCTGGCCATCGCCCACGAGGCCGGCCGCGCGGACCAGTTCGGCTACGGCCGCGCGCAGAGCGACTCAACGTTGCCGCTTCACGAGCGGGTGATGGCCGACGACGCACACAGCATCCGCGGCGGCGCCCAAGCGATCGATGTCGCCGCATTCGAGAAGGCGGGGGACGCCATCGCCGGCGCGGGGCAGGTGATGTTCGCCGGCGTCGGAGCCTCGGCGGCGCTGGCCGCGCTGGCCACGTTTCGCTTCTCGGCACTCGGCGTCCGCGCGACGAGCGCGATGGACGCGCTCGTGCAGCACCTGCAGGCTGACAACCTGCAAACCGGCGACGTGTGCGTCGCCATCAGCCACACCGGCGAGAGCCGGGACACGATCGACGTCGCGTCGGCCGCGTCCCAAACCGGGGCGATCACGATCGGAGTCACGAGCTCGGCTGGGTCGCCGCTCACCCAGGCGGTCCAGATCGCGCTGGTGTGCGCCGACGACCACGATCCGACCGCCCGGGAGCTGTTCGCCAACCCGGTCGCCATGGTGTCCGCGCTCGGCGCGCTGCACGCCGGCGTCGCCGCGCGGTTAGGAGCCTCGACCGCGCCCGCCGCGGCCGCCCGCGCCATCACCTCACACCAGTACTGACCCGGTCTCGCCGATCAGACGCAAAGCGGTTACCTCAGATCACCGCATGGGAAGTCTGGGCAGGAGAGAGAGTGCCCTGGCGTCACAGAAAGGATGTCGATGAAGATCTCGTTCGCGTCTCCAACGACGCTGGATTCTCCTGAGCAGGTCGCGCTGGCCGAGGAGCTCGGATACGAGCGCGCGTGGCTGTACGACACACCGCAGCAGAGCCCCGACGTGTGGATGATGCTCGCGCTGGCAGCGCAGCGCACGGAGCGGATCGGCTTGGGCCCGGGCGTCTTGGTCCCCACGCTTCGGCACCCGATGGTGAACGCCGCGGCGACCGCGGCGCTGGTGGCGCTGGCGCCCGACCGGGTCGAGGTGGCATTCGGGACCGGATTCTCGGGACGCCGCGCGATGGGCTACCGCGCGATCCCGTGGGCGTATATGGACGCGTATATCCGCGCCTACCGCGGGCTGCTTCGCGGTGAGACGGTCGAGTGGGAGGGTGCGCGCATGCGCATGCTGCATCCGCCCGGCCACGGCGCCCCGCGACCCGTCGAGGTCCCGGTCCTGATCAGCGCGCTTGGGCCGAAGGGTGCCGCTGTCACGCGCGAGCTCGCCGATGGGCTGTTCGCCACCCTCATGCTGCCCGAGTTCGCCACTGAGTTTCGCGACGTGTCGTATCTCCTGTGGGGCACCGTGCTGGACGATGGCGAAGATCCGAGCTCGGAGCGGGTGCGAGCGGCTGGCGGGCCTGGGCTCGCCCTGGCATACCACGGCGCGTACGAGTTCGACACGCCGCTGTCGGAGCTTCCGGGCGGGCCGGAGTGGGAGGCCGTGATCGAGCGCACAGCACCCAGCGAGCGCCACCTCGCCGTTCATGTGCAGCACTGCGTGGACCTGAACGAGGCGGACCAGGCTGCCTGGGACGCGGGCGGGTACGCGATGCTCGAGCAGGCGACGGTGAGCGGGACCGCAGATCAGGTCGCTGCCCGGCTCGGCGAACTCGCAGCCGGCGGTGTGACCGAGCTGGTCTTCCAACCGTGCGGTCCGGACATCCGTCGCGAGCTGGAGGCGTTCATGGCAACCGCGCGCGCAGCCGTCGCGGCATAAGGTGACGGCATGAACAGCGAGCGACGACTGACGACGTGGATTGAGGGCGGCAACTACTTCGAATGCCCACGCTGGCACGAGGACCGGTGGTGGATATCGGACTTCTACCGACATGCGGTCTTCAGCTACGACGATGAGGGGCGCGAGCGGCTCGAGGTCGAGGTCGAGGGTCAGCCGTCGGGGCTCGGCTGGCTGCCTGACGGCGACCTGCTCGTGGTGTCAATGAAGGACCGCCGCGTCCTGCGACGCCAAGCGGACGGCACCGTTGTGACCCACGCGGAGCTGACGGAGCTGACCACGGGTCACGTGAACGACATGATCGTCGACCGGCAGGGCCGAGCCTTCGTGGGCAACTTCGGCTTTGACCTGATGGGCGGTGGTGCCCCTGCGCCGGCCAGCCTCGTGCGCATCGACCCCGATGGCACCGCCGGCATCGTTGCGGAGGATCTCTGGTTTCCCAACGGCACCGTGATCACCGACGATGGGACGCTGATCGTCGCTGAGACGTTCGCGGCCCGGCTCACCGCGTTCGACATCCAGCCCGACGGGTCACTGGCGAACCGGCGCGTTTGGGCGCAGGTCCAACCGTCGCCCGAACCCGGCGACACGGAGGCCATGCTGTCCGCGGTCAGCTTCGCTCCCGATGGCTGCGCGCTGGACGCCGAGGGCCACGTGTGGGCGGCCAACGCGCTGGGCGCGGCGGTCTGCCGCGTCGCGCCGGGCGGTCGAATCGTGGACGAAGTCGCGATGCCCGAGGGCCTCGGCGTATTCGCCTGCGGGCTCGGCGGCGACGACGGCCGGACGCTGATCGCCTGCGCGGCGCCCGACTTTCACGAGGGGCCACGGAAGGCGGCACGCGAAGCCGTGTTGCTGCGCACGACCGTCGAAGTTCCGCACGCCGGGCTCCCCTAAGGCCCCGTTAGCCGAAGAACGCGAGAAGCTCCTCGGCGACCACGCCGGGTACGTCTTCGACGAGGAAATGTGACGCATCCTCGACGGCGCGACCGGTGACGTCCGGCGCGTAGATGCGCCAAAGGTCGAGCGGATCGTCGTAGAAGCGCGGGAGTGCGCCGTCGCTTCCCCAGAGGGCGAGGACGGGACAGCCGATGGTTCTCCGCCCGCGGTCGGCGTCGTCGAGGAGGCGATCGACGGTCGCGCCGGCACGGTAGTCCTCGCACATTGCCTCGACGGTCGCAGGATCGGCGCACTGGGTGCGGTAGGCGCGCAGGACCTCCTCGGGGTAGCGCCCGTCGGCTTTCAGGCCGAGCCGCTGCGCCGATATCCAGAAGGCGTCGGGATTGCCGAGGATCAGCTCCTCGGGCAGGGGAGCGGGCTGGGCGAGGAACGACCAGTGCCAGTATCCAATCGCGAACGCGGCGTCCGCCCGCGACCAGATCTCGCCGGTCGGGACGATGTCGAGGACGGCAAGCCGGGAGACCGAGGCGGGATGATCGAGCGCCATGCGGTACGCGACCCGCCCTCCGCGGTCGTGCCCGGCGACCGCGAACGTGGTGTGACCGAGCGCGCTCATCGCGGCGAGCAGATCGCCGGCCAGCGCTCGCTTGCTGTGCGCGCTGTGGTCGTCGCTCACCGGCGGGCGAAACGACTCGCCGTAGCCGGGTAGGTCCGCGACGACGAGGGTGAACTGCTCGGCCAGCGCGGGCGCGACCGAGTGCCACATGAGATGGGTCTCGGGAAACCCGTGGAGCAAGAGCAGCGGCGGGCCCGACCCGCCGGTCCGGACGTGGACGTGGCCTCTCGGCGTCGGGACATCTGCCACGGCGAGGTTCTCGAACAGCATCGCGGAAGGGTAGCCGCGTATGTCCGCTGACCGGGCCGGATCCGAGCCGTAGGATCCCGGGGGTAGCGTCGTGAAAATCACGCGCTTCGGACGGACCCACGCATAGGAGGGACAGATGGCCGCGATGAGTGCCGGCGATGGCTCGTTTCCGAATCCGTACGAGATCGGGACGCCCGCGGGATGCGAGGGTTGGGAGGCGATGTATCCGTATCACGGCCTGTTCGACGAGCGCCGCCGTGATCGGGACGAGAATCGGTTCTGGTTCTGGAACTCGATGCACTTCCCCGAGCCGATGCCGGCGTTCGACGTGATCTGCATCGACTCGCCCTACCAGGCGATCGGTGAATGGCAGAACCGGGTGTTCGCGGTGCCGCCGGCGATGGGCATCGACTGGCGGGTGATCAATGGCTACATCTACATCACGGGCAATCCGGTCACCGATCCGGCCAAGATGGCCGAGCGCGCCGAGTTCTTCCAGAAGCGTGCCGGCTACTACTTTCAGAACTGGACGGAGCTGTACGGCAAGTGGCGCACGAAGATGGAGGCGCTGATCGCGCAGCTCGACGCGCTGCGGGTTCCCGACCTGCCCGAGTACGAGCCCGATGACATCGCGTTCGGGGAAGATCGCAACACCTCGTTCTACGAGGTGCTCGACGCGTATACGCGTGTGCTGCGCATGGGTGACCTGATGTGGCAGCACCACTTCGAGTTTCTGCTCCTGGGCTACGGCGCCTACTCGACGTTCGCCGATCTGTGCAAGGCGCAACTGCCCGACATTCCAGACCAGCACATCGCGCAGATGGTCGCCGGCATTGACGTGGTGGTGTTCCGCGCCGATGCCGAGCTACGCCGGCTCGCGCGCCTGGCGATCGAGACCGGCGTCGACGCGGCGTTCGCGCAGGGTCGCTCACCCGCAGAGATCGACGGCGAGCTGGCCCAAAGCGACGCCGGCCGGAGCTGGCTCGAGGAGCTCGAGAAGACGAAGGATCCGTGGTTCAACATGGCCACGGGCGACGGCCTCTACCACTTCTACCGCAGCTGGTACGACGACCCCAGCATTCCGTACGCGTCGCTGATCGGGTACGTCCAGGCCCTGAAGGCGGGGGAGCAGATCGAGCGACCGACGGAGGAGCTCCGTCGTGAGCGCGAGCGGCTGGCCGAGGGGTACGGGGCGCTGCTGGATAAGGACGCGCGCGAGTCGTTCGACCAGCTCCTGGCGCTGTCGCGGACGGTGTTCCCGTACGTGGAGGAGCACAAGTTCTACTGCGACTACTGGTTTCTGACCCGCTGGTGGAACAAGATCCGCGAGTTCGGCGCACTCCTCGCTCACCACGGGTTCCTCGAGGACGGCGAGGACGTCTTCCAGCTGTCCCGCTATGAGGTGGCCAGCGCGCTAGATGAGCTGACCCTGACGTGGGCCACCGGGGGGAAGCCGCTGGGGCCTGAGCACTGGCCGCCGATCGTCGCGCGGCGCAAGGAGATCCTGGCCAGGCTGGCCGAGTGGACGCCGCCACCGGCGGTCGGCGTGGTGCCCGAGGCGGTGACCGATCCCGCGCTGAACATGCTGTGGGGGGTGACCACCGAGCGCGTGCGCGAGTGGGCGCGCCAGCAGGACGGCGGGCGCACGCTGACCGGTGCGGCCGCCTCGCCGGGGACGGTCCAGGGCATCGCGCGGGTCGTGCGCGGCGTCGAGCAGATCGGCGACGTGCGCGAGGGCGAGATCCTCGTGTGCGGCTCGACCTCGCCGGCGTGGGCGCCCATCTTCTCCAAGATCAGAGCGACGGTCACCGACGTGGGCGGCGTGATGTCGCACGCGGCGATCGTGTGCCGCGAGTACGGGCTCCCGGCGGTGGTCGGAACGGGCCGGGCCACGTCAGCGATCAAGACGGGTCAGACGATCTCCGTCGATGGCACGGCCGGGCGCGTCGAGATTCTCGACGGCGGATGAGCCCGGTCGAGTTCATCGACACGAGCACCCGCGACGGTGACCAGAGCCTGTGGAGCGGCACCGGGCTGGCCACGGCTGACGTGCTGTCGATCGCGCCGGTGATCGATCGCGTCGGTTACCACGCGCTGGACTTCACGGCCAGCACCTTCATCGGGATCTCGGTGCGCTTCCACCGCGAGGATCCCTGGCGCCGGATTCGACTGGTGAGCGCGGCGATGCCGAATACGCGCCTCGGGATGATCACCAGCGGAATGCGGTTCATCTCGTGGGTGCCGGCCGGGGAGGACGTGATGGCGCTCGCCTTCAGGCTGGTGGCGCGCAACGGGATCCGGCGCCTCCAGGTCGTCGACCCCTCGAACGATCCCGCTCGGCTGCGTGACATCGCGGCGCTGGCCCACGCGGAAGGCATCGAGGAGGTCGTCCTCGGGCTCACGTACTCGATCAGCCCCGTGCACACCGTCGAGTACTACGCCGAGCGCGCGGCGGCGCTGGCCGACTGCCCGGACATGGACCGGTTCTATCTCAAGGATCCGGGCGGCGTGCTCATGCCCGAGGTGGTGCGCGAGCTAGCCCCGCACTTTCGGGCCGCGGCGGGTGAGCGCATGACCGAGCTGCACAGCCACTGCACGATCGGGCTCGCGCCGTTGGTCTACCTCGAGGGCGTCCGCGCCGGCTTTCAGGCCGTCCACACGGGTTGCGGACCCCTCTCGCGCGGGACCGCGCAGCCCGAGGTCTCGAGCACCGCGCGCAATCTCGAAGCCTCCGGCTTCGCGCACGAGCTCGACCTGGAGGCGCAGGGGCTCGTGGCCGAACACTTCTCCGCGCTCGCCCGCGCCAAACGCCTGCCGGCGGGTGAGCCGCGGGAGTTCGACGCGGCCTACTACCAGCACCAGCTGCCGGGTGGCATGGTCACGACCACGCAGCGGATGCTCGCCGAGATCCGCCGCCCCGAGCTGTTCGAGGCGGTGCTGGAGGAGGTCACGCGCGTGCGCGCGGAGATGGGCTATCCGATCATCGTCACACCGGTCTCGCAGTTCGTCGCCACGCAGGCGACCTACAACGTGATCGACGGCGAGCGGTGGAAGACCGTCTCGGATGAGACCGTGCGCTATTTCCTAGGCCACTACGGCGACTCGCCGGCTCCGGTCGACGCGGACGTCGCCGATCGTGTGCTCTCGCGACCGGGGGTGGACAAGCTGAGGGACCTGCAGCCGATCACGCTGGACGGGGCGCGGCGGCGCTTCGGCAGTCGCATCTCCGAGGAAGAGCTGCTGCTGCGGCTGACCATGCCCGCCGAGCAGGTCGACGCGATGCTGGCCGCGGGCGGGCGCCCGCTCGAGCTCGGCGTGGCCAATCACTCCGGCCGGGCGCCGGTCGTGGATCTCCTTCGCGAACTCGAGCAGCGGCCCGGAATCTCCTACCTGGAGCTGCTCAGGGGCGAGGAGACGGTGGTGTGGCGCCGTGGCGATTGACGGCGTCCTGAGGGTCGCGGAGGCCCAGGGGTTCGTGTTCGATGTCGACGGGACCCTCGTCCACCGGGGCCCGGACTTTCGCGCTCGCCCCGTGCCGGGGGCGATAGAGGTACTCGACGAAATCCGCCGCTCCGGTCGGCGCCTCGTGCTGTTCACCAACGGCAGCCACGTGCCGGCGGATCAGATCGCAGGTGCGCTGACCGACGACGGGCTGCCGGTCGCCGCCGATGAGGTGCTCACGCCGGTCGAGAGCGCGATCACCTACCTGCGCCGCCACCACTCGGGGAGCCCGGTCTTTCTGTTCTCCACGGACGTGATCCGTGATCGGATGGCGGCCATGGGCATCGCGCTCACTACCGGCGAGGACGCGCAGGTCGTGCTCGTCACACACGCCGACGAGGTCGACATCGGCGCTCTGGAGCGGGCGGCGCACGCCGTGAGGGCCGGCGCGCCCCTGCTGACGGGAAGTTACGTCCCGGGCTTCGCCGGCGCGAACGGAATCGTGCTCAGCCGGGGCGCGATGATCACGGCCGCGATCGCCAAGGTGAGCGGCGCCCGCCCGCGGGTGGTCGGAAAGCCCTCGCGCGCGGCCGTGGGCGAGCTTCGCACGCATTTCAAGCTGCCGACCCAGAAGCTGGCCGTCATCGGCGACGATGTGGGCCTCGACATCAGGTTGGGGCGCATGGCCAACTCGCACACCATCCTCGTGCGCAGCGGCACGACTGGCGAAATCGACCTCGACCGCGTGCCTGCACGCCTGCGTCCCGATGCCGTGATTGACACCGTGGCTGATCTCCTGGACAGCCTGTGAGACTCTCTCATGACAGATGGGGGTGTGCCTCAGAACCGATGGCGGGCCAGCCGCAAGCCGCCGCGGGTCGGTTCTCCCTCTGTCAGCGCCGCCATTGCCGGCACCATCTCGCTGGTCACCAGTCCCGCCTGATCGGTGATCTCGTCCACGATCTCGAACGACCGGGCGATCCGGTCGGGCGTGTCGACGATGATCGTCACCACCGGAACGTGGCGGCGGAGCTGCAGCAACCGGTCGCCGTGGGGCGGGTGCTCTCCGTGGAAGCCCCAGACGCCGCGCAGGCAGGTCGCGCCGCTCGCGATGCCCTCGCGCAGCCGGCGCATCAGCGCCAGGTGCAGCGGGGCGCGCCCGTGACGCGCCTGCTCGGACGTGTAGATCATGAGCTTCTGCCACATCGCGAGGCCTCGCTCATCGACGGCCGGTAGCGCTGTCGGAGGCTCGAGCAGCTCCCCGTCGCGCTTACACACCCGAATGCGCTCGAGCGTCAGCAGCGGCCGCCGCAGCGTCGTTCCGAGCTCGGGCAGGACACGGGCGATCTGCTCGCCGGCGCCCACGGCGATGATCATCATCGGGACGTCGACGTTGCGCCCGAAGAAGCGCGCCCGCTCACGCACCCCGTGGGCGGTCCCGTCGACGCCGAGCAGTGCGCTCGCGCCGGCGACCCCGCGCCGGTGCAGCAGATCGCAGATTGCGACGTACGCCGGGACACCGTTGATCTGCTCGCCGCGACCGACGTAGATGGTCAGCTTGGTCGCCTCGTGCAGCTCTTCGGGAAGGGCGAGCGGCGCGATCTCGCCGCTCAGCATCCTCGCTCGCTCGAGCGTGATGAGACCGTGACGCTTGATCGCGACGACGTCGTCCAGGAGGCTCTCGATGCGCGGCCGCGTGTCGACCGCGACCGACACCAGCGGGAGATCTTCGGAGAGGGTGAGCAAACGGTCCGTGCGGCGATGGTGCTTGACGCCAAAGCCTTCGGCACCGCGGAGCATCACGCTGACCTCGACCTCCCTGCGTCCGTAGAGATCGAGCAGCGCGTCGGCCACGAACCGGTCCTCGGTTCGATGCCGTTCGCCGAAATAGGTGGTGAGCTTGAGACAGTCCGAGTTCACAGGTGGCTCCCGATCAGCCGACCCAGCGCGGCGGCGCCCAGGCCGACGCCCAGGCTGAGCAGCACGTTCGCGCCGGCGATCGCCAGCTCACCGTCCTCGACGAGTCGCTGAGTCTCGAGCATCCAGGTCGAGAACGTGGTGTAGGAGCCGATCGTCGCGGTACCGGCCAGGAGCAGGCGATCGCCCGTGAAGCCCAGCCCGACCAGGAAACCGAGGATCGTGGCTCCCGTGATGTTGACGACGAAGGTGCCGAGTGGGAAGTCCCGACCGACTCGAGCCGCGACGAGCCCGTCGATGAGGAATCGAAGCAGCGCCCCGACGCCGCCGAGCACGCCGACTCCGCCCCAGACCAGAACGCTCACGTCACGGTCCTCGCACGGCGCACGAACAACGTGGCCAGGTGAACGCTGCCGTAGCCCAGGGTGACGCTGGCCGCGGCGTAGCCCGCCGCCAGTCCATAGCGATGGACGTCGAGCATCTTGACCAGCTCAAGTTGCATGGTCGAGAACGTGGTGAACGCCCCGCAGAAGCCGGTGCCGAGCAACGGACGACGGTAGGCGGACAGCGGCAACCGCTCCTGCAGGCGGGTCGCGAAATATCCGAGCAGGAACGTGCCGAGGATGTTCTCAGCGAACGTGATCCACGGCCATCCGGGGGCCGTCCCGACGCCGGTCTGGATCAGGGCCACCCGGAGCAGTGCGCCGACCACGCCGCCGGCGAAGATCGCGGCCAGCTCGCGAGTGTCCCGTCCGGCACGACCCATCAAGCTATTGCCGGACTCCGCCCGAGCGAAGTCGTCCGGTTGCGGAATGTGGACGCCGCGCTGGGGCCGCGGCCATTAGCTAACGTCATCAGCTTCCACCGGTCTGGAGTTCGGTAGAAGCCATCAGCCGGTTCGGCGGTTCAGCAGGCGGGCTTCATCGCCTCGCCCGATCATACCGAGCCGAGTGCGGGTGAGTGCGCGGTGCGCGGGCCGGGAGATCAACCAGCGGGACGCGGACGACCGTGATGGCAGCCCGCGCCGATCATGGCTTCACGTGCATTGCTTTCCAGCACGTCTTGCCGCCATGGCAGCGCTCGAGCCTTCTCAGCTCCGCATGCAGCCGCGACAGCTGACGCTGGGTCAGGCGATCGGCGACGTTGTGCAACTCGAACGGATCGGTGCGCAAGTCGTAGAACTCCCGTTCCCCGTCCGCGTATTCGACGTAGAGGAACGCGGTGGTGCGCATGGCCTCGTACGTGGTTGGGCTGCCGCTGGCCGGCTGCTGATAGTCGGGATCCCGGACCCGCAGCGGGGGGCTCTGATGCTCGACCAGGACAGCATTGCGCCAGTGCGGGGGAGAGTGCCCCTGAAACAGCGATTTCAGGCTGTGCCCGTCGCTGGCCAACCGCGTGCCTCCGAGGGCCGTGAACGTCTTGGCCAGGTCCACGTTCTCCGCCATCAGTGGCGTCGTCGAGTGAGGCATGACTCCGGGGCCTGACACAACGAGCGGGACCCGGATGTCCGTGTCGAACGCGGTCAGCTTGCCGGGCATCAGGCGGTACTCGCCGGTGTGCAGGCCATTGTCGGAGCTGAACACGAGGTACGTGCTGCCTGCGATGCCATCGGCGCTGAGCGTCTGCTCGACCCTTCCGATCATCCGATCGACGGCCTGCACCGCCTGCGCCCGACGGCGAAACGCATAGTTGATCCGGGCCAGCTGTTTGCGAGTCAGGCGCGGGTGGGGAGCCAGCCACTGCGGCGGGTGGGTGGGCAGGACGTCGAAGCTCGGGGGCCTCGGCGCTCGCAGGCCGGCGAATTCATGCTTGTCGACCGGGGCCGGGGTGTAGGGAGAGTGGGGCGCGAAGGTGGCCAGCTCGAGGAAGAACGGCTGACGGGACCGGGCCGCGTCGTTGATGAAATCGATGCCTCTGCGGGCGATCACGTCGGTGAGGTAATCGCTCGGTCGGTGCCCGAAGCGGTGCATCACGCCGTCCTCGTTCAGCGTGTAGTCGAACTCCGGATAGCCCCAGCCCGCCACGTCCCACTCGTTCCACCCGGGAGGGACGTAAGTGGCGGGAACGTTCGTGCGCTCTCCGTCCGCCACGTGCCCGGCCACCGCGTCGTAGCCGTTCAGGTATTTGCCCATCATCGCGGTGCGGTAGCCGGCGCGCTGGAGGGCGACGGCGAACGTGTGTCGCTCCTCGCCTCGTCGATGGAAGGCCGGGAACCCGCCCTGCGTGCCGAAGTTTCCGTAGACGTGCGTGTCGTGGGGGAAGTTGCCGGTGAAGATCGAGGCGCGCGAGGGGCAGCACAGCGAGTCCGAGACGAAATAGTTGCTGAACGTGAGGCCGTGGCGTTCCATCGCCACAACGTGGGGCATGTACCGGACCAGGTCGCTCGACAGGTCGTCGGTGAGCACGAACACGATGTTCGGCCGGCCCCGGAACGGCTTCGGGGCGGTCGGAGGTGTACCGCCCACGTGCGGTGGGTTGGACGGCAAGGTGCTCGTCTTCTTCTTGGAGCCGCCGCCGCACGCAGCGGCCCCGAGGCACAGACACGCAACCAGCGCGAGCGCGAGCACTCGTCCGGTCTGCCGCGAGCGGTGAAAGCCGAGCCTCATCGCTCGTCGCGATCGTAGCGGCGATGGTCGGTGGACGATCCGCGGCCCGGGGCGGCGACCACCGCCTCGGACCTGGGCGGAACTCGAAATCGGATGAACGCTGGTTGAAGATCGACGCCCCGGTGACATCCGAGGGAATCACGTCCGGCGTGAACTGCACGCGCGAGAACCTGGTCCCGGTCACCGTCGCGAAGGAGCGCGCGATCAGCGTCTTGGCCAGACCTGGCATGGGCGTCGTTCCTCATCCGCACTGTCTTGTTCCCCGATCGGCGCTGGTCCACCTTCGAACACGCGGCCATCGATCTGGGCCAAGCCGCGCAGCGTGCTCGTAGCGCTCCCGGACGCCGGCGCGGCCCAGAGAGGCTACGACCAGGTCGTGCTGCGCCTGCTCGACTCCATCCCGCGCATGGCATGCGGGACAGTGGGGCGTGGCGCCCAGCTCACCGCCAATCGTCACGAGCACGTCGTCGCCGCCCCGCCCCGAGCGTGACGAGCCCCCGACTCAGCCGCCTCGCAGGCCGGGCAGAGCCCGAGCGGCGCGTTTCCCCTGACCGAATTTCGATCGACGCCCAGCCCCGTCTGTCTCGCGGCGGGGATCGCCCTCTCGATCTCAAACCAAGAGAAGAAGCTGCGCTCGGCCTCAGCGATGTGACGACAGCTCGGACAGCCGGGCTCGGTCACCAGTTGCTCGAACTCCGAGATGATGTGCGGGAACTTCGCTGCTCGGACGCGAGACGCGGGGCTCGCGGCGGTCGCGCCGGCCGAGGATGAGCTCTGTGCTGTCTGCCTGTCGTCCGTGTCGATCACCTCCTGGTCGCGACGCCGGCGCCCGTCGAGCGAGCAACCGCAGAAGCCATCAGCGCCAGGAGGCGCGGTCGAAGGCGCTGGGGAACAAATCGCTGCCGGAAAGCGTCCCGACCATCGCCGCGCCACCATCCGTGGGCCGTGATGGACCCAAGTGGAAAGTCGATCTGGATGGCGACCGAGTATGTCCCACCGAAATCGAGCCAGACACCGGATGGCGTCAGGAACTGGGGCACGCGGGTGATGAACGTGTCAGCGCCTTAGCGAAGTGCGGCCCGGCGTGAGGCCGTATCGGTAGCCTGGCTCGTCGCCAGGCCAAGCGCTACGGGACGAGGCCGCATACACCAACCTTGGGTGGAATTCATGATGCGGAGATTGCGGGCGAGCAAATGGAGCCTTGCGACCGCCGTGGCGCTGGTGTCGATCTCGGTATTGGCCAACAGCAGTGGTGGGCGCGGGTTGCCTCGCGATTCCGCGGCCTCCAGCACGCGGCAGCGTGACTCGGGGATCAATGGTGAGGTGCGAATCGGTCCAACGTGCCCGGTTGAGCGGCCTGGCAAGGTCTGCGAGAGGCCATACCGAGCGACGATCACGATTCGTCGTGAGCCCAGGCGCACGCTGGTCGCCCGAGTGCAGTCCTCTGCGGAAGGCCGCTTCCGGATCCCACTTGCGCCGGGCAGGTATCTCCTGCTACCGCACAACGATCGCCCGTACCCGCGGAGCGCGCCGCAGGTCGCCACCGTGCACAGCCATCGCTACACGGCCGTCCTGATCAGCTACGACAGCGGGATCCGCTGAGCAGCAGAGGTGATCGCTAGGACTCCGGTAGTGATGGACAAGTCGTCAGTGGACATCACGGGTTAGCTGGTGGGCTGGCGAAGGCGACTGACGCGGGCCGGGTGTCGCGCTGAGGCGCGGGCTACCTGGCGCGCACTCAGCGCCGCCAGAGCGCCGGTCAGGAGGAGCAGAAGCGGAGCGGCTGCGACCCGCTCGAGCTCGGCCAGGACGATTGGCACGGCGAAGCCGACGTAGGTCACCGCGTAGTAGATCGCGGTGAGCGACGCGAGGTCCTCGCGGCTCGCCAGCCGCTGGGTCTCGAGCAGACCCGAGACGAGGCACAGCCCGTAGCCGCACCCGAGCAGCGCAGCGGCCGGCACGACGAGTGGCCAGCTCGAGGCCTGAGCGGCGAGGGCTCCGAGCAGCGTGCCCGCGCTGACGGCAAGCAGACCGGCGAGGAGCCCGCGCACGGCACCCGTCCGGTCGAGCCGTCGAGCCAACGGCTGGATCAGGATCCCTACCCCGAGGGTGAGGGCGGCCACGACAGCAGCGAATGCGACCTGGTAGTCGCCGGTCTGGTGGGCGACGAGGCCGGGCAGGACGGCGAACGCGATCGACGGCGCGGCGAACGCCCAGGGCGCGGCGGGGACGACGACTGCGCGAAATCTGTGGTGTCCGGCCGAGGGAACCCGCAGCGCGCCGGCGAGCGACACCCGCCGCATGTCCGAGGACACGGTCTCAGGTGCCCCGATCAGTATCACGAGCGCGATGAGCATCACCGCAAGGTGGGGGAGGTACGCGGTGAGCAGGGGATCGGTCCCCCACTGGGCGAGCAGTCCGGCGGCGAGTGGACCAAGCCCGAAGCCGGCCGACAGGGCGATCGCGGCTCGCCGGGCGCCGGCCTGTTCGCCGGCGAGCGGGTCGTACGGGGCGACTGACAACTCCTTGATCCACGCTGTGCCCGCGGCGAAAGCGGCGCCGCTGCACACGCCGGCCAGGAAGCGGCCGAGATACAGCATCCCGAGCGAGTGCGCGCCGGCGATGAGCGCCAGCGAGGCGACCACGGACAGGACGCCCGATCCGCGCACGATCCGCCGCCGGCCGCGCTGATCGGAGATCGGTCCGATCAGCAGCAGCGCGGGGATAAGCCCGAGCGCATACACGCCGAACAGGGCGTCGGCCGTGCTCTCGGAAACCCCGCGATGCAGGCGGTAGGCCAGCAGTAGGGAGGAGAACTGGTTTGCACCCCAGCCGACTCCGAACATCACCGCGGCGACGCGCGCCCACGGCGGGATCCGCAGCCGGTCCGCCGGGGCTGTCACATCCACGCGGCCTAGGTTGTCAGACCGTTCCGGAGACCGTCCGGCGCTCCTTCTCGACGCTGGACG
This sequence comes from uncultured Solirubrobacterales bacterium, assembly GCA_963832315.1. Classification (GTDB taxonomy): domain Bacteria; phylum Actinomycetota; class Thermoleophilia; order Solirubrobacterales; family Solirubrobacteraceae; genus Palsa-465. The sequence goes on along the minus strand of CAWHTT010000007.1, from coordinate 33,355 downwards.
CAGGCGTCGGCGCGGTCTCGGAGGAATTGCTGTTCCGCGATGTTCGCGGTCAGCTCCGCCGCCCGGAGGAACGAGGTCGCTGCCTCGTGGTCACGCCCGAGGCGGGCAAGGAGATCGCCCTGCACCGCATGGAGGAGGTGGTAATCGCTCAACGCCCCGCCTCCCGCGATCGCCTCGAGGAGCTCAAGCCCTGCGCTCGGACCGTCCACCATCGCGACGGCAACCGCGCGATTCAGCTCCACGATCGGGGACGGGAACCGTTGCGCGAGAACGGCGTAGAGACCGGCGATGCGGCGCCAGTCGGTCTCCTCGGGGGTCGCTGCCATCGCGTGGGCAGCGGCTATGGCGGCTTGTAGCGCGTAGCGGCCGGGCGGTCGGCCTTGCCGGTGGTTGAGCGCGTTGGCGCGTCCCAGCTCGGCGAATCCGCGGCGGATGAGCAGGCGATCCCAGCGCGTGCGGTTCTGATCCGCGAGGAGGACGAGCGTCCTGGACGCGGCCTTGCGGGCCCACACGCGCGAGGATTGCAGTTCGAGCAGCGCCGCGAGGCCGTGCACCTCAGGCTCGTCGGGCATCAGCCCGGTCAGGATGCGCGCCAGGCGCAACCCCTCCTCGACCAACTCGACGCGCACCCAATCCTCGCCCGACGTCGCCGTGTATCCCTCGTTGAAGACCAGGTAGATCACATCGAGTACGGAGTCCAGTCTGCTCGCGAGCTCGGTGCCGGAGGGCACCTCGTACGGGATCCGTTCCGCTGTCAGCCTGCGCTTGGCCCGCACGATCCGCTGCGCCACCGTCGGCTCCGGCACCAGATACGCCCGTGCGATCTCCCCCGTCGTCAGACCTCCCACAAGGCGCAAGGTCAGCGCAACGCGGGCCGGCGACGGGAGGACGGGGTGACACGCGGTGAACACCATGCGCAGCAGGTCGTCCTCGATCGCGAAGTCCGGATCGACGCTCGCCGGCAGCGGCGGCTCGGCATCCTCGATCGCGAGCTCGCCGCCCAAGACCGAGAGCTTGCGCCGGAAGGTGGCGTTGCGGCGGACCCGGTCGATTGCCCGGTGCTTGGCGGTGAGCATGAGCCAGCCGCCTGGGTTCGGCGGCACTCCGTCCCGCGGCCATTGCTCCAGCGCCGCGACCAGCGCTTCCTGCGCGAGGTCCTCGGCTGCGTCGATGTCGCCGACTACCCGCGTCAGCCCAGCAACCAGCCTCGGCCATTCGATCCGCCATGCGGCCTCAGCCGCACGCCGACCCCGCTCTGTGGGCGACAGTTCGTGACTGATCACCTGCGTGGGCTCAGACCGGGTCATCCAACTGTCGGATCTCCATGCCCATCTCCCAATCGGCGCCGTGGAGCGCGAGAAAGCGTGATGCCCACTCCACGGCTTCCTCTTTCGATCTCGCCTGAAGGAGGCAGTACCCGCCGACGACCTCCTTCGACTCGGTGAAGGGACCGTCGGTCACCGTCTGCTGGCCGTCGGCAAGGCGGATGCGGGTGGCTTCCTCGATCGGGCGCAGCCCGGCCGTGTCGAGCAGCACCCCGGCCTTGGTCATGTCCTCGAGCAGCTTGCCCATCTCCTCGGCAAGCCGCTCATCCGGACCGGTGGGGCCCGCCGTGTCCGGGTTGGTCTGGATCAGCAACAGATATCGCATCAGGATCACCTCGCAGAGCCGCTAAAGGACTTGGTAGCGGACATACACGGCGCCGGAGTCGAACGCCTTCGACTCGAGAAGCTCCAAGTCAAGCTTCGCCTTGTCGTGGAAGAGCGGTGTGCCGCGGCCGAGCGTCATCGGGTGCACGAGGATGCGGAACTCGTCGATCAAGCCCTCCTCGACGAACCCGTGGACCAGCTTTGGACTGGCATAGATCGCGATCGTGCCGCCGCGCTGCGCTTTGAGCGCCGCGACCTCTGCCGCGACGTTGCCGCTGATGAGCCTCGAGTTCGCCCAGTCCGCCGACTGGAGCGTGGTCGAAAAGACGACCTTGTCCACGTTGTTCACCCACTCCGCGTGTGCCCGTGCGCTCGGTGTGCCGTTTGGGCTGTCGAGCATCTTCGTCCAGAACCCTTGCATCCCCAAATACGTGGCTCGACCGTACATCGCCGTGTCTACATCCGCCCGGACGTGCTCGTTGCTGTATCGGTCGACCTCGTCGTCGTAGGCGCGAGCCGTCCATTCGAAGCCCAGCCCTTCCCGTGAGTCGGCAAAGCCGTCCAGCGTCACGTTCTCGATCGCGACGATCCTTCGCATTCGATCCTCCATTCCTAGATGACAGCGGATCCGTTTGGACCCCTTCGTCTAGGCATCGAACGGAGCAGCCCGAAATCGACATCGCAGAAACACCTCGCTCTCCGACGTCCGCGGGTTTGCGCCCGGAAGTTGCGGTCAGCGACCGATCGTCAGCGCTTGTAGTAGTCGGCGTTGATCCGGGCGTACGTCTGCCATTCGTCGGGCAGTTGGTCCTCGGCGAAGCACGCATCCACCGGGCACGCCTCCACGCAAGCGTCGCAGTCGATGCACTCCTCGGGATCGATGTACAGCTGCGCCTCGTCGTCGAACCCGGGCTCTTCCTGAGTGGGGTGGATGCAGTCGACGGGGCAGACCTCGACGCACGAGAGATCCTTCGTTCCGATGCACGGCTCCGCGATCACGTAGGTCATGCGCTAGCTCTCCTGGCAGGCCCGGCTCAAGGGTGCGCGTGGAGGATTGCATTTCAACCCAGGTTGAAGTCAAGCTGTGACCGATGCTCGCCGCCTGGAGCGACTCGCCACGCTCGCGGGGGTGTGCTCGCGGAGCGGGAGCAGGCGCTCGTCGAACATGCGGCACACGTCGATCGATTCGCACGTGCATCGGCTGCAGAGCTTCAGCACCCGCCGCACCGAGGTCGCTCGGGCGATCAGGTCGTCGAGCTCCGGGAGCTTCAGGAGCGCGAGCTGGCGCAGCCGCTCGTGTGCCAGCTCGTCGCGCGAGCCGAGCAGGTCACGGATCTCCGCGAGCGTGAACCCCACCCGTTGCGCGGCGTCGATGATCGCCAACCGGCGCAACACGTCCTCGCCATAGCGGCGCTTCCCGCCGGCACGCTCGGGCTCGGGCAGCAGCCCGCGCGCCTCGTAGAAACGGATTCGCGAGGTGCTCATCCGAGCCCGTTCTGCCACCTCACCGATGCGCATCTGCGGCGCCATGTCGTCCAGTCTCCCGGGCTCGTTTGACTTCAACCCGACTTGAAGCGCAAGGCTACCGCCACGACCCCGGCGACTCCCAACACGACTGCCCTGGGCGGGGAATCACACGGGCGCCGGAAGGATCCCGAGTTGACGCAGCCGGGAGAGGTTGTCCTCAACCCCCAGCGCGGACACCAACCGCCCGGCCTGCACCTCGAAGATGTACACCTCGTCGACCCTCTCGAACCTCCGCCCGGTCGGCGGCACTCCGAGCCATTCGCCGAGGTGCGTACCGGAGCACCGGAAATGCGCCGCGACCTTCTCGCCCTCCGAGATCAGTGTCACGATCTCCATCTCGAAGTCCGGAAATGCTCCGCGGAAGGGCGCGACCCACCGCCTGGCGAGCTCGGCGAAAGGCCCCGCAGCGATCTCATCCAGGACCTCGAGATTGCGTTCGCGAACCGCCTCAGTGAGTCGGCGCACCAACTCCTTGTTGACCTCCCCAGACGCTCGATCCCGGTGCATATCGAATTCAACGGGGAGTTGTACGACACGCGCGGGATCGGTGAGGTTGCCGCCGCCGCGCTACGCGGCCACGACCGGATCGCCCCGCGCCGGCAGGGCGTCCGGCAGGCCCTTGCGCGAGCTGATCCCGAGCTTCATGAACACCTTTTTCAGATGCCACTCGACGGTGCGAGAGCTGATGAAGAGCTCGGCCCCGATCTCCGGGTTGGTTCGGCCGGCCAGGGCGAGCCGGGCGATGTGCTCCTCCTGCGGGGTGAGCTCGTCGCGGGTGTCGTCCCGGCGCTTGCGGACCGTCTCGCCGGTGGCGAGGAGCTCGTGTCGCGCCCGCTCGGCGAAGCCGTCCGCGCCGATCGTGCCGAACAGGTCGAATGCGGTGCGCAGCTGCTCGCGCGCGTCGAAACGCCGCTTCTCTCGGCGCAGCCACTCCCCGTAGAGCAGATGCCCGCGCGCCAGCTCCAGGCGCAGGCGCGTGCGTCCCAGGCACTCGATCGACTCGCGGTAATCGCGCTCGGCGCCGTCAGCCTCGCCCAGCAGCGCGCGGACTCGGGCTTCGATCCCCAGCAACCAGTCGCTGGAGGTCACGTGAGTGCGTTCCGAGAGCCACTCGCGCGCGGACCGGACGAGCGCCTCCTCGCCGGTTCTCGACGCCGCCTCGGCCAGCTCGGCCACGACGAACAAGCCGTAGCCCACGTGATCGCAATGCTCAAACGCTCCCCGCGCCGCGTCACGAGCCGCCTCGTAGCGACCGATCCCGTTGTAGAGCACGGCCTTCGCGTAGCTCGCGACGTCGACCATCCTGCCGAGCCCCCGCGCGCTCGCGGCCGCAACCACGCGCTCGATGAGCTCGGAGGCAACAGACTCCTGGCCGCGCCATGCGGCGAGCATCACCTCCGCATATCCCACCGCCGCGTTCCCGCTCGCCTGTGCGATCACGCGCTCCTCCTCGACGAGAACCGCGACATCGCTCAGCTCTCCGGCTGCCAGCTGACTTCTGGCCAGGAAGTTGAGCGCGAACTGAAGCTGCACGAGCGCGCCGGCCTCGCGGGCGACCCGCACCTGGCGCGAGGCCAGCTCGTGCCAGGACTCGGCGTCCCACAGCTCGAGCGCGATCAGCCCGGTCGCCCTCAGACCCGTGAGCCACAGCCACCGGCTGGGGTCCCCGGTGGGAGTCTTCAGCGCCAGGACGGTCTCTAGCGCTTGCGCCAGCGCCGGCGCGGCCGCGGCGTAACCCTCGGCCATCCGCACCGCGAGCGCGTCGAGCACGGCGTCGGCCGCATCGGGCGGGTTGGGGGCGGGCGGCGCGGCGCGGGCGGCCTCGGCTGCCTCGAGCAGAACGCCCGGACTGTTCAGATCTGCGGCCCAGATTGCCGCGCCGAGCGCCTCGAGGTGCGTTTCGCGGGCCAAACGAGAGTCCAGTGGTTCGAGTCGCCTGGCCGCGCCGACGAGCAGGCGCGCGGCGTCGCCGGCGCGGCCCTGATCGAAGGCGACCACGCCGCGCAGGTGCTCGCCCTCGGCCGCCTGCAACGCCGACATCGGGCCGGCCTCGGCTGCGCTCAGCAACTGCAGCGCCGCTTCGAGCGCTCCGGCGTCGCGTTTGGCCCGAGCCGCCGCGAGCAGCCGGCGTACGCGGACGGACGGGTTCGGCGTGAGCGTCGCTGCGCTCTCGAGGAAAGCCGCGGCCGCGGCGATGCCTCCTCGTGCCTGCGCGCGGGCGGCCGAGCGCTCCAGTTGCTCGGCGACTCCCTCGTCGGGTGCGGCTGCCGCCTGGGCGCGGTGCCACGCGCGTCGGTCGGGATCGATCTCGATATCGGTGACCGCCGCCAGGGCCGCGTGAAGCGCGTACCGGTCGGCCGGAGCCGCCGAGCGATACGCCGCCGAGCGGACGAGCGGGTGACGGAACCGCACCCGGGCGCCGATCTCGATCATGTCGGCGTCGACCGCCGGCGTGGCTGCCTCCGGCTGAATCCCAAGCTGCTCGGCCGCCTGCCACAAGAGCAACGGATCGCCCACCGGATCGGCCGCGGCCAGCTGCAACAGCCGTCGGGTGTCAGCCGGCAGCGCATCGAGCCGCCGCCGAAATCCGTCCTCGATGCTGCGGGACAGCCCGGCCGCGGGTGCGATGGCAAAGCCGCCCGCCAACTCGGCCGCGCTCATCCCGCGCGGCAGCTCGAGCAGGGCGAGCGGATTGCCGCGACTCTCCGCGACGATCCGGTCGCGAACGCGCTCGTCGAGCCGGCCGGGGATCACCGTCTCCAGTAGTGCGCGGGCGTCTGCGTTCTCGAGCCCACCCAGCGGCAGCTCCTGGAGCCCGACCAGATGGTGCTCGCCGATGGGCTCGCGTACGGCGAATACGAGCGCCACCGGCTCCGCGAGAACCCGGCGCGCGACAAACCCCAGCACCCGGGCAGAGGCATCGTCGAGCCACTGGAGATCGTCCACGATGCACAACAGCGGCCGCTTCTCAGCCACGGCCGACATCAGGCCGAGCGTCGCCAACGCGACCAAGAAGCGGTCCGGAGGGTCACCGGCCACGAGCCCCAAGGCCACCCTGAGGGCAACCTGCTGAGGCTGCGCCAGCCCATCCAGTCGGTCGAGCATCGGCGCGCACAACTGGTGCAGTCCCGCGTAGGCCAACTCCATCTCCGACTCGACGCCCGCGATCTGGGCGAGCCTGCAGCCGGAGGCCTGCTCAACGACATAGCGCAGCAGCGACGACTTGCCGACACCCGCTTCGCCACGGATGACGAGCACGGCACTGTGCCCCCTGCGCACATCCTCGAGCAGCCCGTCCAACAGCGCGCGCTCGCTCGATCGGCCCTGGAGTTCCGGCAAACGCTGGCCAGCCATTGGTAGGTCAAGGGTAAACGGCGCGCGCTGCCGGGCTCAAGCCCCGCCGACGAGCCGGTCCCGGGCAGTTGGACTAGGGCATACACCCGGGCGTACCCGGGTGCGACGGGCCGCCGAAAGCGAGATCTTGGTGCCACAACGCAAGCCACCGAGGTTGATATGACCACCACCGACACAACTCGCGAAATCACTTCCCAGGTAGCGAGCGGCGCGCGCGGGGACCTCCACTACGAGGTCTTCATCAACGAGCCTTCGCCACAGGACGGTGTGCTTCCCAACGGAGAGCCAAAGCGGTTCTCTCCTCAGGCCAGCACCCTGATCTACGGGGACCGGGACGCTGTGCTGACCGACCCCGGGATGACGACAGATCAGGCGAGCGCCCTCGGCGACTGGGTCGCCAGCAAGGGACGGAACCTGACCGACATCTTCATCACGCACGGCCACGGCGATCACTGGTTCGCCGCCGGGCTGCTGGCGGAACGGTTCGGAGCCCGCGTGGTCGCCTCGGCGGGAACGATCGCCCAGATGCACGGCAACGTCGCGACGCGGCCGCTGCTGTGGGACAAGGTCTACACGGGCATCCCGCCCTCGCCGGTCACCGCGGTGACGGTCCCCGACAACCGCTTCACGCTCGAGGGACACGACCTCGTGATCGTCGAGGTCGGCCACTCCGACAGCGATGACACCAGCGTCCTGCACGTGCCTGACATCGGGCTCGTCGTCGCCGGCGACGTCATCTACAACGGGGTTCACATGTACCTCGGTCAGGGCGTCGGCGGGTTCGGCCCGTGGCGAGATGCGATCGACAAGGTTGAGACGCTGAAGCCCCGGCACATCGTCGCCGGCCACCAGAACCACGAACTTGACGACGACGCAGAGCGGACGATCGCGGAGACCCGGCAATACCTTGACGACGCTGACCAGCTCCTGCGGACGGAGCCCACAGCCGTCGACTTCTTCAACGCCAAGATCGCGCGCTACCCGGACCACCTCGGGCGGACCGTCCTGTGGGTGGGTGCCCGCGGCCTCTACGCCGTGCGGGAGCACCCCGAGGACGATGTCGCCCGGACCATCCTCAGCGCCTGGCTGTAACACCTGACAACGAACACCTACCACCCAAAAAGGACCCACAATGTCAACCCTTCACTACAACCAGATCACGACCGCGACGCCCGAGCAGTTCGTCGCCGGACTCACCGACTTCGGCCCAGGGCGCGAGAAGCTCTTCGGTAAGAGCGCCGACAGCTACCTCAAGGTCCATAGCCGAGGCCCCACCGACGCCGACGTCACTGAGGGATCGGGCGGCGTCTGGGAGCGCCTGCACTACGAATGGTCCGACCCGCACCGCATCGTCCTCACCGTCACCGACTCAAACACCTGGGGCGGTCGCTCGGGTTACACCTACACGCTGACACCTCGACCCGACGGCACGACGAACGTGGACGTCGTCAACGTACGCCAGGGCAAGAACCTCAAGGGACGAGTGCTCGCGTTAGTGCTCGGCACCGTCGGCAAGGGAATCCTCGTCAAGGAGTTCGACAAGACCATCAAGGCCATCGAGTCCCGCAACGACGAATCGGATGTGGCCGATTCTCCGACCATCGAAGCGGCGGCGGCACGCTGATCGAGGGGTCTACGAGCGGGCACGGCCTCCCGGAGGTCAAGGCGGTGGACGGCATCCCGTCCACCGCCGACCTCCGGGAGGCCTCGTTCTTCAGCCGATATAGCCGGAGGTCAAGTCGGCCGCTCCGTGCCCGCCTGCTCGGCCACGATGTACGCGGCGTACCACTCAGGCCAGTTCGCGTCGGCCTGTCCGGTGCGCTTCTCGTGCTCGCCGTGGGCCGCCTCGGCACGTCGCATGGCGCCGGCGAGATCGCTCGGCGAGGCGAACGTCGTCTCGCTCGCGTCGACGCGGCCCGGAAGCCGGCTCGTGATCTCCTGCAACAGCCACCGGTTGCCGTCCGGGTCGCTGAACGTCGCGAACGAGCTGTAGGTCCGGTGATCTGGCGCGGGCCCGCTGACGCGGTCGCTCGCGCCGTCAGGCTGGAACTGCGCGCCTGGGGCCCCCGGGTGGAACACCTCGCTGACCTCCGCCCCCCGGGACAGGAGCTGATCGCGAGCCGCCTCGATGTCCGAGACGATCAGGTACAGGTTCTCGGCCGACCCCGGCGCCGCTGAGGTCATCTTGGTGCCGAACTGGACCGAGCCTGGCGACCCGGGCGGGGTGAACTGGACAATCCTGACGCCGTTATCGAACGGAAAGTCCGCGTCGAGCCGCCAGCCAAGCCGTGCATAGAAGTCCTTGGCGCGGTCGACATCCGAAACGGGGATGACGACCACCTCGAGCTTCAGGTCGACGTTCTTCGCGGTTTCGTCACGCGCGGTCGCGCTGCCGGGGGCTTCTGCGGTGCTCATGGCTGCCTCCTGGGGGCGGTCGGGTCGCGGTGAGCTTCCCGGCAATCATCGCATTCTCGCGCCAGGGGACCCACTGGTCGGCTCACTGGTCGGGCTCGTGCGCTCGCCCGCCCGAGGCTGCTCACGTGCGTCACGCCGGCGGGACGACGACGTGCTTGACCTCGGCCATGTAGCGTCCGGCGGCAGCGGCCGCTTCGTCCGACGTGCTGCCGCGCGTCCGGGCGTTGGCGTATGCGGCGTACCAGTCCCACCAGTTGTGCGGCGGTGCGACCGCCTCGAACTCTCCGTGATGCAGAGCCGTTTCGTGGAGCAGCTCAGCCAGCGACGCGACTTCCTCCGGGTCATCCCATTCCCGGCCGGGAAGCCGGGTCCTGACCTCTTGCAATAGCCAGCTGTTGCCATCCGGGTCGCTGAACGAGGCGTAGGTGAGGTAGGAGCGACGTTTGGGGTCCGGCCCCGGCGCGAGGCCGGACTGGTCTCGGTGAAACGGCTCGCTGACGTCGACACCGCGGCTGACGAGGTCCGCGCGCGCCGCGTCGATGTCATCGACGACCAGCTCCAGGCGCTGAACCGAGCCCGGCGGGGTTGTGGTGAGGCCCCGTCCGACCGTGACCGAACACTCCGAATGGGGTGGCGTGAACTGCACGGCGCGGATGTCCTCGCGGATCGTGAGATCGGCGTCCAGCCGCCATCCGAGGCTCTGGTAGAAGCGCTTGGCCCGCTCGACGTCGGACACCGGCAAGGTCACGACCTCGAGCTTCATGTCGTAGCCCAAAGTGCTCGGCGTTCCGCTGGCGGCTTGATTGCTTACGTCGGTGCTGGCCATATCGGACCTCCGTCGGTTGCTGAGGGTCGAAGACTCGTGCTTCACGTCTCGGGTTGCGCCCGTGTGCTCACTGGTCGTGACGCTGGGCACGGGCCATCGCCTGTGAGAGGCTTAGCATGATGCCCTGGTTCCCGGAGCTGTTCTCGGCCTCGGTCCTCGACCGGATCCGGCGCGACGCCGCCGACACTCGAGCGGCCGAGCCGGTGCCGTACTTCGCGGGGCTGCGGTCCGGTGAGACCGAGGCGCTCGTCGGCTCGTTCGCCGGCGAGCCGGAGCTGCATCATCCGGTTCGTGGCCGCGTCAAGGGCCGCCACGCGTTCGAGCGGTTCGTGCAGGACAGCAACTCGTGGCTGACCGAGCGGGGCGCGGTCTTTGGCCCCGTCGAGCGCATCATCCAGCGTCGGCGCGGCGTCGAGGAGACGGTTATGACGGTCGACACGGACCGGGGTCGTGTCGAGGTGCCGGTGGCGGTCGCGGCCGATCGCGATGACGACGGGCGCATCATCGAGCTGCGGATCTACTGGAGCATGTGGCCGATCACCGGACAGCACGCCCACCGCCCGCCGTTGCTGGAGCCCGACCCCGAGCTCACCGAGTCCGACGTCGTCGGCGAGTACCAGCGGGCCCTCGCAGCCGGCGATGCCGAGGCCGTGTTGGCGACGTTCGAGCCCGACGCCTACGTCCGGGAGCCCGCGGGCAGCGCGTATGTCCATCGCGGCCACGACGAGCTGCGCGCGCTCTATGAGCGTTTCTTCTCAAACGGCGGCGGCATCCAGCTCGAGCACTGCACGGTCACCGACGACGGCCGCGCGTGCGCGCTGGAATACAACGTCGTCCGATGGGGCCGGACGGAGCTGACCCCGTCGGAGACCGGTCTCGCCGTCTATGTCCGGGGCGCCAGCGGCAAGCTGGCCAGCGCGCGCATGTACGACGACGCCGACCCCCCGATCCGCTCAGAGGGATGACCCGGACGGCCATCCGGACCAGGGAATCGACCAGGGCCCTCACGGGCGCGACCGGTAGCGGAGGTTGGGACGCTGCCGCTGGCGGCCCCGGGGCTGCGATGACACCAGCACCCGACGGAGGTAACGATGAGCACTAGCTACGACTATGACGTGATCCTGCTCGGTGGCGGGGCGCCCGGGGAGCACTGCGCGGCGGCCCTGGCCGCCCGCGGCCTGCGCGTCGCCGTTGTCGAGCGGGAGCTGGTCGGGGGTGAGTGCTCGTATTGGGCGTGTATTCCGTCGAAGTCCCTGCTGCGTCCCGGGGAGGCGGTCCACGGCGCCCGCGAGGCCGCGGGCCGGGCGGAGGTCGACGTCCAGGCGGCGCTCGACTGGCGCGACTTCATGGTCTCGAACCACACCGACGCCGGCCAGGAGCGCTGGCTGGCGGACCACGGCATCGCCCTGCTGCGCGGCAGCGGCCGCCTGGCGGGCCCCGGCGTCGTGGAGGTCGACGGAGCTCGGCACACCGCGGAGCATGTTGTGGTAGCGACCGGCTCGGACCCGTTTGTCCCACCGATTCCAGGGCTCCATGAGCTCGAAGGCGTCTGGGGTACGCGCGAGGCGACGAGCATGAAGGCGGTCCCGCGCCGTCTGCTGGTGCTGGGTGGCGGCTCGGCCGGGGTCGAGCTCGCGCAGGTGGTCCGGCGCCTGGGCGGGGAGGCGGTGATCGTCGAGGGATCCGACCGGGTGATTCCTCGCGAGCCGGCACCGCTGGGGCACGGGCTTGCCGAGGCCCTGCGGCGAGACGGGATCGAGCTGGCGCTCGGGAGGCACGCGACCGCCGCGCGGCGAGACGGCGACGACTACGTCCTCGAGTTCGACGGCGGCGGCGAGCTCCGTGGCGACCGGTTGCTGGTCGCTACCGGCCGCCGGCCGCGCGTGGAAGGAATCGGCCTCGAGACGGTCGGCATCGAGGCGAACCCGCACGGGATCAAGGTCGACGAGTTCCTGCGGGCGGGAGAGCGCACATGGGCGATCGGCGACGTCAACGGGATCTGGCCGCTGACGCACGTGGGCGAGTACGAGGGGGACGTGGTCGCGGCGAACATCGCCGGCGAGCGTAGGCCCGCCAACTACGAGGCGGTTCCGCGAGTCACCTACACCGACCCGCAGGCCGGCGCGGTCGGCGCGGCCGAAGCGCCGTACAGCGCCACCGCAGCGATCTCCGAGGTGCCCAAGACGGCCACCTACACCCATGCCTACGCCGAGGCGAACGGGTTCCTCACCCTGCTCTCCGACGGCAAGCGGCTGACCGGCGCCTACGCACTCGGCCCAGAGGCCGGCGAATGGCTACAGCAAGCGACGCTCGCGATCCGCGCGCGGGTCCCGCTGGAGATCCTCGACGACACGATCCAGCCCTTCCCCAGCTTCTCGGGGATCTACGACGCCGCAGTGATGACGCTCCGCATGGAGATCATGGACAGGCCACGGCCCGTCCGGCCGGTCGACTCGCAAATGGCAAGCCTCTCCACGTGAGGAGGAATCATGACAACCGAAACCACGCCCGTTGCCCGGACTCATGAGCCGGAGCTCCTCGGGCAGACCGTCGTGCTCATCGGCGGCAGCGCCGGAATCGGGCTCGAGACCGCCCGGCGCGCACGGGCCGAGGGGGCCGACGTCGTCCTCGTCGGCCGGAATCCCGAGCGGCTCGAGCGTGCCGCCCGCGACGTGGACGCGCGGAGCACGGCCGCGTTCGACGCCACCGATAGCTCCGCCCTGAAGCGGTTCTTCGACGAGCTGCCCGGCACGATCGACCACGTCCTGATCACCGGTCCCGGGCCGAGCTACGGACCGCTGCTCGAGATGTCAGCGGCTCAGGTGCAGCAGGCGCTCAGCGATCACATCGTGCTCGGGCTCGACGTCGCTCGCCACGCCAGGGGCAAGATGAGGCCCGGCGGGACGCTCCTGCTGATGGGCGGCACGGGCGGCCGGCGCATCAGTCGCGCGCTGGGCATCGTCTCGGCAGCCACTGCCGCGCTGCCTCCATTCGTGGCCGCCCTCGCGCTCGAGCTGGCGCCGGTTCGCGTCAACCTGATCGCGGCCGGCTTCATCGACACCCCGCTGTCGGCGTCGTACTTCTCCAGCGAGGGACTCGAGGCCCGGCGCGAGGAGCTGCGGGCGACGCTGCCAATCGGACGCGTGGTCGGACCGGCCGACGTCGCGGCGCTGGCGGTTCACCTCATGACGAACACCGCGTTGACGGGCGCGACATACGACATCGACGGCGGACAGCAGTTCGTCGCGTGAGAGGAGACCAGCGTGCGCGCTGACATCGTCCCGGGCGCCACGTTCCCCGACTACCAGCTGCCCGACCACGAGAGCGTCCCGCGCCGGCTCAGCGAGCTGCAGGGCGAGGATCCGATGATCCTCACGCTCGCGCGCGGGCACTACTGCCCCAAGGAGCACCAGCAACACCTCGAGCTCGCCGCCAACTACGCCAAGGTCAACGTCGCGTACACGAAGATCGTCACGATCTCCACCGATCCCCATCACACCAGCCAGGAGTTCCGCAACTCGGTGGGCGCTCAGTGGCCATTTCTGTCCGACCCGGAGCGGATCGTCCAGAAGGACCTCGAGATCCAGGAGTACACGGACCCCGAGAACGATCCGATGATCCCGCACACGCTGGTGCTGGGGCCGGGGCTGGTCGTGTTCAGCATCTACAACGGCTACTGGTTCTGGGGGCGCCCGTCGTTCGTCGAACTGTGGCACGACCTGCGCGAGGTCTCGAGTCGGACCCGCCCCGACTGGGACCTGAGCGCGCCGGGGCTGCGCAAGGCCTGGGAGGCGGGCGAGCGGTCGGCCTTCCACGGCTTCAACCGAGCCGGTCCGCGACCCGTTGGCGGGCGCGGTGCAGCCGGCTCGTGATGGTCCCCGTGCGAACTCCCAGGGCGCGCGCGGCCTCCTGGTAGGACAGGCCCACGACATCGACCGCGATGAGCGCGTCGCGGTACTTGTCAGGCAGCGAGGCGATCATCGCGTAGATCTCGCCTGTCTCGACGGCCCGGGCCGGGTCGCTGGAACCACCGCGCAGATCGTCAACCACGAGGGATTCCAGTTCGACCTCGGCCGTGCGGGGTCGACGCGCGGCAGTGCGGCGCTGTGAGAAGAACGTGTTCCGCAGGGCCCGCAGCAGGTAAAAGACGTCGTCGCCGCGGACGAGCCGAGGGCGGGCGAGCACCCGCGCGTAGGTGTCCTGCACGAGATCCTCGGCCTCCTCGCGCGAGCCGCATAGCGCCCAGGCGGCTCGGTACAACCGATCGAGATGGTCGCCCAGTGTGGCCGGATCGAGCACGTGTGGGGCCGGCCGGGCAGGCTCGCGCGCGGCGACCTTGGGGCGTCCACCGCACGGCACCTCACAAGCCATCGCCGTCATGTCAGTCGGGCCGTCCGGAATGCATTGCTTGTGGCGCGAGCACGGGAATGTGTACGCGCGAGGGCGAGAATCGGTTCTCGTGATCGGGCGGATGTAACCGAGCCGGATCGGCGTCTGAGAGGGCTCAGACCCAATACCCCCTCTCAGGAGAGCCAATATGAAGGTTGCAATCCGATCGTGGGCGTCGGGAAGCGCTGCCGGGCAGCGACTCCTCAAGCTCGCGATCATCTCCGGGCTGCTGGTCGGCGGTCTTCCGGCCACCGCGCACGCGGCCCACCACCACTCGCCCTACTCGGTGAGCGTCAGGCACCAGGTCTTGACGATCACCGGCAACGGCGCAGACAGCAAGCTGGCGCTGCGCCTGCGCGCCAACCATCCGCGGATCCTCCAGATCGACGTCGGAGACGACGGGTCGGCTGACTTCCAGGTAGACCGGCGCCGGTTCAACCGCATCGACGTCGCCGCCGGCGGCGGCAACGATGTTGTCCGCATCGACGAGTCGAACGGAGCATTCACACCGACGACCCCGACCACGATCGACGGCGGCTCGGGGAACGACACGATCCTGGGTGGCAGCGGCGCCGAGTCGCTGATCGGCGGTTCCGGCAACGATGTGGTCGACGGGAACGGCGGGGCCGACAGGATCGACCTTGGATCCGGAGACGACCGCTTCGTGTGGGATCCGGGGGATGGGAGCGACGTCGTCAACGGCGGCACCGGCCAGGACTCGATGGCGTTCAACGGCTCGGCCGCGGCCGAGCAGTTCCGCCTCTCTTCCGACGGATCACATGCGCGATTCACTCGGGACGTCGGTGCGATCACGATGGACCTCGTGAGGATCGAGCAGGTCGATGTCGCATCGGTCGGCGGCAACGACACGCTGACCGTCGATGACCTCACGGGCACGGACGTGCGAACGGTCAACAACGATCTGGCCGACACGCTCGGCGGCACGACCCCCGGGGCGGGAACCGCGCAGACGATCGTGAACGGCACTGCGGGCAACGACAACATCGTGGCGGTCGGGTCTGCCGGTACGGCGCAGGTGAGCGGTCTCGCGGCGCAGGTCAATGTCCTGCACGGCGATGCCACGCCGGGATCAGCTCGGGATCTTCGCCCTGGATGGCAACGACCGCGTCGACGCGAGCGCCTTGCGCGCCGATGCGCTCAAGCTCGGCGTCGACGGCGGCGCCGGCGATGACACGATCCTCGGCGGGGCCGGCGCCGGATGTGCTGCGCGGCGGCGACGGCAACGACGTGATCGACGGCAACCAGGGCGCGGACATCGCGCTGCTCGGTGCCGGCGATGATCGCTTCGTGTGGGATCCCGGCGACGGCAGCGACACCGTCGAGGGACAGCTTGGCCATGACGCGATGACGTTCAACGGCGCGAACGTCGCCGAGCAGTTCTCCGTCTCGGCCAACGGCGCCCGTGTCGCGTTCCTGCGCGACGTGGGCGCGATCGACATGGATCTGGCAGGCGTCGAGGAGATCGACCTGAACGCGCTCGGCGGTGCCGATCGTCTCACGGTCAACGACGTGTCGGGCACCGACCTGACCGAGGTCCAGACCGATCTCGCCGGACAAGCCACGGTCGACGACGGCGCTCAGGACCAGGTGGTCGTCAACGGCACCGATCGCAGCGACGTGATCACCGCGAGCGGTGAGGGCGGCAAGGTCAGCGTGACCGGCCTCGCCGCGATCGTCGACGTCACCGACGCCAACCCGGCGCAGGATCAGCTCCTGGTCAACGGACTCGCCGGCGATGACGCGATCAACGGGTCCGGTCTGTCCGCCGACGCCATCCAGTTCCACGCCGACGGCGGCGACGGCGCCGACGTCATCATCGGCGGCGCCGGCGATGACACGCTGTTGGGCGGCGCGGGCGATGACGTGCTGAACGGCGGCCCAGGCCAGGACGTGCTCGACGGTGGCCCCGGCAACAACGTCCTCATCCAATAGGCACTTTGGGGGGCCACCGCCGTGTGGCCCCCCAAGCCTTCCGGAACTAATGGCCCCCGACACCCGGCGGCGGGTTCGAGACCTCGTGGTTGATCAGCTGTCCGAGGATCTGCTGCCCTTGAGCCGTCGGGTGGTAGGCGCCGGAGTTGATGCCGATCACCGTGCTTCCGCTGACGTGGGCGGTGGGTGCCTGCAGGCAGGCATGAGCGTCGCCCATCTCGCAGTTCGAGAAGGCGTCATAGGCGTTCACGCATTCCGCGCCGACGCCCGCCGCCTGCACCGCTGAGCAGACCGCCGTGTCGAGCTTGGCCGCCTCGTCGTTGAGGAAGCGCTGGTCGCCCGGTGACAGGCACAGGTGGTAGCTCGCGATCGAGGCGCCGATGGTGAGGCACGCACCCGTCTGTGTGGGGTTCGCGGGGAACGGGTGCGGATAGGTGAGGATGATGATCCGCGCGTGCGGGGCGCGAGCCCGGATCGCCTGCAGATCGGCGACCAGCCGGGGCTGCAGCTGAGCGATCTCCCCGTCGATCGTGGATTGCTGGCCGACGCATCCGGCCTCATGCTGGCCGCCCGGCCGCTCTGCCATGTAGCAGTTCTTCAGGTCGTTGGCGAACCCGGCATCGTTGCCGCCGACGGTCATCGTCACGAGGCTGGTGTTCGCGTTGACCCGGTCCACCTGGCACCCCTCGCCATAGGACCCCGAGGCGTGACCCTGACTGCAGTTGGGGTCGTTCGGGCCGTCGTAGATGTCGCGCGTGATCGAGCCGCTGCAGGCCCAGGTCTGCTTGCCGCCGTTGAAGTTGTAGGCGCCTGAGACGGTCGAGTTGTACGCGGAGCTCGAGCGGTCGCAGCCGTCGATCACCTTGGGATCCTTGTGGTAGACGCAGTGACCCATGACGGAGAACCGGCACTGGCTCTGGTCGACGTGGCTGCCGGGCTCGTAGTCGCCGAGCCCTTCGCCGGCCGAGTATGAGTCGCCGAGCGACACGTACGTTCCCCACGTCGCGCGGGCGACCGGATCGGATGAGCTCCAGGGCGCGTTCGGGTTCGGCGTCCCCTGACCGGGCTGTTGCGTACAGCCGCCGGCGCCGGCTCCGAGGACCTTCGTGACGTTGCACTCGACCCCCCGAGCGACCGAAGCGAGAATGCCCGAGGCGAGAAGGAGTGCGATCAACAGCGCGACGACGATGAGCACGCCGCTCCACTCGAGCGTGGCCTGCCCGGACTCGGATGTCAGCCTTCGGCGCACGAGCAGTATTCGACCGCTTCGTGCCGGGGTCGCCAAGAGCCATAGAACTCAATTCGGGCCCGCGGAAGGGCCCAACTCCGTAGGGCCAGGGGGCCCAGTCCGGGCTGGTCCTCAGGCGGCGAAGGCCGGCCAGAGCTGGTCGACCACGTGCTCGGCCCAGCCCTTCTTTGGTTGGCCCTCGGCGATGCGGTGATACATGAACGCGCCCATCAGCGCGTGCACGGCGACCTCGCAGTCGAGATCGACCCGGATCTCACCGCGTTCCTTGCCGCGCTCGAACGCGGCGACGATGTCGGCCATGCGCGGCTGAAGCATTCCGCGCCGGAAGCCGTCGAGGAGCTCGGGATGCTTGCGTCCCTCGACGATCATCGTTCCCGCCAGCTCGACCGCGAACCGACGCCGCGCGAACTCGAGATGCGCGATCAAGTCGCCCCGGGCGCTGCCGGTGTCGATCGGCTGGGTGCGGGACTGCTTGTCGGCGAGGACCGCGGCGACCAGCTCTGACTTGTCGCGGTAGCGCCGGTAAATGGCCGGGCGCCCGACCTGGGCCTCCTCCGCCACCCGGGCGATCGACATGCGGGCGTAGCCCTCCTCGAGCAGCAGCCGCCAGGCGGTGTCGAGGATGGCGGCGTCGACGTTCTCGTCGAGCGGCCGGCCGGCCCCCCGGGCCCGTACGGGATCGATCGGCTCGGCCTCCGATCGCGCACGTGCGGGCATCGCGGCAAGTCTCGCAGATGCTGCCGCCGGGGCGAGGGGCGCTGGGGTCCACTCGAAAGGGATTCTTGAGGAATCGTTCATATTACGTCACTTGCTTGTAGCGTTACGTTACTGTATCGTCATGCAATCGGCAAGATACGCCAGAACCGAGAGGTGGCAGATGAACAAGTTGAAGCGCAACGACATGCCTGAGCCCGGGTCCCCGCAGCGCCGTGCCGCGTTGATCAGCATCGACGGGCTCGGACACACCGCACGGGGGCCCGCTGTGGAAGTGACACGGCTGGTCAAGACCTATCCGGGCGGGGTGGAAGCGGTGAAGGGAATCGACTTCGAGGTCGCCCCGGGCGAGGTGTTCGGCCTTCTGGGGCCCAACGGGGCGGGGAAGTCGACCACGATCGGGATGCTGACCACGACGGTGGCGCCCACCTCGGGCAGCGCCCGTCTGGGAGGCTACGACGTGGCCACTCAGCCGCTGCTGGCTCGCAGCGTGAGCAGCGCGGTGTTCCAGGACACGGTTCTCGACGCGCCGCTGAGCGGCCGCGCCAATCTCGAGCTGCACGCTCGCCTGTGGGGGGTTCCGGCGATACACGCCGCCGGCCGTATCGCGGAGTTGACCGACGCCGTCGGTCTCGCCGAGCTCATCGACCGGCCGGTCTCCAGCTACAGCGGCGGCCAGCGGCGCCGGCTCGAGATCGCCCGGGCGCTCGTGTCGAAGCCGCGCGTCCTGTTCCTCGACGAGCCCACGGTCGGACTCGATCCCCGCATTCGACACGAGCTCCTCGACGTGATCGCCGGACTGCGCTCGCGCGAGGAGATGACCATCGTCCTCACCACCCACTACCTGGACGAGGCGCAGCGGCTGTGCGACCGGGTGGCGATCATCCACGAGGGCACGATCGTCGCGCTGGACAGCCCGGCCGCGCTGCTGGCCGGGCTCGGGCGCGAGATCCTCGAGTTCCGAGTGAGCGGCAGTCCCGAGGCGGCGCTGGCCGCCCTGCGCGACCGGGGCGTGGCCGGCACCGACGCGTTCGTCGTGGGGGCAAGGGTCACGGTTCCCTTGCACGAGCACGTGCCCACAGATGCGCTGGCCGTGATCGACGGCAGCCATCTGCGCGTCTCGGAAATCGCGACGCGCGTCCCGACGTTGGACGACGTCTACCTGCACCTGACCGGCGAGCGCATCGCGCGCGCCGCCTGACCCGACGAGGACCCCGAACCTTCGAACCGAGGAGATCTCACATGTCCGCGATCGCTCAAGCCCCAACCATCGCCCTACCCGCACCCCGCCGCGCCCGCGCCGCCGGCGCGCTGCTCACACTCGCCAGGCGGCGAGCCTCCCTGACCTCTAAGACCCCGCGCCAGATCGCGGTGCCACTGCTCGGGCCGGCTCTGCTGGCCCTGGTGGTGGCGCCGGCGCTCAAGGTGGCGACCGGGGGTCTGCACTCCCACATCGACTACACCTCGTTCGTCGGCGTCGGAGCCGTCGGCCTGGTGATTCCGCTCAGCTGCATCTTTGCCGGGCTCAGCGTGCTAGTCGACCGGCACTCGGGGGCACAGCGCGAACTGCTGGCCGCACCCGTCCCGCGCGCCTACCTGGTGGTGGGAAACCTGATCGTCGCGCTCGGGCTGGCCATCCTCCAGGTCGCCGTCCTGATCGGGCTGTCGGCCTTGCGAGGCGGCGCGTTCCACATCACGGCGGCTGGGGCGGCCTGGTTCGTGGCGGCCGGATTGCTGTTCACCGTGTTCATGTACGGCGTTGCCGAGACGCTGGCCAGCCGGGTCACCAAGCAGGAGGATTACGTGGCCGCCACGCCCGCCGTGGCGATCCTGCCCTTCTTCTTCGCCGGCGCGCTGTTCCCGATCAGCGCCATGCCCGGCGTGCTCACGGCAATCGCCAAGGTCTTTCCGCTCACGCACGCCCTGGCCCTGATGCGCTACGGCTTCATCGACCCCAGCGGAAAGGGCCTGCACGACATCTGGGGGATGCACAGCGTCACCGGCGAGGCGTGGCTCAGCCTGGCGGTGATCGCACTGTGGGCGGTGGCGCTCGTCGCGATCTCGATCCGCGTGTTCTCCCGCTCGGCGGTGAATTGACACAGCGCCTCCGTTTGACCCCGGCTCGGGAGCCAGCTAGCGTCTCGACCAGTGGGGCGGTTTTCATGGGGCATGGTCGGGGTGGTGGTGGTGGCGCTTGGCCTGGCCCTCGCGCCGGCCGGCGCTCGCGCTCAGCAGGCGAGCGCGGGCATCGGTCTGAGCGACGGCGCGGCCGGCCTGCCCTGCACGCTGTTTCCGCTGGCCGGGTGTCCGGCCGCGAACCTGAGCCACGCACTGTTCGACCGCTTTCAGGCGCTGGCCGGCGACCAGACGGGCGGCGCCAACGCGTTCAAATACGTGCGGGCGGGGATTCCGTGGGATGCGGCGAGCAGCGGCGGGGCGGCGATCGGGGCTCCCTGCCGGCGCGAGAGCCGGCCCCCGGCCTATTACAGCTCGCCGTGGATCACCCTGGCCGAGAACTACGTGCTCGCGGCGCGCCTCGCCGGCCTTGACCCCTTGATCGCGATCACCACCAATAGCGCCGCGCGCTACCCGGGCGACGGCAATCCTGATGACCCGCGCCAACCCGACGGCCAACGAGTACCGGTGCGGCTTCGAGGGCCTCGTCTCGACGCTCGACGAGTTCGCCGCTCGGGAGGGAATCGCGGCGCCGACCGAATACGAGGTCTACGACGAGCCCGACGGCGCGCAGGTGAACGACAGCTGCAACCCGACCCCGGACGGAGACCTGCCGCCGCACCACGCCGACCAGTGCGCCGGCTGGTACTACTACGAGGCCGACGCCGCCAACCGGGCGCGCTTCGGCAGCGCCCTCACGCTGGTGGCGCTGTCGGCCGACGGCGACAGCGCCAACGACCCGCACCTGGTCGCGGTCAAGGCTTACGCGAGCTACCTGACCCAGACGATCGGTCTCTATCCGGCCGTCTGGTCGTTTCACCCCTACGAGGATCTGAGCGCCACCGCCTATCTGGCCAACGGCCAGCTAGCGCACGGCGACACCGCTCTGCTCAGTGCGTACATCGCCACGCTGTACCCGGCCGGGCGCCGGCAGCCGACGGTTTGGCTGACCGAGACGGCCGCACAGCTCACCGATCCGGTGCCCACCTACCTCGGGGCGCCCCAGGGCTGCGACGACATCGGGGCCGCCGAGGAGCCGCCGTATGGCATGGGCGGCTGCCTCGATGGGAGCCCCAAGGCCCAGGCCTACGCCGCGAGCGACTTCCTCGATCTGGCCCGCTCGGGCTCGGCGTTCCCGGGTCAGATCACCCGCGTGTACTGGCATCAGTTCGACAGCCTGGGCGGGCACCCGACCACATGGGACTCAGGGCTCGTGGCGTCGGGCGACCGCTACGAGCGGGCGAGCTACTGCGTGCTGAGCGGCGAGAGTGTCGCCCGTGCGCTGGCCGATCCGGCCTGCAACCGCGTCGTGGCGGCGGAGGCGACCGAGGACACCGCCCGGCACTATCCGGCTCAGGGGGCGGTCGGCGGGTCCACCGCGGTGGACGTCCAGGCGCGCGACGGCGCCGGCGGGGCGCCACCACCCGACGCCGAGTTCGCGGCCTGCCCGCAGCCCTGGTGCAGCTTCAGCCTGGTGCGCCTGCGCCTGACCCGGCTCGGCGCTGGCTACTCCCGGGGAGCCACCCCTCGCGGTAGGGCGACCAGCGCCGCGGAGGGAGGTGCGCGTACGCGGCGCGCGGGTCGCCGGTCTGCTCCCGCACCCCGGCCCGGTGGCGCAGCGCGGTCTCGTCGACCGGGTAGCGGATCGCGTCGGGTTCGTCCTCGTGCTCACGGGCGCCGACCGCGATCACCACGCAGCGGACCGTCGCCGGCGCCGACGATCATGTGCGCGGTCCCGGGCGGGCAGTGCACGAAGTCCCAGGCCCGCAGCGGTCGCTCGGCGCCCTCGACGATCAGGACGGCCTCTCCGGCCACGACCAGGAAGTCCTCCTGGTCGACCTCGAGGTGATACATGCCGATCGGCTCGCCCGGCGCCAGCACGACCAGGTTGACCCCGAGCTGGGGGAAATCCATGTCGCCCTCGAACGACAGGCGCGCGCCCACGCCCTCCCAGAGTCGCCAGCGGCCGTCCCGGGCGTTCAAGACGAACCACCCGTCGTCGCCCACGGGCACGCGGCCGTCCTCGGTCGGCTCGATCCGGGCCTCCGGCGTCACTTGCGCCGCCGCCGGGGTGGCCAGTTGCCGATGTCCAAGCTCGAGAGCGCCTTCCCCCAGTCAGCCGAGCCCGTGGACGCGGTGGCCGCGACGACCGCGGCAAGCACCAGGGCGACGACGCCGAACACGGCCAGACCGGCCACCGCAGCCAGCGGCACCGCCACGAGCAGGGTCGTCACCCGCCGCACGAACGGGCGAGCCAGCACGACGGCGCCGGCGGCGAACAGCACCACCCCGAGAACGATCAGCGCGACGTCGGCGCCGCTGCGCAGCATCTCGTGCCAGACGAGGCGAACCGTGTAGTGCGTCACGGCCCCGCCCAACCCCGCCTCATGCGCCCGGTGAAGCGCGGTGACGACCGGGATCCCCACCCCGACGACCTGCAGGGCCAGGCCCCAGGCGATCCAGGGTCCGCGGGCCCGCACGGGTGGGAGCTCGCGGCGATCGGGCTGGGCGCGCAGCACGCTCATCGCGCCGGAAAGCGTACCGGCGCGGGAGCCGGGCGGCGAGGCCCGAGCGCCTGCCTCAGACGCGGTAGCGCTCGGTGACCGCGGCCAGTTGCGAGGACAGCTCGTTGAGCTTCTCGGCGGCCATCTGC
This sequence comes from uncultured Solirubrobacterales bacterium, assembly GCA_963832315.1. Classification (GTDB taxonomy): domain Bacteria; phylum Actinomycetota; class Thermoleophilia; order Solirubrobacterales; family Solirubrobacteraceae; genus Palsa-465. Next base: position 10,451 of record CAWHTT010000007.1, on the reverse strand, counting down.
GACTGGTGCGCGCCCTCGAGGAACTGCGAGGTGCCCTCGTCGACGTGATTCATGGCCTGGGCGATCTGCTCGATCCCGACGCTCTGCTGGTGGGCCGAGGCGGCGATCTGCTGGGCCGCGCCAAACGACTCCTGGATGGTGTCCGACAGGCTGCGGATGCCCTCGCCGGCGCGCTCGGTGAGCTCCAGGCCCCGCTCGACGACCGTGGTTCCCTCCTGGCTGGCCAGCACCGCCGCCGAAGTAGCGGCCTGCACGTCGCCGAGGATCGCCTCGACCTGCGCGGTGGCGGCCTTGGACTGCTCGGCCAGCTTCGTGACCTCCTCCGCCACCACGGCGAAGCCCTTGCCGTGCTCGCCCGCGCGGGCCGCCTCGATGCTCGCGTTCAGCGCGAGCAGCTTGGACTTGTCGGCGAGCCCGTTCACCGTGGCGGTGATCTCGCCGATCTGCTGGGTTCGATCGGACAGCGTGACGATGTCGCGGGCGATCGCGTCGACGCGCTCGCGGATCTCCTCCATCGCGGTGGTGATCGCCGCGACCGCGGAGGTCGCCTCGCCCGACACCTGGAGAGACTCGCTGGCCCGATCGGCGACCTCGCTGGCCATCTGAGCCGTGTCCTCGGCGGCCAGACGCAGCTCGTTGACGGTCGAGGAGGTCTGGGTGATCGCGGCGGACTGGAGGCTCGCGCTCTCCGAGTGCCGGTTGACCGAGGCGAGGATCTCCGCCGTCGAGACGCCGATGTCCTGAGCGCCGGCCTGGATGTGGCTCGAGATCTGGGCCAGGCCCTCGACCATGCTGTTGAGGCTCTGGGAAAGGCCGTGCAGGTCGTCGCTCCCCCCCGCGTTGACCGAGGCGCGCAGGTCGCCGTCGGCGACCCTGGAGGCGAACTCGGAGTAGCTGCGCACTGCCGCCTGGAGGGCCTCGCGAGAGTCACGCTCGAGCTGGGCGGAATCGGCAAGCTGCCGGTGGCGCTCTTCGGTGAGCGCGTTCAGGCGCCGCAGCGCCAGGCCGAACCGGGCGCCGGCCGCCACCAGCGTGGCCGTGGCCAGACCGAGCGCGATCTGGTTGATGTGGTTCAGCGAGCCCACGAAGAGGATGAGCAGCGACAGGCCGGCCGCCACGCCGGGGATGGCGAAGCCGGAGCTGGTCTCCTTGAGCTCGGACTCGGCGGGACGGTGGGACGGCACCCAGACAGACAGCGAGAACAGGAACAGCGACAGCGGCCACGCCAGCGAGTCCCAGAAGTAGCCGAAGTGCGTGGGGTCGAGGCTGTTGTCGAACAGCGCGCACACGTCCCCGATCGTGTTGGCCAGGCTGGCCGCGGCCATCAGGTACCAGCGGGCCCGCCGGCCGGGGGGCGCCATCGCCGCTGCGCCCAGTGAGAGGATCAGCAGGAGGATGTCGCCTACCGGGTAGATCAGGTTCCAGGCGACGGTGACGGCGTCGTCGCCGACCGCCTTTTGGATCGCCCCGAACGCGAATGCGGCGAACGCGGCCGCGCAGGTGAGGGTGACCACCACGCCGTCCAGATAGTTGGCCGCGGTGAACTTCCGGAGCTCCTGACGCATCAGCAGCATTACCCCGACGTAGGCCAGCGGGAAGAAACCGACCCACAGATAGTTGGCCAGGACCGGGGTGGGCAGATCGGGGTTGTGCAGGCCTGCGTAGGTCTCGGCGAAGTCGCCGAGGGCCCACAGGGCCATGCCGATCCCGAGGGCCATACAGAAGCGCCGGTCACGAGGGCTGACCGCGGCGCGCAGCAGCACCAGGCCGCTGGCCACGAGCTCGTAGGTCGCCGTGCCCCAGCCGTCGATCAGCGTGGTGTCGGCGCCGTTGGCGCGCACGACGAGCGAGACCGCGTAGCCGAGCAGGATCAGCCCGAGCAGCCAGTACACGGCCTTTTGTGCGCTACCGGTCGCGTCGGTGCGCGCTCCAGCACGTATTCCCTGTACCTGGCTCATTCCTCGCCCTCCAACACTCCGGTTTTGCCCACTTATCGGCCGGAGGGCGGGCGATCTGTAGAAGAGTCCCCTTAGACGCGGGAGCGTTCGCGGGCGCGGACGCCTTCGTCCGCCCTCAGTCGGTGGCGATCATCACGTCGGAGGCCTTGATGATCGCGGTGACCTGGCTGCCCTCGCTGAGGCCGAGCTCCTGGACAGCCTCGACGGTGATCGAGGCGACAAGCCGCTGGCCCGCCACGTCGAGCACGACGTTGGCGATCGCCGCGCCCTCGTTGATGCTCTGGACCGTGCCCGACAGCTGATTGCGTGCGCTGAGCTTCACGTAAGTCCTTCCTTTGGGGGTAGCTTCCAGTTACAGACCCCCGGAACCGTCGCAGAGGAGAAACGTTCGTGTCGAGCACCGTGTCAGAGAGGCAAGCGCGCGAGGTCGCAGAAGCCGCGCGCGAATCGGAGTGGAAGCTGCCGAGCTTCGGCAAGGAGCTGTTCCTGGGCAACTTCCGCCTGGATCTGATCCACCCGCAGCCGCGGCTCGATCCGCAGGCGGTCGGAGAAGGGTGAGCGATTCCTGTCCACCCTGCGCGAGTTCCTCGAGACCGAGGTCGATCCGCTCGAGATCGAGCGCGAGGCCAGGATTCCCGAGCCCGTGATCGATGGCCTCAAGCGAATCGGCGCGCTCGGCATGAAGGTGGCCGAGGAATACGGCGGCCTGGGGCTCTCCCAGGTGTACTACAACCGCGCGCTGGCCCTCGCGGGGACGTGGCACGCCTCGCTATCGACGCTCCTGAGCGCGCACCAGTCGATCGGCGTGGCCGAGCCGCTGCGCCTGTTCGGCACCGAGGAGCAGAAGCGCAAGTGGCTGCCGCTGGTGGCGCGGGACAAGATCAGCGCGTTCCTGCTCACCGAGCCCGACGTCGGCTCGGACCCTGCGCGACTGGCGGCAACCGCCACGCCGGTCGACGGCGGCTATGTGCTCGACGGGCGCAAGCTGTGGGCCACCAACGGCGCGATCGCCGACATCGTGGTCGTGATGGCTCAGGTCCCCAAGGGAGACGGTCATCGCGGCGGGATCAGCGCGTTCGTGCTGCCCTACGACTCGGACGGAGTCTCGGTCGAGCATCGCAACGCGTTCATGGGCCTGCGCGGGATCGAGAACTCGGTGACCCTGCTGGACGGCGTGTTCGTGCCCGAGGAGAACCGGATCGGCAAGGAAGGGCAGGGGTTGAAGATCGCGCTGACCACGCTCAACACCGGCCGTCTGGCGCTGCCGGCGATCTGCGTCGGACAGGCCAAGTGGGCGACCAAGATCGCGCGGGAATGGTCGAACGAGCGGGTGCAGTGGGGGCGGCCGATCGGCAAGCACGACGCGGTCGCCCAGAAGCTCGCGTTCATCGCGGCCAGCGCGTTCGGCCTCGAGGCCATGCTCGACGTGGCCAGCCGGCTGGCCGACGACAAATCGAACGACATCCGCATCGAGGCGGCCCTCGCCAAGCTGTACGGGTCGGAGATGGGGTGGAGGGTGCTCGACGAGTTGATCCAGGTGCGCGGCGGGCGCGGCTATGAGACCGCGGCGTCGCTCAAGGCGCGAGGCGAGAAGCCCGTGCCGGCCGAGCAGGCGCTCCGCGACATGCGGATCAACCGGATCTTCGAGGGCTCGAGCGAGATCATGCACCTGCTGATCGCCCGCGAGGCGGTCGACCAGCATCTCCAGGTGGCCGGCGACCTGCTCGAGTCGGGCGGCGACATCAAGGCCAAGCTCGCCGCCGCCGGGCGCGCCGGGCGCTTCTACTCCACGTGGCTGCCGCAGCTGGCCGTCGGCGAGGGCCAGGTGCCGCGCTCCTACGACGAGCTGGGGCCGCTGGCGCCGCACGCGCGCTACATCGAGCGCTCCTCGCGCAAGCTGGCCCGCTCGATCTTCTACGCCATGACCCGCTGGCAGGCCAAGCTGGAGTACCGCCAGGCGTTCCTCGGGCGGCTCGTCGACATCGGAGCCGAGCTGTTCGCGATCGCGGCCGCGGTCGCCTATGCGGACACACTGGGCCGCGAGCAGCCCGAGCGCCGCGCCGAAGCGCAGGAGCTGGCCGAGCTGTTCTGCGCGCAGGCCAAGCGGCGGGCGGACGTGCTGTTCTCGGAGCTGTGGCGCAACGACGACGACGCCAACCGGAGGCCGCGGCCAAGCTGCTCGACGGTCGCTACCGGTGGCTCGAGGAGGGCATCGTCGATCCCTCCGGCGAGGGGCCGATGATCCCCGAGGAGGTCAAGGAGTCCGCGGCGGGCGTTACGAGCTGACCGCCGCGGGCGACGGCCGCGACGCGACGCGCCGGATCGGGGCGGCGGCGCTGACCGGCGGGCGGCTGCGCAGCCACTCGGTCAGCTCGGCCGCGGGCACCGGGCGCGACAGGTAGTAGCCCTGCGCGAGGGTACAGCCGAGCCTCTGAGAGCTCGTCCCAGGCCTGCTCGGTCTCGACGCCCTCGGCCACGACCTGGAGGCCGAGGTTACGGGCCAGGTCGATCGTCGAGCGGACGATCACGGCGTCGCCGGAGGACTCGGCCATGTTCATCACGAACGAGCGATCGATCTTGATCTCGTTGACCGGTAGCTGGCTGAGGTAGGACAGCGACGAGTAGCCGGTGCCGAAGTCGTCGATCGAAAGCACGACGCCCATCGCCGAGAGCTTGTCGAGCACGCGCTTGGTCCGCACCGGGTCTGACAGCACGGTCGATTCGGTGATCTCGAGCTCGAGCCGGCTCGGATCGACGCGCCACTTCTCGAGCAGACGGCGGACCTGATCGGGGAACTCGGCGTCGAGCAGGTTGCGGACCGAGAGGTTCACGGCCACGCCGAGCGTGAGCCCCGCCCGCTGCCAGTCACGGCACTGGCTGAGAGCTTCGTCGAGCACGTACAGGGTGAGCGGCTTGATCAGCCCGGTCTGCTGGGCCAGCGGGATGAACTCGTCCGGTCCGACCAGGCCGCGCGTCGGGTGATTCCAGCGCAGCAGCGCCTCGACCGAGTCCACGGCGCCGCTCGCGAGGGCCGCCTTGGGCTGGTAGTAGAGAACCAGCTCGTGCTGCTCGATCGCGCGGCGCAACTCGCTGACCAGGGTCAGCCGGGCCGGGTCGGACTCGCTGCGGGAGCCGTCGTAGAACAGGTAGCCGGCCTTCTCCTCCTTGGCCGATACATCGCCACGTCCGGCGCGGCGCAGCAGCGTCTCCACGTCCTCGCCGTGCTGGGGATACATGGCGACGCCGATCGAGCCCTCGGCCGGCAGGGCCAGGCCGTCCACGACGACCGGCTGTTCGAGCGCGGCCCGGATCTTCTCGATCACGACGACCGCGTCGCGCTTGCCGCGCGGCTTGGAGATCAGCAGGCCGAACTCGTCGCCGCCGAGCCGGGCCACGGTGTCCGAGCAGCGCAGGTGCCGCGCAGGCGCCGGCCGATCTCCACCAGCAACGCGTCGCCCGCGTGGTGGCCGAGTGAGTCGTTGACGTCCTTGAAGCGGTCGAGATCCATCATGGCGACGGCCAGCTGGCCGCCCTCGCGCTTGGCGATCGCGATGGCCTGCTCGATCCGGTCGCGGAACAGGGTGCGGTTGGGGAGGTCGGTCAGGCTGTCGTGCAGGGCCTGATGCTCGTTGAGCTCGGACTGGCGCAGCAGGGCCTCCTCGGCCGCCTTGCGCTCGGTCTCGTCCTGCACCATGAGGATTCCGAAGCTTGGCCGCCCGTCGGTGTCGCGGACGATCGACAGCGAGGCCGAGACCCAGATCACCCGCTCATCCGCACGGACCAGCCGGTGCTGCTGGTGCAGCGAGTTCGAGTCGCTCGCCAGCAGCTCACGGACCGCGGTCAGGACGCTGTCGCGGTCCTCGGGGTGGATGTAATGGGCGAACACTCGCTCGATGTCGCCGACCGACTGGACGCCGAGCAGCTGCACCATCGCCGGGTTGGCATCGATGACCTGGCCGTCGGCGCTGATCAGCAGCACGCCGCCGAGCGCGCCCTCGTAGATCGCCTCGAAGCGGGCCAGGGCGTCGAGCTGCTTGCGCTTGGCCTCGGACTCGGCGGCGCGGCTGACGCCCTCCGACAGCACGCCGGCCAGCAGCTCGAGCGTCTGGCGATCCTCCTCGTTCAGGCGCACGTCCTCCGAGGTGCTCATGACGCTGACCGCGCCGACCGGCCGGTCGCCGGCAAACAGCGGCACGCAGATGTGGGAGCGGTCGCCGACCAGCTTTGCAGCTGGGCGTTCAGGCGCGGGTCGTTCTCGGCGTACTCGATGAGCAGCGGCTCACGCGCCGCGATGGCGAACCGCGAGATGCTCTGATTCAGGGGCCGGCGGTTGTGCAGGAAGCGGACGGCGATCCCGGAGGCCGCGCGGGTGACCACATCCTCGCCCTCGATCAGGTGGATCATGGCCCCCTCGGCCCGGGTGAGCGCCTGGGCGCGCTCGACGATCACCTGCATCACCTGCTCGAGGTCCCCCGAGGCCGCGGCGGCGATATCACGTTGGGTGGAGATGATCCGCTCGAGGCGGGTGGCCTTCTCCTGGAGGGCCAATTCGGCCAGCTTCGCCTGGGTGACGTCCTCGATCATCGCGATCGCCACCTGGTCGGAATCGGGGGCGCCGGCATCTGTCCACACGTTGACCCGACACCAGATGACCTCGCCTGTCCCGGCGGACGTAACGCTTCTCATACTCGTACGACGAGCGACCGTCCTCGACCATCCCCGGTAGTTCTCTTTGGAGACCCCCACGTCGTCGGGGTGGGTGAACGTCGTGAAGCTGACCCCGAGAATCTCGCCCGGGCCGTAGCCGAGCATCCGCTCGACGGCGGGGTTGGCCTCCACGGCGCGCCCGTCCCGGTCGACGCTGATGATCCCGACCGAAGCGCGGTCGAACAGCAAGCGGAAGCGCTCGTTGGCCTGTGGCGCGGGCGATGTCGGGGCGCTCGCGCGAACGGCGGAGCCGGCCGGCCGCTCGGCCGAGCCCGGGGACGACGCTCGATCAGCGCGCGCGTGAGTCCTCCGCATGCCCGGTCTTATCGGTAGAAGCCCGCATTCGCTTAGCCGATCTCCCGAAAGATCGGCGGACGGGCCGGGCCCGCGGCCATACACTCGGCGCATGACGGCGGCCGCCGACGCACGCAGGCCGGGCCGGTTCGAGGCGGTCCACGCGGACGCGAGCGAGCAGATCGCGCGCGGGATCCGGATGTACATCGAGCGCGAGGGGCTGCGTCCGGGCGACCGGATCGGCACTGAGCACGAGCTCTCCCGGGAGTTCGGGGTGAGCCGGCCGACGCTGCGGGAAGGGCTGCGCCGGCTGGCCGGCTACATCTGATCCGCGTGCAGAAGGGCCGGGCCGGCGGCGTGTTCGTGGACAACACCCCCAACGTCGGGATCGGCCGTCACGTGAGCGAGTCGATCGCGGCCATGCTCGAGTGTGAGACCGTGACGTTGTGCGAGCTGGTCGAGGCGCGGATGCTCCTGGAGGTGCCGCTGGCCGGGCTGGCGGCGGAGCGCGCCGACGAGGCGTCGATCGGCGCGCTGATCGAGGCGATCGACGACGCGCGCGGTCACGATCCGGCCGGCGACGAGTTTCGCCTGGCCGACGCTCGCTTTCACGAGGCGATCGCGGTCATGGCCGGGAACGACCTGCTCGTCACCTTCACCAGCTGGATCCTCGATGTGCTCCAGCCCTCACTGATCGACCACTTGGGAGCGCGATCGACGGAGAGCTCATCATCGGCCAGCACCAGGCGATCATGCGGGCGATCCGACGGCACCAGCGCACCGGCGCCGAGCGCGCCATGCGCCAGCACATCGAGTACATGTCCGAGCTCTTGCGCTCGGTCGACGCCGTGCCGGGCTGAGGCCCGGCCGACGGCGATATCTCTTCGTAGTGCCGGCCGCGCGTGTTGGGGCTGAACTGGGCGACGATGGCGGCGGCGACCAGGAACGCGCTGACCAGGAGCATCGCCCCAAGCACGCTCATGTTCGGGATCTGGGGCGCGATCACAAACACCCCGATCCCGCCGCCAAGATGGCCCACACCGTCGACGAGACCGAAGCCGGTCGAGCGAGCGCGGGTGGGGAAGCTCTCGGTGGAGAGGGTGTAGGTCATCGGCACCCAGATGTTGAAGCCGAAGAACACGATCGCCGCACCGATGAACGCGATGCCGAGCGAGGTCGTCCCCGCCTCGGCCACGATCACCCCGCCGATCACTGTGATCGTCGCGCCGATCGGCAGCCAGAACTTGCGCTCGAGCCGGTCGGCGAACGCCGCGGCGAACAGCGCGCAGGCCAGGAATCCGAATGCGCCCACCGCGGTGATGAGGCCGGCCTCGGACGGCTCGTACTTGAGCGAGCTCAGCATCGACGTGAAGCCAGCGGAGAACGCGAACACCGTGACATAAGCCAGGAACCACACCGCCAGCAGCTGGATCATCCGTCGGAGGTAAACCCGGTGGCCGAAGATCGCGCCGAACGCTCTGCTGGTGTTCGGTGTCGTCTCGTCCAGCGGGATGTCGTCTCGCACCTCAGGCAGCGGGCCGTGCTTGGCGGCGACAACCTCCATGTTGCTCACCACCTTGTCGGCCTCGTCGATCCGTCCTTGCCCGACGAGCCAGCGGGCCGATTCCGGCAGCTCGAGGCGGAGCAGGATGCCGATTCCGGCCAGCAGGGCGCCCACGGCATACATCCAGCGCCAGCCGTTTTCGAAGCCGGGGCCGGCCTGGGCGAACGGCAGGCCGTGCGGCCAGGGGGCGGACGGGGTGGTCAGGAACAAGCCGAGCCAGATGCCCAGCAGCGCCCCCAGCGAGGACATGATGAAGATCACCGAGATCCACCGGGCGCGGTTGCGCCGCGGCGCGACCTCACCCACGTAGGTGTTGACGATGGCCAGGTCGGCGCCGACGCCGATGCCGGTGATCACACGGGCGATTACGAAATTCGTGTAGTCGGGCGCGAGCGCGTTGTAGAGCGAGCCGAGGCCGGTCAGGAGCATCGTGAACAGCAGCATGTTCCGGCGGCCGAATCGGTCGGACAGCGGAGCCAGCAGGAGCGCGCCGATCACGTACCCGGCCAGGTTCAGCACCACCGGGACGCGCAGTGCGGTCACCGCGTTGGCCGGGGTACAGCCGGGCTTGAGGGCCACGCAACTCTGGATGAACGACACGTTGATGTCGAACACGTCGTAGAACGCGAACATGAAGCCGAGGCCGATAATTCCGACGAACAAGAACGGCATCGACCACACGTCGATCCGATCGAGCCGGGCCAGGATCGACCGTGGAGTGTGAGCGCCAGACGGCGTCGCCTGTGTCTGCTGCTGGCGGCCCCTAATGGATGTGGAGCTCATCGCAAACCCTCCCTTTTCCTCGTCTCTGATCCAGGTCGTACCCGCGGCTCCAGAGACAGAAACCGCATAATCAATTCGGGCGAAGGAGGCGGATGATCAATTCATTTGACAGATTGAGGCCTGGACTTGGGCCTCGACTTGGGCCTGGACTTGGGCTTGGACTTGGGCTTGAACTTGGGCTCGGACTTGGGGTGATCGCGTGAGGCTGGCCGGGCGGACCGTGATCGTCACCGGCGCGGCGGGTGGGATCGGGCGCGCGCTGGCGCTGCGCTGCGCCGCCGAGGGCGCGCGCGTGGCGGCGACCGACGTCAAGTCTCTGGAGGGGGTGCCGGGAGAAATGGGCCCGGGACATCTCGCGGTGGCCTGCGACGTGACCGACGAGGCCGCGCTGGGGAATTGATCGGGCGCGTGGAGTCGGAGCTCGGGCCGGTCGACGTGTTCTTCGCCAACGCCGGCGTGGCGATCGGCGAGGACCCTGTGGGACGCCCGACGAGGTGTGGGACCTGGCGTTCGCGGTCAACGTGCGCGCGCACGTGCTGGCGGCGCGGCGGCTGTTGCCGGGCTGGCTCGAGCGGGGAGGCACTTCGTCGCCACGGCATCCGCGGCGGGCCTTCTGACCCAGATCGGCTCGGCGCCCTACGCGGTGACCAAGCACGCCGCGGTCGCGTTCGCCGAGTGGCTGTCGGTGACCTACGGGATTGGGGCCTCCGGGTCAGCTGTCTGTGCCCATGGGCGTCCGGACCGCGATGCTCGCCGGCCAGGAACTGAGCCACCAGGTGGTTCGGGCGGCCGGCGCGGTGCTCGAGCCCGAGGATGTGGCCGACGCCGTGGTCGCCGCGATCGACCGCGAGCAGTTTCTGATCCTGCCCCATCCGGAGGTGCTCACGTTCTTCCAGCGAAAGGGGATGGACTACGAGCGGTGGCTGGCCGGGATGCGGCGGTTGCAGGCGCGGACCGAGGGTGGGTCTTGAACCGCGGTTGGTAGATCACCCGCGCTATACGACGGTTATCTCCCAAGTGGCCCGGGTCGGCCGCGATTTGATCGTGCCGGTGACCCGGATTCCGACCACCCACGTCGGCAGCCTGCCCCGGCCGCCAGAGCTGGTCGAAGTCGTGTGGGCCGAGGATCGGGGCGAGACCGTCGA
>CAWHTT010000006.1:0-24936 GCA_963832315.1 uncultured Solirubrobacterales bacterium | reverse complement strand
ATGGCCCCCGACGCCCGGCGGCGGGTTCGAGACCTCGTGGTTGATCAGCTGTCCGAGGATCTGCTGCCCTTGAGCCGTCGGGTGGTAAGCGCCGGAGTTGATGGCGATCACCGTGCTGCCGCTGACGTGGGCGGTGGGTGCCTGCAGGCAGGAATGAGCGTTGCCGATCTCGCAGTTCGAGAAGGCGTCATAGGCGTTCACGCATTCCGCGCCGACGCCCGTCGCCTGCACCGCCGAGCAGACCGCCGTGTCGAGCTTGGCCGCCTCGTCGTTGAGAAAGCGCTGGTCGCCCGGTGACAGGCACAGGTGATAGCTCGCGATCGATGCGCCGATGGTGAGGCACGCACCCGTCTGCGTGGGGTTCGCGGGGACCGGATGCGGATAGGTGAGGATGATGATCCGCGCGTGCGGGGCGCGAGCCCGCATCGCCTGCAGATCGGCGACCAGCCGGGGCTGCAACTGAGCGATCTCCCCGTCGATCGTGGATTGTTGGCCGACGCATCCGGCCTCGCGCTGGCCGCCCGGCCGCTCTGCCATGTAGCAGTTCTTCAGATCGTTGGCGAACCCGGCATCGTTGCCGCCGATGGTCATCGTCACGAGGCTGGTGTTGGCATCCACCCGATCCACCTGGCAACCCTCGCCGTAGGACCCCGAGGCGTGACCCTGACTGCAGTTGGGGTCGTTCGGGCCGTCGTAGATGTCGCGTGTGATCGAGCCGCTGCAGGCCCATGTCTGCTTGCCGCCGTTGAAGTTGAAAGGCACCTGAAACGGTGGAGTTGTAAGCCGAACTCGAGCCGGTCCAGCCGTCGATCACCTTGGGATCCTTGTGGTAGACGCAGTGACCCATGACGGAGAACCGGCACTGGCTCTGGTCGACGTGGCTGCCGGGCTCGTAGTCGCCGAGCCCTTCGCCGGCCGAGTATGAGTCGCCGAGCGACACGTACGTTCCCCACGTCGCGCGGGCGACCGGATCGGATGAGCTCCAGGGCGCGTTCGGGGTTCGGCGTCCCCTGACCGGGCTGTTGCGTACAGCCGCCGGCGCCGGCTCCTAGGACCTTCGTGACGTTGCACTCGACCCCCCGAGCGACCGAAGCGAGAATGCCCGAGGCGAGAAGGAGTGCGATCAGCAGCGCGACGACAATGAGCACGCCGCTCCACTCGAGCGTGGCCTGCCCGGACTCGGATGTCAGCCTTCGGCGCACGAGCAGTATTCGACCGCTTCGTGCCCGGGTCGCCAAGAGCCGTGGAACTCAATTCGGGTCCCCGGAAGGGCCCAACTCCGTAGGGCCAGGGGGCCCAGGTCCGGGCTGGTCCTCAGGCGGCGAAGGCCGGCCAGAGCTGGTCGACCACGTGCTCGGCCCAGCCCTTCTTTGGCTGGCCCTCGGCGATGCGGTAATACATGAACGCGCCCATCAGCGCGTGCACGGCGACCTCGCAGTCGAGATCGACCCGGATCTCACCGCGTTCTTTGCCGCGCTCGAACGCGGCGACGATGTCGGCCATGCGCGGCTGAAGCATTCCGCGCCGGAAGCCGTCGAGGAGCTCGGGATGCTTGCGTCCCTCGACGATCATCGTTCCCGCCAGCTCGACCGCGAACCGACGCCGCGCGAACTCGAGATGAGCGATCAAGTCGCCCCGGGCGCTGCCGGTGTCGATCGGCTGGGTGCGGGACTGCTTGTCGGCGAGGACCGCGGCGACCAGCTCTGACTTGTCGCGGTAGCGCCGGTAGATGGCCGGGCGCCCGACCTGGGCCTCCTCCGCCACCCGGGCGATCGACATGCGGGCGTAGCCCTCCTCGAGCAGCAGCCGCCAGGCGGTGTCGAGGATGGCGGCGTCGACGTTCTCGTCCAGCGGACGGCCGGCCCCCCGGGCCCGTACGGGATCGATCGGCTCGGCCTCCGATCGCGCACGTGCGGGCATCGCGGCAAGTCTCGCAGATGCCGCCGCCGGGGCGAGGGGCGCTGGGGTCCACTCGAAAGGGATTCTTGAGGATTCGTTCATATTACGTCACTTGCTTGTAGCGTTACGTTACTGTATCGTCATGCAATCGGGCAAGATACGCCAGAACCGAGGAGGTGGCAGATGAACAAGTTGAAGCGCAACGACATGCCTGAGCCCGGGTCCCCGCAGCGCCGTGCCGCGTTGATCAGCATCGACGGGCTCGGAGACACCGCACGGGGGCCCGCTGTGGAAGTGACACGGCTGGTCAAGACCTATCCGGGCGGTGTGGAAGCGGTGAAGGGAATCGACTTCGAGGTCGCCCCGGGCGAGGTGTTCGGCCTTCTGGGGCCCAACGGGGCGGGGAAGTCGACCACGATCGGGATGCTGACCACGACGGTGGCGCCCACCTCGGGCAGCGCCCGTCTGGGAGGCTACGACGTGGCCACTCAGCCGCTGCTGGCTCGCAGCGTGAGCAGCGCGGTGTTCCAGGACACGGTTCTCGACGCGCCGCTGAGCGGCCGCGCCAATCTCGAGCTGCACGCTCGCCTGTGGGGGGTTCCGGCGATACACGCCGCCGGCCGTATCGCGCAGTTGACCGACGCCGTCGGTCTCGCCGAGCTCATCGACCGGCCGGTCTCCAGCTACAGCGGCGGCCAGCGGCGCCGGCTCGAGATCGCCCGGGCGCTCGTGTCGAACCCGCGCGTCCTGTTCCTCGACGAGCCCACGGTCGGACTCGATCCCCGCATTCGACACGAGCTCCTCGACGTGATCGCCGGACTGCGCTCGCGCGAGGAGATGACCATCGTCCTCACCACCCACTACCTGGACGAGGCGCAGCGGCTGTGCGACCGGGTGGCGATCATCCACGAGGGCACGATCGTCGCGCTGGACAGCCCGGCCGCGCTGCTGGCCGGTCTCGGGCGCGAGATCCTCGAGTTCCGAGTGGGCGGCAGTCCCGAGGCGGCGCTGGCCTCCCTGCGCGACCGGGGCGTGGCCGGCACCGACGCGTTCGTCGTGGGGGCAAGGGTCACGGTTCCCTTGCACGAGCACGTGCCCACAGATGCGCTCGCCGTGATCGACGGCAGCCATCTGCGCGTCTCGGAAATCGCGACGCGCGTCCCGACGTTGGACGACGTCTACCTGCACCTGACCGGCGAGCGCATCGCGCGCGCCGCGTGACCCGACGAGCAGCCCAAACCTTCGAACCGAGGAGATCTCACATGTCCGCGATCGCTCAAGCCCCAACCATCGCCCTACCCGCACCCCGCCGCGCCCGCGCCGCCGGCGCGCTGCTCACGCTCGCCAGGCGGCGAGCCTCCCTGACCTCCAAGACCCCGCGCCAGATCGCGGTGCCACTGCTCGGGCCGGCTCTGCTGGCCCTGGTGGTGGCGCCGGCGCTCAAGGTGGCGACCGGCGGTCTGCACTCCCACATCGACTACACCTCGTTCGTCGGCGTCGGAGCCGTCGGCCTGGTGATTCCGCTCAGCTGCATCTTCGCCGGGCTCAGCGTGCTCGTCGACCGGCACTCGGGGGCGCAGCGCGAACTGCTGGCCGCACCCGTCCCGCGCGCCTACCTGGTGGTGGGAAACCTGATCGTGGCGCTCGGGCTGGCCATCCTCCAGGTCGCCGTCCTGATAGGGCTGTCGGCCTTGCGAGGCGGCGCGTTCCACATCACGGCGGCTGGGGCGGCCTGGTTCGTGGCGGCCGGATTGCTGTTCACCGTGTTCATGTACGGCGTCGCCGAGACGCTGGCCAGCCGGGTCACCAAGCAGGAGGATTACGTGGCCGCCACGCCCGCCGTGGCGATCCTGCCCTTCTTCTTCGCCGGCGCGCTGTTCCCGATCAGCGCTATGCCCGGCGTGCTCACGGCGATCGCCAAGGTCTTTCCGCTCACGCACGCCCTGGCCCTGATGCGCTACGGCTTCATCGACCCCAGCGGAAAGGGCCTGCACGACATCTGGGGGATGCACAGCGTCACCGGCGAGGCGTGGCTCAGCCTGGCGGTGATCGCACTGTGGGCGGTGGCGCTCGCCGTGATCTCGATCCGCGTGTTCTCCCGCTCGGCGGTGAATTGACACAGCGCCTCCGTTTGACGCCGGCTCGGGAGCCAGCTAGCGTCTCGACCAGTGGGGCGGTTGTCATGGGGCATGGTCGGGGTGGTGGTGGTGGCGCTTGGCCTGGCCCTCGCGCCGGCCGGCGCTCGCGCTCAGCAGGCGAGCGCGGGCATCGGTCTGAGCGACGGCGCGGCCGGCCTGCCCTGCACGCTGTTTCCGCTGGCCGGGTGTCCGGCCGCGAACCTGAGCCACGCACTGTTCGACCGCTTTCAGGCGCTGGCCGGCGACCAGACGGGCGGCGCCAACGCGTTCAAATACGTGCGGGCGGGGATTCCGTGGGATGCGGCGAGCAGCGGCGGGGCCGCGATCGGGGCTAGCTGCCGGCGCGAGAGCCGGCCCCCGGCCTATTACGGCTCGCCGTGGATCACCCTGGCCGAGAACTACGTGCTCGCGGCGCGCCTCGCCGGCCTTGACCCCTTGATCGCGATCACCACCAACAGCGCCGCGCGCTACCCGGGCGACGGCAATCCGGATGACCCGGCCAACCCGACTGCGAACCAGTACCGGTGCGGCTTCGAGGGCCTCGTCTCGACGCTCGACGAGTTCGCCGCTCGGGAGGGAATCGCGGCGCCGACCGAGTACGAGGTCTACGACGAACCCGACGGCGCGCAGGTGAACAACAGCTGCAACCCGACCCCGGACGGAGACCTGCCGCCGCACCACGCCGACCAGTGCGCCGGCTGGTACTACTACGAGGCCGACGCCGCCAACCGGGCGCGCTTCGGTAACGCCCTCACGCTGGTGGCGCTATCGGCCGACGGCGACAGCGCCAACGACCCGCACCTGGTCGCGGTCAAGGCTTACGCGAGCTACCTGACCCAGACGATCGGTCTCTATCCGGCCGTCTGGTCGTTTCACCCCTACGAGGATCTGAGCGCCACCGCCTATCTGGCCAACGGCCAGCTAGCGCACGGCGACACCGCTCTGCTCAGTGCGTACATCGCCACGCTGTACCCGGCCGGGCGCCGGCAGCCGACGGTGTGGCTGACCGAGACGGCCGCACAGCTCACCGATCCGGTGCCCACCTACCTCGGGGCGCCCCAGGGCTGCGACGACATCGGGGCCGCCGAGGAGCCGCCGTATGGCATGGGCGGCTGCCTCGATGGAAGCCCCAAGGCCCAGGCCTACGCCGCGAGCGACTTCCTCGATCTGGCCCGCTCGGGCTCGGCGTTCCCGGGCCAGGTCACCCGCGTGTACTGGCATCAGTTCGACAGCCTGGCCGGGCACCCGACCACATGGGATTCGGGGCTCGTGGCGTCGGGCGACCGCTACGAGCGGGCGAGCTACTGCGTGCTGAGCGGCGAGAGTGTCGCCCGTGCGCTGGCCGATCCGGCCTGCAACCGCGTCGTGGCGGCGGAGGCGACCGAGGACACCGCCCGGCACTATCCGGCTCAGGGGGCGGTCGGCGGGTCCACCGCGGTGGACGTCCAGGCGCGCGACGGCGCCGGCGGGGCGCCACCACCCGACGCGGAGTTCGCGGCCTGCCCGCAGCCCTGGTGCAGCTTCAGCCTGGTGCGCCTGCGCCTGACCCGGCTCGGCGCTGGCTACTCCCCGGGGAGCCACCCCTCGCGGTAGGGCGACCAGCGCCGCGGAGGGAGGTGCGCGTACGCGGCGCGCGGGTCGCCGGTCTGCTCCCGCACCCCGGCCCGGTGGCGCAGCGCGGTCTCGTCGACCGGGTAGCGGATCGCGTCGGGTTCGTCCTCGTGCTCACGGGCGCCGACCGCGATCACCACGCAGGGACCGTCGCCGGCGCCGACGATCATGTGCGCGGTCCCGGGCGGGCAGTGCACGAAGTCCCAGGCCCGCAGCGGTCGCTCGGCGCCCTCGACGATCAGGACGGCCTCTCCGGCCACGACCAGGAAGTCCTCCTGGTCGACCTCGAGGTGATACATGCCGATCGGCTCGCCCGGCGCCAGCACGACCAGGTTGACCCCGAGCTGGGGGAAATCCATGTCGCCCTCGAACGACAGGCGCGCGCCCACGCCCTCCCAGAGCCGCCAGCGGCCGTCCCGGGCGTTCAAGACGAACCACCCGTCGTCGCCCACGGGCACGCGGCCGTCCTCGGTCGGCTCGATCCGGGCCTCCGGCGTCACCGCCGCCGCCGCACGCTCATCGCGCCGGAAAGCGTACCGGCGCGGGAGCCGGGCGGCGAGGCCCGAGCGCCTGCCTCAGACGCGGTAGCGCTCGGTGACCGCGGCCAGTTGCGAGGACAGCTCGTTGAGCTTCTCGGCGGCCATCTGCGACTGGTGCGCGCCCTCGAGGAACTGCGAGGTGCCCTCGTCGACGTGATTCATGGCCTGGGCGATCTGCTCGATCCCGACGCTCTGCTGGTGGGCCGAGGCGGCGATCTGCTGGGCCGCGCCAAACGACTCCTGGATGGTGTCCGACAGGCTGCGGATGCCCTCGCCGGCGCGCTCGGTGAGCTCCAGGCCCCGCTCGACGACCGTGGTTCCCTCCTGGCTGGCCAGCACCGCCGCCGAAGTGGCGGCCTGCACGTCGCCGAGGATCGCCTCGACCTGCGCGGTGGCGGCCTTGGACTGCTCGGCCAGCTTCGTGACCTCCTCCGCCACCACGGCGAAGCCCTTGCCGTGCTCGCCCGCGCGGGCCGCCTCGATGCTCGCGTTCAGCGCGAGCAGCTTGGACTTGTCGGCGAGCCCGTTCACCGTGGCGGTGATCTCGCCGATCTGCTGGGTTCGATCGGACAGCGTGACGATGTCGCGGGCGATCGCGTCGACGCGCTCGCGGATCTCCTCCATCGCGGTGGTGATCGCCGCGACCGCGGAGGTCGCCTCGCCCGACACCTGGAGAGACTCGCTGGCCCGATCGGCGACCTCGCTGGCCATCTGAGCCGTGTCCTCGGCGGCCAGACGCAGCTCGTTGACGGTCGAGGAGGTCTGGGTGATCGCGGCGGACTGGAGGCTCGCGCTCTCCGAGTGCCGGTTGACCGAGGCGAGGATCTCCGCCGTCGAGACGCCGATGTCCTGAGCGCCGGCCTGGATGTGGCTCGAGATCTGGGCCAGGCCCTCGACCATGCTGTTGAGGCTCTGGGAAAGGCCGTGCAGGTCGTCGCTCCCCCCCGCGTTGACCGAGGCGCGCAGGTCGCCGTCGGCGACCCTGGAGGCGAACTCGGAGTAGCTGCGCACTGCCGCCTGGAGGGCCTCGCGAGAGTCACGCTCGAGCTGGGCGGAATCGGCAAGCTGCCGGTGGCGCTCTTCGGTGAGCGCGTTCAGGCGCCGCAGCGCCAGGCCGAACCGGGCGCCGGCCGCCACCAGCGTGGCCGTGGCCAGACCGAGCGCGATCTGGTTGATGTGGTTCAGCGAGCCCACGAAGAGGATGAGCAGCGACAGGCCGGCCGCCACGCCGGGGATGGCGAAGCCGGAGCTGGTCTCCTTGAGCTCGGACTCGGCGGGACGGTGGGACGGCACCCAGACAGACAGCGAGAACAGGAACAGCGACAGCGGCCACGCCAGCGAGTCCCAGAAGTAGCCGAAGTGCGTGGGGTCGAGGCTGTTGTCGAACAGCGCGCACACGTCCCCGATCGTGTTGGCCAGGCTGGCCGCGGCCATCAGGTACCAGCGGGCCCGCCGGCCGGGAGGCGCCATCGCCGCTGCGCCCAGTGAGAGGATCAGCAGGAGGATGTCGCCTACCGGGTAGATCAGGTTCCAGGCGACGGTGACGGCGTCGTCGCCGACCGCCTTTTGGATCGCCCCGAACGCGAATGCGGCGAACGCGGCCGCGCAGGTGAGGGTGACCACCACGCCGTCCAGATAGTTGGCCGCGGTGAACTTCCGGAGCTCCTGACGCATCAGCAGCATTACCCCGACGTAGGCCAGCGGGAAGAAACCGACCCACAGATAGTTGGCCAGGACCGGGGTGGGCAGATCGGGGTTGTGCAGGCCTGCGTAGGTCTCGGCGAAGTCGCCGAGGGCCCACAGGGCCATGCCGATCCCGAGGGCCATACAGAAGCGCCGGTCACGAGGGCTGACCGCGGCGCGCAGCAGCACCAGGCCGCTGGCCACGAGCTCGTAGGTCGACGTGCCCCAGCCGTCGATCAGCGTGGTGTCGGCGCCGTTGGCGCGCACGACGAGCGAGACCGCGTAGCCGAGCAGGATCAGCCCGAGCAGCCAGTACACGGCCTTTTGCGCGCTACCGGTCGCGTCGGTGCGCGCTCCAGCGCGTGTTCCCTGTACCTGGCTCATTCCTCGCCCTCCAACACTCCGGTTTTGCCCACTTATCGGCCGGAGGGCGGGCGATCTGTAGAAGAGTCCCCTTAGACGCGGGAGCGTTCGCGGGCGCGGACGCCTTCGTCCGCCCTCAGTCGGTGGCGATCATCACGTCGGAGGCCTTGATGATCGCGGTGACCTGGCTGCCCTCGCTGAGGCCGAGCTCCTGGACAGCCTCGACGGTGATCGAGGCGACAAGCCGCTGGCCCGCCACGTCGAGCACGACGTTGGCGATCGCCGCGCCCTCGTTGATGCTCTGGACCGTGCCCGACAGCTGATTGCGTGCGCTGAGCTTCACGTAAGTCCCTCCTTTGGGGGTAGCTTCCAGTTACAGACCCCCGGAACCGTCGCAGAGGAGAAACGTTCGTGTCGAGCACCGTGTCAGAGAGGCAAGCGCGCGAGGTCGCAGAAGCCGCGCGCGAATCGGAGTGGAAGCTGCCGAGCTTCGGCAAGGAGCTGTTCCTGGGCAACTTCCGCCTGGATCTGATCCACCCGCAGCCGCGGCTCGATCCGCAGGCGGTGGAGAAGGGTGAGCGATTCCTGTCCACCCTGCGCGAGTTCCTCGAGACCGAGGTCGATCCGCTCGAGATCGAGCGCGAGGCCAGGATTCCCGAGCCCGTGATCGACGGCCTCAAGCGAATCGGCGCGCTCGGCATGAAGGTGGCCGAGGAATACGGCGGGCTGGGGCTCTCCCAGGTGTACTACAACCGCGCGCTGGCCCTCGCGGGGACGTGGCACGCCTCGCTATCGACGCTCCTGAGCGCGCACCAGTCGATCGGCGTGGCCGAGCCGCTGCGCCTGTTCGGCACCGAGGAGCAGAAGCGCAAGTGGCTGCCGCTGGTGGCGCGGGACAAGATCAGCGCGTTCCTGCTCACCGAGCCCGACGTCGGCTCGGACCCTGCGCGCCTGGCGGCAACCGCCACGCCGGTCGACGGCGGCTATGTGCTCGACGGGCGCAAGCTGTGGGCCACCAACGGCGCGATCGCCGACATCGTGGTCGTGATGGCTCAGGTCCCCAAGGGAGACGGTCATCGCGGCGGGATCAGCGCGTTCGTGCTGCCCTACGACTCGGACGGAGTCTCGGTCGAGCATCGCAACGCGTTCATGGGCCTGCGCGGGATCGAGAACTCGGTGACCCTGCTGGACGGCGTGTTCGTGCCCGAGGAGAACCGGATCGGCAAGGAAGGGCAGGGGTTGAAGATCGCGCTGACCACGCTCAACACCGGCCGTCTGGCGCTGCCGGCGATCTGCGTCGGACAGGCCAAGTGGGCGACCAAGATCGCGCGGGAATGGTCGAACGAGCGGGTGCAGTGGGGGCGGCCGATCGGCAAGCACGACGCGGTCGCCCAGAAGCTCGCGTTCATCGCGGCCAGCGCGTTCGGCCTCGAGGCCATGCTCGACGTGGCCAGCCGGCTGGCCGACGACAAATCGAACGACATCCGCATCGAGGCGGCCCTGGCCAAGCTGTACGGGTCGGAGATGGGGTGGAGGGTGCTCGACGAGTTGATCCAGGTGCGCGGCGGGCGCGGCTATGAGACCGCGGCGTCGCTCAAGGCGCGAGGCGAAAAGCCCGTGCCGGCCGAGCAGGCGCTCCGCGACATGCGGATCAACCGGATCTTCGAGGGCTCGAGCGAGATCATGCACCTGCTGATCGCCCGCGAGGCCGTCGACCAGCATCTCCAGGTGGCCGGCGACCTGCTCGAGTCGGGCGGCGACATCAAGGCCAAGCTCGCCGCCGCCGGGCGCGCCGGGCGCTTCTACTCCACGTGGCTGCCGCAGCTGGCCGTCGGCAAGGGTCAGGTGCCGCGCTCCTACGACGAGCTGGGGCCGCTGGCGCCGTACGCGCGCTACATGGAGCGGTCCTCGCGCAAGCTGGCCCGCTCGATCTTCTACGGCATGACCCGCTGGCAGGCCAAGCTGGAGTACCGCCAGGCGTTCCTCGGGCGGCTCGTCGACATCGGATCCGAGCTGTTCGCGATGGCGGCCGCGGTCGCCTATGCGGACACACTGGGCCGCGAGCAGCCCGAGCGCCGCGCCGAAGCGCAGGAGCTGGCCGAGCTGTTCTGCGCGCAGGCCAAGCGGCGGGCGGACGTGCTGTTCTCGGAGCTGTGGCACAACGACGACGACGCCAACCGGGAGGCCGCGGCCAAGCTGCTCGACGGTCGCTACCGGTGGCTCGAGGAGGGCATCGTCGATCCCTCCGGCGAGGGGCCGATGATCCCCGAGGAGGTCAAGGAGTCCGCAGCGGGCGTTACGAGCTGACCGCCGCGGGCGACGGCCGCTACGCGACGCGCCGGATCGGGGCGGCGGCGCCGACCGGCGGGCGGCTGCGCAGCCACTCGGTCAGCTCGGCCGCGGGCACCGGGCGCGACAGGTAGTAGCCCTGCGCGAGGGTACAGCCGAGCTCTGAGAGCTCGTCCCAGGCCTGCTCGGTCTCGACGCCCTCGGCCACGACCTGGAGGCCCAGGTTACGGGCCAGGTCGATCGTCGAGCGGACGATCACGGCGTCGCCGGAGGACTCGGCCATGTTCATCACGAACGAGCGATCGATCTTGATCTCGTTGACCGGTAGCTGGCTGAGGTAGGACAGCGACGAGTAGCCGGTGCCGAAGTCGTCGATCGAAAGGACGACGCCCATCGCCGAGAGCTTGTCGAGCACGCGCTTGGTCCGCACCGGGTCTGACAGCACGGTCGATTCGGTGATCTCGAGCTCGAGCCGGCTGGGATCGACGCGCCACTTCTCGAGCAGACGGCGGACCTGATCGGGGAACTCGGCGTCGAGCAGGTTGCGGACCGAGAGGTTCACGGCCACGCCGAGCGTGAGCCCCGCCCGCTGCCAGTCACGGCACTGGCTGAGAGCTTCGTCGAGCACGTACAGGGTGAGCGGCTTGATCAGCCCGGTCTGCTGGGCCAACGGGATGAACTCGTCCGGTCCGACCAGGCCGCGCGTCGGGTGATTCCAGCGCAGCAGCGCCTCGACCGAGTCCACGGCGCCGCTCGCGAGGGCCGCCTTGGGCTGGTAGTAGAGAACCAGCTCGTGCTGCTCGATCGCGCGGCGCAACTCGCTGACCAGGGTCAGCCGGGCCGGGTCGGACTCGCTGCGGGAGCCGTCGTAGAACAGGTAGCCGGCCTTCTCCTCCTTGGCCGAGTACATCGCGACGTCGGCGCGGCGCAGCAGCGTCTCCACGTCCTCGCCGTGCTGGGGATACATGGCGACGCCGATCGAGCCCTCGGCCGGCAGGGCCAGGCCGTCCACGACGACCGGCTGTTCGAGCGCGGCCCGGATCTTCTCGATCACGACGACCGCGTCGCGCTTGCCGCGCGGCTTGGAGATCAGCAGGCCGAACTCGTCGCCGCCGAGCCGGGCCACGGTGTCCGAGCAGCGCAGGGTGCCGCGCAGGCGCCGGCCGATCTCCACCAGCAAGGCGTCGCCCGCGTGGTGGCCGAGTGAGTCGTTGACGTCCTTGAAGCGGTCGAGATCCATCATGGCGACGGCCAGCTGGCCGCCCTCGCGCTTGGCGATCGCGATGGCCTGCTCGATCCGGTCGCGGAACAGGGTGCGGTTGGGGAGGTCGGTCAGGCTGTCGTGCAGGGCCTGATGCTCGTTGAGCTCGGACTGGCGCAGCAGGGCCTCCTCGGCCGCCTTGCGCTCGGTCTCGTCCTGCACCATGAGGATTCCGAAGCTTGGCCGCCCGTCGGTGTCGCGGACGATCGACAGCGAGGCCGAGACCCAGATCACCCGCTCATCCGCACGGACCAGCCGGTGCTGCTGGTGCAGCGAGTTCGAGTCGCTCGCCAGCAGCTCGCGGACCGCGGTCAGGACGCTGTCGCGGTCCTCGGGGTGGATGTAATGGGCGAACACTCGCTCGATCTCGCCGACCGACTGGACGCCGAGCAGCTGCACCATCGCCGGGTTGGCATCGATGACCTGGCCGTCGGCGCTGATCAGCAGCACGCCGCTGAGCGCGCCCTCGTAGATCGCCTCGAAGCGGGCCAGGGCGTCGAGCTGCTTGCGCTTGGCCTCGGACTCGGCAGCGCGGCTGACGCCCTCCGACAGCACGCCGGCCAGCAGCTCGAGCGTCTGGCGATCCTCCTCGTTCAGGCGCACGTCCTCCGAGGTGCTCATGACGCTGACCGCGCCGACCGGCCGGTCGCCGGCAAACAGCGGCACGCAGATGTGGGAGCGGTCGCCGACCAGCTTCTGCAGCTGGGCGTTCAGGCGCGGGTCGTTCTCGGCGTACTCGATGAGCAGCGGCTCACGCGCCGCGATGGCGAACCGCGAGATGCTCTGGTTCAGGGGCCGGCGGTTGTGCAGGAAGCGGACGGCGATCCCGGAGGCCGCGCGGGTGACCACGTCCTCGCCCTCGATCAGGTGGATCATGGCCCCCTCGGCCCGGGTGAGCGCCTGGGCGCGCTCGACGATCACCTGCATCACCTGCTCGAGGTCCCCCGAGGCCGCGGCGGCGATATCACGTTGGGTGGAGATGATCCGCTCGAGGCGGGTGGCCTTCTCCTGGAGGGCCAATTCGGCCAGCTTCGCCTGGGTGACGTCCTCGATCATCGCGATCGCCACCTGGTCGGAATCGGGGGCGCCGGCATCTGTCCACACGTTGACCCGACACCAGATGACCTCGCCGTCCCGGCGCACGTAACGCTTCTCGTACTCGTAGGACGAGCGACCGTCCTCGACCATGCCCCGGTAGTTCTCTTTGGAGACCTCCACGTCGTCGGGGTGGGTGAACGTCGTGAAGCTGACCCCGAGAATCTCGCCCGGGCCGTAGCCGAGCATCCGCTCGACGGCGGGGTTGGCCTCCACGGCGCGCCCGTCCCGGTCGACGCTGATGATCCCGACCGAAGCGCGGTCGAACAGCAAGCGGAAGCGCTCGTTGGCCTGTGGCGCGGGCGATGTTGGGGCGCTCGCGCGATCGGCGGAGCCGGCCGGCCGCTCGGCCGAGCCCGGGGACGACGCTTGATCAGCGCGCGCGTGAGTCCTCCGCATGCCCGGTCTTATCGGTAGAAGCCCGCATTTGCTTAGCCGATCTCCCGAAAGATCGGCGGACGGGCCGGGCCCGCGGCCATACACTCGGCGCATGACGGCGGCCGCCGACGCACGCAGGCCGGGCCGGTTCGAGGCGGTCCAGGCGGACGCGAGCGAGCAGATCGCGCGCGGGATCCGGATGTACATCGAGCGCGAGGGGCTGCGTCCGGGCGACCGGATCGGCACTGAGCACGAGCTCTCCCGGGAGTTCGGGGTGAGCCGGCCGACGCTGCGGGAAGGGCTGCGCCGGCTGGCCGGCTCACATCTGATCCGCGTGCAGAAGGGCCGGGCCGGCGGCGTGTTCGTGGACAACACCCCCAACGTCGGGATCGGCCGTCATGTGAGCGAGTCGATCGCGGCCATGCTCGAGTGTGAGACCGTGACGTTGTGCGAGCTGGTCGAGGCGCGGATGCTCCTGGAGGTGCCGCTGGCCGGGCTGGCGGCGGAGCGCGCCGACGAGGCGTCGATCGGCGCGCTGATCGAGGCGATCGACGACGCGCGCGGTCACGATCCGGCCGGCGACGAGTTTCGCCTGGCCGACGCTCGCTTTCACGAGGCGATCGCGGTCATGGCCGGGAACGACCTGCTCGTCACCTTCACCAGCTGGATCCTCGATGTGCTCCAGCCCTCACTGATCGACCACTTGGGGAGCGCGATCGACGGAGAGCTCATCATCGGCCAGCACCAGGCGATCATGCGGGCGATCCGACGGCACCAGCGCACCGGCGCCGAGCGCGCCATGCGCCAGCACATCGAGTACATGTCCGAGCTCTTGCGCTCGGTCGACGCCGTGCCGGGCTGAGGCCCGGCCTACGGCGATATCTCTTCGTAGTGCCGGCCGCGCGTGTTGGGGCTGAACTGGGCGACGATGGCGGCGGCGACCAGGAACGCGCTGACCAGGAGCATCGCCCCAAGCACGCTCATGTTCGGGATCTGGGGCGCGATCACAAGCACCCCGATCCCGCCGCCAAGATGGCCCACACCGTCGACGAGACCGAAGCCGGTCGAGCGAGCGCGGGTGGGGAAGCTCTCGGTGGAGAGGGTGTAGGTCATCGGCACCCAGATGTTGAAGCCGAAGAACACGATCGCCGCACCGATGAACGCGATGCCGAGCGAGGTCGTCCCCGCCTCGGCCACGATCACCCCGCCGATCACTGTGATCGTCGCGCCGATCGGCAGCCAGAACTTGCGCTCGAGCCGGTCGGCGAACGCCGCGGCGAACAGCGCGCAGGCCAGGAATCCGAATGCGCCCACCGCGGTGATGAGGCCGGCCTCGGACGGCTCGTACTTGAGCGAGCTCAGCATCGACGTGAAGCCAGCGGAGAACGCGAACACCGTGACATAAGCCAGGAACCACACCGCCAGCAGCTGGATCATCCGTCGGAGGTAAACCCGGTGGCCGAAGATCGCGCCGAACGCTCTGCTGGTGTTCGGTGTCGTCTCGTCCAGCGGGATGTCGTCTCGCACCTCAGGCAGCGGGCCGTGCTTGGCGGCGACAACCTCCATGTCGCTCACCACCTTGTCGGCCTCGTCGATCCGTCCTTGCCCGACGAGCCAGCGGGCCGATTCCGGCAGCTCGAGGCGGAGCAGGATGCCGATTCCGGCCAGCAGGGCGCCCACGGCATACATCCAGCGCCAGCCGTTTTCGAAGCCGGGGCCGGCCTGGGCGAACGGCAGGCCGTGCGGCCAGGGGGCGGACGGGGTGGTCAGGAACAAGCCGAGCCAGATGCCCAGCAGCGCCCCCAGCGAGGACATGATGAAGATCACCGAGATCCACCGGGCGCGGTTGCGCCGCGGCGCGACCTCACCCACGTAGGTGTTGACGATGGCCAGGTCGGCGCCGACGCCGATGCCGGTGATCACACGGGCGATTACGAAATTCGTGTAGTCGGGCGCGAGCGCGTTGTAGAGCGAGCCGAGGCCGGTCAGGAGCATCGTGAACAGCAGCATGTTCCGGCGGCCGAATCGGTCGGACAGCGGAGCCAGCAGGAGCGCGCCGATCACGTACCCGGCCAGGTTCAGCACCACCGGGACGCGCAGTGCGGTCACCGCGTTGGCCGGGGTACAGCCGGGCTTGAGGGCCACGCAACTCTGGATGAACGACACGTTGATGTCGAACACGTCGTAGAACGCGAACATGAAGCCGAGGCCGATAATTCCGACGAACAAGAACGGCATCGACCACACGTCGATCCGATCGAGCCGGGCCAGGATCGACCGTGGAGTGTGAGCGCCAGACGGCGTCGCCTGTGTCTGCTGCTGGCGGCCCCTAATGGATGTGGAGCTCATCGCAAACCCTCCCTTTTCCTCGTCTCTGATCCAGGTCGTACCCGCGGCTCCAGAGACAGAAACCGCATAATCAATTCGGGCGAAGGAGGCGGATGATCAATTCATTTGACAGATTGAGGCCTGGACTTGGGCCTCGACTTGGGCCTGGACTTGGGCTTGGACTTGGGCTTGAACTTGGGCTCGGACTTGGGGTGATCGCGTGAGGCTGGCCGGGCGGACCGTGATCGTCACCGGCGCGGCGGGTGGGATCGGGCGCGCGCTGGCGCTGCGCTGCGCCGCCGAGGGCGCGCGCGTGGCGGCGACCGACGTCAAGCCTCTGGAGGGGGTGCCGGGAGAGTTGGGCCCGGGACATCTCGCGGTGGCCTGCGACGTGACCGACGAGGCCGCGCTGGGCGAATTGATCGGGCGCGTGGAGTCGGAGCTCGGGCCGGTCGACGTGTTCTTCGCCAACGCCGGCGTGGCGATCGGCGAGGACCCTGTGGGGACGCCCGACGAGGTGTGGGACCTGGCGTTCGCGGTCAACGTGCGCGCGCACGTGCTGGCGGCGCGGCGGCTGTTGCCGGGCTGGCTCGAGCGGGGGGAGGGGTACTTCGTCGCCACGGCATCCGCGGCGGGCCTTCTGACCCAGATCGGCTCGGCGCCCTACGCGGTGACCAAGCACGCCGCGGTCGCGTTCGCCGAGTGGCTGTCGGTGACCTACGGGGATCGGGGCCTCCGGGTCAGCTGTCTGTGCCCGATGGGCGTCCGGACCGCGATGCTCGCCGGCCAGGAACTGAGCCACCAGGTGGTTCGGGCGGCCGGCGCGGTGCTCGAGCCCGAGGACGTGGCCGACGCCGTGGTCGCCGCGATCGACCGCGAGCAGTTTCTGATCCTGCCCCATCCGGAGGTGCTCACGTTCTTCCAGCGAAAGGGGATGGACTACGAGCGGTGGCTGGCCGGGATGCGGCGGTTGCAGGCGCGGACCGAGGGTGGGTCGTGAACCGCGGTTGGTAGATCACCCGCGCTATACGACGGTTATCTCCCAAGTGGCCCGGGCTCGGCTGTGATTTGATCGTGCCGGTGACCCGGATTCCGACCACCCACGTCGGCAGCCTGCCCCGGCCGCCAGAGCTGGTCGAACTCGTGTGGGCCGAGGATCGGGGCGAGACCGTCGACCGCTCTGAGTACGAGCGCCTGCTGGACGAGGCGGTCCGCGACCGAGTGCGCCACCAGGTGGAGGCCGGGATCGACTTCGTCTCGGACGGCGAGATGAGCAAGATCGGCTACGCCACGTACATCCGCCACCGTCTCAGCGGGTTCGAGGTGGGCGACGTGCCGCGGGCCACGCCGGCCGATCTCGCGGCGTATCCGCGCTACATGAAACGGCTTGCGGACGAGGGTGGAAGCGCCCGGTACCTGCGCCCGATCTGCCGCGGGCCCATCGAGTACGAGCATTCCGAGCCGGTCGAGCGCGACCTGGAGCGGCTGGCGCGGGCGATCGAGGGCCAGCCGGTGCAGGGGGCGTTCATGAACGCGCCCTCGCCCGGGATCATCGCGCTGTTCCAGCCCAACGAGTACTACCCGAGCCTCGACGAGTACCTGGACGCGATCGGCGAGGCGATGAAGATCGAGTACGAGGCGATTGTGGCCGCCGGGTTCCAGGTGCAGATCGACTCGCCCGACCTGGCCATGGGTCGCCACATCATGTACAAGGATCGCTCGGACGAGGAGTTCGTGGTCGCCGCTTCCCGGCACGTCGAGGCGATCAACCGCGCCCTGCGCGACATCCCGGCCGATCGCGCGCGCCTGCATCTGTGCTGGGGCAACTACGAGGGCCCGCACCACCTCGACATCGACGCGAGCAAGATCGCCGACGTCGTGCTGAGGGCCAAGCCGGCCACGATCCTGTTCGAAGCGGCGAATCCGCGCCACGAGCACGAATGGGCGGCGTGGCGCGAGGCGGACATCCCGGCCGACAAGGTCCTCGCCCCGGGGGTGATCGACTCGACCTGCAACTACATCGAGCACCCCGATCTGGTGGCGCAACGGTTGCAGAGGTTCGCCGACATCGTCGGGCCCGATCGCGTGATGGCCGGGACCGACTGCGGCTTCGGCACGTGGTCCGGGTTCGGCTCGGTCGATCCCGACATCTGCTGGGCCAAGCTGACCGCGCTGTCCGAGGGCGCGCGGCGGGCGAGCGAGCGGAGCACCGCGCCCGCATAAGTCCCCCTGCCCCGACCCTCCGCGCCGAGAGGGGGCAATTTCCGCCAATAGCGTCCGCGGGCGACCGCCCGTGACGGATCCTGCCCCTGAGGGAGGCACTATCCGGGATTAGGGGGGCGCGCGGCAACGAGTGGCGGAAATTGCCTCCGGGTCGCGGCTTCGGGGGTGAAGGTGGCGGTGGCGAGGGGGCGGCGGAGGGCGCTGCGGCCGACTCAGCGACCCGGGATGCGCTGCGGCTCGCCGAGCGCGGCGCGGCCGATGTCGCCGTAGAACATGTCGCGGAGCTGGAGGTTGCGGTGCGCGGCGGCCACCGCCATGTCGCGGAAGACGCGGGTCATGCGCTCGCCGTCGCGGGCGACGTTGGCGCCGACGGTCTGCCACAGATCGTCGTCGATCACCCGCCAGCACATCAGCATCGCCTCACGGGCGATCCCGGCCAGCAGCATGTCGTCTCCGAACGTGTACGGGACCCCGTCCTCGACGTTGCGCCGGCACAACTCCATGTGCCGCTCGGCCACGTGCAGCGTCGCCGCCTCCGCGGTGGCGATGTGGGTCAGCGCTCGGCCGTACCACCGCTGGTAGTCGGGATCCTTGATCCGCGGGATGAACGGCGGCAGCGGCGTCTTGCGCTCGCGCATCAATCGCTCGTACTCATCCAGCGCGTTGTAGGCGGCACCGATGGTCACGGCGGCCAGCGAGATCGTGAAGATCGACACCGCTCGGCCCGAGTACATCGGGTTGCCGTGCAGGCGCGACCCGGGGGTGCCGCCGCCGACGTCGACGTCGAGCATGCTGCCCTCGAACCCCCAACTCAGCGGAATCCGGGTCCCGTCGAACCGGATGCTCTGCGAGCCGGAGCCTTTCAGACCGAGCATGTCGCCCCAGTCGTCGAGCATCTCCCACTCGCCGCGGGGGGCCACGAACAACAGTTGCGGCGGGAGATCCTCGGCCGGGGCATCCTCGGGCGAGGGCAGGATCGCCTGCCCCATGTAGAACGTCGAGTATGGGGTTCCCGAGGCGAACGCGACCTGGCCGTTGATCTCCCAGCCCTGGTCGGTGCGGGCGGCGCGGCCGACCGGGGCGGCCACCGAGGAGCAGCGGAAGTCGCCGCCGGCGAAGATCTCGTCTTGCGCCTCCTGCGGCCACCACGAGCCGACCATCAGCGCATGGTTCATGGCCAGGCCCACGCACCACGCGGTGGACACGCACCCGCGCGCGATCTCCCGCACGACCCGCACATAGGTCGGGACGTCGAACTCGTAGCCGCCGTAGCGCCGCGGCACGTACAGGTGGTAGAAGCCGGCGGCCAGGAACGCCTCGTGCATCTCCTGGGAGTAGTAGGTGCGCCGCTCCGTGGCCTCCTGGTCGGCGATGAGGCGAGGGCGGAGCTCGACCGCCCGGGCGATCATCTCCTCACGAGTCAGGCCCGGCTCTGGAGGCTCGAGCCTGGCCCCGACCGTCCCAGCACTGCTCATCGAGCGGATCGTAGGGCAGGATCGTCGTCCGGAGTTTGCAGCGCGCGCACGATCGCTTGAGCGACCGCGCGAGCCCCGGACCGGCCCATCACGATCGTGTAGTGGTTGACGTCCGGCACCTCGATCACACGCCGCTGAACAGGCGCGTGGTCCGCCCACGCCGCCGCCAACTCGGGCGCGAGCATCGGCGTGGGCTGGTTCTGGAGCCCGCGCGGCGCGCGGAGCATCTCGGCCGGCACGGCCAGCCGATGGGCGGGCTTGCCCATCTCGAACAGCTCATGGGCGTCGGCGCGCACGGCGTCCTTGGCGACGGTCGAGCGCAGCTCCGGAGGCGCTCCCCCGAGGTCATGGTTCGCGTACGCCACAAGATCGGAATCGGCCACGTCGGCGCCGGCGAAGGCCGGATGGGCGCGCCACCAGTCGTGATACGCCTCGCGGGTCTCGAACGTCTGCTCGAGTCGCGCCAGCGCCGGACCGAGGAACGCGGCCAGAAACGGTTCCGGATCGACGTCCTGGAGGGCGGGATCGGTCAGGCCGCCGTCGACCAGAACCGCGGCGCGCACGCGCTCGGGATGGTCGGCGGCGAACCGCGCCACCGCGTAGGCGCCGAGCGAATGGCCGACGAGCACCGCGCGCTCCAGACCGCAGGCATCGAGCACGTCGAGCAGGTCGCGGGCGTAGGCCTCCATGCCGTAGGGCGGCGGCAGCGCGCTGCTCGCGCCGCGGCCGCGCAGGTCGACCGCGAGCAGCCCCGCGCGCCCCTCCAGCGCGCGGTCGACCGCGAGCCAGGCGTGGCTGTTGCCGGTGATGCCGTGCACCGCGACCACCGGCTCGGCCGTGCCGGGCCCATTCCCGAGCCGGAACAGAGCGAGCGCCCCGCCGGCAACGGGGATGTCAAAGCTTGTGATCGCCGACAAGCTCCGGGGGCTCCTGATTGCTGAGAAGCTCGCTCGCGTCCGCGGGCGCCGTCCACGTGTGCCAGGGCCGCGCGAACACGAGCCAGGACACCGCGCCCGCGAGCAACGTGGCGCACAGCACCCAACCGAGCGCGGTCGTCTGGAGACCGACGTACTTCAGGCCCGACGCGAAGATCACGAACGCGATCGCCGGCCGGACGTAGCGGTCCGGGATCGTCGAGGACAGCATCGAGCCGACCAGCACAGCCGGCACGCCGCCGATGATCAGCGAGGCGGTCACGTCGACCACGACGTGCCCGAAGACCAGCGCCCCGAGCGCCGCGGCCAGGGTCAGCGGAACGGCCTGGGTCAGGTCCGTGCCCACCAGCTGGTTGGCGCCGATCGTGGGATACACGAACAGGAGCAACACGATCATCAGCGAACCCGAGCCGACCGACGTCGCGCCGACGACCAGGCCGCCGATGACGCCGATCGCGATGGTCCGCAGCGGCTTGGGCTCGATCTCGTGAACCAGTCCGAGCCGGTGCTGCCCGGTCCGGCGGTCGAGCACGAAGCGCAGCGCCATGGCGCTCGCGCCCACCAGCAGCGCCACCCCGAGCACGGTCTCGATGTGCTGCTGCGCGGACTTGGAGTTCCCGAGCAGATGCAGGATGTAGGCCCCGGCCAACGCCGCCGGCACCGAGCCGAGCACCATCCAGCGAACCAGGCGGAGGTTCACGGTGCCGGCGCGCAGATGCACCCCGGCGCCGAACGGGCGCATCACTACCGCGGCGACCAGATCGCTCGAGATCGCCGCGGCCGGCGTGACCCCGAAGAGCAGGATCAGCATCGGCGTCATCAGCGCGCCCCCGCCGGCTCCCGTCATGCCGACGAGCAGCCCGATGATCGCGCTCCCGAGAACTATGTAGGGATCGATGTGCACTAGCCGCCTGCGTGGCGCGGGCCCGCGGTGCTGCCCGCCGTTCCGGCGCCGTCCTGCGCGAAGGCAAGCAGATCGCCCGGCGCTTCGCCGGAAAGGACCCAGTGCTCGCCGTCGGTCTTGATCAATCCGCGCCTGGTCAGGTCGGACAGGGCCGTGGTCACGGTCGGCCGGCGCGCCGCCACCAGATCGGCCAGCACGGCGTGCGTGAGCCGCAGTCGCAGCACGGTCCCGTCGCTGCGCACCCGGCCCCAGCGCGCGGCCAGATGCCACAGCAGCATGTGCAGCCGCACGTCGACGCGGGCCTGGTGGACGATCGCCATGTTTACCGACAGGTTCTTGGAGCGCTGGAGCGCTCGGGCGATCAGGCACCGCCCGAGCTCGGGGTACTGGGCCAGGTGCTGCTCGAACTCGAGATCGAGCACGGCGACCCGGGTCGGAAGGATGATCGACCAGTCGGTGGTCAGCGGCAGCAGCGGCGAGATGCTCTCCTCGTTGGGGCGCAGCAGGTCGCCCTCGCCGATCAGCTCGGCGCCGAACCGCCCTTCGATCCCTACCCGGCGGATCATCACGCCCTCCAGCACGAGCACTCCGATGCCGCCGCGGAAGCCGAGCGATCCGCGTCCTCGCCATCGGCCCGGCCCGAGCGAGAGCTCGGGCGCCGTGCACTGCTCGATGGCTTGCTCCCGGCGCTCGGGCGGGATCACATCAGCGAGCTCCGGGTCCTCCCTAAGCACATGACACACCGACGAGGACCACGACACGACGCTCATCCCACCGGACACTCTGCCAGAGCCTCACGCAGGAACGCGCCCGGCCGTGAGCGTGGTGAGCTCGGTCAGAGCGTCGATGACCACCTTGGGCCGCTCGAGCGGGGCCATGTGACCGGTGTCCTCGAGCACGGTCAGGCGGCGGAGCTCCGGCAGCATCTCGGCGATGCGCCGGGCGTGCGACGGCGGCGTGAGCCGGTCGGCGGCGCCGGCGATCACGATCGTGGGCACGGTGAGCCGGTGCAGCGCGTCGTGCAGGTCCATCTCGGACATGGCGATCCCGACGTCGGCGCGCACCTGGGGCGGGCACGTGACCAGCATCCGCTCGAAGAACGCCACCTGGGCCGGTGTGGCGTCGGGCCCGAATGCGATGTAGCGGAGCGCCGCGTAGCTGAGCGGGGTCGAGAAGCGCGGCAACGGCGCGGCGCTGCCAAGGAAGCCGTGGCGGGCGATCACGCGGTTGATCGCCTGGGCGATCCCGGGGAGCGGGAGGATCAGGTGCTCGGCGACGAGGTTGCCGACCCCGGTGTTGAGCAGCGCGGCCGCCTTGACCCACCGCTCCACGTCGTGCTCCTCGGCCCAGGCGGCGATCGACATCGCCCCGAGCGAGTGCCCGGCCACGACCGCGCGCCGGCCGTCGGGCACGCACGCCGCGAGCACCGCCTCGAGGTCCTCGCCGAAGCGGGGGATTCCGTAGTCCCCGCCCTTGGCCGGGCCGCTGTTCCCGTGGCCGCGCAGGTCGTAGGCGACGACCCGCAGTCCCTTGTCCGACAGCCCCCGGATGACGTAGGTCCAGTACTGAAGCGCCTCGGTCCAGCCGTGGGCCAGGACGACGGTCTCGCCGTCTTCGGGGCCGAAGACCTCGACGTGGAGCGCGGTGCCGTCGGCCGAGGGGACGGTCCGCGCGCGGCCCTTCGGGGTCTCGTCGAGCGCCTCCCTCTCGGGATCCCGGGCGATCCGGCGCATGTGCGCGGTCTCGAGCGCGGCGCTGGCGGCGAGCGTGCCGACGGCTCCGGCCGCCGCCCAGAACCAGCGATCCCGGTCGCGGCCGGTCAATGCGGGCAACTTCACGTCATCAGCCAGCCTAGCCTGTCCGGACGGGAAACCCGGCGGTCTCGTCTACGGCGCGCTCGGCATCCTGCCTCGCAGGCGCGCCGGCCTCGACTCATCCGGCGACGCCGAGCGCAGCGAGCCCCCTAAGATTCCCGCCCGTGCGAATCGGCGTGCTCACCGGCGGAGGGGACTGCCCGGGTCTGAACGCGGTCATCCGCGCCGTCGTGCGCAAGGGAATCGACGCCTACGGCGATCAGCTGATCGGCTTCCGAGACGGCTGGCGGGGCGTGCTCGAGGGATCGTTCATGGACCTGACGATCGAGTCGACGCGGGGGATCCTCCCGCGCGGGGGGACGATCCTCGGCAGCTCGCGCACGAACCCCTACAAGCGCGACGACGGCGTCGATCGCGTGCGCCAGACGCTCTCGGACTTCAACGTGAACGGGATCATCGCGATCGGCGGCGAGGACACGCTTGGCGTGGCCAACCGGCTGAACGGCGACGGCGTCAACGTGATCGGCGTCCCCAAGACGATCGACAACGACCTCGGCGGGACCGACGTCACGTTCGGGTTCGACACCGCGCTGCACATCGCCACCGAGGCGATCGACCGGCTGCACACCACGGCCGAGAGCCACAACCGGATCCTGGTCGTGGAGGTAATGGGACGGACCGCCGGCTGGATCGCCCTGCACTCCGGGGTGGCCGGGGGCGCAGACGTGATCCTGATCCCCGAGATCCCGTTCGACATCGACGAGGTGTGCCGGCTGATCCGCCGCCGCCACGAGCGCGGTCGCTACTTCTCGATCGTGGTCGCCGCCGAGGGCGCGATGCCCAAGGACGGCTCGATGGAGGTCGCCCAGACGGGCACCACCGACGAGTTCGGGCACGTGCGCCTGGGCGGGATCGGCTACGCGCTCGAGCGCGAGATCGAGGCTCGGACTGGGTTCGAGACGCGCGCCACCGTGCTCGGGCACGTCCAGCGCGGCGGCACCCCGACCGCGTTCGATCGGGTCCTGGCCACTCGTCTGGGCCTGTGCGCGATCGACGCCGCGCACGAAGGCCAGTGGGGGATGATGGCCGCGCTGCACTCGAACGACGTCGAGTTGATCGCGCTCGCCGATGCGGTGGCCGAGGTGCGCCGGGTGCCGGTCGAGCACTACGAGCAGTTCGGCGTGCTGTTCGGCTGACATCCAGCCGAATTCACGCCCCGTTTCTATCCGGGCGCGTGATCGGGTTATGCTGCGCCGGTGACCGCCACCGAAACCACGACGGCCCTGGACAAGCTGTGCGTGGACACGATTCGCACGCTCTCGATGGACGCCGTGCAGAAGGCCAACTCCGGCCACCCAGGAACGCCGATGGCGCTGGCTCCTGTGGCCTACGTCCTGTACGCGCGGGTCATGCGCCACAGCCCGCGCAACCCCAAATGGCCCGACCGCGACCGCTTCGTCCTCTCGTGCGGCCACGCCTCGATGCTCCTGTACTCGACGCTGTACCTGGCCGGCTACGACGTCAGCCTCGAGAAAGACATCATGCAGTTCCGCCAGCTCGGGTCACGAGCGGCGGGGCACCCCGAGTACCACGACCTGCCGGGCATCGAAGTCACGACGGGCCCTCTGGGGCAGGGCATCTCGCACGCCGTGGGGATGGCGCTGGCCGAGCGGATGCTGGCCGCGCGCTTCAACCGCCCGGGGCACGAAATCGTCGATCACCGCACGTTCGTGATCGCCTCCGACGGCGACCTCGAGGAGGGGATCTCAGGCGAGGCGAGCTCGATCGCCGGGCATCTCGGCCTGGGCCGGCTGATCTCGTTCTACGACCAGAACCACATCTCGATCGAGGGCGACACCAAGATCGCGTTCACCGAGGACGTGGGCAAGCGCTACGAGGCCTACGGCTGGCATGTCCAGAACCTGGGGGAGGACGTCGGAGCTGGACTCGCTGCAGGGCGCGCTTCAGAGCGCGATCGCCGTGGACGACAAGCCCTCGCTG
>CAWHTT010000005.1:0-191350 GCA_963832315.1 uncultured Solirubrobacterales bacterium | reverse complement strand
CCCTCTGTCGGACTCGAACCGACGACCCCTTCCTTACCATGGAAGTGCTCTACCAGCTGAGCTAAGAGGGCGCTCGGGGCCAGCGTAGCGCGTCGGCGCCGAGGCGGCCAGCCGCAATGGCCCGCTTGCACGGGGCGTGGCGGCGGCCTCGGCGGGACGAGCCGTTCATCAGATGGCTTACACGCCAGAAGTGCCGGACGGTAGGTTCACGGATCCCGACATCAGAGAGGATCGGATCTACATGACCGCTTTGCCGAATGTCGTACTCGTGCACGGGGCGTGGGCGGACGGCTCCAGTTGGAGCGCCGTCGTCGAGCGCCTCCAGGCCGAGGGCTACAACGTCACCGCGCCGCAGTTTCCGATGAACAAGCTTGCCGACAATGTCGCCCGGCTGCGACTCGTGCTGGGCCGCCAGGACGGCCCCACGATCGTGGCCGGACATTCCTACGGCGGTCAGATCATGACCGCGCTCGGCACCGACGCGCCGAACGTGGTCGGGCTCGTGTACATCGCGGCGTTCGGGCTTGATGAGGGCGAATCGATCGGCGCACTGCTGGAACAGGGTCCTCCAACCCCAGCGCTCGCGCACTTGGACATCGACTCTGAAGGGTTCGCCTGGCTGCCGGAGGACGACTTCGTCAACCACTTCGCCGCCGACGTCGACCCGGTCAAGGCGAAGGTGATGCATGCGGTCCAGCAGCCCCTGCACGTATCCGCCCTCAGCGACGTGATGGGCGTTCCGGCCTGGAAGTCGCTGCCGTCGTGGTATCTGGTGGCCGACGGCGACGAAGCCATTCCACCCGATGCGGAGCGACAGTTCGCCGCGAGAATGGGTGCGGACACCATCGAGGTGGCCAGTAATCACGTAGCGATGGTCTCCCACCCGGATGAGGCGCTCGAACGGATCGTGACCGCCGCCAGCTCACTGGCGGTTACGAGCTGAGCTGAGACCAACGACGGGCGCTGCGGGAGCTAGCCGGTGTAGGCGGCTTGCAGGAGCGACAGCATCGTGCCGGCCGTCTGGGAGCCGATCGGCGAGCCGCTGGAGTCGGCGAAACCGATCTCCAGGTGCGGGCCGGTGGAGATGCCGACGATACCGGGGCCGATTGAGCTCATGACCTGGCCGGCGCCGACGTGGGTGCCGATCGGCAGCTGGTTCTCGGGCCCGGCGTGGCCGTAGTAGACGTAGCTGTAGCCGTCGAGGGAGCCGTCGCAGTGGAGGACCGGCGCCCAGGGGCCGAAGCCGCCGATGCCGTGGAGGACGATCGTCCCCGAGCACACCGCGTACTCGGGCGTGTTGCCGGGCGCGGAGATGTCGACGCCCTGATCCGGCGACCAGCTGCTGGGCGGAGCGGCGGCGCTCTTGGGCAGCGGGAACGTGAAGCCTCCGCTCGACACGGGAGCCGAGCCGCTCACGATCGCCGGCGAGGACCCGCCGCCACCGCCACCGCCGCCACCGCCCGAGGAGTGATTCGCACTTGCGGCGAGCGCCGCCTGGGCGGCCTCGAGCTGGGACAGCTGGTGCTGGAGGTGGCTCACCGCATCCCGCGCGTCGGCCAGCTGGCTGGACTTGGCGTCGCGGACTCGCGCCACGGCGGCTCGCTGGCGCTGGAGGCTGGCGCTGGCGCTCGCGAGGCTGTTCCGCTCGGCGAGCACCTGGGCGGTGAGGGTCTGCTCACGGACCTCGAGCTTTCCGAGCCGGGTCGCCTCGGCCGTGACCGCCCGACGGGCCGCGCGGACCTGGCCAATGATGTCGACGTCCTGCTTGCGCACGCGCTCCATGAATTCGAGGCGCTCGAGCAGATCGCGGAACCCGGTCGCGCTCAGCACGACGGTGACGACATCGGGGTTGTCGGATTCGTAGCTGGCCACGAG
The DNA here is from genome assembly GCA_963832315.1 of uncultured Solirubrobacterales bacterium. Lineage (GTDB taxonomy): Bacteria > Actinomycetota > Thermoleophilia > Solirubrobacterales > Solirubrobacteraceae > Palsa-465. The sequence goes on along the minus strand of CAWHTT010000005.1, from coordinate 189,475 downwards.
CTGCTGGGCGAGCACGCGCTCGGCATGGGCTTCGTAGGCCTCGAGCCGGGCCAGGCGAAGACGGGCGGCGGCCAACTCGGAGCGGAGCCTGGCCAGCTCGGCGCGCTTGGCGTTCAGGTCGGCCTGGATGCGGCCGAGGCGGCGGGCGAGCGTGGCGATGCTCGCGTCGAGCTGTCCGATCCGACCCGACGCGGCCCGAACGGCCCCGGACAGCGCGGAGATGTGCCCCTGGCCCGCGCCGATCTTCTCACGCAGCTGACCGACGCTGGCGGCCCGCGCCGGGGTCGAGGCCAGCTGGTCGGTCACCGCGCCGACCGCGCATAGGACCACGGCCACCAGCACCGCGTGCGCGACATAGGTGAGTGGCCTGCCTCGAATCAACATCTCTTCGTTGGCGCCCGCGGTCGACGGCGAGATGCGCCAGTGCCTGCGCCGACGGCTTCCAGGCGGCGGGCACGCTAACAGGCCGCCCAGCGACCGCGTCGCCCCGGACGATCCTGCAAGAAAACGTGCAAACAGCAGGAATTCGCACCTGCACGGACTTACTGGCGCGAAACCTCGGCCACTCGGAGCCCCGACGGGGCCCCGTGAGCGCGCAGCCGCTTGGCGCGACCGGTCTGGAGGCCGTCACCCTCGATCTTGGCCAGCAGCGCGTCGGAGACCAGCACCTGGCCGGCCTTGGCCGCCGCCGTCACGCGCGCGGCGACGTTGACGTCAACGCCGAGATAGTCGCCGCCCAGCTTGCGGGGCCGGCCCCAGTGAACGCCCGCTCGCATGCGCGGCGAGTAGTCGTCGACCTCGATCCCGCGCACCGCCTCCTGCGCGTCGAGCGCCGCCTCGACCGCCGCCTCTGGGGCCAGGAACGTGGCCATCAGGCCATCGCCCAGGCGCTTGACGATCCGGCCCTCGTGCTGGGCGATCACCGCCTCGACCTCGGTTCCGACCTCGCGCAGGAGTTCGAGCACGGCGGCGTCGCCGGCCTGCAGTGCCCACCCGGAGAACCCGACCAGATCGGTGAACAGCAGCGCCATCTCGAGGTCGCCGCGGCCGCGGCCGGTCGCCTCCGAAACCGACTGCCAGACCTGAAGGGCGGACAGGCCAACCTCCTTGGCAACGCTCTCGCGTCCCGGCTGCAGCGCGGAGACGCTGCGGGCGATCACCTCGACGGGGGCTCGACCCGCGGTCGACAGGGGATCGCCGAACTTCTCGTCCCCCGGCAGCCGCCGGCGGATGCCGCGGGCAGCCGACAGGAGCGACGGCTCGCTGTCCAGTCGCGTGACGGCGGCACGCAGCCGCGCGAGCCTGTCGGCAGGCTCCTCGGCCTGATCCGCGGGGTCCTGGATTTCCTCGCGGCGCCGGTCCTGGTCCGGTGACATCGACGCCTCAGGATAGTCATCGCTTCGGCCCAGTCGGCCAGTCCGATGAGTTTTGGTGCGCCGCGCCGTCGTAAGCCTGTAAAGAGGACGCGGGTTGACCGGATTTGCGTCTAGGGTCAGAACGAAGATGCTCGATACAACCGACCACATGCGAACGAACCACGCCTCCGCAACCCAGGATGCACCCGACGCGGCCATCGCCGTGCGTGCGCTGCGGCGCACGTTCAAGGGCGGGATCGAGGCCGTTCGCGACATCGACCTGACGGTGTCGAGCGGGGAGGTGTTCGGCTTCCTCGGACCGAACGGCGCCGGCAAGACGACGACCGTGCGGATGCTCTGCACCCTCCTGCCGCCCACCGCAGGTAGCGCGACCGTGGTCGGTCTGGACGTGGTCAAGGACGCCGCCGAGGTGCGACGCCGGATCGGCGTGGCGCTTCAGGAGATCGGACTGGATCCGGTGCAGACCGGACGCGAGCTGCTCGAACTGCAGTGCGGCCTCTACGGGATCACCGGTCAGCGCGCCCGAGCCCGAGCCAGTGAGCTGCTCGAACTCCTCGGCTTGACCGAAGCGGCCGAGCGCCGGACCAAGACCTACTCCGGTGGGATGAAGCGCCGCCTCGATCTGGCCAGCGCGCTGGTCCACGCGCCCGACGTGCTGTTCCTCGACGAGCCCACGACCGGACTGGATCCGGCCTCGCGCCTGACCGTTTGGGACGAGGTCCGGCGGATCAACGCCGGCGGCGCCACCGTGTTCCTCACCACGCAGTACCTCGAGGAGGCCGACAAGCTGTGCGACCGGCTGGCGATCATCGACAACGGGAAGATCGTCGCCCAGGGCACGCCCGAGCAGCTCAAGGCCGAGATGGGTCACGATGTCGTGTCGGTCTCGGTCGAGGGCGCCGATCGCGCCGCCACCGAGGCGGCGCTGACCGGGCTGGCGGGTCTCGAGCGGGTGATGGTCGAGCCGGACGGGGTCGCCCTGTACGTGGAGGATGGTGCCGGTCAGATCGCCGAGATCGTGCGACGGCTCGAGCGCGAGCAGATCCCGACCGGCCCGATCTCGGTCGCCCGGCCGACCCTCGACGACGTGTTCCTCAAAGCGACCGGGCGCCGGCTGGAAGGCGAGGACCCCACGGAGCGACCCGCGGAGGTGAAGCCATGACCGAGGTCCTGCTCCTGGGCCGCCGCGCGACGCGCGAGATCATCCGCCTTCCCGAGGCGACGATCCCCACCCTGTTCATCCCGCTGTTCTTCCTCGTGGTCAACATCGGCCAGGTCTCGAAGACCTTTCCCAGCACCACGCCGTTCCTGAACGGCCAGGGCTACGTCGCCTTCCAGCTGCCCGTGTCGCTGATGTTCGCCGTGGCCACCGCGACGTCGGGGCTCGCGCTCGTGACCGAGATCGACCTGGGCTACTTCGACAAGCTGCTGGTCGCGCCGATCCGGCGCTCCTCGATCATCTTCGGCCGCCTGACCGCCGATCTCGTGCGCGGGATCGCCGCCTCCGCGCTCGTGCTCCTCGTGGGCATCGCGCTGGGCGCCCGCATCCAGACGGGCGTGGCCGGCGCGATCGTGATCGTGCTGCTGTCGGCCATGTTCGGGGTCGCCTACGCCGGGTTCGGCCTGCTCGTCGCGCTGCGGACGCGAAACGTCCAGGCGACCCAGTCGAGCTTCCTGCTGTTCTTCCCGCTGCTGTTCCTCACCCCAAACTTCGTTCCGTTCGACCGTCTGTCGCCTCTGATGGAGACGCTCGCGCGGATCAACCCGATCAGCTACGTGATCGTGGGACTGCGCTCGCTGGTCATCGACGGCTGGGTATGGGGGCAGTTGGTCGTCTGCGTGCTCGTGATTGTGTCCCTGGGCACCGTCCTGACCGGCCTGTCGCTGCGGGTGATCGCCACCTACGACCGCTGAGGACGGCGGCCGGTCATCCGCCGCTCACCGGGAGCACCGGGGTGCACGCCGGCGTGACTGGATGCGCGGGGTCGAGCGCCGTCAGGACGTCCGCGTCGGCGATGTGGTCATACGGCATCGACAGGTGCTCGCCCTGGTCGAGCGCGCACTGATCCTGGAGCAGGATGTTGGTGACGTTCGGTGCGCGGGTCAGGAACGCCGAGGTGTACGGCGTCACCACCTCGTCGTTGGCCGATTCGATCACCGTGTAGCGCACGCTCGAGTTCGTCTCGCCCCCGGCGTTGAGGTGAGTGATGAATCTCGATCCCGCCTCCTGCTCCTGACACGCCGGGCAGTCGGCCAGGAACGCATCCGAGCCGGGGAAGTAGCCGGCCAGGGTGAACAGACCGTTCAGCGTCGTGCCGTGATTTGACGGTGCCAGCCCGACCAGCGCGTTCACGTTGGAGGCCCCACCGAGGAACTTGATGTAGTAGCGCGGCATCATCCCGCCCTGCGAGTGACCCACCAGGTCGACCTTCCTCGCGCCCGTGGCGGACAGCACGCGGGTCACGAACTGCGAGAGCTGATGCGCCGAGTTCTCAATCTTGCCCGTGGCATAGATGCCGAGCGCCCCGCTGCCGTTGTAGGAGCCGTAGTTGAGCGCGAACACGCAGTAACCGTGGTTGTGGAGCAGCGGCGAGAGCGCCTGCCAGCTGTCGGACATGTCGGCGAAGGTCCCGTGGACCAGGATCACCGGATCGGGATGCGCAGCCGACGGCTTGCACGACCAGTTGTTGGCGCCGGGTGGGCTGGCCGTCGAACTGGCGTGCGCGTAGCCGTAGATGCCGTTGTAGATGACCGGCAACTGCGCTGCCAACGCCGACGACGCCGTGCAGGCGAGCGTGACGAGCGTGAACGCGAGCGCGACAGCGGCACGATGACGCATGACCGACCTCCCTCCCGTGAGTTGATCGTCCACCCGACTTATACCTACGGCCGCGTCGGTTCGCGCCGGTTCACCCTCACGCGCGAGGACGCGACCCGGCCGCCGGAGGAGAGGGTCGACCCTGGTCACGAGGGGCGTGCGCGAGGACGGAGAAACGCGCACGCCGGACGTATGGCGGGACCAGGATTCGAACCTGGGAAGGCAGTGCCATGTGGTTTACAGCCACACCCCTTTGACCGCTCGGGAATCCCGCCGGGGCCGCTGAGTCTAACGTCGCTTGATGGGTCGGGAACCTACGTCGCGGCTCCCGCGGCGGGTGGCGGCCGGGCCGGAAGAGGCTCGGCTGGCTCGACTTCGTACTCCGAATACTTCGGACCTCCCAACAAGATTCCGCTCCCTCCGCCGAGCGCGCTTGCAGGGATGTACCAGCGGCGGCCATCGCCGACGTGAACGAAGACGGAGTCACATCGCGAGGGATCGAGAACCTTCACGAGCCCGTTCCAGCTCCGGTTGCCGCCGCGAGTGCAAAGCGTCACGTTCCAACGGCCATTGCGCCAGCACGTCGAGGTCTTGACCTGAACGCGATCGACGCGGTTGCCGAAGTCGGCGATCAGATCCACATCAGGACTCGTGCACAGCGGCACGTACACGTCGCCGCCGGCGGAGAACAGCCAATTGATCGCCGACAACTCGCCCGCCTCGCCCTGCCGCCTCGGTGTCCACGTCATCTCCACGCACGGGATCATACGTTCCCCATCGGACGTAAACCGCCTGGAAATTGCAACAATTTAGCTACAAATAGACGCTCGGAACCCAATGCGCTAACGAACCGGTCGCGCGCACGGCCACCGGGGGTCCGTAGGCTCCGGTGGGATGGAGCCCACGCCGGCCTTGACCGCTCAGACGCTCGAATCGGACCGGCTGGTCCTCGAGCCGCTTCGCGTCGAGCATGCGGACGAGCTCGCGCCGGTGCTGGACGACCCGGAAATGCACCGCTACATCGGCGGCACACCGTCCACCATCGCACAGCTGCGAGCCCGCTTCGAGCGTCAGGTCGACGGCCGCTCTCCCGACGGCCGCGCCGCGTGGCTGAACTGGGTGGTGCGCGAGCGGGGCACGGCTCGGGTGGTCGGCACCGTTCAGGCCACGGTGAAGACCGACGTCGCCGCGCCAACAGCCGACCTGGCCTGGGTGATCGGAACGTCCCATCAGGGCAATGGCTTCGCCCGGGAGGCGGCTGCGGTCATGGCCCAGTGGCTGCGCAGCCAGGGCGTCAGGCGCCTGCGGGCCCACATCCACCCCCGTCATGAGGCCTCCATCAAGGTGGCGCGATCGATCGGCCTCGAGGCAACCGGGACGATCGTGGACGGCGAGCTCCGCTGGCAGTCGGCCGCGACGAGCTAGACGACCCCGGCGAGAGCGCGACCCGCGCGACCCCGCGCGAGCGCGACCCGCACGCGACCCGCGCGACCCGCGCGACCCGCGCCTACGACGCGTCGCGCAGACGCTGCGCCTCGGGCAGCGCCTCGAGCTTCTTGAGCGTGTGGTTCTCGATCTGCCGGATCCGCTCGCGCGTGACGTTGAACGCTCGCCCGACCTCCTCGAGCGTGTACGGCCGCTCGCCGGTCAGGCCGAAGCGCATCTCGATCACCTCGCGCTCGCGCTCGGGCAGCGCCGCCAACGCGCGCCGCAGATTCTCGCGGCGCAGCCTCTCCGAAGCCAACTCAAACGGCGACTCGGCCGTCTGGTCCTCGACGAAGTCGCCCAGCTCGGACTCCTCCTCCTCGCCGATCGGCTTCTCGAGCGACACCGGCTGCTGGGCCATGCGCAGCACGTCGCGGACCTCGCGCACGTTGGTCTCGAGCTCGGCGGCGATCTCCTCGGAGGTGGGCTCGCGGCCAAGCTGCTGGACGAGCTGGCGCTCGACGTGCACGACCTTGTTGAGCTTCTCGACCATGTGCACGGGGATGCGGATCGTGCGGCCCTTGTCGGCGATCGCGCGGGTCACCGCCTGGCGGATCCACCACGTGGCGTACGTCGAGAACTTGTAGCCGCGGCGATAGTCGAACTTCTCGACCGCGCGGATCAGGCCCATCGACCCCTCCTGGATCAGGTCCAGGAAGGTCAAGCCCCGGCCCAGATAAGACTTCGCGATTGAGACGACCAACCGCAGATTGGCCTCGATCATGCGCTGCTTGGCCAGCATGTCGCCCCGCTCGATCCGCTTGGCCAGCGCGACCTCCTGCTCGGCGGTCAAGAGCGCCACGCGCCCGATTGAGCGCAGGTAGAGACGCAGCGAGTCGAGGCTTGGCTCGACCGTCAGATCGATCTCGACCTTCTTCGACGAGGTCTGACCGACCCGCGGCTCGGCCGCCGCCGCGGCGCTAGCCTCGACGCTCGAGGCCTCCGACTTGGCCGGACGCCCGTCCGCGTCGACGACATCGATGCCCTGCTCGTCCAGGTAGGCATGAAGCTCCTGGACCTGCTCCTTGGTGACCTCGGACTCCTCCAGCCACGACTGGATCTCGCCGATCGTCAGGAACCCTCGCTCCTGGCCCTCAGCGATCAGCGGCCGCAGCTCCTCCATCTCCACGATTGGAGCGTCATCACTCAAAAGGATCGACTTCTCGCTCACTCGCCCCTGAGCTCCTCCCTAACCACGCGCCGACGAGCCCCCGGCCACGGGGCCTCCGGCCCTCTCTCTCTCACCTTGTCTCCCAAATGCGCCGGTCTGGAGTGATACCACAATTGCAGCGGTTGTCCAGGGAATTCAGACCGAGTGGCCAGGCTGTCTACCCTGTACAGCAGCGATGACCGCCAACCCGGCAGCGAGCATCTCGATCTCGGACGACGTCCAGGCCCGCCGGCCGACCGTCCAGTTGAGCCTCTCGCGCGTCGGCGTCACCGACGTGGAGAAGGTCATCCGCATCCAGCAGAACGGCGCCGAGCAGCTGTTCTCGGCCCGCTTCGAGTGCGTGGTCGAGCTGGGACGCGACCAGAAGGGCGCCCACATGTCGCGCTTCGAGGAGGTCGTCAACGACGCGATCGGCGAGGTGGTCCTCGGCGAGTCGACGTTCAAGGCCGAGACGCTGGCCGAGCGCATCGCTCAGCTGGTGCGGGCGCGGCAGAACGCGCGCCGGGCCGAGGTGAGCATCGAGGCCCGCTTCCCCGAGCACAAGCCCGCCCCCGTGTCAGGCATCCAGACCCAGGAGCTCTACACGCTGCACGGCTCGGCGACTTGCAGCGAGCTCGGCACCCGCCGCCTGATCGGGGTCACCGCACAGGGCATGACCGCCTGCCCGTGCGCGCAGGAACTGGTCGCGGCCACGGCGCGCGAGCAGCTCACCACCCACGGCTTCGACTCGGGCGACATCGACCGCATCCTCGACATCGTCCCCGTCGCGACCCACAACCAGCGCGGTCTCGGCACGCTGCACATCGGATGTACCGAACTGTGCGACGACGAGATCGACGCGTCCACCCTGCTCGGCATCGTCGAGCACGCGATGTCGTCGGAGATCTACGAGCTGATGAAGCGCTCGGACGAGGGGCACGTGGTCGAGAAGGCCCATCGGCGCCCCCGGTTCGTCGAGGACTGCGTCCGCGAGATGATCCGCGGCGTGGTCGATGCGTTCCCGGATCTGGGCGACGCCGCGTTCGTGGAGGCGCGCCAGGTCAACCTCGAGACGATCCACCAGCACAACGTGGTGGCCGAACGCTTCGGGACCATCGGCGAGGTCCGCAACGAGCTCCTCGACGGCGTAGCGCCGGCGCTCCACACCACCCGCCGCGCCTGGCTCGACGCGGCCCCGTAAGCCGGCAAGCGGAGGCCGGAACAGTGCGCGCCGCTGTCCTCGAACGCCAAGGCGAGCCGCTCAAGCCCACCACGCTGCCCGACCCCAAGCCGGAGCCCGGGCAGCTACTGCTCAGGGTCGGCGCCTGCGGGGTGTGCCGGACCGATCTGCACCTGCGCGACCGCGAGATCGAGGCCACCAAGCTTCCGATCACGCTCGGCCACCAGATCGTCGGGCGCACCGAGGACGGGCAGCGCGTCGGCGTGCCGTGGCTTGGCTGGACCGACGGGACCTGCCGCTACTGCACGACGGGCCGGGAGAACCTGTGCGTCAACGCGCGCTTCACCGGCCGCGACATCGACGGCGGCTACGCCGAGCTCACGACCGCTGACGAGCGCTACTGCCTTCCGCTCCCCGACGACCTGACCGACGAGCAGGCCGCGCCGCTCCTGTGCGGAGGCCTGATCGGGTACCGCGCGCTGACCTTCACCGGCGACGCAACCAACCTCGGGCTGTACGGCTTCGGCTCGGCCGCCCACATGATCGCCCAGGTCGCGGCGTACCAGGGCCGCAAGGTCTTCGCCTTCACGCGCCCGAATGACGAGAAGACCCAGTCGTTCGCGACAACCCTCGGCGCCAGCTGGGCCGGCGGCAGCGACGAGACCCCGCCCGAGCCGCTCGACGCCGCGATCATCTTCGCGTCGGCCGGCGAGCTCGTCCCCCAAGCGCTGAGAGCCCTGAATCCCGGCGGCACCGTCGTCACCGCCGGCATCCACATGAGCGACATCCCGAGCTTCCCCTACGACGACCTGTGGCACGAGCGCAGCATCCGCTCGGTCGCCAACCTGACCCGCAAGGACGGCGAGGAGTTCCTCGCGCTGGCGACCCAGGTGCCGGTCCGCACGACGACAACCGTCTACGCCCTCGACCAAGCCGAACAGGCGCTGGCCGACCTACGCGCCGGCGCCTTCGAGGGCAGCGCAGTCATCGTCCCCTAGCGACTACGCTCCAGTCCATGCCCCTGATCCCGATGGTGATTGAGCGGACCGCGCGCGGCGAGCGCGAGTTCGACATCTACAGCCGGCTCCTCAACGAACGGATCGTGTTCCTCGGCACGCCCATCGACGACACGATCGCCAACCTGATCGTCGCGCAACTCCTCCACCTCGAGTCGCAGGACCCCGACAAGGACATCTCGATCTACATCAACTGCCCCGGCGGCTCGATCTACTCCGGGCTGGCCATCTACGACACGATGCAGTTCATCAAGCCCGAGATCCAGACGATCTGCGTGGGGATCGCGATGTCGATGGGCTCGCTACTGTTGACCGGCGGCGCCAAGGGCAAGCGGTTCTCGCTGCCCAACAGCCGGATTCTGATCCACCAGCCCTCGGCCGGGTTCGAGGGCCAGTCGACCGACATCGAGATCCACGCCCGCGAGATCCTGAACATCCGCCGGCGCACCGACGAGATCTATGCCCACCACACGGGACAGTCGGTCGAGCAGGTGCACTCGGACATGGAGCGCGACCGGTTCTTCAAGCCCGATGAGGCGGTCGAGTACGGCCTTATCGACCGCGTGATCGAGCACCACTAAGCTCGGGACCCTAGGTCGCCGGCGCGCGGCGGATCCGCCCCGACCCTTGCCCGCGCGTCTCGGGCGGCTCGGGCACGGTCGGACGCGACAGCGCCCAGAAAATCATCAGGCCCGCGAAGACGAGCATCGCGAGCCCGGTCCACAGGTTGACGTTGATCCCGTCCGCCTTGTTCTTGGTCGCGTGGGAGCCGAAGATCCCGAGCGCGAGCAGGATGAATCCGTAGACGGTGAACACACCGCCGATCAAGCGGCGGATGTCGAACCGATTCGCCGCGCGCGCCGCCTGCGCCTCTTCCTCGTCGCTGATCTCGCGCGGGGCTTCGTCTTCCTCGGCACCCGGGACTCCGAATGGTTTATCGCCTGAGCTCACAAAGCCGCTCCTAGATGAAGATTATGTTCAGGACGACGAGCAGGGCGATCGCGACGCCGCCGAGCAGGGCGGGCGAGCGCCACCAGAGCTTGTCGCGCGGATCGGCATTGACCTCGCGTCTCCTCCTTGCGGGTCAGGCCCCAGACAAGCCCCCGCAATTCCTCCTCGGGTTTGGGTTTCGTCACCAAAGACACGAGCACGAGCACGACCACGCCGACGACGAAGGCCCAGATCGCCTGCCAGAAGCTCGCGCTCAACGCCGAGCCGAAGTGGAAGATCGTGTGATAGGCGGCCAGACGGTTGACCGCGTAAGCGGTGGCCGTGCCCGCGACGAGGCTCCAGAATCCGCCCCACGCCGACGCCCGCTTCCAGAACATCGCCACGATGAACGTCGCGAACAGCGGCGCGTTGAAGATCGAGAACAGCGTCTGGATGTAGTTCATGATGTTCGAGTAGCCCTTGGCGATGAACGCCGTGGCTATCGAAACGAGGATCCCGACGATCGTGACCAGGCGACCGGCCCGCAGATAGAACGCCGGATCGCGATCCTTCAGCCAGTAGGACTGGATCAGGTCGTAGGTGACCACCGTGTTGAACGCGGTCACGTTCGCGGCGACGCCGGCCATGAACGCGGCGAGCAAGCCGACGATCGCGATCCCCAACATCCCGCTCGGGAACCATTGCCCGATCAGGTGCGGGATCGCCGTGTTGTACTGGTTGGCAGAGGCTCTTGCCGACGCCGAGGCCGTGCACCGTGACCACCGCGATCGAGCCCGGGGAGGATGATGATGAACGGCAGGAAGATCTTCGGGTAGGCGCCGATCAGCGGCGTACGCCGCGACGCCGACATATTCCTGGCCGATAGGGCGCGCTGGACCTCGGCGAAGTTCGTCGTCCAGTACCCGAAGCTGAGCACGAAGCCCAGCCCGAACACGACCCCGATCCAGCTCGACATCAGCGGGTTCGTCGGGTGGTGGATGCTCAGGCCGTGCCAGGCGTGCAGACCGGGGCTCCCGAGCGCCTTGACACCCTTGATCCTGTGCTCGAGCCCGGACCAGCCGCCCACCGAGTGCAACCCGACAATGGTGAGCGGGATCAGCGCCGCGCAGATGATGAAAAATTGGAGGACTTCGTTGTAAATGGCGGAGGTGAGTCCGCCGAGCGTTATGTACACCAACACGATTGCCGCGGCGATCAGGATGGAGCCGCCGACGGGCCACCCGAGCAGCAAGTGAATGATCAGCGCCAGCGCGAACAGGTTCACGCCACTGATCAGCACGGTGGCGACCGCGAAAGTGCCCGCGTTGAACGCGTGCGCCGGCTCGCCGAACCGCAGCCGCAGGTACTCGGGGACCGATCTCACCTTCGCCCCGTAGTAGAAGGGCATCATCACCAGCCCCAGGAACACCATCGCCGGCACCGCGCCGATCCAGTAATAGTGCACCGCCGGCACCCCGTACTGGGCGCCGTTCGCCGACTGGCCGAGGATCTCCAGCGCGCCGAGGTTCGCCGCGATGAACGCCAAGCCCGTGATCCAGGCCGGCAGCGACCGCCCGGACAGGAAGAAATCGAGATCCGTCTTGATCGACAACCGCGCGACGAACCCGATACCGAGCACGACGGCGAAGTAGATCGCGATGATTACGTAGTCGATCCCGCTCGGGTGCAGTCGTAGCATGGGCCTCTCCTTCCAGGAGGCCCTATACCCGACTTGAGGGCTTTATTCACACCCCCGCGGTGGCCTCCACCTTGCTCGACGCCGCCACGTGCGTGACGGGCATCCCGAGGCCGCGCGCCTTGCTCACCAGGTCGAGCTTGAGCCAGCGCGAGATGCCAAGCGGCAGCGTCGAGATGATGATCTCGTCGAACTCGCCGAGGTTGACCGCGTCCTGGATGGCCATCAGCGGCTCGGCGTCGCCGATGCCGCCCGTGACATCGTGGCCCGCGGCCTCCGAGAGCTTGGGCAGCGCCGCGTCGAGGACGCGCTGGGCCTCATCGACCCCAGAGTCCTCCGGGTCGATCACCTTGTGGATCCCGTGCGCCTGCTGGGGCACCACGAGGTGGAAGGTCGCCGGGCTGCGCTGAGCTCGCTCGCGTACCGCATCGAGCAGTCCCGGGGTTGCCGCCGTCTGGTGGGCGACGACGAGAACATGGGCCGGGTCTGACATGACTCACCTCCGAGAGAGATGGACCGGTCGACCGAGTATTCCACCGGGCCCCGCGCCCCACAACCCCCGCAACCCCTCAGTCCAGCCGGTACTCGCCCCGAGCCACGATCACCGCCGACCCGCCCACGGCAACGCGCTCGATCGCATCCGGCGCACCGTCCACGCGAGCCCGCAGCACCGAGCGCCGCCCGATCTCGACCCCCTGCACGATCTCTATCTCGGTCCCGAACGCCACCCGACCGTGCCGGGCCAGGTGCACGACCAGCGGCCCAGCGGCCGAGCCGGTGGCAGGATCCTCGGCCACCCCCAGCGACGGCCCGAACATCCGCGTCTTCACCCGCTCGCCGGAGGCCGCGAAGCAGTTGATCCCGTAAGACCCCGAGCCGCGCGATCGCGCCGATGTCGGGCGCGAGGCCGGCCACGGCCTCCTCGCTCGGCAACTCGACGTACACGTGCACGGGTCCGTTCCGATAGGCCTCGATCGGCAGCAGCCCGTCCCGGTCGCCCGCAATACCGAGCGCGGCGAGCAACTCCTGACCCAAAGCGAACTCCTCGACCGTCGGGATCGGCTGCTCCATCTCCCCGTACACCGGCTCGCCGCCGCCGTCGGGGCGCGTCAGAGTGACCGGCACCACACCCAGCCCGGTCTCGAGCCGCACGACCGGCGAGCCCATGGCCCGGCCGACCACGAACGCCGCCCCGAGGACCGGGTGACCGGCGAACGGAAGCTCGGTGGCGGGCGTGAAGATCCGTATCCGCAGGTGGGCGTGGGGCTCGTCCGAGCGGAACATGAACACGGTCTCGGACAGGTTGAGCTCGCGCGCCGCGCGCTGCATGACCTCGGCCGACAGCCCCGAGGCGTCCGTGAACACCGCGACCGGGTTGCCCTGAAGCGGGGTGTCAGTGAACACGTCGGCGACCGTGTAGCGGCGCATCATGATGTCTCGCCCGCCATCTCGAGCAGCGCGGTGACCGTACGCCAGTTCCGCGCGGTGGCCCGTACGCCGAGACCCGTACCGGCCAGCTTGGTCCACAGCTTGGAGCGGCCGATGCCGTTCGGATGCCACGCGTAGAGCTCGCGTCCGACCGCCACGAGCCGCTCGGACTCGGCCGCCGTCGCTGCGATCTTCTCCAGCGCCTCGGGGTCGGGCTCGGACTCCAGAAAGCTGACCTGGTAGCGCTTGGGGTCCACCGCGACGTCGGCCAGCGGATTGCACGCCACCACCTCGGCCAGCTCCTCGCGCGTGCGCACGATCACATCGACGTCGAATCCGAACCGCTCGGCGATCAGCCGCTCGGCCTTCGCGCCGACCTTCGCCGGCGAGGCGCCGGCCGTCAGCACCACGTTGCCGCTCTGCACGTAGGTCCGCACGTCGGCGAATCCGGCTTCGGAAAGCAGCGAGCGCAGCTCCGGCATCGGCACACGCTTGTGCGATCCGACGTTAATCCCACGCAGAAGGAGGATTAGTGAGCTATTGCGGGCCACGTTGCGGGTTACTACGGAGCCGGTTGCGGGCCATCGCGGATGAAGCTCCGGGCTGACACGCCGATGTCATTCTCGCGAGCCGGAACTTGAGTCCGGCGGCAAATTTCCCTCGAGAATACGGAGTCCTGTAAATGCGTAACGCCAAGGACAAGCCCGGTCGGATGTCGGCCCAGGAGACCCTGGAGCTGTGGCAGCAGTACAAGCGCACCGGCGATGCCCGGATCCGCGACCGCCTGGTCCTCACCTTCGCCCCCATGGTGAAGTACATCGTCTACAAGAAGGCGCGCGAGATCCCTGCTCGGTGTGAGGTCGAGGATTTCATCTCGTGCGGCCTGGAGGCCCTGATCCGGTCGATCGACCGCTTCGACCCCAACAAGGGCGCCACGCTCGAGCAGTTCGCCTGGACCCGGATCCACGGGGCGGTGCTCGACGAGCTTCGCCGCAACGACTGGGCTCCCCGCTCGCTGCGCCGCTGGGATCGTGACATCAGCAAGGCCTCGGAGCAGTTCGTCGGCCTGTACGGCCGCAAGCCCAGCCGCGAGGAGCTGAGCGAGTCGCTTGGCATCTCCAAGAACGACCTGATCAGCCGCCAGGATGACATCGCGCGCTCCCACGTGGGCTCGCTGAACACCGTGGTCCTCGCCGAGGACGACACCACGATCGAGCGGATCGACACCCTGCACTCCGACGACCTCGGGAGCGATCCCGAGCACTCGGCGATGGTTTCGGATGCCAAGGCCCGCTTCCGCGAGGCGTTCGAGCGCCTCCCGGAGCGCGAGCGCAAGGTGGCCGTCCTGCTCTACGTCTACAACCTGACCCTGCGCGAGATCGGCGAGATCCTCGGCGTCACCGAGAGCCGCGTCTGCCAGATCCACGGGCAGATCACCAAGAAGCTGCGCAACGAGCTCGAGGCCGACGAGCAGCTGTTCTCAGAAGTCGCGTAGCGCCGCTAAGGGCCGAGCCGCCCGCTCACGTCGGGCAGCTCGGCAGTCGCCGCCGCCTCGGCGGCAGCCTGATTTTCCTTCTTGACCTCGAGCCAGATCTCCTCCCGATAGACCGGGATCGAACGCGGGGCGTCGATCCCGATCCGCACGGTCTGGCCGCGGACCTCGAGGATCTCGATGACGGTGTTGTCGCCGAGCATGATCCGCTCGCCGGCGCGGCGGCTGATCCTCAGCATCAGGCGCCGGCGCCCGTCGCGCCGTCCGCCTCGCCCCCCGGAAACAGCGGGACGCGAAGCTCGCAGCCGGGCGCCTGGTTGATCACTTGCCAGGCCTGACCGGAGCGGGCAAGGATCGGCGCCTTGAGGTTGGCCGTGAAGTCCTTGAGCGTCGGCGCGGCACGAACGGTCACGTAGACGTCCATCGCGCTCGAGGCATCGAGGCTCAGGCGCTCGGCGTCCTCGTCGACGACCTCGACCGCGAAGTCGGCGAAGAACCGGTGCGGGTTGGTCACCGGCAGCGCGAGCGACGGATCGTCCAGTGACTGAAGCCACATGAACGGCGCCTCGGGGTTGTCGGCGATCATGGCGTAGCGCGACCCGGCCAAGCCGATCAGGCCCTCGGGGAATTCGAGCACCGACGCCGGGTCGATCTCCACCTGCCCGAAGCGCGAGCTTTCGATCGTGAGCGACACTACGCGGCGGAACTCTAGCCGCTGAGGAAGTCCATCAGCGACTGCTGCACGATTTTTGCGCCGGCCTGCAGCGCCGCGGTCAGGGCCGCCTGCTGGGTCGAGAAGTCGACCTCGGTCTGGGCCATGTCGGCGTCCTGGGTGTTGGACAGGCTCTGCGCGTCGCTCGCCTGAAGCGTCTGGATCCGCGACGCGGCCATCTGGAGCCGGTCCGTGGTGGCGCCCAGATCCGCGGTCAGGCCAGTCAGCGAGCCGAGGTTGGTGTCGAGCTGCCCGAGGTCGGTCCCGCTGAGCGCGCTCGCGTTCCCCGACTGCATGTCGTTGGCGATGTTGCGCAGGGTGTTCAGCAGCTTGCCATCGCCGGCCGGCTGGCCCGACGTGGTCTGGCCGGTGCCGAGCACCCCGGAAAGGTTCGCGTTCACGGCCAGCGAGGTGTTCGGGCCGATCTGACGGGTCACCTGCCCGGTGTCGCCGGCGTAGGCGTCGTTCGATCCGGCCTGGTAGGGCTCGGTGCCCGTGGCCGCGCCGGAGAAGATGTACTGGCCGTTGTACTGCGTGTTCGCGTCCTGCTTGATCTGGTCGATCAGCTGATTGACCTCGGCGGCGTCGGCCGACATGCCCGTCTGGTTCTGCGAGCCGTTCGAGGCCTGGACGACCAGCTCGCGAATGCGCTGGACGGCGTTCGTGATGTCCGACAGCGCGGCGTTGCCGGCCTGGGCCCAGCCGGTGCCGTCGGTGACGTTGTTCGAATAGCTGGTCAGGTTCGAGATCTGGTTGTTCAGCTGCAGGGTCAGGCTGGTCCCGTACGGGTCGTCGGAAGGCTGGTTGATCTTCTTGCCGGTCGACAGCTCCAGCTGGGTGGTGTTGAGCCGGTCGAGCGACTGGTTGATGTTGGCCAGGAGGTTCGACGCCGTCATCTGCTGGGTGACGCGGCCGATCATCAGATGCCTGCCCCGACCTGGTTGATGAGGGTGTTGAGCGTCTCGTTGATCGCGTTCATGACCCGGGCGGAGGCCTGGTAGGCCTGCTGGTACTGGAGCAGGTTGGTCATCTCCTCATCGAGCGAGACGCCGGAGATGCTCTGGCGCTGATTCGAGATCGCCGAGAGCAGCGACTGGGAGGTCTGCTGCGCGCTCTGCGCGGACTTGACGTCGGACCCGATCTGGGTGACAAGTGCGTTGTAGGCCTGGTCGGCGGCCCCGCCGGTCAGGTTGGCGGCCGCTCCGGCCTCGGCCGCCGTGTACGGCGGGTTCGCGCTGCTCAGGCTGGAGTTCACCGCGATCGTGGCGGCGGTGGTGCCAGTCGGATCAAAGAACGGCGGAGCGGTCGACCCGCTCGCGTCGGCGCCCGAGATCGCGCTGTTGACCGTGGTCACCAACTGGTTGGCCACGCCGTCGAGTGTGGTCGCGTAGTCGGCGATCTTGCCGGTGCCGGTGGTCGAGTCGTACAGGCCGAGCAGCGAGCCCAGGGTTCCGCCCGAGCCGCTGAGGTTGGCATCGGTGAGGTTGTCCGTGAGGTCGACCGTGGAGCCATTGACCAGCGGCGTCGCATCGGTGGTACCGCCCGCGGCGGCGGTGGCGGCGTTGCCGAAGCTCACGTTCACCATGCCGCCCGACTGCTGGGTGACGTTGACGTTCGAGTACTGCGAGAGGTCGTCGATCAGCTGGTCGCGCTGGTCGAGCAGCGTGTTGGCGTCCAGGCCGCTCGTCTGGGCCGCGGCGATCTGCACGTTGAGGGCAGCGATTTGCTTGGCGTCGCTGGCCACGGGCCCGCTGGTCGGGTCGGTCAGCGTCGTGTACTGGCCGGTGACCTGGGACTGGAGGGTCGAGAGCTCGCCGGACAGGGTGTTCAGGTTCTGGGCCACCGTCTGACCGGCACCCAGCACCGCGCTCATCGCGCCCTGGTTGGTGGGAGCGGTCTGGAGGCCGCTCCAGGCAGTCCAGAACGAGTTCAGCGCGGTTGAGAGCCCGCTCCCGCTCGGCTCGTCCAGGGACGCCTGGACCTGGCCGAGCAGCGTCGACGCGGTGTTGTTGCCGCCGGTCTGCGAGTTCTGGTTGCGGTACGAGCTGTCCAGGAACTGGTCTCGGACCCGGCTGATCGTGGTGATGTCGACGCCCTGGCCGAGTTGCGAGCCCGCCCCGGTGACGCTCGAAAGGCTCTGGATCGTGAGCGGGTTGCGCTCGGTCAGGTTCACCTGCTGGCGGGTGTAGCCGGGCGTGTTGGCGTTGGCGATGTTCTGGCCGGTCGTGTTGATCGCGGCCTGCGCGGCTTCGAGGCCGCTCAGCGCGGTGTTCAGTCCGGAGTAGCTGGGGATCATCGTTCGCTCACACTTCCAAATCGAACACTCGGTGGCCCGTGTGCTGGGCTGCCGTGCTGGCCAGCCGATCGCCGCCGGCGTTGTAACTCTCATCGCCTCCGATGCCGGCCAGCTTGAGCAAGTGGTCCAGGAAGGCCAGTTCCTGGCTCATCAGCGCCCGGTTGACGTGATGCTCGCGTTGGACGGTCTCGAGCAGCCCGCGCAACTCGGCGCTGCGGGCGCCGGCCAGCAGCGCGGACTCCGGATCCATCAGGGTCTCGAGCAGCGCGAGCGTGACCGACCCGCCGGGGACGCCCAGCCGGGTGCCGGCGCGCTGGAGGAGCATGAGGCGCTGGGTCTCGAGCAGCTGGCGGCGCTGGAGCTCGGCCTGGAGCACGCCGGTCAGCTGCACCACGCCGCGGACGTCGCGGTTGCGGATCGCCGCGCCCTGCTCGAGCACAACCTGCAGCAGGCGCCGTGCAGCGACGAGCTGCGCCTCGAGATGCGCGAGGACCTCGCCGGTCAGGGCGAGGTCGGGGTGCTCGACGACAACCGGGTGGTTCACGACTGGCCCGTGGCGGTCGAGGAGGAAGACGCGGTCGAGGAGGAAGACGCGGTCGACGAGTCAGCGGTCGACGCGAGGCCCTGCGGCGTGCCGATCTGCGGATCGAGCGCGCGGGCGAGCTGGTCGGCGACGCCGACGCCCCCGCCGGACATGATGCTCTGGGTGAGCGTGGTGGGGATCAGGCTGGCGAACGCGTTGGTGCTGGGATCCGAGCCGAGGATGCCGCCGGAGGAGGAGTCGCTCGAATCGCCGGAGGCGCTCGAGTCGCCACCCGGGCTGGTCACGGTGTCGGCCAGCTGCTGGGTGAGCTGCTGCATGAGCACGTCCTCGAAGCCGAGCGCCTCCTGGTAAGCCTGCTTGGCCTTCGCGTTGCCGTTGCGGATATCGGCCGGCAGGTTCGCCTGGTCGATCGGCGGCAGGTTGGCCGAGGTGAGCGCGCTGCTGTATGAGCTCGAGAGCGCGCTCATGGCTTGATCTGGTTGCCGATCGACAGCATCTGGGCCTGGTACTGGATCGCCTGGCTGCCCATCGCGTACTGCTGCTGGGCGGTCATCATCTTGGCCATCTCGTCGCCGATGTTGACGTTGGAGCCCTCGAGCGCGCCCTGCTGGAGCGTGGCGTTCTTGGCCGTCCGGATCGCGCCACTGGCCGCGGTCGCGCTGAACACGCTGTCGCCGTCGGCGACCAGCCCGTCGGGCGCCGGCACGTCGACCACCGAGATCTTGCCCACGCGCTTGCCGGCGGCCTCGACCGTGCCGTCGGCGCCGATCGTCACCTGATCGGTGCTGACGCCGGCCGGGATCGTGATCGGCGGCTGGACCAGCATGCCCTCCTGGTTGGTGAGCTGACGCTTGGAGTTCAGCTCCAGGCGACCGTTGCGGGTCAGGCCGATCGAGCCGTCGGGCCGGCGGACCTCGAGGTAGCCGTGGCCCTGCACGGCCACGTCGAGTTGGCGGTTGGTCGTCTGAATCGCGCCCTGGCTCTGGTCGCGGCCGACGATCGAGGCGGCGGCGCCGGCGCCGGTGGGGACCGTCGAGCCGTAGGCCCCGTTGGAGTAGAGGAGGTCGTGGAAGCCGACGACGGTCGACTGGTAGCCCGGCGTGTCGAGATTCGCCATGTCGTTCGAGATGGCGTTGAACTGCTGCTGCTGGGCCTCCATGCCGGATGCGGCGGAGTACAGACCTTCGAGCATTGCTTACCCTCCGAGTGAGGCGACTGACCCGGCGCTTTCCTGCATCGTCGAGTCGATCGTCTGGATCGCGTTCTCGCCGGCCTGGTAGGTCTGGAGCGCGCTGATCATGTGGACCATGGTGTTGACCGGGTCGACCGAGGAGTCCTCGAGCTCGCCCTGCTTGACCGTGCCGGTGGCCTTGCCGCCGGCGGTACCGGTGAAGTAGTTGTCGCCCTGCTTGGCCACGTTCGTCACGTTGAACACGCCGAGCGAGGAGCCGGGCACCGTGCCCTGGGCGCTGACCGAGATCGTCGCGCCGTTCTGGGACAGCACCTGGTTGCCCTGGCCGTCGACCAACTGACCCTGGGCGTTGGCCTGGAACTGTCCGTCGCGCGTGTAGCGGATCCCCTGCGGGGTGCGCACGGCGAAGAAGCCCTGACCGGCGATGCCGAAGTCGAGCGGCTGCCCGGTCGAGTGAAGCGTCGCCGGAGTCAGGTCGGTCACCGGGGCGCCGAGCTTCACGCCGGTGTTGATCGAGCCGATCTGCTGGCCCGTGGCGGTGTTGGCCAGCAGCATCGAGCCGAAGCTCGACTGGACCGAGGAGTCTGACTTGTAGCCGGGCGTCGACGCGTTCGAGAGATCGTTGGCCAGCTGGTCCTGGCGAACCTGCTGGGCGAGCATCCCGGACGCTGCGATGTAGAGACCGGTGTCCATCGTTCCCAGGTAGTCGCCCGTCGGGCATGATCCTTGAGGCATGGATCCGATCGCGGTGGACATTCGTCTGATCCGCGCCGTACTGGGCGCCGAGTTGCGGGTGGCGCCGGGCCGGGCGTTGATGGCGCGGGTGGTGAGCGCCGACGGGTTTGGGCGGGGGTCGCTGAGCATCGCGGGCGCGTTGATCGACGCCAAGCTCCCGCCCGGAGTTCAGCCGGGAGAGGACCTGCGGCTGGTCGTCCGCCACGTCAGCCCAGAGCAGGTCGTGCTCGGTCTGACCGGCGAGGCCGGCGCGGCTGCGGTCCCGGCCCAGGCCGCGGTCGAGTTGCCGGGCGGAGGTCGTTTACGGGTGACCGAGCGTGACGCCGACGGCGGCCGCGCCACCGGCGCCGGCACCGGCCGCCACGTGCTGGCCCTGGCCTACGACGCCCCCGCGCTCGGCACGGTCGATCTGCGCTTCGAACTCGATCCCCAGTCCTTGCGCGTGAACGCCACGCTGGCCTCCGGCGCGCCGACGGCGAGCGCCACCGAGGCCGCCGGCGAGCTACGCGAGGCGCTGAGCCAGGCCCTGGGCGGTCGACCGGTGACGGTCGAGATCACCCCGCGCCGCGAGCCCCTCGACGTTTATGCCTGACCCCGAGCCGCCCCAGCCGCCCCAGCCGCCCGAGCGCCGGCGCGCCACCGCCCTGCACTACGAGGAGGGCCAGCACGCCCCGCGTGTGACCGCCACCGGGGCCGGCATGGTCGCCGAACGCATCGTCGCCGCCGCCCGCGAGGCGGGCATCCCCGTGCGCCATGATCCCGCCCTGGCCGAGGCGCTCGGCAAGCTCGAGCTGGGAGCCGACGTGCCCCAGGAGCTGTGGACCGCGGTGGCGGAGACGCTCGCCTGGGCCTACCGCCTCGACGCCCAGGCCTCAGGCGGCAGCCCCGGCCCCCGCTACCGCGAGTAAATCGCCACTCGCGACTCCCCGGGCGCCGAGTGGCGATCTGCTCGCGCTATGCGCGAGTGAATCGGCATTCACCCCGAGCGCGGCGGCGAATGGCGGAAAACTCGCGGTCCGCGCCGGTGTCCCGGCCCCACCCCTAAAGCCTGCCGCCACCGTGCCGATGAACGAGGGAGCCCTCTCCCCCTCGGAAGGTGGTTCCCTCGAATGGCCCTTCGCCTTACCGGCACACCCACGCCCGACGGCTCCGCCGGCAGCACCGGCGACGCTTCCGCGCGCCCGAACGGCGGCGGACTCAAGATCGCGGCGGCCCCGACCCCGCAGGCCGCTCCCACCCCCCAGTCACCCAACGCGTTCGGCGCCCAGCTTCGCGACCAGGCCCGCCTCCACCTGACCAGCAACCAGCTCGAGCGCTACCGCGCGCTATTCGACCGCGCCGCCAAGCACGAGGACGGCCAAGCCCGCTACCACGCGCGCGTGCTGCTGATCGAGGAGGGGCTGTCCGCGGCCGGCAAGGCGGCCTCCCAGGCCCAGGCGACCCAACTGTTCGTGGCCGTCGCCGACGCTGCGCTCACCGCCCTCGAGGAAGAACCGCGTGAGCCCATCCTGCTGAACTACGCCGGCGTCGCGCTGTACGAGCTGTGGAGCCTCGATGCCGCGTATGACCTGTTCAAGGCCGCGGATCGCCTCGACCCCGCGCTCCCCCACCTCAAGCGCAATCTGAACGAGCTCGGCCGGCGCCGCAAGGGTCACCGTCCGAACAAGCCGCTGCACGCCGCGGTCCCCGGTCTGGCCGCGCGCGCCCGCGAGCTGGCTCCCAAGGCCCGGCCGGCCAAGAACCTGACCCTCGGCCTGTGCATGATCGTCAAGGACGAGGAGGAGATGCTCGACCAGTGCCTCGCCGCGGTCGCGCCGGCGGTGGACGAGATCATCATCGTCGATACCGGATCAAAAGACCGGACGATCGAGATCGCCAACAGCCACGGCGCCAAGGTGATCGAGCAGCCGTGGACCGGCTCGTTCTCGGACGCCCGCAACGCCTCGTTCGAGGCCGCCACCACCGACTGGATCATCTACCTCGACGCCGACGAGGTCCTCGTCGCCGAGGACGTCGAGCGCCTGAAGGCCCTCACGGGGCGCGTCTGGCGCGAGGCTTTCTACCTGTCCCTGACCAGCTTCACCGGCGAGTCCGGCGACGGCGCCGCGGTCACCAACAGCGCCCTGCGCGTATTCCGCAACCGCCCCCACTACCGCTTCGAGGGCCGCCTGCACGAGCAGATCGCGCAGCACCTGCCCACTTACGCCACCGGCCGAATCGAGCAGAGCTCGGTCAGGGTCGACCACTACGGCTACCTGGGTGCCGTGCGCGACGCCAAGGACAAGTCGCGACGCAACCTGGACCTGCTGAAGGCTCAGCAGGCCGAGAGCGCGCCGTCGGCCTTCATGCACTTCAACATCGGTACCGAGTACGCCGCGATCCGCGACTACGGCTCCGCGCTGACAGAGTTCGAGCGGGCCTGGAGCCTGGTCCAGGCGCACGGCGAGGAGGACAACGACTATGTGCCCGCGCTCGTGGAACGCCTGGTCACCGCGCTGCGCGCGTGCGGGCGAACCAAGGAGGCGATCGCCCAGGCCGAAGCCGGGCTGAAGCGCTTCCCCGGCTTCACCGACCTGGTCTATGCCCGGGCTCAGGCCGCCCTGGCCCTCGGCGACGAGGACGAGGCGATCGCCGCTTGGGAGCGGTGCATCGAAATGGGCGACGCTCCGGCCCAATACGGCGCGGCCGTCGGAGCCGGCACCCACCGCCCGCGGATCGCGCTGGCCGAGCTGTACATGCGCCGCGGCGAGCTCGAGCAGGCCCGCGAGCTGCTCGACTGGTGCGTCGCCGAGCATCCGGACTTCATCGGGATCATCGGTCCCTATGCCATCGTCCTGCTCCGCAGCGGCATCGCTCCCGACCAGGTGGCGGCGCAGATCGAGGCCCAGCTTCCGAACCTGACCCCGGCCGCCCGCTACCTGCTGGCCAGCGCGCTGTACCGCCACGGCGCCATGCCGGCCGCCGAGACCCAGTACCGCGCCGTGCTGGAGTCCCGCCCGACGAGCGCCCAGGTCCGGGTCCAGCTGGCCGAGTCGCTGCTGAACCAGTGCCGCTACGCCGAGGCCGCTACTGAGAGCGCCCAGATCGACGACGGTGAGGCCTACGCCGCGCTGGCCGCCCGCATCGAGCTGTGGAGCCGGATCGCCGACGGCGACGTCCCGGGAGCCGCCGCAGCCACCGACCGCGCGACGCGAGTCGGCGTGTCGGCGGCCGAGCGCGAGGTGTTCGCGGCCTGGCTCGAGATCGCCGGCGATCCCACCGCGCAGCCGCGCAGCCTGCCGGTGGCGGCGACGCCGCTGCTCGGGGTGATCCTCGAGACGCTCCTGCGGGCACACGACTTCGTCACCTTCGAGCGCCTCATCCCGCTGCTGCGGAGCTCCGGTCTGCCCGAGCGCGAGCAGCACGAGGTCCTGGCCTCGATGTATCTCACCCATGGCTTCCTGCCCATGGCCGCCCAGGAATGGATGGCGGTCTGCGAGTACCGCCCGGACGCTCGCGCCCTGCTCGGGCTGGCCCGGGTGGCCGAGCGCCACGGCCAGCGCGAAGACGCTGCCCTATTCGCCGGCGAGGCGCTCCAGCACGATCCCGAGAACGCCGCCGCCCACGAGCTGATCGCCCGCTGCGCGCCCGCGCCCGGGCCGGAGGTCGCCCTCCCGGCGTAGCGGCCGGCCGTGGACAACTGAATAAAAGCGCTCAAGTTCTCCGCGCGGCGCTCGATTACCCCACCTAGTACGGGAAGGAATCCCGCTGACATAGGTAGGAACCGCCGCATCCAAGGAGGAATGCAATGAGCTTCGATATTGGCTCCGTGGGCAGGACGCCCGCCGCCGCGCCGTCACAGTCGGCCCGGTCCTCGGCCTCTGCGCCGACCCAGGCCACCCAGGTCGCCGACACGGTGACCCTCGACACGATTCCAGCCAGCCCGCCGCCCGAGGTCCAGGACGCCATCGGCATCGCCGACCAGGCCTACCACAACCTGCAGTCGGAGGGCAACGAGCTGCGCTTCAAGATCGACGATTCGACCGGCAAGCTGACCGTTGAGGTCCACGACGTCCACGGGAACCTCATGTTCACCGTGCCCGCCAGCACCGTGCTGGACGTCGCGTCTGGCCAGCCGCTCTCCAGGCCGAGCCACTAGTTGCCGATTACGTAGAGGGAGATGTCCACTCAATCGGTCAGTTCGAGCACGTCGAGCACGAGCTCCAACCAGTACGCGAGCGGTAGCTCGCTGAGCTCGCTCGGCGGTGGCGGCCTGCAGATCACCGGACTCGCCTCGGGGCTGGACACCAACGCGGTGATCACGGCCCTGATGGCCGCCCAGCAGCAGCAGGTGACCAACCTGCAGAACCAGCAGACCGGGATCACGACGCTCAACAAGCAGCTGACGAGCATCCAGACCGCCCTGCAGACGGTGGCCGACGACGCCCAGGCGCTGGGCAGCCCCTCGCTGTTCGCCAACACCCAGACGATCAACTCGACCAACTCCACGCTCGTCGGCGCCACGGCGACCGGCTCCAACGGAGCCGTCGTGGGCAGCTATCAGGTCTCGGTCACGGCGCTGGCCAGCGCCTCGCAGCGCACGTTCCTGTTCAGCAGCCCCACCAACGCGGACACGATCACGATCGACGGCCACGACACAAACCTGGCCGCCGGCGCCTCGGCGCAGAACTTCGTCAACGCGATCAACAACGACAAGAACGCCACCGTGTGGGCGACCGTGACCGGCACCGATCCGAGCTCCGGTAAGCCCCAGATCGTGCTGTCCGAGCGCAACACCGGCGCCCCGCCGGCCGGCAATCCGAACGGCTACGTCGCGATCACGGGCGACTCCGAGAGCGCCCTGTCCGAGCAGTCCCAGTACGCCGTGGCGGGCACCAACGCCTCGTACTCGATCAACGGCGGTGCGACGCAGACCTCCACCTCGAACACGATCAGCGGCGTTTCGATCGCCAATCCGAGCAGCGCCACCCCGGGCGCGACTCAGACCATCGCCGGGGTGTCCCTCAGCCTCAACGGCCTGACCGGACCCACGCCGGTAACCGTCACGGTCGGTGCGCCCGCCCCGAGCACCCAGAACATCCAGACCGCGGTCCAGAAGTTCATCACCGATTACAACTCGACGATCACCCAGATTCAGACCCAGCTCACCCAGACGCCGAGCAGCTCGGACCCGACCCAGGGCACCCTGTACGGCGACACCGACCTCCAGCAGCTGCTGTCCTCGATGCGCCAGCAGATGGCCGCGACGCTCAACGGGCTGAGCGGCTCTTTCAACAGCATGCTCCAAATCGGCGTCAGCACCGGCGCCAGCACCGGGAGCGGGGCGGTCTCGACAACCGCGCTGGCCGGCGATCTGACCCTGGACACGAACGCGTTGGCCAGCGCGCTGTCCAGCGACCCCACTTCGGTCCACCAGATGATGCAGAGCTGGTCGATCAAGTTCTCGAGCATGGTCGACATCGAGGGCGGTCCGGGCGGGACGATCTCCACCCGGATACAGAGCGACACCTCCCGGAGCAGCTTCCTGGCCACCCAGATCCAGAATCTGACCGAGGCCAACCAGCTCAAGCAGAACCAGCTGGTGCAGGAGTTCGCGGCGATGGAGGCCGCCCTGTCGCAGAACCAGTCGACGGCCAGCTGGCTGACGACTCAGCTCAACCACCTCTCGGGCTAATCGGGGCCGGCTCGGCCTCAAGAGTCGGGCGCCGCTGCCGAGCACCTAGAGAGACCCGTCCCCCCTCGCCCCTGAGAGATCGACGCCCATGACCACACTCGCCACGCCCAATGCCTACCGCGAGAGCGCGGTCATGAGCGCTCCGCCCGAGATGCTCGTCGTGATGCTGTACGACGGGGCTCGGAAGTTCCTCTTCCAGGCGGGCATCGCGATGCGTGACGGTCAGATCGAGCTCACCAACCGCAAGCTGCGCCGGGCCGAGGACATCATCCAGCACCTGCGGGACACCCTCGACATGGACCAGGGCGATATCCCCGGCAACCTGGAGGCGATCTACGTGTTCTGCCTGCGCCAGCTTCGCCAGGCCCGGTTCGACAAGAACCCGGCCACGGTCGAGCAAGTCAGCGGGCTACTGGGCCAGCTGCGCGAAGCCTTCGCGACGATCAGCTCCCGATGAGCGGCACCCAGCCGTATGAGGCGCTCGCCCGGAGCCTCGAGCGCGAGCTCGAGCTGATCGGCGACGGCGACCTCGGCGCGCTGGCGGCGATCCACGCCGAGCGGGCCGCGCTGCTCGAGAGCCTGCCGGCCGTCCCGCCGGCCGACGCCCGCCCCGCGCTTCAGCGCGCGGCGCTCATGAACAAGCGGCTCGAGATCGAGATCCTGCGCCGCCGCGAGGCGATCGTGCTCGAGACGGCCAACGTCGAGCGGGTGCAGCGCACCGCGCGCGGCTACGCACCGGCGGCCGAAAACCGCCCGCACCTGCACGCCACCGCCTGACCGATTAAAGGTTCGAGCGAAGGTGCCGATTTGCGGGCCATGCGGCTCGTTTCGCTTTCCAATATTCAAGAAGACGCCCGTCTCGCGCGTGACATCGTGAGCGGCCGCGACGGCGCCCCGCTGCTGCGGGCCGGCGTCGCGCTGAGCGCGCGCTTCATCGACCATCTTCAGAAGGCCGGCATCCAGGCGGTCTGGGTCGACGACGAGCTCGGTCGCGGGATCGATCCGGTCCCGGCGATCAGCGCCCAGACGCGCGGCCAGGCCACGCGGGCGCTGTCCGCCGTGCACGAGGAGGCCCGGCGAGCTGTGGTCGCGGGCCGCGGACTCGACCCCGAGGCCACGGACGACCTGTCAGACGTGGTCGACGCGATCCTCCAGGAGATCGAGGAGCACGACAGCAAGGCGGTCGTCTTGGCCGACCTGTGCGGCCCGAGCGCCTACACCGTGCAGCACTCGATCGACATGACCGTGCTCGGCCTGCTGATCGGCCGGCGGCTGATCGTCGAGCACGGCTGGCTCGATTACAAGGGCGAGCGCCAGGACGATCGTCACGAGGAGCGGCTGTTCCGTCTGGGCATGGGCCTCCTCCTGGCCGACATCGGCAAGCTCGCGATCCCCGAGTCGATCCTGAACAAGCCCGGCAAGCTGACCGAGGAGGAGTGGGAGATCGTCAGGACCCACCCCAAGGCCGGGGTCAAGCTGGTGCGCGACGCCGGCGCCTGGTGCCCGCTGGTCCAGGGCTGCGTGCTGCGCCACCACGAGCGCTGGGACGGGACCGGCTATCCGGAGGGCAAGGGCAACACCGAGGTGCACGAGATGGCCCGCATCGCGGCCGTGGCCGACGTGTTCGACGCGGTCACCTCCGAGCGCCCGTTCGCGCCGGCCAAGCCCGCGCACGTCGGCGTGCAGACGATCCTGGCCGGCTCCGGGACCCAGTTCGATCCGGTCATCTGCGAGGTGTTTTCCAGCCGGGTGGCGCCATTTGCGCCCGGCACCGAGGTCGATCTGGTCGACGGCCGCCGGGCCATCGTGGTCAGCGCGCCCGAGCTCGAGCTCGACCGCCCCGTGGTGCGGGTGATCAGCGGTCCGGACGGCGCGTTCGACGTGTCGCTCCAGACCGACCCCAGCATCCAGATCGCCGGCTGGAACCCCGCTCCGGCCACCGTCATCGCCGCGGCTGCCTAGGCCACGACGGCGGGACCAGTCTCAAGCTTCGGCCGGGACTGGCCGATTCACAAGAGCGTTTCTAGCCCCCCGAAAGGACCTTAACCCCCGTGTCATTCCTGATCTCATCCGTGCGCCGCCAGTTGCTCGGCGCCTTCGCAGCCGTATGCCTCCTGCTGCTCGTCGCGGTCTTCGTCGGCTGGTCGGGCATCGCCTCGGTCGACGGCAAGGTCCAGTCCGGCGCCAAGGTACTGCCCGCGCTCGAGGCCGCCAGCGGCCAGGCCCGGGACATGGTCGCCTCCGAGGTCTCCTCGGTGCTCAACCCGGGGAACATCCAGAACCACCTGGGTGACGTCCAGACCTTCAAGCAGACCGCACAGTCGCTCGAGGCCTACGCCACGACCCCCGCGGCCCGTCGCGCGATCAGCGACCTGAAGGCCAAGCTCGCCACGTGGCAGGGGATCGACAAGCATGTCCTCGCGCTGGCCAAGGCCCACAAGGTCACCGCCGGGGGCAAGCTGGCCAACGGCGCCGCGAATGACGCCGCTGACGATCTGACCACCGCGGTCGAGAACGCCAGCAAGGCGATCTCGAGCGCCAACACCGCCGCGGCCGCCTCGACCGCCTCGGACTCCAGGACGCTGATGCTGGTCATCGCGCTCGTCGCGCTCCTGGCCGCCGGCGGGATCAGCTTCACGATCGCCCGCGACCTGAGCCGGCGCATCAAGCAGCTACTCCACGGGATCTCGAGCCTCGACGCCGAGGCGGTGGGCAAGCTCGAGCACGGCCTCGGCGCGATCGCCCAGGGCGACCTCACCTACCAGGTGCGGCCGAACATCCAGCCGATCGAGAGCAAGCGGGCCGACGAGATCGGAGAGCTCACCCGCACGTTCAACGCCATGGTCGAGAAGACGCAGTCGAGTATCTCCGCCTACAACACCACCCGCGAGAACGTGGCCGGGATGCTGCGCGAGATCGGCAGCACCTCCGAGCAGCTGGCCCTGGCTTCGCAGCAGATGGCCAACACCTCCGAGGAGGCCGGTCGCGCCGTCGGCGAGATCGCCCAGGCGGTGAGCTCCGTGGCCGCCGGCGCCGAGGACCAGGTCCGCTCGATCGCCGAGGCGAAGATCCTCACCGACGAGGTGGCGATGGCCTCACAGGCTTCGGCCGACGGTGCCCAGCAGACGGCCGACGCCGCCGCCGCGGCGCGCAACCTGGCCGAGGAGGGCGCCCAGGCGGTGGCCCAGGCCACCGAGGCCATGCACGCCGTGCGCAGCTCGAGCTCGGAGGCGAGCACCGCGATCCGCAAGCTCGACGCCAAGTCCGAGCAGATCGGGGAGATCGTGGACACGATCACCGGCATCGCCGAGCAGACCAACCTGCTGGCGCTGAACGCGGCCATCGAGGCCGCCCGGGTCGGCGAGCAGGGCCGCGGCTTCGCGGTGGTCGCCGAGGAGGTCCGCAAGCTGGCCGAGGAGTCGCAGTCCGCCGCCTCCTCGATCTCCACCCTGATCCAGGAGATCCAGCACGAGACCCGGCACGTGGTCGAGGTCGTCGAGGATGGCTCGCGCCAGACCGAGGACAGCGCCGCCACCGTCGAGCAGGCCCGCGACGCCTTTTCCCGCATCTCGGCCGCTGTCCAGGACGTCGGCCAGCGCGTGGAGCAGATTGCCGGCTCGATCCAGGAGATCGCCAGCGCCGGCAACCGGGTGCAGGACAGCATGACCTCGGTGGCGGCCGTCGCCGAGCAGTCCAGCGCCTCCTCGGAGCAGGTCAGCGCCTCCACCCAGGAGACGAGCGCCTCGACCGAGCAGATCGCCGCTTCGGCCACCCAGCTGGCGAACACCGCCGAGGAGCTGGAGCGGCTGGTCTCGAAGTTCACCCTCGCCTAATCGGCACTTCCGATCCAGGCAATCCGCGCCGGGGCGGGCCCTCGTGGTCCGCCCGGCGCGATTCGTTTAAGGCCCGGCCGGATGCCGGGCCGTGGAAGCAGCCGAGCGCGCGGAGCGGTCTCCCCGGAATCCAGAAGCGGAGCGCGCGAGGCCCGGAGCCGGATGCGTTTGACCACCACCCTAAAGGATCTGGCTCAAAAGCCGATTCATGGGGAGACTCGATGGATCGGGTCGTGATCTAGCCCAAGGAGGGCGAGCCACTTTCGGTTTCTCTATGTCCCTCCTTGACACCACTCAGCAAGCCCTCGAGTCCGCCATGAGCGGCTCGATGATGCGCAACACGCTGCTGACCAACAACCTGGCGAACGTCGACACCCCCGGCTACCAGCCCGAGGACGTCAACTTCCAGTCGACGCTCCAGTCGGCCATCCAGTCCGGCTCGCCGATCAATCAGGTCTCTTACCAGCCTTACACCATGCAGCAGGCGGTCGGCCCCGACGGGAACGGCGTCAGCGCGGAGCAGACCCAGGCCAACCTGGCCCAGAACGGCCTGCTCTACGAGACGCTCACCCAGGTGGCCACCCAGCGCGAGTCGATCCTCAAGAGCGCGATGGGGATTGGGTCCTGATGAGCTTCTTCGACGCAATCAGCATCGCGGCCAGCGGCCTCACCGCCGAGCGCACCCGGATGGACGTCACGTCCGAGAACCTGGCCAACGCCAACACCACGCAGGGCGCGGGCGGCCAGCCCTACCAGCGCCAGGAAGTCGTCCTTCAGCAGGTCGGCGGCGGCAGCGGCTTCAATGCGGCTCTGTCGAGCGCGATGGGCTCGAGCGCGATGGGCGGCGGTCCGGTCGCCGGCGGTGTCCAGGTCTCAGGGATCGTCAACGACCCGACGCCCGATCAAGAGGTCTACGACCCGGGCAATCCGGCGGCCAACGCCCAGGGCTACGTGAAGATGCCCAACGTCAACTCGGTCAACGAGATGGTCGACATGATCGACGAGTCTCGCTCTTACCAGGCCGACGTCACGGCGATGACGACCGCCAAGCAGATGTACGAGAAGACTCTGGATCTGCTGAAGTGATTCCGGCGATCTCAGGAGCCATCGGGCCGATCGGCCCGAGCGAGTGGAGCGTGGGCTCGGTCGGCGCGATCGGCCAGGACCCGAGCACCGCCGTGGGCGGCGCCGGCGCAACCGGCGGGGACGGCAGCTTCGGCAGCACCCTTACCGGCGCGATCAACTCGCTCGACCAGACCCAGGTCAACGCCACCGACGCCTCCCAGCAGCTGGCCACCGGTCAGCTCACCGATCCGACCCAGGCCATCACGTCAGTCGAGAACGCCTCGCTGGCCATGGACCTCGCCTCGCAGATCCGCACCAAGATGGTTGACGCCGTCAACACCGTCTTCCAGACCCAGGTCTAGACCCCAACCAAACCCCCACCGCCTAGCTAAATGGATATCCGCCAACTCATCACAAAGCTGACTCCCAAGGGCTGGGCCATGGTCGGGGGCTCGGTCGCCGCCGCGATCGTGTTCCTGATGCTCGTCATGAACTTCGCCTCGGCCAAGAGCTACACCACGCTCGAGACGAGTCTGGATCCGGCCCAGACGGGCAAGATCACCTCGACGCTCGACGCCAAGGGGATCGGCTACCAGATCCAGAACGGCGGCACGGCCCTGGCGGTCGACTCGGGCCAGGTCAGCCAGGCGCGGATCGCGCTGGCCACCGCCGGCCTGCTCGGCGTGGGCAGCCAGCAGCCCGGCTTCGAGCTGCTCGACAAGTCCTCGCTCGGCGCCTCGAACTTCCAGCAGCAGATCACCTACCAGCGCGCTCTCGAGGGTCAGCTCGACCAGACGATCGAGCAGATCCAGGGCGTCGACTCGGCCACCGTGAACCTCGTGCTGCCCAGCCAGCAGGACCAGCTGTTCGGGCAGAACGGCCCCGCCTCGAGCGCCTCGGTGCTGCTGTCCGACTCCGGCAGCCTCGACCCGAGCGCGGTCAAGGGCATCGCCTCGCTGGTCGCCTCGAGCGTCCAGGGCCTGTCCGACCAGAAGGTCACGATCACCGACTCGAGCGGTGCGCTCCTGTGGCCGACCTCGGGCGCCGGCGCCACCGACGGCGCCACGTCCAAGCAGGCGGCCGAGAACCAGTACGACGCCCAGATGGCCGCGGCGGCCACCGGCCTGCTCGCCCAGACGCTTGGCCCGGGCAAGGCCCAGGTCGTCGTCAACGCCGATGTCAACGCCAACCAGGCCACCTCGGACACGCTGACCTACGGCAAGAAGGGCGTGCCGCTGACCCAGCAGACCCAGACCGAGACGCTCAAGGGCGGAGGCGGCACCGCGGGCGGCACCACCGGCACGATCCCGGCCTACGCCGCGGGCGGTGGCTCGAGCAACTCCAACTACAACAACAAGTCCGCAAACACCACCTACGGCGTCGACAAGACCGTGACCCACAGCACGATCGCGCCCGGCGGGGTCAACAACCAGACCGTCTCGGTCCTGGTCGACAAGTCGGTCCCGGCCTCGGCGATCCCCGCGATCAAGAGCGCGGTGGCGGGCGCGGTCGGCCTGAACGCCAAGCGCGGCGACAGCCTGTCGGTCTCCCAGATCGCCTTCGCCAAGCCGCCCGCCGCGACGGCCAGCCCCACGTCCCCGACCAAGATGCTCGGCTACGCCAAGTACGGCGTGATCGGCGTGGGCGCGCTGCTCTTCCTGTTCTTCATGCGGCGCAACCTCAAGAAGCGCGAGCGCGAGGTGTTCGGCGGCCAGCCGACCTGGCTGCGCGAGCTCGAGACCCCGCGGCCGCTGGCCGCGCTCGCCTCGGGCATCGACGAGGACCCGACCGACATCAAGCGGCTGCGCTCGCCGGTCAACGTGCCCAAGCGCCAGGTCGAGGAGCTGGTGGAGCGCGATCCTGATCGCGTCGCCCAGCAGGTCCGGGCCTGGATGAGCGAGGACTAGCCCGCGCGCAATGTCTACCGAGCTCGAACAAGTCACCCAGGCCGCGCCCCCCGCGGCCCCCGGAGCCAAGCGGAAGCTCGAGCTGAAGGGCCGCAGGAAGGCCGCGGTGCTGCTCGTCTCGCTCGGCTCCGACAAGGCGGCCGAGGTCTTCAAGCACCTACGCGACGAGGAGATCGAGACGCTGTCGCTGGAGATGGCCAAGCTCCAGCGTGTCGACCCGATGACCACCGGTGCGGTGCTCGAGGAGTTCGCGGCCACCATCGAGGCGTTCGACTCGCTGATGGCCGGCGGCGTCGACTACGCCCGCGAGGTGCTGGAACGCGCGCTCGGGCCCGAGCGCGCTCTCGAGATCATCGGGCGGCTGTCGAGCGTGATCGAGATGCGGCCGTTCGAGTTCCTGCGCCGTACGCCGGCCGAGCAGCTCGTTACCTTCCTGCGCAACGAGTCGCCCCAGACGGTCGCCCTCGTCGTGGCCAACCTGCACACCACGCTGGCCTCGCAGGTGCTCTCGCACCTGCCGGGCGCCGAGCAGGCCGAGATCGCAGTCCGCATCGCACGCATGGGCGAGACCAGCCCGGACGTGGTCAAGCAGGTCGAGTCGGTCATGCGCAAGAAGCTGGACAGCATCGTGCAGCAGGAATACGTTCGTCCTGCCGGCGGGATCAAGTCGCTGGCCGAGATCCTCAACCACGCCGACCGCTCGACCGAGCGCAACGTGCTCGACGCCCTGACCGAGTCCGACGAGGAACTCGCCGCCGAGGTCCGTCGCCTGCTGTTCGTGTTCGAGGACATCGTCAAGCTCGACGACCGCTCGATCCAGCTGGTCCTGCGCGAGGCCGACCAGAAGGACCTGGCCCTCGCTCTGCGAGGCGTCAACGACGACGTCAAGGAGCGGATCCTGTCCAACATGTCCGAGCGCGGGGCGACCATGCTCGTCGAGGAGATGGCCTACATGCCGCCGCAGCGCAAGCGGGTGGTCGAGGAGGCCCAGGGTCGCATCGTGGCCATCGTGCGCAAGCTCGAGGAGGCCGGCGCGCTGGTGCTCTCGCGCGGCGAGGAAGACGCAGTTGTCTGAGCCCGCCACGCCGGTCGCCGGCTACGCGTTCCGCCAGCTCGACGCTCCCCCCGGCGGCGCCACCGAGGGCATCGCCGACGTGCTGTCAGCCGTCCGCGCCGAGGCCGAGCAGATCCGCGCCCAGGCGTGGGCCGCAGGCGAGGCCGAGGGCCGGGCCGCCGGCCTGGCCGCCGCCCGCAACGACGCCGCGCCGGCGGTGACCGCGCTCGGCGTCTCGGCTCAGGCGATCTCCGAGCTCCGCGCCCAGGTGGTGGCCGAGCTCGAGCAGGATGCGGTCGACCTGGCGCTGCGACTAGCCGAGCAGATCCTCGCCGGCGTGGTCGCGGTCGAGCCCGAGCGCGTGATCGACGTGGGCCGCAACGCCCTGCGCCACCTGATCGAGCGCCGGCGGGTGACGCTGGTCGTCCACCCGGACGATATGGAGCTCGTCAGCGACTGCGTCGAGCAGCTGCAATCCGAGCTCGGCGGGATCGAGCACCTCGGCGTGCAGTCCGACCGGCGCGTCGCCCGGGGCGGCGCGATCGCCCGCACCGACACCGGCGACATCGACGCGGGCATCGACACCCAGCTGGCGAAGGCCCGCGAGATCGTGATCGCCGCGCTCGAGCGCGGACCGAGCGATGACGACTGACGCGCCGGAGCGCCCGAGCCGCCTGGCCGGCGCGGTCCGCGCGGTCGAGGAAGCCGACCTGTC
Source organism: uncultured Solirubrobacterales bacterium (assembly GCA_963832315.1). Taxonomy (GTDB): domain Bacteria; phylum Actinomycetota; class Thermoleophilia; order Solirubrobacterales; family Solirubrobacteraceae; genus Palsa-465. The sequence goes on along the minus strand of CAWHTT010000005.1, from coordinate 155,177 downwards.
CCGCCGGGTCGGGAGGGTTTCAGACCTGATCGGGCTGATCATCGAGGCCACCGGCGTGCAGGTGGAGATCGGCGAGGTGTGCATGGTCGGCGACGGGCGCGACCGGGCCGGCCGCGAGCCGGTTCCCTGCGAGGTCGTCGGCTTCCGCGGCGGTCGAACCCTGCTGATGCCGCTCGGCGAGCTGCACGGGATCGGTCCGGGCACCAGCGTGTTCCCGACCGGGAGCCCGTTCCGGGTGGCGGTCGGCGAGCCGCTGCTCGGGCGCGTGATCGACGGCCTGGGCAACCCGCTCGATCAGTTCGGCGTGCCGGACGGCGTGTCGTGGCGCGACACCACCGCGGCGCCGCCGGATCCGATGACGCGCCCGCGGATCTCCGACCGGGTCAGTCTCGGCGTGCGCGCGCTCGACACGCTCGTCCCCTGCGGACGCGGCCAGCGCCTGGGCATCTTCGCCGGCTCGGGCGTCGGCAAGTCGTCTTTGATGGGCATGATCGCGCGCTCGACCAGCGCCGACGTGAACGTGATCGCGCTGGTGGGAGAGCGAGGCCGCGAGGTGCGCGAGTTCATCGAGCGCGACCTCGGAGACGCCATCAGTCATTCCGTCGTGGTCGTGGCCACGTCCGACCAGCCGGCCCTGGTGCGCATCCGGGCCGCCTTCACCGCCACCGCGATCGCCGAGCACTTCCGCGATCAGGGCAAGAACGTGATGCTGATGATGGACTCGGTCACGCGCTTCGCCATGGCCCAGCGCGAGGTCGGCCTGGCCATCGGCGAGCCTCCGGCCACCCGCGGCTACACGCCGTCGGTGTTCGCGCTGCTCCCGCGCCTGTTGGAGCGGGCCGGGACGAGCGACCGCGGGTCGATCACCGGCCTGTACACCGTGCTGGTCGACGGCGACGACATGAACGAGCCGATCGCCGACGCGGTCCGCTCGATCCTCGACGGACACGTCGTGCTGTCCCGCGCGATGGCGCACACCGGTCATTACCCCGCGATCGATGTGCTCCAGAGCGTGTCGCGCCTGATCGGCGAGATCGTCACGCCCGATGTCCGTGACGCGGGGACGCGGCTGCGCAGCGCGTTGGCCGCCTACCGCGAGAAGGAGGACCTGATCTCGATCGGCGCCTACCAGCCGGGCACCGACCCGCTGCTCGACGCCACGATCGCCCTGCGGCCCCGGATCGACGGCTTCCTGCGCCAGCGGGTCGACGAGCCGAGCACGGTCGACGCGGCCGACGCCGAGTTGATCGCGCTGGCCAACGAACTCTCACACCGGCCGGCGGTTGTCGGCGAGGTGCTCGACGGGCGCCCGGGCGCGCCTGGAGGCATGCCGGCGCGGCAGATGCCGGGCACGGGCGCGCCGGGCGGCGCCGGGCTGGCGATTCCCGGCCTGCAGCTCACCGCCTGACCGGGGGTGTGATCGATTTGGCCCCAATATCGGGCCAAATCGATCACACCCCCCTCAGTGGGCGACGTCGATGACGACCCGAGTCGGGTTCGTCAGGCGGAAGACGCGGAAGCCCGTCATCCGGCGCAGGCCGAACCCGAACGACACGACGCCCTCGAAGTCGCCGGCCTTCTTTACCTGGAGCAGGTTCGGGCACTGCGGGGTCAGCGTGCTCGCCAGCAGGTTCGTGCCGTGGCTGTCGTGGCCGGCGGCCAGGTTGAACGCGACGCGGATGCGCTTGGCGCCCAGCAGCGAGACTGGCCGGCCCGACGGGTCCGCGACGATCCGCGGCACGTAGCGCACGTTGTAGCCCGGGACGGCGCAGCTGCGCCCGAATGACGAACCGGTCGAACGTGCTCGTGGCAGGCGACGGCGACGTTCGACAGCTCCGCCGCATCGCCGGCCGGCTGAGGTCTTCGGCGCCGTCGTGAACGCCGGGAGAGCAAGCGCGTCGGTGGCGATCACGAGAGCCAACACCGCGACGGCAAGCAGGGGTGTGATGGATTTGGGTGACATAGCCGACCAAATCCATCACACCCCGGCGAATCGGACAAGTGTCCACTCCGGCTTAGGGCTCGAAGGGGCCGGCCGAGTAAAGGGCCATGACCGGACCCTCGTTCCGCTTCCGACTCGAACGGGTGCGTGCTCTGCGCGAGCGTCGTGAGGACGCCGCGAAGGAGGAGCTCGCCGGCGCCATGCTGCGCCACCGCCGTTGCGAGGAGGAGGTGCAGGCCGCGGCCGAGCGCATCGCTCACGCCCGCGCCGCCCAGGTCGACGCCACACGCGCGACCAGCAGCGCCACCGATCTGCTCGCCCGCCAGGCCTACCTCGAGCGCGCCGAGCGTGCTCACCAGGCCACCCGCACGGACCTCCAGCGCCACGAGGTCGAGCTGGTCCAGCGGCGGGACGCGCTGACCCAGGCCGCTCGCGAGCGCCAGGCGCTCGAGCGCCTCAAGGAGCAGCGCCGCGCAGATCACGAGCGCGAGATGGCGCGTCAGGAGGGTCTGATGCTCGACGAAATTGCACTGAATGGCTACCGGAGGAACGCGGCATGACGAACTCGATTGCGACTGCCCTGCAGGCAGCGCCGGCCCCGAGCGCGGACGCGCTCGCTGCGCCCGCCACCGACGCCCCGGCCGCCAGCAGCGGTCCCCCGGGCGCCGGGAGCGCGCCGCCCGGCTTTGCCAGCGTGCTCGACGACCATGTGGCCCGGACCGCCGTTGCGGAAGGCCAGAACAAGAGCGCCGATGGATCGGCGCCGGCGAAGACCAATGCCGATCAGCCGGCCACCGACGCCGCGCAGACGCTGGCCGCGACCGTGGCCGCCGCGCTGAGCGCGTCGGCGTCCCCCGCGCCGGACGCCTCGCAGGCGACGAGCGCGCAGCCGCAGCAGGCTGCCTCCCCGCCCAAGCCCGCGCAGGCGTCCGCCTCGGCCACCCCGGCCGTCGACCAGCTGGTCGCGGCGGCTGCCGCCGCTGCGGCGCCCGCCGTCTCGGCCACCGCGACGGCCCAGCCGCCGCAGGCCGCGTCGGCTCAGAGCACTTCGACTTCCGGCCAGGCCGTCCTCGCCACGTCCGCCCAGCGCGGCGCCGGCGCCGCGGCCACGCCGACCCCCGGCACCACCCTGACCGACACCCGGGCCCTGACCGACAGCTCCACCCTGACCGACACCCCCACCCCGAGCGAGAGCCCGGCGGCGACCGACGCTGCGCCGCCGGTGCTCTCCGCTCCGACCGCCCAGCCGTCTCCGGCCGCACAGCCGGCGCCGACCACACAGCCTGCCTCGGGCACCGACACCACCGTGCCCGCCCAGCCGACCCCGGCCCACCGACCAGGCGACCGCCACTGCCCAGCCGACCGCCACCGACCAGCCGACGGCCCCGGCCCAGCCGAGCCACCCCCGCGCCACCGAGGCCACGACGCAGGACGCCACCGCGACCCAGCCGGCCACGGCGCCCGCGACGCAGGGCCCGGCCCAGGGCGACTCGCCCGCGCCGCAGGCATCGGCCGACGCCCCCGCGTACCAGTCCGCGCAGTCGGAGCAGCAGCAGCCGTCGCAGTCGGACCGCCAGTCGGACTCCCACCCGCAGCCGCAGCCCGCTCAGACCCAGGCCCAGGCCGTCGACGGAACCGCCGCTCCCCAGAGCGCGCCGGAGATCCAGACCACAGCCGCCACCCAGGCCGCCCAGACCGCCGCGCCCACCCGCTACGGCGTGTCCCTCCAGCGACGCGGTCGAGACGGTGCGCACGACGATCGAGCTCGGCACGCGCCAGGGCTTCAGCCAGGCCAAGATCGAGCTCTCGCCGGGCTCGCTCGGCACGATCCGGATCCAGCTGCACCGCACCGACGACGGCGTGACCGCGCACGTGGTGACCGACAGCGCCGCCACCGCCGACACCCTCTCGCAGGGCGGCGACGACCTGCGCCGCTCGCTCCAGGCGGCCGGCGTCAACCTGCTGAGCCTCGACATCGAGGCCCGCGGTGACGCGAACACCCAGACTCAGGATCGCGCCCAGGACTCCTCGCCGCGCTCGCAGAGCGGCGGAGGCTCCGGCCAGATCGACGCGATCGGCGCGACCGACGCAGGGCAAGCCGAGTCCACGACCGTGGTGCTGCCCGGCGGCGCCCTCGTGAACGTGCTCGCCTGAAACGAAACCGCAACGAGACAAGGACGACCTCGATGAGCTTCACCACCCAGAGCACGACCGCCACCACTCCCGCGACCGGCACCACGGCCGCCACCGCGGCCCAGAACAGCATGCCGATCAACCAGAACCAGTTTCTGCAGATGCTGATGGCGGAGCTCAAGAACCAGAATCCGATGAACCCGAACTCGAGTGACCCGATGCAGTTCGTCACCGAGCTTGCGCAGTTCACCTCGGTCGAGCAGCAGACGTACACGGCGGAGTCGACCCAGACCATCGCCGCGGGCCAGAACACCGCTTCTGCGATCGCGCTCATCGGTCACACCGTCGACTACACCGACCCGACGACGAAGGCCACCGCCAGCGGCGTCGTGCAGAGCGTCGAGCTCAGCTCCTCGGGTCCGACGCTCACGATCAACGGAACCCCGGGAATCAGCGCCGGGACGGTCAGCCAGGTGTCATGAGCGCAGTCCTTCCCAATCCCGCGCTGGTCGCGCCCGGCCCCACCGCGCCGGTCCAGCCGACCGCGCCGACGCAGCGTCAGGACGCGGCGCAGGCGACGTCAGGTCCCTCGTTCTCCGAGGTGCTGACCAGCCACACGAACGCGCCGACGTTCTCGCGTCACGCGCTCGAGCGCCTCCAGCAGCGCGGGATCACGCTTGATCAGTCGACCCTCGGTCGGCTGACGGATGGAGTCTCCCGCGCCGCCGGCAAGGGCTCGCGCGACTCCGTGGTCTTCGTCGACGGCACCGGTTACGTGGTGTCCGTCGCGAACAACACCGTCATCACGGCGGTGCCATCCGAGCACATGCGCCAGCAGGTGTTCACCAACATCGACAGCGCCGTGATCGCATGAGCGAGACGGTTATCAACAACAGCGGCCGGACCTCAGCGAGGAAGCCGCGGAAGGAAACGATGCTCCCATGATGTCAGGCATGTATGCCGCGATCAGCGGCCTCGACGCTCACCAGACGATGCTCGACGTGACCGCCAACAACTTGGCCAACGTCGACACGGTGGGCTACAAGGCCCAGAGCGCTCAGTTCTCCGACCAGCTCTCGCAGCTGATCCAGGCCGGCACCGGCCCCAACGGCTTCAGCGCCGGCACCAACCCGCTCCAGGTCGGCCTCGGCGTCCACGTCGGCTCGATCGACAACAACATGACCGCCGGCGGCGTGGAGTCGACCGGTAGCGCCACCGACGTGGCGATCCAGGGTGACGGCTTCCTGGCAGTCGCCAACGGCAACCCGACGGCCGCCAGCCCCGCGATCTCCACCACGGCGCAGTACACCCGCGCCGGTGACCTCACGTTCAACTCGCAGGGCGCCCTGTCCACCCAGACGGGTCAGTACGTGCTCGGCTACCCGGCCAACGCCAACGGCTCGATCAACGCGGCCGGCGGTGCCAACAACGCCATCTACGTCCCGACCGGCTCGACCGGGATCGCCATCGGCCAGGACGGCAGCGTGTCCTACGTCGACGGCAACCCGAGCTCGGCGACCTACCAGCAGCGGGTCACCGCGGGCTACATCTCGCTGACCACGTTCCCGAACGAGGCCGGCCTGCAGCGCGACGGCGGTTCGCTCTGGAGCGCCACCAGCGCGTCGGGCGCCGCCCAGACGGGCCAGCCCGGCGTCGGCAACTACGGCCAGACGATCAGCGGCGAGCTCGAGCAGTCGAACGTCGACATGGGCACCGAGTTCACCAACATGATCGAGGCCGAGCGCGGCTACCAGGCCAATGCCTCGACGATCACCACGGCCGATCAGATGATGCAGACGGCCGTGCAGATGAAGCAGTAGTTCACCCCTGGCACCGGGCCGGAGGGGCGGGAATCGAGGGATTCCGCTTCTCCGGCCCGCGCGCCTCCTCTCTAAAAGCACAAGGACCGACCATGATCTCCTTGCACCGGCTCGGGCACAAGCTCGAGCCCTTCCGCCTCAATCCAGATTTGATCGTCACCGTGGAGGCCTGCCCCGACACGGTGATCACCCTTGCCACCGGCGCCAAGATCGTCGTCGCCGAGACGCCCGAGCGCGTGGCCAAGGAGGTTCGCACCTACCGCGTCGAGGTGCTCGCCGCGGCGCTGGGCCGCCGCCACGAGGCGCGCCGCGAAGCCGCTCCGCACCTCGCACCCCTGCGCCTGGCCGCCGAGCTGGGCCACGCCGACGACGCCCCCACGCACCACGACGGCCACGTCTCCGCGTGATGCTCGCCGGCGCTCTCAGCCGCGAGGTCAGCGGCCTGACGTTGGCCGGACGCGAGTCCACTGAGCCGTTGAAGGTTTCCGTAACCCGGCCGATGAACGGGTCATGAAGGCCGCAACCGGCATAGGTATCGCTGTCGCGGCGGTCGGGATCCTGTTCAGCGCGATGATGGACGGGACGAGTCCCGCCGCGTTCATGAACATGCCCGCGCTGATCCTCATCATCGCCGGCACCAGCGGCGTCACCATCGCGAGCGTTGGGATGGACGGGATGAAGAAGGTCCCCGCCCTGTACAAGCTCGTGATCAGCGCCGAGCCACCCGATGTCCAGGGGCGCGTGGCGCTGCTCGTCTCGCTGGCCGAGCAGGCCCGCCGCGAGGGTCTGCTGGCCCTCGACGCCCAGATCGCCGAGATCGACGACGAGTTCACCAAGAAGGGCCTGCAGCTGGTCGTGGACGGCACCGACCCCGAGCTCGTGCGCGACATCCTCGACGCCGAGATCGACGGCATGGCCGCCCGCCACCACGCCGGCGCGCTGCCGTTCGAGAAGGCCGGCGGCTTCGCGCCCACGATCGGCATCATCGGCACGGTCATGGGCCTGGTGCACGTGCTCCAGAACCTGTCCGCGCCGGCCACGCTTGGCCCGTCGATCTCCGCGGCCTTCATCGCGACCTTGCTGGGTGTGGCGTCGGCCAACGTCGTCTACCTCCCGGTGGCCAACCGCCTGAAGGCGATGTCCGCCGCCGAGGTCGAACTGCGCACGCTCACCCTGGAGGGCATCCTGTCCGTTCAGGCGGGCGATAACCCGCGCGTCGTGGCCGACAAGCTGACCTCGTTCGTGCCCCCCGCCGAGCGGGCGGCCGGCGACGCCGACAACGTCACCGAGATGCCCCAGCGCGAAGCCGAAGCGGCCTAGCCATGGCCGGGCACGGCAAGAAGCGGCGGGGCGCTGCCGTCGAGCACGAGAACGAGGAGCGCTGGCTCCTGACCTACGCGGACATGCTCACCCTGCTGTTCGCCCTGTTCATGGTCCTGTTCTCGATCTCCTCGGTCAACATCTCCAAGTACCAGGTCCTCCAGCAGTCGCTGAAGGCCGCCTTCTCGGGCTCGATCCTCCCGGGCGGCCACGCGATCCTGCAGTCGGGCTCGGAGTCGACCGCCCAGCACACGCCGGCCACCGCCGCGGTGCCGTCGATCGTGCCGCTCGTCCCCACCCCGACCTCGCGTTCGAGCTCCAGCACCGGCGCCGCCAACACTCCCGCGGCCCAGGCCGCCAAGGCCGCGAGCGCCAAGCCGGTGAGCACCGCCCAGCTGCAGGCCGCGCTGAACAGCATGTCCGCCTCGGTCGCCGAGCAGGACAGCTTCATCGCGCTGCAGAAGAAGCTCAACGCCTACGCCAAGGCCCACGGCTTCGGCAACCGGGTCCAGACCGTGATCGAGCGCCGGGGCCTGGTCGTGCGCGTCCTCACCGACAAGCTTCTGTTCGACTCCGGGCAGGCCACGCTGCAGCCGCAAGGGGACCCGCTGCTCGAAGAGGTGGCCTCGCTGCTCAATGTTGACAAGACTCATCCGATCACCGTGGAAGGAAACACGGACAACCAGCCGATCGCGACCGCGGCGTTCCCCTCCAACTGGGAGCTGTCGACGGCACGGGCGACGACTGTGGTCCGGTTCCTGATCGCCCACGGCGTCGGCGCCGAACGACTGGCTGCGGCCGGCTATGCCGCTCTGCATCCGGTCGACTCGAACGCCACCGCCGACGGGCGCGCGCGCAACCGGCGCGTGGACATCGTGCTGATGCGCCTGAACCCCGTCCCACCCTCCTGAAACCCCCCGATCCTGGTACCCCCGCTCATGAAAAAGAAGATCCTGATCATCCTCCCGGTGCTGCTGCTCGGCGGCGGCTACGTGGCGAAGGCCAAGCTGATGCCGGCCAAGGTCGTCAAGCCCAAGCTGGCCGGCGAGATCTACATCCTGCCCAAGCAGTTCATGTGCAACCTCCAGGACGGGCACTACGCCACCCTGACCGTGGCGCTCGAGCTTGCCCCCGGCCAAAGCGACGGTGCCACCGCCGAGGGCGGCGGCACCGCTACCGGCGCCACCGTCGGCACGCTGCCCGAGGAGGCGGTGATCCGGGCGATCATCACCAACCTGATCACGAACGACACGTCCAACGCGCTCGTGACCGGCTCGGGTCGCGACGGGTTGGAAGCGCAGATCCTGTCCCAGATCAAGACCCAGACCGACGTGAAGGTAGACCACGTGTTCTTCACCGACGTCGCGGTCCAGTAGGTGCAGCCATGAGCGAGCGACTTGAACTCGAGCAGCTGTCCGCCACGACCGGCGACGACGCGCCCACCGGGCTGAGCGGCGTCGGCGACCTGCGTCGGCTGAGCGCCGTGCCCGTCGACCTGAGCGTCGAGATGGGGCGCACCCGAATGACCGTCGGCGAGACGCTCGAGCTCCGTCAGGGCTCGATCATCACGCTGAACCGGATGGCCGGCGAACCGGTCGACCTGCTGGTCAACGGCACGCCCATCGCGCGCGGCGAGGTGGTCGTGATCGACGAGCAGTTCGGCCTGCGCGTCACCGAAGTGCTCGGCCAGGCGTCAGCCGGGGAGGGCGCCGGCGGTCCCGCCGCCGAGGCGGCTGCGGGCGCCCCGCAGCAGTAGTTGCCCGCAGACTTCCGCGGCACCGTCGCCAAGTGGTCCTGACCACGCCCCTGCGGGCTAAAGCTGGATCGCGCACGTGACGAAAATCTGTCTACCGACCCACTGATGGGAAGGGCGTCGCCACCCCCCGGCTCGTCTGAACTGCAAGGAGCACAAAACGTCATGCCAGATGCAAACAACCCCCGCCAGCTTGTCGTGTTCACGCTGGGCACCGAGCACTACGCGCTCGGCATCCAGCAGGTGCACGAGATCATCCGCTACTCCGAGCCTCGCTCGGTCGCCTCGCGCGCGGACTGGGTCCGTGGCGTGATCAGCCTCCGCGGCCGGATCGTTCCGGTGTATGACCTCGCTGCCCGCCTCGGCGTCCCCTCCGAGCTCAGCGAGCAGTCCAAGATCGTGATCGTCGAGGCGGGCTCCGAGACCGCCGGGGTGATCGTCGACGGGGTCGAGGAAGTGCTGACGGTCGAGGACGAGCAGATGCAGGAGGCCCCCGGCGCCGACACCACGCTGATCGACTCGATCGCCAAGATCGGCACCCGCCTCGTCGTGCTGCTCAAGCCCGGCGCGATCTTCTCCGACACCGAGCTGGCCGTCGCCGCCTGACCATCCAGCCAGGCGAGAACGGAAAGAACGGCCCGCGCATGTCCACCAGCTCCGCCGTGCGGGTCGTCGTCGCGGACGACAGCGCTCTGATGCGCAACATCGTCACGCGGTCGCTGACCAGGGCCGGAATAGAGGTGGTAGGCAGCGCTCGTGACGGCGACGAGGCGCTCGCCCTGTGCGAGAGCGAGCGTCCCGACGCGATGACGCTCGACCTGACGATGCCCGGCCTGGACGGCCTCGGCGTGCTCCGGATCCTGCGCGAGCGCAGCGACACCAACATCCCGGTGGTGGTCGTCTCGGCCTTCTCGGCCGCCCACGGCGCGCGGGCGGTCGACGCTCTCGCCGAGGGGGCCTTCGACCTGGTCTCGAAGCCGACCGCCAGCGAGAGCCTCGAGGCGTTCATCGATGCGCTCGGGACGAAGGTCAAGCAGGCCGCCGCATCACGCCACAAGTCGCGGCCGGTTTCGGGCGGCCCCCTCTCGGGCGGCCCCCTCTCGGGCACCACCGACGCCACCGCGCCCGCGCGGAGAGTCCCGTGGGCGGATCTGCCCCCGGCGCCGCTCCCGTGGCGCTCGCGGACGGCCTCCAAGGTTTCCCGGCTGGTCGTGATCGCCACCTCCACCGGTGGCCCGCGGGCGCTCGCCTCGCTCGTGCCCAAGCTGCCCGCGCCGCTCGGCCTGGGAACACTGATCGTCCAGCACATGCCGGCCGGCTTCACCGGCTCGCTGGCCACGCGCCTGAACGCATCCAGCGCGCTCAACGTGATCGAGGCCGCCGGCGGCGAGACGCTGGATCCCCGCACCGCGCTGCTCGCTCCGGGCGGGCTGCACCTCCGACTGACCGGTGACGGGCGGGGTGCGGTGCTCAGCGACGAGCCGCCCGTCGGTGGCCTTCGCCCCCGGGCCGACCTCCTGATCCAGGACGCCGCCCGGGCCTACCGCGACCGGCTGCTGCTGGTCGTGCTGACCGGGATGGGCAACGACGGCCTGGCCGGCGCCCGCGAGGTCCGCCGGAACGGGGGCCGCATCCTGGTCGAGTCCGAGGAGAGCTGCACGGTGTACGGCATGCCGCGCGCGATTGTCGACAGCGGGCTGGCCGACGAGGTGCACGACCTGGGCCGCCTGGCCGAGATGATCGCGACCGAGGCACAGGCGTGAGCACCGAGCGCGAGACCCGTGCCTTCCAGCGCGCCGCGCTGACGCGCCACCGCGGCCATGAGGCGGCCGCTCACGCGCCCCGCAGCGACTTCGCCGCGACCGACGACTACATCGGCTTCTGCGAGGGGTTGCGGCAGATCTGCGGCATCGACCTGACCCAGTACAAGCGCCCCCAGATGGAGCGTCGGCTGCGCTCGTACTGGTCGCGGCTGGGCGTCACCAAGCTGACCGACGCGCTGCCCCGTCTCCGCGCCGACGCCGCCCAACTCGACGACCTGCTCGACCGCGTGACGATCAATGTCTCGCAGCTGTGGCGCCATCCAGACCAGTGGGCCCACCTTAAGAGCGGCCTCCTGACCGAACTGGCGAAAGACGGGCGCGTGCGGGCATGGAGCGCCGGCTGCTCCTACGGCGCAGAGGCCTACACGCTGGCCGCCGTCTGCGCCGCCGTGATCCCGCGGGCCACCGTGCGAATCACCGGCACCGACATCGACCATCGAATGATCGCCCGCGCCAAGACCGGCGAGTTCTCCGCCGCCGACGCGCGCACCGCCCCGGCCGCGGCCATGGAGCGCTGGTTCGAGCGCACCCCAGACGGCTGGCGCGCCAAGCCCGCACTGCAGTCCATGACCAGTTTCGAGGTGGGCGACCTGCTCAAGCTTCGGCCCGGAGCGTCGAGCTATGAACTGATCATGTGTCGCAACACGGTCATCTACTTCGCTGATCAGATCCGGGACCAGCTGCACGCCTCCTTCGCCCACGCCCTGCGGCCCGGGGGCCTGCTGGTGATCGGCGGAACCGAGCGAATCACCGATGCAGCGTCGCTCGGGCTGGCGCCGATTCACCCCTTCATCTACCGAAAGCCGTGATGGATACCTCCGAGTACATGCCGATGTTCCTCGCGGAGGCCCGCGAGCATCTCGAACAGCTCAATCTCGCCATCGTGCGGCTCGAGGAGGACCCGAAGGACCAGGCCACCGTCGAGGAGATCTTCCGGATCGCGCATTCGTTCAAGGGCATGAGCGCGACGATGGGCTTCGAGAAGATCGCCGAGCTCACGCACAACATGGAGGACGTCTTCGAGCTGCTGCGCCAGCGCACCAACGGGCTCCCCTCCGAGGCGATCGACACCGTGTTCGCCTGCTTGGACGCGCTGTTGGCGGCCACCGAGTCGATCGAGACCGATGGCCAGGAGGACCTCGATCCCGCCCCGCTCGTAAAGCGGCTGCGCAGCCTGGTCAGGCCGCGCACCCCCGAGCAGGAGATGGCCCGCGCCGGGGGCATCGACGCCCCCGACCACGCCGCGGTCCAGGCCGCACGCGAGGCCGGCGCCCGCGTGCTCCGCATCCGCATCAACCTGGTCGAGGACGTGATGATGCCGGCCGTCCGCGCCCACATGGTCCTCGCCGCGCTGTCCGACCACGGCGAGGTCCTGGGCAGCATGCCGGCGCACGATGGACTCGAGCAGTTCCAGGGCCGCGAGATCGACGCCTGGGTGGCCTCGGACCACGAGGACGCCCCGATCGTCCAGAACCTCGGCGCGATCTCCGAGGTGGCCGGCGTGACCGTCACCGACGTCACCACGCCCGTGTCCGCCGCCGGCGACCCGGAGGCCCCAACCGCCCCGGTCGTCGACGAGCCAGCCCCTGCGCCGGTCGCCGAGCCGGCTCCGGCGCCCGCCGCCGAGTCACCGGCACCGCAAGCCGCGCCCGCGCCCGCGCCCGCGCCGACACCCGTCCCCGCACCGACACCCGCCCCCGCGCCCGCGCCGGCACCCGCCCCCGCACCCGCGCCGGCACCGCTGACGGCGGCGAGCCCGGCCAAGCCCGCGGAGAAGCCCGCCGATTCGTCTCAGAGGGCCACGCGCACCGTGCGCGTCGACGCCGAGCGCCTCGACGCGCTCATGCACTCGATGGGCGAGCTGGTCATCCACCGCACCGCGGTCGAGGCCCTGACGGCCAATCTCGAGGTGGAGGGCCTCCAGCAGGCCGTACAGGAGCTGACCCGCTCATCCCAGGCGCTCCAGGCGATGGTCATGCAGGTCCGCATGATCCCCGTCGATGTGGTCTTCCTGCGCTTCCCCCGCCTGATCCGCGACCTCTCGACCAAGCTCGGCAAGGAGGTCAAGCTCGCGCTGATCGGCTCGGAGACCGAGCTCGACCGCACCGTGGTCGACGCGCTCGGCGACCCGCTCGTGCATCTCGTGCGCAACGCGATCGACCACGGGCTCGAGCTGCCCGACGACCGAGTGGACGTCGGCAAGCCGCGCCAGGGAACGATCCAGATCACCGCGCGCCACGCCGGCGGCAGCGTGATCATCGAGGTCCGCGACGACGGCAACGGGATCAACCCCCAAGCGGTCGCCAAGAAGGCCCTGGCCCTCGGCATGATCGACGAGGACGCCGCGGCGAACATCGACATGCGCGGCGCGATCGAGCTGCTCTTCACCTCGGGCTTCTCGACGGCTGAGACGACCAGCGACATCTCGGGCCGCGGCGTCGGGATGGACGCCGTGCGCGAGAAGATCCGCAAGCTGGGCGGCGAAGTCGTGATCGACTCGACCGTCGGACAGGGCACCAACGCCCAGATCCGCCTGCCACTGACCCTGGCCATCGTCTCGGCCCTGCAGGTCGACGTGTCCGGCGTGCCGTTCGCGATTCCGCTGGACCGGATCGAGCGCACGCTGCGCCTGTCCGAGCAGACGGTGCGCTCGGTGGCCGGCAAGCAGATGCTGGTGCTCGAGGACGGCGTGCTGCCGCTGCTCGACGGAGCCGAGGTGTTCCGTCGCGACACGGTCGGCGAGCACGAGTTCGTGGTGATCATTCGTGCCCAGGACAAGCGACTGGCCCTGGCCGTGGACGACCTGGTTGGTCAGCGCGAGCTGGTCACCCGGCCGCTCCCGGCCATCGTTTCCGACGGTGAGCCGGTGTCGGGTGGCGCCGCCCTGGCCGACGGCCGGATCGCGCTGATCGTCGACTGCGACGCGCTGGCTGCCGATAACGCCAATGGCCGTGGCGCGGCCATCCCGGCGATCGCTGCCTGAACTTAGAGAAACCAGACAAAACATCAAATACAGGAGCCCTGACCAGTGACCCCTCGCTACACCGAACTGCAGCTCGATGCGTTGCGGGAGCTGGCCAACATCGCCTCCGGTAACGCCGCGACCGCGCTCTCGCAGATGCTCGGGCGAGAGGTCGAGCTGAACGTGCCGCGCGTCCTGGCCCTGCCCCTGGCCGACGCCGTGGACGCATGTGGGCGCCCGGATGACGCGGCGACCAGCGTGGTCATCCCGCTCGACGGCGATATCGACGGCGTGGTGCTCCTGCTGATCGACCCGGAGGGGGCCGACGCGCTCTGTCAGCTCCTGGGCGTCGAGGCCGGCAGCGAGATCGGCGAGTCGGCCCTGCGCGAGATCGGGAACATCCTCGGCACATCCTGCTTGAACGCGCTGGCCTCGATGACCGGCCTGCACCTCGAGCCGTGCCCGCCGCACCTGACCACCGACATGCTCGGCGCGATCGTCTCCTCGCTGGCGCTGTCCCAGACCGCGGCGGCTGAGCTCGTGCTCGTGCTCGACTCCGAGCTGGCCGTGGCCGATGAGCCGTGCTCGATCTCATTCGTGCTGCTACCGACGGACGGCGGCGTCTCGGAGCTGCTCGCGCCGCTGGGCATCGCCGAAGCGGCCTAGACATGGGCACGGTCCGGATGGGCGAGATCGTGGTGTCCAAGCGCACCGGCGATGAGCTCGTCACGCGCGGCCTGGGCTCCTGCATCGGCCTGGCGCTGATCGACCGCTCATCCGGCGTGGCTGGGATGGCCCACATCGTGCTCCCTGAGTCGGGTGGCTCGATCGATGAGCCAGGCAAGTTCGCGGACCTCGCCGTGCCCGCGCTGATCGCGGAGATGCACAAGGCCGGCGCGGTGACTCGCCGGCTCGACGCCGTGCTGGCCGGCGGCGCCCGGATGTTCGAGCTCGGCGAGATGGACATCGGCGCGCGCAACGCCGAAGCGGTCACGGCCGAGCTGACCCGCGCGAGGCTGAAGATCCGCGCGGCCGCGACGGGCGGCAACCGTGGCCGCACACTGCGTGTGACCGTGGGCGATTTCGCGGTAACGGTCAAGGAGGCGGGCGGCCAGCCGATGACTCTATTTGATGGCAGCGGGAATTCGCGATCTTCTAAGCAGGTGGCACGGATATGAGCGGTGATCGACTGAGCGCCGATCAGGTCGCCGCGCTGGTCGACAAGGCCAAGCACGGTCAGCTACCCGACCAGCCCGCCGCCGGCGGCCCTCGCCGCGCGCCTCGGCTGCGCACGGTCGACTTCTCGCGCCCGACCAAGTTCACCTCAGACCACCAGCGGCGCATCGAGCGCGCGATCGACACCTTCTGCCAGACCTCGGTCACCCGCATGTCGACCGAGCTGCGCACCCCAATCGAGCTCGAGACGCTCAACACCACCCAGGCGACCTGGTCGGGGGCGCAGGCCCAGCTGCCCGCCGGCTCCCTGTGGGTGACCCTCGAGGTGCAGCCGCTCGGGACCCGGATGCTGTTCACGCTCGAGCAGTCCTTCATCCTGATGTGCCTCGACTGCCTGCTCGGGGGCACGCCCGACAAGCCACCGCGCGAGCGGCGCTTCTCGGAGATCGACACGATGCTCACCCAGCGCCTGGTCGAGTCGATGGTTCACCAGATGTCGCTCGTCTGGCACGACCTGGCGGGGATCAGCCTGTCGATCGTCGAGATCGAGACCTACAACGACGCGAGCCAGATCGCGGCCGTGTCCGAGCCCACCCTGGTCGTGATGATCGAGAGCCGGATCAACAAGCACTCGGCGTCGATGGGGTTGCTGATTCCCTGGCTCGCCATCGACACGGTCGCCGACCAGCTGTCGGGCAAGGAGACCCGCGAGGCCGAGGCGGACCTGGCCGGTGCTGCGGAGATCGGCCGGGCCGTGGCCGGCGTGCCGGTCACGCTGCGGGCCGAGGTGGCCGCGATCGACATGCCGATCGACGAGATCCTTGCCCTCGGTCCGGGCAGCCTGATCAAGCTGGGCGTCCAGGCCGACCAGGGTGTGACCCTGTTCGCCGAGAACGTCAAGCTGGCCCGCGCCCAGCCGGGCTCCAACGGCCCCCGCCGCGCCATTCAGATCTCAGGCACCGAGCGGAGGTACGGATGAGCAGCCAGCAGGACATCACCCCGCGCGAGGCGCTGATGCGCCTGGGCGCCTCGACGGCCGAGGCGATCGCCCAGGTGCTCGAGATGTTCGCCCCGGGCACGGTCCAGCGCGGTGACGTAACCGTGCTGGCGGAGGGCGCCTCCCCGTTCGCCAACGTGCCCCGCGGCTCGATCGCCTCGAGCGTGTCGTATGTCGACGGGGTGACCGGCGCGAACATCTTCGTGCTCACCCCGGCCGGCGCGCGCAGCCTGGCCGCCGCGATGGGCGCTCCGGCGCCGGAGGCCGAGGAGGGCGCCGGCGTGCCCGAGCTGTCCGAGCTCGAGATGTCGGCCGTCGCCGAGGCGTCCAACCAGACCATGGCCGCCGCCGCGGCGGCGATCGGCGTCGTGCTCGGTCAGGAGATCGAGATCTCCACGCCGGACACGCGGGTGCTGGATGAGCCGAGCAAGGCCTCCGACGTCTACGGCACCGCTCCTCACGCCACCTCGACCACCTTCATGATCGCCGGCGAGTCCTGCCGGCTGATCCAGCTCATCCCGGCCGCATTCGTGGTCCGCATGGTGCGTGCGATGGACGAGCTGGACGCCGAGCGCACCGACGGCGCCTCAGTGGGCGGCGGGGCCGGCGCGTCGGGCGCCGACACCGGCCCGCACAGCCAGGCCCTCGAGGATGTTCTGGGCGGGATCAGCCTCCGCGTGTGGGCGGAGCTGGGCCGCGCCCGGATGCCCCTGGGCGGCGCGCTCGGGCTGCCCGTGGGAGCCGTGCTCGACCTTGACCGGACCGCCGATGCTCCGGTCGACCTATACGTCAACGGCGTGCGCTTCGCCCGCGCGCAGCTGCTCGTCACCGAGGAGGGCGAGTGGGCCGTGTCGCTCCAGTCGCTCGAGAGCGAGGGCCTACGTCTGCTCGAGCGGGCGCGCGCGGCGCGCCCGGAGGGTCGGGAAGTCGTCGAGTCCGAGTCTGAAGCGTTCGACTCCCCAACCGATCTGCCGATAGAAGACGAAGCGTCAGATTCTTTGTCTGACCCCCAAACCCCGGATTTGAAGCAACCCGAAGTGGAAGGAGCCGTGACCTGATGGCCCGTGTACTCGTAGTCGACGACGCCGCGTTCATGCGCAAGGTGGTGAGCGACGCTCTCGCCTCGGGCGGCCACGAGGTGGTCGGCGAGGCGGGTAACGGCGCCGAGGCCGTCCAGCGCTACCAGGAGCTCTCCCCCGAGCTCGTCACGCTGGACATCACCATGCCCGAGAAGGACGGCATTCAGGCCCTGGGCGAGATCATCTCGCTGGATCCCGGCGCGCGCGTGCTGATGTGCTCGGCGCTCGGCCAGGAGAGCAAGGTGATCGAGTCGATCCAGAAGGGCGCCAAGGACTTCGTCGTCAAGCCGTTCCAGCCCGCGCAGCTGCTCGAGGCGGTCGGCAAGGCGCTCGCGTAGTTACCGCGAAGCCCGATTCTGATTGACGCCGGAACGGGCGGGGGCGACCCCGCCTGTTCTGCTTAATCGCCCTCTTCCGCTTCCTCGTCGTCGTCTTCGTCGCCTTCGGCGAAGGCCCGGAAGCGCTCGGTCATCTCGCCGTCGGGGCCCTCGGGCTCGGCGTCTTTGGCTTTCGCCCCGCCCTTCTCGCCGTCGCGCTCCTCCTTCTCGCGCTCGCGAGCCTCGTGCGCGGCGTTCGCCTGGGCCACGACGCCCTCGAGGTGATGGCGGAGCTTGTCCTCGGTGCCGGGGGCGACGTCGCTCACCTGGACGGTCCCCTTCTTCAGCTCCACGGCACCCCATTCGCCGTCGCCGAGCAGCTTGACCGTCCGCTCGAAGCTCTGCTTCCAGCCGCGCGGCAACTTACCCTCGAGCGCCACCGTGAGACGCGCGTCCTTGACCTCCGCGGCTGACCAACTGAGCTTGATCGGCGACATGCGGGTATTCATACCCGCGAATGGCGACCGTTACCGACCTCCACCTGCGCCACGGCTATGCCGATCTGCCCGAGGTGCGCCTGCACTACGTCGAAGCCGGCCCCGTCGACGGGCCCCTGGTCGTGCTCCTCCACGGCTACCCGGACTTCTGGTACAGCTGGCGCCACCAGATCCCGGCCCTGGCCGCCGCGGGCCTGCGCGTGGTCGCGCCCGACATGCGCGGCTACAACCTGTCGTCCAAGCCGGCCGGGGTCTCGGCCTACGCGCCCCGCCGCCTGGCCGGCGACATCCGGGACTTGATCCGGGAGCGCGGGGCTGAGCGGGCGTTTCTGGTCGGGCACGATTGGGGGGCCGCGGTGGCCTGGGTCGTGGCCATGGCCCATCCCGAGGTCGTCGAGCGCCTGGCCATCCTGAACGTGCCCCATCCCCGCCGCATGCTCCAGGCCCTGCGTCGGCCGGGGCGGCAGCTCGCCAAGTCCTGGTACATGTTCTTCTTCCAGCTGCCCTGGCTGCCCGAGCGCGCCGTCCGCGCCGGCGACTGGCGCGGCCTTCGCTACGGATTCGAGCACGACGCCCGTCCGGGCGCATTCACGCCGCAGGACATCGACCGCTACCGCGAGGCCTGGTCCCAGCCCGGCGCCGCCACCGCCACGATCAACTACTACCGGGCCTCGATGCGACGGCCACCCGGTCGGGAGGGGCGCGGCCTGACACCCATCACCGCCCCCACCCTGGTCATCTGGGGCGAGCGCGACCGGTATCTGAGCTCCGCGCTCGCCGAGCCCGACCGGGCCGACGTCCCGAACCTCAAGGGTGTGGTCCGTCTCCACGGCGCCTCCCACTGGGTCCAGCACGACGAGCCCGACCGCGTCTCTGAGCTGCTGATCGGCTTCTTCAAGAGCTGAACCGCGGGGCGATTCAAGACCAGGACCCATCTGGTCGATTACCGGAAGGACTCTCCCTCGGAGTCCTTTCCCTCGATGAAGTCGCTCACGTTCACTCGTGGCGTCGCACTTGCCGGCGCCCTGACGCTCACCCATGCCGCCACCGCGCTCGGCGCGACCACGCATGAGACGAGCACCACTAACGCTGCCCCGGTTCAGAGCACGGCTCAGCTGGCTCAGGCCAGTGGCGAGAACACGCCGCTGAACCTGACCCACACCGCCGCCACCCATGCCGCGTCGAGCGGCGGTGGGGCGAGCATCGTCCGCACGATCGTCGGCCTCGCCATCGTGATCGCCGTGATCTACGGAATCGCGTGGATCATGAAGCAGGCCAAGAAGAGCAAGGTCCGCCCCACCGGCCACGGCCTCTCGCAAGTCGCCAACCTGCCGCTCGGCGGCGGGAGAAGCGTTGCGGTGGTCCGCGCCGGCCGCGAGATCCTGGTCGTGGGCGTCGCCGAGAACGGCGTCACCCCGATCCGCAGCTACAGCGAGGCCGAGGCGATCGCGCTCGGCATCGAGGTCCCGCCCGAGGAGTCGCGTAACACAGACCCGGTCATCGACAAGCCGTTTGGCCGGGCGCTCGACAACTTGCGCAGGATTACGGCCCGCTCGTGAAGGTCGACTCGAGCAACGCGCTGCAGATCCTGCTGCTGATCGGCGGCCTGTCGATCATCCCGGCGCTCCTGTTCACGGTCACCGGGTTCACGCGGATCCTGATCGTCCTGGGCTTCATCCGCCAGGCGCTCGGCACCCAGAACGCCCCGCCCAACCAGGTGCTGGTCGGGATCGCGCTGTTCCTGACCCTGTTCGTGATGTTCCCGACGATCAAGGCGATCAAGAACGAGGCCTACGAGCCGCTGGCCCATCACCAGATCAGCACCGCCCAGGCGCTCCAGCGCGGCCAGGAGCCGCTGCGCCAGTTCATGTTCAAGCAGACCCGCGCCCAGGACCTGTCGCTGTTCATCAGCCTGGCCAAGCTGGGGACGCAGCCCAAGACGCGCGCTCAGGTCCCGACCTACGTCCTGATCCCCGCCTTCATCATCAGCGAGCTGAAAACGGCATTCCAGATCGGGTTTCTGATCTTCCTGCCGTTCCTGCTCATAGACCTGATCATCAGCTCGACCTTGATGAGCATGGGGATGGTCATGTTGCCTCCGAGCTTCATCTCCCTGCCGTTCAAGATCCTGCTCTTCGTCCTGGTCGACGGGTGGGACCTGGTCACCCACTCCCTGGTCCTGAGCTTCCACTGACATGAACCAGGACACGGTCATCAACCTCGCGACCCAGGCGATGGTGCTGTCGCTCAAGATCGCCGGCCCGATCCTGCTGCTCGGCCTGATCATCGGCCTCCTGGTCAGCATCTTCCAGGCGGTCACGTCGATCCAGGAGCAGAGCCTCTCGTTCATCCCGAAGATCGTCGGGGTGGCCGTGCTCATCGTCGTGCTCGGTCCATGGATGCTGGGCCAGCTGGTCAGCTACGCCGAGAACCTGTACCTCTCGATCCCCTCGCTGATCGGATGAACGCGACGGCGCTCAGCCACCTGCTGCGGGCGCTGGGCGGCGGCGAGTCGGTCACCGCCTTTTTCCTCGTGCTGGCGCGCGTCACGCCGCTGTTCATCCTCGCGCCGCTGTTCTCGTCCAACATGATCCCCAAGCAGGTCAAGGGAATCGCCGCGGTCGGCCTGTCGATCGGGCTCGCCGGCGTGGCCAGCCATGGCCAGAAGATCCCGACCGACGCGCTCTCGGTGACCACGCTGATGGTCGAGCAGGTGCTGGTGGGCATGCTGCTGTCGTTCACGGTCGCGGCGCTGATGGCCGCCGTGCAGACCGCCGGCGGACTGGCGGACGCCGTTTCGGGCTTCTCGTTCGGCGCCACCGTCGACCCGATCAACGGAAACCAGGGCGGCACGTTCTCCGAGCTCTACGGGCTGGTCGGCGTGATGCTGTTCATGGCGATCGGCGGCGACGCCTGGGTGCTGCACGGCATCGCCCGCACCTTCGACCTGGTCCCGCTGACCGCGGCTCCCCACCTGGGCCCGATGGTCCATGCCGCCGAGGCCTCGGTGAGCTCGCTGTTCGTCTCGTCGATCGAGGTGGCCGCGCCGGTGATCCTGGCCCTGCTCATCACCGACGTCGCGTTCGGGATGGTCTCGAAGGTGGTGCCGCAGATGAACGCGTTCTCGGTCGCCTTCCCGCTCAAGGTCGGCGTCGCGATCGCCGTGGTCGCCGCGTCGCTGCCGTTCCTGGGCGGCTGGATCTCCGACCAGATGTACACCTCGGTCGCCACCGCGCTCCACGCCTTCTGATCCCATGGCCGATCCCGACAAGACAGAAAAGGCAACACCCAAGCGCCGTAACGAGTCGCGCAAGCAGGGCAACGTAGCCAAGAGCAACGACCTGAACAGTGCGGTCGTGCTGTCCGCCGGCCTGGTCGGCCTGACGTTCATGGGCCCGAAGGTGATCAGCGGCGTGAGCGACGACATGCGCACGATCTTCGCCCAGATCTCCCACCCCGGCGCGGCCACGACCGCGGCCGGGCTCCACACGCTGGTGCACCTCGGGCTGACGACGATGCTCGCGACGGTGGCGCCGATCGCGGGCATGTGCGTGTTCGCCGCGGTGGCGGTCAACGTCGCCCAGGTCGGCATGAAGCCGACGTTCCAGCCGCTCAAGCCGAACTTCAAGAAGCTCAACCCGGTCAGCGGCTTCAAGAACACGTTCTTCAGCAGCCGGATGCCGTTCGAGGGGGCCAAGGCGATCGCCAAGGTCGCCGCGGTCGGCGCGGTCGTCGCGCTCGCCCTGATCCCCCAGCTCACTCACCTGGGCGCCAGCGTCGGCACGACGCCCACCGCCCTGGGGTCGCTGATCAGCTCGAGCGTGATGGGCATCGCCCAGCGCGCGGCGATCGCCTACCTGCTGATCGCGGTGATCGACGTGATCTGGCAGCGACGCAAGCACGCCAAGGGGATGCGGATGAGCAAGCAGGAGGTCAAGGACGAGTTCAAGCAGACCACGCTCCCGCCCGAGGTCAAGTCAGCCCTGCGGCGCCGCCAGATCCAGGCCGCCCGCGCCCGCATGATGGCCGCCATCCCCCAGGCCGACGTGGTCGTCACCAACCCGACCCACTTCGCCGTCGCCCTCCAGTACGACGGCAGCCACCCGGCGCCGGTCGTGGTGGCGAAGGGCCAGGACCTGGTGGCTAAGCAAATCCGCCGAATAGCCGATGAAAACAATGTGCCGATCGTTCCCGATCCGCCTCTCGCGCGTTCCCTCCACAAGTCTGTCGAAATCGGCCAAATGATCCCTGCCGACATGTTCGCCGCGGTCGCCCAGGTGCTCGCCTTCGTCTACAAGATGGCCGGTCGCAGGAGGGCCGCGCGATGAACGAGAACACGATTCGCAGGCTCCTCAAGCACACCGACCTGGTCGCGGCGGTCGCCGTCGTGACGGTGGTCACGATGCTGATCATCCCGCTGCCGTCGATGGTGCTCGACCTGTTCATCACGGTCAACATCGCGGCGGCGCTGGCCGTCGTCGTGGCGACCATGTACCTGAACAAGGCCCTCGACTTCGCCGCCTTCCCGAGCCTCCTGCTGCTCACCACGATGTTCCGGCTGGCCATCAACGTGTCGGTCACGCGCCTGATCCTGACCAAGGGCGACGCCGGCAGCGTGGTCCACGACTTCGGTCAGTTCGTGGTCGGCGGCAACGTGGTGATCGGCCTGGTCATCTTCCTGATCCTCGTCGTGATCCAGTTCGTCGTCGTGACCAACGGGGCCGGTCGCGTCGCCGAGGTGGCCGCCCGGTTCACCCTCGACGCGATGCCGGGCAAGCAGATGGCGATCGACGCCGACCTGAACGCCGGCCTGATCACCGACGAGCAGGCCCGTAACCGCCGTACCGAGATCGGCCGCGAGGCCGACTTCTACGGGGCGATGGACGGTGCCTCGAAGTTCGTCAAGGGCGATGCCATGGCCGCCGTCATGATCACCGCGATCAACCTGATCGGCGGGATCGTGGTCGGCGTGCTCCAGCACCACATCGGCTTCTCAGAGGCCACCCACACCTACTCGCTGCTGACGGTCGGCGACGGCCTCGCCGCGCAGATCCCGGCCCTGCTGATCTCGGTCGCCACCGGCATCCTGGTCACCCGCTCCGGCGGCTCGGACAGCGACCTCGGTACGGACCTGGCCAATCAGATCCTGGGCCAGCGCAGGGCGCCGCTGGTGGCCGGCGTGGTCGTGTGCGCGTTCGCGGCGGTGCCGGGACTGCCCAAGCTTCCCTTCCTGTTCATCGGCGGCATGATGGCCGCGATCGGCTGGGGCGTGCGCAACGGCATGCCGGACGAGCTGGCGGCCGCGGCCGCCGCGGCGGCGCTGCCCGCCCCGTCCCAGACCGACAAGCCGGCCGCCCCGCGCGAGGAGGTCCTCAAGGAGCTCCCGATCGATCCGCTCGAGCTCGGGATCGGCTTCGGGCTGGTGCCGCTGGTCGATCGCCGCACCGGCGGCTCGCTCGTGCGCCGCGTGTCGATGATCCGCCGGCAGATCGCCTCCGAGCTCGGCATGGTCATCCCGCCGGTCCGGATCCACGATGAGGTCGACCTCGACTCTCACGAGTACGTGGTCAAGGTCCGCGGCACCGTGGTGGCGAGGGGCATGATCATGGCCGGCCACCACCTGGCCATGGATCCGGGCGATGCGGTCGGCACGCTGCCGGGTATCCCCACCACCGAGCCCGCTTTCGGCCTGCCCGCGATCTGGATCCCGGAGGTCCAGCACGCCGAGGCCGAGGCGCTCGGATACACCGTGGTCGACGGTGAATCGGTGATCGTGACCCACCTGACCGAGACGATCCGCAACCACGCCGCCCAGCTGCTTACGCGCCAGGACGTACGCCAGCTCCTCGATCAGCTAAAGGAAATCAACGAAGCTGTCGTTACGGAGGTTGTGCCCGATGTTCTCTCGCTCGGCGAGATCCAGCGTGTGTTGCAGTCGCTCCTCTCGGAGGGCGTCTCGATCCGCGACCTCGGCGCGATCGTCGAGTCCGTGGGCGACAAGGCCCGCATCACGCGCGACCCCAGCCTGCTGGCCGAGTACGCCCGCCAGGCGCTCGGCCGCGCGATCACCTCGCCTCACCTGGACCCCACCCAGACCCTGCGCGTGATCACGCTCGACCCGACGATCGAGCAGGAGCTGGCCACGTCGATCACCCAGACCAGCGACGGCGAGTACCTGGCGATGGAGCCCACCCGCGCCCAGGCCGTCCTGACCGCGGTCAAGTCCCAGTCCGACCACGCCGCGGCCCGCGGCGGCATCCGCCCGGTGCTGCTCTGCTCCGCCCGCGTGCGCCGTCACGTCCGGCGCCTCGTCGAGGCAACCGTGCCCCATCTTCCCGTCTGCTCTTACAACGAAGTCGCCCCAGGCATCAGCGTCGAAACCATAGGAGTAATTAGCGCATGAGCACCCAGATGACCGAGCCCCGCAACGGCCACGATCGCGAACTCTCTGGCGTGCGGACTTACCGTGGCCGCAAGCTCGAGGACCTCATTCCCCAGATCCGCGCCGAGCTTGGCCCCGACGCGATCATCCTTCGTCAGCGCGAGGGCCTGATGGGAGGCGTGGGCGGCTTCTTCGCCCAGAAGTGCGTGGAGGTCGATGCCCAGGCCGCGCCGCACACGCCGCAGATCGACATCTACGACGAGGACGAGCCCGTGAACGGCTGGGACGAGGGCCTGGAGGACTTCCTGGCCTCGACCCCCGACCTCGCCGCGAGCGCGACGCCCGCGCTGCCGGCGCCCGCCCCGGCCCAGCCCGAGCCGATCGCCCCGCAGCCCGAGCCGATCGCCCCGCAGCCGGAGCCCTTCGCGGCCCAGCCGGAGCCGATCGCCGCGCAGCCTGAGCCCATCGTCGAGCAGCCCGAGGCCAATATCTTCGCCGCCCCGCCGGCCCAGGAGACTCCCCCCGCCGTGCCGGCCGAGCTGACCGCTGAGTCGTTCGTCAGCCGCCTGGAGCAGGCCGCCGCCCACGTCGACATCGACGAACTGGTCAAGCTCGTGACCTCGGGCCGCGTGCTCGCCGGCGACGCCCCGGCCGCCCCGGCCCCTGCGCCCGAGGCGCCGGTCGCTCCGGAGCCGGTCGTGGAAGCCCCGGCCCCGGCCCGTCGTCGAGACGCCCGCCCCGGCCCCGGTCGTCGAGACGCCCGCCCCGGCCCCGGCCCCCGCGCCCGTCGCCGAGACCCCCGCCCCCGCTCCCGCCGCTCCCGTGCCGCCCGCCGCGAACCCCTGGGTCGCCAAGCAGTCCGGTGGCCTGGACAGCGCCGAGGCCGCGGCCGTCTCCGCCGAGCTCACCGCCCAGGGCATCAGCGAGAGCTGGGCCCAGCAGCTGATCGTGGCGGCAGCCGCCCACCGCTCGCCGCTCTTCAAGGGCAGCCTGCGTGACGCGGTGCGCGCCACCCTCGCCGCCATCATCCCCGCACCCGCGCCGCTGCCCGCCGGTGGCGCCGCGGTCGCGTTCGTCGGCGCCGGCGGCGCCGGCAAGACCCGCTGCGCGGCCGCACTCGCCTCGGCCTACGCCAAGGGCTCGACGCTCGCCGCCAGCGTGGTGTCGCTGGGCAGCGACGACTGGGGCGGCGACCTCAAGGATCTGCTCAAGGGCCAGAACGTGTGGGTGATGGGCGCCGCCAACGGCGCCGAGGCCGCGCCGGCCGTCCAGCACGGCCGCGACGGGGGCCTGGTGGTCCTCGACACGACCGCCGCCACCCCGCGCGACCCGGCCTCGGTCGAGACCCTGGCCACCGAGCTGCGGTCACTGAACCTCGACGCGGTCTACATCGCGGTGCCGGCCACGTTCAGCGTCCACGCCGCGCGCAAGCTGCTCGACGGCTTCGCCGGGCTCGGCGCCGACGGCATCGCGGTGACGCACGCCGATGAGGCCGACCAGCTGGGGATCGCGGCCGAGCTGTCGCAAATCACCGGCATGCCGGTGGCCTACATCCACGACGGCCTCGAGCTCGACAGCGCGCTCTCTGCGGCCGATCCCTCGTCGCTGGCGGCTCGTCTCCTCCCGTAACCCGGCCATGACCGACCAGCCAGAGCCGACCGGCCAGGTCATCCGCCTCAACGTGGGCGGCAAGCAGGGCAAGCTGTCCACTCCCGTGGGCGGCCAGATCCCGGTGCGGGTGTTCGAGCGCGGGGGCGACTTCCTGATGCTCGTGCTGATGCTCGACGACGGCGAGGAGCTCGGCCACGACGTGCTCGAGCCGCTCGTGCTCGAGTACGTCACGCCGCGGGGCGTGGTCCGATTCGAGGGTGAGGCCGTGCTCCAGGAGCGCGATCTGGTCCGCTTCGAAGTGTCCGCCGCGCCCGAGATCACCCAGCGCCGGGAGTTCGTGCGGGTGCCCTCGGTGCAGAGCGTCGTGCTCGGCGGCGAGACCGACTGCGTCAAGATCGACGGCAAGGCCCTCGACCTGAGCGGCGGCGGCATGCTGCTGAGCGGGGCGGACGGCCTCGAGGCCGACTCGGTCGTCCGTTTCAGCCTCAGCCTGGGCGCCGGCGCGCCGGAGATCGAGGGCCGCGCGCGGGTCGTCCGAGCCGATCAGGAAGGTCGCCGCGCGCTCGTGTTCGAGCAGATCTCCGCGGATGACCGCCAGCGGCTGATCCATTTCGTGTTCGAGCGCCAGCGCGAGGCCCTGGCCAAGGTTGGGCGCGTGATCAGCCACCGGAGGGCCGGATGAGCAAGAAAGACGACAAGGCCAAGGACCCGGACAAGAAGGACGACGGCAAGAAGGACAAGGGCAAGAAGAAGGGCAAGGGCAAGGCCGACGCCTCGTCCGGCCCGAGCGTCGCCGCCCACCCGCGCGCCAGCTACCAGGTCCGCCGGGCCAAGGGTTGGGGCGGGATGGCCGGCTTCGGCATCGCCGCCTATCTGTCCCACAAGGCCGGCGTGCCGACCGTCGATCTGGGCATGCGGGCGATCATCGCCGGCATGGTCGGTTACATGCTCGCCTGGGCCTGCGCGGTGACCGTCTGGCGCCAGCTGGTGCTCGCCGAGCTGCGCGGCGCTGTCGAGCGGGTGTCGGATCCCAATCCCGACCTGATCCCCGCGCGCGCCGCGGCCAAGACTGCCGCGCCGGCGGCCGAAGCTCCGGCGCCGGCTCCCGCTGCGGCGCAGCCCTGATCCTCCTCTGACCGGCCGCCATGGATCCGATCCATCCGATCTCCCCGGTCCAGCCGAACATCCCGCCGATCACCCCGGCGCCGCTGATCGGCCGGACCGACCGCGACGGTGGCCGGCCCGGCCCCGATCAGGACAAGCGACGCCGTCGGCCGCCCGCCCAGAGTTCCACTGACCCCGCCCTCGACGAGCGCGACGGCGATGAGGACTCGGGCCTTCACATCAACGTGACGGCCTGATCGCCCGGGCGCGGAGGGCCGCCCGGACCAGAGTGTCCAGACCGATCTGGACGCCCCTCAAGTGATCCGCCCCGGGGGCGATAACCGGGAAGACCGGTGGCAAGGAGCCGCCGGGGGACACAACTAAAACAACCACACCACGGAGGTGTAAACATGTCCCTTTCGATCCTCACCAACACCACGGCGATGCAGACCGAGATCGGTCTGAACAAGTCAAGCAACGCCGTTTCGCAGGCGATGCAGCGTCTGTCGTCCGGCCTTCGCATCAACTCGGCCGCCGATGACGCCGCTGGCTACGCGATCAGCCAGGGCCTCACCGCCCAGGTCAACGGCCTGCAGCAGGCCTCCCAGAACGTCAGCGATGCGACCTCGATGGTCCAGACCGCCGATAGCGCGCTGAACAACGTCCAGAGCATGCTGCAGCGCGTCAGCGAGCTGGCCGTGCAGTATCAGAATGGTGACCTCTCGTCGACCGACAAGAGCGACATCCAGTCTGAGGTCAACCAGCTCACCTCGGAGATCAACCGCCAGCAGACTTCCGTGTCGTTCAACGGCATCCACCTGCTGAACGGCAACGGCGGCAGCGCCGTGACCTTCCAGGTCGGCCCGAGCGCTGGCGACACGCTGAGCGTGTCCTTCGCGAACATCGAGGGCACGAACGGGCTTGACAGCTCGGTCGGGTTCAGCTGGGGCAGCGGTTCTGTCACCGGCTCGACTCAGGTCTTCGACCTGAGCCAGACCAACGCGGTCAGCCTGATCCAGGGTGCGATCAACAACATCTCCACCATGGCGGCGACGCTGGGTGCGGTCCAGAACCGCCTCCAGTACACCTCGAATGCCATCTCGGTGACGCAGGAGAACATGTCCTCCTCGCTGAGCAACATTCAGGACGTCAACATGGCGACCGAGATGACCACCATGACGCAGCAGCAGGTGCTGCAGCAGGCCGGCACGGCGATGCTCGCGCAGGCCAACTCGCAGCCGCAGCTGGTGCTGAAGCTCATCACGGGCTGATCCACCTCCGTCGGGCCGGGCGGCGCCTAGTGCGTCGCCCGGCTAGACGACCCATCAAGACTTCTCAAAGCTTCGAACGCGGCAGCGACGGCTGTCCGCCGCCGAGGGCACAACCCGCTCCGCGACCGTCCCACCTCACATCGCGCGGAGCCACATAACCACGTCCGATTCATCGAGGGAACCGGAAAGCGGGGGTGGGCTGCCTTTGGCGGCCCACCCCCGTGTGGATTCTGCGGCGGCGCCACTATGCTCGCTCGCGTGAGCAAGCCCGGCGACAGCCCGAACCCGTGGCCCGGCCGGTCGGTGTTCGTGACCGGCGCCTACGGCCTGCTGGGCGGCTGGCTGGTCAAGGCGCTCGTGCACCGCGGCGCACGGGTGACCGTGCTCAAGCGCGACGTGGTGAGCGCCTCGGCGCTCGTCCTGGAGGGAACCGAGCGCCTGGTCAACGTCGTGCATGGCGACGTCTCTGACGGCCCGCTGCTCGAGCGGGCGCTCGGCGAGTACGAGGTCGAGACCGTGTTCCACCTGGCCGCGCAGACGATCGTCGGGGTGGCCAATCGCGGACCCGCCTCCACGTTTGAGACCAACATCCGCGGGACCTGGCTAATCCTCGAGGCCTGCCGGCACGCCGGCGTGGCGCGCACCATCGTCGCGTCCTCCGACAAGGCCTACGGCGCCCACGACGAGCTCCCCTACCGCGAGCCGTACGCCCTGCAGCCCCACCATCCGTACGACGTCTCGAAGGCGGCCGCGGACCTGATCGCCCGGTCCTACTGGCACACCTTCGGCCTGCCTGTCGCCGTGACCCGTTTCGCGAACCTGTACGGGGGCGGAGATTTTAATTTTTCTCGACTGGTCCCGGAAGCCACCGTGGCCGCCATCGAGCGGCGCGCCCCGGTTATCCGCTCCGACGGCACGCCCCGGCGCGACTTCCTCTACGTGGAGGACGCCGTCGAGGCCTACCTGGCCATCTGCGATCTGCTCGACGAGGGCCCGGCCGCCGGCGAGGCCTTCAACGCCGGCACCGGCGAGCCGCAGTCGGTGCTTGAGGTCGTCGAGCTCATCTGCGCGCTGGCCGGCACCGGCGTCGCGCCCGACGTCTGCGGGAGCGGCACTCCAGGCGGCGAGATCGACCGCCAGTGGGTCGACGCCACCAAGCTCCGGGCTGTCACGGGATGGGAGCCCAAGGTCGATCTGAAGGACGGGCTGCGGCGCACGATCGCCTGGTACCGCGAACACCTCTCCCACCTCGACTGGTCCCCCTCGGGAGGGTCACGCGTTGCGCAAGCGTGAGCGCGACCATCTGCGCGCTGTTGCCGACACCATGCTCGACGGCGCGCGTCAGCTCCCCTACCTCGAGTCGGCGTCGGTTCGCAGGATGGCCGGCGACATTCTCGAGGCGGTCCCTCACCTCGACGTGCCGCCGGCGTACCAGGGTGCCCGCGAGGAGATCGCGCGGACAGCTGAAAGCTTGCTGACCGCAGTCGATGCCGACACGACGGCGGCAGAGCACGAACTGATTGGTCAGCTCCGCGCACTCAAGCAGCGGCTTGGCGCCCACACAGACATCACCTACACGGTCGTGTTCATGCCGTACAACGCGTCCATGTGGGACAGTTTCCACACCATCTGGGCGGCCGCCCACGCTGATCCCCGGGTGGAGGCGATCGTGGTCCCCATCCCGTATGCGGACCGACTCCCGGACGGCAGCCCAGGTGCCTGGCACGTTCACACAAACGAACTGCCCTCCGAGGTCCCGGTCATGCCGTATACCGAGTTCGATCTGCCAGGTACGCATCCTGACGTGATCTACGTCCACAACCCCTACGACGGCAACAACCGCGTCACGAGTGTCGCTCCGCAGTTCTATAGCGCAGAGGTGCGCCCACACACCGACCTGCTGGTGTACGTCCCGTACTACGTATCGCTGGTGCCAACCGAAGAGCACCTGTATCAGGCGCCAAGCTTCGAACTGTTCGACAAGGTGATCGTGCAGTCGGAAGAGATCGGCCAACCGGTCATCGAGAAGTGGACGAGCAACAAGGTGGTGCCGCTTGGATCACCGAAGTTCGATTACCTCCGCACGCCGGGTCCGCCGCCTCCGCCGGACTGGACGGACAGCATGAGCGGGAGGACGACGCTCCTGCAGGTGACTTCGCTCGCCACCCTATTGGGCGCGGACCGTCAAGCCCTCATGCCGAAGCTGAATCAGGTCCTCGACGTGGTCGAAGCGAGCGAGGACCTGATGCTCTGGTGGCGCCCTCACCCCCTCGAGCGGGCGACCATCACCAGCATGGTGCCTGACCTCGAGCCCCTCTACACGACGTATGAGGAGCGCGCGAGGCGTTCCGACCGCGTCATCGTCGACACCTCGATGGACCTGCGACGGGCGATCCAGAACACGCACGCCTACTACGGCCAGTGGAGTTCGATCGTCGACCTCTTTGGGTTCACCGGCAAGCCGATGGTCATTCAGGACCCCAACGTGGAAACGAACGTGCCCCGGCCCGAGGGACCTGCGGACACCGGCCCGAACGCTGCCCTGACCGCGTACGCTCGGCCTGAATGGTTCGTCTTTGAGGGCGCGATCGAGTACCTGCGCCGGATGCTGAGCCAACCCGACGGTCGGGTACCCGGGCAGATCGAGTACTTCGCGTCACTCACCGCGCACGCTGACGGCACAGCGGGCCAGCACATCCACGATTACGTGATGACCTGCCTGACGGATGCGTGACCGCCGACCATGACATCCGAGGTTGAAGGCGCGATCGACGAACTGCAGCGCTCCGGCCGGCTCGAGGACGCCCAGCTGTACGCGTTCGGCCACACCGCGGCGACCGAGGAGATGCGCAGACGGCTGGGCCGATACGACATCGCTCTAACCGGGATCCTCGACAACAACCGCGCAAAGCAGGGCAGCTCGCTGCACGGGGTACCGGTCATCCCGCCGAACGCGGTGTCCGACGTCGGCGTGCGGTCGGTTGTCCTGATCGCCTCGCGGTTCCACAGCGAGATGCGCCAGCAATTGATGGATCTGGGATACGCCGGGGAGATCATCCGCGTCGGCACCTTTTCCGTCGCAACCGATACGGCATCCGGAGTCGACACCCGTCGCGGCGGGAGACTGCTCGATCAGCTGCGCGCCGCTCACCCCGATCGCCATCTGGTCGTGTGTCCGTTCGACGCGCTCGGCGACGTGTACTGGGCGCTCGCATACCTCCCGACTTTTGTTACCGCCGGCCGTCTTCCACCCGCGGTTGTGGTCGTCGTCGGCGAGGGGTGCCGGCAGGTCGCCCGGCTCTTCGGGCACGAGGACGCATTCAGCCTCACGCAGGTCGAGATGGACGACCTTGTGGGTGCCGTTATCGAGGGGGGAGCGCACGACGCCACGATCGCCCACCACGACCGGCCGTATGGCGACGATGCCCCCGTCCGGGCTCTCGACGAACGCTTCGTGGCGTTTACTGACATGTACCGCGACCAGGTCTACAAGCTGCCGGCCAGCGCTCAGCCGGTCGCCCCGCGGCGGGGCGTGCCGGCGCAGGCCGACCCGTCGTGGGCAAGCGAGATCCCGCGGGGCCGGGCTGTGCTGATGGGCCCGTACGCCAAGAGCGTCGTGCCCGTGCCGTGGTCGTTCTGGGAGCGCACCGCCGAGCGCCATGTGGCGCAGGGAGATGTCGTCGCCACCGTCGTGCACGGGGACGAGGATCCGGTACCCGGGACGCTCGCGCTCGCGATTCCGATACCGGAGTGCCTCGATGCCGTTGAGCACGCCGGCACGTTCATTGGCCTGCGCAGCGGTCTCTGCGACGTCGTTCATACCGCTCGCGCGCGGAAGGTCCACGTTTTCCCGGACGCGCACTACAGCACGACTCCCTACAAGGTCGCCGACTTCTTCGCGCTCCCGGGTTGGGAGTCGGTCGTTCTCCCGGTTTCATGACCGCCACGAGGCGATCATCCGCCGATACATCTCCGCCATCCCGTAGCGCGGCTCCCAGCCGAGCGCGCGAAGCTTCTCAGCGGACAGGCGGTACGTGGACGGTGGCGCGTACCCCCGTCCTTCGATGTCACCGGGCGGCTTGACGACGACCTTGATCGTCCCGCCGGCGACCTCACGGGCGACCACCTCCGCCATCTGCCGGATGGTCATGCTCGCCTGCGGGTTGGCGACGTTGTACGCCTCCCCGGCCGCACC
This sequence comes from uncultured Solirubrobacterales bacterium, assembly GCA_963832315.1. Classification (GTDB taxonomy): domain Bacteria; phylum Actinomycetota; class Thermoleophilia; order Solirubrobacterales; family Solirubrobacteraceae; genus Palsa-465. Next base: position 122,795 of record CAWHTT010000005.1, on the reverse strand, counting down.
TTTGGTGGCGAGCAGCAAGAGTGCGCGGACGGCATCCGCCAGATAGCAGACGTTGGTCACGCCGGCGCCGTCGGTGTGCAACTCGATGTCACGCCCGGTCATCGCCGAACGCGCGAACTGCAACGGGACGCGAGTATTGGCGGGATCGTTCGGAACCCCCGCACCGAAGGTGAGGCCGAGGCGTGCGTTGGTTGTCCGGAGGCCGTATCTGGTGGCGTAGGCGACGCTCAACGCCTCGGCCCGCCGCTTTCCCTCCGGGTAGCTGCTGCGAGGGTCCTCGGGGTTGAGTGTGCCAAGGTCACTCTCTGTAACGACGCCGATCAGGCCTTGGCCGTACACCTCCATCGATGACACGTAGACCACGCTGCGGGCCCCAAGTTCGCGGGCGAGATCGAGGACGTTGCGCGTGCCCTCAACCGCGGTCGTGAGGACATCGTCGGGTCGGGCCACCATTTGTGCCGATGAGGTCACGGCCGCCGCGTGGACAACGAAGTCGGCGTGGTCCAAGCGGTTGGCCGCCGGGGAGAGATCGCGCACGTCGGCGGCGAGGAACCGCACGCCGAGCTCGACTTCGAGGCGCTGGCCCTTCCTGGGATCGCGTCCCTGCGCGACGACGGTAAGACCCAGGTCCTTCGCGGTGTTAGCGGCGCCCAACACCCGCGCGATGGCGCCCCCGATCACTCCGGTTGCGCCGGTCACCAGGATCGTGGCGTCGCGGAACCGGTCCCAGGGGATCGCCGGATCGACCAGCGCTGCCTCTACATCGTCAGCCCATGATCTGCTCATTCTCCATCGCTTCGTACAGCGCACGGAAGACGTAGTAGTCCATCGGCTTGGTGATCTTCATGTTGTGGGGCGGGCTTTCGACCACATGTGGTCGGATCCCGTGCAGGAAGCACAGGTGGGACGAGTCGATCGTCTCGACACCCTCGTTTCGCGCCCGCGTATAGAGCTCCAGTATCAGTCCGTAGCGGAAGCTCTGTGGTGCCTTGGCGACGTGCATCTCGTCCCGCGGCGGAAAATCCACGATGCTTCCCGTCCCGTCGACCCGAATGACGCTCTCAACGACGCGCTCGACGGTGATGGCCGCCTCGTGCTCGCGGGCGAGCGCGATGTTCGCGCTCACGAGCTCCGCGTCGATCAAGGGGCGCACGCCATCGTGGATCAAGACGATGTCGTCGTCGGCGGCCGTGTCCCGCATGGCAACCAGCCCGTTGTAGATCGACTCGTGACCGGTCGCGCCACCAGGGACGATCGTCGTCACCTTGTGGATGTCATAGCGACGCAGCAAGCGCTTCAATTCGGGAATCCACGACTCCAGGCACACCACGGCGATCCCGTCGACATCAGGGTGCTTCTCGAAGTGCTCGAGCGTGTAGACGATCACGGGTTTGCCGTGCAACTCCAGGAACTGCTTGGGGATTGCTCGGGTGCTCATCCGCTGGCCGGTCCCTCCAGCGAAGATCAAGGCAGTCACCGCACTCATGAGAACACCGCCACGACGTCGCCGAGGATCGCGTTCATTTCGGCCGAGGAGAACTCGAACTCGACCGCGTCATCGCATAGGCCCATCGCGTTGAGGCTGAACATCCCGATTAGCGACGTCTTGAACCAGGGTCCGCGCTCATGGAGAATCACCTTAACGGCCTTCGCCGAACTGATCGCGTCGCACTGGCCGCTCCGCAGGCCGACGAAGAAGCCCGCGCTCTCAACGAACTGCACCGCTTCCGAAAACGAAAACTGCAGCAGCGGCGTCCCAGCAATCGCTGGCTCTTCCGGACCGAAGCCGCTGGTGCACACGTCATATCCCTTCGCGGTGAGCTCCGCCGCCAGACCTCCCCAGAACTCCTCGTCATGGCCATGCACGAGCGTGCGCGCGTAGGGCGCGAGGATCACCGTGTGTCCCGGCCTGAGCCCGTGGCTGACCAGCGTAGCCCGAGCGGCCTCCGGATCGGACCCGGCTGACGGCACATCGTGCCTCACGTCATCGTCGAGACCAAACGATGCGTAACGGAACATCTTCTCGAAGTTCAACCCCTTGTAGCCCTGTAGCTGGGCGACCGCACCGTTGAGCATGAGGTAATACATGGGGACCATGTCTGCCGGCCCTCGCCGAGCGAACCTAACGTAGTCGACTATCTGCCACAGCACGTCCTCATCGCGCACGACCACGTCGTCAAAACCAAACAGCTCGGCCATGCGCCGGCAGGCCGCGTTCGGGACGACGATCACAAACCGCCCCAAATTGTTCCTCCGCACAAACTCACGAACGAAGAGGGACTCCACGTAGACATCGCCGGCCGATGACTGTGGCGCCATAAAGACGGTTCGCTTGCCATCGGGGCCATGGGCGAGCTCCCGGTAAGCTCTCCACCCCTTCGCGGCCTCGCGCACTCTGCGCACAAATACCCACCGCGGGCGCGCTTCGCTGTCGGCACCGACCGTAAACACCTGCGTCCGCTTTGAATACCCCATCTGGACAACCTGTTGGGTCATCTCCGACCAATACGTCTGCGACGCAATCACCACCACCCGGTCCTTGTCAACGGGCAGCAGCACGTCTTCAGGCGCCCGGACCGTCAATCCCAGATATTCGCGACCGATCTTCTCCGGGCTGTTGTCGATGATCGCGTCGACCATGAACCCGCGCTCCTCCAACCATCGCTTGCAGCGGCCTTCGTTGACCGCCGCCCCGAACAAGACGATCTTCTTGTCGTTGAAGACGCCCTTCCGCGCCAGCAGGTCGACGCGATTCTCCATGAATTCCAAGAATCCCTCTAGGCTCACGACTCAGCCATCCCGTAGCCCCGCAGCCGGAAACACCCGAGGCAGACCAGATCCTCTTTGGTGACCCCCTGCCGGTCCAGCAGGTGGTGCAGACCGTTACCGAACGGCTTGGTCAGCGACACGATCAGCAAGCGATCAGAGAAGTTGTGTAGTTCGTAGAAGGCGATCAACGCATCGATCCGGCGTCGCGTCCAGGACTCGGTGCCGACGATGCCCGCCGAGCGTTCTGGGGCCGCTCCCGAGTGCACCACCACGACACCTCGCGCCCGCCTGTCCGCGACGAGGTCTTCGACGTGTCCGAGCGCCACTGCGTTCAGCTCAGCATCGTCCTCCGGCATCAGGACTACGTACACGCCCTGATCGACCTCGTATTTGCGCTCGAGTCCGGCCCACAGCCGACTCCCACGATAGGCGGCGTAGATCTGTCTCAACATCAGAGGCTATCGTGGGCTAAATCCGGATAACGTCGTCGCGTACAGGGTCATCCCAGAGCGCCCCGTCCTTCCAGTGGTAGAGGCCACGCATCGTAAAACCGGACACATCGAACACTGGGGACAACTCTAACCCTGCATGTAAGAAGTACATGTCGTCGAAGTAGAAACTAGCCGCGCGAAGGGAGCCGACATCGCGCATATATGTGAATAGCCAGTCGAGGTTCATGTTCACCGCGATTCGGTCACGCCTGAAGCGGCCGGTCTCGTCGCGGGTACCCCATCCACGAGTCCAATGCACACCTTCGTCGGGGAAGTGCTGCGCTACCTCGCGAGGGTCAACTGCGGCGAGCAAGGCGAAGTAGTCAATATCGCTGCGGAAACAAGCGACGCCAAAGCACCAATGGTCAACATACGTGTGGTAGAAGTCGAGTGAGGCGGCGCTGATGTCTCGCTCAGACATGACCGCTTGGACCTCGATCATCTTGGCGCGCACGCCCTCCGGTTCGTTCAAGAACAACGTGTCATCGCCGTCGATGCTCCAGTACTGCTCGGTCCGGTTCACGGTTGCATGGTCGGCGGTTGTCATCTGCGCCGCACCGACCTTGCGCCAGCGGGGAGGCACCTTGCCATGCACCGCCGCGAGCGCCCGTTCGGACGTCGGCACCAACTCGCGGTAGCTTAGTTCCGGCGGCACCCACTCGGCCGCCGTCGCTTCATCCCAGTCACAGACCAGATAGACGTCGGCCCCTGCCACCACCGACGCCCAGAACCGCAGACACCGGGTCGTCATCGCCTGGCGCCGATTGATTTTGAGGTAAACGGGTGACAATCCGCTCATACCTATTCGCCCGCAACCTTGCGTTCGGTGGAAGACTCGCTTATGACTTCGGAGGCGAGGTCTACGCGGCCATCCTCGTTCGCCACCAAAACGACCGGTTTGAGCTGGCTCAACGACCAGCGATATGGGGATTCGATCGATTCCTTGGCCACGGTTGCTGCCCAGTCATACAGGTCAAACATGCGACTGAACTGCGTGACCAGCAGGCCGGCCGCGCGGAAGGTCCAACCCTCCCGCGGTAGCGCACCAATCGTTCCGGATTGGCTCGTTTGGATGACATCACCGACCACCGGAGATGCCAGGATCGCGGCACCCTGCTCTGCAGCCACGGACAGAGAGGTCGAAACGGTCGACTCGGTGAGGCTCCGACGCTCGACATCGGCGATGAGAACCAGGTCTTCATCGCGGGCCGTGGGCCTAACCGCCGTCAAAGCGTCGAAGATGGTGGCGTCACGAGTGGCTCCCGCCGCAGTCACGCCGGCAACCTTTTCCCGGGAGTTCGTGCCGACCAGGCCACGGATGGCCTCCACGTCCTGGCCGGGAACCCAGACATGGATCTCATCCACAGCGTCAAGCGCTTCTAGCAGCGCGATGTCGGAGGCAAGGTCCTTGTCGAGTCCTGCAGCTGAGCCGAGTAGCAGCGCGTAGGTACGGCTGGCAGCGGGGCTCATCGCCTCAAGCCTAGCCAATAAAGGCCAGGATCAGAGGCGCTCGTCGACCGTGACGGTCAGGTGCGGCCCTTGATCGCGAGCCAAGCTCACGGAGACGGCCGTTCTGAGCCCGGACGGCTTGGCGTCGTTCACGACGATGCGCTCTCCGAACGGGGCTCCGAAGATGATGTGGTCGTAGCGGATGCCGTGATCGGCCAGGAACCGGACCGTCGCCTCGCGGTGAGCCTCCGTCCGGCTGGTGATGATCACCACCAGGTCGCTGGAAGGGATCTGCGCGAGGAGCGCGTCGGCGCCGGCCAGCAGGGTGTCGTGCCCCTCCGTGAGATGCCCGTTGTGCTTGACGAGCGTGCCGTCAAGATCGAGGAACCACGTGTGCCCCAGCGGAGAGAGGACGAGCTCCGTCATCAGCGAGGCTGTACCTGCAGCTCCAGCGCGGTGGTCTCCAGCTTGGCGGCGGCCAGGTCGAGGGAGTCGAGTTCCACGTTCAGTTCCGCCGCATCGAGCCTCGCGCCGATCGCCCCACCTGGGTGGTTGGCGTGCAGCACGTCAATCGGCACCCCGAAGTGCTCGATGAGAGACATCGTCAATCCTTGCAGGACGATGAGGTTCAACACCGTGGAGTTGTTGGGCAGGATGTTCCAGCCGTCACCTTCGTGCTCCAGGTCGATCACGACGCGCTTGGGAATCTCGCGGTGCAGGATGCTGTCCCGGTTGAAGGTCAGGAGCCACTGCGTGCAGTTGCGCTTGTTCAGCAAACGCGAGAGATGCACCGACTCGGCCGTCTCGCCGCTTTTCGTGAGGATGATGACGAGATCCCCGTCACGCACCACGCCGAGATCACCGTGGACGGCCGAGTTCGTGTGCACGAACGCGGCCGCCAAGCCCACGGAGTTGAGCGAACCGACGATCTTCTCGCAGATCGGCACGTTCTTGCCAAGGCCGGAGAAGACGAGCTTGTGACCGCGGGCGAGTGTGGCGATGGCGTCTTCCTCGAGGGCCTCGAACTCGCCCGAATCAAGGGAGCCGACCGCACCGGCGAGGATGCGGAGCGTCTCGTCAAAATCGTGCCTCACAGTGCCTCCTCCAGGTAGTAGATGCCGTTGTAGAACGCCCCGCAGATGGAGTCGTAGTCATGCCACGCATACGTGGTGAGCGAGAGCCAGATCACAGCGTGCAGGAGCTTGATCGTGCGAGGATCGGCCCCGCTCAGGTCGAATAGATCCTCCTCGAGGCTCTCCCATCCGTTCGAATTGACCGCCAGATCAACGGTCTCCGGACCGAGGCCCAAACGGAAGTTCTTGAGGTTGAACTGGTCGTAGTTTCCGACGACTGAGTAGTAGAGCTTGGCCCAGTCGTAGTTCGGGTCACCGTGCAGTTCCGTGCGGCCGAAGTAGCCGCGTGGGTCGATGAAGACGGGTTCTGTCCCGCCGCGCAGCATCAGGTTCGAGAACGTGCAGTCACCGTGGATGAAAGCGAACCGTTCGACGCTCAGCGCGTCGAGCGCACGCTCCAGATCACGCTTGTAGAGGTACACGTTGCGGCACTCCCGTCCGTTCACCGTGATCGTCTTGCGGTCCGTGAACGGGATCAGGTCACGTACCGCCTTGAGACGCTCAACAGTCTTCCCGTAGTAGGCCTCCCGGGTGCTGAACGGTTCGGCAGGCGCCGACTCCCGAGAGTGGAGGTCGCGAAGCGCCGCGGTAACGTCAGCGAGGATGCCGCGCTTGCTGTCCAAGGGCAGGTGGGGATACTCATAGATGTTCTGGCCGTCGATCTTCTCGATCGTCAGCGGCTCGAACTCGTACAGCGTCGGGATGTTGTCCACGCCCAGGTCGAGCGCGTGGCGGTACCAGTTCCGTTCACGACGGGCGAGCGACCGGCCCTGCTCATCAACCGGCTCCTTGATGAACCTCTCGCCAACCACGGTCGCGCGGTTGAACGGGCGCGTCTTCTCGAGCGCGAGCAATTCGTACTCGGGCAACAAGCCGAACTCACGGGTGCCGGCGAGCCCCAGCTCGTCGAAGGCAAATCCCTGCTGCCCGAGCCACCGGACCAGCTCTCCGCTCGCGGGGACGTCCGACAGGGCCGACTTGTCCCGGAACACGAACAGCCCCGCCACTCCATGCTCACTCGAGCGTTCTTCGACAAAGTGGCCGTCCGCGTGGCTCCACCGACACTCAAACGTCTGAGAGATCCCCACCCAATCACGGTCCCCTGCCGGTAGCTCGAAGGACGCCGGCAAGATCAGATCCGACCACACGAGCATGAACGGCTCGTCTTCAGGCAGGAGGGCCAACGCCTGATCGACACCGCTGCACGTCCCCGACCCGGCAGCGTCGACGACTTGATAATCGACGTCGGCGAACGCCGCGAGGTACTCGCGCATCACGTCCCGGTGATAGTCCGCGATGACCACGAACCGCTTGTCCGGGAACTTGCGGAAGAGATGAAAGATCATCGGCAGGTTCTCGACCGGAACGAGCGCCTTGGGCTTGTTGGTCGTCAGATGCTCCAGGCGCGTCCCCTTGCCGCCGGCCTGCACGACGATGTGGTCCACGGTCTTCTGACCAGCGAGCGGCACCGGGGCGAAGATGCCTTCGCTCTGCGCGATGGGGGCGAGCGTCGTGTCGAGGAACATCACGCAAGATGATCGGCACTGCGGCGCGACGCTTGAGGCCCGATTCTTCAGGTGGCGACTGCGGTCAGGCAGTCCGGCTGGAGCGTCTCCAACGGCGGCACGACGCCGGTCACGTCTAGGCGAAAGTCGTGTACCAGCACCTCCTGCTCACCCGCGAAGGTGACCGCCGCGGCCAGTTCGCCCAGCCACGTCGCCATCACAGATTGCTGCGGCAAAGGAAAGGCTGTGCTGGTGATGGCGGCGAGCAGGCGATCCACGTCGCAGGCGCCGGTGAGACACACCCCTGCGTGAGCCAGGTTGGGGAACAGGAGGTGGGCGGCTCGCTCGGCCCAGCCGACCATCTCCTCGCGGCTGGCTTCGCCCCTGAGTACGGGGTGACACACCAGCTCAACCCCGATGGACAGCGATCGGGTGGCTATCCATGCCGGGTCGAGCCGGTGAGGCGCGATCCGGTGACCGGTGGCTGCTGCAGCGATGTAGCGCGTGCGGCCGAGTCCGGCTTGGTGAAGGAGCTCCGCGACCCTGACCTCTTCGCCCGCGATCATCGTCTTCGCATGCGCGTGGTTCCAGCCCAAGGCTGGGTCGAACCCTCCCACGGCCCTGAGGGCGCTGCGCTTGATGCCCCAGTTGGCTCCAAACAGAACGTCCGGTGGAATCAGGTCACGGTTGGCGTCGCCGTGGTCGAGCACGCTCAGCATCCATTCCAGATCACGACCAGGCCAACCAGGTTTCCGCGACGGCGGCCATAGGGCACACACCGGCCCGCCGGCATGAACCACGCTTCGGTCGGCGAGTGCCCACGTCAAATGCTCCCGCCATCCCGGTGCCGGTCGGGCGTCGTCGTCGAGAAACAAAAGGAGTTCGTGCCTGGCTGCGGCTGCCGCGGTGTTCCGGGCATTGCTGAGGCCAGGCTCGGGCTCGAACACGGTTCTGAGGACCGCTGAGGAGCGAGCCAGCTCTGCTGCCACCGCGGACGTGTCGTCGGTTGAACCGTTGTCCACGATCAGGATCTCAGCGAAGCCGGCGGCCTCGAGCGCGGCCACGCACGCCGCGAGCTCATCCGCACGGTTGTGGGTGCAGATCACCGCCGTCGCGCTGCCGGCCGAGTGACGCTCGACCCGGGCTCCCGGAGCGATGCCGATGCCGCCATGTTCGGCCGCCCACCGAGCCAGCTGCACTTCGGCGTGTCCCTCTCCGGCCGGCATCTCGGGAAGGCCGTGGATGAGGAGGTCGCGGTGCGCGGCGATGCAGTCGAGAGCCAGCGCTGCGGGCGGATCGGGTTGATGTTCGCCGCGCGGCCACAGGCTGCCGTCGTCCGCCACGAGGAATCCATGCGAACCGGCGACCACTGGCCCGGCCAGGGCGGCGCCGGACCTGAGGCGCGCGATCAAGGGGTCCACGAAGCCGTGCTGCGGCAGAGCCAGCGGAGACAGCGCCACGATGTGATCCGCTCGGCTCGCCTCGGCGGCGAGCTGCCACGCTTCCCGCCGGCCTACCTGTGCCCCACATCGAACGATTCTGGCGCCGCTCGCGCGCTCCATCTCCCGTTCCATGTCCGCTCCAGGCCCCGAGGCGATGATGGCCACCTCGACGTCCGAGCCAATCCCCGCGCGCTCTAGCGCAGAGAGCTGGAGCGCCAGCGCCTGGGGATCGTCGCCCGCAATGACCGCTAACGTCGCTCGCGGCCGAGGGCGGCGGGTCGTCGGCGTCACAACGGATGCCGGCTGACCCACCATAACGGCGCTACTGGGCAGCGGGAAGTCGGGGGTGCACGGGGTAAGCACCACGTCGGCGATCTGATTCGGGTCGAGACCCAGGTCGTCCAGGACGGCCGTCGCACGTGCGAACGCGGCTTCCGTTTGATCGGGGTCGATGACCACGACCAGGGAAACGGGATCGTCGGCTGAGTGCTCGAGGACGTAGCTGCGAAGCGCCAGATCGGCGATCTCCGGAGCAACGGAATACGTATCGAGGACGAACTGGGTCGGCACGGCGCAGGCGAGCAGGTCGCACTCATCGCCGGTGATGATCTTGGTGAGCGGGCTGCCTCGGTGGATCGTCGGCAGACAACGTGCGGCGACGTCCTCATCGACCAGGAACGCAGCGTCGAACCGCTCGCGTTCCAGCATCACAGGGAGTTCGAGCGACGGGTCGGCCTCCGGATAGACCTCGGCCCCATAGGAGACGAGCTTGGCCACACTGTGATCGGATGGACCGCCGGTATGCACGACGCAAGTCACCCGGTGGCCGTCCGCGCACATCGGCTCCACGATCGAGCCGAGGCGCTCAAGGCTGGACCCTCGACCGTCCGGAAAGGTCAGCGTGCCCACCACGAGAATCCGCAGTTCCCGCGCAGGGGCACGGTGACTCGAGGGGAGCATGACCACGTGATCGGTCGGCGTGCCGCTGGACTTGAGCGCTGTCGGGAAGGACTAAAGCAAGCTCGAGGCCGACCGATTACGGGCATATGGCCCCTCGATTGATGGACGACCCCTCCACGCATGCTGTCCGACGCCGCGCGTCGCACGGCGCTCCGCACGCGCCCGAGCCGCGGACCCGCCCCGACCTGGTCCTGACCACGTTCGGATTCAAGTACGGGCTGCCAAACGCCAACTACTTCTTCGACGTCAGCTTCCTGAGGAATCCCGCGCGTGAGGAGCAGTGGGATCTGTTCGCCGCGCCCGACGACGAGATGCGCGCTTTCGTGCTCGGTCAGCAGGCGTGTCAGGACTTCCTGCGGGACGTGCTCCCGCTGATCCGCACCGTGCTGCGCTGCGACGATGGCGTCCGAGTGGCAATCGGCTGCAACGCGGGCCGGCATCGCTCGCGCATCGTCGCCGAGGAGCTGGCTCAGCGGCTGTCTCTCGAAGGCGTCGGCGTAAAGCTCATCCATCGGGAGGACATGTACGCATGAACGTGGCGACGGTCATCGTCTCGCGCAACCGGCCCGATCTCGTCGAGTCCACGATCGAGCAGCTGCGGCGCCACGACAGCGTCCGCAACGACATCTATGTCGTCGAGTGCGGCACCGAGGCCGACAAGCTCACGCCGCACACCTCGGTGTGGTACGCAGATCCGGACTTCCGTGGCAAGTGCTACGGCCACGACATCGGACTGAGCTTTGCCCGCGGCCGGGGCGACTACGACGCGTTCTTCATGCTGATGAACGACCTCGTGTTCGACCCGGCGATCGATCATGTCGGCGAGCTCGTGCGCCTGCTGGAGGAGAACCCCCGACTGGCGATCATCTCCCCCACGGACGCCTCTGGCATCTATCCCGGCTCGGCCGCCCGTTCCGGCAATGGCTGGCGACCGGTGACTACGAGTGACTACCTCGCGCTCATGACGCGTGCCGAGGCGATCGACGAGGTGGGCTTCCTGAATCGTGACTTCCGCTACTGCTGGGGCGCGATTCACGAGCTGTCCTACAAGCTCTATTCGCGCGGCTGGGCTCTGGGCTACGCCGACGGCGTGACCTACGAGCACCTCGGCGGCACCACCTACGGAGCTTCGGGCACCGCGACGATCAAGCGCGACGAGTACGTCGAGCGGGCCAAGTCCTTCGCCCACCACTACTTCCTTCAGAACTACGGTCCCGACTGGTCAGAGGTGTTCTGGCAGGCCGCGGCCGGCCACGGGATCGAAGTCAACACCTACGCGGAGCACCGCAAGCTGTGGGCACCGGCGAAGCCCGAGCCTCCTGCTCCCGAGCCTGCGACGAAGCTGCACCTCGGCTCGGGCACCGAATATCGCCCGGGGTGGGTCAACGTCGATATCGACCCAGCGTGCGGTCCCGATGTCGTGTCTCCCGCCGAGCGACTCGACTGCTTCGAGGACGGGACGGCCGCGGTGATCGAGGCCTGTCACCTGTTCGAGCACCTCACCTTTGACGAGGCGCGAGCGGCGCTCGCGGAGTGGCATCGCGTGCTCCTCCCGGGCGGCGAGCTGTACCTCGAGATGCCCGACTTCGAGCAATGCGTTCGCCTGCTCGGCCAGCACTTCAACGACGGCCACGACCTGGCCATGGCCGGAATCTTCGGGTGGCCGGGCGACATCGCCAGATGGGGCCACAGCCAGGTGCACAAGTGGGGCTGGACGAAGACCACGCTGAGCGAGGCACTCAAGGCCGCCGGCTTCGACGACGTCGAGTTTCGGCCGATCACGCAGACGGCGCGACCGGCCGCGGCAATCGGGCGGGACATGCGCTGCCGCGCGCGCAAGGCTCAAGCTCCTCTCGATGACGCCGATTACGCGGATGTGACCCCCGAGTTCCCTCAGGCTCGCCAGATCAAGCTGCTCGCATTCGGCGACGAGATCCTCGAGAACGATGCGCTGCTGCACGGTTACCGCACGACGTTCTCCTCCCAGGACCCGGTGGCGCTGGTCATCTACTGCCCGTCCGAGACGCCCGAGTTGGCTGCGATCGTGCACGAGCGCGCTGCGGCAGCCGGTTTCGAGAACGGCGGCCCAAGCGTCGCGCTGATCGCCGTGCCGAACGATGCCGACACACATCGACAGCTCACCGACTCGGCCGACGTCCTCTACTCGCGCCGCGCCGCGAAGGCGCCGTTCATGTCGCTGGTCCAGGTGGACGACCAGCAGCCCGCCCAGCTTCGCGCCCTGGTGGACAGCCTCCTCTCCGGGCAGACCAAGACGCAGGTCCCGGCTCGTCCGGCCGCGGTGGCAAGCCCTCCGCCGCTCCCGAGCTCCCCGAGCTTCCTGCTGCTCACGCTTGACAGCTGCCGCTACGACGTCATGTGCGACGCGCGCACCCCGGTCCTCGACCGCTACGCGCGTGAGTTCCTGCCCGCACAGACGCCGGCCAACTTCACTTATGCCGCCCACCACGCCTTCTTCGCCGGAATCCTGCCCCACGTGCCCGAGCCGCGCGCGTACTACAACCGGTTCGTCCGCCAGCTGTTCGCGCTGACCAAGGCGGGCGAGGGCCACCGAGTGACCGACCGCGCGCTGAAGGCGGTCCATTCGGGCTCGAACCTCGTCAGCGGACTGCGCGAGAGCGGCTACCAGACCGTCGGGGCCGGCGCCATGAACTGGTTTCAGCAGGACGCCCTGACCCGCTGGTTCGAGAAGTTCACCTTCACCGACACGAACGCCGAGGCCCAGATCGACTTCCTGCTCAAGGAGCTCGACGTCGCTTCGCCGTTTTTCGGCTTCATCAACTTCGGCGAGACCCACGATCCCTTCTATTACAACGGCAAGCAGACGCAAATCCCGTTCCCGGTGCAGGCCCGGTTGATGGAGTGGCCTCCGCGCGAGGACGGCAAGGTCGGGCGCGATTCTGAGCCGTACTGGCATCAGGTCGAGGCGCTCGAGTTCCTCGACGGCAAGCTCGGGCGGCTGTTCGACGCGATTCCCGGTGAGACCATCGTGATCGTCTGCGGCGACCACGGCGAGGCATTCGGCGAGGACGGCTACTGGGGGCACGCGATCAACCATCCGAAGGTTCACGAGGTGCCGCTGGCGATCTTCCGCCTCGACGGCGCGCCGCTTCCCTGATGCTCCCGCCGCACCTTCGTCGCGTCGAATCCGAGAGCATCCACATCATCCGCGAGGCCGTTGCGCAGGCCGAGCGAACAGTCATGCTCTATTCGATCGGGAAGGACAGCGCGGTACTGGTCCACCTGGCGATGCGGGCGTTCTACCCGGCCAGGCCGCCGTTCCCAATCCTGCACATCGACACGACGTGGAAGTTCCGCGAGATGTACGCCCATCGGGACCGTCTGGCGGAAGACCTCGGGCTCGACCTGCTCGTCCACGTCAACCCCGAGGGCCTCGCGAACGGCATCAACCCGTTCACGCATGGGTCCGAGGTCCACACGAACGTGATGAAGACCGAGGCCCTCAAACAGGCACTCGATCAGCACGGGTTCGACCTCGCGTTCGGCGGCGCGAGGCGTGACGAGGAGAAGTCGCGCGCCAAGGAGCGAGTGTTCTCGCTGAGGAACGCCCAGCACGCCTGGGACCCCAAGCACCAGCGGCCCGAGTTGTGGCGCCTCTACAACGCGCACACGCGCCCTGGAGAGTCGCTGCGCGTGTTCCCGCTCTCGAACTGGACCGAGCTCGACGTTTGGCAGTACATCGAGCTCAGGAGGATCCCGATCGTGCCGCTCTACCTCGCGGCCGAGCGGCCGGTGGTCGAGCGCGACGGGACGCTGATCATGGTCGACGACGAACGGATGCCGCTCGAGCCCGGTGAGCGACCGGTGCGCAGGAAGGTCCGCTTCCGCACGCTCGGCTGCTATCCGCTCACCGGAGCGATCGAGAGCGACGCCGATAGCGTGACGGCGATCGTGGCCGAGCTGCGCGGCGCCGAGACGTCCGAGCGCCAGGGTCGCTTGATCGATCACGACAGCAGCGCCTCGATGGAGGCCAAGAAGCAGGAGGGCTACTTCTGAGATGGAGTCGCAACTCCTTGAACGCTACGCGAACCGCGGGACGCCGGACCACCCATGCGACCCGTCCGACCGCGACGATCCGCGCGAGCTGCTCCGGTTCCTGCTCTGCGGATCGGTCGACGACGGCAAGAGCACGCTGATCGGCCGGCTGCTCTTCGAGTCCCAGCAGCTCTATAGCGACCAGCTGGCGGCGCTCGAGGCAGACTCGCGCAAGTTCGGCACGCGAGGCGACGAGCTCGACTACGCGCTCATCATGGACGGTCTCTCCGCCGAGCGCGAACAGGGCATCACCATCGACGTCGCATATCGCTACTTCTCGACCAGCCAGCGCAAGTTCATCGTCGCCGACGCGCCGGGCCACGAGCAATACACGCGCAACATGGTGACCGGCGCGTCGACCGCCGACTGCGCGGTCATCTTGCTCGACGCCCGCAGCGGGATCGTCACGCAGACCCGCCGTCACACCTACCTGGTCGCCCTCCTCGGGATCCGCCACGCCGTGCTGGCGGTCAACAAGATGGACCTCGTCGCGTACTCGGCGGAAAGTTTCCGAGAGATCGAGCGCGAGTACCGCGACTTCGCAACGCAGGTCGGCCTCGAGGAGATCACCTGCATCCCCGTGTGCGGGGTGCACGGCGATAACGTCGTGCACCGGAGCGAGCGGACCCCCTGGTACTCGGGCCCGGCTCTGCTCGAGCACCTGGAGCGAGTGAAGCCCGATCAGGAGCGGATGCAGTCCGCGCCGCTGCGCGTGCCGGTGCAGTGGGTGAACCGGTGCGGATCGGAGTTCCGAGGCTACGCCGGAACCATTGTCTCCGGCGCCGTCCGCCCCGGTCAGCGGATCGTCGTCGCGCCCTCTGGCCGCCAGACCACGGTGACCAGGATCGTCACCTACGACGGCGACCAGCCACTGGCCGTCGCCGAGGACGCCGTCACGCTCACCTTCGCCGACGAGATCGACACCTCGCGGGGGGACCTGATCGCCGCCGCCGACGCACCACCGGAGGTGGCCGACCAGGTGGAGGCGACGATCTTCTGGACCGACGAGGAGCCGATGCTGCCCGGTCGGACCTACATGCTGCGGGTCGGCACCAAGCTGGTGCCCGCCACGATCGCGCCCCCACGCCACAGATTGGACATCGACTCGCTCGAGCGCGTTATGGCGCCGCGATTGGCGCTCAACGAGATCGGTCGGTGCGAGGTCACCCTGGGCCAGCAGATCGCATTCGATCCGTACCGGCAGAACCGCGACACCGGCGGCTTCATCGTTATCGACCGGATCAGCGGCGCGACCGTCGGCGTGGGGATGATCCGCGGGGCGCTGCGCCGGTCTCAGAACATCTCGCTGCAGGCGCTGACCGTCGACAAGCGTGAGCGCTCGGCCAGCCTGGGGCAGACGCCCTGTGTCCTGTGGCTCACCGGACTGTCCGGAGCCGGCAAGTCGACGATCGCCAACCTCGTCGAGACGGAACTGCACGGTCGCGGAAACCACACCTACCTGCTCGACGGCGACAACGTTCGCCACGGCCTCAACCGCGACCTCGGCTTCAGCGACACCGACCGCGTCGAGAACATCCGGCGCGTCGCCGAGGTCGCCCGGCTGATGGTCGACGCCGGCCTGATCGTGCTCGTCTCCTTCATCTCGCCGTTCCGCAGCGAGCGCGAGCTGGCGCGGAGCCTGTTCGCCGACGGCGAGTTCATCGAGGTGTTCGTCGACACTCCGCTGGCCGTCGCCGAAGCGCGCGACCCCAAGGGGCTCTACAAGAAGGCCCGCAGCGGCCAGTTGCCGAACTTCACCGGGATCGATTCGCCCTACGAGCCGCCCGAGAATCCGGAGCTGCGGATCTCGACGAGCAACCTTCGACCTGAGCAGGCCGCCGCGAGCGTGGTCGCAGAACTCGGGCGCCGGGGCCTCCTAGCCCACTCGTCCTAGCGAATCACGCGCCGGCCCCAGGCGAACTCGTCGCCGAGCCAGCTTCCTTCGAGCGGCTCGACGTACACGCCCTGGCCCGAGGAGTGGATCACCCAGTTGTCGCCCAGGTAGATCCCGGTGTGGATCACGTTCTGCTCGGTGGCGCGGCTGGTGAAGTGGGCCGTGCCGAAGAACAGGAGATCGCCCGGCCGCAGCTGTGAGGCATGCAGGCGCTGACTCTGGGGGATCTCCTGCGCCATCTGAGCCGCGGTGCGCCCGCCGATCTCGTTGCCCCAAGGCAGCCCGGACAGCTTGAACACCCGCCACACGAAGCCCGAGCAGTCAAACCCGCCGTGCGCCTGGGGGCCCCACATCCAGCTGGCCGGCTCCGCGGTGTCGGACTCGCCGGCGTACACGTAGGGGTAGCCGATCCGGCTGACCGCGATCGTCAGCGCCTGCCGCTGGCCTCCGCTCAGCGCAGGGAGCGCGAAGCTCATCAGGCTCTCGCGTGCGCCGTCGACGTTCCAGCTGCCGAAGCTCGCTACCTGGGCCAGCGACCAGGCCGCCTCGGCCCGGGTGATCGGGTCCGTCGGGAAAAGCTCGAGCTGGTCGGTGCCGGCCGGATGGTCGTAGCGCAGCCCCAGGTAGCGCGCCACCACCTCGGTGCCGAAGTAGGCGGGCGGCTTGAGCCCGGCCGAGGCCGCCACCGACTGCACGTGCGAGGCCACGTCGGCCAGGGCGAGTTGGTCGACCACCAGCGCGTCGAAGCGCACCACCGAGACGGAGCCGCCGGCGATCTGGATCGCATGCACGGGCTGGGTCGCGGCGCTCGTCCCAGCCGGGGGGCCGACTCGCGCCGCGACCGCCGTCATGGCCGCGTTGGCCTGTCCCGCGGTCAGCGGCGCGGCGCCCTGGAACGAGCCGCCCGGCGCGGCCATGAGGCCGTCCTTGACCACCTGGCGCTGCTGCGCGGAGTCCCAGTTGCCGAGGGTGACGGCCGCCCTGGCCTCTGTCGGCACGAGGGCCACGCTCATGATCAGCGCGGGCAGGATCAGCGCGCGACGCGCAAACGAGATCTGCATACCGCCTGGTCATCGGCGCGATCGCCCGCCGACTCAAGTCGGCCTGGACGCCGCCGATCTAACCGGTAGTAGATGAGCTATACCGATGCCGTAGGCCGGGTCTCCCAGATCCAGGCGCAGATCTCCTCTCTTCAGACCGCATTCGACCCCTCGG
Source organism: uncultured Solirubrobacterales bacterium (assembly GCA_963832315.1). Lineage (GTDB taxonomy): Bacteria > Actinomycetota > Thermoleophilia > Solirubrobacterales > Solirubrobacteraceae > Palsa-465. The sequence continues at coordinate 105,863 of CAWHTT010000005.1, read as the reverse complement.
TCGCGGGCGCCTCCGCCACCCAGAGCACCGGGACCGCGACCGCCGGCAGCGCGGTCGGCTCGGGCAGCTTCGCCGCCGCGCTGGCCCAGGCCCAGCAGACCGGCGCCGCCGCGGACGTCTCCAGCACCGGCGGCGCGGCCCTCCCGGCCGGCGCCCAGAGCCAGCTGACCTCCGGTCAGCAGCAGTTCGCGTCGCGCCTGGCGGCGCAGACGGGTCTCGATCCCTCGGTCATCTCGGCCTGGCTCCTGGCCGAGGAGTCCGGTGGCGCCGCCCAGTCGCGCCAGGCCCAGAACAACAACGACTGGCTCAACATCGGCTACACCGACAGCGGCACCTACGGGTCGGCCGACTCGATCTGGAGCAACCCGGTCACCGCCGCCGACGCCACCGCCGGCTGGCTCAAGGGCCAGGACACGATCCCCGGCTACGGCACCGCAAGCTCCGGCATCCAGGGAATCCTCAGCACCGCCGGCCAGCCCGCTTCGGCCCAGATCTCCGCGCTGCAGAACTCCGGCTGGGCCTCGAGCCGCTACCCCAGCCTTCCCTCGCTGTACCAGCAAGTCGCCGGCTAGCCCAGGCTCAGCTCAGCTCGCGAGCGCGATCACCCGGGCGCCGTCTTTCGGCACGCCCAGGTACCGAGTGCACTCGTCGCCGATCACCGGTCGTCCCACGTGGAATCCCTGCGCGTAGTCGCAGCCGAGCTGAGCCAGCACCTGCTTGACGTTCTCGGTCTCCACGCCCTCGGCGGTCACCCGCAGGCCCAGGTTGCGGCCCAGGTCGATGATCGAGTGCACGAGCACGGCGTCCTGGCGATCGGTCTCCATCCGGGTCACGAACGAGCGGTCGATCTTGATCTCGTCCACGGGGAGCTGCTGCAACTGCGACAGCGACGAGTAGCCGGTCCCGAAGTCGTCGATCGCGATCATCACGCCCATCGCCCGCAGCTCGTCCAGCGACGCGCGCGCCCGCGGCAGGTCGGCCACGATCCGGCTCTCGGTGATCTCGAGCTGCAGCGCCGAGGCGTGCAGGTCGAGCCTGGCCAGCAGCGTCCCGATGATCACCGGCAGGTCGTGGTCGAGCAGGCTGCGGGTGGACACGTTGACCGACACGGTGACCTCGAGCCCGGCCCGGCGCCAGCGGCGGCACTGCTCGAGCGAGGCCTCCAGGACCTTCTCGGTGAGCGGCTTGATCACGCCGGTCTGCTCGGCCAGCGGGATGAACCCGTCGGGGCCGATGCACCCGAGCTGGGGATGGTTCCAGCGCACCAGCGCCTCGGCCGCCAGCGTCGCGCCGCCGTTGAGCGGGACCTTGGGCTGGTAGTGGACGACCAACTCCCCGCGCTCGATCCCCCGCCGCAGCTGGGCGGCCAGCGCCAGCCGGTCGATGCTGTACTCGTCGTCTTCCTTGGCGTAGGTGGCGAACGCCGCGTCCGTGCCCTTGGCGCAGTACATCGCCACGTCGGCGTGGCGCATCAGCTCGGGTGCGGTGCGGCCGTGGTCGGGGTAGCAGGCGATCCCGATGCTCGCGCGCAGGTGAAGCGCCACCGAGTCGGCCTCGAGCGGATGATCGAGCGCGGCCAGCAGCCGCTCGGCCACCTGCTCGGCGTCGGCCTGCGAGCCGTGCACGAGCACTCCGAACTCGTCGCCACCGATCCGCGCCAGGACCATGTCCTGCCCGCCGGCCGCGAGAGCGTGGCCGAGCCGCCGCGCGACCCGCTGGATCACCAGGTCGCCCACCTCGTGGCCGAGCGCGTCGTTGATCTGCTTGAAGTCGTCGAGGTCGAGCAGCATCACGGTCACCGCGCGCCGCTCGCTCGCCGCGCCGTCCAGCGCCTCCTGGAGGGTCTCGGCCAGCGAGGAGCGGTTGGGCAGGCCGGTGAGCCCGTCGTGATGGGCGCGGTGGCTCGACATCGCCGCCTGCCGTCCTCCGACGTAGACCGCCAGCATCGGCACGAAGCAGACCGGGACGAGCGCCACGCTCGCGTCGGCCGAGGCGAGCAGCGCGGGAGCGAAGGCCAGCACGCAGCCCGCCGTCCACGCCTGAAACGCGAGATCCTCGCGCAGGTAGGCGACGATCGGCAGGCGCGCCAGCAGCGCGCACGCGATGCACGCCAGCACGTGGTTGACGGCGAAGAACGCCAGGGCGGCGAGCAGCACGATCGGCAGCTCGTCGCCGGTGATGCTGCTCAGCGGGAGCGACTGGGCGATCAGCAGGACCGCGCCGGCGGCGAGCACGGCGAGCAGGTACTGAGCCGCGTTGAAGAGGATCTTGAGCGGCGCGAGCCGGCCGGCCAGGTCGGCGATCACCGAGCTTGCGACGTAGATCAGCGCGGCCGGGCCAGGGCCGCAGCGCAACAGGATGGCGAACGCGAACGCGGTCGAGATGGTCACGCGGGCCAAGCCCCGGCGCCGCGGCACCGGGATCGGCAGGAGCTCACCGGCCAGCACGAAGCCGGACAGGACCGCGAACATCGCCGGGTGCCCGACGTGCCACTCGCGCGTCCAGGGCACAAGCGCGACCAGGGCTGCCGCGACCACCGCGACCACCGCCGCGTACACGACGAACGTGTGTGGCGTCGAGTCTTGGCGGGTCGTCGAGCGCAGCCCCCGGAACATGGCTACCACCGGCCGCCGGTCAAGCGATCTTGTGGCCGGCGGCGTGCGCAATCACGGACGGCCTCGCCTGGAGTTTCGACTGGCTGTGCGTCGCACGGATCGGCGCCTTCGCCGCTGCCGGCGGTGGCCCCGAAACGGCAAAGGCGAGCGCTACCCCGGTCGCCAGAACGATTGAACCTGCCCGCCGCCTCCCTAAGCGGTAGACATTTCCACGCATTCTTCTACCTCACTGTTGTGTCTGCGTACGCCCCCGGCGGACACAAACTCTTGCACCGTCTACTCGGCGTATCGACCTCCGCGCCGGCGCGCTGAATCGAACATTCGTCCAGAGCGGGAGGAGAACCCTCAACCCGTCAGAACAGCGGCTCCTGGCCCGGCAGCTCCAGACCCTCGCGCGAGCGTCCCCGCCCGAGCGCGCCGGCCACGTCGCGCGCGATCGCCGCTTCCGAGCGCGACGCAATGATCGGATCCTCGATTCCCTCCACGTACACCAGCGTCCGCCGGCCGTCGCCCCGGTCGTCTCCCTCGAGCGGCACCAGCGCGAACACCCGGTCCGCGCGCACGAACTTGCCGTACCCGAGGGGGACCAGTGCGGGGAGCTGGCGAGCCATTGCTGACAAGATTCTCCATCACATGCCCGACGACACCTTTCTGCTGGGCGGCGATCTCGAGGTGTTCCGCCTCGGGTTCGGGGCGATGCGCATCACCGGCCCCGGCGCATGGGGCGAGCCCGAGAATCCGGCCGCCATCCGCGAGCTGCTCCGACACGTCGTCGAGCGCGACGTCAACTTGATCGATACCGCCGACTCCTATGGCCCCGAGGTCTCGGAGAACCTGATCGCCGAGGCGCTCCGTCCCTATCCGGAGAACCTGGTGATCGCCACCAAGGGCGGCTACGAGCGGTCGGGACCGGGACGCTGGGAGCCGAACGGCCGGCCCGACCGGCTCAGGCGGTCCTGCGAGAGCTCGTTGAGGCGGCTCAAGGTAGAGCGGATCGACCTCTATCAGCTGCACACGGTCGATCCGAAGGTGCCGATCGAGGACTCGGTGGGCGCGCTGGCGGAGCTCCAGGACGAGGGCAAGATCCGGCACATCGGCTTGTCCAATGTGACGGTCGAGGAGATCGAGCGTGCCCAGGAGATCGTGCCGATCGTCTCGGTCCAGAACCACTACAACGTGGGCGACCGCGCCTCCGAGGACGAGCTCCGGTTCTGCGAGGAGGCCGGCCTTGCCTTCATGGCCTATTTCCCGCTGGCCCGGGGCGATCTGGCCGAGCCGGGCAGCGCGGTGGCCGAGATCGGGAGCCACCACGGCGCCACCCCTGGACAGGTCGCCCTGGCCTGGCTGCTCCAGCACTCCCGGGTCACGCTGCCGATTCCGGGGACCAGCCAGATCGCGCACTTCGACGAGAACCGCGAGGCGACCCAGCTCGAGCTCGAGGAAGACGAGCTAGAGGCGCTCGACGAGCTCGCGGCGGCGTCCTGAGCGCCGCCGGCCTACTCGCCTAAGATCAGCGCCAGCCGCTGCTCGAGCGCACCGGCCAGTCGCTCGCGCACGGGCCCTTCCTCGAAGCGCTCCACGAGCGCGGACAGGAAGCCCTCGATCACGAGCCGGCGGGCGACGTCGAGCCTGAGGCCTCGCGAGCGCAGGTAGAACAGCTGCTCGGGGTCGACCTGCGCCACCGCCGCGGCGTGTGTGCAGCGAACGTCGTTGGCCTGGATTTCGAGACCCGGGATCGCGTCGGCATGGGCGCGCTTGGACAGGAGCAGGTTCCGCGACTCCTGGAACGCGTCGGTCTTCTGCGCGCCCGGGTCGACGATGATGTTGCCCTTCCACACCGCGGTCGAGCGGCCTTGGAGCACGCCGCGGAAGGCCAGGTCCGAGGTTGTGTTGGGCGCCGCGTGCTCCTGGGTGGTGTCGAAGTCGATGTGCTGGCGGGCGTGGGTGGCGTACGCGCCGGTGACCCGCGCCTCGGCGCCTTCGCCGCCCAGCCGCGTCTCCATGCGCACGCGACCCCGGGCCGATCCGAACCCGAGCGCGACCCAGTCGAGACCCGCGTCGCGGCCGATCTCGGCGCGCTGAGCACCGAAGATCCAGCTGCGTTCCGACAGCCCCTGCCCGCACACGTAGCGTAGGCGGGCCCCATCGCCGACGATCAGCTCGGTGACGGCGTTGAACACGCCGTCGAGATCCGCTGTTGCCGACAGGTACTGCTCCCACACCTCGGCCTGGGCGCCCTCTTCGAGCACCACCAGAGTGCGCTGGTTGAGCAGCGAGCCGCTCCGCGGCTGGACCGTGGAGAGCGAGATCGGCTCGGTCAGGGCAACCCCGCGGGGCACGTACACGAACGAGCCCGCCCGGTAGCCGGCGTCGTTGAGCGTCACGAACACGTCGTCGCCCTCGCCGATCAGCGCACCGAGGTGGCGCCGCAGCAGCTCGCCGTGCTCGGCCGCGGCCTGCTCGATCGAGGTGACGATCACGCCCTCGGGCAGCTCGCCGGCGGGAGCGTCGAACATCGGCTCCGCCGCCGCACCCTCCAGCTCCTCGGCGCCGCGCACGGGCTCGTACGCCGCCAGGTTGAGATCCGAGATGTCGGTGAACTCCCAGCCGGGGCGACCCTTGAACGTGGGGAGCGCGAGCCCCTCGGGGGCCGTGCCGACCGCAGTACTAGCCAATCGAGCCCTCCATCTGCAGCTCGATCAGGCGGTTCATCTCGACCGCATACTCCATCGGCAGCTCCTTGGTGATCGGCTCGATGAAGCCGTTGACGATCAGCTTCGAGGCCTCGTCCTCGGGGATGCCGTGGGACATCAGGTAGAAGAGCTGGTCGTCGCCGACCTTGGAGACCGTCGCCTCATGGCCGACGTTGACGTCGTCCTCGCCGATCCGGATCGTCGGATACGTGTCGGAGCGGGAGCGCTCGTCGAGCAGCAGCGCGTCGCACACGACCTTGGAGCGAGAGCCGTGGGCGCCCTTGGCGATCTCGAGCAGGCCGCGGTAGGAACCCCGGCCGCCGTCCTTGGAGATCGACTTGGCGAAGATGTTCGAGGTCGTGTTGGGAGCGGCGTGGATGATCTTGCCGCCGGCGTCCTGGTGCTGGCCCTTGCCGGCGAACGCGATCGACAGGATCTCGCCGTGGGCGCGCTCGCCGAGCAGGTACACGCTCGGGTACTTCATCGTCAGCCGCGAGCCCAGGTTGCAGTCGACCCACTCGACCGTGGCGTCCTCGTGCGCCACCGCGCGCTTGGTCACCAGGTTGAACACGTTGGTCGACCAGTTCTGAACGGTCGTGTATCGGATCCGTGCGCCCGGCTTGGCGATCAGCTCGACCACCGCGGAATGGAGCGACGACGACGAATAGGTCGGCGCGGTGCAGCCCTCGACGTAGTGCACGTAGGACCCCTCGTCGGCAATGATCAGCGTGCGCTCGAACTGACCCATCGATTCGGTGTTGATCCGGAAGTAGGCCTGGAGCGGCATCTCGACATGGACACCCGGTGGCACGTAGACGAACGAGCCGCCAGACCACACGGAGCTGTTCAGCGCCGCGAGCTTGTTGTCGTTGGGCGGGATGATCGTGGCGAAGTACTCGCGCACGAGATCCTCGTGCTCGCGCAGGCCCGAGTCCATGTCCTTGAAGATCACGCCCTGCTTCTCGAGGTCCTCGCGGACCTGGTGGTAGACGACCTCGGACTCGTACTGGGCGCCGACGCCGGACAGGAACTTGCGCTCGGCCTCGGGGATGCCGAGCCGGTCGAACGTCTTCTTGACGTCGTCGGGCACGTCGTCCCACGAGCGCTCGGCGCGCTCGGACGCGCGCACGAAGTAGTGGATGTTGTCGTAGTCGACTTCGGCCAGCATCGGCGAGCCCCACGTCGGCTGGGGCCGGGCCAGAAAGTGGTCGAGCGCCTTCAGCCGGAACTCGCGCATCCACTGCGGCTCTGACTTGAACTCGGAGATCTTCTCGACGATCTCGCGATTCAGCCCCTTCGGGGCCTTGTACAGGTAGTTCTCGGCGTCGTGGAAGCCATACCGCTGGTCGTAGTCCGCGTTGATGGCGGCGAGCTGCTCGTTCTCGGTCAGTGGGGCAGCCATTTACTCAACCTCCAGCTTGATGGTCTCGTCTTCGATGATGACCGGATACGTCTCCACCGGAACATACGCCGGCAACGTCATCGGCTTTCCGGTCTTCAGGTCGAACAGCGACCCGTGGCGCGGGCACTCGACCGTGCAGTTGTCGGGATCGAACTCGCCCTCGGCCAGCGGTCCGTCGTCATGCGAACAGCGATCCTCGATCGCGTACAGGCTGCCGCCGCAGTTGAACACGCCGATCTCGACGTCCTCCCATTCGACCAGCCGCATCTGGCCGGGCGGAAGCTCCTCGACGGGGCAAACCTCGATGATTTCAGGCACGCGCGCGTAAGTCCTAGCGAATTGATCGGATATGCCAGGGAGTCTAGCGGGCCTGCCCAGGAGCTCTACGCCGCGCTGCTCTCGGGCTCCCAGTCCACCGCGTGCCCGAGCGAGGCGCCCTTGAGCACCTTGAGCGACAGCAGCGCGCACTTCATCCGCGTGGCCGAGATGTCGATCCCGAGCAGATCGAGCACGAACGACCGATCCAGCCTCAGCACCTCGTCCACCTGCATGCCCTTGACCTCATCCGAGGCCATCGACGCCGCCGCCTGCGAGATCGCGCACCCGTGCCCCGAGAACCGCACGTCCTCGATCCGGCCCTGCGCGTCGACCGCCAGCTGCACCCTCAGCTCATCCCCACACAACGGATTCAGATCGTGGAACTCCAGGTCCGGACTCTCGATCTCCGCCGCCGGCGGGCTCCAGTTGTGCGGATGCTTGTAGTGATCCAGGATGTTCTCGCGGTACAGCTCGTCCATCGCCAACTAGCGTAGCGAGCGCCTTAGGCGCGTCGCGACGCTCAGCGGCCGCCCTGCGTCAGCTCGACGAGCCGCCGGGCCACCGCGTCGATGCCGGCGATCTCGAACACGGCGCGCTGGGCGCCCGCCCCGCCGCCGCGGGCCACGAGCTCGTGCAGGCCGCCGAGCTCGTCCTCGCATCGCAGCTCGCGCGCCCATCGCGAAGCCCGCGCCACCGCGGCCTGGAGCAGATCGCCGACGGTGTACAGCGTCCCTCCGGCGCCGGGAAGCTCGCCGTGCACGCCGAAGCGCGCAGCCCGGAACATCCCCTCCTCGACGACCTCGGGCGGAGGACTCTCGACCGGTCCGGCCTCGGCGGCATCCCGCGCCAGACAGTGCACGAGCGCGACCAGCGCCGCCAGGTCCTCGGCCCGGGTCTGCGCGTCGAGCGCCCGGATCTCGACGGTGCCCAGCCTCGGATGGGGACGGAGCTTCCACCAGAACCACGTGTAATCCGGGACGTCGGCCGCCCGCGTGAGTCGACGCGTCATGTCCACGAAGTCCTCGAAGTCGCGCATCGCCCGCGGTGCGCCCGAGCGAGGCCAGCCTCGTAGCGTCACCTCGCGCGCCGACGCGAGACCGGTGTCGCGGCCGTGGCGAAACGGCGAGTTCGCGGCCAGCGCCTGGAGCAGTGGCAGGTCGCGCCGCAGGCCGTTGAACACCCGGATCGCGGTCTCGGCGTCGGGCATGCCGACGTGGATGTGCAGGCCGGCGACCGGCGTGATCGCGGCATCGCCGAGGAGAAAGTGGATTCGCTCGTAGCGCTCCTTGTCGGTGATCGCCGCGTCGCCCTCGGCGGCCGAGGGATGGGTCCCCGCCCCGAGGATCCCCGCCCCGGTCCCCACCACGGCGCGGCGAAGCGCCGAGAGCTCGCGCACCGCATCGCCGGCCGACGCGTGGACGCCGGTGATCAGCTCCACCTGGCAGGCGTGCAGCTCGCGCTCGATCTGGCCGTCGATCACGCCGGGCCCCTCAACCTCCTCGAGTCGCTCCTTCACCGCGGCGGAGGCGTTGGCCTGGGCACCGGTGACCGGGTCGACCAGGAACAGCTCCTCCTCGACCCCGACCGAGAACGGCGTCCCCGACCCGAAGCTGTGCTCGACCACGTCCTCCGCCATTACTCCCGTCTACCCGAGCTCGTCGGCGAGCACCACCAGCGCCCGGTCGACGTCCTCGCGGCTCACGTCAAGGTGCGTGACCGCCCGTACCCGATGCTGGTCGAACGCCTGCAGCTCGACCCGGTCGGCCAGCCGCGCCACCAGGCCCGGCGCGTCCGCCACCGAGAAGATCACGATGTTGGTCTCGACGCTCGCGGGATCCAGCGTCACCCCGGCCAGCGAAGCCAGCCCGCGCGCCAGCACCTGTGCGTTCTCGTGATCGATCGCCAAGCGCTCCACGTTGTGATCGAGCGCGTACAGACAGCCCGCGGCCACGATCCCCGACTGCCGGAAGGCGCCGCCGAGCATCTGCTTCCACCGCCACGCCTCGTCGATGAACTCGCGTGAGCCGACCAGGACGGCCCCGACCGGCGCGCCCAACCCCTTCGTGAAATCGAGCCAGGCCGAGTCGAACCCGCCGGCGAACGCGTCGGCGGACACGCCCGAGGCGACCACGGCGTTCAGCAGGCGCGCCCCGTCGAGATGCGTGCGAAGCCCGAACCGCGCCGCGACGTCCAACACGTCACGCACCCCGGCCAGCGGCCACACCGTCCCGCCGCCCAGGTTGCTCGTCTGCTCCACGCAGACCAGGCGCGAGCGCGGCATGTACCGGTTCCCGGCCGGCCGCAATGCCGCCTCGAGTTGCGCCGCCGTGAACACGCCCCGGTCGCCGTCCAGGACGTGCACCATCAGGCCGGCCACCTGCGCCGGCCCGCCCGCCTCCGAGTTCACCGGATGGGCGGTCCGGTCCAGCAGCACCTCGTCGCCACCGGGCCGGGCGTGCAGGCGCAGCGCGATCTCGTTGCACATCGTCCCGCTGGGCAGGAACAGACCCGCCTCGTGCCCGAGCAGCGCAGCGACTCGCTCCTGCAGGGCGAGCGTGGTCGGGTCCAGGCCCCGCTGCTCGTCACCCACCTCAGCGGCGGCGATCGCGGCGCGCATGCCGGGAGTAGGCCGGGTCTGGGTGTCGCTGTAGAGGTTGACTGGCGCCACGCGCGGCCAGCCTAGGGTAACTTTTGCGGGCCCACTTTTGTGAGCGCTAACAACACCGAGGAGGGGACATGTTCATACGCCCGCGCGTCGGTCTCGTCGTGCTCGTCCTTGCCGCCACGTTCTGGCTGCTCGCCGCACCCGGAGGCACGCCGCTCCCCACCTCGCCGGCCCGAGTCGCGGCGACCGCCACAGGCACCGCGACCGCGACGGCCGATCAGCGCCGGCCCACCCAGACCTCCCTTGACATCGCGCTGACCGGCACCGCGACGGCCGACACCACAGCCACCGGCGCTCCCGCCTCGAACGCCATCGACGGCAGTGCCTCCACCGATTGGTGCGCGACCCAGTGGACCGGCGCGCTCACCGTCGACCTCGGCCGCGTCCGCACCCTCGACGGCCTGGGCATCACGCTCGGCGACGACGCGACCACGGCGCTCGTGAACTTCAGCGCGGGCGACGATCCGAACGACCTCAAGCCCGTGCCGAACGCCACCCAGCAGTCGGTCCCGGCGGCCGAGCCCGCGTACTGGCCGGAACCGAACGCCCAATTCAAAGCGCGCTACGTCAAGGTCGACGTGACCGACACCGACGGCGCTCACCCGTGCATCGGCGAACTACGTCTGTTCGCGTCAATGCCGATCACCGCGATCCCGGACCGCGGCGCCGACCTCTCGTTCGAGCCCCAGGAGGAGGCCGCCGGCGCGCACTTCACCGACGCGGGCGCGCCCGGCTCGCCGCTCTCGATCCTGAACGACCATGGCCTCAACTACGTGCGCCTGCGCCTCTGGGTCAACCCGCCCGCGGGCTACAGCGACCTCGCCAGCGACCTGAAGATGGCCCGCCGCATCGAGGCCGCCGGCGACAAGCTCTACCTCGACATCCACTACTCGGACTTCTGGGCCGATCCGCAGCACCAGGACATCCCGGCCGCCTGGCAGGGACAGGACCTCCCCCAACTCACCGACACCGTCCGCACCTATACCCAACGCGTGATCAAGGCCTTCGCGGCGCAGCACACCCCGGTCGACATGGTCTCGATCGGCAACGAGATCCGCAACGGGATCCTGTGGCCGGTCGGCCAGGTCGACTGGACCGCCGACACGGGCTGGGACAACCTGACCACGCTGCTCAAAGCGGGAGTGGCCGGCGCTCGCCAAGCCAACCCGGCCGGACACAAGCTCCTCGTCATGCTCCACTTCGACGAGGGCGGCAACAACGCCGACAGCGTCCGCTTCTACGACCACATGGTCTCCGCCGGCGTCCCGTTCGACGTGATCGGGCTCTCCTACTACACGTTCTTCCACGGCCCGGTGACCGCGATGCGCAGCAACGTCGACGACCTCGCCACCCGGTACGGCAAGCCGATCGTGATCGCCGAGTCCCAGTACCCGTGGACGCTCGCCAACGGCGATAGCACAGGCAACTTCGTGTGGAACACGAGCTACGAGTCAGACGGGTATCCGGCCACCCCCGGAGGCCAGGTCTCCTTCTACAACGACCTGCTCTCGATCGTCCACCAGATCCCGAACCACCTCGGCGCCGGGCTCTTCTACTGGGAGCCCGAGTGGATCCCCGGCGTCGGCTGGGAACCGAACGCCGGCACGCCCAACGACAACCTGACGCTGTTCTCGTTCAGCGGACAGGCGCTCCCGTCGGTCGGGCTGTTCGAGGGGCCGCTGCAGGTCTGCGCCCGCTATGACCCCGTCGCCACCCCCTGCGAGGTCCCGGACGGCGCCAGCTCGGCGCCGACCGGCCGCGGGTAGAAATCAGTCCAGCCGCAGCGTGCTGCGCACGCGGCCCAGCCCCTCGATCAGACGATCCACGTCCGCGACCGAGTTGTGCACGGCGAACGACGCCCGGGTTGTGGCGTGCACACCCAGCCGGCGCATCAGCGGCTGCGCGCAGTGGTGTCCGGCGCGCACGCACACCCCCTGCGACCCCAGGATGTCCGCGATGTCGTGCGGATGGGCGCCTTCCAACGTGAACGACACCAGCGCACCCCGATCCGCGGCGCCGGCCGGCCCTTGAACGGCCAGCCCAGGCACCTCCGACGACGATGACGCCAGACGCGACAGCGTGTCCGCCACGAGCGCCTGCTCGTGAGCCCGAATCGACTCCATCCCGAGAGCCTGGATCCAGTCCACCGCCGCGCCCAGTCCGATCGCCTCGGCGATCTGCGACGTGCCGGCCTCGAACTTCCACGGCAGGTCGGTCCAGGTCGACTCGTTGGCGGCCACCGTGCGGATCATGTGCCCGCCCCCGATGAACGGCGGCATCTCCTCGAGCAGCGCGCGCCGCCCGTGCAGCACCCCGATCCCGGTCGGCCCGTACGCCTTGTGACCGGTCCAGGCGTAGAAATCCACGTCCAGGTCAGGCAACCAGACCGGCATCTGCGGCACCGCCTGCGTCCCGTCGACCAGCACGACAGCCCCCGCCTCGTGCGCGCGTCGGGCAATCGAGGCCACCGGGTTGACGGTCCCGAGCACGTTCGACACATGGACGATCGCCACCAGCCGTGGACCGCGCTCCAACAGCGCATCGAGCGCGTCGAGATCCAGGAACCCATCAGAAGTCACCGGCACATAGGCCAGCTCGGCCTCGCGGTCCTGGCACAACAGCTGCCACGGCACGATGTTCGAGTGGTGCTCCATCTCGGTCAGCACCACGAGATCGCCGCGCTGCACGTTCTGCCGTCCCCACGTGTAGGCGACCATGTTGATCGCCGCGGTGGCGTTGGCGGTGAAGACCGTCTCCTCAACAGTCGAGCCCAGCCACGAGGCGATACGCGCCCGCGCGCCCTCGTACAGATCGGTCGCCTCGGCGGCGAGCGGATACACGCCGCGGTGGATCGACGCACGGTGCTCGGTGTAGTACGAGGTCATCGCCTCGATCACCGGGTCCGGCGTCTGCGACGTTGCCGACGAATCGAGGTACGCCACGGGCCGCCCGTCGAACCGGCGGTTGCGCAGCACCGGGAACTGGGCCGCGACCTCGTCGATCGCGAGCGCGGAGCCCGCGCGACCCTCGACCGCGGTCACGCAGCCTCCTCGATCTCGTCGGTGATCCACCCGTAGCCCTTGGCCTCGAGCGCCTCGACCAGTTCTGGGCCGCCCTCGCGGACGATCCGGCCCTGATACATGACGTGCACGTGACTCGGCTGCACCAGATGCAGGATGCGCTGGTAGTGGGTGATGATCAGCACGCCCATGTCGGGGCCCGCCACCGAGTTCACCCCGTTGGCGACCACGCGCAGGGCATCGATGTCCAGCCCCGAGTCGGTCTCGTCCAGCACAGCCATCGACGGCTTCTGGAGCGCCAGTTGAAGGATCTCCATGCGCTTCTTCTCGCCGCCCGAAAAGCCCTCGTTGAGGTACCGCGTCGAGAAGTCCCGCGGCACGTTGGTCAGCTTCATCGCCGCCTCGACCGTCTGGCGAAACTCCTTCAGCGGGATCGGCTCCAAACCAGCGGCCTCGCGATGCGCGTTCAGCACCGTACGCAGGTACTTGGTCACGGTCACGCCGGGCACGGCGACCGGGTACTGAAAGGCCATGAACAGACCCATCCGGGCGCGCTCGTCCGGATCGGCCTCGGTGACGTCCTCGCCCCGGAACACGACCTGGCCCTCGGTCACCTCCATTCCCGGGTGCCCCATGATCGCGTTGGCGAGCGTCGACTTGCCCGAGCCGTTCGGCCCCATCAACGCATGTATCTCGCCGCGATCGACGGCCAAATCGACACCCCGCAGGATGTTCTTCTCACCCGCGCGGACGTGGAGGTTTCGTATCTCTAGGTCTGCCATATCAAGCTTTCGAATTCGGGAACCGGTCAGGCTGTCTGAGCGAGTTCGGTGCGACGAGAGAACTCCACGAGCTCAGCCAGCGTGGTCGTCTGCAGCGAGCGGATGATCCCGCCCTGCACGCGCGTCCACAGGAGCTTGGTGGCACAGCGGCCCGCGTCCGCCTCGTGCGAGCACAGCACCCGCTCGGTGTGGTCGTGCACGAAGCACTCCATCGGGGCGATCGCGCCTTCCAGCGCCTGCACCACGTCCACCATCGCGATCTCCTCGGCGGGCCGCGCCAGCCAATAGCCGCCGTGCGCACCGCGCGCGCTCATCACCAGGCCGGCCTTGCGCAGCCGCGCAACCACCTGCTCCAGATAGGCCAGCGGCAGTCCCTCGGCGTCAGCGATCGCCTTCAGTGAGGTTGGCTGCTCCGGCGACTGGCGCCCGAGCTCGACCATCAGCCGCACGCCGTACTCCGCCTTGGACGAGAAGATCATTCCTCTCATATCCTACCAGGGCGGTCGGATTGCCCTCGCCCGCTAGGCTCACGCGCAGATGCGCGCTCACATGCCCGGCCGCGGCACCGCCCCCCTCGCCACCGCCGACGAGCTGGCCGCCGCGGCGGCCGCTGCGCGCACCCACGGGCGCATCGGAATCGACACCGAGTTCATGTCCGAGGGCCGCTACCGCGCGCTCCTGTGTCTGGTGCAGATCGCGGTCGACGACGCGACGAACGGCGCCGGCCCGCGCATCTCGCTGATCGACTCGCTCGATGCGATCGACGTCACACCGCTGGCCCAGCTGCTGGCCGACCCGTCGATCGAGGTCGTGCTCCACGCCGGACGCCAGGACGTGGCGATCCTTCGCCGGGCCTGGAGCACCGAGATCACCAACATCTTCGACACTCAGCTGGCCGCGGGGTTCGTGGGTGCGAGCGCCCAGACCGGGTACGGCAACCTGCTCGGCTCGATGCTCGGCCGCCGGGTCGGCAAGACCGCCAGCTACACGCGCTGGGACGCGCGGCCGCTGACCGGCGAGCAGCTGAGCTACGCCGCCGAGGACGTCGCGCACCTGCTCGAGCTGGCCGACGAGCTGCAGCGGCGCCTGCGCGACAGCGGCCGCGAGGCCTGGGCCCGCGAGGAATGCCGCCGCCTGGAGTCGGCCACCGACGAGCGCGATCCGTTACAGCGCCTGGGAGCGCCTTCCCCGCGTCGGCCAACTCGACCCACGGGCCCGGGCCGTGGCAAAAGAGCTCGCGGCCTGGCGCGAGCGCACCGCGTCCGACGAGGACCGGCCGGTCGGGTCGGTGCTGGCCGACCCCGCCCTGGTCGAGCTCGCCAAGCGCCATCCGTCGAACGTCGGCGCGCTCGAGCAGATCCGCGGCATCCACCCCTCGGGGATCAGGCGGCGCGGCGCGGCCATCCTCGAGGCGATCGCCACCGGCATGAAGGCGCCGCCGATCCCGCGCGAGGAGCCGCGTGGCCGCTCCGATCCCGAGGACGCGCCGCTGATCGTCCTGGCCGAGTCGGTGCTGCGCGCCCGCGCGCTCGAGGCGGGACTCGCCTACGAGCTGATCGCCTCGCGCAACGAGCTCGAGCTGATCGTGGCCGCCACCCGGCGCGGCGAGTCCGAGCCCGAGGTGCGCACGCTCGAGGGCTGGCGCTCGGAGCTGGTGGGGGCCGACCTGCGCGACCTGCTGGCCGGGCGCAAGGCGGTCTCGGTCGGACCCGACCGTCGCCTCGCGCTCCGCTGAACTACGAGGCGCCGACCTCGAGCCGCATCGACATCGCCGCCTTGCGGTCGAACATCGTGTTCGACAGCGCGTAGGTGATCGGCCACGGCCGGTTGATCTGGCCGAGGACGATCTGCCGCAGGTCGCCGGTCGCGCTGGCGAACGTCAGCCGCAGCTTGTGGCCGGGCGAGTTGGCGCCGGTCTGGTACGCCGTGTCGCCGTCGGCCAGCGACCAGCCGTGCTTTTTCAGCAGCTGGCTTTCGTCGAGGGCCAGCAGGTCCGAGGAGACGTAGTGGTGGTCGGTCACGACCAGGTCGACGGCGCAGTAGACGCGCGATCCCTGGTCGCAGGCATGCGCCTGGACCGCGATCTTCGCCCCGGGCACGAGCGGTATGTCCTTGGCCGTCGGCGTGCGCTGGGCCTGGCTCCCGCCACACCCGGCGATGATCACGGCGGACGCGAGCGGCGCGAGGACGCCTAGTCTTCGGGCGATCATGGGAAGGAGCGCAAGCGTAGCCGAGCTCCCGAAGTGGGCCCGGGAGCTGCTCGAGCACGCGCGCGTGGGACGGCTCGGCCTGCTCGACGACGAGGGCGGCCCGCGGGTGCTGCCGGTCACCTACGCGCTGAGCGCCGGCGCGCTGGTCAGCGCCGTCGACCACAAGGCCAAGGCAGTCCCGTCGGAGCGCCTCGCCCGCGTGCGCTGGCTGACCGCCCGGCCCCGCGCCGCGCTCACCGTCGACCACTACGAGGAGGACTGGTCGCGGCTCGCCTGGGTCCAGGCGATCGGTGAGGTCTCGATCCTGGGCCACGCTCCCGACGCGCTCGCCGCGCTCGCCGAGCGCTACCCCCAGTACCGCGACCACGTGCCCGCCGGTCCGTTCCTCTCGCTCGCGCCCGACCGCTTCGTCTGGTGGCGAGCCTAGGCCGCTACGCCCTCGGGGCCGCCGGGCTGGCGGTCATCTGCGCCGCGCTGTCGTTTGCCGCCGTGGCGATCCGCCGCCGCGCGCTCGCGGACTGGACCGGCGCTCCGGCCCGTCTGGCCGAGACCGTGATCGGCCTCGCGCTGCTGATCGGGATCCTCGAGTTGCTGGGTGCCGTCGGCCTGTTCGCCTTCGTCCCCGTCCTCGCCGCCTCGGTTCTCGCCGCCCTCCTCGCCCGACGATGGGCCTCGCTTCGCTCGGCGTCCCTTCCGGACGACCTCGCGGCAGGCCCGAAAGGCGAGGCAGGGATGCCGAGCGGGCCGTCGCCGCGAGCAGGCAGGCCCGTCCGGTCCGGTACCGCCACCACCACGGCCTGGCTGGCGACCGTGCTCGCCCTCCTCGCCGCCGCCACCGTGCTCGCCGAGTGGGGCGCGCTGAGCATCCAGTCCTACAACGTCGGGATCCGCGGCTTCGACTCGCTCTGGTACCACCTGCCGTGGGCGGCGAGCTTCGCGCAGACCGGGAACGTCGTCTCGCTGCGCTTCACCGACGTCGAGTACCTGACGCCGTTCTATCCGGCCACGGCCGAGATGCTGCACGGGTTGGGCATCGTGCTGCTCGGCCGCGACACGCTGTCGCCGGGCTTCAACCTCGTGTGGCTCGCGCTGACGCTCCTGGCGGCGTACTGCATCGGGCGCCCGCGCGGCGTGGGCGCCGCCACGCTGCTCGGCGCCGCCCTCGCCATGGCGACCACGATGATGGACTACTCCCAGGCCGGCGCCGCGGCCAACGACATCGTCGCGGTGTTCTTCCTGCTCGCCGCGGTGGCTCTGCTCATGACCGCGCCCGAGCAGCCGCGCGGCCCTGGTCCTGGCGGCGGTCGCCGCCGGCCTCGCCGTCGGGGTCAAGCTGACCGTGCTCGCGCCCGTGCTCGCGCTGACGATCGGCGTCGTGGCGATCGCCCCGCGCGGGCGCCGGCGCGCCACCGCCGGCCTGTGGCTGGGACCGCTCATCCTGGCCGGCGGCTTCTGGTACGCGCGCAACCTGATCGCGGTCGGCAACCCGATCCCGTGGACGAGCCTGCGCGGCGTGCTGCCCACGCCGACGCCGGCGCTCCAGCAGCACACCGGCTTCTCGGTGGCGCACTACCTGGGGAGCATCGCACGCTCTGGAGCCGCTTCGTCGAGCCGGCGCTCGCGTCCGGGCTCGGGCGCTGGTGGTGGGCGGTCCTCGCCGTCGCGGTCGCCGGACCGCTCCTGTGCCTGCTCCCAGAGCGGGGCTCGGGAAGAAACGGTGGAATAGTGCCCCTTTCTCCCAAGCGACCCGTTGCGATGCTCGGCGCAGCGGCCCTGTTCTCCCTCGCGGCCTACCTCATCACCCCCGAGACCGCCGCCGGGCCCGCCGGCGACCCGCTCGGCTTCGCGTTCAACCTGCGCTACCTGGCGCCGGCGCTGACCCTGTCGCTGGCGGTGGCGCCGCTGGCCCCGCCGCTCACCCGCACACCGGCCGCGCGCACCGCGACTGCGATCGGACTGGCCGTGCTGATGGCCGGCACCGTGGCCCAGCCGCGGCTGTGGCCAGCAACCCACACGACGGGCGCGATCCTCATCGGGGCGGCCGCACTCGCCCTGCTCGCGCTGACCCGGACGCGGCTCGCGATCGTCGCGGCGGCGATCCTCGCCCTGATCGTCGCCGGCTATCCCCTCCAGCGCCACTACCTGCGCGGGCGCTACGTCTACCACCCGAACGTCTCATCCCTGGCCCCGGTGTGGGCTCAGTTCCGCACCATCCACGACGCGCGCGTGGGGATTGTCGGCACGTTCGGCGGCTTCTTCTCCTATCCGCTGTCAGGGCTCGACGACTCCAACCGCGTGCAGTACCTCGCCCAGCGCGGACCGCACGGCTCGTTCACGCCGATCGCCACCTGCGCTCGATGGCGTGCCCAGGTGAACACCGCGCACCTGGACTATCTCATCACCACACCAGCGCGCGACCCGTGGCACCCGAGGGTGCTCAGCCGCTCCCCCGAGGGCACCTGGACTTCCGGCGACCCGGCCGCCCAGCCCGTGTACCGCGAGGATGCGCTCGGCCAGCCGATCGTGGTGTACCGGATCAGAGGCCCGCTCGACCCCGCTGGGTGCGGGTAAGCTCAGCTGTGCCGATGTCTACTGCTACCGATCCTCTGGCCGACACCGAGCTGCTCGAGACCGAGTGGGACCTCGCCCCGCTGCTCGACGGCGCCGGGGACGAACGCGCCGGGGCCGAGCGCATGCTCGACGACGCCCGGGACCGCGCGACAACATTCGCGCAGGCGCACGCGGGCAAGGTGGCCGAGCTCGACCAGGCGGGCCTGCACGACGCGATGCGCGAGCTCGAGGCGATCAACGAGCTGATCGGCCGCGCCGGCTCCTACGCCAGCCTGCGCTTCGCCGTCGACACCGCAGAGCCGGCGCGCGGCGCGCTGCTCCAGCTCGTGCAGGAGCGCGCCACCGAGGTCGAGACGCTGCTGCTGTTCTTCGAGCTCGAGTGGGCCGAGCTCGAGGACGATCGGGCCGAGGAGCTGCTGGCCGGCGAGCGCCTGGACTTCTGCCGCCACCACCTGCGCAGCATCCGCCGGTACCGCCCCCACCTGCTCTCCGAGAGCGAGGAGAAGATCCTTACCGAGAAGTCGATCTCGAGCCAGGCCGCGTGGAGCCGCCTGTTCGGCGAGGTCGTCGCGGCGCTCCGCGTGCCGTTGGACGGGCAGGAGCTGACCCTCGACGTCGCGCTCAGCCGGCTCCAGCAATCCGATCGCGAGATCCGTCGCGAGGCCGCCGACGCCGTCTCCAAGACCCTCGAGCCGGGGCTGCGTACCCGGGGCTTCATCTACAACACGCTCGTCTACGACAAGTCGGTCGAGGACCGGCTGCGTCACTACCCGCACTGGCTGGCCAGCCGCAACCTCTCCAACGAGGCCTCCGACGAGTCGGTCATGGCGCTGATCGAGGCGGTTCGCGCGCGATTCGACATCCCTCAGCGCTGGTACCGGCTGAAGGCCAGGCTGCTCGGGATCGATCGGCTGGCCGACTACGATCGCTCGGCCCCGGTCCTGCGCGAGGACGTCGTGTACTCATACGCCCAGGCCCGCGAGCTCGTGCTCGACGCCTACCAGTCGTTCTCCCCCGTCGCGGGACGGGTCACCCGGCGCTTCTTCGACGAGCGCTGGATCGACGCGCCGCCCCGGCCGCACAAGCGCGGTGGTGCGTTCTGCGCCTACACCGTCCCGAGCGTCCACCCCTACGTGCTGCTCAACTTCACCGCCCAGCGCCGCGACGTGCTGACCATGGCGCACGAGCTCGGCCACGGCCTGCATGCCGCCCTGGCCCAGCCCCAGGGCGTGTTCCACCAGTCGACCCCGCTCACCCTGGCCGAGACCGCCTCGGTGTTCGGCGAGGAGCTCGTGTTCGGGCGCCTGCTGGCCGAGGCCGCCGGCGAGGAGCAGCGCCTCGGCCTGCTCGCCGAACGGATCGACGGCGCCGTCGCCACCGTGTTCCGCCAGATCGCCATGAACCGCTTCGAGCACCTGTTCCACACCCGCCGGCGCAGCGAGGGCGAGCTCTCGACCGACCGCATCTGCGAGTCGTGGGTCGAGGCCCAGAGCGAGCTGTTCGGCGACTCGGTCGAGATCACCGAGGGCTACCGCATGTGGTGGTCCTACGTGCCCCACTTCATCAACACCCCCGGCTACGTGTACGCGTACGCCTACGGGCTGCTGCTGGCCCTGTCGGTGTACAGCCGCTACCTGGACGAGGGCGAGTCGTTCGTGCCGCGCTACCTCGATCTCCTGTCCGCCGGCGGCTCGCGCAGCCCGGAGCAGCTGGCCGAGATCGTCGGCATCGACCTCACCGACCCCGGCTTCTGGGACGCCGGCCTCGCCCTGGTCGAGAAGCAGCTGGCCGAGGCCGAGGCGCTGGCCGCCTAGTGTCCTCAGTCAGAAATTCGCTGGCAGTAGCCGCGAGGCTGTTGAGGATCTCGTCTGGGGTCTTGTGCCAGATGTAGGGCGCGGGGTTTTCGTTCCAGTTGGTGATCCACGTGCGGATCGATGCGACTAGGTCTTTGACCGAGCGGTGGGCCCCGCGCTTGATCCACTTCTGGGTCAGCTCGGCGAACCAGCGCTCGACCAGATTCAGCCACGAGCTGTAGGTCGGGGTGAAGTGCAGCGTGAATCGGGGGTGGCGAACGAGCCAGCGCTGAATCGCTGGGGTCTTGTGGGTGGAGGAGTTATCGAGCACGACGTGCACGTCGAGGTGCGCCGGCACGGAGGCGTCGATCAGGTTCAAAAACCGGCGGAACTCCTCGGCGCGATGCCGAGGGGTCATGTCTGCGATCACGTTCCCGGAGGCGACATCGAGCGCCGCGTACAGGTTGGTCGTGCCGTTGCGAACGTAGTCGTGAGTGCGACGCTCCGGCACCCCGGGCAGCAGCGGCAGGATCGGTGCCGTGCGATCGAGGGCTTGGATCTGGGCCTTCTCATCCACGCACAGCACCACCGCGGCCTCGGGCGGGTTGAGATACAGCCCGACGATGTCTCTGACCTTGTCGATGAACTGCGGGTCGGGCGAGAGCTTGAAGCTCTCGGTCTGATAGGCTTGAGCCCCGCGCCACATCTCGACGAGCGGACCTTCCTTGCCGTGCACCGGGTCCTGGTCGGGCACCGGCACACGGGCGATGTTCGCCAGGACCTCGTCGTGCTCGGCCGGATCGCCGCGGCGCAGGTCCCAGTCCATGCCGTCCGGGTAGGCGCCGACTACCAGCAGGTCTGAGCTCGAGCCGAGGTTGCAGTGACCGGTTCCGGCGGGCAGCGCGACCACGTCGCCCGCTCGCAGCTCGAACCGACGTCCCTCGGGGCCGCCGAGCATGACCTCGGCGCGGCCGGCGGCGATTCCCAGCACCTCGTGGGCGGTCGAGTGGAAGTGGTGAAACGGATAGATGCCGTCGCGCCAGGCACCGAGCCAGCCGTGGCCGGCGAACAGCTCCTCGTACGCGCGGGCGCCCGCGTCAGCGTTCAGCGCGCCGCGATACACGAGCACGGGGAGAGGCGAATTCGGGATCCCCCCGTCATCCTCGAACGTCTCGGTCTCGGGCGTCACTGCCGCGCCGGGCTCAGTCGGGCGCGAGCCTGCCCCGGCCCTCCTGGGCCAGCGGAAGCAACAGGATGCCGATCACGAAGAAGATCGCGGGCCCAGAACACGTGCTTCTGTGCCGCGCGCGCCTGAACGGGCTGCCCGTCGAGATCGCGCGTAACCGGTGCCCCTCGCCCCCGCGTGGGTTCCCGCGTGGTCGCCATTTCCTCTCCTCAGCCGTTGGGTCCTCCTCGCCCCAGGCTGCCCACGACCGTCCAGCCCCATTCATCTAGTGGTGGGCTTTGCGCAGCCGCGCGCGCTCCTCCTGGCGCTCCACCACGTTGACGATCAGCTTCATCACCTGCTCGATTCCGGTGGCCTTCGCGTCCCCATGCTGGAAGGCCTCGCGCCAATCCCGCACCCGGCCCTTGGTGGCCAGTTCGTTGAAGTGCGAGCGGGAGACCGACAGCGTCACCTTGGCATCCGAGGGCACGTCCTTCGTCACCTTGGGGCCGGGCAGTTCGACGCGATAGATCTGCACGTCGCCCCGGCCACGCAGCTCGAGGCCCGCCACCAGCTTCAAGTTGACGAGTGCCGGGACCTCGTCGAGGAACCGCTTGACCGCGGTCTCGATCAGGGATTTCGTGTCGCCGGCCATCCGCCCCCGCCCTCTTCTAGATCTTGTGGCGCTCGAGCAGCTTGCGCCCGATCACCATCCGCTGGATCTCGCTCGTCCCCTCGCCGATGAGCAGGAGCGGCGCGTCCCGGTAGATCCGCTCGATCTCGTACTCCTTGGAGTATCCGTAGCCGCCGTGGATCCGCAGGCACTCCTCGGCGCAGAAGCGGCCGGCCTCCGAGGCGAACAGCTTGGCCATCCCGGCCTCGATGTCCGAGCGCTCGCCGGCGTCCTTCATGCGGGCCGCCCGGTGGGTGAGCAGGCGCGCGGCCTCGACCTGGGTGGCCATGTCGGCGAGCTTGAACTGGATCGCCTGGTGCTGGGAGATCGGCTTGCCGAACGCCCGCCGCTCCTGGGAGTACTTGAGCGCGAGCTCAAGCGCCCGCTGGGCGAGTCCGACGCCGCGCGCGGCCACGTTCACGCGCCCCAGCTCGAGCGCGTCCATCATCTGCGCGAAGCCCTTGTTCAGCCCCGCCTCCTCGCCGCCCAGGATGTTGTCCACCGGGCAGCGGTATCCGTCGAACACCAGCTCGGTCGACTCGACGCCCTTGTAGCCCATCTTCTTGATCTTGGGCGGCACGCTGAACCCGGCCCAATCTCCGGTGTTCTCGGAGGCCCCCGGCTCCTTCTCGGCGATGAAGCAGGTCAGGCCCCGGTGCTTGGGCTCGGCGGACGGGTCCGTCCGGACGAGCACGAACACGAGCGATGACCGCAGGCCGTTGGTCACCCACATCTTCGTCCCGTTGATCTCGTAGGCGTCGCCGTCGGAGAGCTTCTTGGCCGACGTCTTGATCGCGGCCACATCGGAGCCCAGCTCGGGCTCGGACAGCGAGAACGCGGCGCGCATCTCGCCCGTGGCCATCTTCGGGAGGAACTTCTGCTTCTGCTCCTCGGTGCCGAACTTCATCAACAGGTAGGACCCGATGAAGTGGGTGTTGACGATCCCGCTGATGCTGATCCAACCGCGTGAGAGCTCCTCGACGATCATCGCGTAGGTGGTCAGGTCGAGCCCCATCCCGCCGTGCTCCTCGGGGATCGTCACCCCGAAGAGCCCGAGCTCCTTCATCTGCTCGACGATCGGCTCGGGGAACTCGTCCTCGTGGTCGTAGTGCTCGGCGTTGGGGAGGATCTGCTCGTCGGCGAACTGATGCACCATCTCGCAGATGGCCTTCTGTTCGTCGGTCTTGTCGGTGTAGGGGGTCGCGATCGCCATGGTCGTCATTGCTCCTCGGGTACTCGGGGAGCAGCCGAGAATACCCGGCGGTCAGCCGTCAGCTGCCGCTACGGGCGATCGCCGCGGCCTCGGACTTGACCCCGTGGCGCCAGGTGGTCTCGGGCCGGCCCTCGGGCTGGCCGTCGACCTCCACGTCGACGCGCTCGTTGAAGAAGCACAGCCGGCCGGCGATGCCGTCCACCGCGCGCAGCGGATCCTCGTAGTACCAGATCAGGTCCTTGACCGTCTCGCCGTTTGGAACGCGCACGGCGTAGTAGCTGGCGATTCCCTTGTACGGGCAGCGAGTCGCCGTGTCTGTGGGCTCGAGCTCGGCCTGGACGTCCTCGCGGGGCAGGTACCAGCGGATCGGCAGGTTGGTCTCGAACAGGGCCATCGCCTGGTCTGATTCGGCCAGCAGCTCTCCGTCCAGCGAGATCCGGATGTGCCGCGAGGTGGGGATCACGTCGACCCGGTGGTAGGGATCGCGCGGGTGGACGAAGATCTCCTCGTCCTCCTCGTACCAGCGGTCCATCCGGTCGAAGTAGAACGCGATCAGGTCCTTGAGCGGCGCCGCGCCCTCGAGCGGGTCCGGGTAGTACCACGCGCCGTTCTCCACCACGGTCTCGCCGACTCGGATCGTGTGGTAGGACGCCTCGCCCTTCTTCGGGCACTTGGTGTGCCGATCGGACGGCGCGAGCACGTCCGCGCGCACGTCCTCGGGCGGGAAGTAGTAGGCCGGCTGGTGGCCCGACTCCGACAGCAGCAGCGTTCGCCGGCTGTCGGCGATCGTCTCGCCGCCGACCTCGATCCGCACTCGCTTCAGGCACGGCTCCATGTAGAGCGCGCGGCCCGGTGGCGGCGGCTCGAAGTTGAACGTGCCCGCCGGATCCTTCCCCAGTGGCCCGGTGCCGGTCATCAGCCCCATGTCGATTCCGAGCCTACCAAAGCGGCCCCGTGGCCAAGGAGAACAGTCGTTAAAAAAATCGCCGCCGGCCGCAACCAGACCGATCGCCAGGCGAACCCGGCGAGCTCCTCACGGAGCCGAACCCGCATGTAGTCGGTCCAGGCCCCCTTGCGCCGGCGGCCGAAGCGGCATTGTTACGCAAACTTCATCAAAGATCACAAAAGTCGACAAATGTTTGACTAAGCGGACTCTTTAGCCGGCTACTCGCCCACGACGATCCCGAGCCACACGATGGCCAGCGAGACCAGGAAGATCGCCGCGTCGAGCACGTGCGAGTCGGGCCGCCGCAAGTGGGCTGCGATCAGGACGCCGACGAGTGCGACCAGTGCCATCTTGGCGTGAAGGGTCGAGTCGCTCCACTTGTGCTCGTGGCCGGCCAGCGCCGCCCCGGTGATGATCAGCACGGCGAACGCGATCACCGTTCCGATCCCGAACCGCCGCGCGGCGGCGCGCAGGGGCTCTCGGTCCGCCTGGACGCGCAGCACCGGCACCACCACCGCGGCCAGCATCAACTGCCCGCCGACGAAGAAGGCCATCCCCAACAGGTGCAGCCACAGGACTCCGTTCCAGAACGTCACGGCAGCCGATCCTGGCACACTGGCCGCCTTCATGAACTTCGCCCGCGACGTGGTCGATCACGCCCCGCCGGACCGCCTGGCCATGGTCGAACTCGACCGCGACGGCCGCCGGCGCGAGTGGAGCTTCGGCGAGGTGTCCGATCGCAGCGCGCGCCTGGCCGGCGCCCTGACCCGCGAGCACGGAGTCGGCCGCGGGGACGTCGTGATGACGCTGATCGGCAACCGGCCCGAATGGGTGCTGACCATGGTGGCCTGTTTCCGGATCGGCGCCGTCGCCCTGGCCTGCAACGAGCAGTTGCGCGCCCACGACCTGGCGCTGCGGATCGCGGCCGCGCAGCCCAGCCTGATCGTGGCCGACGAGCGCAACCTCGGCGAGCTCACGGCGGCGGGGCCATCGTGCCCGGTCGTCGTGGTCCCGGATGAGAAGCTGTTCGCAACGCCCCAGCCGGCGGCCGCCGTCGATCTGGAGCCGGATGATCCGTGCCTGATCACGTTCACCAGCGGCACGACCGGCGAGCCGACCGGCGTGGTCCACGGTCAGCGCTACCTGCCGGGACAGCGGCTCCAGGCCGAGCACTGGCTGGACGCTCGCCCCGGCGACCTGGTGTGGTGCACCGCGGCCACCGGCTGGTCCAAGTCGGCCCGTAACACGTTCATCGCGCCCTGGCTGCGCGGGGCCGCCGCGCTCGTGCACGATGATCGCTTCGACCCCGCCCAGCGCCTCGAGCTGCTGGCCGCCGAGCGCGTCAACGTGCTGTGCATGGCCCCCACCGAGTACCGGGTGATCGCCAAGCGGGTCGAGATCAAGCCGCTCGAGCATCTGCGCTCGCTGGTCGCGGCCGGGGAGGCGCTCAACCCCGAGGTGATCCGCACCTTCCGCGAGACCACGGGCCTCGAGATCCGCGACGGCTACGGCCAGACCGAGACCGGGCAGCTGACCGGAAACCCGCTCGGCGAGCCCGTCCGCCCCGGCTCGATGGGCCGCCCCCTCCCCGGGGTCGAGCTCAGCGTGGACGACGGCGAGCTGGTGCTGGCCGACCCGGGCACCGACCCCACGTTTTTCGTCGGCTATCTCGACGGTTCGCCGGCGCCCGCCGACCGTCCCTGGCGGACCGGCGACCGGGTCCGCCAGGACGACGATGGCTACCTGTACTTCGAGGGGCGGACCGACGACGTGATCATCTCGGCCGGGTACCGGATCGGGCCGTTTGAGGTCGAGTCGGCGCTGGTCGCCCATGCTGCCGTGGCCGAGGCGGCGGTGGTGGCCGCGCCCGACGACGAGCGCGGGGCCGTCGTCCGCGCGGTGGTCGTCCTGCGCGACGGGTTCGTGCCCGCCGACGCCCTGGCCGCCGAGCTACAGGAGCACGTCAAGGCGCAGACCGCGCCGTATAAGTACCCGCGGATAGTCGAGTT
The DNA here is from genome assembly GCA_963832315.1 of uncultured Solirubrobacterales bacterium. GTDB lineage: Bacteria > Actinomycetota > Thermoleophilia > Solirubrobacterales > Solirubrobacteraceae > Palsa-465. The sequence continues at coordinate 79,788 of CAWHTT010000005.1, read as the reverse complement.
CGCCGACGAGTTGCCCAAGACGGCGTCGGGAAAGATCCAACGGGCTAGCCTCAGGAGGCAATGGGCCAAGACCGGCCAGTGATCGGCATCTGCACCGCGCTCGCCCGCGCGCAGTGGGGCGTATGGAAGGAGCGCGACGCCGCGCTGCTCGCCATGAGCTACATCGCGGCCATCCAGCGCGCGGGCGGATTGGCGGTGATGATCCCGCCGGACGGTCGCTTCGAGGACGAGCCGGATCAGATGCTCGACCTGCTCGACGGCCTGATCCTGGCCGGCGGCAACGACATCGACCCCGCCGTGCTACGGCGCCGATCCCCATCCCGAGACCCACCATCCGCTGCCCGAGCGCGATCGCTCGGAGCTCGCGCTGGCCTGCCGAGCGGTCGAACGCGACCTCCCGGTGCTCGGCATCTGCCGGGGCATGCAGCTGATCAACGTCGCCTTCGGCGGGACGCTGCGACAGCACCTCCCCGAGGAGCTCGGGCACGAGGAGCACCGGCGCACCCCGGGCAGCTTCGAGGGGTCCGACCACGACGTGCGCCTGACGCCCGGCTCGCTGGCCGCCCGCGCGGCGGGTGAGGAGATCCACGCCACCAAGTCCCACCATCACCAGGGCGTCGCGACGGTCGGCGCCGGCCTCGATGTCACCGGCGTCTCGACGCTCGACGATCTCCCCGAGGCGCTCGAGGCGCCCGGGCGGCGCTTCGTCCTCGGGGTCCAGTGGCACCCGGAGGCCGACGAGCGCAGCCGCGTCGTGGCCGCCCTGGTCGAGCAGGCCGGCCGGTACCGTGACGAGACCGCCGCCGCCGGCAACGGCCACGCGATGCTCTACCGCAGCGCTCGCGGCTCGGCGTAGCCCGCCGCGCGTACCGACTCGGTAACCCGCCGGGCGTGGCCCTGCCCCCGCGTCTCGAGTATGAGCTGCACGGCGGTCTCGCGCACGTGCAGGTCGAACCCCTCGCGGATGTGCTCCACGTCGAGCAGGTTGGCCCGAAGCTCCCCGACCAACGCGAGCAGTCGCGCCAGCGAACCGGGCCGGTCGGGCAGCGAGGCCAGCAGCACGAGCCGCCTGCCGGCCTGGCTCTCGTGGCGGCGCGCCACCTCGGCGAGCAGGCCGGCGTCGACGTTGCCGCCCGAGAGCAGCACCACCGTGGTGCCCTCCCGGGCCGCGCCCGTCCGGCCGGAGAGGAGCGCCGCGGCGCCGACCGCGCCCGCACCCTCGACCACGAGCTTGGCCCGCTCGAGCAGGAACACCATCGCCTCGGCGACCTCGTCCTCCTCGACCGCCACCACGTCGTCGACCCAGCGATCGATCAGCGACAGCGTGAGCTCGCCGGGACGCTTGACCGCTATCCCGTCGGCGATGGTCAGGGCGGACTCGACCGGGACCGGCTTGCCCGCCTCGAGCGATCCCCGCACAGGCGCGCAGCGGGCCGCCTGCACGCCGATCACCTCGATCGCGGGCCGCTCGGACTTGATCGCGATGGCCACCCCGCTGATCAGCCCGCCGCCGCCGATCGGAACGATAACGCGGGCCAGGTCCGGGACCTGATCGAGCAACTCGAGCCCGATCGTGCCCTGTCCGGCGATCACGTAGGGATCCTCGAACGGATGGACGAACGCCACGCGCTCGTCCCTCGCGGCGAACTCGCGCGCCGCCTCGAGCGCGTCGTCGACAGTGGCGCCCACCATCTCTATCTCGGCCCCGAGACCGCGCGCCGCCTCGACCTTGGCGATCGGCGCCGACTCGGGCATGAACACGTAGCAGGCCACGCCGCGGGCTCGCGCCGCGTGGGCCACGGCCTGCGCGTGGTTGCCGGCGCTGCCGGTGACGACGCCATGGGCGCACGCCTCGCCGAGGGCCGCCACCTTCGACAGCGCTCCGCGCAGCTTGAACGAGCCGGTGCGCTGCAGGTTCTCCGCCTTGAACACCACGGTCGCGCCGGCGCGTTCTGAGAGCGTCCGAGAGCTCAGCACCGGCGTCTCGCGCACGATCCCGGCTCCGGCCACGCGGGCGCGCCGCACGTCTAGGAAGTCGATGTCAATCAGGAAGCGCCACCACCGCGTCGATTTCCACCAGGGCACCACGGGGCAGCCCGGCCACGGCGATCGCCACGCGGGCCGGCGGATCGGACTCGAAGAACGACTCGTAGACCTCGTTGACCGACGCGAACGCGGCCATGTCGGTCAGGTACACAGTCAGCTTGACCGCGTCGCCGAGGGTGGCGCCGGCCGCCTCGCATACCGCGGCCAGGTTCTCCAGGCACCGTCCCGCCTGGTGGGCGGGGGTGGCCCCGACGATCTCCCCGCTCTTGGGATCGAGCGGGATCTGTCCGGAGCAGAACAGGAGGCCCCCGGCGCGCACGGCGTGCACGTAGGGCCCCACCGCCTCCGGAGCGCCGGACGCCGTTATCGATTCACGGTGTGTTGGCAACTGGTTCCTCCTCGGTGGGGGGCTTCACACAGCGTATTGCCCGCATCGGGCTCGGGGTAGCCTGAGGTCGTGCCGAACCGCCTCGGGGGCGAGAGCTCGCCGTACCTGCTGCAGCACAAGGACAACCCGGTCGATTGGTATCCGTGGGGCGAGGACGCGCTCTCGCGGGCGCGCGCCGAGGACCGCCCGCTGCTCGTCTCGATCGGCTACTCGGCCTGCCACTGGTGCCACGTGATGGCCCACGAGTCCTTCGAGGACCCGGACATCGCCGCGGTCATGAACGAGCGGTTCGTGTGCGTGAAGGTCGACCGTGAGGAGCGCCCCGACATCGACGCGATCTGCATGGAGGCCTGTCAGGCGATGACCGGACAAGGCGGCTGGCCGCTCAACGCGTTCCTCACCCCCGGCGGGATCCCTTTCTACGCCGGGACCTACTTCCCGCCGGAGCCGCGGCACGGACTGCCGAGCTGGCGAATGGTGCTCGACGGCGTGGCCGAGGCATGGGCCGAGCGCCGCGAGGAGATCCTCGCCCAGGGCACGCGGATGGTCCAGGCGCTGAGCGCCACCGAGCAGCTCGAGCCCTCGGTCGAGCCGATTCGCGACGAGGATCTGCGCGCCGCGCTGGTGTCGCTGTGGAACGGCTATGACCGGGCGAACGGCGGCTTCGGACGGGCGCCGAAGTTCCCGCCGGCCTCCGTGATCGAGCTACTGCTGGCCCGCGGCGAGCACGAGATGTCGCTCGGCACCCTCGAGGCGATGGCCCGCGGCGGGATCTACGACCAGGTCGGGGGCGGCTTCGCCCGCTACTCGGTCGACGCCACCTGGACCGTGCCCCACTTCGAGAAGATGCTCTACGACAACGCGCTGCTCGCCCGCGCCTACCTCCACGGCTGGCAGGTCTCGGGGCGGGAGCGCTTCCGGCGGGTGTGCTGCGAGACGCTCGACTGGGCGCTGCGCGAGATGCGCGGCCCCGAGGGCGGGTTCTGCTCGGCGCTCGACGCCGACTCCGAGGGCGTCGAGGGGAAGTTCTACGTGTGGACCGAGTCCGAGCTGCGCGAGGTCCTCGGCCCGGAGCTGGCCCCCGCCGCGCTCGAGTACTTCCGCCCGCGACCGTTCGAGGACGCCCTGATCCTGGAGGGGCGAGGGAACGAGCCCCCGGCGGAGGCGTTCGACGAGATTCGCCGCAGGCTGCTCGAGGCTCGCTCGCACCGGGTCCGCCCCGGCCTGGACGACAAGCGCCTGACCTCGTGGAACGCGCTGATGATCGCCGCACTGGCCGAGGCCGGCGCCGCGCTCGGGCGACCCGACTACGTGCAGGCGGCGGTCGGCTGCGCGACGTTCGTGCTGAGCGATCTGCGCGACGCCGAGGGTCGCCTGCTGCGCACCTGGAAGAACGGCCGCGCCCGGCTTGCCGCGTACCTGGAGGACCACGCGTTCCTGCTCGAGGCGCTGATCGTGCTGTACGAGGCGACCGGGGATCCGCGCTGGTACACCGAGGCCACCGCCCTGGCCGCGGTGATGATCGAGCGCTTCTCCGATCCCGAGCGCGGCGGCTTCTACACGACCGCCGACGACCACGAGCGACTCGCCGCCCGGCGCAAGGACCTCGAGGACTCGCCGATCCCGTCGGGCAACTCGGCGGCCGCTCTCGGGCTGTTGCGACTGGCCACGCTCTCGGGCGAGGGCGCCTACGAGCGCCACGCGCTCGGGGTCTTGCGGCTGCTGTTCCCGCTCGCCGCGCGCCACCCTCAGGCCTTCGGCCACCTGCTTCAGGCCGGCGACTTCTACCTGGCGCCGGTCAAGGAAGTGGCCATCGTCGGGCCGGAGGCGGAGGCGGACGAACTGCTCCGGGTGGTCCGCGAGTCCTACCGCCCGCACCTGGTCCTAGCCGCCGGCCGAGCCGACGGCGTGCCGCTGCTCGAGGGCCGCGCGCCGGTCGATGGCCATGCCGCGGCCTACGTGTGCGAGCGCTTCGTCTGCCAGGCGCCGGTGACCAGCCCGGACGATCTGGCCGCGGCGCTGTGAGAGCCATCGCGGCTTGGATGCGAGCGCCGCATCGGTCCAAGCCGCATGCGGCGCCCGCATGGCCCATAGATACCCAATGCTCACAAATTCTTCACAAGGCGCACGACCGTTCCGGCTGATGGTGCGCGCCGGGTTTGTGGCCCGGTCGGTGACCTACGCCGTGATCGGCGGTATCGCGCTGGCGCTCGCGGTGGGCGCGGGCTCGGCGTCGGCCGCGCCCAACCAGCAGGGGGCCCTGGCCTTCATCGCCGGCGCCCCGCTGGGCGACTGGCCGTGGCCGTGGCGGCGGCGGGACTGCTCGCCTACGCGCTCTGGAAGCTCGAACAAGCCGCGTTCGGCCGAGGGCCCGAGGGCGGCGGAGGGACAGGTGGGAGCCAGTCTCGGCCGGGGGCGTCGCGTATCTCGCCTTCTTCGTGGTGGCGCTGCGCATCCTGTTCGGAAGCTCGAGCAGCGACTCGAGCGCACCGTCCAAGGCGGCCGCGGGCGTGCTCGGCTGGCCGGGTGGATCGGTCATCGTCGGCGTCGCCGGCGCGGTACTGATCGCGATCAGCGCGGTTCAGATCTACGAGGCCTGCCGTGGCCGGTTCGCCCAGGACTCGAAGCTTCGTGACATGGGCTCGCTCGAGCGCCCTGCGTTCATGGTGCTCGGACACGTGGGGTTGGTCGCCCGCGCGCTCGTGTTCGTGGTCGTGGGTTATTTCCTGGTCAAGACCGCGATTGACTTCGATCCCCGGGAGGCCGTCGGGCTCGACGGCGCGCTGACGCGTGTGTACCGAGAGCCGTTCGGGCCCGGACTGCTGGGCGTGGTGGCCGGCGGCCTGCTCGTGTTCGCCGCCTACTCACTGCTCGAGGCGCGCTACCGGCGGCTCTAGGCATAGGCCTGCGTGAACTGTCCGAGGTCGGACAGGTGCGCCGGCCCAGGCGGCGCGAGGCCGAGGTTTCGACGGCTACGCTTGCCCGCGCCGTGAGCAGTCTGTTCGAGCCCAATGACCAACTCGACCACATCGCCGAGTTCGCCGACTCGGGGGTGCGGATCTTCCAGCGCCAGGGATCGCTCGTCGGCGTGCCGGGGTCCTACGGACTCAAGCGCTGGCTGTACCGCCGCTGGCGCAACAACGGCAACGCGATCTACACGTTCATCGGCTCGCTCGTGGCCATCGGGCTCAGCGGGACGTGGGCGTACATCGTCAAGCAGCCGCTGGTCTTCCCGAGCCTCGGCGCCACCGCGTTCCTGATCTTCGAGACGCCGATGGCCGAGGTCGGCTCGCCGCGCAACACGATCGTCGGACATACCGTCGGCGTCCTCGCCGGGGCGCTGTCGTTGGCCATCTTCGGCTTGTTGAACTCGCCCAGCGTGTACGTCTCGGGCATCACGGTCGGGCGGGTGTGCGCGATCGCGCTCGCGGTGGCGCTCACCGGCGGCGTGCTCCGGGTGCTGCGCGCCGCCCATCCACCCGCCGGCGCGACCACGATCATCGTCGCCTCGGGCCTGCTGCACACGCCCCGCCAGATGCTCGACGTACTCGTCGGCGTGGTGCTGCTGACGATCGCCGGTTGGCTGCTGAATCGGGCCATGGGTGTGCCGGCGCCGGTCTGGGCCGCGCCCCGTTGACGGGTTAGACGCGCCCGGATACCGGGAAAAACGCTCCACATGCCCCGTCCACGGGTGATTTTGCCGCTGCTGTTCGCTCTCCTTATCGCCGTCCTCGGCCCCCGCCCCGCCGTCCTGGTCGTGGGCGGGACACATCCCGTTCAGCGGAGCACCCCGGCTCTTCCCGCTGCGCAGACCACCCCGAAGCCGAACTGGCTGCCCGCCGATAAGCAGGGGTTCGGCACGTCGCGCACGCTGACCAGCAAGGTGTGGTTCACGCTCGAGGGCGGCGGTCTCAGCGAGGTCTATTACCCCAGGCTCGACACCCCGAGCTTCCGCGACCTCCAGTTCGCTGTCGATGGCGTGCCCGAGAGCGGGGCGAGCGTTCACCAGGTGACTCTCGCCGACCCGAGCAGCCTGACCTACCGCCAGGTCAACACCGATACGCACGACGGCTGGCGACTGACCAAGACCTACGTCACGGATCCGAGCCGTTCGACCGTGCTGATCCACGTGCAGTTCCAGTCGCTCGACGGACGGCGCCACCGGGTGGCGATCCTGGCCGACGCCGCGCCGTCCAACGAAACCGATCCCACCCCGCAGTCCTGCTCTCGGTCGGGTGTGCTCGCCAGCGACCCGCAGATGGCGATCGCGCTCGCCGGCCGGCCGGCGGTCAAGGTCGGCGCGTGCGCCGCGCACGACGGAATCGTCAGCTCCACGACGTCGACCACGCTGAGCGGGCGACCTGGTCATCAGGTGCTGGCGCTGGCGCTGGGCTTCGCCGGCACCCGCGGGGGCGCCCTGACCGCGGCGCGGGCTTCGCTGCGCGCCGGCTGGGATGCGGTAGCCCAGAGCTATGCCAGGGGCTGGCACGACTACCTGAGCTCGCTGCGCAAGCCGCCCCGCAGTCTCGCCACCGCCGCCGAGGGCCGGGAGTACACGGTCTCGCAGATGGTGCTCGCGGCCAGCGAGGACAAGACCTATCGCGGCGCGTTCGTGGCCTCCCCGACCATGCCTTGGGCGTGGGGCACCGGGCTACAGACGCCGAGCGGGCCCTACCACCTGGTGTGGTCGCGCGACCTGTACGAGATCGCCACCGCGCTGATCGCCGACGGCGACACCGCCGGCGCCCGGCGCGCCCTGCACTTCCTGCTCTTCCGCCAGCAGGAACCGGACGGCTCGTTCCCGCAGAACTCGGATGTCACCGGCAAGCCCGCCCTCACCAACCTGCAACTCGACGAGGTGGCCGACCCGATCATCCTGGCCTGGCAACTCGACGCCCATGACCCTGCCACCTGGCAGCACGTCAAGCTGGCCGCCGACTTCATCGTCGGCTTCCACGACGACCAGGGCCATACCGCGCCGTACACCCCGCAGGAGCGCTGGGAGAACCAGGCCGGGTACTCGCCGGCGACGATCGCCAGCGAGATCGCCGGGCTCGTGTGCGCGGCCACCATCGCGCAGAAGCGCGGCGACACCGCTTCCGCCACCAAGTACCTCCAGACCGCCGACGCCTGGCGTAGGAATCTGAACGCCTGGACGCTGACCACCACCGGCCCCTACGGCGGCTCCTACTACCTGCGGCTGACCAAGGACGGCAACCCGAACGCCGGCACCACCTACAGCGTCGGCGACAGCGGCCCCACGCTCGACCAGCGCGCCGTCGTCGATCCGAGCTTCCTCGAGTTGGTCCGCCTCGGCGTCGTCGCCCCGAACGATCCGAACATCCTCTCGACGATCCGCGTCGTCGACGCTCAGCTCTCGACGGCCACCCCGAACGGGCGCTTCTGGCACCGCTACACGGGCGACGGCTACGGCGAGCAGAAGAACGGCCAACCCTGGGATGTCGGCTTCGCGCCGGGCAGCCAGACCACGGTCGGGCGGGTGTGGCCGATCTTCGCCGGCGAGCGCGGCGAGTACGAGCTCGCGGCCGGGCAGGGCGCCGCTCCCGAGCTACGCGCGATGGCCGCCACCGCCAACGCCGGCGGCCTGCTACCCGAGCAGGTGTGGGACCAGAACCCGCCCTCCGGTCAGCCCGGCTTCGCTCCCGGAACGCCGACCTTCTCGGCCACGCCGCTGGCCTGGTCGCACGCGCAGTTCATCCGCCTGGCCTGGTCGGCCGCGGCCGGGCGCCCGGTCGAGCAGCCCTCGGTCGTGGCTTGTCGCTACGTACGCAAGTGCGCAGGGCCATAGGCGCCCACACCCGGCGTCACCCGCCTGAGCCGGCGCCACCCCCTGAGCCGGCGCCACCCCCTGAGCCGGCGTCACCCCCTGAGCCGGCACCACCCCTACAAGACCGGCAGATAGCGCTCGAGCTCCCAGGGCGTGACCTGCACGCGGTAGTCGTCCCACTCCTGGCGCTTGATCTCGATGTAGCGGTTGAACATGTGCTCGCCGAGCACGCGGAGGACGAGCTCGGACTCGGCGGTCAGCTCGATCGCCTCGCCGAGCGTGGCCGGCAGCTGCTCGATGCCCAGCCGGCGACGCTCCTCGGAGGAGAGGTGGTACAGGTTGGTCTCCATCGGGTCGGGCAGCTCGTAGCGGTGCTCGATCCCCTCCAAGCCGGCCTGCAGCAGCACCGCGAAGGTCAGGTACGGGTTGCACGCCGGGTCTGGGCACCGGAGCTCCATGCGCGTGGCCCGCTCGTTGCCGGGGTGGTACATGGGAATGCGCACGAGCGCCGAGCGGTTGCGCCGCGACCAGGCGAGATATACCGGCGCCTCGTAGCCGGGGACGAGGCGCTTGTAGGAGTTGACCCACTGGGCGAAGATCGAGCAGATCTCGCGGGCGTGGCGGAGCTGGCCCGCGATGAACGCCTTGGCCACGTCGGATAGGTAGTACTGGTCCTCGGGGTCGAAGAACGCGTTCTGCTCGCCCCGGAACAGCGACTGGTGGGTGTGCATCCCCGAGCCGTTCTTGCCGAACAGCGGCTTGGGCATGAAAGTGGCGTGCAGGCCGTACTTCATCGCGTATTCCTTGACCGTGATCCGGTACGTCATGCAGTCGTCGGCCGCCTTCAGGGCATCGGCATAGCGCATGTCGATCTCGTGCTGGCTCGGGCCGACCTCGTGGTGCGCGTACTCGGTGTGGATCCCCAGTTGGTCGAGCGCCAGCACGGTCTCGCGCCGCAGGTCCGATCCCGCATCGAGCGTGGTCAGGTCGAAGTAGCCGCCCTCGTCGAGCACCTCGGTCGATTTCGCGCTCTTGAAGTAGAAGTACTCGAGCTCCGGGCCGACGTAGTAGTGGTCGAATCCCATCGCCTTGGCCCGTTCGACCGCGCGGCGCAGTACGTGCCGCGGGTCACCCTCGTACGCGGTGCGCTCGGGCGTGAGGATGTCGCAGAACATCCGCGCCACGCCCTGCTCCTCCGGGCGCCAGGGCAGCGTCCGGAACGTCGTCGGGTCGGGCATCGCGATCATGTCCGACTCCTCGATCGGGTTGAAGCCCGTGATCGACGACCCGTCGAAGCCCATCCCACCCTCGAACGCGTCGGTCAGCTCGGTGGCGTTGATCGAGAACGCCTTCAGCTGGCCGAGGATGTCGGTGAACCACAGCCGTATGAACCTGATGTCCCGTTCCTGGACGAGCGCCATCACGTCCTCGGGGGTGAGCGGAGAAGCCGTAGCAGCCATGACCCGCCGAACGTTACTTGCTGGCGCGGCCGGCGGAGGACCGCCCGACCGGGGCGGCGCGCCCGACCGCGCGCAGAATCCCGCGCAGGATCCCGCGCAGGATCAGACGCGTGCGGTCCGGCGGTCGCTGAGCCACCGATTGGCCCAGCGCTCGAGCTCGGACAGGGCCGGCTCCAGGGCGTGGCCCATCTCCGACAGCGAGTACTCGACCCGCAACGGCGGGCCGGAGATGACCCGCCGCTGGACCATCCCGCGACGCTCGAGCTCCTTCATCCGCTCGGATAGCAACCGGTCGGACAGCTCCGGGACCGCCTGGGCGATCTCCGAGAAACGCAGCGCGCCGTCCATGAGCACGCGGAGGATCGCGCCGGTCCAGCGCCGGCCGACCAGCTCAACTGCCTCGTGGTAGAGCGGGCAACAGCCGGCGTGCTCCTTGGTGGCCGAGCCGGCGCGATCGGCGCCGGCCGATGCGCTGTGGTCACCGTTTGACGGAGTGTCTTCAGGCGCTCCCATCGCCAGCGGAAAGCTTACGCTGCCTGAAGGGCACGCGATGCCTCGCTGGAGCCGTCCACCGGCACCTCGCCGCCAACGTTGACCATCGCCGTGAAGCCCTCCAGGGCCACGCTGGCGATCGCCTCCAGGATCTGCTCGTCGTCCCAGCCCGCCTCGCGCGCCTCCTCGTGGAGGTGCATCGGTGCGCGGCCGCGGTCCTCGAGCAGCGCCTTCAGGTAGCACAGCAGGGCCGCCTCGCGGGGATCCTTGGAGGTGAACTGGCGCGCCATCGCCACCTCGTCGAGGGCCAGGCCGGCCGCCCGAGCCGTGCGCGAGTGCATCGCGATGCCAGGCTCGGAGCCGTAGTACTCCGCCACCGCCAGCGCGATCCGCTCAAGCGTGGCCAGCGTCAGCTTCCCGTGGCGCAGCTCCGAGCGGAACCGAGCGTACGCCCGCAGCGCCGCCGGCGAACCCGCCAGCACGCCCAGGAAGTTCGGCAACTGACCACCGGTCGCGAGCGCGCCTCGCAGCACCGGAACAGAACCCTCCGGAGCGGTCAGGTCGTCATGGATTTGGAATCTGCTCATCGAAGTCTTCATAGTTGACACCAGGGGGTCCGGGGGCTGTAAGGGCCCATCTGGCCCTTCACTTTTGAGACCTGCTTACAGTTCATAAGTCTAAGTCGGCGAGGCCGGGTGCACAAGTGGGCGTCGCGCACAAATGCGCCGCCGAGCCTTCGCCCCCACGTCCAGGCCACGGGCAGGCAGAGACGGGCCTGATCTCCTTATATAGATCGCTCGATAAAGCCCGCATCAGCGCACGATGCGAGCCGCGTAAGCGCTTGCGCGCACGGGACCCGTGCGCCCGACGCGGTCCGGTGCGCCCGACGCGGTCCGGCTAGTGCGGGATCGCCGCGTGCGCGCTGGCCGCGGCGACCAGGATCAGCAGTAGCCCGAGCATGACGGCCCACAGCGCGGCCCGATCGGGCCTGAAGCCCGGTCGCTCGTGCCGGCGCAGAGTCGGGCGCGCCACCGGCAGATTGCGCTCCGCCCCGCGGCCCCGAATCGTCACCGTCCGCCGCTCGCCGTCCACGGGGCGAGGATCAGCGCTCGCCGGACGCGAGGCCGACCCGTCCGCCAGGCGAGCCGGGGCGGGAACCGCGGCGACCGCGGCGACCGCGGCACCTACCGGCACCTGCGCAGCTTCACCTCGTGCGCAGGCTTCACCTCGTATGCAGTCGGGAACCGGAACGCCTCGCGATCGAGTTCCTCCCACCACGGTGCTGCATTTCGACGCCGGGCACGCGCAGGAACGCCCGCTTCGGGCATGTCATCGACCTCTTTCTCACGCTTACGGGGTTAGCTGACGGGCTCGCGCCGAAAGAGCGGCGCTTCGCGACAAGCACGATTCGCCCCAACAACTTGGGTCCCCCGCTCCCGCCGCTCGCCTGGTGCCGAGCGGCGCGGGATTTCAGCTATTCGGGCGCCGATCCTAACAACGGCCGCGGACGGAGCGCGATCCGACCCTAACCAAATCTGCGCAAGATGCGGCTTCGATGGGGGCGCGCGCGGCCCGCACGTCGGCCGCCGGCGCGCTACTCCTGGCCGGCCACTTTGGACACGAACTTGGCGACGTCCTCGGCGTCGATGCCCTGGACCACGTCCGCCGGCATCACGCCTTCGCCCAGACAGGCCTCCTGGCTGCCCTTCGGCGGGTTCGGCAGGCAGCCGTACTGGATCGTGTGCAGCACAAGCTGCTGCGTGGGTTGGATCAGGTCGAGGTTGGGGCCCACCTTGCCGACCGAGTTGGCCGCGGCCAGCGTGTGGCAGAGCCCGCAGCGCTCGCCAAAGATCTCGCGGCCGTGCTTCTCGGCGACGGTCAGCTTGATCCCGCTGACCTGACCGTTGGCGCTGTTGTGGTTGCCGATCAGGAACAGCGCGGGCAGGACCGCGCCAAAGGTGATGTAGACGACCACGAACACCCAGGCCGTCGCGCGCCGGCTGGCCCGTGAGCCACGCCCACCCGGTGTTTCGAGTGCCGCGCCCGGTCCTCCGCGGATCCCGAAGAAGAACACCAAAAAGCCGAGCACGACCCAGAAGGCGGCGAACAGCAGGACGGCGAGCACGGAGCGGCACCTTACCGTGCTCACCCGGAGAACGGATCACTCGATTGCGTATCACTCGGCGGCGCAGGCTCATCGCCGCCGCCCGGATGCGAAGCTCAGCACAGGCGGCGCGACCGCGCGGAAGTCCTCCGCCTCGCCGTCGCCAGAACCCTGCCCCCCAGCAGCCCGGGGACGCGCCTGCTGTGCCGCACCCTGCCGTGCCTGCTCCGCCAGTCCCCGGCGCACCTGCTCGTCGAGCATCGAGAAGTCCTTGATCTCGGCAACGATGTGATCGGGTGCCGAGATCGGCTGGACCCGATCGACCAGCACGTTGATGGCGCCACCAGCGGCCGGCAAACGCTCCAGCTTGCCCTCGGCAATGACCAGCGGCTCGGTTCTCACCGTCAGTCGATGGCGCTCGTAGACGGGTGCCGGGACGATCAGGTTGATCGTGCCGTGCTCGTCCTCCAGCAGCAGGAACACGATGCCGTTGGCGGTGCCGGGACGCTGCCGCGCCACCACCATGCCCCCCACCTGCACACGGGTGCCGTGACGCAGCACCGAGAGCTCCCGGCTCGTCACCAGCCCTTCGGGCAGCCGGTGGCGCAACAGCGCCAACGGATGCGCGTCCACGGTCATCCCGGTCGAGCTGTAGTCGGCCAGCATCGACTCCCAGGCGGTCAGCTCGCGCAGACGGGGCGGCGCCGGCAGATCGAGCGGCAGGGCGAGTTGCACGCCGCCGGGGACGCGCCGCCCTGGCGTGGCCACGCCGAGCTGCCACAGCGCGATCCGGCGCGCCGACCCGGACCCCACGCCCGGCACCAACGAGTCGCACGCCCCCGACCAGGCGAGCAGCTCGAGCGAGGCGGCGCTCGAGCTCGCGCGCGAAGCGAGATCGGCCAGGTTGCGAAACCGTCCGCCGGCCTCGCGAAGCGCCACCAGCTCCCTCACCTCCTGCTCGGCGACCCCTCGCACGTAGCCGAGCCCGATGCGAACCACGTCGCCGCGCATCTCACATGTTGCGTCGCTCTCGTTGACGTCCGGCGCCAGCACCTCTATCCCCCGCCGCTGCGCCTCGTGCACGAGCGCGTCGGGTGGATAGAACCCCATCGGCTGCTCGTTCAGCAACGAGCACAGGAACTCCGGGCCGTAGTGGACCCGCAGCCAGGTCGACTGATATGCGAGCAACCCGAAGGCGGCGCCATGGGCTTTCGGGAAGCCGAAGCCAGAGAAGCCGCGGACCATTCCGAACACCCGCTCGGCCGTCTCCTCATCCACGCCGTGTCGCCGTCGGGCCCCGGCCACGAACCGCTTGTGGTAGGCCTCGATCGCCGCCTCCGAGCGCTTGCGGCTCATCGCTCGTCGCAGCCCCTCCGCCTCGCCGGGCGAGAACCCGGCAAAGGCGATCGCCACCTCGATCACCTGGTCCTGGAAGATGATCGCGCCGAGCGTCTCGCGCAGCGCGGGCTCTAGCGATGGATGCTCGTAGGGCACCTGGTAGTCGGGATCAACGCGCAGGCGCTGGCGTCGCTCGATGTACGGGTTGACCGCGCCGCCCTGGATCGGGCCGGGCCGGACGATCGCCACCTGAACGGTGATGTCCTTGAGGTTCTCCGGCCGAGTCCGGTACAGCGACTGCATCTGGGCCCGGCTCTCGATCTGAAACACGCCGGTCGTCTCGGCCTTCTGGATGCACTCGTAGGTGGCGGGATCGTCATAGGGAATCCGGCTCAGGTCGACGTGCTCCCCGCGCGTGCGCGCGATCAACTCGACCGAGCGCTCCACCGCCGAGAGCATTCCCAGTCCCAGCAGGTCGATCTTGAGAAAGCCGGCGTCCGAGCAGGAGTCCTTGTCCCACTGCACGATCTGGCGCCCCTCCATCGCCGCCGGGACGATTGGGCAGCAGTCGATCAGCGGCCGGGTGGCCACGATCATCCCGCCCGAGTGCTGGCTCAGATGGCGCGGCAATCCGTGCGCCTCGGCGGCCAGGCGCGCCAACCAAGCCCAGCGGCCCGTGGCGCCGCGGCGGTCCTCACCGCGGCGATCCTGGTGGGTGGCAGTGCCGTTTCGCCCGAGGCCAAAGGCGGACGCGATGTCCTTGTCCACCTCGCGCGCGTCCCAGCCCTCGCTACCCCGCGCCACCCGCTCGATCTCGCCCGGCGGCAGCCCGAGCGCCTTGCCCAGCTCGCGGATCGCCCCCCGGGCGCGATAGGTGGGAAACGCCGCCACCAGCGCCGAGCGGTCGTGCCCGTAGCGCTCGTGCACCCGGGGGATCAGCTTCTCACGGATGTCGCGCGGGAAGTCGAGGTCGATGTCGGGCAGCGAGGTCAGCTCGTCGTTCAGGAATCGCCCGATCAGCAGATCGTTGGCGATCGGATCGACGTGCGAGAGACCGGTCAGGAAGCAGACGATCGACGAGACGCTCGAGCCCCGTCCCCGCCCGGGCGGCAGCAGTTGCCTCACGCTGTCCGGCCCGCGTACCTCGACCGCCACCTCGCGGGCCAGCTCGAGCATGTCGTGGTGGAGCAGGAAGAACCCGGGCAGCCCGAGCCGCTCGATGATCCTCAGCTCCTGCTCCAGCCGGACCCGCGCCTCCCCGCGCGTGGAGCCCGAATCCTGGTAGCGCTTCTCCAACCGCGCCTGACACAGCTCGGTGAGGTTGCGCATCGCCTCGGCATCCTCAGAGCCCGGATAGCGGTACCCGAGGTCGCTGGTCAGATCGAAGCGCAGCCGCTCGGCCAGCCGCGCGGTCTCAGCCACCGCCTCCGGATGCTCGGTGAAGCGACTGGCCATGGCCGCCGGCGAGGCGAGCACGTGGCTGAAGTTGCCACGCCGCTGTGGCTCGGAGGCATCGAGCGTGGTGTGCAGGCGCACGGCGACCAGCGCGTCCTGCAGCGGAGCCCGGGCCAGCGCGTGTGCGTGCACGTTGCCGGTCGCCACGCACGGCACCCCGAGCCGCTCGGCCATCCGCTCGAGACGCCGATTGCGCGCCCGGTCGTCGCGCAGGAACGGCCGCTGGAGCTCGACCCGCAGGCGATCCGGCCCGAACGCATCGAGCAGGCGCCGAAGCGTGAACTCGTCGTGCACCCCGCGCAGCGCGCACCCGCTCAAGCAGATCAGCCCCGCGGCGTGCTCGAGCACGTCGGACAGCTCCACGAATGCCTGAGACGGGGGCCCTGGCTTTTCTCGCGTATGCGCGTGCGCGCGCGTCAGGATCCGGCACAGGTTCGACCAACCGCCCCCGTCCTGAACGAGCAGCGTCAGGTGGCGGCCGTCGGATAAGTCGACCTCGGCGCCGTGGATCGGGCGCAACCCGAGCGCCCGGGCGGAGACCGCGAACTCCATCGAGCCCGACACCGTGTTGTGGTCGGTCAGAGCCAGCGTCCGATAGCCCAGCTCCAGTGCGGTAGGAACCATCTCGTCTGGGAGCGAGGCCCCATCCAGGAACGAGAAGGCAGAGTGGCAATGCAGCTCGACATAGGGTGTGAGCGCTCGCGATCCCATTCGAACACATGTTCGCATCCGCCGCGGACGCTGCCATGCTGCGAACGGTGAGCCGATCCTGCCTGGTCATCGCCCATCGCGGTGCCTGGGGTCCAGGCGCACCAGGCGCGCCGGTCGCCAACACGCTCGAGGCGTTCGAGGCGGCGATCGCGCTGGGGGCGGACATGATCGAGTTCGACGTGCGCTGCACGCGCGACGGAAAGTTGGTCGTCTTCCACGACGCTCGCGTCAAGAGGGTCCCGACCAGCTCGCTGCGCTACGAGGCCCTCACGGCCAAGGGAACGACGTCCCGTCCCCCACTCCTGGCCGACGTACTCGAGCTCACCAAGGACCGCATCGCACTCAACCTCGAGGTCAAGGAGGCGGGCTACCTCGAGGAGACGATCGCGCTGCTACGGCCGTACGGCCTCGATCGCTGCCTGCTCAGCTCGTTCCGGGACGACGTCGTGAGCGAGGCCAAGACACTGGCGCCGGAGTTGAGGACCGGCCTGCTGATCAGCACCGGCTTTCGCAGAGCGCTCAGCATTCGCCTGCCCATCGCCAACGCGGACTGCCTGGTCATCCATCGCCGACTGGCCGACGCCACTGCTCTCTCGAGGGCGGCCGAGGCGGGTGTCCCCTGCGTGATCTGGACGGTCAACGCGCCGCGCACCCTGGGTCGCTACCTCGCCCACGCCGCCGTCGAGGGCGTGATCACCGACCAGCCCGCGCTGGCCCTGGAGCGCCGGGCGCAGCTGAGCGCGTAGGGGTGCATACACCGTCCACCGTCCACCGTCCACCGTTCACCGCCCGAACTGCGCCCGCAACGCTGCGCTCAACGCCCGCGCCGCCTCCACCAGATCCCGCCGGCGCGGGTGGCACAGCGCCACGGTCCGCGGCGTCAGCACGTCTGGTGGCGCGAGCCAGGTCAGCGAGGGATCGACCGCGCGCTCGGCGGCCAGCCGCCCGACGCAGGCGTGGCCCAGCCCCGCGGCGACGAGGCGCTGCAAGGCCAGGTTGTCGTCGGTGCGGTAGACGACGCGAGGGTTGATGCCGCGCCGGCGCCAGGCCGCCTCGAGTTCGCCCTGGATCTCCCAGCGCGAGGTCCAGGCCACGACGTCGGCGCCGTCCAGCAGTTCGAAGCTGGCCGGCGAAGCCCCCGCGAGCGGGCTGTCGCGCCGCGTCAACACAACCCATGGATCCTCGTAAAGGCGGATCAGCTCGACCCGGTCATCGGGCTGCTGGTTGATGGTCAACGCGAGATCCAACCTCCCAGCCGCCAGCCACTCGATCAGCCGCGGGTCGTCATCGGTCTCCGACAGCACGACCTCGACCCCCGGCCATTCCTCGCGCAGCACCCGCAGCGCGGCGGGCAGCAGCTCCGCCGCCGCGGTCTGGAACACACCCACCCGCACGACCGTCCGCTCCCCGCGGAGCGTCGCCTGCACGCTGGCGTCCAACGCGTGAAGCTCACTGAACGCCCGCCGGGCGTGCAGGTAGGCCGCCTCCCCCGCGCGGGTCAGCGACACCGCGCCGCGGCCACCCGGGCGGGTGAACAGCGACGCGCCGAGCGCCCGCTCGAGCTCGGCCACCTGATGCGAGATCGCGGACTGCGTGTATCCGAGCTCACCCGCGGCGGCACGGAAGGACCCGAAGTCGGCCACGGCCACCAGCGCCCGCAACCCGCGCAGATCCACTCCAGAGTTTTCGATCGATCCAGTTGATCGTTTCATCGCTAAATGCTCACTTTTCGAACGACACGCACAATCTTATGCTGAAGCGACCGTGGAAACACAACGCCGCCCCAGACTGCTCCCCGCCCTCCTCCACGCGCTGTTCTTCGTTGCCGCTGCGACGCAGAGCGCGATCGTCCCGCTGCTGCCGCGGATAAACCACGCCTACGGCCTGACACCCTCCGGCGACGCCCTCATCCTGGCTGCGCCCGGCCTGGCCACGCTGGCCGTCTCCCTCCCGGCCGGGGCGCTCGCCGACCGCCTCGGCGCCAGGCGACTCACGATCGCGGCAACTGCACTGATGGCCGCGGCCGCCCTCGCGCAGGCGGCACCCGACTACCCGCTGCTCATGACCGGTCGCCTCGCCTTCGGACTGGCGTTCGGCATCGTCTGGACGACCGGCGTCGCCTGGATGTCCGGCTCCCAGGACAAGCCCGGCTCGCCCAGCCTGGGCGCGGTCGCCACGAGCGCGGCCGTGGGCATGGTGGCCGGCCCGGCGATCGGCGGCGTCCTCGCCGACGCGTTCGGACTCTCGAGCCCGTTCCTCGTCGTCGCGGTCCTCGCCGCTGCGCTCGCGACAGCGCTGAGCCACCAGCCAGCCGAGCGACCCCGCGACCTCGCCACGCGCACCGCCTCTCTGCGCGACCTCGCGCGGGTCCTTCCTCGCCATCCGCGCGTCGTGACCGCCGCCTCCGTGCTGGCCATCGGTGGCGCGGTCGGGGGCGTCACCCAACTGCTCGTCCCGCT
The DNA here is from genome assembly GCA_963832315.1 of uncultured Solirubrobacterales bacterium. Lineage (GTDB taxonomy): Bacteria > Actinomycetota > Thermoleophilia > Solirubrobacterales > Solirubrobacteraceae > Palsa-465. Next base: position 61,547 of record CAWHTT010000005.1, on the reverse strand, counting down.
CCAACTCCACCGGGCGGGGTTCTCCGCGAGCGCCACCGGCCTCGCTTTCTCAGCCGCCGCCGGTCTCTACATCATCGTGAGCGCGCTGACCGTCAGGCTCGGTCACCGCGCCACCACGATCCGGTGGGCGACGGCAGCCGGTCTCGCACTCGCGCTGTCCCTCGTTCCGGGGACGTTCGAACCCAGTGCCGGCGCGCTGGTCGGCATGCTCGTCCTCTCGACGGCTCCGCGCGCCGTGATCAGCACGGTGGCATACCCCATGGCCACCGACTCGACCGCGCAGCCCGAGCTAACCGACGGCCTCGTGATCGGACTGCTCAACGGCACCTGGGCCGCCGGTCTCGTGCTCGCCCCGCTGCTCGCCGGCGCGATCGATCAGACCGCCGGCCCCTCCGCCGCCTATCTGGCCGCGATCGTCCCGGGCGTCCTCGCCGCGACCACGCTGGCCCTCCTACAGCGCGTCCAGGCGCGCCACGCGCTGCAGGTGGTATAGGTCCTCGCGCGTGCGCAAATCGCGCACAGCGGCGAGGCACAGTACGCCGCGTCGAACACGACGCTCCGAGCCGCCAGCGACGACGAGGCCGGGGCGCGGACAACGGAATGGCCATACGCCGGCAGCCACTGCGCGACGAGTTGATCGACCATGATCAGCAGCACGTTGGGACGCCCCGGCATCCCGTCATCGTATGAATTCCCCCGGCCCCAGACCCGGACCGAGACCGGCCCGGACAACCACCGAGGAGGCACCCATGACCGAGCAGGAGCTCCGCGAGCAGGTCGCCCTCGGCTGCCGCATCCTGGCCGCCAACGGCCACGATGACTTCGTGTGGGGACACGTCTCGGCCCGCGATCCGCAGGGTCGTGGCGCCTGGATGAAGGCGTCAACCTTCGGCTTCGACGAGATCACCGCCGAGCACGTGATCCTGGTCGGCTTCGACGGCGAGATACTCGCGGGCGATCACCCGCGCCACATCGAGTGGCCGATCCACCTCGAGATCCTGAAAGCCCGCCCCGACCTCACGAGCGTCGTCCACACCCATCCGCCGCACTCGATCGCGATCGCCGCGAGCGGCCAACCGCTCCTTCCGGTATCCCACGCCGGCACGATGTTCGTCCCCCCGGAGGTCCCCTGCTTCACCAGGACCGCCGAGCTCATCGTCACCGAAGAGCTCGGAACCGAGGTGGCGGACACGCTCGCGCACCTACACGCGCTGTTCCTCGTCAACCACGGGATCGTGACCGCGGGCGCCACCATCCGCGACGCGGTCATCCGCGCCGTGCTGCTCGAGAAGGCGGCCCACCAGCAGATGCTCACCCACGCGTTCGGCGGCCCGCGCCGCTGGTCCGACGACGAGGAGGCTCTGCGCAAGCGCGCCACCGTCTGGTCCGAGCGGCAGCGCGCCGCGCTGTGGGACTACCTCGGGCGCCGCCGGTAGCCACCAGCGGCGCCCGCCCGGCCGCCTACTTCGCCGTGCTCATGCTGGCCGCCCCGCTGCGGATCGCCTGCCTGGCGATCCTCGTCGCGCTGGTCGTCACCGGACCGCGCGACAGCGAGGCTCCCGCCGCCGACGACCCACCGGACGTGGTGAGGTCGAGCACGACCACCGAGTTGGCCGGGAAGGTGTACTTGAAGCTCGACCCATGTGCCGACAGCGTGGCCACCGTCGGCGCGATCGCGTCCTTCCACTCAGGGCTCGCTCCGCTCGGCGTTCATGGGACGGGTACCCCGTCGGACACTGCCGCCCTTAACAAAACCCGCACTTGACTCCGGTGGTTGTCTTCAAGCGAATGACCGCGCTCGCCGAGTCCGTAGCCCACGGCCGGGTCGTCCGCTACATCGACGAAGGCGCCGCGGATTGGCGCGCGGTGGTGTTCTTCGGCGGCCTCGGGACCGATGTGAACGCCTTCTATGCGACCGAGTTCGCGCGTGACGTTCGCGAGCGGCTGCGGCTGCGGTTCGTCAGCGTCGAGCGCAACGGGTTCGGGATGACGCCGTTCGATCCGGCGCTCGGTTACGAGGATGCGGTCGATGACGTGCTGGGTGTGCTCGACGCGCTGGCCATCCGGCGCTTCGCGGTCGTCGCGATCTCCGGCGGCGCACCTTACGGCGCCGCGCTCGCCGCCCGCGTACCCCACCGCGTGCTCTCGCTGCACCTGGCGGCGGCGGCCGCTGGGCCGCTGGTGGCCGAGTGCGGCACCGCCTCAGTGCTGTACGCCCAGCCGGCCGTGCTGGCCGGCGACCCGGCGCTCGCGCACGAGTGGCGCCTCTCGTGTGACGAGCCGCTGGCCGACCTGGCCGGGCTGTACGCGCCGGCGTACCTGTACTGGGGGACCGAGGACGACGTCGTCCCGGCCGCGACTCACGTGCCCGAGTGGCGCCGGCTGCTTCCCCGGGTGGCGGCGCTGCGGGCCTATCCCAACGAGGGCCATGACGTGCAGTACCGCCACTGGGAGCAGATCCTGCGCGACGTGGCCGGTCTCGGCACGGCAACCGGCGGGCGGCGCCCGAGGGCCGGATGATCTCCGAGGCGTTCATCACGTGCGCGGTCGCCGGCGCCGGGGACACGGTGGCGCGCAGCGAACACGTGCCCGTGACACCCGATCAGATCGCCGAGTCGGCGCTCGACGCCGCCCGGGCCGCCCCTCGCCCTGCCCTGGACCAAGCTCGTCGACGTCCCCGAGCTGAGGCCCGCCTTCCTCGACCAGGTCGCGGGTCAGTCCGATGACCAGGCGGGCGATCGGTCGGTCGCGGAGCTCGAACGCGAGCGCGACGACTGCCTGGTGGCGATCCTCCAGGCGCTGCGCGCCCGGGACACCGGGGCGGGCGCCACGCTGGCCGGCTGGGAGCGCGACCTGATGGGTCGCTCGCCGGCGTCCGGCGCCGCGTCGGCCGCGAACGACGGCGCCGGCGAGGGCGCGCCGCTCGCGCTCATGACCCGCGAGATCCCGCCCGACTGGCTCGATTACAACGGCCACGTCACCGAGAGCCGGTACCTCCAGCTGTTCGGCGACGCGACCGACGCGCTGCTCGGCTACATCGGCGTCGACGGCGCGTATCTGGAATCGGGCGGGAGCTACTACACGGTCGAGACGCACATCTTGCATCTGGGGCAGCTGTACGCCGGCGATCGCGTCCAGACCCTCACCCAGGTACTGGGCTGGGACGACAGGCGCCTGCACCTGTTCCACGTCCTGACCAGGGCCGGCGAGAGCGACCCGGTGGCCACGGGCGAGCACATGCTGGTCCACGTCGACGCAGGCGCCGGCCGGGCCTCGCCGGTGCGCGACGGCGTGCGCGAGCGGGTCGCCGCGCTGGCCGAGGCCCATGCCGCGTTGCCGCGACCACGGCGCGCGGGCCGGCGAATCGCGCTGTAGAAGCCAGGGCCTACTGGCCGCGACCGCCCCGGAACAGCATGCCGAGATCGATCGCTTCGGCCATGGCCCGGTACCCGGCCGCGTTCGGATGCAGATGATCGCCGGAGTCGTAGTCCGGGTCCAGACGTTGGGGGTCACGCGGGTCGGCCACCGCCCGGGCGAAGTCGATCACGCCGTCGAACGCGCCGGCGGTGCGAATCCAGTTGTTGACCGCCTCACGCTTGGCCTCCCCGGCCGGCGTCCAGTAGCGGGCCCCCTGAAACGGGGTCAGCGTGGCCGCGAAGATCTTCAGCCCGGCGGTGTGCGCGAGCGTGACCATCCGCTCGTACCCCTCGACGATCGCCAGCGCGGACACGGCGATGTGCGGTGCGCTGAGTGCACCGTGGCTCTGACTGAAGCCGATGTCGTTGACCCCCTCGAGCAGGATGACCTCCCGGGCACCGGGCTGCTCGGCGACGTCGCGCTCGAAGCGGGCGATCGCGCTGACCCCGCAGCAGGGCGCCGCGTTCAGCACCCGGTTGCCGCCGATGCCCTCGTCGACCACGGCGAGGGTCGAGCCCGAGTGGTCGCTCAGCCGCGCGGCGAGGAAGTTCGGCCAGCGGTCGTCGCGGTCGCTCGGCGAGCCGACGCCGTCGGTGATCGAGTCGCCCAGGGCGATGACCGAGCCCAGCGTGTCGCGGGGGGCGAGCACGTCGACGCCGGCCAGGAAGTACCAGGAGTGCGTTTCGGTTCTGAACGGACGCGAATCGCTGACCACGTGCGGTCCCGTGGCGAGATAGTTCGTCTGCTGCGCGTCCGCGTGCTGAGTGGCCGGGCCGGTCGGGCCGGGAACGTAGATGCTCACGGCCAGATGGGCGCCCGGGGCGACCGCGAGCGGCGCGGGATCGCTGGTCACCTCGGCCCCGGGCGGGATCAGCACCGATCGCCGGCCGTCGAAGTACACGGCGGTGGTGGTGCCGCCGGCGGTTCCGGCGCCTCGGGTCGCGAGCGCGACGGCGGCCCGCCCAACTCGCAGCGGCGCGCTGCCGAAGGCGTTGGTCAGGCGCACGCGCACCCGGCTCCCGCCGGCGCTGGTCAGCACGATCTCGCGGAGCGTCGCGTGGCGGAAGCCGAGCCCCGACAGGTTCCCCGCGACGGCCGCCTGGGGACTGGCCCCCCAGGTGGCGACCCAGTGGCTGCCGGACGGGATCGGGACCATGCGCACCGATGCCGACGACGAGTCGTCGAAGACGGCGTCGCCCAGCCTGAGCAGCGCGAGCACCGCCACCGGTAGCCAGACGTACCGGCGCAACTTCTCGGAGCGCGACTTCCTCAACCTTTCCCCTGTTCGCCACACGACCCGGCGCCCAAACTTGGTCCCGGACGCCGATGGTAATGCAGCGGGGGGTCAGCCGAGCATCTTGCGCACCTCGCCGAGCACCTTCGGCTCGACGAGTTCGCTGCAGTAGGCGCTGAAGTGGACGCCGTCGAACCGGCACACCTGGCCGTTGACGTCGGCGTCGAAATGGTTGCCGGGTGAGACGGTCTGGTCCAGATCGAGCACCTGGATCTTCTTCGGGTGCTGCTTGGCCTCGTCCTGGAGCATCTCGTTGATCAGGTTGCGGCGGTCCGGCGAGGCGGCCGGCGACGGCGAGCCATCGGGCAGGGCGGGCGGATGCGTGTAGGGGATCGACAGGAACAGGATCTTGGTCCCGCCGGCGCCGAGGACGTCGACGAGATGGTCCATCTGGTTCTGGATGTACTTGTCGAAGGCCGGCTGACCGAGGTGGACCACCTTCCCGTTGATCTTCCAGTCGAACTGGTCGCGGTAGCCGAGCTCGACGACGACCGCCCGAGGATGCAGCGCCTTCTTCTCGGCTGCCCACCCCTGGAGCGCGTTTGGGCAGCCGGCCGACTGCGCCTCCCAGGTGCCGGCCACGTTGAGCTCGCCCTGCGTGGTGAACGCGCAGCCCAGGACGCCCGCATCGGCCAACTGGATCCCGTAGCGCTCCTCGTCCTGGAGCCAGGGAACGCCCAGCGTGAACGCCAGCGAGTCGCCGACCAGCAGCACCCGCTTGGGCGGGCAGGTGTGGAAGGTCTTCTGACCCGACCCGCTCCAGGTCAGCTGATGGTCCCCCAGCGCGTCGTAGACGAACCGCGTCTCCTTGGTCTTGCCAACCGGCGCGACGCCGTACTGGCTCGCATCCTGGAGGGTGACCGTGCAGCCGGGCTGGCTGCCGGCCAGCCCCGGCGGCGGCTTCGGGAGGGTGTCGGCGGCGGGGACGCCGACCGGCAGCGCGCTGGCCGCCGACGCCAGCAGCAGCGCGGCCACCGAGCCGCCCGCGGCCAGCGGCGTGAGCGCGCGGATCAGCCAGGCCGGCCGGCGCCGCTGGCGGATCGGCTGCTCGATCAGCACGTACGACGCGGTGCTCACCGCCAGCGTGACGGCGAGGCGAAGGACCAGGAGCGGCACGCCGCTGACCCCGGTGGCGTCCTCGCTCAGCCACAGGAACAGCGGGAAGTGCCAGAGGTACATCCCGTAGGAGATCGTGCCCAGCGCACGCAGCGGCCGCGCGGCCAGGATCCGCGCGGTCACGCAGCCCGGTCGCACCACGGCCGCCGCGATCAGCAGCACAACGGCCACGTCGAGGCCGAGCAGGCCGTAGGGGTACATCCAGGGAGTGGCGCCGTTCACGAGCACCATCGCGGTGAACGTCGCCGCCATCGCGAGGAGCGCCACGGCTCCGAGGCCGGGCTTCCATCGCCGGCCATCCGCCGCCACCTCGCCGCGCCGGAAGAGAGCAAATCCGATCGCCAACGACGCGCCGATCAGCAGGCCGAACGCGCGCGTGTCGGTGCCGTAGTAGATCCGGTTGAGGTTCTGCCCGCCGTCGAAGAGGAGCGCCATGTCGAGCGCCGAGGCCGCCGCGCCGGCGAGGCTGAGCGCCAGCAGGACCACGAGCGGGCGGCGGCGGGGATCGGCGTCCGCGGCGCGGCGCCCGGCGAGGGTGAGTACGCCCAGCACGACGAGCGGCCACACGAGGTAGAACTGCTCCTCGATCGCCAGCGACCACGTGTGCTCGAGCGGGGAGACCGGTCCGGTGGCGGCGAAGTAGTTCGAGCCGGCGACGATCTGGTGCCAGTTGCTGAAGTAGGTGAGCGCGGAGATACCGTCGCCCTTGAGCCCCGGGACCGCATCCGCCGCGCCGGCGACCAGGTAGTAGATGCCGATCACCCCGACCAGGCAGAACAGCGCCGGCAGCAGCCGCCTGGCCCGCCGGGCCCAGAACGCGCCCAAGGCGATCGTCGCCGATCGCTGCCACTCGGCCACCAGCAGCGACGTGATCAGGAACCCCGAAAGGACGAAGAACACCTCGACGCCGAGGAATCCGCCGGGGGCCCACGACACCCCGCCGTGGTACAGCAGGACCGCCAGCACCGCGATTCCGCGCAGGCCATCAAGACCGGCGCAATGCGCCAGCTCGACACGACCGAGACGATTGGATGGTTCTCTGCTCACCAAACGATTTGGTAGCCGACCCGACGTCGGACCGGCGTAAAGCGCTTTAGGAGAAATCTTCAACTCCCGGCGTGCGAGCCCTCAGAGGCTCTCGAGCCCGCCCGCGAGGAGCGGGACGCGCGCCGACTGTCTCCGCCCCACGGCGGCGAAGACGTTCTGTTCATCCTAGCCACGCGGATTCGCAATCGCGCCGGGAGGTCCTCGCGCTGACACTGGACTTCGCCCTTTACCTACCCCTGAATCCGCCCGTGACCCGCCTCAAGAATCCGCCCTTGACAGATTATTAGTGACTGCTAAGATTCTCGTAGTTAGCACTCACTAAGAAGGACGGCCTATGCGATCTTCAACCATCACCCCCCGGCGAGGCTGGACCCTCGCGATCGTCTCGATCGGGCTGTTCATGATGGTTCTCGACAACCTCGTCGTGAATGTGGCGCTCCCCAGCATCCGCCACGACCTCGGGGCGTCGATCCAGACGCTCGAGTGGACGGTCAACTCCTACATCCTGGCCTACGCCGTGCTGCTGCTGACCGGCGCGGCCCTCGGCGACCGCCTTGGACGCAAGCGCATGTTCATCGGCGGCATCGCACTGTTCACAGTCGGCTCGGCCGCCGCGGCGCTGTCGCCGACGATCGGCTTCCTCATTGCCGCCCGCGCCACCCAGGGCGTCGCCGCCGCGCTCGTGACCCCGCTCACCCTGACCCTCCTGGCCGAGGCATTCCCGCCCGAGCAGCGCGGACTCGCCCTCGGCGTCTGGTCGGGGATCAGCGGCATCGGCGTGGCGCTCGGCCCACTGGTCGGCGGCGCGCTCACCCAGGTCGCCTCGTGGCACTGGATCTTCTGGGTCAACGTGCCGATCGGCATCGCGCTGATCCCGCTCGCGGCGACCCGCCTGGTCGAGAGCCGCGGCGAGGTCAAGCGGCTGGATCTCCCCGGTCTGGCCCTGGTCTCGACCGGACTGTTCGGCGTCGTCTACGGGCTGGTTCGCTCGCAGTCGCTCGGCTGGTCGAGCTCCGAGGTGGTCGTCAGCCTGGCCGCCGGGACCGCGCTGCTCGTGGCCTTCATCTGGCAGGAGCTCCGCACCTCCGAGCCGATGCTGCCGATGAGCTTCTTCGCCAACCGCAGCTTCGCCGTGACCAACGCGGTCTCGATCGCGATGTACTTCGGGATGTTCGGCTCGATCTTCTTCCTGAGCCAGTTCCTCCAGAACGTCCTGCACAACTCGCCGCTGCAGGCCGGCGTCAAGCTGCTGGTCTGGACCGGCGCCGTGATGGTCGTCTCGCCGGTGGCGGGCTTCATGTCCGAGCGCTACGGCAGCCGGTTGTTCATGGTCGCCGGGCTCGGCCTCCAGGCGATCGCGCTGGGCATGCTGGCGATGTTGGCCAGCGTCGACCAGACCTACGCGAGCATGGTGATCCCGTTCGTGCTGGCCGGCAGCGGCATGGCCCTGGTGTTCGCGCCGTCGGCCAACGCCGTCCTGTCCTCGGTCCGGACCGCGCAGACCGGCCAGGCCTCGGGCGCCACCAACGCGATCCGCGAGCTCGGTGGTGTGCTGGGAATCGCGGTGCTCGCCACCGTGTTCACCAGCCACGGCAGCTACACCACACCGCAGGCGTACGTCAGCGGCCTGGTGCCGGCGATGTGGGTCGGGGTGGCCGTGCTCGCCGCCGGCGCGCTGATCGCCGCTGTGTTCCCGTTCAGCACTCGCGCCTCGGCCGCCGCGAACGCCGCCGCCGAAGCCGGCCCCGCCGCGATTCCCGCCACCAGCGCCGCCTGACCACACAACCCCACGACCACTCTGACCCCCACCAACCCCACGACCACCTGACCCTGCCCTACGATCGATGCTCACCCCGATGGCCACCACCTCCGACAAGACCCCCCGTCAACGCGTCCCGGCGTCCGAGCGCCGGGACGCGCTGATCGACGCGGCCGTCCACGAGTTCGCCCATGGTGGGCTGCACGGCACGCCCGTCGACCGGATCGCCCGGCGCGTGGGCGTCGCCCAGCCCTACGTGTTCAGCCTGTTCGGCAGCAAGCGCGACCTGTTCCTCGCCGCGGTCGAGCGCGGCTTCGAGTTGGTCGCCGAGACGTTCACCAAGGCGGCCGAGGAGTTCGATCCCGCCACCGCCCCGCCCGACATGACCGTGCTGAACGCGATGGGCAAGGCCTACGTGGAGCTCCTCGCGTCCGACCGCGACTACCTCATGCTCCAGCTGCACTCCTACGCCGCCTGCGACGACACCGACATCCGCGACCGAGTGCGGACCTGCTACGCGCGGCTGGTGGCCCACGTCGAGCGGCTCTCGGGAGCCGAGCCCGAGGAGATCGACGAGTTCTTCCGCTACGGGATGTGGCTCAACGTCGCGGCGGCGATGGGCGTCGAGGACCTGTCGGTCGGATGCGAGTGGGTCCGCGCCGAGCAGGCCGCGCAGGCCGACAGCGAGTAATCAGTCCGCCACCCGGCGTTCCGGGTAGCGCGGCAGGCCGTCGTCGGGGATCGGCTCCCATGCCGCCGCATAGGCGACGAATTGCCGCGCGGCCGGTCGTATGCCCGGGTCTTCGTCGAAGGCCCCGAGCCGGACGCCGACCCTCGATGCATCCTCCGGGTCGCGGCTGAACAGGGCCGAGCCGCAGTCGCCGCAGAACCATTTCTCGGCGCCGCCCTCGGGCTTCCAGGCCCGCATCCGCTCTTCCCCCTGGAGGATCTGGAACGACCCCGGCTCAAGCCGCGCGTTGGCCGAGGCGCCCGTGCCGCTGCGCCGCTGGCAGCGGGTGCAGTGGCAGTACTGGGCCGAGACCGGTGGCGCATTGACCTCGAAGCGGACCGCACCGCAGCCGCATCCCCCGGTCAAGCGAAAGGTGGTCGCCATCGTCGGCCCTTAGTTTGGCCTGCGGCCACTAGACGTGCGCCGCAAGCTTGGTCAGGTCGCGGTCGGGGGCGATCCCCCAGCGCTCGGCCACCTGCGCCAGGTGATCGTCGAGGTCCCAGCGGTCGGGCCGCTCCTCGCCGGAGTGCTCCGGGCTCGCGCCCTTGAGCGCCATGCAGCCGGCGTTGTCGCCGAGCGCGCGGATCTCCTCGACGTCCTCGGGGGTGAGGCGCAGCTCCGCGGGGAGTGCGGCAAGCTCGGTTCGCTTGCTCTCCACAGGTCGGGCGTCGGCGCCGGCCTCCTGGATCAGCGTGGGGACGACGCACGCCACCGGCTCGTGAGCCAGGTTCCACTGACAGGCGAGCTGGATCATGCTCAGGCTGGCGCGCTGCGCGATCGGCCGCATCCGCTCGAGCCGGTCGCGGCCCTGCTCGATCCAGCCCGCCGGCCGGAAGCCGCGGTGGTCCTGCGGCGCCATCTCCTGCCCGGGCAGCACGTCGTCGAAGAACAGCCCGCCGTAGTCGACCACGCGCGTGATCACCTTCACGCCCGCGCTCGCGGCAGCGTCGAGGCACAGCTCCCCGGGCCACGGCTCGAGCGGGTTGAGGATGATCATCGCCCAGTCGAGCAGCCCGCCAAATCGCTCCAGGCAGTCGATCAGGTCGAGGGTGAACCCGTTGGCGGGGCCGGGCGCCACGCCGACCAGGCGCGTCAGGCCGGTGTCGCGCAGCGCCGCCATCTCCTGCCAGACCCGCTCGCTCGTGTATCCGATGCGGTCCGGGTTGTGCAGCAGCAGCAGGTCGAAGCGATCGATCCCGCACCGCTCGAGGCTGCGCTCGGTCGCCATCCGCAGGTAGTCGCCATAGCCCGACTCATCCCGCAGCCGCCGATCGGTGAAGCGGGGGAAGCCCCTGGGCCCGTCACGCTCGCCGAAGTAGAAGTCGTGTCCGACCGCTCCCACCACGCACATCTCCTCCCGCGGCCGCCCGGCGATCGCCTGGCCAAGCATCCGGTCGGCCTCGCCGGCGCCGTACACATCCGCGGTCATCACAGTCCGGATCGACTCGTCGGGCGCGATCAGCGCCAGGAACCGCTCGTCGTCGAGCGCCTCGCCGAAGCGCATGAACCGGCCGCCGCTCCACGTGCCGACGGCGACCGGGCCGGGATCGAGGGGTGCTGAGGATGCATGCGCCACGAGGTGGTGCAGTTTAGGCCCGGTCAACGCTGCCGCCACCACCTCCCCTTCTCGATGTCGTGGAAGACGATCTCGTCCCGCCCGCAGGTGGTCACCACCTCCCAGTAGCGCCGGCGCAGCGGCCGATCGGTCCACCAGCGGTCCTCCACCAGCCACGACTCCCGCACGGCGTCCACCGTCCGCCCGTCCACGGTCACCGGGCAGCCGTCCTCGCCGGCGCCGACCGTGACCCGGCGGGGAGTGGCGAGACGGCGTGGTCCGGTCACTGGGCCGGCCTTACACAATTGCTGTGTAATTCATACACGGCAGCTGTGTCATCCCTCGAACGGCGTCAGCACCGCGCGCCGCTCGGGAACGCGGGATTCCGGATCGACTTCCAACACGCGCAGGGCGGCGTCGGGACCGGCGGCGGCCCGGGCCTGGCGGATGGCCTCGCGCAGGCGCGCCATCCGAGCCGCGACCGGATCGTCCAGCAGGCCACGCTGATCGCTGGCGTGCGGGCCGAACCGCTCCACGGCCAGACGCAGCTGCTGCGCCGGCGCCGGCATCAGCGCCAGGCGCGGGGCCAGCACGAGCCGCATCCGGGTCGCGTCGGCCAGCGCCTCGCGGAACACCACCTGCTCGCGCCAGGTTCCGCCCTGCTCCACCAGCGTCGCCGACAGGACGACCGAGCGCAGCGTCCGGCCGCGCCGCTCCCGCCGCGCCAGCAGGCGATCGATCAACAGCCCGAGCGCCCGTTCGAGCTGTGTGCCCGAGGCGGCCTCCGGCAGCTCGAGCGCCTCGCGCAGGAACTCGCGCGCCGGCCGCGGCCGCAGGGCACCGTCGCCCCCGCTGGCCAGCTCGTGGGCGTGCAACCCGGCCGTGCCGAAGCGATCGGCCAGCGCCGCCGGGGCGAGCGCCGCGAGCTCGCCCAGCGTGGCGATGCCCAACCGCTCGAGCGCCACCGGCAGGTCGGCCAGCGCCGGCCGAGCGCGCAGCAGCGCCACCGGGAGCGGGGCCAGGAAGGCGCCAGCCTGATTGCGCCCGCCCGTGACGATCACCGCTCGGCGCGCCCTCGCGCGCGTGGCCGCCGCCACCGCGGCAAACCGCGACGGCGCCACCCCATAGCGAGCCGGCACCCGCAGGCTCCGCCGCGCCGCGGCCAGCACCCCGTCGATGCCGCCGTACAGCCGAAGCAATCCGCGCACGTCGAAGCAGACCAGGCCCGGCCGCTCCGGCTCGACGGCCGCTCCCATCGACTCGAGCCGCACCAGCAGCCGCTCCCAGAAGTCGGCCACGCCGGCGGGATCGGGGGGGATGAGCGTCAGGCGCCGACAGCGAGCCAGCGCCTCTCCCAGACGCATCCCCGGATGTACGCCGAACGCCTCGGCCGACAGCGATACTTCGCCGATCTGCTGCGTTCCGCCCGGCTCGGGGGCAAGCGCGGTGGGCGCTTGCAGCAGCTCGCCCCGGTCTCCGGCGGCGACCGTCAGCTGGAACCGGGGGAGCAAAACGCACGCGATCATGACCGAACGCATGTTCGCATACGGGGCGGACGGGATCGACACCGGCCCGTACGTTTCGCTGGGCGACTCCTACACCGCTGCTCCGCTCGTGCCCTCCCCCACCGGCAACCCGATCCTGTGCGGGCGCTCGACCAACAACTATCCCTCCGACGTCGCCCGCAAGATCGGGCCGACCAGCTTCACCGACGTGAGCTGCTCGAGTGCAACCACCGCGGACATGACGCAGTCCCAGAACCTCTACAACGTGCAGAGCAACCCTCCGCAGTTCAACGCCCTCAGCGCCGGCGACGCGCTCGTCACCGTGGGGATCGGCGGCAACGATGCCGGCCTGATCAGCGTGGCCGAGGAGTGCGCCCGGCTCGACGCCACCACGCCGAACGGAACGCCCTGCAAGAACCACTACACCGCCGGCGGCAGCGACCCGAACGTGACCGCGATCAACGCCACCGGACCGAAGGTGGCGAATGTGCTCGACGGGATCCACACACGAGCGCCCAGCGCGAAGGTCCTGATCGTCGGCTACCCCGACGGCCTCCCGACTGACGGCTCGGCGTGCTGGCCGTTCGTGCCGCTCACCGCCGGCGACATCACCTACTTCAACGGCCTCGAGCAGCAGCTGAACCAGGTCATCGCCACCGCGGCCGCCAAGCACAATGCGACCTTTGTCGACACCTGGAACTCGAGCATCGGCCACGATGCCTGCAAGCCGCCGGGCGTGGCCTGGGTCAACGGGATCATCCCCACGTCGGCCGCCTTCCCCCTCCACCCCAACCAGATGGGCGAGGCGAACATGGCCCTGCAGGTTGAGGCGGCGCTGGGCTGAGCGACGGTGGCGTGACCACCGAGTCCTGAGCGCCGGGCCGTCACGACATTCGTAAGTCGTCACCACCGACAGGCGCCACCGACCGCCCCGCGATGGTACGGTCAGCAGCCTAGCCATGGCGCCACCTAACCCGTTCGACATCGCCTCCGAGGGCATGCGCACGCTCAGGGCGTTCGGCCAGCGCATCCCGGGCGCCGGCGACGTGCTCGCGCGCTCGCTCAAGGACGCGGTCACCGGCCGCACGGTGATGATCACTGGCGCCTCGTCGGGCATCGGCAGGGCGGCGGCGCTCGAGATCGGCGAGGCGGGCGGGACGATGCTGCTCGTGGCCCGCCGAAAGGATCAGCTCCAAGAGGTGGCTGACGAAATCGAATCGCTGAACGGCACCGCCTACGTGCATCCGTGCGACCTGAGCGACACGGACGACATCGACCGCATGTGCGCGGAGGTGCTCGAGCAGCACGAGTCGGTCGACGTCCTGGTCAACAACGCCGGCAAGTCGATCCGCCGGTCGGTCGATCGGGCGTATGACCGCTTCCACGACTACCAGCGGACCATGCAGCTCAACTACTTCGCCGCGGTCAAGCTGATCCTCGACCTCCTCCCCACGATGCGCGAGCAGAACACCGGCCACATCGTGAACATCTCGACGATCGGTTTGCAGATGAACACGCCCCGGTTCAGCGCCTACGTCGCATCGAAAGCGGCCCTCGATGCGTTCAGCCGCTCGATCGGGCCCGAGGTGATCAACGACGGCGTCCACATCACCACCGTGTACATGCCGCTCGTGCGTACACCGATGATCGCGCCGACCAAGATCTACGACCGCTTCCCCACACTAAGCCCCGAAGACGCCGGCCACATCATCGCCGAGGCCATCCGCAAGCGGCCCAAGCGGATCGCCACGGCGCTGGGCAGCCTCGGGCAGCTGACCTACGCGATCGCGCCCGGGGCGCAGGACCTGCTCGTCAACCGCGCCTACCACCTGATCCCCGAGGGCGACAAGAAGCAGCCCGACCACGAGCCGTCCGCCGAGGAGCGGGCGCTCGTGCGCGCCACCCGCGGCGTGCACTGGTAACGCGCTAGGCGCTGGCCCCGGCGTCGCGCAGCAACTGCCCTACCGGCACCGCGCGCAGGTGCTCGGTGGTCAGGCGCCGGTCGAGCTTGGCCACGAACGCCGACAGCGCTCGCGAGCTGCTCACGCTGAGCTCGATCACCTCGCCGGCGTGCAGGTTTCCCACCTTGTCGTCGATGTCGCGCAGACGGACCGCGCCGGCCACGAGCCTCCCGCCGGCGCCATGCGCCATGAACCACTGACCGATGCTCGGTCCGCTCGACGCGTACAGGAAGTGGTGGGAGAAGCCGAGGTCCCGGAGATGGTCACGCACCCCGAGCCACCGCACCAGACCGCCCTTGGGAAGCTGCGGCACGGCCTGATCGCCGTACGCGACAAACAGCATCTGCTGGCCGGAGTCCGGCTGCGTCAGTGCGAACGAGGCGCGAATCCCCCGCTCGGATAGGTAGTTGGCGATGTCGGGGATCTTGTCGGCCGGCGCATCGATCAGTACGCCGACCTCGGGCCGGTTCGTGGCCACGGCGGTCACCGGCTTCATGTGCACGAAGTGCGAGACCAGGCTGTAGGAGGCGCCCGTGGTCAGCGTCCACCCGGCAATGACCAGAGCCGCCGCCGTGACGATGATCGCCCGAGCCGTGCGCAGCCGCCAGGCCGGCACTGGCCTCGCCCGGCGCTCGTCGTTCAAGATCAGCGAGGCGGTCGAGGGCCGGCGCGCGAACGAGCCGTTGGGCTCGGGCCGGTGCACGAGGGCCCGGTCCAGCGCCGGGCCGATGTCCTGCACCTTCGGCGCCACCTGGGCCAGGCCGAAGCGCAGCAGTGCCTCGTTGCTCACGCGCACGTGGCCGTAGCCGAACCCGTAGGAGATGACCGGGCAGCCGCGGATGATCGCCTCGAGCACGGTCAGCCCGGCGCTCGAGTGGACCAAAGCGTCACTGGCCGCGAGCACGTCGCCCATCCGGTCGGTGAAGCCCATGACCCGCAGGAGCGGCTCCCCGCCTAGCTCCCGCGAGACGCGGGCCCGCAGGTTGTCGTTGCGCCCGCACAGGCACAGCACGATCGCGTCCGGCACCTTCAGCGCCGCGCGGGTGGCGCCGAGCAGATCGCCGACGCCCCAGCCGCCGCCCGACACCGCGATCACCTTGGTGTCGTCGCCCGGCAGCGCCAGCGCGCGCCGAGCGTCGGCCCGCGATCGGGCGGCCAGGAACGACGGGGAGGTCGGCGGCTTGGCCCAGCGGACACTCCCCGGTCCGGCGATCGACTCGACCTCCTCGATCGTCTCGGGATGGGTGACGAAGTGCAGGTCGATCCCGGGGTGGGCCCAGAACTGCATCCCGGCCAGATCGGTGATCGAGGAGAAGCAGGGCACCTTCAGGCGCCCGGTTCTTCGCAGCTCACCCAGCACCGCGGTCACGCCCGGGTAGGTCGAGACGATCACGTCGGGGTTGTGCGCTCGGATCAGCCGCATCAGCCCCCGGCGCCCGAGCCCGGTGAGCAGTCTCAGCGCCAGCCAGCGGGTCGGCGCGAAGCTCATGAACAGCCGGTACTGGAAGTCGAACCACCAGGGCACCCAGCGGAACATGAAGGCCGAGTTCTCGCGCAGCAGCTTGGTCAAGAACCAGCCCATCGCGGGCAGCCCGTTGACGATCGCGATGTTGGCGTCGGGGTCCTCGTCGCGGAACTCGCGCGCCACCGCGCGCGCCGGCAGATCGTGGCCCTCGCCGATGTCGGCCGAGATGATCAGGATCTGGCGCGGCCGGGCCTCGGTGTCGGGCTCGCCGGCCGGGATCACCGAGGCGGCCTCGCACTCGGCGGCGCGGGCGGCCTGATCGCGGCGCCACTCGACGTAGCGCCTGACGCCCTCGGCGAACGGCGTCCGCGCGCGCCACCCCAACTCGCGATCCGCGCGCGTGCTCAGCACGACCTTGCCGTTGAAGTCGCCCGGGCGCGCGGGCGTGTGCACGATCTCCACGTCGCCCAGCAACTCCTTCACGCGCTCGGCGATCTGCTTGATCGTCACGTTCTCGTCGCTGGCCAGGTTGTACACGCGGTTGCGGGCCACGTCCGCCAGCCCGAGCGCGACTCCCTCGGCCAGGTCCTCGACGTACACGAACCGCCGCGACTGCCCGCCGTCCCCGGCCAGGGTCAGCGCCTCGCCCCTCAACGCGCGACCCACGAACGCGGGGATGACCGCGGCCTCGCGCGCGCGTGGCCCGTACGGGATGCCGAAGCGCAGGATCGTGTAGTCGATCCCGTAGAGCTCCTGGTAGGCCTTGCAGTAGAGCTCGCCGGCCAGCTTCGTGCTCGTATAGAGGTGCGAGGGCGCCGGCAGCAGCGTGTCCTCGTCGACGACCTCGCCCTCGCAATCCGAATACACCCAGATCGTCGAGGCGTAGACGATCCGCTTGACCCCGGCCCGGCGCGCCGCCTCCAGGACGGCCACGGTCCCGCGGGCGTTGACCCGCTCGGCGTCCTCCGGCTCGGCGTGGACGTCGTTGACGTCGGCCACCGCCGCCAGATGCGCCACCGCGTCGCACGAATGCAAGGCCCGCTCGAGCGCCTCGCGGTCGGTGATCGACCCGAGCACGGTGTCCACGCTGCCGGCCTCGTGCCACGGGGACGGCCGCAGGTCGTAGATCACCGGCTGATGGCCCTGCGCGCGGAGCTTGTCGACCACGTGCGAGCCGATGAACCCCGAGCCGCCGGTGACCAGGACTCTCATGCGCTTTCCGGTCTGTAGTACAGCGGGACGCATGAATGGTTGCGCGCCACCCAGTCGGAATTCGGCAGCTCGACGTCGTGCCCCATGATCCGGTGGCACGGCTCGTCGTACACCCGGCCGGTCGAGCGCTCGAGCCAGTCGAACACGATGTACTTGTAGAGGCCGGACACCATCCCGTCCGGCAGCTCCAGCCGGCTCGGATAGCGCGCGTTCAACTCGTCACGCGCCACCGCGTTCTTGAACGCCACGATCTCGGGCAGGCGCTCGATCTGGACCAGCCCCATCGCGGCGGTGAACTCGTTCATGCGGAAGTTGAGACCGGGGACTTCGTAGCTCGGTTTGCCGTAGTTGCGAAACGCGCGCGCGTGCTCGATCACGTCGGGGCGACTCGACACGAGCACCCCGCCCTCGCCGGTCGTGATGGTCTTGGTCGCGTACAGCGAGTAGATGCCGCAGTCACCATAGGTTCCCGCCCGGCGGCCATTCCATTCGGCGCCGTGGGCGTGGGCGCAGTCCTCGATCAGGAAGATCCCGTGCTCACGGCAGTACGACGCGATCGCCTCCGACTCAAACGCGAGATGGCCGCCGATGTGGACGAGGAACGCCGCGCGCGGCTTGTAGCGCTCCGCCTTGGCCTCGAAGTCGGCGAACGACATACACAGGTCCTCGCGGTTGCAGTCGACGAACTGCACGGCGGCGCCGGCACTCAACGCGGCCAGCGGGGTGGCCATGAACGTGTTCGACGGGCACAGCACGGTCTCGCCCTGTACCTGCGCGAAGTGCAGCGCGGCCAGCGCGCCACCGGACCAGGAACCAGTGGCGACCGCCTCGACGCCGTTGTAGGCCTGCCACGCTGCCTCGAACCGCTTGGTCATCTCGCCCTCGGACCAGTGACCCGAGTCGATCACCTCATCGATCAGGGCGTGGAAGCGGCCGCGATCGCGCTCATCGAACCCGATGGCAAAGCGCGCGTAGTCAGCGACGGTCCTTTGCGAGGAAACAGTGGTCATCGTTTTCGGCGCGCCGGCGGGCGGGCCCCAATCCGGCCGATCGTGCGGTGCGCTGCCGGCCTGGGCGCGCGATCCAGCCTCTCAGAGAGGCAGGACGGTACCGATTTTCTGAAGTTTGAGTTCTCTCACGATCAGCTTCAAGGCCTCGACGGTGCGCTCGTGCGAGCCCCTCGAGCTGTAGAAATCCGCATCGTGCAGGAGGATCACGTCGCCGGGGTGTATATCTCGTGTCGCCCGGGCGGCGATCCGTTCCGGGGTGGTCAAGCGCCGCCAATCCTTGCCCCACCGCGACCACAGGATCGGGCGCAATCCCCGCCGCCGTGCCGCCTCGAGGCCGGCGGGGCTGTACAGGCCGTACGGCGGTCGGTGCCATACCGCCTCGATTCCAGTGGCGCTGGCGATCGCCTCCGCGCCGCGGGCCAGATCGTCGGCCACCACCCGGCCCGGCAGCGCCGGCTGAGGCCGGTGGCGGTGGCAGTGCAGCGCCACCGTATGCCCCCGCGCCGCGATCTCGGCGGCCAGCGCCGGCCGGCGCTCCACCTGCTCGCCGACCAGGAAGAACGTCGCCCGGATTGCCGCCTCCTCCAGCACATCCAAGACCGCAGGCGTGCCCTCGGGGTGTGGCCCGTCGTCGAACGTCAGGGCCACGCCACCGGACACGGTGCGCTGAATGCCGAGCGCGCGCGCGGCGCGGGGGACGTGGGGTGCGAGGAGGTGGCGAAGCACGGCCCGGGATTTTGATGGGGGTTTTCAGTCCGCGCCCGGCCACCGGCCTCGCCATCGAGCGATCTGCCCGCGCCACCCCCGCCCCCGCACGGGCAAATTCCGCCATTGCCGCCGAACGCCGCCAGTAATTCCGGATCTTGCCTCTGTACGGAGCATTTTCCGTCACCAGCGGGACCTGTGCCTCGGATGGCGGAAATTGCCCGCGCGGAGCGCCAGGGGATCCGCCACCGCGTCCGCCAGCGCCCGGGAACGTCCGCCACCGCCCGGGAACGCCGACCCCCGCCGTGGCGTCACACAGTACGTAACGTGTCGCGAACGCAGCCATCCCAGCCCTCACTGACGCCCGACCTCGACGCCTGGCTTCCGAACCCCTCGATCCGCGTGAGCCAGCGGCGCGAATCGAGGGCCTCGGCTGAGCGGCTGTGGGACGCCGCCCAACACGTGCGACTGAGCGATGCCCGCCGGCTCGGGCGCCTGGTGCGCTGGCGGATTCCCGGCCTGCCGACCGACCTCCCCTTCGGCGAACTGTTCCGGGCGCCCCCGTTCATCGTGCTCGACGAGCAGCCCGGACGGCTGCTCGTCTCGGGCCTGGTCGGCCGGATCTGGACCCTGCGCCGCGACTACCCCGAGCTCGAGGACCCGGACGAGTTCCGCCACTGGAACAAGTCCGGCACCGCCCGGGTGGTCTTCGCCAACTGGATCGACGAGTCCCCGGAGCACCGCGCGACGATCCACGCCGAGGCGCGGGTCGACGCGATCGGCGCCCAGGGCAGGGTCGGGGTGGCGGCCGTCCGGCCCCTCGTCCGCGCCTTCGGCTCGCTGATCGGCAGCGACGGCATCGAGATCGCGGCGCGGCGCGCGGAGCAACAACTCTGAAACAAACCCCGGAGTCCGTCGCCTCCGCCTCTAATGTCACGGCCGTGAGCGCGTTCGAGTCAGAGGTGACCGTCCGCCGCGCCCGCTTCTCCAACCCCGAGACCGGCTGGGCCGTCGTCGAGGCGGCCTGCCCCGACGGC
The DNA here is from genome assembly GCA_963832315.1 of uncultured Solirubrobacterales bacterium. Classification (GTDB taxonomy): domain Bacteria; phylum Actinomycetota; class Thermoleophilia; order Solirubrobacterales; family Solirubrobacteraceae; genus Palsa-465. The sequence goes on along the minus strand of CAWHTT010000005.1, from coordinate 41,734 downwards.
GCGCCGGTCGTGCTGGTCGGCCCCCTGATCCACCTCGAGGAGCGCGAGCGCGCCCACGTGTCCGGGACCTGGGTCCAGGACAGCCGCTACGGCCGGCAGGTCAAGGTCACCCAGGCGAGCCCCCTGCCGCCGTCGGACACCGACGCCGAGGCGGTCCTCGCCTACCTGGTCCGCGTCAAGCACGTCGGGGCCAAGCGGGCGCAGCGCCTGGTCGACCGCTACGGGCCGGCGAAGACGTTCGACGCGATCGACGACGACCCGCACCAGGCCTTCGCCACCGCCGGCATCCGCGGCGCCGCCCTCGCCGAGGCGACCCGCTCCTGGGAGCGCCTGCGGGTCACCCGACGGCTGCACCTGCTGCTGGCGCCCCACGGCCTGGCCTACCTGGCTTCCCGGATCCGGGAGACCTACGGCGACGGCGCCCACCGCCTGGTGTCCGAGCGGCCGTACGAGCTGACCAGCGTGTTCGGCGTGGGGTTCCTGATCGCCGACCGGATCGCCCGCACGCTCGGCACGGCCGCCGACGGCCCCGAGCGCACGCGCGCGGCGATCCTCCACACGCTGTCGGAGGCCGAGCGCGGCGGCAGCACCTGCATGCCGCTGGACCTGCTCCTCCCCGCCGCGAACGAGCTCCTCGGCCCCGAGGCAAACCCCACCGAGGCCGACATCGACCGGCTGGTAGAAGACGGCGATCTCGCCCGCGAGGAGCGCTGGATCTACCGCGCGCAGACCGCCGAGCTCGAGGCCGAGCTGGCGAGCCGCGTCCAGGAGCTGATCGCGGGCGAGCCCAGCGACCGCCTCACGAACGATCGCCCAGAGCCCAGCCAAACCGACGGCCTCACCGAGGAGCAGCTCCAGGGAGTCCGAAACACGGTCGCGCACCGCCTGTCGCTGATCACCGGCGGGCCCGGCACCGGCAAGACCGCGTCGATCCGCACGATCGCCAAGGTGGCGACCGCGCGCAACGCGCGAGTGCTGCTGGTCGCGCCGACCGGTCGCGCCGCGATCCGCATGAGCGAGGCCAGCGGGATGCACGCCACGACGGTCCACTCGGCGCTCGGCTGGATCCCGGGCGAGGGCCCGACCCACGACGAGGACGATCCGCTGCGCTGCGACCTGCTGATCGTCGACGAGACCTCGATGGCCAACCTCGAGCTGCTCGTCACGCTCCTGCGCGCGGTCGGCGCGAAGACGCACGTGGTGCTCGTCGGCGACGCCGACCAGCTCGCGCCGGTCGGCGCCGGCAAGCCGTTCGCCGAGCTGATCGCCTCGGGCAGCGTGCCGACAGCCCGCCTGACCCACATCTTCCGCCAGGCGGCCGGGAGCATGATCGTGCAGGGCGCCCACTCGATCCGCCGCGGCGAGCCCCCCACCTTCGCCCCGACAGACGCCATGCGCCGCGACCTGTTCCTGATCGAGCGACCCGACGCCACCACCGCTCGCGAGGAGATCGTCTCGCTCGTCTGCGAGCGCCTTCCCGCGCACTACGACGTCGACCCGATCACCGACATCCAGGTGTTCGCGCCCGTCTATCGCGGCGAGCTCGGCATCGACGCGCTCAACGAGGCGCTGCGCGCGCGGTTGAACCCCGACGGCGAGCCGGTCCGCGGCGGCCGGCTGCGCATCGGCGACAAGCTGATGATGACCGGACGCAACCTGCACGACCTCGGCCTGATGAACGGGACGCTGCTCCGCCTGCTCGACGAGACGGAGGGCGGCGAGCACGACGAGGGCGCGCTGCTCCTCGGCACCGACGACGGACAGGTGTTCCGCTTCCCGCCCGAGCAGTCCGAGCGCCTGCGCCTGGCCTACGCGTGCTCGGTCCATCGGGGCCAGGGAATCGAGCTGCCGATCTCCGTGATCGTCGCCCATCCGGCCTCCGGGGCGTTCTTCCTGCGCCGCGAGATGCTCTACACCGCGGTGACCCGCGCCAAGCTGGCCACGGTCATCGTGGGCACGCGCGAAGTGGTCCACCGAGCCGCCCGCACGCCCGACACCGGCCGACGCCACAGCCGCCTGGCCGAGCGTCTGGCAAGGCGCCCGACCCCAGTGCGCGTAGGCTGAGGGAACCAGCCGTGGCGACCCCGACCGAAGCCTCTCCACGCAAGCGCCACGCAGTCCATCTGTTCGAGGGACTCCCGCGGGCCTACGACCGCATGGGCGCCGTGCTCAGCTTCGGCCAGGATCCCCGCTGGCGTCGCGCCCTGATCGCCGCGGTCGACCCCCGCCCCGGCCAGCGCATCCTCGACGTCGCCACCGGCACCGGCCTGGTCGCCTCCGGGCTGGCGGCGCGGGGTGCCGACGTGGTCGGCCTCGACCAGAGCGAGCACATGCTCGCGGCTGCCCGCCGTCGCCTGGCGCAGCGCCCCGACCTGGCTTCGCGCATAACGCTCGTCCATGGCGAGGCCGAGCACCTCCCGTTCGCCGAGGGCGAGTTCGACGCGCTGACGTTCACCTACCTGCTGCGCTACGTCGACGACCGCGCCGCCACGATGCGCGAACTGGCGCGTGTGGTCAAACCGGGCGGGCGGATCGGCATGGTCGAGTTCGGCGTGCCGGCAAGCGCGCCGTTGCGCGCCGCCTGGCGCGTCCACACCCGCGTCGGCCTACCGCTGCTCGGCCGCGCGGTCTCGCCGGCGTGGGTCGAGGTGGGGCGCTTCCTCGGCCCGAACATCGAGGCGCTCTACCGCGCCGAGCCCGACCTCACGAAGCTGTGGCAGGACGCGGGCATCGAGCAGGTCCGCGAGCGCCGCATGAGCTTCGGCGCCGGCCTCGTGATGTCCGGTCTGAGGAGCCGCGATGGCCAGCGCCCCGCGTGAGCTCGACCGTCCCGCCTTCTACGCGCTGCGTTCGGGCGGGTGGCGCGACCTGGTCACGCTGCTGCACCCTCCCTACACCGCCTGGCATCTGAGCTACGTGGCGATCGGGGCGGCGGCCGCGCCCCACATTTACGCGAACCGACTCATAGCCGCCCTCGCCGCGTTCTTCCTCGCCGTCGGCATCAGCGCCCATGCGCTCGACGAAATGCACGGCCGCCCGCTCGGCACGAAGCTCACCCGCACCACGCTGATCGTCCTGGCCGCCGGCGGCCTGATCGGAGCGGTCGCGATCGGCGTCGCCGGCACGATCGTTGTCTCGCCACTGCTCATACCGCTCGTCCTGGCCGGTGCAGTCCTCGTGCCCGCCTACAACCTCGAGCTCCTCGGTGGCCGCCTGCACAACGACATCTGGTTCGCCCTGGCCTGGGGCGGGTTTCCCGCCTTCACCGGCTACTTCGTCAACGCCCTGGCGATCCGGCCCGCCGGCATCCTCACCGCCGCGGCGTGTTGCCTGCTGAGCGCGGCGCAGCGGCAGTTGTCAACACCGGTGCGGGCGCTGCGCCGCAACACCACCGAGGTGACCGGGCAGCAGCACCTGCGCGACGGCACGGTCATCGAGCTGACCCGGGCCAGCGTGTCCGCCCCGCTCGAGGGCGCGCTTCGAACCCTGTGGCTCGCGGTCGTGCTGCTGGCCGTCGGTCTGGTGGCCGTACGGCTCTGAGCCCACCGGCCGGCACCCTGGAAACGGCCACCCGGCCGCAGTTATATAGTCGCTAAAAGCATCGATTTGATCGGGGGTCGCGACGTGCCGGGGCAGGCGCGGCGAGGCTGGAGCAGTGACGCGGCCGGTGTCGGGGCGTGGTGTCGAGAACGACACCAGGGTTATCGCACGGCGTGCCTTGCGCACCCGAAAATCGCGTCATGTGGACATCGGACCCGGAGCTGAGCTTGGAGGGCGCCGGAATCGCCACCGCACCGCTTCCCGCGCATCGCCGGGCGGCCCGCGCCGGCGCGGCGTTCGGCTGGGCTCGGGAGCGGCTGATAACCACGCCCGGCCGCCTCGTCCTGATCTCGGCGCTGCTCGTCGTCGGCGCCGTCTGCTTCGGGGTGATCGCCACTGGCGCCGAGCAGTCGCGCGAGCGCGCCGTGGGCGCCGCCCGGACCGGCACCGAGCCGCTGCTGGTCCACGCGGTCAATCTGTACACCGCGCTCTCGGACGCCAACGCCACGGTCGCCACGGGCCTGCTCGCCGGGGGGCTCGAGCCGCCCATCAAGCGCGTGCGCTACCTCCACGACCTCCGCGTGGCGAGCGAATCGCTCACCGCGCTGACCCGCGAGGGCGGGACGTCGGCCGGCGCCCCGGTGGCGCTCCGGACCGTCGCCGACCAGCTTCCGGTCTACAGCGGCCTCGTGGAGACCGCCCGCGCCAACAACCGTCAGGGCTTCCCGATCGGCGCCGCCTACCTGCGCCAGGCCGACGCCCTGCTCACGAGCAGCATCCTGCCCGCGGCCGGCCGGCTGTATGCCGCCGAGGCCCGTCGCCTGAACGACGACTACCGGACGGGGACCTCGAGTGCGTCGCTCGTCGCGCTCGTGGCGGCGGCCGCGCTGGCCCTCGTGCTGATGCTGCTCGCCCAGCGCTACGTCGCGCGGATCAGCCGGCGCATCCTCAACGTGCTCATGGTGCTGGCCACGGTGGCGCTCGCCGGCGTGTCGGCCTGGGCCGTGATCGGCCTGGTCAGCGAGCAGAACTCGCTGGCCACCGCCCAGCGCCAGGGCTCCGATTCGGTCGAGTTGCTCTCAGCGGCCAACGTGCTGCTGTCGCGCGCCCAGGGCGATCTCAGCCTGGCACTGGTCAGCCGGGGCACCGATGCGACAGATACGGAGGACTTCGCGCGGGTCAAGCAGGTGCTGGCGAGAAGCGGCCTGGCCGGCCGCGTCGGACCCAGCTTCCCCTCCTACCTGAGCGTGACCAAGCGGATCCAGGACCTCGAGCGCGGCGGTCAGCTCGGACCCGCGATCGCGCTCGAGCCGAACGCGAGCAACCTGTCCGATGCCCTCAGCAAGGGGCTCGACACGCGGATCGCCGCCGCCCAGGCGCGCTTTACGAGCTCCGCCGCCGACGCGAGCTCGGCCCTCAGCGGGCTGGGACTGGCGATCCCGCTCGTCACCGCGCTGGCGGCGCTGCTCGCGCTGCTCGGCCTGCGCCAGAGGATCAACGAGTACCGATGAACGCCCGCCGCTTATACCTGATCTGCCTCGCGCTCCTGGCTACCGCGCTCGCCGGCTGCGGCGCGGCGTCCGATCGCGCGCTTCGGACCACGCTGTCGGCGCTCGACACCCCGATGCCGAAGCCGGCGCCGTCGACCGTGACCACCGAGCCGAAGTGCATGAACCTGACCGCGAGCCTGCGCCCGCCCGCGACCCTGCCGGCACCGGGCGGCGCGATGCCGCCGGGCAGCTACGCGGCTCAGATCCGCCGGCGCGGCTACCTGCGGGCCGGCGTCAACGCGGGGCTGCTCGACTTCGGCTACCTGAATCCCGCGAGCGGGCATATCGAGGGATTCGAGATCGAGCTCGTGCGCGAGCTGACCCGGGCCATCTTCGGCGATGCGAGCCCGGCTCACTACCGCCTCGTCGCGCTCACGGTGCCGCAGCGGATCCCGTTTGTCCAGGCGGGCCGGGTGGACGTCGTCGTCGACGCGGTGACCATCACGTGCGCGCGCCGCAAGGAGGTCGACTTCTCGACCGTCTACTACCAGGCCCACCAGCGCGTGCTGGTCCCGAAGAGCTCCCCGGACGCCAGCATGACCTCGCTGGCCGGAAAGCGGGTCTGCGCCAGCGCCGGGTCGACCCCGATCGAGGTCATGCAGCGCCTTTCCACGCCGCCCCGCACCGTAGGGGCGCCCCAGGCGATCGACTGCCTGGTGTGGTTGCAGGAGGGCAGGATCGACGCGATCTCCACCGACGACTCGATCCTGCTCGGCTTCACGACCCAGGACCCGAACACCAAGATCGTCGGCGGCAGCCTGGCCGACGTCCCCTACGGGATGGCGATCAGCCGGGCGCATCCGGACTTCGTCCGCTTCGTCAACGGCGTCCTGGCCAAGCTGCGCGCCGACGGGACCTGGCGCCGGCTGTACGACCAGTGGCTCAACCGCCCCGGCTCGAACCCGACCCTCCCCGCCCCCCTCTACGAGGGCTGAGATGAAGCCCGAAGACTGCGACACAGAACTGGACCGCCTGCGCGAGGCCGGCGAGCGAATCGCCGCCAACCTGGTCGAGCTCGAGATCGACTCGAGCCGCCAATTGCTCGAGGCGAGCACGCTGACCGGCGAGTCCGCCGCGCGCTGGTCGGCGGCGAGCGCCGCGTTGACCGACCTGTGGGAGTGGCGGGGGCAGCTCGAAAGCCTCCTTGAGCGCGCCCAGGAGCTGAGGCGAAGCGCCCGCCGCGCGGATGAGCTGCACGCGCTACTCACCGGCCCGTCGATCGAGCTGACCCGTGCACAGGTTCCGCTGGCCGAGCGCGACCTGCTCGGCAGCCCCGAGATCGCGGTCCGCTGCACCGCCGATGAGCTCCTGGCCCGCATGTCCGGCGCGTTCGACGAGGTCAAGGCCGCGGTGGCCGACTTCGCGCGCGCGTGGGAGACGCTCACCCCACGACTGGCCGAGGCTCGGGCCGCCCTGGAGCGCGCGCGAGGGCTCGCTGCGGAACAGGGTGCCCTCGACCACGATCCAGATCTCGACGAAGCGGCACGACGACTGGACGCGTTGACCGCGCTGCTCAGCAGCGACCCGCTCGCGGTGGAGCCGCCCGAGGTCGAGCGCCTGATCGACACCCTGGAGGCGATCGAATCCGACCTGCAAGCGGCCGCGGCGCTCCGCCGCGAGCTCGGGGCCAGGCTGTCGGACGCGCGGGCCCGGCTGGCGCGCCTGCAGGCGGCCGCCGAGGCGGGCCGGAACGCCCACCACGAGCTGCTCGTGAAGATCTCGGTGCCCTCCGCGCCGGCCGCGCTCGAGCTGCCGGGCGAGCTCGGCCGGGAGCTCGACGAGGTCGCCGCGCTCGCGCGCTCGGGCGCGTGGCGTGAGGCCCGGCGCCGCCTCGACGGCTGGAACGAGCGCACGAGGACGCTGCTCGACGAGGCCGAACGGATCCTCCAGGCCAACCGCGCCCCGCTCGAGGCGCGAAACCAACTCCGGGCGCTGCTCGAGGCCTACCAGGTCAAGGCCGGCCGGCTCGGCGCGATCGAGGACCCCGAGCTCGAGCGGATCTGCTCCCGCGCCCACGACGTGCTGTACACCGCGCCGACCGACCTGGCGCTGGCCGCCCAGCTCGTTCGCCGCTACCAGGAGCTCCTGAACGCGCCCCGACCGGCCGGCGAGGTGCTCAGATGAACTGCGCGCGCCCAGGATGCACCGGGTCGATCGTCGACGGCTACTGCGACGTGTGCGGGATGGCGCCCGCGCACCCCCCAGCGCTCCCATCGAGCGCGCTGACCGCGGCGTCCGCCGGCGCGAGCCGGCGCGCCACCACCGGCCGAACCCGCACGAGCGCGCGCGGGCGCCTCGGGGCCGGCCTGGTCGAGATCCCCCTCGTGCCGTTCCGCGACCCATCCGACGCCGTGCTCGACGAGGCCGCCGCGGTCGTCCCGGAGAGCCGCCGCTTCTGCGCGCGCTGCGCCGAGCCGGTGGGCCGCGGACGCGACGATGCGCCCGGACGGACCGCGGGCTTCTGCCGCAAGTGCGGCGCTCCGTTCTCGTTCGAGCCCAAGCTTGGCACCGACGAGCTGGTGGCCGGTCAGTACGAGGTCGTGGGGTGCCTCGCGCACGGCGGGATGGGCTGGATCTACCTGGCCCGCGACCGCAACGTGTCCGACCGCTGGGTGGTGCTCAAGGGACTGTTGAACGCGGGCGACGACGACGCGATGGCCGCCGCGCTGGCCGAGCGCCGCTTCCTGGCCGAGGTCGAGCACCCGAACATCGTGAAGATCTTCAACTTCGTCCAGCAGGAGAGCTCCGGCTACATCGTCATGGAGTACGTCGGCGGCCGGAGTCTCAAGCAGATCCTGGCCGCCCGGCGGGACGCCGGCGGCGGCGAGCCGGATCCGCTCCCGCCCGCCCAGGCCATCGCCTACATGCTCGAGATCCTCCCCGCGCTCGGCTACCTGCACCAGCTGGGCCTGCTGTTCTGCGACTTCAAGATCGACAACGTCATCCAGACCCAGCACTCGCTGAAGCTGATCGACCTGGGCGGTGTCTACCGGATGGAAGATCCGTCCTCCGCGGTGTTCGGCACGGTCGGCTACCAGGCGCCCGAGATCGCCACCGCCGGCCCCTCGATCGCCTCGGACCTGTTCACCGTGGCGCGCACCCTGGCCGTGCTGTGCTTCGACTTCCGCGGGTACCAGAGCACGTTCCGCCACACGCTGCCCTCCCAGGAGGCGGTCCCGCTCCTGGCCCGCTACGACTCGCTGTACCGGTTCCTGCTCGCCGGCACGGCCCCCGACCCCGACGACCGCTTCCAGTCGGCCGAGGAGATGGCCGACCAGCTCTACGGCGTGCTGCGCGAGATCGTGGCCGACGAGGAGGGGCGCACGGTGCCGGCGCCGAGCAAGCTCTTCAGCGGCCCCATGCGGGGCGGCCACGAGCAGCCCGACTGGCGCGCGCTGCCCCGCCCTCAGGTCGACACCGATGACGCCGCCGCCGGCTACCTGGCCACGATCAGCGCGGGCGACCCGCAGCAGATGATCGCCCAGCTGAACGCGGCCCCCGAGCGCACGCTCGAGGTCGAGTTGCGCCACATCGCCGCGTCGATCGAGTTGGGCGACTGGGACGCGGTGGCGGACAGGCTGAGCGAGATCGAAGCCGCCGATCGCTGGGAATGGCGCGCGCGGTGGTATCGCGGGCTGGCCGACCTGGCCCGGGAGCGGCCCGGCGAGGCGCGTGTGACCTTTGCCTCGGTCTACGAGGCGCTCCCGGGCGAGCTCGCGCCCAAGCTCGCGCTGGGGATGGCCTGCGAGCTGGCCGGGCGGACCGCCGACGCCGCCGGTTGGTACGACGTCGTCTCGCGCACCGATCCCGGATTCACCGCCGCGACGTTCGGCCTGGCGCGCTGCCTGCTCGAGACCAGCGCCCACGAGGAAGCCCTCGCCGCCTACGACCGGGTGCCGGACTCCTCGAGCGCCTACCTCCAGGCCCAGACGGCCCGGATTCACTGCATGACCATCCCGGACGGCGACGGCCCGGGCCGGGCTGACGAGCTGCTGCACGCCGGCGCGATCCTCGAGTCGCTCCCGATCCGGGGCGAGCAGCGGGTCCGCCTCGAGGCCGAAGTGCTGGAAGCAGCGCTCGCCCTCGTGGCGCGTGGCGGCGCGCTCGACGACGGCCGCGCCAGCCTGCTCGGCCACCGCTTCCTGGAGCGCGATCTGCGGCTTGGTGTCGAGCGCTCCTACCGAGAGCTCGCCCGGTGGGCGGCATCGAGCTCCGAACGCATCCAACTGGTGGATCGCGCCAACCAAATTCGACCTAGGACGTGGACATGACCTCTGAGACTCGCCTTTCCTGCCCTTCCTGCGGCGCGCCCCAGCAGGCCGGAGATCGGTTCTGCGAGCAATGCGGGGCGCGCCTGGACGAGGTGCTCGAGGAGCCGGTCGGCGACACCCGCGTCGAGCTCGATCTGGTCATCGCCGCGGTGGTCAGCGATCAGGGCCTCGTGCATCGCCGAAACGAGGATTCGTTCCACCTCGAGGTGTCCGGCGAGCGCGACGTCGCCGTGGTGGTGTGCGATGGGATCTCGTCGGCCAGCGCCGGCAACGTGGCCGCGCGGGAGTCCGCCCGCGCCGCCGGTACGGTCCTCGCCCGGGCGCTGGCCGACCCGGCCAAGGACGCCGAGACCGCGCTCGACGAGGCGATCGTGGCCGCCAACGACGCGGTGGTGCAGGTCGAATGGACGACGCGGACGCGGCGCGTCGATCCGTCCTGCACGCTCGTCTCGGCGCTTTGCCGGGGTCCGGAGATCACGGTCGGATGGGTCGGTGACAGCCGCGCCTACTGGTTCGACCAGATCGAGTCGCGCCAGCTCACGATCGACGACTCGTTCGCCGAGGAGAGCGTCGCCAAGGGGATCCTGACTCCCGAGCAGGCCGCGAAGAGCCCGTTCCTGCATTCGATCACCCATTGGGTCGGCCCCGACTCCCCCGCCCGGCCGTCCCGTTACGTGACCCTCCGTCCCGAGCGCGCCGGCCGCCTCGTGCTGTGCACCGACGGGCTGTGGAACTACGCGCCCGGCGCCGACGAGCTCGCCGGTCTGGTCGAGGCGCTGCCCGACGGCGCGGCGCCCGCGGCGGTGGCGCGCGCGCTCGCCGACACCGCGAACTCCCGCGGCGGCCACGACAACATCACGGTGGCCGTCGTGGACATCGATCCATCCGCAGCCTGAGGAGCACCCATGAGCACGTTCACGCTCGAGGCCTACCAGAACGAGTACCTCCCGCTCGGCGGCACCGAGGTCAACGCGATCGTGACCGTCAGCTGTGACGGCGCGGGCGGGCCTGCCGGCCAGCCCGAGGCCGCGGTCATCGTGATCGTCGACGCGTCCGGTTCGATGGGCGCTCCGGCTCGCAAGATAAAGGCCGCGCAGCGGGCCACCCAAGTCGCGATCGACTGCATTCGGGACGGCGTCCTGTTCGGGGTGATCGCGGGCACCGATTCCGCGCGCCTGCTCTACCCGCAGGACGATCGCCTGCTCATGGCATCGGCGCAGACGCGACGCGCGGCCAAGCAGGCGGTCTCCGGGCTGAAGGCGGGCGGCGGGACGGCCATGGGCTCGTGGCTCAGGCTCGCCGGCGGGCTGTTCGGAACCGCGCCCGGCCGGATGTGTCACGCGATCCTGCTCACCGACGGCGAGAACGAGCATGAGACGGTCGACGAACTCGACGCCGCGCTGGCTTCCGTGGAGGGCCAGTTCCAGTGCGATTGCCGGGGCGTCGGGGCAGCCTGGCAGGTCAGCGAGCTGCGCCGGATCGCCTCGAGGCTGCTCGGCACGGTCGACATCATCCCCGAGCCCGAGAGCATGGCCGACGACTTCCGCGCGATGATGCGCACGGCGATGGGCAAGGCCACGCGCAACGTGGCTCTGCGGCTGTGGACCCCCCAGGGCGCGAGCGTCGCCTTCGTCCGCCAGGTGGCGCCGACGATCGAGGAGTTGACGGCCCGCGCGATGCAGGTCAATCCCCTCACCGCCGATTACCCGACCGCCACCTGGGGCGCCGAGTCCCGCGACTACCACCTCTGCGTCAACGTGGCTCCGCATGAGGCCGGCGAGGAGATGCTCGCCGGACGGGTCAGCCTCGTCGAGGGAGAGCAGGTCCTCGGCCAGGCGCTGATCAAGGCCGTCTGGACGTCCGACCAGCAGCTCTCGACCAGCATCAACCGCGAGGTCGCCCACTACAGCGGGCAGGCCGAGCTGGCCGAGTGCATCCAGGACGGCCTCGAGGCGCGCAAACAGGGCGATCTCGGCACGGCGACGTTCAAGTTGGGCCGCGCCGTCCAGCTCGCGGCCGAGAGCGGCAACGACGGGACGATGAAGCTCCTGCAGGCCGTGGTCGAGGTCGAGGACGCGGCGACCGGCACCGTACGCCTGAGGCGCGAGGTGACCGCGATCGACGAGATGTCGCTCGACACCCGCTCGACCGCGACCGTACGGGTCGGTGCCGGCGCGACATGACCGTCACCTGCCCGAGCGGTCACGAGTCCAGGACCACCGACTACTGCGACCGGTGCGGCGCGCCGATCGCGCCGAGCGGCGGCGGTCCGGGCGCGACCCAGATCCTGCCGGCGCTCGAGGAGCTCGACACCTCGCCGGCCACGGTGCGCGAGCCGTGCCCCGCGTGCGGCGCGCCGCGCTCGGGTGATGACCGGTACTGCGAGGGCTGCGGCCACGACTTCCTGGCCCCGCCGCCCGCGACGGCCACCTGGGAGGCGATCGTCACCGCGGACCGCGCCCAGTTCGACCGCGTGGCCGCGCCGGGCGTGGGCTTTCCGGCCGATTACGCCGAGCGGCACTTCCCGCTCGCCGAGGGCGAGAACCGCATCGGCCGCAGCCGCGGCCAACCAGGCGAGCATCGGCCCGAGATCGACCTCGTCGGGCCCCCGGCCGACCCGGGCATCTCCCGCCTGCACGCGGTTCTCGAGCGCCGCGCCGACGGCGTGTGCGTGGTGCGTGATGTGGGCTCGACGAACGGGACCGTGGTGGGCGACGAGCCCTCGCCGATCGCTCCGCACACCGACGTGCCACTCGCCGACGGCGATCGCATCCGCCTCGGCGCCTGGACGACGATCACCGTCAGCCGACGCTGACACCTCGCCGCGGCGAGATCAGAAGTCGTGCGGGACCAGCAGTCCCGACCCGCGCACGACCGCCGCGAGTTGCATGCGCTTCTCGTTCTGAGGCAGGTCGCCCAGCCCGAAGCGCTCGAACAGGTCGTGCATCTGTCCCTTCACCGCGTCGACACTCAGGTGAACCTCGGCGGCGATCTGCGGGTTGGTCGCCGGCGTGGCGGTGCCGGACTGGAGCGGACGACACAGAGCAATCAGCACCTTCCGCTGCGTCTCGGTCAGCGGAACGCCCCCGGGAGACCCGGGGCCCCGAGCGGTGGACACGCTGCCCCCCGCCGGGCTGGGCTCGCGGTACTGGACGTGGGTGTTGCCAAAGCACAGGCTGTCGCGATCCGCCAGTCGCCGGCGGCCGTGGATCCGGTTGCCGTTGACGTACGAGCCGTTGAGCGACAGGCCGTCGTCGACCAGTGTCCACTCCTCGCCGACCGGCTCGAGCAGCGCATGCTCGCGGGAGACCTCGCCGTCCCAGCTCAGCGAGACGTCGGACTGTTCGCGGCGACCGATCGTGACCCGCGCACCGCCCGTCGGCAGCATCAGGATGTGCTGCTCGCCCTCGCTGTCGAGCCAGTGAAGGAACGGGATCCCGGTCTTCTCGGCCTGAATCACCGCCTGGAGATGACGCGGCCTGATCAGCCGCGTCTCGTACGTCTCACCCATCTCGGGTGCGGAGCATCTCACGGCGACGGCCCGGATGCCAGGCATCCGGGCCGTCGTGCCGTCGCGGGTGAAACCCGGCGATTCGGTCAGCCGGTGGCGATGAAGCGCACCGGGCCGGAGTCGCACTCGTCGCTCATGCCGTTCGTGAAGCTGTAGTTGACCGACAGGTGCCAGACGCCAGACAGTCGCGTGTGCCGGTGGTTCAGCCGCGCCGTGATCGAATCCGTCCACGTATAGGTCTCGCCGGCACTCCCCGCCGTCGGCGGTTGCGAGTAGGTGCCGTGCAGCCTTCCGCTCTTGCTGATCGCAACCCGCACGAAGGCGTCTGGGAGGACGAACTGCACGCCGGAGGTGCAGTTCAGGTTGACCGCGATCGCCGCGACCGTGAGTGTCCGCGCGTCGCCCGAGACCTTGAACCACGCGGGCAGGCTCTGCGACGTGATTCCCGCGAGCACGAGGCCCGGCGCCGCCGGCGTGGCCGACGCGTCGTGCGCCGCGGCGACGGCGGCGGTTCCGAACGGCCGCGCATCGATTGTGGCGGCGTCGGCCTGACCGCCGTTCAGCACGTGCGCCCCGATCACCACCGCCAGGGCGAGGCCCGCACGGGCCCACTTGGCCCGGCGTCCCCGACTCTGTCCGTTCATGCTGGCCTCCTTCCGAAGGTGATTGACCAGCGCAATCTCCCGCCGGCGCGCCGCCGCGCCCAGCCCCCCATGGGGTCGCTCACACCGCCCACGGTGTCGAGCGCGACACCCTGGTGGCGGCGCTAGGCCAGCCGGTCAGGGGTGCGGCTGTGCACGAACGCCGCCTCCACCTGGGCGGGCAGGCGCTCGACGTGGCCGCCCTCGGCCAGCCAGCGCGACAGCTGACGCTGCATCGACCCGGCCACGTCGTCGTCGCGAATCAGGTCAGCCAGCTCGCGCGTGCGCCACCGGCCTCGCGGGGCAAACCGCCGCCAGACCGACTCGTAGCGCTCCCCCAGCACCCGCCGCCACAGGTCCTCGTCGGCGCGCCGGAGCTCACCCACGAGCAGGCCGGCCCACCGGTCTGCCGCCAGCTTGAGCAGCCGCGGCCCCAGCCACTGCGCGACGTGCTCGTCCAGCGGCGCACACGCGCACGCCACGAGCAGCCGCGCTCGCGCCCGCTCTCCCTCGTTCCAGCGCGGCGGATCCGACTCCAGCCCGAACCACGACCACAGGCGGGCGCCGGCCGACCGCACCGAGCGCTCGGTCTCGGACACCGCGACCTCGACCAGCCGTTCGTAGTCGGGCAGCTGCTCGAACAGACTCCGCAGCTCGCTGACGTCGGGCGGGGCGCTCGCGCGCGCGCCGCGCAGGTCGGCCACCGCCGCCGCGGCGGCGGCGAACGCGACGTCCAAGGAGCGTGCGGACCGGCCCGCCTCGTAGCGCTCGAGCGCGGTGCTCAGAGCGAGCGCCGGGTGCCCGGGTTTCCCCCGCTCGGGAAGCCCGAACTTCTGGTTCCCGGAAGGACCGCCGCTCACGATAGGAGAATGTAGTCGGGTGGCCCCGATCGCAACTCGCGCACTCGAGGCGGGTTAGGACTCCAGATAGCCCCTGCGGGAGAATTGCCGCTGCGCCGCTCACTTGCTCTGCTCGTATCCGCCGTCCTGATCGCCCTGGTAGGGGGCGCGGGGGCACTCACATCGGCGTCGAGCGGTCAGTCGCCCGTCGCCGGCACCGCTGCCTGCAAGCCCGTGAGCAAGCCTCCCCGCCGGCCGGCGGCGGCCGGGATCACGATCTTCGCCGCGCCCAACCCGCTGACCGCCGGGCGACAGGTCCGGGTGTTCGGCCAAATGGTCGGCTTCCGGCGGGGCGCCACGCGCTGCGGGATCTCGATCGTCCTGTGGCGCCGCTTCCCGGGACAGCGCGCCTACGCGCCCGTGGCCCGCACGCGCACGACGACCGGTGGGCACTACAGCTTCATGATTCCGGCCCGGTCGGTGACCACCAACCGCGACTGGGTGACGACCACCCGCGGCCTGCGCAGCCGCGTGCTGGCCGAGCGGGTCCGTCCCGTGGTGACGCTGTCCAGCACGGCGACGTTCGCGGTGGCGGGCGACGTCGAGCGGCTGAGCGGGACGCTCGCGCCGGCCCAGGCGGGCCAGCGCGTCCTGCTCCAGCGCCGGGTCGGTCCGCGCTGGGTGACGGTCCACCGGCCCCAAATCGGCGCCGACTCGGCCTTCTCGGTGTCCCACGCCTTCACCACCGGGCGCACCGAGCAGTGGCGGGCGATGGTCCCGACGACCGTGCGCAACCTCGGCTCGGCCTCTCCGGTGCTGAAGATCAAGATCGCTCCCGCCACCGGGATCCACAAGATCCGCCACGTGGTGGTCATCATGCAGGAGAACCGCTCGTTCGACAGCTACTTCGGCACCTACCCGGGGGCCGACGGGATCCCCGCCGGAGTGTGCGTCCCCGACCCGGCCAACGGCGGCTGCGTGGCCCCGTTCCACGACCCCGCGGATCTCAACTTCGGCGGCCCGCACGGCATGGGCAACTCGCTCAACGACATCGACGCCGGGCGGATGGATGGGTTCGTCGCCCAGGCCGAGCAGGGCTCCGGCTGCAGCTCGGCCGACCCCAACTGCAGCCCCTGCACCGAGAACTCGAACGGTCAGGCCGAGCATCAGCGCTGCATCGACGTGATGGGCTACCACGACGCCCGCGAGATCCCCAACTACTGGGACTACGCCGAGAACTACGTGCTCCAGGACCACATGTTCGAGCCCAACGCGTCCTGGAGCCTGCCCCAGCACCTGTACATGGTGTCCGAGTGGTCGGCCTTCTGCTCGAACCCGATGGACCCGTCGTCGTGCTCGAACGCGATCCAGAACCCGAACCCCGACTCGACGCTCCAGGCGACCACCTTCGCCACCGCCAACGACGGCCAGCTGCACTACGCCTGGACCGACATGACCTACCTGCTCCATCAGCAGAACGTCAGCTGGGGCTACTACGTGTTCCAGGGCACCGAGCCCGACTGCGAGAACGACGCCGCGATGACCTGCGCGCCCGTGCAGCAGGGGCCCACCACGCCGGGCATCTGGAACCCCCTGCCGTCGTTCACCGACGTCACCCAGGACGACCAGCTGTCGAACATCCAGTCGCTCTCGAACTTCTTCACGGCGGCCAAGAACGGGACCCTGCCCGCGGTCTCCTGGATCAACCCCAACGGCAACGTGTCCGAGCACCCGCCGGCGCTGGTGAGTTCGGGCCAGACGTACGTCACGGGCCTGGTCAACGCGCTCATGCAGAGCCCGGACTGGGACAGCACCGCGATCTTTCTCTCCTGGGATGACTGGGGCGGGTTCTACGACCACGTGGTGCCGCCGGTCGTCGATCGCAACGGCTACGGCCTGCGCGTGCCGGGCATCGTGATCAGCCCCTACGCCAAGGCGGGCGTGGTCGACCACCAGACCCTCAGCCACGACGCCTACAACAAGTTCATCGAGGACGACTTCCTCGGCGGCGCCCGCCTGGATCCGAGCACCGACGGCCGGCCCGACCCCCGGCCCGACGTGCGCGAGAACAACCCGATCCTCGGCAACCTGGCGTTCGACTTCGACTTCACCCAGACGCCGCGGCCGCCGCTGGTCCTCCCGGTCCATCCCGCCCCCGGCCCGGCCTCGACCGCGCCGTAGCGATCACCCCAACCTCCGACCGCGAGTTTCCTGCCACTCGCCCCTCCCCCGGAGGTGAATGCCGATTCACTCGCGCATAGCGCGAGTGATCTGCCATTCGCGGACCGGGAGTCGGCGAATGGCAGATTACTCGCGGGAGTGCCGCGGCTCAAAGCGAGGCTGCGCCGCCCGACCGGCGACCCTCGCGCCAGACCACGCCGTTCGTGCGGAACGGTCTGGAAGGCGCGCGGGGCGCCGGAGGGGTGGGCAGCCGGAGCGCCCCCTACGACATGTCCTGACCGCCGTTGACGTCGTACACGGCGCCGGTGATGAACGACGCGTGGTCCGAGGCCAGGAAGTGCACGACGCGGGCCACGTCGTCCGGACGGCCGAAGCGGCCCACCGGGATCTGGGACTTGACCCGCTCCTGGGCCTTCTCCGGCATGGCCTGGAGCATCTCGGTGGCGATGAAGCCCGGCGCCACCGCGTTCACGGTCAGCCCGATCGACTCCTCGCTCAGCTTGTCGGCGCGCGCGAGCTGGAAGCAGGCCTCCCGCGCCAGCGACTTGGTCAGTCCGATCAGGCCGGACTTCGACGCGGAGTAGTTCGCCTGCCCGATGTTCCCGGTCGAGCCGATGATCGAGGAGATGTTGACGATACGCCCGGTGCCACGCTCGAGCATGTGGGGCAGCGCCGCCTGGCTCATGAAGAACGCGCCGGACAGATTGACCGCGATCACCTTGTACCAGTCCTCGTCGGTCATCTTCAGCGCGGTCTTGTCGATCGTGATCCCGGCGTTGTTGACCAGCACGTCGAGGCGGCCGTGGCGCTCGATCACCTCGTTGACGGTCCGCCGGCAGTCCTCGGCCGACCCGACGTTGCCCTGGTGGATGCTCGCGGTCACGTCGTTCTCCTCGAGCTGGTGAAGCAGCCCCTCGGCCTGCTCGCGGTCGCGGCCGTAGCCGGCGGCGATCACCGCGCCCTGCTCGGCGAAGCTCCGGCAGATCGCCGCGCCGATCCCGCGCGTCCCGCCGGTCACGAACGCCACCCGTCCGGTCATCCGCGCCCGGCGCATGCCGGCGCGGAACGCCTCGCCGGTCGGCTCGATCGTGTCCTGGGCCGTTGTCTCAGTGGTTGAAGTTTCCGTGCTCATCAATCCCTCGCCTCCTTTGGCTTGTTCAGTCCCTCGGCTCTGACCGCTCCGCCAGCCACGCCGAAATTTCGGGCCACAGCTCGTTGCGGGCGGCGGAGCCCGCGACCAGGCCGATGTGCCCTCCCGGCTTCGCCAGATGCTCGACGTCCTCGCTCGAGATCAGGTCGAAGAACGGCATGGTCCCCGGACGCGGCGCGATGTGATCCGCGCCGGCGGTGATGACCAGCACGCTCTGGTCGATGCGGCTCAGGTCGACCAGTCGGTCGCGCAGCCGCACGCGGCCGCGCAGCAGCCCGGCGTCGCGGTACATCAGCTCGATCCACTGGGCCCAGGCCCGTCCGGGGAACGGGGGGTTGTCGGCCACCCACTTGGCCATCGTCTGGTAGGACTCGCGGCGCGTGGTCCCGTCCTGCACCCCGTCCCACAGCCGGCGGTAGGTGGTCCAGAAGTTCGTGACCGGCTTGAGCATCTTGTTCGCGAAATCGATCGCGCCACCCGGCAGCGATCCATACAGCTCGGCCACTCGCTCCACGTCGAAGTCCTCGTCGCGGACCCACTTGGCGTAGCTCGACTCGCGGCCGTCGATCGGCATCGTCAGCTCGACCAGGTTGCGCACCGGCGCGCGCTTGCCATCGCGATCCAGGCCGCAGTACATCGCGCACAGGGTCGCCCCGATGCACCAGCCCATCAGGGTCAGCTCCTCGGTGCCGGCGGCGCGCAGCGTCTCGCGCACCGCCCAGTCGAGCTCGTCGCAGACGAACTCGTCCAGGCCCATGTCGCCATCCTCCTCGTCCGGATAGCCCCAGTCGACCAGGAACACGTCGAAGCCCTCCTCGAGCAGGTACTCGACCAGCGAGGAGCCTGGCCGCAGGTCGAAGATCTCGGGCCGGTTGATCAGCGCGAACACGAGCAGCAGCGGCACCGCATAGCGCCGGTTCGAAGAGCGATAGCGGTACAGGGTGGTCTCGCGGTGCGTCCACACCGACCTCGCGCGGCGTCGCCCCGATCACCGCGTCGTCGGTCGTCAGGAGGATGTTCGTGTACTCGAGCGCGTTGACCGGGAAGCGCACGACCCGCTCGACCACGCTCACGATCTCGCCCCCTCCTCGCTGCGCTCGCGCGCCACCTCGTCGCGGAGGCGCTCGACCTCCTGCAGGACGCGCTCGAGCTTGTCCTCGGTGCGGTACAGCTGTCGCGACAGCCGCACGATGTCGGCCCGTCCCGCCAGTCGCAGGTTGCGCCACACAAGGTCGACGCTGTCGAAGGCGATCCGCGTGAGCGCCGCGGTGTTCTCCGCGCTCAGCGCCAGCAGCCGGCCGAAGCTCGGCTTGCGGACCATCTCCTCGAACGCCTTGGCCGCGTTTGACTCGGCCTCCTCGTACAGCGCACGCACCTGTTCCTCGGGCGACTGTGCACCGTTGCTCCGGTCTGCCATCGCCTATTCCTCCTTCGCAGTTACGTAGTTCGAGCCTACCCCATGAACCGAGCCCGACACAGGAGGCTGCGCCGGGCGACCCCCGAGGTGGGGGGTCGCCGCTACTGTCCCGCGGGATGAATGCAGGTACGGACGTGGCGGTGATCGGCGCCGGAATCGTCGGGCTCGCCACCGCGCACGCGCTGACCGAGCAGGGTGCCTCCGTGACCGTCTACGAACGCGGCGTGCCCGGGAACGCGCAGTCCGGGGGCGAGGCGCGGATCTTCCGCCACGCCCACGACGACCGGCGCCTGGTCGAGTTTGCCTGCGAAGCACGCGCGCTCTGGCGCGAATACGAGGAGCGCTTCGGCGTCGAGTTGCTCTCCCGAGACGGCGTTCTCGCCCTCGGCCCGGCAGCGGAGCGCAAGCTCGAGACGATGCGCTCCGCGGGCGTGCGCGCCTATGTGATCCCCGGCGCTGAGGTGAGCGCGCACCTGCCGCTGCTGGCCGACTGGCTCGATCGCGCGGTCTTCGACGAGGACGGCGGCGCGATCCGCACGCGCGCGAGCATCGACGCGCTGGTCGGAGCGCTCCGCCAGAGCATCACCTTCGACGAGGTCCTGTCCGTACGGCCGCTCGCCGGCGGGACGGTCGAGGTCCGCGCCGGCGGCGCGCGCGTCGAGCACGGCCGCGTGGTGGTGTGCGCGGGACGGGGCACGGCGGCGCTGGCCCGCGGCGCGGGGCTGCCGCTCCCGCTGCGCCAGGCCGCTCACGTGCGCCTCACCTTCCGTGTCCGCGCCGATCCTCCGGCGCGCCTGGCCTGCCTGCTCGACTCGAGCAGCGTGTTCGGGGACGTCGGCGGCTACGCCGATCCGCTACCGGGAAACGCCGAATACGCGGTCGGGCTGGCCGACACCCCCGTGCACGAGGACGGCAGCATGATCGACGGCGGCGGCTTGGAGACGATCGCCGAGCGGACCATCAGTTACGTGGAGCGCGCGCTCCCCGGGCTCGACCCCGAACCGGTCGACGTCCGCCACTGCTGGGTGACCGAGCTGCCGTGGCACGAGGACGGCTTCGCGGCGTGGGAGCTCGGCAACCTGCTGATCCTGGCCGGCAACCACCTGTTCAAGCACGCGCCGGCGCTCGGACAGGCCCTGGCCCGGGCCGCGCTCGGCGAGGGCCTCGCGCCGCAGCTGCACCCCGAGGCCAAGCTCGGGGCGGAGCTGTTCGAGTCAGTCCGGCCGGCGCTCTGAGTCGGCTTCGTCGTCCGGCGCGGGCGCCGGGGAGGCGGAAGCGGACGCGACGCCTGGGCCATAGCCCCCGCCGGCGTACTCGGCGCCACCGGCGCGTTCGCAGCCACGGGACGGCTCGCCGCCACGGGACGGTTCGCCGCCACCGGACGGTTCGCGGACGCCGAGGCGCTCGCAGGCTCGGGCGCAATCACCGGCGCCGGGGCGCCCACGGGCGCCGGCGCGGCCACGGCCACGGTCGCGCCACCGCCGCTGCGATCCCCGTCCTCGGGGAAGCGGTCGGCCGCATCCTCGGCCAGCGAGAACAGGGAAGTGGCGACGCTGCGGACGTCCTCGATCAGCCGCCCGCGCTCGGCCCACACCGCGTCGGTCTCCGTGTCCAGCTGGCGCAGCTTGCGCTTGGCGTCCTCGGTCATCGACACCGCGTTGGCGGCGGCGTCGGACACGCAGCGCTCGGCCTCGACCCGAGCCCGGCGGGTGATCTCGGTCGCCTGCTCGTGGGCGACGCGAAGGATCGCGCTGGTCTCCTCGCCGACCCGCTCGATCTCGGCCTCGATCGACGGCGCGGGCAGGCGCTGCGCGCGCAGGTCGTCGATCTCCCGCTCCAGCGCGGCGATCTCGGCATCGACCGCGTCGCGGTCATAGCCGTGCAGCACGGTGGCGAAGCGCTTGCGCGGCGTCTCCCATGGGACCGCGTCGACCGCGGCGGTGGGCTGGTCGGCCTCCTCGTAGGGCTCCCACTCCGGCTCCTCGGCCGGCGGGCGGTCGTAGGCGTTGAAGCCGCGGGCGAGCCGGTCCCCCAGGTCGGCGAACCAGTTGCCCGGCGAGCGACGCTTCACCGGCTCGTCGTAGGCCATGCCGTTTCTTTCGAAGTCGCTCATCCATAACTCCTCTGCGCGTCTCACGGTCAAACGCGTGTTTCAACCGTCCGGGAGCGATCCCTCCGCCCGGTCGCGCCCTGCAACCCGCCATGCAGACGCGCAGGCTCTCAGGCCGCGGGCCAGAGCTGCGGGCCGATCCCCATGATCTCGATCATCCGCTTCACGGTCGGGCTGATCCGCCGGTCGACCTCGAGCTCGTGCCCGCCCTGGCGGGCGTGCTTGAGGCCGAGCACGATCGCCCGCACCCCGGAGCTGTCGATGAAGTCGAGCTGGGAGAGGTCGAGCCGCACCCGCCGCCCGGCGTCGCGCAAACGCCGGAGCCGCTCCTCGACCCCGTCGGCCACCGCGATGTCCAGCTCGCCGACCAGCGCCACTCGCGACGCCCCGTCGGCGTCGACGGTTTCCCGTATCTCGAACGATGGCCCGGCGAGTGCCAAGTGTGCAGACTGTGTCGGTTTCCAGCGAGCGGACGGGCGCCGCAATCCTACAGCGAGCGCCGGGAAGAAATCAGCCCCCGGCGCGTCTTTACACACACAGGCGCGAAGCCCCCCTCGTGCCCGGCATCGGCGGCGGCCCGCCACGGCCGCCGCCGGACTGCCGGGGCCTGCGCCCGCGTCGGGCTACGCGGCCACCGGATCGGGCCGCAGGATCACCGTTTCCGCGACCTGGACGATCTCGTCCACCGGCAGGTCTGCGTTGGCCGCATGGCGACGGATCGCCTCGGGACTGCTCGCCTCGTAGATGCAGACCGTGCCGACCTCGCCCACCGGCTCGGCCAGAACGTAGCTACGGATCCACCGGATGTCGTCGGGCATCTGATCGCCGACCTCGATCGAGCGGGCCGCGGCCAGCTCGAGGTCCGCCGCGGTCTTCCAGCCGCCCCGGCGAAGGATCACGTAGGTGTTCATGCTTGCTCCTAACTGTGTGGAGGGTTTGCGCTGAGGCGAACCTACGTGCGCGCCGCTCGCCGCACATCGGCCGCGACGACCTATCTTGGGCGCGGCCGATGCCTACTTTTCGGGCAGGCCCAGCTCAGCCGTCTCGGCCACCGCCTGCCGGCGCGTGCGCACCCCGAGCTTGGCCAGGATCGCCGAGACGTGATGGGCCACGGTCTTCGGCGTGATGTACAGCCGCTCGGCGATCTCGGCGTTGGTCAGGCCGTCGCGGAGCAGCGCGAGGATCTCGACCTGGCGCGAGGTGAGCTGAGCGGGGTTCGCGCGGGTCGAGCGCCGCGGGCCGCGGGCGATGCTGCGGACTCCGCGCAGGCGAAGGCGCCGGGCGATCAGGCGCGCGGCCGGAAGCGCACCCAGCCGCTGGAAATCCGCCAACGCCCGTTCCATGAGCGCCTCCCGGTCGCTGTCGGCTCGCGCCAGCGCGGCCTCGTACGGGCAGCCGAGCTCGTCCCACGCGCGCGCCGCCGCCGGCCAATCGCCTCGCAGCTCGGTCGCGAACGGCTCGCCCATCGCGCCTGGATCGACCTGGTCGGCCAGACCCGCGCGCCGCCGCCACACGCACAGCTCACCGGCCGCCCACGGATCCTCGAACTCGAGCGCCAGGGCCAGCGCGGCGTCGGTCTCCCCGGCCACCGCCGCGGCATCCCCGTCGAGCCACCGAGCCTCGGCGCGGGCCGCCGCCACCGGGGCGAGCCGCTGGAGCTCCTCGGTGCGACGGGCCAGCGCGAGCGCCTCATCGAGCGCGTCCCAGGCGCCCGGATCGCCCCGCCGGGCGCGCAGCCGGCCGAGCACGACCAGCGGCTCGATCCGGCTGGCCACCGCCACATTCGCCCCGCGCAGCACGGCCTGCGCGCGCTCGGCGGCCTCGTCCCACCGCCCCAGGTCGAAGCACAGCTGGGCCAGCCAGCCGGTCATGTAAGCCACCCAGGCGTCGAGATCGTGCTCCTCGCAGTAGGCCAGGCCGGCCGACAGGTAGCGGTCGGCGTCGGCGTAGCGGCGCAGGCGCACCGCCCCCGCGCCCAGATTGGTGTAGGCGCGAGCGACGTGCTCTTCGAGACCGGTCTCAAGGGCCAGCGCCAGGCTGCGCTCCAGATTCTCTACGCCGTCCGGCCAGCTGCGCAGGGCCAGCGCCCCACCCAGGTTGTTGAGCGCGTGCACGAGGATCTCGGTCTCATCGAGGCGCTCGGCGAGTTCGATGGCCCGCGACCCGGCCGCGACGGCGCCCGCCATGTCGTCGCCCAGCATGCACAGCTGGGCCTGGTTCGAGTAGGCCATGGCGAGCTCGCGTCCGGGCGGCTCGCACTCGAGCAACTCGATCGCCCGGCCGGCCTCCCCCGCCGCCGTGGCGCGATCGCCGTCGAACCAGGCCAGCCGCGAGAGCCACCGGTGCGAGTCGCCCTCCCGGACGCGGTCGCCCCGCGCCTGGTGCAGGAGGAGCGCCTCCCGGCGCGCCGTCGACGCCTCCGCGACCTGCTGGGTCAGATAGCACTCGTACGAACGGCGCTCCCACAGGTAGGCGCGCCGCTCGGCCGGCAGGAGGTCGGCGTGCCGGAGGGCGCGGGCGAACTGCTCGGCCGCCTCGTGGTGCGCGCACAGCTCGGCCGCGCGCTCGCCGGCCGCCGGAGCGTGGCGCACCACGGCCTCCGCGTCACCCGCCGCGTCGGCGTGATGCGACAGCCGCGCCGGGTCCACCGGGCTGCCTGCGGGCCTCGAAGAGAGCGCGGTCAGCACCGCGCGGTGAAGCTGGATCCGCCGATGCGGGGCGATCGCCTCCTCGATCGCCAGGCGGGCCAGCTCGTGGCGGAACTGGAGCACGCCACCGTCGTGCCGGAGCATCCCCGACGCGAGACATTCCTCGAGGGCGCCGAGATCCGCCTCGGCGATCGCCTCGAGCAGCCACAGCTCGATCCGCGCCGGCACCACCGCCGCGGCCTCGAGCAACCGGCGCGCCGGCGGCTCGAGGTGGGCCGCGCGGGCCAGGACGGCGCCCCGCACGCTCTCGGGCAGCTGCACGTCGCCCGCGGCCAGGGCCTCGGTGACGAAGAACGGATTGCCCGCGGTCCGCTCGAACAGCTCCTCCGCGTCGGCGCCCGATGGCTCGGCCAGCGCGGCCACCGCGTCGCGCGTGAGCGGCGGCACGTGACAGCGCTGCACTCCGCGCGCGCCGGCCAGCTCCCCGAGCACGATCTGCAGCGGCGCCGCGGAGGGCAGCTGATCGTCGCGGAAGGACACCAGCGCCAGCACCGGCCACGCCTCGATCCGCCGCGCCAGCAGCGTGAGCATGTCGAGCGTTCCCACGTCGGCCCAGTGCACGTCCTCGATCACGAGCACGGTCGGCGGCCGGCGGGTCAGCTCGTCGGCGAGCGCGCCGAGCAGCTCGTACGGTGCCCGCGCGTGGGGCGAGATCTCCGCGAGCTCGACGCCGGCCGCGTCGGCGATGTCGAGGAACGGCCCGAGCGCCCGCGGGGTGAACAGTCGCTCGCACGCCCCCCACAGCACCCGGCCCGGCCGGTCGGCGGCGCAGAACGCTCGCAGCAGGGTGGTCTTGCCCACGCCCGCCTCGCCGCCGAGCAGCACCAGGCGCCCGTGCCCGGCGGCGGCGTCGGCCAGCGCGGCCTCGAACCGCTCGAGCAGCTCGTCGCGCTCGAGCAACTCGAACCCGTCGACTCCAGTCTCCCCGGTCCGCATGTCGTCCGTTCAGGGACGCTACCGCAGCGGCCTTTCTTTCCCAGGGGCGACTTCCGCTCGTCGGTCTCACTCACTGGCGGCCGCTGCCCACCACCGCCATGCACAAGCTGCCAGTCGGCGAGCAATCCCCGAGCCGTGGCATGTTCTGCATCACATACGTGCATGACATGCCACGGTCACCGGCCGGCGCCTCGATTGTCATGTTCTGCACGGCCGGCGCCGGAACCGCGTCCGCGGCGCCGGCGCCCCGAAATCGATCATCTAGGCCGCCGGCCGGCGGACCAGCCACACCGTCACCCCGAGTGCCACCGCCGACCACCCCGCGAGCACGAGCAGCTGGGAGCCCATACCGCCCAGGCCCAGCCACGGCTCGACGATCGCCGGCACGGTGGACGGGATCACATCGGAGATCACGTGCATGGCGCCGGTCATGACCCCGCGCGGCGGCCCGCCGCCTCCCAGCAGGTACAGCGGGAAGAAGGCCAGCAGGCCGATCGCCTGCGCGGCGCGCGCGCTCGGCGCCGCCAGCCCGATGGCGATCCCGAGCAGCATCACCGTGACCGTGCCGGCGGCCAGGCCCGCCAGTGTCAGCGCCGGGTGGACGAGGTGCGGGATGCCATAGGTGGGCACGGCAAGGGCCAGCACGAGGGCCACGCCGATGAGGACCAGCCCGCAGCTCACGACGGCCTGGGCGCCCACCACGGCCAGACGGGATATTCCGAACGCCTCGAGCCGGCGCAGCACGCCGCGCTCGCGGTAGGCGGCGAGCGCGACCGGGAGCCCAACGAGACCCAGCGCGATCACCGGCACGCCGATCGAGGCGGCCACGTAGTAGTCGTCGGGACGACGGTGCCCGAAGCCGCCGCTCGGCTCGGTGCCGAACACGCCGGCCAGGATCAGCATCACGAACGGCGGGAACACGAACGCGAACACGAGCACATTCCAGTCGCGCAGGAGCAGCCGCGTCTCGGTGGCGATCAACGGCAGGACGCGCTTCATCGAGAACCTCCAGTCAGTAGCGACACGACGGCGTCCTCCAGGGAGGGCCGGATCACGGTGAAGTCGGCCGGCGCGAGCCGGCGACGGGCCAGCTCGCCGGCGAGGGGGACGACGGCACTCGGCGCGGCCGTGACGTTCGCGATCCCGCCGTCATAGCCGATGTCGCCCACGCCTGGAATCCCGGCCAGACCTTCGAGCCCGGCCGCGCCCGGGCACGAGAAGCGCACGCGCACGGTCCCGGTCGCGGTGATCAACTCAACCGGCCGCCCGCAGGTCAGCAGCCGGCCGTCGTGCAGCACGGCCACGCGGTCGCACAGCCGCTCGGCCTCGTCCATGTCGTGGGTGACCAACACCACCGTGGTCCCGCGATCCCGAGCGCGTTCGATCAGCTGCCAGGTCTCGCGGCGCGCCGCGGGGTCAAGGCCCTGGGTCAGCTCGTCGAGGAACACGACCCGCGGGTCGCCCACCATGGTCAGGGCCAGGAATAGGCGCTGGCACTGGCCGCCCGAGAGCGCGCCGAACGGCTGGCCGAGCAGTTCGTCGAGGCGCCACTCGCGCGCCAGCGCGCGCCAGTCGACCACGTCGCCGGCCAACCGCGCGAACAGCCGCAGAGCCTCGCCGACCCGCAGCCGGTCGGGCAGCGCCGAGGTCTGAAGCTGCGCGCCCACGAGCGGGCGCAGCCGGCCGCGCTCGCGCGCCGGATCGAAGCCGAGCACCATTACCTCGCCGCCGTCGCGCCGGCGCAGGCCCTGGAGGATCTCGACCGTCGTGGTCTTGCCGGCGCCGTTGCGACCGGCGATCCCGAAGATCTCGCCCTCCCCGACCGCGAAGGTCAGGCCGTTGAGCACCGGCCGCTCGCCGTATGACTTGTGGAGGTCGTGGACCTCGATCGCTGTAGTTCTCATGCCGGCCACGCTACGTAGCGGCGGCGCCGCGCACATCGGTCTGCGGTCCCGACTTCACCTCCGACCGCAGAAGGAGCCGGTTACGGGCCGGGCTCTCCCGGCGTTACCAGGCCGTGGTCGTAGGCGAACACGATCGCCGCCGGCCGGTCGCGGACCCCAAGCTTGCCGAAGATGCTCCCCACGTGGGTCTTCACGGTGGCCTCGGCCACGTACAAGGTGGCGGCGATCTCGTGGTTGGTGGCGCCCCGGGCCATCAGGCGCAGGACGTCGCGCTCACGCTCGGTGAGCAGCTCGAGCCGCGCCGCCTGGCGCCCGATCGGCGCGACCCGCCGGCGGTAGTCCTCGAGGATCCGCGGCGCCACGGCCGGGTCGAACCAGGCCGCGCCGCCCGCGGCCGCCCTGACCGCCGCGATCAGCTCCTCGGCCGAGGCGTCCTTGAGCACGAACCCCGCGGCGCCCGCCTCGAGCGCCCCCCACAGCACCTCGTCCTCGCCGAACGTGGTCAGCACGAGCACCGCGACCTCCTCGAGCGCCTCGCGCAGCCGGAGCGTCGCCGCGATGCCGTCCATCACCGGCATGCGGACGTCCATCAGCACGACGTCCGGCGCCAGCGCCGGCAGCCGGTCGACCGCCTCACGCCCGTTGACGCACTCGGCCACGACCTCGAAGCCGTCCTCGGGCGAGAGGATGCGCGCCACGCCGTTGCGCACGATCGCCTGGTCGTCGACGAGAGCGACCCGGATCACGCGTCGTCAGCCGTCCTCGACGGCAGGCGGCAGCTCACGCGCCACCCCTCAACGGTCGGGCCGGCGCTCAGCTCGCCGCCCAGGGCTGTGGCGCGTTCGCGCATCCCGACGACCCCATAGCGCCGACGCTCCCCCTCGCCCGCCGGCGCCGGCGCCACCGGTCCGGTCGTGTCGGCCACCAGCGACGCCCCGTCCGCGCCCAGATCGATCCCCAGGACGGTCCGCGCGTGCGGGGCGTGGCGGGCGGCGTTGGCCAGCGCCTCCTGGGCGATCCGGTAGAGAGCCAGCCCGACCCCCGGTTCCAGCCCGGCGAGCTCGCCGCTGCACCGCAGTTCGACGTCGAGACCGGCGGCGCGGGCCTCCTCGACCAGCGCCGGGATCTCGTCGGCCACGGGGACCGGCGGGGCGACCCCGTTCTCCTCGTCACTGCGCAGAAAGGCCACCGTGCGGCGCAGCTCGCGCATGCTGCGCCGGCCCACGTCCTCGGCCGTGCGCAGCGCCTCCTCGGCACCGTCGGGATCGCGGCGCAGCACGTGCCGGGCGCTCGTCACCTGGAGCATCACGGCGGCCAGCCCGTGGCCGACGAGGTCGTGCACGTCCCGGGCGATCCGGCGGCGCTCCTCGAGCATCGCCTGCTCGGCGAGCGCGCGGCGGCTGGCCTCCAGCGCGGCGGCAAGCTGCGCCTGCCGGTGCACGGCCCGCCCGATCAACCAGGGAAACGCCACCCCCACGGCCCAGATCCCCACCGACGTGTTACCGGCCGTCTCGATCACGCCGACCGCGATCGGTGCCGCCACCGCGACCAGCCCGAGCGCCACCGCCGCCACCAGCGACTCCGACCAGCACGCGACGACGAACCCGAGCACCGAGACTTCGAACATGATCGGCTGGTGGGCGCCGTTGTGCTGGACGGCCACCACCGGCACCACCACCATGATCGTCACCGCGGCCAGCGGGAGCGCCGGCACGAACGTCCACGCGGTCAGCGCCGCTGGCGGGATCGCCATCAGCAGCAGCTCGCCCGCCGTCGACTGGTCGGTGACCGCGGCCACGATCGCCACCGCCACCGCGAACACCGGCACGATCCGGCGGATCTCATCGGAGGCCACGCGGGCACGGTACTGCGCGACCACGGCCCCCACATCCGCCTGCGGGTGGAACGGCCGCCCCGACCACGGGCGGATGCAGTCGTAAGCTGTTTCCGTGTCCGCCGACTCACCCGAGCAGCAGCGTGGCCTGAGACGCGCCGGACGCGTCGTGGCCGAGACCCTCCGGGTCCTGCGGAGCGCGACAGGGCCCGGTGTGAGCACAGGCGAGCTCGACCGCCTGGCCGCCGAGACCTTTGACCGCTTCGGCGCGCGCTCGGGCCCGATCCTGACCTATGGCTACCCGGGCGCGGTCTGCATCTCGGTCGACGAGCAGGTTGTCCACGGCGTCCCCGGCCACAGGATCCTGCGCTCCGGCGAGTTGGTCACGCTGGATGTGGCGGCCGAACTGGCCGGCTATCACGCGGACGCCGCGGTCACCGTTGCCGTGGGACGCGTCGATCCAGGGCGCCGCCGTCTGATGTCCGCGACCCGCGGCGCGCTTGCCGCAGGCATCCGGACCGCCCAGCCCGGCGCAACCCTGCGCGACGTGGGTGCCGCGATCGAGCGAGCGGCGCGCCGGCGGGGATTCCGGGTGTTGCGCGAGCTGACCGGCCACGGGATCGGCTACGAGATGCACGAGGAGCCGACCGTGTTCAACTGGGCCGCGCCGGCGGCCGGGACCCGCCTGACTCCCGGGCTCGTGTTCACGATCGAGCCGATGCTCACAGCCGGCATCGCACGGATCGTGCTCGAGCCCGACGGCTGGACGGTCCGGACCGCCGATAGAGCTCCCTCGGCCCACGAGGAGCACACGATCATGGTCGCCCCCGGGGGGCCGGTCATCCTCACGTCGGTCTGACGGGCGCCGGGCAGCGAGCGTCGCGGCTCAGGCGGGCTGAAGCCGGCGCACCTGCACCACGCCGTCCTGCACCCGGACCTGGAAGGCCGGCTGCGCCGACGTCGCCGGGCCTCCCCGGAGGGCCCCGTTGCGCAGATCGAACCGCGAGCCATGGCACCCACATACGATCTCCGAGCCCTTGAGCTCGCCCTCACTGAGCGAGCACCCGCGGTGCGAGCAGCGGTCGTGGATCGCGAAGATCAGTTCGCCGTCGCGGACGAGCAGCACCGGCGTGTCGTCGACGACGACCCGGGTCGGGCGGCCGTCAGGAAGCTGGCCGGCGTCGGCGGCCGGGGTCCAGTCGGTCGGTCCGGGGTCGAACACGGTCTGGGCCGGTCCGACGCCTTTGGTGAAGGACAGATGGCCGCCGAGATAGCCGCCGGCTCCCATCACCGCCATCCCCGCGAACCCCAGCGCGGCTCCACGCCGACGGGCGCCGCGCCGGCGCGCGAGCAGCGAGGCCGTGTAGAGCGTGGCGCCGACCGCGTTGCAGGCGGCGTGGACCAACCCGGCCCGCCGGATCGTGTCGTCGACCGCCTCGCTGTCGGCCCAGTCGTTGACTCCCGCGGCCGCGGTGGGCAGATATGTGGCGAGCCCGAGCGCGATCAGCCGCTCGGCGGCCGGGCCGTCGTCGCCCGGCGCGAGCAGGTCGAGCACCGAGGCCGCGGTGAACGACCCGATCACGATGTCGGTCAGCATCGGATGCAGGGAGTGACCCAGCCACGTGCCGCTGAGCGCGTCTTTGACCGGCCCGCCGGACAGCACGCCGCGGACGGTCTTGCCGACCTGCTGGGCCACCGGGTCGAGAACCTCGGCGGACTCGACCGCGCGCACGAGCGGCTCGAGCGGGGTGAGCTGGCGGCGAGAGCTGTCTGGGAGGGCCACGGTGCCGCGTTACCCGGTCACCGCGGTCGGTAACCCAAGTCCTCCCCGGGTAGCAGCGCCTCGATGCCCGACGACTTCCAGCGCCTGATGGCGCAGCTCGACTACTCGCTGTTCATCGTCACGGTGGCCTCCGGCGAAGAGCGGGCCGGCTGCCTGGTCGGCTTCGCCTCGCAGGTCTCGATCCACCCGCCGCGCTTCGTGGCCGGCCTGTCGGTCAAGAACCGGACCTACCGGGTGGCGAGCCACGGCGCCGACGTGCTCGTCGTGCACTTCGTCCCCGAGCAGGCCGAGGAACTGGCGCTCCTGTTCGGCGGCGAGACCGGCGATGAGATCGACAAGTTCGAGCGCTGCGAATGGTCAGCCGGCCCGGGCGGAGCGCCGGTGCTGGCCGGCCTTGAGGACTGGTTCGCGGGCCGCGTCCTCGACCGCATCCCGTTCGGCGACCACTGCGGGTTCCTGCTCGAGCCGATCGAGGGCGAGACCCACCGATCGGGTTCGCCGCTCACCTTCCGCCGGGCCAAGTGGATCGAGCCCGGCCACGAGCCCTGATCCAGTGGGCTAAGCGGCGGCCTCTTCCAGATCCGAGTCGTCGGCCTCGCCGAGGAACTCGGCGCGGAACGCCTCGACCACGGCCGGATCGAACTGGCTGCCCGCGCCGCGCTCGAGTTGCGCCACCGCGTCGGCCGGCTCGAGTGCCGCGTGATGCGGACGCTCCGAGGTCATGTCGTGGAACGCGCTGCACACGAACACGATCCGCGAGCCGATCGGAATCGCCTCCCCGGACAGGCCGTCGGGATATCCCGCGCCCTCCCAGCGCTCGTGGCTGTGGCGGACCAGCCGGGCCACGGGCTCCATCCCCAGCGGTCCGGCGATCAGCCGCGCGCCGACCAGTGTGTGCAGGAGGATGAACTGCCATTCGGGCCCGGTGATCTTGCCCGGATAGCTGAGGACCGCCCGCGGCACCGCGACGTTGCCCACGTCGCACAGGTGCATGGCGTTTTCGACGTGCTCGATCTCGGCCTCCGGAACGTCCAGGCGGCGGGCGATCGCCACCGCCAGCGCGGCCACGTCCTGGCGCGAGCGCACCAGCCGCAGCGCCTCGATCGTGTCGGCCGGGGCGCGCCGTCCCGACTTCACGTGGCGCTCGCCGGCCGCCTGGCTGGCCCGGCGGGCCGCCAACTCGAGCCCCTCGCGGGGAACCGCGGTCTCGACCGGGAGCGTCGCCCTGCCCACGTCGCAGGAGATCTGAAAGCCGTCGCCGGACTCGCTCAGGGCGCTGGCCGCCGAGGCGCACAGGGCATTGGTGAACCGCTCGGACCCGACGGCGAGCAGCGCGAAGCTCCCGCCCCGCATGCGGTAGGCGGTGCCGTAGGAGCCGACCGCGTCGCGCAGCTTGCGGCCCAGCCAGCCGAGCAGCGCGTCGCCACACTGATCGCCGTAGGCGTCGTTGTAGTCCTTGAAGCCGTCGAGCGCGAACAGGTAAAGCGTCACCTCGCGCCCGCCGTCGAGCTCGCGCCTCAGGTCTCCGAGGAGCGCGTCGTGGGTGGCCAGGCCGGTGAGCGGATCGAACTGCGCCTCGGCGCTCACCTCACCGGTGCCACCCCGACCGCCGGAGCGGCCGAGGAGGACAAGCGTCACCACTGCGCCGAGGATCGCGCCGCTGATGAACCCGATCAGCAGAGGCATGGAGACTTACGCCGGTGAACCGGTGGCCGGAGCGGCTCAGACGTTCAGGATGGGACGAGCGGCCTCGGCGATGCGACGGCCCAGCTCGATCACCTGCTCGTCGGACCAGTGGGCCAGGTTGACGCCGGCCTGCTGGAACTCACGACGGATGTTGATCGTGGCCTGCGCGGTGTCGACGGCGCGGCCGAGCTTGGCCAGGGCGGTGCTGACAACCGGGGTGTCCTGCGCGCTGAGACCGTTGACCTCGGTCTCGAGCAGCCAGGCGCGCAGCGCCTGCGCCTCGAGGAGGTCGAGGTCGAGGACGAGCCGCGGCTCGTTGGTGTGCCCGTTCAGAGACTCGTTCAGCTGGTCGGTGACGCTCATTGCAGGATGCCTCCCTAGCGGCGGTGGGGGAGCGCCGGGCGGCGCTCAGAAGGATCGGTTCAACGCGGGTTATCGGCCACGAGGCCGCTCGGCTTGAGCCCGACCTCGTACCCTGAGCGCCGTGGCCTATCGCGTCATCCGTCCCGACGAGCTCGAGTGGATCACCCGTCCCCACGACCCCGGGCAGCCGGCCCGGCACGTCGCCGAGCTGAGCGAGCGGCTGGGGCTCGCCCACACGCGGGGCAACATCTGGCGCTACGAGCCCGGGGCGAAGGGCCGGCGCCACCGCGAGGTCGACCAGGAGGAGACGTTCGTAGTCCTGACCGGGACGTTGTCGATCTACCTGGGCGACCCGCCCGAGCGCGTGGACGTGGCGCCCGGCGGCGTCGTCCATGTGGAGCCCGGCACACCGCTTCAGAGCGCCAATCACGGCGACGTCGAACTGCTCGTCTACGCCTACGGCGCGCCGGCCGAGCACGAGCGCGCCGAGCTGCTCGACCCGGCCCTCTGACCCGGATCCCCCCGGCCCGGTGGGGACGCGCTGGGCTCAGCGGCAGACCGTCGTGTAGGCCGGCCCGGCCACCAGCTGCGCCCACTCGGCCCGCGTGAGGTTGCGGCCGGCCAGCGAGCAGGCGTCCGTCTCCCAGGCGCCCAGGGAGGTCGGCCACGCGAAGGCGCCGCCGTGGTCGTCGACGACGAGCAGGGCCTTGCCGCCCGGCTCGAAGGCAGCGACCGACGTGGCATCCGGATCGGAGGCCAGCCGGGGGCCCTCCTGCTGCAGCCCCGCGATGAACCAGAGCTTGATCGTCCCGTCCCCGCTCCCGGCGGTGGCGAAGCGACGGCCGCTGGGATCGAACGCGACGCTCGTGATCGCCACCGAGTCGGCCAGCAGCGGCGCCCCGACGCGCTTGCCGGTGGCCGCGTTCCACAGCTCGACGGTCCCGCCCAGGGTGCCGCCGGCCAGGACTCCCTTGGGCCCGAAGGCGAGCGAGATGCTGTCGTCGCCCGGATCGGACAGCGTCCGCACCAGGTCCCCGCCCAGCGGGTCGTAGATGCGCACGCCGCCGGTCAGCAGGCTGGCCGCGAGCAGCTTGCCGTCGGGCGAGAACGCGACCACGTCGGAGCCGTTCAGGCTGTTGGCGCCGCCGAGGTCCGTGGGCGGCATGACCGTCCCGCCGCTGGCGACGCGCCAGACCGCCAGGTTCGCCACCAGCGCCGTGGCGGTATGCCCGAGCGCCGTGGTCTGGCTCTTGTCGCTCGCGGCGAGGAGCGCGCCGTCGGGGGAGAACGCGAGCGACTGGATCGCCTCGCCCTGACCGGGGAGCGGCACGAGGTCGGAGAACGAGCGTACGAAGTGCGGCGCGCCCTCCACGCTCCACAGTTGCACCCCCCCGCCGTGCGAGCCGACCGCGAGTCCCGCCCCGATGGGCGACCAGGCGAGCGCCGTGATCGGAGCGTCCGCGGGCCTGATCGTGAACGACGCCTCGCGCCGCAGCGTCCGGCTCGAGAACACCCCGACGGTGAACGGTCCGGTGGGGACCGCGAAGCGCCCACCGTCGGGCGAGAGCGCGAGCGCGGGGTGGGGCGGTGAGATCGAGTCGCAGCACCGCAGCGGCGCGCCGATGCGGGCGCTGTGCCCGAAGCCTCGCTGCCCCGTCAGGTCCCAGGCCAGCAGGACGCCGCCCACGGCAGAGGTGTAGAGCGTCGAGCCGTCCGGGCTGACCTGCGCGTCCTGCACGCGCTCCGGAGCGCCCGTCAGCACGGCAAGCTCCTGGCCGGCGGCGGGATCCCACACGATCACCTTGCCGTCGTCGCCCGCGGTCATCGCGGTGCGCCCGTCCGGGGCGTAGACCACGCTGGCCACGGGGGCTCCGTGGCCGCCGCGCCCCCGTCGCGCCCGGCCGGTGGCCGCGGCCACGAACGACACCGAGCCGTTCTGCGACCCAATGGCGATCGTCGCTCCGTCGGGGCTGATCGCGGCCGCCTTGGGCAGCGGCGGTACGGGCCGAATGGGCACGGAACGCAGCAGCCGCAGCGTGTGCGCATCGAAGGTGTCGACGTCACGCGGGCTCGCGACCATCAGGCGGGCGCCCCCGCCGACGAGCGCCGTCGCCAGGAGCGGCCCGCGACCGAGCAGCACCGGGGCCAGCCGCCGACCGCCCGGCAGCGTCCAGCGGGCGAGCCAGGCCGCGGCCGGCTGGCCGCCGGCGCTCACCAGCCAGTAGCCGTAGTAGACCGTGCGGTCGTCCGGGGCGATGAGGATGCTGCCTTCCGGCACGTCGGCCGTGAACTGCTGCGTGAACGGGGGCCCGATCGGCAGCCGGGCGCGCAGGGCGAGCGTGTGCGCGTCGCGCACGACCAGCGACGCCCCGGCCCGGTAGGCCAGCAGCGATCCGTCGCGCGAGTAGACCGGCGGCTGATCGCCGAAGAAGTCGCTCTCCTTGCGCCGGTCCAGCGCCCGGGTGCGCGCGTCGTAGAACCGCACGCCGTCGGAGACGCTGTCGGACACGGCCAGGGTGCGACCGTCGGGGCTGACCGCGACCTGCGGAGTCGAGTTCGTCGGCAGCGCGAACGTGGCCACCACGGCGGGGCTGCGCTCGAGCGTCGAGAGCAGGGTCCCCTCGGTCTGCGGCGAGCGGTCCAGCGCGACCGCCTCGCGGGCCAGCAGCGCGGCCACGTCGAGCCGGGGTGCGCCGAGCGCCTCGGCCCCGAGTTGGCGGCCAAGCGCCGCGTGCGCCTCGGCCACGGCCAGCCGGGCATCGCTCGACGCCCGCTGCTGACCGACCACCGCCACCACGCCGGCCACCACCGCGAGCACCAGCAGCACCCCGGCGCCCAGCAGGAGCGCGCGCAGCCGCCGGTTCTGGACGCGCTGGCGCGCCGCCTCGCGCTCGGCCGCCGCCTGGCTCGCGGCCACGAACTCGCGCTCCAGGCGGTCCATCTGGTCCGGGCGCTGGGCGCAGAACTCGAGCGCCGCCGCCAGCCTGGCGCCCCGGTACAGATCGCCGCCGTCCCGCCCGCGTGCGTCCCACTCGCCGGCGGCCACGCGCAGATGGCGGTGCAGGCGCCGCCCCACGCGATCCTCCTCGAGCCACCCCCGGTAGCGCGGCCACTCGCGCAGCAGCGCCTCGTGGGAGAGCTCGACCGCCCCGGGGCCGACGGTCACCAGCCGGGCGTCGGTCAGCGCGGCCAGCACCGGCTCGGCGTCGGCGATGCCATGGATCTCCACCAGCGGCACGCGGCGCCGCTCGGGGGCTCCCTCACCGAGGTCGGCCAGCCGCAGCAAGACCTCCCGGGCCACGGGACGCTCGCTCTCGGCGAGCCGCATGTAGGCGGCTTCGGCGATCCGCGCCACCCCGCTGCGCACCCCGCCGGCCGCGCGGTAGGCCTGGAGGCGAAGCACGCGCCCGTCCCGCGCCTGCCACAACTCGAGCAGGGTGGTCGACAGCAGCGGAAGGGCCCCGGGTTCATCCCTGACCTCGGCGACGAGCACGTCGACCAGGCGGTCCTCGACCTCGAGTCCCGCCCGGGCAGCCGGCCGCTGGATCACCTCCCTGAGCTCGGCCGGGTCCATCGGACCAACCAGGGCATGGCTGCGGCTGAGCAGCTCGGCGAACGCCGGATAGGCGCCCAGCCGGCCGTAGAAGTCGGCACGAAGCGTGCACAGCACGAGCGCCCGCCGCTCGTTCTCGCCCGCGGCGTCCACGAGCCGATCGAGGAACTCGCGGCGCTCGGACTCCTCGGTGCACGCGGTGAACAGCTCCTCGAGCTGGTCGACCGCGATCACGATCCGCTCCTCGCCACGCAGGCTCGCCAGGACGTGCTCCGGCGGCCCGCCGAGCACCCGCTCGAGCTCGGCGCAGGGGTGCTCCCCGGGTCGCAGCAGCACCTGTCGCCAACCGGCGCTGCCGGGCAGCGCCCCCGCGCGCAGCGCCGGGAGCACGCCGGCGCGCAGCAGCGAGGACTTGCCGATTCCCGACGGGCCGAGGATCCCGACCAGCGGCCACTCGGCCAGCCGCGCGATCAGCTCGGACACGACCCGGTCGCGCCCGCAGAAGAAGTCGGCGTCCGAGCCCTCGAACGCGGCCAGCCCCTTGAACGGGCACAGCACCGGCCCGGACGGTGGCGCCGGGGGCGCGCCGGCGTCGAGGTCAGCGTCATGGCACAGGATCATGTGCTCGAGCTCCCGCAGCTCGGCGCTCGGGGTCAGGCCGAGCTCGTCGCGCAGCAGCGCGCACGCCTCCCGGTAGCTGGCCAGCGCGTCGGCCTGGCGGCCGGAGCGATAGAGCGCGAGCATGAGCTGGGCCCGCAGGCGCTCCTGAAGCGGGGCCTGGGCGATCAAGCGCTCGAGCGGAGCGACCGCCTCGGCCGCGTGCCCCAGAGCCAGCTCGGCGTCGATCCGTTCCATCTCGGCCAGCAGTCGAAGCTCCTCCAGACGTCGTACCTCGGGCTGCACGTCCTCCACGGCGCCCAGGTCGGCGAGCGGCGGGCCGCGCCACAGCGCGAGTGCCCTCGCCCAGCCGCGCCGACGCGCCGCCGGGTCCCGCGCGCCAGCAGGCTCCGTCCCTCCTCCAGGGCCCGCTCGAAGCGCCTCGGGTCGAGCTGGTCGGGCTCAAGCTCGAGGACGTACCCGCCGCGCCGGGTGAGCAGCATCTCGCCGCCGCCGGCGTGCAGGGTCCGCCGCAGCCGCGACACCGCGACGTGCACCGCGTTGACGCCGTTGCCCGAGCCGTTCCCGGCGAACAGCTGCTCGACGAAGCGCTCGGTGCTGACCAGCTCGCCGGCGTGAACGAGCAGAACCGCGAGCAGAGCACGCTGCCGCTCGCCGCCGAGCGCGAGCGCTTCGCCCTCACACCACGCGGCGACGGGGCCGAGGATCGAGAACTCGCACCGCCGGCATCGCTTGTGCCCGCATCGACGCCGATTATCGACCAGGCCTTCCAGGCTCGCAACGCAATTCTGACCGGCGCTGTCAGCGGCCTGTCGAGCGCCCGGTAACCGGGCGCTCGGATACTGGACGGCGCTTCGCCCGGGCGGGCGGCAACGCTCGCCCGGGTGCACTGGGAACGAGGAGCCATAAGGAGGTCGTGAGGTGCGACGAGTCGCTGTCCTGGGGGCTGCAATGGTAGCAGCCGCTGTTCCGCCGCCGCCGCGTGCGGGTCGAGTTCAAGCTCGAGTTCCAGCGGCGCGGGGTCCGAGCCGGCCGCGCCCACCTCGGGTGCCCCGACGGCGGGGGCGGGGCTCACCTCGCCGACCACTCCGCCCGGGACCAAGCAGACGGGCGGGACCGTCTACTACACGGAGGGCCCGAGCGCGCCGCCGAACTACATCTTCCCGATGACCGCCGCTCAGGTCTGCGGCACCAACAACATCTCCCAGCTGCAGACGATGCTGTTCCGGCCGCTCTACTGGTACGGCAACCACTACACGCCCACGATGGACCCCGACTACTCGCTCGCCGAGCAGCCGACCTTCTCGAACGGGGACAAGACGGTCACGATCAAGTTGAAGCCGTGGAAGTGGTCCGACGGCGAGGCGGTCACCTCGCGTCAGATCGCCTTCTGGATGAACCTCTACAAGGCCGACCCGAACAAGAACTACTGCGGCTACGTGCCGGGCTACTTCCCCGACAACGTGACCGCGGTGCAGACGCCGGACGCCCAGACCGTGGTCTTCAAGCTGGACAAGGCCTACAACCCGGAGTGGTTCACCTACAACGAGTTGTCGCAGATCTATCCGCTGCCGCTGGCCTGGGACCGGACCTCGATGTCGCAGCCCGCGCCCAAGTCCGACAACGGCCACCTGCCCGATCGACCAAGGCCGGTGCCGAGAGCGTCTACAAGTTCCTCGACACGGAGTCCAAGTCGCTGGGCACGTGGGGCTCCTCCCCCGCTGTGGAGCGTCGTCGACGGACCGTTCAGGGGCTCAAGGCTTCACCAGCAACGGGCAGGTCACGCTGGTCCTGAACCCGGATTACTCCGGGTCGCCCAAGCCGACCATCTCAAGCCTGGTCGAGCTGCCGTTCACCAGCGACACGGCGATCTTCGACGAGATCCGTTCGCCGGAGCCCGTCCGGGATCACGATCGGCAACCTGCCCTCGCAGTACGCCCCGCAGATAAAGCAGGTGCAGAGCGAGGGCTTCGACTACAACCGGGCCGCGAGCTACTCGATCAACTACTTCCCGTTCAACCTGAACAACCCCAGGTGGGACCGGTCTTCCGGCAGCTGTACTTCCGGCAGGCCTTCCAGCACCTGATCGATCAGCAGGGATGGATCAACGCGTTCCTGCACAACACGGCGATCCCCACCTACGGGCCGATCCCGGTGTCGCCGCCGAGCCCGCTGCTCAGCGTCGACGTCGCGAGCAACCCGTTCGCGTTCTCGACCAGCGCGGCCGCCCAGTTGCTCACGAGCCACGGCTGGAAGGTCGTATCGGGCGGGTCCACCACCTGCCAGCACCCCGGCACCGCGGCTAACGAATGCGGCGCCGGCATCACCGCCGGTGAAGGAATCTCGTTCAACCTCGACTACCAGTCCGGCGTGACGACGCTGGCCAGCGAGATGAACGACCTGGCCGCTCAGGCCAAGCGGGTCGGCATCGGCATACAGCTGACCAGTCACCCGTTCGACACCGTGATCAGCACCGCGGTGGCGTGCAAGCCCACCGACTCCGACTGCGGTTGGACGGCGGAGAACTGGGGCGCCGGCTGGATCTACGCGCCGGACTTCCTGCCCACCGGCGGCCGCTGTTGGCGCCGGGCGCCGTGGCCAACTACGGCAGCTTCAACGATCCGCAGCACCGCGGTGATCGAGAAGACGATCACCGGATCGGCCTCCCTGGAGAAGCAGGCGCTGGCCGATTACGCGAAGTACATGCAGGACCACGTGCCGGTCGTGTTCGGCCCCACCTCGATCGGGTCCTATCAGGGTGACGCAGGGACGATGATCGCCAAGAACCTGGGTGGGTACGCCGCCAACGCGTACGGGATACATGACCCCGGAGGCCTGGTACTTCACCAAGTAACCGCGGTCAAAGCCGAACTGCACCTGCGAGCGAGGCCTGGGTGACGGGTTACATCATCCGGAGGCTGGGGAGAGGCCGGCTCATAGTGACGCTGGGCGTCACTCTGATGACCTTCATCATGCTCCACCTCCTGCCGGGGAAGCCTGGCCCGTGACATCCTCGGCCCCCGGGCCTCGCCGCAGGCGATCGCACCAGGTCACCACCAACGGCCTGGACCGGTCGGTGTGGTACCAGTACTGGCTGTTCCGG
The DNA here is from genome assembly GCA_963832315.1 of uncultured Solirubrobacterales bacterium. Classification (GTDB taxonomy): domain Bacteria; phylum Actinomycetota; class Thermoleophilia; order Solirubrobacterales; family Solirubrobacteraceae; genus Palsa-465. The sequence continues at coordinate 2,036 of CAWHTT010000005.1, read as the reverse complement.
CAAGCCGCCTGCACGGGAACCTCGGCGACCGTTCCAGTTCAACCGGACGGTCGACTCGCGGCGGGCTACCGAACCGCCCAGGGATACGCGCCGGGTGGCGCCGCGTGATCCTCTCGGCGCCGATCGCGATCCCGTGGGCATCGCGCAGGCGGTGCGCCGGAATCGGATGGTCGACCACGTCGGGACCGGGGTGGCTTCCTGCTCTACTCGATGCCGCAGTACGCGATCGCACTCCCTATCCAGTTCCTCCGATCAGCTTCCACGTTTCCCGGCCGAGGCGCCGCAGGCGACCTCGGCGTGGGGGGTGTGTCTCACCCGGCCGGGCGGCCTGGTCCTGCCCGTGGCCAGCGGCGACCCTGGTCACCTACGCGCGCTCCAGCCGCTACATGCGCTCCTCGGCCGATCAGACGACGCTGGCCCAGGACTACACGCCCACCGCGCGCGCCAAGAGGACTCGCCCGAGCGCCTGGTGCTCTCGCGACATCCTGCTGCGCCAGCCTCGCTGATCGCGGTGGTCACCCTGGTCGGCCTGAGCATCCCGTACATCATCACGGGGGACGCTGATCATCGAGCAGGTGTTCAACTATCCGGCGCGCCGGCCTGGAGTACTCTCAACGCCGTGCTGCGCAACGACTCGAGGTGACGCCGGCATCACCGTCCTGGTCGGCGTGATCACCGTGGTCGGCAACCTGCTGGCTGGACATCAGCTACGTGATCCTCGACCCGCGGATCCGGTACGAGCAAGTGCTGCGAATGCCGGTCACCCGCCCCACGTGGAAGTCGAGGTCTCGCCCGAGGGCGGTCAGGTCGTACTCCGCGTGGAGCCCCTGGCGGCTGATCGGCCGCACCGTCGCCCAGAACCGCCTCGCCATCGTCGGCGTGGCGGTCGTCGTGCTGGTCACCCTGTTCAGCTTCGTCGGCCCTCTCCTCTACCACACCGACCAGTCGATCCCGACCTCTTGCACGTCAATCTGCGGCCGGGTCCGTCACCCGTTGGGCACGAACAGCGGCTTCGACATCTCGGCCGGCTGATGCAGGGGCGGCAAGAGCTCGATCGAGCGGGGGTTCGCGGTCGGGGTGATCGCCTCCGTGTTCGGTCCACCCACGGCGCGGTGTCCGGCTGAAACGCGAAGAGCAGCGCCTGCGCGTTGTGGCGGCGAGGTCACGGTCGAGCCACTCCAGCGCGGCCGCCCCGCAGTGGCCCGGCTCGAGCAGCAAAGATTCCGCGTCGGGGTTCGAACCCTGTGATGCACGCCGCCCGCGTCGAACGAGTACGGTACGGCGCCGAACTGCTCCCGGTAGAGCCTCTTGGCCGTCGGATCCCAGCGCACCTCGTGGTTGCCCGGCACGTGCCTGATCCGGTCGCGCAGCGCGGCCGGGACCTTGTCTGCCAGTACCGCTCGTACTCGCCCGGCAGCCCGGTATCCGCGATGTCCCCGCAGTGCAGCACGAAGTCGGGCGCACGCCGGGCGATGGCTGCGTACACCGGACGCAGTTGCTCGACCGAGGCTGCTGTCATCCCGACGTGCGTGTCGGTGACCATGGCGAACCGCAAGCTCATACGTCACGCTAACCGGCGCCGGTCACGCTTGCCGGGCGAGGGACCTGCCTTTAGTGCTCGATGAATTGGACCTGGCGGGCGGGCGGCCAACCGGATGCCTCCTCGGATGGCTGAGAGCTCGTGCTGGTTTGCCCGCTCCTTAGCCGCGCGAGGGAGACAGCCGCCCTGCGCCTGGCCGCGGCCGGGCGCAGGGCGGTCCCCGCTAGAGCACTGGTCTCTCTGGTCTCTTTGGCCTCACCGGTCACCGTGTCCGCCCCACAATAACCGCAACAATGTGACATTGATGCGGTTATAACCGTCACGATGTCACATCGTTGCGGTTAATCCGCGCGGGCCTGCGGGGTGGCCCGGGAAGCGTGAGTGTTGCGGGACACCAGGGGCGTGAGGTGCGGAGGCACGCCTGGGAATTCGGCGTGGCTGGGCGGGCAGCCGGGCGCGGGCGTGATCTCGCTGGCCTGACTCCTACCGCGTTCGG
>CAWHTT010000004.1:0-286445 GCA_963832315.1 uncultured Solirubrobacterales bacterium | reverse complement strand
TGCCGATCGTTCCGGCCGCCAGCCAGTCGTGGAGGGCCGTAGCGTGAGCCTGCACCCCACGCTGGAGGCGGGCGAAGGTGCTCCGATCGCGGACGCCCGGCGCGAGCATCGTCCGCGAGAAGCGATCGGACCACGTCGTCCGGTTCGCTGTACCCGTCGGTGTCTCTCGTCGCCGCCAGCAGGACAGTGCCTCCGTAGAGGTCGAACTGCCAGGCGGTTTGCGGACTGAAACCGGCCGCGGCCAGCATGGCGGTCAGCGCGGTCGTCGAGTAGTACGCGTAGTGCCCGTGCCTGAGCGCGTTCCACTGACCGCAGCGGATGATCGTGCTCAGGGCGTGATACTGCAGCATCAGCACTCCGCCGGGCGCGAGCCGGGCCGCCCGCTCGGCCAGGGCGGCGTGCTGATCGGCGGCATGCATCGAAGCCGAAGCAGTCGATGATCATGTCGGGTTTCTCGCCGCGGTCAGCCGGCACCAGGCCGCGGTCGGCGAGCAGCCCCAGCCAGGACCCGCCGTGGGGGCTGCCGTACTCGGCCACCACGCCTCCCGCGGGCAGCAGCCCGGCCGCGGCGACTCGCTCCACGGCGTCGGCGGCCTGCGCGACAAGCGCGGCAGGCTCGGTTCCCCTCGGCTCCTCGGGAACGGTGGGATCGGTCAGCAGCTGGGCCAGGCCGCACGATGAGCACAGCCACATCTGCAGCGGGTACAGCGGATCGGGACCTGGGTCATCAGACCGCGGGAAATAGTCGCAAGCCGGCTGCTGACCCAGGTCGAGCACCAGGATAGCCGGCCGACCCATGGCAGGCCCGGCATGCATGCTTGTCCATTTACGCCCCGTTTTCCTGATTTCAATGTAATGAGTGCAATTACCGATGTTAGCCTGGTCGTCGACCGGCCAGGGGTGGGGGGATTATGTCACTGTCGCATGAGTGCCGCCTGTGCGGTGCGAAGCTTACGCGTACGTTCGTCGATCTCGGCATGTCTCCGCTGTGTGAAAGCTATGTCCTCCAGGAGCGGCTGGACGATCCGGAGACCTTCTATCCGCTTCATGTACGGCTGTGCGACGCTTGTCTTCTCGTGCAGCTTCCCGCCTATGTACCCGGCGAGGATATTTTTTCCGACTACGCTTACTTCTCCTCGTATTCCGACTCATGGGTGGCGCATGCGAAGCTGTACGCGGAGACCATGATCGGCCGGCGCGGCTTGACCCGCGACAGCCTTGTCACCGAGGTGGCCAGCAACGATGGCTACCTTCTGCAGCATTTCAAGGCGGAGGGCATCCCGGTGCTCGGTGTCGGCCGGCCGCGAACGTGGCCGAGGCGGCCCGGGCCCGGGGCATTCCTACGGAGGTCCAGTTCCTGGGCGCCGACACCGGCCGCCAGATCGCGAAGCAGCACGGCCGGGCCGACCTCGTGGCCGCCAACAATGTCTTCGCCCATGTGCCCGACATCCGGGGTTTCGCGGCCGGCCTGCGTGCCCTGGTCAAAGACGACGGCCTGGTCACGCTGGAATTCCCGCATCTGCTCCGGCTGATCGAACGCCGGCAGTACGACACGATCTACCACGAGCATTATTCGTACCTGTCCCTGCTGACCTCCTCCCGGGCACTGGCGACGGCCGGGTTGCAGGTGGTCGACGTGGAGGAACTCGACACGCACGGCGGCTCACTCCGCGTCCACGCCCGCCCGGACGACGCCGCCGGCGAACCGACCGAGCAGGTCAAGGCGGTGCTGGCCGCGGAGGAAGCCGCGGGACTGCATACCGTCACCGGCCACCAGGAGTTCGCGCCCGCGGTCCTGAAGATCAAGAGCGACCTGCTCGACTTCCTGCTCACCGCGGCGCGCGAAGGCAGGTCCGTGGCCGGCTACGGCGCCCCGGGCAAGGGCAACACGCTCCTCAACCACTGCGGTATCCGGTCGGATCTTCTCTCCTACCCGTGGACAGGTCCCCGGTGAAGCAGGGCCGATACCTGCCCGGTACCCATATTCCGATCTATGCGCCGGAACGTCTCGCCGAGACCCGGCCCGATTATGTCCTCGTCCTGCCCTGGAACCTGCGGCAGGAAATAAGTAGCCAGCTCGGCTACATCCGGTCGTGGGGGGGAAGGCTGGTCTTCCCGATCCCCGAACTCGAAATCGTCTGAGCGAAGTAGGGAATCATGAAGGTCGTACTCTTCTGCGGTGGCCTCGGGATGCGGATGCGCGATGGAGTCCATAGCGGCCCGAAACCGATGGCGATGATACGGCGAGCGCCCGATGCTATGGCACGTCATGCGCTATTACGCGCATTTCGGGCACACCGACTTTATTCTCTGCCTAGGTTATGGCGCTTCGTATGTCAAGGATTTCTTCCTGAACTACGACGAGAACCAGGTCCAACGATTTTGTCCTGGAACGCGGAGATAGGAAAGCAAAGCTTTTCAGGACCGACATCTCCGACTGGCAGATCACCTTCGTCGACACCGGCCTGAACTCGGCGATCGGGGAGCGGCTGCGGCGAGTCCGCCGGTTCGTCGAGGACGAGCCGATGTTCATGGCCAACTACGCGGACGTCTTGACGAACGCGCCGCTGCCCGACATGATCACGCGGTTCGAAGCCAGCAGCGCGGCGGCCTCCTTGCTCGCGGTGCCGCCCCAGTCGTCGCACCACGTGGTGGATATCGGCGAGGACGGCCTGATCACGAGGGTGACGCCCATGCAGGATCTGCGTCAGTGGGAGAACGGCGGCTATTTCCTGTTCCGGCCCGAGATCTTCGACTACCTCAACGAGGGCGAAGATCTCGTCGAGGACGCACTGGTGCGACTGGTCCCCCGCGGGCGAGTCCTTGCCTTCCCGTACAAGGGGTACTGGACGCCCGCGGACACGGTGAAGGAGCGGGCGCAACTGGAGGAGATGTACCATCGGGGCCACTGCCCGTGGATGGTCTGGGATCCGGAACGCTCGCGTGCCGCCGAGGCTGGCGTACCTGCATCTGGTGTGCCGGCGCCGCTCCCCGTGACCGCGCCTTAGCGAGCCGTCATGCTGCCCTTGCACCTAGGAGCGCCGGCGGGCGTGCCGCTGTCCGTGCTCGCGATAGGCGCCCATCCCGACGACATCGAGATCGGCGCCGGCGGGCTGCTGCTCGCGCTGGCTCAGGGCCGGCCGAACGTCCGTTACGTCGGTGCTGACCGGCACCGCGGAACGTCAGCAGGAGGCGCGTAACGCGGCCCGTTCCTTCCTGCCGGATGCCGATCTCGCTATCGACCTATTCGATCTGCCCGAGGGCCGCCTTCCCGCGGTGTGGGCCGACGTCAAGGAGATTCTCGAGAGCATCGCGCGATCATGCTCACCCGATGTCATCATCGCGCCGTCATCTCATGACGCGCATCAGGATCACCGGACCGTAGCCGAGATCGTACCCACCGTCTTCCGTGATCAGCTCTACCTGGCCTACGAGATCCCGAAGTGGGACGGCGACATCGGCCGTCCCTCGATGTACGTGCCGCTGTCCGCCGAGACGGCCAGCCGCAAGGTGGAACTGCTCGCACAAGTGCTTCCCGTCGCAGCGCAATCGTGACTGGTGGGACGACGAGGTCTTCCTCGGCCTGGCGCGACTGCGCGGCATGGAGTGCCGGGCGCCGTACGCCGAGGCCTTCACGTGCACGAAATCGGTCATCGCGCTCGTGCCGACGGTGCGGGATAATCCAAGGGAGGAATCTAGTGGAACATCGCCGGAGCCGGCCGCCAGGCTGGCCCGCCGAACCGGCGACGGCGGGGCGCCCGGGTGATGGGCGCCGTGGCGTATCAGTAGCGGCCTTCGCCGGGGTCTTATGAACGAATCCGCTCCGGATCGGCTTGGCGGAGGTGGACCCGGGGTCTGGCAACGGGCATTCGTGAGGGGAAAGTGGGGGAATGAAGAGCTTCGACGCGTCCAATGCCTATGTCTCCGCGGTCCATGACGTGATCCCTGGTGGCGCGCACACGTACGCCAAGGGTGACGACCAGTACCCGGACGGCATGGCGCCGGTCATCGAGCGAGGAGCTGGATGCCGGGTATGGGACATTGACGGCAACGAGTACGTCGAGTTCGGCAGCGGGCTGCGCTCGAACCTACTCGGACACGGGTTCGAGCCCGTCGTGCAGGCCGTGCGCGGGTGGCTGGAGGACGGTGTCAACTTCGTCCGGCCGCACCGGATCGAACGTGAGGCGGCGGAACGCCTGATCGAGCTCATCCCGAGCGCCGAGATGGTCAAGTTCGGTCTCAACGGCTCCGACGCCACCACGGCCGCGGTGCGCCTGGCGCGTGCCTATACGGGCCGTGAAAAGGTGGCCGTATGCCGGGACCAGCCGTTCTTCTCGACGGACGACTGGTTCATCGTCACCACGGCCATGTCGGCCGGGATCCCGGAAGCGGCCAGGCGGCTTACCGTCCAGTTCTCCTACAACGACCTGGCGGACCTGGAGCGCCTGTTCGACACCTATCCGGGCGAGATCGCCGCGGTGGTCATGGAGGCGGAGACCGTCGAGCTGCCGGCCGCGGGCTATTTCGACGGCCTGCGCCGCTGTGCGACCGCCACGGGGCGCTGCTCATCCTGGACGAGATGATCACCGGGTTCCGCTGGCACGAGCGCGGGGCCCAGTTCGTCTACGGCATCGAACCCGACCTGTGCACGTTCGGCAAGGGCATCGCGAACGGGTTTCCCGTGTCGGCACTGGCCGGCCGGCGGGACGTGATGCGTCTCGGCGGCTTCGCCGACGATGCCGACCGGGTGTTCCTGCTCTCCCAGACCGCCGGGGCGCAGCCGTGGGCGCTGGCGGCCATGCTGGCCGTCATCGACACCTGCCAGCAGGACCGGGTCGCCGAGCGGCTGCACCAGATAGGCGGCGAGCTGCGCCGGGGCATCGAAGAGGTCGTCGCCGACGCTGGCCTGAGCTCCTATTTCCAGATCCGGGGACGGGACTGCAACCTGGTTTACGTTGCCCGCGACCAAGACGGGCAGCCCAGTCAGGCGTTCCGCACGCTGGTGCTGCAAGAATTCATAGCGCGCGGGATTCTTGCGCCCTCGTTCGTGGTGTGCGCCGCCCATGACCCGGCGGCGATGCGGCAGACCATCGACGCGGTCGCCGAGCTGATGCCGGTCTACCAGCGTGCCCTGGAATCCGGGATCGAGCAGGTACTTCGCGGCCGGCCGGTCAGGCCCGCCATCCGCGTGCGTGGATAGAGGAGACAGAAGGTCCCCTGATCGCCGGACCCGGCGATCGGGGACTGTCTCGCTGACGCGCGGCGGTTACCGGAAGAGCACGGCCGACAGCTCGGCGAACTGCCGCTCGACGCGCTCCCGGTACTCTGCGTTACGCTCCGTGATTACCTGCCGCACCTGCGCGGCCTGGCTCTCCAGGTCGGTGAACTGCTTGATCAGCTGATCGACATCAAGGGAATTGACGAGCTGAGAGTACTCGGCCAGACCCATGTCCTCCATGAGCGCCGCGTTCTTCGCGCCGTAGCCGACAGACAATGTTGGCTTGGACAGCATGAGCGCGCAGATCAGGTTGTGGTAACGGGTGGCGAGGACGATGTGCGCCGGCGCCATGGCCCGCATGAGATCGGCAAACGTGGACACGGGCTCCGCGAGCATTGCCTCGTGATCCAGGTCAGGCCGGTACGCTCGCAGGTCGTCCGCTATCTCCCGTGACGACGGTATCGTCCGAGCCGTTCGTGTCCCCCACCAGTAGCCGGATCTTGTAATCGCGGTCGGCCAGCCAGCGGGCGAAGGTCTTCAGCTTCCCGAGATAGGACGTGCGGATCGCGTCGGCCTGGCTGCGGTCGTCGTCGTTGGTCCCGTGAAAATCCATCACCCCGATGCCCACGGTCCGGACGTCGCCGGGATCGGCCGGTGGCACCGGAATGCTGAACGCAAGGTCGATATAGACAGGATCCGACCTGGTAGTCGAGGCCGTTGCGGCGCATGGCGTCACGGGACAGCGTGTCACGGTAGGACCGGTAGGACGCGAGCCGGGCGGCCGAGGTGAACAGCCACCGGGTCAGCGGCTGCCTGATCACGTTCGATCCGACGCTGACCAGGGCGACCTTCGTCCGGAAGATCCTTCCCGACAGGCACATCGCGAACATCGTGTACGGGAAACCCCACGGCCGCATCGGAAGGGTCGTCTCGAGCACCCCCATACCGGGCACGATGACCACATCGTGACGGCGGACCCAGGACGCTATCCGCAGCGTGTCGATGCCCCGGCCGAGCGCCTTCATGACGATCGCCGCCGAGCCGGAGGCCTCGTCGCCCGCTGCCATCCCATGCCAACGGCCGGGACGCCGTATCTGTCCTTCACCACGTCGGGGTGCGAGGTCATGATGTCGACGACGGCGTCCGGCTGATCGTTTCTGAGGTAGCTGAGCACCGCCTCCATCGAGGCGTCGTTACCGATATTGCCGCCGCCGAAGCCGCCGAAAATTCCCACCGACGGAGCGGTAGCCGGCGCGCGGCGCCCGATCGCGGGACACGCTCACGGCGCTTTCTCCTCCTGGCCGGCCACGAGCGTGGCGATCGAGATGGCGGGCAGGTCGGCCGGCTTGGCGTCGTCCGGCGGCCGGTTACCCATTTTCGCCCTGGTGAGGACGCGGCTGCGCTACCGGAAGAGCCCGGCCCGCCGCCCAGCGCGCCAGATGGCCGTAGCACTCCTGCCGTTCGGCGGCGGTCAGCGGCGCCCGCCGGATCATCGCTATATAGGCCCAGGCGTACTCGCCGTACAGGCGCGCGACCGGGTAACGCCACCGATTTTCCCGGCCCGGGTCCATGTACGCGCACCGCTCCCGGATCGTCGATGTCATCACGGGTGCGTCGCGCCGGAAATACAGCCAGTCCGGGACCTGATAGAACGGCCCGTGCAAGGCGAGTTCGGTGGTGAACGTGCGGTCCGCCAGATGGTAGCTGCCGTGCAGGGGCGTCCGGCGCAGGACCTCGGTCCGGACGATGCCGTAGCTGTCGTCGCCCCAGCCGTCGAACAGCATGCTCCTGAACCGGTCCGGCGCCCGCGGGGCATCCGAGCGCACGGGATACTCCACCAGGCTGATCACGGCGCCCGACTCGTCGATGACGCCTTCCCAGGCGTGGGCCAGGACGACCTGCGGGTTCTCGTCGAGCACGGCCACGCAGCGCTTCAGCAGGTCCCTGGCGTACAGGTCATCGCCCGCGACCCACTTGAACAGCTCGCCCCGGGCCTGCCCGACCAGGAAGTTGTGGTTGGGGACACGGCCGATGTTGCGTGGCTGCCGGATGTAGCGGATCCGGGAATCCTGCTTCCCGTAGCTATGACAGATATCCGCGGTGCTGTCCGTCGAGGCGTTATCCGAGATAATCAGCTCGAAGTCCCCGTAGCTCTGACCGAGCAGCGCCTCGAGGGTCTCAGCAAGTTTCTCCTCGGCGTTGTACACGGGGAGACCGATGCTCAGCCTGGGGGCCGCGCTCATCTTCCGCCGACCTTCATCTGTGGTTCCTCCTGGGTGCTGGAGCCGGCGGCCGGCCCCTGGGCGCCGCCCAGCTCGGCGTCATCTACTGGTGCTGCTGCACGATCTCTGCGTCCGGCATCGGGAAAGGCTCGCTGGTCTCGCGGCGCAGCATCTCATCGACGAGGCCGGCCGAGAGCAGCTCACGGATCCGGCGCAGCCGGACGAAGCGCGAGGACATGAAGTCGTCGTAGGTCAGGCCGTTCCCGGCGTAGGCTCCGACGAGCTCATCGACGCCGTCCTGCACCCTCCAGCGCAGGTCCAGATCGGGGAAGGTCCCGGCCAGCTTGGAGAAGTCGACGCGGTAGTTGCGCAGGTCCGGCCCGGCATTGTCGGCGAGCGATACCCGCGAACCGGGCACCGCCTCGCGAACCAGGTCAGCAATGTCCTTGACCTGCACGTTGTCTTCCATGCGGCCGACGTTGAACGCCTCGTTGTGGACCAGTTCGCGCCGGGCCCCGAGCACGGCGAGGAACGCCCGGCTGATGTCTTCGATGTGCACCAGCGGCCGCCAGGGCGTCCCGTCACTTTCCAGGCGCACCTGACCGGTGGTCATCGCGACGGCGGAGAGGTTGTTCACGACGATGTCCAGGCGCAGCCGCGGGGAGGCGCCGTAGGCGGTGGCATTGCGCAGGTAGGTCGGGCTGAACGTGTCGTCGGCCAGCAGCGACAGGTCACGCTCGGCCAGCACCTTGGTCTCGCCGTAGGGCGTGACCGGGAACAGCTTCGCGTCTTCGGCCACCGCCTGTGAACCGGCCGCGCCGTACAGGCTGCACGAGGACGCGAACAGGAAGCGCTCGACTCCGGCCTGCTTCGCGGCCCGGGCCAGGCGTAGCGTTCCCTCGTGATTGATCGAGTACGTCGCCGCCGGGTTGAGGTGACCAACCGGGTCGTTGGACAGCGCGGCCAGGCAGATCACCGCGTCGTAGCCGGCCAGCTGGCTCGCCTCGGCGTCCCTGATGTCGCGCGCTGGCCGGCGCCGAGGCTCTCCGGCGCGGCGCCGAAGTCACATCCCTCGTACAGGCCGACGTCCAATCCGTCGACCTGGTGCCCAGCCCCGCGCAGGAACGGGACAAGAACGGCTCCGATGTAGCCGCGATCACCCGCGACGAGCACCCTCATCGTCAGCTCCCCTTGGTCGGAGACGAGATATCGAGATACGAGGTGCGGGCGACGGTACCGCCGAACCCGACCAACATAGGAGTTACGACCGCTGACGTTAGATACATCCAGCGAAGGAGCAGTCAGCATGACGTTCGATGACGTTACCCCAGACGGGCGCGTCCTCGTGCTCGCCGACGGAAACCAGATGCCCATGCTCGGCTTGGGCGTCTGGCAGGTACCCAACGGAACGGCCTGCGTGAACGCGGTGCGCTGGGCGCTCGACTCTGGGGTACCGGCATCTTGACACGGCCCAGATCTACGGCAACGAGGAGAGCGTCGGACGGGCACTGCGCGACAGCGGCGTGCCGCGCCGCGAGGTGTTTCTTACCACCAAGTTCTATCCCGGGCGCAAGTTCTATCAGCGGCGGCGCGGCGATCCGGTTGCCGCCGCCGAGCGGAGCCTGCGACGGCTCGGTGTCGACCAGGTCGACCTGTATCTCGTCCACTGGCCCGAAGGCGGCCCCACCTGGGCATGGCCGCGGATGGAGCGGGCGCGCGAGCTCGGGCTGGCCCGGTCCATCGGCGTCTCCAACTTCGGCGCAACCCAGCTCGAGGAGGTGATCGCGGCCGGGACCGTCCCCCCGGCCGTCAACCAGGTTCAATTCAGCCCGCTCAAATACCGGCGGGCGCTGCTCGAGGCCTGCCGGCGGCGCAATGTCGCAGTCGAGGCCTACAGCTCGCTTGGAACCGGACGGCACCTGGCCGACGCGACCGTCCGACGGCTGGCGCAGCGGACCGGGCGGACACCCGCGCAGGTGCTCTTGCGCTGGTGCCTCCAGCACGATCTCCCGGTCCTGCCCAAGTCGACCCACCGCGAGCGGATCGCCGAGAACGCGCAGATCTTCGATTTCGTGCTGTCCGATGAGGACATGGCCGAGCTCGACGCGCTCGACCAGACCGGCGGCACCGATCGTGCCTCCGAAAGCGAGTAGCGGTAACCGGCTGGTGACAGCGGTTAAGAAAAAGCCCTCGTCGTATCACCGCGACCCGTTCGCTGCTCTCGTATCTGCGGGATTCCCCGAGGGAGGGACTCAAGCAGCCGACGATGCGAGGTGACACGGTGGAGGTCGCATGACCGATAGTGACCGTGGGATACCGAACGTGCCTTTGCGGGCCGGCATCCTTCTCGATCGTGACGGCACGATCATCGTTGACCATGGCTACGTGGGCTCCGTTGATCGCGTCGAATTCATTGACGGGGCGGCGGAAGCGATCGCCGGGTTCAACCGCGCCGGCATACCCGTCGCGGTGGTCACGAACCAGGCTGGCATCGCCCGCGGCATGTACGGCTTCGACGACGTCGCCCTGGTGCACAAGTACATCGCGGAGTACCTGGCCGAGCACGAGGCCCATATCGACCTGTTCCTGTTTTCCCCCTACCATCCCGACGGCGTTGTCGAGGCCTATGCCCGCGCGAGCGACGACCGCAAGCCCGGCCCGGGCATGGCGAAGGCGGCAGCGAAGGCGCTCGGCCTCGACCTCGCCGCCTCGTGGGTGGTCGGCGACCGGCCCGAGGACGTCGGTCTCGCGGAGGCGATCGGCGCCTCCGCGGTCTACCTGGGTACTGGCACTTGCGAGCGCGCCGGGGTTTACCCGTTCCCCAGCCTGGCGGCCGCGGCCCCCTTCATCCTGGAGCGCATCACGACATGAGCACCGTTCACGACCTCGCGGACCTGGCGCCGTTGGCCGGAGATACCCCGCTCAAGTTCCCGGCCGCGCCCTACGACAGCGCGGCGAAGTACTTCGGTGCCTACGCGGACGAGCTCACCCGCTCGGCGGCGTCGGTCGAGACCGATGCCGTCACCCGGGCGGCCGAGATCCTCCTGGACGCCTATACGCGCGAGGCCACGGTGTTCTCCTGCGGCAATGGCGGTTCGGCGTCGATCGCCAACCACCTGCAGTGCGACCACACCAAGAACGTCGGCAAGTCGACCGACCTGCTGCCCCGCGTGATGAGCCTGAGCGTGAACGTCGAGGTGCTCACCGCGATCGCCAACGACCACGCCTACCAGGACGTCTTCACGCACCAGCTGCGATCACAGGCGCGTCCCGGCGACGTGCTGGTGGCCGTGTCCTCGTCGGGGCGTTCGGCCAATATCGTCACTGCCCTGCGCTGGGCGCGCGACCACGGCCTCGGCACGATCGCGCTGACCGGATTCGACGGCGGCGAGGCCAGGACCATCGCCGACGTGTGCGTGCACGTCGACGGCACGAACTACGGCGTGATCGAGGACCTGCATCAGACGATCATGCACGCCCTGGCCCAGTACATCCGGCAGTCCCGGATGACGCCGGCCGCGATCTCCTCGAGTGTGTTCTGAGCCATGGCGGCCAGCACCGATGTGACACGAAAGCAGGACCGAGCGATGCCTCCAGGCCGGCCGTCACGGATGCGCGTGGCGATTAACCTCCTGCCCGAGAATCCCGACAGCCCTTCCGGTGCCCACTGGTTCTGGACCCGGGTGATCCCGGAGATGGCCCGGCGGCTGGATCCCGGCGAGGAGCTCCACCTGCTGGTTAGCCCGAAGTCGCGGCACCTGTACCAGGGCTACGGACCTGATGTTCACTACATCACCTACCCCTGGTCGAACGAACGGCGCAGCGCGCGCACCCTGAGTGAGCACCTCTACTCGCCCGTGCGCCTGCCGCTCAATCGCATCAACGTCTTCAACACCCTGATGGCGCCGCTCGTCAACATCCCGTGGTCGCTGGTCATCCACATGAAGACGATGCACGCGTTTACGGCGCCCGAAGCGATCAGCCCGCTGGCTCGCGTCTACCGGCAACTGCAATACCCGCGCTCGGCGCGGGTCGCGGACGCGATCATCATCAACTCCGAGAGCCTGCGCGGCGAGATCCAGCGGTACCTGAAGGTGGACGACCGCAAACTGCGGCTGATCTACGAAGCTGTCGACCATGACCTGTTCAAGCCGGGCGACGCCGGTGCCGCGCGGGCGCAGGTCGCCAGCTACGGCGTCACCAAGCCGTTCGTGCTCTTCGTATCGTCGCTGTGGCAGTACAAGAACTGCGACGGGCTGTTGCGGGCCTGGGCCCTGGCCCGCGGTGAGCTGGGCGATCGACAGCTGGCGGTCGTCGGTGCCGGGCGGGACGAGAAGTACCTGGCCTCGCTGCGCTCGCTAGCGGATGAGCTCGGCATCGCCGGGGACGTCGTCTTCGTGGGTGGCGTCCCGCTCGAGCGGACCGTGGACTTTTACCGGGCCGCGGATGTCTTCGTCTACCCGTCGCTCAACGAGACCTTCGGGCTGCCCATCCTGGAGGCGATGGCGTGCGGCTGCCCGGTGGTGACCTCGGACACCAGCGCCATGCCGGAGACCGCCGGGCAGGCGGCGGTGCTGTCCGACCCGAAGGATCCGGCCTCGATCGCCCGGGCCATCGTCGAGGCGGCGGGCCCGGACCGGGACCGGCTGCGTGACCTCGGCCTGGCCCGGGCGGCCCAGTTCACCTGGGGCGCGACGGCAGCGGGCACGCTGGACGTGTACCGCGAGGCCGCCGAGCGGCGGCGCGCATGAAGATCCTCGTTACCGGCGGGGCGGGGTTCATCGGGTCCCACACCTGCGACCGGCTGCTCGCCCTCGGACACGAGGTGACGGTCCTCGACGCGATCACGTCCCCGGTGCACCGCGAGGGCAAGCCCATGTACCTGAGCCAGGGCGCCGAGCTCTATCAGGGTGACTCGCGCAACCGGGACCTGCTGGTGAACCTGCTCCGGCGCGCCGATGCGGTCTACCACTTCGCCGCCTACCAGGACTACCTGCCGGACTTCTCCAGGTTCTCGGACGTGAACGTGGTCTCGACTGCCCTGATCTACGAGATCATCGTGGCCGAGCGCCTGGATATGGCCCGGGTGGTGGTGGCGTCGTCGCAGTCGGCGATGGGTGAAGGGCTCTACTGGTGCCCCGCTGACGGGGAACAGCTACCGGGGATGCGACCGGAGAGCGCGCTGGCGGCGGGCCAGTGGGACATTCCCTGCCCGGTCTGCGGTGGCCCGCTGGAGATGCGGGCCACGCCCGAGCGGGTCTCGAACCCGCAGAACGCGTACGGCATGTCCAAGCTCGGCCAGGAGATGGTGGCCGTCAACCTGGGCCGCCGGTACGGCATCCCCACCGTGGCCCTGCGCTACAGCATCGTCCAGGGGCCGCGGCAGTCTGTCTACAACGCCTACTCCGGTGCGTGCCGCATCTTCTGCCTGAGTTACCTGCAGGGCGTGGCACCCACCCTCTACGAGGACGGCGGGGCCATCCGCGACTACGTCAACATCGACGACGTGGTGGACGCCAACGTCCTCGTCCTGCAGGACGACAGGGCCGCCGGGCGGGTCTTCAACGTCGGCGGTGGCCAGGCCGTCACGACCAGGGAATTTTCCGACATCGTGATGCGCCAGTACGGGTCGGCCGAGCCAGGCGAGGTGACCGGCGAGTACCGCTTCGGCGACACGCGCCACATCCTCTCGGACATCAGCGCCCTCGCAGGGGCTCGGCTGGCAGCCCCAGCGCACGCCGGCCGACTCGGTTGCGGCGTACGCCGCCTGGCTCAAGGGCATGGACGGCCTCGATGGCGTGCTGGCCGAGGCGAACGCGCGGATGCGCGCCCTGGGCGTGGTCCGGAAGGCCGGGCGATGAAAGCCTTCCTGCTCGCCGCGGGACTGGGCACCCGGCTGAGGCCGATCACCGACACCATCCCGAAATGCATGGTGGCCATCGACGGTCAGCCGCTGCTCGATATCTGGCTTGACGCGTTCGACCGGGCGGGCGTCAACGAGGTCACGGTCAACCTGCATCACCTGCCGGACGTGGTACGCCGTCATATCGCCGCCCGGACCGGCCCGCCTGCCGTCCGCATGGTCTTCGAGCCGCAGCTTCTGGGCAGCGCCGGAACGCTCATCGCCAACCGGGAGTGGGTCGACGAGGACGAGCCGTTTCTGGCGTGCAACGCCGACAACCTCACGGATTTCGACCTGCGGTCGCTGATCGAGGCCCACCGGGAGCACGACGCGATCGCGACGCTGACAGTATTCCGTTCCGAACGGCCGTGGACGGGGGGTGTCGTGGAGCTAGACGCCGACGGCCTGGTCACCGGGTTCGCGGAGAAACCCGCCCATCCGGTCTCGGACCTGACCAACGCCGGCATGTACGCCTTCCACCCGAAGGTGCTGGATGAGATCGATGGCGGGCCGCCGAAAGACATCGGCTTCGACCTGCTGCCCCGCCTAATCGGCCGGGCACGGGCGGTGCCGGTGGAAGGGTACTTCCGCGACATCGGCACGGCCGACGCATACCGACTGGCCAGGGAGGAGTGGCCCGCACGGGCTAACAGATGATCATCAGCCAGACGCCACTGCGCATCGGACTGCTCGGCGGAGGGACCGACCTGCCTGGTTACTACCGCGAACACGGCGGCCGCGTCCTCAACTGCGCCATCGACAAGTACGTCTACGTGATCGTCAAGCAGCGGTTCGACAACGCCATCTACGTCAACTACTCCAAGAAGGAGATCGTCTCGCGCGTCGACGACCTCGAGCACGAACTGGTCCGGGAAGCCATGCACATGGCGGGCGTGGTGAACGGGGTCGAGATCACCACGCTTGGCCGACATCCCGTCCGGGGGCGGCTCGGGTCTCGGGTCTTCATCCGCGGTCACCGTCGGCCTGCTGCAGGCATTGTTCGCGTACCAGGGACGGCAGGTCTCCGGGGAAGAGCTGGCCGAGCGGGCCTGCACGATCGAGATCGAACGCTGCCAGAAGCCCATCGGCAAGCAGGACCAGTACATTGCCGCGCTCGGCGGGATCCGCGACATCCGGTTCGGCCCGGGAGACGAGGTCGTGGCCCAGGAACTAGGGCTATCCTTGGCTGACCGCCGGGCGCTCCAGCAGCAGATCATGCTGTTTTATACCGGCGTAACCCGGAGCGCGGACTCGATACTGGTCAAGCAGCGCGCGAACATCTCCTCGACCCGTCCGCAACTTGACCTCCTGCGCGACCTCGCGGGCCTTGCCGCTGACCGGTTGCGCGCACGGCGACGTGGACGCGATCGGCCCGGCGATGCGCGAGAGCTGGGAGGCCAAGCGGAAGCTCGCGGCCGGGGTCTCCACCGATGAGGTCGACGCCGCGGTCACCCGGGCGCTCGACGCCGGTGCCGCCGGGCGCCAAGCTGACCGGCGCCGGCGGCGGCGGCTTCTTGCTCGTCATCTGCCCCATCGAGCGGCAGCGCGCGGTGCGGGAGAGTCTGGCTGACATGCGGGAACTGCCGGTGAAGCTGGACCATCTCGGTTCGCGTGTGGTGCTCAACGTGCTACGAGACATCTGGGGTTGACCTGCGTTCGGGACTGGCCTCACCCATCCTGAGCGCCAGGTTCAGTCCTCTTGCCCGGCGTAAAGGTCATCTCGGCGCATGAGGGGTCGCGGCCCAGTGCGTCACCTCGTGGCGCGAGGTGAGCTGGAGCTTGCGCAGCACAGCCCCGACGTGCGACTCGACCGTCCGCGGGCTGATCTCGAGCCGGACTCCGATCCGCTTGTAGGAGTAGCCCCGCGCCAGATGGTGCAGGACCTCGCGCTCCCGGGGGGTCAACGACTCCAGGCTGGCGTCGTTGCTGGCACTGGGGCGCTCCGGGGCCGAGAACTCCTGGAGCACGAACGCGGCCAACCGGGGGCTGAAGTACGCATCGCCCGCCCCCACCCGCTCGATCGCCGCCACAAGCTCGGCGGCGTCGATCGTCTTGGTCACGTACCCGAGCGCGCCGGCGCGGATCATCGGCACCACGTCCTCGGCCGCATCGGAGACCGACAGCGCGAGCACGCGCGGCGGATGCTCTGTCCCGTTCAGGGCGCGGAGCACGGCGACGCCGCCTCCGTCCGGGATGTGCACGTCGAGCAGGACCACGTCGGGCGAGGTGGCATCGATCGTGGCGATCGCCTCGGCCGGCGCCGCGGCCTCGCCGACCACGTCGCAGTGGGCCTGGAGCTCGGCGCGGACCCCAGCCCGGAACAGGTGGTGATCGTCGACAACCACGACCCGCAGGCGCGGCGGACTCGCGGTATCCCCGGGAACGCTCATCTGTGTCCCCTGCGCGCATGCGCGCGCAGCGTCACCTCGGTCCCCTCACCGCACACCGAGTCGACCGTCGCCTCCCCGCCGGCGAACGCCATGCGCCCGACGATCGCGTCGCGGATGCCGCGTCGCTCGGCCGGCACCGCGGCCGGATCGAACCCCGGGCCCTCGTCGCGGATGAACAGCTCGACGCGGCCGTCCGGCGCGACCTGGCAGAACACGAACACGGGCGCCCCGCCGGCGTGCCGCGCCGCATTGCGCAGCGCCTCACGCGCGGCCGCGACCAGCTCCTCGCAGGCGGTGTCGAGCGCACGGTCCCCGATCGCGGTGAACTCGACCGTCATGTCGTACTCGTCCTCGACGCCCGCCACCGCATCGCGCAGCGCCGCCACCAGGGTGTCACTGACCAACTCGGCCTCGCCGGCCATCCAGGCCCGCAGGGCGTGCTCCTGACGCCGGGCCAGGCGCGCCACCGCCACGGGATCGTGGGCCTGGCGCTGGACGAGGGCGAGGGTCTGGAGGACCGAATCGTGCAGGTGGGCGGCAAAGCGCTGGCGCTCACGGTCGTGGGCCGTGCCGGCCGTGTCGTGACCGAGCCGCAGGAAGGCGCCGATCGCCACCGGGATGCCGAGCACCAGCGCGACTCCTCCGGCGATCATCAGCAATGCGATCAGCTCATACAACGAGTAGGCGACGAACAGCCGAGCGACCAGGCTGTAGGCCAGGAAGGCCGCCACACCGACCAGCGCCACCCCGGCGACGGCTCGCCAGGCAATCCCGTCCGGACCGCGCCGCGACTCGGTCATCTGCTTCCACGGCGCCCGCTGGCGCGGAGCGAGCCCGAGCCACACCCGCACCGCATCGGCGATGAACACCATCCCGGCGGCCGCCGAGGCCAAGATGACGAGGAAGGGAAGCAGCGCCCACCAGCCTGCCGGCAGCAGCGAGGCGGCAATCGAACCGGGTGTTGCCGTGGTCGCCCGGACGGCCCAGAGTCCCAACCACAACGCGAGCAGGACCAGCAGCACGCCGAACACGATCCAGCCAGGGCTCCGGCGCGTGGCGCGCAGCGCCTGGGGGACGAGCAGGCATGCGCCGAGCAGAACGGCGCCGATCGCCAGGAGGAGGGTGATGGGGACCGCCCCACCAGCCAGCGCGATCGACATGCCGCCCACGGCGAGGGTGCCGGCCGCGCCGGTCAGCAGCCAGGCGCGATCGGTCAGCCGGCGCCTCATCGTGCCTCGGAACGCCGTCGCGCTCATCCCAGCGGCACCCCTGCGAACGCGCATGGCCCGGGTATGGCTTGCGCGACCAGACGCTGCGACCGCACCTCCGCGGCATGCCGGACCTGCCAGGCACGCACCTCGAAGCGCGCCTGGCGCTTGGAGAGACCGCGCACGCTCGGAGGCGGCTCCGGGTGGACGGCGTATCCCGGCCAGGCGGGCTCCAAGTCCGGATCGACCGTGTCGGGATAGTCGCGGACGTACAGGCTGCCGCCGGCGGAGGTCAGGTGAAGCTTGAGGACGGGACCGGGCGCCGGGGAGCTCAGGCGTCGGCTGCCGGAGCGACCCGGCAGATAGTCACCGAACACCACCACGCCCGGGGCCGGGCTGTGCCCGGCCACGAGCGACGCCACGTGGCTCCAGAACGGCTGCACCGAGTAGGTCAGCTCGACGTGCACGCACCGATCGTGGGGGAGCGCGACGATCGTCCTGCGGACACCGCCCTGGACTCGAACGTCGAGGGTGCCACTGGCGGGCAGCGACGTGTGGCGCAGATCGACCAGCATCCCGCCCAGGCCGGCCCGGAACGTGGCAACGCCTCCCGGCGCAAGCGCGCCCGGATCGATCGTGACGTGGGCGACGTTGGCCGAAAATCCCACCCCGCTGGCCGCCACCGCCACGGAGGGCAGCGCGACTGCGGCGATCGGCAGGAGCGCCCAGGCAGGACCCAGGCGAGGCCAGGCGACCAGCACGGCCAGGAGGATGGCCCCGGTCAGGGCGACCGCTATCCAGCCGAAGCCGAACAGGGTGGCCGTCGCGGCGAGAGCCGCCAGCATGGCCAGGCCGAGGCACGTGGCGCATGCCTTGGCGAGCGCCACAAGCCAGCCTGAGGAGCCTTCGCCTGGCGCTTCGCCTTCCTGGGGGATGATCAGCCAGCAGGCCAGGTAGGCGAGCACGCCGACCCCGGCAACGAGGGCGCCGGCGACGAACGCCGCCCGGACCCAGCCGGGATGGACGCCCCGCCCGCGAGCCAGCCCGCCGCAGACACCCCCCAGCCAGCGATCGGTGCGGCTACGGGAGAGTGGCCGGAGCGGCTGCTCGATGTGGAAGGTCGCCATCGAGCGCCATTCTCGGCGCTCGCGGCGCGCGATGCCAGACGTGATGCCCCGGACGAAGGTCCGGGATATCACGGACCGGTCAGCCTGATGACCGGTTGGGGCGAGTTACCGGGTCAGGCCAGCTTGGCGGTCTTGCGACCGGCCAGCCAACCAGCCATCGCGCCGAGCAGCCCGCCCATGCCGAGCAGCGTGGCGCTGCGCATCGGCTTGCGCTGCGCCTTGGAGGCGACCCCGCGGACCGAGTGCCGGACGGTCGCCTTGGTGGCCTTCTTTCCAATCGTAAGGCCGAGACTCCTCATCGATGCCTCCTTGTCGGGGGACCTCTGTTCGTCTACCCGGTTGGGGGATATGGACACGTGTTCGTTTGAGTGGCCATGCGGGCGCCGATTAGGATTGCCCGACCCAAGGGGTTGCCGGCGAGATGCACAGCCGAGGAGGGGGCGAGGTCGATGGGCACACGAGAGAGGGACGGGGTCGATGGCGACAGCCGAGGCTGAGCGCCAGGTGGTGTTGTTCTCGCTGCGGGGCGAGTATTACGGGCTGCCCATCACGTCCGTGCGCGAGATCATCCGCTACGTCGCGCCCAGCGCCACAGCAATTGCCCGGGGCGCCATCCGGGGCATGATCATCCTCCGGGAGCGCACGTTGCCGATCGTCGATCTCTCGAGCCGGCTCGGGCACCAGCTCGAGGTGGGCGCCCGGACGCGCATCCTCGTGCTCGAGGTCGAGGGCGGTGCGCTCGGGCTGATCGTGGACGGCGTGGAGGGGATCCTGCCGATTCCGTCCGAGCGGGTCGAGCCGCTGCCCGGCGCCACGGCCGACGAGGGGTTCGGCGACGAGGTCGCGGCTGTGGGCGATCGCCTGATCGTGCTGATCGATCCCGAGCGTGCCTTCGGCGACCTCCTGCCGCGCAAGCCGGCGCCGGCGCCGGCGCGGCGGCGGCGGGCGACCTCGGCCCGGCCGAGCGCGTCGTCGTGACGGCGGGGCGGAATGCGTCGTAGTGCGGTCGTGGCGCGGTTTTCGATAGTCGCTGCGCTGGCGGCGGCGCTGGTGGGCGTCGGTGGTGCGGCGGGCGCTCGGGCTCCCGGTTCCGCCCCGCCGCCCGCGGCGGCCAAGCCCATCCAGTCCCGCAACGAAATCGTGGCCGAGATCGACGCGGAGAAGCACCTCACCGCTCTGTCGCTCCCGGCCGACGCGATGCGCTCGGACCGCGAGCCCGCGGGGGACGACGGGACGCTCGCCCACCCACTCTCCGGGCCACCGGCCACCCCGAACGTCGTCGATGATCACCGCTGGTGGGTGCTGACCGAGTCGCCGTCGTCGGTTCTGGCGTACATCCAGGCGCATCCGCCGCGCGGTGGCCGCCAGAGCATGTCGGGCGCGAGCGGCGGCCCCGGGAGGCCGAGCGTGACCGGCATCGGGTTCAGCTGGCCGGGTGTCAGGGGGCGGCTCAGCACACGAACGCTCCTTGTCGAAGTAGTGCGACTGGCCGACCGGTCGACCGGCCTGCGCGCCGACAGCCAGGTCGTGTGGATCACGCCGCGTCCCGCGTCCGAGCGCATCCCGACGGGGTCTCGGCGACTGGTCCTGGTCACGCGGCGCTTCGGCCGTATCATCCAGGGGCCGCTCACCGTGAGGGCGCCCGGACGGATTCATCGCGCGGTGCGGCTGCTGAACGCGCTGCCGGCGGCGCAGCCGGGTGTGCTTGCCTGCCCGGTCGATTCGGGCTCGCGCATCCGGCTCGCTTTCTATGGCGGTGCGCGTGCCGGCCCTCGGCCAGTCGCGGTGGCGGTCGTCGATCCAGACGGGTGCGGGCTCGTGACGCTGAGCATCCGGGGACGCCAGGAGCCTCCGCTGTCCGGCGGCTTTACGCTGGCGCGGCGGCTCAGTCACGCGCTGGGGGTGAAGGTAGACACGGGTGCGATGAGTTAGGAGCGGCCTGCCGGTCCTAAGGTATGACTGCACCGCGAACGGAGGAGTTGGACATGTCCGAGCACACGACGGGAACGCGCGAGGAGTGGCAGGCCGCTCGCGCCGAGCTGGCCAAGCTCGAGGGCGAGTACGCCGAGCTGGAGCGCAAAGTGACCGAGCAGCGCCGGCGGCTGCCCTGGGTGCCGGTGGAGAAGGAATACGTGTTCGACACCGAGGACGGGAAGAAGAGGCTCGCCGACCTGTTCGAGGGGCGCTCGCAGCTGCTGGCCTACAACATCATGTACGGGCCCGACTACGAGGTCGGCGCCTGCCCCGGCTGCACGAGCCTCGGGGACGAGCTCGACGGTCCGCGCGTGCATCTGAGCCACCGCGACGTGACGCTGATCTGCTTCTCCCGGGCGCCGATCGACCGCCTGATCGCCTACAAGCAGCGGATGGGCTGGCAGTTCCCGTACGTCTCGACGTACGGAACCGACTTCCCGTTCGATTTCAACCTGGCCCTCAGCCCCGAGCAGGCGCGCGAGATCCCGCAGATCCAGGAGATGGTCGCCGACCCACCCGAGTGGCTCGAGGGCTGGTCGCGCCAGGTCGGCGCCAAGCTCGAGGACGGCCTGCGCGAAGCGCCGAGCTTCATCGCCTTCGCGCGCGAGAACGGCACCGTCTACCACACCTACACGGTGTCGGCACCCGACCCGTTCGTCGCGCCGTACCACGCGTTCCTCGAGCAGCGCACGCCGAAGGGCGGAGGGGATGAGTTCCTCGTCTGGCGCAAGGACGAGTACCCCGACTGACGACGGGCCTTCAGGTCACGCGTGCCCCGCGATCGCGTGGGGCACGTAGGGCTCCTCCAGGCGTTCGATCTCCTCGGAGCTGAGCGACAGTTGCTCCGCGCTTAGCGCGTCCGCGAGGTGCTCGGCCTTGGTGGCTCCGACGATCGGCGCCGTAACCCCCGGCTTGTGCAGCAGCCAGGCCAGCGCCACCTGTTGCGGCGGGTCGCCGCGATCGCCGGCCACCTCCGCGAGGCGATCGATCACGTCGAAGTCGATCTCGGGCTTGTACAGGTTGTCGCCGAACCCATCGGTCTGGGCCCGCGTGGTCAGCCGCTCGCCCTCCCGGGTGCGGTTACCCGCCAGCACCCCGCGCGCCAGCGGGCTCCACGGGATGACCCCCACGCCCTGGTCCAGGCACTGGGGGATCATCTCGCGCTCCTCCTCGCGGTAGATCAGGTTGTAGTGGTCCTGCATCGAGACGAACCGCGTGCGGGCCACTCCCTGAGCCTTCGCGAACTGCCAGGCGAACATGCTGCTCGCCCCGATGTAGCGGGCCTTCCCCGCGGCCACGACGTCGTGCAGCGCCTCCATCGTCTCCTCGATCGGCGTGTTCGGGTCCCAACGGTGGATCTGGTACAGGTCGACGTAGTCGAGGCCGAGGCGTCCGAGCGAGGCGTCGATCGAGGCCATGATGTGCTTGCGCGAAAGCCCGGCGCCGTTCTCGCCCGGCATGGTTCGCCCGTTCACCTTGGTGGCCACGACGTACTCCTCGCGCATCCCGCACAGCTTGCTGAGCAGCCGGCCCGTGAGCACCTCACTCTGCCCCCCGTTGTAGACGTCGGCGGTATCGAAGAAGTTGATCCCGCCCTCCACCGCGCGGCGCACGATCGGCTCGGCATCGCCTTCATCCAGCGTCCACGGCCGGCTCTCGTGCTTGCCGTAGCTCATCATCCCCAGGCAGATGCGCGAGACGCGCAAGCCGGTCCGGCCGAGGTTCACGTAATCCACGTCGCCATCCGCTCCTGTCTCATGGGTTCGGTCCGGCGGGACACGCTAGCGCTGTCGCCTCGGCGGGTAGCGTGGGGCCCGTGGAGATCCGCTCGTCGTTCCCGATCCTGTACGTCGACGACGTGCCCGCCGCGGTGCGTTTCTACCGCGACCTGCTTGGCTTCGAGGAGATCTACCGGTTCCCCGACTCGGGGGAGCCCGGGTACGTGTGGGGCGAGCGGGTGGCCTACCTCGAGGACCCCGACGGCAACCCGGTGCACATCCGCGGGCCGGTGGCCGGCGGTCCCTGATCGTGCGTCAGCCGAGCGACCCGATCCGGGTGATCAGGAACTCGAGGAACCGATCGGCGTCGATGCCGACCGCCGCGTGGCAGTTCGGCTCCCAGCCCATGTTCCCGTGCAGATCGACGTGGGTGCGGCCACGAGACGGCTCGGGCCCGATGTCGACCAGCACGCCGCAATGCTGGGTCGTGAGCAGCGTGCCGTCGATCACGTGCGCCATCGCCACGGCGTCGTGGACCGGCGCTCCCTCCCAGCCGTAGTGGCGGTGATGAAAGCGGGAGTAGAACGCGTACAGATCGGCGACCAGCTTGCCGGCCTTCCCGGCGGCGGCCAGGCGTTCGGCATGCGCCGGCGTCATCAGCGCCTGATGGGTGACGTCGAGGCCGACCATCGTGACGTCCACGCCGCTCTGGAAGACCCGGTGCGCGGCCTCGGGGTCGACCCAGATGTTGAACTCGGCGGCCGGCGTCGTGTTGCCCTCGCCGATCGCGCCGCCCATCAGCACGATCCGCTCGAGTCGTGACTCGAGGCCCGGATAGCGCGCCATGAACAGCGCGATGTTCGTGAGCGGGCCGGTGGGGACCAGCGTCACCGGCTCGGGGCTCTCCGCGACGGCCTGCGCGATCCAGTCGATCGCGTGCATCGGCTCGGGGAGGCGCGACGGCCCCGGCAGGTCGGGTCCGTCGAGGCCGGTCTCCCCGTGCACCTCGCCGGCCGTTCGCGGCTCGCGGACCAGCGGGCGAGGGGCACCGGCGGCGACCGGAACGTCTTTGCGGTCGACGTGATCGAGCACGCGGATCGCGTTCGCGGTCGTCTTCTCGAGTGTCTGGTTGCCCGCCACCGTGGTCACGCCGAGCAGGTTGATCTCGGGGCTGCCCAGCGCGAGCAGCAGAGCGATCGCGTCGTCGTGACCGGGATCGCAGTCCAGGATGACCGCCGTCATGCGCCCAGCATGACATCCCGCTCAATGGACCGCTGGGTTGAGGGCGATAGGTTTCGCCCATGCCCTACGAGGTGACCGAAACCGCTGTCCCGGCTCGGCCGACTGCCGTCGTGCCCGCAACCACCACCTGGGAGGAGTTCCCGACGCTCTGGTCGGTGCTCAGCAACGAGGTATGGGCCTGCCTGCGTGCCAATGGCATCCAGCGCGGCTGCCGCAACGTGATGCTGTACCTCGACGACGTGCCGCACGTCGAGGTTGGGGTCGAACTGACCCAGCCGTGTCCGCTGACCGGTCGGGTGGTGGCCTCGAGCCTTCCGGGCGGCACGGTGGCGATGACCGTCCACCGCGGCGGCTACGACGGTCTGGGCGCGGCTCACGGCGCGGTGAGAACGTGGTGCCGCGAGCGCGGCCGACAGCGCGCCGGACCGTGGTGGGAGGTGTACGGACCGCACCGCGACGATCCCGCCGAGGTGTGGACCGAGGTCTATTACCTGCTGACGCCCGCGCCCGGCTAGAGGACGAACGGGATCAGCATCTTCGTGGCGTGCCGGTAGGTCGGGTATGCCGTGGGGAACGTCGCGACCAGGTTCTTCTCTTCCACCCACGCGCAGTAATAGAAGTAGGCGCCCAGGACCACGGCGATGATCAACCCGAGCAGGTCGGTGGCGAGTGCCGTGCCGACCACGGCGAGGATCAACCCCGAGTAGATCGGGTGGCGGACGAATCGGTAGGGACCTGACGTGACGAGTTCGGGCTCCGCCCGCTGGGTCATCGGCATTCCCCAGTTCCGGCCGAGGTGAACGCGCGCCCACACAGCGAGGGCGAGCCCGGAGACGAGGACGACGGCCCCGATGGCTCCGAGAACCGGGCTGTGAACGGCGAGGCTGCCGCCGCGGAACACGCGGACGAGGACGAATACCGCCAGCGCGGTCGCGCCGGTCAGCGGGATCCGGCGCCCGCCGCGGACGCTCTCCTTCGCCCTGAGGGCGGACGCGAGCCAATAGATCCAGAAGACCGCCCAGGTGATGCCTACGGCGGTTTGGAGTGCGTGCATCGACGGTCAAGACGCTACGCCGCGTGCGTCAGGCTGTCATCAACCCACGGGTGGATCTGTGGGTGGATTCGTGGCGCGCCGAACCCGCCACCGTTCACCTCGGACCTCTCGGTCGACGAGCTAATCCTGCTCGACGACGCCGGCTGGGAGCCGCTCGAGATCGTCTGCGGTGACTGTACGTACAACCAACCCGCCCGACCCGCGCATCGCGGTCAGCCTCGTCGACTTGTTCCCGGGCGATCAGCCGTAGCACCTCGGACGACACCCAGGCATCCCCGCCGGCCGAGCGGCCGGCCCGGCTAGAACGGTGGTGCGTAATAGCTCATGTACATCGAGAGGCGCTCGTCCCGCGTGAACAGCGGGCCGAACGGGTCGCTCGGGCCGCCAGTGAAGGCATTCGCGTTGTAGGTCAGATCGGCCGGAACCGGGTCGTACGCCACGCCGGCCACGCCCGGATCGGCGCCGGCGATGACGCCGATCCAGTAGGCGCCTGGTTGCAGCAACAACAGACCGGATGGATTGTCAGTCGTTCGCATTCGAGGCAACTTCAGGGCGTACCAGCCGGGCGACGCCGTGGATGGGTATGTGAGATCGTCGGTGGTTGCGAGCAGCGAGCCGGGCATGCCACCGGCGTCGGCATAGATGACTCCCTCCAGCAGTTGCTGCCCTGACAGGCCGGTGGGCTGTAGATAGACATTGATCTCTTGCGCGTAGCCCTCGGTGGGAAGCGAATAGCGAGTTACCTGCTTCACGTCGGCCTCCAACCCTCGGGACTGGGCGCCGATTTCGGGCTCGCCGAGCTCGGTCAGGCAGGGTTGGGACTCCGCCCCAACCGGGGAGTTGAACACGAGCGGGGCACCCAGAGCGACGCCGTCGACCATCCAGGTGAGGCTGTAGCCGCCGGGACCCTGCGTCGGCACGCAGCCGGCGAGGGCGAGTCGGAAGCCGGCGCGGTCCGTCGGCGTGAGCGGGTAGGCCGTGCAGACGCTCTGCTGAGGCCCGGCGACGCACAGCTGAGCGACGTCGGCCTGGCTCTCAGTGGCCACGCCCGTGACGAAATCGAAGCTCCGCACGGGCTGCCCGTTGACGATCGAGGTGATGTCCTCGGTGAGGACGGCCAGGCAGTACGCGCTGGAGACCGGTGGCTGACCATTAGCCGCGCACCTATAGATGCTCTGCGCGCCCGGGATGAGCGAGTAGGAGAGCTCGGCATTGCTCGATTGCGTCGCGACCTGACCGCGGTGGTCGCTGATCATCGTCCCGCCGCAGCCATCGGCGGTGGTCCACGCGGTTCCCCGCACGGTCGCCGCGGCGTAGCGGCCGACGGTCCTGAACTTGCCGTGCGCGCTGCCGTGCAGTAGGCGCAAGACCTTCGGATTGGCCGCCGCGCCCCTCGCCGCGGGTCGACTCCCCGCACCACACGTGCGACTCGCGGCCCGACCGCGCGCAAGGGCAAGCGTGGTCAAGCCCGAGCGGTCCTGGGTGACGACGAACGCGCCGCCGGCGAAGGAACCGGACTGCGTGCGTGCCCGGCCCGCATCGGCGGTCACGAGCCTGACCTTGCCCCGGCTGGCGTCGACCGTCGATCCGACCGGTAACGCCAGGCGCCGGGTGACCGCACTGAAGTGGCGTGCGCCGGCCGCCCGGGCGCGCACGATCCCCGAAACCCGAGACACAACCACGGTACGGGCCAGCCTCGGTTTCGCTGTGCTCGCAGCCGACGCCGTGGGTGCCAGGGCTAGCCCGGCAACCGAAAGCGCAGCAGCGAAAAGCTCTTTGCGCAGCCGTCCCACACCAATCGGTCCCGCCCGCACGCTATCGAGAGCCGGCTACCGGCTGGCAAAACCTTCTGAGGGATCCCCGGCTCGGACCTAGCGGCGCATCGCGCTGGCCACCCAGGCGATGAACACGGCCTGGAGCGGGAGCCGAGCCCACAGGCTGGCCGCGCCGCCCGGGACCCCGGGAAACTCGTCGGGGTGCAGCGCCATGTGAACGTTGGCCGGGAACACGGCCACCAGGGTGGCGATCAACCACCAGCCGGCCGGCCGGCGCGTCGCCTCCGGGATCAGCCCGGCACCGCCGGCGATCTCGGCCACCCCGCTCGCGTACACAAGGGCGTCAGGGACGGGCAGATAGGGCGGCACGATCCGCCGATACGTGCGCGGGATGACGAAGTGCATAGCGCCGGCGAACACGAAGAACAGGCCGGCCGCGGGGCGTAGGAGGCGCATCGGCGCTACCTACCCGCGATCATCCGCGGCCATCCCCCGTCAACACCCCAACAAAGGTCGAGCCGGGCTCGCTTCGATCAACCGGGAGACCGGGCGCACCGATAGACGTCTGATGACCCCCGGCTCGCCGGGGCTTGGACAATCTCAAGTCGTACCGCTGCCGGGACGGGATCCTTGGCGCGCAAGGAGTGCACATATGGCCATGGACGGCTGCCTCGGAGGCTTGCGCTGGCGCGCGTACCGACGCCGGCTCAGACAACTGGAGATCATGTTCACGCTGGCGCTGGTCGTCGCCGTGACGCTGACCACCAGCGCGCTCGGGGCGGGCCACAAGCACGCGCCCTCGGTGTCGACCTCCGCCCAACCGTTGCAGGGCATCTATGAGTACTGCGCTCCGCAGGCCTCGTCGGACGGATGTCTCCAGCGGCTCTCGCAGATCGCCGCCGGCGGGTTCAAGGTCGTGCTCAACTACGCCGTGTTCGACGCCGATCCGGCGCGGCTGCACCGCTACATGGATCAGGCCGCTCGCCTGGGGGTGAAGCTGATCTGGCCGATGCAGGACGCTCCCTGGTGGGGCCAAGGCTCGCTCGCCGCGACGTACCCGCGGCTGGCCGCGGCGTGCGGATGCTCCGGTGCGGCGCTGGCCCCGTACCTGATCGGCTTGGTCAGACAATCGCCGGCGACGTGGGGCTACTACCTGGCTGACGAGCAGGCGCCTGCGGACGCTCCCGCGGTAGCCGCGTTCTCGCGGCGGCTGCGCGGGCTCGACCCGGCCCACCCGCGGCTGGTGGTCGCCGGTGGCGAGGACACGGTAAGTGAGCTGCTCGCTCCGTATGCCTCGGCGGCCGATGTCCTCGGTGCGGACAGCTACCCGGTCGGTACCGGACAAGGCACCGCTCGGGTGCGCTTCATCGCCTCCAAGGTCCACGCGGTAGCCGCTCGGTCGCACCGGCAGGCGGCGATGGTGCTGCAGGCGTTCGACTGGTCGGAGTACCCGAAGGTCGGGCCGTGGCCGGCGCCCCACTGGCCGACCGCCGCCGAGATGCGCCGCATGCGTGATCTCGCGGTCGCCGCCGCCCATCCGTCGCTGATCCTGTGGTACAGCGCGTTCGACATCCTTCGGGCCCCGAACTCCTCCGGGCACTGGCGCGATCTGCTCCGGGCCGCGTTCGGCCGGTGAGTCCGGGCGCGTCCGCGGGCGGCTAAGCGCGGCGGCGCGGGATCAGCTTCTTGATGGCAAGCGCTGCGTACAGGAGTGTGTTGAAGGCGACGAACGCTGCGAGCGCCTGAAACCAGCGCGAATGCAGCACTTCGCTCGAGAACAGGATCCCCGCGATGGTCACTGGGCAACGGCCTCCCTGGGAACGTAGTTCCAGCCGGCCGAGCGGCCGCTGGCGATGTCGATGAGCGACTTGACGTAGACGGCCTGCAGGAACAGGTCGTAGGCGATCTCGATGAACAACGGCAACGCGATCAGCCTCGCCCGCCATCCAGCCGACCACACCGTCACGACCCGTTCGACCACGAAGATCATCCCCAGGATCGCCCAGAACCAGATGATCTCGAAGCCGTCTGCCGACAGGAACGTCACCGTCATCAGCAAGAGGTACGCGTTCAACGCGATCGTCCCGTAGCCGATGCCGAGCTGCTGGCCCCAGTAGCGCGCCGTGGCGCGGGTGAACCCGTAGGCGCCGATGTTCTCGAGCGCGCCGCGCTGCCAGCGGCTGCGCTGGCGCCACAACGCTCGCCAGGCCGGCATCAGCTCGGTGACCACCTGGCACTGCATCGGAGAGACCATCTTCGCCCCGAGTGACTTCAGCGCGATCGTCATCTCGTTGTCCTCGGTCATCGCCAACGTGTCGTAGACGTGCCCGGGGTCGCCCGGGATGAGCTCCCCACGGGAGTCGGCAACGGCCTTCAGCGCGTAGGCGCGAAACAGCGACGCAGTGCCCGTGAGCACGAACACCCGTCCGCGGCGGCGAGCGATCGTCCGCTGATAGCGCGCGTATTCGTTGCGCTGCAGTTGACCGACCAGGCCCGCGCCAGGCTCGCCTCCGAACAGGCCTCCGACCGCGATCAGGGCCGGAGCGTCGGCGAGGCGCGCCATCCCGACCTCGAGGAAGTCGGCACTGATGATCGAGTCCGCGTCCATGATCATCACAACGTCGCGCTCGTCGACACCGCGGAAGAGCTCGGTCAGCGCCTGGTTCAGCGCCCCCGCCTTCTTCTCCTGGTTGCCGATCGTCTCGAACACCTGCGCTCCGTGCTCGCGGGCGATCCGGGCGGTGTCGTCCGTGCAGTTATCGGCGACCACCACGACCTTCTCCGGCGGTCGCGTCTGGTTCCAGAGCGACTGCAGGGCGGCCGCGATCGTCAGGCTCTCGTCGTGCGCCGGGACCAGCACCGTCAGGCGCAACGCCAGCGCGGCCGTGTCGGGCAGCCTGGTGGGTGGGACGGGCGGCGGCGCGACAAGACGTGCGGTCGAGGGGCCGAGGGGCGCGAGCACGGCGGCGCGCACCCGTCGCAGCTCCGGCGACAGCGGCGGCGGGATCCGCCGGTCCCGCCCCAGGACGCGCATCGCCGCCGCCGCGTGCAAGGCGGCCAGGCCGACGAACGCGCCCGCCGCGGCCGCACCCACCGCGAGGATGAACGGGACAGACGGAATGCTGTCCTTGGCCGCGACTGGGAGCCGCCCGACGTTGCGCGCCGGGTGCCCCGTGAGGGCCATCCACACAGCGACGCCCAGCAAGACCAAGCTCACACCGGTGAGCGCAAGCGTCAGCCAGCCGAGCCGCGCGACCCGGCGACGGAGCGGGATCTCGTCGACTCGTGACACGGTGAACCTCCGGTGTGACACGCATCATCTTGGCCCGGGCGGCTCGCCCATCACCCAAATGGGGTGAGGAACGGGTGATCATTGACCAAACCTGACCGCGCCGCAGCGTCCAATTTGCTGCTAGGCTAGGGACCAGTAGGGTCTGTGAGGGTTTATCAATAAGTGCGCAGGGCGATGGGCCGGGGGGCTGGCCGGGCGCGCTGGGAATTGGGGGGGACTTATGTTCGCGCCTGGGCGAGGTGCTGACTCGTGACACACGTGTTGCCTATGGTCGGCGAGGAGCTCGCCGGGTACCGCCTGCTCGCTGTCCTCGGACGCGGTGGGATGAGTGTCGTCTATCAGGCTGAGAACGCCCGTCTGAACAACATCGTGGCGGTGAAAGTGCTGGCTCCGGAGCTGGCGACGGACGATGTCTTTCGCGCGCGCTTCCTCCAGGAGTCGCGCATCGCGGCGTCGTTGAGCCATCCAAATGTGATCCCGATCTACGACATGGGTCCATGGGACGACCTCCTGTACATCGCAATGCGGTATGTCGCCGGCGCCGACCTGCGGACGGTCCTCAAGACACACGGGCGGATCTCACCAGAGCAGGCGCTGTCGCTAATCGGCCAGGCGGGACGGGCGCTCGATGCGGCTCATCGCTCGGGACTGGTGCACCGGGACGTCAAGCCAGCCAACCTACTAGTCGAGCAGGGGGTCGATGACGACCCGGACTATGTGTATCTCGCCGACTTCGGCATCACGAAACGTGAGCTGTCGAGAACGGGACTGACGGCGACCGGACAGTTCATGGGAACCATCGCGTACATCGCGCCCGAGCAGATCCAGGGCAAGCACGTAGGTCACCGAGCAGACATTTACTCGCTCGGCTGCGTGCTCTACGAATCGCTGACCGGCACTGTTCCGTTCCCCAAACCCATCGATGCCGCGGTCATCTGGGCACATATGGAGGAGGAGGCAGCGCCTCCGAGCCAGGTCTGCCCCGAACTCCCGAGGCGCCTCGACGGGGTTATCGCCCGCGCCCTCGCTAAGAACCCTGACGATCGCTATTCGACGTGCCGCGAGCTCATCGTCGCCGCTCGGGCCGCGCTGGAGCCGTCTCCGACGAACGGTGTCTCGCCAACCAAGATCTCGCGCCGCCCGGACACGGTGCTCAGCGGCATCGAGCCACCGCCGCCGACGATCGCCCGGCGCCCGATGGATCCTCCGGTACGACCGACAGACGACGCTGCTCGGCGGCCAGCATCGGAGCCCGCGTCCTCGCCCGATCTGTCGCCGGCTGCCTCCCATGCCGCGCCGCCACCACCCCCAGCAAGTGGGGTCGGCGCGTCGGCGCCAGCAGGCCCGGACGGACGAGCCGACACGGGCCAGCGGTCGCGATGGCGCCTGCCGGTATTCGGGGCCGTGGTTCTGCTCATACTCGTCGGAATCGGGGTCTGGCTCGGCACCCGCAGCGGCGGCAAGAGCCCGGCGGCGAAAACTTCGTCGCACCACGCTACCGCGGCGTCGCGCCCCACGAACGCGATCCTGCAGGCGCTGGCGGTCACAAACCGGAGCGACACCGCCAAGCATCTCATCCCGCCGTCGACGTGTAAGGCGCAGAGCGCCACAGCCGTGACATGCACACGTCCCGCGTTTGGCGCCGACACGGTGACGATCAGTACCTTCCCGACCCTGGCCGGTCTCTATACCGCGTACATGCGGGAGGCCAAGGCCCTCGGACAAAGTCCGTTCCGAACCAACTTTGGTGATTGCACTGAGCAGCAGACGTACGGCGAAGTGAGCTGGAACCACCGCTACCAGCATCCGCGTCGCTATTCCGTGTCCCAGTCGCAGTCCGGTCAGCTCAGTGACGACGACGCGGCCGGGCGTGTGTTCTGTACGTTCGAGAACTCGCAGCTACACATCGTGTGGACGCAGAACGACGGCCGTGTCCTGGGCGTCCTGAGCGGCTTCCCACACGCGAACACCTGGGATTGGTGGAAGGGCGTTCACCATTCCATCGACGTACCGGGGTCGGGAACAAGCATGGCGATGCCCGGGCCGGGAAGCAGCTCGGGTATGTCGGACTCGAGCGGCAGCAGCGCCATGTCCGGTTGACCGATCCGCGCATCGCGACGGCAGTGAATGCTCCAACCCGTTCACGCGTGCGTCTGTCGACGCGAGAACGGCGTAACCCGGACGAACGCACCATCCCGCGATGTGTGTGCGCTGTCGTAATGGCTGCGTGCCCGAGTGGCGATCCAGGACTCGAACCGCCGGCTGGTTCGAGCCTCAGAACCCGGAGCGATACGTCAACCATACCTCCCCTAAAGTGAGCCGGACCGGGTTCTGCAGAGAATTCGCTTTGGGGTTTTGATCGTGTGTTCAGCGACTTGAACGCAATGGTGACGGTTGGCGGTTGTTTAGCCAGCCAATTTGTGTGTCCGCGTCGATCAGCCTGGTTGTGTAGATCGGGTATGACGGGGGGCGCGGAAAGTTTGACGAGTCAGCCGATGCGCTGCCGCGGACCTACTCAGACAAATTTTGAGCTCCGATGCCCATTTCGCCCGGAATCGGAGTACAGTCGTAGGTGAGCTGGCCCTGCGGCCAGGATTCTCACCCCAAGCCCGAATGCCACCGACGGCGCAATCTGCGCCACAAGGCGAGAGGCGTGGGCCACTGGTTTTGACTGCGGGGCCGGTGCCGTACTCCTAGGCGTTTACCCCACCGGCTCGGTGGACGCGTCGCAGTGTGATTGACCGCGCGGCGGTTCTAGCCCTCTTCCGTCCGCGGATCCGAGACGGGGACGAGAAGGCTTGAAGCTCATGGCGCGGACAGAACATGATCGGGCGGCGCGTAGGCGAGGCGAGTTGACTCGCGATCGCGGATCGCTGCGGCTCTCGTCGTCAATTGACGCCCGACGACGACTGAACACCAGGCGTCCGGATGGCCCCCGGACCAAAGCAGATTCACACGATCCGAGGGACGGGCGCTACGCCTACCTAATGCGCTCGCACGACTAGTCAAGCCGGAGCGAGTAACCCGTGGAAGAAGATTGAGGAGATCACGGTTGTCTTCCGAGCGCAATTGGCTGACAACCTTGACCGCGACGCTGACAGATGCGCGAGCCGCGGATGCCGTGATCAGCAGCGATTAGTGAGATCGAAGGGAGACAGCGATGGCAGTCGAGCAAGAGGTGACCGTATCGGTGCAACCGACGACGCGACGTCCAAGTTCGGCCGAGCGTCGCGCAGCGCAGATTGCGACGGTTTCGACGAAGCAAGCGGAGCTCAAACGCGAAGCAGCGGAGCGCCGCGCCAAGCGCGCCTTGAACAGCAACGCCCCAGCGGCATCCATGCCGCGCAAATCGGCAAGCGCGAGGCGCCGCAACGCTCGCTGATCAGCGAGAACCTCGTGCGGTAAACCAAACTAGTTCGCGAGCTCGCGGGCGTTAGCTCGCGAGCTCGCGGGCGATGCTCCGGCGGGCTGCCGATCGCATGGCTCGCGGACAGCACGTCTCTGATGGCGCCCGCACAGCCGGCGGCCAAGCTAGGCTAGGCAGACCTCCGCCACGCCCTTTGCTCTCGACGACGGCGTCAGTGTCCCGGCGGTCGGAGCAGCGGGAGGTAGTACATCCTCCCTTGGGTCGCCACCCGAGCGCCCCGCACCGGGGCGGCGGTTACTCGTCGCCGGTGTCGGGGTTGGTCGGTGGGGGGTCGACGAGCTCAAGTGCGCCGAATCCGGCTAGCGGCCCGTCCATCAGGAAGATCTCGATCGTGAGGTCGGGCTCGACGTGTGCTTGGCTGAGGAACGCGAGGACTTTGCGGCCGGTGAGCGCCTCGATCATTTCGGTGTAGCGCTCCTTCATCATCCGTTGGAAGTCGCGGCGCATCTCGAGCACGCGGTCGGGTTCGCCGCCCTCCATCATCGTGCGCTCGATCGCGGTGAACCCGTCTGAGAGCACGCACACGATCAGGTTGTCGAGCACGTAGGTCTTGGCTTTGATCGGTCCGCGGCCGTAGTGCTCGCGCATGAACGCGACGATCCGGTTGGTGATCTCGGCCAGCAGCCTGCCGCCGACGAGCGGCCGAGGGGCTCGATCCTCTGGCCCGGGATCGCTCATCGCCGACCTCGTCGTGCTCTGCCGTCTGCGCTACTCACCGGTGCGAGTTCTCCGCTGTATGAGCCTGCGCGCCGGAAGCGGGACACACAGCTCAACGCCAATCGATTCTGAGCGTACCCGAACGCGGGACTCTTGGACTTGTATTCGGTTGGTATTGGAGTAGTGTCGGACGGGTTGAGGTTTGGCTGCGCCGTCCGCGGGCGGGGCAGCCAGGCATCAGCCTGGAGCAAAAAGCGCGCTTGCGGCGGCCGAATGGCGGCATGCGGGGGTGGTTAGAGCAACAAATCCACCCCGGGCAGGAGCTGTATGCCACACGCCGCAAAGCCGGATTTCAGCGAAGCGTTTGCCGCGGGCGGTGGCGTCTGGCTCCGGGCGGCGATCGTTGAGCACGGCTTGCGACGGCGGCCACGGCGGTCGGCCGTGACCTGGCGGTCCCCCCATGGGCGCCCAGATGGACGGGCTCGCGTAGCCGCGACGGACCGCCCTAATCGCGCTACGGCCGCGATCAATCCAGGTTGGTCGCGCTCGCCATTGAACGCTGTCGGCGGATGGAAGCGCGGCCCGCCGATCACAGACTTTGCTCGCTTCATCAACTCCGAGATCGCGCTGCTGTGCGGGAGGCAAGGGGCAGCCACCCGCGGGGATCTCCTGATCGGGCCTGGGGGCACCCACGAGGAGATTGCGCGACCACTCGAAGGAAGGGTCGTCGGCCACGCGCTTGGGGCGAAGCGTGTGGCCCTCGAATCGTTCGATCCCTCTTCGGGCGATCGCTTTGTGGGGACTGGGGCACCTCCACGAGCAGATCACGCGATCACGCGAAGGAGGGATCGTCGGCCACGCGCTTGGGGCGAAGCGCGTGGCCCTCGGACCACTCGGTCGCGGCGGCGACGGTCGCGCAAGCGGGGCGGCGCATGACTGCGTCGGCGTTCCAGCCCCCGGATTCGCAACGATCGATCTCCATGCGGATTCCTGGCGGCGACGATGCACCCACCCGGGCCCGCAGGTCGGTGCACGCACAGCTCGCGGGCCACATTCCTGCCGCCACAGCGTCAGACGCTGCGCTGATCGTCAGTGAGCTCGTGACCAACAGCGTGGTCCACGCGAACGTCGGCCCTCGCCGAGCACTGACCGTGGAGGTGACGAGGCTCGATGATCGACTTCGAATCGCCGTGACCGACCCAGGCTCACGCCTGAGACCCTGCATGCTCCCGCCTGATCCGGAGACCCCAGGCGGCCTCGGGCTGTTGCTCGTCGACGAGCTCTGCGAGACATGGGGAGTCTGGCA
Source organism: uncultured Solirubrobacterales bacterium (assembly GCA_963832315.1). Lineage (GTDB taxonomy): Bacteria > Actinomycetota > Thermoleophilia > Solirubrobacterales > Solirubrobacteraceae > Palsa-465. The sequence continues at coordinate 251,933 of CAWHTT010000004.1, read as the reverse complement.
GGAGCTCGGCCCTACCTGTGTCTGGTGCGAGCTCCTGCTCGATCAATCCCGCCCTCGGTGTTGACCACGCCGGCGGCAAACGCACCCACGCCTAGGGATGTTCAAGCGCGATGGGCTCGCCCTGCCTGACCGCAGTCAAGGCGTTCATGCTCGAGCCGCTGCGGCGACCCGACGGTCCGCTCGGCCGGCGCGGTGGCCGATCCGGTGCCCCGATGAGCGTCTCAGCGAAGGAGACCGCGCCGCCCGCGGCGGCGCTCGCCGGCCAACAGCACGGCGCTCTGTTGAAGTCTCTGTCGCGGGTACTCCCGGCGGGGTTGGCGAGCCGCGTGCTCGCTGCCGGGAACGCCGATCGTCAGCGCATCGAGCAAGACCTCCACGACGGAATTCAGCAACGTCTGACGGGGCTGCGGATTCGGCTCGCGCTCGCTGCCGAGAGCTTCCAGGAGCGCGGCGACACGGACGCCAGCGCGGCATTGAACCGGTTCGGAGAGGAGGTCCAGGAGGCCATCGAGGAGGTCCGTGCGTTCGCGCGTGGTGTGTATCCGGTGATGCTGGCCTCCGAAGGATTGGGTGCGGCACTGGTCTCCGCCAGCCGGTACACGGCCGAGCCGATCACGGTGTCTGCACGCGGGATACGCCGCTGCCGGCCCGAAGTCGAGAGCGCGGTCTACTTCACCTGCCTCGCGGCGATCGACAATGCAGCCAAGCACGCCGGACCGGCGCGGGTTTCGGTGCATGCCTGGGATACCGCCCAAGCGCTGCATTTCACGGTCTGCGACACGGGCTGCGGGTTTGACCCCAACCGGATGCCGAGCGGGGCCGGACTGAGCAACATGCACGACCGCATCGCTGCCGTCGGCGGCACCCTGGCCGTTGACTCGAGACCCTCGCACGGAACGCGGCTACGCGGCCGCGTTCCGGACCCCTGGCCGTGCGCAGCCGCAGGACGGCGACCCCCCGAATTTCGCGCCCCTCCGCCCGCCGATCTCGGCGGCATCTCGCGCTCTCGCACGTTCGATCGCAACAGCGACGCCGGGACCTTCGACACCGATCACTAAGGAGCGCAGTCAGTGGGGCGTCTGCCCTGCAAATTCAAGAGTGGGCGATCCAGGACTCGAACCTGGGACCTCTTCCTTATCAGAGAAGCGCTCTAACCGACTGAGCTAATCGCCCGGGTGGTGGCCAGATTCTAACCCGGCTCTGAGCGCGACAGTCTGAGCGCGAGACGCAATCAGAAGGTTGCGGATCCGGCGGAATCGCGCGCCGGTGACGTGAGCGTCAGCCCGCCACCACGCGGACGCGCAACCGACGGGCGACGTCGAGCGCGTCGTCGAGCGACTCGAAGCTGATCTGCACGCGATAGCCGGCGGCCTTGGTGGGCGCGACGTCGACCTCGCGGCCGACGGCGGCGCTCAGCGCGTCGGCGATCAGGTCGATCGCGGCGGCCTGGTCGGGATGGAGCGGCGGGCGGGGCCGCGCCCGGCGCCGGCGTCCCTCCGGCGAGGCGGCGGCGCGGGCGCGCGACTCGAGTTCGCGGACCGACCAGCGGTGGCGGGCCGCTTCGCGAGCGAGCGAGCGACGGATTCCGTGGTCGTCGGCGAGCAGCAGGGCGCGACCGTGGCCCTCAGCGAGGTGGCCGCGCTCGATCAGGGCGAGCGCCTCGTCGGGCAGGTCGAGCAGGCGGATCAGGTTGGAGACGGCGGCACGGCTGCGGCCGACGCGGAGGCCGACGTCCTCGCGGGTCAGCCCGAGCTCCTCGACGAGCGCAGCGCAGGCACGGGCCTCCTCGACCGGATTGAGGTCCTCGCGGGCCATGTTCTCGACCAGCGCCACCTCGAGCGAGGCCGCGTTGTCGTGCCGACGGACGATGGCGGGAATCGACTCGAGCTCGGCCAGGCGGGACGCGCGCCAGCGGCGCTCGCCCGCGACCAGTTCGTAGCGACCGTTGGCCAGCGCCCGCACGAGCACCGGCTGGAGCACGCCCTGTGTGCGGATCGAGCCGGCGAGGGCCACGAGCGACTCCTCGTCGAAGGAGCGCCGGGGCTGGTTGGGACTCGGGTCGATCATGTCGACCGGGATCGGGCGCAGCTCCTGAAGCTCGTCCCGTGGCGCCACGGACAGGATCGCGGCGAGGCCGCGGCCCATCCCCTTCGGTCGGTCAGCCACGTGCGGCTACCTCCTTGGCCAGCTCGAAGTACGCGTCGGCGCCGGCGCAGTGGGGATCGTGGTGGATGACCGGCTTGCCAAAGCTGGGGGCTTCGCCGACCCGGACGTTGCGCGGGATCACCGTGTCGAACACCAGTTCGGGGAAGTGCTCGCGGACCTCACGCTCCACGTCCTGGGCCAGACGGGTGCGGCTGTCGTGCATGGTCAGCAGCATCCCGGCCACAGTAAGCCATGGATTGAGCTCGCGCTTTACGAGCGACAGGGTGTCGAGCAGACCGGCCAGCCCTTCGAGCGCGAAGTACTCGGCCTGGACAGGGACGATCACTCGATCGGCGGCGACCAGCGCATTCACGGTCAAGGGCCCGAGCGACGGCGGGCAGTCGAGCAGGACGAAGGCGTAGCGCTCCCGCACGCCTGACAGCGCCTCGCGCAGGCGGGTCTCCGAGCCCGCGATTCGTGGCAACTCGACGTTGGCACCGGCCAGGTCTGGACCGGCGGGAACGACCGAGAGGCGCTCGATGCCGGTGGCGCGGATCACGTCCTCGACCGTCGCCGAGCCGACCAGCACGTCGTAGATCGTGTCCGGATCGTCCTTGCTCAGGCCAAGACCGATCGTCGCGTTGGCCTGGGGGTCGATGTCGACCAACAGCGCGTCATATCCGGCTTCGGCGATGCACGCGGCCAGGTTGACCGCTGTGGTCGTCTTGCCCACTCCGCCCTTCTGATTGGCGATTGCGTACACGGTCCCCATGTCCGGCCGGACGCTAGCGCCGGGCGCGGTCAGATCGACCGTTTGCACCCAGAACGCAAGCCGCGTTGCAATGGGGGGCGTCAGCGAGCCCCAAGTGGCCGCTTCAGGGCCATGCCAGGGCGGCGCGGAAACCCTGAAGGTGTCGACGTAACCTTCGACATGAGGTGCAGATGCCGGCTCTGGGCCGCCGGATACGGCTTGACCGGGATGATCGGCCCCGGTTCGAGGCCTAGTTCCTCAGCGGCGCGAGCGCCCGCCGCCTCGACCGCGGGATCTCGCCGGCCCCGCCATACGACGAGGGTTCCGCCCACGACGAGCAGCGGCGCGGCGTACTCGACTACGACCTCGAGCGGGCCGAGCGCCCGAGCGGTGACGACATCGAATGAGTCGAGGCCCTCGGGCCATGACTCGACGCGGGCGTGGATCGCGCGGGCATTCGTCACACCGCAACGGGCGATTGCCCGCTCGAGAAACGCGAACTTCCGCTCCGCGCTCTCGACGAGCACCACCCCGGCACCCGGTAGTGCGATGGCCAGGGGCAGCCCGGGAACGCCCGCTCCGCTCCCGACGTCGGTCAGCGTCCGTGCGGCGCGTACCGGCTCGAGTTCGAGCGCCACGAGCGAGTCCGCCAGGTGATCGTCGATGACCTTGCGCGGATCTCGGACGGCGGTGGGCGCGAGCGGATCCTCCACCAGCACGCGGTGTAGCTCGCTGAGCCGCTCCTTCGCCTCCGCGGGGAGTCCGTACCGCTCGGCCAACGCGGCGACCGCAACCTCGAGATCGGCGGACTGGGCTGGCCGCGCCATCGCCGTCAGCCGAGGCGGTCCAGGCGGTCCCGCTCGCGGGCGATGTAGCCCGCATAGCGCTGGCACATCTCGGTGAGACGATCGGCGGCAGGGCCGTCCAGCCCGCTGTGCAGCCTGGACTCGAGCAGCGGCAGGACATCGCGCACCAGAGTCGTTCCGCGCGCCATCCACTGGTAGTAGGAGCGCCCACCGTGGTGATACGGCCCGTACAGGCGGGCCTCCGGGAAGCGGTCCATCAACCAGCCGAACAGCGCCTCGTGACGCGTGTGCATCCGGATAGTCACCTGCGGCTGCTTCCCGTCGCCACCGAACGACGCGCCGGCGATCAGCACGCCTACGACGACCCCTTCGTCGAAGTCCGAGAGCTCGCTCACCCGCGGAGTTCTAACACCGCCCGCTGTTTCACCGGGGGAAAGGACGTGAAACGCCTCAGTGCACGAGTGGCGCCACCACGAGCCGCCGGTCGGGCTCCTCGCCCTCGCTGTACGTCTCGACGTCGTGCCGGGTCTTCAGGTGCTCGTGGACGACCTTGCGCTCGAGCGCGGTCATCGCCTCCAGGGTGACCGGTCGGCGGTCGTGGACGGCGGTCTCGGCGGCCTGGTCGGCCGCGGCCCGGAGTGCCACGGCGCGACGCTCGCGATAGCCGGCGGCGTCGACCACCACGCGCTTGCGGATGCTGGCGCCGCGGCCTGCCACCCGATAGGCGATGTGCTGGATCGCGTCGATCATCTGCCCGTGGCGGCCGATGAGCAGGCCGAGGTCCTCGCCCTCCAACTGCGCGCGCACCTCCTCGGCGTCTTCCTCGACGTGGATGCTCGCGTCGATGCCGATCGCGCTCACGATCTGCTCGAGCAACTCCTGCACACGCGAGCCGGCCACGCTGATATCGGTGCTCACCGTCTACCTCCTGCGCCCGGATCGCTTCTTCTTCTTGCGGGGCGGGGGTGGAGGCGCCGCGCCCGGCTTCCGGGGTCGGCTGCCGGCGCCGACCGCCGCCGGCTCGGGTTCGGGCTTCAGCCGGCCGCGCAACAGGCCGCCCAAGCCGCCACCACCGGCGCCGTTCGGCCCGCCATTCTCAGGCGGGCCACCACCATCTGAGCCGCCGCGGCCCCCTCCCCCAGGGGGACCGCCACCCCCTCCGCCACCGTCATCACCCGGCCCGGTGACGGGCGGTGCAGGAGGCCCGATCATCCTCTTTACGGTGTACTGCTGGCCCATCGTCCACAGGTTCGTCGTGATCCAGTAGACGAGCAGGCCGGCCGGGAAGTTGATGACGATGACCACGAAGAACAGCGGCAGCAGCAGCATCAGCTGCCGCTGGGTCTTGTCCATCATCGGGCTCGACATCATCAGGCTCGAAGCGAGCTGGGAGCCGACGTAAAGCAGGAGCAGCACGACAAGCACGACGCCGGTCGCCTTGTCGGTGAGGTCCGGAATGAACAGGAAGCCCGCGCCGTTGTTGGGACCGCACGGCGTCGTGTGCGCGCTCGCCGCGTGCAGCGAAATGTGGTGCGCCGCCGCGTACTTTGCCTGGTAGACCGCCTGCGTATCCGGGCAGATGTTCTTGCGCAGGTCCTGGCGCAGCATGTAGAAGAGCGAGATGAAGACCGGGAGCTGGGCGACGAGCGGCAGGCAGGACCCCAGCGGGTTGATCTCGTTCTCCTTGTAGAACTTCATCATCTCCTGCTGCTGGCGCTGCTTGTCGTCCTTGTACTTCTTCTGGATCTCCTTCATCTGCGGCTGCATCCGCTGCATCTTCTGCATCGAGTGGAACTGCTTGACGGTCAGCGGCACGAGGATCGCGCGCATGACGACCGTGAGCAGCACGATCGAGAAGCCCCACGAGATCCCCACGTTGTTGTGGAAGAACTTGAGGACCGCCTCGAAGACATCGATCAGCGGCTGGAAGATGTTGGCTGAGACGAACATGATCAGGCGCTGGGAGCGGCGGCGCGGGGCTTGAACAGCCGCTGTTCCTCGACGGGATCAAATCCCCCGTGACTCCAGGGGTTGCATCTGAGCAGCCGCCAGCCGGCCAGGACAAGCCCTCGGAGTATGCCGAATCTTCCGATCGCCTGCGCGGCATATTCCGAGCACGAGGGGTAGTACTTGCAGCGCGCTCCGACCAGCGGCGAGACGAGGCGCTGATAGAGCCGGATCGGCAGGATGGTGAGCGACCGGAGCAGCCTCACCGCGAGCCCTCGGACTCCGCCACCCGACCCACCAGTTCGCCCAGCGCACGGCGGATCCCGGCCAGACCCTCACGCTCAGCTAAAGCGTTTGCTTCGTGCCTGGCGACCACGACCGCGTCCGTCCCGGCGGGCAACCGCCCGCCTTCGACGTCGAACGCCTCTCGCAGGAGCCGTTTCACGCGATTGCGCTGTATGGCGCCACCGACCTTCCGAGACACCGATAGACCCAGCCGGGGAGCGCCGGCGTCGGCTCCCTCGCCGCGCGGGAACACATAGAGCACCAGCTCGCGGCCGGCGTGGGACCGCCCATTACGAAACACCCGGTCGAAATCGGCGCTGCGAGACAGCCTCACGCGCCCGGCCCGCGGACGAGCCCCCGGGACGCTCACCATCACACCGTCAGGCGCTTGCGACCCTTGGCGCGACGGCGCTTGAGCGTGAGGCGGCCGGCGCGAGTTCGCATGCGGGTACGAAAGCCGTGCGTACGGGCGCGCTTGCGCTTCTTCGGCTGATAGGTGCGTTTCATGGCTCACGGCCCGGAGAGCGGGACCTCAGCCAGTATACGCAGCGCCGATTCGGCCACCTCCAGATCACCCCAGGGGCGGGCGTGGCCGGCCCCGAAAACCCGGTCAGCAGAGGGAAATTAACGCCACCGCGCTTTTTCCCGCGCTTTGCGTCAAGGCCCACCCAAGCGCCGATCCGGGCCGGGCGCCGCTGGTATATTCGCCAGCCCTGGGCGCGCCGTTTACGCCCTCCCTCGCCCATCGTCTCGCCTTCGTCCCGCAAGGGGTTGCTTGTCGCTGTCCGCGCATGTTGAGCCCACCGCTGCCTGGCGCGAGCTCCGCGCGGAGCTCCGCCGAGCGGTAGGCGAATCCACGTTCGAGATCTGGCTCGAGCCGCTCGAGCTCGTGGCGATCCGCGACGGCAAGCTCCTGCTCGACGCGCCCCGAGCGACCCGGCCCTGGCTCGCCAAGCGCTTCGGCCGCGTCCTCGAGGCCTGCGCCCGCGACGTCTTCGGCCCGAACATCGAAGTCGACCTGGCAAGTCGTGGTGCAGGCAAATCCGCCGAGGCCCCGGCCCGCCCTACCGAGACCGAGCCCCTCAGCCTCGACGCCGGCGCCCTGAACCCCCGCTACAGCTTCAATCAGTTCATCATCGGGGACGGCAACCGACTGGCCCACGCCGCGGCGCTGGCCGTGGCCGAGCTTCCCGGTCAGGCCTACAACCCATTGTTCCTGCATGCTCCGCCCGGGTTGGGCAAGACCCATCTGCTGCACGCCATCGGCAACTACGTGCGGGCGTTCGGTGGCGGCGCCCGCGTGCGCTACACGACCGTCGAGGCGTTTACGAACCAGTTCATTCGCGCCCTTGGGTCTCGCTCGCTGGATCGCTTCAAAGCGGCCTATCGCGACGCCGACGTGCTGCTGATCGACGACGTGCAGTTCCTGGCCAGCAAGGCCAAGACCGAGGAGGAGTTCTTCCACACGTTCAACGCCGTGTACGAGACCGGCCGGCAGCTCGTGCTCACCTGCGACCGCCTTCCGCGCCAGCTCGTCTCGGTCGAGGAGCGTCTCAGGGAGCGCTTCGAGGCGGGGCTGGTCGCGACCATGCGCGCGCCCGACTTCACCACGCGCGTGGCCATCCTGCGCAAGCGAGCCGCGCTCGACCACATCCACATCGAGGACCAATCCGTCCTCGAGCTGATCGCCGAGCGGGTCACCGACAACGTGCGCCAACTCGAGGGAGCGCTGATCCGGGTCGTCGCCTACCACTCGCTGACCCAGCTGCCGATCGACGTGCGCCTGGCCGAGACCGTTCTCGACGAGATCCACCCCCGACCACGCCGCGAAGCGGTCTCGGTCGCAGACATCCAGGCCGCCGTGGCGCTCCAGTTCGGTGTGACCGTGGCCGAGCTCACCTCGTCGAGCCGGGCCGCTCGCGTCAGCTGGCCCCGTCAGCTGGCGATCCATCTCACCCGCGAGCTCACCGGTTCCGCTCTGCAGGCGATCGGGGAGGCCTTCGGGGGTCGTAATCACGCCACCGTGCTCCACGCCTGCAAGCGTGTGGAGGAGCGTGTGGGCAACGATCAACACGCCGCCCAAGAACTCCACGAACTGACCGCAACCCTCTCCCGCACATCGTGATGACCGCCGCTGTTGACAGACTTGCCTGTTCCCCACATACGCCGGTGATCCCGCTCGATGCGGCCAATCGAGCGGTTTTCAACATCGTTGACGACCCTATGACTTCTACATCCCACCTGAGGTATTCATCGTGAAGATCTCCTTGGAGCGCGAGGCCCTGCTCCGCCAACTTCAGACCGTGAGCCGAGTTGCCTCCACACGCAGCGCGATCCAGGCGCTCTCAGGAGTTCAGCTCGTCGCCGCCTCGAGTGGCTGCGAGCTCTTGGCCACCGACATGGACGTGGGGCTGCGTGTCCCGGTCGAGGCCGAAGTGGTCCGCGAAGGCGTGGTTGTCCTCCCCGCACGTCTCCTGCTCGACGTGGTCCGGCTTCTCCCCGCACAGCAGGTGTCCCTCGAACTACGTCCGCAAGAGCAGGACGTCGAACTCGTCTCCGGCAACGCCACGTTCCACATCCGTACGCTCCGCGCCGAGGACTTTCCACCCTTCCCGGAACCGGAACCCGACTCGGCCGTGTCGCTGCCGGTCGAGGCATTTGTGTCGACGGCGCTCAAGGTCGCAAACTCAGCCTCGCGCGACGAGACCCGGCCCGTCCTCACCGGCATCCTCGTCTCGGCGTCGGACAAGGAACTGCGCATGGTCGCCACCGACTCCTACCGCCTGAGCGTCAAGGAGACCGTGCTCGAGGCCGCGCTGCCATCCGGCTTCGAGGTCAACGTGCCGGCCCGCGCCCTCCAGGAGCTGGCCCGGGTGGCCGGGCATACCGAGGACGAGCAGTTGCGGATCAGCGTGCGCCAGAACCAGGTCCTGTTCGAACTCGACGGGATCATTCTGTCCTCGCGGCTGATCGACGGTCAGTTCCCGAACTACCGCCAGTTGTTGCCCGAGACGTTCGAGCACGAGCTGCGGCTGGCCAGCGCGGAGCTGACCGAGGTGGTGCGCCGGATCAGCCTGCTGGCCCAGAAGAACGCGCCGCTGCGCCTGTCGTTCCAGCCCGGCGAGCTGACCATCTCGGCTCAGACCCCGGACATCGGAGAGGCACTCGAGTCGCTGCCGGTCTCCTTCCAGGGCGAGCCGCTCGAGATCGGCTTCAACCCGGAGTTCCTACGCGCCGGCCTCGAGGCGATCGAGGAGGGCGACGTCGTGATCAAGCTGATCAGCCCCCTGCGACCGGGCCTGATCGAGTCGGGCGACGAGAGCCGCTTCCGCTACCTGATCATGCCGATTCGGCTGAACGTATAGGCCGGGGAGGGCGAGGTCCAAGTGCAGGTCCTCAGCCTGAGCCTGCGCGACTTCCGCTGCTACGAGGAGGCCCGGATCGAACTTGGCGACAGCCTCACGGTGGTGACCGGGCCCAACGGCGCCGGCAAGACCAACCTGCTCGAAGGCGTTTACTTCGCCTGCACGGGACGCTCCTGTCGCACAAACAACGAGCGGGAGGTCATCCGCTTCGGCGCCGGCACCACCCGCACGGTGCTGCGATGCCAGGGCGAAGACGGGCTGCATGAGCTCTCGGTGGGCTTCACGGCCACGCAGCCCAAGGTGATGCGCGCGGATGGCGCGAGCGTCGAGCGCCTGGTCGACCTGAGCAGCCGCCCCCTCGTCAGCGTGTTCCTGCCCGACCGCCTCGAGCTGATCAAGGGCGCCCCGGCACTTCGGCGCGCCCACCTCGACCAGTTCGTGGCCGCGCTGTGGCCGTCCCGGTCTGGCACCCGGCGCCTATACGGCCAGGCCCTGGCCCAGCGAAACGCGCTGATCGCCCGGATCCGCTCCGGCCGTGCCGATCGTGGCTCACTACGGAGCTGGGACGCTCAACTGGCTCACCACGGGCTCGCGCTGATGAACGACCGGCGAAGTGCGGTCGAGCTGATCACCGAGCCGTTCGAGCGGCTGGGCCAGGAACTCGGGCTGGACGGACGGCCGCGAGTGTCCTACCGGCCGCGCTCCAAAGCCATCGATCCGGACCAGCTGGCCGCCGAGCTCGCCGAGCGCCTCGACCTCGACCTCGAGCGCGGCTTCACCGGCCACGGGCCCCACCGCGACGATCTCGCCACCGAGCACGACGGGCACGACCTGCGCGCCTATGGCTCACAGGGTCAGCAGCGGCTCGCGCTGTTGGCGCTGCTGCTCGCCGAGCGTGAGGCGATCGCCGAGCATCGCCCGTTCCCGCCGATGATGCTCCTCGATGACGTGATGTCAGAGCTCGACCGCGACCGGCGCCAGGCCCTCGTCGAGCTGCTGCGCTCGAGCCCGGGGCAGTCGGTGATCACCACCACTGACCTCGAGCATGTGCCGGGCGCGAGCGATCCGGACGTCACCCACCTGGCCGTGGCGGCCGGACGGCTGCTGGCGATGGCCGGGGACTGAGCCGACGGCGATGGCCCCCTACCGGCGCAGCCCACGGCCCATGGCGCTGGCGCTCGACCAGGTCCGCGACGCGCTCGCCCCCGAGAGCCTCCTGGCCGATGTGCAGCGGGCCTGGAGGGACGCCGTGGGCGCCGAGATCGCACTGGAGGCTCAGCCGACCGCCGAGCGTGGCGGGGTGGTGACGGTCTCCTGCTCGGCCTCCGTGTGGGCCCAGGAGCTCGACCTGATGGCGCCGGCCATCCTCCAGCGGCTCAACCAGCGCCTGGGCTCGGGCCGCGTGTCGCGGCTGCGCTGCGTCGCGGTGCCCCCGCGCACCTGACTACCGGAGCCGGCAACGAGTAAGGCCGGCGGCAGGGATGCAGCCCCACCGCCGGCCTTCCGTCGTTCGATCCCCCAACCGAAGTTATTTCAGCGACGCGGTGTTCCAGGTCGCCATGCCCCAGGTGCCAAGGCCCCAGGTGGCGAGGCTCGAGTTGACCCCGCTGCCGCTGCCCGCCGTGCAGGTCTTGCAGCTGTAGCTCGAGTTCGCGTAGCCGGCCCGCAAGTCGCCGGTCGCCCGGTTCCAGGTGGCGAGGTTCCAGGTCGCCAGTGAAGGGATGACATTTCCCGTGGCGGGGTTGATCAGCTTGCTCAACGTGAGGCCCTGGTCGGCCACCGGCGGGTTCCAGTCGAGCACGGCCTTGACCGCGTTGGGCTCCTGGACGGACCCGTTCTCGCTCACCTGCGGGCTGGTCACGACGCCCTTGACCTGGGCGGGCGTCCAGCGCGGGTGAACCTGAAGCAGGTCGGCCACCAGGCCCGCAATCACCGGCGCGGCCATGGAGGTCCCGCTCGTCTGGATGTACTGGCCGCCGGCCAGGACGCAGCCTGAGCAGTTGCTGTTGGCGAAGTCGCTGTTCGGCGCCAGCACCGACACGATGTGCGCGCCCGGCGCGTACACGTCCGGCTTCTGGACGCCGTCCTGCGTGGTGCCGTGGCTCGACCAGGACGCGACGGTGTCGTCGCTCGGATCGGCGGTGCCGTTCTCGTCCACGCCACCCACGGTGATCACGTACGGATCGTTGGCCGGCGCGTACTGCACCGCGTCCGAGGCGCTGCCGCGGTTGCCGGCGGCCACGACGACCACCAGCCCGTGCATCCAGGCGGCCTCGACGGCGGCGTCGAGCGGATCGGTCTTGTAGGACTGCGGCGTCGCCGCGTTCAGCGACATGTTGACGACGCGAATGTTGTACTCCGCCTGGTGCGCCACCGCGAACTGCAGGCCGTAGATCACGTCGAGGACCGTGGTGGCGCCCGCCTCGTCGGCGACCTTGATCGAGATCAGGTTGGCGTTCGGGGCGACGCCGATGTACTTGCCGTCGAGCGGATCAGACGAGGGGCGATTGGCGCCGTTGCCGGCGATGATGCCCGCGACGTCGGTGCCGTGGCCATACCCGTCGTTCGCCGTGCTGGCGTGCGGGTTGTCGACCGCGGTGACGATCACGCGCGAGTCCCGGCCGCTCGTCGTCGCGAAGTCGGGCAGCGCGCCGTCGATGCCGGTGTCGATCACCGCGACACCCACACCGGTGCCGGTGACACCGAACTTCCAAAGCGGAGTTACACCCAGAGTCTGGTTGTAGGTGGACTGAAGCTGATCACTCGGGACACTCTGGCTGCCCGGCATCATCGGGATATGGCCGCCGGCGGGGAGGCTCTGGGGGGTCACCGTGCTGTTCAGTGACACCGCGTGCACGTCGGGGTTGGTCGCCAGCGCGCGGGCCTGCCCGGCGGTCGTGTCGAGCGCCAGCCCGTGGATGATCGGCAGCTTGCCGATGATGCGGCCGTGAGCCTTCGCGTCGGCCTGTGCCTTGGCCTGGCTGACCGGGCCGTTGAACTGGACGATCGCCTGCACCGCGGCGGCGGGATGATGCTGCGCGAGCGAGGCGATGCGCGGGTCAAGCGGCGCTGAGGAACCACCGGCCGCGGCGGCCGCGGCGTTGGAGGAGCCCAGCTGTCCGCCGGCAATCGCGAGCGCGATCCCGACGGCGAGCGCCACAATGGCAGCGCCAGCGAGTGCGGTCATCCACCGCATGCGCTCGACGATTTGAACAGAACGGGTCATATCAGGGCAACCTCCGTGTTGCAAAACCACTTACCAGTGAATTCAACTGGCGGCTGGGCTATCTCACCGTTTGGTGAGACCCCTGGCTTTGCGCCCCCGCCTCGCGACGGGTTTGCCCTGAGTCAGTCTTAGTGATCGAACTGGCGGCTGGGCCATCTCACTGTTAGGTGAGACCCCTGGCTTTGCGCCCCCGCCTCGCGACGGGTTTGCCCTGAGTCAGTCCCTGTTGCAGGTTTCATCGACTGCGACCCGCCCAGACCTGAGGGTCATTGGACGTATGTATGAGAGGGCCTCAGGCCGCAGGACGCAGCGTGAGTTCGGGCCGGACCGGCTCAGGCCGGCCGAGGTGGAAGCCCTGGCCGAGGTCGCACTCGAGTAGGACCAGCGCGTCGACCTGTTCCTGGGTCTCGATGCCCTCGGCGATCACGGTGACGCCGAGCGTTCGGGCCAGCTCGATGATCATGCGTACGAACGAGGCCTCGCGGCCGCCGCGGGCCAGGCCGTCGACGAACGACTTGGCGATCTTGAGCATGTCGAACGGCAGCGTGTGCAAGTAACTGAGCGAGGAGTAGCCGGTGCCGAAGTCGTCGAGGGCGAAGCGCACCCCGAGTGCGCGCAGCTGTCCGATCGCAGCCGACACGCGCTCCGAGTCGTCGAGCAGGACGGTTTCGGTGATCTCGAAGATGAGACTGCGAGGGTCGACCTCGGCCTCGGCGAGCGTCCGCTCAACGCGGCTCACGAGCTCGGGGTCGCGCAACTCGACCGCGGAAAGGTTCACATGCACGGCGACCTCGGTCGCGCCGGTGGGATCAGCGGCCCGGCGGGCCTCCCAGCGGCACGCCTGCTGACAGGCCTCCTCCAGCACGTACTGGCCGAGCGACAGAATCAGGCCGGTCTCCTCGGCCAGCGGCACGAACTCCGACGGGCCGACCAGGCCGCGGCGCGGATGCTCCCAGCGTACGAGCGCCTCCTCGGCGAGGAGCCGGCCGGTGTCGAGGTCGACGATCGGCTGGAAGTACAGCGTCAGCTCCTGCCGCTCGATGGCGAGTCGCAGCTCCTCCTTGAGCCCGTGGCGCTCGAGCACCGCCGCTCCCATGCTGGGGTGGAACACCTGGAAGTGGCCCTTGCCCGAGGTCTTGGCCTTGTACATGGCCACGTCGGCGTCGCGGATCAGCTCCTCGGCCGAGGAGCTGCCGCCGTGGCTCGTGGCGATGCCGACACTGACGTACACGGCCACGCTCTCGGAGCCGACCCCGACCGGCAGGACGAACGCCTCCATGATCCGCCGCGCGACCTTGACCGCGGCCGCCTCGGCGTCGTGCGGATCCTCGACCATGACCGCGAACTCGTCGCCGCCCAGGCGGGCCACCAGGTCCTCGGGCCGCAGGCTGAACCGCAGGCGCGAGGCGACCGAGACGAGCATCTCGTCGCCGGCGGCGTGTCCGAGGCTGTCGTTGACCGTCTTGAAGTCGTCGAGGTCGATGAACAGCACGGCCAGCTCGCCGCGGCGCTCGGCGATCGCCTCCCTGACCTTGTCGGTGAACAGCGCACGGTTGGCCAGGCTGGTGAGCGGGTCGTGGTAGGCCTGGTGGTGGAGCTGCTCCTGCAGCACGCTGAGCTGGGTGACCGCCTGCTCGAGGCGGTCGTACTGGAGGGCGACGCTCGCATTGCCGGCCAGCGTGTCGAGCAATCGCAAATCGTCGTGATCGAACGAACGCACGACGCCGAAGCGGTTGGCCAGCATGATCGCGCCGATCACCCTCTCCTCGCCGGGCAGCGGCGCCAGGATGGCATGGGTCACGGCGCGTCCCTCGAGGTAGCGTTGCATCCGGCCCCCGCCGAACGGCGTGTCGAGCGTGATTGCGCCGCCGGTGCGCTCGAGCAGGTCGCGCATCTCGTCGGCGACATCGGAGTCGACGGGCTCCATCAACTCGCGATAGCTGCCGGGTCCCAGCAGCGTGCGCAGCGACGGGTTCTCCTCGGAGCCGAACAGGATGATCTCCGCGATCTCTGCCCGGAAGGCCTCGAGCGAGCGCACCAGCAGTCCCTCGAGCGCCGGGGCGATCTCGCGCGAGCGTGCGAGCGTGCGGTTCGCCTCATAGAGGAACTCGAGTCGCTTGTGCCGCTCGCGCTCGGACAGATACGCGCGGTAGGCGGCGAACAGCGTGGCCGCCGGTACCAGGAGGAGCGGAAGCGCGTGCGCGTCGTCGGCGGCGATGACCGCTCCGCAAAGTCCGAGGCTGGCGTTGCTGGTCGTCACCACGAGGTCCATCGAGAGCATGTGGACCAGCGTGCGGAGGTTGACCATCCCTTCCGAGAGCGAGATCGCGGCGAGGATCAACGAGGAGCCGACAAGCGCGGAGGCCTGGGTGGCGATCAGCGCCGAGACCCAGGTACGCGTGTCGACCTGACCGGTGTCGATGGCCAGCAGGTGCACGATGAGGACCGCAATGCAGGCGTGGACCGCGAGTTGGCCGATGTTGAACACGAACTTCACCGGCGGCAGCCGCCGGTCGAACAGCAGGACGAGTCCGCAGCCGAGCAGGCATCCGAGCACGAACGACTGGGCGCTGCAGAAGATCACTCCGAAGACCAGCGGGATGTCCCCCAGCGAGAAGGAATGGGCTCCGCGACGGAAGTGCAGGTGGACTACGCAGCGCTCGGCGATGGCGAAGGCGACCGCGATCGCCCACCACGGAAGGTGCGGATGGGCCAGCGGCCCCAGACCGTGGACCGGCCCCGTGTAGAGCACACCGGCGGTGGCGATCAGGACCAGGTTGAGTCCCCAGACCGGATGGATCCCGCGGGCATGCCGGAGCGCTCGCGGCAGGCGAGCAGGAGTCTTGGGCCGGGGTTCGGTGGCGGTCTGTGCGGTCATCCGTCAAGCGCCGACGGTCGTCTCGCCGGCGAGCCCTTCGTGTAAGCATCGGCGCGAGCGGCAAAAAGTTGAGTCCGCCAGAGGACGACGAGACCGGGGCGCGCGTCCGGCTCGGGGTACCCCGCCGGCCGGTGGCACGACCCCGCGAGATGCCCCGCCGGCGTTTGCGAGATGCCCCGTTGGCGTTTCAATCACGCGCGGGCGCGAGCGCGTGAAACCCGCCCCTGCCCCGGGGCCCCGCGGCACCCCTGAAAGCGATTTGTGACAGCACTGCAAATCCTTCCCGTTTTGCGAGGTTTGCAGGCAAAATGCGCGGCCCTAAAGCGGCGTTTCGACGGGCCTCTGTGCTATCCTTATGGGCACAATCTTTGACGCCCCGGAGCGCGCGCCAGGTTGCGCGGAACCGGGGCGTCTCGATGTCATCGGAGGATCGTGGCAATAGACGATGGCGCCGCTGCGCGCCCTAACAACCAAGGTAGCTATGACGCCCAGGACATCACGGTCCTGGAGGGACTCGAGGCCGTACGCCGGCGGCCGGGCATGTACATCGGCTCGACCGGGCTGCGCGGCCTGCACCACCTCGTCTACGAGGTCGTCGACAACTCGGTCGACGAGGCGCTGGCCGGATATTGCGACGACGTCCATGTGACGATCCACCCCGATAACTCAGTGACCGTCGTCGACAACGGGCGCGGGATCCCGGTGGCGACCATGGAGAAGGAGCAGAAGCCCGCAGTCGAGGTCGTGCTCACCGTCCTGCACGCCGGCGGAAAGTTCGGCGAGGGCGGTGGCTACAAGGTCTCCGGCGGGCTGCATGGAGTCGGCGTGTCGGTCGTGAACGCGCTGTCCGAGCGCCTGGACGTCGAGATCCGCCGCGACGGCTTCGTATGGACGCAGTCCTACGAGCGCGGTCATCCGCTCGGAGACCTGAAGCAGGGCGAGGCGACCACGGACACCGGCACCACGATCACGTTCCTGCCCGACGCCGACATCTTCGAGTCGCTCGACTACGACTTCACCACGCTCGAGGAGCGAATGCGCGACACGGCGTTCCTCACCGCCGGTCTGCGGATCACGCTCGTCGACAAGCGCGGCGAGGGTCACCGGGCGGAGTTCCACTACGAGGGCGGGATCGTCGACTTCGTCAAGTACCTGAACCGCAACAAGGACCCGATCAGCAGCAAGGTCATCTCGTTCGAAGGCGAAAGCGACGAGGGCGCGGTCGAGGTTGCGATGCAGTGGAACGCCTCCTACCAGGAGAGCGTGTTCTCGTTCGCCAACAACATCAACACGATCGAGGGTGGCTCGCACCTGTCCGGCTTCCGCTCGGCGCTGACCAGCGCGCTCAACAAGTACGCGCGCGACAAGGGCGAGCTCAAGGAGAAGGACGAGAACCTGACCGGTGAGGACGTCCGCGAGGGCCTCACCGCGGTGATCTCGGCCAAGCTGACCGATCCCCAGTTCGAGGGACAGACCAAGACCAAGCTGGGCAACCCCGGCATGCAGAGCTTCGTGCAGTCGGTCGTCTACGCCCGGCTGTCGGAGTTCCTCGAGGAGAATCCGCAGGACGCTCGACGGGTGATCCGCAAGAGCGTCGACGCGGCGCGCGCCCGCGCAGCCGCGCGCAAGGCGCGCGACCTGACCCGGCGCAAGTCGGCCCTCGAGAACTCCGCGCTTCCCGGCAAGCTGGCCGACTGCTCGGTCAAGGACCCGGCGCTGGCCGAGCTGTTCATCGTCGAGGGCGATTCGGCCGGCGGTTCAGCGGTCAGCGCCCGCGACCGCAGCACGCAGGCCATCCTGCCGCTGCGGGGCAAGATCCTCAACGTCGAGAAGAGCCGGATCGACAAGGTCCTCCAGAACCAGGAGGTCCAGGCGCTGATCACCGCGATCGGCACCGGGGTGCGCGACGAGTTCGACATCGCCAAGGCCCGCTACCACAAGATCGTGCTGCTGACCGACGCCGACGTCGACGGCGCCCACATCCGCACGCTCGCCCTGACGCTGCTGTTCCGCGAGATGCAGCCGCTGATCGAGGCCGGCTACGTGTACATCGCCAAGCCGCCGCTGTACCGCCTGACCAAGGGCCAGAAGCATCGCTACATCGAGCGCGAGTCAGAGCTCGAGGACATTCTGCTCGGCGACAAGTTCGAGAAGATCGACGTGTTCGATCGCTACAACAAGCAGCTCAAGCTGACCGACACCCGCTGGAAGCGCTTCAACCGCCTGCTCAAGCAGTACGACGGGTGGGCCTCCGCGCTGCGTGCGGCGCACGGTCACGGCGTGATCAACTTCCTCCAGGAGGCGCGGCTGCTCGAGGAGCAGATCACCGACGTCGAGTCGCTCATGCGCCACATCGCCAAGGACGGCCAGAACGGCGAGTCCCATGCGACCGAGCTCATGTCCGAGGACGAGCACGAGGTCGTGATCCGCACGGTCGAGGCCAAGACCGGCCTGGCCGCCACGCATCACATTCCTCGCGCCACGCTCGAGGCCGAGGAGTACCGCAAGCTGGCCGAGGTGCATTCGGAGCTCGTCGGACTGGTTGGCACGCCGCCGTTCCACGTCCAGCTGGGTGAGAACTCGAAGGACGCGGCGACGTTCGATGAGCTACGCGAAGCGGTCCTGGCCGTTGCCCAGCGCGGCATCGAGTACTACCGCTTCAAGGGCCTCGGTGAGATGGACGCGCACGAGCTGCGTGAGACCACGATGGATCCCGCCAGCCGGACCCTGGTCCAGGTCGCGATGGAGGACGCAGCGTCGGCCGACGTCGTGTTCTCGATGCTGATGGGCGACCAGGTCGAGCCGCGGCGCGCGTTCATCGAGGACAACGCGCTGGCCGCCACCCTCGACATCTAAGGACTGGGCGTCATGGCATCGATCGACACCATCGGCGGCGGCAACATCGAGCCACGCGGGCTCGAGGAGGAGATGCGCTCGGCGTATCTCGACTACGCGATGTCGGTGATCGTCGGGCGCGCCCTGCCCGACGTGCGCGACGGCCTCAAGCCGGTCCACCGCCGCATCCTCTACGCGATGAACGAGCTGGGCCTGCGCCCGCCCCGCCGGCACGTGAAGTGCGCGACGATCGTCGGCGAGGTCATGGGGAAGTACCACCCCCACGGGGACTCCGCCATCTACGACACGCTCGCGCGGATGGCGCAGGACTTCTCGATGCGCTACCCGCTGGTCGACGGCCACGGGAACTTCGGCAACATCGACGGTTGGGGCGCTGCCGCCATGCGCTACACCGAGGCTCGGCTGGATCCGCTGGCCACCGAGATGTTGCGCGACATCGACCAGGAGACGGTCGACTTCGTGCCCAACTTCGACGGCTCCAAGCAGGAGCCGGTGGTGCTGCCCGCGCGCTTCCCGAACCTGCTGGTCAACGGCGGCTCCGGGATCGCGGTGGGCATGGCGACCAACATCCCGCCGCACAACCTGCGCGAGGTCGTGGCCGCGACGCTCGCCTACATCGAAGATCCGGACATCCAGGTCGAGGGCCTGATGAAGCACATCAAGGGTCCGGACTTCCCGACCGCCGGGACGATCCTTGGCCGGGAGGGCATCCGCGACGCCTACGCCACCGGTCGCGGCCGAGTCCGGGTGCAGGCGAAGGCGCACATCGAGCCGATCGGCCAGGGCAAGGAGGCGATCATCGTCTCCGAGCTGCCCTTCCAGGTCCGCAAGGGCGGCGAGGGCGGGCTGATCGAGAAGATCGCGACGCTCGTCCACGAGAAGAAGCTCTCCGAGATCACCGACATCCGCGACGAGTCGGACCGCAACGGGATGCGGATCGTGATCGAGCTCAAGCGCGACGCGATCCCCAAGGTCGTGCTCAACAAGCTGTTCAAGCACACGTCGATGCAACAGACCTTCGGCGTGAACATGGTCGCGCTGGTCGACAACGTGCCGCGCACGCTGTCGCTGCGCGAGGTGATCGGCCACTACGTCGACCACCAGCGCGAGGTCATCATCCGCCGGACCAAGTACGAGCTGCGCCGCGCCGAGGAGCGCGCGCACGTGCTCGAGGGTCTGCTGATCGCGCTGGCCAACCTCGACGAGGTGATCGCGCTGATCCGCGGCTCCCAGACGCCGGAGGTCGCGCGCACCGGGCTGGTCGAGCGCTTCGAGCTGACCGTGATCCAGGCCCAGGCCATCCTCCAGCTGACGCTGAGCCGCCTGACCGCGCTCGAGGCCGACAAGATCAAGCAGGAGCACAGGGATCTCGTCGAGCGGATCAAGGAGCTGCGCGAGATCCTGGGCGACGAGAGCAGGGTCAACGCCCTCATCAAGGAGGAGCTCTCAGAGATCGCCGAGACCTACGGCGACGACCGGCGCACCGAGATCGTCCACGCCGAGGGCGAGATCGACATCGAGGACCTGATCGCCGACCAGCAGATGGTCATCTCGATCACCCACTCGGGCTACATCAAGTCGCTGCCGCTCTCGACCTACCGCCAGCAGCGCCGTGGCGGTGTCGGCGTGACCGGGATGGACATGAAGGACGACGACTACATCGAGCACCTGTTCGTCTCCTCGACGCACGACTACCTACTGTTCTTCACCAACCGCGGGAAGGTCTACCGGCTCAAGGTCTACGAGCTGCCCGAGGCCTCGCGCACCGCGCGCGGCCGGGCGCTGGTCAACCTGCTGCCGCTCCGCGAGGGCGAGCGGGTCCAGTCGGTGCTCTCCACGCGCGACTTCAGCGAGGGCAAGTACCTGGTCTTCGCCACGCGCAACGGGATGGTCAAGAAGACCGAGTTCGGCGCCTACAACACCCCGATCAAGGCCGACGGCATCATCGCGATCAACATCCGCGACGACGACGAGCTGATCGCCGTGCGCCGCACGAGCGGCCACGACGACATCATGATGGTCTCGCGCTCGGGCCAGGCGGCCCGGTTCAACGAGGAGCAGGTGCGTCCGATGGGCCGGGACACCAGCGGCGTGCGTGGGATGAACGTCTCACAGAAGGGCAACGCCGTGCTCGCCATGGACGTCGCGCGCGACGACCAGGAGCTGCTCGTGGTGACCGAGAACGGCTACGGCAAGCGCACTCCGATCTCGGACTACCCGGTCAAGGGCCGCGGCACGATGGGCGTCAAGACGATCCAGTTGACCGAGAACAAGGGAGCCCTGGCCGGCGCGCTCGTCGTGCGCGAGCACCAGGAGCTCGTCTTCATCTCGCAGAACGGCATGGTCCAGCGCACTTCGGTGCGCGGCATCAATCGCTACGGCCGGGCCTCGCAGGGGGTTCGCGTGATGAACATCCGCGACGACGACCAGGTCAGCGCGGTGGCGCTCGTTGTCGAGTCCGAGGCCTCGACCGCCGCCGCTGTAGCCGAGGAGGAGTAGACCTCGCTCAGCCCCCGCCCTGGGGGACCATCTTGAAGCCGTCTCGCCGGGGTGGGCGGAAATAGCTCAAGCGGCCGTTCCGCAGGACCGATAAGCGGAGAAATGGGACCTGAACGGCCAGCACGGGGGCTGGCGCCCCTCCGGCTGCATGCCGATGGAGGCACGGCCCCGAATGGAGGGCACCTGCCTCCTCGCCTGCGCCTGGGTCGATTGGGCGTCCTGGTGGTCGTGGTATGGCTGGCTCTGATGATGGCCGGCGCATGGCTCCTGGTCAGCTCTCAGGCGAGCAGTCGCCGGGGGATGGCGAGTCGCCTGGAGGCGCGGACGAAGTACGCGGCCACCTTCATCTCGATCTACGCCCACGACCTGCTGAACCGCGAGCGCTCGGTTGCCCATAGCTGGCTCGCGACGCGGACCGTCGATCGCGACACGCTCGAGCGGGCCTCATCCGCCCTCGGCATGAGCGGCATCGTCCTGCTGGACTCCCACGGCCGTCCGATCGCCACCTCGTCACACGACGCCGAGTCGATGAACGCGCTGCTGACCGCGCGCTACGCCGATTTCGCGGCGGCCGGCGCGGGCG
This sequence comes from uncultured Solirubrobacterales bacterium, assembly GCA_963832315.1. GTDB lineage: Bacteria > Actinomycetota > Thermoleophilia > Solirubrobacterales > Solirubrobacteraceae > Palsa-465. The sequence continues at coordinate 230,592 of CAWHTT010000004.1, read as the reverse complement.
CGGTTTCGCGCATCTCCCTGAGCGAGGTCGCGCACAGCCCGATGATCACCTTCGCGGTTCGCTATCCGAGCGTGTCCGGACCGCGGGTGCTGGCCGGCGCCTACCCGGTCGTCAACACCGTGCTCCCGACCGCGCTTGACCACGTGCTCTCGACACGCGGCTGGCAGGCCTTCATCGTCGACTCGACGGGCGGCCGGCTCGCCGCCGGACAACCCGGCCCCCGGCCCGCGGACTCGGTGTCGTTCGAGGCCCCGGTGGCGGGAACGCCGTGGCGCATCGTGGTCAACGACCCGCAGAGCCAGCTGTACGGCTTCCTCAACGGCCCCGGCCGCTGGTTGGCCTGGGTGGCGCTCGCCGGTCTCGCGGTCGCCGGTCTGGCCATCATCGTGCTGATCTCCGGGCTCGCCCGCCAGCGCGCCCAGTTGATCATGCAGGGCGACGCACTGGCCCACCTGGCGGCCGTCGATGCGCTCACCGGCCTGCGCAACCGGCGCGCGATCGAGGAGTACCTGCACGACGCGCTGAGCGCCGCCCGCCGGCACGACCTTCCCCTGTCCCTGCTCGTGATCGACGTCGACCACTTCAAGAACTTCAACGACCAGCTGGGCCACCGCAGCGGGGACGCCGTCCTTGCCCATGCCGCCCAGGTCATGGACGGCGCCCTGCGCGCCGAGGACGCCATCGGCCGCTGGGGCGGCGAGGAGTTCCTGGTCGTCATGCCCGGCACCGACGAGGAGGGCGCGGTCAGCGCCACCGAGCGCCTGCGCGAGGCGCTCGCGGCCGACCAGCCGCAGGACGCCAACGGCCTGCCGCTCACGGTCACGATCGGGGTGGCCGAATGGCAGCAGGAGGAGATGAACGAGTTGGTCAGCCGCGCCGATCGCGCGCTGTACCGGGGCAAGGCAGCCGGCCGCGACACCGCACGGGTCTCGACGGTCATGGCCGCCGTGACCGACCTGCCCGAGCCGGCCTGAGCTGCTCGTCGGCGCCACGGTGGCGCTGCGGTGGTGGCGCGGTTTGGGCAGCCGGGGAGGTTCGGGTCGGACACGCGTCCGCGCCCCTCGATCACGGGTGCGCCATCCGCTAATCTGCTCGCTACCAGAGAAAGGAGGTGGTCCGACTGTCTGAAAGTTCTTGCGGGACCCTGGAGGTGTCCGGCCGCTAGGTCGGAGGCTGACCCCGCTTAGCGGAGTCCCCCCGCGACACCGCCGGCACGAGCGTCGGGACTCGTCCCTCCGACGCGCACCAGCTCGTTCCGGCCAAGCCAGCCAGTTGTGAAGGGCGCCGTGTCGACGGCGCCCTTCCTCTTTGTTGGGGGGCTTGTTTTTGTGAGCCGGCGGCACGTGTGTCCAGCGTCCCGGCGCTTTTCGGGACGGGTCGGTTGGCGTTACGTGGTCGAACGCGAGGGACGCTGGACACACGTTGCCGACGGCCCCCTTGAGCCCGGGCGAGCGGACGGCGGCGGCGCACGCCGCTGCGCTTCCCGCCTCAGCCGGGCGCGAGGTGGGGCGTGCATAAGTTGCCACTCGACGCGCCGGTGCCGGACCGTGGCATGTCGTGCACCTATGTGATGCACAACGTGACACGGTCGCCCGGAAGCGCCTCGATTGGCAGGTTATGCACGCGCTACGCGGCCAGGTACTGCTGCCAGGCGACCGGGATCGTGGGGCTGGCCACGTGGATGAACACGGTGGCGCTGGGCGTGCGGGGCTGCTTGAGCAGGCGCATGCCGACCTGCCGCGGGAGGGCGTCGCCCTTGCGGCGGTTGCACGGGGCGCAGGACGCGACGATGTTGTCCCAACTCGAGCCGCCGCCCTTGGACCGTGGGATCACGTGGTCGACGGTGAGGTTGGAGCGCGAGCCGCAGTATTGGCAGGTCCAGTTGTCGCGGGCGAACACGGCGCGGCGGGTGATCTTGCGCCGGTGGGTGTCGCGCGGGATGCGCACGTAGGTGACCAGGCGAATCACGACCGGGCGGGCCATGGTCCGGGTCGCCGAGTGCAGCTCCCAGTCGGCGTGCTCCATGACCTCCGCCTTCTCCTTGAGCAGCAGCACGACGGCGCGGCGAACCGTGCACACGTTGATCGGTTCGTACGTCGCGTTCAATACGAGCACCCGGCCAACCTCACGTCCGCGTCGCTGGTGCTGAGGCGACGCGGACCACGCTGGCGCTGGTACTGAAGTGGCCATGGCTGACCGCCAGTTTACCGGTGCGTCTCCCGGACCGATCGCGGTTCACAGACCGTTCGCGCCGTCTTCACACGACGCTCACGCGCCGAGCCCAGTCGCGCCGGATCACACGATCGCGGCCGGGAACGAACCGAGCACCCGGAGGACCTCGACGTGGGCGCGCAGACCGGCCAGCGCGTCGGCCACGTGCGGCTCGATGTCGCGCCCCTCGAGGTCGAGGAAGAACATGTAGCGCCCGAGGCCCTGCTTGCGCGGGCGGGACTCGATCCGGGTCAGGTTGACCTCGCGGCTGGCGAACTCCGAAAGACAGTGGACCAGCCAGCCGGGCGCCTCCGAGCCGACGCCCCAGAACACGACCGCGGTCTTCCACGGGCCCAGCGGTCGCGCGGTCGCGCCAGGCACTCCCGGCGCTGCCCCGACCGGCCCGAGCCAGACGAACCGGGTCTCGTTCTCGGGCACGTCCTCGACGCCGGCCCGCAGCACGTGGCACTGGTAGCGCTCGGCGGCCAGGCGGTTGCCGAGCGCCGCCCACGGTCCCACGTGTTCGGCGACCGTGCGCACCGCCTCGGCGGTCGAGGCGCCGGCCAGCACGGTGGCGTGGGGAAGCCGGGAGCGGATGAAGCGGGCGCACTGGGCGGTGGCCTGCGGATGGGAGACCACGGTCTCGATCTCCGACAGCTCGAGCGGGGTGCGCGCGATCAGGCAGTGGCGGATCGGGTGGATGACCTCGCCGAGGATCGCCACGTCTTCGGTCTCCATCGCCAGCGCGTCGAGCGTGGCGTTGACCGACCCCTCGAGCGAGTTCTCGATCGGGACCAGCGCGCGTTGGGCGGACCCGAAATGGACCGCCATCACCGTGTCGTAGATCGTGGGCTGGGAAACCAGATCCAGGCCGTCCTGCCCGGCGGTGGCGCTGATCAGCGCCTCCTGGGTGAACGTGCCCTCCGGCCCGAAGTACGCGACGCGCATCCCCCGAAGCCCGACCCCGGCTACCCGGACTGCTGTCCCTCGGGCCCGAGCGCCCGCCGAATCGCCTCGTCCTCCTCGGGCGACAGCTCGAGCTCCGGCTTGCCCTCGCGGACCTCCTTGGCATACATCCGGGCCTGGTCACGGTGGTGGATCGAGGAGAGCACGACCCCCGAGCGGGTGGCGTCGAGCAGCGCGATCGAGGTCGACTGACGGCCCGACATCTCGCCGTAGGCGTCGTAGCGGATGAGCGCCCGGTAGGCCATCGACCGGTCGATGCGCCGCTCGGCGGTCTCCGTCCGCCGATCAAGCCGTTCGGCGGCATCCTGGACGTACTCGTAGAGCGCCTCGAACTGCTCCTGGAGCGAGGCCGCGTGCCCGACAAGGTCCCGCTCCTGGCCGCCCAGGATCATGCGCTGGGCCGCACGGAGCCGGCGCAGCCTGACGGCCAGGACCCCGCTGAGCAGGAGGGCCAGGAGTGCGACGGCGCCGGCGGCCATCGCGACGATTCCCGCCGTGCTGGTCAGGTTGTGCACGGGCGACAGCATACGGTCACGCCGGGACCCACCGGGACGTGACACGAGGGCGGCGCCGCGCGGGCGCCAGGGTTACTGGAAGTCGACCGGGAAGGTCAGCGAGTTGTTCGACGTGGTCTTCTCGCCGCGCACCGGGACGATCGTCGTCGTCACCTCGTGAGAGCCCTTGGGCGGGATTCCGTTCAGCGTCACCTGGCAGGTCGTCGTCTCGCCGGCCGTGGTCTGGGGCACGTTGGTCTGGCCGCTGACCTTAGAGCCGGCGATTGTCACCCGGCACTTGACGTTGGTCTCGGTGTTCTGTCCGGTGTTGGCGAAGCTCAGCGTGAACGTCGGTGCGGGGCTGGCAGGAATCGCGTTGGTCGAGCCGGTCTGGAGCTGGGTTCCGCCCACGCTCACCGAGTTCAGCTGATGGCCATGCAAGCCAGGTGCGACGGGCTTGTTCTGGGCGGTGCTGGGCAGGGTCACGTGGAGCTGGTTGGCGACGGTCTGCGGATCCAGCCAATCAATCGAGGGCAGGAACTGATCGGAGTTGATCTGCTGGCCGCCCAGGCCGCCCACGGTGATGCCCGCCGCCCGGAGCGCACCGATGATCTCCGGCACCGTGTAGTCCTTGTAGAGGACGTCGGAGGAGTAGAAGCGGGCCATGTCGGCGGCGATCGAGGAGACCGCGTTCTGGGCGGTCTGCGATTGCAGCGCGGATGGCACCTCGTTGGCGATGTTGCGGATCCCGTCGGTACGCTCCTGCAGCGCGGACACGAAGTTCTGCTGGGCGCCCTTGACCTCGTCGGGGACGCTCAGGTCCTTGGCCCTGCCCAGCTGCTTGGTGGCGTCGGAAAGCGACTGCGCGAGACTGTTCTGAAGCGAGGTCGGATCGCCGGTGGGGCCGGACAGGGCGCCAAAGAAGCTCCGGCCAGTGTTGACCGACTGGGCGTTCAGCGACGCGACGCTGTTGTTGTAGTCCTTGAGCGCGCTGTTGCGGGCGCTGACCTCACAGCTGTTGACCAGGACCGCGATCAGGATGATCGCGACGACCACCACGCCGGCCAGGACGAGTCGGCGCACGCGGATAGCCTGCTGGTTGGCCGGGCCAGGGCGTCGCCCACCCCCGGTCGTTCGGCGTCTGCGCGACGCCGTCCGGGGCGCTGTACGAGTCTCCTCCGGCTCGTCGAAGAACGACACGCTTGCTCGCTCCTTGGCGGAATCGGGAGTCGTCAGTATGACCGCCCCGACGGCGGTAAGACGATCCTGAACGGCCCGCGCCGCAGGGGAAGCACCCCGTCTCCTCGAAAAAGTGGCCGTGCGCACGCGAATCTTGCCCGGCTCGCAGGCTCCGGGGACCCGTTCACCCCGGTCGCGCCCCGATTCGGCGGCCAGGACCGAGCCCCGGCCGCCGGCCCAGGGCGATCCTGAACGGGTCCGCGCCCGCGATCTCCGTCCCGCGTCCGACGCCCCGCTCGTGCTCGGCCGCTACCGCCTGCGCCGGCGCCTGGGCACGGGTGGGTTCGCCACGGTTTGGCTGGCCCACGACGAGCGCCTGGACCGCCAGGTCGCCGTCAAGATCCTGCCCCGCGCGCGCGTGGTTGGCGGTGGCGGTGGGCGCTTCGAGCGCGAGGCGCGGGCGGCCGCGCGGCTCGCCCATCCCGGGATCGTGACTCTGTACGAGGCGGCGGTCGACGACGAGGGCGCCTACCTGGTCTCCGAGTTGGTCCACGGCTCGACGCTCGACGAGTTGCTCGCCGCCGGCCGTCTGTCCGATCGCGACGTGGTGCGCATCGGCATCGCCCTGTGCGACGCGCTCGCCCACGCCCATTCGCATGGCGTCATCCACCGCGACGTCAAGCCGTCCAACGTGCTGATCCCCGAGCACCCGACGACCCCCGCCCAGCTGGCCCGGCTGACCGACTTCGGGGTGGCGCGGGTGGTCGGCGGCGACACGCTCACCCGGACCGGCGACGTGATCGGCACCGACGCCTACATGGCCCCCGAGCAGGCCCAGGGGCTGCCCGCCGGCGCCGCCGCGGACCTGTTCTCGCTCGCGCTGGTCCTGTACGAGGCCCTGAGCGGCGCCAACCCGCTGCACGCCTCGGTCACGCGCCGCCGCGCCACCCATCTGCCGCCCCTGCGGCGCCAGCGGCGCGAGCTCCCGCGCGAGCTCGGCCAGGCCATCGACCTGGCGCTCCGCCCGCGGCCCAGCGAACGCGGAACCCTCGAGGCGTTGCGTGGCGCGCTCGTGGCCAGCGTGCCGCGGATGGGCGACGAGCCCGGTGTCGTCGCCGATCCCTGGCCGACGCGGACGCGCGTCCGGACGGGCGGCGCGGGAGATGACGCCGCGCCGTTCCGCGAGTCAGCGCCGCCGTCGTTCGAGGAGCCCGCGCCGCCGCCCTTCAAGGAGCCCGAACGCCGTGGTCGCGGCGCCGTCGCGCCCCCAAGTCCCAGCCGGCGGGCCGCGCCCCCCCGCGCCCAGCCCAGCCCCGTCCACTGGCCCCGCCGCGCCCTGGCCGCCCTGGCGGTCGCCGCCCTCGCAGCCTGGGTGGCGCATCTTGCGCACGGAACGGCCGCCCTGCCCACGGCACTTGCGGTCGCCGTCGCCGCCCTGCTCGTCGCCGCCCTCCCCCGCGCCGGGTGGGTGATCGTGGCCACGGCCGCAGCCGCGAGCCTGATCGTCGCTTCCCGCCCCGGGGCGGCGCTCGCGCTCCTCGCCGGGGCGGTCGTCCCCGTGATCCTGAACCCGCTCGACGGACCGTCCTGGCCGCTGGCCGGGGCCGCCCCGGCCCTGGGCGCCATCGGACTCGCGGGCGCCTGGCCGGCTCTCGCCGGCCTCAGCAAGAAAGCCCATCGCCGGGCGGCGCTGGGCGCCACCGGCTACATCTGGACGGCGCTCTTGACGAACGGCATGGCAAGTACGCAGACCCTGCCCGACGCCGTCCACCACGTCCTCGCCCCGCTCGCGACGGTCGGCACGCTCCTCACCGCCGGGATCTGGGCGGCCGCCGCGCTCACCCTGCCCCTGACGCGCAGCCGGCGGTGGCCGGCGCTCGAGTTGCTGCGCCTCGGCCTGTGGGCAACCGCCCTCGCGCTGGGCACGCTGGCGGCCGAGCACGCGGCCGGCGCGGTCCACACCCGGACCGTATTCCTCGGTGCGGGGGTCGGGGCGCTTGTGGCGCTTGTCACGAGGCGGTCAGGTGCCGGTCTGAACGGAGCCATATCGGGGAACGATCAGCCCCCACTCGCGTAGCATGAAACGCGTCCGCGACGGGATGTCGCGGTCAAGCCATGAGCGTTCTGAAGAACCTGGAAAACAAGATCGCCGGCCTGGTCGAAGGGACGTTCAGCCGCGCCTTTCGCTCAGAGGTCCGACCTGTGGAGATCGCGCGCAAGCTGGCTCGCGAGATGGACGAGCACAAGTCGTTCTCGGTCTCGCGCACGTACGCGCCCAACGAGTACCGCGTGTTCCTGTCTCCGCGCGACCGGGAGCGTTTCGCCGGCTACGAGGCGGCGCTGACCGCCGAGTTGGCCGGCTACCTGCTCGAGCACGCACGCCGAGAGCGGCTGACGCTGCTCTCGCGGCCGGTGATCGAGTTCGAGACCGACGATCGCCTCGGGCTGGGCGAGTTCGGCATCCAGACCCGGGTGGCGCAGCCGGAGGACGAGCCGGTGAGCGTGCCCGCCGAGGTCCAGTCCGGTCGGACCATGGTCTACAGCACGGCCGAACGGGTGTCCGAGCCGCTCGAGGAGCGGGGACGACCGCGGGCGCAGACGGCGCTCCTCTTGATCGACGGCAAGCGAGTGGTCATCAACGCCGGCGGTGCCACGATCGGGCGAGGCCGCGCCTCGGACATCGTGCTGAACGACCCCAACGTCTCGCGTGAGCACGCCGAGATTCGCCCCCGTGGCGGCTCCTGGGTCATTGCCGACCTCGGCTCGACCAACGGCTCGCAGCTCAACGGCCGTCGGCTCGAGGGCTCCGAGGTGCTGCGCTCCGGAGACGAGATCGAGCTCGGCGAGTCGACGATGACGTTCACGCTCGAATAGGTCGTCGCAGATGCTCGCCCCCGTCTCGGTCGCTCTCAAGTTCGGCTTCCTGATCGTCCTGTACCTGTTCCTGCTCTGGGTGGCCTGGAGCGCGCTGCGGGACCTGCGCCGGGGTCGCGGCGGCGTCGTGCGGGCCGACTCGGCCGCCCGGTATGACGCCACCGCGATGTACGACGCGGCGAGCAGCATGGCTGAGCTCGAGGCGGATGGGTTCGAGCCACGGCTTCTGGTCGCCCGCGCATCTGGGCATGAGAGCGGGAGCGCGTATGAAATTCCCAGCCAGGGCGCTACTCTCGGCCGCGGAGACGTCGAGATCAGGCTCGATGATCCGTTCGCATCGTCGCATCATGCCCGCATCTCGCGGGAGGGCCACGTCGTCGTGATTGAGGATCTGGGATCCACCAACGGCACTTACCTGAACGAAGAGCCCCTGAGCGGCCCCCAGCCGCTACACCCCGGCGACCGGATTCGGATCGGCGATTGCGAGTTCGACTACGAGCAATGACTGTCACGGTGCCTTACCAGGAAGCCCCTCGATGATGCTTCGCGCCGCAGAAGCCACGTGCAAGACCGACACCGGCCGGCAACGGCGGGACAACGAGGACAGCGCGTTCGCCCGATCGCCCGTGTTCGTGGTGGCGGACGGCATGGGTGGCGCCCAGGCCGGTGAGGTCGCCTCGCGGCTGGCCATCGAGGCGTTCGAGCACGGCCTGCCGGACGACGGAAGCCCGGAGGAGCGCCTGGCCAGCCGGGTCCGCGAGGCCAACCATCAGATCTACGAGCGCTCGCGGGCGGACCGGGGCCGAGCCGGGATGGGCACCACGCTGACCGCCGCGTACGTCGACGACGCCCACGTGGCGATCGCGCACGTCGGCGACAGCCGCGCCTACCTGTTCCGCGACGGCACGCTCCAGCGCCTGACCCAGGATCACTCCCTGGTCGACGAGCTCGTGCGACGCGGCAAGCTGACCGAGGAGCAGGCGGCCGAGCATCCCCAGCGCTCGATCATCACCCGCGCGCTCGGTCCCGAGCCGGACGTGGAGGTCGACACCTGGACCTACCCGGCCCGGCCCGGGGACGTCATTCTCCTGTGCAGCGACGGCCTCACCTCGATGATCTCCGAGGATCGGGTGCGCGAGACCCTCGCCGCCCACGACAACCTCGACGCGGCCGCCGATGCGCTGATCCACGAGGCCAACGAAGCGGGCGGCCGGGACAACATCACCGTGGTTCTGTTCCGCCTGGAGGAGTTGGGGGACGACGACGGCTCGGGCGAGGACACGATGGTGGGGGTCGCGGTGCCGCGCGGGCCGGCCGCCGATCACGACCCCGATGGGGCCGGCCAGGGCGACCAGGCCGCCTCGACCACAGCCGAATTCCGCGGATCCACGGCGGTCGCGGTGGCTCCACCGCCCACGCATGCGGCTCTCCAGCGCTCGCCACCCCCGCCAAGCACCCGCAGGCTCGAGCCGATTCCACCGGTTGCCCACCGCCCCCAACGGCGGTTCGGCAAGCCGCTCGCGGCGCTCCTGGCCACTCTGATCGTGCTGGTGCTGATCGGCAGCGCCGGCTACCTGGCCAGCCGCCAGTTGTACTTCGTCGGGACCAACGCCCAGGGCATCGTCACGATCTACCGCGGGTTCCCCTACGACCTGCCGTTCGGCATACCCATGTACGAGACCTTCTACGTCTCGGGCGTGCCGGCCTCGACCATCCCGGCGCCGAGGCGGTCTCAGCTGCTCAACAACAACCTGCGCTCGCAGTCGGATGCGACCTCGCTCGTGATGGACCTCGAGCAGGGGAAGATCTCGCCGTGAGCGCGGTGATGCGGATCCCGCCCATCCGGAGCCCGCGGTGAGGCGGCTGACAGGGGGCAGGCGGTGAGCGCGCGAAATCGCGAGCTCCTCGGGCTCATCCCCGCTTCGCTGCTCGTGACGGCGGGCTTCGCCGGCGTGTTCATCCAGCGCTCGAACGCGCTCTCGAACGTGTCGCTGACCTACGGGGCCCTGTTCCTCGGGCTATGCATCGCCGCGCATGTGTTCATCCGGATCACGCTCCCGCGGGCGGACCCCTACATGTTCCCGCTCGTGGCCGTGCTCGCGAGCTTCGGGCTGGTGATGATCTACCGGATCGACCCGACGCTCGCGCGGCAGCAGGCGCAGTGGTTCGTGCTCGGCCTGGCCCTGTTCGCCGGCACGATCCTCCTGTTTCGCGACTACCGCAAGCTCGAGCGCTACCGCTACACGATCGTGGCCGTCTCGATCGGGCTGCTCGTGCTCCCGCGGCTGCCCGGCATCGGCTACGCCGCCAACGGGGCGTACCTCGGCGTGCGGATACCGGGCGTGTTCGTGTTCCAGCCGTCCGAGATCTCGAAGATCGGCTTGGTCATCTTCCTGGCCAGCTACCTGCGCGACACGCGGCAGGTGCTGGTCCAGGGTGGGCGCCGCTTCCTCGGGATCACCCTGCCGCCGCTCAAGCAGTTCGGCCCGGTGGTCGTGATCTGGGGCCTGGCCATGGCCATCCTGGTCGTGCTCAGCGACACCGGCTCCTCGATCATGTTCTACGGCGGTCTGCTCGCGATGCTGTACGTCGCGACCAATCGGGTGTCGTTCGTGGTCATCGGTCTGATCGCCGCGGCCATCGGGTTCTGGTACCTGGGCACGCATATCCCGCACATCCACGCCCGCGTGGAGACGTGGCTGCACCCGCTCAACCCGCGGCTCTATAACGCGCCGCTCGGCAGCTACCAGGTGGCCAACTCGATGTTCGCCCAGGCCGCCGGCGGGCTCTTCGGACAGGGCTTCGGGCGCGCGGCGCTGACGCTGCCGAGCGGCGGGTTGCTGCTGCCCGCGCCGCAGACCGACATGATCTATGCGGTCATCACCGACGAGCTCGGGCTGTTCGGAGCGGTCGCGGTGCTGATCACGTACCTGCTGTTCGTGGCCCGCGGGTTCAAGACCGCGCTGCTCGCCCGCGACTCGTTCTCGACTCTGCTGGCCATCGGACTCAGCGCGATGTTCGCGCTGCAGGTGTTCGTGATCGTGGGCGGCGTCACGCGCGTGATCCCCTTGACCGGCGTGACGCTGCCGTTCATCTCCTACGGCGGCTCCTCAATCGTGGCCAACCTCGTGCTGGTGGCGCTCCTGCTGCTGGTCTCGGACCGCGCGCGGAGGCCAGAGTGAGCAGCCCGATCGTTCGCCTGTTCGCGTTCGTGGTTGCGCTGTTTGCGCTGCTCGTGGTGTTCACCTCGCGCTGGACCGTGTTCCAGGCTTCGTCTTTGACCACCAACCCGCTGAACGTCCGCACGCTGCTCGACGAGTTGCAGATCAAGCGCGGGCGCATCCTGGCCGACGACGGCAAGACCGTGCTGGCCCGTTCGGTGCCGGCCCCCCAGCACACCTGGAGCCGCTTCTATCCGACCCGCGACCTGTTCTCCCAGGCGGTCGGCTATTCGATCGCCACGCAGGGCCGGCAGGCCGGACTCGAGGAGTCCCGCGGGCCGGAACTGCGCGGGGTGCAGACCGGGCTCAGCTCGATCTTCGGGCAGCTCAGCCCGCGCCCGGTCGGCGACGACGTCTACACCACGCTCGATCCCAAGGCCCAGCGGGTGGCCGTGCAGGGACTGGCCGGGCGGGCCGGCTCGGTGGTCGCGCTCGATCCGAGGACGGGGGCGGTCCTGGCCATGTATGCCAATCCGACCTACGACTCCAACCACGCCGCCAAGCTCGGGCCGGGCGAGTCGGAGTTCAACAACTCCACCCAGGCCGCGTGGCCGCCTGGCTCGACCTTCAAGGTCGTCACCGCGACGGCGGCCATCGACAGCGGCCTGTACACGCCGAACTCGACGATCAACGGCAAGTCGCCCAGGACGGTCTCGGGCGTTCCGCTGCAGAACGACAACAACCAGAGCTTCGGCGACATCAGCCTCACCACGGCGCTGACCTACTCGGTGAACACCGTGTTCGCGCAGGTGGCCGAGCGCGTCGGGCGCAAGACATTGACCAAGTACATGAAGCGGTTCGGGTTCTACTCCAAGCCTCCGCTCGACTATCCGGCAGATCAGATCCGGGCCAGCGTGCCAATCGATTTCCACGGAAATGCCTTCGCCCCGGCGAGCCCGGATGAGGACATCGGCCGGATCGGGATCGGCCAGGGAGGGCTGCTCGTGACTCCGCTCCAGATGGCCATGGTCGCGGCCGCGGTGGCCAACGGCGGCAGGCTGATGAAGCCTCATTTCACCGACAAGGTGGTCGACCCGGACGGGCGCACGGTGAAGACGATCGACCCGACCACCTATCAGCAGGTAATGAAACCTTCCACAGCACAGGCGCTGTCGCAGATGATGCGTCGTGTGGTCGAAGAGGGGACCGGTACGCCCGCCCAATTGGGCGGCATCTCGGTGGCCGGCAAGACCGGCACCGCCTCGATCGGCGCCGCCGGCTCCGGTCTCACCCAGCCGTGGTTCATCGGGTTCGCACCGGCTGACAACCCGAAGGTGGCGGTTGCGGTGACTGTCGCGAGGACCCAGGGCGGATTCGGCGCGACCGTGGCCGCTCCGATCGCCAAGGATGTGATCCAGACGCTGCTGGCCGAGGGCAAGTGATGGCGGGTCTCGCGCCCGACACGATCGTCGACGGCCGCTACAAGATCCTCTCGCGGTTGGGGGCCGGCGGCATGGCCGACGTGTTCCTGGCCGAGGACGAGCAACTCGGGCGCAAGGTCGCGCTGAAGCTGCTCTATCAGCGCTTCGCCGAGGACCCCGGCTTCGTCGAGCGCTTCCGCCGCGAGGCCCAGTCGGCCGCCGGGCTGCAGCACCCCAACGTGGTCAGCGTGTACGACCGCGGCGCCTACGACGGGACCTACTACATCGCGATGGAGTACCTCCCCGGGCGCTCGCTCAAGCAACTGATCCGCGCCGAGGCTCCGCTCGACCCGATCCGCGCGATCGACATCACGCTGCAGATCCTCAAGGCGGCCCGGTTCGCCCACCGCCGGGGCGTCATCCACCGCGATCTCAAGCCCCACAACGTCATCGTCGACGATTCCGACAACGCCAAGGTGACCGATTTCGGCATCGCCCGGGCCGGCGCCTCGGACATGACCGAGACCGGCTCGATCATGGGCACCGCCCAGTACCTCTCCCCCGAGCAGGCCCAGGGCCACGCGGTCAGCGCCGGGTCGGACCTCTACTCGATCGGCGTGGTCCTGTACGAGATGCTCACCGGGCGCGTCCCGTTCGATGCCGAATCGGCGGTGACGATCGCGCTCAAGCACGTCTCCGAAGCGCCGCCCCCGATGACCGTGATCAACCCAGAGGTCCCGGCGGAGCTCGAGCAGGTCGTGATGTGGGCGCTCAACAAGAACCCGGTCGACCGCCCGGCCAACGCCGACCAGTTCATCACCGCGCTCGAGCAGGCCCGGGCCGCGCTGCAGTCCGGGGATCGCGGTCAGCGCACCGCGAGCATGCCGGCACTCGCCGGGGTGGCCGCCGGCCGGTACGCCGCCGCCGCGGCGGTCAGCGCCCCACCGACCGCGCCGCCGCCACCTGGCACGGGCTCGTTCGACGTGGTCGACACCCGATACGAGTCGCCCGAGGAGGAGCCGCCCCATCGACGCGTGCTGTGGCCCTGGATCGTGGCGCTGCTGGTGCTCCTGCTGGCCGGCGGTGGCGTGGCCGCCTACCTCGTCCTGCGGCCCGTCAAGCAGGTGGTCCCCGGGGTGGTCGGCGAGCCGTTCACGACCGCCCAGACCCAGCTTCAGAACGACGGCTTCACGGTAAGTCAGCTACAGGTCACCAACCCCAAGGCCGCCGGCACGGTGATCGGCCAGAACCCGCTCGCCGGCGTGAAGGCCAAGCAGGGCTCGAACGTCTCACTCACGGTCTCCTCCGGCCCCGGCAACACCACGGTGCCGACCGTGGTCGGCGAGACGCTCCAGCAGGCCAAGTCGTCGATCCAGATCGCCAACCTGAAGGTGGGCAAGATCGTCCACGAGTCGAGCGCCCAGTACGAGAAGGGCCAGGTGGTCGACACGAGCCCCGCGGCCGGCGCCACCCCGCCGGTTGGCACCAAGGTGACGATCTTCGTCTCGAGCGGCCCGCCGTCGGTGCAGGTGCCCGACGTCACCACCGAGGACGCGGGACAGGCCAAGTCCACCCTCCAGAGCCGCGGCTTCAACGTGACCACGACCAGCCAGGTCTCGACCACGGCGACGCCGGGGACCGTCCTCAGCCAGAGCCCGGCCGGGGGCAAGTCCGCCGCCACCGGCTCGACAGTGACCTTAGTGGTGGCCCAGGCCCCGCCCACCGTGGCCGTCCCGAACGTGGTCGGCAAAACGAGCGGCTCGGCCAAGGCCACGCTGGGCGCCGCCGGCTTCCCGGCCACCGTGCAGCAGCAGACCGTCACCAACCAGAGCCAGAACGGCGTCGTGTTGAGCCAGACTCCGGCTGCGTCGACCCAGGCCAAGAAGCAGACGAACGTGACGATCGTGGTCGGCAAGTACGTCGCGCCGACGCCGACCACCACGACGAGCACCACGACGCCGACCGCGCCGACCGGCACGACCTCGACGCCGAAGAAGAAGAAGTGAGGCCCGCTCGTGTTGCGGTGCTCGGCGGGGGCCGCTCGTCCGAGCACGAGGTGTCGCTCGCCTCGGCGGCGTCGGTCCTCGAGGGACTGCGCGCCGCCGGCCATGAGCCGGTGAAGGTCGAGGTCGGGCGCGACGGCGTGTGGCGCCGGGGCGGGGCCACGGTGGCGGTCACGCCCGGTCGGGGACTCGACGGCGTCGATGTCGTGTTCCCGGTGCTGCACGGTCCGTTCGGCGAGGACGGCACCGTGCAGGGCCTGCTCGAGTGCCTCGACGTCCCCTATGTGGGGGCGGGCGTCCTCGCCTCGGCGCTGTGCATGGACAAGGTGACGTTCAAGGAGCTGATGGCGCACGCCGGCCTGCCCCAGGTCGACTACCGCGCGGTCCGGGCGCGAGAATTGGTCTCCGATCGCAGCGGCGTGCTTGCTCGCCTGCAGGCGCTGGGCCTGCCGATGTTCGTCAAGCCCGCGCGCCTGGGCTCCTCGGTCGGGATCGTCCGAGTCGCGGCCTTGGAGGAGCTGCCGGCGGCCTTGGAGACCGCGTTCGAGCACGACGAGCTGGCGATCGTCGAGGCGGCCGCCCGCGGGCTCGAGGTGGAGTGCTCGGTGCTCGGCAACGGCGATCCGATCGCCTCCGAGCCGGGCCAGATCGTGCTGGCCGCCGGCGAGACGGGCTGGTACGACTACGAGGCCAAGTACACGCCCGGCGGGATGGAGCTGGTGGTGCCGGCGCGGGTGCCGCCCCGGGTCCGGGAGAACATCCAGGAGATGGCGATCCAGGCGTTCCAGACCAGCGGGTGCAGCGGCCTGGCCCGGGTCGACTTCTTCATCGAGGGCGAGCAGGTGCTGCTCAACGAGCTCAACACGATGCCCGGCTTCACTGCGACCAGCGTGTTCGCGTCGCTGTTCGAGGCCAGCGGCGTGCCGTACGCCGAGCTGCTCGACCGCCTCGTCCAGCTCGCGTTCGAGCGCCACGAGGCGGATCGGCGCCACCGTCATTAATCTGCCTGCCATGAACGAGATCGAGTCGGTGGCGGTGGTGGGCGCAGGGTTCATGGGCGGCGGGATCGCCGAGTCGGCGGCCGTGGTCGGCATCCCGGTGATCGTGCGCGATGTCGACGAGGCGTCGCTGAGCCGCGCCCGAGAGCGGATCGAGACCTCGCTGGCTCGCGCGGTCCGCGGCGGCAAGCTGCACGACGGCCATGCACGGGAGGCCAGAGAACGGATCGAGCTGACCACCGACCTTGAGGCGATCGCACAGGCCGACCTGGTGATCGAGGCGGTCCCGGAGGACGCGCGGCTAAAGCTCTCGGTCATGGAGGCGATCGACGGCGTGGTCGCGGATGGGGCGGTCGTCGCCTCCAACACGTCCTCGATTCCGATCGCCGAGCTCGCGCAGGCGGTCAGCGATCCCAGGCGCGTGCTCGGGCTGCACTTCTTCTCTCCGGTGCCGGTGATGGCGCTGGTCGAGGTCGTGGTGGCGCTCGACACCAGCCAGGAGACGATCGCCCGAGCCAAGCGGTTCATCGAGCGCCTGGGCAAGCGCCCGATCGAGACCAAGGACCGCTCGGGCTTCATCGTCAACATGCTGCTGGTGCCCTACCTGATGGCCGCCGTGCGCATGTACGAGGAGGGCTTCGCCTCCCGCGAGGACATCGACAACGGGATGAAGCTCGGCTGCGGCCACCCGATGGGCCCGCTCACGCTGTGCGACTTCATCGGGCTCGACGTGCTCTATGCCATCGGCGGCTCGCTCTACGACGAGTTCAAGCGCGACGAGTACGCGCCGCCGCCGTTGCTGAAGCGGATGCTCGCGAGCGGCCGGCTCGGCCGGAAGTCCGGGCGCGGCTTCTACGAGTACGGCTAGCGAGTCAGCCGGTAGAGCGCCACCTCGTTGATCGCCGCGAGCATCTTGCCGGGCGGCAGCGAGGTGATCCAGATCAGGTAGTAGCGGTAGCCGGTCTTACCGGGCGTCAGCTTGACCGGTTGGCGGTGCTGCACTGACGGGACCGAGGCCATCTGGCTCCAGCCGCCGGGACCCGTGTCGAACACCGCGGGATCGGGCGGCGAGTTCGAGCCGTAGACCTGGGCGTGGTACCCGGGGGTCTGCGTGTAGAGCACGATCTCGCGGGCCGCTACCGGCCGGCTCATGTCGACGTACAGGCCGACGCCCGCCTTCTGCAGCGACCCGTTGTAGTAATGCTCGGTCAGCCAGGGCGTGTTCACGTTGCCGTCGATCGCGAGGCCGACAAGATTGGGGTTCTGGTTCTTGGGGCCGCTGATCGCGTCAGGGTTGTAGTCGTGCGCGCAGGTCGAGCACGGCCGGATCTGGGCCAGGTGCGCGGCCGGCGCCGGCTGGTTGAGCTTGGGAGCCTCGGGGTGGGTGCGGGTGGAGAGGATCCAGGCGACCACGCCGCCCGCGATGGCCAGCGGGAGCAGCATCAGGATCACCGCCCAGGCGCGGTGGCGGATCCGGAACGGCACCCGGCGCTGCGTCTGGGAGGGCAGCGTCCGCAGCACGCTGGTGACCTCGCCGGTCGCGCTGCCGGCGCGGGCGGTCTCGATCGCCAGCACGTCCTCGAGGTCGGCGATCAGCTCGGCGTCGTCGGCGTAGCGGTCCTCCACCCGCTTGGCCGTCGCGGCGTCGACCACCGAGGCCAAGGCCGCCGATACCTCGGGACGCTTGTACTGCACGTCGGGAATCTCCTCGCGCACGTGCTTCATGGCCACCGCGACCTGGTTCTCGCCCTTGAACGGGACCTCCCCGGTCAGCATCTCGTAGAGCACGACGCCCAGCGAGTACAGATCCGACTGGCCGGTCACCGGCCGGCCCAGCGCCTGCTCGGGCGAGACGTAGTCGGTCGTCCCGAGCACCCGCCCGTCGGCGGTGAGCCCCTCCTCGTCGAGCGTGCGGGCGATCCCGAAGTCGGTGACCTTGGCCGAGCCCTCCTCGTCGATCAGCACGTTCTGGGGCTTGACGTCGCGGTGGACGATGTGGCGGGCGTGGGCGGTGCCGAGCGCCCGGGCGATCTCGATCGCGTAGGCCACCGCCTCGGTGATGGGTAGCCGCCCGTTGCGCCGGATGCGCTCCTTGAGCGTCTCGCCCTCGACGTACTCGAACACGATGTACGGGCGGCCGTCGTCCTCGCCGTAGTCGATCACGCCGACGATGTGCGGATGGGACAGCTGGGCCACCGCCCGGGCCTCGCGGCGGAAGCGCTCGAGCTGGTCGGAGTCGGTGGCGATCTCGCGGTGCATCAGCTTGATCGCCACCTTGCGCTGGAGGGTCTGATCGGTGGCGCAGTACACGGTCGACATCCCGCCCGCACCGATCCGGTCCTCGAGCCGGTATCGGCCGTTGAGCGTGGTGCCGCGCAGCGTGCTCATTGCGTGATGTCTATTTTCGTCGAGATTGCCGTGGTCCACACCTACTACTACACCGATCCGATGTGCCCGTGGTCTTGGGCGCTCGAACCTGGGCTGAGAAAGCTGGCGCTGGAGTTCGGCGAAAGCCTGTCGGTGACGTACCTGATGTGCGGGATGGCGCGGGAGGTCGGCGACACCACGCACCTCGTGACCGAGATGCTCGAGGCCTCGGCTGAGAGCGGCATGCCGGTCGACCCCCGGCTGTGGCTGGTCGACCCTCCGCGGAGCTCCCACCCGGCCTGCCTGGCGGTCAAGGCGGCCTCCGAGCAGGGCGATCCGGGGCCGTATCTGCGCCGCCTGCGCGAGGGCCTGCAGTGCCGGCGGCGCAAGCTCGACACGGCCGATGCCCTGGTCCAGGAGGCCCGCGGCGTGCCCGGGCTGGACGTGGACACGGCTGCGGCTCGGACTCGCCTCACACGGGGTGTTGGAGGCGTTCGCCGCGGATCTCGACCGCTGTGGTGCCGTGTCGCCCGAGCACCACTCGGAGGGAAGCGACCGGGTCAAGCTGCCGTCGCTGGAGTTCGTGGGCGCCGACGGAGCGATCCATGGGGTGTACGGGCCAGCCGACTACGGGAAGCTGCGGGCCGCGGCGGTGGCGGCCGGCGCGACCCCGGTCGGCGGGGCGTCCGGTGGGGCGTCGGCGGGCGTCGGGCGGCGTCGGCGGGGCGGCCGGTGGGGCGGCCGGTGGGGCGCCCGGGCCGCTCCCGGTCGAGGATGCGCTCAGGCGGTTCGGCACGATGGCCACCTCCGAGGTCGCCGCCGTGTGCGACCTGCCCGGCCCGCGCGCGCCGGCGGAGCTGTGGCGGCTGGCGCTGGAGTGGCGGGTGCGGGCCGAGCGACTCGGCACCGGCCACCTCTGGTCGTTGGCCTGAAAACCGCGAGCAATCCGCCATTCGGCCCTCCTCCAGAGGCGAAAGGCAGTTCGCTCGCGCATAGCGCGAGCAATCCGCCACTCGCGCGCGGCGGGGCGGCGAGTGGCACTTTAGTCGCGGTCGCGGTCCCGGTCGCGGTCCCGGTCTGCGCGGTCGTGGGCGCGGTCCCGGGCCAGGCGGCGGACGATGAGCCCCGCCAGCGCGATCCGGTAGAGCGCGTACGGCAGCAGCGAGCTGTCGCGCTCCAGAGCCCGGATCAGGCGGGTCGAGCCGAGCGTGGACACGAACGCGGCCAGCGCGCCGGCCGCGAACGGCACCGCCGCGCCCGCCGGCAGCCCCCGCGCGTGGAGCCGCACGCCCTTCAGCCCGGTGGCGCCGGCGATGATCGGCAGCGCGGCGTGCCTCGAGAGCCGGTTGGCGTCGACCCGCGTGAAGCGCCGCCACCGCGCCGCGGCGAGCGTCGCCCCGTTGCGCGACACGCCGGGAATCAGCGAGCAGGCCTGGGCCGCGCCCAGCCACAGCGAGTCAAGCGTGCCCGCATCCTCGGCCAGCCGCTCCTGGGGAGCCCGGTCGGCCAACGCCATGACCAGCGCCCCGGCGACGAGGCCCGCGGCCACGGTCGGAGGTGTGCCGAAATGCCGCTCGATCGGCCGCTCGAACCGGTAGCCGAAGAACGCCGGCGGCGCGAACGACAGCCCGATCTGCCAAGCCCGCCGCGGGCTCAGTCCGCGCACTGCGTCGGCCACCTCCCGCCTCAGGCCGATCAGCAGCGCGGCGGCCGTGCCGGTGTGCAGCGCGACCTCGAACGACTTGCGCAGCTCGTCGTCGAGTCGCTGGTAGCTCCAGCCGGCCAGCCATGGCACCACGGCGATGTGGCCTGAGGAGGAGATCGGCAGCAGCTCGGCCGGCCCGTGCAGCGCGCCCAGCGCGACCGCCTGCCAGACCGGGAAATCCTCTTCGGGTTGGTCGTGGGCGGGAGGCGACTGCGCTTGCAGATCCTCGACCGCGCGCAGCACTGTCTACGCCACTGCCGTCGGATCGCCGCGCCGCGACCGGTTGATGCGGATGACCAGGTAGGCGATCGCTGCCACCAGCAGGGCCGCGCCGACGTAGTCGACGTACTCGAGGTTGTGCCGCCAGCTCTGCCAGTTGCTCCCGACCGCGTTGCCGAGCACGCCCAGGGCGGTGATCCAGATGATCGAGCCGATGGTGGCGAAGGCCGCAAAGCGCAGGTATCCCATCCGCGCCACGCCGGCGGCGTACGGGAACGCCGCGCGCGCGAACGGGATGCACCGCGACACCAGGATCACCGGCGCGCCGAAGCGCTCGAACCAGCCGTGGGCGCGCTCTAGGCGCTGCTTTGAGATGTGCAGCTTGTTGCCATGCCGCTCGACCAGCTCTTCGCGGCCCCAGTACCCGATCCCGTAGGCGATGGACGCGCCGATCATGTCGCCGAGCACGCCGAACAAGATGATCTCGAACAGCGACAGGTGGCCCTCGGAGACGTTGAAGCCGGCAAACAGCATGGTCGGCTCCGATCCAGGCACGCCGATCACCCCCGAGCTCAGGGTCAGCAGGGCCACCCCTGCCACGCCGAGGTCCCGAATGATGTGCGTGGCCAGGGTGACCAGCGAGTCGGTGACCGACGCCGGCGCGAGCAACAGCAGCACGCGGCAAGCGTAGCGGCCGGGGCTCGATCGGCGACCGAGGCCAAGAATGAGGGTTCGCTCACCCGCCGCCCCATGCACAATGACCCGCGATGCGGATCTGGGTGGACCTGACGAACTCTCCCCACGTGCTCGTGATGCGCCCGGTGATCGACAAGCTGCGCGAGCGCGGCCACGACGTCGAGGTCACCGCGCGCGACTTCGCCCAGACCCTGGAACTGTGCGAGCGCTTCGGGATTCCCCACACCGCGATCGGCCGCCACCGGGGTGGCCGGATCGGCGCCAAGGCTCGAGGTCTCGCCGAACGCTCGCTGGCCCTGGCCCGCTGGGCGCGCGGCCGGCGCTTCGACCGAGCGCTCGGGCACGGCTCCAACGACATCACGATCGCAGCCGCGCTACTGCGCATCCCGTCCGCCACCACGTTCGACTATGAGTGGGCCACCGTCCAGCACAACGTCAACTGCCGCCTGGCCAAGGTCGTGATGGTCCCCGACGCGATCCCGCCCGAGCGCCTCTATCGCTACGGCGCCCGGGGCAAGATCCGCGCGTACCCGGGCCTCAAGGAGGAGTACTACCTGGCCGACTTCGAGCCCGACCCGGGGATCCTCCCCGCCCTCGCCCTCGACCCGAATGCGCCGATCGCGGTGGTCCGGACGCCGCCGGCGGTCTCGCTCTATCACCGCTTCGAGAACGACCTGTTCGCCGGCGTCCTGGAGCGGCTGGACGGCGTTCAGACGGTCGTGCTCCCCCGCACGCCGGAGCAACGACGAGAGCTCACCGGCCGCTTCATCGTCCCCGAGCGCGCGATAGACGCCCAGTCGCTGATCGCCTACGCGGACATCGTGGTGTCGGCCGGCGGGACCATGAACCGCGAGGCCGTGGCGCTGGGGACGCCGGTCTACACGGTGTTCGAGGGCCGTCTCGGCGCCGTCGACGAGCGCCTGATCGCCGATGGCCGGCTGCGGCGGCTGACCAGCCCGGACGGGCTCGACATCGCGAAGCGCACAGACATCGGCGTCAGCGATCAGCGCGTCCGTCGCGACCCCGGCGTGCTTGCAGACCTCCTGCTCGGGGCGCAACCTTGAGCCGCCAGGGCGTGTTAGGGTCCGCAACCCGCCTGAGGAGGTAGCCCGTGTCTGGATCCATGCCCAAGCTGCGCCTACCCGCCATCGTTGCCGCCGTCGCGTGCATCGCGGTGCTGGTGCCGGCCGCCGCCCAGGCTGCCCCGATCGGCGCGTACACCACCAAGGGCGCGTGGACCTTCGTCTCGGCGCCCAAGCTGCATCCGCCGAAGCTCACCACCACGCAGAAGACCCAGCCGGGGCTCGCCCCGGGCTATTTCATGACCGGCGTGTTCAAGAATCTGGCGATCAACAAGCCGATGACGGGTCAGAGTGGCCCGCTGATCCTCGATCACAACCTCCAGCCGGTGTGGTTCGACCCGATCGGAGTGAACGCGCTGGCGGCGAACCTGCGGGTCCAGACCTACAACGGCAAGCCCGTCCTGAGCTGGTGGCAGGGAGCGGTGAGCAGCGCCGGGGTGACCACCAGTGGCGAGGACCAGGTCGTCGACCAGCACTACCGCCACGTGGCGACGTTGAAGGGCGCTGACGGATGGGTCATCAGCGAGCACGAGATGATCATCAGCGGCCCCAACGCATGGGTCACGGCCTACAAGACGGTGCCGATGAACCTGTCCCGGTTCGGCGGCGACGCGAACGGCAGCGTGCTCGACTCCGCCGTTCAGGAGTACGACCTGAAGACCGGCGAGCTCCTCTATACCTGGGACGCGCTCAACCCGGGCGGCACCCCGAACATCCCGCTTACGCAGTCCAAGTACAAGGCGTTCCACGGGATCCCATGGGACGCCTACCACATCAATTCGATCCAGCTGACCGGCAACGAGACCTTCCTCGTCTCGATGCGCAACACCTGGTCGGCGTACCTGGTCAATCGCCTGACCGGCGGTATCAACTGGACGTTGAGCGGCGATCCGAAGCTGAGCACGTTCGCGCTGCCGAGCAATGCCCAGTTCCAGTGGCAGCACGACGTGGAACTCCACAACGGCAACGTGGTCAGCGTGTACGACGACCACTGCTGCGGCGTCAAGTCGATCAAGGGCGGGGAGACGCAATTCATCACGCCCACCGGGCCGTCGCGCGGCCTCGTGCTGAAGCTCGATCTCGCTAAGCACACCGGCAGCCTGGTTGCCCAGTACCCCCGCGCGAAGTTCTTCGTCTCCGCCTTCCTGGGGAACACGCAGCTACTGCCCGGCGGCAACGTCGCGCTCAGCTGGGGCAACCGGCCGTTCTTCTCGGAGGTCTCGAGCAAGGGGAAGCTGCTGTTCGACGCGCAGTGGCCGGACCCCGACGTCAACTACCGCACCTACGTCCAGAAGTGGACCGGGATCCCCTTCTTCCCGCCCACCGGCGCGGTTCGCAACAATCAGGGCAAGGCGACCGTGTATGCGAGCTGGGACGGCGACACCCAGGTGGTGAGCTGGAGGGTCCTGGCCGGTTCGAGCGCCAAGAGCCTGAAGGCCGTGGCAAGCAAGACGAAGACCGGCTTTGAGACGACGATCCCGCTTACGAGTTCCGCCAAGGTCTACGAGGTGCAGGCGCTCGACGCCCACCGCCACGTGCTCGCCACCTCCAACTCGTTCCCGACGAAGAACTCGTCGAACTCTGGCCTGCCGCAGGGCTACTAGCGGCTCCGGTGCGCGTCCGCATCGGGTGACGGCGCTTTCCGGCCGGGCGCGTCCGGCCACTGGACCGAACGCGAGTCACCCGCTGCGGACATGCACCTCCGCAGCTACCGCAATCGCCCTGCCGCTCCTCCTGTGCCTTGTCGCCGCGGCCGCTGCTGGCGCCAAGACCAAGCACCCCCCGCCGGCCAAGAAGCCGGCCGGCCCGCCGCCGGTCTACGTGTACCCGGTCCCGGGTGCCCACTTCGCCTCGCCGGCCACCCAGATCGCGTTCCGTGGCCTGTCCGCCGGGCAACTCGGCACGATTACGGTCACGGGGTCGGCGAGCGGTCCGCACACCGGCACGATCATGGCCGACTCCGACGGCGACGGCGGGAGCTTCATCCCCTCCGCGCCGTTCGACGCCGGCGAGACCGTGACCGTGAGCACCTCGCTCAACCTCGAGGGCTCGCACAACGGGACCTACCAGTTCCAGGTCGCCAATCCGGCCGCGCCGATCCCGTTCGAGCACCGCCCGGCGGCGCCCCGGGTCAAAGGGGACGTGTGGTTCTTCCGCTCGCGCCCGGACCTCGACCCCGCCGCGGTGACCGTCACCAAGCGAGCCCCGACCCTCGCGGGCGACGTCTTCGTCGCGCCCCAGGTCGGGCCCTTCCAGCAGGGACCCGAGATCATCGGCCCGAACGGCGGGCTGATCTGGTTCAACCCGGTCCCCAAGGACTATGCCGTCACCGACTTCCGGGTTCAGACCTATCAGGGCCGCCCGATGCTGACCTGGTGGCAGGGCAACGAGAGCGCCGGCGTCGGGACCGGTCAGGACATCATCATGAACAGCTCCTATCAGGTGGTGAGGACCGTCTCGGCGGGAAACGGGCTATCCGCCGACCTGCACGAGTTCCAGCTCACGCCGCGGGGGACCGCGCTGATCACCGCCGAGTACCCGGTGTTCGTGAATGCATCCTCGGTCCACGGGTCGACCCGGGAGGTGGTGCTCGACTCGGTGGCGCAGGAGATCGACATCCCGACCGGGCTGGTCCTGTTCCAGTGGGACAGCCTCGACCACGTGCGGCTGAGCGCCGGCTACACCAAGCTGCCCGGCGGCCACATCGCGAACGGGTCGGGCAACCCCTACGACTACTTCCACATCAACTCGATCGCGCTCGACCGCGATGGCAACGTGCTGATCTCGGCGCGCAACACGTGGGCGGTGTACAAGGTCAACTACCACACCGACGGGGTCATCTGGACCCTCGGGGGCAAGCACTCGAACTTCAGGCTCGGGCCCGGCGCCTCGTTCGCCTTCCAGCACGATGTGCGGGTTAGGGCCGCGGGTGATCAAATTCTCACGATGTTCGACGACGGCGCCGGGCCGCCGTACGTGCACTCGCAGTCCCGTGCGCTCGTGCTCCGTCTGAACGTCAAGCAGAAGACCGCGACCGTGGTAACCCAGCGCGAGCACTCCCCGCCGCTGCTCGCTGCCTTCGAGGGCGATGACCAGGAACTTCCCGACTCCGACGACTTCGTCGGCTGGGGCCAGCAGCCCTACTTCAGCCAGTTCAACAAGGCGGGCAAGCTGGTGTTCGACGCGCGCTTCGTCGGCTCCAACTTCAGCTATCGCGCGTACCGCTTCGTCTGGAACGGCACCCCGGCCACGCCCCCGGCGTTCGCCGTCTCCCGGCACCGCGGAAGGATGACCGTCTACGCGAGCTGGAACGGCGCCACCGGCGTGGCCGGCTGGCGCGTATTCGGGGGCAAGCGGCCGAGCAAGATGCCGGCCGTGGCAACGGCGCCCAAACGCGGGTTCGAAACCGCGATCAACGCGAAGGCGTGGCCCTACGTCGCCGTCCAGCCGCTCGACGCCAAGGGCCATCCGCTGGCGCGCTCGGCCGTTCAGGGGCCCGGCAGCTAACCGGGCCCTAGCGCGGGCCTTAGGCCCTTCCTGACTAGAATCCCGCCGCATGCGCCGGCGGATCAGATCCGCGGCCTTCCCCGTCCATCGCCATTCGGTGCCCCAGCTGCTCGTGGACGGGATTCTGGTCGCGCTCGCTTACTACCTCGCCTTCCGGCTGAGGTTCACCGACGGTTTCAGAGGATCCAACGAGCGCTACGGGGATCTGCTCACCGACACCATCTATTGGGTCGTCCCGGTCGTCCTCGTGACCCTGGCCCTGTTCGGCCAGTACCAGCGACTGTGGACGTTCGTGGGGCAGCGCGACTACGAGGCCGTGGTCAAGGGCCTGGTCGTGGCCACGCTGGTGATCGTCGGCGCGATCGCGTTCCTGCACCCCGTCACGACCACGTTCGAGTTCCAGAGGACCCCGGTCAACCTGCCGGGCAGCGTGATCGCGCTCTTCTTCCTGCTCGCGGTGGCGCTGTTGATCGGTGCCCGGTTCCTCGTCCATCTGGTCGTCGAGGGGCGCGTCCGGAGCATCCGGTCCGCCAAGGGTGCCCGTGACATCCTCGTCGTGGGCGGAGGCGAGGGCGGTCGGCTCGTCGTCCGCGAGCTGATCCGCAACCCGCAGCTCCGCCTGCGCCCCGTCGGGTTCGTGGACGACGACCCGCGCAAGCTGGGGATGAAGGACGAGCACGGGCTCAAGGTGCTGGGTACCACCGAATCGGAGGACCTGGCGCGCGTGCTCGACGAGGTCGAGCCCGACGAGGTGGTGATCGCGATCCCCTCCGCCCCGGGCGAGTTGCGCGCCCGCGTGGTGACCGCCTGCCGCGCGCGCGGTATCCAGGTCCGCACCACCCCGACGGTGTTCGAGCTGCTCCGCGACAGCACCGGCCACTTGAACGTCACTCGCCAGCTGCGCGAGGTGCGCGTCGAGGACATCCTGGGCCGCGAGCCGGTGCGGATGGAGATCGAGCGGGTCGGCGCCTACCTAGCGGGTCAGATCGTGATGGTCACCGGGGCGGGCGGTTCGATCGGCTCCGAGCTGTGCAGGCAGATCGCTCGGGTGGCTCCTCGGGCGCTGGTCCTGGTGGACCACGCCGAGGACAATCTGTTCGAGATTCGACGCGAGCTCGAGGAGGAGCGTCACTTCCGGATGGCGGTTCCCGTGCTCGCCGATTGCAGGGAAGAGGAGCGCATGCGCGAAGTCCTCACCGAGCATCGGCCGAGCATCTTGTTCCACGCGGCCGCCTACAAGCACGTGACGATGATGGAAGTCAATCCCGTCGAGGCGATTCGCAACAACGCGCTGGCGACGCGCGTGATGGCCCGGATCGCCGCCGAGACCCAGGTCGGGACGTTCGTGCTGGTCTCGACCGACAAGGCGGTCAAGCCGGCAACCGTGATGGGAGCCTCCAAGGCGCTCGCCGAATGGGCGGTCGAGGCGGCCGCGCTGCGCTATCCCGCCACCCGCTATGCCACCGTGCGATTCGGGAACGTGCTCGGTTCGTCCGGCTCCGTGGTGCCGATCTTCCGCCGCCAGATCGCCGCCGGCGGACCGGTGACGGTCACCGACTCCCGTATGAAGCGCTACTTCATGACGATCCCGGAGGCGGTCCAGTTGATCATCCGCGCAGGCTCTCTGAGCGAGGCCAGCGGTGAGGTGTTCGTGCTCGAGATGGGCGAGCCAGTGGGGATCATCGAACTGGCCCGGACGATGATCACGCTCTCGGGCCTCGAGCCCGAGCGCGACATCGCGATTGAGATCGTCGGCGCCCGTCCCGGCGAGAAGCTGCACGAGGACCTGTTCAACCCGTACGAGCGCCTGCAGCCGACGCCGGCCCAGAAGATCCTGCGGGCGGCCCGCGAGCCGCTCGAACCGCAGTCGGTGGAGAGGATCTTCGGCGAGATCAACCTGCTGGTGCTGGAGGGCGACGCCGCCGCGCTGGCCCAGCACGTGGCCAAGGTGTCCAGCTCCCGCGTGTCCCGGAAAGCCGAGCCTCACCCGCCCGCACGGGAATCCGATATCCCCCGCCTTCCCACGTAGACTGGCCCCGCACGCACATGGCTGCCATCCCGTTCGCGCTGTCGGTTCACCACTTCATCTCCACGGTTGGAGCCGACGTCGGCTTCGCGTCGCTGATCGGCCTGGCCCTCCTGGTGCTCCTGTTCTTCTCCCAGGCCCGTGAGACCGCCACGCTGCGGTCCCGGGCCGACGAGGCCGGGCTGAGGATTGAGGAGCTCGAGGCCGAGTTGGCCGAGCTGACCGAGCAGGTGTCGGCGCTCCCCGCCGAGATCTCGGTCCGCGCGGCCAGTCCGCGCGGCGCCCCCGCCTTCGGCGCGGTCCCTGTCGCGGCGGGTGACGGTGGCGCCGTGGCGCTACCGCCGTCGGCGCCGGCCGGTGTGGCCGCGCCGGCACTGGCCGCCGCCACACGGCTCATCCCCGATCCCGTTCGCTCCCTGCCCGAGTACGAACCGGCCACCAGCGGCGGCAACGGCAACGGTGGAGCCTCGCGACCCGTGGTGGCCGCTTCCGCGGCGACCATGCAGCGCGCGGTTCAGGCGCCGCCGGCAGGGCCCGAGCGCCCGGTTGGCGCCCCGCCTCGCGTGGGTCCAGGACCCGGCGGCCGTCCGGGGCGCGGGTCCGGAGCCGGCCAGGGCCAGGGTCGTCCCCCGGGCGCGGGTCAGCCCCGGCCGGGCAGCCCCGCACGCCCGTCCGGCCCACCGCTGCGCCCGCCCGAGCGCCGCTCTCGGGGTCGTCTGATCCTCGGAGGACTCGTCGCGGCGCTCGCCGTGGCCGCGGCGGTCGTGGTTGGCGTGATCGTGCTCTCGGGCGGCAAGGGCGCTTCGAGCGCGAGCAAGTCCGCGGCGAGCGACGCGCTGGCCAGTCACCGGACCAGTCGCGTGGTTGCGGTGCAACCCTCGACGGTGACCGTCTCGGTGCTCAACGGAACCGACATGCAGGGTCTGGCCGGCAACATCCTGCAGAAGCTCACCGCGAAGGGCTACCGCGAGGGCGCCAAGGGGAACGCCGCCGACCAGACCCAGGCGACGAGCGTCGTGGCGTACATGACGAAGGCCGATCGTCGCGACGCGCTCGCCGTCGCCACCGCCCTGAAGCTGCGTCAGACCTCCGTGCAGCTGGTCGACCCGGCCACGAAGGCGATCGCCTGCCCGCCCGCCCAGGCCTGCACGACCGCGGTCGTGGTGACCGTCGGCCAAGATCTCGCCGCGCAGTAGGGCCCAAGCGTGAGAGAGCTGCTCGACCTCCCGGAGCGGAGTGGCAAGCCGCGGGAGCGTGGCGTAACCCACGTGATCGACCGTGGGTTGTCGATCGCCGAGATCGAGGGGATGGTCGAGGTGGCCGGCGAGTTCGTCGACATCGTCAAGCTCGGGTGGGGGACCGCGCTGGCCACCCGCAACCTGGACCGCAAGCTCGAGTGCTACCGGTCGCATGACATCCCGGTCGTGCTGGGCGGGACCTTGACCGAGCTGGCGATCAGCCGGGGCCGCCTCGAGGACCTGATCGCCTGGGTGCACGAGCTGGGCCTTACGTACTTCGAGATCTCCGACGGGACGATCGCCCTCGAGCACGAGCGCAAGGTGGAGTTGATCGAGCGCCTGGCCCAGGAGTTCACGCTGCTGTCCGAGGTCGGCTCCAAGGACGACACCGGCGCGATCACGCCCCCTTACGTGTGGGTCGAGCAGATGCGGGCGGAGCTGGCCGCCGGCGCCTGGAAGGTGATCGCCGAGGGGCGCGAGGCCGGCACGGCGGGGATCTTCCGGCCCGACGGCGAGGTCCGGGAGGGCCTGATCGGCGAGATCGTGCACGAGATCGCGCCCGAACGGATCATGTTCGACGCGCCGCGCAAGGACCAGCAGGTGTGGTTCGTGCGCCGGTTCGGGCCCGAGGTCAACCTGAGCAACATCCCGGTCGGGGAGGTCCTCGCGCTGGAGACGCTGCGGCTCGGGCTGCGCTCGGACACCCTGGGCATCGGTGGCCAGTGAGCTCCGGCGCTCAGGACGCTTTGCACGGCGTACTGCTCGCCCGTCACGGGCAGACCGATGACAACCTCGAGCCGCTCCGCTTCCAGGGCTTCCGCGACACGCCGCTGAATGACACCGGGCGAGCGCAGGCGCGCGAGCTAGCCGATCAGGTGGCCACCCGGGCGGAGCCGATCCGGGCGCTGTGGTCTTCTGACCTCAGCCGGGCGCATGAGACGGCGGAGATCGTGGGGGCGCGGATCGGCCTCGAGCCACGGCTCGACCCTCGGCTGCGCGAGGCCAACCGCGGGCGCTGGGAGAGCTACACGTTCGACGAGATCAAGCGGTCCGAACCGGAGGCCTTCGCCGACTGGATGCGAGGCGGAGCCTCCTGGCGGTTCCCGGGCGGCGAGTCGCTGCAGGAGCAGCAGGACCGGGTGCTGGCCGCGCTCGCCGACATAGAGGCCGCGGGCGAGCTACCTGCCCTGGCCGTCTGCCACGGAGGCTCGATCCGCGTCGTGCTGTCCAGCCGCGATCCGCGGGGTCTGGATGCCTTCCACTCGTTCGAGGTGCCGAACGTGGCCGTCGTGTCGCTGTGATGCCCGGCCGTACCCCCGATGGTGACGACTAGGCTCTCGATCGTCGCGTTCGCGGCGCTGGTCGCGGCGAGCATCGCGGCGTTCTTCGTCACCCAGCACCTCAAGGTCACCACGCCGCTGATCCAGGGCTTTCCCCGCCCGGTGCCCGGCGTGATCGATCCGCTCCACGGCGTGCCCTGCGGCCAATTCACCAGCGGCTCCACGCTGATCTCGTTCTATCTCCAGCATCGCAGCGACGTGGCCGACGTGTACGTCGTCGATTCCGAAGGCGAGATCGTGCGCACCGTGGCCACCGACCGCCGCATGCGCAAGGGCGTGCGCAATCCCGACGGCGTGTTCCGCTGGAACGGGCGCCTGTCGGATGGGCGGGTCGCCCCCGACGGGACCTATCACTTCCGGGTCGCGCTGTTGCACCAGGACCGGGGAATCGACCTGACCGACGTGCCGGTCAGGGTCAAGACGGTTCCGCCTCACCCCGTGATCACGAGCGTCACGCCCTCGGTCATTTCGCCGGCGAACGGGTCCACAAAGGTCACGATCCGCTACACCGGCAACGAGGGCCGCGGCGGCACGATCCTGCTCTACCGGTTGGACGCCGCCGGGCACGCGCGGCTGATCAAGACCTTCCTCACGCCCTGGAAGGGGCAGACCGCGGTGTGGGACGGCACGGTCAGCCAGCAGCGACCGGCGCCGCCCGGCACCTACCTGCTCGCGCTCGAGGTCAGCGACGCCGCGTGCAACACGGGCCGCTACCCGGCGCGGATCCCACCGCCGGCGGGCACCGCGGCGAATGACGTCGTCACCGTCAGGTAGCGGCTGACGCCGTCGGACACCGGTCCGATCCGTACCGTTTGCCGGTGTGACGGGTTACCTGAAGCGCCTGGTGAGCTCGCTGGCGGCCTACCAGGTCGCCGACGTGGCATCGAAGTTCATCGCGGTCCTGCTGCTGCCGGTGTACACGCGCTACATCTCGCCGGCCGGCTACGGCGTCGTCGAGTTGCTGGCCAACGGGGTGATCCTGATCAGCATCCTGGTCCGCTTCGGGATGATCGAGTCGTTCCTGCGCTTCTACTTCTCAGACGAGGACCAGCGCCGGCGCGACGCCCTGGCCCGCCGGACGGCGGGCTTCCTGCTGCTCACGACGACGGTCGCGTCGGTGGCGCTGGCCCTCGCCGCCGCCCCGCTCTCGAAGGTGGTGCTCGGCTACCGCGACCCGACCACCTTCCGGATCGCCGTGCTCGGCCTGTGGGCGTTCACCAATCTCGAGTTGGCCTACGCGATGTTGCGTGTCGAGGAGCGCCTGCGCACCTACGCGGTCGCCTCGCTGACCAACGTGGCGCTCACGGTCGCCTCCTCGCTCGTGCTGGTGGTCGTGCTGGGCAAGGGCGCCCGCGGACTGCTGCTCGGCAACTACGGCGCCTCGACGCTGGTCCTGCTCGGGCTCTGGTGGACCATGCGGGACCGGCTGCTGCCCCGTCACCCGAGTGCCGAGGGCCACAGCGTGCTGCTGCGCTTCGGGCTGCCCACCGTCCCGGCCGAGGTGTCGGTGTACGCGCTCAGCATCATCGACCGCTACTACCTCTTCCACCACCGCTCGCCGGGGCTGGCCGGGCTCTATTCGATCGCGGTCAAGCTGGCCGGCGCGGTGGCGTTCATCGTGCGCGCCTTCCAGTACGCGTGGCCGCCCCTGGCCTACTCGGTTCGCGATGATGCCGAGGCTGCCCGACTGTATGGACTGGTGACCACGTATTACCTGCTGGTGAGCGGCCTGGTCGTGGCCGGCCTTGCCCTGCTCGGCCGCTGGGTCCTGCGCCTGCTGGTCGCGCCGTCGTTCTACGGGGCCTACCGGGCCCTGCCCTGGGTGGCGCTGGGCTGGGCTCTGTACGGGCTGTGGGTGGTGTTCCTGGTCATCGCCGGTCGGGCCAACGTGACCACGCGCAACTTCCCCGCAGCCCTGGCCGGCCTGGTGGTCAACGTCGTCCTGCTCCTGGTCCTGGTGCCGGGACTCGGGATCGCCGGGGCGGGCATCGCCCTGTGCGGGGCGTACGTGGTGATGATCGCGGTCATGCACCTGCTGACTCGCCGGGCGTTCGCCGCGGCGTTCGAATGGCGCCGGCTGGTCCAGCTGGCCTTGGTCCTGGGCGGAATGGCGGCCGCCGGCGACCTGCTGCTGCCCACCCACGGTGCGGTCGGGTTCCTCGCCCGCGCCGCGGTGCTCGCGGCTATACCGGCGGTGCTGCTCGGCACCGGGTTCGCTCACCGGCAGGAGCTCGAGCAGGCGCGGCTGCTGCTGACGGCGGCCGCGCGGAGAAGAGCGCGTGAACCTGCCTGAGCGCGGCGATCCGGCAGCCCGCCCCCGAATCAGCGTGGTGATGCCGTTCGCCGGCGACGAGCGCGCCGCGCAGGCCGCGGTGGACGCTCTGCTGGAGCTCGACCTGCGCGTCGGCGACGAGTTGATCCTGTCCGACAACTCGGGCACCGCCGTGGCCCGGGGCGGCGTCGCGGTCATCAGAGCGACCGGGGAACGATCACCGGCCCACGCCCGCAACGTGGGGGCCGCGCGGGCCCACGGCGAGTGGATCCTGTTCCTCGACGCCGACTGCCGCGCCCCCCGTGGGTTGCTCGACGCCTTCTTCGCCGCGCCGGTGGCCGACGAGGTGGGAGCGCTGGCCGGCGAGGTGGTGCCGCTGCCCGGCGGTGACACGCTGGCCTCGCGCTACGGGTCGGCCCGGAGCTTCCTCTCCCAGCAGAACCACCTCAGCCACCCCTACCGACCCCGGGCCGCGGCGGCCAACCTGCTCGTCCGGCGGGCCGCCTTCGAGCAGATCGGCGGCTTCTACGAGGGGGTGCGCGCGGCCGAGGACACCGACTTCAGCTGGCGCCTGCAGGAGGCCGGCTGGCGGCTCGAGCTGCGCCGCCGCGCCCAGGTCGAGCACCGCTACCGGGGGACGGTGGGCGAGCTTCGCCGCCAGTGGCGTGGCTACGCCGCCGGCCGTGCCTGGCTGGCTCGCCGATACGAGGGATTCGCGCCCGAGCCGGGGGTGGCTCGGGCGGTGGGGCGCCTGCGCCACCGCACGCGCGCCGCGATCGGGCCGGGCACCGCGGCCGCCGGATCACCCGCGGCGCGACGGGCGGCGCCCGCGGTCGAGGCCGGGCGGCTCGAGCGGGGCCAGTACCTGGCCCTGGACGCGCTCCTGTCGGCCGAGGAGCTTGCCGGGCTGGCCCT
This sequence comes from uncultured Solirubrobacterales bacterium, assembly GCA_963832315.1. GTDB lineage: Bacteria > Actinomycetota > Thermoleophilia > Solirubrobacterales > Solirubrobacteraceae > Palsa-465. The sequence continues at coordinate 197,918 of CAWHTT010000004.1, read as the reverse complement.
GTCCAACCGGCCCTCGGGTCGCCGGCGCGCGGTGGCGGACGTCGTGATGGTGGCCGACCGCTTCCCGGTGCGGGGGGACCCCTTGGTCGAGTTCGTCCGGGCGCTCGAGCGCGTTCGGGTCGAGGCGGCGGCCCGTCCCGAGCTGCCCGACGGCGACCTGTCCCGAGAGCTCCAGGTCGACTACCGCGAGGACGACGGGATCGCCGCCCGCGCCGCCGCGCTGCTCGCCATCGCCGTGCGTCACCCGATGCGTGCGGCGGGTGACCTGCTGGCCCGCCGACCCGGCGAGCCGGGCCTGTCGGCGCTCGCCCCGGCCGTGCTGCGCCTCCGGCGCGATCGCCACGCGCGCGTGCACGCGCTGGGCAGCGACGAGGTGCGGGCCACCGCCCGGCGGCTGGCCCGGCTGGCCGGGCGACCGCTCGACGAGCCACGCCGCTGATGCGAGCCCACATCGTCGACCCCTCGGCGTTCACGCCCCCCTACGACCACGCGCTGTCCTCCGCGCTGGCCAGGGCGGGCGCCCAGGTCGAGCTGATCACCAGCCGGTTCGGCTACGGAACCGTCCCCGAGCCCGACGGCTATGCGGTGCGCGAGCTGTTCTACCGCCACGCGGTCGGTGCGCCGGGCTCGCCGGCGCGCCGGGCCGGCAAGCTGCTCGAGCACGTGCCCGACATGGTCCGCTACCGCGCCGTGGCCCGCGCGGCCGACGTGGTCCACTTCCAGTGGCTGGCCGTCCAGGCTGTCGACCGCTATCTGCTCCCCGACCGGCCGACCGTCCTCACCGCCCATGACCTCCTTCCGCGCGAGCCGCGCCCCGGGCAGGTGCGCGCCCAGCGCCGCCTGTACGACGCCGTCGACGCGGTCGTGGTGCACTCGGGCTACGGCCGGGACCTGCTCGTCCAGCGCCTGGGGGTCGACCCGGCGAAGGTCCGGGTCATCCACCACGGTGCGTTCAAGCACCTCACCGCCCAGCCCCACGAGGCCGCGCTGCCCGACGAGCTGGGAGCCGTCGAGGCGCCGGTCGTCCTGTTCTTCGGCCTGCTGCGGCCCTACAAGGGGCTCGACACGCTGCTCGAGGCCTGGCGGGGGGTGGACGGCGCCGAGTTGTGGGTGGTGGGGCGCCCGCGCATGCCGCTCGAGCGGTTGCGGGCGGCGGTCGCGCGGGCCCGCAACGTCCGCCTGATCCCGCGCTTTGTCTCCGACGAGGAGCTGCCCGCGTTCTTCCGCCGAGCCGACATCGTGGTGCTGCCGTACTCGCGGACCGAGCGCCTGGACTGGTCGGGCGTCCTGGCCACCGCGCTGGCTTTCGGCAAGCCGATCGTCGTGAGCGACGTGGGCGGCTTTGCCGACGTGGCCTCGGCCGGCGCCGCCCGGTTGGTGGCGCCCGACGACCCCGGCGCGCTGCGGGTCGCGATTCAGAGTCTCCTGGCCGATCCGCAGGAGCGCGAGGGCCTCGCCTGGGGCGCGACGGGAGCCGCCAAGGGCCCTTACTCGTGGGAGGCGGCGGCACACGAGACGCTGGCCCTGTATCGCGACCTGGTTCCATAGCCCGCCGTGACCTTCCTCGCCATCCTGTTCTGGGTCTCGGTTGCCCTGATCCTGTACGCCCACGTCGGCTATCCCGTGCTGCTGGGGCTGCTCGCGTGGCTGCGGGAGCTGACGCCGCGATCGCGCCGCCGTTCGCGTCCCCGCATGGCTCCGGACGACGAGTTGCCCAGCGTGTCGGTGATCGTGGCCGCCTACGCCGAGCAGGACGTGATCGCCGAGCGGGTGGCGAACATCCGCGCGCTCGACTACCCACCGCAGCTCGTCGAGCTGATCGTCGCCTGCGACGGCTCGCCCGACGAGACCGCCGCGCGGGCTCGCGAGGCGGGGTCCGACCTCGTGCTCGAGCTGCCCCGGGGCGGCAAGATCCGCGCCCAGGACGCCTCGGTGGAGCAGGCCCAGGGCGAGATCGTGGCCTTCTCGGACGCCAACGTGACCTGGCAGCCGGATGCTTTGAGGCGGCTCGTGGCGCCGTTCGATGATGCGCGGGTCGGCTACGTGTGCGGCGAGGTGCAGCTGGTCGACGCGCAGGGATCGAACCAGGAGGGTCTGTACTGGCGCTACGAGCTCGCCTTGCGCGCGCTCGAGTCGCGCGTGCGGTCGGTCACCGGCGGCAACGGAGCGATCTACGCCACCCGGCGCGAGGCCTACCTGGTCGTCGATCCGATCATGGGCCACGACCTGTCGTTCCCGTTCAACATGGTCAAGCGAGGATGGCTCGCCCTGGCCGTGCGCGAGGCGCAGGCCAGCGAGAAGATGGTCCCCACGATCGAGGGCGAGTTCGCGCGCAAGCGGCGGATGATGAGCCACACGTGGCCGATCGTCGTGCGCGGCGGGATGCTCTCGCCGCGCGGCTATGACCCCCTGTACGCGCTGATGATCGTCTCGCACCGGATCCTGCGCTACCTGACCCCGTTCCTCCACGTGATCGCGCTCGTCACGAGCATCGCGCTGCTCGGCGAGGGGTGGGTTTACGTGGCGGCGGTGGCGGCCCAGGCGGCGGTTCTGCTCGCCGCCGCCCTGGCCGGCGTGGTCCCGTCCCGTCCGATGCTGCTGGCCCGTTACTACGTGCTGACGACCGCCTCGCTGGCCGCCGGGCTGTGGGACTGGCTCGTGCACGGCACCTCGGCCGGGTGGGAGCCGGCGGAGGGGACGCGGTGACGGCGGTGCAAGCTCGATGACCCCCCAGCGCGTACTCGACCTGGCGATCGGGGTCCCGGTGGCGCTCGTCACCGCGCCGGTGGTCGCCGTGCTCGCCCTGCTCATCCGGCTCGAGTCCTCCGGTCACCCGATCTACACCCAGACCCGCGTGGGCAAGGACGGCGAGCTGTTCCCGATCTACAAGCTGCGCACGATGGTCCGGGGCGCCGAGTTCACCGGCGCGGGGCTGGCCATCCAGGAGGGCGACGAGCGGATCACCCGGATCGGCGCGTTCCTGCGCCGCTACTCGCTGGACGAGCTTCCCAACCTGTGGAACGTGCTCCGCGGGGAGATGTCGATCGTCGGGCCGCGGCCCACGCTGGCCGTGCAGGTCGAGCAGTACACCGAGCGCCAGCGGGGCCGCCTGGCGGTCAGGCCGGGCATCACCGGGTGGGCCCAGATCAACGGCCGGGCATCGCTGCCGTGGCCCGAGCGGATCGAGCTAGACCTGTGGTACGTCGAGCACCGCTCGATGTGGCTCGACCTGCGGATCCTGGCCCGGACGCTGCGGATGGTGTTCCGGGGCGAGGGGATCTACAAGGGCGAGCGGGGCGGCTGGGTCCCGCCGACCGAGACGCGCGAATGACCGCTCCCGAGCATGACATGGCCGTCCTGCTCACCGGCGTGGGCAAGCGCTACGACATCGTGTCGGCCTTCGCCCAGCACGCCACCGTGGTCGCCGCCGATCCCAACCCGCTGGCTCCCGCCCAGTACGCCGCCCACCACCGCCACGCGGTGCCGCGCATCGAGGACCCCTCGTACGTGCCCTCGCTGCAGGCCCTGTGCGAGGAGTTCGGCGTCCGCGCGGTGGTGCCGCTCACCGACCTCGACCTCGAGGTGCTCGGCCAGGCGCGGGTCGACGGCTTGCTACCCGCGTTCGTGCCCGACCCCGAGATCGCCCGCGCGACGTTCGACAAATACGAGACGCACCTGTTGCTCGACCGCCTCGGCCTGCCCTCCCCGCCCACCGTGCTGCCCGGCGATCCGGTGGACGACTTCCCGGTGATGGTCAAGCCGCGCTGGGGCTCCGGGGCCCGCTCGATCCACCGCGCCGACGACACGCGCGCCGCCGACTTCTTCGTGGAGTACATCCGCGAGCCCACCATGGTGCAGCGCTTCATGGACGGCCCGGAGTTCTCGATTGACGTCCTGTGCGACCTGCGCGGGCGCTGCCTGAACGCGATCCCCCGCACGATGATCGAGTCCCGCGGCGGCGAGTCGATCAAGGGCAAGGTGATCGCCGACTCCGAGCTGATCGACCTCGGCCGGACGGTCGCCGAGACGCTCCACTTCCGCGGCCCGTCCACGATCCAGGTCTTCCGCGACAAGCAGATCGGGCTCGGGATCACCGACGTCAACACCCGCTTCGGCGGTGCCTTCCCCGCGCCGATGTACGCCGCGCTGCCCGGCCACACCTACCCGGAGCTGATCGTCCGGATGGCCCGGGGCGAGGAGATCGAGCCGCACGTCGGCCAGTTCCGCGCCGGCCTCACGTTCACCCGCTACTACTGGCAGCTCGAGCTCGACGACACCCTCCAGCCCACCGGACGGGACATCATCGACCCGCCGGGCCCGCCGGCGCCACGCTAGCGCCCCAGCACTCGTCCACGAATGCGGCGATCTTGCGCGTCAGGCGCTCCGGGCTGACGCGGAGCTCGATGATCGAGTTGGCGTCGACCAGGCGCCCGTTCGGAAGCTCGGCGGCCAGCATGTCGGCGTCCGAGAACGGGTGCAGGGGGTCGCGCGGGTGCCCGATGACCAGCGCCGGCGCCTCGAACGTCTCGCGCACGGCCCGCTCGGGGGCGGTCCGGCCGAACAGGATCCCCTGGAGCACGGCGCCGCTCGGCCCCGGATCCTGGGCGACCCAGTCGAGCACGAGCTCGGCCGTGAAGGGGACGACCTGGCGCGGCACCCGCCTGGCCGCGAGCGCCAGTGCCTTCATGACCGGCTCGCCGTAGGTCAGTGCGAACAGCAGCGGGGTGAACGCGGCGCCGCAGGCCGGGATCGCTTTGTCCAGCACCGGCATCTCGACGATCATCCCGCGGAGGCGCTCAGGGGCCAGCGCGGCCACCTCGAGGGTGACGTTGGCGCCCAGCGAGGTGCCGCCCACCACCGCCTGCTCGAGCCCGAGGTGGTCGAGGAGGGCCACGGTCTGACGGGCGAACTCGGGCATCGAGTAGCGGCCCATCTCCTGGGGGCGGTCCGAATCGCCGTGCCCGAGGAAGTCGAACGTGACCACGCGGTTGCCGTGACCGGCCAGATCTTCGGCCAGGGGGGCCTGCATCTTCTGCGAGAGCAGCAGTCCCGGCATCAGGATCGTGGTCCGCGAGCCCCTGCCGTGAATCGTGTACGCGAGCTTGTGCCCTTCGTAGCGGAAAAACCCCATCCGTAGAGGTTACCCTTAGGTGTCGACTGGCTAGTCAGCCAGGCCCTTGACCGGTACCGTGGCAGGGGCTACTTCACTAGGAGGAGACTGTCATGGCTAAGGCTTTGCGATCGCTGAACGGACAGGTGGTCGCGATCACCGGCGGGGCACGCGGAATCGGCCGCGCCACCGCGACCGCGCTCATCGCCCAGGGGGCCAGGGTGGCGATTGGCGACATCGACGCGCCGCTGGCCGAAAAGACCGCGTCCGAGCTCGGGTCTGGAACGATCGGCCTGCCGCTCGACGTGACCGATCGGGAGAGCTTTGCCGGCTTCCTGGACGAGGTCGAGCGTCAGCTCGGTCCGCTCGAGGTGCTGATCAACAACGCCGGGATCATGCCGATCGGGCCGTTCGCGGAGGAGACCGACGCGTGCGCGGGGCGGCTGGTCGACATCAACATCCACGGAGTGATCCTCGGCTCCAAGCTGGCCCTCGAGCGCTTCCTCCCCCGCGGCCGGGGTCACATCGTCCAGCTCGCCTCGATCGCCGGGAAGGGAGGCTTCCCGGGCGGGGTCACCTATTGCGCCACCAAGCACGCGGTGGTCGGGTTGACCGAGAGCCTGCGCTCAGAGCTGCGGGGCACTGGGATCGAGCTGCACCAGGTGCTGCCGATCGGGGTCAACACCGAGCTCTACTCCGGCGTTTCCGGCGCGCGCGGGTTCCCCACGGCGGAGCCCGAGGACGTGGCGAACACGATCGTCGAGCTGCTTCAGACCGGCAAGTTCGAGCTCTACGTGCCGAGGAAGGTGGGCCTGATCACGCGCATGCAGGCGCTCATGCCCCGCCGCATGGCCGAGGGGATCATCCGCTTCACCAAGGGCGATCAGCTGCTGCTATCCGCCGACCACAGCGCCCGGGCGGCCTACGAGGCTCGGATGGAGCAGATGATCAACGGCTCCCCCCGTCGGTGCAGCAGGAGCGCACCGCCGCGTAACGAAGGGGCTGGCTGAGAAACCCACGATATTTCGCGGTTTCTCAGCCAGGCTCAGCCGGCGACCAGCCAGTCCGCGATAAGACCGCCGATCTGCGGCCCTGCGTCCTCCTGAAGGAAGTGGGAGGCGCCGGCGATCGTGTGGTCGATCTCGCCGCCCAGGGCGGCCGCGAAGCGCCGGCCGGTCTCGAGCGGGAGCACCGGATCGGAGTCGGCCCACAGGAACAGCTTCGGCCGGGTGTCGCCCCGCAGGGCGTCGAGCACGCGCTGGCCGGCGCTCGCCCCGGGCGCGTCGGGCGTCAACGGCAGGATCAGCGGAAACGCCCGCGCGCCGGCCTTCGCCTCGGCGTTCGGGAACGGCGCGTCATAAGCTGCGATCACCTCGTCGCCGGGATCCTGTAAGCAGGCTCGCCGCACCAGCAGTCCGACCGGGAGGTCCTCGGTGCGCTCGACGAACGCCCGGAACCTCATCCAGGCGTCGTTCATCGGCTGGCGTCCGGTGAACAGGCCAGTGTCGAGGACCACCACACGGGCGATCCGGTCGGCGCGCTCGACAGCGACCCGCAACCCGATCGGACCGCCCCAGTCGTGCACGACGACGGTGGCCTCGCGCAGGTCGAGGTCGTCTACCAATGCGACGACGCTCGCCGTGTGGCGGTCGTAGGTGTACCAGCCGAGGTCGACTGGCTTGTCGGAGCGGCCGAACCCCGGCAGATCGGGGGCGATGCAGCGGTACCCCGCGTCTCGCACCGAGGGGATCACGCGCCGCCACAGGAACGACCAGGTCGGTTCGCCGTGCACGAACAGCACTGGCGGGCCCTCGCCGACGTCGAGATGGGCCAGGCGAATCCCCTCGAACTCCCGATACGAAGAATCGAACGGGAAGTCAGGGAGCCCGCTCACGAGCTCGTCGGGAGTGCGGATCGCATCGGTCATCGCTTGCCAGGCGGCGCGTACGATCGCAGCCAGCGCGTGATCATGCGCCCCAGCTGCTGGCCGGCGTCCTCCTGGAGGTAATGGCCGACGCCCTTGATCACGTGGTCGACCTCGGCCCCGATGGCCCGGGCGAACCGCCACCCGGCCTCGACGGGCAGGATCGTGTCGCCCTCGCCCCAGATGATCAGCTTTGGCCGGGGGTCGGAACCCAGGGCGGAGAGCACGCGCTGTCCCACCACGGCGCCGTCCATCTGCGGGGAGGTGGGCAGGATCAGCGGAAAGGCACGCGCCCCGGCCTTCGCGGCAGGGCTCGGGAACGGCGCCTCGTAGGCGGCGACCACGCTCGCCGGCAGCACGCTCTTGCACCCGGCGCGGATCAGGAACGACACCGGCAGATCCTCGGAGCGCTGGGCAAGCTCGCGGAAGGCCAACCAGGCGTCGGTCATCTTCTGGTGGCCGGTGAACAGCCCCGTGTCGAGCACGACCATGCGCCCTATCCAGTCAGGATGCTCGACCGCGACCCGGAGCCCGATCGGGCCGCCCCACTCGTGCACGACGATCGTGGCGTCGCGCAGCTTGAGCTCGGCGAACAACGCGGCCACGCTGTCGGTGTGGCGGTCGTAGGTGTACCACTCGACGTCGATCGGCTTGTCCGAGCGCCCGAACCCCGGCAGGTCTGGCGCGATGCACCGGTACCCGGCGTCGCGCACGACTGGGATCACCTTGCGCCACAGGAACGACCACGTCGGCTCGCCGTGGAGGAACACGACCGGCGGGCCCTTGCCCTCGTCGATGTGCGCCAGGCGCAGCCCCTGGAACTTGCGATACCGCGGCTTGAACGGGAAGTCGGGAACGCGGGAGAGGAGGTCGTCGGGGGTGCGGACGATGCCGGGCACGCAGCATGAAGCTATCTACCCGCCCTGGGCCAGGCGGCGATTCAGGGCCCGTGCACGAGCGCTTGCGAGGCCTCCGAGGCCACCGTGACCTCGATTTCGGACGGGAAGCGCTCCCAGGCGATCAGGTCGAGCGCCTGGAGGCGGTCGAGCATCGCCTGGAAGGCGACGGCCTGGGCACGGCTCACGTAGCGGCGCGCGATCGTGAACGACCAGCCGGCGGCGGCCGGTGGATCGCTCACCCCGAGCAGCCCCTGGTAGCGCTTGTCGCTCACCGCGCTTGTCACGGTCAACACCGATCCCGGAAGCTTCGACAGCGTGCGCACGCGAGCGGCCAACTCGATCAGCAGGTCGAGCGCGGCCGGGCGCAGGCCGCGGTAGAGCGCCGGCTTGAACCCGACCCGCGCCGCGAGCGACCCGATTCCCGGGTCGTAGCGCATGCCGAGCCGGGCGGGGTTGGAGGGCAGCGGCAGGATCTCCCGCGCCGCGTAGGCCCGATCCAGCGCGTCCGGGGTGGCGAACGCCCCGCCGCGGTCCGGGGGGTGCAGGACGTAAGCGTTCGAGTCGGCCCCGGTCTCCAGCGCGATCAAACGCTCCAGAGAGCTTCGATCGGTCCGGTAGAGCCGCATGATCCGCTGCGCGCCGAGCAGCCTCCAGTAGTAGAGCGAGGAGTCGTCGCCGAAGCTCGAGATCAGCGAGTAGGCGTCCGGGTTGTGGTCGGGCGCGGTGTCGAAGTAGAGCTGCGGATAGGGCACCGCGTGGCCGCCGTCGTAGAGGTCGAGGACGCGCTGAAGGTTGCCGATCCCCATGTGGTAGGACTCGAACGCGAGATCGGTGCGCCCCAGGTCTCGCTCGGCGATCCGCAGGTAGCGGACGGTGGCGGCCAGTGCCTTCGCCGCGTCGAAGCGGTCGTCGATCTGGGCCCTGGCGCGCTCGAGGCGCGCCTCGACACCGGCCTGGCCCCGCGCCGACGCCAGGAAGATCCGGCCGGTGAGCTTGCGGCTGCGGGCCAAGTCGATGTGCATGCCGAGGAGCGAGGACCCGGTCTGGGCCAGGATCTGGGTCAGTCCCGAGGCGTTGGTCGGGTCGTCCCCCACGATCACGTCGGGGCGGCCCGCGCTCTCGACGAACACGAGCGCCTCGACCAGGCTCGGGTCGAGCCCGGTGCCGGCGACGGCGCGATTGATCATCGGGCGCCACCGCGCGACGCGGGCCGCCGTGGCCAGCACCCCGCCGGGGCTCTTGGCGTACAGGACGTGCTCCGAGCCGGCGATCGCCCGGGCCACGAACTCCGACTCGCGGCCGGACACGTACGCGAACGGATCACCCGGCTTGGCCGGCTTCCCGATGCCCGGGAGCGGCAGCGGGGGTGGCCCCGACCTTCCGCCTGACGAGCTCAGAACGACGATGAGCGCGACGATCAGGAGCGCAAGCGCGCCGCCGGCTACCGCCAGCCGCCGGCTACCCGCCGCCCTGCGCCCGCGCGCCGTCCGCACGGCCTCATGAGCCGTGGTAGATGAGGTTCATCTTGCTGCAGGCCGCGGCGTGCGCCGGGTCCACGTTGCTCGGGAACACCTTCCAGCCGTTGCCCGCAATCGGGTAGATGTTGACCAGCGGGTGCGGGTGCACGGCCAGGTAGGGGCGGCTCACGTACAGCACGCCGGTCTTCACCCCCGCGTACCAGGCGAACACGCTCTGGTATCCGATCGGGATGTTGGGCTGCCCGCAGGCGAACATGTTCGAGGTGCCGAGGGTCCTGACAACGCCGGACAGGTGGCCGATCAGCACGGTCCGATCCCGCTGCTCGCGAAGGTCCGAGCGCTCGAGCCGTTCCTGCCGGTGGACGGCGGGGAGCATCGAGCCGGCGATCACCAGGAGCACCAGGACCGTGCCCCACGTGCCCACGTGCGTGGCCACGCGCGCGCCGAGCCGGCCGCCGTCCAGTCGCCGCGTCCATCCGGCCAGGAGCGCCGGCAACTCGTGGACGATCCGGCCGATGAAAATGGCCGCCAGGATCCCGACGATCGCGCCGGCCTCGAACATGTAGCGCGGGACGGCCGGGAAGCCGTGCAGGGCGAACGCGATCTCGATCAGCACCCACAGCACCGCTCCGGCGGCCAGGACCAGGATCGCGATCCGCCGGCGCCAGGCCGCCCACGCCACGGCGAGCACCGCCGCGAGCCACACGGTGTTCGGGAGCAGTTCGTGGAAGCGGTCGATCGTGCCGGTGATCTTGTTGCCGTGGATCGCGCGCGGTGAGTTCTCGGCGATGTTGCCCGCGGTGAGAAAGCTCTTCGAGGACAGCCCGGGGATCCCGAACCACAGGAACACCATCAGCACGACAGAGGCGTACAGCCACCGCCGGTAAGTCGGGACGTAGCGCCAAAGCCACAGGCCGGCGAGCCCGTAGAACGGCCACACCTCGGGCCGGCCGAGTGCGCCGAGCCACCAGATCCAGAAGGCCGCCTTGTGGTGTCCGCCCAGATGGAGGTCGACCGCGAGCAGGCACAGCGCCACGATCATCGTGTCGGACTCCGAGCTGAGCAAATAGTGCGTGTAGTTGAAGTTCCCCACGGGGTCCTGCATCGCGAACAGGAACAGCGCTGCGGCAAGGCCGGCCACGTAGGACGCGTAGCGGCGCTCGGGACGCGAGTAGGTCAGGCGGAAGGCGATCCGCCAGGCGAAGATCACGCCGCTCAGCGAGATCGCCACCGAGGTGACCATCCACAGCCACAGCGCGTAGTGGCCGACCAACGCGTAGGGGACGGTGAACAGGAACGGCATCGGCTTCCAGGAGGGCGCGCCGTTGGTATCGAGGTTGAGGTGGACGGTCAGCTTGCCCCAGACCAGCCAGCCGTACGGGTCGTAGCCCGGGCGCGTGCGCGCGTACAGCAGGATGGCCAGCGAAACGATCAAGAGGCCGACCGCGGTGAGCAGCCAGCGGTAGCGGTAGGCCTTCTCGCGCCAGTCGGCGCCGGTGGCCGCTCGCCGCTCGCCGCTGGGCGGGCCGGACGGGACTTCCTCGATGGCGGGTGCGTCTAGGGTCTGCTCTGACACGGGGGCGGCGGGGACGGTAGCAGCAGGAGTGCCCGGTCTTCCGGCGGGTGGGCGTGACTCAGATCACGTGTGCGTCCTCTAATCTCTGCTCAAGTCAGGCGAGCTGCCGCAACGGGGCGTCTCACGTCTCGCGTACGGTTCGTCGGCTATCCTCGTGCGCTCGCGGGCCAGGAATCGCCTGGAACTTGGTCCACCGACGCGCCGCCTCATCGGCCGAGAGCGCTGAAGATCCCGTAGTCGAAACGTCAGGCATTGGAGCGCCTATATGCAAATCTTGGTTCTAGGCGGTGACGGATACCTCGGGTGGCCGACCGCTCTGCATCTCAGTGCTCTCGGGCACGAGGTAGCGGTCAACGACAACTTCGCCCGTCGCCGCTATGACGAAGAGATGGGCGTCGAGAGCCTGGTGCCGATCTCCTCGCTCGAGGAGCGAGTCGCGGCGTGGGCCGAGATCACCGGCAAGACGATCAAGACCTACGTGGGCGACCTGTGCGACGCCGCGTTCGTGCACGAGATGGTGGGCGACTTCCGGCCCGACACGATCGTCCACTTCGGCGAGCAGCGCGCCGCTCCGTACTCGATGATCGACCAGGCCCACTGCGTTTACACGCAGACCAACAACATCGTCGGCACGCTCAACGTGATGTACGCGATCGCCGACATCGACCGCGACATCCACCTGGTCAAGCTGGGCACGATGGGCGAGTACGGCACGCCCAACATCGACATCGAGGAAGGCTGGCTCGAGGTCGAGCACAACGGCCGCACGCGACCGCGTCCTGTACCCCAAGCGGCCCGGGCTCCTTCTACCACCTGTCCAAGGTCCACGACAGCCACAACATCGAGTTCGGCTGCCGGATCTGGGGCCTGCGCGCCACCGACCTCAACCAGGGCGTCGTGTACGGCGCGGACACCGAGCAGACCAAGCTCGACCCGCGCCTGGCCACCCGCTTCGACTACGACGGCGTGTTCGGCACCGTGCTCAACCGGATGACCATCCAGGCCGTGCTCGGACACCCGCTCACCGTGTACGGCAACGGCGTCGCAGACCCGCGGCCTGATCAACATCGTCGACACCGTCGAATGCATCCGGCTGGCCTCGGAGAACCCGGCCGACCGGGGCGAGTTCCGCGTGTTCAACCAGTTCACCGAGCAGCTGTCGGTGCGCCAGATCGCCGAGACGATCGCCGAGGAGTATCCCGGCGAGGCCACGGTCGAGACGGTCGAGAACCCGCGCGTCGAGGCCGAGGACCACTACTACAACGCCAAGCACACGGCGCTGGTCGACCTCGGGCTCAAGCCGACGCTGCTGTCGATGGCGCTGATCGACCATCTGTTCGACGTGGTCGAGCGCCACAAGGATCGGGTCGACCTGGCGGCGATCATGCCGACCGTGAGCTGGCGCGAGACCACGAGCGTGCTGCCTCAGACCTCGACCGGGGCGCTGGCCCAGACGTGAGCGAGTCGCCGGGCCTGCAGGGGCGCCGGGTCCTCGTGACCGGCGGCTCCGGGTTCATCGGGCGCCACGCGGTGGCCGGGCTGATGCGCGCCGGCGCCACCGTGCGCGTGCTCGACCTGGGGCCCCATCCCGACCCTTCCGTGGACGTCGTGGTCGGTGACCTGTCCGATCCGGACGTGCTCGAGGCCGCGTTCGCCGGCGGTATGGACTCGGTTGTGCACCTCGCGGCGGTGACCTCGGTGCTGCGCTCGGTCGAGAATCCGGGCGGGACGTTCGACACGAACGTGGCCGGCACGCATGCGGTGCTCGAGGCGGCGCGCGCGGCCGGCGTAACGTCCTTGGCGTTCGCCTCGACCAACGCGGTGACCGGGCCGATGGAGGCTCCGGCCATCGTCGAGACAGCGACCCTGCGGCCGTTGACTCCCTACGGCGCGACTAAGGCCGCGAGCGAGATGCTGATGTCGGCCTACACGGCGTCCTACGGCGTGCGCTGCGTGTGCCTGCGGTTGACCAACGTGTACGGGCCGGGTATGCAGGCGAAGGACTCGATCGTGGCCCGGCTGATGCGCGCGATCCGCCTCGAGCGGGAGTTCGAGATCTACGGCGACGGCCGCCAGGTGCGCGACTACGTGCACGCCTGGGACGTGATCGATGCGATGAAGATTTCGCTGGTCAACGAGGACTGGCACGGGCCGGTGGTGATCGGCTCTGGCAAGTCGCTGTCCGTGCTCGAGGTCCTCGACACGGTGCGGTCGGTCACCGGCGCTTCGCTCACCGTCCGGCACGGGCCGGCCCGGCCAGGCGAGATGCCGGCCGTGATCGTCGATCCGAGCCGCGCGCTGGCCGCGGGATGGTCGCCGCGGTTCGATTTCGCCACGGGCGTCCAGGGTGTGTGGGAGGAATGGTCGGCGGCCGACCTCGACACGATCGCGGCCGGGATGCCGGCGGCGCCGGTGAGCGCGTCGTGACTACGGTCTCTGGACAGACCGCGACGTCCACCCGCGCCGGCTTCGACCTCGAGGCCGAGCTCGACCGGCTCGCGCCCGAGGAGCGCAGCGCGGCAATGGCGTTCCTGGCTACCCATCCACCGGGCGTCGGCGCCCCCCTCGCGATCGTGATCCCCGCCTACAACGAGGAGCCGACGGTGGCCGGCGTGGTCGGCGAGATCCCGCGTTCGGCGGCCGGGCTGAAGACCGAGGTGATCGTGGTCGTGGACGGCGCCCGCGATGCCACAGCGTCCAAGGCGGCCGGCGCCGGCGCGCTCGTGTGCGACGTGCCGGTCAACCGCGGCCAGGGCGCGGCCCTGCGGCTCGGCTACTGGCTGGCCCGGGCCCGCGGCGCGCAGGTGATCTCCACGATCGACGCCGATGGTCAGTACGAGCCCGAGGAGATCGCCCGCGTGGTGCAGCCGATCCTTGACGGCCAGGCCGACTTCGTCTCGGGCTCGCGGCGCCTGGGCGCGGAGCTGACCACCGACAAGGTGCGCCACCTCGGCGTGCTCGTGTTCGGCGCGCTGATCAGCGTGCTCGTGCGACACCGGGTCACCGACCCGGCCTGCGGGATCCGCGCCATGCGGGCCGAGGTGACCGCGGCGGTCAAGCTCGAGCAGCCGCAGTATCAGGCCTCCGAGCTGATGATCTCGGCCGCGCTGCACGGCTTCCGCCTGGGCGAGGTCCCGACCACGATGCGCGATCGGGGCAACCACGCCACCGGCACCAAGAAGGGCGGGAACTTCGGCTACGGCGTACGGTTCGCGCGGGCCGCGTTGCGCACCTGGATGCGCGACCGGAAGGCGGCGCGGATGCGGCTGCGCCCCGAGAAGATCCACACCTCGTAGACCGCGAAGCGGGCCACGAACAGCACCGCGAACACGGCCAGGTAGGAGCCGGTGACCAGCAGGACCCGGATGCCGTGGTGGGCCGGGATGCTCTGCACATGGCGCTGGGCCCAGGCCGTTGTCTCGGCGGTGATGAACAGCGTCACGACCGAGACGATCACGTAGGCCACGACCTCCCGGCCAAAGGCGATGCGCCCCTGCACTCGCCACGCCCACCGGCGGTTGAGGATCCAGTTGGGGATCGCGCCGGCGATGAAGGCGACGATCGAGCACGCGGTGGTGCCGACGCCGCTCACGTAGAGGATCGCGAACACGACCGCGCTGGTGGCGGCGGCCACGACCGATCCGAGCGTGTAGCGGGTGATCCGCGCGCTGAGCGGCGACTTCAGGATGCGGCGTGCTAGCGCCGTGTCCGCGAGGCGCAGGCCGAGACGGGAATTGCGCACCGCGTGGTAACGGTTGGTGATCACCGAACAACGATCGTAGCGTTTTGGTCGTCTGGTCCGCGTTCCTGGCGGCGTCGGGGGGCCCAGTTGGGGGGTTGCGCCGAGCCCGCCGGTACGGTCTTCTGTCGCAATGCGGGTTCAGGTGGTGAACGATCCGTTGGTCTTCGACGACGACCTCGTGATCGCCGGGGAGAACGCCGGCGTGCTCGCCGCGCTCCCCGAAGGCTTCTTCGACCTGATCTACATGGACCCTCCGTTCAACACGGGCCGGGCCCAGGCGCGGAGGTCTCTGTCGGTGGTGGCGTCCTCGGATGGAGACCGGGTCGGCTTCGGCGGCCGGCGCTACCGGTCGCGACTGCTGCAGACGCTGGCGTATGACGACACCTTCGACGACTACCTGCGCTTCTTGGGTCCGCGCCTCGAGCGGTCGCGGGAGTTGCTGGCCCCGCACGGGACGCTGTACTTCCACATCGACTACCGCGAGGCGCACTACTGCAAGCTGCTGCTCGACGAGGTCTTCGGCCGCGAGGCGTTCCTCAACGAGCTGATCTGGAGCTACGACTACGGGGCCAAGCCGCGCCGGCGCTGGCCCGCCAAGCACGACACGATCCTGGTCTACGTGCGGACGCCGGGGGGTCACTGGTTCGATGCCGATGCCGTCGAGCGCGAGCCGTACATGGCGCCCGGCCTGGTCAGCGCGGAGAAGGCGGCCCGGGGCAAGCGCCCGACCGACGTGTGGTTCCACACGATCGTGCCCACCAACGGGCGCGAGAAGACCGGCTACCCGACCCAGAAGCCCGAGGGGGTGCTCCGGCGGATGGTCGCCGCGTCCTCGCGGCCGGGTGGCTGGTGCCTCGATCCGTTCGCCGGCTCGGGCACGCTCGGGGCGGTGTGCCGGGGGTTGGGCCGGCGCTTCGTCCTCGTCGATCGCAACCCGGTGGCGATCGAGATCATGCGCTCGCGGCTGGCTACCCCTCCGTGCCCCGCACCAGCGGCACGAACTGCACGGCCTCAAGCCGGTGGCGCCTGAAGCGACCGCCGGCGCGCTCGGTCATCACGAGATGCTGCTCCTTGCGGCCGACCGGCGCCACCATGCGTCCGTGGTCGGCGAGCTGATCCTCGAGGGCCTGCGGGGGCTCGTCGGCCATCGCCGCGGCGACGTTGATCGCGTCGAACGGGGCCTCCTCGGGCCACCCGTCCCACCCGTCGCCGACCCTGAAGCTGACGTTGGCGATCCCGAGGCCGGTGAGGGCCGCCCGGGCGGTCTCGGTCAGCTCGGGGTGGCGCTCGACCGTGTACACGTGCTCGACCAGCAGGGAGAGCAGCGCCGCGTGGTAGCCCGAACCGGTGCCGATGTCCAGCACGCGATCGGTTGGTCTCAGACCGAGCACCTCGAGCATCCGCGCCACCACCAGCGGTTGGGAGATGGTCTGGCCGCTGCCGATCGGGAGCGCCACGTTGGCGTACGCGCGGTCGTGCTGGGACTCCGGGATGAACCGCTCTCGGGGGACGCTGGCGATCGCCGCGAGTACGCGCTCGTCGCCGATGGCCGAGCGTAGGCTCCGCGCGAGCTCGAGGGCCTGCTGCGGCGACATGGCGCGACCTAGAAATCCTCCGCGTCGGCGTCGAGCCACTTGTCGAAGAACTCCTCGGCCTCGAGGTTGACGAGGTCGGCCCGGAGCAGCTTGAGCAGCTTGCCCGCATCCTTGACGTTGACGTTCCAGTAGAGGATCACCTCGCCGTCGTCCACCGACACCACCTCGATCCGGTCGGTGCGCCTGGGGTCGGACATGAACGCGGGCTCGCGCCCGCCACGCTTGACGATCAGGTCGTAGGCGCGGTTCGCTCTCATCGCGCGGCCCCGTGCAGGGCGTCCGTGGCCTCGCGGAGCGTGGCGTAGACGCGGTCGCCGATCTGGATGGCCGGGAGATCGGTGGCCCCCGCGTCCTGCGCGCGGCGCGTGGCCCGTGCGAGCGCGTCGCGCGTGGAGCGCAGCTCGATCCCCTTGCGCAGCGCGGTCGGATGCATCTCGCAGGCGGCGCCCGCGATCAGGATCGTGTCCTCGTCGCCGAGATCACGGCCGCCGGCGAACGACTGGCGGAATGCGGCCAGCGAGAACGCCACCGCGCGCCCGATCTGCTTGGCGTACGTCGCGGCCAGCATGGCCGCCGTCGTGTCCGGTGGGACGATCGGCGGCCACCGGACCGGCTGCAATCCCAGCTCGGCCGCCTGATCTTCGATCTCGGCGCGGTCGATCTCCGCGCCCGCCGGCACGATGTCCGAGCCGAGGACCGGCTCCCACTCGGGCACGACGGGGAGCGTCGCCATGATCGTCTCGGCGACCGTGTAGCAGCGCGGGTTGCCGAGGTCGTAATAGAAGACCGGCTGATCGGGGTTAGCCGTGGATGAGCCAGCCATCCGCGGCGCGGCCCGCTTCCATCACTGCTTCTGAGAGCGTCGGATGCCCGTGGATGATCCGCGCCACCTCCGGGTAGCCGCCCTCGAGCGCACGCACGTTGACCAGCTCCTGGATCAACTCGGTCGCGCGCGTGCCGACGATGTGCCCGCCGAGCAGCTCGCCGTACTGCTTCTCGCCGACGATCTTGACCAGGCCGGTCCGGTCGCCGTACACGGTGCCGGCGCCGACCGCGCCGTACTGGACCTTGCCCACCACCACGTCGTGCCCGGCGTCACGGGCCTGCGCCTCGGTCAGGCCGAAGCTGCCGACGTTCGGCGTGCAGAACGTGGCGCGGGGGATGTCGGGGTACTCGATCGGGTGGGTCTCGAGGCCGGCGGCGTCCTCGACCGCGATGATCCCCTCGTCGGAGGCCTTGTGGGCCAGCGCCGGCCCGAGGACCAGGTCGCCGATCGCGTACACCCCGTCGGCGCCCGTGCGCATCCGTCCGTCGACCTCGATCAGGCCGGCGGTGCCTCGGTTGACGCCGGCGTTGTCGAGGCCGAGCGCGTCCGCGTCCGGGCCGCGGCCGGTGGCGATGACCAGCCAGTCCGCCTCGCCTTGCGTGTCGCCGTGCGTGTAGCGGCACATCGACTCGGTCGACTCGATGTTCTCCACGAACGTGTTCGTGTGGATCGTGATGCCCTGGCGCTTGAGGCCCCGATCGACCAGCTTCGAGATGTCGGCGTCCTCGGTGGGCAGGACGCGCTCGAGCGCCTCGAACAGCGTGACGGTCGTGCCGAGCCGTGCGTACGCCGAGGCGATCTCGGCGCCCGACGCGCCGGCGCCCACGACGGCCAGGCTGGCGGGCCTCTCGGGGAGGGCCCAGGCGTCCTCGGTGCCGATGACCCGTCCCCCGAACTCGGTGCCCGGGATCGATCGCGCGACCGATCCGGTGGCGAGCACGATCGCCTTGGCCGCGATCTGGTTGCCGCCGGCCGTCACGGTTCCGGACCCGGCGAGCGCGCCCTCGCCCTCGATCAACTCGATGCCGTTCTTCTTGAACAGCCCGGCCACGCCACCGGTCAGGGTCTTGATGACCTTCTCCCGGCGAGCCATGACCCCGCTCCAGTCCACCTCGGGCTCGCCGACCTTGATCCCGAAGTCGCCCGCCTCCTTGACCTCGGCCAGGACGTCGGCCACGCGCAGCACCGCCTTGGCCGGGATGCAGGCGTAGTTCAGGCACCGGCCCCCGACCTGGTCCTTTTCGATCACCGCGGTCTTCATCCCGAGTTGCGCGGCGCGGATCGCGGCCACGTACCCGCCGGGGCCGGAGCCGATCACAACGCAGTCGTAAGAGCTGTCAGGCATGCGGCCGGAGACTATAGAAGGGCGTCTGAGCGGGGCGATCTGTGCGGGTGGCGGCCCGCACTCGCGCGTCGTCCACCCTCGGTCCCCGACCCGAAATTTCCGCCATTGACCGCATCCCTGCGCGGCCGGTGACGGATAGTTCGGCCTGTGGACGAGAAATCCGGAATTTCGCGCGCCAGGCGTGTGGAATGGCGGAAATTTCGGGGCCGGGAGAGGGCCGAGGCTGAGAGTTAGGCGCGGCCGGGCGGCGTGGGCATGTTGAGGCGGCTGAGGACGCGGACGAGCTTGTAGAAGAGGTAGCCGCCTCCGCCCACCACCAAGACCCCGGCCACCACGGCGAGCACGTTGTTGGCCCGGAGGAGGAGCAGCGAGAAGAACAGGATCACGAAGGCGAGGATCGCCTGGAAGCCCAGGACGGCCCAGTAGCGAAGCTGCCACATGCCGACGGCGCACACGAGCATCAGGACCGAGAACAGGATCACCCCACCCGGCCCGGCGTGCGCATTACCGACGCTGAACTTGCCGGCGATGATCACCGCGACCAGGTCGCCGCCACCGATCAGCAGCGCGATCAGCGCGGCGATCTTGAGCGGCCACGGCCGCTCTCCTGGAGCGAGCGGCGCGAGCGTGGCGCGCACGGCGGCGTTGCGCTCCTCGGACCGGCCCCGCGGGCGGGGTGCCCCGGCGGCTTTCGGCCGCGCGGTCGGGGTCGGGGTCTGCGCGGTCGGGGTCGGGGTCTGCGCGGTCGGGGTCGGGGTCGGGGTCTGGGCGGTCGGACGCGGCCGTGCGGCGGCGGCGCTCGGATGCCGGCGCCGGCCGCGCTTGCGACTACGCTGCGCCAACTCGCACCTCGCCGCCGGCGCCTATTCCCTGGAGCAGCCGTCGTGCGGACCGCGCCGGATCGGCGGCCTCGGTGAGCGCCCGCACCACGGCTATGCGCTCCGCCCCCGCCTCGTGGACCGCGTCGATGTTCTCCGGCGAGATGCCGCCGATCGCGAAGAACGGGACGGTGGCGTGGCGCGCCGCGTAGCGGACGAGCTCGAGTCCCACGGCCGGGCGGCCGGGTTTGGTCGGCGTGGCATGGACCGGCCCGACGCCGATGTAGTCGACGTCCACGCGGGCGGCGCCGTCGACCTGCTCGGGGCTGTGCGTCGAGAGACCGACCAGACGGTCCGCGCCCACGATCGCCCGGGCTTCGGCCACCATCACGTCGTCCTGGCCGACGTGCACGCCGTCGGCGCCGGTCGCGGGGACCAGGTCCGGACGGTCGTTGAGGATGAACAGCGCCCCGTGCTCCGAGGCCGCCCGGGCGAACCGCCGGCCGGCGGCCACGATCTCCTCGTCGCCGGCGTCCTTCATCCGCAGCTGGACGATGTCCACACCGGCGCCCAGCACGGTGGCGAGGAACTCGACGGGCTGCTCGTCGCAGACGAGGTACAGGCGCGCGGCGGTCAATCGTTCGCGGCGGTCGGACACGGCGTCGAAGTGTGGCAGGAGCACGCCAGACGGCCGCCACCCGGCGCTAGGATTGACCCAACGGGAGCCCTACCAGTGGGCTGAGAGGGCGGGCGCGTGCCCGCCGACCGTCTGAACCTGAACCGGGTAATGCCGGCGCAGGGAGTCGCACATCTTGCCGAATCGATCAAGCTCATTTGATGTCGCCGTCGTAGGGGCCGGCGTCATCGGTCTCGCCGTCGGATGGCGCCTGGCCCAGCGTGGCCTGAGCGTGGTCGTGCTCGAACGCGCGGCGCAGCCGGCCGGGCAGACCTCCGCGGTGGCGGCCGGCATGCTCGCGCCGATCAGCGAGACGCTGGCCACCGAGCTGCCGCTGATGCGGCTCGGGTTGGCGAGCGTTAACGCCTATCCGGACTTCGTCGGCGAACTGCACGACGTCACCGGGATGGACACCGGCTATCTGCGCTGCGGCACGCTGCTCGCGGCGCGCGACGCCGACGAGGCGGAGGCGCTGGCGCGCGAGCTCTCGCTCAGGCAGTCGCTCGGTCTCGCCGCCCACCGGCTGCGGGCGAGCGAGGCCCGGCGGCTCGAGCCGGCGCTCGCCCCGACGCTGCGCCTCGCCCTCGACATCCCCGACGATCATGCGATCGACCCGCGCAAGCTGACCGCCGCGCTGGTCCGCGGGCTCGCGAGTGCGGGCGGCGAGCTGCGTCCCGGCGCCGGCGTGGCCGGCCTGACCGTCGCCGGCGATCGCGTCACCGGCGTCCGGCTGGCCGACGGCGGCGGTCAGATCGCCGCCGAGCACGTGGTGATCGCGGCCGGCGTGTGGTCGGGACAGATCGACGGGATCCCCGAGGAGGCCCGAGTGCCGATCCACCCGGTCAAGGGCCAGATCCTCCGCCTGCACGACCCGAGCGGTCCCGGCCTGCTCACGCGCGTCGTCCGCTTCACCGGCGGCTACCTGGTTCCCCGCGGCGACGGCCGGTACGTCCTCGGCGCCACGATGGAGGAGCGCGGGTTCGACACCACGGTGACCGCCGGCGGGGTGTTCGAGCTGCTGCGCGACGGGTTCGAGTTGCTGCCCTCGGTCACCGAACTGGTCATCGACGAGCTCTCGGCCGGACTGCGCCCGACGACGCCCGACAACGCCCCGGCGATCGGCCCGGGCGCGCTCGCCGGGCTGCACTGGGCGACCGGGCACTTCCGCCACGGCGTCCTGCTCGCGCCGATCACCGCGCAGATCGTGGCCGCCGGGGTCGCCGGCGAGGGCACGGGGACGACGGACGATCAGCCCTTCGCGCCCACCCGGTTCGCCGGCGTGGCGGTGGCCGCATGACGTTGTCGGTGACGATCAACGGCGAGGACCGCGAGCTTCCGGCCGGCGCGACCGTGGCCAGCGTGATCGCCTCGCTGCACAATGCCCCCGGAGGTCGCGGGGTCGCGGTCGCCGTTGAAGGCGAGGTCGTTCCGCGCGCCCAGTGGTCGAATACGGAGCTGCGCGAGGGTGCCACGGTTGAGGTGGTCGTCGCCGTGCAGGGAGGTTGACCAGCAACATGACCGATTCGCTTACGATCGCCGGCCGCGAGTTTCAGTCCCGCCTGATCCTCGGCACCGGCGGCTTCACCAACCACGAGATCCTCGCCACCGCCCTGAAGGCGTCCGGGACGCAGATGTGCACGGTGGCGCTTCGCCGACTGGATCCGGCGGCGCGCGGCTCGATCCTCGACGTGCTCGACGCCGCCGGGGTCGAGATCCTGCCGAACACGGCCGGCTGCTACACGGCCCGCGACGCGATCATGACCGCCCAGCTCGCGCGCGAGGCGTTCTCGACCGACTGGATCAAGCTCGAGGTGATCGGCGACGACCGCACGCTCCTACCGGACGCGGTCGAGCTGGCGGCGGCGGCAGAGGCCCTCGTCGACGATGGCTTCGTGGTGCTCCCCTACACGACCGATGACCCGGTCCTGGCCCGGCGCCTCGAGGACGTGGGCTGCGCCGCGGTGATGCCGCTCGGCTCGCCGATCGGCAGCGGGATGGGGATCCGCAACCCGTACAACATCTCGATCATGGTCGAGCGGGCTGGGGTTCCGGTGATCCTCGACGCCGGTGTGGGCACGGCCTCGGACGCCGCGCTGGCGATCGAGCTCGGGTGCGACGCGGTGCTGTGCGCCAGCGCGATCTCCCGCGCTCACGATCCCGCATCGATGGCCCGGGCCATCAGGCTGGCCGTCGAGGCGGGGTGGCTGGCCCGGGGCGCCGGCCGGATCCCCCGTCGCCGCTACGCCGAGGCCTCGACTCCCGACGAGGGGCTCCCGGTGTTCGATACTGCCTCGCAGTGACCGAGCGATCCGTCGACGAGCTGATGGACGACTGGGAAGCGGCCTGGTCAGGCAAGGACGAGGCGGCCTTCGCCGCGGTCTGCTCGAGCAAGATCCACTACGAGGACCCTCTCACGAGCGAGCCGCTCGAGGGCCTCGACCAGTTCATGAGTCATCCCACCCGGCTGTGGGCCGCATTTCCCGATGTCCGGCTCGAGCAGACCGGCGAGCGCCTGACCAACGACCGCTTCGTGGCCGCGCCGTGCAAGCTCCTGGGCACCCACCGGGCAGCGCTCGACGGCCTCCCGGCGACCAACCGGTTCGTGGTCGTGCACTGCATCTTCTACTGCGAGGTCCGTCGCAACCGCATTCTGCGCGTCCGCGGGTTCTATGACCTGTACGACGCCGCGACCCAGCTCGGGGTCCTCCCGGCCCGGGGGACGATGAGCGAGAAGGCGCTGCTCATGCTGCGCGGGTTCGGCCTGCGTGCCGGACGGAGCTCGTGACCGTGGATGTCGCGATCCCGATCTTCGACGGCATCACCGCCCTTGACGCGATCGGGCCCTACGAGGTCCTCTCGCGCCTGCCCGACGCCCGAGTGCACTTCCTGGGGATCGGCGAGCCCGGGCCCAAGCGGACCGACAACGGCATGCTGGCGCTCACCGCGGATCAGGCCCTCACCGCCATGCCGCATCCCGATGTGATCGTCGTGCCGGGCGGCCACGGCACCCGCGCGCTGATGAAGGACGAGGCGCTGCTGGCCTGGGTGCGCGGCGCCCACGAGTCCTCGCAGTGGACGACCTCGGTGTGCACCGGCGCGCTCATCCTGGGCGCCGCCGGCATCCTCGACGGGCTCGAGGCGACGACCCACTGGCTGCTGCTCGACAAGCTCGGCGAGCTGGGCGCGCGGCCGGTCAGCCGGCGCGTGGTCGAGCAGGGCAAGGTGATCACCGCGGCCGGGGTCTCCTCGGGCATCGACATGGCGCTCACGCTGGCCGCGCGCATCGCGGGCGAGGACACGGCGCGCGCGATCCAGCTGGCCATCGAGTACGACCCCGAGCCACCCTTCGACAGCGGGTCCACGTCGAAGGCCTCCCCCGAGATCATCGAGCTGGCCCGGAATCGATCGTGACGCGCACCGGGGCGTGGTCGGACAGTCGGCCGCGCTCCAGGACCTCCGATGCGACCGGCCGCAGGTCTCGGACGAACACGTGGTCGACCTCATGACCACCGGCATGGTCGAGCCCGTCTAGCACCAGGCCGCGGATGTTGAAGTCGCCGCCGAGGACGAGCGGCGCCCCCAACGACCATCGCAGCGCGCTGAAGGTGGCGCGAGCCGCGTCGCGCATCGGCCCGCCGGCGTGCACGTTGGCCACCCACAAACCGGCGCGCAGCAGGCGCACGGCATGGACCCAGCGGCGCTCGGGCCACAGGCACAGCCGCTGCCGGCGGTGCTGGGCCACGGCATCCCCCCGGACCAGGATCGCATTGCAGCCCCCGCCGTTGGACTTGATGAGGTCTGGCCAGCGAACCGCGATCGCGCGCCGCAGCGGCAGTAGCGCATTGCGAGAGGTCAGCACGGATCGCTGATCGGCACCCAACCGTGCACCCAACGCCGGCGGCCACCAGGGCGGCACCTCCTGGAGGAGCGCCACGTCCCACTCCCACGCCCCGAGCGCCGCGCAGAACTCGTCGAACAAATCGTGCCCGGCGCCCGGAACCGACCGTCCGTGCAGCAGGTTCCAGGTCAGCACGCGCAGCGCCATCTACGCAACGTACACTCGCCGCTTGCCACGCCACTTCATCACCGGAACCGAGCTGAGCGCCGATGAGCTGCACGCGCTGATCGAGCGCGCACTGGAGCTCAAGGCAGTGCCCTACGGCTCGGACGCGCTCCGCAAGCGCACAGTGGCGCTGATCTTCCAGAAGCCCTCGACGCGCACCCGCGTGTCGTTCGAGGCCGGCATCGCCGAGCTGGGCGGCCACCCCATGGTCCTGCGCACCGACGAGCTCCAGCTCTCGCGCGGCGAGTCGGTCCGCGACACCGCCTACGTTCTCTCGCGCCACGCGGCGGCGATCGGCATACGTACGGCCGACGATGCGATGGTCACCGAATTGTCCGAGCACGCCAGTGTCCCGGTGATCAACATGCTCACCCCCAGCCACCACCCCTGCCAGGCGCTGGCCGACCTGCTCACCCTGCGCGAGGCGTTCGGGCGGCTCGAGGGCCTCACGCTCGCCTACGTCGGCGACGGCAACAACGTGGCGCGCTCGCTGATCGAGGTGGGGACGTTGGCCGGGGTGAACGTGCGCGTCGCCTCGCCCGACGGCTACCAGCTCGAGCCTGGCCCGCACGGCCTGCTGACCGCCGACCCGGCCGAGGCGGTGGACGGCGCCGACGCCGTGTACACCGACGTGTGGGTGAGCATGAGCGACGCCCCCGAGTCCGCGGAGGAGCGCCGCCGCAGCCTCGCGCCCTACCGCCTCGACGACCGCCTGCTCGACCTCGCCGCGCCCGGCGCCATCGCGCTGCACTGCCTGCCCGCCCACCCCGGGGAGGAGATCACCGAAGCGGTCCTGTACGGGCAACGCCAGCGGATCTGGGATCAGGCTGAGAACCGCCGTCATGCGCAAAAGGCCCTGCTCGAGCTCCTCGTCGGCGAGCACTAGCGAGCGTTTGGGTACGCTCCGGACGAGCTTCGGGAAGGAGAGATGCAGACCATGCCCTCACCCAAGTCCCCGTCGGGGGGTTCTCGCGGGGGCCGCAAAGCGCGGTCCTCGACGAAACCCGACGCTGCGCGGCGGTCCTCCGCGGCGCACCGCTCGGACACCGATGACGGCGGCGACGGGCTGGCCGGGCTGACCGAGCAGCTGATCAGCCGGATCATCCGGCCACTCGGCCTGGTGGTGCTCACCCGCGACCGTATCCAAGAGGTCCTCGACGACGCCGCCGAGCGCGGCCGGGTCACGCGCTCGGACGCCAACGACCTGGTCAGCGAACTGGTCGACCGCGGTCGCCAGCAGACCGAGCAACTGCTCTCGGACGTCGAGCGCCTGTTCGGGCGTGGCCGCCAGCAGATGGGCGCGGCCACCGTGCGCGCGCGGCGCAGCGAATCGCTCGATTTGCTCCTGCGCAGCGCCGACCGGGCGCGGCGGACGGTCGGGACGGACCAGGCGTTTCCGATCCTCGGCTACGACGAGTTGACCGCCACTCAGGTCCAGGGACGGCTGGACGGCCTGTCCCCGGCCGAACTACGCCGGGTACGCGACTACGAGCGGCGTCACGCCAACCGTAAGTCCGTGCTGGCGGCCATCGACAAACAGCTCAGCGCCGACTGACCGAGCACCTCACAGACCCCGCGCGAGAGGTCGTGCGCCTTGCCGGCGAGCAGGCGCGCGAGCTTCGCCACAGCTTCATCGGCACAGAGCACATCCTGCTCGCCCTGTTCCTCGAGCCCGATGGGACGGCGTCTCAGCTGCTCGCCTCGTTCGGCGTCAGCCACGGCCAGGTTCGCGCCGCGGTGGTCCGGATGATGGGGATCGGGATCGGGGAGCCCGAGGGCGATCTGGGGCTCACGGGACCCGCGCAGGAGGTGCTCGACCGCGCTCGCGCGGAGGCTTCGATCCGCGACGACCGGCAGGTCGGCACAGAGCACATCCTGCTGGCGCTCGTCCACAAGCCCTCCGGTGCCGCGACCCGCATTCTGCTCGAACTCGACGCCGACCCCGTCGACATCCGCTCGGCACTCGCCCGAGATTAGGCCGGGCGACCTACTCTAAGAGACATGGAAGGCGCCACCCGCCCAGCCGGAGCTCGCCCTGCCCGCGGCGATCTCCTCGACCTCACCGTCGAATCGCTCGCCTTCGGAGGCGCCGGCGTCGCCCGGCTGAACGGCTACGTGGTGTTCGTGCAGGACGGGATGCCCGGGGACCAGGTCCGGGCCGAGGTACAGAAATCCAAGCGGGCCTACGCCGAGGCACGCGCGATCGAGATCCTCGAGCCGGGCCCGGATCGGATCGAGCCGCGCGCCGACCACCCGGGGGCGCCCTGGCAGGTCCTCCCCTACGAGCGCCAGCTCGAGGTCAAGCAGGCCCAGGTCGACGAAGCGCTGCGTCGCATCGGGCGCCTGGAGGAGTTCGAGCTCGAGCCGATCGTGCCCGCGATCGAGCCGTGGCGCTACCGCAACAAGCTCGAGTACTCGTTCGGAACCGACGACAGCGGGCGGCTGGTGTGCGGCTTTCACGCCCCAGGCCGGTGGGAGGAGATCGTCGAGCTGACCGACTGCCTGCTCGCGTCCGAGCCCGCCAACGCCGCTCGCGAGCGGGTAGTGCAGTGGTGCCGGGCCCAGGGCCTCGAGGCGTTCGACCGGCGTACCAGGGAAGGGTTCCTGCGCAACCTGGTGGTGCGCGAGAGCCGCCGGACCGGCGAGCTGCAGGTTCGCCTGGTCACGGCGCCGGGCAGCCTCGACCGGCAGGGGCTGATCGACGCCGCCCAGCCCGTGGGTGGGCTGCTGTGGACACGCACCGACAGCGTGGCCGAGACGACCCAGGAAGGCGAGACCGAGCTGCTGGTCGGCGGCGATCGCCTGGAGGAGGAGATCGGCGGTCTGGTTGTGCGCATCTCCCCGAACGCGTTCTTTCAGACCAACACCGAGATGGCCGAGCGGCTGTACGGCCTGGCCATCGATTACGCCGCGCCCACCGGCACCGACCGCGTGTACGACCTGTACTGCGGGATCGGAACCATCGGGCTGTTGATCGCGCCCAGGGCCGCCGAGGTCTGGGGGCTCGAGCTGGTCGAGGAGGCGATCGCCGACGCCATCGCCAACGCGCGCCTGAACGAGATCGACAACGCCCAGTTCTTCGCCGGGGACGTGCGGCTCGCCATGCGGGAGCTCGTCGAGCGCGCCGGCCGGCCGGACACGCTGATCGTCGATCCGCCCCGCTCCGGGCTCTCCCAAAAGGTGGTGCGGCGGATCATCGAGGCGGCGCCTCGGCGGATCGTCTACGTGTCGTGCAATCCCACCACGCTCGCCCCGAATGCCGCCCAGCTGGTCGAGGCCGGGTACGTGCTGCGGCGCGTCCGCCCCGTCGACATGTTCCCCCAGACCCCGCACATCGAGTGCGTGGCCTTGCTCGAGCGCCGGTAGGGTTCGCCGCCTCGAAATGCGCGCGGTCACGATCAAAGACGGGAAGCTGAGCGTCGAGGACCATCCGGACCCGACGCCGGGCGCCGGCGAATGCCTGGTGCGGGTGAGGGCGGCCGGCCTGAACGGCGCCGACATGATGCAGCGCCGCGGCCACTACCCGGCGCCGCCGGGCGCCCCCCAGGACATCCCGGGCTTGGAGCTGGCCGGCGAGGTGATCGAGCGGGGCGACGGCGCGAACCGGTTCGAGGTCGGCGATCGCGTGATGGGCATCGTGGCCGGCGGCGGCCAGGCCGAGCTGGCGGTCGTCCACGAGCGGATCCTCATGCCGGTTCCCGAGAACCTGAGCTGGACGGAGGCGGGCGGCGTGCCCGAGGTGTTCACCACCGCCCACGACGGCGTGTGTAGCCAGGCGGGGCTGAAGGCCGGGGAGCGGCTGCTCGTCCACGGTGGCGCGGGGGGCGTGGGCACCGCGGCGATCCAGATCGGCCGCGCTGCCGGAGCGCGGGTGACCGCCACCGTGCGCAACCGAGATCACCGGGACGCGGTGGCGGCGCTCGGGG
This sequence comes from uncultured Solirubrobacterales bacterium, assembly GCA_963832315.1. Lineage (GTDB taxonomy): Bacteria > Actinomycetota > Thermoleophilia > Solirubrobacterales > Solirubrobacteraceae > Palsa-465. The sequence goes on along the minus strand of CAWHTT010000004.1, from coordinate 169,940 downwards.
CGTCGGTGATCGCGCCCGAGGGCTTCGAGGAGCACGGACCGTTCGACGTGATCCTCGAGCTGGTCGGAGCGCCGAACCTCCCGGCGAACCTCGAGGCGCTCGCGTTGTGGGGCCGGATCATGGTGATCGGGATCGGCGCCGGCGCCAAGGCCGAGCTCAACCTCGGCCTGGCCATGCAGAAGCGCGCCCGGATCTACAACTCGACGCTGCGCGCACGCCCGCTCGAGGAAAAGGCTCTGACCGCCCGGGCGATGGAGCGCTCGGTGCTGCCGCTGCTCGCCTCAGGCGACGTCCGCGTGCCGATCGCCGCCACCTACTCGCTGGAGGATGCGCCGGCGGCGTACGACCGGTTTGCCGAGGGCGGGAAGCTCGGCAAGATCCTGCTCGAGACGGCCGGCTGAGGTCGGCCTAGCCTCGGGCGCTACTCGGCTGCGAACGCGTCGTCCTCTTCGGCGACCGGAACGACCTCATCCGCGTGGACCGTGCATAGGGCCGGCCCGCCGGACTCGAGTGCCGCCTCCATCTCCGCCCTGGTCAGCTTGGCCCCGCACTCCTCGCAGCGGTCGGAGATCTCGTCGAGGGACTTCTCCTCTAGGTCCATGGGGCGAGTCTAACCGCCGGCGTCCGGCCGGTCCCTAATACGGCGGCAGATCAGCCCACCACTGGCCGAGCACCCGGAACGCCGCCCAGAACTCTCGCTTGGCGTCCTCCTCATCGAGCGCGTCGTCGATGTTCGGCACGTACAGGGCCTCGATGCTCGGCGTGAGCTGCTGCAGCTCGCCGGGGCTCGCGTGCAGGTCACGGCGAAGCGGAACGTCCAGTTCGTTGACCACGACCAACGCCTCGGGCCCCATCACCACGACGATCTTGGGCGACACGATCGCGATCTCCTCGACCAGACGGGCGACGCAGCCCGGATCGGCCATGGCCGGATCGGGCACCGGGCATTTGACGCACAGCGTGCCGTACACCGCCAGCGGGTCGATCGAGAGCCGCTTCAGCGACTTCATCAGCGCGTTCCCCGCGCGCCCGTAAAAGGCCACGCCCTCCTCGACCTCGGACGGGCGGGCCGAGTGCTTGATCAGGAAGATGTCGGCTTGGGGGTGCCCCGAGCCGAGCACCGGCATCAGGGCCCCGCGGGGACAGTGCGTGCAGGACTGGACCTCGCGCGAGAAAGCGTTCAGCTCGCGGATCGCGCGCTCGAGGTACTTCTCCCGGATCTCGTCATCGGTCGCCGGCATCGCTGTCCGATTGGACGGCTCGCGAGCTTGTCCTTGCGAGTGCATCAGGAGTTGCGGCTGTTGGGCGGAGTCGCCCGGCGCCGGTCGCCCCCCGTCGCGCGTCTCACGCGGCGCTCCCGGGAGGCGCGGCGGGCCGCCTCGGGCAGCGCCTTGGTCTGCAGGAACTTGAGCGCCTGGACGTAGAGCAGGCTGGCCGGGTTGCGGATGATGTCGGCGTCGCGGAGCGACTCGAGGAACTCCTGCGGCCCGTTGAACTCGCGCATGCGGATCCGCACCGATCCCAGTCCCTGCGGCACGTGGGCGTCCGAGCCGGCCCCCGCCGGGATGCGGTACTTGGCCGCGAAGCGGGCCGCCTCGTCGTTGAACTCGGTGATCGCCACCCGCGGGTTGAACACCTCGACCGCGTCGACGTCGTCGAGCACGTCGAGCAGGTGCTCGTAGTCGGGGACCGAGTGCAGACGGTCGAACGGGTGGGGCACGTACACCAGCCCCCCCTGGCGCTTGATCTCGGCGATCGTCTCCTGGAGCGACATCCCCCGGGGGATCTTCTCCTCGATGAACAGTCCGATCACCTCGCCCTGGTCGGCCGTCTTGACCTCCTCGCCGACGATCACCGCTATCCCGTCCGCCTTGGATCGTGCGGCGTGGGCGCCCGAGATCTCGTTGTGGTCGGTGATCGCGATCGCCCCGAGGCCGCGGGATCTGGCCTCGGCGAGCAGCACCTCGACCGGGGTGGCGCAGTCATAGGAATGGTCGGTGTGCATGTGCAGGTCGACGTCGATCATGCGACGCTCGCGCAGGCGGGTCCGGATCGTCTCGTTGGCCCGGGTGTCGTGGCGGCGCGCCACCAGGCCCCCGTAGACGTCCTCTAGCTCGTCGGCCACACGAGTCCAGGAGAACCGCGCGCTGAGCTCGTCTCGCCGGGCCCGCGCCTGCTCGCGCAGCGCCGGCTCCTCGATCGCGCGCGTAAGGTGGGCGGCCAGCGTCTGCGCGTCCCCGGGCTCGAACTCGAACCCGTACTCCCCCTGGCCCAGCAGTTCCTCGTAGGCGCCCAGCCGCGAGGCGATCGGCAGGACGCCGGCCGCCAGCGCGCGTACCAGCATCCCCGGCACCGGCCGCAGCCCCTCGGAAGCCAGCACGACCACGTCGGCCCGGGACAGCGCCTGGGCCTCGGGCATCTGGTCGGCGTCCACGAACTCGAGCCGTTGGCGCAGGGCACGGCTCAGGGTGGCCGGCGGGGTGAGGGGCCGCGGCGACCATACGGTGGCGCGCCACTCGGGCTCGGTCGGCAGCGCGCGCAGCGCCCGCAGGAACAGGCGCAGCGCGGCCCGCTCCTCGCCGGCGCTGAACAGGAGCCGCACGGTTTCTTGCGGCCCGGTCACCGGACTTTCGACCTCGGCACCGGGCAGGATCACCCGGTAGTCGCCGGGGAAGTAGCGCTGGATCAGCTCGCGAGTCGCCTGGTAGCTGGCCGTGCGGGCGTCGAGCCGCCCGAACAGCAGGCGTGAGAGCGGGCGCGTGAGCTGCGTGGAGAGGATCCGCTCGGTGGGGGCGTGAAAGCTCCCCACGTTCAGCCCCCGCGAGTGGCGCAGGGCCACGCTCGAGGCGCTGGGGGCGAACGGCTCGTGAATGTGGACGATGTCCAGCGGCAGGTTGACCAGCGCCTCCTCGATCGTCCTGGCCACGTCGAGCGGCAGCGAGGCGGCGCGCCGGCGCGTGGGCGAGAACGGCAGGACCTCGCCCACTCCGAGGACCAGCGGCTCGTCGTCGGAGCGGTCGAGCAGCGACCCGTTCTCGCCCCGAATCGCGCGGCGGCTGTCGCGCACGAGCGCGCCGTTCTGCGACGGCGCCACGATCAGCACGCGGTGGCCGCGGCGGGCAAGCTCGCCCGAGACCCGCGCCACGTAGTCGTTGACCTCGTGCGCTACCTCCCAGGCGAACGGCGTCACCTGCGCGATCGCGAGCCGCTCGCCTGGCACGAGCGGCAGTTTATTCAGCTCGAGCTGGCCTTCGACTTCGCGGTCTTGGTCGCGGTCGCCTGGCGGGCGTACTTGGCGATGAACTTCTCGGTCGCCTCTCGCGCCTCGTCGTCCGGGCGCTGGTTCATGGGCGACTTCATCAGGTACGAGCTGGGGCCGTCGAGTTGGCCGGACAGGCCGTTGTCGAGGCCCAGCTTGCAGCAACGCACGGCGTCGATCACGATCCCGGCCGAGTTGGGCGAGTCCCACACCTCGAGCTTGAGCTCGATGTTCAGCGGCACGTCGCCGAACGCCTGGCCCTCGAGGCGGATGTGCGCCCACTTGCGGTCGGTGAGCCACGGCACGTAGTCCGAGGGGCCGACGTGCACGTCGTCGGCAGGCAGCGTGTGGCCCATGATCGACGTCACCGCGTTGGTCTTGGAGGTCTTCTTGGACTCCAGCCGCTCTCGCTCGAGCATGTTGTAGAAGTCCATGTTGCCGCCGACGTTCAGCTGCGAGGTGTGCTGCAGCTTGACCCCGCGCTCGTGCATGAGCCGCGCCAGCGCGCGGTGGACGATCGTGGCGCCGACCTGCGACTTGATGTCGTCGCCGATGATCGGCAGCCCGGCCTTCTTGAAGCGCTTGTTCCAGTACTCCTCGCGGGCGATGAACACTGGGATGCAGTTCACGAACGCGCAGCCGGCCTCGAGTACCTGCTCGACGTACCACTTGGTGGCCTGCTCGGAGCCCACCGGCAGGTAGGAGACCACGACGTCGGTGTGGGTGTCCTTGAGGATGTCGACGATGTCGGCGGTCGGTCCCGGCGCCTTGGTGATCTTCTCCTTGAGGTACTTACCGAGGCCGTCGTGGGTCATCCCGCGGTCCACGGGGATGCCGAGGCTGGGGACCTTGTCGGCAAACTTCAGCGTGTTGTTCTGCCCGGCGAAGATCGCCTCGGAGAGGTCCTTGCCGACCTTGTCGGCGTCGATGTCGAAGGCGGCGCTGAACTCGATGTCGCGCACGTGGTAGCCGCCGAGATCGACGTGCATGAGCCCGGGCACCGACTCGCGCGGGTCGGCGTCGCGGTAGTAGTGGACGCCCTGCACGAACGAGCTGGCGCAGTTGCCGACGCCGACGATCGCCACCCGGACCTTGCCGTCCTGGTAGCGCGCGGCGCCGTTGGTGGAACCGTTGGTGGTGGTCACTGTGTCCAGTTGCCTTTCTTAAATAGGGTGCCCCGCCCGCCCGCGGGGGCACCTACAGGTATTCCGCGGGAAGGGGTTCGTTACACCGGCTGTTGCGCGATGGTCTTCAGCTGGCGGCGCACGTGGAAGATGCGCTGAAGCGTCGTGAGCACGGTGAGTCCGGCCAGCACGTACACGGCCGGCGCCAGCAACTCGAAGTGGGCGATTCCCGCGCCCTTGGCGAACACGAGCCCGATCGAGAGGATGACGACCCGAACCGGGCGCGTGGCCAGGCCGACCTTGCACTCGACCCCGAGCGCCTCGGCGCGGGCGCGGGTGTAGGAAACCATCAGGGAGCCGAGCACGGCAGCCACCGTGGCCGCGGCCGCCACCTGGTTGTGGCGGGAGGCGAAGTAGGCCCCGACCGCGATCAGCACGATGCCCTCCTCGAGACGGTCGAGCGTCGAGTCGAGGAACGCGCCGAACGCGGTGCCCTTGCCCGACATGCGCGAGTAGCGCCCGTCCAGCGTGTCCATGATCGACCCGACGATGAACGCGATGCCGGCCAGGAAGAACATGCGGCCGACGATCAGCCCGGCGGCCGCCAGGTTAAGCGCAAATCCGGTGAGCGAGATCGCGTTGGGGGTCAGGCGCGACTCGATCAGCCGGTTGCGCATCAACTCCTGCGTGGTGGAACCGGTGCGCGGCGCCCGCGCGCGGCGAGGCGCGCCGTTTTTGGGCGCGCGCGGCGGGTGAGTCTGCTCGGGTGTGCTCACGCCGTGGCGCGCATCGGGTGGCCCATGGTCAAGCGGTGGCGCGGACGAACGCCCAAGCGTCCGGCCTGGCCCGCGCGAGCAGCCTCTGCGCCAGCAGCGCGGATACGCCGGCGGTGAGGGCCCCGAGGAACACGTCGGTGAGGTAGTGGTTGGCGGTGGCCACCACGACGAACGTGATCAGCAGCGGATAGAGCGCCCACAGGATCCTCCCGGGACGCCACGCGGTGAGTCGGGACATCGACCCGCCGATCATCACGGCAAAGCACACGTGCATCGAGGGGACTGCTGCATAGAAGTTCAGGAATGCCTTGGTCGGGCCGTCGTCGACGAAACCGGTGCCGCCGGTCACGAACTGGGAGATCGCGTCAGTGAAGCCCCATTCGGGCATCAGCCGCGGTGGCGCCGTCGGGTATAGCCAATACCCGATCAGGGCCAGCCCCATCGCGATCATGAACATGTTTCGGACGAAGTAGAAGGACTGGTTGCGCCGCGCGTAGATGAACGCCAGCACGCCGAGCGTGATCCCGAAATGCCCGTTCAGGTAGATCCAGTCGGTGAGGTCGATCAGCCAGCGCGTGTGGAGCGCCCACGTTTGGACGCTCGGCTCGACGAACACGTGCAGCGTGCGCTCGAGATCGATGATCCGCATGGCGTCGCCGAACGGCTTGTACGGATTGTCGCCTGCCACGAGACCTCGGACGAGGTCGTACATCAGCAGGGCACCAGCGAATAGGACGATCTGCCGGAGCAGATCCATCCAACCACGCGGCAAGAGCCGCGTCTCGATGAACCGAAGAACGCGCCCCATGTCAGCTACGGATGCTAGCGGGCCGCGAGGTCCGGTTGTTGTGCGCTACAGCGGCGTGAGGTGGCGGCGATCCTGGTGAGCGCGAAACTCATCGCGATGCGGACGGGTCCCGGACGCCGCGTCGAGAGCTGGATGAACTCGCCGTAGGGAGCGACGCAGCCCGACCCCTGCGTGACCGCCCAGTAGGGGCTCCAGCGCACCCGGATCAGCGTCCTCCCGGCGTGACGCGCGTTCAGCTCGACCCAGTTTGGGCCGAGCCCCGCGAACGTCGCCGAGCCCTGGGCGAGCTGGGTCGGATCCTGAACGGCGTAGATGCGCCAGTGGAGGGTGCGATCGACCAGGCGCAGGAACGGCAGGCCACTATCGATGAGTGCGACCTCCTGTTTGGACGAGGGATCGAGCGGCGCGTCAGGCACGGCCACGTAGCGCACGGCGAGCTGGTGCAGCCACTTGTCATAGCGAGCGGCTGTCAACGTGTGGTTGTAGAACGGCTCGTCGTACTCAGTGTCGAGCTGACGCTCCCAACCCCGTGCAAGCGGGAACTCCGGTGCGACCGCGTACGCCTCGAAGTGAGCCAGCGTGAACGGGATCTCGATGCGAAACGGCTGCCCGGGTTGACGGCTCAGGTAGCTCATCATCGGCTGGAAGTACGCGAACGTCGCGGCGCGGTTGTCGTCAGCGGTGCGAACATCGTGCACCGGCGCCTGCCACTGGATGTAGAGAAGCGGAAGCGAAGCGGCAAGCAGAGCGATCATGCGGCGACGCCACCAGATGAGCGCGACGAGCGGCCCGGCGATCAGCGGGCCCAGACGAGCTGCGTTGCTGCCCACCGGGCTTGGTAATGCGTAGGCCGCGAGGCAGCCGAGGGCGTACAGGGTGGCGCCCGCGCGAAGGGCCACGTCGCGCCGCGGGATCGCGGGGATGGCCAGGAGCGATATCAGCACGATCGGCCACAGCGAGGAGAACGCGAACGGCTCGCTCCCGCCCTCGGGGAAGGCGATCGCCAGCGCCAGCACGGGCGCGAGGGCGGCCACGATGACCCCGACGCCGGGCAGTGCGGGGCGCAGGCGGCGTTCGCTTAGGTAGGCACCGATCGCGTGCGCGGCGCCGGCTAGCGCGGCAAACAGCGCGCCGACCGGGCTGGCCAGCGCTGTCAGGACCGCGAGCCCGGCGGCGATCCCCGGCCGTTCGCGCTGAAGGGCAAGCGCCACGCCTGTCGCGAACACGACGCCGAGAGCGAACGTGAGACGCCCGGTGAAGAGGTTGGTGCCGGCGGCGATTCCAAACCACAGGGCGCCAAGCCACGCATCCTCGCCGAAGCGCCGGTGAACCAGCGACTCGAACAGCGCCGCGCTGACCGGCACGCTGATCGCGGCCACCAGTTGCGGGGTGAGCAGCGCGGCCAGCGGCGGGAACAGCACGCTGTAGCCGAGCACGTCGTGGCCGCCGTACCACCAGTTGTTCCACAGCCCGAAGCCCTCGGTGGCGAACAGCTTGGTCCGCAGCAGGTGCGCGGCGAGGTCCTGGCTGCGCGGCGCGATGATCACGTAGGCGGCGGCGATCACCGCCGCGGTCAGCGTCGGGATGACGCGTCGCCAGGGCGGCCAGGGCCGGCTATCCCTATCCCTAGAGGAGCGACGCGACACGGTCCACCACCTCGGGCCGGTCCAGCCACGGCCAATGTCCGGCGCCGGCAATCCGCTCCACGGTCGCTCCGGTCAGGCGAGCGGCGTATTGGTCGGCCACCGCCGGCGGATACCACGGGTCCTCCTCGCCCCACACCACCGTCGTCCCCGTCCCCGTCCCCGCCCCCGTACCCGTCCCCGTCCCCACGTCCCCGAGGGCCCCGCCGGGGGGGCGCGGCCCACCACTACCAATCACATCATCTTTCGCGGACCGGACGAGACGGAGGATCGCCCGCTGGGTGCCCTGATCGAACTGGTCCCACACCGCGGCGATCCGTGTGTCGGACCACGCGTCAGGGCGGACGGACCCGCGCCGCAGCAGGCGCGCGAACAGTCCCCTGCTGATCGCGCCCATCGCGATCTCCCCCAGCCCACGCGCTCGGCACACGCGCAGGATTCGCGGCCAGTCGCCGTGAGCGGGCGGCGGGGGGTTGCAGAGCACGAACCGGCGCACGCGTCCGGGGTTGCGCTCGGCAAAGGCGAGGGCGACCGCGGCTCCCCAGTCGTGGCCGACGACCTGGACGTCGTCGATCCCGAGATGGCCGAGGAAGCGCTCGACGAACTGCGCCAGCCCGGTCAGCGAGTAGTCGAGATGCCCGCCCTTGCCCGAGCGTCCGAATCCGATCAGATCGGGCGCGATCCCGCCGGTGCGGGCGAGGAACTCGACCCAATCGTCGCTGCTCGTGGGGATCCCGTGCAGGTAGAGCGTGGTCATGTCGGAGCGGTCGGCGCTGCGGTAGTAGACGGGCGAGTCATCGAGGGAAATCGTGTGCTCGTCGACGCGCACCCGCCGGCGAGGATAACGTCCGCGCGCGTGAGCGGCGCAAGCCCCGATGAGCGGTCCGGTACGCGTCCGGACACCTCACCCGACATCCCGTCCGGACCGCCACCCGGTGCGCCGACCGTGTGCCTGGGCGAGGTGCTCGTCGACTTCATCTGCGAGCGCCCACTCGAGGACGTGGCCGAGGGCCAGGCGTTCGTGCCCCACTTCGGGGGCTCGGTGGGCAACATCGCCGTCGTCGCCGCCCGGCACGGCGCGCATGTCGCGCTGGCCAGCGGAGCGGGCGACGATCCGTGGGGGCGCTGGCTGCGGGAGCGCCTGCGCCGCGAGCGGGTCGAGTTGTCGCTGTTCGAGTTGGTGCCGGGTGCTCCGACGCCGGTGGCGATCGTCGCGGTCCGGCCGGGCGGCGAGCCGACCTACCAGATCTACGGCGACGCCATCGCCACCGTGGTGCATGCGTTCGCCGGCCGGGTCGAGGAGGCGATCGGAGCCGCCGCCGGCCTGTTCTTCAGCTCGAACACCCTGGTGGGGCCGGACGAGCGAGAGATCACGATGCGTGCCCGGGAGGTCGCGCTCGGGTTGGGCCGGCCGGTCGTGTTCGACCCGAACCTGCGCCTGGAGCGCTGGCGCTCCCGGGCCGAGGCGGCCGCCACCGTCAACGCCTGCGTCCCCGGCGCGCTGCTGGTCCGCTCCAACGCCGACGAGGCCGCGCTGATGACCGGCGAGGACGACCCCGAGCGGGCGGCGCTGGCGCTGCTCAAGGCCGGCGCGCAGATGGTCGTGATCACGCTCGGCGGCGAGGGGGCGATCCTGCGCGGCGAACTGCGACTCGATGTCCCCGGACGGCCGGCCAACGTGGTGAGCACGATCGGCGCCGGCGACGTCCTGACCGGCGTCCTGCTGGCCCGGCTGGCCACGTCGGGCTATTACCCGTCCGCGGTGGCGGCTTCCCTGCCCGAGGCGGTGGCGCAGTCCTCGCTGGCCTGCGAGCGATGGGGCGCGCTTGAGTAGCTGGAAGCGACCCTCGCGCCGCCGGGTGCGCGCGATCCGCGATCGGCTCCGCCTGGTCTACGGCGTGCCCCTGGCGGAACCCCACGGCCACCCGATCGCCGAACTGATCCTCACCGTGTTGTCGCAGTCGACCAACGACCGCAACCGGGACGTCGCCTACCTCGCGTTGCGCGAGCGCTTCGAGGGCGACACCTGGGCGTTGATCCGCGACGCGCCGGTGGACCAGATCGAGGAGGCGATCCGGCCGGGCGGGATCTCCAAGGTGAAGTCGGCCCGGATCAAGTCGATCCTGCAGGCGATCACCGAGACCGCGCCCGAGCACGCCCAGTCACCCGAAGTCCGCGCCGACCCCCTCTCACTCGACTGGCTGGCCAGCCAGCCAGTTCCGGAGGCGCAGGCCTATCTCACCTCGCTGCCCGGCGTGGGACGCAAGACCGCGGCCTGCGTCCTGCTCTTCGCCCTGGGGATGCGCGACGTGCCGGTCGACACCCACGTCTCCCGCGTCGGCACCCGCCTGGCCCTCTTCCGCCCCGGCGCGCCGTTCGAGGAGATGCACGACACGATGCTCGAGATCACCCCACCCGGCGAGGAGCTAGAACTCCATCTGAACCTCCTGCGCCACGGCCGCCGAACCTGCTACGCCCGCCGTCCCGCCTGCGCCGACTGCGCCCTCCAGCGCATGTGCCCCAGCGCCTTCAACGTCGGCTGAAAACCGCGAGTCTTCTGCCACTCGCCCCGCCCCGCCCGCCGAGTGGCACATCACTCGCGCTATACGCGAGTGAATCTCCATTTACACCGGGGTGGGGTGCCGAATGGCGAAATAGTCGCGGTCGGGAGGGAGGTGCCGAGTGTCGGGAGGGAGGTGCCGAGTGGCAGAGGACTCGCGCTCGGGAGGGCTGTTGGAGGCTCGAGAGGGCCGTTGGAGGCGTCGGGAGGGCGGTCGCACGCGCTTCATGGCCCTCTCCCCCGCATGAGTTGGGTGGAGGCGATCCGCGTCGGGCCGCCCTCGGGCGCAGTGCCGCCGCGGACCAGGCGACCCGCGACCCATCGGGCGGCCCGGCGCGCCTTCGCCTCCACCCAAATCTGCTATCTTCCCGCTTAGATTTTTGTGACCAACGAGGAGTAGAACCCACATGGGAAAGACGATCGGAATCGACCTCGGAACCACCAACTCGTGCATGGCTGTGCTCGAGGGTGGCGAGCCGACGGTCATCGAGAACGCCGAGGGCGGCCGGACCACGCCGTCCGTCGTTGCGTTCGCGCAATCCGGTGAGCGTCTGGTGGGCACGGTAGCCAAGCGCCAGGCGGTCACCAACCCACAGAACACGGTCTTCTCGATCAAGCGCTTCATGGGCCGCAAGGAGGCCGAGGTGCGCGAGGAGGAGTCGATCGTGCCGTACAAGGTGGTCTCGGGCCCCAACGGCGACGCACGCGTCGACGCCGGCGGCAAGCAGTACTCCCCGCCGGAGATCTCGGCCATGATCCTCGGCAAGCTGAAGGCCGACGCCGAGGCGTACCTCGGCGAGACCGTCGACAGCGCGGTGATTACCGTGCCGGCGTACTTCAACGACGATCAGCGCCAGGCGACCAAGGACGCAGGTCGGGTCGCCGGCCTCGACGTCAAGCGGATCATCAACGAGCCGACCGCGGCATCGCTGGCCTACGGCCTGGACAAGGAGAACGACCAGACGATCCTGATCTTCGACCTCGGTGGCGGCACGTTCGACGTGTCGGTGCTCGAGATCGGCGACGGCGTGTTCGAGGTCAAGGCAACCGCGGGTGACAACCACCTCGGTGGCGACAACTTCGACAAGGCGCTGGTCGACTGGCTGGTGAGCGAGTTCAAGAAGTCTCAGGGCATCGACCTGAGCGCCGACCCGATGGCGCTGCAGCGGCTCTACGAGGCGGCCGAGAAGGCCAAGATCGAGCTCTCCACAACGCAGGAGACGCAGATCAACCTGCCGTTCATCACGGCCGACTCCAGCGGCCCGAAGCATCTGGACACCCGCCTGACCCGCGCGAAGCTCAACGAGCTGACCGCGACGCTGCTCGACCGCACGGTGGCGCCTGTCCGCCAGGCGCTCGACGACGCCAAGGACAAGGGCGTCGACAAGGTCGACCACGTCGTGCTGGTGGGCGGCATGACCCGCATGCCCGCCGTGCAGGAGAAGGTCAAGGAGCTGACCGGCAAGGAGCCGCATCGTGGTGTGAACCCCGATGAGGTCGTCGCCGTCGGTGCCGCGATCCAGGCCGGCGTGCTCGCCGGTGACGTCAAGGACGTCCTGCTGCTCGACGTGACCCCGCTGACGCTGGGCATCGAGACCAAGGGCGGCGTGATGACCAAGCTGATCGAGCGCAACACCACGATCCCGACTCGCAAGGGTGAGGTGTTCTCGACCGCCGAGGACAACCAGCCGAGCGTCGAGATCCACGTCCTGCAGGGCGAGCGCGAGATGGCGACCTACAACAAGTCGCTGGGCAAGTTCCAGCTCACCGGCATCCCGCCGGCCCCGCGCGGCATCCCTCAGATCGAGGTCGCGTTCGACATCGATGCCAACGGGATCCTGAACGTCTCGGCCAAGGACCTGGGCACCGGCAAGGAGCAGAAGATCGAGATCCGCTCCGGCTCGGGCCTCAGCGACGAGGAGATCAAGCGGATGGTGACGGACGCCGAGTCCCACGCCGAGGACGATCGCCGTCAGCGCGAGCTCGCCGAGGCTCGCAACAACGGCGAGAACGCGGCCTACCAGGCCGAGCGCCAGCTCAAGGATCTGGGCGACGCGGTGGACTCGAGCTCCAAGGAGGAGATCGAGGCGGCGATCAAGGACGTGCGCGAGTCGCTGACCAGCGACGACGCCGAGCAGATCAACGCCAAGACCGAGGCGCTGCACACAGCGTTCCACAAGGTGTCCGAGGCGATGTACCAGCGGGCGCAGGAGCAGTCGGCAACCGCGTCGGCCGACGGTGACGGCGCGTCCGCGTCGAGCAACGGCGCCGCCACCGAGTCCGAGGAGGACGTCGTCGACGCAGAGGTGGTGGATGAGAAGTGATGCCCCGCGAGCCTGACATCGCGGAGGCCGTCGACAAGGCTGAGAAGGGGGCGCCGCAGGGCGCCCCCAAGCCGTCGTTCCCGGCCGGCGAGCCCGAGGCCCCGGTCGGCCCCACGAGCTCGATCGAGCCGGAGACCGCGCCCGACGCCGAGCCCGAGACCGACCACGAGCGCCAGCTCGAGCACGACCTCGAGGAGTTGACCGCCAAGGCCGAAAAGGCCGACGAGTACCTCGAGCTGGCCCAGCGCACCCGCGCGGACTTCGAGAACTACCGCAAGCGCGCCGCGCGCGAGGCGGCGGCGGCACAAGAGCGCGGGATCACCAAGCTCGCCAAGGAGCTGTTGCCGGCGGTCGACAACCTCGACCGGGCACTCCAGGCGGCCCAGTCCGCGACCTCCACCGACGGCGCCGGGGGCGACAACGGCACGGCCACGCTCGTGTCGGGCATCAAGCTCGTCCACGACGACGTGATCGCGGCCCTGGCCCGTGCCGGCATCGAGGGCTTCTCGCCCGAGGGCGAGCGGTTCGATCCCCAGCTGCACGAGGCGGTGGCGCAGATCCCCGCCGAGGGCGCGGAGTCTGGCACTGTGGTCGAGGTGTACCAGCGCGGCTATCGGCTCGGCGAGGTCGTGATCCGGCCGGCGCGCGTCGTCGTCGCGGCATGAGCGGAAAGGACGAGCCGTGGCCGGCAGACCGGACTACTACAAGACCCTCGGCGTAGGCAAGACCGCCAGCGACGACGAGATCAAGAAGGCCTACCGCAAGCTCGCCCGGCAGTACCACCCGGACCGCAACCCGGGCAACAAGCAGGCCGAGGAGAAGTTCAAGGAGATCTCCCAGGCCCACGACGTGCTCTCCGACCCGGAGAAGCGCAAGGCCTATGACCGCGGGCAGGGCCCTCTCGGCGGATTCGCGCCCGGCGGGTTCGACCCAGGCTCAATGGCCGGCGGGTTCAGCGACATCCTCTCCAACCTGTTCGGTGGCGGGGCCACTGGCACGGCTTCTCGCCCCGGCGGCGCGCGCGGGCGAACCGGAACGGCGGGCGCCGGCCGCAGCGGGCGGGCCGCGCAGACCCAGGGCCGAGACCTCGAGACCGAGGTCTCGCTGAGCTTCGACCAGGCGGTTCACGGCGCCCAGGTGCCCTTGTCGGTGCCGACATCCCAGCCGTGCCCGACGTGTCACGGCACGGGAGCCAAGCCCGGGACGACCCCGAAGGTGTGCCCGGTGTGCAACGGGCGCGGCATCGAGTCCCAGAGCCAGGGGATCTTCTCGATCTCCCAGCCGTGCTCGAACTGCAACGGGTCGGGCACCGTGATCGAGGATCCGTGCACCACGTGCGGCGGCACCGGCGCCCAACGGAGCATCCGCAAGCTGCGCGTGAACATCCCCGCCGGCGTGCACGACGGCAGTCGCATCCGGCTGGCCGGCAAGGGCGAAGCCGGCCTGCGCGGCGGCGAGCCGGGCGACCTGTACGTGATTACCCGCGTCCAGGACTCGCCGGTGTTCAAGACCGTCGGGGACAACCTGGAGGTCGAGGTGCCGCTGACGATTCCCGAGGCCGTCCAGGGCGCGATCGTCGAGGTGCCGACGCTGAACGGAACAAAGCGCTTGCGTGTCCCGGCCGGGACCAAGCACGGGACCGTGCAGCGGCTCCGCGGCGAAGGTCCACCGAAGGTCGGCGGGAAGGGCCGAGGCGACATCCACTACCGGTTCGTGATCGACGTTCCGGACAAGCTCTCCCCTGAGCAGCAGGCGGCGATCGACCAGCTTTCCAAGGTCATGAACGGCAACCCGCGGGCCGGACTGTTCTCTGGTGGGGATTCCCGCTCATCAGGCGGCACGAAAGCGAGGGACAACTGATGGCCATGCGTCGCGTACGGACGACTCGCGTGGAGGTCTCCTCCGACCGAGGGGTGTTCATGATCTCGGTGGCGGCCGAGCTCGCGGACATGCACCCGCAGACCCTGCGCATGTACGAGGCCCGCGGTCTGATCGAGCCCAAGCGTTCGCCCAAGGGGACGCGGCTGTACTCGCACAAGGACGTCGAGCGACTGCGCCGCATCCAGGAGATGACCGCGGAGCTCGGCATGAACCTGGCCGGCGTGGAGCGCGTATTCGAGCTCGAAGAGCAACTCGTGGGGATGGAGCGCAAGCTCAGGGCGCTCGAGAAGCGCGCGGGCGAGCTGAAGTCCGAAGTGGAGCGCCTGGAGCAGGTTCGCCGCGAGCTGCGGGCCGAGATCGTGCCCTACGTCAAGGGCGGCGCGATCGTGCGCCACGCGGACCTGAAGAGGTTCACGGTCAAGGTGCAGCGACCCGACGACGGGCCTCAGCGGCCCGGCGCGTGAGTTCGGGGGGACATCGGCGGACCCTGGCCGGGCGCTACCGGCTGGAGGAGGTGATCGGCCGGGGCGGGATGAGCACGGTCTATCGCGCCACCGACCTGTCGCTCGACCGCACCGTCGCGGTCAAGGTGGCGCTCGACCCGCTGGCCGAGGAGAACCCGGTCTATGTCGCGCGCTTCAAGCGCGAGGCACGGGCGGCCGCATCGCTCAACGCCCCCGGCGTCGCCACCATCTACGACGCGGGAGCCGACGGGGCGACCCGCTACATCGTGATGGAGTACGTCGACGGGCGGGACCTGTCCCAGATCTTGCGCGACGAAGGCCCGCTCGAGCCAGCGCGGGCGGCGAACATCGCCGAGCAGGTCGCCGACACGCTGGCCGCGGCGCACGCGGCCGGAATCGTGCACCGCGACATCAAGCCGGGCAACATCATGGTCGTGGAAAGTGGCCCGCCCGCGCCCGGGGCGGGGCCGGACGCCGCCCGGGAGCGCGTCAAGGTGCTCGACTTCGGGATCGCCCGGACCGAGGACGCGGTCACGCTGACCCAGACGGCGTCGGTGCTCGGGACCGCCCCCTACATGTCGCCGGAGCAGGCGATGGGGCATCCCGCCGATGCTCGGTCCGACATCTACTCGCTCGGCTGCGTGCTGTACGAGATGCTCACTGGCAAGCCGCCGTTCATGGCCGACGTGGCCGCCGCCGTGCTCCATCAGCACGTGCGCGTGGCGCCGAAGCCGCCGAGAGACCTGAACCCGGTCGTCCCACCGGCCCTCGACGCGCTCGTCCTGCAGATGCTGGCCAAGGATCCCGCCGATCGACCCCAGACGGCGGCCGATGTGCGCGACCGGCTGGCGGACTTCGAAACGGCGACCGCGCCGACGACTCCCCTTCCAGCGGCCGAGGCGGTGGGTGCTCTAGCGGCGGCAGCGGAGATCCCCCAGGTGGCGACCGTGCCCCAAGCGGCGACGCCCGTACCGGAGCCCATGCCCCCGACGCGCGCGGTGCCGCCGGCCCGCTCCCGGGGACGTGGCGGACCCTGGGTGGTCCTGGCGGTGATTGCCCTCGTGCTGCTGGGCGGGGCGGTTGCCTACGCCGTGGCGAGCAGTGGTACGAGCGAGTCGACCTCGACGCCGTCCAGCCGATCGACACCGCCTACGTCGTCGAGCGCCGCCACCCACGGCTCGACCTCGCACTCGAGTTCGACGCCGACCAGTGCCACCAGCTCGAGCACACCGTCGACGAGCACCACGACCACGACCATCACCACGACGGCGACCAGTTCGAGCTCGACGCCCAGCACCCCCACCGGCCCCCCGGCCGCCCCACCGGGCCAGGGCGGAACCCCGCCCGGGAAGGCCAAGAAGGACAAGAAGAAATGAGCCGGGGGCCGGCGGGCGAGTGGCTCGATGGCGACCCGGTTGGCCCCGCAACTACTGAAAAATATGTAATAATCTAAGTCGTACACACTTAGATTTCGAAACCGCCTGAGAACGAGAACGCCTATGCAACCAGACAGATTCACGATTAAGAGCCAGGAGGCGCTCCAAGCCGCGCAGCGGCTGGCCGACGAGCGCCGCAACCCCCAGACGATGCCCGAGCACCTGCTCGCCGTGCTGCTCGAGCAGGAGGGCGGGATCGTCGTGCCGGTGCTGCGCAAGCTCGGCTCCGACGTCGTGGCCGTTCGCCAGACCCTGAACGAGGCCCTCGACACGCTGCCCGAAGCTCCAAGGCGGCGCGTCCCCAGAGCCGGCCGGCGGCTCGAGCGAGCTCGTCCAGATTCTGCGCGACGCCGAGAAGGAGATGCGCGAGCTGAAGGACGAGTACGTCTCGACCGAGCACCTGCTGCTGGCCATCGCCGACCATCCCGGCAACGCGGGGCGCGTGATGCGCAGCGTCGGGGCCACGCACGAGCAGCTGCTCAAGGCGCTGAACGAGGTCCGGGGCAGCCATCGGGTCACCGACGAGAACCCCGAGGACAAGTACATGGCGCTCGAGCGCTTCGGCCGTGACCTGACCGACGCCGCCGCACAGGGCAAGCTCGACCCGGTGATCGGCCGCGACGACGAGATCCGTCGCGTGATCCAGGTCCTCAGCCGGCGCACGAAGAACAACCCGGTCCTGATCGGCGAGCCCGGCGTGGGCAAGACCGCGATCGTCGAGGGCCTGGCCCAGAGAATTGTCTCCGGCGATGTGCCGGAGTCGTTGAAGGACCGGCGGCTGGTCGCGCTCGACCTGAGCGCGATGGTGGCCGGCTCGAAGTACCGCGGCGAGTTCGAGGATCGGCTCAAGGCCGTCCTCAAGGAGATCGCCGACGCCGAGGGCCAGATCATCGTTTTCATCGACGAGCTGCACACGATCGTCGGCGCCGGCGCGGCCGAGGGCGCGATGGACGCCGGCAACATGCTCAAGCCGATGCTCGCCCGCGGCGAGCTGCGCGCGGTCGGCGCCACCACGCTCGACGAGTACCGCAAGCACATCGAGAAGGACCCCGCGCTCGAGCGCCGCTTCCAGCCCGTGCTGGTCGGCGAGCCGACGGTCGCGGACACGATCGCGATCCTGCGCGGGCTCAAGGAGCGCTACCAGGTGCACCACAAGGTCCGTATCCAGGACTCGGCCCTGGTCGCCGCGGCGACGCTCAGCCAGCGCTACATCGCCGACCGCTTCCTGCCCGACAAGGCGATTGACCTGGTCGACGAGGCCGCGTCGCGGATCCGGATGGAGATCGACTCCAAGCCGACCGAGATCGACGAGGTCGACCGGCACATCATGCAGCTCGAGATCGAGCTCCAGTCGCTGGGCTCCGACGACGACGACGCGGGGACGGTGGCTCGGCGCGAGCAGCTCGAGCGGGGGTTGGCCGAGGAGCGCGAGCGCTCCGACGCGATGCACGCCGAGTGGCAGCGCGAGAAGGAGTCCGTGGGCGCGGTGGCCGAGCTTCAGGAGCAGATCGAGCAGGCCAAGATCGAGCTCGAGCGGGCTCAGCGCGAGGCCGACCTGGGTCGCGCGGCCGAGCTCCAGTACGGGACGATCCCCGAGCTCGAGAAGCGGCTCGCAGCGGCGGCGGAGGCCGAGGCCGAGCAGGACGCCGCGGGCAATAACGCTCCGAAGTTCCTCAAGGACGTGGTCGACGCCGAGGACGTGGCGGAGGTCGTGGCCAAGTGGACCGGCATCCCGGTCAGCCGCCTGATGGAGGGCGAGATCGAGAAGCTCGTGCACATGGAGGAGCGCCTGCACCAGCGGGTGATCGGGCAGACCGAGCCCGTCGAGGCGGTGTCCAACGCACTCCGGCGCTCGCGCGCCGGCCTGCAGGACCCCGACCGGCCGATCGGCACGTTCCTGTTCATCGGCCCGACCGGCGTCGGCAAGACCGAGCTGGCCCGTGCGCTGGCCGAGTTCATGTTCGACTCGCAGGACGCGATGGTCCGCATCGACATGTCCGAGTACATGGAGAAGCACTCGGTCTCGCGTCTGGTCGGCGCGCCTCCGGGATACGTCGGCTACGACGAGGGCGGCCAGCTGACCGAAGCGGTCCGCCGGCGGCCCTACAGCGTGGTGCTGCTCGACGAGATCGAGAAGGCCCACCCGGACGTGTTCAACACGCTGCTCCAGGTGATGGACGACGGGCGCCTGACCGACGGCCAGGGCCGGACCGTCAGCTTCAAGAACACGGTGCTCATCATGACCTCGAACATTCCGGGAGGCCTCGCGGGTGTCGAGGCGCACTTCCGCCCCGAGTTCATCAACCGTCTGGACGACATCGTCGAGTTCCACTCGCTCACGCGGGAGCAGATCGGCGAGATCGTCGACCTCCAGGTGGCGCGCCTGATCGAGCGGGTGCGCGAGCGCGGGATCGAGGTCGAGCTGACCGACACGGCGCGGACGCTGCTCGGCAACCTGGGCTACGACCCGACGTACGGCGCGCGGCCGCTCAAGCGCGTGATCCAGAAGCGCCTGGTCGACCGGCTTGCGCTGGCCATCCTCGAGGGTCGGTTCGTCGCCGGCGACACGGTCAAGGTCGATGCGGCCGACGGCGAGCTCGTGCTCGAGCGGGCCGAGGCGGTCGCAGCCGCGGCCTGACCGGCTCGCCCGTCATGGGCCAGTGGTGGGTCTGGCACGCGCGGCGGCCGATCAACTTCCGACTCGCCCGCATGAGCGGGCGAGTTCACGGGAGCGGTCCGCTGCTCGTGGCGATCGGCGACAGCCACACCGACCCCTCCGCCGCGTTCACGCGGCCCGGGCAGGTGTGGTTGCGGATCGTCGCCCGCGCGGGCTACCGGACCCTCAACCTCGGCAAATCCGGCGACAGCACGGCCCAGATGCGCGCGCGGATCGGCCAAGCGCTCACCGAGGGCCGGCCCGAGATCGCGGTCATCTTCGGTGGCGGCAACGATGCGCTCCGCAACGTCGATCCGACGGAGACCGAGCGCAACGTCGCGTTCATGATCGAATGGCTGCGTGACCACGGCGTCGGCCGGATCGCGTTGATCGGGGCCGTACAGCTGAACTGGCGCGAGACCCCGCCATGGCAGCCGGCCGTGGACTGCGTGAATACCGTCCTCGCGGGCCTGGCTGCTCGAAACTCCGTCGTGTTCGTCGACCTGGCCGGCTATCTGGCCGAGCGGATCGCCCGGGGCGAGGACCCCGACTTCTCCGCGGTGCCATACCGGCAGTCGCGGTCATGGCATGTCTACGGCGGCGACCCGCACCTCAACGCGTACGGTCAGCGGCTGATCGCCGAGGCTTTTCTCGCATCGACCGCCGACTGGCGGACCGCGTGAGGCCCGCCGGCCAACATCCCGGCCTCGCATCGGATACAAGTCCACCCCAGGCGATATAAGGAGGCGACGTGCCGACCTACATCATGCTTTCGACGCTCAGCCCCGAAGGGGTCCAGACGATCAAGAACAACCCGTCCCGGATCAAAGAGGTCAACCGGGAGGTCGAGCAGCTCGGCGCCAGCGTCAAGGCGCAGTGGGCCACGCTCGGTCAGTTCGACTTCGTGAATGTGGTCGAGGCGCCGGACGAGAAGACGATGGCGCGGATCTCGCTCGAGCTCGGCTCGCGCGGGACGGCCAAGTACGAGACGCTGGTCGCGATCCCGATCGACGACTTCATTGGCGCCATCTGAGACACGCGTCCCGCGGGTTCTCGTCGTCGGCGGCGGCGGCCGCGAGCATGCCCTGATCCACGCGCTGGCCCGCTCGCCGCGCCGGCCCGAGATCCTGTGCGCGCCCGGCAACGCGGGCATCGCGCGCGAGGTCCGGGTGTTACCGGTCGGGGCCGAGGACGTCGACGGGATCGTCCGCATCGCGCGTGACGAGCGCGTCGACCTCGTCGTGGTGGGACCCGAGGCGCCGCTCGTGGCCGGGGTGGTCGACGCCCTCACCGCGGCGGGAATCCGCGCCTTCGGCCCGATCGCGTCGGCGGCCCGGCTCGAGGGGTCCAAGGCGTTCTGTAAGGAGGTGATGGGCGCGGCCGGGGTCCCGACCGCGGCCTACACGGTGGTCACCGACCCCGACGCCGGCATGGCCGCGATCGATCGATATCCGGTCGTGATCAAGGCCGACGGGCTGGCCGCCGGCAAGGGCGTGATCATCGCCGTCGACGAGGCGCAGGCCCGCGAGGCGCTGCACGCGCTGCTGGTCGAGCGGCGCTTCGATACGCGGCAGGTCGTGGTCGAGGAGCACCTCGAGGGCGAGGAGCTCTCGCTGCTCGCGCTTTGCGACGCGCGGCGGGCGGTGCCGCTGGCCTCGGCGCAGGACTACAAGCGGATCTTCGACGACGACGAGGGGCCGAACACCGGCGGGATGGGCTCCTACTCGCCCGTGCCGGCCGTGGACGACGCCCGTGCGCGCGAGATCTGCTCCGCGGTCCACCAGCCGGTGCTGGATGAGCTGGCCCGGCGGGGGATCCCGTTCCAGGGGATGCTCTACGCCGGTCTGATGATGACCGCCGACGGCCCGCGCGTCCTCGAGTTCAACGTCCGCTTCGGGGATCCCGAGACCCAGGCCCTGCTGCCGCGCCTGCGCTCAGACCTGCTGAGCGCATTGGAGGCGGCAACCGTGCCGGGTGGCCTGGCCGATGTCGAGCTCGAGTGGTCACCCGAGATGGCGGTGACCGTGGTGCTCGCCAGCGCCGGCTATCCGGCCTCCTCCTCGCACGGAGACGTGATCAGCGGACTGGACGACGTGCCCGCGGGCGTACAGGTCACGCACGCGGGCACCGCGCTCGATTCCGAGGGTCGCGTGGCGACCGCCGGCGGGCGGGTGATGGGGGTCACGGGGTTGGGGGTGGACGCCGCGTCCGCCCGCGAGTCCGCCTATGCTGCCGCCGACATGATCGAGTTCGACGGCAAGCAGATGCGGCGGGACATCGCGCTGCGCGTCGCTCACCCGCTCGGCGTCGGCGATCCCTCGTGACCGATTTTCCGCGCCCCGCGCCGGAGACGTTCGCCGAGCCGATGACCGAACTCGAGGAGATCGAGGTCGACACGCCCCTGGTCGGGATCGTGATGGGCTCGAAGAGCGACCTCGAGCGGATGGAGGCGGCCGAGAAGGAGCTGATCGAGCGCGGGATCCGCTGTGAGGTGCGGGTCATGTCGGCCCATCGCGAGCCGGACAAGGTCGCCGACTACGCGCGCAACGCGCGCATGCGGGGCCTGCGCGTGATCATCGCCGGCGCCGGACTCTCGGCGGCCCTGCCCGGCGTGGTCGCCGCGCACTCAGACCTGCCGGTGATCGGGGTGCCGCTGACCAGCCGGACCTCCGTCGCGGGCGGGCTCGACGCGCTGCTGTCGATCGCGCAGATGCCGCCCGGGGTGCCGGTGGCGTGCGTGGGCGTGGACAACGCGCGCAACGCCGCGGTGCTCGCGGCGCGCATCCTCGAGTGCTGATAGGCCGGAGTCGTCCGGGGGCCGGGACTGGCGGGGCCGGGACTCGCTAGTCGCTCGCGGGCGTCCGCGCGCGTGTGCGCAGGAACTCGCGGCACACCGCGATCGCCTGCTCGATCGTCGCCCAGTGCAGCGCCTCCGGCCGGTCCGACGGCCAGTGGTAGTTCATCGGCAGCTTGGTCTCGTCGACCGAGGCGAGCGTCGCCACCCGGTAGCCGGCGCGGAGCGGGATGATCGCGTCGGTGGCGGCCGTCGTTCGCAGGCCGCGCATGATCGGAAGGCCGGCGCCGGCGGCTGCCTGCTCGAGCGCGTCGCGCATCCCGGCCGGATAGTCGCGCATGCGCAGCATGCCCTCTCCCTCGACCACGATCAGCGTCGGCCCGCCCAGGCACTCGAGACAGACCATCTCGGTCCGCTCTGGGTCGAGCCCATCGAAGTGGCGGTGGCCGAAGCCCTGCATCCCCTCGCTGAAGGACTCCTCCGAGCCGGTCGAGACGAGCAGCACGCGGAGCCCCTCGAGCGGCTGCTCGTTAAGCGCGGCGGCCGTGGCGAGAAGCACTCCGACCGAGCTCAGGTTGTCGTTGGCTCCGGGCACGACCGCGCGCAGGCCGATGTCGGTCATCGCGGCCGTCGCGCCGGCGGCCAGCGCAATGCCGGCGCCGAGCAGGCGGCGGATGCCGGTCAGCGAGCCCGCGCAGATCAGCACCGGTCCCAGCCACACGGTGTACAGCAGCGGGAAGCTGCGCCCCGCCTTGGCATGCCAGCGCGGCATCACCTTCAACGGGATACGCGGTAGGACGGGATGGAAGATGAGCCCGGAGTGGGCGGCGTCGTGATGGGCGATCAGCACGACCGTGCGCTCGGCGGTCGCATCCCCCGCCTCGGCCACCACGTTCCAGGTGGAGCGGTGCGGCAGCAGCGCGCGGCGAAACCAGCGCTTGCCGTGCGATAGGTCATCCCACAGGGCGGCGGCCCCGAGGCCGGCAAGACCTGCGGCCAGCGCCCGGAAGCCGGCCCGGCGGCTCCGCAGGGCGAGCAGCCCGGCCCCGGCGGCAACCGTGTTGACGATGCCGATCGGCCACCAATAGCCGCCGTGCGCGCGCTCCTCCTCCACCTCCACCCGGCAGCCCAGGGCCCGTAGTCGGGCCGCGATCAGCTCGGCCGCGCGGCGCTCGCCGTCGGACGCAGATGGCCGATCGAAGGCCGCCAACTCGTTGATGGCCGCGCGCCAGTCGCCGGCGTGGTTCGCATCCCCGGTCACCTCACGCACGATAGGCGTAATCGCTGACCGGCGCTATCGCTAGGCTCGGAGCGTGATCCCTCGCTACACCCGCCCCGAGCTGGCCGAGGCGTGGTCTGACCACGCTCGCTTCGAGGCGATGCGCGAGGTCGAGGTGGCCGCCTGCGAGGAGATGGACGGCCCCACCGAGGCGGAGCTCGAGGCGATCCGCTCCGCCACGTTCACCGTCGAGGCGATCGCCCAGCGCGAGCTGGTCACCGATCACGACACGGCCGCGTTCGTCGACGTGCTGGCCGCCTCGGCCGGGTCCGCCGGTCGCTGGATCCACCACGGCCTGACTTCGAGCGACGTGCTCGACACCGGGTTGGCGTTGCAACTTCGCCGGGTGGGCGAGCTAGTGCTGCCGGATGCGCGACGACTGGTGGAGGCGCTCGCGACCGCGGCCCGCGAGCACGCCCACACCCTGTGCGCCGGCCGGACCCACGGCATTCACGCCGAGCCGACCACGTTCGGGATCAAGCTGGCCGGGTTCGCGTTCGAGGCCCATCGGAACGTCGAGCGCCTGACGCGCGCGTTCGACCAGGTTTGCGTCGGAGCGATCTCGGGAGCGGTCGGCACGTATTCCGCGACCTCGCCCGAGTTCGAGGAGCGGGTGCTCACGCGGCTGGGGCTGGCGCGCGAGCCGGTCTCGACCCAGGTGGTCCCCCGGGATCGCCACGCCGAGCTGCTCACGGCGATCGCGTTGGCCGGCGCGGGCATGGAGCGCTTCGCCACCGAGGTGCGCCACCTGGCCCGGACCGAGGTGGGCGAGGTGCGGGAGCCGTTCGGCCGCGGTCAGAAGGGCTCGAGCTCGATGCCCCACAAGCGCAACCCGATCAAGTCGGAGCAGGTCGTCGGCCTCGCACGAGTGCTGCGTGGGAATGCGTTGGCGGCGCTGGAGGACGTGGCCCTTTGGCATGAGCGCGACATCTCCCACTCCTCGGTCGAACGGGTCATCCTGCCCGACTCGACGATCCTGCTCGACCATCTCCAGCGCCGCACGGTGGCGCTCGTCGAGGGCATGGTGGTCGACGCCGAGCGCATGCGCGAGAACCTCGAGCTGACCCACGGGGCGCTGTTCTCCCAGCGGGTGCTGCTGGCGCTGGTGGAGTCGGGCATGGTGCGCGACGACGCCTACCGGGTCGTGCAGCGCCTGGCCCAGCAGGCCCTGGACGAGCGCGTCGCGCTCAGGGACCTGCTCGCGATCGACCCGGCCGGCGCCGGCCTGGACCTCGAGGCGATCTTCGACTACGGCGTGTTCGTGCGCCACGCCGACGAGATCATCGCCCGGCTCGACGCGATCGTGACCCCCGCGGCGATCGCCGCTGAACCCGCGGCCGAACCCGCGGCGCCGCTGAACCCGCGGCGCCCGCCTAGCGCGGGTGCATTCCGCCGTCGACCGACACGACCTGGTTGGTCAGGTATGCGTTGCGCAGCATGGCCAGGGCGAGGTCCGCGACCTCGGCGGGCCGGCCGAGGCGGCCGACGGGCACACGCGCGCGCAGTTCCTCGGGCTCGCCGGGCAGCATGCGGGTGTCGGTGATCAGTGCCGGAGCGATCGCGTTGACCGTGACGCCCTCGCCGGCCACGCGGGCGGCCAGGAAGTGGGTGAGGCCGTGCAGCCCGGCCTTGGACGCCGCGTAGTGGGGGCCCACGACGCCGCCCGTGAACCCGGCGACCGAGGACACGAACAGGATCCGGCCGAACCCCCGGGCGCGCATCCCGGGCACGACGCGCTGCGCGAGCAGGAACGGAGCGCGCAGGTTGATCGCGAGCATCTCGTCGAAGTCATCGATCGAGACCTCCTCCAGGGTCTGCTGACGCCCGAGCCCGGCCGCGGCGACCAGGACGTCGATCGAGCCGAGCTGCGGCTCGACCTCGGCCAGCAGCTCGGACGGAGCCTCGGCTCGGCGCAGGTCCGCGCCCACGGCCAGCGCGTGGCCGCCTTGCGTGACCAGCTCATCGGCGAGCTTCTGCGCGGGGTCGGCGTGGGCGCCGTAGGCGAGCGCCACCGAGGCGCCCTCGGCGGCCAGCCCGCGCGCGATGGCCTGTCCGATCCCCCCGCTGGCGCCGGTGACCAGCGCGACCCTGTTCCGCAACGAATTCCCCGGCGCCATGCCGTCAATGAATACCTAGTCCGTTTACGATTTGCGCCGCCGTGCCCCCGCGCAAGCATCAGGAGCTGATGACGGCGGCGGTCGAGCGGGACGGAGCGGGGCAGCAGTCGCTGCTCGACGGCCGCGCCGACGACGCCCGGGCGGCCTTCGCGCGGGCCGCCGAGCTCTATCGCGAGTCCTGGGAGGCGGCGCCCGCGAGCGCCTACGGTCGGCTGGTCGGCATGCTCAAGTCCGCGGTGCTCGCGGGAGGCGGCGCCACCGAGGCTGCCTACGCGCGGGAGGCGCTGGCCGAGGCCGACCCGACGTCGGCCACCGCCGCCTACGCACGCGCGGTCGCAGCGCTGATCCTCGACGAGGACGGCGAGGCCGAGCTATGGGCGAGCCGGATGGGCGCGGGCGGCGAGGCCTTCGCGCGGACGGCGCAGGCCATCGCCGCGCTTGCCGTCCACGACGGCGACGAGTACGCGTCGGCGCTGTCGGCGATCGTGCGCGACTTTGAGGAGCGCACCGATCACCTCACGGGAGTGGCCATCGCCGACACGGCGCTGATGCTGGCCATGCTGGCCGACCGGCGCGGGATGGCGGCGGCGATCGAGAGCCCGGTGCTGCCGGCGTTCTGAACGGTTAGGCTGCCACCCCACCCGGGGGCGCGTCAGTCAGACACAACACAACGGAGGGAGAGAGGCTCATGCGGCATCTCTTGCGCGTGCGCCGCAGGCCATCTGCGGCGATGGTCGTCGCGATCCTGGCGCTGGTCGTCGCGGCGTCCGGAACCGCGGTCGCGGCTACCAAGCTGGTGAACGGCGACTCGCTTATCAAGAAGAACTCGCTGTCTGGCAACCGGCTGAGGAACCGGTCGGTCACGGGCGCCAAGATCAAGGTTGGCTCGTTCGGCACGGTGCCGAGCGCGACCCATGCGACCAGCGCGGACACCGCGACGAGTGCGACCAACGCGACCAATGCGACCACGCGACAAGCGCCGGATCGGCGCCGATCGCCAAGCTCACCTACGTGACGACGCCGTTCACGGTGCCGCGGCGACGGCACAGTGACCACCGGAGCAGCGCACCTGTCCGTCCGGCACGAACGTCACCGGGGGCGGCGCCAGCATTGACGACACCGACAGCGGGTCGTCATCGCGAGCGTACCCGACCGGAAAGACCGGCTGGAACGGCCGTCTTCAGACTTCAACGGCATCCCGGCCACCGGGACCGTCTACGCGATCTGCGCGCCGGCGGCGGCCACCGCTCCGTGAACCCCCTGTAACCCACGGTTTCTTAACGGGCGGACGCTCCTTACCTGCGGTAGCGTCCGCCCTCCAGGGTCTCATGGGGAGATCCGGCGATGGAGGGAGGCGGACGATGCGGCAACTCGGGCGACGGAGGCCGTCGGCCGCAATGGTGGTCGCGATCCTCGCGCTGATCCTCGCGGCTTCCGGGACCGCGGTGGCCGCGAAGCGGTTGGTCAGCGGCGACTCGCTGATCCGCAAGGACTCGCTGTCGGGCAACCGACTGCGCACGGCCAGCGTGACCGGCAAGCAGATCAAGCTGAGCTCGCTCGGTCAGGTGCCGAGCGCCAAGACCGCCGTCGACGCGCAGGAGTTGGGCGGTAATCCCGCGAGCGATTACGCAATCGGCTCGTCGAGTGTCGCTCGGAGCGGTCTCGTCACCGCGAGCGGTGGCCAGACGGTGAAGATGGGCGCCTTCGGGCCGTTCACCGTGAGCCTCACGTGCAACGACGACGGCGGCGGCACGTTCGACGCCGAGATCGACGTCACCTCGAGCACGTCGAACAGCGAGGTGTTCGGTTCGCAGCTCACGGCTGGGACGCCGATGGAGATCGACGACGCGGGTCCCGACAGCGAGTTCTCCGACAACGGCGGCGGCAGCCTCGAGGACTTCGTGGCGCCCCCGGACGCCTACGAGGGGTACCTGATCGACGCGATCTTCATGCCGGGCACGACCACCCCGTGTGCGGCGAGCCTATTGGCCGCAAAGAGCTGATTTCGCGCCCGTGCGGCCGCCGAGGCCGTTGCTAGCATCGGCCCAGTGAGCGCCCTCGCCGACCTGCCCCTGATCGCTTCGGGCAAGGTACGCGAGATCTACGAGGGGCGCGATCGGACGCTGCTGATCGTCGCCTCGGACCGGATCTCCACCTACGACGTCGTACACCCGACGCCGATCCCCGACAAGGGCTCGGTACTCACCGGACTTTCCACTTTCTGGTTCGAGCGCACGACCTCGATCGTCCCCAACCACATGCTGTCGGTGACCGAGGGCGTCGCGGAGGAGGCCCGCGCCCGCGGCATGCTCGTCCGCAAGCTCGAGATGCTCCCCGTCGAGTGCGTCGTGCGCGGCTACATCACCGGCTCCGGCTGGAAGGACTACCAGCGGACCGGCACGGTTTCCGGCATTGAGCTCCCGGCGGGCCTGCGCGAGTCCGACCAGCTTCCCGAGCCGATCTACACGCCGTCGACCAAGGCCGAGGTCGGCCACGACGAGGCGATCGACTTCGAAGGAACCGTGTCGCTGGTGGGCGACCGCGACCTGGCTGAGCGCCTGCGTGACGTCTCGATCGCCGTGTACAAGGCCGCGGCCGAGCACGCACGCGAGCGCGGGATCATCCTGGCCGACACCAAGTTCGAGTTCGGCCTGGATCCGGACGGGGTGCTGACGCTCGGGGACGAAGTGTGCACGCCCGACTCTTCCAGGTTCTGGCCCGCCGACCAGTACGAGCCCGGGCGCTCGCAGCCGAGCTTCGACAAGCAGTTCGTGCGCGACTGGGCCTCGTCGACCGGTTGGGACCGCAACCCGCCCGCGCCGGCCATCCCCGATGAGGTGGTCGCGCGCACCCGCGAGAAGTACATCGAGGCGTACGAGCGGATCACCGGGGAGCCGTTCGACGCCTGGCTGAGCCGAACCCGATGAGGGCACGGGTCCTCGTCAGGCCCAAGGCGGGAATCCTCGATCCGCAGGGCCAGGCGGTCGAACGCGCGCTGCCTGCCCTCGGCTTCCAGGGCGTGCACAACGTGCACGTGGGCCGGATGATCGAGCTTGACGTGGAGGATCCCGCGCGGCTGCCGGAGATGTGCGAGCGGCTGCTGACCAACCCCTTGATTGAGGATTGGGAGATTGAGGAGGGGGGAATCGAGCAGCGCCGATGAGGTTCGGGATCATCCGCTTCCCCGGTTCCTGCGACGACATCGACGCTCTCCAGGCCGCCACCCGCGTCGCCGACGCGGTCCCCCTGTGGCACGCCGACCACGACCTCCAGGGCGTCGATGCGGTGATCGTCCCCGGCGGCTTCTCCTACGGTGACTACCTGCGAGCCGGCGCGATCGCGCGGTTCGCCCCGGTGATGGTGGAGGTCGAGGAGTTCGCCCGCGAGGGCGGGCTGGTGCTCGGGATCTGCAACGGCTTCCAGGTGCTGTGCGAGGCGCACCTGCTCCCGGGCGCGCTGCTGCCCAACGTCTCGCTGAAGTTCGTCTTCCGCCAGGTCGATCTGGAGGTGGTCCGCGGGGAGGGTCCGTTCACCGGCGTGTGCGAGGCCGGACAGCGGCTCTCGATCCCGGTCAAGCACACCACCGGCCGGTTCTACGCGCCCGACCCCGAGCTGGACCGGCTCTCGGATGCCGGCCAGGTGCTGCTGCGCTACGCCCCGGGGGAGAATCCCAACGGGTCGCTGCGCGACATCGCCGGCGTGTGCAACGAGGCCGGGAACGTGTTCGGGCTGATGCCCCACCCCGAGCACGCGGTCGAACCACTGGGCGGGTCGGTAGACGGGCTGACGATCTTCGAGTCGATGCGAGCGCATGTCGAGCGGCACGTCCTCGCTTGAGGCCCGCCACCGTCAGCTCGGTCTGACGGACGACGAGTACGCCCGCATTCTCGATCGGCTGGGTCGGGTGCCGGGTGACGTCGAGCTGGCCATGCTGTCGCTGATGTGGTCAGAGCACTGCGGCTACAAGCACTCGAAGCGGTTGCTCCGCCGACTGCCGTCCGAGGGGCCGCATCTCCTGCTCGGGCCGGGCGAGAACGCGGGCGCGGTCGACGTCGGCGGCGGGCTGGCCGTCGCCTTCAAGGTCGAGTCGCACAACCATCCCAGCGCGGTGGAGCCGTTCCAGGGAGCGGCCACCGGAGTCGGTGGGATCCTCCGTGACGTGTTCGCGGTGGGCGCACGGCCGATCGCGGTTCTCGACTCGCTGCGCTTCGGGGAGCCTGCGCAGTCCGCACGCTCCCGATATCTGCTGGAGCGGGCCGTCGCCGGGATCGGTCACTACGGCAACTCGATCGGCGTTCCCACGGTGGGCGGGGAGATCTACTTCGAGTCGAGCTACGAGGCCAACTGCCTGGTCAACGCGATGTGCCTCGGTCTGGCGCCGCACGATCGGCTGATCCGCAGCGCGGCGGCGGGGCCGGGCAACGTGCTGGTGCTGTTGGGCGCTCTGACCGGCCGGGACGGTATCGGGGGCGCCTCGGTGCTGGCCAGCGCGGAGCTTGGTGAGGGTGACGAGGCCAAGCGCCCGTCGGTCCAGATCGGTGACCCGTTCACCGAGAAGAAGCTGCTCGAGTGCTGTCTGGAGCTGCTTGATCGCGAGCTGCTCGTCTCGCTCCAGGACCTGGGCGCCGCCGGACTCACATCGGCCGCGTCGGAGATGGCGGCCCGCGGCGGCGTCGGCATAACCCTCGATCTGTGCCAGATCCCGCTGCGCGAGGCCGACATGGAGCCGTTCGAGATCATGGTCTCCGAGTCGCAGGAGCGCATGCTGTGTGTCGCCCGGCCCGAGTGCGTGGGCGCGCTGCTCGCGGTGTGCGAGCGCTGGGAGGTCCTGGCCACCACGATCGGCTGCGTGACCGAGGGCGACACTTTGCGTGTGCTCCACCGGGGCAGCGCGGTGGCCGAGGTGCCGGTCAGCGTGCTGGTCGACGACTGCCCTTTGTACGACCTTGACCCGGCGCCGCCGCCGGACGACCTGTACGGGGCGCCTCCGGCCGTGTTGCACGGTGGCGAGTCAGCGGCGGAGGTGCTGCTGGCGCTGCTCAGCTCACCGAACCTGGCCTCGCGCCGCCCGGTGTTCGAGCAGTACGACCCGATCGTCCAGTCGCGCACCGTGCGCCGGCCCGACGAGGCTGACGCCGCGGTGCTGATGCTGCCCGACCGGTCTGCCATCGCGGTGGCGATCGACGGAAACGGCCGGCGCGTGGCTTGTGATCCCCGCCGGGGGGCGGCCGAGGCCGTGTATGAGTGCTCGGCGAACCTGGCCTGCGTCGGGGCCGAGCCGCTGGGCCTGACCAACTGCCTGAACTTCGGCAACCCCGAGAAGCCGCACGTGGCCTGGCAGCTCGTCGAGGCGGTGGAGGGCCTGTCCGAGGCCTGCGAGGCGCTCGGGATCCCGGTCGTGGGCGGCAACGTGTCGCTGTACAACGAGGCGCCCACCGGACCGATCTTCCCAACCCCGGTCGTGGGGATAGTCGGCAAGCTGCCCCATGCGTCGTCGGCCGGGCGACTCGGCTTTTTGGCCGAGGGTGACGCGATCGCCCTGCTCGGGCCACTCGAGCCCTCGCAGGTCGGATCGGAGCTGTCGAAGCTGCGGGGTGAAGCGCCGGTCGGCGAGCTTCCGGAGATTGATGCGCGGGCGATCCGCGTCGTCCACGAGGCCATCCGCGCTCGCGTGCGCTCGGGCGCGTTCCGGAGCGCGCATGACGTCGCCGAGGGCGGCGTCGCGTGCGCGCTGGCCGAATGCTGCATCGCCGGCGGTCTGGGAGCGTCGGTGCGGTTGCCGCCCGGGCTCGATCCGTTCGGCGAGGCACCGGGACGGGGTTTCGTCGTGTCCGGTCCGCGTGAGGCGTTGGCGGGGTTTGTCGTGATCGGCGAGGTGGGCGGCGACGCGCTGGCCATCGAGGGGCTGCTCGAGGTTGGGGTTTCCGATCTGCGGGCGGCGCGGGACGGCGGGCTGACTCAATGGGTCTAGGGCCGCTGCTAGCCTTGGCCGCAGCCTGGGCATGGCGCATCTCGTGACCGAGCATCGAGACGGGCCTCGCGACGAGTGTGGAGTCTTCGGCATATATGCGCCGGGGCATGACGTCGCCCGCGTCGCCTACTTTGCCCTGTTCGCGTTGCAGCACCGCGGACAGGAGTCGGCGGGGATCGCCTCCGCGCCACGCGGGCGCGGGATCATGGCGATCCGCGACCAGGGCCTCGTGGCCCAGGTGTTCGATGAGCACAAGCTCCGCTCGCTGGTCGGCGACCTGGCCATCGGGCACGTTCGTTACTCGACCACCGGCGCCTCGGCGTGGGAGAACACGCAGCCAATCGTCCGCAACGATCGCCGTTCGCTGGCTCTGGCCCACAACGGCAACCTGATCAACGCGGTCGAACTGTATGGGGAGCTGCAGGACCGGGGGTTCTCGTTCAGCTCGACCTCGGACTCGGAGGTCATCGCGGCGCTGCTCGCGACGCACCCGGCCGACCGGATCGAGGACGCGATCGCCGACGTGCTGGGTCGGCTTCGCGGTGCGTTCTCGACCGTGGTGATGACCGAGGACTCGGTGGTCGCCTTCCGGGATCCACACGGGCTGCGGCCGCTCGTGCTGGGGATGCTCGAGGACGAGCAGACCGGGGAGGCGTCCTACTGCGTGGCCAGCGAGTCGTGTGCCTTCGACCTGATCGGGGCCAAGTACCTGCGTGAGGTCCTGCCCGGCGAGGTGATCACGCTCACCGAGGGCGGCGTCCAGACCAGGATGGTCGGCGGGGCCGAGCGCCGCGCTTTCTGCGTGTTCGAGTACATCTACTTCGCGCGCCCGGACTCCAAGATGGCGGGCACCGTCCTGCAGGTTGCCCGGGGGCGGATGGGCGAGCGCCTGTGGCATGAGGCTCCGGTCGAGGCCGACCTGGTCATCCCGGTGCCCGACTCGGGCAACCCCGCGGCGCGAGGGCTGGCCCGGGCGGCCGGGCTTCCCCAGGACGACGGCTTCATCAAGAACCGCTACGTGGCCCGCACGTTCATCCAGCCCGGCCAGGAGCTGCGCCGGCACGGCCTGCGCCTGAAGTTCAACCCGCTGCCCGAGGTGGTCGCCGGCAAGCGCCTGATCGTGGTCGACGACTCGATCGTGCGCGGCAACACCACGCGCCAGATCGTGCAGATGCTGCGCGACGCCGGCGCGGCCGAGATCCACCTCCGTATCTCGGCTCCGCCCATCAAGCACCCCTGCCACTACGGGATCGACATGTCCAGCCGCGAGGAGATGATCGCCCACGGGCGGACGGTGGAGGAGGTCGCCGACGAACTCGGCGCGGACTCGCTGCACTACCTGTCGCTCGAGGGCGTGTATGAGGCGGTCGGGGTGTCGCGCGATGCGCACTGCGACGCCTGCTTCACCGGCGACTATCCGCTCCCGGGGACCGAGGACGCCCGCGGGAAGTACGCGCTCGAGCTACCGCTCGTCCGCGCGTAGCGCGGGCTCTCGTCCGCGCGTAGGGCGGGCGCTCGGGGACAGCCGGGGGCGCCGCTACAGTCGGGCGCCCCATGGATCCCGGTGAAGCGCTCCGGCGGCTGTTCGGTCTTGAGCATTTCCGACCCCGCCAGGCCGGGTTCCCGAAGCTCCGCGCGGCATGAACGTCGCGGTTCTTGCGTCGGGGACGGGGACGAACCTCCAGGCGCTGCTCGACCGGGTGCACGGCCGCGAGGGGATCGAGATCGTGGCCGTCGCCTCCGACAAACCGGACGCGCCGGCGCTCGAGCGGGGGCGCCGTGCCGGGGTCCAGGTCGCCTCGTTCCCTGGCGATCGGTTCGGTCCCCGGGTCGAGCGCGACCGGGCGATGGCGGACTGGCTGGCGGAGCGGGCGGTTGAGCTCGTGGTGCTGGCCGGCTACATGCAGCTGCTCTCGTCCGAGTTCCTCGAGCGGTTCCCCGACCGGGTGATCAACGTGCACCCGGCGCTGCTGCCCGCGTTCCCGGGGGTGCGGCCGGTGGAGGATGCGCTGGCCTACGGGGTCAAGGTGTTCGGCGTCACCATCCACTTCGTCGACGGCGGCGTCGATTCCGGGCCGGTGATCCTGCAGCGCGCGCTCGAGCTGCCCGACGCGCGCGATCCGGACTCGGTGCTCGATCGCCTGCACCCGATCGAGCACGAGTTGCTCCCCGAAGCGGTCCGGCTGATCGCCCGCGGAGCGGTCAGCTTCGACCCGGCCAACCCGCGCCGTGTCGTGATCGAGCGATAGAGTCCGAGGCCGTCATGGAGCGGGGTACCGAGCATCTGACCCGGTTTGAGCCCGTTGCCGCCGGCGAGGTCCAGGTAGCCCGTGCGCTGCTCTCCGTGTCCGACAAGACCGGCCTGGTCGAGTTCGCCCGCGGCCTGGCCGAGCTCGGGATCGAGATCGTCTCGACCGGCGGCACCGCACGGGAGCTGACCAGCGCCGGCCTGCAGGTCCGTCAGATCTCCGAGCTGACCGGCTTTCCCGAGATCATGGACGGGCGGGTCAAGACGCTTCACCCGAAGCTCTACGGCGGGCTTCTGGCCCTGCGCGACGACCACGCCCACATGCGCCAGGCCGAGGAGAACGAGGTCGAGTTCGTCGATCTGGTGTGCGTGAACCTGTATCCCTTCGAGCGCACCGCGGCTCGGCGTGGGGTTGGCGACGCCGAGGTGATCGAGAACATCGACATCGGCGGCCCATCGATGATCCGCGCCGCGGCCAAGAACTTCCAGTTCGTCGCGTCCGTCGTCAGTCCCGAGAGCTACGACGCCGTGTTGGCCGAGCTGCGCGAGTTCAACCGTCGCCTGTCCTCGACCACGCGGGAATCCCTCGCCGCCGAGGCCTTCGCCTACACGGCCCGGTACGACACCGCGATCGCCCGCTGGTTCCAGGAGAAGGGGGCGGACTTCCCCGCGCTGATGGTGCGCGCGTTCGAGAAGGTGCTCGAGCTGCCCTACGGCGAGAACCCGCACCAGCGTGCCGCCTACTACTCGCAGGTCGGCGCCCGCACCCATGTGCTCTCGATGATCTCCCAGCTCGGCGGCAAGGAGCTGTCCTACAACAACCTCCTGGATCTGGATGCGGGCCGCCTCACGATCAGCGAGTTCCAGATCCCCGCCTGCGCGATCATCAAGCACAACAACCCCTGCGGCGTGGCCGTCGGCAAGACCGGACTCGAGGCCTACCAGAAGGCCTACGCCTGCGATCCCATATCCGCCTACGGCGGCGTCGTCTGCCTCAACCGCCGCGTCGATCGCGCGCTCGCCGAGGCCATCGTGGCCCAGTTCGCCGAGGTCGTCTTCGCCCGCGGCTACGACGAGGACGCGCTCGAGGTGCTCGAGACCAAGCCCAACATGCGGATCCTCGACGACCGCGAGCGCCGCAACCCCGACATGATCGACCCCGCGCTGCGCCAGGTCGTCGGCGGCATGCTCGTCCAGGACCGCGACTACGACCTCGAGGAGCGCTCCGAGATGCAGGTCGTCTCCAAGCGCGTGCCGACCGAAGCCGAGTGGGGCGAGCTGTCCTTCGCCTGGAAGGTGTGCAAGCACGTCCGCTCCAACGCCGTGATTCTCTGCCGCGACCTCGCCACCGTGGGCATCGGCGCCGGCCAGATGAGCCGCGTGGATTCCGTACGGCTGGCGATCGAGAAATCCCACTCCTCCTTGCAGGGCACCGTCCTCGCCTCCGACGCCTACTTCCCCTTCGCCGACGGCGCCCAGTTGGCGTTGGACGCGGGCGCGATCGCAATCATCCAGCCCGGCGGCTCCATCCGCGACCACGAGGTCGTCGAGGCGGTCGACGCCGCCGGCGCGGCCATGGTCTTCACCTCGCGCCGGCACTTCCGCCACTGAGGTTCGCCGGGGGCCCCGGGCGCGACTCGCCCGCGATCTTTGGCGATCTAGCCTCGTATATGTCAGTCCCAGCGCCAAAGATCGCGCGCCTGCGCGATCATGGCCGGTCTCGCCGCCGTAGCTCAGTTGGCAGAGCAGCGGACTTTTAATCCGAGGGTCGCAGGTTCGAATCCTGCCGGCGGCACTGTAGAAGGCCTGGTAATCGGCGGTGCATTCGCATCGCGAGGGTCGTTGAGCAACTGCAATCCCTTTTCGGCAGAGGGGTGGCCGGCCCAGCGGCCCACGGACGGCGAAAAGCGCTCGTCCCCAGAACGTCGACGGCTTCTCGAACCCACCTCCGTTTCCGCGCGAAGCGGCAGCCGCTCGCTCTGGTGAGTTCGTCTTTGGCCAAGTGGCCAACGACACACGCCGCGCGCGGATGCAGAATGGTCACATGCAGCTGAGCGCTTCGTTGCCCGAGCTGTGCTCGCTGCAGCCTCTGGTCCTAGGCTGCGCCGTGTCGGATTGGCACGGGCCGCTGGCTGTCTGCGGCACAAGAGCCGTTCCGTCTCGCTCGGATGGTTCGGGGCCCGTTGATGCGACCTGCGCAGCGGCGCCCTGCTCTGCCTGATGTTACGTCTCGCGCGGCCACGACGCTTGAAGTCTCGCGCCTCGGTACAGCTTGAGCGCCGCCCGGCGTGCGCCAGCACGGATTGGGTCTCGCATCTGCCCGAGCTCATCGATGCTGTGTGCGAGGAGTGGCACCTGTCGCTTGATGATGAGCGGATGGCCGCAGGCGCGTGGGGAGTCGTGGCGTGGTGTCACACCGAGGGCGGCCTCGAGGCGGCGCTGAAGCTGTGCGCCAACGAGCAGCGCCTGTCTGCCGAGACGAACGCGATGCTCGCCTGGGGCGGGCATCCGGCGGTCCCCGTCCTCGCGCATCGACCGGGCGCGCTGCTCCTGGAACGCGCACGTCCGGGACGACCGTCGCGGCTCGCGCCCACGCGGCTAGCGCTCCTCCTCGACGCACTTCACCGACCCACGAGCTTCAGCCGGCGAGGACTCGGAGACTGGCGTACGAGCATCGAGGCCGCGGTCACGCATGTACCTTCGTTGCACGCACTCGGCCAGGCGCTGCTCAAACAAGGAGAGGGCCGTCCGGTCGTCGCCCTGCACGGCGACCTCCAGCCGGCGAACATCCTTGAGCACCGCGGCACGATCGCGGTGATCGACCCAGTTGGGATCGCCGGCCCCCGGGAACTCGATGTCGCGAACGCAGCGCTCCAGCACAATTGGGGCGAGGACTCCTCAGCGCGAATCAGGCGGCTGGCGGACCTCACCGGCACCGACCAGGCGTTCGCGATGGCCTTTGGTCAGTTCAGCGCCATGTACGCGGCGCTCGCGCCGAGACTCTGACCCGCACGTGGGCCGCAAGCCGCACCGAGCCGCGCCGGCCCTTCGGCGCAGCCGCTTGGTACGCCCGTTCCGGCACAGGTCGTTGCGGCTGACGAGTTGTCGCGTGCCACTCGGTGGCCTGCGCCGTTGCGTTCGGAGTGTCGGGCGACCGCGCGGTGGCGCGATCTGGGACGTGGTCAGGAGCCGTGCGGTGGGGGGTGCGAAATACTGGGCCGCGAAAGGGTGCTTTGACCGGTGGGTGCCAACGTGATCATCTCTTATGACGGAACTCCGAATGATGACGACGCGCTAGCGCTGGGCAAGATGCTGTCGCGGGCCGGGTTCGGGTTGGCGATCGCGTATGTGCGCCACTCGCGTGAGTTTGACCCGCGCCGGGAGGATGTGGCTCAGCATGATGCTGAGCAGCGCCTGGAGCGCGGCGCCACGACCTTGGGTGATGCGGAAATCACTCGCCACGTCGTGATCGGCGCCTCGACCGGAGACAGCTTGGGGCAGCTGGCCGAGAGGGAGGGAGCGTCGGTGGTTGTGTTTGGCTCGGACTACCGGACCCCACCTGGTCACGTCGAGCCCGGCACGTCGGCGCAGTATCTCCTCGACGGTGGCTCGGTGGCGGTTGCGATCGCCGCCGCTGGTCTGCGAACGCAGTTGGACGGCGCGATCAGATCGATCGCGGTGCCTCTTGCCGGCCCGACGAACGATGTCGCCCGCGAGACGGCGGGCGCACTGGCCGCGAAACTCGGGGCAACGGTTCGCGAGTCAAGCGCCGAGCCGGTGGACCTGATCGTCGTCGGGTCGCAGCCGGGTGCGCTGGCCGGCCGCGTCGTGATCGGCGGTGACGTGCGCAACGAGCTGAATAGCGCCCGCAGCTCGGTGCTGGTCCTCGCGGCTGGTGTGCCGCTTCTCCCGTAGCGCCCCGTCCTTCCGGACCCGGGCGTGGGCATCTCGCCGATCGTGGCTGCCGCCCCAGACGGCTCTGCGTGCCGGACGTCGCAGCCCCGCGGCGATGTACGGTGGTGCGGTGGAGCGAGTGTGGGACTATCCCCGTCCGCCCGCCGTCCAGCCGTGCGCCCGTCGGGTCAGGGTCCAGTGGGCGGGCGAAGTGCTGGCTGACTCGATCGATGCGCTGCGAGTGCTCGAGACCAGTCACCCCCCGACGATCTACGTCCCCCCCGCCGATGTGCGCCTCAGCCTGCTGACCGCCAGCGATACCCGTCCGACGTGGTGTGAGTTCAAGGGCGAAGCGCGGTACCTCGATGCGATCGTCACCGGGCAACGGGCGAAGGCGGTCGCCTGGAGCTACCCAGCCCCAACCGCTGGGTATGAGGCGTTGCGCGACCACGTCGCGTTCTATCCCGGTCGTGTGGACGCCGCGTGGCTTGATGACGAACGTGTGCAAGCGCAGTCGGGCGACTTCTACGGAGGATGGATCACCAGCGATCTGGTGGGCCCGTTCAAGGGGCCGGCTGGCACCCACGGCTGGTAGCGATTCCCTCGTACCGAGCTCGCCGCCTTCGCACGAGTCACAGAAGTCTCCGCCGCGAGCCTCGTCCGAAACTGACTCAGGGCTCGGAAACCGGGATCGTCACCTGGACAGTCTCCCGCGACGATGTCAAAGCACGCCGACATTCCTGGGAGCCAGGCTGCTCGTTCGCCAACAACAGCTCCCGTTTGGTAAGCCGCCACCGGCCCCCTTCGCAGAAGCTATGTTTTGCGCCGGGTGCTTCAGATCAAACTCGCAGATCGCAAACGCAGCGGTCCTGACGATCCCATGAGCCGCGACTGGATCGGGTACGACAAGACCGTGACCGTCGAGGAGCTCTTTGCACGCAATCGCGGCGTCTGCAAGCTGGGACCACGTGCCGACCTTGAGACTCATGTCATGTTCGCGCACACCGGCGACCACGAGATCAAGTTCGTCGCTGAGATTCACGGGTTCGAGCGTTTCGATGATCGGCGCGCGGTGATCGGGCGCGTCCTGGACCCGAGTGACCCGGTGTGGCGGCGGTGGGTAGGACGTCGCGCGTTGGGCAACTACCAGGCTCCAGTTCACTGCGTGCCTGATGACTGAGCGCACGCGCCGATCCGTTCGCGCCGCGCTTTCGCAGACGCGTGACGTGCACTGGTCGGCGTTGCCCTTGCCCGGGCGCAGCCTCGCCGCACCCGTCCGCCGCTAGCCCATGCCGTCGAAGGAACGCTCCTCTCACCGCCGGTGAGCCGAGGTGCTTGCTGCTCCGTTGCACATGGAAACGGGAAGGCGGGGGGCCTCAGTGGCCACCGTTACGCGGCGAGGGGACGTCGCGGCCAGGGTGTCGATTCGGACCCCATGGGTGCCTGTGGTGGCGGGTGTTTCGGAGGATGCTCTTCAGCGACGCTTCCCAACGGCGGGGAGCCAAACCAGACGGTACGAGAGATGGAGGGCTCATGTCTCAAGCAGTCGAAAGCACTCACACCACCGCCGTCGATACGACTGAACGGCAGCATGGGAATCGGACGCGGGTTCGGAGGGGTCGAGGCGTGCGTGAATCGGCAATGAGCGGGGGTGACCGGCGCAGCCTGGCTTGGATGGCTGCGCTTATGCCTGTGGCGATGGTCATGATCGCTGCGCCGGTTTACGTCGTGCTCGGCGAGAAGGGAATCGCCGGCTCGCCGTCGCTTTGGAGCATCGCGCTTGACCTGTGTCGGGTCGTTACCGGTCTGTTCGGGCTTTTCGTGCTCGTCTCGGTTGTGTCGGGACGGGGCTCGGACTCGAGCCGCGAGGACATCTTCGGCTCGATCGCAGGCGGCGTCGTCTTCATTGCCGCCGCGGTCGCTGGGCTCGGTCTCGTGATCGTGGTGACGGGCTTCGGCGGACTCGTTCTCCTGTACGCAAGCGGAGCCGTAGCAGTTGACGCATTTGGTTTCCGGCATCGCGAGCCGGCGCGTTCAGACCTCGTGCGGCACGCTTGACCGACGCGAGGAGCGTCGACGCCCGGCGACGTGATCGAGCCCGGATCATCCCGCGTTGCGGAAAGGATTCGCCGCTCGGCGCGTCTAGGTCAGGATGCAACAGACGTCTGATGTCACATGACCGAGACCTGTCCCCTTTCTCATGCGAGGCAAGGCGATGCCCCGCCGCCACACCGCAAGCGCGACAACCCGAGAGGCGCTTTGAGCTCTGTGATCCGTGCGCATGCGCGATCCACACGAAGGAAGCGGTCGTGACCTATCTCATTGTCGGCCTCGACCTTAAGACGCACGCGCCGTGGCACGAAAACGTCTCAGCTACCGACGCCCGCACAGCAACACGGGTCGCGCGCGCACGCGCCGCAGCGCAGGGGATCGACCTCGTCGTTGCCGCCCTGATCGGCCCTAACTCGGCCGTGGTAACTGGTTCTTCAGCGGAGTGGGCTGCAGGATTGAAGGCCGCGTAGCCAAGGCAACGGCGGCACACGCTCCTCCCTTCGAATAGCCGCTTCTCCTTTCCATGGAGGTTGTCGCGCAAATCCGCGGAGTCGTGAGAAGCGCACAACCGCCTGCCGCGCAACCGCGACGCTCGGGCCCGATTCGGCGGAGGGTGGTCGAGAAACCGGCCTATATATATGGGCGGTTTCTCGACCAGGCCTCTCCCCACGGGCCCATCCCATGTGAGGTGCTCACAACAAATCGCGGGTGCACGGAGGTCTGTGCGACAGCCTCCGCCGCCAATGCGATCACGCCGCGCGACGCGGCCAGCCTGCGAAAGGGATCGTTCGTTAGGGCGGTCGCCGACGCGCGCCCAGCGCGATGCGAGAGGCGCGGGCCTCTCGCCTGGTGTGCGGACGGATTGGCTAACGGCGGTCGAACCGGTCCTTCGGTTACAGAACGCTCCGCCGCGTGTGGACCGGCGGCGACGGGTCGCGGACGGGCTGGCCGATGCGGAGCGTTCTGTAGTCCCTGCGTCAGTGCATGGCTAGCGCGATAGGACCGGTGCTGGCCGATTGGATGGCACTTGGGTTGGTGAAGCACGTGGTGCTCCCAGGGAAGCAGGGCGTGGCGGCGCCGGCCGATGCTGTCTCCGTGAATACGGCTTTGCCGTGGTGGAAGGGTGCACCTGACGGGTCGGCGGAAATGGTGATCGGAACGGTGGTCTGACTGCCGTCACACGGGAACAGGACCGTCGGCGAGAAGCTGCTAGTGAAGCCCGTCCCGTGGGCGATGGCTTTGCCGGCGGCTTGCTCGACTTGTACGTTGATGCTCTCGGAGGTCAGTGTGAGCGTTGGGTCAAACGGCGAGCATGTGACCGTCACGGGCTCCGTGATTGCTACGCGGCCCGTGAGGTTTGGCTTTCCGGGGGTTATCGTGAGTGCGTCTGCCGTTGACGCGGTCGCTGCGCAGGCGGCCAGGATCGCAGCGGCCACGGGCAGAAGCCGACCGGGTGTGATCTGTTTGTCGAACATCATCTCTCTTTTCCTGTTGTCGCTTCGAACGGCGTGCGAGGATGGGCATCGGGCGGTTAGCACCGACCGATCGTGACAGCGAGCTGCTTCAGTCGATTGACACCTCCCCCTCGTGTGGCGCATGGACAATCGAGTCCACCGCTATGCTGATAGTTCGCTTACCGCTCTGCGGTGCTCGCAATGATCGCGCAGCACTAGACGGGTGCGATCACACCATGGGGGAAGTATTGACACCATCGCTCTCGCCGAATTACGCGACCTTCAGGGCACCCGGCTGGGCGTCCGCCAGCCGGGTCTGTAGGTTGGCTATCACACCACTAGGTATTGACTACTACTGTGTCCGGCGTCGGCTCTGCAGGAATCACTGCTGTCTGCGATGAGCAGCGATGCGATGGGCCGACGACCCGCGCCGATCGCGCCCGACCGTAGGCGCCAGCAAGACGAGGCCAGCCTTCTCGCTCGCGGCGGCAATCGCTTTGCTCGTCAGGATCGGGACACGTCGCGCGATCGCCTCGGCGACGTTCCGCGTCCTCGCTGAGGGCGCCTTCGATGGCGACGCGGCGCTCGCTTCCGCGGTGGGCTCCGCGCAGCCGCCGAGGTCGGTGACGCCGCCCCAGCGACCGCTCTCAGAGCAGAGGGGTCGTGCTGCGCGAAGGGTGCGGCGCTGCCGAGATTGTCCGATACCGGTGGCCCTCGAGTGGGCAGCCAACTCCCACCGCATGGCTCCTTCGGTGGCCGGGCGGGACCGGCGGTTGACGACCGCCGGACACGCGATCAGATCACGAGCCCGAGGTCGGCTCCCGCTCCGTCGGCTTGAACCGGAGGTGGCGGCCGCGTCCCGTGTCCGGTTCGTAGCTGTCCCTGGTCGTCCGCTCCGGAAGCCGGGTTCGGGTCGCCCCGGTTAATGCTCCTCGATCGGATTGCGGAAGCGGCCGTCCTCTAGCCCGGGTAGCGACAAGTGCTCGGTATACCCGCCGAACCACGGCAAACGGCCGATCGTGCGGGCTTGCGTTCGCGTGGCAAAGCGCGCTCTGGCCGTCGACAGTCACCGGACGGGCTGCCGGAACGCCCCAGGAGTCGGATTGAGCCGGAAGCGCTGGATAAGTTGCTGCGGCCGGCGCTCATGCCGAGTTGCGGCGGTCGCTGGCAGAGGATCTGCCGCGGCCACAGCGAGGACATACGCCCGATTCCGGCCGCGGTTGCAGGGGTCGCGCGGCTCGCGTTGTGAGCGCGTGGGCTCACCGGACCGTTATCGGTGTGCCAACGGGCATCAGGGCCGCGAGCCGCAGGATGTCGGCGTTACGCATGCGAATGCAGCCGTGCGAGATCGCTCCCGGAATCAGGCTCGGCTGGTCGGTGCCGTGGATGCCGATGTATCCCCCGCCTGGCCAATCGGTGAGGGTTGGCGAGCGCGCGCTTGTACCGAATGCCACCGGGCCGTAGAAGGGGCTTCG
The DNA here is from genome assembly GCA_963832315.1 of uncultured Solirubrobacterales bacterium. Lineage (GTDB taxonomy): Bacteria > Actinomycetota > Thermoleophilia > Solirubrobacterales > Solirubrobacteraceae > Palsa-465. The sequence goes on along the minus strand of CAWHTT010000004.1, from coordinate 127,725 downwards.
GTAGCGTGTCAGCACGTCGCGGACGTAGAAGTCGCCGGCTGGTGTCGGCCACTGCGGCTGCCCGATACCGATCGCGGCGGTGAACACTGGCACGCCGTCGCGCAACAGGGTGGCGCGAAAGCGATGACGGTCGACGACCAGTCGCGTGTCGAGAAACATAGAGCCGCCGAGCGCGGAGCGCGGTACCCATCCCGTGGTGCCGTTCGGCAGCACCGCGAGCCGAACGCGCTGCCACAAGCCACTGGCCTCGCGGCGCGCGGTGCCCAGTAACTCCAGGATGTTCGTCGTGCCCTCGGGGGTGCGGGTCGCGACCTTCGTCAGGGGCGCCGCCGTTGGGCCGGGGGCGACACGTGCCAGAACCGTCCGGATCACGGGAGCCCACCGCGAAGCTTGGCGCATAGCCGGCAGCGGTACCGGGCGAACCGCCGGCCACGCGGGACGTGCTGGCGGCGCCAGTCGCAACTGCGCCGCCGGCGAGCGCGCGGAGGGGGCAAATACGAGCACGGCGGAAAGGGCGAGCGCGGGAGCGGCGGTGAGCGCCACGATCCGGGCCACCGTCTGCGGCATCACCCTGTCGTGCGCGGCTGCGAGTGGGCGGTCATCTGCGGCGCGGCGACGATGAAATGCGTAGAGGCCACGAGCGCCTCGACCTGTCTTGGCGGCAACGGCTGGTCAAACGCGCTGGCAGCCGGAAGCACGCCCGCCAGACGGCGAATCCAGGCGGCATGTCGCGCCTCGACCGAATGCACGGCGACCGCCGCTGCCAGGTACGCCGGCGACTGCAGCCGCGGGGCCTGATACTTGTAGGCAGCAACCGCCAAGTCCTCGAACGCCACCGCGGTCCGGCGGAAAGCATCCGGATCCTCGGTGACACCGCGAAAGTTGAACGTCGGGCGCTTGATCGCCGCTGCCCCAAGCACCTCACGAAACGCAGCCACGTGTGCGCGCTCATGGGAACCCACCACGTGGGCCTGCTGAGCCAGCGACCCGTGCAGCGCACCCAGGCGCTCTGCCTCGGTATAGAACGAAGCCTGGATGTACTCCAGACCGAGCGCATAGTTGAGGATGGCAATGTCGTGCTTGCTCGCGCCGCTCGCCCGGGCCGCACTCGTCCGCCCCAGCGCGCCCAGTACCGCGCCGGCGGCCGCGCCGGCAAACACGCCCCGGCGTGTCGAGCGGACCGCTTGTTCGGCTTCCACGAGAGCCCCGTCGCGATCGAACGCGGCAATCGTCGCCGGCAGCGCGGGCTCGTCAGCCAACTTGAACCCCCGCTTGCGTCAACCGCGCCTTCACCTGCGTGGCGTCGGCGGGCACGTCGGTCGCCGCCGGCGCGGGCAGCTCCCCCGCGAGGTCACGGGCCCACGCCGCATGCCGCGCCTCCACCGACACGATCTCAGCGGCGGCCGCAAGCGCACCAGCGGTGAGGTTTCCCGCCTGACCGTTGTACAGCGCCACGCCAATGTCCTCCAGCACAACGGCCATGCGCTGAAAGTCCCCGAGATTTGCCGGCGGCCGGCTCAACGTGAGCTTCGGCGCGGGCTTCGCCGCCGCACCCAACGCGCGCCGCACGAACGCGACGTGTGCGCGCTCGTGCGCACCGACGACCTGCGTGAACTGCAGCCACTCACCCCGCAGCGAGAGGCCGCGCAAGGCCCGAGCATAGAAATCGGCCTGGAGCTCCTCAAACGCCAGCGCAAAGCTGAGGACGGCCGCATCCTGAGCTTTGCCGGGCGACGACGAGGCCAACGAGGCGAAACCACCCACGAGAATGCCGCCCGCGGCCAACCCGGCGCCGACTGCACTCCACCGCTTGAGGCATTCCGCCCGCGTGACGGTCCAATCCCCGACCATCTCTCGCTAATCCTAATCAACTTTGCTAAGGAAATGCAACAGAAGACAGCAAATTGTCTGCACGCGAGCCGCCGACCGAAAAGGAATCGACATTACAGGCGCGCAGCCGGCTTGCAGGCAGCGAGACGCCATCCGCGACAGCGTCCGATTCGGTGGCCGGACCTCCCCCTGCCCCGGACAGATCAGCGCTTGAGCTGTCGGCCTCCACGCGATCGACGCCTTCCTCAAGATCGGCCTCGCTGGCGTCGACTACGGCGCTGCCGGATCCAAATCGTGCAGCATCACTGGCGACGACCGCGACGGTGGCTGTCGCCGCGGACGACGAGGAACAGCGCCGGCGCGGGCTGCCGGATCCTCGCAACGCGGAAGTACGCCCGCCGGCCGCGGGCCGGCGGCCGACCTTGAGGACAGCCGCGCTACCGCTCGCCGAAGCGGCCGGCGGACAGCGCGCCCCCTTTAGGCGTGGAGCACCCGCCGGCGACCGACCGCTCTGACGACTTCTTTTGCCCTCGGTCGGTGGTCGAGGTGTACTTGAGCTTTGGCGACAAGTGGATGGGCCGAGTAAGCCATTCGGCGGTGGCTCCGCGCCGGCTGCGAGCTCTCGCGCAGGAGTCTCGAAATTGGCGAACAGGGGGTCTCTCCGCTCGCTCGTGTCGAGCCCTTCGTTCGCTTTGGCACGGGTATCCGAGCCTAGCCGCTTGCCGGGACCGCGCGCCAGCCTTTGCCGTACGAGCGACTTGCTCGCACTCGCTCAAACGAGCAGTCACGGCGGCGCCGATCTTGTCGCCGAGGATTGCTGGAGATAACCCCGAGCAGCAGCGGCGCGGCCTCGCGTCAACCGACCATGACTGCCGCTTTGCATCATGGAGGTGCTTGGCGCTTCGTGACCCCCTGGCCGCCGCCGATTCGACCCGACGGTACCGCCACGCGGGGCCTTCTCGTCCGAACTCCGCACGGCCTCGGCACGGCGCTCCTCGCCGCGACTCCCCGTGCGGAGGTGACGTTGCGGAAGGTCCATCCGCGCCAACATCGAAAGGAACATAGTCTTTCAGCGCTTAGGTAGGAAGGGCAACATGAGCTATCCGCTTGACCGCAAGCTCGTCGTCGAGTTCATCGGGATGTTCATCTTCGTCTTCACCGTCGGGATGGCGACCAACAAGGCGGGCGCTGGGGCGCTGGCGCCGCTCGCAATTGGATCGGCGCTGATGGTGATGGTCTTCGCCGGTGGCCACATCTCGGGCGGCCATTTCAACCCTGCCGTGAGCACAGCAGTGCTCCTAAGGGGAAGGATGAGTAGCAACGAGTACGGCGCCTACGTGATCACGCAATTCGTCGCCGCCATCTTGGCTGGCCTGACAGTCCGGGTAGTCGGTGGTCATGAGGCGGCAGCGGCTGTCGCTGGCGCGGGAAGGATGCTGATCGCCGAGTTCCTGTTCACGTTCGCGCTCGCGTGGGTCGTGCTGAACGTCGCGACCGCCAGGGGGACCCAGGGAAACTCGTTCTACGGGCTCGCGATCGGGTTCACCGTCGTGGTCGGCGCGTTCGCGGTTGGCGGCATCTCCGGCGGCGCGTTTAACCCCGCCATCGCTCTAGGCGCGATGGTCACCGGTCTGTTCAAGTGGAGCAACATCTGGATCTACCTGCTTGCCGACTTCCTTGGAGGAGCCGCTGCCGCGTACGCGTTCCTCCATGTCCTACCAGCGGAGAAGCTGAGCGGAGACATCGAGCCCGCGAGCACCGAGTAAGTCACGCCCCCCGGAGCGCCGCACCAAGGTGTCGCTCCGATCGCGAATGAGAACAGGCAACGCACCACTGCTGGTATTGACCAACGGCGAGCGCGCACCGCACGGCCGCACTGGCTGTCGCTCGCCGTGTAAGGAGTAGCCCGCCGGCGACGGTCGGCCACCGCAAACCGCCGCGGCGCGCAGACCCGCATCCATGTACCGGGTGCGCATCCCGGATCCGCTGACGTCTCCCCCGCAATGCGCGGGTTGCGCAACTGGCGGTGGCTGTCGGGCAAAGATTCACCGGCCGGGACGAAGCCAACCGTGACTCTCGGCGATAGACAGCCGGGTGACTTCAATGGCGGTCGCGAAGTTGAGCAGCTCACGGTTCCCCCGGGCGTCCTCTACAGGACTCACGCCGGCGTGGTCGATGTTCCTTCGACTTCCATTGGCCTGGACGGCCCGACACCTGGCGAGTCGCATGAGCCAGGGTCTCAGGAGGTCGTCGCCACGGTCCTCGCTGCTAGCTTTCCCTCGTTCGGCTGCTCCCGGCGTCGCGCGGCCTGGTCCGCCGAGCGTGACGCTCAGACTGGGATCGCTTGGTTCTGGATGGCCCTGGCGATGGCGCCCATCAGTTCAGATCGAAGACCTAGCTGGGCGCATCGAACGCTGACATGCTGCGCCGAGGCCGGTTGGGCGTAGCGGTCGATCGACTCGCGGACCCCGAGCAGCAGTGGAGCGCCGGCGGTTCCGAGTTCGCCGCCCAGAATGATGGCTTCGGGGTTGAGCGCGTTGCAGAGGTCGGCTAGTACGCGGCCGAGGGTGCGGCCGGCCCCGGTGATGACCCGCGCGGCCGCAGGATCGCTGCTGATTGCCATGAGCGACAGGTCTGACGCGTCCGCTTCTGGCTTGAACCTGATGTGCGTGAGTTGGCGCCTTACCTCGGAGATCGAGACGACTGCCTCTAGGCATCCGCGGTTGCCGCAGCGACACCAGTTATCGGCGTCCGGTAGTTGGGTGTGCCCGATCTCGCCGGCAATGCCGAGCGTTCCGCGATAGGTGTCGCCGTTGAGGACGAGTCCCGCGCCGATGCCGTGGGACGCTTTGACGTAGACGAAGTCCCGGCAACCGCGCGCTGCGCCGAACCGCAGCTCGCCGAGTGCCCCCATGTTTGCGTCGTTCCCGACTTGGACCGGCCGGCCAAGCCGTGTTGAGAGTTCGCGCGCGGGATCTAGATCGACCCACGTCGACAGGATCGTCGGCGAGCGCACGAGGCCGGTTTTCATGTCCAACGGGCCCGGGATGCCGGCTGCCACGCTGGTCAGATCGGACGCGGCCAGATGTGCGTCGGCTAGGCAGCGTGCCAGCAGCGCCGCTGCGGTATCCAGCGCGCCGGTTGCTTGGTGATCCACGTCGATTGTTCGACGGTGCTCGGCCAGCACCCGCCCGCTGGACTGTGCGACCGCGACGGAAACATGGCTATGGCCGAAGTCGATTCCGGCGACTTCGCCTCGGGCCGCGGCTGGGACGAGCACCGCAGACGGACGGCCACGACCGACGCCGGACTCCATCCGGTGCTCGGTGACCAGCCGTTCTGCCAGCAGATCCTGCACGCCTTCGGCAATTGCGCTGCGCGATAAGCCCGTCACGCGGCTTAGCTCGCTCCGGGTGATGCCGCCGTTTTGCGCACGGATCGCGTTGAGGAGCTCCTGCCGCGAGCGCTGCCGCCGCGGGGATGGGTCAGCGTATGACTCCGGCACTGAGCGAGAGTCTACTGATTTACTCCGTTTGCCGGAAGAAATAATGCGGTCGTTATTCCGCTTGACAGCCGAAGTCCGGGGTGCGATCGTTCCGCGCGCTGCGAACCGCTCGAATGTGCGTAGTGAGGGAGAGCCGATCGATGAGAGGTGCGCCTGAGCCCGGTGAGGTTTCTCGTCGGCATGCTGGTAGCGAGCATCGGGGCTCGCGGGCTGCGGCGGTGCCAAGACGTCGGCGACGCCGACGGGGCGCGACCAGCTCCGGGATTGCTGGTTGCGGTGGCTCTGCCGCTCGGGATTGTCGCGAGGTCAGCCGCCGCGGGGCCGCCCGTCCACGTGCGTTTCCGATGAATATCTCCTTCATCGGCGACGCCGCAAGCGCCGCCTGCGGATTTCAGGTGAGGGCGACCGATTCGTGTCAGGGGCCACTTCGAGGTCTTCTTCGACGCCAACGACACGGCCGCGCGGATGCAGGTCCACGAAAACACCAATCCTCGTCGCCTCACGAGAGATGTCTCTTGTGCAGATCACGCGGCATTCCGGGGCCGTTCGGCAATGCCTGGACGGCAAAGGTTCGCTGCCGCCACGCGATTTCGGCGACGGAGGGCACCGACCGCGATTACCCCCAACCCAAGGAGGTCGAGTCATGTCCACTCCGCATGCCAGAGGCCGTATGCGCAGGCGAAGGAAGGCGGTGTTCATCGTCGCTGTCGGCGCCTTGGTGACGGCCGCGCTGGCTGCCTTCATTGGCCAGGGCGTCGCCGCTTCCGCAAGCCCGGGCAAAGCTCCGTGGCTCGATCCCCACAAGCCGATTCACGCCCGGGTGGCCGCCCTGCTGAATGCGATGACGTTGCCCGAGAAGGTCGGCCAGATGGACCAGCAACTCGTCGACGACTTGACCGGTCCGGATAACGGCTGCGGCACCCAGGGCTGGGCCCAGCTGAACTCGAGTTGCATGAAGACGTGGTTGCTCGACAACAAGACGGGCTCGCTGCTCGCGGGCGGGACGGACAACCCCCCGGATACGACCGGCCAGGGCGGCACGGGTAACACCGGCTACGACTGGGCCAACGAGTACAACATGATCCAGAAGTACGCGATCCAGAATTCGCGGCTGCACATTCCGTTGATCTTCGGGGTTGACGCAGTGCACGGCTTCGGCCATCCCTGGCAGGCCCCGCTGTATCCCCAGTCCATTGGCATGGGCGCCACCTGGGATCCCTCGGCGGCTCGCGCCGGTGGGGCTGCGACCGCTAACGCGGTCCGCGCGACCGGCTGGAACTGGGTCTTCGCCCCAGTCCAGGATCTGGCCCGCGACAACAGATGGGGACGTACATACGAGACCTGGGCCGAGGAGCCGGTGCTTTCGGCGGCAATGGGCGGCGCGAACATCCAAGGCATGCAGGCGCCCGGTCCGCACGGTCCGCACGGTTCGCTCGGCGTGACGGCAACGGTCAAGCACTTCGCCGGCTACTCGCAGTCGATCAACGGCCACGACCGCAACGAGGCGCTGCTGCCCCTGAGCTACCTGCAGAGTGTGATCCTTCCGTCCTATGCCGGCGGTATTGACTCCGGAGTTGGGACTGTCATGGCGGACTCCGGTTCCATCAACGGCGTTCCGGCTACCGGGTCCCACTACCTACTGACCGACATCCTGCGCAACCAGATGCACTTCCGGGGCGTCGTGATCAGTGACTACCAGGACGTGCAGGCACTGCAGGGTTCGTATCACGTCGCGGCCAATCCGGCTGATGCGATTGCCGAGGCCGTGAACGCCGGTGTCGACATGGCTATGTACGTGACCAACCCTGATCAGTGGCAGGCCGGCATCCTCCAGGACGTGCAGTCTCACGCGATCTCGATGGCACGGATCAATCAGGCCGTGGGGCGGATCCTCACGCTGAAGTTCCAGCTCGGCCTGTTCGACCAGCCGTGCGTCAGCGACCCGACCAAGCCGTGCGTCGACGCCAACGCCGCGAATACAGCGGTCACCGCTGGGCGAGGCGGGACGCTCGCGGCGGCGCAAGAATCGATGACCCTGCTGCGCAACCAGAACAACACGCTGCCGCTCTCCTCGTCCGCCAAGGTCGTCGTCACCGGTCCGAGCGCCGACTCGATGACGAACCAGCTCGGCGGTTGGAGCGTCAGCTGGCAGGGCGTCTTCGGCGCGGGCCACGTGTGCTGTATGGGTCCGCCCAACCAGATTCCACCCGGTACGACTGTGCAGAAGGGCGTCATAAACGACGACTCCAACGCTGTCTACGTGCCGGACGGCAACACCGCCGCGAGCACACCAGCAGACGCCTACGTCGTGGCGGTCGGTGAGAAGGCATACGCCGAAGGGCTGGGCGACAACCCGGCACCCCAGCTGCCGCCCGACCAGAAGGCGCTGATCAAGCAGCTCGAGGACACCGGCAGGCCGGTGATCGTCGTCGTCATCGCCGGACGTCCGGTCGGCCTCGGCCCCGATGCGGAGAACGCGAACGGGATTCTGATGGCCTACCAAGGCAGCACCGAGGCCGGCCAGGCAGTCGCCGACGCGATCTTCGGCAAGATCGACCCGAGCGGCAAGCTGCCGATCAGCTGGCCGTCCGACGCGGATGCGCCGGGCGGGGACTTCAACGGCTCCGCACCCTCACCGCTGGGCGACCAGCCGAAGTTCTTCGACCAGCTACCGGGCACCGGATCCGGGCAGGGGCACGCCTACAACCCGCTCTACCCGTTCGGGTTCGGCCTGTCCTACACCACGTTCACGACGCCCGCCGTCTCGGTGACATCGAATGTCTCCCGCCACGGCACGGCGACCGCGACGTTCACGGTCACCAACACCGGGTCCCGCAGCGGAACGGACATCGTTCCCGTCTACGTGGCCCAGCCGGTCAGCAGCGTGGTCGTGCCACCGCAGCGGTTGGTCGGATTCACGCGGGTGACGCTCAACGCCGGCCAGTCCAAGACCGTTGACGTCAAATTCCCGGTCTCGACGCTGGCCGAGACGCAGGGCGACATTGACGCGTCTGGACCACCGACGGTCGAGCCAGGTGACTACGTCGTCCAGTTGAACAAGAACGACACGACGCCGTACGACGTCGCCGCGTCAGCACCATTCACCATCCACTGATTCACGAACGCGGAATCGCCGCGCCAGCTCTGGCGCGGCGATCCCCCGCCAAGCTCGACGACGGTCCTCTCGGCCAACGGTCGCAGCGTCACCGCGATGTGGGCAGGCGCGGCTCCACGTAGCCGCCAAGCCCTCACGCGCTACAGCGCGCTTCTGGGTTGGGCAACTTCCAACACTCTGCTACGCCAGCGTTCGGGCGGGCGCGAACAGCCGGGAGACCTCCTTTCAAACTGCGACGCACATCCGGCCAACGCCGCAGGCAGTCCCGCTTTGCGCGGAGGTTGTCGCATAAACCCCGATGTACCGCGGATTGTTGTGGTCACGTCACAACGGACCGACCCGCGAAGTAGAGGCTGGTCGAGAAAACGGCGTCCAGAGGTGCATTTCTCGACCAACCTTCGTCGGTCGTGCTCCAACCCCGCCGCCGCGCGCCGGCCGGTTGTGCGCTCCTCACAACGCTGCGGATTTCTGCGACAGGCTCTGCGGATTGCTGGACTGCGCTGGTTGCAGCGCCGGTCGAAACAACGATCCTGTCGGCGTTCCCGAGCAGCCTTCTGGATCGGCGCTGAACCAGCACTCCCGCCTGGTAGCAGCGGGTGCGAGAGTCCCGCACTTTCACCCGGCTGCAGAGTGTCAAAGGTGCGAAGGCCGGGGCCGTCCGCCCTACTTTTTCCCGCCCCGCCCGAACCGCGAGATCAGGCGGCTCAGCCTGCTCTGGAGCTCCTGGCTCGCGTCGGCGGCGATCCTGCCGACCGTATCGTCGGTCTTGATGATCCCCAGCTCATCGTCCGTCGGGCGCACGGGGCCCCCTCTGGCGACCGTCTCGGCGGCCTGCGCGCGGTAGCCTGCGCGGCGGGCCTTGGCGACGTCGACCTGCGCCTGCAGGCCGGCGACGTGGTCGTCGGGATCAGCGTGGCAGGGGTTGCGTCGGCGTCGTCGGTCATGCGACGCATTCCAGCACCTCTCAGTCCGTGCCGATCCGAAATGCCCACTGCTGCTGCAGGCCCGCTATTCGGGGACGAGCGGGTGCGTGGTCGTGGGCGGGTCGAGACCGCATTCGTTTTGGCGCGTATGGCGGAGTCCGCGCGCTTCCCGCGCGTGGCAGGTGTCGGCAGGTTCGGCGGGCAATGCCCGGCGAATCGAGAGAGCAGGCGTCGGGTTTCCTCGCCTGGCCCAGCTCACCTCGCTGCAGCTGGCCTGGTTGGTTCGCGTGCTCGCGGGCCCGGTTGACTGCGCGCTTCGCGGGTGACGAGGGCGTGGCGGGGCGGAGTGCTCCACGGCCGAGGCGCGACGGTCGAGGACGTGACCGATGAGTTCTCGTCGCCGCCGCGGTCATAGCGGCGAACACGGAAGAGGAGGAACCGATGACCGCAAACCTGAGCACCCGTACCCGCTGGCTCGCGCTCGTGATCCTATGCGTGGGCGACCTGATGATCGTCGTCGACACGACGGTCGTGAACGTCGCGCTGCCGTCCATCCGCGCCAGTCTGGGCTTCTCGCAGACCTCGCTCGCGTGGGTGGTGAACGCCTACATGCTGACGTTCGGCGGGTTCCTGCTGCTCGCCGGGCGGCTGGGCGATCTGTTCGGTCAGCGCCGGCTGTTCCTGATCGGAACCGCCGCGTTCACCACCGCGAGCCTCGTGTGCGGCGTCTCGGAGTCGCAGGGGATGCTGATCGCCGCGCGGGCCGCGCAGGGACTTGGCGGCGCGATCGTCTCGGCGGTCGCTTTCTCGCTGATCGTGATGCTGTTCATCGAGCCCGCCGAGCGCGCCAAGGCGATGGGCGTGTTCGGGTTCGTTATGGCCGGAGGCGGCAGCATCGGCGTGCTCGTGGGTGGTGTGCTGACCGACCTCGTCGGCTGGCACTGGATCTTCCTCGTCAACCTCCCGATCGGGATCGCCGTGACGGTGAGCGGTCTCAAGTTTCTGCCGGCCGTGGGCACGGATGCCGGTGAGCGGCGCCTCGACGTCCCCGGCGCGGTGGCGATCACCACCGCGATGGTGCTCGCCGTCTACGCGATCGTGAACGGCAACTCGGCCGGTTGGCTCTCGGCGCAGACGATCGGCCTGCTCGCGGCGGCGTTGGTGATCGGCGCGGGGTTCGTCGCCTGGGAGGCGCACGTCCCCGCCCCGCTGGTGCCGCTCGGGATCTTCCGCCACCGCAATCTGACCACGGCCGACATCGTCGGAATCCTGTGGGCGGCGGCGATGTTCGCGCTGTTCTTCCTCTCCGCCCTGTACCTCCAGCTGGTGCTCGGCTACAGCCCACTCCAGGTCGGCCTCGCGTACCTGCCGGGCAACTTGTTGATGATGGCATTCTCGCTCGGCCTCTCGGCCAAGCTCGTCATGCGCTACGGCTTCCGCGTGCCGCTCGCCGGCGGCCTGCTCCTCGCCGCGGCGGCGCTGCTGTGGCTCGCACGCGCTCCGGTGCACGGCTCGTTCGTGGTCGACGTGCTCCCAGCGATGCTGCTGTTCGGCATCGGCGGCGGCCTAGCCTTCAACCCCGTGCTGATGGCATCCATGAGCGACGTCGAGCCACAGGACTCGGGCCTGGCCTCCGGCATCACCAACACGGCGTTCATGATGGGCGGAGCGCTCGGCCTCGCGATCCTGGCCAGCGCCGCCGCGGCGCGCACGCACCACCTGGCCGCAGCCGGCGCTGGCACCGCCGCGGCGCTCACCGGTGGCTACCACCTGGCGTTCGTGATCGGCGCGATCTTCGCGCTCTGCGGCGCCGCGGTCGGCGCGGTCTTCCTGCGCGACGTGACCCGGCCGGTCGGCGCGCACGGGGTCGAGCCAGCGCTCGAGTCCGCCTAATAGTCGCACCTCACGCCCCCACGGCAGCACCCGTCCGTCATCAGGACGGAGGTGGCGCTATGTCCCAGCTGCGTACGCTCCCACGGTCGCGCCGACGACTTGCGTCGTGCCCGGCTCGGCGACGTCACTCGTGACGGAGGTCGTCCCAACCCGCGAGTCGGACCCGACGACCCTTGGGACCTTCGTCAAGATTGTCCGCCAACCCGGAATCGCGTCCGTCGCATTTCCGCCAATCCCAGCCTCACCGGCGCGCGTGATCGCCTCGTCGCCTAAGCGCAAGCCGGCTCGGGACCGTCACTGCGATCGAAGCGATCGTGCGCCAGGACGACCGCCGTCGATCGAAAGGAGCCATGGGAGGCGGCCGGCCGTTGCTGCTGCCTGACGCCTACACCGGTCACGGCGCCTGCGTGGCTGCTTTGCTCGGCGACCGGTAGCGCGGCGGGTTCAAGGTCGGTCGGAGCCCCCCGCGAGGCGCGTACTTCCGCATTGGGAGGATCCGATAGTCCGAGCCGGCGCTGTCCTCATCGTCCCTTGCGGCAGCGACCGAAGCGTTTGCAACCCAGCGCGGATTGACGGCTGAGCTAGCACCATCGCGTTAGCTGGGACCGCCGATCTCGGCAAACGCCCCGACGGCTTGCTGCCGCAACGCCGGCAGAGCAGCACAGCTCGGGCGACGACGCCCTCGCACTGCCGGAAGTCGTACAACTCGGCAGCGAGCTCACCCCGGCGAACGTGGATTCGGGACTATCCGCTGTGACTGGGGCGTCAGCTCACCGTAATCGCCTCACCGCCCCACGGAGTGGCGGTGCCGCCTCCGTGGAAGCGCTTGGGTAGGTCCTCGATCATGTTCCAGGTCGCTCCGAGCCGGCCGAAGCCGACACAGAACGCGCAGTAGGTGCCGAGTTCGACGAGCTCCTCCTCGGTGAAGTGCTTGCGGAGGTCGTCGTAGACCGATTCGTTGATTGCGAGGTGGTCGGTAGCCAGCAGCTCGCCGTATCGGATGGCGGCTCGCTCGGCGTCGGTCAGTTGCGGCGCTTCGTAGGGCTTTTCGAGCGAGCAGACCAGATCCTCGGTGAGGCCGTCGGCGACCGCGCCGGGATATCGAATCGCCATGCACGTTCGGCACTGGTTGAAGAACGCGATCCGCAACCGGACGAGCTCGAGCAGGCGGTCGGGGAGCAGGCGGTCGGTCCACAATGCGGCGTGCAGGCCGACGATCGCCTTGGCGTGAGATGGCCGGTGGGCGTGGACGCGCAGCAGCCCGAGCTCGAGCGGCGTCCGGTCGTCCGCGGCTACCAGCTCACGCAGCTCGGGATCGAACTTCTCAACAGGCACCATCCGCAACCGGGTTCCCCCGTGCGTGGTCGGGGCTTGGTCTTCTGTCAGCATCACGGTCCTCCAGGACTAGACGGTCTTCGATCTGCGTCGGGACTGAAGTGACTTCAGCCACCAGCTAGGGCAGAGCGTGGCGTACGGCGATGTGAGCTGTCCATCACATCTCGATGTGATTCAGGGCTTTGTCGGACCCGACGCGCGCCGATCCGCCGCCGCACTTTCGCCGGTCAATGCGGACGTGACGAGGGGGCGAGTAGCCCAAGCGCCCGGGCGCGATCAACGGCGTCGGCCCGCGTGTGTACTCCAAGCTTGGCGTAGAGGTGGCGCATGTGCGTCCGGATCGTGTTGAGGGAGAGATAGAGCTCGCCCGCGATCTCGGGTGCCGATAGGTTGGTCGGCAGGTAGCGCAGTACGCGCGTCTCGCTCTCGGTGAGCGGCCCGCTCAGCAGCTGCGCTGCATCCCGTCGCCGGGCGGATGTCCTGCGAGCCAGCAGGTCGAGAATCTCTGCGATCAGGGCCGCATGTGATGTGAAATGCCGCCGATGCCGCTCGAGTAATCCGGCTGCCGGGTAGAGCAGGAACGGGACGATAAGACCCTCCGACTCGGCGAGGTCGAGCGAGCGCTCCAGGACATGCTCGGCCCGATCGGTCTCGCCGAGTGCATCCCGGGCGATCGCTTCGAGGAGGAGAGCCTGGACTGGCCAGACCCGTGGGCGCATCGCCAACGCCCGCTCGTCGAGCAGAGCCGCGAGCGTCTGAGTCGCCCCTTCGGGGTCGTCTCGGGCAAGTCTTAGCGCCGCGCCGGCGATTCGCATCTCCGGGAGCGCGCGCTCTTTGTCGTTGATGTGGGCAAGGATCTCCTCCGCGCGCTCGACCTCACCCAGCCGCACCAGCGTTCGAACTAGGTGCCCGGGAATCCGCGCCGCGAGCACGTGCGGTTCGACAAGGCGCTCACCCAGACGCTCGGCGGAGCGAAACGCTTTCAGGGCCTCCGCGTCATCACCGTTCGCCGCCTCGAGCAGCCCACGCATGACGTAAAGCATCAGTCCACCTGCGGGCGACACCCAGGGCAGGCGGGTAGCCTCGGCGTGTCCGAGCCAGGACTCTCCCTCGGCAAGCCGGCCTTGAACGACCAGCGCGATGCCGTGGATCGCGTAGGCGACACCCGTGACGGGATCGTCTGCCCAGCCGTGCTGTCGCGCGAGCTTGATCGCCTCCTCGCTGCGCTCTGCGCCTACCGGTACTGAATCGAAGATTGCGATCTGGGCCAGATGCGCCAGCGCTCCGACCTCGAGAAACGGCAGCTCGATGCGCCGCGACATCGCGAGCGCTTGCTCGAGGTGTCGCTCCGCCTCTGGAAACCGACCCGTCCACAGCTCGGCGACCCCGAACTCCAGCAGCGCCAAGGCGCGGAGATCGTCGCCGAGGCCTAGCTGCGCCGGGTCCGGCGTCTGGGCGAAAACAATCAGGCGATGCGCCTGTTGCACAACGGCCTGGAGGTCGCCGAGGTGAGTGGCGATCGAGAGCCGCACGATCGCGAGCAGGAGCTCGAGATGTGCGCGGTGCTCCACTGGCGCGGATTGCGCCGCCCGGGTCGCGATCGAGAGATGGCGTTGGGCCTCATCCGGCGAACCCCGATCCAGCTCGTACGCCCCCCTGAGCGCGCTCAGCTCAGCGTTCGCTGTCGTGGCGCTGGCCGGGAAGCCGATGAGGAGCTCGTGTGCGGTGGCCCTTTGACCAGTCAGGACGAGGTTGAACCAATTGTCCGCGAGCAGGCAAGTAGCAAAGCTCCACTGCCCCGCCGCCTGCGCGTGCCGGATCGCCTCGACCATGTAGCCGTGCTCAGCAAACCACTCGGCGGCGGTGCCATGCACCGACGGCAATTCGTCCGCTGCGGTCCGTTGCAGCTCGAGCTGCAGCAGATCCACGAACAGGCGGTGATAGCGAAACCACGATCGGCGCGGATCAATCGCGACCACGAAAGCCCCCGCGTCCTCCAGCTCCTGCAGGATCCGCTGCCCGTCAGAGCCTCCGGTCAACCGGTCTGCCAACGAACCGCTGACGCGCTCGAGCACCGAGGTCCGCAGAAGCACCCGTCTAACCGGCTCGGGCTGCCGATCCAACACCTCCGCCAGCAGATACTCAGCCACCGTCCGCGCGCTTCCGGCGAACGCTGCGGCGAACCCGTCCGGATCGCGATGCCCCGCCAGCGACAACGCCGCCAACCGCAGCCCCGCCGCCCACCCCTCGGTCCGCTCAGCCAACACCGTAAGAGCCGAATCCGGCAACTCTACGCCCGCAGCCTCGAACAGCGCCCGCGATTCATCCCGCGAGAAACGAAGATCCGCACCCCGGATCTCGGTCAGCTCCCCTTCAAGCCGTAACCGGTGAACACCCAGGCGCAGCTCCCCACGAGTGACAAGTACGAACCGAAGCTCGACCGGTGCGCGCATGAGCAGCAGCTCAAGCTGGCGCAGTGCTTCATCCGAACGCAACTCGTGCAGGTCGTCCACCACCAGCCAGATCCGCTCAGCGATCGGGCTCAAATCCGCCAGCAGCCGCTCCGCCATAGCGCCAGCGTCCAGATCCGGTGCCGGCGTCACCGGTCGAACGAGCGGAGATCCAACCCTCGTCCCACGAACAGCGTCGAGGACCGAGAGCCAGAACCGTGCGGCATCGACCTCCCCAGCAGGCACGGAAACCCACGCGGTGCTCTCCGCAGCTCCCGCCTCGACCATCCACGACCGCAACAGCCAAGTCTTCCCGCTGCCCGCAGGCGCCGACACCACCGTCACACGACCCGCACGTCTGAGCAGATCAAACAGGCCGCCGCGCCGAACCAACGCGACCGGCCAACGAGGAGTGACCGACGCAACAGCCCTACTCACAGCACGATCCACCGCTGACATAACCGCGCGACCAGTCTACGGCCGCGCCGCTCCTCCGCCGCGCGAAACGCAAACCATCATGAGCCCAAACTCCGCACGTCACGACGCCCGCCATACTGAGGTGCAGACGGGTACAACTCAGGCGGGCTACGGGTGCTCGCCTGGAGGCGAAGCGTCGGCTTCGCGGCTGACGAGGATCACGCCGCCGCCGAGCCACTCGTTGCGCTTGAGGTCGAATCCCTGGAGCTCGTTTCGGGCAAAGCGCGCGGCGAGTTCATCGGATTGCTCGGCGGACGCGCGCTCCCGAAAGCGGCTGACGGCGATGATGTCGCCGTCGCCACAGTCCATCACCTGATAGGAGTAGAACTCCGGCAGCGTTTCGAGCAGCCAGGCGAATTCCTCGGCGCGCGTGACCAGTTTCTCGACCGATCCGTACGCAAGCCGGTAGCGCCGGACGGCCGCGAAGCCGGTCGGAGCGCCGGGGTGCGCACTCGGCGGCCGCGCCGCGGTCGCGTGGATCAGCTTGATCTGCCCGCGCACTGTCTCGGTCGTCGTCAGTTCGAAGTCGCTCAGCCGCTCATCGACCCAGCGGCGTGCGAGCGCGCGTGAGTCCTCGGCCTGAACGGCTTCCTGGAAAGCGCTGATCGTCATCGCCTCACCTTGACCGCCGTCCAGGAACTCGTATGAGACAAACCCTGGCTGGGCGCTAATGCGATCGGCAAAGTCCTGATCGACGAGTTCCGCCAACTCCCGCGCGGGGACTTTGTGCACGAAGTAGCACCTGATGCTTACGAACATCGCCGCACTTCAGATGACGCCTGACCCTTTCATCGCCGCCTGGAACGCTGGCCTTGAAGTGGGCGCTCGGTCGGCGGTGCCTGTCGCGGCTGGGGCTCATGGTCCGAGACGGTCATTGCAGTACCTACCGACGGCAAGCGATCCAGCTAAGTGCGACGCCTCGCCCGCTTGGCGCTGGAGGCGTTGTCCTCGCCCGTCGCCAACAGAGCGGGCCGGCACGTGGCCGGGGGACGGGTTTCCGGTCAGCCATCGACCTGCTCGACGACGTCGAGGTTGTGATACAAGGGCTCGCCATCCACGAGCGCCATCCACCGGTTGTAAGCCGCCTTGGTCTCGGGCAGCTCGTTCGCCGCGACCGCTTCTGCTTCGGAGGGGTACTCCAGAAGCTCCCAGTAGTGGTGCGGCCGCTCGTGCTCGACCGCGACGATCGCGGTCTCTAACGTGCGCTTGCCACGAGTTGCCGCAAGCCACTCATCCAGCGCTTTCCGAACCTCGCCCGGAGCCTGGCTGCTGTGGAATTCAACCAACTGGATGTAGCGCATAAGGGCCTTACTCCATCTTTCGTTCTAACTGACATCCAATGCTCGGCGCGACCCGGGGCGGCGAGGTCAGATCTCGGAGATTATCCCGCGTCGGTCGGCCCTTGTCCCTCGGGCAGGACGCCGACGGCGGCTCGCGCGTCAGCCAGCATGGCCGCAGCGTGCCGCAGGTCATTGTGGGTGTGGCTCGCGACTGGGGCGCAGTCGGGAGGTGCCATCAGACAAGGTCGGCGGCCGGATCGCCTGGGCGAGCACGCCGGACCGCAGCGCCGGCCTCACAGAGCGCCACCGCTTCATGTGGGTGGCTCAACACGAGTGGCACGGCCTGGCGCCGATCGCGGCTACGTCCGTGCTTTCATGCTGTTCCGGACTTCAGCCGCGGGAGGGCTGGGGGCAGAGCGGACTCGCTCACGCCGCAGGCTCTCCCGTCCCGGGCGCGCGTGTCGCGGGGCGGAGTTGGATGGCTCGTTTCGTGAGGGAGCGGCGGCTTTGGATGCGTTTGTTGGGAGTCGCAGCTGCGGTCGGGCGACATGAGGATCCGCGATGCGGCACCGCGCCGCGGCGGGTCGCGATGGGCGCCGTGTTCCCCGTAAAGGGAGTCGGGTCGATGTAGGCTAGCCGCTCCGAGGAAGGTTGAGAAGGCGGTGTCGAGATGACTGTGAGGGCGGCGCACGCGGAGGCGGAGCTGATCGACATTGTGTGCTCGCGCGTCCGGGAGCGGGTACCGGACAAGCAGTGCAGTTCGTGCGAGTCGTTCGTCCGTCAGTACTACCACCGGGTTCCCGCTGAGGACCTCGTCACGCGTGATCCGCTCGACCTGTACGGGGCTGCTGTGGCCCATTGGAATCTGGCCCTGCTGCGCGCGCCGGGGCAGGCAAAGGTCCACGTCGACAACCCTGATTTCGAGGTGCATGGCTGGCGGTCTCCCCACACGGTGATTGAGATCGTCAGCGACGACATGCCGTTCCTGGTCGACTCGGTGACGATGGAGCTGAGCCGCCAGGGCTACTCGATCGACCTGATGATCCATCCCGTGATCCGGGTCCGGCGAGATCAGCACGGCGCGCTGACGGAGGTTCTCGAGCCGGTCGACGCCGGCGAAGGCGCGATTCCTGAGTGGATCATGCACGCCGAGGTCGTGCGCGAGACCGACGCTGATCGCCTCCGCGAGCTCGGCGAGGGCATCGAGCGCGTGCTCGATGATGTGCGGCGGGTGGTCGAGGACTCGGCGGCGATGCGCGGACGTGCTGTCGCTTTGATCGACGAACTCGACGGGTATCCCCCGCCGGTCGACACGATCGAGCGCGAGGCGGTGAAGGCTTTCCTGGCGTGGCTCGCGAACGGCCATTTCACGTTTCTGGGCTATCGCGAGTACGACCTCGTTCTCGAGGACGGGGAGGCGGGGCTCAGGGCGCTTCCCGACTCGGGTCTGGGGATGTTGCGGGGGCCGCCGGCGCGGGCGTACACGACGCTGCGTCCGAAGGCGCTCGAGATCGCGCGGGGGCGGCACCCGCTTGTGCTGACCAAGGCAAACTCGCGCGCCACCGTGCACCGTCCTGCCTATCTCGACTACATCGGCGTCAAGCGCTTCGGCGCGGACGGTGTGGTCACAGGTGAGAGTCGGTTCCTGGGCCTCTACACCGCGGCTGCCTACAAGGAGAGCATCCGGGAGATCCCAGGGCTGAGCGGCAAGGTGCGTGCCGTGCTCAGCCGTGCGGCGTTTCCCCCTGGTAGCCACGAGGAGACTGCGCTGACCGAGATCCTCGAGTCGTATCCGCGCGACTCGCTGTTTCAGGTCAAGGCGGACGAGCTGTTCGCGCTCGTGATGGGCGTTCTGGGGCTCGGCGAGCGCCAGCGCGTTCGCCTGTTCGTGTGCCGCGATCGCCTGGACCGGTTCGTCGATTGCCTGGTCACGATCCCTCGCGACCGCTACCACACCGACAACCGCGAACGGGTTCTGAAGATTCTGCTCGAGGCCTTCAGCGGCGTTCTCCTCGACTGGCGGGCGCAGCTCACCGAGTCGGTGCTGGTCCGCGTGTACTTCCGGGTGCGGTGCCCGGACGGCATTCCGGCCGACTTCGACGTGGCCGAGATCGAGGCCCGGCTGGTCAAGGCGACGCGCGCCTGGAGCGATGACCTCCGCGATGCGCTGCTCGAGGAGTACGGAGAAGAGCACGGGTCCGACCTGTATACGCGCTACGAGGAGGCGTTTCCGCCCGGGTACCGCTCCGACTGGGTTGCCCGCTCCGCGGTCGCTGACATCGCCCGCATCGAACAGCTCGTGTCAGCGGACGAGCCGATTCTCAACCTCTACCGGCCGTTGGAGTCGCCGGAGGGGTTGGTGCGCTGCAAGTTGTTCAGCTCGAGCGGCGTATCGCTGTCGAACGTGCTGCCGACGTTCGAGCACATGGGCGCCCACGTCGTTGACGAGCGGCCGTATGAGATCTCGCCCCGCGATCGGACGCCAGCGTGGATCTACGACTTCAGTCTGCGGGTTGCGGTGCCCGACGCCGAGCGGGTGCGCGACAACTTCCAGGACGCGTTCCTCGGCATCTGGCGCGGAGAGCTCGAGGACGACGGGCTGAGTGGACTCGTCCTGGCGGCCGGGCTCACCGGCCGTGAGATCACGCTGATCCGCGCGGTAGGCAAATACCTGCGTCAGGCCGGGATCCCGTTCTCCGGCGCGTACATGGTGCGGACGCTGCTCGCACATCCAGATATCGCGACGAAGCTCCTCGAGCTGTTCGTTGCGCGGTTCGATCCTGATCGGCGCGACGACTTGACCGCAGATCAGACAAGCGAGGAGATCGAGCAGGCGATCGACGCGGTCGAGAGCCTCGACGAGGACCGGATTCTGCGCAGCTTCCTGAACGTGGTCCGCGCGATGCTCCGCACGAACTTCTTCCGGGTAGATGACGAGGGAAGCCCGGCGCCTTACCTCTCGTTCAAGCTGGACCCAGCGGGCGTGCCGCTGCTGCCGCTCCCACGGCCGGGCTTTGAGATCTTCGTGTACGCGCCCCGGGTGGAGGGAGTTCACCTCCGAGGCGGCAAGGTCGCGCGCGGCGGTCTTCGGTGGTCTGACCGTCCGGAGGACTTCCGGACCGAGATCCTCGGGTTGATGAAAGCGCAGATGGTCAAGAACGCGCTGATCGTCCCCGTCGGCGCCAAGGGCGGCTTCGTGGTCAAGCGGCCGCCGGCCGAAGGCGGGAGGGAGGCTCTACTGGACGAGGCTGTCGCTTGCTATCAGGCGTTCCTGTCCGGTCTGCTCGACGTCACCGACAACATCGCCGGAGGAGAGATCGTCGCGCCCGAACGGGTGGTCTGCTACGACGAACGCGATCCGTACCTGGTAGTCGCGGCGGACAAAGGAACTGCCTCGTTCTCGGACATCGCCAACGAGGTTTCGGTGCGCTCCCGCTTCTGGCTCGGCGACGCGTTTGCCTCGGGCGGGTCCAACGGTTACGACCACAAGCAGATGGGAATCACCGCGCGCGGCGCGTGGGAATCTGTCAAGCGGCACTTCCGGGAGCTGGGAATCGACGTCCAGACCACCGAGTTCACCGCCATCGGGATCGGCGACATGTCGGGCGATGTGTTCGGGAACGGGATGCTGCTCTCGCCACGCACCAAGCTTCTCGCCGCGTTCAACCACGCGCATGTGTTCCTCGACCCCAATCCCGATCCCGAACTCAGCTTTGTTGAGCGCAAGCGCCTGTTCGCGCTGTCACGCTCGGCGTGGAGCGACTACGACCCCTCGCTGATCTCCGAGGGCGGCGGGGTTTACCCCCGCAGCGCCAAGTCGATCCGGATCTCCGAGCAGGTCAAGGTGGCGCTCGGAATCGACGCCGACGCCCTGGCCCCTAACGACCTGATCAGAGAGATCCTGAGGGCGCCCGTCGACCTGCTCTGGAACGGTGGCATCGGCACCTACGTCAAGGCGTTCGGCGAGACTCACGCGGACGTCGGCGACAAGGCCAACGACGCCGTGAGGCTGGACGCGAGGCGCCTGCGCTGCCGAGTGGTCGGTGAGGGAGGCAACCTGGGGTTCACGCAGCGCGGTCGGATCGAGTACGCGCTCGCGGGCGGCCGGATCAATACCGACGCGATCGACAACGTGGCCGGGGTCAACTGCTCAGACCACGAGGTCAACATCAAGATCCTGCTCGACGGTGTGGTCGCCGACGGCGACATGACCTTCAAGCAGCGCAACCAGCTGCTGGTCGCGATGACCGACGCCGTCGCTGAGCAGGTGCGGTATGGAAGCTACACGCAGACCCAGGCGTTGAGCCTCGCCGTGGCGCAGGCAGCTTCGATGGTCGACGTACACGCTCGGCTGATCACCCGTCTCGAGCAGGTCGCGGGTCTGGACCGGGAGATCGAGTTCCTGCCCACCGACGAGGCGATCAACGAGCGCAAGGTCAGTCTGCAGGGGCTCGTGGCGCCGGAGCTCGCGGTGTTGATGGCGCACTGCAAGATCGACCTGTACGCCCGTTTGTTGGATTCGGACCTGCCCGAGGACGAATACCTCGGCCACGACCTGGAGCGGTACTTCCCGGCACCACTTCCGGAGAGCTACGGCGAGCAGATGCGGGCGCACAGACTCCGCCGCGAGATCATCGCGACCGTCGTCGCGAACCAGCTTGTTGACCGCGCCGGCATGACGTTCGTCTTCCGGCTGGGCGAGGAGACCGGCGCGCCTCCCGCCCTCCTTGCCCGCGGCTATGCGGCAGCGCGCGAGATCCTCGACATGCCCGCGTTCTGGTCCGCGGTCGAAGCGCTCGACAACCAGGTCGAGGCGCAGATACAGCTGAAGATGCTGATCGAAGGTCGTCGACTCGTCGAGCGCGCCACACGTTGGCTGGCCACCACATACCCCGACGAGATCGACATCGCTCGAACGATCGGTTACTTCGAGCAAGGAGCGGCGGTGCTCCGAGCGGCGCTCCCGGAAATGCTCGACGGCACCGACCGCGCGGCGTACGAACGTTGGGCGAGCGATCTCCAGGCCGCCGGCGTTCCGCCGTCACTGGGCGCCACGGTCGCCGGGATGCCGTCCATGATCGCCCTGTTCGACATCGTCGAGGCTGCGCGCACCAGCAACCGTGATCTGGATGAAGTCATGACGGTCCACTTCGGGCTTGCGTCGCGGATCCAGCTCAACTGGCTGCGCGACCGGATCATCGACCTCCCCCGCACTGATCGCTGGGAGGCGCTGGCGCGTGCCGCCATGCGGGACGACCTATACAGCCTCCACCGGTTGCTCACCCAGGACGTGCTCGAGGCTGGAGGTCCCGGCTGCGATTGTGGGGCGGCGATCGCGGCCTGGGAGCAGCGCAATCAGCGAGCACTCAAGCGATGCCTCGCCACCCTCGACAGCATCAAGGCCTCCCACAGCTACAACACGACCACGCTGCCAGTAGCGCTGCGGGAGGTCCGAAACCTGATCCGGGGCGTCGGCCGGGCGGGAGCGCCTCGCTAGATCGGGCTCGTGAGCACAACCGTCGATCCGCCACCGGGCGCGGATCACACCTCGCGCGTCGTGCTGTTCACGGCCGACGGCACAAGGTCGACGGGGAGGCCACGCGGGCACCGACCTGCGCGGGCGTCGGCAGCGCGAACCCCAAGGCGGACTGGCCTCGGGCGCAACTACTTCTTCAGTCTCAACCGCTACCTCTTCCTCGCGGTCAAGTGATCAGCCCGGCCCCGATCATATGCATCATCCGCAACGCGAGCCCTCCCGAGGCCGCCGCCTACATGGGGCACCCGCGAACCATCAACGGACGACAACCCGCGATCGCGCCGAGGGCGGCCGACTACGGCTAAGCGGCAGTCGCCGTACGTGGTTCGGCGCGGCTGCTCCACCCACAGGCACGAGCGACATTCCGCTCCGCGGCCGCCCGCGCCGCTAGCGAAGGGGCAGTGAGCGTCGGCCGCACTGGGCGCGGCGCGCGATTGCTATCGGACACGCTGGGTCACGGCCATCGCCACCGAGAACCCCCGAGCGACTCGGGGCCGCCTCGACGTGGCGTGGCCTGTCGCTCGACGCCTACACCGGTCACGCCGTCTGCGCGGCTGGTTTGCTCGACGGGCGGTAGCACAGCTGGGCTCAAGGTCGGTCGGCAGCCGCCGGCCAGCGGGGGTACTTCGGCATTGCGAGGATCCGACGGTCCGGCGCGGCGCGGTCCCTCGTCATCCATCTCAGCAGTCTCGTCGCGGCACGCGGACGTGCCCTGAGTTCCTGGCGGAGCAGGAGCGCGGCTGTTAGCTCGTCGCCACCGAATGAGGTAGCGATGACGTTGCTCTGCGCGTGCAGGTTCGAGTTGGCGACGAAGACGTGCCCGAACTCAGCCGCTCCCGCTTCGTCAGGCGGAGGGAGACTCGCATGTGCCACTGGTCGCGGCGCTCTCGCAGATCGTCCCGGGCGGGAGTCAGACCGCGCAAAGGCGGCCTTGGCGGGAAAACCATCCTGAGACGTGAGGCTTGCGTCGCGTCCTCCGCTGCAGCGGCGGCTGATGCCCGGGTCGCTCCGGTACCGTGCGGGTCCCAAGGCATGACCATGCTCGCTGCGGCGTTCGCCCCGGTGCATCAGCAGTATCTGCTGGAGGCTCGGCAGATGCAGGCTCTGTCATTCGCCGTGCACATCCCGCTTGTGTGCTTCGGGATCGCGTTCCCCGCGATGGTGCTGTTCATGGAGTGGCTGGGGATGCGGACGGGCGACGCGGTCTATCGGACGGTGGCCCGGCGCTGGAGCCGGATCGTGCTGGCGCTGTTTGCGATCGGTGTGATCACGGGCACGATCCTGAGCTTTGAGATGGGCCTGCTGTGGCCGAACTTCACGGCCACGTTCGGCAGCGTGTTCGGGCTGGGATTCGCGATCGAGGGGTTCTCGTTCTTCATGGAGGCGATCTTCATCGGGATCTACGCCTACGGGTGGGACCGCCTGTCACCGCGAGTGCACTTCCTGTCCGGGCTGCCGATCGTGATCACCGGCTTCACCGGTTCGCTGACGGTGATCTCGGTCAACGCCTGGATGAACCACCCTGGAGGATTCCGCCTGGTCGGCGGCAAGGTGGTCGACGTCGATCCGTGGGGCGCGCTGTTTGGCAACTCGCTGCTGTGGTCGGAGCTGATCCACATGTACATCGCCGGGTACATGGTCACGGGGTTCGTGATGGCGGGCGCCTACGCGTTCTGCCGGCTGCGCGGGCGGTGGACCCGGTATGAGCGCGTGGCGATGACGATCCCGCTCACGATCGCCTGCCTGGCGGCGCCGGTCCAGGTGCTCGTCGGCGACTGGATCGCGCGGGTGATCGCGGTGGAGCAGCCGATCAAGCTGGCCGCGATCGAGGGGCTGTACAGAACGACCCGCGGCGCCGAGCGAGCACATCCTCGGCTGGTACACGGGCGGCCAGATCAAGTACGGGATCGGGATCCCGCACCTCCTGTCGCTGCTGTCCTTCCACAGCTGGAACGCCCGCGTCACGGGCCTGGACGCGGTCTCGGCGAGCCAGCGCCCGCCGATCAACGTCACCCGCCTCTCCTTCCAGACGATGGTCGGGATCGGCACGCTGCTGGCGCTGCTCGGCCTCTTCTATCTGTTCGTACGCATCCGCCGCCGGCGGCTTCCGCGCTCCAAGTGGTTCTACTGGGCGGTTCTCGTCTCGGGGCCCGCGGCGACGGTGGCGCTAATCGCCGGCTGGGTGACGACCGAGGTCGGCCGCCAGCCCTGGGTGGTCTATCACGTGATGACGACCGCGCAGTCGGTCACCGGCGCGAGCGGGATCCCCGTCGGCTACACCGTCCTCGTCATCACGTACATCGCTGTCGCGGGAGCGTTGGTGTGGATCCTGCGCCGGCTGGCGCGCTCGCCGCTTGACCTCCCGGGCGCCGACGCGCCTCCCGACTCGACTCTCCAGCCCGCCTGATGCTCGACGCGCTCCCCCTCGTGTTCGTGCTCATCGGGCTGGTCCTGTACACGGTGCTGGCCGGCGCGGACTTCGGCGCCGGCATGTGGCAGCTGGTGAGCGGCGGCGGCGAGCGGGGCGAGCGGATCCGCGAGCACTGCCATCACTCGATGGGACCCGTCTGGGAGGCCAACCACGTGTGGCTCATCTTCGTGCTGACCGTGACGTGGACCGCGTACCCGGTGTTCTTCGGGTCGATCGCCTCGACGCTGGCGGTAGCGCTGTTCATCGCCGCGCTCGGCATCATCCTGCGCGGCGCCAGCTACGCGTTGCGCTCCGGCGCCGCCGGGACCCGGGAGCTGGTGACGATCGACCGGATGTTCGCGGTCGCGTCGCTGGTGACGCCGTTCGCGCTCGGCGCGGCCGCTGGTGGCATCGCGGCCGAACGCGTCCCGGTCGGCAACGCGGCGGGCAATCTCATCACCAGCTGGCTGAACCCGACCTCGATCCTGATCGGCCTATTGGCGGTGGCGTTCTCCGCCTACCTGGCCGCCGTCTACCTCGCCGCCGACGCGGCGAGGCGCGGGGAGACCGACCTGGTGGAGGCGTTCCGGGTACGGGCACTGGGCGCCGGCGCCGTCGCCGGCGGCCTCGCGCTGGCCGGACTCATCGTCGTCCACGCCGACGACCACCCGCTGTACACGGGCCTCGTCCACGGCGCCGCGCTCGCAGTCCTCATCCTGTCGGTCGTGGTGGGAACCACGACGATGGGACTCAACGCGGCGCGGCGGTTCGAGCTGGCCCGCTACACGGCCGCGCTCGCCGTCGCGCTCGTCGTCGCCGACTGGGCGTTCGCGAGGTGGCCGACGCTCCTCCCGGGTCTCACGGTCGACCAAGCGGCCGCCCCGCACGACACGATGGTGGCGGTCGTCGTGGCGGTGCTGGCGGGAGCCGTCCTGCTGTTCCCCGCCCTGGCGCTCCTGTTCACGCTCACCCTGCGAGGCCACCTCGGCGCCCACGGCGCGGAGGCCGAGCCGGTCGCGACCGCCGGTCAGAGCGGCGTCGGCCAGCTGCTCCTGGGACCGACGCTCGGAGCCCGGCTGGCGGTGGCGCTGCTGATCGTCGGCATCGGGCTGCTCAACCTGGCCGACGCGCCGTGGGCCCACGCCATCGGCGTCGTCAGCCTGCTCGCCTTCATCCTCGTGGCGTTCGCGGCGCTCGTGCCCCGCACGCTGACCGAGGACGCCTGACGTTCTCGCTGGCGGCTTCTCACAATGCGACCCGCGTAGTCGCCGGCCCGGCGCAACAGCGGCGAAGCCGGGATGTGGATCGCGCGGTCGCGCCTTCGCGCGTGGATGCGGTCGTCCGCGAGAAGGCGGCGCCGGGGGCGCTCGCAGCGCACGACGAGGGACGGCTACAAACCCGCCACGGAATGCGGCCGCCGCTTCCGGTTCGAGCCGACGGAGCAGGAGCCGAACCCTGGGCGCGCGATTTGATCGCGTGTGTCCGGCAGGTCGTCAACCGCGCGTCTGCTCGGCCACCGAAGGAGCCATGCGGTAGGCGCTGACTGCCCACTCGAGTACGACCGGGGTCGGACATGATCGGTCACAGAACCAGCGCTCATGCGACGCCAGCGACACCGATCAGGGTGCCCTCGGGGTCCGTGAAGTGACCGACGACGAGACCACTCGGTGAGGTCGCTGGACCCATGACCCGAGTGCCTCCGAGCTTCTCCGCTCGCTGCAATGCGGCCTCGACATTCGGGACGCCAACGTAGAGGACGGCGTGGCTCTTGTAGCTCGGTCCGCCCCCAACACCACCGCGGATGCCTGTCCCATCTTCAGAGGTGACGAGGTCCAAAAAACCGTAGCTCCCCGGTTCCGACACCTCTTCAGCCACCGGGGAGGGCGTGTCGAACTCCCATCCGAAGAGGCCCGTGTAGTAGTCGCGGAGGTTCTGCGGATCGTTGCCGATGATCTCGAAGTGCACCACGGGTTGTGCCATGTGTAGTCCTCTCCGGTCCGTTGTCTGCCGTCGATGCAAAGGACCGCGCGGCGCCCGGGAAGTCATCGGTGCGCGATGCGCGATCCGTCTGAGCACTCGCGGCGTCGGCGGAAGCATGGTCGCCTGCGGCGCAAAGCAGCCACAACGACCGCCGCCGTGCTGCGCTCGCGCGCTGCTGGTTACGGACAATCTCGGCAGCGCCGCACCCTCGCACACCATGGCCCCTCCGGTGTGAAAGCGGTCGCCAAAGCGGCGTCAGCGACCTCAGCGGCAGCGAGCCGGCGACCACGGAAGCGAGCGCCGCGGCGGCGTCGAGGTCGCCCTTGGCCAGGACGCGGATCGTCGCCATAGGCATCGTGGGGCGGCGGAGGGGCACGCTGCTGCCAGCACGCCTGCAGCGGCAGCGCTGGCGTCGACGACGTCGTGACAGCTCTGATGCTTGCAGCCTGGGCACGACCGGCTAGCCCTGGAGCTTCCGATTGGGCGATCGATCGTAGGCACGCGGCGTGCGCGTTTGTGGCGACGAGCAGGGCGCCGAAGGTCTCGTAGCTCAGCCATGTCTTTTTGCCGCTGAAGAATGCGGCTGATGCCGCTCGACGCCTGGGGCACCGACTGGCAGCCGCCGGCCGAGACGGGGAGGCGGCGTCGGGCCTTTCGACCATCGTCCGTCCGGCGGCTCGAGATCAAGGGATCAGAACGCGTGGGCGCGGAAGGCGCCGATATCGTCTTGCCGCGAGCGGGTCAACGCGGCTGTCGGTCGCGGCCGGCGAAATGAGAGGGAGAGGAGGACGCGCGATGGATCACACGTCGATCGACATCTATCTGGTGATCGACACTTTCCTGCTGTTGTTGATCGGTGTAGGGCCGAAGATCGCGCTCGTTCCGTTTCTTGACGTCACTTCCGAAATGGACCCTGCAACCAAGGCACTCGTGGTCCGCAAGATGCTCACCACGGCGGGTGTGGTCGCGGTGCTCCTTGTCGGACTCGGCGAGTTGTTGGCGAGGCTCCTGCATTTTTCGACGGGGTCGCTGTCAATCGCCGGAGGCGTCATCCTGATCATCATCGCGGTCACCATGGTTCTCGGGTCGGCAGACCCGCGGGAGAGTCAAGCGATCAAGGGCCGCGATCCGGACCGGATCGCGGTCTTCCCGCTGGCTGTTCCGTACCTCCTGAACCCGGCGGGGATCGTCACGCTGGTGACGCTCTCGGCCGAGTCGGACTCGTTCGCTGTTTTCGCAATGGTGCTGGGCGTACTCGCTCTTGTGTTAGCGCTCGACGTTGCCGTGTTCCGATTCGCGAACCGCGTGAGCGACCATCTAGATGAGACCCGAATGCTCGTGACCGAGAAGATCTTCGGTTTCCTCCTCGCGGCGCTCGCGGTCCAACTCATGCTCGATGGACTGCACAGTGTTGGCGTCATCCACCTGGCCGGCCACTGAGGCGGCATCCAGGCCATGACCCCCGTTCCCGCCTGCCGGGGTATCGAGAAGGAGTATCCGACCCGCCACGAGCACGGCTGACTCGGCCTTTCGCGTCTCACAAACGGACGGTTCCGAAATCTTGATCGCGCGGCAGCGCTGCTGTCTTTCCTCAGCGTCACCGGCCTGCCCTCTCTCCGTCGCCGCTTCCCCGGCCCACGCGATGGCGCGGATGGTTCTCGGCCTAGCCCGCCAGCACGTCGTGCGCGAACCGTACGGCGAGGGCGCCGTCACCGACCGCGCCCGCCACCCGGTTTGTCGCTCCGGCGCGCACGTCACCGGCGGTGAACACTCCTGGACGGACCGTCTCGAGGAGATGCGGCTCGCGGTTTGTCAGTGGCCACGATAAATGCCCGTCGCAGCCTGCCGCTCCACTACCGCACAAGAGGTAGCCGGCGGCGTCGAGAGCGAGCACCCCGCGCGCAGCTTCGCTACACGGGGTGGCGCCGATCATGACGAACACGGCCGTCGCAGTGACCGGCGCGATCGTGCCGGTGCGGCTGTCGCGGAGGTCGACGGACTCCACGGTCGCCGTGCCGTGCACGGCTATGACCTCGGTCTCGGTCATCACTTCGATCCGAGGTGACCGCTCGATGCGGTCGGTCAGGTAGCGCGACATCGTCGCGCTGAGGGCCTTGCCTCGGACGACGACCCGCACACTGCGCGCCTGCGAGGCGAGGTGTAGCGCCGCCTGGCCCGCCGAATTGCCGCCGCCGACGACGACCACATCCTCATCCCGGGACCGCTCCGCGTCGGTGGGCATTGCGGCGTGATAGACGCCGGCGCCGCGGAAGCGGTCGATGCCTTCGGCATCGAGCTCGCGCCACCGTGCGCCGGTCGCCATCACTACCGAGCGCGCGAGCACGTGCTGGCCGTCGTCGAGGTCGACGCGCAGCAGCCCGTCGGGTCCGTCGGCCATCTCGACGGCGCGATGAAAGCTCGACAGCACGGCATCGAAGCGTCGCGCCTGCAGCGTCGCGTTACGGGTCAACTGGCTCCCGGAGATTCCGGTCGGGAAGCCGAGGTAGTTCTCGATCCGCGTGCTGGTCCCGGCCTGGCCACCAGGCGCCCAGGCCTCCGCGACGAACGTCCTCAATCCCTCCGAGCCACCGTACACCGCGGCCGCCAGGCCCGCCGGGCCGCCGCCGAGCACGACCATGTCGAACCGCTCACCGTCCACCTCTGCGCGGAGACGCAGCGACCGCGCGACCTGCGCCGCGGAGGGGTTGCGCATCACCTCGGTCGCGTGGACCAGGATCGGCGTCTCAGACCGCGGGATGTCGAGCCACTTGAGCAGCGCTGCACTGTCATCGTCGGTGTCGACGTCGAAGAAACGCACCGGCAGAAGATTGCGCTCAAGCAGATCGCGGACCTCAAAGGCCCGCCGGGATCCGCGTGGAGCGATGAGCCGCATCACGCCCTGCCCCCTGGCCTCGTGCCATGCACGCCGTTCCAGCAGCGTGGCGAAGACGTGCTCGCCGAACTCCGGCCAGCGAGCCACCATCGCCCGCAGCTTGGCCCGGTCAAACTCGATGACGTCCGTCGACTCGACGGCCACGCAGGCGCTGATCGTGGGCTCACCGGTGAACACCGCGATATCGCCGATGAACGTGCGACCGTCCGCTTGAGCGATGTAAACGTCCTTGCCGGGCCTGCGATCAATGAACTCGACGAGCCCGCGTTCGATGACGAAGAACGGCGCGTCGCGGTCAGCGTGCTCGTAGAGGACCTCACCGGGCGCAACCGTCCGCCGCCGACCACGCTTACTCAGCCATGCCAGCTTGGCGTCAGACAGCCGAGGGAAGAGGACCTCGTCCGCGAGATCAGGGAACTGCTCGCTGCGAAACACCTGGGTCGTCGCCACAGCACGAGGGTACCGGCCAGTCCAACCGCCAGCCCAACCTGGGTGACGACTTCGGCGCATCGCGTCGCGTCGCCCTCGGTCAGACCACAGTCGATGATCACTCACTGAGGCACGAGGAGGTCTCGCGTCGGTACCGCAGTTGGCCCTGCATTCATGGTGCGGCGAGCATCCCCGTCGGCGGGGGTCGCGTCCCATCACTGCGCGGATACGAGGAGCTCGCGTGCCTCTCGGCCGAGCTTAAACGCAAGACGCGAGCTTGGCGAAGAACAGGGCCGAGTCAGCTTGAGCATGCGGGACCTCCTTCCGTCCTACTGCGAGTACGCGGCCGGCGCGCGGGCGGTCGCAAGCGTGGCCAGGCAATCGTCCGACGTCCGCTCCGGGCGACTCGTCTTCCGTCGCCCATGAGGAATCGTCCGCTCCGGCCGCGCTCGCAAACTAGTGCGATCCGTCCCCGATGTGGCGCTGGGACGACGAAGTCCCAGGCGGCAGGGCTGTCCGCGGCCGGCGGCTGAGTAATGTCGCCGGATAGCGCGGGAGCGCCGCGACGTGGGATGGCTCACCGCGCCACATGTCAGCCGGCGCAACGGACGGTTACGTCTGACGAATCACATACCTTCGAGTTCATGGAAGCCGCTAACGCCGACACCGAGGCGACCAAGACCGTGATGAGCCAGAAGCTCACCATCATCGAAGAGGGCGTGAACGGGTCAGCTCTGGGGCAGTTCGAAGCAGCCAAGCGGTGGCGGACGGTGAATCTCCTCGTAAAGGTTCCGGCCGCGCTCTTGCCCGGAGTCGCCGGCGTTACTGCCCTGGCGAGTACCACCGGACAAGCCACCGCCGGAATCATCGTGTTGGTCGCCGCCGGAGTCGGTCTAACCGCGACGCTGAACGCGCCTCGGGGCACCGAAATCGCGCGGAGCGCTCGCAGCGGCGTGTGTCCTCATCGACAGGGTCGCGCGTCTGCCATGTACTTAGGGTCCACCGGCCTTGACAGCGGCGCAGAGTTGCCATCGGCGTCCACGGGTCTTGTCGAGTCGCCAGAAGCTATCGCAGCTTCATCGGTCCGCGCCAATCCGGTCTTATCCGGTGCTTGCCCCGCCCCCTCAACGCGGTCCGACCACCCGCTGATGTTGTCATACCAGCGACGCGCTGCAGCCCCGTATGGATCCGCGTACCAACCTCCGGAACGCTTAGGTGATCCCGCCGCGTGGATCTTGTGCCTCCGGAAGGTAAGCGCCATGGCTATCTCCTCTCGCCGTGCGTGGCTTTCGACGGCGTGCACCCCCTGTAACCGACGGAGGGACCTACTGCTTTAACGGCGTTTCTGTCGCCCAGACGAAACAACCCGTGAGGTCACGAGAACGGTGGCCGGCGCGAGCGATTCGGAGGTGCTGGCAAATCAGCCCCGAAAGCAAACTGTACTCCGTTTTGTCACGTTCTCCCGAAATAGCTCGAATTCGTGAGTTTGCGATGCTGTTCCCGCAGCGCCCTGAGTCCAGCTCATCGCGAAGGGCGGCTGGCAGCACACCGTGGCGCCCAACGACGCCCCAACAAGATTGTCGTCGGGGCGTCAACATGTCGGCGTTGCTTCTTTCGGAAGTAACAGGCTCTCGTCCCCACAACCGCGTGAGGCCAGCATGCGCCCTTTCCGCGCGATCCGGGTCTACCGATCGATCATGGCTCAGTACCCTGCCGGGGCGGGAGCAGGTCTTGAGGCTGGCGTCTAGGGCGCAACTGGGGGCCAGTCACCCTGACTCGATTAGATCCGAGCGTCAGCGCGAAGCAGACGCCTAGGCTCAGGCGCGCTGTTCCAGCGGAGCGTTCCTGCGCCGCACCAGGGTTGGGTCAGGACGTCAATCGAGCTCCTCACGCCCGTCGCGGCGAGTGTCGACCGCGCTCCGGGAGGAGGATTACCTCAGCCACGCCCTCGGTGACGTTTGACCCGAACCGTCGGTCGAGGAAGAACGCCTCGACAATGATGTCCGGATCGACATGCGCCTGCGAGAGCAACGCTACGACCGTTTGTCCGGTGACCTGTTCGACTGTGTGCGTGTAGCGCCCGGCCATCATGCGAGCGAATTGCGCGCGCAGGGCGAGCACGCGCTCAGGTTCGCCTCCATCCACCATTGACCTCTCGAACGGCGTGAGGTGCTTAAACCGCACTACCACCACGATCATGTCCTTGATCGCATACGCGTTGACCTTGGTCGACTCGCGACCATAGTGATCGCGCTGCAAACGGGCCATCGCGCGGGAGATCGCCGCCAACTGCTGTCGGCCCGTCAGCCTGGGCTCTGAGATGCTCATGCCAGCCTCGTCCCCAACTCTTCTCCTAGAGAAGACCACCGCTGGGCTGAGAGAGAGGGAGAGGCCCCACGAAGGTGTGCTCCCCAAGCCTAGCGCCCCAACACCAGTGCCCATTGAACGGCGGCGGCCGATCGTTTGCAGAATCGCCGCGGATCGAGCCGTGAGCTAACGCCGATGCGTCAGCTGGGAGCAGAGGCATCGGCGCGCCCCGACAACGCTCGTGAGGTTCGTCCGATCGGGCTGTCTCGATCGGGGCGCTGGCCGCGCCTGAGTTCGTTGGCCCGCGCGCCCGAAGCGATGCTCGATCAGCCAAATTGGTCGGTTACCCGCCTTGAGAAGGAGTATTGTCAGATGTGGGCGGTTATCGGCCGCTGCTGCTCGATTCTCTCGCGCAGGCCCCCGGCGGGCAAGACCTGCCTCTCGCTGACCTCACGGGCCGTTTTGTCCAAGGCGACGGAAACGCCGTTCACAAGCAGGACCCGCCCTAATGCGCGGGGGTCTTGGTAGGAGGTCAGTCATGATGATTCTGCGAAAGCTGCTACAGAGCGGCGACGGGCACGCCGCAAGGGGCTGGCATAGGTTCGGCCATGGCGATCAAGCTGTGCGTCACACCGAGGCATGGGAGCACGAAAACTTTGCCGAAGAACAAGCGCGATGGGAACGAACCGATCCTGAGTACGCCCGGATCTGCGAGCAGGTCCGCCAAGCCAGGGAGAGGGGCGGGGAACGTTCACTGCGCGCTGATGAAGCCAAGGCCGATTGGGACGCTCGCGTTTACACGCAGCGTCAGGCGAACGATGAAGCCCAGAGACGCGCAGCATGCTTTGAAGGCCGACCAGACGGCCAGACCCCGGCCATCGACCTCGCGGACTTCGTCCCAACGACGGAAGAGCCGTTCCCTAAAGAGCACTCCGACGCCGCGCCTGGCGGTCCGCGCTCGTGAAGGTCACGACCAAGTCCACACCACGTTCCCGATCGAGTCCAATGACTCGCCGGTGCCCGGGATCATGCCCGAGCCGGCCCGCGTCCACGATCAACCCGCCGCGATGACCGCGCCGCGCGGCGAGCGACAGGACGCACAACTCCGTTTTCGTGGCCAGGCTCTCACCACGAAACCCGGTCCTGCGGCACCCAACCCGCGCATATCAGCCTGACCGCGCGTCGCGCACCCGCCAGGACCGTCGCCTCCTCAGCCGAGCGACCCCACGCCGCCGACGAAAACCCACGGCCAAGCACTTGACAAACACACCTCCATATCAGCCGCCGACTAGCAAGCAGACATCATCGAGCGTGGTCGCTTGCACTTCTGCGTTCCATGCGAAGGGGCACGGCGTGCGCTCGCTCACAAAGCGTCGCGGCGGCGGGCAATGGCGTCGCCGCCCTCGCGGGCTCATCGTTACAGGCCAGGGAGTGGCTTCGCGTCATCCCGCGTGCGGGCCCGGCGCTGACGGTCCGGCCGGCCGACGCCAAGCGAGCATGACACCGTCCCCGATCGTCAGCAGCACGTTGTCGGTCCGCTCGTCGGCTTGGACCTGGCGCGCGAACTCGCGGATTCCGACGGTGCCGGGATCGACCCGATCGGGGTTGAGCGCGGCGCCGTCACGAAACAGGTTGTCGGCGACGATCACGCCTCGCGGCGCGAGCTTCTCCAGCGCCGCCTCGTAATAGGCGGGATAGTCGGCCTTCCACGCGTCGATCCAGACGACGTCGAACGGTCCCTCAAGCTGCGTCATCGTCTGGAGCGCATCGCCGACGATCAGCTCGATGCGATCGCCGTACGGGCTAGCGTCGAAGTGGCGACGCGCGATCGCGGCATGGTCGGGATCGACCTCCAGCGTCGTGACGCGCCCGCCGTCGGGCAGCGCCGCGGCCATCGCCAGCGCCCCGACACCGGTGAAAGCGCCGACCTCCAGCACCCGCCGCGCCCCGCCGATCACCACCAGCGCCTGCAACAACCGAGCTTCCACCAGCCCGGCCATCATCCCCGGCCAGTCGCTGTTCGCCTCGGTCCACTGCGCCGCCTGCGCCACCGCACCCCCGAACGGGGTCGTGTGCTCGGCCGAGTACCGCTCGACGGCTCCAGCGATCAACGCCCTCACAGCCTTGAGCTTAACCGCCGGCCCGCCTCGCCCGGCGCACCAGACCGCTGTCGACCGAGCGCCGACGTTTCGCCTTGGATGGGTGGCCTGACCGTCTCGCAACGGTGGTTGCAGTGGTCGCGGACGATGTGCGGGGCAGGTTAGCCTCGCGACCCGGTGATTGGTTCCTGCACGCTCGAGCGAGTGGCGTCTGTGCGTGGACGCTGGCGGATCGCCGCGGCGCTTGTCGCGGGGGTGGCAGTTGTGGCAGTCAGCGCGTCGGCGAGCCGAGGCGACCTGGCGGGCCGCTACACCGAGCATCAGCACCAGGCCAGCCAGCTCCGATCGGCGATCCACGTCGACACCACCGCCATCCAGCGCTACGAGGGATCGATCTCAGCGCTGCAGGCGCGGCTTGTGATCGTGCAGCGCAGGTTGGACGTCGACGAGGGTCTGCTCGCCCAGGTTCGCCTGGACCTGACGCACGCTCGCGACCGTGTCGCTGAGCTCAAAGTGCAGTACGCGCGCGACCGCCGGCTGCTGGCCCAGCAACTCGTGACCAATTACGAGACGCCGCCGCCGAGCCTGATGGACGTGATCCTCACATCCAGCGGGTTTCAGAATCTCCTGGAAAAAGTGAACGCGCTCAACGCGATCGCACGCGCCAATGCTCGCGTCACCCGACTAGTGGGCCAGGCGCGGATCGCGGTCGCCGCCGAAGCTCGACGACTGGCCGCGATCGAGGTGCGGCGAGACCGCTCAGCGGCCGCTGTGCTCGCCGAGCGCAACCAGATCGTCCAACTCCGGCTCTCGATCGTCGACCGCGAACTAGCGTCGGCGAAAGACCGCGCGACCAAGCAGCGCCAACTGTCCGCGCTCCAAAAGACACTTTCACATGAGGCGTCCGTGCTTCAGCGCCAAGCCAACCTCGCGGCGGTCGCCGCCTTCCGTTCCGAGCGTATCCCGGTCAAGACGACGTCCGGCTCCTACATCAACCCGCTGCAGTTCGTCAATCACTGGGAGCGCACAGATCAGGGCGTGGACGCCACCATGCCGGTCGGAGCGCCGATTCTCGCGCCCACGCAGGTCAAGATTCTCGCGATCGAACCGGACTGGTATCTCGGCCAGCCGCTGGTGTACTGGGAGCTGCTGGCCGGACCCAACGCCGGGATGGAGCAGTACGTCGCCGAGGAGATCACCGACATAGCCCCGCCCGGCAGCATCCTGCAACAGGGGCAGGCAATCGCTCGCTACGCGGCAAGCGGCACAGGCATCGAGTACGGCTGGTCGACACCCGACGGTGTCACGCTCGCCGTAGCGACCAGCGGCTACGAAGAAGGACAGGTCACGCCCGCCGGAGTGAGCATGCGCAACTGGCTCAACAGCCTAGGCGCGGGCGCCGGACCTAGCTGATGAGGCGTCCCGCGGCTTTCACTAGACCAGTCGCCGACCCTCCACGGGCAGCTCCCCCGACGCGCCTCGTGCGTCCCGTGTCGCGGCGCGATCCCTGAGTCCTCTTGCCCTTCCTATCGCCTGTGCGAGACGGCAGCGTCGAGTCGACGCCGGCGCGGCGTAAGCGGCCCGTCGGCGACGCGGCCCCACGGCACCGCGCCTGGCGGGTGTAGGTCAACGTGATCGGAGCGTCGCCGTAGCGCTCGTCCGCTCGCGCGCCAACGGCAGACCAAACGCGATCGTGCGGACGGCTCCGCTCGGAGACGTGGTTCTCGCCGAAAGGAGGGCCGGCCGATGGGGCTGGCCGGGCGGGGCCGTGCATGTTCCAACGCGAGCATCTGCGAGCCGCGGTCCGATCGGGATGATCGCTCTTTCGCGTCATGCGGTCGTCCGCCCTGCCGGTCGGGCGGACATTGCTCTCATTCCGGTCGGCCCGTCGGCGAGCGGACGGGTCTGCCTCGTGCCAGCAGCCGGGGCGACGCTGTCACCGACCTTGGGGTGATTGGACGCTAGGTGTAGGAGTCCAGTGCGGAGCGCGGCCTTCCGGTCGAGTACGGTGGAGAGAGCGATGATGAACGACGCAAAGCCGCGGCGGACTGCCCGGGAGCTCGCCAGGGCGGTCGAGGGCGGCCGGGATGTGGGTGCCGCACTGCGGCACCTGGACGGTCACGGGTCCGAGCCCGGAGCCGTGGACGTAGCCGAGGCGCTGGCCCGGTTTCTCGTTGCGCGTTGCGATTCGCACCATGCAGGTTGGCGAGCTGTGCGTCAGGTTGTCGTCGATTCGGCGGCTGACGCGCCGTGGGAGAGGTGCGCTCGGCGCGCGGTACCGCTTGTGTCGGAAGATCTCATCAGGCTTGCGGGCGACGGTGGCAGGACGCCGCTGGCACGCGCCCAACACGTCGCCGCGCAGCGTCGCGCCGAGCAGATCGCGGCTCACGTTGATCAAGCCGTGGTACTCGCCGACCTGGGGCTGGAGTGCTCTGCGGGGAGTCCCGAACGCTGGCGCGTTGCTCTCGGGTCCGCGGTCCGAGCCCGCTCACGCGAGCAGGTCGCCCGCGCGGTTGATCGCTCGCTTCGCGCGTAACCGAGCTGATTCGCGTCCTGGCGCTCACACGCGATCGGAGCGGCCAGCTCAGCGCATCGGGCGCTCAGATCGGGGCGAAGGCGATCGGCGGGGCTCGGCTGGCCCTGACGATCCAGATCGTGGCAACTGAATCGCCGGGACCTCGACGCAGCGCGCGATCGCTCTTCGCCACGAAGACTCGGCACCCGCCGTCCCTGCCAGCGATGAAGGGATCGCCCGGTTGGCCTCGTACGGCTGCCGAGGCGGCCAGCATGCTGACCAGCGGATTCACGCGAAAGCGCTCGCGGCTTCGATTGCACGAGGACTGGGCGCGTGCCTATGCAGACACCCTTGCCCGAGCGCGGGGAAGAGTTCTAGTGGAGCAGGATACGAGCAGTCAGCGCGCCCGTGCTCCCCTTCCACGGATGCAGCAGCGAGGCGGAGGCCGACCCGCACGCCAGGGACGGTCGCTGCTCGTCCCGAGCGACCGCCTGGCCGGAACGGCTGGGGACGCCCGCATACCTGAGAGAGCGGGCGCGGAGTCCCGTAAAGGGATCCCTTACATACACGGCCTGTGATCCGGCAGGGGTATCACGATCGCCTCGGAACACAGCACCACGAGATCCTTGGACGGCCCGGAGGCCGCGCGGATCCGAGCTCGGGCACTCAGCGCTTGGTCTCGTACCTCGTCAGGAGCACGCCGTCGGGAAACGTCCGGGTCTCCACCAGGGTCAGGTTCACCCAGTTGTCCAGGTTCGTAAAGAACGGCGTGCCGCCGCCCACCAGGACCGGTGCGGTGGCCAGCACGTACTCGTCGATCAGCCCGGCCCGCATGGCCGCTGCGGCGAGTGTGGCGCCGCCGATGTCCATGGGACCGCCGTCCTCGGCCTTGAGCCGGGTGATCTCGGTGACCGCGTCGCCGGTGACCAGGCGGGTGTTCCAGTCGACCGTGCTGGTCGTCGAGGAGAACACCACTTTAGGCATGTCCCGCCAGCGGCGGGCGAACTCGATCTCCGCCGGCGTGGCGCCAGGCTGCTGGTCGGCGGTCGGCCAGTGGGAGCTCATCGTCTCCCACAGTTTGCGCCCGTACAGCGCCAGGCCCGTCGCGCCCACCCGGTCGGACCACCACTGGAACAGCTCGTCGCTCGGCACGCTCCAGCCGAGGTCGTCGCCGGGCGCGGCGATGTAGCCGTCCAGGCTCAGATTCATGCCAAAGGTCAGTTTCCGCATGGCGTCAGCCTCCCATGAGTCGGCATTCGGCGTACAGACCAGCACGGCGCGGAAAAATCATCGGTCAGGCCACACCGAGGGTCGGTTGACCACCACGCCAAGCGGATGCTGCGTACGGAAGGGAACCCCTTGCGGGCACTCCGCCTGCATACGGGAGCCTTTCCCGGTGGAGGCGGCGCCGCGTGTCCCGCAACACCCGCCCGACGAATGCCCGATGAGGGGGCGACCACCGGGACAACACACGACGCCCGCCTTCACGCGAGCGAGCGCGCCGGCCGCCAACTCCTGCGCTCCTGCCCTGGGACGAGCAGCGAAAGCGCCGGCGTCCGCGCCCGTAACTCGCACTCATGGGCTTTCGGCGCCAGCGATGAGTTTCCGAAGTGGGTTGGGTCCCTATGCGTATGCCGTTACCGCAAGACGAGGAGACTCACGATGACCGTCATCATCACCGCTTTTGAACGGTCGCCCGATGGCGGCGCGGGCCTGGCGCGCGATACGCGCGTTCGCTGGGCGCTTGAAGAGGTGGGCCAGTGTTACGAGGTGCGCCTTGTTTCGCTGCGCGCGAAGCAGGAACCCGCGCATCTGCGCCTTCATCCTTTCGGCCTGATTCCGACCTATGAGGAAGGCGATCTTGCCCTGTTCGAGACAGGCGCGATCGTCTTGCACATCGCCGAGCACCATGCGGGCCTGTTCCCGGACGATGCCGATGCGCGAGCGCGGGCCATCACCTGGATGTTTGCCGCGCTCAACACCGTGGAGCCCCCGATCCTCGAACTGGTGACCGCCAAGATCTTGGAGGGGGACAGGCCCTGGGCCGACGAGCGCCTGCCTCTGGTCAAAGACCGCATTCGCGATCGTTTGGTTCAGCTTTCTGCCCGCTTGGGCGATGCCGACTGGCTCGACGGGGCGTTCAGCGCGGGCGACCTCATGATGGTGTCGGTGTTGCTCAGGCTGAGGCCCTCAGGCCTTCTGGACGAGTCTCCGAAACTGGCGGCCTATGTGGCCCGCGGCGAAGCGCGGCCTGCATATCAACGGGCTTTCGCCGCCCAATGGGCCATCAACGGCGCTAGTCCGCAAGCTGGCTGACAAAGTTCTGCACCGCGAGAAGCAGTCACGATTACGGCGTCGCCGACCACGCGCGTCGCGACTGCCTTCGGACAGCATGGGTAGGGCTCAGCGGGCCGTGGTTGAAGGCTCGGTAACCGAGAGCCTCTGGCCTCCGACTGCATTGAGCGTACGGTGGGTCGGGGCTTGCCGGAGGCCTTCTCAGGACCCGGTGTGCCTGCAGCGCGGCGCGCGCTCGCGCGTGGTTTTGAGACGGTCTCTACGCGATCCTGGATAGTGCGGGGTTGGCGGCGGGGCGGTCTGGCGGGACGCAGACCATTCCCTCGCTGAACCCGGCCGAGCCGATCCCGAAGGCGGCGTTGAACCGGTCGATGTTGACGAGGGTCAGCAGTGCGGTGATCTCGACGAGCTGCTCGTCGCTGAAGTGCTTCTTCATCTGTGCGAACAGCTCGTCGGTGACCTCGACCGGCGTGCGCATGACGGCGACGGTGTAGTCGAGCGCCAGCTTCTCGCGTTCGGTGAACAGGTCGCTGTGGCGGTAGCGCGGAAGCGCCAGCAGCTCGTCGTCGGAGAAGCCCGAGTTGCGACAGATTTGCGAGCCGAGGTCGACGCAGAACTCGCATCCGATCATCTGCGCGCCCTTGAGCTCGACCAGGTTCTTGAGCCGCTCATCGACGGTATGTGCCTTGCGGACCGCCTGGTTGAACTTGCCCATCCCCATCATCATCTTCGGCTGGTAGGCCCAGATCTCCATCGGCTCCAGGCCGCTGCCGGTCTGCGGCTCGCGGCCGGTCAGCTTCTTCATCATCCGCGGTCCAAACCTGTAGACGAGCCTGACCATCGGCCCGGCCTCGCTCTTCGATACTCCATTGATGCGTGCCATCACTCAGCTCCTGTCACATAGGGTCGGATTCGGGGGTCTATCCGGTATGACCCGCGAGACCCCGACGGTGTGACAAGCGATGGACCAACTCGAACTCGCCAATAAGTTCGACCGCCAACGGCCCCAGCAGCGCGCGGTCGCCTACCGGATCCTCGGCTCGGTCAGCGATGCCGACGACGCCGTGCAGGAGGCGTGGCTGCGGCTCCGGCGACCGACGCCGAGCAGATCGACAGCCTCGAGCGGTGGCTGACGACGGTCATCGCCCGCATCTGCCTCAACACGCTTCGGACCCGCCGGACACCCGCGGCGAGCAGCCGCTCTTGCGCTGCACGATCTGGTCTCGAACCGGCCAGCGCGATAATGGTGCCCATCCATGGAGGAGGACTCTGGCAAGCCGCCGGTTGCGCGCCTGCTGAGCGCTGGGGCCAGGGGAGCCGGTCGGGTGGCCCATGTCACTGGCGTGGACCGGGCGCTCGACGACGCGGTCGAGGAAGCGATTCTCCGTGCCCTGCGCAGCCCTGCCGTCGGCCGCGCGATCGAGCGCGCGATGGCCAGCCAAGCCGAGGCGGCGGGGCTGAGCAGCGAGGAGCTGGCCCGGATCGTCAAGCAGGTGCTCGAGTCCGACGCCTCCGTGCAGGCGTGGGGCGAGGTGCTGGCGAGCCGCGAGGTGCAGATGTTGATCGAGCGGATCGCTGAGGCACCGGAGATACGGGCGGCGATCGCGGCGCAGGGCGCCGGGTTGGCAACCGACATCGGGGTCAAGCTGACGCGGCTGACCGAGGCACTCGATGACGCGCTCGAGCGCATCGTCCGGCACCACGAACCCGATTCCGAGACCAACCAGGCCGGGCTCGCGACCCGCCTGGTGGCGTTTGCGATCGACTTCGGGCTGCTGTTTGCGGTCTACTCGCTCGCCTCCGGCGTGATCGCCTCGGTGGTCTCGTTCGCGTTTGGGCACACGCTGACGCCGGCCGGCGGGATCATCCTCGGCGTGATCGCCTACCTGGTCGGCGGAGTGGTCCTGGTCCTGTTCTGGTCTCTCGGTGGCCAGACGCCAGGGATGCGCTTCCTGTCGATTCGGCTGATGCAGGACGGCTCGCGCGATGTGACCATAGGCCGCGCGATCAAGCGCCTGTTTGCGCTCGTCGTCGCGCTGCTCCCGCTCGGGCTGGGCTATTTCTGGATCCTGCGCAACCCGTCGCGCCACGCTTGGCACGACACGATGACCCAGACCGAGGTCGTGTACGACGCCGAACAACGGGCGCCGTACGTCGGAGCAGACGCCGCTATCGCTCGTGGCTCCTCTGGAAAGCGAGCTCATCGCCCTCGCGCTGAGCGCTAAATAGGCGAGCGAGCTTCGACCGCCGCGATGCCGATCGCGTCATCGACGTCCTCACGATCAGCCCGCTGGCACCCAAACTCATTGCACGATCATGCGCTTAGGCCGGGTTCTGGGATTCGGTGACTTGGCTTCCATGGCTCACTCGGTGTCGTACTCGTCGTGGCGGCGGATCCAGAGCTGCCATCGCTCGCCCTCGTCGCGTCCCTTTGGCGCCCGGTCAAGGATCCCGTAGTAAGGCATCAGGAACTCGACCCCACGCCCGGTCGTCGAGTAGGCCTGGTAGATGGCGCCGTTCTCGAGGTTGAAGGCGGTGAAGCCGAACAGCTCGGTCAGGTAGCCGTAGATGTCCGTGCCGGCCACCTCGGCATTACGGAAGGCGACCGGCGGCAGCTGGTCGAGCATCGGCTGGATCGCTCCACGCGTGTGCTCGAGGCTGCTCGAGAAACCGAGGTCCGTGTTGAAATCGCTCTCGTAGCTCGACGCCCAGTCGAACTTCCACCCCATCCGCTCGCGATAGGCCCGCAGCTTCTCGATCGGTGCCCCGGACACCGCGATCAGCGTCACATCTCGCGCCTTCAGGTGCGGGATAACGCTGTCGAAGGTGTCGGCCATCGAAGAGTTCACAGGGCAGCCGGCCTGGTAGCTCGGGCCGAACATGAAGTGGTAGATCAGCAGCTGGGAGCGGCCGTCGAACAGCTGCGCGAGCGTCTTTGGGCCGTCCGCGGTCTGGAGCGTGTACTCCTTCTCGACTGGCACCCAGGGGAGCGACCGGCGCAGCCGGGCGAGTTCGTCGCCCATCCGGGTGTGTTCCTTCTCGCGCTCCAGCAGCGCGGCACGCGCTGCTTGCCATTCCTCTCGCGTGCCGATCTTGTGGGCCGTCATTGCCGTCGCCATGGTTCGGTCTCTCCTTACGCCGCGATCGGCTCGGCCGCAACCAGGGTCGCGTTCTGGCGCTCGAACTCCTTCGCCACGCCCGCGCGCCAACCGTCTGCCAGCGACTGCGACATCGGGTCGGGGAAGATCTCCTCGTCACCTCGCTCGACGCCGTCCAGGGTGCCCCGCGCCACGTCCTCCGGGGGCGTCTTCGGGATGGCGAGATCCCGCACCATGTCCGTATCGATCGGGCCCGGCATGACCGCGTAAACGCTCACACCCCGGCCCGCGAGCAGCGCCCGCAGGGACTGGGTGAGCGACAGCGACGCCGCCTTGGAGACTGAATAAGCCGGAAGCACCGGCACCGCGGCAACCGCGCCGAGCGACACGATGTTCACGACGGCTCCGCGGCTGCGGGTCAGCAACGGCAGGAACGCCCGGGTGACATCCAGGGTCCCGTACAGGTTGACCGCAAGGTGCTGCTCAAACGCGGAACGATCGCTCAAGTCATCCGCGACCGAGACACCCGCGTTGTTGATCAGGATGTCGAGAGATTCGACTCCGTCGGCCGCCTCCTGGATCTGCGCCTGGGCGGTCACGTCCAATATCAAGGGTGTGACGCGCTGATCCGGGAGGACCA
Organism: uncultured Solirubrobacterales bacterium; assembly: GCA_963832315.1. Classification (GTDB taxonomy): domain Bacteria; phylum Actinomycetota; class Thermoleophilia; order Solirubrobacterales; family Solirubrobacteraceae; genus Palsa-465. The sequence goes on along the minus strand of CAWHTT010000004.1, from coordinate 84,715 downwards.
TCGGTCGCCGCGAGGCGGCGTACACCCGCTTCGCGCCCCTCCTGAGGGCTTCGTCGACCAGCGCCCGTCCCAGGCCGCGATTGGCCCCGGTCACCAGCACCGTCTTATTCACGATCGTCAAAGACATAGTTGCGTCTCCTCTGTACACGTTTGCGGTTCAGCACCACGTCAAACGGTCGACCGCAACCAAACTCATCGAAGCTTCGAATCCTGTCGGCGGCATGCCCCAGATAACGCCCAACCGGATGGTTGCCGATGCCGCGGGATCGTTTCGTGACCCCGGTGACACAGCTGTTGTCAGGTGCGGGGGCGATCCGAGATCGCAGCGGCCCGTGTGTACGCGGGGCGTGCCTCGCCGCGCTGCACGTAGGCCTCGAGTCCCGGCCACGGTCGCAGCAACTCTCGGGCGTTGGCTCCCTGAAGCACGCTCGCGCACATCACGTCCGCGACGCTGAAGCGATCGTCGACCAGCCAGTCATGCTCGGCGAGCGCAGACTGCATGGCGACGGCGGCCTCCGTGAAGCGATCGTGCGCCGGTGAGTCTGTGACTCCTTCGCCGAGGTCGCGAATCCAGCGAAACAGCGGCCCTTCGAGTTCGGAGACCGCGAACACGACCCATTGGTAGACGAGTCCTCGCTCGGGCGAGCCGACGGGACCGATCAATCCAGCGTCCGGGTTCAGATCGGCCAGCTGGAGGCAAATCGCCGCGGACTCGAACATCGTCGTGCCATCCCCGAGCTGGAGCGCGGGCACGCGTCCGAGCGGATGACGACGGAGGTGCTCGTCAGACCGGCGCTGCACACCCCTGATCTCGGTCGACTCATACGGTGCGCCGATCTCCTCGAGCAGCCACAGCACGCGGCTCGACCGAGTCCGCGGCATGTAGTAGAGCCGCGGTGGCGTCATTTGCAGAAGCCTACCGACGCCAAGAGGCGGCCAGGCACCCGCAAGACCAAGACGACACCTTGCCGGCGACGCGTCGACGCAGCCGAGTGGCTCGCTGCCGCGGTGGCGTGCATCTGACATCGTTGTCGCTGATGGCGGTCACGCTCCAGCGGCACGAGCTTGGCGTCACCTGGGTGGAGCAGAGTGCGACGGCGCGCGCCGCGCACGGGCTTCTCGACGATGGTCGGGTGTGGCTCATCGACCCTTACGAGGACGCGGAGGCGCTGGCTGTGGTGGCCGAGCTCGGCACGCCGGCCGGTGTGCTGCAGTTGCTCGATCGCCACAACCGCGATTGCGAGCGGCTCGCGCAGCGCCTCGGCGTGCCGCTCTCGCGCCTGCCGGTCACGGCAGGTGATGCACCTTTCCAGCCGTTCGCAGTGATCTCGAACAGAGCGTGGCACGAGGTCGCGCTGTGGTGGCCTGAGCGGGAGACCCTGGTGGTTGCCGAGGCGGTCGGCACGGCACCGCCGTTCGCGCTGGGGCGCAGAGTCGGAGTGCATCCCATGTTGCGCCTGACCCCGCCGCGCAAGCAGTTCTCGCGGTTCAGGCCCGAGCGGCTGCTCGTCGGTCATGGCCAGGCGATTGAGTCCGGTGCGGATGCCGCCCTGCGCGACGCGCTCGCCCGGGCACGTAGCGACATGCCGCGACTGCTGCTGAGCATCCCCAACCTACTGCGCGGCGCCTGACCTGCGTTAACCCAGCGCAGACCTCTGGGTCGAGCGGGAGCAGGCAACCGCCGCCTTGGAGACCGAGGTGCTCTGGAGGATCGAAGGAGTGCTAGGCGGCCCACCGCAGGATCGCGGTCGTGGCGATCGCGACGACGAAGACGACGAAGAGGGATCGGCGGAGACTCAGTGCGACAGCGCCGGCCCCGACCCCGGCGAGCGTGTGCCAGTCGGCGTTGTAGCGCCCGTTGGTGTCGAACAGATCGGTGACGATGAGGGCGGTGAGCATTGCGACAGGAAGGAGGCCAGCGGCGCGCTGGAGTCGAGGGTGACTCAGCACCGACTCGGGGAGCGAGACGCCTGCGAGCTTGAGCGCGTAGCAGCCGAGCGACGCGGCAACGATCGTGGCCCAGACCGTCGTCATCGGTGCTCGGGTTTGTGGTGTGGCCGGGTGCGCAGCAGCCCGATGCCAATGGCGACTGCGGCTGCGGCGACGATGGGGACCCCTGCCGGGACGAGCGGAACGAGCCCGAGGGCTACTACGGCTGCCGCGAGCGCCGCGCTAGGGGCGCGCTCGCGTGAGAGCTGTGGCCACAGGAGGGCCAGGAAGATCGCCGGGGCGGCAGCGTCAAGCCCGAGCGCGGAGGTGTCGATCCCGTTGCCGATCAGCGCTCCGGCAAGCGTGCCCAGAGTCCACATTACGTAAAGCGTCAGCCCGGTCGCCCAGAAGGCGTATCGACCCGCCGGCAGGGTCGGCTGAGCCAGAGCCATCGCGGCGCTCTCGTCAATCACGAAATGAGCGCTCCAGAACCGGCGCCAGCCGCGCGGACGGAGGATGTGGGTGACCGGTACGCCGTAGAACGCGTTGCGCAGCCCCAACAGGAGCGCGGCGGACAGACCGGCGAGAGGCGCTCCGCCGGCGGCGAGGACTCCGACGAGCGCGAACTGTGAGGCGCCGGTGAACATGACGACGCTCAGGACGACCGCTTGGGTCAAGCTGAGGCCCGACGCCGCCGACACGGCGCCGAATGTGATCCCGAACGCGCCCGCGTACAGGCCGATCCCGGCCGCGGCACGAGTGATCGCCGCCCGCCCGGGAAGCGGTTCGGTGGCGATCGCCGCGGCGTCGGTGCGCAACGGCCGTGTCGTGGTTGCGCTCACGAGCAGGACAATATGGCGCTGCAGCGGCTACGCGATGGCGAATATGGCGCATTGGCGCTCGTTGTGCGCAATCATTGTGGGGTATGGACGCGGTTGACCGTCGGATCCTTGCCGAGCTGCAACGCGATGGACGCCTGTCGAATGTCGAGCTCGCCGATCGGATCGGCCTGACCCCGGCCCCCTGCCTGCGGCGGGTCAAGCGTCTGGAGAGCGACGGCGTGATCGTCGGCTACACCGCCCGGATCAACCCGCGAGCGATCGGCCGCGGATTCGAAGTGCTCGTGTTCGTCGACCTCACTCGCAAGGACCGAGCCACGTTCGAGGCGTTCGAAGCCGAGGTCGCGGCACTTGACGAGGTCACCGAGGTCCGCCGGATGTTCGGGCTCCCCGACTACCTATTGCGCGTCGCGACCGCCAGCATCGAAAGCTTCGAAACCTTCCTCTCCACCAAACTCGGAGACGTCCCCGGAGTCGACAAGCTCGACTCACACATAACCATGAAACTCATCAAGTCACCCGAACCCGAAATTTCCGCCAATCGAGGCGGCCGGAAAGGCTGCTGACGGAAAATGCGGGCTGGAGACGAGAAATCCGGCTGCTAACGCAGATCCGCGGACGAAATGGCGGAATTTTCGGGTCGGGGTGGCCGGGCGGGCGGGGTCTACACCTAGAGGGTCGCGGGCTGCGGCTCGGCGCCGTTCAGCGACCGGGAGATGAGATCGGCAGCGCGTTCGCCGATCATGTTGGTCGGTGCCATCGTGTTGCCGGTCGTGACGGCGGGCATGATCGATGCGTCGGCGACGCGCAGGCCGCTCGTGCCATAGACCCGCAGCTCGGGGTCCACCACCGCGAGCTCGTCGACGCCCATCTTGCACGTGCCGACTGGGTGGTGGTATGTGATCACGTTCTGCCGGATGTACCGCCGCAGCTCGTCATCTGTGGCCACATCAGGCCCAGGGAAGATCTCACGCGCTCCCCAGTGCACAAGCGCCGGCTGAGCCGCGATCTCGCGGCAGAGCCGTACGGCGGCGAGTAACGCATCGAGATCGGCCGGGCAGGTCAGATAGCCGGGATCGATCGCGGGCGGAGCGTTCGGGTCGGCGCTCGTCAGGCGGACAGTGCCCCGGCTCGCGGGTCGCACGTGTCCGGGGAAAAGCGTGAACGCGTTCGCCGGGCCGGTGACACCATCGGGATAGAGCGGAACGTTGAACAGCACCGGCTGCAGGTCGGGGGCCGGATAGCCATCGTGGCTCCACCAGAACAAATGCGCCTGGTGGGCGGTGGAACCGGCGCCCGCCAGCGGAAGCGACCGCTCACAGGCATAGATGAGCGGAGTGGCCGTGTGATCATGCAGATTGGCTCCAACCCCCGGAAGGGCGACACGCAGCGACACCCCAATCTCGCGCAGCTGGAGAGGATCCCCGATCCCCGAAAGCAGGAGCAGCTTCGGCGACTCGATCGCACCTGCACACACGACCACCTCGGCGTCCGCGTAGAGCACCTCCCGCTCGCCGTCGTGCTCGACCTCCACCCCCACGCAACGCTCCCCGTCGAACACCAACCGCCGCGCGGTGACCCGGCTGCGAACCTCCAGGCCCTCGGAGCCGAGCACCGGTCCGAGGAACGCGACCGCGGCGCTCAAGCGGCGACCATCCGAGATCGTGAACTGTGCGAGCCCTACCCCATCAAGCCGCGGACCGTTGTGATCAGGGTTCTGAGGGATCCCGTACTGCACCGCCGCCTCCACGAACGACGCGCTCAGAGGATGGGGCTCATACCGCGACTGCACTCGCAGCGGTCCCCCGGTGCCGCGGTACTCCGAAGCGCCGCCGTCGAAGTCCTCGCCGCGCTTGAACAGCGGCAGAACCGCCTCATAGCTCCAGCCCGCGTTCCCGACGTACGCCCAGTAGTCATAGTCGCCACGCCACCCCCGGATGTAGATCATTCCGTTAGTCGAGGTGGAACCCCCGAGCACCCGCCCCCGCGGCAAGTGCAATCGGCGACCTGCGGCCCCGCGCTGAGGAACGGTGGAGTAATCCCAGTCCTCCTCGACGTGCCACAGCTCATGGCTGCGCGCAGGGATCATGAATCGCTTCGTGGACGTCCGGACCGCCCGCCTCGAGCAAGAGAACGCGGGCCTGGGTCGTCTCAACAAGACGCCGTGCGATGACCGAACCGGCGGCGCCCGAACCGACAATGATCACGTCCCAACTCATGCCGCGCGCGGTGTCGGATCACTCACCCGGCAACCCTACAGAGCACGCGGGCATTTAAAAGCCGGAGGCCCGCATTGCGGGCCTCGGGGCGTCAGAAGATCAGGCAGTTATTTCATGGCCGGGGGACGTCGTTCGGAGAGGAGGTCTCACCCGCTGGTTGCCTTCGCTGTCTGACCCTCTCATCATCGGCACGATCGGCATGGAGCTTTACGGCGTGTGTGATACCGGCTGCGCGGCAAGGAATTCGGCCCCGGACCGGCACGCCCAGCCGATCAACGGAATCCGGGCTACGCTCCCCGGCCGATGGCCCGAACCTGGCTGCAGATCAAGGTCGAGCTGCTCGGCGGCTGCGGAGACGACTGCGACCCGCCGCCTGGGCGCGTGTTCATCGTTGCACCCGCTCACACCTTCGAGCAGTTCGCGCATGCGATCAACGCCGCGTTCGCTCGCTGGGACCTCTCCCACCTGCACCAGTTCGAACTCGCCGACGGGCGGGTGATCGGCTATCCCGACGACAGCTACGAACCCGACCTCGTCTGGCACGACCACGCCCAACACAAAGTCGCCCGCGAGGTCAAACCGGGCGAGGAGTTCGAATACGTCTTTGATCTCGGCGACTACTGGCAACACCGCTGCACCGTCGCCAGCACCAAGGTCGACCCACTCGAGGAATACGGAACCATGCCGCCCGGCCCGGTCGCGATCTTCGGATGGGGATCGATCCCCGACCAATACCGCCGCGACTCAGAACCCGGCACCGAGGACCCCGACTAACAGGTGTTCGATCGCCGGCGCGCTAAGCCCGGCTTATGCGGCCTACCCGTAGTTGTCGTGGGTCTCGAGCTTGCGCCAGAACGTCGGTTGCGGCTCTGAGGTCACGCCGGCAGCCTCCATCATCGGGCCGATCCGCCCGCCGTTTTCCTCGAAGAACGCCTTGAAGCTCTGCTCGTCGGGCCATTCGTCGAGGACCATGATCTGGCCGTCTTCGGACCCGTAGAAGCGGTGTGAGATCAGGCCGTGCCCTTTCGCGGACTCAATGACTTCTCCCATCGTGTCCTGATTGCTGGACGCATGCTCTTCGAGCTTCTGCGGGTCGCCCTTCACCGTCAGGGTCATGATCACCGACATTGGTCCCTCGCCTTCGGTTTGGATTTCGGTCATGGCGATTTGAACAGACTGCCCGACGTGGCGCAACCTTCACGAGCCTCTTGCTGGGCGGGCTGGCGAGCGAGAGAGCCTGCGCCCGAGGGCTCGCTGGCGGTAGATGAGGATCGCCATGGCTGCGTTCACGAGGCAGTAGTAGGCGGGGTACAGCAGCAGCGATATGTCAAGCATGCCGACGGCGCTGGCCGCGAGCGCGCCTCCGAGGCTGGCCAGCGCGTAGGTTGAGAGGGTCTCCGAGTGGGGATCGCGACAGATCTTTCGAATCGTCATCGCGCACGCGATCAGGTCGGCGGCGATCACGCACTCGACTGCCACGACCGGATCGCGAGCCAGGAGCCAGCCGATCACGCCGCCGCCACCGAGCGCGATCAGGGTCAAATCGCCCGCGCTCATCCCACCCTCGCCGTAGCGGATGGCCAGGAGAAATACCAGGCCGGTCAGGATCGCCTGGGTGCCGGTCATCAGCGCGCTCCAGGAGGCACCGTCGGCGAGCTGCGCCACACAGGCGACAACCGCCAGCACCTCCCAGATCAGCCAGGAGCCTCGGTGCGGCCGGGTGCTCCCGCGCACGGTCTCTCGCACGTATGGGACGGTGTTCGCGATGCCGGCCAGGCCGCCGAGCACGCCGAGGACCGGCGACAGGGCACCCATCAGAACGACTCGAACGCCATCAGGTTCGGGCGGTCCCTGCCACGCAGCATCTCATCCTCACGCATGTGCCAGCCCCCTTCGGCTCTGCGCCCAACCGCGGACAGGCGCATCGGCTTCACAAGCTGCCGATGCGCCGCCCGGCGTTTGTCGTCGACTAGAACTCCCAGGTGCTCGGCGGGTGAGCCTGGGCCCAGTCATGGGCCGCCAAGCCGCCTGCCGCAGCCCCGGCCGGTCCTCCGATGGCGTCGCCGACGATGACACCGACAATCGTGACCGCGGCGTCCCAGAGCACATCCCAGAACGACTCGAACTCGACGCTCGGAACGCTCGACGTCACGGCGATGTTGAGCAGTTCCGCGACCGTGAGTGCCGGAGGCGGCGACCCCATGATCATGTCCTTGGCGTTGGCCGGAGTCGCATGCGTGCTCGACGCGCCGTTCGAACCGCCCCTCAGGAGACCCTGAAGCTCGGCGGCTTCGCTACTGGAGAGGATGTCGCGCCCCAACAGGTAGTCGACGTGCTTTGCGACGACCTCGCGTCGCGCCTCGGGTGAGAGCCTCGCGATCATCTCGGCCTGCGCGGGCAGGATCGTCGCCACCGACTGCAGGGCAAGGCCTGTCAAAGTCGGATCATCCGCGGCAGTAACAGCTGCGTACATGTGTGTTGTCCCCCTTGGTTGTTGGCTTGTGGACCTGAGTCCTTCGGCGCAGCGTTTGGAGAGACCGCCGCTGTTGCGGGCGAACCCGAACGGGCGTCGGTCGTGCCCTGCGTGCCCCGATGCGCCCCCGTTCCCCAAGGTCGGTGGGACGCAAAGCCGATGATGCAGGTCCTCCGCCGTCTTCGCATCGGGCGGACGCCGTATCTTCGCCCCCGTGACCCCTTATCTTTGACGTGCCTCAGCTTGCGGAGACGTTGCGTGGGGGCGACGTTTCTCGCCTGAGCCTGAGCGCAACGGCAGCGGCCTCGACGCGACTGGTGGCGCCGAGCTTGGCGAGAATGTGCGAAACGTGGACGCTGGCCGTCTTCTCGGTGATGAACAGCGCCTTGCCGATCTGGCGATTCGTACGGCCGGCGGCGACCAACGACAGAACCTCGAACTCGCGTGGGGTGAGACCGAGCCGCTTGTGCAGCGGCTGAGGCGATGCCGAGACAGCCGGCACCTCGTCCCGGTCCGCGAGATCGATACGAGCACGCGTAGCAAGCCCTTCGATCGCCTTCAGTAGCGGACCCGCTGACAGGCTGCGTGCCGTCGCGTGGGCTGCCCGGAGCGTTGGTTTGGCGTCGGCGGAGCGAGCGTTGCGGCCGAGCAACGCTTCCGCGTGTCGCCAACGCGCATATGCCGCGGGATACGGCTGACCGAGCGCATCCCAGCTGTTGCTGGCGACTCGCCACAGCTCGGGGTCGGGATCACCGCGCGCCCGCCCTGCCTCCGCCTCGCACAATGCGATGTGTGCGGCGGTCCTCGGCGGCGACGTCCGCCCTGGCGCGTCTCGAACGGCGAATGCCCGCTCGCATAGGCGGGCGGCGTTCGCGCCGGCGGCGGCCGCCGAGGCGAGATCGTGCCGGTCTCGTGCGTGCTGCGCGCGGTCTGCCTCTGCACGCGCGCCGAGCGATAGGAGTGGCCCGGCGAACCACGCGTCGTCGGTGCCCTCAAGGTGATCGAGCCCCGCCGCCACCGCGTTGCGGGCGGCTTCCGCGTCGCCCGACCACAGTGCGAGCTCTGCCTCCGTGACCCGCACCGGAGCGTTGTATTGCGGGTCGATCGTCGCGCACAACATTCCCCGCAGCACCGAGATCGTGTGCCCAGCTTCGTCGCGGCCCTGCGCCACGAGCAGCCGGGCGCGCGCAAGGTGCAGGTCGATTGCGGCCAGCTCGTGCGGATGCAGTCGCCCGGCCTGCTCCACCAACTGGCCTGCCTCGACCCAACGCCCGAGCGCGAACTGGGCGGACGCGGCGTTGGCGAGTAGCGACACTCCATAGTCCGACGCCAGGCCCACCCTCTCGCAGACTGCGAATCCGCGAAGCGCGACATCGACCGCCTCCTCGAGCCGGTTCGGCGGGCCTGCGAGGAGCTCGGAGTGATTGAGGTATGCGCGAGCGAGGTCGTCGAGATCGCCCGTCGTCTCGGCGATCTTGCGTGCCTGACACACATGATCCACTCCGAGCTCGGGCTCGCCGAGGTGGGCGAGCGACAGTCCAAGGGTGTTCAGCGCATGACCCTCCTCTGCTCTGGCGCGGGCGGCCCTGGCGATCGTGATCGCCTCCTCGCAGCGCGACCGCGCCTCGCGATAGCGCGCGGTGAGCATCAGCGCCTGCCCGTGAGCGGCGAGCACCCGTGCCCGCGCCGGACCGGGCCCGACCGGGACGAGCCGGACTGCTTCCTCGTAGGCGGCCAGGGCCGCCTCACTGTCGCCAGCAGCCCAGAGGTAGCGGCCGAGCCGCTCATGAAGCAAACCGGCGAGCGTCTCGTCCTCCGGCCTGTCCTCGGCGAGGACACCGCGGATCAATGCTGCAGCGCGGCGGTGCTCGCCGGCGAGGTTGGCCACCTCGGCAGCCCGCCGCACCAGCGATATCCGGTCGAAGGCGAGTCTCTCTTCCGAATCTGGCGCCTGATCCCAGAGATCGAGCGCGCGGCCGTACTGCTCGCCTGCCTCGGCGAAGCCGTAGCTTCGCTCGGCCGTCAGGCCCGCCTCGATGGACGCCTTGAGCGCCCGGCCAATGTCGTGGGCTGCGTACCAGTGGCGCGCGAGATCTGACGTCGTCCCGCCCACCTGGCCAACGAGCTCCGGGTGGCGGTCGAGCGCCTCGCCGAAGGCGGCGTGCAGGCGCCCGCGCTCGCCGGGAAGGAGCTCGGAATAGACCGCCTCCCACAGCAGAGCGTGGCGAAACGCATAGGTCTCCGCCGCCGCGTCGGCGACCAGGATCTGTTGTCGCACCGCCTCGCGCAATGCCTGCTCGCGCTCGGGATCCGACAGCGTTACGACCGCCGCGAGCAGCGCTTCGCTCACGCGCCGACCACCGGCCGCGAGCACCCGCAAGAGCTGCTGAGCATCCTCGGAGACAGCCTCGACGCGAGTCAGCAGGATCTCCCGCAACGTCAAGGGCAGCGCGGCGCCGGCGTCGCCGGCCGCGAGCAATTCCTCGGCGTAGAACGGGTTCCCCTCTGCTCGCCTCCAGATCGAGTCGGCCAGCTGTCGCGACGGGGGCTCGCCGAGGATCCCCGAGATCTGCGCCTCCAACTCTGAATGCGACAGCGGTGCGAGCTCGAGCCGCTCGACACGCCGGTCCCGATCAACCTCGGCCAGAAACCCACGCAGAGGATGCTGGCGATGCAACTCGTCCGAGCGAAACGTTCCGACAAAGAGCACCCGCTGTTCATCGAGATTCCGCAGCAGAAAGAACAGAACATCGCGCGTGGAGCGGTCCGCCCAATGCAGGTCCTCGATGACAAGCACCAGCGGCGAACCGGACGCAATCCGTGAGACCACCCCGAGCAGGTGCTCGAACAGCCGCGCCCGGGCGGACGGGGTAATCGCGGCCACCGGCGCCAGCGACCCCCGATCCAGCTCGGGAAGCAGAACCCCCAGGTCGGCGCGAGCCGAGCCAATCAGCCTCTCCAGCTCCACCGGCGAGAGAGTGCGGAAATGCGCGCGAAATGCCTCGACCAGCGGCGCGTACGGCAACCCGCCCTCGCCGACCTCGATACAACCACCGATCAGTGGCGTGCCCCCGCCGCCCACCACTGCGGCCCTCATCTCAGTAAGCAGCCGGGTCTTGCCCACGCCCGCCTCACCCCCGATCAGCACCAGACGGGGCCCCGTGCCACCGGCAATCTCGGCAAACGCCGACAGGAGAAGCTCGAGCTCACGGCTCCGACCGACCAGATAAGGGCACGACACCCCGCGGCCCCCCATCACGTTGAACAGTCTATGCCGTCCGAGATGGTTTTTTGTCCAAAGTCCGGGAACGCGACGTTGCGACGCGATGGGGGTTTGACTAGGCTCGCGGCCTCGCGGTTCGGGAGAGAGCACAGCTCGCGAAAGCCAAGCGAAGCGGCTCTCAAAGGCGACTGACAAGGCTTATTTCGTGCGCAGGCTACGCGCGAGAGCAGGCACGGTCGTCGCCCCCGGGCCGCGTTTCTTTTCGCTGAGGCGATGTATGTCCGGCGCGCTGGCTACCGTGCGGGGTGCGGCTTTGCTGCCGCCGATCGCCGCGGGTGCCTGCCTTGCGTGATCGTGCGACCGGGCGCTCCGGGAGCTGGCGCTGAGGGTTGACCCCGGAACCCCCTCGGCTAGCCCGCCCGCTCCCCACCCTCCACCGCTGGCCAAGACCGCTGCTTATCCTTCGCTCGTGCACGGCGGGGATGCGTGGTCGGCGTCGCAGTGATCGTTGTCGCATTCCCGGCGTTGCTCCGGTACGACGCCGACGACTGGATCACGGCCCCGGTGGTCAGCTCGACCTAGGATTGGGTGCCCGATGGTGGGGTGCCCGATGGTGGGGTGGCCGGTGCGGTTCTGTCGGCCGCGAGCGCGCCGATCACGTTCTGCAGCCATGCCAGTTCATCGACTGTGACGTTGCGCATCCGTCGCCGCGACCATTCGGTGAGGTCGCGTCGGGAGCCCACTGCCGCAAGCGGTCCGGTTATCGCGTAGCGGCCGTCGGCGAGCACCCAGAGGCCGCCGGGTTGGTCGCGGCGGATGCGCAGCTGTTCGATTACGAGCTCGTCGGCGATGGTTCGCGGATGGGAAACGTCCCCGTCGTTTTGCTCGTTCCAGGACCAGACGGTGAAGATCGGCCGGCGCCCGGCTATCCGGCGAGCCGGCCGTGGCGGCGGTCCGATCGGTCCGGTTCGCCAGCGCCTCAAGAGGTCGTGGATGACGTGAGCGGACTCCTCGCTGATCAGAAGATGGAGCTCGTCGTCGGCGCGCAGCTGGGTCGAGCCGCGGGGTGGGATCGCTCTGTCTTCCCGGACGATCACGCTCACGACTGCATCGCGAGGCAGGCCGAGGTCTCTGACGCGTGCGCCGGCGATCGCGTCCCCGGAAGCGATCGTGTACTCGAGCACCTCCGCTCCAAGGCGCCGGATCGTCCCGGACTCCGACAGCGGCCGCGGCAGCGCCGGCTGATTCGTGGTCAGCCCCAAGCGGCGCGCCAGCGTTTCCATCGTCGATCCCTGCAGCAGGGTCGACACCAACACGGCGAAGAAGACGATGTTGAAGAACTGGACGCTATGTGAAACGTGCTCGATTACCGGGAACGTGGCGAGCACGACCGGGACGGCGCCGCGCAGGCCCGCCCACCCCAGGACCGAACGCTCACGCCAGTTGTAGGCGAACGGCAGCGTCGCTACCGCGACGGCGACCGGTCTGGCGACGAACACGAGAACGAGTGCGAGGATCGTGCCGTTGAGCGCAACGGACGCGAGGTGGGAAGGAAACACGAGCAGTCCCAGGGTCAAGAACATCGCGACCTGTGCCAGCCATCCGAGCCCCTGGTGGAAGTTCACCACGGTTCGCTCGGCGGGGATGTCCGCGGATCCGATCATGAGCCCCGCGAGATAGACCGACAGGAAGCCCGAGCCATGAAGCGTGTCGGCCCCGCCATAGGCGAGCGCCGCGACGGTCAGGGTCGCGACCGGATACAGCCCGGCCGTGGACAGCCGCACGCGGCGCAACACGTAGACCGCCACGAATCCGGCCAGCATCCCGACGAGCAGGCCGATCCCGAGCTCACGGACGAACAACAGAACGAAGTCGGCCGCGCCATACCCCGGCTGGGTGAGCAGATCGATGAACCCGAGCACCAACAGGACCGCCACCGGATCATTCAGGCCGGACTCGGCCTCGAGCGTCTGCGCCAGCTTCCGCGACAGCGACGAGCCTCGTAACAGCGCGAAGATCGCGGCCCCGTCAGTGGATGAAAGAACGGCGCCCAGCAGCAGCCCGTCCTTGGTCGAGAACCCGAACAGCCAGGCCGCCGAAAGACCAGTCACCGCGGCGGTGATCGCCGTACCCACGGTGGCCAATGACGAGGCGGCGGCCAGCACAGGCCTGAGGTGGACGAACTCGGTCGTCAGCCCGCCTTCGAACAGGATCAAGACCAGCGAGATGACGCCGACCGTCCGCGCAAGCCGGTAGCTGTCGAGCGTAATCCACCCGAGCGCGTCCGAGCCGACGAGCATCCCCACGCCCAAGAACAACACGAGGCTCGGCACCTGCAGGCGCATCGCGACAAACGAAGCGATCAGCCCGCCGGCCAGCAACGCCCCAGCGGCGAGGATGAGATGCCCGTCAGCCATATCCGAACGATGGCAGCCCGGGTGCGTACCGGCTCAGGCCGAGCCCACCCGAGATCCGACTCGCCGGAGCCGGTACATGCGGAGGCGCCCGTAGCCTTTCGCCATCGGCATGTGACCGACGTAGTCGCACGTGAGGTCGCGGCGGTCCGCGAGCACGAGGCCGGCCGCAAACGGCTCGGAGACGTAGACCTCCCCGGGAGGTGTGATCGGCTCGATCCTGGCGGTGCGGCTCACGTGCGATCCGGTGAAATCGAGTCCGTCGACGACGGGGTCGCGATACTCGAAGACAGGGCCCAGGTGCGCCCCGAGCCGGAGCGCGAGGTGGCCCGGAAGCCCCTCGGACTCGAGATCTATGGAGGCCATCGACTCCTGGAGGTCGAGTGCGCACTCGGCGGCCGCAGGGGCATCCGTGAGTACCAGGAAGATCGCGTCGCCCCATGTCCTGCGGTGGCAGATGCGATGGTGGCCCAGTACCTTCGCGAACTCGCCGAGCACGCGCTCCGCGAAGATCAGCACCTGCTCGTCGGTGAGTACGGAGAATCCCTTCACGTCCGCGAACAGCATGGCCCTGACGATCCGGGCGTGCCCGGAGGTTGCACGCCGCAGCGTTGGCTCCCGGTCGGTCTCCGGCAGGCTCGGACGCAGCATGTCCGCGGTAGCCTCGATGGCCTCCGAGACGGGCGGTTCGGAGGCTGGTTGAACGAGCGTGACGCTGCCGCCGCGGCGCAGCCAGGTGGCGACGTCGATCGCCGTGCCGGCGGCACCGTGGGCAGGACCGCGGTCCCAGACCGCAAGCTGATGCACATCGGCGTCCAGGTAGCTCGCGCGGAGTAGGGCCAGGCCCATTGCCAGTTCGCTCCCGTAGCGGAACAGCACCTCGTCGCCGCGGTAGGCGTCATCCGTGGCATAGCGAACGGAAGCGGCGCTCTCCAGGCATCGATCAAACCGCTCGACCCAGCCCTTTCCGGCGGGGGCGACGGATTCCTCGACGAATTCCGCGCGGACGAACGGGAGGACGACGTGCAACTCGGCTCCGGCGGCGAGCAGCGCCTCGGCCCACATGACGTCGGCGCCGTTTGCCAAGGAGCCGTACGCGTATCCCGCGGCGTGGCGCCCCACGACCTCGTCGATGCGCCGCGCCACGACTGCCTCCGCGTCTGCCGCGAATCGAGGTCGTTCGCCTACCCCGATGCGGTGGCCGCAATAGTGGACGACGCCCGGGCCGGACAGCGCCCCGAGTACCTCGGGATCGATGCCCTCGACCTCGCAGATCATGCGTAGCTGCCGCCGCGTCGTGGCAAGGGCTGCGTAGTCGCCCTCGTGCAACGTCGCCGCGCGGGCGAGCGCATGGCGCGCCGGCGCCACCTCGGCGAGCAGAAGCCGCGCTTCCGCCTCGGTGGCCGCTGCCCAATACGATCGGTCCCCGCCGGCTTGGAGGACGTCGAGGACCCTCCCGGCCAGCCGGCGCGCGCGTCCCGGGTCGCCGGCGATCAGCCACAGCGTGGCCGCGTTGATCGCCGGGTAGTAACCGCCGGTGCGGTCGAAGATCGCGTTGTAGAGCTCAGCCGCGGAGCGGGCGCGGGCGCGGCGTTCGCCCGCTTCGCAGGCGAGCGCGCTGTCCTTCGCTATACGCGCCTGCAACGCCGAGACATCCTCGTCCGTGCTGGCGCTCAAGCCGTACTGGTCAAACCGCCGTGCGGCCTCCTCGGTCGCTCCCGTCCGCGCGAGCGCGAGCACGGCGCGGTGCTTGAGTGCGATGTCGTCGCGGTGCTGCGCCAAGCCGCGTTCGGCGAGATCGAAGGCGGTGAGCAGCTCCCCGCGCCGCTCCTCGTGCCTGACCGCGTCCAGCCACCATCCGGCGGGATGCGGCGCGGATTCATCCGGGAACCATTCACTGGACGCTGACAAGGGTCGTGAAACTCTAAGCACCACGGCCGCGGCAGCGTCCGTCAGACTGTGCCGGTGTCAGCGGTCGCAGATAGTGGAGAGCTGCTGGCCGGAGCGCTGCGTACCGAGGGCCGTGTCGTGCGGTTCCGCCGCGGGCAGGCGTTATTCACGCAGGGTGATCGTGCCGAGCGAGTGTTCGTGATCGAGCGCGGCTGGGTCCTGATCACGAGCATGGCGCCCGGCGGGCGCGAGATCGTCCTCGGTCTGCGTGGACCGGGTGATCTCATCGGTGACCTGTCGGCGCTGGACGGCGCCCCGCGCTCGGCGACTGCGCTCGCGGTCGGCGAGGTGGAGGCGACCGTCGCGCGAAGCTCGGCTCTCATCCGCGCTTTGAGCGACGCCGCCACCGCGATGGATCTGCTTCGCGTGCTCGCGAGCCGCCTGCGCGACGCTGACCGCAAGCGCCTGGAGTTTGCCGCGCTGGACACCTTGGGGCGGGTGGCGTGGCGCCTGCAGGAGCTCAGCGAGCGCTTCGGCGAGCGGACTTCCGAGGGGATCGAGGTGGAGCTGCCCCTCTCGCAAGAGCAACTCGCGAGCTGGTGCGGCGCATCGCGCGAAGCCACCGTAAAGGCGCTTGCGTCGCTGCGGACGCTCGGATGTATCGCGACAGGCCGGCGTAGCGTGGTCATTCGCGATGCCGAGGGGCTGCGCCGGCACGCGTACGCCGAGCTATAGCGCCGACGTCCGGGGCCGTTGTGGGTCAAAGGACGCAGAACCACTGCGTCAACCGCCGTTGGCGCGGCGACCGCGCGGCGCGAAAGTACCGGCATCAGCCCGGACGACCAAACGAGAGGCCACCGGGAACGCCGCCAGGCCCCATCGGAGGAGCAACCCATGTCACGGCACCCGCACAACAAGATTGCCCACGTCAAGCATCACCTCGGCCGAGTCGTCGCGACGGTCGGCGTGTGCACCGCCGCTGCCACTGCCATCACCGTCGGCGAAGCACATTCGAGCCAGCGTCCCGTGCCGCAGCGCGCCGGCCATCTCTCGGCACAGCAGCTTGCGCGGAAGATCCACACGCTCGAGACCAAGGGCTACGTGCCGACGTCGTGCACCGTCAATGGGACGCTGCTGCGCAACGACAGCACCGGTCAGTCGGTGACAGTCAAGTTGTAGCGGCGACGCCCTTGTCGCGGTGTGTGGGTCACCGTAGAATCGCGGCGGGGAGCAGGATTTGGGCCTACGGCGACTCCACTGATGGCCGACGTTTTCGTCTCCTATTCGCGCAGGGATTCGGAGTTTGTGCGCCGGCTCACGGAGGCCGTCTCCGACCGCGGCGGACGGGATGTGTGGTTGGACACGGAGGGGATCCAGGATGGCGAGGTGTTCCCCGAGGTGATCAAGCGGGCGATCGAACAGTCGAACACGTTCCTGTTCGTGATCACGCCGAACGCCGTGAACTCGGCTTACTGCGAGAACGAGGTCGAGTACGCGCGGCAGATGCAGAAGCGGATCCTGCCCGTCCTGCGTGAGCCGGTGCCCGACGCCGAGTTGCCGGCCGAAATCCGGGATCGCAACTGGATCCCGTTCACCGAAGACGCGGATTTCGAGCAGGGCATGGCGCGGCTGGTGACGGCGCTCGACACCGACCTAGAGGCCACCAGGGCTCATACCCACTGGCTGGTGAAGGCGCTCGAGTGGACATCGGAGCGACGCGACAACAGCTTCTTGCTCCGCGGATCGGAGCTCAAGGCGGCCGAAACGTGGCTCGCGGCCACACCCGAGCACGCGGACCCGGCGCCCACGCCGCTTCAGCGCGAGTACGTGCTGGCCAGCCGCAACGCAGCCGCCCGGCGCCAGCGCATGCTCATGATCGGCAGCATCGCGGTGGCCGCCGTGTCGGTCGGACTGCTCATCTTCGCGCTGATCTCACGCGGCCAGGCGGTCTCCGAGAGGGTTAGCGCGCGGGCGCAGGCGCTGGCGGCGGAGAGCCAGGCGCAGCTGCCAAACGATCCCCAGATCTCGCTGATCCTGGGGATGCGCGCGGTGCAGACCCACCCGACCCCACAATCGATGTTCGCGCTCCGGGCCGCGCTCGACGCTTCACCACTTGAACAGGCCCTACCGACCGTTGCGGATCCTGGGTCCTGCGCGAACAATTCGGGTCTCTCGGCGGCCGCCCGGCCGGACCACGAACAGGTCGCGGAAGCCTCCTGCAACGGCCTCCTGCGGCTGCTCGACCCAGCGACCGGACGAATCCTGCGGCAGAAGCAGCTAGGCGCCCAGCTCACGAGCGTGGCGTACTCCCCCAACGGTGCGGTCCTGGCAGTCGGGACCGGCGCCGGCGTGATGCTGGTCGATCCGGACACGGGGGCCGTCACGACACGATCGCCCGCCCTGGAGCAGTCGGACGATCCGGTCAACGCCATCGCGTTCAGCCCGAACGGGCAAACCTTGGCGGCCGACCTCTACCAGAGCGGAGTGGTGCTCTTGGCCGTGCCCGGGCTGCGCGTCCGGGAAAAGCTGGCAGTTCAGGGGCTGGACGGCACGATCGTGTTCAGCCGCGACGGACGGTTGGTGATCGTCGGTGGGTCCGACGCCGCAGTGCACATCTTCAACGTCGCAACTCGTCGACTCGTGCACAAGATCGTGGCGCCGCAACAGAGCAATGGATCGTGGCCCGAGGTGGTCGCGCTCAGTCCAGACGGCACTCAGCTCGCGGTCGGATATCCGACGCTGAATTACAACTATGGCTACGTCACGCTCTACGACACTCACAGCTGGCGGCGTGAATTCACCGTGATGCAGACCGACACCGGCGAGGTGTCATCGGTCGCATTCAGTCCGGACGGGACCCGCCTGGCCGTTGGCCTCGAGGACGGAACCGCGGGGGTGTGGTCGCTCATCACGCGCGACCAGCTCGATAGTTACGCCGGAATGACGTCAGCGGTGACCTCAATCGCATTCCTCGGAGGGGGGCAGACGGCGTTGACCGTCGCCAACGACGGCGTCGGGAGAGTCTGGCGGGCGAACGGAACCTACCGCACGTTCGCGACCGTGCCCGGGAACGTCGTCTCCCTGGCGCTCGGCAGATCGAGCCTGGCGATGCTGCAAGTCAATCGCGGGCGCATGTATCTGAGTACATTCGCGCTACCCGGTGGAAGGCCACTGCTGACTCAGGACGTCGGACCGGGGAACAACACCGATGACTCGCTCAGCCCGGACGGCCGCTTGCTGCTCACCACCGGCAGCAACATACCCGGCCATCCGCAGGTCGCGCCCGTCCGACTGTGGAGCGTGGCGCGGGGTAAGGTCCTGCGTGTCCTCGGGCGAGCAGTCGTCACCTACTCCACGTTCAGTGCCGATGACTCGCGGGTTCTGCTCCAGGAGGGCTCCGACCTGTCCTCCTCGCCCGGATACCTGGTCGTGGAAAACACGAGCAGTGGGCATACGGTCCGCCTTCAGGATCCGCCGGCGTGCGTGTTGAACCAGGCGCAGTACGCGTTCAGCGCCAATGGTGAGTTCGTCGCGGCGACTGCCTTCTGCGGTTTCGCCGAGGTGTGGAACACGCGGACCGGAAACCTGATTCGGGAGATCAAGCAGGGTGGCGAGACCTCGGCCGTCGCCCTCAGCCCAGACGGTTCCCGCTTGATCGTGTCCTCTTGGGACTCACGCGCGACGGTCTGGAGCGTCCCCACCGGTCGCCCGGTCGTGCAACTCGTCGGCCACACGAGCGGAATCGCAACCATGGCCCTCAGCCCGGACGGGTCGCTCGTCGCCACCTCGGGGCTGGACGACACCGTCCGCGTGTGGAACGCACACACCGGTCAGGAGCTGCGGCTACTGACGTTCGCTCACTGGCAGCAGTTCGTCGCCTTCAGCCCCGACGGCGCCCGTCTCGCGGTTGCCCAGAACACACCGATCCAAGGCGTCGCCGATTACGCCCAGGTTTACGACGCGTGTCCCGACTGCAGCAATGCGCGCGGCCTGCTGGCACTCGCCAAGCCGCTCAACATTCCACCCAGCCGGCTGACCTCGCTCGAGAACACCGTCGTCGGACGCTCCTGATGCTCGCCCGATGACGGTCTCTGAGCGGGCGGACGTGGTAGTCGTCGGGCTCGGCGCGATGGGAAGTGCCGTGTGCGCCCAGCTGGCCGCTCGCGGTACGTCGGTCATCGGCATCGACCAGTACGACCCACCGCACCCGTACGGGTCGACGCACGGTCAGACGAGGATGACCCGGTTGGCGGTCGGGGAAGGCGCCGAGTATGTGCCGCTGGTCCGGCGCTCACACGAGCTGTGGCGCGAGATCGAGGAACAGACGGGAACACGACTGCTAACCCAGCCGGGCGGGCTGATCATGTCCCGCCCAGGGAGCTGGTTCTTCGAAGCGACGCGCGGGCTTGCGCGTCGGCTCGAGATCGAGCACGAGGAGCTCTCACCGGCGCAGATACGCGAGCGCTTTCCGATGTTCGCTGTGGATGAGGAGACCGAGGGCTATTACGAGCCCGAGGCCGGGTTTCGTGCGGCCCGAGGACGCGGTGCGGGCCCAACTGGAACTGGCGCGGCGTGGTGACGCGGAGCTTCGGACCGGCGAGCGCGTCGTGGACTGGTCGGCGTCCGGGCACGGCGTGAGCGTGGTCACGGACCGTGCCAGATACGCCTCCGAGCAGCTGATCCTCTGTGCCGGTCCGTGGCTGCCGGGGCTGTTCCCCGAGGGCCGGGACCTGTTCGCAGTGCACCGCCAACTCCAGTACTGGTTCCCGATCCGCCAAGGCTATGAGCAGCTCCGGAACATGCCGGTGTTCGTGTGGGACTTCGGTGGCGAACGGGGCGGCTTCGTCCACTTCGACGGCTTCTACGGCTTCCCCGCTGTCGACGGCCCGGTCGGCGGGCTCAAGGTCGCCACCGAGACCTACGAGACGACTACCGAGCCCGACGGGCGCCAGCACCCGCCAGCGCCCGGCGGAGACCGCCGCCATGTACCGCCACTGCATTGAAGCCCGGATGCCGTGGCTCGGCCCGGACCCCGTGCAGACCCTTTCGTGCCTCTACACATGCACGCGCGGGAGCCGGTTCGTCATCGACCGCCACCCCGAGCACGAGGCGGTCCTGATCGTGTCTCCGTGCTCGGGGCACGGGTTCAAGCACTCGTCGGCGATCGGCGAGGCGGTTGCCCAGTGGGCGACGCACGGCAGGACCGACCTCGACCTCGAGCCCTTCCGCCTGCCGCACGCCCTGCCTTAAGCACCTCGGCGCGCGAGTCGAGCCGCTCGGGCGAGTCGGTAAGATCGTCGTCGGGGGCGGTGCCGGTGGTGACCGGAGGAGTGCGCGTTGGACCGAAAGACTGCACGGACGGGCGCCGGTCAGGGCGTGGCGTCGGCGGTATCGGAGTCGGCTGTTGGCTGGAACGGCGCTGCCCCGGCGGCGAGATGGCGTTCTCGGCCACGCGACGGCGCGGGTGCGGGCTCCGCACCGATGTTGTTGCGCGGAGGCGCGCTGGTCGGGATCGTCGCGTTGACGGCGGTGATGGTCGTGATCGGGCTGGAAAGCCCGATCGTGGATCGGGCGGCGACGTTCGTGGCCCTGCGCACGGTGTTTTGCGTGGGGGTGGTCGCGATCGCGCTGGTGCTGCTGGCCCGCGGCATGGCCCGCCGGCTGGTCGGTCTGCTGATCGTGATCGGGTACACGATTGCCATCGCCGGCCTGACCGAGGTGGATTCCCCGATCCCGTTCGCGGTCGGGCGGCTGGCGATTCCGGTCGCGATCCTTTCGACCGTGTACTTCTGCCTCGCGTATCCGTCCGGTCGAATCGAGGATCGGGCTGCGTTCGTGACGTTTGCCGCGACGGCCACGGTGGTGGTGGTCCTCGATGCCGCGAACGTGCTGCTCTCGGATATCCCGCCGGTCGCAGGTCCGCTCGTCCGGTGTGCGGGGTCGGCGTGCCCGGAAAATCCGTTCAATGTGGTCAGCCTGGGGGTGGGCGCGAGCCGGACTCTTTCCAGTTCGCTTGGCTTAGCGACGACTCTGGCCGTGTTCTCGGCAGCGGTGTTGACCGGACGGCGGGCGGCGCAAGCGACTCGTCTGCAGCGCCGCAGTCTTGCGCCGCTGTTTGCCTGGACGATCCTGGCCGCGCTTGCCTACGGTTCCTTCGTCGGAGTGCGCGCGGTGGATGAGCACCAACGCGCGCTCGACCCGGGGGCGGTGGTCGTGGCGGCGGTCATCGCGGCGCTGCCGTTCGCGATCGCGCTGGGGATCGCGCGTGGCCGCCTGTTTGCCATGCGCGCGCTTGAAGAGATGATCGCCGCGCTTGGGACGCATCCGACCCTGATCGCAATGCAGAGGACAATGGCGCGCGCGTTCGGCGACCCCACGCTGCGGCTGCTGTTCTGGCGGCCCAATGTGCAGGCGTATGCGGGCGTGGATGGCGATGTGGTCGGCCTCGACACGATCCCGCAGGGCAGGGCGCTGACCGAGTTCACGCGCAGCGATGAGAAGGTCGCCGCCGTGATGCACGATGCGGTGTTGGTGGTCGATCGCGACTTGCTCGAGACCGCGGGCAGGGCGCTCGATTTTGCCCTGATGAACGCTGGCCTGGAGCGCGAGCTCTCGAGCTCGGTCGAGCAGTTGGAGATCTCACGCCGGCGGTTGGCGCAGGCGGCTGATGAGGAGCGCCGGCGCATCGAGCAGGATCTTCACGACGGGGCCCAGCAGGACTTGATCGGACTGCGCATCAAGCTCAGCCTGCTCGAGGCGGCCGCGCGCGACGAGGGCAGCTCAGTGGTGCTGGGGCTGGTCGACGCGGGCCGACGAGTGGACTCGGCGATCGCGCAGGTCCGCGACCTGGCTCGGGGTATCTATCCCGGGCTCCTGCGCGACTTTGGGCTCGCGGAGGCGCTCGCCGCGATCGCCCGCGACATGCCACTCGAAGTGTCAGTTCACGCCGACACTCGTCGCCGGTTCGCGCCGGAGGTCGAGACCGCGGTCTACTTCTGCTGCGTTGAGGCGCTCCAGAACGTGGCCAAGCACTGTGGAGCGGGGACGGAGGTCAGTCTTCGCGTAGCCGAGCGTAGGGATGGCGTCCGGTTCGTCGTCGCGGATCGTGGCCCCGGGTTCGATCCCGCCCTGAGCACTGACAGTCGTGGGATCACGGGGATGCGCGATCGCCTCGAGGCCATTGGCGGTGAGCTGAAGATCAGATCCTCGCCTGGCTCGGGCACAACGGTGTCCGGCAGCGCCCCGGGCGACGCGGTCTGAGCTGTTGACGCACGCGGGCGTCGGCGTCCCGTAGCCGATCGATCTTCCACGGGGCGGCGAGGGAAGAATTCGCCCCCGCGCAGCGTCATGACGCAAGTCATCAGACGTCTGCTGAATCGCCGAGGTTGGCCGGTTCGGTTGCGTAGATATGCGACCTACAGGAGGAACCATGCGGCAACCGCTCCCCAAGCTCACGCGCGTCCACAGCCCGTGGATAGTGCTCGCGGTACTCGGAACCGCGCAGTTCATCGACATCCTGGACGTGACGATCGTCAACGTCGCTCTGCCCCACATCAGTCGTGACCTGCACTTCGGCGCGGCGAGTGTTCAGTGGGTGATCACGGCCTACACGCTGCTCTACGGGGGGTTCCTACTGCTTGGTGGTCGCTTGGCGGATCTGTTCGGCCGCAGGCGAATGTTTCTCACCGGACTGGCCTTGTTCGGCTCGGCGTCGCTGGCCGCCGGTCTCGCCCCGGACGCGGCGGCGCTCGTCGGGATCCGTGCGGTGCAGGGGCTCGGTGGGGCGATGATCGCCCCGGCTGCGCTCTCGCTGCTCACCGTCACCTTCCCCTCGGGCCGGGATCGCAACGTAGCTCTCGGAATCTGGGGCAGCCTGGCCGGGCTTGGAGGCACGTTCGGCGTGGTCATCGGCGGGCTGCTCATCGATTCGCTGTCGTGGCGCGCGATCTTCCTGGTCAACGTTCCCATCGTGATCGCGCTGCTCGTGGTCGCTCCGTTTGTCCTGGACGAGAGCCGCGCCGGCCGTGACTCCGAGCGCCACCGCCCCGACGTGCTCGGGGCGATGCTGGGCACCGGCGGGCTGCTCGCCCTCGTGCTGGCCGTGGTCCGGGCCGAGCCACTCGGCTTCGGGTCGCTCGAGGTGCTGGCTCTTGCGGCGATCAGCGTTCTCCTGCTCTCGGCCTTCGTGGTGGTTGAGCGTCGCAGCGAGGCGCCGCTGCTTCCCCTCTCGCTGCTGCGGAACCGTAGCCTGACCGTCAACAGCGCGATGTTGGCCGTCAACGCCGGCGCCTTCCTCGCCATGTTCTTCCTCACGGGCGTCTACCTCCAGGGCAGATTGCACCTGTCGGCGCTGCACGCGGGCCTCGACTTCCTGCCGATGGGGGTCGCCGCGATCCTCGCGGCCATCTTCGTCGCTCGGCTCGTCACCCGCGTGGGCACCCGCCCGGTTCAGCTTGTCGGTGCCGCGGTGGCCACTGTCGGCCTCATCCTTCTGGCGCGCAGCCGCCCCGAGGGCGCTTACGCCGTCGAGCTGCTGCCCGGGCTGCTCCTGTTCGGTGCCGGCGTGATCAGCGTGGGCGTCCCCACCCAGGTGGCGGCGGTCAGTGAGGTGAGCCGAGACGACGCCGGCGTCGCGTCCGGCGTGGTCAATACCGCATGGCAGGTCGGGGGGTCCCTCGGACTGGCCATCGCGAGCACAATCTCCGCGAGCCACGTCGCCCACCGGATCCATACGGGCGCGAACCGGGCCTCGGCGCTGGTGAGCGGCTACCACTACGGGCTCGCCATAGCGGCAGGCCTCGCGGTGCTGACCGCAATGCTGGTGTTCCTCGCCCCACGGCTGCGGCCCACCGCCGAGCAAGTGGCGGCCGCCACCGCCTAGCACGGCTCCGGCCCCGGGCGTTCAGCGCTCGATCCCGGTCATCAGGGCGCGCGTGAGTGCCTCGGGGTGGGTGAGCGGCATCATGTGGCCGGCGCCCTCGATCAGCGTGTGCCGCGCGTGGGGCACCTGACGCCGGACGACGTTGCAGATCGCGTGGTCGACGGCGGAGGTCCGTGATCCCTCGATGACGTGGACCGGCGCGGTCACGCCGGCGAGGGCGTCAAGTGTGAGCGGGCCGTCGAAGAGAACATCCCATAGGTCTCCGCGGGTCTGCTGGAGCGCGAGAAACGCCTCGCGGCGCGGCGCGGGCCACCGGGCGAATGAGCCGGGTCCGTTGTAGAAGTCGATGAACTCCTCGAAGGCGTGGTCCCACCTGCCGGCGCGAACATGCGCGCGCCAGCGGTCGCGTAGCCCGGAGATCTGGGCGTAGGCCGCGGCGTCCTGCGTGCGCAGCAGCCCGTATGCCTCAGGCTCGATGACGGCGAGCGAGTCCACGAGTTCGGGCGCCGCAGCGGCCACGCGCAGCGCGGTTGCACCGCCCCACGAGAATCCGACCAGGTGGACTGACACGCCGACCTTCTCGGCGACGGCGTAGACCTGATCGGCATAGTCGTCGAGGGTCCGGTCGTTGGACGCGCCGGGACCGGTCCCATCGCGGTAGGCGTCGATCGCGATGAGCCGGTAGCCCTCCGGCCAGAGCGAGAAGACCTGCTTCCACTCGCCCGCGCTCCCGACTCCGCTGTGGAGGAACACCACCGGATTTCCCGTGCCGTGCTCAACCACCTTCACGCGGCGGCCGAGCGGTGTAGGGAGTGTCGTGGCCGCCGCCATGTCAGGCGTTGCAGACGCACGCGCGGCGTGACTTCTTCCCGGCACTGGGGGCGTCCCTCGAGCCCGGAGGGGCGCAGGTCGGGCTAGCGCACCCACAGTTGGTCGAGAAGCACTCCCTGCGCAAGGCTGTACTGGTAGTTCCCCACGCGCGCGGAGACGAGGTGGATATCGCTGCCGCTGGTCAGCGGGACGACCGGGGCTTGGTTCGTTGCGGTCCGGTCGGCCTGAGCCCACAGCGCTGCGGTGTTCGGCGCGTTGTCGCTCTCGGCGGCGAGGGCGCCGTCGATCTGTGCGTCCAGCCGGTGGTCACAGAACTCGGACCAGTTTGCGTTGGCGATCGAGTCGGGGACGAACGCTCGGCAGGCGAATCCGTTCTGGAGGACCTGCGCGGCGGAGGGGAACAGGGCGCCGAAGGGGATTGAGTAGAGGGTGGCCTGAACGCCCGTCCGTGAATTGGCGAAGCGCGGAGGGCCGGACGGGTCGGAGCTGGAGAAGTCCTTGATCTGGGTCGGGTAGCCGAGCCGATCGAGGAGCGAGACGAGATAGTGATCGACCGGCGCAAGGGTTTGTTCGTCGAGGTTCCAGATCGTGATCGGGGTCCCACGCGTGCGTGAGGCGCCGATCAGGTGCTCGGCCTCGAGCGAGGTTTGGGCCGGACCAGGTTCCGGCCGAGCCCGGGTCGATCGTGTACGGGCAGTAGCGGCGGTATCCGGGAAGGCCGACGGGCAGGATCTGGCAGGCGGGCTGGGAGTCCCCGCCGAGGAGCGCTGCGACCTCGGCGCGATCGACGGCGTAGTTGATCGCTCGCCGCACCCGTACGTCGGTGAACGGCGCCGTCCGCGTGTTGAGGATCAGCGCCGTGATCGAGCTAGACGGGTTGATGTACAGCCGGCCGGCGAATCGCGTTTGCACCTCGGCCATGCGGTCAGGCGGCACTCCATCGAACATGTAGTCGGCGGTGCCGCGCTCGACGGCCGTCACCCCGGCCTCCCAGTTGACGTTTCCGCGAAAGACGATCCGGTCGGGATAGCCGTCGGGACGCGCCGCGTGTGACCACTCGCGAAAGTAAGGATTGCGAACGAGTGTCAATGCATTTCGTGAGACGCCGACCCATTTGTACGCGCCCGTGGCGGGCATGGGGCGAAGCCCGATGTCGTGGTCGGGTATGCCCGGCGGGACCGGGTATGCGTCTGGGAGCGTGAGCCGGTCGAGGAACTCGGGATCGGGCGCCACGCAGGTGGAAGGTGACGGTATCGGCGGTGTCGTTGGTGACGACGCCGCGGGATAGATCGCAATGACTCGGGTGAGCCGCACAGGCCGCGCCGCCGATGACTTCGGCGAACGGGCTGCCGTAGTTGGTGTTTCCTCCAAGGATCAGGCCTCGCTCGAGCGCGCGGCGGAAGTCCTCCGGGCGGAGCAAATCGCCGTTCGAGTAGCGGATGCCGCGGCGAAGCTGGAACGTGTAGGTGGTACCGCCCTCGGTTGGGGCGGGCAGCGACACGGCGAGGTCGGGCACCAGCTGCACCGACCCGCTACCGCCCACCCGCTGGTCCGCCGTCAGTCCGTCGTAGGACAGTGACAGTATGGGGTACAGGTTCTGGGTCAGGATCGGGTCGACGGTGTCGGCGTGACCCGTAGCCAGGACCCTCAGCGTGCCACCGCGATGGCCGGTGTCGGCGGGTCCGGCACCGATCCACACCAGTCCGTGCGTGAGCGCGACACCCTCGGGACGGTTGCCGACCTTGATCGTTCGCTTCACGACGTCGGCCACTGGGTTGATGAGCGAGAGCGTCCCGGCGTACTGGCTCGAGACCCACACGTGGCCAGCGCCTACCGCGATCCCGCCGACGCCGTCGCCGACCGCGACCGTCGCGGTGACGGAGTTCGTCTGCGGGTCGATCCGCGACACGGTCCCGTCGAGGCTGTTCGCGACCCATACGGACCCGAACCCCAGCGTGATCGCCGTCGGCCCGGCACCGACGTTGATCGACGCCGTGACCTGATTGTCCTGCGGGTCGACGCGAAAGACTCGGTCACCGCCCTCGTCGCTGACCCACACCGCACCTTGCCCGACCGCGACGTCGGTCGCGCCCGCGCCCAGCGGGATCGTGCCGACCACGTCGCCGCTGACCGAGTCGATCCGGCTGACTGTCCCGTCGCTCGAGTTGGCCACCCACACCGATCCGTCACCGACGGCCACGCCGTCCGGCGCGTTCCCAACCGGAATCGTCTGTACGACCCGATCGACCGCCGGGTCGATCCGCGAAACGGTCTGACTCAGGTTGTTGCTCACCCACACCGCCCCCTCGCCAACCGCGACTGCGCTCGGGGCGGAGCCCACCGGAATCGTCTCGACGAGGGCGCGCGAGGTTGGATCAATCCGCGACACGGTCCCCGCGTTCGCGTTCGTCACCCAGACCGACCCATCACCCGCGGCTAGTGACGAAGGCGAGGTACCAAGCGGTACGACGGCCCGGATCGCGCCGCCAGACACACTGAGCGCACCCACCGCGTCTCCCGGGATCACCGCGGGCGACGCTCGACCGCCGCCCAAGGCGGCCACCGCCGCCACCACCACGAGCACCAACAAGAGAACGCCGCCTGCCGCGACAAGCCGACGCCGGGGCATGCGGGCAGCCGAGGCGGCGCTCCGTTCCTCGCGCGCATCCATCCCCGCGTGCAGATCGAGCCCCGGGTCGCGGGCCAGGATCGCAAGCTCGAGCTCCCGAAGCGCTGGGCCCGGCTCTAGGCCCAGCTCCTCCGACAGCATGCGCCGGAACCCCTGGAAGACCTCGAGCGCCTCGGCCTGCCTACCGGATCGGTACAGCGCCAGCATGAGCTGGCCGTGGAGCCGCTCCCGCAGCGGGTGACGCGCGACAAGATCGCGCAGCTGGCCGACGAGCTCGCGCGCGTGACCAAGGGCCAGATCAGCTTCCACCCGCTCCTCCAGAGCGGCCAGATGAAGCTCCTCGATCCGCGCGATCGCGTTGCGCGCGAACCGCTCATAGGTGAACTCGGCCAGCGGTGGCCCCCGCCACAGCGACAGCGCCTCGCGCAGCAGCCTGGCCGCGTCATCGGCGTTACCCGTGGCCAGCGCGTCTCGCCCGCGCTCCACCCCGTCGGCGAAGCGCTCGAGGTCGAGCTCACCCGGCGTGACCCGGAGGACGTAGCCGTGCGCCTTGGTCAAGAGCAGCCCGTCGGAGCGGTCATGCCCCGTATCCCCGGCGACCGCAGGCGATGTGCCGTTGGCACCGATCGACCGACGCAGCTTGGAGACGTAGGCGCGCAACGTTCGCCGCGCGCCCTCAGGCGGCGACTCGCCCCACAACTCGTCGATCAGCCGGTCAGCCGAGACGACCTCGTTGCGGTTCAGGAGCAGGATCGCCAGCAGCGCCCGTTGCTTCTCGCCGCCCAGCGCGAGCGGTCGACCGCCGTTCTGCACCTCGAGGGGCCCGAGGATCCGAAAGTCCATGGCTCGATTCCACGATGCGAGGGCGTCACCGCCCCGTCCGTGCGCGTCGGCTGCGCCCCGATGCGCCCTTCGCACCGCACATCGTTGCTTGTTTGCAACCTAAGTGCAACCGCTCCCGCGCACCGTCCCGCCTGATCAAGAGAGTTCCATGACGAGAGGAGTCTCAATGCGAAGGGGAAAGGCAAAGCTGTTGACGGCACTGGGGGCGGTCGGCCTTTCGGTGATCGCCGTCTCGGGTGGGCTGGCGTGGGCCAACGGAGCGTCAAATGGAGGCGAGGTCCACTTCTACGAGGCGGACACCGCGCTCTCGGGCAACTTTGGGACCGTGGTTCTCACCGGAGCCGTAACCGACCACGGGATCGACCACCAGGGCGTCGCCGGCGGAGGCGTGATCAACAAGCTCGTGCTCTCGAAAGGGTCCTTCGAGATCAACGTCGGAGGGTTCGGAGACACGCTGGACTTCCCGGTCAACCCGAAGACGTGCTCGTCAGACGGCTCGGCAACCGCGCAGGTCCCGATCGTCGACGGCACCGGGACGGGCGCTTACAAAGGGATCAGCGGGACGTTGGACGCCACGGTCTCAACCGCGTCGATCGTGCCTCGGCTAGCCAATTGGGACTGCAATACGAACGCGACCCGGTACCCGGGCGTGCTGATAGCAAGCGGAACGGGAACCGTCTCCTACAAGTAGCGCCGCCTGCGAATGCCGCTGAGGCCTACTCCGATAGTCAGCGCTCGCGCACGGTCCCCGCGGCCAGCCGCCCGAACTCGTAGCTCGCGGTTCCGGTCGTCACGACGGGGTCCTGCGCGGCGAACTCGCGCAGGGCCTGCTCGTCGTCCGTCTCGACGACCGCGAGGCCGAATGAGTCCTCGTCGGTGAGGACGGGTCCGAACACGACCATGTCGCCGCGTTCGACGTACGGACGCCAGTGGGCGGCGTGGCGGTTCATGATCTCGCGCTCCGCGTCGGTGATGGTCTGGGCGAAGTTCGGGCGCGGAGCGATGAGGCGCAGGACGAAGGTGGGCATGCCGCGGACTCTACGCGGCCGGCGGCTGGTCGACCCGGACCAGATTGCCGGACGGGTCACGCACGGCGAAGTCCCGCGCCCAGAAGTTCTCGGCCGGCTCCTGCACGATCTCGGCGCCGGCGGCGCGCAGCCGCTCGAACGTGCCGTCGAGATCGTCGGTGTGGAAGTGGACGCCGTTGAGTGCGCCCTTGGCGAGCAGGGCGGCGACCGTGTCGCCGTCGGTTGGGCTGCCGGCCACGTAGTTCGTGAGGACGATCTCGACGCCGGGCTGAGCGGCCGCGCCCACCGTAATCCAGCGGAAGCCTTCCTGGGCGACGTCGTTGCGGACCTCGAGGCCGAGTGCGTCGCGGTAGAAGGTCAGCGCCAGGTCGGGGTCATGGACTTGGACGAAGCAACGGGCAAGCGAGAGGTTCATGCCCGCAAGGCTAGGCAGCCAGTGCCGCGCGCGCTTTCCGAGCCCGGCTCGGCTTGCGGCTCGGGCGGGTCAGGTCCTTGGCGACGCAGCGCGGCACGTTCGCGATCGCACCGTGGTCACGGGCCCGGTAGGCGGTGGGGGTCTCACCCACCAGTTCGGTGAACCGGGCGCTGAACGAGCCGAGCGAGGAACAGCCGACCTCGAAGCAGACCTCGGTGACCGACATATCGCCGCGGCGCAGCAGCGCCTTCGCCCGCTCGATCCTCCGCGTCATCAAGTAGGCGTACGGCGTCTCACCGTACGCGGCGCGGAACTGCCGCGAGAAGTGTGCGGTCGACATCAGCGCAGCCCGGGCGAGCGCGGCGACATCGAGCGGGCGCATGTACTCGCGGTCCATCAGGTCGCGGGCACGGCGCAGATGCGCGAGGTTGGCGAGCTCCTCCGTCGTCACGATGCCAGTGTAGGAGCGTACTAGTCGGATGCACATGAGAGAACCCGTACCGGGGCGTCCGCAGCGACCGTCGTCAGGCGGCGACGTAGGCCGCGAGATGCTCGCCGGTGAGCGTGGAGCGGGCCGCGACCAGGTCGGCGGGGGTCCCCTCGAACACGATCCGGCCGCCGTCGTGCCCGGCGCCGGGGCCCAGGTCGACGATCCAGTCGGCGTGCGCCATGACCGCCTGGTGATGCTCGATCACGATCACCGACTTGCCGGAGTCGACGAGCCGGTCGAGCAGGCCGAGTAGCTGCTCGACATCGGCGAGGTGCAGGCCGGTGGTCGGCTCGTCAAGGACGTAGACGCTCGCCTTGTCCGCCATCTGGGCGGCCAGCTTGAGCCGCTGGCGTTCACCGCCGGACAGCGTGGTGAGGGGCTGACCGAGGCTGAGGTAGCCGAGACCAACGTCCGCGAGCCGCTCGAGGATCTTGCGCGCAGCCGGTACTTGCGCCTCGCCGGCGCCGAAGAACTCGCTGGCCTCCGCGACCGACATCGCCAGCACTTCGCTGATGTCGCGGCCGCCGAACTTGTACTCGAGCACGGAAGCGTCGAAGCGCTTGCCCTCGCACTCCTCGCACGTCGAGGCGACGCTGGCCATGATCGTCAGCTCGGTGTAGATGACGCCGGCGCCGTTGCAGCCCGGGCACGCGCCCTCGGAGTTGGCGCTGAACAGCGCGGGTTTCACGCCGTTGGCCTTCGCGAACGCCTTGCGGATCGGCTCGAGCAGGCCCGAGTAGGTCGCCGGGGAGCTCCGTCGCGAGCCGTGGATCGCGCCCTGGTCGATCGTCACCACACCGTCCTGGCCGGCGACCGAGCCGTCGATCAGCGAGCTCTTGCCCGACCCCGCCACCCCGGTAACCGCGACCAGCAGGCCCAGCGGGATGTCGACGTCGACGTCCTGGAGGTTGTTGGTACTCGCGCCGCGCACCTCCAGCGCTCCCGACGGCTTCCGCGGCGACGGCTTCAAAGAGGCGCGATCGTCCAGGTGGCGCCCGGTGGTCGTGTCGCTGTCCCGCAGTTCCCCGACGGTGCCCTCGAACACCACCTCGCCACCGGCGGCGCCGGCGCCCGGGCCGAGGTCCACGACGTGGTCCGCGACCTGAATCATCTCCGGCTTGTGCTCCACCACGAGCACCGTGTTGCCCTTGTCGCGCAACTCGAGCAGCAGGTTGTTCATCCGCTGGATGTCGTGCGGGTGCATGCCGATGCTGGGCTCATCGAAGACGTAGGTGACGTCGGTGAGCGAAGAGCCGAGGTGGCGGATCATCTTGGTCCGCTGCGCCTCACCGCCCGACAGCGTGCCCGACGGCCGGTTGAGCGAGAGGTAGCCCAGGCCGATGTTCACGAACGATTCCAGGGTGTCCCCGAGCGCCTCGAGAAGGGGGGCCACTGACGGCTCGTCGAGGTCGCGGACCCAGGTAGCGAGGTCCGAGATCTCCATCGCGGAGAGCTCGGCGATGCTGGCGCCGGCGATCTTCGACGAGCGCGCCGCCTCGTTGAGCCGGGTGCCGTCGCACTCCGGGCACGTGGTGAACACCACCGCCCGCTCCACGAAGGCGCGGATGTGCGGCTGCATCGCGTCGACGTCCTTGGACAGCATCGACTTCTGGATCTTCGGGATCAGGCCGTCGTAGGTCAGGTTGATCCCCTCGACCTTGATCCTCGTCGAGTCCTTGTAGAGCAGGTCGTGGAGCTCCCGTTTGCCCCACTTCTTGATCGGCTTGTCCGGGTCGAAGAAGCCGCAGCCTCGAAAGATGCGTCCGTACCAGCCGTCCATGCTGTAGCCGGGGATCGTGAGCGCGCCTTCGTTGAGCGACTTGCTCTCGTCGTACAGCGCGGAAAGGTCGAAGTCACTCACCGAGCCGCGGCCCTCGCAACGCGGGCACATGCCGCCGGTCCGGCTGAAGCTCGCGCTCTGGGTGATGGTCTTGTCCCCGCGCTCGACCGTGATCCCGCCGCTCCCGTGGGCGGAGGCGACGTTGAACGAGTAGGCGCTGGGCGGTCCGACGTGCGGCTGACCGAGCCGGCTGAACAGGATGCGCAGCATCGCGTCGGCGTCGGTGACGGTGCCAACCGTCGAGCGCGAGTTGGACCCCATCCGCTCCTGGTCGACGGTGATCGCCGTCGTCAGCCCGTCGAGGACGTCAACCTCGGGCCGCGCGACCGTCGGCATGAAGCCCTGCACGAAGGTGCTGTAGGTCTCGTTGATCAGGCGCTGCGACTCCGCGGCGATCGTGCCGAACACCAGCGAGCTCTTGCCCGACCCCGAGATGCCGGTGAACACCGTCAGCCGGCGCTTCGGAATCTCGAGCGTGAGGTTCTTGAGGTTGTTCACGCGCGCGCCGTGCACGCGGATCAGGTCGTGGCTGTCGGCGGCGTGCAGCGCCGCCGACAGCCCGTCCGTGCTCGTGGCCAGGCTCATCGGTCCTGGAGCAGGCCGAGGACGTTGCCATCGGCGTCGGTCACGGTGGCCACCAGCCGGCCGCCACCGACATCACGCGCGGGGTCCTTCACGGTGCCGCCGGCGGCAGTCACCTCAGCCAGCCTAGCCTCGATGTCGGGCACGTGCCAGTAGGCCACCGGTGAGGTCATGTTCTGCGGTCCCCCGCCGGGCACCAGTCCGATGTGCTGTCCCGCGACGTCGTAGCCCACGTAGTAGGACGAATCGTGCTGCGGCGGCGTGCCGAGCAGCGCGGTGTACACCGACTTGGCGGCCTCGAGATCGGTCACGGGATGCAGGAGAGTCTTGGCACCCTCGGTGGAAGAACTGGTCATGGTCACTCCTAAAGTCATGGGTCACATCGACCCGGTGATATCCATGGCGGTGATGCTAGGTATGGCCGGCGCGCAGCGCTTCTCGAAAACTGCTCGCGTCGGTCATCCTGTATGGCGGACACCAGAGGAGGAGGAACGCACATGACCGACCACAGGATCGGCACCCAGGAGGAGTGGCAGGCCGAGCGAGACGCGCTCCTCAAGGAGGAGAAGGAACTGACCCGGCGGGGCGACGAACTGGCGCGCAAGCGGCGCGAGCTTCCCTGGGTTCCGGTCGAGAAGGACTACCGGTTCGAGACCGGGGAGGGGACGAAGTCGCTGGCCGACCTGTTCGCGGGGCGCTCGCAGCTGCTCGTCTACCACTTCATGTTCGGGCCGTCCTGGACCGGCGGCTGTCCGGTCTGCTCCTCGATCGCCGACACGCTCGCTCCCATGGCCGTGCACCTGAAGGCCCGGGACACGACGCTGCTGCTCGCCTCCCGCGCGCCGCTCGAGAAGCTCCTCGCCTACAGGGAGCGGATGGGCTGGGGGATCCCCTGGGTCTCGAGCGGCGGCAGCGACTTCAACCGCGACATCGGATTCTTCTACACCCAGGAGGAGCTGAGGCCGTTCCTGGAGGGAGACATTCCCCCCACCGTCGAGCAGAACGCGCGGATGTGCGGGACCGACGCCGGGGGCTATGTCGCGGAAGGCCCGGGCCTGAGTGCGTACGCGCTGTCGGAGGGGGCCGTCTACCGGACCTACGTGTCGACCTCCCGCGGCGTCGAGTTCGCCATGGTCTACTACCCCCTGTTGGACCGTACGCCGAAAGGGCGTGCCGAGGACGTCTCCGAGCCGCTGTGGGTGCGCCGCCACGACGAGTACGGGACGGTCGAGACCTAGGATCCTCCGGCGTGCCCGGGTCCATCTGCGTACGCACGCGCAAGGACATCACGCTCGGTTTGATCCACGCGGTTGCGTGGCGCGGGGCGAGTCTCGAGATCGCGCCGGAAGCCCTCGCCTTGATGGACCGCCGCCACGAGTCGTTCCAGGCGCTCGTGGCCGAGCGGGTCGCAAGCGATCCGCAAGCGCTGATCTACGGCGTGACCTCGGCGCCCGGCGATGCGGCCGCCGCTGCGCTGACCGACGAGGGGAAGGCCGGCCGTCCGACCCAGCTGTGGACGGCCATGTCGTTCGGCGATCCCCTGCCCGACCGGGTCGTGAAGGCCGTTCTGGTGGCGCGCCTGGCGAACTTCCTCGACGGCCATGCCGCGGTGCGTGCTCGGGTCGCGCAGGCCGTCGTGGAGATGCTCGAGGAGCCGGCGCTGCCGACCGTCCCGGCTCAGTCCAACGGCGGATCGGGTGAGATCCTGGCGCTCGGAACCCTCTTCTTCGGGCTCAGCACCAGGCTGGACCTGGCGCCCAAGGAGCGCATGGCGCTGATCAACGGCTCCCCCTGCGCGGCGGCGTTGGTGGCGGACGTCGCGCTCGCGGGTCGGCGCCGGATCGAGTTGGCGGAGTCGGTGTTCGCGCTCGTGGCCGAGGTGTGTGGCGCGCCCGATGAGCATTACGCGCTCGAGCTTGCGGATCTGTGGGGAGACGAGCACGAGGCCGCGTCACTGCGCTCGCTGCGCACCCTCCTGGACGGGAGCGATCGGGTCCGGGCAACGCACCAGGCCGCGGTCTCGCTGAGGATCCTGCCCCGCGTCCTGGGCGCGGCGCGAAGGGCTCAGGCCGAGGCCGAACGCGCGGCGGCGGTCTCGCTCCGGTCGGTCACCGACAACCCCGTGTACCTGCCGCCCGACGGCGAGCGCCCGCTCGGGGCGGTGTACTCCAACGGCGGCTACCACAACGCCCAGGCGGCGCCGGCCATCGACGGGCTGGCCGCGGCGCACGCCGACCTCTGCCAGCTTGCCCAGCGCCTGACCGATCATCTATTTCTGAACCCGCTCACCGCGCCGCTGGTCGGCCACGACGAGTGGTCGGTCAAGCCGCTGCACATGGTCGGGAACGGCTGGGCGGAGGAGGCGCGTGCCATGGCCAGTACCACGCTGCTGTCGCTGGGCGGCTTCGGACAGAACGACGTGCCCGTGCTCAACTTCCTCGCCTGGCGCAAGGCAGCCGCGGTCGCCGAGTGCCTCGACGGCGCCCTCGCCGTACTCGCCGCGCTCGGCTCGCAGGCGCTCCATGTCGCCCGGCGCGAGCCCCCACCGAATCTCTCGGCGCTCGTCGATGAGATCCGAGCGATCTTTCCGCCCGTGGAGCGCCCACGTGCGCTGGGCGGGGACTGCGAAAGGCTGGCCGGGGCCTTCACCCATCAGGCATTCCAGTAGTGAGGGCGGTCGATCCAAACGTTCGCCCGATGCTGGCCGCCGATGTCGAACCGGCGGTGGAGGTGACGGCCGCAGCATTCGGACGGGACCTCGGCGACGTGGCGGTCGGCCGCCGCTGGCGCGAGCGCATCGCGCATCCGTGGCGGACGGATCCCGACGGTGCGTTTGTCGCCGAGTCCGACGGGCGCGTGATCGGCGTCGCCGAGGCGATCGTGCGCGAGCGGCTGTGGTGCCTGTCGATGCTGGCGGTGGAGCCGGGAATCCAGAGCGGCGGGGCCGGCCGGGCCCTGCTCGAGCGCGCGCTGGCCTACGGGCGCACCACCGAGGCTGGGTTGCTCGTGAGCTCGAACGACCCACGCGCGCTCCGGCTCTACGGGGACTCTGGATTCGCACTGCACCCCACGTTCGAGGCGGAAGGGATCGTCGACCGCCGCCGGCTGCCGCGTCAAGACGGGGCGGTCTGTGACGACGACGGCACCGATCTGGAGGCCCTCGCCCGGCTCACGCGCGCGATCCGGGGCGCGCCCTACACAGGTGAGCTCCGCTACGCGCTCGACCAGGGCGGGCGGCTGCTGCGGGCCGCCGACCGTGGCTTCGCCGTCGTGAACGCGGAAGGCCCGCTCTGGGTCCTGGTCGCACGCGACGAGGAAGCCGCGAGCGCGCTGCTGTGGAGCGCGCTCGCGCTCGCCGACGGTCCGACCCGGGTGCGCTGGATCACCGGTGCCCAGCAGTGGGCGATCGACGTGGTGACTCGGGCCCGGCTGCGGATGGTCGCCTACGGCGCCCTGTGCGTGCGCGGCACCCCGGGCGCGTTGACGCCGTTTCTGCCGAGCGGCCCGTTCGCGTGAGCGGTCGCGGTTCAGGCGCGTGGATCGACTCCTAGCTCGGCGATCAGCATGGCGCCCCGTTCGCCGTGCTCGCCGACGCGCTCCGGGACAGTCGCTCCGGCCGCGAGCAGCATCCGCACGATCTCGGCGTACGGCTCCTTGGGGATCTCCTCGACGATCCTCATCGAAGGACCTCCCTCCGGGTCGTGGCAGTGGCGCGAGCCGTGGAGCGCGGCGCCCAGCGCGCTGCCCCCGTCGCGGAACATGAGGGCGGCCCCGCGGTCGAGGAGCTCACGGGTCATCTGCACGCGGCCGCGCCAGCAGGTGTGACCGAGGGGGACTTCCTCGCTGTCCGGGTCGCCGTCGACCCCGGCGCCGGCGTCGAGCAGCCGGCCCATCGCCTCCACGTGGCCGCCCTCGACTGCGGACCATCTCGGGAGTCTGCGGGAAGTTCAGCGCCCGCCCGAGGTCGTAGTGCCACGAGGTCCTGGCGAGAGCCGGCCTCGATCCGAGCCGCGCGCACGATCGGTACGGGTGCTCGCATCGCGGACGGATCTCGTTGCGGTGAGCCCTCGCTCGTCGGTCGCGTCACGCGCCCGCGTCGAGCAGCATCTCGGTCAGTTCGGGGTCGCCCGCGATCCCCGCCGCTCCGTACAGCGCGACCTGGAGCCACCGGTCGTCGTTGGTGAACCAGGCGTTCGGATCGGCCCCGGCGGCGAGTAGCGCGGCGCACCACCTCGCGGATCCCCGGCGCCCGGTCCGGATCGCCTCGCAGCAGCCGCGAGAAGCAGGCGTACAGGATCGGTTGCCAGCCGTTCGGGCCGGTGGGCTCGCTCACCGCGGCCGGTCGTGCCTCCAGCCGCCGCGAGACCTCGTCCGCCTCGCCGGTCGCGCATGCGCAGGCCAGGTCGTGGCGAGCGATCTCCGGGTCGGCGGCGAGCAGCGCGCGGGCCCGTCGCGGGTCGGCCGAGGTGGCCGAGGCGATCAATGCGACGGCGCGCTCGGACCGCGAACACGGCTCGGACATGTCAGCTCCTTTCGGCCTCCGACGGGTCCGTTTATGCTCGCACCCTCCATGCGTCGGAATGGTGACCGCAGCGAGCGCCTGGACCAGGCGCGCCGGCACTACAAGGTGACGTTCGGGCTGCTCGCGATGGCCGCTGTGTCCTACGCGCTGCTTCAGTCACTGGTCGCGCCGGCGCTGCCGGACATCCAGCACTCGCTCCACACCTCGGTCAACTCGGCCAGCTGGGTGCTGACCGCCTACCTGCTGAGTGCATCGGTGGCCACGCCGCTGATCGGTCGCCTCGGCGACATGTACGGCAAGGAACGACTCCTGGTCGCCGTGCTCGTGCTGCTGTGCGTCGCGACCACCGTGTCGGCCCTCGCCACCTCGCTGACGGTGATGCTGGTCGGGCGCGTGTTGCAGGGCGCGGCCGGCGGCATTTTCCCGCTCGCGTTCGGGATCATCCGCGACGAGTTCCCCCGCGACAAGGTGGCCGGGGCGGTGGGCGTGATGTCGGCGCTGGCCGGCGTCGGAGGCGGGGCCGGGGTCGTGCTGGCCGGTCCGCTCGTCCAGAACCTCTCGATCCACTGGCTGTTCTGGGCGCCGCTGGTGGCACTGGTGCCCGCCACCATCGCGATCCATCGCTTCGTCCCGGAATCGCCCGTGCGCGTTCCGGGCCGCGTGAACTGGAGCGCCGCGGCGCTGATGTCCGCCGGTCTGGCCGCGGTCCTGCTGGCGGTCAGCAATGCGCCGGTGTGGCACTGGCTGTCGGCCAAGACGCTGGTCGTCCTGGCCGTCGGGGTCGTGCTGCTCGTGGTGTGGGTCCGCAGCGAGGCGCGCAGCGACCACCCGCTCGTCGACATGCGGATGATGCGGATTCGGGGTGTGTGGACGACGAACGCGGTCGCCGCGCTGCTCGGGTTCGGGATGTACGCGTCGTTCATCCTCCTGCCCGAGTTCGTCGAGACCCCGGTGCGGATCGGCTACGGATTCGGCTCCTCGGTCACGGGAGCCGGGCTGTTCCTCGTGCCCTCCACGCTGGCCATGCTGATCGCCGGCGCCCAGACCGGAAGGCTCGAGAAGCGCTTCGGGTCAAAGCCGCCCTTGCTCGCGGGCGCCGCGCTCACCGCCTCGGCATACGCTCTGCTGGCCGTCGGGCGGACCGATCGGTGGGAGATCTACGTCGCGGCGGTGCTGCTCGGGGCGGGAATCGGCCTCGCGTTCGCCGCGATGGTCAACCTGATCATCGAGAACGTCGGACCGACCGAGACCGGCATCGCCACCGGCATGAACACCGTGACGCGCACGGTGGGCGGGGCGTTCGGCGGCGCCGCGACCGCCTCGATCCTGGCCGGCACCGTGAGCGCCACCGGATACCCGACGGCCCACGGGTTCACGGTGGCGTTTGCCGCGTGCGCGGTCGCGTTGGCCCTCGGCGTGGTGGTCGGGCTCGCGATCCCACCGCGACGTCCGGCCGATGCGTTCGCGCCGCACGAGGCGGGCGATATCCAGGAGGTCGAGGTCGCGTCCTCCGGCGTCTGACCCTCGCCTATCTCTCGGCCGCCAGAAAGTGAGCGAGCGCCTCGACGGGGTAGTGCTTGGCGGCCTCGGCGAGGATGTAGAAGGTGTCGGGCGGAACGATCGCCTGAAGCCAGTCGGCGTGCGGCCAGCTTCCGTCGTCCCGCTGCTGGGCGAGCAGGTAGGCGATCCCGCGCGCCACCGCGTCCGACGCCCCGTCGCCGGCGTCGATCAGCCCGGTGAGCACCAGCCCGGTGAGCGGTGGCATGCTGGGACCTCGCCCCGCCAGCGTCGGGTCGCGGTAGGAGTCGGGCAGCTCGCCCCAGCCCCCGTCGGCGTTCTGGCGCTCGGTCAGGAAGCCGACCGCCCGTCGCACCCATGGCTCGGACAACTCGGCGCCCACGCGAGCTAGACCCTGGAGCACGCAGGCCGTCGACGCGAGGTAGTTGACCGTCCAGCGGCCCCAGAACCCGCCATGGTCGAACTGCTGCGCGCGGAGGAAGTCGATCGCGCGGCGCACGGCCGGCGACGCGGTGGTCAGCCCGATGCGGCCCAGGCCGTCGAGCACCCGTCCGGTCAGGTCCTCTGTGGACGGGTCACCGAGTTCGCGCGGAGGGTCGATGAGCGTCCGCAGCGCCCCGATCGGGTCCTCGATCGAGACCTCCACGGGGCCGGTGAACAGCGGTCCGGGTCGCTTGGCCGGCAGGCCGTGGACGAACGCCGACCAGCCGCCGTCCGGGTTCTGCATGCCGAGCAGCCAATCGCGGCCGAGGTCGCGGGAGGCGGTCAGGCGCCTGGTCGCTTGCAGGTCGAGCCCCTCGCCGGCCAGGACCTCGCCGAACGCCGTGAGCACCGTGCCGGTGTCGTCGTTGTCGACCATCGTCTCGTTGCCGGGCTGGAATGCCCACCCTCCGATGCGCGGCGCCCCCGGGTTGCGGTTGTCGACCTCGGGCTGCTCGAGCTGCGACTGACACGCGAGAAGCCAGTCGAGCGCGCGGACGATGCGCGCGTCCGAGGGCGACTCGCCGGCCGCGATCAGCGCGCGCACGTTGGCCGCGGTGCACCACACCGGGCTGCCGAACGCATCCAGGTGCAGGCCGTCGGCGTCGCGCACGCACTGGGACTCGAGCCAGGCCACCGTGCGCGCCACCATCGGGTGGTCGCTCGGCAGACCCGCCGCCCGCAGGGCCGGCAGCATCAGCGCGGTCTGCACGGTGTTGGCGTTCCAGCTGCCGTCTCGGTTCTGGAACGTGGCCAGCAACGTCAGCGTGCGGGTGGCGAACCGGCGGGCGATGGCGCCGGGCGGCGGCCCGTCCGGGCCCCAGTCGCCGCGCAGCCGGTGCGCGATCAGCGTGAGCGCGCCGCTCACCATCAGGATCCCCGAGTGAAAGCGCCGCTCCATGAAGCCGACCAGCGGCGGGATCAGCGCCGGCAACATCGGCGGGCAGGGCAGCGCCGATGGCTCGACCAGCCCGGCCAGCGCCAGGAAGACGACCGCCGGGTCGCCGCGCGCGAACGCTTTCACTACGGCCTCGGTCCCGCCCTGGCCGTCGACGTAGGTTTGGGCCGCGGCGATCGTGTCGGCGCTGTCGTCCGGTGCGCAGAGGTGGAGCGCCGCCCACACCGAGGCGGTGGTACCGAGGTCGCCCGCACGCGCGGTCGGGTGCGAGCGGTACGAGCCGTCGGGCTCCTGGCGGGCGCGCAGCCAGCGGGCGCCGTCGGCCGCGTCCTGCGCCGCCAGCGCTCCGGCGTGGTGCAGCACGACGAGCACCTGGGCGGTCGGCGCGACACCCATGTCACACGGCGACTCCCACGAGCCGTCGGGTCGCTGGGTGCGCCACAGGACCTCGCGCGCGCGGTCGAGCGCGGCGCGCACGACGGTGGGGTCGATCGAGGTCCCGCCGGCGACGCTCACGCCGGTTGGGCCTGCGCGATCTGGATGAGCTCGTTGTCGATCGCCGGGAACACGCCGCTCGCCGTCCAGCTTCGCTCGAGCTCCTGCGGGACGGGGATCGAGAAGCTCGCGCTCCGGCCGCCCGCCATCTCCGCGACGCGCTGGTTGAGCATCCCGGCGCCCACCAGCTTGGTCAGCGACCCGATCGGTCCTCGAGCCGACTGGGCGCGGTCGAGCGCGCGTCCGACGCCGGTGTGCCAGCGGACGTTGCGGTCCCAGCGCGTGCGCGGCAGGTCTACCAGCGCGCACATCTCGTCGCCCACCAGGTAGCGCGTGAGCGCCGGCGCGGCGCCGGCGAAGCCCGGCGGTAGCGAGCACGCGTGCAGATCGAACAACGCGCGCGTCATCTCGATCCCCTCCTCCGAGCGGCGATGGTTGCGCCGGGCGATCAGATCGGTCAGCTCGCGCGCGGCCGCCAGATCAGGTGGGATGGCGGCCGGGTCGATCCCCAGCATCTGGCCAATCGCCCGCCAGCGGTAGTAATAGTCCTCGGCCTCGTCATCGTCGACCCGCACGCCGAGCCTGCGCAGGGCATCCACGACGATCGCGGAGAACGACATGAGCGTTCCGGCCAGGTCCTCCTGGCAGATCGGGACGCCGTCGCCCGCCACGTCCCAGCGCCGGCTCGTTGTGACCAGGTGGCGGATCCCGGCGTGCAGCAACCGGACCTTCTGGATCTTCCGGATGCCGCGCCCGCCCGAGTCAAGCGATCCGGGCGCCATCACCGACAGGACGAATTGCGCGGTCTCGCCGACGCGGCGCACGGCGTCGTGATCCAGGCGGCGGCTGAACGTCAGCACCTTCACGCCCGGGTAGCCGGCGTAGCAGTAGACGAGTGAGGCGGTGGCCAGCACCACGCACATCTGCGGCCCGTGCTCGACCACCAGCCGGCAGCCGCGCTCGAATCGGTCGCAGTCGACCCAGCCCGGGAGCTCCGCGGTCTCGTGTAGCCAGCGCGCGATCGACGGCGGCAGCTCCTCCGGGACCGGCTGGTCGTTGTCGACCAGATGGCGCAGGATCCGGCTGACCTCCCGGATCTGCTCAGTCTGCGCCAGTTCGCTGATGACCGCATCCGCGCTCGGATCTCCCGCCCGCCTGAGCTCGTCCAGCAAACCCCCCATGTCGCCCACGGCGGTACAAGCTAGGGGTCGATCGCCTATTTCGCAAGGTTGACCGGATTTGTGGCAGTCGGTACGTTATTAGTGGGGCCTGCCAAGGAAGGTGAAGGATGAGAGATATGCAGACCAGCCGTGTCGGGGCTGACGTGGGAATTGCCGAGCGACGCCATCGGGGCGCTCCGCCGAGCTCTCGGACGCGTGCGGCACAGCGCGTGCGCGGATCGCGCCGGGTCGGACCGAGGCGGTACGGCTACCCGCGGGGAGCCGCGCGCTTCGTCGCCGGCGTCGCTGTGATGGTCGCCCTGGCCACCGCCGCGTTCGGTGTGGAGGCATACGTGCGCGCCGGCCACGATCAGGCACGGATCGCTGCGCTCCAGGCGGACCTGGCCGGCCTGCAGCGGCGCGTGAACGCCGACGAGCGCGGCGCCGCCAGCGTGCGCAAGCGCGTTGGCAAGGTCGCGGCGCAGGCGAGCAGCGCCCACCGCGCGATGGCGCGCTTCAACTGGGCGCTCCAGAGCGTTCCCAGCGAGGCCCAGGTGGCAGGGGTGCGAAACGAGTTCGCGGCCTACGCGAACTGCATCCCTCAGCTCCAGAGTGAGATCTCCGGATTGGGTATCAGTTGGAAGGTGAACCCGGGCAAGTCCGCGATCGATTTCTTCAAGCTGTCCACTTCGGCCCCGATCTCGGCATCGTGCGCTCGCGCGCTGACCGGTCGCTAGCGCGGACCGATTCGTCTTCGCAGATCACGCGGGCGCGTGGCGCGCGCCGCTGGCCGTGGGTGATCGCCGCGTTCGTCGTCGCCATCGTGAAAGGGGAGGGCTACGCATCGCTGATCCACCACCGCGGCGGGCTGATCGTCCTGCTCGCCGTGGCCCTTGGGTTCTCGCTGCTGCGTCCCAAGCCGCTGCTGATTGCTGCCTTCGCGGCGGCGCTCGTGGCGTTTGCGCTGGCTCCCCATCCGGCCGGGCTCGGCGTGGCGCTCGGGTTCGGCGCGTTCGCTCTGCTGATCGGCCTGTTCTTCGCGATCGCGACCGTGCTCCACGCGCGGCAGCCGGGCTCGCGCCGCGGGCGGCCTGCTTAGGTTCGGTTCGTCAATCGCGGTGCGCGGCAAGCGCGCCGCGCGCGGTCCGCAGCAGCGCCCGCTCGGCCGCCTGCGGGCGCATCGCGCCGGCGCTGACCTGCCGGCTGGCGGCGTGGATCAGGTCGGTGATCACGCCGATCACCCACTCCACGGGTAGCTCGGGGTCGAATTCGCCGCTGCGCCGGCCGCGGCGGATCAGCGTGCGCACCGGCGCCAGCGCCGGCTCGAGCCGGGTCCTCAGTTCCGCGCGCGCGAGGCGCCGGGGGTTGACGATGACCAGCCCGCGGTAGCGGCCGATCACCTGCCACGTGGCGCGCAGCACGCGCTCCATGGCCTCCGTGGCCCGGCCGTCTTCGGGCCTGGCGCTTCTGATCGCCGCCGCGACCTCGGTGATCGAGCGCTCGGTCAGGGCGTCGAGCAGCGCGTCGCGGCCGGGGTAGTGGTGGTAGAGGGTCGCGCGTGAGACGCCCGCGTGAGCCGCGACCTGCTCGAGGCTGACCCCGGGGTTCGTGGCCAGCAGTTCGGCGGTCGCCTCGAGGATGCGCTCGGCGTTCCGGCGGGCATCCGCGCGGGC
The DNA here is from genome assembly GCA_963832315.1 of uncultured Solirubrobacterales bacterium. GTDB lineage: Bacteria > Actinomycetota > Thermoleophilia > Solirubrobacterales > Solirubrobacteraceae > Palsa-465. Next base: position 41,443 of record CAWHTT010000004.1, on the reverse strand, counting down.
TGGGCCACTCTGCGAGAAACTTGACAACGCTGTCAAGCTTAGAACCGGGCCACGACGCCGACCAACCTGCCGGAGCGGAGCATGAACGAACCCGAGGAGCAAGCCACCCCGATCCCCGGGCCGTCGCCGCGTGTCGACAACCGGACCATGCCGGCGTGTTCCGTCATCCCTGAACTGGTCTATGACGACGTCACCGCGGCGATCGGCTGGCTGTGCGACACGTTTGGCTTGGTCGAGCGGTGGCATGTCGGCGATCATCGCGCCCAGCTGTCGATCGGCGGCTGCACGGTGGCGGTCACCGAGCCGCGGACGTCCAGGGCGCTGCCCGGCCACGTCTCGTTGGTGGTCCGCGTGCCGGACGCGGCGGCGCACTGCGCGCATGCCCACGAGCGAGGAGCGCGGATCGTCGCGGAGCCCAAGGACTTTCCGTACGGCGAGCGTCAGTACACCGCCGAAGATCTGGGCGGACACCACTGGACGTTCTCGGAGTCGATCGCCGACGTGGCGCCGGAGGAGTGGGGCGGCACAAGCGGTCCGGGGATGCGCACCCCACATCCCGCCACCGCGATCTCCGTGATGCTGATCGTCCCCGACGCCGAGGCGGCCATCGCCTGGTACAAGGAGGCGCTCGGGGCGCGCGAGCTCTGGAACCTCGGCGGCGTCGCCGGACTGCACGTCGCCGGCGCGCCGTTCTTCCTGCACGAGGTCAACCCGGACAACCCGGCCGAGACCAGTCCCGACCGCGCCGGCATCACCAGCGTCCGGATCGAGTTGTTCGTCGACGACCCCGACGCGTTCGTCGCGCGGGCGCTCGCCGCCGAGGCCACGTCTGGGTCGGCCGTCGTCGATCACGAGACCCCCTGGGGTGCGCACCGCCAGGGTGGCTTCCACGATCCGTTCGGACACAAGTGGTCGGTCGGGGATCGGTCGCCGCTCCGCTGGGCCTGAGCACCGGGTCCCGCCGCCCCGCCCCGCCCCGCCCCGCTCACCCTCACCCCGACCACCGCAACGCCCGGCCACCGCAACGCCCGGCCACCGCAACCCGAAAATTCCGCCATTGACGCGCGCCCCTGCGCCTAAATGACGGATTTCTCCGCTGTGACCCGAGAAATCCGGTCGCTAACGCGCAGTCGCGCCGCTAATGGCGGAAATTTCGGCTTTGGGGGGCGGGGCGGTCAGGGGGCGGGGGCGTTCGCGAGGGCAGGCGCAGCGGAAGGTCGGGACACTTGACGGGTGGACAACCGGCACATCGCCGACCGCCTCGACTCGTTCGCGGCGCTGCTCGAGCTGTCCGAGGCCAACCCGTACACGGTGCGCGCCTACCGGCGGGCCGCCGAGACGATCCGCGCAGCGGCGGTGCCGGTGGCCGACCTGGTCCGGACCGGACGGGTCCGTCAGCTGCGCGGGATCGGACCCGGAATCGAGGCACGGCTGCGCGAGCTGGTCGAGACGGGAGAGATCGCCGAGCTGGCCGAGCTCGAGCGCGACCTCGCGCCCGACATGGTCGGTCTGGGCCGCTACCTCGGCCTGAGTGCCAAGCGCTCAATCGAGCTGGCCCGGGCACTCGACGTTCGCACCGCCGAGGAGTTTCGCGAGGCGGCGGCCGCCGGACGGCTCGGAGCGGTCCCGGGAATCGGGCCGAAGACCGAGGCGAGGCTGCTCGAGGCGCTCGCCGGCGAGCACCGGCCGCGCCCGCGCCAGGGGCTGCTTCTACATCGCGCGCGTGAACTCGTGGGCGGGGTGGCGGCCGCGCTCGGTGGCGAGGTGGCCGGCGACGTGCGACGGTGGCGCGACTCGTGTGAGCACCTTGCGGTCGTGTGCGCCGCGACCGACCCCGGCGACCTCATCGAGCGCTTCGCAAATCTTCCCCAGATCGTCAGCCTGATCGAAAGACACGAGTGCCGCGCTGTCGGGTTGACCGTGGACGGGCTGCCGATCGAGCTCACGATCGCGGCGCCGGAGCGATTCGGGACCGCGCTGTTGCACGCGACCGGCGCGCCGGCCTACGTGGCCGCCCTCGGCCCGCTCCCCGATGCACCGGACGAGCGCTCCGTATACGCGAGTCTGAAGCTCCCCTGGTGTCCACCCGAGCTACGCGAGCACCCGTTCCGAGACACGCCCCCGAAGCTGCTCGAGCTCGCCGACATCCGGGGCGACCTCCACAGTCACACCACCTGGTCCGACGGGCGCGCGAGCGTCGAGGAGATGGGCCGGGCGGCGATCGAGCGCGGCTACGAGTACCTGGCCATCTGCGATCACACGCCGGCGGTGGGCGCGGTGACCGGTCTCACTCCCGACGACGTTCGCCGCCAGGCCCACGAGATCGCCGCGGCCAACGACGTCCTCAAGCCGTTCCGAATCCTGCGCGGCATCGAGTGCGACATCCTGCCCGACGGCCGGCTCGACCTGCCCGACGACGTCCTCGCCGAGCTCGACTGGGTGCAGGCCAGCGTGCACGGAGGCCAGCGGATGCCACGCCGCGAGATGACCGCGCGGGTCGAGGCGGCACTGCGCAACCCGTACGTGCGCTGCCTGAGCCACCCCAAGGGGCGCTACATCAACCGCCGGCCCGAGAACGCGCTCGACCTCGACCGGGTGTTCGAGATCGCGCTCGAGCGAGGCGTCGCACTCGAGGTCAACGGCCTGCCCGATCGCCTCGACCTGAGCGGCGAGCACGTCCGCGAGGCGCTGAAGGCCGGCGTCGAGATCGTCTGCTCGACCGACGCCCACTCGGTGCGCGGGCTCGCCAACATGGACTTCTCGGTCGCCACCGCCCGGCGCGGCTGGGCCACCCCGGCGGCGGTGCTCAACACGCGCCCACTCGCGGCAATCCTGGCGCGAGACGAGGTCATGTAGAGAACGAAGACGTGGCTCCGACATAGGGGTGAACCCACCCACCAACTACCAAGGAGACTCGCGATGAGGTTCATGTTGCTCCAGAACTACGGTCGGATCGAGGGTGTCGGGCCGATGAGCGAGTGGGCGCCGGAGGAGATCCAGGCGCACATCGCGTTCCAGCGCCGGATCAACGCCGAGCTGACCGAGCGCGGAGAACTGATAGACGCCCAGGCGCTGACCGGACCCGAGGCGGCCAAGCTCGTGACCTACGGCGGTACCGGCGACCCGGTCGTCACGGACGGTCCCTTCGCCGAGTACAAGGAGCTGCTCGCCGGCTACCGGATCATCGACGTCGAATCGCTCGAGCGGGCAATCGAGGTCGCGGCCGACGTGTCCTCCGCGCCGGGTCCGAACGGCGCCGCCCTCCAGCAGCCGATCGAGCTGCGGGAGGTCATGGCCCCGCTCGGTCCCGCGTCGTGAGCTCCGCGGCGTGACAACAAGCCCACAGCCCGTCGAGGACCCGCTGCGCGACGCCGCGCCGCGGGTCCTCGGCGCGCTCGTGCGCCGCTACGGGAACTTCGCCGACGCCGAGGACGCCGTGCAGGAGGCGCTGCTCGCGGCGGCGACTCAGTGGCCGTCCCAGGGCACGCCCGAGAACCCGGTGGGGTGGCTGGTCCAGGTGGCCTCGCGACGCCTGATCGACCAGCTTCGCAGCGACAGCTCGCGCCAGGAGCGCGAGACGGCTTATGAGCGCTGGGGCGCCGAGCCCTCCGGCCCGGACCACGACGACACGGTGACCCTGATGTTCATGTGCGCCCATCCGGCACTCACCACGAACTCGGCCATCGCGCTCACGCTGCGCGCGGTGGGCGGCCTGACCACGGCCGAGATCGCCCGGGCCTTCCTGGTTCCCGAAGCGACGATGGCCCAGCGGATCAGCCGGGCCAAGCAGAGCATCAAGCAGTCGGCCGTCCCGTTCGCGATGCCGAGCGGGCTCGAGTGGCCGCCCCGGCTCGCCTCGGTTCTGCACGTCCTGTACCTCATCTTCAACGAGGGATATCTGGCCGGCAGTGGCGACGAGTTGGCTCGGACCGACCTCTCGGGCGAGGCGATCCGGTTGACCCGAATCATCCGGCTCGCCCTGCCCGGCGATCCCGAGGTCGCCGGCTTGCTCGCGCTCATGCTGCTCACCGAAGCGCGGCGACCGGCTCGGGCCGGCCCCGCCGGCGAGCTGATCCCGCTGGCCGAGCAGGACAGGACCCGGTGGAACCGGAAGCTCATCGCCGAGGGCGACGCGCTGATCAGCGAAGCGTGGCGAAAGGGGGCGGTCGGGCCGTACCAGGTGCAGGCGGCGATCGCCGCGCTGCACGACGAGGCCGCCCAGGCATCCGACACCGACTGGCGCGAGATCCTCGCGCTCTACGGGCTGCTCGAGCGGATGACCGACAACCCCATGGTGTCGCTCAGCCGCGCGATCGCCGCGGCGATGGCGGACGGTCCGGGCGCCGGACTGGCCTACCTGAAGCCTCTGGAGGAGCGGCTGGTCGGGCATCAACGGCTCCACTCCGTCCGCGCCCACCTACTCGAGATGGACGGGCGGATCGAGGATGCGATTGAGGACTACGAGGCCGCCGCGCGCCGTACCGCGAACGTGCCCGAGCAGCAGTACCTGATGACCTGCGCCGCGCGCCTCAGGCACCGCGACGCCTGAAGTCAGCCACGCCCACGGAATATCCTCCGGCGCGTGTCGGAGCAGCTGGCCAGCGAGCGTGCCGCACTCGAGCCGGAACTGATCGAGACCCGCCGGGCGCTGCACCGCCAACCCGAGCTCGCGTTCGCCGAGCACCGCACGGCCGAACTCGTGGCCCAGCGCCTGCGGGCGCTCGGACTGGAGCCGCGCAGCGGCGTCGGCGGCACCGGGGTGATCGCCGATCTGCACGGCGCACAGCCCGGCCCGACGCTGCTGCTGCGCGCCGACATGGACGCGTTGCCGCTGCAGGAGGCCCCGGGACGCCCGTACGGGTCCGAGGTACCCGGGCGGATGCACGCGTGCGGCCACGATGCGCACACCAGCGCGCTCCTTGGCGCGGCGGCGCTCCTCGCGCCACGCACCGACAACATCGCGGGGCGGGTGCGCCTGCTGTTCCAGCCCGCGGAGGAGATCGGTGCCGGCGCGGCGGCGATGATCGCCGACGGCGCCCTCGACGGCGTCGATGAGGCCCTCGGCGCGCACGTCTTCAGCCCGATGCCATTCGGAGTGGCGGGAATCCGCGCGGGCGAGATGCTCGTCGGCCTCGACATGTTCGAGCTCGTGGTCGCGGGCGGCGGCGGTCACTCGGGCATGGCCCACGAGGCCCGGGACGCCGTGTTCGCCGCCGCGCAACTCGTCAGCGCGCTCCAGTCGATCCCCACCCGCGAAACCGCGCCCTCGGACACGCTGGTCCTCACGATCGCCTCGATCGACGGTGGGACGGCGGCCAACGTGGTGGCCGGCACTGTGACGCTGCGGGGCACCCTGCGATGGCTCGACCACGAAATCCGCAGGCGTGCGCTCGAGCGCATGGCTCAGATCGCCGAGGGTGTCTGCGGGGCGCTGCGGGTGACCGCCGAGCTGCGCACGCCGGTGACGCTGCCGGTGCTCCGCAACAGCGAGGCTTCGAGCGCCCTGCTCGCGGAGGCCGCCGCAGCCGCCGGCGCCACGGTGATCGATCCCGGCATCATCCCGGTCAGCGAGGACTTCGCCCACGTGGCCGAGCGCGTCCCGGCCGGGTTCATCGCGGTCGGAGCCGGCGGCGAGGGATGCGGCGGCCATCACGCGCCCGACTTCGACATCGATGAACGCGCGATCGGCTTGACCGCGGAGCTCATGGCCAGGGCGACGCTGACCCGACTGGCCCCGACTACTTGATGCGGCGCAGCGAGGGCCGCGCGCCGGTGAGCTCGCCGGCGCCCGCGAGCGCCGCTGCGTGCAGCATCGCGTCGAGCGCCGCGAACGCCTCCGGGTCCAGCCGCCGCGGCACATCCTCCTGCATCAGATCGAGCGCGTCACGAGGCGAATAGGCGGGCCGGTAGGGCCGGTCGGAGATCAGCGCCTCGTACACATCTGCGACGGCCAAGACGCGCATCGGCTTGGTGAGGGCGTCGCCGGCCAGCCCGCGGGGGTATCCGCTGCCGTCGAGACGCTCGTGGTGGGCGCTGGCCACCACGGCCACCTCGCCGAAGATCGAGACTCGCCCCAGGATCTGCTCGGCCAGCAGCGGGTGGTCCTTGAATCGCCGGCGCTCCGTTTCGGTGAGCGGCCCCGGCTTGTCGAGGATGCGGTTGGAGATCGACAGCTTGCCGAGGTCATGCAGCAGCGCGGCGCGCCGCAACTGGCGAAGCGCCGGGTCGTCGAAGCCCATCCGCTGGGCGATCCCGATGGCGATCGCGGACACGCGGTCGCAGTGCTCGCGCGTCCACGGCGACTTGGCGTCGATCACCTCGGCGAACCCTTCGGCGATCCGGTCCAGGCGGGCCTCGTCGGCGGTGAGTACCCGATCGGGTGGCTCGACGGCCGACACGTCGGGCTCATCCAGCGATGCCCAGAAGCCCGAATCGGAGCGGAACGAGTCCATCGCGTCGACCAGGCCGGGGTCGAACCACTCCCCTCGGCGCTTGTGCGCGACCCGGTAGGCAGCGCGCGGCCCTCCGGAGGCGTGGAACACCTCCACGGTCTGGGCCAGGCAGAGGATGCGCGCCTCCAGCGGGATGCCGGTTCCACGGAGTCCGTGCGGCTGGCCGTGGCCGTCCCAGTGCTCGTCCAGGGCGCGGATCGCCTCCGCCGTGGCTTCGGAGAACCCGAGCTTGCGTACGATCTCCGCCCCGCGATAGCAGCGGGCCCGCATCAGCGAGCGCGTCACCTGTCCCTCGTTACGGATGGCGCGCAGCCGTCCGGTCCGCTCGGACACAGATCCCTCGGGGGCGACGGTGCGCAGCGACCACACAAGCGCGTCCAGCGGCCGTGCCCAGTTGACCAGCTTGGAGGTTCGTTTGGCCACCTGATCGTCGGCCCCGAACAGCGCGGCCATGTGAGCCGCATTTGCCGAGCAGCCGGCGTCCTTGAGCAGCAGCGCATAGAACAGGTCCGAACGGGCGTCTGGCTCGAGCGCGATCGCCTCGGCGAGACGCATGCCGATCAGGCAGGTGCGCACGGCGTGCCCAGGAGGCTCGCCTTCGGCCACGTCCAACGCCCGAGAGAGCGCCCCAATCAACTCGGACAGCGCGATCTCACGCGAGTCGGCCATCGTGACGCAGTATCGCGGGGGTCGAGCCCGCCGACAAGCACCCTGGACGAACGTCGGTAAGCGTTCAGACGCGTTGTCGCCGTCGTGGCGTGATCAGCTCGGGCCGGCGTTGGCGCCCAGCGCGTTCAGCCAGTCGCGCATGTTCACGCCGGCCGGGGTGACTTGGCCCTCCTCGTAGCCGGTCGTGGCCCGGGCCAGCGTGATGCCGTTCAGCGTCGACCAGCCGTACTCGATGGCGGTCCCCGAAGAGGCATAGCGCGCGATCACCTGCCCCTGCTGGAGGATCGAACCCGGTGCCGCGATGTTGGTGATCTCCTCAGCCACGTACTGGACGCGGCCGGCGTCCGGACCGTCGAGCAGCTCGAAGTAGACCAGCGGCTGACCGGCGTACCAGTCGGGGATGATGGCGAGGATCTTCACCGGACAGGGGGCCAGGATCGGCGCGCCGACCGGCATCGTGGCGTCCACCCCCTGATCAGTGCGCTCCCAGCGGTTGACGTACTGAAGCGGGTCGATGTAGGTGGCGTTGTTCACGCGGACCGCGACGTGCTCCTGGCGCAACTCCTGCTTGACCACCGACAGCGGCGTGGCGTGAGCGTTCGGGTCACCCACCGGGTCCTGCGGCGTCACCTGCACGGCCTGCGCCCCCGCCGTCGGCTCGATCGCCTGGGGGCGGGCCTTGGGAATCGTGCCGCCTGTCGTCGTGGTCTCGGTGAGGGTCGTCGCCGACCCGCACCCACCGAGCGCCAGGGCCAAGCCGGACGCGAGCACGGCGAGCGCGATCGGGGAGGCCTGGCTACAGCGATGAAACATTCCCATGCCGTCCACGAGCAAGAGCTCCCCACACAAGCTAACAGCCGGCCGCCGAGGCGATCCCCATTGGCCCGTCTCGGTAGTACGCTCCCCTGCAAAGAGCGGTGGGGAGGCTGCGATGAAGGATTCGGGTAGGCGGCTGGTGGTCCTGACGGTGGGGGCGCTGATCCTGTTCTCGGGCGGCGCGGCGGGACGCTCGTCCGCCGCACGATCGTCTGCCCGCGCGGCTCAGTCGGGGTCGATCCGGTTCTCGCACGCGGTGGTCGTCGACGAGCAGCGGCCCGGGTTCGAGCCCGACGTCAAGGTCGACGGAAACGGCACGATCTACTCGAGCATTCCGTTCGGCTTCTCGACCACGCAGAGCTTCATCTGGGCCTCGCGCGACCGGGGCAACACGTACCAGTTCGTCCCCGGGATCGTCGGTCCGGGCAAGCCCGCGACCTGCGTGGGAGGCGGCGACACCGACCTGTACCTCGACCCGGGCAACGCGCTGTACTTCTCCGACCTCCAGGGGCTCACGAACATCTCCAACAGCGTGAGCACGGATGGAGGCGCGACGTGGTCGACCAACTGCGCGGGCGCGCCGAACACGCCCGACGACCGCATGTGGTTCGCCGGAACCGGCTCGCTGGCGGGCGGGAACCTGAACCTGTACCAGGACTACGACGCGGTGGACAGCTCGGTGACCGGCGGCAACCAGTTGGTGGAGACGATCTCGCACGACGGCACGACGTTCGCCCCGGTGCTGAACACGAGCCCGGGAACGGACTGCCTCGGCGCGGGTCTGGCCGACTGCGTCACCGGCAACGAAGGGATCTCGGGCAACCAGGTCGCTGATCCGGCCACCGGCAACGTGTACATCGCCCACACGGCGACCAACGGGAGCAGCGGCACTCCGGGCGTGGCGGTGTCGGAGGGCAAGGTCACCCAGGGAACCCCGACCACCGCGACCTGGACCGAGAGCCCGAACCTCGACGCCGCGCTGTGCCCGGACCAGAGCTGCGTGGACTCGGCCGGAAATCCCGAGGAGATCGCCGGGGAGAACTTCGCGAGCATCGCTCGGGACTCGGCCGGCTATCTGTACGTGGCCTTCACCGCCGGGCCGCTCGATCACGCCAACAGCTCGGATCCGAACTTCGGCGCGCTCAGCGCCCCCGAGCAGATCTATGTGGTGCACTCGCTCGAGCCGGCCGGCGGTGATCCCTCGGCGCTCACGTGGTCGGCCCCGACGCAGATCACCGACGCCGGCACAAACACGTTCCCATGGATCGTCGCCGGGAGCGGCGGCCGGGTCGACGTCGCCTGGTACCACACCGACACGGTCAGCGAGCAGGGCACGTGCGCGAGCGGCTCGGGCACCTGCACCCTGTACGGCGCGGGCAGCTTCCAGAACGCCGAGTGGTCGGTGCAGATGGGTCAGAGCCTGGGCGCCAACAGCGCATCTCCGGCCTACACGACCGCCGACGTCAGCGAGACGTTCGTCAAGCACGGACAGATCTGCACCAACGGGATCGGCTGCGCCACCGGCGGCGACCGCAGCCTGGGCGACTTCCTCCAGGTGACGATCGACGGCCAGGGCGCCGCGGTGGTCTCCTACGTGTTCGACACCTCGGCGGACAGCTCGGCCGGAGAGGACGCCGGTCCCGAGGTGATCAGCCGGCAGCTCAGCGGACCGAGCCTGCTCGCCTCGGTCGGGTCGGTCAGCCAGAACGGCGGACCCGGCGTGGACATGGGCCTCGTGTCCGATCCGAGCGGCGATGCCGTCTATCCGTCGGGCGGCACCCGGACGGCGGCTCCGAGCAACCTCGATCTGACCGGCGCGTCGCTGGCCAACGGCGAGAACAACACCCTCATCGCGACGATCAATGTCCGGAGCCTTGGGAGCCTGACGGTTCCGTCCTCGGTGGGCGGACCGGACGCGAGTTGGCTCATGCGGTGGACCGTGGTCAAGCCAGGCTCGACCGGGAACGGCGACATCTACTACGCCGGGATGGATAACAATGCTGGCGCCGGCGGTTCCGGCAAGCCGACGTTCTTCGCAGGCGACACCGCGGGCATCCCGCCCGCCAACAGCGCGGAGCACACCAAGTACCTGTCCTATCCGCAGACGCACCTCCTGAGTGCCTCGCAGGCGTCGTATGACCCGGGCACCGGCACGATCACCTTGACCATCCCGCGCTCCGACGTGGGCAACCCGAGCAACGGGACCGCGCTCTACTCCATCGCCGCGTTCAGCGCCACCTCGACCACGCCGCAGTCGGCCACCACGCTGTTCAACCTGATCGACGCGACGCCGACCTTCGAGCTCGTGGTCGGGGCTCCGGGCACGGTCGGGACCACCCCCGGCGCGGGCGGTCGCGGCGGGGCGGCCGTCTGCCAGAAGGCCACGGGCCGGTTGGCCGGGCGCGCGCTCGGGCCAATCAAGCTGGGCATGAAGCGCTCGCCCGCGCGGAAGCTGTTCGTGCACTGGTCGACCCGGAGCCGCCACGACGACATGGACTTCTATTTCGTCTGCCCAAAGGGGATCCGAGCCGGATATCCGTCGGCCAAGCTCCTGCGGAGCTTGTCAGTGCGCCAGCGGCGTGCGGTGCGAGGACGCGTGGTGCTGCTGCTCACGGCCAATCGGCACTACGCGCTGCATGGCGTCCACCAGGGCGCGCGTCTGCGCCGCGTCGCGCGGCGCTTGCACGTGGGACGCCCATTCGAGATCGGCCTGAACACCTGGTACCTGGTCGGCAACGGGACCAGCCGCGGCGTGCTCAAGGTGCGCCACGGCGTGATCCTGGAGATCGGGATCGCCAACAAGCAGCTCACCGCGGCTGGCCGGCCGGCCATCCTGCGGTTCCTCGAAGCCTTCCGCTGACGCGCAAAACCCCTGACGTACGGGCACCGCCAGCGCCCGCGCGGTCTACCCTGTCACTGTGTCTGACCGCATCGTTTATGTGAGCCGCCTGACGCGCGTGCCGCTCGTCGGCGCCGACGGCGCCGACGTCGGCCACGTGGTCGACGTCGTGCTCGATTTGGGGGGCCGCCCGCCGCGCGTGAACGGGTTCGTGGTTGCGGTGGGGCGTCGGCGCGTGTTCGTCGGCGCCGGGCGGGTGGGTGAGATCGAGAGCGAGGGCGTGCGGCTGCGACGTGGCTCGATCAACCTGCGCCAGTTCGAGCTTCGGCCGGGTGAGCGGCTGGTGATCGGGGAGTTGTTCGGCCGTCGCGTCCGGGGCGAGCGCGTGGTCGACGTAGGCATCGCGCCCGCCCCCGAGCCGTTCGCCTGGGAGGTGGCCACGATCGCGCTGGGCAGCCGCGGCCTCACCAGCCGCCGGCGCTCGCCCGAGGTGATCGACTGGAGCGAGGCCGGCGAGTTGTTCGCCGACGAGCGCTCGATCGACCGCCAGGCGGCGGCCCTGGGTGGCCTGCACCCGGCCGAGATGTCGGCGGCGATTCGTAGCCTGCCGCTCAGCCGCCGGCGCGTGCTGGCCTCAGCGCTCGAGGACGACCGGCTGGCCGACCTGCTCGAGGAGCTCTCCGAAGACGAGCAGGTGCGCCTGGTGGAGGGGCTCGACCAGGAGCGGTTGGCCCGGGTGCTCGACGAGATGGAGGCCGACGACGCCGCCGACCTGCTGGCGGAGTTCTCCGCCGCCCGCCAGGCCGAGCTACTCGGCGCGATGGACCCCGAGGAGGCCGAGCCGGTCCGGCGCCTGCTCGTCTACCAACCCGACACGGCGGGCGGGTTGATGACCCCCGAACCGGTGATCCTCGCGCCGGATGCCACGGTGGCCGAGGCGCTGGCCCGCATCCGCGATCCCGACCTGCCGGTGCCGCTGGCCGCGCAGGTGTTCGTGTGCCGGCCGCCGCTCGAGACTCCGACCGGTCGCTACGTAGGGGTGGTCGGCGTTCAGCGTCTCCTGCGCGAGGCGCCGAGCAAGCCGCTCGGGCGCTGCCTGGACGAGGAATGGGAGCCGATCCCGGCCGACGCCAGCGACCGCGATGTGGCCGAGCGCCTGGCGGCTTATGACGTGGTCGCCCTGCCCGTGACCGACCCGACGAACCGCCTTCTCGGGGTGGTTACGATCGATGACGTACTCGACCACATGCTCCCGGCAGACTGGCGCGTGGCGCGCGTGAGCCGCTGATGGCCAGGCGTGACGATCTCAGCACGCCACGGGGCACGCCCGGTGGTCCATCGTATGACCCGGACGCGTTTGCCCGTTTCGCCGAGCGGCTCGCCCGCTTCCTCGGCACAGGTCGCTACCTCGCGGCCCAGACGATCCTCGTCATCGTGTGGATCGGCCTGAACGCCGTAGCGTGGTCGCTGCGCTGGGACAAATACCCGTTCATCCTGTTGAACCTCGCCTTCTCGACGCAGGCAGCCTATGCGGCACCGCTGATCCTGCTGGCGCAGAACCGCCAGACCGACCGCGATCGGGCCGAGGTCGAGCGCGACCGCGAGATGAACTCACGGGCGCTGGCCGATACCGAGTACCTGGCTCGTGAGATCGCCGGAATCAGACTCACGCTGGAGCACAAGGCCGATCGCGAGGACGTGACCGACGCGATCGATCGCCTGACCCGGGCGATCGAGCAAACCTACGGCGTCGTCCACACGCCGTACGCAGACGAGCGTGACGGCGATTCGGAGCTCGAGGACTCGCCGGACGAGTAGCGGCTACTGCCGCGTCCTACGATTGTGGTGTGACCGCCCGCCTTAACCGGGCTTCGTTGATCGCGGTCTTGACGATGGCGTCGCTGGCGGTTGGGTGTGGCGCCGGGAAAGTTCACTCGAGCAGCCACACCTCCACGCGGGCGGCCCGCCGTGCGGTCCCGTCGGCGCCGGCCGCTCCGACTCCGACCGTCCCGGCCACGCCGGCTCCGCCCGCCCCGGGCCAGCGGGCCGTGCCGACGCCGGGTCCCACCGGCCTCCCGGCCGCGGCGAGCGCCGTGGGGGTGATCAGGGGGTGGGCGGACGCCCTCCGCCACGGCGACGTGCGGACCGCCGCCCGCTACTTCGCTCTGCCCAGCATCATGGTCAACGGGACCGACACCGCCGGCGCGGCGCTCCTGATCACGATCGGCACGCGCGCGCAGGCTCTGGCTGCCAACAGCACGCTCCCCTGCGGCGCGCGGCTCATCTCGACCGACCAGCGTGGCCGTTTCGTCAATGCGCTGTTCCGCCTGACGGGCCGGCCGGGGCCGGGCGGGACCGACTGCGGCGGGGGTGTCGGGTCGACCGCGCGCACCAACTTCGTGATCAGTCATGGGCGGATCGTGGAGTGGATCCGGGCGCCCGACGATCCCGGCGACAACGGCTCGCCCCGTACGCCCTCGCCCGCCCCGTCCCCGGCACCGTCGCCCTCGCCGCAACCCGCGCCGACGGTCTGACCTACCATCACAGCGTGGACCGCGATCAGCTTCGCACCCTCCAGGCGCCGCTCAAGGAGCGCTACAAGGTCGAGCCCGAGGCCGCCCTGGTCACGCTGTCGGCCACCGGCGAGCTCGGCGAGGGCGTGGCCTGCTCGGTGCAGACCGGCCGCGCGCTGGCCGAGGCCGGGCTTCACCCCGCCACCGGGGGCGACGGCTCGCTGCTCTGCTCGGGCGACATGCTGCTCGAGGCGCTGGTCGCCTGCGCCGGCGTCACCCTGCGCGCGGTGTCGACCTCGTTGGGCATCGATGTGCGCTCCGGGCGAGTGCGGGCCGAAGGCGATCTGGACTTCCGCGGGACGCTCGGCGTCGACCGCGCCGCGCCGGTCGGCTTCTCCAACATCCGGCTGTCGTTCGATCTCGACACCGACGCCGACGAGGACCAGCTGGCGACTCTGCAGAAGCTGACCGAGCGCTACTGCGTCGTGCTCCAGACGCTGGCCGGCGGGCCAGCGCTCTCGACCACCTTCGGTACCGCGGCGACCTAGCCGTCGTGGCCGTGGCCGTCGTGGCCCTGGCCATTGCTGTTGCCGTTCCCTTGACCGTTGCCGTTGCCGTCTGCCGTCGCTCCCGGTGCTAACGCTCACGCTCGGAGCGGGGCTCGGGCTCGGGGTGGGGGTGACGACGGCGGTGCTGCCGCCCTGGTCGTTGCCGTTGCTGTGGCCGTTGCCGTTGCCGTGGTCCTCGCCTTGGGAGTTGCCGTTTCCGTGGCCGCCGGTGCTGCTCGGCGCGGGCACTACGACCGGGACGGGCGTGGACGGGACCGCTGAGCTGGGCGGGGTCGGGGCGGGAGTCGAGTTGCCATGACCCTTGGCCAGGCCGTTGCCGTGTCCGTTGCCCAATACCTTCGTGTGGCCGTAAGCGTTCCCGTTGGCGTTCGATCCCTGGGAGTGGCTGGCCGGCGCGGGGTTGGACGGCGCCGGGGAGGCGGCGCTCACCCCAGAGTTGCCGGGGCTCTGCCCGGCCGGCGTGACGGTGGTTTGCGTCGGCGTCGGCCGGGTTGCACCCGCGGCCGGCGCGGCTCCGGTCACGCCACGAGCCCCCGACGGCGAGCCGGTGCCGGCGCTCGGCTTGGCGTGATTTCGATTCGGCGCGGTGCCCTGGGTGGCACGTCCGCGTCGCGTCTTGACCGGGATCGCCTTGGCGGCGGGCCGGGCGTGCGTGTGGGCGTGCGCGTGGTTCGCCGGCGCGGGCGTGGCCGCGGGCACGACCACCGAGACGCCATGGCGGCGCAGCGCGGTTGCCGCGCCGTGCGCCCGGACCGGCACGCTGCGGACAACCGCGGACCGCGCCGGGTGGTGGTGCACTACCGGGACCGGGACCGGGGCCGCCGCGGCCGCGGCTCCGATCGCCGCGGTGGCCGCCGTGGCGGCGGCCACCTTGCTGGCCGAGATCGTCGCCGCCGCGGCTGGATCGCCGGTCAGCCAGGACACGAGCCGGCGCACCGAGGAGGTGATGACGGCCCATACGACCGTGGGACGGCTGCCCGAGTAGTAGGCCAGAAAGGCGCGCACGGCTTCGGGATCGAGCTGGGTCCCGGACTCCTTGCGCAGGATGTCGATCGCCTTCTGATGGGGAGCCGCATCGCGGTAGGGGCGGGCCGAGGTGATCGCGTCGAACGTATCGGCGACCGCGATGATCCGGGCCCCGACCGGGATCGCCTCACCCTCGAGGCGGTCGGGATAGCCGGCGCCGTCGAGCCGTTCGTGATGGTGACGCACGATCCGGGTCAGCTCCGGATCGCCGAGCGCGGCGACCATCTCGGCCCCGTCGACGGGGTGGCGCTTGATGACCTCGAACTCGGCGTCGGTGAGCCGACCCGGCTTGTTCAGGATCGTCTTCGGGGTGCGGAGCTTGCCCACGTCGTGAACCGCGGCCGCGGCGCGGATCCGGGCCACCTCCTCGCTCGGGAGCCCCATCCCGCGCGCGATCATCGTGGCGTGCCTTGCCACCCGCCGTGAGTGCCCGTTCAGATAGACGTCCTGACCTTCGACCGCGCCGGCCAACTGGCGCAGTAGATGCTCGCGCTCGTCGACGCTCAGCTCGTCCCGCTCCTCGGCGTGCGCCGGGTCGCGGTTGACCAGGCCGAGCAGCCGGGTTGCGTTGGTCAGCTCGCGCTCCTGGCGCCAGCTCCGGATCCATCCCCACAGCAGCAGCTCGCCGAACAGCACCTCGCTGTGCCCGCCGCGCTTTCGCCAGTACGCGCTCCCCGCGATCGAGGACATCAGCGACATCGCCACGGCGAGGCCGACCGACACCCACCCGGAGACGGCGCCCGTGGCGCGCAACGCCAGCGAGACGGCCAGGGGAAGGACTGCCACCAGCGTCGTCGCGAGCAGCATGTGCGGGACGTGCCGCTCCGGGGCAGGGGCGATGTACTCGTGTACGACGCTCGCCGGCGCGTCCAGATCCCTTTTGGGTGCGGCCGCGCGCTCGGGCGTGCGCACCGGTGAGCCATCAATCAACACGTCAGCCGTCCGTAGCTCGACATGGCTATCAATAACTGCTCAGACATCGACCGTACACGAGAAGACTTGAGCCGACGGTCCGGCCTCGACGCATGTACGGGGCCGGTGATCCCTAGCCAGGTTTCGCGGCCCGGGGATCGCTGCGCCGGCCGCTTCGAAGGACTAGGCTCGATCCCACGGTTGCCACCCCGAAGGGAGTAAGGATGCGTCGTCTCATCGCTGTCGCAGGGCTGGTCGGTTGCTTTGTAGTTGTCGGCTACACGGGCTGGGGAGATGCATCGACCGGCGGCGCCCACGCCGCCTCGACCGTTCCCCTGGTCATCCTCAAGGCGAAGGACGGCGAGCGTCTGGCCCTGGCCCGCGTGATCATCCACGGGCGGGCGTTTCCGTTCCTGATCGACACCGGGTCGTCTAAGACCCTGGTCGACGACGCCCTGGCCAAGAAGCTGCACTTGAAGACGGTCGGGCGCCCGATCAAGGTGACCGGCGTGGGGTGCTCCGAGAGCGCGCGCAAGGTGCGGCTGTCGCGCTGGAGCATCGGCGGGCAGCGCCTGCCGAACATCGTGGCCACGAGTTCGGTGATCGCCGGCGCCAACGGGAAGGCGTTCGGGCTGCTGGGATCCGACGTGCTCTCCAAGTTCGGCACGATCAGCATCGACTACGCGCACGGGGCGCTGACGCTCGGGTAGGCCGCCGCGCAACTTGCGCCGGGCCCGCCAGGCGTGAAAGCCTTGCGCGGAGATGGCTGGTGGGCCCGGGGCAGACGAGCGCGACCTGCTCGAGCGTGAACAGGCGCTCGGGGCGCTCGAGGGCTGGCTCGACGATGTGAGCGCCGCGCGCGCTGGGCGGGTGGCGTTCGTCGCCGGCGAGGCCGGAATCGGTAAGACCGCGCTGGTGCAGGCGTTCTGCGCCGGCGCGGTCCCCGCCCGGGCGCTCTGGGGATGGTGCGATCCGCTGGCCACGCCGGCACCGCTCGGCCCGGTGGTGGAGATCGCCGGCGCGCTCGGTGGCCGCGCCCAGGCGACGCTCGCCTCGAGCGCCCGCCCGTACGAGGTGGCACGGGCCCTGCTCGAGGATCTCGCGCTCGACCAGCCGGCCATCGTGGTCCTCGAGGACCTGCACTGGGCCGACGAGGGGACGCTCGACGCGCTCGGCTATCTCGCGCGGCGCATCGCTCAGGCGCCGGCACTGGTCATCGGCACCTTCCGCGACGACGAGCTCGATGCCGCGCATCCCCTGCGGGCGACACTCGGACTGCTGGCCGGCGCGCCTCGGGTCGAGCGCATGCAGCTCGACCGGCTGTCTCGGGACGCGGTACGCGCCCTGGCGCATACGCGCGAGCAAGACACCGACGCCCTGTTCTCGACCACGGGCGGCAACCCGTTCTTCGTCACCGAGCTGCTGGCCGGGCCGAGCGGAGACGTTCCCGCGACCGTGCGCGATGCGGTGCTCCTGCGAGCCTCGCCGCTCGACGGGCAGGCGCGGGCGCTCCTCGACGTGATCGCCGTCGTGCCGGCCGAAACCGAGCTGTGGCTGCTCGAGCGCGTGTCGGACGGCGGTCTGGAGGGGCTCGGGCGATGCCTGGCGGCGGGGATGATCGAGCCGCACGGACAGGCGGTTCGCTTCCGTCACGAGCTCGCGCGGCTCGCGCTCGAGTGGGAGCTCGGTGTCTCCGACTCGCTCGAGCTGCACCGCCGGGTCCTGCGCGCGCTGGAGGAGGCGGGCGCCGAACCGGCCCGCCTGGTCCACCACGCCGAGCGCGCCGGAGACGAGCAGGCGCTGCTGCGCCACGCGGTGGCCGCCGCCGAGCGCTCGGCGGCGCTCGGAGCCCATCGCGAGGCGGCGGCGCACTACACCCGAGCCATCGCGGTGGCGGGCGGTCGCCCCTCGGCCGAGCAGGCCGAGCTCCTCGGGCGAGGCGCGTTCGAGCTGTATCTGACCGAGCGCGTCGGGGAGGCGATCGAGCTACAGCGCCAGTCGCTCGCCCTTCTGCGGGAGGGTGAGGATCGGGTCAGGGAGGGCGATGCGCTGCGCCTGCTCTCGCGCTACCTGTGGTTCGGCGGCCACGGCGAGGAGGCGGCGACGGTCGCGCAGGCAGCCGTCGCGGTCCTCGAAGCGTGCCCCATCGAAGGCCCCGAGCTGGCCCGGGCCTACAGCACGATCTCGCAGCTGCGCATGTTGGCGGGCGAGTCGCGCGCCGCGCTCATCTGGGGCCAGCGAGCCCTCGCGCTCGCCGAGAGGATCGGGGTGCCCGACGTCGCCGTACATGCCCTCAGCAACATCGGCTCGGCCGAGGTGATGGCCGGTCAGGAGCGCACGGGCCGGGCCAAGCTCGAGGACTGCCTGCGCCGGGCGCGGGCCGCGGGGCTCGACGACGACGTGGGCCGGGCGTACGCCAACCTGGCGTCGACGCCGACCTGGCGCCGCCAGCTCGCGGTGGCCGACCGCTACCTGGCCGAGGGGATCGCGTACTGCGACGAGCACGATCTGTCGTCCTACGGCACCTATCTGCGCGCCTGGCGCGCTCGCCAGCAGCTCGACAGTGGGCGCTGGATCGCCGCGGCCGAGGTGATCGAGGAGGTACTCGCCCAGCCCGAGGCCGCGCCGCCCACCCGGATCGTCGTCCTCACGGCGCAGGGGTTGCTGGCCCATCGCCGGGGCGAGCACGGCCGTGCCCGCCGGCTCCTCGACGAGGCCTTCGGGCTGGCGCGGTCCACGCGCGAGCTCCAGCGCCTCGGGCCGGTCGCCGCGGCCCGGGCCGAAGGGGCATGGCTTCAGCGCTCGCTGTCCGAGGTCGACGGGGCGAGCGCGGACGCCGTCGCGCTGGCCGCGGAGCGCGGCGACCCCTGGACGCTCGGGGAGCTAACGCTGTGGCGACACCGCGCCGGTCTCGAATCACCGGCCGGCCCCGTGGCGGCGCCGTTCGAGGCCGAGCTGGCGGGCGACTGCACGCGCGCGGCAATGCTGTGGACGGATCTCGGCTGCCCTTATGACGCGGCGCTGGCGCTGGCTCAGTCCGAGCGCGAACAGGAGCTGCGCCGTGCCCTGGAGGACCTGCGCCGGCTGGGGGCCGAGCCTGCCGCCCGGATCGTCGCGCGTCGCCTGCGGTCGATGGGCGCGCTCAACATTCCTCGCGGCCAAAACCGCGCCACCACGTCCAACCCGGCCTCGCTCACCGATCGCGAGCTCGAGGTGCTCGCCTTGCTCGCCGAGGGCCTGCGCAACGCGGATATCGCCGATCGGCTGGTGGTCTCCTCGCGCACGGTCGAGCATCACGTCTCGGCGATCCTGGCCAAGTTGGGCGCACGCACCCGGGCCGAGGCGGCCGCCGCCGCCGTGCGCCTGGGGCTGGTCCAACACCGGTGAGCACCAAATATGGGTGGTTCACCCCATGTGCTCGGGGCTGCCCGGCGTCATTCTCCGTCGTCAGTTCTCCGAGACGAGAGGAGTAGTCGATGGGCGCAGACGGAAAGGTCGTGATCAACCTGGCCACCGGGCTCGAGGACCCCGAGCGGGTCACGGTCGCGTTCCTGGTCGGCGGCGCGGCCGCCCAGTCGGGCCGGCCGGTCACGATGTTCCTGACCAAGGAGGCAGTGCGCCTGGCGGTGGCGGACATCGCTCACGGAGTCGCCTGCGATGGATGTCCTTCGATGGAGACGCTGCTCGAGCAGTACATGGCGGCGGGCGGCCGGATGCTCGTGTGCCCGATCTGCTTCAACGCCCGCAAGCTGAGCCAGGACAGCCTGATCGAGTGCGCCCAGATCGGCGGCGCCACGCCCCTGTGGGAGTGGATTGACGATCACGCCACCGTGTTCAGCTATTGAGGGGGGTACGCTTGCTGTCGTGAGTCCCGCGCGCTATTACGAGGTCGTCGAGGATCGATCCGGACCACCCGCGCCGCCGCTCGCCGTGCGGCTCGGCATCTCGTGGCTCACGAACGCGCTCGTGCTGGCGATCGTGGCGTGGCTGCTTTCGGACGTGACGGTCAAGAACTTCGGCTCGCTGCTCGTCGCGGCGGCCGTGTTCGGCGTGCTCAACACCCTGCTCAAGCCACTCCTGCGGCTCGTCACCTTGCCGCTGGCCGTCCTCACCCTCGGCATCGTCTGGTTCTTCGTCTCGATGCTGATGCTGGACATCACCGACGCGATCGTGGGCGGCTTCCACATCAGCGGGTTCTGGACCCTGGTGGCCGCGGCGCTGATCGTGTGGCTGGTCAATCTGGCGCTCGACTTCACGCCGGGTCCGTGGCAGGTGGCGGGGAAGCGGGGGCGCCGGCAGCGCCGGCGCGGGATCTAGCGGGCCGCCGCCGTCCGCTTGGGCAGAGCCCGCGCGTGGCGGGTCATGCCGGACCAGGGATCCCCGTCGCTCAGCCGCGCCTGCACGTTCTTGATCGTCCAGCGGTCCGGTTTGAGGGAGCGCTCGGACAGCTCCTCCCAGTGCAGTGGCACCGCCACGGGCGCCGTCGGCCGGGGGCGCACCGCGTAGGGGCCGACCGCGTGCTGGGCGTAGGCGATCCGGTTGACGTCGACGTAGATCCGCTTGCCGCGGTCGGCCTTGCGCCACTCGAGTGTCAGGTGGCTCGGATCGTCGGCCACCATCTCCTCGGCCAGGGCTCGCGCGAAGCCGTGGACGTCCGGGAACGCCGGCCCGCGGCGCAGCGGGCACACGACGTGGATCCCTCGCGAGCCGGTGGTCATGGCGTACGGGGTCAGTCCGAGGTCGCGCAGCCGGTCGCCGGCGGCGCGGGCGGCGGCGCGAACCTCCGAGAAACCCCCGCCGGAGGGATCGAAGTCGAGCGTCAGTCGATCGGGCTGGTGGGGCTTGTCGGCGCGGGACAGCCAGGTGTGCACGGTGACCACGTTCTGTCCGGCCAGGTACACGAGCGTGGCGGCGTCCTGAGCCAGCACGTGCGTGATCGTCCCGCCCTTCTTGGGCACCGTGACGCGCTTGACCCAGGTTGGGAAGTAGCGCGGGACGGACTTCATGAAGAAACCGTCGCCGTCGATCCCCTCCGGATAGGCCTGGAGCGCGAGGGGGCGGTCGCGCACGTAGGGCAGCATGAGCGGCGCCACGCGCTCGTAGTGGCGGGCCAGGTCGAGCTTGGTCAGCTTCGCCTCCGGGAACACCGGGCGGTCGGCGTGCGTGATCCTGACCTGGCGGCGGCCGATCGTGAGCTCTTCGGTCATCCCTCGCGGACCACCTCGCCTGCCGCCTTGTCGTCTCTCAAGCCGAGGAACCGGGGGTGGCGCAGGCGCCCGTCGCGAGTCCACTCGGTGAAGCCGATCTGGGCGACGAGCTTGGGCTCGACCCAGGTGACGTGACGTTCCTTGATCGCCTGCGGTGTGGTGAACGCGGCGTCGTCGCGCTTCAGCGCGCGCAGCTGGGCGCCGAGTTCGTGGAGCATCTCGGTGTCGAACCCGGTGCCCACCTTGCCGGCGTACTCGAACCGGCCGTCGCGGTAGTAGCCCAGGAGCAGCGCACCGAACTCGACGCGCGAGCCCCGCGGTTCGGTGTAGCCGCCGATCACGAGCTCCTGTCCGTGCTCGCACTTGAACTTGAGCCAGTCCTTGGATCGCGTGGTGACGTATGGACTGTCCGCTCGCTTGGCGATCAGACCCTCCCAGCCCTTGCGGCAGGCCTCTTTGAATAGCTCCTCCCCTTCGCCGTTGCGGTACTGGGTCCAGCGCACGGGGCCGTGGAACTGGAGCGCGCTCCTCAGCAGCCGCTTGCGACTGCGCAGGGGCAGCGGGCGGACGTCGTGGCCGTCCAGCCACAGCACGTCGAACACGTACAGGAACACGGGCACGTAATGCTGTTGGCGCTGGGCCAGGCGCGCGAAGCTGGTCTGCGACCCCTCGAACGCCACCACCTCCCCGTCGATCGCGAACTGCTCGCATCGCTCGGCCGACAGGGCCTCGGCCAGCTCGGGATAGCGTTCGTTCTGCCGCAGGTCGTTGCGCGAGAGGAGGGTCAGGTCCTTGCCCGAGCGGATCGCGATGCAGCGGATCCCGTCGAGCTTGCGCTCGTAGACCCAGTTCGGGTCGGAGAAGCGCTCGTCGGTGAGCACCGCCTTCATCGCGCCGGCCGTGCGCGGTGCCGGCGCCGGCTTGACCAGCCCGCGCTCCTCGGCTGTGAGCCGTGTAAGGGGATCCTCGACCACCATCCCCCGGCAACTCTATAAACGAGCCACCGATGCCGATCTCCGCCCTCCTGCTCGCCCTCGCCGCGGCCGTCGTCCATGCCACCTGGAACCTGTTGCTGTCCGGCACCGAGGACACCCACAGCGCGAGCGCGGTGGCCCTCGTCGTGGGGACGCTGGTGTTCTTGCCGGTGGGATTGATCAGCTGGCGCTTCGACTCGGCGGCTGTGCCCTACGTGGCCGCGTCGAGTGCGCTTGAGCTCATCTACCTGGTCCTGCTCGCGACGGCGTACTCGGTGGCCGCGATGGGGTTCGTCTATCCGATCGCGCGGGGATCAGCGCCAGTGCTCGTGCTGGTCGCCGGCGCTGTGGTGTCCGGCACCCGGGTATCGCTGCTGGCGGGACTGGGCGTCCTTCTGGTCGCGGCGGGGATCCTGCTGGTCCGCGGCGTGGGCCGCTCGGGGCGTCCCCGCGACCTCGCGCTCGCCCTCTCGGTTGGCGTGTGCATTGCCGCCTACACGCTCGTCGACAAGCACGGGATCGTCCACGCCTCGCCGATCGCCTATCTGGAGGTGGTGTTCGGCCTGACCGCGACCGTGTACGTGCTCGCGGTCTGGCGCGTCCGCGGCGGCCCCGCCCTGCGCGCCGCGGTCAGCTGGAAGACGGTGCTCGCGGGCATCGGCTTCTTCGGCGCCTACGCGCTCACGCTGGCGGCGCTGCGGCTGGCGCCGGCCGCTTCGGTGGCGGCCGTACGCGAGTCGAGCGTGGTGATGGCCGCCGCCTTCTTGGCTATCAGCGGGCGCGAGGAGCTCGCGCCGAGCCGCTTCGCCGGCGCCGTGGCGGTCGTGGCGGGGATCGCGCTGATCTCTCTCGGCTAGAGCTGTGCAAGTCTTCTGGGTGTCCACGTGCTCGAAATCTCGGACCTCCACCGCGAGTTTGGTGATCTGGTCGCGCTTGACGACGCCAGTCTTGAGGTCGACGCGGGCGAGATCGTGGGACTGGTAGGGCGCAACGGCGCCGGCAAGACGACGCTCATGCGGTCGGTCATGGGCATCATCGAGCCGGACCGCGGCACGATCACCTGGAACGGTCATCCGATCGGTGAGGCCGATCGCCTGCGGTTCGGCTACATGCCCGAGGAGCGCGGCCTCTACGCGCAGATGCGCCTGCTCGCCCAGGTTGACTACTTCGCCCGCCTGCACGGACTCGATGCGGCGGCGGCCGACCGGGCGGCGCGATCCTGGCTGGACCGCCTGGGCCTGGGTGAGCGGCTCGACGAGAAGCTGATCGCCCTCTCGCACGGCAACCAGCAGCGCGTGCAGCTGGCGGTGGCCCTCGTGCACGACCCCGGTCTGCTGATCCTCGACGAGCCGTTCGCGGGCCTGGATCCCGAGGCGGTCGAGTCGCTGTCCGAAACCCTGCTCGCCCAGGCCGAGGAGGGCAAGGCGGTCCTGTTCTCGAGCCACCAGCTCGAGCTGGTCGAGCGCGTGTGCAATCGGATCGTGGTTCTGGACCGGGGGCGCGTGCTCGCCGCGGGCAGCCTGGCCGAACTGCGCCGGCGCCTTCCGGCCCAGCTGCGGGTCAAGGTCGACGGTCCGCCCGATTGGATCCGCCGACTGCCGGGCGTGGAGGTGGTGCGCGAGGACGAGCGCGGCGTGCTGGTGGCCATCGAGCCGGGCGCCGACACCCAGGCGATTCTCACCGCAGCCGTGGCCGCTGGACCAGTCGAGCACTTCGGCTTCGAGTCGAGCGGACTGATCGACCTCTACCGGCACCTGCTCTCGCCATGAGCCGCCGGGATGTCATCCGAGTGGTGGCCGGGCGCGAGATCTCTGAGCGCCTGCAGAGCCGCGTGATCAGGATCACCACGGCGATCATGACCGTTGCCGTGGTGGCCGCTGTGGTCCTGCCTGGGCTGATCCACAGCTCATCGAAGCCGACCCGTGTGGGCCTTGTCGGCGCGCCGGCTCAAGCGCTCGGTCCCACGCTGTCCGAGGCGGCGCGAGCGGCGAAGGTCAAGATCATGGTCGTGGACGCCCGCGACGAGGCGTCGGCGCGCGGCGAGGTCAAGCGCGGGACGCTCGACGTGGCGCTGATCGTCAGCTCGAGCGGGGCGACCGCGGTCGTGCCCCACACGCTTTCCCCGGAGACCCGCGCGCTGCTGTCCGCGACGCTGACCGTGGCGCACGAGCGGGCGGCGCTGGGGGCGGCCGGTTTGTCGCCCGCCACCATCGGCACCGCGCTCGCACCGGTGTCGCTCGACACAGTTGCCATCGCGCCGCCGCCCTCCCAGCAGGCGGCCCGTTCGATCGCCGCAATCGCGTCGGCCTTGTTTCTCTACCTGGTGCTTGTCATCTACGGCAACGCCGTCGCCACCGGCGTCGCGCAGGAGAAGACCTCTCGCACAGCTGAGGTGCTCATCTCGACCGTCCGCCCGGAGCAGTTGCTGGTGGGCAAGGTGATCGGGATCGGCGCGGTGGGGCTCGGCCAGGTCGCCATCCCCGTGATCGCCGCGCTGATCGCCAACGCGATCGAACAGAGCGCCAAGATCCCGTCCGACGTCTGGTTCCTGCTCCCTGCCAGCCTGCTCTTCTTCGCCCTCGGCTACGCGTTCTATGCGTTTGCCTTCGCGGCGGCCGGCGCCACCGTGGCCCGCCAGGAGGAGGTTCAGATCGCCACCGTCCCGCTCAGCATTCCCCTTCTCGCGGGCTACCTGCTCGCGTCCGTGCTCGCCGGCGACCCGCACTCGCCCGCGATCCGCGTCCTGTCGTTCATCCCGCCGCTCACCCCGTCTCTGATGCCGGCCAGGATCGCCGTCGGCACCGCCCCCTGGTGGGAGGTGGTCCTCGCCGTGCTGATCATGCTGGCCTCGATCTACGCCGTCGCGAGGCTCGCCACCCGTATCTACAAGGCGACACTGGTCCGCAGCGGCCCCCGGCTCAACTGGCGCGAGGCGCTCAGCGCCCGCCCCCAGTAGCCGCGGCCGCCCCGGCTCAACGCATCATTCGTACCGCGTGGTGCGCCGACTGCGTGGCCGGCACCAGATGAACGATGATCACAGCGGCAAGAGCGATCGCCATGATCCACATGAGCCCCCGGAACAACGAGCTGACTGACGACCAGTTGATGAAAAGCAGTGGGTTGATGTCTTTTCCTTTCAGCCCCGCCGGCGCGGTGGCGCCATCCGGCGAGGTCCAGCTTGCGAGTCCTGTTTCCTGAGTCCCTACCCGCTTAGCCCCGGACCGATTCAGCGCAACCGTCCGGTTGCGAGAAGGCCGCTACGGGCGGCGCCAGCACACAGACGGCCCGCCCAGGGCTCATACAATGACCTAGCCACCGCCCCCATGGTCTAGCGGTTAGGACGCCTGCCTTTCACGCAGGAGATCGCCGGTTCGAATCCGGCTGGGGGTACTCGCAAACGCCCTGGAAATACCGCTGGGGGCGCCCGGTGACGCCCTCTGCGGCGCGTTGGGCGGGCCGCTAATTGCTTCCGAGATTCTTGCGAGGAGTAGTAGTCGGCATTGCGACGTGGACGGTGTAAGGCGACTGCGTGGCGGGGTGAAGTATTCAGCCAGCGGCACTTCTCACCCGGTTCGGGGGCAGCGCCGGTAAGGGCGCACGATCTAACAATGCGTGGGTGGGATGAGCAGACTGTTTCTCGCGGTTGCGCCTTCCCACCCCGCAGTTGCTGATTCGTGGGCGGGCCTAGGGCGCGAGCACGATCCGTGCGGCGACCCGGCCGGCCTCGACATCAGCGATCGCCTCGTTTACCCGGAGGAGCGGTCGCGTCTCGCTTATCACGCGCGTCCTGCCGGCGCGGTGCAGTTCGAACACCTCGCGTAGATCTTTTCGAGTCCCGACGATCGAGCCGACGATCGTGATTCCGTTGAGCACGGTTTCGAAGATCGGGAGCTTGACCTCGTTGTCCGCCGGCAGCGCGACGAACACCAGCTTGCCCCCGCGCCGCAGGGACTGGTAGGCCTGCTCGAACGCTCGGGGAGAGACGGCGAGCGCGATTGCCTGGTCGACGCCGCCGAGCCTCTGGATCGCCTCGACTGGGTCCTCCTTCTTGGCATTGACGGTGAACTCGGCGCCGAGCTCGCGCGCGAGCTCGAGCTTCTCGTCGATCACGTCGACCGCGACGACACGTCCTCCCGCGATCGCCGCGTACTGGATCGCGAGGTGTCCGAGGCCGCCGACGCCGAATACGGCTACGAAATCGGAGGAGCGGGTGCCCGCGACCTTGACCGCTTTGTAGGTGGTCACGCCGGCGCAGGTGAGCGGCGCGGCCTCGAACGGGTCGATGCCGGCTGGGACCTTTACGACGTAGCGGGCGTAGGCGGTGGCGTACTCACCGAAGGCGCCGTTGATCGTGTAGCCCATCATCTCCTGCTCGTGGCACAGAGTCTCCCAGCCGTCCACGCAGTAGTTGCAGCATCCGCACGCGTAGCCGAGCCAGGGCATCGCGACGCGGTCACCAACGGCGACCTTGTGAGTGCGGTCACCGACGGCGTGCTCGCCCATCGCGAGCTCGGTGACGATGCCGACGCCCTCGTGGCCGGGGATGAACGGCGGCGAGGGCTTGACCGGCCAGTCGCCGTTGGCAGCGTGGATGTCGGTGTGGCACAGGCCGCACGCCTCGACCTTCACGCGCACCTGTCCCGGAAGGAGTTCCGGCATCGAGACCTGCTCGACGGTGAGTGGGCTGCCGAAGTCATGGACGACCGCGGCGCGGTAGGTAGTGGGTGGGGCCTCCGCGGTTTGGGGCTGGGGGGGTGCAATGGTGGCCATGGTCTGGCGCTCCTTGTGGGTTGTCGGCGACCGTTAGGTCGTTCTAGGTTTGGTGGGGCCGCGCGGGGTTCTGTACGCGCCACCCTCCATCAGGACGTGCGGGAGATGAAATGGAAGCCCTCCAGTCCCTCGAGCGAGAAGCCGTCGGCGCCCCCAATCAACCAGCAGGACCCCTCCAGGCCCTCTCCGCTGATCGCGGCCGTGGCGCGGCGCCGGGCGGCGGACCGCGATCGGCTTACAGACACATCGATTCCGACCGAAGTGAACGGGCGCTTCCGTAAGATGATGCATGGATCCGGCTCCTGACGCATTCGTTAGCGCGATGACCGCTCAGGTCTCGCACACGCCGGCCAAGTGTCAGAGCCGGAAAAGCATTGCCCGCCGAAGGTTGAGGCGAAGCTGGAACCGATGCTACTCCGTTCGCGACATCGGTCAAGCGACACGCAGGTCGCCCTCAGCAAGTGCAGGATGAGCCCGTCCGGTCTTCCTTCTCGTCCTCTGGGTCGCGTTCGCGCGCGAGGCGAAGGGCAAGGAACCCAACGAGCAAAGGCCTACCCAATCTGGCGCTAAAATCGTTGCTCCCCGCATCGAGACCACCGTTCGTCCCGTCATGACCCGACCAGACGTCAAGCACACCACTCGGAGTCATGGCGATGTGCTCACGGCGATCTCCGACGGGATGGTCGCGCTGCTAAAGGAGTATTACGGCCGTGGGCCGACGCGAACGAAGTCCTACTACGAGGACGACCTCGTGGTATGCGTGCTGCGCGGCGGGTTCTCGCGGGTAGAGCAGACGCTCCTGGAGGGCGGTCGCGGTCCCGCAGTCATCCAGCAGCGGATGGAGTTCCAAGAGCTGATGCGTGGGCGTTTCGAGGCGGTGATCGAGCACGCAACCGGCCGGCGGGTTATCGGTTTCATGAGCGGAAACCAGCAGCACCCCGACATGATGTGCGAGGTGTTCATCCTCGCGCCCACCGACCTCGTCGAAACGCACGAGCTTCCCGCGGGCGTGCCGCCCGACGCGGCCTGACTCCGACGTCCGCCGACGTCATCCTTACCTGACTGTGGCCAAGCCGGGCTCGTGAGGAGCCGGGCCGGCCACGGCGGGCCGCTCAACTTCCGTTCCCGAGAGCGCCCCCGTCGCCTGGGCGCGGATGATCGCGTCGAGTTGAGCTCCGAACAGAAATGCCGTCGTCGAGACGTAGAGATAGGCCATCGCGACGATCACCGAGGCGAGGCTTCCAAACGCGGACCCGTACGCGGCCACCTCTGTCAGGTAGAAGTAGAACCCGACCGAGACGATCACCCACCAAGCGGTCACGATCGCCGTGCCGAGGCTTACCCACGGGAGCGGCTGAGAGATCGCCGGCGCGATCCGGACCAACAGCCCGACCGCGAGCGCCAGAAAGCCCACCCCCAGCGCCCATCGGGCGACAAAAGCGAACACGTCCCAGACCGCACCGGAATGACCAACCGCGAAGAACGGCGCGAGCACCAGGCACAGCGCCGAGGCGATGAAGCAGGCTCCCGTCGCGATCGAGAGTGCGAACGAGATCAAATAACGCCGGAGGAACGGCCGCTCCGTGGCTGCGCCGTAGATGCGAGCGAACGCTCCCATCACCGCTCGCACCGCCCCGGACACCTGCCACAGCGCGAGCCCGCCCCCTACCGTGGCCCACAGCAGTTGCCTGCCCGTGAAGGCCTTGTTGACCGCGCTCGTGATCACGCTGTAGACAGCCGTCGAGACGTGCGCGCGGATCTCGGGAGAAACGTGGGTTTGCCACACGTCGTTCAAGTGCAGGAGCCCTGCTAGCGCGAGTACGGACATTGCAAACGGCACGATGGCCGTCAGAATCTGAAACGAGATCGCGCTCGAGTACGTCAGCAGGTCGTGCTGCTTGAAACCGTCGAGCAGTGCGTTCCGAAGCTCGCGCGCTCGCAACCCGACCTGTAGGCCACGCCCGAACGAGCGAGCCGCACCGCCGGGGGGCGGCCGCGCCGATGCAATCCTCCGTGATCTCATCGACGGCCGCATGATTCTCCGCGTTTGGCCTGCTGGCGTGTCGGGCTGACCCTGATCACGTCCCAAGCGAGGTGGCAGCGTTCGAGCGTGAAGATCAGCCAAGCGCCGGGATCGAGCTGCCATCGGCTCAGTCCGTGTCGCGCGGAGGTAGGGAAGGCGTGGTGGTTGTTGTGCCACGCTTCGCCGAAGGCGAGCGGCGCGAGCCAGGCGAGATTCCGGGACTGATCGCTTGTGGCGAACGGTCGCCGACCGAAGGAATGGCAGAGCGAGTTGATGCTGAAGGTCGCATGATGCAGGAGGAAGATGCGGACTCCTCCCCCCCACAAGAGTGCCGTGAGCCCGCCCACCACTGATCCGGTCAGCGCAACACCGAGGCCGAAGGGGATCGTCAGTCCGACCAGCACCCAGAGGGGGAAGGTGTGGCTGATAAGCCGGAGGTCGCGGTCGGCGAGGAGATCCTTGGCATAGCGGGCGGGGTTGGCCATGTCCTTGCCGCGGAGCATCCAGCCGACGTGCGCGTGGCCAAGGCCACGGAGGGCGCCCCGCCATCCGGGCGCGTGGTCGAGGTGGGGGCTGTGTGGGTCGCCCTCATGGTCCGAGAAGCGATGGTGCTTGCGGTGGGTGGCGACCCACTCGATCACTGGCCCTTCGACGGCCATCGAGCCGAGCACTGCCAGCACCGCTCGCACCGGGCGCGTCGTCTTGAAGCTGCGGTGCGTGAACAGCCGGTGATAGCCGACGGTGATGCCCAGCCCGGTGCACGTGTAGGTGATCGCGAGAACGAGCAGGTCCTGCCAATGCAGGGCGCCGCCCCACGCCAGCCATCCTCCCGCCGCGAGCGCGGCAGGCGGTGCCGCGAACACTATGGTCCGTACGATGCGATCGGCTGTCTCGTTCTCGATCGCGACCATTTCCGAAGCTCTCGCCAAGCCGGCAGTGGCACCGCGCGCTCGCGGGGGACCGTCGTCGCGGCGGTCTAATGAATCGGGAAGAGCCTGCTCGGCGGGCATGCCGGCCTCCGGGTTGACGAAGCCTCGGAAGTCAGGTCACGCTGCCCACCCGTCGAATCGGACGAACCTCACGATGGATGCCCTCCGTGGTCAATCATACGCGCGTGTCAATCGAGTGGGATGACGATCTGCTACGCAGCTTGGGCCATCACCGACAGGATCGTCGCCGGGCGACTGGCCATGGTGCGCAGACGGTCGAGCGCCCGCCACCGTGACACCCACATCAGCTTGACCCGAGGAGCCTTTGCAGTGCTTTGAACTGCTGGCCATCCCCAAGGCGAAGGAGCACGTCGTGCGCCAATGCCCGCATCTCGGTCTCGGCGTGGCGGGAATGTGCGGCGAAAGCCAGTTCGCCCATGGGGGTGCGCAGCGTGTGCGCCCAGTAACGGATCGCGATGGGAGTAAGCAATCGGCTGTGCAGAACGGCGAGGTTCCTCGGCCGCCCCCGGACATGATCAGCGCGTAGCGCTCGGAACCCCTCGCTGATGGCCCGACACATCAGCTCGAGCTCAGACCGGTCGCTCGCGAGCCGGAGTGCGTTCGTCTCGCAGCGGTAAAGGGCTGCCGCGACGCAGGCGACGAATGCCGCGTGATACTGCAGCCAACCGTTCATCTCCGCTACGCGCTGTACCGCGAAGCCGCGGCTACGCAGCGCTGCGGCAACGTCGGCAAGGCGAGGATCACCGGTCGCCTCCAGCGCCGTCGGCTGCTGGGAGATCTTGATGTAGTTCGCGACGTCGCCGACCATCGCTCCCCCGAGGCCCGGAAAGCCGATGCTGACCGCCGCGTCGGGCCCCGCCGGCAAATCACTGTGTCCTGCGGGGTTGTTTCCGAGGAACAAGATGAGCGGGTGGCCGTTGACCGCCGAGAGCGGGATGGCTGCGCTCTGAAGCTGATCGCGTCGCAAGGCGACAATTACGAGATCGAACGTTCCCTCCTCCGCGACGGCGATCACCGCTGCAGGGGAGCGCGTCTCTGTGCCGTCGGATACGTCGCGAGCGAGAAGGCCTACCCTCGCGATGACCTTGGTTCGGGCGCCGTGGTCGAGGACGGACACTGCATTGCCCACCGCGCCGAGCTGAGCTCCGTAGACAGTGCCGATGACGCCGGCGCCAACGATCAGGATGCGCATCGGGTCGTCTCCTCCTAGCCGTAACCGTCGGCGATCGTACCCGGCGGGCACTCAGGGCGACGACTTGCGCGGCTAGAGGCTCCAGTACTGTCCGAACTGCGCGGCGGCCCGACTCGTCAGGATCGGATCGGGCGCGATCGACTCGGCCTCGCCGACACCGCTGAGCGCCGTGAGCATCGCGATCACGCCGTCCGCCAGCGCGCCGAGGTCGTAGCCCCCCTCGAGTACTGCGGCGACCGGTGCCCCGAGACTGGCGGCAACGTCGCGAACCTGGCACCCCATTTGCGCGAAGTCGGCGCTCTCGAGCATGCAGCCGCCCACCGGATCGAGGCGATGCGCGTCGAAGCCCGCGGAGATCAGAACCAGCTGCGGTCGGAACTCGAGCGCCGCGGGCAGGATGATGTACTCGAGAAGCGAAAGCCAGACTTCCCCGTCGGACCCCGCATATACCGGGAGGTTGATCGTGTGCCCCTCGCCCACTCCGGAGCCCGGATCGGTCAGCCGCCCGGTGCCAGGATATATCCCCCTCTGGTGGATGCTTGCGAACAGCACGTCCGACCGGTGTCGAAAGATCTCTGCCGTTCCATTGCCGTGATGGACGTCCCAGTCGAGAACGAACACGCGCTCCAACCCGTGGTCGACGATGGCTGACTCGGCGGCGATCGCCACGTTGTTGAACAGGCAGAACCCCATCGCCCGGTCGCACTCGGCATGGTGTCCAGCCGGTCGAAGACCGCTGAAGCCGAGTCTCGCATCTCCATCCAGCAGCCGCTCGACCATCTGACAAGCGCCGCCGGCCGCGTACAGCGCGGCGCGGAATGACGCCTCGCCGACGAACGTGTCCGCGTCGACCGGACCCCCGCCGGACATGGCCAGCTTGCGGATTGCTTCGACGAGAGCCGTGCTGTGGACCCGCTCGAGCGCGGCGTCGGTGACCAGCGGGGCGTCGACCACGTCGAATCCCAGCCAGTCAAGTGAAGCCATCTCGTGTTCGATCGCGACGATTCGCTCCGGAGTGTCGGGATGCGCAGGCAGGTACTCGCGCGGATCGTGCTCGAGGGACGAGGCGTGGCGAAAATAGAGACCGATTCCCATCGGATCAGCGCCCCACGTATGCCGCCCTCGCTCTACTGGTTGGCTACGTTGCGGATGATCGCGGCCTGCCCTTGACCGCCGCCGACGCACACCGGCGTACGTAGGGCGGCGCTGACGATCACGGCATTTTCCATCTCAGCCTCCTCGGATGAGGGGACACCTGACCCGTGCCCCCTTGGGGCGCAGCATACGCTCCGTCTTTGACTCCGCCGCGGCGAACCCCGTCGCCTTCTGCGCTCACCCCATCGCCTGTACGGCGGCGCCTAAGGTCGCTTCGGAAGCAACGCGTGGCCGTCGACGACGGCAGTGGCGACGTCGACGAGCTTGCGGTTGGCGGTGCGCGAGTGGTCGCGCAGCATCTCGAACGCGTGCGACTCGTCGACGGAGTGGCGTTCCATCAGGATCCCCTTGGCGCGCTCAGTGAGGGCACGACGCCCGAAGGCGCCCTCGAGGTCGTGGTACTCGGCGAAGCGGCGCAGGACGATGTCGATCGAGCTCTGCCAGTCGCCAGTGTCGGCGTCGGTGATGTAGGCGAACACGCCCCGCTTCGACGCCTCCTTGACGAAGGCAGGATCGGGCGCGTGGAGGAGGACGATCACCGGGCACGCGGCCTCGCGCACGATTTTCTCGATCAGGCCGAGGGCGTGATCGGAGCTCGACCCGAGCCCGACCAGCGCCACATCGGGTCGCTCGCGGGCGGTCACGGCTCCCACGTCTGCGACCTCGATCTCGCGCGCGATCACCTCATGCCCCAGGGCCGTGACGATCGGCGCTACGAGCGCGAGTCGATCCTTGCGTTCGTTGGCAATCAACACGCGCAGATGCTCGGTCTCGCGGTAGCTCATGAACGATTCCAGCCAAGGCGATTGTAACTTCGCGGCACCGACTTTTGGGTCTAGTGGCTCGCGCTCCTGGAAACCAAGCTGGGCTCCTCATGGCCGCCGCGGCCGTCGCCCGAGCACGCCGGGAGAGCGCATAGACGCCCGCTAGCCTCACAACGAGAGCCCGTGCATGCGGCGTCGCGGTGCGGCCAACTTGGCACTGAGCAGCGGCGCCGGTTCGCTTGACCGAAGGAGTAGCATGGGAGCTTGAGGGCATACATTGTGAGGTCCGTCCCGAAGCGGGCGGGCAGCATGATCTGACTTCTGAGGTTCTACTAACCCCGGAGGTTGCTGTGCCCCACTCATCCGTTTCCCCCGGCTCGCAGAATGAGCCGTTCGATGTGCTCATCGTGGGCGGTGGGGTCGCGGCGTTCGAGGCGGCGCTGGCCTTGCGCGATCTCGGCGGCGATCGGATCGCGACGACGATGGTCGCGCCGAACCCGGAGTTTGTGTACCGGCCGATGACTGTGCGCGAGCCGTTCGGTTACGCGGTCGCGCGTAGGTATCCGCTTGAGGAGTTCGCGGGAGACATCGGCGTCCAGCTGCGGGTCGATAGCTTCAAGTGGCTGGACGGTGAGCGGTGCGTTGTGCATACCGAGGCGGGCGAGGAGCTCTCCTACGACGCGCTCCTGCTAGCGCTTGGTGCGCGCATGGATGACCGCTTCGAGCATGCGCTGACGATCGACGACGCGCGGCTGGACGAGTTGCTGCACGGGCTGATCCAGGATATCGAGGGCGGCTATGTGCGCCGTCTCGCGTTCATCGGCCCCGGGCGGATCGGGTGGCCGCTGCCGATCTACGAGCTTGCCCTGATGGCGGCCGCGCGCGCTAAGGACATGAACATCGAGCTGTCGATCACGATCGCCACCCCGGAGGACGCGCCGCTGGCGATCTTTGGCCAGGTGGCCAGCGAGGCGGTCAGGCAGCTGCTCGAGGACAACGGGATCTCGACGATCACCTCGGCCTACTGCGAGGTCCACGAGCCGGGCTGCGTCGCGATCAGCCCGGGCGCGCGGCACCTGCACGCTGATCGGATCGTCGCTATGCCCGAGCTCCACGGCCCCTCCGTGCCCGGTGTGCCCGGTGGTTCGGTCGGCGGTTTCATCCCGATCGACGTTCACTGCAAGGTGCCTGGTATTGAGCGCGTCTGGGCCGCGGGCGACGCGACCGATTTCGCGATCAAGCACGGTGGCATCGCGGCGCAGCAGGCTGACGTCGCTGCGCAGGCGATCGCCGCGCTCGCGGGTGTTGCTGAGGAACCTGGACCGTTGAATCCCGTAATCCACGGAATCCTCCTGAACGGCGGCAGGCCGCGCTACCTGAGCGCGCACCTCACCGGCGGGCAAGGGTCGAACTCGCAGATCACCGAGACGCCGACGTGGTCGCCGCCTAGCAAGATTGCCGCCAAGTACCTCGCGCCGTACCTGGAGGAACACGACCGCCTCACAAGGAGCAACGCGTGATCGCCGCGATCGTCAATTTGAATCATCCGGCGAACACCGCGGAATCAGAGCTATCGACTCCTCCGGCGACCGAGATGCACGAGCTCGATCGCCCAGAATGCCTGCGACTGCTCGCGGCAACGAGCATCGGCCGGGTCGCAGTCAGCGTCCCCGGTTGGGACCACCCCGTGATTCGACCCGTCAACTACGTCTTTGACGAGTCCTCCCAGTGCGTCCTGCTTCGCTCGGCGCTGGGCTCAAAGCTCCACGCCCTCCTGCGCTCGGCGAGGGCGGCGTTCGAGATCGACGGCATCGACCTCGCGGCGGGCGTCGCCTGGAGCGTGATCGTCGTCGGTGTGTGCGACGAGATCACCGACACCGGTGAGCTGCGGCGAGCGGACGCTCTCGGACTGGAGCCGTGGGCGCCTGGCCACAAGGACCACTGGACCCGCATACGCGCGAACGTGGTCTCGGGCCGACGGATCACGACGGCGGCTCCCGCGGTTCGCGGCTAGCGCAGCCCGCAGGTTCGAGAAAATCGCTTATTGAGCGTCACCCACACCGCTGCTCTGTTGCGCGGTGTATGATCGTTATCAGGTCGCCTCAACCCTCGGCGGCCACGCTTTTCCGGCTCCAGCAATCGGCCGGCGTGCGCGAGACCTAACGGTCATCGCGTTGCCCACTAGAGCCCGAAAGGCAAGACCATGATCGTCGTCTATGTAATCGTCGTCCTCATCCTCGCGGCGTCCATCCTCGGCGCGATGTCGGCACGGATCATCAAGCAGTACGAGCGGGTCGTGCTGTTCGAACTCGGGAAGGTCAAGGGAGAGGCGCGCGGACCGGGATTGATCTTCATTTTCCCGCTCGTCGACCGCGTTCATCGCGTGTCGTTGCGGATCATCACGATGCCGATCCAGTCGCAGGGGATCATCACCAAGGACAACGTGAGCATCGACGTGTCCGCGGTGGCGTACTACCGGGTGGACGACGCGATCCGGTCGGTGGTCGCGATCGAGAACGTGCAGTCCGCGATCAATCAGATCGCGCAGACGACCCTTCGTGCGGTGGTGGGGCGTCACACGCTCGATGAGACGCTGTCTGAGACCGATGCGATCAATCAGAACATTCGCGAGATCCTCGATGTTCAGACCGAGGAGTGGGGGATCAAGGTCACGGTCGTCGAGCTCCGCGACATCCAGCTGCCTGAGAGCATGAAGCGCGCGATGGCCCGACAGGCCGAGGCCGAGCGCGAGAAGCGCGCCAAGATCATCGCCGCCCAGGGCGAAGCGCTCGCAGCCGGTGAGCTAGCGGCCGCCTCGGACGTGATGATGGCCCACCCGCTGGCGCTCCAGCTTCGCAACCTCCAGACCCTGGTTGAGGTCGCGGTCGACAAGAACTCGACCGTCGTCTTCCCGGCCCCTTTGATGAGCACGATCGGGGAGCTCGGCGCGTTCCTGGCCCGGGAGGGGACCGCCGCCGCCGCGCTCGCCGGCCCGGACTCGTCTAGCGAGCCCCCACTTACCCCTGATCTGGCGACGGGATCCACAAACGGGAAGCTGGTGGCCGGATGACCGCCGTACAACCACCAAGAGAGGTCCGCATGCCCAACAACTCAAACCCCAACCCCACATCCGCCGCGACCAAGCCGGCGGTGCATGACGGCACCTTCGCCGAGGGTGAGTCACACCCCGCCGATTACCCCGAGGAAGAGCACGTCGGCACGTTCGCCGAGGGTGAGTCACACCCCGCCGATTACCCCGAGGAAGAGCACGTCGGCACGTTCGCCGAGGGTGAGTCACACCCCGCCGATTACCCCGAGGAAGAGCACGTCGGCACGTTCGCCGAGGGCGAAGTCCCAGCCTGAGGCAAACCCACAAGAAGACCACGTCGGTGCGCTAGGTTTGCTCAGCGTCATGCTCCGGTCACGAGCACGACGCCGGGGGCCGGGTGTCAGTCGCGCCCGAGCAGCATCGCGATGCCCTGGCCACCGCCGATGCAGAGGGTAACCAGCCCCAGCTTGTGGTTCTCGCGTTCCATCTCGCCCAGGATCTTGGTGGTGAGGATCACGCCCGTGGCAGCGATCGGGTGGCCGAGGGCGATGGCTCCGCCGTTGGGGTTGACCTTCGCGGGGTCGAGGTCGAGATCGTTGACGACCGCCAGCGACTGGGCGGCAAACGCCTCGTTGAGCTCGATCACGTCCACGTCATCAACCGTCCGTCCGGCCCGCTCGAGTGCCTTGCGCACGGCGGGGACGGGGCCGATGCCCATCGTCTTGGGCTCCACGCCACACACCGCGTAGGAGAGGATGCGGGCCCGCACCGGCGCGCCCAGCTCCTGAGCCCGGCTTGACGACATGACCACGACCGCGGCGGCCGCGTCGTTGACACCCGAGGCATTGCCTGCCGTAACTGTGCCGTCCTTCTTGAAAGCCGGCTTGAGCTTGGCAAACGTCTCCAGCGTGGCATCGCGCCGGAGGTGCTCATCAACCCGGAACTCGACGCTCCCCTTGCGTGCCTTGACCTCGATCGGCACGACCTCCTCGTCGAACCGCCCCGCGTCAATCGCCACCTGAGCGCGGCGATGGGACTCGAGCGCGAACTCGTCCTGTGCCTCGCGTGAAACTCCGTGGGACTCGGCCACGTTCTCTGCCGTCACCCCCATGTGGATCTGATTGAAGGGATCGGTCAGGCACCCGACGACCGCGTCGACGAGCGACGTATCGCCCGTTCGCGCCCCCCAGCGCGCGTTCTCTACCCAGTAGGCGCCCCTGCTCATCGACTCGGCACCACCTGCCAGCGCGACGTCGGCATCACCGGCCTGGATCGCCTGGGCGGCGGAGACGATCGCCTGCACGCCGCTGCCACACAGGCGGTTGACAGTGAACGCCCCTGCCTCTTTGGGAATGCCGGCGCCGATGCCGACGACCCGGGCCATATACATGTCCTCGGGGGAGGTGTGGATGACGTTGCCGAACACCACCTGCTCGACCTGCCCAGGCTCGAGGCCCGCGCGTTCGATGGCTGCCCGCGCGACGGTGGCGCCGAGCTCGGTTGGCGGGACGTCACGCAGGCTGCGTCCGAACGAGCCGATCGCGGTCCGGGCCGCCGAAGTGATCACAACGCTAGTCACATGCTTCCTTTGGTCGTATTGGTGGCGCGCGTCACCACGTCTGGACGCGCTCGACTGGGCGCCGGTGCTCGATTCGCAGTCGCATGTCGAGCACAACGCAGCCGCTCGTCAGGCATCGGACGGGATTGAGATCCGTCTCGACAACCTCCGGAACCTCCCGGAGCAGAAGGGCAAAGCGCAGCACGAGCTCGCGCAGCGCCTCACGATCGAGCACAGCGCTGCCGCGGAATCCGTCCAACTCAGTCGCCACACCCTCGGCGGAGTCGATCAGCTCGTCGGCTTCTGCGTCCGTTGCCGGCAGCAGGCGGAACCCAGCCGTCCGGCCGAGCCCGGCCCGGCGGCCGCCGAACCCGACCGCCAGCACCGGGCCCAGATCGGGATCGCTGATCGCCCCCACCAGCACGTCTGTCCCGCCGGGGGCGCACATGCGCTGGACGATTGCTCCGATCCATTCCCGCCCGGCGGCGTGCACCCGTCGTTCGAGCTCGCCCCAGCCGGACCTGACCGCCGACTCATCCTCCAAGCCGAGCATCACAGCGTCGACGTCGCTCGCATGCGCGGGAGCGGGAGAGTCTGCCTTGAGCGCCACCGGAGCGCCGATTTCCGCCGCCACCGCAACCGCGCGCTCGACATCGCGACAGTGATGCGAGGCGGCAACCGGGATCCCGTGCGTGGCCAGCAACGCTTCCGCCTGAGCGAGCGAAAGCCAGCCGCCAGCGGGCTCGCGATCAAGAAATGAAGAGATCACCGTACGCGCCGCCGGCCCGTCCAGGTCGCGGTACTGCGGGGGCTCGCCGAGCGGCCGTGACAGCCACTCGCGACGTTCAGCGGCGCGAGCGAGCACGGCGGCACACGTCTCGGGGAACAGGAAGTTCGGTACGCCCGCGCCGGTGCCCGCGGGCAACCGGCCCCCTGACCCCAGCACCGATGCCACCACGGGCTTGGGCTGCCCCGCCGAGGCCGCGCAGATCGCCTCCAGCACCGCCTCCGCGTCACCGTCATAGACCTCGACGTAGAAGACCATCAGCGCATCGATGCCGGCATCGCCGAGCAGCCTGGGGATGCTCGCCGAGTAGTCATCCGGTCCCGCGCTGATCCCCAAGACCAGGGGATTCTGCGCCTCGCTTGTCTCACTCACTTCCAGCCCCCGCGCCGCACACGCATCCGCGGCGAGCGTGGCCACTCCCGCGGAGCTGCTCAGGATCCCCACCTGCCGCCCGGTCGGCAGCGGCTGGCGCTCGAAGAACTCGGCGGCGTCGAACAACTCCTCGCCACTCCGGAACCGCAGCACCCCGGCTTGATACAACAGCGCATCGACGGCCGCATCGCCACGCAGGGCCGCCGCCGTGTGCGAGCGCGCCTCGCTGAGCACCCGCTCGGCCCGTCGCCGCCCCTTGACCACGAGGATCGGCTTTTGGCGGGAAACGTGCCGAGCGATCCGCGTAAAGCGCTCTGGACTGCCGAACGACTCCACGTACAGCACCACCGCGGCCGTGCGCTCGTCCTGCTCCCAGCACTCGAGCAGATCGTTGGTCGAAACGTCGGCGCGGTTGCCGAGCGAGGCGAACATCGACACCCCCAGCTGCCGAGCCGCCGCGTGACCGAGGAGCCCGACTCCAACCGCGCCGGATGGCGAGCAGATCGCCAGACCTCCGGCGCGCACGCTGGCTCCGGTGAACGTCGCGTTGAGGCTGACCTCGGCGGCGGTGTTCAGCACGCCCAGGGAGCTCGGCCCGACCATCCGCAAGCCCCCACTCCGAACGATCTCGAGCAGCCGCTCCTCTCGGGCTGCGGACGCCTCACCCCCCTCCTGCTCAGGACCAGCGGGCAGAACGAGCAGCGCTCGTGCTCCCGCCGCGGCCGCTTCGGCGGCAAACTCGAGGACCTCATCGCCTGCGACGGCGATGATCACGAGCTCCGGAGCGACCTCCAGCTCGGCCAGGCTGCGGGCGGCCTGCATCGAGCACACCACACCGCCCGCACGATTGACCGGTGTGACCACACCGTTGAAGCCGCCGCCGATGATGTTCGCCAGGACCGCGCCGCCCACGTTGCCCGGCGTGGCCGCAGCGCCGACGACGGCCACCGACGAAGGCGCGAGGACCGCTCGCAACGAAGCGATCGCTGCGAAATGATCGCGCTCGCCGATCCGCTCGAGCACGGCCTCGGTCGGCGTTATATCGAGGGAGACCGTCAGCTCGCCAGACGCACCCCGTCGCCGCACGGCGAAGCCGGCGTGCTGGAGCACCCCCAGCATCGGCCCATTGGTGGCCATCACCTCAGCATCGAAGCGGTGGATCCCGCGGTCCGCCGCGATCTCCGCGAGCTGCTCGAGCATCCGCATCCCGATACCACGGCGCTGATCTTGATCGGCGACCGCAAACGCGACCTCGGCGACGCCGGGCTCGCGCAACCCGTCATAGCTGGCGACCGCCACCACGCGTCCGTCGTGGCGGCTGATCAGCGCCAGGCGATCAACGCCGGAGGCCTCCGCGTCCGCGCGCGCGACGGTGTCGGTGCGGCCGAAGCCGTGGAAGCGAAGATAGCGGCTCTCCGGCGAGAGGTCGTCGTAGAACGCCTTGATGTCGTCGAGGTCGACCGGCGTCGGGGCCTGCAACCGCAGCGTCGACCCATCGCGCAGCAGAACGTCCCTGACCAGCGGCTGGGGATCGGCCGAAGCGACGGTCACATGCCACCCCGGAGGCCTCAGGCCGGGAGGGCCAACATCAGCGTCTCCGCCACGCAGACGGGCTTATCGCCACCCTCGCGCTCGAAGGTCAGCTCAGAGGTCACCATGGTCCCTCCCGATACGTCCTCGACCTTGCCGAGCCGGAGGTGCATGCGGACCCGATCGCCCACCGGCAGCGCCGCCGGGAAGCGCAACTTGTTGAGTCCGTAATTGAGCATGAAGCCCATCCCGTCCACGCGCAGCAGCTCCTCGAGGAAGCGGGGACCCAGCGACAGCGTGTAGTAGCCGTGGGCAATCGTCCCGCCGAACGGCGTCTCGCGCGCGCGCTCGGGATCGACATGGATCCACTGGCGGTCACCGGTCAGGTCGGCGAACGCGTCGACGTCGGCCTGAGTGACATCGTGCCAGCTGCTCACCCCCAAGTCCTCGCCCGCATGGGCCTTCAGCTCGTCGATGCCGTTGATCGTCAGCGGAGCGTCATGGAGGAGGCTCATGAGACGGACCCGTTCGTCGCCGCGGCGGCACTGGGGATCGGAACCCCCCGGTCTGTCTCGGCCGACGGAACCATCGGGCCGTCGCCGGCGGATGGGTCGATGATGCCCTCCTCGAGCCAGGTGTGCCGACCCTTGAGGACGTTGACCGCCAGGCGATGGTTGGGCGCGTCAGCGTTATCCCACAGCTCGTGGAACAGCCGCTCGGTGCGATGCTGCGCCTGGTTGCAGAAGGCCTGGGCGAGCTCCTGCGTCTCGGCCGCCCGCTCGGGATGCTCCCGCAGCGCCGTCTGGGTGTAGACCACGGTCGCGGAGATGGCGAACAGCTCGGCTCCGATGTCCACGATCCGTCCCAGGAAGGCTCCGTGGTCCTCGGTGCCGGCCTGCCAGCGCGCCATGGCGTAGAACGTCGAGCGGGCGAGCTTGCGGCTGGCGCGCTCGACGAATCGCATCTGCCCGGCGAGCTCGCCGAAGGTGGCAAATGACTGGGGTGCCTGTCCGCGGCCAACGGCGAGCTTGGGGTACCAGGTGGCATAGAAGGCACCCGCCTTGCCGAGCGCCTTCGCCTTGCGGTCGAACGGGAGGTCGGACTCCATCAGGTCCCCGGCCACGTGCAGATGCTGGTCCATCGCCTCGCGGGCGATGATCAGATGCATGATCTCCGTCGAGCCCTCGAAGATCCGGTTCACGCGCATGTCGCGCAGGACCTGCTCGACCGGCACGCCGCGCAGACCGCGGGCCTGCAGGGACGACGCGGTCTCGTAGCCGCGGCCACCACAGACCTGCATGAGCTCGTCGATCACG
>CAWHTT010000003.1:0-85442 GCA_963832315.1 uncultured Solirubrobacterales bacterium | reverse complement strand
CCGGCTGATCAATCGCGGCCCGGTGCTCTACGTCCAGTCCCACGGCGACTTCGTCCGGATCGTGAACCGAGGACGGCCGCTACCTGCTGCGCACGCCCTAACCGAGATCGAGCGGCGCTGGACGCCGTTCGACTTCCTTCGCGTGCACCGCCAGTACGTGGCCAACCTCGCCCGGGCGATCGAGCTCCGACCCCTGCTCGGCGGGACGCGCGCGAGCTGGCCTTCGGCGACGGCCACGCGATCCCGGTGGCGCGCCGGCACGTCGTCGGACCTCGGCAAACGCCTCGGCGTCTAACCGGCTTGCGAAGAGGGCCGCAGGGGCCGCGAGGAACACGGCTGACGGAACGTACGGGTGGTGTGAGGATGCGCTCGGAGCTCCCTCCGCGCCCGACCACGTTCGAACCTTTGAGCACAGAGGCCGGCGCCCGGGAGCTCCGGAGCGCGGCCTCATACCGCCCTTAGGACTCCTCAGCCTTCTGCTCCTCCTGGACCTTCCCCTCGAGCTGCTTCATCACGTCGGGGTCGCGTAGCGTGGTGACGTCACCGAACTCGCGGCCCTCGGCGATGTCGCGCAGGAGCCGGCGCATGATCTTGCCCGAGCGCGTCTTCGGCAGGTCGTCGGCCCAGATGATCCGCTTGGGCCGTGCGAGCTTGCCGATCCGCTTGGCCACCGTTTCGCGGATCTCGTTGACGAGCTCATCGGAGCCCTCGGCGTCGTCGCCTTCGAGCGTTACGAACGCGGTGATCGACTGGCCTGAGTCCTCGTCGGACCTGACCGATCACGGCCGCCTCGGCCACCTTGTTGTGGGCCACGATCGCGGACTCGACCTCGGCGGTCGACATGCGATGCCCGGACACGTTCACCACGTCGTCGATCCGTCCGATGATCCAGAGGTAGCCGTCCTTGTCCTTGCGCGCGGCGTCGCCGACCAGGTACGTCTCCTTGCCGAACTTCTCGAAGTACGTCTCGACGAACCGGTCGTCCTCCTTGTAGAGGGTGCGGAGCATGGCCGGCCAGGGGCGCTTGAGAATGAGCAGGCCCTGTCCGTCGTCGACCGGCTCGCCATCCTTCTCGTCGACCACCTCGGCGGCGATGCCCGGGAACGGCCGCGTGGCCGACCCCGGCTTGGTGGCGACGATGCCGGGCAGCGGCGTGACCATGATCGCGCCGGTCTCGGTCTGCCACCACGTGTCGACGATCGGGCAGCGCTCGCCGCCAATCACAACGTGGTACCAGAGCCATGCCTTCGGGTTGATCGGCTCACCGACCGTGCCGAGCAGCTTCAGCTTCGAGAGGTCGTGCTTCTCGACGTGCTCCACGCCCCACTTCATGCAGGCACGGATAGCCGTCGGAGCGGTGTAGAACTTGGTCACGCCGTAGCGCTCGCACAGCTCCCACCAGATCCCCTTGTGCGGGTAGTCCGGCGCACCCTCGTACATAACGCTGGTCGCGCCGTTGGCCATGGGTCCGTACACGATGTAGGAGTGGCCGGTGACCCAGCCGACGTCGGCCGAGCACCAGTAGACGTCGTCGTCCGGGTGCAGGTCGAACACGTACTTGTGCGTCGCCGAGATCCCGGTGAGATAGCCGCCGGTCGTGTGCACCACGCCCTTGGGCTTGGCCGTCGAGCCGCTCGTGTACAGGACGTACAGCGGATGCTCGGCGTCGAGCTCCTCGGCCGAGCAGTCGTCGTCGGCCTTCTCGACGATCTCGTGGTACCAGACGTCGCGCCCGTCCTTCATCTCGCAGTCGGCGTCGGTTCGCTTGACCACGATGATGTGCTCGAGGGCCTCGAGGCCCCCCATGCATTCGTCGACCTGTTGCTTGATCGGGGCGGTCTTGCCCTTGCGCCGCGCGCCGTCGACCGTGATCAGCGCCTTGGCCTCGGAGAACTCCATGCGCTCCTTGACCGAGTCGGGCGAGAAGCCGCCGA
Source organism: uncultured Solirubrobacterales bacterium (assembly GCA_963832315.1). GTDB lineage: Bacteria > Actinomycetota > Thermoleophilia > Solirubrobacterales > Solirubrobacteraceae > Palsa-465. The sequence goes on along the minus strand of CAWHTT010000003.1, from coordinate 83,508 downwards.
AGACGACGTTGTGCGGAGCGCCGATCCGCGCGCACGCCATCATCGCCACGACGACCTCGGGAATCATCGGCAGGAAGATCCCGACGATGTCGCCCTTCTCGATGCCGAGATCCTTTAGGGCGTTGGCCAGCTTCTGCGTATCGCGGAGCAAGTCGGCGTAGGCGAGGTCCTCCTCCTCGCCTTCCTCCACCGCGCCAGTGGAACGCGACCCGGTCGCCGTTGCCGTCCTCGACGTGGCGGTCCAGGCAGTTGTAGGAGGCGTTGATCTTGCCGTCGGAGAACCACTTGTAGAACGGCGGGTCGGAGTCGTCGAGGTCCTCGGATGGCTCCTTGAACCAGTGCAGCTCCTTGGCCTGCTTCATCCACCAGCCCTTCCAGTCCTTCTCGGCCTCGTCGTAGATCGACGGGTCGTTCAAAAGGGCGTTCTTCGCGAACTCCTCGGGGGGGTCGAACGTCTCGATGTCGAGCATGTCCTCGAGCTTGGACTCGAGGCTCTTCTCGGTTGCCGTGTCTGCCACAGGGATCCTCTCCTTTGCGAGCTCTACAAAGGTACTTACCCGGGGCGCGCCAGGCCAAATCGCCGGACTCTCGGGGCACGCGACGGTTTCGGCAACCTGAAAACCGCGCCCAGTCCGGGGACCGGGCGCGGTAGCAAGCTACGGCGGGACGGCCTACTCCGCGTGTCCGTACGCGGCGATCTCCTGCTTCTCAGCCTCGGAGAGCTCGCGCGGGACCTCGCCCTTGGCCGCCTTCTCGTGCTGCACGTGGTGGCGGATCTCGTCGACGATCTCCGGGTTGGCCAGCGTGCTCACGTCGCCCGTGTCGGTGAAGTTCGAGACGGCGGCGATCACGCGCCGCATGATCTTCCCGGAGCGGGTCTTGGGCATGTCCTTGACGATCCACACGTTCTTGGGCCGGGCGATCGCGCCGATCTCCCTGACGATCGCGTCGGACACCTTGCGGTCGATTCCGGCCGGGTCGACCCCCAGGCTTGACCGAGACGTACATCTCGACGATCTTGCCGCGGATCTCGTCGACGACGGGAACCGCCGCCGCCTCGGCCACCTCGTCGACCGTGATCGCGGCCGACTCGAGTTCCTTGGTCCCGAGACGGTGCCCGGCCACGTTGATCACGTCATCGATCCGGCCGAGGATGCGGAAGTAGCCGTCCGGGGCCTCGACCGCGCCGTCGCCGCACATGAACGGCCAGTCGCGCCAGTCCTTGCTGTTCGGGTCCTTGTTGAACTTCGCGTAGTAGGTGTCGATGAAGCGCTGGTCCTGGCCCCACACGTGAGCATCCGGCCGGGCCACGGGTTGCGCACGCAGATGTAGCCCGCCTTCCCGGATCCGCGCGGGATCTCCTGGCCGTTCTCGTCGTAGACCACGAGCTGGATCCCGAGCGCGGCCGGCCCGCAGCTTCCGGGCTTCATCGGCTGCAGTCCGGGCAGCGTGCTGCCCAGGAACCCGCCGGTCTCGGTCATCCACCACGTGTCGGTGATCGCCGCTTCGCCCTTGCCCACCACCTGGTGGTACCACCGCCACACATCGGGCTCGATCGGCTCGCCCACGGTGGTCATCGTCTTGAAGTGGTAGTTGTACTTGGCCGGCTCGTCCGGACCGACCTTGCGCAGCATCCGGATCGTCGTGGGGGCGGTGTGGAAGATGTCCACACCGAGCTTCTCGGCGATCCGCCAGGGGCGGCCCGGGTCGGGATAGGTGGGCACCCCTTCGTACATGACGCTCGTGGTCCCGAGCGACAGAGGCCCGTAGACGATGTACGAGTGCCCGGTGATCCAGCCGATGTCGGCGAAGCACCAGTACGTGTCGTCGGGATGGATGTCCTGGTAGTACTTCGAGGTGCCGGTCACGTAGGCCATGTAGCCGCCGACCGAGTGCTGCGCGCCCTTCGGGCGGCCGGTCGTGCCGCTCGTGTACATCAGGAACAGCGTGTCCTCCGCCGCGAGCGAGACCGGCTCGACCCCCGCTCCGGAGTACTTGCCGAGCAGTTCGTCGACGAAGTAGTCGCGTCCCTCGACCATCGGGCTCGCGGAGTGGTACTCGCCGGGGATGCGCCTCCACACGAGCACCTTCTCGACCTCGATCCCCTCCTTGCGCGCTTCCGCTATCGCCTCGTCCGCCTTGACCTTGTGATCGATCAGGTCCCCGTTGCGGTAGTAGGAGTCCATCGTGACCAGCACGGTGCTGTCGGCGTCGGCCATGCGCTGACCGCACGCCGCGCCGCTGAAGCCGCCGAACACCTCGGAGTGGATCACCCCGAGGCGCGCGCAGGCCAGCATCGACACCGGCAGCTCGGGCACCATCGGCAGGTGGAAGGTGATCCGGTCGCCGGTCGTCAGCCCCGTGACGTCGCTCACGAGGGCCGCGAACTCGTTGACCCGTCGATGGAGCTCGGCGTACGTGATCTCGACGGGCTCGACGTCCTCGGGCTCGGGCACCCAGATCAGCGCATTACGATCGCCGCGGGTCTCCAGATGCCGGTCGACGCAGTTGACGCACGCGTTCAACCGCCCGCCCAGGAACCACTTGAAGAACGGCGGATTGCTGGTGTCGACGATCGTGTCCCACCTGCGATCCCAGTCGAGCATCTCCGCGTACTCGACGAAGCTGTCCGGGAAGCGCTCCTCGGCGAAGCGTTCGAGGATCGCATCGTCGCCCGCGTTCGCCTGCTCCTTGAACGTCGCCGGCGGGGGGAAGTACTCCTCCTCGCGCCAGTGAACCGCGATCTGCGCCTCCGACACCCCGGAGTCGCCGGTCTCCGGCTCAGCTGGCGGTTCCTGAATCACATCGGCCATGCAAGTCTCTCCTTCCAGCGAACTGGCATCCGACCACCGGACAGCCCAGAGCGCCGGCGTTGCCGCCGGCGCTCCGCTGCTTTGCACTCATGTGGCGATTTCTGCCTGTAGTTGTACTCCAGCGCAGGTCTCGCCGTCGATTTTTCTCGCGTCGGTCAGTGCCTGAGCGGCATGACCGGCATCATTACCCGACCGAAGGTCGAGTTGACGACCACCGCGAACGACGCGTACCAGGCGACGAGCGCCGTGACGATGCCGAGGTAGCCGCCGAGCTTGATCGTGCCGTTGGTCACGTCATGCGTGCCGGTCAGCGCCGAGTTCCCAATCCCGAGGACGATGAACGTGATCGCCAGAAGTAGGAACACCGCCGCCACCGCCGCCGTTGTTCGCAGCGACGCGATGAACATGTAGGCGGTGAAGATTCCCCACATCCACAGGTACAGCCCGAGGCCGCTGAAGAACACGGTCGGCACGTTCTTGCCCGCCGACTGGACGATGAAGTAGAACGAGATCCAGAACGCTCCGTAGGAGCAGAACGCCACGGCGCCGAACGTGTTGCCGGTCCGGAACTCCCAGAGTCCCGCCACGAACTGGGCGACGCCGCCGTAGGCGAGCGCCAGGGCGGCCACCATCGGCAGCAGACCGCCGCCCGGGGCGACATGCTGGACCCCGACCAGCCCAGCGTTAACCAGGCTGAGCATGAACGTTGTCCCGGCGAAGGCGGCGAGACCCAGCGGACCCGGGTCAGCCGGCGTCCAGCCGGCCATACGCCCGCCCATGGGCTCGGCGGCCGGCGCCACGTCGGCCTCGCGCCCTCCGATGTTTGCGGCTTCCATCCAATCCTCCTGATGAGGGGTTGACAGTCGGCGCGTAAGTTGCACCCGGACCGGACAGGCCTCAAGAGTGGAATCGCTGAGCGGCCGGGTCGCCGCGCTGAGCGGCGCCCAGCGCACGATGAACGGTGACCGTCGAACGGCGTTAGGCCGCTCGACGGTCACCAACTCGAGCCCGCACAGCCCCACTCCCGGCCTGCGCCCCAGGCGAGTGGCCCTAGACCGGTAGCGGAACTGTGTGTAACGCCCCTCCAGCATGTGGCGAAGCGAACCTGTCCCGGCCCCCGGCGTGGACAGGAGCCGGGACAGCATTGCCTGCATCGGCATCCGGCGCGCTCGCCCTTAGCCGACCGGACGTATGTAGTAGCGGCGCGCGGGCTACTTCCGTCGCTTGCGCTTGCGCTTGGGCGTCGTCGAGCGCGTGCCGCCGGCCGCGGGGGACGGCGCGCCGACCGGCTCGGGCGCGGGCGCCGGCGCGGGCTTGGCCCGCCTGCCACGGGCGGCCGGTTGACCTCTGGCGGCGCGCTGACTGCTCGGCCAGGGCTCGGCCCGGCCGCTGCTCCAGGCCGGGGGCACGCCGCTCGGCCAGCGACCGCTCAGCAGGTAGGCCAGGGCCAGAAGCCAGTAGGCCTCGACGATCGGGATCGGGACCAGCGGGATGATCGTCAGTACGCCCCCGATGATCCCCAGGTAGCCCAGGAAGCGGGTGAGCAATCCCACCCGCATCGCGTTCAGCGACACCAACACTAGGGCCATGGCGAGCAGGAACAGCCCCAGGTAGTTGCCGATCTGGGAGATCAGCAGGCTTGGCCGACCGAGCAGCGTGCTGGCCTCGGGATAGGTCTGGCTGCCGTGACTGACGAAGTCGCTGGCCGCACTGCCGAAGGCCACGACGTACACGATCACGCTGATGCCCTCGAGCACACCACCGGCGACCGCGATCCATCCCACGAACCACGGCTTCACGTTGGGCTCGCGCGCGCGGGCTGCGCCCCACAGGAAATGAAGCGTCGCGGCCACTGCGAACAGACTGAACGCGGTGGCGATCGAGCCGACCAGGTCGCGCGTGAAGCGCTTGTGCTCGGTGATCAGCCCCAGCGTCTTCTCGTTCACGTCGACGTGGGGTCCGCCGAGCTGGATGGCCACCCCGACGATCAGCAGAATCCCGGCGGCCGCGGCCAGCGCCGCCTGCCGATTCCGGACCCGGGCTTCGTATGCGAGACGCTCCTCGGTGCTCATCACCCGGCAGTGTATGAGGCCATCTCGTTCTGGGGGGTACCATTGAGCTCATGGAAGGAAGTGGATTCGGAGGCCTGTTCGGCGATCCCGACGAGCTTCAGCGCCGGCTGGGCGAGTTCGCCGAGCAGATGCAGGGCGCGCAGCGCCTCGCCTGGGCGGACAACGCGATCAAGCTCGCGGTCGACTTGACGGTGGCCGCCATGAACCGCATCAACATCCAGGGAACGACCGAGCAGCAGGCAGAGCAGCTGCGGACCGTGATGGCCCACATATTCCCGGAGGCCGTCACGCTCGTCCGCGAGGCCCGCGAGGGCCTGCAGTAGCCCCACTCAGGCTCTAGTCCCCGGACAGCGCACCCAGCACGAGTTCATCGTGCTCGGCGGGCTTGACGCTCCGGAACACCTCGCGGATCGTGCCGTCGGGGGCGATCACGAACGTCGTGCGCTCGTTGCCCATGTACGTGCGCCCGTACCGGTTCTTCTCCACCCACACCCCGTAGGCCTCCGCCACCGCGTGATCCTCGTCGGAGAGGAGCGGAAAGCCCAGCCCGTACTTCTCGTCGAACTTCGCGATCGGCTTGACCGGATCCGGCGAGACTCCCAGCACGACCGCGTCCGCACTCTCGTAGTCGGCCCGGCGATCGCGTACGCCGCACGCCTGGGTCGTGCATCCCGGGGTGTCGGCCTTGGGATAGAAGTAGAGGACCACGGGCTTGCCGCGCAGCCCGGACAGCGAGACCGGGTTGCCGTGCTGGTCCGGGAGCGTGAAGTCGGGAGCCTGGTCGCCAGGTTCGGGCACGACCGGGATCGTAGCCGCCCCCGCCTGTGGAAGCGGCTGGCGCTCGCCTCCGGGGCCCGGTGTCCGCGGCCCTACGTGCAAAACATGCCAACCGAGCGCGAATCCCGAGACCGTGGCAGGTTTCGCATCACATGCGTGCGGGACATGCCACGGTCGACCGGAATCGCGCCGAATGGCAGGTTCTGCACTTTGTTGGCCCGCCCCCCCGTCGCCGCGTTCGAGGGTCATAGCCTCCGCCGACTCGCTGGAAAAGAGCGCAACAGCACTGTTCCAATTCGGGCGGGATCGGCCACCTGCCGCGGTTCGCGGCTTACCTCCGGCGTGGCAAGGTTGCTCGACCAGCGAAGCGCGATCACGCCGCTCGAGGCAAACGGCTGGTTGGGGGGGAAAGGCGGCCGCCACGTGGTCAAGATGGGCAAGGCGGGGGAGCGACCTATCACTTCCGCATCACCGCGGACAGGTCTAGGCCAAGGGCCTGACGCGGGCCGTTCTCAAGCAGGCAGGACTCGACTCGACGGAGGACAAAGGATGGAGCTCACAGTCGTCGTACATCCGGAGCCAGATGGCTTCCGGTGGGAGGTCGAGGAACTGCCCGGATGCTTCGCGTCAGGCCGAACGCTAGACGAGTTGACCGAGGCGCTGAGCGAGGCCGTCGGGCTGTACCTCGGCGATGAGCCGGTGACGCTCCATGGCGAGGCGTTGCGGGTCGGCCCGGTGAGGATCGCGGTCGATCAACCTGCCGATCCCTCCTGACCTGCAGTCCTCGCACATGGCAGCGGGTTCGAGCATCATGGCCCTTCGGTGCCAGCTGGCTCGGCGCCGGCGCGCCCCGACCGCCCGTCCTGCTGACGGGCCTGGATGCCGGGGCGCGCCGGCCACCGAGAGACAGGTCCTAGCCGAGGCTCACGTGACCCGTGCCAGCGATGGTGCTGGACTGCGCGAGCGGCCTGGCCTTCTGGCTCATGTTGCACTTGCCGTTCTTCAGCCGCGGACCGACCTCGGCGAACGTGGCCGTCACCCTCAGCGTGCCGCTGATGCCGGCGTACTGACCCGTCCCCGCCGACAACGTGGCGGATCCGGTACCGGCACCCGAGCCCGAGCAGGTCGCCTTGTCGAACGAGAACTTCGCGTGGTTGAGCGCGTTGAAGAGGCCCGTCGCGTTGGCGACGAACGTCCCGTGCTTGAGCGTGAACTTGACGAAGTCCCCGTTACCGCTCGGCGTCCCGTTCGCGGTCTCCCGCTGCGTCGATCCGAAGTCACCGATCGCACCGGTGAACATTGCGCTCCCGCCCGCTCCCTTGGGCGTTCCGAATAACCTGACGCTGCCGCCACTCGCCCCCGCGGCAACGGCGCCGGAGACGACCGCGAGCAGGCTCGCGATCACCACCAGAACCGCGGACAGCCCAAGTGTCCGCTTTCGCCCACGCGTCGCCACGGCAGCGTGAGCAGCCCTACGTGCACGCACGATTCCCTCCTATGTTTGTTGACCGGACCGGCCCGGCCAAACCGGCGGGGCGATCCTCTCATTTACCGGAACCTGGTGCAACCGGGCATTTACACGGCATCCGCGACGGCCACCCCGGCTCCCTCGCTTGAAGCCGCTCCGGCGAGGTACGCGTCGTCGCGCGCACGGGTTGGGAGCAGGCTGATCAGCATCAGCAGCACCGGCGTGATGACCAGCTCGACCAGCTGGCACCGGCTTACCGCGGCGACGAAGCCGGCGTGACCGAGCACCGAGCAGAACGGCGTGCCGATGCGTCAAGCAGTACTTCGAGCAGGTGCACGCGTTCTACTCGTCGCTCCCCGCCGACCGGTTCCCGGTCCTCGCCTCGATCGCCGACGATATGACGGGGTTCGACGGCGAGGCCCGCCTGCGCTTCGGGCTGGACGCGCTGATCTCGGGTCTCGAGGCGCTCAGCGCGCGCCGCTGACCCTGTCGGCTACTTCAGCAGCCGCGACAGCCGCCGGTCCTTGAGCAGCTTGCCGTCGGTCTGGCAGGTCGGGCAGTAACACATCACGTAATCCTCGTAGAACACCGCCTCGAGCTGGTCGCCGCAACGCGGGCACGGCTCGCCGTTGTGGCGGTGGACGGTCAGCGGCATGGGCAGCTTGTCGGGGATCGGCAGCGAAAGGTTGGCCTCGTAGTACGCAATGGCGTCGCCGAGCACCCGCACCGTGGTCTCACGCAACCGTTCGGCCTCGTCCTCGGCCAGGTCCGATCCGCGCCTGAACGGCGAGATCATCGCGGCGTGGAGGATCTCGTCGACCCACGAGCGTCCGATCCCGGCGATCACGTGCTGGTCGCGCATCAGCGCGTAGAGCGGACGCGGTTGGTCGAGGAGCTCGCCGAACGGCGGCGGGTCGGGCCACGCCTCGGGGCCGAGCGCGGCGATCGTGTCCTCGGTCTCGACCTCCTCGGCTCGGAGCAGCTTGACCCAGGCTCGCTGCCGGGTGCCGAACTCGCGCAGTCGCAGCTCGCGGCCGTCCGCCAGCCGGACCAGCAGCCGCGAGGTCCGGTCGCGCAGCGATGCCCGGGTGTCGAACAGCTGCAGACGCCCGGCGGACATCAGGTGGATCTCGAGCGCGAGGTCGCCGTCAAGCTCGGCCACGAACAGCTTGCCCCGGCGGCCGATGCGCTGAAAGCTCCGGCCCTCGAGCGCGGTAAGCGGCGGGTCGAACGTCTTGAGCGCGTTGATCCCGGGTGCCAGCGCGGACTCGATCTGACTGCCGCTCACGGCGGCGCCGATCAGGCGCGCGGTGATCTCGACCTCGGGCAATTCGGGCATGGTTATCCGAGAGTAGCCAGCTAGTCTCGCTACTTCCATGGTGGCCACGCTCGCACCCGATGACGTCGTGCGCACGCCTGCCGAGGCGGCCGCCAACGCGCGCGAGCCGCTGATCGTGCTCGAGCCTTTGGCCGAGGTTCTCGCGGCGTCCGGACTGGATGCGCCCGAGGACCTGAGCGCCACCCCGATCGGCGAGGGTCACTCGTGTGTGACGTTCCTTCTGTCCACCGGGGTCGTGCTGCGCCGCCCACCCCGGGGTCCGCTGCCGCCCAGCGCGCACGACGTGCTGCGTGAGGCCCGGCTGCTCAGAGCCCTCGAGGCCACGCCGGTCAGGGTGCCGAAGGTGCTAGCGGTGTGTGATGACCCGGAGATGATCGGCGCACCGTTCTACGTGATGGAGCGGGTGGCCGGCGAGGTCATCACGGACTCGATTCCCGACGCCCTCGACACGCCCGAGCAGCGCGCCCGGATCGCCGACGAGCTGATTGGCGCGCTGGTCGAGCTTCACCGGGTGGATTGGACGGCGCTCGGGCTGGACGGGTTCGGGAAGCCGACCGGCTACCTCGAGCGCCAACTGCGACGCTTCGGCGGACTGTGGGAGCACAACCGCACCCGCGAGCTGCCGCAGGTCGAGGAGGTCGGGCGATGGCTGGCGGCCAACCTGCCGGACTCCCCGCCGGCCACGATCGTCCACGGCGACTTCCGGCTGGGCAACACGATGTTCGCCGCGCAGGCACCGGCTGAGCTGGTGGCCATCTTCGACTGGGAGATGGCCACGATCGGCGATCCGCTTGCCGACGTCGGCTACCTGCTGATGCACTGGACCGAGGCCGGCGACGCGCTCGGCAAGTTCAACGCGCACAACGTCACCCTGCTGCCCGGCTTTCCGAACCGCGCCGTCCTGACCGCCCGATACGAGGAGCGCTCGGGTCGCTCGGTGCAGGCGCTCGACTGGTACGTCACGCTGGCCCTGTGGAAGGCGGTGGTGTTCATGGAGGGCAACTACAAGCGCGCCCTTTCCGGATCGACCGACGATCCATACCTCAAGTCGTTCGGAGAAGGCGTGATCGAGATCGCCGATCGCGCCCTGACGGTCACGCGCGATGGCTTCTGAGAACGGCCACTACCGGGGTCTGCTGATCGACTGGGGCGGCGTCCTGACCACCGACCTGTTCGCGTCGTTCCGGTCCTTCTGCGAGCTCGAGGGTCTCGCGCCGGACGCCGTCGGGCGGATCTTTCGCGAGGACGCGACTTGCCGCGACCTGCTCATCGCGTTCGAGACCGGCGCGGTGCCCGAGGAGGAGTTCGAGCTTCAGTTCGCACCTCATCTCGGCGTCAACGCCGCCGGCCTCATCGATCGGCTGTTCGCCGGGTCGGGTCCGGATGAGCTGATGCTCAAGGGCGTCCGCCGCGCCCGCGCCGGCGGGGTCCGAACCGGCTTGGTTTCGAACTCGTGGGGAACACGCCGTTACCCGCGGGAGGTCCTGGCCGAGTTGTTCGACGGCGTGGTGATCTCCGGCGAGGTGGGCATCCGCAAGCCGGCGCCCGAGATCTACGCGCTCGGCGCGCGCAGCATCGGCCTGGATCCCGAGGCGTGCGTGTTCGTCGACGACCTCCCGTTCAACCTCACCCCCGCCGCCGAGCTCGGCATGGCGACCGTGCATCACCGTACGGCCGAGGAGACGCTCGACGAACTCGAGCGCCTCCTCGCCGTGAACCTGCGCTGACGCCCGCAGGCGGACTTCCTACAGCTGCTTCAGCTTCAGCTTTTCGGTGCAGGTCATGTGAACCGAGTCACCGCTCGTGCATTTGAGCACGCCCTTCTTGCCTGACGCCTTGGCCAGCGTGCCGGTTCCACTCGTCACGGTCACCGTGCCCGTCCACGACTCACTGGTGAAGTCGGTGGACGAGACGTCGCCACTTTCGTCTGGAGAGAGGTCGAACTTCCCGCGGATTGAGCCACCGCCAAAGTACTGGACATAGCTCCCGACGGTGTCGCCGCTGTCGGGCACCTTGAACGTGCTCTTTTCGACGCCAAATCCGAACGACCCACCTCGACAGTGAACGCTTCCATACTGCGCTCCCTGGGAGGGCGGCTGATCCACAGCCGCGGAACCCGGCGGAGGCACGGTGCTCAGCGACATATGACACTTCAGCACCACCGCCTTGACCGCTGGTTTGGGTGTGGTGGTCTTGCTAGCCGCCGTCGCGACCGAAATCCCGACTGCGAACGGAACCGCTGCGAGCGCGGTACCTACGAGACAGATACGACGTTTCATGATCACTCCAATCAGCCGATCCTGCTCACTGTGGCTCTTGCCGCCCGCAGTACCGCCTTCGGCAGTGGGGCGAAGTCGAGCGATGGGCCGAAGCGCTGTCCTGCGCCCAGCGCGTAACTGATGAACGACTGCAGGAGGCCACCTTGTGGCGCCGTCGTCGGCACGATGGCGTAGGTGTACGTCGAGATCACGTACGCGCTCTTGGCGCGGCGGGGCGGATTGACGATCGTCACCTGATTGCTCGAAGGGACGCTGTGCACGGCGGCGGCAGCGGCCTCGATCGCGCTCAGGTTGGGGACCACGTAGCGGCCGGCCGCGTTCTTGATCCCGACGGCCGGGAGGCGGTTGGCGATCAGGAACGAGACGGCGACATAGGCGATCGACCCATTGGTGCCCGTGGCGGCCTGGGCCATGCCGGAGTTGCCCCTGGCACCTACACCGGTCGGGAAGCTGACCGTGGTCGAGCTACCGACCCTGGACGCAAACGGCCCCGAGACGTCCGACAGGTAACGCGTGAACGCGTACGTGTCGCCTGAGGAGTCGCTGCGCCACAGCACGGTGATCGGCGTGCTCGGGATGTGCGCTCCCTTGTTCAAGGCGCGGATCGCGGGGTCTGACCAGTTCGTGATCTGCCCGAGGTAGATCTTGGCCAGTACGGGTCCGGTCAGGTGGAAGCTGGTGTGACGGGGCAGCCTGAGGCCGTCGATGCGGTAGGTCACGCCGGTCGCCGTGAGCGCCCACGGGATCTGGACGCAGTTGGCGCACGGCGGTGTCGAATAAACCGAAAGTGGAGCGTCCGAGGCTCCGAAGTCCACCAGGCCGTGAGCGATGTCCTGGTACCCGGTACCCGAGCCCACGGCGGCATAGGTGACGGTGTTACCGGTGGAGTTGCCCCACGCGGTGGCCCATTCGGCCTCGATCGGGGCGACCAGCGTCGATCCCGCGCCGGCCAGCGTGGCGGCGGATGCTGCAGCGGTACTCAGGCCGAAGATGCAGCCGGCCAGCAGCACCGCGCACGTCAACCTGCCCAATCTCTTGGAGCGCAATGGAGCACTTCCTTTCCTGGTTAGGAATTCCTATGGAGCTCGTGCGCGGGCCGGCCGCCCCCTCGCGAGCGGCCGTAAGCATCTCCGATGCAGATTTGGGCAACTGTGGCCAAGTTGTAACCACGTTGTTGAAAATCTGTGAGTGACTATGTAAGCCGCCGGATCCGCCCGTCAGCTTTCCGTACGCTGCGCGCCGTGTCCTCGAGGGCAAGCTTGACACTGGGGCGGCGGGGCTCGCGCGCGCCGGGCCAGAACCGCCGGCGCCCGGCAGGGCGGACCGGCGACCGCGTGATGTTCGTGCTGTGCGCCGCGGCCGGGTTGCTGCTCGTCTTGATCCTGGCCGACGTCGTTTACCAGGTGGCTCACAACGCGGGGCCGGCGATCTCCCGCTTCGGCCTCGGATTCCTCGGGCACACCGACTGGCGGCCCAACGTCAACCTCGAGGGCGCGGGGGCGCTGATCTACGGGACCGCGGTCAGCTCGGGGATCGCGCTTGTGCTGGCCACGCCGCTCGGTATCGCGATCGGCGTGTACCTGAGCATGATGGCGCCGTCGCGGGTGCGCGCGGTAGTCGGCCCGCTGGTCGAGATGCTTGCTGCCGTCCCGAGCATCATCTACGGCTTCTGGGGCCTCGTGGTCCTGGTTCCGTTCGTCGACCACCTGGAGCCCGGCCTGCACAAGGTGCTCGGCTTCCTCCCGCTATTCGGGCCGCCCTCGCCGATTGGGATCAGCCTCCTGAGCGCCGGGCTCGTGCTGACCGTGATGATCCTGCCGATCATCTCGGCGCTCAGCCGGGACCTGTTCCTCACGGTGCCCCGGGAGCTCACCGACGGCGCCGCGGCGCTCGGGGCTACCCGGTGGGAGGTGATCCGCGGGATCGTGCTGCCGAGCACCGCGTCGGGCGTAGGCGCCGCAGTGATCCTGGGTCTTGGCCGCGCGCTCGGCGAGGCGATCGCGGTGTCGTTCGTGATCGGCGACGTGAACGCAGTTCACCTCTCGCTGTTGCAGCCCGGGTCCAGCCTGGCCTCGCGGATCGCCAACCAGTTTCAGGGAGCGCTCAACAACCTGCACGTGGCCGCGATGTTCTACGCCGGCCTGATCCTCGTGGTGATCGGGATGATCACGAGCATCGCCGCGCGGGCGATCGCCAGGCGGTTCGACGTGAACCGGGCGCTCGGAGGCGGGGTGTGAGCGAATCCTCCGGGATCGTGCTCGGCGAGACGGGTCTGTTCGACCCGACCGCGCCGCTCACCCCGTCCGGCAATCTTCGCCGGCGGATGGTGGTGAACCGGGCGGTGACCGTCATCGCGACCGCGGCGGCGGTGATCGCGGTGGCCATACTCGTGATCGTCGTCTACGGAGTGGTCGTGCGGGGCGCGTCCTCGCTGAGCCTGGCCTTCGTGACCCAGACGCCCCAGGGACTGGTCGAGGGCGGGATCTTCAACTACCTCATCGGCACGATCGAGGTGGTTGCCCTCGGCGCGTTGATCGCGCTCCCGCTCGGGATCCTCACCGGGTTGTACCTGACCGAGTTCGCCGGTCCGCGGTCGCGCACCGCGGGCATCCTCAAGCTCGCGCTCGACATGATGCAGGGGCTTCCCACGATCGTCGTGGGGTTGTTCATCTACGGGCTGGTCGTGATCCCGCAGCACAAGCAGTCGGGCTTCGCGGGATCGCTCGCCCTGGCGATCGTCATGGTCCCGCTGATGGCGCGCTCGAGTCAGGAGGTCCTGCTGCTAGTCCCGAACAGCCTGCGGGAGGCCGCCGACGCGCTCGGCGTGAGTCGCTGGCGGACCGTCCTCAGCGTGATCCTTCCGGCCGCGCTCGGCGGGATCGCCACCGGGGCGATCCTGGCCATCGCGCGGGCGGCAGGCGAGACCGCGCCGGTGTTGATCTGCAACTCGCTCTACAACCCCGACAAGACCAGCTTGAACATCTTCCACGGCGTGCCGACGATCCCGATGCTCATCTACACATCCGTCGATCTCCCGATCCAGCAAGCCATCGCGCGCGCCTGGGGCGCGGCGCTGATGCTCATGCTGATCATCCTGATTGCCAATGTCGGCGCGCGCGTGATGCTCGCGCGAACGCGTGCGAAGATGGGCACATGACGGCCTGGGACCGGACCGACGGCGACGCGCCGCGCAGCTATCCGTCGTCCGCGCCACCCTCGCGCGTGCGCCTTCGAACCGACCCGATGCTCCCCGTGCTACGTCCGGACGGGAACGGGCGCCCGGTTGAGGAGACCCGCGCGGCGGTGTTCGACATCCGCGACATGGCGGTGCACTACGGGCCGAGCCCTGCCCTCGCCGAGACCTCGCTCAAGATCTACCGCAACCTGGTGACCGCGGTGATCGGCCCCTCGGGCTGCGGCAAGTCGACCTTCATCCGGAGCCTCAACCGAATGAACGACTCGATCCCGGGGTTCCGGCTCGAGGGACAGGTCCTCTACCACGGTCACGACCTGTACGGGAGCGGCGCCAACCGGGTGGAGGTGCGCCGCCGGATCGGCATGGTGTTCCAGAAGCCAAACCCGTTCCCGAAGTCGATTTACGACAACGTCGCGTGGGCTCCGCGCAACCTCGGGATGAAGCGCCGCCTGGACGAGCGGGTCGAGCAGGCGCTGCGGCAGTCGGCGCTGTGGGACGAGGTCAAGAACCGCTTGAAGGACAGCGCACTCGGGCTCTCGGGTGGACAGCAGCAGCGCCTGTGCATCGCGCGCGCGATCGCGATCGAGCCCGAGGTGCTCCTCCTCGACGAGCCCGCCTCCGCGCTCGACCCGGTCGCCACAGCGTCAATCGAGGACCTCATGCATGAACTCAAGCATCGCTTCACGATCGTGATCGTCACGCACAACATGCAGCAGGCCGCGCGCGTGGCCGACCGGACCGCGTTCTTCAGCCTCGACACGACCGGGCCCAACCGGTTCGGAACCCTGATCGAGTACGGCGACACCGAGACCATCTTCCGCGGCGCGTCGGACTCGCGGACGCGGGACTACGTCGCGGGCCGTTTTGGCTAGTGCGGCCGTCGCGGGCCGTTTTGGCTAGTGCGGCCGAGCCCTACGACTCGGGCTACGAGAAGATCGAGTCGCTCGGCACCTGCTGCAGGATCGGCTGACCGCACTGCCAGCAGTACGACGCGCCCGTGCTGTGCGGCGAACCACACGACGCGCACACGCCGGCGGTCGATGTGTGCTCGAGGCGCAGGATCCGCTCGATCTCGCCCAACTCCGAATCGGCGTCCTGGAGCAGGGCCGCCCGCTTGACCAGCACGTCGACGCGGATGCGGTCGCGGATGGCCATTTCATAGACGAGTCCGCCGAGGTCCCATTGCAGCTCGGCCACCCGCGCCTTGAGGACGTCGCGCCGGCGCTCGAGGTCGACGATCTGGCTCTCCGTCGGGAGCGCCGAGCGGGCTTGATCGCCGGTGCCGGCCGGCGTCGGTGCCGAGGTGACGGCCGGCTTCTGTGTCTTCACTCCGGGCAATCGCACGACCTGACTCCTCTCACGGCCCGAAGAAGTTTCCGCTGAACTTGCCACCCGAGCACCCGGCCTTGGTGCTGTCGCACTTCTGTCCGACGGTGGAGGTGGGTGGCGGCAGGTTGTTCGAGTTGCCGAGGACCTTCCCCGCGGCCTCCGTGGCCTTCTTCTGGACCGCCGCCGAGGGCGCTGCAGCCGCGGCCGCCTTCGCCTTCGCCTTCGACTTCTTGCTCAGCTTCGCCGCCGTCGTCGTGGTCGTTGGGGCGGCCGCCCCGACGCCGCCCTGCACGGTGATTACCTGCGGGGTTGCGGCAGCCGCCTGGGTGGTGGTGGTCTTGGTGCTCGTGCGGCCGATCAGAAAGCCGAGCCCGATCGCCAGCAGCAGGACTCCCACACCGGCCACCAGCGTGGTGCCGGAGCCAATCCGTGGCGGGCGCGGCGGGCTCACACGGCGGACGCGGCGCGTGGCCACCTCGGTGGCGGGCTGGGTCACCGGAAAGCGTGACTGGCCCCGGCGCTCACCGCATTCGACGCAGTAGCGCTGGTCGTGGATCAGCGGGGCGCCGCACGCGCCGCACCGGTCGCCCGATCCGCCGGCCGGGACGCTGGGCAGCTCGCGCGTGGGCTCGTTGCCCGCGGCGTCGTCGCGAGGTGTTGTGTCGTCGTCGCCGGGCCGCCCCATGATCCCGCCGCAGTATCGGCGTCCGCCGGAGCGCAGTTGTGAACATGGAGTGACCGTTCAGCCGCGGCCCGTCCGCCTTGCTTGAACTCAAGATGTTCACAACTCCTCGCGGTGCGGTCACGACACTCCTCGGTCGGCGATGGCAGTTTCCGAGACCACGGCGAGCGAGACGCGGAACACCGTGCGGTGTGCCGAGTGCAACGCGCGGCTGGCCCACGATCAGCGCTACTGCCTGGAGTGCGGCGCCCGCCGAGGACCGTTGCCGGCGCAGATCGCGCCGGTGATCGCGGCCATCCACGAGCAGGGGTCCGCCGTCGTCGCGCCGGGGTTGGTCGACGACCCGGGTGAGGCCGGTTTGCAACGGGGGGAGTTCGCCCTGCCGGGACCGCGGGCGGCCGCGGTGGCGGTGATGGGCATGCTCGCGTTCGGCCTGACGATCGGCTCGCTCGTGGGAGGCACGAGCGTCGAGACGCTGGCCAGCGCGCCGCTGATCGTGGTCGGCCTGGCTCACGCCACGCCGGCCTCCCAGGTTGTCCAGTCCGCGCCCGGAAGCCAGGATGCGGGCTCAGCCGGCGCCGCCCCCGCCGCGGCCACGCCGGCAGCCACAGCACAGCAGCCCGCTCAGGTCGCGGCCGCGCCGAGCACCTCCCCCACTCCCACCGACACCGGCACGACCCCGGCCGGATCGTCCGGCCTTCCCCCGGTCAAGCACGTGTTCCTGATCGTTCTCTCTGACCGCGGCTTCGCCCACTCCTTCGGCGCCGGCGCGGCGAGCGGCTACCTGGGCAGCGGCCTGCGCCGGCAGGGTGAGCTCGTCCAGAACTACTACGGAGTGGCGGGCGCGCCCCTGGCCAACGAGATCGCGCTCGTCAGTGGCCAGGGCCCCACCGCGCAGACCGCGACCGACTGCCCGTCGTTCTCGCGCATCGCGCCCGCGAAGAAGGGGCCGCGCGGTCAGGTGCTCGGGACGGGCTGCGTGTATCCCTCGGGCACGAAGACGCTCGCCAATCAGCTCACGACCGCCGGGCATACCTGGAAGGCCTACGTCGCCGGGGTCGGCGCGGGCGCCCGGACGGCCTGCCGCGTGCCCCGGTTCGGCAGCAGGCAAGCGCAGGTGGCGGGCCGCTCGAGCTACGTCGCCTGGCGCAACCCGTTCCTCTACTTCCGTTCGCTCACCGCCGGCGCCGCCTGTCGCCAGAGCGAGGTGGGCATCGGGCAGCTCGGCAAGGACGTGAAGAGCGCGAGCACCGCGCCCGCGTTCGCGTACATCATCCCCCCGGCCTGCGCCACCGGCGGTGAGGCTCCGTGCAGGGCCGGCGCAGCCACCGGCCTCGCCGCCGCCAACCGGTTCCTGAAGTCGGTCGTGCCGGAGATCAGGCGCTCGGCCGCATATAAGGACGACGGCCTGATCGCGATCACCTTCGACCAGGCGCCGCAGACGGGTCCGAACGCCGACCCGAGCGCGTGCTGCAGCAGCCCCACCGCGTACCCGAACCTGCGCCGGCTGACGACCCCGCCGGCGGTGCCGCCGGCAGCGATGGGGACGGACGCGTCGACGTCGACGACGGTGGCGACCACAACGACGGGGCCGACCACGACGGAGACGACCGGTACCGGGCCCACCACGACGGAGACGACCGGTACCGGGCCCACCACGACGGGGACGACCGGTACCGATCCGTCCACCGGGACGACCACGACCGACACGACGAGCACGACCGATACGACGAGCACGACCGATACGACGACCGCCACCACGCCGGCGACCACGACGCCGGCAACCTCCCTCGGCGCCGGCGAGACCACCCCGACCGGCGGCGGCGGCCAGGTCGGCCTGCTCCTGATCTCACGCTACGTCAAGCCGAACAGCATCGACGTCGTCGACTACTTCAACCACTTCTCGCTGCTGGCCTCGATCGAGAACCTGTTCGGGATGCACCGCCTCGGCTACGCCGGCATCCCGGGTCTGCCCGTGTTCGGGCTTGGCGTGTTCAACGCCTATTCCGGCTGACGACCGATCCGCTCAGTCCCCCAGCTCGATCGACTCGATCACCGGCGGATCGACCGGACGGTCGCCTGCGCCGGTCGGCGTGGCCTCGATCTTGTCGACCGTGTCCATCCCTTCGGTCACCTGGCCGAACACCGTGTGCTTGCCGTCCAGCCAGGGCGCGGCCCGGGTGGTGACGATGAAGAACTGCGAGCCGTTGGTGTTGGGTCCCGCGTTGGCCATCGCGAGCGCGCCGCGAACGACCTTGTGCTGGTTGAACTCGTCCTTGAACGTGTAGCCGGGGCCACCGGTCCCCGTGCCCTCGGGGCAGCCGCCCTGGATCATGAAGTCGGTGATCACCCGGTGGAAGATGATCCCGTCGTAGAAGTTCTCGCCCGCCAGCTTGCGGAAGTTGGCGACGGTCTCGGGCGCGTCGTCGTCGAAGAACTCGAGCTCGATCGTGCCCAGGGTGGTGTTCATTTTCGCTGTTGACATGCCGCCCAGCGTACTGACGCTCAGTTGTTCGACGCGGTCTGGATCGCGTTCAGCGTCGCGTCGACCGCGACCGTCGGCGTCGGCGTGCTCGGCATGGCGGTGTCGCTGCAGCTCACCGTGGCCGTCTGCGCGCTGGTCGACGACGCCACCGGCAAGACGAGGGGAATCGTCCCCGCCTGCGAGTCACCGCTCGATCCGAGTTCGACCGCGAGGCTCTCGGACGTCCCGGTGGCGGACGGGACTGACAGCGTGCAGTCGACCTCAACGCGCTGGGTCGTGCCCGGCGCCGGGGTCCGGGAGATCACCGCGTGCGGATAGGCCAGCACCAGGTACGGCGGCCCCGCCGGCAGCGACTCGGTGGCGAGGAGCGTCTGTCCGGTCCCGAGCGTCGTCCGAGCACTGGTCCCGTACTCGTTGGGCAGGACCTGCGTGCAGGTGACGTTCCCCGACACCGCGATCGACTGGATCGCCCCGGCACTGCACGGACCCGTCACGCGCAGCTGGACTTGACTGGAGTCCACCTGCCTGGCGCCGACCGCGCCCGCGGCGATCTTGGCCGGCCCGACCGAGTTCGGCCTGAGCTTGACGTTGCCCACCGAGAAGTCCCGGAGCTGGGCATTCCCGACGCTGTTCGGCGGGATCCGCAGGGCGGCCCAGCCGGCGCCGCCGAGCGCCACGAACAGGGCCAGGAACGAGACAACCAGCGCCGCCGAGGGGCGCCGGCGCGCGAGCGAGCGCAGACTCATCGAGTCACCTCCGGGTACGTGACCCCGGCCGGTCGGCCGGCTGTGCGGCCAACGCTACCGCTGCCCCCGCCCGCCCTCGTGCCCCGCCGACCGGACCGCCGCGCCCCCGGCCGGCCTCGCGCGCCCCCGCGAGGCCGGCCTCTCCCCTCAGATCAGCCGTTGGCCGCCGTCTGGATCGCGTTGAGCGTCGTGTCGACCGCCACCGTCGGCGACGGTGTGCTCGGCGTGGCGGTGTCGCTGCAGCTCACCGTGGCCGTCTGGGCGCTGGTGGCCGAGGCCACCGGCAGGACGAGCGGGATCGTCCCGGCCTGCGAGTTGGCGCTCGATCCGATTTCGACCGCAAGGCTCTTGGTCGTCGTTGAGGTCCCCGTGCCTGGCGGGACCGAAAGCGTGCAGTCGACCTGAACGCGCTGGCCCGTCGCCCCGCTGATCACCACGTGCGGGTAGGCCAGCACAAGGAACGGCGACCCGGCCGGCAGCGACTCGGTGGCGACCGACGTCGACCCCGCGCCGAGCGTGACCGCCGCCGCGCTCGTCCCGACCTCGTTCGGGAGCGTGGGGGTGCAGCTGACGCTGCCGGACAGCCCGATCGCCTTGATCGCGCCGCTCGCGCATGCGGTGCCGACCCGCAGCTGCACCTGGCTCGAGTTGACCTGCTTGGCCCCGACCGATCCGTTGATGATCTTGCGCGCGCCGACGGCGTTGGACTTCAGTTTCCAGTTGCCGACGCTCCCGTTCTGCAGCTGGGCGGTGCCGACGCTGTTCGCCGGTAGCTGCGTGGCGGCGTAGCCCACCCCTCCGAGGGCGACGAACAGGGCCACGAACGAGACGACCAGCGGCGCCGAGGGACGCCGGCGCACGAGCGATGAGAAGCGCAAATCCATACCTCCGACCTGTTTGGTTACCAGCCTAACAACCAGCTGACGTGTCTCCGTTCGCAACACATCGGGAGCGCGCGAGTCGCGGCGGTCGGCCGCGGAGCTGACAGAGACCTGACAGCGTCAGCCGGCGGCGGGTGACAGCGTCAGCCGGCGGTGCGTGACAGCGTCAGCCGGCGGCGCGTTCGAGCCGGACCGGCTGGCCGCACACTTCGGTGCCGCTGACCTGGTCGACCACCCGGTCGGCGTCCCGGTCGGGGACCTCCAGGAGGGTGAACTGCTCGAGCACGCGGACGTTGCGTACCGACTCGCCGTCCAGGCCGGTGGCGGCGGTGATCGCGTGGATGATGTCCGACGGCTCGAGTCCTGAGGCGCGGCCCATCGAGACGATCAGCTTGCGCGCCGGGCCGTCGCCGTCGCCGGACACGTGGGGCTTGGAGTGCCGGCGCGGCTTGGCCTTGACCGCGGTCGGCGCGACGTGGGCGTCCTCGACCCAGGGAGCCAGCGTGACGCCGGCGTGCTTCTCGATCGCCACCAGGTCGCGACGCTGCTGGGGCTCGACAAACGTGATCGCGCGGCCGCTGCGACCGACCCGGCCGGTGCGCCCGATCCGGTGCACGTACACGTCGGGCGAGGTCGGAACGTCGTAGTTGATGACGTGCGAGACCCCCGAGATGTCCAGGCCGCGGGCGGCCACGTCGGTGGCAACCAGCAGCGGCAGGCGACCGTCCTTGAACGAGATCATCACCCCGTCGCGGGCGCCCTGGGTCATGTCGCCGTGGATCGCCTTGACGTTCATCCCCCGATCCCGCAGCGTCCGGTACAGCTGCTCGCAACGAATCTTGGTCCGCACGAACACGAGCGCCTGGTCAGGGTGCTCCGCCCGCAGGACCTCGACCAGCCGGTCGGCCTTGTCGCGCGGGCGCACCTCGAGGTAGAACTGCTCGACGGTCTCGACCGTCAGGGTGGCCGTCTGCACCTTCACGGTCGCCGGGTCGTACAGGTACTGGTCGGCCAGCCGCCGGATCTCGGGCGGCATCGTGGCCGAGAACAGCGCGGTCTGCCGGCTCGAGGGGGTCAGCGCGAGGATCCGCTCGACGTCCTCCAGGAACCCGAGGTCGAGCATCTCGTCGGCCTCGTCGAGGACCACGAACCGGGTTCCATGTAGCAGCAGCATGTGCCGCGAGATCAGGTCCTTGACCCGGCCGACCGTTCCCACCACCACGTGGCCGCCGGCGCGCAACTGGGCTGCCTGCGAGCGAATCGGCGCGCCGCCGAACACGGCCACGACATCAACGCCCTTGCGCCGGCCGTACGCCCGGAGCGCCTGGGTCACCTGGATGCAGAGCTCGCGGGTCGGCGTCAGCACCAGGCCCTGCACCTCGTGCTCGCCCGGATTGACGTACTGGAGCATGGGCAGCCCAAACGCCGCCGTCTTGCCCGATCCGGTCTGCGCCTGGCCGATCATGTCGTGGCCCTGCAGCAGCCGCGGGATCGCCTGCTCCTGGATCGGGGTCGGCGAGTCGTAGCCGACGTCGTGCAGCGCGTCGAGGATGTCGGAATCGAGCCCGAGATCGGCAAACGTAGTCATCACTCTTGAAGATAGACGGACCGGTGGGTTCGGGGGTCGTCTACGGCCTGGCGGACCGCAAGTTCCTGGGTTGACGCGAGATCGTTCGGAACCTAATGTTTAGGAACCGAACGAATTATCCGATAGAGGTGGTGAACCCGGACAAGGAATGCCTCAAGTGAACGAACAGCCCGACGCCATCAGCCCCTACGTCTGGCGCGTGAGCGCGGTCGTGGTCCTGGGGTCGATCATGTCGATCCTCGACACCACGATCGTCAACGTCGCCCTGGCGACGCTGTCCCACAAGCTTCACGCGCCGATCTCCCAGATTCAGTGGGTGGTGACCGGCTACATGCTGGCGCTCGCCGCGGTGATCCCGGTCACCGGCTGGGCGGCGCGCCGGTTTGGCGCCAAGCGCGTCTACCTGGTGTCGCTCGTGCTGTTCACCGCCGGCTCGGCCCTGTGCGGCCTGGCCGCCGACACCACTCAGCTGATCGTGTTCCGCGTGCTGCAGGGCGTCGGCGGCGGGATGATCCTGCCGATCGGCCAGCTGATGATGGCCGAGGCCGCGGGTCCGTCACGCATGGGACGCGTGATGAGCATCGTCGCCGTCCCGGCGATGCTCGCGCCGGTCCTCGGCCCCACGCTGGGCGGGCTGATCGTGCAGAACGCGAGCTGGCGCTGGATCTTCTACGTCAACGTGCCGATCGGCGCCATCGCGGTGATTTCCGCGATCCGGGTGCTGCCGACCGTGAAGCCGGGTCCGACCGACCGGCTCGACGTCCGCGGGCTCCTGTTGATGGCCACCGGGCTCCCTCTGCTCACCTACGGCCTGGCCGAGGTCGGCGTTACCGGCGCCTTCAGCTCGCCCAAGGTGATCATCCCGTGCCTGACCGGGATCGTGCTCGTGGCGCTGTTCGCCATTCACGCGCTGCGAGTCCCCAAGCCGCTGCTCGATATCCGCCTCTACCGGCGGCCAACCTTCTCCTCGGCATCGTTCGCGATGTTCTGCCTCGGCGCGGCGCTGTTCGGCGGGATGATCCTGCTGCCTCTGTACTGGCAGGGCGTCCGCTTCGAGAGCGTCGTCAACACCGGCCTGCTGACCGCGCCCCAAGGCCTTGGCGCCGCGTTTGCCATGCCGATCGCCGGCAAGCTCACAGATCGCATCGGCGGCGGGCCGCTCGCGCTGTTCGGCGTGACCCTGTGCACCCTGGCGACGATCCCGTTCGGGCTCATCGGCGCCCATACCTCTATCGTGGGCCTGTCGGTGGCGATGTTCGTGCGCGGGATTGGGATCGGTTTCGGCTTCATGCCCACGATGGCGGCAGCGTTCGCCTCGCTGAAGCGCTCAGAGCTGTCCAGCGCGACGCCGCAGCTCAATGTGCTCCAGCGAGTGGGCGGGTCGATCGGCACCGCGGTGCTGGCGGTCGTGCTCGAGCGCTCGCTCATCGGTGTGCACACGGTGAGCGGGGCCGCCCATGCCTACGGCACCGCGTTCTGGGCCTCGGCGATCCTGTCGGCGCTCGCCATCGTCCCGTGCGTGATCCTGATGCGCGCCGAGCGCGCGGCCCGCAGGAGCAGGGGCCTGCAGGTCGAAGTGTCGCCGGAGACGCTGGCGGAGGCGATCGCGGCGTGAGCGCCGGGGATCAGCTAGCGCCGCTTGGCGACGTGGTAGGCGAGCGCGACGAGAGCGACGCCACCGAGCAGGTGGCCCGGTCGTTCAAGCGCGCGATGGCCGCGGTTCGCCGGCTGCGCGGGCGCGAGACCAACCGCCCGGGCGAGCTCACCGACGCGCAGTACAGCCTGCTCTTCTGCCTTCGCGACGAGTGTCAGATGTCGGTTCGCGACCTGGCGGAAGCTGCGGACCTGAGCCCGGCGAGCGTGACCGAGATGCTGGAAGGGCTTGCAGGCGCCGACCTGGTCGAGCGCCGGCGCTCCGACCGCGACCGGCGCGTGGTGCTCACCTCGCTCACCGAGAATGGACGCGGTCTGGTCGAGGAACGCAGGGCCCGCTTCGAGCCCCGCTTGCGCGCCGCACTGGAGCCCTTCGGCGAGGACGAACTCGTGGTAGCCGCGGCCGTGCTCGAGCGACTGCGCGACCTCTTCCAGGAGATCGCCGACGAGCGAGACAGGCTCGTCGACGACCGCCTCTAGAGCCGGCGCGTCGATCTCGATCAGGTTCTCGAGCAGCGCGATCATCGCGGCGTGCTCGTCGTCTGACCAGCGTCCGCGAGCGGTCCCGTTGCCGACGAGCGCACCCACCACGTAGTAGCCGATCTCGTCACGAACACCTTCGGGGTCGGGCGGCGCCAGGAGCGTGCCGCCGCGCTCGCGGTAGCGCGCGAGCGCCCAGTCGAGCGCCGCGTCGGCCCGGTGGCGCTGCACGCGGTAGTCGCGGCGCGTGCCGACGGCGTCGGCGGCGAAGCGGTAGAGGTCCTGGCGGCGGCGGTCGTCGACGTTGTCGTTGTAGGCGCGGAGGATCGCGCCGATCACCGGGCACACGGATACAGGCCGGTCGCCGAAGCGGTCGCCGGCCAGCATCGAGGCCAGCTCCAGCACGCACACGACCTTTCCGGGGCGCGGATGGCGGCCCGGTCCGAGGCGTACGTTCTGATGTGAGATCGCCCGTTCGGGCGCCGCATTGGCCATTGCCCCCGGTTATCGACCGCAGGCACGGGATGCTGAGGCGGTTCAGCCCGAGAAGGCCAGGCCGTCCAGGTGCGAGCTGCCCTTGCTCGGGTCGCGCACGCCGAACGAGACGTCGAACGCCGCGCCGGACCCCTCACGCTCGCAGAACTCGACCTTGCCGGGCAGGAAGATCGGCTTCTTGAACGCCACTTCGACCGTGAACGCGTCGGGAAGCCGGGCCTGGAGCGCGCCGAGGCAGCGTGCCTTGGTCCACATGCCGTGGGCGATCGCCGACTTGAACCCGAACAGCCGCGCGGTGAGCGGGTGCACGTGGATCGGGTTCAGGTCGCCCGACACCGAGCCGTAGCGCCGCCCCAGGTCTCCGGCGAGCGTCCACGTGGCGCTCGCCGGCAGGTCCTCGGCCCGGGGAAGCTCTGAACCCGGCGCCTTGGCGCCGTCGTCGGATCCGCCCCCGCGCTTGAGGTTGGTCGAGACCTCCTCCCAGACCAGCTCGTCGCCCACCCGCACCTCGGTGATCAACGAGAACTGCTTGCCCCGGGGGTGGGCCTCCACCGGCGTGGCTCGCACCTCGACGTCCATGCGCTCCGTGGCTCTGATCGGACGGTGCTGGGTGATCCGGTTGGCGATGTGCACGAGCCCGATGGCCGGGAACGGGAAGCTCGAGTCGGTCATCAGCGACAGCTGAAGCGGAAAGGCCAGGATGTGCGGATAGGTCACCGGGACCGCGTCGCGCAGGTCGAACCCACACACTCGGTTGTATGCGCTGAGCCGATCGGGCTCGACCGCGACGTCGCTCAGCCGCAACGTGAGGTCGGGGACGTCCCGGCCGCCGCCGCCCACGAACGGCAGTTTCGACGCCCCCGGGATCGCCGCGGCCCCGGCTCGCGCGAACAGCAGGAGCATCGAGGGCGAGTTCGAGAGCTCGCGCGTGGCCATCACGCCCCCACCAGGCTCTGACCGCACACCCGCACCGCGGTCCCGTTGAGGCCGCCCGAGGCCGGGTTGGCGTACCAGGCGATCGTCTCGGCCACATCTACCGGGAGGCCGCCCTGAGCCAGGCTGTTCATCCGCCGTCCCGCCTCGCGGGTGGCGATCGGCATCGCGGCGGTCATCTGGGTCTCGATGAACCCGGGCGCCACCGCGTTGATCGTCAGGCGCTTGGAGCCGACCTCTGGCGCCATGGCGTGCACCATCCCGATCACGCCGGCCTTCGACGCGGCGTAGTTGGTCTGGCCGGCGTTGCCGGCGATGCCGCTCATCGAGGAGACGCACACGATGCGGCCGTTCTCACGGATCGCGTCGCGCGCGAGCAACTCCTCGTTGATGCTCTCCTGAGCGGTCAGGTTGATCCCGATGACCATGTCCCACTGCTCGTCGGACATCCGCCCGAGCGTCTTGTCCCTCGTGACCCCGGCGTTGTGCACGACCACGTCGGCCCCGCCGTGGTGCTCGAGCAGGTGATCGGCGATCCGCCGCGGAGCGTCCTCGTCGGTGATGTCGAGGACCAGCGTCGAGCCGCCGAGCTCGCCGATCGTCTCCTCGAGCTCTGACTGGAGCGCGGGGACGTCGAGGCCGATCACGTGCGCGCCGTCGCGCGCCAGAACCTCGGCGATGGCGCGACCTATCCCGCGCGAGGCGCCGGTGACCAGCGCGAACCGGCCCGCCTGCGGGTGCTCCCAGTCGATGCCGTCGGCGCTCAGCACGCTGGCCCCGATGCGCACGACCTGACCGCTCACATAGGCCGACTTCGGCGAGAGGTAGAAGCGCAGGGTCGACTCGATCTGGTCCTCGGCCTTCTGGCCGACGTAGACCAGCTGGGCGGTCGCGCCCTTGCGGACCTCCTTGCCGATCGAGCGCACGAACCCCTCGAGAGCCTGTTGCGCGGTGGCCTGACGCGGGCTCGTGGCGTCGTCGGGCGGGGTGCCCAGCACGATCACCCGCCCCGAGGTCCGGACGCGCCGGATCGTCGGATGGAAGAACGCGTACGCCTCGTGGAGCTGGGAGCTGTCCGCGATCCCGCTGGCGTCGAACACCAGCGCCTTGAAGCGCTGGTCCTCGGACGCGGTGTCGGGGTTGAACACCTGGGCGCTCAGGCCCGCATCGGCCGCGGCCGTCCGCACATCGTCGTCCAGCGCGGTGTGCACCTCGGCGTCGATCGCGGCGAGGACCTTGGCGACCGCGCCGGCCAGGCGGCCTCCGGGCGCCGCGCCCAGCAGCACGGGGCCGCTGATGACCGGCTGCCCGCGTTCGTAGCGGTCGAGCTTGACCGGCGACGGGAGACCGACCTGCTTGGAGACGATCTTCCCGATCGGGGTGTTGACCAGTTGCTGGTAGCGGTCGCTCATGCTGCCTCCATGATTGCGGTCACGCCGAGGCCGCCGGCGGCGCAGATCGAGATCAGCCCGCGGCCGGAGCCGTTCTCCTTGAGGGCCTTCGCCAGGCCGGCGACGATCCGGCCGCCGGTGGCGCCGAACGGGTGTCCAGCGGCGAGCGAGCCACCGTGCGTATTCAGCTTGTCCCGATCGATGCTTCCCAACGGCGCGTCCAGCCTGAGCTTCTCCTGACAGTAGACCGGGTCCTCCCAGGCCTTGAGCGTGCACAGGACCTGGGAGGCGAACGCCTCGTGGATCTCGTAGAAGTCGAAGTCCTGAAGGCTCAGGTTGTTGCGCTCGAGCAGCTTGGGCACCGCATACGTGGGAGCCATCAGGAGCCCCTCGCGCGCGTGAACGTGGTCGACGGCGGCGGTCTGGGCGTCGACCACGTACGCCTGGACCTCCACGTTGTGCGCCGCCGCCCAGTCCTCGCTCGCCAGCAGCACCGCGGAGGCGCCGTCGGACAACGGGGTCGAGTTGCCGGCGGTCATCGTGCCCTCCGCCCCGCCGAACACGGGCTTCAGCTTGGCCAGTTTCTCGACGCTCGAGTCCGGACGCAGGTTCTGGTCGCGCTCGAGGCCGAGGAACGGGGTGACGAGGTCGTCGAGGAAGCCCGTGTCGTAGGCCGCGGCCAGGTTGCGGTGACTGGCCACGGTCAACTCGTCCTGCTCCTCACGGGTCACGCCCCACTCCTTGGCCATGATCGCGGCGTGCTCGCCCATCGAGAGGCCGGTGCGCGGCTCGGCGTTGCGCGGGATCTGCGGGACGATCTGCTGGGGACGGAGCTTGGTCAGCGCCTTCAGCCGCGCCGCGTTGCCCTTGGCCCGGTTGATCTCGAGCAGCACCTGGCGGAGGTCCTCGTTCACCGCGATCGGCGCATCCGAGGTGGTGTCGAATCCGCCGGCGATCCCGGAGTCGACCTGCCCGAGCGCGATCTTGTTAGCCACGAGGATCGAGGCCTCCAGCCCGGTGCCGCAGGCCTGCTGGACGTCGTAGGCCGGGGTGTGGGGATCCAGGCGCGTCCCCAGCACGCACTCGCGGGTCAGGTTGAAGTCGCGGCTGTGCTTGAGCACGCCGCCTGCGGCGACCTCGCCCAGCGTCTCGTCCTGAAGCGAGAACCTGCTGATCAGGGCCTCGAGCGTGGCGGTCATCATGTCCTGGTTCGAGGCCCGGGCGTAGGGCCCGTTCTGGCGGGCGAACGGGATTCGGATGCCGCCGAGCACTGCCACCCGGCGGGCGCTTGAGTTCATGTCTGGTTACTCCCCTGGATTTCGTTAGCTACACATGTGTAGCTTAGTCTCAGTCGCGCTGATCCGAGCCGGTCGCGGGCGTGAAGGTCTCGCCTGAGATCGCCCGACGGACCAGGCCGGGCGCCAGGATCCGGGCGGCGGCCGCGAGCCAGTAGGGCCGCGGCGCGTAGCGCTCGGCCTTGCCCTGCAGTCCGCACTCGACGATCGCGTCGGCGATCGCGTCGGGCCGGGAGACGATCCGGCGGAGCAGCGGGTGGGCGACCAGCTCGGCCTGCGGAAAGCCCTCGGTGGCGACGTAACCCGGCAGGACGAGCCCGACGTGCACCCCGTGCGGGCGCTCCTCGGCGGCCAGCGAGTCGCTCCAGCCGGCCAGCGCGAACTTGGCGGCCGAGTAGCCGCCCGCGTTGCCCCGGGCGACGCGGCCGGAGGTGCTCGACACGTTGACGATCGAGACCGGATGGCGGTTCTTCGCCGCGGTCGCGCGCATCAGCGGCAGCAGCGTCTCGGTCAGCCTGAGCGGCGCCTCGAAGTTGATCTTCATGTGCCGCTCGACGTTCTCCCAGCCGCTGTCGGCAAACGAGCCGGCCCAGCGTGCGCCCGCGTTGTTGACCAGCAGGTGAAGCTCGCCGTAGACGCGGCCGACCGCCTCGAGCACGGCGGCCGGCGCAGCTTGATCGGTCAGGTCGACGGCGACGACGGTGGCGCCGCCAAGCTCGCCGGCCAGCTTGTCCAAACGCTCCTGGCGGCGGGCGACGAGGACCAGGCGCGCGCCTGGCTCACGCGCGAGGCGGCGCGCGGTGGCCTCGCCGATCCCGCTCGAGGCGCCGGTGACTACGGCTACGAATGGCTCTGGGTCTGCCAAGAGGCCGGAAGGCTACCCCGCCTGACGTCCCCCCAGCGGAGCTAGTCCGCGCCGGAGGCGAGCGTGGCGTTCGGCTCGTAGCCCGAGAACCTGACGCTCTTATCGAGCGGCTTGCTCCGGTCCACGATCACGCAGTAGCTCTTGGTGTGCTCGACGTTCGGCACGCACGCCCGGTAGATCGTGCCTGCCTGGATCGCCAGCAGGCTGACGAACTCGAGGTTGCGGCGGAACTCTTCGGGGGCCCGGTCGCCGATCCAGGCCTGGGCGCGGACGATCGCGTCGTGCATGTCGCGCTGCGAGGCCCTGATCGCCGGGCGGTGAATCAGGCCGGCGAGGAGAAGCGTCGCGGACAGGGCGAGCACCACGAGCGTGCCGGCGTAGTCGCGGGCGACGACCTTCGGCAGGTCGGTTCTGACCCGGCGAAGGCCCCAGCCAATCGGGCGCGAGAGCAGCAGCACCCCGAGCAGGTTCAGCACCAGCGCGAGCAGCGCCGCCGCGGCCAGCGACTCGGTCGCCCCGGCCGGCGGGAGGACATGCCCGATCGTGGCGTCGGCGATCGTCAGCACGATGAACGACGGCCACAGCCACGCGCCGGCGTGCCGCCAGCGCAGGCGCACGAGGCGGGCGCGTGTGTGCGACAGCCGGGCGCTGTCCATCCGTCCAAGAGTAATGGCGGCGTAAGGTGTCCACGCGACCGTCGAATAAACTCGGAGCAGCCCAAACTCAGAGCCTGGCCCGGCGATCCCGGACGGCTCGGTGACCCGGGTCCGGATGCGGAGATCCCGTTCCGGCCGACGGAGAAAGGGAAAACTCAAGCGATGGCCACTCACACGGCTGAGCCGGCCGCCGGCGGGGCGGCGGCGGTCGAGCACCTGACTCGGGAGGACCGCATCTGGCTGCTGCGCGCGATGCTGCTGATGCGCGGGTTGGAAGAGCGCGCGATGACCCTGTACCGCCAGGGCAAGGTCCCCGGGTCGTTCTATGACGGCTACGGACAGGAGGCCGTGTCGGCCGGCGCCGCGTTCGCGATGGGCCCGGAGGACCGCCTGTGCATCCTGCACCGCGACCTGGCCGCGCACCTTATCCGCGGTGTGACGCCGACCCGGATCCTGTCGCAGTACATGGGCCGCGCCGCCGGCATCACTCAGGGACGCGACGGCAATGTGCACTTCGGCGACCGCAACCTCGGCTGCGTCGGGATGGTCTCGATGCTCCCCGACATGATGCTGGTCGCGACCGGCATGGCGATGGCCTTCAAGCTGCGCGGCGAGCGCCGCTGCGCGATGACCTGGTTCGGCGACGGCTCCACCTCGCGCGGCGATTTCCACGAGGCGATGAACTGGGCCGGCGTGCAGAAGCTACCGGTCATCTTCGTCCTGGAGAACAACCAGTACGCGTATTCGACACCTATCGACAAGCAGTACGCGGTCGACCCGGTCGAGCGGGCCGCGGCGTACGGGTTCGTCGGCGTGACCGTCGACGGCAACGACGTCGAGGCGATGTTCGAGGCGGCGCGGTCGGCGCGTGAGCGGGCGCTGGCCGGCCACGGCCCGACGCTGATCGAGGCGGTGACCATGCGCATGCACGGGCACGCCGCCCACGACGACATGAAGTACGTGCCCAAGGAGCAGGTCGAGGAGTGGCGCAAGCGCGATCCGATCGAGGCGCAGGAGGGGCGACTGCGGTCGTTGGGCGTCGACATCGACGAGCTACGCGCTGCGGTGAAGGCCGAGATCGACGCGGCGGCGGAGGAGGCGCTGTCGGGGCCGATGCCCGATCCTGCGACGGCCGTCGACGGGGTCTTCTGCACCGGCGAGGCGGAGCCGTTGGGCGACGGCCAGGCTCCGTGGAGCGGGTTCCACTGATGCCTACGTTGACTTATCTCCAGGCAATCTCCGCCGCGCTGCGCGACGAGTTGCGCGCCGACCCGCGAGTCTTGCTGATGGGCGAGGACATCGGGGTGTTCGGCGGCGCGTTCAAGGTCACCGACGGGTTCGTCGACGAGTTCGGCACCGACCGGGTGATGGACACGCCGCTGGCCGAGTCGGGGATCATCGGCACCGCGATCGGCGCCGCCGTGGTCGGCATGCGGCCGGTGTGCGAGATGCAGTTCTCGGACTTCATCTCGTGCGGCTTCGACCAATTGGTCAACGTCGCCGGCAAGATGCATTACCGCCAGGGTCTGGCCGTGCCGATCACCGTCCGGCTGCCGTCGGGCGGCGGGTTCTCGGGCGGACCGTTCCACTCCCAGAACCCCGAGGCGTGGTTCATGCACTCGCCGGGGATCAAGGTGGTGGCGCCTTCGACCGCCGAGGATGCGAAGGGCCTCTTGCACGCTGCGATCCACGACCCGAACCCGGTGTGCTTCATGGAGCACAAGCACCTGTACCGGCGGGTCAAGGGCGAGGTGCCCTCGGGCGTGTTCGAGACGCCTTTTTCTGCCCGCGTGGCCCAGGCCGGTTCCGACCTCGTGGTGATCGCCTACGGGGCGATGGTGCCGGTGGCGCTGGAGGCGGTCGCCGATGGGCTCGACGGGGCGTCCGTCGAGGTGCTCGATTTGAGGTCATTGGTGCCTTTGGACGAGGAGGCGATCCTCGATTCGGTCGAGCGCTGCTCGAAGGTGGTGATCATCGACGAGGCCAATTCCACGTGCGCCGCGGGTGCTCAGGTGGCTGCGCTGATCGCCGAGAAGGGGTTCGAGTCGCTGGACGGCCCGGTCGTGCGGGTGGCGACGCCAGACGTCCCGATTCCGTTCTCGCCACCGCTCGAGCAGGCGGTGCTGCCCGGAGTCGATCGAGTGAGGGAGGCGTGCCGTGAGCTCCTCGCCTACTGACACCCTCGTCGACGTGACGATGCCCCAGATGGGCGTGTCGGTGGCCGAAGGCACGATCGTGGCGTGGCGCGTGGAAGTTGGGGACCGGATCGAGGCCGACGCCACGATCGCCGAGATCTCGACCGACAAGATCGACACCGAGGTGCCGTCGCCGGCGAGCGGCGTGGTGGCCGAGATCCTCGTCCCGGTCGAATCGACGGTGGAGGTTGGGACCGTGCTGGCGCGGATCGCCACCGGCGACGGCGCTTCCGTGCCCCAGTCGCTCGATGGCGAGTCCGTCAGCCCAGCGCGGACTGAAACCCCATCCCCATCCCCATCCCCGGTTCCGGCTCCCTCAACCGCGCGGTCGGGCAACGGCCACCGCCGCTACTCGCCCGTCGTCCAGCGGATCGCCGCCGAGCACGGGATCGACCTGAGTCAGGTCTCGGGGACGGGGCGGGGCGGCCGCGTGCGCAAGCAGGACGTGCTGGCGTTCGTGGACTCGGCTCCGGTGGAGGAGCCGCCGATGCACATCGAGAGCCCGTACCGGCCCGACCCGGTGGCACCGCCGGTTTCCGACGGCGGCGGACTCTCACGCATGCGCCGGCAGATCGGCGAGCACATGAAGCGCTCGCTGGATACCGCGGCCACGTGCACGACGTGGATCGAGGTCGACATGAGCCGGGTCGAGGCCGCTCGCGCGCGCCTGGGTGTCACGGCGTTGGCCTTCGTGGCGCGCGCGACAATCGATGCGATCCGCGAGCACCCGGCGCTGAACGCGTGGCTCGAGGGCTCGGAGTACACGCGTCACGCGGATGTGAACCTGGGCATCGCCGTGTCGCTGGGTGACGATGGACTGATTGTCCCGGTCATCCAGCGGGCCCACGAGCTGTCGGTCGAAGGGCTGGCATCGCGGATTAGGGATCTGGCGCGGCGGGCCCGGGCGCGGGAGTTGACCCCGGATGACGTGCGCGGCGGGACGTTCACGATCACCAACCCCGGGCAGTACGGCTCGATCATGGCCACGCCGATCATCAACCTGCCCCAGGTCGGGATCCTCGACTTCGAGGCGGTTGTCAAGCGGGCGGTCGTGGTGACGGACGCGGACGGCAACGACTCGATCGCGATCCGGCCGATGACGATTCTCGGCCTGAGCTGGGATCACCGGGCTTTGGATGGCGCGCTGTCGGCTCAGTTCCTCGCCACGGTCAAGCGGCTGTTGGAGAACGTGTCGTGACTCCCGAGATCTGGGTGTGCCATCTGGGGGTCGTGGAATATGGGGAGGCGCTGGCGTTGCAGGAGCGGCTGCGGGCGGCGCGTCAGGAGGACGAGATCCCCGATGTGCTGCTCACGTTGGAGCACCCGCCCGTGTATACGCGCGGACGACGGTCGCGGGTGGGAGAGCTGCCGATGGGCGAGGACTGGTACCGGGCCCAGGGGATCGACGTCGCCCAGACCGACCGGGGTGGCCTGGTCACCTACCACGGCCCCGGCCAGCTCGTGGGATATCCGATCGTGCGGGTCGACGACGTGGTGGGGTACGTGCGTTCTCTGGAGAACGCGTTGGTGCGGGCATTGCACGATGAGGGGGTGGTCAGTGCCCGGTCCCGGCCGCGCGAGGGCCACCGGTTTACCGGCGTATGGGTGGAGGAGCGCAAGATCGCCTCGATCGGGGTGCATCTGTCCCGGGGCGTGTCCACGCACGGGTTCGCGGTCAACGTCGAGAACGACCTGCAGCCGTTTTCGTGGATCGTCCCGTGTGGGTTGGACGGCGTCCAGATGACTTCGTTGCTGCGCGAGACGGGCCGGACGCCGAGCGTCATGAAGTGCTTCCGCCGGCGCGCCGCGTACGAGGTCGCGCGAGGGCTGGGGCGCCGGCAGCGGCTCGTGTCGCTGGCCCGTCTGGAGACGCTGGCGCTAGTAGCTTGATGAGGATGGGCCGCAGCTGGTGCGGCCGGTACTTCATCTGTCGCCAGGTCGTCCGGATCACCGTCCATCCCGCGGCGGTCAGGCGCTGATCTCGCTCGCGGTCTATCTCGAAGCGCTGGCGGCTGAGGTGCCACTTGCGGCTGTCGGCCTCGACGATGATCCGTTGCTTGCGCCACACGAAGTCGACGCGGATCGCGGGGCCGCCGTCGTCGAGGACGATGAACTCGTTGGTGTCGGGGTCGGGAATCCCGAGCGGCCGGGTGATCGAGAGCAACAGCTCCTCGTTCTCGCTCCAGGTGGGGGTCTGGCCGATGTAGTGCTCGGCGAGGACGCGGCGTACTTTCTTGGCGGCCTTGCGGGTCGGATTGCGAGCCAGCTGGTCGTTGATCGCGTGGAGGTCCAGCGCCTCGGCAATCTCGGCCTGGTCGAAGGCCCGCTCGAGTTGGCGCTGGGCAACCACCTCGGCGAGGTCGAACAGCGTCCGCGCCACCGTGGTCACGGGGATGTTCTCGACCACGGTTATGTCGGCGTCGGTGAGGGTCGTCGAGCGGTGAACGGCGACTCCTGAGTGGGTGCGTGCGGACCGCTTCGGCACGGTGACCTCGATCCGGGTGTAGCCGTAGTTCCGCAGTTCGTGCAGGCGCGCGGCCGAGCGGTGCGAGAGGACGGCGCCGTCGCCGCACGCGAGGACGGCGGCCATGTAGAGCCCCTCGCGCTTGAGGAGTTCGCGCGGGACGAGGGAATAGACGCCGTGGTGGATGCGGTGCAGTCGGCCGGTGGCCACGCGCTTGTGCACCGCCGTGGCCGTCAGGCCAAGATCGAGCAACTGGGGCAGGCTGATCACGCCGTGCTGCGCCACCGCCAGCGCCACCAGGGCGGCTTCCAACGCGGCCTGGTCGAGAAACCGGCCGCATTTTCCGGTTTCTCGACCACCCTCCGTCATGGACGCAAGGGTCCCGAAAAACGTGTTACGTGTCTGCAACGTCGTGTTCCAATGCGGCGCAGTCGCTAGCCTTGGAAGCGTGTCCACGCGCCAGCACGTGACGAGGTCCAGGGCCAACCCCGGGGGCATCGCGAACGTGCTCGAAATCCTCGGCCCCGACGTGCAGCCGTTCCGCTCGCGCAAGCCTCCCTGGTTCAAGGTGCCGGCGCCCGGCGGGCCCAAGTACCGCGAGCTCAAGGGCCTCATCAACTCGGAGAACCTCCACACGGTCTGTCAGGAGGCCGCCTGCCCCAACATCGGGGAGTGCTGGCAGCGCGGCACCGCCACGTTCATGATCCTCGGGGACACGTGCACCCGCCGGTGCGGCTTCTGCAACGTCAAGACCGGCAAGCCGACGTGGAACGACCCGCTCGAGCCCGCCCGGGTGGCGCGATCCGTGGCCAAGATGGGCCTCCGGCACGCCGTCATAACGTCGGTCGACCGTGACGACCTCCCGGACTACGGAGCGCAAGCTTTTGTCGGCGTCATCAGGCAGATCCGCAGACAGGCCCCGAAGTGCAAGGTCGAGGTCCTCACCCCCGATTTCCGCGGCGAGGAGATGCCGCTGGCCAAGGTCATCGCCGAGCGGCCCGACGTCTTCAACCACAACGTCGAGGTCGTGCCCCGGTTGTACTCCGTCGCCAGAAGGGGCTCGAAGTTCGAACGCTCGTGCCGCGTCCTCAGAAACGCCAAGGACCTGGGCGGTGACGAGATCACCACGAAGTCCGGGCTGATGGTCGGCCTCGGCGAAAGCTTTGACGAGATGGTCGACGCGCTCGGGACGCTAAGGGACAACCACGTCCAGGTCCTCACCGTCGGTCAGTACCTCCGGCCGACCGAGAACCACCTGCCGATCGTCCGCTACTGGCACCCCGACGAGTTCAAGGCGCTGGAAACCGCCGCCTACGCGCTGGGGTTCGAGCATGTGGCCGCTGGGCCGCTCGTGCGCTCCAGCTACCACGCCGACCAGCACGTCCCCCAGGGGGAACCGGGCGTCGGGCCGCTCGCGGAGGTGGCGGGATGAGTCGCCGACGGGTGGTGCTGTTGGTGGCGGTCGCGGTTGCGTTGGCGGTGTTGGTGCTGGCGCCGGCCGCCCTGGCCGCAGCCGGCGGCGGCTCGGCCGGCTTCGGTGGTGGTGGCGGCGGCGGTGGCGAGGGCGGAGGCCACGGGAGTGGCTTTGCCTTCTACATCCTGCTCCAGTTGCTCTTCCGTATCGCCATCCTCGGCCACGGCCTGGGGGCGCTGGTCCTGATCGCCCTGGCAATCCTGTACTTCGTGTTCACGCGGGTCGTCCCGCACGCGCAGGGCTCGTGGTCGGCGCGCGGCAGCAGCGGGCGCCGGGCCCGCCGGCGCGTGGCCCAGCGCCGGCGCCACGTGGAGACCGCCGCCGCGGTGGCCGCCGAGGAGGACGAGGCGTTCGCTCCCGACGTGGTCAAAGCCAACGCCACCGCGCTGTTCAAGCAGGTCCAGTCCGCGTGGGATCGCGGCGACCGAGCGACGCTCGGCCGGCTCGTCGGCCCCGACCTGCTGGTCGAGTGGGAGCGCCGGCTCGACGACATGGACCGCCGCGGGTGGCACAACCACGTCGAGATCATCGGCGAGCCGACCGTCGAGTACGTCGGCCTGAGCCACCACGGCGACCAGGCCACCGACAGCGTCACCGTCCGGATCGAAGCCAAGCTCCGCGACTACGTCACCGATCGCTCCGGCAGGCACCTCAAGCGCGCCGGCCGGCTCACCGACACGGTCAACGTCCGAGAGTTCTGGACGCTCAAGCAGGGCAGCCACGGCCGGTGGATCCTGGCCAGCATCGAGCAGGGAGCCGAGGGCGAGCACGTCCTCAAGGAGAGCATCGTCGCCGACGCCCTGTCGGACGAGACAGGCATGCGGGACGAGGCGCTGATCGAGGGCGCCGTCCAGGACGCCGTCCCCGAAGGCACGCAAATATCCGAAGTGGCCGACCTCGACTACGCCGGGGACGCAAGGGCGGCCGCGCTCGACCTCAGCCTGGCCGACGGCCGCTTCGCCCCCGACGTCCTCGAGGTGACCGCCCGCCGCGCGGCGCGCGCCTGGGCCGAGGCCGTGGATGGCGACGACGCGCGCCTGCGCTCGATCGCCCACGGCGACGCGGTCCGCGACCTGCTCCACCCCGGCGACCCAAGCCAAACGACGCGGCTCGTCGTGCGCGGCCCCGAGGTTCGCCGCATCCGGATCATCAACCTCGACGCCGGCGCCCAGCCGCCCACGATGACCGTGGAAGTTGAGCTTCACGGACGGCGCTACATCGAGGATCGCGACACCACCGCGATCCTGGCCGGGAGCCAGACCCGGGCCACCACGTTCACCGAGCAGTGGACGTTCGCGCTCGACGGCGACGCACGCCAGCCCTGGCTGCTGGCCACCGTCGGCGCCCCGCTCCAACGGGCGTAGCCGACAGCCCAACGGGCATAAGGTCCGCAGCCCGTGATCCCGCTGAAGGACAACATTCCAACGGGCAAGTTCCCGTTCGTCACGGTCACGCTGATCCTGATCAACGTCGTCGCGTACCTGCTGGCGATCCGGCACGGCGGGTCGATCTTCAGCGGCCCGGACACGCAGGAGGTCCTGAAGTACGGGGCGATCCCGAAGGTCCTGCTGCATCCCGGATTGCACTGCGCCGAGGTCGTCCGGAACGGCCCGTTCGGCAGCGGTCAGCCGGAGGTGCTGTGCAACAACGTCGTGCTCGCGGCCAACCACATCCCGGCCGAGAACACGCTCCCCACCTGGGAGACGGTGTTCAGCGCGATGTTCATGCACGCCTCGTTCCTGCACATCGCGGGCAACATGCTGTTCCTGTGGATCTTCGGCAACAACATCGAGGACTCCATGGGCCCCGTGAAGTACGTCGGCTTCTACATGCTCGGCGGCATCGCCGCGCTCGCCCTGCAGACCCTCATCGCCCCAAATTCCACGGCTCCCACGCTCGGCGCATCGGGCGCAATCGCCGCGGTGCTCGGCGGCTACATCGTGCTCTATCCCCGCGCGCGGGTGCTGACCCTGATCTTCATCATCGTGTTCTTCACGGTGATCGAGTTGCCCGCGCTGCTCGTGCTGGGCTTCTGGTTCATCGAGCAGGCGGTGTTCGCCGCGGCGGACCTGACCAACCCCACCGGAAGTGGTGGCGGCGTGGCCTACTTTGCGCACATAGGCGGGTTTGCCTTCGGCGTGACCACGGTCAAGCTGCTGGCCACCCGCCGGCGGTCGATCCCGCCGCGCTATCCGGTGTATTAACAACCGCCGTGCGCCAGGCCGTCTTCACCGTTGCCCTGCTGTTCATCGTGGCGCTCGCGGTATTGACTGTGCGCGACATCCGCGTGCACGGCGCCACCCCGGTCGACGTGCTGGCGATCATCGTGCTGGTGCTGTTCACCACCGGTATCGTCGGCGCGCTCCTTCATCCTCCACGACGATGACCGTGCTCCAGGGAGGCCGAACGCGCCGCCGGCGGCCGCGCACCGCTCGCCGCCGCATGCGCCGGGGGCTGGTCGTCCTGTTTCTCGCCGCGGCCGCCCTGCTGGTGCTGATGACCTCCCGAGCGCAAGGACCGGCCACGATCGCCGCCCTCAACGCTCCCGCGATTGCCGTCCAGGCCAAGCCCGCCGCCCCCAAGCCGCAGCGCGGAACCTACGGAATCGCCCCCGCGCCGACGAGCGAGCAGGTCGCCGTCAAGCTCAAGCTCCCGCTCAGAAGCGGCCTGTTGTTCGACGTGCGCACCGGCCAGGTGCTGTGGCAGAAGAACCCCTCCCAGATCGTGGCGATCGCGAGCCTGACCAAGATGATGACCGCGCTCCTGGTCGCCGCCAAGGCCAAGCCCAGCGACCGCGTGTTGATCACCCGCGACGCGCTCCACTACACCGGGTCGGGCGTCGGGCTCCTCCCGAAGGGCAAACACGTGTCGCTCACCACGCTGCTCTACGGCCTGCTGCTGCCCTCGGGCAACGACGCCGCCATCGCGCTCGCCGATCACGTGGCCGGGACCCAGACGCGCTTCATTGCGCTGATGAACCAGAAGGCACGACAGCTTGGGTTGCGCTGCACCCACTTCACGAGCGTGTCGGGCATCGTCGACCAGGGCAATTACTCGTGCGCTCAGGACCTGGCGCTGATCGCGCATCTCGTGCTCGAGCAACCGCTGCTGGCCAGGATCGTCGGCTCGCGCAGCGCGATCCTGCCCTTCCCGATCAAGGGCGGCAAGCTCTACCTGTACAACAACAACCCGCTGCTGGTGCTCCGCTACCCGGGGACCGACGGCGTCAAGACGGGGTTCACCGACGCCGCCGGCCAGTGCCTGGTCGCCACCGTCCGCCGCGGCCACCGCTGGCTGGGCGTCGTGCTGCTGCATGCCGGCGACACCTCGACCGAGGCGCAGCAGGTCCTGAACGCCGGCTTTACCAAGCCTGGTCAAAGCTGATCGGTCGCTGAAATCGCCACGCCCGGCGGTGTCTGAACGCACCCCCCGG
Source organism: uncultured Solirubrobacterales bacterium (assembly GCA_963832315.1). Classification (GTDB taxonomy): domain Bacteria; phylum Actinomycetota; class Thermoleophilia; order Solirubrobacterales; family Solirubrobacteraceae; genus Palsa-465. The sequence goes on along the minus strand of CAWHTT010000003.1, from coordinate 44,519 downwards.
CGGGTACCTCAAGCTCGACGTTCGAGCGCGACCGAAGGAAGGCAGATGTCCCCCGTCAGCTATCAGACCATCAAGCTAAGCAAAGGCAAGCACGTGAGCCCCGAGGACGGGGCGTGCGTGATGGAACTCGCCTCGATGCTCGCCGGCGAGACGTTCACCGATCATCCCGCGTCTGTGTGCCCGGTGATCGGGTCCTTCCTGCGCTCCTATAACGACTCGATCGACGATCGCCGCCGCCAGTCCCTGTACGAGTACGCCGCACGGGTGGTGGGCAGCCGCTCCGGCCGGCGCATCCAGGAGGCGCGGGCGGAGCGCCTGGCGACATGGGCCGACGAGGTACTGCGCACCCGCCGGACCTGGTTCCTGCGCTCGCCACTTCGGGCGCTGACCCGCCTGCGCAGGCCCCCGATCGACGCGATCGGCCCCTACGCCGTGCATGCGATTCCCAAGCACACCGACCAGACCCACGCCGCCGCGCTCGCGCTCGTGGACGATCTGCTGACCTTGGGGATCCGGGATGACCGCGTGTCGGCCCGGGTGGTCGCGGCGCGGACGCACGCGCTCGACCCAGCCGCCTGAGCGGCGTCGGGCTCGGCAGCGCGTCCGAGCCCGCGTCGGGCGTACGCTTCCCAACCCGGAGCGGTATGGCGACCAGCGTTAGTCGGATCCTGGCAGAGGACCCCGAGCTCACCGACGGCTTGACCGGTGAGCGGATGGAGGAGGCCGTGCGCGACTGCGTGGCCGGGACCTGCCGGTGCCGCGCCGGCGCCTGGTCGCCACCCGAGGAGGTCGGCGACATGCAGTTCGGAATCGGCCTGTTGATCCTGGACGGGCTGATCGTCCGGCGCGTAGGAGTGGCCGGGCGCTTCGGCGCCGAGCTGCTCGGCGACGGGGACCTCATGAACCCGTTCCACCCCCACGACATGGGCACGTCGCTGCCGCGGACCGGCAAGTGGCGCGTGCTGCGCGACTCGCGCATGGCGATCCTGGACAGCGAGTTCGTCCTCAGGGCCAGCCGCCATCCCGAGGTCGTCTCCGCCCTCTTGGCGCGAGCGCTCAAGCGCGCCCGTCACATCGCCACCAACATGGCGATCGTCCAGCAGCCCCGGATCGACCTGAGGCTGCACATGCTGTTCTGGGAGCTGGCCGATCGCTGGGGGATCGTCCGCCAGGACGGCGTCCACGTGCCGCTGAACCTGACCCACGCGACGCTGTCCGATCTGGTGGCGGCGCGCCGGCCCACGGTGACCAAGGCCCTCGGCGAGCTCTCCCAGCGCGGCGCGGTGATGTGGACCGGCAGCGACTGGCTGCTGGCCGGCGAGCCGCCGTCCGAGCTTGACGACGTAGCGTCGCTGACCGTCGCCGGCATCACCTGAGGGCTCTCGCCGGATCACCTGATCGCTCCCGGATAACTCCCGAGCACGCGGGTGTGCAAAGCTCTGCGCGCTTTGGCCAACGTCGTGGGACAGCGCATCCGCCGCCGCGAGGACCCTCGCTTCCTCCGGGGCGAGGGTCGCTACGTGGACGATCTACAGCTGCCGGGCGCGCTGCATGTGACCTTCGTGCGGTCGTATTTGGCGCACGCCAAGATCACGGGGATCGACAAGTCGGCCGCCGAGGCGACTGGCGCCCTGGTCTTCACCGCGGCCGACACCGACCTCGGAGCGGAGCCGGCGCCGCCGATGCTCCCCGTCGGTCCCGAGCTGTACAGGCCGTTTCTCGCCCGCGACACGGTCAGGTTCGTGGGCGACATCGTGGCCGTGGTATTGGCTGACACGCGCGACGCCAGCGTGGACGCCGCCGAGTTGGTCGCGGTCGACTACGACCCGTTGCCGGCGGTAGCTGATCCGATGGAGGCGGTGAAGGACGAGGTGCTGCTGTTCCCTGAGGTGGGCACGAACATCTGCTTCCACCGGCCCGCGGATGACCCCGATCCGAACCTCCTCGAGTCAAGCGACGTACGCGTGAGCGGCCGCCTGATCAGCCAGCGGATCTCGGCCCTGCCCATCGAGCCGCGCTCCTCGGCCGCCCAGTTCGGCGAGGACGGGCGGCTGACGATGTGGATCTCGTCCCAGACACCCCACCAGGACAAGGCGTATCTCGGCGCGATGCTCGGGTTGGACGAGGAGCACGTGCGGGTGGTGGCACCCGACGTGGGCGGCGGGTTCGGAGCCAAGGGCGCCCGGGTCGAGGACGTGATCCTCGGGTGGCTGGCGCGCGCCACGGGACGTTCGGTCCGCTGGACCGAGACGCGCAGCGAGAACATGGTCGCACTGCAGCCCGGCCGGGCGATGGTGCTCGACTTCGAGCTCGGGGCGAACCGTGACGGCGTGATTGACGTGCTGAAGCTCGACATCGTTGCCGATGCGGGCGCCTATCCCGGACTCGGCGCCTTCCTGCCCAACCTGACCGCGCTCATGGCGAGCGGCGTGTACAAGATCCCGAAGATCGACGTCACGATCCGTTCGGTGCTGACCAACACCACGCCGACCGGCCCTGTGCGCGGCGCGGGCCGGCCCGAGGCCAGCCAGATGCTCGAGCGTGCCATCGACCTGCTGGCGAGAGAGATCTCGGTAGACCCCGCCGAAATCAGGCGGCGCAACTTCATCCCGAACGACGCCTTCCCGTACACCACGGCCTCGGGCGCCAACTACGACATCGGCGACTACGGCGGCGCGCTCAACCTCGCGCTCGAGAGCGCCGGCTACGACGAGCTCCGCCGCGAGCAGGCCAGCCGCCGGCAAAACGGCAACGCCGCCAAGCAGCTGGGGATCGGCCTGAGCGTGTACGTCGAGGTGACCAATGGGATCTCCGAGCAGGAGTTCGGCGCGGTTGAGATCACCCCAACCGGCGAGGCGATCGTCCGCACGGGCTCGCTGTCACAGGGCCAGGGACACGAGACGACGTTCGCCCAGATCGTGGCCGAACGGCTCGGCCTGCCGATCGAGAAGATCACCGTGACCCGCGGAGACACCGACGTGGTGCCGCGCGGGACGGGCACCTACGGCTCCAAGTCGACCCAGATCGGCGGCGTGGCCGCCGGACAGGCTTCCGAGGAGGTCGTCGAGAAGGGCAAGGCGCTGGCCGCGGCCGAGCTCGAGGCCGATCCCGAGGACATGGTGCTGAACGTCGAGGAAGGTCGCTTCCACGTCACCGGCGCCCCGCAGCCCTCGCTCTCCTGGGGCGACCTCGCGTCGCGGCTCGACTCCCAAGATCGCCTGGCCGAGCTGAGCGCCGAGGTCGACTTCCAGGCCTCGCAGCCGACGTTCCCATTCGGGGCCCACGTGGCCGTGGTGGAGGTGGACACCGAGACCGGATCGGTGTCGCTCAAGCGGATGGTCGCGGTCGACGACGCGGGGCGGATCATCAACCCGCTGGTCGCCGAGGGCCAGGTGCACGGAGGGGTCGCCGCCGGCATCGCCCAAGCCCTCTTCGAGGAGCTTGCCTATGACGCGGACGGCAACCCGCAGAACGCCAACCTGGTCACGTACTGCATCCCGGCGGCCAGCGAGCTGCCCCCGATCGAGGTCGTGAACATGGAGACGCCGACGCCTATCAACCCGCTGGGCGTGAAGGGGATCGGCGAGTCAGGCACGATCGGCGCCACGCCGGCCGTCCACAACGCTGTGATGGACGCGCTCTCGCCCTTTGGCGTGCGGCACATCGACATGCCGTTGAACGGCGAGACCGTGTGGCGCGCCGTGCAGGACGCCCGCGAGGGCTAGCGCCGCCGCGCCTAAGAGCCGCCGATCAGGACGCCGATCACGACCACGATCGCGCCGGCGCCGGTCACCATGACCATCGAGTTGCGCAGCGGGACGTGGAGGAAGCGGTAGCGGACCCAGGAGATCACGAACAGCTCGATCGCCACGACTACGCCGGCCACGATCAGCGCGGTGTGGACGTCGTGGATGATGAACGGCAGCGAGTGGAAGACGCCGCCGACGGCGGTCGCCAGGCCGGTGATCGCGCCCCGCACCACGGCCGAGCCCCGGCCGGTCTCCTCGCCGGTGTCCGACAGCGCCTCCGAGAAGCCCATGCTGACGCCGGCGCCCAGCGCGGTGGCGATCCCGACCACCAGCGCGGTGTGCGAACTGCTCGAGATAGCCGCGGCGAAGATCGGGGCCAGCGTCGAGACCGTCCCGTCGATCATCCCGACGAGCGCCGGCTGCACGACGCGGAGCACGAAGGTGCGGTCGTCGAATCCGGTCAGACTGGCGATCACGTGCATGAGCCGCGAGCTCGAGCGGCCGCGCGCCCGCGACCGAACGGCCTCCTGCGGGTGCGTGGCTGCCTCTTGGTTCATGCTTGCGCTCACTATAGCAAGTGACTTAGAATAAGGATGCCCTAATGGGAGCTATGCTGTAGCGAGATGCCCGCGGCCACAAACATCGACGAACGCCTGGCCGGCCAGCTCCGCGAGCGCGGAATGCGGGTCACCCCGCAGCGCCTCGTGATCCACCGTGCCCTGTGCGGTCAGTCCCAGCACATGACCGCCGAGCAGGTGCTCACACGCGTCTCGGACGTCCTGCCCGGCACCTCGCTGCCGACCATTTACTCGACGCTCGAGCTGCTCGAGACCCTCGGGATGGTCCGCCGCGTGGGCACCGGCAACGGCGCCGTGGTGTTCGACTCCCGGGTGGAGCCGCATGCGCACACGGTGTGCCGGCGTTGTGGGGCGATGGCGGATCTCGACGGCGTCGACGCACCGGACGACGCGCTCGCCCGCGCACAAGACACCGGGTTCGCGCCCGACCACGCCCAGCTGGTCGTGTGGGGGCTGTGCCGCAAGTGCGCCGCCTGACCACTCCCTGACGCGAGGATCCAGCCGCGGGTTGAAACAGTTCTCGGACCCGCATCTGGCGGCACTGTCGACGATGGCGATCGGCATCGCCGCAAGCGTCTGGGGAGCGCGCCGGCATCCCGGGCCGTGGATGAAATGGTTCTCGGTCGCCGTGGCGGGCCTGATCTTCGCGGGCTGGGCCGGCGAGTACGTCGCCGACGTGATCCTCGGCACCTGGTCGGTCAAGTACACGCTTCCCCTTCAGCTGACCGACGCGGTCTCGGCGGTGACGATCGCGGCGCTGCTGACGCGCCGACAGATGCTCGTCGAGCTCGCCTACTTCTGGTCTTACACCGCGTCGCTGCAGGCGGTCCTCACCCCGGACCTCGCCCAGAACTTCCCGAGCGTCTTCTACTTCACGTACTTCACCTACCACGTGGGCGCGATCGTCGGCGCCAGCTTCCTGGTGTTCGGATGCCGGCTCTACCCCCGCCCGGGAGCCGTCTGGAAGGTGTTCGGGATCACGCTGGTGTGGGCGGCGATCGCCGGCGCCGGCGATCTGATCACCGGCGGCAACTACATGTACCTGCGGAGCAAGCCGGTGCACCACTCGCTGCTGAACCTGATGGGACCGTGGCCGTGGTACATCGCCGGCGGAGTGGTGCTCGGGCTCGCGCTGCTGCTCGTGGTGGCCGGCCTGACCCGGGCGTTCGGCGGCGTGCCCGATCCGAGAGGCGTCCGCCAGCCGACGCTGCGATAGCGTTCCAGCGCGGCATGCGCGCGATCTACTTCGAGCGAAACGGCGGGCCGGAGGTGCTCGAGCTACGCGAGCGGCCGGCGCCCACCCCCGGCGACGGCGAGGTGCTCGTCGACGTCGAGGCCGTTGGAATTAATTACCGCGACGTGTACGAGCGCAAGGGCGGGGGCTACGGCTCCCCGGCGCCCGCGATCATCGGCGTCGAGGGCGCCGGCAAGATCCACGACACCGGCGAACGTGTGGCCTGGGCGCACGTGGCGGGCAGCTACGCCGAGCAGGTGGCGGCGCCGCGCGACATGCTCGTGCCGATCCCCGACGACGTCGAGGCCGAGGTGGCCGCGGCGGCGCTCCTTCAGGGCATGACCGCCCACTACCTGGCCGCCGACTCCTACCCAATCGAGGACGGCGACTGGGTGATCGTGCACGCGGCGGCCGGCGGCGTCGGGCTGCTCCTTACGCAGATCGCCAAGACGCGCGGCGGCCGGGTGATCGCCACCACGTCGACCGATGAGAAGGCCGAGCTGGCCCGGGGGGCCGGCGCCGACGAGGTGATCGGCTACGACGGCTTCGCCGAGCGCGCTCGAGAGATCACGGGCGGCGAGGGGGTCGCCGCCGTGTACGACGGCGTCGGCCAGACGACCTTCTCTGAAGGGTTGAAGGCGCTGCGACCGACCGGGCGGATGATCCTCTACGGCGCGGCCAGCGGCCAGCCCGACCCTCTCAACCTCGCCGTGCTTGCGCCGGCGGGGTCCCTGTACGTCCAGCGCCCCACGCTCCAGACCTACACGCGCAACGCTGAGCTACTGCGCGAGCTGTCCGGCGCGCTGCTCAAGCTGATCGAGGACGGCAGGCTCGACGTCCGGATCGGGGCCCGCTACCCGCTCGAGGAAGCCAGGCAGGCCCACGAGGACCTCGAGGCGCGCAAGACGACCGGAAAGCTGCTGCTGATCCCGTGAAGGAGCTGCAGGGACGGGCGAGCACGGAGCTCGACGTGCCGGCGAAGAAGTGCTTCGAGCTGCTGGCGACGGTCGAGCTCTACCCGGACTGGTTCGATGTGGTGAGCCATGTGGAGGTGCTCGAGAAGGAGCGAAACGGCACTCCGGGGCTGGCGCGCGCCGAGCTCTACGTGCCCCAGAGCCCGTTCGGCACCCACTTCGAGCTGATCGTCAGCGTGCGCACCGAGCGGCCGGCGACCGTCATGCTGACCCGGGTGCCCGATAGGGCGGCCGACCCGGATCGGCTCGAGCTGACCTGGCGCGTGCGGGGCGGCCGCTCCACGGAGCTCGAGTTCGAGTTCGACGCCGCCGCGTCGTTCGTGCCGGGGTTCATTCCGGTGGGCGGGGCGGGCGACGCGATCGCGCAGGCGGCGATCGACGCGGCGCGGGACGCGCTCGGCTCGTGATCGCCACGCGCAACCTGGCCCGTCTGGCCGAGGACGCGTTCGAGCGACGCGGCGATTATGAGTCGCTGCGGTTCGAGGGCCGCTGGTATCGGTCGGCCGAGCTGTCTGCGCGTGCGTGTCGCCTGGCCGGCGGGCTGTCGGAGCTGGGAATCGCCCCCGGCGAGCGGGTCGTCGTGAGCATGGCCAACTGCCCCGAGGTGAGGATCGTCTATGAGGCGCTGTGGCGGGCCGGGGCGGTTGTCACGCCGGCCACCTTCCTGCTGACGACGCCCGACCTGCGCCACGTGATCGCCGACTCCGAGGCGGCCGCAGTGATCACCACACCGGACTTCGTGGACAAGGTGCGCGCGGCGGTCGATGGGCTCGACTGCGTCCGTCACGTGATCTCGACCTCGGTCGACGCTGCCGAGAGCGGTGTTCTGGGCCTCGGCACGCTCGAGGAGGCGGACGCGCGGTCGATCGTGGAGCGCGCCGACGATGACCTGGCCGCGCTCCTGTACACCGGTGGGACGACCGGGCGGGCCAAGGGCGTGATGCTCTCGCATGCCAGCCTGTGGTTCACCGGCGGCGCGGTGCAGAAGGCAGCTCATGTGCCCGAGGTCACTCGCACGCTGATGACCCTGCCGCTGTCTCACTCCTATGGGATCCTCGTCACGATCTCGGGCATGCACGCGCCAGAGCGTCCGGTGACCGTTTTGCTGCGCTGGTTCGACCCGCAGGTTTTTCTCGAGGCGATCGCCGAGCACCGCGTGCAGACCGCCGCGGTGGTGCCGTCGATGCTCCACCTGCTCCTCGCGCAACCCCTGGAGGAGTTCGATCTGTCCTCGCTCGTCTACCTGGGATGCGGGGCGGCCCCGCTGGCACCACAGACCGCCGCGGAGATCGAGCGCCGGATCCCGGGCGTGACCGTCCGCCAGGGCTATGGGCTGACCGAGACCGCTGCGCTGATCGCGACGAACCCGGTCGGGCGCGAGAAGCCGGGCTCGGTCGGCGTGCCGATCCCCGGGGCCGAGGTCAGGATCCTCGACGAGGACGACCGCGCGCTCCCGAACGGCGAGATCGGCGAGATCTGCTGCCGATCGCCCGCGGTCATGCGCGGCTACTGGCGCTCACCGGAGGCGACGGCCGACACGATCCGCGACGGATGGCTGCACACCGGCGACGTCGGCTACCTCGACGAAGACGGCTACCTGTTCATCGTCGATCGCAAGAAGGACGTGATCATCCGCGGCGGCTTCAACGTGTATCCGCGCGACGTGGAGGACGCGCTGCTCGAGCATCCGGCGGTCGCGGGCGCCGGCGTGGTCGGGCGGCCCGATGATCGCCACGGCGAGGAGGTTGTCGCGTTCGTGTCGCTGCGGGAGCCCGGCGAGGTGTCGGCCGAGGAGTTGGTCGAGTGGGCGCGGGAACGGATCGGCGGCTACAAGTACCCGCGCGAAGTGCACCTCGTCGAGGCGATGCCGCTGACCGCGGTCGGCAAGCTCGACCGCAAGGCGCTGCGGGCACAGGTCTCCTTGCCGGCCGGGTGAGGCGCTCTGCTATAGAGCGTGTGACGGTGACTGACTACGACATCCAACTCAACGACAAGTTCGGAAGCCTGACGCTGATCGACCTCCCGGCCGAGATCGCGGCACACGAGCCATGGTTCAACCAGACGCTGACCACGGTCAACGACGCGGTGGTCCGCCTCGGGGTGATCGAGGGCGACTTCCACTGGCACCACCACGACGACACCGACGAGTTCTTCATGGTGCTGGAGGGGCAGCTGCTGATCGATCTGCAGGATCGCGACACCGTGGTGCTGGGTCCCCATCAGGGCTACACGGTCCCGAGGCAGGTCGAGCACCGGACCCGCGCGCCCGTGCGCACCGCGATCCTGATGGTCGAAGCGGCCGGCGTCCAGCCGACCGGCGACTGAGGCGGTCTGTTGATGGGCGGGATGCTCGGGTCCTCGGACGCGCGGCGGGCGTCACTGCGGGAGTTGTTCGACGCGGGCGAGACAGTGCTCGCGCCCGGCTGCTACGACGCGCTGGGCGCGCGGCTGGTTGAGGAGGCGGGGTTCCCGGCTGCCTACGTGACCGGCTTCGGCAGCGCCGCCTCGCACCTCGGCCGTCCCGACATCGGCCTGATGTCGCTGCCCGAGATGGTCGACCAGGCCCGGCGGATCGCGGGCGCGATCGACATCCCGGTGGTCGCCGATGCGGACACCGGTTACGGTAACTCGATCAACGTGATCCGCACCGTGCGCGAGTATGAGGCGGCCGGGGTGGCCGCCATCCATATCGAGGATCAGGTCATGCCCAAGAAGTGCGGCCACATGGAGGGCAAGGAGGTCGTTCCGGCGCGCGAGATGGTGGCCAAGGTGCAGGCGGCAGTGGCCGCCCGGCGCTCGCCGGACTTCCTGATCATCGCGCGCACCGATGCGCGGGCGGTGGAGGGGTTGGACGGAGCGCTGGCGCGGGCACGGGCATATCGCGAGGCGGGCGCCGACGCGCTGTTCGTGGAGGCGCCGGAGTCCGAGGCGGAGATCGAGGCGGTGGCGCGGGCGTTTCCCGACGTGCCGCTGCTGTTCAACTACGCCGAGGGCGGCATGACGCCGGCGGTGGGGTACGCGCGGCTGCGCGAGCTCGGGTTCTCGCTGGTGATCTTCCCGATCACCCTGATGCTGGTGGCCACCGAGGCGATGCGCGCGGCGCTGGCGCGCATCAAGGCGGACGGGACCCCGATCGAGCTGCTGCCCTCACTGCTTCCGTTCGACGATTTCCTGTCGTTCATCGGCCTGCCCGAGATCCGCGAGCTCGAGCAGCGCTTCGCGGAGGGATGATCGGCGTGCGGCCGTTCCGGGAGGCGCTCGAGGGCGATCTCTCGCCGGCGCAGGCGGTCGGCTGGCTGCGCGGTGAGGAGCGGCCGTTCGCGCTGGTCGGGGAGTGGCTGGGCGGGATCGCGGTGCTGGGCTCGGCGCCGGCGCGTGTGGCGGGCGCCGATGAGGACCCGTTCGCGGCGATCGGTGCGCAGCCCGAGATCGAGGACGGCGACGAGGCGTTGGTGGGCGGCGGCTGGGTCGGGTGGCTCGGCTACGGCCTGGGGAGTCGGGTTGAACGGCTCCCGCCGGCTCCGCCCGCGCCGGTCCCGCGGCCGGAGTTCTCGCTGGCCTTCTACGACCACGTGCTGGTGCACGACGGCGAGCGCTGGTGGTTCGAGGCGCTGTGGTCGCCCGAGCGCGACTCCGCGCTCCGTGCGCACGTCGCAAGGTGGCGCGCACGTTTACGGACGATGCCCGTTCTACCGGACGGAGCGGACGCCTCCGGGGCAGCGGTCACGAGCCCGTTCGTGCTTGCGGGGAACGGTGCGGCCGGACATCTGAAGTCGGTGGCCGACTGCCGGCGGCGGATCGAGGCCGGTGAGCTTTACGAGGCCAACCTGTGCGTGCGGCTCGAGGCGCGGTTCGCCGGCGATCCGGTGGACCTGTTCGCGCGGGCGCTGCCGGCGGCCCAGCCCCGCTTCGGAGCGCTCGTCGACGGCGTGGTCAGCCTGTCCCCCGAGCGGTTCGTGCGACGGGCCGGGCGGGAGGTGTGGACGGAGCCAATCAAGGGCACGCGTCCCCGGGTGGGGGCCGAGACGGCGCGGCAGGCCGCGCGCGATGAACTGGCGGCCTCGGAGAAGGACGCCGCCGAGCACGTGATGATCGTCGATCTGATGCGCAACGACCTGGGCCGGGTGTGCGCGTACGGCAGCGTGCGTGCCGATCCGCCCCGGATCGAGCCGCACGCCGGCGTGTGGCACCTGGTCTCGACCGTGTCCGGCCGGCTGCGCGAGGGCATCGGCGACGGCCACCTGCTGCGGGCCAGCTTCCCGCCGGGCTCGGTCACCGGGGCGCCCAAGGTGCAGGCGATGAAGGTGATCGCCGCGTTGGAGGCGACGCGGCGCGAGGTCTACACCGGGGCGATCGGGATCGCCAGCCCAATCGCCGGGCTCGACCTGAGCGTGGCGATCCGGACGTTCGAGGTGTCCGGCGATGCGATCTGGCTGGGCGCCGGTGGCGCCGTGGTCGCCGACTCGGACCCCGCGCGCGAGCTGGCCGAGGCGTTCGACAAGGCGGCCGGTCCGATCGCCGCGATCGGGGGCTCGCTCGTGCGTGAAACGGTCACCGCGGCCGCGGCAGCCAGGCGTGGCCTTCCCCGGCCCGCGCTGGCCCACGGCGAACGGCCCGACCCCGGGGTGGGCGTGTTCGAGACCGTGCTGGTCGAGCACGGCCGCCCGGTCGGACTCGAGCGCCACCTGGCGCGCCTGGCCGCCTCGGTCGGCGCGCTGTACGGCGTGGCGCTCCCTGCCACGCTCGAGGCCGGCGCCCAGGCCGCGGCGGCCCAAGCGGCCGACGCGCCCCGGGCTCGCATGCGCGTGCTGGCCGATCCCGAGGGAACGGTGCGGATCAACGTACCCCCGGCCGGGACGCCGCGCGACGACCCCGCGGCGCTCTTCCCATTCGCCCTGCCCGGCGGTTTGGGCGCGCACAAATGGCGCGACCGCCGCCTGCTCGAGGCGCTGTCCGGCGCGGCGGACGGCGCGGTCCCGCTGCTCGTCGATACCGACGGCCAGGTGCTCGAGGCGGCGTATGCCAACGTGTGGATCGTCGAGGGCGAGGCGCTGATCACACCGCCGGCAGACGGGCGGATCCTTCCGGGCACGACCCGTGCGGCGCTGCTGGCCGCGGATCCGGCCGCGCGCGAGGAGCCGTTCGACCTGGCGCGGCTGGCCCGGGCCGACGCCGTGTTCCTGACCTCGTCGATCAGCGGGCGCCATCCGGCCCGGCTTCTTCAGGATGGCGTCCCGGGCTACGACCCAGCCGGGCTGGAGGTCCGCTCGTGAGCAAGACCGTGGTGGTGCTGGGTGCCCGCAATCTCGGCGGGGCGATCATCGATCACTTCCTGGAGCTGGGCTGGAGCGCCGCCGGGGTGGCGCGCAGCGAGGAAACGCTGGCGCGCGTGCGAGATCGCGGCGCGCTGGCGGTCTCGGCGGACGCCTCGGATGCGGCGTCGCTGCGGGGCGCGCTGACGCGCGCGCGTGAGGAGTACGGGTCGCTCGACGCGGTGGTCAACGCAGTGAGCGCGTTCCGCGCGCCGAGCGGCGGGGCGTTCGGCGGCGGCGAGGTGGCCGCCGCGGATCTCGAGGCGTTCCGCGGATGGACCGTGGCGGTGGCTGAGCAGGCCTTCGTGTTCCTGTCCGCGGGGGCCGCCGCCTTGCAGGAGAGCGGCGGCGGTGCGCTGGTGCAGATCACCGGCGGCTCCTCGCGGCGGGCGTTCCCCGGGCGCGGGCTGTGGGCGGCCGGCGCGTTCGCCACGCGGGCGCTCGTCCAGGCCGCCGCCCAGGAGTTGCGCGCCCAGAACATCCACGTGGCGCTGCTCGCGGTCGACGCGACGATCGAGTCGCCCAAGACCGAGGCGTTCACCCGCGACACGCCAAGGGACGCGCTGGCCGACATGGGCGAGGTCGCGCGAGCGGTGTCCTACCTGGTCGAGCAGGGACCTCGGGCGCTCACCCACGAACTGCAGGTCACGCCGGCCGGAGAGCGCTGGGTTCCCTAGGCGCCGGCGCTGGGTGCCCTAGGCGCCGGCGCTGGGTGCCCTACGCGCCGGCGCGCCGCGACGCGGGCTGGCGAGCCGGGGCACGAAAGCCGGCCGCGAGCAGCGCGGCCAGCAGCGTGGCCAGGCAGGCGACCACGAACGGCGCACTCACACCACCCGGCCCGATCACGGCGCCGCCGATGGCCGAGCCGGCGGCCAGGCCGCCAATCAGTGCGGCCGAGACCCAGGTGAACGCCTCGGTTTCGCTGCCGGCGGTCACCGCCCGCCCCACCAGCGCGTACTGGCAGGAGAACACCGGCGCGATCGTCACCCCGGCTAGCAGGCTGCACACCACGCCGGCGGCGATCGAGCGGGCCGCGATCAGCGGGGCCGTGCAGAGCACCGCAGTCGCAAGCAGCAGCCGGTAGCGGCGGGCCAGCGGGGAACTCCACACGCGCGCGCCGTACCAGAGCCCGCCGGCCATGCTGCCGATGCTCCACAGCGCCAGCAGCAGTCCCGAGGCCGGGCGCGAGCCGGCGTGGAGGGCCAGTGAGGGGAGGCCCACCTCGATCGCGCCCAACCCGGCGCCGGTCAACGCCACCGGCCCGAGCAGAACGCGAAGCTCGGAGTTGGCCAGCGCGGAGCGCCGCTCGGGACGGTCCGGGTTCGCGCCGGCCGCGGACTCGTCGGCGCGCAGAAGCTCCGAGCGCAGGAATAGCGCGGTCCCGCACACGCAGACCGCCCCGATCAGGGCCACCGCGAGCGCCGGCGAGCCGAGCGCGACGACCACCGCCACGATCAGGGGACCGGTGACCCACAGGACCTCCTGGACGACCGCCTCGAGTGCGTAGGCGGTGTCGCGCACGTCCGGATCGTCGAACATCTCGCGCAACAGCACCCGAACCACGGGCGCCACCGGCGGCAGCAGCGCGCCGGCCAGCGCGGCCAGCGCGATGAGCACCGCGGCGCCGGCTTGGGCCTGGGCGGCCGCGACCAGCAGCCAATACACGATCGCCTCCCCGGCGGCCAGCGGACCCAGCACGCGACCGCGGCCGTGATCGTCGACCGTGCGGCCGAGCAGCGGCGCGGCCGCCGCGGTGGCGAGCGCGGAGGCGCCCACCGCGAGCCCCGCGGCGGCGTAGGAATGCGTGGCGCCGCGTACCAGCAGCAATACGGCGAGCGGCGCCATGCCCTGGGGCAGGCGGGCGACGAGCGCGCTCGCGAACACTCGCGAGGCGCCCGGGAGCGACAGCACCGTGCGATACCTCGAGACCATCTCGGCCGAGGCTACCGCGGGGCCGGCGTCTACGATGGGGCGGCCTTGGGACGGGACGTGATGAGCGATCTGGCGGTGCTCGAGCGGCTGGTGGCGCTGTCCGGCCGCGACGCCGTCGACGTCGGCTGCGGCGGCGGCGCGCTGGTCCGGACGCTCGCCGCGCGGGGCGCCCGCGTGACCGGCGTCGAGATCTCGGAGTCGCAACTGGCTCCGGCGGTGCGCGACGATGGCGGGAGCGGCGCGCGGTACGTCGTGGGCCTGGCGCAGGAGTTGCCGCTCGAGTCCGCGTCGATGGACGTGGTGGTGTTCATGCGCACCCTGCACCACGTGCCGCCCGCCTCCATGCGCGACGCACTGCGCGAGGCGCGGCGCGTGCTACGGCGCGACGGCGTGGTGTACGTGGCCGAGCCGTTGGCGGAGGGCGACTTCTTCGAGCTGACCAGCCTGGTCGAAGACGAGCGTGAGGTGCGCGCGGCGGCGCAGCGCGCGGTCGCCGAGGCTCCGTGGGTCGGGCTCGACCGAGCGCACACGTTCGAGTACGACGCGCGGCTGTGTCTAGCCGACCTCGATGCCTTCGCCGCCCGGGTCATCAGCGTCGATCCGGCCCGCGGCGAGGCCTTCGAGGCGCAGCGCTCCGTGCTGGCCGAGGCGTTCGCCCGGCTGGGCTCGCCCGGCGAGCGCCCCGGCGAGCGCTGCTTCCTGGCCCCGATGCGAGTCGACCTCCTGCGCCCGGCGTCCGCAGATGCGGCGCATGCGTCCAATCGCCCGAGCTAGTCTCGATCGCCGTGAGCGGACGCGGGCGCCGAGTGGTCGGGATGGTCGTCGCGCTGGCCTTGATCGCCGGCGGGTGTGGCGGTTCGTCGTCCACGAGGACGTCCACGAGCGCGAGCTCTGATACGGGCGCGAGCTCTGATACGAGCACGAGCACGAGCACGAGCACGAACACGGGCACGGCGGCCGCGAGCGGCGCGACGAGCACGCGCCCGGCGGGGAACGTCGTCCCGACGGGTTCGGTGGCGCTGGTCGCCGGGACCCCGATCACCCAGACCATGTTCGACCACTGGATGCACATCGCGGCGACATCGGAGGCCTCGCAGAAACCCGGCGAACTGGTGATCGTTCCCGATCCGCCGGCCTACACGAAATGCATCGTGCAGGCCCGCGAGCGCCTCCCCACCCTGAAGCACGCATCGAAACAGACGCTCGAGGCCGACTGCCGTCAGCTGTATGAGTCGCTTTCGAGCCAGGTGATGGACTTCCTGATCAAGGCCGACTGGATCCAGTCCGACGCGTCCCGGCTCGGCCTGCTGCCCTCCGCGGCCCAGGTGAACGACACGTTCACCAAGGACAAGAGCACGCGGTTCCCGGGTGGAAAGGGCTACGAGGCGTTTCTCGCCAAGACCGGTCAGACCGACGACGATGTCCGCTACCGGGTCCGGATCACCGTGATCTTCGGCCGCCTCACTGCGCGCGAGAAGGGCAGCGCCACCGCCAAAGCGACCACGGTCACCAAGCGCGAGAAGCGGCTGTTCGGCGCTCAGACGCGCTGCACGCCGCTGGTGCTGATGACCGACTGCGCGAACTACCGCGCCGGCTGACCCCTACGGGGTGAGGTCGTAGGGGAAGACGCCGGTCAGCGACTCGGCGCCGTCGTTGCAGCCCGGTGCGCGGTTATGACCCACTCGCACACGTGGCTGGCGCCAACAAGAAGGCACCCCGGCGGTCAGACCGCGATCTGCGAGCCGATCGTGACCGTGCGCTCGGTGGGCAGGGAGAAGTGCTCGATCGGGCTCGCCGCGTTGCGGGCCAGCGTCATGAACAGCTTCTTGCGCCACCGGCTCATCCCCGGCGCACTGGTGGGGGTGATCGAAATGCGCGAAAGGAAGTACGAGGCGTGCTCGAGGTCGAGGTTTCGCTCGAGCAGCCCCTGCTTACGGGCCTCGGCGAGCGCCGTGGGGATGTCCTGGCGGTCGCGGTAGCCGCAGCGCACGGTGAGGTGGATGACCTTGAACAGCCCGTGCCCGAGCTGCTCGCAGTAGAAGTGGTCGTCTGAGTCCACGTGCGGGACGCTCACGGTCTCGACCGAGACGATCACGACCTTCTCGTGCATGGCGTGGGCGTGCTCGATCTGGGCGCGCAGGGCCAGCGGCGTCGTGTCCTTGCCGGGGTTGAGGAAGATCGCCGTGCCCGGCACGCGCCGGATTGACGGTTGCGCGTCGGGCAGGGCGCCGAGGAACTGCTCGAGCGGGCCCTCCTTGGCGATGCGGTTGGCGGTGACGATCTCCCGGCCCTTGCGCCAGGTGATCATCCCGATCGAGATAACCACCCCGACCCCGAGCGGCACCCAAGCCCCGTGGGCGATCTTGGCCAGGTTCGCACTGAAGAACGCGACCTCGACGGTGAGGAACAGCGCGCCGAGCCCGGCGAGCTTCCAGATCGCGGTGCGCCAGAGGTAACGCGCCACGGCGAGGAACAACAGCGTGTTGAGGACGAAGGTGCCGGTGACCGCCACGCCGTACATGTCGGCCAGCCGGGTTGAGCTCTGGAAGGCCAGGACCAGCGCGATGACGCCGATGCAGAGGCCCCAGTTGACCACCGGCACGTATATCTGGCCCTCGAGCTTGGAGGTGTGGACGACGTGCAGGCGGGGCAGGAACCCGAGCTGCACGGCTTGGCGGGCGACCGAGAACGAGCCGGTGATGACCGCCTGCGAGGCGATGATCGTGGCCACCGTGGAAAGGATCACCATCGGCAAGCGGCCCCATTCCGGCACCAGCAGCAGGAACGGGTTGCTCACGCTTCCCGGATGGGCCAGGATCAGCGCGCCCTGCCCGAGGTAGTTCAGGATCAGGGCCGGGAACACGATCAGCAGCCAGGTACAGCGGATTGGGCCGGCGCCGAAGTGCCCCCGGTCGGCGTAGAGCGCCTCGGCGCCGGTTACTGCCAGGACCACGCCCCCCAGGGTGAGGAACGCGGCCACGCCATGGTCGACCATGAAGCGCGCGCCCCAGGTCGGCGAGAGGGCCTGCAGGACGCCCGGGTGCCCGATCACCTCGTGCGCGCCGAGGATGCCGAGCGCCCCGAACCAGATCAGGATCACCGGCCCGAACAGCCAGCCGACGCGGCCGGTGCCGTGGCGCTGGATGGCGAACAGGCCGAGCAGGATCGCCAGCGAGATCGGGACCTCCAGGTGGGCCAGCGCCGGGGCGGCCACGTTCAGGCCCTCGACCGCGGACATGACCGAGATGGCCGGCGTGATCATCCCATCCCCGAAGAACAGCGACGCGCCGAAGATCCCCAGCGTGACCAGCACCGCGGTGTGCATCACCTTGCGGCGCTGGATCAGCGCGGTGAGGGCCATGATCCCGCCGTCGCCACGGTTGTGCGCGCGCATGATGAAGCCGGCGTACTTGATCGTCACCACGATCATCAGCGCCCAAAAGATCAGCGAGACCACCCCGTAGACACCGGCCAGCGTGGTCGTGGCGGCCGCGCGGTGGGCGGTGAAGATGACCTGCTCGGTGTAGAGCGGGCTGGTGCCGATGTCGCCGTACACCACGCCCAGCGCGCCCAGAGCGAGCACGGCCCGCCCGGCGTGCGCGACCACGTCGCGCTCGTCGTCGCCGGCGCCGGGCGGGCGCGGCCGCTCGCGCAACGCGGCCGGCGAGACCTGCCAGCGGCCGAGCTTGTGTGCCGCCTCGTTGAAGCTTCGCCGCGCGCGTACGGGCGTGGCGGCACCGTGGACGGTTTCGTGGTCGAGCTTGTGGGCCGCCTCGTTGAGGCTCTGGCGACTTTGGGTCCCGGTCATGGCCTGCCCTCAGTCGGCGGCGTCCGGCGCATTCAGCGCGGCGGCGGCGGCGCGCAATCGACTTCCCAGCGCGTCCGGGTCGCTGTCCCGGTAGAGCGGGCCGTTGCCATCGGTCAGCAACGAGCGGACGATCGCCACGCCCTGCGCCGCCACCGGCTCGGGCGCGCGAAGCCGCCGCTCGATCGTCGCGATCACGGCGTCCACCTCGAGCAGTTCTCCGGAGCGGGAGCGCACGGCGGCGGTGAAGACCGGACGGCCGTTCCCGGCGCTGCGCAGCACGCCGGCCAGGCCGTCGGCGACGTGCCTGCGGCCGCGGGCGGTGGTCAGCCTGCGGGCTCGCAGGGCCAGCGCATCGTCGGCCCGCGGGTCCTCGCCGGCGACGAGCCGGCGATCGAGCTCCGCGCCGCGCCACCAGACGGTAAGGGCCAGGCCGGGCCGCGGCCGGCGCGCGCGCCGCGTGGGTTGCGCCCCGCGTGGGCGTACGAGCGCTCCGCCGCGATCAGCGGCGACACCGAAGCCGCGCGTGCGGGAGCGTGCAAATGACATCGTGTCTTCGATGCTGGCAGCGGTCCCATCAAGACGCCGTGAAGAATCGGCGGGCCCGCATAGAGATTTCGTCAAGATCGAGGTCGGCGTGCGCACCAGCTAGGCTGCTGGCTCAGTGCCAACCGAACCCGAGCCCATCACGCTGTTCGAGATCGTCAAGCGCGCGGTAGAGATCTGCGATCCGACCGCGGCCGACGAGCGCCTCAGCCGCTTGCTGCTTCAGTTCGAGGACGCCGACGAGCCAGTGACCGCGATCGGGAACCTGGAGGAACGGCTGGCCATCGCCGCCGAGGGCGTGGACGTGGAGCTCGCGGATCCCGCGGTGTCGATGGCCGTCGCGACGATCCAATACCTGGCTCGCCGGCGCGACGAGCTCGGCGACGAGCCGCACAAAATCCTCCGTCTGGCGGCCCGAGCCGAGTGGAAAGGCGATCCGCCCGACAGCGTCCGCGACTGGCTGGCCGACCGCGGCGTGGACGTCTGAACCGCCCCCGCGCGGCCGCGAGCGGCGTCCCGACCTCCGTCATGCGTAGCATCAGGGCATGCGAACAACCCAATCCATCGTGGATTCGATCGAGAATCGACTTCGCGAACTGAACCAGGAAATCGAGACGCTCACCGCCGCGCGGACCGCGCTCGACAGCCGGGAGGACCATAGGTCCGCTGCCGGCGCACCGGCTGCCACGGCCGTGCGGCGAACCCGCCGCCGAACGAGCGCCCGTTCCGCGCGTCCGCGACGTCGCCCCAACCGTGCAACTGAGGCGGTGCCGGCGGGAAGGCTCGAGCTGCTGCTCTCCGAGAACGGCGGCCTGACGACGTCGGTGCTCGCGGAGCGCACCAACGGAGACCGCGATCAGGTTCTGAACCTGCTCCGCGAGCTCGAGGCCGCGGGCCGGATTCGCCGCACCGGCCAACGCCGCTCGACGCGCTGGCACGCGGTCACCGACGAGGACCGGATCCGCGAGCGCGCCGCCGACCTGGCGGCCCGGAGTAAGCGGAAGAGGAGCTGAGCCGCCGCCCGGCCGGCGATCCGGCCGGACCCAACGCGAGCAGGGCTGGACGTCGTGGCGTCGAAACACCTCGGTGCCCGCCGACTCTTGGCGGGCGAAGCAACGTCCCACCGACCACGAGAGTGTTATGACCGACAAAGCCGCCAAGCCCGCCCTCAAGCGCACCACCCTGCGCCGGCCGAAGACCCGCCGACGCAAGCCGACCCACGACGAGATCTCAATGCGCGCGTACTTCATTTCACTGGAGGCGCAGGGGTCAGACGAGCTGGGCAACTGGCTGCGCGCCGAGCGCGAGCTCAAGGCCGCCTGAGCCTCTGCAGAGCGCGGGTGGGCGTTTCGATCGTCCACCCGCCCCCAGTTCCTCGCGACGGTAGGGCAGTCCAACCTCACCGTTTCGAGCACAGCTGAGCTAGGCCGGTGTTTGCTTCCGCCCGGCGCCCTCGGCTAAGTTTGCTCGATGGGGAGCCCGTCCGGAAACTCCCGCGCGCCGTCGTCATCGCGCTGGGCCTGGTTGCCGTGCTGACCGGGCCTGCCTCCTCAACCGGAGCCGCGACCGCTCCGGCCGGAGCGCTCCAGATCGCCTCCACGGGCGTGCTCTGGAAGTTGCCGGCGACCATGTACGGCGCGTCGCTCGAGGAGATCAGCCATTCGCTGGACGGCGGCCTGTACGCACAGATGGTGCGCAACGGGACGTTCAAGGAGCCCTACCAGCCGGGCAGCGGGCCTGGACGCGGTCCCGTGCCGTATTGGTCCCTCACGGTGAGCGGTGGCGCCAGGGGCAGTTTCGGTGTGACTCGCACCGCGCCGCCGCACGACGCCGTCGACCGGTCACTGACGGTTCACGTCGACACCATGCCGGCGGCCGGGCAGGTGAGCGTGGAGAACATCGGCTACTACGGAGTGGCGGTCAGGCCCAGCACCACCTACACCGGTCAGCTGTGGGCCAAGGCGACGCGCCCGTGGACGGGGACGGCTCGCATCAGCCTGGAGGAGCCGGACGGACGAGTGCTGGCGAGCGCTCCGCTCACCTCGATCGGCAGCGGGTGGGCGAGCCACGCCTACCGACTGCGCACGCCCGGCTCGGTCAAGCCCAGCGCTGCGGACCGGATCGTGATCTCGCTGCACGGTAACTCCTCGACCAAGATCGCTCCCGACGATGTGTGGTTGGCGATGGTGACGCTGCTTCCTCCGACCAGCCGCGGACAGCCGGCGGGCCTGCGACCGGATCTCCTGAACATGATCGCGGCGCTGCACCCACGGTTCCTCCACATCCCGGGCGGCAACTACCTGGAGGGCTTCACGGTTAAGACCCGGTTCCCCTGGAAGGAGACGCTCGGTCCTCTGACGCAGCGTCCGGGACACCGCAACTCGGCTTGGGACTACTGGTCGACCGACGCATTCGGTCTGCTCGAGTATCTCGAGCTCGCCCAGAGGCTGGGCGCCGAACCGGTTCTCGCCGTCTACGACGGTTACTCGGTCGGAGGCGAGGTGGTCCCCCGGCGTGCGTACGGCACCTACGTCCGCGACGCGTTGCAGGAAATTCAATACGCGATCGGGAGCACGCGCACGAAGTGGGGTGCCGTGCGTGCCGCCAACGGCCATCCGCAGCCATTTCCTCTGCGCTACGTCGAGATCGGCAACGAGGACAACTTCGACCGTTCGCACAGCTATCGCTGGCGGTTCGCCGAGATGTACCGGGCGATCAAGTCGACGTATCCGTCGCTCCAGGTCATCGCGACCGCGGGGCAGGCTGCGCTGGGCTACTTCGGGCAGGCCGCCGACACTCCCACCGGGGTGCCGCCGGCCATCATCGACGACCACTACTACGGGTCGTACCGGGCGTTCACCTCAAGCGCTGAGCGCTACAGCGCCGCGGCGCGCCCCGGCCCCAAGTTCTTCGTCAGTGAGTACGGGGTCCAGGAAGGCTCCCCGACCGGCGATCTGCGTGCGGCTGTGGGCGAAGCCGCCTTCCTCACCGGGCTCGAGCGCAACAGCGATGTCGTGCTCGGCGCCGCGTATGCACCAGTGCTGGCCAACCAGGGCCAACCGAGCCGGCCCACCAGCCTGATCGGCTTCGACGGCCTGAAGAGCTACGGATCGCCGTCGTACTGGACGGCGCGGATGTTCGCGGCGAACCTCGGTAAGCAACTCGTCGCGAGCACCCTGACCGGCACAACCGGCGTCGACGAGGTGGTGACCCGAACCGTCAGCGGGTCGGGGACCACGTTCTATGTCCAGCTCGTCAACACCACCGTTCGGGCGCAGGCCGTGCGGACTACATTCAGCGCCCCCGGGTTCGCGCCCGGCACGGCGACGCTGACCCAGCTGACCGGCCGTCCGAGGAGCCAAAACTCACTCCAGCATCCCACCGCGGTTGTGCCGCGCACCCATGCGCTCGCGGTCTCGGGCGGGGTTCCTCAGATCACCCTGCCCGCTTACTCGGTGAGCGTGCTGCGGCTGACGGGCAGAACGGCGCGGTGACCACGTGAGAACCGACGGCGCATGACAGCGGCGATCGTCATCGCGCTCATCGCGCTGGCCGGATCCGTGTTCAGCACCGTCGCCACCGTCTTCTGGCGGCCGGCGCTCGATGCCCGGGGAGACGCCCGCAAGGTCCTCGACAAGTATCGCGACCCTCTGGTGGCCGCGGCGTATGAGCTTCAGGCGCGCATTTACAACATCCTTCACCTCAGATTCGTCGAGAAGCACATCGTCGACAACGAGGCGGGCAAGCGTGACGCGGCGATTCAGAGCACGCTGTATGTGTTCGCCCAGTACTTCGGATGGCGGGAGATCATTCGCCATGAGGTGCAGTACCTGCGCTTCTCGAGCGACACGCAAACGCGCGAGGTCGGCGACATGCTGCACGAGATCGCCGAAATCTTCCTATCGGACGCGCACGGACACGAGTTCATGATCTGGAGAGTCGAGCAGCGGGGACTCGGGGAGCGGATGATCGACACCTCGCGCGAGAGCGCGACGTGCCTGGGGTACGCCACGTTCATCGAGCAGCGCGCCAAGATGGCGCAGTGGCTCGACCCACTCGAACAGCACCTCGTCGGGCTGACCGATGCAGGTCGCGAGCGATTGACCATGCTGCAGAATCTGCTGCTCGACCTCGTGCTCAAGCTGGACCCGGACCACACGCGTTATCCCTCCGGGCTCAAGAAAGCCTGAGCCGCGTTGACCTTCCGTGCGCTTGCCCTCATCGCGGGCGTCGCGGCGCTCTCGGCATGTGGGTCGGCTAAGCGCCACGCATCCGATGCGCGGGTGGTCGAAGTCGTCCAGACCAGTCCCGACCTCTCACAGCATCTGCACCGGCTAGACGATCTCCGGCTCCGGACCGGGAGCGCACGCGGACTGCCGGTGATCCGCGTGAACGACTCGGTCCGATACCAGCGCATGGTCGGAATCGGGGCCGCGTTGACCGACACCTCCGCCTGGCTGGTCTACCACGAGTTGCCGGCGGCCACGCGCGCCCGCGTCATGCGCGACCTGTTCGGCCCGTCGGGCATTCGGCTGAGCTACATGCGGCTTCCCGTCGGCGCGTCGGACTTCACCCACGACGGGCGCCCCTACACCTACGACGACGTCCCGTCCGGTCAGTCGGATCCGAGCCTGTCCCGATTCTCGATCGCCCATGACAACGCATACATCGTTCCGCTGCTACGCGAAATGAGAGCGCTCGATCCGGGACTTCAGATCATTGCGTCGCCCTGGAGCCCGCCGGCGTGGATGAAGACCAACGACGCGCTCGACAACAACGCCGGCCGGGGCAGACTCCGTCCGAGCGCTTACGACGCGTTCGCGCGCTACCTCACGAAGTTCGTCGGGGCCTACGACAGCCTCGGCATCACGATCGACGCCCTTACGCCACAGAACGAGCCAGGACAGGGGACGCCGTACCCCGGGCTCAACCTGTCCGAGCGGGCGGAGGGGCGCCTGATCACGCGATACCTCGCGCCCGCGCTCCGCGCAGCCGGGGTGCACGTGAAGGTGTATGCCCACGACTTCAAGTGGCTGTTCGCCCCACGCGTGGTCAAGCTGATCTCATCAGGCTCGGTCGAGCATGCGCTCGCCGGTATCGCCTGGCACTGCTACGAGGGCGATCCGGCCGTGATGACCCAGCTTCACCAGATCGCGCCTTCGCTCGATCAGATCGAAAGCGAATGCTCGGGCGGCATCGAGCCGGGTCCCACATCCGAGATGCTCATCGCCTCGTTTCGCAACTGGGCCACGACCGTGCTCATGTGGAACCTTGCGCTGAACACCGCCGGGGGTCCGGTCCAGATGCCCAACACCGGGTGTCGGTACTGCACCGGCGTGATCACGGTCGACGAGCGGTCTCACACCGTCAGGTACGGCTTGGACTACTACCAACTCGGGCAGCTTGGCGGCTTCGTCCAGCGTGGGGCCTACCGCATCGGCTCGAACAACTTCGTCACCTATCAGACCCCCACGGTGAAGCACAAGATCAACTGGGCGACACCGGGTGTCGACGACGTCGCATTCGAGAATCCCGACGGAAGCACCGTACTTGTCGCGTACAACAACGCCTCGCGCGCACAGTCGTTCGCGGTCCAGTGGCACGGGCGGATGTTCACCTACACGCTCCCGGGTGGCGCGACCGTCACGTTCGCGTGGCGGTGACTTGCAAGACCGTGCTCACGGGCACAGCGACGGATGGGGAAGCCCGGCCGCGTACTGTGACCACTCTGCCGAACTGAGTCCCCCTCCCACCAGCGCGCAGACCTCGGTCCTGAGTGCCGAGGTGCTCGGCGGCAGCGTCACCGGAGACCACAGCCGGGTGGCGCCGTCGCCCCCACCCGACGCGAGCGTACTTCCCTGCGGGGCAAAGGCGACGCCCTCGACCGAGCTAGGACTCGGGCTGAGCGGCTGGCCGATCTCACTCATGGAGGCGACGTCCCAGAAGCGAATCGTGCCGTCCGAACTGCCGGATGCCAGCGTACGCCCGTCGGCGCTGAAGGCGACGCTCCGAACGTAGCCGTGGTGGCCGGTGAGCGGCTCGCCGATCTCCTTATCGGTCGTCACGTTCCACACGCGGACCGTGTCGTCGGCGCTGCCGGACGCCAGCGTCGATCCACTCGGGCTGAAGGCCAGGGTGAAGATGGCGTCGGTGTCGCCGGCGAGCGTGCCGACCGACCGGCCGGTGGGCATGCTCCACAGGCGGATCTTGCGGTCGTCGCCCCCCGAGGCCAGGAGCTTGCCGTCGTGGCTGAACGCGACGGCGTACACGGGCACGTCCGACCGTACCCGCAGAGGTGTGCGCTTACGAGTCTCGACGTTCCAGACATCGAGGAGTCCAGCCTTTCCCGCAACCGCCAGCAAGTGACCGTTTGGGCTAAACGCGACGTTGTACAGCGGGCTTCCGCGGGTTTGGAGGAGCGGTGATCCGTCGCGGCGGCCGGAGATCGGGTTCCAGAGCTGGGCGATGCCTCCCTGGCTCACCGATGCGAGCACGCGGTCGCCCGGAGCAAAAGAGATGCTGCGCACCTCGCTGTGGCTGGGCAGGAACGGCAGCCGCGCGCCGGTTCGGGTATCCCAGAGCTGCACGCCGCTCGGCTTGAACGTCCCCGCAGCGAGCATCCTGCCGTTGTGGCTGAACGCGACCGCGCTGACGAAGTGGGCATCAGGTGCGAGGGCCCCGCCGAACCCTCGATGGGGAAGGAGATTCCACAGCCGTACCGTCCGATCCGTGCTGCCCGATGCGAGCAGGTGGCCCGACGGGCTGAAGGCGACGCTGGTGACCACCCCGGTGTGACCACGTAGAACACTGACCGCCTTCCCGCTCGGATCGAGCACCCAGACCGTGTCGTCGGATCGGGCCAGCGCGAGCCGATCGCCATCGCCGCTGAAGGCCAGGTTCTGGATCGTCGCACCCTTCCCGGGGATCGGCTGAGGAGCCTGACCGGACGCGTAGTCCCACAGCCAGGCCTGCCCGCTCAGCCCGCCAGCCGCGAGCTCGCCGCCGCCCGGGCGGAAGGCAACGCCGTACAGCGGAGTGTGGACCCGCATGAGGGGCGCGGCGAGCTTCCCAGTGCTGCTGTCCCACAGCCTGATCGAGCCGTCGCTGCCGACCGCCGCCAGTGTGCGCGAGTCCGGTGCAAACGCCACGTTCCGAACCAGCGGGCTGTCGAGCCGGGTCGCTCGACCGACCGGTCGGCCACCTACGACGTTCCAGACGTCGATGACGCCGTTCAGACTGGCCGCTGCGAGCCTCCGTCCGTCTGGACTGAAGGCGGCGCCGATGAGCTCCCCACCCACGTTGAGCGAGTTGACCGCGACCGGTCGACTCCGGGCCACGTCCCAGACGCGGAGCAGGCCGTCCCCCTGTGCCGCGGCGAGCATGCGTCCGTTCGGCGCAAACGAGATCCCGGACACACCGGCGCGAGGCCCCTCGAGCGGACTTCCCAGCTCTCGGTGGGTTCGCGTGTCCCACAGCCGGATCGTCCCGTCTCCGCTCCCAGAGGCCAGGACATTGGGTTTCGTCGGGTCGAAGGCGACACCGGTGACGGTGTCCTGGTGCCCGTGGAGGATGCCCGCGGATCCGGACATCGAGATCTGCTCTAGCGCCGACGTCAGGCCGCTGACGGCCAGGACGTTGGAGATAGACGGCGGAGCGCGGAGATACGCCGCGAGGGCCAGCAGCGCGGATATGTCCGGGCGGATCGGGACGAGCGCCTGGGCGCGCGACGCCAGCCCGAGGTAGGCCGCCTTTTCTCCCTGCTGGGTCGCCAGGGCCTGCTGGTGGCGCGCTGAGTTCCGCTCGTGCACAGCCTTAGCGGCGAGCACGGCGACGACCGCCGCCACGGCCGCCACCGCCAGCGCGACCACCGCCAGGATGAGCAGCCGCCGCCGGTCCCGCTTTCGCTCGAGCGCACGCTGGAGTTCGTCGCGCTTGACGCTGATCCGCGGGATCAGGAACTCACTGGTGAGCTCGCACAACTCGATGTCGTGCCGTCGCTCACGGCGGATCAGCCCCGATTCGGTGTCCAGTCGCTCGACCGCCGCCTTGAGCAGGTCCGGCGCGACGTCGGGCTGATCGTCGTGGGCACGCCGCACAAGGTCCTCGAAGGCGACGACGTTGCGCGTACCGCTCGCGGTGATCAGCTGCACCAGCACGGCCAGCGCCGCCTGCTGCAGGTTGGGCGGGAACATCTTGATTGCGCCGTCTAGGTGGTCCTCGAGCAGGCCCTCGACTCCCCGCGCGCGGATCAGTTCCTCCGGGTCCGGTGCGTTCCACAGCCGGCTGCACACGATCTGCAGCTCCGACAGGCTCAGGTCCTTGCGCTCGCCGTGCTCCGCGAGTTGCGCGGCGATGCGTCCGGCAAGCTCCGGGCTCAGCTCGCGGGGATAGTGGTTCGGGAATTTCTCAAACGGCGCCCGGATGATCTCCTGTGCGCAGGCCAGTGGCGGGGCCACGAGCCGCAGGCTCTGGCCGGCCAGTTCCGGCTGCGCCTCGAGCAGGGGGTTCAGCGCGGCCAGGTAGTCCTCCCGGAACACGAACAGCAACTTCACCCGCAGGGTCTCTTCTCGGAGGAGGTCGATGATCGTTTTCAGGATGCGCGACTGTGTCTCGTCGAAGACGCGAGCGCGCGGGAACAGCGTGACGAGGTACTCGAACTGGTCGAACACAAGGAGGGTCGACCCGTGCTGCGTCGTGTCCCGCACCGCGGCGGCGAATGCCTCCGCGCCCAGAACCAATCGTCCGTCGGACGCCGCGCCCTCGAAGGCCGACGGGAGGAACGCGTCCTTCTCCTGGTCGTCCGAGCACGGGATCGGCTCGAGCGCGAACTCCTGCCCGGACACGGGCTGCACGCGCACCCGGTGCGGCCAAAAACCGTCCTCGGTCAAGCGGGGCAGGACACCCGCGTTCACGACCGACGACTTGCCGGCGCCGGACTCTCCGTAGAGCAGCACGCCGCGGTACATCGTCACGAGGCGAACCAGCTGCTCGACCTCCCCGTCGCGCGCCACCAGCAGCGGCGCGTCGGCGAACCGGAACGGCGCGAGGTTACGGTAGGGCTCTGCCGGGGGGTACCGCGCCGCCGCGACGAATCTCTCCAGCAGACCCGGCGCGGCGAGCGAGATGCTCACTTCGGCATCTCGCGTTTCGTCACGGCGGAGTACAGCCAAGGCACGAATTCCCAGACGTCCTCGACGATGAACCGCAGCCCGTGTTCTTTGGTCCACAACTCGCTCACCAGCGGATCCGGCTTGAGGTCCACCGAATAGCTGTTCGGGCGCTGGGCAGTGTCAAGCCTCCAGCGGAGCGTGCGGAACAGCAAACGCAGGTTGAAGTCCATCAGCCTGTAGCCCACGAACAGGGTGGGCCACTTGTTCAGCCAGTACAGGAACGTATCCGGGATCGGATGGAAACCGCGACCCTCGGTGTTCATGCGCAGCACGAACGTTATGTAGTCCTCGTCGGTTACCACGATCGACTTCGGGGTGTTGATGTCGCCGTGTACCTTGAAGACGAAAGGTCGGTCGTCGGTCGGCTGGTCACCGCCGGCGTAGTCCGTAGTGCGCTCGTAACGATCCGGGCTGTAGGCGGCCGTGAACGGATCTTTCCCCACGTGGTCCTGGCGCAGCGCGCGCTCGAACAGCGTGTCGTAGTTCGTGGTCATCACCAGCGGGAACCGAAGCTCGGATAATGCGCGCAACGCCGCTGAGGGCTTACGGCCCTGCTCCACTGCCTGCCTGATCCGCTCGATCAGCGCCAGCCGGCCCAGCTCCTTCTCGTAGCACAGCGCGACCCGTTGAAGATTGTCGCTCTGCTCGCCCGGGCACATCTTCGCGAAATTGCATTCCAGGGCCAGTTCTTGGGCCAGCGCGCCACCCATTGGGGGTCGGTCACCTTCGGCGTAGCTGTACTTGGATCCCTGCGGCGGAGAGTGGTGAACGCCGGCCCCGATGAACAGGATGCACTTACCCTCGGCAACGCTGTTCGCCAAAAGCTGAAGGGCCGGTTCAGTCCCGGCCAGCCCTGTGCCGCCATGCTCGGGATCTCCGACGGTAACCGCCATCGGCTACCCGCGCCTCCGCGTATCACGTGACGGCGCCGCGCCGAGCCGCTGCGCTTGCAGCAACGTTACGGACGGAACCTTCTCTACCACGGCCACCCCACCGAGTACGCAGACGAGACAACCCTCGTCCGGCTGCGGCCTAGCATAACACCGCCTCGAACGCCCGTAAACGGCGGTGCACAGGTTCGGCTGCATATGACTGCCGGAAGCGCTGCAAAAATCCAGTGCAATACGGGCGAGCGGCGCGGCGCGCCGGCACGGAGGCGCGCCTTCAATGCATCGTGTCCGCACACCATCAGCAGTCGTGCCCGCACCGTTGCGCCGGGGGCGCACACGGGCGACAGTCTGCGGTGCGTGAGATCACGAAGCGCTCCTGTGCTCAGAAGGTCGACCGTGGCGCTGGCCGCCGGCGCCGCGCTCGCCTGCGTCGTCGCGACCACCGGGCCGGCCGCCGTCGTCACTGCGGCGACCACGGAATCGAGCACGAGCTCGGGCGGCGGCGCGATCACCACGACCGAGACGAAGACGATCACCCGGCCCGCGAGGACCGACACCGTGACCGAAACGAGCACGGCTGAGGCTCCTGCCAGCACGACATCGGTCACCAATAAGACAGCCACCGTCCAAGTGCTGCCGACAGCGAGCACCAGTCCGGAGCAGTCGAACAGCAGCGGCCTCCCGGCTTGGGCCTGGGTGCTGATCGGGGTCGGGGCGGTCCTGATCGGTCTGATCATGTTCCTGCTCGGGCGCCACCGCTCGAGTCCGCCGGGTGGCCCACCCGGAACACCGCGACCGCCGGCGCCGGGCGCCGGTACTTCCGCATGACCGTGGCAGCGCGCCGGCGGCCAGGTCGACCTCGTCGCCGCGGTAAGCCAAGCGGTCGGCGGCGCGGTCGAAAGACGAGTCGCCTCGACCGCAGGACGAGACGCCGCGATCGCAAGACGAATCGGCCGCGCATCCTGAAGTTCCGCTGGTGGCTCTTCTTCCGCTCTCGTCGTGCCTCGATCGTCGCCTTGTTACTCGCTGTGGCGGCGGTGGCCGCGGTGCTCGCGCTGATGCGGCGACCGTCCGCGCAGACGCCGGGCCCGCCCGCGCCACCCGCATAGTCATCTCCCTAGGGTCCCGGGGCTAGGTCCCGAGACCGCCTCGCCCGCGCCGGATCGTCATCCGGTTCGGACGATGCCGTGGCGCGGCGTGCGAGCAACCTTGATGGGGTGGAGAAGTCCGTGTCTTCCCTTCCAGCCTGGTTCCAGCGGTGGGGCATCGGCGCATGGCTTGTGGTCGGGATGGTCCTCGTGGTCATCGGCGCGGTGTGGCTGCTCGAGAAGACCTCGAGCATCGTCGCGCCGCTGATCGCGGGCTTCGTCGTCGGCGCCGTGAGTGGCGCACTGGTAAACCTCCTGGAGCGCAAGGGCTGGCCTCGAGCGGCAGGGGCTGGTGTCGTCACGCTCCTCCTGTTCGCGCTGACAGTCCTACTGGTGGGACTCGTGCTCGGCGGGATCAGCTCTCAGGCGTCGCACATCGACACGCTGTTGGCCAGCGCGCTCGACAAGGTCCGGGGCTGGGCCCAAGACCTGGGGATCACGTCGGCCTCGGACGCGGCCAACGAGATCAAGCAGGCTGTCCCCGACCTCGGCCGGACGCTGCTCAAGGGTGTGGCGGGCGGCATCTCCGGCCTGGCGTCCTTGCTCGTGTTCCTTGGCTTCACGGTCTTCACCACGTTCTTCCTGCTCAAGGACGCCCCGACGATTGGGCGGTGGATCGAGCGCCATATGGGCCTGCAGCCCGCCCAGGCAAGCGTGGTGATGTCCGACATCATCCAGGCGCTGCGCCGGTACTTCCTCGGACTGACGATCGTCGGCGCATTCAATGCCGCCCTCGTGACGGCCGGGGCGCTGATCCTCGGTGTGCCGCTCCCGGGCACGATCGCGCTCGTCACGTTCCTGGGGGGATACATCCCGATCGTCGGTGCCTGGACCGCGGGCATATTCACGTTCGCGCTCGCCCTCGCCGACCAGGGCACGACGAGTGCGCTGATCATGGGGCTGATCGTGTTCCTGGCCAACGGTCCGCTGCAGCAGATCATCCAGCCGATCGTCTACGGCGCGACCTTGCGGCTCAACCCGCTCGTCGTCTTCAGCGTCACGATCGCCGCCGGAACGCTGTTCGGCATGGTTGGGCTCGTTCTCGCCGCGCCTCTCGTCTCCGCCGGCGTGCGCATCCACGACCATCTCGCGCAGCTGAACGCCTCGCCGGGCGTAGATGGAGCTATCCCAGCCGGGGGCGTCGGCCTCGGCGTCGGCGCCGCGGCGGACGTCTTTCAACAGCCGTAGGTCGTTCCGCGTGGAGGCCGCGAAGCCGGCAGCGAAGGGGCGCGGTTGGCCGCAAATCGCGTGGCGAGTCTTCATGCTGCTCCTCGGCGGGGTCTCCCTCTACCTGCTCGCCCCGAAGCTGATCTCGGTCCTCGCCTCGTGGCCGCAGTTGAAGGCGCTGAAGCCCGGTTGGTTCGGACTGGCGGTCCTGTTCGAGGCGCTGAGCTACCTGTCGCTGTGGTCGATGCAGCGTGTCGCGCTGCATGCGACGAGTTGGTTCGCGGTCGGTACCACGCAGCTCGCGAGCGGAGCGATCGCGAGCATGGTTCCCGGCGGCGCGGCCACGGCGGGACCGGTCGCGTACCGGATGCTCACCAAGGCCGGCATCCGTCGGGAGGACGTTGCCTCGGGGCTCGCGGCCTCGGCGATCGCCGGGACGGCGGTCGTCTGCGCCATGCCGATCCTGGCGTTACCGGCGATCATCGGCGGCCTGGCCGCGCCGCGCGGCCTCATCCAGACCGCGTACGTCGGCGCTGCCGGCTTCGTCGCGGTGGCAGTCGTGGCGGCGGCCGCATTCGGCTGGGACCGACCGTTGCTGATCGTCGGCCGTGCGGCGCGGTGGTTGATCCAGCGCGTCAAGCCCGATTCGGCTGCTGATCTGCCCGACCGGCTGCTCGCGCAGCGCGACCGGATGAAGGAGACGTTCGGCCACCGCTGGTTCGTCGCCCTCACGGGCGGTGTGGGGAAGGTCGGCTTCGACTACCTCGCGCTCGTCTGCTGTCTCGCGGCGGTGGGGGCCCGGCCGGATCCGTCGGTGGTGCTGCTCGCGTACGTGGCCGGAGCGTTGCTCGCTCTGATCCCGGTGACCCCCGGAGGCCTTGGCTTCGTCGAGGCCGGTCTGACCGGGATGCTGACGGCCGCCGGCATCAGCGCGCAGGACGCGCTCGTCTCGACGCTCGCCTACAGGGTGGCCTCGTTCTGGCTGCCGCTGCCGGCGGGCGGTATCGCCTATCTGCTATTCCGCCATCGCTACGGCGAACCCGAGCCCGAACCCGGCTCCGGCTCTGACGAGAGCGCGACCTCGAACACCGTGCCGTAGCGGCCGAGCGTCTCGCGCATGCGCTCGACGCCGTCCATGTCGACGAGCACGCACAGCACCGCCTGCCCTGGTCGCAGATCCGCCCCGAGCTTGCGCATCCGGTCATCAGGGATTCCAGTGTCGCGCAGTCCGAACAGCGCTCCGCCCGCGATTCCCACGACGGCGGCTCCGACGACGGGCACGCCGAGCAGCAGCCCCGCGACCAGAGCGGCAGAGCCACCGCTGACGACGGCCTCACCCGGAGCGATCTGACGAGTCTGCTCCAACTCGATCCGGCCGCTCTCGGTGTGAAGGACAACGACAGCGTCGCGGACCGACACATCGTGTTCGCCGTCCAACTCGCGCACCGTCGACAACGCATCCTGCGCGGCCGACACCGTCTCGAACACGAGCGCCAGAAAACTGGTTGGCGGGGAGGGCACGAATCACCTCACCCGGCCGAGGGACGGCCGGCGGCGGGCGCGACCCGGAGGTGTTCGAACACACGCAACCGGCAGACCATAACCCGCTGGCGACGGCGGGTACCTCCACAGTTGATCGTCCCCTGATCGCCGGGATCGCCGACTGGCGCTTCGCCACCAGGGGCAGTGCCTACCATCGCCCAGGCTCACCGTGCCCCCACCCCGCGCGAACGCTCACAGATCAGGCACGCCACGATTCTCGCCGAGGGCGGGCCGCGCCTCCGGATCGCTGTCACTGACATCAGGGTCTCGACCGCCGACGCGTGGGCGACAGCGACGGTCACAACGTACCCCAAGGCCAAGGGGGCCAAGCCGGAAATGGTCGCTGAGGACACGTTCCTCAAGGCTCACGGCAAATGGCTTGACACGAACTACTACCTCACGCCCGATCGCACGCCGCCGAACGCAGTGGTTGCCGATTAGGGCCTGCCGGCCAATCCGAGCAAGAGCAAGAGCAATCACACCGTCGAGATCATCGGCGCCGTCGCGATCGGGTTACTCGCCCTCATGGTTCTAGGTCGCTCAAGCAATGCCACGCCTGCGAGAGCGGGCTGACTCGCTGTTTTACCTGTAACAGAACGGGCCAGGTGCGCGACCAAGTCACCGGTGTGATGCTTACCTGCTCGGCCTGCGGTGGTAGGAGAGGATTCACCTGCAGCGTGTGCCAGGGGCGCGGCTACCGCTACGAGCAACCCTAAAACCAGAACGGTCGGCCGCGGTCGCGCGCGGCGACCCGCCATCACCGAAGGACGAACCCGGTCCCGAGCGGGTCGCGAGGGTCGAGTAGGAAGCGGTGCTCGCCGGTGCGGAACGCCGTTCCGGAGACTTCTGTGAGCACTCCCTCGGCGACGTTGCCGACCGGTTGGGCTGTGAAGCTCGTCCCGGCGATCGAGTCGTTGCGCCAGAAGTCACCGATGCCGATCTCGCCATCAGCCAGCAGCAACGCGGTGCGCGCAGCCGTCGCCGACCCGGTCGGCGAGCGGTCGACTTCGCCGTCGGCAAAGATCGCCACGTTGCGGTGGTGGCGCGGACCGACGTGCTCGGTCAGAACGGTGCCGTAGATACCGGACAGCCGGTCATCGTGAGGGTGTCGCGAGACCGGCGCACCGTCCAGGGCGGCCTTGACCGCCCGCCCGGCGACGATCAGCGCGGGCAGATCCTCGGCCGTCACGCGCAGGCCGAACGCCGCCGCCGGCACGAAGGCATAGAACGCACCGCCCCACGCGACGTCGGCTTTGACCTCGCCGGCGTCGACACCACGGGCGGTCACGCTGACCGGCACGCCTGCGAACGCGACCTCCTCCACCGTGCCGGCCGCGCAACGCACGCGAGCGGTGACGCGTCCGGACGGTACGTCGATGACCACGTCGACCTGCCCGTCTCCGGGCGCCGCGACGCGCCCGGACTGAACCGCCCAGGCGCCTAGCGCGATCGTTCCGTGCCCGCACGCCGTCGAGTAGCCGTCCTTGTGCCAGAACAGCGCGCCGAAGTCCGCGCCGTCGTCGTCGGGCGGGACGATGAAGCAGCCGTACATGTCGGCGTGGCCGCGCGGCTCGTGACACAACAGCCGACGAACACGGTCGATCCGTTCGGTGGCGGCCGCGGTCTCGCGCCGCTCTCGCACATCCGCTCCTGCGATCTCCCCGATGTCGCTGACGACGATCCGGAACGGCTCACCGGCCGTGTGGTAGTCGACTGTCCGCACCTCCATCGGCGCTGATTCTCCACGATGACAGCCGGAGCCAGGCGGTAGGCTGCAGCGCGTGGACGACCGCGCAGACCTTCTGATCCGATATGGGGGGGAGTTCATCGAGGGCGTCGTGCACCGGGCGTCCGGATCGTTTGTGGAGACGGTCGATGGACAACGTGTCCTGGACTTCACGGCGGGACAGATCTGCGCGACGGTTGGACACAACCACCCGCGCGTCGTCGCCGCGATCGAGGCAGCGTGCCGGGACGTCGTGCACCTCAACTCGTGGATGCTCTCCGAGCCGGTGCTGGCGCTCGCCGAGCGGCTGCTCGCCACCCTGCCGGATCCGCTGAGTCGGGCGATGTTCCTCTCCACGGGGGGAGAGGGAATCGAGGCGGCGCTGCGCATGGCGAAGCTGTTCACAGGTCGCTTTGAGGTGGTCTCCCTGACGCGGAGCTGGCATGGGGTCACCGGAGGTGCGTCGGCGGTCACGTACGCGTCGAGCCGCCACGGCTACGGTCCTGTCACTCCCGGCGTCTTCGCATTGCCCGCCCCGTACGCGTATCGCTGTCCCGTTCGCCACTGCGATCAGGTCTGTGATTGCACGTGCCTGGAAGCGGGATTCGACCTTTTCGATCAGGTGTCGGTGGGCGCGCCGGCCGCGGTGGTCGCCGAGCCGGTGCTGTCGGCCGGGGGCGTGATCGTCCCGCCGCCCGGGTACCTGGCGCGGCTCACCGAGCTTGCGCACGAGCGGGGGATGCTGGTCGTCTTCGACGAGTGCCAGACGGGCCTGGGCCGCCTGGGGGCGATGTACGGCTTCCAGGTCTACGGCGTGGCGCCCGATCTGCTCGTGCTCTCAAAGACGCTCGGCGGCGGGCTGCCGATCAGCGCGGTGATCACGAGTCCGGAGATCGAGCGGGAGTGCTATGCCAGGGGGTTCACCCATGTCACCTCGCACGCATCGGATCCTCTACCGGCCGCGGCCGCGCTCGCGGTGCTGGACGTGATCGAGGACGAGGATCTGGTTGAGCGCGCGCGGGCGCGCGGCAGTTACCTCATGGATGGCCTGCGGGACTTGCAGGGGCGCTACGAACAGATCGGCGACGTCCGCGGCCTTGGGCTCCTGTGCGGACTCGAGCTCGTGGAGAGCCGCGAAACGCGACGGCCGGCAGATGCCCTCGGCTCGGCGCTAACCGAGGAGTGTCAACGGCGCGGGCTGTCGATCAACCTCGTCCGCGGCGGCACCGGTGGCCACGCGAGCTGTATACGAATGGCGCCTCCCTTGACCATCAGCGAGGACGAGATCGACCTCGCCGTCACGATCATCGATGACGCCCTCGGCACGCTCGTTGACGCTGGCCCGGCCGCTACGGTGGCTGGACGAGTGGCGACGTCGGGCGATCTGTAGGCCCCGCACGAGTCCCCCTCGGACCCCGAGGCTCCGTGAGCCGACAGGCTCATCTCACAACAAATACGGCTACTTGCAGGCCTTTTCTGCGCATGGAGCCAACGATTGCCGCTCGCCTGCACGAGGCCGCAGACGCGACTGGCGGCGCACGGACGAGCCGGGGCTACGATGATTGTCGTCGTGTCCGAGAAACCCACCGCCCGAAGCGTCAAGATCTCCGCCGACGAGCGCACCGGCTGGTCCTCGGAGCGCCCACGCCCAAGCGGCGCCCCGCCCCGGCCGGTCGATGTGTCAGTCCGATCCCGCGTTCTGTCTCCGTCGCATCAGCTGCGCTACTCGCCCGGGAGCCTTCTCATCATCGTCGGCCCCGAGGCGTCGGAGCCCGCACGGTTCGCCGAGCGGGTCGTCCAGGAGCGCG
The DNA here is from genome assembly GCA_963832315.1 of uncultured Solirubrobacterales bacterium. GTDB lineage: Bacteria > Actinomycetota > Thermoleophilia > Solirubrobacterales > Solirubrobacteraceae > Palsa-465. Next base: position 8,938 of record CAWHTT010000003.1, on the reverse strand, counting down.
GGGCGACCCTCGCGCCCGCTCGGGTACGAGAACTGCTCGCCGGTCGGGTCCCGGAGAGCGAGATCGAGGCACGTACGGGCGAACTGCTCGCAAGCGCCGTCCTCAAGCGGCTGCAATCTGGGCAGACCGTCGTTCTGCCGCTCGAGGGGTTTGACGCTCTCGAGCGCGAACGGTACGTGCGCCTCGCCCATAGCCTCCGGCGCCCGCGACACCTGATCCTGCTGGACGCTTCGCGCGAGAAGGTACTCGACGACGAGCGACCGGCCCTCGACGAGCTCCGGCGGTCGCTCGACGCCGGCGAACTCGGACTCGAGGGGTTCCAGACCGCACTGCGGCTCGGCGGCCACGCACTCACCGAGCTCAAACGAATCGTCTTCCAGCCCCCGCCACGCGACGACTGATCCTCGCGGGTGATGCCCGGAGGTAAACGGACCCGTGGGTCCGCTACGATTTCGGGCGTGGCAGAGGTTTCCGCGCAGTCATCGCAGCCCGAGGGGCTTGACCGCGAGACACTGATCGTCGCCGGCGTGGTGATGCTGGGGGCGGTCATGTCGATCCTCGACACGACGGTCGTCAACGTGGCGATCGATCAGCTGGCGGTCGCGTTCCGCTCGTCGCTGACCACGATCCAATGGGTCATCACCGGCTACACGCTGGCGCTCGCCGCGGTCATTCCGGTGAGCGGCTGGGCGGCCGACCGGTTCGGCACCAAGCGCATCTACATGACCTCGCTCGTGCTGTTCACGATCGGATCGGTGCTGTCGGGCCTGGCGTGGAGCGCGGCATCGCTGATCCTGTTCCGCGTTCTTCAGGGCATCGGCGGCGGGCTGATCATGCCGGCGGTCATGACGATCATGACCAAGAAGGCCGGTCCCCACCGCATGGGCCGCGTGATGGGCGTGCTCGGCGTGCCGATGCTGATCGCGCCGATCATGGGCCCGATCCTCGGCGGGTGGCTGGTCGACAGCGCCTCCTGGCGGTGGATCTTCTTCATCAACGTGCCGATCGGGATCGTCGCGTTCATCCTCGCGATGATCGTGCTCGAGCCCGACCAGCCCCAGCCCGCCCACCGGCTCGATTGGATCGGGATGCTGCTGCTCTCGCCCGGGCTGGCGGTGTTCATCTATGGCCTCGCCGAGTCCTCGACCTACGGCGTCGGCTCCGTCCGCTCGTGGGGTCCCACGCTCACCGGCGTCGTGCTGATCGCCGCCTGGTTCATCCATAGCTGGCGCAGCCCCAATCCGCTCATCGATCTACGGACGTTCGCGCACACGCGCGCCGGCGCGGCCGCCGGCACCTTCCTGCTGTTCGCGATCTCGGTGTTCGGATCGATGCTGCTCGTTCCCCTCTACTACCAGGCCGTGCGGGGCGCGTCGGCGCTCCAGGCGGGCCTGCTGATGGCGCCGGGCGGCCTCGGCGCGATGCTGATGATGCCCCTCTCAGGCCGCCTGACAGACAGGTACGGACCTACCTGGCTCCCTGCCACCGGCCTGCCGTTCGTGGCCATCGGGCTCATTCCGTTCGTGTTCGTCGGCGCCCACACCTCCTACGCCCTGCTGTGCGCGGCCAACTTCGTCCAGGGCCTGGGGATGGGCCTGGCGATGATGCCCAACATGACCGCTGCCATGCAGGCGGTGCCGCCGGCCGCGATCGCTCGGACGAGCACGGCCATGAACATCATCCGTCAGGCCGGCGCCTCGATCGGCACCGCGGTGCTGTCCGTGATCCTCGCCTCAGCGATCACGAGCAACCTCGCCGGCATCCTCGGCAGCCGCGCGTCCGGCTCGCATTCCGGCGGGATCGCCACCCTCCAGCATCTGCCGGCCCGCGCGCACGACGCGATCGCTGGCCCGCTTGCCGACGCGTTCGGCTCAACCTTCGTGTGGGCGCTTGTGCTCATCCTCGTCGCTCTCATCCCCGCCGTCGGGATGGCCCTCTCGGGCTGGCGGCGCCCAGTCACCGCACCCGCCGGTGCGCGCCCGGTCGTGCTGGAATAGCCGCGACGGTTTCCGCTGCACCGCTCCTGTGTCGCCAGCCTGAGCGGCTAACCGCCCGCCGGCTCGGGAATCGCCTCAGGCCGGTGCTCTTCGCGCGCCGGCATGCGCTGCACGCTGCCCTCGATGTTCACCCGCGGGAGGATGCGGTCGAGGAAGGCCGGAAGCTTCCAGTTGCGATCGCCGAGCATCAGCATCACGGCCGGTACGAGTACCGAGCGCACGATCGCGGCGTCCAGTAGCACCGCCCCGCCCAGCCCCACGCCGAACAGCTTGATGATGCGCTCGCCGCCGAGCACGAATGCACCGAAGACCAGCACCATGATCGCGGCCGCTGCCGTGATCGTGCGGCCGGTCGCCGCGAGACCGTGGGCGACCGCCTCGCCGTTGTCGCGGCGCCGGTGCCACTCCTCGTAGATCCGGCTGACCAGGAACACCTCGTAGTCCATCGACAGACCGAACAGGATGGGGAACATCAGCACGGGCAGGAAGGCCTCGATCGGTCCCGTCTTGTCGACGCCAATCAACGATGCGCCCCATCCGTTCTGGAAGATCGCCGTGACCACGCCGAACGCCGCGCCCGCAGACAGCAGGTTCATGATCGCCGCGGTAAGCGGGATCGCAATGCTGCGGAACACGATCATCAGCAGCAGGAAGCTCAGCAGCACCACGACGCCGATGAACAGCGGCAGCTTGCTCGCCAGCACGTGGCTGAAGTCGTCGAAGATCGCCGTCTGGCCGCCCGTGAGCACGGTGATGCCGGTGCCGCGCTCAGCCAGCGGAACCACCTGATCGCGCACCTTGTGGAGCAGGTCGGCCGTGGACTTGTCCTGCGGAGAGCCCTTGGGGTACAGGTCGGCGATCGCCACGTCGGGCTTTCCGTTCGCGCCGGGAATGAAGTGCGGCTCCGCGGCGCCCACGATCCCGGGGGTCTTGGCCACCGCCTGCTGGACGCGCAGGAACGCCGCCTTCTGCTGTGGCGAATCGACCTCGGCGACGAGCTGGAGTGGCCCGTTGTAGCCCGGGCCAAATCCCTTCGCCAGCAGGTCGTAGGCCTTGCGCGTGGTCGTGTTGGCCGGATCGCTGCCGGCGTCCGACGAGCCCAGCCGCATCGAGAGGAACGGGATCGCGAGGATCAGCAGCAGTACGGTCGCCACCGCCGCAAACACGGCGGGACGCTTTTGCATCCAGCCCGTCCAGCGCGCCCACGCGGCCGACTCATCTGAGGTCCTCAGCTTGCCCTCGCGCAGGGCGCTCCGCTCGCGGCGGCGCAACACCAGGCGCCCGAAGAAGCCCAGCAGCGCCGGCAGGAGCGTCAGGGCCGAGATCACGGTGAATGACACCGCGATCGTGGCCGCCACGGCGACGCCGTACAGGAAGCTGACGCCCAGCGCGAACATGCCGAGCATCGCGATGCACACGATGATCCCCGCGAACAGCACTGCGCGGCCGGACGTGTCCAGCGACTCGGTCACCGCCTGCTCGCCGCTGAGGCCGCGCAGGATGCCCTGCTTGTAGCGGGTGACGATGAACAGCGCGTAGTCGATGCCCACACCCAGGCCGATCAGCAACGCCAGCTCATTGGAGAACGACGCCATGTCGATCAGGTGCGAGAGCAGGCCGACCACGCCGATGCCAACGCCGAGCGACACGCCGGCGGTCAGCAAGGGCAACAACGTCGCCAGCAGCGAGCCGAACACGATGAACAGGACCGCGGCCGCGGCCAGGAACCCGAACAGCAGGCCGCTCGAGTCGTTGCCCTGGCTCGCGCTCTGCGCCACCTGGCCGCCGACCTGGAACTGGACGGAGTCGTTGGAGGCGGACGTGATCTTGTCGACGAACGCCTTCGCCTCGGAATTGGAGATCTTGTTGGACTGCGCGTCGAACGTCACGTTGGCGAAAGCAACATCGCCGTTGGGGGAGATCTGTGCCTTGCCGGTCGGCCCGTATGGGGAGGCGACCGAGGACACGTGCGGCAACTCGGCAACCTGGGCCAACAGCGCCTGCGCCTTGGCACGGATCGCGGGGTCAGTGACCTTGCCCTGCCGGGCGCCGATCACCAGTTGGTCTGTGTCGCCGGACGCCTTCGGCGCGTTGCGCTGCAGCAATCGAATCGCGTCGAAGCTCTGCGTGTGCGGAAGCTTGAAGTTGTCCGAATAAGAGCTCCCGACCGCGCCGTGAAGCGCGGTCACGCCGACGATCGCGACGATCCAGCCAAGCAGGACCAAGCGTCTGTGGACATAGCAAGTTCTTGCAAGCGTTCGCATCGAGCGTGAGCCCCTCTGTTCGAGGATGAACAGGCCTCCGGCCAGATTGTGCATCCGGCGCTTGAAAATTCCCTGACAGCCGGGGCCGCTCCGCAGACTAGCGAGTGGCTCTCGTCGGCTTCGCCCAGAGTGCCGTGAACAGGCCATTAACCAGGCAACCCGGACGCTGGGCCGAAGCCTGGCAAGGCCAACAGCACGGGTGTTGGCGGCCTCCATGCGTATCTTGCTGTGCTCGACGATGCGAGGAACCGAAGCGCGTGACATGGCACTGGGCAGTCGGGATGCGCCGCGGCTGACGGTGGCGGTAGTCCCCAAGACCTGCCGCTACTCGAAGCTTCGTTCCGAGCGCGCGCGGACGGGCGTGTGGGAGTGCGACGAGGACCGAGCCCTCGCCCACCGGTGCCGCATGGTGTCCAACGTCCGCTCCACGTCGAATTGACGGTGTACGTCGACAACGCGTTCGCGGTCGGCGATTGGGGGCGGTGGAGTGGAGGCGGCCACCTGCAGGCAGACACCGTCGATGAGCTCCACGAATTCGCCGCGCGCCTCGGCCTGCGCCCTGCGTGGTTCCAGTCCAAGCCCGGACGTCCTGAGAACGACCACTATGACCTGACGCGCGTGGGACGGGAGCGCGCACTCGCGCTTGGAGCCGTCGACGAGGGACGAGCGGCCGGGGCACGCCGGCGACGCGCGATCCGCCGAGAGCGCGCGCACTGACCGCCGCGTAGCCTCCAGGTCAACCCATGATCGGCATCGACGACGTCCACCGCGCGGCCGCGCGGATCGAACGGGTCGCGCACCGAACCCCGACGATCACGTCGCGGACGCTGGATCACGCGGTTGGCGCGCACGTCTATCTCAAAGCCGAACCGCTCCAGCGAACCGGATCGTTCAAGTTCCGCGGCGCGTTCAACAAGATCGCCACGCTGTCCCCGGAGCAGCGGCAGGCGGGCGTGCTCGCCTTCTCGTCGGGAAACCACGCCCAGGCGGTCGCGCTCGCGGCACAACTGCTCGAGACACCGGCCACGATCGTGATGCCCGCCGACGCCCCGGCGCTCAAACTGGCGGCAACCAGGCAATACGGGGCTGAGGTCATCACCTACGACCGCTACACCGAGGACCGTGAGGAGATCGCAGGACAGATCGCGCGCGAGCGCGGGCTCGTGCTGGTGCGCCCGTTCGACGACCTGGACGTGATCGCCGGCCAGGGAACCGCCGCCCTCGAGCTGATCGACGATGCCCCCGGCCTCAACCTGCTCCTCGCACCGGTGAGCGGTGGGGGGCTGATCGCCGGCTGCGGCACGGCGGTCAAGGCTCTCTGTCCCGGCGCCCGAGTGATCGGGGTCGAGCCGCAGGCGGGGGACGACTACGCGCGCTCGCTGGCGGCCGGCCATCGCGTGTCGATCGCCATGCCGGAAACCATCGCCGACTCGCTACGGCTGACCTCGCCCGGCGAGCTGACGTTCGCGATCAACCGATCCCTGCTCGACGGCATGGTCACGGTGTCCGACGCCGAGTTGATCACCGCCATGCGCTTCGCATTCGAGCGCCTCAAGCTCGTCGTCGAGCCCGGCGGAGCCGCTGCGCTTGCCGCCATCCTGGCGCACCGCGTCGAGCTCTCGGGCGACTCGCGGGTGGGTGTGATCCTGTCCGGAGGCAACGTCGATCCGGCCACCTTCGCTGGCCTGCTGGGCGAACTCAGCTGACCGCCCCCGGTGATTGAGATGGGGCGCGGACCTGCGACAAGTCGCGATTAGCAGGTGCTTCGGGAGTGGAGCCAACGGGATTCGAACCCGTGACCTCCTGCGTGCAAAGCAGGCGCTCTCCCAACTGAGCTATGGCCCCGATCCAGGATCGAGTCTAAAGCGCGGCAGTCGTGCTCGCGCGGCCCTTGTCCCGCGCGAAATCCCGCCCGGGCGCGTCAGCCGTCGAAGTCGAAGTCGCGCGGCGGGCGCTGCTCGAACCAGAGCCGGTCGTGCTCGGGCGCGTCCTGGAGGAACTCCGGGGTGGTCTCGAGGACGTCGTCGCCGGTCTCCTCCTCTTCCTCCTCCGGCTCGAGTTCGTACTCCTCGGTCTCCTGGTCCACGCGAGTAGCGGGCTCGTCGTCGCGGGCGGGGGCCGGCGCCGGCGGTGGGTCGGCGGGATGGGGGGCCGGCGGGGGCCCGGCCTCGGGCGCGGGCGCCAGGTCGACCGGATCCGCCGGAATCGTGCCGCGCGTCTCCCCGGAGACCGGTTCGTCGTCGATCAGAGGATCTCCGTCCGGAGCGCGGGGAGGCTCGTAGGGAGCTGGCTCTTCCTCCTCCAGCGCCCGCAGCTCAGGATCTTGCGGGAACCGCTCCCATTCCTCCGATGGCGCGGCGGCATGCTCCGCCGCGGGTGCTTCCGCGGGCTCCGGCGCCGCAACTTCGTCCCCGGTCAGCTCCGGTCCGCGGCGGACTGGCCCGAGCGCTTCGCGTTCGGCGCGTTCGATCTCAGTCGGGTCGGCGCCGCGCCGGCGCTTGAGGTCGAGATGCTCGCGGATCGCGTCGTCGAGAATACCCATGGCCCTTAAGCCTACCCGCCCCCCGGCGCGTTCGCGGTTCGAGTCGCCGCGCTCACCGTGCAGTTCTTGCCCCTGCGCTTGGCTTCGTACAGAGCGCCGTCGGCGTCCGCGATCAGCCTGTCCTTGTCGCCTTCCGTCGAGGCGGTAACCCCGACGCTGGCGGTGATCCGGAGCACTCCGCCGCCGTCGGTTCGAGCCACACGGAGCTTCTCGACCGCGGCCCGAATACGCTCGGCGATGGCAAAGGCCCCCTCGAGATCGGTGTGCGGGAGGATCAGCGAGAGCTCCTCGCCGCCGTAGCGGGCGGGAGAGTCGGCATCGCGGGAGTTCTCGCGCAGGACGTTCGCTACGTGCCGAAGCACCGAGTCGCCCTGTTGATGGCCGTAGGTGTCGTTCACGGCCTTGAAGTCGTCGATGTCGAGCATGATCAGCCCGAGCGGATGGTGATAGCGACGGACTTGCTCGATCTCCGCGTTGAGGAGCTCCTGGAACCGACCATGGTTCGCCAGCCCGGTGAGCTCGTCGGTCACCGCCTGCCGGCTCACCTGGAAATGGAGCTCGATGTTCTCCAGCGCGAGCGCCGCCTCGGCTCCCAGCGAGCGCAGCACCTCGCGGTCGTCGTTCGTGAACGGCCGACCGGCGCGGGCGACCGCGATCACACCGTGGGCCTCGCCGTGGGACTCGGGAGCACCCAGCGTGACTGCCGCGACGGTCGTTCCGGCCGCCTTCTCCTCGCCGAACCCGCCGTTCTGCAAGGCGGTGCGCTCCGCCTGCGCGACGGCGTCCTCGACGCCGGTCAGCGATCCCTCCCGAAGTGTCTCGGTCAGCATCCGATCGTCACCGGACACGACGCTCAGGCGTCCTCCGCTGGCCTGAACCGCGTCGACCGCGGTCGTCAGTGCAAGCTCGAGCAGCGCTGGCCGGTCCAGGCTCGAAGCGAAGGTGTGCCCGATGCGGCGGATTGCCTCGCGAAGGCGGGCTCGCTCCCGGGATAGCTCGTCCATCCGGCGGGACAGCTCGGTCGACATGCTGTTGAACTCGTCCGCGAGTGCCGCGAACTCGTCCCGCCCCTCGACCTTGATCGGCGAGGAGAAGTCGCCGCTGCCCAATCGCCGCGCCGCCTGGAGAAACCCGCGCAACCGCGCCTGAAGCGCGCGCGACGCGAGCACCGAGAACGCGAAGGCGAGCAACAGGAACGCGACGATCAGGCCGACAGCGACTGCGCGGCTACTGCCAAGTGTGGCGCTTGTTGCCGATAGGGCCGACAACACAGTGACCGTCACGCGCGCATCGCCGAAGCTGGGGAATGACTGCGCCACCGCCCGATAGCCGCGCCCGTCGATCGTGACGTTTCCGGCGTTCGGCAGCGGCTCGTCGGGCCGGACGGCGAGGGTGGTCCTGAGGACCTTGGGACCCTCGCGCACCACGACTCCCACTCCGGGAGCGGACAGCTCGCGCGCGTACTGCGCGGCGGTGAGCTCCGAGACCGCCACCGTCAAGGTTCGTCCGGTCCCGCGCTGCCTTAGAACCGTCGATCCGGGGGCGATAGCCGTCGTATCCCCCACATCCGCGAGCGTCCGTGTGCCGGCGGTCAAGGTCCCGCGCGCGAGCCCAGCCTGCTTCGTCAGCGCGGAGAACCGAGCGACGAGAGCGTCTCCGCGAAGCCGTCCGATCGCCCGGGCGAGCGTTTCCGCGTCCGCGCGCGCCAGCCCCGCCTCGCTTTGGTAGAGGCTGGCGGCCGCGCCCGCGAGACCGCTCGCTCGGGCATCCGCCTTGCCCTGCTGGCTATCGCTGATCAAGCGGAACATGAGCACGCCCATGGCCACCATCGGCACCACGACGATCAGCACGAAAAAGGTAAAAAGGCGCGCTCGAAAGCTCAACGGGGTCCTCCCGGCCGCTGCTCAGGCTATCGACCCGTCGCGCGACGTCCGCCACATCCCGTGCAGCCCCTCCCAGCCCGGCGAGCCGGCCGTGCGCCGGCGGACCGGGGCTAAACTGTCCCGCAACCGAGCGGCAAATGCCGCCGCACGGGGCTATAGCTCAGTTGGGAGAGCGCCTGGATCGCACCCAGGAGGTCGCCGGTTCGAGTCCGGCTAGCTCCATTAAGAAAAGCCCTCCAAATCGGAGGGTTT
>CAWHTT010000002.1:0-181032 GCA_963832315.1 uncultured Solirubrobacterales bacterium | reverse complement strand
GCGTTCACTATTCGGCGGCTACGGGCCGAACAACGAAGACACGGCTCAGCGCTCCCGCAGTGATCAGTGCGACGAGGCCGAGTCCCGCCGCCAGGTACGCGGCCCGTGGCGAGAGGAGAGCGGCCAACGCGCCTCCTAGTACGATGCCGACTCCTGGCGCTATCGCGGCCAAGGCCTCGAGGACCGCAGCGACCCGCACGCGAAAGGACTCCTGGACGAGCTGGTGCACGGCCGTTTCTACCGAGGCCCACTGCGTGCCGTTGCCAACTCCACCAAGCACGCTCGCGGCGCACGCCAGAGAAAGCGTCGGTGCCAGCGCGGTGCCCAGGTACCCGACGGCGACCACAAAGGTTGAGACGAGGATCATCGCGTGGCCGATGCGCCGCGCGAGCCGGACGTGCACGGTCGAGCCGATGGCGATGCCGACGCCCCAACTCGCGAGGATCGCCGCATACCCCCCGGGGCCGGCGTGGAGGGAGCGCGTCGCGTAGATGACCGTCACGGGGACGACGAGATAGAAGAATATGAACGCGAGACCCTCGCCGAGGATCAAGGCGCGCAGCGTGGCGTGGTTGGCGATGTACGCAAGGCTCGCGCGCAGGTCATGACGTGGACGCGCGTCGGCGCGGGCGGATGCACGATCCGCTGGCTCGCGCAGCGCTGGCGCGCGAGCGATCAGGACCGCTGCAAGCACGAACGAGATGGCATCGATAACCAGCGCTGCCGAGGCACCTTGCATCGCGACGACGAGGCCGCCGATAACGGGGCCGGCCACTGTGGCCACGGCAAGCGCGAGGTTGAACGCAGCCTTGCCCTCGGGCAGTAGATCGTGCGGGATCAGTGTCGATGCTGTCGTCGCTCGTGTGATGGAGCGCGCGCAGAACGCCAGGGTCGCATCGATAAAAGCCAGCGCGACGATTGCCGGCACCCCGGAGTGTCTCGCGATCACTGCCAGGACCAGGAACAGCAAGGCTTCGACCGCGTACAGCCTGGGCAGGACGTGTCCCGGGGGGACCCGGGCAATTCTGGCGACGAGGAACGGACCGAAGAGGCCGGGCAAGAACTGCGTCGCCAGAAACAGAGCGGCGGTGGCGAGCGCCGAACCGGTCGCACCGAGCACGACGACCGCCAGAGCCAAGGCGCCGAGAATGTCCCCAGCGCGATTGATCACGTAGGAGAACAGGAGCGCGCGGAACTCGACGATCCCCAAGGTTGCCGCAAGTCCGCTCACGCTTCGGCCACTCCGACCGCGGCTCTGGGTCGCGCCAATTCGCGAATGCGCTCCTCGATCGCCAGCTCCTTCTCGAAGTCGGCGTCTTCCGTGTGGGCAAACCCGATCGCTTCGTGCTCGAGGATGCCGATGAACAGCTCAACGAATCGGGCATCCAGCTGACTGCCGGATACGCGTCGCAGCTCGGCTATCGCCTCCGAACTCGAAACAGGCGGGCGGTAGGTGTCACGGGCGGTGATCACGTCGTACGTATCGGCAACCGAGATCATGCGCGAAAGCGTCGGGATCTCTTCACCGCGCAACCCGGATGGGTAGCCCGTTCCGTCGACTCGCTCGTGGTGGGCAAGGATGACCGCTGCGATCCCCTCGTACCCCTCGATCCGACTTACGAGGTCGGCTCCGTGCACGGGATGCTGACGGACGATCTCGAAGTCCGCTTCGCTCAGTCGCCGGTCAGCCAGAAGGATGCGATCCGGGAAGGCGAATTTCCCGATGTCGTGTAGGAGGCCCGCCGTATGCACGATCCGCATCTCGTCCTCCGAGCAGCCCGCTGCCCGAGCCATCGCATACGCGTAGCGCGCAACCGCAGCCGAGTGCCGTGCCGTGTAGCGGTCGCGCAACGAGAGCGTCCGCACCATCGTCACGAGAACGCCGAGTTGCAGCGAAGCGAGCTGAAGCGTCCGCTGCTCGAGCTCATCGCGACGCTGCTGCGAGTTGAGAAGCTCGACCATCAGCACGTAGAACGCGCCGAGCAGCCCCAGGACGAGCAGCAGCGAGGCTGCGCCTGCTCGTACGTAGAGGGTGGCGAGGGCGGCGGCTAGGAAGTTGGGCGCGGTAATCCACGGGAGCGCAGGCACAAAGCTGCGACGCAGCTGCTCGCCGATCGGCGTGCCTTCGTGCACACGAATCCACAGGGCGGCGAGCAAGAAGTTGATCACGTTCGTGGCAGTCACCACCACCGCAACAACAAGCGCGAACGCAACGCTCCCACGCGAAACCCCCGCCCGGACCGCTGCCTGGATAGCGAGGCTCCCGAGGAGCACGTCGACGTACATGGCAAGGTTCCACACGAGCGCCAACCGCCGCCCGCGCAGTCTTATCCCGTCCGTCTGTATTGCATCGAAGATACGCGATACGAAGCAGATCAAGACCGCCGGCGCGGGTCCCAACAGAGCCATCGCCAGCGCAACGATCGTCAAGCCCGCCGACAGGCGCATCCGACCGGTGTGCGCATGCACACGGTCGCCGAGGACCCCGAGAACCCCGAGAACAACGAACAGCCACAGCGGCCGCCATTGGGCTTCGTGCGAGCTCAGCGCCGCACCGGCTACCGTGAGCAGCAGCAGCCCGACAGCCCCGGAACGGAACACTCGAACGGACAAAGAAGACACGGATCCCCTAACGGCTAGCGCCGAACGATCCGATCCTACTCCTGCCGATCGCGCGAGACCAGAGCTACTCACAGGAGCCAGCCTCGGCGGCAGTGAGGGAGCGGTAGCACTCACGCTGCCAGCTCCCCCAATTGCCGTATCTTTGCGCTGCGTCTTGCGACTGCTGCCAATCGCAACAATCTGACAGCTCGTAGCGCGCGTGCCACTCAGATGCTCCAATGCATGACTCGATCCCTTCTCCCCTGCGGTAACCAGCGATATCTTCAGCCGGCAATGCGCACTTGCGGTGCGTTCAGAGCGCGCCGCGAGCGGCCGACTCCCGGAGTGATCGTCCGGGTCCGACGCTCCTTGAGACGCGGCCGAGCGCAAGCGCCGACTCCTTGTGAAGACGTGTGGCGCCCACCCGAACAGGCGCGCTGTAGCGCCGCGCGTTCGGCGCTTCCAGATCTCGGTTAGCCGGCGCAGGGCTCGGCCGCCTCGCTCCTGCTCCGGTCAGAGATACGGCACAGTCGATGCACACTGATGCTGCTGAGCAACCGGAGCACTATGAGAGGCGCGGACGCCGAGACCGCTGCTTGGCCCGGGACTGCGGCAGTGCCGGGCAACCTCGATCTCACCGCGGTTGCGGACGGTGCGACGCGAGGTCGCACGAAACGAGCGAACACGCACGATTGGAGGATCGGCCGATGTCGTAAAGCGCTGAGCCAGGTCCCTCCTCGACGGCCTATCCCCACCTCTCACGCGTGGCGTCGCGACGACCTCGACCTACGCCCGGTTACTGCCCGGGCGAAAGCGAGGCGGAGAGGGTCGACCGGGCGATGATGGGCTACGCGTAGAACGCCGAAATCGCGGCCGTGCCGCCGGCGCTCTACCGCGATCCCGGCTCCGCGGTCAGTTCCATACCGGTGTCCACGATGACGATCCTCGGAGGCGCCTCCGCACGATCGCCACACCTACGCAACCGTAGGCCGATGACGTCAAGGGTCGATCTCGGGTGACGCGCAAGGCCACGTCTACGATCCGCAGAGTATCCATAACCCCGACACCGTACGTGGCCGCTGAGACCCACGAAGGCGCGTCGTGATCCGACTATGTGCTTGCTCGCGCCGCGGTCGATCGGGTCGTCCATGCCCCCGACCGAGACCCGAGCGTAAGCGTCGAGGGGTCGGAGACACACTCCCCGGTCGCGACGTGTATCCGGTTCGGCCAGTCGTCTCGTTACTGGTCGCGCGAAGGCCGTAGCGGAGAGGGTCGAGCCGGCGATGAAGCGCGGCGCAGTAAGTCGAGCGATTCGCGATCTATCGCCCCGAGTGGAGTCGGGGACGGCACAATCAGCCCCCGTGCTCTTTTGCGTCTGTGGAGCCGTGGAAGCTCCACTGTTGTTGCTCAACCATTAGTCAACGGTGCACATTTGGACTGATGTTCGATCGAGCAGGCCTGCCTCACTGACGAACTTACGATCGTGTGAACATCAGTTCTCCATAACGGGGCAGTAGCCCTTTCGGCACGACACCAAGGGAGATGGAATGACGCTGCAGCGGCATGCGCGCAGGTCGGCCCGACGGCGGTCCGCGCGCGAACTCGGGACGTTGTTCGAGCAGCGCTCGGCGGGTGACGCTCGCGCGCGGGAGGAGATAATCGTCGCATTCCTCCCATACGCTCACCATCTCGCACGACCTTATAGGGGACGCGGCGAGCCGGTCGACGATCTCTATCAGGCCGCCAGCATCGGGCTTATCAAGGCAGTTGACCGATACGAGCCTACGCGAGGCTGCTCGTTCGTCGCCTTCGCCAAGCCGACCATCCTCGGCGAGATCCGGCGTCACTTCCGTGACAGAACTTGGCCCATGCCCATACCGCGTTCGGTCCAGGACCGCGCCCGCCGGGTCGCCCGCGCCCAGGAGGACCTGCCGGGCAAGGTCCGGGTCTGATCCGACCATCGAGATGATCGCAAGGCATCTGGGTCTTGAGCTCGGAGAGGTCGCCGAAGCACAGCGCGCACTCAACGCATATCGGCCTCGATCGCTCGATGCAACGTCCGCGTCGGATCACGGCCGACAGCTCGCGCTTAAAGAGAACGTCGGTGATTTGGACCCGGAATACGAGCGGGTCGAAACCTCCGCCGGGTGCGTGCACGCGCTTCGAGGACTGGACCCGCGTGACCGCAAGGTGCTACTGCTGCGCTTCGGCGGCGACCTCCCACAGGACGAGATCGCAAAGCGCATCGGGGTGTCCCAGATGCAGGTCTCACGGATCCTCCGCACCGCCACCGCGGCCATGGCGGTCGCGGCGCCCGAGCTGCAGTAAGTGTCTAACGACTGGCGTGCCAGACATTGCGCACACTTCCACGGCGATTACCTCACGTCACCTGCGAGCGAACCGTGGCCGGGAGTCGCCAAGGCGCTGGCCGCCTCGCGCCCCGCGAGGGCCGAATACTTCCGTCATGGGTGGGCACAGACCAACGCTTGGAGGCCGCGCAGGAACTCGGTACATCTGCCCGCACCGTCTCAAGCCAAAGGTCGGACAGGTCGATCCTTGCCAGACCGGGGACACGCGCACTGCCCGCGAACCGGGGGCCGGCCCGTCCGTACATCCACTTGCGCAACGACGACGAGCGGAAACTTGCGCCATTTGCGCATCAAACTCAACCGCCGTGGAGCGGAGCCGAAAATGACCACGGACTCCCTAGCTTGTATTGCACGGATCGGGACTGCAGGCTGGACTGCGGCTCACGCGAGCGAGGGTACGTTCAAACACGAGGCCGTCGGACACGGCGGGATGTCCGACCGGCCGCGGTCTTCATGCGAACGGATCGCGATCGCGGTGACGATCCTTATGCTCGGGCGGACCGGCGCACACCGAACCCCCCCGACAGCGGCCGCCCAGACAACGCCGATCCAATACAAGGGCACCTTACCGACGCCACGCGGTGATTGACCCCTTGGCCGGTCAGCTGCACGGCGGCTACGCACCCGCCGAAGCCGACATCACCGCGGCCACGGCCACGCCGTAGTGACGCGATCACAACCGCGGCAAATCACGAGGTCACGGGGCTCGATACTGCTCGCCGAGGCGTATATGAGTACCCGGCGACAGGGGATCCGGCTCTCCCCTTGGACGAGCCTCGCAGCTACAGCGAGGCGTACGGTCGCTCGTTCTCCTGACCGTTGCGGAAGTCTCGGTCGGATAGGCCCCCTGACATCGCGCGCCGGCGGCTAGATTCGGCGACGTGCGCGATCGGTGAGAAGTTACTCATTTGAACGGGATGCCCCTTTAGGTCCAGGGGGCGTCGTCCGATAACCCAGCTAACCGGGGTGGGCAGAGAAGGGTGTTCTTCTGCCATGCGTTATCTCAAGACGAACGAAGCCGCGGCCCTGCTGGACGTCGGGCCAAGCACCCTGAGAGCGTGGGAGCGGCGATTCGGCTTTCCCCGGCCGCAGCGCTCGCCGGGCGGGCATCGGGCCTACCCCCACGGCGAAGTGGCGGCGCTACGAGCGGCGCTCGAGGAAGGGCACTCGATCTCCGCGGCCGTTGCTCGCGCTCGTGCGGTGCTGGCGGCGGACACCGGCACGCTGATTGCGGCTCTGCTCGCCTACGACCACGAGCGCGCTGATCGCGCAATCGAAACGACGCTCGCGCTGCGGTCGGTCGAGCGCTCGGTCGAGGAGGTCCTGCTCCCGGGCATGGAAAGGATCGTCGGCCATATGGGTGCCGACTCGGCCGCCTGGGCGTTCTCTGCGCGCTGGGCGGCTGACTGGTTGCGTCGAGCCAAGCGCCTGGCCCCACCATCGGTCGGCCGCACGTCAATCATGCTGGTCAACGCATCGCGGGACGAGCTCGATCTCGACGAGGTGTACATCCGCGCTTTGAAGGTCTTCTGTCTGCGCGCCGGCATCAAGGTGCTGAGTCTCTCCGTGCGGGCGATGAACGGGATTGGCGACGTCGGCTCTGTGCACCGGCCCGACCTCATCGTTCTCGCTGGGCAGGAGATCGATGAGACGACCATCGCGAGATGGACATACGCCATTGGCCGGTCGATCGGGCCACGGCCGGTTGCGCTCTACCGCCACGCGACGGCGCGGACCGGTAACACCGTCCTGCCCACCGCGCCTAGCGATGCATTAGTGCGCCTGCTAGAGCTACCCCACGCCGCCGGTCCCCCGCACGTCCGGCAGCTGGCGAGCTAACGGCCACGGGTCACGCACCCACGGGAGCGTAGACGCCGCCCGCGTGACCCGTCCCGGCGGGAAGTGAAGCGCCAACATCGGGTCGATCTAGCCGCGGCGGAGCAGCGAAATCCCTCGATGGAGGCGTCCCAGCGTCGATCGCCGCGATAGAAACGATGACTTGCACTGGCCCCGGCGCGATGGTGGAAAAGCCAGCCAACGTCGCAACAGATGACCGGCGGGAGCCTAGACCGAGAGCCAGATGGTTCGGCGTGGAGTAGCGGATAGACCGCGCCTTGCGCCCGATCACGTTTCTCCTCGGAGCGATCACCGAGATTCCCCGCCTGGCCGGGCGTGAGCTAACGCGCCTGGGTGCGGCAGTGGGTGAAGGCCCGGGAGGGCCGAGCCCGCTGTCGTGCCCTGGCGCGTGCGCGTCCTTCTGTTGGGGCTCTGCAGCTCAGGTGGTCGCCGTGGCCATCTCGGCCCCGAAGAGGGCATCCGGCCGCTGCCAGCCGAGCGTCTTGCGTGGCCGCTCGTTGACCTCGGTCGCAATCCGTAGCAGGTCCTCTGCGGTGTGGAGGCCGAGCTCGGTGCCCTTCGGGAAGTAGTCACGCAGCAGCCCGTTCATGTTCTCGTTGCTGCCGCGCTGCCACGGGGAGTGCGCGTCACAGAAGAACACACCCGTGCCGGTCGCGGCGGTGATCTGCTGATGCATCGCGAGCTCCTTGCCTTGATCCCAGGTCAGTGTCCGCCTCAGCGGCCGCGGGAGACCCTCCAGCGCGCACGTGATCGCCTGGCGGACGCCGTCGGTGCTCGCGATCCCGTCGGGGAACGCCAGCAGGATCAGGAACCGGGTGGTGCGCTCCACGAGCGTTCCGATCGCCGAACGGTTCCCGGCGCCCATGAGCAGGTCGCCCTCCCAATGACCATGCTGCGCACGGTCCTCGACCTCGGCTGGGCGCTCGTCGATCATCCGCATCGCGGTCAGTCGTCCGCGGCGCTGCAGGCCGAGCAGTCGTCGCCGACGTCGACGGCGCCGCGCTGGCCGCGTGATCGCGACCGCAGCGTCGTAGATCGCCTGGTAGATCGTCTCCTTGCACAGCCAGCGCGACGGCTGCCCGGCGAACCGCACCCGTAGTTCGTGTGCGACCTGCTCCGGGCTCCAGCGTTTCGCCAGCAGCCGCTGGACGACCTCAGCCAGCACCTCATCCACAGCGATCCGCCGCTTGCGCGGCTTGCACGCCCGCCGCCGAGCAGCGTGCTCGGCATGATGTGGCCGATAGCGGCCGTCCGGGTCGCCGTTGCGCCGGATCTCGCGGCTTATCGTTGACGGCGCACGCCCCAACTGCTCCGCGATCCCGCGCACCGTCGTCTTCGCCGCAAGGAGATCGGCGATCCGGATCCGTTCCTGCTCTGAGAGATACCGCGGACTCCGCGGCCTCGATTCTTCGATTTTCACCGGCGGATAGATGACAAGCGCCCCGGCGGAATTCCGAACCCGCCGGCCATACCGCCACCGGCTCCCCGTCTTGCGGTTGATCCCGACCAGCCGGCACGCCTCGCTGTTGTTGACGCCCTGGGCGATCAGCTGCACGTACCGCTGCTGCTTCTCAGCCTCAACCCCACCCGCCGGCGTCCGCCTCCTGTCCCGCATTGCAACCTCCAAAGCCGCGCTGGTGTTGCAACGTCAGCTGGAATCCGCCCCATCGCAGTGGCGCCAGTTGAGACCATCGTTCCTATAGGGCCAGCACGCACGGTCCGCTGGACGCTGGAACCGGCGTACGCGCCGAGGTTGACGCGCAGCGCTACGAAGTCGTCCCAACTTGTCCAGAGATGTCCGAAGATGTCCGGCCCTCCAGGCCCTTGACGCGGAACGCCTCGGCGACCAGCTGGGCGTCTTCGCTGCGCGGCGCGTAGTGGAGATACTGCATGGTCGTCTGGATGCTCGAGTGGCCCATCCATTCCTGGACGCGGCGAATGTCGGCCTTGCCGATCATCCGCGTGCCGAAGGTGTGGCGCAAATCGTGGAAGCGGAGCTGGCGGAGGCCGGCGCGCTCCAGGGCGGCGCCATAGCGCCGGCGGAGCGCGGATCCGTCCAGGTAGCCACCTGCGGCGCCAACGAACACCAGGTCGTCGTCGCCAACCCAGTTCTCGCGGTTGCCGAGCGCCGCGAGCGCCGAGGCGACGTCGGGGGCCATCGGCACGGCCCGCACCTTCCCGGACTTCGGCGTCGTCAAGACTCCCTCCGAGTAGTTGCCGCGGACGCGAATCGTCGATCCGGCGAAGTCGACGTCGCGCCACCGCAGCGCGAGCAGCTCGCCGCGACGCAGGCCGGTGAACGCGGCGGTCAGGAAGATCGCCGCGTCTTGCTCGCTGCCCGCCGCACGCGACGAGCACGTAGACCTCCTCGGGCGAGAACACGTCGATGTCGCCGCCCTGGGCGAGGGGAGGCTTTTCGACGTCCGTCACCGGATTGACCGAGAGGCCCCAGACCTTCTTGGCCCGCCGGAAGATCCCGTGCAGCAACACGATCGCCTTCGTGCGGGTGCTGGCCGACAGCTCGATCGAACCGATCCATTGCTCGATCATCCGCGTCGTGACGGCCTCGAGCTGGAGTTCGCCGAACGCCGGCAGGAGCATCGACCGGACCATGACCTTGTAGCCGGCGACGGTCGACGGCTTGCGCCCGCGGTCGTGCTCGATGTACCGCAGCCACTCGGCCGCCGCATCTGCGAACGTGGCGCCGGTACGGACCAGCCCGGGTAGCGTCCCGCGCCGGGCCTCATCGAGGACCGACCGCAGCCAGTCCTCGGCCAGCCTCTTAGTTACATAGCCAGCAGCCGGTCGGCCACGGCCAGACCATGCCGGCCCGATCTTCCGCTGGACCTGGCGGCCGTCCGGCAGCCGGTACTTCGCGTACCAGACGGCTCCGCGCTTTCGTTCGACCCGGAAGACGTGTCCTGTGGGGCGCTGGACCGGCCCGCCAGCCATGTCCGAAGTCTACGCCGCCCTCGGGACATATTGGGGACATATTTTCGTACCGCACGAATCGCTTGGCAGAAAAAGTGGCGTTTACCAGGGTTTCTGCAGAGCCCGCCGGGGGACTCGAACCCCCAACCCCTTCATTACAAGTGAAGTGCTCTACCAGTTGAGCTAGGCGGGCAGGTGCCGCTCAGTCTCGCACGGCGGAGACCGCGCGCTCGAGCGAGCCGTGGCCATTGGAGGCGTAGTCCGGCGGCGGCCCGGGCGGCGGGACGCCGCTGGCGTTCAGCCGCCGTTCGAGCTCGCCCAACGCGTAGCCGAAGAGAAGGTGGCGCCAGAACGCCTGGGCGAAGGCGCGGCGGCTGCCGCTGAGGACGGGCAGCTGGGCGCGGGCCGGGTGGAAGCGATCGGTCAGGCCGACGAGGGGCCAGAGGGCGAGGTGCTCGGCGAGGCCGGCGGCCGGGCCGCGCAGGCGTGGCGGGATCGGGAGCCCCGGCGCGACGTTGGCGTAGACGGCCCCGAACAGGGCGCCGTTCTGGACATGGAGCACGAGGCCGATGCGGTACCAGCCGGGGCCGGGGCGAACGGCGCGGCCGAGCAGCTCGACGTCGTCGTACCGGCTCCGGAACACCAGCTTGTCGAGCGGCTGCTGGAGGCCCCAGGCCGCCGCGGCGAGCGCGCCGGCGAGGGCTCCTTTGAGCGTCCGGGTGGTGACGGTGCCGTTGCTCAAGGGGGCCAACTGTAACGGGCAGGGCTGGAGTGGGTACGCCAAGTGCGATGGATTACGAAGCGCTGCACCGCCGGGCCCGGGAGAAGGGCGTCAATCGGGTGGTGCTGTTCATCGTCAGGCTGATCCTGACGCCGTTCTTTCTGATCTACCTGCGGATGAAGCGGATCGGCCGGGAGTACATCCCGGCGCAGGGGCCGGTCGTTCTCGCCTCCAACCACCGGAGCTTCTTCGACCCGTTCGTGATCGGCACGATGACCCGGCGGCCCGTGTACTACGTGGCCAAGAAGGAGTTGTTCGGCTACAGCCGGATCCTGAGCTGGCTGCTGAACGCGCTGGGCGCGTTCCCGGTCGACCGGGGCGCCGGCGATCAGGAGACGATCGAGACGGCCAAGGCGATCCTCAACCGAGGCGAGATCGTGTTGATGTTCCCCGAGGGCACGCGCACGCGTCCCGGCTCGCTCGGCCGGCCCAGGCGGGGCGTCGGGCGCCTGGCGCTCGAGACCGGCGCGCCGGTCGTCCCGATTGCGATCATCGGCACCGAGGACATCCGCAGGGGCTGGAGGATCCGGCCGCGCAAGGTGCGCGTCCGGGCCGGGCGACCCCTCAACTTCCCGAAGGTCGAGGACGCCTCTCCGTCGCTCGCCGGCGCGGTCACCGACCGGATCTGGCCGATGGTGATGCTCCAGTGGGAGTGGCTCGGCGGCATGCCGCCGATCCGGCGCGCGGCGGTCATCGGTGGCGGCGCCGCCGGCACAAGCCTGGCGGTGCTGCTGGCGCGGGCGGGGCTCGACGTCGAGCTGGGCACGCACACGCGCGAGCAGGCGCATGCGCTCGCGGCCAGCCGCGTCAACGACGACCATCTGCCGGGCGTCGAATTGCCCGACACCGTGCACGTCACCACGGCCGGCGAGCTCGAGCTCGGCACCCACGACCTGATCTGCCTGGCCGTCCCCGCCCGGGCGCTCCCCGCGGTGATGGCCGCCCACGGCGAGAACATCCCCCGCCGGGCCGGCGTCCTGGTCCTCGCCAAGGGCCTCGTGCCGCCGCTCGGCACGCTGCCTTCGGCGTTCGTGGCGGAGCGCTGTGCGGCGCGCGCCGTCGCCGCCATGGGGGGCCCGGCCGACGCGGCCGACGTGCTCGAGCACGGCGCATCGGTGGTGCTCGCCTCGGTCGATCGCGGCTTCACCCGCCAGCTCGCTGACACCCTGACCGCCGCGGGCTTCGAGGTGACCGCCACCGGCGACGTGACCGGCGTGGAGCTCGCCGGCGCGGCCAAGAACGTGGCTGCGCTGGCCGCCGCCGTCGCCTCGATCGCCGGACCGAACGTGGCCGGCGCAGCGGCCGGCAAGGTGTTCGCCGAGGTGGACGCGCTCGCGCGTGTGCACGGAGGCCGGCCCGAGACGTTCGCCGGCTTGGCTGGCGCCGGCGACCTCGTGGCGAGCGCGTTCTCGCCCAACGAGCGCAACCGCCGGGCCGGGGAGTTGCTCGCCCAGGGCGTGCCGGCGGCCGAGCTTGGCAACGCGCTTGGCCGGACCGCCGAGGCGGTCGACTCGGCGTCGCTGCTTGCGACGGTGGCGCGCAACGCCCACCTCGAGACGCCGGCGCTTGACAGCCTGGCCGCGCTGATCGAGGGGCGGATCGAGCCCGAGCAGTGGACCGCCACAGTGACCGAGCCGCCGCGCCCGACGCGGAAGTCTTCCATCCGAGCGGCGTGACGGGGGCTAGGCTGCGCGTGTGGCGGAAGACGACCAACCCAGCGGCCAGGCCGAGGCGAGCGAGGCCGGCGTCAAGGTCGAAGTGCCCGCGGTGCCGGACGACCTACCCAGCGGCAAGGCGGAGGTCGACGCCCGCTTCACAGAGCTGTACAGGACCCACCTGCGGGACGTCTATTCCTACAGCTATTACCGCGTGGGCAACCACCACGATGCCGAGGACCTCACCGAGCAGACCTTCCTGCAGGCCTACCGCCACTTCGAGCGGGCCCTGCGCGAGGCCAACGGCCGGCCGCTGCGCCCCTGGCTCATCCGCATCGCCCACAACCTGGCGGCCAATTTCTACCGCGACCGCTCCCGCAAGCCCGAGTCGGGCATCGAGGACGCCGGCATGATCTCCGCCCCGCACACCACCGAGTCACTGGTGGAGGGCCGCGAGCAGCTCAAAGCGATCCTCGACGGCGTCCAGCAGCTGCCCGACGACCGGCGCGAGGCGCTGATCATGCGCTTCGCGCTGGGCATGGACAACCGGGAGATCGCCCGCGCGCTCGGCCGCACCGACGGCGCGACCAAGGTGCTGCTACACCGCGCGATCCGCCAGCTCGAGGGCATGGTCTCCGAGCCGGTCACATCCGACAGCGACAGCGGGGAGACGCGAGCATGAGCAGCGGCACCGCCGACTTCGAGGCCCTCCTGCGCCAGGCGCTGACGCCTGTCGAGCCGCCCGCGGATCTGGTGGACCGGCTCGAGGTGACGCTCGTCAGCCTGACCGAGCTCGCCCAGGATGAGCTCGACGCCTGGGAGCTCTCGGCCATGCGCGACCCGCGCAACTGGGTCAGGCCGGCGGCGGCCGCGGTGGTCGGGGTCAGCGCCGGCACCGCGCTCGTGCTGTTGCGGGTTCGCGCCCGCCACCGGGTCCGCAAGCAGCGCTCGAACAATATGGTCGACCTCGTCGAGCGGACCTTCCAGGACGCCGCCGAAGAGGCCAGGCGGATCGTCCGCCGTCGGTAGCCGCACCGCCGAAGGCGCCGAGAGCGCCCGGCCGCCGCATCCGCCGCTGATAGCGTCATTCAAGGTGATTCGCTGATGGACGTCTGTTACCGCCACCCTTCCCGTGAGACGGGCGTGTCGTGCTCCTCGTGCGGGCGCCCGATCTGCCCCGACTGCATGACGCCCACGCCGGTCGGCATGCGCTGCCCGGAGTGCTCCCGGGACCGCACTCGCGTGACCAGGGGCGTGCGCTCCACGCCGGCGCTGCCGCGCGGCACCCAGGCCCTGCTCGTGATCAACGTGATCGTGTTCCTGGCCGAGACGGCGGCTGGTGCCCCACTGGGCGGCGGGGGCGGCGGGTCCGTGTGGTACCACGGCGCGCTGTACGGCCCGGCGTTGACTGCCCACAACTTCAACCCGTTCTATACGGGCACAGACGAGTACTGGCGCCTCGTCACCGGTCCGTTCCTGCACGACGGGCTCATCCACATCGGGATCAACATGCTGTCGCTGTACTTCGTCGGGTCGGCGCTCGAGCCGGCCATCGGCACCCGCAACTTCCTCGTGGTGTACATGACCTCGCTGCTCGCGGGCTCGTTCGGCGCGCTCCTGTTCCAGCCCGGATATCCCGCCATCGGCGCCTCGGGCGCGATCTTCGGGATCTTCGGCGCGCTGATCGTGGTGGCGCGCTACCGCGGCATTCCGTTCTGGCAGAGCGGTCTCGGCGTCGTGCTCCTTCTCAACATCGTGTTCTCGCTCAGCGTGCGCGGTATCTCGATCGGCGCCCACCTCGGAGGCCTCGTGGGCGGCGTGATCGCCGGCTGGCTGATCCTCGAGCTCGACGAGCGCCGGCGCATGCCGGGGCTGGCCATGGCCGGCTGTCTCGTGATCTCCGTGGCGAGCGTGATCGGCGCTGTGGCGGTGGCCGGGAGCACCGGGCTCACGCCCAACGGCCTCAACTTCTAGCTAGACCGGCGAGAGCTCGACCGTGAACGCCCGCGCGCCCTCGGGCGGGTCGGGAAACAGCTCGGGATGCAGGATGTGCGCCAGCAGTTCGAGCCCGTCGATGATCCGCGGCCCCGGACGCGAGAAGTACGCCGCCGCGTCGACCGCGACCACCTCGCCCGCCCCGGCCCGGGCCAATTCGTCGCGATGCATCTCGGCCTCGCGGTGGGCGATCTCGGCGTCGAAGCCACAGGGCATCACGATCACCACGTCGGGCTGCGCGGCCTCGACCATCGGCCACGTGGTCTCCTCGGACTTCTCGCCGGTGAACCCGAGGACGTCCTGTCCGCCGGCATACTGGATCAGCTGGGGGGTCCAGTGCCCGGCCGCGAACGGCGGGTCCAACCACTCCAGGGCTGCGACGCGCGGCCGGCGCGCACCACGGACCGCCAGCCGAACCCGGTCGATCCGGGCCGAGGCATCCCGCACCAGCGAAACCGCCTCGTCCTTGCGGTCGGTGAGCTGCGCCAAGGTACGGACGTCGCCCAGCACCTCGCCGACCGTGTGGGGGTCGAGCGAGACCACCTGCGGGCGGGACTCGATCTGCTCGGCCAGCGCGCGAACCTCGTCGTAGGAGACCGCGCACACGGCGCACAGCTCCTGGGTGACGATCAGGTCGGGGCGCAGGTCGTGCAGCAGCTCATCGTCGAGCTCGTAGATCGACTCTCCGGCCAGGGTGCGCTCCTTGACCGCAGCGTCGATCTCGCGCGCGCTGAGGCCTTCGGGCAGCGCGTCGCGGGTGACCTTGGGTAGCTCCCGCGCCGCGGGCGGGTAATCGCACTCGTGGGTCACGGCGATCACGTCGGACCCGAGCCCGAGGGCGAACAGCGTCTCGGTGGCGGACGGGATCAGGCTGACGATGCGCACGACCACGGAGCATAGATACGGCGGACGCTCTGAATCATGGGTGGCGCGGCTGCTACCGTGTCCCCGTCGCTGCATGACCGACGACGATCCATCCCGAAGTAGCAGCTCACAGCCGAGGAGCTCTCCACCGAGGACGGAGCGCGGGGCCGCCCGGGCGCGGGCGTGGCGGGTCACCGCCGGGTAGTGGTCGCTCCCGTGGATACGTCCGCATTCGAGGCACGCCTGGCGGCTCCAGCGCGGGCTTGCGGCCCGCTCGGCATCCCGCCTCGCGTTCAATGGCCGCGCCCGCGGTCATCCGGAGTCCTCGGACCCTCGTGTAGCGCTGCTACACGCCGGATCCTGCGTCCTCGCCTGGCATCCACCAGTCGCGCCTCTCGGTGCGGCCGTACCCGCGCGAGCGACCACCTGTGAACGCCCTGTTCATCATCCTGACCGCGCTGCTGGTCTTGGTCAACGCGTTCTTCGTGATCGCGGAATACGCGCTGGTCCGCTCGAGCCGGGCCCGGCTCGAGACCATGGCCGAGGAGGGACTCCGCGGGGCGCGCCTCGCGCTCAGGCAGATCGACAACATCGGCGACTACATCGCGGCCTGCCAGGTCGGGATCACGGCGGCCTCGATCGCCATCGGCGCCCTCGGCGAGCCGGCTCTCGCCCACGTGTTCGAACACCTCATAGGTGGGCCACTCGGACACGCGGTGGCGGTGGCGGTGTCGGTGGTCATCTCCTACCTGCTGATCACGGTCACGATGAGCGTCATCGGGGAGATCGTCCCCAAGCTGTACACGATCCAGCACGCCGAGAGTCTGGCCAGGCGGGTCGCGCCGCCGATGCAGTTCTTCCGGTGGCTGTTCAACCCGTTCATCATCGTGCTGAACTCGTCGTCGGAGTCGATCCTGCGCATGCTCGGCACGGACCCCGACGCCGAGCCCGAAGGCGGGACGCCCGACGAGCTCAAGCGGCTGATCGCCCAGTCGTCCACCGGCGGACAACTCGACGTCGGGGAGGCCAACATGCTCACCGGTGTCTTCCACCTGCACGAGCAGGAGGCCCGCCAGGTCATGACCCCGATCCCGGCCGTGGTCACGGTCGACGTGTCCGAGACGGTCGAGGACGCGCTCAAGCGCTGCGTCTCGACCGGGCACTCCCGGCTGGTCGTGACCGAGGACGAGAACCAGGACAGGGTCAAGGGCATCGTCCACGTCAACCAGCTGGTCAAGAAGATGCTGAACGACGGCATGGAGGCGAACTTCGCCTCGCTGGTCCGCGAGGCTCCGATCGTCCCGGAGACCAAGCCGCTCGACGATCTACTGGCCGATCTGCAGCGCGAGCGCACCGAGCTGGCGATCGTGGTCGACGAGTACGGGCGCACGGCGGGGATCGTCACGATCGAGGACATCATCGAGGAGGTGGTGGGGGAGATCTCCGACGAGACCGACCCGGCCGGTGGCGCGGTGCGCCGGCTGGCCAACGGCGACTGGTTCGTGCGCGGGCACGTGGCAGTGTCCGACCTCGAGGACTACGGGCTCGAGCTGCCGGTCGACACCGACGCCTACAACTCGGTCGGCGGATTCGTGTTCGCCGAGCTCGGGCGCCTGCCCAAGCGCGGGGACACGATCTCAGCGAACGGCTTCTCGATCCGCGTCGAATCCGTCCGGCAGAACCGTATTGAGGCGGTCCGCATCAGGCAGCGGCGAGCGGCCGCTTAGCGTCCGCCGGCGGGCCAGCGGCATCGCGTACCAGAGGATCGAGCAGGCGATCACGGCCGCGGCGGTGATCAGCACCGTGAGCGCGGGCGGGAAAGTGATGTCGCTCAGCAACATCACCACGCCGACCATCGTCAGGCCCATCGCCGCCACGCCGATCATCGTGAAGCGGTTGGCGATATCGACCAGGTGCTCCTTGTCGCCGTGGCGGAACAGGATCCGGTGCCACGAGATCGGGGCGGTGAGCATGATCAAAGTGGTCGCGGCCGCCACCAGCGTGCCGAAGTAGTCCGCCTTCTGGAAGCTCGAGAGCTTGGCGAACTTCGGCTGGAAGGCGATCGTGAGCAGGAAGCCGAACAGGATCTGCACGCCGGTCTGGACGACCCGGACCTCCTGGAGGAGCTCGACCATGTTGCGATCGGAGCGCTCGAGCTCGGTCTCGTGGCGCCCGTCGGGGGCGTTGGAGCGCTTCTCGTCCACACCCCGGTTCTACCCGCGGCGGGGAGCGCCCATCACCTCGCGACATTCGTTACATTTCGCCCCTCAAGGCAACGACCGGAGACTTCACTGAACATCTCCCGGTGGTTGAGAGGAGAGAAGAAGCCGGCCCCCGCATCGGGCCGGCTTCGCCCTTTCCAGGCAAAAAAGAAGCCGGCCCGCTGGGGACGGGCCGGCTCCGTGCTTCTGGGGAGGAGGTGCTGCTATGAGGTACGTCGCGTATTTAGTGTGCGCCCCGCAGATGAACGCGTCTTAAATAGTTCGTCTCAGCTTGGTCAGCGTCCAGATTGGGCCTCGCTGCGCTCGGCGTCCCTGGGACCGGGAAGCGATCATCCGGCTGTTCCGCGGGCCGGCCTCAGTCGTACGCGTAGAAGCCCTGGCCCGTCTTGCGCCCGAGCGCCCCGGCATCGACGAGCTCGACCAGCCGCGCCGGCACGGGGACCCCCATCGATTCGCCGATCGCCTTGGAGACGTCGAGGCCGACGTAGTCGAGCAGTGCGATCGGGCCCATCGGCATGCCGGCCCCGAGCGTCATGCAGTTGTCGATCGCCTCGGGCTCCATGCCGGTCTCGGCCAGCAGCTCGACCGCGCTGAACAGGTAGGGGAACAGCAACCGGTTGACCACGAAGCCGGGAATGTCCGGCACCTCGACCGGGGTCTTCCCGAGCGCCTCGCACAGCTTCCGGGCCCGTTCGCGGGTGTCCTCGCTGGCCTGGGGCGGGAACGACAGCTCGACGAGCTGCATCCGCGGCACCGGGTTGAACGGATGAAAGCCGACGAAGCTCTCCGGATGGCCCGAGGCCTCGGCCAGCTCGGTGATCGACAGCGACGAGGTGGTGGTGGCCAGCACGGCGCCCGCCCCGGCGTGACGGGCCAGCTCGCCGAGATCGGCCAGGATCGCGGACTTGGAGCCGTGGTGCTCGACCACCGCCTCGACCAAGAAGGTCGCGCTGGCAAGCTCGTCCAGGTCGGTCACGATCCGGACTCGCTCCGGGTCGAAGCCTTCGAGCTTGGAGCACGTCTTGACCACGCGCGCGCGGGCTCGGTCGGCCGAATCGTCGGATCGGGCCCACAGCATCACCTCGTTCTGCTCGGCCGCCGCCACCGCGAGGCCGCAGGCGATCACGCCCGAGCCGGCGATTCCCACTCGTTCCCGCAAGTCAGCTCCTGTCTGTCGATGGGCTCCCGGAAAGCTTCAGTACAGTAGTAACGAATCACTGGGAACGCGCCATCGGGGCCTACGCGGCATCCGAATCCGTAAAAAGGAGCAGCTCATGCCGCAGTCTGGTCGCGAGGTAGTCATCGTCGAAGCGGTCCGCACGCCGATCGGGCGCGGTCACAAGGAGAAGGGCTACTACAAGGACACCCACCCGAATGAGCTGCTCGGGCGCTGTTACAGCGAGGTGATCGACCGGGCCGGGATCGATGCGAGCGAGGTCGAGGACGTCGTCGCCGGCTGCGTCCAGCAGTACGGCGAGCAGATGTTCAACGTGGCCCGCAACGCCTGGCTCCAGGCAGGGCTTCCGATCGAGACGCCGGCCACGACGGTCGACCGCCAGTGCGGCTCGGCCCAGCAGGCCGTGAACTTCGCGGCGGCGCTGATCGCCGCCGGCGTACACGACGCGGCGATCGGCTCGGGCGTCGAGCACATGGGGCACGTCCCGATGGGGATCGGCTTCAAGTGGGTCGACGAGGTCGGCTCGCCGTGGCCGCCGGAGCTGATGGAGCGCTACAACCTGATCCCGCAGGGCCTGTCGGCCGAGATGATCGCCGACCAGTGGGAGATCCCGCGCTCGGAGCTCGACGAGCTCGCGCTGCGCTCCCACCAGCTTGCCGCCCGCGCCACCGAGGAGGGCCGGTTCGAGCGGGAGACGATCCCGTTCAAGGTCAACGGGTCCACGTACGTGAGCGATCAGGGCATCCGGCCCGACACCACGATCGAGGCGCTCTCGCAGCTCAAGCCCGCGTTCAAGGAGGACGGCAAGGTGACCGCCGGCAACAGCTCGCAGATCTCCGACGGCGCCGCCGCCGTGCTGCTGATGGCCCGGGAGAAGGCCGACGCGCTGGGACTGAAGGCGCGGGCGCGGATCGTCGACCAGACCACGGTTGGCGTCGACCCGGTGATCATGCTGACCGGCCCGATCCCGGCCACCCGGAAGCTGCTCGAGCGCAACGGGATGAAGATGGACGACATCGACCTGGTCGAGATCAACGAGGCGTTCGCGCCGGTCGTGGCGGCGTGGCGGCGCGAGCTCGAGCCCGACATGGACCGGGTCAACGTGAACGGCGGCGCGATGGCGCTCGGTCATCCGCTCGGGTCGACCGGCGCCCGGCTCCTCACCACTCTGCTGCACGAGCTCGAGCGCTCCGACAAGGAGGTCGGGCTCGTGACCATGTGCTGCGGCGGCGGCCTCGGGACCGGGACGCTGATTCAGCGCCTGTAACAGGAGGTACGGGCACCCGCGGCCGGCAGGACCGCGAGTGATGTGCCATTCGCTCCGCCCGCCGGGGTGAATGGACGTTCACTCGCGCATAGCGCGAGCGATCTGCCGCTCGGCGGACGGAAGGCGCCGAGTGGCAGATCACTCGCGACCGGAAAGAGGTGCATCAGGATCCGGGGGGTGGCGGCCCCGGAATCCAGCCAGCTAGCCCCAGCGGAAGCCCGTCGCCGACGGCGCCGGAGGCAGCGGGCTCGTCGGGAGCCCGGCCGGCGGGTCGTTCTGGTTGAACGGCACCGGGGCGAGGTCGTTGGGAGTATCGGGATGGAACAGGGAGGCCAGATACTGGGCCTGCCCGCGGCCCGGGCCGAGCTCGAACTGGCCGCCGCTGTAGGCCTCGATGCCGTGCTCCGCGCAGTAGTCGTAGGTGGCGCAGAGCTTTGGTAGCCCGCCGATCCGCGACGGCTTGAGGTTGACCATCTTCGGCGGGAACGGGAGGGCCTCGATGTCGTCGATCGAGTGGATCGGGGCGTCCCAGGTGATCCGGTCGTGCTCGGCGGCCAGGATCTCCGCCGTCTCGGGCGTGACCACGTCGGGATCCTCGATCCAGGCGTGCGGGAACGCCGCCACCACGCGGCGATACAGCACGGGGTCGGGCGGCTGGTCAACGACCGTTCCCCGGTACAGGCTCTTGAAGTCGACCGAGTCGACCGCGCCGGTCTTCACGAGCGCCTCGATCAGCTCGGGCGTCCACGAGCTGGTCGGGTCGAGCTTGAAGCGCAGCGACGGGTAGCGGGCCAGCCGACGCTCGATCGGGTCGAGGCTGGGCGGCTCGCCGAGGCGCAGGGAAACCACGAACGTCAGCGGCTGCGGGTCGCGGCCGAGGACCTCGTGCAGAGGCTTCTCCGCCTGCGCGAGGGCCAGATCGAGCGCGGCGCTGTGGAACGTCCAGCGGCGGTACAGCCGCGAGACCTCCCACTCGGGCGCCACCGGGAACAGGTCGAGCGAATCGACGAGCTCGCAGAACTCGCCGAGCGTGAAGCGGCCGGACAGCGCCTGGGCGTGGACCGGGCCGGCCTCCTGGAGGGCCACGTGGTCCTCGGCCTGGTAGACCACGTCCTCGCCGACGCCCTCGAGGCCTCCGCCGGTCAGGTGCACGACCGTGCTCAGGCGCTCGAACCCGCTCGAGACCTGGGCGCGCAGCCCCTCCAGCCGGTAGCCGTCCACCTCGATGGCCAGGCCGGCCAGGCGGTCGAACGTGCTCATGGGCGCCTTCCCGCGCCCTCGAGCCGATCGATCAGATCGTCGAGGCGAAGCTCTTCGAGGCCCCGGCTGACCGCCTCGAGCTCGCCCGCGCAGAACTCGACCAGGTCTCGACCCTCCTGCACGAGCGCCAGCGTCTCGCGCAGGCCGGCCTCGCCCGAGTCCAGCCGGTGGATGATCGCCTCGATCCGGGCCACCGCGGTCTCGTAGGTGGAGGTCTGCTCGGGCGTGCTCATCGCGTGACCTCGGCGTCGACGGCGTCGTCGTGGAAGCGGAGGCGCACGTCACGGGCGGCCCGCGCGGCCGCGGCCGACCCGAGGGCCTGGCCGGCGCGGTCCTCGACCAGGGCGTAGCCGCGGGCCAGCGTGCGCTCCGGGTCGTGGGCGGCCAGGGCCAGGGCGAGGCGGTGCAGGTCGCGCTCGCGGGCCGCGCGCTCGGTGCCGACCGCTCGCTCCCTGAGCCGGGTGAGCGCGGTCATCTCCGCGCCGGCGCGCTGGCGTCCGGCGTCGAGGCGACGCCGGGCGGTGGCTCGGAGCTCGCGCGCGAGTTGGTGCAGGCGCCGGCGCTCGCGCGCCACGACGTGGCCGGGGGCGGCGGCCAGGCGCTCGAGCGTGCGCGCGCGCTCGGCGATGGCCCGGCGGCTGTGGGTGTGCAGGCGGCGGGCGGCGGCGTTCAGGCTCTCGCGGGCGGCGCGGCAGTCGACCGGGACGGCGGCCTCGGCGGCGTGGGTGGGGGTCGAGCAGCACACGGCGGCCACATCGTCGATGAGCGTGCGGTCGGTGTGGTGGCCGACGCTCGAGATGACCGGGACGCGCAGCAGCGCCACGGTGCGGCACAGCGCTTCGTCGCAGAAGGCGAACAGGTCGGCCAGCGACCCGCCGCCGCGGGCCACGATCACCACGTCGACCTCGGGGATGGCGGCCAGCTCGCGCAGGGCGGCGGTGATCCGCGGCGCGGCCTGGCGGTCCTGCACCGGGGCGAAGGCCCAGATCAGCCGGCCCGCCCAGCCGCGGCGCTCGAGCCCGGCCAGGATGTCGTCGCGCGCCTTGCCGCTCTCGCCCGTGACGACGCCGATCGTACGCGGAATCCCCGGGCGGGAGAGACGTTTCTGGGGCTCGAACAGGCCGTCGGCGTGCAGGCGCTGACGCAGCCGCTCGAGCTCGACGAGCAGGTCGCCCTCGCCGGCGATGCGCAGCTCGGACACAGTGAAGGTGAACGCGGGTGAGGACGAGGCGCTGCCGGCGTAGTAGTCGCATCCGCCCCCGACCACGACCTTGACCCCGTCGGACAGCCGGATCCCCAGCGCCTCGAAGTCGGACAGCCACATCGAGCAGGGCAGCGCGCCAACCGGGTCGCGCAGCTCGAAGTAGACGCGGGCCCGGGACGCTCGGAAGCCCCACACCTCGCCGACCAGCTGGACCCGGGCGAACTCGAGCAGCCGGCGCTTGAGCTGGGCCGCGTAGGTGCCGACCGGAAACGGCCCGGGGAGGGCGCTCTCCGGGATCGCAGGTCCGGAAACGGCGGGCTGGGGCGTGGCCATGTGCCTGATCGAGGCTATCGGCCGGCCCCCACGGATAGGATGCGACGTCCGTGGACCTGACGCTCTCACCGGCCGAGGCAGCCTTCCGCGACGAGCTCCGCGCGTGGCTGACCGACAACAACCCCGGACGGGAGCCCGCCGGGGACGAGGCCGCGTTCGAGTTCCGCCGGGCCTGGCAGCGCAAGCTCCACGACGCCGGGTGGGCCGGGGTTTCGTGGCCCACGGAATACGGCGGCCGGGGAGCCACGCTGGTCGAGCAGGCGATCTTCAACGAGGAGGTCGTGCGGGCGCGGACCCCGTCGGTGGCCAACGTGCTGGCGCTCGCCATGGGCGGCCCGACCGTGATCGCGCACGGCACCGAGGAGCAGCGCAAGCGCTTCCTGCCGCCGATCCTGTCGGCCGACGAGATCTGGTGCCAGGGCTTCTCCGAGCCCGGGGCCGGGTCTGACCTGGCCTCGCTCAAGACCCGGGCGGTGCGCGACGGCGACGACTGGGTGGTGACCGGGCAGAAGGTGTGGACGACGTTCGCCCACCACGCCAAGTGGTGCATGCTCGTCGCCCGCACCGATCCCGAGGCGCCCAAGCACAAGGGCCTCACGTACTTCCTGATGGACATGGAGCAGGACGCCGTGCAGGTGCGCCCGCTGCGCCAGATCACCGGCGAGTCGGAGTTCAACGAGCTGTTCATCGAGGAGGCGCGGGTCCCGAGCGAGAACATCGTGGGCGGCGAGGGCAACGGCTGGGCGGTGGCGATCACCACGCTGATGCACGAGCGCGCCACGCTGGCCTTCGGGCTTCAGGTCAGCGTGCAGATCGCGCTGCGCGAGCTGATCGAGACCGCGCGCGAGGCGCGGGGCTTCGACGGCGGGGTGGCGAGCGAGGATCCGGTGATCCGCCAGGGCCTGGCCCAGCTCATGATCGAGTCCGAGGTGCTGCGCCTGAACGCCTACCGGGGCCTCTCGGCGATCATGCGCACGGGAGTGCCGGGTCCGGAGGGCTCGCTCGGCAAGTGGCACTGGTCGGAGGTCAACCAGTCGCTGACCGAGCTGGCCATGCAGATCGCGGGGCCGCGGGCGATGCTGTCCGAATCCGAGGGCAACTGGAGCTACCGGTTCCTGCGGGCGCGGGCCAACTCGATCGAGGGCGGCACGACCGAGATCCTCAAGAACATCGTGGCCGAGCGGGTGCTCGGTCTGCCGCGGATGCGCTGACGCGAGCGCGCGGGCGAGGCTTGGCGAAATGAACTTCGGCTTCAGCGATGACCAGCAGGCGATCAAGCGCACCGCACGCGAGTTCCTCGAGGCGCGCTACCCGCTGGCCACGGTGCGCCGGCTGGCGGAGGACGAGCGCGGGTTCACCGACGAGCAGTGGGCCGAGCTGGTCGAGCTCGGCTGGGCGGGCGTGATCGTGCCCGAGGAGCTCGACGGGCTGGGCCTGGGCACGGTCGAGCTGGTGGTGATCGCCGAGGAGATGGGCTACGCGCTGGCCCCGAGCCCGTGGTTCTCGGACACCTGTGCCGCGCTGATGCTGGTCGCGGCCGGGACCGATGCCCAGCGCGAGCGCTGGCTCGGGCCGCTGGCCCGGGGCGAGGCGCGAGGCACGCTGGCCGTGTGGGACGAGCGCTCGGGCTGGGCGCCCGACCACTCTGAGGTCGAGCCCGATTCCGACGGCAAGCTGTCGTGTGTGAAGATCGCGGTGCCGGACGCGGCCTCGGCCGACTTCTTCATCGTCTCAGGGGCGGACGGGCGCCACTACCTGTACGACTGGAGCGACCACAACGTCTCGGACCCCGGCGTCACGCTGATCGTCGAGGAGCCGATCGATCCGACGCGCAAGCTGTTCCGGGCCGAGTTTCGAAATGCTCCGGTGGAACCGCTCCAGGTCGCGCCCGAGGCGATCGCGCGTGCCTACGCAACGATCGTCACCCTGCTCGCGGCCGAGAATGTCGGCGCGGCCCAGCGGGCGATGGAGATGGCGGTCGAGTACGCCAAGGACCGGGCGCAGTTCGACCGGCCGATCGGCTCCTATCAGGCGGTCTCACACCGCTGCGCCCAGATGCTCCTCGAGGTCGAGGGGTCGCGGTCGCTCTGCTACTGGGCGGGGTGGGCGCTCGAGAACGAGCCGGAGACCGGGCCGCGCGCGGCCTCGGCGGCCAAGGCCTATGCCGGCGACGCCGGCTTCCGGGTCGCCGCGTCGGCACTGCAGGTGCACGGCGGGATCGGCTTCACCTACGAGCACGACCTGCACTTCTTCCTCAAGCGCGCCCACGCCAACGCGCACGCGTTCGGCGACTCGCGCTGGCACCGCGACCGCGTGGCCGACCTGGCCGGCGTCTGAGCCGGCGGCCGGCGCCGGCGGGTCGCCCCGCCGGCGCCGAGCGCTCCGATTTACGTCAGAAGCGCTTTCGTCCGCAGTTGTTGGGCAGGATCGGCCCGATGAACTCGGGGTAGCCCAACGTCGGCGTCTGGTTGGTGCCGTACTGGACGTCCTTGCCGAAGTCGTTCACGCCCGGACGCGCGAACACGTTGCCGAACTCGATCACGCAGTCCCCGCCGAACTGGCTGGCCCGGCTCCAGTACGGATAGAACTGGCCGGGACCGTTGGGCGGCGGAACCGCGCAGCCGGCGCCGGAGGCGGTGCATGTCGACTCGCTCAGAGCCAAGTCGGTCTGGATGAAGAACGACGGGTACGAACGGCCGAACGTCGTGGGCAACGCCTGCACGAAGCTCCCGGGCAGCTTCGCGGTCGCATGTGAATCCACCGGCCACTCCGGCCAGTACGGCGAACCGTCGAAGTCGAGGTCGCCGTTCTGAGTGAACTCGTCGATGCAGCCGGTGGTTGTATCGGGTGCGGTGTTCAGCGTCCCGTGTGTGTCGCCCTGTAGGTAGCAGGGTGCATCGGTCTGCTCCACCGTGCCTGGCCCATCACCTCCCGGAGCGGTGTCCTCGTAGGCGCCGTTGCAGTGGAGGAACGTCGTGTCTGTGACCCCAGCGAACAGCGTGAACGGCACCGGACCGCCGGTCAGGGTCGTGCACGGCTCCCAATGACCGATCTCGAACTGCGTGCTGATGTCGGTCTCGAGGGCCGCCCACGGCGTGATGTTCCCTCGGCTGGCGGTGTTGTACTCGGGCTGGAAGTTGAACGGCGTGCCCGCGCAGGTGTGCAGGTCGCTGTTCATGAACCCGTTCTTGGCCGAGGCCTGGATGAAGCCGAACTGGTGGGTGGTGAGATCGAGTATCTCGACCTCGAATGCTCTCACCCCTCTCTGATTCGGCACCGGTGCGTCGCCCATGTGGATGACGAGCTTGTCGCCCGGGTTCATCAGCAGGGTCTCGCCGTTCTGGGTGTGCGTGGCCAGGTTCGCCTCCTGCGGGCTGGGTGGCCCGGCTGGTACGCCGTTGCGCTGGACGAAGGCGAAGTTCACCGGTTCTTCGCAGTTCCCGTTACAGAAGGCGAACTGGTAGGTGCACTCCAGACTGTCGATGGTGAGGGCCGAGCACCAGTGGGTGTTGTCGCAGCTGACCCCGTCCACGTTGGGCGCGAAGCCGGGCGGATAGAACTGCATCTCCATGAACGCGCCGCCGCCACCGGTGAACCCGTTCGGGCAGGTGCCCGGGATCGTGCACGCGTCCGGGGCGTTGGCGTCACTCTCGGGGGTGCACGCGTTCTGCGGATAGGAGTTCGGGTCGCACATCGCCATCGAGAACCACGGCGCGATCGACAGCTCGAACCAGTGCGACACGTCGGAGCCGGGGTGAGTGTTGGTAACCGCGGCCGCTGGGTCGTGGGGCAGGGTCTCGGTCCAGGTCACATCATTGCCCGAGCCCGGCTGCTTGGACAGGAACGTCATGTCGGGCTCGTCGTGGCCGATGTAGTGACCGTTGTCGTAGAACCGGCTGTCCCAGTTGTTGGAGTTGGTAACGCCCGCGAACCCGCGGATGTCGGTGCAGGCGCCGCTTGGGTGCACCGACTGCTGGATCGGGCTGAACCCGTTGCAGTCAAGCCCGCCCTGGGCGGGGAACGTCGCGCCACGGGCCAGCGCCGGCAAGCTCAGGGCCATCACCAGCCCAGCGATGACCACAATGCCAAGCATCGCCCTCCGTAAGGTCGCATGGCCACTGACCGGCAGCCACGTACTCATGCGCGCCCTCCGAATATTTGGGGCCCTCCCCACCGGGCCTGATGTTTGACCGGTCCCGGGACGAACCTACACCCGGGCGTCCGGCCAGGGCAATGGGCCGGTCCGGCCAACGATGGCGACGCGTTCAGGCCCGCGCGGCCACGGCGTGCGACGGGCGCCTTTAGGGGTACCCGTGCCGATCGGGGTCGGTCTCGGGCGGCTCGCCCGGAAGGAGCGGCTCCTGCCCGTGCGCGGCGTCGGCCACGAGCACGGCGGGATCGGCGGTCTGCCACCAGCGCCGGCTGAAGAAGCCGGTGAAGAACGGCCAGGAGGCGAACATCAGGATGACCCCGAGGACCAAGCCGCCGATCCCGACGAAGATCGGGATCTCGATGCCCAGGAACGGCTTGGCGTAATTGTTTCCCGAGGTGCTGTAGTAGCTGTAGGCCTTGATCGCCACGTAGGCCATCATCAGGCCGCCCACCACCGGAATCAGGCCGGCGAAGACGAAGTTGCGGACGCTCTTGAAAAGGTCGCGGCGGAAGTAGACCGCGCAGGCCAGGCCGGTGAATCCGTAGTAGAAGCAGACGCTGAACCCGAGCGCCGAGATCGTGTCGCCGAGCACGTCCTGGTTGGGGTTGAAGGCGACCAGAGCGATCGTCCAGAGGATCGACAGCGCGCCCATCAGCAGCGTTGAGAAGGTCGGGGTGAAGAAGCGCGGGTGGACGCGGCCGAACGCCGAGGGGATCGCTCCCCAGCGCGCCATCGACAGCGTGGTGCGGGCAGTGGGCAGGATCGTGGTCTGGGTCGACGCCGAGGCCGACGTGAGCACGCAGATGATCAGCAGCTTGTACAGGGGCGACCCGAGCACCCCGTGGCCGAGTGGGCTGAGCACGTCGTCGGCGTTGTCGGAGAGGAACTTGGTTCCGTGGAACGCCTGCGCCGCGGCGCTGACCACCACATAGATGAGCAGCAGCAACAGGGTCGAGACAACTGCGGCCTTGCCCGGCCCACGGTGGCGGTCGCGCGACTCCTCGTTGACCGCCACGCCCGAGTCCCAGCCCCAGTAGATGAAGATCCCGAGCAGCGCGCCGTCGATCAGAGCGCTCCAGCTCAGGTTGAATGGGTTGAACCAATCCGCGGACACGTGCATCGAGCCGGCGGGATGGCCGCTGTAGACCTTGATCAGGGCGACCACGGAGAACAGCGCCAGGGTGAAGATCTCGATGCCCAGCAGAATCGTCTGGATCTCGGCCGAAAGCTCGATCCCGCGGTAGCAGATCCAGGTCATCACCGAGATCCAGATCACCGCGCCGACGATGATCGCCCAGGTCTGGGGATGGCCGTTCCAGAGCAGGAACGTGTACTGGCTGGCGATCACCGCCAGCGAGGCCATCACGATGATGTCGGCCAGGAAGATGGCCCAGCCGTTGATCCAGCCGATCTGGGGGCCGAACGCCCGCGTGGTCCACGCGAACGTCGTGCCGGCGTCGGGATCGGCGAGGTTCAGGAACCGGTAGCCGAGCGACACGAACAGGATCGGGATGAACGAGACGACGAGCACGGCCGGCGCATGCACGCCGATGCCGCCCACGGCCACGATGAAGCCCAGCGTCGCGGCCAGGCTGTAGGCCGGCGCGGTCGACGCGACCGCGATGACCAGGTTCGAGATGTAGCCGATCGCGTCGGTCTTGAGGCCCTTCGCGCCGGGGGCGGTCGGGTCCTGGTCGGCTCCGGATACCTGTGGGGCGGTTGTGGACTCCAAAGCGATGCGAAACCTATGCGCGCGAGCGGACGTAAGCAAGCCGCGGGTGGACCACAAACTACTGCCTCTTTGGACATCCCGTCCAATCGACCCGTCGCTACGGTGCAGGAATGACCGACGGTCCCCTGACCGTGGCGGTGCTGGGTGCGGCGGGCACGATCGCGCCGGCGATCGTCCACGACCTGGCTCAGTCCGGAGAGGTGGCGAGCATGGCGCTGCTCGATCTCGACCCGGACAAGGCCGCCGCGGTCGCCGAGCAGCACGGCGCCGGCAAGGCGACGGCCGCCGGCATCGACGCGCGCGATGTCGACGCGCTCGCCGGCGCGATCCGGGACGCGGGCGCCGGGGTGCTGTTGAACACCGCCTCGTACCGGATCAACCTCGAGGCGATGCGGGCCAGCCTGAAGGCCGGTTGCCACTACCTCGATCTCGGCGGGCTGTACCGGACGACGCTGCGCCAACTCGAGCTATCGGCCGAGTTCGAACGCGCCGGCCGGCTGGCCGTGCTGGGGATCGGGTCGAGCCCGGGCAAGACCAACCTGATGGCGGCCGAGGCGGTGCGGCGCCTGGTCGATGCGGGCGTGGACCGGGAGGCCATCGACTCGCTCGACGTGTTCGCCGCCGGCCGCGACCCGGCGGCCCCGAGCGACGGGCGGCTGCGCCCTCCCTACGCGATCCAGACGCTGCTCGACGAGCTCACGCTCGAGCCGGTGGTGCTGCGCGACGGCCGTGCGGAGGAGATCGCGCCGCTCAGCCCCGGCGGCATCGTCGAGTACGGCGAGCCGATCGGTCCCGCCGAGACCATCTACACGCTTCACTCCGAGCTGGCCACGTTCGGCGAGAGCTTCGGCTGCCGGGGCGCCAGCTTTCGGCTGTCACTCGCGCCGGCGCTGCTCGAGCGCCTGAAGGAGCTCGTCGGCGCGCCGTCCGAGGAGGTAGCGCAGGCGGCGCGGGAGGCGGCCTCGCCGTCAAACGAGACCGTGTCGGTACACCTGGTCAGGGCGAGCGCGGCGGGCGGCGAGGCGGTGACCGCGCGCGCGATCACCCG
This sequence comes from uncultured Solirubrobacterales bacterium, assembly GCA_963832315.1. GTDB lineage: Bacteria > Actinomycetota > Thermoleophilia > Solirubrobacterales > Solirubrobacteraceae > Palsa-465. Next base: position 151,583 of record CAWHTT010000002.1, on the reverse strand, counting down.
GCCCCACTTCGGACTGGGCGGGTCGGTCATCTCGACCGCCACCCCCGCCGCGGCATGCGCGCGGCTGTTCGCCCGTGGCGCGCTGAGCGCCACCGGCGTGTATCCGCCCGAGCGCTGCATCGAGCCGGCCCTGATGTTCGCCGAGCTCGAGGCCCGCGGCTGCACGTTCAGCTTTACGGCTGACGGCTAGCTCGAGCTGAGGGCGCCGTCGCGCTCAAGGCCGCGAAGCCACTCCACGGTCTGGGCGATCCCGTCGCGCAGGTCGACCTGCGCCTCCCAGCCGAGTAGCCGCCGCGCCTTCTCGACCGACGGCCAGCGGCGCTGCACGTCGACCTCGAAGCTCGGCAGGTGGGCGAGCTCGAACTCCGCGGGGTCGTTGCCGCAGGCCTCCCAGATCAGCCGGGCGAGCTCGGCCACGGTCAGCTCCTCGGAGGCCGAGATGTTGAAGTCCTCGTTCTCGCCGGCGGGGGAGGCCATCGCGGTGACGATCCCGTCCGCGATGTCGTCCACGTGGGTGATCGTGCGGGTCTGCTCCCCGGAGCCGAAGATCTCGAGCGGGCGCCGCCCGGTCAGTGCCTTGTGGATGAGATCCGGGACGGCATGGGCGATCCCGGGCTCGTCGGGCTCGGGAAGCTCGCCGGGGCCGTACGCGTTGAACGGTCGGCAGATCGTGTAGGCGAGCCCGTGCTCGTCGTGGGCGGCGCGGGCGTAGACCTCGCCGGCCAGCTTGGAGAACCCGTAGGCCGAGTGCGGCGCCGGGCACGCGAGGACGTGCTCCTCGGTCGTCGGGAACTCGCTGGCGCGCTCGAACACCATCGAGGAGGACACGTACACGAACCGCTGCACTTCGTGGGCGACCGAGGCGTGCGTCACCGCGCCGGTGAGCGCGTTGTTGACCTCGAACAGCGTGAACGGGAGCTTGTGGAAGTTCGCGATGCCGCCGACGATCGCGGCCAGGTGGATCACGTGCGTGCAGCCGTGTACGGCCGCGCCGGCGCTCTCGGCCCCGCGCAGATCGGTGGTCCGGATCTCGCATCCCTCGCGCATCCACTGGGGCGGATCGCGGTGATCGGCGATGCGGACCTCCCACCTGCTGTCCGATAGCAAGCGCCGGACGACGGCCGAGCCGATCGTGCCGGCCCCGCCCGTGACCAGGACCCGGTTCATGCGGGGCTGGGGCCCGTAGAAGAATTATTCGCGTTTTTGACGGCGTCTGGACGCGTCTGACGCCACCGGCTCGCCCTCAAATACGCCCGGTATTCTCGCGGCGAGCCGGCGGCGCCAGCCACGCCCAGCCACTCGTCAAATTCCACGACTAATTCTCCTACGCACCCTCGGGGGTGCCGCCGGCGGCCGTCTCGCCCACGAGCACGGCCGACTCCGCCGCGAACAGGAACACCTGCCTGGTGCCCAGGGCGTCCCAGGGATCGACGAGCAGGCAGTCGTCGGCGGCGCGGCGAACGATCTCCGCGAGCGGCCCGGGACCCTCGAACTCGGAGTGGTTGGTGGCGACGATCACCACGTCGGCGTCCTGCACGGCCTGCTCCAGGGGCTGGCCTGGCGAATGGGCATGGGGATCGCACACCGCGACGTCGGCCAGCTCGCGCTCGAGCAGCCGGATCAGCTTGGGGGCCAGCGAGTCGCGCTCGTCGTCGGTGTCGCGCTTGAAGGTCAGCCCGAGCACCGCGACCTTGCGATTCGAGAGCGAGCCGATCCGCCGCTTGACCCCCTCGACCAGGAACAGCGGCACGGACTCGTTGACCCGCGAGACGGCGAGCAGCATGCCGGGCGAGTTCGAGCGCTCCTCGGAGAACGCGAAGTCCTTGCGCAGGCAGGTCCCGGCGGTCATCCCCGGCATGGCGATCCCACCCCTCGGATAGTCGCGGTTGATCAGCTCGATCACCTCGAACACGTTCGCGCCGTAGCGCTCGCAGTCCATCATCAGCAGGTTCGGCAGGGCGAACGTGGCGTAGCGCAGGATGTTGGTCCAGATCTTGGCCAGCTCAGCCTGGACCGGCGTGGTCCTGACGATCGGCGCGCCGAACACCGCGAAGGTGCCGGCGGCGCGCTCGGTCGAGGCCTCGTCGACCCCGCCGACGATGCAGGGCAGGGTGGAGATCTCCTCCAGGAACCGCCCGGCGGCGATCCGCTCGGGGGCGTGGGCCACGAACAGGTCCTCGCCCACGCGCAGACCGCGCCGCTTCTCGAGGTACCCGGCCACGAACTCGGTCGTGCCCGGGGCGATCGTCGAGCGCAGGATCAGCGCGTGGCCCGGGCGGAGCATCGGGAGCAGGTCGTCCACCGCGGCGCGGACCTGGCGCAGGTCGGACTCGATGTGGGAGAACGATGGCGTCCCGATCGTGATCACGATGTCCTCGCAGCGCGCCGCGTCCACCGCACGCTCGGCGAGCTCGAGGCACCCGCCGGCCAGCACGCGCTCGAGCAGCTCCTGCGTGCCCGACTCCTCGAACGGCATCCGGCCGGCGTGCAGCGAGGCGAGCACGGCGGGGTCGTGGTCCACTCCGAGCACGCGGATCCCGCGGTCGGCGAACGACAGGGCCAGGGGCAGGCCCACGCGCCCGAGACCGATCACCGACACGGATCTGGAGGAGCTCATGCTCACCTCAGACTTCGGCGTCCGCGGTGACGCTGGCCAGCGGGTCGAGCCCCGGCTCACCCGGATGCCCGCGCACCTCGCCGGCGAACGCGATCCGGTTCAGCCGGGCGATCTCGCGCTCGCCCTCGACGCGGGCGGGGTGGTCCGCGGGCAGCCCGCGGATCAGCGTGCGGATGCGCTCGCGCAGCTGGAGCGCAAAGTGCGGGGTCGAGGCGCCCATCAGCTGGCGCACGTCCTCGACGGTCACCTGATGGTCGGGCTTGAGGCGATCTGGATGCTCGGCTTGGCTCATTTCTGCGGCACCACCTCGAGAAGGCTATCCACCTGGGCCTGAACGGCGACCGAGATCGTGCTCGGGTCGCCGATCAGCCACCCGTGGTTGTAGACCGCGGCGGTCGGGCCCTCCTGGGTGTAACCGGGGGTGGCGTAGTCCAGGAAGAAGTTCAGCACCGAGGGAGGCAGCTGGTCTGCGGTGTTCAGCACGAGCTGTGGACCGTAGGAGCCGCTGGCCGACAGGGCGGCGGACGCGGGAGCGTCGAGCGGCTGGGTGCCGTTGACCAGCGTGTAGCCGTGGCCGGGGCTCCGCATGGCCCAGCCGAAGCTGCCCGGGACGTGCGCGCAGGGCTGGTTGGCGGCGCACGGCGGATCGCGGTAGACCGCGAACGCCACCGAGTTGGCTGCGGGGTCCTCGGCGCCGACGCGCTTGACCGAGCCGTACTTGCCGAGTTGGGTGAGCACGCTGTCGGGGATCACGCTGGGCGGGCCGAGGGCGTAGATGTGGGGGCGCTGGTGCGCGGTCAGGGCCTGGACGGTGGCCGCTGGGACGCCCGAGGCGGAGACGAACAGCACGGGGTTGCCGCTCTCGGCCGCCCATCCGGCCGCGGGCATGGCGTAGGCGGGGTCGGCAGTCGAGGCGATGACCACGTCGGGGCTGGGCTTGCCGCCGCCGGCGGCGGTGGCGAACCGGTCGATCGCGGCGGCGAGCGTATACGGATCGTTGCCCCGGATCGTCGCGGAACGCTGGCCCTTTACCACGGCCACCGCGCCCACCCGGATGACCTGCGCCCCGGCGATCGAGCCGGCGCCGGTGGGGGCGAGCAGGTTCAGCGCGTTGGCGCTGGCGGCCGGCAGCGCGGTCGCGCCCGAGAGCAGGACCGGGGCGCGGATCGGCGCGGCCATCAGCACCGAGGAGGCGATCGCGGCCTCCCAATCGTCGCTGGGGGCGAGCGTCACCGCGGTCGGGTGAGTGCCCGCGACCGTCGAGGGGAACACGGCGAGGGCCACGCCGGCGGCGTTGGCCGCGGGGTCGGCGCCCGACACGCGCGTGGTGTTCTTGGTGGCCAGCACCGGGAAGCCGATCCCCTGGCTGACCGACACCGGGCTCTGGGCGGCGCTCTCGGTCTTGACGCGGATCAGCGTGGTGGCTCCGCCGCACCCGGCGAGCGCGAGGCAGGCGGCGAGCAGAGCGATCGGGGCGATGCGTCGCATCGCGCCCGACAGTAGCGCCGGCGGGCGCGAATCGACGCACCTTGCGGGGTTTGAACAGCCGCTGGCAGGAGGCAAGGCGCCCCTGGCGAAGCTACTCCGCACCCGGCTTATGTATATTGCCGCCACGCCGAATCCGCGGGCCTCGACATCCGCGGAGCGGGGGACCCAGTTTTCTTGGGGCGAGTTTCGCGGTGAATCCGCGGAAGGCGCAGGCTCTTTTAGCGCCAGCCCGTCAGCTAACCCCGCAGGCCCACGAAAGAGACGACTTGCGGGTAACCCACCTGATAATCCCGAGCATGGCCGCATTGGCGCTCGCCGGAGCGGGCAGCGCGAGCGCCGCCACGGGCGGCGGAACGGCTGTGCCAGGCGGCGGCACGAGCAGCGCGGCGCAGACCGGAACGACCGGCACGGCGCCGGCAGGCGCGAGCAGCACGGCGCAGCCCAGCTACAGCGGCCCGACCCAGGGACCCGGTCAGTGCACGCCCACGCCGGGCGCCACCGCGACCTCGGGCGGGGTCGGCATGGGAGGCACGAGCACAGGCTCGAGCTCGGCCGCGCTTCCGTGCCCCCACCCGACCGTGCCGGGCTCGACGGCCGAGATCATCCACGGCCTGGCCTACGCGCCGGCCGATGCCCCGCTCCAGGTGCAGGAGGCGATCTGGGCGGGCGACCGGATCCGCCTGAAGCCCTACCGCGTCGGCGGCGGGCACGGCAAGTGGAACGACACCGCGTACGACTGCTCGGGCTCGGTCTCCTACGTGCTCCACGCGGCCGCGCTGCTCAAGATCTCCGAGGACTCCGGCCAGATGATGAGCTGGGACAAGCGAGGCGCCGGCCAGTGGATCACGGTCTACACCAATCCGGGGCACGCGTTCGTCGAGATCGCCGGGATCCGCCTGGACACCTCGGCCGAGCAGGACCCGCATCCCGCTCCCGGCAGCGGACCACGCTGGCGGCCGCTGATGACCAGCACGTCTGGTTACGTGGCGCGCCACCCCATCGGCCTGTAGCCGACCGGTTTGCGTCCGCGGCTCCGCCGTGGCCCATCCGCCTGCGCTCGCCCCCGTCGCCCCGCTACGCTTGGGGTGCTAGCAAAGCAACCCGCCAAGGAGGATGCGATGCCGGGCCTTTCCGGGCGCATGTCGGTCGTCATCAAATCGAAGATCTCGAAGCTCCTCGACCGCGCCGAGGACCCCGCGGAGACGCTCGAGTACAGCTATCAGAAGCAGATCGAGCTGCTCCAGAACGTCAAGAAGGGCATCGCCGACGTAGTCACCTCGAAGAAGCGCCTGCAGCTCCAGGAGCAGAAGCTGCGCGACCAGGTGGTCAAGCTCGACACCCAGGCGCGCCAGGCGCTGGCGGCGGGCAACGAGGAGCTGGCCCGGACCGCGCTCGAGCGCAAGAACGTGGCTCAGACCGAGCTGCAGTCGCTCGACACCCAGATCGCCCAGCTCCAGCAGCAGCAGGAGCAGCTCACCGCCTCCGAGCAGAAGCTGCGGACCAAGATCGAGCAGTTCCGCTCGCGCAAGGAGGTCATCAAGGCCCAGTATTCGGCCGCCGAGGCGCAGGTGCGGATCTCCGAGGCGGCCAGCGGCGTGGGCGAGGAGATGGCGGACGTCGGCCTGGCCATGCAGCGCGCGCTGGACAAGACGGAGAACATGAAGGCCCGGGCCGACGCGGTGCAGGAGCTCGAGGCGGCGGGCACGTTCGAGGACCTCACCCAGCTGGGCGGGGGCGAGGACGACATCGATCGCCAGCTGCGCCAGCTCTCGAGCTCGAGCGAGGTCGACACCGAGCTGGCCAAGATGAAGGCCGAGCTCGGCGGCGGCTCGACGAGCGCGGGCGAGCTGGGAGCCGGCTCGGCTCCCGCCAGCGAGCCGGCCGAGGCGGAGCAGCAGGCCGGCGCGGGTGGCAATTCCAGCCCGTCGCAGGCGTCATGATCGTCCGGATCTCCACCGAGGGGCAGTACGACCTCACCGAAGGCGACGCCGAGGTGTTGAATAAGCTCGACAACCAGGCCGTGGCGGCCTGCGAGGCGGGGGACGAGGTCCAGTTCAACGAGACGTTCAAGGAGCTGATCGAGTTCGTTCGCAAGAACGGGCAGCCGGTCGGCGACGATCGCCTCGATTCCTCCGACGTGATCCTGCCTCCGCCTGACGTCTCCTTCGACGAGGCCCAGGCGGAGTTCAGCGGCGAGGGCCTGATCCCGGGCTAGTTTCGGGGCCCCGCCGGCATCGCGGATGCGATCCCGGCAGCGGTCGCGGATGGTCGGCGGTCGGCGGGCCGGGGGTCGCCGGCGGTTGACGGCACGGCGCTGTTCAGTTTCAGCCGACCTAGGCGGGGAAGTCTCCGGACAACCCCCAAGGAGGAGGTAGAGGAAATGTCCACCGCCGTAATCGTCGTAATCGTCGTCGCCGTAATTCTGCTGGTCGCCCTGCTGTTTGCGCTCACCAAGGGCCGCCGGGCCGCTGCCGAGCGCCGCCAGCAGCGCGAGTTGGAGCGCCGCCGCGAGCAGGCCGTGAGCGAGCACCGGGAAGCGGCACAGGAGCGCACCGGCGCGGCCGAGGAGGCCGAGCATCGAGCCCGACTGGCCGGCGCAGTGGCCGACCGCGAACGGGCCGAGGCGCGGCTGCACGAGGAGCGGGCGCGGACCCACGAGCTCGGCCTGGCCGACGATGACCTGATGCCCGACGAGCGCCGCGAGTCGGTCGCCACCGAGCGCGACGGGACCGTCGCGGAGCGTGACGGCACCGTCACCGAGCGCACCAACGGACAGGGCACCGCGCAAGAGGCGGCCGCCCCGCCCACGACCGCCCAGTCGACGCTCCGCGAGCGCAACGGCGACCGTTAGCTAGAAGGGGAGAGGAGAACGCCATGTCCAGCACGACCGAGCGCGGTACGGGCGCTGCCTCGGAGGCCTCGCTCGCCGAGCTGATCAAGCAGCTCTCCGAGCAATCGAGCCGTCTGGCGCGCCAGGAGGTCGAGCTGGCCAAGGCCGAGCTTGTCTACAAGGGCAAGCGGGCGGGCATCGGCGCCGGCATGTTCGGCGGCGCCGGTGCCTTCGTCTTCTACGGACTGGGCGCGCTGACCGCGGCCGCGATCCTGGCCCTGGCCACCGCGGTGGCCCCGTGGCTGGCCGCCCTGATCATCGCGGTGGTGTTCGCCGCGATCGCCGGCGTTCTCGCCCTGCTGGGCAAGAACAAGGTGCAGGAGGCGACCCCGCCGGTGCCTGAGGAGGCGGCCGAGAGCGTGAAGGAGGATGTGCAATGGGCGAAGACCAAGGCACAGCAGGGACGCCAGTGACCGAGGCCAACGATTCCACCGAGGCCAAGGATCCCGAGCAGATCCGCGAGGAGATCGAGGACACCCGGCGCGAGCTTGGTGACACGGTCGAGGCGCTGGCCGCCAAGGCCGACGTCAAGGGCCGGATGCGCGACAAGGTCGAGTCGACCAAGGAGTCGGCGGCGCAGAAGAAGGACGATCTGCTCGGCAAGGCCCGCGGGGCCTCGCCCGACAGCGTCACCGCGGGCGCATCCCAGGCGACTCAGAAGGCCAAGCAGAATCCGCTCCCGGTCGCCGCGCTCGGCGCTTTCGTTGGGGGCTTCGTGCTGGGCCGGCTGACGAAGCGGTAAGCGGGAGCGCGCAGGCCCTAAATGGGGATTCCCCAGAGGGGGAACCAGCGCTCGAGCTCGGCCTCGACGGGCAACTCCCGCCCGAGCTGGGCCTTGAGGATCAGCTCGCGCTCGTTGTCGCGCTGCTCGGCGCCGGCGGCCGGCGCGAACGGATAGAACGACCCGCGCTTGTAGTTGTAGATCCAGTACACGGGCCGTTGGTGGGAGTCCTCGAACGCGAACACGGCGCACAGGACGCGCTCGCCGTAGCCACCGGCCTCGAGCGCGCCGCTGACCGCGTTGATCCCGACCACCAGCTCGTCGAAGTCCGAGCCGCGCAGGATCAGCCAGCGGAAGCCGTAGCTGTCGTCCTGGCTGGTCACCGTGGTCCCGCTGTCGCTGGCGGTAGCGCGGACCACCTCCTCCATGTCGCGGATGATCGACTCGAAGTCGGCCGTGGCCAGCGGCTGGAACACGATTGCGGCCCGTCCCCGGGAGCTCATCCCGAGCGACGTCTCCATCGTCACGTAGGCGGTGCTGACCGCGAACAGCCGGTCGGGAGCCGGCTGGGCCAGCTTGCGGCGGCCGGTCAGGACGTCTAGGAAGCCCACTCGGCTTAGGCGGTGCCCTGGAGCTGGGCCTCGAGCCGCTGCAGCCGCGCGATCCGGGCCTCGAGCGGCGGGTGGGTCGAGAACAGCGTGGCCACACTCTGCTTGGCCTTGGGCGGGAAGATGTAGAAGGCGGCCAGCTCGCCGGGCGCTGCGCGCAGGTCGCGCTGGGGGATGACGTTCATCCGGCCGTCGATCCTCATCAGCGCGCTGATGAGGGCGCTGGGCCGGCCGGTGAGGATGGCCGAGCCGCGGTCGGCGGCGAACTCGCGGTAGCGCGAGAGAGCCTGCAGCAGGAGGAACGAGATCACGTAGACCGCGGCCGAGATCAGGATCACGAAGATGAACCCGTTGTTGTTGTTGTTATCGCGGTTGTTGCCGCCGAAGCCACCGCCGAAGAAGAACCCCCATTGGGTGATGAAGGCGGCAATCGAGGCGAAGAAGCTGGCCACGGTCATGACCACGACGTCGCGGTTGATGACGTGGGTGATCTCGTGTCCGAGGACGGCCTCTAGCTCGGCGTCGTCGAGCAGATCCATGATCCCGGTGGTCGCGCACACGGTCGCCGACTTCGGCGTCCGGCCGATCGCGAACGCGTTCGGCATCGCCGTCTGGGCGATGGCCACCCGCGGCTTGGGCAGGTTGGCCTGGATGCACAGGCGCTCGATTATCGCGTGGAGCTTCTTGGCCTCGGGCCCGTCGCTGGGGCTCACCTCGCGGGCGCCCATCGAGTACAGGGCGATCTTGTCCGAGGTGAACAGCTGTACGCCGAACAGCACCGCGGCGATCACCGCGATCGTGACCGCGCCGGCACCGGACGCGATCAGAACCGCGACGAGGATGGCGTAGACAAGGCCGAGCAGGAACAGGGTGAGCAGCATCCGGGTCTGTAGGCCGGTGTCGCGGCCGAAGGAGGTAGGTCGAGCCATCGTGCATTAATCTTGACAGACCGGGTAAGGGATCCCTGAACGGGAAATATGAGCAGCAGAAGTGGAAGTGTCGCGGGACATGGCTAGTCGCGTGCTCGACCGGGTCGGCGGGCTGCGCCGCTCGGCGCGCGGATACCTGGCCGGCTTCGGCACCTCCGGCTCGCTCCTGGCCGTGGCCGCGCTGCTGTTCATCGTGGCCAGCGCGATGGTCGGCTTCCGGGGCTGGCCGCACGTGGGCGCGCAGCCCTCACCGGGCGAGGTGGTCGTCTCGCCAAGGCCCACCGCGGCGGCCGGATCGCCGGTGAGCCGGCGCCTGGCGGCGATCTCGGCCGCGCCGGCGAGCGCGACCGCGGGCAGCCGGGGCGCGGCCGGAGCCGGCGCGCATCCGGGCATCGGCCGGGGCGGAGGTTCCGCGCCACACGGCTCGATCGGGCGGCCGGTGACCGCCTCGATCCCCGTCGGCACGCCGAATGCGGGCGGCGGTGCGGTGCCGTGCTCGCAGGGTTGCGGCGCGCCTGCGGCCCCGGTGCCCAGCCCGAGCCCGGTGCAGCCGGTCCAGCAGGCCATCCAGCAGACCACGGGCGCGCTCGGAGGAGTCGTGTCGAGGGCCGGCAACCAGGTCGGGGCGGTCGTGTCGGGGACCGGCAACCGGGTCGGCTCGGTCGTCCAGCAGGGCACCGGCGCCGTGTCCGGGGCGGTTCACTCGGTGAGCCCGCCGGCCGCGGGCGCGGTGGGCGGCGTTGGCTCGGGGGCGGCCAAGACCGTGACCGGAGTGACCAAGACGATCGCCGGCACGCTGTCAGGCCTCACGAAGCACTAAACGCCGGCCGGTCAGCGCGCTGATGCGAGCGCCCGCTCGATGAATCGGAGGCTGACCGCCTGGAGATCCGGGTCGTGCTGGACCGAGCGGTGATGGCCGCCGGGCACGGCGATCAGTCGACTGCGTGGCGAGCGGGTGAGCTGCGCGAGCTCGCGCGAGTGCTCGACGGGGACCTGCTCGTCGCCCTCGGCGTGCAGGAGGAGCACCGGCGCCTCGAGCGCGGCGATCGCGTCCCGCTCGTCGTGAGCGGCCAGGAATGCGTGCAGGGCGGGGGCGTCGGCCTCGAAGCCGAACCGGCCTTCGGTGAGGCCCCGGCCAAGGCCCTCGGCGCTGGCTGGGCAGATCGCCACCACCGCGCCGGCGCGGGCGCCGGCGGCGGACACCAGGGCCAGGTAGCCGCCCATGCTCGAGCCGCGCAGCGCTATCGGCGCTTGGGCGTCCCCCAGGCGGTCGCGCAGGAGGTCGGCCATCGCGGCGATGTCGCCGAGCGCGCGCCCATCCATCGGGCCGGCACTCGACCCGTGGCCGCGCTGGTCGAACGCGATCGCGGCCAGACCGGCGCCTATCGCGGCGCGGGCGTAGTCGTGGTGGTTCTCCTTGCACGAGCCGGCCCCGTGCAGCACGACGACGCCGCCCGGCGCGGGCCGCTGCTCCCTGGGCAGCCACAACGAGTACGACAGTCCGTCGTGTACGCCGATCTCGCTGGGCAGCTCGACCGTGACCGGGCGCGGGCGAGGCACGCGTCGATGATCGCAGGCATGGCATGATCGCCACCGCATGAGCACCGCCACCATGATCGCCACCGCATGAGCACCGCCACCATGATCGCCACCCCATGAGCACCGCCACCACGACGATCTCGCACGTGTTCCCGCTCGGCTCGCGGGTCAACGAGGGCGGGCGCCTGGAGATCGGGGGGTGCGACGCGGTCGATCTGGCCCGCGAGTTCGGCACGCCGGCGTACGTGGTGGCCGAGGACGATCTGCGGGCGCGGGCGCGGTCGTTCGTCGAGGCGTTGAGCGCTCGCCACCAGGATTTCGACGTGCTGTTCGCCTCCAAGGCGTTCCCGTGCACCGCCGTGTACCAGCTGCTCGCCGAGGAGGGGCTGGCCTGCGACGTGGCCTCGGGCGGCGAGCTGTTCCTGGCCCTGCGGGGCGGCTTCGACCCGGCCCGGATCTACTTCCACGGCAACGCCAAGTCGGTCTCCGAAATCCGGGACGCGCTCGAGGCGGGCGTCGGGCACATCGTGATCGACTCGCTGCACGAGCTCGACCGGCTGGAGCGGGTCTCGGCCGAGCTGGGGCGCCGCCAGGAGGTGCTGATCCGGATCACGCCCGGGGTGTCCGGCGACACCCATCATGCGATCTCGACCGGGCAGACCGACTCGAAGTTCGGCTTCGCGCCGGTGGACGCCCGGGCGGCGATCGAGCGGCTGGCCGGCGCGCCGCACCTGGAGCTCGTCGGGCTGCACTTCCACATCGGCTCCCAGCTCCTGTCGTTGGACCCGTTCCGCGCGGCGGTGCAGGCGCTCGCCGCGCTGGGCGACTTCCCCGTGTACAACGTGGGCGGGGGTCTCGGCGTCGCCTACATGTCGGCTGACCGGCCCCCCGCGGTGGCCGACTACGTGGAGGCGATCGTCTCGACCGTGCATACCGAACTGGGCGAGGACAAGCGGCTGCTCCTCGAGCCCGGCCGAGCGCTCGTGGCCAACTCGGCGGTCACGCTGTACACCGTGGAGACGGTCAAGCGCAACGTCTCCACCTGGGTGGCGGTCGACGGCGGCATGTCGGACAACCTGCGCCCGATGCTGTACGGCTCGAAGTACGAGGCGCTGGTGGCCGACCGGCCGCTCGCCGCGGCCGACGAGCGCTGCCGGCTGGCCGGCAAGCACTGCGAGTCCGGTGACGTGATCCTGCGCGAGGCATGGCTGGCGGCGCCGGCCCCCGGGGACGTGATCGCCACGCCGGTGACCGGCGCCTACGGCTACTCGCTGGCCAACAACTACAACGGCGTGCCCCGCCCACCGGTGGTCTTCTGCCGCGACGGCGAGGCTCGGGTGGTGGTGCGCCGGGAGACCTACGAGGACCTGGCGGTGCGTGATGTCGACTGACGGCGTATTCCGAATCGGGTTGCTCGGCCACGGCACGGTCGGGTCGGCCTTCGCGACGCTGCTCCCGCAGCACGCGACGCGGATCGAGCGGCTGACCGGGCTTCGCCCCGAGCTGTCGGGGGTGATGACGCGCCGCTCCGGGTCGTTCGAGGAGATTCTCGGGGGCTCGGACCTGATCGTCGAGCTGATGGGCGGGATCGACCCGACCCGCTCGTACCTTCTGCGCGCGATGCAGTCAGGGCTCCACGTAGTCACCGCGAACAAGCAGCTTCTCTCCCAGCACGGCGAGGAGCTGTGGGAGTGCGCGCGGATCAACGGGGTGCAGCTGCGCTTCGAGGGCGCAGTGGCCGGCGTGGTGCCGGTCATCCGGGTCCTGCAGGAGTCCCTGGCCGGGGCCACGATCGATCGGGTGCACGGGATCGTCAACGGGACGACCAACTTCATCCTGACCGAGATGGCGCGTGTCGGGATGTCGTTCCCGGAGGCGCTCGCCGAAGCTCAGCGTCTCGGCTACGCCGAGGCCGATCCTTCCGAGGACGTGGACGGGCGCGACGCCGCGGCCAAGATGGCGATCCTGGCCCGGCTGGCCTTCGACACGCCCGTGCACCTGGACCAGGTGCGCTACGAGGGGATCGAGCACATCCAGTCCGACGATCTGGAGTACGCGCACGAGCTTGGCCTGCAGCTCAAGCTCATCGGCACGGCCGAGCGGGTGGGGGACGGGTTAAGCGTGCGGGTGCACCCGGCCTTCCTCTATCCGGGCCACCCGCTGGCCTCGGTCAGCGGGCCGTTCAACGCGGTGACCGTGGAGTCCGAGGCGATCACCGAGATCACGATGTCGGGGCCCGGCGCCGGCGGTCCCCAGACGGCCAGCGCGGTCCTCGGCGATGTGATCAGCGCGATGATCCCGCCCGCCTCGACCCCGGCCACTTCGCAGGTGCTCGAAATCGTGGCCGACGTGGTCTCTTCTTTCTACCTGCACCTGGAGGTGGCCGACCAGTCCGGGGTGCTGGCAACGGTGGCGCAGGTGCTGGCCGAGCAGGACGTGTCGGTCAAGTCGGTCGTGCAGCGCGGCCTCGGCCAGCAGGCGCGCCTCGTCATGGTCGTTCACCCGGTCCTCGAGTCGCGGTTCTCCGCGGCCATGGACGCGCTCGGCCGGCTCGACGTGCTGCGGGCGCCGCCGCGGGCCATCCGGGTGTTGGAGGAGGAGTTCGGCTAGGGTGCCGCGTCGATGAAGGCGGTCCAGATCGTCGAGCTGAGCGGCCCGCGGGACGCGTTGCGGGTGGTGGACGTCCCGGAGCCGGAGGCGAGCCATCCCGCGAGCCCGGGGGAGGGGGTACTGGTCGAGGTCCACGCCGCCGGCGTGTCGTTTCCCGAGGTGCTCCAGACGCGCGGTCAGTATCAGGTCAAGCCCGACGTACCGTTCACCCCCGGCAGCGAGGTGGGGGGCGTGGTGCGCTCGGCCCCGGCGGGCGCGGCGGTAAAGGCGGGCGATCGGGTGGCCGCGTTCTGCATGCTGGGCGGCTGGGCCGAGGTCGCGGTGGCCCCACCGTTCTTCGCCTTCAAGCTGCCCGACGAGCTCGATTTCGCCCAGGGCGCCAGCCTGGTCCTCAACTACCACACGGCCTACTTCGCCCTGAAGGAGCGCGGTCGCCTGGCCAAGGGCGAGACCGTGCTCGTGCACGGGGCCGCCGGCGGGGTCGGCACCGCCTCGTTGCAGGTCGCCCGCGGCCTCGGCGCGCGCACGATCGCGGTGGTCTCGAGCGACGACAAGGAGCGAGTGGCGCGAGAGGCCGGCGCCGACGAGGTCGTTCGGAGCGACGGCGCCTGGAAGGACCAGGCGAAGGAGATCTCAGGCGGCGGGGTCGACGTCGTGGTCGACCCGGTGGGCGGCGATCGCTTCACCGACAGCCTGCGCTCGCTGCGTGAGGGCGGGCGGGTGATCGTGGTCGGGTTCACCGGCGGCTCGATCCCGGAGGTCCGGGTCAACCGGCTGCTGCTGAACAACACCGAGGTGATCGGCGCCGGCTGGGGGGCATACGTGCTGTCCAAGCCCGGACTCAACGTCGAGATCGGCAACGCGATCGACGAACTCATCGCCGGCGGGTCAGTCCGCCCGATCGTCGGGGCGAGGTTTCCCCTGGAGCAGGCCGCGGACGCGCTCGAGCTGATCGACGGCCGCGGCGCGACCGGCAAGGTCGTGCTCGACGTGGCCTCCGCCTAGGCGACCTTCGGACCCGCGGCACTGTAGCGGTCGGCCCCGCTCTGACATTCTCCCCACGACCATGCCGGGGATCATCGAGCGATATCGCGAGCGCCTGCCGTTCGCGCCCGAGGACCCGGTGGTCTCGCTCGAGGAGGGCTCGACCCCGCTGATCCTGGCCGAGCGGGTGTCCGAGAAGGCCGGGGTCGAGGTGTGGCTGAAGATCGAGGGCGCCAACCCCACGGGCTCGTTCAAGGACCGGGGGATGACCTGCGCGGTGTCGGCCGCGGTTCGCGAGGGCGCCACGGCGGTCATCTGCGCCTCGACCGGCAACACCGCCGCTTCGGCCGCCGCCTACGCCGCCCGGGCCGGGCTGCGCTGCGCGGTGATCGTCCCCGAGGGCAAGATCGCCACCGGCAAGCTGGCCCAGGCGCTGATGCACGGCGCCCGGGTGGTGGCCCTGCGCGGCAACTTCGACGAGGCCCTGAAGCTCGTGCGCGAGGTGGTCAACCGCCACCCGATCTCGCTCGTCAACTCGGTCAACGACTTCCGGATCGAAGGGCAGAAGACCGGCGCGTTCGAGATCGTCGAGGCCCTGGCCGGCGAGCTCGACGCGCTGTGCATCCCGGTCGGCAACGCCGGCAACATCACCTCGTACTGGAAGGGATTCAGCGAGGCCGGGCAGCGGCCTCGCATGTGCGGCTTCCAGGCCGCCGGGGCGGCGCCGCTCGTGCACGGCAAGCCAGTGGAGCACCCCGAGACCGTGGCCAGCGCGATCCGGATCGGCAACCCGGCGCGCTGGGAAGAGGCGATGAACGCGATGACCTCGAGCGGGGGCGCGGTCAGGGCCGTCACCGACGCCCAGATCCTCGCCGCCTACCGCTTCCTGGCCTCCACCGAGGGCGTGTTCTGCGAGCCCGCCTCGGCCGCCAGCGTGGCCGGGCTGCTCACCCACGGCGCCGGCGAGGGCGTCCGGCGGGTGGTCTGCGTGCTCACCGGGCACGGCCTCAAGGATCCGCAGACCGCGCTCGATCATGCCGGCGCGGTCGTCCCGTGCGATCCCGAGCTCAGCGCGATCGAGCGCGCGGTGCTCGAGTGACGTCCGGCCTGACGCGCCGGCGCGTGGTCCGCGTTCCAGCCTCGTCGGCAAATCTCGGGCCCGGGTTCGACGTGCTCGCGGCCGCGGTCGCGCTGCACCTCGAGCTCGAGGTGGTGGAGACCGGCACGTTCGCCGTCCACACCGACCTCGACGTGCCCCGGGACCGGGACAACCTGGTGGTCAGGGCGTTCGAGCGCCTGCACCCCGCCGACGGCTTCGAGTTCCGGATCTCATCCGACATCCCGCTGTCGGGCGGGCTCGGCTCGAGCGCCGCCGCCGTGGTCGCGGGACTGCTCGCCGCCGATCACCTGTTCGAGCTCGACGCCGACGTGTTCGCGCACGCGGCCGAGCTCGAGGGCCATCCCGACAACGTTGGTGCCTCGCTCGCCGGCGGCTTCGTGGTCTGCAACGGGGCCCAGGCGCACCGGTTCGATGCGCCGATGGGGTTGGAGGCGGTACTGGTCGTTCCGGACGAGGGACCTCCGACCGAAGAAGCCCGCGAGGCGCTGCCGGCGACCGTGCCGATCGAAGCCGCCGTTTTCAACATGTCGCACGTGGCGATGCTGACGCTCGGGCTGGCGACGGGCGATTGGGATCTGATCTCGGCCGGGCTGCGGGATCGGCTGCATCAGCCGCACCGCGCGCACCTGTACCCGCGCTCGGCCGAGCTGCTGGAACGCGCCGCCGCGCTCGGGGCGCTTGGAGCGACGATCTCCGGAGCCGGGCCGACGGTGCTCGTCTGGTGCCGGTTCGACCAGACCGGCGCGGTGATCGACGCGCTGCGACGGGAGACCGATGGCTGGGCGACGGTGATGCGCGCCGGGTTCGAGCCTCAGGGCGCCGACGTGCGCTCGCTCTGATCGCGTAGGCGGTCGCGCAGCCACTCTGCATGGCGCTCCTGTAGCTCGCGTCCCTGCCGGGTGAAGTCGAGAATCAAGCGGAGCTGCTCGTCGCTGTAGCGCTCGGCCATCGGCAGGTACAGCTCGCGCATCGGCCTCACCATCAGCTCCATCGCCTCCGCGAGGGCCTTCTCCGTCGGCTCGACCAGCACCCGGCGGCGGTCGGTCGGGTCGGGTACGCGCCGGGCTAGGCCGGCCCGCTCCAGCCGGTCGATCACGGCGGTGATCGCGCCGGTGGTCAGCCGACTCGAATCGGCCAGGTCCCCGGCGCTCATGCTCCCGTGCTGGTCGAGGATGTCGAGGCAGCGCGCGTCGGTCCGGTTGACCCCGAGCAGCTGGCAGACGAGCTCGTCGACCACGTCGGTGGCGCGCTGGTTGGCGCGGACCTCGTCGCCGAGCTCCTGGTACAGACGTTCGCGCGTTCCTGGTTCTCTTGACATCTAAGTCTCTTAGTTACTAAGATACTTACGTAGTGAGTAAATCTTAGCTCGGAGGTTGTGGAGTGGAGAAGGCAATTGAGGCACAGGGTCTCACCAAGACGTACCCGAAGGACGTCAAGGCCCTCGACGGACTCTCGTTCGCGGTGGCGCCGGGCAGCGTGTTCGCGCTGCTCGGTCCCAACGGCGCCGGCAAGTCGACCGCGGTCAAGATCCTCACCACGCTGACCGCACCGGACGCCGGGAGCGCCACCGTGGCCGGGATCGACGTACTCGCCCAGCCCGAGTCCGTGCGCCGGACGATCGGCGTGGTGGCTCAGGGCTCGGGAGTCGACATCCAGGCCACGGGGCGGGAGAACCTGCGCCTGCAGGGACAGATCCACGGGATCCGAGGGCGGCCGATCGAGCAGCGGGCGCAGGAACTGCTCTCGCGCTTCGGACTGGCCGACGCCGCCGACCGGGTGGCGCGCGGCTACAGCGGTGGCATGCAGCGCCGCCTGGACATCGCGATGGCGCTGGTGCACGACCCCGCCGTGCTGTTCCTCGACGAGCCGACGACCGGGCTCGATCCCGAGGTCCGGGCCGACATGTGGTCGGAGATCGCCTCGCTGGCGGCCGAGCGGGGCAAGACGGTGCTGCTGACCACGCACTACCTGGAGGAGGCCGACCAGCTGGCCGGGCACGTGGCGATCGTCGACCGTGGCGAGGTGGTGGCCGAGGGCACGCCCGACGAGCTCAAGCGCGAGTTGCGGGGCGACGCCATCCACGTCGACCTCGAGGCCGAGTCCAACGGCGCCGTCGGCCGGGCGCTCGGCGAGCTGGCGCTGGTCCGCGACGTGAGTGTCGACGGCCGCGTTCTGCGGGCTCGGGCCGACGACGGCGGGCGCGCCGTGCCGCTGGTGCTCCAGGCGCTCGAGGCCCACGGCGTGACCGTGTCCTCGGTGCGCGTGGCCCGGCCGTCGCTGGACGACGTCTATCTCAAGTACACGGGCCGCACGTTCGACGCGGCCGAGGCAGAGCAGGCGGAGGTGAACCGATGACGCTGATCAGGCACACCCTGTACATGACGCTGCGCCACCTGCGCGAGCTGTGGCGCCAACCCTGGTTCGTCGCGGTCACGTTGATCCAGCCCGTGATCTGGCTGCTGCTGTTCGGCGCGCTGTTCAAGCGGGTGATCGAGATCCCCGGCTTCCACAGCCACTCCTACATCGCGTTCCTGGCGCCCGGCGTGGTCGTGATGACCGCGCTGTTCAACTCGGCCTGGAGCGGGATGGCCCTGATCGAGGATCTCAACCGCGGGGTCACCGCGCGCTTCCTCGTCTCGCCGGTCCGCCGCGAGGCGCTGATCGCCGGACGGATATTGAAAGAGGCGGTCGTGGTGGTGATCCAGTCCGTGATCATCGTCGCGCTCGCCCTGGCTGTGGGGGCCTCGTTCCCGGGCGGGGTCGGCGGCGTCGCCGCGCTGTTCGTGGTGTCCGCGCTACTCGGCGCCACGTTCGGGGCGCTGTCCAACGGCTTCGGGCTGATCATGCGCCAGGAGGAGGCGCTGATCGGCGCCGTGCAGTTCATCGTGCTGCCGCTCACCTTCCTGTCCACCACGTTCCTGGCCGCGAACCTGATCCCGTCGTGGATGCGGACGGTGTCGGACTTCAACCCGGTCAACTGGGCGGTCGTGGCCGGCCGCACCGCCACCTCGGCGCACCCCGACTGGGGCCTCGCCGCCTCCCGCGCCGCGTTCCTGGCCGGGCTGCTCGTGGTCTGCCTGGCGTTCGCCACCAACGCCTTCCGCTCCTACCAGCGCTCCGTCTGACCCCGGGCCGCTCGCCCGACCCTGCCCGCTCGCTCGGACCCTGCCCGCTCGCTCGGACCCTGCCCGCTCGCTCGGACCCTGCCCGCTCGCTCGGACCCCGCCCGACGCCGAAATTTCCGCCATTTCGCGGCGAGGCCCGTTGGGGATTCCGGATTGTTCGGCTGTGAGCCGGGTTTTCCGTCACTAGCGGCGACGGCGGGCCCTAATGGCGGAAATTTCGGGATCCCCTACGAAACGCCGACGACTTCGTTGGCCAGCGCGCGGGCGCGGCGGCGCGGGCCGTCCATCCCCAGGCGCTTGAGCAGCTCCTCGGCCACGGCGAGGTAGTCGGCGGCCAGGTCGCGGCGGTAGTCGAGGATCGAGACGGCGCGCTCGGCCGACTCGGCGTAGGCGATCGACTGGCGGATCGTGGTGTCGAGCAGCTTCTCGCCGAAGTGCTGGCGCAGGGAATCGAACGCCTCGCGGGAGTGGCGGGTGCGCATGTCGGCGATGTTCAGCACGACGCCGAGCCACTCGAGGTCGGGGTTGAGGTTCTCGCGCGCCAACTCGATCACCTCGAGCGCCTGCTCGACCCCCTGGAGCGAGAAGTACTGCGCCTCGGCCGAGATCAGGGCGTGGTCGGAGGCAACCAGCGCGTTGACCGTGAGGAGGCCGAGCGCCGGCGGGCAGTCGATCAGGATCACGTCGTACTCGTCGCGGAGATCGCGCAGGGCCTTCTTGAGGGCGAGCTCGCGGCCCATCTTGCCGCCCAGGGCGAGCTCGGCCTCAGCCAGCCCGAGGTTGGCCGGGATGATCCCGTCGTGCACGGCACCGCGGGCCTTGGCCCGCCCCGAGAGCACGTCGCCGATCGTGGGCGAGGCCTCGGGATCGACGTCGAGGTAGTCCGACAGGTTGCCCTGGGGATCGAGGTCGATCGCGAGCACGCGCAGGTCGACGCGCCGGAACACGTCGGTCAGGGTGCGCGTAGCCGTGGTCTTGCCCGTGCCGCCCTTCTGGGAGAGAACCGAGATCGTCGCCGCCATAGCCGGGGGCAGCACTATAGGCCAGCGGCGGAGACGCCGCCGGTGTCCATAATCAACTGCCTGGTCAGCCGGTCTGGGCGGTGGCGCCGTGCTCCGCAGAGTGGCTGTAACGCATCCCGGTCACCACCGGCACGTCGACGAAATGCATGTGGTGACGGCCAATGACGATCTCGTCGCCGTCGGCCAGCGTGCTCCACTCGACCCGCTCGCCGTTGACGAACACGCCGTTCAGGCTGCGGTCGTCGAGCACCCGCAGGCCGTCGGGCTGGCGCACGATCAGCGCGTGCCGGCGCGACACCGTGGGGTCGTCGAAGCGGATGTCCGCGGCCAGACTGCGGCCGATCCGGGTCCACTCGCGTTGCAGTGCATGGGCCACGGGCGTCTCGCCCTCGGCCCGGTAGGCCAGGTACTGCCCGGGCTCGTGAAGCCCGTCCCGCATCTCCTCGAGCCAGCCCTGATCGTCGTCATCGCCGCTCATCTCGAGCACACTCGTCTGAGCCGTGGTGAACAGTGAAGCCCGTACGAACTCCGTTCCGCCGCAGTTCGGGCAGATCGGAAGCTCGTCAACCGCGTCGAGCGACACGGGGTAGTCGCAATCCGTGCATCGAAACGTTCCGGTCCCCGCAACATTGCCCGACATCCAAGCTTTCATAGAAGGCGCGTTCTCCTTGTTACGGGTAAAAACAGGCCGACTTGGACAAGCCGGTCAAGCAATCATATCCCCTGAGTCAAAGGGCCCGCGTAGGCTCTGGACGGATGACGGAGGGCTCTGGAGGTTGTTTAGCAACGCTGCCTAAGCGCTCCATCAAGCGCTGGCAGGAACCCCCTGCATAGCGGCGAAACACCGTCCCATGGCGGATTGGGACTGGGATCAGTTCGACGATGTGGCGCCCGAGTTACAGGTCGCGCTGGTGCGCCGAGCGGTCGATCGCTGCGACGCCGGCCGCGAGCGCTGTCAGGGTTGCCAGCGCACTCCGCTGGTCGGCGAGCGGGTGTACTTCGATGAGGGCGGCACGGTCTACTGCGAGCTGTGCCGGGCGCTCGATCCCGATCTCGGGCTGGGCTCACGGCTTGTCCACGGTCCCGAGTTCGGGCACACGATGCGCGTGACCGACCGGCGTGTCGCGTAACAAGGCCCAGCCGGATGCTGGGCCGTGGACATTGCCGAGCGCGCTCCGGACGACCTCGCGCCCGGCGCATGAGGCGAGGCAGGGATGCCGAGCGCGCCGCAGGCGCGTGGGTCTCCGCGGACTCTCAGAAGCGGAGCGTGCGAGGCCCTCCGGACGACCTCGCGCGCCGCGCAGAGGGCGAGGCCGGATGCCGAGCGCGCGGCAGGCGCGAGCGGATGCGGTTACTCGAACCTAGAATGCGCAGCGTGGAGCCGTTCACCGTCGAGTCGACGATCTCGAGACCTCGCGAGGAGGTGTTCGAGTACCTGGCGGACATCGCCAACCACGCCGAGTTCACCGATCACTACCTGACCGACTGGCACCTGACCCGCGAGGACTCCTACGGGGCCGGCGCGGGCGCCCGGTTTCGCATAAAGGCGCCGCTCAGCCGGTTCAACTGGGCCGACATCACGTTCGCCGAGGTCCAGCCGCCGTTCCGGATCGTCGAGCGCGGCCGGGGCGGCAAGTTCAACCGGATCCGGATGCTCGGCACCTACACGCTCTCGCCCGGTCCGGCCGGGTCGACGCGGGTGGAGTACACGCTCGAGACCGTGCCGGTGATGCCCTCGGACCGGCTGATGGAGGCGCTCGGCGCGGGCGCGTGGATGCGGCGCAAGGCCCGTAAGGGGATGCGCCGGCTGCGATCGATCCTCGAGGAAGACCGCGACCGGGGGCGGCGAGCCACCCTGGCCGGGCGGTAACTAAACTCAAACCCCCGTGAGCGCTCGCCGACTGTGGATCATCGCCTGCGCCCTGGGCCTCGCCGTGGGGCTGGCCGCATGCGGCCAGGTTTCGAACCCCACCAGCGAGCTCAACAACGGCGTCTACGTCGACTCCGGGCCGGTCACGTATCAGCTTCAGATCTCCCGGGAGCTCAACCAGTACTCGGTCGAGGACCGGCAGTACGTCTCGGGGCTGCCGGCCGGCAGCGGTGCGCTGACTCCGAACCAGCTCTGGTACGGCGTGTTCCTGTGGGCCAAGAATCAGACCGACCGCCCGGAGCTCACCGCCCGCAGCTTCTACATCAGCGACTCCAACGGGGACCGCTTCTTCCCGCTGCACCTGAACGCCGAGCTCAACGGCTACGCATGGACCCAACAGAGGCTGCTGCCCTCGGGCGTCGAGCCGGAGCCGAACACGACCGCGAGCTTCGGGCCCACGGGGGGCAGCCTGTTGCTGTTCAAGCTGCCCACCTCGGTGTACTCCAACCGGCCGCTCACCCTTCACATCTTCAGCCCGAGCGGCGGCAAGGGCCAGATCGACCTCGATCTCTGACGGCGCGCCGGCGCCCGTAGTGGGGGTCGGCGGTCGGGAAGGGCGGCCGGCGCTCAGGAGGGGGGCGGCCCCAGGTCGCGGGGGCGGGCGGTCAGTGGGTGCCTTCGAGGCCGGCGATCAAGACCTCGCGCACCGCCGGCGCCGCGGTCGCGCCGCCCGCGCCCTGGTTGGGGAACAGCGCGCCCGCGACGATCCGAGGCGCGCCCACCGGGGCGTAGCCGACGAACCAGGCGTCGGTCTCCTGGTCGGAATTGGGGGTGTTCGCGCCGGTGGCGGTGGCGGTGTTCTGGAGCTCTGCGGTGCCGGTCTTGCCGGCCACCGTGACGCCCGAGATCGCGGCCGAGGTGCCGGTGCCGTACTGCACGACCGCGACCATCATCTGCTGGAGCTGGCCGGCGACGTGCCGGCTCGTGACGTGCACGAAGTGGGGCGGCAGGTGCGCCTGGAGAGTGGGCAGCGGGCGCCGGCCGTCCATCGCGATCGTCGCCGCCACGTCGGTCATCTCGAGCACGCTGGCCTGGACCTTGCCCTGGCCAATCGCCGACGAGCCGACCGCGAGGTCGCCGCCGATCGCGCTCGCGGACGGGATGGTGGACTCGGCCGCGCCGGGGATCGTGGGTTGCTGGTTGAAGCCGAAGCGCTCGGCCATGGCCACCAGGCGCTTGCCGCCCAACTTGGCCCCGAGCGGGGCGAACACCGAGTTGCACGAAACCGCGAACGCGTTCAGGAAGCTCCCGCCGCATGCCTCGCCTCCGGCGTTGTGCAGCGTATAGCCCTCGATTGTCGCGGCCGTGCTGATCGGGAAGGTGTCGGACAGCTTGACGATCCCGGCGTCGAGCGCGCCCGTGGAGGTGATGATCTTCATCGTCGAGCCTGGCGGCTGCAGGGCGGAGAACGCCACGCCGGCCAGCGCGAGCAGTGCGCCGGTGCGCGGGTTCATGGCCGCGATCCCGCCGTAGCGACCGGCCAGGGCGGCGACCGCGGCCCGCTCGATCGTCGGCACGATCGTGGTGGTCACGTTCTGTCCGCGCTGGGGGGCGACCCGGGCCAGCACCCGATGGCCGGCGTGCAGCACTCCGCCGGGGGTCCCCGCGAGTTGGGTCTGGAAGGCGCGCTCCAGCCCGTCGTGACCGACCTTGGCGTCGGCGGGATAGCCCTGCGCGGCGTACATGGCGGCGTCCGCCGACGGGATCGGCTCGAGCACGCCGGTGATCTGCCCGGCCACGTCGGGGATGGGCGAGGTGCGGTCGGGGCCCTTGGCCAGAGGCGTGCCGTCGGCCGCAAACAGAGTGGCTCGGGGGGCGAGTGCCATGTGGCGGGCGAGCCGTTCGCGTCCGGCCAGGCCGGGGAAGAGGAGCGATGGGACGTAATGGACGGTGGCGCTCGAGCCGCTGCCATCCAGCGGCACCTCGAGCGTCTCGCGCAGCGTTCCGAACAGCCGGGTGGCCACGACCATCTGCACCGGGATGAACTCGCCGCGCCGCTTGCCTATCCGCACCGGGGTGAGCTTGACGGTCGTGGCCGTCGTCGCGTCGCGCCGGTAGGCGGCCGCGAAGCGCCGCTCGCTCATGGTCTGCTGCGAGGCCGGGGAGAGCAGCGAGTACATCTGGTGATAGTCGTCGGTCGCCCACGCGTGGACGTAGCTCGAGACCAGCTGGCGCTCGGCGCGTCCCGGGCCGCTGCGCAGCACGAGCACCACCGCGACGGCGATGCCTGCGACCACGGCAAGGGGGATCAGCAGCCGCACACGTCGGCGCCACAGGCGACGTCGACCCCGGCGTCTTGAACCCCCCTCCATCAGAACCCCATGTGCCACCTCACCTGGAACGGTAGAAGGTCGCTCGCCCTAACCTCCCACCGATGACGAAAGTCGACTGGCTGATCGTGGCTTTCACGGTGCTGCTGGCCATGTACGGCTACGCCCAGGGATTCATCGTCGGCGGCCTGTCGCTGCTCGGATTCGGGATCGGCGCGTTCCTCGGCACCCGGCTCGCGCCGCTGGTCCTGCCCGCCGGCTCGCACTCCACCTACGCGCCGCTGTTCGGGCTGCTCGGGGCGCTGCTGGCCGGTGCGGTGCTGGCCAGCGGGTTCGAGGGTGTCGGGGCGCGAGCGCGCAGGTTCTTGCGCCTGCCGGGGCTGCGCGTGGTGGACGGGCTGCTGGGGGCGGCGCTGACCGCGTCGGTGGCGCTCGGGATCGCATGGATCGTGGGCGCGATCGCGTTCCAGTCGACCAGTTCGCTCGTGCTCCGGCGCGACATCCAGCAATCGGCCATCCTCAAGGGGCTCAACGAGTTGCTGCCGCCGTCGGGGCCGATCCTGCACGCGCTCGCCCGGATCGACCCGCTGCCGTCGGTGCGCGGCCCGGCCGCCGACGTGCCGGCGCCCCCGCGCGGGATCGCCCGGGCCCCCGGCGTCACCGCCGCCGCCTCGAGCGTGGTCAAGGTGCTGGGGACCGCGTGCGGCCTAGGGATCGAAGGCAGCGGCTGGGTGGCCGGCCCGCACCTGGTGGTGACCAACGCGCACGTGGTGGCCGGCGAGTCGGACACCACGGTTCAGGTCGGCGGCACCCCGCCGGGGCTCGACGCGGACGTCATCGGCTTCGACTCTCACAACGACGTGGCCGTGCTGCGTGTGCCCGGCCTGCGCGAGCCGACGCTGCGGATGGCCGCCAACCCGCAATCCGGCACGCCGGCGGCAATCCTCGGCTACCCGCTAGACGGCTCGTTCGACGTCGAGCCCGGCCGGATCGGCCAGACCGAGACCGTGAGCACCGAGGACGCGTACGGCAACGGCCCCGTGCTGCGGAGCATCACCGCGCTCCGCGGCCGCGTGCGCCCCGGCAACTCGGGCGGCCCGATGGTCGACGCCCGCGGCCAGGTCGTCGCCACCGTCTTCGCCGCGATCACCGGCTCACCGACCGGCGAGGGCGGCTTCGCAGTCCCCAACTCCCTAGTCCGCACCCAACTCGCAGAAGCAAAGAAGCGCGTCCATTCCGTCTCAACCGGCGCCTGCGCGGGTTAGGTGCAACGGGGCAGCGGGCAGCGGGCGGGGCTTGCGAACCGGCGGCCCGCTGGCTTTAAGAGGGCCGCGCGATGCCGGTCGGGGCGCACTCGCGCTGAGCCCGACCACCTCACGCCCATCGACCACGCTACCGCTGACGCGCTTCGACAAATGGCGAAGCGCACGTGCGCCCCGAGTGGCATGTGCGGACCTACCGGGGCGGGCGGTGGTCTGCACACCGCCCGCCCCTTAGGTGCATTGCCCCCGGGGGACTTTCCGTGGTGCTATCGCCCCCCGACGTCCTCGGCCATTTGACTTACCATCCCGGGCCCCAGTGCCCCCAGCAGCTGGGGATGATGGTGGGCGAGGTGCCGCTGAGCCGCTGAGAAGAGCTCTCGCTCGTCGTCGCCTGCGAGTTGCGCCCCGCACTCGCAGTAGGCGATTCGCCTGTGCCCTCCATTGACTGTGGTCGTGTGGCCATGATCGCTGCGGTCCTGCGGTACCTCTAGTCGCGCCCCGCCGAGTACGTCGCTGCGTCTCACCTCGGTGTCCATTGGCGCGCAAGATCCCGCTTTGACGTTGTCGATACGTTTCCAAAACGTTGCCGCAGACAGAGCGCCCGCCTGAGATGACTCGCATCCAGCTCTGCGGACGGTTGTCCGTAGAGATCGATGGCGTGCAGCTGTCCGAGCGTCTGCGGGGCAGGCAGGTGCCGCTGCTGCTGGCGTATCTGGTGCTCAACCGCGACCGGCACGTGGGCCGGGAGGAGCTGATCGGCGCCCTGTGGCCGGACCGTGCGCCGGTCTCCCAGGACGCCGCGCTGCGCACGCTGCTCTCGCGGCTGCGCTCGACGCTGGGGTCGGCCACGGTGGCCGGGCGCGACGAGCTGATCCTGTCGCTGCCCGAGCCGGTGTGGATCGACGTCGAGGCCGCGGCGGCCGAGGTCGCCCGCGCGCTGGAGGCACTGGAGCGTGAGGACGTGCGCCGAGCGTGGGCGCTCGCCCAGGTGCCGCTCAACATCGCCAGCCGCGGACTCCTGCCCGGCTCGCAGGCGAACTGGCTCGTGGCGCCCCGGCGCGAGCTCGAGGAGGTCCACCTGCTCTCGCTCGAGGTCATCGGCCGGGCCGGGCTGGCCATGGGCGGCACGCAGCTGCAGTCAGCCGAGCGCGCGGCTCGCACCCTGATCGAGTCAGAGCCCTACCGCGAGTCCGGCTACGTCCTGTTGATGGAGGCGCTCGCGGCGCGCGGAAACGTGGCCGAGGCCATGCGGGTGTTCGACGCGCTTCGTACGCTCCTGCGCGACGAGCTCGGCACGAGCCCGTCGCCCGAGGCGCTCGCGGCCCACGAGCGGCTGCTGCGGCCGCAGGCGCACGGCGCCGGAGCGGCGCGCTCCCCGCAAGCGGGCGGGGCCGGGGAGGCGATCCCGCTGCCCGCGGATCTGCGCCACCGGGCCCAGGGCCCCCTGATCGGCCGCGAGCTGGAGCTCGCCCAGCTCCAGGAGCTGTGGGAGCTGGCCAGCGGCCAGGGGGGCTCGGGCCAGCTCGTGTTCCTGGCCGGCGATGCGGGGATCGGGAAGACCACGCTGACCGCGGAGGTGGCCCGCCGCGTGCACGAGGCGGGGGCGATCGTGCTGGCCGGCAGGTCCCCGCGCGAGACCGTGGTTCCCTACCAGCCGATTCTCGAGGCGCTGCGCCACTGGGCGCTGAACGCGCCGGCGAGCGATCTGCGCAACACCGCCCGAGAGTACGGGTCCGAGCTCTCGCGCCTGATCCCGGAGCTGCGCCGGCGGGCCCCCGACCTGCCCCCGCCGCCCGTGGACGAGCCCGAGACCGAGCGCTACCGGTTGTTCGAGGCGGTGGTCGGCCTCCTCACCGACCTCTCGCGCGCCCGGCCCGTGCTGCTCGTGCTCGACGACCTCCAGTGGGCCGACCGGCCGACCCTGCTGCTGCTGCGCCACCTGGCCCGGGCCACCAACCCGGCCCGGGTGCTCATCCTGGGCGCGTACCGCTCGACCGAGCGGCGCGGCGACACGTTCACCAACGCCCTGGGCGAGCTGCTCCGCGACCGGCTGGCCTCCCAACTCGACGTCCGTGGCCTCAGCGAGTCGGAAACCGCCCAGCTGGTGGCGCTCAGAGCCGGCGAGACGCCCTCGCGTTCGTTCGCCCACGCGCTGTACGAGGAGAGCGAGGGCAACCCGTTCTTCGTCGAGGAGATCGTCCGCCACCTGCTCGAGGCCGGGGTGCATGCGGGCAGCGCGAGCGCGTCAGAGCTCCAGCGCTTCGGACTGCCCGAGGGGGTCAAGCAGGTCATCGCCTGGCGGCTGGGCAGGCTCGACGCACCCGCGATCGAGATGCTCCGCGTGGCCGCGGTGATCGGCCGCGACGTCGACGCCGCGCTGCTCGAACGGGTCGTGCTGCTGGCCGACGAGGAGTTCCTGAGCGCGTTGGACGAGGCGCTGGCGGCTGGGCTGCTGGTGGAGTCAGACGACATGCCCGGCTCGTACGTGTTCTCGCACGCGCTGATCCGGGAGACGCTGTACGAGGGGATGTCCGTGCCCCGGCGGGCCCGGATCCACAAGCGCGTGGGGGAGGCGATCGAGGCCACGCAGGGCCGGCGCCTGGGGCGCTACCTGCCCGAGCTCGCCCACCACTTCACGCGCGGCGTGGCCGACGCCGAGGACGCCGAGGAGGCGATCGCCTACGCCCTGCGCGCAGCCGAGCAGGCCACCACGATGCTCGCCCACGAGGAGGCCGCCGAGCACTATGCCCGCGCGCTCGACGTGCAGGGGCGTTTCCAGCCCGAGGCGATCGCGCAGCGCTGCGAGCTGCTGCTGGCCCTGGGGGAGGCGCGGGTGCGGGGCGGGGAACGCGCCCAGGCCTCCTCGGCGTTCCGCGAGGCGGCCGCACTGGCCGAGCAGATCGGCGACGGAGCCGCCCTGGCGCGGGCGGCGGTGGGGGCGTCCCGCCGGTACGTGCAGCCCCCTGGCGTGGTCGACACCGAGCTGATCGCGATGATCGAGCGGGCGCTGGAGCTCGAGCCGGGCCGGACCGTGATGCGGGTGCGCCTGCTCGCCTGCCTGTGCGGCGCGATCTACTACTCGCCCGAGCGCGACCGGATGCCGGCGCTCAGCCAGGAGGCGACCGACATCGCCACCGAGCTCGGCGATCCCGAGGCGCGCGCCTACGCCTACGGCGCGCGCCGGCGCGTGCTGTGGGACGCCCCGCACCTGCGGGACCGGATCGAGGCCTCCACCGAGATGCTCACGCTGGCCCGCCAGATCGGCAACATCGAGCTGCAGCTCCAGGGCCACGCCTGGCTCGTGGTCGACCTGCTCGAGCGCGGGGATCGCGACGCGGTCGACGCCCAGATGGAGGCGTTCGGATCCGGTTCCGATCGCCTCCGCCAGCCGCTGTATGAGTGGACCTCGATCATGTGGCGGGCGATGCGCGCGCTGTTGGCGGGCGCGCTCGATCGAGCCGACCGGCTCGCCTCGGAGGCGCTCGCGGCCGGCGCGCCGGCCGAGGCGGTCACCGCCTCGCAGTACTACGCGATCCAGGTGCTGGCCATCAGACGCGACCAGGGGCGGATCGGCGAGCTCGAGCGCTCGGCCCGCCAGCTGGTGGCCGACAACCCGGGGCGGCCGGCCTGGCGCGCCGCGCTGGTCAACCTGCTGTGCGAGGAGGACAGGCTGGCCGAAGCGCGCGAGGAGTTCGAGCGGCTCGCCGCCCGCGACTTCGAGGACGTGCCCAAGGACCTCGACTGGATGATCGCGATGACGCTGCTGAGCGACGTGTGCGCGGATCTGGACGACGCCGAGCGAGCCGCGCTGCTCTACGGCAAGCTCGAGCCCTATGCCGACGTCAACGTGGTGATCGGGTTGGCCGCGGTGTGCATGGGCTCTGCGGCCAGCTTCCTCGGCAAGCTCGCCGCGACCATGGGCCGGGGCGATCTCGCCACGCTGCACTTCGAGCGGGCGCTGGCCGCGAACGCCGAACTCCCGGCTCCAGGCTGCCTGGCCCGGACCCAGGTCGACTATGCCCGGGCGCTTTTGCGGCTCGCCCACGCTGGCGACGCGCGCGCCGGCGAGCTGCTCGACGAGGCCGCGGAGGCGGCCGAGCGGTACGGGCTTGGGGCGGTGGCGCGCAAGGTCGCGGCGCTGCGCGCGCAGTCGGGCTCGCCGGTCTGACCACGCCGACCGTGCGAGACGTGTTGAGTGTTCCGGTTGACGCGGGCGCTACCCTCGCGGACTCATGAGTAAGACGCTGGTCATAGCTGAGAAGCCGTCGGTCGGTCGCGACCTCACGCGCGTGCTGCCCGGCCCGTTCACCAAGCACGAGGGCTACCTCGACGGTCCCGAGCATGTCGTGACGTGGGCGGTCGGCCACCTGGTCCAGCTGGCCGACCCCGACGAGTACGACGAGCGCTTCAAGAAGTGGCGGATGGCCGACCTGCCGATCGTCCCCGACCGCTTCAAGCTCGTGGTGCGCGACGAGCGCTCCAAGAAGCAGATGACCGTGGTCAAGCGACAGCTCGACAACGATGACGTCGAACTCGTCGTCAACGCGTGCGATGCCGGTCGCGAGGGCGAGCTGATCTTCGCCTACCTATACGAGAAGGCGGGCGCGAAGAAGCCGGTCCAGCGGCTGTGGCTGAACTCGATGACGAACGCGGCGATCAAGGAGGCGTTCGGCGCCCTGCGTCCAGGCGCCGAGCTGGCATCGCTCGAGGAGGCGGCCCGGTCGCGCTCTGAGGCCGACTGGATCGTGGGCATGAACGCCACGCGCGCGGCCACCATCCGGCTGCGGAGCTCGTTCGACGGGGCCGTGTCGCTGGGGCGCGTGCAGACCCCGACGCTGGCCATCCTGGCCCGACGCGAGCAGGAGATCCGCGCCTTCAAGCCCGAGCCCTACTGGGTGGTCGACGCGGTGTTCGACCCCGTGGAGGACCGGCCACGCGTCTACGAGGGGCGCTACCACGACGGCGCGAACCCGCGCGTCAAGAGCGCCGAGGCGGCGCTCGCGGTGGTCGAGGCCTGCCGAGGCCAGACGGGCGAGATCACCAAGCTCGAGAAGACCGAGCGCAAGGAACGGCCGCAGCTGCTGTACGACCTCACATCGCTCCAGCGCGACGCCAACAGCCGGTTCGGCTTCTCCGCCCGCCGTACCCTGGCGGCCGCCCAGCGCCTGTACGAGGAGCACAAGGCGCTCACCTACCCCCGCACCAACTCGCGCTACATCACCCAGGACATGATCGGCGAGATCAAGCCGATCGCCCGGTTGGTCGGCGAGCAGCGCGAGTACGCCGAGGCGTCGCGGTACGTTCTCGGGCTCGACGTGCTGCCGCTGGGCCGCGTGGTCAACGACGCCAAGGTCACCGACCACCACGCGATCATCCCCACCCGCGCCGAGCGCCATCCGGTGGACAAGATGTCGGACGACGACCGCCGGATCTACGACCTGGTGGTTCGCCGCTTCCTGGCCATCTTCCATCCCGAGGCGGTGTTCGAGAACACCCGGGTCGAGACCACGGTGGCCTCCCATGTGTTCCGGACCCGGGGCAAGGTGCTGCTCGTGGCCGGCTGGCGCGCCGTCTACGGCGAGCGCGGGGGCGGGGCTGACGCCGACCGCGACGAGGACGACGAGGGTCGCGAGCAGGACCTGCCCCGTCTCGTCCACGGCGAGCGGGTCGAGACCAGCGAGGTCTCCTCGGAGGAGAAGGAGACCAAGCCGCCCCGGCGCTACACCGAGGGCTCGCTGCTGGCCGCGATGGAAACCGCCGGCAAGCTGGTCGACGAGGAGGAGCTTCGCGAGGCGATGAAGGACTCGGGGATCGGCACCCCGGCCACCCGCGCGGCGATCATCGAGCGCCTGATCCAGGTCGGCTACATCGAGCGCGACGGGCGCGCGCTGGTCGTGACCGAGAAGGGCCTGAACGTGATCCGGCTGCTCGGAGAGCACGCGCTGACCTCGCCGGGTCTGACCGGAGAGTGGGAGCACCGGCTGTCCCGGATCGAGACCGGCCAGGACTCTCGCGAGGCGTTCATGGGCGACATCGTCAAGTTCACGGAGGACACCGTGGGCGAGCTGGACCGCAACCTCAAGGACGTCCGGATCCCGCGGGCCAACCTCGGGCCCTGCCCGGTATGTGGGCGCGACATCGTCGAGAACCGCAAGGGCTACTCGTGCTGGTCGCGCGAGGATCCGGGCTGCGGCTTCGTGATCTGGAAGTCCAAGGCCGGCAAGCAGCTGCCGGTGTCGGTCGCGCGCGAGCTCATCAAGACCGGTCGCACCGAGAAGGCGGTGACCGGGTTCAAGGGCCGCTCGGGCAAGAGCTTCCGCGCCCGGCTCGCGTTGCAGCAGACCGAGGACGGCAAGTGGCGCGTGGAGTTCGACGAGCCGTGGGCCCGGGAGGGGGCCAAGCCGCCCGAGGCCGAGGAAACCGAGGCCACGGCGGAGGCCGCCGAGCAGCCCGAAGCCGCGTAGGAGGACAAACTTCGGCAGACCGCGGTCGCTCCGACGAGCAGCCGCGTCCTCGCGATGCCGTCTACACCACGCGCCATCATCGACATGATGCCGCTTACGCTCGTCCTGGGACCCGCCAACTCGGCCAAGGCCGGAGAGGTGCTGGGCGCGTTCGCCGCCGCCGCCGGCCGCGGGGCGATCCTGGTCGTGCCGACCGCAGCCGACGCCGCCCACTACGGACGCGAGCTGGCCGGCGCCGGGGACGTGGTCGGGTCGGTCCTCACGTTCGGAGGGCTGGCTTCGGAGATCGCAGGGCGGGTCGGCTACGGCGGGCGGCGTCTGACCCGGCTCCAGCGCGAGCGGGTGCTCGAGCGGGCGCTCCAGGGGGTCCGGTTCGAGGCGCTGCGTGAGGCGGCCGGCACGGCCGGGTTCCCGAGCGCCGCCGGCGAGTTGATCGCCGAGCTGGAACGTTCGTTGGTGACTCCGGCGCGATTCGCCGCGGCGATGGGGACCTGGGCGCGGCTGGACTCGCGCCGGGCCGGGTACGCCCGCGACGTCGCGGCGATCTACCGGGCCTACGCGGACGCGCTCGACGGGCTGGAGCGCGACGACGCCGAGCGGTTCATCTGGCGCGCGCTCGACGCGCTGCGCGCCGCGCCCGGGCGGTGGGGGAAGGAGCCCGTCTTCTTCTACGGGTTCGACGACCTGCATCCGCTCGAGCGCGACGCGATCGAGACGCTGGCCCGGGTGGTAGGGGTCGAGGTGACCGTGTCGCTCACGTACGAGCCGGGGCGTCCGGCGCTCTCGGCCCGGGCCGAGGTGGTCGAGGAGCTGCGCCCGCTGGCCGAGCGCGTGCTCGAGCTGCCGGCGCTGGGCGAGCATTACGAGCCCGGCTCCCGGGCCGTCCTGCATCACCTCGAGCGCGGGCTGTTCGAGCCCTCGCCGGCGCGCGTGGAGCCAGGCGAGGCGGTGGCGCTGCTCGAAGCGGGCGGCGAGCTGGCCGAGGCCGAGCTGCTGGCGGCGCAGGTCCTCGAGCTGCTCCGGGCGGGCACTGCTGGCGAGGAGATCGCGGTCGTGAGCCGCTCGCCCGAGGGCAGCGTGGCGCTGATCGAGCGGGTGTTCGGCCGCTACGGCATCCCCACCGCGGTCGAGCGCCGGCGGACGCTGCTCAGAGCGACCGCGCTCGGCCGGGGGCTCCTCGGGCTTTCCCGCTGCGCGCTGCTCGAGCCCGCGCGGGCGCGGGCCGAGGACCTGCTCGACTATCTGCGCGCGCCGGGGCGGCTCGATGAGCCCGAGGCGGCCGACCGGCTCGAGGCCGAGGTGCGACGGCGCGGGCTGCGCACCGCCCGGCAGGCCACCGCGCTGGCCCGCGTGGAGCTTGGAGAGCTCGAGGTTCTCCGCGTCGCCGAGGATCCCGGCGCGGAGCTGGCCCGCCAGGCCCGGCGGCTGCTTGCCGCCCCGTATCGGGGGCGCGCGCCTGTGCTCGACCCGGCCGAGGAGCTCGACGCCCGCGCGGTCGCGGCGCTCGAGCGGGCCCTGCGAGAGCTCGGCGAGGTGGACGTGAGACCGACCGGCGAGGAGCTGATAGAGCTGCTCGAGACGCTCGAGCTGCCGGCCGGCCCGCCGCCCGTGGCCGGGGCGGTGCTCGTGAGCGACCCGCTCTCGATTCGGGCCCGGCGCTTCCGGGCCGTGCTCGTTTGCGGCCTTCAGGAGAACGAGTTCCCGCTCAGAGCCACCCCCGAGCCGTTCCTGTCCGACGAGCTGCGCCGTGAGCTGGCGGCGTGCAGCGGGCTGCGGCTGCGCCCGCGCGAGGACGCGCTCGCCCGCGAGCGCTACCTGTTCTACACGAGCGTCTCGCGTGCCACCGAGCGCGTGATCCTCAGCTACCGCAGCTCCGACGAGGAGGGCAACCTCGCGCTGCCCTCACCGTTCCTCGACGACGTGGCCGAGCTTCTCTCCGAGGACTGGCCCGA
Source organism: uncultured Solirubrobacterales bacterium (assembly GCA_963832315.1). Classification (GTDB taxonomy): domain Bacteria; phylum Actinomycetota; class Thermoleophilia; order Solirubrobacterales; family Solirubrobacteraceae; genus Palsa-465. Next base: position 118,052 of record CAWHTT010000002.1, on the reverse strand, counting down.
GCGCCGGCGCCGGCGGATGCTGGCCGACGTGGTGTGGGAGGCCTCGGCGGCGCCCACCGAGTGGGAGCTGGCCCGCAGCCGAGCCGCGGCGGCCGCGCCGGCGTCCGGCGAGGTACCCTCGCCGATCGGCTCGCTGGGCGAGGCGGCGCTGGCCCACGTGCGCCACAGCCAGATCCTCTCGGCCGGCGCCCTGGAGACCTACGCCGACTGCCCGGTCAGGTGGCTGGTTGACCGCGAGCTCCAGCCCGCGCCGCTGGAGCCCGACTCCGATGCCCTCGCCCGGGGCAGCTACATGCACGCGGTGCTCGAGCAGGTGCTCCGGCGCCTGGGCGAGCCGGTCACCCCCGAGTCGCTCCCGCGCGCGCTGGAGCTCCTCGACCAGGTGCTCGGCGAGCAGGCGCACGGGATCGCCGCCGGCCGCGGCGAGGCGGTGCGGGCGGGGTGGTCCCGGGCGGTGGCCGCCGACCTGCGGCGCTACCTGGCCTACGAGGCGCGCGACGGCTCCACGTGGCCGATCCGCGGCATCGAGCTGCGGTTCGGCTTCGATCAGCAACAGGAGCCGGACGCGCTGCCGGCCCTCCGGCTGGGCGACGACGTGCGCCTGCGCGGGATCATCGACCGGGTCGACGCGGACGGCGAGGGCAGGGCCATCGTGCGCGACTACAAGAGCGGATCGGCCCGCCCCGAGCACCAGGGCGCGCGCTGGCAGACCGACCGCCAGCTCCAGGTGGCGCTGTACATGATCGCCGTCCGGGAGCTGCTCGGGCTGGAGCCGGTGGCCGGCTTCTACCAGCCGCTGGGCGGCGGCGATCTGCGCGCTCGCGGCGTGTTCGTCAGGGGGGAGGCCCCCGGCGACCGTCTGGTTGGGAACGACGGCCGGGACCCGGACGAGTTCGAGGAGCTGCTCGAGGAGGCGCGCGGCCGGGCGCTCGCGCTGGCGGCGCGGCTGCGCGCCGGCTCGCTCGAACCCTGCCCGTCCACCTGCTCGCGCGACGGGTGCCGCTACCCCGGGATCTGCCGTGCTTGATCTCTCGGAGCCCGAAACGGACGCGCACGCGTTCACCGACGAGCAGCTCGCGGCGATCGAGCGGCGCGAGGGCGACCTGCTGCTCGACGCCGGCGCCGGCAGCGGCAAGACATCCGTGCTGGTCGAGCGGTTCGTGCGCTCGGTGCTCGAGGACGAGATCGAGGTGGGGGCGATCCTCACGATCACGTTCACCGAGAAGGCGGCCGCGGAGATGCGCGAGCGGATCAGGCGGCGGCTGCGGGAAATCGCGGCTACTGACCCCGGGCCCGCCCATCCCAGGGCGGACGAGGCGGCGCGTGCCACCGAAGGCGCGTTCATCTCGACCATCCACGGCTTCTGCGCGCGGCTGCTGCGCGCGCACGCGCTGGCCGCCGGCCTGGACCCTGCGTTCGTGGTGCTCGACGCGCCAGACGCCGAGCGGCTGGCCGACGCCGCGTTCGAGGACGCGCTCGAGGCGTTCGGGCGCGCCGGCTCGGGCCCCGATTCACCCGCGATCGACCTGATCGCCGCGTACACGGCCGCCGGGCTGCGCAGCGCGATCCTTCAGGTGCACGACGAGCTGCGCTCCCGCGGCGAGCGCCACCCGCGGCTGCCCGCGTTGCCCGAGCCGCCGGACCTCGAGGCGGCGCGGCGAGACGTCGTCGAGGCGGCCGCGGTGGCGGCTCGGGAGCTGGGCGCGATCGCCGACCCGGGCGCGAAGGTGATCGAGGCGCTGGCGCGGCTCGAGCGCTGCCCGGAGGTGGCCTCGGTGGATGATCCGTGGCCCGGGGACCTGTGGGGGGTGGCCCTGCCGGGGGGCAACGGCGCCGCCCTGTCCACCGAGGCGTGCCTGCGCTACACCGAGGCCCTCACCGCGTTCCGCGAGGCCTGCGAGCATCGCCGCGCGATCGGGGTCCGCGATCTCCTCGATCGCCTGCTGCACCTGTTCGCCGAGCGCTACGCGCGCGCCAAGCGCGACGTCTCGGGGCTCGACTTCGAGGACCTCGAGCTCGAGGCCCGGGAGCTCCTGCGCGCGGACTCCGAGCTGCGCGAGCGCTACCGGACGCGGTTTGCCCGGATCATGGTCGACGAGCTCCAGGACACCAACCGCGTGCAGCTCGACCTGATCGAGTCGCTCGCGCAAGACAACCTGTTCATGGTCGGCGACGCCCAGCAGTCGATCTACGGCTTCCGGCACGCCGAGGTTGAGCTGTTCGAGAAGCGGGGCGCCGCGCTGGCCGCGGTGGGCGCGCGCGCCACGCTGGACACCAACTTCCGCTCCCGTCCGGAGATCCTGGAGGTGATCAACGGCGTGTTCGAGCGCGCGCTGGGCGAGCAGTTCCGGCCGCTCAGGGCGGGGCGACCGGCGGTGCCGGACGCATCGCCCTCCGACGAGCCGCTCGTCGAACTGCTGGTGGCCGACAAGGGGGCCGACTGGACGATGGAGGGGCTCGGGGCGCCGTGGCGCGTGGCCGAGGCGCGCGCGCTCGCCGGCCGGCTGGAGAGGCTGCTTTCCGGCGGGACCGCCGCCGCCCGCGACGTCGTGCTGCTCACGCGCGCCACCACCGACCTGCGGGTCTACGAGCGCGCGCTCGAGGAGCGGGGGATTCCCACCTACGTGATCGGCGGGCGCGGCTACTGGGCCCACCCGCAGGTGATCGACATGGTCAGCTACCTCGAGGCGCTGGCCAACCCCCGCGCCGAGGAGGCGCTCTATACGGTGCTGGCCTCGCCGCTGGTCGGGGTGCCGGCCGACGCGCTGGTGATCCTGGCCGCGGTGGCGCGCTCGCGAGGGATCGATCCATGGGCTGTGCTCCGCGAGCCCAACGGCGCGTTCGACGGGCTCGACCTGGCGGCGAGGGAGCGGCTGGCTGGGTTTGCCCAGTGGTTCGCGGTGCAGCGGCGGTCGGCGGGGCGGACAGCGGTCGAGTCGCTGATCGACCGGGTCATCGAGTTGACCGGCTACGACCTGGCCGTCCTGGCGATGCCCGGGGGTCAGCGCCGGCTGGCGAACGTGCGCAAGCTGATGCGCCTGGCCCGCGAGCACGAGAGCGCCCACGGCTCGGACCTGCACGCGTTCCTGGAGTTGGTCGCCCGGCGCGCGAGGTCGGGCGCGGGCGAGGCGCGCGAGTCGGAGGCGCCGGTCGAGGGCGAGGCGCTCAACGCGGTGCGGCTGATGACGATCCACCGGGCCAAGGGCCTCGAGTTCGAGGTGGTGTGCGTGGCCGACCTGGGGCGCGGGCCCCGCTGGCGCGCCGAGCTGCTGCGGGTCGGCCGCGACGGGGGCTTCGGCCTGCGCCTGGCCGAGCCGGGCACAGGGCGGCGCGAGTCGGCGCTCGACTACAGGGCGCTGGGCGAGGAGCGCCAGGCCGCCGAGGCGCGCGAGGAGCGGCGTCTGTTCTATGTGGCGATGACCCGGGCCCGCGAGCGGCTGATCTTGAGCGGGGCGGCCAAGCTCGAGGTGTGGCCCGCGCTCGAGGGCAACGGTGGCGGGGGAGGCCCGATCGCGTGGATCGGGCCCGCGCTGGCGGAGCGCGACGACGTGGCGGTCTCGTTCGTCCAGCCGCAGGATCTGGTGGCGCCCGGTGACGGGGTGGCGCGCGGTGACGGGGCGGCGCGCGATGACTCGATGGCGCCGGCGGGCGAAGTGCGGATCGAGGATCGCCGGGCGCAGGCGGGCGCCGTCGACCTGCCCGCGCCGCCAGTCCCTCCGGCACCGCCCCCGGCGGTACCCGCGCCACCGGTGGCGGCGCTCAGCTACTCCTCGCTCGCCGAGTACAAGCGCTGCGGCTACCGCTTCTATGTGGAGCGCGTGCTGCGCCTGCCTGGCGAGCCGAGCCGGGGGACCGGGCCCGAGCCGCCGCCCGGTGCGCTTCGCGCCACCGAGCGCGGGACGCTCGTGCACGCCCTGCTCGAGCGCCTGGACTTCCGCAGGCCGGCCGTGGTCACCGAGGCCGCGGTGGCGGCCGCGGCGGCGCGCTTCGGGCTGGCGGTCGCTCCCGGCGGTCCCGACGCGGCGCAGATCATCGAGCTCGTGGACCGGTTCGCGGCCGGCGAGCTGTGCCAGCGGCTGGGCCGCGCCTCCGGCGTTCGGCGCGAGGAGCGCTTCCGGTTCCTCCTATCCGATGCCAGCGTGCCGATCCTGATCGGCGGCGTGTTCGACGTGATCGCGCGGGAGCCCGGCGGCCTGACCCTGGTCGTCGACTACAAGACCGACCGGCTCGACGGCGCCGACCCCCAGACGCTGGCCGACACCGCCTACGGCACCCAGCGGCTGGTCTATGCGCTCGCGGCGCTGCGGGCCGGTGCCGAGCGCGTGGAGGTCGTCCACACCTTCCTCGAGCTGCCGCAGCGGCCCGCGGTGGCGCACTTCACGCGCGAGGAGATGCCGGCGCTCGAGGCGGCGCTCGGCGCGCAGGCCGACGGGGTGCTCCGCCGCGAGTTCACGGTCACCGACGCGCCCCACCGCGGCCTGTGCGACGGCTGCCCGGCCGAGGGCGGGCTGTGCTCGTGGCCGCTCGAGATGACCCGGCGCGAGGCGCCCGACCGGCTGTTCTGAGCGGACCCGGATTACCTCGCACCGAGTGGTAGCCTGGCGGACGGACCGGGCCCCAGTCGGTCAAGCGTGGGAGGTTGGGATATGCGCAGGTGTCTGCGATTCGCGGCGGCGGCGGCGTTCGCGATTGGAGGCGCGCTCGCTGCCTGGCCGGCCCCGGCCCCGGCCGCGGCCGGCTCGCCCACCTCGCCGGTCAACCTGGCCACACCGGTCGACTTCGGAGCCGCCCGGGGGGCGCAGCGGGCAACGGTGACTGCCGGAGACGCGCGCTTTCAAGTCCTCGGCGACGGGCTGATCCGAATGGAGTACTCGCCGAACGGCGCCTTCGAGGACGCCCCGACGGTCAACGTGCTGAACCGCCGGTTCGGGGTCCCGCAGTATGGGGTCAGCCGCGCGGGCGGCTGGCTGACGATCAGGACCGCTCAGGCCACCCTGCGCTACCGGCTCGGCTCGGGGCCGTTCGGCCCGGACAACCTGTCGCTGCGCATGCGCGACGGAGACCTGGTCAGCCCGCAGTGGCAGAGCGAATGCCCGTTCGACCAGGTGTGCGACGCGGGCGCCGCGACCCTCACCGGCGGCGCGGGCATCCAGACCGACCACACTGGTCATGACAGCGTGGCCGGGTTCATCGCCGGCCTCGGGCAGGGCAATGGCGCCGCCGCCACCTGGACCGTGCTCGGGGCGCCCGCCGGCCAGGCCACCGTGACGCTGCGCTTCGCGAACTACATCGGCGCGCTCGGCGGCCCGGCCCCGCGCACGATCGATCTCACGGTCAACGGAAGCGACGTCAAGACGGTGACGCTGCCGGCGACCTCGAGCTGGGACGACTGGTCGACCGTGACCACCGCCATCAACCTGAGCGCCGGCACGAACAAGATCGGCCTGGAGTGCGGCTCGAGCGACAGCTGCACGGTCAACCTCGACACGCTGTCGGTGGCGCCCGTGGGCGCGCCGGCGCCGACCCAGCCCGACCTGCACTACCTGGGCGGCTACACCCGCGGGTTCGACACGGCCACCTACGGCCCGGGCTACAGCTGCCCGGCCGGCACCCCGACCGCCGCACAATGCACGGCCGCCCTGCCCGAGATGCACCCGGGCATCCTCGATCAGGCCGGCTACCGTCTGCTCGACGACACCCAGAGCGCGGTGTGGACGTCGAGCGGCTGGGTGGCGCCGCGCCGCGCCGACGGCGACGTCCAGGACGGCTACCTGTTCGTCTACGGCCACGACTACGCCCAGGCCCTGACCGACCTGAACCGCCTGACCGGGCCATCGCCGCTGCTGCCCGAGTACACGTTCGGGGTGTGGTTCTCGCGCTACTACGCCTACGCAACCTCCGACTACGAGAACACGCTGATCCCCGCCTTCAGGGCCAACCACGTCCCGCTCGACACCCTGTCGGTGGACACGGACTGGAAGGCGCCGAACAACTGGGACGGGTGGGAGTGGAATCCGGCGTTGTTTCCCGATCCGCAGGCGTTCCTGAGCTGGGCGAGGCAGCAGGGAATCCACGTCACGCTGAACATCCACGCGAGCATCGCGGACAACGACCCCAAGCTGGGCTCCACCGAATCTTTGGCCGGCAATTCGCTGGCCGACTACAACTGCTTCAGCGGCGCCTGCAAGGTGTGGGACTGGAGCAGCGTTCCCCAGGCCGAGTCGTACTTCGCCCTGCATCAGCCGTTCGAGGCGCAGGGCGTGTCGTTCTGGTGGCTCGACTGGTGCTGTGACGCCTCGACCGCGTCGAATCCCGGCGTCACCCCCGACAGCTGGATCAACCACCTGTACGCCCAGGAGCTGGCCAACCAGGGGGAGCGCGGCTTCGTCCTCTCGCGCACCGGCAGCTCGTTCCAGAATCCCGACGAGGTGTACGCGGCCGGCCCGTGGTCCGGTCACACCTCGACGCTGGCTTTCACCGGCGACACCTGGGGGACGTGGAACACGCTCGCCTTCCAGGCCCAGCTGTCGGGCGATGAGTCGAGCATCGACGAGCCGTATGTCTCAGACGACGTCGGGAGCTTCCTCGGGCCGCCCCCCGGTGCCGAGAAGATTCCCGCCCTCGCGTCCGACGATCCCGACATGTACGCCCGCTGGGTGCAGCTCGGCGCCTTCCAGCCGATCCTCCGACTGCACTCCTCGCACGGCAACCGGCTGCCCTGGGACTACCCTCAGCCCGCCAACGGGATCGCCGCGAGCTTCCTGCGCCTGCGCGAGGCGCTCGTGCCCTACACCTACACGCTGGCCGCCGATTCGGTGGCGGACGGCCTGCCGATCACGCGCCCGTTGTACCTCGACTATCCCGACCAGGCGGCGGCGTACGCCAACCCGACCGAGTACCTGTACGGCCCCGACGTGCTCGTGGCGCCGGTGACCACGCCCGGCACGGTGAGCACCGAGTCGGTGTGGTTCCCGCCCGGCCGGTGGACGGACTGGTTCACCGGGGCCACGTTCACCGGCCCGTCCGAGCACACGCTCACCGTGCCGCTCGACCGGATGCCGGTGTTCGTCCGCGACGGCGGCATCGTCCCCGAGCAGGCGCCGATGAGCCACGTCGGCGCCCGGCCGGACGCCCCGACGATCCTGCGCGTGTACCCCGGCGCGCCGGGCCACCTCTCGCTCTACCAGGACGCCGGCGCGGGGAACGGCTACCAGCAGGGCGAGGACAGCCACACGCCGATCTCGACCTGGTCCTCGGGCCACGGGCGGGCCGTCAACGTGGCGATCGGACCGGCCAACGGTCGCTACCCGGGGCAGCCGGGCATCACGAGCTTCACGGTGCGGATCGAGCGCCTGAGCGCACCGGACCGGGTGCTGCTCGACGGCCGGCGACTGCATCCGGGCGCCTGGCGCTACGACGGTGCCTCTCACACCGTCATCGTGCCGGTCGACGACCTGCCGCGGCACGCCGGCGCCGTGATCACCGTCCTGGGCGGAGCGCCCATCAGCTCACCCGAGCCGGCCGCCGTCGAGCTCAGCCTCGATCCCGCGGCGCCGCTCAGCCTGCCCGCTGGCGGCTCCACCACAGTGACCACGACCGAGCGCGACGCCGGACCGGGCGCCGCCACCGGCGTGTCGGTGGCGCTGAGCGCGCCGGCCGGCTGGGCGGTCAAGCCGGCCTCGCCGGTGCGCGCCGGTGACCTGAGCGACGGCGCCTCGGAGAGCCAGTCGTGGACGGTGACCGCGCCGAGCGGAGCGAGTTCGCCGGTGACCGCGGCGCTCGTGGCCACGGCGTCCTATCGCAGCGCCGGTCGTGTCGAGAGCGTGACCGCCGGCCAGCACGGGCCGCCCGCGCCAGCGCCGCTCCCGCCCCCGACGATCACCTCGACCTCGCCGGCGAACCCTGCGCCGGGGGACAGCGTGACCCTGACCGGGCAGAACTTCGGCGCCACGCAGGGCTCGAGCTATCTGACCCTCGCCCAGGGCGGGACGAGCTGGGGGGCGCCCTTCGACGGCGCCAAGCTGACCATCACGAGCTGGAGCGACACGTCGATCACCTTCGACTTGCCGCCCGACAGCGGCTCGTTCCCGCTCGAGCCCGGGCAGGCCACTATCACGGTTACGGTGAACGGTCAGACGTCCGCCGCCGCGACGCTGAACATCGCCGGCACGGTGCCGCCGACGCCGTCGATCTCCTCGGTCTCGCCGTCAAGCACGACCGCGGGCTCGAGCGTCACCCTGACCGGCACGCACTTCGGCGCGTCCCAGGGCTCGAGCTATCTGACGCTGGCCCAGGGCGGGACGAGCTGGGGGGCGCCCTTCGACGGCGCCAAGCTGACCATCACGAGTTGGAGCGACACGTCGATCACCTTCGAGCTGCCGCCCGGCACCGGCTCGTTCCCGTTGCAGCCCGGCACCGCGACCGTCACGGTCACCGTGTCCGGGCAGACCTCCAACCCGGAGACCATCACGATCACGTCGTAGCTCGCTAACTGTTGGTGAAGCGCACGTCGACCTGCTCGTCGTCGTGTCGCTCCTCGACCTTGGCCAGCGCCCGCAGGGTCTCCTGGTCGGCGGGGACGTCGGGCGGACCGAGCAGGCTGCGCGGCCACAGCTTGCGCACCACGACCACGTTGATCTCGGCCGCGTACAGCGTCATCTGCGCGAGCAGGTGCAGCCACACGAGCAGTCCGATCACCGTGGCGAAGACGCCGTACGTGCTCGCGTGCGTGGGCGATCACGTGCGTTACGTAGATGCCTCCCACGAGCTGCAGGATCTCGAGAAACACCGCCGCCGACGCCCGCGCCGAGCCAGAGGCAGCGGGTGGGGATGGACTGGCGGCGGTGAGGAAGCGGAACGCCGCGACGTACAGGCCGAAGTTGACGGCCAGCGTGATCGCGTAGCCGCCGAACTTCGCGAGTGGAGCCGCCGACCTCGTGGCCAGGCCCGGTGGCGGCACGGAGAGGCCACGAACAGAGCACCGAGGCACGACCAGCAGCAGCAGGCCGCGCAGGCGCGAGTGGACGAAGTCCGGGCGGTCCTTGAACGGCACGGCCCAGACCCGTCGAACGCGTTCTGGGCAGCCTGCGTCACGCCGAGGCCGCCCCACAGCGAGCCGAGCAGGCCGATGATGATCGCGGTGACGCTTCCGGACAGCGGATGTCGTCCCGAGCTGGAGGCCGGGGAACTGGCCGAGGACCGAGTCGCGACGTTCTCCTAGAAGCTGCTGTTGTGCTGGACGACGAAGCCCAGGATCGTCGTGAACACCAGGAGCAGCGGGAAGATCGAGAAGAACGCGTAATAGGCGATGAGCGCGGCCAGATTGCCCGCCTGGTCATTGCCGAACTTCCGGATCACCGCCATCGGAATCGCCCAGCCCTTGTGCTTCTGCTGGTAGCCGTCGAACGTCTTGATGGGACCGAGCGGATCCACTTTGTGTAGCTACCCGACGAGTTCGGTGAGAATGCCTGGCCACCGTATAGTGGCGGCCGTGGCGGCAGTGCGTGCAAGCGGGCTCGTCAAGCGGTTCGAGACGACGGTCGCGGTGGACGGGGTCGATCTGGTCGTCGCGGAGGGCGAGGTTCGCGGGTTGCTCGGCCCAAACGGCGCCGGCAAGACGACGCTCCTGCGCCTCCTGTTCGGCCTGCTGACGCCCGACGCCGGCGAGATCGAGCTGCTCGGGCACCCGCTCGGCACGGCCGAGGCGGTGAGCCTGGACGGCGTGGCCGGCTTCGTCGAGGAGCCGGCGTTCTACCCGTACCTGTCGGGGCGGGTCAACCTCGAGCTGCTGGCCGAGCTAGACCGCTCGGCCGAGGCGCGCGCGCGGGTCGACGAGGTGCTCGAGCAGGTGGGCCTGGCCCGGCGGGGCGGCGATCGGGTCAGCGGATATTCGACCGGGATGCGCCAGCGCCTGGGGATCGCGGCCGCGCTGCTGCGCGCGCCGGCGCTGCTGCTGCTCGACGAGCCGACCAGCGGCCTCGACCCGGCCGGCGTGCGCGAGGTGGGAGCTCTGCTGCGCCGGCTCGCCGCCGAGGGCACCGCGGTGCTGCTCTCGAGCCACCTGATCGGCTCGACCGAGAACGTGTGCGACGCCTACACGGTGCTGCGCCACGGGCAGGTGGTGTGGGACGGGAGCGCCGCCCAGCTGCGTGAGCAGGCGCCCGGTTCGGCGTACCGGCTGCGCACGAGCGACGATGCGCGGGCGCTGGAGCTGGCGACGCAGCATCGAGGCATCGAGTTGCTCCGAGCGGGCGAGGGCTCGGAGCTGCGGATCGCGGTCTCGACCGGGGCGCTCGATCCGTTCGTACTCGAGCTGGGGCGGGCTGGGGTCGCCGTGCGCCGGCTCGAGTTGCTGCTCAGCCCGCTCGAGTCGATGTTCTTCGCGCTGACCGGCGAGGCCGACGCCGGCTCGGTCGACCTGGCCGACCTGGCCGACGCGGTGCTGGCGGGGGCGTGAGCGCGGTCGCCGCAGACGTCGCGGTGGCGGGGCGCCCGGAGCGGCGGGTCGGCGGGGTGCGCGCCGCGTTCCGGGTGGAGCGCCGCAAGCTGGCCAACCAGCTGGCCCCCCGGCTGCTCGCCCTGGTCTGCCTGCTCGGGCCGTTCGCGTTCGCCGGCGTGCTCAAGGTGCAGAGCGGCAGCCCGGCAGACTCGCTCTACGGCGTCTGGGTCCACTCCTCGGGGTTCGCCCTCTCGCTGGTCGTGCTCGGGTTCTCCGGCCAGTGGGGGCTGCCGCTGATGGCCGGGGTGCTGGCCGGCGACCTGTTCGGCTCCGAGGACCGCTACGGAACGTGGAAGACCGCGCTCACCCGGTCCTGCACACGCTGGCACATGTTCGCCGGCAAAGTGCTCGCGGTGGCGCTGTTCGCCGTCGGGCTCCTGGCCATCCTGGCCATCTCGAGCGTGGCCGCCGGCGTGCTGCTGGTCGGCGCGCACCCGCTCGTCAGCCTGAGCGGCACCCTGCTCTCGACCGGTCATTGCCTCGGGCTGGTCGCGGTCTCCTGGCTCATCTGCCTGCCGCCGATGCTGGCCTTCGTCAGCCTCGCGGTGCTGTTCTCGGTGGCCACTCGCAACGGGATCGTTGGCGTGCTCGGCCCGGCCGTGGTCGACCTGGTCATGCAGCTGCTCGCGCTGGTCGGCACCGGCGTGTGGCTGCACTCGCTGCTCGTCGCCTCTGCGTTCGACGGCTGGCACCCGCTGTTCGTCTCGGACCCGTTCTACGGACCGCTGGTGATCGGGGAAGCGGTCAGCGTCGTGTGGATCGCGGTCTGCCTGACGGCCTCGTGGCGGCTGCTGCGCCGGCGCGACTTCGCCGGCGCCACCGTCAGCCGCCGTCCGGGCTGGGTTGTGCCGGTGCGCGTGGCCGTGGGGACGGCGGCGGTGATCGCCTTCCTGGCCATCGCCAGCAACTGGGGACCGGCCGGCGTCACCGCCGCGCGGCTGAAGGCGAGCATCACGCCGACCTTCAACAACCTGACCGTGCTCCAGCAGCGCGAGCTCGGCCGCGCCGTCGCGCCGGGGGCGCGGCTGAACGTGCTGCCCAGTTGCAGCCGCCGGGCCAGCTCGCCGACCGGCCCGGGCGAGTGGATCTGCACGCTGAACGTGTTCATCCCCCAGCCCGGCGCCGTCCCCTTCCAGCAGACGCCGGTCAGCTACGACGTGACCGTCCAGGCCAACGGCTGCTACAAGGCCCAGTCGCCGCCGTCGTTCGTGGGCCAGCAGACGATGCGCGCCGCCGGCGGCCACCAGGTGGTCAACCCGCTGTTCGTGCTCTACGGCTGCTTCAACCCGCTGTAGCCCTCGACCCCGAGCAGCAGGCGCTTCTTCTCGACGCCGCCCGTGTAGCCGCCCAGGCCGCCGCCCGAGTGCAGGATGCGGTGGCAGGGCACGACGATCGGGATCGGGTTGGATCCGAGCGCGTTGCCGGCGGCGCGCGAGGCCCGCGGGCTGCCGGCCTGCGCCGCCATCTGCTTGTAGGTGGCGGTGGCGCCGTACGGGATGTTCGCGGTCGCCTCCAGCACGCGGCGGGCGAAGCCGCGGCTGAGCCGCCAGTCGAGCGGGATCTCGAAGCGGTGGCGGGCGCCGGCGAAGTACTCGTCGAGTTCCCGGCGTGGCTCGTCCAGGCGGCGTGGCGCGGCCATGATCCGGGGCGAAACGGTCGCCGCGAGGTGCTCGAGCACCGCGTCCTCGTCGGCGTAGTCGACGTAGGCGAGGCGGACCAGACCACGGGGCGTGGTGGCCAGGAGCAGGCGGCCCAGGGGGGAGTCGAGCGTCGCGTAGGCGACGTCGAGCAGCCGCGCCGCGGCGGCCGCCTCGCTGAGGTCGGGCAGTTGGTCGGGGCCCGGTTGGTCGGGGCCCGGCGCCGTGCGCCTGAGATCGTGCTCGATGTCGGTCATGGTCGGTACTCCGTTCGCAGTCGTTTCAAGGCTTCGTGGACGTTGCGCCGGGCGGCGTCCTCGCTCGTCCCCATGACCGCGGCGATCTCCTCGTAGCCGGCGTCGGTCACGTAACGCAGCGCCACCGCGGTGCGCTGCTTGGACGGAAGCTCGCGCACGAGCGCCCACAGGTCGTCGTCGGGGGGCGCGGCGGAGTCGTGCGCGTCTGCGGGTTCAGGCACGTCGCCGACGGGCACCGCGACTCGCCGCCTCGCCCGGACGTGGTCGATCACCTTGCGGTGGGCGACCGTGAAGATCCAGCTTCTGAGGTTCGAGGCGTCCCGGAGCCTGGGGTAGGCCCGCATGGCGGCCAGCCACGTCTCCTGGTAGCAGTCATCGGCGTCGATCCGGCCGACGCTCGCCACCAGGAAGCGGTGGACGTCGCGGCCGTGGGCGTCGAGCAGCGCTTGGAAGGGCGGAAGCCTCACTGGGGATGGAACGCCGCGACGGGGCATCACGTGAGATGGTGGCGCGCCCTGTAAAACGCAGCAAAGTCCCCGCCCCCACCCGCTGCCTGGCCACATGAGCATGCTCACCATGCTTATGTGCACCGGGCGCCCCAACGGAGGGGAGGTTTGGCACGTTTTGCGTGGTGCGGTTGGCTGACCGATGAGTTGGCTACCCGCGCGCCGTCTTACTCCATGGCAAGACGGCGCTCACCCCTTGCCACCAACCACCCGTTCGCTATACAAGGACACATATGGCTCGAGCAATTTGGTCAGGCGCGATCAGCTTTGGACTGGTCAACGTGCCGGTCAAGCTGTACACCGCGACGTCGCCCAAGACGGTCCGCTTCAACCAGCTCTCCGCCAAGACCGGGGCGCGGATCCGGCAGAAGCGAGTGGATCCGACCACCGACGAGGAAGTCCCCTACGAGGACATCGTCAAGGGCTATGAGATCACGCCCGACCGCTACGTGACGATCACCAACGAGGAGCTCGACGCGCTCGACCCCAAGGCGACCAAGACGGTCGACATCGAGGAGTTCGTCGACCTGGTCGACATCGACCCGATCTTCTACGACCACAACTACTACCTCGCGCCCACGGCCGGCGGGGCCAAGGCCTACCGGCTGCTGCTCGACGCGATGCGCGAGGCGGGCAAGGTCGGCATCGGCAAGGTCGTGATCCGCTCCAAGCAGCAGTTGTGCGCGCTGCGCCCCACCGGCGACGTGCTCGCGCTGACCACGATGCTGTGGGGCGATGAGGTGCTCTCGCCCGACCGCCTGGACGAGATCGGCGAGATCGAGGAGGCCCAGGCCACCGACCGGGAGCTCAAGATGGCCGAGCAGCTGATCGCGTCGCTGTCGGCCGATTTCGAGCCGACCAAGTTCCACGACGAGTACCGCGAGCAGGTGCTGGCGCTGATCGAGGCCAAGGCCAACGGCGAGGAGATCGCCGCGGCGCCGCAGGCGGAGGAGCCGGCGGCCGCGCCCGACCTGATGGCCGCGCTCGAGGCCAGCCTGGCCGCCGTGCGCAGCGGCCCCGAGGACGAGCCGGCGCCCAAGAAGCCCCGGCGGCGCGCGCCGGCCAAGAGCGCCGACGGCGACGGCGATGGCGACGGCGACGGCAGTAGCGCGCCGGCGCGCGGATCGCGCAGCCGGGCCAAGGCCAAGAGTTAGCCGGGCCGCCAACCGTTGGTCACACGACGCTAACGGCCCTCTAACCCCCGCTGGTAATCTTCGGCGACCGCTTCGTCGTGCGCCTGTCTGCATCCTCTCCCCATGTACCGACGTATCGTTCCCCCCGGGGCCACTGGCCTCTACGACCCCGCCAACGAGCACGATGGCTGCGGCATTGCGCTGGTGGCCAAGCTGTGGGGCGAAGCCAGCCATGCCGTGGTGGAGAAGGCGCTCGACGCGCTCGAGAACCTCGAGCACCGCGGCGCTGAGGGCGCCGACCCGAACACCGGCGACGGCGCCGGCATCCTCCTCCAGATCCCCGACTCCTTCCTGAGGGCGGCGGTCGCCGGCGTCGATCTTCCCGCACCCGGGCGCTACGGGGTGGGCGTCTGCTACCTGCCCACCGACCCCGAGCGCCGGGCGGTGCTCGAGCAGCTGATCGAGGAGACGATCGAAGCCGAGGGCCAGCGCGCGCTGTGGTGGCGCGACGTGCCGGTCGACGACCGCCACGTGGGGGAGACCGCGCGGGCCTCGGCGCCGGTCATCCGCCAGGTGCTGATCGGAGCCTCCGAGGACCTGGCCGAGGACCAGGATGCGTTCGAGCGCAAGCTGTACGTGATCCGGCGGGTGATCGAGCGCGCCGCCGGCCGCGATCTCGCCCTCCCGTCCTTCAGCAGCCGCACGATGATCTACAAGGGGATGCTGACCGCGCCCCAGCTCCCGCGCTACTTCACCGATCTCAGAGACCCCCGGGTCGCGTCGAGGCTCGCCCTGGTCCACTCGCGGTTCTCCACCAACACGTTCCCGAGCTGGGAGCTCGCCCACCCCTACCGGATGATCGCCCACAACGGCGAGGTCAACACGCTGCGCGGCAACGTGAACTGGATGCGCGCCCGCGAGTCCCAGCTCGCCTCGGACCTGTTCGGCGAGGATCTGGACAAGGTCATCCCGGTCGTGCGCGAGGGTGGCTCGGACTCCGCCATCTTCGACAATGTGCTCGAGCTGCTCGTCCTCAGCGGGCGAAGCATTCAGCACGCGGTGATGATGATGGTCCCCGAGGCGTATCGGACGCGGAGGGATCTCGATCCAGACGTCAAGGGCTTCTACGACTTCCACTCCTGCCTGATGGAGCCGTGGGACGGGCCGGCGGCGGTGGTGTTCACCGACGGGCGGGTCGCGGGCGCCGTGCTCGACCGCAACGGCCTGCGGCCGGGCCGCTGGATCCAGGACACCGAGGGCTACGTCGTCCTCGCGTCGGAGACCGGCGTGATGACCGTGGCCCCCGAGCACGTCCAGCGCAAGGGCCGGCTGGCCCCGGGCAAGGTGTTCATGGTCGACCTCGAGGAGGGCAAGATCGTCGAGGACGAGGACGTAAAGCGCCGGGCGGCCCGCCGGCAGCCCTACGGCGAGTGGTACGAGCGCTCGGTCGTCCACATCGCCGATCTGCCCGACCGCGACCCGCGCACGCCCCGGATCGAGCCGCTGCGCTCCAAGCAGCTGGCCTTCGGCTACTCGCAGGAGGACCTGCGACTGATCATCGCGCCGATGGCCACGAAGGCCGAGGAGCCGACGGCCAGCATGGGCAACGACGCCGCGCTCGCCGTGCTGTCCGACCGCCAGCCACCGCTGTTCGCCTACTTCAAGCAGCTGTTCGCCCAGGTGACCAACCCGCCGATCGACCCGATCCGCGAGAACGTGGTGATGTCGCTCCAGGCCGGCGTGGGCGCCGAGGTCAACCTGCTGGCGGAATGTCCCGAGCAGGCCCACCAGCTGGTCATGGACCAGCCGATCCTGCGCAACCACGAGCTCGAGAAGCTCCGCCAGGTTTCGCACGAGATCTTCGACGCGGCCACGCTCGACATCACGTGGCCGATCGAGCAGGGCCACGAGGGTATGGAGGCGCGCCTGGAGACGCTGTGCGAGGAGGCCGCCCGCTACGTCGACAACGGGGCGAACATCCTGATCCTGTCCGACCGCAACCTGGGCGCCGAGCGGGTGGCCACGCCCTCGCTGCTGGCCGTGGCCGCCGTCCACCACCACCTGGTGCGGCGGGGGACGCGGCTGCGGACAGGGTTGGTGATCGAGTCCGGCGAGCCGCGCGACATCCACCACATGGCGACGCTGATCGGCTACGGCGCGGCGGCGATCAACCCGTACGTGATGTTCGAGTCGCTGGATGAGCTCGCGGACCGCAGCCTCCTCCCCGAGGACCTCACCCGCGACGAGGCCGAGATGCGGATCGTCAAGGCGTTCGGCAAGGGCCTGCTCAAGACGATCTCGAAGATGGGGATCTCGACCATCCAGTCCTACTGCGGCGCGCAGATCTTCGAGGCGGTTGGGCTGGAGCCCGAGCTGATCGACAAGCACTTCACCGGCACCGCCTCGCGGATCGGAGGGGTCGGGCTCGAGCAGCTGGCCCAGGAGGCGCTCGAGCGCCACTTCCGGGCCTACCCGCGCACCGATCGCGAGGTGCTGCCGGTGGGCGGCGTGCTCCAGTGGCGCCGCCACGGAGAGCGGCACGTGTGGAACCCGGACACGATCGCGACGATGCAGCACGCGGTCCAGGGCAGCAACGGGGACCCCCGCGAGACCTATGCCGAGTACGCCCGGATGGCCAACGAGGAGTCGGTCCGCCACGCGCTGCTGCGGGGCCTCATGAAGCTCCAGCCCGCCGGCGAGCCGGTCCCGTTGGCCGACGTGGAGCCGGCAGCCTCGATCGTCAAGCGCTTCACGACCGGGGCGATGAGCCTGGGCGCGCTCGGACGCGAGGCGCACGAGACGCTGGCCATCGCGATGAACCGGCTCGGCGCCCGCTCCAACACCGGCGAGGGCGGCGAGGATCCGAGTCGCTACATGCACGACCCGAACGGCGACCTGCGCCGCTCGGCGATCAAGCAGGTGGCCTCGGGGCGCTTCGGCGTCACCGTCCACTACCTGGTCAACGCCGACCAGCTTCAGATCAAGATGGCCCAGGGGGCGAAGCCCGGCGAGGGCGGACAGCTACCCGGCCACAAGGTCGACGAGTACATCGCCTGGCTGCGCAGCTCGACCCCCGGCGTGGGGCTGATCTCGCCGCCGCCGCACCACGACATCTACTCGATCGAGGACCTCAAGCAGCTGATCTACGACCTGCGGTGCGCGAACCCCACCGGGTCGGTGTCGGTGAAGCTGGTGAGCGAGGTCGGGGTCGGGACGGTGGCGGCCGGGGTGGCCAAGGCCAACGCCGACCACGTCACGATCGCCGGCCACGACGGCGGCACCGGCGCCTCGCCGCAGTCTTCGATCCAGGGGGCCGGCGTGCCCTGGGAGATCGGGCTGGCCGAGACCCAGCAGACGCTGCTCCTGAACGACCTGCGCACGCGGATCGTGGTCGAGGTCGACGGCGGGATGCGCACCGGGCGCGACGTGGTGGTGGCGGCGCTGCTCGGCGCCGACGAGTTCGGCTTCTCGACCGCGCCGCTGATCGCGATGGGCTGCATCATGATGCGCGTCTGCCACCTGAACACCTGCCCGGTGGGCATCGCCAGCCAGGATCCCGAGCTGCGAAAGCGCTTCCGCGGCACCCCGGAGCAGGTGGTCAACTACATGATGCTGGTGGCCGAGGACGTGCGGTCGATCATGGCCTCGCTCGGGGTGCGGCGCTTTGAGGACATGATCGGGCGCACCGAGATGCTCGACATGGATGAGGCGCTCGAGCACTGGAAGGCCAGCCGGGTCGACCTGTCGATGGTGCTCTCCTCGCCCGACCTGCCGCCGGGCACGGCGCGCCGGCGCACCCGCCCCCAGCAGCCGGTGCTCGACGACGCGCTCGACTGGGAGCTCGTCCGGCGGTGCACCCCGGCGCTCGAGCACGGCGAGGACGTCCGGCTCGGGCCGATCCCGGTGCGCAACGTCAACCGCACCGTGGGCGGGATCCTGTCGGGCGAGATCGCGCGCCGGCACGGCGCCGCCGGTCTGCCGGAGGGAACGATCGAGATCGCCTTCACCGGCTCGGCCGGCCAGAGCTTCGCCGCCTGGCTGGCTCCCGGGGTGATCTTCTCGCTGCGCGGGGAGACCAACGACTACGCCGGCAAGGGCCTGTCCGGCGGGGTGGTGTCGGTGCGCCCGCCCGAGAAGCACCGCTTCCGCGCCGAGGAGAACATGATCGTCGGCAACACCGTGCTGTACGGCGCCACCGCGGGTCGGGCGTTCTTCCGGGGCTTGGCCGGCGAGCGCTTCGCGGTCCGGAATTCGGGGGCGTGTGCGGTTGTCGAAGGAGTCGGCGACCACGGCTGCGAGTACATGACCGGCGGCCGCGTGGTCGTGCTCGGGCGCACGGGCCGGAACTTCGCCGCCGGCATGAGCGGCGGGATCGCCTACGTGTACGACGTCGACCGGCGCTTCGAGGGGCGGTGCAATCTGGAGCTGGTCGACCTGGAGGAGCTCGCCGAGGACGACGTGACCCAGGTGCGCGAGCTGATCTCCGAGCACGCCGCGCGCACCGGTTCGCTGGTCGCTCGCAACGTGCTCGCGTCATGGGATCGCGGTGCCCGCGAGCGCTTCGTCAAGGTGATGCCGCGCGACTACAAGCGTGCCCTCGCCGAAGCGGCGGGTGCGGCACGCGGCGAGACAGTCGAGGCTTAATCCGGTCATGGGCGAGCTGGGTGCGTTCCTGAAGATTCACCGTGTCGGCTTCGACAAGCGCGACCCGGATCAGCGCGTGCACGACTACAAGCAGTACTTCGGGCTCCAGCCCGAGAGCGAGCTGCAGCGGCAGGGCGCGCGATGCATGGACTGCGGCATCCCGTTCTGTCACGAGGGCTGCCCGCTCGGCAACCTGATCCCGGATTGGAACGACCTCATCTACCGCGGCAAGTGGCGCGAGGCGATCGACCAGCTGCACTCCACGAACAACTTCCCCGAGTTCACCGGGCGCATCTGCCCGGCGCCGTGCGAGTCGGCCTGCGTGCTGGCCATCAACGACGACCCGGTGACGATCGAGCAGATCGAGATGGCGATCGCCGAGCGCGCGTTCGAGGAGGGCTGGGTGGTGCCCGAGCCGCCGGACCGGCGGACCGGCAAGCGGGTGGCGGTGATCGGCTCCGGGCCGGCCGGGCTGGCCGCGGCCGACGAGCTCAACCGCTGCGGCCACATGGTCACCGTGTACGAGCGCGACGAGGGGCCGGGGGGCATGCTCCGCTTCGGCGTTCCCGACGCCAAGCTCGAGAAGCGGGTGATCGACCGGCGGGTCGAGATCCTCGCCGCCGAGGGGATCGAGTTCGTCTACGACGTCGACGTGGGCCGGACGATCTCGGCCACGGAGATCAAGGACACGCACGATGCGGTGGTGGTGGCGACCGGCTCGCGCATTCAGCGCGACCTCGACGCCCCCGGGCGCTCGCTGCAGGGGATCTATCCCGCGATGGAGTACCTCTACCAGCGCAACCGGTGGGTGGCCAAGCAGGAGGGGCGGCGCTCCCGGGACCCCGAGCCGGGCCGTGAGATCACCGCGGCGGACAAGAAGGTGATCGTGGTGGGGGGCGGGGACACCGGAATGGACTGCATCTCGAACTCCCACCGCGAGGGCGCCCGGACCGTGGTCATGCTCGACGTGTACATGGCGCTGCCGCCCGATGGTCGCGACCCACGGCATCCGTGGCCGCTCCCGGCCAAGCGGACTCTCACGACCTATGCGCTCGACGAGGGCGGCAAGCGCCGCTGGGGCACCGAGGTCACGGGGTTCGGCGGTCGCGACGGCCACGTCAGCCACGTGTACGCCCGGCAGGTCACCGGCACCTCCTCGCGCGACCTGACCCCGGTGCCCGGATCGGAGTTCGTGCTCGACGCCGATCTGGTGCTGATCGCGATCGGGTTCTCGGGGCCGGAGCGGGCCGGGACGGTCGAGCAGCTCGACCTCGAGCTCGACCGGCGCGGCAACATCCGCACCGAGATGACCTACCGCAGCTCCACGCCCGCCGTGTACGCGTGCGGCGACGCCCGCATCGGCCAGTCGCTCGTCGTCACCGCGATCGCCGAGGGGCGCAAGTGCGCGCGGGTGGTCAACAAGGACCTGGGAGGGAGCCCGATGGACGCCGACCGGGAGATGCTGGCCATCGGCGCCTGGAGCGGCGAGGCGGATCGCACGCTGCGCCACGAGGCCGAGGCAGCCGGGACGGTGCGGGCCGGTGAGGAGTTCTTCACCGGGCCCGGCGCGCAGGGCCGCTGACCGACTTCGGCGCGACTCATGTGAGAGGGCAAGGACGCCGGTCCGCGCGGAGGCCAGAAGCCGTGCAAATGCTGCCGAAGTTTGATGCCGAGGCGGCTTGGTAATGCTAGGCTTGCGCCGGGACTCGCGGGCGGAGCGGCCTGCCGAAGATCCGGTGAGAATTTTTCGGTTTAGGAAGAGCTTGGGACGGGGAAACTCGCCCCTGTCGGTCAGGGAACTGCGCCCCCACTTCCCTGACTCTCCGGGGGGTCCAGATGGATCTGGGCCCCCCGGGCTTTTTAATGGGTGGCATGGGCGGCATGCCAGGACTCGCGGCGGCGACGGCCTCGGCGGGCGGCGATCACGGTTCGTCGATCGGGTCGACCGTCCAGAGCCTGATCGACGCGGCCGGCACCTTCCTGTCCCAGCTGACGAATCTGAGCTGGGGGGCGTTGCTCCTGGGCCTGGCTCTGTACGCCGTGTACCTGCTGCTGCGCTCTCGGGCGCTTTGGGGCGCGCTGCGGGCTGCCTACCCTCGCGAGCGGATCCGCTGGCGCGATGTGTGGGGCGCCTACATGGTCGGCTACGCGATCAACAACGTCTTTCCGCTCGGCGGCGGCAGCATCGCCCAGTTGTTCCTCACGCGGATGGCGATCCCGAACTCGAGCTATCCGACGGTCGCCGCCGGGCTGGCCACCGGCGTGGTTTTCGACTGGTTCATGGGCCTGCTCGTGATGTGCTTCGCGTTCACCCAGGGGGTGTTCCCGAAGCCGCCGGACTTCTCCAAGCTGCCCGCCTTCGACATCAGCTTCTTCGCCTCGCATATGCGCTTCACGCTGTTCCTGCTGACGCTGGCCGGTGTGCTCTTCCTGGTCGGGTTTGCCCTGCTCTCGGCGCGGGTCAAGGCGTTCTGGGAGCGGGTCCGGCAGGGCCTGACGATCCTGCGGGACTTCCCGCGCTACCGCCGGGACATGGTCCGCTGGCAGCTCGCCAGCTGGATTGTGCGTTTTGCCTCCTACTGGGCGCTGCTCGACGCGTTCCACATCGGCGGGTCGGTACGCAACGTGCTCCTCGTGCTCGGCGTGCAGGTCGTGGCGTCGGTGTTCCCGTTCACCCCGGGAGGCGCCGGCGTCCAGCAGGCGCTGCTGCTCACGATCTTCGCCGGGAGCCCCTACGTGGCGTCGTTCTCGGTCGGGCAGCAGATCGCCATCGCGGTCCTGACCACGGCATGCGGGTTCGCCGCGCTGGTGCTGATCTTCCGCCTGCGGAGCTTCCGGGAGGTGGTCGCCCGGGGCAAGGCCCACCGGCGCGAGGAGAGCGCGGTGGCGCAAGCTTGACGCGAGCTTGACGCGAGCCTGACATGCGGTTGGTACCGTCGCCCGGTGGCCAACCTACCGAGCGCCTGCGTGATCGGCGCGGGATCGTCCGGGATCGCGGCGCTCAAGGCGCTGGCCGAACGGGGCATCCCGGTCGACTGCTTCGAGAAATCGGACCGGGTGGGCGGCAACTGGGTGTTCGCCAACAAGAACGGGATGTCCTCGGCCTACCGCTCGCTGCACACCAACACCTCGCGCGAGCGGATGGAGTACTCGGACTTCCCGATGCCGCCGTCCTTTCCGGACTTTCCGCATCACACGCAGATCGCGCAGTACTTCGCCGACTACGCCCGGCACTTCGAGCTGATCGAGCGGATCAGGTTCGAGACCGGCGTGCAGGACGCCACGCGGGACCCCTCGGACGGCGTGTGGACGGTGACGCTCGACACGGGTGAGACGCGCCGCTACGACGCGCTGCTCGTGGCCAACGGCCACCACTGGGACCCGCGGTGGCCCGAGCCGCCGTATCCGGGGTCGTTCGACGGGGTGCAGATGCACTCGCACCACTTCGTGGACGCCGCCGACTGGCGCGAGAAGACGGTGCTGGTCGTGGGGATGGGCAACAGCGCGATGGACATCGCGGTCGAGTCGAGCTTCGTGGCCCGCCGCACGTTGGTATCCGGCCGGCGCGGCGAGCACGTCGTCCCGAAATACCTGTTCGGGCGGCCGGTCGACCAGATCGCGGTCAACCCGCTGACCCCGCTGGTTCCGTTCCCGGTACGCCACGCGTTCTTCCGGGCGCTCTATCGAGTGGCGGTGGGACGGGTCGAGGACTTCGGCCTGCCCAAGCCCGATCACCGGCTGCTCGAGTCGCATCCGACGCTGTCGGCGGACTTCCTCGGCCGGGTGGCCCAGGGCGAGGTGACGTGGAAGCCGCGGATCGCCGCGCTGGCCTCCGACCGGGTGCGGTTCGCCGACGGCAGCGAGGAGCCGGTCGACGTGATCGTGTGGGCCACCGGCTACAAGGTCAGCTTTCCGTTCTTCGACGAGTACTACATGTCGGCGCCCGACAACGAGCTTTTGCTCTACCGACGCGTGTTTAAGCCCGGCGTGGACAACCTGTTCTTCATTGCGCTGCTCCAGCCGCTGGGGCCGACGATGCCGCTCGCCGAGGCCCAGGGCCGCTGGATCGCCTCATATCTGCGGGGTGAGTATCGACTTCCGACGGTGTCGGAGATGGAGCACGACATGCGCCGCGAGCACGAGCGGATGCGCCGGCGCTACGTGGCCTCCAAGCGCCACACGATGGAGGTCGACTTCGACGACTACCTGTTCGCGCTGCGCCGCGAGCTGAAGGCGGGCGCCCGGCGAGCCCGCGAGGCGGGGTTCCGCCTGCCGGTGCGCGTCGCGGGCGCACGCGGTCCCCGCCATGACCCCCCAGGCAGGATGAGGCCCCGGCATCCGTGTCCTACGCTACCGTCGGCGACATGAGCTCCAGCGTTGCGCGGCAGTCGACGGCGGCGCTGGCCGAACAGACGCAGGCGAGCGCGCTGCTGCGGCTGGTCATCACCGGCTCGGTGGACGACGGCAAGAGCACCCTGATCGGGCGGCTCCTGTTCGACTCCAAGCAGATCCTCACCGACCAGCTCGAGGCCCTACGCGCGGCGTCCGATCGACGCAACGGCGAGCACACGCTCGATCTGTCGCTGCTCACCGACGGGCTGCGGGCCGAGCGGGAGCAGGGCATCACGATCGACGTCGCCTACCGCTACTTCCAGACTCCCCAGCGCAAGTTCATCATCGCGGACACGCCGGGGCACGAGCGCTACACGCGCAACATGGTCACCGGGCGCGTCGACGGCCGATCTGGCCGTGATCCTGATCGACGCGCGCCAGGGTGTCGTCGAGCAGACGAGGCGCCACGCGTTCATCGCCTCGCTGCTCGGGATCAGGCACCTGCTGGTGTGCGTGAACAAGATGGACCTGGTCGAGTACTCGCAGGCGGCGTTCCAGCGGGTGGAGGACGAGTTCCGGGAGTTCTGCGCCCGCCTGGAGACGACCGACGTCACCTTCATCCCGATCTCCGCCGTGCACGGCGAGAACGTGGTCGAGCGCTCGGAGGAGATGGAGTGGTATCAGGGCCCGGCGCTGCTGTACCACCTCGAGCACGTCCACATCGCCTCCGACCGCAATCTGATCGATTGCCGGCTGCCTGTGCAGTGGGTGATCAGGCCGGGGCCGGCCTCGGGTCGCAGCGCGGGTCCGGCGCAGTGGCCGGGCGCGGGGCTGGGGGCGAAGTCGGGTCGGCCGCCCGGCGATCTCGACTACCGGGCCTACGCCGGGCAGATCGCCGCCGGCGTGTTCCGGGCCGGCGATCCCGTGCTCGTGCTGCCGTCGGGGGACGAGACGCGGATCGCCTCGGTGGACAGCTTCGACGGGCCTCTGACCGAGGCGTGCGCGCCGATGTCGGTTGCCCTGCGGCTCGAGGACGACCTCGACATCTCGCGCGGGGACATGATCTGCCGGCCGCACAACCGGCCCACGGTCGATCGCCACGTCGAGGCGATCGTGTGCTGGATGGCCGACGACCCGGTGGTGGCCGGCGGCAGGTACGCGATCAAGCACACCACCCGCTCGGCCCGGGCGATCGTGGAGGAGATCCGCTACCGGATCGACGTCAACTCGCTGCGCCGGGACGAGCACGCGCGCCAGCTGGGGTTGAACGACATCGGCCGGGTCCGCCTGCGCACGACCGTGCCGCTGATCTTCGACGAGTACCGGCGCAACCGGACCACCGGGAGCTTCATCCTGATCGACGAGGCGACCAACAGCACCGTCGGCGCCGGCATGATCATCGAGGCCCACATCGAGCGGTCGGAGGGCGGCCGGCGCGAGGTCACGTGGGATGCCCGGCACCTGGAGCGCGGCGCCCGCTGGGCGCTGCTCGGCCAGCGCGGCGCCACCGTGTGGATGACCGGTCTGCCCGCCTCCGGCAAGTCGACGATCGCCGGGGCGCTCGAGGAGCGCCTGGCCCGCGACGGGTATCGCGCCTACCGGCTCGACGGGGACAACCTCCGCCATGGCCTCAACAGCGACCTCGGGTTCGATCCGGCCGACCGGGCGGAGAACATCCGGCGCACCGCGCACGTGGCCAGCCTGTTTGCCGACTCGGGGGCGATCGCGATCGTCAGCGTGATCAGCCCGTACGCGGTCGACCGCCAGCTGGCGCGCAGCGTCCACGACCGCAGCGAGCTCGAGTTCGTCGAGGTGTTCGTCGACACGCCGCTCAACGAGTGCGAGCGGCGCGACCCCAAGGGGCTCTACGCCCGCGCGCGGGCCGGCAAGATCCAGGGGCTGACCGGGGTCGACGCGCCGTACGAGGCGCCGCGCGAACCGGACGTCGCGTTGCGCCCGGTCGAGCGCTCGCTCGACGAGCTGGTCGAGGCGCTGGTCGAGGAGCTCCGCCGGCGGGGCGTCCTCGGCGAACCGCGCTAGCGTCTGGGCGGCCTCAGCCCGCGATCGGGCCCAGCGCCGGCGTACGGCCGTACGTGCTGAAGGCGCGAAAGCGCGAGAACAACCGGTGCGTGGGCCCGTGGAAGTCCGAGGAGCCCGTGGTCAGCAGGCCCAGGGCAGCGCAGCGATCGTCCAGCAGCTCGGCCTGCTCGCGGGTGTGGGTGGCGTAGAAGCACTCCACCCCGTCGAGGTCCCAGGCACGGAAGCGGTCGATGGCTCCGAGCACGGCGTCGGGGTCCTTCACGTCCCAGAACGGATGGGCCCACACGGCCACCCCACCGGCGTCGTGGATGGTCTGGATCGCCTCGCCTACGGTTGGCTTGGTGCGGGGTCGGAAGGCCGGCTTCCCGTCGATCAGGTAGGCCACGAGAAACGCGGAGCGTTCGTCCAGCCCCTCCGAGCGCAGGCGCTCGGCATTCGCCGGATGGTTGACCACCGCGTCGGCCAGGTGAGGGCGTCCGATCGACTGGCCCTTCGCGCGCCGGCGGGCGAGCTCGGAGTCGTCCAGCTCGTAACCCAGCTCGCGCAGGGCCTCGCCCATCCGCTCGGCTCTGTGCTCTCGATCCTCGCGCCAGGAGCGCAGACGCTCGCGCAGCGCGGGATCGTGGTGATCGACCAGGTAGCCGAGGATGTGGAGGTCCTGCTGCTCGCCGTCGACCGAGGAGATCTCGACCGCCGGCGCGAGGCGCACGCCGGCCGCCTCGGCCGCCTCGGCCGCGGCCTGGACCCCATCCACGCTGTCGTGATCGCTGAGCGCGAGCAACTCGACGCCGGCCTCGGCGGCGGCCACCACCACCTCGCGGGGCTCGAGCGAGCCGTCGGAGTGCACGGAGTGGCTCTGCAGATCGAAGGTCGGCGGATCGGCGCTCAAGCGCGGAGAGGGTAGTGGGTGCCGGCGCGCCGCGCTCCGCCGGCCGGCCGCGCCCGTGCGTCGCCGACCCATTACGCTCAGTGCGCACGTGCCCTCCTTCTGCCGCCACAACCGCCTGATCCAGAACTGCCCGATCTGCACCCGGGAGCAGGCGGTCGAGATGCGCCCGATCGTCACCTCGAGCGCGCCGCGGACCGCGCAGCCCCGTCCGACCACGCCGCGGCCCGGCGGATCGCGTGGTGCGTCGTCGGGCTCGCGGGGCACGGGCACCGCCGGCCGGGTCACTGTGCGCCGAGTCGCCCGCGGCGGCGACGACGGCTATCGCAGCGCGCTCGTGGTCGGGCTGAAGTCGAGTGCCGACGCCGGCCGCCTGGCCGAGGAGATCGCGTTCGCCGAGCATCGGCGCAGCGTGCTCGAGCACGATCCGCCCGGGCTCTACCGCGAGGTGGCCGACCCGGCCGTGGACGTGGATGAGCGCACCTGGCTGGCCTTCCTGATCGCCTACCTGTGCCCGCTCGAGGAGGAAGATCCGTTCGCCGAGATCGCGCGTGTGCGCACTTCGTGGCGCTCGGGCGAGACCCCGAACCTCGACGAGGTCCGCACCGGCCCGCGCACGGCGCACGAGCCGAGCCGCGGCGGGCGCACGCTCGACGCCTACCGCACCTGGGCGGCTCGGGCCGGCTCGCAGGCGGCCGCGTTCACCGGCGACGACGCGTGGACCCCCGAGCGGCGGTTCGCGCGCGCGTTCGAGCGCCTCGCGCTCCCCGGGCTGCACCGCGATGCGCGGTTCGATCTGCTCGTGACGCTGGGCCGCCTGGGCACGTACGACCTGCAGGCCGCCTCGCTCGCGCTGGGTGGCGCCAATGACGTCACGGTGGGAGCCAAGCGGGCCCTCGGGATCGGCGATCCGATGCTGCTCGAGCGTCGCGCCACCGACCTGGCGCAGGCCTGCGGGGTGGCGCTCGAAGCGCTCGATCTCGGCCTGCACAACTGGCAGCGCGCGGAGCGCGCCACGCTCGGGCTGGGCCCCGACGCCGAGCCCGACCCACAGACGCTCGCGTCGGTGCAAGCGGCGCTCGGTTTGTGAAAAAGCTCTAGGCTTCACGAAGGTTTCGCCTCCGTTCGTCTTTCGCGATGCGACGCTCGATCGTTCAAGCGCTACTTGTTGCCGCGGCCTCCGTTGCCGCCGTCGTGGTTCTGGCCGTCGCCGGCCCGGCCGGCGCAGCGGCTAGCTCGCCGTACATCTGCCCGCAGCAGCGGCCGATGATCATCCCGTGCTGCCCGGTGCCAGTCACCGGCCCGGCGAGCCAGCCGCACGCCCAGCCGATCTGCTGCGGCACCACGCCGTGCTGCACGACCACGTGCTGCACGACCACGTGCTGCCCCCAGCCCGCCACGTCGGGCGTCTGCTGCGCCCCGACGCCATGCGGTCCGTCTGGCCTCACGATCACGGCGTCTCCGAATCCGTCGCGGGCGGGCCAGAAGGTGGTGATCTCGGGCACCGGGACGTCGGGCGCGCAGGTCGCGCTGTGGCGCAAGCTGGCCCACCAATCGAGCTTCCATCAGGTCGCCACGACCACCGCGGGCAACTCCGGCAAGTACACGTTCACGCTGAAGCCCGGGAGTGTGATGGCCGATCAGGAGTGGTATGTGACCTCGAACGGGGTGCAGAGCGCCACCGTCGCGCAGCGCGTCGCAGCGCTGGTCGCCCTGGCGCCATCGGCCCGCTCGACCACGGTCGGGCGGACGATCGTGCTGCGGGGACACGTGACGCCCTCCCATGCCGGCGAGGTGGTGCTGATCGAGATGAGCCGCGGCGGGACGTGGCAGGTCATCGCGCGTCCGCGGCTGGGACACGGGTCGGGCTATTCGGTGAGCCACCGCTTCGCCAAGGCCGGCGCGGTCAAGCTCAAAGTGGTGCTCGGTCGCGACAGTCGCAACGTCCGGTCGACGTCGCCCACGGTCACGCTCACGGTTAAGGGCTGAAGCCGCCCTTAACCGGTTACGTCCGGCCGACCGCCTACCTTCTGCGGCGTTCGTCGCATCCCCGGACGGGAGCTGCAATGTCACTCTGCTTCATCGAACCTCAGGACGCCATCCGCGTGATCGCGGAGTCGGTGGGGCGCGAGGCGCGCCGCCAGATCCTCGGCGAAGTGGTGCGGGCATGGGTGGACGAGATCCCCGAGTCCGAACTCGAGTCGCATTACGCCAAGGCCCTCGCCGATCTCGACGAGCACGACCTGTCGCTGCTGGCCGCCTGGCACGCGTCGCTCGAGGTGGGCCATCCGCTGCCGAACCGCGAGTTCCTGGTCAACGTGTTCCCGTCGCTGGGCGTCCACCGGCGCGAGGCACTCAAGATCGCTGCCGGGTTCCGCGGCGAGGAGGCGTTCGAGGCCGGCGTGGGCGAGGATCAGGCATTCGACACTGTGCTGCCGTGGCTGTCGGAGGCTCGGTGCATCGAGCTGGCCAAGGAGTGCCTCGAGCTGTACTGCTGGGATCGGTTGGGCGCAGAGAACTGAGGCTTAGAGGGCGGGCGCGGGTCAGCCGTCGGCCGCGACCGAGGGCTCGGCCGGCCCGGTCGTACTGAGCTCCCCGGCGGCCTGGGCGGCCAGGTCGAGCTCGAACCACACGCTGAACCCTCCCGCGGCCCCGGCGCGCGTCGTCCCCCAGCGGCTCGACAACCCCTCGACGACGACCAGGCCGTGCCCGCCGAAGTCGCGGGGACGGGGCGGCAGGCTGCCGACCTCGAAGCCCGAGCCGGGATCGGTCACCTCGATCCGGACCCGGTCGGGGTAGGCGGTGATGCTCAAGCCGATCGTTCCGCCGGCGTCCGGACCCGAATGGATCACCGCGTTGGTCACGAGCTCCGAGGTGAGCAGGGTCACCGTGGCGGCGTCGTTCTCCTCCAGACGCCCGGCGATCGCCTCGCGCAGTTCGACTCGGGCGCGGCCGGGGGCGGTCCGCTCGCGGGCGAGCTCGAGCTCGACCCGCTCGGTGAACGGCGCGGTCGGGGGCGCCTCGCCGATCCGGGGCGTCAGCGCGACGTGCTCGCCGATGCCGGTGACCTGGAGCAGGTCGGCCACCGGTCCGGCCGGCGAGTGGATCGTCACCACGATGCCGCGCTCACGCGCGGTGCGCTCGATCACGACGATCGACCGGAGTCCGGCGGAGTCGATGAACGAGATCTCGGCCAGATCGATGGCGACTTCGCCCACGCCGCTCGCGACGACCTCCTCGAAGCGCTGGATCAGCTCGCTGCTGATCGCGCTATCGAGCTCCCCGGCCAGCTTCATCGTGATTTCGGATCCGGTGGACGCCGTCTCGATCCGGAAGTTGGGCAACGCGGGCACGTGCACCCCTTGGGTCAGGACAAGGAAAGGGTACGGACTCGCTCGCTCGAATGACCTTCTCGTCCCGCGAGCGCGCTCGCCGGCGACACCGGGCGCAGCGCGAGCGCCGCCGTGTCGTCGGCCTGAGCGCCGACCTGAAAGCGCTCCAGTTCCGCCTCGAGGTGAGAGAGCATCTCGTCGGGTCCGCGGCCGGCGGCGTCCCGGAGCGCCTGCTTCAGGCGTGCGACGCCGAAGCGCTCGTGTGCGCCCCGCGTGTCGATAACCCCGTCGGTGTAGACGAACAGCGTCTCGTCGGCGGTGATCGGCACCGTGCGGTCGATCGAGCTCTTGCCGTGCCAGGCGCCCAGGATCGGGCCCACGGCGCCGATCTCGCGCACCCGGCCGTCGTCTCGAATCACGAGTGGCGCCGGATGTCCGGCCGAGGCGATCACCGCCTCGCCCGGCTGCAGCCGGGCGCACAGCGCGGTACACAGCCACAGGCCCGGCTGCTCGCTCAACACCTCGTTCAGGCCGGCCAGGATCTGGCTCGGGCTGCGCTCGTAACGGCTGAGAAAGCGCCCGCCGTGACGCACGAGCGAGGTCAGCGCGGCCGCTTCGACGCCCTTGCCGGTGACGTCCCCGAGCAGCACCAGCCAGCCGTCGTCGGTGCGGAAGAAGTCGTAGAAGTCGCCGCCGACCTCGACCTCCACCGCGGCGCGCGCGGCCCGGTACAGGGTGGCGACGTTCCAGCCCTCGATCCTGGGGACCACGTCGGGCAGCAGGCTGCGCTGGAGAGTCGTGGCGGTCTGACGGCGGGCGGTGGCCAGCCTGGCGTTCTCGACGGCGATCGCCGCGCGCGCGGCGACCTGCTCGGCGAACTCGCGGTCATCCTCGTCGAACCGGCGCATGGACTCGGCGTTGACCAGCGTCATCACGCCCAGGGCGCGTCCGCCGACCATCAGCGGGGCCAGCACGACGGAGCGAAACCCGACCGCCCGCAGCAGGCTCAGGTGCTCCTGGTTGACCGCGGCCTGCACCAGCACGTCGTCGGGGATGTTCTGGTAGATCTCGGAGGCGCCGGTCCGCAGCACCCGTCCCACCCCACGATCGGCCTGCAGCTCTTCGGGCTCGAACTGGCGCAGGCGCCTGGCCAGCTCGAGCTTGGCCGGGTCGCGATGGGCGACCACGATCTGCTGGCGGGCGCCGCGCTCGTCGACCAGCTCGACCACGCACCAGTCGGCGATCTCGGGCACGGCCAGCCAGGCCACGTTGCGCAGCGTCTCCTCGTAGTCGAGCGAGGACATCAGCGTGTCGGACGCGTTCGCCATGAACCGGTCGCGCAGCTCGGCGAGTCGCTCGCGCGTGATGTCCTCGATGATCATCGCGGTGGCGAGCAGGCGGCCGTCCGCATCATGGATCGGGGAAGCCTTGAGGAGTTCCCAGCGCAGCTCGCCGGTGGTGCGATGGATCGTGCGAAGGACGAGCGGCTCGGCGGGCTGGCCGGCATGCAACCGCACCGAGGGGATCTGGTCCATGGTCAGCTCGCCACCGTGCTCGTCGTGGACGAGATAGTCCGCGAAGATCGCCTCGGGTGGCGTGCGCTGCATGTCGGCCAGGGACGAGAACCCCATCTGGTGCAGCGCCGCCCGGTTGGCGTACAGGATGTGGTGGTGGGAATCGCGGATCGTCACCGCCTCGGCCAGCGCGTCGAGGATCTCGCCGAACCCCGGATCCCGACCCCGCAGCTGGGCCTCGAGCGCCCCCAGGAGCTGAGCGCGCTCGGAGACGTCCAGGATGAAGGCGTGGAACACCAGCGCATCCGCCTCGTGCACCGAGGTGAGCGTGACCTCGACGGGGAACTCGCGCCCGTCGCGTCGCATCGCCTCGACGATCAGGTTCCGCGTGAGGAGGGGATCGCTCGCGGCCGCCCGGCGCAGGCCCTCGCGATGCTGCTCGCGATAGCGCGGCGGGACGATCAGCTCGGCCAGGTCTGACCCGATCGCCTCCGAGCGCGAGTATCCGAACACCTCCTCGGCCCGGGTGTTCCACTCGAGCACCCGGCCCTCGGCATCGAGGGACACGAACGCGTTGCGCGCGATCCCGAGGATCGCCTGGACGGATGCGGGGCTCACGACCCCAGCACCGCCTCGACCGCCTCGATGGCCTGGTCGGTCGCGCGGAAGTGGATCGCCTCCATCCCCAGCTCCCGGGCGCCCTGGCAGTTGAGCTCGACGTCGTCGATGAACAACGTCGCGTCGGGCGAGGTGCCGAGCCGCTCGAGCGTGATCTCGTAGATCCGCCGCTCGGGCTTGCGGGCGCCCACGAACGCGGAGTCGACCACCACGTCGAAGATCTCGTCGACCGGGAGCATGGCCCGCCACCGCCCCTCCCACTCGCGCACGTTGTTGGTGCAGATGGCCAGCCGGTAGCCGCGCTCGCGCAGCTCGCGCATGTAGTCGATCATCCGGTCGTTCGGGTCGAGGTGGCGGAAGTAACGCTCGCCGAACTCGTCGAGGTCGACCCGGCTGCCGCGCCGGGCCGACAGCTCGTCGGCCAGCGAGCCCATGAACCGCGCCTCGCTCAGGCGGCCCGTCTCGAGCTCGAACAGCGGATTGGATCCCTCGCGCTCGGCGAGCGCGGCCATCGCCTTGCCGAGCTCCTCGAACGAGACCCCGGAGGCGCCGAGGACGCCGACGAACGAGTCGACCAGCGCGGAGGTGAGCACGCCGCCGAAGTCCGTGACGATCCCCTCGATCCGGGACGGGCCCCGCGCTCCGGCAGGCGGGTCTGCGCTCATCGCCGGCGGGCCAGGATGTACATCCCGGTGCCCTCGCGCGCGCGGCTGTGCCAGCGGAACGGCTCGGCTAGGACGTCGAGCTCGCCGGTCTGCGCCTGCGCGCGGGCGCCCACAGCCTCTCCCGAGGCGCGTCGGGGGTATTGCTGCTCTGGATCGCTCCCGTCGCCACCGGCCAGCCAAAGCTCGAGGCCGGCGCGGGCCGGCCAGCCGTCGGCGCCGTAGGTGGTGGACAGCCGCGGGTCCTCGACCGGCGCCGCGCCATCGGCGGCGAGCACCGCGGCGGCCAGCACGTCCGCGTCGTGGGCCTTGGCCTTACGGGGCCGGAACGCGGTCAACGCGAACCCCTCCTCGGGGCCGAACCAGACCGACACGGCACGGATCGACTCATAGCGCGCCAGGTCGATGGCGTCCGACCACGCGGAGCGCAGGCCCAGGCAATCGACCTCGTGCTCCCCGAACCGGCCGCTGACGCGGCACAGCTGGTCCCAGCCCTCGATCCCGTCCTGGCCCGCCTCCACATCGACGAGCTCGCCCACGGGCGTCGCTACGAGCGCGACGCCGTCGCTCTCCAGTCGCCACTCCTCGCCGGCGCTGCCGTGGGAGTCCGAGGCGGGAAGCCGGACGCCGGGCAGGACCATGACCTCGGGGCCCGCCCCCACAGCGGTCAGCGACGCACCGGCCGGGTCGGAGGACCAACTCGCGCCCCAGACCGAGCCATCGCCGAAGGCGAGCGTGCGAAGAGCGGTCATGCCTGCAGCTGGGACTGGTCTACGTCGGTCGCGGTCGAATCGACGTCATCCGGTCGCGTGGGGCGACCGAAGCGGGTGGCGCCCACCACGAAGCGGCTCTGCAGATGGCGGGCCAGGCGGCCTCGCAGGAGCGAGCGGGTCGGCGGCAATAGCGCGAACAGGCCGACCACGTCAGACAGGAACCCCGGGACGATCAGCAAGAAGCCGCCGATCAGGATCAGGGCGCCGTCGAGCACCTCGCGACCGGGCGAGCGACCCTCCGACACCGCGACGCTCAGACGGCGCCACGCCGCGCTGCCCCGCGAGCGCAGAACCCAGGCGCCGAGCGGCCAGCTCACGACCAACAGCAGGAGCATCGCGAGCACGCCGATCGCCTCCGCGACCTTGATGGCCACGAACAGCTCGGCGAGCACCCAGATGAGCGGGAGGAAGGCGAGAATCACGGCACCGTAAGGCTAGCTCGCGGCCCGCGCGGGCAGCGTCCGACGGCCCTTGACCGAGGCGCTAGCTTGATGCTGGGAGCTCGTGACATCTGCCACGGGCGGGCGCGACCGGCCAAAGCGAGGAAGGGAGCTTCAGCATGGGGCGTTCGGACAGGAACGAGACCGGCAACGGGCGGGACGCCGGGATCTCTCCGGAGGTCGAGAGCCAGGCGGCGGAGCTGGTCGGCGCTCGGGCCAACGAGGATGACCGCCCCGGCCGTCGGTTCGGCGCCAGCCGCGTGTTGAGCGCGGCCGACCGCGACCGGATCCTCCAGGATGCCCGCGCGGTCGAGTTCTCAGCTGCGCTGCGCGGCTACGACCGCGAGCAGGTCGATCGCTACGTCGAGAAGATGAGCCGGCTCATCACCGAGCTCGAAATGTCCTCCTCGCCCGAGGCGGCCGTCCGTCACGCCCTGGAAGAGGTCAGCGAGGAGACTCGGGACATCCTCCAGCGTGCGCACCAGACCGCCGATGAGATCACCGCGCGCTCGCGCTCGCGGGCCGACGATCGCCTGCAGACCGCCGAGCGTGAGGCCCAGGAGCTGCGCGAAGCGGCCGAGCGCCAGGCGGCCGAAATGCGCGAGGCGGCCGCCCGAGACGTGTCCGAGCTGCGTGAGGTCAACGAGCGAGAGATAACCGAGCTGCGCGAGACGGCCGACCGCGAGACCCAGCAGCTGCGCGCATCGGCCCAGCGCGACGCCGAAGACATGCGCGCCGCGGCGCGTCGCGAGGCCGAGGAGACGATCGAGGCGGCCGAGTTGCGCGCCCGAGAGCTGGCTCGCAGCGCCGAGACGGTCTGGCGCGAGCGCCGTCGGCTGGTCGAGGACATGCGCGCGGTCGGCGAGCAGCTGGTGGCGATCGGCGAGGCCGAGAGTAAGCGCTTCCCCCGTTTCGGCGAGGAGGGCTCTGAGGTGGCCGAGCTGCTGCGCGACCCCGGCTCCGCCGTGGCGGCCGCACTGCTCGAGGACAAGGCGGTCGCAGGCGGCTAGGCGAAAGCGGGCGTCGGCTCGAGCCGGATCGCCGGCAGGCGGTGCAGTCCGACCTGCTTGATCAGCGCCATCACCTGAGGCTGGGCGCCGCGCACGAGGATCTCGCGGCCCCGGACTCGCAGCCGGCGGGCCAGCACGGCCAGATCGAGCATCACCGACGAGTCGGCAAAGGCAAGCTCGCTCAGGTCGACGACCACGTTCGTCTGTGCCCGAAGCGCGCGCACCATGGCGCGTCGCCGGCATCCCTGCGTGGACCGGTCCTCGTCTCCGCAGCAGCGCAGGGTCGCGGAGTGTTCATCGAAGTCGACGATGGCCGAAACCTACACAAAATGGTGTACTGGCCGCAAGGGGGAACCATGAAAGACTCCCTAAACTGATCGCAGGATGGCAACTGTCGAAGACGTGACCGATGCGCTGCGCGACGTGATCGACCCCGAGCTGGGGCTCGACTTCGTCGAGCTGGGGCTGATCTACGAGGTCGAGGTCGAGGACAACACGGTGCGAGTCACCTACACGCTGACCAGCCCGGGGTGCCCGATCGGACCGCAGGTGTCCGAGCAGATCGAGGAGTTCGTGGGCGAGCTGGACGGCGTGGCGGAGGTCCATCCAGTGATGAC
Organism: uncultured Solirubrobacterales bacterium; assembly: GCA_963832315.1. GTDB lineage: Bacteria > Actinomycetota > Thermoleophilia > Solirubrobacterales > Solirubrobacteraceae > Palsa-465. The sequence continues at coordinate 83,153 of CAWHTT010000002.1, read as the reverse complement.
GTTCTCGCCGCCGTGGACGCCCGAGCGGATGAGCGAAGACGCCAAGTTCGCGCTGGGGTTCTGAGCCGCGGACTCAGGCCGGCGGCGTGCCGCGCAGCTCGCGATCCCCGCGCAGCTCGCGATCCAGATCGATCGCGCGGATCTCGTGCTCGCCGGGGAGCTTGGCCAGGACCGCCTGAACGACCTGCTTGACGTCGTGCTCCTCGTGCCCGAGGTCGTCCCACAGCGACTTCAGCGCGGTGTGCACGATCTTGAGTTGCGCGGCGGTGAGCTCGAGCCGGAAGGCGATCTCGTTTGGGGCAATGAGGTCGGCCATGCTCCCGAAACGGTAGACCTGCGCACGCGAAACGGCAAGCGAGTAGCGCCCGTTCAGTCCTCGCGCGGCTTGCGCGCCGAGCCCGACCGGGACCGCTTGGCCCGCATGTCGGCCGCCGGGCCGCTCTTGGCCCGCACGCTCCCGGTGGGCAGGATCGGCGCCGGCCCTCCGTTCCGGGCCGCGCCGTCCTCGCGCTGAGCGGCCGGGCGTTCGCGCGGCACCGCGTCGAGCAGCTCGCGCAGCGAGGCGTCGATCCCGTCCGCGATCACCTCGACGTCGGGCAGCGCGTCGTAGTCGGCCAGCAGCCCGTAGTCGATCCCGCCGTCGTAGGACATGATCGCCACCGCCAGCGCGTGGTTCTTGGGCAGGAAGGCGAGCGGGAAGAGGTCCTCGAGCCGGCGGCCCAGCACGTACAGCGGGAACTGCGGGCCCGGGATGTTCGTCACCAGCAGGTTGAACAGCCGGGTCGAGAAGTTCAGGCGCGAGGCCTGCGCGAGCACGGTGGGCGGCGCGAGGTTGTTGACCGCAGCCAGCGTTGCCGCGCCCACCGCCTGCTTTGACTCCTTCAGGCCGTCCATGGCGCGACGCACGAAGCGAAGGCGCGCCACGGGGTCGCGGATGTAGACCGGCAGCGGGCCGCGCATGGCGCTGAGCTGGTTGCCGAGCGTGCCCCGATGGGACTCGGTGCGGACCGACACCGGCACGAGCGCGCGCATCTCGAGGCCCTCGGTGCGCACCCCGCGCGAGCGAAGCCACCGGGCCAGGGCGCCGGACACCACGGTCAGCACGACATCGTTGACGGTCCCCCCGAAGGCGTTCTTGACCGTCTTGTAGTCGTCGAGCTGGTGGCGGACCACGGCGTAGCGGCGGTGCGGGCCGATCTCGACGTTGAGCGGCGTCTCGGGCGCGGGATTCAAGCCGGCCCAGACGATCTCGCCGATCCCCTCGGCGGCGTCACGCAACGCGCCGAGCGAGCTCCCAGGATGAGTCGCCGCCCCCACCGCCCGGGTCGCCAGCCCGGTCGCCACGCCCACCGCTCCGCGCACGCCCGCCACGACCAGGTCGGCCGAAGACGGCTCGGGCCTCGGCTCCCATGGCTCGAGGTCGTCGGACGGCGGCGTGGCCGATTGCTCGAGATCGAGCAGCACCGAGGCCAGGTCGACGCCCGAGATCCCGTCGACCAGCGCGTGGTGGGTCTTGGAGATCAGCGCGAAGCGGTCGCCCTCGAGCCCCTCGACCAGCCAGTTCTCCCACAGCGGCTTGGACCGGTCCAACGGCTGGGAGGCGATCCGCCCGGCGAGCAGGAACAGCTGCTCCTCGGAGCCCGGCGAGGGCAGCGCGGTCTGGCGGACGTGGTACTCGAGGTTGAAGTCGGGGTCGTCCACCCACAGCGGCCGGCCGGTCTCGAGCGGCGGGGTGGACAGCTTCTGGCGGTAGCGCGGCACCAGGTGCAGGCGGCCCCGGACGTGATCCAGGTAGTCGTTGTAGTCAGGCGGAGGCCCCTCGAACACCAGCACGCCGCCGATGTGCATGTGCGAGGTCGGTCCTTCCTGGTGCAGGAACGACGCGTCGATTGAGCTCAGGCGGTCGAGGTGGCGTTGGGGCATGGGAAAAGGGCTCAGGCTTCGGGGACGAGAACGGTCAAGCGTACCTTCTCAAACCTGCCCCTACACTGCGTGACCTTGGGGTCGACGCCAGAGAAGCTACTGCTCGCGGCGCCGCGCGGCTATTGCGCGGGCGTCGATCGGGCCGTGCAGACGGTCGAGCGCGCGCTCGAGCTGTACGGCGCCCCGGTCTACGTGCGCAAGGAGATCGTCCACAACAAGACCGTGGTCGAGGAGCTGCGCGGGCGCGGTGCGGTGTTCGTGGATTCGGTCGCCGACGTGCCGGAGGGCGCCACCGTGGTCTTCTCGGCCCACGGCGTGGCCCCGAGCGTCCACGCCAAGGCCCAGGCACGGTCGCTGGCCACGGTCGACGCCACCTGTCCGCTGGTCACCAAGGTGCACGTCGAGGCCAAGAAGTTCGCCGCCGACGGCTACACGATCGTGCTGATCGGCCACGCCGGCCACGAGGAGGTCGAGGGCACGATGGGCGAGGCGCCCGAGAACATCGTGCTCGTCCAGACCGAGGACGACGTCGATGAGCTCGATGTGCCCGATCCGGAGCGGATCGCCTACATCTCGCAGACCACGCTGTCGGTGGACGAGACGCGGACGATCATCAACCGCCTGCGCCGGCGCTTTCCGGCCATCATCGGTCCTCGCACCGACGACATCTGCTACGCGACCACCAACCGCCAGGCGGCGGTCAAGCAGCTGGCCGAGCAGTGCGACCTCGTGCTGGTGATCGGCTCGCGCAACTCCTCGAACTCGAACCGCCTGGTCGAGGTGGCGCGCGAGCATGGCGCGGCTTCGCACCTGATCGACACCGAGGGCGAGGTGCGCGAGGAGTGGCTGGAGGGCAAGCGCGTGGTCGGCATCACCTCGGGCGCCAGCGCGCCGGAGTCGCTCGTCCAGCGGCTCGTCGAGTTCTTCCGCTCCCGGGGCACGAGCGACGTGCAGGAGCTCGAGGTCGTGCAGGAGGACGTCCGCTTCATGCTCCCCAAGGTGATCCGCCAGGGCATGGCCGGCGCGGGCGTCTAGAGGCTCTCGGGCTCAGCTGCGTACGCTCGTCGTCTCCGACCTGCACCTGGGCGCCCGCGGCGGCCCGGACGTGCTGCGTCGCGAGGCCGAGCGCGCGGCGCTGGTGGGTGCGCTGGCCGGCGTCGACCGCCTGGTGCTGTTGGGCGACGTACTCGAGTTGCGCCACGGGCCGCTGCGCGACGCGGTGGCCGCCGCGGTGCCCGTGCTGCGTTTGCTGGGAGCCGCGCTGGGCCCGGCGGCCGAGGTGGTGGTGGTCCCCGGCAACCACGATCACGGGCTGCTGCGGGGGTGGCTGGAGCGGCGCGACGCGTCCGTGGCTCTCGGCCTGCAGTCGCCCGTCGAGCCGGATCCGCGGGAGGCGCTCGGGGCGGTGGTCGACGCGCTGGCGCCGGCGCGTGTGCGCGTGGCGTACCCGGGCGTGTGGCTGCGCGAGGACGTCTACGCGATCCACGGGCACTACCTCGACCGCCACCACACCGTCCCGATCGTCGAGCGGCTGGGCGCGGGGCTGACCGTGCGGGTCGCCGGCGAGCCTTCCGGTGGGCCGCGCCGGGCCGAGGACTATGAGGCGGCGCTCGGGCCGATGTATGCCTGGATCGACGCGGTGGCACAGGCCGGCGGGTTACGCGGGAGCGGGGGCGACGGCAGCTTCCAGGTGCGGGCGTGGCGGGCCCTGGGCGGCGCCGACGCGCGGGGCGGCGCCGGCAGGCGGGGTGGCCTGCGCCGACGCGGTCTCGCGGTTGCGTTTCCGGTCGTCGTGGCAGGGCTCAATCGCGCGGGCATGGGGCCGTTGCGCGCCGACGTCTCGGGCCACGAGCTGCGGCGGGCCGGTCTGCGGGCGTTCGGCGAGGTACTGGGGCGGCTCGGGGTGCCGCCCGGGACGCATGTGATGTTCGGCCACACCCACCGGGCCGGACCGCTGCCGGCGGATGACCCGGGCGAATGGGGCCGCGTCCTCAACACCGGCAGCTGGGTCCACGACCCGGCGTGGATCGGCGACTCGCCGGGCGACAGTCCCTACCGGCCCGGGTTCGCCGCGACCCTCGGCGACTCCGGTCCGCCCGAGCTGGTCAATCTCCTGGGCTGAGGCCCGGCGTGAAGCAGACGGCGTGGCACCTGACGCCCGGGCCGAGCTCAAGGGCGAGCTCGCCGGCGGTGGCGTGGGGGTGGGCGATCAGCTCGTAGCACCCGGGGTGGTCGACGGCGATGGCCCGGCCGTTCGCGGTCACCGTCCCGGCGCCGTCGAGCACCGCCCACACCGCGCCGGCGCGGTAGGGACCTGCGTACGGGCCCTCGACGTCGTCGGACTGGGGCTCCAGCCGTGCGTCGGGCGCCTCTTCGGGGCGGAGCGGCTCGAGCAGCGGCTGCTCGATTCCCAGCAGCTCCTGGATCGCCTCCTCGGTCTCGCCGTAGCCGCCTTCGCCGTAGTGGTAGTGGAGCAGCATCCCGCGCTGGTCGAACAGATAGCGCGCGGGCCAGCCCAGGTTTCCGTAGAGGTTCCACACCTCGTACTCGGCGTCGATCGCCACCGGGTAGGGGATGGCCAGGCGCTCGACTGCGCCTTTGACCGCGTCGGGGTCCTGTGACGGCGGGAAACCGGCGGCATGTACGCCGATCACCTTGAGGTCCGGGTATCGCTCGTGCCACGCCTTGACGTAGTGCAGCGTGCGGATCGACTGCGGACGGCAAAAGTCCCAGAACTCGAGGAGCATCGGGCGGCCCGGCTCGAGTTGCTGCGGCTCCGAGTTGACCCAGGTGAGGCCCCTGGGAAAGGGTGGGGCGGCGATGTGGTCAACCGGGGCGCGCATGACGCGCCCGATGCTAGAGGCGCGGGCGTTACGCCTCGACCAACCCCGGCGGATCGCGTAACGGACCAGTTCGACCCGGTCGCGCATCCCGAGCTTGCGCAGCACGTTGGCCCGGTGCGACTCGACGGTCTTCTCGGCCAGATGGAGAATCTGGGCGATCTGGGCGTTGGTGTAGGCCTCGGCGATCAGCTTGACCACCTCTTCCTCGCGCGGGGTGAGCGAGACCGCGGGACCGCCGTTGCCGTCCTCCATCCAGCGGCGGATGATCTCGCGCTCGGCCGCGTTGGTCAGGAACGCCTCGCCGCGGCCCACCGCCTGCACCGCGCCGACCAGGTCCTGGTCGGCCTCGCGCTTGAGCACGTAGCCGGACGCGCCGGCCTTCAGCGCCTCGAACAGGTAGTGCTCGTCGTCGTGCATCGAGAGCATCAGCACGGTCACGTCCTTCATGTGCGCGCGGATCTCGCGCGCCGCCTGCAGGCCGGTCATGCGCGGCATGCCGACATCGAGGATGCACAGGTCCGGGCGAGTGGCGAGCGCCTGCTCGACCGCCTCGACCCCATCGGACGCTTCGGCCACCACGTCCATCCCGGGCTGGCGCTCGAGGAGCAGCCGGATTCCCGATCGGACGATCCCGTGATCGTCGGCCACCAAGATTCGCATTCAGAGTCCTTTCGTATTCATGCGAGGATCAGCTCCACTCGTGTTCCGTGTCCCCGGCTCGAGGAGATCGAGAGATGCCCGCCGGCCAGCAGCGCGCGCTCGCGCATCCCCGACAGCCCCAGTCCGCCCTCGCGCCGCGCGGTGAAGCCCCGTCCGTCGTCGACGATCTTCAACCGCATGCCGTCCTCGAATGACAGCTCCACGTCCACCTTGCCGGCGCCCGAGTGCTGCGCCACGTTGGACAGGCTCTCCTGGGTGACGCGGTAGACGACCAGCTGCTCCTCGGGGGCGAGCTCGGCGACCGGGCCGCGCACGTTGAAGGCGGCCTGGATGCCGGTCTGGTCGGCGAAGTCGCGCACCTGGGTCTTCAGCGCGGGGAGGAGGCCCAGATCGTCGAGCACGGCGGGTCTCAGCTGGCGGGCGAGCGCGAGGAGCTCCTCCATGGCCTGGCCGGCCAGGCGCTTGGTCTCGGTCAGCTCGCGGCGGAGATCCTCGGGGGCGTGCTCGATCGAGGCCTGGAGCCGGAGCGAGACCGCGGTGAGCGCCTGGTTGACCTCGTCGTGGAGATCCTGGGCGATCCGCCGGCGCTCGCGCTCCTGGGCCTCGACGGCGGCCCGGCCGGCGTCGCGGCGAGACGCCTCCAGGCGGGCCAGCATCCGGTTGATCGCGGCCTCCAGGCGGTGGGCCTCGGCGCTGTCGACCCGGTCGCAGGCCATCAGCTGCTTGTTGGCGGAGGCCAGGTCGACCTGCTCCATGGCCGAGATCAGCCGGTCGAGCGGGATGAACCGGCGGCGCAACAGCAGCCAGTTGCCGAGCAGCGTGGCCACCAGGGCCAGGCCGAGCACGAGCATCTCGCGTCCGCCGAGCGCGTTGTCGATGCCGGGCTGGAGGGCGATCAGGGCCACGACCGCCGTGCCCGCCACCAGGAGCAGGTTGACGGACAGGACTTGGACGAGCAGCGATCGGGATTTCATGAGTTCTGGGCTCACCTCGGCATGGATCGGCCGGGGAGGGTGGGGAGCAAGATGGGGTCTTCGCCCGATATCGACGAAATTCGCCCAGGCCGATAACCAGTACTGCAAGCTCTCCACAAGCGTTTAGCTCCGAGACTGCGAATTGGGTCTGATCTTGCGCGGGGCGTTCCGTTAGGGGTTTCGGAACGCCCCGCCCCCCGGCGGTTGGTAGATCACCGGTGCTATCCGACGGTTATCTCCCGAGCTCCCGCTTCATGACCTTCCCCATGGCGTTGCGGGGGAGCTCGTCGATGAAGTTGACCTCCCGAGGGCGCTTGTGCTTGGTGAGGAGGTCCGCCACGTGTTTTGACAGCTCATCGGGTTCGGCACTTTGGCCGTCCTCGAGCACGACCCAGGCCACGATCCGCTCGCCGAGGTCGTCGTCGGGCTTGGCGGTCACCGCCACCTCGGCCACCGCCGGATGCTCGAGCAGCGCGCCCTCGATCTCGCCGGCGCCGATCCGGTAGCCGCCCGACTTGATCAGGTCGGTGCTCTTGCGGCCGACCAGGCGCAGTGAGCCGTCCGAGTTGCGGGTGGCCATGTCGCCGGTCACAAACCAGCCGTCGCGCATCGCCTCCTCAGTGGCGTCCGGGCGGTTCAGGTAGCCCTTGAACACGTTCGGGCCGCGCACGGCGACCTCGCCGATCGTCTCGTCGTCGGTGGCGTCGACCGGCTCGCCGTCCTCGCCGATGAGCTTCAGCTCCACGCCGGGGAGGGGCGGACCCACCCGGCCGGCCACCACCTCATCGCCCAGCCGCGCCCCCGCGTTCATCAAGGTCTCGGTCAGGCCATAGCGCTCGAGGACGTCCTGGCCCGTGAGCTCCTTCAGCCGGTCGTGGACGGAGGTCGGGAGGGCCGCGGAGCCGGATATCAGGACGCGGGCGCCACCGAACGCCTCGGCCAGGTCGCCGTCCTCGGCCGCGTCGCGAGCGATCCGCCCGTACATCGTGGGGACGCCGAACACCATCGTCGCCCCGCGCCCGAGCGCGCCGGCCAACGCGGCCGGGGAGAAGCGCCCGACGTGCTCGAACGAGCCGCCGCGGCGCAGCGGGCCGAGCACGCCGAGGATCAGGCCGTGGACGTGGAACACCGGCAGCGCGTGGGCGACGCGGTCCTCGGCCGTCCACTGCCAGATCTCGGCCAGCGCGTCGAGGTTCGAGGCGATGGCCCGGCGGGGGATCTGAACTCCCTTGGGCGGCCCCGTGGTGCCAGACGTGTACATCACGAACGCCACGTCCTCTTCGGCCAGCTCGTCGGGCAGCGTCTCGTCCGAGCGCTCGGCGGGATCGACGTCGATTCGGTCGAGCGCCGCGAGCTGCTCGGTCGCCTCGACGCCGCCCCAGGCCACGAGCTTCTGCGGCTCGCTGTCCTCGACGATGTGCCCGAGCTCGCGCGAGCCCAGGCCGGGGTTGATCGGGACGATGCTCACGCCGGCGGCCAGCGCGCCGAGCACCGCTACGCACAGCTCCAGCGTGGGCTCGGCCCACACCGCGACCCGGCTCGCGCCGTCCAGACGGGACGCCAGCGCGGCCGCCGCGCGGCTCAGTTCCGCGTAGCTCAGCGCGCCGTCGGCGATCCGGATCGCCTCTCGGTCGTCGGGGTCGGCCAGGGGTGGAAAAAGAGGCTGACTCATCGCTCTCCGCTCGCTATACTCTCTGAAGTATTGAATCTCTACTGCATTTGAGGAGTTTTCCCTGATGACCCCGTCCGGTGCCGAAGTTCTCCGCCAGATCAAGAGCAGGATCGACGAGGTCGATCCGGCGGCCGTGCGTGAGCAGGTCGGTAACGGTGCGGTGATCGTCGACGTCCGCGAGCCCGAGGAGTGGGGCGCCGGTCACATTCCCGGCGCGATCCACGTTCCCAAGAGCTATCTCGAGTCGCGGATCGAGGGCGCCGTCCCGGATCACGAGAAGCACGTGGTCCTCTACTGCGCCTCGGGCAACCGCTCGGCGTGGGCGGCACGGACGCTGATCGAGGATCTCGGCTACGAGCATGTCGAGTCGATGACCGGTGGGTTCACGCTCTGGAAGGATCGCGGTTACGAGGTCGAGACGCCGCGCACCCTGACCGCCGAGCAGCGCGAGCGCTACTCGCGCCACCTGCTCCTGCCCGAGGTCGGCATCGACGGCCAGCAGAAGCTGCTCGATGCACGCGTGCTGCTGCTGGGCGCCGGCGGGCTGGGATCGCCGGCCGCGCTGTACCTGGCTGCGGCGGGCGTGGGAACGCTCGGCATCGTCGACAACGACGAGGTCGACCTGTCCAACCTTCAACGCCAGGTGATCCACTCGAGCGAGCGGATCGGCGTCCACAAGGTCGACTCGGCCGAGCAGACGATCAACGCGCTCAACCCGGACGTGAAGGTCGAGAAGTACCCGGTCCGGCTCGGCGCCGAGAACATCGTCGAGATCATCTCCGGCTACGACGTGATCGTCGACGGCCTGGATAACTTCCCCACCCGGTACCTGCTGAACGACGCCTCGGTGCGGCTGGGCATCCCGGTCGTGTCGGCGGCGATCCTCGGCTTCGAGGGCCAGCTGTCGGTGTTCAAGCCCTACGACGGGCCGTGCTACCGCTGCCTGTTCCCGGTGCCGCCACCGGCCGAGCTCGCGCCCTCGTGCGGCGCCAACGGCGTCCTCGGCGTGCTGCCCGGGACGATGGGGCTGCTCCAGGCCACCGAGGTCATCAAGCTGATCCTCGGCGAGGGCGACACGCTCGTCGGGCGCCTGCTCATGTACGACGCGCTCGCCGCGACGGTGACCGAGGTGAAGGTCCGGCGCGACCCCGACTGCCCGATCTGCTCGCGCGAGCCCGACGAGATCTCCGACGAGGAGCTCGGCGTGTTCCCCGACTACGAAGCGTTCTGCGCCGGCGCCCACTAGGGTAAGGCGCTGCGTATGGCGACCATCCGGATTCCGCCCGTTCTGCGCCCCTCGGTCGGGGGCGAAAAGGAGCTGAGCGCCTCCGGGTCCTCGGTCGGGGAGATCCTCCGCTCGGTGGCCGAGGCCCATCCCGACACCCAGTCGCAGCTGTTCTCCGCCGACGGCGGCCTGAATCGCTACGTCAACGTCTACCTCAACGACGAGGACGTGCGAGTGCTCGACGGGCTCGACACCTCGGTCGGTGAGGGCGACACGCTGGTGATACTGCCGGCGATGGCCGGCGGCGCCCGTTAGAGGGCGATCGCGCCACCGCCACGGCGCCGGACCGCGCCACCGTAGCGGGCGCCACATCGCGCCACCGCCACCGGCGCCGGACCTCGCCACCGCAGCGGGGCGCCACACCGCGCCACCGCAGCACCCCCACCCGCCACCGTCACGATGCACCTCTTTTCGGTGGCGACGAACCTGCCACTCGGCATCCTCCGCGGCGCGAGTGGCAGAACGCTCGCGCTATGCGCGAGTGAACTGCCATTCGCCGCTCGGCGGGCGGCGAGTGGCAGGAAACTCGCGGTCGCGGGCGGCCCGCTGCAGGCCGGGGTCGGCGAGCTCGTCGCCCAGGCTCGTGCAGCCCTAGAGCACCTGCCGCCCGTCGCCAGCACCCCGTCGCGCCAGCGGAGGTTGGGGCGGCGGGACGCCGGCAGCGCGGCTGATGCGCGGCCTGGGTCTGCGCCAGCCGGTCAGCCACGCCTGAGCGACATCGCCTCGCACGAGTTCCCCGCGACGGGAAGGCTTGGGCCCCGCGTGGCGTCCCCTTGGTAGTGGCCGGGACCCACTACCCCCAATCGAAGGGAGCCAGAGGAATGCCAAATCGACTCGTGCAGGCCGGCGCGCGCCCCCCGCGCCGCTCGGCCGTGATTCTGCTGGCCGCGGTGGCCGGCGCGGCCCTGCTCGTCGTGGCGAGCATCGCGGTCGCCAAGTCGTTCACGCTCAAGGTGACCAAGAACGTCCACGTGACCAACGCGCCGCTCCAGGGCGTCGCGCCCATGGCGAAGGCGGTCAACACGCACGAGGCGGTGGCGAGCGGGCCGTCCGGCTTCGCGGTCTACACGTTCCAGGGCGAGACCACCCATCACCTCATCTGCAAGAAGACCAACAGCCAGAGCACCAACTGCTGGGCGTTCTGGCCGCCGGTGTCGCCCTCCGGGAGCGGCGCGGTCAGCAAGCAGTCGGGCATCAACGGCAAGCTCGGGACGTTCAAGAACCACGGCGTGACCCAGCTCACGCTGAACGGGAAGCCCCTGTACTACTTCACCCCGGACATCCAGGGCAAGAACAAGCGCCAGGCGCTGGGTGACGAGCTCAAGACGTTCGGCTCGACCTGGCACATCGTGAAGGCCTCCGGCGCGTCGAGCCAGTCGACACAGCCGGCGCCGATGCAGACCACGTCGACGGGAACGTCGACCAATCCGTATCCGAACGGCTACTAGACGCAACTTGCGAGGCGGGCCTTTGGCGCGGCCGGCCCGCCTCGCCTCGCTATACTTCGTGAAGCGATGGCCGCGGAGCGCCTCGAGAACAAGCCCTGCGGGGGCCGCTACGGCGACATCGTCCAGGCGATCGGCCACACCCCGCTCGTCGAGCTCAAGCGCCTGAGCCCCAAGGCCGGCGTGCGGCTGTGGGCCAAGCTCGAGTCGCGCAACCCGACCGGCTCGGTCAAGGATCGGGTGGCCCGCGCCATGATCGAGGACGCCGAGGAGAAGGGGCTGATCCGCCCCGGGCAGACGATCCTCGAGCCGACCTCCGGCAACACCGGCATCTCGCTGGCCATGATCTGCTCGCGCAAGGGCTATCCGGTCAAGGTCGTGATGCCCGAGAACGTGACCCGCGAGCGGACCGAGCTGCTGCGGATGTACGGCGCCGACATCGTCTACTCCGAGGGCTCCAAGGGCTCCAACGGGGCGGTTGAGATGGCCCTCGACATGGCCGAGAAGGACGCCTCGTACTACATGCCCTACCAGTACGGCAATCAGGCCAATCCGGACGCGCATTACAACGGGACCGCGCTCGAGATCCTCGAGGAGCTCGACGAGATCTCCGCCTTCGTGGCCGGCCTGGGCACTGGCGGGACCTTGATGGGCAACGGCCGCCGCCTCAAGGAGGAGCTGGGCGATCAGGTCAAGATCGTGGCTGCTGAGCCGATGCAGGGCGAACCCGTCCAGGGCCTGCGCTCGCTCGAGGACGGCTTCATCCCGCCGATCATCGACCTGTCGTTGCTCGACCGCAAGATCTTCGTGACCAACAGCGACGCGATCCTGTTCACCCGGCGGCTGCTCGACGAGGAGGGCCTGTTCGTGGGCGTCTCCTCGGGGGCGATCGCGCGGGTCGCGGTGCGGATCGCCGGCGAGCTCGACGAGGGCAACGTGGTGTTCCTGGTCGCCGACGACGGCTGGAAGTACCTGTCGTCGGGCATCTATACGCGCCCGCTGGAGGAGATCGAGAACCTGGACTCCACCGTCTGGTGGTGACCGGGGACCCTTCGGAGGCCGACGCCTCATCTCGAAGAGGGGTGTTGCGCGCGGCGTGCGCCGGCCTCGCGGGGCTGGCCGTGGCCGGGTGCGGCAAGACCACGCTCCGCGCCCAGGTCGACAACTCGGCGCCGGTCCTCGACACCGACGTCGCTGTGCTCAACCACCTGCTCCACCTGGAGCGCGTGGGGATCGCGGCCTACACCGCGGGGACGCCATTGCTGGCGCCGGCCACGGTCAACGCCGGCACGCTGTTCCTGAACGACGAGCTGGCCCACGCCAGCGCGCTCGGCGCCCTGATCAAGGCGGCCGGCGCCGAGCCGGGTAAGCCGGCGCCGAGCTACGACCTCGGTCATCCGCGCAACAGCCAGGAGGTGCTAGCGCTGATGCACGAGATCGAGCAGATGCAGATCGCGGCGTACCTGTCGGCGTTGCCGCGGCTGTCCCCGGGAACGGTCAAGCAGTCGTTGGCTGCGATCCTGGCCAACGACGCCCAGCACCTGGCGGTGGTGCGGGCGGCGCTCGGCGAGCCCGCGGTCCCGTCGGCGTTCGTCACCGGCCGGGAGTGAGCAGCGTGAAGCGGCGAGCGACCCGACGCGAGCTGATCGTTGGCGCGGCCGGCGCGGCCGGCGCGGCGCTCGGAACCGCCGTCGGCGTCGACCCGGCGTTCGCGGACACACCGCCGCCGAGCGACACCGACCTCCTGGCCAAGGCGCTCGAGGTCGAGCGGCTCATGGTGCTGGCCTACCGAAGCGTCTTGTCCTCGGGCGCGCTGTCGGCCGGCCTGCAGCGGGCGATCGCCCCTCACCTCGGCCACGAGATCGAGCACGTCAGCGCCGTCGCCGCACGGCTCAGCGCGCTCGGCGCCGCGGCGCCGACCGGCGCGCTTGACCCAAAGACGGCGACCGCGCTGATGGCGCAGCACGACGTGTCCGACAGCCTCACCGACCTGCACAGCCAGAACGACTGCCTGAAGCTGCTCGTCGACCTGGAGTCGGTCGCCGAGGGCGTCTACTACACCGCGCTCAAGGACCTGCGCAGCCCGACGCTGCAGCACCTCAGCGCCCAGATCATGGCCTGCGAGGCGCAGCACTGGACGGTGCTCAGCGGGCTGCGCAATCCGGGCCAGTACGTCAAGGCCGTGCCCTGGCCGTTCGTGTACGGGACCAAATGAGCGGCTGGTAGCCTCGGACCGGCGCCATGAGGATCGCCCGGGAGCTGTTTGACGAGATGGTCGCGCACGCCCGCGAGGACGCGCCGAACGAGTGCTGCGGCATGGTCGGCTCGACCGACGGCCGCGCCGTCGCGGTGCACCGGGCCGTCAATGCCGAGGCCAGCCCGCTGCGCTTCCGGATCGACCCCGAGGAGCAGCTCGAGCTCCACAACCGCATCGACGACGCCGGCCTCGAGCTCGGCGCGATCTACCACTCGCACACTCGCACCGCGCCGCGGCCGTCCCAGACCGACATCAACTTCGCCAAGCTCTGGCCCGGCGTCCTGTGGATCATCGTCGGCCTTGACGGAGACCAGGCCGAAGTTCGCACCTGGCGGATCGACGACGGAAAGGTGTCGGACGCCGAACTGGTCGTGGAGTGAGATGCCCGGCCGGACCGCCGCGGGCGACGATCTCCACTGCCCCGCGTGCGGCACGTCGTACGACGAGCCTGAGCGCTTCTGCCCCGACTGCAAGCTGCCGCTGGTCCGCGCCGAGGGCGTGATCGAGAGGGTCGGTGAGCGCCACGAGCGCGCCCGGAAGATCAAGCCGCAGTTCACCGAGGGCCGTCTGGTGCGGGTAACCGGTGCGCGCAACCAGGCCGAGGCCGAGTTCATCCAGGGGCTGCTGCTCGAGGAAGGCGTGCCCAGCATGTTGAAACGGAGCGCCGGCTTCGACGTCCCGGACTTCCTGGCCGCGGGGCCGCGCGACATTCTCGTGCCCGAGGCAGCGGTCGCGACCGCCCGCGAGGTGCTCCTCCAGGGCGAGCTGATCTCGGATGAGCCGCCCGGCCGCGTGGTCGCTCCGGGTCGGCTCCTGGCCGGCCTGCTGGTCGCGCTCCTGCTGGGCGCGTTGATCGTCTGGCTCCTGAGCCGGATCTGACGCTCAGGCGGCGGAGGTCAGGCGCGTGAGGTGCTCGCGCCACGCCTCCTCGATGCTCGCCGGCGAGCGGCCCCCGAACGCCTCGCGTAGGGCGCCGCGCGGTCCGTGCGGGTCAAGCCGACTGGCCAGCCGGGCGGCCGCCGGTTCGCCGCGCTCGCGCACGAGCAGGTCGATCACCGTGCCGCCGAGCAGGGGCGCATCGCGCCAGCCCGGTGGGAACGACGGCCGGCGCCCGTCGCGCAGGCGGCGAGCGATGGCCGGCCTGGCGTGCGCGGTCTGCCCCCCGAACCAGCGCGCCGCGCCCTCGAGCAGCCACGCCCAGCGCACCTTCGTCCCGACCCGGCGAGGGCTGACTCGCCCCGGGAGATTCTCGATGTTCTCGACGATCACGCGCCGGGCGTAGAGCGCGGGCACGGCGCGGGCCAGCATCTCCCGTGAGCCAGGCACGCTCGAGGCGCGCGCCTCGAGCGCGTCTGGGAGCAGGACGTGCATCTCCTGTCGTCCGGCCCAGCCCCCTGCCAGGTAGCGCCGGCCGGCCGGGGAGGTCGTGAGCCAGGTCAGCGGCAGCGCCGGGCGCGCGACGAACAGCGACGCCACACTCGGATGGAACACCACCGAGATGCCCTCGATGGTGCGCGGGAAGTACGCGGCCATGTACTCGCGCGTACGTTCGAGCGAGTGCAGGACGCGGTCGGCGTCATCGGCATGAGTCGACTCGTGCCGCGCCCGAAACGAGGGCGAAGCCGACTCGACCCATGCCACTGACGTCTACGCTCGGGACCCTGCTGAGGGGTTCAGACCAGCACCGGAACGCGATCGGAGGCGATCGAAGCGATCTCCTCGGATGCGCGCTCGAACTCCTCGTCCGACAGCACCGGGGTGCCCTCGAACGGAAGCTCGCGGGTGAGCTCGAGCCACGACCGGCAGCCACCGTACTCGTCACGCACCTTGACGGTCACCGGCCGCGGGATCCGGTAGGTCCGCAGCAGGACCACATGGAGCGGATGACGCCGCTTCCACGCGAGTCGCTTCTCGGCGTAGTCGGTGGTCCAGACGTAGAACGGCGACAGCGCGTCGACCGTGCGCCGGTCGGTGATCGTGTAGTGGGCGGCCACCTCGGCCCAGGCCCGGATGCGGACGCGATCGGGCTGCGGGATCTCGGTCCCGCGGCGCAGGGCATGAGGCGGAGGCTCGCCATCGCTCCACACTCCCTCTTCGAGGGCGCGGGAGAGCTCGGGCTGGTGCGACTCACGCACCAGGTCGGCACATTGGTGGTCGAACGTGGGGTACAGGAAGAACCGCTCGTAGTCGAGCTTGAAGTGCTTGTCGGGCTCGTGGATGCCGCCTTTGCGGAGCGTCAGAAGTTGCTCGCCCTCGGCAAGGGCCCGCACGGTCACGGCCCATTCTTTGAAAGCAATCGGCATTTAGTATTTGAGGGAACGGGGGTTAGGAACGAAACAAAGTCCTGTGCGCGGCACGCAATGCAACGGCAGCACAGGAAGTGGCGATTGTACGCGAGAGTTCGCAAATCGCCAAATGTCACCGCAAATCGGTGGGTTTACCAGGGCGTGTCCGGCGGAAGCCGTGCTGGGCCTGCAGAGATTGCGGTGAGCGTGTGCGAAACGCCACGTTTTCCGCGGTTGGAGCACGGGAGTGCGTGCGGATGAACACATGCGGGCACGCGACATTGGCCCGGTGCTGCTATCCGCTCCATGATCGTCTCAAACCGGATAACGAACTTTTATCCGTAATGCGAACGGGCGCCGTGCGCCTTATGCCTCCCCGGACAACGGCCGCCGCGTCGGCTACAGCTTGCCGTGGCCTCCGCCGCCGGGGGTCTCGATGCGGAGGCGCTGGCCGGGTTCGAGCTTGCCGATGGCCTTGGCCGGGAGCTCCTCGCCGTCGAGCAGGTTGCGCCCCGGCGCTCCATCCTCTCCCCCGTCGGCGCCGGGCGGCCGATGACGGCGCCGCTCGGTGATCAGCGAGTAGTTGAGCGGCTCGAGCGCCTCGAGCTCGCGGATCACGCCGTCGCCACCGTGGTGCTTGCCGGCGCCGCCCGAGTCGCGGCGCAGCGCGTACTGGACCATCCGCATCGGGAACTCGAGCTCGAGCGCCTCGATCGGGGTGTTCAGCGTGTTGCTCATCGCCACGTGCACCCCGCTCGGTCCGTCGGCGTCGGGGCAGGCGCCCTGGCCGCCGCCGATCGTCTCGTAGTAGACGACGTCGTCTGAGCCCAGCGTGACGTTGTTCATGGTCCCCTGGCCGAGCGCGCCGCCCGAACGCGCGCAGCACCACGTCGGCCACCCGCGAGGACGTCTCGACGTTGCCGCCCACGACCGCGGCGGGTGAGCGCGCGTTGAGCAGGCATCCCTCGGGTGCGATCACCTCGATCGGGCGGTAGGCGCCGGCGCTGGGCGGGATGTCCGGGTCGGTCAGCACCCGGATCGCGAAGTAGCAGGCCGAGCGCGTGACGGCGAGCGGACAGTTGAGGTTCCCGTCGTGCTGGGGGTCGGTGTCCGAGAAGTCGAGCGTCATGTGGTCGCCCTCGACGGTCGCTTTCAGCACGACCTGAAGGTCCCCCTCGCGCGCCTCGAGCACGTCGCGCGCGGTGTAGCTGCCGTCTTCCAGCTCCTCGATGCACGTGCGCGTGCGGCGCTCGGCGTAGTCGAGGACCTCGCCGAACGCCTGCATCAACTTCTCCGCCCCGAAGCGTTCGTGCAGCTCGAGCAGCCGCCGCCCGCCGACCCGGCCGGCGGCCAGCTGGGCGCGCAGGTCGGCCCGGCGCTGCTCGGGCTGGCGCATCTGGTCGGCGAGCTCGGCGATCGCCTCGTCGTCGAGCACGCGCGGTGAGATCACGACGCCCTCGTCCTCCAAAGTGCGGCTGTCGGCCGGCATCGAGCCCGGAGTGGGACCGCCCACGTCCGCGTGGTGCGCGCGGCTGGCCGCGAACGCGATCAGCTCATCGTCGGCGAACAGGGGGGTGATCACCGTGATGTCGGGCAGATGCGTCCCGCCGGCGTAGGGGTCGTTGAGGATCCAGGAGCGGTCGGGTGCGTGGTCCTCGTCGAGCACGGCGGCCACGGCCGCCGGCATCGCGCCAAGGTGCACCGGGATGTGCTCGGCCTGCATGACCATCTCGCCGTGGCGGTCGAACAGCGCGGTCGAGGCGTCGCGGCGCTCCTTGATGTTGGCCGAGTGGGCGGAGCGGATCAGCACCGCGCCCATCTCCTCGCACACCGCGCGCAGCGCGCCGGTCAGGACCTGGAGCTCGACGGGATCGATGCTCACTGCGCTCGCTCCATCTTGATCGTGCCGGTGTCGTCGACCTCGGCGGCCCAGCCGGGCGGGATCAGCAGCGTCGACTCGGGCAGCTCGACGACCGCCGGGCCGTCGACCTTGGTGCCGGGGGCGGGGATCCCGCGGAGCACCTCGAGCTCGACCTGCTCGCCGTCCAGGGTGGCTTCGCGCGTGGAGCGTTCGAGCTCATCGGAGTCCTCGCCCTCGCCGGCCAATTCGACGTCGGTGCCCTGCGCGGTCGCGGTCACGCGGATCGTCACCAGCTCGAGCTCCTGCTCCTCGTCCCCGTAGCCGTAGCGCTCCTCGTGCTCGCGCTCGAAGCCTTCGCGCAGCTCCTCGGGCGTGGCCTCCTCGCCCCCGGAGATGGCCAGTTCGAACGACTGGCCCCGGTAGCGCAGCTCGTACACCACGTGCAGCTCGGCCTCAGGCTCGTGCATCGCCTCGCGCGCCCGTTCCCCGAGCTCGGACACCGTCTCCGCGATCGCCTCGGCGGTGAGCGAGTCGCCGCTCCACAACACGCTTCGCTGGACGTCGCGCCGGCGGGGGGAGACGACCAGGCCCAGCGCGGCGAGCACCCCCGACGCGCGCGGGCAGAGGATCGTGTCGATGCCGAGCTCGTCGGCGATCTGCGCGGCGTGCAGCGGGCCGGCGCCGCCGAAGGCCATCAGCGCGTAGCGCCGCGGGTCGATGCCGCGCTGGACGGTAACCACGCGCAGGGCGCGGATCATCTCGGCGCCGGCCACCCGGCGGATCCCCTCGGCGCAGGCCGCGACGTCGAGGTCGAGCTGATCGGCGAGTCCCTTGACCGCCTCCTCGGCGGCGGCGCGATCGAGCTCGACGCCGCCACCCAGCGGCGAGTCCGACGACAGGTAGCCGAGCAGCAGGTTGGCGTCGGTCACGGTCGGCTCGGTGCCGCCGCGCCCGTAGCACGCCGGCCCGGGATCGGCGCCCGCCGAGCGCGGCCCGACCCGCAGCGCGCCACCGCCGTCGCGCCAGGCGATCGAGCCTCCGCCCGCCCCGACCGTGTGGACGGCGAGCATCGGCAGGGCGAGCGGCCGGCCGGCTACTTCGCCGCTCGAGCGCTCCTGCACCGCGCCGTCGTCGACCACGCACACGTCGCACGAGGTGCCGCCCATGTCCAGGCAGAGCGCGTTCTCCGCCCCGGCCTGGCGCGCCACGAACGCGGCGCCCGCCGCCCCACCGGCCGGTCCGGACAGCACGGTCCAGGACGCGTGCCCGGCGGCGGCCGCGACGTCGATCAGGCCGCCGTTCGACTGCATGATCGCCGGCTCGGGAATGCTCGCCTCGCGCACCCGGTCGACCAGCCGGCGCAGGTAGGTGGCCAGCAGCGGGGACAGCGCGGCGTCGATCTCGGTCGTGGCCGCGCGCTCGAACTCGCGGAACGTGCCGACCACCTCATGCGACAGCGAGACATGGGCATCGGGAAGAACGTCCGCGAGGGCGCGCGCGATCGCCTGCTCGTGCTCGGGGTGGCGGTAGGAGTGAAGGAGCGTCACCGCGATCGCCTCGGGCTCGGCCTCGGCGACCCGGTCGGCGAGCTCGCCGGCCGCCTCGTCGGTGAGCTCGGTCACCGGTCCGTCCGGGCTCATCCGTTCGTGCGCGCCGAAGCGCAGATCTTGGGGCGCGAGCGGCGCGGGGCGCCCGGCGCACAGCCGGTAGAGCTGCGGCCGGTCCTGGCGACCGAGCGCGATCAGGTCGGTGAAGCCCTCGGTGGCCACGAACGCCGTGCGCGCGCCGCGGCCCTCGAGCAGCGCGTTGGTGGCGACGGTCATCCCGTGGGAGAACTCCTCTATGTCGCCGGCGTTCGCGCCGGCCTTCTCGAGCGCCGCCTCGATCGCGGCCATCACGCCCTCGGACTGGTCCTCGGGCGTGGTCGGGGCCTTCGCGGTGATCAGCCGCCCGTCGAGCGCGAGCACGGCGTCGGTGAAGGTGCCGCCCACGTCGACGCCGATCAGCATGGCGGCAACCTACTGAAGCGCCGCGCCGGGCATCCGCGAGCGTTGAAGGTTCGCGAACGCAAAAGCGCCGGGTCGCGGCTACGGCCCGCTCGGCATCCATGCCTCGCCTTACGGGCCTGCCGCGCCACATCCGACGGATGCCCGGCGCAACGGTCCCACGGATGACGGCGCCGCCAGGCGCCGGCCCCAAAAACTACGCCGCGACCAGCGGCGGCATCTCGAGCTCTTCGGTCTCCGCCAGGTGCTGATGCGACGGGCAGTAGCCGTTGTGCGGCAGCGGCATCCGCTGGCACGGCGTGCCCTTTCGCGTGCTGGCGCGGCACTGCAACGGGTTTCCGTAGACGTCGAAGCCGTTGGCCGGCAGCCGGCGCAGGAACTCGTCGGCGAGCGCGAGGTAGCGCTGGGTGACGCGAAGCACCCGCAACTGCGCGCTCATCGGGAAGTAGATCCGGATGTCCTTGAACAGCGTCCGCGCGGGATGCGCGAAGTAGTGCCGGTCGGTCGCGAGGCGCTCGACGGCGGATTCGCACGCGCGGAGCACCCGCTCGTGATTGATCATCGGCCCCTCGTAGGGGTCCGAGACGATGTCGTCAGCAAGTTCTCGATAGATGGCTCGGCTGAACCGGTACATGCAACACACAACTCCTAGTTCCCATTGGCCCCTGCGGGGGCGCGGTCCTGAACCAGCGCGGAGCGTGGCTACCCGTGCTATGTGAAGTTCCACTCGCAGAAATTATTAAGTTGACGTTAACTAGCTACTGACGAGTAGGTGCCTGAATAGCGGTTTATCGAAAAGATGGTGCGTTGAGCGCGCTCACATCCAGCGCTCGATAACCGGCGCGCCCTCGGCCCGTATCGTCACGTGACGCCCGTCGAACCCGGGGTCGCGATCGGGGAAGTCGCTGCGCTGATGGGCTCCGCGGCTCTCCGTACGGGCCAGCGCGCTGGTCGCGATCAGCCGGACCAGGGGGTGCTCGTCGCGCCTCAGCCGCTCCAGGCCGGCGCGCTCGCGCTCGAGGCCGGCGTGGCGCCAGAGGGCCTCGCGGCTCTCCGGTGAGATCGGCGGCGGGGGCGCGGGATGCCCCGCCCCGGCGTGGCCGAGCGCCCGGATCGCGGCCGGATCGGGCGCGGGCTCGGCGACCGCCGAGCGCGCCGCCCGCGCGCCGAACACGAAGCACTCGGTGAGCGAGTTCGAGGCCAGGCGGTTGGCGCCGTGCAGCCCCGTGCACGAGCACTCGCCGACCGCGTACAGGCCGCCGAGCGTTGCGCGGCCGTGCACGTCGGTGGCGATCCCGCCCATCACGTAGTGCGCGGCCGGCGCCACCGGGACGAGCTCGCGCTCGGGATCGATCCCGGCGCGCCGAAGCGCGCTGACCACGTTCGGGAACAGCGCCGGGTCGACATCGCGCATGTCGAGGCCGACCGACGAGGCGCCGGTCGACGCCATGCGGCGCTGAACGGCGCGGGCGACCTCGTCGCGGGGGGCGAGCTCGTCCACGAAGCGCTCGCCGGCCGAGTCGATCAGCCGGGCGCCCTCGCCGCGCACCGCCTCGGTGACCAGGAGACCGTCGGCGCCGTTCGCGCCCACCACCGCGGTGGGATGGAACTGCACGAGCTCGAGGTCGGCCAGCGTGGCGCCGGCGCGGTGGGCGAGCAGGAGCCCGCCTCCCTGGGCCCCGGTCGGGTTCGTCGTGCGCGACCACAGCGCGGCGGCGCCGCCGGTGGCGAGCACCACGGCCGCGCCGGCGATCAGGAGCCCGTCGTCGAGGCGAACCCCGACGCAGCGCTCGCCGGCGGTCAGCAGCTCGACCACCCGGCGGCCCTCGATCACCTCGATCCCCGGATCCTCGGCCGCCACCGCGCTGAGCTGGCGGACGAGACGCCGGCCGGTGGCCGCCCCGCCGGCGTGGACGATCCGGCGGATCGAGTGACCGCCCTCGAGCCCGAGCGCCAGGTGGCCGTCGCGGTCGACGTCGAAACGCACGCCCAGCCGGGTCAGGTCGCTCACCGCGTCCGGGGCATCCACGCACAGCAGGCGGGCAGCGGACTCGCGGACCGCGTCGCGGCCGGCGGCGATCGTGTCGCGCAGGTGGCGCTCGGGGCTGTCCTGGGCGGACACCGCGGCGGCCAGTCCGCCCTGCGCCCACCAGCTCGAGGACTCCGCGAGCGGGGTGGCCGAAACCAGCGTGACGCGGGCTCCCAGGCGCGAGGCGCACAGCGCCGTGTACAGCCCGGCCGCGCCGGCGCCCACCACCGTGAGATCCGCGCTCAGAGGCTGCACGTGGCCCGATACCGTACCCCGATGGCTTCCGCGCCAGTGTGGCTCGAGCATCCGTCCTCGCTGCGCCACGACACCGGCGAGCATCCGGAGCGCGCCGCGCGGTTGGAGGCGATCGAGCGCGAGCTGTCAGGCCGCGACTGGCTCGGCTTCGAGCGCGTGAGCTCGCCGGCGATCGATCGCGCGGTGCTCGAGGCGGTTCATCCGCCGGAGTACGTCGACTCGATCGAGCGCGCCTGCGCGGCCGGGGGCGGGTTCCTCGACCTCGACACCGTGGTCAGCGCGGACTCGTTCGAGGCCGCGCTGCACGCCGCCGGGGGAGCCGTGCGCATGGTCGAGTTGCTGCTCGACGGCTCCGCCCCGTACGCGTTCAGCGCTCACCGCCCGCCGGGGCATCACGCCACGCAGGCGCGGGCGATGGGCTTCTGCCTGTTCAACAACGTCGCGGTGGCGGCCCGCTACGCGCTCGCTGCCCGGGGACTCGAGCGCGTGATGATCCTCGACTGGGACGTGCACCACGGCAACGGGACCAACGACATCTTTCACGGCTCGGACGAGGTCCTGTTCGTCTCGATCCACCAGTCGCCGCTCTACCCCGGGACCGGGCCCGCCGCCGATGTGGGCTCGGGGGCCGGCCGCGGGTTCACGGTGAACCTGCCGGTCGCGCCGGGCGCCGACGATCGGGTGTTCTGCTCGCTGGTCGACCGAGTGGCGGTCCCGCTGGCCCGGGCGTTCTCGCCCCAGCTCCTGCTGATCTCGGCCGGCTACGACGCCCATCGCTCCGATCCGCTCGGCGAGTGCCGGGTGACCGAGCAGGGGTACGCCGACATGACCCGGTCGATGCGGCGGATCGGCGAGGAGCTCGACGCGCCCGTTGGGGTGCGTGCTCGAGGGCGGCTACGCACTCGACGCGCTGGCCACGTCGGTCGCCGCCACGCTCTCCGCGCTCCAGGAGCCGGTGTCGGCGGCGGAGGCCGACGGCGGCGCGGACTCGGCCGTCCCGCCGGTCGCGGACGCGGCGCTCGAGCGGCTGGCGGAGTGGTGGCCGGCGCTCAGGTGAGTTGGTAAAGTTGGTTTCGATGGATCCCAGGGCTCTGAAGCTGCGCTGACGTACGCCCGTCGCCCCGCGACGGCGCCGCTCTTCTAAGTCGTTCCCTGGAGGTCCCTTGTCGTCTCACCGTTTGCAATCCACCCGTCTCGTCGATGTCCCGGCCTCGCCGGGCGCTCCGGCGCTGTCCATGCACGGCGTGGTCAAGCGCTTCGGCGACGTGGTGGCGGTCAACGGCCTGGAGCTCGAGGTCGCGGGCGGGATCTGTTACGGGCTGCTCGGGCCGAACGGCGCCGGCAAGTCGACCGCGATGCGCATCCTGACCGGGCAGGCGGTGGCCGACGCCGGGCGCATCGAGGTACTCGGCTACCGGATGCCGGCGGAGTCGAAGCTGGCGCGTGCCCGCATGGGCGTCTGCCCGCAGGAGAGCAATCTCGACGTCGACCTGCGCGTGCGCGACGTGCTGTCGGTGTTCGCGCGCCTTTACCGCGTGCCTCCGGGCGAGCGCGCCGGCGCGGTTGAGCGCGCGCTGGCGCTGGCCGGTTTGCAGGCGCGGGCGGCGGATCGGGCACTGGCGCTGTCGGGCGGGATGCAGCGCCGGCTGCTGATCGCACGGGCGCTCATCCACGATCCCGAGCTGGTGCTGCTCGACGAGCCGACGGTCGGGCTCGACCCCCAGGTGCGCCACGAGCTGTGGTCGCTGATCCTCGCGCTGCGCGAGCGGGGCGCCACCGTGCTGATGTCGACCCACTACATCGAGGAGGCCGAACGACTGGCCGACCGGGTGGCGATCATGTCGGCCGGACGGGTGGTCGCCGAGGGCACCCCGGACGAGCTGATCCGCCGGCACGCCGGCCGCGAGGTGGTCGACGTGCGCGGATCGGTGGCGGACCTGCGCGCGCTTGCGCAGCGGGCGCAGGCGGACGGGCTGCCCACGCGGCAGTCGGGCCCGACCCTCACCTACCTGCACGCCGACGCGCTCGACGGACGGCTGCCCGACGGACTGCGCCGCAGCTCGAGTTTGGAGGACGTGTTCGTGAGCCTGACCGGGGAGTACGTGGAATGACGCCCGCGCAGCCGAGACGAATCGAGTTTGTCGCGCTGAGCGCGGTGTGGATCCGCGAGTGGACCGTGTTCCTCTACTACTGGCGGACGCGCACGTTCGCGGCCGTGGTCGAGCCCGTGGTGATGCTCGTCGCGTTCGGGCTCGGGTTCGGCCGGCTCGTCTCCCACGTCGCCGGCATCCCGTATATCCAGTTCGTCGGGACCGGCGCGGTCGCCACCGCGGTGCTGTTCAGCGCGGTGTTCTCGGCGATGTTCGACTCGCTGTACAAGCGGCGCTACCAGCGCGTGTACGACGCGATGCTGGCCGCGCCGGTCGACGTCGACGAGATCGTCACCGGCGAGATGCTGTTCCTCGGCACCCGCGCCGGCGTGTACGGGGTGGCGCCGCTGCTCGTCGCGTTCGCCTTCGGCCTGCCGCCGGCGCCCGCGATGCTGCTCGTCCCGGTCTTCGGCGTGCTCTGCGGCATCGGCTTCGCCGCGTTGGGGATGCTGTTCTCGGCCACCGCCACGACGTTCGACGACCTGAGCTACGTGATCAGCGGGGTGATCACGCCGCTGTTCCTGGTCGCGGGCACGTTCTTCCCGCTGGCCCGGCTGCCGGAGTGGTTGCGCACGTTCGCCCAGGTCAACCCGCTCTACCACTTCGTCGAACTGGTCCGGCACTGCGCTTTCGGACTGCGCCCCGGCGTGGATCTGCTCCACATCGCGGTGCTGGGCGCGTTCGCGCTGCTGGTCTGGCGCCTTGCCGTGTGGCGTACCCGGACGCAGTTGATCGACTAAGACCGGGCCAGGGCCAGGTCGCGCCACGCGTCGACGACGGCGGCGGCCATCCGGTCGGTCGAGAAGCGCTCGGCGCGGGCGCGACCATCGATCCGCGGGTCGGGGCTGTCCAGGTGCGGCATGAGCGCGGCGCGCCACGCGGTGGCGTCGAACGGGGCGCACAGGGTGCCGGCGAGGTTTTCGAGGACGTCGGGCGCGATGCCGACCGGGGTGGCCAGCACCGGGACGTTGCAGGCCAGGGCCTCGAGCACGGCCAGGCCGAAGCTCTCGCGCTCGGAGGGGACGAGCACGGCGTTGGCCGCGTTGACGTACAGCGGGACTGCGGTTGGGTCGACGTTCCCGAGGGCGATGAGCTCGGCTTGGGTTTCGGTGGCGACCGTTGCGAGCGCCCGGTCGTGGCGCTTCTCCGGCCGGTTCGGATCGGCCGGAAACAGGACGTAGCGACCGGTCGGGTTCAGATTCAGGGCGGCGCGGGCCTCGGCGCGCGGCATCGGCTTGAAGCGCTCGACGTCGACCCCGCAGGGGAGGACCGCTGTTCGCCCTCGCACGGCCCAGCGCGGGACGGCGGCGGCCAGGGGCTCGGACACGGTGGAGACCAGGTCGAGGAACGGCAGTGCGGTCAGCGTGATCGCCCGGGAGCGGGGATGCACCAGGTCGGTCCCGTGCAGCGTGACCGCGTGGGCTCGGCCGGCCGCCGCGAACGCGGGCCACGCGGTCAGCCCGAAGTGGGCGTGGACGACGTCGTAGCCCGCGGCTCGGTGGCGCCGGCGGAGGTCGCGCGCCGCGTTCACGTACGTGCCCGCACCGCCCGGCGCGAACGCGAACAGCTCGACCTGCACCCCGTCGATCCGGCCCAGCGCCTCGACCTGGTCGCGCACGAAGCTGCCCAGCGCGGGCCGGGCCGGGGTCGGATACATGTTGGTGACGACGAGGGCGCGCATGCGGGGGGCGAGCGTACCGCCGCCCACCTCTGGCACCATCCGCGCGATGGCGCCTCTCGCCCACCAGCCCGTCGGTGTGTTCGACTCGGGCGTCGGCGGACTGACTGTCCTGCACGAGTTGCTCGTGTCGCTCCCGGCCGAGGACTACCTGTACCTCGGGGACACCGCCCGGTTCCCCTACGGCGAGCGGACCCAGGCCGAGCTCGAGGCGTTCGCGACCGAGATCGCCGAATACCTGCTCGCGGCGGGCGCCAAGCTGCTGGTCATCGCGTGCAACGCGGCCAGTTCGGCCGCGCTGGGTACGGTCGAGGCGCTGGTGCGGCGCTCAGGACGCGAGATCGACGTGATCGGCGTGGTCGGGCCGGCCACCCAGCTGGCGGTCGCGGGCAGCCGCAGCGGGCGCATCGGGCTCATGGCCACGCCGGCGACCGTGGCTTCCGGGGCTTATGAGCGGGCGGTGTCCGCCGCCGATCCCCACGTCCACCTGGAGAGCGTCGCCTGCCCCGATCTGGCGCCGATCATCCAGGGCGGGTTCCCGTTCGACTCGCACGTGGTGGACACGGTGCGGGCCTATTGCGTGCCGCTTCGCTCGGCTGAGGTCGACACGGTAATCCTGGGCTGCACGCACTATCCGCTCGTGGCGCCGATGCTCCAGCGCTCGCTCGGGCGTGGGGTGACGCTGGTCACCTCGGGCGCCGGCGTGGCCCGGAGCATGGAGCGCGCGCTGGCCTCGCGGGGGCTCTTGAATCCTTCGGAGGACGAGGGCAGCTACCGGTTCTTCTGCACCGGCGACGTCGAGTCGTTCCAGGCGCTGGGGACGCGCTTCTTGCAGATGCCGCTGGGCGACGTGGTGCACGTGGAGCTGTCGGCGAGGGCGGCGGCGTGAGCGACCCGGCGGTGAGCGCTGAGCGGAGCTATGGACGGGCCGCCGACCAGCTGCGGCCGGTCGCGATCGAGCCCGGGTTCGTGCGCACGGCCACCGGGTCGGCGCTGATCTCGGCCGGGGAGACCCGCGTGATCTGCACCGCCTCGGTCCAGGACGGTGTGCCGCGCTGGCTGGCCGGGTCGGGACGCGGATGGGTCACCGCGGAGTACGGGATGCTGCCCGCCTCGACCGGCGAGCGAAAGCAGCGGGACTCCAGCCGAGGCCGCCCGGACGGCCGCACGGTCGAGATCCAGCGGCTGATCGGCCGTTCGCTACGCGGCGTGGTCGACTTCGCGCTGCTGGGCGAGCGGACCGTGTACGTGGACTGCGACGTGTTGCAGGCCGACGGCGGCACGCGTTGCGCGTCGATCACCGGGGGACTGGTGGCGCTACGGCTGGCCTGCGAGCGGCTGATCTCCGAGGGCA
The DNA here is from genome assembly GCA_963832315.1 of uncultured Solirubrobacterales bacterium. GTDB lineage: Bacteria > Actinomycetota > Thermoleophilia > Solirubrobacterales > Solirubrobacteraceae > Palsa-465. The sequence goes on along the minus strand of CAWHTT010000002.1, from coordinate 56,476 downwards.
AGCTGGATCGCTCGCCTCTGACCGGCACGATCGCGGCCGTGTCGTGCGGGATTGTCGCCGGTGTGCCGCTGCTCGATCTCGACTACCGCGAGGACTCCACGGCCGAGGTCGACGCCAATGTCGTGATGACGGGGGAGGGGGGCCTGGTCGAGGTCCAGGCGACCGCCGAGCGGACGCCCCTGTCCCGCGCCCACCTGGACGATCTGCTCGCGCTCGCCGCGACCGGGATCGTGGAACTGCGTGCGTTCCAGGACGCCGCCGTGACCGCCGGCGCTTCGGGCTGAGGCGCTGACGATGTCCTCCGAGGCCGATTCGCACGAACGCTCGCTCGTTCTGAGCACGCGCAATCCGCACAAGCTGCGCGAGATGCAGCGTCTGTTCGAGGCCTCGGGGATCACCGTGCACCTGCTCCCCGATGAGGTCGAGCTACCGCCCGAGGACGGCGCGACGTTCGCCGACAACGCGCTGCCCAAGGCCGGCGCGGCGGCGGCGGCGACCGGGCGGGCGGCGATCGCGGATGACTCGGGGATCGAGGCCGCGGCCCTGGGCGGGGCGCCGGGCGTGCGCTCCGCCCGCTTCGCCGGGGTCGACGCCACCGACGAGGAGAACCTCGCGAAGTTCGTCGACGAGGTCCCGGGGGACAGCCGCCTGCGCTATGTGTGCGCGCTGGCCTACGTAAACCCTCTGACCGGCGAGGAGCGCGTGTTCTTCGGCGACTGCCGCGGCCGGATGGCCCGCGAGCGGGCGGGCACGAACGGCTTCGGCTACGACCCCGTATTCGTTCCCGACGCCACGGGGGACAATCGGACCATGGCCGAGCTCACGGACGCCGAAAAGGACGCGATCAGCCATCGTGGCCACGCGGTACGGGCGCTGCTGAGATGGATCCGTCTCTGAATACGGACGGCGCTCCGGGGACCCCGCAGATCAAGCTGAGAACGGCCGCCCTGTCGGTCGTCTCCAATTCCTTACTGATCCTGCTCAAATTGGTGGCCGGATCGATCACCGGCTCGGTGGCGATCCTGACCGAGGCGGTGCACTCGAGCATCGACCTGGTGGCCTCGCTGGTCGCGTTCTTCTCCGTGCGCAAGGCGGGCGAGCCGGCCGACGAAAGCCACCGCTACGGGCACGAGAAGCTCGAGAACCTCGCCGCGGCGATCGAAGGCATGCTGATCCTGGTCGGGTCGGCCGCGATCGCCTTCCAGGCCATCCGCCATCTGGCCGCGCACGAACAGGTGCAGCGGCTGGGCGTGGGCATCGCGGTCGTCGCGTTCTCGCTGGTGGTCAACCTGGTCGTGTCGGGCGTGATCGCGCGGACCGCGCGTGCGACGTCATCGCCTGCCCTGGAGGGCGACGCGGCCCATCTGCGGACCGATGCGCTGACCTCTCTGGCCGTTCTGATCGGGTTGGCCCTGGTCCAGATCACCGGCGCGCAGTGGCTCGACCCGGTGGTGGCGTTGATTGTCTCGGCCACGATCCTCGTCACCGGCGTGCGGCTGTTGCTGGGGTCCTCCCGTGTCCTCGTCGACGAATCCCTGCCGGCCTCGGAGATCGAGGCGATCCGCAGTGCGATCGAGGAGTTCGCGGGGCGGGGCGTGGTCGGCTACCACGAGCTGCGGACCCGCCGCGCCGGCGCCCGCCGGTACGTCGACCTGCACGTCCAGTTCCGGCACGGCACCTCGCTGGAGGACGCCCACCGCACGGCCCACGAGCTTCAGGACGTGATCAGTGGGCGTCTGGACGGGGCGGACGTGCTGATCCACCTCGAGCCCCAGGATCGCGTTCGGCCGGGCGAGGAGCTCCACCGCGCCACGGTTGCGGGCGTCCCCGACCCGGACTGACGCGACCGCGCCGGGCGTCCCGACCCGGACTGACGCGCGGCGCGTCCCGACCCCGGCTGACCCACGACCGCGAGTTATCTGCCACTCGGCGCCCACCCGATGGCGAAAGGCAGATCACTCGCTCATGGCGCGAGTGATCTGCCATTCGGCGCCGACGGGACGTCGAATGGCAGTTTGCTCGCGCTTCCTAGAGCAGGTTGATCCCGGCCGCGATCGCCACCGCGAAGGTCACGGCGGCGTAGCCGTAATAGCCCTCCAGGACGAGGATCACCACGGCAATCAGGCACGCTCCGACCGTACCCAGCCACGCGATCCGACCCAGGTTCACGACCGTATTCTGGTCGTCCTCCTCGACGGGGGGCGGTTCGGCCCGGGTGGGCTCGGCGTGGTCCGGCTGGGTAATCATCGGTGGCGAAGTACGCAAATTCCGAAAAGCTGAGCTATGCGAGCAAGCGTCGCGTCAGGCACACCGTAGACAATGGCCCGGCCCGAAGGCCCGGCAGAGTCGGCCGTCCGCCGCTCGTGTTAGCTTCGGCAATTCCTACCACCTCGAAGGAGGGAGCAAGTGACCAAACAAGAATTCGTGGACCAGGTCGCCGATCGTGCCGGATTGAGCAAGAAGGACGCGGGGGGTGCGGTCGACGCTTTCCTGGACACGGTCGAGGACGCGCTCAAGCGCGGGAGCGAGGTTTCGTTCTCGGGCTTCGGCAAGTTCAGCGTCTCGGCTCGCTCTGCTCGCGAGGGGCGCAATCCTGCGACGGGCGAGCGCATCCAGATCGCGGCGTCGAACGTTCCGCGCTTCACCGCAGGGGCCGGACTGAAGAAGGCGGTCAACTAGTCGCCTAGCACCGTGTCGAAGCCGGATGCTGCGGTCGCGAGCGGGATGCCGTGACCGTGGCGTCCATCGAAGGCGCATCCACGACCAGGGCGGCGCACACAACCACTGGCTTCGGCGATCGGCTGGCTGAGCGGGTCGTCGAGCGCGAGTCCCAACTCGTGCTCGGGCTCGATCCCGATCCGGCGCGGCTCTGGCCACAGGCTCTCGACGCCTCCTCCGAAGAGGGGGGCGGCGGCGCCTCGGGCGGCGGCGCCTCGGCTTCGCCGGCCACGCGTGCCGCACGCGCGGTCGCCGCGCACTGCGCGCTGGTGCTCGCGGCGACTGCCAAATATTGCGTGGCGGCCAAGCTGCAGGTGGCCTGCTTCGAGCGGCTCGGCGCGCCCGGTTGGGCGGCTCTGGCCGAGACGGTCTCGCTTGCCCGCGACCACGGCCTGATCGTGATCGCCGACGCCAAGCGGGGGGACGTCGCGGTGACCGCGGCGGCCTACGCCCAGGCGTTCCTGGGCGAGACGCCGACCCCCTTCGGCCCCGTGCCGGGCCTGGGCGCCGACGCGATGACCGTGAACCCGCTGCTCGGCGGCGATTCTCTCGAGCCGTTCGTGGCCACCGCCCGGGCCCACGGCCGCGGGCTGTTCGTGCTCGTGCGCACCTCGAATCCGGGTGCGGCCGACCTACAGGAGCGCGGGCTGACCAACGGCCGCTCGGTCAGCGACCGCCTGGCCGACCTGGTGGACGAGACGGGCGCCAACGGGATCGGGCGATCGGGTCTGTCCGACGTCGCTGCCGTGGTCGGCGCCACCGCCCCGGCGCGTCTTGGCGCGCTGCGCGAACGGATGCGGCACACGGTGTTCCTGCTGCCCGGCGTGGGCGCTCAGGGCGGCCGGGTCGAGGACCTGGCGCCGGCGTTCGCCTCGGGACCGGCGAGCGGGCTGATCTCCGCCTCGCGTGGGATCGTGGGGGCGTACGAGCGCACCGGCGGCGATCCCGCCGATGCCGCGGCCCGCGAGGCCGGGCGCCTGCGCGAGCTGGCCTGGTCCCTGGCGGCGTGAGCCCGCCGCGCTCAGCGGCGCCGCGATCCGCCCTCCGGTCGTGCTGGAAAGCCACCATGCAGGCGGGTGATGGGTTCCCCGGGCGCTTGTATGATCGCCGGCGGGATGGTGGGGTGGAGAAACCCGGCGCGCTACCTGGCCCCGCTCGCGATCGCCGCTGTGGCCGCGGCGAGCTACGTGATCATCCACAAGGCGATCCTGGACAAGAACTCCACCTCGTCTTCTCTCTCGATCGTCCAGAGCAGCAGCACGACCCCCAAGGCGACCCACAAGGTCTCGACCAAGGCGAAGTTCTACGTCGTGCGCACGAACGACACCCTGTCGAAGATCTCGGTCAGGACCGGCGTGTCTGTGGCGACGCTGGAGCAGCTCAACCCGAACGTGAATCCCCAAGCCATACACCCGCACGAGCGGCTCCGGCTGCGGCGATGAGGTAGGGATGGCGCGCGGGAAGGGCGGATCGCGGTCCGCCCGGTGTCGGCTCGCGGTGGCGCTGGGAGGCGCGAGGGGCGTCCCGTCCCGGTTCGCGGTGGCGCTGGGACGCGCGAGGGGCGTCCGTCCCATCCCGGCTCGCGGTGGCGCTGGCGCTGGTCGCCACCCTGGTGTCGACGCTCGAGGTCGCGGACGCCGCCGCTGCCGGCCCACCCCCGCCCCCGCTCGGCGCGCGCGCGGCCGCGCTGATCGACGAGAGCAGCGGCCAGCAGCTTTACGGCCTGAACGCGAACGCCGAGGTCGCGATCGCCAGCACGACCAAGCTGATGACCGCGCTCGTGACCCTGCATCACGCCCGTCTGCGCGACATGTTCACCGACCCGGACTTCATCCCGGCCGCCGAGGACTCGCAGATCCACCTCGAGCCGGGCGAGCGGATGAGCGTCCACGATCTGCTGATCGCACTGATGCTGCCGAGTGCCGACGACGCGGCGGAGGACCTGGCATTCAACGTGGGGCACGGATCGGTGTCGCGGTTCGTGGCGATGATGAACGCCCGCGCGCACGAGTTGCACCTCACCCACACGCATTACTCGACGCCGATCGGGCTCGATACGCCGGGCAACTACTCGAGCGCCGCCGATCTCGTGAAGCTCGCCCGGTATCTCCTGCGCTCCCAGCCATTCATCAGGGCCGTGGTGAATAAGCCGAGCGCGGTGCTGCGGACCGGCAACCACGTTCGGCACGTAACGAATCTGAATGACCTGGTCGGTCGCTACTCGTGGATCAACGGCGTCAAGACCGGACACACGCTTCAGGCCGGTTACGTGTTGGTCGCATCTGGTGCCCGTCAGGGCATGACACTGATCGGCGTGGTGCTGGGAACCTCGAGCGAGGCCGCTCGCGACGCGTCGGCGATGGCATTGCTGGGTTACGGGTTCGCCAACTTCGGGCTGCGCACGCCGGTCCACGCCGGCGAGGTGCTGGCCCGGCCGCAGATCAAGGGCCAGACCGGCCGGCGCGCGCGGCTGATCGCCGCCTCGAGCTACACGCACGTGTTCCCCCGCTCGGCCCGCGTGAGGGTCCGGGTACGTGCGCCTGCGCAGCTCGTCGGGCCTCTGCCGGCGCACGCCGTGGTGGGCTCGGCCGTGGTCATGGCGGGCTCGCACGTGCAGGCCCGGATCCCGCTCCAGCTCGCGGCGGCGGTGCCGGAAATCCGTCCCTCGACCGGCCTGAAGAAGGTGGTTGTGCTATCGGCTACCCTGTCAGTAGTCGTGGTGGCGCTGGGCGCGGCAATCGGGCTGAGGATGTTTTGGCGCGAATGGACGAGGGGATAAGGCGCGGCGGGGGTCGCTAAGCCGCCATGATCATCACCGTCACGCTGAACGCCGCGCTCGACAAGACGCTCGAGGTACCGAACTTCCGCGTCGGCCGCCGGCACCGGTCGGTCGAGCAGACCACGATGCCGGGTGGCAAAGGGGTCAACATCGCCCGCGCGCTCAAGCGGCTCGGCCAGCCGGTGATCGCCACGGGCCTCGCCGGCGGCGCGACCGGCAACATGATCGTCGACGCGCTCAACGACGAGGCGATCCTCAACGGCTTCGTGCGCATCCGCGAGGAGTCCCGCACGAACACCGCCGTCCTCGACCCGACCACCGGCGTGCACACCGAGATCAACGAGCGCGGTCCGGCCGTCTCCGCCCACGACCTCGAGCTGTTCCGCGACAAGCTGCTGTATCTGGCGAAGGGCGCCAGCATGTGCGTGTTCGCCGGCAGCCTGCCTCGCGGCGTGCCCCCTGACGTCTACGCCGGCCTGATCCGTGAGCTCAAGAAGCAGAACGTGATCACGATTGTCGACACCGAAGGTGAGCCGCTTCGGCTGGCCGCCCGCGCCGAGCCCGACCTGATCTCGCCGAACGAGCTCGAGGCCGAGGAGCTGGTCGGGCACGAGTTCAACGACATCGACGACCGCGCCCAGGCCGTGGTCGAGATGACCCGCCTGGGTCCGGCCGACGCGATCATGACGGTCTCTGACGGTTGCTACGCCTTCGTGCTGGACGGGGGCGGCCAGGGGCTCTATCGCGTGCGGATCGAGGAGCAGGAGGCGCGCTCGACGATCGGCTCGGGAGACGCGTTCCTGGCCGGCTACATCGCCGCGCGCTACCAGAAGCGCCCGCCGATCGAGTGTCTGCGCTACGGGGTGGCCTGCGGCGCCGAGTCCGTGCAGCACTTCGGCGCCGGGCTGATCGACCCCTCCGCGGTCGACCGGCTCCTGCCCGAGGTCGAGCTCGAGCACCTGCAAGTCGGCGCCGAGATTCGCTGAGGATTTCCCCGCACTTTGCCGGGTCTGAGCGGCGGGACGGCCGAGGGGCCGCTGCTACGATCGATCGCCCGATGACTGAGACGCCGCTGACGTCCGCAACGACTCCTACGATGCCGCAATGGAAGTAGAAATCGGACGCGGCAAGAAGGCCCGGCGGGCGTACGGCTTCGACGAAATCGCGATCGTGCCCTCGCGGCGCACGCGCGACCCGGACGACGTCGACATCTCCTGGACCCTCGGTCCCTACCGGTTCGAGCTGCCGCTCGTCGGCGCTGCGCTGGACGGCGTGGTCTCGCCGGAGACGGCGGGGCTCATCGGCAAGCTCGGCGGCCTGGCGGTGCTCAACCTCGAGGGGATCTACACGCGCTACGAGGACGCGGACGCTCAGCTCGAGCGAATCGCGACGTTCTCCAAGGACATCGCCACGCGGGAGATGCAGGACATCTACCGCGAGCCGGTCAAGGCCGAGCTGATCGCCGATCGGATCAAGGAGATCAAGTCGCACGGGGTGGTGGCGGCCGCGTCGCTGACCCCACAGAAGGTCCGCAAGTACTACGAGGTGGCGCTCGAGGCGGGTCTCGACATCCTGGTCATCCAGGGCACCGTGGTGTCGGCCGAGCACGTCTCCCGCGACGAGAGCCGGCCGCCGCTGAACCTCAAGGAGTTCATCCGCGAGCTGGCCCCGACGCCGGTGATCGTGGGCGGCTGCGCCTCCTACCACACCGGCCTTCACCTGATGCGCACCGGCGCGGCCGGCGTGCTGGTCGGCGTCGGCCCGGGCGCGATCTGCACGACCCGCGGGGTCCTCGGCATCGGCGTGCCCCAGGCCACCGCGATCGCCGACGTCGCCGCCGCGCGCTCGCAGCACATGCTCGAGACCGGCGACTACGTCAAGGTGATCGCCGACGGCGGCATGCGCAACGGCGGCGACATCGCCAAGGCGATCGCCTGCGGCGCCGACGCGGTCATGCTCGGCTCCGCGCTGGCCCGCGCCTACGAGGCGCCCGGGCGCGGTTACAACTGGGGTATGGCCACCTTCCACCCGACGCTGCCTCGCGGCGCGCGGGTGGCGACCACGCCCAACGGCACGCTTGAGGAGATCGTCAAGGGCCCGGCCCGCGAGAACGACGGCACGTTCAACTTGATGGGCGCGCTACGCACGTCGATGGCCACCTGTGGCTATCGGGACATCGCGGAGTTCAACCGGGCGGAGCTCGCGGTGGCCCCGGCGCTCCAGACCGAGGGCAAGCACCTCCAGCGCGAGCAGGGTGTGGGCATGGGCGCCAAGCCGACGGCCGCCGCGGTCGCCGTTGAGTAGTCTGGCGGCTGCAAACCGGCGCTGGCCGGCGTCCTCGGTCGCTCGCGTGCTGGCGCACGCCACGCTCCCTGCGTCCTTGGCCGGCTCGGTTTTCGCTCGCCAGGACGGGGCGCGTGAGCACGACCACAGTCCGGACGGGCGTCTCGAGGTCCCACGGATGCCGCGAAGCGGCCCCACATTCCGGAAGAGGTCGTCGTCCTCGACTTCGGAGGCCAGTACTCGCAGCTGATCGCGCGCCGGGTGCGCGAGTGCGGGGTGTTCTCCGAGCTGCTCCCGCATCACGTCGGACTCGAGGAGATCCGGCGCCGCCGGCCCAAGGGCGTGATCCTGTCCGGCGGGCCGGCCTCGGTGTACGAGGACGGCGCGCCGGCGCTCGACCCCGAGCTGCTCGACCTGGGCGTGCCGGTGCTCGGCATCTGTTACGGCATGCAGCTGCTGGCGCTCGCGCTGGGCGGGCGGATCGAGGGCGCCGAGGTCGGCGAGTTCGGCCGCTCGCAGCTGACGGTGGCGCAGGCCGGAAGGCTGCTGGCGGGCACGCCGGCCGAGCAGACCTGCTGGATGTCCCACCGCGACACGGTATTCACGCCGCCGCCCGGCTTCAGTGCGTTGGCCTCGTCCACGGCCTCGCCGGTGGCGGCGTTCGAGTCGGTGGAGCGCGGGTTCTACGGCATCCAGTTCCATCCCGAGGTGGTCCACACGCCGTACGGGCAGCAGGTCCTGACCAACTTCCTGGCCGACGTGTGCGGCTGCGAGCGCACCTGGAGCCCGACCTCGGTGATCGAGGATCAGATCGAGCGGATCCGCGCCCAGGTGGGGGACGGGCGGGCCATCTGCGGCCTGTCCGGCGGGGTCGACTCGAGCGTGGCGGCGCTGCTCGTGCACCGCGCGATCGGCGACCGGCTGACCTGCGTGTTCGTCGACCACGGGCTGATGCGCAAGGACGAGGGCGCTCAGGTGATCAAAGCGTTCCGCGACCACTTCCACGTGCCGCTGGTGGCGGTCGACGCCTCAGATCGGTTCCTGGCGCGGCTGAAGGGCGTCAGCGATCCAGAGGAGAAGCGCAAGCGGATCGGGGCCGAGTTCATCCGCGTGTTCGAGGAGGAGGCGGACAAGCTCGACGACGTCCGTTTCCTCGTGCAGGGCACGCTGTACTCCGACGTGATCGAGTCGGGCGGGAGCACCGGCGCGGCCACGATCAAGTCCCACCACAACGTGGGCGGCCTGCCCGAAGACCTCGAGTTCGACCTGGTCGAGCCGCTGCGCGCGCTGTTCAAGGACGAGGTCCGCGCGGTCGGGGCCGAGCTCGGACTCCCCGAGCGACTCGTCTGGCGCCAGCCGTTCCCCGGGCCGGGTCTGGCCATCCGGATCGTGGGCGGCGAGGCCACCCGCGAGCGCCTCGAGATTCTCCGTGAGGCGGACGCGATCCTCCAGGCCGAGATCCGCCAGGCGGGGCTCTACCGCGAGCTCTGGCAGTCGTTCTGCGTGCTGCCCGACATCCGCACAGTCGGCGTCCAGGGCGATGTACGCACGTACGGCAACGTGATCGCGATCCGGGCGGTGACAAGCGACGACGCGATGACCGCCGACTGGGCCCGTCTTCCCTACGACCTGCTCGAGAAGATCGCGGCGCGGATGATCGGCGAGATCCGGCCGGTCGGGCGGGTCGTGCTCGACATCACGAGTAAGCCTCCGGGCACCATCGAGTGGGAGTAGACTGACCCACCGTTGGTGGCGGTAAAGAGGGCGATTCGGGGGCTTGTGGCGGCTCTGGGTGCGCTGGCGTTTGCGGCGCCGGCGGCGCACGCGTCGCTGAGCGTGCCGACAGGCGGTCCCGCCGTGACCTTCAGCGGCGCCGGCGGCGCTACGGCGAGCACGCTGGCGAATTTCGAGGCGGCGGTCGGCGGGATGGACAACGGCACGACCGCGGGCGAGCAGGGAAACGGCTTCCGTCACATCGGTTGGGACACGATCGCCGTAGACGGGAGCGAAGCCGGATCAACCGCGATATCCGGGGGGCACACGGTCGCCGTCTCGCGCAGCCGGCTCCAGCCGTGGGGAATCGAGGTCGGGCCCGAGATCGCGGTGGCGAACGACGGCTTCCACTCGGTCAACTCGAGTGCGCAGTTCACCCCGTTCACCGCCCCGAACGTGTGGGCGCCGTTCAACTCCAACACGGCCAAGTTCAGATCGTCGATCGCGCCGACCGCCCGACGAGTGCCCCGCGCCGGCGCATGACGCGGGGCGCTCGGCGTCATGTTCCTGAACGTCGACGCACGGCCGGAACACCACCAGATCCAGTACTTCAACGGCGACATCCTCCTCGGTCAGGTGTTCGCGCCCGCCGGCACCGGCGAGCCCCTCGTTCGCCGGGCTGCTGTTCCCCGACCCGGTGGTCACCCGCGTGGTGGTGACCCTGGGAACGGGGGAGATCTTCGACTTCAACGGCAGCGCACCCTCGCCGAATCCGTCCCCGACCGATCTCGTCGCGGGCGACGACGTGGTCATGGCCGAGCCCGCCCCGGCGCGCGGGGCGGCGGCGGCCACGGCCGGCGTGCCGGTCACCGCGGTACTGGACACGTTCACCGAGTCCAACGCTCGATGCGAGTCCGACGGCTCTGATCGACTGGGGCGACGGGGCCCGTACCGCCGGCACGATCACGCCCGGCCCGGGCGGGACGTTCCTGGTGGCCGGCGACCACGCCTACGCCCACGCCGGCAGCTTCCCGCCGACGTGACGGTCGACGACTCGAGCGGATCCGGCAGCCGGCGACCGAGCGCGAGTGAGACGAGATCGAGGTCGCGCCGCGCACGACGACGACCGCACTGACGTGCTCTCCCACCGCGGTCGCGGTGTCCGCCAGCGCAACGTGCACGGCGACAGTCTCGGACGTCGCCGGCGGAGTCGCGACCGCGCCCGACGGGCTGGTCTCGTTCGCCTCGCCACCATCCGGTGCCGCGTTCGCCCAGAACGGAGCGTGCCAGCTCGGGCCGACCGCCATCCCGGGCGTGTCATCGTGCGCGGTGCTGCTCACGCCGGGACAGCTGCCTCCACCCAGGCGCGGATCACCGCCGCGTACGCCGGAGACGGCGCCACGTGGCGAGCATTTCGACGACCGCGATCGGCGTCCACGCACAGCGCTGCACGCTCAAGGCGCTGACCCGCCGGCTGCGCTCCGGCGGCCTCGGGGTGCTCGTGACCTGCGACGCGCGGTCGGGCGTGCGGATCACGGCCCGGGCGATGGTCGCGCGCAAGGGGAGGCTCAGGGCGTTCCGGCTCGAGTTCGGCACGCTTCAGCGGCACGGTCACGGCGGGGCGCCCGACCGTGCTGGTGATCAAGCCGGCGGCCGGCGTCCTGCCCGCGCTGCGCGCCGCCGCTCATCGCCATCAGCGCATCTCGCTGAAGCTGACGCTGACGGCCAGCGCGCACGCCACGACCCGGACGACGACCACGCGGGTGCTCGGCGCTCAGTCTGTCCTCAGCGACCCGAATCAGGATCGGGCGCACGAAGCGGGCCAGGTCCGCCGGCAGCGCGTCGCGGGGGAACCAGGCCCCCTCGGCCAGCTCGGTCAGGTTCAGGTCGACGGTCTGATCCGCGACCCGGGCCTGGAACAGATGCAGGTTGTCGTCGTGGTGGTTGGTGTTGACGAACAGCTCGCCGAGCGGGATCCAGTCCTCGATCCGGCGGCCGAGCTCCTCGTTCATCTCCCGCCGGGCGGCGTCGCGCGGCGCTTCGCGGCGCTTGACCGTGCCGCCCGGGAGGTCCCAGGAGCGGTTCCCGTAGGTGTGGCGCACGAGCAGCACGTCGTCGCCGTGGGTGAGCACGCACTTGACCCCGACGACGCTCGGGCGGGCCAGGAACCAGTAGGTGCGCAGGCCGACGTAGGCAATGCGGATAGCCACCCGCCGCGCCTGCACCGAAAGCCGCATGAGCCCAGCTTACGGGCCCCTAGGCGGCGGGTCGCCACCGATCGCCTATCATTGCCCGAAGCCGCGCGGCCTTCGCGCGGCTTGTGCGTGCCATGAAGACCTACGTTGCCACCCCTGCCGATCGCGAGCGTAACTGGCTACTCGTCGACGCCGACGGGAAGACGCTCGGCCGTCTGGCCACCCAGATCGCCGACACGCTGCGCGGCAAGCGCAAGCCGACCTACACCCCGCACGTCGACACGGGCGACTTCGTGGTCGTGATCAACGCCGAGAAGATCGCGGTCACCGGCAACAAGCGGCAGGACAAGCGTTACTACCGGCATTCCGGCTATCCGGGCGGACTGAAGTCCCGGAGCCTGAACGACATGCTCGAGCGCCGGCCGGAGGAGGTCATCCGCCTGGCCGTCAAGGGCATGCTGCCGCGCAATCGCCTGGCCCGTAAGCAGCTGACGAAGCTGAAGGTCTACGCCGGTCCCGAGCACCCGCACGCCGCCCAGCAGCCGCAACCGATGGAGACTGAGCAGTGACCGAACGGCCCGAGGACGAGCAGCGCGACGAAGAGCAGCAGGTAGCCGGCGAGGAGCCGGCGGCGCAGGAGGAGCAGCCCGAACCGGCTGCCGAGGAGCCGGCCGCCGCCGAGGAGCCAGTCGCCGAGGCACCTGAGCCTGAGCCCGTGGCCGAGGAGCCGGCCCGAGCCGGCGAGCCCGTGGCCGAGGAGCCCGAGCCCGAGCCGGCGCCCGCGGCTGAGGAGCCCGAGCCGGCGCCCGCGGCTGAGGAGCCCGCGTCCGCGCCCGCGGCCGAGGAGCCCGCGTCCGCGCCCGCGCCGCCGAGGAGCCAGCGTCCGCGCCGGCCGCCGGGGAGCCCGCGTCCGCGCCGGCCGCCGAGGAGCCGGTCGAGGACGACGAGGAGGAGGAGATCGAGGTCGCCCCGCGCGAGAAGCCCGAGATCCCCGGCGCCGACCTGATTCCCGACATCATTCCCGAGGGCGAGCAGTTCCTCGACGCCGAGGCCCAGGCGGCGGCCGAGGCCGAGGCGGAAGCGCTTGCGGCCCGCGCGCGCGAGGAGGCCGACGAAGAGGAGTCCCGGCCTATCGCCGATGCCGCGATCGATCTCGCCGCCGGCGCGCGCTACACGGCGACCGGGAAGCGCAAGACCGCGGTCGCGCGGGTGATCATCAAGCCCGGCAGCGGCACCTACGAGATCAACGGCAAGACGCTCGAAGCGTTCTTCCCGCGCGAGACGCTCCAGCGGATCATCCGCCAGCCGCTCGAGACCGTCGGTTACGAGTCGCGGATGGACGTGGTCGCCCGGATGCACGGTGGCGGCGTATCCGCCCAGGCCGGCGCCCTGCGCCACGGGATCTCCCGGGCGCTCATCGTGGCCGATCCGAACCTGCGCGGCGAGCTCAAGCGTCGCGGCTTCTTGACCCGCGATCCTCGCGTCAAGGAGCGCAAGAAGGCCGGGCTCAAGAAGGCGCGCAAGCGGCCCCAGTTCTCCAAGCGCTGACGTCCGTGGCGCGGGAGCTATTCGGCACGGACGGGGTCCGCGGCCGGGCGGGACATTTCCTCACCGCCGAGCTAACGCTCAAGCTGGCCCGCACGGCGGTGACCAGGCTTGAGGCGCGGCGCCCCCAGGTCCTCATCATCCGCGACACCCGGGAGTCCGGCGGAATGCTCGAGTCGGCCATCGCGGCCGGCGTGACCGCGGCCGGCGGCGACGCCTGGCTGGCCGGCGTGCTGCCCACGCCGGCCGCACCGCTCCTCGTGCGCCAGCACGGCCTGGACATGGCGGCGGTGATCTCCGCCTCGCACAACCCCTACGAGGACAACGGCATCAAGTTGTTCGCCTCGGATGGCTTCAAGCTGCACGACGACACCGAGCACGAGATCGAGGCCCTGCTCGAGACGCCTCCGCCGCCGCCCCCTCACATCGGCCTGATCAGGCCGCTCGAGGGGGCGCTCGACGACTACCTGACCCTGCTGCAGGAGCGCTTCTCGGCACTCGATCTGAGCGGGACGCGGCTGCTGCTCGACTGCGCGAACGGCGCCACCTTCCAGGCCGCGCCCGAGATCTTCCGGCGGCTCGGGGCCACGGTCGACGTCATCGCCGATGAGCCGGACGGCATGAACATCAACCTCCGCTGTGGCTCGACCCATCTGGACGGGGTGATCGAGCGGATGGCGAACGGCCGGCACGACGTGGCCTTTGCCTTCGACGGCGACGGCGATCGACTCCTCGCCGTGGATCGGCGGCTCGAGGTTGTCGACGGCGACGAGCTGGTGGCGCTGGCCGCTATCCACCTGCGCGACGCCAGGCGGCTGCCGGGCAACGGCGTCGTGGTCACCGTGATGACCAACTACGGCTTCCATCGGGCGATGGAGGCAGCGGGCATCGAGGTGGCGACGACGGCCGTGGGCGACCGCTACGTGCTCGACGAGCTGCGCCGGCGGGGCTGGGCGCTCGGCGGCGAGCAGTCCGGGCACATCATCGATCTGGGCTTCGGTCCCTCGGGCGACGGGATCGCCAGCGCGCTGCTCACGCTCGAGGCGCTCGGCGGGCGCGATCTGGCCGACCGCGACGCGATGGACAAGCTCCCACAGCGCCTGGTCAACATCCGCGCCTCGGACCGCGCCGGACTGACCGCCGCGCTGGCCGATCCCGCCGTGGAGGAGGCCATCGCCCGAGAGCACGCCGGTCTGACCGGCCGAGGCCGCGTGTTGGTTCGCCCGTCCGGCACCGAACCGCTCATCCGGGTGATGGTCGAGGCCCCCAGCCAGCAGGAGACCGACGAGATCTGCGACCGGCTGCGAGCGGCGGTCGAGACCGCGCTGCCATAGGAGACTTGACGGCCGGCGCGAACTTCACGCCCAAAATCGCGTTATTCGGTGCAGGACAGTCCGGCTAAGATCACTCGCGCCTACGCCGGAGGGCGATCTGCGCGGCTTGCCGCCAGGAAAGGGGAAGTCAGTTCGGATGTGTGGAATCGTTGGGTACGTTGGTCCACGTAAGGCCCGCCCGCTGCTGCTAGCGGGACTGGAAAAGCTCGAATATCGCGGCTACGACAGCGCCGGCATCTCGGTCCTCGACGGGGATCGAATCGACGCCGTACGCGCGGTTGGCAACCTGAGCGCGCTGCGGGGCGCGATTCAGGCCTGTGGCGGCGATCATGCCCCCACCGGGAGCGGTGTGGCGCTCGCCGAGCGCGAACGGCCCGGCACGGGCATCGGCCACACGCGCTGGGCCACCCACGGGCGCGTCACCCAGGAGAACGCCCACCCGCACTTCGACAACACCGACCGCGTCCACATCGTGGTCAACGGGATCGTCGAGAACTACATCGCGCTCAAGGCCCGGCTCGCCGCCGAGGGCGCCGTCTTCACGTCCGAGACCGACGCCGAGGTGATCGCCCACCTCGTCGCCCACTACAACGACGGCGACCTGTTCGACGCGGTGCGCCGCGCCTACGCCGACCTGCGCGGCCACTACGCGTTCGTGGCGATGACCGCGGATGAGCCGGGCGTGCTGGTCGGCGCGCGCAAGGAATGCCCGCTGATCATCGGCCGCGGGGAGGGCGAGCAGTTCATCGCCTCCGCGATCCCGGCCTTCCTACGCCACACGCGCCACGTCCAGTACATCGAGAACGACGAGATCGTCGTGCTGCGCCCCGACGGAGTCGACTTCTACACATCCGACGGCGAGGCGCTGGAGCGCGAGGTCGTCGAGATCGACTGGGACGCCGACACGGCCGAGAAGCAGGGCTACGAGACGTTCATGCTCAAGGAGATCCACGAGCAGGCCGACGCGGTGGCCGAGACGATCGGCGAGCGCGCCGCGCGCGGAATCGGGATCGATCTCGGCGACCTCGGACCGATCGACGACGAGCTTCTGCGGACCGTGCGCCGGATCGTCGTCGTCGCCTGCGGCACCTCCTACCACGCCGGGTTGATCGGTCGCTACGCGATCGAGGAGTTCTCACGGGTCCCGGTCGAGGTCGAGATCGCCTCCGAGTACCGCTACCGCAACCCGGTCGTCGGCCCCGGCGACCTGGTCATCGGGATCTCGCAGTCCGGCGAGACCGCCGACACCCTGGCCGCGATGCGCACCGCGCGGGAGCGCGGCGCGCGGGTGCTGGCCATCACCAACATCATGGGCTCGCAGGCCACCCGCGACGCGGACGGCGTTCTGTACACCCGCGCCGGGCTCGAGATCGGTGTGGCGGCGACCAAGACGTTCGTCAGCCAGGTGGTCGCGATGTACCTGCTCGCGCTGCGGCTGGCCGAGCTGCGCGAAACGATGGAGCCGCCCGTCCTCAAGGCCACGATCAGCGAGGTCAAGCGCCTGCCCCACCGGATCGCCGAGATGTTCGAGCGCGACATGGGCAAGGTGGCGGACGTCGCCGCGAGCGTAGCCGAAGCCGAGTTCTTCCTGTACCTGGGGCGCCATGTCGGGTTGCCGGTCGCCCTGGAGGGAGCCCTCAAACTCAAGGAGATCTCCTACATCGCCACCGACGCCTACGCGGCCGGCGAGATGAAGCACGGCCCGATCGCGCTGCTCGACCAGAGCACGCCGGTGGTCGTAGTGGCCACCGAATCGCCGGTGCTCGAGAAGGTGATCTCGAACATCCAGGAGGTCCGCGCCCGCGGCGCGCGGGTGATCGCCGTGGCCACCGAGGGCGACACCCAGATCGCTCAGCACGCAGACGAGGTGATCGAGGTGCCGCAGACGCAGTGGATGCTCGCGCCGCTCCTGGCCGTGATCCCGCTTCAGCTGCTGGCCTACCACATCGCCCGCCGGCGCGGCCTGAACGTCGATCAGCCACGGAACCTGGCCAAGACCGTCACGGTGGAGTAACCGCTTGCCGGGACCCGAGGGCGACGGTCAGTCTCGCTATCGGGTCGGGATCGACCTGCTCGAGATCGATCGGCTCGAGCGCGCCCTGGAGCGGACCCCGCGCCTGGCCGAGCGGCTGTTCACCGACGCCGAGCGCGAGTATGCCGCGGGACGGGGACGCCCCGGCCAGCACCTGGCGGCGCGGTTCTGCGCCAAGGAGGCGGTGGCCAAGGCGCTCGGGATCGAGTCGTGGAACTTCCGCGACGTCGAGGTGCTGGGCACCGGTGGTCCGCCGGAGCTCAGGCTGCACGGCGCGGCGGCGGCCCGGGCGGCCGAGCTCGGGGTGTCGGTCGAGATCTCGCTGACCCACACCGGACGAGACGCGGCCGCGGTGGCCATCGCAGGCTGAGCCCAGGCATTAGCCTCCCGACGATGGCGAGGCTTCCCGACTGGCTCGACCCGCTTCCCGATGCGCAGGAGCAGCGCGCGCTCGACGAGTGGGCGATCGGCGAGCGCGGGATCCCGGGCATCGAGCTGATGGAGCGCGCCGGGACGGGGCTGGCGGAGCTGGCGGGTTCGCTGGCGCCCGCCGGCCGGATCGTCGTCGTGTGCGGCAAGGGCAACAACGGAGGCGATGGGCTGGTGGCCGCGCGGGTGCTGCGCGACCGGGGCCGTGACGTCGACGTGCTGCTGCTGGCCGATCCCGATGAGCTGCGCGGGGATGCGGCGACGAATTTGCAGCGCCTGCCGGGTCCGGCGGCGGCGTCCTTTGATGCGCGGGAGCTGGCCGGCGCCGCGGCGATCATCGACGCGATCCTCGGGACCGGGTTCTCGGGCTCGCCGCGCGAGCCGGCCGCGGGCGCGATCTCGGCGATCAACTCGGCGGCGGCAGGTTCGGACGGAGCGGTAGTCGTGGCGTGCGACGTCCCGAGCGGCGTCGACGCGTCGACCGGCGAGGTTGCCGGCGTGGCGGTGTGCGCCCGGGCCACGGCGACGTTCAACGCCGGCAAGCCGGGGCTGTGGATCGCCCCCGGCAAGGCGCACGCCGGCGAGGTGCGGGTGATCGACATCGGGATCCCGGGCGGGGGTCCGGCCGATCCCTCGATCGGGCTGATCTCCGATCGCGTCGTGGACGGCATTCCTCGCCGCGGGCGGGAGTCGAATAAGTTCGCCGCCGGGAGCGTGCTCGTGTGCGGCGGCTCGCGCGGGCTGACCGGCGCGCCGTGCCTCGCCTCCGAGTCGGCCATGCGGGCCGGCGCGGGCTACGTGACCGCATTCGTGCCGGAGTCGCTGAACGTGATCTTCGAATCGCGGCTGCTCGAGGTGATGACGGCACCGCTGCCCGATTCCGACGGCTCACTCGAGGCGGCCGGGGTCGCGCAGGTCGTGGCGCGCGCCGAGCGGGCCGACGCGTTCGTGCTCGGCCCGGGGCTGGGACGTGCTGCGGGCGCGCTGGAGTTCGCGCGGACGGCCGCCCGCGAGGTGAAGCTGCCGATGCTGCTCGACGCCGACGGGCTGAACGCGCATGCCGGCGCCCTGGGCTCACTGGCGACGCGCGACGCGCCGACGGTCTTGACGCCGCATGCCGGCGAGCTCGCCCGGCTACTCGAGTCAGACAGCGCGGCGGTGGGAGCGAGGCGGCTGGACAGTGCCCGGCGGGCGGCCTCTGAGTCGAGGGCGATCGTCGTGTTGAAAGGCGATGACACGCTGGTCGCCGCGCCCGACGGTCGGGTGGCGGTCAGTCGCGGCGGCGCGTCCGCACTGGCCACGGCGGGCACCGGCGACGTGCTCTCGGGGGTGATCGGCGCGTTCCTGGCCAAGCGGATGGATCCGTTCGACGCCGCGTGTGCGGGCGTGTTCGTGCACGCGCGCGCGGGTCAACTGGCCGCGCGCGAGATCGGCCTCGAGGGCGTGATCGCCAGCGATGTGATCGCGGTCCTCCCGCGGGCGCGAGCGTCGCTGGGGTCCTGATCGTGGCCCTGCGAGCGCTGGCGCGAGTCAACCTCGCGGCGATTGAGCGGAACGTCGCTCGGCTCCGCGCCGGGCTGACGGGCGATGCCGGGCTGTGCGCGGTGGTGAAGGCGAACGGCTACGGGCACGGCGCGGAGCCGGCGGCGCGGGCGGCGCTGGCCGGGGGCGCTCGGTCGCTGGCGGTCGCCACGGCCGACGAGGCCGCTTCGCTGCGCGCCGCCGGGATCGAGGCGCCGGTCCTGATCATGGGCGCGCTCAGCGATGAGGAGCTGCCGGTCGCGCTGGCCGCGGGCGGCGAGGTGGTCGCGTGGAGCGAGCGGTTCGTCGCGGAGCTCGTGGCTGTGCGCGGTCGCGTGGGCGGTGCGGAGGCTGAGCCCGTGCGCGTGCACGTCAAGCTCGACACCGGGATGGGGCGGCTGGGGACCCGCGAAGCCCGCGAGGCGGTGCAGGTGGCCGCGCGGATCGCGGCGGCCGGTCCTGCCCTGAACCTGGCCGGGGCGATGACGCACTTCGCGAGCGCCGACGAGGACCCGGAGTTCACGGCGGCGCAGCTGGCGCGCTTCGAGCCGTTCGTGGGCGAGTTGCGGCGCCGCTGGCCGGGGATCGTGGCGCACGCGGCCAACAGCGCGGCGACGCTGCGCTTTCCGGCCAGCCACTTCGACCTGGTGCGGTGCGGGATCGCCCTGTACGGCTGCGATCCGATGAACCTCGATCCCGCCGCGCACGGGTTGGAGCCGGCGCTCGAGCTGACCTCCTACGTGGCCGCGGTCAAGGCCGCGGGTCCGGGAGACAGCACGGGCTACGGGCGGCGCTGGGTGGCTCCCTGGAATACGTGGATCGCGACGGTGCCGCTCGGCTACGGCGATGGGTTTCGTCGCGCGCTGACCAACAACTGCGAGGTGCTGATCGGCGGCCGGCGCTATCCGCTCGTCGGCACGGTCAGCATGGACAACATCACGGTGGAGGTGAGCACGTCCGAGGCCGTCCGGTGCGGGGACCCGGTCACGATCATCGGCGCCGACGGGTCCGACCGCGTGACCGCGGAGGACCTGGCGCGGCGGATCGACACCATCAACTACGAGATCGTGTGCGGGATCTCCCCTCGGGTGCCCCGCGCGTACCACCGCGACGGGACCCCGGTGTGAGCGCCTCGCGCGATCCGCTCGAGGCGCTGGCGGCGGTCGTGGACGAGCCGGCCTGGCTGGTCGGCGGCGCGGTGCGCGACCGCGCGCTCGGGCGCCCCACCGACGACTACGACGTGGCGGTCACCGGCGACGCGCGAGGGTTGGCACGCGAGCTCGCGCGCTCAATCGACGCACACGTGTTCGCGCTGTCCGAGGCATTCGGCGTGTGGCGCGTGGTGGCGCGCGACCGTCGGTGGCAGGTCGACGTGCTGCCGGTGATCGGGGGGTCGATCGAGAGCGACCTGGCCGGGCGCGACTTCACGATCAACGCGATGGCCGAGCCGCTCGGCGGGGGACCGTATGTCGACCCGTTCGGGGGCATGAGGGACCTGCGCGAGCGGCAGCTGCGGATGGTCTCGGCGCAGGCCTTCGTGGAAGATCCGCTGCGGGTCCTGCGCCTGGTGCGGCTGGCCTGCGAGCTCGGCTTCTCCGTCGAGCCTGCCACGGTGGCTGCCGGTGCGGCGAGCGCGCCGGCCCTCGCCCAGGTGGCTCCGGAGCGGGTGTTCACCGAGCTCAAGCGGATCGTGATCGCCGAGGGCGCGGTGGACGGTCTGGAGCTGATGGATGAGCTGGGTGCGACCGAGGTGATCCTGCCCGAGCTCGGCCGGATGCACGGGGTCGGGCAGAGCCCCTACCACCACCTCGACGTGTACGAGCACACGCGCTCGGTGCTGGAGGCGACGATCGCGCTCGAGCGCACCCCCGAGAAGTGGTTGGGCGAGCACGCTGACGCGGTGGCGCAGTTCCTGGATGAGCCGCTGGCCAACGAGCTGACCCGTGGGGACGCACTGCGGTTCGGCGCGCTCCTTCACGACGTGGCCAAGCCCGCGACGCGCCGGATCACGCCCGAGGGGCGCGTCACGTTCATCGGACACGACGCCGAGGGGGCCGAGATGGCCGCCGGGGTGCTCACCCGCCTGCGCGCCAGTGAGCGTCTACGTGAGCACGTGGCGGCGCTGACCCGTCACCACCTGCGCCTGGGCTTCCTGGTCCACGAGATGCCGCTCGACCGCCGGACCATCTACCGCTATCTACGCGCCTGCGAGCCGGTGCAAGTCGACGTGACACTGCTGAGCGTGGCCGACCGGCTGGGCACGCGCGGGCGGGGATCCGATGTCGCGATCGCCCGTCACCTCGAGCTCGCGCGGGTCCTGTTGGGCGAGGCCCTGGCGTGGCGCACCGGCCCGCCGCGCCCGCCGCTGCGGGGCGACGAACTCGCCCGCGAGGTGGGGCTGCGGCCCGGGCGCGAGCTGGGGAGGATCCTCGCCCAGCTCGAGGAGGCGGCCTTCGCGGGCGAGATCACCTCGCGCGAGCAGGCGATCGAGCGGGCCCGGGAGTTGGTGGCGGCGGGCTCGCCGAGCGCCGAGACCCACTAGGCTGCCCGCTGTGGCTGTGAGCGATCCCGACTGCATCTTCTGCAAGATCGTCGCCGGTGAGCTGCCCGGGCAGATCGTCGCGGAGGACGCGCGCACGGTGGCGTTCATGGACATCAGTCCCGCCACCCGCGGGCACCTGCTCGTCGTTCCGCGCCGGCACGCGCGGGACCTGCTCGAGGTCCCGCCGGAGGATCTGCACGCGACGATTGACCTCGCTCAGCGGATGGCGAGGCGCGTCCACGACCGGCTCGGGGCCGACGGGTTCAACATCCTGAGCTCGCGCGGCGAGGCGGCCTGGCAGACCGTGTTCCACTTCCATGTGCACGTGATCCCTCGCTACGAGGGCGACCCGCTGAAGCTGCCCTGGGTGCCCGAGCAGGGCGATCCGGACGAGATCGCCGCGGTCGCGGACGAGCTGCGCTGAGGGCTTCCGGGGTGGGCGCGGCCTTGCTGCGCGTCCCGGCCGGACTGGGGAAACTGCACCGAAGCACTCCAAAAACCCATGCGCTTCGCTTCCTTGGTAGTTTTCCGCCGTCAGTCGGGGCCCTTAGGCACCGAAAAACGGCGTGTGCGTGTCCGAAAGGCATCGAAGGGGAGTACATGGCAACGGGTACCGTCAAGTGGTTCAGCGACGACAAGGGTTTCGGATTCATCACGCCCGACGACGGCGGGCGTGACTTGTTCGTTCATTTCACTGGCATCGTGGGGGACGGCTATCGCTCGCTGTCCGAGGGCGTGAAGGTTTCGTATGAGGAGGAGGCCGGCCCGAAGGGGCCGAAGGCAGTAAACGTAAGCAAGCTCTGAGCGGGGTCCGGACCGGCCGATTCGAGCCCCGCGCTCGAGTCGACCGGGGCCGTACCGCGCGCCGATTGTTCGGCCCTGGCGCAACTGGCGCCTCGACGTCGTGTTGAATCTGAGCATGAAACGTTCTCTGTTGGCCCTCGCCGGCGCGGTTGCGCTGTGCGTAGCCCTACCAGCCTCCGCTGGCGCCACGGCCGTCGAGCTCGGCGTCTCCACCACGCCGCTGGTGGCCCCGACCTGCCCGAAGGGCGTCTCGGGCGTGCAATGCACGATCATCCTGACCCGCGCCACCGCGCTGGAGACGATCAGGGACAACACCGCCTACCCGTCGACGGTCAAACAGGCCGGGCGTCTCGTCGCCTTCACGGTCGGCCTGTCCGCGCTGTCCAGCGACGCCACGACGGTGTCGAACGACCTCAAGTTCCTGGACGCGACCTACGGCGGCGATGCCCAGGTCCAGATCACGGTCCTCAAGCGGGTCGGTCCGAAGAACAACTGGACCTGGCAGGTGGTCGAGTCGAGCCCTCTGGTCGACGTGCAGCCCTACCTGGGCCAGATCGCCCAGTTCCCGCTCACCACGAGCCTCCCCGTGGTCCGGGGCGAGACGATCGCGCTGACCACGCCGACGTGGGCCCCGGTCCTCTCGATCGACCTCTCGACGAGCCACTTCGCCTACCGGCAGAGCCGCAGCCGCAACTGCAACCACCCGCCCGGGACCACCCAGGCGCAGACGCCAGGTCGGGCAGAGCACCAAGTACGCCTGTGACTACCCGGGCACGCGGGTCGAGTACAGCGCCACCGAGATCACCAACCCGGTGCCGAACAAGACCACGACGACCACCCCGCCGCCCAAGAAGACGACTCGCAAGACCGCTCGCACGCGGTGAGCTGAGGCGGCGGCGCTACAGGGGCGCCGGCGCTCAGGGGGGGCCGGTGCTCAGGGGGCGCCGGCGCCGGTCCCTAGGGGAGGCCCGTGCCGCCGCTCCCCGTGCCCGACCCGGAGCCGGAGCCCGAGTTGCCGCCACCGGTGGCGCCGCTCGGCGAGACGCCCCCACCGGTCGGTCCGGAGGCGCCGCTCGAGCCGGAACCGCTCGTGCCGCTCGAGCCCGTTCCTCCGCCGCTCGACGTCGCGCCCGACGACCCGGACGTGCCCGAGGAACTCGCCCCCGAGGAGGCCGACCCCGACGAGGACGCGCCGCTCGACGACGAGGACGACGTCGTGGTCGTCGTGGTCGTCGTCTTGGAGTTGGTCGACGCGGCCGGCTGCGAGGCCACCGTGGCCGTGGGCACGGTCAGCGGCGGGGCGCCGGCAGTGTCCGTCGCCGGCGAGGTGCCGCCGCACGCTGCCAGACCGGCGCCGGCCGCCAGGGCGGCGGCTATCGCGGCCAGACGGCCCGGACGGGCGATACGCGCTGCAACTCGACGACGGGGCACAAGCCAGGCCTCAGATCTCGAGCGGATCCATGCGCCGTCCGCAGTGAGGGCAGTCGTTGAGATCCTTCTGGCAGAGCTGGTCGCACCAGTTGCAGAAGCGCAGGTTCTCGACTGCCCAGGGCAGCTCCGAGGGGGTGGGCGCCAGCGGGAGAAGCTGGGCCACGACCTCGAGCGGCTCGCCGGTCTCCCGATCTACGTAGACGCGCCCGGGCTCGGCCTCGATCACGACCTCTCGCCCGGTGGATGGCGTCCTCATCCGGTACCGCTGACGCATCCTCATCCTGCGCCATCGTATAGCAGGGTCCGGCGGGGCGTACCGGTGAGGCCCCCTGCCGACTGCTCGGATAGAGTGCCGCCCGTCGAGGTATGGCTAAGTCGCTGGGACGCATCTCCACGCTCATGGCCGGCGGCCTGATCGTGATCAGCATGGGCGGTTGTGCGATCAAGCACCCGACCGCCAATCTCGTCACGGGCAAGAAGCTGTTCGCGACCAACTGCGGCTCCTGCCACACGCTGGCCCACGCCAGCTCGACCGGGACGGTGGGCCCGAACCTGGACGACGCATTCCGCCAGGACCGGATCGACGGGGTCAAGGGAACCTCGATCCAGGGCCTGGTCTCCTACTGGATCGAGTACCCCAACACCCAGGGCGCGATGCCCTCGATGCTGGTCAAGGGCCAGGACGCCCAGGACGTGGCCGCCTACGTCGCGCACGTCGCGGCGATACCCGGCCAGGACACGGGCGCGCTGGCGGCCGCGGTGGCGCAGAAGGTCAACCCGACCCCGGCCGTGGGCAAGACGATCTTCACCGGCGTCGGCTCCTGTGGGTCGTGCCACACCCTGGCGGACGCCGGCACCACGGGCACGGTCGGGCCGAATCTGAACACCCTGAAGGAGGCCTGCGCGGCGCCTGCGTCCCAGCAGGCCCGCGGCGCCACGCTCGAGAAGTGCATCGAGACCGCGATCACCGACCCGTACAAATACCTCCCGCCGGGCTACAAGTCGGGGATCATGCCGAACACGTTCTCAAAGACGCTCAGCCCCAGCCAGATCCAGGCGCTGGTGGCGTACCTGGCGTCGGTTTCGAAATAAGGGCAGCGCCGGCGCGGGTCGGAGGTGGCGGGTAAGGCACGCGTCCTCGGACGCGCCAGGCGGCCTCAGGAGTCCTGGACCGTCGTGGGGCGCCCGGGTGGCCCGCTGCCCGCGGACAGGCGCTCCCACAGCTCCTGACCGCGCCCTGCGGCCACCGCCCGCGCCGCGCGGCGCTCGTCGAGCTCGAGTCCGCGCTCGGCGGCCGCGTCGAGCAGCTGCTGGCGCTCCTCGGCCTCACGGGCGATCTTCAGGAACAGCCAGCAGAACAGGCCGATCGTGAGCAGGCTCTCCTCGACCATCATCACGCCGGCGGCGGCGATCTGGTCGCCCATGGGGCTGATGTGCCAGTGGGCGTCGCCGGCGTCGTAGATCGGGTAGAGCACCGTGCCCGAGAAGATCAGGACGTTGGCCAGGACCGTCCCGGCCAGGCGGACCACGATGATGTAGGCCAGGCGGGCAGCGTTGGAGAACCATGCGGGCTTGGGCAGCGGCCCGAGCAGCGCCATCCATACCGCGATCCCGAAGGCCAGGAAGCACGCGTGCTGGAGCCCGTGGATCAGGTCGTGGCGCAGGGCGGCCTGATAGAGCGCCGGCAGGTGCCAGACGTAGAAGCTGATCATCCAGGCGGGCAGGGCGACCAGCGGGTGGGCGAACACCCGCAGGGGCGCGAGCCAGCGCACGCGCAACAGCGGCGCCAGCAGCGGCCCGGTGAACCCGAGCACGATGAGCAGGGCGGCCAGGTCGCCGATCACCAGGTGCTCGGCCATGTGGGCGACCAGCAGCTGGTCGGCCAGCGAGTCGACCGGCTGGCTGAGCGCGGCGGCGAGCGACACGAGACCCGCCGCGAAGCAGACCTGCCGCCACGTCGGCACGGCTCGGCGGTGCTCGGCCAGCGTCCGCACCCTGGCGTGGTAGGGCAGCCAGCAGAGCAGCACGACCACGGACGGGACGATGCCGTTGATCGGGCTCGCGTCGGCGAGCGGGAGCGCGCTCAGGGGCACGCCGTCAATGTTGTCACCGCCGGCTGTCTGGCTACGTCAGCGCCCGGACGATCAACACGATCGCAACGATCACCGCGATGGTCGCGACGGCCCGGACGAGGATGCGAAAGGCGGCGTCTTCGGTCAGCAGAGCTCGGTCCAGGGCGGTCCAGCGCGCGGCCTAGAGGACGTAGACCGCCGTGTAGACGATCACCCACATGATGTCGACGAAGTGCCAGTAGATCCCCGGCACTTCCATGCCCTCGTGGTGCTCGGGCGAGTAATGCCCGCGGAACGCGCGGTTGGTCACGATCAGCAACGCACAGAGGCCGATGAACACGTGCGCGCCGTGCAGGCCGGTCAGCGAGTAGAACACGGTGGCCTGGGCCGAGTCGTGCGGCGCCCAGCCGAGGTGGATGTACTCGTTGATCTGGATGAACAGGAAGGTCAGGCCGAGCATGAACGTCGCGACCATTCCGGCCTTGAGGCCGAAGCGGTTGCCTTTGCGGACCGACACGAGCGCCCAGTGCAGCGTCAGCGAGGAGGACAGCAGGATCAGAGTGTTGACTCCGGCGATCGCCTCGGGGACGGTCGTCCCCGGCGCGGGCCACGGGTCGGGGTTGACGATCCGGATGAAGAAGTAGGCGGTGAAGAACGCCCCGAAGATCATCACCTCGGACATGATGAAAAGCAGCATCCCGAGCGTCGGCGCATGGACGCGCGAGGAGCGGTGCGCGGGCGGCGGGCCGTGGTGCTCGTGGGCGATCGAGGCGGCTTCCATGCTGGTCTCCTAGGTCGCGGCGGCCGGTTCTTCCTCGTGGACCACGTGCTCGACCGGCTTGCCACTGGCCCGGCGCACGCGCTCGATCAGATCGGAGCGCAGCCAGCCGGACTTCGTCTCGGCGAAGGTCGAGATCACGATGTCGTCGACCCGGAAGTTCTGAAGCGCGTTGGTGATCGCGGTGAACGGATCGGGGTCGCCGATCATGCCGGCCGCGTACAGCCCGCGGACGTGGAGGCGGTCGAGCACCAGCTTGAGCCGCGTGCGGGCCCGCTGCACCGCGGAGCCCTGTCCGCCCTCGGCGGGGACGACCACGATGAACAGCTGCCGCAGATGCTGCTCGGAGAACGACTCTGCCTTGGTCTGGAGCGCCTCGAGCAGCTCATCGCCCGACGCCGTGCGATTGGCCACGGCGAGCGTGACGTGGTAGGGCAGCCCCTCGCTGTCGATGTCGTTGACGACGTGGGTGACGGGCATCCCGGTCGCGTCGCGCACGCGCTCGATCAGGTCGCGCCGTAGCCATCCCGAGCGCGACTCGGGATAGGTCGAGATGATGATCTCCTGGGGGCGGAACTCGCGGGCGGCGTCGAGCGTGGCCGAGAACGGATCGGGGTCGCCGACC
Organism: uncultured Solirubrobacterales bacterium; assembly: GCA_963832315.1. Lineage (GTDB taxonomy): Bacteria > Actinomycetota > Thermoleophilia > Solirubrobacterales > Solirubrobacteraceae > Palsa-465. The sequence continues at coordinate 29,675 of CAWHTT010000002.1, read as the reverse complement.
TCGCCGATCGCGCGGATGTCCATGCCGTGAATGACCTCGAGCGCGAGGTCGAGACGGACCTGGGCGGCGTCGAACACCGCGTCGTCGTAGATCACCAGCCCCGCGCGCGGCTTGTTCTGCGGCACGCACAGGATGAAGCGCGTGTCGCTGTCGGAGCGCTCCTGCACCAGATCCAGCAGCTCCTTGCCGCCGAGCGTCTCGTTGGCGACGACGAGAATCGTCTTCGAGGCGATGTTCGGGCTGTCCCCGGAGCTCACTCGTGTGCCTCGACGCTTGGCGGCGTGGTGAAGGTGCCGGCGGTGACCTTCTCGGCCTCAGCCGGCGACTTGAAGATCCCGTGCACCGCGCCGGGGACGCCGTATTCGTAGGGCCCGCCCACGACCGTCGGCACCGCGTCGAAGTTGAACACGGGCGGCGGGGAGGAGACCTGCCACTCGAGCGTCAGCGCACGCCACGGATTGGCCGCCGCACGCGGCCCGCCTCGCCAGCTGACCACCATGTTGTAGAGGAAGATCAGCGTGCTCAGCCCCAGGATGAAGGCCGAGATCGAGATGAACAGGTTCCAGGCCGCGAACTTGTCGGCGTACTCGGCCACCCGCCGCGGCATGCCCTGGATCCCGATCAGGTGCATCGGGCCGAAGGTCAGGTTGAAGAAGATGAACGTCATCCAGAAGTGCAGCTTGCCCAGCCGGTCGTCGAACATCCGGCCGGTCATCTTCGGGAACCAGTAGTAGACGCCGGCGAAGATCGTGAACAGCGAGCCGCCGAACAGCACGTAGTGGATGTGGGCGACGATGAAATAGGTCTGGCTGACGTGGATGTCGAACGGGATCATGGCCAGCATCACGCCACTGATTCCGCCGAGCGTGAACATGGTCACGAAGCCGAGCGCCCACAGCATCGGCGTGTCGAGGTGGAGCACGCCTCGCCACAGCGTCGCGAGCCACGAGAAGATCTTGATCCCGGTGGGGATGGCGATGATCGCGGTGGTGATCATCATCGGGATTCGGATCCACGGCTGCATCCCGGACACGAACATGTGGTGTGCCCACACGGTGAAGCCGAGCACGACGATCGCCAGCAGCGAGAACGCCATCATCCGGTAGCCGAAGATCGGTTTTCGCGACTTGACGGCGAGGATCTCGGAGATGATCCCGAACCCGGGCAGCATCATGATGTAGACCGCGGGGTGGGAGTAGAACCAGAACACGTGCTGGTACATGAGCACGTTGCCGTTGATGTCCTTGCCGACGAACGCGTCGAAGAAATGGAAATGCAGCGCGACGTCGAGCAGGACGAAGAACTGCGAGGCGGCGATGAACGGCGTGGCGATCACCACCAGCAGCGAGGTCGAGAAGTTCGCCCACACGAGCAGCGGCATGCGGAAGAAGCTCATGCCGGGCGCACGCATCGTGATGATCGTCACGAGGAAGTTGAGCGCGGTGAAGATCGACGAGAACCCGGCGAACTGCACCCCGATCGAGAAGAACATCTGGCCCAGCGGCATCGTGGTGGACAGCGGCGCGTAGGCGGTCCAGCCCGAGGCGAACGATCCGCCGGGGGCCAGGAAGCTCATCAGCATGATCGTGCCGCCGAGCGGCAGGAGCCAGAAGGACAGCGCGTTCAGGCGGGGGAAGGCCATGTCCGGCGCGCCGATCATCAGCGGCAGCACGAAGTTCGCCAGCCCGGCGAACACCGGGATCACGAACAGGAAGATCAGCACGGTGGCGTGGACCGAGAACACGCCGTTGTACTGCTCGGGGGTGAGGAACTGCATGCCCGGCTTGGCCAGCTGGGCGCGGATCAGCATGGCGAGCATGCCACCGACGAGCAGGAAGAAGAACGAGGTGACCGTGTACTGGATCCCGATCACCTTGTGGTCGGTGTTCACGCGGAAGTAGTCGCGCCAGCTGTAGGCCCCGTGCCCGGAGTGGTCCTCGGGACGGGTGGGGCGCCCGATCGCCCAGTAGAGCCAGTAATCGCACGTGCCGATCCCGACCAGGAAGAAGATCGGCACCGAGAACAGCTCGACGATCGTGATCGCGTGGCCGTCGATGATCGGGTGGTCGTGCATCAACCATCGGATGAGCACGACGATTCCGAACCCGAAGGCGAAGCCGAGCACCTCGAACAGCGCGGCCCGATACCAGCCGGGGGCCCGTAGCTTCGGCGGAAGTGGGACGCGCGTCTCGCGCGCGACGGGGGCCTCGTGGGCTGCGGTTGCCGTGACTGCCATCAGTCGACCTCCTGATCAAGCCTGGCCCAGGGCGGGCGACTCGAAACTTCCGGAGCGGACTCCGCGCGGAGACCGCCATCCATCCTCTGCACGATACCTGCTCTCCTGGCCACGATCGCTGCTCACTTGGCCGCGCTGGCCAGGAACGTGACCAGGGCTTGGATTTGGTCAGAGGTCAGACGCTGCCCGAAGTTCGAGGGCATGATTCCGGCGCTGTAGCCGCTCGGGAGGTACTTGTACGGATCGGTGATCGCGGTCTGGATGCACTGCTGCAGGGTGGCGCCGCGGGCCTGCTTGGAGGCCGCGCTGGCGCAGTCGGCCTTGAGCTTGGTGTCGAGGTCTGGGCCGACGGTTCCGGTGGAGGCGGCCGCGGCCAGCGTGTGGCACCCGCTGCACCCGGCCTCGCCGGTGAACACAGTCTTGCCCGCGGCCGCGCTCGTGCTCGCCGAGGCTGAGCTCGTGGAGGACGTGCCCGAGGACGATGTCGAGGTCGTGGAGGACGAGCCCGACGCCGAACTCGACGACGAGGACGACGACGAGCCTCCTGAGGATTGGGACCCGTAGCCCGGCACGGCGTTCGTGACGTTCGGTGGCGTGGTCCCGATCGGCGGCGGGCCGTTGGCCGGCTGGTGGCGCAGCCAGGTCTGGAAGGTGGACGCGCTGACGACCCGCACGCTCGTGCGCATCAGCGAGTGACCGGCCCCGCACAGCTCGGTGCACTCCACGGGATAGGTGCCCAGCACGTTCGGGGTCACGCGGAGCGTGGTGGTGATGCCCGGGACCGCGTCGATCTTCTCGGAGAAGCTCGGGACGAAGAAGCTGTGGATCACGTCGAGCGATTGGATCTTGAACACGACCGGCCGGTCGACCGGCAGGTACAGCACCGAGGAGACGACCTGCTTGCCCGCGTTCGGATACGAGAACTCGAAGGCGAACTGGCGGGTGGTCACGTTCACGGTCATCTCGCCCTTCTTGCTGTCCTCGTTCGAGCGCAGAACCGTGTAGGCGTAGGTGCAGAGGGACACGATCAGGATCGCCGGTACGGCGGTCCACACGACCTCCAGGCGCGTGTTGCCGTGGATCGGCGGCCCGTCCATCTCCTCCTGCCCGGGCCGCATCCGGAACTTCCACACCGAGAACAGCACCACGGTCTCGACCAGCACGAAGATCGGCACGGTGGCGATGATCAGGACGTCGTAGAGCGTCCGGACGTTGCCCGCCTGGATCGAGCCCTTGGCCGGGAACCACGGAATGATCAGAGCGATCGGGATCGCGATCGCGGTGGCGATCACTCCGATCACGACCATCTGGAGGATCGGACGGTTACGCACGATGGTCTTCGTTCTGCTGGCCCGCGGGCGTCACTCGGCCCGCATCCTAAGCGTTCTGGGCGACGAAGGACGTCAGGCCGGACCACCGGGCCGCAGCGGGTATACGGGCCGAGATGGCCGGAGCACCGCGCGCCGCGTCAGGGCCCGAATCGCTCCCGCGAGGAAACAGCCCTCGACTATGATTGAGGCAATTGTTGCAAGCCAGTCAGGAGGCGAGATGCAGGTACGCCAAGGGATGTCCGAAACGGTCCTGACCATCGGCCCGGGCCACACGCTCCGCGCGGCCGCCGATGCGATGTGCCGTCGCAACGTGGGGGCGGCGATCGTGCTCGATCCGGAGGCTCCCGGCCCGGGCGTGATCACCGAGCGCGACATTCTCCGCGCGATCGGCGCGGGTGAGGACCCCGATCAGGAGATCGTGGCCGACCACCTGACCGCCGACCTGACCTTCGCCTCGCCCGACTGGTCGCTCGAGCAGGCGGCCGCCGCCATGGTGCGGGGGAGCTTCCGCCACCTCGTCGTGGTCGACGGGGGCGAGCTGGCCGGCATCCTGTCCATGCGCGACATCGTGCGCTGCTGGACCGGGGACGGCGCCAGCTGCGAGGTACCGGCCGGCGCTCAGATGTAGCCGGCGCTCGCCAGATCCATCCGGTCGAGCGCGCCAGCCCCGGGGCGGTGAGGCCGCAAATTCCGCCATTGGCGCGTCGTCGGGCGCTGGTGACGGATACTCGGGCTGGACGCGAGAAATCCGGAATCAGCGCGTGACCCGCGTCTGGAATGGCGGAAATTGCCCATCGGTGGCCGGGGGAACGAGCGGCCGGGGGAGGCGCTAGTGGTGCGATTCCGGCAGTTCGGCCACGTCGCGGCGCGTGTCGGCCACCCAGCGGATCACGATGATCACCAGCGCCACCAGGCCCACGACGCTGAGGATCAGGCTGATCGTGGTCCCGACCACGATGAGGGTGATCGCGATCGCGCACAGGAACGGCAGGAGGCTCGGGCCGGGTAGGTGAAGCTCCTCCCCGGCCGGTGGCGCCGACGCCGGATGATCTGATTCGTTCACGGGTGGACGTAGATCGCGGCCGCGACGAACGTGAGGCCGAACATCACGGCGCACAGCGCGCCGGCGATCAGACCGGAGCGGATGTTCTTGCGGGCAAGCCTTCGGTCCATGGTCCCGCGGAATCTACAACTTCACGTCGGCGACCATCGTGCCGAACAGGAGAGCCAGGTAGGCCAGCGAGAACAGGTACAGCCGCAGGGCGGTGCGGCGGTCGGCGCGCCGGTAGAGCAGCACCGCGCCGGCGATGAAGGCCAGCCCGAGCCCGATCGAGCCGATCAGGTAGGCCGCCCCGAACTCCCCGGCGCAGAACGGCAGCTGGGAGATCGCGTAGAGGAGCAGCGTGTAGAGCAGGATCTGCCGGCGCGTCTCGCGCTCGCCGCGGACCACCGGCATCATCGGAACCCCGACCTTCGCGTACTCGTCCTTCATCAGCAGGCTGAGCGACCAGAAGTGGGGCGGGGTCCAGTAGAAGACGATCGCGAACAGGTAGACCGCGGTCCATGACAGCGAGCCGCGGGTGGCCGCCCAGCCGACCAGCGGCGGGACTGCGCCGGCCGCGCCGCCGATCACGATGTTCTGCGCGGTGCGGCGCTTGAGCCACACCGTGTAGACGCCGACATAGCCGACGAAGCCGCCGAGGGCCAGCACGGCGGCGAGGAGGTTGACGGTCAGCGAGAGGACCGCGAAGGACAGCGCGCACAGGACGAAGCCGAACACCAGCGCCGCGCGCGGCGAGATCCGGCCGGCGGGGATCGGGCGCGAGGCGGTGCGCTCCATCTGGGCGTCGATGTCGCGGTCGTAGTAGTGGTTGACCGCGCCGGCACCGCCCGCCGACAGGTATCCGCCGAGGCAGGTCAGCGCGATCTTCGACACCGGCGGGTTGCCCGCGATCTCCATCGTGGTGATCGTCGTGAACAACAGCAGCGTCTGGACCTTCGGCTTGGTCAGCTCGAAGTAGTCGGCCAGCAGCTGGCGCGTGCCGGCGAGAACCGGCGCCGACCGGACCGAGCTGACGGACGAGGCATCCATTCCGGACAGCCTACGCCCGCGCGAACCGCTCGCTGCCGCCGGTCTTCTGGGTCACCCCGGTGGTCCGCTCCACCTGGCGGCGGATGTCGCGCATCGGCTCGACCGAGCGCACCCGTGGGATCGCGTCGAAGTTGTTGACCGGCGGGGGAGAGGGCACGAACCACTCGAGCGTGTTCCCCTTCCATGGGTCCGGCCCCGCGAGCGCGCCGCGCTTGTAGTTCATCGCCACGTTGACGACCGTGAGGATGATGCCGACGGCGAGGATGAAGGCGCCGATGGTCGAGATCAGGTTGTACGTCGACCACCCGAACCCGGGCTGGTAGGTGTAGATCCGGCGCGGCATGCCGGACAGCCCGAGCGCGTGCTGGACGAAGAAGGTCGTGTTGAAGCCGATGAACGTCAGCCAGAACGAGACCTTGCCCATCCGCTCGTTGAGCAGCCGTCCGGTCATCTTCGGGAACCAGTAGTAGAGCCCGGCCATCACCGGGAACACCGCGCCACCGAAGATCGTGTAGTGGAAGTGGGCGACGACGAAGTAGGTGTCGTTGAGCTGCCAGTCGACCGGGAACACGGCCAGGAAGATCCCCGTGATCCCGCCGACCAGGAAGATCGCGATCATCCCCGCCGCCCAATACAGCGCGGCGGTCATGACCAGCGATCCTCGCCACATGGTCGAGATCCAGTTGAAGATCTTCACTCCGGTGGGCACCCCGATCAGGAACGAGCTGAGCATGAAGAACCCGAGGACGACGATCGGGATCGGGGAGGCGAACATGTGGTGCGCCCAGACCAGGGTGGCCAGGAAGGCGATCACCACGGTCGATGCGGCGATCGCCTTGTAGCCGAAGATCGGCTTGCGCGAGAACACCGGGATGACCTCGGAGATGATCCCGAAGCCCGGCAGGACCATGATGTAGACCTCGGGGTGCCCGAAGAACCAGAACAGGTGCTGCCACAGCACCGGCGAGCCGTGGGCCGTGGGCTCGAACCAGTGGGTCCCGTAGTGGCGGTCGGTCAGCAGCATCGTGACCGCGGCGGCCACCACCGGCAGCGCGATGATCAGCAGCACGGCGTAGACGAGGATCGTCCAGATGAACAGGGGCAGGCGACCCCAGCTCATGCCGGGCGCGCGCATGTTGACGATCGTTGCGTAGAAGTTGATCGCGCCGAGCAGCGAGGAGATCCCGGTGATGTGGATGAGGAAGATCCAGGCGTCCTGGCCTCCGCTCGGCGAGTACTGGATCTCCGACAGCGGCGGATAGCTCCACCAGCCGGCCTCGGGCGGGTGGTAGAAGAGCGTGATGTAGAAGACGATCCCCCCGAACAACAGCAGCCAGTAGGAGAGCGCGTTCAGCCGTGGGAAGGCCATATCCCGGGCCCCGATCATGAGCGGGACGAAGTAGTTGCCGAACCCGGCCATCACCGGCACCACGAACAGGAAGACCATGGTGGTCCCGTGCAGGGTCACCAGCTGGTTGAAGCGCTCACCGCCCAGGAGGGTGTTGTTCGGTTCTGAGAGCTGGAGGCGCATGAGCAGCGCCTCGACGCCACCCAGCATGAAGAACACGAACGTGGTGACCAGGTACATGATCCCGATCTTCTTGTGATCGGTGGTCACCACCCAGTCGATCCAGCGCTTGGTCTGACGCGGGGCGGTCACCTCCCGAGAATTCACCTGCGGGACCGGTCTGACCGCCTGAGCTGTGGTCACGGACATGCGCAGTCTCCTAGAGGTTGCCGGTCCTTTGCAGATACGCGCGCAGCAGGGTCACCTGGGAGTTGGCCTTCGAGATCGCGCGTTTCTGCTGCGCGAGCCAGCTCACGTACTGGCTGGGGCTGACCACGTCCACCTGCGCGGTCATGAAGGCGTGCTGGCGGCCGCACAGCTGCGCGCACTGCCCGTGATAGAGAGCGGGACCGCGCGCCTTGAACCAGGTGAACGTCGTGTTGCCGGGGACCGCGTCGACCTTCCCGCCCAGCGACGGCACCCACCAGGAGTGGATCACGTCGACCGAGGTGATGCTGAGCACGACCGTCGTCTCGGCCGGGACCACCATCTCCTGGAAGGAGTACGGCAACCCGGGCGTGAAGGGGTTGTTCTGGCAGGCGGCGCCGTAGACGTAGCGCCAGATGTACTGCCGGCCCTGGACGCAGATCACCAGCCGCTTGCCGTTCGGGGGCACGGGCTCGGTCACCGCGGACTCGAGGAACGGCGCGCTCGAGTTGGGCGGGTTGATGATGCTCGGCAGCTTGACGAACGTGACCACGGTGAGGACCACGAGGATCAGCGCCGCCCCGATCGTCCAGCCGATCTCCAGGCGGGTGTTGCCGTGGATCTGGGCCGCCACCCGCACCTTCTTGGCGCGGAACCTGTACAGCGAGTAGATCAGGGCGCCCTCCACGATGAGGAACACCACGGCCGCGATGATCAGGATGATCACGTACAGCGAGTGGATCTGATCCGCGTTGGGCGAGCCGCCCGACTTGGGCGTGATGAAGTTCGCCAGCGCGCCCGGTGCGATGAGCAGCGACGCGACCCAGGTCGCCAGTGTTGCGCGGAGGAGCCGGGTAGTGCGGCGGCGGCGCGTGGCGTCGGAGGCGTCGGATCGCAAGGCGCGGGATTCTAACCACGCTGCCCCCGCCTTGATCTGCCCGGCGGGGGGTCGGGCGCCGGGCAGATGAGACCGGCGCGCGGGCACCATATACTCGCCGCCCTTGCGCGCGACGAGGGGCATTCGAGCAGCGGCTTGGGTCCTCGTCGCGACCGGCGTCGCCCTGCCCGCTGTGCGCCGCCGAGCCAGGATCCCCCGGGCGGTCGTGCTGGCCGGGGCCGGGCTCGCTCCGGTGGCGCTGGTCGTGGCGATCCCGCGCTCCCGGGCGCGCGACGCCGGCGTGGGCATCCTGAACATGTGGGCCTACCTGGCCGCCTACGAGATGCCCAACGACGACCCCGAGCGGCTGGCCGCGAGGGTGCTCGTCGACTACCCGATCGCGGTCGACCGGGTGCTGGGGCTCGGAGTCCCGCCGACTCTGCGTCTGCAGCGGGCCTTCTCGGCCCCGGGGGCGGTCAACCGGTTCGAGCGGGTGCTGGTGTGGTGCCATTGGATGTGGTTCTTCGTGCCGCACGCCAGCGTCGCCTATGTGATGTGGCGCGCGCCGGAGCGCTTCCCGGCCGCGGCGGCGCGCATGTACGCGGTGTTCGACGTGGGGGCGGTGTTCTACTGGACGATCCCCACCGCACCCCCATGGTGGGCAGCCGCCCGGGGGCGCCTGGACGACGGCCGGCCGCTCCGCGTGCGGCGGATGATGATCGAGTACGGAGAGCAGTTCTGGGGAGACCGCTGGGAGGCCCTTTACGATGTCCTCGGAGGAAATCCGCTTGCCGCCATGCCGTCACTGCACTTCGCCACGTCCCTCATGGGGGCGCATCTGCTCTCCGAGGTCGACCCGGTTGCCGGCGCCGTGGGATGGACGTACGCGCTGACCCTCGGCCTGGCGCTCGTCTATTTGGGCGAGCACTACGCGGTCGATCTGATCGGGGGAGCGGTGCTGGCGGAGGGGATCCGGTGCGGGCTACCGCGCCTGACCCCGTTCTACCGGCGCGTGTCGGCGGTCTTCCAGGCCATCGAATCCCACGCTGGGTAGGGTGCCTGGGCTGAGCCGCCCATCACCGACGCAGCCGACGCCGGCCCCCGGTCGGGAACGCGGGAACGGCAACGGCGAGGATCTCCCGCGCATGCGGCTGACCCGAGGACGGATCCTCGGCACGCTGCTGTTCGTCGGATCCGCGCTGGCCTTCCTCTACTTCGTGCTGCCGAAGTTGCTCGGCCTGAACGAGACGTGGAACCGCATCCAGCACGGCAACGGATGGTGGCTGGGACTGGCCGCGGTCCTCGAGGTCTGCTCGTTCTTCGGCTACGTGATCCTTTTCCGGGGAGTGTTCATCCGGGGCGAGTCTCGGATCGACTGGTCCGAGAGCTACCAGATCACGATGGCGAGCCTGGCCGCCACGCGCCTGTTCGCGGCGGCCGGGGCGGGCGGGATCGCGCTGACCGCGTGGGCGCTGCGCCGATCCGGGATGGGGACCCGCACGGTCGCCTGCCGCATGATCGCGTTCCTGGCGCTGCTCTACGGCGTGTACATGATCACGCTGGTGGTCGTCGGGGTCGGCCTGTACATCGGTGTGATCCCGGGTGAGGCGCCGTTCGCGATCACGATCGTCCCGGCCATCTTCGGAGCCATCGTGATCGCGCTGTTCCTGGGGATCTCGATGCTGCCGGGCGACGTGAGGCGGCTGGTGTCCTGGACGGGCACGCACCGTGTCGCGCGGCTCGCCCTGCGGCTGGCGGACGCCTCGGCCACGGCCGCCCGCGGCGTGCGCACGGCTTTGGACCTGGTGCGGGCGCGCGAGCCGGCGCTGCTCGGCGCGGTCGCCTGGTGGGGCTTCGACATCGCGGTCCTGTGGGCGTGCTTCCACGCCTTCGGGGGGTCGCCGCCCAAGGGCGTCATCGTGATGTCCTACTTCGTCGGGATGCTCGCCAACACGCTGCCCCTACCGGGCGGGATCGGCGGGGTCGACGGCGGGATGATCGGCGCCTTCACGGCGTTCGGCGTCGACGTCGAGCTGTCGGTCGTTGCCGTCCTGGCCTACCGGGCGTTCGCCTTCTGGCTGCCCACGCTGCCGGGTGCCGTCGCCTACCTGCAACTGCGGCGCACGGTGCAGCGCTGGGAAACCGAGCCCGCGCGTATGCTCCGCGGCGCATCCGAACCGGCGTCGTGACAGCGCTTGCGGCGTGGACTATACTTTATGAAGTGACCGATCAGCGCGTGGAAAACGTAATCATCGTGGGCAGCGGGCCGGCCGGATACACGGCGGCCCTGTACACCGCGCGGGCGAACCTCGACCCGCTCGTGATCGAGGGGTTTGCCTGGGGCGGGCTGCTCCAGCAGACGACCGACGTCGAGAACTATCCCGGCTTCCCCGAGGGCATCATGGGGCCGGAGATGATGCAGCACTTCCGCTCCCAGGCCGAGCGCTTCGGCGCGCGCCTCGAGACCGACGACGTCACCCAGATCGAGATCTCACCCGAGGGTGGCCTGCACAAGGTGTGGATCGGGGACCAGGTACACCTGACCCGCGCCCTGATCCTGGCCATGGGCGCCCAGCACCGCAAGCTCGGGGTCCCCGGCGAACTCGAGCTCTCGGGCCGGGGCGTCAGCTACTGCGCGACCTGCGATGCCGCCTTCTTCCGCGGCGCCCCCACGCTGATCGTGGGCGGTGGCGACTCGGCGATGGAGGAGGCCATGTTCCTGTCCAAGTTCGCCTCCAGCGTCGGGATCGTGCACCGCCGAGACGAGTTCCGGGCCTCGAAGATCATGCTCGAGCGCGCTCGGGCGATCCCCAACATCGAATGGATCACGCCGTACGTGGTCGAGGAACTCAGCGGCGACAACGGCTCGCTCAGCATTGCGCGGCTGCGCAACACGGTTGACGGGTCGACGCAGGAGCTTCCCGTGACCGGCGCGTTCGTCGCGATCGGCCACGAGCCGCAGTCCCAGCTGGTCGAGGGACAGGTCGAGGTCGATCCCGCCGGCTACGTGGTCACCGAGGGCCGCTCGACGCTCACCGGAATCCCCGGCGTGTTCGCGGCCGGCGACCTCGTCGACCACACCTACCGCCAGGCGGTCACCGCGGCCGGGTCAGGCTGTCAGGCCGCACTCGACGCCGAGTGGTACCTGCGCGACACGCCGTTCCCGCTGGAGGACCAGGTCGGGGCCACCGCAGAGGCTTCGGCTTAGCGCCGAAACCTTCGGGCACCGGCCCCTAGTAGGGACAGCCGTTAGTAGGGACAGCCGTTCATCGGGCCGGTGTTGCCCGACGGCGGGGACTCGTGCATCCCGAGCGCGAAGTCCTGGGTCCACGTGCCGCTGCCGGTGGCAAAGCCCTTGACGGGGCGTGAGCTGACGCCGGTGCCGATGTTGCGGAAGGTGGGGTTGAGGATGTTCGCGCAGTGGCCGGTGCTGCCCATCCAGGCATGCACGACCGACCGGGGTGTCGCGAACCCGGTGGCGATGTTCTCGCCCGCCGAGCGCCACGTGTAGCCGGCCGCGCTGATCCGCGAGGCGAAATTCGCGCCGTGGCTGAACTGGTCGCTCGAGACCATCACGTTCGTCCAGCCCTGGGCCGAGCGGTTGAGCATCGGCGAGGCGTGGAGGGCCGGGAGGTGATGCGCTGCGCGCTCGCGGTTGATCAGGCAGACCACGGCGGAGCGCAGGACCTTGGGCGAGGCGTGGCCGACGCGGGCATCGGCGCCGGCGCATGTCGCGCTCGAGCTGGAACGGGCTCGGTGCCGCCGCGCACTCGCGGCCGACGGGAAGGCAACGATCGTCGACAGCCCGAGTGCCAACAGCGAAACCCATAGGGCCCGGCCCAGATGCGAGCGCCCCCATGACCTCTCAGCAGACACCATCACTAGATCGTCCGTGCGCGCAGGGTCTATTTCGCGGCGCACAGGACTGTGGACGTTTAGGCACGGAAACCTGTGCGAGGGTGCGCGCGTCGAACCGGACCTGCGTCGCGTGATCGCCGCGAACCGCACGCGAGCACACGCATCCATCCGCGCCAGAAGCTTGCCGCCCAAATTAACCCCTCTCTTTCTCCTGCCTACGGGGTTAGCTGCCGGGCTCGCGCTGAAAGAGGTCGCGCTACGCCGGAAGTACCGGCGATTCGCCCCAGGGGCTCATTGCCCCATCGGGTCCCCCGCTCCCGGGGCGGTCGAGGCGCCACGGGATTCGGCTGGGTATGTCGTGCGCGTGCACCCTACAGAACGCGTGCGACGCGCGCGTCAGGCGCGGCTGCCGGCATCGCTTTTCTGTCAGGTGACGTGCTCGTAGCTGAAGAATCCCTCGCCGGTCAGACGGCCCAACCGACCGGACATCGCCAGCGAGCGCAGCAGCGGGGCCGCGCGGTAGCGCTCTTCCCGGCGCTCCTCGTAGAGGCCGTCGAGCACGGCCAGCACGTGGTCGAGGCCGATCTCGTCGGCCCAGCCCAGGATGCCGCGCGGGTAGTTCAGGCCGTGGACCATGCCGGCGTCGACGTCCTCGGCGCTGCCCACCCCCTCGGCAACGGCGAACGCCGCCTCGTTGATCACCTGGCAGACGATCCGGCCCAGCACCAACCCGGGCGCGTCGCCCACCCAGGCGGTGTGCTTGCCCAGCGTGGCGAAGAAACGCTCGGCGGCCGTCGCTGCCGAGCGGGCGCTGTCCGGTCCGCGCGTGAGCTCCACGAGGGTCGTCTCCTCGAACGGCGCGAGCGCGTGGAAGCCGACCGCGCCGCCCCCGGGATCGAGCCCGGAGAGCGATCCGGCGGCGCAGCAGATGGCCTGCGGGCCCCCCTGGAGCGGCGCGTCGAGGTCCTCCCCGAAGCTCAGATCGAGGATCAGGAAGGGCGGCTCGCGGTCCTGCGCCCCCTCCGGGCCTGACACTTCCCAGCCCGCCTCGGCGGCCGCGCCGCCGAGCACATGGGCCAGCGCCGAGTGCCCGCCGATCACGATCAGGCCCTCGCCGCCGCCGGCCGAGAGCGGCTCGGGATCGGGCGGGCGGTGCTCCCCGCCCTCCGGGTATTCGTAGTAGCCGCGTCCGGCTTTCCGTCCGAGCCGCCCGGCGGCGACCGTCCGGACGCTGATCGGGGACGGCCGCCAGCGCGGCTCGCCGAAGCTCTGCTCGTAGAACGAGCGCGAGACGTCGAGGCCGACGTCGACTCCGACCAGGTCCATGAGCTCGAACGGGCCCATGCGAAAGCCGCCGCCCAGCCGGCAGATGCGGTCGATCTCCTCAAGCGAGGCGACGCGCTCCTGCAGCAGCTTGAGCGCCTCGAGCCCGAATGGCCGGTTGCAGCGGTTCACCAGGAAGCCCGGCCCGTCGGCAGCGACGATGACGTGCTTGCCCATGGCCTCGCCGGTGGCGCGCGCCCGCGCGACCGCGCGCTCCGAGGACTGCTCGCCGGCCACGACCTCGAGCAGCCTCATCAACGGAGGGGGGTTGAAGAAGTGCATCCCGACCACGCGCTCGGGTCGCTTGACCGCGGCGGCGATCGCCGTGACGAGCAACGAGGAGGTGTTAGAGGCCAGCACGCAGTCCTCGGAGACGATCTCCTCCGAGAGTCGCCCGAACAGCTCTTGCTTGAGCTCGAGCCGCTCCGGCGAGGCCTCGATAACGAGCTCGGCGTCGGCGAGGTCCTCGAGCGCGGGCGCGGCGACGAGCCCGGCGACGGCCTCCTCGGCCTGCTCGGCGCTCAGGCGGCCGCGCTCCACGCCTCGGTCGAGCTGGGCCTTGATCCGCTCCACCCCGCGCTCGAGCGCCTCCGGTGCCGGGTCGTGCAGGAGCGTCCGCGCGCCGGACAGGCAGGCCAGCTGCGCAATGCCCGCGCCCATCGTGCCGGCGCCCGCGACTCCGATCGTCCTGGCGGGCCCGGCCTCGGCGCTCACGCCGGAATGAGCGCGTTGATTCCGGTCAGCGCGCGCCCGATGATCAGCTTCTGGATTTGGGAGGTGCCCTCGTAGAGCGTGGTGACGCGCGCGTCGCGCAGGTAGCGCTCGACCGGGTAGTCGTCGACGTAGCCGGAGCCGCCGTGCACCTGGATCGCCGCGTTGGCGCAACGCACCGCGGCCTCGGTGGCGAACAGCTTGGCGATCGAGGTCTCGGTGGTGTTGGGCTTGCCCTGGTCCTTGAGGTAGCCGGCGCGCCACACGAGCATGCGGGCGGCGTCGGTCTCGAGCGCCATGTCGGCGAGCATCTCCTGGACGAGTTGGAACGCCGCGATCGGCCGGCCGAACTGCTGGCGGTCCTTGGAGTAGCTGATCGAGGCGTCCAGGCAGCCCTGACAGATGCCCACGCACCCGGCGGCCACGCTGTAGCGCCCGGAGTCCAGCGAGCTCATCGCGACCTTGAAGCCGTCGCCGATTTCGCCCAGCATCGCCTCGTCGGGCGCCTCGACGTCGTCGAGCGAGATCGCCGCCGTGTCGGAGCCGCGCAGGCCGAGCTTGTGGTGGACCTCCTGGGGCTGGTAGCCCGGCTGGTCGGTCTCGACCAGGAAGCAGGCCAGGCCGCGATGCGCCTTCTCGGGGTCGGTCTGGGCGAACACCAGCGCGAGCTTGGCGTGGTTGCCCATCGAGATGAACATCTTGGCGCCGTTGATGACCCAGCCCGAATCGGTCTTCTTCGCACGCGTGCGCTGGTTGGCGGCGTCCGAGCCGGTGTCGGGCTCGGTCAGGGCGAAGCAGCCGAGCCACTCGCCGGAGCACAGCTTCGGCAGGTAGCGCTGCTTCTGCTCCTCGGTGCCCCAGCGCAGGAGAGCCGAGCAGACGAGCGAGGTCTGCACGGACACCACCGTGCGCATCGCCGAGTCGCCGCGCCCGATCTGCTCCACGATCAGGCCGTAGGTCAGGTAGTCGAGGCCGGCGCCACCGTACTCCTGGGGCACGATCGCCCCGAGGTAGCCCTGCGCCGCGATCTTGGCCACCAGCTCGAGGTCGAAGTGCTCGTTGCGATCGTTCTCGCGCGCGCGCTCGACGATCTCGTTATCGGTGAAAGCGCGCGCCGTCTCGCGGACCAGGCGCTGCTCATCGGTGAGCTCGAAGTCCATGCGCCGGGACGCTACCGGACCGGCCCCCGCCGCGGCGCGGCGGCGGAGGCCGGTCGGTGCGACGTGCCCGTCCCTTGGTTACGAGGCCGGCGGCAGCGCCGACGGGCTCGTGGTCGTGGGGGAGACCTGGATGGTCACCGGCGCCGAGGCACCGCCCACGTTGCCGTCGCCGCCGGTGATCCGGGCGCGGAACTGGTAGGTGCCCGCCTTGCCGAACGTCCAGCCGAACTGGAACGTGTCGGCATTGGTGACAAACCTGATCTCCTCGCTGTGCCAGTCACCGTCAGCGCCGAGGCGCTGCAGGTAGATCACGTGACCAGCCTTGTCAGGCAGGACCGTGCCGGTGAACGTGATATGACCACCGACCTCCGAGGTGGTCGAGCTCGGTGTCATGGTGAGCGCATCCTGGACGCCCTCGAACAGCACCGCGCTGTGACGGCGCGGAGCCATGGTGGTCCGGACCTGGTAGACGGTGTTGTTTGTGGGCGCCTGGGGGGTGAACGCGTAACTGCCGTCGGAGCCAATGGTCGTGTCGGCCACCGGAGTGAACTGGTCCTGGGAGGCGTTACGCGCCCACAGGGTGACCGGCGTGTTCGTCGCCGCGTTCGAGAGCACGCCCGAGATCGTGACCTGCTGACCATAGGAGATCAACTGATCCGAGCTGGCGATCGTGAACCCGGGGATCTGCTTCTGCTGGACCGCGACCGTCACCGGGTTCGCGGCTCCGCGGATGTTGAAGCGGTCTGACGGGAACAACACCCGGACCGTGTGATCGCCGGCGAAGCGCCAGCGATGGGTGATCGAGTAATTCGAGCCCCCATCGAGACGGTCGCTCTCCAGCGTGTGCCAGTTGCCCGAAGCCGTCTCCTGCTGGAGAACGACCCGCTCGCCGGCGTGGTTCGGGTCGACGTGCCCGGTGAAGACGACCGGTTGCCCGGTCACGGCGGTCGTCGTGCTGGCGCTCAGGCTCACCAGGGCCGCCACGCGCTCGAACACAGTGCGGCTGTGGATCTGGTGAATGCCCGCCTCGCGCACGAACCAGCTGCGGTTCGTCGTCACCACGTCCTCGGCGCGAGTGAACTCATAGAAGCCGTGCGAGTCGGTCGTGGTCTGGCTGACCCGCGTGAATCCCCTCCCCGATCCGGCGAGATGGTGATAGAGGATGATCGTCTGAGCACCCACTGGCGGGACGTTCAGGTGACCGTAGATGAATACCCCCTCGCCGGCGTCGATTGGGTTCGGAATGGCGTTGATGGTCAGACCGCGGTTGTGCCTTGGGGCAGCGGTGACCATGCTCGGCACAGCGACAGCCACGAGCGTGGTCACCACCATCGCAAGCACGGCAAGGCGTGGGCGCATTGAGCGCTCCTTTCCAAGCGTGGAGTGTGTGGTGCCTCCGCTGGGTTCCCGGCTCCCTACCAGGCGGTGGCGATGAACGCCCCTGAAAACACAGCACCCGGGGTGAAGTTGCGCTGGCGCTCTAGACTTCGGGGCGGTGGACTCCTTTACCGTCGTAGTGGTCGGTGGCCTCGCCGTTCTGGTGCTCGTGTTCTGGCTGATCGGGCGCTACTACCCCGGGTCCGGACTCGAGCAGCTCGGCCTGCAGTCGGCGCGCGAGCTGACCGAGAGACGGGAGGCGCTGGAGGCAGAGGACCTCGATCAGATGCTGAGCGCGCACAACGAGCGCAGGCGCGCCCGGGGTGAGGCGGAGGTGAGCGCCGAGGAGGTCGAGGCCCGGGTGCTCAGCGAGCTGCGCGAGCAGCGGCGTGAGGGCTGACCCCGGCGGGCCGGACGGCGAGGGCGTGGCCGGGTCGTGGCCCGCTGTCTGATCATCGGCTGTGGCTGCCGGGGGCGGTCGCTGGCGGTGGAGCTGATCGCTCGCGGCCACGCCGTGCGGGGAACGACGCGTGAGGAGGGCGGCCGGGCGGCGATCGAGGCCCTCGGCGCGGAGGCGTACGTCGGCGACCCGGACCGCGTCGCGACGCTCGCGCCGGCCCTCGACCAGGTGACCGTGGTGTGCGTCCTGCTCGGCTCGGCGGCTGCGTCGCCGGAGCAGCTTGCCGCGCTCCACGGCACGCGCCTTCAGATGCTGCTCACCCGGATCGTCGACACCACGGTGCGCGCGGTCGTCTACGAAGCCGCCGGCTCGGTCGATCCGGACGTCCTGGCGGCCGGGGCGGCGCTGGTGCGCGAGCGATGCGAGGACTCCCG
This sequence comes from uncultured Solirubrobacterales bacterium, assembly GCA_963832315.1. GTDB lineage: Bacteria > Actinomycetota > Thermoleophilia > Solirubrobacterales > Solirubrobacteraceae > Palsa-465. The sequence goes on along the minus strand of CAWHTT010000002.1, from coordinate 12,162 downwards.
CATCCCGTATTCAGTGCTCGACGCCGATCCCGGCGAGCCCGCGGCGTGGACGGTCGCCGCCCTCGCCGCCGTCCAGCTTGCGCTCGATGGCGGCACCGCCGGCCCACAGTAAACTGAGAAGAAAATAGATAAAAGTTGATCGGAAATAGATGGAGGCACGCCGATGGCTGACTACGCCAATGACGTACTGGTCGAGCCGGAGTGGCTGGAGCAGCACCTGAACGACGACACGATCCGGATCGTCGAGGTCGACGAGAACCCGGCCCTGTACAAGGACGCGCACATTCCGGGCGCGATCGGGTTCGACTGGCGTCTTGACCTCCAGGATCAGGTCAAGCGCGACTTCCTCGGCCCGGAGGAGTTCGGCGCCCTGTTCGGCAGCCGCGGGATCTCGAACGAGCACCAGGTGATCCTGTACGGCGACCGCAACAACTGGTTCGCGGCGTACACGTACTGGTACCTGAAGTACTACGGCCACGACAACGTCAAGCTCCTGAACGGCCCCCGTGAGCGCTGGATCGCCGAGGGCCGGCCGACCACCGCCGATGTGCCGGAGTATCCGGCGGCCAGCTTCATCGGCCAAGGCCGGTGACGATTCGATTCGCGCCAAGCGCGACGAGGTCCTCGGCGCGCTGCACGACCACCACCAACTGGTCGACGTGCGCTCGCCGCAGGAGTACTCGGGCGAGCTGATCGCGATGCCCGGCTACGAGAGCGAGGGCGCGCAGCGCGGCCGGCCACATCCCGGGCGCGAAGTCGATCCCGTGGGCCCAGGCGGTCAAGGAGGACGGGACGTTCAAGTCAGCCGACGACCTGCGTGACCTGTACGGCGGCAAGGGCGTGCTGTCCGGCGATCCGATCATCGCCTACTGCCGGATCGGAGAGCGCTCGGCCCACACGTGGTTCGTGCTGCACGAGCTGCTCGGGCGAGCAGGACGTCAAGAACTACGACGGGTCGTGGACCGAGTGGGGCAACCTGGTCAACGTGCCGATCGAGAAGGGCTGACCCGGATCCTCGAGTCTTCTCTGGCCAGCAGCGGCCCGATCCGGTCGAACAGGTCGGCCAGGATCCGGGCCGTCGCGCCCCAGATGAGGTTCTCGTCGACCAAGTAGGTGTCGGTCCGGATCGGGACGCCGCGGCGCACCAGGCGCCGGCGCGCGTAGCCGGCCCGTAGCTCGTCGAGCGGCAGCTCGAGGACCTCGGCCACCTCGCTGGCGCTCGGCGTCCAGGTCCGCCCGGCCTCGATCATGCCCACGAACGGGTAGACCGCGTACCCGGTGGCGATCGTCGGGGTGGGTTGGAGCGCGCCGACGATCTCGACGGCGTCGCTGGGGCAGCCCGATCTCCTCGTTGGCCTCGCGCAGCGCGGTGGCCCTGAGGTCGGGCTCGCCCTCGTCGTAGCGCCCGCCGGGGAACGAGATCTCGCCCGCGTGCCGGCGCAGATCGTCCTGGCGCTTGGTGAACACCGCGTGCAGCCGGCCGCGCTCCAGGTACAGCGGCACCAGCACGGCGGCGTTGGTGGCGCCCCGGACCTCGAGCCCGAGGGCCTCCTCGGGGTCGAGCAGGACGTGCCGGAGGTGCTCGTTCAGGTGGTCGTTGCCCGACGCCATCGGCTGACTATATTCGGGTGTCGTGCGGGCTCTGATCGTGGTCGACGTGCAGAACGACTTCTGTCCGGGCGGGGCTCTGGCCGTGCCCGACGGCGACGCGGTGGTCGAGCCTGCGAACCGGCTGGCTGCTCAGTCCGGTTTCGTGGTCGCCACGCGCGACTGGCATCCGTCCGACCACGAGTCGTTCGCCGCGCAGGGCGGTCCCTGGCCGGTGCACTGCGTCGCCGGTACGCCGGGGGCGGAGCTCCACGCGGGGATCGATCGAGGTCTCGTCGATGCGGTCGTCGACAAGGGACAGGCGCGCGACCGGGAGGGCTACTCGGGGTTCGAGGGCACCGAGCTCGAGCGGCTGCTGCGCGAGCACGACGTCGACGCGGTGGACGTCGTCGGGCTCGCGCTCGACTACTGCGTGCGGGCGACGGCGCTGGATGCTCGGCGGGCTGGCTTCGACGTGACGGTCCACCGGGGAGCCACGCGCGCGGTCGAGGTGCAGCCCGGCGACGGGGAGCGCGCCGTGGAGGAGCTGCGCGCGGCCGGCGTCGAGGTGGTCGACTAGGCGCGGACGGCGCGCGGCGCGCTACGCGGCCGCGGCCGGCTGGACGATCTCGATCCGCTCGTCGAAGCTGACCTCGCCGTCGAGCGTCCGGTGGACCGGGCACTTCGCGGCGATGATCCGCAGCTTGTCGATCTGCTCCTCGGTACAGGCATCGGGGAGCCTGATAACGAGCTTGAACTTGGTCAGGCAGCCGCGGTCGGCCGGCGTGTACTCGCACTGGACCTCGACCGGGCCGATATCCCAGCCCTTGCGCTTGGCGTACATCTCCATCGTGACCGCCGTGCACGACGCCAGGCTGGCGGCCAGCAGCTCCTGCGGGCTCGGGCCCTCGTCGTCGCCGCCGTGCTCGGTCGGCTCATCGGCCGTCAGCTGATGCTGGCGGACGTCGATGCGGTGGGTGAATGCAGTCCGTGCGGTGCGGCGCGCGATGGCCTTCATCTGCGGTGATCCTTGCTGGTCGAAGTGTGCTTTGTATTCATCCTAGCCGTCTGAATCGAGTTCGGGCCCCTAATCGGCGAGCGGGTTGAAGACCAGGCCGGTCGGGACCTTGGGGAAGAAGTAGGTCGACTTCGGGGGCATGCTCTCGCCGGCGGCGGCGACCGCGCGGACCTCCTCGATCGGGGTCGGCGCCACGAAGAACGCCGCGTCGTACTCGCCGCTCTCGACGAGCTCGAGCGCCTGGTCGAAGTCGCGCGCGTAGCCGAGCCCGTCGAGGTGGTCGATGTCCTCGTCGGTCATGCCCAGCGCGCCCTTGAGGATCAGCGCCTCGAGCACCGCGGTGTCGAGCCGGCGGTAGGGCTCGGCGTGGTCGGGCAGCGCCGCGTCGGCGATCGCCGGGTCCTTGAGCGTGAGCCTGAACGGCCGGCGGAAGTGGGAGTCGATGTAGCCGATGCGGACCGGTGGCCGTAGGCGGGCGCGAGCTCGGCGGTGCTGTCGAGCCGCTCGATCTCGAAGTCGCGTCGCAGCGCGTCGGCGAGCGTCTCGTGCTGGTCGGGGCGGAGGTCTCGGACCAGCCGGTGGGTGGGGAACACCGTCAGCCCGGGATCCTCGAGCGCGACCAGGCACATCAGCACGTAGCGCTGGGGGCCCTCGCCGCCGATCTCCTCCGCGTACACGCGCGCGGTCTCGTAGCGGTGATGGCCGTCGGCGATCAGCAGCTCCGCCGGCTCGGCCGCGCCGGTGACTGCGGCGATCGCGTCGGGGTCGGCGACCCGCCAGAGCCGGTTGACCGTGCCGTCGTCGTCGGTGGCCTCGCCCCACGGTGGCGTCGCGCCGGTCAGCGCCGAGCGCCTCGGTGGCGGCGCCTGGCGGGTCGTCGAACAGCGAGAAGATGGGGGAGAGGTTGGCCCGGGTGGCGCGCGTGAGCCGCAGCCGATCCTCCTTGGGGCCGGGGTGGGTGCGCTCGTGGGGACGGATCCGTCCGGCCCGTACTCCTCGACGCGCACGCGCGCGAGGAAGCCGCGGCGCGTGCGCGCGCTGCCGTCGGGGCCGGTGTAGTCCTGCTCGAGCGCCCACAGCGCGGGCTGCTCGTCGCGGACGACCACGGCCTCTTGCGCCACTCGTCGAGCTGCTCGGCCGCGTGCTGTACGGATCGCTCGCCGCCCGGGCAGGTCGATGCGCACCACGTTGTACGGCGAGCGCCGCTCCAGCTCGGCTCGCTGCTCGGCGCTCGATCACGTCGTAGGGCGGCGCGACCACGTCCTGGAGGCCGCCGGTCGTTCCAGGTCGTAGTGCAGCGCGCGCAGCGGTTGGACATCGGCCATGGCGGCGGCGGAGGCTACTCGACGCTGGCGATGGACGGTCGCGCCGGCGGCTGGGTAGCCGCGAGGGGGTGGCCTCTAGACTCGCCCGCAGCGTCGGGGCGTAGCGCAGCCTGGTTAGCGCGCAAGCTTTGGGTGGTTGAGGTCCCCGGTTCGAATCCGGGCGCCCCGATGTTTCTTGACCGCTGTCGGCGACGGCAGCCCGCGGAGCTCAATCTTGACTTCTTTCTGTGCCCCTTCCTGCTCGTCCAGTACGGCCCAAAGTACGGTCCGCTCCTCGCGTTCGGCATGCCGGCCACGATGATGCTCGTCGCGACTATCGTGTTCTGGATGGGCGGAAGAGAGTACGCCGTCGTGCCGCCGGCGGGGAAGGCGTGGCTCGCGACGTGCTCTCGAAGGAGGGCCTGAGGCGATCATCAGCCTGGTCATCATCTACCTCTTCATCGCGGGGTTCTGGGCGCGTTGGGAGCAGTCGAACGGGCAGACGTGGACGCTCCAGGCCGAGTCGTCGCTCATGGACAAGCACCTGGGCTTCGGGTTCACGCTGCTGCCGGCGCAGATCCAGGTCGTCAACGGTCTCTTCATCCTGGCGATCGGTGCCCGATCTTCACCTTCGGCATCTACCCGCTCTGGGCAAGTTTTTCGAGGTCACGCCGCTGCGCAAGATCGCCATCGGCCTCTTCACGGTCGCGGCGTCGTTCGTGATCGTGGCGCGGATCGAGGCGCGCATCCAGACCGGCCACACCGTGAGCGTCTGGTGGCAGATCCTGGCCTACGTCGTGCTCACCGCATCCGAGGTGCTCGTGTCGATCACCGGCGCTCGAGTTCAGCTACAAGCAGGCGCCGCTGCGCATGAAGAGCTTCATCATGGCGCTCTTCCTGCTGTCGACGAGCGTCGGCAACCTGATGACCGCCGCCGTCAACCACGGCATGGTCCGGCCCGCTCGCACGTGAGCGCGGTGGAGGTGGCGCCGAGACCTGGGTGCGTGCTCGACGACGTGGAGCCGCTCGTGGTCCGGGCAGAAGATCGATTCCGCGAAGACCGGGCGCGCCGTGACCAAGCCCGACGGTCGCCGAAGCGGGACAAGGAGGGCAAGCCCTCCACGCTCGCCGGAACGTACCTCGTCGCCGCGAAGGACGAGCCGAGCAAGCCGCGTGAAGCTGATGGACGTGGTCGAGCGCAAGCCCGTGGCGACCACCGGCACGTTCGACGCCGCGAGGCGTAGGTCTCGACGTACAAGCTCGTCGGGCCGGAGTACTTCACGTTCTTCGCGTGGCTCGATGGCCGGCATCGGTGTGCTCTTCGTCCTCGTCGCGATGCTCTACCGGGAGAAGACGCACGTGAGGGAAGACGGGCCCTCTCCGACCTGAGCGGTGGCTCACGGCAGCCGTGGCCGCAGCGTCCTCAGGATGGCGTCGACCGCGGGCTTGTAGGCGTAGGTGGCGGTCGGGCCCGGACGTCACCGCCGCGCACACCGACGCCACGGTCGCCCGATCGCCGAGCGCCTGCAGCACCTGGAGGTGGCGCGTGCCGGGCAGCGCGCGGGCGTAGGTCTCGGTGGCCGCGTAGCTGCCGTCGGGGGCCTGGCAGATCGGGGTTGGTGTCGATGTCCGGCGGCGCGCAGTTGCACGTCGCGGCGCGGTGCAGGGGACGGGCGTGGGCCGGGCGTAGATGCACGCGTACTGGAGATCGTCGCTGTGCGGGGATCGTGCGCTCGTGGCCGTTGATGGGGTTGGCGAGCAGGCCGGGCGGAGGGCGGCGCGAGCGGCGTCGCCCGTGGGCGGGTTCGTCCCCGGTGCGCGGCGCGATCGACTCGATCATCAGGGGATCGCCGGGGGGCGTCTCCGGTCTGCGGGATCGCCGAGGACGAGGCCCCAGTCGATCTCGGTCGGCGGGCTGGTAGCCCGGTGGCGAGCGACTTGGGGGCCTCGGCGAGGTCCTGCCAGGGGACGCCGACGATGCCGGCCATCATCACGAGCTTGGGCGAGCGGTTGCCGGCGTAGAGCGGGTTCGGCGACCAGGGAGCCGTCGCGCGTCGGTGACCGTGGGGCTGGTGAGGCGCGTCGACGTAGCGCTGCACGGGGTAGAGGAAGTCGATGCCGAAGCGCCGCTTCTGGTCGAAGCAGCGGAGGTTGATGGGATCCTGCGGCGTCGTCGAGGGCGGGCCCCGTGCAGGCGGGATCGCCGGCCGGGCAGCCCGGCCGGCGTCGGCCTGGCCGCAGGAGGCGCAGCAGGGATCGTCCGGGTTCGTGCGCGCACTCGCTGCGCGGCGCGGGGCAGGTGGAAGAGCTGGCCGGGGTTGCCCGGCGACGAGGCCCTGGATCGACGAGGTAGTACTGCGCCGCCCTCGCGGACGGAGCAGTCGTCCTCGTCGGTGACGAGCACGACCACCAGCGCCGAGTCCGGGCGGAGGAAGTCGGCGCGCTGCTGGAGCAGCGCCGTGTCGATCGCCGGTCGGGCGTCGCCTGGCCGTTCGACGACGGGGATGGTCTGGTAGGGCGCCGGGTCGACGAGGAAGCGGTACATGCTCTCGAGCTGCGACTCGAAGCCGCAGCCCTGGTCGCCCGCGCCCGCGGCGAGGTCGGCGACGTGCTGGGCGAGGGCGCCGAGGTCGCCCTCGCCGGGCGGGCTCAGCTTCTGCGCCGGGTCCCAGGCGAGGAAGCCCTGGCTCTGGTAGGTCGGGACGACGGCGCCCGCCGCGGGCCCGCGGGTGACGAGGTGCCCGGCGTCGTCCTGGGTCGGGTTCCAGTACGGCGCTCGCCGGGCTGCAGGAGTCGGCGCCGTGGCCGCCCGAGGCTGGTGGTGATGACGCCGACGTGGAGGTCGGTGACGGGCGTGGAACTCGCGCTGGCCGACCGGGCAGGGATCGGTGGGGCTCGGCGTGGTCGCGACCACGTTGCCGAGGCCGTTGACGCAGGCCGGCTGGGCGAAGCGGCCGAGCAGGTAGGGCGCCGTGGCCCCGAAGAGGGCGCGGAAGTCGTCGGTGTTGGGCGAGTTGTCGACGACGAGGAGCAGGTCGACCTTGTCGCTCGTGCTCGATCGGCGGGGGCGCGGCGTCGGGGACGGGGGCGGCGTCGTCGAGCCGGCGTCGGGCGGGGATCACGCCGAGCTCGGTGCGGCCGCCCGCTGCAGGCCGCGGCCAGCGAGACGCCGCGGCAGCCGAGGACGATCGCGGCGGCAAGAAGGAAGCGTCGGCGCATGGCGGCAGGCTACATGCGGCGCGCCGTCCGCTGCTACGTTGGGCGCATGCGAGCGCCGAGCGCGCCACGCCTGCCCGGTCTGCGGACGCCCCGCCCCGCCGCGCGCGACGGCCGGACGAACCCGTCCTTCCCGTTCTGCTCGCCGGCCTGCAAGCTCGTCGACCTGGGCCGCTGGCTCGACGGCAGCTACCGCATCCCGGGCCCGCCGGAGTCGAGCCTCGGCCGGCGGGACGGCGAGACGGGGGACGACGAGTGAGGCTCTCCGGCCGCGGCCGTGCCTCGCCGCGCTGCCGACGCGCCGTCCTCGCGCCCGCCCTCGCGCGCCGCCCGCCGCCTCGGCGCCGGCCGCAGCCGCCGCCCGCCGCCGCGCCGCCGGGCGGCGGCCTGCTCGGGGCCGGCCAGCCCCAGCTCGCGATCCCCCCGCCGCCGCCGCTCACGCCGGAGCAGATCCGCGCCGTGCGAGCGCCTCGACCAGGCCAAGCAGCGAGGACTCGGGGCGGGGCCTCGAGTGGGTGTGGCTCGACGTGCAGGGCGGCTTCGAGCAGCTCGGCCTGCAGACCTTCAACGGCGGCGACCAGGGCTTCGTCGGCGGCTTCGTCAACGACCTCGTCGAGCGGCGGCGTCGGTCGGCGCGGGCGTGGGGGCGCGCCTGCTCTTCCTCACGCTCCTCCTGCGCGGGCGCGTCGGCGTCTTCAGCATCGGGCAGCTCTACCGCATCGGCCCCGAGGTCGGCTTCCACGTCCCGCTCGGCCGCGTCGAGCCGCGCGTCGCGCTCGGCGCTGGGCTACGCCGCCGATGGGCAACCTCCACGACACCGTGGGCGGCGCCGCCGCGTCCGCGACTCGCCCTCCGCGGCTTCTACACGCGCGCTGGCGCCGGGGTCGACTACTACCTCGTGCCGCGTCTTCTCGGTCGGCGTCGACGTCTCCGGCGAGCTGCTCGGGCTCGTCCGCCCGGCCCTCACCACGGCCCAGGTGCAGCCAGCATCCAGAGCGACCCCGGCGTCGACGCCGGCCCAGCAGGCAGCGCCGCGCCTCCTGACCTCGACCGGCTCCGGGCTGGGGCGGCACGCTCGCCGTGCACGGCGCGTCCTCGGGCTGCACTTCTGAGCGGGCGCGCGCCGTGCTCGCCCTCGAGATCCTCGCCGTCGCCCTGCCGATCGCGATCTACGCGCTGGTCGCTGCGGCGCCGCGCGCGGGCGGCGGGGCCGCCGCGAGCGGCGCGGCCGCGCTGCTCCTGGTCCTCGCCACGTGGCGCTGGGCGCGCTGGCGTTCGTGCCCGGCGTGGCTCCTCGAGCGGTGGGTCGAGAGCTGGGCCGGGCTCGACGAGCACGCGCGCGAGCAGCGACGTCGGCCGGCGCTGGTCTACGCCTTCTTCGTGGCGGCGCCGCTGGAGCAGGGGCTCAAGGTCCGGCCGCTCGTGCCCGGCGTGGCGCTCGCCGCGCTTCGCCTCGCCGGGCGACGGCGTGCTCTACGCGTCGGCGGTGGGCGCTCGGCTTCATCTCCGGCGCACAACGCCGAGCTCTTCAGCGCGGGCGGCGTGACGCCCGCTCGACGTCGGGCGCGCGCTCCTGGCGGCGCCGGCGCACGTCTTCTTCGCCGCGGCGTGGGGCTTCGCGCTCGGCCGCGAGGTGGCCCGCGGGCGGGCCGCGGCGCATCGGCGGGCGCGCTCTTCAACGTGACCTGGTTCGTGGCGATGCTCTTCAACGGCATCTACGACCACATCGTCTTCGGCCGCAGCAGGGCCGCGCTCATCGCCGCCGCGCCGATCCTGGTCGCCATGGCCGTGCGTCGCCGTCGTCGCGCTGCGGAGCCTGCGCCCGCGCGACGACGGCGCCCGAGCGGCACTCGCGCTTCTCCATCGCCCCGCCCTCGATCGCCGCGGTGCGCGCCGCGCTGTGGCGCACCGAGCAGCCGGTGATGGTCCGCTGGATCGGGATCGGCGCGCTGGTGCGGCGAGAGCCCGGTGATCGTGCCGTGGACCGATCACATCGACGACCCGGTCGTCCGCCGGGAAACGCGCGAGCTGCTCGCGGCGATGCCGTTCATCAATGCCGGCTTCGCCGCCGGCACCGCCGGCGCCTTGATGGCGTTACCTGCGCGAAGGAGACCGTCTGCTGAACACGGACCTCAAGGGCGTTCTGCACTGGGGCGACCAGGTTGCGATGGGCCATTATCTTCACCACCATCCGAACGCCTGGCGCGAAATCTCCGACGGCTGGAACTACTGCATCATCTTTCGAGAGCGGGGGACCTACCGAATTCACCCGGCGGGCGAGTCGAGAGTCTCGATGGAGCTGCCGGTGCACGTCGTGCACGGAAACGGCCGCACGCTCGAGCCGTGGGTGATGTCGTTTGCGAGCTGACCGTGCCGCGCGACGAGGTGATGCGAAGCTCCAGGGGCTTGATGAAAGCAACCGGAATCAGCATAATAAGTTCCCTCTGCGGTCCGTTGGGCCGCGTTTTTCTTTTGAGCAGGATTTGAGATCACGATGGCGGAAGTCACAAAAACAAGGGTCGAGCCGCGCGACCCGGCAAAGAACAAGGGGACGGGCACCCGGGTTGCGCGGCGGCTGCGCAAGAAGGGCCTGATTCCGGCGGTCATCTACGGGCACAAGCAGGCCGTCGTGCCGGTCACGCTCACTCGCGACGACGTCTGGCGGATGATCAAGACGCCCGGGCACCTCGCCGATCTGGACGTGAACGGAACGACCGAGACGGTCCTGATTCGCGACGTGCAGTGGGACCACCTCGGCAAAGAGATGCTCCACCTCGACTTCGCCCGGGTCAGCGCCGAGGAAATGATCGAGACCGAAGTCTCGTTCGAGGTCCGGGGCACGCCCGCGGGCCTGGCGGCCGGCGGCATCCTCGAGCACCTGGTCCACAGCGTTGCGGATCAAGTGCCAGGCCGGCGCGATCCCTGAGTCGATCAAGGTCGACGTCAGCCACCTCCAGGTCGGCGAAGGCATTCACGTGCGCGACCTCGTCCTGCCGCCGGACGTCACGGTCGATCACGACGCGGACCTCCTGCTCGCTCACGTCGTCATCCGGGCGGTCGCAGGAGGAAGCCGAAGCCGGAGGACAGCCGAGGCCGAGGCTGCCGCGGCCCAGCCCGAGGTCATCAAGCCCGAGCGCAAGGAGAAGGAAAAAGAGACTTGATCGGAATCCGTTATCGTGATCGCCCGGCAGCAAGCGCCAGCTGAGCCTTTGCTGGCTGCTGACGCCGGGCGTGACGTGGCGTGCCGGGAGCCGCCGCCTTGCCGTCGATGAAACTGGTCGTCGGCCTGGGCAACCCGGGCACCAAGTACCAGGGCACCCGCCACAACATCGGCTTCGAGCTGGTCGACCGCCTGGCGCGAGGAGGGTCGAGCTCGACGTTCTCGCGAAAGTTCGAGGGCCTGGTCGCCGAGATCGAGATCGACTATCGGCGCGTCATGCTCCTGAAGCCCGAGACGTTCATGAACCTGAGCGGCCGATCCGTCGGACAGGCTGTCCGGTTCCTCAAGCTGCCCCTGACCGACATCCTGGTCGTGTGCGACGATCTGAGCCTGCCCCTGGGCAAGCTGCGGCTGCGGCCGGGCGGGTCCGACGGCGGGCAGAAAGGCTTGCGAGACATCACCAACCACCTCGGCACGGACCAGTTTCCCCGGCTCCGGATCGGGATCGGCGACCAGAGAGCAGGCCGACGCCGCCGACTTCGTCCTGAGCCGGTTCCGAAGCTCCGAGCGGCCCGTGATCGACGACGCCCTGATCCTCGCGTCGCAGGCCGTCGCCGTCTGGGTGACCCAGGGGATCGACGCCGCCATGAATCGATTCAATGGCCCGGCACCGGCCAGCGCGTAGCGTGGCCGAGCCAGACGTTTGCCGATGCAGATTTCGCGAACAACTGAGTTGTCGTGCCGAGTCGAATATCCTTAACCTCTTTGGAATGGCGCGACCCGATCACGCTTTCCATCCACGATTCCCCGAAGGAGGGACTTTCTCTTGCCCGTGAACACGTATGAAGGGATGTTTCTGCTGGACAGCACCAAGGCGGCCGACGGCCTGGGACGACACGGTCAAGCACGTCCACGACATCTTGACCAAGCACCATTCCGAGATCGTCGCCAGCCGGCAGTGGGACGAACGCCGGCTGGCCTACTCGGTCGACGGGCACAAGAAGGGCACCTACCTGCTCACCTACTTCAAGACCGGCGGCGAGAACCTCAAGGACATCGTCGCCGACTGCCAGCTGAGCGACGTGATCCTCCGCGAGCTGGTGCTCAAGGTGCACCCCAAGCTGGCGGACCACCTGGTCAACCAGGCGATGACGTCGAATCCGAACGTCGACGCCGAGAATGCGCCCGAAGACGAGCTGGACGATCGGCCCCGCCGGCGGCGCCGCGACGACTGACCGAGTGGTGTCGCCCTGCCGCGGCGAAGGATGCGACGCCGGTCTCAGCCGCCGAGCGCAGCGTGCGGCTTCGGTCTTGCTGCAGCTTCCGACCATCTCTTCCGGCCGGACCCAGCGGTCGAAGTCTTCGGGCTTGACCAGACCGAGCTCGCTCGCGGCCTCGCGAAGCGTGATCCCCTTCGCGTGCGCGTGCTTGGCGATCTTGGCGGCGTTGTCGTAGCCGATGTGCGGGTTGAGCGCGGTCACCAGCATGAGCGACTGCCTCAACAGCTCGTCGATCCGGGCCTGGTTGGGCTCGATGCCCGTCGCGCAGTGGTCGTTGAAGCTGACGCAGGCGTCGGCCAGCAGCCGCACGCTCGAGAGGAAGTTGTGGATGATCAGCGGCTTCATCACGTTGAGCTCGAAGTTGCCGAGTGCACCGCCCATGTTGATGGCCACGTCGTTGCCCATCACCTGGGAGACGACCATCGTCATCGCCTCGCGACTGGGTCGGGTTGACCTTGCCCGGCATGATCGAGCTTCCCGGCTCGTTTTCGGGGATCTGAATCTCGCCCAGACCGCTGCGCGGACCCGAGGCCATCCAGCGCACGTCGTTGGCGATCTTCATCAGCGAGGCGGCGACGTTCCGGTCAGCTGGCCACC
>CAWHTT010000001.1:0-723194 GCA_963832315.1 uncultured Solirubrobacterales bacterium | reverse complement strand
AGCCTTGCATCAGAAGTCACGACGGAGTGAGGGAGGAACGATGGGATCAGCGCGCGTTAGCGGCCGGACGATTTACTTTTTCGGTGCATTGGGGGGCTTGCTGTTTGGCTATGACACTGGCGTGATCTCCGGTGCCCTGCTGTTCATTCCGAACACCTTCAAGCTGACGCCGTTCCTTCAGGGGGCGATCGTCGCCGGCCTGCTCCTGGGGGCCATGATTGGGGCGGCGTTCGCGGGGCGTATGGCCGATCATCTTGGTCGCCGTCGCTTGATCATGATCGCGGCGGTGGTGTTCACAGCGGGGTCGTTGCTGGCCGCGTTCGCTCCCACCGTCGGCATCCTGGTGGCGGCTCGCGTGATCATCGGCCTGGGCGTGGGCTCGGCGGCGCTGGTGGTGCCGCTGTATCTCTCGGAAATCGCTCCGACCGGGGTCCGCGGCGCAATCGCCTCGCTCAATCAGTTGATGGTCGTGGCCGGCATCCTTGTCGCCTTCATCGTCAACGCGATCCTCGCGTCGTCGGGCAATTGGCGGTTGATGTTGGGGTTGGCCGCTGTTCCATCGGTGGTGCTGTTCGTCGGCATGCTGTTTATGCCCGAAACGCCGCGGTATCTGGTCCACGCGGGTGAGGAGGAGGCCGCGCAGGAGGTTCTCGAAGACCTGCCGGGCGACGAGCGACCGAAGGAGCAGATCGAGAAGATCCGCGAGGTTGACAGCGGGGAGCAGGAAGTAACCGGTCTTCGCGGGCTTTTGCAGGCGAAGTGGGTGCGCCCGGCGCTGCTGGTGGCGACTGGTCTGGCTGTGTTCCAGCAGCTTGTCGGGATTAACACGATTATCTATTACGCGCCGACAACACTGACCAATGTCGGGTTCGGTAAGACGACCGCGATCTACGCCAACCTGATCATCGGGGCGATCAACGTGGGCATGACCGTGCTTGCGATAAAGCTCATCGACCGGGTCGGGCGCAAGCCGATGCTGCTTGCCGGAGTGGCAGGCATGGTGTTGAGCCTGGTTGTCCTCGGCGTCTCGCTGTCAGTCCTGCCCACCCCGCACCACCCCGGCGATCCGGCGGCGGTCGTCACGCTCGTGTGCCTGGCGACCTTCATCGCGTCCTTTGCCGCGACGTGGGGCCCGGTGGTATGGGTGATGATCCCTGAGGTGCTTCCGCTTAGCATGCGCGGAACGGCCATGGGCGTGGCGGTGTTCGGCAACTGGGCGGCCAACTTTGCGGTGGCCCAGACCTTTCCGCCGCTGTTGAACGCACTCGGGCCCGGCCCGATCTTCCTCGGGTACGCGGGGCTGGGCGTGGTCGCGGGGCTGTTCGTGATGGCGTTCGTCGTCGAAACCAAGGGACGAAGCCTGGAGGAGATCGAGGCTGACCTGCAAGGGAGGGCCGGCCGGCGAAGCGAGCGCGGCGCGCGCCCGCACCGGCCCGCAATCTCCCGCTAGAGGAGCGACCAGCGAGAGGCGGGCCACGGCCAGTTCTCCGTGGACGGATGGTTTGTCGCATGCGGTCCCGGGTACGGAGTCGCTCGGTCAGGCCTAGAGGAGGTGCAAGGTGTGTCGGGTTCCGCGGGTGCGGCGTCGTGCTTACGCCGGTGTGCGGCTGCGGGACTTCGGCGTTGTGCTCCCCCGCCCGTCCTCGCCGCGTCGGCGGCCCCGACCGGGGGCACCGGGGCTTATGTCCCGATGGCGCGTGATCCGGGCACGCGGCGACGGGAGGCCACGCGACGACCGACGTCGTGCACTTCGCCGCGACGTCGGCGAGTTTCGTGGGTGTCGCGGTCGGCTCGTCCGCGCCGTCGCAGCCGCCGATGCCCGGGGAGTTGACAGTCACAGGGTAACCGAGACAGGCTGCGATCGGAGGAGGCAGGAAGTCATGTTGAAGCGTGCTCGTGTCCGGTGGTGGCGCCGCTTCTATCTGTGCGCCGCATTCGCCGTGGGCGCGGTCCCCGCGTTTGCGCTCAGCGTTGCTTTCCCGGCGAGGGCGGGGGCCGCGACGTCAACGACGTCTATCTCGACGTCGCAGTTCGTCAACCAGTTCGACGCCGAGCCGTATGTCGGGAACGGCTACTTCAGCCAGCGCATCCCGGCCGCCGGAATGGGCCTCCTCACCGGGCTCGGGACGATCGGCTGGCCGCTCGGCACGCCGCGCTACACCGAGGCGCTGGCCGCGGGTGTATACGCCAAGACGAACGCTTCGGTTGGCTTTTATCCCGACGAGAGCAAGCAGGTGATCGCGCCGATTCCGACGTGGTCGACGCTGAGCTTCGCGACTCCGTCCGGCGAGACCTACTCACCTGCGACTGTGACGGCGTCGCAGATCAGCGACTACCGCCAGACGGAGGACCTGCAGACGGGGACCGTCACGACGTCCGGGGTGTGGACGTCGCCGAGCGGCCGCAAAGCAAGCTTTCAATACAGCGTTTTCACCGACCTTGCGCGCAAGCGCGTGGCGGTCGCCTCACTGTCGCTGACTCCGCAATGGAACGGAAACACCACGGTGACCGGGCTACCGGACGGCCAAGGCGCAACCGCCGACGAGCCCGTGGGCTCGCCGCCGCGAATGCAGCCGGCGGCCACGGATCCGGCCGGCGTCGACCTCTCGTCGAACACGAGCCATGTCACCGCGCAGACGGTCGGGACCGCGTTCATCGTGGCCGAAGCCTCGACGCTCCAGTCCTCGGTCAGCGGGGCGAAGAACGCGGCTGTCGGCCTGAACCAGCCGATGACCGCGGGCGAAGCAGTCAGCTTCCCGGCTCGCGCCGGCCAGACCTACGTGTTCACCAAGTACGTCGGCGTCGTGTCGAGCCGCGACTCCGCGAGTCCCGCGGCGGACGCGCGCACCGCTTCGCAACAGGCCGCCGCGACGGGAGAGTCGACGCTCGCCTCTGAGAGTGCCTCGGCGTGGGCCGACGTGTATCGCCACGGCGTCACCGTGAGCGGCGACCCCGCCCTCCAGACCGCGATCAATGCCAACACGCACGACCTGTACGCCAGCATCCGCAGCGACAGCCCCGATGCGATCGGCCCGAGCGGACTTTCGAGCGACGGTTACGCCGGAATGGTGTTCTGGGACTCCGACATCTGGATGTTCCCGGCCATCCTCGCCACCCATCCGGATATCGCCCGGGCGGCCGTCGACTACCGCTTCAACACACTGACCGCCGCCGAGCACGACGCGAGCGCCAACGGGTACCAGGGCGCGTTCTACCCATGGACCGCCGGTGACGACGGATACACAGGCTCCGACTGCTACGGCACCACGACCGACTCCAACGACAAGATCATCTCCGACCCCAACTTCAGCTGCAGCGAGGAGCTCCACCTCCAGGCGGACATCGCGATCTCCCAATGGGAGTACTACGAGGCGACCGGGGACAAGACGTGGCTCAGCGCGAACGGCTGGCCCGTCCTGCAGGCGCTCGCCCGGTTCTGGGTGAGCAAGGCGACGCCCGATCCGAACGGCGGCTACGACATCAAAACCGTGCAGCCACCCGACGAGTATCACACCGGCGTCAACAACTCCGCCTACACCAATGCGGCCGCCGCCACCGCGCTGCAGGATGCGGTCAAGGCGGCACAGGTGGTCGGCCGGCCTGCAGACGCGAACTGGACGACGGTGGCCAACGGGCTGACGCAGACAATGCCCTTCGACTCGAACCTCAACATCTACGACGAGTACGACGGCTACAACGGCGTGCAGGTCAAGCAGGCCGACGTGGTCATGCTCACCTATCCAATCAACTTCTCGATGCCCAGCGGCGTCGGTCTGAACGATCTCAATTACTACGCGCAGCGGACGGACCTTCAGGGGCCGGCCATGACCGACGCGATCCACTCGATCGACGCTTCCGCGCTGAACGCCCCCGGTTGCTCGGCCTACACCTACATGCTCCGCAGCTATGAGCCATTCCTCCGCGCACCCTACGACCAGTTCGCCGAAACCCGCACCGGGCCCAACACCGGCTTCAACTTCTTGACCGGCATCGGCGGATTCCTGCAGGTCTTCGAGTACGGCTACTCCGGCCTGCGGTTCACCCCGACGGCGGTCCAGCTCGACCCGAGCCTCTCGCCCCAGCTCTCCGGGGTAACCCTGAACAACCTGCAGTGGCAGGGACGCACGTTCACCGTCGCGATCGGGCTGCAGTCGACCAAGGTGACGCTCACCGCAGGATCGGCGATGCCGGTGCAGGCACCGTCGGGAACGGTGACGGTCGCGGCGGGCCAAAGCGTCACCTTGCCGACCCGGCGTCCGGACCTTCTGCGGACCAGTGACCTTGCGCGCTGTCGGCAGGTCATGGCCAGCTCATTCGTGCCCGGTGACGAGGCGGTGGCGGCGGTTGACGGCAGCCCGGCGACTCCCTGGGTTGCCACGAGTCCACAGGCCACCCTCACTGTGCAACTGGCCAAGCGCAGTAACGTCTCGTCGGTGACGGTCGATCGCGGCGGGACGGCGACCACCTTCGCCTACGCGGTGCAGACGTCGACCGACGGCAGCACGTGGCAGACGGTGGCGAGCGCGCCGGCTACCTCGACCGGGACCGATCAGTTCACCTTCAAGCCCACGCAAGCCCAATACGTGCGGCTCGACTTTCCCGGCGCCAGCGGCGCCGACGTGCCTGACATCGATGAGGTCTCGGTCGGGTAAGGGATCGGCGGAGGAGGGTAGGGCCGATGCCGGCGATCAGCGCTTGATGAAGTCGATCAGCAGCGTCGAGACCCGCTCGGGCTCGGGGAAACTGGCGGCGGCTGGCCAGCGCGTACGCGTAGCCGGCGGTCGGGAAAGACAGCATCCGGCGCCTCGCGTGGCTGACCGACGCCATCCTCGACCTGCAGACCTGACTCGGGCGCAGCCGACCAGTCGCGGCGGGGCAACGGCTACGCGCGAAATACCGAGGACCTCGACATAGTGGTCGCCCCGACCGGGAAAACCTCGACCGAGCGACGCAGTGGCTGATCTCGATCGACGTCGCGCTGACGCGGCGAGCTATTCGAAGCCGACGTGGTCCATCCCGGCCTCGCCCGCTTCTCGCCCTTGCCGTGGCGGATCAGCAGCGATCCGCGCCGCTGATCAATATCAGTCTCGTTGAGCGCCAGCGCTTTTGAGATCCGCAGTCCACCCCGCCATAGCCCCGCGATCGAGCGCCCGGACATGCAGTCCGTGTCGATCATCGCCCGCACGGCGCATCACGAGGATGATCTCCTCCGGCCGCGGCGGATCGGGCGGGTACTGGATGCCCTTGTTTCGGGGCGCGGCCAGCGAGGTATCCCGGCATCGTCGCCGGCGACCGTCGACGGCCCGCAGAGTTGAGCAACAACACTGAGCTCGGCATGAGCTACTCCTCTCAGGTGGCCGCGCGTCCCGGCCGTTCCGGACCCTTCATCGCCCATCCTGCGCCGTCAGCCTCGCCGTCGCCCACGGCGACCCGCAGGCTCCCGCTGCAGGCCATTGCCGACCCTGAGCAGCAGCGCGCTGATGGCCAACCGATGCCAGGCCTGACGGCCTCCCCCTCGTGAATTCGGAAGTGATCGACTGGCCGGCCCCTGAGGCCTGCTTGATCTGTTCGTGGCCGATGCTGCGCATCAGGTCGACGGTGTCGGGCCCGCGAATGAGCCTGGTGGAAGAATGGTTCGATGTCCAAGATGAACATCGAGAATCCTGAGTTCACGTACGACTCAGAAGATCCAGAGGGCTTTAGAGCCGGCATGCTGCGCTTCGGTCCTCAGGTCGGAGCCACGCGCACCGGCACGAGTGTGTACGAGCTTCCGCCTGGACAGGCGATCTGTCCGTATCACTACGAGTACGGCGAGGAGGAATGGCTACTCGTCCTCGTCGGTCGCCCCACGCTGCGGACGCCTGATGGGCTAGAGGAGCTCGCTCCATGGGATGCTGTCTGCTTCCCGGAGGGGCCAACCGGCGCCCACGGACTGCGCAACAACACCGACGAAACCGTGCGGGTACTGATGTACTCGACCGTCAGTCCAACGGCGGTCTCGGTCTATCCGGATTCAGACAAGATCGGGATCTGGGTGGAGAACGACGAGGACAAGCTCATCGTTCCTCGCTCTAGCGCGACCGACTACTTCAGCGGAGAGGCCTGATCATCACGCCGACCGGCCACCGTCTTGACCACCGCTGACGGTGAGGAAGCGGCGCGGCGGCTGGTGCTTGGGCCGTTGAGTGCCGGGACGGTTGGCGAGATAGTGCGCGGCGAGTTGGACGAGAGTGCAACGGAATCGTTTTGCGCCGCGGTCAGTGAGGTGAGTGGTGGCAATCCGTTACTCATTCACGAGCTGCCGGCGCGGGCGCGCCAGGAGGGGTTGGCGGCTCGTGACGCGAGCGTAGCCGCGTTGCGGCTGGTGGCGCCGGCGGCGGAGGCCGACCCTCCCAGCGCACGCGGAAACGAGGCGGCTGGCGCGCTATCGCCTTCACGCCTGCCGGCGGCACGGCGCGCCACGCTTCGGCGACCAGGGAGTCACCAGCGACGCTGGCGAGCCGACAACCGCCCTGGCCTGCCTCGCGACCCCGTTGTGTGTTGGGAACCACGACGTTGCCCAAGGACTCGCCGGGACGCACCGGCCCTAGGTGGGGAGGCGACTACACCGGGGGGCGGACAGGTCTGCCGAGCGACTTCGGGCCTAGTCGGCGTCTCGCGGGTCCATCGGGTGCGTGTTCAACGGCCGGACGGAACCCTCGGCTGAGTAGACGGTCGACTCGCTTGGCCTCGCGAGGAGGCCGTCGAGACTGAGCTGAAAGTCGGCGAACGCTTCAGAGCGGTAGTGGGCGTCCAGCGCCTCCTGGGTTTCCCACTCGCTCACCAGAACGAACCGGCTGGGATCCGTCAGGGTCGCGGCGAAGATGTAGCGTCGGCAGCCCGGCTCGCCGCCAGCCCAATTGCCAAAGGGCGCCGAGCAGAGCTGCGAGCTCAGCCCGCCGTCCGCTGATCCCGAACATCTCGGCGATAGCAATCACGACCATGACGCGCAGCTTCGCACACAGGTGTTGGTGACCGCTGGCCACCTGGTCGGCCGCCGCGAATGGCGGTCGCCACTCTGCGCGCCATCGCTTTTTCCGTAGGCGTAGCTCGTATCCAGCAGTGCGCCCAGAGTTGGAGGGGCTTATTGATTAGGTGATTCCAACATAAGCTCGTCGTCGCCAGCGGGTGTGAGTCCCGTCCGAGTAGCTGCCAGGAGGCTCGGTAGCAGGCTGGCGGGTCGGTCTGGAAACGGGCCGGGTCGAAGCCCAGCGTCGAAAGCCCTTTTGGGGGAGCGACTCAGCGGTCCGCAGCGTCAAGCGAAGCCTGCCGCGTCGTTACTAGCCCGCCTTCGGGCGGGAAGAGGAGGAGCCGAGCCGAGTGCTACACGGCGAAGGCCATGGAAGGGGTGAAGAGCCTGGAAGTGCAGCCCTGAAGAACCTCCCGGCGTATGGGGCGTGGAACGTTGAGAAGGTGGCGGCGGGAACTGGGGAGGCCCTCCCCGGCCCGGCGATGCTGCGGAGCGATCGTCGGAGCGGCCCGTCCTATAACCGGTGATCCCGGGAAGTGGGCGTGGAGCCGGGTGGGCGTCGGAGGCGGCCGTAGTACCGATCGAGCCGAGCGGACAACAAAACCGCCGGTGAGGGAAGGGCCGCTGCTTCGTTCATGCGTCACGCATAGGGAAGGGCAGGTGAGTGCCACATGGCTAGGACCACCGAGCAGGAAAAAGTCCGAGAACTACAGCGAACGCTCTACCGGGCGGCCAAGGCCGATCCCGGACGACGGTTCCACGCGCTCTACGACAAGGTCTACCGCAGAGACGTCTTGGAGCACGCGTGGGAGCTGGTGCGCGCCAACAAGGGCGCGGCCGGCATCGACCGGCAGACGATCGCCGACGTCGAGCAGTACGGCAGTGACCGGCTGCTTGATGAGCTGGCTGCGGATTTGAAGGACGGCAGTTGGCGGCCGCTGGCGGCTCGCCGGGTGTTCATCCCGAAGCCCGGCAGTCCGACCGAGCAAAGGCCATTGTCGATTCCCGCAGTTCGCGATCGGATCGTCCAGGCCGCCACGAAGACGGTGATTGAGCCGATTTTCGAGGCGGACTTCTTGCCGTGCTCGTTCGGGTTTAGGCCCAGACGGTCGCAGCACGACGCGCTTCAGGTCCTCATTGATGAGGCGTGGGATGGCAGGCGATGGGTTGCCGAGTCGGACATCTCCAACTGTTTCGGGGAGATTCCGCACTCGGGGTTGATGTCGGCGATCGAGGAGCGGATCTCAGACCGCCACGTGCTCAAGCTCCTGCGGGCGATGTTGCGCGCCGGGGTGATGCAGGACGGGGCGATCATGCGGGATGTCGTCGGGACCCCGCAGGGCGGAGTGCTTTCGCCCTGCTTGTGCAACGTCTACCTGCACCGGTTCGACCGGCAGTGGACCGAGCGCGGACACGGGGTTCTGGTGAGGTTCGCAGACGATCTGCTAGCGATGTGCCGGACACGGACGGAGGCCGAAGCGGCGCTCGCGTCGCTGCGGCAGATCCTGGGCGAACTTGGGCTCGAGCTCAAGGATGCCAAGACCAGGATCGTGCACCTGGAGCTGGGGGGCGAGGGGGTTGACTTCCTCGGCTTCCATCACCGATGGGTGCGCGCCACCCGCGCAAGGCACGTCCAGTTCCTCGCCCGCTGGCCCTCACGCCGGGCGATGCAGCACGCCCGCGACCGCGTTCGTGAGATCACGGCGCGGGAGCGGCTGCTGTTCCCGATCGAGGAGATCGTGCAGGACCTCAACCGGTACCTGCGCGGGTGGGCGGGCTACTTCCGCTACGGAAACTCCGCCCACCACTTCGACCTGATCGAGCTCTACGCGCATAACCGCCTCGCGCTGTTCGTGGCGAAACACCACCAACGCAAGCGAGCCTACGGATGGTGGCTGGTTACCTACAGCTCACCAAACCGCCTGGGCTTGATCAGCCTCGACGGAACTGTCGCCGCGCCCAGGCCCCACCGGGCCTGGCGAGGGAAATGAGCCGAATGCCGACGGTGAAGAACGTCGGAGAGCCGTGTGCGAGAGAACCGCATGCACGGTTCGATGTGGCGGCGGGAGGAAACCAGACCAGTCGGGCCAGCACGCGCCGCGCGGTCCAGGCGCCTCTCGCCGACCCTACAGTGCATGCACTCAGCTGTCTTGCCGCGCGCGGCGGGACGGCTGCACAGCCCGGATGATGCGCAAGCCGGATCGCGCGAGACTGAGGTCAGACGCCGCGCTGCTCCTTTCGTACGGCTTCGGGCTGCCGGTTCGCCACGGTTGCAGTAGCCGCCGTCGAGTGCGTGATCGCTGACCGCAGGCGGTCGCCGAATTGTGTGTTCTGCACCCTGGCGGCTGCTGGCACGCCTCCGGCTCGCGGCGCCGTTCCCCCCCAGAGAGCACCGGCGGATCAGGCGGTAACGATCGCGGCCCGCTGGGTACTCGGAACCGCGCGGAAGCCAGTCCTCGACCACCGGTTGACCGCCGGGCGTCTGGGCTCCCGACCGCCACCGACCGAATGCTTGGCGCGGGGGAGAATCAGCTCCCCACCGGCCTACTCATCGCTAACGCCGTGATTAATGCCACGTACCATTTCGACCGTTGAAAGAGACTCCGGCGATGAGTGCCCTGCGCCGCGAAATACGGTATCAGCAGGGACTTCGTGATGGGCACGGCTGGGCTTGAACCAGCGACCTCTCGCGTGTGAAGCGAGCGCTCTCCCACTGAGCTACGCGCCCTGAGGTGCCGATTCTACGTGGAGATCATCGGCCCCCGTAGCCCCGCGCTTTCCCAAGCACGTGGCGCGTCCGTCTTAGAGCCTCAGCCGGGTGTGCATCCGGGCGCGCGTCGCGCCGCCCGCGCCGACGGCGGTCACGGTGAACGAGCCCATTTCGCGCACGCGGTGCCTGAGCGCGCCGAGGAGAGACGGGGTGATCCGCACCTGGAGCGTCCTGGCCACACCGGCCCGGACGGTGGCGTGCATCCTGGCCAGGCCCACGGTCTTTGTCTTTGCCTTGCCGTGCTTGCCCTGCTTGGGCATGCGCCGGGTCACGTTCCCGGTCAGCGTGATCTGCGCCGCCTGGTCGCACTTCACGATGAGGCCGGCCGTCGCGAACGCCGGTGGTGCGTGCTCGTGGCGCTTGCGGGCTTTCGGATGGTGGACCGTCACCCGCTGGCCGCGAAGCCGGAGCACGCATTTCGGCGCCGGGGGAGGTGGGGGAGCGGGCGCGGCCACCGGTGCCGGGTTGGCGATCGTGTAGGCCTCAACCGTGTTCCCGGTGGCCAGGAACAGCTTGCCGTCCGAGGCCGACGGGGTGCTGAAGTGCTCCATCGCCGGCGTGCTCTGTGTGACCACCGCTTGACCGGTCTGCGGGTTGAGCCCGTACAACGTCGCGTGGTTCCAGTCGGTCGCCCAGACCAGGCCGCCGGCGACGATCGGTGGCCCATTGGCGGAGGGGGGCACCTGCCATCCGGGCGCTGCGGAGAACGTCCCGGCCACGGTGTTCAGCGCCAGCGCATGGAGGCCGTTGTTGCAGGTCACGTAGATACTGCCGCCGTAGTAGATCCCGCCTCCCCAGCTCCCGCCGCAGGCCGACGCGGAATAGTGCGGAGCCGCGCCCGTGCCACCGAGGCTGGAGGCGGAGAGCAGGTAGCCGATCCCCTGCTTGCCGATCTCGAAGACGAGGCCGCCGGGCAACAGAACCGGCTCGCTCGAGCCGAGGTCGAGATCGCTCGAATCGAGCGACGCGAAGTTTGCCGGCGCCCAGTGGTCGAGCAGGTTCATGCTCGGATCGAGCTCTAGGACCGACTCCTGATAGTCGTACGAGCTCGAGTCGCCGTTCCCGCTCGAGACCCACACGTGGCCGGCGGCGTCGACGGCCGGAGCATTGCCCGATCCCCAGATGGCGCCCTCGTTGCCGCCCGGGTCGACCTCGAAGGTCCGCTGTGCGCCGCCGGTCTCGGGCACGCTGACCAGCCAGCCGTGGTAGGTACCGCAGTCGCCGGCGTTCCCGCCGTATCCGATGATGATCTGACCGCCTGCGAGGGCCAGCGCGGGGCGCTGCAGCTGATCGGCCGGGACGTCGCCGGGAGGCTCGACATCCACCGGGAAGCCCGCGACGGCACTTCCGGTCGACAGGTCAAAGGCGAACAGCTTGTGCTGGATGGTCGAACCGTTCAGCGTGTCGGCGACCACGAACACTCGGTTCGTGCTCGGGTCGATCACCGGGGTGGATGTGATGCCGACGGTCGGCGAGATGTCGCCGCACGGCAGCTGCGAGGAGGGCACCGGCGTCCCGGCGCTGACCTGCCACACCACCTGCCCGGTCGTCTCATTCAGCGCCGCCACCTGATTGCTCTCGGTGGCGACGACAACCAGGCCGTCGTGAACCAGCGGCTGGCCGAAGATCGCGCCGCCGAGGCTCGGCGACGTCCACGCCGGGGCGAACGGCAGCGAGCCGACGCTGCTCGAGTCCACACCCGAGCGAGTCGCGTCCCCCCGATATGTCGTCCAGTCAGCCCGCGCCGAGGCCGGCGCCCACGCGAGCAGCGTGACCGCCATCGCCAGACCGGCGAGCCACAACGGCGAATCGGCCGAAGACCGCAGACATCGGCCGGGGGTCTAGCAGGGGCGACGCGCCCGTGCGCCGGATCGGGACGTTTTTCGCCGCATCCAGCCCGATCGAGCCGTGGCAGCGTGAGCCCGAGCACCCGCAAATGGCGCATTTCTTGCGAAAGATGCTGGCCGGTGGTGCGTTATATGCGTACGTCCACACGACCTCAAGGAATGAGTGCTAATGGTCAACAAACGTTCGATGTGCGGCATGGTCGCCGCGCTCACGTGTTTTCTGGCGTTCCCAGCGCTGGCCTCGGCGCATACGCTGGCCGTATCGGCCGGCCCGTCGCAGTGCGTTACACCACTTAACGGTCAGTACACCGCCACGGTGACGGTGACCGAGACGTACTTCAGCGGCACCATCGAGAACATCCCGGTGGGCCAGAACGTGCACGAGCTCTCCTCGAGCACGGACAAGGGGAACACCGGGCTCAATCAGAACTACTTCACGCAGGGGAGCGTGGGTACTCAGACCGGGCCGGCGAACCTGGGTCAGCCGACCTCGTTCACCTCGCCCTCCAACGGGTCGGCGGCCACCCAGACGTTTACGGTCACGACCGCGGTGCCTGAGACCTACGTGCTCGGCAACAGCTACATGAGCCACCCGTCGTCGGCGACGATCACGGCGCCGACGAGCGGCTGTACCCCGCCCCCGAGCTGTCCGACCGGGCAGACGCTGAAGAACGGGGTCTGCGTGCCGCCCACGAGCTGCCCCTCCGGGCAGACGCTGACGAATGGCGTGTGCGTGCCCCCGACGAGCTGCCCCACCGGGCAGGTTCTCTCGAACGGCCAGTGCGTGCCCCCCACGAGTTGCCCCACGGGCCAGGTCCTGTCGGGCGGCAAGTGCGTGCCGCCCACGAGTTGCCCGAGCGGGCAGGTTCTCTCGAACGGCCAGTGCGTGCCGCCGACGAGTTGCCCCAGCGGGCAGGTTCTCTCGAACGGCCAGTGCGTGCCGCCGAGCACGTGCCCCAACGGCGAAGTCCTGTCGGGCGGCCAGTGCGTCCCGCCGACCAACTGCCCAAGCGGGCAGACGCTGTCGGGCGGCCAGTGCGTGCCTCCCACGACCTGCCCGGCCGGGCAGACTCTCACCGGGAGCGTATGCGTCACCACCAAGACCGTCGTGCCGCCGGCCCGGACGTTCCCGGCCGTCTGCCGGGCCTCGACCCAGGGCTTCAAGGTGCGGGCCGGTCAGCAGGACACGATCATCGTGTCGGTTCTCCGCCACGGGGCGCCGGTGTCCGGCGCCAAGGTGCGCATCACGGTGCCGGGCGACAAGGTCATCACCCGGACGACCGGCAAGAACGGCAAGGCGACGTTCATCGTCGAGCCGGCGCAGAGCGGGACCATCTTCGTCCGCAGCCCTAGCTGCAAGGAGATGGCCAAGGTGAAGGTCTACGCCGCGAAGGCGGCGACGGTCCAGCGGGCCCCGTCCTTCACTGGGTGACATGAGGGGCCACCTCGCAAACAGCCGCCGCGGCCTTCGGGCCGCGGCGGTCTGCGCCACCATGTTGACCGCGCTGATCCTGCCGGCCGTCGGGCAGGGCGCCCGGGTCAAGCGTCAGGTGCTCTCGCATCCCGGGTACGCCTCGACCTGGGCATACCTGGAGAGCGCGACCGACGCCTACGCCTCTCCTTCCGTGCACGCCCGCGTGCTCGGGTATCTCGGCACCACCACCCAGGACGGGACGAGTGAGCTCATGTTCGAGCAGCAGCGAGTTCTCGTCCACGGCAGCTGGTGGGTGCAGGTGCGGCTCCCGCTGCGACCCGCCGGGCAGATCGGCTGGGTCCCCCAGCGCGTGCTCGGCGCCCCGCAGACGGTCCACACCTACGTCGTGGTGTCGACGGAGAAGACCACGCTGACGCTGTATCGCAACGGCAAGGTGATCTTCTCCACGCGCGTGGGCACCGGCAAGGCCAGCACGCCGACGCCGCACGGGCAGTTCTACATCCGCGACCGTCTGGACGGGTTTCCCTACGGCAGCATCTACGGGCCGCTCGCGTTCGGGACCTCGGCCCTGTCCAACGTCGAGACCGACTGGCCCGGCGGAGGCGTCATCGGCATCCATGGGACCGACGAGCCCTCGCTGATCCCCGGACATCCCTCGCACGGCTGCATCCGGGTGCCGAACTGGGAGATCGTCAAGCTGGCCGCGCTGCTCCCGATCGGCACTCCGCTGACCATCGAGTAAGCACCCGCGGGCGCGGGGACGACTGGCAGTTGGGAGTCGTCCCCCGCCGCAGCGGCGTCAGAGCCGAACCAGGTTCTCGACCTGTAGGCCGCGGGTGACGCCGCGCAGGTCGACGAACAGGGCGCTGCGCTCCGCCACCGCGACGTGATCGACGCCGGGGTGCGCGGTGACCAGCACGACCACGTCGGCCTCGGCGACGGCTTCGTCCAGCGGAACGTTCTCGAGGCCGAAGGCGGGCAGCGAGGGGACGAAGTCGTCGTGATAGCTGACGATCCCGCCGCGGCTGGTCAGGACCTCGATGATGCGCAGGGCCGGCGACTCGCGGACGTCGCCCACGCCGCCCTTGTAGCTCGCGCCCAGGATCAGGATCCGCGAGCCCTTGACCGGCTTGGATACGTCGTTCAGCGCCCACTCCACGCGCTCGGCGCAGTGGTATGGCATGTACTGGTTGATCTTGCCGGCGAGCTCGATGAACTCGGTCGACATGTTGAACTCGCGCGCGCGCCACGTGAGGTAGAAGGGGTCGACCGGGAGGCAGTGGCCACCCATCCCCGGTCCGGGCTCGAAGCGCATGAACCCGTAGGGCTTGGTGGCCGCGGCGTCGACCACCTCCCAGATGTCGATGCCCATGCGCTCGGCGAGCACGGCCATCTCGTTGACCAGCGCGATGTTGACCGAGCGGAAGATGTTCTCGAGCAGCTTGGTGAGCTCGGCCGCCTCCGGCGTCGACACCCTCACGATGTGGTCGCAGACCCGGCTGTACAGCTCGTCCGCGCGATCCAGGCACGCCGGCGTGATCCCACCGATCACCTTCGGCGTCGTGCGCATCGTGTAGTCGGTGCGGCCGGGGTCGACGCGCTCGGGTGAGAAGGCCAGGTTGATGTCCGGACCCACCCGCAGGCCCGAGGACTCGAGCAGCGGGAGCAGCCGCTCGCGCGTGGTCCCGGGATAGGTGGTCGACTCGAGCACGATCAGCTGACCGGGCTGGAGCACCTGCGCCAGCGACTTGCCGGCGGCGTCGAGCGGCCCCAGGTCCGGCTCGCGGTTGGCCGACAGCGGCGTGGGGACGCAGACGATGATCGCGTCGGCCTTGGCCAGGTCGGCGTAGCGATACGTGGCCCTGATCCGAGGCAGCACCGCCTGCAATCGCTCCGACGAGACGTCCTCGATGTACGAGGCGCCCTCGGCGACGGCCGAGACCTTGATCGGATCGACATCGAGCGCGACGACGTCGTCGCCCGACTCGGCGAACGCGACCACCAGCGGCAATCCGACGTATCCGAGCCCTACAACCCCGACTTTCATATATCCCGAGCCTCCGAAGCGAGATGTCTGAGGCTGAGCAAGATAGCGGTGGCCGCGGTCCCGCACCCGAGATGGGCGGAAAATGTCGACGTTCGCACCGCAAGCCCTGCGGGAGTGGATCCGTTGTTCGGTCGGTTCTCGATGACGGGTCGCACCCTCGATCGTCCGCTTCCCGCCGCGCGACGCACCAGTGCGCCGCGCGTGCGCCTCAAGCTCATCGCCATCGGCGTGGGCGCGGTGCTCGCCGTCTGCCTGATCGCCGTCGTGCTGGCCTGGCGGGCGTCGAGCGTGTTGATGAACCCGCCGCTCGTGCCGTATTCGTGGAGCCTCGCCACCTACCCGGCGCTCAAGGCCTCCGAGCAGCCGCTCACGATTCACAGCACTACGGGCGTGACGCTCACGGGCCGGTTCTTCCGCGGGACCGAGGGCGCCACTGTCGTTCTCTCGCACGGCTACGGTGGCGATCAGGACGAGATGCTGCCGGTGGCCAACGCGCTGCATGCGGCGGGGTTCAACGTGGTCACGTACAACGAGCGCGGGCGCAGCGGCGCCGAGATCACCCTCGGGAAGCTCGAGAGCAAGGACCTTCGTTCGGTGATCGACGTCGTCTCACGTCATCCCGGGGTGAACCCGAGCCAGATCGGGGAGTTCGGGTTTTCGATGGGCGGCGCGACCACGATTCTCGAGGCGGCGAGCGACCCCCGAGTCAAGGCGGTCGTCGACGATGCCGGCTGGTCGCAGGTCCAGGACTGGACCCGGACCACGCTGAGCGATGCGGTCCTGCACCCCACCAGCATGTTCTCGCCCCTCTCGCTGAAGCTGTTCGAGCTACGCACGGGCGCCAACCTGAACTCGATCCGCCCGGAGGACTTCATCGCGCGCATCAGCCCGCGGCCGATCCTCATCATTCACGGCACGGCCGACAATGACGTGCCTCCGCGGGCCAGCCAGGTCAACTACGCGCATGCCAAGGCGCCGCGCACGCTGTGGATGGTCCCGAACGAGGGTCACGAGGCGACGATCAGCCCCGGCGGCGCCGCGACCACCCCGCGGCTCGGCGCTTTCTTCACGCGCGCGCTCCTGTCGGCGCACAGCTGACCTGCTCGCCCCGTAGCGCGGGTGGCGAGGGATTCGTGAAATCCTTCGGCCGCATGCCCAACGGCGCCGAGGCACTGATACGGACGCTTGCCCAGGCAGGCGTCACGACGTGCTTCACGAACCCGGGCACCTCGGAGATCCACTTCGTCGCCGCGCTGGACTCGGTCCCGGAGATGCGGGCGATCCTGACCGTGTTCGAAGGTGTCGCGACCGGGGCGGCCGATGGCTATGCGCGGATGACCGGCGCGCCCGCCGCGACGCTGTTGCATCTCGGTCCGGGGCTCGCCTACGGGCTGGCGAACCTCCACAACGCGCGCCGCGCCAAGGTCCCGGTGGTGAGCATCGTCGGCGATCACGCCACCTACCACGCGCAGCACGACCCCCCGCTGCAGTCCGACATCGAGACGATCGCGCGCAACGTCTCGACGTGGGTGCGGACATCCCGGAGCGCCGATGAGCTGGCCCGTGACGCGCTCGAGGCGATCGCGGCAGCCGTGGGCCCCCCAGGTCAGGTCGCGACCCTGATCGTGCCCGCCGACGTGTCCTGGCAGGAAGATGCCGCGTCCGCGGCGCCACTGCAGCCGGCGGCGCCACCACCGCCGCCGGCCGAGGCCGTGGAGTCCGTGGCGAGGGCGCTTCATAGCAGCCGGCGGACCGGCATTCTCCTTGGCGGACGATCCCTGCACGGCGACGGTCTGTTAGCCGCTGCACGGGTTGCCGCGGCCACCGGGGCGAAGCTGTTCTCCGAACGGAGCACGCCCCGGCTGGAACGGGGGGCCGGCCTGCCCGCGGTTGAACGGCTGGGGTACTGGCCCGAGCTTGCGGCCAAGCAGCTCGACGGCCTGGAGCAACTGATCCTGGTGGACGCAAAGCCCCCGGTCGCGTGGTTCGCCTATCCCGGCGCCAAGGGCTCCCTGGCGCCGGAGGATTGCGAGGTCCTCGAGCTCTCGCCCCCCACGTCCGACGTGCTGGTGAGCCTCGAGGCGCTGGTCGAGGCGCTCGACGCGGCGGACGCCAAGCCCTCGCTTCAATCCGCGTCGGTGCCCGCCCCGCCTGACGGCCCGCTCACCGCGGAGAAGGTCTGCCAGGCGATCGGCGCGGTCCTGCCCGAAGGGGCGATCCTCTCGGACGAGGCGATCACGTCGGCGGCGGCCCTGCCGGCCAATACCGCGGGGGCCCCAAGACACGACTGGCTCACGCTGACCGGCGGCGCGATCGGTCAGGGGCTCCCGGTCGCGGTCGGCGCGGCGATCGCCTGCCCGGACCGGCCCGTCATCGCGCTCGAGGCCGACGGCTCGGCTCTCTACACGATCCAGTCGCTCTGGACGATGGCGCGTGAGCAGCTGGACGTCACCGTCGTGATCTTCAACAACCGCGGCTACGGGATCCTGGATGCCGAGCTCCGTCGCATGGAGGGGCAAGGCGCCGGGGAGAAGGCCAGGGCGCTGCTCAACCTGGGCGATCCGGACCTCGATTTCGTCCACCTGGGCACAGGGCTCGGCGTCGCCTCGCAGCGCGTCGACACCGCCGAAGAGCTGGGCGGCGCCCTCGAGCGGGCCATCGCCGACCCCGGCCCGCATCTGATCGAGGCGATCCTCCCCGCGGTGACGAAGTCCTGATCGGTCCGCTCTAGGCGGCCATGGCGCCGACGGCGGTGCGCTGCCAGGCGCGCGTCTTCGCGATGCGCTTGAGCCCGTACTCGATCCCCTGGGCGATCATCTCGAAGTGCTCCACCCGGGCGGTGAGGGGCGGCGACACCGCGACACAGGTGCCTCCCGGACGTATGAACACGCCGGCCGCACGCGCACCCAACGCCAGAGCGGCGGTGACGCGCGGCTGGCGGTCACAGAGCTCGGGGGTCAGCTCGACGGCGGCCATCATGCCCACGCCGCCCCTGACCTCCGAGACGAACTCGTGGTCGGCCAGCGGCGCGAGAGCATCGAACATCGCCTGCTCCTGCTCCTGCCCGCGCTCGATCAGGCCTTCGCGCTCGAGAATCGCGATGTTCGCGAGCCCGGCGGCGCAGCACGTGGGGTGGCCGGAGTAGGTGGAGCCGTGGCGGAAGATCGGTCCGCCCGGCTCGCCCCAGAACGGCTCGGCGATCCGCTCGGAGATCATCACGCCGCCCAGCGGGAGGTAGCCGCTGGTCACGCCCTTGGCGAACACGATCATGTCCGGCTGGACTCCCCAGCGCTCGATCCCGAACCACGTGCCGAGGCGGCCGAACGCGCAGATCACCGCATCGATGACGAGCAGGACTCCGGTGCGCTTGCACAGCTCGGCGAGGCCTTCGATGTAGCCCGGGGCGGGCGGATAGACGCCGCCGGCCCCGATCACCGGCTCCATGAACACCGCCGCGATGCGCTCGGGGCCGACCCGCTCGAACGTCTCCTCCATCTCCTCCAGGGAGTTGTGGCGGACCTGGATCGTCTCGGCCTGGGGACCGAAGCCCTGGCGGTTGCTGGGGATGCCGCCCAGCGCGGTTCCGAACCCGTGTGTGCCGTGATAGGCGGCGGTGCGGCTGATCAGCACGGTGCGGTCGGGCTCGCCGGTCTCCCAGAAGTACCGGCGGGCCAGCTTGGCCGCGGTGTCGATGCTGTCGCTGCCGCCGGAGTTGAAGAAGACCTTGGACGGCATCGGCGCGCGTTTGGCGAGCGCCTCCGCGAGCTCCAGCACGGGCGGGTTGGCGAGGTCGAAGAACGCCGAGCATGCCTCCATGCGCTCCATCTGGGCGGCCACCGCCTCGCGGATCTCGGGCCGGCCGTGACCGACGTTCGAGTACCACAGCCCGGCAGTCGCGTCGAGGTAGCGGTTGCCGTCGGTGTCCCACACCCACACGTCCTCCGCGCGCTCCATGACGTGCTCGGACTCGCGGACGGATCCCATGTCCGCGTACGGGTGCCAGAAGCAAGTTTCCGTACTCAAGACCTCACCCTCTCCTGATTCGGCGCCAACAACGTTCAACTTCTCACTCGAACAGCGGCAGGGGCTTGTCGAGCTCGTACACGGTCGCGGCGGGGTTGCGCATGCCGATCGGCTTGGCGGGAACGCCGGCCACGATCGTCAGCGGGGGCACGTCCTTGGTGACGACCGCCCCGGCCGCGACGACGGCGCCCCGTCCCACGGTGATGCCGGGCATGATCATCGCGCGCGACCCGATCCAGACGTAATCCTCGATCGTGACCGCCCACGGACCGACCTCCGAGTCCTTGAACTCGGGGTCGTTGACGTCGTGAGTGCCCGCGAGGATCATGACCTCGGGAGAAATTCCTACGTTGGCGCCGATCGTCAGCGGGCTACGGGCGTCGATCGTGCAGCCCCGCTCGATCCGCGAGTTCCGGCCGATGCTCACGCCGTTCCGGCGGATCGCAGCGGGACCCCAGAACCACACGTACGTGCCCATGTGCACGCCGGCGTTGCGACCGATCTGGATTCCCAGGACGCGCCGGTACCAGAGATGGCGAAGCGTGAAGCTGGGCACGTGGGCCACGACGTGGTTGGTCACGTAGTTGAGGACCCGGATGCCGAACAGCTTCATCGGGTCCGTCCGGGGCAGGAGCCGCGACCGGATGCCCTCGGGCTGCGCCAGTTGGGCGACGGGCTCAGGGGCCGGGATGGCCGTGCCGTCGGCTTGCGCCGGGTCCGGCAGGGTTGGAATCGCCGCGTTCGGGGTCATCGGTGCTCGTTGGATGAACGTGCGGATGCGCCGTCCACTTTTGCGGCTCTTGGATCGGCGCCACGCGGCGCGCGACATATTTGGGCGCCGGCACAAGGATGCCGATGCCGCGGGCGTTGATCGGGCATGAGCACTAATGCCCTGCGCGTCCTGCGCGACCCGGAAGACGATTACACGGCCGAAGTGGCGCCCCTCCCCGCCCCGCGCGTCCCGCGCGACGGCGCGAACGATTACACGCCCGAGATGGCGGCCCAGCGCCGTGCCTTCCTGCGCGACCAGACCGGGGCAGACCTCGAGCATGTCGGAAGCTTCTCGTTCGATCCCGGCGTGCTGCCGGGGAACGTCGAGAACTTCTCCGGCGTGGCCCAGGTGCCGATCGGCGTGGCGGGTCCGCTGCGCATCAACGGCGAGCACGCTCAGGGAGACTTCTACGTGCCGCTCGCGACCCTCGAGGGCACGCTGGTGGCCAGCTACAACCGCGGGATGCGCGTGCTCAGCGAGTGCGGCGGCGTCAAGACGACCGTCGTCGAGGACAGCATGCAGCGCGCCCCGGTGTTCATCTTCGACGATGCCATGGAGGCGCGCGAGTTCGGCGCCTGGATCGATCGGCACGAGGACGAGATCCGGGCCGTCGCCGAAGCGACCACGCGCTCCGGCAAGCTCACCTACATCGGCCAGTACCAGGTCGGCCCGCTGCTCTACCTGCGAGTCAACTTCACCACGGGCGACGCCGCCGGTCAGAACATGACCGCGAAGGCGACCCACGCCGCGTGCGAGTGGATGCGGGCCAACTACCCGGGCGGCGCCGACTACCGGCTGACCGGGGCGATCGACACCGACAAGAAGCACTCGCACATCAACATGCTTCTGACCCGCGGCAAGCGGGTCGTCGCCGAGGCCGTCGTCAAGCGCGACGTGCTCAAGCGCCGGATGGGCGTCGACACCAAGGACGTGTACGACTACCGTCAGATTCACATGCTCGGCGGCTTCCTCGCCGGCTCGGCCTCGAACAGCGCGCACGCCGCCAACGGCATCACCGCGGTGTTCATCGCCACCGGCCAGGACGCCGCCAACATCGCCGAATCACAGGCCGCGATCACCTACTCGCGGCTGCTGGACAACGGCGACTACTACTGGTCGATCACGCTGACCAGCCTCATCGTGGGCACCTACGGCGGCGGCACCGGCCTTCCCACGCAGCGCGAGTGCCTCGAGCTGCTCGGCTGCTACGGCAAGGGCAAGGCGCGCAAGCTCGCCGAGATCTGCGCCGGCACCGTGCTCGCCGGCGAGATCTCCCTCACCTCCGCGGTCCTCGCGGAGCAGTGGGTGACGAGCCACGAGCGCCTCGGGCGCAACCGCTGACGCTCCGCCCGTAGCACCCTTCGCGCCCGCGCCATAGCCCACTCCGCGCCCGCGGCATAGCCCACTCGCGCCCGCGCGCCCGGCCGCGCCATAGCCCGCCCGCGCCCGCGCCATCCCCCGCCCGCGCCCGCGCCGTGCCGTGACGTCGCGCGGGCGTTCGTCGTTGCCCATCAAGCGCGAGTGATCTGCCACTCGGCATCCTCCGCGGCGCCAATGGCAGATTGCTCGCGCTATGCGCGAGTGAACGGCCATTCACCTGACGGCGGGGGGCGAGTGGCAGATCACTCGCGCTCGGCGGCGGGGCGGCGGTCCGGGTCGGGGCGGCGGTCCGGGTCGGGGGGCGGTCCGGGTCGGGGCGGCGGTCCGGCTCGGGCGGCGGTCCGGCTCGGGGCGGCGGTCAGGCTCGGCCGCGGGTGCGGCGGCGGCGTCCCCCCACGGCAAAGTGGCGGCGCCCACCGGGCGCCGCCACCTTTGCTGCGGTCGGAAACGTGAGATGTGCGCTACGCGGCGACCCTCTCAGGGACGAACTGCTCGCGCAGGGCGGTCTTCTTGAACTTGCCCGTCGCGGTGCGCGGGATGGCCTCGATGAACTCGATCCGGTCGGGGAGCTGCCACTTGGCGAAGTCGTTGCCGAGGTGCTCGCGGAGCTCTTCGGGGCTCGCCTCCATGCCCTCCCGGAGGACGACCGCAGCCAGCGGCCGCTCGCCCCACTTCTCGTCCGGGACGGCGATCACCGCGGCCTCGGCGACGGCGCTGTGGCCCATCAGCTGGTTCTCGAGGTCGACCGAGGAGATCCATTCGCCGCCGGACTTGACGAGGTCCTTGGCCCGGTCGCAGATGCGCATGCATCCGCGCTCGTTGATGCGAACCACGTCGCCGGTGCGGAACCAGCCGTCGTCGGTGAACTTGTCGGCGCCCGTGCCGCCGTGGTAGGCGGCGGCGACCCATGGGCCGCGGATCTCGAGCTCTCCCATCGCCTGGTCGTTCCAGGGGATCAGCTGTCCGTCGTCGTCCCGGGCGCGGATCTCGATCAGCGGGATAGGAACCCCCTGGCGGGCGCGGTACTCGTGCTGCTCGCCGGCGGGCAGGGTCTCCAACTCGGCGGGCAGCTTCGACAGCGTCCCGAGCGGCGAGGTCTCGGTCATGCCCCAACCCTGGACGATGTTCAGGTTGTGACGCTCGAAATTCGCGATCAGGCTCGCCGGAACCGCTGCGCCACCGAGGTTCACCGTCGCCAGCGACCCAAGGTCCCACCGGTCGGGCTCGGCGTCGATGGCCGCGAGGACCGCCATCCACACGGTCGGCACGCCGGCCGTGAACGTCACGCGCTCGCCGGCGAGGAGGTCGAGCAGGCTGACGGGATCGAGGCGGGGGCCGGGCAGGACCAGCTTCGCGCCGGTCAGGGCAGCCGTGTACGGGAGGTTCCAGCCGTTGACGTGGAACATCGGGACGGCCGGCAGGATCGCGTCGCGTGCGCTGATCCCGAGCGCGTCCGGCAGGGCGAACACGAGCGAGTGCAGCACGAGCGCCCGGTGTGAATAGATCACGCCCTTGGGGCGGCCGGTCGTGCCCGACGTGTAGCACATCGCCGCGGCCTGCCGCTCGTCGATCGCCGGCCAGCTCATCGGCTCCGACCTCGCGATCAGCGACTCATACGCGATCGTTCCGGCCGGTGAGCAGCCGGAGTCGGAGACCACGATGACCCGCTCGAAGTCGTAGTCGATCGCGTCGAAGACGTGGAGCAGGGACTCGTCGACGATGACGATCCGATCCTCGGCGTCGGCCGCGATGTAGCTCAGGTCCTCCGCGCTCAGACGCGGGTTGAGCGTGTGGATCACCGCTCCCATGAGCGGGACCGCGAAGTAAAGCTCGAGGTGCTCGGTCTGGTTCCAGAGCAGGGTCGCCACCCGATCGCCGTCCTCGATGCCCAGGGATGCGAGGCCGCTCGCGAGCCGGCGGGCGCGCTGGGCGCATTCGCCCATGGTCGTCCGGCGCACGGACCCGTCAGGACGACGAGAAACCACGGGGGCCTCCGAATTGAGTCGCTCGGCCCGCTCGACCAGGACCGTCAGCGCCAGTTGGAAGTCGTCCATCATCAGGCCGTTCAGCATTGGCTTCTCGCTTTCGTCGGGTACGTCATCCCTCGCCTGATCAACGCGCGGCCGATCGACCATCTTCCAGGGGAGCCGGGCGGGAGGGGCGCGCGGGCGGGAGGGGCGGGGCGGGAGGGGCGCGCGGGCGAAAAAACCCGGGGCGCCAGGGCGTTGATCTAAGCGATGCAGGATTGGTGGTTCTGGAACGTGCTCCACCGGCTCTACTGGCACGCCGGTCAACGCGATCGGGGTGTCCACGGCCGCGGCCCGCTCCTGGTGGTGATGGGCGACAGCCTGACCAGCCCCCAGAGCGGGTTCATGTTCCCCTGGCAGGCCTGGCCGCGATACGTGGGCCGGCAGGGGTTCAGGACCGTGAACCTCGGAGTGGGGGGCAACACCACCGCCCACATGTGCCGGCGGGTCGACCAGTTCCTGAGCCACGGCCAGCCGGAGATCGGCGTGGTGTTCGCGGGCAGCG
Organism: uncultured Solirubrobacterales bacterium; assembly: GCA_963832315.1. Classification (GTDB taxonomy): domain Bacteria; phylum Actinomycetota; class Thermoleophilia; order Solirubrobacterales; family Solirubrobacteraceae; genus Palsa-465. The sequence goes on along the minus strand of CAWHTT010000001.1, from coordinate 699,379 downwards.
TCGACGCGGAGCGCGGGATTCCCCACGAGCAAATCGAGCGGAACATCAGCTTCATGCTCGAGTGGCTGCGCGAGCATGGCGTCAGCAAGATCGTGCTGGTCGGACCCGGGACCCTGAACCTCCCGCAGGTCCCCGAGTACCTCGTGCAGGACGTTCCGGACTGGTTCGAGGCGATCGACGCGGTGCGGCCGCTGCTCAGGGACATCGCTGCGCGGCACGACGCCCGGTTCGTCGACCTGGCCCAGTTCTTCCGCGATCGGATCGCGCGCGGCAAGGATCCGGACTTCACGCGCGTGCCGTACCGGGCCTCGCGCTCGTGGCACGCGTGCACCACCGACGGCCACCTGAACGCCTACGGCCAGCGGCTGATCGCCGAGGCATTCGTCGCCGCGATCGGCGACTGGCTACCCGCGCGGCCCCGCCGCCGGGCCTGGACGCGCCCCAAGCCGCTCCCAACTGACGCGCGCTAGGCGCTACGATCCCGAGTGGACCGTGCTAGGCGGGGTGCTAGCGGTGCCCTGTACCCGCAATCCGCTCTAGCGGGGCTGAATCCCCTCCCGAGGGGCACAGGCCCCGGGGTCAAGCGCCCTGTGCGCGATGTTGATGGTTCGGTCCCTAGGCGATGAAGACCCGTGAACCAGGTCAGGTCCGGAAGGAAGCAGCCTTAAGCGGCCACCTTCAGGCGCCGCGGGAGAACCGAACAGGAGTCGCGATACGGTGGCCGCGCCCCGGGTACCGGCTTCGACGGGGGGTGCACGGTCCGCCCTTTTTTGGGCCTCGCTGCGCTCGGCGTCCGTGGGGCCCGCGTACCCCGTCCGGACACGTGCGGCACCTGTCCGGACGGGGAACATGGTCCCACGGATGACCGGCCGAAGGCCGGGCCCATAACGGTCCCCGACCCTCACTAGACTCGACTTTCTCGTGTCCACCGGCCCCTCGCTCTACCGGCGCCACCGCCCCCGCACGTTCGCCGACGTCGTCGGTCAGGAGCACGTGGTCCGCACGCTCCGGAACGCCGTCGAGCAGGGCCAGGTGCACCACGCGTACCTGTTCGTGGGCTCGCGGGGGACCGGCAAGACCAGCATGGCGAAGATCCTGGCCGCCTGCCTGAACTGCGTGAACGCCCCAACCACCAGCCCGTGCGGCGTGTGCGACTCGTGTGTGTCGATCGCCAGCGCGACCTCGCTCGACGTGATCGAGATGGACGCCGCGTCGAACAACTCGGTCGACGACATCCGCGACCTGCGCGAGCGGGTCGCCTACGCCCCGGTGTCGGGCCGGCACAAGGTCTACATCCTGGACGAGGCGCACATGCTCTCCCCCCAGGCCTGGAACGCGTTCCTCAAGACGCTCGAGGAGCCGCCGCCCCGCACGATCTTCGTGCTGGCCACGACCGAGGCCCAGAAGGTCCTGCCCACGGTGGTCGATCGCTGTCACCGGTTCGACTTCGGTCGCCCGAGTGTCGAGCAGGTGACGACCGTGCTCGATCGGGTCGCCGGCACCGAGGGGATCGACGTCGAGCGCGGGGCCCTGGCCCTGATCGCGCGCCACGCCACCGGCAGCTTCCGCGACGCGCTCGGCACGCTCGAGCAACTGGTCACCTACGCCGGCGGGCGTGCGATCGAGCCGGCCGACGTGCTCGCGGTGCTCGGCGTGGCCGACGCCGAGCAGCTGTTCGAAGCCGTCGACGCGATCGTCGCGCGCGATCCGGCCCGGGCGCTGCGGGCGGCGGCGGCGCTGGCCGACTCCGGCCGCGACGCCGGCCAGCTGCTGCGCGACCTGGAGGTACACGGGCGCGAGCTGCTCGCGGTGCAGATGCTCGGCGACGTCCCGCCCGAGTTCCAGGTCACCCCGGAGCGCGACATCCGCCTGGCCGAGCAGGCCAGCGCGCTCTCGGCCACCGACGCCGTGCGCCTGCTGGACCTCGTCTCGGCTGCCCTCGAGGCCACCGCCAACGGCGCCCAGGCCCGGATCCAACTCGAGCTCGTCCTGGTCAAGGCCGCGGCCCCCGAGGTCGACCCCTCGATGGCGGCCCTGCTCGCGCGGATCGAGCGGCTGGAGAACGACCCCACCCGCTCGGGTGGTCTGCGCGCGGCCCAGACGCCGGCGCCCAGCCCGGTGGCGCGGGAGCCGGAGCCGGCGGAGGCAGCGCCCGAGCTGGCGCAGGCGGAGCCGCCCGAGGTAGCGCCCGAGCCGGCGCCGGTGGCGCCGGAGCCCGCGCCGGAACCGCCGCCCGCGCGCTCCGGCCCGATCGGCCTCGACGACGCGACCGCCTGCTGGCCCGCGGTCGTCGACCTGGTCCGGGGTGAGAACGCGATGCTCGCCGCACTCCTGTCCGATGCCCGCCCGGTCGCGGTCCGCGACGAGGAGCTGACGCTGGCCTTCCCCGGCGGCGCGGCGTTTCTCAAGCGCAAGGCCGAGCAGGACGACCACCGGCGCGTGGCCGGCGAGGCGCTCAAGGCCGTGACCGGCCAGCGGCTGGTGCTCCGCTACGAGCTTCGCGACGACCCGGACGAGCCCGAGGGCGACGCGGTGCTCTCGGGCGAGGAGCTCGTGCGACGCTTCATGGAGGAGTTCGACGCGGAAGAGGTCCTTTCAGACGAACCCAACGAAGGCGAGGTCAAGGGCTGATGCCCCAACCGAACATGCAGCAGATCCTCAAGCAGGCTCAGAAGATGCAGCAGGACATGCTCGCCGCCCAGGAGGCGCTCAAGGACGAGGTGGTGGAGGCCTCGGCCGGCGGTGGGATGGTCACGGTCAAGGTCACCGGCGACCTGGTCGTGAAGTCGATCACGATCGACCCGGAGGCGATCGACCCCGACGACGTCGAGATGCTCCAGGACCTGGTCCTGGCGGCTACCAACGAGGCGCTGCGCTCGGCTCAGGAGCTCGCCTCGGCGAAGCTGGGCGGGATCACCGGCGGCCTGTCCGGCGGCCTCGGCGGCCTGGGCCTGCCCGGCCTCTAGGCCAAGCGCGAAGGCGTGTACGCCCCACCCGTACAGCGGCTGATCACCGAGCTGTCCAGGCTGCCCGGGATCGGCGGTCGCACGGCCCAGCGGCTGACCTTCCACCTGCTGCGCGCCAGCGACGAGGAGGCCATGGCGCTGGCCCGGGCGATCACCGAGGTCAAGGAGCGGATCGGCCTGTGTGAGGTCTGCTTCAACCTTGCCGACGGTCCCCGCTGCCGGATCTGCGCCGACGAGCGGCGCGATCCCGAGGTGATCTGCGTGGTCGAGGAGCCCTCGGATGTGATCTCGATCGAGCGCACGCACGAGTTCCGGGGCCGCTACCACGTGCTCGGCGGCGCGCTTTCGCCGATCGACGGGGTCGATCCCGACGACCTCAAGATCGCCGAGCTGTACGAGCGCCTTCGCTCCGGCCCGATTCGCGAGGTGGTGATCGCGACGAACCCGACGACCACCGGCGAGGCCACCGCGCTCCACATCGCGGCGGGAGTACGCGAGCTCGACCGTGAGGTCGCGGTGACGCGGCTGGCCAGCGGGCTGCCGGTGGGGGCCGACCTGGAGTACGCCGATGAGCTGACGCTGGGACGGGCGCTGGTTGGACGGCGGGCGGTCTGACTTTCGACAGCTTCGGAGAGACCACGATGTTGAGGGACGCGCGCTCGATAGACGACCACACCGAGCTCGCCTTCGACCTGGTCATCATCGGCGCGGGTCCGGCCGGTATTACGATCGCCGATCGGCTCCGGTCGGCCAGCCTGTCGATATGCCTGCTCGAAAGCGGGGGCATCGACCCCGAGATACGGACCCAGCGGCTATATCGCGGCGAGAACGTGGGCCACGACTACTTCGCGCTCGACAGTTGCCGGTACCGACTGTTCGGTGGCACCAGCAACCGATGGGGGGGATGGTGCCGTCCGCTCGACCCGATCGACTTCGAAGCCCGGGACTGGATCCCCGAAAGTGGCTGGCCGATCGATCGGAGCGATCTCGACCCCTACTACACGGTTGCCTCGGGCCTTCTCGAGCTGGGGACTGACGAGTTCGACATGTCGTACTGGGCGCAGCGGATGCCGTCGGCGCTCCCGCTGGGAGACGACACCTTCGAGCACGCCGTACTCCAGTACAGCCCGCAGACCAACTTCGCCGACCACTACGGAGGGCGGGTGAATGGGTCGCGGAACATCACGACCCTGCTGCACGCCAACGTCACAGAGCTGTCGCTCGAGCCCGGCACCGACCGGCTCGCGTCGGTCGAGGTCAAGACGCTGTCCGGACGGTCGGTGACGGTCCGGGCGCGGGGGTTCGTCCTCGCCGCGGGCGGCATCGAGAACGCCCGTCTGCTCCTCGCCTCACGGGCTACCCAGCGGGTCGGTCTCGGCAACGAACACGGTCTCGTTGGGTGTTGCTTCATGGAACACGTGCACGTAAATGCCGGGCACCTCGTGTCCACGAACGGATCAATCGGGCGTGGCTTCTACACGAGAACCCGCTACGGCGACGCGTTCGCCTCTGGGCTCATCACACCGAGTGCGCGAGGCTTGGCCGCCCAAGCGCTTCCCAGTTGCTCGATCGGTGTCGAGGCATCAGCCTACGCAGTGATCGGGACGCCTTATCTCGGGTGGTCGCCGCTGGTGTGGACCTTGCCGGTGAAGATGTACCGCCGGCTCCGGCGCCGCGAGCCCGGCCTGGCGGTGCGCCTGCGACGAGCAGTCGAGTGGCCCTGGATCCAATATCGCCTGCGGCAGACCGGAGGTGTCGAACAGGCTGCTCGCCTGCGAGCCCGGGCGCTCGGCGCCGACGAAGCGGACAGCGAGAGGCTGACCTCGCTCTACGTCCGGGCCGAGCAGATCCCTGACCGGATGAGCCGGGTTTCCCTCAGCGATCGGCGTGACGAGCTCGGCGTTCCGCAGACTCGATTGGACTGGCGGGTCAGTGATGCGGACTGCGGGAGGATCCTCCGCTGGCTTTCGTTGCTCGACGACACCCTGCGTCGCTCGGGCGTCGCTCGTGTGGTGATGCCGGGCGAAGGGTGGGAATCGCGCATCATCGGAGGCCCCCATCACATGGGGACAACCCGTATGTCGTCAGATCCACGGCACGGAGTTGTCGATGCACATTGCCGCGTCCACGGCGTCGAGAATCTGTACGTCGCGGGGAGCTCGGTGTTCCCCACCAGCGGTCACGCAAACCCGACGATGACCATCGTGGCAATGGCGCTCAGGCTCGCCGATCGCCTGCGCGAAGTGCTCTAGAGGGGGATTGCCCCTACCCTTCTCCTCGTGCCCGAGACAGTCGTGATGAAGTTCGGCGGGACCTCGGTCGCCGACGCCGAGCGGCTCAAGCGGGCGGCGCGCCGGATCGTCGCCCAGCGCGATGCCGGCCGGCGTGTGGTGGCCGTGCTCTCCGCGCGCGGCCACACCACCGACGAGCTGATCGCGATGGCCGAGGAGGTCTCGCCCAATCCGGACCCGCGCGAGATGGACATGCTGCTCTCGACCGGCGAGCGGATCTCGTGCGCGCTGTGCGCGATGGCGATCAACGATCTGGGCCACCGGGCCATCTCGTTCACCGGCTCGCAGGCGGGGATCGTCACCGACACCTCGCACACCAAGGCGCGGATCATCGACGTGCGCGCCGACCGGATCCGGGACGCCCTGAACGACGACCTGATCGTGCTCGTGGCCGGCTTCCAGGGGGTGTCGACCAGCCGCGACGTGACCACGCTGGGGCGCGGCGGCTCCGACACCACCGCGGTGGCGCTGGCCGCCGCGATCGGGGCCGAGGTGTGCGAGATCTACACCGACGTGGCGGGCGTCTTCTCCGCCGATCCCCGGGTGGTGCCCAGGGCGCGCAAGCTGCCGATGGTGAGCTTCGAGGAGATGCTCGAGATGGCGGCCTCGGGCGCCAAGGTGCTCCAGTTGCGCTCGGTCGAGTACGCGCGCACGCACGGGGTGAAGATCCACTGCCGGTCGAGCTTCGACGAGAGTCCCGGTACCTTTGTCATCGGAGAGGACGAAACGATGGAGCACCCGCTGATCACCGCCGTCACGCACTCGACCGAGGAGGCGCGGATCACGCTGACCGGGGTGCCCGACCGTCCCGGCGTCGCCGCCGCGATCTTCCGCGCGCTGGCCGACGCCAACTGCAACGTCGACACGATCATCCAGAACGAGCCGCGCGAGGAGGGTCGCGACGCCGAGGTGTCGTTCACGATCGCCTCCGAGGACCTGCGCGCCGCCGAGCGGGCGCTCGGCCCGGTGATGTCCGACCTGGGCATCGCCGAGATCGACACCGACCCCGAGATCGGCAAGGTCTCGATCATCGGCGCCGGCATGCGCTCACATCCGGGCGTGGCCGCGCAGGTGTTCGAGACGCTGGCCACCCGGGAGATCAACATCGAGATGATCACGACGTCGCCGATCAAGATCTCGTGCGTGATCCGCTCCGCGGCGGTCCCCGAGGCCGTGCAGGCGCTGCACGAGGCATTCCAGCTGAGCCTGGCCGAGGTCCAGCGCGAGCGACCGATCGGACAGGAGGCGCGATGAGCAACGGATACCGGGTAGCCGTGGTCGGCGCCACCGGCGTGGTCGGCACGACGATGCTGCAGTTGCTGCACGAGCGGCGCTTCCCGGCCTCGGAGGTCGTCCCGTTCGCCACCGAGCGCTCGGCCGGGCGTGAGCTCGAGGGGGGCCTGGTCGTCCGGGCGCTGAACGCCGACGCGGACATCTCCGGGTTCGACCTGGCCCTGTTCTCGGCGGGGGCCGGCACCTCGCGCGAGTGGGCGCCGCGGTTCGTGAAGGCCGGCGCCACCGTCGTCGACAACTCCTCGGCCTGGCGGCGCGACCCCGACATCCCGCTGGTGGTGTCCGAGGTCAACCCGCACGCGCTCGAGCGCCACCGCGGCCTGATCGCCAACCCGAATTGCTCGACCATGCAGCTGATGGTGGCGCTGGCGCCGATCCACCGGCGGGCGGGCATCGAGCGTCTGGTCGTGTCCACCTATCAGTCGGTGTCGGGCACGGGCAAGAAGGCGATCGAGGAACTCGAGGCCCAGACCCGAGCCGACCTGAGCGGAGCCGACGCGCCGGCGCCCGAGGTCTACCCCGAGCCGATCGCGTTCAACGTGATCGGGGCGGCGGGGTCGTTCGCCGAGGGCGATGACCACACCGACGAGGAGCGCAAGATGATGTTCGAAACGCGCAAGATCCTCGAGGACGAGTCGATCGGCATCTCGGTGACCTGCGTGCGCGTCCCGGTTCGGGTCTCGCACTCGGAGGCGGTCAACCTCCAGACCCGCGATCCGCTGTCGGCCGAGGAGGCCCGCGATCTGCTGGTTAATGCGCCCGGGGTGATCGTCGAGGACGTGCCGACCGCGCTGCGCGCCGCCGGCCGCGACGAGGTGTTCGTGGGCCGGATCCGGCGCGACGAGTCGCACCCGCGAGCGCTCAGCCTGTGGGTCGTGAGCGACAACCTCCGCAAGGGCGCCGCCACCAACGCGGTCCAGATCGCCGAGGTCCTGGTCGAGCGAGGCCTGCTCGACCGGCGGGACTCGGTGGCCGCTTAGCCTGGCTCTCCGGCCGCGTCCAGGTCAGGTTCCGAACCTGACCACATATTCATGTTCAGAAAACCGGCGAGGTGGGTATCTCTCGGGCCAGACTTCCGACGGGCGGACACAGGGGTATGACGAGGGCGAGGCACCTGCCTCGCTCTTCGTCGTTAAGGGGCGCGGGGCGCCGGGGCTAAGCCGCCGAGGCGGCGACCACTGACGTCGTCCAGTCGATCACCGACGTCGGCTTGACGATGTGCTTGTTCATCCCGAGCTCCTTGGGGGAGAGCCCGAGGGCGAGCCCGACCAGCTGGGGCAGGTGCAGCACGGGCATGCCGAGCTCGCGCCCGACCACCTGGGAGGCCACCGGCTGCTGGAGGTCGAGGTTGAGGTGGCACAGCGGGCACGGCACGACCAGGCAGTCGGCCTCGGCGTCGATCGCGTCGCCCAGGTGGCGGCCGGCCTGCCTGAGCGAGGCCTCCTTGTTCATCGTGATGATCGGGAAGCCGCAGCACTTGTAGACGCCGGCGTAGTCGATCACGGTCCCGCCGAGGGCCTCGATCACCCAGTGCAGGTAGCGGTCGCGCGGGTGCTCCTCGTCGACCCCGAGGCGGTCGACCGGGCGCACGATGTAGCAGCCGTAGAACGGGCCCACCTTGAGGTCGGTCAGGGGCCGCTTGACGCGGGACTTGAGCTCATCCAGGCCGATGTTCTCGACGAGCAGCCAGAGGAAGTTCTTGTTGCTCAGGCCCTTCTCGTAGCGCAGATTCTCCTCGGACAGGTTGCCGTTGACCTGCTCGCGGTACTCGGTGTTGGCGTCCAGGCGCTCCTGGCACTCGGTCTGGGCCCCCTGGCACGTCGAGCAGATGTTCATCATCAGCTCGCCGTCCGTGCGCTGGGCCAGCGCGAACGTGCGCGCGTTGAGCGTGTCGGCCAGTTCCTGGTTGTGCTCGGCGATCACCCCGGCGCCGCAGCAGGCGGCGCGGTCCAGCTCGATCAGCTCGATGTCGAGCAGCGGCGCGACCGCAGCCATCGACCCATGTAGCTCGGGGGTGAAGCCGCGGCTGACGCAGCCCGGCCAGTAGGCGACCTTCATGACGCCTCCCCCTCGGTCGTGGACTCGGTCTCGGGCTCGGGCTCGTCCTCGTAGCCGGTCACGTACAGGTTGAGCTCGTTGCGCTCCGGCTTGGACTCGATCGTGTCGAACAGCTTCTTGACCTCGGGCGACGCCTTGTGCGGGTGGGTCAGCGCGCTCTTCGGCGTCATCTTGCCGCGCAGAAGGCCCTTTAGCGCGGTCGGCAGCGAGCTGATCAGCTCCGGCACCGCGCGCGGATGGAATTTGCCGCCGTAGGAGTCGGGAAGCAGATCGGCCTCGTGCAGCAAGCCGTTCCGGCGGATGTTCTTGACGAACGCATGCTCGTGCCGGTAGCCGTTGTTGCGGTCCTCGATGTGGAAGTCCGAGCCGGCTTTGCGGCGCAGGCGCATGATCTGGCCCATCGGCTCCACGCCCTTGGGGCAGGCGTCGATGCAGTTGAAGCAGTGGGTGCAGTCGTAGATCCCGTGCGGGTCCTCGGACAGGTCGCGCAGGCGCTCCTGGTGCTGGGCGTCGCGCGGGTCGCCCACGAACCGGTAGGCCTTGGCCAGGGCGGCCGGGCCGACGAACAGCGGATCGACCTCCATGGCCAGGCAGTCCGACACGCACGCTCCGCACTGGATGCAGGCCATCGTCTGGGTGACGTCGACCATGTTCTCGTGCGGGACGATGTACTCGCGCTCGGGCACCGGCTCCTTGTTGATCAGCCACGGCGTGACCCGGCGGACCTTCTTCCAGTGCACGGCGTCCATGTCAACGATCAGGTCGCGTATGACCGGCATGTTGCCCATCGGCTCGACCGTGATGACCGGCGTCTCCTGGCCCTCGTCGGGCGGATTCCAGCCCTTGCCGTGACCGCGGGCGGCGGCCTCCTTGAGGTGCGTGTTGCAGGCCAGGCCGGGCTTGCCGTTCATCCGCACGCCGCACGAGCCGCAGATCGCCTGCTGGCAGGAGCAGCGGATGCCGATCGAGCCGTCCGTGTCGTCCTTGATCTTGAGGATCGCGTCGAGCACCGACTGAACCGGTGATAGATCGACGGTGTGGGTATCCCAGTGAGGAGCCTCGCCCGACTGCGGGTCGTAGCGACGGATCCTAAGCGTGTACTCCGGCATCAGGGCTTCCTTCCGCGCGCGCGTGTGTAACTAACGGATCCACTCACTCCTCTGCGGACGCCTAGTACGTCCGCTCCTCAGGCTGCCAGCGGGTGATCGTGACCGGGGAGTAGCTCACCTGCGGCACGTCGGCCCCGTTCATCGAGAGGTCGATGTGCTTGAGCCACTCGTCGTCCTTGCGACCGGGGAAGTCCGTGCGCCACTGGGCGCCGCGGCACTCCTTGCGCTCGATCGCGCCGACCACGATCGTCTCGGCCACGTCGAGCATGTACCCGAGCTCGATCGCGGCTATCACGTCCTGGTTGAAGATGGAGCCGCGGTCGTCGATCGCGGCCACCGTGGCCTCCTCCTTGAGCCGGCGCACAATCTCGTGCGCCTTCTGCAGTCCGGCCTCCTCGCGAAACACCGCGACGTACTTGTTCATGGCCTCGCCGAGCTCGTTCTTGATCGCGCCGATCCGGCGACCGCCCTGCTCGCGGTCCATGATCGCGGCGATGTTGCGCTGGGTGTCGCTCACCCGGGAAGACGGGGTGGACGGCATCGTCATCTGCATCGCCCGCGTGGCGGCGTGGTGGCCCGAGCGGCGGCCGAAGACCAGCGTGTCGAGCAGAGAGTTCGCGCCGAGCCGGTTCCCGCCGTGGACCGACACGCAGGCCACCTCGCCGGCCGCGTACAGCCCGGGAATGGTCGTCTCGCCGTCCGAGTCGGTCTTGATGCCGCCCATGATGTAGTGCTGGCCGGGGAGGATGTGGATCGGCTCGCGGGTGATATCGGTTCCGGCGAAGTCGCGCCCGATGTTGACGATCTCCCGCAGCGCCTCGAGCGTGCGCCGCCGGGGCACCCGGGTGATGTCGAGCGCCACCGTGCCGTCGTCGAACCCGCGGCCCTCGTTGATCTCGGTCTGCTCGGCCCGGGAGACCACGTCGCGCGAGGCCAGCTCGAACTTGTTGGGAGCGTACTTCTCCATGAACCGGTCGCCCTCGGCGTTGAGCAGCCAGGCGCCCTCGCCGCGCGCGCCCTCCGTGATCAGCAGGCCGTTGCCGGCCAGCGTGGTGGGGTGGTACTGGACCATCTCCATGTCCATCAGCTTGGCGCCGATCCGGTAGGCCTGAGCGATCCCGTCGCCGGTCACGATCAACCCGTTGGTGGTCGGCTTGTAGACCTGGCCGGCGCCGCCCGAGGCCAGGATCACTGCCTTGGCGTTGAACACCTCGAGCGTGCCGTCGCGCAGATCGCGACAGATCGCCCCGGTGCAGCGGCCGTCCTCGCCGACGAGGAGATCGGTCGTGAACCACTCCTCGTAGCGGTCGATCTGCTCGGAGCGCTTCATCAACTGCTCGTAGAGGACGTGCAGGATCGCGTGCCCCGTGATGTCGGCCACGTAGTAGGTGCGGGCGGCCGAGGCGCCGCCGAAGGCGCGGGTGCCGAGGTTGCCGGTCTCGTTGCGGTGGAAGGTGACCCCGAGGTGCTCCAGGTAGAGGATCTCGTTGGGCGCCTCCCGGCACATGATCTCGATGGCGTCCTGGTCGCCCAGGTAGTCCGAGCCCTTGACGGTGTCGAAGGCGTGCGACTCCCAGCTGTCCTCCGGATTGAGCGCGGCGTTGATGCCGCCGGCCGCCGCCACCGAGTGGGAGCGGACCGGGTGGACCTTCGAGATGATCGCCACCGACGCGCCGGCCTCGGCCGCGGACAGCGCAGCCCGCTGGCCCGCCAGGCCCGCCCCGATGATCAGCACGTCGTGCGATGGCACGACACCGATTCTATTTGGGGAACCCCCTGGACGCTTCTTGGGCCGGGCGAGGGTGCCTCGACGGCCGCCCGCTACGGCTTCTGGCGCGCGAGGGCCCGGGCGGGGCGTGCGACATCGCGCGACTTCGACGGGAAGTTCAGCACGACGCCTCCAGTCGGCGCGTTCCCCGCGAGCCGCCGGTACAGCGGATACCGGTCGGCGACCGCCGCGACCCGGCTGGCCAGGTCGGCCCGACGGCGCTCGAAGGCATCAGCGGTGAGTGCCTCGGCGATGATCCCGCCGACCTCGACGAAGTCCTCAACCTGGAGGCCGCGGGTGGCGAGGGCCGCGGTTCCGATCCGCAGGCCGCTGGTGATCTCGGACGGGCGCGGGTCGAACGGCACCGCGCTGTGGCTGACCGTGATCGCGATCGAGTCGAGGCGATCCTCGGCCTGCCTGCCGTCGAGTGCCGCTGTGCGCAGGTCGCACATGACCAGGTGCACGTCGGTCCCGCCGGTCAGCACGTCCACGCCGTGCCCGGCCGCCAGAAGCTGCCTGGCCAGCGCCCGAGCACCCCGCACGGTTCGCTCCTGCCGCTCGCGGAAGGCCTCGGTCCCGGCGAGCTTGAGGGCGACCGCCTTGCCCGCGACGACGTGCTGGAGTGGGCCGCCCTGCAGCCCGGGATAGACGGCGCGGTCGATGCGAGCGGCCAGACGCTCGGTGCAGAGGATCATGCCGCCGCGCGGACCGCCGAGCGTCTTGTGGATCGTGCTCGTCACGACGTCGGCGTAGGGCACCGGGTTCGGATACAGGCCGGCGGCCACGAGCCCGGCGAAGTGCGCCATGTCGACGATCAGGTAGGCGCCGACCTCGTCGGCGATCTCCCGGAAGCGCGCGAAGTCGAGTCCGCGCGGGTACGACGACCAGCCCGCCAGGATCACGCGCGGCCGCCGCTCTCGGGCGAGCCGCTCCACCTCGTCCATGTCGACCAGGCCCGTGCGGCGGTCGACGTGGTAGTAGGCCGAGTTGTACAGACGCCCCGAGATGTGCAGTGGAGTCCCGTGTGTCAGGTGACCGCCGTGACTCACCTCGAGGGCGATGATCGTGTCACCCGGGTCGAGCAGCGCCTGGTAGACGGCGGTGTTGGCCTGCGCGCCGGAGTACGGCTGCACGTTGGCATGCTCGGCGCCGAACAGCGCGCGGGCGCGGTCGATCGCCAGCTGCTCGACGACGTCGATGTGCTGACAGCCGCCGTACTCCCGCCGGCCCGGATATCCGACCGCGTACTTGTTCGTGAGCACCGACCCCTGGCATTCGAGCACCGACATCGGGACGAAGTTCTCAGATGCGATCATCTCGAGCGTCCGCTGCTGGCGTTGTAGCTCCAGGCCTAGCGCGTCGGCTACTTCCGGATCGACTTCGGACAACGGCTGGTCGAGCAGATCAACCGGCTGTACCCTCATCGATGCCGAAGCCTCGAAGCTCATCGATGCCGAAGGTACCAGCGCCGAGGTAACCCGCCTACTACCCGAATCAGTAGGTTTTTACAGGGTCCTGGTGGCCTCGCGCCGGGCGGGCCGTGTCGCGCGCGAGTAGCGCGACACTACGTCCGTTGGTGTTGCATGAAACCGTGTGGGGTGGTCATCGTCGAGGACCCCGGCTTCCAGTCGCCGAGCGCACGCGCACACGGGCTTGCCGCGCTGCAGCACGTGGCCAACCGGCCGATCGTCCACCACGTGCTCGACGAGCTCGAGTGCGCGGGCGTGGACGACGTCGTCGTGGCGTGCTCCACGGAGCTTGCCGGCGAGGTCCGCAGCTGCGTGGCCGGCCGCGATCCACGCGGTCGCACCGAGGTGCGAATTGTCGAGCAGCCGGCTCCGATCGATCTTGCCCAGGGGCTGATCCTCGCCGCTCCCGAAGTCGGCGCGGCGCCCTGCATCGTGCATGTGGCGAGCGGACTTCTCGGTGAGCCGCTGCTGCCGTTCCTGGCGCATCTCGACACGGACACGCCGGATGTCGTCCTGATCGTGCACCAGGGCCGCGCGCCGGACGGCCGTTTGAGCGCCGCCACGCAGGAGATGCTCCATGTCGCCGACTTCGACCCCGAGCGCGCCGCGCTGGGCCTCGCGGGCGTCTGCTTGTTCGGGCCCGGCGCACTCGGCCACGTGGCCGCAGCGGGATGGCCGGTCGACGGCGAGCTTGACCTGACGCACGTCGCCGCGCGCATCTCCGCCGCCGGAGGCGGCCTGCACGTGCGGCGTGGCAACACCTGGCGCCGCTACGCGGGAAGTTCGCTTGACCTCCTCGAACTTAATCGCATCGTGCTCGATCAACTCCAGATCGACCAGCGGCGGCACGAGGACAACGGCAACCGGATCGAGGGACGAGTGCAGATTCACAAGGGGGCGTCGATCCACGCCAGCGTGATCATCGGCCCGGCGGTGATCGGGGCGGATGCCTGCATCGCCGACGCGTACATCGGGCCGTACACCTCGGTGGGCGCCAAGGCGCGCATCGAGGGTGCGGAGATCGAGCGGTCGATCGTCGCCGCGGGCGCGAGCATCTCGCACATCGGCTGCCGGCTCGCCGGCAGCGTGATCGGCCGCGACGCCCGCGTGTTCAGAGACTTCTCCCTTCCACGCGCCATGCGCCTGCGCGTGGCCGACGGGGCCGAGGTGGCGGTCTGTTGAGCGTGGCATCACCTTTCGCGCCAGGTAGGTGAGTGACAGTGACGGGCGCGCTACATCACGGCACGGCCCCCAACATCACGGCGCCCGGCGGACACGTCCGTCGGGCGCCAATCGATAGGCGTCGCTAAACCGCTGCGCTCACGCGAGCGCGCTCACGAGAGCGCGCTCAGGCGACACGCTCAGGCGACAGTGAGCTGCCGTACGCGGCGGCTCGCGGCTTCGTCGGCCAGGCTGCTCACCTCGCCGACCAGGCCGTTGACGTGAGCGAAGTGACTCGCCTGCGTGCGGTTCGCCACGCCGAGCTTGCGGAAGATGTTCCTGAGGTGGAACTTGACCGTCTGCTCAGTCACCCAGAGGTGCCGCGCGATGTAGCCGTTGGTCGACCCCGACGCCACGAGCTGGAGGATCTCCACCTCGCGCGGGGTGAGCGGCAGATTCTCGCCGGCGATCACCGGCCCCCGCGACGACTGCGGGTGTCGCGCCGCCGCCGGCGGTCGGTGCACGATGTGACCGTTGAGGGTCTCGCGCACCAGCGTGGCCAGCGCCGCCGGATGGGTCGCCTTGGAGATCACGCCGTTGGCGCCGGCGCGGAACAGCCGGTCGAGCCAGTCGGGATCCAGGTGGATGCTCAGCATGAGCACCGGGACGTTCTCGTCCTCGGCCCGAATCTCAGCCAGCAACTCGAGCGCGCGTTCCGATCGTTCCATGTCGTCGAACAGGATCGCGTCCGGCGCCGGCCCCAGGATGGTCCGCGCCGAGGTGGTCCGCGCGTTCGCGGTACCGATCAGCTTGAACTCACCGCTCTTGTGAAACCCGATACGGATCGCCTGGACGATCAAGGAGTTGTCCGCGACGATCACGAGACGCCTCATCGCGCTCGCGTCGCGCAGGTTCAACACCGAGCATTGCTGCGTTGCCCCCATCATGTCTACGTGGCCTCCTGACACCACCGTGAGCCTGTGGCCGCACCGTCGGTGGTACGGCTCGCGGGCAAGCTTTGAGCATGGGGCGGGGCGGCGCAATGGGTCAGGCGGGCGCGCGCGCGTTCAATCAGTTGAACGTCCTTTCGCACCCCGACATCGCCGGATGTCACCGCATCGCGTGCCTCCGGACGGCGCTCAGCGGGATGTCGCCTCTCAGCACGTTCAGGAGTTGCGGAAGCTCGTCCAGGCCGGTTCGGCGTAGCCACTGCCCGGTGTCGGTGACCGCCTCGGCCGGGACGAGGCTGTACAGGCCGTCGGCGGTGAGCACCGGGCTGATCGACATGCTGGGGCGTCCGGACTCGCCGCTCGGATCGTCCGCGGTCCGGGTCGTGCGGAAGTTCAGCGCGGTGAACTCCACCGCGCCGGGACCGGGACGCGTCTGCCGGACGAGCACAGGCCCGGGTGAGTCGCGCCGGATCCGCGCCGCGACGTAGGCCATCAGCGGAGACAGGACGACGAGGGCGAGCGCCGCGCCCACGATGTCGAGGCCTCGCTTGAGGATCCGCGACAGCGTCGGTCGGCGACTGGGGCGCAGGCGGATCAGCGGCACGCCCGCGACGGAGTTCAGCGATGCCCGCGACCCGACGAGCTCGAACAATCGCGGCACCAGATCGATCTGCACGTTGGTCGCTTGCAGCCGGCGCACAAGCGCCAGCAGTTCGGAGACGGGCTCGCGAGAGAAGCTGATCACGACGCGCTCGACTCCGAGTCGCTCGATGATCTCGGGCAGCCGGTCCGGGGCCCCGAGCACCGACAGGCGCTCGGGGAGATCCTCTCGGCGCATCATCGGGGCGCGGTCCACGAACCCGACCACGTTCGCGCCGTACTCGGGATGGTCGAGCAACTCGTGGCAGATGAGCTGGCCGACCTCGCCGGCACCGACGATCACGGTGTTCTGCGCGTAGCCCGTCGCGCGCCGGCAGGCCACGCGCACGAGGGCCCGCGCTGCCGGGACAGTGACGACAGCGATCATCCAAAGGCCGGCCACGACGAGGACGCCGGGGCGGGGCGATCCGGCGAGGCGAGAGATCACGAGCACGAGCCACGCGGCGAGCGTGAGAAGCGGCAGCGCTGCGCGGACGTCGTCGCGGATCGCGCGGAGCGGCGTTCTGGCATCCCCGCGGCGGAGGCCGGCGAGCTGGCCGGCCAGCATCCAGACACGGTCCCGGCGGGCTCCGGTCCGGCGACCCAGGAGCTGCCGTGTGTGCTCGTCGATCGTCTCGAGCGGATCGTCCGCCATGACGGGCGAGCCGTCGCGCTCGCCGGACCCGTGGGACGCGCTACGTCCGCTGAGCGATGTGATCGAACCCATGGCGGGGCAAGCATGCACAGGCCCGGAGCGGGGGGTAAAGGGTGGGATCGGAAAACCGTCCCATGGGTGAGCATCGGGGCCTCACCCTTCGACCAGCGTCTCCGCCCCGTGCGGGTCGTGTCGAAGCGGTGCGATCTAGGTCGCGCGCAGCCGCGCGACGAGCGCGGATCCCATCAGCCGCAGCCCGAACGGAAGCCCATGCACGACGTACCGGCGGTAGAGCCGTCGCGGTTCCTGCACCAGGCGATGGAGCCATTCCAGCCCGAGTCGCTGCACGATCCGGGGCGCCCGGTGGATCTCGCCGGAGACGAAGCTGAACGACACGCCGCACGGGACGAACCACACGTGGGGCATACGCTCGTGCAGGCTCACGATCAAGCGCTCCTGCTTGGGAAACCCGAGCCCCACGAACACGATCTGCGGGTCCGCCTCGGCCAGCGTCCGGGCGATCCGGTCGAGCCACGCGGGATCGCTATCGAAGCCGAACGGCGGGCACAGCGTTCCGGCCACCCGCGCATCCGGGTTCAGCCTGACGAGCTCCTGAGCCGCTGCCTCGGCCGTGCCTGGGTTGCCGCCGAGGAGAAAGACCGATGCGTTCGCTTTCGCGGCGGCGGCGGTCAAGGACAGTGTCAGAGTGGAGCCGGCAACGCGCTCAGGGAGCGGTGAGCGCGCGACCGCACCGGCCCAGATGAGCGGCATCCCGTCGGCCACGACCAGGTCGGCGCCGGCGATCAGTTCGCGAAGCTCCGGGTAGGCGCGCCACTGACGCAGGATGTCGAGGTTCGCGGTGACGAGCCATCCTCCGCGCCGCTGCGCCACGCCGTCGAGCACGTAGTCGATCGTCTCGCGTTCGGAAAGCGCGGCGAAGTCGAGTCCCATGAGGGGAACGGTCGTCGGTGCCGACCGCGGGGTCGGCACGGTGAGCCTGCGCCGTGCGCCGGTGAGTCCGGGGGCGCCGGGGCTGGTCGGAGCGGCAGTGTTGGGAGAGATGTCTACGGTCGTCGTCATCGTGCCCCAGGAACGGCGATCGACCGGTTCTGCTTTTGCCGCGCTCCGCGGCACCGAGATCCGAGGTGGTGTGCGCGCGTGCAGCGCGATGCACACGACAGCACGAAAGCAAGTGCACATGTTCGTCGTTGTATGGCCGACTAGCGATGAAGCAGCGGACCGCGATACAACTGCCGTACCCGGAGATCGCCCTCGAGGCGGCCGCCGTCGCGCGGGAGCCCGCTGTCGTCGCCGTCCCGCCCGTGATGCGGCCGGCCGACATCGGCGCTCCGCTGGTCACTCCGGTCGCTCCCGTGGCCCCGCCGGTTCGGCTCGAACCGAGCGCGCCCCGGGAGATGTGGCGCAGCGAGTCGCTGCACCGCCGGATGCTCGCGGTGGCCGACGTGCTCGGCGTCGGCGCGGTCGTGGTCCTGTTGATGAGCCGGTTCGGCCTGGCCACCGGTGCGGCGATGGCAGCCGTTTCCGTGCCGGTCGTCCTCGTGCTGTTCAAGCTCGCGGGCCTGTACAACCGCGACGAGCTGAGCCTCGGACACTCGACGCTCGACGAAGCGCCGATTCTGATCCAGCTGAGCGCGCTGCTGGTCCTCGGCGTCGCGATCGCGCGGCCGATGTTCGCGCCGGGCAGCATGAGCGCCCTGAGCATGGCGGCGCTCTGGGGAGCCTTGTTTCTCGTCGTGTTCCTCGGGCGACTCGTGGCGAGGGGCGTGGCGCGCCGGATCCTGCCCGTCGAGCGCTGTCTGGTGGTCGGCGATCCCGCGCAGCTCGACCGCGCCCGTGAGCGCATCGCCGCGAGTCACGTGCGCGCCGAGGTCGTCGACTTCCTGCCGCTGGTCAGCGGCGAGGCGATCCGCAACCGAGGACTGCAGCTGATCCGACGCCGTGTCCGCGAACAGCGTGTGCACCGCATCATCGTTTCGCCGATTCCAACCGCCGCGGAGGGAACCGGGGATCTGATCCGGATCGCGAAGTCGATCGGAGTGAGGGTCAGCGTGCTGCCCGGTCCGCTCCACGCGGTCGGGCTCCGGACCGCCTTCGACGGGCTCGAGGGGATGGCGATGTTCGGGGTCCCGCGGTTTGGACTGTGCCCGACCTCGAAGCTGCTCAAGCGCGGCTTCGACCTGCTCGGATGCACGCTCGGCCTGCTCGCCGTCAGCCCGGTCCTCGCCGCGCTGGCCGTCGCGATCAAGCTCGACTCGAGGGGACCGATCCTGTTCCGTCAGACCCGCATCGGGCGCGGCGGACAGCCGTTCTCGATCTTCAAGTTCCGCTCGATGGCGACCGATGCCGAAGCCCGTAAGGAGGAGCTGCGCAAGCTGAGCGTGGCCGGCCCCGGGCTGTTCAAGATCGAGAACGACCCGCGTGTCACCCGCGTCGGGCGGTTGCTGCGCGCCACTTCGCTCGACGAGCTTCCGCAGCTGTTCAACGTAATGCGCGGGGAGATGAGCCTGGTTGGCCCGCGGCCCCTGGTCACCGATGAGGATGCCCAGGTGCGCGGCCTGGACCGCAGTCGCCTGGGCGTCAAGCCGGGCATGACCGGCGTGTGGCAGGTGCTCGGAGCGCGAGTCCCGCTGGATCAGATGGTCGAGATCGACTATCTCTACGCGAGCAGCTGGACGCTTTGGCTCGATGTGAAGATCGTGCTGCGGACCGTCCAGCACGTCCTGCGCCGCGGCAATATCTAGCTAGCGCCGGCGCGTCGTCAGCGCAGGGTGGCCAGGTGATGGCGGTAGTCGTGCCCCCAGTTGCCGTTCGCGGCCCCGGTGCCATAGCTGCCGATGAGCTGGAGGCATCCGCCCCAGGTGTCCCAGTCCCACGCGGCGTAGCTCGCGTGGTGGCTGTCGAGCCAGCGCATCAGCGAGTCGACTGCGGTGGTCGGGCAGGCGTGCGATGACGTGCCCTCGCCGATTTCGCCGGCCATGAGCGGCATCTTGGCGATCACAGGCTGATACTCGCGCGCGTAGCACGACACCGAGCCGCACGCGTTGTTCTCGGGGTACACGTCGACGTCCGCCATGAGCTGCGGATGCGACAGGGTGTCCTTGACCCGGTACGCGGGGTTCAGGAACTCGCTCAGCGAGTTCGCGTACTGCACCCCGGGGACCTGGATCACGTTGGTCGCACCCGTGCCGCGGATGACGTTGATCAGCGACTGCATTCCGACCGTCGGGTAACCCTCGTTGCAGCTGGACCGCCGCGAGGTCGGAGCCAGGCCCGACGTGCCGTACTGGACATCGCCGTTCTTCCAGCAGCGCCAGGCCGCGGCCGAGTCGCTGTTGCCGGCGGGAAAGGGCTCCTCCTTGAGCCGCAGGATCACGTTCGGATCGTGCTTGAACGTGTTGGCCACCGAGCGCCAGAAGGCCGGTGAATGGCTGGCGTCCGGCATCGCCGCCTGATTCGTCGCCTGGTTGCTGCCGGAGGCGCTCCAGAACAGGCCGATGATCGGATGGATGCCGGCGCGCTCGAGCGACTTCGTCTCGTGCACGATCGCGCTGATGTAGCGCGCGCCGCCGTACTGCGCCTTGACGCCGTTGATCCCCAGCCAGCAGTCCTCGTTCAGCCCGACGAACGCCGCGTTGACCTTCCAGCTCTTCATCAGCGGGACCTGCGAGTCGTCGTTGGTGGTGTCGGGGCCGTCGAAGATGCCCCAGCCCTGCACGCACGCGTACTCGCTCCCCGCGCGATCGACGCCGTGCAGGACCACGGTGCGGCCGCTGCCGTTGACCAGACGATTGCCCGAGACGTGCAGGCCCACCTTCGCGGCGGCGCGTGCGAGCGCTGGATGACCAGCCGTGGTCGGGCCCACGAACGTGAGCACCCCCGCGGCTATCGCGGCCGCGGCGACAACGAGGAGTAGCAGCGCGCGCTTTGGCTGTCTGAACAACGTCGGGCCTCCCATCCAGGACACGGCTGAGTCGATCTCTCAGACACGACTGAGTCGATCTCTCAGCGTAGCGGCCCAAAGTCGATTCGAACGAAGCTGTCGCCCGTCCCTATTGCGATCGTATGAAGGCGCTAAGGCCCATCGGCTCCCTCGAAAGTCCCGGCCCGCCTGCCCCGTTCTGTCTCCGAATGACCAGGATCCGCGATCAACGGTGCGCGAAAGGACTTCAGAGTAGACATGACTCCTGACGAAGGCAGGTCGCCGAGTTATCGAGACACGTTCCGCCGGCATCGCCGGCTGCTGTCGGTGCCGATGATCATCGGCGTGCTGTTGGGAGGGGTCTTTGCCTTCAACGGTTCCAAGACCTACATGTCGACCGCGCGGCTGTGGGTCGACACCGCCCCTCCCGCCCAATCGACGGTCGGCGATGATGGTCCCGTCCTCAGCACCACGCCCGCGTCCGCGGAGCAAAGCGTCCTCATCGAGCTGTTGACGACGCAGGCGTTCGCGAAGGCGGTCGCCCACAACTCGCTGCTCGGCAAGTATCTGGCCTCCGGCGCCGGTGGTGGCGGCCCGCTGAGCTCCCTGACCGGCGGCTCGATGAACACGCTCAAGGAGGCGCTGTCTCCTGCTCAGGTCATGACGCTCCCCACCGGGCCCCAGATTCTCCAGATCAGCTACGCCGGTCCCACGCCGGCGGTGGCGAAGAGCACGTTGGGCGCGCTGGTCCAGCAGCTTCAGGACGACAGCAGCGGGTTCACCTCGGAGCACGACCAGGCCACGCTGGCCTACGACAGAGCGCAGGTCAAGGTGGCCGCCCAGGCCGTCGCGGACGCGCGCAAACAGGTCAGCCAGTACCTCAAGCAGAACCCGAGCGCAACCAACAACCAGGATCCCAATCTCGCCGTGCTCAGCACGGCTGAGAGCGCCGCGGCGAATCAGCTGACCCAGGCAACGACGGCGCTCAACCAGGCATCGGTGAAGCACAACGGCGGCTGGGCGGTCAAGGTGATCGACGCGCCGGGCGCCGCTAGCCCGGTCGGCGGAGGCAAGAAGAAGATGCTCGAGCTCATCCTTGGGGGCCTGCTCGCGGGCGCGCTGATCAGCTTCCTCGGAAGCGTCGCGCTGACGCCCGGGCGCAAGGAGGTCTGGGAGGACGAGCTGCCCACCAGCACTCCAGGTTCCCGCACCGGCGGCGGCTGGAGCGACCAGCTGCCCCCGCCGATTCCGCCTCCCGCGACTGCGAAGCTGAACGACTCCTCCGGAGACGGAGACCTGTCCGCGGCGTTGCTGGGCGGGCGACGGTTCATCGTCCCGAACTTCCCGCCCCAGGACAAGAGCTAGCCGACCATGCCCCAGTGGGGAGTGGGATTGCTGGTCGTCTACATCGTCCTCGGCCTGAGCCGGACGACCTGGCGCAAGGCCGGGCGGCTCGTGTTCGTGGTCACCGGGATCGCGATTGCCGCCGTGATGGTGAGCTATATGCACTCGACTCCGACACCGGTATTCATCAAAGGCGCGGCCAGCCAGGTCGCGCCGCCCCAGCCTGGCATCCAGCAGAAGCCGAGCGCCGAGGACACGACCGGTCGGGAGCTCTATGTGACCCCTGCCGCCATCGCGGCCGCTCAGAGCGCGGCTGCTCAAGACAACGCCCAGCAGGCGTCGTCTTCTTCGGCTGACGGCGGGGCGAACGGGCAATGAGCTCGATTGCTGCTCGGTTGCCCGAGCAGGCGCTGAGCGCCAAGAAGCCAACGTTCAAGTTCACCGCGAAGCTGATCAGCGCCGCCGTGCTGTTCGCGTTCCTCGGCGGGATGCTGCAGAGTGGCGGCAGCGCGACGAGGATCCTCGCGCTCGGCGCCGTGCTGATCCCGGTGGCGCTGTGGAAACGACCACACCTCGCGCCGGCGGTGCTGCTGTCGGGCGCCGTTCTGTTCGACGGGCAGGACGTGAGCGGCCCACACATCCCGTTCACCAGCTCGATCCCGATGTTCAGGGGGCTCGGGGGCATCCACCTGGAAGGCGCGGATCTGCTGCTGATCATGGTCGCCTTCGTCTACTTCGCGCGCACCGAGGCCGGGGCACGCTGGCGGCCCCGCTCGCACGTGACGGTCTCGATCCTCGCCCTTCTCGGCGCCGCTGTGCTGGCCATCATCATCGGTCATGGCCACGGGGGCCAGTCGCAGGTCGGCTTCATGGAGGCTCGGCCGTATGTGTACCTCGCCGCCACGTACTTCCTCACGTCGGTGATGATCACCAATCGAAAGGCGCTCCGGGGGATGCTGTGGGCGTTCGTCGGCACGGTCGGCTTCAAGGCGCTTCAGGGGCTGTACGTCTGGTATCACCACCGGCACGACACTCCCAAGCCCGAGTCGTTCATCGGGCACGAGGCGTCGTATTTCTTCGTGGTTTACATCCTGCTGGTACTCGCGCTCTGGCTGTTCAATCAGCCCGGCCGGCTTCGGACCGTCGCCACGCGACTGCTGCCGATTGTGGCGGCCTGCGACATGGTGAACGACCGGCGCGCGGCCTGGCTGATGCTCGGCGGAGCGATCCTGACCTTCGGCGTGGTCGCGTACCACAGCCTGCCCGGGCGCAGGCACATCCTGGGCCGGGCTGTGGTGATCCTCCTGCTCTTCTCCGCGCTCTACCTGCCGGTGTTCTGGAACAAGACCGACACGCTGGCCCAGCCGGCGAGGGCGGTTGCCTCGCAGGTGAAACCCAGCGCCCGCGATGCCTCGTCCGACGTCTACCGAGTCCAGGAGAACGGCAATCTCCAGTTGAACATCAAGCAGGCCGGACTGCTCGGCAAGGGCTACGGCGTGAAGATCGACTACGCCCTGCCGATCGTCGACATCAGCTCGATCGACCCCCTGATCGCCTACATCCCGCACAACGATGTCCTCGACGTCCTGATGCGAATGGGTCTCCTCGGGGGGATCGCCATGTGGTCGCTGATCGGCACCGGCATCGTCGCGGGCTGTCGCCTGGCGAAGGCGCGCGACCGAGAGCTGGCGCTCATCGGCGCCGTACTCGCCGGCGCGCTGGTCGCCTACGCGCTGATGGGAGCCATTGATCAGGGCTTCTTCTGGTACCGGATCGCGTTCGTCACCGGAGGGCTCCTCGGTCTGGCCGAGGCGGCTCGCCGGATCAATCGGCGCCAGCTCCTCGCCGCGCGATGAGCGTCGAACAGCTCGCTTCTCCCGAATGGGAGACCACCTGCACGCTCGAGCTCATCCAGCCGGATGGCGAACCTAGGCCCGTACTGGTCGCCGTCCCCGCCGCGGAAGCGCCGCCGGTCGGCGAGCGGCACC
The DNA here is from genome assembly GCA_963832315.1 of uncultured Solirubrobacterales bacterium. Taxonomy (GTDB): domain Bacteria; phylum Actinomycetota; class Thermoleophilia; order Solirubrobacterales; family Solirubrobacteraceae; genus Palsa-465. Next base: position 675,748 of record CAWHTT010000001.1, on the reverse strand, counting down.
GCCTCGTCCGCAACTTCGGAGCGCTGTTCGGCGCGCAGCTTGTCACCTGGACGATGACGCTTTTGTGGACCCTGGTCGGCCCGCGCCTGATCGGTCCGGGCCAGTTCGGGATCATCAACACGGCGCTCTCGGTCGGCGGCGTGCTACTGATCTTCGCCGGTCTGGCCAGCAGTGTCTATCTCGTCCGCGAGATCGTGAGCCGGCCGGGGGAAAAGGAGAAGCTCATGGGCACGGCGATCGTGCTCAAGCTCATGCTCGCGCCGCTCATGGTGATCGGCGCGGTCACGTTCGTCATCTTCGCCCACTACGGCCACGAGCAGACCGTCGCGGTGTACATGGCGGCCGCCGGAAGCATCGCGCTGCTGGTGGTCGACGTGCAGACGGGTGCGTTTCAGTCGCTCGAGCGCATGCACTACATCGCCTACGGCAACATCATCCAGAAGACCGGGCAGAGCCTGATCGGGATCGCGCTCGCCGTGGCCGGGCTTGGGGCGACGGGCATCGTCGCCAACACGACGGTTCTCGCATTTGTCGTCGTGCTCCTGCAGTTCACCTGGCTGCGCCGCTACATGCGGATCGATTTCCGGACGAACGCGCGGCGGATCAAGTCGATGGCCAAGCAGAGCACGCCGTTCTGGGCCACCGGAGTGTTCTTCACGTTCTACCTGTGGATCGACACGATCCTGCTGTCGCTGCTGACGAACTCGACGGTGGTCGGCTGGTATGCCGCGGCTGCGACGCTGGCCACGACCATGATGTTCCTGCCCCAGGCGCTCGCGACGACGTGGCTGCCGCGTCTGGTCGCCGCGTTCAACAGCAGCGAGCAGGAACTGTTCCGCATGGCCCGGACGCCGGTCACCCTCGTGCTCCTGACCGGCGTTCCGATTGCCGCCGCGACGGCCATGGCGGCCCACGAGATCATCTACGTGCTGTACGGCTCGGCCTACGACAAGGCGATTCCGGTGATGGTGATCCTCGCGTTCTTCATCCCGCCGACCTACGTGAACATCATGACCAACCAGGTCCTGATCGCCTCGGGCCGGCAGATGATCGCGACGTGGACGATGGTCGGAGCGGCGATCGTCAACCCTCTGCTCAACCTCGTGCTGATCCCATTCACCCAGCACCATTACCACAACGGGGCGATCGGGGCGGCGATCGCGCTCATGCTCACTGAGGTCCTGATCGCCGTCGTGGGTCTCGTGATCGTCGGTCGCCGTATCTACGACCGGAATCTGATCAGGCGGTGCGTGCTGGTGACCGTGGCGTCGGGCGCGATGTGGGCGGTTGCCTGGGTGACTCGTCCCCTCGGCGCGCCGGCCGCCATCACGGCGGGACTGGTGACGCTGATCCTGCTGATCCGCGCGTTCCGGATCCTCACCGACGACGAGATCGCGTTCATCCGGCGGGTCCTGGCCCGGTTCGGGGCGCGTGCTCGTCGGTCGACATGACCCTGCCGGGGAGCTTGGCCCCCATGGCCCTCGGTCCCTTCGAACATGAACGAACTCTGAAAGTTGTGAGGATGATCTCCCGTTTCCTAGTAGGCGGAGTACGTCCTACTCAAGGCTTCGCCTCAGGTTTCCTTCGAGCGTGGGGAGGGTGCAGGCGTGCGTGAACTATCGTCTATCGGGGCCGATGACATCCGGCGCGTGAAGACGGCGGGCGGTGTCGGTCCTGCAGGGGCAGGATCTCGCGAGGAGGTGACCACACCGACCCGCGAGCGCCTCGCCGCGTGGCTGCGGTCCCGGGAAGGCGCGCTGTCGATGATCGTGGGCATTGGTGTGTTCGGGCTTCTGTACCTCAGCCGCTTCGGTGCGATTCCTTCTCTCCTGGCCGGCGCCGGCGTTGGTTGGGGGATCATCTCGCTGGCGGCCCGTCTGTGGAACCTGAGCACGGTGCCGCACGCACCCGCGTTTGCCACGGTCCGTCCGTCAGGCGAGGAAGGTGAAGGTCTCCTGTGTGACGACAACGCCGGATTCTGGACGGACACGCGGGGGTTCCTGGGTGATCGTCGCGTTTGGTTTGCCGGCACCGGCTGTGCGCCGCTTCGCTTCACCCCAGAGGCCTATGTGCACCTGCGCGTATGCCACAACAAGGGCCAGCAGTCCGGTGCTGGTGGCGCGTTCGGGCGAGTGCCAGTGGTGGTGGTGGCAGTCCGCGTTCTACCGCGACTCGGCTGACTACGACCCGATCGACGTGGAGGCCCTGCTGCTGATGGCCAATCAAGGGCAGGAGCAGGGCTAGGATGCGCGGCTGGCGCACCGGGCGTGGCGTCCGCCGGATGGTGGCGCTCGCCGCTGTTGCCCTCGCGGCCAGCGCGTACGTCGTGACGCAGAGCCTGGGCTCCTCGTCGGCTCGCGTCGCTGTCCACCCCGAGCGCCACTCCCAGAACGCCTGGGTGGCCTGCAATCTCAACGCCCGCAACGATAAGCCGTCGACGTTCAAACCGCTGTCGGACCGTCGGGCCGCGTCGCTCGTCACCCCCGCGCGGGAGGTTCGCCGCGACAACGCGATGCCTTACAGCGTAAACGGTGTTTCGCAACCGGCGGCCAACGATTACGTGCCGACCGCCGCGCAGGTCCATGCGTTCCTCGCCGCCCGCGACCAGTACGGTCACACCAACGTGGAGTTCAACCCCTATTACAAGTACGTCGACGGGCGCGACGGGATGAAGCACCCGTCCACCGACGAGTTGATCCAGTGGGCGGCCCACAAGTGGGGGATTCCGGAGAACTGGCTACGGGCCGAGTACGTGAAGGAGTCCTACTGGAACCAGTTCATGCAGGGTGACGACACCCCGGTCCCCGCGAGCTCGTATCAGCGCTATCCGAGCCAGTCTCGCGTGAACCACACTCCCGGCGTGTATCAATCGCTCGGGATCACACAGGTGCGGTGGGCTCCGGACGGCAGCCTTCACCCTGGGACCGAGCCGCTGCGGTGGCTGTCGACGGCGTTCAACGTCGACTATCAAGCCGCCACGGTGCGCTTCTACTACGACAACCCGCAGGGGTCGCGCAGCTCCTGGGGCGACGGTAGCTACGTTCCGTGTCAGGCCTGGAACAGCATCGGCGCCTGGTTCCAGCCCTATCCCTGGAACAACGAGGGCCAGCACGCATATATCGACTCTGTGCAGGGACTTCTCTCCGATCGCGAGTGGACGAAGCAGAGTTTCGTCGACTGGAGCCCCTCGTCTTTGCCTCCCGGCGTGAAGCTCGCCAGGTAGGAGCCGCGGGCCGGGCGGCCTACCCGGTCGCCGGCGGGCGCGACGCGATTGCGGCGCGTGGAAACGCCGGGCCTGGTCCCACGTTGATTGCACGAAGCCATGAGCGAGCTTGCCACCACTCCGACGCAGGACACCGGGTGTAACGAAGCGCCACTACGGACATGGGCCGAGATGCGTACGGCCGTGCCGGCCCGCGCCATTGCGGCGACAGCCCGCGAGCCGCTCGGGTCCGTGGTGATTCCCGCGCACAACGAGGAGGAGGTGATTGGACGCTGCCTCGATGCGTTGTTCGCCGGGGTGCAGCCCGGCGACCTCGACGTCATCGTCGTGTGCAACGGTTGCGCGGACAAGACGGCCGCCGTGGCACGGGCCTCCGGCCATCCGGTGCGTGTGATCGAGCTTGAGGCGGCATCCAAGGCGGCCGCGCTGCGGGCAGGCGACGAGGCGACACGGACGTTCCCCCGGCTGTATGTCGATGCCGACGTGACGATGCCGGGTTCGTCCGCGCTGGGCGTGATCGACCGACTCCGGGCGGGGGCGGTGGCGGCGCGTCCACCCATCTTGTACGACAGCAGCCGCTCGTCCGCTCCGGTGCGCAGCTACTACCGCGCCCGGTCGCGGGTTCCCGCGGTGATGCACTCACTCTGGGGCGCCGGCGTGTACGGGCTCTCGGCGCGCGGGCGAAGCCGCTTCGCCACGTTCCCTGACCTGTTCGCCGACGACCTCTGGATCGATCGCCAGTTCGAGCGCGATGAGGTGGAGATCGTCGACTGCGCGCCGGTCGTGGTGGCGGTCCCCCGCCGGAGCCGCGACCTGGTCAACATACTTCGTCGTACGTACCGCGGGAAGCAGGTGACGCGGCCCACTGTCGGACCCGATGATCACGCTCGGCAGACCACGGCCTCCGCGCTCCGAGATCTTGGGCGGTTGGCCGCTTCCGGTCCCATGGCGGCGCTCGACGCGATGACGTATGCCGCGTTCGCCGCCGGCACACGGTTGGCGCTCCGCCTCGCCGCCAGGCTCGGCGCGGCTCCGGCCGGTGAGCGCTGGGAGCGCGACGAGAGCTCGAGAGCGGGCTGACGTGGGACGACGCGGCGACCAAATAACGAAAAGTCAACTTTGGCGAAGAAGAGAACGCACACGTCCAGCGTTTCTCTGCATTAGGGCTCGGCTCGAGGTCAGGCCGGAAAACCGCAAGCGAATGGTTGGAGTGGCGTGATGGCGTGCAAGCAGACTGGGATCAGAATGGGTGAGGCGAGACTCCCAAGAATCGCCGTCGTCGCTTTGATTGCGACACTCGGCGTGCTGTTCTGCCGCGCGGGGGAGGCATCCGCGGCGACAAACTGCTCGGCCGGTTCGGCAATGGCGATCGTGGCGCACGAGGACGACTCGCTTCTGTTCCTCAGCCCAGATTTGATGCACGCGATCCAGGGCGGACTCTGCGTTCGCACCGTATTCGTGACGGCCGGAGACGCCGGGCAGGGCTCGGCCTACTGGTCCTCGCGCGAGAAGGGCGTCGAGGCCGCGTACGCCCAGATGGCCGGCGTGGCCAACACCTGGACGCAGGCCGACGCAGGAGTCACCGGACACCCGATCCCGGTGATGACGCTGTCGGCTGATCCGCAGATCACGCTGGTGTTCATGCGACTGCCCGACGGCAACATCGACGGCTCGGGGTTCGCATCAACGGGCTTCACGAGCCTCCAGAAGCTCTACCAGGGTTCGATCCCCCAGATGACCGCCGACGACGGCTCGTCGTCGTACACCTTGAGCACCCTCATCTCGACCTTGTCGTCGCTGATGACGTCGTTCCAGCCCAACATCGATCGCGACGCAGGATTACGTGGGCACCTACGGCGACGGCGATCACAGCGACCATCACACCGTCGCGTACATCACCCGCGAGGCGAGCCGTGCCTGGACGTCGACCACGCACACCCTGACCGGGTACATGGACTACACGACGGCCAACCAACCGTCCAACGTCACCGGCACCGACCTCACCGCGAAGCAGAATGCGTGGTTCGCCTACACCCCGTCCGACAACCAGGTGTGCCAGAGCATGTCGACGTGCCAGAACACGAACTACTCGGAGTGGCTCTCGGCGCAGTACACGGTCGGGACGGAGACCGACGGACCAGGCCATGTCTATGCGCCGACATCCCATGCCGGCCCCAACCAGACGGTGAACCCGGGTGACACCGTGCAGCTTGACGGCTCGGCCAGCACCGACTCGGGCGCCAGCCCCACGTATCAGTGGACGCAGACGGCCGGCCCCAACGTCAGCCTGTCGTCCTCGACTGCGGTGAAACCGACGTTCACGGCGCCCTCATCCGCAACCACGCTGACCTTCTCCCTCGTGGTCAAGGACGGGTCCCAGACCAGCACGGCCGACACGGTCAACGTGATCGTGAGCAGCGGGAGCAGCGACATCGCGCCCAACGCCACGGTCACCGCCTCAACGCAGAGCACGTCCTCGGGTCAGACGGCGGCGAAGGCAGTCGACGGCGTGGCCGACGGATATCCGACCTCGCCCACCAATGAATGGGCGACGGTCAACGGCGGCGCCGGAAGCTGGCTGAAGCTGGTCTGGGGAAGTGCGCAGACGATCGACGAGGTCGTGCTCTACGACCGGCCCAACCTGAGCGACCAGGTCACCGGCGGCACCCTGACCTTCAGCGACGGCAGCACGGTTCCCGTGCCGTCCCTGAACAACGACGGCACCGCGACCACGATCACGTTCCCGGCCAAGACGACCACCAGCCTGCTGTTCACGGTGACCTCGGTCAGCGCAAGCACGGGAAGCGTCGGACTGGCTGAGATCGTGGTCTTTCCGGCCGGTACGGGTGGCGGCGGCACTACGCCGCCCACGGCCAACGCGGGTCCCGACCAGGTGGTCGGTGCCGGAGCCGACGGTCCAGTTGGACGGGTCGGGCAGCTACGACCCGGGGACCAACCCGACCTATAAGTGGACGCAGACCGCGGGTCCGGCCGTGACGCTGTCCTCGTCGACCGCGGTCAAGCCGACGTTCACGGCGCCATCGAGCGCGACCACGGTCACCTTCCAGCTCGTGGTGAGCGACGGCTCGACGAGCAGCGGTCCGTCGACGGTCAATATCACCGTGAACGCGGCGGTTCCCAACATTGCCCTCCAGGCGACGGCGACTGCTTCCTCGCAGGCCACGGGGAATGGTCAGACCGCGGCCAAGGCGAACGATGGGGTGATCGACGGCTACCCGGGCGACTACACCAAGGAGTGGGCGACCGCCGGAGGCGTCGCGGGCAGCTGGCTGAAGCTGGTCTGGAGCAGCTCACAGACGGTCAACAAGGTCGTGCTCTACGACCGGCCCAACCTCAACGATCAGGTCACCGGCGGCACGTTGACCTTCAGCGACGGCAGCACCGTGAACGTGCCGTCTCTGAACAACGACGGCTCGGCGACGACGATCACCTTCAATGCCAAGACGACCACGAGCATCCTGTTCACGGTTACCTCGGTCAGCGCTACGACGCAGAACGTGGGGCTGGCGGAGATCCAGGTCTACCCGGCCGGCGGCGGAAGCGGTTCGATCACCGCCGATGCCGGATCGGCTCAGACGGTGACGACCGGGTCAACCGTGACGCTCGATGGGTCGGGCAGCTACGACCCGGGCAACAGCCCGACCTACCAGTGGACGCAGACCGCCGGCCCGAACGTGACGCTGTCGTCGTCGACCGCGGTCAAGCCGACGTTCACGGCGCCGGCGAGTGCGACCACGCTGACCTTCCAGTTGGTGGTGAAGGACGGCTCGCAGACCAGCCAGCCGGCGACGGTCAACATCACGGTGAACGCGCCCGACCCGAACGTCGCCCGACGGGCGACCGTAACGGCCTCGTCGCAGAACACCTCGACCTCGCAGCTGGCGACCAGTGCGACCGATGGGGTGATCGACGGTTATCCGGGCGACTACACCAAGGAGTGGGCGACCGTCGGCGGCGGTGTGGGCGCCTGGCTCAAGCTGGTCTGGGGTAGCGCGGTGACGGTCAACAAGGTCGTGCTGTACGACCGGCCCAACCTCAACGATCAGGTGACCGGCGGGACGTTGACCTTCAGCGACGGCAGCACCGTGAACGTGCCGTCTCTGAACAACGACGGTTCGGCGACCACGGTCACCTTCCCGGCCAAGACGACCACGAGTCTCCTGTTCACCGTCACCTCGGTCTCGGCGACCACGGGCAACGTGGGGCTGTCCGAGATCCAGGTCGACACGTCGTCCTGAGGCTTGGTCGGAGGGAGTCCGGGTCGGGCCACAAGCCCCCGGCCCGGCCCGGCGGAGTCGGCCCGGGTGTGCACACCCGGGCCGAACCTCGTTCGATCCCGGTCGAGGGCGGGCGGTCGGATAGGTAGGTACGGGCTCGAGGGCCCTGCCGGGCGGAGCCCCAGCAAACCGGCGCGCCCGCGCTCGTCATCGTCGGCGCCCCCGCGCTTGTCATCGTCGCGGCGCTCCCGCGCTCGTCATCGCCGGCGCTCCCGCGCTCGTCATCGCCGGCGCTCCCGCGCTCGTCATCGCCGGCGCCCCCGCGCTCGTCATCGCCGGCGCCCCCGCGCTCGTCATCGCCGGCGCCCCCGCGCTCGTCATCGCCCGCGCCCCCTGAACCCTGATCCCTGACCCCTGATCCCTGACCCGGCGGGCGGTGGCCATTACCGCGGGGACCGATCCGCGCCTCCGCGTGCATGACGCGCGCCACCGATCCACGGCTCCGTGTGGATGACGCGCCAACGCCACCCCCGGGGGCGACGAGTGGCGTCTCAGGATCCTCTGGTGTGCATGAAGGGCCACACCCCGGTCGTCCGCCACCGAGTGCGCACCAGGCACACGCCGAGCCAGACCACCGGCAAGCCCGAGCGGGTTCATCCGTGCCCGCCTCGCCGACGGGCAGAGCTGTGAGTCAGCGACTCGAGCTCCGCACCGGCCGCGGTTGCGCCGCAGAGGCAATCTGAAACCAGTGCTCAACGTGCCTAACCGCCCCACCGCGCTCCCGCCTAGTGCACATAAGCCTCTTGCCAAATGAGGCTGTCGCAAAACTGTTGCGCGGGTTAGGCCCGGCGATGTGGTGTTCGGGTTTGGCGGTCGTGCTCGGCGCGGTGATTGTTCTCGATGGTGTGGTTGTCATCGATGGCCGGGGTGCGCTGGTCGCGTCGTCGCACGGCGCTCTCGCCAGGGCGTCCGTTGCACCCGGTGTGGCGGGTGTGGGTGTCGCCGGGTCGTGCTGAGTTAGGCGGTGGCTGCCGTGGCGCGGTGCTGGTGGAGCTTGAGGATGTTGCCGGCGAGGTGCATGAACGCCCACTCGCTGCGGACGGCGTTTAGGCCGCGGCGGCGGAAGCTGCGGATCCCGCGGTTGTGCTTGCGGTCGCCGAAGACAGGTTCGATCAGGCAGGAACGCTGGGCGTAGGCGGCGGCGCCTTGGGGGGTGCGCAGGAGGTGTTCCATCTCCTCGATGGGTGTGGCGTCGGGGGGTGGCGGGCCGGAGGTGTGTCCCAGTTCGCGCGCGGCGCGACGCTGCTTGTGATCTTTCATGGTGGCGATCAGTCGGTCGGGGCCGGGGCTGGTGGCGTTGACTTCGGACCAGTAGCCGGCGTCGGCGAGCACGAGTTCGACCTCGGCGGTGATCCCAGCGGCCCTTAGTGTTTGCTCGAGCGTGTCGGTCATCGGCTGGTAGAGCTGGGCGTCGGTGGCGTCTTGGCTGACCTCGCACGCGAGCACGATCTGATGCTGGTTGACGATTGCCTGGGCGTTGTAGCCCTGCACCCAGCCGGTCGCGGTGCTCATGATCCGACTGTCGGGATCGGTGATATTCACCCGACGAGCGGTCGTGGCGTCCGCGGCCGCCTCGCGAGCGGCGGCGAGCGCGACTTTTGCCCGCTCCAGCGCGCGCTTCGCCTTCTCGATCCGGCACGGCGGCGGACCGTTGACCTGTTCCCCGCGCGCGGCCGCGGCGAGCTTGCGCTCCCGCGCGGCTTGCATCGTGTTCACCCGCTCGGACGCGGCCTGGTGATCGATCTCCGCGCGCGCGAGCGCAGCGAGCGGGTCTTGGGGCTTGCGTCCACCGAGCTTGCGCCCGCGCTCGGCCTGGGCCGCCGCGGCGCTCGCCCGACGCGCCGCTGCGGCGCCGGCCGCTGCGTCCTCGGCCTCGATCACCAAAAGCGCCGCCTTCAGCCGTGCCGCGCGACCGCGCGGTGAGGAGATCTCACCCGAGGGTTCAACACCGGGCAGCCCCTCCGGCCGAGCCGCCGCCGGCTGCTCGTCCTGAGCGGTCACCTCCATCAGCTTTGACACCTCCCCCCGGATCCACGCGGCGTCACGGTTGCGATCAAGCGACGCGTCCGCACCGAGCTTCGTCCCGTCCAGCGCGACCACCGCCAGATCCGCCAGCCCCGCCGCCGCGCACAACCGCAACCCGGACACGAACAGATCCCCAAGCGCCCGCTCGTGATCGACCACGAACCGCGCGATCGTCGCGTGATCAGGCACCAGCCCCCCGCAGATCACCCGATACGCCGCGTCCGTCCGGCACGCCGCCTCGATCCTCCGCGACGAGCGCACCCCACAGCAATACGCGTACAACAACAGCGCCAGCACCATCTCCGGCTCATACGGCGGACGACCGGTACACCCCCCCGGACGACGATGCAACGCGGCCGTGTCGAGCTCGGCGACCACGTCGAGCACGAACCACGCCAGATGCCCCTCCTCCAGCCAATCACGCATACACACCGGCAACAAGAACAGCTGATCACGCCGCGGGCACACATACCCGCGGATCGCGCCCGCCGACAGCACCCCAGCCTCGCCCGCCGCCTGCTCATCCGTCATCATCATCGACGACCTCCTGACGCAGGCCCCGGCTGCTGCAATCAGCCGTAAAAGCCCTGCTCAGGAGGTCATTCTGTCAACCCCACCAGACAGAACCAGACCACCCACCCCTGACCAAAAACCACCGGACCGCCAACCATCCCCGGATTTTGCGACAGCCTCAAATAGGCGGTTTCTCGACCAGGCCTCTCCCCACGGGCCCATCCCATGTGAGGTGCTGGAAGTTCGGGTGCGTGGGGCGCGCATTCGGCGCGCAACTCGGATCGGCGGACGGCGCGGGTCAGGGGGCGCCGAAGGCCATCAGCCGGTAGACGGCTTCGACCTCGTCGGCCATGCGCTGGGCGCCCAGCTGTTCCTGCACCCGGCGGCGCGCGCTCTCGCCCATGCTGCGGCGACGGTCGGGGTCCTCGATCAGCGTGCGGATGTTGGCGGCCAGCTGGCCGGCATCGTCCACGGGGCCAAGCAGGCCCGTGCGTCCATGATCGACCAGCTCGCGGATGCCGCCGGAGTCGACCGCCACGACCGGTCGTGCCATCGCCATCGCCTCGACGTGCGACAGCCCGTAGGGCTCCTCGATCGACGGCATGGCGAAGATGTCCGCCGCCGCCAGGATCTCCTTGATGTCACGGCGGTGGCCGAGAAACAGCACGTGGCGCTCGAGCCCGTAGTCGCGCACCCGCTGCTGGAGATACTCCGTGTACGTCGCGTGCCCATGGGCCGGGTTGGCGTGGCCCTCGGTTCCGACGATCAGGAGGCGCGCCCGGGGGTGCGCGTCCGCCACGGTCCGGAACGCCTCGATCAGGACGTCCTGTCGCTTGAAATACGCGAGCTGAGCGATGATGACGACCAGCGGGTCGTCCTGGCCGATATCGAACTCCCGCCGGATCTCGGCGCCCGAGGCGCCGGCCGGATCCCACCCCGACAGGTCGATCCCGTTGAGCACCGGGTAGATCCGCTCTCCGGGCGCGCCGGCCGCGCGCAGGATCTCACCGCCCCAGCGCGACACGGTGACGACGGCGTCGGCGTGTGTCACGGCATATCGGGACGGCCGCGACATCCACGGCGCGAACTTGACGTGCAGGTGGGCGACGAACTTCGTCCTTGCGAGCCGGGACAGGACAAGGCCGTAGAACGCGTCGCGCGTGCCCTCCTCACAGTGGATCACGTCAATGCCTTCGCGCCGGATGTAGCGCACGAGTCGGGCGACGTCACGCATCGCCGGCGCAGCCGCCCGCGCCGTCGCCGCGAGCAGCTGCGGCTTCGGCGTCCCTCCTCCGACCGGGCCGAACTCGGCCTCCCGCAGATGGGTCTCCGGGATCGACGAGAGCGCCTTGAGAACCGACGTTCCCGCGGACTGGTAGGGCTCCTCGGCGGCGAGCCGGTTGTACAGGGCGTGCACCTCGACGCGATCCCGGTTCAGGAACCGCATGAGATTCACGTGCACGGAGCTGGCCGAGGTGTTCGTGGGCCGGGAGAACACGAACATAACCTTCACCTTGCGGTCCAGGGTTCCAGCTGAAAACTCGGCCGGCGCCGGGGCCGGCATGTCCAGGGCGCGTGGAACCGCGCGAGCGGCAGCGCTCGGGCTGGGCCCGTGAACGGTTCCTACTGCGTCAGCGCCCAAGACTGCCAATTCTAGAAGGCCTGGATCTCCGACAGCCCGACGTTCTGGGTCGTCGAGCTGACCGAGGTGACCGTCAGCAGCAGGCTGGTGGTGGTCACCGCGTTCGGCAGGGTGATCGTGGTGGCGGTGCCGTCGTTGTTAAGAGACGGCACATTTACCGTGGTGCCATCACTGAAGGTCAGCGTGCCACCGGTGATCTGGTCACTGAGGTTAGGCCGGTCGTAGAGCACGACCTTGTGGATCGTCTGCGCACTGCTCCAGGTGAGCTTCAGCCAGCTTCCGACTCCACCGCCGACCGTGGCCCACTCCTTGGTGTAGTCGCCCGGATACCCGTCGAGCACTCCGTCGATCGCGCTGCTCGCGAGCTGCGAAGTCGATGAGTTCTGAGACGAGGCGGTCGCGGTCGCGGTCAGCGCCAGGTCGGTCGGCGGGCTTGTGTCCGTGATGGTGACCGTCGACGGCGTGCTCGAGAGCGAGCCGTCGCTGACCACGAGCTGGAAGGTCAGCGTGGCGGACGATCCGGGCGCGGTGAACGTCGGCTGGACCGCGGTCGACGACGACAGGGTCACCGCCGGGCCACCGGTTTGGGTCCACGTGTAGCTCGGGTTGCCGTTCGGGTCGAAGCTGGCCGACCCATCGAGCGTGACCTTGGAGTTGGTGGACACCGATTGGTTCGGGCCGGCATTGGCCGTCGGCGCCTGATTCGACGTTCCGGTGGTGAACACCTGGATCTCCGAGAGTCCCACGCTCTGGGTCGAGGAGCTGACCGCGGTGACCGTCATCAGGAGGCTGGTGGTGGTCTTCGCGGGGAAGGTCACGACAGTGGCCGACCCATCGTTGTTCAGAGCGGGCACCGGGACGGTGCTGCCGTCGCTGAACGTCAACGTGGCGCCGGTGATCTGGTCACCGAGGTTGGGCCGGTCGTAGAGCACGACCTTGTTGATGGTGTATGCGCCGGTCCAGGTGAGCTTCAGCCAGCTTCCGACTCCACCGCCGACCGTGGCCCACTCCTTGGTGTAGTCGCCGGGGTACCCGTCGATCACGCCGTCGACGGCCTTCGCCGCGGTCTGACCGGTGCTTGGGTTGTCAGAGGAAGCCGTGACGGTCGCCGCCGGGGCGATGTTCGGCGTGGTCACGCTGATCGTGACCGAGTCGGGCTGGCTGGTCTGGCCGCCGTCGCTGACCACAAGCTGGAAGGTCAGCGTCGTGGCGCCGCTCGGGGAGGTGAAGGTTGGCTTGACCGCCGAAGACGACGACAGCGTGACCGCCGGTCCGCCCGTCTGCGTCCACTGGTAGGTCGGGTTGCCGCCCGGATCGAAGCTCTGCGAGCCGTCCAGCGTCACGGTCGAAGACTGGTTGACGGTCTGGGCGGGGCCGGCGTCGGCGGTCGGCGGATAGGGGTGTCCCGGGCCGTCGGTCTCCGATCCCACCGTGTACTGGGCCTGGAGCCAGAGCCAGGTTGTGCCCTCCTGCTGGCATGCCGACGGCGTCTGGCACACCTGGTTGTCGAACGGCGTGTACGTGAACCACGCGAGCGACTTGGCCGCGAAATCGGTGCCCGTGACGTTGGACGGCTTGCTCGAGTCGCCGTAGTCGAGGTACCCGGTCAGCGTGTGAGTCTGCCCCGTGTAGGAGCGGCTGGCCTGCTGGGTCAGGTACGCCACCGTGTGGTGGTCGCTGTGGTCGCCGTCGCCGTAGGTGCCGACGAAGTCCTGCGTGAGGATCTTGTCGGGCTTGAATGCCGTCATGAGCTGAGTCAGCGTGGAGACGATCTGCGACTTGGTGTACGACGAGGACCCATCGACGGTCCCGATCCGCGAAATCTGGCCCGTGTAGAGCTTCTGGAGGCTCTGGTTCTGCTGGCTCGGGAACCCGGAGCCGTTGTCGTTGCCGTCGGGCAGTTGCATGAACACGAGCGAGATCTTCGGGTTGCCGACGAGCGTCATCAGGGACATCGGATGTCCTGAGATCCCGGCGTCGGACTGCGTCCACGAATTGGAGACCCCGGCCATGGCCGCGTACGCGGCCTCGACGCCCTGCTCGCGTGACTGCCAATAACTCGAGGCCCTCCCGTCGTCGCCGGCGGTCACGACCACGGACTGAATGCAGCGGCCGCTCTGGATGTCGTGGAGCAGGTCCGGGTTGAGGAACAGGATCGCGTCGTCCTCATGCGCCACGACCGTCATCGTCGAGCCGGCGGAGCAGTTCGCCGCCGCCGACGCCCCGGCCGCGCCACCGACGAGCCAGGCCAAGACCGTGACCGCGGCCACCAGGGCCAGAAGAAGTCGCCGTCGTCCAATCCGATGATGCATTCGAAGATCCCCCCTGCGGGCGTTGCCGCCGCCGAAGGGACCGACGACCGTGCCGTTCCATGGCACGGAGGGTCCCGGCGCGCGTTGATCCATAAAGTGGTTCAGACAGAGCAACGGGGCGTGCTCCGACCATCTTTTGGTAGGAATGGTGAGAGTCGAGGCCGGCCCAGGCACCGCGTGCGACAGCGGGTTGGGCCGGTCGGGCGATTGCCCAGCCACCGCGTGCGGCAACTCGGTCGGGCGGGTCAGGCGATGCCGTGGCGCAGCTTGCGCAACGGCGTTCGAAGGGTGCGGCGCGCGTGCTCAAACGCGCGCATCGAAGCCCCCTCGGGACCCTCGGTGAATCGGAGCGCGGACATGCCGGCGAACTTGGGGCGGCAGGCGCCGCTGCGGATCGACTGGACGATCGCGGTCGTCGTCACCGCACCGTCGACCTCCATGGCCATCGCCAACGGAAAGAACTGGCGCGCGCTGTGGAAGTCGAGTGAGACGAACGGGGTTAGCCGATGGGCCTGGGCGAACGCGTTGGCCCCGGCGCGCGGTGCGATCCCATCGGACTTCCGGTTCCAGATCTCGGTGGCGCTCAGGAGCGGCGCCCATTCCGGCTCGAAGCGCTCGATCGCATCGCGCCGCCACGGATGTGCCATCAGCGCGGCGGTCTCGTGCTCGCCTGCGGCACGAAGGGTCTCGAGCGTCGGGCGGCTGCCCCCGAGGAACGGCACGTCCTCACCCCACACGATCGTGTGGACGACGTTGTCGGGGTCCTGGTATTCGATTCCCGGGATCAGGACGGTCCGGCTTGTACTCGCGGCGCCGCAGGCAAGCTGGTATTCCTGCCAGCGCCCCTCGTCGAACCCTCGGTCGTGCTCGGCCATGAGCACGGCGTCGAACCCGAGCCGGGTGAACACGCGCGCGATGTCCTCGAGCGACCACTCGCCGTCATACGACCACGACGAGTGAACGTGAGCCGCGACCTTGGTCGTCCTCATCGGCGGCCTGGCCTCATCTTGCGCGCGTACTGGCCGAGCGTTCCGAACGTATCGGCGAGCAGCACCCGCGGCTGGGTCCCGGTCCAGTTGTAGAGGTGGCCGTCGGGCTGGCGCCCGAGCACATCCCGAATCGCCTGACCGAGCCGTGGCCACTCCACCTGCGCGCCTGACTGAGGTCCGCGCGCGACGAGCAGCAGGTGGATCAGGTCGAGGCCGAGGTTGCGGCAGGTCACGTGCGGCGGACGGTCCGGGACACGCGGCGCGAACGAGGGATCGAAGGTGGCCCCGACGGTCCAGGCGGGGTATTCGAACCCACGCCGGCGAGCGAGCGCCATGCTGCCCCAGGCACGTCCGTTGAGCTCCATGAACCACGCCGTCCCCGACGCGTCCCGGAGAAACTCGAGCATGAACATGCCGCGCCAGTCCACCGACTGCAGGAATCGCTCGGCAGCGCCGACGAGCTCGTCGTCGACGTCGTGGGAGCGGCAAGCGCTCGACCCCGAGCCATGAGGATTGATCATGCGCACGCGACGGTGGCTGCTCCACCCAACCACGCCGTCGCCGCCGGCGTGTCCGAACAGGCCCTCGCCCACGCCGGCGATCAGAGGCTGAACCAGGACCGGGCCGTGCCACGCCTTCGTGGCAGCGGCCTCGAGCTCCCGGTTGTTGGCGCAGACGACGGCCGTCGGACGGACGAGACCGCCGTCGACCTCGCTCACCGGACGTGCCGCCTTGACGATCACCGGTGCGTCGACCCGCCCGAATTCCCGGGGGTCGTGCAGGACATGGGTGTCGGGGACGGCGAGGCCCGCACGGAGCGCCGCCGCCACCTGCAGGCTCTTGTCCAGCGCCAGCTCAGCGGCCGCCCCAGTCGGGCCGGCGACGACCACGTCGAGATCCCCAAGCTCGTTGAAGACCCAGACCGACTGGTCGTCCAGCGGCAGCAGCGCGTCGGGCTCGAGGCGGCGGACCAGCTGCTCGACGGCGCGCACGGTGGCGCGGGCATCGTGCTCGGGCGCAGGAACCTCGTACAGCTCCACCCCGCGGACGTGACGCAGCGGCGGCCGCCGACCGGCGCGACTGAGGGCGATCACGCGAAAGCCCGCGCCCTGGAGCGACCAGGCCGTCTCGATCGCGGCCAGTGCGTCGGCAAAGCCCATCAGGACCGTGCGCTGACTGCGCGTCGCCGCCGGTGATGTCCTGGGTTCGAGGTCGTGGAGGGCGGACACGGCTAGCGCAGTCGCTTGAGCAGGTTCTTGCCGGACCGCAAGGCGGAGGCGAGCGAATCTCGGCGGGAAGGGCAGGCGCGGCGCTCGACGTCGGCCGCAAAGTCACAGCTGCGGATCGTGTACCGGCTCTGCAGCCAGGCATCCGGCCTGGCGTGGCCCTCGTCGACCGTGTAGACGCGAGAGAAACCGTGGTTGCGCAGCGCGCGCAGCACGCGACGGTCGTAGGAGCCGAAGGGGCACGCGGCTTCCCGCACCGGGGTCCGGGCCGCCTCGGCGATGATCTGCGACGCGTTCATCTCAGCGCGAAGGTCCTCGTCGCCGACGGTCCGCCACGGGCGGTGCGCGAGCCCGTGCGACCCGATCGTCATCCCGGCGTCGGCCAGCTCTTTTACGTCGGCGGAGCTGAGCGATCCAGGCTGGTCCAGGCGGTCCGCGCAGACGAAGAAGGTGGCGGTGAGCCCGCTGCGCAGCAGGGCCGGAAGAGCGTGCCGGGCGTCGGACGCGTTTCCATCGTCGAACGTGATGCGAATGAACGGGTAGCGCTGCGCGACCGCGAGGATCTCCTCGAACTGCCCGATCTCGATCCAGTAGTGCTCCTCGTCGACCTCCAACGCTCGCCCGGGGGTGCCGATCCCGTGAAAGCACAGGTTGAAGACCTGCCCGGATCGGGTGAGGGGACGGTGCGTGCCGGCGGTTGTCACGGGGCTGGCTGGTTGATTCATGAGCTGGCGCCCGCGGCCAGCGCGGCGTCGGCTTCACGATCGAGAGCGGTCGCATCGGTCGAAGGCGCGGTCGCCGAGCGGTATAGGTGCTCGAGCCGCTCACCGGCGCCATCCCAGGAGTACTCATCTTCGATCAGACGGCGGCCGGCGGCGCCGAGAGCCTCTCCGCGAGCGGGATCCTCGAACAACCTCAGCAGGGTGGAGGCGAAGGCCTGGGCGCCGTCGGCGATCAGCAGGTTCACGCCGTCCTCAACGGCGACTCCCTCGCACCCCAGAGTGGTCGAGACCATGGCCTTGCCCATAGCGAGCCCTTCGACGACCTTCAGCCGTGTTCCGCCTCCCATCCGGACGGGAACGGCCACCACCGCGGCCCGCTGCAGGTACGGGCGGAGATCCGGCACCTCACCGGTTAGGACGACGCCCTCCCGGCGGAACCGGCGGAGCTGCGCGTCGCTGCCCTTACCCACGACCGTGAGTTCGGCGTCGGGGCACCGCTCTCGTACCAGCGGCCAGATCTCGTCGACCAGATGGCTCGTCGCGTCGAAGTTGGGCCGGTAATCGAGCGTGCCGTTGAACACAACCGTCCGAGGGACGACCGGCGCGTCGGACGGGGCGAAGTACTCGAGATCCACGCCGTTGGGGACGGCCGCCGTCGGCGTGCTCGGCGCGGCCACGCGTACGATCGGCACTTCACGCTCCGACGTGACCGCGCATCCGTGGATGCGCGTCCAGGCCTGGCGCTCGAAGCGCCGGAATCGCCGGTATTCGAGACTGTGAAAGACACGGCGTACGACGGATCGCTCGCTCTCACACATGCGCTGGAACACTTCGTAATCGATGTTGTGCTCGTCGAGGACCACCCGCGGGCCGTCGGGAATCGCCATCCCGCACAGCAGGGCGCCCTCCAGTTGCACGATGTCGAAGGCCTGGGTCGCGCATAGCTCGTGAAGGGCGCGCTCCATCTCGGGGGTATGGAACTCGGTGGCCGCGAAGGGCAGGGTGGACGCGATCGACCGCAGCTGCGCCGCCCGCCGGGCGATCCGCGCCGGTGGCGTGCGCTCCACCACATGCACGGGGAACTGCCGGCGCAGGGCGGCCACGTCGTCCCGCTGGTCAGGCCGCGCGTAGCTGAGCAGCGTGACGTCGTGCCGGGCGGCAATTTGCCGCATGAGCTGGTACACGCGCATGTTGACGCCGGACCGAGGCGGGAAGGGAAGCTGCAGCGCAACGACAAGGACGTTCATCGCCTGATCAACGGGCGAGGGGCCCCCGACCTTTCGGCCGGAACGTCCGAGGCGGTACTCACCCCGGGGTCCGCGATCTGAACGCCGGAATTGTGTCTCGCCGGTTACCGCCCAGGCGAGGAATCATCCCCAACGCGCAGGTTTCTGTAGGCAAGAGAGGGCCGTCCACGGAGTCTGGACGGATGTTCTAGGTTTGATTGCGCCGCGCTGCGGGCACCGTGCCATCCGGCCCGAGCAGGGATCTAAAAAATGGAGGGACCGGATGCGGCGTACTTGCTGTCTCGTTGCGCTGTCGTTTTTCGTGTTCGCGACGATCGCGTGGGCTCGACCCGTGGGGATACCGTGGTCGGCCTTGAACCACGCGGGCATGGGGCAGAGTTACAACGCGAGTACTCAGCGAGCGGAGATGATGCTGCTCGGCAGCAAGCTGATCCACCGGACTCGTGATCAGTCCGCCACGGGGTGGGCCAGTGCCTTCCGGTTCGGCGCGAAGGCGTCGGGCACCACGCGGTCGATCAGCGTGTACGTGCCATCGCGGAGCACGGCCAAGACTCTGGTCGCTGGACTCTACGGCGCTCGGAATGGTCAGCCTGGGCGGCTGATGGCCTCCGGTTCATCGTCCCTTCCCAAGAGCGGGCGCTGGGTGTCCGTGCCCATCAGCTCCGCCGACGTGCAGGCGGGCCGCGACTACTGGATCGCTGTCCTCGGCAAGGGAGGGATGCTCTACTTCCTCGACCAGGCCGCCGGCTCGTGCCAGGGCGTGCGCTCACAGAACCGGGTGGCGACGCTTCCCGGCCTGTGGAGGTCGGGCAGCCGGATGAGCAAATGCGGCATCTCGGCCTACGTCGCCGGTGCGCCGGCGGCTTCCGGGCTCGCTGGTGGGTCCAGCGGCTCCGGAGCCGGCTCAGGCACGAGCGGCACCCTCGGAGGGGTATCGGCTCCTTCGGCTCCCACGCTTCTGACGCTTCCCCCGGTCAACACATCCCCCCCGACGATCAGCGGGACCCCGCAGCAGGGCCAGACGCTGACCGCATCGACGGGGTCGTGGTTGGATGACCCGACGGCGTATGCCTACCAGTGGCAGGACTGCGGGACGCTCACCTGCTCGGACATCTCGGGTGCGACGGGGTCGTCGTACATGTTGCAGGCCTCCGACGTCGGCAGCACGATCGACGTCGTCGTCACCGCCAGCAATGCCGGCGGGGCGTTGCCTGCGACCTCCTCACGCACGGGAACCGTGCAATCCCTTCCGGCCCCGACCGACAGTTCGTTGCCGACGATCACCGGGACGGCGCAGCAGGGTCAGACGCTGACGGCGTCGCACGGTGCGTGGACGGGCAGTCCGACGTCTTACGCGTATCAGTGGCAGGACTGTTCGAGCAGCTGCTCCAACATCTCTGGTGCGACCGGAACGACGTACGCCCTGCAGTCCTCGGATGTGGGCGACACGATCGATGTCGTCGTGACCGCGACGAATGCCGGCGGCTCGGGCAAGGCGACGTCAGCGAAGACCGCTACGGTGACCGCCGCGGCGCCTGCAGCCCCGACCAACAGTTCCTTGCCGACGATCACCGGGACGGCGCAGCAGGGTCAGACGTTGACCGCGTCGCATGGTGCGTGGACGGGCAGTCCGACGTCCTATGGGTATCAGTGGCAGGACTGCACGTCGTCGAGTTGCTCGAACATTTCGGGTGCGACCGGGACGACGTACGCCCTGCAGTCCTCGGATGTGGGTGACACGATCGACGTGGTTGTGACGGCTACGAATGCCGGTGGGTCGGGTCAGGCGACCTCGGCCAAGACGGCGACGGTGACGGCTACCCCGCCGGCGGCTCCGACGAATACGTCCTTGCCGACGATCACCGGGACGGCGCAGCAGGGTCAGACGCTGACGGCGTCGCATGGTGCGTGGACGGGCAGTCCGACGTCCTATGGGTATCAGTGGCAGGACTGTTCGAGCAGCTGCTCCAACATCTCTGGTGCGACGGGGACGACGTACGCGGTGCAGTCCTCGGATGTGGGTGACACGATCGACGTGGTTGTGACGGCTACGAATGCCGGTGGGTCGGGTCAGGCGACCTCGGCCAAGACCGCTACGGTCACGGCTTCGTCCCCGCCGCCCCCGCCGACCGGTCTGCACGTGTCGGGCAACAAGCTGCTCGACGCAAACGGGAACACGGTGGTGCTACGTGGCGTGGACCGCGCCGGCACGGAGTACATGTGCGCGCAGGGCAACGGGATTACCGACGGTCCGTCGGGCAGTTCGGAGTTCGCGCCGATGCCGTCCTGGAAGATCAATTCGGTGTTCATCGGTTTGAACGAGGACTGCTGGCTGGGGATCAATGGGGTGAAGTCGCAGTACGGCGGCCAGAACTACATCAACGCGATCAAGGCCGAGGTGTCCGCGGCTGAGGCCAATGGCCTCTTCCCGGTGATCGGCGTTCTTCTGGGGCGACCCGGGTTCGGAGCTGGCGAACAGCAGCGATGATCCGAACGGTGGCGGGCAGCCGGCGCTGCCGGATAACGATCACGCGCCGTTGTTCTGGGAAGAGGTCGCGGATACGTTCAAGTCGGACCCGAACGTGATCTTCCGACTCCAGGAAGAGCCGCATCCGGCGGGCAACTCGAGCGGTTCGTCGGCGTGGACGTGCTGGAGCCAGGGCGACGTGCAGTACAGCCCGAGCTCGGTCAACGCTTATGGCACGGCTCCGACTCCGACCTCGAGCGTGTCGCACTGCAACGAGAAGTCGACCAACAACAGCATCAGCTACTCGACCGTGGGCATGCAGTCGCTGACCAACATCATCCGCGGGACCGGGGCTACGAACGTGGTTCAGGTTCCGGGGGTGCAGTACGCGAACATGATGGCCTGCACGACGAGCGGGTCGCCGACGAGTTGTGGGTTCCTGCAGCCCGGGGTCCGGGTCACGGACACCTTGTCGAGTCCGCAGTTGATGGCGGATGTGGACGTGTATCCGGATTACAACCCGTGCAACTCGACGAGTTGTTACAGCGCGACGTACGGGCCGGTTATCGCGCAGATGCCGTTCGAGGCGGGGGAGACGGGTATCCAGAGCAACACCACGAAGGTGGATCAGTTCCTGAGCTGGATGGACACCCAGAACTCGGGCTACTACGCCTGGGCGTGGGACACGTGGGCCGGGCTGGTGAGTAACTACAACGGCACCGCGGCGAGTCCGTGGGGGACCGACTACAAGGCCCACCTCGCCTCAGTGGTGCAGTAACAGAACGAACGCGGGAGGCCGGGCCCGCAGGGTCGTCGGCCTTCCGCTGAGTTTCACGGCCTAGCGCCCAGAGGTAGCTCTTGGGCCCGCCACGCGCGGGCCCAAGTTTGTTAACAAGTCAGATCGGGGACAACACAAGATGTCTCTGCGTTAGGTACTCAAGCGCTGGATCCGTAAGCCTTCGGATACCTCACTATCTGACGTCTATGCTGCACACACGCTCCTAGACATTTGTTCGACCGGCTGTGTGCGACGGTTTGGGCCGGTTCGACCTCGGATAGATACCCACCGGCCTGAGGGCTCCGTGGGTACAACACGCTCAGGCTGAAAGGGACCGGGATGCGGCGCTTGTGCGCTCACTTAGCACTGCCTTTACTCACACTGTTCGCGAACGCGCGGCTCGGAAGTCAGGTGACTCGAGCCGATCTCGCGCGACCGGGGCGCAAAGAGGGCGGGGAAGAACATGACACGGGTGAGGGACGACGGTGACCACCGTCGACACGTGGGTCGTGACCAAGGCGGCTTAGAACAGCAGTGTGCGTGAACAGATGAGGACGATACGTGGCGGTGTCGGATGCCCGGCATTACTGACCAGCGGGATGCGCAACAAGTAAGGAAAGGTCGTATGAAGAGGCTTATATTGTTTATCGCCGGCCTGTGCTGCATGGCCGCCTTCGTCGCGCCGGCGGCAGCCAGCGCCGCCACGTTGCTGGGCGACACGTCGCTCGAACCGACCGGAGACGGGAACCAGAGCGGTCAGGCGCAGGCCTGGCCATACACCGCGACGGCATCCGGGACGACGGGATCGATCACGTTCTATCTGAACAGGGGAAATGGCGCCTCCAAGGCGTTTGTGGGCCTGTACTCGGACGCCTCGGGCCACCCTGGGTCGCTCCTGACGAGCGGGTCGACTACGTCGATGAAGAGGGGATGGGTCACCGTCGCGGTCGGTGCGGCGAGCGTCACGAGCGGCACGCACTACTGGTTGGCGATCCTCGGCAACAGCGGTTGGGTCGCGTTCCGCGATCGCGGGCAGAACACGTGCCAGAGTGCCGGCACGGCTGCCAAGAACCTCTCGACCCTACCGGCTTCCTGGGGAAGTTCGATTACCTGGCCGAGTTGTCCAGGGTCAATCTACTTGAACGGGACGACGACGACAGGCGGGACCAGCGCCCCGTCCAATACCTCGCGGCCGACGATCACTGGGACGGCGCAGCAGGGTCAGACTCTGACGACTTCGCACGGCGCGTGGACCGGAAGCCCCACGTCGTATGCGTATCAGTGGCAGAGGTGCGCTAGCAGTTGCTCGAACATCTCGGGCGCGACGGGAGTCACCTACGCGGTGCAGTCCTCGGACGTGGGTGACACGATCGACGTGGTCGTGACGGCTACGAACGCCGCCGGGTCGGGTCAGGCGACTTCGGCGAAGACGGCGACGGTGACGGCTTCTCCGCCGCCGGCGGCTCCGTCGAACACTTCGGTGCCGACGATCACCGGGACGGCGCAGCAGGGTCAGACGTTGACCGCTTCGCACGGCGCGTGGACCGGAAGCCCCACGTCTTATGCGTATCAGTGGCAGAGGTGTGCTAGCAGCTGCTCGAACATCTCGGGCGCGACGGGGACGACCTACGCGGTGCAGTCCTCAGATGTGGGTGACACGATCGACGTGGTAGTCACGGCGACCAACGCGAGCGGGTCGGGTCACGCGACCTCGGCCAAGACGGCCACAGTCACGGCGTCCTCGCCGCCGCCGCCTCCGCCTCCGCCTCCGCCCAGCAATGGGCTGCACGTGTCGGGGAACAAGCTGCTCGACGCGAACGGGACCGCGGTGGTGCTGCGTGGCGTCGATCGGGCCGGGACCGAGTACATGTGCGCGCAGGGAAACGGGATCACAGATGGTCCATCGGGTAGTTCGGAGTTCGCGCCGATGGTGTCGTGGAAGATCAATTCGGTGTTCATCGGTCTCAACGAGGACTGCTGGCTGGGGATCAATGGGGTGAAGTCGGCAGTACGGCGGCCAGAACTACATCAACGCGATCAAGGCCGAGGTGTCCGCGGCTGAGGCCAATGGCCTCTTCCCGGTGGTCGGCGTTCTTCTGGGGCGACCCGGGTTCGGAGCTGGCGAACAGCAGCGATGATCCGAACGGTGGCGGGCAGCCGGCGCTGCCGGATAACGATCACGCGCCGTTGTTCTGGGAGGAGGTCGCGGACACGTTCAAGAGCGATCCGAACGTGCTGTTCCGATTCCAGGAGGAGCCGCATCCGGCGGGCAACTCGAGCGGTTCGTCGGCGTGGACGTGCTGGAGCCAGGGCGACGTGCAGTACAGCCCAAGCTCGGTCAACGCGTTCGGGACCGCCCCGACTCCGACCGGGAACGTGTCGCACTGCAACGAAAAGTCGACCAATAACAGCATCAGCTACTCGACCGTGGGCATGCAGTCGCTGCTGAACATCGTTCGGGGCACCGGGGCGACGAACGTGGTTCAGGTTCCCGGGGTGCAGTACGCGAACATGATGGCCTGCACGACGAGCGGGTCGCCGACGAGTTGTGGGTTCCTGCAGCCCGGGGTCCGGGTCACGGACACCTTGTCGAGTCCGCAGTTGATGGCCGACGTGGACGTGTATCCGGACTACAACCCGTGCAACTCGACGAGTTGCTACAGCGCGACGTACGGGCCGGTTATCGCGCAGATGCCGTTCGAGGCGGGGGAGACGGGTATCCAGAGCAACACCACGAAGGTGGATCAGTTCCTCAGCTGGATGGACACCCAGAACTCGGGCTACTACGCCTGGGCGTGGGACACGTGGGCCGGGCTGGTCAGCAACTACAACGGCACCGCGGCGAGCCCGTGGGGCACCGACTACAAGGCGCATCTCGCCTCGGTAGTCGGCTAGGTCGGTACGAGCCGGGCGATTCCCTGCCGGGGGGGAATCGCCCGCCGGCCCCCCGGCCGCCGGCCACCGCGAGGAGCGGTGGCGAGCAGAGGTTGATGGGCCCGGCCGCCGTGGTCCGCCGCGGCCTCCCGCGATCGGTGCCAGCGGCGACCGGGTTCCAGAGACGCGACGCGCAATGGTCGCGTCAGGTTGCGCACTCACAATGTCTCGATGGTTGACGCAGGTCCGGCCCATGGGTCGGGCGCCGGACGGGCTGAACTGAATCGAACACGCAACCCTCGCGTCTTGGAACGCACCGGGTGACGCCTCGTCTTTGCCTGCCGCTTCCGTTCCCTGCCTGGGTCCCCCTACGAGACGGTCATGAGGCCTTGGCCCGAGAAGAAGTCACCATCCGACAATCCGAAGCTCTTGTTCCGGAGTGTCAGGACGTGCACCCTGCCCAGCACCTCGAGCCGCGGTGGCTCGTACGGTTCCGGTTCGGGCGATCTGATTTGATCCGACATCGTTTTTATCCCTCCTTTCGTGATGTTGTGATTAGGTGAGTCGTGAGATGACGGGAGAAGTGCTTCGAAGGGGGGCATACGGGTTCACCGTCGAGGGGATCCCAGATGCCGGCGAGTTGCTCGTCGAGGCTCCTCCCTCGTGGCGGCAGCTCGACATCTCGGTGACGGCCCTCGCGGCCTCGGCGTTCGGGACCGAAAGCGTCGATGACAGCCATGCGGTCGTAAGGCTCCGATCGGGAGGCTGGGTGACGATCGACCGCGCGGCGCGCAAGGCGGTGTTCGCGATGAACCGACCGCCGTCGCCGGCCGCGCTGGTGCACCCGCACCTGGCTGCGGTCGCAGTCGTGCAGGCCCACTGGGACGAGCGCGACAGCTTCCACGCCGGCGCGTTCGTCGCCGACGGCGGAGTCTGGGGAGTCCTCGGCGAGAAGGGCGCCGGGAAGAGCTCGATTCTCGCGGGGCTGGCCGAGCGAGGCGTCCCGGTGATGGCCGACGACGTCCTCGTGCTGTCCGAGGCGATGGCGCTGGCCGGGCCGCGCAGCATCGACCTGCGCACCGCCGCGGCTCGAGAGCTGAGCCGCGGCCAGCCGCTGGGGATGATCGGCGGGCGGGAACGGTGGCGCGTGAGCCTCGATCCCGTGCCGGCCGAGTTGCCGTTCCGCGGATGGGTCGAACTGCGGTGGGGCACCGAGATCGGGCTTCGCACCAAGCATGGCTCCGAGCGGCTGCGCACGCTGCTGCCGCACCGCGGCCTGCGGGTACCCCCGCCACACCCCGAGCGGATGCTCCAGCTCGCGGGGCTGCCGGTCTTGGAGCTGCACCGACCGCCGGAGTGGAGCTCACACCAGAGCAGCATTGAAGCGCTCCTCGAATCGATTTCCGGCTTGGGCGATCCAAGCCGCCTGCAACAGCGTGAATGAGTGTGCGGAGGGCTCGGCAAGCTGCCAATGGCGCCGCAACGCATCGGTGTCAACGCACTCCTCCGGCACCCCGCTCCCGTCCCAGTCGTGCGCGAAGCGGCGCGCGCTGTCCGTCCACATGGCCTCGTTGAAGTGGGCCTTGGTGGGGCGAGCGAGGACGTCCGCCGGCAGCAGATCGTCGAACAACCGCGTCATGCCGTCCGTTCGGCTGTGGAAGCCGTATGGCTCCGCCAGCCGCCCGACCGCCGACCAGAACGTGGGAGCGAGCAGCGGATGGACCACGAGCACGTCGGAGTCCTGCCCGGTCAGGACCAGCCCCAGCTTGCCCTCGCCCAGGTAGTCGAAGCTCCGCCACCACTGCATTCGCCGGTGTAGCGACCGCGGCTCCCGAACGGCGAGCTCAGCGCTCGCCGCGGTCAGCGACCTCTGGGCCTCGGCACGGAGCCAGGGCAGTTCACGGGGCTCACGGCGCCTGTGCACGGCGCGCCTGAGCGGGGCCGGCGCGCGGGACAGGCCAAGCCGAGCCAGGCCACGCGGAAGGCCCCGGAGGCGACCGTCCAACGGCGACCGTGGCGCCCGCGACGCCGTGAACAGCTCATCCCCGCCGATTCCGGTGAGTAGCGAGCCACCCTGGCCGGCATCGAGCAGAGGCAGGTGGAAATGCACGTTGAACGGAAGCAGCAGGCCGTGCCGGCGCATGATCCGCCGCGCGTAGGGACCCACGACGTCTAGCTCTTTCCGGTGCGAGACGCGCAACCAGTCCGACAGACCCAGATGTGACACGACCGTCTCCTGCCAGGGCGTCTCGTCCGCGTAGATCGCGCCCGGGAAGACGTTGGTCGCCGGGATCGGAAGCTCGAGGCCTTCACGGCGAGCCAGGCTCGTCGCCGCCGCGAGGACCGCAGACGAATCGCGTCCGCCGGAGAAGCTCACCAGACACGGGGGCCGAAGCAGCGCGGGGAGCAGCACTTCGTCGAGCACGTCGCGCGGGGCGCCACCGCAGTCGGGTAGCGGCTGGACATCGCTCGGACACCTGACCATGGTGCCGGTGGCGACGTCGAGTGCGGTCAGCGACTGCTTCACGGCGCCACGCGGGTCAGCTCCTGCCACGCCTGCGGCGTGGCGGAGTCGTGTGGTTGAGCCAGCCATGCGTGTGCCTCGAATCCGCCCCGAGGCGCCATGACGCCAATCACGACGTCGCGCGCGATGCCCTGAGTGGCCAGCCACCGCTGACGGACCAGCGCACCCTCCAGGCAGGTGTGGGACCGCCTGCGCAGGATCGCCTCCACGCCGCGAGCTGCGGTTGCGGGCAGCGAACCGGGCTTCGGCATCGCGACGTTGCGCAATTCGCCCGCGGCCAGGCCACGGCGTGCGGCGCGAAGCGCGCGGTGTGCCCACCACGCGGCTCGGACGTCGGACAGGCGGGGAGGCCGGCGGCTCACGAGGCCAACAAGCCCCTTTCGGCCAGCGAGCTCACAAACGCGTCCACGTCCGTACCCGCTTGCTCCGCGTCGATTCCGTAGCGCTCGACGAGCGCATCCACCAGACGTTCGCGCTCGGCCGACTGCGCCAGCAGGCGCCAGACGATCGCGCCGGTTCCGCGCACCGAGAGGTACTCGCCCTCGCATCCGTCGAGCGCGACGATCTCGCCGTCCAACTCGCGCCAATCGAGGTCATGCTCGCGCAGACACAAGGTCATCTGTTTCCTCCAACGTCGATGGGGTTCGGTACTCGGAGATCGGCCTGAAGGTTCGGGCGAGCGCGCGGCGCGAGCGGCTCAGCTGGGCTGACCACGATTCCTCCTCGTAGGGCAGGGTGGTCCGCAACAGTTCGGCGCCGATGCCGCCGAGCACGCCGGAGGGCGGCAGTGCCCACATCGGTGCGAGCACTCGGGCCAGGTATGTCTCGAGCACGCGCGGCTCGCGCGTGCCGGAAAGGTGGCGTGCCCACGTCCGGAGGGCCACCGGCGCGCCGCGCTTCAACAGCAACGCGTCGATGGCGGCGGTGGTCGCGCGCCACAGCCGGCCGCAGCCCCAGCTCTCGGCGAGCGCGTCGGCGCGCGCGCGCCGGCCCTCCGCCAGGACGGCGGCGACGTCGATCAGGTCTCCGACTCGCTCGAGCGGTCCGTGCGCCCAGCCATGCACTGCCAGAAGTACGGCGTGCGCCTCGGGGATCAACCCGTCGATTCCGGTTACGCCGGTTCGGCTCGGACGCGTGAGCCGCAACAGGCTCTCGGTCGGCGGCACGGGCAGACCAGGAACGTAGTGAGGCGCCTGGTGAAGCTCGACGGCCATGGGGACTCCGGGCAGCGCGAGCGGCGGCAGGTGGTGCTCGGCGCCGCCGGGCAGGGCGACGAAACCTGCCCGCCGAAGGGTTGACTGGTCCGCGGCGGCGTCGGCCGTGAGGATGTCGAGGTCCTTGAACGGCCGGCACTCGGGGAAGCGGTAGCTGGCCGCGGCCTCCGGTCCCTTCATCAGGACGAGCGTCCCGCCGACCGCGGTGCGGACGCATCGGAGGAGATACGGAACCGCGACCGCGCGGATCGCGGCCGCACGCTCGGCCTCGCGAAACTCGGGCTCGACTTCTTGGCCCAGCACGCGCCGGCGGCGGGCGGCCAGGAGGTCGAGACGATGGCCCCGAAGCGCTGCCGAGTCAGGGGCCTGGGCGACGATCTCGTCGACTGCGTCCCACATGGTGGCGTGGTCGCTCATCAGTACAGCCCCAGAGTCCCGAGGCGCCGCTCGCGGCGAAGGAAGCGTTGGAAGCAGTAGACGCCCAACCCGGCGCTGACGATCGCCACCGGCAGCAGCTCGAGCATGGGTCCCGCGAGCGCGTGCCAGCCCGCTCCGCCGATCAGCGCATCGCGGAGCGCGTCGAGGGTGATCGCGATTGGGTTCACCGTGGCCACCTCGCGCAGCCACGCGGGCAGCACTGACAACGGGAAGAACACGCCGGAGCCGAGGCCGAGGAGAGCGACTCCCGTGCCGATAGCGCCCGCGCCGCGCCGAGCCGTGAGCATGATGCCCGCCGCGACCAGCCCGAGGCCCCAAAGGAACGGGAGGAACTCGAGGAGCAGCACGATCGAGGGCAGCACGCCGGCCCCGTGCAGGTGCAATCCGAAGAGGACGGCGATCACGGCCAGGAACAGGCACATGCGAAGCGGCACGTACAGCAGGCTGAACAACGTCGAGCCGATCTGGATCGTGAGCACGCGCGTGGGCGTGATCAGGAGCGACTCGAGCGTGCCCATCATCTGCTCGTTGCGCAGCGCGCGGGCGAGCTCGTGCACGAGCAGCATCACGGCCATGTTCAGGCAGATGCCGATCGCGACGAACTCGATGTACGAAGTCCGCGTTCCGCCGAACAGCGGCAGCCGCGACGGGTCGACCAGCTTGCCGAGGAACGAGAAGGCCACGATCTGCGCGAGCACACCGAGCAACCCGCCGGCCATTCCCATCCGGTAGCTCATCGCGATCCGGGCGTCGCGCCGGACGAACGCGCAAAGCTTCGGCAGCTCAGCCATGGCGTTCACGCGGCGGCCTCGCTGGTCAGGAGCAGGAACGCCTCCTCGAGCTCCGACTGGGGCTGGTGGCAGCGAACCACCTCGAAGCCCGCGCCAACCAGGCGCGCCAGGGCGAGCCCGAGGTCGCCCCGCTCGCGCGGGGCGAGGACGAACTGATGGGGGTTCTGAGGCACCCCAAGCACCGTCGCGCTCCCGCCGATGGCAAGTTGAACGGCCGCCAGCGCCGGCTGCCGGGCACGATCGGGCGCTCGCACCTCGACCTGGTAGCGGTCGGCAGGGGCCTGTGCGGCAAGCTCGGTGGGGGAGCCGCTGAACACGGTGCGGCCCCTGACGAGCAGGGTCGTGCGGTCGGCGAAGTTCTGGATCTCGTCGAGTCGCTGTGTGGTCCACAGCACGGCCGTTCCCTCGGCGGCGCATGCGCGCACGAGCCCGCGGACGCGATGCGCTCCCTCTGGATCGAGGTCGTGTGTCGCCTCGTCCACGAGGAGCACCCGGGGCCTGACGAGCAGCGCCCGAGCGACCGACAGCCGCTTCTGCATCCCATGCGAGCAGCGACCCACCGGCCGGTTGGCCGCCTCGTCGAGGCCGACGTCCGCGAGCACCTCTCGCGCTCGAGCCTTGGCTCGGTGCCGCCCGAGCCCGTGAAGACGGGCAAAGAAGATGAGGTTCTCGAGCGCGCTGATGCGTAGGTAGAACGAGCGATCGCCGGAGGGAACCAGGCCCACCGCGCCGTCAATCGTGACCGCCCCCTCCTGCGGCTCGACCAGGCCGCTCAGGGCGCGGATCAGCGTCGTCTTGCCGGCGCCGTTGGGGCCGAGCAGCGCATGGATCTCGCCTGGCCCAACCTCCAAGTCGACACGGTCAAGCGCTACACGCGTGCCGAAACGACAGGTGACCCCCGCTACCCCTACGGCTCCTTCCATGCCCGAGCAACGGCCCGCGTGACGGCGGGCTTTCACATTTCTAAGGATCGCCTTGGTTTAGGGCGGTACTGTCGGTTCGCTGACAGTTTCGCTCTGCCGGGCCGCGGCGGAGCCGCCGGTGCTGACTGGGACGTGCCGGAAAGCGCGCAAGCGCCGAACGGTCAATAATGCCGGCAGACCGCAGCCAGATTCCGGAGCGCTGAAGCGCCGGCGGGCCCGCCTTCTGCGGCCGCCGCGTGAAGGGGGGCCCGGAACGGCATCCATTCGATCGGAGGCTTGATCGTGCGTAGGCAGTCGCTGACCCGAGCGCTCGTGTTGTTCTTCTCGCTGTTGCTCGTGCTGGGGGTCGCGGCTCAGGTCGTGTTGGCCATGGGGAAGCCCAGCCAGCGTCCGCCGACCGATCTGGGCCTGCCCAAGATCTCCGGGGCATCGACGGTCGGGACGACGCTGAAGGCCTCGCACGGCCGGTGGACCGGGGCCAGGAGCTACGCGTATGCGTGGGAGAGATGCAACGCCCACGGTGCGAAGTGCCGCGTCATCCACCGTCCGGCCCTATCGGGGCAGACGCGCCGCCGCTCGCCGGCGAACCGCTACAAGACCGGCCTCGCGGACGTGGGGCACCGACTCCGGGTCAAGGTGATCGCCGCGGGCGCCCACGGGAAGGCATCGGCTGTCTCGCGGCCCACCGGGGTGATCCGTCACGGCGCGACGACGACCCAGACCGGTCTCGGGTGGAGGGTCGGGCACCGGAACGGGCACCGTTTCCGGCACGGGCACGGGGACGGGATCGACTCCGCCGCCGCCTCCCCCGCCTCCGCCCGCCGACCCCGGGCCCGACCGGGCCCGGCTTGCACGTCGTGGGTAATCACCTCCTCGATGCGAAGGGCAATACGGTCGTCTTGCGGGGTGTCGATCGGGCGGAACGGAGTACATGTGCGCGCAAGGAAATCGGAATCACGGACGGTCCGTCGGGCGATTCGGAGTTCGCGCCGATGGTGTCGTGGAAGATCAATTCCGTGTTCATCGGGCTCAACGAGGACTGCTGGCTCGGTATCAACGGCGTGAAGTCGCAGTACGGCGGCCAGAACTACATCAACGCGATCAAGGCCGAGGTGTCGGCGGCAGAGGCGAACGGGATCTTCCCGGTGGTTGGGTTCTTCTGGGGCGACCCGGGGACCGAGGTGTCCTCGGACAGCGACCCGAACGGGGGTGGGCAACCGGCGCTGCCCGACAACGATCACGCGCCGTTGTTCTGGGAGGAGGTCGCGGACACGTTCAAGTCCGATCCGAACGTGATCTTCCGGTTGCAGGAGGAGCCGCATCCGGCGGGCAACTCGAGCGACTCATCGGCATGGACGTGCTGGAGCCAGGGCGACGTGCAGTACGGCCCAAGCTCGGTCAACGCCTATGGCACGGCGCCGACGCCGGTCTCGAGCACGTCTCATTGCAATGAGACGGCGACCAACGGGAGCACGCACTACTCGACCGTAGGCATGCAGTCGCTCCTGAACATCATCCGCGGGACGGGCGCGACGAACGTCGTCCAGGTTCCCGGCGTGCAGTACGCGAACATGATGGCCTGCACGACGAGCGGATCGCCGACCACGTGCGGGTTCCTCCAGCCCGGTGTCCGGGTGACCGACACGCTCTCGCCGGCCCAGTTGATGGCCGACGTCGACGTCTATCCGGACTACAACCCCTGCAATTCGGCCAGTTGTTACAACGCGACGTACGCGCCGATCATCGCGCAGATGCCGTTCGCGGCGGGGGAGACCGGCATCCAGAACAACGACACCCTGGTCAATCAGTTCCTGGACTGGATGGACGGGCAGAACTCGGGCTACCTGGCCTGGGCGTGGGATACCTGGACGCCGTTGATCAGCAACTACAACGGCACCGCGACGTCGGGCTGGGGGACCGACTACAAGGCCCGCCTCGCCTCGGTGGTCCCGTAGCGACGCTCGAGGATGCGGGAGCTTCCGGCGCCGAAAGCTCGGCATTCCGCCGCATTCTGCGGGTTTCCGGAGCCTAACGCGCCGGGAGAAGGCGCATTGACGATAGGATGCGCCCCGCTCGGCGTCACCGCATAGCCGGGTCCGCCCCGAACTGGTGCGGAGACCGTTCCTGAGATCAACCCGATGGAGGCGTGAACGTGTCTAGACGGTATGGCCTTGTGGCTTTGTTGTGCCTGGCAGCGGCTGTGACGTTCGCCATCCAGGCGTCAGCGGCGCAGCGGCATCACGCCCGCGGAACGCCGACCCTGAAGGTTCGCCCGAAGATCTCGGGCAAGGCCAACGTCGGAAGCACCTTGCGCGCCTCGCACGGGCGCTGGCTGCACGCGACGAAGTACACCTACCGCTGGCAGCGCTGCAACTCGCACGGCAAGAAGTGCAAGGCCATCCGCCGGCCCGGCCCCAAGCGCGGCCACAAGCGTCCGCCGGCCAGCCGCTACACGCTCACGCGCGCCGACCTCGGGCACCGGATTCGAGTGGTCGTGATCGCGGGCAACGCGCACGGCACGGCCTCGGCGACCTCTCGGGTCACGCGGATCATCCAGCGCCGTGGCTCAACGACCCCGACCCCAACCCCCACGCCGACCCCGACTCCCACGCCGACCCCGGGCCCGGCCGGGCCGGGTTTGCACGTGGTGGGCAATCACCTGCTTGATGCGAAGGGGAACACGGTCATCCTGCGGGGTGTCGATCGGGCCGGGACCGAGTACATGTGCGCGCAGGGGAATGGGATTACCGACGGTCCGTCGGGCAATTCGGAGTTCGCGCCGATGGTGTCGTGGAAGATCAATTCGGTGTTCATCGGGCTCAACGAGGACTGCTGGCTGGGGATCAATGGGGTGAAGTCGCAGTACGGCGGCCAGAACTACATCAACGCGATCAAGGCCGAGGTGTCCGCGGCTGAGGCCAATGGCCTCTTCCCGGTGGTGGCGTTCTTCTGGGGCGACCCGGGTTCGGAGCTGGCGAACAGCAGCGACGATACGAACGGTGGCGGGCAGCCGGCGCTGCCGGATAACGATCACGCGCCGTTGTTCTGGGAGGAAGTCGCGGATACGTTCAAGTCGGACCCGAACGTGATCTTCCGACTCCAGGAAGAGCCGCATCCGGCGGGCAACTCGAGCGGTTCGTCGGCGTGGACGTGCTGGAGCCAGGGCGACGTGCAGTACAGCCCAAGCTCGGTGAAGCCGTTTGGCACCGCCCCGACTCCGACCGGGAACGTGTCGCACTGCAACGAAAAGTCGACCAATAACAGCATCAGCTACTCGACCGTGGGGATGCAGTCGCTGCTGAACATCGTTCGCGGCACCGGGGCGAC
Organism: uncultured Solirubrobacterales bacterium; assembly: GCA_963832315.1. Classification (GTDB taxonomy): domain Bacteria; phylum Actinomycetota; class Thermoleophilia; order Solirubrobacterales; family Solirubrobacteraceae; genus Palsa-465. The sequence goes on along the minus strand of CAWHTT010000001.1, from coordinate 642,215 downwards.
CAACGTGGTTCAGGTCCCCGGGGTGCAGTACGCGAACATGATGGCCTGCACGACGAGCGGATCGCCGACGAGTTGCGGGTTCCTGCAGCCCGGGGTCCGGGTCACCGACACGTTGGCCACCCCGCAACTGATGGCCGACGTCGACGTGTATCCGGACTACAACCCGTGCAACTCGACGAGTTGCTACAGCGCGACGTACGGGCCGGTTATCGCGCAGATGCCGTTCGAGGCGGGGGAGACCGGTATCCAGAGCAACACCACGAAGGTGGATCAGTTCCTGAGCTGGATGGACACCCAGAACTCGGGCTACTACGCCTGGGCGTGGGACACGTGGGCCGGGCTGGTGAGCAACTACAACGGCACCGCGGCGAGTCCGTGGGGGACCGACTACAAGGCCCACCTCGCCTCAGTCGTGCATTGATGCGATAGCGCGCCGCCTCGGGCCCGGCACCGGCCGGCGTCCGGGGCGCGCCGCCCCAGCAAATCCGCCCGGAGGCTCGAAAGATCGCCCCGGCCGTCCGCGTTCACTGGATAGGAACTGGACGGCTGATGAGTCTGCGCGTAGCGATAATCGGGATAGGCCCGTGGGGCATCTGCGCCTTGGAGCGGATCGTCACCACGGCGCGGCACGGGCTCCGTTACGGCCTCGAGCTAGACGTGCACGTAGTCGAGCCGGGCATGCCGGGCGCTGGCGTGTACGACGTGACCCAGCCGGACTACCTCCTGCTCAACGCGCCTTGCGGCCAGCTGTCGATGTATCCGTTCGCCACCGAGGCGGATCAGCCCCCGTACGCGGTCGGGCTTCACGAGTGGGTCGTCTCGAGGGGTTATCGCTGGGTAGGCGACCGGTGCGCGGTCGACCCGTACGGGCAACCCATCGAGCCCCACCACTTCCTGCCGCGGCGATTGATGGGCGAGTACCTGCATTGGTTCTACCACGCGCTCGTCTCCGCAGCGCCCCGCTCCGTCAACATCATCCCTCACGCGACCTCGGCCGTCGACCTGGTGGGGCGCGTCGACGGAAGCGAAGAGGTGCGGCTGGCCGACGGCGACACGGTGATCGTCGATCACGTGATCGTGACCTCCGGCCACACCGCCAATCAGCAAGCCAGCCGCAACGGCTCTGCGCCGCGCCAGATGGCTCCTTATCCCGTCGGCAACTACGTCGACAAGCTGCCGACCGATTCGACCGTTGCGATCGCGGGCATGGGCCTGGTGGGTGTCGACGTGGCGATCGCTCTGACCGTCGGCCGCGGTGGCCAGTTCGTAGAGAACGGCGACGGCCTGCGCTACCGGCCGAGCGGCCGCGAGCCGGCCATTCACATGTATTCCCGCAGCGGCCTGCCGTTCACCGCCAAATCGGTCACCGGAGTGGACCGCACCGACGTCTACAAGCCGATCATCTGCACGCCTCAGGCCTTCGATGCGCTGAGCGGCCGCAGCAACGGGCACCGGCGCCTGGTCGACGTGCGCACCGAGCTTCTCCCCCTGCTGTTCGGCGAGATGTACTCCCGCTACTACTCCCAGGTGGCATTCCAGCGGGGCACGATCGCGGACGCCAGCGCGGTCCGCGAGCGTCTCCGCGCCGCCTGGCAGGAGAAGCGCTTCGACCGGGAGGTCGCTGCGCTCGGGGGCCGCTACGGGAAGTTCGATGCCGAGGGCTTCTTCTTCGGACACCAGCCGAGCTATCGATCGAGCGAGGACTACGAGCAGTTCGTCTACGAGATCTTCGCGGACGACCTGCGGGAGGCCGAGGTCCCCGGCGGAGCCAGCCCGGTGAAGTCGGCCGCCGAGGTCCTGCGGATCTTCCGAGATGCGATGCGTACGGTGGTGGAGCAGGGCGGCCTCTCGCTTGACTCCTACCTCGACTTCAATGCCGACATTTGCAGTCGCATCCATCGCCTGGTCGCGGGGCCGCCGGCTCTGCGCACCGCGCAGTTCCTGGCCCTGATGGAGGCCGGCGTGCTCCGAATCCCATACGGTCCGGCTCCGTCCCTTGGCCCGGCTATCAACCCAGGTGACACGCCGGGCGCGATGCCGATGCGGATCTCCTCGACCGGGCTCCAGAAGTCCTACGCATCGGATGCCGACGTGGTCATCCGCGGTCATCTGGAGGACCCGCGCATCGACGGTTCCGCCTCGCAGCTGCTCACGCGCCTCTACAACCGCGGCCGCGTGAGCCAGTTCCGCTACGGCGCCGTGACCGTGGGCAGCGTGGACCTCACGCCCGACTCCCACCCGATCGACATCGACGGCCGGCCCCAGTCGCGCATCTCGATGTTCGGCGTGCTGACCGAGGGCTACCGGCACTTCAACCACTACATCCCGTCGCCGAAGAGCCGGATCCGGGCGTTCGAGGATCTCGGCGCCTGCGTGGCCGAGATGCTCAGCGAGGCGCCGCCCGCTCGCATGGCGGCGTGAACGGCCTGACGAGCGCGGGTCAGGCGGCCGGCGACGCGGCCACCGACAGCGCCTGATCGAGGTCCTCGATCAGGTCGTCGGGATGCTCGAGCCCGACCGACAACCGGACCATGTCGGGCGTGATCCCGGCCAATTCGAGGTCGTGCGGGGTGAGCTGGCGGTGCGTCGTGGACGCCGGGTGGGTGATCAGCGACTTGGCGTCGCCCATGTTCAGCAGGCGCTTGAACAGCTTGACGTTGTTGAACACCGCGATGCCGGCGTCGCGTCCACCGTGGACGCCGAAGGTCATGATCGACGGCACGTGACCGCCGAGGTAACGACGACCGAGCTCGTAGTAGGGGTTGCTGGGCATGCCCAGGAAGCTGACCCAGGCGACGCGAGGGTCCTGCTCCAGGTAGGCGGACACCGTCCGCACGTTGGCCTCATGGCGGGGCAGGCGCACCGCTAGCGTCTCGAGCCCCTGCAGGTGCAGGAAGGCGCTGAAGGGCGACAGGGAGGCCCCCGTGTTGCGCAGGCCGATCGTCCGGCAGCGGGTGACGTACGGGGCGCTGGCGAAATCGGTCGCGTAGCGCACGCCGTGAAACGCCGGCTCGGGCTCGGTCATGATCCGGAACCGGTCGGCATGCTCGCTCCAGGGGAAGGTGCCGCCGTCGATGATGATTCCGCCGATCGCCGTGCCGTGCCCGCCGATGAACTTGGTCAGGGAATGGATCACGACATCCGCGCCGTAGCTGATCGGCTTGAGCAGGAACGGGGTCGCCACCGTGTTGTCGGCGATCACCGGCACACCCTTGCCATGCGCGACCTCGGCCACGCCAGCCAGATCGATGACGTTGCCGGCGGGGTTGCCGACGGTCTCGCAGAAGACGAGCTTGGTTCGCTCGTCGATCAGGCTGCCGATTGCCTCCGGGCTGTCGTCCGGTGCGAATCGGACCTCGACGCCCAGCCGGGTCAGGACGTGGGCGAAATAGGTGTAGGTGGCGCCGTAGAGCGTCGGCACCGACACGAAGTTGTCGCCGGCGCTGAGCAGGTTGAGCAGCGACATGCTGACCGCGGCCGCTCCGGAGCTGACCGCCATGGCTCCGGTGCCACCCTCGAGCGCAGTGAGTCGCTGCTCGAGCACGTCAACCGTCGGGTTGTTGATCCGGTTGTAGTGGAAACCCGGCGTCTCCAGATCCATGATCGCGCCGGCATGGTCGGCGTCGGTGAAGTCGTGGGCGACCGTCTGGTAGATCGGCACAGCCACGGCTCGCGTGGAATCAGGCGTATACCCGCCATGTATGGCGAGGGTTTCGTCTCGCATGTACTGCTGGATTACAGCAGTACCGGCGACGCCACGCGCGCCATACGCAGCCAGTTGGCGTACAGCGTCGCGGACGGTGAGGCCCACGTGTTCTCCACGGTGGCCGCCACGGCCTCGAACGGGAAGCTGCTCCACAGATCGCGCGGGTCGGCGTCCTTCACCGTGGACCACTGCGCGAACTCCTCCAGCGTCGCCACCGCGTCGGGGCCCAGATAGCCCTCGGGGAGGCGGGGATAGGGCACCGCACCGCGGCCGAACAGGCAGCGGCGCACGTCGCGCCGATACTCACGCAGGAGGCTCAGAGTGTTGTACTCGGGATGCCCCTGGCACAGGACGAACAACCCCTCGCCCTGCTGGCGCGCCGCCACGGCCCAGCCGGAGTCCGAGGACCCGGACCCGATCACGATGCGGTAGCCGGCGTCGACGAGCGCGCACTCCGGCACGTCGTTGACCCGGGAGTGCGGCAGCGGAACGAGGTCGGGCAGCCCAGCGGCGAGCGGATCCGAAGGATCCATCACGGTGCCGTGGAAGACGCCGCTGCACTTGTACGGGCGCGGCACGCGCTCGATCCCGTCGAACAGCAGAGCGCTCGCATGCGAGGCCAGGCACGACAGCAAGGTGGTCGGCACGGCGTCGGCAGCCCACTCGAGCAGGCGCGCGAGGTACGGCCAGTACGGCTCGTAGCTCAGCTTGACCTGCATCGGCTCGGTCCCGGTCACGATCAGGGCGTCGGGCGGGTTCATCCACAGCTCGTCGAGACCCCGGTAGCGCTCCGCGATCACCGACGCGATCGCCTCCGAACGAGGAATCTCCGTGATCGTGTAAAGCTCGAAGTCAGGCGCGGGCCCGTCGAACGCGGTCGCCGCCCGCCGGAACTGGTCTTCGGTGTCGACGAACGCCGAGTCGGGCATGTTGTTCACCAGCGCCACCGTGATCGGTCGAGGCCCGAACTCGCGGGTCTCCGTCATTACCATCGTCGTCATGCCGCAACACGGGCCTGGACAGCCCTCTCCTTCCGAGTCGTAGTCGCTGTCAACTCCACTACTTGTGCAACGAATCGCACATGACCGTTCTTTTGACCTCTAGGCGTGCTTGCAGGTCTGCGTCGCGCGCTGATAGGCCGCACTGCTCAAGAACGTGCTGTCCTGCATTTCCGTCACCTCCGTGCGGTGCGTGACGTGCGCCTCGATGTAGCTGAGGACGCAGACGCACTGCCGCTTGGATGACTCCTCCTCGCAGGACGACAGAAAGCCCTCCTCGAACTTCGCCGGGTAGTCACGGCCCTTCTGCGGGTTCGTGGTCGGCGCCGGCGCGCTCGATACTTGGCTGGTCGTGGCCGATGTGCTGCCGCTGCCGCCGCAGCCTGCAATGAGCGCCGCGACGAGGATCGCTGTGGCGGCGCTCAGCGCTCGGCTCAGGCGACCACGGACAGGTGGCGCTTGCCCGACCACGTCGACGGGGTCGACTCGAGCTCGGTGAGCTCGCGCTGGAGGGCCCGGCGGCCCCGGTGATGGAGGCCATGGATGGCGCTCTCGGTCCGCCCCATCCGATCGGCGATCTCGCCCGGCGTGAGCCCGACCACGTGGCGCAGGACCACGACCTCGCGCTGCTCGTCGGGCAGCGCGGCGAGGGCGGTGCGGACGGACTCGACCCGGTCGAGATCCAGGCCGGCGCTGGACCCGGGATCGAGCACGTTCTCGGTGGGCGTCACGCGGTTCGCCCGCAGGTGGTCGATCGCGACGTTCCGGGCCATCCGGACCAGCCAGGCGAAGAACGGCACGCCCCGATCGTCGTACTTGCCGAGGGTCGTCATGAGCTTCGCGAACACGTGCTGGGTCACGTCCTCGGCCTCGTGGTCATCGCGCACGATCGAGCGGACGTATCCGTAGATGTTGTGGGAGTAGGTCACGTACAGGAACCGCATCGCTTCGTCGTCCCCCTCTTTGGCGCGAGCGACCGCCAGACGGGTCTTCCGGAGCATCTCCGGAGATGAGTTCACCATTGCCCTACTCGTGAAGCCGACAGTCGCCGACTGAGTCGCCAAAGCTGCTTCCGTGATCAACTTTCTGCCCTCACTAACGGTGGCGCGTTTCGCCCCAGGGTTGGGCTGGCGCCCCGCGCGAACACGATGTGCTCGAGCCGGGCGCAGCTGTCCCTTCAGGCCCCCTCCGAGGTCCAACCCGGCCTCGGATTACTGCTGTCGCACAGTCTCAACAGTGCCGGCCGGTGGGTCAATGAACGCTCCGACTCATTGAGCCGTTCAAGCGCTTGAACGCATCGGCCCTTCTCTGGACATCCGTTTTAGGCCGACTCGCCAGGCCCCGTAGGGGGGCCCAAAAACCTCAAGTGGAAGGCAGGTTTTGGCCGAAAGAACTGTACGAACGATCCGTTTATCAGTATGATTCGCTTTAGCGAGGGATTCGCAAAGGGCCTTAGGGGGCAAAAAATTGGGGCATAGGAACGTTAGGCGCGGCGCGCTTGCCAGCGTCTCGATCGATGATTGGCATTGGGCCACTCGGCCTGAAGCGGCGGACGCCGGCCCGCTGACCGTGGGTCGTCTGGCCCGCGTAGCGTGGTCGCGGGCAGCGGCGCCGGTCGCCATGCTCGTCACCGGATCGGTCGGGGTCGCGTTCGCCCTGGCCGTCCACGTGGACGTCGTCAGCGGTCCCGGGCTGCGCGCGGCGCTGGAGACCATGATGACGCTGTTCGCCTTTGCCGCAGCGTGGCTCCTTCGGGCCCAGTTCACCTCCTCCCGGCGTCTGCGCGACCTGCTCCTGGTCGGCGCGGCCCTGGCCCTAGGGCTGACGAATCTCTGGGCGTCCGCGCTGCCGGCGGCGATGGACGAGGGAGCAAGGTCGTCTTTCTCCTCGGCCGAGCTCTGGGGGCAGATCGGCGGGGGCGCGATCCTGGCGGCCGCAGCGTTCACGCGTCCCGACCGCCTGGTGATCCGGTCCCGTCGTCCAGTGGTGATCATCGGCCTGCTGGTTCTCGGCGCACTCGCCGTCTCCGGGCTGGGCGCCCTGCTGTGGGCAGCCCAGAGCGGGGCAGGCTTGCCGGGGCACATGCTGTCGCGGCCCTGGGTGCCACTCCTCGTGTTCGCGGCCGCGGGCCCCATGGCCTATGCGGCGGCCGCCTTCACCCGACGGCGTCAGCAGGAAGGCGACCGGACGGCGACTCTGCTGGCCCTGGCGGCGCTGCTGCTGGCCAGCGCGACCGCGTCCGACCTGCTCACACGATCGCTGCCGGCCGGCACGATCGGCGCCGATGACGGCCTGCGCCTGATCGCCTTCTCGTTGATCCTGGCCGCGGCGGTCGTCCTCGAGCGCCGCGTTCGCCGGCGGCTGGCCAAGAGCGCTGCGCTGGCCGAGCGGCGGCGAGTGGCGCGTGACCTGCACGACGGCCTGGCCCAGGATCTTGCATTCATCGCGGCACACGGCCCGAGCATCGCCCAGGAGATGGGCGATCAGCATCCGGTCGTGGTCGCGGCGCGCCGGGCGCTTGCCATCTCGCGTAACACGATCTCCGAGTTGGCGGATCCCGACGGTGCCACGGCGCACGAGTCTCTGGAGGCCGTCGCGCACGAGCTGCGCGACCGGTTCGACGTCAAGATCGCCGTCGACGCCCAACCGGGCGCCGATATCGCGTCGCACGCGCGGGAGCACTTGAGCCGCATCGCGCGCGAGGCGATCGCCAACGCTGCCCGGCACGGTCGCGCCCGGAACGTGGTCGTTTCGCTCCGCCACGCGGAGCGAGGGGTTGCCCTGCGCGTCATCGACGACGGATGCGGCATCGCGAAGGTTGACGGCGAGTTCGTCGCGGAGGGCTTCGGCCTGACCAGCATGCGCGAACGGGCCGCGGCGCTCGGGGGGTCCATGAGCGTTCGCTCGGCTCCGCGGGGCGGCACGGAGCTCGAGGTCGTCCTGCCATGAGCCGGCGGCTCAGATTGTTGATCGCCGAGCGGGAGGCCACGCGCGTCGGCATCCGCATGGCACTGAATGGGGACGCGGAAATCTGCGCCGAGGTCGACGACGCCGAGCACGCGATCCGAGCCGCGATGCGGGAGCAGCCCGATCTATGCCTCGTCGGCGACGATCTTCGCGGCTCCGGCCTCGCCGCCGTGAGGGGAATCTGTCGCGCGGCTCCGGCAACCGCGGTGGTGGTCCTTTCCCAGTCTCAGGACGTAGACCTTCTCTTGGACTACGTGCGCGCCGGCGCGGTGGGCTATATCCCGACGGCGCTCGACGCCGATCGCCTGCGCCGGATCGTCCGCGCGGTGGCCGCCAACGAGGCGGCGATTCCGCGGTCCATGGTCATGGAGCTCATGATGGAGCTCAGGGGCCGTGGCAACGGTGCCGACGCCTTGACCGCGCGCGAGTCGCAGGTGCTCGGGATGCTGCGCCGCGGGCACAGCACCGCCGAGATCGCCGAACGGCTCGCGATCGCGCCGGTCACCGTGCGCCGGTACATCTCCGAGTTGGTACGCAAGCTCGGCGTCGATAACCGGGCCGCGCTGACCAGCAACGGCTCGCGCTCTACGAGCCGCGTCTAAGCGGCGCGCGGGTTCGTCGCGCCGCCATCCCGGGCCGCCCGGGACGCCCTTCCGGCCCGCCGTGTTGCTGTGCACTGGACTGAACGCCACGCGGCCATTCGGCTCATTGTGGACGTCTGGACGCCGGGGCACCATGTCAGCGTCCACTCGTGCATCAAATGAGATATCCGCGCGATTCCCCATCCGCCACCGATCGCATCGAGGCTGCGCTGGAAGCGAGCTGTGCAGCCCTGGTCACGCTGGAGTCGCTGACCTTCGGCGCGAGTGAACCGAGTGGCCGGAAGGAACGCGTCGCGACGGCGATCAGCTCGCTGCGGCATGCGATCGACCAGCTGCGCTGCGCGCAGAGCGACCGCGCGGACGAGCTCGCGCTGGGCTTCGTGTTGAACGGACGTCCGCGCCCGCCGCGGCGTACGGGCCCTTAGTCCAATCCGCGGCGGACGGCGTAGATCGCCGCTTGAACCCGGCCCGGCAGGCCGAGCTTCGCGAGGATGTTCGAGACGTGGTTCTTGGCCGTCCGCGGGCTGATGTTCAGCTCCTCGGCGATCTCGGCGTTCTCCATCCCGCGCGCGATCAGCCGCAGGACATCGAGCTCGCGGTTCGACAGCTCGTCGTGCGAGCCGAGATCGTCGGGCTCCTCCACGGCATTCTGCGTTCGCACGCGTCCGAGCACCACCTCGGCCGCACGGGGGGACAACCACGCGACGCCCTGGGCGGCCGCGCGGACCGCGACGGCCACGCGATCGATCGGGGTGTCCTTGGCCACGAAACCAACCGCGCCCGCCTCCAGCGCCGCCTCGACGTCGGACGCGTCGGACACAACGGTGAGCACGAGCACCCGCATGTGCGGGTCGCGAGCCAGGATCTGCCGGGTAGCGTCGGGACCCTCGAGATCCGGCATCCGGACGTCCATCAGCACCACGTCGGGTTGCAGCTCAGCCGCCAGGCGCACGGCCATGCGCCCGCCGGACGCCTGGGCTACCACCTCGATGTCGGGCTGGGCGCCGAGCAGCGACGCCAGGCCCGTGCGGAACAGGTCGTGGTCGTCGACAATCAGCACGCGAACAAGCTCGGCTTGTAGGCCTTCCTGGCTCATCGACATCGCATTACGTCTATTCGCCCCGTATTCCGATCTGACTGCGCTCCCGCAGCCCACAGGCCCCGGAAGAATTATAAGCGCACCTTCGTTCACTCGGTTGAACGAAACATGGGCAACGCGACCTATTCATCACACGTTCACAAGCTGAGATAACTACACGCGCAAGTTCAACGGGGCAAGGAAGGGATCAGTGGAGGCAGCAGCAGCAGTAGCCGCCGCCCGGCGCACGAACGTCGTGCCGTTCGTGGCGGTCGACCGCCAGCACAGTCACATCGACGACGAGCTCAACGAGGCGTTCACGCGACGGTTGCAATCCCGCGCGTTTGCGCTCGGGGCCGAGGTCGAACGGTTCGAAGACGAATTCGCCGACTATTGCGAGGTCGGGCACTGCGTGGGCGTCGGTTCTGGAGCCGCCGCGCTGGCGCTCGCCCTCAGGGGGCTCGGCGTGGGTCCGGGCGACGAGGTCATCGTTCCCGGGCATGGCCCGATCACCGCCGCGGCGGCCGTGCTTCACGCCGGAGCGGAACCCGTCGTTTGCGACGTCGACGAGGGCACCGGGCTGATTGATCCCGACGCAGCGCGAGCCGCTGTGGGACCGCGCACCGCGGGGATCATCGCGAGCCACCTGTACGGCCAGGTGTGCGACATGGACGCCATCGGAGCGATCGCCAAGGCGAACGGGCTGCTCGTCCTGGAGGACGCCGGCCAGGCGCACGGCGCGCGCTACCACGGCCACCGTGCCGGGTCGATCAGCCGGGCCGGCGCATTCTCGTTCTATGCGACCACGAGCCTCGGCGTTCTCGGCGACGGCGGCGCGATCTGCACGAACGACAACGTGCTGGCCGCACGGCTGCGTCGCCTGCGCAACGCGGCATCCGCCGTGGACAGCGCCGGCGAGCCCGCTGATCGCGTGCGGCTGGATGACTTCCAGGCCGCCCTCCTGCGCGTCAAGCTCACCCACCTCGACAAGTGGAACGAGGCCCGGCGCCGTCACGCCGCGCGCTATCGGACACTGCTCGGGGACTGCGTCAAGCTGCTCCAGGAGCGTCCCGAGAGCCCGTGCGTCTACTCGGCGTTCCCGGCGCGGTTCGACGACCGGGATGCGATGTCCGCGATCCTGCGGGCGTACAACGTCGGAACGGCGATCCATTACTTCCCGGCGGTGCACGCTCACCGCACGCTGAAGGACCACGCGGTTCGCCACGGCGAGCTTCCCGTGGCCGAGGCCTGGGCCGCTCAGGAGCTGTCGCTCCCCATGCACCCGGACCTCCGAGCGGACGAGCTCGAGCGGGTGGCGCGCGCGGTTTGCTCCGCCGCGGAAGTCGTCGCGGCCTGAGCGGCGAGGAAGCTACCTGGAGCCGCGACGGCGCGGTCGGCCGCGCGCGATGCTCGACAGCCGGCCACGCCCGTCCGCATGCCCCGCGGCATCCGTCGGCTCCGAGCTCGCCACGTCCCGAGGCTCCTCGCGCGGCGTAGCGAGCTTGGCGCTAGCGGCCGCGTCGCCGCGGGCGGCCGCCCGGCGGTAGGCGGCTTCCGCCCCGTCCATATCGCCACGATCGGCGAGCAGCGCCCCGAGGTTGAAAGCTCCGGTGGCGTCGCCACGCTCATCGGCGCGGCGGTAAGCGGCTTCGGCGCCGTCAATGTCTCCCCGCTGCTCGAGGAGGACGCCGAGGTTCGCCGCGCCCGCGGCGTGGCCCTGCTCGTCGGCGCTTCGGAAGGCTGCCTCTGCGCCCGCGAAATCGTTGCGCTCGACCAGCAGCGCGCCGAGATTGAACGCTGCTCCGGGGTGGCCGCGCTCGGCGGCGCGCCGCGACGCGGCCTCCGCGCCGGCAGCATCGCCCTGGCGAGCGAGGAGCATCCCGAGGCTGAACGACCCGTTGGGATCGCCGCGCTCGTCGCCGCGGCGGTAGGCGGCCTCTGCGCCGGCGAGGTCGCCGCGCTGCTCGAGCAGCAGGCCGAGGTTCGCCGAGCCGGCGCCATGACCCCGTTCGTCGGCGGCGCGGAAGGCCTGTTCGGCGCCGATGAAGTCATGGCGTTCCGCCAGCAGCCCGCCGAGATTGAACGCGGCGGTCGCGTCACCGTGCGCCGCGGCGTGGCGGTAGGCGGCCTCGGCGCCGGCGACGTCGCCACGCTGTTCGAGGAGCACGCCGAGATTCGAGGCGCCGGCGGCGTGACCGGCTTCGGCGGCGCGGCGGTAGGCGACCTCGGCGCCGGCCATGTCGTTCTGCTGGGCGAGCGCTCCGCCGAGCGCGAACGCGGCGGCGGCCTCGGCCTCGGCTTCGGGCGGCGCGGCGGGGGTGCGCTCGGGCGCGGCGGGCGCGGCTGCGGTGGGCTCGGGTGTGGCTGCGGTGGGCTCGGGTGTGGGAGTGCGCATCGGGTGTGGGAGTGCGCTCGGGTGTGGTGGTGGGCGCGGCGGCGGCGGGTTCGGGGGCGGTCCCGTTCTCCGCGGCGGCGTCCTCGACGTGCTTGCGCCTGCGGCGCTCGGTGATCGACCGGCCTAGCGCGGCCAGCCCCATGGCGCCGGCGACCGCCTCCGCCGAATCGCGCAGCGATCGGGACGGACTGCCGGCGGCGTCTTTGAGCGCCTCGGCGTCATCGGGGGCGGCCGCCGGCTGGCCGGGGGCATCGAGGGGACGATCTTCCTGCTCGGGAGCGTCGAGGGCACGGTCCTCCGGGACCGACCGAGGTGGCCGCGCTCGCGACCGCGGCGTCGCACCTCTTCGCCGCGGCGCGATGACGTGCGCATCGTTGTCGGTCTCGAGCCCCTTCGGGCGGGCGCGGCGGTCCGCGATCGCGCCGCGGAGCGCGACCAGCCCAATTGCGCCGGCGACCGCCTCGGCGCCGCGGCGAAGCGACGGCGGACGCGGCAGCGGGCGGCGCAGCCTGGCGGCGGACGCGGCACCTGCTGCGGTCTCGGGCTGCGCGCGCAGGCGAGAGTGCAGCAGCCACAGCGCGATCGTGCCGGCCACGATCAGGGCGAGCAGCAGCAACCAGTTGAGGCCGCCGCTCTGCGGGGCGATTGCGGCACGCTTGATTGGCGGGGTCGCGGTGCTGCCGGGCGTCGTGTGGCTATGGGCGCCGCTGGGGCGCGCCGGCCGCTTGGCGTGGGTGGCCTTCGGCGCCGGACGGCTGGCCGTCGACTGCGCCGCCGGCGCGGGGGCGCTGCTGGCCAGCGGGGATCCCGCCATCAATGCGGACAGCGCACCGGCCACCCGGAGCACCACCGAGCGGACTCCGTTCGGCGTGCTGCTGCAGTCCGTCTTGGCGTTTGCCTTGACCAGACCCAGCACCGCATGTCGCTCGAGTCGACCCTCCTGGCGCAGGGTGATGTGCAGGATCCGGGCGACCTGCTGGCGCGTGAAGCTGTGGTTGAGGCCGAGCCCGGTCCGCAGGACGAGCGCCTGGTTCTGCCGTGACGGCACGGACGACAGGCACCCCTTCAGGTGGGAGACGAGACGACGCAGCCGGGGCTGGGCGAGGAGACGTCCGCCCCTCAGGGCGGCCGAGACGGCGCCGGCCTGCGCGTCGGCGCTGCGGCGCAGCGCGGAACCCGCCGGAGTGCCGGCAAAGCCGCTCGAGGCGGCGGTGGCGCCGCTGTACGAGCCGCCCGCGGTGGCGCCACTGGCAGACCCCGCGGGCGCTCCGGCCGAACCCGAACTCGAACCCGAGCTTGAGCTTGAGCCGCCCGCGGTACCTCCGGCGCCGGACGGCGAGTGCGCCGTGGCCGACGGCGACGAGGCGGGCGGCGCCGAGGACTTCGGTTGCGCCGGCGCCCCTACGCTGGACGGTGGCGAGGGCAGCGTGACCGGCGGCGGCTTGGGCACCGGGACGGTCCGAACTGGCGGGGGGAGAGACGGGGTCGACACCGTCGGCGTCGTCACGGTGTGCGTCGGCACCGACACGGTGGGGACGGAGACGGTGGGCACTGACACGGTGGGGACGGAGACCGTGGGGACGGAAACGCTGGGCACCGAGACCTTCGGCACGGAGACCGTGGTTGGCACGGTCAGGGCCGAGATCGAGGGGGCGCCGACGACCAACGCCAGCCCCAGACCGGCCACGATCGCGGTCGTGCCTGCGGCGAATCGCGTCACCCGATCGCCGGCTCTTCTTCCGAGCCGCCGCTTGACGCCTCTGCAACCCCCTGTCATGTCCAGCAATAACTACCCTTCTCTCGACAATCCAAATCCCTCCGAGAGCGGGTATTTACGAGGCGTCCCGAGGACTCAGGACGGGGCGCCGCGCGGCGCCCCGGCTGGCCGGCTCGGTACCGTTCGCCGCCGGATGCCGATCGCGCTGTTCGACACCGACACGCCGCTGCTCGCCCTCCGCGAGGAGATCCTCGACCGTCTGACCGCGGTGGTCGAGCGCGGGATCTACATCCTCGGGCCCGAGGTCGAGGCGTTCGAGCGCGAACTGGCCGAGTACATGGGCGTGCGCCACGCGATCGGCGTGGGCAACGGCACCGATGCGATCACGATCGCGCTCCGGGCACTCGGGGTGAAGCCCGGTGACGAGGTCGTGGTCCCCTCGTTCACCTTCTACGCGTCGGCCGAGGCGATCGTCAACGCGGGTGGGCGCCCGGTGTTCTGCGACGTGGATCCGGACACGCGCAACGTGACGCTGGAGACCGTGCGGGCCGTGCTCACCCCGCGCACGGTGGCGATCGTCTCGGTCGACCTGTTCGGCCTCCCGGCGCCCTCCCCGGAGCTTCGCTCACTGGGGCTCCCGGTCCTGGAGGACGCCGCCCAGGCGGCCGGCGCCAGCCTGAACGGCCGCCGCGCGGGGTCGCTCGGCGACGTGGCCACGTTCTCCTTCTATCCGTCCAAGAACCTCGGCGCGTTCGGCGACGGCGGCGCGATCACCACCGACGACGACCGAGTGGCCGAGCTGGTGCGCTCGCTGCGCTTCCACGGCTCGCGGGACAAGAAGACGTTCGATCACGTCGGCTACAACTCGCGCCTGGACGAACTCCAGGCGGCGATCCTGCGTGTTGCGCTCCCCGAGCTAGACGGCTGGTGCGACGGCCGGCGTGCCGCCGCCCGGGCCTACGCCGAGGCCGGCCTCGAGCAGCTACGTGACGCCGCCCGTCGTCCCCGCCGGCGCCGAGGCCGCCTGGCACCTGTACGCGGTCACTCACCCGCGCGCGGATGCGGTCATCGCCGGTCTGGGCGAGCACGGCGTGCAGGCGCGGGCCTACTACCGCACGCCCCTGCATCGCCAGCCGGCCATGGCGCCGTACGCCCCGCCGGCGGGGTCGCTGCCGGTCACCGACGAGCTGGCGCGGACCAACCTGGCCCTGCCGATGAGCCCGACCCTGAGCGCGGAGGAGGTCGGCGAGGTGGTGGCGGCGCTGGCGGCGGTGGCGACGCAGTAGCGCCCGCCCGCCGGCCCCCGCCCGGCCCCCGCCCAGCCACCGCCCTCGGCCCGCGCCCAGCCACCGCCCGGCCCCGGCCCAGCCACCGCCCCGGGGGCATTTTCCGCCAATAGCGGGCACCTGCCGCGCGGCCGTGACGGATCCTGCCTCTGTGGGGGGCAGAATCCGGAATTAGTGGACGGGCGTGCCGCCATTGGCGGAAATTGCACGAGGGGTTGGCGGTGGCGTGGAAGCGGTCAGCGCCACCGCTCGAGCAGGTCCTCGTCCGGGACGCGCCGGACGACGCGCGCCGGCACGCCCATGACCACCTCGCGGTCGCCGACGTCCTGGGTCACGAGCGCGCCGGCGGCCACGAACGCCTCCTCGCCGATCACCACGCCCGGCACGAGCACGGCGCCACCGCCGACCCGGCAGGCCCGGCGGAACGTCGGACCGAGCAGGGCGCTGCCGGACGCGTGGCGCCCCATCGTGTTGTCGTTGGTGGTCACGACGCCCGGGCCGAGGAACACGTCGTCCTCGACGATCGCGCCGCCGGTGACGTACACGCCGGTCTGGATCAGGACGCGCGCCCCGACCACGGCATCGAAGTCGACCGAGGACGCGCGACCGAGCACCGACCGGGGGCCGAACCGGGCGCGCTCGCGGACCTGGCTCTGATCGCCGATGATCGCGCCGGAGGCCAGCCACGCGCCGGCGTACACCACCGCGCCGCAGCAGACGGTCACCTCGTCCTCGAGCACGAGAGCCCCGATCTCGGCGCCGGCCGCGCTCGAGCCGGCGCGCAGCCGCGGACGCTTGCCGAGCACCGCGCCGTCCTCGATCACGCAGCGCTCCCCGACCTGGGTGCCCTCGTGCACCACGGCGCCCGCGCCGAGCTGCGACCCAGCGCCGATCCGCGCTCCGGCGTGCACGACCGCGCCGGGAGCGATCGAGACGCCCTCGGCCACCTGCGCGCTGGGATCAACGTGCGCGTCGTTCATGGGCGGGGGAGTCTAAGAGCCTGTCTAGGCATCCCCCATCTCCTCGAGCCGCTGGCGCAAGAACTCCTGCTCGGCCGGGTTGCGGGCCAGCTCAAGCGCCTGGCGATAGGCGTCGGCCGCCTCCGCGCTGCGCCCCAGCCGCCGGAGCAGATCGGCCCGGGCGGCATGCAGCAGGTGGTAGCGCTCGAGTCCGTCGATCTCGTCCATGAGCACCAGCGCCTCGTCCAGCCGGCCGGTCTCGGCCACCGCCACCGCGCGATTCAAGGCGACTACCGGCGAGGGCAGCATGCGCAGGAGCTCCTCGTACAGCGCCGCGATCTGCAGCCAGTCGATCTCCTCGGGACTGGGCGCCTCGGCGTGCAGGGCGGCGATCGCCGCCTCGACCTGGTAGCGGCCCGGGCGCCGCGTCCGCAGCGCGCGGTTCAGCACGCGCACGCCCTCGGAGATCTCGGCACGGTCCCAGCGCGAGCGATCCTGGTCGGAGAGCAGGACCAACTCGCCGCGGGAGTCGGTCCGCGTGTGCCGGCGCGAATCGTGGAACAGCATCAGCGCGAGCAGACCGAGAGCCTCAGGCTCGTCGGGCATCAATGAGGCGAGCAGCCGGCCGAGCCGGACCCCCTCGGCGCACAGATCCCATCGCACGAGGTCCGCGCCGGCGGTGGCGGCGTAGCCCTCGTTGAAGATCAGGTAGATGACCGCGAGCACGCCCCCCAGCCGCTCGGGCAGGGCGGAGTCGCCCGGGAGCTCGAACGAGATCCCGGCGTCGCGAATCTTGCGCTTGGCGCGCACCAGGCGCTGGGACATCGTGGCGTCGGGCACGAGGTAGGCCCGCGCGATCTCGGCCCCGGTCAGCCCGCCTACGGCCTGGAGGGTCAGCGCCACCCGGGCCTCGGACGCCAGCGCAGGATGACAGCAGGTGAACAGCAGGCTGAGCCGCTCGTCGCCGACCTCGGTGAGGCGGTCGGGCACGGGATCGACCAGATCCGCGGGCTCTTCCGGGACCGAATCCAGACTCTGGTCGGAGGTGTGCCGCCGGCGCAGCCGGTCGATGGCGCGGTTGCGCGCCACCGTGAACAGCCAGGCCGCCGGGGAATCAGGAGGCTGGTCCCCCCACCGCTCGAGCGCCAGCGCGACCGCGTCCTGAAGCGCGTCCTCGGCCAGTTCGAAGTCGCGCAGCCGGTAGACGAGCGCGGCCAGCACCCGGACCCGATGTTCGCGGTAGGCATCCTCGACGGCGTTCTGAGACATCGCGTGGAAAGCTACGCGACCGTGATCGTCCGTCGCGCTCGTGCTGCCGATGTGGACGCGGCGGCCCGCGCGGTGGCGGCCGTCGCAGAGGAGGGGTTCCTGGGTGCCCAGCCGCCGGTGGACCTCGACGAGCGCGCCGAGCGCTTCCGGGAGGTGATGGAGCGCGGGGATCCGGCCGGCCTGTGGGTGCTCGAGGACGACGACGGCCGCGTGGTCGGCCACGCCGCCGTCCAGGAGACCGTGCCGGGTGTCCTCTCGATCGGCATGGCCATCCTCCCCGAGGCCCGGGGCAAAGGCGGTGGGCGCGCTCTGGTGGCTGCGGTCCAGGACCACGCCCGCGCCGTCAACGCTCACAAGATCTCGCTCGAGGTGTGGACCGACAACGCCCGGGCGATCTCGCTGTACGCCGCGGCGGGGTTCGAGGTCGAGGGATTGCGCCGCGATCACTACCGCCGGCGGGACGGGCGTTTGCGCAGCACGCTGATCATGGCCTGGCGGGTCGACGCGCCCAGGGAAGATCCGACGCTCGCGGGTAACTAACCTCCATATAGAGAGAACCCACGAACGGAGCGGATGACATGAGCAACAACCTTCGCGAGATCGAGGCCCTCGGCCAGTCGATCTGGATCGACAACATCAGCCGTCAGCTGCTCGAGGACGGGGTCATGGCCCGCCTGATCGAGGAGGACGGCATCAGCGGCGTGACCTCCAACCCCACCATCTTCGAGAAGGCCATGGCGCACTCGGATCGCTACGACGACGCCTTCCGCGAGATCATCGAAGAGACCAAGGATCCCCAGGAGATCTTCGAGCGCCTGGCCTACCGCGACATCCAGGACGCGGCCGACCTCTTCAGGCCGGTGTGGGATCGAACCGAGGGTCGGGACGGGCACGTCTCCTTCGAGGTGCCGGCGTCGCTCGCCTTCGACGCCGACAAGACGATCGAGGCGGCCCAGCGCTACAAGGCCGAGATCGACCGGCCCAACGTGCTGATCAAGGTCCCGGGCACCGGCGACGGGGTGCGCGCGTTCGAGGAGCTGACCGCGCTCGGGGTGAACGTCAACGTCACGCTGCTGTTCGCGGTCGAGCGCTACGAGGAGATCGCCGAGGCGTTCCTCAAGGGCCTCGAGCGGCGCGTCGAGGCCGGCGAGTCGATCGACAAGAGCGCCTCGGTGGCGAGCTTCTTCGTCTCCCGGGTGGATAGCAAGGTCGACAAGGCCCTCGAAGGAACCGACCGTGAGGACCTCAAGGGCAAGGCCGCGGTGGCGAACGCCAGGATCGCCTACGAGTCCTTCCAGCGCATCTTCAGCGGCCCCCGCTGGGAGACGCTCGCCGCGAAGGGCGCCCGAGTGCAGCGTCCTCTGTGGGCGTCGACCTCGACCAAGAACCCCGACTACCCCGACACGCTGTACGTCGACGAGCTGATCGGCCCGGATACGGTCAACACGATGCCCGATCAGACGATCGAGGCGTCGCGCGACCACGCTACGGCGGCCCGGACCGTCGACCAGGGCTTCGATGAGGCCCACCAGCTGATCAAGGACGTGAAGGCGGCCGGCGTCGACTTTGACCGGATCGTCCAGCACGAGCTGGTCGACGAGGGCGTGAAGTCGTTCTCGGACTCCTACGACTCGCTGCTCGAGTCGATCAAGGAAAAGGCCTCAGACCTGGTGCACGCCGCGTAGAGCCGGGCCCGGTCGGGCCGGAGCCGATCAGGCGAGGCGGCCGGCCGAGCCGAAGGCGGCCTGAAGCGCGCGGCGTACCTGCTCGATCGTGACCACGCCGCGCAGGACGCCCTCGCCGTCGACGGCCATTAGGGCGCCGAGGCGTCCCAGCGGCTCGGAGGAGAGAAGCTCGGTGATCGGTCTGTCCTCGCGCACGCGCCAGCCGTCGTCCTGCTCGGGCTCGAGCACGGCCTCGACGGTCAGCCAGTCCTCTCCGCGACCCTGGGCGGCGTCGACCCGCTCCTGGCGGGCGATCCCGAGGAACCGCCCGGCGTTGTCGATCACGGGGAACCAGGACCAGCCGTAGCGCAGGAAGAACTCGTCGAGCGCGTTGGCCACGGGCGTACCCGAGGGGATCGCCACCGGCTGGCGGTCCATGATGTCGGCCACCCGCACGCCTTCGATCCGGGCGCTCAGGGCAGTCTGGACGATCGCCGCGCGCGCCGACTGGTAGAGCAGGAAGGCGATCGCGATCAGCCACACCCCGCTGAACGAGCGGTACTCAAGCGTCGCCCACACTCCCACGCCGGCCAGCAGCAGCGCGAACCCTTGCCCCATCTTCGCCGCCACCCGGGTGCCGCGCGACTTCTCGCCGGTCAACCGCCACACGATCGCCCGGGCTATCCGGCCACCGTCGAGCGGGAACGCGGGCACCAGGTTGAACACCAGCAGCAGCACGTTCCAGAACAGCAGCCAGCTCAGCGAGAGCAGGACCGGGGTGATGCTGACGGTGGTGTCGAGCTTGGCGGCGTGGATCAGGCGGTGGGGTCCGACGATCGCCAGGTCGACGCCCAGGCACAACAGCACGAACCCGAACGTGGCCAGCGGTCCGGCCGCGGCGATCTTGAAGTCCTCGCCAGGCGAGGCAGCGTCGCGGCTCATCTCGGTCAGCCCGCCGAACAGAAACAGGTCGATCCGGCGGACGACGATCCCCTGCCGTCTGGCCGCCAGTGCGTGACCCAGTTCGTGCACGATCAGCGATCCGAACAGGACGAGGACCGTGATCACCGTGGTCAGGTAGGCCACGCCGTCGGAGCTGTGCAGCACCGAGCGGAAGTCCCCCGACAGGAGGAAGATCATCAGGAATAGGATCAGGAACCAGCTGCGATCCACGCCGATCCGGAAACCGAACAGATCCATCAGCTTTATCGACTGGGGGCGCCGCTGCATGTTGCAATGGTCGCACAGCCGCACGGTCGGTTTGGGATGGGAGTCCGAAAGATGAGTCACACGAGCACAGATCCCTTTGATGCCCTGCGCGAGCGGATGGCGGCGCTCGCGGATCTCCGCAACGTTTCCCAGTTGCTGGATTGGGATCAGCAGACGATGATGCCGCCGCGCGGTGCGGCAGCACGAGCGGAGACGGTGGCCACCGTCCAGCGGATCAGCCACGAGATGTTCGTCTCGGACGAGACCGGCCGGCTGCTCGAGGCGGCGGCGTCGGCGCTCGACGGCGCCGCGCCTGACTCCGACGAGGCAGCGCTTGTGCGGGTGGGACGGCGGCGCTGGGAGAAGGCGCGCCGGGTTCCGAGCCACCTGGCCGCGGACCTGGCCCGCGCCGCGTCAGTCGGCCAGCAGGCCTGGATCGTGGCCCGCGCCGAGTCCGACTTCCGCTCGTTCGTCCCGTACCTGGAGCGCAACTTCGAGTTGCTGCGCCGCTACATCGACTGCTTCGACGACCTCGACTGCGCGTACGACGCGGTGCTCGACGACTACGAGCCGGGGGCGCGCACCTCCGAGGTGGCCGCCCTGTTCGACGTCATGAAGTCCGAGTTGCTGGCGCTGATCGGGGCCGTCTCAGAGCACGCAGACCGCGTCGACGACTCGTTCCTGCACGGTCACTTCCCGATCGATCGTCAGCGGAAGCTGGTGACGTGGCTGCTCGAGCAGATGGGGTTCGATCCCACCGGCTGGCGGATCGACGACGCCGTGCACCCGTTCGCCTCCGGCTTCGGCAACCAGGACGTGCGCATCACCACCCGCTGGGACGAGTACTTCCTGCCCACCTCGGTGTATGGGGCAATGCACGAATGTGGACATGGCCTGTACGAAGCGGGCGTGGATGGGGCGCTGCAGCGCACTCCGCTGGGTCACCCCGACTCGCTCGGCCTGCACGAGTCGCAGAGCCGGCTGTGGGAGAACATGGTCGGACGCGGGCGACCGTTCTGTGGAGTGCTGGCGCCACGTATCGCCGAGATGTTCGGAGGACCCGCCGCCCACATCGACGGCGAGCGGCTATACCGCGGCGTCAACCGCGTGACCCCCTCGTTGATCCGCGTGGAGGCCGACGAGGTCACTTACGGTATGCACATCGTGATCCGCTTCGAGCTGGAGCAGGAGCTCCTCGAAGGGCGGCTGGCCGTCCGCGATCTACCCGAGGCCTGGAACGCCAGCTACGAGGAGTACCTGGGGGTTCAGGTGCCCGACGATGCAAACGGAGTGCTCCAGGACGTGCACTGGGCCGCGGGCCTGATCGGTTACTTTCCCACCTATGCCCTCGGCAACCTGATCGCGGGCCAGCTGCTCGAGCGCGCGCATCTCGACCTGCCCGACCTCGACGCCCAGCTTGCCGCCGGACAGCTGCACGAGTTGCGCGAGTGGCTACGCGTACACGTCCACCGGCACGGCGCAAAGTTCTCGATGGCCGAGTTGCTTCCCCGCGTGGTCGGTGGTCCGATCGCGGTGGACCCGTTTATCGGCTACCTGAAGGGAAAGCTCAGTCAGGTGTACGACCTGGAGCTGCCCTGAGCCCAGCCCGCCGTTCGATCGGGAGCGTGGGCTGACCCCTCGGCGAGTGGCACGCTACCGTGCCGACTCCAAACCGAAAAGGAGATGAGTAGCAGTGAGTGATTCCCCCGTTCGAGTCGCCGTGACCGGAGCCGCCGGCCAGATTGGTTACGCGATCCTGTTTCGCATCGCCAGCGGTCAGCTACTGGGACCCGACACGCCAGTTCACCTGTCGCTGCTCGAGATCCCCGACGCGCTGAAGGCGGTCGAGGGCACGGCCATGGAGCTGGACGACTGTGCGTTCCCGCTGTTGACCGGAGTCGACATCACCGACGATCCCAAAAAAGGGTTCGACGGAGTCAACATCGCGCTGTTGATCGGCGCGCGACCGCGGAGCAAGGGGATGGAGCGCAGTGACCTGCTCGAGGCCAATGGCGGCATCTTCAAGCCCCAGGGCGAGGCGCTGAACGCTAACGCCGCATCCGACATCAAGGTGCTGGTGGTGGGCAATCCTGCCAACACCAACTGTCTGATCGCCCAGCAGAACGCGCCGGACATTCCGGCCGAGCGGTTCACCTCGATGATGCGGCTCGACCACAACCGCGCGATCGCCCAGCTTGCGGGCAAGGCTGGCGCTGCGGTTCGCGAGGTCACGAACATGACCGTGTGGGGCAACCATTCGCCGACCCAGTACCCCGACATCTTCAACGCCAAGGTGAAGGGTCAGGGCGCCGCCGAGACGGTCGATGATCTGCAGTGGCTCGAGAACGACTTCATCCCCACCGTGCAGAAGCGCGGCACGGCGGTGATCGAGGCGCGTGGCGCGTCGAGCGCCGCGTCGGCCGCGAACGCCGCGGTCGATCACGTCCGCGACTGGGTGCTCGGGACGTCGGGGGGAGATTGGGTGTCGATGGGCATTCCCTCCGATGGGTCCTACGGCGTCGACGAGGGACTGATCTCCGGCTTCCCCGTCACCTGCTCGAACGGCTCCTATGAAGTGGTGCAGGGTCTCGACGTAAACGACTTCTCACGCTCGCGACTCGAGACCACGGTGAACGAGTTGAAGGACGAGCGCGAGACCATCAAGCGACTCGAGTTGGTGTGAGCGCCGTTCGTTCGCGTCCGGACGACGGGCCCTGAGCGGGCTGTGAATCTGGGAGCCGCCTCGCGGTGTCTCGCCGGCGCGAGGATGCGAGGCGGCGCTCCCGGTCCTTTACTGTCTCAGCTGGATGCCGGATGCCAGCCTTGGCCCTCACGCTTGACCTGTCCGTCGGTGGCCAGGCGAGGCATCACGCGGTACAGGTAGTTGGGTTCGATACCCATCTTCTCCGCGATCTGGGGGATGGTGATGCCGGGCGTCGAGCGCACAAGCTCGAGCGCCTGATTGGCCCGCGTGCCACCTCGGCTGCGGCCACGTGGCCGTCCGGGACGGCGACGGGGGGTGGCGGCGGCGCTGCGCCGAGTGGACTGCGCGCGCGTGCGCGTGGCACGGGGACGACCCGGTCCGCGCCGGCCGCCGGTCAGCGCGTTACGCGCCGCCTCCAATCGCGATACCTCCTCCTTGAGCTCCCGGAGACGGTCATCGATTTCCTTCACGGTGCTGTCAACGAAGCCAGCCAAATTGGCTCTCCCTCCATTGGATTTTGCAAACAAGATACAACGAGTTAATGTCGTTCTATCCGCTGCGCTCCAAAAGTGCCTTGAGTCGAGCCAGTGAATTGTTCGCCTCGCGCTCCGATGTGGCGCCGACGATGAATCGACTGGCAACGTTGCCGAGGCGTCCTCCGGGGGGCATGAACTCGTTCATGTAGTCGAACTTGGTCGGACCCTCGCCGTCGCCCGACAACTCGTACCGGATGCGTGCCACCGAGTGCGCGGGACCTTGTCCTTCCCACACGGCGCGCTGTGGCGCGCTGACGTCCTTCAGGGTCCAGTGAACGCGGAACGAGACGCCACGAATGTGCAATACCTGGTCCATCGTCGAACCCCTCCGCAGCGGGTTGTCGGAGACGTCCGAGACCGACTTATGAATCGTTACCCAATCCTTCAGGTGGTGGGCATCCATCACGGTGTCCCACACCCGCTGCACCGGCGCGTCGATCTCGATCTGCGCATGGACTGTGCTCATGTCGCCGCGGACACTAACGACCGGGCTCGCCTCGAGGGCCGGCCGGTGCTCTCCGGCGCTCCTCGCCGGCGCGCTGCGCGGCGCGCGGCCGGGCGGCGCCGTTCGCGGGTGGGTGGGCCTCATGAAAGCTGCGGAATTTGCGCCAGCTTTAGCGCCGGTCGCGAAAGTTCCCGCTGTTTGCAGGTATTTCGCTGGATGTGAACTTCCTGCGATTTCCGGCATTCGGCGTTGCACGAGGGGGGAGAAGTCGGCTTTGATGCTCGCCGACGAGGTCGAGCTTCTTGGAGGAAGGACCGGGAGTGACGAACAGCCGCGCAGGGTCGACGAGGGTCAGCTGTGAGGACTGCTTCTTCCGTCAGAACCTGTTGTGCGCGGTATCTAGCTCGGGCCCTTGCGCGACTTACCGCCCCAACCACCCGGACGGTCTGCGCCCGCCCAGCCAGATGCAGTTCGTGTTCCGCCAGGAGCGGCGCCTACAGGTGGCGTGGGCGTTCCCGTCGGCCAGCGAGCAGGTCGCGCTGCACGCCGGCGTGTAGTGTTCCGGGGCATGTACTGGCCGCTCATCGGTGGGTTCATCGGGGTGCTGCTCATCACCCTGCTGCTTGGCTGGATCATGGATCCGGCGCGCCGGGACGACGCCAACCGGCACTGACCCGGTACGGCGGCGCCGGCGCCGCGGCAACTCGCCTCAGCGCGCCCGCGGGCGGCGCCACCGACTAGATTGCTCGCCCGTGGAGCGACTCCCGAGCAAGCTTCCGGGCCCGGCGCTCTTGCAACCGATCGTGCACGGAGACGAGCGCGGCTTCTTCCTGGAGGCCTACCGCCGCAGTGAGCTGGCCGAGCTCGGCATCTTGGACGAATTCGTTCAGGAGAACCATTCGCGCTCGCGGCGCGGGGTGGTGCGCGGCATGCACTTCCAGCCCGGGATGGCCAAGCTCGTGCGCTGCGCGCGGGGCGCCATCTACGACGTCCTGGTTGACCTGCGCCGCGGCTCTCCCAACTTCGGTCAATGGGAGGGGTTCGAGCTGGACGACTCAAACCATCACCAGCTCTACTGTCCGGACGGGTTCGCCCACGGGTTCTGCGTGCTCAGCGAAGTGGCCGACGTCGTGTACATGACCTCGGCCTACTACGACCCGGAGCTCGACAGCGGGTTTGCCTATAACGATCCCGACGTGGGCATCGATTGGCCGGCGGGCAGCGGGCTCACCGCCTCGGCGCGCGACTCGGGCGCGCCCACGCTGACGTCCATCGTCGACGAGCTGCCGTTTCGATACGCCTGACGGTTGTCGGGCAACCGGCGAGCGCCGGCGTGCCAGCCACTACAGTGGTCGCGGCATCTGAGAGAGGAGCGGCGTGCGGATAACCGTATTGGGCAAATCGCCCGCCTGGCAGGACGCTGGTGGGGCGTGCAGCGGCTACCTCATCGAGGAGGGGGACTTCGCGTTGTTGCTCGACTGCGGCAACGGAGTGTTCTCCAAGCTTCGTCACTACCGCGACTACGTCGACGTCGACGCGGTGCTGATCAGTCACCTGCACGCTGACCACTTGCTCGACCTGGTGCCGTTCAGCTACGCGCTCATGTACGCGCCGCGCCAGCAGCCGGTGGCCGTGGGCGGCTGGCCTGGAACGAGCAGCCCGTCGCACCCCCGGCTGTTCGCGCCGAAAGGCGCGGGCGACATGTTCCGTCACCTCGTGGAGTGCTGGGGCGACGAGGACCTGGTCGAGCGGGCGTTTCGCCTGTGCGAGTACGACAGCCCCGACGAGTTGTCACTGGGACCGATCACCGTTCGCTTCTGCGAGGTGCCGCACTTCACCCGGACGTTCGCGATCGAGCTTGCGGCGGGCGGGGCCAGATTCACCTACAGCGCCGACTGCAGCCCCAACGCCGGCCTGGTCAGGTTCGCGCGGGAGACCGACCTGTTGCTGATCGAGGCCACGCTGCCCCGCCCCGAGCGCACCGGCGTGCGTGGCCACCTGACCCCGCGCGAGGCCGGCGAGCACGCCCGCCGGGCCGGCGCTCGCCGCGTCGTGCTCACCCACTTTTCCGACGAACTCGATGCCGATTGGGTGCAGGCCGAGGCCGGCGACGCGTTCGGCGGCCCGGTCGAGATGGCGCACGAGGGGGCCGTGTACGAGGTATGAGCGTGCCCGCCGCGCTCGAGGCCCATTAACCTCAGTAGCGGATGTCCGAGCGGGATCTCTTTGCCAACTTCGAGCGCATGCGCCGCGAGATGGATCAGCTGTTCGGCGACGTGTTCGGGATGTCCCGCCGGCGCAGCGGGTTCATGCCGGCGGTCGACGTCTCCTACACGCCCGACCCGCCCCGCGCGATTGTCACCGCGGAGCTGGCCGGAATCGACCCGGCCGAGATCGAGATCGAGATCGAGGGGCGCAAGCTGCTGTTGTCCGGCAGCCGGCGGGCCGCAGAGTCGCGAACTGACATCTACCAACAGGTGGAGATCGCGCGCGGGCCGTTTCGGCGGGTGATCGAGCTCGGGGCGGACGTGCGCGGGCAGGAGGCCAAGGCCACCTATGAGGACGGCATGCTGCGGATCGAGCTGCCGCTGGCGCACGAGCTCGGACCGCGTCCGGTCCCTGTCAGCCGGCTGGAACGCGAGACGTGATCGAGGTCGGCACGGCTGAGCGCCCGGCCCGCGACGTGGCGGTCGGAGCCACGCGCGAGTTACCCCACGAGGTTGGCGTGCTGCCGCTGCGCGACACGGTCACCTTCCCGGACATGCTGATCCCGCTCAACATCGGTCAGCCGCGCAGCGTCGAACTGATCAACGAGGCCCTGCGGGGGGAGCGGACGATCGCGATGGTGGCCAGCCGGGATGCGCAGGTCGAGGCCCCGTCGCCGGACGAGCTCTACGACGTAGGCGTGCTGGGCGTGGTGGCGCGGATGATCCGGGTGCCCGACGGCACGCTGCGGGTCCTGATCCAGGGCTCGCAGCGCATCCGCATCGAGCGCTGGGTGAAGACCGAGCCCTACCTGTTGGCCGAGATCGCCGAGCTGCCCGACGTGGTCGAGCCCTCCCCCGAGCTGACCGCGCTCATGCGCAACGTCCAGCAGACGTTCACCGACATCATCGAGCAGGTTCCGTACCTGCCCGAGGAGCTACAGGTGATGGTGACCAACGTGGACGACCCCAGCGTGCTCGCCCACCTGATCGCCGGGGCTCTGCGCATCCCGGCCGAGGAGAAGCAGGCCCTGCTCGAGGAGGTCGACGTGGGCAAGCGCCTGCGGCGCCTGTCGGAGATCCTGGCCCGCGAGCTCGAGGTGGTGGCGATCGGCTCGAAGATCCAGTCCCAGGTCCAGTCCGAGCTCGACAAGGGTCAGCGCGAGTACTTCCTGCGCCAGCAGCTGAAGGCCATTCAGGAGGAGCTGGGCGAAACGGACGAGGTCCAGGCCGAGATCGCCGAGCTGCGCCTCCAGCTCGACGCGATCGATCTGCCCGAGATACCGCGTAAGCAGGTCGACCGCGAGCTCTCCCGGCTCGAGCGCCTGCAGCCGGCGATGGCCGAGTACGGCGTGATCCGGGCATATCTCGAGTGGATCGCGACACTCCCCTGGGACAAGAAGACCGAGGACAACCTGGACCTTGAGCATGCACGCGGTGTGCTCGACGAGGATCACTACGACATAGAGCAGGTCAAGGACCGGATCCTCGAGTTCCTGGCCGTGCGGCGCCTGAAGCCGGACGCGCGCGGGTCGATCCTGTGCTTCGTGGGGCCGCCGGGCGTCGGGAAGACGTCGTTGGGGCGTTCGATGGCACGCGCGCTCGGGCGAGAGTTCGAGCGGATCTCCGTGGGCGGGGTGCGCGACGAGGCCGAGATCCGCGGCCACCGCCGTACCTACATCGGCGCGATGCCGGGGGCGATCATCCGCGCCCTGCGCGACGCCGGCGCGCGCAACCCGCTGTTGATGATCGACGAGATCGACAAGATGGGCGCGGACTTCCGCGGAGATCCCTCGAGCGCGATGCTCGAGGTGCTCGACCCCGAGCAGAACCATGCGTTCCGCGACCACTACCTCGACCTGCCCTTCGACCTGTCCGACGTGATGTTCGTGACCACCGCGAACACGCTCGACACGATCCCGGGGCCGCTCCGCGACCGCATGGAGGTGATCCAGCTAGCGGGCTACACCGAGGAGGAGAAGCTCCAGATCGCTCGTCGCTACCTGGTGCCGCGGCAGGTTGAGCGCAACGGGCTGACGCGCAGCCGGATCGCGTTCAGCGACTCGGCGCTGCGGGTGATCATCTCCGACTACACGCGCGAGGCCGGGGTTCGGCAGTTGGAGCGCGAGATCGGGACGATCTGCCGCAAGGTGGCCCGGCAGGTGGCCGAGGGTTCGGTCAAGCGCAAGGTGACGATCACCGAGCCGCGGGTGCGTTCGTCGCTGGGCCGGCGCAAGTTCTTCTCCGAGACGCGGCGGCGGACCGCGCGGCCGGGGGTGGCCACCGGGCTGGCCTGGACGCCCGTGGGCGGCGAGGTGCTGTTCATCGAGGCGACCGCGATGTCCGGCACGGGGCGGCTGACGATCACCGGACAGCTCGGCGAGGTCATGCAGGAGTCGGCGCAGGCTGCGCTGTCGTTTGTGCGCTCAGAGGCGGCCGACCTGGTTCCTGGATTGGCCGAGGACTGGTTCGCCACACACGACATCCACATCCACGTCCCCGCGGGCGCGACGCCGAAGGACGGGCCGAGCGCCGGCGTGGCGATGGTGGTGGCGCTGGCTTCGCTGCTGTCCGGACGCCCGGTCCGCTCGGACGTCGCGATGACCGGCGAGATCACGCTGAGCGGCCAGGTGCTGCCGATCGGCGGCTTGAAGGAGAAGGCGCTGGCCGCCCAGCGCGGTGGGATCCGCTGCGTGATCGCCCCGGAGCGCAACGAGCACGACGTCGACGAGATCCCCGAGCACCTGCGCAAGGACCTGTCGTTCCGGTTCGTGGCCACCGTCGAGGACGCGCTCGAGACCGCGCTGCAGCGGCGTCCCGCCCGGCGCCGCCCACGGGCGCTGCGGGCGGCCTGATTTTCGGGGGTTCAAGCTGGGCGGATGAGGGGAGAAACCCCGCTAGGGGCCGCCCGATTGGCGTATCCTCACACAACGACCCCGAAGCACGAGGGAGATCAATGCCAATACGAGGAAAGAAGTCCGTGGCTTCACAGGTGAAATCGGTGGACCTCTCGGCCATCAGCAAGGCGACCCCGTATATCCAGCGCGTGATTCAGGACGCCACGCTGCGTGAGAACGTCCGCACCGCGTACGACTCGACTCGCAGCGCGTACGCTCGCTTGACCAACGGCAAGGCGCCGGCCAAGGCCCTGCTCGAGGACAAGAAGCTGCAGCGCGACCTGCAGCAGGCGGCTGAGGCGTTGCGCGACGCGACCACCGCGTTGAGCGAGGCGCCGAAGAAGCCGAATCCGCGGAAGAAGGGCCTGCGGCTCGGCCGCAAGCTGATGATCGCCGCGCTCGGGTTCGGGCTGGCGCTCGCCGGCAGCGAGAGCCTCCGCACCAAGGTGCTCGACCTGATCTTCGGCAAGGAGGAGGAGTTCGAGTACACGCCGCCTCCGGCCGCCGCCTCCGCTCCGCCCAGCTCACCGGTCGGAGCCGCATAGCAGTTGGCGAGTGCGACACGGACCCCGTGAACGGAGGCGCCGGGTGGCGCCTCCGGCGCGTTAAGGGGTGCTATTAGAATCGGCCCCCGTGGAGGCCGCAACCCAACCAGGCGTCCCGCGTGCCCGTGAGCTCTCGGGCGTCAAGGCGGCGCGGATCGTCGAGTCGATGCGGGCCAGCGTGGCCGCGCGCGGCATCGCGGGCTCGACGTTCGACCATGTGGCGAGCGAGGCCGGCGTCTCGCGGGGGCTCCTGCACTACCACTTCGGCACCAAGGAACAGCTGCTGGTCGAGGTAGTGCGGCGCGAGTGCGACGTCCGCCTCGAGCGCCTGGAGCAGGCGATCGAGGCGGCCGGCAGTGCCGAGGATGTGCTCGACGCGCTCGTGCGCAGCTTCGAGGACTGGCTGGGGGACGTGCCGGCGCCGGGGATGATCTACGAGATGCTCACGCTGGCTCAGCGCAACGAGGAGATCGCCGCCGAGCTGGCGGAGCTGGGGCGGCGCACCCGCACGCACCTGGGCGACGCGTTGGAACGCAAGCGCGCAGGCGGGGTGCTCTCGCTCCGGGTCGCCCCGGAGCTCGCCGCGATGTTCCTGTTCGCGCTGGCCGACGGCGTGATCGTGCGCCGCCTCAGCGAACCCGAGCTTGATATCGGCCCGCTCACCGAGCAGGCGATCGCGGCCGCGCGCGCGGTGCTGAGCTGAGCCACGCGGCGGGCCATCACTAGCGGATGCGCCGGATGATCGCCCTGGGGGTTGCCGGGGTTGTGCTCCTCGTGCTGGTCGTCGGCCAGTTGGTGCTGCCCGGGATCGCGGCGAGTCGCCTGCGCGATCAGCTGTCGCGGTCGGGCGACGTGCTCGCGGTGAAGGTCAGCGCGTTCCCGGCCATCGAGTTGCTGTGGGGTCAGGCCGACAAGGTGGTGATCCGCATGGGGCGCTACCAGGCCGGCGCGAGTGAGATCGCCGGTCGTCTCGACGCGGCCGGCGACGTGGGCGCGATCGACGCCTCCGCGGAGGAGGTCAACTCGGGCGCGCTCACGCTGCGCAACGCCAGGCTGCGCAAGCAGGGCGACGAGCTGATCGGCACGGCTGTCGTCAGACAGGCGGATCTGCGGTCGGCGGTGCCGTTCCTGGACAACGTGCAGCCGGTGGCCTCCGCGGACGGGGCGCTCGTGTTGCGCGGAACGGCCAGCCTGCTCGGGCTCACCACGAGCGTCGACGTTGTCGTGGCGGCCCAGAACGGCAACCTCGTCGTTGCACCGAACGTCCCGTTCGGGGGGCTGGCCACGATCACGCTGTTCAGCAACCCGCACGTCCGGGTTCAGTCGGTCGCGGCCGCGTCGGTGCCGGGCGGGTTTTCGATCGAGGCGGTGGCGAAGGTCCAGTAGGCGTGGGGGCGGGCGCGCGCGGTGGCGCCGCCGCGGCGCGTGGGTTCATTTCCGCACACTCGACGATCCGCCCCGGCCGAGTGTGCGGAATCGACCCATATGACGTACCCAACCGCACACTCGGCGCCCGCGCCGCGCCGAGTGTGCGGTTAGTACGGTGACCTGGGTGAGCAGAACTTCGGCCCCGGCGACGGGTTCAAGCCCTCGATGAGCCGGGAGCCGGATCGCATCACCCGGCGTACCGTGCTGCGCGGCGCTGCGGTGGCGGGAGCCGCGACGCTCGTGCGTCCGGGCGCGGGGGTGGCCAGCGCCGGCGCGCGTGCACCCGCCGGCGTGTTCAGCCGTTACGTCGGCGGGCTCGCTGCCGCAACCAAGACGGCCCCTATCGAAGCGCCCCGGCCGTTCACGCTCGTCGGCGTGCAGTGGCGCAGCCCGGCCGGCCCGCAGATCGAACTGCGCACGCGCGGTCCGTCGACAGGCGGGCGCTGGAGCCCGTGGGTGAGCGCCTCGGTCCGCGGACACGAGCCCGACCAGGCCCTCCCGTCCAGCGACGGTCAGTTCGGCGAGCCGATCTGGACCGGCCCGGCCTCCGAGGTGCAGCTGCGAAGTGGAGGGGCGGTGGCCGGGGTCCGCCTGCACTTCGTCGCCGAGCCCGCCGAGCCCGCGCCCGGACCCGCCGGACCCGCCGGCGACGCCCACCCAGCGCAGGCGCTGCCGCTCGCCCAGCCGATCCTCGACGCCGGCCCCGGCCAGCCGCCGATCATCGCCCGGGCCGCGTGGGCCCGGGGGCACGCGCCACCGAGCAACGGGCCCTTCTACGGCACGGTCAAGCTCGCCTTCGTCCACCACTCCGAGTCGCCCAACGGCTACGGCCCCGGCCAGGTCCCCTCGATCCTGCACACGATCTTCGCCTACCACCGCTACGTGCGCGGTTACTTCGACATCGCCTACAACTTCGCGGTCGACGCCTTCGGCCGGATCTGGGAGGCGCGCGCCGGCGGGATCGACGAGGCCGTGATCGGCGCGCACGCCGGCGGCTACAACGCGCGAGTCGACCGGCGTCGTCGTGCTCGGCAGCTTCTCGGCGGCGACGCCGCCGCCCGACGCGCTCAACGCCCTGACGCAGTTGCTGGCCTGGAAACTCGCGCTGCACGGAGTGCCGGCGCTCGGGCGGGTGCGGGTGCTGGTCTCGTCCGATGGCGCGCCCTACACGTCGTTTGCGCCCGGATCGCACGTGTCGCTGCCGCGCATCGCCGGCCACCGCGACGGCGATCAGACGAGTTGCCCCGGCGATGCCCTGTACGCACGCCTGCCCGCGATCCGCCCGCGCGTGGCCGGGATGACCGGCCAGCCGGCACGATTGACCATCGCCGCGCCGGTGCCGCCGAACGCCCCGGGCACCCAGGTCACGGTCAGCGGCCGCCTCACCGACCTGGCCAGTGGCACCCCGCTGGCCGGCGCGCCACTCGAGGTCCAGCAGATCGACCCGCGGGGCGCCGAGACGACGATCGCCACGCTGAGCACGGCCGCCGACGGAAGCTGGAGCTACACCGCGGCGCCGGCCGTCAACACGCTGCTGCGCGCGCTCCATCGCCCCGCGCCGGCGGCCGTGTCGGACATCGTGGTGCTCGCGGTGGCGCCCGCGGTCACGCTGACGCTGGTCTCGACCGTGCCGCTGATCGTGAGCGGCACGGTCACGCCGGCCGGCCCGGGCGTCACGCTCGACCTCTACCGCATCCTCGCCGGGGGCCGGCGCCGGCACCTGGTCACGTCAAAGCGCCTCGCCGCGGCCGCCGGGACCTTCCAGACCCGGATCAAGCGCCCCCGGCCCGGTCGGTACGTAGTGATCGCGCGCACGGCATCCACGGTCCAGTACGCCGCCGCCGCGTCCGCGCCGGTGAGCCTCAGCGTCGCCTAGCCGAACAGCTTCGGCGCGCGGACCAGCATCCGAAGCTTGCCGCTCGGGCGGACCTTGCCGGCCAGCATCGCGCGCCACGGCTCGGTGCGCCCGGCTGCGATCTCGACCCAGTCGACCAGCCGGCAGTGGAAGGTGAGGTCGGCATGATCGACTCGTCCCGGCGCCACGAAGGAACGACCGTTGTCGATCTGCAGGTGCCAGGGCTCGGCGTCTGAGAAGTCCCACTGAATCGTGGCCCCCGGCGCCACCGTGGGATCGATCTGGCGGCGCAGCCCGTCGAACAGCATCGCGGTGGCCTCGGGGTTGGGCGTGACCGGGCCGTTCGGCTCGCCCAGGTAGCCGGCGCGGAGCAGGGTCAGGCCGCGCCGCGCCCGCTCGAGCGGCGGCAGGTCAAAGGGAAGGCCGAGTCGCATCGTCAAGGGGTCGAGCCCGGCGGCGCGGAGGCGTCCCTCCATCGACTCGGCGCCCTGGGCGAAGACCTCTTCGAGCGTGGAGCCGAACGCCGTCACGTAGCGCTCGTCCCAGCCGGGTGGCACGAACACCGCGGTGGTATAGGGCAGGACCTCGCGCAGCAGGTCGGCGATCGCCGGCTCGCACTCGGGGTCCTCGCGGCACAGGTCCGCGATCATCTTCACCCCGAACGCGATATGGCGCTGCTCGTCGCGCGAGACGTTGGCGACCCCCGAGCGAAAGCCCGGCAGCAGGTCGCGCCGGGTCAGCCCCTCCTCGATGAAGTGCTGGCCGGGCTGGGCCAGCGAGGCCTCGATCACCAGGTGATAGAGCGTGATCGCCTGGGCGAGCTTGGGCCGCGACCGGTCCCGGCGCAGCTCAGCGGTCATGCGATCGAGACGATCGAACACCTTGCGAAAGCCCCAGGTCAGCTTCGGCCGCGTCTCATCCAGCGACGAGCCGATGTCGGCCCCGGTGCCGGCGACCTCGCGGAGGAACCGGGCGAACAGCACCGCGTGGCGCGCCTCGTCGACCTGCTGGGTGGCGAGGAAGTACTTCTGCTCCTCGCGCGGGGCGGCATCGATGAACGGGGACAGGTTGTCGGCCACCGCGTCCTCGCCGTGGAAGAACAGCGAGTAGGTCCACAGCGCGCTCCGGCGGTCGAGGTCGGTGAACCGCTCCGACCAGTCCTCGCGATCGCGCGTGAAGTCAATCTCGGTGGCGCGCCAGTTGCCGTGCTCCCAACGGGCGTACAGATCGGCGTAGGAGATGTGGTCGGCGGCGATCGCGTGCGACGACATGGTCCTACTCGCCCTCGAGCTTGGGCGAGCGCCACGGTTGGCGCAGACGCAACTCGATCTCCTCGCCGAGGTCGTCGATCGGGATCCGGACCTGGGCCAGGCTGTCGCGATCGCGCAGCGTCACGGTGCGGTCCTCGAGCGACTGGTGGTCGATGGTGAGGGCCCACGGGGTGCCGATCTCGTCCTGGCGGCGGTAGCGGCGGCCGATTGCACCGCCCTCGTCGTACTCGGCCTGAACTCTTTCGCGCAGGTCGCGGTAGATCTCCCTCGCCAACTCCGGCTGGCCGTCCTTGCGAACCAACGGCAGGACCGCGACCTTGACCGGCGACAAAGCCGGATGCAGGCGGAGCACCGTTCGCTGCTCGCCCTCGATCTCGTCCTCGTCGTAGGCGTCGACGATGAACGCCAGCATCGCCCGGTCGGCGCCGGCGGCCGGCTCGATCACGTGCGGCACGTAGCGCTCTCCGCTCGCCGTGTCGACGTACTCGAGCTTCTGGCCCGAGAACTTGGCGTGCTGGGTCAGGTCGAAGTTGCCCCGGTTGGCGATCCCCTCGAGCTCAGACCAGCCGATCGGATACAGGTACTCCACGTCGCTGGTCGCGCTCGAGTAGTGCGAGAGCTCGTCGGCGTCGTGTGGGCGCAGGCGCAGGTGATCGGCCCGGATCCCGAGCCGCAGGTACCAGTTCATGCGCTCGGCAAGCCAGTGCTCGTGCCACTGCGCGGCCTGCGGCGGCGGCACGAAGAACTCCATCTCCATCTGCTCGAACTCCCGGGTGCGGAAGATGAAGTTCCCGGTGGTGATCTCGTTGCGGAAGCTCTTGCCGATCTGGGCGATCCCGAACGGCGGCTTCTTGCGCGAGAACTGCAGGTAGTTCTTGAAGTTGAGGAAGATCCCCTGGGCGGTCTCCGGGCGCAGGTACACGGTGGAGCCTTCCTCGCGAACCGGCCCGACCGTGGTCTCGAACATCAGGTTGAAGTCCCGGGACTCCGTCAGATCGCAGTCGGGCGTCTCGCCCGGGTGCTTGGAGGGCTTGCGCCCGCACGCCGATTGGCCGAGATGGTCCTCGCGGAATCTCAGCTTGCACGTCCGGCAGTCGACCAACGGGTCGGTGAATCCGGCCAGGTGGCCACTCGCCTCCCACGTCCGGGGGTGCTGGATGATCGCCGAGTCGAGCGCCACGATGTCGTCGCGCTCCTGGAGCATCGCGCGCCACCACTGGGCCTTGACGTTGTTCTTGAGCAGGACCCCGTAGTGGCCGTAGTCGTAGCTCGAGCCCAGGCCGCCGTAGATCTCGCTACTGGGGAACACGAAGCCGCGCCGCTTGCACAGCGACACGATCTTGTCCATCGTGACGGAGTCCTTGGAGGTCACGGCTGAATCGTCCGGCATCGCGGTCTGGATGGTATCTGCGCGGCCCGGTTTGGCACTCTCCCCTTGAGAGTGCCAAAACGGGCGCCTATACTAAGTGAAGCAATGCCGATCTACGAGTACCGGTGCGAGCAGGGACACACGTTCGAGGTCTTGCAGCGCATGAGCGACGACCCCGTCCAGACCTGCGAGGCGTGCGCGGCGCCGGTCGCGCGCGTGTTCCACCCGGTCGCCGTCCACTTCAAGGGCTCGGGCTTCTACAACACCGACTACGGGACGCGCAAGCGCGCGCGGGAAAACTCCGAGAGCAAGAAGAGCGAGACGTCCTCGTCGTCCGAGAAGTCCGGCAGCTCGGGCTCGTCGTCCTCGTCGTCGTCCTCGTCATCATCGTCGTCGTCCTCGGACTCCAAGTCGAGCTCGGACACCAAGAGCTCCGCTTCGAAGACGAAGTCGGACTAGATCGGGCCGGACCCCCGGTCACGCGCGTCAGCGCGTCAGCGTGACCTTGACCGTCCGCGTCGCCTTGGTTCCGGACGCGCCGGTGAACGTCACGCGGATGGTCAACACGAGCGAGCCGTGTGATGCCAGCCGGTGAGCGGCCGCCCGCGAGAGCTTTAGCGTGATCGTGTGGTGGCCCGCGGCGAGTGTCTGAGCGCCTCGCAGCAGCACCACGGTCGCCTTCGGATTGCCCTTGTGGTTCGAGCCCTGCCGGGTCTGCGCGATCGGGATCGTGATCTGGAAGCTGGCCCGCGTGCTCTGGTTGACCGCCAGCCCGAGCCGGAAGCCGTGGGCCAGGAACCGCGTCAGGCGCTGCCGACCGCCGCCGCTCACTTGTGCCACCAGCGCGAGCGGAGCCTGCGGGTTCGTCACCGGAGGCGTCGGCGTCGGAGTGGGAGTGGGTGTGACCGGCGTCGTCGTGGTCGTCGTCGTCGTTGTCGTCGTGGGCGGCGGGTTTGAGGTCTGAGTCACCGACGGTGCGATGACCACCTGATGGGAGGCCGTGTCCGTGAGGCCGAGCTGGTCGGTGACCGTGAGCTTGACCGTGTACGTGCCGGCGGTGCTGAAGGAGTGGGTGGTGGTGGGGGATGCGCCGGCGTCCAGCGTGGCGCCATCGCCGAAGTCCCAGACGTAGTGAGTGATCGTCGACTCCGGATCGGTGGTGGTGCTCGCGTCGAAGCTGACCGGCGCGTTGGGAGCCGGGTTGCTGGACGAGACCCTGAACGCGGCCGTGGGCTCGTCCGCGGTCACCTGCTGTGAGAAGCTCCCAGTCGCGCCGAGTTCGTCGGTGGTCGTGAGCGTCACCGTGTAGATGCCGGCGACGGGATAGGCGTGCTGAGCGGTGGCGGTGGTGCCTGTGTCCACCGCGGGCGAGCCGTCCCCGAAGCTCCACTTGTAGTCGGTGATCGTCCCACCCGGGACGGCGCTCGAGCCGCTGCCGTCGAAGCTCACCGTGGTCCCGGGCACGAACGCGCTGGCCGGCGCCGTCGTGAACGTCGCGGTCGGCGGACTGTCCACGTGCAGCGTCGCGCTCGTATCGGGGGGCGGGGTGCCGGTGCACTGCACGCTCAGCGAGACGGTGTAGGACCCGCGGGCCGCGTAGGTGTAGTTGACGCTCGGACCGGTCGTGGTGACCGGTTCCGATCCATCGCCAAAGTCCCACGTGTAGCCCGTGGCCGTCCCGCACGCGTCGCCCACGTCGACCGCGGTCAGGGTCACCGGCGAGCCGGGAGCGGGGATCGCCGGGGTGGCCGAGAAGTTCGCCACCGTGACGTGGTGGGTGACGGTGTCCGTGACGTTCAGATCGTCGGTCGTGGTCAGGGTCACCGTGTACGTGCTGGGGGTCGTGAACGTATGGCTCTCGTTCTTGGAGGCGCCCGCGTCAGTCGTGGTGCCGTCGCCGAAGCTCCAGCTGTAGTCCGTGATCGAGCCGCCGGCTCCGGCCGTCGAGGAGCTCGCGTCGAACGTGACGGGCGTGCCCGACGGCACCGCGGTGCCGGAGCGGGTAAACGCGGCGGTGGGCGGGTTGTCGACCGTCACGCTCTGCGTGCTGACGTCGGTCTGACCGTTGTTGCTGCGGACCGTGAGCGTCACCGTGTAGGTGCCGCGCGAGGCGTAGGTGTGGCTGGCGGTCGCCGTCGTGCCCCTGTCCGCCGTGTTGCCGTCGCCGTAGTTCCAGCTGTAGTCGCTGATCGACCCGCCCGACGGCGGCTTCGACGCCGACGCGTTGAAGCTGATCGGGGCGGCGGGCGTGGGGGGTACCGGCGAGAAGCTGAACGCCGCCGTCGGTGTGTTGGGAGCCGCGGGCGTTGTGAACGTGTAGTCGTAGCCGTAGGTCGTGCCGACGCTGTTGTGCGCCACGATGCGGTAGTGGTACGTGGTGCCCGGGGTGAGCTGCGAGAGATATCCGGTCACCGACACCGGGGCGCTGCCGGCGCCGATGTCGCTCGGCGTCGTCTGGTGTCCGTACGTGGTGTCGGTCCCGTACTCGACCCACCAACTCGTGTCTAGCCCGTTGCGATAGATCCCGCCGGCGATGGTTGCGCTGTGCGCCGCGACGCTCTGGGTGTAGGTGTTGCCCGAGCCCGAGCCGATGGCGGGGCCGGCGACGCCGGGCGCGCCGGTGATCACCGCGCCCGAGATCGATCCCATCCCGGTGGGCCCGTCATAGCCCGGCCCGGCGTTGCAGATGTAGGCAATGGACGGGGCGCAGTCGCCGGTGTCGCCGCTCACCACGTCGTTGAGGACTCCGCTGTCGCCGTACGCCCACTGCGGCGTGGTGCCGGCGACGCCCGTGATCGCGTAGTAGGCGGCGATCAGCGGGGTGGAGAGGCTCGTGCCGCCGACCAGGGTCCACTTGCCGTGGTCATAGACGGAGAGTCCGGTGTCCGGATCGGCGTCGGCGGACACATCGGTGTAGGCGCGCCCGCCGCAGCCTTCGGCCGGCTGGTAGGCGGGACGCAGAAATTGGACGTCACAGCCGGAGCCGCCGCCGTTCAGGCCGTTCCATGACCAGGCGGATTCGCCGAACCCGCGGGCGCTCGGCCCCGTGGCGGCGGCCAGGCTGGTGCCGCCGGCCGCGGTCACGCCCGGAAGGGCGGCCGGGTAGTTGTCCTGGCCGGCGCCGGGGTAGCCGTAGTCTCCGCTCGCTGCCACGGTGGCGATCCCGGCGAACGTGTGGAACATCGGCGGAACGGTGCCCGAGGTGCCGAACCAGCTGTCGGAGATCTGATCGGCTCCGAGCGACGCTGCCGTCTCCATCCCGGCCTCGAGGTCGGTGAGGAGGCTCGAGTTCGTCTCGACGAGGAGGATGTGGCAATTGGGGCAGATCGCGGAGACCGAATCGAGATCGAGCGCGATCTCCTGGTCCCAGCCCGCGTCAGGCGCCGGGAGCGAGGAGCTGCCGTCCTGGCCGACCTTCTGGAAGCAGCCGTTGGCCGTAGTGCACGCGGGCAGGCCGTAGTTTGAGCGATAGACGGCGAGATCCGCCTCCGCGGTCGGGTCGTCGAACGCGTCGACGATCGCCACCGTGTCGTTCGCTCCGCCGTTCTGCGACAGATAGGACAGGTCGTAGGCCTCCTGGAGATAGGCCGGAGTGCCCGGGGCGGGCGGGGTCGCGGATGCGGCCGCCGCCGGCTGGGCGCCGCCGGTTGCGGCGGGGCTCACGCGGCCCAGCGAGCTGGATCTGGCGACGCGAGGGTGGACAAGCGCTCCATTCGAGCGCCGCACGACCGCCTGCGCGGCACATGTGGCGTGCCCCGGCGTCGCGCGTGGGCACACCGGGCGCGAGGTCACCTCGGTGAGTGAGAGGCCGGTGGCCTGCTGGAGCGACTGGGACAGCGCTTGCTTGGTCGGCGCGGGGGTCGCGTGCGGCGCGGGGGTCGAGTGCCCGGCCTGAACCCCGCGCGAATGGACGGCCGCGGCTGTCGCGACCTGTCGCCGTCCACCGGACGTGGTCTGGGCGCGGGCGGCGGCGGCGGCGGCGCGGCGCTTCGACGCGGGCGCGAGGACCGGCGCGATCGCATGAACCTGCCTGACCGCGCGGGCGGGCCGCGCGCCGGCCGAGCCGGCGGACCGCAGCGCGTAGCCGATGCCGGCCACGAGCAGCAGGGCCAGTGAGCCCGCGATCAGCCGCGCGTGGCGACGCAGCCGCTCGTTCATGCCCTACCGGCTGGACGCTTGTTCGATGCCGAGGCGCGCCGGAAGGGACGAGAAAGCACAGTGATCACTTCTTTCCTAATCGGCAGCTCCGCCGAATCCTCAAGGGCATCTCAACAGCGTAGTCAGAACGCTGACAGCGGCCCCCGCGCGGTCATCCGTTCATCAGCTTCGAGACCGCCTGCTGGACGGCTCCGGGAGTCACGGTGAGCGCGTCGCCGACGCCGGGGACGACGGCTGCGCCGGTCGGCTTGAGGATCTGGACCGGCGCCGAGCCGCCCGTCTCCGCACCCACGAACATGCCGAGCATCGTGAAGCCGCCCATGTCGGTGCGGACCGCCTTGGGCGCGTACCACGAGGCCCACGGCAGGTGCAGGAACGTGTGGACGGATAGGAGCTGGCTCTTGATCCCGTTGAGGATCTGCTGCTGGTAGCCCTCGCGCGTCAAGTCGTTACTCGCCGCGTTACAGCTGTTCTCGCGTGTGCGGGCGAGCGTCAGCGCCTGGATGCCGCTCAGGTGGTGGACGCCGGGCCGCAGGTTCAGCGTGAAGCCGCCCTTCTGGGCGCCGCCGCTGATCTGCGAGCAGATCCGCCCGGTCTTGACGTCGACGCCGCCGATCGCGTCGATGAACTTGGGGAAGTTCGCGAAGTTGATGATGATCACGTGGTTGATCTTGATCCCGGTCAGCTGCTCGACGGTCTTGATCGTCAGGGCCGGCCCGCCGAACGCGTAGGCGGCGTTGATCTTGTTCGTCCCGTGACCCGGGATGGGGACCAAGGTGTCGCGAGGGATCGACAGCCGCCGCGAGACGCCGCCGCCGACCCGCCACAGCATCAGCGAGTCCGACCGGCTTCCCGCGTCGTGCGTGTTGGCGCCGCCCTCGTGGGT
Organism: uncultured Solirubrobacterales bacterium; assembly: GCA_963832315.1. GTDB lineage: Bacteria > Actinomycetota > Thermoleophilia > Solirubrobacterales > Solirubrobacteraceae > Palsa-465. The sequence continues at coordinate 602,067 of CAWHTT010000001.1, read as the reverse complement.
TCCCGACGGTCGCTGATCGGTGCCGATGACCAGCACCGTGTCGGTTCCGGTAACCATGTTCGGACCGGAGGCAAGCGCCGCCTCGGCGTCGGAAGGCACGCCGCCCGACTGCACCGAGGCGCTGATCAGGAACAGCACGAACGAGATCAGCAGCCAGGCCACGAGGGCGATCAGCAGGCCCAGGATCACCCGCTTGGGGGTGATCCGCCGGCGCGGTCCCTCGCGCCCGCCGCCGCGGTAGGTGCGGTACTCGGACGGGACCTGAAGTTCGTTTTCCTCGCCGCGCAGGCGCGCCTTCAGACCCTTCGGTCCGGAGCGGTAGAGCTTGTACGGGGGCTGTTCGAGGTCGCTTGGCATGTACCCATATAGTGACGGCATGCCGGGCCGGCGCACGATTGGCGTCGACATGGGCGGTACGAAGCTCCTGGCTGGTGCGGTCGATTCAGAGCTGTCCGTGCACCACCGCGTCCAGCGCAGCATGAACCGCCTCGATCAGTCCTACTTGCTCGACGTGGTCGTCGAGGCGGTCGAGGAGACGCGCGAGGGCGCGGGTGGCGAGGTCGACGCGATCGGCTTCGGCATACCGTCACTCATCGACCAGCGCACCGGAAATGCGGTGATCGCGGTCAACCTCCCGCTCAAGGACATCCGCTTCGCCGATGTGATGACCGAGCGCCTCGACCTGCCCGTGTTCGTGGACAACGATGCCAACCTGGCCGCGCTGGCCGAGCATCGTGCCGGCGCGGCGCAGGGCGCCAGCGAGGCGGTCGTCCTGACCATCGGTACGGGGATCGGGGGCGGGCTGATCCTGCGTGGTGAGCTCTACCGCGGCGCGGTCGGCGCCGGCGCGGAGCTCGGCCACGTGGTCATCGACCTGAACGGTCCGCCGTGCCAGGGGAACTGCCCCAACCACGGATGCATCGAGTCGCTGGCCTCGGGCACGGCGCTGGCGCGGGAGGCGCTGCACATCGCGCGCGAGCGCCCCGACTCCGGCCTGGGCCGGGCCCTCGCGGCGGGGCGCGAGCTCGAGGGGCCGCTGGTCACCGAGTTGGCGCACGACGGCGACCAGGCCGCGATCGACGCGATCGAGCTGATCGGCACCCGGCTCGGGGTGGCCATCGCCAGCTTCGTGAACATCTTCAACCCCGAGGTCGTGGTGATCGGCGGCGGCGTGATCGGCGCCGGCGAGCTGCTTCTGAACGCCGCGCGGGCCGAGTGCGCCCGGCGCGCACTGCCCCCCTCGCGGGACATGGTGCAGATCTTGCCGGCGGGGTTCGGGGTCGAGGCCGGGATGATCGGAGCGGCCGCGCTCGCCTTCGACGGGCTCGAGCGGCGGTCGTGAGCGCCACCGCGAGCACCGGCCGCCTCGTCGTCTGCCCGACGCCGATCGGCAACCTCGAGGACGTCACGCTCCGCGTGCTCGCCGCTCTGCGCGACGCCGACATCGTGGCCTGCGAGGACACCCGCCGCTCCCGCGTGCTGCTCGAGCGCTACGGCGTCGGCGGGCGCCTGGTCAGCTATCACGAGCACAACGAGCGCGCGCGCTCCGGGGAGCTGGTCGCGAAGATGCGTGAGGGCGCCGTGGTCGCGCTGGTCTCCGACGCGGGGACCCCGCTGGTGTCCGATCCGGGGTTCGTGCTCGTGCAGGCGTGCGTGGCCGCCGGGCTGGCCGTCGAGGTGCTGCCGGGGCCCTCGGCCGCGTTGGCCGCGCTCGTGGCCAGCGCGCTGCCCGCCGACCGGTGGCGGTTCGTCGGCTTCCTGCCCCGCAAGAAGGGCGAGTTGCAGGCTGCGTTCGGCGGGCCGGAGACCGTCGTGGCCTTCGAGTCACCGCGGCGAGTGGCCGCGTCGCTGCAGGTCCTGGCCGGGCTTGATCCCGAGCGGCCGGTCGCGGTGTGCCGCGAGCTGACCAAGCTGCACGAGGAGGTCGTGCGCGGCACCGCGGCCGAGCTGGCGGCGCGGTATGCGGATGACCCGCCGCGCGGCGAGGTGGCGCTCGTCGTGGGTGGCGCGCCCGCGATCTCCGACGAGATCGGCCCGGCGCTCGATGCGGTGCGTCGGCTGGTCGAGGCCGGCGCCAAGCCGCGCCCGGCCGCTTCGGTGGTGTCCGACTTGACGGGGGTGCCCGCCAACCGGCTTTACAAGGCGCTGACGGAAAGAGATTGACCCCAACACGCGTCAGTACTTTGGATCGTGGGGCACCGGGCGCACACCCCAACCACTTCGGAACCGTCGCCGGCCGACCTGACCCCGCGGCCGCTTGATCGTGCCGCGACGCTCCTGCGCCTCCAGAACGCCGCAGGCAACACGGCGGTCAAGCAGCTGATCGCGCGCAAGCGCCAAGTTCCTGCCAACCCGACGACCCTGTCCGACTACACGGACCTTCGAGGGGAGATCTCGTTCGACACCGCCACCGGCAAACCGGTCGCGGACAAGGACGTGCCGGGGCTGTTCAAGAAGGGCGGCGCCCGTTTCGAGCCGCGGGCGGGATTCAACGTCTCGTTCAACTTCTCGGGCAACGTCGCCCAGGACCGCGACAAACGGGACTTGCTCGAGACGGGACTGTCCGGGGTCGCCCGGGCTGTCTTCAACCTGACCTCGAGCGACAAGGACCCGGTCAAGAAAGGGTCCACGAGCATCCACATCCTGTCGCTCGATCAGTTCGGCGGACACGACGGCCGATATCGCTTCACGTCGATCGCGGGCGCGAAGGCGAGCGAGATCCAGGTCCTCATCGAGTACCTGGGGCCGGCGCCGCAGTCCCTGAGCAGTTGGGACGGGCTCGGATCGAACGGCCAGGAGAGGCTCGGCGGACGCTTCGCGAAGTTCGGTTTCACCTGGGGCGACGGCGACGTCGCGTGGAGCTATGACAAGAAGGCTCAGGTCATGCAGGCGCTTGCCCAGATACCGGATCCCGTGTTGAACGAAGTCAGCGGCATCACCTGGGAGCGCCACCGCGCGGAAAGGGGTCCCGACGGCGAGTCAGGCCAGTACCGCTTCCCCGAGCGCAAGATCATCCTCTACACGTCCGCGTTCGTCGACGACTGGCACCTGATCGAGATCGTGGCCCATGAAGTCGGGCACGGGCTCAGCCGCCGGCCGTGGGAACGCAAGCACTCGGCCAAGTCCCATGAGGACGAACCCGATTACCGGCACGCCGCCGGCCCGCTGGCCAAGGCGCCCACCGAGTACGGGCGCAAGGCCTTCGCCGAGGACTTCGCCGAGGGCTTCGCGCTGTTCATCCAGGAGCCCGACACACTCAAGCTGCTCCGGCCCGACCTGTTCGAGTACTTCACGAAGCTCGACGGCGGCCTGCCCTAGCCGCCGGGTCGCGGCGACGGCCCGCTCGGCATCCCTGCCTCGCCTGCGGGCCTGCCGCGACTCATCCGGCGGACGCCCGGCGGAACGGCGTCGCGGCTGCGGCGCGCTCAGCATCCATGCCTCGCTCGACGCGCCGGCCGCGACATCGTCCCGAGGACGCCGAGCGAAGCGAGGCCCAATAAAGTCAGGCCGAACGATGTCGTTCTACATCACCACCCCGATCTACTACGTGAACGCGCAGCCCCACCTGGGGCACGCGTACACGACGATCGCGTGCGACGTGCTCGCGCGGCACATGCGCCAGCGGGGTGAGGACGTGTTCTTCCTCACCGGCACCGATGAGCACGGCGAGCCCGTGGCCGACGCCGCCCACGCGCAGGGCATGGAGCCACAGGACCTGGCCGATCTGAACGCCGAGAAGTTCAAGGCGCTGGCGCCCCAGCTCGAGGCGTCGAACGACTTCTTCATCCGCACCACCGACGAGGAGCACAAGAAGCGCGTGCAGGACGTCCTCCAGCGCGTCCACGACAACGGCTACACGTACAAGGGGATCTACGAGGGCTGGTACTGCCCGCGGTGCGCGGACTTCAAGGTCGAGAACGAGATCCTCGAGGGCAATCGCTGCCCGATCCACGAGATCGTGCTCGAGCGCCACCAGGAGGAGAACTGGTTCTTCCAGCTGTCGGCGTTCCAGGACGGGCTCGAGCGGCTGTACGCCGAGCGGCCCGACTTCGTCATGCCGCGGCACCACTACAACGAGGCGCTGTCGTTCATCGCCTCGGGGCTGCAGGACATCTCGCTGTCGCGCAAGCGCCTGAAGTGGGGCGTGATCGTGCCGTGGGATCCCGAGCACGTGTTCTACGTGTGGTTCGACGCGCTCCTGAACTACTACACGGCGCTGGGCTACGCGAGGCCGGGCGAGGATCTGACCGATCGCTTCTGGCCGGCGACGTACCACGTGATCGGCAAGGACATCCTCAAGTTCCACACCGTGTTCTGGCCGGCCATGCTGATGGCGGCGGACCTGCCCGTGCCTGAGCACGTGTTCGTGCACGGCTTCCTGCTCGGCGCCGACGGTCGCAAGATGAGCAAGTCGCTCGGCAACGTGCTCGACCCGTTCGAGGTCATGGCCGAGTACGGGACCGACGCGCTGCGCTTCTACCTGATGCGCGACGTGGCGTTCGGGTCGGACGGGAGCGTCGGGATGGACGGCGTGCGCTCGCGCTACGAGGCCGAACTGGCCAACGAATACGGGAACCTGGCGAGTCGCACGATCGCGATGCTGCACCGCTATCGCGACGGGGTGGTTCCCGAGGTGTCGACCGATCCTGCGTTGCGGCGGGAGTTCGACGTGCTGCCGGCCGAGGTGTCTGTGGTGCTCGACCGGGCCGAGCCGACGCGCGCACTCGACCTGATCTGGGAACGGGTCCGGCGCCTGAACCGCTACGTCGAGGAGCGCGCCCCGTGGCAGCTCGCGCGCGATCCGGAGGCGGCCGACCGGCTCGATCGAGACGCTCGCGTCGCTGGCCGAGGGGCTGCGGGTCGTGAGCGTTCTCCTGCATCCGTACGTACCGGCGGCGGTCGAGAAGCTCCTGTTGGCGCTCGGTGCTCCCGAGGTCTCCTTCGAGCGCGCCCTGTTCGCCGAGCGCGGCAGCGGTCTGCCCGTCCAGACGCTCGAGCCGCTGTTCCCCAAGCGTTAGCCGCCGTGGTCGACGGCCACACGCACCTGGAGATGTGCGATCCGCCTGACGCGGAGTTGGTGGCGGCGGCGGCCGCGGCGGGAGTCTCGCGGATCGTCACGATCGGGATCGACGGCGCCTCGTGCCGCGCGGCGCTGGCGGCGGCCGAGGACTTCCCTCAGGTTTACGCGGCGATCGGCCGGCACCCGAACTCGGCCACCGGGTTCGACGACGCCGACCTGGCCGAGTTGGCCGCGCTCGCCGCGCACCCCAAGTGCGTTGCGATCGGCGAGACCGGCCTGGACTTCTACCGGGACGGGGCGCCGCGGGCCGACCAGGAGCGGGCGTTCCGGGCCCAGATCGGGCTGGCCCGCGAGGTCGGCAAGCCGCTGGTCATCCATACGCGGGCGGCTGACGACGACACGCTGGCGATCCTGTCAGGCGAGGCCGACGGGCTGCGCGTGATCTTGCACTGCTTCTCGATGCCCGACCGGATCGAGGAGTGCCTCGCGCACGAAGACTGGTGGATCTCGTTCGCCGGCAACGTCACCTATCCGAAGGCGGAGGCGCTGCGGACGGCGGCGCTGCGAGTTCCCGCGGAGCGGCTGTTGGTCGAGACCGACGCGCCGTTCCTCTCGCCGCAGCCCGTGCGGGGCAAGATGAACCAGCCGGCGAACGTGGTGATGACCGCGCAGGCACTGGCGGTCGAGCGCCGGGTGGCCTGGGACGAGTTCGATGCGGCGGTCGAGGCGAGTGCGGCCGAGGTGTACGGGTGGTCCGGCTAGGCCAGAACTTCCTGGTCGACCGCAACATCCTGGATGTGATCGAGCGGCTGGCTGGAGTCGGCGCCGACGACGTGGTGCTCGAGATCGGTGGGGGGCAGGGGGTGCTGTCCGAGCGGCTGGCTTCTGAGGTGGCTCATCTGCATGTGGTCGAGGTCGATCGCCGGCTCGAGGGTGGGCTGCGGGACGTCCTGTCGGGCTTCTCGAACGTCACGGTGTGGATCGCCGATGCGCTCGATCTTGACTTTTCGTCGCTCGATCCGGCGCCGACGGCCGTCGTGGCGAACCTGCCCTACTCGATCGCCGCCACCGTGATCCTGCGCACGATCGACGAGCTCCCGAGCGTGCGGGAGTGGGTGGTGATGGTCCAGCGGGAGGTCGGCGAGCGGCTCGCCGCCTCGGTGGGCGATCCGGCCTACGGGGTGCCGTCGGTGCTCGCGCAACTGGCCTGCGAGGTGCGCGTCCTGCGGCCGGTGGCGCGGACGGTGTTCCGGCCTGTGCCGCGGGTCGATTCTGTCCTGGTGGGCTTGCGCCGGCGGGATGCCGCTCTGGCCAGCGAGAATGACTCCGAGACTCAATCTCATTTCGTCCTTGATCCTGCGGTGCGCGCGCTCGTGCACGAGGCGTTCGCGCACCGGCGGAAGGCCTTGGCCGGCTCCTTGGCGCTGGCGCCGGGGGCGGCGCCCGGCGTGCGCGAGCGGGCGCGGGCGGCGCTGGTCGAGCTCGGGCATCCGGCCGACGAGCGCGCCGAGCGGCTCTCGCCCGAGGAGTTCACTGCGCTCGCGGCCATGCTCTCCCGGTCGTGAAGTTCGTCGCCCGGGCGCCGGGGAAGGTCAACCTGTGCCTGTTTCTCGGGCCGGTGCGGGCCGATGGACGCCACGATCTGGTGACGGTGTTCGAGTCGGTGTCGCTGGCGGATTCGATCTCGGTGACGCCCGCTCCCGCTTCCGCCTCCGACGAGGTCGTGTGCCCAGGCGTCTCGGGCGTGAACATCGTCGGTCAGGCTGTGGCCGGGCTGCGGGAGCGGGGCTGGAACGGCCCGCCGGTGCGGGTCGCGATCGACAAGCGCATCCCGGTGGCGGGCGGGATGGGCGGCGGCTCGGCCGACGCGGCGGCCCTGTTGCGCATGGCCCCCGCGATCGCCCCGGTGCCGGTGGGCGTGGTCGAGGAGCTCGCGGCATCGCTCGGAGCGGACGTTCCAAGCCAGCTGGTGCCGGGGGTGGCGCTCGGGACCGGGGCCGGCGACATCGTCGAGCGGCTGGGGCCGCTGGCCCCGCATGCGTTCGTGATCGTGCCGCAGGACTCCTTTGGTCTCGCGACCGCGGACGTCTACCGGGAGGCCGACCGCCTGGGTCTGCCGCGCGACGAATCCGATCTGGCGGACCGACTGCGGGCCGTGCGCGCCGGCGGGATGCCCCCGCTCGTCAACGACCTGGAGCCGGCGGCGCTCTCGCTGCGCCCCGAAATCGCGGACGCGCTCGACGCGGTGCGCGGTGCGGGAGCGGTCCACGCGATGGTCTCCGGGTCGGGTCCCACGGTATTCGGGCTGTTCACGGGTCCGGACGGTCTTTCGCGGGCCGACGCGGCTGCTCACGCCCTCGCCGATCGGTACCCTGGGGCGACCTCGGCGGCTCCTGTGAGCGAGGAGTTCGGGGTTCCACGCGGAAGCTAACCCCCGCCCTCGACGTCGGGCACAATTCCCACAAGGTTCGTGAGCAACCAATCCATCACCTACCTGGTCGGCGCGTGTGCGTGCGTGTTCGGGTTCGCCGCGTTCTGCACGCTGGTGCTCGTTCCTGCGGTCACCGCCTACCGGCGGCCGTTCGAGCGGGTGGTCGTGGTGGTGCTGTCGCTGTACGTCCTAGCCGCGCTTGTGGGGATCGGCGTGCTGCTCGGTGCGCTGATCGTGGTCGAGTGGCCAAGGCTGTTCTGACTCCGCCGCGGATCGAAGCGGTTGGCTGAGCGGGCTCCGGAGCCCCCGGCGCCTGCCGGGCCGAACCTGGCCGCGCTGGCCGCGATCACCGACGCGGTCGAGGATGGGGCCGGCCTACCCGCCGTGCTCCGCGCCGCCGCTCGCGCCCTCGACACCAGTCTGATCCTGATCGACCGGTCGGCCTCCGTGCTCGCCGTGGCCGCGCGCAGCCCGGCCGACGAGCGTTCGCTGATGCGCGACGGTGACGACGTCACCACGATCGACCTGAAGGTCGCCGACGCAACCGTCGGGAAGCTACGGCTGCGCGCCGCCGCGCGGCCCCTGGATGCCTCGCTACTGCGCCTGGTCACGACGCTGATCGCCTCCGAGGTCGAACGCGTACGCGCCCCGGAGCGGGCCTCAGAGGAAGCCGCGACAACGTTCCAGCGCGAGGTTCTTTCGGGTCGCATCGAGGACCGCGAGGATCTGATCGCCCAGGGCAAGGAGCTCGGGACCGATCTGGGCTCCGGGGCCAGCGTCGTGATCATCCGCGCGCACCCGCGCAGTCCGACCGAGGAGGACTGGCGCCGGCGGATGCTCGCGCTGGTGGCGCGTGGGGCCAGGTCGCTCGCGCCCGGAGCGCTCTCCGCACCGACCAGCGACGCGGAGGGCGCCGAAATCGCGGTGCTCCTGCCCGACGGCGACGGCGAGGTGGGTCGGCGGGCCGCCGCCTCGATCCTGCGCGAGCTCGAGTCCGGGCTGCCCGGGTTCGCCTTCGCGGTCGGGCGCAGCCGGCGAGTCGAGGATCCGCTCGAGCTCCACCGCGCTCGTAACGAGGCGCTGCTCGCCGCCAACGTGGTCGAAGGCGAGCCCGAGCGAGTGGAGCTGAGCTACGAGGAAACCGGGACCTACCAGCTGCTGCTGCCCCACATGAACGATCCGGTGGAGCTGCGGCGTTTCTACGACGAGACGGTGCGTCCGCTGGTGGCCTACGACGAGCAGTACGAAACCGACCTGCTCGGCACCCTGTCGACGTTCCTGGAATGCGACGCCAACGTGAACGCGACCGCGTCGCGCCTGATCACGCACCGCCACACGGTGCGCTACCGGTTCGAGCGCGTGCGCGAGTTGACCGGCCTCGACGTGTCCTCCACCGACGGTCGCGAGAAGCTCTCGCTGGGGCTCAAGGCGATGCGGGTGCTCGGAATCGCGCCGCCGCGCGGTCCCGCCCACGAGCGCGGGGCCGAGGGCGGACGGGTACCGCGGTAGGCGATGAGCGGTAACGGGCCGGCTGTGCTGATCATGGCCCGCGCGCCCCGCGTCGGCGAGGTCCGGCGGGCGCTCGAGCCCCTGCTCGGCCGCGAGGGATGCCTCGAGCTCCAGGCGAAGCTGATCGTGCGGGCGGCGGCCTGGGCGCGCGAGGTCGGGGCAGGCGCGCCCCACATCGCGCACGACCCGCCGGATGCGGGGGCTGAGCTGCGCCGGCTGGTCGGCGGCGACGCAGTCGTGTTCCCCCAGAACGGTGAGGGGATCACCGGCCGCCTGGCCGACGCCTCGGCTCGCGTGCTTGCCCGCAGCGGCGGACCCCTGCTGATCGTGTGGCCCGACTTGCCGCGGTTCCGCGTGGGACACGCCAGGGCGGCGCTCGAGGACCTGAGCTCGGGGTGCGACGTGGTCCTGGGGCCGGCCATCGACGGGGGGCTCTATCTGGTCGGGATCGCCCGGCCCCTTCCCGAGCTGTTCGCCCTGCCCGAGCAGACCTGGCGGGGCGACGTGATGGCGGTGGCGCTGACCGCCATCCGCGACGTCGGCTTCGAGGTGGGAATCCTCCGGGCCGAGCGGGCCCTGCACCGGCCGGCCGACGTGCGCGCCGCGCTGGCCGATCCCCTCGTGCCCGAGGACGTAGCCGCGATTCTCCGCCGCCGGCACTGAGAGCCCGGCCGGATGCCGGGCGCGCGGCTAAGCGCGAGCGGAGGCGGTTACTCGGGCACTCGCGGTCGATCAAGTGTCGAGGCTCGGCCGGTCGGTCTAAACCGGCCCTCGGCGCCTGCCGACACCTTCATGACGCGCGCGCCCAAGCGCGCGGCGCCGCCGTCCGACCATGTCGCGCCCTTCCTTCACTTCGTCATGTCAAGCCGCCAACGATGGTCGGCGTCCGGGCGCGATTCTCAAGCGCGGCCGGCTTGCGGTCGATCCAGCGGGCGTGGCGAGACGACTCAGAGACCGCGGACGCGAACAGCACGGCTTCACGCTGATCGAGGTGCTGGTCAGCGCGCTGATCGTCACGCTGATCGCCGGCGCGGTGGCCGGTGCGCTGATGACCAACATCAAGGCCACCGGCGACCAGCACCGGCGGACCCAGGCACAGGCTCTGGCCGAGCAGGACCAGGAGCGCCTCAAGGGGCTCTCCTCGGAGCAGCTCGACAACCTGAACCAGAGCTACACGACCACCCAGGACAAATACAAGTTCACGGTCTCCTCGCAGGCGTACTACCTGAACAGCACGAGCGGCGCGAGCTGCTCGGCCTCGGGTGGAGCCGGCGCCACGTACTTCAAGACGATCTCGACCGTCTCCTGGACCAACCCCGCCGGGGTGGCGCAAACCCTCGCCACTGACGAGAGCGTGATCACGCCTCCCGCCGGCGGGAGCATCCTGGCGCAGTTCCACGATCAGACGACGGCCCCGCTGTCCGGGGTGTCGGTCGCCGCCAACGGTCCCGAGTCCGACGCCGCCTCCAGCGACGGAAACGGTTGCACGATCTTCACCGGCCTGGACACGGGCGCCTACAACCTGACCTTCACCGACAACGGCTACGTCGACCCGAACGGGAATGCCTCGCCGCTGACGGACACGACCACGGTCGCGAGCACCGGGATCGCCTCCCCGAGCAAGGGCAACCCGATCGAGATGGGCCAGGGTGGCGGGATCACCGCGAAGTTCGGGCTCGACGGCACCGGATCTCCCCCGTCGCTCACGTTCTCCGTGCCTGCCATGTCCTGGTACGGCAGCGGCGGCGGCTATTCGATGTCGAACTACCGCACGAACGACCCCGCCGGCTCAAGCAGCTATTCGTCGCTCCCGACCACGACTGTGGCTGCCGCCAACCAGGCGGGGGCGTCTCCCGGTGGGCTGTTCCCCTTCGCCTCGCTGAATCCGACCAGCTACGCGAACAACTACCAGCTGTGGCCAGGGAAGTGCCGACAGGAGCAGCCCCCGGCCGGCATCGACGCGGCCTCGGTCACACCCGGGTCGCTCACAAATCCAATGTGGGTCACGGCGCCGGCCGTCGCCGTCAGCGTCACGTTCAAGAGCAACACTGGCGCGGTCACGCAGGTCGCCCCGAACCACGTAAAGACCTTGTTCCAGGACGGCGGCACCGGTACGGCCTGCAGCGACAGTTGGGGGCCGTTCTCGGCGGTCAATCCGCCCACGACCGGAGCGAACCGCGTCTCCACAAGTCCCCTCACCTACGTCTACCCCGCTCCGTTCGCGAGTAGCGCGACGAGCGGCTCGGGTGCCAGCGCCTCGGGCCAGACGGGCACGGCCCAGGTTTGCGCCGACTACACCACCGGCGGCAGCACCTATAAGGCGACATCGGGAACGTTCACCGACGCGTACGGCAGCACGACCGCCGTGCCGACGATTCAGATTCCCTACAGCTCCACCCCGTCGGGGGCGTGCTGATGCGCCGCGTGGTCCAGAACGTCCGCCACCGTCTTGCTGACCAGCGTGGTTTCACCCTGGTCGAGCTTCTGGCCACGATGGTCGCGGGCGTGGTCGTCCTGCTCGCACTGGGCACGATCATGGACGTCACGCTCAGGGAGACGACTCGCTCGTTCTCGCTCGTCGACGCCACCAATCGCACGCGTCCGATCTTCGAGCAGATCGAGAACAACCTCCATTCCTCCTGCTTCGCCGACGAGGAGACGCCGATCCAGGTCGGCAGCAATGCGAACACGCTGATCTTCATGAGCTCGTCCGGAAACGGCGCCACGCCCACCGCGGTCTGGCACCAGGTCAGCTACAACGTGGCACCGGCGTCGACGCTGATCGACACCACCTATTCGACGTCGTACTCGGTGGTAGCCGGCATCCCGACCTGGTCGCGGGGAACGCTGCAGGGCACGAGGACGCTGCTCACCAACGTCGCCCAGACCGGTTCGACCCCGGTCTTCCAGTACTTCGCCTACCAGACCGCGCCCGGTACGGATGCGGCCGGCAACCAGTACATGATCCTGCCCGACGGCACGGCTCCGGTGCCCGGAACCAGTACCACGGTCACCAATCCGCTCGCGCCCGGGGGGTCACTCACCTCCACGCAGGCAGCCTCGGCTGCTGAGGTGCTGATCTCGCTGACCGTCGGACCGGCCGGGCACGCCAACGAAAACACCAACCTCGCGAACGTCGGACAGTCGGTCACCGACGCGATCACGTTCCGCTTCACTCCCGCCGCGAACCACGTGGGCGACGGCGCCAGCTTCACACCATGCGACTGATCTCCACCCCCACGCTCAAGGCGGCCCGCTGGGCCCGCCGGCGCCTGTCGGCCGAGCACGGCTTCACGATGGTGGTGGCGCTCGGCGTGCTGCTCGTGACCAGCCTGCTCCTGACCGCGGTCTTCTTCGCCCTGCAGGGCGAGATCCAGTCGGGCGCGACCGACCTCTCCTCCAAGCGCGCCTACGCCGCTGCGACGGCCGGCATCAACGCCTACCTGTATCAGCTCAACCAGAACCCGAACTACTGGAACACGTGCTCGAACGACGTCCAGAGCACCCCGGTCAGCGTCCCCGGATCGGCCGACGGCGCCAAGTACACCTACGCGCCTATCTATGCCAACGGGAACTCGGCCTGCACGACCAACGTGATCAACTCACTGATCGACAACACCACCGGAACCATCCGCATGGTGTTCACCGGCACCGCCGGGAACCGGCCGGTCGTCACCCGCGCCATCGTCGTGAGCTTCCGGATGGACAGCCCCCTGGACTTCCTCTGGTACACGCACTTCGAGTCGGTCGACGACGGCATCCCGGGCTACAGCGACTGCGGCGTGTTCTACCGGGCCGGCCGGGATACGAGCTGCAACATCGTGTGGGTCTCGGCGGACGTCATGAACGGACCGGCGTACACCGACGATCAGTACCTGATCAACACCGGCGCGTCTCCCACCTTCGGCCGTTACTCCAACGACAAGATCGAGAGCTCGGCGCCGGGGACCACCCAGGCCGATGTCTGCTCGGGCAGCAACTGCCAGAACGCGAACTTCGTCGGGAACCGCATCGAGAACGCCAAGCCGATTCCGACGCCATCGGACAACACCGAGCTTCTGACCGACGCACAGAACTACGGGAAGGTGTTCACCGGTACCACGAACATCCAGCTCAGCGGCACGAACGCCACCGTTGTGAACTGCCCGACGACGACGACCGCCTGCACGACCACGCCGGTAAACCTCAGCACGTACCCCATCATCTACGTCAGCAACGCGTCCGGTTGTACTCCCCCCGCGTATTCACCGTTCAACGTCACCTATCAGATGGACACCTCGAACACCTACCACGCGGGTTGCGCCGGCGACGTGTACGTGTCGGGCAACTACAGCACGCCATTGACGATCGGCGCGGCCAACAACGTGGTCATCTCCGGCAACCTGACCACCAGCGCGGATGGGTCAGGCAATCCCACCGGCAGCGCCACCCTTGGTCTGGTCGCCAACGAGTTCGTGCGCGTCATGCACGGTTGCTCCAGCAACCAGCTGAGCAACCCGACGATCGACGCGGCGATCCTGGCCCTCAACCACTCGTTCATCGTCGACAACTACAACTGCGGAGGCTCGAGCGGGAACCTGACCGTCCACGGCGCGATCGCCCAGTACTTCCGCGGGCCGGTCGGCCAGGTAGGAAGCGGCGGTGGCGTGTCCAACGGCTACGCCAAGAACTACAACTACGACGATCGCCTCGCGAACATCCTCCCGCCGTATCTGTTCGACATCTCGAACTCCGGGTGGCACATCTCGCGCGAGACGTTGTGCGTCGCCGGAAGCACGAACACGGCGACCGGCTGTCAGGCACCGGGCTAGGCGGGCGGCTCTCGTCGCCGGTCCCGTCGGCCGTCGGCGCCGCCGCGAGTCTTCTCGCGAGCAGTTGCTTCCTTTGCCCGGCGCAGCGCGTGCACGCGCAGGGGTGCCAGCCGCGCCTGCAAGGAGCGTCAATCAGCTAACTTGACCGAGGCGCTCCTGTCGATTTACTGGGGAGTGGTGTAATGGCAGCACTAGGGTCTTTGGAACCCTCGGTCCCGGTCCGAGTCCGGGCTCCCCAGCCTATCGACTAGCCACGGAAATGCCTGCAAGTCGGCAGCTTTCCGTCCGCGCGCATGCGAACATATGTTCTATGCCGCGGAACGCACCATTCAGTGAGGCCGACGCCCAAGCAGCGATCGCAAGCTCGATCTGCTGGGCCGATGCGCTGCGCGCTCTCGGGTACCAGGTACAAGGGCGCGAACTACCGGACGCTCCAGAAATGGGCCGGGCGCTAGAATATCTCGACCGATCATTTCGACCCGCATATCGGCCGCAAGCGGGCAGGGAAGGCCGACGAGATCCCGCTGTCGGAGGTGCTTGTCGAGGGGTCGACGTACAACCGGCAAAACCTCAAGCGTCGCCTGGTTCGCAAGCGGCCTGCTGGCACCTTGTTGCGAGATGTGCGGGCAGGGCGAGAGCTGGCGCGGCCGTCGCATGTCGCTGATTCTCGATCACATCAACGGCGTCTCGAACGACAACCGGCTCGAGAACCTTCGGATGGTGTGCGCCAACTGCGCAGCCACGCTCGACACGCACTGCGGGCGGAGACTTGCCCCGTGAGCGCACGCCTGCCCCGGCTGCGGTGAATCGTTCGTGCCTCGGAGTCTCCGCCACCGGCATTGCTCGGCGAAATGTTGGGGCGTTCTGGCTTCGGCGGCCCTGCGAGGAGTGCCACGGCCCGAACGTCGGAAGGTCGACCGGCCCTCTATCGAGGAACTCATGACGGACGTCGCGTCGATGAGCTTCGTGGCCGTCGGACGGAAGTACGGTGTATCCGACAACGCCGTCCGCAAGTGGATTCGCTGGTACGACTACGAGCGCGAAATGGTGGACTGCGAGACGAGGAGGACCAGCGGGCGAACGAAGAGTCAGCCTGATCCAGCCGGGGGACCGACATCAGCCCCGCCCGACCGCGAGGCACGCGGGTCGAGCCCCGCGAGGTCGCGACGCGATGGCCACAATCCCCTACGATCCTGGCGTGGCCGCACCGGTTGTCGTCATCCTTGCCGCGGGGCAGGGAACGCGGATGCGTTCCGCGACTCCGAAGCTGTTGCACGAGGTGTGTGGCCGGCCGATCATCGCGTGGCCGGTAGCGGCGGCGCGGGCGGCCGGGGCCGCGCGGGTCGTGGTCGTGGAGGGCCCGGACCGGCCGCTCGACGGCTCGCTGGACGGCGAGGTCACGGTGGCGGTGCAGGAGGAGCCCCGGGGCACGGCCGATGCGGTGAAGGCGGCGGCGGCGCACATCGATCCGGAAGCGACGGTGATCGTGCTGAACGGCGATCACCCGCTGATCACGGCCGAGACGCTGACCGGGCTGGCGCAGGCACGGGCGCACTCGGGCGCGGCGGCCACGGTGGCGACGGCGGTGCTCGAGGACCCGAGCGGCTATGGCCGGGTGGTGCGGGCCCCGGACGGCACGGTCGAGCGGGTGGTGGAGACCAAGGCGCCGGGTGACGCCAGCGAGCTCGAGTTGCGGATCCGCGAGATCAGCACCGGGATCTTCGCCTTCGAGGGGGCCGCGCTGCTGGCCGCGCTCGAGGAGGTGCGCAGCGACAACGCGCAGGGCGAGCTGTACCTGCCGGACGTGCTGGGGATCATGCGCTCGCGGGAGCGGAGCGTGACCGCGCACGAGATCGCCGACGCGAGCGAGCTGGGGGTCAACGACCGCGTCCAGCTGGCCGCGGTGCGGGCCATCGTGCAGCGGCGGATCCACGAGCGCCACATGCTGGCCGGCGTGACGATCGTCGATCCCGACGCCACCGTGATCGACGTCGAGGTGCAGATAGGCGGGGACACGGTGATCGCGCCGTTCACGAGCCTGCATGGCCGGACCCAGATCGGTGGGGGCGCGACGATCGGACCGCTCAGCACGCTCCTCGACGCCCAGGTCGGCGCCGGAGCGAAAGTCATCCACTCCTACCTCGATCGAGCCGACGTCGGAGAAGGTGTCAGCGTAGGCCCGTTCAGCTACCTCCGGCCGGGGGCCGTGCTGCGGAATGGCTCCAAGGCCGGCGCATTCGTGGAGATCAAGAACTCGGACGTCGGTGCCGGCTCCAAGGTGCCGCACCTGTCCTACATCGGAGACACGGATATCGGCGAGGGAACGAACATCGGCGCGGGGACGATCACGGCCAACTACGACGGCAAGAACAAGAACCGCACGCAGATCGGTGCCGGCGTCTTCGTCAGCGTCGACACGATGCTGGTGGCGCCCGTGAGCGTCGGCGACGGCGCCTACACCGGTGCCGGCTCGGTCATCACCGACGACGTCCCGCCGGGATCACTTGGCATCGCCCGCAGCCGCCAGACGAACATCGAGGGTTATCGCGAACGTCGCAACCAGCGGAATTCGCCCGGGCACGGCGACGTCGAAGGCGGTAAGAATCCCGCCTGAGCTCCCAAAGAACGGCGAGAATGTCGCCGTACACCGGGTAGATAGCGGTACGACAGACCGGTCCCGCCCGAGTAGTCCAGACAAGCCCATCCGTCCCCTGCCGGCCCTAAACTCGACCGCACGATGAGCCTGCTCGAGACCCGCCCCGTACCCAGTGAACTGGAGGTCGAGGCGCGCAAGCGGCTGATGCTGTTCTCGGGCCGGGCGAATCCCAACCTGGCGGCGAAGATCGGCTCCAAGCTCGGGGTCGGGCTTGGCAGCGTAACGCTCAAGACCTTCACCAACGGCGAGGTCTACTGCCGCTACGACCAGTCGGTCCGGGGCGCGGATGTGTTCATCGTCCAGCCCACATGCGGCAATCCCGATTACGGTCTGAGCGCAAACGACGCGCTCATGGAGTTGATGGTCATGGTCGATGCCGCCGTCGGCGGCTCCGCCCACCGGGTGATCGCGGTCACGCCGTGGTACGGATACTCGCGCCAGGACAAGAAGTCCGCGCCGCGCGAGCCGATCAGCGCGCGGATGGTGGCTCGCATGCTCGAGTCGGCGGGGATCGACCGGATCCTCACCATGGACCTCCATCAGGGCCAGATCCAGGGCTTCTTCCAGAAGCCGTGCGACCACATGACGGCGCTGTTCATGCTCACCCAGTACTTCCGGGACCTCGGTCTGGACGACCTCGTGGTCGTCGCGCCTGACGCGGGCCGCGTGAAGCTCAACAAGCAGTTCGCCACGAAGATCGGCGCCGACCTGGCGATCCTCAACAAGGAGCGCCCGACCCAGCAGGTGGCGGAGATCGGCTACGTGATCGGCGACGTGGCCGGCAAGACCGCGGTGCTCGTGGACGACATCATCGACACCGCGGGAACGCTCAAGTCCGCCGCCGACGCCGTCTACGAGGCGGGCGCCCGGAAGGTGTACGCGGCGGCCACGCACGGTGTGTTCTCGGGCGAGCCGTGGGACCAGCTCGCGGCAGCGCGCCTCGAGCAGATCGTCGTCACCGACACCATCCCGCTTCCGGCCGGCGCGCCGGAGAACGTCCGCGTGCTGTCGTGCGCGGATCTCCTCACCAGCTCGATCCGCCAGATCTTCACCGACGGCTCGGTGAGCGACGTGTTCGGCGGCGAGAACCAGCTCTTCTAGGACGGTCGAGACCCGCCGGCGGGTCGTAGGAGCGCGACCGACCAGATGGGAGAGCGCGACGACCCGCAGCTTGGCCGCCAGGCCCAGACCGGCCGCGCCGCCCGCCTGATGGACCTCCTCGGCCTGAGCGAGGAGGAGCTCTGTCGCCTGCTCGACGTCGACCCGCTCACGCTGCTCTCCGGACAGCTCGAGCACCGATCCGAGCTGCCGATCCTGCTCGATCTGCTCGACGAGGCGTCCGAGCAGGCCGGGCCGGCGGTGCTGCGGCGCTGGGTCCGGGCGGCGGGTCCATCCGGCCGGCCGATCGATGCGCTCCTGCGGCAGGATTTCGGCGCCTTCGAGGACGCGCTATCCGAGCTGGCCGAGCGCGGATTCGTTCTCCGGGGCGGCGGCTGAGGGCGACGATGGGCGAGCCGCTCGTCCACACGCTGCGCATCCGCTACGGCGAGTGCGACCTCCAGGGGGTCGCCTTCAACGCCCACTACCTGAACTACTTCGACACGAGCATGACCGAGCTGTGGCGCGCGGCCTACGGGGGCTACCGGGTGATGCTCGACCGCGGGGTCGACATGGTCCTGGTCGAGGCGCGGCTGCGCTTCCACCAGCCAGCCCGGTTCGACGACGAGCTCGAGCTGGGGGTGGTCGTGACGTACCTGGGGCGCACCAGCTTCCGGACCCAGCACACCGCCAGCATCGCCGGCGAGCTCATAGCCGAGGCCGAGCTCCGGCACGTTCTGGTGGACCGCCAGACGGTGATCAAGACCCCGCTGCCGGACTGGCTGCGCGATGGGCTCGTGCCGTGGACCGTGAGCGAGGCGGCGGACGAGGGGGAAGGAGCGTCGGCGCCGGGCTGAGAGCCGGCGCCGGCGTCACTCGTCCTCTGCGGTCTCCCCGGGCCAGATTCCGGTCAGGTGATGGAACGCTCGGGCGCCGGCGCGGTCAACCGCCGCTCCCACACCCGCCATCGTCGCGGCCTCGAGGGCCGCGGCGGCCACCACTTTGGGGAAGCTCGCCTCGGCCTTCGTCGGCTTGGGCGGCTCCTCCTGGTCGATCCGGGCCCAGACCGCCTTGAAGATTGCGGTGGCGATGCGGGCGCCGATCAGGCCGGCGATGATCCCGAATGGCTTGTAGAGAATCTTCATGGCGAGATGAGCCTACCCGGGAACCGATCGTCGAAGTCGTCTCGACGCGTCAATAGACATCGACCCGATTGTGGGTCGCCGGCGCAATTTCGCTGCTCGATGGGGTATTAGTTAAGCCTGCGTAGCTGACGTACCGGGAGCAGGAGGCAAGATGCTCGACGAGGAACGGCCGGACAGGAGCTCAGCCGAGGAACTGCTGCGCCAGGCGCTCCTGGACGACACGTCGTCGGTTGCGGTTTCGCTCAAGGTCGGTGGCCTCCCGCTCAGCGAGTCGGTGACGGTGATCTTTCACGGCCGGCGCGACCTCGGCACGCTGCAGACGTACGTGACGCGTGGCACCCGAGGGGCCGGCGCCACCGTCGCGGCCAGCGAACTGCTCCGCGTCCCCTGCGACCTCGATCTCGCCGACGCCGGCGACCGCGCCGACGCCGAGCGGCTCTACATCGAGCAGGCGACGGCCCTGCGCGACGCGCTGGTGGGGGCCGACGTCGTGCTCGACGTGTGGCGCGAGCCGCTTGGCGAGATGCTCGGCAGCGACGTCACAGTCGACCACTCGATCGAGCTGTCGGTCCGCCTGCCGGCGCACCGGCTGCTCCCCACCGCGCTGATCGCGCCCGAGTCGCACATGCTCGTCACGCCGGTGTGCTCCGCGCGGACGCTGGCCGAGGGCCGGCCGCCCATGGGGATCGCCTGCGCCCAGCAGGACGTGATCCGGATCTATCCGCTGGCCGACGATCCCGAACGCTGCGTGGAGGACTTCCTGGAGGTCGCGGCCGAGCACGCGCGCGCCCTGGCGGAGCGGCTGGACCACCAGGATGCGTCGGTCGAGCGGTTCCTCGAGCTGAGCGAGTAGACAGCTCCTGCGCTTACCTTCGGCGGGTGCGCCGCGCCTATATCGTCGCGATCGCCGGAGCGATCATCGTGTTCCTCGTCGTCAGCGCGCTGCTGGCCAGGGTGTTCAGCGCCAACTCGGCCGAGCAGTCCGCGATCACCGCGCTGGTCAAGGACGAGGCGCGGGGCGACGAGAACGCGGTCATCGACGACATTGCCGGCTGCAAGACGAGTCAGGCCTGCCGGACGCGAGCCAATTACAACGCGACCGCGCTCGAGCACGCTGGTGCGGTCTCGATCATCCAGATCCAGCCCTCGACCAGCTTCTCGATTGCCGGCACGGAGGGCACCGCGCGGGTGGCGTGGAGTGTTGCCGGGTCGCTGCCGATCGTCCAATGCGTCCGGGTGCGTCGGACGGGAAACGCGATCAGCGGTCTGAAGGTCCAGCTGCTCGAGGTCAGTCGCAGGATCAAAAGCGACACGGCCTGCCCGGCGCGCTACTGAGGAGCGCGCGCCGCTAAGCGGCCGGTGCGCGCTCGGGCTCGCTCGCCGCTCAGCGGCCGGTGCGCACCGGTGTGCGCTCCGGCTCGCGCGCCGGCCGGCGCTCGCGCTGGGGGAGTTGCTCGGACAGCTTGCGGTGATCGCGCAGGCGGATGCGCGCCTGCTCGGCGTCGAGCAGCGGGATGCCTCCGCGCGGCGGATCAGGCGGCTTGGGCGGGGCACTCGGCCCACGTCCCCAGCCGTCGTCGGAGCCGGGATCGGGTCGGTTCGGGGGGAAGTCCGGAGTCTCGCGCAGGGCGGGGATGATCAGTACCGCCGCGCACACGAGTCCCAGGAGGTGCAACCCGGCGATCATCAGCATCAGCTGAGCGTCGCCCGACATTGGATTAGCTTAGCGCGCGGGTGTCCGCCGGTGAAGGGGGGTGGCGGCTGGCTCGGTGCACGGGTGGCGGCTGGGTCGGTGCACGGGTGGCGGCTGGGTCGGTGCACGGGTGGCGGCTGGGTCGGTGCACGGGTGGCGGCCTGCGCCAGGACAACGCGGTGGCGGGCTGCGTGGCCTGGCGCCACCGCGTCCCGAACCGGCCCGCTACCATCACCCGGCGGTCATGGCGACGACACAGAGCACAGCGCTTGCAGTCGAGCATCGCGAAGTCGGGGGATCGCGCGCGGCGCGTCGCCTGCGCCGGGACGGCAACATACCCGGGATCCTGTACGGCGGCGGCCAGGAGCCGGTCGCCTTCCAGGTGGACAGCCGCCTGCTTCGCCAGACGCTGGCCCATGCCGGCGCGGTGATCGAGCTCAGCATCGACGGTGCCGGCAGCACGCCGGTGGTGGTCAAGGAGATCATCCGCCATCCCGTCTCCGGGGCCACCATGCACATCGACATGCTGCGCGTTCGCCTCGATCAGGCGATCAGCTCCACCGTGGTGCTTGACCTGGTCGGCGGCGAGGAGGCCCCCGGGGTCAAGGAGGGCGGCGTGCTCGAGCAGGTCACGCGCGAGCTCAACATCGAGGCTCTGCCCGGCGACATCCCGGACCTGATCCACTACGACGTGTCGGCCCTTCAGATCGGCGACACGATCACGCTCGACGCGATCAGCCCGCCGCACGGCGTCACGCTGACCGACGATCCCGAGACGGTCGTGGCCACGGTCACGCCGCCCAAGCTCCAGCTCGAGGCCGAAGAAGAGATCGAGGAGGAGACCGAACTGGTGGCCGAGGGCGAGGCCGCTGAGGAGGGCGAGGAGGGCGCCGCCGAAGCCGCCGAGGGCGGCGAGAGCGAAGGCGGAGCCGAGGGCGAGTAGGGCCCGCCCTTGCCGGGCGAGCCCGTAGTGGACTGGCTGATCGTCGGCCTCGGCAATCCGGGGTCCGAATACGACGGCACCCGCCACAACATCGGCTTCGAGGTGGCGAACGAGCTCACCCGCAGGTGGGCCCTGCCAAGGCCCAAGTCCAAGTACCGCGGTTTGCTTACGGAGGGAAGGACCGGCCCCGGCGGCCCGCGCGTCGCGATCCTCAAGCCCCAGACCTACATGAACGAGGCGGGCAACTCGGTCGGGCCGGCTCGCGGGGCGCTCAAGCTCGACCTCGACCGCGTGCTCGTGGTCCACGACGAGATCGACCTGCCGTTCGGGGAGATCCGGGTCCGCACGGGCGGGGGGCTGGCCGGCCACAACGGGCTGAAGTCGCTGAAAACGGGCCTCGGGTCGCCCGATTTCATGCGCGTGCGGGTCGGAGTGGGCCGCCCGCCCACCACCGATCCCGACCGCGTCGCCGCCTATGTCCTCGGCCGGTTCCGCGAGCCGAAGGCGGACGTCCAGGCGCTCATCGACGAGGCCGCTGACGTCGCGGAGCGAACCGTGGTGGACGCCGCGCCGGCGACCTAGACTCGGTTACAAAGAACATGCTCCGCACGCTCCTGAGCCACGCCGACGAGGACCCCCAGACCAGCAAGCTGGCTGAGGACGGCGGCCGGGCGTTCGTCTCACAGTCGCTGCGTCCCTACCTGCTGGCGGCGCTGCTCGACGGAGACCCCGATCGCCCGGCGATCGTGGTGGCCGGCGACGACCGCGCGGCGCGCGACCTGGCGGCCGGGCTGAGGACCTGGCTCGAGCCACGCCCGGTCCGCTACTACCCGAGCCGCGGCGTCACCTACGAGTCGCACCTGGCGCCGCCGCCCCACCTCGTCGGCCTGCGGATCGCCGCCCTCGACGCGCTCATGGAGGGGAGTGATGGATCTGCCGCCAATATGGCGGGAAATCCATCACAGCCTGGCCAAGCCCCGGTCGTCGTGGTCAGCGCCGTGGCGCTGTCCGAGAAGGTCCCCGACCCGACGCTGCGCCCCCACGCCTTCTGCCTGCGCACCGGCGAGCTACTCGACCTCGACGAGACCGCCCGCGATCTCGTCGCAGCCGGCTACGAGCACACCGACCAGGTCGAGGATCGCGGGCAGTTCGCGATCCGCGGCGGCCTGCTCGACGTGTTCCCGGCCACCGAGGACCGCGCCGTGCGGGTCGATCTGTTCGGGGACGAAATCGAATCTCTCAGATGGTTCTCCACCTTCACCCAGCGCTCGCTGGGCGACGCGGACGTCGTCGAGATCGCGCCCGCGGCCGAGCTGGCCGAGGAGCACCGCGAGCTGGCCGAGATCGCCGCCCTCGAGAACGAGTCCGACCGGCCCGACATCGCCGAGCTGCTCCCGGTCGATCAGTTCCATCCCTTCCTCGACCTGGCCCCGGAGAATGCCTCGATCTTCATCGCCGCGGAGGAGGAAGTGGCGCCGGCGCTGGCCGACCACTGGCAGGACGTGAGTGCCGCCTTCCACGACCGCGACGCCCGACACCTGTACGTGGACACGGACACGATCGATCAGACGCTGAACGCGCGCGCCCGGATCCGTCTCTCGAGCATCGACCAGGACCAGCCGTTCTCGTTCCGGGCCCAGACGGCGGACATCCAGGCCCGCAGCCTGACCGAGGCCGAGCCCGAGCTCGAGAAGCTGACCCGGTCGAAGTACCACACGGTCGTCGCCTTCGCCCGCCGCGGCGAAGGCGAGAGAGCCGCGTACAACCTCGGGCGCCTGAAGGTCCAATGGCTCGAGCCCAGCGAGAACGGGACCGGCGACCCGAAGCTCCTGACCTTCGCCCACGCTCGCCTCCAGCAGGGCTTCATCGCTCCCCAGTTCCACCTGGCCGTGATCCCCGAGCATCGCTTGTTCCGGCGCCGACGCGCACCCGATCAACCCGAAAGCCGAAACCGCCGACGCGGCGTCCTCAGAAGCTTCGCCGACCTGCGCACCGGCGACATCGTGGTGCACGAGGACCACGGGATCGCGCGGTTCGCGGGCTTCGACACCAAGACGGTGGCGAACGTCACCCGCGACTACCTGTACCTGGAGTACGCCGGCTCGGACCGGGTGTTCGTCCCGGTCGACCAGCTGGCCAAGATCAGCCGGTTCGTCGGCGCCGGCGGCACCCACCCGCCGCTGTCCAAGCTCGGCGGGACGCGCTGGGACACGATCAAGGCCCGGGCCAGAAGAGCCGCCCAGGAGCTCGCCGGCGAGCTGCTCAACCTGTACGCCGAGCGCAAGCGCCGCGAGGGTCACACCTTCCCGGTCGACACCGACTGGCAGCGCGACTTCGAGGACGCGTTCCCGTTCACCGAGACCCCGGACCAGCGCGACGCGATCGAAATGGTCAAGGCCGACATGGAGGCGCCGCGCCCCATGGACCGGCTGATCTGCGGCGACGTCGGCTACGGCAAGACCGAGGTCGCGCTGCGCGCCGCGTTCAAAGCCGTGCAGGACGGCAAGCAGGTAATGCTGCTCGTGCCCACGACGATCCTCGCCCAGCAGCACTACGGCACGTTCACGGAGCGGTTGAAGGACTATCCGATCACGATCGAGCACGTGTCGCGGTTCCGCCCCGCGGCCGAACAAAGAGAAGCCGTCAAGCGCTTCAGCGAGGGCAAGGTCGACATCCTGATCGGGACGCACCGGCTGCTGTCGAGAGACGTCCGCGCCAAGGACCTCGGCCTCCTGATCGTCGACGAGGAGCAGCGCTTCGGCGTCAAGCAGAAGGAGCTGCTGCGTCAGCTCAAGCTGAAGGTCGACGTGATCGCGATGAGCGCCACCCCGATCCCGCGCACGCTGCAGATGTCGATGGCCGGCATCCGCGACATCAGCGTGATCGAGACCCCGCCCGAGGGTCGGCGCCCGATCAAGACCTACGTCGGCGAGTACGACGAGGAACTGGTCAAGGGCGCGTTGCTCCGCGAGCACGAGCGAAAGGGACAAGCGTTCTTCCTGCACAACCGGATCGAGACGATCGACGAGACGGCCGAGCGCCTGCGCGCACTGTGCCCCAAGATGAAGTTCGAGGTCGCTCACGGGCAGATGGACGAGCGGGAGCTCGAGCACCGCATGCTCGCGTTCCTACGGGGCGACGCCGACGTGCTCGTGTGCACGAGCATCATCGAGTCCGGGATCGACATCCCGCAGGCCAACACGCTGATCGTCGAGCGTGCCGACGCGTTCGGCCTCGCGCAGCTCTACCAGATCCGCGGCCGCGTGGGCCGCAGCCGGGAGCGGGCGTACGCGTACCTGCTGTATCCGAGCGCCGCGGCGCTCACCCCGGACGCGGCGCAGAGACTGTCGGCCCTCAGCGACTACACCGAGCTCGGCGCCGGGTTCAAGATCGCCATGCGCGACCTGGAGATCCGCGGCGCCGGCAACCTGCTGGGCGACGAGCAGTCCGGTCACGTGGCAGCACTCGGCTTCGAGCTCTACATGCAGATGCTCGACGAGGCGGTGGCGGCGGCCTCCGATGGTTCGTGGGCCGAGGACGACTGGGAGCCGGTCCGCCTCGACGTCAACGTCGACGCGTACGTGCCGGCCGACTACATCCCCTACGAGCAGGCCAAGGTCGACGTGCATCGCCGGATCGCCGGCGCGCGCGAGGTCGCGGACCTGATGGAGCTGCGCGACGAGCTCGAGGACCGCTTCGGGGAGCTGCCAGACCCGCTCAAGAACCTGATCGCGCTGCAACAGGCCCGGATCAAGCTCGGCCAGGCCGGCGCACGTGCGGTCACGTTCCGCAACGGACGCCTGGCGGTCACGCCGATCGAGCTCGACAGCGTGCGCGCCAAGCGGATCCGCCAGGAGATCCCCGAGGCGCTGTACGAGTCGGGCAAGTCGCAGCTCTCGATGCGCGTGCCCGAAGATCCGGTCAAGCGGTTCCCGGCCGTGGTCAGGGCGGCGGACGTGTTGCTCGCCGTCACCCGCGAGGCCGCCTGAGCGGGGCCGGATGGGCCCTCCACGGCCCCACGTGAAGGCGGCGGTCGTGTTGCTCGCCGTCACCCGCGAGGCCGCCTGAGCGGGTCCGGATGGGCCCTCCACGGCGGTCGCGGCTTGGCCCACTCGGCATCCATGCCTCGCCTATCGGGCCAGCCGCGCCCCATCCGACGGACGCCGAGCGCAGCGAGGCCCAAAAACCGTTCTTAGAGCTTTCTTCACGCCAGATCGCAGCACCCTCGCTACCATCGACGACCGATGAAGGCCCGTAGGTCCATCCTGGCGCTTGGCGCCTTTTTTGTGCTCGCCGCCGCGGTGGCGGGTTGCGGCAGCGGCGAGCCCGGCAACTCGGTCGCCGACGTGGCCGGCAATCCGATCACCACCCAGGCGTTCAACCACTGGATGTACGTGGCGGCCAAGAGCCAGGCGGCCCAGAGCCCGGGCCAGCCGGTGATCGTGCCGAACGATCCGCCGAACTTCAACAAGTGCATCGCCCAGGCGCGCAAGGAGATCCCGCAGCTCGCCAAGACCGCGACCAAGACCCTGCGCACGGACTGCAAGCAGCTGTTCACGTCGCTGTCCAGCCAGGTCATGGACTTCCTGATCAAGGCCTACTGGTACCAGGCCGACGCGCACAAGCTCGGCGTGAAGGTGACCGACGCCGAGGTGCAGAAGGCGCTCACCACGGCCGAGAATCAGCAGTTCCCGAACGGCAAGGGGTTCAGCACCTTCCTCAGCCAGACCGGGCAGACGCAGCAGGACGTCCTGTACCGCTTCCGGGTCAGCACGATCGTGCAGAAGCTGGCGGCCAAGCACAACACGAAGGTCACGCAGGCCGAGATCGAGAAGTACTACGCCGCGCACGCCACGCAGTTCGGCACGCAGGAGTCGCGCAACATCCGGGTCGTGCTGGCCAAGAACCAGGCCGATGCGCTGGCCGCGAAGAAGGCGCTCAGCTCGGGGCAGAGCTGGGCGACCGTGGCCAAGAAGTACTCGACCGATCCGACCACCAAGAACAGCGGCGGCCTGCTCAACGGCGTGACCAAGGCGCAGGCGGACCCCGCGCTCGCCGCGGTGGCGTTCTCGGCGCCGGTGAACAAGTTGAGCGGCCCGGTCAAGGGGCAGTTCGGCTACTACGTGTACGACGTGATCAAGGTCACCCCGGCCACCCACCAGTCGCTCGCCCAGGCCACCGCGCTGATCCGCCAGCAGCTCACCAGCCAGGCGTCCCAGAACGCGCAGACCGCCGTCGACAATCGCGCCAAGAAGGACTGGCTCAGCCAGACCACATGCCGCGCGCAGTATGCGATGGCTGACTGCAAGGGCTACAAGGCGCCGAAGACCGCTACCACCGGCGCCTCCACCGCGACCACGGGGTGAGTCAGCCCGAGTCCGCGGCGACGGCTGAGGCGCTCGCCCGCCTCGACGCGATCACGCGCCGGCTGCGAGTCGAATGTCCCTGGGACCGCGAGCAGGACGAGCGCTCGATCGTCCCCCACACGGTCGAGGAGTCCTACGAGCTGGCCGACGCGGCTCAGCGCGGCGATGACGCGAAGATGCTCGACGAGCTGGGCGACGTCCTGTTCCAGGTGCACTTCCTCTCGCTGCTGCTCGAGGAGCGCGGGGCCGGGGATCTGGCTCAGGTGGCGCGCGAGGTCACCGAGAAGCTGATCCGCCGCCACCCGCACGTGTTCGGCGACGTGCAGGCCGACACCTCGAGCGAGGTGCGCCGCAACTGGGACCAGATCAAGCGCGGCGAGCCCGGACGCGAGGGCGGCGTATTCGGTGAAGTGCCGGAGAATCTCCCGGGGCCGTTGTACGCGCGCAAGGTGCAGCGCCGCGCCGCTTCGAGCGGTTTCGACTTCCCCGGGATCGAGGGCCCGCTCCAGTCGCTGCGCGACGAGGTGGCCGAGCTCGAGGCGGCTCCGGGTCGCGAGGAGCAGTTCCACGAGCTCGGCGACGTGCTGTTCGCGGCGGTCAACGTGGCGCGGAAGCTGGCCGTCGATCCCGAGCTGGCGCTGCGCGCGGCCGCCGACCGGTTCAAGGCTCGCGTGCTGGCCGGGAGCGAGCTGGCCGCATCCGAAGGCCATAGCTGGAACGATCTCGCCCCGGATGACCAGCTCGCCTTTTACGCGCGGGCGCGCCTGAAGGAAGGAGAGCTCCGCCGCCCATGAGCCAGATCGACCACGTACACGCCCGCCAGATCCTCGACAGCCGAGGCAATCCGACCATCGAGGTCGAGCTCAGCGTCCGCTCGGGCGCCTGGGGTCGAGCCGCCGTGCCCTCGGGCGCCTCGACCGGCGAGTTCGAGGCCACCGAGCTGCGCGACGGTGGCTCTGAGTGGATGGGCAAGGGCGTGATGCGCGCGGTGGAGAACGTCAACGGCGAGATCGCCACCGCGGTGCGCGGCCAGGACGCCTCGAGCCAGGCGGCGCTCGACCGGATGCTGATCACCTTGGATGGGACGCCCAACAAGTCGCGGCTGGGGGCGAACGCGATCCTGGCCGTGTCGCTGGCCGCCGCGCACGCCGCCGCGGCCGAGGAACGCCTGCCGCTGTGGCGCTACCTGGGCGGGGAGAGCGCCCACGTGCTCCCGGTCCCGATGATGAACGTGGTCAACGGTGGCGTGCACGCCGACAACGCCGTGGACTTCCAGGAGTTCATGATCGTCCCGGTCGGGGCGCCGAGCTTCCGCGACGGGCTCCGCATGGGCGTCGAGACCTTTCACGCGTTGAAGAAGACCCTGCACGATCGCGGGATGTCGACGGCGGTGGGCGATGAGGGCGGGTTCGCGCCCAATCTCGGGTCCAACGAGGAAGCGCTGGTGGTGCTGGTCGAGGCGATCACCGCCGCCGGCTTCGTGCCCGGTGAGCAGGTGGCGATCGCGGTCGACCCCGCCATGTCCGAGCTGTTCAACGACGGGTCCTACGTGCTCGAGCACGAGGGACGGACGCTGTCGGCCGCCGAGCTCACCGACTACTGGGCCGATCTGGCGGACCGCTACCCGATCATCTCGCTCGAGGACGGCATGGACGAGGAGGACTGGGACGGGTGGCATGTACTGACCGAGCGCCTCGGAAACCGGTTGCAGCTCGTCGGCGACGACGTGTTCGTGACCAACACCGACCGCCTGCAGCGGGGGATCGACGCCGGCGTGGCCAACTCGATCCTGATCAAGGTCAACCAGATCGGCACGCTCACGGAGACCCTGGCAGCTATCCGCTTAGCCCGTGAGAACGGCTACACGGCCGTCATGTCGCATCGCTCCGGCGAGACCGAGGACGTCACGATCGCCGACCTGGCGGTGGCCACGGGCTGCGGCCAGATCAAGACCGGCGCGCCGTCGCGGTCTGACCGGGTGGCCAAGTACAACCAGCTGCTGCGGATCGAGGAGGCGCTGGGGGCCGATGCGCGGTACCCGGGCCGGAGCGCGTTCCGGTCCTAAGCGGGCCGGTAACCGCATCCAGCTCTTGGCCGCCGCACGCTCCGCTCCAGGTTTCCGGGAGACCCTCGCGCCTGCGGCGCGCTCGGCATCCGGCCTCGCTCTTGCGCGCCGCGCGCGAGGTCATCCGGAGCGTGCGGCGGCAGATTCCACCGCTGCGCATCCGGCGCAGCGTCTTATGCAGCAGGAAGGAACGGCCGCGCGTCGAACGAAGGGCGCAGCGGATGCCGTCAGCCCGTACCGTCACTGCGCCACCGCGCAGGCACAGCCGCACCACGCCCACGAGACCCCGACGGGTGGCGGCGAAGGGACTCCGGGGGCGTGTGCGCTGGGACCGGGTCGGACGCGTTGGGCTGCTCGTCGTCCTGTGCGTGGTGGCGGGGCTGTACGTGCAGCAGGGCCTGGCCTACCTCGCGGTGCGCAGCCAGGCCAACCACCAGCGCGCGATCGTGCGGCAGCTCACCCAGTCGAACGCGAGCCTGCACGCGCAGCAGCGGTCGCTGAACAACCCGGCGACGATCGTGCGCGACGCGCGGGCGCTGGGGATGGTGCGGGTCGGGGAGCACCCGTACGAAGTGACTGGGCTGCCGCACTAGCGCCCAGCCGGATGCTGGGCGGTGGTAGCTGCCGGCGCACGCTCCGGATGACCTCGCGTGCGGCGCGCAAGAGCGAGGCCGGATGCCGAGCGCGCCGCAGGCGCGAGGGTCTCCCGGAAACTTGGAGCAGAGCGTGCGCCGGCCCAGAGCTGGATGCGGTCTCCGCGGCAGGCGGGTAACGGGCGTGGTGGTGCTGCGCTTCGACGATGTGATCGGCCTCTGGCGCGAGGGTCAGCGCCGGCTGGCCGACGCCGATCCCGCGCTCAGGCCCGCCCTGGAGCGGGTGACCGACGCGATCGTCGACGAGCTGCGCCGGCGGCTTGGCGGCCCGTTCACCACCGACGAGCTGGCGCGCTACTACGGCGAGCACGGGATCGACTGGTGCTTCGACATCGCGGTCCGCGCGGCACCGGGCACGCCCGAGGCATGGGACCTGACCACGGTGGCGGGTGCGGCGTTCGCGCGCTACGTGCGCGAGGCGGGCGACTACGCCGGCGGCGCGCGCATCGTCAGGGAAGACTGACCCCGCGCGGATAACGCGTCACGCCAGCGGTCAGGCGGAAAGCGTGACGCCTTATCCGCCTGTGGGACGGTTAGCCCGTCACGCCAACCCGGAAGCGCGGCGCGTGACGTGTTAGCCGCGCCCCGGGCGGCACGACCCGGGCGGGCAGCCCCGAAGCGCCCGATCAGTCCCCGTTGCCGTTGCCGTTGTCGTCATCGGCGTCGTCGTCACCGACGCGCCGGATCACGATCTGGTCCTCCTCGATCGACACCTCGACCGGCCGGTGCCCGGCCCAGTACTCGGCGTAGACCGGGTCGTCCTGGACGGAGGCGTCGAGCCACAGGCCGTAGCCCTCCTCGCCGTGGTCGAAGGTGGCCTCGAGCGGGGTGGACTTACGCCGGCCGCTGCTGCGCCGGCCGCCTCGCCGACCACGGCGGCGACGACTAGCGGTGCGCCGCGCCCCGCCCTCATCGTCGTCGTCTTCGTCCTCGTCGGAGTCGGAGTCGCCGTCCTCGTCGTCCTCCTGCTCGGCGCGCTCGGCCTCGGCCGCCTCGAGTTCGGCGGCGATCAGCGCGTCGTCCTCGGCGCGCAGGTCGATCTCGTCGTCGAAGTCGACGCCGGCGCCGGTGTCGGGGTCGCCGTTGGGCTCGAGTCCCTGCTCGCGCTTGAAGGCCTGGATCTGCTGGACGGTCACCTCGAGCTGGTGAGCGATCCATGCGTCAGTTCGGCCTTGCCGGACCCAGGCACGTATCCGGTTCAGCTCGGGGCGTAGTGATCGTCGCGCCATTTCGGCGCGGAGACTAGTACAGCGGGCCGCTGGACCGCGGCACGCGATGAGAATCGCTCGTGGTTGCACCCACGCCCGATCGCCCGTCCGCATGCCTTGTGTGCAGCGGATGCCCTCCGCTATGCTGGCCACGGCGGACCGGAGGCACGTGGAGACGCGCATTCCGGTCGCCTCGTTTGACACCAGGCGAGCAGGGAGGCACATCCCCAATGTTGGTACTCACCCGCAAGTCCAACCAGAGCATCATGATCGGCGACGACATCGAGGTCTCCGTACTGGCGATCATGGGCGAGAAGGTCCGAATCGGGATTCAGGCACCGCGCGACATCCCGGTATTCCGCAAGGAGGTCTATCTCGAGATCCAGCAGGAGCGCATGGGCTCCGGCAAGGGCGCCCGCGAAGAGGTCGACGCGGCGCTGCGCGGCCTAGGAGGAGAGGGCACGTAAAGCTCGCTCCCGCGCGGCGCAGCCAGCGGTCACGGGGTACGGAAACCCCGGTTAACTGCAGCTAGCCGAGCAGGTAGTAGAGCGTTTCGAACATCGCGATCGTCACGGCCACGGCGGTGGCGATCAGCGAGATGACGAGCAGCCAGAAGCGCATGGAGCTGCGCTTGCGGTTGCGCTCGCGCGTTCGTTTGCGCGTGCGCGAGGTGGCCCGCTTCACCAGCATCTGGCTGCGGCTGCTCTCGAGCTGCATCTCCTGCCGGAACTCCTGCTCGAGTTCGGCGAGACTCTGGCGCATCTTCATCGCCATCGGGCCGCGAGCCTACCAAGCGGAGGCCCGCGGCGTTATGTAGCGGTGGAGATCAGTGCACGGCCTGCTGGTCGTACACGCGCACGAAGTGCAGGTAGTTCTCGGCGATCTGCGATGCGGCGGCCGCGCGGTCGAGCTCCTCGGCGAGGTAGCCCTTCAGGGCGTCCCACCAGATCGAGCGCCCGATCGCGAACCCGATGAAGCCTTCGACCGGGGCGGCTTCACGAAGCCACTGCTCCACTTTCTCGGTTGACGCGCCGCGACCGAGCAGCACGCACGTCACTCCCTCTCGACCCTCGCCACTACGGGCCTGCTCGGCGAGCATCGCCGCGTCGGCCTGCTCGTCGACGCCCTCGATCTTCCACACGTCGACCTCGATGCCGGCGTTCTGGGCGTCCTCGATCGCACGGCGCATCAGCTCGGGGCGCAGTTCGGCGTCGTAGCGGTCGCTGTCGCCGTCCACGCTGGCCAGCTGCTCGTCGGTCGCCGGCACCAGCAGCTCGAACAGGAACTTCCGGTTATTCGCGTGCAGCCAGTCGGCGAGTTCCTTCAGCCGCGCCAGCTGGCGCTGGTTCATCTCGGTATCCGGGTCGTCGGAGTTGTAGCGGACGAGCACCTTCGAGAAGTCCGGATCGAACTTCTCGATGTGGGCGCCGAAGTCCTCGTCGTACTGGAAGTCGAACTCGTTCTGCCCTGACTTCTCGACCGGCATCGACAGCTTCAATCCATGCTCGCGAGTCCGCGACGGGATGTCCGAGCCGAACTGCTCGTCGACGAGCACGCCGGTGGCGCCGGCCTCCGCGCCCTGATCGACTGCCTTCAGCATCCCCTCGAAGATCAGCCGCTTGGCGTCCGCGATGAGCTCGGTCTCCTCGGGCGTCGGGTCGCCCTCGATCCCGAACATCTTCTTCTGGAATGACCCCCGATGGTCGAACGCGAGGATGTACAGCTTGCCGTCGTATCCGAGAGCCATCTGACCCCTTTCATTTCCAAGTCGTCGTCTACGTCCCAGTCTACGGCTACCCTGGCGCGCGATGGAGCACAAATTCGGCGGGCCGGCGTACACGCTGGGGATCGAGGAGGAGCTCATGATCCTCGACGCCGAGTCCTACGAGCTGGTCAACGCGATCGAGAGCCTGCTCGAGCCCGCGGAGGCCGGGGAGATCAAGCCAGAGCTGATGGAATCGGTGCTCGAGGTCTCGACCGACCCGTGCGCGAACACCGCCGAGGCCGGCGAACAGTTGCGGGGGCTCCGCGCGCAGGTCCGCGAGACGGCCGCGCGCAAGAACCTCACGATCGGCTCGGCCGGGACCCATCCGTTCGCGATGTGGGAGGACCAGCGGATCGTGGCCCGGCCCCGCTACCGCGACCTGGTCTCGGCGCTGCGCTTCGTGGCTCGCCAGGAGCTGATCTTCGGCATGCACGTGCACGTGGGTGTGGACGACCCCGACAAGGCGATCCACATCGCCAACGGGATGCGCGTGCACGTCCCGATCCTGCTCGGGCTGTCGGCCAACTCGCCGTTCTGGCGCGCCGACGCCACCGGTCTGGCCTCCACCCGCACCCCGATCTTCCGCGCCTTCCCCCGGGTCGGGCTACCGCCCACCTACAAGGACTGGGCGGACTACGAGCAGCGAATCGAGTTCATGGTCCACGCCCGGGTGATCGAGGACTACACCTATTTGTGGCACGACGTCCGGCCCCACCCGAAATTCGGGACGGTCGAGATCCGGGTGATGGACTCCCAGACCCGCGTGGAGCACACGCTCGGGCTGGCCGCGCTCGTCCAGGGCCTCGTGCGCGAGCTGTCCGAGCACTTCGACGCGGGCAAGCAGCTCTCGCGCTACCCGTTCGAGATGCTCGACGAGAACAAGTGGCTGGCCGCCCGGCACGGCCTCGACGGTGAGCTGGTCGACCTGCCCCAGTGGGACCGGGTGCCGGCGCGCGAGCTGGCCCGCCGGCTGGTCGACCGGATGCGCGAGCATTGCCAGGACCTGGGTTCGCTGGGTGAGCTCGAGGCCGTGGAGGATCTGCTCGAGCGAGGCAACGGCGCCGCCCGCCAGGTCGTGGTCTACGAGGCCAACCACGATCTGCGCGAGGTCATGGCGGAGATCGTCGCCGCGACCGCGGTGTAGCGGCCACCCCCGGCATGATGCCGGGTCGGACTCTGTTGCCCACTTCGCCGCCGTCATACAATCGATCCGAGCTATGAGCACTGGCGGTCCGGACCTTTTCGTAATTTGCAAGAACTGCCAGTCGGAGGTGAGCCCGTACATCACGGAGTGCCCGTATTGCGGCAGCCGGCTGCGCAAGCGGGCTCCCAAGCTCGACCGGGAGGGCCGCCCCACCGAGCGCAAGCGCCGCACGCCGAGGCCGTCGCTGCCGCCGCTGCGCCGCGGCGAGATCCCGGGCATCCGGCCTGAGGCTCGCGCGTACGCGACGATCGCGCTCGTGCTGGCCGGGTTCGCCGGCACGCTCCTGTGGCGGGCCGCGCTGGTCGGCTCGACGCATGCGATCGAGCTGTGGGCCCAGTTCGGCACCCATCTCTGGTGGCGGCTGCTGGTGGCGCCGTTCACCTACGTCAACACCGGCTACGCGATCGTGACACTTGGTGCAATCGCCATCTACGGATGGCTGATCGAGCGCCGGCATGGCCCCCTGGTCGTGCTCGTCCTGTTCGCCGTCGGCTCGGTCGGCGGCGCCGCGGTGACCGCCGCGGATGCCTCGCTGCCCCTGGCCCTGGGCGGCAACGGCGGGGCGCTGGCGCTGATCATCGCCTGGGTGATCCCGGATCTGCTCTCGCTCCGGGCCGGCGAGGAGATCGAGGGCGACCTGCTGGGGACCGCGGTGATCGGGGTCGTGGTGGCGCTGATGCCGCTGGCCGCCCCGGGCGCGAGCTGGGTCTCCGCGGGAATTGGGGTGCTGGCCGGCATCCTGATCGGGCTGCCGCTGGCCCTGGCCGGCGACCGGTAGCACTCGGCCCCCGGCGCAGGCGCGGACGTATGATCCGAGTCGCCCCGTGGTCGACCGCGCCTACACCGACGCCGAGCTGGAGGCGGCGATCGCAGCGATTGCCGATCCGGCCCGACTGCGTGAAGCGCAGGACGTGGTCACCCGCACCGCGCCGTCGCTGCAACGCGTGCTCATGGGCGCGCTCGAGGAGGGCGGCTGGTTCGACCTGGGCCACAACCAGGCCGTGCGCGAGGCGGCGGGTCACGAGGACGTCGGCGAGCGGGTCCGCGCGGTGCGGACGATGCTCGCCGAGGAGACCCGGCTGGGCATGCTGGTCGGGGTCGCGGTCGGCTTCGAGCTGGCGCGCGAGCTCGGTCAACGACAAACGAACGAGGAGGACTGACAACAGATGGAAGTGCGTTTTCTCGGCCACGCTGCCTTCGAGCTCGCCGACGGCGACACCACGGTTCTGATCGACCCGTTCCTGACCGGAAATCCCAAGGCCACGATCAGCGCCGACGACGCCGCGGCCACCGCGATCCTGCTCACCCACGGCCACGGAGACCACATCGGCGACACGGTGGCGATCGCCAAGCGGACGGGCGCGCCGGCGGTGGCGATCGTCGAGATCGCCAACGAGCTGGGTGAGGAGGGCATCGACGTCCGCGATCCGAACATGGGCGGCACGGTCAAGTTCGACTGGGGCTGGGTCAAGCTCGTGCCCGCCTGGCACACCTCGACCACGCCGAAGGGCACGGCCAACGTGCCGGCCGGCCTGCTTGATCAACTTCCAGGACACGATCGTCTACCACCTGGGCGACACCTGCGTGTTCTCCGATCTGCAGCTGGTCGGCAAGCGTCACCCGATCGACGTCGCGCTGATGTGCATCGGTGGCCACTACACGATGGATCGCGTCGACGCGGTCGATGCCGCCGAGCTGGTCGGAGCCAAGACCGTGATCCCCTGCCACTACAACACGTTCCCGCCGATCGAGACCGACGCCGAGGCGTTCAAGTCCGACGTCGAGTCGGCCACCCGCTCGAACGTCGTCATCCTCGATCCCGGCGAGACGCACTCGACGTGACCCACGCGATCGTCCTCATCCAGGCGGAGCGCGCCGGGCTGGCCACGCTCGGCGGCGAGCTGGCCGACATCGACGGTGTCGCCGAGGCGTACTCGGTGACCGGCGAGTGGGACTTCGTCGCGGTGCTGCGCCTGCGCCAGCAGGAGGATCTGGCCAAGGTGGTCACCGGCCAGATCTCACAGCTCGCCGGCGTGGCGCGGACCCACACGATGGTCGCGTTCGAGGTCTACTCCAAGCACGACCTCGAGGCGCTGTTCTCCGTCGGCCAGTAGCCCGTGGTGCGCGTCGCCGTCGTAGCGGAGTGGTACCCGTCGCCGGGGGATCCGGTGCTGGGCATCTGGGCGCACCGGCAGGCGATCGCGGCGCGCGACGCCGGCGCCGAGGTGCGGGTACTGGCGCTGCGGCGGCCGATCCCGCCGCTGTCGGTGGCGCGCCAGGTTTTCCATTTTCCCCCGGCCATCGGTGCGCTCAGCGGCTGGATCGCGGGGGCCCGGACATCGCTGCGGCCGGTGACGCTCGACGGGCTCTCCGTGCAGCCGGTGCCGTTCGTGGCTCCGCCACGCCCGATGTCGTACGGGAGCTGGGGCTACTGGATGGCGCCGGCGCTTGGTCGGGCGCTCGATCGGCTGTACGCGGAGTGGCGCTTCGACGTGCTGCACGCGCACTGCCTGGCGCCGGCCGGGCACGCGGCGGCGCGCTGGGTGTCGCGACGGCGCTCAGGTGGGCCCGCGTTCGTCGTCTCGGGCCACGGCCCGGACATGATCAACGTGCCCGAGAACAGCTCGGTGGGGCGGCGGGCGTGCGTCGCGGCGATGGCGCGGGCGGATCTGGTCGTGGCCAACAGCGGCTGGGCGGCGCGGCGCTGCGAGGAGATCGCCGGGCGCGCGCTGCCGGTGAGGGTCGTGCACCTGGGGGCCGACCTGCCGCCGGTGACGCACGCCTCGTCGTAACGGCGCCGTCCGGATGGTCACGGTGGCGCATCTGGTCGCGCGCAAGCGGCACGACACCGTCCTGCGCGCGATGGCCCTGCTGCCCGGCGAGCGCCGGCCCGAGTACCTGGTGATCGGCGACGGGCCGTGCCGGCCGGGGCTGGAGCGCCTGGCGGCCGAACTGGGCGTGGCCGAGCGGGTGCGGTTCCTCGGGCAGCTGCCGAACCCCGAGGCGGTGGCGCGAGCGGCGGCGTGCGATCTGTTCGTGATGCCGGGGGTGGAGGAGCCCTTCGGGGTGGCGTTCGTCGAGGCGATGGCCGCCGGGCTGCCCGCGATCGGGAGCCGCGGCGAGGGCGGGCCCGAGGACATCGCGGCCGCCGGCCCGGGGATGGTGTTGGTCGAGCCCGACGATCCGGGCGGGCTGGCCGGCGTGCTCGACAGGTTGACCGGCGACCGCGCCGAGCTCGCGCGGCTGGGCGCGGCGGCGCGTGAGACGGTGGCGGCGAACTTCACCTGGGAGCGCTGCGGCGTCGAGACGGTCGCGGCGTATCGGGCTGCGCTCGAGGCTCGGTGACCGACCTTACTGCTGGTGTCGCTCGGCACCACGCGCGGGCTGCGGCTGGCCGACGCACAGCTGGTCGACGATGCTCCGGGAGGCGGGCGCTTCGGTGGAGGCGGTGGCGACCCGGATCGGGTGGACGAACGCGCTGCGCCGGGCGTATCCGGTCAACGATGTGGTCGAGGCGGTCGCGGCGCGGCGGGCGCTCGCCGCCGGCATGCGCGCGCACCGGCCGCGCGCCCTGGTCATCTCGACGACGACCGCGGCGCTGCTGATCGGCGACTCCGGGCGTGCCGTTCGCCGTCTGGCTCGACTCGCCGGCCCGGCTCAACCGACCGGGCGTCTTGAACGCGCCTCTGCATGTCCTCGAACGCCGGCAACTCGCCCGGGCGCGTGTGCTCCTGCCCCACAGCCCCGGGACGCTGGCGGCGCTCCCGCGCGGCGCGGCGCGATCGGTCATGGTCCCGCCGCCGGTCCCGGCCGCGCCCGCCGCCGGCCGCCGTCCGCGAGCCGCTTCGCGATCGGCTACACGCCCGATCCGAAGGCCAAGGGCCTGGCGCTCCTGTGCGCGGCGTGGGACCAGGCCGCGCTGCCCGACGCGCGGCTGCTGATCGCCGGCATCCCGCCCGAGCGGGCCCGGGCGTTCCTGGCCCGGCGGGGCGCGGCGCTGCCGGCGGGGGCCGAGTTCGTCGGGATGCTGCCCCAGCCGAGTTCCGCGACCTGCTGGCCCGGGCGCACGTCTTCGTCACCGCCGCGGCCTGGGAGGACTTCGGGATCGCGCCGCTCGAGGCGCTCGACCGCGGCGCCGTGCTGGTCGGCGCGCCGGCGGGCGGGCCGTTCCCGGCGCTCGCGCTCGCCCGCTCGCTGGCCCCGGAGTTCGTGGCTCGCGACCGCACGCCGGCAACGCTCGGCGCGACGCGTTCGAGGCTGCGTTCGCGGCGTCCCCGGACTCCCTCGCCACCTACCGCGCGGCGGCGCGAGCCGGGCTCGAGCCCTACCGCCGCGGAGGCCTCGGTGGCGCCGGCTGCGCGAACGAGGTGCTGCCGGCCCTGCTCGGCGAGTAGCGGCGCGGCAGCGGCGATCATCGCCTCGGCGAACGCCTCGACCTCGACGCCGTCGGTCTCGCGGTCGATGGCCCGGCTCTCGGCACCCATGCGGGCGCGAAGCTCGGGATCCGATGCCAGGCGGGTCAGCGCGTCCGCGATCCCATCGGGGTCCAGCGGATCGACCAGGAATGCGTTGCGGCCCTCGACCGCCACGTCACCGGCCGCCCCGGCCGTCGCGGCTGCAGACGATCGGGAGGCCGGCCGCGGCGGCCTCGCGGAACGCGACCCCGAACGGCTCGTAGGCGCTGGCCAGCGCATACACGTCGGCCGACGCATACAAGTCGGGCAGCTGGTCGGGAGGGACGTGGCCGCGGAAGCGCACGGTCACCCCGGTCACCTGCGCCCAGCTGCCGCAGCTGGTCCTCCAGGAAGCCCCTTCGCCAACGATCTCGAGCTGCGCCGGGCACTCCGCCCCGAGTGAACGCCTCAATCAACCCTTCGAAGTTCTTGTCCGGGACGAGGCGCCCGACGCTGATGACCTTGAAGCCTTCGCCCCGCTTTCCGGACGCGGCACGGAAAGGCTCGACGTCGGCGGCCTGCAGCGCGACGCGGATCCGCTCATCGGGCACACCGAACGAGCGCAGCCGCTGCCGGGCCGCGGAGCTGGCCGCGATCACCCCGTCGGCGTGGCGCGCCAGGCGGCGATGCAGCGCGAGTTGCCAGCCGGGCAGCATCGAGTCGATCTGCGGCGTGCACTCGGTGAAGATCACGTACGCCCGGCGGTGGCGCCGGCACCACGCCAGCGTCCGCAGCGACGCCGCCCCGTACTCCCAGACCACCACGCAGTCGGGGTCGGCCCGGCGCAGCGCGCGCTCGAGCCCACGTGGCCACACCACCGGTGTACGCCCGGCGCGCCGGCGCTGCCAGGCGCGCAGGTGCACCGCAGGGTAGGGGTGCTCGCGCGGGAACCACTCCGCCGGCACGTCCCAGCTCGGCTGGCCGGCCGACTGGTAGATAACGCGGAGTCTCGAGCTCGTCGCGCTCGTTCAGGGCGCGGAACAGCGGCTCGCGGTAGGGCACGGGCGTGGGCGGGACGATGGCGCAGCGCACGCCCGAAGGTTACGTGGGCCCGCCGGCGCTCCGACCCGCCCGCGCACCGGGCCAACCCCACACTCGAGCCGGTGCGGTCGCCGAGTGCGGCTGAACGTGCGTATAGCGTGCCGATCCGCACTCTCGGCGCGGCGGGCGTGCCGAGTGTGGACTTAGCCCCCTAAAGCTGGGAGCCGCGACCGCGCTCGAACCAGATCGAGCGGTCCTTCCAGTCGTGGGCCATCATCAGCGCCCCGCTCGCGGCCGCAGCGCGAAAACCGACCGCGGCGCCGGCGTACGGCTTGGGATCGACCGCCGGATTCGGTCGCCAGCACGAGGAAGGCGGCCGCGGCGACGAGCGCTGCCGGTGGCGCCGTGATGGCACCGCTGTCCGAAGATCCACAGGCGATGACGAAGAGCGTCGTATTCGACGAGCTTCCGACGGAGTTTTCCCGCGCCCTGTCCCATCTGCTGACTGCCCCATTTATCGACTTTTACCTGCAAACGTGAGAACGATTCGCAGTTCTTTTGGTGCGCGCTGCTCGTCGCCGAGTTGCGGCGGCTCGAAGTCGCGACCCCGACGAGGTCCACGCCGACTCGCTCCGCCCGCGCAATCGACGGCCACGACCGCGCCCTCGCCAGAGGACTGCGACGACCACAACCGCCACCGCCACAGACCGACCACCGCCACCGCCAAGACCACCGCCACGACCGTCAAGACGACCGCCACCACCGGCGCCGTCGACGCCCGCGTGCCGGCACGCTTCACGATCACGGCGGCGGCACGCTCAACCCGCCCACGGTCACCGTGCCGGCGCACTTCGCGGTCGAGTTGACGTGTCGTCTCAGACGGCGGGGCTCACCAGGTCACGCTGCGACACCCCGCAGCCGGCGTCTCTCACCGTCCGTGCCCACGGACAGGCCTCGACGCTGATCAACTCCCTCCGGGCCGGCCGGTACCCGCTCCAAGTCGGACGGCGCGCCGAACGGGCGCGCTGGTCATCGGCGGCTCGTCCGGGCCCCTAGGCGATCCGCGACCCGAGTGCTGCGTCCTTGTCCGGACGGAGCAGCACACGCCCTCGATCGGGATCGAGCGCGCCCAGCACGAGCACCTCGGACGTGAACCGCGCGATCACGCGCGGCGTCAGGTTCACCAGCACACGATCAGCGTGTCGCGCAGCTGCTCGCGCGAGTAGTGGGTGATCTGGGCGGAGGAGCGCTTGATCCCGATCTCGGGCCCGAAGTCGATCCGTCAGCTTCCACGCCGGCACGCGCGCCTCGGGGAACTCGTCGACCGAGACCACCCGGCCGACGCGCATGTCGACGGCCTGGAACTGGCCGACGTCGATCACGCCGGAAGGCTAGGGAGTGGTGCTGCCCGAGGCGGAGCGCGACGCCCCCGGACGGCGGTCGGGCACGACGGGTCAGTCGGGTCCAAGGTGCACGGATCGGTGGCCGGTGCCGGCGTGGTGGAAGTCGGATCGGTGGTCGTGGCGGTGCTGGGATCCGAGCTTGGGGGCGCGGGCGTCGTGCTCGCCGTCGTCGTTGAGGTGCTCGCTCGGCGTAGTGGTGGTGGTCGTGGCGGCGGCGAGTCGTGTCGGTCGTCCCCGAGCTTCCGGCGGCCGCCACGCTCGGCGTGCTGCCGAGCCGACCCGCGAGGACGGTCGCGTCGGTCTGCGTCTGGGTGCGACCGGGCGGCACCTTGGGCTTGGCCTTGGCCTTGTCGGTGGTGGGGGTCGTCGGCTTGGCGGTGGTCGCCGTCTTGTGCGGGGTGGTCGCGGTGGCCTTGGCCGGCTGGCCTTGTGCTGCACGTGCTTGACGACCATC
This sequence comes from uncultured Solirubrobacterales bacterium, assembly GCA_963832315.1. GTDB lineage: Bacteria > Actinomycetota > Thermoleophilia > Solirubrobacterales > Solirubrobacteraceae > Palsa-465. The sequence goes on along the minus strand of CAWHTT010000001.1, from coordinate 561,208 downwards.
GGGTGGTGCACGACGACCGGCGCGGGCGGCGGCCGGCTGCGTCGCGGTCGTGACGGGCGTGGGCTGAGCCGGGACCGACGCGACGTGGGTCGCGACGTGGTGGTGCTGCGGGCGCGCCGGCTGATCGACCTCGACCGCTCCGGCGGTGACCAGCGCGGCGGCGGCCAGGCCGGCGGCCGCCTTGGTGGCGATCGCGCCGACGCTGGCCGACAGGAATCCGCCGGTCGTAGCTTCCGATGACCGCGGTGGCGCCCGCCGCCGCGGTGGAGCCCGACGGCTGCCGCCTGTCCCGGCCGCGCCGCGCCCGACGCGCTCGAGCCGGCGCCGGCGGAATGACCGAGGTGAACGATCGCGAGCTTGCGCAGCAGCGCGAGCGGCGCGAACCCGACCGGGAGCACCGCGGTCAGCGCCTTGCTGGTGTCGTTCAGCTGGGCCTTGAAGGTCGAGCAGCGCTCGCAGGCGCGCAGGTGCCGGCGGACGAGCGCGCCGGGCCGGCGGCGCAGGCCCTCGGCGACCTCGCCCAGTTCGAGGCGAACCTCCTCGCAGGTCAGCATCCGCGCCTGGGCCGCCTCGGCCAGCGACACACGCGCGCGGACCAGCAGCGACTTGACGCTCGGCACGGTCGTCTCCATCGCCTCGGCGATCTGCTCGTAGGACAGGGCGTCCATCTCGCGCAGGACGAGCGCGGTGCGCTGGGTCTCGGGCAGGGACTGGATGTCGCCCGACGAGCATGCGGAACTCCTCGCGCTCGTGGACCTTGTCGGCGGTGGTGGCGCCGTGCTCGAACAGGTGGATGTCCATCGAGTCGACCCCGACGGCCTGGATCCGCCGCAGGTGGTTGAGGCTGCGGTTGCGGGCGATCCGGTACAGCCACGGCCGTACGTTGATCGGGCGGTCGTCGTCGAGGATCGCGTTGAAGGCGGCCGAGAACACCTCCTGGAGCACGTCCTCGGCGTCCTCGCGCGAGCCGAGCAGGTGGCGGCAGAAAGCGAGCAGCCGCGCGTGGTAGCGGGAGACGAGGACCTCGAAGGCGGTGCTGCTCCCGCGCCGGATCATCGCCACCAGCCGTTCGTCGGACTGGAGTCTCAGGAGCGGCGACCGCGCATGCAGTCCGATTCCTCCCGAGTATCTAAGTGCAGAGACTTCCAAGAGGGCTAGGCCTGGCTCAACGGGCCGTCGGTGGCTCTGACACCGTAGCAGCGGATTAGTTGCGGTCCTGCAGGGGCGCCGCCAGTACCCGGGGAGGGACTCGAACCCTCATGCCGCTAGGCAGTCGCTCTTAAGGCGACCGTGTCTGACCAATTCCACCACCCGGGCGGGCTCCAAACGCTAGCGGCTGCAGGGACGGGAGGCCGGCGGGTCGCGACTACGCCGCCCGGCACGGATGCGGGGCGGAACCGGCGTCACGGCTGCGGCGCGCTCGGCATCCTGCCTCGCTCTTTGCGCCGGCCGCGACATCGTCCGGAGACGCCGCCGCAGGCGGCCCCAAAACCCACCTACACGTGCGTCGGTTCCCTTTTGACAGTGGCTCGAACCCCTTGCTAGGTTCGGCTAGAAGCTCCGCGTTTCGGGTAGCCAGGACCCCAGCGGGAGGACCAGGGTTGGCAGGGAGAAACTCAACGTGATCGGCAGGGTCGCAGCCGTTGTAGCGGTGGTGCTCGCGGTCGTCGTGGTGGCCGTGATTCTGCTCTCGGGCGGCTCCAGCTACCAGGTCAACGCGGTGTTCCAGGACGCCAGCCAGATCGTGAGCGGGGACCAGGTCCAGATCGGCGGCAGCACGGTCGGGACGGTGTCGAAGATCGCGCTGACCAAGGGCGGCCAGGCCCAGCTCACGCTGAGCATCGACAACTCGAGCTACACGCCGCTGCACCAGGGGACCGAGGCGACCGTGCGGCTGTCCTCGCTGTCGGGAATCGCCAACCGCTACGTCGACCTGCGGCTCGGGCCGTCCAATGCTCCGAAAATTGCCGATGACGGCGTCATCCCGACCACCGAGACGACCAGCGCGGTCGACATCGACCAGCTGTTCAACACGCTCAATCCGCCGACCCTGAAGGGACTCCAGAACCTGATCCAGGGGACGGCCTCCCAGTACGCCGGCAAGGGCAAGGAGGCGCAGGCGGCCTGGCAGTACCTGAACCCGGCCGTGGCGGCGTCCAGCACGCTGTTCGCCGAGCTCAACCGCCACAACGGCGGCGACTTCACGAACTTCGTGACCAAGTCCAGCAAGCTCCTGGGCGACATCGCGCGTTCGCCAGGCGGACCTCTCGGCGCTGGTCAAGAACCTCGGCACGACGACCGGCGCGCTGGCTTCGCAAAAGAACGCTCTGGGCCAGTCGATCCAGCAGCTGCCCGGCTTCATGGCGGAGGCCGACACGACGTTCGTGAACCTGCGCAACTCGCTCGACGACGCTCACCCCGCTGGTCAACGCATCCAAGCCGGTGGCGCCCAAGCTCCAGAAGTTCCTCACCCAGCTCCGGCCGCTGGCTCAGAACGCCGTCCCCACCGTCCGCGACCTGGCCAACCTGATCTGCTCGCGGGGCTCCAAGCCGTGCTCGGCGAGCCAGCCCGGATCAGACGACCTGATCCAGCTGCTCGAGCTGAGCGTCAAGCTGGCCAACGTCACCTGCGGCACGAGCGCGGCCGCGAGCACCTGCAACGGCACGCTGGCGGCCAACGGCCAGCAGCGGCTCGGCGCCTTCCCGCAGTCGACGGTCGCGCTCAACGACTCGACCCCCGAGCTCGCCACCGCCCGTCCCTACGCGGTCGACCTGACCGGCTGGTTCGAGGGCTTCAGCCATCCGGGCCAGACCGACGCCAACGGCAACGCCAGCCGGGTCGCGCCGGTGGTCGGCGTCGGCTCGGTCGAGAACGGGACGCTCAACCTCCTGCCCTCGTTCCTCGACCCGGTGCTGCGCACGGTGCTCGCGTTCGGCGGCAGCGGCACCCTGCCGGGTGGGACGAGCACCCCGAGCCAGGGCCTGTTGACGTCGGGCCAGGGCGACCGCTGCCCGGGCTCGATGGAGCGGGGCGGGGTCTACTACCCCGAGTCGGGCTATCCCTGCGATCCGAGCCAGACCCCCACGGGGAACTGATGCGCCGGGTCCTCGCCTACGCCGCCCTGCTGCTCGTGATCGGGGCCTTCGTCGCGCTCACCGGCGGCTTCTCGAGCGGGCCGAGCGACCCGACGTACAAGCTCGAGTTCGACAACGCATTCGGGCTGGTGGCCGACGCCCAGTTCAAGGTGGCGGGCGTCCCGGCCGGGAAGATCAGCAAGATCGATCTCGACCAGAAGAACTACCACGCGGTGGTCACCGTGGAGGTGACCAGCAAGGGGTTCGGGGCCTTCCGGTCGGACGCGAGCTGCCAGTCGCGGCCCCAGTCACTGATCGGCGAGTACTTCGTGGACTGCCAGCCCGGCGAGCACGGCAAGCCGCTGAAGTCGGGCGCGACGCTGCCGGCCTCGCATACGTTCTCGACGATCCCGGCCGATCTGCTCGCCGACATCATGCGCCTGCCCCAGCGCGAGCGCTTCTCGCTGATCATCAACGAGCTGGGTGGCGCGGTGGCGGGCCGCTCGGAGGATCTCCAGACCGCGCTGCGGCGCGCGGTGCCGGCGCTCGACGAGACCGACAACCTGCTGAACCTGCTGGCCAACGACTCGCACACCCTGCAGGACCTGACCGCGAACTCCGACGCCGTGGTCACCGCGCTGGCCAACAACTCCAAGCAGGTCCAGAACTTCATCGTCGACGCCGACCACGCGGCGACCGACACCGCCACCCAGCAGGCCAACCTGAGGACGACCCTCCACCGCTTCCCGGGCCTGCTCGCGCAGCTCAGGCCGGCGATGGCCAAGCTGGGCACGGCCGCCGACACCAACACGCCGGTGCTCCAGAACCTGAACGCCGCATCGGGGCAGCTGAAGACGCTGTTCACGAACCTGGCGCCGTGCTCCTCGCCGCACACCGGAAACCAGTGCGGGTTCGCCAACGCCTCGCTCCCCGCGCTGCAGTCGCTCGGGAAGGCCTCGGTCACGGGCAAGACGGCGGTGCAGGCGGCGGCCCCCACGGTGTCTCTGCTGGGCAAGTTCTCCCAAGCCCGTGCCCGAGCTGGCCCAGAACCTGTCGATCGTGCTGGCCGATCTCGACAACCGCGATCGCGCTGTCGAGCCCGATTCGCGCAGCCCGGGCGGCAAGGGCTTCACCGGCCTGGAGGCGCTGCTCCAGTACGTGTTCAACCAGGAGCAGACGATCAACACGTTCGGGCCGTTCGGGCACATGCTGGCCGTCGACGCCTTCGTCAGCCAGATGTGCTCGCCGTACGCCACGCCGGGCACGATCGCGGCCAACCTCAAGCAGTACGGCCCGGCCTACCGGCAGTGCTACTCGTGGCTCGGTCCCAACCAGCAGGGCGTCAACGAGTCAGACCCGTCGAACCCAGGTGGCTGCGTGCCCGACCCGGGCGGAGCGCCTCCGGGTCACACGGGCCCCCAGACCAGCGCCGCCGCTTGCCCGGCCTCGGCGCTCAAGACCTCGCCCAACCAGGCCGCGCTGCGGTCGAACAAGGCCTCCGGCGCGGGTAACAACGCGGGCTCGGGGACGGCGGGCGCACCGGGGACATCGGGGACACCCGGGACGTCGGGGACGGGCGGCGGCCCGAGCCTCCAGGGTGCGCTCGGCAAGGTCACCGCCGCGATCGGCGCGGCCACCGGTTCCAGCACCCCGACCACGCCGGCCGTCCCGGCCACGCCGAGCGTCCCGGCGCCGGACACGAGCAGCAGCACCTCCTCGAGCGGCACGCCCAGCGCGCAGCAGGCCCAACAACTCCTCAACTACCTGCTCTCACCATGAGGCGCAAGCAGCAATCCGCGTTCGCCAACCCCGTCCTGATCGGGGCCGTGACCGTGCTGGTCGCGCTGGTGGGCGTGTTCCTGGCCTACAACGCCAACCAGGGCCTGCCGTTCGTACCCACCCGCGAGCTCAAGGTCGACATCACCAACGGCTCGGAGCTCGTGGCCGGCAACGACGTGCGCGAGGGCGGGTACCTGATCGGAATCATCGCGGGCCTGAAGCCGGTAACGATGGAGAACGGGCAGACGGGGGCGCAGCTGACGCTCAAGCTGGACAAGTCCTACGGCACCGTGCCGGTCGACTCGACGATCTCGATCCAGCCGCGCTCGGTGCTCGGCCTCAAGTACCTCGACCTCCACAAGGGCGTCTCCAAACGCAATTTCGCCGACGGGGCGACGCTGCCCGTATCGCAGACCAACGTCCCGGTCCAGTTCGACGACGTGTTCAAGATCTTCAACGCCAAGACCCGGGGGGCGGTGCAGACCAATCTGGTCGGGTTCGGTGACACCCTGGCCTCGCGCGGCTCCGCGCTGAACGACACGATCGCCAGCCTGCCGCCGCTGCTGGGCTACCTCCGCCCGGTCGCGCAGTACCTGTCCGATCCGAGCACCGAGCTGACCCGGTTCTTCAACGGCCTGAACTCGTTCATGGGCGCGGTGGCGCCGGTGGCCCAGGTCAACGCCCAGCTCTTCGGGAAGATGGCCACGACGTTCGCGGCGATCGACCGCAACCCGGCCGACCTGAAGGCGACGATCGCCGAGTCGCCGTCCACCGAGCAGGTCTCGACCCAGTCGCTGATCGCCCAGCAGCCGCTGCTGACGGATCTGACCACGTTCGGGCAGTACATGACGCCGGCCACGCATTCGCTCGAGGTGGCGCTTCCGGTGCTGAATCCGGCGCTCGAGCAGGGCACGCAGGTCCTGGGCCGCACGCCGGCGCTGAACCAGCGGCTGCAGCAGACGATGGACGCCCTGCGCACGCTGGCGCAGGCCCCCGGCACCAACGTGGCGCTGAACGCGTTGGTGAACACCGTGCAGACGCTCAACCCGATGGTCAAGTACCTCGGCCCGTACCAGACCGTGTGCGACGACTGGAACTACTGGTGGACGTACATCGCCGACCACTTCTCCGAGGCGACCGCGTTCGGCTTCGCCCAGCGCGCGCTGCTCATGCAGAACAACTCGACTCAGCCCAACAGCCTGAGCGACCAGGGCGCCAACGCGCCGATGAACGGCGGCTCGTTCGACTCGCCCCAGGGCGGGAACGGCTTCACGCACGGACAGACCTACGGGGCGGCGATCGACAACCAGGGCAACGCCGACTGCGAGACCGGCCAGCGCGGCTACGCCAAGCAGCTCAACGCCGTCGACCCGCAGCACCGCGACTTCGCCTCCGACCCGCACAACCCGGGCGACCAGGGTCCGACCTTCAACGGTCTGGCAAAGGTTCCGTCCGGCGAAACGTTCTCGCGCGCGCCGACGACCGGCCCGCAGCTCGCCTACATCCCTTCGAACCCATGATTCTTCGACGCCGCGGACGCAAAAAAGGAATGAGCACGTTCATGGCGGGCCTGATCGCGCTGGTGGCCATCGTGGTGTTCACCTACCTCGGCTTCACCAAGTTCGCCAACCCGTTCTCCAGCCAGTACACCGTGCACGCGATCTTCTCCAACGCCAGCGGCGTGAAGCCCGCGTCGCCGGTCCGGATCGCGGGGGTCAACGTGGGCGTGGTGAAGACTGTCGGGCCGGTGGCGGGATGCAAGCTCGGCGGCTCGCTGCAGAAGCAGGCGTCGACCAGCGGCTCGCAGGGGTGCACGGCGGCCGACGTCACGATGACGATCTCCGGCCAGGGCCTCCCGATCCACAAGGACGCCACGTTCGCGATCCGCCCGCGCATCTTCCTCGAGGGCAACTTCTTCGTGGACGTCAGTCCCGGCACGCCCGAGGCGCCGGTCGCCCCCAGCGGCTACACGTTCCCGGTCCAGCAGGGCACCGAGCCGGTCCAGTTCGACCAGGTCCTGACCTCGCTGCAGTCGAACACCCGCCAGAACCTGCAGACGCTGCTCCAGCAGTTCGGCACCGCCGTCAAGAAGGGCGGCAAGGCCTACAACGCCTCGATCAAGTACTGGCTGCCGGCATACGAGTATTCGGCGGTCGTCGCCCACGACGCGCTGGGCCTGCAGACGCACGACCTGTCGAACTGGATTGCCGAGCAGGGCGAGGTGTCGGGCGCGATCGACACCCACCCGAAGAACCTCCAGAACCTGATCACGAACTTCAACACCACGGCGCACTCGTTCGCGGTGCAGAACGTCGCGCTCGCGAATGCCGTCGCCGAGCTTCCGAAGACCCTGTCCGCGGCGATCCCCGCCTTCCACGCCCTCAACGCGGCGTTCTGCTCGGGGCCACAGGTGCCCAACTGCTCGCCCGGCCCGCTCCCGCAGCTGGCCAAGGCGCTGATCCCCGGCGTCAAGTCGACCGGGCCGATGATCGACGCCAGCCTCCCGTTCATCACCCAGCTGCGGCTGCTCGTGCAGCCGTCCGAGCTGCGCGGCCTGACCGCCGACCTGGCCCAGACCGTGCCGCCGCTCTCGCGGCTCACCCGCGAGTCGACGCCGCTCTTCGCCAACGGCGTGCGTCCGGCCGCGAGTTGCGCGGCGAACGTGATCATCCCGTGGTCGAAGCTGACCCTGACCGACCCGCACTTCAACGCGTCCAACGGGTTCCCGCCCCACCCGGTGTACGTCGAGGCGGTCGACTTCCTGCCCGGGCTGGCCGGCGAGTCGCGCGACTTCGACGCCAACGGTCCCTACATCCGGATCCTCGGGACGGGCGGGACGCTCACCTATTCGCTGCAGCCGGGGCTGTTCGGGCAGTCGCTCGCGCCGCTCGAGGGCGAGCAGCCGCAGTCGCCGCCGGGCCAGAAGTCGCCCCCGCTCGAGCCGAACGTGCCGTGCGAGACCCAGCCGCCGATCACCGACCTCACGGCAGCCACCGGCGGGCCCCCGCAGCAGGAGTCGAGCAACCTGTCGGCGCCGGGCGCCTCGCTGCGCTGGACCTCGGCGGCGACGGCCGCGATCCCCCAGATCCAGCAGCTCGCCGCCCAGGACGGCCTGAAGCTCGGCACCGCGTCGATGCCGGCGCTCCGCAGCAATGCTCCTTCCAACGCCGCCAAGCAGAGCGCCACCCGGAGGGCTCCACGATGAAGCGCGCGATCCGCGAGCACTGGAAGGACTTCGCGGCGATCCTCGGCCTGCTCGTGATCACGATCGGGGTGGCGGGCTACATCCTCACCAACGAGCGGCTGCGCTTCCCGTTCATCTCGCCCTCGCCGTACACGATCAACGCGGCGTTCTCGACCGCGCAGGCGGTCACGCCGGGTCAGGGCCAGAGCGTGCGGATCTCCGGGGTGCAGGTCGGTCTCGTCGGCAAGGTGACCCTCAAGAACGGCGAGGGGATCGTGGAGCTCGACCTCGATTCGAAGTACAAGCACCTGATCCACAAGAACTGGACGGCGCTGATCCGGCCGCGGACCGGGTTGGACGACATGTTCATCGAGCTCTCGCCGGGGCCTGCGGGCTCGCCGTTGGCGCCGGCCGGCTACACGATCCCGATCTCGAACACGATGCCGGTGGTCAACCTGGACGAGATTCTCTCCTCGCTGGACGCCGACAGCCGCGAGTATCTCGACCTGCTGGTCAACGGCGCCGGCCAGGGCCTCAAGTCAGGCGGCGGCAACGAGCTGGCCCAGGTCATGGAGCGCTTCGAGCCGACCCACCGCGACCTGGCCCGGGTCAACAGCGCGGTGGCCGTGCGAGGACGGAACCTCCAGCGCTTGGTGAACTCCCTGCGCCGGCTGAACGACGCGCTGGCGGCCAAGCAGCCGCAGATCGTCCAGCTGGTCGACTCGAGCGAGAAGGTGTTCGCCGCCTTCGCCTCCGAGGACGCCAACGTCAGCCGCGCGGTGGCCGAGCTGCCCGGGACCCTGAAGCAGACCACGGACACGCTGGTAAAGGTGCAGGCGTTCGCGAACATCCTCGGCCCGGCGGCGCACAACCTGCTCCCCGCCGCAGCCGCGATCCCGGCCGCCAACAAGGCCCTGACCGCGCTCGCCGTGCCCGGCGCCCCGATCGTCCAGAACCAGATCCGCCCGTTCGTGATCGCGGCGCGCCCGGTGGTCCGCAACCTGGAGCCGGCCGCGAAGAACCTGGCCGACCCGACGGTCGTGCAGACGGCTAACGGCGCCGTCCACGAGGGCGCGGCCACGACCAACCTGACCAGCGCGTTCACCGTGCTCAACCACTTCGGGAACATGCTCGGCTACAACCCGGGGGACACCGAGCACGGCTATCTGTGGTGGCTGGCCTGGCTCGACCACAACGCACGCACGCTGTTCTCGGTCCAGGACGCCAACGGCGACTTCCGCCCGCTGTTCCTGCAGGCCAGCTGCGCCTCGCTGGCGCAGATCGCCAACAGCTCGCCGCTGCAGGAGGTCGTCATGAACCTGACGCCGATCCTGACCAGCTCGAACCTGTGCCCGACTCAGTCCGCGGCGGACGCGCGCGCGTATGAGAAGTACCAGCAGCAGCACCCGGCGACCGCCACCGCCTCGTCCAACCCAACGACGTCGGCGATCCAGGCGCTTCAGCCGCACGCCTCGTCGTCGGGCTCCGGTGGCTCGGTTCCTAAGTCCAACACCCTGTTCCTCCCGAAGCTCCCCGTGAACTAAGTGCATACCGGAAGCCCCCCGATCTCCCGCGTCATCACGATGGTGCTGTTCGCGTTGTCGTGCATAGGGCTGCTGCTGTTCCTGTGGGTGTCGTTCGGCGGCACGATCCCGCTGGGGGCCCAGGGTTACCGCGTGAACGTGTCGTTCCCCAGCGCCCAGGACCTGGCCACCCAGGCCGACGTGCGGATCGCCGGCGTGTCCGTGGGCAAGGTGGTCTCCACCCAGCTTGACCCCAAGGGCAACCGGACGATGGCCACGATCCAGCTCGAGCACCAGTACTCCCCGATCCGCCAGGACACGCGCGCGATCCTGCGCACCAAGACGATCCTGGGCGAGACCTACGTGCAGCTGATCCCGGGTCAGCCCAACGCGCCACCGGTGGCCGACGGCGGCACGCTCCCGCGCAGCCAGGTGCTGCCCACGGTCCAGCTCTCGGACATCTTCAACGCGCTCGATCCGACGACCCGGCATGCCTTCCAGACCTGGCAGCAGGAGCTGGCCACGGCCGTCACGGGCAACGACCAGAACCTCAACGACGTGCTGGGCAACCTCCCCACGTTCGCCGCCGACGCCACCGACATCCTCCAGGTGCTCGACGTCCAGCACCTCGCCGTGGTCAGCCTGGTCCAGAACGGCGGCACCGTGTTCGGGGCGCTCGGCGCCGACCAGACCGCGCTGCGCAACCTGATCACGAGCGCCGAGACCACGTTCGCGACGACCGCCGCGAACAACAACAAGCTGGCCCAGACCTTCCAGGTGTTCCCGACGTTCCTGAACGAGACCAAGGCCACCATGGCCAAGCTCCAGACGTTCTCGAACAACACGGACCCGCTCATCAAGGAACTCGACCCGGTCGCCCAGCAACTCGCGCCCACCCTGCACTCGGTCCAGGAGCTCTCGCCGCCGCTGCGCCACCTGTTCACGAACCTGGGGCCGCTGATCACGGTTTCGCAGACCGGCCTGCCGGCCGTGAGCGAGATCCTCACCGGTGCCACGCCGATGCTCGGCTCGGTCGGGACGTTCCTCGAGCAGCTCAACCCGATCCTGAGCTGGCTGTCGCTGCACCAGCAGCTGGTCTCGGACTTCATCTCGCAGGGCGGCGCGACGCTGGCCGGCACCACCACCGCGTTCTCGGGCGGCGGGATCGGCCACTACCTGCGTCAGTTCTCGCCCACCGGCCCGGAGACGCTGTCGTTTGCGGCCAACCGCGACACGGGCAACCGCGGGAACACCTACCCGGCGCCGCTCTGGCAGGCCGATCCGCGCAATCCGCAGAACGGCAACTTCGCGTCGTGGGACTGCAAGAACACCGGCGCCCCGGGCGACGGCTCAGAGCCAGCCAGTGGGCCGCCCGCGCCGGCGCCCGGCTCGACCGAGGCGTGCTGGGTCGCGCCTGCGCTGCCCGGCGCGAGCGGGCAGTATCAGATCCCGCACATCCTGGCTGCGCAGTACCCCGACAAGTAGGCCTGGTTCAGGCTCCGGCGGCGCTGTCCGGCGCTGTCCGGCGCTGTCCGGCGCTGTCCGGCGCTGTGCGGCCCTGTGCGGCGCTATGCGCGCTAGGCGGCCTCTGCGGCGCGGGCGGCGGCGCGGCGGCCGACCGCGCACAGGCCGTCGAGCAGCGCCGAGGCGAGCGGTTGCTGGCCGGAGAGGTCCAGGCCGCTGCGGTCATGCCCGGGCGAGAAGGCCTTGATCCACTCGTCGGCGGGCGCGCTGACCCGGGCGTCGGCGCCGGGGTCGGCCGGGTGCTCCTCGACGCTCACACCCTCGTCTCCGAGCGTGAACGTGTACGCGGATTGCCCGTCGGGCTCGTCGACCACGAACTCGACGATGCCGCTGGCCGCTGGCCGGCCGATCAGGCCGGGGGCGAGGCGGAAGATCGCGCCGAGGTCGACCGATTCGGCGGTTCGGGGTGGGCTCCAGGCCCACTCATAGCCCCAGCGGGCCAGCTCGCCGAGAATCGGCATGAGCTCGCGGGCCCGGTCGGTCAGCTCGTAATCGACCCGGGGCGGAACCTCCCGATAGCGCTTGCGGGTGAGCATCCCGTCGGCGACCATGCGGTTCAATCGGGACCGCAACTGCTCGGTCGAGATCCCGGGGAGTACGCGTTGGAGCTCCACGAACCGCCGGGGGCCGGCGGCGAGATCACGGACGATCAGCAGCGTCCATTTGTCCCCGACCAAGTCGAGCGCCCGGGCGTCCGGTGACCACTGGTCGTAGGGGTGGCGTTTCGGTGGGGGTACGTGCGGAATGGGCTTGCCTCCCCGGTGGACGGTCGTACCTACCAAGTTCGAGTCTAACGGACGTTCGGGCGTTTCCCGCAGCTACTAGGGGGCTTTGTGGGGGCTTGAACCGATGGTCCATGCAGCATGCGCGTGCCGCCTGGGAAGGGGCTACGAGCTTTGCGGCAGTTTTGACGTCCAGGTCCGTTGCTGTGGTGCATGGGTGTTGTGATCGAGCTGAAGGATCAGCTGGCTGATCGCTCCCGCCCCAGGGGGGGCGCCGGTCCCGCGTTCTTTTACGACCTCGCGTGCCCATTCTCCTACCTGGTGGCCGAGCGAGTCGAGCGCGTGATGGGGGAGGTCGAGTGGATTCCGGCCCCGGCGGTCGGCCTGGACGGTGGCGCCCTGTGGACGCGCTTCGAGGCTATGCGAGGCTTGGCGGAGCGCGAGGCGCGCGCTGTCCGGCTGCCGCTCGTCTGGCCCGACCAGTTCCCGGCCAACCCCCGCCACGCGCTGCGGGCGGCCACCTACGCCGCCGAGAATGGCGCCGGTGCCAGCTTCGCCCTGGCGGCGATGCGCCTGGCCTTCTGTGGCGGCTTCGACCTTGAGGACTCGGAGATCCTCGGCGAGGCTGCGGCGGCGGCGGGGCTGTCGGTCGATGGCTGCCTGTCCGCGGCCCGCGACTCCACGCGCGATTTGCCGCTCTGGGCCACCGCGCGGGGACTGCACAAGCGTGGCGTACGCCGGCTTCCCGCGCTGCGGCTCGGCCGGCGCTGGCTCGAGGGCGAGCGGGTGCTCGACAGCGTGGCGCTGCTCGGGGCCAGCGGGCTCTGAGGGACGCCGGCTCGAATCGCCCCGCGGGACGGTGCATCACGCCCGAAACCTCCCCCGCTGCCAACCGCCTCCGGGACATAAGCGCCTGGGGGGTGCTTATGTGCGCTGGGCGGAGCGGTTGAGGGGGGCTTTCGGGAGGTAAGCACCGCCGGATCGCGCCGGCGCGTGGAGCGGACGGCGGCTGTTAGCGTCCCGCCGGTGGCGACCGAGGCACAGGCGAGCACGCGGGTCCACGGTGGCCGGCTGATCGCGGCCCGGCTGAAGGCCCACGGCGTGACGAAGCTCTTCACGCTGTCGGGCGGGCATCTGTTCTCGATCTACGACGGCTGCCGGGCCGAGGGGATCGACATCGTCGACGTGCGCCACGAGCAGGCGGCGGGGTTCGCGGCGGAGGGGTGGGCGAAGGTGACGCGAACGCCGGGCGTGTGCGCACTGACCGCCGGGCCCGGTGTGACCAACGGCATGAGCGCGATCGCCTCGGCCAGTCAGAACCACTCGCCGGTCCTCGTCCTCGGTGGCCGGGCGCCGCAGTTCCGCTGGGGCCAGGGGTCGCTGCAGGAGATCGACCACGTCCCGTTCGTCCGCCCGCTGGTCAAGCTCGCCGCTACCGCCCAGGACACCGCGGAGATCCCGGCGCTGGTCGACCAGGCGCTGCGCACGGCGATCACGCCGCACAGCGGCCCCACCTTCCTGGATTTCCCGCTCGACCACGTGTTCGGCGAGGCCGACGAGCCCCCGCCGGCGCCGCCGCTGCCTGAGCCGTGGCGTGGGCCGGCCGCCGACACCCGCCAGATCGAGCGCGCCGCGGTGCTGCTGCGCGAGGCCGAGCGGCCGGTGATCATGGCCGGCGCCGGCCTGTACTGGGGGCGGGGAGAGTCAGCGCTGGTCGCGCTGGCCGAGTCGCTGCGGATCCCGGTGTTCACCAACGGTCTGGCCCGGGGCTGCATCCCAGCCGACCACGACTTGGCCTTCTCGCGCGCGCGGCGTACCGGCCTCTCAGGCGCGGACGTGGCGCTTACGATCGGCGCCCCGCTCGACTTCCGGCTCGGCTTCGGCGCGTCCTTCGCCCCCGACGCGGAGATCGTGGCCATCGACCCCGCCGAGGCCGATCTCTCGCCACCCCGCCCGCTGGCGGCGGAGCTGTACGGCGCGTTGCCGGCGACCCTCGACGCCCTGCGCGCCGCGGCCGCCGCGCCGGGATCGGGCGGGCCGGGATCGGACGGGTCGGGATCCGGCGGGTCGTCCGAGCGCGAGGCGTGGATCCGCTCGCTGCGCGCCACCGAGGAGGACGCCCGCGCCGGCGAGGCCGAAGATCTGGCCGACGACCGCGCCCCGCTCCACCCGATGCGGGTCTACGGCGAGCTGATTCGCATGCTCGACCGGGACGCGATCGTCGTCGGCGACGGCGGCGACTTCGTCTCCTACGCCGGCCGCGTGCTCGACTCGTTCCAGCCCGGCTGCTGGCTCGACCCCGGTCCGCTCGGCTGCCTGGGCTGCGGCCTCGGCTACGCGCTGGCGGCCAAGCTCGCCCGGCCCGAGCGCCAGGTCGTCCTGCTCCTGGGTGACGGAGCCTTCGGCTTCTCGGGCATGGAGCTAGACACGCTCGCCCGTCACGGCGTCGCCGTCCTCGCGGTGATCGGCAACAACGGCATCTGGGCCCTCGAGAAGCACCCCATGGAGGCTCTCTATGGCTACTCCGTAGCCGCCGACCTCCGCCCCGGCACCCGCTACGACCAAATCGCCGAAGCCCTCGGCTGCCACGCCGAGCTCGTCCAGACCCCTGCGGAGCTGCGCCCCGCACTCGATCGAGCGCTCTCGAGCGGGAGGCCTGCGCTCGTCAACGTCCTCACGGACCCATCGGTCGCATACCCGCGCAAATCCAACCTGGCCTGAGGGCTGGGCACGTGACGCTGTGCCCGCATACGAAAACCGCCCGCATTCTCAGCGGGCGGCTTCCGATCCAGGTTTGGCCCAATCGGGACGGGCAGGGGTACGTGCCAGAAAGGGCCGGTTAGAGTGGCTCGGACGGCGGGAGGCGCCGATGTCTGCGGCTTCGCCCGAGCCTATGTTGGGAGCCGGGTTTAGCCCTGGCCCCGTTGAGGATCATTCCCGCTATCGCAGCCCGGAACAATCGTACATTCGTCCAGTTTTGTTTAGGCATGACCCTGGACGAATGATCTAGTCCGCGATTTCACGCCATCTGCGGCGACCGTCCACCCGTAAATACATGAATCTCTGCGTCTTATACTGATTTATCCCCTTGGACCAGTTGTTCTCCTTTCCCAATCCGGTCAACGAGAAGGCGGCACGCGTCGTCGCCGGCGTCGTGCTGGTCACCGTGCTGGTGATCCTCGCCACCGGCGCGCGCTGGCTTCTGATCCCGCTCGCCTACGGCTTCTGGGCGCGGGTGCTGACCGGGCCAACCCTGAGCCCGCTCGGCTGGACCGCCCAGAACGTGATCGCGCCCAAGCTCGGCCCCAAGAAGCCCGTGCCCGGCCCGCCCAAGCGCTTCGCCCAGGGGATGGGCGCGGCGATGGCCACGATCGCGTTGATCTTCTGGCTGGTCGTGGACAGCGCGCCGGCGACTGACGCGGTCCTCGGACTGTTCGTGGTCGCCGCCGGCCTCGAGTCGATCTTCGCCTACTGCCTCGGCTGCCAGGTGTTCGGGCTGCTCATGCGCATGGGGCTGATCCCGGACGAGGTGTGCGCCGAGTGCGCGGATCTCTCAGGGCGCCTCCGCGCCACCTCGCCACGATCCGCCGCCTGAATCACTGGGCTCCCTTCAGCCCGGCGGCCAGCCGGTCGCTGACGGTCTGCACGAGCCTGGTCTCGAGGCTGCGGTCGAAGGGCCCGCCCACCTGGTTCACCGCGAGCCCGACGATGCCGCGCCCCACGCTGACGTAGATCACGTCGGCTTCCGCTTTCCCATGGAACCTCCCATCCGAGAGTCGGACGACAAAGCGGTCCGCTGCGTGCTGGTCTCCGGCTGGAGCGATCGTCAGACGCCTCGCGGTGACCGAGTCGAGGCTCGCTCCTTGCGCGGCGGCCTGGAAGCCCACGCTCTCGCGCAGCGCGCGCTGGAGGCAGGCCCTGGTGTCAGGGCTGGCCAACTGCGCGAACCAGTGGGTGGCGGTGGCGACATCGGCGAAGACGTCGGCGGAGCTGGCAGCGGTGGTGGCGCGTCCGAGCATGAACGCGGGCGAGACCTGGCGGGCGCTGGCCGCGGCCTTCGCCCCGCGGATGGACGGACAACGAGCGCCAGCCGATGCCGCCGGTCTTGGGCTCGAGGTCCAGCGCGCCGGAAAGTCGGTTAGCCGCAGCTGGGCATCGCGCGCGATGCGTCGGTCGATCGCCTCGCCCGCGGCGGACCGCGATGTGCCGGATCGCGTCGAGGTGACGGCGTGCGTCGAGGTGGTGGCCTGCGTCGAGGTGATCGCGTGCGGCGTGGTGGCGGCGGCGGGGGACGCAGCGACCGTGGCCGCATTGTTGCCCGCGCCACAGCCGACGAGCGCGACCAGCCCGGCCAGCGCGACCGCGCCGAGACCAAGCCGCAGGAAAACAGGGTTGTGTGAAGTCATCAGACGTCTCATGACTCCAAAGACGCCGATCCCTCCTGATTCCTCCCCGCGAAGGACGCGGAACGACTAGTCGAGCCCGAGCGCCGCGCCGCGGAGGATGTCGTGCTCGGAGACCTCGAACTCGCGCAGGCCGAACAGCGCGAGCGTCTCGAGCAGGATGATCGTGCCGGCCACGATCGTCGGCGCCCGATCGGGGTGCAGCCCCCGGACCTGCCGGCGCTCGTCGAGCGTCATCCCGGCCAGCCGGTCGCGGATCTCACGGCACTCCGAATCGCTCATCACGTACCCCTCGACCTTGTCGGGGTCGTAGGGCACGAGCTCCTGCGCGATCGAGGCCATCGACGTCGCCGTGCCCGCCACCGCGATCGCGTGGCCAACCGCGCGCCGCCACGCTTCGGGCACCCCGTCGGCGAGGATCGAGCGCGCGTCGCGCGCCAGCGCCTCGCACTGCTCAGCGGACGGGGGGTCCGAGTGAAGGTGGCGCTCGGTCTGGCGGACCACGCCGGCCTGGTTCGAGACGTGGAAGTCCATCTCCCGGCCGGTCCCGATGACGAACTCGGTCGAGCCGCCGCCGATGTCGATCACGAGCGTCGGCGTGCGATCGGAGGGGTCGCGCTCGCTGGTGGCGCCCAGGAACGTGAGCCGCGCCTCCTCGTCGCCGCTCAGGATGTGCGGCTCGAGGCCAAATCGCTCGCGCACCGTCCCGGAGAACTCCTCGCCGTTGGCCGCGTCGCGCACCGCGCTGGTCAGAACCGCCACCGCCTTTTCCGCTCCGTGGCGCTCGATCAGCTTCGCGTAGTCGTCGAGCACCTTGTACACGCGCTCCATGGCCTCCTCGCTCAGGCGACCGTCCGCGTCCACGCCGGCGCCCAGGCGGGTGATCTCGGTCCGCCGCTCGAGCACTTCCCCGACCCGGCCGTCCTCCACGTCGGCCAGGAGCAGTCGCGTCGAGTTCGTGCCGATGTCGACGACCGCGCGGTGCACTCAGGCCACCGCATGCACTTGGTGGGGGAGCGGCCGGCCGTCGAGCCCGGCCAGCAGGTTCTCGACCGCCAGCTCCGCCATCTGCTCCCGGGCGACCCGGGTGGCCGAGCCGATGTGCGGCACCACGATCAGGTTCGGGGCGGCCAGCAGGGGGTCGTCGGCGGCGGGTGGCTCGGGGTCGGTCACGTCGAGCGCGGCGCCGGCGATCTGCCCGCTCGCGAGCGCCTCCCGTAGCGCGACCGGATCGACGATCGGCCCGCGCGCGGTGTTGATGAGGATCGCGCTCGAGCGCATCCGGCCGAGCGCCGCCGCGTCGATCAGGTGGTGGGTCGACGGGGTCAGCGGGCAGTGCACCGACACGAAGTCTGAGCCATCGAGCAGCGTCTCGAACGAGACCTCGGAAACCGAGGCCGGCGACCCCTCGTCCGCGGCCTCGAAGTCGCCACCGCCCGCGTACAGCACGGTCATGTCGAAGCCGGCGGCGCGCCGCGCCACCGCCCGCCCGATCCGTCCCATCCCGACGATCCCCAGCACGGCACCGTGGACGGCCGCACCCAGGTAGCGCCCCGGCTCCCAGGTCAGCCAGTCGCCGGCGTTCACCGACGCAACCGCCTCGGGCAATTTGCGTGCCGCCGCCAGCAGCAGCGCCCACGTCAGATCGGCGGTGGCCTCGGTCAGCACGTCGGGAGTGTTGCCGACCGCGATCCCGCGGGCGGCGGCCGCGTCGATGTCGACGTTGTCGTAGCCCACGGCGTAGTTGGAGACGACCCGCAGGTGGGGGCAGTGCTCGATCAGCGCCGCATCGACCCGGTCGGTGAGGAGCGCGAGCAGCCCCTCGACGCCGGCCGCGCGTGCGGAAAGCTCCGCATACGACGGAGGCAGGCGCTCGGGCCAGACTTCGACCTCGTGCTCGGCCCGCAGGCGGTCGAGCGCCGGGCCGGGTAGCGAGCGGGTGACGAAGCAACGCGCCATCGAGGCGCTGATTGTTTCGCGTCCGGGAGTTTCAGGCGCTCCGGTCGCGGGCGTCCGTGAGTTTCAGGCGCTCCCGGTCGGGGGGTCCGCGAGTTTCAGGCGCTCCCGGTCGGGGGGTCCGCGAGTTTCAGGCGCTCTCGGCGGCGATCGCCTGCCGGCGCACGCCTCGCATCGAGACGCGAGGCAGCCCGACCAGCGCGATCACAGCGCCGGCCGCCGAGAGCGCCGCGGCGACGCCGAACGCGAGCTCGAACCCGCCGGTGAGCGCCGCGTGGGCGGCGAGACCGTGATGGATGTCGCCGTTGGTCCGCGCCGTGGCCAGCGCGGCCAGAATGGCCAGGCCGAGCGCGCCTCCGACGAACCGCGAGGTGTTGACCAGCCCAGAGGCCAGTCCCGCTTCCTCCGAGGCCACGCCGGTGACGCCCGCGATCGTGACCGGTACGAACGAGAAGCCGATTCCGATCGCGATCAACAGCGACGGCACCAGCACGTCGCTCAGGTAGCCGCCATCGGGGGAGATGCGCGTGAACAGGGCCAGCCCGATGGCCTGCAGGGTCATCCCCGCAACCAGCATCGGCTTCGGTCCGACGCGTGTCACGACGCGCGAGGCGAGCGTCGAGCAGGCCACGATGCAGAGCGTCATCGGCAGGAAGGCAAGGCCGGCCCGCAGCGGCGAGTAGCCGAGGACCTGCTGCAGGTAGAGCGAGAGGAAGAACCACATGGCGAACACGGCGGCGCCGATCATCAGCACGACCAGGTTGGCCGCGCTCAGAGTCCGCGACGAGTAGATGCGCAGCGGCATCAGCGGCGAGCGGGCGATCCGACCCTCGATGGCCAGGAACAGACCGAGCAGCGCCGCGCCTGCGGCCAGCAGCGCGAGCGTGGAAGCCGCACCCCAGCCGGTCACGTCGGTCCGGACGATGCCCAGCACGAGCACGGACAGCCCCACGGTGGCGGTGATCGCGCCGGCCACGTCGAAGCTGCGCCGCCGGGCGGCCTCGCGCGTCTCGGGGATGTAGCGCGAAGCCAGCAGAGCGGCGATCAGGCCGATCGGGACGTTGATGAAGAGGATCCAGCGCCAGCTGAGCAGGTCGGTGAGGATTCCGCCCAGGAGCACGCCCGCGGCTCCGCCGGCGCCTCCCATCGCGCCCCAGATGCCAACGGCGCGGTTGCGCGCGGCGCCCTCCGCGAACGTGGTGGTGAGAATCGAGAGCGACGCGGGCGCGACGATCGCGCCACCGAGGCCCTGTGCAGCACGGGCGGCGATCAGCAGCGGCTGGCTGGTGGCGAGGCCGCCGGCCAGCGAAGCGAGCGCGAACAGCACCAGGCCGGAGACGAACACCCGCCGGCGTCCGAGCAGGTCGGCCGCGCGGCCGCCGAGCAGGAGGAATCCCGCGAACGTCACGGTGTAGGCGTTGACCACCCATTGCAGGTCCTGCTCGGAGAAGTGCAGCGCGCTGCGGATCGCGGGCAGGGCGACGTTCACGACGGACACGTCGAGGACGACCATGAACTGCGCCAGGCAGGCCAAGGCCAGGACGACGTTGAGATGGCGATTGCTATCGGATGTGGTTTCGGCGTTCATACTCAGATGACGATCGAGGCGGGTCCGTTTCGACACCGGCGCCGGGCCCCCGACCGAACGCAGTACGATGGTTATCGAACGATAGCAGGATGTTCGATAGACGTCGTACTAAACTCGAGGAGAGATGGATACGCACGTCACACAGGGACAGGCCGTCGCCGCCACCGCGCGGCTGGTCGAGCCGCCCTCAAAGCAGGACCAGGACCCGCTGTGCCATCCGGCGCGGGAGGAGATCGAGTTGGCCGCCGTGCTCCACGCGCTGAGCGACCCGATCCGGCTGCGCATCGTGGTCGGCTTGGCGGTCGAGGACAAGCGAACCTGCGGGAGCTTCAAGCTGCCGGTCACCAAGTCGACCTGCACCCACCACTTCCGTGTGCTGCGCGAGGCCGGCGTGATCCGTCAGCGGGTCGAGGGCACGACCCGCCTGAACTCACTGCGCCGCGAGGACCTCGACGGCCGCTTCCCGGGCCTGCTCGGCTCGGTGCTCCAGGCCGCCGCCGGGCCCTGAACCCCGGACCCCGACCCCCGGACGCCGACCCCGACCCCGCCCCCCGACTCCGACGCCGAAGCCCGGCGCCGAAGCCAAAGCCGGCGCCGCGCTAACGCGAGGCCTGAGCCCGGTAGCCCCCGAAATCGGGCGCGCGATCCTCGCTGAACGCCCGCACCCCCTCGCGCGCCTCGTCGCTCTCCACGAACAGCCCGAGCCCGCTGAACGACATCGAGGCGATCCCAGCGATGTGCTCGGTGTCGGCGTTGAAGGACTGCTTGAGGAAGCGCAGCGCGGTGGGGGACAGCGCGAGCATGTCGTCCGCCCACTCCCGCACGGTGGCCCGCAGCCGATCATCCGGGACGACCTCGTTGACGAGCCCCCACCGCTCGGCGGTCGCCGCGTCGTAGCGCCGGCAGCGAAACCAGATCTCGCGCGCCCGCTTCTCCCCGACCACGCGCGCCAGGTAAGCGGTGCCGAACCCGCCGTCAAACGACCCGACGCGCGGCCCCACCTGGCCGAACGTGGCCGACGACGCCGCGATCGTCACGTCGCACAGCACGTGGAGCACGTGCCCGCCCCCGACCGCCACCCCGTTGACCGCGGCGATCACGGGCTTGGGCACGTCGCGGATCAGACGGTGCAGGCGCTCGACCTCGAACAAGCCCGACTCGCTCGGCCCGTAGTCGCCGGTCTCGGCGCGCTGCTTCTGGTCCCCGCCCGCGGAGAAGGCCCGGTCCCCCGCTCCGGTCAGGCAGATCACACCGACCTCGGGTGAGGCCCATGCCTGCGTGAACAGATGGATCAGCTCGTCGACCGTCCTAGCCCGGAAGGCGTTCATCCGGTCGGGCCGGTTGATCGTGATCCAGGCCAGGCCGTCCTCGACCTCGTAGCGCGTGTCGGTCAGATCCATCGGGTCGCTCCTTCCACGATCACGCCATCGTCAGACCGCCGCTGACCGACAAAGTCTGGCCGGTGATGTAGCCGGCGCGGTCGGAGACCAGGAACGCCACCGCCGCGGCGACGTCCTCGGGCCGCCCCAGCCGGCGCATCGGCACGGCCTTGCGCAGCGCCTCGACCATCTTCGCGCTGGCCTCGCCGGCGCCCAGCATCTCATCGAGCAGCGGCGTCTCGGTCGGTCCAGGGCACACGCTGTTGACGGTCACCCCGCGGCGCGCCAACTCGCGAGCCAGCGTCTTGCCGAAGGCCACCTGCGCGGCCTTGGCGCCGGCGTACACCGCCTCCAGCGATGAGCCGACCCGTGCGGCGTCCGAGGAGATGTTGACCACGCGGCCGTACTCGCGCTCGACCATCCCCGGCACCACCCGGCGGCACACCCGCAGGCAGCCCTTGTAGTTGAGCTCGATGATCCGGTCCCAGAACTCCTCGTCGGTCTTGAGGAAGGGGTGGAACTCATCCCAACCGGCCGTGTTGACCAGAATCTCGACCGGCCCGAGCTCCCGTTCGACCCGGGACGCGGCCTCGTCCACCGACCCGGTGTCGGTCACGTCGAGCCGAACCGCGAGCGCCGCCTCGGCGGCGGCGTCCTCGACAATGTCGCCGGACACCACGCGGTGCCCGTCGGCGGCCAGCGCGCCCACAATCGCGCGGCCGATGCCGCCCGCCCCGCCGGTCACCAACGCCACATGAGAAGGGGACATCGGCGGAACAATACGATGGCCGACGTGGACGCCTCCGCAGCGCAGCGACTGCCGAACTCGCTCGTACTCACCTTCGACAACCTCGGCGAGGCGGCCGCGCTGGAACGCGGCGAGAACGTGGTGGCGCTCGGACGCGACCCGTCGGTCACGGTGGCGTTGCCGTGGGTGCTCGACCAGCTCGACCGGCACGGCCTCACTGCCACGTTCTTCGTGGAGGCGGTCAACTGCCAGCGCTATCCCGACGCGGTCCGCGAGATCGCCGCCCGCGGTCACGAGCTCGGGCACCACGGCTGGGCACACGAGACGTGGCGCGATCTCTCGCCTCAGGAGGAACGCGACGCGCTCACTCGCGGCCTCGAGGCGTTCGCCAGGCTCGGGCTCAGGCCAAGCGGCTTTCGCCCGCCGGGCGGCGAGCTGACTCCGAGCACGCCGGCGCTGCTGCGCGAGCACGGCTTCGACTGGTGCTCGCCGGAGGGTCGTGAATACGAGCTGCGTGACGGCCTGGTCTACGTACCGTTCGATTGGGAGCTGGTCGACGCGTATCACCTGATGGACAGCTTCGCGCCGCTGCGGGCATCGCGCGGGGACCGCGAGGCGCCGCGCGAGCCGGCGGAGCTCGCGGACTGGCTGGCGCACCGGCTCGCGGCCGGTGGTCGTCACACGCTGATCCTTCACCCCTTCCTGATGCTCGACGACGCGTGGGCGTCGGGCGTCGCCGACGTTCTCTCGTCGGTCGGCGAACTGGCCCGCGACGGGCTGACCTCGGTGGTGCCGGGCGGCGTGCTCGCGGACTGGCTGCGCGGCGCGCTCGCGTCCTAGAACGCCCGCGCTCGCGTCCTAGGAGCGCTCACTTACCTCTAGTTAGAATCGCGCGGTTGCAACTACGAGGAAGAGGAGCAGGATCATGGCTCGGGGCTTCATCCGCGGAACCCACCACCTGACGTTCTGCGTCGGCGGCGCCCAGGAGGACTACGACTTCCACGTCCGTCTGCTGGGGCTGAAGAGCGTCAAGAAGACCGTCCTTTTCGACGGCGAGATACCGGTCTACCACCTCTACTACGGCAACGGCCTCGGGGACCCGAGCACGCTGCTGACGGCGTTCCCCTACCGCCAGGCCGGCTGGATGGGCAAGCGCGGAACCAACCAGGCCAAGTCGCTGAACCTGTCGGTGCCGGCGGACTCGGTTGGCTTCTGGGCCGATCGCCTGTCCGAGCAAGGCGTCGAGCACGAGCGGGGCGAGCGATTCGGGACCGAGCGCCTGTATTTCCGCCATCCGTGCGGGATCGAGTACGCGATCGTCGGCGAGGGCGAAGCGGACGACCGCGAGCCCTACGAGGGCCCCGGCGTCCCCGCCCAGCACGCGATCCGCGGCGCCTACGGCACGACGACCTCGGTCCGTGAGCCCGACCCGATGAGCTTCTTCGTCACCGAGGGCATGGGCGGCACGCTGCTCTCCTCCGAGGGCGCCCACCACCAGTTCCAGATCGGCGACGAGCAGGGCTACGGCCGGATGCTCGAGGTGGTCGAGGAGCCCGATCTTCCCCAGGGGACGTGGAACTTCGGCGAGGGCACGATCCACCACCAGGCGTTCGACGTGGTCTCGGCCGAGAACCAGCAGGAGGTCAAGGACTGGATCGTCGGGCTCGGGTTCACCGACTTCTCCGAGCCCAAGGACCGCGGCTACTTCTTCTCGATGTACTGCCGCAGCCCCAGCGGGCTGTTGGTGGAGATCGCCTACGGCACCCCCCAGGGCTTCCTGATCGACGAGGCCGCCGACGAGCTCGGGACCCACATGTGCATCCCGCCCCACTGGGAGAACCGCCGGTCGGAGATCTCGCAGCTCGAGCCGATCGAGACGATCGAAACGGTCGTCGGCTGATCAGGGGCCGCCTTCGGCGGCGTCCTCCGGACGATGTCGCGGCCGGCCCGTAGAGTGAGGCAGGGATGCCGAGCGGGCCGCAGCCGCGACGCCGGGTACCCCGTCCGGACAGGAGTCGCTAACTGAGGAGAGTGTGATGGCCGAGTTCCCCGCACCCACGGAGGGGTTCGTACTGACCCATTTCATCGTGGTCGAGGACGTCGAGCGCTCGGCCCGCTTCTACACCGACGTGCTCGGCGGCGAGCTGTTGATGGAGGGCGAGCCTTCGATCGTCGCGCTCGCGAACGGCTGGGTGATCATCAACGTCGGCGGCGGCCCGACCGAGGACAAGCCGACGGTCACGCTCGAGGCGCCGCGCGATCCGGATCGGGTGTCGGCCTTCCTGAACATCCGCGTGGCCGATATCGAGTCGATCTACGCCGACTGGAGCGCGAAGGGGGCGGAGTTCCTGACCCCGCCCCAACAGCGCGCCACCGAGATCCGCTGTTATGTTCGGGACCCCGACGGACACCTGATCGAGGTCGGGCAATCCACCCGAGGCTGAGGAGCGAGCAATGACGGGCAAGAGCGATTTCACCGAGCAGGAGTGGGAGACCGTCCTGCAGGGGCCACCGGCGGCGGGCACGATCGTGGCCACCTCATCAAAGGGCGGCACGTTCAAGGAAAGCTTCGCGATCGCGAAGGCCTACGCCGAGGCGCGCCAGGAGCACGGCGCGAGTGAGCTCCTCGACGCGATCGTATCCGCCAAGCCCAAGGTCGACCGTCACCTCGGCCACTCGCTCGAGGAGGTCAAGTCGAACGGCCTCCAGCACGTCCGCGACGCCGTCGCGGTGCTCGAGACCAAGGCGACGCCCGACGAGGTCGACGACTACCGGCGGTTCGTGCTCACCCTTGCGGACAAGGTGGCGAACGCTCACAGGGAGGACGGGGTGGCCGTGTCCGGGCTCGAGCAGGCGGCGATCGCGGACATCACCGAGGCGCTCGGCGGCGCCGGCGCCTAGGCCTGGGCCAGATACAGCGTCACGTTGCGATCGAGCCGCCGCCCGGCGAAGCCCTTCGGCCGTCCGCCCTGCGCGTCGAGGTAGGCGAGCTGGCGGGAGATCGCGGCCAGGTCTGAGCCGGTGTGATCGAGCATCCACGTCTGGATCGCGATCCCGCCGCCGGCGGTGTGCAGCACGCGCAGGGCGCGGGCCTGCTGGGGGTAGTCGATCAGCGAGGCGGTGTTGATCAGCCAGTAGTGGCCGCGGGGCTCGATCGAGTTGCGGTGGGTGTGGCCGGCCAGCACGGCGATCACCTGCGGGGCGCCGTCGAGCAGCGCCAGCAGCTGATCGCCGCCCTCGGAGCCGGCGAGCGGCTGATGCGAAACGACGATCACGTACCGGCCCGGCCCCGCACTCGTACTCGCACCCGCACTCGCACCCGCACTCGCACCCGGACCCGCGCGCGCTCCCGCACTCGCGTCTACAAGCTGGCTGGCTAGCCAGCCAGGCTGGTCGGGGCGGACGAGACCGCCGGAGCCGCCGGCGCGGCGGGCGAGGTCGAGCACGATCAGGCGCAGGTCACGTCCGATGTCTGCGCTGTAGTCCAGGCTGTTGGATGCGCCGGGCCGCAGCAATTGGATCGCCTCGGCGGGGTCCATTTGACGGCGGCTGGCATCCGGCGGCACCCGGATCTTGGGACCGGCCAGCGCCTGGGCCAGGAACTGGCTCACGAGACCGGGCAGCGGCGGGCCGTCGGGCGATCCGCCGGCCGTGAGCTCGGTGCCGGGCGGGAGCGAGAGCCCGCGCGGGAGCTCCCACAGCGCCTGATCGCCGACGGCCAAGGCACGGGTCTGCTCGGTCGGCGCGAGCTCGCCGGCGACCAGGATGTCGTGGTCGCCCAGCACGGGATGGACGGGCGCGCGCAGGCCGGGCGCCATGAACGGGCGGACCGCGCGCCGAAGGAGACCGGGGTGGCGGGGCGCGTCGAGGTCGGGGCGGTAGTAGAACGGGTCGGGGTCGCCCGCGAGTTGGACGCCGTAGTAGCCGCGCGAGCCGCTGCCCGGGCGCACGAGGCCGCCGCGCAGCACGCGCATCGCCCACGCCAGTTCGTTGCGCTGGTCGTTGTCGATCAGATCCCCGCCCTGGATCACCGCGTCGGGCCCGATAGCCCGGATCGCGCGGGTGGCGCCGGCCAGCACATGCGCGGTCAGCGCCTCCTGGGGGCGGAAGGTCGATTCGAACGGCTCACCGAGGCGGTCGAGGAACGGAACCCGGGCCGGCGAGGAGGCATCCAGCACATGTGCGTCGGTGACGTGGACCAACGTCGCGATCACCCCCGCAACCGGCCGGGCCGGCCCGAGTTCGGTGCGGGCGATCAGCGGCTCGCCCGGCGCTGGGCGCAGCGTGCCGGTGCCCGCCGGGTCGACCCAGATCGAGGCCAGTGTCGAGCCCGTGCGACTCGCGCCGGGGCCGCTCGCGCCGCAGCCGGCGCTCAGCAGCGCGCCAGCGCCGAGGATCATGGCCTCTCGCCGGGTGATCCTGCTCACGACGCCCCCAGCCCGGCGATCACGCTCTCGCGGGTGGTCTGGCGCGTCACCCACACGATCGCGACGAGCCCGGCGAGCGCAAGCCCGGCGAGGACGAGCGCGATCTCGGTTCCGGTCGCGCTCAGCGACAGCGTCACGTAGCTTGCGGCCAGCCGCGCCAGCGCCGGCCCGAGCACAAGTCGCTCGAGCACGATCCCGATCAGCGCCGCCGGCACCACCAGCGCGACGACCGCGCCGACCAAGAGGCGCCCCACCGCGGTGGCGCCGGCCCCGAACGCGCGCAGCACCGACACGGTGCGCCGTCGCTCCTGGACGGTCAGCGCGCAGGCCTGGATCAGCGCGTACAGGCAGACCAGCCCGTCGACGATCGCCACCGCCCGCAGAATCGAGCGCAGCACCGCGACGAGCGGGACTCCGCGCCCCACGGCGCCGGTGGCGGGCGCGGCGCTCGGGCCGAGCGCCGCATTGACCGCGCCGGCGTTCGCCCCCGGCTTCAGCCTGATCGCGAGCTGCTCGCTACCGGCCGCCGAGGGATCGGCGGCCAGGAGAGTGGCGGCCGGGACGTAGGCGATCCGGCCGTCGTGGTCGAGCGAGCTGACCACGCCCGCGACGCGCAGGCGAAGCTCGCGCCCCGAGTCGAGCTGGATGGCCAGGGTCGAGCCCGGCGCGAGGCCGAGCGCCTGGGCCAGGCCGAGCCCGACCTCGGCTTGCCCACGTCCGCGCAGGCGGCTCCCCGACACGAGCGGCGGCGCCTCGAAGATCGTGTGGTCGCCGGGATAGGCGATCACGTCGATCGTCTCCCCGAGCGAGTACGAATCGACGGCCTCGGTCTCATAGCGGGGCGCCACGGCCTGGACGCCGGCGATCGCCCGCACGCGGGAGGCGGCGTCCGGGGGACGGTCGGCGGTGAGCTGGTAGCGCTTGCCGAGCGCGCCCGGGTCGGTCTGGAGCGAGCTGAGCGCCGAGGCCAGCGCGAGCATCAGCAGGACGAACGCGGTCGAGAACCCGAGCGTGGCCGCGGCCGTCAGGAGCCGAATCCGCCGGGCGCCGGCCAGCCGGGCGCCCAGCACGGTCAGGCCGGCGCGGGGCAACGACACGCCGCCCGGGCCATGGCCACGGCCGCGGACCAACTCGGCGCCGTGCAGGAGCCCGACCGGCGCGCGACCGGCCGCGCGCCACGCCGGCCAGGCGGCGGCGAGCACCGGAATAGCGGTCGCCGCCGCCCACGCCGCGAGCAGCCCGGGCAGGAGCGCGACCCCCGGCGCCGGCTCGTTCAGCAGCACGAGCAGTCGGCCCGTCGGTCCGTAGGTGGCGAGCAGACCGCCGACCGCGCCCAGGGTGGCCGCCGGCGCCGCCACGAACAGCGCCTCGAGTCCCTGCACGGCGGCCAGGTGCGTGCGCGAGGCTCCCACCGCTCGGCGCACGCCGATCGCCTGCAGGCGACGCTGGACCTCGGCCCGGGCCGAGGCGGCGAGCATCACGCCGGCGGTGGCCAGCGCGATCAGCGAGAGCGCAACGAGCAGGTCGATCACGATCCCGGCCGCCTGGTCGAGCAGCACCCGCACCCCCGACCGGGTCACGAACCGCACCTCTCGCAGGCCGTAGCTGGTGGCGCGCGCCTGGACGAGGACCTCGTCGAGGTTGGCCGGGTCGCGCAGCCAGATGTCGGCCAGGTTCACGCGCGGATCCGGCCCGAGCGACAGCGGGGCGGCCGAGATGTACACGCGGGGCCTCGACAGCGGATAGGAGACGTTGTCGGGGCTTTCGGAGAAGCCGACGATGCGCTCGTCGCCGAGGCCGTCGATGTTCAGCGTGTCCCCGAGCTTCAGGTGCCAGGCCACCGCCAGCCCGCGCTCCGCGACGACCTCGCCGGGACGGCCCGAGACGTCGCGCCCGGCCACGATCGCGTAGCCGCGCCGGCCCCGGCCGACCACCTCGACCGCGCCGTTGCCGGCGAAGTCGTTGGCCGTCGCGAGGCCCACGCCGGTCGCCTCCTGGCGCACCGTGTAGGCGGCCACGTCGGGCAGCGCGGCGATCCGCTGGGCCACCCGATCGCCGGGCTGCGGGTTGAAGCGGACGATGATGTCCGGGAGGTCCGCGGCGTGCGCCGCCCGGTCAAAGCCCAACCCGAGGCTGTCCGCCACCACCAACGCCGCCGTGAGCATGGCCGCGGCCAGCGCGATCCCCAGCCCGGTCAGCAGCGAGCGCCGGCGCCGGGCCCGTATGCCGTAGCGGGCCTCTGCCAGCGCGGCCTTCAGGCCGACTCCCTCAGCGGGAGGCCCTCAGGAGCGAGCGTTCCGTCGCTCAGATGCAGCACCCGGTCGGCGATCGCGGCGGCCTCCGGCTCGTGCGTGAC
The DNA here is from genome assembly GCA_963832315.1 of uncultured Solirubrobacterales bacterium. GTDB lineage: Bacteria > Actinomycetota > Thermoleophilia > Solirubrobacterales > Solirubrobacteraceae > Palsa-465. The sequence continues at coordinate 532,544 of CAWHTT010000001.1, read as the reverse complement.
GATCACCACCGCGCGCCGGTGGAGGTTGCGCAGCAGGGCGAGCACGGTGGCGCCGTTCTCCTGGTCGAGGTTCCCGGTCGGCTCGTCGGCGAGCACAAGCTCGGGGTCGTTGACGAGCGCCCGGGCGATGGCCAGGCGCTGCTGCTCGCCGCCCGACAGTTCGTGCGGACGCCGGCCGGCGATCTCGGTCAGCCCGAGTTCGCCGATCAGCCGCCGGCCGCGGCGCTCCCCGTCCCGGCCCGCTCCCGGCAGCCGCGCGGGCATCAGCACGTTCTCCTCGCCGCTCAGCTCCTCGATCAGATGGAAGGACTGGAACACGAACCCGACGTGGCGCAGGCGGGTCCTGGCCAGGGCGCGAGGGCTCTGCTTCGTGATGTCCCGGTCGGCCAGCACGATCTGTCCGGCGTCCGGCCGATCCAGGCCGCCCAGCAGGTGCAGCAGCGTCGACTTGCCGCTGCCCGAGCGGCCCAGCACCGCGACCACCTCGCCGGCGTCGACCGCGAGGTCCACGCCGTTCAGGATGCGGCGCTCCGCCCGCCCAGCCCCGAGCGTCTTGACGATGCCGCGCGCTTCCAGGACGGGCATGGAGGCAACGGTAGCGAGCGCCCTGCGCGCTGCCGTTAGGCTGGCGTTCATGAGCGCCACGCTCCCGATCGACCGTCGCCCGCTCGGCCGCTCCGAGCTGACCGTTCCCCGGGTCGCGCTCGGGTGCGGGAACTTCGGCGGCATCGGCTCGGCGCCCGAGCTATTCGGGCAGGGCCTGAGCCAGGACGAGGCATTCGCGCTGATGGACGCTGCCATCGAGGCGGGCATCGATCACTTCGACACCGCGGATGCATACGGCGGCGGTCGCAGCGAGCGGGCGATCGGGGAGTGGATGCGCGCCCGTGGGATGCGACCGGCGATCACGACCAAGACGTTCAACCCGATGGAGCCGGGAGCCGACTCCGGGTTGGCGCCCGAGCGGATCATCCGGCAGCTCGAATCGAGCCTCGAGCGGCTGGGCGTTTCCGAGGTCGATCTCTACCTGGCCCACGAGTTCGACCCGGACGTGCCGATCGCCGAGACCGTCGGCGCGTTCGAGGATCTGCAAGCGGCCGGCAAGATCCGCGCTTACGGCGTGAGCAACTTCAACGCCGAGCAACTGCAGGCGGCGCTCGCGGCCGGCGTGCCGCAGGCGATCCAGAACGAGCGCTCGCTGATGGCCCGCGGCGACGAGGACGACGTGCTGCGGCTGTGCGTCCGCGAGCAGGTGTCCTACCTCGTGTTCAGCCCGCTGGCCGGCGGTTGGCTCACCGGCAAGTACCGTCGCGGCCAGGCGTTTCCGGCCGGGTCGCGGATGACCCAGCGCCCCGGCCCGTACACGGCGTTCGTGAACGACCAGACGTTCGACCGCCTGGAGCGGCTCTCCGAGATGGCGGACGCGGCCGGATGCTCGATGGCGGGGCTCGCGCTCGCCTGGCTGCTGGGCGACGATCGCGTGACCCAGATCGTGGTCGGACCGGGCCGTCCCGAGCATCTGGCGCCGGTCCGCGAGGCGGTCGAGAATCCGCTCGGCATGTCGGAGTGGGCCGCGCTCGAGAGGCTGTTCGCTTGACTGCAGTCCTCATCCTCGGTCACGACGACGTGCTGGCGGCGCTCTCGCCCGAGGAGTGCGCCGACGCGATGGCGGAGGTGCTGGTCGCTCATGCCCGAGGCGAGGCGCTCATGCCCCTGCGATCGATGGTGCCGTTCGAGGGCGCGGCCGGGTTCATTGCGACGATGCCCGCCTGGCGCGGCGGCGAGGACCCGGTGTTCTCGCTGAAGTCGCTGGTCATCGCCCCGGGCAACCCGGCTCGTGGGCTCGACACCCATCAGGGGACTGTCACCCTGTTCGACGGCGAGACCGGCCAGCCGCGCGCGATCCTCGACGCCTCGGCCGTGACCGCCGTGCGCACGGCGGCGGTGAGCGCGGTGGCCACACGGCTCCTGGCGCGCGAGGATGCCCGCGTGCTGGCCATCCTCGGCGCGGGCGTACAGGGCCGGGCGCACCTGAACGCGCTACCGCCCGCCCGAGCGTTCGACGAGGTGCGCGTGTACTCGCCTTCGGTCGAGCATGCGCAGGCGCTGGCCGACGGCCGTGCCAAGGTCGCGCCGAGCGCGGAGGAGGCGGTGCGCGGAGCCGACGTGGTCGTGCTGGCCACGACGTCGCGCGAGCCCGTGATCAGCCGGGACTGGCTGGCGCCCGGCGTCCACGTGAACGCGATCGGCGCGAGCGTGCCGAGCGCGCGCGAACTCGACGTCGAGACCGTGGCCGCCTGCGCGCTCTACTGCGACAGCCGCGAGTCGCTGCGCAACGAGGCCGGCGAGTACCGTCTGGCGCTCGAGCAGGGCGCGATCGCCGGAGAGGATCATGTCCGAGGTGAGCTGGGCGAGGTGCTGGCCGGTATGGCGCCGGGACGAACCGGCCCCGAGGAGCTGACCGTGTTCCGGTCGCTGGGGCTGGCTGTCGAGGACCTGGCCGCCGCGGAGCGCGCGGTCTTGCGTGCGCGAGCGCTCGGCGTCGGGACCGAGGTGGCTCTGTGATCGACCTGCGCGAAATCGAGGCGGCGCGCGCTCGGATCGCCGACGTGGCCGTGCGCACGCCGCTGGTGCGCCTGTACGCCGCCGAGGTGCCTGAGGGCACCGAGGTCTATCTGAAGCTCGAGGCCCTGCAGCCGATCGGCTCGTTCAAGATCCGCGGCGCGACCAACGCCGTCCGCCTGGCTCCCGAAGAGGCCCGCCGGGATGGGCTCGTGACCGCGAGCGCCGGCAACATGGCCCAGGGCGTGTCGTGGGCCGGGCGGGAGCTCGGCCTCCCGGCCACGATCGCGGTTCCCGATCACGCTCCGCAGGCCAAGCTGTCGGCGATCGAGCGCCTGGGCGGCAAGGTCGTGAAGCTGCCCTATGACGACTGGTGGCAGGCGATCGTCACGGGCTCGGTGGACGGGGTCGACGGTCTGTTCGTGCACCCCGTCCAGGACGAGGGCGTGATGGCCGGCAACGGCACGATCGGCCTCGAGGTCCTCGACGACCTGCCCGACCCCGACGCGGTGGTCATCCCGTACGGCGGAGGCGGTCTGACCGTGGGCATCGCGAGCGCTATGAAGGCCATGCGCCCCGAGCTTCGTGTTTACACCGCGGAGCCCGCGACGGGCGCCGCGCTGGCCGCCGCGCTCCCCGCCGGTGAGCCGGTCGACGTCGAGTACACCGCCTCGTTCGTGGACGGCGCGGGGAGCCGGCGGGTGCTCGACCCGATGTGGCCGCGCGTGCGCGAGCTGGTCGACGACGCGTTCGCCGTCCCGATCGCGGAGGCCGCCGGCGCGGTGCGCCTGCTCGCCGCGCGGGCCCACGTGGTCGCCGAGGGCGCCGGCGCGCTGGCGCTGGCGGCGGCGCTGTCGGGTCGGGCCGGTGCCGGCAAGGTCGTGTGCATCGTCTCGGGGGGCAATATCGATCCGGCGAAGCTGGCCGCGATTCTCCAGGGAGCTGACTCGTGAGCGAGAACCTGCACGCGCCCGTGCTGCCTGGCCGCGGCGCGAGCGACTACGAGCGCTACCTGCGCACCGACGATCTGCTGTCCCTGCAGAAGCCGGCCGAGGAACGCGTCCACCACGACGAGCTGCTCTTTCAGACCGTCCACCAGTCCTCGGAGCTGTGGCTGAAACTCGGGACGACCGAGGTCGACGAGGCGGCCGCCTTGCTCGAGCGAGACGAGATCGCGCCGGCCATCCGCCTGATGCGTCGTGCCGTGCTGTGCCTGCAGTACGTCACCTCGCAGCTCGAGATGCTCAACCAGATGTCGCCCTGGGAGTACAGCGAGATCCGGGTCGTGCTCGGGCACGGGAGCGGCTTCGATTCGCCCGGCTTCCGGCGCGTGCCGGTGGTCACCCAGCGGGTCGGCAAGGCGTTCGACCGCTTGCTGGAAAGCGCCGGGCTGTCGCTGGTCGAGCTCTATCAGCACGGCCGCGAGCACGAGGAGCTCTATCAGCTCGCCGAGCTCCTGACCGAGTGGGACGAGCGGATCTGGGTGTGGCGCTTCCGGCACTACGCGATCGTCGCGCGCGCGCTCGGCGAGGACACGATCGGGACCCAGGGAACGCCGGTGCAAGTGCTCGGCAAGCTGATCGCCCAGCGCCAGATCCCCAAGCTGTGGGAAGTGCGCAGCCGCCTGGTCGAGCTGTTCGACGCCGAGCGCAAGGGCACGGCGGCGTAGACGGTGAGTGGATGGCCGGTCGGGTGTCAGGCATCTGGCACACGGCGCCGGCCGCGCCTTAACGAAGCTAGGCGGTTGAGTCTGGGTTCGGGCGGGTAAACAAGCGCCGTTTCTGCTGCCAGGGCCGCGCGTTGAGGAGAGGTTGCCATGGGTCTGAAGGCTCGTCTGTTGCTGGTCGGCGTTTCGGTGGTGGTGTGCGTTGGAGGCGTCGCCGCCGGCATTACGGCGGCTTCCGCGCGCTCGCGTGGAACTACACACCGCACCGTGAGGTTCACTCGCGACCGCGCGGCGCTCAAGCGTGCGCGGCTTGCCGAAGACCCGGCGATCGAGCGTCGGATCAATTCTCTGATTCGGCAGATGACGCTCCAGGAGAAGCTCGACCAGCTCACCCTTCTGTCTGACGGGCAGATCAACGATGCGGAAGCGGCCAAGCCGGTGGGGGCCGTCTTCAGTCTGACCGACCCGGCGAAGATCGATCACTACCAGTGGATTGCCACGCACGAGTCCCGCCTGCACATCCCGATCCTGTTCGCCTACGACACCATCCACGGCTTCCGCAGCATCTTCCCGATCCCGCTCGCCACCGCAAGCAGCTTCGATCCCAGCATCGCCCAGACCGACGGCTCGATCGGCGCCGCCGAGTCGACGGTGGTCGGCCTCAAGCAGATCTACAGCCCGATGGTCGACGTCTCGCACGAGCCGAGGTGGGGCCGGATCTCGGAAGCAGCCGGAGAGGACCCCTTCGTGAACTCGGTCATGGCCGCAGCGAGAGTCAAGGGCGACCAGGGCAACGACCCCAGCGCGCCCAACAAGGTGGTCGCCAGCGTCAAGCACTTCGTCGCCTACGGGCAGCCCGAGTCCGGCCGTGACTACAACACCACCGACATGTCGGCTGCGCGCCTGTGGAACCTGTATCTGCCGCCGTTCAAGGCGGCCATCGACGCCGGGGCGCAGACGGCGATGTGCTCGTTCAACGCGCTCAATGCCGTCCCGGGATGCGCGGATCACTACACCGAGACGCGGGTGCTCAAGGACCAGTGGGGCTTCGACGGGTTCATCGAGAGCGATTACACCGCGGTGGCCGAACTGCGGTCCTGTCCTCCGGTGAACCCGAACACCGGTCCGTGCGGGCATGGCGTGGCGGCGGATGGGCCCACGGCGGCGCAGATCGCCCTCAACGGCGGCACCGACATGGAGATGGTCTCCACCAACTACCGGGACTTCGGTGCCCAGCTCGTCGCCAGCGGCCGCGTGCCGATGTCGCGCATCAACGACGCTGTGCGCCGCATCCTGCGGGTCAAGTTCCGCGCCGGGCTGTTCGACCACATCAACTTCAACCATGCCGACAACCGGCAGACGCCGATCCCGCAGGCTAACCGAGCTGCCGCGCGTAAGGCCGCGGACGAGTCGATGGTCCTGCTCAAGAACGACAACGCCACCCTGCCGTTCGACCCGGCTAAGCGCACCGCGGTGATCGGGCCGCTCGGGCAGGCAACTGGCGCGGGCGTCACGGCGCCCGGTCACGACATGCTCGGTCCCTGGTGGGGGCAGGGCCGCGATCAGGATGCCGTCGCCCCCTACGACGGCATCAAGGCGCAGTCTCCCGGCGCGACATACACGCCGGGCTGCACGCTGAGCCACAGCGACCTGTACGACCCGGCCGGAGAGTGCGCGACGGTGGACGACGCCGCAGTCAAGGCAGCCGCTGAGAACGCCGACCAGGTCATCCTGACCCTGGGAGAGACTCGCGAGATGAGCGGCGAGGCGGAGGCGCGTTCGAACCTCGACTTGCCGGGCCAGCAGCAGCAGATCATCAACGATGTGAAATCCACCGGAAAGCCGTTCGCGGTTGTGCTGTTCAACGGCCGACCGCTCACCCTCAGTCAGGTCGCCGCCAACTCACCGGCGATCCTCGAGGCCTGGTTCGGCGGCATCGAGGGCGGCGACGCGGTCGCCGACGCGGTGTTCGGGAAGATCAACCCGGGCGGCAAGCTGCCGGTCGACTTCCCGGTCAACGTCGGCCAGGTGCCGATCTACTACAACCACGAGCCGACCGGCCGGCCGTGCGACCCGACCTCGAAGTACAACTCGCGTCACCGCGACATCGTCAGCTGCGATCCGCTGTTCGGCTTCGGCTATGGGCTCAGCTACACGACGTTCAAGGTGTCCAACCTGCGGCTGAGCTCAGCCACGATGGACGCCCGACGGGGCACCGTGATCGCCAGCGTCGACGTCACGAACACCGGGACGCGAACCGGCGACGATGTCGCTCAGCTCTATATCCACCCGGTGGCGTCGAGCCTCGAGCAGCCGGTGCGGCGGCTGCGGGCCTTCCAGCGCGTCACGCTGGCGCCGAGCCAGACGACGACGGTGAGCTGGCCGCTGACGAGAGACGATGTTGGCTACTACGACAACGGCGGACGGTTCGTGGTCGAGAACGGAACGATCGAGGTCTACGCCGGCGACAGCTCAAGCGAATCGGACAACCGCGCGACGTTCGACGTCGTCCACGGCCAACCTCACCGCCAGGGCAACCCCTTCGGGCCTCTCGCGGCGCGGCGGGCGAAGATCGCGGCGCTTGCACGGCGGTCCTAGCGTCCGGTCGACGTCGCGCATGCGACGGGGAATTGGCTACGGGATCATTGCCGCAGCGCTCACCGTGTCGGTGGCGCTGTCGACCGCCACGGGCGCTGCGGCGAGGGTTGCGGGCCCTGGCCGCGTAGGGACCAGGTCGCTGACCGCTACGCAGCGGGCGGCCCTGCAAGGGATCGCCCGGGACACGTGGCGCTTCTACGCGACGGATGTCGACCCGGTGACCCATCTGCCGCTCGACAACCTGGGGCCGGGATCGGTCCGGGGCTCGTACACGTCGGCGGCGAACGTCGGCGTGTACCTGTGGGCGGTGGTGGCGGCGCGCGATCTCGGGCTGATCTCGTCGGCGCGGGCCGACCAGCTGGCGGGCGCCACGTTGCGCGAGGTCGCCGATCTGCGTCGCTACGACGGCTTCCTCTACCAGTGGTACGACACGAGTAGTGGCGAGGTGATCGAAGACCCCGGGCAGCCGTGCACGGACACCGCTCCCGCGCAGGACAACTGCTGGTTCGTCTCTGCGGTCGACAACGGCTGGTACGCGTCAGGGCTGATCGAGGTGCGCCAGGCGCTGCCCGCGGTGCGGGGCCTGGCCGACCAGTTGCTCGCCCCGATGGACTTCTCGATCTTCTACGACAACCGCGCGCAGACCGACTGCGACGTCAACGCAGCGCTGCCGGATCCGGCCACCGGCCAGATGTACGGCGGCTTCTACGTCGACCAGGGCCCCGCGCCGTACCACAACGGCGCGCTGTACAGCGACCCCCGGATCGCCATGTACATCGGGATGGGCCGCCATCAGATGCCGGGAGACGTGTGGTGGCGCACGTGGCGGACCCCGCCGCCCCAGCGCTGTGCGACCGACCCGGTCCCGTCGAATCCCGGCGTCGGCTATTGGCAGACCTACACCGATCCGCAGTCGGGCAAGCGCTTCCCGGTGTGGGAGGGTCACTACGCGTATCCCGGGTCGTCGCTGACGTTCGTCCCGACGTTCGCCGGCGGGATGTTCGAGGGGCTGATGGCCAACCTGGTCGTGCCCGAGACGACGTGGGGGAGGCACAGCTTCGGCCTCGACGACCAGCGCTGGGCGCAGGTCCAGGTCCGCTACGCGACCGCGCAACTCGGCGATTCGGTGTGGGGGATGTCGCCGTCGAGCACGCCCGACGACACCGGCGGCTACCTCGGCTACGGCGTGGAGGGCAAGGCGTTCGGGACGGGTTCGCCGCTGGCCTGGTGTACGGACTGCGCCACCGAGGACACGGTGTCGCCGCACGCGTCGGCGATCGCGCTGCCCGTGCTGCCGGCGGCGGCGTTCGGGAATCTGCAGGCGCTACGAGCCGACTACCCCGGGATCTACACCGCCGACGGCGGGTTCTACGACGCGGTCAACCCGAAGACGGGCGCGATCGGGCACCGCCGGCTCGTGCTCGACCAATCGATGATCATGGCCGCGCTCGACGACGCGCTGAACGACGGCGCGCTTCAGCGGCGATTCGCCGCCGATCCGGTGGCGTGGGCCGCGCGCCTGTACCTGTCCACGGAGCGGATGTCGATCGGGTAGGGGCTCACGGCTCGTAGGAGCCGGGGACCCAGGCCCGGGTGCTGACCGAGATCGCGTTCCAGGCGTTGATCGCGACGATCAGGCTGACCAGCGCGGCGATCTCGTCGGGGCTGAAATGGGCGGCGACGCTCTCGTAGGCCTCGGCGGGAACGTGGTCGGTGGCGAGCAGCGTCACGGCCTCCGTGAAGGCCAGGGCGGCGCGTTCTCTTTCGGTAAAGAACGGGGTCTCGCGCCAGGCGGGCAGCGCGTACAGCCGCTGCTCGCCCTCGCCGACTGCGCGCGCGTCCTTGGTGTGCATGTCGATGCAGTAGGCGCAGCCGTTGATCTCGGAGGCCCGGATGCGGACCAGTTCGCGCAGCCGCGGGTCGAAGTCGACCCGGTCGAGTTCCTTGGTGGCGGCATGGTCGAGATGCGACATCGCCTTGTAGAAGCCGGCGGCGTGGGCCTCGAAGTCGAGGCGGACGGGGATCTGGACTTTGGTGGTGTCTTCGGTGGTGGTCATGGTGACCACCTTAGGTGCTGAGCGGCCCATAGGTAAGGTCCATTTCGATGTCGCGAACTTGGGCCATTTCTGGGGTCGATCTGCACCTCGACCTCGACGGACCGCGAGTCCGCGCGGGACTCGAAGCGGGCCTTCGCGAGGCCGTCTCGAGTGGCCGGCTCCGCGCCGGGACGCGGTTGCCGTCCTCGCGTGCGCTCGCGGCCGACCTCGGGATCGCGCGCAACACGGTGGCCGAGGCCTACGGCCAGCTCGTAGCCGAGGGGTGGCTGACCGCCGTGCAGGGGTCGGGCACGCGGGTGGCCGAGCGCGTCGCGCCTGCGGGTCCCGCGGCGGGGGCCATCGACAGCCCGGCACCGGGCCCGCGCTTTGACCTGCGGCCCGGGTCGCCCGACGTGTCGGCCTTCCCGGCCGGCGCCTGGCTCCGGGCCGCCCGACGTGCGCTGAACCGCGCGCCGTTCGCCGCGCTCGACTACGGCGACGCGCGGGGACGGCCCGAGCTGCGCGCCGCGCTCGCCGAATACCTGGCCCGGGCGCGTGGTGTCGAAGCCACCCCCGATCGGATTCTCGTCTGCTCCGGGTTCGCGCAGGCGTTCTGGCTGCTGTGCCAGGCGATGCGGGCTCAGGGCGCGGGGACGCTGGCGATCGAGGAATACGGGCTGCCGGCGGTTCGGGCAGCCGCCGGCGCCTGCGGTGTGACGGTCCGGGCGCTGCCCGTGGACGGTGCCGGCGCGGTCATCGAGGCGGCAGGACAAGCCGACGCGCTCCTGCTCACTCCGGCCCACCAGTTCCCGCTGGGGGTCCAGCTGGGCGCCCGGCGCCGGGCCGAGGCGGTCGACTGGGCACTCGCGGGCGACCGGCTGATCATCGAGGACGACTACGACGGCGAGTTTCGCTACGACCGCCACCCCCTCGGATCGCTCCAGGCCCACGCGCCGGATCACGTGGTGTACGCCGGCACCGCGAGCAAGACGCTCGCGCCCGGGCTGCGCCTGGCCTGGCTGGTCGTCCCGCCGGCGATGGTCGCTCCGCTGGCGGAGGCCAAATCGCTCGTCGACCGTCAAACCGGGGCGATCGATCAGCTCACCCTGGCCGAGCTGATCGTGTCGGGCGCGTACGACCGCCACGTTCGCCGCTCGCGCCTGGTCTACCGCAGACGTCGTGACCGCCTGGTCGCGGCGCTGGCCCGCCGCGCGCCCGAGGCCCGGGTGTCGGGGATCGCGGCCGGACTACATGCCCTGGTCGGACTACCGCCCGGACGTAGCGAGGACGAGGTGATCGCCGAAGCGGCCGAGCGCGGGCTGGCGCTCTACGGGCTGCGGAACTTCCGCCAGGGGGCCGGAAGCCATCCTCCGGCGCTCGTGGTCGGCTACGCCAAGCCGCCCGAGCACGCCTTCACGGGCGCGGTGGCGCGGCTGGCTGCTGTTCTATCTGGCCGATGATCGCGCTGACGTAGCGCTCGAAGTTCGCCGCCCCTGCGTCCGCGTCGGCGTCCGTGAGCTCGGCGCGGAGGCGCTCTGTCGCCGCCGGCAGGTCGACGACCTCGGGGCGGAAGGCCATCAGGACCGAGGTCAGCCACCTGCCCGAGTGGCTACCAGGGTCGGGACCGACGTCGCCGCGGGGCGCGCAGGCCAGTGCTGTCCTCGAGCGCTCATTGAAGCGCGCCACCGCGGTGTTCAGCGGATCGAAGTTGCCGCCGTGGGTCGGGAGGAAAACGATCAGGCGGAACCCCTGGCTCGCGAGGCTCTCGGCGATCGCCACGGCGGTGCCGGTCAGCGTTTCCGCGTCGACGCTGAGCGCGCCGGTCGGCCCGAGGCGCTCGTCCGCGACCCCCACGCGGATCGTCGGCGCGAGAACGGCATCGAGCCGGTCGGCGACCTCCCGTCCGACCAGGTCCGCGAGCAGTGAGTCGGCGCCCAGCGGCAGATGCCCGTTCTGATCCTCGACCGAGCCGAACGGCACGATCGCGGTGGTGATCCCGCGGTCGAGGAGCCGGCGCAGGTCCGGCGCGGTGAGCCGCTCTAGCTCGTGCGCGCTCAGCGGGGGGCCTTCTCGCCTCGGACGAACGCGTAGCTGCGCCACCGGGTCGTGCAGAACGCGACGCGATGAAACCCGGTGGCGCACAGGTCGTGCATGAGCTGCGCCGGCGAGCGAAAGCCGGCGTGGCTGCGCTGCGCCACCCGCAGCACCAGGTCCAGCGCGAACACGATCGGGTGACGGCGGTTGGCGTCGGCGATCACCAGCCGGCCGCCCGGCGCCAGCACCCGGGACATCTCGGCGACGGTCTCGCGCGGGCGCGGGAAGTGATGGAAGGCCGTGGTGCACACGAGCGCGGTGAACGAGCCGTCCTCGAACGGCAGCGGACCGCTCACGTCACCCTCACGGAACTCGACGTTGTCGAGCTCGGCGTCCCGGGCGCGAGCGCGCGCCTGGGCGATCATGCCGGGCGAGAGGTCGAAGCCCACCGCCCGGCGCACCTGCGGCGCGGCGTCGCGCACGGCGGCGCCGGTGCCGCAGCCCACGTCGAGCAGCACGTCCGCGCTGCTCAGCGCGAGCGCGGCGAGGGCCTCGGTCTGGACCTCGCGCAGCCAGTGCGCCGCCGAGTCGTGCTCGTAGGTCTCCGACCAGCGATCGAAGTGGGCCCGGGCCGCCGTCGTCCGCGTGTCCTCCACGCGGCGACCGTACCAGTCAGGCGAGTTGGCTCTCCACGCGCCACGCCCGCACGGTGGCGATCGCCGCGAGCGCCCCGGCGCCGGCCATGACGGCGATCTGCAGGATCAGCGAGACGGTGACGCTGAGGACCTGGAACGGACCGTTCGGCGCGGCGGCCAGGTGCGAGGCGTCGGCGGCCAGGGCGATCGCGTAGACCGCGATGGCGACAGCGATGACCAGCATCGCGAGCGTGACCAGGGTCCCGGCGGCGAGCGCCACGCGCAGTCGCGCGGCGGGGACCGGCGTCGAGAACAGCGCCGCCCGGCAGGCCAGCACGCACGTCGTACCACAGGCCAGCCCCGCGATCCCCCATGCGACCGCGACTGCGCTGCCGCCGCTCGACGTCTGGTTCGGCGGTTGGGCATGGGCGATCGCGAGCACAGCCGCGGTCAGCGCGCCGAAGACGATCACCGGCAGCAGGGGCAGCGCCACCGCGCGGCGCAGTCCCGGCTCGCGCCGGGCCTGCGCCACCGCGCTTGCGATCAGGGGCAGGGCGCCGAGAACGACGGCAGCCGAGGCGATCAAGGCAAGCACCTGGACGCCGAGATGGGCCTCACGGAGCAGTGGGTGGGCGTGGCCGGTGGAGGAGAACGGGGCGTCCTCGGTGGTCTTGTAGAAGCCAAAACCGGCCGCGGCGAAGAACACCCAGCACAGCAGCACCCCACTGGCGCTCGCCCGCACGCGGTCGCCGGCCTCCACCGTGCCGGCCGGCGCATCGGCCGGACGCAGGTGGGCGAGGAGCGCGCCGCGGGTCAGGTCGAGCACGGTGCGCGCGCGCGGCGGCTGGTCCTCGAGCAGCACGCGCATCTCATCGCCGTACCGGCGCCGGTAGGCGAGCGGGTACAGGCGCAGGGCCTGGCGCGCGAGCCGCCGGGTCATCGTGCCGCCTCCGCGACCCGTAGGCGATCGAGGCCCTGGCGGGTGACCGAGTGGAGTTGCTGTAGCTCCTGCTCGAGCGCGACGCTCCCGTCGGCGGTCAGCCGGTAGGGGCGCCGGCGCTCCTCGGCCGGCAGCGCCTCGATCAGCCCGCGCGATTCGAGCCGGGCGAGCGCGCCGTAGAGCGTGCCCGGGCCGAGACGGACGCCGGCGAACTGCTCGACGTCGACCGTGATCGCGTAGCCGTGCTTGGGGCCGTCGGCCAGGCTGGTCAGCACGAGCAGCCCGGGGTCGGTAGATCGTTCGCTGATGTATCGCACAACGTAATAGTAGGAGAACTGTCAAGGCTGCCGTCTCGCGAGCGCGAGTGATCTGCCACTCGGCGTCCTCCGCGGCGCGAGTGGCGATCTGATCGCGCTATGCGCGAGTGATGTGCCATTCGCCGCTGGGCGGGCGGCGAGTGGCGGAAAACTCGCGGTTGGGGTGGGCGGACGTTGGCGCGGCCGGGCGGTGGCGCGGGCGGACGGTGGCGCGGGCGGTGGCGCGGGCGGGCGGTGGCGCGGGCGGTGGCGCGGGCGGGCGGTGGCGCGGGCGGGACGGTGGCGCGGGCGGACGGTGGCGCGGGCGGGCGGTGGCGCGGCGCGGGCGCTAACCGGCCATCCCGTTCAGCGCCGCCACCAGCCGGTCGACCTCGTCGGCCGTGTTGTAGTGGATGAACCCGAGCCGGATGGCCTGGTTCTCGTAGCCCAGCCGGCGGTACAGGCCGAGCGAGTACCAGGAGTCGTGGGCCCAGACGCCCATGCCCTGCTCGGCCAGATCGTTCACCACGTCGGCGGCCGCGACACCGGCGACGTTGATCAGGAACGTGGGCACGCGGCCCTCCATGCCCGGCAGTCCGTACACGCTGACCGCGTCGGAGATGCCGGCGAGGAACTGCTCGCCCAGGGAGCGCTCGTAGGGCATGATCAGCTCGAAGCCGCCGATCGAGTCCAGGTACTCGAGCGTGACGTTGAAGCCGGCGAGCAGTTCGAACGGCAGGGTGCCGGTCTCGAACCTGCGGCCGAGCGGAGTCGTCGGCGCCGGCCGCGCCTTGTACGGCCGCCACTGCTCGATCACCTCGGCGCGGCCGTACGCCACTCCCATGTGCGGGCCGCAGAACTTGTACGGCGAGCAGATCAGCACGTCGGCGTCGATCGCCCTGACGTCGATCGGCTCGTGGGCGGCGTAGTGGACGGCGTCGATCCAGGCCAGGGCGCCGGCCCGGTGGGCGAGTTCGCACACCCGCCGCGCATCGACGAGCGTGCCCACCGCGTTCGAGGCCCAGGCGAAGGCCACCACGCGCGTGCGGTCGGTGAGCTTGCTCTCGAGGTCCGCGTAGTCGAACGTGGTGTCCGGCCGTCAACTCGACGGTCCGGACGACCAGGTCGCGGTCGTGGGCGAGCTCGAGCCAGGGCGCGACGCCGCCGTCGTGATCGAGCGCCGAGACCAGGATCTCGTCGCCGGCGGCAAAGCCGCGCCCGGCGGTCCGCGACAGCATGAAGTCCAACGAGGTCATGTTCGGGCCGAAGATCACCTCGTGCGGCTCGCAGCCGAGGAACCGGGCGGCGCCGGCCTCGGCGCGCTCCAGGATCTCGCCCACGCGTCGGCTGGTCTCATACACCGCGCCGAGGTTGGCGCTCGCCTCGCGCAGCGTGCGGGCCATCGCATCGCCGACCTCGTCGGGAACCTGCGAGCCCCCCGGCGCGTCGAAGAAGGTGAACCCCTGGTGCAGCGCCGAGAAGCGCTCGCGGACCGCGGTCACGTCCAGCTTGTCCGCCGTCTGGGCCATCTGGAGGCGCTCCTTCCTCGTTGGTTCTCGGGCCGCTTCTTCTCGAGGCCGCTTCGTTAGGACGGAGCTTGACGCATAACGCAAAAGCAAGGTTGGTTGGCTTAGGCTCACCCCGCCAATGAGCGTCCGGGTGACACGCACAGCGCAGGCCAGCTGGCAGGGCGACCTGCCCAGCGGCGGCGGCCGGATCGGCGTGGGCAGCGGCGCCTTCGAGGGCCCGTTCACGCTGCGCGCCCGGGTGGACGACGTGGAGCGCTCGACGAACCCGGAAGAGCTGATCGGTGCCGCGCATGCCGGCTGCTTCACGATGTCCCTGGCCAACCTGCTGAGCGAGTCGGGGCACCCGCCCGCCGATCTCAACACCACCGCGCGCGTCCGACTCGAGCAGCTCGACACCGGGTTCGCCATCACGGGGATCGCGCTGGAGACCGTCGGCGAGGTGCCGGACGTCGATGCCGAGACGTTCGCCAGGCTCGCCCAGCAGGCCAAGGACACCTGCCCGGTGTCGCGGGCGCTGGCGGGGACCGAGATCACACTGGAGGCCCGGCTTGCCGGCCACTGACCCGGGCGGGGGCGAGGCAGGTTGTCCGCGGGGCAGGCCGAATCTCGCAGGGTGCGCTTGAGGGGCGACGCCATGGAGGGGCTGGAACAGACCGTGCTCGAGTGCGCGCCGCACAGCGCTACAACGCGGGACACCGGCGAGGCCGAGGAGGCGCTGTTCGTCGTCGCCGGCCACGGCGAGCTCCGACTCGGTGGCGGGGACGAGCGCCATGCGCTGGAGCCCGAGACCGGCGTCACCCTCGGTCCCGGGCAGGAGTACGAGCTGCGCAACGAGGCGTCCGATCCGATGCGTATCGTATGTGTGCAGGTCCGTGGCGCGGTCCCCCCGGGGGTGGGGGGGCGCGACGACCCCCCAAGCACGGTGGCGCGGCGGCTGGCCGACCTCGAAGCCCAGGACGCCACCACCGACCGCTCCTTCCGGATCCTCGCCGACCCGGACACCGGGCTGCGCTCGGCGACTCACTTCGTGGGCTACATCCCCACCGCGCGCGCCCCCGAGCACTTCCACACGTACGACGAGGTCATCTACATCCTTGACGGCGAGGGCGCGTTTCACGCCGGCGGGGCGACCCGCCCGCTCGGCCCCGGCTCGTGTATCGAGTTACCGGCGCGCACCATTCATTGTCTGGAGAACACCGGCCGGGACGAGATGCGCCTGGTCGCTGTGTTCCGGCCCCCCGGCTCGCCGGCGGCGGCGTACTACCCGGACGGCACCCCGGCCTATCCCGGGACCCCTGTCTTGACCAAATGAAGAGACGGATCCACCAGAGGAGGAGGTTCCAGCACCAATGAAGGTACGCATCAGCCTCGCGGCCATGGCGCTCACCGCGCTGGTCGCCGCCGGCTGTGGAAGCAGCAGTAGCAGCAGCTCGAGCGCCAGCAGTGGCAGCGGAAGCTCGACGCAGGCGGCCAGCGGTGGCGCCTCCAAGAGCTGCGCGGCGTCGATCGGCATCGAGGCTCCGCTCACCGGCCAGGTGGCGGTGCTCGGCCAGGAGCAGCTGGCGTTCGCCAAGCTCGCGATTCAGGACGACAACAAGGCCAACGGCACGAACATCACCCTGGTTCAGGGCGACACCCAGCTGATGCCGGCGCAGGCCACGACCGTGACGCAGCAGTTCATTTCGAACTCCAAGATCGTCGGCGTGGTCGGACCGGCGGGCAGCCAGGAGGTCGAGGCGGTCGGACCGCTGTTCGGACGTGCCGGACTGGCGTTCGTTTCCGGCTCGGCCACGAACCCGACGCTCAGCGCGTCGGGCAAGAACCCGACGTTCTTCCGGACCGTGTCGCGGGACGACGTGCAGGGGCCGGCGGACGCGAACTTCATCGTGAAGACCCTGCACCCGAAGGCGCTGATGATCGTCGATGACCAGGAGGTGTACTCGACCGGTCTGGTGTCCTCGATGACCCCGATCTTCCAGAAGGCGGGCATCAAGGTCGACCACGAGTCGGTGAGCCAGAAGGTGACCGACTTCTCCTCGCTGGTGGCCAAGGTCACGCCGCAGACGACCGTCGTGGTGCTGCCGTGGCAGGTCGCGGCGAACGGCCAGCAGTTCGGCAAGAACCTCGCCGAGCAGCACAAGAACGCGGTCATCGTCGGGACCGACGGCATGTTCTCGCCGAGCGCGTTCACGACGCCGGGGTCGTACGTGTCGACCTTCGGTCCGGACATCAATTCGATCCCGGCCGATGCCTCGATCGCGGCGGCGGCCAAGGCGGCATACCCCAAGTACGGCACGTTCGGACCGCCGGTCTACGCGGCCACGCACGTGCTCGACGAGGCGATCGCCGCGGCGTGCAAGTCCGGCTCGCCGAGCCGGAGCGCCGTGGTGTCGGCGGTCAAGGCGACGGACGAGTCGAGCTCGATCCTCGGTCAGCCGATCAAGTTCGACTCCAAGGGCGACATGGAGAACGCCAAGTGGTTCCTGTTCAAGATCAACCCGCAGGGCAAGTACACGCTGGTCACCAACTCCTGACCGGCTGATTGATGTAGCACCCGCGGCGCGCGCCCCCTGGTCGCGCGCCGCGGTCGGCAGGTAGGGTTGCGCAGGATCGGCACCGCATGACCAAATTCATCCAGGAGCTGGTGAACGGACTCACCCAGGGCGGCCTCTACGCCCTGGTGGCGCTGGGTTATTCGATGGTCTACGGGGTGCTCAAGCTGCTGAACTTCGCCCACGGTGACCTGTACATGGTCGGGGCGTTCATCGGCTACTTCGTGCTCCAGTGGTTCGGCGGGCCGACCGCGCTCGTGGTGCCCGTGCCGTTCGTGATCCTGGCCATGTTCCTCCTCGCCGGCGGCGGGGGGGGCGCCCTCGGCGTAGCGATCGAGCGCTTCGCCTACCGGCCGCTGCGCGACGCGCCGCGGATTGCGCCGCTGATCACCGCGCTCGGCGTGTCGTTCCTGCTCGAGAACACGATGCTGCTGTTGTTCGGCGCGTCGTTCCGCGACTACAACACGTCGGCGTTCATTCCGTTCTCGACCTCGGTTCACATCGGCGGTGTCCACATCTGGATCGTCCAGATCATGGTCATCGTGCTCAGCGTCGCGCTGATGTTCGGGCTGCAAGTGCTCGTCACGCGCACGCGGCTGGGGCGGCAGATGCGCGCGGTGGCTGCCGATCGCGAGGCGGCCGAGATGCTCGGGATCAACGTCGACTACACGATCTCGGCCACGTTCTTCCTGGGCTCGGCGCTGGCCGGGATCGCCGGCGTGATGGCCGGACTCGCGTTCAACGAGATCTACACGCTGATGGGGTTCATCATCGGGCTCAAGGCGTTCACCGCTGCGGTGGTCGGCGGGATCGGCTCGATCCCGGGCGCGATGCTCGGCGGTTTCCTGATCGGGATCGCCGAGTCGTTCATCACGGGCTACATCTCCTCGACGTACACCAACCTGATCGTGTTCGGGATCCTGATCGCGTTCATGATCCTGCGCCCGACCGGACTGCTCGGCCGCGTGCAGTTGCAGAAGGTCTAACACGCGGGATGGCGGTCGAGCCCAAGGATTCACCGGGCGTCGGGGTCGACGAGTGGGTGGCTCGCTCGACCGAGCGCCGCGAGTACCTGCCCGGCTGGCGCGGCGACGCGCAGCGCGCGTTCGAGCGGGTCGGATGGTGGCCGCGCCTGGGCATGGCCGCGGCGGTGGGCGTGTTCATCCCGCTGGTCATCGGGCTGAACCCGTTCCAGACTCAGGTCGGGATCGACGCGCTGCTCTTGGCCATCCTCGCGCTGGGGCTGAACGTGTCGGTCGGCTGGGCCGGTCTGCTCGACCTCGGCTACATCGCGTTCTACGGGTTCGGGGCGTACGGGTACGCGCTGCTGTCCTCGACCCAGCTGAACCCGCCGGGCGGGATCCACTGGCCGGCTTACTTCTCGATCCCGTTCGTCATGCTCGGCGCCGGGATCCTCGGGCTGGCCGTGGGATGGCCGTCCCGGCGGTTGATCGGCGACTACCTGGCGATCGTCACGCTGTTCTTCGGTGAGGCATTCGTCGAGTTCACCAACAACGTGGCGCCGAGCAAGCTCGGCGGCCCGAACGGGATCTTCGCGCTCGATCCGCTGCACGGCTTCCACGTCCAGATCACCACGCCGACCGGCTACTTCTACGTGCTGCTGGCCCTGCTCGTGCTGTCGATGGCGGTGCTCCACATGCTCGACACCTCGCGGATGGGGCGCGCCTGGCGCGCGGTGCGCGAGGATCCGCTGGCCGCCTCGGCGATGACCATCCCGGTCAACCGGGTCAAGCTGATGGCGTTCATGATCGGCGCGATGATCGCCGCCATGGCGGGCGCGGTGTTCGCGGCGCAGCAGACCAGCGTGTTCCCGACCGACTTCGACACGCCCTACCTGATCCTGATCTACGCCGGCCTGATCCTTGGGGGTGCCGGCAGCATGTCGGGCGCCGTGCTCGGCGGGCTGATGGTCTCGATCGTGCTCGACGGATTCCTGCGCAGCCCCAGCCAGTCGAGCGACATCTTCTACGGCGTGATCCTGATCACGCTGCTCGTCAAGCTCCGGCCGTGGTGGCGGGTCGGGTTCGTGATCGGCGGCACGGTCGTGTTCGGTTTCATCGTCCATGCGATCGTGGCGGCGTTCTCGTCCACCGCCGTGGCGGGGACTTCGGGGGCCAACGACTGGATCGACCTGCACTGGGCGATCGTGCCGGCCAACCCGGTGACGTTCGGCAACATCTGCTTCGTGGCGCTGCTCTGCATGGTGGTCGTCCTGACCCAGGTGCACCGGCGCTGGCGGACGATCCTCCTCATACCGACGCTGTACCTGGCCGCCTGCGCATGGGAGGCGCGCCTGTCCCAGGTGCCGGCGATCACCCGCCTGCTCCTGCTCGGCGCGATCCTGATCGTGGTGATGGCGTGGCGGCCGGCCGGATTGCTCGGCGCTCGCCGGGTGGAGATCGTGTAACTCGTGGCCCTCCTCGAACTCGACAAGCTGTCACTCGACTTCGGCGGCCTCAGGGCCTTGTCCGAGCTCGACCTGGTGGTGGACCAGGGCGAGATCGTCAGCGTGATCGGCCCCAACGGCGCCGGGAAGACGTCCGTGTTCAACGTGATCACCGGGCTGTACGAGCCGACCGGCGGCGATGTCCGTTTCGCAGGCAAGTCGCTCGCCGGGCTCAAGCCCCACCAGGTCACCCAGTTGGGCGTCGCGCGGACCTTCCAGAGCCTGCGCCTGTTCCTCAACACGACCGTGTTCGAGAACGTGATCGCCGCGACCTACGGCCGGACCAGGGCCACGCCGATCGAGCAGATCTTCCGCCTGCCCCGGGCCCGGCGCGAGGAGCGCGAGATCCGCGCCCAGGCCGAGGAGATCCTGGCGTTCTTCGGTCAGCGCCTGGCCGGCTACCGCTGGAACCAGCCGGCCTACAGCCTGTCCTACGCCAACCGGCGGCGCCTGGAGATCGCACGCGCTCTGGCCACGCGGCCGCGCCTGCTGCTGCTCGACGAGCCCGCGGCCGGCATGAACCCCAAGGAGACGCACGAGGTGACCGAGCTGATCGGGCGCCTGCGCGACGAGTTGGGCGTGGGGATCCTGGTCATCGAGCACGACATGCATGTGGTCGGCGGCGTGTCCGACCGGGTCGTCGCGCTCGACCACGGCGTCAAGATCGCCGAGGGCACGTTCGACGAGGTGGCGGGACACCCGGCCGTGGTCGAGGCGTACCTCGGGCGCGACCCCCAGGCGCTGGCCGAGACATGAACGGACTGCTCAAGCTCGATCAGGTCACGACCTACTACGGCCAGATGCGGATCCTCGAGGGGATCTCGCTCGAGGTCGGGGCCGGCGAGCTGGTCTGTCTGCTGGGCGGGAACGCATCGGGGAAGTCGACCACGCTGAAGACCATCCTCGGCCTGGTCCGGCCGAGGTCGGGCAGCGTGGTCCTGGCCGGCGACGACGTGACCGGCTGGCCCGTGCCGCGACGGATCGCCCACGGCATCGCGATCGTGCCCGAGAACCGCCGGCTGTTCGGCGACATGACCGTGCGCGAGAACCTCGAGTTGGGGGCGGTGCTGAGCGACGGCAGCAACTTCGCCGCGGACCTCGAGCGCGTGCACACGCTGTTCCCGCGCCTGCACGAGCGCCGCGCCCAGCTGGCCGGGACCCTGTCGGGCGGCGAGCAGCAGATGGTCGCGATGGGCCGCGCGCTGATGTCGCGCCCGCGCCTGCTGCTGATGGACGAACCCTCGATGGGGCTCTCGCCCGCCCTGGTCCAGCAGAACTTCCGCATCATCAAGGAGGTCCACGAGTCGGGCGTGTCGGTGCTGATGGTCGAGCAGAACGCGACGATGGCGCTGTCGATCGCCGACCGCGGCTACGTCCTCTCCACCGGGCAGATCGTGCTGGAGGGGCCGGCCTCCGAACTGCTCAAGAGCGAGGATCTCAAGCGGGCCTACCTCGGCCGGTGAGCCAGGGTCAGCAGGCCGCGGGTCCGAAGGGGAGTTCGTGTAGCTCCACCTCGCGCGTCGGGACGCCCGACAGCGTCGTCCGGGCGATGTCGGGCGTCCGCTGCGACCCCACACGGAACACTTAGTCGAGGAATATCACATCGATCAAGATTTCCTGACTAATGAGGGCCATGCAACCGGCTCTCAGCGCGTCGACGTCTGCTGATTAGACTCCACGACCCAGGTGACGACATGGCACGACATCACCGATCCGGACCTGGCCAAGGCCCTGGCGCACCCACTGCGCACGCGCATTCTGGCTGCCCTCGACGGCCGCACCGCCAGCCCGAGCGAGTTGGCGGACGAACTCGACGCCTCGCTCGGCGTCGTCAGCTACCACGTTCGGCGCCTGGAGGCCCTCGGGTTCCTCAAGCTCGTCAAGCGCGAGCCCCGTCGCGGGGCGGTTGAGCATTACTACAGCACCACGGGTCGGCCCCGCATCACGAACGTCGCCTGGGGCAAGCTCCCGACGATCGTCAAGGACGCTTCGATCAAGGCCGCGGTCGACCAGATCGGCGCCTACGTCGCCGCGGGCGCCGCCGAGGGCGGGTTCAACGCCGCCGACGCGCACATCACGCGCAACCCGGTCACCGTCGACAGCAAGGGCTGGCACGCGCTCGCGCGCGAACTCGACAACCTCGTAGCTCGCATCGAAAAGATCGAGGCGGCGAGCAAACAGCGGCTCGCCCGCGCCGAGCATGCAGACGAGCAGGAGGCCACGGTCGTCCTCATGCTCTTCACTTCGCCCACCGATGTGTCCGACCCGGTCGCTGCGAGCCACCACCGAAAGCCGGCGCGCGGCGGCCGCGAGCGACGGAGGGCCTGACCTCGTGGTGGAGGGGCTCACGGCGACGCTCAGCCGCGCCGCCGCGGCCGAGCTCGACGCATCTGATCCCCTGCGCGCCTTCCGCGACCGGTTCGTGATCGACCCGGACATCGTGTACCTCGACGGCAACTCGCTCGGCTGCCTGCCGCGGTCGACGGTGGCGCGCCTCGAGCGGCTCGTGGCGCAGTGGGGGGAGCGCGGCGTCCGCGCCTGGGACGAGGGCTGGCTCGAGCTGCCGCTCGAGGTCGGGGACCGCTTGGGTGAGGCGGTGCTCGGCGCCGCGCCGGGCCAGACCGTGATCGGCGACTCGACGACGGTGTGCTTCTACAAGCTCGTGAGCGCCGCGCTCGACGCCCGCCCCGGCCGCACCGAGATCGTCACGGACGTGGGCAACTTCCCGACCGACCGCTACGTGCTCGAGGGGCTGGCCCGAGCGCGGGGCATCGAGATCGTCTGGCTGGACGGCGAGCCGCATCCGGACGACGTCGCCGCTCGACTCGGCCCGGACACCGCGCTGGTCACCTTCTCGCACGTGTCCTACCGCTCGGCCCACATCGCCGACATGGCTCAGATCAACAAGATCGCCGACGACGCCGGCGCCCTGATGCTGTGGGACCTCAGCCACAGCGCCGGCTCGGTCCACCTATCGCTCGATGGCGACCACACCCCGCTGGCCGTGGGCTGCACTTATAAATATCTAAATGGCGGTCCCGGGGCGCCCGCCTACATGTATGTGAGCCGCGAGCTCCAATCCGAGCTGCGCCAGCCAATCTGGGGGTGGCTCGGCCGGCGGGACCCGTTCGAGATGGCCCCCGGCTACGAGGTCGCGGAAGGGATGCGCGGGTTCCTGTCGGGCACGCCGCCGATCCTCGCGCTGAGCGCGGTCGACGAGGGCGTCCGGCTCGTGGCCGAGGCCGGGATCGACGCGGTCCGGGCCAAGGGCGTCGCGCTGACCGAGCTGGCCACCGCGCTGGCCGACGCGCGGCTCGCCGAGCGAGGGATCTCGGTGGCGTCCCCGCGCGATCCGGCCAACCGCGGCGCGCACGTGGCGCTCGCACATCCACAAGCGCGCGAGCTGTGCGCGCGGCTCGTCGAGGCCGGCGTGATCCCCGACTTCCGCCGGCCGGACGTCATCCGCTTCGGACTCTCGCCGCTGACCACCCGGTTCGTCGACGTGTGGGACGGGATCGACGCGCTCGGACGAGCGGTGAACGATTTCTTATAAGCTGCGGCGGCCGGTGGTCGTGCGTGGAGCGGCCCGAAAAAATATCGAGAGGTGTTTTATGCGATCGTGGGGATTGGCCCGATACGGGCTGCTCGCTGCCGTAGTTTCCTGCGCCGCGGTGGTTATCGCTGCCGCGTCCGCCTCGGCCTCGCCGGGCCGATACCAGCTCCGTGGAAGTGTTCCGGGCTGGTTGCACCAGGCCCACCAAGTTGGGGCCACGCCGTCAGCCCAGCAGGTCAACTTCGGCGTGCTCCTGAGCATGCGTGACCAAGCCGGGGCGCAAGCCAAGCTGCAGGCGATTTCCGATCCGACCAGCGCGAGCTACGGCCAGTGGCTCTCGAACGCGCAGTTCAACGCCACGTACGCACCGGCCAAGGCCGATGTCGCCGCGGTGCAGAGCTGGCTTCGCTCGCAGGGCTTCAACGTGACCAACACGCTGCCGAGCGGAATGCTCGTGGAGGCCAGCGGCTCGGCCGCCCAGGTCGAGCAGACCTTCGGCGCCCAGCTGAACAACTACTCCTACCAGGGCAAGACCCTGCGGGCCAACGCCACGGCGCTGTCCCTGCCGGCCTCAGCGCCGGCGGCGGTGAGCGGCGCGATCGCCGGCGTCATCGGCGTCGACCAGGGCTCGGCCTTGAAGCAGCCGGCCGACACCGAGCCCGGGCCGCCGCCCGGGGCGCGCTACGGCGTGCAGCCGTGCTCGGATTACTTCGGCCAGAAGACCGCCTTCGACAAGCCTCCCGCCTACGGCAAGGTGCGGCCGTACACGGTCTGCGGGTACGTGCCCCAGCAGTACCAGTCGGCCTACGGCGAGAGCGGGCTGCTGAACGCGGGCGTGAACGGTCGCGGGGTCACCGTGGCGATCACCGACGCGTACGCCGCGCCGACGATCCTCCAGGACGCTCAGCGCTACAACCAGGTGCACCACCAGCCGCTGTTCGGTCGGGGCCAGTTCTCCCAGATCACCCCGGGTCCGAACGGCTACGACAACATCGACCTGTGCGGCGCGCAGGGCTGGTACGGCGAGGAGACCCTCGACGTCGAGGCCGTACACGCCATGGCGCCGGGCGCCAAGGTCGTGTACGTCGGCGCCTCGGACTGCCTGAGTGGCCTCGACGATGCCTGGGCCAACGCGATCGACAATCACGTCGCCGACGTGATCACGAACTCGTGGACGGACGGCACCGACGACATCACCCTGCTCGGCTCCGACTACGTCGAGTTCTATGTGCAGTACTCCCTGGAGGCGGCGCTCACCGGCATCACGGTGAACTTCTCCTCCGGCGACGACGGCGACCACACGGCCGGCGGAACCGATCTGGCCTCGAAGACCGTGGAGTTCCCCGCCGACGTTCCATTCGTCACCGGGGTCGGTGGCACCAGCGTGGAGATCGGCAACCACGGCCAGTGGCTGAATGAGTACGGGTGGCAGACCGCCTACTCGACGCTGACGAACGGCGCGTGGACGCCGCCCCCGCCCGGTGACTACAACTCCGGCGGCGGTGGCGGGACCAGCCAGCTGTTCAGCCAGCCCTTCTACCAGGCGGGCAAGGTGCCGTCGAGCATCTCGCGCTACTACGGTGGCGCTCCGATGCGGGCGGTTCCGGACATCGCGATGCCCGGCGATCCGAACACCGGCTTCGAGGTCGGCGAGACCCAGGTGTTCCCGGACGGCACCTACTGGGATCAGTACCGGATCGGCGGCACCAGCCTGTCGTCCCCGCTGATGGCCGGCGTGGTGGCGGTGGCCGACCAGCTGAACCATCGACCGCTGGGGTTCATCAACCCCCTCTACTACCGCCTGCTCGGCTCAAACGCGCTGCACGACATCGCCGCGCCGAACTCGCCGGTGGCCCAGGTCCGCACGGACTACACGAACTTCCTCGACAACACCGAGGGCGTGTTCTTCCGGTTGCAGACCGTCGATCTCCAGACCTCGACCCTGCACGACACGCGGGGCTACGACGACGAGACTGGAGTCGGCACGCCAAACGGTCCCGAGTTCTTCTTCGGAGCCGCAAGAGGACACTGACGTAGGAACCTGTGCCGTCCCACCTGCCGAGAGGTGGGTGGGACGGCGCTCAGGCGGGCGGCGGCGCGGAGATCGTGAGCATCGCCGCGCTCGCCCGCGGGAGCGTGACGACGTAGCCGCGGCCGGTCCTGCTCACGCGGGTCACCGTGGAGCGTCCGGCCAGCGTGCCGGTCGTGGTGGCGGTGCCGAACGTCCGGCCGCCCAGCGTCACGCCGGTCCGGGACGAGATGCTCCCGGCCAGAAGCCGCTCGAGCGTGCCGGGGCCGCCCGAGCCGGGGACGCGCACCGCCACCGTGCGTGACTGCGTCGTCGACTCGTTGATCAGCACGACGTGGACGGTGCCATCCGGCGCCCGGGTCGCCCACGCTCGAACGTTGCCGAGAGACCCGGTCAGGTCGAGCATGCGCGCGCGTGGCGGCGCCGCCTGGGCGAACATCTCGAGGCCGTAGTACTCGGGCGCCACGAACCCGCGCCAGCGGCCGTCCTCTTGCGTGAACGTGAACAGCGTGTACGTCGCGCTCGGGTAGGAGTGGATATTGACGCCGTCGACGCCCACGCGAGCCATCTGGAACACGGCGTCAAGGGCCCACAGCGCCGACACGAACCCGTCGCTGATTCCGGGCGCGCGCCCGCACGAGTCGCTGTTCATCTCGTCGATCCGGAGCGCCACGTGCCGTGCGTGCGCGACGCGAACGAACGGCGCGATGCTGTCCGCGAGCCCGCGCGAGGCGACCGGCGAGAGGATGTGCGCGAGCGTCGGGTACTGGGGCTGCGCCGGGGCGACGAAGCAGGTCTGGAGCGGATACTTGTGGAGGGTGGCCACGCGCACCCGCGGCTCGGCGGCGAGGAACTTGCCCAGCTCGGGGATCCAGCGCGGCGCTCCGGTGGCCGGCCCGACGAGCGAGACTCTGGGCAGGGATCCGCTGATCCGGTTGAAGTCGCGCAGGTAGTCGGAGAAGTCATAGTCCGGCGGGCGACCGGTGACATGCTCGCCGTTCGGGAGGCGGTAGAAGGAGAAGCTCCCGTACAGCTCCGGCTCGTTGCCCGGCTCGAGCCCCACGATCGAGTTGCGACCGATCCCGCCCACGAGCGTCCGCGCTTCGGCGGTGGCGTCGCGTGCGCTGTCGAGCTCCAAATTGATCCCGAGGATCAGCCGGGCGCCGGTGTCACGCGCGAGCGCGCCGGTCACCCGCACCCACGTGGGCGTAAGCGTGTACCTGACGCCGTGCGGCTTGGCCACGCCCGGCACCGGCCACCACGTCGAGTCGCTGCTGTCGCCGCCGATCCGCAGGCTCGGCGCCTGGCCCGGTGAGAGGTTGCGGATGAGCTGGAGCAACACCGGGTTGACCGCGCCCGGGTCGGTCCCGGCGTACGCGGCGACGGCCGGGTACTCGAACGACAGCCCGAGGAAGCCGGCCGGGATCGTGCGTCCCGTGGGCTTGCCGACGGTCAGCGAAAGCGCCCCGGGGATCGTGGCCTGCCGCTCGTGGCGCTCGTGGGCGCTCGACCGATGCGAGCCGCCCAGCCCGAGCCCGATCGCCCCCGCCAGGACCGCGACGACCGCGACGATCCCCGAATTCCAGCGGACGCGGCTGCCCATCGCCCGCACACGCTGTCACAGACACAGCCTCGCCGGGGCCGTCACCCGGCCAGCACCGCCACCCCCATCAACTCGATCTGCGCCTCGGGCTCGAACAGCTCGCTGATCCCGAACAGCCCCATCGCCGGGTAGTGGCGGCCGAAATGCTCTCGCCACACCGCTCCGAGCGCCGGCAGCGAGCCCTTGTACGCGCCCACGTCGGTCACGAACACCTGCAAGGAAACGAGATCGTCGGGTTCGCCTCCGGCGGCCCGCAGCGCGACGATCAGCCTCCGGGCGGCGTCGTCGAACTGCTCGACGAGCGTGGCTCCCAGCGCCGATCTGGCCGGCCAGATGGACCGTCCGGCCGTCGGCACACGATCGCGTGGGAGAAGCCGCTCGGTTGTCCGAGCTCCGGGGCATTGACGATCCGATGACGGCTCATGTCGTTGCGACGCGACGAAACCCGGTCCCCGCCGCGCCGCGCTCCCGACGATACTCGACATAGAAGTCCGGAGCAATGTCGGGTATCCTCGCCGAGGAGTCACGGTGGCGACGGACAGCCCGTACTGGAACCCGAAGACCGAGACGCTCGACCGGGAGCGGATCGAGGCGCTCCAGCTGGCCAAGCTCCGCCGGCAGTGCGAATGGGCGGCGGCCCGTAGCCCGTGGTATGGCCGGCGGTTCGTATCCGAAGGGTTCGATCCGAAGCAGCTGAATTCACTGAATGACATCCGCCGCATCCCGCTGCTGACCCGCGACGACTGGATGGCCTCGCAGGAGGCCAAGCCGCCGTACGGGGAGATCCCGGTCATCGGCGGCGAGGGCGCGATCCGGATCCACACCACCTCGGGCACCACCGGGCGCGGACCGCTCCGGGCGCTCGACTCGCGCAAGGACTGGGCCTGGATCGCCGAGATGTGGTGTTACGGGATCTGGGGATGCGGGGTCCGGTCGCTCGATACGGCCTACATCGCGTTTGGCTACGGCTCGTTCATCGGCTTCTGGGGCCTGCACTACGCGATGGAGAAGGTCGGGGTGCTGAACGTGCCCGGCGGCGCCCAGTCGACCGAGGCGCGCGTCCTCCAGATCGCCGACTTCGGCGCCACCGTGCTCGCGGCCACCCCGACTTACGCGATCCGCCTGGCCCAGGAGGCCGAGCGGCTCGGCATCGATCTGCGCGCGTCGAGCGTGCAGCGGCTGATCCTGTCCGGCGAGCCGGCCGGCTCGATTCCGCAGACCAAGGCGCTGATCGAGGAGCTGTGGGGCGCCAAGGCGTTCGACACCGCCGGGATGACCGAAATCGGCACGATCATGGTGTTCGAGTGCGCTCATCAGCCGGGCGGCACCCACATCATCGAGGACCACGTGATCGAGGAGGTGCTCGATCCGGACACGCTCGAGCCGGTGGCTAATGGCGAGCGCGGGGAGCGCGTTGTCACGTCGTTCGGGCGCGGGTCGACGCCGCTGCTTCGCTACCGCACTGGCGACCTGGTCTGCCGGGTGCCCGCATCGACGTGCTCCTGCGGGCGGGGGTTCGACATCTACGAGGGCGGCATCCTCGGCCGCGTCGACGACATGAAGCTGATCCGCGGGACCAACGTGTACCCGCGGGCGATCGAGGCGATCGTGCGCGAGTTCCCCGAGGTGGAGGAGTTCCAGACGGTGATCTCGCACGAAGGAATCCGCGACGAGATCACGCTGCGGGTCGAGATGAAGCCGGACTGGCCGGCGGAGTCCTGGGAGCAGTTGCACGAGTCGCTGCACCGCCGCCTGGGCCACGCCCACGAGGGGCTGAACTTCCGGATCGAACGCGCCGGGGGCGGCGAACTGCCGCGCTTCGAGCTCAAGGCCAAGCGCCTGATCGACCTGCGCGAGAGCCCGGTGGCGGTGGTGAAGTGACGGTCGACCTCCTGGGATCCGAGCTCAGCCCCTCCGAGCAGCGCCTGCTGGCCGTGTACGAGGAGCTCAAGGCGCTTTGCGACGAGGACCTGCCGCCCAATGCCAACGCCGGCGTGCGGGCATCGCTGGCCCTGATGCACAACGTCGTGACGGGGTTGGCGCTCGAGTACGAGCACTTGACCGATCTCGGGGCGTGAGGCTCGGCTGATGCGCATAGCGGTTCTCGGCGGCGGGCCGGCCGGGCTCTACTTCTCGATCCTGATGCGCAAGATCCGGCCGGACTGCGAGGTCACTCTGTACGAGCGGCGCGCGCCGACCGACGTGTTCGGCTTCGGCGTGGTGTTCTCGGATGAGACCCTGACCGTGTTCGAGCATGCCGATCCCGAGACCTACTCGCAGATCGCCGAGCGCTTCACCCGCTGGAGCGACATCGACATCCATCACCGCGGCGCGAAGACGACCTCGGGCGGGCACGGCTTCTCGGCCATCGGCCGGCGTGAGCTGCTGCGCATCCTCCAGGAGCGAGCGGCGTCGCTCGGCGCGGACCTGCGCTTCGAGACCGAGGCGCCGCCGGTGTCCGAGCTGGGCTGGGCCGACCTGATCGTCGGGGCCGACGGCGCCTCGAGCGCGGTGCGCACCGCGATGGCCCGCGAGTTCGTCCCCGCGCTTGACCGCCGGCACTGCCGCTACATCTGGCTCGGCACCGATCTCGTGTTCGACGCGTTCAAGTTCTTCATTGCCGAGTTGGGTGACGGGGTGGTCCAGGCGCACGCGTATCCGTACGACGAGGGGATGAGCACGTTCATCGTCGAGATGCACGAGCGGACCTGGAAGCGGCTCGGGCTGGGCGAGCGCTCTATCGACGACGCCGTCGCCTGGTGCTCGGAGTTGTTCGCCGACGCGCTGGACGGCCATCGCCTGTACTCCAACAACTCGCGCTGGATCAACTTCGTGACCGTGCGCAACCGGCGCTGGTGTGTGGACAACGTCGCGCTGCTCGGGGATGCCGCGCATACCGCGCACTTCTCGATCGGGTCGGGGACGAAGCTCGCGATGGAGGACGCGGTGGCGCTGGCCTGGGCGTTCCGTTCGTTTGGCGACGACGTGCTCGCGGCCACGAGCGCGTACGAGTCAGAGCGCCGCCCGATCGTCGAGTCGACCCAGCGCGCCGCACAGGCCTCGCTCGAGTGGTTCGAGGGGATCGGTCGCTACGTCGAACAGGAGCGGCTCCAGTTCGCCTTCAACCTGCTCACGCGCAGCCGGCGCGTGACCTACGACAACCTCAGGCTGCGCGACCCCGAGTTCGTGCAATCGGTGCACCCCGATCCGCGGCCGCCGATGTTCACGCCTTTGCGGCTGCGTTCGCTGGAGTTGGCCAACCGGGTCGTGGTTTCGCCGATGGACATGTACGCGGCGGTCGACGGGACCCCGGGGGACTTCCACCTCGTACACCTAGGGGCCCGCGCGCTCGGCGGCGCCGGTCTGCTCATGACCGAGATGATCTGCGTGTCTGACATCGGCCGGATCACGCCTGGATGCGCCGGCATGTATCGCGACGAGCACGTCGCCGCCTGGCGGCGAATCGTGTCGTTCGCCCATCAGCACGGCGGCTGCGCGGTCGGCGCCCAGATCGGCCACTCGGGGCGCAAGGGCTCGACGAAGCTCATGTGGGAGGGGATCGACGAGCCGCTGCCGACCGGCAACTGGGAGGTGATCGCGCCTTCGGCGGTCGCCTATGCGCCGCGGAACCAGATCCCGCGCGAGATGACGCGGGCCGACATGGACGTGGTCCGCGACCAGTTCGTGTCCGCCTGTCGTGGGGCGTTGGAGGCGGGCTTCGATCTGCTCGAAATCCACATGGCCCACGGCTACCTACTGTCTTCGTTCCTGTCGCCCTTGTCGAACCTGCGCGACGACGAATACGGCGGGGATCTGACCGGTCGGGCGCGATTCCCACTCGAGGTGCTCGACGCCTGCCGCGCGGTGTGGCCGGAGGACAAGCCCGTGAGCGTGCGCATCTCGGCCACCGACTGGGTGGCCGGTGGGTTCGACGCCGACCAGGCCGTGGCCTTTGCGCGGATGCTCGCCGCACACGGATGCGACATCGTCGACGTGTCATCCGGTCAGGTCTCGCCGCTCGAGAAGCCCGCGTACGGGCGCAGCTACCAGACGCCGTTCGCCGACCGGATCCGGCACGAGGTCGGGATGCCGGTGATCGCGGTCGGCGCGATCGCGAGCTACGACGACGTCAACACGATCGTGTGCGCCGGACGGGCCGATCTGTGCGCGCTCGCCCGCCCGCATCTGTACGACCCGCACTGGACGCTCCACGCCGCCGCCGAGCAGGACTACGACCTGGTCGAGTGGGCGCCCCAGTACCGAGCCGGGTCGCGCAAGCCGCCGGCCGGGCGCGACCGGGTGCGTCCCGAGCTCGAGCGGACGTTCGAGGAGGTCACGCTCACCTCGGTCGAGTCGGGCGCGTGATCTCCGACGAGCCGCTCCAGCCTCAGGATCTCGTCATCACGCTGCTCGGCACCTATGTGCGCCCGTTCGCGCGGCAGGTGTGGTCGGGGGGATTGGTCACGCTGCTGGCCGAGTTCGGGTTCTCCGACGGTGCGGCGCGCGCGGCGTTGACCCGCCTGGTCCGCCGCGATCTGATCGCGCGAGTGCGCGCCGGGCGGTTGGTGCACTACCGGCTCACGCCGCGCTGCGAGCGGCTGCTGATCGAGGGCGATGGGCGCATCTTCAGCCTCGGGCGGCTGCCCGCCGGCGCGGGGCCGTGGACCGTGCTGTGGCACGCGATCCCGGAGGACCGCCGGCTGGAGCGCACCCGCCTCGGGCGCCGGCTCCGCTTCCTCGGCTTCGGCTCGGCGCAGGACAGCGTGTGGGTCGCGCCGCATGACCACTCCGCGGAGGTGGCCGAGCTGCTCGGTGACCTCCGGGTGGCGGAGTTCGCCGCCGTGTTCGTGGCCAGCGTGCGGGAGGGCCCGGGCTGGCCGGCGCTCGTGGACCGGGCCTGGGACCTGAGCGACTTGGAGGAGCGCTACGAGGCGTTCTACTCGGAGTTCTCGCGTTACATGGGTCCCAAGGCCTCGCCGGGCGACCGCGAGGCGTTCCAGGTGCGCACGAGGATGACGCACGTGTTCCGCGCCTTCGCCCAGCTCGACCCCGAGCTCCCAGACGAGCTCGAGCCGCTGTCGGATGCGCGCCGGCGGGCGGCCGACGTGTTCGAGACCCTATACACGGCGCTGGCGCCGGCCTCGCAGCGGCACTTCGACGCGGTGACGCAGAGCTCGTCGCCGGCGGCCGTCCCTACAGGACGTTGAAGCAGCCGTAGACGATGAACAGCGGGTTCGTGACGCTGTGCCCGGCGGCATCGCGCATCGTCGCGCCGCCGAGGAACGCCGGTGGCGACTGCGCCTTGTAGCAGCCGTTGTACTGAACGCTCACGTCGTACTCGACCGAGGTCAGCTGGTAGGGAACCGAGTTCGCCTGGGGAAGGTAGACGTAGATGTTGCAATTCCAATCTCCGGGGCCGATCGCCTTGGCCGCGCGCCGGTTGCATGACGGCTGGACGTAGAGCCGGGCGTTCGCCGGCACGTGCCGCCCGATCAGCTGCTGCTGCAGGAGAGTGACGTTGTTGAATTCACGGCCGACGGTGTAGGCGACGCGGTACGCGGTCACTCCGGTCGGGCCGATACTGCAGCCGAGCGCGAGTGCCGCGATCACGGCCGCACTGACCGCGACGACCTTGACCGGGGCGGTCCAGCTCGGGCCGCTGCCGCTGACGCCGGTGAGGAAGTCCCGGCGGCGCATGATTCGCCAGCTGGCAGCCAGGCACGCGACGATCCAGAGCACCGATACGAGGCTTCCGACGAGCACCTGACCGAAGAAGGGATGGCTCGTGAACAGGCCATGCCACCCGTCGAAGGCCGAGCCGATGAGGAGCTCGTGGACGATCACGCCCTTGCCGATCAGGTCGAGCAGCTGGGTGACGAGCGCGACGAGCAACGGCCCGAGCACGCCGAGGATGCCGTTGCGGGTGGCGACCGAGAACAGGATCGCGAGGCTGGTGTAGGCGAGCAGGGGAAGGAGGCAGACCAGCCAGCTGACCACGGTCAGCGCGAGCATCCGTCCCGGCGAGGTGAGGACTCCGCTCAGGTTCACCTGTGCGTGCGGACCGACCAGGACGACGCCGGCGATCAGGCTCATGGCGGCCAGGACCAGCATGAGTCCAACCGCGAACGTGCCGGCGGCCAGCAGCTTGCCCGCGAACACATCCTCCCGCGTGCACGAGCGGGTGAGGATCGTCTTCCACGTTCCATGACGATCCTCGGAGGAGAAGAGGTCGCCGGCCAGCACGCCGGCGACGATCGGGAAACCCCAGGAGCCCGCGAACCCGAGGATCACCAGCGAGACGGCGAACCCGGAGGAGTGAACCCAGACCCCGAACAGGGCATCGGACGGCGTCCCGCTCTGAACCTTGAGGATCACCGCGAAGGCGAGCGGGCCGATCGCGCAGACGAGGATCAGGATGCGCGTGGTCAGCTGGGCCATCAGCTTGTGCAGCTCGGTCTCGTACGCGAGGCGAACGCCCTGGTCGAGCCGCGGTTCCGAGTGGGCGGCCGGGGCAGCGGGGGCGACCGTGGTCATGCGGTCCTCATGCGCCGGCGAGGATCGTGTCGGTGAGCTGCTGGGGCTCGAGAGCATCGAGCCCCTCGGCGCCGTGTTCGGTGGTGAGCGCAAAGAACATGCTCTCGAGCGGGCTGACCACCAGCTCGAGGCGGCGGATCAGCACGCGGGCGTCGCCGAGCGTCCCCACGAGCTCGTCCATGCGGTCTGGCCGCGCCGCCACCGCCAGGCCGCCTCGCGCCGCCGGCTGGATCCGGACCCCCGCAACCCGAGCCGCCAGCGCGAGCGCATGCGCGTCGTCGCTCGTGAACAGCGCGTAGGCCGAGCCGGGCGCCTGCGAATCGAGCTCGGCGGCGGTGCCCTCCCACACGGTCCGCCCCTCGCGGAGAACCGTGTAGGAGTCGCACAGTTTCTCGAGCTCTCCGATGTGGTGGCTCGAGAGCAGGACCGCGACTCCGTCTGCGGCGAGCTCGCGAACCAACGTGACCACGGCCCGGGTCCCGGCCGGATCGAGACCGCTGGTCGGTTCGTCGAGCAGGAGCAGCCGCGGACTGCGCAACAGCGCCGCGGCCAGGCCGAGTCGCTGACGCATCCCGGTCGAGTAGCCGCTGACCCGGTCGCCGGCTCGACCGCTGAGAGCGACTCGCTCCAGCGCGGCCTCGATCTCCTCGGCGCCCGCGCGCCGTCCGTCGAGCTTGGCCAGCAGCCTCAGGTTGGCGCGCCCGGACAGATACGGATAGAAGCTGGGGTCCTCGACGAACCCGCCGACCCCGTCCAGCACGTCGCCGCCGAGATGATCGAGCGCGCGACCCAGCAGCTCGACGTCGCCGCCGTCGGGCCGGATCAGGCCGAAGAGCATCCGCAGCAGGGTCGTCTTGCCCGCGCCGTTGGGGCCGAGCAGCCCACGCACCTCGCCGGGGTCGATGGTGATGTCAAGCCCGTCGACCGCGGTCGTCTCGCCGAAGCCCTTGACCAGGTTTGTCGCCCGGATGGCGTGCACGGCGGCAATATAACCAGGGAGCGCTGCGCCGCCTCACGCGGATACCAGTAAGTAACACCTCACAGCCGGTGTCGAGTGATAGGGTGGCGGCCGGCGCTCCGGTCAGCGCCACCGCTCGAATCAGGGCGGCCTAGCTCATACCCGTCCGTGGGGAGGGAATACGCCGTGAGTAGTCTCGTGTCGTTGCCGACGCGCAGGCGTCGACGCGGTCGTGTCACGATCGCCCTGGCCCTTGCATCATGCGTAGCGGTCGTCGGTGTCGCCTCCGCCGCGATCGGCGGGTTCAACCCGTTCGACAGTCAGCAGGTCGGACAGACGTATGCCAATGGCGTCCTGCTCCCGACCAACCAGTGGGTCTCGCCGCTCGGCACTCGCATCCTCGACAACGACGCGCGCTTGGTGTCGAGCACGATCAGCCCGAATGGCCAGTACCTGGCCGCCCTGGGCTGGAACGACTTCTCCGGCTTTTTGACGATCGTCAACCTGCGCACCGACGCGATCGTCTCCCAGACCGGCCTCGATACCGGGTCCGGCGCCGCCGAGGACTTCAATGTGGGCGCCGATGGCCCGCTGTTCTCTTCGGATGGCGGCACCCTGTGGGTTCCTCAGTCGACCTGGCTCGACAAGTTCAGCTTCAACCAGGCCACCGGCGCGGCGGCCCAGGAGGACCAGATCGCGCTTTGCGGTTCCCCGCTCACCTCCTCGGCGTGTAATCCGAACATCGGCCCGAGCGACCCGAACGGGGCTTGGCTGCCCTCGGGCATGGCGCTGTCTCCGAACGGCAACACGCTCTACGTCACGCTCAACGGCAACAACACGCTCGGCGTGATCAACACGCAGACCGATACGTTGACCAGTCGGATCCCGGTCGGAAACGCGCCGCGCCAGGTCGTGCTCGCCGACAACGGCATGGTCGCCTACGTGTCCAACGAGGGCGGGCGCCCCGCGAATAGCGGTGACTTCACCAACCTGTCCGACGGCACCCCCATTGTCTCTAACCGATCGACGGGTGGGGCGATCACCGGCACCGTCTCGGTCGTCAACCTGAGCACCGGCAAGGAGACGCGGGAGATCCCGGTCGGCCTCCAGCCGACGGCGCTGTTCCAGAACGGCGATGCGCTGTTCGTCGCGAACTCGAACGACGACAGCATGTCGGTGATCAACGAGAACAGCAACAGGGTCGCACAGACCGTGCGGACCAATCCGGTGCCCGGAGCCCAGGTCGGCAGCTACGCCAACGCGATCAACATGTCGGATCCGAATCACGTGCTGGTGAGCATCGGGCGCGACAACGCGATCGCTGTCTACCGGTACCGCGGCCTGTATTCGCGGATGAAGTTCGTGGGCCTGCTCCCCACCGACTGGTACCCCGTGCAGGTGCAACCCGACCCGGCGATCGGCGCGGGCGCGATCGTGGTCACGAATGACAAGGGGATCGGCGCCCGGGGTCCCGTGTCGACGATCACGTACAAGGGTCCGACACCACCCGCCACCGGGCACAACACCTACGACGACACAGGCAGTGTGACCACGTTCACGATGCCGAGGGACGATCAGATCCCGCGCGACACCCGGAGCGTCTTCACCAACGACGATTGGAATCAGATCCGGCCGATCAACCAGGGCGACTACGACACCGTGCCGAAGGTCATCCCGGCCCGCCTCGGCGGCAGTTCGCCGATCGAGCACGTAGTCGTGATCGTCAAGGAGAACCGCACCTACGACCAGATCCTGGGTGACCTGGGCGAAGGTAACGGTGACCCGACGCTGGCGCAGTTCGGTGGCCAGGCCACCCCGAACCTCCACGCGCTGGCCAAGCGATACGGCGACCTAGACAACTTCTACGACGAGGGTACGCTTTCAGCCGACGGTCACAACTGGCTCGTCCAGGCCGAGGCCAACGACTACGTCGAGAAGGAGTTCGGGGCGTTCTACCGGTCCTATCCGTCGCAGGGCGGTGACTCGCTCGCCTACCAGCGCGACGGGTTCCTCTGGAACGCGGCCGAGAAGTCCGGCCTCGGCGTCCAGAACTTCGGCGAGTACATCCACGACCCGTTCGACCTGGCGGCGAATGCGCCCGTGTGGAATCAGTGGTACGCCGAGTCGCAGTGGCTGGAGAACGGGCAACAGGGCCCCGAGCCGATCAGCAACCCATGTCAGTGGGTGCGGGCGAAGGCGGACATACCGTCGCTCCAGCAGATCACCGAGCCGTGCTTCCCGAACTTCCAACTCTCTATCCCGGATCAGTATCGGGTCGATGAGTGGCTGCCGACGTTCAAGCGACAGGAGCAGCGCGGTCGGATGCCCAACCTGACGTTCATGTGGCTGATGACCGACCACACCGGAACCACCGGTGTCAACGACCACTCGACGGTCCCGTACCCGGTCGCCCAGGTCGCCGACAACGACCTCGCCGTCGGACGGGTGATCGACACGATCTCCCACAGCCGGTTCTGGAAGAGCACCGCGGTCTTCATCGTGGAGGACGACACCCAGAACGGCGTCGACCACGTCGATGGTCACCGCGGACCGGCGTTCGTGGTCAGTCCGTACTCGGCGTCCGGAGTGGACGACAAGTACTACACGCAGCTCAACATGGTCAGAACGATCGAGCAGATTCTCGGCATCCGCCCGATGAATCAGGAGGACGAGGCGGCCGAGCCGATGTATGGCGCGTTCACGAACAAGTCGCGCGACTGGAACTTCGCGCCGTACAGCGCGGTCAAGAATCAGATCCCGCTCAACCTGGGCGCTCCCGGGGGTCCGACGTCGGTCGGCTCGGGATCGGCCACTCCAGCAGTCCGCCAGGAGGGTGTGGTGCCGGCCAATATGCGGTCGGTCTACCAGGCCTGGCTGGCATGGAGCCGGCAGCAGGCAGCCGAGCACCACTTCGACGGCCCCGACCGCGTGAACCCGCAACAGCTGAACCGGTTCGACTGGTACTCGGCACACGACTGGCGCGTCGCGTACCCGGGCGATCCGAAGATCTACAGGCCGGACCAGGTGCCCGGCCGGAACCTGCCGGCGGCGTACCTGGGAGACGGTTAGGCCGCGACCGCGAGCCCGTCTGGGTCCTGGAGCAGGGCCCAGATGCGCTCCGGAGCGACCGGCCGCGAGAACAGGTAGCCCTGGCCGTAGTGCGCGCGCATCGCGCGGAGCGCTTCGGCCTGGGCGGGATGCTCGATCCCCTCCGCGACGACCACCAGGTTGAGGCTCTCGGCGAGGCTCACGATGCCCTGCACGAGCTGCGCCTTGTTGGCATCGCGCTCGATGCCGGTGATGAACGAGCGATCGATCTTCACCGTGTCGATCGGGAAGTGGTGCAGGCGCGAGAGCGCGGAGTATCCGGTGCCGAAGTCGTCGACCGCGATGTGCACGCCGAGCGCCGCGAGCTCCGCCAGCTGTTCGATCACCGCGGCGCCGTCCTCGGGCAGCAGGCTCTCGGTGATCTCGAGCGCGAGCGAGCTCGGCGGCACGCCGGTGCTGGCCAGGACGTCGCGGACAAGCTCGGGGAACGCCGGATCGTGAAGCTGGCGGGTCGAGACGTTGACCCCGATCGTGACCGGGGGTCGGTCGCCTAGATCGCGGTTCCACCGCCCGGCCTGCTCGCAGGCGGTGCGCAGGATCCACGCCCCGAGCGGCACGATCAAGCCGGTTTCCTCGGCCAGCGGTATGAAGTCGTTCGGGGCCACCCGCCCGCGCTCGGGATGCACCCACCGGACGAGCGCCTCGGCGCCGTAGACGCTGCCGGTCTCGAGGTTGACGACCGGCTGGTACTCGAGCTCGAACTGCTCCTGCTCGAGCGCGTGCTGGAGCTCCCCGGTGAGCTCGAGCCGATCCAGGACCCGCCGATGCATGCCGGTCTCGAATGTGCGGACGGTGTTCTTGCCGCCGTCCTTGGCCGCGTACATCGCGGTGTCGGCGTCGCGCATCAGCTCCCGGACGCCGATCGAGCCGTCGCTCCAGGCCAGGCCGACCGAGGCGGTCACGCGCAGCTCGCGCCCGGCGACGTCGAACGGCTCGGCGAGCGCGGCCAGCAGGCGGGCCGCGATCGTCCGGGCCTCGTCCTCGTGATCGGAGGTCTCGGCGAGCACCGCGAACTCGTCGCCACCCAGGCGGGCTGCGGTGTCCTCGGCACGCACGACGCTCGCGATGCGGATCGCCACCGCTCGCAGCAGCTCGTCGCCGGCCTCGTGGCCGAGGCTGTCGTTGATCGTCTTGAAGTCGTCGAGGTCGAGGAACAGGACCGCGACCGGCTGCTGATGCCGGCGGGCGCGCGCCAGCGCCTGCACCAGGTGCTCCTCGAACAGTGCGCGATTGGCCAGCCCGGTCAGCCCGTCGTGGAAGGCCTGGTGGCGAAGCTCGTTCTCGAGCGCCTTGCGAGCCGTGACGTCGCGCATGCTGAGCACGATGCCCTGCACGTCCGGATCGGCGCGCCGGTTGTCCGCGATCGCCTCGAGGTGACGCCAATCGCCCTGGGCGTGCTGGAACCGGGCGCTCAGCGTCACCGGGCCGGACCGGTTCCTGCTCGCCCTCAGCAGCCGCTCGACCTCGGGCTGGTCCTCGGGGTGCACGAGGTCGATCAGGCGCCGCCCCCGCCAGCGGTCCGGGTCGTGGCCCAGCTGCTGCGCCACCGACGGGGACTGCCAGCGGACCGTGAGATCCGGCGCGATGACCGTGATGACGTCGGTCGAGTGCTCGACCAGCGCGCGGACGCGCTGCTCGCTGCGCCGCTCCACCGCCCGTTCGGCGTCGGCGAGCAGGGCGCAGCGGCGCAGCCGGTGAAGCCGCCAGCCGACCAGGAAGAGCAGGAACAGCCCGACGATGAGCGAGCCGACATACAGCTTCGCCGCTCGCCGCGATGCACCGTTGGCGACGGTCCGCTGGCGGGCGGCGGCCCGCTCGGCGTCGGTGTCGAGCCGGGTCAGCTGAGGCTGGATCGTCCTCTCGTTCAACGCGACCGCGTCCTTCAGATCGCCGCTCAAGAAGACGCCAAGGGCGGTGTGGCCGACCGTGTACAGCCCGAGCGCGTCTTGCTGGAGCCGCGTCGCGGTGGCGCTGGGCTCCAGGGTCCGTAGAGCCTGTAGCGTCCCGCTCAGCGACGTCCACGTTGTCAGGCCCTGGCGCACGAGCCCGCCGACGGCGACCGTCCTGGGTGTACCGCCGCCCGCCACGAGCGCGATCGCCTGCCAGTCCAGTGAACCCACGGCCTGGCCCTCGGCGCGGACGCGCTCCATCAGCACCTGCGCTCGCAGGTGCCGCTCGGATTCTCGACGCGCCGATTCGGCGACGAGCACCATCGCGGCCACCACAGCGGCGCCGATCAGCACCGTGAGCCATTGCCGCC
Source organism: uncultured Solirubrobacterales bacterium (assembly GCA_963832315.1). Lineage (GTDB taxonomy): Bacteria > Actinomycetota > Thermoleophilia > Solirubrobacterales > Solirubrobacteraceae > Palsa-465. The sequence continues at coordinate 493,184 of CAWHTT010000001.1, read as the reverse complement.
AGGCGACGCCCGCGATCAAGCGCCGCGCAGCTTTCGCCAACGCAGTCATGACCCGGGAATCGGCGTTTTGGCAGCGGAAATTGAGCGGTCAGGCCCCCCGGAGGACGTAAATCCGGCCCGCGTCCGGGTGGCCGGCGGTGGGCGGCCGGCGTCCGGGCCGGCGGTGGACGCTAACCCCTCGGGGCGAGGGCGAGCACCCGGCTGGGGCTGCCCGTGCCGCCCACGAGCTTCAGCGGGGCGACCACGATCAGCGCGCCGGTGATCGGGAGCCGTTCCAGGTTGGCCAGTTGGGTGAGGCCGAGCCGGCCCGCGCCGAGCAGGAAGTTGTGCAGCGGGAAGGGTGGATCGAACCCACCGGCGGCGCCGGCGTCGATCCCGACCGTCTCGACCCCGAAGCCGGAGATGTTGCGTTCGTTGGCCAGCCACCGCGAGGCGTCGACGTCGGGACCCGGCGTCTCGGGGCCGTTCTCGCCCACATTCAGGAACGCCGTCTCGTCCTGGGCCCGCGATCCCCAGCCAGTGCGCAGGAGTACCCAGGCGCCGTCGGGGACGCGGCCGTTGTCGGCCTCCCATTGGTTCAGGTCGTCCACGGTGAGCAAATAGCCCGGGTTGGCCTCGGTCTCCGCGGTCTTGTCGATCACGCAGGCCGGGCCGATCAGGCTGCTGGGCGGGACCGACCCGACGTCGTTGCCGTCCTTGCCCGTGACCCAGTGGATCGGCGCGTCGAGATGCGTGCCGACGTGCTCGCCGATCGTCAGCGTGTACCAGGCCCACGCCGGGCCGCGGTCGTCGTAGCGGCTGATTTCCTCACGCGAGAGCCCCGGGGTGTTGGCGAACGGGGGCGGGAGCTTGATCACCGGCGTGGACTCGCTGAGCGGCTGCGTGAGGTCGACGATCTCGACGCCGCCACCCGACATGGCCTCGAGCAGGGCGGCAATCTGGCTGGTCTGCGTGCTGGACATGCTTGGTTTCGCTCCTTGGGGTCAGCCCGCGCGGAAGGCTTCCTCGAGCCACTCCGCGCAGATCGTCGGGTTCACCTTCACGTCGAGGACGAGCGGGCCGTGCGGGTTGAGGAGCCACTCCTCCACCACGGCCAGGTCCTCCGTGCGCCGGACGGTGGCGGCCTTGGCGCCCGCGGCGCGGGCGATCGCGGCCAGGTCGGCGTCGGGGAAGCGCACGAGCGACACGTCGTGTCCCATCGGCGCGAAGTGATGGACCTCGGCGCCGTAGGCGGCGTCGTCGTAGATCACGACCAGGAGCGTGAGCTTGAGCCGGGCCGCGGTCTCGAGTTCGGCCAGCGCCATGAACGCGCCGCCGTCGCCGATCGCCGCGACCGTGGGCCGGTCCGGCTGGCCGATCGCCGCCCCGATCGCGTTGCCGAGGCCGAGCCCGACCGCCTGGAACCCGTTGGGGAACACCCACGCGCGCGCGTCGGGCACCTCGAGGTACATCGACGGGTAGCCGAGGAAGTGGCCGGAGTCGACGGCGACCGCGCGGTCCTTGGGGAGGAGGTCGTTGAGCGCGATGCTGACCGTGCGGGGATCGATCCACTCTTCGGTGGCGGCATCCTCGTAGGGGTCGTGGCGCCAGGCGCCGGCGGCGATCTGGGCGGCTATCTCGGGGGTGCGGAAGCCTTCGTTGGCGTGGTGTTGGCTCGCCAGCGCCTGCTGCAGCGCGGTCGCGGTCGCGTTGGCGTCGGCGAGGATCGCCAGGTCGGCGGGGCGGTTGCGAGCGATCGCGTTCGGCTCCACGTCGACCTGGATCACCTTGGCTTTGCTGTCGATCAGGGCGCCGTGCTTGGTCGTCCAGTGGTTGACCGACGCGCCGACGACGAGCACGACGTCGGCCTCTGGCAGCAACGTGGCCGCGAACGGGCTGGCGAATCCGCCGGAGATGCCGATGGCGTAGGGGAGGCCGGCGAACAAGCCGTTAGCCGGCGCCGAGGTGGCGAGGATCGCCCCGGTGGTCTGGCCGAGTTGTTCCAGGCTTGGGCCGGCGTCGGCGAGGACAGCGCCCCGGCCGGCGATGATCGCTGGGCGTTTCGCGGTCTTCAGTAGCTGGGCCGCGGCGGTTATGGCCTCGGCCGATGGTGCCGGCGGTGGGATTGGGGGCGGGGGCGGTTTCGAGGGCTCGGTCTGAACGGCAGGCTGGGGCTGGATGTCGATCGGCAGCATCAGCACGACCGGCCGGCGCTCCGTGACGGCCCGTTGATAGGCGCGCGCCGCATCGTCGGCGGCGGTCTTGGCGCTGTGGACGCGGTCGGCGATCGCCCCGACCGACTCGACCAGGTCGTGCTGGTCGATCCGGAAGTTCGAGGTGAGCGCGGCCGCCGGGGTCTCGCCGGCCAGGATCAGGACCGGCGTCCGGCTCTTGGCCGCCTCGGCCAGGCCGGTCATCGTGTTGGTCAGCCCCGGGCCCTGGTGCACGCTGACCACGCCGACCCGGCCGGTGACGCGCGCGTATCCGTCGGCCATGCACGTCGCGCTCATCTCGTGCCGGGCCTGGTGGAACTGCGCACCGTGGCGGCACAGCGCGTTTGTGACGACCAGGTTGCCCGACCCCAGCACGCCAAAGGCGTCTCTGACGCCCTGGTTCGCGATCGTCTGGCCGACCACGTCGGCGACGGTTGGTGGCGCGGTCGCCGCGCGTGGCTGTCCGTTGGGCCCCGTCTTGGGGGAGACCTCCACCTCACTCACGAGGCGCCCATCATATGTCGATCACCGCGCCGTCGCTGGCCGCCTCCAACTCGACTTCGGCCGCGTGGGCGAGCATCTCGTCGCTCATGTGAGTGATCACGAGGCGCCGTGCGGTGAGGTCCGCGCGGTGCTCTGTGAGCGTCTGATAGTCGAGGTGGCCGGGCGCCTTTGTCTCGAAGAAGTTGCACTCGCAGATGAACAGGTCGGCCTCGTCGGCAAGCTCGGGGAGCGTCTCGGTCCACTCGGTGTCGCCCGAATACGCGATGACCTTGCCGGCATACTCGATCCGGAGGCCGTGGGGCATGGTGGCGGGTGTGTGCTTTACGGGGTACGCCGTGATTCGGGCCGGCCCGAAGTCTTGGGCGGTGCGGTCTGTGTATTCGTCGATCCGTGTCTCGAACGGACGCTCGGCGTCCAGTGCACCCGGGTACAGCGCTTCGAAGGCGGTTTCGAAGCGCTCTTTCGTGCTGGTTGGCCCGAGGATTTCCAGCGGTCTGGTGCGCTTGGCGAACTGACCGTCGAGGACCAGCCACGGCAGCCCGCCGAAGTGGTCGCCGTGGAGGTGGGTGAGGGCGACGTGTCCGATCGACGACGGGTCGATGCTCGCGCGCTTCAGTGCGATCAGTGAGCTCGCGCCGCAGTCGATGAGCAGCGGCCCCTCGTCGTCGCCTTCCAGGTGCAGGCACGTCTGGAAGCGGCCGCCGCCGGCGAACGCGTCGCCCGATCCGACGAACGTGAGGCGCGCGCTCACAGTTGTTTCGCGAACCAGTGGTGGGCGAACGGCTCGTCGTTGAACGGCGCGACCTCCACGTAGCCGGCCGATCGGTACATGGCGATCGCCTCGGTCAGCGTCTCGTTCGTCTCGAGGCGTGCGGTCTCTGCGCCGCTCTTGACGGCGTCGGCTTCCAGTTCGGTCAGGAGGCGGCGCGCGATGCCGAGGCCCCGCGCGGGCTGGGCGACCCACATTCGCTTTATCTCCGACGGCCGGCCGGGCCGGTGTTTGACGCCGCCGCACGCGATCGCCTCGCCGTGCCGGTAGGCGACCAGGAACAGGCCGGCGGGCGGGTTGAGCTCGTGGGGCTCGGCCGACACGCCCTTGGCCGGGTCGTAGGGGACGTTCGAGCGCCGGTTGAGCTCGGCGACGTAGGCGTTGATGCAGCGCCGGGCGTCGGGGGACGCTGCATCGACGCGTCGTATCTCGATCTCGGCGCGGGTCAGGAGGCGTCTGACCGTCCGCATCGCGTCGATGAGCTCCTCGCGCTGGGGGTCTTCGAGCGGGGCGAGGATCGAGGCCGCCAGTTCGTCGCTGCGCTCGACCAGGAGGGCACGCTCGGTTTGTCCGGCCTCGGTGAGGTTGGCGATCCGCACCCGGCGATCGCTGTCGCTGGGCTTGACCTCGATCAGGCGGGAGGCCTCGAGCGCGCGGAGCAGCCGGCTGGTGTGGCCGGCGTCAAGGCCGAGACGCGCCCGCAGCGCCCGCACTTCACACCCCTCGGCGCCGATCTCCCACAGCATCCGGTCCTGGCCGACCGGTCGGTTGCGTCCGAGGTAGTGATCGTCGAGGACGCCGATCCGCTTCGTCACCACCCGGTTGAAGCTGCGTACCTGATCGAGCTGAGGCCGGGAGACCACGGACATTCTCTGACTCTAGTCAGAGAATGTGGCCGGGGTCAAGTCAGGCGCTTCTCGAACCAGTAAGCCGCCACCGGGTTGCCGTTGTAATCGGCGATCGGCTGGTAGCCGCTCGAGCTGAACAACGCGACCGAGGCGGGCTGCTTGGCGCCGGTGTCGAGGCGGACCGCCTGGTAGCCGGCGTCTCGTGCGGCCCGCTCCAGGTGCTCGAGGAGCGCCCGCGACACCCCGGTGCCGCGAGCGCCCGGGACGACGTAGATTCGTTTGATCTCGGCTGTTTGCTCGTCGATGCGCTTCAGTCCCGCGCAACCGACGGCGCGGCCGTGGCGGTAGGCGAGGAGCCAGCGGCCGGTTGGCGGCTCGACGTCCTGTCCGGTCATGCGCGGCGGGACGTTCGGGCTCCACTCCGGGTACATCGATCTGATCTCGGCGACGTAGTCGGCCACGAGGGCGGTTGAGACCGGGGTGTCGAAGCGCTCCTCGCGCACCTGGATCTCGAGCTGTTTCACGAACTTTGCGATCGCTGCGGCGGTTTCGGCCGGCATCTCGGTCGGGGGGGAGTGCTGGCAGTCGAGGTGCAGCCGCGTCACGGGCCCCTTGGCGCGCTGCTCGATCGCGTCCAGCTGGGCCAACGTGCCGTACTGGTCGCGCTCGCCCTGGATCAGGAGCACGGGGCAGGTGATCTTGTCGACCTCAGCGGTGATGTTCCACTCAGGGAAGGCCGGGTCGAGCCACACGTCGTTCCAGCCGAAGAACGCGGCGTCGGGGTCGCGGTGGTGGCGGGCCAGCCTGTCCCGTAGGTCGGTCTCTATGTAGGCGGTCTTCGCCCGCTCGATCTCGCGTATGCAGATGTCCTCGACGAACACGTGGGGGGCGATCGCCACCACCGCCTCGACGGGGTGATCGGCGGCGTGGATGAGCGCGATCGAGGCGCCGTCGCTGTGGCCTACGAGGATGGGTTGTCGTATGTCGAGAGCGGCGAGCAGCGCGGGCAGGACCTCGAGCGCCTCCTCGTGCATGAACGCCGGCGTGCGCGGCTTGGCCGGCGGATCGGACTGGCCGTGTCCGTAGCGTGAGAACGCGATCGTCCGCCGGCCCGTGGCTTGTGCGAGGCGCTCCGGGAATCCCCGCCAAAGGCCAACGGACCCAAGCCCCTCATGCAGGAGCACCAGCGGGGTCGCGTTTCGGTCGCCCGGGATGTCGAGCAACTCGAGCTTCTTCCCCCCGAGGGGGAGGGTCGTCGGTGTCGCTTCGGTGGTCGTAGCCGGCGCAGGTTAGCGCCGGTGATCTCAGTCGCCGCCGCCGCCGTCGTCGCCGCCGCCCGCGTCGCCACCGCTGTCAAAGCTGCCGCCCGAGTCCAGCGATCCGGAGTCGAGCGATCCGGAGTCGAGCGATCCGGAGTCCAGCGACGGGCCCGGGTCGACCGGCGCGATGTCGACCGGGGCGGGAGTGGTGTCGATGGGCGCCGGTGTGTCGATCGGCGCTGGGGTGGTGTCGATGGGTGGCGCAATGTCGATGGGCGCCGGGGTTATGTCGATCGGGCGCCGGGGTGGTGTCGATCGGCGCTGGGGTGGTGTCGATGGGCGCCGGGGTGGTGTCGATGGGTGCCGGGGTGGTGTCGATGGGTGCTGGGGTGGTGTCGATGGGCGCCGGGGTGGTGTCGATGGGCGCGGGCGTCGTGTCGATGGGCGCCGGGGTGGTGTCGATGGGCGCCGGGGTGGTGTCGATGGGCGCGGGCGTCGTGTCGATGGGCGCCGGGGTGGTGTCGGTCGGCGCGGGGGCCGTGTCCGTGGGCGCGGGTGCCGTGTCGGTCGGTGCCGGAGCCGGGGCCGTGTCGGTGGGTGCCGGCGCGGGCGTCGTATCCGTCGGTGCCGGAGCCGGGGTTGTGTCGGTCGGCGCCGGGTTGTTCTGCTGGTCGGTCGGCGCGGGCGCCGGCGCATTCGGGTTGTGCGGCAGCGAGATCGAGGCCGGGGCCGACGGGGCGGTCGGTGCCGGCTCGGACGTCGACATCGGGAAGGCAAACCCGTCGCCCATGGTGCTCATCGTCTGCCCCTGGCCAGACGAGTCCCACATGGTCGTCATGCCCGGGCTCGACTGGGTCACCGAGCCGTCCTGATTGAACGTCGTCGTGGTGCCGAACCAATGACCGTCGCTGGTGGTGATCGTCCCGCTGTTCGGGTCGTAGCTCACCGTGCTGCCATCCGGGTTGGTCTGGGTGACCACGCCGGAGGCCGACTGCTGGATCGTGCTCCCGTCCGTGTTCTTCTGCGTCAGCGTTCCGGACGGCGTCTGAGTGATCTGGCTGCCGTCCGTGCCCTGCCAGGTGAACTGATCCGTGCGCTGGCCGAGGGTGTCGATCAGCTGATGGGTGAGCGTGCCGCCCTGGCTCGAGTCGGCTCCCTGCTGGCTCAGGAAATTGGGTCCGAACGTGGTGACGTCGGCCGTGGAGGTGTGGACGGTGAACGACCCGTCGGGGTTAAGGGTGACGGTGTCGCCCTTCCCGTCCGGGTAGCCGGACGGCAGGGTCCGGGTGGCGGACATCGCCGGCGGGCCTTCGGCGCCGGTCTGGGTGATCACGTCCGAGACGCCGTTGGCATCCGCCGGCAGCGTCTGCGAGACGTCAGGTAGGTGGATCGGGTACGTGACGACGCCTTTGGTTTGCTCCGAGAGCCCGAACAGGGGGCCGGCGTCGTAGCCCACGCCGCCCGCGGGTCCCTTGTCGTAGCTGTAGCTGCCCCCGAGGCTGAGATCCTTCAGTGGACCTGGCGCGTTGGCTACGCCGACGCTCCCCTCGACGGAGATGTTGCCCGGGGAAGGGTTCTCCAACGGCACGGTCACTTTGCCCGAGCCGCCGATGTCGGCCGGCCCGAGCCCAAACTTGTAGGCGGCCGAGCCCTGCAACTCCGGGCCTTCGGGGGCGGTCACCTTTGGGCCCGCATCAACGCCCACAGACCCGCCGACCCCAAATCCGACCTCGGGGACGAGGTAGTTGCCCTGCGGGGTGGCGATGAACGTCGCACCGCCGCACACCACCAGGCAGCCGCTGGCGCCCGCTGATATCCCGAAGTTCCCGGGCGCCGCCGGCGTCGGGTTGGGGATCATCGGAGGGGCGTCGGGATTGCTGGCCGGTGCCGCCGGTGGCGCGAGCAGATCCTGCGGACCGGCGAGCGTGCCGGACGACGGCACGCCGCTCGGAACGACCCCTGAGGAAGGCGCGATCGGAGCAAGCGGAGCCGAGGGCGCCGGTGCGATCAGCGCACCGCCCGAATCGGCAGGGGCTGGGGCATCGGGAGTGGCGGGGGTCGGTGCGGCGGGTGCCACCGGCGCGAGCGTGGCGCCGGCGTCGGCCGGTGTGGGAGTGGGGGCAGGCGCTGGCGTGGGTGTGGGTGCCGGGGCGGGTGCCAGCGTGGCGCCGGCGTCGGCCGGCGTGGGCGCAGGTGCCGGTGTGGCCGCGGGCGCTGGCGTGGCTGCCGTGGCGGGTGCGGCCGGCGCGAGCGTCGCGCCGGCGTCCGCCGGCGAGGCCGCCGCAGGGGCGGTCGTGGGCGCGGCGGGAGCCGGAGTGGCGGCCGGCGGAGTCTGCGCCGAGGCGGCGCGGCGCAGCGGCCGTGCGCTGGGCCGGGGCTGGGCGCGGGAGCCGTGCCGGTGCGGCCTGGGCCGGGGCCGGTGTGGCCTGCGCCGGCGCGGGCGCCGTGATCGCCGGCGGCGTGTCGGCCGATGCCGTCTCGACGGCGCCGCTCCTCGTCAATCCCGCGAACGAGCCCGACATGGTCCGCCGCGCGGGGCGTGTCCCGAGCGCGCTCGGCTCGTGCACAGCTCCAATCTCGGCTCGCGCGGAGTGGTGCGCCAGCGCGCCAAACGCCGCGGCGTCCAGATGGTGAGTGGCGGGGGCGGCCTGTGCCGCCGGCGCCGCCACCGCCGGCGCGGCCACGACGGCGAGGGCGATGGGCAACCTGGGATCCAAGACGCTACGGCGCTTCACATGCTCGACGTGCATGTTCCGGCGCGTGGCCACGCGACGACGCTGACGCTTGCTCATACGTCCGCCTCCTGGACTTGGGCACGGGGCTTGAACCCACGTTGTGTATTTGCCGACGGTGCCGGCGCATTTCGCCGGCGCTGCGCATCCTCCGTCGCGTCAGAGTGACCTGCTGAACTCGTCGCGTCGGTTCTTATGTTTGGACAGGCAATCCTTTGGGTTCCCACGCGCGCGTGAGCGAAAACGACTTTCTCTAGCGCATCCCCAGATGTTCACAAGCACTTGGGAGATAACCGTCGCATAGCACCGGTTATCTCCCAAACGCGAGCTCAGGCGGCTTGAGCGGCGCGCCCCGGGCGGCCCGCTTCGAGCTCCTCGAAGTACGACCGCGCCGCTCCCTCCCAACGCGAGTGCCGGCCGGTGAACAGCTCAAACGCGCGCCGGCGCGGCCACGCGTCGGGCAGTAACTCCGCCGGAAGATCCGGATCGAGGAAGGGGAACTTCCGCCAGGCGTGGACGAGGAGGGTCTGCATCCGGAAGACCGCCTCGCCCGACGAGGGCCGGATCGCCGCGAAGTCCTCGATGAACGCCTGATACTGCGAGCGGACCTCGTCGAGGTTCCATGCCGCCGCGGCCACGTCAGAACCCTGCCCGAGCATCCCGAGCGAGGCAACGAAGGATGTGGCCTCAGCGGCCGGCGCCGAACGGATCGCGGCCTGAAGCTCCGCCTCGCGCTCCACGTGCGGGGTCAGCCACACCCCACCGCCCATCGACCCGAGCCCGGCCCAGGCCAGCCGGGTCCGGAGCTGGTGGCGAACCTCGCGACGCTCCTCTGGGACCCGGAGGATCAGCACCAGCCAGCGCCCATCCCAGCTCCAGGGCGAGCCGAACGAGTAGATCCGCCCGGCACCCGTGGCCAGCAGCTCGGCTGCGCGCTCGCTCAGCGACACCCGAGCCCGCCGCCCGTGGCGCGAGGTCTCGAGCCACCCGCCGCGGACGCTCCGGGCGAGCGCCTGGCGCGCGGCCTGTTCGGTGTGACCGACCGAGACAAGTGCCCCGACCAGAGTCTCCTGCCACACCGCCTCGCCCCGCGGCAGGACGTACTCGCCGAGGATCGTCAGCAGCAGGGACCGGGCGGCCGGCGCGCCTACCGATCGTCTGCGGAGCTGGTCGTCCATGAACCGCTCGCCTCCCGATCGAACGCCTCGCGGATCGCTTCGAAGTACGTGTTGCACGTCCGGCAGCGCATCTGGCAGGTGATGATCTGACCCGCCCACGGAGAGACGACCTCGACGTCCTCGGACTCACAAAAAGGACAAGTCATCGGCGCAGCTGCTCGTCCCAATCCGACCAGTCCGCCGGCTCGTCGAGGGAGACACCGGAAACGAGCGGCCTCAGCCAATCCCGCACCTGCGCCCGGATCTCGGCCGGACTCGAGGCAACCATCCCCGCCTCCATCGCCTCGCGGTAGCCCGGATGATCGTCGGGGCCCGGCCACCGCGCGGCCGAGGCCCACATCTCGTCGATCCGTTGCACCAGGAGCCGCAAATCGTCTCCGCCAACGCGCCCGATCCGCCGGGCCCAGGCCTCGGCGTGGACCTTGTGCGCGCCCTCCTCCTGAAGGATCTTCCGCGCCCGCTGGGCGAGCGGCTCCACAGAGCTGTCCCGGGTGGACGCCACAAACGTCGTCAACACGCCGTCCACGACCAGATTGGCCGCGATGAACGACGCCCAGTCCGGGAGTTCAGAAGCGATCACCTCGAGGGGATGGCCCGCGTCAAGGCCCTCATCGGACCGCTCGACGCCGAGCTTGGCCAGGACCGGGTACGTCGACCGCGCGTGGCCGAGCTCGTCCTGCGCCATGGCCGCGGCCGCCACCGCGGACTCGATCGTCGGCGCGCTCACCGCCCACTCGCCGTAGCGCCGCCCGAGCGCGCTCTTGTTGTCGGCGAGAGAACCGACGAGCGAGATCATCGTGGCGCTCATGCCTTGATCGCCTCCCGGATCGATTCCCGCGGCACCAGGATCATGTGGATCCAGGGCTGCTCGTCGTAGATCGCCCGAGCCGCGACCACCGCCAGGTCCTCGTCCTCCTCGGTCACCGTCCCGACGTGATGCAGCGGCTCGGAATACTCCTTGCGGGCAAAGACCTCCCAGACCGTCTCGCCGGAACGGCTCACACCGCGATCCCCAACGAACGCATCTTCGAGCGCGCATCGTCCCGGAGCCGGGCCTTGGTCCACACCGGATCCCAGACGATCTCGATATCGACCGAATCAACATCCGGATCGGCCAGCAGCGCGTCCCGGATGTCGTCCTGGATGAAATCCATCGCCGGACACCCCATCGCGGTGAACGTGATCTGAAGATCCGCACGCCGCTCCTCGGGCACGTAGGCCAAGGACACGATCAGACCCATGCCCACGACCGACACCGGGATCTCCGGGTCCTCCACGCCGCGGAGCGCCTCCCACAACCGGGCCTCCACCGAAGCAGACTCGCTCAAGCGACGGCCCTCCGCAGCGACGTCGTCTGATACCCGCGCTGCAACGTCCGCACGTACTCCTCGTTCATCGGCCCCCGCGCGCGCCACCGCTTCACTACGTCGTCCCACGAGATCGCGCCCTGATCAAGCAGCCACGAACGCTTCTCTTCGTCGAACGCCGCCGGGAACGGGCAGTCGATCACGTACACATCGCGCTCCGCGTCGAAGTGCGCCGGCACCGAGATCCCGATCTCCTCCATGAACGGCACGACCTCGGACATCCACCACTGGCGCAGCTGATCGTTCGACTTGCCCTTGAAGCCGTAATCCAGCTGCTCCGAGTGCTGCTTCAACGAGTCCGGCAGCCCGAACCACTCGAGCGTCAGGATGAACATCCAGTCGATCGCGGCCTGGACCTCCGCCTTCCCGTCCGGGTCCTTGCAAAGCTTGCGCAGCCACGTACGCCCGTGACGCAGATGGAACGTCTCCTCCTTGTCGACCTTCGCCAGCGCCCGCTTCCACGGCCCGAACGTGCTCGACTGGTACACGTCCGATAACAACACGAACCCGGCCTGGTCGTACAGCGCATTCGCGCACACCAACTCGACCCACGAGTTCAGCGGCACGTCAAACGCATACGGATACTTGAAAGCCTTCGCCGGCCGCTCGTAGACCAGCTCGTCCATGTCGACGCCCAGATCACCCAACAACCGGTAGCCGATGTGGGCATGCGCGAGCTCGTCCTGGATGATCGACATGGCCGATCCGAAGTTGTTCAACGCGGGCGCGTGCTGCGCCGCCCGCAAATACGCGGGCGCGCTCACGAATTCGGTGTCGGCCGACACCGTGAGGATTCGCCGCATCCCCTCGAGGTACTTGGGCGACATGTGCTGGAGGCCCTCGACGAGCTTGCCGGCGGCCAAGTGCTGCTGCACTTGCGCTTCGCTCCACGGGGCTAGATCTTGAGGGGCTACGTGTGACACTTGACTAACGGCCGCCATCGTATAGTCTCTCCACGGTGAGGTCAAGTGGCCACGATCGTTGAGCTCGACGGCGTCGCTCCGACCATCGGGGAAGACGTCTACCTGGCCCCGACCGCGGTGCTGATCGGAGATGTTCGCGTCGGCGACCGGTGCAACATCTGGTTCGGGACTGTCCTGCGCGGAGACGCCAGGAACTCGCACATCGAGATCGGTGCCGGCTGCTCGATCCAGGACAACACGGTTATCCATTGCGCCGACGACCTACCGACCGTGATCGGCGCCGATGTGGTCGTGGGCCATGGCGCGATGCTCGAGGGCTGCACGGTCGATGACCGCGCGCTGATCGGGATGGGCTCGATCGTCCTCCAGCGCGTGCACGTCGGAAGGGGCGCGATGATCGCCGCCGGCACGGTCGTGCCCGAACGCAGCGAGATCCGCGCCGGCGTCCTCGCCGCGGGCGTCCCCGCGCGCACCCTGAAGAAGGAGCTATCCGGTTCAGCGCTCGCGTGGACCGAGTCTGCCGCCGCCCACTACCAGGAGCTCCGCGAGCGATATTTGAGAACCAGCCGCGTTCGTACCGTCGAGGACGAGCGCGTTCCTGAATGAGAGGAGAACCAGCGTGCCCGAGATGCTGATCGGAGGTGAGTGGCGCCAAGCCGCCGCTCACGAGGAGCTCGAGGTCGTGAATCCGGCCACCGAGGAGACCGTGGACAGCGTCCCGGCCGGATCGCCGGAGGACGTCGAGCTGGCCGTGGCCACCGCCAAGCGCGCATTCGCCGAGTGGTCCAAGACCGATGTCGAGAAGCGCGCCGCCATCCTGACCAAGGCGGCCGATCTCATCCAGGAGAACGCAAAACAACTCGCCGCGACGCTGACCTCCGAGCAGGGCAAGCCGATCGCCGAGGCGATGGGGGAGGTCACCCACCTCGCTCACGGCGTCCACTACTACGCCGAAGCGGCGACCAAGGTTCGCGGCGCGTACCAGGACCTCCCATCAACGCTAGGCCCCGCCTACGGGATGGTGATCCGCCGGCCGATGGGCGTCTGCGTGGCGATCACGCCATACAACTTCCCGCTCACCCTGCTCGGGACGAAGGTCGCCCCGGCGCTGGCCTCCGGCAACACCGTTGTCGCCAAGCCAGCGGCCACCACACCGCTCGCCACGCTGCAAGTGGCGCGAGCTGTTCTCCGAGGCCGGCCTCCCGACGGCGTGCTCAACGTCGTCACCGGGCGCGGCAAGGACATCGGCGACGCGCTCGTGACACATCCCGACGTCCGGCGCGTCGCGTTCACCGGCTCGACCGAGGTCGGCCGACACGTGGCGAAGCTCGCGGCCGAAGACCTCAAGCGCGTGACGCTCGAGCTGGGTGGCTCAGACCCGGTGATCATCTGCGCGGACGCCGACGTCGACGCGGCCGTCAAGGCGGTCATCATCGGGCGCTACTGGAATGCCGGCCAGGCCTGCCTCGGCTGCAAGCGCGTGTTCGTGCACGACTCGGTCTATGACGACTTCGTCTCGCAGCTCGTGGAACGGGTGGGCCGCTACGAGCCAGGCGACGGCACGGTCAAAGCCGAGAAGCCCAAGCTCAGGATGGGTCCGATCCACACGAAACAGGGCCGCGACGAGCTGCTCGCGCAGATCGAGGATGGCGTCTCCAAGCAAGGTGAGCTCCTGATCGGCGGCGGGACCGGATCGAGCGACAAGGGCTGGTTCCTCGAGCCGGCGGTGATCGCCGAGCCGGCGCCGGACTCGCGCCTGAACCGCGAGGAGGTGTTCGGCCCGGTTCTGCCGGTGTTCCGCTTCAGCGACTTCGACGAGGCGATAACCCGTGCAAACGACACGCCGTACGGCCTCGGGTCGAGCATCTGGACCCACGACGCACGGCTGATCCACCGGGCGGCGCAGGAGATCGACTCGGGCATGACGTGGGTCAACCAGATCCACTACGGCTACGACGAGCTGCCGTTCGGCGGCGTCAAGGCGTCTGGTTACGGCAAGGAGCATGGGATCGAGGCACTCGATTCGTACGTAGAGATCAAGTCCGTCGTCGTAGGAGGACTCGCATAGATGGCCGTCACGTTCAGCACCGAAGGGCCGGTCGGATTCATCACGCTCGATCACCCGCCGGCCAACTCCTACGACCTCGCGTTCATGACCGAGTACTCGAACGCGGTTGATGAGGCGGTCGCCGGCGCGACGCGCGTCGTGATCGTGCAATCGTCCAATCCGAAGTTCTTCTCGGCCGGCGCCGACATCAAGCGCTTCGTCGAGGGCGACGTCGAGGCGAACATGGACATGATCCGCGTGAGCCAGGCCGCGTTCCGAAAGATGGCGGCGGCGCCACAGGTGTTCATCGCCTACATCGCCGGCCACGCCCTCGGTGGCGGGCTCGAGATAGCCCTGGCCTGCGACATCCGGCTCGCCGCCACCGGCGGCTACAAGCTCGGACTGCCCGAGGTCACGCTCGGACTGCTCCCCGGCAACGGCGGCACCCAGCGGCTGACCCGGCTGATCGGCCCGAGCCGCGCGCTCGAGCTGCTGATCACCGGCCGTACCTACGGTGTCGAGGACGCGCACCAGATGGGCCTGGTTGCCGATGTCTACGAAGCGGACGCCGCCGAGCAGCAGGTGCGCGAGTACGCCGACCGACTGGCCACCGGTCCGGCTCTGGCCATCGCCGCGATCAAGCGCTGCGTGCACCTCGGCGGCGATAAGTCGCTCGACGACGGACTCGCGATCGAGGCCGAGCTGATGGAATCGCTGTTCCGCTCCAAGGACGCCGACGAGGGACTGCACGCGTTCGTCGAGAAGCGCAAGCCCGAGTTCGTCGGCGCATGACCGCGACCAAGGTCGAGACCACCCACGCCGGCTCGTTCATCGCCGGCGCCCAGCACACCAACTCAGGCGACCCGTTGCCCGTCGTGAACCCCGCGGACGGCCGGGCGTTCGCCGACGTGGCGGCGGCCTCGGCAGCCGATGTCGACGCGGCCGTCCAGGCGGCGGCCGGGGCGCAGCGCGCGTGGTCCGAACTGGCCGTGTCCAAGCGGGGCGAGATCCTCGGCCGGGCCGCACACCACGTCGAGGAGCACCTCGAGGAGCTGGTCCCGCTCCTCACCCGCGAGCAGGGCAAGACGCTCCGGGACAGCCGCATCGAGATCACCAAGGCGATCGACACCCTGATGCACTACGTCGGTCTGTCGAAGGCCCTGCGCGGGGCCCATACGCCAAACCTCGACCCGGGGGTCGAGGGGTACGTTCTAAGACGGCCGCTCGGCGTGGTCGGCGCGATCGTGCCCTGGAACTTCCCGACCACGCTGCTGTGCAACAAGCTCGCGCCGGCGCTCGTCGCGGGCAACACGGTGGTGGCCAAGCCGGCGGCGACGACCCCGCTGACCACTCTGCGGTTCGCCGAGCTGCTCGCCGAGGGCGGGCTGCCCGAGGGCGTGTTCAACGTGGTGACCGGTAAGGGCTCGATCGCGGGCGAGGCGCTCGTGACGCACCGAGACGTCCGCAAGATCGCGTTCACCGGATCCACCCCGGTCGGCGAGCAGATCATGGCCAAGGCCGCGCGCGGAACCAAGCGGGTCACGCTCGAGCTCGGCGGCTCTGACCCGATGATCATCTGCGACGACGCCGACCTGGCGGCGGCGGCGAGCGCGGCGTCGATGGGTCGCTTCTACAACTGCGGTCAGGCCTGCCTGGCCATCAAGCGCGTGTATGTGTTCGAGTCGGTGGCCGATGAGGTCATCGAATCGATAACCGCGAAGGCCAAGCGGCTGAAGGTGGGCCGCGGTGATGACCAGGGCACGCAGATGGGCCCGATGCACACCGACGCCCAGCGCGCCGAGGTCGCCTCGCAGGTGAGCCGAAGCGTCGACGCCGGTGGGCAGCTCCGAGCCGGGGGCGGACCCCCGGAGGACCCGGATCTGCAAGACGGGTACTTCTACATGCCGACGATCGTGGCCGATCCCCCGCACGACGCCCCGATGGCCACCGAGGAGGTGTTCGGGCCGGCGCTGCCGATCTGGCGCGTGGCCGACCTCGACGAGGCGATCGCGCGCGCCAACGCCTCGCCGTTCGGCCTCGGGTCCTCGGTGTGGACGCGCGACCTGCAACGTGCCCGCGAGGCCGCCACCCGCATCGAGGCCGGCTACACCTGGATCAACTCGCGCACCAAGGTCTACGACGAGCTCCCATTCGGCGGCTGGAAGTCGAGCGGCTACGGCAAGGAGCACGGCGAGGAGGCGTTCGACTTCTACACCGAGACCAAGTCGGTCGTGCTGGGGGCGGGTTGAGCCCGACGCGGGTGGCGACCGCGGCGTCCTCGTGAGCGACTCGCCCGACCTGTGGGACCGGGCGTCGCTGCCCGACCCAGTGATCCCCCTGGACCGCAGCTTTGAGGGGTGGCTCGGTATCGAGTGGCTCGGACTCGACCGCGAGTCCGCCCACGTCCGGTTCGAGGTCCGCGAGAACCTCAAGCAGCCGCTCGGCCTGCTCCACGGCGGGATCTATTCGGCCGTGGCCGAAACGGTGGCGTCGGTGGCGACGGTCAACGCGGTGTGGGAGGACGGCTACATCGGGTCGGGGCTCAGCAACTACGCGAGCTTCCTGCGCCCGGTGACGGGCGGCACGCTCGACGTGATCGCCAAGCTCCGTGGACACGACGACCGCGAGTGGACCTGGGGCCACGAGTTTCGCGACGAGCAGGGCAGGCTGTGCGCGCTCGTCGACGTGACGATCGCGGTCAGGCCGGCCCACGGTCGCTGAGCCTCACGCAGCAAGTCTGCTATTTCTGAAGTGATGCTTGCCGAGCGTCAAACAATCCGCCCGGGGCGGTTGGCCGGTCGTTACCCGGCCGCGGCAGCGATGGTCGTGTTCGCGCTCGTGCCGTTTCTCGCGCTGTCGGCCGCGCTCCAGCCGTTGACGCCGATCATCGCGAAAGACCTGCACACGAGCCTGCAGACGATGAGCCTGGGGGCGGGCCTGGCCAACGCCGGCTACGCGGTCGGGACGGTGCTGGCGGTTCAGCTCGCGCAGCATCTGCCCCAGCGGCGGATGATGGTCCTGTATGCGGCCGTGCTCGTGATCGGCTCGATCCTGACCGCGGCGGCGACGAGTCCCGCCATGTTCATCACCGGGCGAGTGCTGCAGGGTCTTTGCACGAGCCTGCTTCTGATCGCGGCGGTGCCGCCGCTGGTGCTCAGTTTCGGACTCGATCGGCTCCGCTCGACGGCCGTGATCATGAGCCTGTGCATCTTCGGCGCTGTCGCGCTCGGCCCCACGATCGGAGGCCTCCAGGCGAGCGCCGACGCCTGGCGGCCGCTGTTCTGGATCGTCGCGACGATCTCGCTCACCGCGTTCGTGCTGTCGATTCTGACCTTCGAGGATTCGCCCCCGATGGATCGCAGCGCCCCATGGGCCCCCAACGTGATCGCCCTCGCGGCCGTGGGGTGCGTCGCCGCGTTCTACGGCGCGTCGCAGCTGCTCACGTATCCATTTCTCAACGTGCACACAGTGGTGCCGCTGGTCGTCGGAATGGGGCTGATCGTCGTGCTGATCGTCAACCAGTACCGCTCCAAGCGCCCGCTCCTGACCATCCACACCATGTTCTCGAGCACGATCCCCGTGGCCGCGGTCACCCTTGCCTTATTCGCCGCCGCCGCGTCGGTGTCGGCGACCGATCTGACCGCATCACTGCTCGCGCCTCATTACTCCGCGCTGCATGTGGGTCTACTGTTCCTGCCGGAGCTGGCCGGAGCCGTGCTCACGGCGTTTGCCCTTGGCGCCGTGATGAAGACGCGCGGGATGCACTATCTGCCGCTCGTCGGGATGGCGTTCCTGGCCGCCGGCATCGCCGTCTTCCGGATCGAACTCCCACCCAGTCAGGCGCTGACGCTCATCGGGGCAGGACTCACCGGCATTGGACTCGGCGCGAGCGTCGCCCCGGCCCTGTTCGTGGCCGGTTTCTCGCTGCGGTCCAACAACCTGCAGCGCGTGTTCGCGATCATCGAGCTGATGCGCGCGGTCGCGGCCTTCATGATCGCGCCCCTGTTCGCGCACTTCGCGGTAACGGTCGGGGGTGACGCGGTCACCGGCACCGGCATCGCGCTGTGGATCGGGTTCGGACTCGCCGTCTCCGGCGGGCTGATCGCCGTCCTGCTCTACGCGCTCGGGGGCGCACGGCCGCAGACCCCGAATCTCAGACGCTTCGTCGACATGGAGGGTCCCGCCTGGTACTCGCCGCCGCTGCTCGCCCGCGTCCGTGAGCGCGCTACTCGTCGAGCGCGAGTCGAGGATGCCTGTCCTCCATGAGCGCCGGCGCGTCTCTCGGGCCCGTCATCTTCGCCTACGACGGGTCAGAGCTGGCCAAGCTTGCGATCCATGAGGCCGCCCGCCAGTTGGGGACCGGGCGGGACGCGCTCGTGCTCACCGTGTGGCAGCAATTCGAGGTCGGCTTCGTGCCGAGCGATGGGGTGCAACTCGACGCCGGGCAGACAGCCGAGGTCAGGAAGGCAGCCGAGCGAACCGCGGCCGACGGCGCCGCAATCGCCGAGCGAGCCGGCTTCCTCGCCCGCAGCGCGGCGATCGAAGGGGCGCCGGCCTGGAAGCAGATCGTCGAGGTCGGCAAGGAGCACGACGGCAGCCTGATCGTGCTCGGCTCCCACGGACGCAAGGGCCTGGGGAGCATCCTGATCGGGAGCGTGGCCGAGGCGGTGGCGGCACACTCGTCGCTGCCGGTCCTGATCGTTCACGGTCGACCTAAGCCGGAGTGATCACCTCCGGGTCCACCGGGTCGGCGTACAACCTCGCGACCTCGGCGGCTCGGCTCTCCAGACAGGCGCGCTGGTTCAGGTAGCCCTTGTCGGTGATCTCGCCGGCGTCGAGGCTCGGCGGCGTCTCGAGCAGGAGCAGCCGCTCGATCCGCATCGCCGATCCCGCACCCTCGTTGACGCGGCCCAGCGCCCGCGATAGGTGCTCGCGGAGCGCGGCACCACCGAGATCGCGCGCCTCGGCCTGGTTGATCCACGCCAGGGCCGCCACGTACTCGGCGTCCTGGCCGCAGATCACCGCGTCGCTCAGCACGCCTGCCGCGCTGACCAGCCGAGTGCGCAGCGACCCCACCGCCACCCAGGTGCCCGTGAGCAGCTTGAAGTTCTCGGCGATCCGCCCGTCGAAGAGCAGGCCGCGGTTTGGATCGCCGGGGTCGATCAGCTTGACCGCGTCGCCCGAGCGGTAATAGCCCTCCTCGTCGAACGTCGCCGCGTTCAGCTCGGGCCGGCGGAAGTAGCCCGGCGTGACGCTCGGCCCCCTGACGCGGATCTCGAGCTTGTCGCCGACCGGGGCGAGCTTGATGCTGACCCCCGGATTCGGCACGCCGATGCACCCGGTGGGCGCTCCCTCGTAATGCATGTTGGTCGCGCTCGGCGCCGTCTCGGTCGTTCCCCACGCGGAGGTCAGCGGCACATGGTGATCGGCGTGCTTGGACGCCAGCCTTCGGAGACGCTCGGCCAGCGCGTCGGGCAGCGCGGCGGCCGCATAGAACATGAAGCGCAGACGGCTGAAGAAGTGCTCGGCCAGCCTCGGGATCGTTCTCGAGCGCCGGCGCGAGCAGGGCATAGCCCGCCGGGACGTTGAAGTACACCGTCGGCGACACGTCGCGCAGCGCCGCGAGCGTGCGCGGGAACAGCGGCGGCGCCGGCCTGCCGTCGTCGATGTGGATCGTCCCGCCGTTGAACAGCGCGAGGTTCAGGTTGTGGTTGCCGCCGAACGTGTGGCTCCAGGGCAGCCAGTCGACCAGGACCGGGGTCTCTTCGGCCAGGAAGGGCCAGACGGCCTGGAGCATCGCCTGGTCGGAGCACAGCATCCGGTGGGTGTTGACGACCCCCTTGGGAACGTCGGTCGATCCTGATGTGAATAGGAGTTTTGCCACGGTATCCGCGCCCGGACCGGGATCGCCATCGAGCGGGCTGTGGCTGGTCAGCAGGTCGTCGAAGCGCAGCGCACCCTCTCGGTCGCCTCGGGCCACGAGCGCCTTCGGCACCCGGTCGGCGAGCGCATCCAGGGCGCCGGCGAACGGGCCGGCGTCCTCCGCGAACACCAGGCCGGGCTCGGTCAGCTCGGCGATCGCGCGGACCCGGGCGTGGTCTGTACTCATGAGCGAGTAGGCCACGCTGATCGGCATCGCGGGCGCGCCGGCGGCGTAGGCGCCGAGGCTGACCAGAAGGTGCGCGAGCGAGTTGCCCGACAGGATCATCACCGGCTTGTCGGGGCCCAGGCCCAGGTCCCGGAACGCACCGGCGAGCGCGTCGGCCTTCCGCACGGCATCCCCGTAGGTCAGCGTGACCCAGCGAGCCTCGGCGTCGCGCTCGGCGGCCAGCGGTCGGTCCGGGTGCTCGGCGGCCCGCCTTCGCAGCACCGCGGTGATCGACGACTCGAAATCGGTCAGGGGCGTGCGCGAGCTCAAGACGATCGAGCCGTCGTCCCGACGCTCCATCTCGATGTCCGGCGAAGCGAAGGTCCTCATGCCCGGTCCAACAGGGTCGACAGCACGATCAGCGTCCGGGTGCGCACGATGTTCGGGTCGCGGCGCAGCCGCTCGACCAACTTCTCCAGGTGGTCGATGCTGTCGACCCTCACCCGGATCACCGCGTCGGCCTCGCCCGAGACCGTGAACGCGGACACGATCTCGTCGACCGTGGCCAGCGAGCGCCCGACGTCGGCCGGCGACGTGCGGTCGGCGCAGTAGATCTCGATCAGCGACTCGATCGCCTCACCGAGGGCGCGCCAGTTGATCCGGGCGCCGTAGCCGATGATCACGCCGTCTGACTCCAGCCGGTCGACCCGGCGCTTCACGGCGGTCGCCGAGAGGCCTACTTCGGTCCCGATGTCCGCGAACGTGCGCTTGGCGGTCTCCTGCAGCAACGCAACAATCTTGCGATCTATGGTGTCCAGAGGGCGGCTGGGCTGCACGTTGATGCCGATCGACTGCGTCTTGGTTGCGTCGAGCCTATCAGCAGGGCACATTCCACACATGACCGCTACCGCTCTGCCATTCGACATCACGAGCGGAGCGCTGCTCGAGCTGGACGGCGCCTCGCTCACCATCCAGGACGCGCTCGAGGTTTCTCGCGCCGGCCGCGCCGTCCGTCTCTCCGAGCGCGCGGCCGAGGGCGTCCGCGCCAGCCGGAGCCTCAAGAACGAGCTGATCGACCGAGAGATCCCGATCTACGGCGTGACCACCGGGTTCGGAGACAGCGCCCACCGCCAGATCTCCCCCGAGAAGACCAGCCGCCTCCAGCAGAACATCCTTCGCTTCATGGGCGTCGGGACCGGCCCGATCGCGCCACCAGAGGTGGCCCGCGTCACCATGCTGCTGCGCGCCAACACGCTGTCCAAGGGCAACTCGGGCGTGCGCGTCGAGCTGATCGACCGCCTACTCGATCTCCTCAACCATGACGTGACGCCCTACATCCCCGAGCGCGGGTCGTGCGGGGCAAGCGGCGACCTGGCGCCTCTGTCCTACGTGGGCAAGGCGCTGGCCGGCGACGGCCGCGTCCTGTTTGCCGGGACCGACCACGAAGCCGCCAGCGTGCTCGCCGAGCTCGGGCTCGAGCCGTTCCTGCTCGAGGCCAAGGAGGGGCTGGCGCTGACCAACGGCACCTCGTTCATGAGCGCGTTCGCCTGCCTGGCCGTCGGCGCGGCGCGCGAGCTGGCCGACCTGTGCGACCTGATGACCGCGATGGCCTCCGAGGCGCTGCTCGGCAACCGCGGCCACTTCAACGCGTTCCTGTTCGACGAGGCCAAGCCCCACCCGGGGATGGTCACGTGCGCGCGCCACATCCGCGAGCTGCTGGCCGACTCCCAGCTCGCCGCCGACAGCGACGAGCTGTTCCCCGGTGGTCTCGACGGCGCCGGCTTCCGCGAGCTCGACCGCCACGTGCAGGACAAGTACTCGATCCGGTGCGCCCCGCACGTCAACGGGGTGCTGCGCGACGTGCTCGACTGGGTCGAGCGGTGGATCGAGATCGAGATCAACTCCTCCGACGACAACCCGCTGTTCAACGTGGCCGCGGGGCGCGTGGAGAGCGGCGGCAACTTCTACGGCGGCCACATGGGCCAGGCCATGGACTCGCTCAAGGTGGCGCTGGCCAACCTGTGCGACCTGATCGACCGCCAGCTCGAGCTCGTCGTCGACGAGAAGTTCAACCGCGGGCTGACCGCCAACCTGATCCAGCGCTTCGAGCCCGACCACCCGGAGGCCGGGCTGAACCACGGCTTCAAGGGCCTGCAGCTGTGCGCCTCGGCCATGACCGCCGAGGCCATGCACCTGTGCGCTCCGACGACGATCCACTCGCGCTCGACCGAGGCCCACAATCAGGACAAGGTCTCGATGGGGACGATCGCCGCCCGCGACGCCCGCTCGATCGTCGAGCTGGCCCAGAACATCGCCGCGATCCACCTCATGGCCTGCTGCCAGGCGCTCGAGCTGCGCGGTGTCGAGAAGGCCAGCCCGCGCACCCAGGAGGCCTTCCGCGTGGTGCGCCAGCACGTTCCGTTCTTGGACAGAGATCGCTACCTGGACGAGGACATCGCGACGACCGTCGCGCTGATCCAGTCCGGTGGCGATGTCGGGTTTCCTGGGGTAGGTGCTGTACGGGGCCGGGGGCAACCCGTTGCCGCCCCCGGCCCCGAATCTTCTCTGCGGCGCTACCGCCCCACCGGTAGCGCGCCAGCGCCTCCTGCCGTGCGGCGGCATGGTCGACGATCGGCGCCGGGTAATCGTCGGCGCTGCCGTCTCGTAGCTCCGGTACGTACCGGCGCACGTACGCGCCGTCGGGGTCGAAGCGCTCTTGCTGGCGGACCGGGTTGAACATCCGCCGGAACGGGGGCTGGGGATCGACGCCGACCGAGGCGATCCACTGCCAGTTGCCGTTGTTGCTCGCCTCGTCGCCGTCGAGCAGCAGACGCATGAACCAGCGCTCGCCCCAGCGCCAGTCGATCCCGAGGTCCTTGGTCAGGAACGAGGCGACGACCAGCCGCGCGCGGTTGTGCATCCAGCCCTCACGCCTGAGCTGGCGCATGCCGGCGTCCACCAACGGATAGCCCGTCCGGCCCTCGCACCACGCCTCGAAGCGCTTCTCGGCGCGGCTCCACCGGATCGTCCCGCGGTAACGGGCCTGGTGCTCGGAGTGCGCGTTGCGCGGGAAATGCCGGAGCACGTGGGCGTAGAAATCGCGCCAGCAGAGCTGCCGGCGAAACCCCTCGCTCGGGACGCGCTCCTCGACCTCGCGCGGCGACAGGCACCCGAAGTGCAGGTAGGGCGACAGGCGCGAGGCGCCGTCCTCGGCGACCAGGTCGCGGGTATCGGCGTAGGCCGCGGCCCGGTCGGCGACGAATCGCGTGAGGCGCTGCCGAGCCGGGCTCTCGCCACCGGGCATCGGGTCCTCGATCTCCTGACTCAGCCCGAGATCGCCGAGTTGTGGGAGGGTCCCGGTCCGCACCCCTCGCGGCAGGGGCGGCAGCGCCCGGGGCGCACCGGTCGTCCGGCGGCGCGGCCCCCGGGCCCAGGAGCGGTGAAACGGCGTGAACACGGTGTAGGGATCCCCGGCGGTGGTTCGGATTGCGTCGAGATCGTCGAGGGCGAACAGGCCGGGATGCTCGTGTACGGTCGCGCCCATGGCCTGGGCGGCCGCGGCCATCCGGCGGTCCCGGTCGCGCGCAAAGGCGCTGACGTCGGCGCTGAGATGGACCGCCTCGGCCCCGATCTCGGCCGCCAGCTTCGGGATCTCGACCTCCGGTCGACCACGGCGGACGACGAGATGGCTGCCGCGGGCGCGCAGCGAGCGGTCGAGGTCGGCCAGGCACTCGAGCAGGAACTGGGTCCGGGGCCCCGAGGCGTGGCGGCCGTGGAGCAGGCGGTCGTCGAAGCAGAACACCGGCACGAGGTGCTCGGCGCGCAGGCGCGCGGCCTCGAGCGCCGGGTGGTCGTGGACCCGCAGGTCGCGCCGCAGCCACAGGATGCTCGTCACGCCAGCAACTCCTTGACCGCCGCGTACCGGAAGGCGAAGATCCGCGCCAGGTCGCGCTCCACGAACGCGGCATGGGCGCCTTCGCCGAGCCACCCGAGCGGCAGCGCATAGCGGACGTGGTCCTGCACGAGCGTCCCGCCGCCGGCCGCGCGGAACTCATGGCGGTGATGCCACAGGCGGTATGGGCCCTTGACCTGCACGTCCTCGAACGCCCGGCCGGGCTCCCACCGCTCGATCCGCGAGATCCAGCGCAGCGGAAGTCGGTGCAGGCGCAGGCGGTACTCGATCAGCGTGCCGGCGCGCATCTCGACCGGCTCAGGGGTGACGAGGCCGAAGCCGAGCCACGGTGGCGTGATCCGCTCGAGGTTGTCCGCGCGCGCGAAGAATCCGAACACCTCGCCGATCGGTCGCGGAACGAGCTGCTCGCGGTATAGATGGTGGATCCGGTAGGAGTCGAACATCACGTCAACTATTATCTATACAGCATGATCGCTCACGTGGTTGACACGGTGCTCGACCGCAGCATCGCCCTGGGGTACGGGAACGTGGGGCTGCTGGCCCGCCGTCGCCTGCCGGGCTGGCCGGCCGATCCACCGCGGATGGACGGCGCCGTCGTACTCGTCACCGGCGCGGCATCCGGCTTGGGCCTGGCAACCGCACAAGGGTTCGCCCGGCTTGGCGCCACCGTACATGCGCTGGCCCGTGAGGAGGCGCGAGCGGCCACGGCGGTCGAGCGGATCACCGACGCGGTGCCGGGCGCCGCTGTCCGACCCGAGAGCTGCGACGTCAGCGATCTGAAAGCGCTGCGGGCCTTCGCCGAGGCGTTCGCCCAGCGTGTGCCGCGCCTCGACGTGCTGGTGAACAACGCCGGCGCCATGCCGGACGATCGGACTCGGTCCGCGGACGGGCACGAGCTGATGTTCGCCACCCACGTGCTGGCACCCCTAGCGCTGACCACGCTGCTGGCTCCGGCACTCGGCCGCGTCATCAACGTCAGCTCCGGCGGCATGTACAGCCAGGCGCTGCCGGTCGGCGACTGGGAGTCCGAGCGCAGCGCCTACAGCCCGAAGCGGCTCTACGCCCGTACCAAGCGCGAGCAGATCGTGATCACCGAGTTCATGGCCGAGCGGCTGCGCGACCGTGGTGTGGTCGTCCACGGCATGCATCCGGGGTGGGCGGACACCGAAGGAGTGCGGCAGTGGATGCCGCTGTTCCGCGCGATCACCGGTCCGATCATCCGCACTCCCGACCAGGGCGCGGACACGATCGTGTGGCTGGGGGGCGCCCCCGAGCCGCTCGAGCAGACCGGTCGGTTCTGGCACGACCGCCGCCCCCGCCCGACCCATTACCGTCTCGGCGCCGCACCCGACTCGGATGCCGACCGCCAGGCCCTGTGGGGCTACTGCGAGGACGCGCTCGCGAGGGCCGGGATACCCGCGTTATGAGGCGACGCCGTAGCGAACCATCCGCGTGCTGAGCTGGATGGCCGAGCGGAGCTCGTGCTCGCGCGCCACCGGTGCGTCGTATAGCCGCTCGCGCAGGTCCGCGAGCAACTCCGGTGCCGCCTGCGAGGCGAGCCGCCAGCACACCTGCGCCGCCAGCCGGACCGCCGGCGCCTCGACCGTCCACGTGGCCTCGAACAGGCGCTCGCCGGGCGACTCGCGCGGGCGCTCCCATCCCGCGAGGCAGGCCGCGAAGCTCGGCGACTCGCAGACGATCGCCCACTCCCGTGCCATCGGCTCGCCCGCGCGGATCGGCACCTCGAAGGGCGCCTGCCGGGGCCGGCGCACCCTCCGGAAATCGGCCAGCACGACGGCCCGCTCCGCCGTGCGCGCGAGTTCGTGCCATCGGCCCTCCGACTGCCTGTAGAACCGCTCGCGCTGAAAGCAGCCGAACAGCACGGGTCGCTCGGCCCGCGCCAGGCATTCGTCCTCGATCGCGTGCGACATGACGAGCAGCGCGCGCTTGGGCAGGACCTGGGCGTCGAGGCCCGGGAAGCGCTCGCGGAGGGCGGCGAACACCGAGGGCGGTTGGTCCTCGTCGTGGGCGGAGGCGAGGTCGATGGCGGCCTGCAGGGACAGACCGCTCTCCCGCGCGCGGAGGACCGTTCGTACCCGGGCCAGGTCGCGCTCCGAGTAGCGACGGTGCCCGCTCGAGCGACGCTGCGGCGTGGGGAAGCCGTGCCGGAGCTCCCACATGCGCAGCGTGGCCTCGCTGACCCCACTGCGCGCCGACATCTCACGCATGGTCATGCCGGGCTCGGGCGGGGAAGGCACGCGGGCAACGTAGCGCAACCACCGGCTACGAACAAGACGTAGAGGTTTATCTATACAAGATGATAGAGTGAGTGCGGCGATGAACCTCACTCGCGCCGCCGCAAGCGCCGTCCTGATTCTCCGCGTCTCCTACGGCCTGGCCCTGATCGCCACGCCCCGGAGGCTGGCCCTCCGCTGGCTCGGGGAGTCGGCGAACGACGCTCCGGTGCAGGTGCCCCTGCGCGGTCTCGGCACGCGCGAGGTGGCCCTGCACACCGGAGCGCTCATCGCGTTGCGAAAGGGGACAGCGCTCCGGCCCTGGCTGGCCGCGAGCATCGCGGGCGACCTCACCGACGTGGTCGCCACTGCGGCTGAGCGCCGCCGGCTGCCGCCTGGTTCACCCCTGGCCACGCTGGCGGTCGGCGGCGGCTCGGCGCTGGTCACCCTGCTCCTCGCCGGGGCGGTCGAGGAGTGATCCGGCCGCTGTTCCCGCACGAATCAACTGACGTGGACGCGGGCAGGAGCCGATGAAGATCGCGATCGTGGGCGCCGGTATCTCGGGGCTGGTCGTCGCGCACCTGCTGCACGACAGGCACGACGTCACCGTGTTCGAGGCGGCCGACTACGCCGGCGGCCACACGAACACGATCCGCGTCGACACGCCGAACGAGACCCACCATGTCGACACGGGGTTCATCGTGTTCAACGACCGCAACTACCCGCTCTTCGAGCGGCTGCTGGCAAAGGTCGGCGTGGCCTGGCAACCGTCGACGATGAGCTTCAGCGTCAGCGACGGCCTCGGCGACTTCGAATACTCCGGCGCCTCGCCCAACGGGCTGTTCGCCAAGCGCTCACACCTCGTGACGCCGTGGTTTCACCGCATGGTGTCCGACCTGGCGCGCTTCAACCGGGCGGCCCGGAAGCTGCTGTCGAGTGCGGACACCTCGTCGCTCGGCGATTGGCTCGAGCGCCACCGGTTCTCGCGCCCGTTCATCGAACGGCTGATCGTCCCGCAGTTCTCGGCCGTCTGGTCGGCCGACCCCCGGCAGATGTCGAGCTTCCCGGCACGGCTCCTGGCCGAGTTCTTCGACCACCACGGCATGCTCGGGTTCCGGGACCGGCCGCAGTGGCGGGTCGTCTCCGGGGGATCGGCCCGGTACGTCGATGCGCTGATCGCGCCGTTCGCGCAGCGCCTCCGGTTGCGGACGCCCGTTCGCGCGGTGCGGCGCGAGCACGACGGCGTGTACGTCTGCCCGCGCGAGGGGGACGCCGAGCGCTTCGACGAGGTCGTGCTCGCCACCCACTCCGATCAGGCGCTGACCATCCTGACGGACGCCACCCCACTCGAGCGATCGGTCCTGGAGGCGATCCCCTACCAGGTCAACGAGGCGGTCCTCCACACCGACGTGCGACTGCTGCCCCGCCGCCGGCGGGCCTGGGCGAGCTGGAACTACCACTGGCGGCCAGAGCCGGGCTCCCATGCGACCGTGACCTACCACATGAACCGCCTGCAGTCGCTGCGGGCCGAGCGCGAGTTCTGCGTCACGCTCAATCGCACCGAGGCGATCGACCCCGACCGGGTGATCCGCAAGCTCACCTACGCCCATCCCGTGTTCACCTCGGCGGGCGTGGCAGCCCAGCGGCGCTTCGACGACGTCAGCGCGCGCGACCGGGTCCACTTCTGCGGCGCCTACTGGGGCTGGGGCTTCCACGAGGACGGCGTGCGCAGCGCGGTGCGCGTCGCCGAGCGGTTCGGAGCGCGGCTGTGAGCACGGTGTCGTGCATCTACGAGGGGACTGTCCGCCACCGGCGGGTCGAGCCCCGGCGGGAGTTCGAGCACCGGATCGCGCTGTTCTACCTGGACCTCGAGGAGTTGCCCGGATTGCTCGGCGGCCGGCTCGTGCGTCCGCGCCCCGGACTGCTCCGGTTCCGCCGCGGTGACTACCTCGGACCCGACGGCGCTTCGCTCGTCGATGCCGTTCGCGACACGGTGCACGCCGAGACCGGGCGCCGGCCGGGCGGGCCGATTCGCCTCCTCACGCAGCTGCGCTCGTTCGGCCACTACTTCAACCCGGTGAGCTTCTACTACTGCCTCGACGGCACCGGCGAGGGCGTGGACGCGGTCGTCGCGGAAGTCACGAACACACCTTGGGGGGAGCGGCACGCGTACGTGATCTCCGGGGCCAACGGAGATATGGCCAAGGCGCTGCACGTATCGCCGTTCATGGCGATGGATCATCGCTACCGCGTCCATGCCGGTGTCCCGGGCCAGCGCCTCGCGATCCACATCGAGAGCACCAGGAACGATGCGCCGGCGTTCGACGCCACGCTTGCCCTGCGCCGGAGGGAGCTGACGAGAGGCGCGGCCGCGCGGTTGGCGGCCCGATATCCGTTCGCGAACCTCCGTGTGCTCGCGCTGATCTACGGGCACGCCGTCGGACTGAAGCTCGCCGGCGCACCGCTCCACGGGCATCCCGCGAGGGGCTCGACGTGATCGACCGGATCTCCCGCTGGCTGTTGTGCCGGTTCCTGCGGCGGATGCGGACAGGGAGCCTGATCGTGCACGAACGAGGCGAGCGCCGCGTGTTCGGCGCGGGTCCGCCGGCGGCGACCATCGTCGTCCGCTCTCCGCGAATGTGGCGAAAAGGCCTCACGGGCAGCCGGGGGCTGGCCGACGCCTACGCCGACGGGTGGTGGGACTCGCCCGACCTGGTCGCCCTGGTCAGGCTGGCCGCGCGCAACGCGCCCGGTCTCGACCGCCTACGGCGCCGCTTCGCCCCGATCCGCGTCCCCGCCCAGCGCGTCCGCGCCGCGCTGAACCGGAGCACGCGACTCCGGCGCCGGCGCTACATCGCCGCCCACTACGACCTCGGCAACCAGCTTTTCTCCCGCATGCTCGACCCGACTATGAGCTACTCGTGTGCGGTATTCGATGACGCCGGGATGGCGCTCGAGGAGGCGCAGCTGACCAAGCTCGAGCTCATCTGCCAGAAGCTCGATCTCGGGCCCGACGATCACCTGCTCGAGATCGGGACCGGATGGGGCGCGCTGGCCATCCATGCCGCGGCGACGCGTGGCTGCCGCGTCACCACGACGACGATCTCCCGCGAGCAGCACGACTACGCGCTCGCCGCCGTCCGGCGCGCCGGCCTGGACGATCGGATCACCGTCCTGCTCGAGGACTACCGCGACCTGACCGGCCACTACGACAAGCTGGTCTCGATCGAGATGATCGAGGCGGTGGGCTGGCGCCACCTCGGATCCTTCTTCGCCAAGTGCTCGGAGCTGCTGGTCTCGGGCGGGGCGATGTTGCTCCAGGCGATCGCGATCGACGATCGGGCCTACGAGGTCGAGAAGGCCTCCCGCTCGTTCATGAACACCCACATCTTCCCGGGAGGCTGTCTGCCCTCACTCGAGCTGATGACCCGCGGGGTCGCCCGGCGCACCGACATGCAGATGGTGCACCTCGAGGATCTCACTCCTCACTACGTCGAGACGCTCAGGCGCTGGCGGGCGAACTTCAACGCCCGGGCCGGCGAACTCGACCGCCTCGGCTATGACGAGCGGTTCCGGCGCCTGTGGACCCTGTATCTCACCTACTGCGAGGCCGGGTTCGCCGAGCGTCGGATCCTCAACCTTCAGCTTCTCCTTGCCAACCCGCCCGCGCGCATCGGTGCGCCGGTCGCGGTCGCGAATGTCGGCGGGCCAGTGTTGGCGCTGTCCGAGCACCGCGGCTGAGACTGTGTAGATTTGCTGGCGACCGGCCCGCGCGGGCCGCTGCCGAGGAACGAAATCAGGGGGGCCGGAGGGGGTTCATCATGGCCAAACGGGGCTTTCGAGCGGACGACGCCTACCGGCTTCGAACCGCGAGCGATCCCGACCTGTCTCCGGACGGTCGCCGGGTCGCGTTCGCCGTCGTCGACGTCGACCAGGAGGCCGACCGGTTGCGCTGGTCGATCTGGGTCGCGCCGGTCGACGGCTCGGCGCCGCCGCGGCGATTCACCGAAGGACCGGCGGACAAGAGCCCGCTGTGGTCCCCGGACGGCCGGTGGCTGGCCTACATGTCGGTCAGCGACGACCAGCCTGATCATCCCCACGTGCGACTGGCGCCGCTCGACGGCGGCATGCCATCCCGGCTGGGCGAACTGCCGGGGCCGGTCAGCCAGTTCGCCTGGTCACCCGACTCGAGCCAGATCGCGGTCGTCTGCCGGGTCGGAGCGCCCGACCTCAGCGACGCGGGCCCCCAGGAGCGCAACGCGCCGCGCGTCCCGCGAGGCCTGGCGGCGCGCCTGGACGGCGTCGGCTGGCACGAGGGCCGGTGCCACCTGTTCGTCGTCGACGTCGCGACCGGCTCGGCCCGGCAGCTCACCCGGGGCGAGTACGACCACGAGGATCCCGCCTTCTCGCCCGACGGCGCGACGATCGCGTTCGTCTCCGACCGGCATCCACGCCGGGACGACCGCCAGTTCCGCAGCGACTTGTGGACCATGCCGGTGCGCGGCGGTCGGCCCCGCCGGCTGACGGGCGGCAAGGGCAGCGCCGCGTTCCCGACGTTCTCGCCCGACGGCAGGCTGATCGCCTTCGCCGGCCAGGACGACGACCGGTGGGATGCCGACAGCCGCGTGTTCGTGGTTGCGGCCGACGGCGCCAGCGCGCCCGAACGAGTCGCGCCGGACCTCGATCGGCCGACCCTTCTGTGGCCGGGCCTTCCCGCCCCGGTCATCTGGATCAGCGACCGGGAACTGCTCGTGCTGATCGCCGACCGCGGCTCGGTGGTCCTGCACCGGATGCGGCTCGGGCAGTCGGGCAGCCGCGAGGTGATCGGCGGCGACATCCAGATCGACGGCTTCGCGGCGCGCCCGGGCCGTCGCGTGCTCGTCTACGCCGCCTCGTGGCCCGACCAGCCGGGCGAGGTGTTCGCGGCGCGGCTCGGGGGCGCCGAGCGTGTTCAGCTCACGGCCCTGAACAGCGACTTCCTCGCCGAGATCGAACTCGCGCCGGTCAACCGCTCGACGGTGATCCGCCCGGACGGCACCGAGGTCGAGTACTTCACGATCCTGCCGCGCGAGCGTGCGCGGGCATTGCCCCTGCACGTCGACATCCACGGCGGCCCGCACGCAGCGTGGCCCTCCGGCCGCTGGCTCGCCTTCCATCAGGCGCTTGCCGCGGCCGGGCACGTCGTGGTGCTGCCCAACCCGCGTGGCAGCACGAGCTACGGGCAGGCGTTCACGAGCGCCTGCACCGGGGACTGGGGAGGAGCCGACGCCCAGGACATCCTCGCCTGCTGCGATGACCTCATCGAGCAGGGCGTCGTCGACGGAGGACGCATGTTCGTGAGCGGCGGCTCCTACGGCGGCTTCATGACCACCTGGCTGGTTGGGCATTCCGACCGCTTCCGCGCCGCCACGGCCATGGCCGCGGTGATCGACCAGACGAGCATGGCGCTGACCACCGAGATCCCCGAGTTCGCTCTGTTCAACATGGGCGGCACCCCGTGGGACCGGCGCGCCGAATACGAGCAGCGCTCGCCACTCTCCTACCTGCCGGCGGTCAACACGCCGGTGCTCGTCGTGCACTGGGAGGGCGACATCCGCGTGCCGCTCAGTCAGGGCGAGGAGCTCTACACCGGCCTGCGCCTGCTGGGCCGCAAAGCGGAGATGGTGCGCTATCCGGGCGGCTTCCACATCGTCCGCACCCCTTCCCAGGCCGTCGATCTGACCAAGCGGGTGCTGGCCTGGAACGCGCGGTACGACACGCGCCCGAAAAGGCGCGCACGACAGGTTAGACTCGGCCCGTCGGTGAGTGGAGTAGAGAGACTCAACGCGAGCACGCTGCTCGACGTGAACCTCGAGGCCGGCCGCGCGGGCCGGCCGGCGCTCATCACTGCGGAAGGCGCCGTGACCTACGGTGAGCTGGCCTCGCTCATCGCGTCCGTGGCCGCCTATCTGACCGAACTCGGGATCGAGCGCGAGCAGCGCGTGCTGATGATCCTCGACGACTCGCCGGCCTTCCCGGCGACGTTCCTCGGCGCGATGCGGATCGGCGCGGTGCCGGTCCCGGTCAACCCGATGGACCGCGTCGACAACTACGCCTACTACCTCGATGACAGCTACGCCAAGGTGCTGATGGTCGAAGCGTCGCTGCTGCCGGCGCTCGAGCCGGAGCTCGCCTCGCGCCCCGGCGTGCACGTGGTCGTCGTCGACGGCGAGGCGGGGCCGTTCGTGAGCTTCGACGCGGCCGTGGCCGCCATGGCCGGGGCCGAGCTGGGGCCGCCGCTCGACACGCACCGCGAGGACATGGCCTTCTGGCTCTACAGCTCGGGCTCGACCGGACGCCCCAAGGGCGTCGTGCACGCTCACGGCGACATCGCGGTGACCGCCGACCAATACGCCCGGAACGTGCTGGGCATCTCCTCTGACGACCTCTGCTACTCGACGACCAAGCTGTTTCACGCCTACGGTCTAGGCAACAGCCTGTCGTTCCCGCTGTCGGTGGGCGCGTGTTCGACGCTCGTCAAGGGTCGCTCCACGCCCGATCGCATCTTCGAGACCGTCAACCGCGTGCATCCGACGCTGTTCTTCTCGGTGCCGGCGCTGTACGCGGCGATGGTCAAAGCGCCGGGCGGCTCCGAGGTTGACTTCCGAAGCGTGCGCGCGTGCGTGTCGGCGGCCGAGGCGCTGCCCGCGGCCGTGCTGGCGCGCTGGCAGGCGATGACCGGGGTGCCGATCCTGGACGGGATCGGTTCGACCGAGATGCTGCATATCTACTGCTCGAACACCTTGGAGGACCTGGCGCCCGGGACGAGCGGGCGCCCGGTTCCCGGCTACGAGCTACGGCTGGTCAACGAGCAGGGACTCGACGTCGGGGCGGGCGAGGCGGGTGACCTGATGGTCCGCGGCGAGAGTTGCGCGGGCTACTACTGGCACCAGCGCGAGAAGACGCGCTACTGCATGCGAGGGGATTGGTTCCACACCGGCGACCGCTACCTCGTCGACGGCGACGGCCACTACGTCTACCAGGGGCGCTCCGACGACATGATCAAGGTGGGGGGGCTGTGGGTCTCGCCGGCCGACGTCGAGGGTTGCCTGGTCCGCCACCCCGAGGTGTCCGAGGCCGCGGTCATCGCCGTGCGGATCGAGGACGTCAGCCGGATCAAGGCGTTCGTGATCTGCGCCTCGGGCGCGCCGGCCGATGCGCCCGCGCTGGCCGACGAGTTGCGCCAGTGGTGCAAGGGGAACCTGCGCCGCTACGAGTACCCGCACGTGGTCGAGTTCGTCGAGGACCTGCCGCGCACGCCGACCGGCAAGGTGCAGCGCTACAAGCTGCGCGAGGCCGAGGAGGTTCAGACGACGCTGGCCGGCACGGGGTCATCGCGGCCCGCGCGCCACCACGGGGTGATCGCCGCCACCGCGCGGCCCCACCCTTGCCCCGCGTGCACATAATGTATTCAAGCGGTATGGGTCGGTCGCTCCTCGCATCCTCGTCACCTCCTGGCGCCGTCCGCTCCCCACGTATCTCGGCGAGCGGACGCTCCTTGACACGCTCGACCCCGCCTACGCGGGGCGGGTGCTCGACGCCGGCGGCCTGCCGCTGATCGTGTCGCGCCCCGCGTCAAACGCGATCGACGAGCTCCTGGAGCTCGCCGACGGGCTGCTTCTCACCGGGGGCGGCGATGTCGATCCGGCCAGCTACGACGCTCCCCGTGAGAACGTGGCCGACGAGGATGCCGACGCCGATGCGTTCGAGCTCGCGCTGATCGCAGCCGCCCGCGAGCGCGAGCTGCCCACGCTGGCGGTGTGCCGCGGCGCGCAGCTACTGGCCGTGGCCCACGGCGGACGGCTCGCCCAGCGCCTCTCCGCGGGTCACGATGAGCTCGATGGCATGGCGCCCGAGGCGATCCTCGCGGCGCGTCACCCGATCGAGCTGGTGCCCGGATCGCGGGTACGGCGGGCGCTCGGTCCCGGCCGGATCGCGGTCAACACGATCCACCACCACGAGATCGCCGATCCCGGCGAGCTCGAGGTGACGGCTACGGCGGTCGGGGGGACGATCGAGGCGGTCGAGCCGCGGACCGGCTGGCCGTGCGTGGGCGTGCAGTGGCACCCCGAGAAGATGGCCGAGCCCGAGCAGGCCGGGTTGTTCGGCCAGCTCGTGGCCGCCGCGCGCGAGCACTCCGAGGTGGCGGCGTGACCCTCCGCGGCTACACCGCGCCGCTCTCGCCCGACGGCCGCGCCGGCATCGTGCCGCCGCCGCCCTGGCACTACTCGGGTGACTTCCTGATCGCCGAGTACCGCACCGATCCCGACGCGGTCGCGGCGCTGCTCCCGCCCGAGCTCGAGCCGGCCGACGATCCCGGCGCGGTGGCGGCGATCTTCGCCGACTGGCAGTCGTGCTCGGCAGATCTGCGCGAGCTCGAGGACCCGATCCAGTCCCAGTACCGCGAGTTCTTCCTCGTCGTCGGCGCGCGCTACAGGGGCGAGCCGGTCAGTCGCTGCGTCTACATCTGGGTCGACAAGGACTTCGCGATGTACCGCGGCTGGATCCAGGGGTTCCCCAAGAAGCTCGGCTCGATTCACATCACGCGCCTGTTCGCCGCCGGCAAGGCCTCGCCCCGGCTCGAGGCGGGCGCGCGCTTCGGCGCGACCTGCACCGCCAACGACCGGCAGGTAGCGCGGATGGTGGTCAACCTCGAGCACGTGAGCGAGACCGGACCTACCGTCAACGACCCGCCGATGCACAACACCCGCCATTTCCCGGCTGCCGCCGGCGAGCGCCCCGACGTGTTCGAGTTGGTGCGCGCCGGCGGGCGCGACCGCGATGTGACGGAGACTTGGGAGGGGAGCGCCGAGCTCCGCCTCTACGACGACACGCTCGAGGACCTCCAGGCGATCGCGCCGCGCGAGATGCTCCGCGGGTATCGCTACTCGTTCGGCTATACCGTGGACGGGGTCGAGGTCGTCGCGCAGCACGAACAGGAGACGCTGATCACGTGAAACGGGTTCGGATAGACCGGGGTGGCCGGGCGATCGACGCCACGCTCGATGGCGACACGATCACGGGCGACGGGGCTGAAATCAAAATCAATCAAGTCGGGCGATGGCTCGCACCCGTCACGCCGAGCAAGATCATCGCCACGCATTTGACCTACCGCTCGCGCGCCGAGGAGTACGGGATGGCCCGGCTCCCCAGCGAGCCGTCCTACTTCATGAAGCCGCCCTCGTCGCTGTCGGCGCATCTGGAGCCGGTCGTACGGCCTGCCGGATGCCGGTTCCTCAATTACGAGGGCGAGGTCGCGGTGGTGATCGGCCGGCGCTGTCATCGTGTCGGGATCGACGAGGCACTCGATTACGTGGGTGGCTACACGGTGGCCAACGACTGGGGCGTTCACGACTTCCGGCACGCCGACCGCGGCTCGATGCTGCGGGTCAAGGGCCAGGACGGCTTCTGCCCGCTCGGCCCGGTGCTGGTCGACGCCGGCGACGTCGACCCCGACGACCTGACCCTGCGGACGTTCGTCAACGGCGAGCAGGTCCAGCACGGCCACACCGGCACCGACCTGCTGTTCTCGTTCGCCTACCAGATCGCCGACGTGGCCCGGCTGATCACGCTCGAGCCGGGTGACGTCCTGCTCACCGGCACGCCCGCGAACTCCCGGCCCGTCGAGCCCGGGGACGTGGTGGCGGTCGAAGTCGAGGGGATCGGGCGACTCGAGAACACCGTCGTTCAATCCGAGGAGGAGCTGTTGCGGGTCGGCGAGCAGCCGGCGGTCACCGCGCAGACCCTCCATGTGGCCCTCACCATGCCCGAGGACGAGGCTGAGCAACGAATGGAGGCACTGCGATGAGCGTTCCCCGCGTACTACACCCGTTCGCGGCTCCGGCCCGAGACGCCGGCGATTTCCTCGAGATCGTGCGCGGCGAGGGCTGCCGCGTTTGGGACGGCACCGGTCGCAGTTATCTCGACGGCACCGCGTCGCTGTGGTACTGCGCCGCCGGTCACGGGCGGCGCGAGATCATCGACGCGATCGCCGCGCAGCTCGGCGAGCTCGAGGCCTACCACACGTTCGCGCGGTTCACCAACCGCCCCGAGCAGCGGCTGGCCGAGCTGCTGATCGACGAGCTTCAGCCGATTCCCAACGCGCGCGTGCTGTTCACCTGCGGCGGCTCGGAGGCGATCGACTCGGCGATCAAGCTCGTGCGCGCCGGGCACAAGGCGGCCGGTGACGGCGGCCGGACCGTCTTCCTGAGCCGCCACTACGCCTACCACGGGGTGATGCTCGGCGGCACCTCGGCCGGCGGCCTTCCGGCCAACCGGGACCCGTTCGGGACGCTCCTGCCCGACTTCTACCAGGTCGATCGCGACAGCCTCGACGCGATGCGCGACGCGGTCGCCTACCACGGACCGGAGCGGATCGCGGGGATCCTGGCCGAGCCGGTGATCGGCGCGGGCGGCGTGTTCCCGCCCACCGATGGATATCTGCAGGGGCTGCGCGAGCTGTGCGAGGAGTGCGGCGCGCTGCTCGTGTTCGACGAGGTGATCACCGGCTTCGGGCGGCTCGGGTCGTGGTTCGCCTCCCACCATTACGGCGTCACCCCCGACGTGACGACGTTCGCCAAGGCGGTCACGAGCGGCTACCTGCCCCTGGGCGGCGTCGTCGTGGGCCCCCGGCTGCGCGAGTGGCTCGAGGCCGATCCGGGTTACCTGCTCGCCCACGGCAACACGTACGGCGGCCATCCCACGTGCTGCGCGGCGGGGGTGGCCAATCTCGAGCTGATGCGCGCCGAGGACCTGCCCGCGCGTGCCGCGGCCGCCGGGGCTCGGTTGCGCGCGGGGTTGGACGGTTTTCTTGGTCACGCAGGGGTGGTAGAGGTGCGCGGCGAGGGATTGGTGCAGGCGGTGGCGCTTGGTGAGGGGTTGGCCGCCGGAGCGTTCACCGAGGCATTGCTGACGCGCGGGGTGATCGGCCGCGGGCTGCCG
The DNA here is from genome assembly GCA_963832315.1 of uncultured Solirubrobacterales bacterium. GTDB lineage: Bacteria > Actinomycetota > Thermoleophilia > Solirubrobacterales > Solirubrobacteraceae > Palsa-465. The sequence goes on along the minus strand of CAWHTT010000001.1, from coordinate 456,150 downwards.
TACGCCAACAGCGTCGCCTTCTCGCCGCCGCTGATCATCTCCGACGAGGAAGTCGATGAGCTGGTCGCGGCCACCGGAGCGGTACTCGATGAGCTCGGGTGACCCGGCGGTCGCCTCGGATCGTCTGAACATCGCGAGCGTCGTCGACCAGGTCTACGCGGCGATCCGCGAGCGGATCTCGAGCGGGTCGCTGCCGCGTGGGGGGCGGGTGCACCAGGAGGACCTGGCGCTCGAGTTGGGCGTCTCGCGCACGCCGGTGCGCGAGGCGCTGCGCCGGCTGGCCGCCGAGGGGCTGGTCGAGATGCGGACCAATCGCGGCGCGCGCGTGGCCGACGTCGATCAGGGCGGCATGCGCGGGGCATATGACGCGCGGCTGGTGGTGGAGCCGGGTGCCGCCCGGCTGGCCGCCGCGCGGGGGCTCGGCGAGCCGTTGGCGCGGATGCGAGCCGCGGTTGACGCGCAGCGGCGCGCCGTGCGCAGCGTCCAGCGAAGCTTCGACGCCAACCGCGAGTTCCACCTGGCGCTGGTGGCCGCGTCGGGCAACGAGTACCTGGTGGGGCTGGCCGAACGGCTGTGGGTGGCCCGGATCGGCGCGACGATCTACGAGCGCCAGGTCGAGACGCAGGAGCGGATGCTGCTCGACGTCGGCGAGCACGAGCAGATCCTGGCCGCGATCGAGGCCGGTGACGGCCGGCGCGCCGAGTCACTCACCCGCCGGCACTTGGCCGACGCGATGAAGCGCTCGCTCGACATCCTGGGGGAGTGAGCCCACCGACCGGCATGCCGGGGGCGTTGGTTCCGGCCCCCGGACGATCCACGCCGAAACCTTCGCCCCGTCGAGCACCCAGTCCGAAATTTCCGCCATTACCGACCTGAGCGATCGCTCCGTGACGGATTTCTCGGCCTGGAGACGAGAAATCCGGAATTCCCGGCGCCACCGATCTGAAATGGCGGAAATTTCGGTTCGGGGGAGGGGTGCGGACGGGCGTCCAAGACTGACCGGACGGGGCCGCGCGGCCCCACGGATGCTGCGCGCAGCGCAGCCCCAAATACTCAGCGCTCGTTGCGGACCGGGTTCGACAGCGTGCCCACGCCCTCGACGTCGATCTCGACCGTGTCGCCTTCGCGCAGGTAGCGCTTGGGCGAGCGCCCGTCGCCGACGCCGCTCGGCGTCCCGGTGGCGATCACGTCGCCGGGCTCGAGCGTGACCCCGGCCGAGATGTACTGGATCAGCTCGACGACCGAGAAGATCAGGTCGCAGGTGTTCGCCTCCTGCATCACCTCGCCCGAGACGGTGGTGCGGAGGTCGAGGTCGGCGAGGTCGACGCCGTCGGCCGAGGCGATGCACGGCCCGAGCGGCGAGAACGTGTCGAAGCTCTTGCCGAGCGTGAACTGCCTGAGTGGTGTTTCCAGCTGGGCCCGGCGACCCGACACGTCGTTGATCGCGGCGATGCCGCCGACCGCGGCCCGCGCCTCGTCCGCGTCGGCCCGGTACACGCCTTGTCCGATCACCACCGCGACCTCGCCCTCGTAGTCGGGGCGGGTCTCCTCGCGCGGCAGCACGATCTCCGCGCCGGGGCCGATCAGGGACGAGGAGAACTTCGCGAAGATGATCGGGACGGGCGGAACGTCGAGCTGCGACTCCTCCGCGTGCGAGCGGTAGTTGAGCCCGATCCCGATGAGCTTGTTCGGCACGACGGGGTGCAGCAGCTTGACCTCGTCGATCGCGTGCGTCGGGCCGTCCGCCTGCCCGAGCGCGTCCCACGCCAGGGTGGTGGGGACGAAGCCCTGCGGACCGGCGGCGCCGGCATCGGTGATCGTCGAATTGTCGAGCCTTCCGATCCGGGTCTCGCCCGTCGGGTTCACGAACCGCACGGCCTTCACTTTTCGGCCTCCTGTTCCTCGCGAAGGACTTTCATCGCGTTGACTGCACGCGGAATGCCAGCGTACGGAGTCGTCTGGAGAATCGTCTCCTCGATCTCGTTCCAGGGCACGTCGATGGCGCGGAGGGCCCTTATGTGGGCACGGACCTGCGGGTCGCTCGAGCCGAGCGAGGCGAGCACCGCGACGATGATCAGCTCGCGCTCGCGGGCGCTCAGGCCGGGGCGGGTGTGGACGTCGCCGAAGGCCCAGTCGACGATCCAGTCGCCGAGCACGCCCATGCGCTCGATGAACGCCTCGCCGCCCGGTTCGTCGTTCAGCTCGGCCAGGCGCTCCAGCGCGCGGGCCCGGCGATCGTCGTTGGCTTGACCCTCTCCCAAGGCGCGGATACTGTATCCAAAATTGCTGCGCCGAATCCATCACGTCTGCCTGCGCACCGCTGATCTCGACGCCGCCGTGCGCCGCTGGTCGATCCAGTTCGGGCTGACGGTGCGCTCGCACGACGGCGAGCGCGCACGGCTGGCCTGCGCGTACGAGCCGTACTCGCTCGAGCTCGTGGCGGCGTCGGGGTCCGAGTCGCCGGGGGCGGATCACACCGGCGTATGAGCTCTCGCGCGGCGTGACGCTCGAGGAGGCGGGCGCGCGGCTGTCCGCGGCCGGGGCCGATTGGTCGCGCTCCGACGACGGTGCGCTATGGCTGCGCGATCCGGACGGGCACGGCGTCGAGCTCGTGCCGTTCGTGGCCGATCCCGACCCGCGCCCGGCGATCGCGCGGTCGACGACCACGTTGCCCGGCTTCCATCCCCGGAAGCTCGGCCACGTCAACTCGCTGACCGGCCGGCTCGCCGAGGTGAGCGACTTCTACTGCGGCGTGCTCGGGATGCGGGTGACCGATCGCCTGGGCGACGAGGGGGCGTGGCTGCACGTGAACGCCGATCACCACACGGTGGCGCTGGTCGGCAAGGGCTACTACCACTTCCATCACCTGGCCTTCGAGCTGACCGACTGGGGTGAGCTGCGGGTCGCCCTCGACCACCTGGCCCAGCACGGGCGCTGGCTGGCCTGGGGGCCGCTCCGGCACGGGCTGGGACAGAACCTGTCGGCGTACGTGCGGATCCCGGAGGAGGAGTGCATCGTCGAGCTGTACTCCGACATGGAGCAGTTGCAGCCGGGTCATCAGCCGCGCGACTGGCCGGACGACGCCCACTCCTCGAACACGTGGGGGATCCTGCCCCCGCGCTCCTACTTCCGCTTCGACGCGGCCGCGGTCGAGGCCGAGCGCCAGGGACTCGAGGCGCTCGGGCACGGGCTGCCGGAGGCTTCCGGCGAGCCGGTTTCGACGGGAGGTGACTGATGGCGCTGTCAGCCGCCTCGCAGGTCACTGGCGCCCGCACCGGCGAGCAGTTCCTCGAGGGTCTGGGACAGGGAGGACGGGAGATCTGGCTGCGCGGCGAGCGGATCAGCCATCCCCTCGATCATCCGGAGTTGACCGCCGCGGCCCGCTCGCTCGCCCGCGTCTTCGACCTCCAGCATGAGCACGCCTCCGAGATGCTGGCGCCTTCGCCCGATGCGGAGGGCGAGGCCGGTCTGCTCGTGAACGTGACCCACGTGATCCCGCGGGACCGCGAGGATCTGGTCCGCCGCCGGCGGGCGTTCGAGTTGGTGGCGGCGTTGTCGGGCGGGGTGATGGGCCGCACGCCGGACTACCTGAACGTGACCTTCGCCTGCTTCGCCGGGCGCTCGGACGTGTGGGCGCGGCGGGACGGCTCGGCGCTGGCTGCGAATCTCGTCGCCTACCAGGCGTTCATGCGCGACCACGATCTCTCGACCACGCACGCGCTGATGAACCCCCAGGTGGACCGGACCAAGCCCGAGGCCGAGCAGGCCATGGGGCAGGTGTCGCTACACAAGATCGGGGAGACCGCCGGTGCCGTCGTCGTGCGCGGGGCGCGGATGCTGGCCACGCTGGCGCCGTTCGCCGACGAGTTGCTCGTCTATCCGGGGTCGGACATCCGGCCGCAGGACGGGCGCTACGCGCTGTCATTCGCCATCCCGATCGCCACACCGGGGCTGCGGTTTATTTGCCGTGACAGTTACTCGAAGCAACGGGATGTGTATGACTATCCGCTGTCGGCGCGGTTTGACGAGATGGACTGTGTGGTGATCTTCGACGACGTGGAGATCCCGCGCGAGCGGGTCTTCCTGGACGGTGACACGGTCGGCTACAGCGAGGTGATCACGGACACCGGCTGGCGCAGCCACATCATGCACCAGGCGTTCACGCGCGCGTGGGTGAAGCTGTCGTTCGCGCTCGGGCTCGGGCACCTGATCGCGGTTACCACCGGGGTGGCGCGGTTCGATCACATCCAGGAGAAGCTCGGGCAGATCTGGGCCATGAGCGAGCTGGCCCGCTCGGCGATCGTCGCCGCCGAGGCGGGGGCAGTCCTGGACGCAGGCGGTGTCATGACTCCGGACGAGCGGCCGTTCGTGGCGCTGCGGGCCGAGATGCCGAAGTGGCTGCCGCGCGTCAACGAGCTTCTGCAGCTGATCGGGGGCGGCGGGTTCATGGCCACGCCGTCGCGGGCCGATCTGGAGGGGCCGTTGCGCGAGGAGATCGAGCAGTACTTCCAGGCGGCCGGGGCGGGCGCCGAGCGGCGGATCCGGCTGTTCCGGCTGGCCTGGGACTTCCTCGGCTCTGAGCTGGGCGGCCGCGGCGAGCTTTACGAGCGCTTCTATCTGAGCGATTCTTGGCGGATGACCGCGCTGGCCTACAACATCGCCGACAAATCGTTCCCCGAGTCGCTGGTCGAGCAGTTCCTGCAAGACTGATCTGGTTTTGCCGACTGCGCTGATCATCGGAGGCGGCACCGGCATCGGCGCGGCCGTCGCGCGGCGGCTGGCGTCCGAGGACTGGGGCGTGTGCGTGAGCGGCCGGCGAGCGGGGCCGCTCGCCGAGGTGGCCTCAATGACGGATGGTCTGGCGGTCGCGGGCGACAGCACCGATCCGGTCGACGCGGAGAGAGTCGTCGCGGCCTGCCTCGAGCGCTTCGGTCGCCTCGATGCGCTCGTGTTCAGCGCCGGTGCCAGCGCGGGCGGTCCGGTGGGGGAGCAGACACTCGAGCGCTGGAACCTCGTGATCGGGACGAATCTGACCGCGGCGTTCGTTGTCTGCCGGGCCTCGCTCCCGGCGCTGATGACCGTCCGCGGCGCGATTGTCACGGTGTCGTCAGTGGCGGGTCTGCGCGCTGGTCCGGCCTCGGCCGCCTATTGCGCCTCCAAGGCCGGCCTGATCATGCTCACGCAGTCTTTGGCCGTCGATTACGGACCACTCGGCGTCCGGGCCAACTGCGTCTGCCCGGGGTGGGTGCGCACGGCAATGGCTGACGCGGCGATGGATGAGCTGGTCGGCGTACACGCGGCCGATCGGGACGACGCCTACGATTTGGCCGCGGCGGCGGTGCCGGCCCGCCGGGCCGCGATGCCCGACGAGGTTGCCAAGGCGGTCGGCTGGCTGGTCTCCCCAGCGGCCTCGTATGTCAACGGCGCGGTGCTGACCGTGGACGGTGGCGCCGCGGTCGTGGACGTCGGTACGCTCGCCTTCGGGGCGGGCGCGTCCACGCGCACGAACGAGAGGAGCGAGTGATGACCGAGGACATTGGTGTCGGCGGCGACGCGCCTCATGTCCGCCGGCTCACCGAGCCGCCTCAGCCGCCGCATCGGCCTCCGCCGCTGGATCGACCCCCGCTGCCTTCCGCCCCAGGGCCGCGGATCGTCGGCAGCCTGGCCGAGTTGGCCGAGGTCGGCGTTCGCGCGGTGCGCCTGCAGTACGCCGATCTGCACGGGATCTGCCGGGGCAAGGACATCCCGATCTCGGCGTTCCCGGCGGCGGCCGAGGAGGGGGTCGGGTTCGTCGAGGCGATCATGACCGTCGATCTGCGCCACAACGTGGTCGCGGGTTTCGAGCAGGGCTTCCCCGACATCCTGGCCCGGCCGGACCTCGACACCCTGGTGCCGCTGCCCTGGGAGCCCTCGGTGGTTGCGTGCGTCGTCGATCTCGAGGAATACGGATCGGGTGAGCCATATGCGGTGGACTCGCGGGGGGCCCTGAAGCGCGTGCTGGCGCGCTTCGCCGAGCACGGCGTGTCGCCGGTCGTGGGGCCCGAGCTCGAGTTCTATCTGTGCGAGCCCGATCCGGCCGAGCCCCGCGGCTGGCGTCCCTACGCCGGTCAGGACAGCGGCGTGTACACGGTGGGCGACGTGGCCGACCCCAGGGGGACGCTGTCGCGGATGCTTGATGCCGCGGTCGAGTACGAGCTCGGGGCGATCGCCGCCGCGCACGAGTACGGGCGGGCCCAGTTCGAGATCAACCTGCGGCACTCGGCCGCGCTCGACTCGGCCGACCGGGCGTTTCGCTTCAAGGCGATGGTCAAGGAGATGGCCGCGCGCGACGGGCTGCTGGCCACGTTCATGGGCAAGCCGTTCAACGACGACGAGGGGTCGGGGTTCCACCTGCACATCTCGCTCGTGGACGGGGAGGGGTCGAACGTGGGGGAGGACGGTGCCGGCGCAGATGGCCTGGCTTCGGTCATGCGCCATTTCATCGCGGGCGTGCTCGAGCACGGCCCGGCGCTGATGGTGTTCTTCAATCCGACCGTGAACGCGTACCGCCGGATCAACGCCGAGGCGCTCGTCCCCACGCGGGTGTGCTGGGGTCACGACCACCGGATGGTGCTGGTGCGGGTCCCCAAGGAGCGCGGCGCCGCGACGCGGATGGAGCTCCGGCTCGGCGACGGAACCGCCAACCCATATTTGAGTTACGCCGCCGCGCTGGCCGCCGGGCTCGACGGCATCCGCCGCGAGCTCGAGCCTCCCGAGCCGATCGAGGGAATGCTCTACGAGCTGCCCGAGGAGGCGCAGGGCATCGCGCTGCCGACGACGTTCCACGAGGCCCTCGACGCGCTGAAGGCCGATCCGGTGATCGTCTCCGCGCTGGGGGAGAAGCTCGTCGACACGTTCGAGACGATCAAGACGGCCGAACTCGAGCGCTTCCGCGCGTGGGTGACCGACTGGGAGTTCGCCGAGTACGCACCCCGGCTCTGAGTCCGCCGGTGCGTGGGACCCAGCGCTTGTGTTGACGCGGCCCGGCCCGGCCCGGCCGGCGCTTGACCCGCCCGCAGCCTGTGCGTAATGTATCCAGAATCCGAATAATGGTCGTGCCGTATTGAGCTTGAGGAGAGGGCGATGGCAGACGCGGATGGCGCAGTGACCGTGGAATCGGGCGGTTCGCTGGGGCCGAGAAGGCTGACCACGATCCACGCCGTCGGGCAGGCGCTCGGGATCGGCCCGATCTTCTCGGCCGGCGCGGTGACCGGCCTGGTGGCCGCCGTGGCCGGGTTCAACACTCCCCTGTCGATCCTCCTGGGCTCGATCGGCGCCATGGGCATCGCCTATGTGGTCTCGCTGTACGCGCGGCGTTACATGGGTGCCGGCGCGATGTACGAGTACCTGGCACGCGCGGTCAGCAACTCGTTCGGCATCTTCTCCGGAGGTACGTACCTGATCGGGGTGCTGATGCTCGGCTCGGGTGGGATCTACCTCGGACTGTGCTTCCTGGTGCAGGGCTTCTTCGCCGCCCATCTACACGCCACCATCCCCTGGTGGGCGGGCGGGCTCGCCGGCCTGGTGATCGCGTTGACGCTCAATTACCTCGGCGTCCGGCTGGCCGTGCGCGGCGTGCTGACGCTTTGCGGCCTGTCGGCGATCCCGTTCCTGATCCTGTCGGTTGTGATCATCGCCAAGGGCGGCCAGAGCGGGAACACGCTGTCGGTGTTCGACCCCAGCCAGACATCGATCAACACGGTGTTCAACGGGATCCTGTTCGCGATCCTCCTGTTCGTGGGGTTTGAGGCGGCAGCCTCGATCGCTGAGGAGATGCACGCCCCGCGCGACCGGATCCCGGTCGCGGTGCTCGGGACCGTCGCGGTCAGCGCCCTGTTCTTCCTGCTGGTCTGCTACGCGGCCACGATCGGATTCGGAAAGGAGGCGCTCGCCCACAATGCGTGGGGGGGATCGCCGGACGCGATGGGTGACCTCGCGCAGCACTACGTTGGAACGTGGCTGAGCGTCCTCATCGACCTCGGCATCATTCTCGACGCGCTCTCGCTCGGGATCGCGATCATGGTCACCTCGTCGCGGCTTCTGTTCGCGCTCGGGCGCGACCGTCTGCTTCCGGAGTGGCTGGGTACGACATCGCGTTACAACACCCCGGTGGCCGCCATCGGCGTGCTCGGGGCCTGGGGGATCATCGTTCTGGTGTGGACGGCGGTGACCGACTACGCGCCGAACGGTGGCGCGAACGTGATCGAGACATTCACGATCTCGGCCAACGCCGGCAGCTTCCTCGTCGAGACGATCTACATCTTCCTCGCCGTCTTCGCGCTGGGAATGGTGTGGCGGGAGTTCTCGGGGTCCGGCAGGGCGTGGCGGCTGGTCGTCGTCCTGATCGGCCTGGTTGCGCCGATCCTCGCGTTCAAGGGATCGTTGGACCCGTTCCCGTCGTCGCCTAACAACCAGGCCGTGTTTATCTGGATCGGGGGCATGATCGTCGCGCTGGTCTGGTGCCTGTACCTGCGCGCCACGCGTTCGGAAGAGGTCCGGGCGGCGGCGGCGTATGCCGCGGACGACCCGGAAGGCGGTGTGCGCGAGGTGGAACTCGGGACGGCGCAGGTAGCCGGCGATCGTTACTGACGCCGCGATGAAGTCGCCGGAGGCCGTAAAGCGTTCCTCGCCCGGAGCCGATCGTCCGTGCGACGCCCCCGCCCCCGCCCGGCCCCGCCCGCCGGCCCCGCCCCGCCCGCCCCCGCCCCCTCGCTCCGCTTTGGATACATTACGCATAATCGGTAGGATCACGCGATGAGCGCTGCGCCCCAGGGTGTCCTGCCGGTCGATCTCCTCGACCACGATCTGTTCGCCGACCACGAGCCCTGGGAGGTGTTCGACCTGCTTCAGCGCGAGGCACCGGTCTACCACCACCCCGAACCCGGTGGCCGTGGCTTCTGGGCGCTCACCAAGTACGACGACGTAGTAGCGGTTCTGCGCGACACCAAGACCTTCTCCTCGGAGATCGGCGGGGCCGCGACGATTGAGGACCTGCCCGAGGACGTGCTCGCGGCGCGGCGCAACTTCCTCGAGTTCGACCCGCCCAAGCACGGCCGCTACCGGCGCCTCATCTCGAGGAACTTCACCCCTGGCGCGGTGGGGCAGTACGAGCAGTGGCTGCGCGAGCTGGTCGGCCACCGGCTCGACCGCGCGCTCGCCCTCGGCGAGTTCGATCTGGTCCACGAGCTCGCGGCGCCGATCCCGATTCGCGTGCTGGCGCACGTCCTCGGCCTGCCCGAGGAGATCCTGCCCCACCTGATCCAGCTCGGCGATCGCCTGCTCGTCGACACCGACCCGGAGTACGTCGGCGAGTTGGCGTACGCGAGTGAGCGCGAGGAGGATCGCTACAAGCCGTTCGGCTCGCCGTGGGCGGACGAGCTCTGCGGGATCGGGCGCGAGTACTACGAGGACCGCCGGCGCTGCCCCCGCGAGGACGTCCTGACCCTGATCGCCAACGCCGAGATCGACGGCCGGCCGCTCTCCCGTCAGGACCTCGACAACACGTTCGCGCTGCTGATCGTCGCCGGCAACGAGACCACCCGCCAAGCGATCAGCCTGGGCACCCTGGCGCTGGCCGGCAACCCTTCCGAGTGGGAGCGGCTGCGGCACGACCGCGGGCTGATCGCGTCGGCGACCGAGGAGCTGCTCCGCTACTCCGCGCCGGTCTGGTACTTCCGTCGCACCGCGACGCGTGACGCCGTCGTCCGCGGAGTGGACATCGCCGCGGGCGACAAGGTCGTGGTCTGGTTCGCCGCCGGCAATCGCGACCCGGACCACTACGCCGACCCTCACCGGTTGGATGTCGGTCGCAACCCGACCGACCATGTGACGTTCGGCCGAGGCGGGCCGCACCAGTGCCTGGGCGCCCATCTGGCGCGGCTCGAGCTGCGCGTCTACCTGGAAGAGCTGGTCGCGCGCGTCGACCGGATCGAGCTGGCCGGCGACCCGGTGCGTCAGCGCTCGAACTTCACCAACGGGTTGAAGCGCCTGCCCGTGCGGGTCACGCTGGGTTGAGCCCCTCGGTGCGAGCGCCACGGTTCGTGCTCGTGCTGAGCGAGAACTGGACCATGGTCGATCCGCGGGATCTGCGGGCGCTCGTCCGGATCGCGGCCGAGGCCGAGGACGCCGGGATCGACGGGGTGATGCTCAGTGAGCACCTCGTGCTGGGGCCGTCGGCGGGAGCGCGCGGCCGACCCGAGAACCCGCGCGATTACGCGGCACCCGGGAACCAGGATCCCGCGACTCCCTGGCCCGACTCGATCGTCCTGATGAGCGCCATCGCCGCGGCCACGACCAGGCTGCGGCTGATCGCCGCCGCGATCATCGCGCCGCTGCGCCATCCCATCCTGCTCGCTCACCAACTCGCGACGCTCGATCTCCTGTGCGAGGGACGCCTCGTGGTCCAGCCCACGGTGAGCTGGCACCGCGAGGAGTACGAGGCGCTGGGGGTGCCGTTCGAGCGGCGCGGCGAGCTCCTCGACGAGCACCTGGCCGCGTGGCGCGCGCTGTGGGGCTCGACGCCGGCGTCGTTCGCCGGTCGTCACTATCGCTTCTCGGACGTGTACCTGGAGCCCAAGCCGTTCCGGCCCGAGGGTGTTCGACTGTGGTTCGGGGGCATGAGCGTCGGGCCGTGGATCGTGCGCCGGCTGGTCGCAGTACGGCCACGGATTTCATCCGTTCGGCCAGCCCACCGTGGAGGAGCGCCGGCCGTTGGTCGAGGCGATGGCAGCGGCCGGGCGGGACATGTCCGAGCTCGAGGTGGTCGGCGGGATTCGTGGGCGCTTCGCGTCGCCTGGCGGCGTCGCCGACCTGGCCGAGGCTGCGGAGGCGATCCCGGCTCAGCTGGCGGACGGCTACACGACGATCTGCTTCAAGCCCTCCCAGTACACCGACGACCCGGCCGAGGTCGGGCGGCTGTGCCGCCAGCTGGTGGCGTCAGTCGGGGTCTGAGAACAGCGCGGTTCGCTCGCAGACCGTCTTCACGTCGCAGTAGAAGTCAAACGAGTGGTGGCCGCCCTCGCGGCCGATGCCCGAGTCGCGTGCGCCGCCGAACGGGGTCTCGAGGTCGCGCACGTAGAAGCAGTTGACCCAGACGGTGCCGGCCGTGACGTTCGCGCTCACCCGTGTCGCACGGTCTTCCGAACCCGTGTAGATCGTCGCGGCGAGGCCGTATTCGGTGCTGTTGGCGAGCGCGATCGCCTCGGCCTCGGTGTCGAACGTCTGGAGTGTCAGCACGGGGCCGAACACCTCGCGCTTCAGGATCTCGGCGTCGGGCGGGACGTCGACGAACAGGGTCGGTGGGTAGTAGAGCCCATCCAGCGGTTCGCCACCGAAGGCCAGGCGGGCACCGGCCTCGAGCGCGCGCTGCACGTGGCCGGTGACGCGTTCGAGCGCGACCGGGTGGATGAGCGGGCCGTACGTCGTGTCGGGCTCGCGCGGGTCGCCCACCTTGATGCGCTGCACGTTTTGGTCGAACCGGTCCCGGAACGCAGTTGCGATCGACCGTTGTATGAGCAGCCGGGTCCCCGCCAGACAAACCTGGCCCGAGTTGTCGTATTGGTACGCCGCGGTGGCCGCCGCCGCGTCGAGGTCCGCGTCCTCGAACACGATGAACGGTGACTTCCCGCCGAGCTCGAACGACACCGGGGTGAGGTTCGCGGCGGCGTCCGTGTAGACGGTACGCGCGGTCGCCGGCGAGCCCGTGAAGGCGACGCGGTCGACGTCGGGATGCCCGGTCAGCGGCGCGCCCGCAGCCGAGCCGGTCCCGTGCACGATGTTGAGCACCCCCGGGGGTAGCCCCGCCTGGTCGGCCAGGTCACCGAGCAGCGAGCACGTCAGCGGCGCCCACTCTGGCGGCTTGAGCACCACGGTGTTCCCGGCCGCGAGCGCCGGCCCGACCCGCCAGGTGGCGAGCATGAACGGCGCGTTCCAGGGGGTGGAGACCGCGGTGACTCCAGCCGGGTCGTAACGAACGCGGTTGCGCTCGCCGCCGTGGAGCGTGCGCGCTGTGTCGTCGAGCCGGTCGCGTGCATAGTCGGCGAAGAAGCGGATGTTGTTCGCGGCGCGGGGGAGGACCCGCAGGCTCATCGCCTCGTGCAGCGAGCCGTTGTCGGCCGACTCGACCTTGGCCAGATCGGGGACGGCGGCGTCGATCGCGTCGGCCAGGCGGGTGAGGATCTCGTGGCGCTTGTGGGGTCCGAGGGCCGCCCATCCCGGGAACGCACGCCGGGCCGCGCTCACCGCGACGTCTACAACCGTTTGGCCCCCGGCCGCCACGTCGGCCAGCTTCCAGTTCTCCCAATCGATCGGACTGCGCACCTCGAACCGGTCGTCGCTCGCCACCCGCCGGCCGTCGATGTAGTGATCGACCGGCACCGGGACACCCTCGACCTCGGCCCAGGCTCCTTGGCGGGCGGTCGTCGGTGTGCTCACACGCTATGCGTCGGCGGGCCGGTAGCGCAGACCGTCGAGCGCGATCGTGAGGATGTGCTCGATCTGCTCGGGGTCGGTGCTCGGGATCTTCGCGATGCCCCCGACCATGTGGATGATCTCCCACAGGTCGGTGTCCGCCCGAACCGCTCCGGCCTGCTGGGCTCGTTCGAGCACTGGCTGGCCGGCGGCGAAGAGCGCGGCACGGCAGGTCTGGAAGAGCGGGGCGTCTCGGTCGAGATACTCGAGCAGTTCGTGCGCGAGCGCCTGCTTGGTGACCAGGTAGCCCGCGAGCCGGTGCGTCCACGCGACGAATGCGTCCCACGGCGGGAGATCCTCGAACTCGCCGCCGGACCGGCATAGGTTCTCCACCTCGTCGACGTACACGGCCTCGAGCAGGGCCTGGCGGTTCGGGAAGTTGCGGTACAGCGTGCCGATCCCGACCTCGGCGCGGCGCGCGATCTCCTCCAGCGAGGTCGAGGCGCCGCGCTCCGCGAACGTCTCCCGGGCAGCCGCCACGACCTTGTCGTAGTTCCGGCGCGCGTCGGCGCGCTTCGGCCGGCGCGTGAGCGCCTGTGGGATGGGCTCTGTGGTGGGGGTGGATGCGATCGAAGACATTTCGCTTGACAAACCGGAGGGGGCCTCCGCTATAGTCTGTATCCGGAGGCATCCTCCACTTAGTACCGGAGGACTCCTCCAGTTTACCACCAAATCCCCACTACCCGGGACTTCATATGCATCGTCTTTCTCTAGTTTCTTCAATGGCCGACCGGGAACGCCGCCGCTGGCTGGCGCTCGGGGTCGTGTGCCTTGCCCAGCTGATGATCGTGCTCGACACGACCATCGTGAACGTGGCTCTGCCAGCCATCCAGCAGGATCTCCACTTCACCCAGGGGAACCTCACCTGGGTCGTCGACGCCTTCCTCGTGACCTTCGGCAGCTTTCTGCTGCTGGCCGGCCGGCTCGGCGATCTGTTCGGCCGCAAGCGCATGTTCCTTGCCGGCGTGGTGATCTTCACCGCCGCCTCCGCGATGTGCGGCCTGGCGCCCGATCAAGGCTGGCTCATCGCCGCGCGCTTCATCCAGGGCATCGGCGCCGCCGTCCAGGCCTCGGTGATCCTCGCGATCATCGTCACCGAGTTCCCCGAGGCCGGCGACCGGGCCCGCGCGATGAGCGCCTACGTGTTCGTCGCCGTCGCCGGCGGGTCACTCGGCCTGCTCGCCGGAGGTGCGCTGACGCAGACGCTCAGCTGGAACTGGATCTTCTTCGTCAACCTGCCGATCGGTGCCCTGACGATCATCCTCGGCCGGATCCTGGTCCCCGCGGATCGCCACCGCGACACCTCCGTTTCGGTCGACTGGCTCGGCTCGCTGCTCGTCACCTTCTCGCTGATGACCGCCATCTACGCGATCATCCAGGCCTCGAGCCACGGCTGGGGCTCGACCCCCGTGCTCGGCTTCGGGGCCATCGCGGCCGTGCTCATGGCGGCGTTCCTCACCCTCGAGGCGCGCATCGACAACCCGATCATGCCGCTGCACATTCTGCGTGTGCCGGGCCTCATCAGCTCGAGCATCGTGCGGGGCTTCCTGGTCACCGGCATGTACTCGACCTTCTTCCTCGGCACGCTCTACCTCGAGCACGTCCTCCACTACGGCGCGCTGCAGGCCGGCCTTGCCTACCTGCCGTGGACGCTGAGTGTGGCCGCCCTGTCGCTCGGTATCACCGCGCGTCTGGTTGGGAGGTTCGGCCCGATCCCCGTTCTGACCGCGGGCATGCTGACGGTCGTCGCCGGCCTTGGCCTGCTCACGACCGTTGGGGCGCACACGAGCTTCTTCCCGACCATCTTCCTGGCCTACCTCGCCATCGGTCTGGGGATCGGAAGCTCGTTCATGCCCCTGCTGACCATCGCGATGGCCAATGTCCCGGCGGCCGAGGCCGGTCTTGCCTCCGGGATCGTCAACGTTTCCCAGCAGGTCGCCGCCGCGCTCGGGCTCGCCGTGCTCGGCACGATCGCCACCAATCGAAGCCACGCGCTGGAGGCGGCCCACCATTCGTTGGTCGGGTCGCAGCTTGCGGGCGATCACCTCGCGTTCGCCATCGGCGCCACCGCCGTGGCCGTCGGCGTCCTGGTCGCGCTCGCCCTGCTGCGCCGACCCGGCTCCGCGGAGCCGGACGTCGTCGTCGAGCCCGAGATCCTGCGCGATCGCGAGTTCGCGCCGGCGCTCGAACGACAGGCCGCCTGACATCGACTCGACCCCGAGGAGCCCTTATGACCACCCTGATCACGAATCCTGCCCGCCACCGCGCCCAGATCGTCGCCGAAGCCGTCGTGTCTGCCTACATCCACGAGATCGCCCAGCCGCAGCCGCGGCCTCGGCTTCGGCTCGGCGACGCGTCTGAGAATCGCTGTTCCGGTGCGCCGGCTGACCGCGCCCGTGGCGCCCCGATCCCGGCCGCGGAGCCACCCGCTGACGACCGGGCGCCGGCGCGCGCCGGAGCTCGCGGCCTAAGCGGATTCAGTGCCGATTTTTCGCCCGTCACTGCGGCGCGTTGCTATCATCCTGAGTCCGCCGCGGGGTGGAGCAGTCTGGTAGCTCGTCGGGCTCATAACCCGAAGGTCGCGGGTTCGAATCCCGCCCCCGCTACTCAAGAAAGCCTGGTAATTGCAGCAAAAGCAGAGCCCCGGAGGTCCGGGGCTCTCGTCGTTTTCGGGCTTTGTCAAACGGTTGTCAGATAATCGAGATGCCCGGCCAACGTCGCCCGAGCCGCCCGAGCCCGCAGCCGGGCGTCGAGCTCGGCCATGAAACGCTCAAGCCAGGGCCGCGTCTTCGGAGCGCTGCTGAATCCATTCCGGCAGCTCTGCGCCCCCATACTCCCCGTGCAAGTCCTCGGGGATCTTGGCGTCGGTGAGGAAGGGCCCGAGCGCGGCGCCTGGGCCGCCCCGGTCCCGAGCGCGGGTGCGGTGGGTTATCCGACTGCGGCCAGGTGCGCCTTGTAGTCGGTCCCCCACGGATTTTGCGCGGTGCCGTCGAAGTTGCTGATCAACCCGGCCCACGTATCCCACGCCCAGGCGTAGTAGCCCGAGTTCTGCCCATCCATCCAGGTCAGGAACCGGTCGACCAAGATGGTGTTGTTCTGGGGACCGGTCTCCCCAGCCTCGAACGGCATCTGCGCGATGATCGGCGCGTACGTCGCGTTGTAGCAACTCGTCGAGTTGCATGGGTTGTAATCCGGATACACATCCACATCCGCCATCAACTGCGGACTCGACAACGTATCGGTCACCCGCACTCCCGGCTGCAAGAACCCACAACTCGCCGGTGACACATCATTCGTGCACGCCATCATGTTCGCGTACTGCACACCCGGCACCTGGACCACGTTCGTGGCGCCGGTGCCGCGGATGATGTTCAGCAGCGACTGCATCCCCACCGTCGAGTAGGGCGTCTTGCCGTCGGTCGCGGTCTCGTTGCAATTCGACACGCTCGAGACCGGCGTCGGCGCCGTGCCGAACGCCTTGACCGAGCTCGGGCTGTACTGCACATCGCCCTGGCTCCAGCACGACCACGCCGACGAGCCGCTCGAGTTCCCCGCCGGATGCGGCTCCTCCTGCAACCGGAAGATCACATTCGGATCGGACTTGAAAGTGTCCGCCAGCTGCTGCCAGAACAGCGGGGCGTGATCGTTGTCGGGAAGCGGTGGCTGCCCGCCCCCATTCGGATCACTATCGGAGGACACCTCGCTCCCCGGGTCACCCCAGAAAAACCCCACCACCGGATAGAGGTTGTTGGCCTCGGCCGCGGCGACCTCCGCCTTGATCGCATCGATGTAGTTCTGGCCCCCGTACTGCGACTGAACCCCATTGATCCCGAGCCAGCAGTCCTCATTCAGGCCGATGAACACGGAGTTGATGCCCCACGAGGACATCGGTGCGAACTCGGTGTTTCCGGACGGGCCGTCGGTGATCCCGAAGCCCTCCGAGCACATGTACTCGGTGCCAGCTCGGTCGACGCCGCGGAGTACGACCGTATCGCCGTTGTCGTCTACAAGCTTGTTGCCGGACACCGAAATGCCGTTCACCGGGGGAGGCGGCGGTAGCGGCGGCTGGATGACCGAGGTCGGATCGGATTGCGCGGTCGCGTGGCCGTTCTGGTTCGTGGCCGTAACGGCGGAGCGCACGGTGTGCCCGACGTCGTCGGCCTGCAGGGTATATCTGCTGCCGGTCGCTCCTGCGATCGTCGCGCAGTTGCCGCCGGACGTATCGCAGTCCTTCCAGGCGTAGCTATAGGAAGGCGGCGGGTAGGCCGTCCACGTCCCTGCCGTCGTCGTGAGCACCTGTCCTTGCCGGTCGACGCCAGAGAGGGTGGGCGCGGCCGCGATCCCGGGCGCGCTCTGAGGTGGAGCGACGCCTCCTCCCGTTATGTAGAACGAAGCGGGGCAAACACCCGTCCAGCTAGGGCCCGGAGTCCAGGTCGCGGGCAAGGCGGATAGACCGATGTCCGCCGACCCCTGGCTGCTGCAACTACCGCCGGACTTGTCTCGGAACTTCATGTATCCGTCGGCGCCGAGCGCCGCGAGCCAATACTTAGTCCCGGCCGCGATCGGTACGCCCGGCAGTACGACCGTGTTCCAGCCGCCGGAATCCGGGGGGGCGAAACTCGCCGAGCCAAGCAGGCTGTCAGGCGCGTTGTTCACATCCGAGTAGACGCCGAGCGTGACCACCGAGGTGTCGTTGCTTGGATCGACGTAGAAGGAGATCTGGCTGGAAACCCCGGACGCGGAGGCCACATACTGCCAAGCCTGCGCCTGCCCTCCCGCATTGGCATCGACGTTCGTCTCGACCGCCGCATCTCCGACCAGCGGGACGTCGGATGTGGCGGTGGTGGGAGGGTTCGGAAGAGGAGGTGGCGTCGTGGGCGATCCAGTGCCCGTACCGGAGACGGTGACGGTCCCGGAAGGCGACCCGGCGCCCGGGCCGGTCTGGATCGTCTGGCCGGCCTGACGGATTACGCCGGTCGGCCGCGACGTAGCCGAGGCTTTCCCATTGGCACCCGACGCGATCACCTTGACGCGGAGCCGATGACCCACATCCGTGAGGGCGACGGCGTAGCGGTTGGGAGCGAGACCGTGCGGTCCTCGCCGGCTCAGGCTCGGGCGCGGGATAACGTGGCACCGAGCGCCATGCGGGTTGCACCTCTCCCACTTGTACGCGTAGCTATGTGCCCCGATCCACCGACCGTGCGAGGCCGTGAGCGTCTCTCCCACCGTCAAGTTCCCGGAGACCTTCGGGAGGCCCGAATGGGTCGGTACGCGTTTGCCCGGATCCCCCGTAGCGAAGACGACTTGCGCCGCGACGCCCAGCCCGAGTGCGAGGAAGAAGAACAACAGCAGCGCCCGGGTCGCGAACTGACTACGCACGATCAAGCCTCCGATGGGATAGATAACAATCCCGGTCCCCCTCCAGCCGGCGGTCGCACACGCGTCCCAAATGCCCGACATCCGCTAGGGCAACGGCGTAGCGGTTGGGAGCGAGACCGTGCGGTCCTCGCCGGCTCAGGCTCGGGCGCGGGACAACGCGGCACTGAGCGCCATGCGCGTTGCACCTCTCCCACTGATAGACGAACGCTCGCGCTCGGACCCAGCGGCTGTGGGACGCCTTCAGCGTCACCCCGATCAGAGGTGCGCCTGAGATCGTCGGGAGCCCGCTATGCACAGGCGGGCTCTGCAGCGCCAGCAAGGGCCGCCTGCCCCGCGACGCTCGCTGCGACGAGAAGGATCAAACACAACACGAACGTCCGGCTTAGCGATCGTCCACGCACGATCAAGCCCCCATCCGGGATTGGGTCCCGGTCCCCGTTGGGAGCTAGCTGACCGCCTCCGTCCGCCGGCTCCGGTTCCACGCTATAGAGATCTCGCAGCGCTCTGCCAGCACCATCATCAACGGCTCACCTGGCAAAACTGTCAGTACGGCGACAACCTTAGTCCAAACCCGGCTCAGGCCGGGAAGTTGTGAAAGGTCTTAGGAATCCTAACCATTCCTCAGGCCTGAAAGGTTCCGTGCGTGTGCGGGGGTCACCTGCCGTTTCGGCACGCGTGCTGCGCTTCAGCATGTCGATTTGGCGGTGGGGCCAGGTCGAGATCCATGCTCCCGCCCCCGCTACTAGGAAAGACCTGGAAATCGAGACCTCCGAGGGATCGGGGGGCTCGGTGTTTCAGGGCCGGTCAATCCGAGACGAACGGCAGGTACTCCATCGCCCCGCTCAACTCGAACACCCGCTGCGTTTGGGGTGAGCCCTTCGTCACGCGGACGCGCGCTCGGCCGTCCTCGCTGCGCGTATGCCGGATCAAGACGTGCAGGCCGGTCGAGTCGATGAAGCTGACAGCGAACAGGTCAACCACGATGCTCGCCGCGTCGGTGGCCCTGGCTCTTGCCAAGGCCTCGTCCAGTAGAGGGGAGGTCACGATGTCGAGCTCCCCTTGAACCACGAGCACGAGCGAGCCGCCGCGCTCGACGGTGTCGATCCTGAGAGGTAGGTCCAATGGTCTGCGTCGAAGAGAGAATCAACGTCGGCGCGAAGCCTAGGCTCGCCGGGGCGGAGGAGCCGCCGACCGTGTTCTCATTCAGACGTAGCCGACCGGACATCTGAGTAGTGCGCCCTGCGAACGCGCCGAGAACGCTCCGGATGACGCTACGCTCGCGGTCCCGTGGGTTCGCTGACCAACCTCATCAGCATCGTCGATGCCGACGCCGATCTGGCAAACCTGCTCGACGAGTCTGAACGCGAGCGCGCCCGACGCGAGGCGCTGACTCGCGTACGCCGCCTGTCGGTGGGCGACTGGGACGCGGCCGGCTCAAACGAGTCGGACATGCACCATCGCGGCTTTCTGATCATCGAGGGACTGCTTTCCCGCGAGGTGCACGTGCTCGGCCGGGAGTGCGTCGAGCTGCTGGGCGAGGGCGACGTCCTGCGTCCGTGGCGCTGGGATCCCGACGGATCGCACGTTCATGCCGAGGTGGGATGGGTCGTGCTAGAGCCGACGCAATTGGCTGTGCTCGATCACGGCCTCGTGACCCGGATGGCTCCCTGGCCACAGCTTGGCGTGGAGCTCTTCGCTCGTGGCACCCGGCGGGCGCATTCGCTCGCCGTCGCGTTGGCGATCGCCCACCACCCGCGCGTCGAGGACCGTCTGGTGCTGACGTTGTGGCATCTCGCCGAACGCTGGGGACGGGTCCGACCGGACGGAATCATCGTGCCCTTGCCGCTGTCCCATCAGCGGCTGGCGGATCTCGTCGGTGCGCATCGTCCATCCGTGACCACAGCGATGGGGGCTCTGGCGCGCTCTGGCGCAGTCAGCCGTGGCGACGACGGCGTCTGGGTGTTGCACGGCGCTCCGCCCGCCGAGCTGCGCCACCATCGCCTGGTTGCGGCAATGACCTGATTGGTGAAGGCGCCTCCCGGCGGCCGGCTCGTATCAGACGGGCCGGCCCCGGGTGCTCGCAGCTACGTTCAGCGTCCTGCGACCAGGGCCACGACGGCCAAGATCGCGATCAGGAACAAGAGCGGGTGAACGGCGATTCCACCAACCACAGCGAGGATCAGAAGAATGGCCGCAATAGCGAAGAGCATGCTCACCTCCGTATCGGTTTTCATGAACTAACCCGCCACCGCGACCTGGGGCCGCCGACCCGTCCCCGCGCGGACGTCCGCATGCAGACAGCCGATCACTCCTCGCCCCTGCGATGCTTCAGGCAAACCGCCCTACCTAGTACCCTACATGCCCTATGCGGAAGACGAGTGTCTACTTGACCGAGCGAGAGTCCCGACGGCTTGCGGAGCTGGCGCGATCAGAGGGGCGGTCGCAAGCGGAGATCATTCGCGAAGCGATCACTGCGTACGTCCCGCCTTCGAGGGGTGACGGCGAGTTCGCCCTCGCAGCCGGCTTCCCGCGGATTGACAGTGACCCGCGCCCCATCTCGGAGATCCCAGAGGATGAGTTGCTCGACGGCTTCGGTCGGTGACGCTCGTCATTGACACCGCTCCACTAGTCGCACTCGCGGATCAGCGCGAGCCACGACGGGACGAGATCCTCCAGATTCTTCGAGCCGAGCGCGGAAAGCTATTCATCCCAGCGCCGGTGACCGCCGAGATCGACTACCTCCTCGGCAAGCGCTTCGGACGACCGGCGCGACGCGCATTCCTCGAGGACCTTGCAACGCGGCGTTACGAGACACCCGTACTCGATTCTCGTGACTACGAGGCGGCGCTCGATCTCGATCGCCGCTACGCGGACCTGAATCTAGGCCTGGCGGACCTCGCGGTCGCGGTGCTGGCTCGGAAGCTCGACACCCGGCGAGTCCTGACCTTCGACGAGCGCCACTTTCGAGTCGTCCTCCCGCTGCAGGGAGGTACGTTCACCCTGCTTCCCGCGGATCGCTGAGCTGGACTCCCGCGCCGTCGACCAGCGCGAGCACTTCTGCCCCATGGCGCTCGACGAACATTGGCCCCACGCCCTTGATCCGCGCGAGCTGGTCCAGCGACACGGGCCGCAGCTCGGCGATCGTCTCGAGCGTGCGATTGTGCGCCACGGTGTAGGCGGGCTTGCCCTCGGCTGCTCCAAGACGCCACTCGCGCAGCGCGTTCAACAGACCTGCGTTCGCGGGGTCGACGGTCGGAGGTTCGGGAGCCTCTGCGCGCTTCGACCGCTTCGCCCGCCGCGCGGGCGTCAGGGAGCTCGGATCGGGCAGGTCGATCGTGTCGGGATCGCAGACGTCACAGCAGCGACCGATCGGCCCGGGCGGATGCCGGTCGGAGAAGTGCTCGAGCAGGGACCGGCGCCGGCACTCGCCGGACGCGGAGGAGAACGCCTCGACCGCGCGGTAGGCGCGCCACGCCCGGTCCCGGGCCTGGCGACAGATCGACGCCACGCGCTCCGCTCCGCCGCCACCGTCGAGCAGGGTCACCGACAGCCGACCCCCGGGCGCCGGTTCCAGCGAGCACAGGCCGGCGCGCTCGGCGATCCCAAGACAGACGCGCCCACGCTCGTCGCTTGACGCGTCGATCCGCGCTGGACCACGCCCTCCGGCCGCCTGCAGCCGACGCACGAACGCAAGCACGTCATCGGGCTCGAGCGCGTCGCGCTTGATGAAGTTGATCAGCCGACCCAAGTCGGCGCGGCTGGAGAGAAGAATCCCGCGGGCCGGCCGGCCATCGCGCCCGGCGCGGCCGACTTCCTGGTAGTAGGCCTCGATGCTGGTTGGGATAGCCCAGTGGACGACTGCGCGCACGTCGGCCTTGTCGACGCCCATCCCGAACGCGTTTGTGGCCACGACGACCTCGGCGTCGCCCTCCATGAACCGGTGCTGGGCGGCGGCCCGCTCGTCGGGCGGCATGCCGGCGTGGTAGCCGACCGCCAGCAGCCCGTCTGCTCGCAACTGCTCGCTTACCTCCTCGACCTCTCGGCGGGTGCCGCAGTAGACGATCGCGGGCCGCATCGCGGGATCCCGCAGCGCGACCCCGAGCAGCATCGCCTTGCGCATCTTCGACCCGGTGCCGTCCAACG
The DNA here is from genome assembly GCA_963832315.1 of uncultured Solirubrobacterales bacterium. Classification (GTDB taxonomy): domain Bacteria; phylum Actinomycetota; class Thermoleophilia; order Solirubrobacterales; family Solirubrobacteraceae; genus Palsa-465. The sequence continues at coordinate 434,121 of CAWHTT010000001.1, read as the reverse complement.
CCACCACGTCGAAGGACAGGTTCGGCCGGTCGAACCCGGCGCGGAGCTCAAATGGCTCGCGTAACCCGAGCCGCTCGACGATCTCCCGGCCCACCTCCTCCGTCGCCGTCGCGGTGCACGCCATCACCGTCGGCGCGCCCAGCCGCTCGACCACGCCGCGGAGTCGGAGGTAGTCCGGGCGGAAGTCGTGCCCCCACTCCGATACGCAATGCGCCTCGTCGACGACGAAGAGGTCGACGCGACGCTCGGCGAGCGCCTCCAGGAACGCCGTGGACGCGAACCGCTCCGGGGAGCACAGGACGATCCGGGCCCGGCCGCTGCGAACGTCGCGGAGTGACCGGACGACCGTCTCGCGATCCATGCCCGAGGCGATCATCGCGACCGGATGCCCACCGAGGCGAAGGCGGCGGTACTGGTCGGCCATCAGCGCGATCAGCGGCGAGACGACGACGGTCAGGTCATCGGAGGCGATGCCGGGGAGCTGATAGCACAGGCTCTTGCCGCCGCCGGTGGGCATCACGACGAGGCTGTCCCGACCTTCGAGCGTCGCGACCACGGCCTCGCGCTGTCCGGGCCGGAACTCATCGAGGCCGAAATGCGCGAGCAGCGCGTCGGGATCTCGCGGCCCGCTGTAGCGACACTCGAACGCCGCCTCGACATCGATGCGATCGAGCCCGGCCAGTGCGCGCCGCGCGTCGGCCGAATCGCCGTCGAGCAGCGACGGCTGGACTGGGGGCGGGGCCTGCGCCGCGGCGAGAGCCGATGCCATCCAGGCCGCCTCGGCCCGTTCGGTGTCCGACAGCGCACGCCACAGGTCACGGAGCGCCTGTAGCTCCGCGAGCACGCGCGGGTCGGATCGATCCGGCTGAATCTGCGGCAGCAGCGCCGTCGCCCGAGCGGTGAAGTCGTCCATCTCGCGTTCAGCCTAGGCGTCTCCCAGGACGGCAAGCAGGGGACGCGCCCAGGTGGATGAGCCCGACCTGCAAACCCAGGCGCGGCGCCTCAGCGCGAGGCCGGCGCGCCAGTCACGAGGAGCCGCCGCGGTGTTCCGCTCCGACCACGCGCTCTCGACGCCGGTTGGCGGGGCGGTAGCCGGCGTCGGCCTGGCGGACGCCGTCGAACCAGGACGGCGTAAACAGCGGCAGTTCCTCATCGCTGTCGACGTCGATGACGGCTCGCTGTCCGAGCGGCTTCTCGAGCCATACTCGCACCGGACAGTCGGTGTACTCGCGCCCACGAGACGGACGGTCGCCGTAGCACACGAGCACGCGCACGTAGACCTCGTCATCGTGTTCGTCGACGATCACCTCGCAGACACCGTGGTCGCCCGTCCCAAGCGCAACCCGAAGCTCAAGCTCACCGACGCTCCGCTCCCGGAAGCCGAGGGGGTGAGCGAGTCGCTGCGGGCTGCCGTCAGGACAGCGTGGCGCCCACCTCTCGCACCACGCCGCGTGCGCCTCCTCGTCCCACACGATGACCGGCTCCCCGTCATGCTCCTCCCAGTGCTCCCACGGCAGCAGGGCGTCGCCCGCCTCGTCATCCGGTGATTTGTCATGCAATGTGTCAGTCATGCGCTCAGTGTGCAGCGTGATCGGCGCGGCGGGCCGGAATCAGGCGAATTGACACTGTCCCGAAGCTGAATTGGCTCGAACATGTGACACAGCGTCGAGCCGCATCACCACCTTGAAGCCACTCCATTCACGTAGTGGGGAGAGCCTCGCGGGTGCCGGCCGCGCGCAAGTCTGCGATCAACTTGTCGATCACCATCTCCTCCGCCAGAACCCCGGGTAGCTGCCGGACGCAATCCTCCAGCGTCCGCGATCTTGGATCAAGGATCCGCGCGCCTCGCGCGCGGCAGAGTGACGTCGCGTCGAACCGCCACGGCATCGCGTCGTAGCAATCCTCGAGGTCCCGGAAGATCTGCACGCCGGCCTCGTCGAAGTCCCCGTGGTGCCGTACACGCACGCCGGCCCGGTGGACGATGGAGAACAGCAGCCGCACCGCGTCGGACGGGCGTCCCCCAGTGCACACGAGCGGCGGGCACGTCTCACCGAGTCGCCGCTCGGCGTCGATCAGTACCGACGGGTTCTCGCAGCTGAAGCACGGTACCCCGGCAGGCCACGACAGATCGCCGGCCGCCAGGTGGCCGTAGGTCAAAACCACGTGGGTTCCGCGCGTCGCGCGGGCGAAAACCGCGGCTGGACCGTCTCCGATCAAGACCAGATTGAGCGCCGCGACATTGGAGGAGATCGGGTCGACGAGAACGTTCGATTCCGCCCATACCTCGCGCGCGGAGACCTCGGCATCCAGCCCGCCGGCTGCCGCGAGTAGTGACACCGTCAACCCGTGCAGCGGGGTACCGACGTCGAGGGCGTGCGGATCCCCGCCGAGCACCCGCGCTGAGAGCACCGTGCGCTGGATGGTCTCTCGAGCGGGGAGTGCAGCGAAAATTCGGAGCGCCTGGACGACCAGCGGGCGCATTCCCTCATGGACGCGGCCCTGGCGCAGCCCCTGCTCGAACCACTCGGCCACCGCCGGCCGGGAGAGCACAACAGGATGCGACGTGAGCCACGAGCGGAATTCGGTGCGCCGTTCTTGCTGGGCAGCGCGTTCTGCGGGAAGATCACGCAGCGGCCGTCCTCCGACCCGTTCGTACACGCCGCGTGGATCGATCCCGCACGATCGGAGCGCCGCCTCGAACTGCGAGAGCGACACTCGCAACGTCGCGCCGGCCAGGACTGGTTTGCGCCGCGCCGAGTGCAACAGCCCGTCGAGCGCCAGCGCCTCCTCTGCTGTCAGGTCCGCGACCACGACCCTTCCGTCGCCCATGCCGCCGCGCTGCTCGCGCTTGTCGCGCGCCGCGAGGATCGCGCGGTGTAGCGCCGGGTCAACTGCCGCGCAGCTCAAACCAGCAGCTCGTCCTGCTCCAGTTCGCGCAGCACCTCCCCGTCCCACAGGAATGGGATCGCGTGCACGCCGAACGTGCCGTTCTCGCGGTGGAGCTGGTAGATCGCGAGCTGCGGCACAGAACTGTAAGTGCCCCATAGCTCGTGCGAGGTCATGACCAGGTCGAGGTCGAACGCCACGGTTGCCTCGAGCACTCGCTCCCGCGTCTCGTCGTCGATCCCCGACAGCGCCTCGTCAAGCATGATCAGCCGCGGCGCCTCCGATTCGCCGTACAGCGCCGCCGCGGCCGCGAACAGCGGCAGGTGGATCAGCACCGACTGCTCGCCGCCGGAGCCGACCGCATGGCGGCGCTTGGTCAGCCGGACCCGGGTCGCGCCGATGCGCTCGTGTAGCGCGAACGCGAACCAGCGGCGGTAGTCGAACGCGTCCATCAACGTGTCGGCCATTGGCTTGGGCTCGCCACCAAAGGCGTGCTCGCGACGAGCCGACTCGATCCGGCCTCTGAAGAACGCGACCAGGTCGGTGTGCGCGCCCTCACCGAGGTGGCGCACGTCCCGGCGCAGCAGGGCCAGCGCGGCGCGCTGGGTGCCCTCGTCGTCCTCGAGCGCTTGCCACTCGAGCTCGACCGTCTTACCGGCGGCGGTCGGGCTGCGGCGAAGCACAGCGTTCATCCTTTCGATGCGGCCCCGCACCTCGTGGATTCGATGGCGCAGGTGGTCGGCGATCTCCTCAACCAGCGCGTCGTTGAACACCCGGCGTTCCTCGGCGGAGAGGATCTGCTCCCGGTCGGCGATCTCCGCCTCGAGGGTGTCCAGGATCTGTCCGAGTGTCTGCTCGCCGCCGCCCTCGGCGACGTGGACGAGCAGCAGGTCGTTGTCGCCGCGGCTGGCGTACGCGCCCAGGTCGGCATCCGCCAGCTCGCGGTCGAGCAGTTGGACGCCGCGCTGAACGTCGACGCCGAGCTCGCCCGAAGTACTGCGCACGGACAGCAACTCGGGCGGCAGTGCGCGAGCGACCTCGAGCGTGCGAGTGAAGGTCCAGCTTGCACCTTGCTCGGCGTCGGCTGGGGTCTGGTCCCGGAGGACCAGGTGCAGGATCCCAGCCTCGGCAAGCTGCCGGAACGCGATGCTGGCGTGCTCACGCTGTTCGCGGGCGATCTCGTGCCCTTCGTTGCGGGACCGCTCGTCGCGCTCGAGCCCGACGACCGCGACCGCGGAGCTCTGAGCCGCCTCGCCCGCGTGGCGGAGCGCGTCGCGCGTGGCCTTCAGGGCGGTCACGACCTCTTGGTGGCGGCGGCGAATCTCAAGGCCGGTGGCGCCCAGCGCCCGCTCCCGTGCTGCGTGCTCAGCGGCCAGGCGGCTTGCCTCAGCCTCCTCATCCCGTGCACGCTGCCCCCGCTGAGCCGCGGTGTCCTGGGCTCCGGATAGCTGCGTGTCGAGGGCATCCGCCGCCTGTGCCTCGCGCTCCGCCATGGTCCACGCGTGGGCCACTGCGCCGCAGGCCCCTGCCAGCTCCGCGGTTGCGTCCCCGAGTGCGTCGAGCGCGGGCTCGTCCAAAGCGGGGGAGAGGCCGTGGGCGACGGCGTGCTCGCGGCGGGCCGCGTCGGCGACCAGTTCGGCGTCGGCGGCCGAGCGGGCGGCGGCTGCCGCACGCTCGTACCCCCGCCCCGCCTCGGACTCGAGGGCGGTGCACACACGCACCGCATCGATCGCAGATCTGGCCGCGTCGACGGCCGGGAGCGCGCGCAGATCCGCGTCGAGCGCTTCCCGTCGTCGATCGACCTCGGCGATCTGCGCGTCGCGGCTCGCGACCTCAGTCTCCAGCGAATCAACACGCTCGCGCAGCTCGGCGATCCTGGTCGCGCGTCGCGCCTCGCGGGCGGCGGCGCCGATGTGCTCCGTGTGATGCTTGGCGCCGCGGCCGCGGAGCGGGCCGAGGGCAAACCGCCCATCGACGTCAACCCACGCTCCGGTCTCGCGGTCGCCCAGACCAACGGAGTGCAACAGCTTCGTGACGATGGCGTCGGGCACCGGCTGATGGGGCACTGGCTCGAGGACGTCGAGCAGCGAGTGGCCGTCCGCCGGCTGAGCGTCCGCGAACACGATGTCCGCAATCGCGGGGTCCGCGACTCCGCCGGTCGGTGTGACCCACGCGTCGAGCAGGCCGGCGGCCTCGAGTCCGGCCTCGAGGCATGTCCGAGTCTCGGCGGGGACCTCTGCCCGGAAATCGATCAGTCTCCACAGCGGGGCCCCCTCGCGCTCCGTGCGGTCGGCCCGGAGCCATTCCGGAGCCCGCGGCCCGTCGTCGTGCGCGCCGACAAGTCTCTCGATTTCCGCCTCGGTGGTCGCGACCGCCGCGGCCGCCGCCTCCCGCGCGACGACATGCGAGGAACGCTCGTCAGAGAGGGAGAGCCGGTGGCCGTCCACGAGAGCGGACAGCGCCGGCACAGGCGATAAGCCGGCGTGCGCTAGCTCGAGGGCGGCCTCCGCGCTGGCATCGTCCAACTCGAGCTGGGCGAGCGCCGACCGCCAGGTCGCAAATGCCGATGTGATCGCTGCGCGCGTCTCCTCGAGCTGTTGCTCGCACGCTGATCGCTTCGCTGCCGCCTGTTCGACCCGAGCAGCAGCATCGCGCTCGTCGGCGCGGGCGCGTTCAGCGCTCGCGGCAGCTTGTCGCAGTTCCCGCACCAGTTCGCGATGGCGGTGGAGCACGTCCCGCCAGTCGCCGACCAGTTCGCGCAGCAGCGGGCTCCAGGTGTCTACGGGGAGGGACCCGGAGCGCAGCTGCTCGCCGAGGATCGTCGCCCGTCGTTCCAGCCCCGCGTCCGTCGCCAGCTCGAGCAGTGCACCCAGTTCAGCGATCGCGCCTTCTCGGCGCTCAGCGGCGGCCGCTCGCGCGGTGATCAACTCGGCTTCGAGCGCGCCCGCCGCCGTGGCGGCATCGTCGGCGTGCCCTCGCGCGGCTGCGGCCGCCCGTGCCTGGGTGCCGGCATGCTCACGAAGCGTCTCGATCTCGGCGACCGAGGACCACGCCGCTGAGGTGACCAGCGCATGCTCCTCGGCGGTCAGAGTGTCGAGCCGACCCTGGGCGGCGTTCCGCTCCTCGCTTGCGCGCTCCGCACGCTTCCGCTCCGCTTCGAGCTCGGCGGTCGTGGTCCGCAGACGCTCCGCGGCGTTGTCGACCGCGGTCTGCGCTTGGCGGACTGCGTCGGCGCGCTCGCGGACCACGGCGCGCGCGTACGCGCTGTATGTCCGCTGGTGGAAGCGTCGCACGCGTTCGCGGACGTCACGGAGCCGGGCGAGCCCGCGCTCGAGGGTCTCGAGCTGCTCGAGTCCGCCGGCCAGTCGTCGCATCAGCGCCTCGTCGATCTCCGGCAAGCCGACGCTGAGCTGTGAGGCGACTCGCTCGGGATCGAGCGTCTTCGAGAGGTGCGGCCGGCGGAGGTCGCGCATCAGACGAAGCATCGTCTGGTACTGCTCCTCGCCCGCGAAGCCGAACAGCAGATCGTTGAGCCGGTTCCGGTAGTCACGCTGGGTCTCGATCACCTCGCCGTCGTCGCCCAGCGCGGCGGCGAGCTCAGCCTTGCTGATCGGATCTCGGCCTCGCAGCAGCGACAGATCGGAGCCGATCGTGCGGTTACGAGCGATGAAGTACCAGCGCACGACATCCGGAAGGTCCCTGTTGTGGCGCATACCGATCCCGGCCGTCAGCCGCTGAGTGGTGCCGAGTTGGCCTATGCGCTCGAACTCGAGCCAGGCGTACCCGAGCCGCTTGACGTCGCCCGTGCAGCCGGTGAGGTTCCATTTCATGTCCTTGTAGCCCGCGCCGAACGGATCGAGCTTCTTCGGGCTGATGTCGCCGTCGAGGCAGAACGGCAGCAGCAGCTCGAGCGCCTTCGTCTTGCCCGAGGTGTTGTGGCCGCGCAGCAGGAGCCTCCCCCCGGCGAAGTCGAACACCTGGTTGGCGTACTCGTAGAGGTTGATGAGGCCGGCCCTGCGGGGCCGCCAGCGTGTGGAGCCCGGACTCACTCGCGGCTCCCGGCGGCGTGGAGCACGGGCGAGCGGAAGCGCGCCGCAAGCGGACTGGCACGGAATGCCGATGTCCCGGAGCGCCGGGCGAGATCGCAGGCCAGCAGGACCTCGGTCGCGGCAGTGGTCACCGCGGCGAGCTCGTCGAGGTCCGCGGCGTCCCGGGCCCAGTGGTGACCGTGCTTCCGGATGAGATCCGCCACGGCGTCGCGCATCGCTTCACAGCTCAGCTCTCCGCTCGCCCCGGCGTCGGCGAGCACGTCACAGAGCAGCAGGGCGACCTGCTTGACGGTTGAGTTCGTGGGGAACGGCACGTCCGTGAACGACCGGTCGTCGACGATCAAGGCGCTGCCCTCGGCCCGCCGCTCGACTTCGTAGCCGGTCGCCGCGGCCACGGCGCTCTCGATCCGCGCGCGCTGGCTGAGGAAGTAAGCGCGATCGTCGTCATCGAGGTCGGCGAGCAGCAGCACCGGATCCTCGGTCAGCCGTCGCGCGAGCCGCTCGGCGCGGGCGCGATTCTCGGCCTCGGGGGTCGGCGGATGGCGCCCGCTCTCGTCGATGAGCTGGTCCAGCGTCGTCGCCTCGAGCGCCGCCGCGGGGTCGCGGAGCAGCAACGCGAGGCGCCGGCGATCGACCGTGAGCAGCGCCTCGTCATCACCTTGCTCTCGCCGCGTGTAGCTCTCGCGCGAGCCGGACGTGTGCTGGACGATTCCCCAGGCGCATAGCAGGTCGAGCCCGTCGGCGAACGCGACACGTTCGCTCCGCTGCCGGAAGTCGACAGTGATTGGAGGGTGGACGTCGGCGCCGGCCCGCTCGACGTCCCGCGCGAGCTCGGCGATCGCGGTCTGCGCCCCGCCGCGCTCGAGCGCGACCAGCGTCAACAGCAGGATCACGCAGGCGCGATCGCTGAGCGCCGGCCACTCATCGGGCGGGCGCTTTTGGCCGCTTATCGACGCCGGTCTGATGCGCAGAGGACGACGCAGCCCCTCCGCCGTCGGCAGCCCGGACGCGCGGGCAGCGGTGCTGCCGACCTCGAGCTGGTACCCGTAGGTCACCTGCAGGGTGCTGGCGAGCTCGCGCTCGTGCCGGCGGATCAACGCGTAGGCCTGCTCGTCGGCGCCGACGATGGGCGAGCCGAGCAGCCCCCGCAGAGCTCGGGTGCGCTCCTCGCGGTCATCGACGTCTCGCAGGATCATCTGGTGAGGACCGTTAGCTCGAAGTCAGGCAGGTCGAGTGTCCCGTGTGGAGCGTTCAGGCGGGTTCGTTCGCGATGCGGGTCTCGAGGCTCGCGGAGCGCGATCGTCGCTCGCCCGTCGGTGGAGCTGGCGCGACGTGCGCCGTCGGCGCCTGCCGGCGACTCGTACGCGCGGCCGATCCACGCGAGCAAATGCCGAAACTCTTGTGCGTTGACCCTCGCGAGTGCCGAGAGCTTGATCGGTCCGCCGGTGGACATGCGCGCCAGGAGCTCGGCCAGCTCGCGCCGTTCGGCGCGCCGGTGCTCCTCGAACCGCTTACGACCTTCCGACAGGTCCGCTATTTGCGCGCCGCGCCCGGGTCCCGGCGCCCGCACACCGGGCGTTCGCAGGTGCGCGACCACAGGCGCCGGCGGCGCCTCGAGCCACGAGACCCGGCCGCGATCGGCCAGCTGCTCGTCATCGCTGTGTGGGGCGCCGACGTGCCGAGGCGTGCGAATTCCGAAGGCCGCTCGTAGCCAGGCAGTCGCGTCTCCGGAGGGCGCCGCGGAGACCTGAGCGGCGAGATGCAGGAGCACGGCGGCGCGATCGATGCGCTGTGAATGGCGCTCGATCAGCCTTTCGGCGATCGCCAGCACCGCGCGAATCGCGTCCACGACCTGGTCGTTGAGCGTGCGCCACGGCGAGCCGCTGTCCTGATCGCCCACGAACCAAGCCCGGAGCCCGGCCCACCGGTCGAGCAGTTCGGCGCCTCTGCCGGCCCGCTGGTCGTCGACCGTCGCGCCGCCCGGCAGCGCGACGAAGGCCTCCGCGGCCACGATCGTCCCGACGAGCTGGTCGGGCCCTCGGCGCTCGATCCGCTCGATCAGCGTCAGGATCTCGGCCGAGTGCCGCATGCGGCTCTTGCGGAAACCCTGCAGGTGCTCCAGCAGCGCTCCCTTCCCCCGCTCGAATTCAGCCTCGCCCACCCGATCGACCGTCCGCATCAGGTCGCCGAGCGAGCGCATGAACGTGAGGGCTCCCGCGTGCAGAGCCTCGACCTCTGCCAGCAGGCGCTCGAGCAGCGTCCGGAGGCGGGTCCCGTCGGGCTGGTCCTGGTCCAGTTCGTCGGCGAGGTTGGCCAGGGCGTCGCGAATTGCCGGCAGGCGGGCGGTGTCGAGCCGGCCGATCTCAGCGCCAAGTGCGTCGAGCCGGGTCAGCAGCTCCTCGGTCAGTTGGCCAGCCGGCGTGACGTCGTACGTGTAACGGTTTCGTCGCCATTCGGCGGCGGTCGATGCCAGGCTGGCGTCGTGGTCGCGTTCGACCGCGCCCCAGCGGTCGAGCCTCGTTAGGCGCTCTTCCAGCAAGTCGGGGTCAACGCGCAGCGCGTACCGGTCCCGCAGGCGGTCCGCGACCTGCGCCGGCCGGAGGCGCAGCCCAAACGACTGATGCTCGAGGTAGAGGACTCGCATGATCCTCCGGTACGTCTCGGCTTCTTCGCTCGTGGCGTAGCGGAGGACCTGGTGGGCGCCGAGGCGCTCACTCGTGGCGGGCGTCGACTGCGCGCCTGCTGCGGTGTCTTCGTTCGGCCCCGTCGCACCCGCGAGTTCGAGCGCCGAGCGGACCAGCGCGGGCGAGAGCTCAGGCGCCATGCTCGTCCCGGCCGTGGTGCGACTGGTGGATCGGAAGCGCGCTGGGTTCGGGGAGCGGTTCGGCCCCCACGAGTTCGGAGGTGCGCAGTCCGGCGAGGACGTGCGGCGGCGGCGCCATGCGCGCGAGCGCGTCCGCTGCGTCACGGGCCGTCGCCGGAAGCTCGATGTGCTGCTCGGCGAGGGCCGAGATCTCCCGCTGCTCGGCGACCGTCAGCCGGCGCGGCGCCGGCTGCTGGCCGCGCCGGCGCTCCGTCGCAGGCACCCGTCCGCGCTCGACGGTCGCATCCAGCACCTTCGCGCCGAGGCGCAGCGCCCACGCGACGCCCGTGTCGCCCGGTGGCGCGAACTCCCACTGGAAGCGGGCTGCCGCGAGCGTCTCCGTTGCGAGGTCATAGGCGAGTGCCGGGTCGCGAACCGCGCGGAGGAAGACCGCAACGAGCGGAGCGAGCCAGCGGCTGACGAACGCCTCGTAGTTGCCCTCACATGGCTGATCCGACAACTCACCCATTCTGAAAAGAGTCGCAAGCGGGTCGGACGGATCGTGGTGCGAGGGCGCGCGGTTCCGATTGGCGGACCAGATCCTCCCCACGCACCCCGTCAAACTGCCTTCCCGGCGAGCCTGATGCGCTGATGCGGTAGCATCAAACTGGTGCGCACGACCCTTGACATCGACGACGACGTGGTTGCTGCGGCGCGTGAGCTCGCGGCTGGGGAGCGCCGGTCGCTTGGCTCGGTGATATCGGAACTCGCTCGGCGCGGCCTCACGCCGGCGCGTGTCGAAGCGGATGGCGATCTCCCAGTGATCAGGGTGCCCTCGGGTACGCCTCCAATCACCCCGGAGATCGTGCGCCGCGCACTCGAAGAGGGCTGAAGCTCCCGTGGGCCTTTTCGATGTCAATGCACTTGTTGCGCTGGCATGGGACTCGCACGTTCACCACGCCGCGACGCGCAAGTGGTTTGCGGCGAACAGTGCCTCAGGCTGGGCCACCTGCCCCTTGACCGAAAGTGGCTTCGTCCGCGTGTCGTCCAATCCAACGGTCTTGCCGAGCGCGATCGGCGTCGAGGATGCGCGCCGCGTACTGGGGCTGCTTCGCGCAATCGGCGGCCACCGGTTTCTGGTTGACGATGTCTCGATGACGGACGACGACGTACCGCCGTTGGTCGGACATCGACAGGTGAGTGATGCGCAGCTCCTAACCCTGGCTCGGCGGCACGGGATGCGGGTAATCACTTTCGACGGCGGCGTTCGCGCGCTGGGCGGTTCGGATGTCGAGCTTCTGACCGCGCTCTGAGGCGGACCGCCTCTCAAACGTGGTGTTGAGCTCGATCTGCTGACCGGGCGTCAAAACTCACGTTCGCGGCGGCTCATCCACCGCGACGCTCGAGGCGGGCGGTCGCTCAGTGCCGTACAATCGTACGTACATGGCGGCGAACGCTTCGAACCGATTCGAGTTCCGGATCCGTGCCGACTCCAAACGGCGGATCGAGCATGCAGCGAGTCTGGTGCATGAGTCTGCGAGCGACTTCGTGCGTGTCGCCGCTGAGCGGCGCGCCGAGGAGATCCTGCGCGAGCGCGACGTTGTGACTGTCGTCCCTGCCGATTTCTTCGATCAGCTGCTGTCCGCGCTCGACCAAGAACCGCAACCGAATGCCGCGCTCGCGCGCGGGGCAGCAGCCGCTCGTCGTACTGTGCGGCGGTAGCCGGCTTGTCGTTCGTCGTCGAGCCGCTCGGCGATGAGCACCGCCTCGGTGAGTTTCGGAGTGGACGACCCGACCTCGACCGGTGGCTTCGCGAGCATGCTCTCAGTGCAGGTTCTCGACGCACGGCTCGGACGTTCGTCTGGCATCGAGGCGACGGCGTGGTCGTCGCCTATTACTCACTCGCGGCGCACCTCTTGCAGCGCGAGCAAGTGCCGTCCTCAGTTGGGCGCGGCGGTCCTCGTCAGATCCCGGCGGTGCTGCTCGCGCGGCTGGCGCTTCACGAATCCCTCCAGCATGAGGGCACCGGCGGCGCGCTCCTCGCCGAGGCACTCGGACGAGTGATCGCCGCGACTGAGACGGTCGCGGCACGATTCGTGGTCGTCGACGCGATCGACGAGCAGGCCGCTGGCTTCTACGCCCACCACGGCTTCCGCCGGATACCCGGGTCGCTTCGACTTGTGCAGAAAGTCTCAGATATCGCGGCGGCACTCAGCTGATCAGTACGTTGGCATCGCCTCGCGCCGAGCATTCCGGTAGCCTGCGATTTCGCATGCTAGGACTATGCCAGATCGCATACCTCTGCTCCACAAGATGCTATCCTGCGACTCATGCCCGCGGTCAGGCAGGTCAATCCGTTCCGCTTTTCAGGCCCCCTGGCGCCGGAGGAGATGATCGATCGGGATCCGGAAGCGGAGGATCTGCTGGCGCTCGCCGAGGGTGGTCATTCGTTTCGCCTGGTCGGCCCGCGTCGGTACGGGAAGACGACGCTGCTCCGTCGCGTTCTCGCAGGTGCAGAACGACAAGGTATGGCGACCGTTATGGTCGATCTCCAGGACGTGCTGTCGATCGCCGAGATCGTGGTTCGGATCGAGCGGGGATATCAGCGCCTCAAGGGGCCGATCCGGCGGAACGTCGAGAACTTCTTCCGCAGCTGGAACATCGGCCTCTCGCTCGGTGGCGGCGGTTTCACGGCAAAGCTGCAGCAGAACCCACACGTGGATGCCGAGTCGGTGCTCCTCCGTCTCCTCGAGTTGCCGGCCGCATTGTTCGACCGAGACGGCACCACGAGCCTCGTGGTGTTCGACGAGATTCAGGACGTCTTGGCCGTGACCGGCGCCGACGGAAAGATCCGGAGCGTCATCCAGCACCAGACAGACGCCGCCACCTACGCGTTCGCGGGTTCTGCTCCGGGGGTGATGCAGCAGCTCTTTGCAGATCCAAAACGGCCGCTGCTCGACCAAGCGGTGCCAAGAAACCTCGCGCCGCTGCCGCTCGACGACGTCGCCGACTACGTGTCGGATCGCTTTCGCCAATCCGGCCGCGACGCCGGCACCGCACTCGCGCCGCTGCTGGAGTTCACCCGGGGTCACCCTCAGCGGAGCATGATGCTGGCCCACTACCTGTGGGAGCGGACTCCGCGCGACGCGGCGGCCGATGAAGGAACGTGGGTGGCGGCACTCGACCAGGCCGCCGCTGACGCGGCCCCGCTCATGCGGGCGATCTGGCGAGCGCTCACGACCAACGAGCGCCGCGTCGCGCGCGCGCTCGCGGTCCTGACAACTCCCCTCCACAGCGAGGAGACCGCGGCCGCCGTCGGCATCAAGCGCTCGAGCATCGGGAAGGCGCTCGAGAGCCTCGTCGCAAACGCGGACGTCATCCCCGGAGACAACAAGCCACGACTCACCGATCCGATGTTCGAGCTCTGGCTGCGCACGCGCGGACTAACTCCCGCCGCGGGCGACGACGACGAGGTGGGGTAGCCGGCGGACAGGAAGCGACCGGCTCGGTCGGGGCGAAAAGGCGTTCTGCGGCCGCGAACCGATGCCTTAGACTGGACCGACAATGGCAAACCCGTGGCTGGCCATCGACGTGGCCACCGCTCCGGCGCACAGGGCGCGGGAGATGAGGCGGGCCTGGGAACGCTTCATCGGTGACGGGTGGGAGCGATTCTCGGGCCGCGGCGAGTCGAGTTTGGTGCGCGAGCCGATCGCCGCGTCGTGGCGCCGATCCGCGGCGGCCGGCGTTGACCCGTCGGGGTTCCGCGTGGCGCCGGTGGTCGCCGATGCCGATGAGACCTCGGCGAGGTGGGAGGTCCATCCGCTGGCGATCATGGCGCCCCTGATCCGGTCTTGCCTGGCCGCCAGCGCCGACGAGTCGCGCCATCTGATCGTCGTCTCGGACGCGAACGGGGTGCTGCTGTGGCTGGAGGGCAACGCGGTCGTGAGAATGCGCGCCGCCGACTCGATGAACTTCGCGGAAGGAACGCTATGGAGCGAGGGCGGCGCCGGCACCAACGCGATCGGGACCGCGCTCGCGGCCGAGCACGCCGTCCAGGTGTTCGCCACCGAGCACTTCAACGAGGTCGTGCAGGCGTGGACATGCGCGGCCGCGCCGGTCAGCGACCCCGACACCGGTCACGTGATCGGCGTGATCGACCTCACCGGGGAGATGTCCACGGTCCACCCCCACAGCATGGCCGTCGCGACGGCCACCGCGCACGCCGTCGAGGCCCAGTTGCGTTGCCAGATGCTCGACCGCGACGGTCGGCTGCTCGCCCGCTACGGCGACCACCTGCAGACGCGGTCAAGGTCCCCGGGCGCTGGTCGCCAGGAGCGGTCGCGTGATCGCGAGCCAGCCGCTCGGGTGGCTGCCTGCCGACCGGCTGACGGTGCCGCCGGGAGGGGGCGAGCTCCCGATCGGCGACGATCGTTCGCTGATCGCCGAGGTGCTCGGGCTCGAGGAGGCGTATGTGATCCGCTCCCAAGCCGAACCAGCGGCCCGCACCGGCGGTGGCGTTACCCGCCGGACCGCGCTGAGCGTTGCGCTGCTCGGCCGCGAGCGTGCCGACGCAGAGCTGCCGGGCGGGCGTCAGCAGTTGCGGCTGCGCCATTCCGAGATCCTCACGCTGCTGTGCGCCAACCCTGAGGGCCTGACCAGCGAGGAGCTGAGCGAGGGTGTCTACGGGACGCCCGGACCGGGCGTCCGCGATCAGGGTCGAGATCTCGCGTCTGCGCAAGCTGCTCGGTGACTGCATCGAGACCGAGCACTACCGCCTGCGCGGAGGCGTAACGAGTGACGTGGCTCAGGTATGCGGGCTGCTTCTCCGTGGCGAGGTCCGGGAGGCCGCGGCGCGGTACGCCGGCCCGCTGCTGCCCGGATCGACCGCGCCCGGCGTCGTGCGGGAGCGCGAGGCGCTCGAGAGTTGGATGCGCCAGTCGGTGATGAGCGCGGGCGATCAGGAAGCGCTGTGGGCGTGGCTCCAGACGGCGAGCGGCGCGAGCGACTTCGCCGCGTGGCAGCGGCTGCTGTCGAACCTGCCGTTCCAGGATCCCCGCCGCAGCCTGGCGGCCTCCCGGCTGAGCGGCCTGCGCGCCGCCGAGGCCGTCAAATAAGCCTGCGTGTAACGGCCGTGTAACGCCCCGGCGCCCTGCCTGCGGCTAGTGTCGGCGAGGCCGGGTGGGCGAGCTACCGCCGGGCGCAAACCGGAGAGGGATCCATTGAACCGCGAGTCCGTGGGCGTGTTCGCGCGGCGCCCTGCCGCCGCATCCAGTCGGAGCCTGAGCACCGCGCGATCGGTCCTGCGGGTCCTGAAGCTGCTCGCACAGAGGCCCGCCGGCGTACGCGCCGACGAGGTCGCGCACGAGCTCGGCAAGAGTGTCTCGACCGCCTACTACCTGCTCACCAGCCTGTGCGAAGAGGGGTTCGCGGTGCACGCGAGACAGGGCGTCTATCGCCCGGCTCGCGGCCTCGAGGAGCTGATCGCGGGCGCCGAGCAGATCGCGGCCGACGACCCGGTCCACGAAGGACTCGCCGCGACCGTCGACGATCTGTTCCTGCTGACGCGCAAGCGCTCCTACCTCGGTGTTGTGCGCTCGGGCAAGATCGAGATCGTCGCGTTCCGGGGCCGTCAGGGCGTCCCCCGGATGCCCGGACTCGGATCGGAGATCCGAGACAGCGCCCATGCGCTGGCGATGGGCAAGGTGGTCCTGTCCCTGCTCGGGCCCGAGGCGGTCGCTCTGTACGTCGCGCGCGGCCTCAAACGATTCACGCCCCACACGATCACCTCGGCGGCCGCGCTGACCGCGGAGCTCGACCGTGCTCGCAGCGACGGGTTCGCGGTCGATCGCGAGGAGTTCGACGAGAACTTCTGCTGCGTCGCGGCGCCGATCCTCGATGAGCACGGACGAGTTCGTCGCTGCGCTCGGGCTGTCGACGAGCGTCCACATCTTCGACCAGGAGCGCGACCAGCTCGCGACGGACCGTCGTCGACGTGGCGCGCCGCGCGAACTTGCAAGCAGATGCGAAAAACACGAGCTTCTTGCCGCAATCAGCGAGCAAACCTAGGCTCGTCCAACTGCCGCCCAGCGGTAGACCGGTGGCACGCGCAAGAGGGAACCAACCAAGGAGCAACGGGTGAGTAGAGCGAGCATCACCAAGGCCCACGACAAGATCCAGGAGCTCTCCTGGGAGCCGACGTACGTCTCGCCGGTCGAGAAGTACTCGACCGACTACACGTTCGAGAAGTCGCCGAAGAAGGACCCGCTCAAGCAGGTCCTCCGTTCCTACTTCCCGATGGAAGAGGAGAAGGACAACCGCGTGTTCGGCGCGATGGACGGCGCGATCCGCGGCAACATGTTCCGCCAGGTTCAGGAGCGGTGGATGGAATGGCAGAAGCTGTTCCTGTCGATCATCCCGTTCCCGGAGATCTCGGCCGCGCGCGCGATGCCGCTCACGATCGGCACGGTCCCGAACCCGCAGATCCACAACGGGCTCGCGATCCAGATGATCGACGAGGTTCGTCACTCGACGATCCAGATGAACCTCAAGCGGCTGTACATGAACCACTACATCGATCCGGCCGGGTTCGACATCACCACGAAGGGCTTCCAGAACTGCTACGCCGGCACGATCGGCCGCCAGTTCGGCGAGGGGTTCATCACCGGCGACGCGATCACCGCCGCCAACATCTACCTGACGATCGTGGCCGAGACGGCGTTCACGAACGTCCTGTTCGTCGCGATGCCCGGCGAGGCCGCGGCCAACGGCGACTACCTGCTGCCGACGGTGTTCCACTCGGTGCAGTCGGACGAGTCGCGCCACATCTCGAACGGCTACTCGATCATCCTGATGGCGCTCGCCGACGAGCGCAATCGCGAGTTGCTCGAGCGCGACCTCCGCTACGCGTGGTGGAACAACCACGCGGTCGTCGACGCGGCGATCGGGACGTTCATCGAGTACGGCACCAAGGACCGGCGCAAGGACCGCGAGAGCTACGCCGAGGCGTGGCGGCGGTGGATCTACGACGACTACTACCGCAGCTATCTCGTCCCGCTCGAGAAGTACGGGCTCGTGATCCCGCACGACCTCGTCGAGGAGGCGTGGAACCGGATCTGGAACAAGGGCTACATCCACGAGACCGCGCAGTTCTTCGCGACCGGCTGGTGGGCGAACTACTGGCGGATCGACGGGATGGACGACAAGGACTTCGAGTGGTTCGAGTACAAGTATCCCGGGCTGGTACGACAAGTACGGCAAGTGGTGGGAGCGGTACTCGGAACTGGCGAAGAAGAACGGCCATGCCCCGATCTGCTTCGACGCCGACACGGACTACGTCTATCCCCACCGCTGCTGGACGTGCATGGTCCCGTGCATGATCCGCGAGGACACGGTCATGGACGAGGTCGACGGCCAGGTCCGCACGTACTGCTCCGAGACATGTGCGTGGACCGACCGGACCGCGTTCCGGCCTGAGTACAAGGGTCGTCCGACGCCGTCGATGGGCAAGCTCACCGGCTTGCGCGAGTGGGAGACCTGTGTCCACGGCAAGGATCTCGCCGAGGCGCTCAGCGACCTCGGTTACGTCCGCGACGATGGCAAGACGCTGATCCCGCAGCCGCATCTGGACCTCGATCCGAAGAAGATGTGGACGCTGGACGACGTCAAGGGCATCCCGCTCGCCAGCCCGAACATCCTGCTCAACGAGATGTCTCCCGAGGAGCGGGACGCATGGCTGGCCGACTACAAGCGCGGCGGTCCCGCCGGCCGCAAACCCTCCGAGGCGGCCGCCTAGCGAGCCGCAGCTGAGCCAGAGGCGACCGGTCGCGCGATTGGCCGGTCGCCTCTTTCAGCCTCCCGGAGCACGGACACCGGTCATGGGCCAGACGTACCAAGTTCGACTCGAGCCGGTGGGCATCGAGTTCGAGGTCGACGAGGACGAGACCGTCCTGCGCGGCGCGTTCCGCCAGGGGCTGATGCTGATGCACGGCTGCAAGGAGGGCCAGTGCTCCGCGTGCAAGTCGTTCCTGCTCGACGGCGAGGTCGATCTCGACAAGTACTCGACGTTCGCACTGGCCGACTACGAGAAGGAGGAAGGGTGGACGCTGCTGTGCCGCGCGCATGCGATGTCCGACCTCGAGATCGAGCTGATCAACTACGACGAGGAGGTGCTGCGCAGCGGGATCGCGCTGAGCACCCAGCAGATGCGCGTCGAGAGGATCGAGGCGCTGACCCACGACATCCAGCGGCTCGTACTGAGCGGCGCGGCCCTGGAGTACCACCCCGGCCAGTACGTCGACATTCGGATCCCGGACAGCGATGAGGTTCGCTCGTTCTCGATGGCCAACCTGCCCGGGAACGACGAGCTCGAGTTCATGATCAAGGTGTACGAGGACGGGATGTTCTCGAGCCTGCTCTCGAGCGGCGATCTGCAAGCCCGGCCACGAGCTCGAGGTGACCGGTCCGTACGGCGTGTTCACGCTGCGCGCGAACTCCGACCGGCCGCTGCTGTTCATCGGCGGCGGCGCCGGAATGGCCCCGATCCTGGCGCTGCTGCGCTCGCTCGCCGAGCAGGGCAGCACCCGTCCGGCGGTCTACTACTACGGAGCCCGGGGTCCGCGCGATCTATTCCACACCGACGAGCTGGCGACGCTCGAAGAGCGGTTGCCGAACTTCAGGTTCGTGCCGGCCCTGTCGGACTGTGGCGAGGACGAGGACTGGAGCGGCGAGCGCGGCCTGATCACCGACGTGGTCGCCCGTTGCGAAGCCGGAGCTGAGCGAGGTGGACGCATACCTGTGCGGTCCACCGCCGATGGTCGACGCCGCCATCGGGCTGCTGGTGCAGAAGGGCGTCCCCGAGTCGCGGGTCTACTACGACAAGTTCACGACCACCGCGCCCTGACCGCGGAGAGGAGAGAGACGATGGCAGCAACAGACACGGAAGCGCCGGTCAAGGAACGCAGCGTTCCCAAGCCGGAGTTCACCGACGCCGAGGCCGGCGCTCGGCCGGAGTTCCCATCATCCACGAGTCGGAGCTTCAACTACTTCACCCCGGCGAAGCGACGAGCGACGGTGTACGAGGACGTGACGGTCGATATCCAGCCCGATCCAGCGCGTCACCTGCTTCAGGGTTGGGTCTACGGGTTCGCGGACGGCACCGGCGGCTACCCGCAGGAGTGGACGGCGCTGAAGTCGTCCAACTGGCACGAGTTCCTCGATCCCAACGAGGAGTGGGAGCAGACGATCTACCGCAACAACGCCAACGTCGTCCGGCAGATCCACCAGAACCTCGAGAACGCCCGCGCGGCGCGCGCGTTCGCCGGCTGGAATCGGGGGTGGGTCAATGTCGTCGAACGGCATGTCGGCGCTTGGGCGCACGCCGAGCACGGGATCGGCATGCACGTCTACCTGCCCGCGCAGCGCGACGCGCCGACGAACATGATCAACAACGCGCTGTCGGTGGCGTCCGCGCACAAGCTGCGATTCGGCCAGGACCTGATCCTCTACAACCTCGAGCTGTCCGAGGAAATCGAGGGGTTCGACGGCTCCGCCCACAAGGATGCGTGGATCAACGACCCCGTCTGGCAGGGCGTCCGCGAGAACGTGGAGAAGCTCACGGCGATCCGGGATTGGGCGGAGGCGTTCTTCGCCGCCGCGGTCGTGTTCGAGCCGCTCGTCGGCGAGTTGTTCCGCTCGGAGTTCGTCATGCAGGTAGCGGCGCCGCAGGGCGACTTCGTGACGCCGACCCTGATGGGGGCCGGTGAGGCCGACACGGCCCGCGACCAGCGGGTCGCCCGTGGCGCTGTACTCGATGCTCTCGGACGACGAGAAGTTCAGCGCCGAGAACCGGGCCACGATGCAGTCGTGGCTCGAGACGTGGACGCCGATCAGCGTCGCCGCCGGTCGGGCCATGCAGCCGATCTGGTCACAGCCCGGCGAGAAGGTCATCCGGTTCGATGACTCCCTCGAGCACGCGAAGCGGCGCTTCGACGACCTCGTCACCGCGCTCAACCTCAACACAAAGGATCTCGACTGATGAGCTCAACTGCTGACCGATTTGAGGTGAATCGCACCTCGTCGAACCGCGCCGGCGTGACGCTGATGAACAACCAGGTCGGCTACGTCGTCGCGAACGTGATGCGCGGCGTTCCCGGCGTCACGGTCGAAGAGCTGCCCTCGATGATCCGCGTCGACGGCGACAACATGTTCGAGATCAGCTATGCCGACTGCGCCGAGGCGCTCGGCTGGGATGACTTCGGCAACGACGACTTCGAGGAGATCATGTCGACCCACTACGGGCGCATGGTCGTCCTCGACGACAAGATCATCATGTTCGCCAATCCCGAGGACGCGGCGGAGTACATCGACTTCGACCTGCACGCAGTCAGCTAAGGAGGGGGTATGTACGCGCGAAACGGCGACAAGTACTTCATCGTCGACGGTCACTGTCACTTCTGGGACGCCAGCCCGGCGAACTGGGTCAAGGGGCAGGAGCAGTACGCGAAGGGCTGGATCGAGTGCTTCCACGCCTACATGGGCCTCGGCCCCCCGGAGACGCACTGGCCGCTCGAGAAGTTCCAGAAGTACTCCGAGGAGGACTTCGTCAAGGACGTGTTCGAGGACGGCGGCGTCGACGTCGGGATCTTCCAGTCGACGTACCTGAAGGAGTGGTACACGACCGGGTTCAACACCGCGGCCGAGAACGCCAAGATGGCCGAGAAGTACCCGGGCAAGCTGATCGTCAACGGCCGGTTCGATCCGCGCGAGGGCGAAGCCGGGATGCTTGAGCTGGAGGCGGACGCGAAGCGCTACGGGCTGCAGGGCGTGAAGCTCTACACGGCCGAGTGGCACAACGGGCTCGCGCGGGTGGAAGCTGACCGATCCCACGGCGCAGATGTTCCTGGACAAGTGCAAGGAGCTCGGGATCAAGAACGTCCATGTCCACAAGGGCCCGACGATCTGGCCGTTGGACAAGGACGCGTTCGACGTCAAGGACGTCGATATCGCGGCCACGAGCAACCCCGAGCTCAACTTCATCGTCGAGCACGTGGGGCTGCCGCGGATCGAGGACTTCTGCTTCATGGCGACGCAGGAGCCGAACGTGTACGCCGGCCTGGCCGTCGTCATCGGCGGCCTGATGCATGCCCGTCCGCGCTTCTTCGCGAAGGTGATGGGCGAGCTGCTGTTCTGGGTCGGCGAGGACAAGATGCTGTTCGGCTCGGACTACGCGATCTGGGAGCCGAAGTGGCAGATCGACGGCTTCCTCGACTGGGACTATCCCGCCGGCGACGAGTACTCGGACTACCCGCGGCTCGACGACGCCGGCAAGCGCAAGATCCTGGGCCTGAACGCGGCCAAGCTGTACGGGATCGACGTTCCCGCGGAGTTCCAGGTCCCGGGCGCGGCGGACAAGGAGGACGCGCAGCTGGTTGAGTCCGCGTGATGGTCAGAGAGCGCGTCATCGACGCGCTCGCCGAGGTCTACGACCCCGAGCTGGATGAGCCGATCACCTCGCTGCGGTTCGTGTCCTCGTGCGAGGTGAGTCCCGAAGGCGACGTCGAGGTCGTGCTGCGGCTGCCCGACGCCGCAGTGCGCTCCCAATTTCGCATTCCTGATGGCGGCCGACGCGCGCAACGCCGTGCGCCGGCTGCCGGGGATCGGACGGGTGACGGTCACGCTGGATGACCACTACACCGCGGACGAGATCAACGCGGCGATTGGGGGCGGGCGCGGATTCACCGGCGCGTTCCCGGGGGAGACCGACGATGACGACCTTGGCGCTTTGCGCGAGCTGTTCCAGCGCAAGGCGCTGGTCGCGCGGCAGGCGGTTGTGTGCGAGGCGATGATGGCCGGCGGCGCGGACGCCGTGGCAGGTGGCGAGCGCGGTGGTCGCCGATCTCCCCGACAACGCCGTGGTGCGGCGCTGCCTGGCGTTGCGCGAGCAGCTGGGGATCGACGCCGGGCCGCGGCGCGCCGGCGTTCGTGCTGCCCGACGGCGATCCGCTCGAGGCCGGCCAGGTGGATCGCTGGATGAGGATGGCGCGGCTCGTGCGGACGAGCCTCGAGGCCAATGGCGGCATCTGCCGCTCGTTACTGCAAGTGCGCCACGACCTGGCGACTGAGTCACAGGAGGTTTGACATGAAGGCCGCGCGGTTGCACGCATACCACGACGCGCTCAAGCTCGACAGCATCGACGAGCCCAAGATCACCGGGCCGCTCGACGTGATCGTGCGGATCGGCGCCGCGGGGCTGTGCCGGACCGACCTGCACATCCAGGAGGGGCAGTGGGCCGAGAAGTCCCAGGTCGCGCTGCCCTACACGCCCGGGCACGAGAACGCCGGCTGGATCCACGAGATCGGCTCCGGGGTCACGAACGTCGAGGTGGGTGACACGGTGATCGTGCACCCGTTCATCGCCTGCGGGCTGTGCCGGGCGTGCCGCCGCGGTGACGACATGCACTGCGTGAACGGGTCGTTCCCGGGGATCAACCGCGACGGCGGGTTCGCCGACTTCCTGCAGACCTCGGCCCGGTCGGTCGTCAAGCTCGCGCCGGGGCTTGGAGCCGAAGGACATCGCGGCGCTCGCCGATGCCGGTCTGACCGCGATCCACGCGGTCAAGAAGGCGATCCCGGTGCTCGGTGCCGGGACGCGGGTGGTCGTGATCGGCGCCGGCGGCCTCGGTCACATCGGGATCCAGTGCCTGAAGGCGTACACGCCGGCGGAGATCATCGTGGTCGACCCGTCCGAGCAGGCGCTCGCGCTGGCGGGCGAGATGGGGGCGGACCAGACCGTCAAGGTCGACGGCTCTCATGTGGACACCGTTCGGGAGCTGACCGACGGGGATGGTGCCGAGGCGATCATCGACTTCGTCGGCGAGAAGGGCGCGATCGAGGACGGCATCGCGATGATCCAGGACGGCGGGTTCTACTACGTGATCGGCTACGGCGAGAACGTCAACGTCCCGACGATCGACATCATCTCGCGCGAGATCAGCTTCATCGGGAACCTCGTCGGCACCTACACCGACCTCCAGGACCTGATGACCCTGACCGCCCAGGGCAAGGTCAGCCTGCACACGACGCACCTACCCGCTCGACGCGATCAACGACGCGATGGCCGACCTCGACGGCGGGCGGCTCCAGGGTCGCGGGATCCTGATCCCGGCGAGCGCATAAGGAGATCGCGATGGGAAAGATCCTCTACTTCAACCACGAAGCCCGCCAGCTGCTCCAGGCCGGCGTCGACGAGCTGGCCAACGCGGTCAGGGTGACGCTCGGTCCGAAGGGGCGCAACGTGGTGCTCGAGCGGCTCACGGGGCCGCCGACGATCACCAACGACGGCGTCTCGATCGCGCGCGAGATCGAGCTCTCCAACCAGTTCAAGAACATGGGAGCGCAGCTGGTTCGAGAGGTCGCCAACAAGACGAGCGACATGACCGGCGACGGGACGACGACCGCGACGCTGCTCGCGCAGGCGATCGTCCGCGAGGGAATGACCGCGCTCGAAGAGGGATCGAACCCGATGCTGCTGCGGCGCGGGATCGAGGACGCGACCGAGCTCGTCGTCGCCGAGCTGCGCCGCCAGGCTCGCGACGTCGCGGGCGCCGATGACCTCGAGCACGTCGCGACGATCGCGGCCAAGGAGGACGAGCGGATCGGCGCCGCGGTCGCGCGCGCTCTGCACCGCGTCGGGCCAGAGGGCGTCGTGACGATCGAAGAGGCGGGCGTGCCCGGGATCGAGGTCGAGTTCGTCGAGGGATTCCACGTCGAAAACGGCCACTTCTCGCCGTACCTGATCCAGGACACGACCCGGATGGAGACGGTCTTCGACGACCCCTACGTCCTTTTGACGAACGAGCCGCTGTCGCACATCAACGACCTGATGCCGACGCTCGACGCGGTCATGAAGTCGCCCCGGCCGCTGGTGATCTTCGCCGAGAAGGTCGAGGGCGCGGCGCTCGGGCTGATCGTCCAGAACAACCAGCACGGGACGCTGAGGGCGGTCGTCGTGCGCGCGCCCGGCTTCGGCCACCGCCGGATCGCCCACCTGCACGACCTCGCGGCGTTCACCGGCGGCCAGGTGATCGCCAAGGACGCCGGGCTGACCCTCCAGCACGTGACCCCGGATACGTTCGGCAGCGCGCGCCGGATCGTGATCAGCGAGGACTCGACGGTGCTGATCGAGGGCGCGGGCTCGGCTTCGGACGTCCGTGCGCGGTTGGGCCAGATCCGGGTCGAGCTCGAGCGCGCGACCCAGGAGACCGACATCGAGGTGCTCCGCGAGCGCCTCGCCAAGCTCGCCTCGAGCCTGGCGGTGATCCACGTCGGCGCCGCCACCGGCCCCGAGTTCCAGGAGAAGTTCCGCCGGACCGAGGGAGCCGTCGCGGCGACGCGCGCGGCGGTCAGCGAGGGGATCGTCGCCGGCGGCGGTACCGCGCTGCTGCGTGCCGAGTCCGCGCTCTCGGATCGCGCGTTGGCGGAGCGCGGTCTGCGGGGTGACTATCTGCGCGGCGCCGATGTGGTCCGCAGCGTCCTGTCGGAGCCCCTGTTCTGGGTCGCCACCAACGCCGGCTACGACGGTCAGGCGGTGATCGACCAGGTCCGGGCGATGCCGCCGGGCCACGGCCTGAACGCGCTCAGCGGCGAGTTCGTGGACCTGTTCGAGGACGGCGTGATCGATCCGCTGCAGGGTGACGCGGCTGACGATCCAGCACGCGGCCTCGGTGGCGGCGTTGATGCTGACCACCGAGGCGATCATCGCCGAGGAGCTGCATCGCCCAGCCCGGTGCGGTGATCGCGCCCGGGTTCGGGGACCTGGCCGAGGGGCTCGCCCGGCCGTCGTCGCCGGTCTAGGCGGGGGTTGAACCCCACGAGATCGCACTTGCCGCGTGAGCGGGCTCTGACTACGGCAGCGACCCAGGCGCTGAAAGCCAGACCGAGTCGAACGTCATGACCTCAGCGAGAGTGTCGAAGTCACGGTCGTAGTGAAGGACGGCGGCGCCGGCTTCCTGCGCTGCGGCAGCGAGGAGGTAATCGACGATCGGGAGTCGATGCGCGCCGGCTGAACGGTGCGCGAGCGATCGCATCGCTTCCCCGGCCGCGCGAATGACCGACGGGTTGAGCGGTGCTTGTCGCCAGGCTGAAAGCTCCTCGGCGAGCTCGTCGAAGGTGACCGCGTCCCGGGCGCTGAGCAGGATCTCCAGGCGCACCGCGGGCGAAAGCCGGAGTCGGTCCTTCAGCAGGGCGTCTCTCCACGAGGCGCGAACAGCCGGATGGTGCGCACGTGACCACGCTGAAGTATCGACGACGAGCGCCACCTCGCCCCAGGGGCCCGGATTATCGGATTGGCCACGCGGCATGCTTGCCCTCGCGCAGCAGGTCCCAGTCGATGCCGGCGGTGTCTGGGTGCTCGAACCTGTTCGCGAGGCGCTCGAGCAGGGCTTGCCGCTCGGGCTCGGTCCTGGCGGCGCCGGCAAGATGGTTAGCGCCTGCGATCGCGAGCTCGCGTACTTGGCGGGAGCGAGATAGACCTGGAGCGAGGTGCGGCGCAGCAGAGCGCAGCGCGCGGCTCAGCTCAGGATCCTCTGTGACTTGGATGCGGCGGTGGCGCGTGGGCACTCGCTGGAGTGTATCACCGGTGTACCACCACGGATTCTGCGCGTCAGTCTACGCCGAGCCTCCCGGCGGTGAGGTCGGAGACCAGCTGATCGAGCACCGCCTCTTCCGAAACGACAACGCCGAGGCGCGTAAGCTCCACGACCACCGGCGCGGCACCCGCGTCGGCGATCGAGCATACTGAAGCGATTCACTGAATCGGTTCACCAAGCACTCCAGTTGCGCATCGAGAAAGAGTCGCCTCGCCGGATCTCCGTCGCCCTCCCCAAGTGGGTGGCAGGCGTCCGCGCTGCCGAACCTCGGCGTCTGGAGTGGCCCGCCGTATGACCGAGGACCTGGTGGTCATCGGCGGCGGGGTGATGGGTCTGTTCACGGCGTACCACGCATCCGAGCGCGTCGAGCGGGTTGTGGTGCTCGAGCGCGGTCGGATCGGGGATCCGGCGACCGCCTCGTTCGGCCGCACGCGGTCCTACCGAAGCGATTACCTCGATCCCGGCTATGCGCGGCTCGCGCGTGAAGCCTTGCGGCTGTGGGACGACTTTGAGACACAGACGGGCACGGCGGTGCTGATCCGCTGCGGCTGCATGAACATCGCGAAGCGCTCGGTGACGCCGGACCTCACGAACACATACGGGCACCTCAGCCATCGTGTTCTCGAGGACCTGGGTGTCCCGTCCGCATCGCTCGCCGGAAAGGCACTGCGCGCGCGCTTCCCGTACCTCGAGGCTGACGTCGGCTACATCGATCTCGACGGCGGCGTGGTGAACCTGCCCGCCGTCACGGCCGCTTTGGAGCGGGCGCTGGCCGAACGCGGCGTGCGCATCGTGCAGGGCGTGACCACCCGCCTCGCCGCGCGTCGCGGTAGCGAGATCCGGGTGGTTACCGATGTCGACGAATGGGCATCGCGATCGCTCGTCGTCACCGCCGGGCACGGAACGAACGACGTGCTCGCCCGCCTGAACGGGGCGCTCCTCCAGGTCCCGCTCACTCGCGACCGCCCGATCGAAGCCAAGTACTTCACCCCTCCGGCCGGTGCCCGCGAGCAGTTCGCCTCGGACGCCATGCCCGTCATCGCCTATCTCGACGCCGGGATTTACTGCCACCCGATCATCGACGGGCTGATCGACAAGGTCAAGATCGGTTACTACCACCCGCCCGACCTGCCACGCGCGACCACCACGATCGACAGCGTCATGTCGTTCGTCGAGCACTGCATGCCGACGCTGCTGGATGCACGAATCGAGCCGGTTGACGACGTCGACGGGTGCGACTACGACCTCGTCGCCGACGATGAGTTCGTCATCGGTGCCGTGCCCGGCCTTCCAGGCGCCTACGTCGGCGTCGGATGGCGAGGCACCGGTTACAAGTTCGCCCCGTGGGTCGGGCGAGTGCTGGCCGAGTTCGCGCTTGAACGGGACACCGTCGACGATGTCAGCCGCTTCGACCCAGCGCGGTTCACGAAAGGAAGCCCCGATGCCGGACCGGCCGTCAGCGAGAACGCTGCACCAACGCCTCGCTGAGGACGTGATCCTCGGCGCCGAGGGTTACGTCTTCGAACTCGAGCGCCGCGGCTACATCAAGGCCGGGCCGTACGTTCCCGAGGTCATTCTCGACGCGCCAGAGGCGGTGATCGAGCTGCACCGCGAGTTCCTGCGTGCCGGCGCTGAGGTCATGGTGGCACTCACCTATTACGCCCACCGCGAGAAGCTGAAGATGGTCGGTCGCGAGGGGGACCTCGAAGAGATGAACCGGACCGCCGTGCGCATCGCCAACCAGGTCGCTCGCGAGGGCGGAGCGCTCGTAGCGGCCAACATCTCCAACACCTGGTCCTACGATCCCGCGGACGCCCGGCGCACCGGCGCCGTCGTGCGCGCCCAATACGAGGAACAGCTGAGCTGGGCGCTGGATGAGGGTGTCGACTTCGTCATTGCCGAGACCAACGACTTTCTCGGCGAGGCGCTGATTGGGCTGGAGGTCTGCCACGAGCTCGGTCTGCCGGCCATGGTCACCTTCGCCAGCGTGCACCCCACGAGCACCTACGATGGCTACCCGTACGTCGAGGCCTGCCGCCGAGCGGCGGACGCGGGCGCCGCCATTGTCGGTTTCAACTGCTCGCGGGGACCGGAAACGATGAAGTTGCTGCTGGCCGAGGTTCGCGCAGGTGTCGATGCGCCCATCGCCGCGCAGCCGGTTCCCTATCGAACCTCCGACGCGACGCCAGCCTTCGAGTCGCTCACCGCGACCGAGGGCGGCCGAGCCTTTCCGCTACAGCTCGAGCCCTTCTCCTGCACACGGTTCGAGATGGCGGAATTCGCAGGCTGGGCCCAACGCGCCGGCATCCGCTACATCGGCATCTGCTGCGGAGGCGGCCCGCACCACGTTCGCGCCATGGCGGAGGCGCTCGGTCGCGAAACCCCGGCAAGCCGCTACTCACCCGCGATCGACCTTCATCCAGTCCTCGGAACGAGCACGGCTGACCATGCCGAGATGGGGGGCTGGGCGGCGGACCGCTGACGCCACCCGTTTGAGGCCGGCGGGTCGCATCGGTGGTTAGCATCGGGGGATGATGTTCAACCGGCGCACGAAGATCATCGCCACGCTCGGTCCGGCGACGGACGCCCCAGGGATCCTCGATGCTCTCGTCGCGGCGGGCATGGATTGCGCGCGGCTCAATTGCTCGCATGGCACGCAGGAAGATCTGCGCCGCCGCGCGGGAGAGGTGCGTGCCGCCGCCGAGCGCGCTGGGCGGCCGCTCGGACTGCTGTTCGATCTGCAGGGGCCGAAGCTGCGGCTATCGGCGGTGGTGGTGCCGCGCACCGTGCAGGCTGGCGAGGTCGTGACGTTCACATGCACCGATGACGATGTTGGGGAAGGGCGTGTTCCGGTGGATTTCCCGGACTTCCCACGACTCGTCACCGAGCGCTCCGAGATCGTCGTCGGCGACGGTGTGCCGCGTCTGGTGGTCGAGTCGGTGGGGCCCGGGGAGGTCGTTGCCAGGTCGATGTCGGCGGGCCAGCTCGTTCCCCGCAAGGGGATCAACGTCACGTACGCGCGGCCGGAGCTGCCGGCGATCACGGACAAGGACTTGGCAGATCTCGCGTTGGCGGTGGACATGGGCGCGGATTTCGTCGCCCTGTCGTTTGTCCGCTCGGCGGCTGACATGGAGCAGCTCCGGGCTCGCCTGGACGAGCGCGGCTGGCGAGGACGAACCGTCGCCAAGATCGAGAAGGTCGAGGGCTACGAGCACCTCGATGAGATCATCGGCGCTGCCGATGGCGTCATGGTCGCGCGCGGCGATTACGGCGTCGAGGCCGGCGTTGCTCGTGTACCCCTGATGCAGAAGGACACCATCTATCGAGCGACCCAGGCCGGCAAGCTGGTCATCACGGCCACTCAAATGCTCGAATCGATGATCCAGGCGCCGGAGCCCACCCGGGCCGAGGCCACCGATGTGGCAAACGCCGTGATCGACGGGAGCTCGGCGGTGATGCTCTCCGCGGAAACGAGCGTTGGCCATTACCCCGTGGAGGCGGTCAGGGCGATGTCACAGCTCGCCGAGGCGGCCGAGGAGTATCCCGAGATTCACGGCCGTGCCCATGCCGGCGTGCGCGACACGCCGGCTGCGTCCGTGATGCACGCCGCCGTGGAGCTGGCCGAGGAACTCGACGCCGCCGCGCTCTTAGTCCCGACCTCTGGCGGCGGCTCGCCGCGGGCGTGCGCCAAGTACCGTCGCCGTCAACCGATCATCGCGCTTCCCCACAGCGAGGACGTCGCCAATCAGCTGACGCTCGAATGGGGCGTGTATCCGCGGAGGATGGACGTCAGCGGGACGGTCGATGACCTCATCGAGCGGGCGCTGCAAACCACAAAGGACTTCGCCGGCTTTGCCAGCGGCACGCGCGTGGTGATTACCGCTGGGCAGCGGACCGGCACCACCGGTGCGACGAACCTGATCATGGTCCGCGACATTCCATAGGCCCAGCCAGTGTTCACGTTGCGCGCCTTGCGCCCGTAGGCGGATCGTTCAGACCGGCGAGCCGAAACGGGATGACCTCCGCCACCCCGGCCGGTTCTCGCGGAGAGGCCGGCTGGGTCTGCTCGGCCGGCGTGCGCTCCCGCCGCCGGCAGCGCAGGTATCGCCGGCGAAGATTTCTTGGCTCCATCTCGCTGGCAACCCGGCGAGGGCACCAGGACCCACCGTCGGTCTTCGGGCTCATAACCCGAAGGTCGCGGGTTCGAATCCCGCCCCCGCTACTGATGCCGACCAGGGCGTAGGACCCAAAAGCCCTGCAAAACCCCGGCCGACTGAGACCTCGACGCCGCTCGCAAGCGCCGCCTTCGTCGTATCTAACGTCGCCGGTTCGGCGACGTGTCAAACGCGCATCAAACGAGACTCGGCCTGAGCTGCTCGTCAGGACCCTGACTCCCGCTTCGGCGGCTCTGTGCGTCGCGCCGGCGGCTCGGATAGCGTGGCCCCACCAGATGCCACGGGCTAGCGACGTGACCTCGCGCGACGCGGTTCTCGCCGCGATGGCCGAGCGCGACCAGATCGGGCGAGAAGCCTTTCTCGCCAAGTACGGCTTCGCCCCCTCCCGGGAATATGTGGTCGTCGAGAACGGCAGGAGATACGACTCGAAGGCGCTCCTCGGAGCCGCTTACAGCCATCAGTTCGACGGCGTTGACCGGCTTGGTCCCGAGGACTTCTCGGGCGGCGAGGAGACGCGTCGCGTTTTCGAACGTCTCGGGTTCCAGGTCAGCTCCATCGCTGACGGCGATGCTGATTCCGCTGACCCGCCGGCGCTCGAGATCCGAACTGGAATCGAACAGATCCTCGACGAGTATGGACGCGCCCGGTCCGGACAATTCGGCTCGACGGCCGAGGTCTGGGCGACGTTCGAGAGCCTCAACGACGCCTTCAACACCTCGCCTCCAGTCGTATCCAGACCAACGTTGTCTGCCCGCTGGTCCGCGGGTCGAGGAAACTGGGCGCGTATACCCTGGGTTGCGTTCCTCGATGCACGGGAGACGCGGACAACGCAGCGCGGCGTGTACCCAGTGCTCTTATTCCGCGAGGATCTTTCGGGTGCATACCTGACGTTGGCGCAGGGCGTGACCGAGCCCGGCAGGACTGCTGGTCGGGCGGGAATGGTTGCCCAGCTCGAATCGGTTGCATTCGATGTTCGGCGGCAGTCGCCTGAGCTGCGAGCCGCTGGGTTCCAGCTCGACAGCGCCGTCGATCTGAGGACGACTGCGAGCTTGGGCCGGAACTACGAGCACAGCGTGATCGCGCACAAGCTGTACGAGAAGGGCCGAGTTCCCAGCGATGACGAGATCTTGCGCGACCTGGGGGCCATTCTCATCGCCTACGACCGGTACATCGAGAATCGGCCGACAACAGAGCTCGACGTCCCATTGGATCAGACCAACGCCTTCATGATCTACGTCGGGAACGCGTCCGAGACGAACCTTCGCGTCGGTCTCGACAGGGGTGTGTGGGGATTTCCAGCCAGTCCTGCCGATCTCGAGAAGGTGCGGGTCGGGGATCTCGTGGTCTTCGCGTCTGGCTATACCGGAGGGAGCCCGCGTGTGCCGCCCGAGGAATGGACGAATCACAGGGTCCGGAGGGTCGTGGTTGGACGCGTCACACGCCCCGCCTACGTTGACTCATCGCCGGTCTGGCCTGACGAACAGACCAACGGCCGTACCTACCCTCACCGCTTCACGTTCGATGAGCTGGGCACCTACGAAGACGTCCCGCTCGGCGGGGGAGAGGCACTTTCGGAGATCGCCGCCGAAAAGCTGCGCATGTCGGCGATCAACCGCGGTCACGGCTATCTCGCCCCGGTCGAAGGATCGGCGCTGCTTCAAAGTTCTCTGGAAGGCGAGGAGCAGCTGGCTGCGATCCCACTGCCCGAGATTGCCGAGCAGTTCCGCCAAGAGATCAAGAAGGCTGGTCTCCTCCTGCCTGAAGAGCGAGCCGGCGCCTGCCTCGCTGCACTGATGGCGAAACCATTCGCGATATTCACAGGTCTGTCTGGATCGGGAAAGACGCAGCTCGCGCTCAGACTGGGAGACTGGTTTGGTGTCGCGGGTAGCCACCCCCGGCACCTCGTGGTTGCGGTGCGTCCCGACTGGACTGGACCCGAGGCCCTATTCGGCTACGAGGACGCGCTGCAGCCGACATCGCTCGACGGAAGACCTGCGTGGCATGTGCCAGATCCGCTGAAGTTCATGCTACGGGCGGCTAAGGAACCGGACCGTCCGTACCTAATGATTCTCGACGAGATGAACCTCGCGCACGTCGAGCGATATTTCTCGGATTATCTTTCTGCCGCAGAGTCACGAGAACGTGTGCTTCCGAACTTGGCCGAGGAGTCGAGCGGCAGACCACAGTTGTGGCGGATCAGGCCCGACGGCCCGGACCGACTGCCCATCCCGCGGAACCTGTGGGTGATCGGGACCGTGAACATCGATGAGACCACCTACATGTTCTCGCCCAAGGTGCTCGACCGAGCTTTCGTGTTTGAGTTTCGTGTGACCACCGAGCAGCTCACCGCCGAGCTCGCACGACCTTCTTCATTGCCAGCGGCCGACACAGCGACACTGCGGTCGCTCCTCGACATCAGCCGCGATGACCGTTGGCACGATTCCGAACCTCACGTCTATCGCGATCAGCTTGTTGACGAGCTTCGGCAGGTACATGCCCTTCTCGCTGCGTCGGGGCATGAGTTTGGTCATCGAGTCATGGTGGAGTCGCTGCGATTTGCAGCGATCTATTCGGGCAGCGGGCGCCAAGATCTCGACGAGGTGCTCGACCTAATCGCTATGCAGAAGCTTCTCCCGCGGCTCCACGGATCCCGCAGGCAACTCGAGCCTGTTCTCCGAGGTCTGATGAGCTGGGCTGGTGCTGAGGACGGGTCCGGGGACGACGTTGCGGTCGAGGTTGACACGGATGCCCGCCTCCCACGTACCGCCACGAAGCTACGCCGCATGCTGGCCACGCTCCGAGCCAATCAGTTCGTCAGTTTTACCGAGTAGGGCAAGGTGGCCTCGGCGGTCAATGTGCCCTTGCGCGACGCCGACGGCTCGAGCGTCGGCGCCCTGTCGATTTCAGCTCTCCCGGGGCGCGAGGGCCCTCAGGACCGCGAGGGCGATCCCGCACGGACACACCGTGAGCCCGGAATCCAATTGCGAGAGGCAACGACGTACCACTACGAGCTTGATTTGCAAGGTGTCACGGCCGCGCGCCTCGAACCAAGCGAACTCTTTGATCCAGACGAATCCTCGGGCAGAGCCGGTCGATTGAACACTCGCCAGCACGTGGGCGACGTCCGGCTGATTGCCTTCGATGCTGGCGGCGAGGAACTTGGGTCTGGCGTGGTGGTTGTGAAGGCGGCGAAGCTGGAGCATGAGCGCGAGTACCAGCGCATGCTTAGAGAAATCGCCGACCTTGCTGCCGAAGCCGTGCTTCAAGGCTTCGCTCCGTCGACGACGACAACGGCGATCATGTCTTCGAGAGCGCCCCGCCTGCTGTATCAACAGTTCGCGATCCTCCAGGCGCGCCTTGCCGACGAGGAGCTTCAGGATGCGATCGCTGAGGTGATCCACAGACCGCAACGCGGATGGGTCCGCGAGACGGAATTGCGACGGCCTGGACAGCCGCTGCGCGCAGGGAGCGATGTGGCTCGAGCCCTGACGGCGCCAGGTGAACGAGTGCGCAGCGCGGTCCAAGTTGGCTCGCTCAACACCCTTCCGAGCAGGATTCAGAGTCACCGAAGCGAGGAGACAATCGACACGGTCGCGAACCGATTCGTCAAGTTTGCTCTCACGCACTGGCGCGACCTCGCAGCCCGACTCGGAGAGATTCTGTCCTCGCGGGCGGCCGCGGCGTACGGGGTGCGCGGGACGACCGCGGTCGCACGCGTCGTCGAAACCCTTGACGATGTGCTGTCGGAGCCATTCTTTAGGCAAGTCGGCTGGCTCCAAGAGCTCCCGACGTCCAACCAGGTGCTCCTCAAGCGGGAGGGTTACCGTCAGATCTTCTCGACGTTCGCGCTGATCGAGTCGAGCCTGGACCTCAGCCTTGAGCTAGATGATGCAGTTCACCCCTCGCAGCGGAACATTGCCGCTCTCTACGAATACTGGACATTTCTCAAGCTGGTCGAGGTACTCGGGGACGCGTGCGATGACCCCCGCGCGGCCCTCAGGCTCTTTGAACGAGAGGGCGATGGCCTGTCGCTCGGCCTGAAACGAGGAAAGGAATCGAAGCTCCAGTGGCGCGTGGGTATCGCCGGACGACGCCTCGGCGTCAGCGTCTTCTTCAATCGCACGTTCCGTGCCACCGACGAAGTCGATAGCGATGGGTCGTGGTCGACGGCGATGGTCCCCGACGCGTCCGTGCTGATTCGCCCGGAAGATGGGAGAACCCGCGTCGAAAGGGATCGCGACCTAGACGTGTGGCTCCACTTCGACGCTAAGTACAAGCTCGACTGGTCCAGCACCCAGTTCGAGCGATCGGGACCGGAACGCGAGCAAGAGACGGCGCTGGACGATGAGGAGCAGGAGAGGGAGGGGAGGAGCCGACGTGATGACTTGCTCAAGATGCATGCCTATCGAGACGCGATCAGGCGGAGCGCCGGCGCGTATGTCCTGTTCCCCGGGACGGCCGAGCCGCGGCAGTTCCGAGAATACGTGGAGCTGATCCCAGGGCTTGGCGCCTTTCCGCTTCGTCCAGGAACTGATGCGGGGATGGTCGCGCTGCGACGGTTCATCAGCGACGTACTGCTCCACACCGCCGACCAGGCAACCGCAGAGGAACGCAGCCGGTTTTGGGTGTCCCGGGTCTTCCACGGTTCATCCGGATCTGACACCGGACGCACAGTGGATTTCCTCGATCGACCGCCTGCCGACACCGCGGTGCTACTCGATCACATTTTCGACGAGCGGCTCTGGCGCTGGACGGAGGAGACCCAACGGTACGTAGTACGGCTCAGCGGCGAGGGTCGAAGTATCAGTTTCCGTGCAGAGGAGCTCGCCGCTCCTCTGATCTTGCTGTCGGGACCCGGACGCGCTGTGATCTACGAGCGACTCGGCGCTTGGACCGTTGTCGCCGAGCGTGAGCTCCTGGCGTTGAACCATCCAACTCCGTCCGACCGACCAGGGTTGCTTTGCGAGCTCGTGCCGATCGCGGAGCAGCCGCCGTGGCTTTCCGAGCTTCCGCTGACGGATATAGCGGCGACGCCTCAACGACCGGGAGAGCCGGTCCTCATCGAGTGGTCGCTGTTAGTAGAACCTCGACCCAGACGGCCGGCGCGACCGCCGGGCATACCGCCGAGGCGACACCCCGCCCGGCCGCCGACGCGCCGTTTCGAGCCGGAAGAGAAGGGATCGTCGCAATCGGCTTTGAGTGGCACGAGCCCGGAGGCGAACGAGCGGACCTCTGACACCGGACCGAACTAGTCGGCGTTGCTGGCGGCGCTGGGGACCGGCGACGATCCGGGTGGGTCGCCGGCTGTCTGGCCCACTGCCGCCACCGGTGCCCTTGACCGAGGCGGTGCGATTCTTAAGGCCTCGGGGTTTGTGTCGTCGTAGGCGATCCGGCCTGGAGCACACCGAAATTTGGTACGCAGCGCTACTTAGACGTCCTTCGCGATGTGATGGGGGGTGTCGAGCGTGGCGCGCTCACCGACCGTCGCCTCGCCCCGAATGCGATCGCAGCTGACTCAGGCGACCTAGGATCGAAGCGATCGTCCGGCGAGTCGCGGCGAGAGGGCGCAAGCATGAGCACGAGCGCCCAGGTGCCAGGGTGGATCCGCGATCGGCGTCCTGGCTGAGGCTCGTGGTCGAAGACCCCCGAGGCGGCCTGCCTAGTTACTCAACTCGCGCGATCGCGGGCCGATGATCGTGACGACCGGGAGATTGTCGGCGATATTCGCAAAGCCAGGCCGGCAGCGGACTGGCCGTAGGCCCGTTGGTGGGATAACAAGTGACGACTCGTAGACATGGGGAGGCGGGATGACGACGCTGGTTAGCGTGCTGCGTAAGCTTTGGCTCTGGGACTGGCTGCGAGGCCGACGCGGCCGAGGGCGACAGATTGCCGCGCTCGCCATCTATGGATTCTTCGCGCTCCTGGTGATCGGAGCCGCCGCTCCGAACAGCAAGAAGAGAGCGTCGCCAGTCGCCGGTGTGCGAGCCATTGCGCCCCGGCCCAGCAGCCAGGCGATGGGCCAGCAGCAGCGACTCCCCTCCGGAACCGTGAACCGACGTCAAACGCGCCGAGTCCGGTCGCAAGCCACGGCTCGGAGCGAATCCGCCGCGGGGCGCCGGCGCGAGGGACCGAAGCCTCGCAGCGGCGCAGCGCACGCGGGTGCGACGAGATCGGCTTCGAGCCGGCGGACGCCTACCGCCCGACCGGCGCCCACCACAACGCCTGTGAGTAGCGGCAGCAGCGGAGACCAAGCCGCTTGTACGCCCGGCTACAGCCCCTGCATCCCGCCCGGGTCGGACGTCGACTGCGCCGGAGGGAGCGGCAACGGGCCACGGTATGTGCAAGGGCCGGTCCAAGTTACGGGCTCTGACCCCTACCGGCTGGACGCGGACGGCGACGGGGTAGGGTGCGACTCATAGGCCTGCCGCTCCTCGGTCGGCCGTTCGATGGATCTGGCCGGTGGCTGGCCCGAGTCGACCGAAGGCAACGATCCCGAGCCGGTCGAAGGCAAATGAGCAGCACGGGTAATGACTCGATCAGGAAGTCTTGACTCGTGCAACGCGTTGATTGGAATGTGAAGTCGGCGGATCCGCGGGTAACGCCAGTGCTGGCATAGGAAGGGCGGGTTGGTTCCGAAAACAGGAAGCAGCTGCGCGTTTCTGGACGCCTGCTGCGAGTGCGACCGGGGCGTCTTGGTGGGCGCCCGCCGCTCGTCTCGTAGGACGGACCGGGAGTTGGCGCGGGAGGACACGAAACGATGGCAAGGTCTAAACGAAAGTTGCGACTGAGGCCAGGCGTTACGGTCGTTGCGGCTGTGATCGCGTCCGCGGCGGTCCTCTGCGTCCCGAGCGTCGCGGCGGCAGCAACGGGCACGCTCAGCGTGACCGGTCCCGACGCATCCGGCGGAATCGGCGTCTCCACCACGGTTGCTGTTACTCAGACGGACTGCACGAGCTACGGATATTGCGGCTGGTTCGTCGACGTGACGGCGGCTCCA
This sequence comes from uncultured Solirubrobacterales bacterium, assembly GCA_963832315.1. Classification (GTDB taxonomy): domain Bacteria; phylum Actinomycetota; class Thermoleophilia; order Solirubrobacterales; family Solirubrobacteraceae; genus Palsa-465. The sequence continues at coordinate 397,567 of CAWHTT010000001.1, read as the reverse complement.
GCGAACCAGAGCTGCGCTGCTTTTCAGGCCTCGCAGCTCGTCGGCGTAGGGTCGATCGAGCAGACGACAGGAACCGTTTCTCAGTCCTTCCGGGTCTCGCTTTACGGGCAAGGTCCGTTCGATCTATGCCTGTTTATCGACCCTCCGACTGCCGTCGGCACGTATCAGCTACTCGCCCAGACCACGTACAGCTTCCCGACCCCCACCGGCACGATCTCTAGCCAGCTGCAACCAAACGGTGCCATCGCGGGGACGATTACGGTAACCCAGCCGTATTGTTCGCTGGGATGTTTTTGGGACGCGACGGCAACGGCGCAGGACAGCGGTGGAGCGTGCCCTGCCTATCCGGCATCCAGTCCGATTTGGAACGGTCCGGTCGAACTGGGATCGGGCACGTACAGCTGGCCCTACAGTTATGCGCCGCGCGTCACAACCGGCACCATCAGCCTATGTGTGTACGTCGGGCAGCAGCTAGTCGGGAGCGGTACCTTCACGTTTCCGCCGCCCCCGGCTCCGCCATCGTCCGGCATTCAGGGCCCTCGGCTGACGCTGGGCGCAGCCAGGAACGCGCTCAGACAAGCCCTGCGACGCAAATACCACTACGCCCATAGCTTTAGCCTAACCTGCACGCGAGTCACAGCGACGACGGTTCGCTGCCAAGTGCGGTTCGTGCGCGCAGGTCGCCGCTGGCGCGGCACCGCCATCGCGCGCCTCTCCGGCAACTTCATCTACATGAGCGCGTCCGTCTCGCCAAGCCGGCCGACAACTCCGTCTCCCTCAAGTCCTGCGCCGCCGACACCGACCCCAACTCCGACTCCGACTCCGACTCCGACTGGGTGCTACCCGTTGACCAACTCCGGCACCTGCTACGAACCCGGCGAATTCTGCCGCAACGATGACCACGGTGCGAGTGGAGTCGCTGGCGACGGCGAGGCAATCACGTGCGAGGACAACAACGGCTGGCGGTGGGAGCCCACCTAGGAAACGATCCTTGCCTAGCCAGGTCCGACAGTCCAAGCACTACAGAGTAGAAACGATGGCTTGCACTGGCCCCGGCGCGATGGTGGAAAAGCCAGCCAACGTCGCAACAGATGACCGGCGGGAGCCTAGACCGAGAGCCAGATGGTTCGGCGTGGAGTAGCGGATAGACCGCGCCTTGCGCCCGATCACGTTTCTCCTCGGAGCGATCACCGAGATTCCCCGCCTGGCCGGGCGTGAGCTAACGCGCCTGGGTGCGGCAGTGGGTGAAGGCCCGGGAGGGCCGAGCCCGCTGTCGTGCCCTGGCGCGTGCGCGTCCTTCTGTTGGGGCTCTGCAGCTCAGGTGGTCGCCGTGGCCATCTCGGCCCCGAAGAGGGCATCCGGCCGCTGCCAGCCGAGCGTCTTGCGTGGCCGCTCGTTGACCTCGGTCGCAATCCGTAGCAGGTCCTCTGCGGTGTGGAGGCCGAGCTCGGTGCCCTTCGGGAAGTAGTCACGCAGCAGCCCGTTCATGTTCTCGTTGCTGCCGCGCTGCCACGGGGAGTGCGCGTCACAGAAGAACACACCCGTGCCGGTCGCGGCGGTGATCTGCTGATGCATCGCGAGCTCCTTGCCTTGATCCCAGGTCAGTGTCCGCCTCAGCGGCCGCGGGAGACCCTCCAGCGCGCACGTGATCGCCTGGGGGACGCCGTCGGTGCTCGCGATCCCGTCGGGGAACGCCAGCAGGATCAGGAACCGGGTGGTGCGCTCCACGAGCGTTCCGATCGCCGAACGGTTCCCGGCGCCCATGAGCAGGTCGCCCTCCCAATGACCATGCTGCGCACGGTCCTCGACCTCGGCTGGGCGCTCGTCGATCATCCGCATCGCGGTCAGTCGTCCGCGGCGCTGCAGGCCGAGCAGTCGTCGCCGACGTCGACGGCGCCGCGCTGGCCGCGTGATCGCGACCGCAGCGTCGTAGATCGCCTGGTAGATCGTCTCCTTGCACAGCCAGCGCGACGGCTGCCCGGCGAACCGCACCCGTAGTTCGTGTGCGACCTGCTCCGGGCTCCAGCGTTTCGCCAGCAGCCGCTGGACGACCTCAGCCAGCACCTCATCCACAGCGATCCGCCGCTTGCGCGGCTTGCACGCCCGCCGCCGAGCAGCGTGCTCGGCATGATGTGGCCGATAGCGGCCGTCCGGGTCGCCGTTGCGCCGGATCTCGCGGCTTATCGTTGACGGCGCACGCCCCAACTGCTCCGCGATCCCGCGCACCGTCGTCTTCGCCGCAAGGAGATCGGCGATCCGGATCCGTTCCTGCTCTGAGAGATACCGCGGACTCCGCGGCCTCGATTCTTCGATTTTCACCGGCGGATAGATGACAAGCGCCCCGGCGGAATTCCGAACCCGCCGGCCATACCGCCACCGGCTCCCCGTCTTGCGGTTGATCCCGACCAGCCGGCACGCCTCGCTGTTGTTGACGCCCTGGGCGATCAGCTGCACGTACCGCTGCTGCTTCTCAGCCTCAACCCCACCCGCCGGCGTCCGCCTCCTGTCCCGCATTGCAACCTCCAAAGCCGCGCTGGTGTTGCAACGTCAGCTGGAATCCGCCCCATCGTTCCTAACAGAGTGAGTGCTCACCTCGGCTCGCACAGAAGCGAGCGCCGTGTGAGACGGCGGCCCGTGAGGCGATGGCGTGGTTCCGCGCGCGCGCCCAAACACCCCGACTGACCTCCGAACGTGTCAGCCGGCGGACGGATCGCTCCAGCCCAAGGCGATCATCGAAGCTCGGATCGCTGCCCGCGTCACTCGGCGGCCTCGCCAAGGCGACACGCCGACGGCGCGGTGTCGGGCCCTCGCGAGTTGAGGGCGCAAGAGACGGCTGATAGGTTCGCGCCGCGTCGAGGGCGCAGAAACCTCGCGTCATCTGCGATCTGGAGACCACGGAGTGTGCGCATACAGCCTGGGGGTCGGGATGTCCGAGGTCACCGATCCGGCGATCGGGCTGCCGTTACAGGGCATGGCGGACAGTCGCCAGATCTCTGCGGGAGTGGACACGCCGCTCTATGCTCGCGCGTTCGTGGTAGCCGATCCTGACGCGGGAAGCCGCGTCGCGATCGTCATCGCGGACATCTGGGCAGCGACGCGCAGGCTCAAGGACGAGGTGCTCGCGCGGTTGGCTACGACCCACCCGGGTGTCTACACCGAGGCCACTCTGCTTCTGGCTGGAACCCACACCCACAGCGCGCCCGGGGGGTACTCGGGCAGCCTCATGTACGACTTCGATCTCGAGCGCGGCGGCGTTGACGAGGCCACGGTCGCGTGTATCGCAACCGGGTGCGTGCGTGCGCTCGAGATGGCCCACACGAACCTGGCTCCGGGCCGGATCTATGTCAATCGCGGCGACGTGGTCGACTGCGGGCGAAACCGCTCGCCGCAGGCGTATCTGCGAAACCCGCAGGCGGAGCGCGACCAGTGGGGCGCGGACACCGACCGGGAGATGCTGCTGCTGAAGCTCGTGCGGCTGGACGACGGGCAGCCGATTGGGTGTCTGAACTGGTACCCGATCCATCCGACCGACCTCGGGCAGAAGAACAAGCTCGTCTCGGGCGACAACAAGGGGTACGCGAGTGCGCTGTTCGAGCAGGAGATCAGCTCGAAGTCGCACGGATCGGTTGTGGCCGGGTTCGCGAACGCCAACTGCGGAGATGTCTCCGGCAACGTGGAGCTCGGGCACATTCCGGACGGCGTTCATGACCGCGCTCAGATGGAGAAGCACGGCCGGCGGCAGTCCGATGTCGCGCTTCAACTGTTTGACAGTGCAACCGAGGAGGTCACCGGACCCATCGACCACCGCCTCACGCGTGTGGACTTCTCGAACGTGGCTACCGGAGCGGCGGGGGAGCGCACCTGGCCGGCGGCGCTTGGCATCTCGTTCGCCGCCGGCAGCTCTGAGGACAGCGTCCCGGTGCCGGACCTCGGCATCCGCGAGGGCATCACGGCGAACACCCTGGACGTCGGAGATGCCGTCATCGCGGGCGCGTCCGGACTAGGTCTCAGCGTCATCTTCGGTGTGTCGGTGATCGATCAGGCGACCGCCCTCGATGTGCGCAAGGGACACCTGCCCAAGCCGGCCGTGTTCATGCCGGGCATCGAGAAGCCCGCCGTGGTGCCGCAGGTGCTCCCCGTGCAGCTGATTCGCATGGGCACATTCGCGATCCTGGGCATCCCGGGCGAGCTCAGCACCATGGCCGGGCGCCGGCTACGCACGACCGTGCTCGACGTCCTGCGTCCCGCTGGCGTGCGGTATCTGGCGCTCGCCACCTACGCCAACGAGTACTCGCAGTACGTGACCACTCGGGAGGAGTATGGGTCGCAGCAGTACGAGGGTGCCTCAACGCTGTTCGGGCCGCACACGCTCGAGGCCTACCAGCAGGTGGCGGCTGGACTCGCGACCGCAATCGCGAACGGTGCCCCGTCCGCGCCGGGCCCGCCGCCGACGCCGCACACTTCGCCCCAACAGCGCCGCTACCGGATCCGGAACCTTTCTGGCGCGGCGGTCACGCTCCGCTTCTACAGCCCCGACGACTCGCTCGAGCTGTTCACGCTCCCCAACGGGACGAAGACGATTGCCGCTCACGGGGAGGTCGCCTACCCCGACCGGGAGTTCACCGGCGCGCCGCTGCCGACCATCGAGCGGGTCAAGGTCCGAGTGAGCAACGACGCCGAGATGATGATCTCGGCAGGTCAACTGCTGACGATCGCGGCTGACGGCAAGTTCTCCGTCGGCGACTACACGACACCACCCCGTTGATCAGAGACACGTCCCGGCGGTCCTCGCCGGAGGACCGGAGACGCGCTACAGGTTGGCGAGGCTGAGGTGGAGATCCGCCCCGAGCAGGACCAGGGGCCACAGGGCCGTCGCCACAACCGCCGAGAGCACCTGGGAAAGGCTGCCCAGATGGCCATAGTAGGCGTGCTGAGAGGCCACGATCACGCCGATCACGACGTAGACGATTGGGGCCAGGCGGGGCATCCGAATGAAGTTCGCCGGGCACGGCGGCGCTCCTCCCGAGCGCTAGCGAGCATTGATGAGCATTGAGTAGGGCTCGGGCCGTCCCGGGCCACCGCGAGTCCGGTGGTCATATGGTTTGCTGAACTCGACGGTTGACGCCGGGCCGTCCAGCCGAATAGTGTCGGAGCTGGGCATGAACCAGCGACGCGGGGTGTTCGGGGCGCGGGCGTTCTTGTGGGCTCGCGGCGCGTCCACAGACAACGTCAGTGCCGACATGTGGCCGACGAGCGCGACCAATCCTCACCGTGGCTAACGTCGAAGGTAAAGCGACGGCGATCACCGTGCTGACGCCGATCAAGCGGGAAGGACCGCTGGTCCTGTGGGTGGTGTTCTGGGCCGGGCGGCACATCAAGGAGACCCTGCAGAAGCTCGAGCAGCTGTCATTCATTCACTATGCCCGCTGGGCCGTGATCGAGCGCTTCCCCGACGAGGGTGACGGAGAGGAGCTGGGTCACGAGTACCTGCTCTTCGAGAGCAACTTCAACGGCACATGGGATCAGTACATCGACGCCTTCTCCGAAGTCGTGCCGTTCCGGATGAAGGCGATCTGGGGCACGTCGTATGGCTTCCCGGGCCCTCAGCCGGTCGAGCCGTTCAAGGAGTACATCCGCCGCAATGAGTACATCGCCAATCACTACTGGTCGGCGTACCCAGGTTTCACCACCACCGAGATCGTCTCGGCCGAGCATGTCGAAGCGGCGCTCGGCGAGTTCCGGCAGCACGCGGTCGAACTCGAGCCCGACGCGTTCAAGCGGGCGTACGAGTCTCTCCTAACCACGATCCAGCACGATCTGTGAGCGGCGCGAACAACGTCTTCGGCCAGGCCTACTCACTGACCGTGCTCACGCCGATCATCGACGGCCACGAGACGGAGCTCGCGCGGTACCTGGACGGGCTGCCGAGCGGAGATGACAGCCCGCTCGCCGGTGTTAACGGCACCCACTTCGCTCGCTGGGTGGTGATCGATGACGTCATCTACCAGGGTCCCGATCAGGGTCCGCGTGAGCACCTCCAGCACCCGCGCCTGCTGTTCACGAGTAATTTCGATGGCGGCACGTTGGACCCTTACCTCGAGGCGCTGCGCACCGGCCTGGGAGATAGCGCTGACGTGATCTGGGGTCACTGCCTCGGCTATCCCGGCCGCGACGACGCGGCCGCCTTCAGCCGGTACCTGCGCCACCACCAGATCGACAGCTCGCTGTTCTTCGCCGCCTACGGCGATCGAACCGTGGAGGACGTCAAGCGCAGCCTCGCGCTGCGAGCGAGGCTGATCGACTTTGCATTAAGGGCGCAGGGCCTTGCCGCGACCGAGCTGAAGGCCGCGTTCGTGCGGGAGTTTGGCGCGTGACCGATCTCGATCTGGACCGCATCCAGGGCTTCGTGGTCCGCGGGTACCGCCTGCCACTGGCGGGCTACATCTTCCTTCGGATCGACGACGCGTCGCGCGCCGCCAGCTGGATCTCGGAGGTTGCCGGCGACGTGCTCACGGCCGCGCCGTGGTCCGAGAAACCCGCTTCAGGGATGAACATCGCGTTCAGCTACGCCGGTCTGGTCGCGCTCCAGCTACCGAGCGCGACCCTCGCCAGCTTCCCGGAAGAGTTCCGTCTAGGGATGGCGGCCCGGGCGAGCCTGCTTGGCGACGATGGCGACAGCGCGCCCCAGAACTGGGAGGCGCCGCTCGGTACGCCGGACGTACACGTGCTGGTGATGATCTCCGCCGCCGACCAGCCAGCGCTGAGCGCTCACGACGAGCGCATCCGGAACGCCATCCAACGAATCGGTGGGCTCACCGTGGTCGCCGACGAGACCGGCAACGCGTTGCCCGGTAACGTCGAGCACTTCGGCTACGCCGACGGGTTCGCCCAGCCCGAGATCGAGGGGGCCGGTCTTCCGCCCCAGCCCGGCGACGGTGCGCCACTCCGTCACGGGAAGTGGCGGCCGATCCGCGCGGGCGAGTTCATCCTCGGCTACCCGGACGAGGAGAACGCCGAGCCGGAGGCGCCGACGCCCGATGCCGTCGCCGCGAACGGCTCGTTCCTCGTGTACCGAAAACTGCACCAGGATGTCGCTGCATTCCGGGCCCAGCTCGCGAAGGCGGCCGCGCTGTACCCCGGCGGCGAGGAGCTGTTGGCGGCCAAGATTGTGGGCCGCTGGCGCGACGGCACCCCGATCGACCTCTCGCCCGAGCGACCGGACCCCGCGATCGTGGCGGACGATCGACGCAATAACGCCTTCTCGTACGCCTCCGACAGCGACGGCCTGCGCTGTCCGAATGGCGCGCACGTTCGCCGCGTCAACCCGCGCGACAGCCTCCCGTTCGAGGGAAAGCTCGTCAACCGCCACCGCATGATCCGGCGCGGCATCCCGTACGGCGAGCCGCTCCCAGCCGGGGCCGAGGACGATAAGAAGGATCGGGGAGTCATCTTCATGTGCCTTCAGGCGAGCATTGCGCGCCAGTTTGAGTTCGTGCAGGGGCAGTGGCTGAACCGCGGCAACGCGTTCACCCTCGGCGAGGATCAGGACGTCCTCGTCGGGCCTCAGGAGGGCCCGGGGCCGCACAAGATGACGATCCCGGGTAATCCTCCCTTCTTCCTGGGGCCGCTGCAGCGGACGGTGACCGTCAAAGGCGGCGAGTACTTCTTCGTACCAGGTATCAACGGGCTGGAGTTCCTGGCCGCCGCGGCGGCGAGTGGAGCGGCATGAGCGTCTTCCACGAACTCGAGGACTTCGGTAAGCGGATCGGTGCCGACGTCGATCGCATGGTGACGGAGGGCAAGCAGGAACTCGAACAGCACGTGACCGAGCACCCCCAACCGTTGTTCGCACTGCTACGCATGGTCAGGCCGGTGCTGATGATCCACGACATCGCGATCGTGACCCGCTACGAGGACGTCGTCACCGTCCTCACCAACGACGGTTCGTTCGGCGTCGAGCCGTACGCGGGCAAGATGCAGTCGCTGGCGGGCAACTTCTGCCTCGGTCTCAACGAGACGCCCGAGTACGAACGCGACGTGTCGATCCTCCGGCTCGCGGCGCCGCGATCGGATGTCGCCGGACTGAGTGACTTCGTCGCCGGGACGGCCGAGCAACTCGTCGAGCACGCGGCTCAGACTGACGGGACGGTCAACGTCGCCGACGTGGCCAAGAGAGTGCCCGCCCGGCTGATCGGACGATGGTTCGGCACACCCGGACCCGATGAGGACTCGATGATCGCCTGGACGATGGCGATGTTCGAAGACATCTTCATCAACATCAAGAACGACCCTCAGATTCACGACGCGGCCGCCCAAGCCTCATCGAAGCTCAGGTCATACCTGACCGAGACGATCGCCGAGCGAAAGCGCGCCGGCGCCGGTTCAGAGACGATGCTCGATCGGTTGATCGCGATGCAAGGGACCCCGGCGACGGCATTCAGCGACGCTGACATCGCCTGCAACATCATCGGCCTCGTCGTCGGCTTCGTCCCCACGATCGCCACCGCGACGACATTCGCACTCGATGCCCTGCTCGACCGCCCCGAGGCGCTGAGCACCGCCCAAGCCGCGGCTCGGTCGAACGACATCGACGCGGTCAGGGCGCACATGTGGGAGGCAATGCGCCTCGCTCCCCAGGGGCCAGGGCTAATCCGACGGGCCACGAGCGACTTCGTCGTCGGCGAGGGCACCCACCACGCCACGAAGGTGCCGGCAGGAACGGTCACGTTCGCGTCGACCGAGTCGGCCATGGTCGACGGCGAAGTCATCGATGACCCGGACGAGTTTCGCGTCGGGCGACCGTCACATCACTACCTTCACTTCGGCGTCGGCCTTCACCAGTGCTTCGGGCGATTCGCCAACGCGATGCAGATCCCCCTCATCGCTGCGGCCCTGTTGCGCCGCCCGAACTTCGCACGCGCCGAGGGCGACCGAGGCCGCCTTGTCAAGCAAGGTCCGTACCCCGAGTCGCTGATCGTTACCGTCTGAGCCCGTGGCGCATCCCAACGAAGAGTTGATCGAGCGCTTCTATGACGCGTTCAACCGCGGTGACGGGGACGCGATGGCGGACGCATATGCGCCCGGCGCGCGCTTCTCAGACCCGGTGTTCACCGACCTGCACGAGGAGGAGCCCGGCGCGATGTGGCGCATGCTCACCGGTCGTGCCGACCAACTCACGGTCCGACTGCTCGAGCACGAGGCCGACGACCAGCGCGGCTCCGCCCACTGGACGGCCGACTACACCTTCCGCACTGGGCGGCGGGTCCACAACGACGTCCGAGCCGAGTTTCGCTTCAAGGACGGCAAGATCATCGAGCACCGTGATCGCTTCTCGTTTCACCGTTGGTCACGCCAGGCGCTGGGGCCCGCTGGATTGGCGCTCGGTTGGACGCCGGTCGTGCAAAGCAAGGTCCGACGCGAAGCGCGGTCCCAACTCGACGAATTCCTGGGCCAGCAGGAACGCTGACCGCAGCGGCCGGTTCACATGCCAGCAGGGTGGAACGGCTGGTACTCGCCGCTCTTCAGGTACTGGTTGACCTCGCCCTGGTCCATCTGATGGACGCCACCGCTGCCTGAGGACTCGAAGTACTGGCCCATGATCTCGATCCAGACGTGGCCGGCGTTGCCGGGGTTCGGGTTGTTCCAGATCGTGACGTAGGAGCCCTGGCCAGGCTGCATGCCGGGCGCCGTCGGGATGCTGGGAGTGGCGTAGCTCTGCGACCAGTCGCCGATGCCGTTGGGCCCCATGAGGTAGGAGACGAATCCGGAGCAGTCGGTCCCCTGCTGCTGGATTTGGCTCGCGCTGTCTGAGACCGCGTCGTGGTTGGCCTGGCTGTAGGCGCCGCCCAGGGCCGCCTTCGCGGCCGCGAGCATCCTGGCCGCGCCGGACAATCCCGTGGTTGCGCCGACGCCCTGGACGCCAAGTGACGTGGGCACGGCAGTGGACGTGAAGGGCGAGAGGGTGCCCGAGGACGTCGCGTCGCTTGCGAGAGTTCCGGGCGATTGGGAGGCTTGCGCCGAGGCCAGCTGCGCGGAAAAGGCGGAAGACGACGAAGTCGACGACGCAGCCGCGAGCGAGCCGGGGTCGGTCAGGGTTTGCTGGTACGCGAGGATCTGATCCACGCGTCCGAGCACTGCTTCGAGGCTCATCTCTTCTGGAATCGGCGGGTACGACCCGAAACTTGACCCCCGTCCCGCCCACGAGGCGGGGTGGTCTGGAAGAGGCGCGTGCCGCCTGCGGCGCGGGTATCGTGGCGCCCATGCACCCGTTTGAGCTCAGCCCGACGGTCCAGGAGGTGCTGGGGTTCGAGGATCTGCCGTTCGGCGGGGGTGGTCGCCGCGCGGTCGCTCGATGGAGCGACGGATCGGTCAGCGAGGCGATCAGGTGGCACGGGGAGCACATCCTGTTCTGCGAGGGCGACCTGATCGGCAAGACGCGAGAGCAGCTGCGAGCCCTGCATCTCCGCCGGGATCGGGAATTCGCGTAGTCAACTCTTGACGTGGCGGCTGAGCGCCACGGTGTCCAGAGCCCCCGAGAGGATTCGAACCTCTGTCGGCCGGGTTCGTATCCCGGTGCTCTTCCGCTGAGCTACGGAGGCGCGGCCGGAGGGTGCGTGCCCTCCGGTCGGAAGCGGTCACCGCTCCCGGTAGTAGTTGTCGCGCGGAGTGCCGTCAAAGCGCCGCCGTTGCGGCAGCAGTTCTTGAAAGCGCCTGCCGGAGCCGCACGGGCACGGGTCGTTGTTGCCGAGCCGCTCGAGCAGCTCGACCTCGCCACCCCTGACGCTGCGCGGGCCGCGCTTCACGCCCAGGACGCAGCCGTTTTCAAGGGCCTAAAGAGAGTAATTCACACCGGATCCGGGATGAGGCGACCGGGGTCAGTGATTCGGCTCCTCTACATCCATCCGGACGATCAGCTCCGCCGTCCAGGTGATAGACGTGAACGACCTCGCCGTCGCTCAAGACCTCCCCGTCCAGCGAGCGCACCACCTGCCGGACGGCGACGGCCAGACTACCGTCGGGTCGTTCGGCTACCGAGAGCGGCTCGACGTGCGGGTCGATCTCCGCCCATTGCGCGGTCCAGTACTCCCGGACCGCCTCGCGGCCGACCAGGCGGCCGCCTTTCCATGCGTTCGGCCAGTCCACCTCGTCGGTCGTCATCGCGAGCACGCCGTCGGCGTCTCGGCGATTGAACGCCTCATACAGACCCTGGAAGTATGCGAGGTGATCCATGTTGTCCTCCGTTCTCGAGGCCGCCGCCCAGGGAGGGCCCTGGACGGCGGCGGAGAGTTGGCTCAGGCGGCCGGGCCGACGTCCGTGAAACCGTAGACGTTCCGGATGCGGCCGTCCTCGGTAACGATCACGTCGAAGCCGACGAATGCGTCAGGCGTGTCGGCCGGACCGGCGTGCCACTGGAACCTGGCCTGGTTGTGATGGGCGTCGATGTCGCTGCCGAGGCTGAACGTGACCCCGGGGAAGCGCTCCTGGGTCTGCTCGATGAAGCCGTTGATCTGGTCGGATCCCCGGAGATCGACGTGTGGGTCGGTGTACGTGCAGTCGGCGGTGTAGAGCGCCTCGAGCATCTCCCGGCGTCGCTCGGCGTCGTCCTCGTTGAATGCCTCGAGGTACCGCGTTACGACTGTCTGTGCGTCTTGCATGCTCTTTCTCCTGTTTGATGGCTTACGCGACTGAGCAGAGGATCCGGCCGAACGCACGGTTTGTCGATTACCTGAGACGTAAGGGAACCGGGCAACAGAGCCGGCGACGGTCAAGACCGGCAGATCGTCTGGACCAGGCCGGTGACCACGTCGTAGACGTGTCCAGAGACCGCGACGCGCGGAGAGATCGCGGGGGAGGAGCGCAGGCGCTCGACATCGTGGGTGACGCTCTGAATCGGGTCGACGACGGCGTGCTCGCGGATAGTCGATTCGTCGGCGCTGATCCGCTCGGCGTAGCGCCGGCGGAAGGCGTCATCGGCGAGCGCTCCGGCTCCGCACTGCGTGTGGTGGATCACGGCGACCTCGAACAGCGGTCCGTCCGGCATGACGCTTTCGGTCATCTGGGAGATGAAGGCAACATCGTTGATCACCTCCGGGGTGACGCGCCCGCCGACGTTGCGGACGACTATCGCGTCGCTGAGGCCGAGACCCAGGAAGTGCGCGGGGTCAACGCGGGGATCGAGGCACGTCACAACGAAAAGGCGGAGGCTGGGGAACACGACTGCGTCCTTGTGCCCGCCGGCGGCGGCGAAGGCGCGGTTGCGCTCGAGCGCGGGATCGATATTCAATGTGGTCATCGGGCTGGTCCTTTCGTGGTAGGGGTCGACGGGGTCAGGCGTGCGACGGATCCGGTGTCGGTGTGGCTCGCGGCGGCGCGCTCTCGCGTAGCCCGATCCGATCGTGCAACCGGCGGAGCGGCTTCGGTGCCCACCAGTTCCATGGCCCGAGCAGCTCCATCAGCGCCGGCACTAGCAGGGCGCGGATGATCGTCGCGTCGATCAGCACCCCGAGCGCCGCGCCGAGCCCGAGTTCCTTGATGAACACGAGCTTCGACGTGGCGAACGCTCCGATGGCGACCGCGAACAGGACGGCTGCGGCCGTGACGATGCGTCCGGTGCGCTCGAGGCCGACGGCGACAGCCTCGGAATCGGGAACGCCGCTGTCGCGCGCCTCCTTGATCCGTGACAGTAGGAAGACGCCGTAGTCGGTCGCGAGACCGAACGCCACGGCGGCTAGAAAGATCGGCTGCGTGGCGTCGAGGGCCCCCTGGCTGGTGAACGAAAGCAGTCCCTCGAGGCGGCCGTCCTGGAAGATGAGAACCAGGATCCCGAGCACCGCGCTCAGACCGAGCAGGTTCATCAGGACCGCCTTGACCGGCAGCACCACCGACCCCGTGAACAGGAACAGGACGATCACCGTCGTCGCGATGATCACGGCGAGCACGACAGGCAGGTGGACGCCGAGACTGTGCTCGAGATCGAGGAAGGCGGCGGTCTGGCCGGCAACGCCGACGTAGACCGGGGCTCGAATGGCACGGATGTTGCGCACGAGCTGCTTGGTGGAGCCATTGAGCGGCGGCTGAACGGACGCGACGGTCACCAACGCGTTGTTGGCCCCAGCCGGTTGTGCGGGGGCGACGGCAGACACATCCGGCAGGCGTCTGAGCTGCGCCGCCACGGCGCCGACCTGCGGCGAGCCCGCAGGTGCGCCGACGACGACCTCGACCGGGGAGGTCCGGTTCGGCGGGAAGTCGCGCGCAAGCGTGTCATCGACCTGGCGTGCGCTTGAGCTGTGCGGCAGGACACTCGCCGTGACACTGACGAACTTGGCCCCGGTGAACGGAATCCCGAGCGCGATCAGGAACGCCGCGCTCAGGACGGCGACGCGGCCAGGCCGGCGCATGACGAACCGCGACAGCCGGTACCAGGCTCCGCTCTGCGCCGGGCGCGCATCGCGGTCCGCCGCACGCTGCAGCCACCTGGGCGCGAGCGCGTTGACGCGCGGCCCGAGGACGCTCAGCAGCGCCGGCAGCACCACCAGGGCGAGCATCGCGGCGACCAACGCGACCAATGCGCCCGCGATTCCCATCGAGTACAGGAACCGCTGAGGGAAGATCGCGAGCGATGCGACGGACGCGGCGACCGTCATCGAGCTGAAGAGGATCGTGCGCCCGGCGGTCTGGAGCGTCCGACGCAGCGTCTCGAGACCAAAGCCAGAGGTGGCCGCCTCCTCGCGATAACGCGAGACCATGAACAAGCTGTAGTCGATCGCGAGCCCGAGCCCAAGCCCTGTCACAAAGTTGAGCGCGAACACCGACAGGTCGGCGAAGCTCGCGACGATCCGCAGGGCAAAGAACGTGAGGACGATCGCCACGCCGCCGATCAGAGGCGGCAGCAGGGACGCCACGAGTGAGCGGAAGAACAGCAGCGATAGCAGGAAGATGAACGGGAACGCCAGCAACTCGGCTCGGGCGAGGTCATTCCCGACCTGGGTGTTCGCCTGAACGTCGGCGATCTGCTCGCCGCCGAGTTGCACATCGTGCTGCCCGGCGAAACGATTCTCGATCCGCTGTGCGGCGTCCTCCAGCTGGCTGTCCGAGCGCGGCTTGAAGTACGCCACGACGTAGGTCGAACGACCGTCGCGCGAGACCATCGCCGAGTCGTGTGTGTCATAGAAGCTGACTGCACTCGCGACGTCGGGTTCGGCGCGCAGCCGGCCCGCGACCTGCTCGACACGCTGCCGCGCGGCCGGACTGTGAACGTCGCCGGCGCTCACGATCGCCACGATCCCGGGGTTGATCTTGCGGTGCGCAGCCGTCTCGAAGCGCTTCGTGGCCTGGACCGATTGCGTCGCCGGGTCGTCGGCCCCGTAGGGGCTCATGTGCTTCGCGACGCCGAAGCCGAACGCGCCGGCGATCGCCGCTGCGAGCACCGCGACGAGCAGCACCCGACGCCCGTTGGCGTGAATGAAGGTGGCGAGGTTAGTGAGCATCGACCTACTCCTCTTCCGTCTGGTTCGAGAATGTGGACGCTGTCCACTATACACAATTGTGGACGCTGTCCACTAGAATCTCCTGAAGTGGCGGAAGACGATCAGGGGACCCCGGCGCAGCCCCAGACTCAGACCAGTGCGAGCGATGCGCCTGGGCGCAGGGGACCGCGTCCTCGCGGCACTGTCCGGGCAGCGCTCGTCGAGGCCGGCCTGGAGTTGGCGCGATCGGGCGGTCCGGACGCGGTCGTGCTGCGCGAGGTCACGCGCATGGTCGGAGTCGTCCCCAACACCGCGTACCGACACTTCACCGATCGCGATGCGCTCCTCGCCGCCGTCCGCGACGAGGCGGTACGAGAGCTCGCTCGGCGCATGGCCGACGGGATGAGCCGAGTACGGGCGGGGCCGCACACACCGACAGGCGCCGCACTCCGGCTACGGGCGGTTGGCCAGGCCTATCTCGAGTTCGCCCGTACGGAACCGGGCCTGTTCGACACCGCATTCACGACCACCGACGAGCATCCGACAAGTGACGGAGGCGATGAACCGACACCGTTGGACTATCTGCAGTCGGCCCTCGACAACCTCGTCGAGGCCGGAATCCTGGCGCCCGCTCGTCGCCCGGGCATCGAGTTTCCGACGTGGGCCAGCGTCCATGGGCTCGCGGTTCTCCTCCGCGGACCTCTGCTCTCGCTGCCGGAGCGGGAGAAGATGCGCCTCGAGGAACAACTGCTGGCGTTCATCGGGGCGTCCGTGAGCGCCTCGGCTGCCCCCCACTAGTTGCAATCACGTGTCACAGTTGGCCCAGATTTGACACGACTGTGTCTTGATCTGTTGCAGGCTCCGGATGCATCCTGCTGGGCATGGCAACCCTGGCCCAGAAGATCGATACCGAGAGGCGGATGCGGCAACTCATCGAGGACGGCGGCCTTCCCCAGCCGGACCGTGTCGAGTACGGCTTCACCTGCATCAGGCTCATCTTCGAGGCCTCCAAGCTTGTGGTGGTCATCGACATCGACGAACCCGAGGACGAAGGGGGTGAGCCTGACGGAATCGAATGACACTCACGCGCCACAGGACTGAACCGCTACGCCACCGCCCTGCTGAAGCAGCGTGTTGACTGAGTTCAGCGGGAGGACGTAGGTGATGCCCGACGAGGTGTTGTAGCTGGCGCCAGGTCGTGCGGCGAACACGACGCCGACGAGGCGGCCGCGCGAGTCGAGCAGCGGTCCGCCGGAGTTGCCGTGCTTGACGGGCGCGGAAACCTCCATGACCCGGCCGTCGAAGGCGATCGAGGGGTCGAGGGTGTTGCCGTCGAGGTAGGCGAGCACGCGGCCGTGGGTGATCGTGAGGGCACCGCCGAGGGGATAGCCGACGGCGGTGATCGGCGCGCCGACGGGCGGCTGCGGACCCGGGGTGGCGATGACCGGCAGTGACTGGGCGACGTGGATG
The DNA here is from genome assembly GCA_963832315.1 of uncultured Solirubrobacterales bacterium. GTDB lineage: Bacteria > Actinomycetota > Thermoleophilia > Solirubrobacterales > Solirubrobacteraceae > Palsa-465. Next base: position 381,632 of record CAWHTT010000001.1, on the reverse strand, counting down.
ACGCCGATGTCGACGAGGAGCCCGGTGTCGGCCTGGGAGACATCGAGGTCGAGGGTCTGGCCGTCCCAGGTGTCCGCCTGCAGAGCGGCGGCGCCGGCGATCACGTGCCGGTTGGTGATCAGCGTGTGCGCGTCGAACGCGAAGCCAGAGCCGATCTTTCCCTGTCCGCAGGAGATGTTGCGGATCCGCAGGGTGAGCTTCTCGACCCGGCGGGTCTCGGCGTCGGCCGCGAGCCGGACGGGTTCGGCGGCGAGGACCGCCCGCACGGCGGCGGGAACCGGCGGCGCCTCGGGCCAGTTCGGCTTGGGCGGGCGCGGTACCGCGCCCGCGCCCTCCATCACGACAACCGCGGCGGTGACCGCAAGCGCGAGCGCGGCACAAAGACCGAGGACGCTACGCGCGCTCATCCGTACGTGGCGTTGAACGAGTCCAGGGCGTTCTGCGCCTGTTGGCAGGTCTGATCGACGGTGGCGCCGTTGGCCGCCAGCCAGGCGCTGTCCTGCGCGCTGATGTGAGGGATCGCCTGGCTCAGATCGTTCGAGCAGGCGACCTGGTCCTGCGCGACCTTGGTCAGCGCGTCGGAGCGCTGCTGGAGAAGCGCCCGCTGGTCCTCGACCTGGGACTTCTCTGCCGCGAGTTGGCGGGTGCGCTGATCGAGCGTTCCCACCTGACCTCCGAGCGAGGTGAGCTGACCGCTCGCCACCTTGAGGGCATGCGTGCGCTGCGCGAGCTGGGTGTCGCGCGCGTCGAGCACATGCCGCAGCTCGATCGACCTCGCGCGCCACTCCCTCGCCGAGGTGCGGTTCGTGTGATCGTCGAGGGCGAAATAGACGACTGCGCCCGTCATGACCGCAATGGCAACGGCCAGCACGGAGGTGCCGAGAAGCTGCCGGCGGCGTGCCTTTTTCTCTCTCATGGCCCGAGTCTAAGCCTCGGAAACCCGGCTAACGGACGTACCGGTGATACGCGAGGACCCAGTTGCGGGCGATCGCTCGCTGGGCGGCGCCGAGGGTGATCTCGCCGGCGCACACCTCGCGGCGCAGCCGTCCCTCGAGCGAGTCCTTGGGATTGGGGCTCGCCCCTGGCTCAGGCCAGAGGTTGCGCGGATCGTTCGGTGCGCCCCCGAGCTCAAGCGCGATCAGGTGGTCGTACTCGTAGTAGTGCAACGGCCGGGTGTCGCCGTAGGCGGCGAGGCTCGCTCGCTTTTCGCGCTCGGTGATCGATTCCGGAGGGCGAACCGTGCGTGTGTAGCCCGTCCGGCAGATGGTCTCGTCGATGTTGGCCTGGGTGACCGATGGGTCGGCGGCACCAGGAGTGCAATGTGGATCCGGGAGCGAGAACAATCCGGACCGCCGGGCGTGGCATGAGCCGGGGGCAGGCTGGGGCTGGACCGTATGGGCATCTGCCGTGCCGACGGCCACTGGGTCTGAATGCGGCGTTGTCGTGCCAGCGCCCACTGGGTCTGAGTGCGTGGCTGTCGCGCCGGCGCCGACGGGGTTTGAGGACGACGTCGTGGCGCCGACCGACGTGACGCCGCACCCCGCGACGAGCACGCCGAGGGCCAGCAGCGCCAAGCGGCGGCACGTGCCCGAACGACTGACTGCTGATGCCCTGCACATCACGGGCCGACAAGTTTGGCGAGCGCCGCGGCGTTTCTCGGACATGGGCGACAAGCGGAACGGACTCCGCGGCTACCTCTCACGCGTCGTGAGCGGACTCGTCGCCTGCGCGGTCGGGGCGGTCACGCTGCACGACGAAGTGGCGACGGCGGCGATCCTCGCGACGGTCATGGTGCTCGTGCTCGGGGTGATGTGCCTCATGCTGCGCGGCCGCGCGCTCTGAGCGGTCACCGGGAACAGGGAGTTCGGGGCGAAGGGGGAGAGTTCGGGCGCGTCGTGGGCTCTTACGAGCATGCACGCGCCGCGGCCCCCACGCAGGCCGTGGCGGTGGCCCTGCGCACTCCGCACCGCCTGCTCGAGCCGCTCGAAACGTGAGTGGAGGGGGTGGACCGAGCGGTGAGGGGGTGGACCGAGCGGGTGGTGGGCCGAGCGGGGGTGGACCGAGCGGGGGCGGATCGAGCGGGGGCGGATCGAGCGGTGGGGACCGAGCGGGGGCGGAGCGAGCGGGGGGGCGGAGCGAGCGGAGGAGCGAGCGTGGTCGTGCGGCGTCAGGGCATGACGTCGCCGCTGTTAGGCCCGAGCACCTGCCCGACGTAGAGGTTCGAGTCGGGTTCGGCAGCCAGCAGCACGGCGGTCGGCGCGACCTCTTCCGGCACACCGAAGCGACCCAGGGGTAGCTCCGCTCGCTTGGCGGCCTTCCAGTCCTCGCTCAACCCGTCGAGGATGGCGGTCTCGATCGGGCCGGGGGCGATCGCGTTGACGAGAACGCCTCGCCCGGCGACCTCCTGCGCGAGTGACTTGGTGAACCCGATCACGCCGGCCTTGGCGGCGCAGTAATGCGCCAGTCCGGTGGCGCCCTTGATGCCGAGTTGAGAGGCGATCGAGATGATCCGTCCCCATCCGCGTTCGAGCATGCCGGGGAGCACCGCGCGGCTGCAGAGAAAGACCGAGCGAAGGTCAATCCGGATCATCTCATCCCACATCTCGATGGGCATATCCTCGACCGCCGCCTCGGTGGCGATGCCGGCGGCGTTGACCAGGATGTCGATGCGGCCGTTCAGCGCATCGGCGGCCGCTGCCACGATGCGTTCAACGTCGGCGGCGTCGGCAACGTCACCCACCGCGAGACCGATCGAGGTGCCATGGCGGCGGCAACGCTCGGCGACGGCGTTCAGCCCAGGCGAGGCATCGCGATCGCTGAGGCATACATCGGCTCCCTCGAGGGCGTATGCCTCGGCGATCGCTCCGCCAATCCCACCCGCGGCGCCCGTCACCAGCGCACCGCGGGCGGCGAGTCGGCCCGATCTGGGCCGCTCGTCAGTCACTGTCCAACTCCCTGTGGGTTAGGACGCCGTCGCCACCGCGCGGGTGTGATCCGATTCGTGCAACTTGGTCTCGTCGAGCGACACGTCGTCGGCGGGAGACACATTGCGCGCGCCGAGGATGCACAGGCCGGACAGCACGATCGCGGTGCAGCCGACCGTCGCGGCACCAGCCTGAACGCTCATGCCGAGAGCCTGGACTGCCGTGAACAGACCCGATCCGACGATCGCTCCGACCGGGCCCATGGCGTTCATCAGCGAGGTGCCCGTGCCGCGCACGCGCGACGGGAACGACTCGCCGATGTAGAAGAACAGCGACGCGTAGGTCCCGAGCACGAAGAACAGGCCGATCGAGTAGAAGACCAGCGTGAAGGCCATCGTGTGAGGGCCGAAGAGCATCACGGCGAACGAGATACCGGCAACCACCCAACCGAAGGCCGTGACGTTCCGCCGGCCGAAGCGGTCACCGAGGAGCCCGTGGGTGAGGTAGCCAGCCGCGGCCACGAGGTTGCCGACCAGCAGCAGCACGAGCGAGCTCGAGAACGAGATGCCGGTTCCGTCCTTCAGCACCGTGGTGCCGAGGACGTCGAAGATCTGGATACCGATCCAGTTCAGAAGGAAGGCGCTGCCGAGGAACAGCGTGTGGCGGCGCTGATCGGACGCGAACAGCTGCCGGAACGTGCTGCGATCCACGCGCTCGACATCGAGCCCCTCGCGCTCGGCGAAGTCACGCGCCTCGTCCGTTCGCCCGGCTTTGACCAACTTGCGAGCGTGGCGCATGCGCTCGAACTTCGGCGACTCGACGAGCCTGAGCGCGAGCACTGCGATGACGAAGGCCGGGAAGGTGGCCACGGCGAACGTGCCGCGCCAGCCGACCACCGGGACGAGCAACGCCGCCATGCCGGCGGCAAGCAGGGCGCCGACCGGCCAACCGCTCTGCACCGCGCTGTAGATGAACCCGCGCTTGGCGCGCTTGCCGTAGAGCTCGTTCAGATACGTCGCGTTGACGGCCTGCTCGGAGTATCCCAGCCCTGAGAATGCGCGGACGAAGATCAGATAGATCGTCGAGGGAGCGAGTGCCGACAGTCCGGAGCTCAGCGCCGCGCCGACGGTGGTCACCAACATGGCCTTCTTGCGCCCGAGATAGTCGAGTATGGGGCCGACGAGCATCGCGGTGGCGAACGTGCCGATCGAGACGTATGTCGCCACCGCGGTGGCGAAGGATGTGCTCCAGTGGAACGACTCGGCGATCTTGGGCAGCAGCGTGCCGAACGAGATGTAGTCGTACACGGCGAACGTCCAAGCCAGGAAGGCAACGACAGTCGCGTACTTCACCGCGCGAGGAGTGACCTCGGTGAATGTCGGTGTCGCCGCTGCGTCTGTCTGCGCTCGGTCAGGCGTGAGTACCGCGCCGTTCTGCGACAGTCCCGCCCCATCACGCGACAGTCCCGCCCCGTCCCGCGACACTCCGTCTCTGCGCGACCGAACTTCGGTCTCGCCTCGGGTACGCGGGCGCGACACACCGTCCCGCGTTCGTGCGTTCGCTGGTCGTGCGGAAGCACGCGTCGTCGACTGCGGTCGCTCACTCATTCGATCCTCCCTGGCCGGTTGCATCGCCGATGCGACGAACTGTCTCGCCGCGGCTGACGAGCGATGCGCGTATTGAGCTTTCCCTCTTTGTGTACCGTTCCCCGGGCGGCCGCGCCTAAAACTTGAACGTGAGGGAGAATCCCGAGAAGGCGTGGCGACGACTCAGACCCCGGAAACGACGCTAGACGCCCTGGAGGCGATCCAGGCGCGGGTGCTCTGGCTGGCGACGTCGATCATCCACCACGCCAACCGGGTCCGCCCGACGAGCTCGGGGGTCAAGGTCGGCGGCCATCAGGCCTCGTCGGCGTCGATGGTCTCGATCATGACCGCGCTGTGGTTCGAGTACCTGCGCCCGCAGGATCGCGTGTCGGTGAAGCCGCATGCCTCGCCGGTGCTGCACGCGATCGAATACCTCCTGGGCATGCTCGACCCCCGCTACCTGACGACGCTGCGAGAGATGGGCGGTCTGCAGAGCTATCCGAGCCGGTCGAAGGACCCGATCCCGGCGGACTTCTCGACCGGCTCGGTGGGGATCGGCGCCACCGCCACGATCTGGAGCGCGATCGCCCACCGCTACGTGGCCGGTCACTTCGAAGTGCCCCGGGGCGGGCGACAGGTAGCCCTGCTGGGCGATGCCGAGCTCGACGAGGGCGCGTGCTGGGAGGCGATCGTCGACCCGATCACGCCGCGGCTCGGCGAGGTCCTGTGGATCGTCGACCTCAACCGCCAGTCGCTCGACCGGATCGTGCCGGAGATGGCCGCCGGCCGGTTGATCTCGATGTTCGAGGCCGCCGGATGGCACACGGTCACCGTCAAGTACGGCCGCTGGCTCGAGGAGCTGTTCGCGCGCGACGGGGGAGAGGCGCTCCGTCAGCGCATCGATGCGATGCCCAACGAGGAGTACCAGCGCCTGCTGCGCGCGGACGCGGCGGAGCTGCGGGAGCGGATGCCCGGTCGGGACCAAACCAGCCGTGACGTCGCGCGGCTGATCGCGGACCTCGACGACGAGGAGCTGCTGCGGGCGATTCGCGACCTGGGCGGCCACGACCTGGCCCAGCTCCTGGCCGGGTTCGCCGAGGCCGACCGGGTCACCGATCGACCCGCGGTGCTGTTCGCCTACACGATCAAGGCGTGGCGCCTGGCCACCGAGGGGCATCCCGGTAATCACTCGGCGCTGCTCACGGCCGAGCAGTGGGAGCGCCTGGCCGGGGACCTGGACGCCGACCCCACAGACCCGTGGGCGATGTTCGAGCCCGGGACCCCGGCCGGGGAGCTGTGCGAGGCGGCAGCACGGCGTCTGAGCCGCGAGCCCGTAGAGCTCGCGCCGGCGCCGAGCGTGCCGAACGATCTCGGTCGAACCCACACGGGTCGCGCGTCCACACAGCAGGCGTTCGGCCGGTTCTTCGTCGATCTGGCCCACGAAGCCGAGGACGTCGCACGACACGTCGTGACGGTCAGCCCGGACGTCGCGTCCTCGACCAATCTCGGCGGGTGGATCAACCGGGCCGGGCTGTGGCAGATCGGCGAGCGAATCGACTGGTTCGCGGATGATTCCGAGACGCTCGTGCGCTGGAAGGGCTCCGAACACGGTCGGCATATCGAGCTCGGGATCGCCGAAGGGAACCTGGTCGGCCTCCTGGCCGAGCTGGGACTGACGTGGTCGCGTGACGGACAGCCGCTGCTGCCGATTGGAACCCTGTATGACCCGTTCGTCAACCGCGCCCTCGAGCCGTGGTCGTTCGGGCTGTATGCCGGCGCGCAGTCGATCCTGGTCGGCACGCCGTCCGGTGTCACGCTGGCGCCGGAGGGTGGTGCGCATCAGTCGATCATCACGCCGTCGGTGGGCCTCGAGCAGCCGCGCTGCGTCGCCTGGGAGCCCGCCTTCGGCCAGGACCTCGAGTGGGCGCTGCTCCAAGCGCTGTCCATGCTCGGGCGACCCGACGGGGGCTCGGCCTACTTCCGGCTCACCACGCGGCCGATCGATCAGGCGCTCGCGCGGGTTCCGGACGATCCCGACAAACGTGAGCGGCGCCGAACACTCGCCCTCGCCGGCGGCTACCCACTGCACACCGCGACGACCGCGCCCGCGATCACCGTCGTCGCGGTCGGCGCCGTCGTGCCCGAGGCCGTCGCCGCGGCCGAGGAGTTGGAGGAGGCCGGCAGTCCGTGCGACGTCATCTGCCTCACCTCACCCGACCTGATCTTCCGCGCGCTCCAGGCGCGCCGGGGCCTGGCCGGCGGCGAGCACGCGATCCTCGACGACCTGTTCCCGCCCGAGCGCGCGGCGCCGATGGTCACCGTGCTCGACGGCCATCCGCACACCCTCAGCTTCCTGTCGGCGGTCCGTTGCGTTCCGATCGCGTGCCTCGGCGTCGACGACTTCGGCCAGTCGGGGGACGTGGACGACCTGTATCGATACTTCGGCATCGACACCGACACGATCGTCGGCGCCGCGCTCGACCTGCTGGAGGCAGCCCCATGACCGACATCACGATGCCCAAGCTGTCGGACTCGATGGAGGAGGGAACGATCCTCCGGTGGCTGAAGCACGAAGGCGAGACCGTCGAGGCAGGCGAGGACCTGGTCGAGATCGAGACCGACAAGGCGACGGTCACGCACGCCGCCGAGATCGCGGGCGCGGTCCAGATCGTGGTCGAGGAGGGCACGAGCGTTCCGGTCGGTGAGGTGATCGCGCGCGTCGGCGCGGGCGCGGCCGAGGAGGGAGGAGAGGGGGCGCCGGCGGAGCGAGGAGAGGTGCCGCCGGCCGGCGACGTGCCGACACCCCCGCCGCCGTCCAACGGTGCGGAGCCCGCGGGCGAGGACGTCGTGGTGACCGGCGCGTCGCCAAGCGCGACACCGCTGGCCAAGCGCGTCGCCCGCACCCATGGGGTCGAGCTCGAGCAGGTCAGCGGGAGCGGCCCGCGGGGCCGGATCACGCGCGCCGACGTGCTCACCGCGGCCGGAGTGACGGAAAGTCCGCCGGTCGCCGCAAAACCGCCGACCACCGAAAAGCCGCCCGCGACCGAAAGCGACGACTTCGACACCCAGGAGCCAACCCGCGTCCAGCAGCTGATCGCGCGGCGGATGTCGGAGTCGCGCGCGACGATCCCCAACTTCGAAGTCGAAACCGAGGCGATCATGGATGCCGCGCTGGAGATGCGCGCGGCGCTGAAGGCCGCGATCGACCAAGACCGCGACGAGCAGGCGATCCCCTCGATCAACGACTTCGTCGTCAAGGCGTGCGCGATCGCGCTGCGTCGCCATCAACGGGTCAACGGCTCGTACGTGGATGGCCGCTTCAAGCTGCACCGCCGGATCAACATCGGGATCGCGGTGGCGACAGACGACGCGTTGGTCGTCCCCACCCTCGCAGACGCGGACACCAAGTCGCTCGGCACGATCGCCAACGAGGCGCGTCGGCTGGCGGCCCGCGTGCGGTCCGGCGAGATCACGCCGCCCGAGCTCTCGGGCGGAACGTTCACGGTGTCGAACCTGGGGATGTTCGGCATGACCGCGATCCGGCCCGTGATAAACCCGCCGCAGGCCGCGATCCTCGGCGTGGGCGCGATCCGGGAAACGCTGGCCCGAAGCGACCAGGAGATCATCGACCGGCGGCTGATGACGATGACACTGTCGGGCGATCACCGCATCCTCTACGGCGCCGACGGGGCCCGGTTCCTGGCCGACGTCAAGGCGCTGCTGGAATCGCCCCTGAAGCTCGTGCTCTAAGACCCTGAGACGGTGAGACAATCGCGGCCATGCTGTTCGACCTGATTCGGCCCAGCGCGACGCCCGCGCTGGTCTGCCCCGACGACGGGCTGAGCTTCACCCACGAGGATGTGGCATCGCTCGTGACCGAGCTGGCGGGACGACTGGCCACGGCCGGTGTGCAAAAGGGCGACCGCATCGCGATCGTCCTGCCGAACGGCCCGGAGATCGTCCTCTGCCTGTTCGCGATCGGGCTGCTCGGCGCGGTCGCCGGTCCGCTCAATCAGGACTACACGGAGGCGGAGTTCCGGTTCTACCTGTCCGATCTCGCTCCGAGGTTCGTGATCGCCGGAAGCGAGGCGCCCACTCCCCTGGTGGCCGCCGCGGACGAACTCCCGGTCATCGAGGCGACAGCGGCGCGATCGGGCGCTCGACCGACGTTCCGCCTGAACGGCCGCGAGCTCACCACCGCGTCGTCGTTCGACCGGGGCGGCCCCGAGGACGCGGCGCTTCTGCTGCACACCAGCGGCACGACGTCTCGCCCGAAGCAGGTGCCGTTGCTTCAGCGCAACCTCACCGCGCAGGCGGAGTCGATCGCGACGCACTATGCGCTCTGCGAGAGCGATGTCTCGTTCTGCGCGATGCCACTGTTCCACGTCCACGGTCTCGTCGCGTCCACGCTGGCCCAGATCAGCGCCGGCGGCACGGTCGTCGTCCCGCGCCGGCTCGTCCCCGGGCGTTTCTGGGGCCAGGCGCGCGAGTACGGGATGACCTGGTACTCGGCCTCGCCGACGCCGCATCAGAAGCTCATCGCGCGCCTCGACGAGCCGCCGCCCACCCTCCGTTTCGTTCGCTCGTGCAGCTCGGCGCTGTCGGCCGAGATGATGCGCGAAGCCGAGGACCGGCTGGGTGTTCCGATGGTCGAGGCGTACGGGATGACCGAGAACACCCACCAGATGACGTCGAATCCGCTGCCGCCAGCGGACCGGCGGCCGGGATCGGTCGGCGTGTCCGCCGGCGCCGACGTCCGGATCGTCGATGACGCCGGCCGCGATGTCCCGCCCGGAGAGCCCGGCGAGGTGGCGATTACCGGTCCGGGGCTGACGCCCGGCTACCTGAACAACGAGAAGGCCAACGCCGAATCGTTCTTCGACGGCTGGTTCCGGACCGGCGACCTCGGCATCCTGAGCGACGGCTATCTCGAGCTCAAGGGCCGGCGCAAGGAGATGATCAACCGCGGCGGCGAGAACATCTCACCGTACGAGGTCGAGGCCGTCCTGCTCTCCCACCCACACGTCAGCGAGGCGGTCGCCTTCTCCGTTCCGGACACCAAGTACGGAGAACGGGTCGCCGCAGCCGTCGTACTCAACGACGAGGTCACTCCCGACGAGCTCAGACGCCACGCGCGCGAGTCGCTGGCCGCGTTCAAGGTCCCCGACGAGATCTATCCCCTGGAGGAGATCCCGAAGACCGCGACCGGCAAGGTCCAACGCTCGCGGATGGCGGGTCACCTCCAGATCGCCGATCGATGAGGTTCGCGGTCCTCGGGGCGGGCGCGATCGGCGCGTACGTCGGGGCGGCGCTGGCGCGGGGCGGGAGCGACGTGACGCTGATCGCACGCGGCGAGCACCTGCGCGCGATGCAAGCCCACGGCGTGCGGGTCGAGAGCCCAAAGGGCGACTTCACCGTCGACGTCCCCGCGACCGACGACTTCGATGCGATGGCCGAGGCGGACGTGATCTTCGTCGGCCTGAAGGCGAACAGCCTGCCCGAGGTCGCGCCAAGACTCGCAAGCGTGTTAACACCGGAGACCCTCGTGGTCGGAGCCCAGAACGGGATCCCGTGGTGGTACTTCCAGCGGCACGGGGGAGACCTCGACGGCCGCCGGCTGAACAGCGTCGACCCGGATGGAACCGTCAGCCAGGCGATCCCGCCCGACAACGTGGTCGGGTGCGTGATCTACTGCTCGACCGAGCTCACCGCGCCGGGCGTGGTCCGTCATATCGAAGGCACCCGCTTTGCCATCGGCACCCCCGGAGGCGAGGCCACCGAGCGGTGCCGGGAGATCTCCGCCGCGTTCAGCGCCGGGGGGCTCAAGTGCCCGATCGCCCCCAACCTGAGGGAGCACATCTGGCTGAAGCTGCTCGGCAACGCGGCGTTCAATCCGATCACGACGATCACCCGTACCACGATGGGTGAGCTCGCCAGTTCCCCCAGCGCCACCGCATGTGCACGCGCGGTCATGGAGGAATGCGCCGCGGTCGCCGCGGCGCTCGGGATCGAGTTGCCGGTATCGATCGACCGCCGGATGGAGGGAGCGCTCGCGGTCGGCGATCACCGGACCTCGATGCTGCTCGATTGGGAGGCCGGGAAGCCGCTCGAGCTCGACTGCATGACCGGCGCGATCATCGAGATCGCCGACCTCGTGTCCGTGCCGGTCCCCACGGTGCGCACCCTGCACACCCTCACCAAGGCGGTCGCGGAGCTACGGCCGTGACGGCACTCGCCTCCGAGCTCGCCGAGCGCGTCCTGAGCGCTGTCGATGAGCAACGTGACGAGCTCATAGACGCGGTCTCCAAGGCCGTGCAGATCCCGAGCGTCAACCCGCGCTACCCAGGACAGGTCTACGAGGAGATGGTCGGCGGCGAAGGCGAGATGTCGCGCTTCGTGGCGGGCATCTACGCCGATCTGGGCGCGGAGGTCGACGTGTTCGGGCTCGAGCCGGGGCGCGAGAACGCGGTCGGGGTGATCCGCGGATCGGGCGGCGGCCGGTCGCTGATCTACAACGGGCACGTCGACGTCGTCCCGCCCGGTCGCAGCGAGAACTGGCGCCATGACCCGTTCTCGGGCCTGATCGACGAGGACCGGATCTGGGGCCGCGGGTCGACCGACATGAAGGCCGGCGTGCTGGCCCAGGCGTTCGCCGCTCGCGCCCTGAAACACAGTGGCGTGCGGCTGCGCGGCGACCTGATCCTCGAGGCGGTGGTCGGCGAGGAATGCATGAACAACGACATCGGGGTGAGCGCCACCGTGGAGCGGGGCTATCGGGCCGACGCTGCGATCGTCGCCGAGCCGACCACCGGAAAAAACGCGCTGGCGGTGATGCCCACCTCGCCGGGGCAGCTGTGGTTCACGCTGACCGTGCACGGCAAGGTCACCCACGCGGCCAACCGCGGGCAGACGCTCCATCCGACCGGAACCGGCGAAGCGCCCGGGGTCAGCGCGATCGACAAGGGCCTGGTGATCCTCGAGGGCCTGCGCCGCCTGGAGCAGCAGTGGGCGTTCTCCAAGCGCCATCCGCTCTACCGCCCCGGGCAGTTCACGATCATGCCCGGGATCCTCGAGGCCGGGACGACCGGCGTGCAGTTTCCATTGTTCGTCCCCGAGCAGATGCGCACCGAGTACCTCGTCTGGTATCCGCCCGACGACGATCCCGACGAGGTGAAGACTCAGATCGAGGAGCACGTGCGCCACATCGCCGCCACCGACGATTGGCTGCGCGATCACGCGCCGGGCGTCGACTGGCGCCTGCACTGGCCGGCCAACTCGCCGCCCGGAGACGAGATCACGGCGGCGATGTGCGCCGCTCAGGAGCGAGCCGCCGAGGGCACGAGCTTCACAACACCCCCCGAAGTCGCGGGCTTTCCCGCGGTCGACGATGCATCGTGGCTGACCTTGGCGGGGATCCCGGCGATCAGTTACGGTCCCGGTGACCTCGCCGTGGCCCACGCGGACAACGAGTTCGTTCGGATCGACGAGGTGATGTGCGCGACGCGCGCGTTCGCGCTGCTGGCGATGGAGTGGTGCGGGACCAGCACCTGACCAGAGGAGGAGACCGAGATGGGCAAGATCGTCCGGGCGGCGCTGATCCAGGCGCATGCGAACCTTCCGAAGGACGAGGCGCTGGCCAAGCACGTCGAGATGATCGGCCAGGCCGCCGCGCAGGGCGCGCAGATCGTATGCCTGCAGGAGATCTTCTTCGGGCCGTACTTCTGTGCTGAGCAGGAGCCGAAGTGGTTCAAGACCGCCGAGCCGGACGACGGGCCGACCGTCACCAGGATGCGCGAGCTCGCCCGTGAGCATCAACTCGTGCTGGTCGTGCCGTTCTTCGAGAAGGAGTTCGACGGCGTCTTCTACAACACGGCTGTCGTGATCGAGCGCGACGGGACCGTGCTCGGCAAGTACCGCAAGACCCACATCCCGCAGGTCGGGCCGATCTTCTGGGAGAAGTACTTCTTCAAGCCGGGCAACCTCGGCTATCCGGTGTGGGACACGAGCGTGGGCAAGGTCGGCGTGTTCATCTGTTATGACCGCCACTTCCCCGAGCCGGCGCGGATGCTCGGCCTCAAGGGCGCCGAGCTCACCTTCAACCCCTCGGCCACGATCGAGAGCCTCTCAAAGCACCTCTGGCAGCTCGAACAACCGGCGCATGCGGTGGCCAACGGGTTCTTCGTCGGCGCGATCAACCGCGTGGGCGAGGAACTCGTGGACGGCGCGCGCTTCTACGGCTCGAGCTACTTCTGCGATCCGCGAGGCAAGATCGTCGCGCAGGCGTCCGACCGCGACGACGAGGTGCTCGTGGCCGATCTGGACCTGGGCGTGATCGAGGAAGTCCGGACGACCTGGCAGTTCTTCCGCGACCGCCGACCCGAGACGTACGCGGAGCTCAGCCAGCTGCTCCCCTGACGCGACTCAGCCCGAAGTGGCGGCGACGCTCCCAGACGCGGACGCCACCGGCTCCAGTTCCTCCAGATACCCCAGGACCCGCTCGAGCGGCTCGACGTCGCCGAACTTCGCGTCGATGTCGAACAGGTTCCACTCGACGACGCCCGGAACCCGGTCACCCACCGCCTCGCGCACGACGATCGGACGGAAGCCCTCGGCGATTGCGTCCTCGGTCGAGTGGCGCACGCAGCCGGCCATCGTCACCCCCGTGATGATCACCGTGTCGACGCCACTCGCCTTCAGGAACCCGGATAGATACGTTCCGTGAAATGCGCTGGCGCGCTTCTTGACGATGACCTGCTCGCCGGCGAGCGGCGCGATCCGCTCATCGATCGCCACCTCGGGCGATCCGATCTGGAGCAGCTCAACCGGGATCTTGTGGTGCCAGAGGCCCATGTCGGTGTTCGGCCCGCTGGTGACCGCGTAAGCGGTGGTGGTGTAGACGATCGGGATGCCCTTGGCTCGCCCGGCTTCGTTCAGGGCCTGCACGGCCGGGATGATCACGTCCATCCCGTCGCAGCTGAACGCGTGGCCGGGCCGGGTCCACGCGTTGGCCAGGTCGATGTGGATCAGGGCCGGCCGCTGTCCGAATCCGACCCGGCGCTGAAAGCCGCGCGGCTGATAGATGCCCGTGTCCGCGGCGAAGATCGTCTCGAGCGCTGCCTGTACCTCATCGGTCACCGAAATCTCCCCCTGCGCAGGACATCTACACCGGGACGGCCGGCGCCGGCGCGACCGGCCGTCCGTCGGAGCCCGTCGTCTGGAGCACCGCCCGCAAGGCAGCCACGATCTGATCGGCCTCCTCGGCGCTCAGAACCAGGCACGGCGCGAGGATCACGTTCTGGTAGATGCTCCGGACGATCACGCCCTGCTCGTCCCTGACGCGATCGGCGATCTCCTGTCGGCGTACCTCGATCGGGCGCCTGGTCGCCTTGTCGGCCACGAGCTCGACCGACCCCAGCAATCCGGCACCGCGTACGTCGCCGACCACGGGCAGGTCAAGCAGCGTCTCAAGCCCCGAACGCAGATGCTCGCCCACCACCGCCGCATTACCCGCCAGATCCTCGCGCTCGATGATGTCGATGTTGCGCAGCGCGACCGCGCACGCGACCGGATGCCCGCAGTACGTGTACCCGTGCATGAAGCCGGTCTCCGAGCCCTTGATCGTCGCGCCAACCTCGTGGCTGGCGAGCACCGCGCCGAGCGGTAGGTAACCGCTCGTGAGGCCCTTGGCCGTCGTGATGAGATCCGGTTCGATCCCGTACGGCTCCGACGCGAACCAGGATCCGAGCCGCCCGAATGCGGTCACGACCTCGTCGGAGATCACGAGGATCCCGTGGCGGTGGCAGATCTCGCTGACCGCGCGCCAGTAGCCGGGGGGCGGCACGATCACCCCGCCGACGGTCAGCACCGGCTCGCCGATCAGCGCCGCGATGCGCCCGGGGCCAAGGCGGGCGATCGTCTCTTCGAGCTCGCGGACGCAGAACTCGAGCGGATCCTCGCCACCGTAGAGCTCCTCGTGGTAGGGGTACGGCGTGGTCAGGTGGAAGAAGCCACCTGGCATCTCGCCGAACCCGTCCTTAGTCCCCACCAGCCCGGTGGCGGCCAGCGCTCCGTAGGTCATCCCGTGGTAGGAGTGTCCGAGTGACAGGATCGTCGTGCGCTCGGGCTCGCCGCGCAGGTAGTGATACAGCCGGGCCATCTTGATCGCGCTCTCGCAGCTCTCCGATCCGCCGTTGGTGAAGTACACGTGGTCGAGGCCGGCGGGCGCGAGCTCGACCAGCCGGCGGGCCAGCTGCGCGGATGGCTCGTTGCCGAAGTTCCAGAACAGCGGCGAGTACTCGAGCTCGCGCATCTGGGCGGCCGCCACGTCCGCGAGCTCAGCCCGGCCGTGGCCGATCTCGCACAGCTGGATCCCGCCGAGCGCGTCGAGGTACTTACGTCCGCTCGCGTCCCAGTAGCTCGAGCCCTCTCCCCGCACGATCATCAGCGAGGAGCCGGGGAAGCTCCACGGATGGATCACGTGGTCGAGGTCCCACCGGGCGGCGTCAGCGTGCGAAGGCGAAGGTTCCATCAGCCGCCGTAGCGCTGATCGATCACGTCGAGGCCGGCGTCGAACGCCTCGAGCGTGAGGTCGATCTCATCGGCGGTCACGGTCAGCGGTGGCGCCACCTTGATCGTGTTCGGCACGAACCCGGTGAGCCACACGCCGTGCTTGGCCGCTTCCTGGCGGATCATGGCGGTCGGCGTGCCGGAGAGGTCGCCGGTGAAGTCGAACGCCCGGTCCTCAGGCACGATCGGCGTGCCGTCCCCGCGCACGAGGTCGACCGCGTGGTAGAGCCCGTGGCCGCCGATCCGGCCGATCGAGGGATGACGGTTGCGCAACTCGTCCAACCCCGCCCGCAGACGCAACCCCATCTCCGCGCCGTGCTCCACCGCCCCTTCGTCGATCATCGCCTCGATGTTGGCGACGATCGTCGCCGCGACCAGCGGATGGCCGTCCCACGTGCTGCCCGAGAACCAGCGATCGCGCTCGAACAGCGCCGCCACCTCGGTGCTGGCGACCACCCCGCCGACCGGCAGGATGCAGCCGTTCATGCCCTTCCCGATCGGCATGATGTCGGGCCGCAGGCCGTCGTACAGCTGGTAGCTGAACCACTTGCCCAGCCGGCCGAACCCGCAGATCACCTCGTCGTCGATCCACAGGATCCCGTGTCGCGAGGTGATCTCGCGCACCCCCGGCAAGTAGTCGGGGTGGCCCATGATTCCGGCCACGCCGAGCATGGTCTCGGTCACCACGGCCGCGATCTGTTCCGGTCCCACCTCGTCGATCACCTGCTCGAGTGCGGCCAGCGACGGCAGTCCTCCCCACGCGTCGAACTCCTCGTGTTCCGGGGCGGGGATCGTCCTGAAGGTCGGGAGCTCACCGCCGGGGACGTCGCGCACGTCGTGAACCTCGTGCACCGAGGAGATCTGGTTGTTGTACCCGCGCACGCGTGTGCCCGCGCCCGCGGTGAGTCCGTGGAAGGAGTGCTCCTGCGTGAGCACGACGCTCCGGCCGGTGTAAACCCGCGCCATCGTCAGGGCCACGTCCACCGCGTCCGAACCCGAGGGCAGGATCCGCACCCGCCCGGCCCATCCGTCTCGCTCCAGGAGGTCCTTGACGATCAGCTTGGCCGCGCGGGCTCGGTAGTCGGTGGCCATCCCGAAATAGACGTGCCCGTAGCGCTCGAGGGCCTCTGTCAGCCCCGCCACGACGCGCGGGTGACGATGGCCCATGTTGTCCGAGATGAGCTGGCTCTGGCAGTCGAGCAGCCGGGTGCCATCGACCATGTAGAGGTAGTTGCCCTCCTGGTAGGCCACACCGTTCCACTGGTGCTCGTCCTGCCCCTGCACGTTGTGCAGGTAGTACTGGCGGTCCCAGCGCTCCATCAATTCCCAGTCGACCGCCGCCGCGGCGGCAGCTCCCCGGCTGGGCGGACGCTCGGTCGTCGTTTCGCTAGCCATGTCCCGGCCTCGAACCTAGGAGGCGGCCGCCGGCGTGCCGACCGCAGGCGGTGGGGCTCCAATCCCGGCGGTCCCCTCGGCGACCGTGACCATGTCGACCACTGCCGCGCTCGGAAGCGGCGTGTCGATCACCGGCTTCGCGAAGCCGAGCATTTGCTTGAGCCCCATCGCCTTCGGGACGGCCACCCGCGTGATCGCCACGAACGCGATGTACAGCACGCCGGACATCACCCAGGCCTCGAGCGGGCCCGGACCCCAGTAGCGATTCGGGTCCTCACCCGGGAAGATGCCGGTCGCCCAGGTGCCGAAGAACACGGAAATCGCGAGTGCGACGATCGCCGGCCAGTTGCCGATCGACGTCTCGCTCCACTTCGGGATCTGGATCAGCGGCCGCGAGATCCCGAACATGCGCGGCAGCAGGAAGTGGTCGACGCACATGATCACCGTGGCGCACGGAGCGGTCACCGCGAGAAACGCCGCCACCTTGAAGAAGCCGTCGGTGATCTTGTAGTTGACCAGCCAGCCGGCCAGCGCGCCGATGCAAGCGCAGATCAGGCACGAGTAGACCCGCTTCCACTTGCCCCAGCTGCCGAAGATGTTCTGGAAGGCGTTGATCGCCTCGTAGTAGTTGCCGTCGTTGATCGCGACCTGGCTGACCGTGGCCAGGAACCAGGCGAGCCAGAACGCCCCGAACAGCGAGAAGTGGGTCGAGTACTTGACGACCACCCCGAAGTCGGTCGAGTGGGCAAACTCGGCCATCATCCACCCGCCGACGGTGAACAACAGGAATCCGATCACCAGCGCGAAGGCGAAGGCCGGGATCGGCCAGGCGAACTTCGGCTTGCCGTAGCGGAAGACGTCGGGCTCGTTGCCCCACAACGCGAAGCCCAGGACCACGCCGACCACCTGCCAGAAGGCAAGTCCGCTGACGTTCTTCGGATGGTTCCCCAGCAGCGATCCGTGATCGACGATGCCGCGGATCACCAGGTAGACGACCCACAGAATGATCAGCGGCGTGACCACGTAGCGGGCGAACACGCTGATCCCGGTGAACCCGAACAGGTTGTTGAAGATCATCAGCCCGCAGAAGATGATCGTCAGCGCCTCGACGCCGCCCCAGCCGTAGAGGCCGCTCCAGATCTGCACCATCAGGCCGCCCTGGAAGCCGACCCAGCCGAGCGAGCCGGCCACGACCAGCGCCGAGACGATGTATGACCCGGTCACCCCGAAGATCGAGCGGGTCAGCAGCGAATGCGTCTGCCCGGTGCGCGAGCCGAGGTAGGCGCCGAACAGCGCGTACGCGAAGTAGATGCCGATGCCGAGCAGGGTGACCCCGATCGTGCCGGGCAGCGTGTAGCCGGCGTCGTGGATCTCGGTGCCGACGAACAGGAACGAGAACCCGGCCGCGAACGTCGTCCACAGCGCGACGAAATGCCCGAGCGGGCGGCGCTTGTCGAGCGGCACCAAGCCGGTCGAGTAGTCGTGCGCGATCGACTCCTGGATCGACTCGCGCTCGATCTCGAGGTCGCTCTCGAAGAACCCCTCGATCTCATGACTCAGCGGCTCGGAGCTGTGCCCGCGCTCGTGCTCATCGGTCCCCGACATCACTCTCCCTCTCGGCTCCGTTGATGCGACATGCGGAGCTTATGTGCACCATCGGTCGTATACAAGGGTCGACATTTGCGTACCCCGGGTTATATGTTCCGCCCCTCCGCCGGGACCGAGAACTGAAGGGGTGATGTGGGCGTGATCTTGAAAGGTGGCCTCGTCGATACAGGCGACGGCGAGTTCGAGCGGGTCGACGTGGTCGTCGAGGACGGGCGGATCACCGCCGTGGGTTCCGACGCGGCCGGCGCGGGCGCCGAGGGCGAGGTGATCGACTGTGGCCGCCTGGCCGTCGTGCCCGGCATGGTGAACGCGCATTGCCATTCCAACGAGAACTGGTTCCGCGGTCGCTGGGACAACCTCCCGCTCGAGCCGTGGATGCTGTTCTCCTATCCAGCGCTCGCGGGTCCGGTGCAGAGCTCGCGCGAGACCTATCTCCGGACGCTGATCGGCGGACTCGAGATGGTGCATTCGGGCGCAACATGCGTCGTCGACTTCCTCTACGAGATGGCCGGATTCACCGACGAATCCCTCGCCGCGGTCGTCGAGGCATATCGTGACCTCGGGCTCCGCGCGCTGATCGTGCTCGGCATGGGCGATCGGGCCTACCACGAGACGGTCGTGCTCGACGAGGGCCTGGTCGACCGGGCGCTGATCGAGCGGCTGGAGCAAGAGAAGCCCCCGACCTGGGACGAGTGGGAGGCCTTCACCCGGCGCGCCGTCGAGCGCTACCACCGCCCGGATGAGGGGATCTCGATCGCCCTCGGGCCGTCGGGGCCACAGCGCTGCACGGACCCGTTCCTGCAGGCGTGCGCCGCACTGGCCGACGAGCTCGATCTACAGATCCACATCCACGTGCTCGAGACCCGGATGCAGGCGCTCTCGGGCGGCAAGATGTACGGCAAGACGCTCCCCGAGCACATGCACGCGCTGGGGTTCCTCGGGCCGCGCGTGAACTTCGAGCACGGCATCTGGCTGACGCCCCGGGACATCGAGATCGTCCGGGACACGGGCACGACGATCGTCCACAACCCGATCTCGAACATGAAGCTCGGGAGCGGGATATGCCCGGTGCCGCGCCTGCTCGACCACGACGTCAACGTGGCGCTGGGCACCGACGGCATGTCGTCCAACGACGGCAACGACATGTTCGCCGCGCTCAAGGTCGCGGGTCTGCTCCACAAGCTGTGGGACATTGACTACGAGCGGTGGCTGGGCGCCCCCGAGGCATGGCGGATGGCGACCGCGGGCGGAGCCCAGGCGGCCGGGGACGCCGCGGGCTTAGGTCGAATCGAGGCCGGCCGGCGCGCCGACCTCGTGCTGCTCGACCTCGACAGCGCAGTATTCACCCCGCTCGCCAACCCGCTCCATCACGTGGTGTTCGGCTCCACGACGACCGCGCTCCGGTCGGTCATGATCGGCGGACGCTGGGTCGTGCGCGACGGGCAGGTGACCGGAGTTGACGAGCCGGCCATCCTGGCCGAGGTGCGCGAGACGGCGCCCGACGTCTTCAGCCGTCACGACGAAGCCTGGGCGATCGGCGAGCAGCTACTGGCCGGGGTGCGTGCGGGCTGGCTCGAGGCGCTCGGCGCCGACGTCGGCGTCAACCGCTCGGTGCCGCTGCACTAGTAGTGGCCCCGCTGCTGATCGCCGGGGGTGAGGTCCTGGCCGGTGCCGGGCGCGCGCCCGAGCGCGCCGACGTGCTGATCGACAGCGCGGGGATCGAACGAATCGGCCCCGGCCTGGCGGTGCCCGAGGGAACGCACCGTCTCGACGCGAGCGGCATGGTCGTCGTCCCCGGTCTCGTCAACGCGCACACCCACGGCCACAACAACCTGGCGCGCGGAATGGCGGGACGGTGGACCCTCGAGGTTCTGATCTCGTTCGGGCCGGCGATCCAGGCCAATCGGACGCCCGAGGATCACTACCTCTCGGCCGCCCTCGGCGCGATCGAGATGCTCCAGACCGGGGCCACCGCGGCGTATGACCTGTACATGGCGGTGCCCGCCGCCGACGCGGACGTGCTCGAGCCGGTTGTCCAGGCATACGAGGACGTGGGTCTGCGCGTGGTGCTGGCGCCGTCGATCGCCGACGGCCCGTTCCACCGGATGATGCCCGGCCTGCTCGATGTCGTGCCGTCGCACCTGGCGAGTCGGCTCGAGCGACTTGCGGCGATGCCGGCCAGGCGGTGCCTCGAGCTGAGCGAATCGGCGCTTCGCCGCTTCGACGGGGCGGCCGGCGGCAGGGTGCGGATGGCGGTCTCTCCGACGATCCCGGGAATGTGCAGCGACGAGCTGCTGCGCGGGCTGGCGGACCTTGCCCGCGAGCACGGCGCCGGCATGCACACGCACGTTTCCGAGTCGCGCACGCAGATCGTGCAGGCCAGGGGGCGATGGGGGCGCCGGCTGGTCGGGCAACTCGCAGAGCTCGGGGTGCTCTCTGACGCGTTCACCGCCGCCCACGGGGTGTGGCTCGATGACGAGGAGATCGACCTGCTCGCCCGCGCCGGGGCCAGCGTGGTGCACAACCCGGCGAGCAACCTGCGCCTCGGCAATGGGATCGCGCCGGTGCGCCGGATGCTCGAGCGCGGCCTGAACGTCGCGCTCGGCAGCGACGGCTCACTCAGCTCCGACAACCAGGACATGTTCGAGGCGATGCGCCTGGCCGGGCTCGTCAGCCGTGCCGAGCCCGGCGTCTCGCCCTCCGACTGGATCGACGCGGCTGACGCGTTCGAGCGCGCCACGCTGGCGGGCGCCCGCGCGCTCGGCTGTCCTGCGGAGTTGGGCGCGCTCGAGCCGGGCCGTCGCGCCGACCTCGTCCTCCTGCGCGGGGACTCGGCCTTTCTGAGCCCTCGCAACGACTTGCTGAACGCGCTGGTGTTCGCCGAGACCGGTGCGTCGGTCGACACCGTGCTGATCGACGGGCGCATCGTGCTCGAGCACGGGCGGGTCGTCGGAGTCGACGAGCAGGCGATCCGCGCACGAGCCCAGGAGAGCGTCGGAGCGCCTGGCGCGCGATAACCGGGAGCTACTCGAGGCCGCCGGCGAACTGGCCCCCTACGTGATCAGTCACTGCCGATCGCTGGCGCCGGCGGACTCCTCCTCGCACTCGACATTGACGTAGCCGGATCGGAATGGGCTGACCTCGCCGGACTCGGGCTCGAACTTGTGTCGCCAAACGCACCCGGTGTCGTTGGTCAGCAGATGAAGCGACACCGAGGTGAACGGCGATGTCGTGCGCACCCGGTGGATGTCGTCCCGCGGGGGAATCAGAACGTAAAAATCGCCGGAGTTGAGCGCGCGGCTCTCCGCGAGCGTGAGCTGTTCGCCCCGGCGGACGAACACGTCCTCGTCCTGAGTCCCGCGATACAGGCCGACCAGACCCCAGGCGAGGTGGTCGTGGACCGGCGTCTGTGCACCGGGCGGAACGACCAGCGAGAACAGCGACAGCGAGCGGTCGGCCGAGCGAAACAGCAGCCACTGGCCGATGCCGCCGCCCATGCCGCTCTCCGGCGCATCCTGCTGGTAGGCCGCGGGCAGCCACGCGTCGTCGGCGAGCAGGCGCGCGAAGTGCGGGCGTATCGCATCGCAGGCCGCCTCGGGCGAGTCGGCTGAGGCGATCGCCTCGCGAGCGACGGCGACCAGCCCGCGCACGGCCTCGTTGTCCAGCACGTACTGATCGCTCTCCAGCGGCTCGCCCGCCGACATCAACTCGTGCATCGCCTAATCCTCGACGATCCCGACCGCTCGCACGGGCGATCCGTACGCCACCTCGAGCCGGAGCGGGAAGCCGTAGAAGTCCAAGCGCCGGCCAGCCACCTCGGCCAGGTTGTTGAGGTTCTCGTAGTGCGTGATCCGATGCTCGGCGCAGGCTCGGTGGGTGCGGTAGTCGTCGTACTCGTAGACGAGGTCGGGGCTGATCGTCTCGACGCCGAAGATCTTCACCGCGCGCTGCGCCATCCAGGCGACGGTCTCCGGCGCGACACCGCTGAACCCGTCGAGGAACGCCGGCGTTCCGGCGGTCTGGTTGTAGTGATCGGTGCAGAACAGGAGGATGTCCCCTTCAGCGAGTTCGAGACCCGCCTTGTCCAGAGCCTCCTGGGTCTGTTCGGGAGTGACCAGGTGCCCCTTGCCGCCGTACTCGCGCACGTCGATGCACACCGCCGGGCCGCAGAAGGTGTCGAGCGGCATCTCGGCGATCGCTGCGGCTCCCGGGCTGCGGTCGTAGTGGCCGAATGCGTCGACATGGGTGGCGGCGTGATTGGAGGTGATGATCAGCTCGGCATTGAACGACGGCTGGTCCTCGGCGTAGTCGACGTGAATCAGTTCGCGCACGATCCTGGGCGAAGTGAAGAACGGATGGACCTGCGTCGTGGGGCCCAGCGGCTGGCTCAGATCGATCACGCGTCGTGGCACGTTCGCTCCTCGGATTCACGGTTCACTTGTCGGCGACAGACCCTATACCGGAAGCTCCTGTGGTTGCACTCGTTCGTGTACGCTCGCATGCAATGCCGGGAGAGGGCGAGGCTGTCTCGATCGATCGCGAGCGCAGCGCGGCGCGCATCGATCACGACGTGCAGACGCTGGCCGGGCCGGAGTACACCAGCTCGGCGGAGGCGATCCGGCGCTACGCGTACCGGCCGGAGTACCGGGCGATCCTCGATTACTTCACGCGCGCGTGGGAGGAGCTCGGCTTCACCGTCACCGAGGACCCCATCGGCAACCTGGTGGCGCGCAACCGGCCGCCGGGTGAGCCGGTGTTCGGGATCGGCTCGCACTGCGACTCCAACCGCAACGGCGGCAAGTGGGACGGCACGCTGGGCGTCGTGTGCGCGCTCGAGGTCTGCCGGGCCGCCGCCGACCTCGGCCTCGACCTGCCGTTGCAGGCCATCTCGTTTCTCGAGGAGGAGGGCTCGGGCTTCGGCCAGATGGTGCTCGGCAGCCGGATCGTCGCCGGCCGCGTGAGCGAAGAGGACCTCCGCGAGGGACTCCGCGCGATCGACGACGGCCGCTCGTTCTGGGAGCACGCCGAGGAGGCGGGCTACGAACCCGCGCGGTGGCGCGAGTGCGCCCACATCCTCGACGACCTCACCGGCTGGATCGAGCTACACATCGAGCAGGCGCGGGTTCTCCAGGACACCGGCCGGCGGATCGGCGTGGTGAACGCGATCGCCGGCTACATCCACGGGGACATCACGATCGACGGACGAGCCGATCATGCCGGCGCCACGCCGATGGACCTCCGGTGCGACAGCGCGGTGGTCGCCGCCGAGACGATCGTGGAACTCGAGCGGCTGGCGCGTGCGGCGGGTTCGCAGACGGTCGGCACGGTGGGGGAGATCGAGGTCTCGCCCGGCCTGATCAACGCGATCCCGGGACGGACGCGAATCTCGCTCGACGTCCGCGGCCCCGACGACGACGCGGTCAAGGGTGTCGTGCGCGACATCGAGGAGTTCGCGGGGCGGGCCGCCTCCGAGCGTGGGATGTCGGCCGCCTACCGCCAGCGCCAGACCGTGCCGGCCACGCCGATGGACTCCGCGCTGGTGGCGGCGCTCGAGGAAGCCGCGGCGGCCTCGGGCGAGCCGTTCACGACGATGATCTCCGGCGCCGCCCACGACACGATGTGCGTGGCCGACCGGGTGCCCACCGCGATGGTGTTCGTTCCGTGCCGCGACGGTCTGAGCCACACGCCGGAGGAGGACGCCGATCCGGCCGACGCGGCGCTCGGCGTGCAGGTCATGCTCGGGGCGATCTCGGCGCTGGTTGGGTAAGGCGCCGCCGGCTGACGACGCCGGCGCGATAATCAGGCGATGGCCCCCGATGGTCGGGACGCGGGCTCGGACTCGCCGAACGTGGTCGCGATTGAGGTGACCGTGGCGTCGCGTGCGCGGCCGCCCGGGGATAGCCGTCGCTCCCCGGGCCGGCGCGCCATCGCCGGACTCGTGCTCACCGCCCTGATCGCAGCGATTGCGGTCATATGGCTGGTCGGCCGGCACGCCCAGAACCGCGATCCCGTGACTGTTCGCGGCCCGAACGGGGTCGCAGCCGCCTACGGCTATCCACTCGGGTGCATGAGCGTCACGATCCCCGCCGCCGACCGCACCTATGCCCGGGCCGACTTGAGCCACACGGCCGGCTGCGGGAGTAACACGGGATACGCGCCGGCGATCTTCCACTACGTCGCGGGACGCTGGCGCCTGGTGCCCGACGCGATCGGCTACACGTGCAACCCGACCGCGGTGCCGGCCGTGGTGGAGCGAGCGTTTGCGCTGTGCGTGGGGGACATCCACCAGGGCTGCTATCGGATCGGAACACCGGGGCAAGGTCGCCCCGCGCCGCCGGGCTGGGGCTGGCCGTGCGACAAGTTGCCGAGAATCTCCGGCGTCGTCTGACTAGGTCGACGCCGCGCGCTTGTTCTGGAGCGGAGTGGGCGG
Source organism: uncultured Solirubrobacterales bacterium (assembly GCA_963832315.1). Taxonomy (GTDB): domain Bacteria; phylum Actinomycetota; class Thermoleophilia; order Solirubrobacterales; family Solirubrobacteraceae; genus Palsa-465. Next base: position 357,123 of record CAWHTT010000001.1, on the reverse strand, counting down.
GCCGCCCGTCGTGCTCATGTCCCGCACGACCTGGACGATCCGTGGGATGACGGCGTCCACGATGGCCTGTCCGGTCTCGAGGCTGGCTCGCGTGGCGTCGCCGACGACGCCCGATTCGGATATCTCGCCGAGCATGTCCATCGGCACGACCACGCCCGGGCCCCGATGGGTGAGGGCGTACTTGCCGAGCGAGGTCCACGGGAACCCGGCCTCCTTGACCGCGTCGCCGCGGTCGTAGGCGTCGCGCGCGGCGTGCTCCATCAGCACCCGCTGTCCGAGGGCCATGGCCAGTGAGGTCTCCGCTTCCTCGGCGTGGATCGCCGGGCCTTCGATGTTTCCCACCACGTCGGCGCCGAGCTCCCACCACTGGAGGAGGAACACCCGGCGGCGAGTCACCTCGTAATAGCGATTGACCGCGACGGTCAAGGCCGCCACGTTCCCGCCGTGGCCGTTGACGGCGATCACGTTGTCGAGCCCGTGGTGGTGCAGCGACTCGCACACCTCCTCGAACACGCGGAGGAACGTGTCGGTCCTCAGGCGCAGCGAGCCGGGGAACTGCATGTGGTACCAGGACAGCGTCACGTTCAGGGTGGGCGCGATCAGGACTTCGAGGTCCTCGGCGGCGGCCGCCTGCGCCGCCCGGTCGCACAGGCCGCGGGCGATCACGCAGTCGGTGTCGAGCGGCATGTGCCGGCCGTGCTGCTCGGTCGTGCCGATCGGCAGGAGCACGGCGTCGACTCCCGCCTGCATCCGCTCCTCGACCTCCGACCACGTGAGCTTCTCCATGAACCGCTCTGTACCGGCCTCGTTTCGGCTCTCGCTGCTCATGGATCGAACCCCCTGGTCGGTGGTTTTTGGAAGAGCGGGATCCTCGCACAGCGCACTCGCCACGGTGCTTATCTGCGGAAAGCGGCGCGGCCGTCCGGGCTCTCCGCACATAAGCGCCCCCGAGGCGCTTATCTAACGGAAGCGGTGGCGCGAGTTGCGCTTTCGTGAGTTTTGCACCCCCCGACGCGCGGTGCCGCCTATCCGAACGACGCGGGCTCCGCGAGATCCGGCCGGGGCGCCTGCACGGCCGGCGGTGGCTTCATACAGCGCGTGCGCAGCCGGCAGGATCCGCCACTCGCTCCAGGGCGGGCCGGTGAGCTGAACGGCGGTAGGTACGCCGAGCGCGTCGAACCCGGCTCGCACCGTGCAGGCCGGGAGGCCGGTCAGGTCCTGGGGCACCGTGTAGCTCATGACGAGCTCGCGGAACTCGATCTCCTCGCCGAGGTGCATGACGCGCTCCTGGCCGATCGGCGCCGGAGGGCCCGCGGTGACCGGGGTCAGGAGCAGGTCGACCTGTGAGAACAGGCGGTGCAGTCCGGCGCGCAGCCGCTCGCGCCAGGTGATCCCCTTCAGGTAGTCCGAGAGCGTCGTGTTCGTGGCCATCTCGAGCCGACCGAGGACATCCGCCCCGTACTCGTTCCGGCGCGTCGGCCACAGCCCCGCCTCCGTGTGCGTGCGCAGCGCCTCGCAGCGCTGCACGGCGCCGAAGGCCTGATACGCACCCGCCGCTTCGGGCAGCGGCACCTCGACGAGCTCCGCGCCGGCCCCCGCGGCCGCGTCGACCGCGGCGCGATACGCGGCATCCACCTCGGGAGCCAGCGCCACCAGATGCATGTCCGGGCACAGGCCGATCCGCACTCCGCGCAGTCCATCGGCTTCCAGGCGCGGCGGCTGCCTCGTCGACGAGCACGCCGAACAGGAGCGCGGCGTCGGCGGGATTGCGCGTCATCGGACCGGGGTGGTCCAGCGAGCTGGCCAGCGGGAAGATGCCGTCGAGGCTGACCCGGCCGTAGGTCGGCTTGAGCCCGACCGTTCCGCAGAAGCTCGACGGCACCCGTATCGAGCCCCCGGTGTCGCTTCCCAGCGCCAGCGGCACGAAGCCGGCCGCGAGCGCCACGGCAGAGCCGCCGCTCGACCCTCCGGAGATGCGCTCGGGCGCCCATGGGTTGTGGCTCGTCCCCATCAACTCGTTGACCGAGGTGATCCCCCAGGCGAACTCGTGCGTCTGGGTCTTGCCGACCAGGATCGCGCCGGCTGCGCGGACGCGCCGAACCGCCTCGGCGTCCCGGTCCGGGACGTGATCGGCGAACATCAGCGATCCGTAGGTGGTCCGGACCTCGGCCGTGTCGAACAGATCCTTGACCCCGAACGGCACCCCTTCCAGGGGACGAGCCTCCGCGCCGCCCACGTACGCGGCCTCGGCGGCGACGGCCTCCTCCCGCGCCCGCTCCAGGCACAGCGTGTTGAATGCACCAAGCGGCGGATCCAGGCGCTCGATCCGCTCGGCGAGCGCGTCGACGACCTCCACGGGCGACAGGGTCTGCGCGCGGTAGGCCGCGAGCATCTGCGCGGCGCTGAGGGCAGCGATCTCCTCCATCCGCCTTGATTATGTCGAGAGAGTGATGAAGGATTGCCCGCATGTGGCGTGAGAAGTACCGCTGCGCGGCGACGATCTCGGTGGACTTCGACGCCGAGACGCTGTGGACGGGGACGTTCAAGCTGAACACGCCGAGCCCGATGTCGCGCGGCGACTACGACGTGCGCGCGGCGCTCCCGCGGATCCACGACCTGTTCGACCGCCACGACATCCCGGCGACGTTCATGGTCCCCGCGCAGGTCGTCGACGAGCACCCGGATGCGTGCGCCGAGATCGCGCAGCGCGGACGCCATGAGGTCGGCTACCACGGCTACCACCACGAGAGCGTCCTCGACCTGCCGATCGAGCAGGAGCGGGAGCTGATGACGCGCGGGATCGCGCGGCTCGAGGAAGCCTTCGGCGCGACTCCGCGGGGCAATCGCTCGCCTCCGTTCGCCCTCGGCCCGAACACGGCCGATCTGCTCGAGGAGTTCGACTTCGCCTACGACTCGAGCCTGTTCGGACACGACGAGCCCTACCGCCCACGCGTCCCGGTCACCGACGGCCCGCTACGAGATCTCGTCGAGCTGCCGGTCAGCTGGGAGCTGGACGACGCGCCGTACTTCCTGTTCAGCTTCTTCCCCTACATGTCAGGGCTGTGCACGCCGAGCCAGGTGCTCGAGATCTGGAAGGCCGAGTTCGACGGCTCCTACCGGGTCGGCGGCTGCTTCCTGCTCGTGATCCACCCGTTCTGCATCGGACGCCATCCGCGGATGGCGATGCTCGACGAGCTGATCACGTACATCAAGAGCTTCGGTGACGTGTGGTTCGCCACTCACCTCGAGGTCGCGGAGGAATACAAGCGCAACCAGATCGCGCAGGGGACGTGGGACGCGGAGGCCGGGGCCCCGCTCAGTCGGTGAGTCCGTAGGACGACCGCGCGGACTCCGGGGTCACGTACCCCTCGCTCACATCCCGCGCCACCGCATCTCGGTCGCGCTGCAGCGGGTCGCCGTACCCGCCGCCGCAGGGGGAGATCAGGCACAGCCGGTCACCTGCCTCCGCGCGACGGTACGGGAACTTCGACGGCAGCTCGAGCTCATCCGCCCGGCCCCGGTTGAGCCACACCGCCCCGGGCGCCCCGTCAGAGCCGCCGAACAACCCAGGGGGCGCCCACACCGATCCGTCGCCCTCGAGTGAATAGCCGGCCGCATCGAGGAACTCGATCTCGCGCACCGATCCGAGCCCGCCGCGCCACCGGCCCGCCCCACCCCCGTCCTCGAGCAGCTCGTACTGGGTGATACGGAGCGGCAGGTGGGACTCGACGTCCTCGATCGGGTTGTTACGGGTGTTCGCGTAGAGGGTGTCGACCGCGTCGAGGCCGTCCTTGCCGCGGCGACCGCCGTAGCTGGCCTCGTGGATGTCCATGTGGACCCAGTGGCGGCCGTCGCGCAACCCCGAGTACGCGATGACCTTGAGATTGCCCACCCCCGCGCTGACCCGGTCCGGAACGATCGGCGCCAGCGCCCGCATCAGCGTGTCGGCGACCAGGTTGCCGCCGCAGAAGCGCGCGATCGTCGGTGCCGGGAAGCGCGGGTTGGCCAGGCATCCCTCGGGAGCGGTGATCGAGATCGCGCGGAACAGGCCGGAGTTCGTCGGCACCGGGTCGTGCGTCGCCGAGTCCAGGAGGATCGAGCGCAGCGTCATCCACACGGCGATGTCGACCGTGCCCTCGAACGGCATGTTGATCGGCAGGTCGATCTGTGGCGAGGTGCCGGTCAGATCGACCGTCACCTCAGAGCCGTCGATCCTCACCGCGACCGCGATGCGCAGGTTCTTGTGGTCAGGATCCGGGTCATCCACGAAACCATCCAAACGACCCTCGGCTGAATACGTGCCGTCCGGGAGTTGCTCGATCTCCCGGCGCAGCATCCGATCCGAGTAGTCCATCAGGTCCTCGCTCGCGTCGCGGACGGTCTGGAGCCCGTACCGGTCGATCAGCTCCAGGAAGCGCGCCGCGCCGGCCTTGGCGGCCGCGACCTGAGCGCCCATGTCGCCCACGACGATCTGCTCGGCGCGGACGTTGTCGCGAATCAACTGCCAGACCCACTCGTTGCGCCGACCCTCCTCCTCGACCTTGATCGCGGCGAACTGGAGGCCTTCGGCGTAGGCGTCGGTGGCGTCGACGATCCCGCAGGTACCGGGCGTCAAAGCCCCCAGATCCAAGTGGTGGGCGGTCGTGGCCGAGAACCCCACCAGCTCGCTACCAAAAAAGATCGGCACGCAGAAGGCGACGTCCGGCTGGTGCGAGGCGCCGTAGTAGGCATGGTTGTGGATCACCACGTCACCCGGCTTCCACTCGACGCCGAGCTCGGCGAAGCGGCGGTTGATGCCGCGGATGTACCCGGGAATGGGGCCGGACTGCAAAGGCGTGGATTGCGCGGACTCGCACAGCTGGTGCGCGTCGGAGTCGCAGATCACGCAGCCGAAGTCCTCCGACTCGCGGATGATCGAGGAGAACGACATGCGGGCGAGCTTGTGGCCCATCTCGACGGCGATCGAATCGAGGGCTCCCGCGATCACCGCGGCCGTGACCGGGTCGACGCGCGTGTTCACGCTGCTCATCGGCTCACTCTCCTCTGCGAAGGATCAGGTTGCCCGACTCCTCGGCCTGGAAGCTCCAGCGCGGCGGCACGAGCGTGGTGGTGTCGGGGTGAAAGACGATCGCGGGGCCGGGCAGCGACTCGCCGGCCGGCAACGACTGACGGTCGTAGAAGCGGGTGAGAAGCGATTCGAGTTCCCCGTCCACGCGAAAGATGCTGTCGCGCTCGCCGACCAGCGCGCGCTCGGCGTCCCCGGCAAGTGATTGCACCCCGGCGAGAGCCGGCCGCTTGCCGACCGCGCTCACCCGCGCGTTGACGATCTCGATCGGGTCGCCGAATGAGTGGCCGTACTCGCGCTCGTGGAGCGCGTGGAACTCATCGAGGTCGGCTTCGGAGAACCGGCCGCCCGCCAGCCCGAGGCGAAGCTCGTAGCCCTGGCCGGCATAGCGGCAGTCGAGCATCCGGGCGACCTCGATGTCCTCGGCGGCGACGCCGTCGCGCTCGAGCCAGCCGCGTAGCTCGGCCTCGAGCCCCTCGAGCCCGGCGTTCAGCCGATCCTCGTCGACCGCGCCCTGGACCATGAACACCGTCTGCATCTGGTCGTACTTGAGGTCGCTGGTCAAGAGGCCGCTGGCCGAGGTGATCCCGGGGTGGGGCGGGACGATCACCTCCGGGATGTCCAGCGACTCGGCCACCTCGGCGGCGTGCAGCGGACCGGCGCCCCCGAAGGCCACCAGCGCGAACTCGCGTGGATCGTGTCCCTTCTCGACCGTCCGCGACCGGATCGCGCGGGCCATGTTGGCGTTGGCGATCGTGATCGTGCCCTCGGCGGCCTCGGCGAGGTCGAGGCCGAGTTGCTCGGCCAACCGCGCAACCGCGGCCTGCGCCGCGTCCACATCCAACCGCATGTGCCCGCCGAGGAACCGCTCGGCGTCGATCCGCCCGAGCACCACGTGGGCGTCTGTCACCGTGGGGTGCTCGCCACCGTGGCCGTAGCAGGCCGGACCCGGCATCGCTCCCGCGCTGCGCGGCCCGACGCGGAACCCGCCGGCCGGATCGACGAATGCGATCGAGCCTCCACCCGCCCCGATCGTGTGCACGTCGAGCATCGGCACCAGCAGCGGATACCCGCCCACCCACGTGTCACGAGCCGACGCCTCGCCGATCCCCTGCTCGGTGACGATCCCGATGTCGGCCGATGTGCCGCCCATGTCGAACGTGATCAGCCGCCGCCGGTCCGCGAGCGCACCGGCCCACTGTCCACCCAGGATGCCGGCCGCCGGCCCGGACAGCAGCAGGGTGACCGGGCGCTCGGCGGCGCTCTGCACGCTGGCCAGGCCACCGCTCGACATCATCACGTGGAGATCGCTCCGCACCCCCTCTCGGCTCAGGGCCGCTCCGAGCCGCTCCAGGTACAGCCCGGTCCTCGGCCCGACGAAGGCGCTCATGCACGCGGTCGTGAAGCGCTCGAACTCACGGAACTGGGGGACGATGTCGGCGCTGGTCGTGATGAACGCGTCCGGCATCTCGTCGCGGACGATCTCGGCCGCGCGGCGTTCGTGCTCCGGGTTCAGGTAGGAGAACAGGAAGCACACGGCGACCGCCTCGACGCCCTCGTCGCGCAACTCGCGGGCGGCGGCACGGACCTCGTCCTCGTCGAGCGCCGTCAGCACCTCCCCCGCCGGTGGCACGATCCGCTCACTCACCACCTTGCGGTGGCGGCGCGGCACGAACGGGAACGCCTGCCACGGGATGTCCTGCATCACCGAGTAGTGCTGCGGCCGCTGGTGGCGACCGATGTGCACGATGTCACGGAACCCGCGGGTCGTGATCATGCCCACGCGCGCGCCCTCGTGCTCCAGCACGGCGTTAGTCGCGACCGTCGTCGCGTGGAACACGGCATCGAGATCCGACGCCGCCAGTCCCGCCCGCGAGCACAGCTCCGACAGTCCGCTCACCATGGCGCGGTCCGGCTCGCCCGGGGTGGACGGCACCTTGTGCACGTGCACGGCTCCCGACTCGCTGTCGTGCAGCATCAGGTCGGTGAACGTGCCGCCGATGTCGACGCCGACCGTCTTCATGGCCGCCTCGGAACGCAGCTACTTCAGGGGGTTCGTCCCGGCCATCCAGATGATCACCCGGCCGAACGTCCCGTCCGGGCGCACGTCGAAGAAGTTGCAGTTGTGCATGTCGTTGCGCGTGCCGTCGACGAGCTCACCGATGTAGCTCTGCTCGGTCGCGACCTTCATCGTCGCCTCTTCGATGACGATGTTCTTGATCTCGTGGAAGATCGAGTTGGAGTTGCCGACGAAGTCGGTGAACATCCGCCGGATCTCGGACGCCCCGTTGAACGTGACGTGGTCCGTCTGCACGGTCAGGGTGGCGTCCTCGGCGAAGTGCGCCACGATCGCGTCCACATCCATCGCGTCGACGGCCTTGAAGTAACTGGTGGGGAGCGCCGCGAGCTGCTCGCGGGTGAGGGCGGTGGCTTGCGTGGCCATGGGAATGAGAACCTCCTGGAGAGTTGGTTACGACGCTGAACCTCAGGTCGCCTGGGTCATCGAAACCGCGCGGAACGCGCGCAGGACGTCGGTCTCGCCGGTGAGCTCCTTGGGCTCGGGCGCTTTGAACGCGGCGACGCGGCTGGTCGCCAGTCCATAGCCGCACAGCGCCTCGAGCAGCTTCACCGCGGCCGCGACGCCGTCGATCACCGGGACGCCGAGCGTGTCCTGCACGCGACGATCCAGCGGGCCCATCCCGGCGCAGCCCAGGCAGATCGCCTCGGCGCCGTCCTCGGCGATCGCGCGCGCCGCCTCCGCCGCGATCTCGCGCTCGGCGGCGCCCGGGTCACGCTCGATGTCGAGCACCGCGAGCGAGGTGGCGCGGACCGACGCGCAGCGCCCGGTCAGCCCGTAGCGGGCCACCACGTCCTCGACCATCGGCCGGACCCGGGGCAGCACGGTCACCACCGAGAAGCGGTGGGCGACCATGCAGGCCATGAGCATCGAGGCCTCGGCGATGCCCACGACCGGAACCGGTGAGAGCTCGCGGGCCGCGTACAGCCCTGGATCGCCGTAGCAGGCGATGATCACGCCGTCGTACTCGCCGGCGCGCTCGGCGATCGCCTCGAGCGTCGCCACCGCGGCCAGTTCATCCTCGAGGTGCCCCTCGATCGAGGCCGGGCCCCACCGCGGCGAGATCGCCTCGACCTCCGTCTCGGGCGAGGCGTAGAGGCGCGCCTGACCCTCGATGTCCCGGGTCATCGCGTCGGTGGTGTTCGGGTTGATCGCGAGGAACTTCATGGCGAACCGGCTGGGCTGCCCACGCCGAGTCCCATCAGCTGCCCGGCTTCGGTCAGCACCTCGCCCAGCGCGTCGACCATCTCGTCGAGCTGCTCGGCGGTCGAGATGAGCGGCGGGGCGACCTGCACGACGGCGTCGCCGCGATCGTCGGGCCGGGCGATCATGCCTGCCTTCATCAGCCGCCCGAACATGAAGCCGCGGAGCAGCCTTTCCCGTTCCTCGGCGTCGAAGCGCCGGCCGTCCTCGCCGACCAGCTCCACGGCCCAGAAGAAGCCGGCGCCGCGGACGTCGCCCGCGATCGGCAGGGCCAGGAGCTCCCGCAGTCGATCCTCGAGATGGCCCTCGAGCGACTTGACGTTCTCGAACACGCGGTCGCGCTCGAAGATCTCGAGGTTCTTGAGCGAGATCGCCGCGCACAGCGGATGGCCCGCGAACGTGATCCCGTGCAGTAACGAGCGCTTCGGGTCGTCGTACAGGGGGGCGACCACGCGGTCGTGCGCGAACACCGCCCCCATCGGCGCGTACGCCGAAGTGATGCCCTTCGCCGTCGTGATGAGGTCGGGTGAAGCGCCGACCCTTGAGGACCCGAACCACTCGCCCAGGCGGCCGAACGCGGTGATGACCTCGTCGGCCACGACCAGGAAGCCGTAGCGGTCGGCGAGCTCGCGGAGCCCCTCCCAGTAGCCGGTGGGCGGGACGAAGCAACCGCCGGCGTTCTGCACCGGCTCCGCGATGAACATCGCGATCGTCTCGGGTCCCTCCTCGAGCACGACCGCCTCGATCTCATCGAGCAGAAGGCGGGAGAACGCCGCGTCGTCGTGCACGGCCTCGCCGAAGCGCTCGTCCTCGGCCAGCCGGAACCGGTTGGTCGGGCTGACGTGGCGCACGTCGATGGCCGGGGCGCCGAACGGCGCCTTGTAACTGTCCACGCCGGTGAGGGCGAGGGCGCCCAGCGTCGCGCCGTGGTAGGCGACGCGCCGGGCGATCGCCTTGGTCCGCTGCTCGCCACCGGTCGCGTTGTGGTAGAGCCGGGCCAGCTTCCAGGCCGACTCGACCGACTCGGCGCCGCCGCCCGTGAAGAACACGTGACCGAGGCCGGGCGGGGCAAGGTCGGCCAGGCGCTCGGACAGCTCGACGGCGGTCGGGTGGCTCATGCTCCAGATGGTCGAGAACGGCAGCTTGGCCATCTGGGCGGCGGCCGCTGCGGCCAGCTCCTCGCCGTAGGAGTAGCCGAGCTGGGAGCAGAACAGCGCGGAGAGGGCGTCGAAGTAGCGGTTGCCGTGGGTGTCGAACACGTAAGGGCCTTCACCGCGCTCCAGCACGAGAACCGGCTGGCGGCCGGGTCCGAAGGCGCCGTTGCGGGTGAAGTGCATGAGGAGGTGCTCGTGAGCGACTTCCTCCAGGTCCATCAGTGCATTCATGGTTGTGGTTCCTCTCCTCGGACGAGTGTTCTGTTATACGACACTCCGGAAGCGCTCGGGGCGAAACCTCGCCAGCTCGGGGCGGTCGGCTCCGTCGATCACCTCGGAGGCGACCAGCTCGGCCAGCGCCGGCGCGAGTGTGACACCACTGTGAGTGGCCACCACGTAGAGCCCGTCGCGCGCCCAGCCGAGGACCGGGAGCCGGTCGGCGGGCATTGCTCGCAGACACACCCACGCGTCATCGATGCTCGCGCGCTCGGCACCGCGGACCCGGTCGCGAAGCATCTCGAGAAGCGTTGCGGCGGCCGCCGCCGTGGGCGCGACGCTGTCGCTGTCCAGCAGCAGGCGACCGCCGGGCTCGGGCCGGATCATCAGTCCGTCGGCCAGGACCACGCGGTTGATACGCGAGCGCACCGGGGTTGTGCGTGCGACGAGACCCGCCACTCCCGGTTGGTCGGGCTCGAGCATCGGCACGGTCACCGCGGCGTCGGCGAGCACCGACCCCGTCCAGCGGCCCAGACAGCTCACGACGACGCCGTCGAGCTCGCAACCCCGGACTTCGGTGCCGCAGAGCAGACGCACTCCGGCCGCCTGGCAGCGCGCGATCAGCTCCGCGATGGCCGGCGCAGTCTGCGCCCATCCCTCGCCCGGGAAGCGCCATACGGTCTCCACAGCCGGGGGCACGACGAGATCGGGCTCGTCGCGGAGCGCGGTCCGGGGATCCAGGCGGTCGACGCGTTGACCGAGTTCCAGTAGACGCTCGGCATGCGCCTCGATCTCTTCGGGGCCGGAGGCCCATATCGTCGTCCCGGGCAGCGAAAGCCAGCGCGGCCATCCAAGCTCCTCGGCACGGCGCCGCCAGGCCCGCACGCCGAGCACGCGGAGCTCGAGGTAGTCGGCGACTCCCGGCGCGCTGGCGTCGATCCAGGCGAAGCTGCCGGCCGTGGTGCCTCCGCCGGGCTCGCCGGCATCGATCAGCGTCACCTGCGCTCCGCGGCGGGTCAGCTCGAGTGCCACGTGCACGCCGACGATGCCGGCGCCGAGCACGGTGATCCGCATCGGCTAGCGGGCCAGCGCGTCGATCGTCAGCTCGAGCGCGCCCTCGACGGGCGCCAGGATCGGGAGATCGACGCCGGCCTCCCGGTACTCGTCCAGACGGCGGCGGCAGTCCTCGACGCTACCCGACGCGGTCAGCAGGTCGACGACGTCGTCGCCCACGAACGGGGCGGCCGCATCCACCCCGCCGTCGGCGAACGCGTCGCTGAGCCTCCGTACGACCTCCGGCTCGAGCCCGGTCTCGCGCGCGACGTTGGGGAACAGCGACAGGTACACGGCGACGAACCTCCGCGCGGCGTCGCGCCCGCGCTCGGCGTCGGCGTGCGGCGAGACCACGACGCACATGGCCACCTCGACCGCCGACGGATCGCGCCCGACCCGCTCCGCGGCCGCTGCCAATCTCTGCCGACGCTCTCGCACATACGAAACCGGCAGGCACACGTTGAGCAGGACGCCGTCGGCGACCTCGCCCGCGTACTCGACCGCGCGCGGTCCGGTCGCCGCGAGGTAAAGAGGGACGCGGGCGTGAGCGCCGACTCCGCCGTCGCGCGCGAGCACATCTTCGATCCGCGCGCCGTCCAGCTCGATGCACTGCGCCGCGGTAGCTGACGGCCTCGCCGGCCAGCAGGCGTGGAATCACCTCGCAGTACTCGCGCAGCCGCGTCAGCGGCCGGTCGAACGCGACGCCCTGCGGGGCCAGGACCAGCGGCGAGCCGGCGCCGAGGCCCATCACGATCCGCCCGGGTGCCAACTCGTCGAGCGTGGCGAAGGTCAGCGCGAGCAGCACCGGGCCCCGGGTGTAGACGTTGACGATCCCGGTGCCGATGCGCATCCGCTCGGTGGCCAGCGCGAGCGCCGCCACCGGAGTGATCGCGTCCCGGGTGAGGCGCGTCTCGGCCACCCAGGCGGATTCGAACCCGGCCGCCTCTGCTCGGCGAGCGAGCGACACCATCTCGGGCACGGCGGGAGCGCCCAGGAACAGCAGGCCGGTCCGGGTCGCCATCAGCCGGCGGCGGCTCGGATCCTGATCGAGGTCGGCTCGGGCGTGGTCGCGAACACATCTCGGCGGAACGCCTGACCATCGCTCCAGCCCTTCTGCGGCACGAGGCGGCGAACCAGCGAGAACTGCTGCTCTTCGCCGTCGAACGGGAACGGCGTCATGGCGATCGCTCCATCGCCGTCCGGCTCCAGTCGGTAGCCGCCGAGCTCACCGGCCGGCGGCGCCAGGGTGTCGTTCATGCAGAACAGCAGCGACAGCCGGTCATAGATCTGGAGCAGCTCATAGTCGTGCCGGCGCTCCTGCTCGGTGACCCCCAGCTCGCTCTGGCGGGCTTCGAACGTGCTCTCCTGCTCGGCCACGAAGGCGTCCACCTGCGCGCGCACGTCGCCGGCGAAAGTCAGGCGGAGCTCCGGCTGCAGGCCATATCGGCCACGGTAGATGCCGGCGCCGTGCATCGAGACGAGCAGTCCGGCGTACGGATCCTGTTCGGTGATCGCCGCGATCCCCGCGCGGTAGAAGGCCAGGTGCGCGAGCACGCCGACGTCGAGGAAGTTCAGCGGCTTGCCCGAGTCAACGTCGCACATCGGTGCCTGCTCCCAGACGGCCCAGCCGTCGTCGTGTCGCTCGGCCGCGACCTCGAGCGACTCAGAGCGGTCCGTCCGCTCCGTCCATCTCCGCGCGAAATCGCCGGACAGATCGGCGTGATCGGTCTGCATCACGATCTGCCAGCGGTCGCCTACCTCGCAAACGATCATCCGTCCTCCAGTCCTCGTCGAGTCGGCGCCAGACTAAGGGTTGCGCCGCGCGAGGATCAATTCCGTCTGCGCCGGCTCGGGTCTGAGTATGGTTCGAGACTCGCGATGCGAGTGAGAGAGGAGAGACCATGAGCGTGCTGATTAGAGGCGGCCACATCGTCACGGCCGTGGATGACTTCGTCGGCGACATCCTGATCGAGGGGGAGACGATCTCGGCGATCGGCACCTCGCTCGACGGCAATGCCGACCGCGTGATCGACGCCGGCGGCAAGTACGTGATTCCGGGCGCGATCGATCCCCACACACACATGGAGATGCCGTTCGGCGGCACCGTCACCTGCGACGACTTCACCTCGGGCACGACCTCCGCCGCGTTCGGGGGCACGACCATGCACATCGACTTCTGCCTGCAGTCGCCGGGTCAGTCGATCCCGGATGCGCTCGCGACGTGGCACGAGAAGATCGAGCGCTGCCCGCCGGTGGTCGACGTGTCCTTCCACATGGCGATCACCGACCTGCACGACGGCGGACGCCTCGAGGACGTGGCGAAGGTGCCCGACCAGGGAGTGACCAGCTACAAGCTGTTCATGGCCTACAAGGGCGCGATCATGGTCGACGACGAGACGCTGTTCCGGACGATGCAGGTCGCGTCCAAGACCGGCGCACTGGTCATGGTCCACGCCGAGAACGGCGACGCCATCGACGTGCTGGTCAAGCAGGCGCTGGCCGAGGGCAAGACCGAGCCGCGCTGGCATGCCGCCACCCGGCCTCCGATCACCGAGGGGGAGGCGACCAACCGGGCGATCAAGCTCGCCCACCTCGCGGGCTGCCCGCTCTACGTCGTGCACGTCTCGTGTGGTGAGGCGATCGAGCCCGTGGCCGCCGCCCGCGCCGCCGGCTGGCGCACGTGGGGAGAGACGTGCACCCAGTATCTGTTCATCGACGAGACGCGGCTCGAGGAGCCGGACTTCGCCGGCGGCAAGTACGTCTACACGCCGCCGCCCCGCCCCGTGCACAACCAGGAGTTGCTGTGGAATGCGCTGCAGACCGGGGTCCTGTCGGTGGTCTCGACAGACCATTGCCCGTTCCGCTGGAGCGACCAGAAGACGCTCGGGCGCGATGACTTCTCGAAGATCCCCAACGGCGGCCCCGGGATCGAGAACCGGCTGCACATGCTGCACCACTTCGGCGTGCGTGAGGGCCGACTGACCATGAACAAGTTCGTCGACCTGTGCTGCACGCAGCCGGCGCGCCTGTTCGGGTTGTTCCCGCGCAAGGGCACGATCGCCGTGGGCAGCGATGCGGACATCGTCGTGTGGGACAGCGAAAAGCCCCTGACCCTGTCGGCCGCCACCCACCACTCGAACGTGGACTACAACCTGTTCGAGGGGACCGAGGTCATCGGAGCGCCCGAGCTGGTGATGTGTCGCGGCCAGGTGATCGTCGAAAACGATGAGCTGGTGGCCTCCCCGGGGGCCGGGCAGTTCATCGCGCGGGCGCGCTTCGGTGAGGCGCTGCGGGCGGCGCCGAAGGCCGGCCTGGCCGCCTCGTGAACGACGCCTGACCGGTCCGGCACGAACGCCCAGCCCCGCTGGCACGAACGCCCACCCCCGCTGGCACGAACGCCCACCCCCGGCTCACATCCCGGGCCGAGCGCCCGGTGATTAGGTTTGCGTTGCCGACCGGAAGGCCGCCTTGACGACGGTGGATTGAATCGGGTATACAAACGCATACAGAGACACATCGGAGTCGTGTGCCGTGCGCGGGCGTGACCCAGCAATCGGGCCTTGGGGGGTGGACATCGCCGGCCATGGTGCACGGGGACGAGCGCTCGTGCTCGTTCAGGAGAGGAGCAGCGGATGAGAATCAGGGTCGTTGACGAACCGCCCCCGGACGAAGCCGACGCTGGCTCTGGGATTACCCGGCGCGACGTCATCTTCAAGGGCGCCACGGCGGTGGGGGGAGTCGCCCTCACCTCGGCGCTGGCGGCCTGCGGCGGTAGCAGCAGCAGCAGTTCGAGCGCGGCCGCGAGCGGTGGTGGTAGCAGTGGAGCGAGCACCGGGAAGCAGACCCTGCGCGTGCTCGGGATCGGGGTCGATCAGAACCCGGTGCTCAAGGCACAGGCGCTCAAGGATCTGAACATCGATCTGGTCTACACGATGACCGACACGCCGACGACCACCCAGAAGTCGATCACCCAGCCGCAGAACTTCGACATCCTCCACGGCTACGTGCACCAGGTCCCGCAGATCCTTCCGGCCGGGGTCATGCAGCCGTTGGATACGAGCAAGATCCCGCTGTGGGCGGGCGGCACGACGCTGTGGCAGGCCCCGTCGACCGAGCCGTCGGACCTGTCGGTATCGGACCCTGGATTCCAGATTCCGAGCACTAAGCAGATCCCGGCGGAGGTCACGCCAATCCTGACCCTCGGCAAGCTGAGCACCAGCCCGCAGGCGTCCTACGGCGCCGGGGACGCCGCCTACCGGATGCTCTACCTGAACTCGAGCGATCCGACGAAGCTGAGCACCGGCTCGACGCCGTTCACGGCGGCGACCAACGACAAGCCGGCGCCCACGCAGATGCTCATGGGCATGACGGGCGTCTACAACGTCGACTCGATCGGCTACGACAAGACGGTGATCCCGCACGTCGACAGCTGGGCCGAGCTGTTCAACCCGGCCCACAAGGGCAAGGTGGCACTGATCAACGATCCGCAGATCGGGCCGATCGACGCGGCGCTGGCGGCACAGGCGTCGGGCAAGCTGACGTTCGGGAACATCGGCAACATGAGCAAGGGTGAGATCGACAATCTCATCAAGCTGCTGATCGACATGAAGAAGGCCGGCTTCTTCCGCGCCTTCTGGGCGACCTTCACCGAGTCGGTGAACCTGATGGCCGGTGGCGAGGTCGTGATCGAGAGCATGTGGTCGCCGGCCCAGACCGTTCTGCTCGAGGCCGGCAAGCAGGTCGGCTTCGCGGCGCCCAAGGAGGGCTTCCGCGGCTGGTGCGGCTGCACGATGGTCTACAAGCACGTCAGCGGCCCCACCCTCGAGGCGGCCTACAAGTACCTCAACTGGTGGCTGTCGGGGTTCCCGGGCGCCAACATGGCACGCCAGGCCTACTACAGCCCGCGACCCGACACCACGAAGAAGTTCCTGTCCGCGGCGGAATGGGACTACTGGTACGGCGGCAAGCCGGCGGCGACCAACCTGGTCGGACCAGACGGAAAGCCCGCGATCCCGAAGGGGTCGGTGCGCGAGGGCGGTTCGTTCACCCAGCGCATCCGTCGCTACTCGGCGTGGAACACGACGCAGCCCCAGAACGACTACATGGCCACGCAGTGGAACAATTTCATCTCTGCGTAGACAGGAAAGGACGGCGACTCGGTTAGTGGCAACCGTAAGGGATAGCGCGGAGGCGGATAGCCCGGACGCGGACACGAGCGCGGCGGGCGCGGCTGGGGCCGGGCTACAGCTGCGCGACGTCGCAAAGCACTTCGGCGATGTGGTCGCCGTCGAGCACGTCAACCTCGAGATCGGCAACGGCGAATACGTCGTGCTGCTGGGCCCGTCGGGGTGCGGAAAGACGACCATCCTGCGGATGATCGGGGGCCATGAGCACCCGACATCCGGCGACATCCTGCTCGACGGTTCCTCGCTGGTGGGAGTCCCGCCCGCCAAGCGGCCGACCACCACCGTGTTCCAGCACTTCGCGCTGTTCCCGCACAAGAGCGTGTTCGGCAACGTCGAGTTCGGGCTGAGGATGCAGGGATTGGGCAAGGAGGACCGTCAAAAGCGCACGATGGAGATGATCGACCTGGTCGGTCTGTCCGAGATGCGCTTCCGCAAGCCCTCGGAGCTCTCCGGTGGCCAGCAGCAGCGGGTTGCCCTCGCGCGAGTGCTCGTGACGAAGCCCAAGCTGCTGCTGCTCGACGAGCCGTTCGGGGACCTCGACCGGCTGCTCCAGCTGCGCATGCGGGTCGAGCTGCGGCAGCTGCAGCGGGAGCTGGGGATCGCGTTCATCCACGTCACGCACAACCAGGAAGAGGCGCTGTCGATGGCCGACCGCATCGTGGTCATGGAGGGCGGCCACATCCAGCAGGTCGGACACCCGGCCGAGATCAGCCAGCGGCCCGCCAACGTGTTCGTCGCGGCGTTCATGGGCGACAACAACATCGTCCAGGGCTCCGTGAAGGAGGCGAGCGGCGACGACGTGCTGGTCGAATCCGGCCTGGGGGAGCTGAAGATGACCGGCGCCTCGGCCGCGCCGCCCTCGGTCGGCAACCGCGTGACGGTGGCCGTTCGCGCCAACGCGGTGCGGATCGCGGCGGGGTCGGAGAAGGCGGGTCCGAACCAGGTCGCATGCACCCTGGTGGCCACCGAGTATCTCGGCGACACCATCAAGGTGCACATGCGGGCGGGGGAGCACCCATTGATGGCGAAGCTACCCGAGCAGCGGTACCCCGAGCTTGCCGAGCTCAAGGACAAGTCGGTGGTTGCCAGCTGGGACGCAACCGACGTGCAGCTGCTGAGTGACTGAGCACGACACCCCCGGATCGGAGCGCCCGTTCGAGGCGCTCGATGAGCGCACGGTGGCCGGCGACCTGGTTCTGTCCGACGCCGCCGCGGCCGAGATCTACGGCGAAGAGGGTGCCGCCGCCCCGCCGGGAGTCGGCGCCGCCCCGGGAGCGTCCAAGTTGGTGACCGCACTGTGGGCGCTGCCGGGCACGTTGTGGCTGCTGATCTTCCTGGTCGCGCCCGTGGTGGTCGTGCTCGTCGTCTCGTTCTTCACCGGGACGATCACCGGCTTCGAGAAGCACTGGACGACCGAGAACTACACGACGATCTTCTCCGGCACGTCCACGTACCTGTCGACCCTCACAAAGGTGGCGAAGAACGCGGCGATCGTCACCGTCGCGTGCCTGCTGATCGGCTATCCGGTGGCTTACTTCCTCGCGACGAAGATCAAGCGGGTTCAGTACTCGTTCGCGCTGTTCATCATCGCGCTGGCGCCGTTCTTCACCAGTCCGCTGATCAGGGCCGAGGCATGGGTGCCCACGATGGGCGAGCAGGGCGCCGTAAATTCGATCCTCAAGGACCTCGGGATCATCAGCCATCCGATCAAGAACCTGCTGTTCAGCGACTTCGCGGTCACCGTCGCGTTGATTCAGCTGCTGGTCCTGTTCATGGTGACCCCGATCTTCTTCCAGCTCGCCGCGCTTGACCAGAGCGCGATCGAGGCCGCGCGTGACCTCGGTGCGAGCGGGTGGAAGGTATTCCTGCACGTCACGCTGCCGCTCACCCGCGCCGGGATCATGATCGGATCGGTGTTCGTGTTCGTGCTCGCGATGGGCGACTTCGCCACCTACAAGCTGGTCGGCGGCGGACTCGTCGGCTCGATCGGGGTGAACATCCAGAACCTTGTCTCGCTCCTGCAGTACCCACAAGCGGCGGCGCAGGCGGCCGTGCTCGTTGTCGCGATGATCATCGGCGTGGTACTGCTGTTGCGCTTCGCCAAGCTCGAGCAGGGGTTCTGAGGCGTGTCGCAGCAGCTCAAGGATCGTCTCTCCAAGATCGGGCTCGGAATCTGGTACGGGCTCTTCCTGGTGTTCCTCTACGGACCGATCCTGGTCATGCTGGTGCTCTCGCTCCAGAGCTCGAACGGTGGGTCGACGTTTCCTGCCAAAGGGCTCATCACCGGATACTGGTACAGCTACCTGGGCAGCTCGAACCTCGCGGCGATCCGGCACGCCGCGGTCGTGTCGCTGATCCTCGCCCTGATCGTCGGCCTGATCTCGAGCTCGCTGTCGCTCTCGCTGATCATGGCCTACCGGCGGATGAGCCGGCGCCTCGGCCGTGCTCTGCTGTACCTCGTGCTTCTGTCGCTCATGACGCCCGGCGTGCTCCTGAGCCTCGGCATGACGCTGTGGTGGAAGCTGCTCGGCTTCAACGTCGCGCTCTACCCCGCCGGTCTCGGCGTGCAGGTCGCGTGGGCGATCCCGTTCGGCTTCCTGGTCATGCTGGCGATCTTCAACCGCTACGACGTCGCGGTCGAGGAAGCGGCACGCGATCTCGGCGCCAGTGCGGTGCAGACGTTCACCCGGGTCACGCTGCCGATCATCTGGGGCGGCGTGTTCGGGGCTGCCCTGTTCGGGTTCACGCTGTCGTGGAACGAGTTCGAGCGGACGCTGCTGGTGTCGCCTACGGCGACGTTGCCGCTCGAGATCTACGGCGAGCTGATCAGCGCGCCGCTCCAGCCGTATTTCTATGCGCTCGGCGTGATCACGACGTTCGCCACCATCGCGCTGGTGTTCGCCATGCTGATCATTGTCGCCTTCATCATCCGGCGGACGACGCGGGCGCAGGCGGCGGCGCTCGAGGAGGAGACGCCCGGCGCCGAGGTGGCGATCCCGAGCCTGTCGACCCCCGCGCTGGAGGGCGCGTAAGCAATGCCCAATCCGCGCAGCAAGTCCACCGCCACCAAGGAGAACGCCCTCGACGATTCCGAGCGCGACGCGCTGCTCGCCGAGAAGCAGGATGCCCGGCTCGGCACCAACCGGGGAGACGGCTGGTGGCACATCACGCCGATCTGGTACAGCTGGGAGGACGGGTGCTTCCGCCACACGCTCGGCGCCGGGCGCCGGCATCTGCGTAATCTGCGTCGCGACCCCCATGCGACGATCTGCGTCGATCAGGACCCGCGGCTGGACGAGGGCCTCGAGGCGGGGGCGCGTGCGGTGGTCTGCTTCGGGGTGGCCGAGCTGTCGACCGACGAGGAGCTGATCCGCGACGTGACCGGGCGGCTGCTCGTCCGCTACCTCGGGCCCGAGGCGACCGCCTACCTGGACCCGATCATGGCCGAGGGCCGGACGGTCGTGACGATCCGGCCCGAGCACTGGCTGACCTGGGACTACAACAAGGATTAGGTTGATGCCGGTCGAGCCGCAGCGGATGCTCGGCGACCTGCGGGCGCTGGCGGAGCTCACCGGCACCGAGCGGGGAGCCCAGCGGGTCGCCTGGACCGAGACGTGGGCGAAGGCGCGCGAGTGGGAGCGCGGACTGCTGGCCGAGTTGCCCGTCACCGTCGAGGTCGACGAGGCGGGAAACCAATGGGCGACGCTTGAGGGCGACTCGCCCCAGACCCTGATCATCGGCAGCCACATCGACTCGGTGCCGGACGGCGGCTGGCTCGATGGATGCCTGGGCGTGCTGTCCGCGCTCGAGGTCCTGCGCGGCGTGGCCGCCTCGGGGCGCCCGCCGGTCACGGTCAAGCTGGTCGACTGGGCCGACGAGGAGGGCGCGCGCTTCGGGCAGAGCCTGGTCGGCTCGGCCGCGGTGGCCGGGACGCTCGACCCGGAGGACCTGCGCGAGCTGCGCGACGCCGAGGGGGTCAGCGCGGCGGAGGCGATGGCCGCGCATGGGGTCGAGCTCGACGCGATGCTGAAGGCTCAGGGCCGGCTGGAGAAGGCCATCGGTTACATAGAGCTGCACATCGAGCAGGGGCCGGTGCTCGAGGCTCGCGACCTTCCGCTGGGGGTCGTCACGGGCACCTACGGCACCGAACGGTGGGCGGTCCGCTTCACCGGCCAGGCCGCGCACTCGGGCTCGACCCCGATGGACCAGCGTCGCGACGCACTGTCCGCGGCGGCGAGGCTGGCGCTCGAGGTGCGCGAGCTGGCCCGCTCGCGTGGCGGCGTCGGCACGGTCGGGCGGATCCACGCCGAACCCGGAATCCCGACCGCGGTGGCCGGCGTGGCCACCATGCTGGTCGACCAGCGTCACGAGGAGGGGGATGTCCTGGCCGAGGTTCGCGCCGAGGCCGAGCGGCTAAGCCGGTCGATCGCCGCCGAGGAGGACGTCGATGTGGCGTGGTCGCCGCTCTTCCGGATCGCGCCGATTCCGTTCGATCCCGGCCTGATCGAGGCGGCGGGGGCCATCGTCGCCGACCTTCAGGGGTCCGACATGCGCCTGCCCAGCGGCCCTCTGCACGACGCGGCCCGCGTCGCGGAAGCCGGCGTGCCGACCGTGATGCTGTTCGTACGCAGCAAGCGCGGCCTGTCTCACACGCGCGAGGAGGACACCGACGAGGCCGATCTCGCGCTCGCCGTGGAGGCTCTGGACCGGCTCGTGCGGGGTGTGCTCAAGGAGGCGGGCGGGCAATGACCCAGCCGCTCGGGCGGCCGCAGGACCACCTGCGGATCCGCCCCGACGGCGGCCGTGCGCGAGCAGCGCGTGATCGAGCCTCGATCCACGCTGCTGTGGACCGTGTTGTCGCTTCCGCTGCTCGGCTATTTCGTCTGGTACTGGCGCGCGCTACGCGATTGCTCGCGCCTGCTCGACGACGACTCGGAGCCGTGGTTCTGGCTCGCGATGCTGTTCCCCGGCCTGATCCTGGTGATCCCGTACGCCGCGGCCCAGGCCCGGGTGGTGGCGCGGGTCGAGGTGGCCTCTCGCGTGTCGCTGAGCTCGGCGGGCTATCTGGCGCTATGCATCGGGGGATTCCTGATCCCGGCGCTCATGCCGCTCGTGCTCCAGCCCCGGCTCAACCGGGCCGCGCAGATCGACCCGGTCAAGCTGCGCGCGACGCCGATGCGCTGAGGGACTGGGGTCCTCAGGCGCTCACCGACAGGCGCCCGCCGAGCAACTCGGCCGGCTCGCCGGGCGCGCCGAGGGCGCCGAATGCCGCGCGGACGTCATCGACCGACGCCTCCGCCGCCAGCAGGAGCCGCAGCAGCATGCGCGCTCGCGCCGCGGTCATCGAGCCGGCGGAGATCAGCCCGCGCTCGGCCAGGTCCACCTCGGAGCCGACGAACGAATACGTGCGGCGCAGGACCTCGCCCGCGGCGGTGCGCGAGGCCAGCACGACGGGCATCTGCGCGGCCAGCCGCTCGAGCTCCTCGACGCTGCGAGCGGTGACGTGGCCGCCGCCCGTGGCCTCGACCACCAGCCCTCGGTAGCCCGCCGGCGCCACCGCCGCCGCCAGCAGGCCCTCGTCGCCCGAGCCGAACGTGAGCAGCGCGACCGGCGGCGCTTCGCTGATCTCGTCCAGCCGCAGGTGGCGCCGGCCGACCGGGCGCGCGCCGATCCGCACAGTGCCTTCGCTCACCCATCCGATCGGACCGATCGGCGATGAGCGAAACGGCGCGATGCTCTGCGTGTGTGCCTTGCGCACGTAGCGGGCAGCGTGGATCTCGTCGGCGAAGACGACCAGCGTGCCGATGCCGCGGGCATGGGCACTGGCCGCGGTGCTGACCGCCGCCAGCAGGTTTGCGGGGCCGTCGGCACCGGGCAGCGTCGGGTTGCGCATCGCGCCTGTCACCACCACCGCGGCGTCGGAGTCCACGAGCAGATCGAGCGTGAACGCGGTCTCCTCGATCGTGTTCGTTCCCTGCGTGACGACGACCCCGGTGTCGCCGGCGTCGATGCGCCGCTCGATTTCGCGCGCGAGCGCGACCAGGTCGACCAGCGTCAGCTCGGGCGAAGGGACCTGCCGGAAGGTGTCGGCCTGAATCCGGGCCACGTCGGCCAGGCCGGGCACGCTCTCGACGAGCTGGTCCGCGGTCAGCGTCGGGGTCACCCCGGCGCCCTCGCCGGTGGATGCGATCGTCCCGCCGAGCGCGAGCACGCTGACCGACGCGAGCGCGTCGCCGCTCATGTCGTGTGCAGACGGTTGGCGGACCGGGCCAGCCGCTGGAACGCCTCGAACGACTCGCGCAGGCGCTCGACCTCGATTCCGCGCGTGATGAACACGATCCCCGGCGACGGGTCCGGGATCGTGCTGCGGTCGATGTGCTCGGGCGTGTGGACCACGTGCTGCACGCCGTTGACCGAGACGAGCGTGTGGTCGTCGAGTTCGACCAGTCCCTTGACGCGCAGGACGTCCTGGCCGCGGGCATGGAGCAGCATGCTCAGCCAGACCGCGAAGCCCAGCCAGTCGACCGGTCCGTCGGGTTGCAGGCTGAGGCTCGAGACGTCGTCGGTGTGCGCCAGGGTGTTCTCGGGCTCGGCGGTCGCATGCGGCGCCGGGGTCGTGGCAAGCGCCTGGGCCGGCTCGTCTCCGAGCACGCCATGCAGCGCGGTTCGGAGCGTCGCCGCCGGGTTGAGCGCCCGGAGCGCCCCGGCGAGCGCCGCGTGGGCCTCCTCGGACTCGACCAGGTCGAGCTTGGTGATCACGAGCTCGTCGGCCACGAGCACCTGCTTGCGGGCCTCGCCATGCGCGGCCAGCTGCTCGGCCCAGTTGACGGCGTCGACGGTCACGATCAGGCGCTCCACCTCGAAGTGATGGCGGAGCATCGGATCGTTGGTGATCGTGAAGACGATCGGCGCCGGATCGGCGAGCCCGCTGGTCTCGATCACCACGCGGCTCAGCCTCGCGGTTCCGCGGTCGTGGGCGTCCAGCAGGCCGCGGAGCGCTTGGACGAGATCGGTCCGTCGGGTGCAGCAGGCGCATCCGCCGCCCAGCAGTTCGACCCGCTCCTCGCACGCGCGCAGCAGTTGGTGATCGAGGCCCACCGCGCCGAACTCGTTGACGATCACCGCCGTGTCGGCGGCGCCCGCGAGCACATGGCGCAGCAGAGAGGTCTTGCCCGAGCCGAGGAAGCCGCCGACGACGAGGACCGGGATGCGTCCCGCGCTGCTCACGCCGACGGCGTCTCGTCAGCCAGCCGCTCGAGCAGCGCGGGCTCGAGCGGGTCCAGCGGATGCTTGGCCAGCTTCTCGGCCGCCGCCCACACCTCGCCGAGGCTCCGCGCCACCTCGACTCCGCCCTTGCGGTTGGAGACGAGCGACGTCACGCCGGTGGGGTCGTCGCTGTAGCCGAGCCCGTGAGCGGCCATGACCTTGGTCAGCAGCGCGCGTCGCCGGGCACGGAGGCTGGCGGTGGCCTCCGCGCCCACGCGCGTATCGGTCCAGTGCTCCTCGCCGGTCAGCCCGTAGCAGAGGATGCACACGGGGGCTTACCCCTTGAAGGGCTGCCGGCGCCGGAAGTCGTCGGCGGCCTCCTCCATCGTCACCCACTTGACGCCCTCGTGCTGATTCAGGTAGCCGATCAGGCGCTCGAGCATCAGCAGCACCTGCGGCCGGCCGCTGACGTCGGGATGGATCGTGAGGGCGTACACCGCGTAGTCCATGTTCGCGTAAACCCAGTCGAACTGGTCGCGCCACATCTCCTCGATGTCGCGCGGGTTCACGAACCCGTGGCTGTTCGGCGACCCCTTGATGAACATCATCGGCGGGAGGTCGTCGAGGTACCAGTTCGCGGCGATCTCGACCAGGTCGATCTCCTTGCCGCGGACGAGCGGCTTCATCCACTCGGCCGCCTCCTTGGTGAAGTCGATCTTGGTCCACTCGTCGCCGACCCGCGCGTAGAACGGCTCGAAGTCGTTGTAACCCTGGCTGTGGTCGTAGGTGAACCCGTACTTCTGGAGCAGCTCGGCGGTGACACCCGACATCTCCCACCACGGCGCGACATACCCGCGCGGCTTCTTGCCCGACACCTTCTCGATCAACTCGACGCAGTGGGCGAGGACGTCCTCCTCCTGCTTGGGTGACATCGCCACCGGGTTCTCGTGCGAGTAACCGTGGGCGCCGATCTCATGCCCCGCGTCGACGATCATCTTGACCGAGTCGGGAAACGTCTCGATCGAGTGTCCCGGGATGAACCAACTCGCCGGGAGGTCGTACTTCTTGAACAGGTTGAGCAGCCTGGGGGTTCCCACCTCGCCCGAGAACATGCCCCGCTGGATGTCGGAGGGGGAGTCCTCGCCGCCGTAGGAACCAAGCCATCCTCCGACCGCGTCGATGTCGACGCCGAACACTGCCAAGATCTCCTTGGGCACCGTCTCTCTCCCTTCGTCGAATACCGATTCAGGCCTCGCGTACGACTGTATACGGTCAGTGCGAAGCGCGGCAAGCTCGGTTAGAGTCCCGCGATGGCGCTGTACGAGTACCGCTGCCCGGATGGCCACACGGTCGAGGTGTTCCACAGGATGGATGAGGAGCCCGAGGTCAGCTGCACGGTTTGCGGCGCCCGCGCCGAGCGGGTGATCAGCACGCCGATGATTCACACGCAGTACTACTTCTCCACGCAGGTGCGCCAGAGCCGCTTCCCGCGCCACCGTCCGGAGTCGCCTCCCGACTCGCCGCCGCCCGCGTCCGCCGAGCCGTCCGGGTAGACCCCGACCGCCTCGGCTGAGGGTGGTCGAGAAACGTCCCTCAGGAGGACGTTTCTCGACCGGGCCTACCGCGGGATCAGCGGACGTCCGTCGAGCAGTCGCTCGAGTCCGCCCATGCCCCAGTGCGTCCGCCCGTCGTCGGTGAGCACCGACGGGACGCCCCGGACGCCGCTGCTCTCGGCGGCGGCGCGGATCTCGGACAGGCGGCCGATCCGGGCCGGCGAGTAGGCGGCCGCGATGGCGTCGTCGGCGTCCAGTTCGGCGCGCTCAGCGGCCCGCGCGATCTCGGCTTCGCGGCCGATGTCCCTTCCCTCACAGAAGAAGGCCTCGTACAGCGCGCGCCTGAACGGGCGCAGGCGGCCGGTCTCCTGCGCCCACAGGCACGCGGCCAGGACGAGCGTGGAGCGTGGCTGGTAGCGCGGGAGATGGATCTCGATCCCGATGGCCAACGCGCGACGGTAGACGTTCTGGGTCCAGTCCACGCGCAGGTGATCGCCGCGGGGGTCGAGCAGGGGTCGAGGCGCCGGGCGCAACTCGAAGGGCAGCCACTGCACGCTGGCACGCCCGTCATCCTCCGCTTGCTCGATCCAGTGCGACTCCAGGTAGGAGTACGGGCACACGATGTCGTAGTAGAACCGGACCTCACCAGCCGCCGGCATATCCATCCTTGCGTGAGTCAGAGCCGCCGATCAGCGTGCCCTCGGGGGTACGCAGGATGGCCTGGCCGCCCCCGAACAGGTAGATGTCGGGCTCCAGCACCGGCTCGAGTCCCAGCCGCGATACCTCATCGGCGCGATCCCACAGGCCTCGCTCCAGTCGCACGCGCTCGCCCCCGACGCGAAACCGCGGGCGGTCGAGTGCGGTCTGCGGATCCAGGCCTTCGTGCAGAAGGCCGTGCACGAGTTGCACGTGGGCCTGAGCCTGGATGAAGCCGCCCATCACGCCGAACGGGCCGGTCAACTCGCCGTCGGAGAGCAGCATGCCCGGGATGATCGTGTGGTACGGGCGCTTCCCCGGCACGACCTCGCCGCTCACCGCGCTGCCGAAGCAGCGGTTGTTCAGCACGACCCCGGTGCCGGGCGCGGCGATCCCCGAGCCGAAGCGCTCGAACAGGCTCTGCACGAGCGAGACGGCCATGCCGTCCTCGTCGACCGCGCACAGGTACACGGTGCCGCCGGCTGGCTCGTGCACAAGCTGCGACTGCTCCCTTACGCGACGCGCCACCGTCTCGGGCTCGATCAGCTTGCGGACGTCCGCGCCGTCCCGGACCTCGCGAAACGCGTCCTCCAGCGCCAGGCGGCAGCAGTTGATCCGATCCCCCAGCGTCTGCTCGGTCAGGTCCAGCAGGGCGAGCCCCTCGAGCGCGGCCACGCCCTGGGTCGGAGGACCGAGCTCGAGCACGGTGCGCCCCTCGTAGCTGACGCTGAGCGGCTCGGTCACGCGCGCCTCGTACGCGTTCAGGTCATCGGGCTCGAGCCAGCTCGCGGCGCAGATCGCCTCCCCGATGCGCCCGCCGTAGAACCCGGCCGCTCCTTCGCGCGCGATCGTGGCCAGCGTCTCGCCGAGCTCGGGCAGTCTGACCAGCCCGCCGGGCGGGGGCGCCGTCGGGTACCCGTCGGGCACGTTGGGGGCGGTCGCCCACGAACCGGCGCAACGGGGGCCGACCGCGAACCCGGCGTCGGCGATCTCGATCGCGGGTTGAAGGCAGGCGTCGAGTCCGAGGTGGCCGTGTCGCTCGGCCAGCAGCGCCCACCCGGCCACCGCCCCAGGGACGTCGACCGATCGGGGCCCGTAGCGCTCGGGGACGAGCGAACCCTCGATGCGTCGTGGCGCCGGGCCGGCGGCGTCGACGGCCTCCGCGCGTCCGCCGGCGAACACGAGCGCGAACAGGTCGCCGCCCGGACCGGTCGCGAGTGGCTCGGTCACGCACAGCACGGCGGCCGCGGCGATCGCGGCGTCGACGGCGTTGCCGCCGCCCTGGAGCATGCGCAGCCCGGCTGCGGTGGCCGTGGGCTGGCTCGTGGCCACCATCGCCCTCGCCGCCATCGCCGGCGGTCGCGGGATGGTCGCCACCGGCCTGTCCCCGTCCAAGGGCAATGCTCAGAACACCCCGTCGCCGCGCAACTGCTCGATCTCGTCGTCGTCCAAGCCGAGTTCTTGCATCACGGCATCGGTGTCGCGGCCGATCTCCCAGGAGGCGCTGAAGCGCACGCGGCCTGGCGTGGAGGTGAGCTTCGGCACGACGCCCGGCGCCGTCACCGTCCCATGCACTTCGTCCTCGTACTCGATCAACAGTCCGCGTTCGCGAAAATAGGGGTCGTTGTAGATGTCGGCTGCGTTGTAGACGGGAGCGCAGACCACGCCGGCTTCGTTCACGATCTGATCGAGCTCGGCTGCGGTGTACTGCGCCGCCCACGCGCCGATCAGCTCGTCGAGCAGGTCCTCGTTCTCACCGCGCGCGTGGTGTGAGTTGAAGCGGGGATCCTCGGCGAGCTCGGGTCGCCCGATCAGCGCCGCGAGTCGTCGCCACAGAGTGTCGTGGTTGGCGGCGATCACGACCCAGCGATCGTCCTTTGATCGATAGACGTTGGACGGAGCGATCCGAGGCAGTCGCGTGCCGGTCGGCTCGCGGATGACGCCCGTCTTCTCGTACTCGAGGATCGCCGACTCGGTGACCGCAAAGCACGCGTCTGTGATCGACGCATCGACCACCTGCCCCTCGGCGCCGCGGGCATCGCGCGCGTATAGAGCAAGGACGATCCCCGTGAACGCCGACTGCGCGGCGAGCGTGTCGCCAATCGATATGCCGTAGCGGGGCGGCGCCTGATCGGGATAGCCGTTGATGTAGCGCAACCCGGAGATCGCCTCGCTCGCGGCGGCGAAGCCCGGACGGTCGCGGTAGCTGCCCGTCTGCCCGTAGCCGGTCACGCGGGCGTAGATCAGCCGCGGGTTCAGCTCGTGCAGGTCGGCGGGGCCGAGGCCCCAGCGCTCCATGGTTCCCGGACGGAAGTTCTCGAGCACGATGTCGGCACGCTCGGCCAGCCGCCGGGCGATGCGCTGCCCGGCTTCGAGACGGAGGTTGAGCGTCACCGACCGCTTGTTGCGCGCGAGGATCGACCACCACATCGAGTGGCCGTTGTGCCGGAGCCGGCCCCAGTCGCGCATCGCGTCGCCCCGGGGCGGAGGCTCGACCTTCACCACCTCGGCACCGAAGTCGCCGAGCAGCGTGCCCACGTACGGTCCCGCCAACAGCTGTCCGAACTCGACCACGCGGAGCCCTCCAAGCGGCCCGTCCGGCAGCTGCACGGCCGGACTGTCCGCGGTCACCGAATCTGGACCGCGATGCTCGCCAACTGTGGGTTCCATGTGCCTCCTCCTCGTGCGGTAGGTCCAGCTACCGGCGCGCCCCCTCTGTATACGACAGCATACTGGGGATCAAGTGGGTGGTGTGGGCGTTTCGCGCCGGTACGCGGCGTGCCGGCGAAGCTGCGCGCGGGCCAGCTCGTAGACCGGATAGTCCACGAACCTGCCGTCGACCCGGATCGAGGCCACACCGTCGGCCTCGGCCTCCTCGAACGCCGCGACGATGCGCTCGGCGCCGGCCAGCCGTTCGTCGCTCAGCTCGGAATAGGCCCGATTGATCGGGTCCACCTGGCGCGGGTGCAGGGCGACGCGGCCCTGGAAGCCCAGCGCCCGCGACCGGCGGGTATCGGCGAGCAGCCCGGATGCGTCATCGAGCCGGAGGTAGGGGCCGTCGATCGGACCCGGCATCCCGGCCGCCCGTGCAGCGACGATCAGTCGCTGGCGCGCGTAGAGCAACTCCGTGCCCTCGTCGCTCAGCTCTACGCCGAGGGCCGCCGAGAAGTCGGCGACTCCGAACATGGCGGTGATCGTGCGGGCCGGCGCGGACCCGAGGGTGTCGTCACAGCGCACGATTCCGAGCGGCGTCTCGACCAGCGCGATCAGCCCGATCATCTCGGCCCCCGGCTCGGTTTTGCACTCGGTCCGCGCGAGCTGGTCAGCCGCGGCTGAGAGCGTGTCCGCCGCCTCCACCTTCGGCACGACGATCGCCGAGAGCCCGGGCGCCGCGGCGACGGACGCGATGTCGTCCTCAAGGCGCCCGGTCTCGATCCCGTTCACGCGCACCGCGACACGCGCGTGTGCTGAAAGCCGCTGCACTGCCTCTGCGGCGCGCGCGCGGGCGTCGGTCTTCTCGGCCTCGGCGACCGCGTCCTCGAGGTCGATCACGACCAGGTCGGCCCCGGCCGAGCCGGCCTTCTGAAGCTTGCGCGCGTCGTTTCCCGGAACGAACAGCAGCGAGCGCAGCAACTGCTCGCGGCGGTTGGCCGTGTCCGCGCTCATGCCACCGCCACCACCCTGCGCGAGGTGCCGACCAGGACGGCCCCCGCGAGGAGCACCGCCCCGATCGCCACGCCCCACGCCACGGGCCACGAGTCGGTGACGTCCTTGATCGCGCCGATCAGCGGTGGGACGCACGCCGCTCCTGCGTAGATCGCGGTCAGGCTGCGGCCGGTTGTCCGTCCGAGCCCCTCCCGGGTGGCCGGCTCGGTGATCAGCGCCATGTAGACGCCGTTCCACCCAAGCGAGGTGAGCCCGATCAGAACCACGATCAACCACAGCGACAGGCCGCTGACGCCGCTCGTCATCGCCGCGATCGCGGCTGCGCTTGTTGCCGCCACCAGCGCCAGCGTGGTCGCGTGGGAGCCGAACCAGCGATCCGACAGCCAGCCCCAGGCGATTCGCCCGACGCAGGCCGACGCGAACGCGACGCTCAGCGCGGTCCCGGCCGTGGTCTTCGAGAACCCGTCCGCGTCGACCAGGTACACGGTCAGGTAGCCGGCCAGACTGAACTGCACGCCGGACATCACGAACCCGAACAGCGCCGTCGGCGCGATTCTGGGCAGCGACAGGCTCGTCGAGGCGGACCGCTCGGCGGGGGCTCCACGCCTCGAGTCGAACCATCCTGCGGCCTCCCGGTGCGCAGCCCAGAGACCGATCAGAACGCCGGCCAGCAGGACGGCGATGCCAAGCGTGAGCGCCGTCCGCCAGCCGACTGCCTGCGCCAGTCTCGGCAGCGTCAGCCCGGCGGCCAGTCCGCCCAGCGTCACCCCGGTCTGCTTGACGCTCAGGAACAGGGCTCGACGGCGGCGGGGGACGAGCGCGGTCGAGAGCACGTTCGTGGCCGGGTTCACCGCGCCATAGCCCACTCCCGCCACCAGAGCGCCCGCAAGGAAGACCCACCGACCCGGCGCCAGCACCGCGATGATGACTCCTGCCATCACGCCGAGTTGGGCCAGCGTGAGCGCTCGGCCGGCGCCGATCCGGTCCGTGACATTGCCGGCCGGGACCGACGCGGCGAGCGCCCCGAGCGACACCAGGCCGGGGATCAGCCCGACCTCGGCCGTGGTCAGATGAAGGCTCGAGCGCAGCGTCGGCGCCACCGCGCCCAGCCCGAGGGTCGTGAAGGTGCAGGCCGCCGTCGCGGTCGCCGACACGCCCAGCCCGACCAGGACGGGCGGGGTGACCCAGCTCATGCCAGGACTACAGCTCGCCCGCCTCGCCGGCGGCGAGGTGCTGGGCAAGTACGTCTCCGCCCCGCCGCAGGTGCCTGCGCCAATGCTCCTCGGCGGCGGCGCCGTCACGCGCGCGGAGCATCTCGATCAACTCGCGATGGTCCGCGTCGGACCGCCGCCGGCGCGCTTCGTCGAAGTACACGTAGGCCTTGTAGAGCAGCGGCAGCTGGAAGACCTGTACGAAACAGCGATCGAGCGGGGCATTGCGTGCGGAACGGACGACCACCGCGTGGAACCGCTGGTTTTCGCGCGACAGGGCCCGGATGACGTCCGCCGTCATCTCGAGGGGCTCCTGGTCCATCTCGTTCTGGATGCGCGACAGGGCGTCCAGCTCGCCCTCGGTGATCCGCTCCGCGGCGAGCCGAGCGCCGAAGCTCTCGAGATGGGCGCGCAGGTTGTAGATGTCGCGCACCTCATCGCTCGAATAGCGGCGCACCGCCATCCCGCGGCCAACGCGCGCGACCAGGTTCTCGCGCTCCAGCTTGAGCAGCGCCTCCCTCACCGGTGTCCGGCTGACGTTGAGCGTCTCGGCCAGTTGCTGTTCCACGATGCGCTCGCCGGGACGCAGAGTTCCCTCGAGAATCGCGCGGCGGATCTCCGCGTAGGTCTCCTCGCCGGGCGTGCTCGCCGGGCGATAGAGGTCGGCGACACTCAGCTCATCACCCGTATGCAATGGCATACGGTCAAATGTACAGTAGTCCCAGCATCGCTGCCCAGGCTTGCCGGTGCGGGGACTACTGCTCGATTGTGACTGCTCCCACCCCAGCCATCTGGCGGCGCGACACGGTCGCCGCGCTGTTGTGGATGGTGGCGGTCGTGCCCGCGGCGATGGGCTTCTGGCTCGTCGCGGGCTCGCTGGCGGGCGTGGCGCCATCACAGGTGTCGACGCTCGTCAGGGCTTCGCTCATCGGACTCGGGATCGGGACCTTGTTGCAGGTCGCATTCGGCTTCCGCCTACCGATGTACGAGGGCCCCGCGGCGGCGTATCTGGCCGCGATCACCGTGGTCACGGCGGAGGGGCAGCACAGCCTCGCCGCGATCACCGGCGGGCTGATCGCAGCCGGGGTGTTCGTCGCGCTGTTGGGAGCCGTCGGCGCCGACCGCGTGATCGCCAAGGCGTTCACGCCCCTGGTCGCGAACGTGTTCGTGCTGACCGTCACCTCGGCGCTCATCCCGGCGACGGTCGAGCGGGCGATCGGCGCCACCGGCGGGCTGCCCGGGAAGGCCCCGGCCTGGGCGGCCACGATCGTCGTCTTCACCGTGGCGATCGCGCTGCGAAGGGTGCCGCGCCTGATCCCCTACAGCCTGCTCGCCGCGCTCGTCGCGGGCACGGGCGTCTACGTCGCGCTCGCCGGTTCGCCTCCGGTCAAGCTCGGCGCCGGCGTCGCCGCCCCGGCACTCTTGCCGTGGGGGACTCCGCGCGCCACCATCGGTGTCGTCATTCCGTTCCTGCTCGCGGGCGGGCTCGCTGCCTTCAACACGGTGGCGTCCGGCAAGGTCGTGTCGATCGCGCACGGCCTGCCCGCGGGCCCGGGGGCACAACGACGCTCGTTCCTGATGCATGGTGCCGCGCAGGTCGGCGGGGCCACGTTCGGCAACGTCGTCGGCACGGTCTCGCGCATCGACTCGATCCCGATCGCCCAATTGCTGGATAACCGCGGTCGCGCGCCGCTGCTCCTGTGCGGCATCCTGGTGGGCGCACTCGGGTTCGTCACGCCGTTCGTGGGGGTGGCCGCCGCGCTGCCGCTGAGCGTCTCGGCCGCGCTACTGGCCGTGCTGCTGTCGCTGATCCTCCTCCACGCGGCGCGGGGGATCGCGGACGAGCCGCGCGCGCTGGTGGCTCGGGTGGTGGTGCCGGCGATGATCCCGACCGCGATATGGATCGCCGTCGGCACCTCGCTGCCGCCGGCGGTCCAGCTTGTGGCCAACCCGATGCTGTGGGGCGTCCTGGTCGCGATGGTGCTGGAGCGAATCGTGGCGCCGACGGTCGCGCCGTAGGATGCCCGGCATGGCCAGCACGAGCTATCGCGTCGCGGTGTTGCCCGGCGACGGGATCGGTCCCGAGGTGATCGCCGAGGCGCAGGCGACACTCGAGCTCGCTGCGCGGCTCGGTGGCTTTGCCGTGGCCGTCGAGACGTTCGAGGCCGGTGGCGCTCACCACGTGGCCACCGGCCGGCCGATGGCGCCGGAGCTTCCGGAGCAGCTGGCCGAGTGCGACGCGATCCTGGCCGGGCCGTTCGGCGATCCGCGCGTGCCGGACACCGTGATCCTGTGGGGGACGATCCTCGCGCTGCGCCAGCGCTTCGACCAGTACGTGAATCTCCGCCCTGCCCGCTCGCTGCCCGGCGTCCCGAGCGCGCTGCGGACGCTGGGGTCGGAGCGATTCGACGTCGTGGTCGTCCGGGAGAACACCGAGGGCGAGTACTCCGGAGCCGGCGGCCGCATCCACCGCGGCGGCGGCCAGGAGGTCGCGGTCGAGACGGCGATCTTCACCCGCGCGGGAACCGAGCGCACGATCCGCTACGCGTTCGAGTACGCGCGGTCGCGCGGGCGCCGGCGCGTGACCAGCGCCACCAAGTCCAACGCCCTGCGTCACGCGATGCCGTTCTGGGACGAGGTCATGGAGCAGGTCGCGGCCGAGTATCCCGAGATCGAGCACGACAGCGTGCTGATCGACGCGCTGGCCGCGCGCGTGGTCAGCCATCCCGCGTCGCTTGACGTGATCGTCGCCAGCAACCTGTTCGGGGACGTGCTCAGCGACCTGACCGCGGCGGCGGCGGGCAGCCTGGGGACCGGGCCGAGCGCGAACCTCGACCCCTCGCGAGCGCATCCCAGCCTGTTCCAGGCGATCCACGGCTCGGCGCCGGACATCGCGGGGCGCGGCATCGCCAATCCGATCGCGGAGATCCTTTCGGTTGCTTTGATGATCGATTTTCTGGGTCAGCCGGCAACCGCGGCCGCCATCGAGCGGGCTGTGGACGCGAGCACCGCTGCGGCGGACACGCGCACCGCTGACATCGGCGGAACGGCCGACACGCGCGGCGCCGGCGAGGCGATCCGGCGGGCGCTCGAGCGCGAGCTCGGGTGACCCGGCTACGCGCCTTCTTCGAATACGTCGAGCGGGAGGCGGCAGGTGACCAGCACGTTGGGAACGTTGACCGC
This sequence comes from uncultured Solirubrobacterales bacterium, assembly GCA_963832315.1. Lineage (GTDB taxonomy): Bacteria > Actinomycetota > Thermoleophilia > Solirubrobacterales > Solirubrobacteraceae > Palsa-465. The sequence goes on along the minus strand of CAWHTT010000001.1, from coordinate 323,654 downwards.
CTCGGCGACCCGCACGTCGGCGGCGACGCTGGCGAGGACGTAGCCCTGCTCGCGGGTCAGCCCGCGCTCTGCCTCGAGCCACCCGATCAGCTCGAGCAGCGCGCGCCGGGCCGCGAGCGTCGCGTCCATGCTCCCGTTCTCGCCCTCGTCGGTGAGCGGGATGCCCATCGTCTGAAAGCAGGCGCGCTCGCTGCGCACCGCGGGCTGCGCGTACTCGATGGCCGGGAAGCGCGGGCGCCAGCGGAGCGTCTCGGCCGGCCGCACCGACACCTCCAGCGTCACGCTGGCGGCGATCTCGATCGCGGTTCCGCACACCTCGCCCTCGCCCTGGGCGAAGTGGACGTCGCCGACCGACAGCAGCGCGCCCGGGACGTGGACGGGGAGCAGCAGCCGGCTCCCCTCGCGGACCTGGGCGACGTCGAGGTTTCCGCCGTTCTCGCGCGGGGGGATCGTGCGCAGCGCCTGCGAGGCATACGGCTCCGTTGAGGGCACGGCGGACCGCGGCTCCGGCGGCAGAACCGGGCCGCCGCGGCCGGCCAGCGCCTCTTCACGACGCGCCGCCTCGGCGAACAGCTCCCGTGAGGGGGCCACCGCCACGCACCCGAGGAACGGCCGGCCGCGGATCGCGATGCCCGGCAGTTCGTCGGACCGCGCGACGCCGTCCTCGATCCGCCAGCGGACCAGGTACGGCTCGGTGAACAGATCGCCGAGCACGCCGAAGCCGGGGATCACCGCGGTGGTGCCGAACCGATCGGGCTCGATCCGGCGGGGAGTGACGACGAGCAGGTCGCCGGGCCGCGCACCGCGGACCTCGATCGGGCCGGTGAGCGGATGGTTGGCGTCGAGATCGATGGTCTTCAGCGCGGCGGAGTCACTACTCGGCGACAGCTGCCCGTCCATGCCGTCGCGAAGCTCGAGCTCGATGTTCTCGCCGGGATCGATCGTCGCGATCGGTTCGAGATCGGGCCAGATCCGGTTGTGGCTGTTCTCGGGGCGCTCGACGATCGAGCGGTCTCGCGCGACGCTGACGTGGAGGGTCATGTCGGTCTGTCACCGGTGAGGAGGCGGCGCACCAGTTCGGCTCCGGCACGCGGGATCGCCAGCTCGCGCTCCGACCACTCGCGCGGGCTTCCCAGGTGGTGCAGCGAGATGATCCCCACCAGCTCTGCCCCGTCCCTGACCGGCGTGACGATCTGCGCGCCCAGCCCGCCGTAGTGGCCGAGCATCGCCTGGAACGCGGGATCTTCGGACGCCACGGCGCAGTTCGGCTGGACGACCTGCTCGGCGCCCGCCAGGATCGCCTCGACGACCGGCTGGCCTTGAAGCGACACCTTGCGGTCGCCGATCAGGCTGCCGGTGCCCGGTGTCAGTGACTCGTGCACGACCGGGAAGTACTCGCCGGCGACCTCGAGGCGCAGCGTGCAGCGGTCGACGTCGACCTGTTCGCGCAGCGCCGCGACGATGGCGTCGAGGGCGGTCGCGCGCAGCAGAAGAACGGGGTCGTGGTCGGTCATGCGCGAATGTCAAACATTAGAGGGACGGCGCGTTAGAGTCGCGGCTGCAATCCCAGCGAGAGGAGAAGCAATGCCGTTCGCCGACGTGGACGATGTGCGCCTGTACTACGAGTTCACGGGCCCGGAGGACGCGCCGCTGATCCTCCAGTTCGGAGGCTCGCTGTTCGGGCGCCAGAACTTCGACGCCGTGAACGACGGCTTTCGCGAGAACTTCCGGCTGCTCAGCTTCGACGCGTCCGGCTACGGACGCTCGACTCAGCCGCTGACCGAGTACAGCATCGAGAACTGGGCCCGGGAGGGCGCCGGTCTGCTCGACGCGCTGGGGATCGAGCGCGCGCTGACCCACGGGACCTCGATGGGCGGGATGATCGCGCTCGCGTTCACCGCGCTGTTTGCCGAGAAGACGATCGCCTCGTGTGCCGACTGCGCGATGGCCCGCTGCGACACCTACCGGCGGGTCATGTTCCGCAACTGGCGTCAGCAGTGCGAGGCGCTCCCGCTCGACGACTTCTGCGACCTGCTCACAATCCAGGCGGTCGGAGCGGGCTTCCTCGAGGAAAACCCTGACGTCTTCGACAACGTCAAGCGGATCGTTGCCATGAACTCTCCGTACACGGTGCGCCAGGCCTGCCTGGCGATGGAGCGGATGGACCTCGAGCCGCTGGTCGATCAGATCACGCGCCCGATCCTGTTCACCAACGGCTCGCGCGACATCATGACGCCGCCCGATCTGGCGCCGTCCGGCTACAGCGCCCGCCAGATCGTCGAGCGCGTGCCCGAGTTCGCCCGCCTGCACGAGTTCCCGCACATCGGCCATGCCGACCTGCTCGAGGCGCCCGACGAGGCGGTGCGCGTGGTCACCGCGTTCTTCAAGGAGGTGCTCGCGGCTGAAGCGCCCGCGACGCTCTCCACCGCGCGATCGTGATCGGGGCACCCGTCCAACGCGTCCGCAAGGCGTACGAGCAGGTCTACGACCAGCTCCGGGAATTGATCATGCGCGGCGAGCTTGCGCGCGACCAGCGGCTTCCGGGCGAGGCCGAACTCGCGCGCGAATTCGGCGTGAGCCGCGGCACCGTGCGCGAGGCGCTCAGGCTGCTGGCCGCCCACAACCTGATCCGCACCGCGAAGGGCGCCGGCGGCGGCAGCTTTGTGACGCTACCCACCGCCGGCCACGTCTCGGAGGTGCTGCAGGCGAACATCCGACTGCTCAACGAGTCGCGCGAGGTCACCGCCGAGGAGATGCTCGAGACGCGCGAGCTCCTGGAGACGTTCGCGGCGCGCAAGGCGGCGGAGCGGCGGACCGTCGAGGACCTCGAGCGGCTGCGGGCGTGCATCATCGAGGATCCGAGCGAGCTCGGCACCGAGCGCCAGCACACGAGCAACACCAGCTTCCACACGGCTCTGCTGGATGCCTCGGGAAACACCCTGCTGTCGATCGCCGCACAGCCGGTGTTCGGGATCCTCCAGACGAACATGCGCCGGCGGGAGATCGAGCCCCAGACGCTGAAGAAGGTGAACGATGACCACCGCGCGATCCTCGCGGCGGTCGAGGCCGGCGACGGCGACGCCGCGGCGCGCCACATGCGCAGGCACCTCGCGATGCTGCGCAAGACGTACGTACGTCTGTGGACGCATCACGGGGAGGCCTCGCCGGCCGGGCGGCGCGACGGCGTCGGTGACTGACGCCACGGCCGTGACCCGCCCGTTCGAGCGAATGTCCGACATGTGGACATCGCTGGACTCGAGCCCATAGACTGCCGCCGTGTTGCGACTCGGCGTCGACGTCGGCGGAACCTTCACCGACCTGCTGCTGCACGACACCGAGTCCGACCAGCTGTGGCTGGCCAAGGTGCCGAGCACCCCGCAGGATCAGTCGCTCGGTGTGCTCGACGGGATCCGCGCGATCACCGCCATCGCCGGTGTGGCAGCCGGTGATCTCGCCACCATCCTGCACGGCACGACCGTGGCGACGAACGCCGTGCTCGAGAAGCGCGGCGCTCGGGTCGGTCTGATCACCTCCGAGGGCTTCCGGTGGATCCTGCACCTCGCCGAGGCATGGACTCCGGGGCCGCTGTTCGGCTGGATGATCTACGAGAAGCCCGAGCCGATCGCCGCGGTCGAGGACACCCGCGCGCTCGTCGAGCGGATCGGCGCCGACGGGAGCGTGCTGGGCGCGCTGGATGAGGACGGCGCCCGCACTGCGATCGCCGAGTTGCGCGACCGCGGGGTGGAGGCGATGACCGTCTCGCTGGTCAACTCGTTCGCGAACCCCGCGCACGAGCGCACGGTGGCGCGGCTGGTGCGCGAGGAGGCGCCCGCGCTGCCGGTGTCGATCTCCTCTGAAGTGCTGCCGGAGTTCCGCGAGTACGAGCGGACCGTGACCACGGTCGTGAATGCGTATGTCTCGCCGGTTCTCGACCGGTACCTGTCGAACCTGCGCGACCGTCTGCGCAGTGAAGGGACGGGCGCCGAGCTCAGGGTGGTGCGCTCCGACGGCGGGTTGATGAGCCTCGACTCCGCCCGCGCCACGCCGGTCCACACCGTGCTCTCCGGGCCGGCCGGTGGCGTGCAGGGAGCCGCGTACGTGGCCACCCGGGCGGGACTCGACCGGATTCTCACCTTCGACATGGGCGGAACCTCGACCGACGTGGCCACGTGCATCGGCGGCGCGCCGTCGATCACCCGCGAGACCGCGGTGGGCGAGTTCCCGGTCCGGGCACCGTCGGTGGAGGTGGAGAGCATCGGGGCGGGCGGTGGGTCGATCGCCTACGTCGCCGATGTGACCGGCGCGCTCCGGGTCGGGCCGCGCAGCGCCGGCGCGGACCCCGGCCCCGCTTGCTACGGGCGGGGCGGGATCGAGCCAACCGTCACCGACGCCAACGTCGTGCTTGGTCACCTTCCGCCTCGGCTCCTCGGTGGCGCGATGGAGCTCGATACCGAGGCTGCCTGGGCGGCGGTCCGCGCGCTGGGGGATTCGCTCGCTCTCGATGCCCCGGCCGCTGCCTCGGGCGTGGTCGACATCGTCACCGAGAACATGCTCGGCGCGCTGCGCGTGGTGACGGTGCAGAAGGGCCTCACCCCGAGCGACTTCGCGCTCGTGTCCTTCGGAGGCGCCGGCGGCCTGCACGCGAACGCGCTGGCCGCGCTGCTCGGCTGCTTCCCGGTGCTCGTGCCGCCGGAGTCAGGCGTGCTTTCCGCGCTTGGTTTCGTGGCCTCCGAGATCCGCAACGAGTTCAGCCAGACCTTCATCCGTGACACGGCCGCGGTCGTGCCGGCAGAGATCTCTGCGCAGCTGTCCGCGCTGGCCGCGCAGGCCGACGAGTGGCTGTCCGGGGAGCGCGTCGCGCCGGAGGACCGGTTCGTCGACTACGTGGTCGAGATGCGCTATCGCCGCCAGGGGTTCGAGCTGCCGATCGAGCTGGGTCCGGACGAGCTAGCCGGCCTGTCGATCGAGGCGCTGGTCGAGCGCTTCAACCAGGTCCACCACCGCCTGTACGGCTTCGGCCTCGAGGGAGGGGCTGAGATCGTCAACCTGCGCGCGATCGCCCGGGGTCGCGTGCCGGTCCCGGATATCCCGGCGCATGAGGTTGGTCCCGCGGATCCATCGGACGCTCGCCGCGGCACCCAGCGGGTGTGGGCGGGGGGCGAGGAGCATCAGGTGCCCACGTTCGAGCGCTCCGAGCTGAGGGCGGGGATGCGGATCCCCGGCTACGCGATCGTCGAGCAGTACGACGCGACCACGGTGGTGCTCCCCGGCCATGTTGCGCACGTAGACCCGTATCTGAACCTGCTGATCGAGCCTTGGGAGGATGGGAGATGACGGGCACCCGGATCGACCCGATCACGCTCGACCTGATCGAGAACGCGCTGCTCAACGCGCGGTTCGAGATGGACGAGGTGGTGCGCCGTGCCGCCATGTCGCCGACCATCCGGGTGCAGCACGACGAGTTCCCGATGATCTGCAACCAACGCGGCCAGATGGTGGTCGGTCAGTTCGGCTCCTACATCCCCGAGGTGATCGATCGCTTCGGCGGCGACATCGCGGAAGGCGACGTGATCCTGCTGAACGACCCGTACCTGTGCAAGGGGTCGATCTCCCACTGCAACGACTGGCTGGTCATCGTGCCGATCTTCCACGCCGGGCGGCATGTCGGCTTCTCCTCGATGTTCGGCCACATGATGGACGTGGGCGGCAAGGTGCCCGGGAGTCAGGTGAACGAGGCCCTGTCGATCTGGGAGGAGGGGCTGCGGATCCCGCCGATCAAGATCGTCGAGCGCGGGGTGCTCAACGAGACCGCGCTGGCGGTGATCCTCAACAACACCCGCACCCCGGACACCAACCGCAGCGACCTGATGGCGCTGATCGGAGGCTGCCGCGCGGCCGAGCGCCGGGTGGTCGAGATCTGCGAGCGGTTCGGACGCGACACGTTCGCGGCGGCCTGCGACGCCCTGCTCGAGCGCACCCGCGAAGCCATGGCGAAGCTGATTCGCCTGTACATCCCGGAGGAGCCGGTCACCTTCACCGACTGGGTCGACGACGACGGCCTCGGCAACGGGCCGTTCAAGATGGTGCTCACCCTGTGGCGCGAGGGAGACGTGTGTCACGCCGACTGGACGGGAACCGCCGACCAGGCGCCCGGGTCGATCAACTTCCACATCCACGAGGGCCTGTGCAAGCTGTTCTTCGGGATCTACATGATCATGGCCTTCGATCCCCAGATCCTGTTCAACGACGGTCTGTACGACGTGTTCGAGATCACGCTGCCCGAGGGCTCGCTGCTGAATCCGCGGTTCCCCGCGCCGCTGTCCAACCGGCTCAACGTCCACACCAGGTTCTTCGACTGCCAGAGCGGCGCGCTCGGGCAGAAGGCTCCGGAGCTCTCGATGGCAGCCGGCTACGGGACGAGCCCGGTGTTCGTGTTCTCGGGGATGGACGAGGCGGGTCAGTACTTCCAGTTCGTCGAGCTTCTGTTCGGCGGGATCCCCGGCCGGCCGATCGGCGACGGCTTGGACGGTCACTCGTGGTGGCCGCTGTTTCGCACCACGCCGGCCGAGTACGCCGAGGCGTATCACCCGATCGTGATCGAGCGTTACGTGCCCGTGCGCGACTCCGGCGGGGCCGGGCGCCACCGCGGCGGGACCGGGATCGAGAAGGTGTACCGATTCACGGCGCCCGGCGAGTTCACCGTCCACGACGATCGCGCCCTGATCAGCCCGTGGGGGATCGGGGGAGGTCGCGCCGGCGGCCGGAGTTCAAAGCAACTGGTGCGCGTCGACGGGACTGTGGTCGACCTTCCGTCCAAGGTCGACGCGTTTGCGGTGAGGGCGGGGGAGAAGCTGGTTTTCCGCACCGCGGGCGCGGGCGGGTGGGGAGATCCGCTCGAGCGGCCGCCGGCCGAGGTGCTTCGCGACGTGCGACGGGGGTTGGTCTCGGACGAGGCCGCGGAGCGTGACTATGGCGTGGTGATCCGCGACGATATGGTCGACGAACAGGCCACCGCCCAGACGCGGGCAGCCCAGCGAACCGAGCGCGGCGCGCCGCCGCAATTCGACTTCGGCGAGCTGCCCGAGGCGGCCGGAGTGAGATGAGACAGGAGAGCGACAATGGATGAATCGACGCGACAGCTGTACTCCGAGCGCGGTCTCGGCGGGCGCCAGGGCGCCGGGACGCGGCCGGCCCTGGTGATCGTGGATCTCAACCGCGGGTTCACCGATCCGGCCTCGCCGCTTCACTGCGACACGGATACCGCAGTCGAGGCGACGGCGCGCCTGCTCGAAGCCGCGCGTGAGCACTCCTGCCCGGTGGCCTTCACCACGATCCAGTACGACGAGGCGGGCAAGCGCGTCGCCAAGGCGTTCATCGACAAGGTTCCCACGCTGTTGACGCTCGCGCCGGATACGCCGTGGCCGGAGATCGACCCGCGGATCACGCCGCTGCCCTCCGAGCCGGTCCTGATCAAGCTCTTCGCCTCGGCGTTCTTCGGCACGCCGCTGGCCCCGATGCTCGCCGCCGCCCACTGCGACACGATCATCATCACCGGCGCCTCAACTTCCGGGTGCGTCCGCGCCACCGCCGTCGACGGGATGCAGCACGGCTATCGCGTGGTCGTCCCCCGCGACGCCGTGGCCGACCGGGCGGCCGCGCCGCATGAGGCCAACCTGTTCGACATCGACGCGAAGTACGGCGACGTCGTCTCGACCGACGAGGCGCTCGAACTAATCCGCTCGGCGACGTTCGCCGAGGCGGAGGCGGTCGGCGCCGGCTGACGTCCGCCGCGCCGGATCAGCGCCGGCTTGGAGCCCAGGGTCCGACGCCGCTGATCCGCTCGATCTCGTAGCGGACGATGTAGCCCGGTGCCTTCGGCGCGGGGAACTCGCTGTCGGGTGACATATAGACCTTGGTGAGCCGGTTGAGCAGGTCCCACGCGGCGTCACTCGGCTCGACCGTGGCCCGTGCACGCAGCACGGCATAGGGATTCATGACGACGCCGTGGTCGCGTGGAGCCGTGAACGACAGGACGACCCGCGGGTCACGCTCGATGTTCTTCAGCTTCTTGTGGTGGTGCAGGTGCCCGCTGACGAGTGCGTCGCCGTCGAGCCCGATCCAGATGACGGTCACCTGCGGGCTGCCGTCGGCGTTGATGGTGGTGACGTGGGCCAGCGGGCCCGACTCGATCAGACCGCGTAGTTCGTTTGGGAGCTCGCCCATTCGGTCTCTTCTACCAGCGCGCCGTACAGGTTCGGGCGGCGGTGCCCGAACAGGTAGAGCTCGTACTCGCCGGGGATCACGAAATCCTTGTCGCGGGCGCGTTCGACGTCGACGTCGGCGACCAGCAGCGTCTCCTCGTCGGCGCCCGCCTCGGCCAGTCGCGTTCCGTGCGGGTCGACGATCTGACTCCAGCCGCAGAACTCGCCGGAGCGCTCCTTGCCGACGCGGTTCGACGTCAGCAGGTACACGCGGTTCTCGGCCGCTCGCGCCCGCGTGATGAACTCGGTCTGCGGCCTGGCGGCCAGGGGGAAGTTGGTCGGGTGGGCGATGATGTCCGCGCCCCTCAATGCGAGCGTGCGCGTGACCTCCGGGAAGCGCAGGTCGTAGCAGATCTCGAGCCCGATCCGTCCGAGCGGCGTCTCGTAGACCGAGAACTCGTCGCCCGGGACCACGAACCGGTCGACGCCGAGGAACGGCAGGTGGGTCTTGCGGTAGGTGCCGATCAGGCCGTCCGGCCCGACCAGGACCGCGCTGTTGTGGAGCGCGTCACCGTCACGCTCGAGCATGCCGCACACCACATGCGTGCCGAGGCGGCGGCACTCCCGCTCGAGCACCTCGGTCGACGGGCCGGGAATCTCCTCGGCGAAGGGCAGCGCCTCCTCGGCGCTGTCGAACATGTAGCCCGGGATCGCGCACTCCGGCAGGACGAGCAACTGCGCGCCGTCGTTCGCCGCCTCCTCGAGCCGTTTGACGCACGTCTCGAGATTTCGGTCGACCTCGGCCAGCTTCGGATCGATCTGTGCGACGGCAACTCGCATGCCGGCGAGTCTACCTGGGAGCCAGCGTTGCATACGTTAGTGTGCGAGCACCCTTCGGATGCCTCACACGCTGGCCGAGAAGATCCTGCTCTCGCACTGCGACGCGGACGACGTCCGCCCCGGCGAGGTCGTGATGGCCCGGTGTGACCTCGTGATGGCGAACGACGTGTCCGGGCCGGTCGCGTTCCGGGCCCTCGAGAAGATGGGCGCGACCGAGGTGTTCGACCCGGCCAAGGTCGTGATGGTCGCCGACCACTTCATGCCGGCCAAGGACGCGCGCTCGGCCGCGCTCCAGAAGCGACTCAAGGAATGGTCGGATGCCCACCGCGTCACCTTCTACGGGCAGGGGCGAGGAGGTATCGAGCACACGCTGCTCTGCGAGGAGGGATGGATCCGCCCCGGGATGATCATCGCGGGCGGCGATTCCCACACGTGCACGTACGGCGCCGTGGGCGCGTTCGGCACCGGCCTGGGCTCCACCGACATCGCCGCGTGTCTGGCCTTTGGCGAGTTCTGGCAGGCCGTCCCGACCACGATCCGTGTCGAGTTCACCGGCGAGAAGCGACAGTTCGTCACCGGCAAGGATCTGATCCTGGCCGTGATCGACGAGATCGGCGTCGGCGGCGGCACGAACGCCGTGCTCGAGTTCGTGGGGGCGGGGGCGGAGGCGCTGTCGATCGACGAGCGCCTGGCCGTGGCCAACATGGCCGTCGAGTCCGGCGCGGAGACCGGCCTGTTCCCCGCCGACGAGACGACCGCGGCGTACCTCGACGGGCGTGGCGCGGGTTCGTGGGCTGCGGAACGGTCGGACCCCGACGCCGAATTCGCCCGCGAGGTCCGGGTGGATCTGGACGAACTGCCGCCTTTGATCGCGCTCCCGCACCTGCCGGGGAACGTGGCCTCAGTGAGCGACGTGGCCGGGGTGAAGATCGACCAGGTCTACGTCGGTAACTGCGCCAACGGCACGATGACCGACCTGCGCCAGACGGCTTCGATCCTGCGGGGGCACCGGGTCCACCGCGACTGCCGGATGATCGTCGTGCCGGCCACTCAGCGGATCTACCGTGAGGCCCTCGCCGAGGGCCTGCTCGATCTGTTCGTCGAGGCGGGCGCGATGGTGTCCACGCCGACGTGCGGCGCGTGCTTCGGCGGCGGGATGGGCGTACTCGGAGCCGGCGAGCGGGCAATCGCCACCACCAACCGCAACTTCCGCGGCCGGATGGGCTCGCGGGACGCCGAAGTGCACCTGGCCAACGCGTACGTGGCCGCGGCCGCCGCCGTGGCCGGCGAGATCATCGATCCCGCGGAGCTGAGCGCGTGATCATCGAAGGACGCGCGGTGGTGATCGCCGGCGACAACGTCGACACCGACGTGATGTACCCCGGCGAGTTCCTCAACATCGACGACCCGGACGCGATGAAGGCGCACCTGTTCGAGGGGTACGACCCGGCGCTCCGCGACGAACTGAGCGGCGACGCGATCATCGTCACCGGCTGGAACTTCGGCATCGGCTCCTCGCGCGAGCACGTGCCGCTGGCCATGAAGGCGTGGGGCGTCCGCTGCGTGCTGGGCAAGAGCTTCGCGCGCATCTTCCGCCGCAACTGCGTCAACCTCGGGCTCCTCGCGGTTGCGTGCCCGGACGCGGTGGAGGCGGTGGACGCGGTCGGGCCGGGATCGCCGATCCGGATCGACACCGACACCGGCGAGATCACCATCGACGGCCAGACGTTCCAGGCCGAACCGGTTCCAGGGTTGGTGCGCGAGCTTCAGGATGCCGGCGGGCTCGTGGAGTGGGCGCAGCGGCGCACACACTCCGCGTGACCCGGCGCTCGCCACCGCGAACTCGCCAACCGGGCCGTGCATAACCTGCCAGTCGAGGCGCCGGAAGCCGACCGTGGCATGTTCTGCATCACATGCGTGCACCACATGCCACGGTCGTGCCGGCGGCGCGCGAGTGGCAGGTTGTGCACGCGTCCGCGGCTGGTGTGCCTACCCCGCGGCCGGGGTGCCTACCCCGCGGTCGGCGTGCCTACCCCGCGGCCGGCGTGCCTACCCCGCGGCCGGTGTGCCTACCGCGCGGCCACCGTGCCTACCCCGCGGCCACCGTGCCTACCCCGCGCCACCGTGGCGCCGGAAGAAGTCGCCCACCACGCGCGCGTGCTCCGCGGAGTTGTCGAAGATCGTCGAGTGGTTGGAGCCCTTGATCACGCAGGTCTCGCCGTTCGGCAGGTTGTCGGCGATCCACTGCTGGCCGGCGCCGTTCGGTCCCTGATCCCACGGCGTCATGAGGTCCTCGTCGCCGCCCACGACGAGCGCCGGCGCGGTGATCTTCTTGACCCACTCGCGGTTGTCCATGGCGTTCATCGCCTCGCAGGCGGCGATCATCACCCGCGGCTCGTTGGAGTCGCGCAGGATCTGCTGGATGACGTCGACGCCGGCCTGGCCTTCGGGCGTCTCCATGTAGGCCTTCGACAGGCACTGCCACGAGATCAACTCGGCCAGGACCCGGCTGCCCACGCCCTCGAGCTTGATCAGGTCGATCCAGTTCTTGAACACGAGCCGGCCGGAGAACCCGAGCCTGGCGGCGGCGCAGTTGATCACGACCGACTGGATGCGATCCGGGTACTTCCCGGCCATCACGGTGGCGACCATGCCGCCCATCGAGGTGCCGTGCACGTGCGCCTTGCCCACGTCGAGTGCGTCGAGCAGTCCGACCGCGTCGTCGGCCCACACCTCGAGGTCGTAGTCCTGCTCGGGCTTCTCGGACTGCCCGTAGCCGCGCATGTCGTAGTCGATGCACCGAAACTCGCCGCTGAGCAGCGGCGTCACCGGTCCGAAGTTGAAATGGCCGAAACCCGCGCCGTGAATCTGGATCACCGGTTCGCCCTCGCCGGTGATCTCGTACCACAGCCGGGCACCATTCACCTCGATGAAATCGCCAGCCATCGCCTCTCTCCTGTCCGCCTCACAAAACGCGGGCGCAGTATATGTCAGACATCTCAGGCCCAGGTGAAATGGTTGACAGGTCGACGCAACGGGGATAGAAAGCGCGAATGTCCGACCTTCGTGTTGGAACGTGACCCTGCCGCTCGCCGACGTCCGCGTCATCGCGGTCGAGCAGTACGGCGCCGGACCCTGGGGCACGCTCCAACTCGCCGACCTGGGCGCCGAGGTGATCAAGATCGAGGACCCGCAGTCCGGGGGAGACGTGGGGCGCTACGTCCCGCCCTACCAGGAAGGCGAGGACTCGCTGTTCTTCGAGACGTTCAACCGGAACAAGAAGAGCGTCTCGTTGGACTTGCGATCGCCAACCGGCCGCGAGGTGTTCGAAGACCTGGTGGCCAAATCAGACGCGGTCTACTCGAACCTGCGCGGTGACCAGCCAGCCAAGCTCCGGCTCACCTACGACGATCTCCGCGAGGTCAACCCGCGGATCGTCTGCTGCTCGCTGTCGGGTTTCGGCATGAGCGGCCCGCGCTCCGCCGAAGCCGGCTACGACTACATCATGCAGGCGATGGCCGGCTGGATGAGTCTCACCGGTGACCCCGACGGTCCTCCCACCAAGAGCGGGCTCTCGATCGTCGATTTGTCCGGCGGGTATGTCTCGGCGATCGCGCTGCTCAGCGGCCTGTGGCGGGCCCGTCGGGACGGCGTCGGGTGCGACTGCGACATCTCGCTGTACGAGACCGCGCTGCACGAGCTGATGTACGTCGGGACCTGGGCGGCGAGCGCCGGATACGAGCCGCGGCGGCTGCCGGAGTCCGCCCACCCTTCGATCGTCCCGTTCCAGGCCTTCGAGACGGCCGACGGCTGGATCACGGTCGCCTGCGCCAAGCAGAAGTTCTGGGAGCTCCTGTGTCAGGCGCTGGGCCGAGCCGAACTGACGGAGGATCCGCGCTTCGCCGACTTCGCGGCCCGCAACCGCAATCGGGACGAGCTCCTCCCGATCCTCCGCGACGACTTCAGAACGGAGCCCACCGCGCACTGGCTGGACGTTCTCTCGCAGGCCGGCGTCCCGCACGGTCCGGTCTATGAGGTACCCGAGGCGCTCGAGGATCCCCAGGCCCAGGCCCGGGGCGACGTCGTCGAGTTCGAGCATCCGTCGCTCGGCACCGTCCGCCAGGTGGCCTCCCCGTTACGCATGAGCGGCGAGCCGGGCCCGCTGGTCCGCGCTCCCTTCCGGGGAGAGCACACCGACGAGGTGCTGCGCGATCTTTGCGGCTACTCGGAGGAGCAGATCGCGGAGCTCCGGGCCGCGGGGACATTCGGGGAGATAACGGCTCAGGTGGCCGCCGACAGCTGAGGCGGCCGCTGCAGGTGCCAGTCGGTGGCCTGCTGATAGGCATGGGCGGCGGCGAGCACAGTTGCCTCGGCAAACGGCTTGCCGACGAGCTGCATGCCGACCGGTAGCCCGTCGCAGAAGCCCGCCGGAAGCGCCATCACAGGCGTCCCCGAGAGCACCCACACCGAGATCGTCGGCGTGAGGCGCGCGGTGATCTCGAGTGGGTCGCTGTCAGCGATCCTTGGCGCCGGAATCGGACACGCCGGCGACAGCAACAGGTCGCGAGCCTCGAGCGTCTCGAGCACGCGGCGGCGCCAGATGCGCTGTCGCTGGCGAGCCCAGGCGTACTGCGCCCCGGTGACCGCCGCCCCCCGCCGCAGCCGCGTCAGCACATCGGAACCGAACACCTCCGGGGTCCGGGCCAGCCGCTCGCGGTGCACCCAGGCGGCCTCGGCCAGGAGCAGCTCACCGGTGAGCTCGAACGCCTCGGCCCGACCCGGCAGCTCCACCTCCTCGACCACCGCGCCCAGGCGCGCGAGCGTCGCGGCGGCGTCACGCACCGCGGCGACGACGGCCGCGTCCGCGTCCGCGAACCAGTCGCCGGCGAGGACGCCGACGCGCAGCCCCGAAGCGCCGCGCGAGAGCGCCGCGACGTAGTCCTCGCCCGCGACGTCCACCGAGGCGGGATCCTCGCGGTCGTATCCCGCGATCACGCTCAGCACCTGCGCCACGTCCTCGGCCCGGCGCGCCATCGGGCCGATCGCGTCGAAGCTCCAGGCCACCGGGACGCTGCCGCGGTTGCTGACGCGTCCGGAGGAGGGCCGCAGCGCCGAGACGCCGCACAGCGCGGCGGGGATCCGCACCGACCCGCCGGTGTCGGTTCCGAGCGCGGCCATGGCCATGCCTCCGGCGAGCGCCGCGCCGGCGCCGCTCGAGGACCCGCCGCATATCCGCTCGGGATCCCACGGGTTACGGCACGGGCCGTAGTGCACGTTCTGCCCGGTGCCGCCGATCGCCCACTCCGACATGTGGAGCTTGCCGACCAGCACCGCACCCGCGCCGCGCATTCGCTCCCACACCGGCGCGTCGCGCTCGGGCACGCCACCGTCGTAGAAGCGCGTGCCCGCGGTCATCGGCACGCCGGCCACCTCGATGTTGTCCTTGAGCGCGACCGGGATGCCCGCAAGCGGTCCCAATGGGTCGCCGCGCCGCGCCGCTTCCTCGACGAGCTGAGCCTCGGCAAGCGCCCGCTCGCCGAACACGCTCCGGAACACGTTCAGCTCGCCGTCAACCGCAGCGATCCGGTCCAGCGCCGCCTGCACGAGCGCGACCGGCGAGAGCTCGCCGGCCGCGATTCGCTCCCGCGCCTGAGCGATCGTCAGCTCGCCCAGCAAGCCCTAATCCAGACCGAACGCCTTGTTCCCAGCCTCCGACGTCGGGCTGCGGGACGGGATCAGCCGACCCGCCTCGCGCGAGAAAAGGTCGTTCAGCGAGCCCTCCCCGTCGCGCTCGGCCCGAAGCTCGGCCCGCCGGTGTTCGGTCGCCTCGGCGTCCACGTCGAGCGTCTTCTCGTCGACGAAGATCACGCCGTACGCGTCGCGGGCGAGCTCGATCGTGGTGAAGTCGTCGAGCACGTCCTCACGGACGAGCGCGGGCTCGCGGTCCAGCGGATCGCCGTAGCCGCCGGCGTTCGGTTCGCGGAACTCGATGTACTCGCCGGCGCTGAACGGCACGCCGGTCACCTTCGCCTCGAGGTACTCCTCGCGCGGCGTGTCCGGGTTCTTGCGACAGGAGGCCGTCAGCCCATGCCAGCCGCCGAAGATGCCGCGTGGTGGATCGGTCTGGCGGTCGCCCTCGCACGAGTAGGTGCCGTCGACCAGGAACCGGTTGCGCCGGATGATGCCCACGCCGCCTCGCCAGCGACCGGGGGCGGCGGGTTCCGGTCGCAGCTCGTACTGGTCGCAGCGCATCGGGAAGCGCAGGTCGAGCTCCTCGATCGGGTTGTTGCGGGTGTTGGCCATCAGGTTGTCGACCGAGTCCATCGCGTCCTTGCCGTACCGAGCCCCGTACGCGCCCTCGTTGACCTCGAGGTACAGCCAGTACTCGCCGCTTTCCGGCTGGAAGCCCGAGTACGAGCAGAAGTGGATCCCGGCCGAGTTGCCCGCGGTCACCTGCTCCGGGAGCTGGTCGGCCAGGGCCAGGATCGTGTTGTCGACCACGCGCTGCACCTGGCAGAAGCGCGAGAAGCACGCGCGGGGGAAGTTCGGGTTGAAGATCGTCCCCTTGGGAGCGATCACCTGCACGGGCCGGAACACCCCGTCGTTCTGCGGCACGTGCTCGGGGAAGGTCACCTCGTCGAGCAGCAGCGTGCGCACCGCGTAGTACGCGCCGACCAGCAGCGATCCCTCGAACGGGACGTTGTAGCCGGTCGGGACCTCGGCCTCGGATCCGGTCAGGTCGATCGTGATGCCGTCGCCCTCGACCACGACCTTCGTCTCGACCCGCAGCCGCCGCCCCCGGTTGCGCGCGTCGTCGTCGAGCCAGGCGGTCGGGGCGACGTACTCGCCGTCGGGGATCTTCGCGATCTGCTCGCGCAGCATCCCCTCCGAGTAGTCCATCCAGCCGTACGCCGCGCTCATCACGGTCTCCACCCCGTAGCGCTCGAGCAGCCGCACGAAGCGGTCGCGACCGAGCTGACACGCGGCCATCATCGCGTTCATGTCGCCGCGGTTCATGGTCTCGGTGCGCACGTTGTCGAAGATCATGCGGTCGATGTCGATGTTGATCTCGCCCCGCCGGTACCAGCGCAGCGCGTTGTACAGCTTGGCCTCCGCGTAGACGTCGAACGCGTCCGCGTTGATCCCGGGGAACGATCCGCCGACGTCGAGCACATGTGCGGTGACCGCCGCGAAGCCGAGCATCTCGCCGTCGTGGATGATCGGGACCGCGACTGCGACGTCGGGGCTGTGGGACGCGCCCAGGTACGGGTGGTTGTGCACGATCACGTCCCCGTCCTCGATGTCGCCCTTAAGGCGATCGAGGAAGCCGCGGATGTACCACGGCAGCGAGCCGATGTGCATCGGCGTGGAATCCGATTCGCAGAGCTCGCGGCCGACGGCGTCGAACAGGCCGGCGCCGAGGTCCTCGGACTCGCGGATGATCGAGCTGTACGACATGCGGAACAGCACGCCCGCCATCTCCTTGGCGATCGCGTGGAAGGCGCCGCCGAGGACCCGCATCGTGATCGGATCGATCTCCACCCGCGCGCGCTCGGGCGGTCCGGGGGAGCGGCCCACCTCATAGGTCACGATCGACATGAGTCATTCCTCGCTTTCTGGGCTCGGGGTGAGAATCAGGCGGTGGCCGTGTCGGTGGCCCCGACGGCCGCGTTGTGTGCGCTCTGCTCGATCCGGATCACGATGTTCCCGAACCGGTCGATCTCGGCGCTCAACCCCGGCGGGATCACCGTGGTCGTGTCGTACTGGTTGATCACGGCCGGCCCGTCGACCCGGTTGCCCGCCACCAGCCGAGCGCGGTCGTAGAACTTGGTCGCCAGCTCGCGCAGCTCGCCCTCGACGCGGAACCAGGCCTCGCGCTCGCCGGTCAGGGCGGCGGCCGGCGACTCGCCGGCGCGGTCCACCTCGCGCATCTGGAGCGGCTCGATCAGGCCGATGCCCCGCACCCGGATGTTCGGGATCTCGATGTCGGACTCCTCGAAGCGGCGCGAGTACTCGCGCTCGTGCGCGTCGTGGAACTGAGCCGCGAGCTTGGCCGCCCACTCGGCGTCGACCTCGCCCGGGCCGGCCTCGACGCGCAGCTCGTAGCCCTGGCCCAGGTAGCGGCAGTCGGCGACCCGCTGGATGACCCGCTTCTCGTGCGGGATCCCGTCGCGCTCGAGCTGATCGCGCGCCTGCTCCTCGAGCTCCTCGAAGCGTGCCTGAAGCTCTGACGCGTTGAGCTGCGACATCCGCTGGTAGGTCGTGGTCACGTACTCGTAGACCGAGTCGGTGACCAGCAGGCCGAGGGCCGCCGTGACACCGGGATACGGCGGCACGATGACCGCCGGCGTGCCCACCTCGGCCGCGATGTTGGCCGCGAACATCGGTCCAGCTCCGCCCTCGGCGACCAGCGCGAAGTCGCGCGGGTCGAAGCCCTTGCGCACCGAGTTCTCCTCGATCGACTGGACCATCGAATGGCTGGCGATCTGGATCGCCCCCATCGACGCCTCCTCCACGCTCATCCCGAGCGCGTCGGCCAGAGGCTGGAACGCCCGCCGCGCCAGCTCGGGCCGCAGCTCCATCGCGCCGCCGAGGAAGTTCTCCGGCTGGAGCCAGCCCAGGTTGACCATCGCGTCGGTCGACGTCGGCTCGACGCCGCCGCGGCCGTAGGCGGCAGGCCCGGGTGCGGCGCCCGCGGACCGCGGACCCGAGCGGAAGATGCCGCCGCCGTCGACATAGGCGATCGAGCCGCCACCGGCCCCGATCGTGTCGACGTCGACCATCGGGATCATCGCCTGGTACGGACCGACCCGCGTGTCGAGCAGGTGCTTCATGCGGAGCTTGCCGCCCTGCGAGAGCCCGATATCGGCCGAGGTGCCGCCGACGTCGAGTGTGATCACGTTCTCGAATCCGGCCTGACGCCCGACCCAGATGCCGCCGACCACGCCGGCGACCGGCCCCGACATGAGCAGGTTCACCGGCCGCTCCACCGCCCCCTGCGCGGTGACCACGCCGCTGGCCGAGCTCATCAGGTGAAGCCCGGTGCGCACTCCGAGAGCACGCAGTTCGTCCTCCAGGCGCCGCACGTACCCCGCCACCGTCGGGCCGACGAAGGCATTCAGCGCCACGGTCGAGAAGCGCTCGTACTCCCGGTACTGCGGAAGCACGTCGGAGGAGACCGAGAGGAATGCCTCCGGGAACTCCTCGCGGACGATCTCGGCCACGCGCCGCTCGTGCTCGCCGTTCAGGAACGAGAACAAAAAGCACACGGCGACCGCGTCGACGCCCATCTCCTTGAGCCGGCGGACCTGCTCGCGCGCGCGTTCCTCGTCGAGTGGGACGAGCACCTCGCCGTCCGCGGCGATCCGCTCGGGCACGGTCAGGCGATAGCGCCGGCGGACGAGCGGATAGCGCTGCCAGGGGAGGTCCTGATAGTTGGAGAAGTTCAGCGGCTTCTTGTGCCGCGCGATGTGCAGGATGTCGCGGTAGCCCTCGGTGGTGATCATCCCGACGGTCGCGCCGTTGTGCTCGATCACGATGTTGGTGGCGATCGTCGTGCCGTGGAAGACCTGGTCGAGGTCGGCCGGCGTGACCTCGGCCTGGTCGGTCAGCTCCTTGATTCCCTGCACCGTGCCCTGGGACGGATCGTCGGGCGTGGAGGCGATCTTGTGGATGAGGATGGTTCCGGCCTCGTCGTCCACGTAGATCAGGTCGGTGAACGTGCCGCCCACGTCAACTCCGAGGCGTTTCATGGCTCTCTCCAGGATCGGTTGATGGTCAGGATCGTGCCCTCAGGGACGCAGCAGGATCTTTCCGAAGAAGTCGCGGCTCTCGAGCAGCTCGAACGCGTCGTGGACCTGGGGCAGCGGGAACGTCTTCGCCACCAGCGGCTTCAGCAGGCCGCGGTCGGCGAAGCCGAGCACCTTGTCGAGCTCCTCGCGCTCGAACACGAACGAGCCGATGATCGTGTGCTGGCCGCGGAAGAAGGGGATGATGTCGAACGGGACCACCTCGCCCCCGTGAGCGCCGCACGTGACCAGGCGACCGCCCTGGGCAAGCGACTCGATCGCCTTCTGGAACAGCTCGCCGCCCACGTGCTCGAAGACCAGGTCGACGCCGCGCCCGTTCGTGACCTCCATGACCCGGGCCGGGACGTCCTCCGTGGTGTAGTCGATCCCGACGTCCATTCCGTTCGCTTCGGCCTGCTCGAGCTTCTCGCGCGAGCTCGAGGTGCCGATCACGAACGCGCCGGCGAGCCGGGCCAGCTGCACAGCGGCCGAGCCGATACCGCTCGACACCGAGTTGATCAGGACGCTCTCGCCGATCCGCAGGCCGCCGCGGCCGAACAGCATGTGCCAGGCCGTCCCGAACGCGACCTGCAGCGCACCGGCCTGCTCGTCCGGGATCGATTCGGGCACGCGGACGAGCTGCTTGGTCGGGGCGAGCACGTAGTCGGCAAAGGCGCCGGGGCCGCCGACGCCGATGAACACGTCGCCGCCCAGCAGGTACGGCATCACGCGGTCGCCCACGGCGAGCTGGTCGACCCCCGGCCCGAGCCTGTCCACCCGGCCCACGGGCTCGAGGCCCAGGATGTGCGGGAGGGCGAGGTCGAACCGGGAGATGCCTTCACGTATGTCGACGTCCACGTGGTTCAGCGCACAGACCTCGACCTTGATGCGCACCTGCCCCGCGCCGGGCTCCGGGTCCGGGACCTCCTCCACGGCGAGCACATCCCGACCACCGAACTCGTGGATCCGCACAGCCTGCACGCGTTCCGTCCTTTCTCTAGCCGTTCGAGTGCCCGCGTGTGCACGTTTCGGCGAACAGGTGCAGGCGCCGCATTCTTATGCCGGACATCACGCGTGTCAAGCCGGGCAAACGGCCACAGTGATCGCTCTAGCCCCGGAAGAAGTTGACATTGGCTGATGTCTGACATATAACGGCCGGCCGTGGAGGGGGAACGCGCCCCAAAGATTTGGCGAGGTCGCTTCTTCGACGACTTCGACGTCGGCGACGTGTTCCAGAGCCGGCTCGGACGCACGATCACCGAGACCGACAACATCTGGTTCACCTGTCTGACCTTGAACACCAACCAGGTCCACTTCAACCACGAGTTCGCCGCGCGGACCGAGTTCGGCAAGCCGCTGGTCAACAGCACGTTCACCCTGGCCCTGGTCACCGGGATGAGCGTCCCCGACACCAGCGAGAACGCGACCGCGAACCTTTCCTGGACCGACATCAAGCTGCCCAACCCCGTGTACGTGGGGGACACGCTGTGGTCGGAGACCGAGGTGATCTCCAAGCGCGAGTCGCGCTCGCGTCCGAGTGTCGGGATCGTGGGCGTCCGGTGTCGCGGCATCAACCAGCACCGCGAGGTGGTGATCGAGTTCCAGCGGACGTTCATGGTCTACAAGCGAGGCGCCTCCGAGGTGGCCGACACGTTTCCCGGCACCGATACCGACTGGACCGTCTGAGAGGACAGCATGGATACCGCCGCACAACGCTTCGCCGCATTCGCCACGTCGCTCACCGCCGAGCGGATCCCGGAGCCCGTGCTTAAGAGCGCGAAGCTCCACATCCTCGACACGCTCGGCTGCGGCCTCGCCGCCCACGCCCTCGACACCGCGCCGGCGGCGCGCGAGGCGATGACCGAGACGGGCTCGACCGGCCCCGCCACCGCGATCGGTGTGTCGCATGGCCTGCCTCCTGCCGATGCCGCTCTGGTCAACGGAGTCACCTGCCACGCGCTGGACTACGACGACACGCACAGCGGCGCGATCGCCCACGTCAGCGTCGCGGTCGTCCCCGCCGCGCTGGCCGCCGCCCAGAGCGAGAGCGCTCGCGGGGCGGGTCTGCTCGCGGGGGTCGTCGCGGGCAACGAGATCGTCGCGCGGCTGGGGATGGCCGTCGGGTCGGGGTTCCACGCGCGCGGCTTCCATCCGACGGCGGTGTGCGGCGTGTTCGGCGCCACCGCCGCGGCCGGCCGCCTTCAGTCGGTCGACGTGGCCACGCTCACGAACGCCCTCGGCATCGCCGGGAGCATGGCGTCGGGGCTGCTCGAGTACCTGGCCGACGGCTCCTCGACCAAGCGCCTGCACCCTGGATGGGCGGCGCACGCGGCGATCATCGCGTCGCGCCTGGCCGCCCACGGTGCGACCGGTCCCGCCTCGGTGTTCGAAGGCCGGTTCGGGCTCTACCGGGCGTTCGTAGAGCGCGACGACATCGACGCCGAGGCGCTCACCGGCGAGCTTGGCGAGCGCTGGGAGACCCCGAGGATCGCGTTCAAGCCGTACCCGGCGTGTCACTACCTGCACGCGTCCGTCGACGCGACGGCGCAGGCGCTGGCCGAGACGCCGGTGCGGATCGAGGACATCGAGGAGATCGTCGCGCTCACCCCGGAGGCCGGCGTCTCGCTCGTGCTCGAGCCACTGGCCGACAAGCACCGGCCGCGCACCGAATACGAGGCGAAGTTCAGCCTGCCGTACTCGATCGCGTCGCTGCTCGTGCGCGGGCACGTCGACGTCTCGACCTACACCGACGAGGCGATCACCGACCCCGACGTGCTGGCGGTGGCGGCCAAGGTCCGCTACGAGGTCAAGGACTACGACACCTTCCCCGGCGCGTTCCCCGGAGGCGTCCGCATCCACACCCGCGACGGGCGCACGCTCGAGGCCGATCTGCCCTACCAGCGGGGTGGCCCGGAGAACCCGATGAGCGCCGAGGAGGTCCAGGAGAAGTTCCGGACCAACGCGGGACTGGCGCTTTCCACCGCCGATGTGGAGGCACTCGAGGACGCGGTCATGACGCTCGAGCGCCAGGACGGCCTGCGCGCGTTCGAGTTGCTCGCCCGCGCCGCGCGGCGCGAGACCGCCGACGCGGCGCGGTAGCCGTGGCGCTCGAACCCCTGACCGATGGTGCTGCCGACGGTCCGGCCGCCGGCGGCCCGCGCGTGACCCGGGTGCGCAAGGCCTACGAGCAGGTCTACGACCAGCTGCGAGATCTGATCGTCCGGGGCGAGCTGGCCCGGGGGGAGCGCCTGCCGGGCGAGGTCGCGCTGGCTGGCCAGTTCGGCGTGAGCCGCGGGACGGTGCGGGAGGCGCTCAGGGCGTTGGCGGCGCACAACCTCGTCCGCACCGCCAAGGGCGCGAGCGGCGGGACGTTCGTGACGCTGCCGACCGTCGACCACATCTCGGCCTTCCTGCAGGCCAACATCGGGCTGCTGTCGGAGAGCAACGACGTCACGCTCGAGGAGTTCCTGGAGGCGCGCCGGCTGCTCGAGGGCTTCGCCGCCCGCCAGTGCGCCGCGCGGCACACCGAGGCCGACCTGGATCGTCTGCGCGCGACGATGGTCGACTCGCACGAGCTCTCCGTCGAGGAGCAGTTTCACTACAACAAGGAGTTCCACAGCGTGCTGGTCGACGGCGCCGGCAACACGCTGCTGCGCATCGCCGCGCAGCCGATCTTCTCCGTGCTCCAGACCAACCTCCGCCGCGACGCGCTGAGCCCCAGCTTCGGCGAGCAGATCGAGCATGACCATCGCGCGATCCTGGCCGCGATCGAGCGCGGTGACGGCGACGCGGCGGCGGCCGAGATGGACCGGCACCTGGACTTCCTGAGCCGGACCTACACCAGCATGTGGCGCTCACCGGCGGGGTCGTAACCGCATCCGGCTCGTGGCCGGCGTCGCTCCGCTCCTGAGAGTCCACGGAGACCGCTTCGCTCCGCCGGCTGTGTCCACGGCCGGACATCCGGTCCGGCCCTCAGTAGGACCGCGGTAGACCCAGCACGTTCTGGGCCAGGAACGACAGGATCATGTTCGTGGTCACCGGCGCCACCTGGTAGAGGCGGGTCTCGCGGAACTTGCGCTCGACGTCGTACTCGCGCGCGAACCCGAAGCCGCCGTGGGTGTCCAGGCAGACGTTGGCCGCCTGCCACGAAGCATCCGCGGCGAGTAGCTTGGCCATGTTCGCCTCGGCGGCGCAACTCTCGCCCGCTCGTAAAGCTCGGCGGCTCGTCGCCGCATCAGGTCGGCCGCCTCGATCCGGGCGTGCGCCCATGCGATCGGGTACGCCACGCCCTGGTTCTGCCCGATCGGGCGGCCGAACACGACGCGCTCCTTGGCGTGCTTGACCGCGCGCTCGACGAACCAGCGCCCGTCGCCGACGCACTCGGCGGCGATCAGGATCCGCTCGGCGTTCATCCCGTCGAGGATGTAGCGGAAGCCCATGCCCTCCTCGCCGATCCGGTTACGGGCCGGGACGGGGAGGTCGTCGATGAACACCTCGGTGGTGTTGTGGTTGAGCATCGTCTCGATCGGCTGGATCCGGACCTGCTCGGCGCCGGCCGCGCGCAGGTCGACGAGGAACGTCGACAGGCCCCACCAGCGCGGATGCTCGTCGTCCGGCTCGTTGGTGCGGGCGAGCAGCAGCATCAGGTCGCTCTGGAGCGCGCGGGAGGTCCAGATCTTCTGCCCGTTGACCACGTAGCCGTCGCCGTCTCGACGCGCCCGGGTCCGGATGCTGAGCGTGTCGAGGCCGGCGTCGGGCTCGGTGACGCCGAACGCCTGGAGGCGCAGTTCGCCCGAGGCGATCGGGGGCAGCCACTCCTGCTTCTGCTCGTCGGAGCCGTGGCGCAGGAGGGTGCCCATGATGTACATCTGGGCATGGCAGGCGCCGCCGTTGGCCCCGGACCGGTTGATCTCCTCCATGATCACCGACGCCTGCGAGATGCCGAGGCCGGCGCCCCCGTACTCGGCCGGGATCAGCGCGGCGAGCCAGCCGGCCTCGGTCAGCGCGGAGACGAACTCCTGCGGGTAGGCCTCCTCGCGGTCGATCCGGCGCCAGTACTCGTCGGGGAAGCGGACGCACAGCTCGCGGACCCCACTGCGGAGCTCGTCTTCGGTGATGGTGTCGGTCGCGCCGCTCACGGTTGAGTTCGGTTCGCGGGCATACTACGGTTCTCGGTGTGCAGTCGCATACGAGCGGGCGGTCGTGATGGGGGACGGTGATCGGATCGTGACGGGGACGGTGAGCGGATCGTGATGGGGGACGGTGAACGGATCGCGATCTGCGACGTCGGCCCCCGGGACGGCTTGCAGAACGAGTCGCGCTCGCTCGAACCGTCCGTGCGCGCCGAGCTGTGCAATCGGCTGGCGCGTGCCGGGCTGCCGCGAGTGGAAGCGGTCAGCTTCGTCAACCCGACCAGGGTGCCGCAGATGGCCGGGGCCGAGGAGGTCATCGAGGGCCTGGACCGCAGCGGCGAGACGATCTTCGCCGGTCTGACCGTCAACGAGCGTGGCTACGAGCGGGCGCTGGCCGCGGGCGTCGACGAGGTGCACTATGCGTTTCCCGCCACCGACACCTTCTGCGAGCGCAACCAGGGCATGACCCTCGCGGACGCCTCGGCCCTGGCCGGGCGGCTGGTCGACCGTGCCCACGAGGACGGGCTGCGGATCACCGTGACGATCGGCGCCTCGTTCGGCTGTCCATTCGAGGGTGCGGTGGCGCCGCAGCGCGTGTTCGACCTGGCGGAAGCGATCCAGCGGCACGGACCCGACGAGATCGTGCTGGCGGACACGATCGGCGTGGGCGTGCCCTCGCAGGTGCGAGAGCTCGTGGCCGGCGTGGCCGCGCTCGGCGCCACCGTCGGCTGCCATCTGCACAACACGCGGAACACCGGGTACGCCAACGCCCTGGCGGCCGTCGAGGCGGGCGTCCGCCTGCTCGACGCGTCCTGCGGAGGCATCGGCGGGTGCCCGTTCGCGCCGCGGGCGACCGGCAACATCGCGACCGAGGACCTCGTCTACCTGTTGCACGGCATGGGCTATCAGACCGGCATCGATTTGGGGCAGATGCTCGACACGGCGGCCTGGCTGGCCGAGGCGATGGGCAAGGAGCTGCCGGGCCAGACCTACAAGGCCGGCGCGTTCGCGCCCGTGGCGGCGTGAGCCACGCCCCCGCGGCGATCGTCACCGGTGGGGGCGGCGGGATCGGCGAAGCGACGGCGCGGCGGCTGGCCGACCGAGGCTTCGCGGTCCTGATCGTCGACATCGACGCTGACCGCGCGGCGCACGCGGCCGCGACAATCTCCGGTGCGGGCGGTGAGGCGTCCTGGCTGGCCGGCGACGTGAGCGATCCCGCGGTGGCCGCCGCCTACGTGCAGGCCTGCCAGGAGCGCCAC
Source organism: uncultured Solirubrobacterales bacterium (assembly GCA_963832315.1). Taxonomy (GTDB): domain Bacteria; phylum Actinomycetota; class Thermoleophilia; order Solirubrobacterales; family Solirubrobacteraceae; genus Palsa-465. The sequence continues at coordinate 298,434 of CAWHTT010000001.1, read as the reverse complement.
GGCCCGCCGAAGGCGTTCTTCAACAACGCCGGCTACGAGGGGCGGGTGGCCGAGATCACCGAGTACCCGCTGGAGGAGTTCGAGCGGACGTTCGCGGTGAACGTGCGCGGCGTGTTCCTCGGGCTCCAGCACGTGATCCCGGCGATGCGCGCGGGCGGCGGCGGCTCGATCGTCAACACGGCCTCCCAGGCGGGGCTGCGCGGCGTGGCCAACCTGTCGGCCTACTGCGCCAGCAAGCACGCCGTGGTCGGTCTGTCGCGCGCCGCCGCGCTCGAGGAGGCTCCGTGGATCCGGGTCAACGCGCTCGCCCCGGGGCCGACGAGCACCCGCATGATGGAGGAGATCGAGGCCGCGGTCACCGCCCAGGGCGGCGATCCGGCGTCGTTCACCGAGCGGATCGCGATGGGCCGCTACGGCTACCCGACCGAGATCGCCCAGTTCGCGGTCTGGCTCCTCGCCGACGCGCCACCGTTCCTGACCGGGGCGGTGCTGCCGATCGACGGCGCGATGACCACCGCGTGAGCCCCGGGCCCCCGGGGGTGCTAGCGGCTGATCTCCTCGCGCGCGGCCATGTCCTCGTCGAACGTGCGCCGCTCGCGCGAGATCTGCTCCCGTAGCTGGTCGATCGGCGGCAGCGGGCCGAAGTCGAACTGCTCGTCGCTCGCCTCGCCGCGAAGCTCGGACCGCCGCGCCTCGCTCGCGGCCAGATCGGGCTCCCCATCCGAGCCCAGCAGCACGCCGTAGCGCTCGGCCGCGGCGTCGCGGCTGACCAGGCCGGCGCGCACGTCCTTGGCCACCCGCTCGGGCTCGCGATCGAACGGCGAGCCGAGGCCGCCGGCGCCGGCGGTCGAGAACACCAGCTTGTCCCCGCGCAGCACCGGCAGGTTCTCGACCTTGGAGGGGAGATCCTGGACCGTCCCGTCCGCACGCAAGAGCCGCTTGAAGGAGCTGGCGCCGTAGCGACCGCCGGCCACGCCCCACGGGAAGGTGTGCGCGCGATCGTCCTGGAAGCTGATCAGACCGTCCTCGAGGAACGTGTAGATCTTCTCCACGCCGTGTCCGCCGCGGTGGTACCCGGCCCCGCCCGAGTCAGTCCGCACCCGGTAAGCGTCGACGCGCAGGGGGTAGTACTTCTCGAGGTACTCGGTGGGGACGGCCTTGAACAGCGGCCACCAGGAATGGCCGTCGAGGCCGTCGCCGGCCGGCCGGGCCGGGATCCCGCCGTACAGGATCTCGAGGATCTGGTAGTCCTCGCCCCGCGAATCGACGCCCGAGTAGATGAAGTTCGGGCTCGTGCCGTAGCTGCCGGACACCGAGAAGTGCGACAACGCCTTCGAGAAGACCGCCCCGACCACGTCGAAGTGGCGGGCCATCAGCGTCAGCCGATTGCCGAGCGGTGCCGGGAAGCGCGGCCGGAGCACCGAGCCCTCGGGCAGGTTCACGTTGATGATGTCGTTGTAGCCGTCGTTGAACGCGACGTCGGGCGCGAACGCCATGATCAAAAAGACGCCGCAGAACATCTTGAACATCTCGGGGTTCAGGTAGAAGTTGACCGAGCCCGGCACCTGGGGGTCGGTTCCCTCCCAATCGACGTTGAGCGTGTCGCCGTCGCGCCACATCGTCATGCGCAGCTTGATCGGCCCGGTGCCGAGTCCGTCGTCGTCGGCCAGGTCCTCGAAGCTGAACCGCTCGCCGTCGGGCAGGTACGTTCGGATCAGCTCGATCACCGCCGAGCGCGTGCGGTTCAGGATCGCGTCACACGCCTCGAGGTAGGTGTCCTTGCCGAACCGCTCGCACAACTCGATGATGCGCGCGGCGCCGGCCGCGGTACCCGCCGCGATCGCCTTGATGTCGGCCTCCACGTGCGCCGGGACGCGCGTGTTGTGGCAGAACATCCGCAGCGCTTCCTCGTTGAGCTTGCCCTGGTCATACAGCTTGATCGGCGGCATCCGGATGCCCTCGTGATAGATGCTCCGGGCGCTGATCGGAATGCTGCCCGCTGCGGTGCCGCCGACGTCGATCAGGTTGCCCCACTGCGACGTGTATCCGACGAGGTCGCCCTCGAAGAACACCGGGCGCAGGATCATGAAGTCCGGGGTGTGCGAGATCGAGCCCTCGCACAGATACGGATCGTTCATCGCGATGACGTCCCCGTCGCGCAGATCCTCGACCTCGTAGGGGGAGTGATCGATGATCGTCTTGATCGCGCAACCGAACTGCCCCATGACCATGCGGGCGTTGCGATCGGCCATCAGCGGGAACTGGTCGCTCTGCTCGCGGATCACCGGGCTGACCGCGGTCGTCTCGACCACCCGGTCCATCTCGTAGCGCGTGTTCCCCAGCGTGTTCTCGATGATGTCGAGCGTGACGTGGTCGACGTCGTAGTGGTCCCGGACGAAGTCGGGAACCTCGGCGGTTGGCTTGTCGGTGACGCTCATCGGGCCTCGCTTGCGGTGATGATGATGTTGGCGTACTCGTCGACGCGGCCGGTGTAGCCGGGTTCGATCACGACCGTACTGTCGTCCTGCACGACGATGGCCGGACCATCGATCACGTGTCCGTTTCGCAGGCGCTCGCGGTCATAGATCGGTGTCCGCATCGCCTCGCCGGCGAACACGGCGCTCTCATGGCGATCGATGGCGTCGCTCAGCGCCACGTCGTCCGCGCGGCCAGGCGCGCGCGGTAAGTCGGGCGTCACGCCGCGGCCGACCACGCGCAGGGTGGCGATCTCGATCGGGGCGTCCAGGTCGAACCCGTAGCGCCGGCGATGCTCGCCCTCGAAGTCGGCCCGCAGCGACTCCGCGTAGCCGTTGTTCAGCGCCGCGGGAGCGAGCGCGCAGGGAATCTGGATGTCCTGCCGGTAGTAGCGGCAGTCGGCGTAGAGCTCGAACTGCTGATCGGACGGATCGACCTCCTCCGCCGACAGCCATTCCCGGGCCTCGGCGATCAGCACGTCGACCGCCTCTCGCACCTCGGCCGTGGTCGTGGCGTCGGTCGTGCGCAGGTAGGTGCGCGCGAACTCGCTCTGCACGTCGGCCGCGATGAAGCCGTACGCGCTGAGCACGCCGGGCGCCGAGGGGATGATCAGTGGCTTGGCGCCGATCAGCTTGGCCAGCGCGTTGGCGTGCAGCGGTCCCGCTCCGCCGAACGCGACGAACCCGAAGTCCCGCGGGTCATAGCCGCGCTCCACGCTCACCACCCGCAGAGCGGCGTGCATGTTCTCGTTGGCGATGTCGATGATCGCCTGCGCCGCGGCGACGGTGTCGATCCCGAGGCCCTGGCCGACCTTCTCGACCGCGCGGTGGGCGGCGTCCACGTCGAGCTCGAGCGATCCACCGAGCCGTGAGGCCGCCGGGATACGCCCGAGTACGACATTGGCGTCGGTCACGGTCGACGCCTCGCCCCCCTTGCCGTAGCAGGCCGGGCCCGGGTCGGCGCCGGCGCTGACCGGCCCGACGCGCAGCGCGCCGGCCAGGTTCAGGTACGCGATTGAGCCGCCGCCCGCACCGACGCTGTGGATGTCGGCGCCGCGGGCCTGGAACTGGTAGTAGCCGAGTTGCGCCTCGCGCTTGACCGTCACCGCGCCGTCGATGCACAGCGACACGTCGGTCGAAGTGCCGCCCATGTCGAGCGTGAGGACGTTCGGGACTCCGGCCTGACTGGCCAGGAAGGCCGCTCCCACGACCCCGCCGGAGGGGCCTGAGAAGGCGATGTCGACCGGCCGGTCCTTGGTCGCCTTCGCGCTCATCGTGCCGCCGTCGGAGCGCACGATGTTGAAGCGGCCGGTGAAGCCCTCGTTGCGAAGCTCCGACTCGAGGTGGTCGACGTACTTGAGGACCTGCGGCTGCACGTAGGAGTTGAGCACCGCGGTCAGCGCGCGCTCGTACTCCCGGTATTCGGACACGAGGTCCGAGGAGATCGAGACCGGGAGGGTGGGGCGGAGCTCGAGCGCGATCTCGCGCGCCCGGCGCTCGTGGGCCGGGTTGACGTAGGCGTTCAGGAAGGCGATCGTGAGCGACTCGATCCCGTCGTCGATCAGCGTCTGGACGGCTGCGCGCACCGTGTCCTCGTCGAGCGCCTCGACCACGTTGCCGTCGGCTCCCATCCGCTCCGCGATGCCGTGGGTCCGCCACAGGGGCACGAGCGGGTCCGGCTTGACCATGCCCATCCAGGCGTACAGCGGGCCGGGCGTCCACGCCCGCGCGAGATGCAGGATCTGCTCGTGACCGGCGGTGGTGAGTAGACCGCCCTGGGCGCCCTTCTCCTCGAGGATCATGTTGGTCACGACCGTGCTGCCGTGCAGGATCAGCGCGAGGTCGGCCGGGGAGACGCCGCGCGTCTGGCAGGCCTGCTGCACGCCCGCGATCACCCCCGCGGACTGATCTTCCGGTGTCGAGAGGACCTTCGCGATCGTCAGCTCGCCGGTGTCCTGCGCCAGGAGCAGCACGTCCGTGAAGGTGCCGCCCACGTCAACCCCAAGCTTCAGTGTCAATGCTCTTCCTCTCTCCCGCCCCCGGGTCCAAAGGCTCGGTATGCAAGCGTATGCGGGCGACTATACCGGCTGAAAGGTGCCCCGCGTCAAAGCGTTCACGGGCCCGATTTCGCCGATGCGAACCGGGCTCGGAGCGCGGGCAGCACCTCCTGCGCGAGCAGCCGCATCGAGCTCAGAACGTCGCGCTGCGGCATCCCCGGCCACTGAAGCCGGCACACGAAGTGATCGGCTCCGAGCCGGTCGACGTGGTCGGCCAGGATCTCCACGCACGTTTCGGGCGATCCGAGCACGAAGCGCCCGCCGGCGGTCAGCTCGGCGAACTCTCGCCGGAGCGTGTCGCTGGGCGGAAGCACCTCGCTCTGACCCCACTCCACGTAGGCGTCGTACTTGCCCTTCAGGTACGGACTGGCGATCTCCACCGCCGCCTCGTCGGTGGCGGCGACGCACACCTCCTTGAGCACGGGCCCCGCGGTCGGCTCGCCACGCCCATGCGACAGGCGCTCCTCGCGGAAGATGCCCATCTGGCGCTCTAGCTCGTCGAGGCGGGTGTGCGGATTGACGAACCAGGCGTCGGCCAGTCGCGCCGCCCGGCGCACGGCCCGGTCGCCGTTGGCGGCCATCCACACCGGGGGCGGACGATCGGGGACGAGGGCGAGCCGCGCCTCCTCCAGGGCGAACCCCTCGCCCGAGGCGGTCACGGTCTCGCCCGCCAGCAGCCGCGTGACGACGTCGAGCTTGCGCTCGAACAGCGGGGCTCGCTCGCCCTTCGGCACGGCCGTGAGGCCGAAGGCTTCGTTCTCGGTCGCGCGGTAGCCGAACCCGACGCCCAGCACGAAGTTCCCGCCGGCGATGGCCGACAGCGTCGCCGCGTTCTCGGCGACCTCGACGGGATTCAGCAGGGTCAGCAGCACGATCGCGGTGCCCACGGTCATGCCCTCGGCCTCGGCCGCCATCCGCGCCAGCAGCGGGACGCTCTGGAACATCTGAAACGGGTGCGAGAGGAAGTGCTGTCCGGCCCACACCGAGGCGAGACCCAGCTCGCGCGCCAGAGCGACCTGCTCCAGGTGCTCGCGCACCGCGGCGGCGGCTGACACTCCGGGCGGATGCTGCCCGGACAGAAAGACGCCGGCGCGAATCTCGTTATCGGACACCGGCGCGCCGGCTCAGTCCGACCCCGACCCCGACCCCGCCGACGCCGACGCCGACGCCGGCCACCGGTCGGCGGACAGCTCGGACAGCGCGATCGCCAGCGCCTGCGTCCCCTTCGTGCCCAGGCCGCGGGCGGCCGCCGCCACGTACAGCTGCTCGGCCAGCGCCGTACCCGGCAGCGACAGGTTCATGCGCCGGGCCTCGGACAGCGCGATGCCCAGGTCCTTGAGGAAATGCTCGACCTTGAAGCCGGGTTCGAAATCGCCGCGCAGCACTCGCGGCGCGTAGTTGGACAGCGACCAGGAGCCGGCGGCTCCGTCCTTGATCGTGTCGAGCGCCTGCTCGACGTCGAGGCCCGAGCGATGCGCGTAGAGCAGCGCCTCGCACATGCCGATCATCCCCGAGGCGATCGCGATCTGGTTCATCATCTTGGTGTGCTGCCCGGAGCCCGGCCCGCCCTGAAGGGTGAAGGTCCGGCCGAGCACCTCGAACAGCGGCCTGGCGCGCTCGAAGCCCTCCTCGTCACCGCCCACCATGATCACCAGCGTGGCGTTGCGGGCGCCGACGTCCCCGCCCGACACCGGCGCGTCGAGCGCGCTCACCTTCTGGCCGGCCGCCACGGCCGCGATCTCGACCGCCAGCGTCGGCTCGCTGGTGGTGAAGTCGATCAGCAGCGACCCCGGGCGCATTGCCTCGAGCAGGGCGCCGTCACCGAGAACCGTCTCGCGCACGTCGTTCGGGTAGCCGAGCATCAGGCACACGACGTCGGCCGCGGCTCCGACGTCGGCCGGAGAGTCGCACCACTTGGCGCCCTTCTCGAGCACTCCGTCGGCTCGCTCGCGCGTGCGGTTGAACACGTGCAGTTGATGGCCCGCGTCGAGCAGGTGACCGGCCATCGGCCCTCCCATCACGCCCGTGCCGATCCAGCCGATCTCGGTCATTGCACGAACTCCACCTCGGCGTTCACGGGCGCGATCATATTCGCGCGGGCGAGAGAGGCGATCTCACGTCGGGGCCGAGCCGGCGAAGTCTTCGGGGGCCAGCTCGATCGGGGTGCCGTGCGGCGTTCGCTCGGCCGCGCGCGCCCACGCGCGCCGGTAGCGCTCGAGCGTCGAGACATCGGTCAGCCGCCGCTCGGCCACCAGTCGCTCGAGCGCGGCCAGCCAGTGGTGGTAATACGACTCGCCGGTGTCCGGGTCGCCCGCCCGCTGCGCCGAGTCGATCTCCGCGGCGAGCGCGGCGCTCCACTCGGGCCAGCTGAACGCGCCGCGCTCGTGCAGCGCCACGGTCAGCGCGAATGCCTGCGCCTCCCACGGCTCCCGGAACACCGCTTCCTCCTCGTTCACGCCGCCGGCTCCAGGTACGGCTCGAAGGCGTCCACGGACACGGCAGTCCCTGGCTCGGCATCGGCGCCCCACAACTCCGCGCCGTCGAACACGACCACGTAGAGCCACTGCGGATCCTCGCCCAGGTCGTGGGCGCTCGCGTCCGGGAACACGTGGCAGCCGTGCACGCGCGCCACCGTCCCGACATGCCCGCGCACGTAGCGCGGCAGGCGGGTGTGGCCGGCTGGGTGGATGTTCCTGGCCCGCACGCAGTCCCCGACCGCGAACCGCGCGGGGCGGCCCGGCTCCCTGCGGCTGGCCCCGCCGCCCCCTTGTGCTCCAGACGTTGGCCCGGAGCAAGGGACGCGCCGACCCTCAGCTCCTCCTCGCTCACCAGGCCGCGCTCGAGCAGCAGCCGCTCGAGCCCGCCGAGCCACCGCTCGTAGTAGCTCTCGGCCAGGTACCTCGCGGGCGGTTCTGACTCGCGCGCAAATCGGGCCGCGTCCACACCCCATTCGCCGGTCGCGCGCATCGCGAGATCCATGGCCAACACGCGGCCTTCCCACTCGGCGTGGAAGACGGGCTCGTCGGACTCGGGCGTGACCGGGCCGAAGCCGTGCATCCCGCCCATGTCGTGGACGCCGTTCACACCGCGGCGCTCTCGACCGGCCGCTTCGGAAGCCCGGTGCCGATCATCGAGTCGCGGGTCACGAGCGCGGCGAGGTCCGCTTCGTCCCACCCGTCGGTGTGCTCGGGACGCATTGGCACGACCAGGTAGCGGATCTCCGATGTCGAGTCCCACACGCGAATCTCGACCTCGGATCCCAACTCGACGCCGAAGTCGCGCAGCACGCCGCGCGGCTCGACCACCGCCCGGGCGCGGTAGGGGGCGGCCTTGTACCAGACCGGTGGCAGCCCGAGCACGGCCCACGGGTAGCACGAGCAGAGGGTGCAGACGACCATGTTGTGGACCGCGGGGGTGTTCTCGAGCGCGACCATGTTCTCGCCCTGGCCGCCGGTGACTGCAAGCGAGCCGAGCGCGGCCGGGGTGTCGTCGAACAGCCGGGCGGCGAACTCGGGATCGGCCCAGGCCCGGGCGACGACCTGGGCGCCGATGTGGGGACCGACCCTGGTCTCGTAGGTCTCGACCAGGCGGTCGAGCGCGGCGGGGTCCACGTAGCCCTTCTCGACCAGGACGCTCTCGAGCGCCCGCACCCTCACCTGCGTCTCTGAGAGCTCCGAGCCGTGCTCGTGGTGCGAGGCATGGTCATCATGCGGCGTCGATGGCATCGACGGATTATTCCCTGCGCACGTCTCGCCCGCCATCCAGGCCGGCTGGTTCGCGGCGGGCGTTCCTGCTCGTGACCGCGGCCCTGTTCGTGATGCTGATGGGCTCGAACATGGCCACGCCGCTGTACGCGGTGTACCGCGAGCGCTACGGCTTCTCTGCGGTCGAGCTGACCCTGATCTTTGCGACCTACGCCGGAGTCCTGGTGCCGTCGCTGCTGTTGTTTGGTCAGCTGTCTGACTGGCTCGGCCGGCGGCCGGTGATCGCAGTGGGGCTGGTGGGCGGTGCGGCCGGCCTGACGCTGTTCGCCTTGGCCGACAGCACGGCGTGGTTGTTCGTGGCCCGAGCGGTTCAGGCCCTCGGCACCGGACTCATGACCGCGGCCGCGGCGGCGGCGCTCGTGGAGCTCGAACCGAGCGGCGATCGCGGGCGCGCGGCGGTGGCGACGGTGCTCGGCAACAACGGCGGTTCCGCGGCGGGGCCGCTGGTGGCCGGAACGCTCGCCCAGTGGGCGCCCGAGCCTCTCGTGCTCTGCTACCTGACCGGAATTGCCTGCCTCGCCTTCGCCCTGCTCGGCGTCCTGTCGATCCGGGATCCGGTTGTGGCCGGCGGCCGGTGGCGCCCGCAGCGGCCGTCGGTACCCCGCCCGATCAGGGCGCGCTTCGCCCGGGCTTCGCTCACCGGCGCGAGCGCGTGGGCGGTCGGCGGGCTGTTCCTCTCGGTGGTCCCGTCCTACGCCGGGCAGTTGCTGCACACCGGTGACCTCGCGCTTCTGGGCGCGATCGCCGCGCTGACCCTCGCCACTTCGTGCGTGGCTCAGCTCGCCCTCGTACGCCGGGATGTTCGCCCGCGTGCCGCGCAGCCGGCGGGGCTGATGATGGTGGTGGCGGGCGTCGGCCTGCTGATAGTGGCGTTCCCGCTCGGCTCGTTGCTCGCCATGCTCGCGGCGGCCGTCGTCGCCGGCTTCGGCATGGGCGTGGCGCTGTTCGGTGCCCAGACCGAGATCAACCTGCTCGCGCCGGGCGAGCGCCGGGGAGAAGTGACGGCGGCGTTCATCGCATGTCTGTACGGCGGGGTCGCCGTCACCGCCGTCGGCGCCGGGCTCCTCGCCGACGCCTACGGCCTCTCGACCGCCGTTGCCGTGGTCGGGGCAATCTTGGCCGGGGTGGCGGCGACGACGATCCTGTGGCACCTGGCCGCCCGGCGCTCGCCGCTGGTCGAGCAGGAACTTCCCCGGTAAGCTTGGCATCCGGCCCGGTCTGTCGGGCACCACGTCACGGAAGCCAAGCCATGTTTCGAAATCCCCTCACGGACATCCTCGTCGTGCTGTTCATCGTGCTGCTGTTCTTCGGGCCCAAGCGCCTGCCTGCGTTAGGGCACGGCCTGCGCGAGTTCAAAGACAGCATCACCGGAGGGTCCTCTGACGAGGATGAGACCGAGCGGCCGGCGTTGACGTCCGCCGCCGCGTCGCCGCCCAGCAGCCAGGCGCGTCCGGCCGAGCAGGACGCTTCAGAGCGCCGCTCCTAGAGGCCTCGCCGCAAGCCCTGAGGCCCCACCGATGGGGGCCTACACCCAACCCTTGCGGCGGAAGAAGATCAGAAGTCCAATGCATGTGGCCACGATGCTGCCGACCCCGATCACCCAGAACGTCCACTCCGGATTGATCAGATGGGTGACCAGGAAGGCGAAGTTCTGACCGAAGAACCCGGTGATGAACCCGAGCGGTAGGAAGATCGTGGCGATCACCGTGAGCTGCTTCATGACGTCGTTCTGACGGTTGCTGACCGTCGACAGGTACAGGTCGGTGGCGCCCGAGAGCAGGTCGCGGTAGGAGTCGATCAGATCGCTGATGCGGATCAGGTGGTCGTAGATATCGCGAAAGTAGTCGCGCTCGTCGAGCTCGAGTCCGGGAAGCTCGGCGATGCGGTCGACCGAGCTCGCGAACAGGTCGCGCTGCGGCGATATGACCTTGCGCATCGCGACGAGTTGACGCTTCAGGGCGAACAGTCGCTGGAGCTGCTCGTCGGTCGGGCTGGCCAGCACCGCCGCTTCGAGCTCGTCGATCTCGTCGTCCATGTCCGCCAGCAGCGGGAAGAAGCTGTCGACGAGGGCATCGAGGACCCGGTAGAGCAGGAACTGCTCGCTGTGCAGGAGACGCCCGTCGAGCTGCTCGCGCTGCTTGTCGAGCGGCGGCAACGGGTCGCGATGGATGGTGACGAGATATTGACCGCTGACGAACAGGTGCACCTCGCGTAGGAGGTCCGGATCCCGGTCCTTGTGGCGCCACGCCCCATAGAAGACGAGGAAGATGTAATCGCCGTAGTCGTCGAGCTTGGGGCGCTGGCCGAAGTGGTCGGTGTCCTCCAGCGCGAGCGGATGGAAGCCGAAGATCTCGCGCAGCTTGGCCAGCTCAGCGGGATCGGGGTCATGGAGGTCCAGCCAGAAGAAGTGATCGCGCTTCATGTGGTCGCGGATGCGCGCCTCGTCGACGTCGGTGAAGCACGGCGCCACGAACCGGAACTCGCCGTCGCCATCCTTCGGGGTGACTGCTTTGGCCTTCCCGACAGTCATGGTCGTCTCCTTGGTAGGTGCTGCCGAGCACATTGTGGCGGCCCCGACTGCCCCGACCCCGGCGTTTTGGGCGAAGCGGAGAGGGGTAAGGCCGGGAGCGACAGGAGGAGGTCTTCCACGTGTTTACGGGCTCGATTCGATCCCCGCGCCGGCTATTCCTCGCCGGCGTTCTCGCAACGACAGCCGCCGTCGCGGCAACCTTGCCGGCGGCCAGCGCACCGGCGGCGGCCACCCACCCGTCCAGCGCCGACCAGGCGCGCGTGTGGGTCACGACCGCGGACGGCCGCGACAAGCTCACGTACATGGGCCAGGTCCCGTTCACGACGGGGCAGCCGACCGTCCCGACGATCGTCGTGGATCCGTCGCGCCGGTTTCAGACCATGGACGGCTTCGGCGGCGCGATAACCGACTCATCCGCGGTCGTCCTGTACCGGCTGTCGCCGGCCGCACGGGCCGCGACCATGCGCATGCTGTTCGATCCGCGGACGGGCGATGGGCTCGACTATCTGCGCCAGCCGATCGGCGGCTCGGACTTCGTCGCGACCGCCCCCTACACGTACGACGACATGCCGGCGGGCGAGACCGACTACGCGCAGCGGCACTTCAGCATCGCGCACGACGAGGCGAAGATCCTGCCCCTCCTGCGGGAGGCCGAGCACCTGAACCCGCAGCTTCAGATCGTGGCCTCTCCCTGGAGCCCTCCGGCGTGGATGAAAGCCAATGACTCACTGATCGGCGGGCGCCTGATCGACGATCCGCGGATCTACCGCTCCTACGCGCTGTACCTGACCAAGTTCATCGAGGCGTACCGCAGGCAGGGCGTCACCGTGAACACGATCACGGTCCAGAACGAGCCGCAGAATCGCAGCCCCGCGGGCTATCCCGGGACGGACATGCCCTCGCCGCAGGAGGAGAAGGTGATCGAGGCGCTCGGTCCGATGCTCCGAGCGGCGGGTCTCAAGACGCAGATCCTGGCCTACGACCACAACTGGTCCGAGCATCCGAACGACGTCGCGAGCACGCCGCCGGACGAGACGGAGGACAAGGACAACTACCCCCAGGAGGTGCTCTCATCGCCGGCGGCCCGCTGGGTGTCGGGCACCGCGTATCACTGCTACTACGGCGATCCGAGCGCGATGACCAAGCTCCACAACGATTTCCCAGGCAAGGACATCTACTTCACCGAGTGCTCGGGCTCGCAGTCGAGCGATCCGGCGAATACGTTCTCGGACACGCTGAAGTGGCATGCGCGCAACCTGATCATCGGATCGCCGCGCAACTGGGCCAAGACCGTCATCAACTGGAACGTCGCGCTCGACCCGACCGGCGGCCCGCACGTGGGTGGCTGCGGCACCTGCACGGGGATCCTCACGGTCGGCCCCGGTGACCAGGTGACGCCCGATGCCGAGTACTACACGCTCGGTCACCTCAGCCGTTTCGTGAAGCCGGGCGCGGTCAGGATCGCGAGCACGTCATTCGGGACCACCGGCTGGAACGGCCAGGTCATGGACGTGGCGTTCCGTGATCCGGACGGCACCACGGTCCTCGTGGCCCACAACGAGAACGACAATCCGCAGGCCTTCGGCGTGCTCGAGGGCGGCCGGAGCTTCACCTACACGCTCCCCGGCGATTCGCTGGCCACGTTCACCTGGCCGGGGAACCCGGGCGGCCGCCACGGGCTGACCGAACTCGACCCATCGGGCTGGCAGGCCGCCGCGAACCCGCCCGGGCCGACGGACCCCTGCTGCCAGGGCGACGTCGCGACGGGAGCCGTCGATGACGACGCGAGCACCCGCTACTCGACCGGCGCCGGCCAGCAGCCGGGCCAGTACCTGCAGGTCGACCTCGGCCGCGCACAGCCGGTGCGCAAGATCGTCTACGACACCGGCGTCAACCTCGGGGACTATCCCCGCAACTACGCGGTGACCGTGAGCTCCGACGGCGCAACCTGGAGCACCGCAGTCCCGGCCGGAACCGGAACGGGCCAGCTCACGGTCGTGCCGCTGTCGGGCGCGCCGATCCGGTTCGTGCGCATGACCCTCACCGGGTCGACCGGCAGCTGGTGGAGCGTCGCCGACGTTCGCGCCTACAAATGAAGCCGGCCCGATAAGACGCCGCGCAGGTCCTCGTCGCAGAACGCGGCCGCGATCGCGGTACGGGTGATCTCGCGCAGAACGTCGTCGCCGAACCCCATCCGGTCCGCGCACACCTCGTACTCGCCGTCGATCGTGGCGCCGAAGTAGGGAGGGTCGTCGGAGCCGAGCGTGACCTTCACCCCGGCGTCCCGCAGCGCGGGCAGCGGGTGCGCTTCGTACGACGGATACACACCGAGCACGACGTTGCTGGTCGGGCAGCACTCGAGAACGATCCCCCGCGCGGCCAGCTCGTCCACCAGCGCGGGGTCCTCGATCGCCCGCACGCCATGGGAGATCCGAGAAACCGGCAGCTCGAGGGCGGCCCGCACGCTGGGAGGTCCGGCCCACTCGCCGGCGTGGATCGTGCAGCCCAGGCCGGCGTCCGCGACGATCTGAAACACCTCGGCGAAATCGCCCGCCGGGAAGCCCGCCTCGTCGCCGGCCATCGAGAAGCCGACGATGTAGGGGTGGGGGTGCTCGGCGGCGTGGCGGGCGACGCGCAGCGCCTGCTCGACCCCGAAGTTGCGCACGGCCGACACGAGGATGCGCCCCTCGATGCCGGTGTCGCGGCGAGCGTCGTCGATCCCGCGCGCGATCCCGTCCCAGTGCTCTTCGTCGCTCAGGCCGACGAGCGCGGCGTGGTCGGGCGAAGCGGTCAGCTCGACGTAGATCGCGCCCCCGCGCGCGCACGCGCACAGATACTCGTAGGTGATGTCGCGGTAGTCCTCGCCGGTGCGGATCATGCTCGCGGCCAGGTCGTAGGTGCGCAGGAAATGGAGGAAGTCCGTGTAGTGGAAGCGCCCGTCGTCCCCGAGCAGCTCCTCGGGAAGCGGGAGCCCGTTGCGCTGCGCGATCCGGGCCACGAGCTCGGGCGGAGCGGTGCCCTCGAGATGGACGTGAAGCTCGGCCTTGGGAACCATCTCCATGGGTTTAGCAGCTGGGTCTGATATGTCTGGAGTCATGCGGATCCTCGTCACCGGCAGCTCTGGACACCTCGGCGAAGCGCTGTGCCGTGTGCTGTCCGAGCAGGAGCACGAGGTGGTCGGCGTCGACATCCTCCCCTCGACTCACACCACCGTCGTGGGCTCGATCGCCGACCGTGGCACCGTGCGCGAGTGCGTCGCCGGCGCCGACGCCGTGGTCCACAGCGCGACCCTCCACAAGCCGCACGTCGGATCCCACGGCCGGGCCGAGTTCGTCGACACCAACATCACCGGCACCCTGCACCTGCTCGAGGAGGCCGTCTCCGCGGGCGTCGGCCGGTTTCTGTTCACCAGCACGACCAGCGCCTTCGGCAGGGCGCTCACGCCCGACGAGCGCGAGCCCGCGGCCTGGATCACCGAGGACGTCGTCCCGGTCCCCCGCAACATCTACGGCACGACCAAGACCGCGGCCGAGAGCCTGTGCGAGCTGATCGCGCGCGACCACGGGCTGCCGGTCCTGATCCTGCGCACCTCGCGGTTCTTCCCCGAGCCCGACGACCGCGACGACATCCGCGCCACGTACGACGACCTGAACCTCAAGGTCAACGAGTTGCTCTACCGCCGCGTCGACATCGAGGACGTGGTCAGCGCCCACCTGCTCGCGCTGGAGCGAGCACCGGATATCGGCTTCGCCCGCTACATCATCAGCGCGACCACGCCGTTCACGCGCGACGACGTGAGCGCGATCCGAACCGACCTTCCGTCAGTGGTCCGCCGGCTCTATCCCGATTTTGAGGATATTTTTCAGGCCCGCGGCTGGCGGATGTTTCCCGCCATCGAGCGGGTGTATGTCAATGAGCGGGCGCGACGAGAGCTCGGCTGGTCGCCGCGGTACGACTTCCGGTCCGCACTGGACCGCCTGGCCAAAGGTCAGGATCCGCGCAGCGCCCTGACGCACACGATCGGGGCGAAGGGCTACCACGAGGTCTCGACCGGCGTCTACACCGTGCGCTGAACCTCGATGACCGGGCCCGGGATCTCGCCCGGGGGGTCACCGAGGGCAAACGCCGCGCGGACCGCGCCGGCCGCGCGCCGGGCGCTGTCCTCGTCGCGCGCGTGCACAACAGCGAGCGGCCGCCCGGCCGGGTCGACGCGCTCGCCGAGCGCGGCCACCTCGGTCAATCCGACGCTGTGGTCGACGACGTCGTCCTCGCGGGCGCGCCCGCCGCCCAGGTTGACGATCGCGATGCCGACCGCGCGCACGTCGATGGCCGAGACCACGCCCCCAGACTCCGGTTCGATCGGCGCCACGACGGGCGCGGCGCGCAGATGCCGTGACGGGGCATCGATCAGGTCGCTCGGGCCGCCCAGCGCGGCAGCCATCGCACCGAAGCGCTCGGCCGCGGCGCCCGAGCTCAGGGCTCGTTCGGCGGCTGCACGGGCGGCGGGCACGTCGGAGTGCAGGTTTCCGAGCACGAGCAACTCGGCGCACAGCGCGAGCGTCACCTCGAGCAGGCGCTCGTCCCGGGCGGCGCCGGTCAGGTGGTCGATCGACTCGCGCACCTCGACCGCGTTGCCGGCGCTGCGGCCGAGCACCTGGTTCATGTCGGTGAGCAGCGCCACGGTTGGCAGGCCGTTGCCGACCGCGACCTCGACGATCGCCTGTGCCAGCGCCCGCGCACGGTCCAGATCGGGGAACTGCGCCCCCGAGCCGGCCTTGACGTCCATGACCAGCGCGTCGAGGCCGGCGGCGAGCTTCTTGGAAAGGATCGACCCGACGATCAGCGGGATCGACTCGACGGTGCCGGTGGCGTCACGGATCGCGTACAGCCGGCGATCGGCTGGCGCCAGGCGGGCGGTCTGGCCGACGATCGCGCAGCCGACGTCGCTCACGACCTCGCGCAGGCGATCGTTCGAAGGCGTCACGTCGTAGCCGGGGATCGCCTCGAGCTTGTCGAGCGTGCCGCCCGTGTGCCCGAGGCCGCGGCCGGAGATCATCGGCACGAACGCCCCGCATGCGGCGAGGATCGGCGCGAGGATCAGGCTGACCTTGTCGCCCACTCCACCGGTCGAGTGCTTATCGAGGACGGGTCCGGACAGACCGGCGGAGCTCCAGTCGAGCACATCGCCCGAGCGGGTCATCGCGCCGGTGAGCGCGACCCGCTCGGCGGGGCTCATCCCCCGCCAGACGATCGCCATGGCCAGCGCGCCCACCTGAGCGTCGGTCACCGACCCGTCGGCGATCCCGGCAACGAGCTGGGAGATCTCGTCGGCGCTCAGCTCCAGGCCGTCCCGCTTTCGCCGGATGAGCTCGGCGGTCAGCATCGCGGGATGAACTCCAGGAGCAGCCGAGCCAGGTCGCCGGCGCCGTCCTGCGCGGCGCGAAGGGTCTGCTCGTGGCTCAGCGGCTCGTCGCTCATGCCCTCGGCCAGGTTGGTGATCACCGACACGGCGGCGACCCGCAGGCCGCAGTGGCGGGCGAGGATGGTCTCCTGGACCGTCGACATGCCGACCGCGTCGGCCCCCATCGTCCGGTAGGCGCGGATCTCGGCCGGCGTCTCGAAGCTCGGCCCGGTGACCGCCAGGTAAACACCCTCGGCCAGTTCCACGCCGACCGCCCCCGCCGACTCGCGAAGGACATCGAGCAACGCCGGGTCGTAGGCGTCGCGCAGCGAGGGAAACCGCGGCCCGATCGTCTCGTCGTTCGGTCCCATCAGCAGGTTCGCGCCGGTCATGTTGATGTGGTCGGTGATCGCCATCAGCGACCCGGGCCCGACCGCCGGGCGAAGCGACCCCGCGGCGTTGGTCAGCACGAGAATCTCGGCGCCGGCGGCCTGCAGCGCGCGGACCGGCACCCGGAGCGGCTCGAGGTCGCCGGGTGGGCGGGTCTCATACAAATGCGCCCGGCCTTGCAGGACAGCCACAGCGACGCCCCCGATCGAGCCGAGCACGGCCCGTCCGGCGTGTCCCGAGACCCCGGGACGCGGAAAGCCGGGCAGGTCCTCGTAGCCGACCACGACCGGGTCCTCGACGGCGTCGGCCACGTCGCCCAGCCCCGACCCGAGCACGACGCCCACGCGCGGCGCTCCCAGGCTCACGCGAGCGCCTCGCGATCGAACGCGCCGGGCAAGAGCTCGCCCAAGGTCGTTGTCGTCGGTCCGAGGTACACCGGCGTCGAAGCATCGCCGAATTCCGACAGCCGCTGCCGGCAACCCCCGCACGGTGGGCAGACCTCGAGGCGCTCGGCGACCACGGCCACGGCGGTGATCGCGGTCTCGCCGGCGGCCACGAGTGCCCCGAGCGCGGACGCCTCGGCACATTGCCCCTGCGGATAGGCCACGTTCTCGACGTTGGCGCCGGCGTAGATCGCGCCCGTGCGACCCCGCACGGCGGCGCCGACCTTGAACTGCGAATACGGAGCGTATGCGTTCCGCATGGCGGCAGCGGCGGCGCCAATCAAAACCTGCGGCGTATCCAGGAGTAGGTCCGCGTATCCGACCGACACCAGCGCATCGTCCTCGATCGCCAGCTCCGAGCGCAGACGGGCCACCTTCGCGCGCGCGGTCTCGAGGTCGCCCGCGTCCGGCAGCACCGCCTCGAACTCGATGAAGCTCCCCAGCCCCTCGACCTCGTCTAGGTGGATCCGCACGCCCTCCCACGTGAACAGCCGGCGTCGCTTCGAGACGACGACCGTCGTGCCGAGCGCCGCGTCGAGCGCCTCGACGACCGCGTCTCGCTCCGCCACGGGCGCCAGCACGTAGTGGCTCTCGCTCGCCTGTCGGTCATCGGGGCGGCGGTACGCGATGAGCACGGTCCCGTGGTCGCCTTCTCGGAGCTTGAGCCGTCCCTGCCGGGCCATAAAGTAGGTGTCGCGCTGCCGTAGCACGCCGTGGTCCACGACGCCGAGGGCCAGGCAGCGCTCGGCGGTCCGCCCGGGATCGGGATCGCGGGCCTTGAGCTCGACGTTGACTTGCGCCATGCCGGATAGCATCGCAGCCGTGCCAGAGAGCCTCACCGTCGTCGAGCATCCCGTCCTCGCGGATCGTCTTTCGGTCATGCGCGACCGGCAGACCACCCATGGCGACTTCCGCCAGGCGCTGTACGAGGCGGCGGCCATCATGGCCGTTGAGGTCGGGCGGGGCCTGCCGGTCAAGGAGGTCGAGATCGAGACCCCGCTCGAGTCCACGAAGGGGCTGCGCCTGCGCGACGAGGTCGCGGTCGTGCCCGTACTGCGCGCCGGGCTGGGAATGGTCGAGGGATTCCTGCGGCTCGTGCCGGACGCCCGGGTCGGCCACGTCGGCGTCTACCGCGACGAGGAGGAGCACGTTCCGATCGATTACTACGAGCGTCTCCCGCCTCGGTTGCCGGCCGCACATGTCTACGTGCTCGACCCGATGCTCGCCACCGGTGGCAGCGCGGTGTACGCGCTCCAGAAGCTCAAGCGGGCCGGGGCCAAGCAGCTCGAGCTGGTCTGCCTGGTGGCCGCGCCCGAGGGGATCAAGGCGGTGCAGGAAGCGCACCCCGACGTCCGGATCTGGACCGCCGCGATCGACCGCCAGCTCGACGAGAACGCCTACATCCGCCCGGGCTTGGGCGACGCCGGCGACCGGGTGTTCGGCACGGCCTGATCGGCGGCCGGCCGGTCGAGCCACTTGTCGTAGCTGCGGTGCTCGTGGGCGGCCAGGCGATCGAGGAGTGCCGCGGCACTGCTCTGCACCTGCAGATCCTCGAGATACTCGGCCCGCAGGAAGCGCTCGTTGACGGCGTGCTCGAGGAAGGCCAAGAGAGGGTTCCAGTAGCCCGCCGTGTTGAGCAGGCCGATCGGCTTGCGGTGCAGGCCGAGCTGCTTCCAGGTGAACAGCTCGAACAGCTCGTCGAGCGTCCCGCTGCCCCCCGGCAGCGCGATCACCGCGTCCGAGAGCTCGGCCATCAGCGCCTTGCGCTCGTGCATCGTCTCGACCACGTGCAGCTTCGTCACCCCGGCGTGGGCGATCTCGTGCTCGACCAGCCGCGTGGGGATCACGCCGATCACGGTCCCGCCGGCGGCCAGCACGGCATCGGCCAGCGTGCCCATCAGGCCCACCCTGGCGCCCCCGTAGACGAGCTCCAGGCGGCGCTCGACGAGCAGGCGCCCAAGCTCGCTCGCGCACTCGGAGTACTCGGGCAGCCGGCCCGGACTGGAGCCACAGAAGACAAGAACCCGTTTCACTAAGGGTGGAGCGTAGTAGCCTCGCAGGCGTGATCCGCCGCCTGCCTCACGTGGACCGAGTCGGGATCGAGGAGCGCGCCGCCGGGCTCGGCAAGCGCTCGATCAAGACCGCGGCCAAGCAGCAGGGAATCCGCCTGGCCGTGTCGATGCTCGACCTGACCACGCTCGAGGGCGCCGACACCGCCGGCAAGGTCCGCCACCTGTGCGCCAAGGCCGTGTGCCCGGCCCCCACCATGCCCGAGATCCCGTCGGTCGCAGCGATCTGCGTGTACTCGTCGCTGGTCGGCGTGGCGCGCGAAGCGCTCCGCGGGACGGGGGTGCGCACGGCCGCCGTCGCCACCGGCTTTCCGGCCGGCCAGGTCTCACTCGAGGCCAAGCTGCGCGACACCGAGGACGCGGTCGAGGCCGGGGCGGACGAGATCGACATGGTGATCTCACGCGAGGCGTTCCTGGCCGGCGACGACACGCGCGTGCAGCATGAGATCGTGGCGGTCAAGGAGCGCTGCGGCGACGCTCACCTCAAGGTGATCCTCGAGACGTCCGAGCTCGGCTCCTACGACCACGTCCGCTACGCCTCGATGATCGCGATGGAGGCGGGCGCGGACTTCATCAAGACCTCCACGGGCAAGTCCGGGGCCGGCGCCACGCCCGGCGTGTGCCTGGTCATGCTCGAGGCGATCCGCGACTACACCGAGCGGACCGGGCGGATCGTGGGCTTCAAGGCGGCCGGCGGCGTGTCGACGAGCAAGGCGGCGCTGCACCGCCTGGTACTGGTCAAGGAGACGCTCGGCGACGAATGGCTGACGCCGGAGCGGATCAGGATCGGCGCGTCGTCCGTGCTCAATGATCTCCTTATGCAGTACGCCAAGACCGAGACCGGCCGCTACGGCCGCTCCGAGGACTTCTCCAAGGAATGACCGCCTCCGCCGAAACCCGCACGAGCATCGTCTGGGACTACGCTCCGGCGCCCGAGTCGACCGACCACGTCCGGCTGAGGGACCGCTACGGGCTGTTCCTCGACGGCGAGTTCAGGGACCCGACGGACGGCCGCTACGTGCCGACGATCAACCCGGCCAACGAGGAGCCGATCGCCGAGATCGCCTGGGCCGGGCCGGGGGACGTCGAGGCCGCGGTCGAGTCCGCGCGGGCAGCGCAGCCGAAGTGGGCGGCGCTCGAGGACCTCGAGCGCGCCAAGTACCTGTTCCGCATCGCCCGCCTGATCCAGGAGCGCTCACGCGAGCTCGCGGTCGTCGAGACGATGGACGGCGGCAAGCCTTTGCGCGAGTCCCGGGACGTGGACATCCCCCTGGCCGCCGCGCACTTCTTCTATTACGCGGGATGGGCCGACAAGCTCCGCTACGGCGTGGCGCGCGCGCGAGGTCGCGCCGCTCGGCGTGGTCGGCCAGATCGTGCCCTGGAACTTCCCACTGCTGATGGCGGCGTGGAAGCTCGCGCCCGCGCTGGCCTGCGGGAACACGGCGATCCTCAAGCCGGCCGAGACGACGCCGCTGACCGCCCTGCTGCTCGCCGAAATCGCCCAGGAGGCCGAGCTCCCGCCGGGAGTGATCTCCATCCTGCCGGGCAATGGCGATACCGGCGCGGCCCTCGTCCGCTCGAAAAAAATCAACAAGATCGCCTTCACCGGATCGACCGCGGTCGGCAGGGACATCCAGGCCGCGCTGGCCGGGAGCGGGGTTGCGCTCACGTTGGAACTGGGCGGCAAGTCGGCGAACATCGTGTTCGAGGACGCCGCGCTCGACCAGGCCGTCGAGGGGATCGTCAACGGCATCTTCTTCAACCAGGGCCACGTGTGCTGCGCCGGCTCGCGGCTGCTCATCCAGGAGAGCGTGCACGACGAGGTGATCGCGAAGCTGTGGCAGCGGATGCGCCGGCTGCGGATCGGCGACCCGCTCGACAAGAACACCGACGTCGGCGCGATCAACTCGGCCGAGCAGCTCGAGCGGATCGAGGTGCTCGTCGCGGCCGGAGTGGAGGAGGGGGCGACGCGGCGCACGATCGAGTGCGAGCTGCCGGCGCGCGGTTACTGGTTCGCGCCCACGCTGTTCACCGACGTCTCGCCGGCGCACCGGATCGCGGTCGAGGAGATCTTCGGCCCGGTGGTGTCGGTGCTCACGTTCCGCACGCAGGCCGAGGCGATCGAGAAGGCCAACAACTCGCGCTACGGGCTGGCCGCCGGGATCTGGACCGACAAGGGCGCCAAGGCGTTCGAGGTGGCGAGCGCGCTGAAGGCCGGCGTCGTGTGGCAGAACACCTACAACCACTTCGACCCGACGGCGGCGTTCGGCGGCTACAAGGAGTCGGGCTTCGGGCGAGAGGGCGGCCCCGCGGGGCTGCGTCCGTACCTTCAAGTGATCCGATGACGGACAGGCTGGCCGTCCGCAAGACGTACAAGCTGTGGATCGGCGGCGCGTTCGTCCGCTCGGAGTCCGGGCGCTACGACGAGGCGGAGGGCGTGAACTACCCCCGGGCCTCGCGCAAGGACGTCCGGGATGCCGTCGCGGCGGCGCGCAAGGCGGCAGGGTCGTGGGCGGCGCGGACCGCGTACAACCGCGGGCAGATCCTCTACCGGGCCGCCGAGGCCCTCGAGTCACGCGCCGGCACGATCGGCGTCCCGCGCGAGGAGGTCGACGCCTCGGTCGACGTGCTGCTCCACTACGCCGGCTGGACCGACAAGCTCCACGCTGTGCTCGGCGGCGTCAACCCGGTCGCCGCCCCGTTCCTCTCGTTCTCGCTGCCGGAGCCCACGGGCGTGGTCGGGATCGTCGCCCCGGACGCCCCGCCGCTGCTTGGCCTGGTGGCCGAGTTGGCTCCCGCGCTGGCGGCCGGGAACGTGGCCGTCGCGGTGCTGTCGGAGGCAACGCCCCTGCCCGGGCTCGACCTGGCCGAGGCCCTCGGCGTCTCGGACGTGCCCGGCGGCGTGGTCAACCTGCTGTCGGGGCGGCGCCAGGAGCTGGCATCCGCGCTCGGCGCACACCGCGATGTCAACGCCGTCGCCGACGCCGCCGGCGACCGCGAGCTATCGACGGAGCTCGACCGGCTGGGCGCCGAGACGATCAAGCGTGTGCGCCACGCCCCGCCGGCGAGCGGCTACGAGGCCGCCACGGACGACGCGCTCGAGCGGCTCCACGCGGTCACCGAGCTGAAGACGGCGTGGCATCCGGTGGGAGCGTAGGCATCCCGTACGGGCGGGTCAGGTCACGCCCTCGGTCGTTGAAGTCGAGGATGCCCTCGAGTCGCAGGATGCGCCGGAGAATGGCCAGCGACGAGGCGTAGGTGGAGTCCATCCCGTAGTAGCTGAGGCCGCGGGCGCCGAGCGTGCGCGCCTGCGTGTACGGGGTGTCTGATGCGTAGTGGATGATCCCGAGGTCGATCGGGAGCTTCGAGAAGTTGATCGCCTCGCCGGTGGGATGGCGGTCGGCATCGGCGATCTCGTAGACCGCGTTGCAGTACGGGCCGGTCTCCATCTCGACCACCGTGAACGCCTCGCGGTAGTAGAAGTCGAGGTAGGAGCGGTTCTGCAGGAACGTGCTCTTGACGGTGACCGCCCGCTGGTTGTCCAGGCCCGTGCCGAAGCGCAGGTCGGGGGCGAGATCGTCGACGCTGAACGCGTTGTCGAGCCAGTAGGTCGAGCCCGAGTGCTCGTCGTGGACGACGTTGGAGATCATCACGTCGCCCACGTCGGCGTTCAGGGTGGCCGCCTTGCCCAGGATGTAGACGCCGCGCAGCGCGGTGCGGTCGACCGCCACCTCGCGCAGGATGTTGTACGCGGCCACGCCGAGCGGATAATCGATGTTGACGATCACCGCCCCGCTGGCGGCCAGCGCCCTCTCGTGGATCTGGCCGACCCGCGGATCGAGGGCGCGAGGATCGAGGGCACTCAGTGGGATGACCTGGGCCGGCACCCGCAGCGCGGTCGTGCTCCGCAGGTGGGTGATGCCGCGCTGCTTCTCGGCGTCCCGGCGCTCGGCGGCGGCGTTCGGGCCCCCTTCGCCGAAGTACAGCCGCGCGACGAAATACAGGAAGTTCTCCCAGGAGCCCTCGCCGTGGCCCTCGCGGAAGGCCGTCAGCTCCTGGCGCAGGATGTCGTCCTCGGGGAGTTGCTCGACGAACGCGATGAGCTCGGGCTCGTGCTCGCGGGCGATGCCCGTGACGATGTTGACCAGGCTGTGCGAGTTCGAGCTGACGAAGTACAGCGGGCGCTCGGCCAGCCCTTCGACGGCCAGTTCGGCGCTGACCGGCGTCCACCAGCGCCGGGTCAGCCGCGCGTAGCCGGTGTGGCTGCCGCCGAGCATCCGCACGCGCAGCGACAGCCGCCGCTCGCCGATCAGCCGGATCCGCTCGCCGAACCGTTCGCCCCAGGCCTCGCGCAGGCGGGCCCAGTCGGCGGCGCTGCCGCCGAGCTCGCGGGCGCACTCCTCGGGCGGGACGTCCGGCGAGTGTTCTGCGGACGGCCAGCCGGCGGCGCGCTGCCGGATCCGGATCTTGTTCCACTCGATCTGGAAGGCCACGAGGGTCGGCACGAGGTCGTCGACGTCGGACGAGCTGGCCAACAGCACCGCGAGCGTGCCGGCCCCGCTGTCGTACCAGTGCCGGCGCCGGGCCGGCGCCTCGGCCTCCTGCCAGGCCTGGACCGGAACGCCGTTGTTGCGAAGCTGCTCGGTGTCCTGGCCCATGACGACCAGCGTCGCGCCGACGATCCCGTCGGGGAGGCGGCGGACCGCGTAAAGGAACGCGCCGAGGTCGAGCTCCTCGCTGGCCGCCAGCGGGTGCAGGCTCGAGCCCATCGCCATGTGCGACGGCTCGAGCACGCGCAGCTGGGTCTCGCCGCTCGAGCGAAGCAGCGTGGTGTAGGTGCGTTGGTAAAGCTCGACCTCGTCGCTGAGTCGAACCTCCCCGTCCGCAAAGCTGGTCAGGGCTAACCGGGCGACAGCCACGATTTGAGGCTACTCCCTCACGTACGGGATTCCGTCGGCCGCCGGCGGCCGCGAGCGGCCCACCAACCCCGCGACCGCGACCAGGGTGAGAACGTACGGCAGCGCCTCGAACAGCGTCCCCAGCGTCTGATTGACCCCGGAGACGCGGTCGGACATGGCATTTCCGAACCCGAACAGCAGACATGCCCACAGTGCCCCCCAGGGCTTCCACTTGCCGAAGATCATCGCCGCCAGTGCAATGAAGCCGCGGCCGTTGGTCATGTTGTTGCTGAACGACCCGACGAAGCCGACCGACAGGTAGGCACCGCCGAGCGCCGCGAACATGCCGGAGACGACGACCGCGACGTACCGGATCCGCAGCACGGGCAGGCCGACCGTGTCCGCGGCCCGCGGCTTCTCGCCCACCGACCGCAGCCGCAGGCCCCCCCGCGTCCGGAACAGGAAGAAGGTGAGCGCCGGCACGAGCGCCAGCCCGATCCAGGTCATGAGGTTCGCTGAGCCGAACGCCGCTCCGAAGAACCCGACGTGCTGGATCAGCGGGAGGTGGACATTGGGAACCTGCGAGATGCTCAGCGGGGTGCCGTTCGGGCCGTAGTGATATTCGAGGAAGTAGCCGGTGATGCCGAGCGCCAGGAAGTTGATTCCCGTGCCGCTGACAATCTGGTTGGCGCGCAGGTTGATCGAGAAGAAGGCATGCAGGAGCGCCAGCAGCCCTCCGGCGATCATCGCGACGACGATGCCCCAGACCCAGGAGCCCAGCAGGTCGGCACCATAGATGCCCCAGAAACAGCCCATCAACATCATGCCTTCGAGCCCGATGTTGATCACGCCGCTTGACTCGGAGATCACGCCGCCGAGTGCCGCGAACACCAGCGGCGTCGCATACCGGAGCGTCGCCGCCACCAGCGCCGACCAGGTGAACACGGACTCGAGCGTCGCCACCGACGATTGCGCCGATGCGATGGCACCGGCGAACGCGACCACGGCGACGATGATCGCCTCGATCCCGATCTTGCGCTCGCCGCCGGCGACCGACCACGTGCCGGCCAGGAACGCGAATGTGGCCAGCACGATCGACGGCACCACGCCGCGGACCTCGATCGGGGGGATCGTGATCACCCACGCGAGCGCGCCGAGGATCACGCCCGCGACTCCGACCTGCTTCGCCGACACGGCGCGCGGGGGTGAGATGGCGAGCGAGCCGACGCTCACTGGGTGCCGCCCTCGGTCGCGGTCGCTTCGTCAGTGCGCCTGCGCTTGAACGCGACGCGGAGTTGCCGCCCGCCCCTCAGGAGCCGGAGCGTGATCAGGTCGGTCGAGACGAGCAGGATGATGATCCCCTCGATCATGAACGTCAGGTACTGGACCAGCGTCGGATCGATGCTCAGGTTGAAGTTGCGACTCGACGTGCCGGTGAGGAGCGCCCCCCACAACAGCGCGGCGGCGACCGTACCGCTGGCGGTGTTCCGGCCGAGCAGCGCCACCGCGATCCCGTAGAAGCCGATCTGCGAGGTCTGGATGTCGTTCGTGAACAGGTTGAACTTCCAGCCGAGCATGTCGAGCGAGGCCGCCACACCGGCGAACGCGCCGCAGATCAGCATGACGCGAATCCAGGTTCGGCCGACGTTCATTCCCGCGTAGGCCGCTGCCTCGGGGTTGAAGCCGACCGTGCGAGCCTCGTAGCCGAGCCGGCTGCGGTTGATCACCAGGCCGAACACCACCGCGAGCGCGAGCGAGATGAAGATCCCGACGTCGACCCCCTGGAGCGAGCCCCAGATGACCGGCAGCTTCGCCCCTCCGACGACGTTGTTGGACACCGGCGTCGACGGCATATGCGGGTTGTGCAGCGGCCCCCCGAGCTGGAAGCAGTAGACGCCGACCCAGATCGCGATCCAGTTGAGCATGATCGTCGAGATCACCTCGTTCGCGCCGGTCGTCGCCTTCAGGACCCCGGCGATCCCGGCCCAGGCGCCGCCCGCGGCGGCCGCGGCGACGATCGCGAACGCGATGTGAAGCAGCGACGGCATCCCGTTGAAGGACGAGCCGACCCACACGGCGACGATCCACCCGACCGTGTACTGGCCCTGGCCGCCGATGTTGAACATGCCGGCGCGGAAGGCGAACGCGACCGCGAGGCCGACGAGGATCAGCGGCGTGGCGGTGAGCAGCGTCTGCTGGAGGTTGCCGACGGCGGTCGCACGCTCGGACCCGCTCACCCATGGGAACAGCCAGTTCAGGCCGGTCCCGTTGAAGATCGACTGGTAGGTCGAGAGCGGGTTGTGGCCCGTCGCCAGCACGATCAACCCGCCGGCGATGAACGCGATCACGGTCGTGAGGATCGGCACGGTGACGCCGCTGAACCCCCGCCGGAAGGCGGTCAGAGCCGCCGGCGAGCGTGCGGCGGCGCCCTGGCTCTCGTCGGCCTCGGCTTGAAGTTCGTCTTCGAGCAGGCTCACACCGCCACCTCGGCCGACTCGGCCTTCCCACCGGTCATCGCGATACCGAGTTCCTCCTCGCTCGCGTCCGGCGCGAACTCGCCGACGATCTCACCTTCGTAGATCACGAGGATCCGGTCGGCCAGTGCCCTCACCTCCTCGTACTCGAGCGAAACGAGTAGCACCGCGCGGCCCTTGTCGCGCTCGGCGATCAGCCGGCGGTGCACGAACTCGATCGCGCCGACGTCGAGGCCGCGGGTCGGCTGGTGGGCGACCAGCACCTTCGGGTCGGACGCGATCTCACGCGCGACGCAGACCTTCTGCTGATTGCCGCCCGAGAGCGACGCCGCGTAGCTGTCGGGTCCGCCGCCACGGACGTCGAATTCGCTGAGCAGCCGCTTCGCCACGTCCTTCCAGTAGCTGAGGCGAAGCCACCCGCGAGCGCTGAACACGGGCTTGCGGTACTCGCGCAGCGCCAGGTTCTCGGTCAGCGTGAACGGGAGCACAAGCCCGCGGACGTGACGGTCCTCGGCGATGTGGCCCACGCCGGCCTCCGTCGCCGCCCGCACGCCCTTGCCGGTGATGTCCCGACCCTCGATCGCGACCGTGCCCGACAGCGGCGTGCGCATGCCGGTGATCGCGTCTACGAGCTCCTGCTGGCCGTTCCCATCGACGCCCGCGAGCGCGACGATCTCACCCGCGCGCACCGACAGCGAGAGCCCCGAGACCTTCTCGAGCTCGCGGTCGTCGAGCACGCGCAGGTCGCTCACCTCGAGCAGCGGAGTCGACGGCTTGCCCGGGCTCTTCTCGACCGCGAGCATCACATCGCGGCCGACGACCAGATGCGCGAGGCTGCGCTCGGTGGCGCCCTGGCGCGGGACGGTGTCGACCTTCTTGCCCCGCCTCAGCACCGTGACCCGATCGGCGACCTTCAGCACCTCGCCGAGCTTGTGGGAGATGAACACGATCGCGGTGCCGTCCTGCTTGAGGCGGTTCAGCACGCCCGTGAGCTCTCTGACCTCCTGCGCCGTGAGGACGGCCGTCGGCTCATCGAGCACGAGGATCCTCGCGTTGCGATAGAGCGCCTTGAGGATCTCGACCCGCTGCTGGGTCCCGACGGTGACGTCCTCGATCGTGCTGTCGGGGTCGACGGCCAGGCCGTAGCGATCCGAGAGCTCCCTGACCCGGGCTCGCGCCGCCTTGAGGTCGAGCCTGCCACCGGTCAGCGTCGGTTCCTGGCCGAGCACGATGTTCTCGGCGACCGTCATCACCGGCACGAGCATGAAGTGCTGGTGAACCATGCCGATCCCGAGGTTGATCGCGGCCGACGGCGAGCCGATGTCGACCGGCTGACCGTTGATCAGGATCTCCCCTTCGTCGGGCTTGTACAGCCCGTACAGGACCGACATCAGCGTCGATTTTCCGGCGCCGTTCTCGCCGAGCAGCGCGTGAACCTCACCAGCGACCACGTCGAAGTCGACTCGGTCGTTCGCGACAACCGAGCCGAACTTCTTCGTGATCCCCCTCAGCTCGAGGGCCGGAGGGCTTGACCGCTCCACGGCGGCTGATTGTCTCTTACTTGGTGACCAGGAGCGTTGTCGGGGGCTTGATCTGCCCGGATTTCATCTTGGCGATGATGTCGTTGATCTGCGCCTCGTACTTGGCGCCGGCCGGACCGATCTTGCCGATCCCGACGCCGCCGTTGGTGATGTCCTCCTGCAGGTTGCTCGAGAACTGGCCGTTCTGCAGGTTCTTGATCGCCGTGAACACGCCGGTGTCGACCTTCTTCTCGGCCGACGTCAGGACGTAGGTCGGCGACAGGTAGCTCTGATCGGCGTCGACGCCGATCGCCTGGTCCTTGGCCTGCACGGCCGCGGAGATCGCGCCCAGCCCGCACGCGCCGGCGACCTGGAAGACGACCTTCGAGCCCGCCTGGATCTGGTTGAGCGCCAGCTCCTTGCACTTGTCCTGAGCGACGAAGTCCTGCGAGTACGCGTTGAGCAGCTTCGCGGACGGGTCCGCTGCCTTGACCCCGGCCTGGAAGCCGGCGATGTACAGGTTCACCGGTGGGATGCTCTGGCCGCCGACCGTGGAGGCGGTCGTGTAGTTGTGCTCCTTGAGGTAGAGCCCGGTGAGGTAACCGGACGGGTAGCCGGCCTGCTGCTCGGCGAAGTCGATGCCCTCGATGTTCTTGGCCGTGTCCGGGGCGGTGCCGCCGGGGCTGTCGATGATCGCGAAGTGGGTGTTCGGGTACTTCGTCGCCACCTGCTGGAGGGGCGCGGCCATGAGGAAGCCGACCGCGATCACGAGGTTGTTGCCCGCCTGGGCAAGCCGCGTGAGGTTCGGGATGTAGTCAGCGCCCGACTGCGACTGCAGCACGGTGCCCTTGACTCCGAGCTGCTTCTCGGCCTGGAGCAGGCCCTGATAGGACAGATGGTTGAAGCCGTGGTCGTTGAGCCCACCGATGTCGGTGACCAGACCGACCTTGAAGTTGCCGCCGCTGGACGAGCCACTCGCGGCGGTGCTGGTGCTGCTGCTGCTCGGCGCGGCGGCGCTGCCGCCGCTCGAGGTGCTGCTACTGCTGCTGCTGCTACTGCCGCACGCGGCCAGCCCCAGAGCCAGCGCCGCCGTGGCGAGAGCAACGAGGCCGACCGGCCTGATCCTCCCCGTCACTAGATCTCCTTTCCGCCAGAACCGAATGGGCAACCATAACCTCTGCGCGGGACGGCGGGGAAGTGGCCTAACGTGCTCTTCACCAATGACCACGATCGTTCGCGCCCGGGTGGTGCTCCCAGGGTCCGTCGACTCACACGGGAGGGATGTCTGAATGCGCCGAGCCACAGTGGTGGTGCTTGGATGCGTGCGGGGTCGGTTCGCTCCCCGATGCCGAGGAGTACGGGGACGGCGGCTCGAACACGCTGGCGCACCTGGCCTCGCTGGTCGGGGGCCTCGAACTGCCGACGCTCGAGCGCCTGGGGCTCGGGTCGATCGTGCCGATTACCGGCGTCGCGCCGGCGGTCGGGCCGGCGGTGTACGGCCGGCTGCGCCCGCTGGGGCCGGGCAAGGAGTCGACGACCGGGCACTGGGAGCTGATGGGAGTGGTCCCGGCGCGCGCGCTCCCGACGTATCCCGATGGCTTTCCGTCTTCGGTCGTCGACGCTCTCGTCGACGCCACCGGGATGCGGTTCTGCTGCAACCGGCCCTATTCCGGGACCGAGGTGATCAAGGCGTTCGGTCCACATCATCTCGAGACCGGCGAGGCGATTCTGTACACGTCGGCCGACTCGGTGCTGCAGATCGCGTGTCACGTGGACCGCGTTTCCGAGCCGTCGTTGTACGCGGCGTGTGAGGCGGCGCGACAGGTGATGACCGGCGAGCACGCGGTGGGACGGGTGATCGCGCGGCCGTTCGAGGGGGTGCCGGGAGCTTTTGTGCGCCGCGAGGGCCGGCGCGATTACGCCGTGCCGCCGCCCGGGCGCTCGTATCTGGAGGAGCTCCAGGATGCCGGCGCGCCTGTGCACGGTGTCGGCAAGATCCACGACCTGTTCGCCGGCGTGGGGGTGGACGTCAAGCACGCGGGCGCGACCAACGCCGCGGGGTTGGCCGCGACCACTTCGTTGCTTCGGGAGCTGGAATGTGGGCTGATCTTCGTGAACCTGGTCGAGACCGACCAGGTCTACGGGCACCGCCACGACGTTGACGGTTTTTCGCGAGCGCTGGTCGAGATCGACGGTGCGGTGGCGCAGTGGCTGGGGCTGCTGCGCGACGACGACCTCCTGATCCTGACCGCCGATCACGGCGTCGACCCGACCGCTCCGCACACCGACCACACTCGGGAGTACGCGCCGCTGTTGGCCGTGTACGGCGGTTCCGAGGGACGTCGGCACGACGGTCTGCTGGCCGACGTGGGGGCGAGCGCCCTGCGCTGGATCGCCGGCCGGGAGGCGCCTGCCTTGCCGGGTGAGTCATTCCTCTGAGTGGCCCCGGTGGCGGATATGGTTCGCCCAGCGTCGTCGAGAACCGTGGGAGGGATTAGATGAGAGTGAAGAGGTTGCCGGGCTGGCGACGGCGTATGGGGCTGGTCGCGTGGTGCGTGGTGGCGGCGCTCGCGGCGCTGGCCGTCGCGGCTGGTGCCTCGGGGCAGGACACATCGACGCGGTCGGGTGTGTCGGCGCGTACCGCGGCGGCGTCTCGGTGCACGACGGCGCACCTGCAGATCTGGCTGGGTCTGGGCGTCGGTGGCGGCACCGCCGGCAGCACCTTCTACCCGCTGGAGTTCTCCAACGTGGGCCTCGGCGCATGCACGCTGAACGGATTCCCGGGCGTGTCGGCGGTGGGGAGCGGCGGAGGCCAGGTCGGCCCCTCCGCCAGCCGGAACGGACAGAGCCATTCCACCGTGACGATCGCCCCCGGCGCGACCGCCCACGCGATCCTCCGAGTCCTCGACTCGGGCGCTGTGTGCTCGCCGGCCGTGCAGGCCACCGGCCTCAAGGTGTTCCCGCCCGGCGCCACCCGGTCCGAGCCGATTCCGTTCTCGTTCTCGGCCTGCGCGCATCGTGGCGTGCTGGTGGTCGGTCCGGTCCGCGCCGGGGTAGGGATTCCCGGCTTCACGACGTCGTAGCGGGTCACGGCCGACCCGCCCAAGGCCTGGTCGAGAAACCGGCCGCATTTTCCGGTTTCTCGACCACCCTCCGGTACCGCGAGCCGCGCCCGCCGTGGAGCGTCCAGCCCGACGGTCTGGGTCATCGACACCCCGCCCGATCCGTACAGCATGCAGAGCGTTCTGCAGCGCACCAACCAGCTGCTGGCCGACAAGGGCGTGCGCGGCACGGTGACGATCGCGGTCCGCGAGTCGGGCGATGTCGGGCTGGGAGCGCTGCACGAGGCGTGGAAGGGCGAGCTCGGAGCCGGCGTGTCCTCCGACGAGGTCGCGAGCCTCGACGACGGCGAGGAGTCCGCCAAGGAGGACCAGCCCGGCGACGACGAGGCCGGCGAGCCGGCGCCCGAGAATCCCGTCCTGGGCGACGGCGGCGGTGACGGCGAGGACGGGGGCGACGGCATCTTCGGCGGCGAGTAGTCATGGGCGTGGTGTGGCGGGTGCTGCCGCCCGGGATCGCGGACACGCTGCCGCTGACGCTCTGGCCCGAGGCCGCGCAGGAGCACGGGGCGCCCGAGGCCTGGCTGACCGCGGCCTCGATCTGGGAGCTCGGTCCGTATCTGCGCGCGATCGGGGCCGTGTACGACGCGCCCGAGCCCGTCATGCCAAGCCCCAAGCGCAGGTTCCCCGAGCTCTCGCAGAGCGAGATGCAGGCGCTGTGGGAAGGCTCGGTGCCGGCGGGCGTTTCGCCCCAGCGGGCACGTGAGTTCTACGACGCCGAGATCGCCGTGGCGCGGACGCGTCCCTCGGGTCCCGGCGTGCCGGCGTTCAAGCTGTTCGAGAACGGCCCGCCATGGCACGTGACCGCAAGCGAGTGCGCCGATCTCGTGCGCATCGCCGGCGAGCGACCGGAGGCCGAGCTCGATCCCGATCCCGAGCTCAAGGGATGGACGCAGTGGCAGGAGCTGGGCGGGCTGTTCTCGCGGGGCGCCGCGGCCGACGGCGTGATCACGTCGTAACCCGGCAGGCGTCAGCCGGCTTGAACCGCGCCGGGCCTGACCGTGTCGCCCCGGTCGTCGTGCAACACGTGCAGAGCTTCCTCGAGCGCGCGCTCCTGCTGGCTGATCGCCAGGTCGAGCTCGTGTCGGCGGGCGCGGACGGCGCCCAGCTCGATGGGGCTGGCGGCGGCGACCTGGCCAGGCGCGGCGACCGTGACCTCGCGCAGCTCGGCCTGTAGCCGTTCCAGTCGATGCCGAATTCGGTGCGGGGCCTGACGGTCGACCTCGTACACGCCCGGGGCCGAGGCCTTGCGCACGAGCGGCGATCGGCTGAGCTGGGTCAGGAACACCGCGACGGGGTCCTTGCCGGCAATGCGGAAGCCTGCCCCGACGAGCAGCTCGTACCACTCCCGGTAGTGCAGCGCCTCGATCGGCTCGGGCTGCGCGAGCAACACGCGCACCGCGGCCTCGCGGATGGCGGGACCGCGAAGCACTGGCCGATCGTCGTCTTGGGTCGCGTCCTGCGCCGGCGACGGTGCGGTTGATGTTCCGGGCGCTTCCGAGCCGTCTTCCGCGACGGACCCTGCGGCCTGCCCGGCGAGCTCCGCGAGCATCCCAAGCCTGCGGTCGGCGGCGGCCAGCGCCTCGTCGAGCTGGCGCAGCTCGCCGAGGAGTCGGGCGCGCTCGTGGGTCAGGCGCTCGCGGTGGCGGACCAGATCGGCCTGCTCGGCCACGGCGGCGCGCAGGAGACGGCTCGAGGGATTTGGCAGGGAGACGGTCATCGATGCCTGGGGGTTCTACCGGGCACCGCGAGTCTCCAATGTGGAGCGGATGTTCATAACCCGGTCCGCGTAGCTCTCCAATCGCCACGTAGCTGTTGAGAAGTCGGTGGAGAACCGGCGGCGTTCGCCGGAAAGTGCGGCGTAGTCGCCGCGTCGCCCGCTGTTGACAGCCGGTTTCCCAACCAATTTGCGCTCTCATCGCGCCGAGCGGTTCCGTCCGAGGCCGCCGTCATGCTGCGCCTCTCAATCAGCCACGTAGCACTACGGAGGAATGCGTATGGAGGTGTGTGAGGTCGTGGAACAGCTCGGCGCGGGGACCGCGGACGATCTGCACGAGGTCGATGAGCTGATCTCGGACCTGGCGGCGCTGCTCGACGCCGGCCTGGTGGTCGTGCACGAAACCGTTCTCGGACCGCCGCGGTACGGTGTCGGGGCCGAAGCCGGTGACCCGGCGAATGAATCGGGTGACGCGGCGAGGAGTTCGAGTAGGGACCGTCGCCGCGATCCCGCATCCACCGGCGTTTTGAGGTGAAGGACGTCCTGGGCCCGGCGTAGGGTCACTGCCATGAGCAAGAGCAGACGAAAGCGCCGCCCGGGCGGTCATCCGGCGAAGGTCGCGAAGCGACGCGAACGCGATGCCGCGAGACGGTCCTGGGCGCCGATCAGCACCGACGAGCTAGCGCGCCGGCTGGCGCGTCACGCACTGAAGCTGAGCGATTCGCTTCAAGCCGAGGTCTGGGGCTCTAGCGTCCTTGGCGCGATCTGGCTGCGACGCAACCAGGTGGTGCTCGACGAGGCATCGCGGGATCCCCATCTGGCGCTCGGTGTCCGGTTGATCGAGTCGATCGCGCGTATCGGTGGCGCAGGGGCACGAACCGCGCTCGTAGTGCTCGCGGCGGTTGATGACAGTGAGATCGCCCTCCACGCCGGTGAGCTTGCGAACGGGCTGGCAGACGCCTCCGCGCCGCTGCCGGGTTGGGTCAGCGAGCTTGGGGCCGCGACGATCACCGGAGCGGCGGTAATGCACGAGGATGTTTTCGATGACGCGTGCACGGTATGGCTCGAGGCTCGCCATCCTGGCGGCGAGGTTCACGCGGTCGGCGTTTTGATCGAGAACAGCTTCGGCGGGATGGCCGTGGACGTGCTCCTGGCCGACTCGCTCGAGCGCGTGGAAGAAGTCATCCGCGAACAAAGCTCGGAGGATGGCGAGGTGAGGTTCGAGCGGATCGAGCCGGGGGTAGCTGCCGGACGCATTCACGCCGCGGTCGAGCTGACGGACATGACGTGGGACCCTGCGGTGTCCGAGGATTACGCGGGACTCAGGGCGTTGGCGGTCCAGCGTTCAGACGAGACGCCGGGCTACGTGGCCACCGGCGAACACGAGGAGGTGCCTCGCGAGGAGCGCGATCGGCTACGGGACGAATTCCTCGGCTCGCCAGAGGGGAGAGGGTTCGCACCGGACGGCGAGGAGACGTACGTGGTATCGCTGGCGATTGACTTCTGCGCCGACTATGTCGACGGGCGACCGTTGCGCTGGAGCCCACTGGTTGTCGAGTTGTTCATGGCCGACTGGGTTCCACGCAAGGTGTTGGCCGAAGACGAGCTACTGGAACGTCTCCCGACGGCGCTAGACGCCTGGGTGAGGTTCGCGGGACGACTGTCAAAGCTTCCCGGCTGGGCGATCGAGGCCACGCAGAAGGAGATACCCATCTGGCGCGAGACCATGGTCAATCGGAGCGAGCGACTCGGCCGCCGCGGGGCCGGCAAAGGAGTTCCTCGCCGCAGCGAAGAACGCCGGCGTCAGTCTCGAGGACGAGGAGGCATTGAACACGTTCGTGGCGGGATGGAACGCCCGCAGCGGGATCACTTGAGGGCGTAAGTCACAAGCGCAGCGGGACGTGACGGCTGAGGTGAACGACCGATTCGAGCTCGAGCGGTTCGTGGAGGCCCAGGACCAGGGCGGGACGTACGACGCCGCGGTGGCGGAGTTGCGCGCCGGTCGCAAGCGCAGCCACTGGATGTGGTTCGTGTTCCCGCAGATCGCGGGCCTGGGGCAGAGCCCGATCTCCAGGCGCTTTGCGATCTCGTCGCTGTCCGAGGCCCAGGCATACCTCGCGCACGCGGTGCTGGGACCACGGCTGACCGAATGCGCACGCATCGTCAATGACCTGAAGGCCCCGAGTGCGGAGGACATCTTCGGCGGGATCGATGCCATGAAGCTGCGCTCGTCGATGACGCTGTTCGCGCGGGCCGATCCGTCGAACCCGGTTTTCGGAGAGGTTCTCGACGCGTACTTCGGCGGCGTGCCGGACGACGCCACCGAGCGGCTGCTCGCGGCGGGCGGCTGAGCGCGCCGAGCTAAATCGCGTCGCCGCGTACACGCTCCCGGCCGGGGGGTTGCGCGATCTTCTCTCGTTTATGGCTCAGCCCGAGGGGTAGGCAAAACGGGTACCAGAGGAAGGGAGGGGAGGACATGCCCTCGAGCCGTGACGCCGACGTGATCGTCGTTGGCGCCGGCAACGCCGGCTTCTGCGCCGCTCTGGCCGCCGCCGAACGCGGCGCCCGCGTGCTGATGCTGGAGAAAGCGCCCGACGACTGGCTCGGCGGGAACTCGTACTTCACCGCCGGGGCGATTCGCAGCGTCCACGCCGGACTCGAGGACGTGCTGTCCCTGGTCGAGCCGATCGATCGCGCGCGCGTAGAGGCGACCGACCTCGAGCCGTACGGTGGCGACGACTTCCGCGAGGACATGCGCCGGCTCACCGAGGGCCGGGCCGACCCCGAACTCGCCGAACTGCTGATCGGCGACTCGAGAAAGACCCTGGGCTGGCTGGCCGATCAGGGCATCCCGCTCCGGCTCATGTACGACCGCCAGTCCTACGCGGTCGACGGCCGCCACGTGTTCTGGGGCGGCCTGCACGTCGGCACGGTGGACGGCGGGCGCGGGCTGATCGAGCACGAGCGCCGCGCCGCCGCCAATGCCGGCGTCGAGCTTCGCACCGGCCATGCGGTGACCGGGCTGATCCAGCACGGGGACGCCGTCAAGGGCGTTCGCTGCCGCGCGGGCTCGGCCGCGCGCGAGCTCGAGATCACCGCGCCGGCGGTCGTGATCGCCGCCGGCGGGTTCGAGGCCGATCCTCGG
The DNA here is from genome assembly GCA_963832315.1 of uncultured Solirubrobacterales bacterium. Lineage (GTDB taxonomy): Bacteria > Actinomycetota > Thermoleophilia > Solirubrobacterales > Solirubrobacteraceae > Palsa-465. The sequence continues at coordinate 262,433 of CAWHTT010000001.1, read as the reverse complement.
CGCCGCGCGATGTACCTGGGGTCGAACTGGGACGTGGCCAAGGTGCGCGGCACCCCTCACAACACCGGTGAGGTGCTCGAGGCGATGCTCGCCGTCGATGCGCTTCCGTACGGACACTGGAGCGGCTGTCACAGCATCGCGTGGGACGCCGGCGCGCCGGCCACCGGCGACCGCGTGCTGACGAACCGGCTCTCGCGCCAGTCGTATCCGCTCGGCCTGGTCGTCAACCGCGACGGCGAGCGCTTCGTGGACGAGGGAGCCGACTTCCGCAACTACACCTACGCGCGCTACGGCGCCGAGATCCTGAGTCAGCCGGGCTCGGTCGCCTTCCAGCTGTTCGACGCCCAGACCGCGCCGCTGCTGCGCAAGGACGAGTACGAATCACCCGGCGTCTCCCGCGCGCAGGCGGAGACGGTCGGAGAGCTCGCGGACGCGCTCGGGATCGATCGCGCCCGGCTCGAGCGCACGGTCAGCCGCTTCAACGACGCGGTCACCGACGACCGGTTCGACCCCGCGGTCAAGGACGGCAAGCGCACGCGCGACATCGCGCCGCCGAAGTCGAACTGGGCACTGCCGCTCAGCGAGCCGCCCTACCTCGGCTTCCCGGTCACCTGCGGGATCACCTTCACCTTCGGTGGCGTGCGCGTGGATGACCGAGCGCGCGTGCTGCACCGCAGCGGTCAGCCGATTCCCGGCCTGCACGCGGCCGGCGAGCTGGTCGGCGGTCTGTTCTTCCACAACTATCCGGGCGGCACGGGGCTCATGTCGGGCGCGGTGTTCGGACGACGCGCCGGCGCCTCGGCTGCCGCCCTCGCCGCACGAGGAGGCGCGGCCGCGAGGACACCGCGGCAACGGGACTCACATCTGTCGATCGAACGATCCAAGGAGGAGAGCCGGCAATGACAACCACACACGCAGGCCCGGTCGGTGGCGCGACCGGCTCGCCAGCCGAGCAGCCTCCGGCGCGAATCAGCGTCGCGGCACGACTCGACCGGATCCCGCCGTTCCGGATGCACCGCCGCTTGGGGATCGCGGTCGGTATGGCCAACGGCTTCGACCTGTACGACATCTTCCTGGCCGGGGTGCTGGCGGCCGTGCTGGCCGTCCAGTGGAACCTCACCACCGACGGCAAGGCGCTCGTGATCGGGTCGGGCTTCGCCGGCATGTTCTTCGGCGCGATCGTGCTGAGCGCGATGGCCGACCGGCTCGGACGCCGCCGGGTGTTCCTGTGGAACCTGATGATCTACTCGGTGTTCACGCTGGGCGCCGCGTTCGCGCCGAACCTGACCTGGCTGGCCATCCTGCGCTTCTGCGCCGGCTTCGGGCTGGGCGCCGAGCTGTCGCTGTCGGACACCTACATGAGCGAGTTACTGCCTCGCAAGGTGCGCGGGCGCTACATGGCGGCCGCTTACACGTTCGCGTTCATCGGGGTGCCGCTGGCGGCGTTCGTCGGGGCCGAGTTCGTGGCCAAGCATCACGTGCTGATCGCCGGCTGGCGCTGGCTGCTGGTGGTCGGATCGCTCGGCGCGGTGATCGTTTGGGCGATGCGCCGGAGCCTGCCCGAGTCTCCGCGCTGGTATGAGATCCGGGGGGATCTGGACCGGGCGGACGAGGAGACGACCAAGATCGAGCAGGCGGCGTGCGCCCAGCTGAATCTGTCCGAGCTTCCTGAGCCCGAACCGGTCGAGGTCGCGCCGACGCGCAAGGTGCGCGTGCGCGAGATCTTCGAGCCGCCGTACGGCCGGCGCAGCCTGATGCTGTGGATCTTCCAGTTCTTCCAGACCGTCGGCTACTACGGGTTCGGCACGCTGGCTCCACTCGTGCTCGCGGCCAAGGGCTACAAGATCGTCGACACGCTCGGCTTCACGGCGCTCATCTACCTCGGTTATCCGATCGGCTCGGCCGTTTCGGTCCCGATCATGGAGCGCTTCGAGCGCAAGCACCTGATCGTCGCCTCGTCGCTGGTGATGGGCGCTCTGGGCATCACGTTCGGGTTCGCCCGGGTGCCGTGGCTGATCGTCGCCGCCGGCTTCCTGCTGACCGCGACGAGCAACGTGTTCTCGAACTCGTTCCACATCTATCAGGCGGAGATCTTCCCCACCCGGATCCGGGCCACCGCGGTCGGCGCGGCCTACTCGCTGAGCCGGCTGAGCGGCGCGATCCTGCCGTTCATCAGCGTGAGCGTGCTCGATCACCTCGGCGCCTCGACGGTGTTCATCGGGTCGGCGGCGATCATGGCGCTGATCGCGACCGACGTCGCGCTGCTCGGGCCGCGCAGCACCGGCCTGAAGCTCGAGGACTCCTCCGACGACGCGGCCGCGGTCACGCGGGACACCCGGTCACGCGCGCGGAGGACCCGAATGACGCCGATCACACAGCGATAGGCCGGGTCACGGCCCGGGCCGCGAGCGCAGGCACGCGGCCTGGGTCGAGGATCCCCGGCCCAGCCACCTGGGCGTTGGCCGCGCCGGCCGCGAGGGCCAGCGCCAGCATCTCGCGGGCCGGCGCGGAGCGCAGTGCACTCAGGGCCAGGCTCGCCAGCACGGCGTCGCCGCTGCCCACCGGATAGGGCGAGATCTCGTCGATGGAGCCGACCAGCGCCGCCCCGGAACGGTCGACGAGCGCCATCCCGCTGGTCCCGCAGGTGACGATCGCGAGCGGCTTGCCGGGGACGCGCCGGCGGATCTCGGAGGCCGCGCCGGCGGCCCAGCGCAGCATGTCGCCCGACTCCGGGTCAGGCAACGGCAACTCGAGCGCCTCAGCCGCCTCCTCGGCGTTCAGCTTGATGAGCTCTGGTCCGGCCTCGAGCGCTTCCAGCAAGTGCGGGCCGTGTGAATCGATGGCCACCGGCACCGCGGAGGCGTGGGCGATGTCGACGATCCGCCGGTAGCCGTCCACCGGGGCGCCGGCGATCAGGCTCCCGGCCAGGCACACCATTTCCGCCCCGGCGATCAGCCGCGACGCGGCCGCCTCGAGTTCCGTCCACGCGCCGGCCGGGATCGGCGCCGAGCCCTCGTAGAACCCGGTCACGAGGTCCCCCGGCTCATCGGAGGACGCGACGCTGACCGAGGTCCGCGTCTCCCCATCGGTCCATACGAACGTGCCCGCCACTCCCTCGGCGGCCAGCGCGTCGGCGATCCAGCGGCCGGCGTGCCCGGCGAGCACGGTGAGCACGTGGGGATCTCCGCCCAGCCGACGGGCCGCCCGCGCGGCGTTCAGCCCCTTGCCGCCCGGGACGACCCGCACGAGCGTCGGGCGATGGATCCGACCCGGCCGGACCAGATCGACCTCGTACACCCTGTCGACCGAGGGATGCCCGGCCAGGAACACGATCACGTCAGTCGCACACTAGTCGTCGGTCGACCACCAGCCCGGCCGGGCACGTCCTCGTGACCGGCGGCTACTTGTGGTGCCCGCGCGGCTTGTGCTTCTTCGGCGCGGGCCTGATCCCGAGCAGCTTCCGGGCGTTCAGCGGGACCACGCGAATCTGGTTCTCGGCCTCGACCTCGTAGACCAGCCATCCGCGTCCGTCCGGCCCGAGCGCCGCCTGCATACGGCCCGGCTACGACGGCAGCGGTAAGCAGGGCACGTACCAAGGCACTGCAAAGCTGGGCAATAGTAACCAAAGCGCATGCACCACGTTCCACCAGGCCCTTGCATCGAGCAGCGCCACAGCATTAGCGTTCGGCGAACGCGAACAGTCATGCGAAACGTGCGTGATACACGAACGGCCGCCGCGAACGGAACCCCCGAGCCCGCGAGCGTCACCGGGCAGCGGATTCGTCGTCTCCGAACCCAGGCGGGGAAGACCCTACGAGCCCAGGCCCGCGAGATCGGGATCGCCCCGTCCTCGCTGTCGGCGCTCGAGAACGGCCAGGGTGGCGTGTCGCTCAAGCGACTCCAGCTCGTGGCCGAGCACTTCGGGCTGCACATCACCGAACTGCTGGGGGAGCCCCCACCCGGGTCGCAGACCGGCGGCGTGGAGATCATCCGCAACTGCGCGGCCAGCGTGCCCGGTGTGCGACGGGGGCGCGGAGTGCTCTACCAGCTGCTGGGAAGTGGGCGCGACCACACGATCCAGCCCTACCTGCTGTCGTTCGATCCGGGAGGGGGCTACGACCGGGACATGATCGGACATCCCGGCGAGGAGATCGCCTACGTGCTGCACGGCCAGGTCGAGCTACTGATCGAGAACGAGTGCCACGGGCTCAGCCAGGGCGACCTGATCCGCTTCAGGGCCGAGCGCCCGCACGCCTTCCGCAACGCCTCGAAGGTCGGAGTGGCGGCCGTGATCGGGGCGGCGACGCCGCCATGGTGAGCCTGCCTGACCTCGACTCGGTGACCACGCCGGCGCTGATCGTCGATCGTGACCGGCTGGTCAGGAACATCGTCGAGATGGCGGCGCGAGCGCAGTCGCTCGGTGTCGCGCTCAGACCTCACGCCAAGACGCATAAGTCGCCCGCGATCGCCGCTCTGCAGCGCGAGCACGGTGCGACCGGCTTGACCGTGGCGACGCTGACCGAGGCCGAGGGCTTCGCCGCCGAAGGCGTCGAGGACCTTCTGCTCACCGCGCCGCCGGTCGGGGACTGGCGCCTTGAGCGCCTGATCGCGCTGGCGCGCCGGGTCCGGGTCCGCGTCGCCGTCGACGGCGCCGAGGCGGTCGCCGCGCTCGACGAAGCGTGCCGGCGCGGTGGCGTCGAGGTCGGCTACCTGTGGGAGGTCGACTGCGGGGTGGGCCGGTTCGGCACGCTGCCGGGGGCCGCCACCGCCGAGCCCATCGCGCGGGCCGTCGACCAGGCCACGCATGCCTCGTTCGACGGAGTGCTCACGTTCGGCGGACACGCCTACGCGGCGACCGGCCCCGACGAGATCGCGGCGGCCGCGCGTGACGAGCACGAGGCGATCAGCGAAACCGTCAGCGCGCTGGCCGATCGGGGTATCGACGTCGCCGTGCGCAGTGTCGGCAGCACGCCGACCTCGCACGCGATGCAGTCCGGGGACGGGATCACCGAGATCCGTCCCGGCAACTACGTGTTCTACGACGCGACGCAGGTCGCGCTCGGGGTCGTCGCACCCGAGCGGTGCGCGCTGTCGGTGCTGGCCACGGTGACCTCGAGGCCCGCGGCCGACCGGCTCATCCTCGACTCCGGGTCGAAGGCGCTGGCCGCCGAGCGCCTGAGCACGCTCACCCCCGGCTTCGGGATCGATCGAGGGCCATCCGGATCTGCGGGTCGACCGCCTGTACGAGGAGCAGGCGATCGTGCACTCAGACGCGCCGTGCGACATCCCCGTCGGTGCCCGCGTGCGCGTCGTTCCCAACCACGCATGCGCCGCGGCGAACCTGCACTCGCAGATGCTGGTGGTGCAGGACGGGACCGTCGTCGACGTCTGGCCGGTGGCGACGCGGGAGTGGAGAGAGATCGAGGCAGAGAGGAGGCCGGCATGGAGCACCAGATAGATCCCCAGCGCATCCACCACAACTGGGACAACACGCTCGAACCGACCCTGCGGGTCGCGCCGGGCGACGTCGTGCACTACGACATCCTGATGGCCGGTCACGGTCAGGTGAACGAGGGCGACACGTTCGAGCAGACGAACTTCGACTTCGACACCCTCTACAACCTGCTGGGTCCCGTGTACGTCGAGGGCGCCAACCCCGGTGACACGCTGCGAATCGAGATCGTCGATCTGACGCCGGGCGACTGGGGATGGTGCGTCCAGTTGCCGGAGCTGGGCACGCTCCCCGACCAATTCCCCGATCCCTATCTGCGCACGTTCGACCTGCGCAGCGGGACGCACGTGGATTTTGCCCCGGGCATCAGGATTCCGTTCGCGCCGTTCCTCGGCACGATGGGAAATCACCCGGACGAGCCGGCGACCGCGTCGGCATTCCCACCCCACAAGGGGGCGGGCAACATCGACACCCGCCACCTGACCGCCGGATCCACACTGTGGCTGCCGGTGTGGTGTGAGGGGGGACTGTTCTCCTGCGGCGACCCTCACGCGATGCAAGGTGACGGTGAAGTGTGTGTCGCGGCGATGGAGTGTGACATGCGCGCAAGCCTTCGCTTCTCGGTCGAGCAGCGCACGATCCCGGCGCCTTACTTTCGCACCGCCGGCGCGCTCACGCCCAACGCCGACGCCCGGGGGCACCACGGCGCGATGGGAATCGCGCCGGATCTGATGGAAGGCACGCGTAAGTCGGTGCTGGCGATGGTCGAGTGGATCGTCGCCGAGTACGGACTGACCAGACAGGACGCCTACATGCTGTGCAGCCTGGCCGGCGATCTCAAGATCCTCGAGGTCGTCGACGCCGGGATGTGGAACGTCGGATTCACCCTGCCGCTTTCGATATTCGTCGACTAAGGAGCCGCGCGATGAGCGACATCGCCCCCCGTCACCATCACCACGAGCACGTAGATGTCGAGAGTGAGCTGCTGCTGGAGGACATGGGGTACAAGCCCCAGCTGCAGCGCGGACTGAACATTCTCGGCAACCTGGCGATGACCCTGTCGGACATCACCCCGACCGCGTCGCTGCTGGTCGTGGCCACCGCGGTCATCGCCACGGCCGGAACCGGCTCGCTGTGGGCCTACCTGATCGGCGGGTTCATCGCGCTCAACGTCGCGGCGTGCATGGGCGAGCTCGGCTCGATGTTCCCGGTCGCGGGCGGCCTCTACTCGATCGTCACCCGGGTGCTGGGACGACCGATCGGGTTCCTGGCCCTGCTGGACTACATCGGCCAGGCGATCTTCCTGCCCGCGAGCGTCGCGTTCGGGATCGGTACCTATATCAACGCCCTTTATCCGAGCCTTTCGACCAAGTGGATCGCGGCGGCCATGATGATCCTCGTCGCGCTGATCGCGTGCCTGGACGTCCGTCTCAACGCCTGGATGATGGCGTTCTTCCTCGCCCTGGAGATGGGCGTCGTAATCATGCTCGGGCTGGCCGGCTTCCTACACGTGCACCAGTCACTGAGCACGTTCACCCATCCGCACATGGCGGCTGGCACTAACGGGATCGGCCCGGTGGCAACCAGCGCGATCATCGCCGCCTTAGCCACGGCCTTGTTCTCGGTGAACGGGTACGACAGCGCGATCAACTTCTCCGAGGAGACCGAGGGCGAAGCCTCCAGCGTGGGGAAGGCGGTCGTGATTGCCGCGACGATCGGCATCGTGTTCGAGATCATCCCGTTCATCGGGGTCCTTCTGGGCACCGCCGACCTGCCGGCGTTCCTGCACTCTTCCACCCCGGTCACGGACGTGGTCAGGTCCTCGTTCGGGCACACCGCGGTCGACATCGTCACCTGGGGGGCGATCCTGGCCATCTTCAACGCCTCGCTGGCGATCACGCTTCAGTTCGCGCGGGTGACCTACGCGAGTGGCCGCGACATGGCCTGGCCGGCGCCGATCTCGAACGCGCTGTCCTATGTGAACCCGCGGTTCAAAATGCCGTGGGTCGCGACGATGACGGTCGGCGTGCTCGGCGCGATCCTGTGCGCCCAGTCGAGCCTGCTCAGCGTGGTCACCTTCACGGCGGTGCTGATCATCATCCTGTACGCGCTGATCGCGCTCTCGGCGCTGGTCAGCCGCGTGCGCCAGAAGGACCTCGAACGGCCGTTCCGCATGCCGCTGTGGCCTGCTCCCCCGCTGATCGCGCTGATCGGTGTCGGGCTTGCGATCAGCCAACAGAAGGGCAAGGACCTGCTCATCTGCGCGGCCATCTTCGTCGGCGGGGCCATCTATTACCTGGTGTTCCTGAGACCCCGCCAGGATCGCTACTGGTCGCACCTGACCGTGCCCGAGCACGAGCTGACCGCGGCGACGGAGACGGACCAGTGAAGGTCTTCATCTCGGTCGACATGGAGGGCGTGACCGGGGTTACCGATCCCGAGGACGTCCTCCCGGACGGAGCCGACTACGCGCGGGGGCGGGTGTTCATGACCGGCGACGCCAACGCGGCGATCCTCGGCGCCTACGACGCCGGCGCCGACGAGGTGCTGGTCAACGACTCGCACTGGACCATGCGCAACCTGCTGCTCGAGGACCTCGACCCGCGGGCGCGCATGATCAAGGGGTTCCAGAAGCCGATGTGCATGGTCCAGGGCCTCGACGCGAGCTACGACGCGGCGGTGTTCGTCGGCTACCACTCGTGCGCGGGCACCGAGGGCGGCGTGCTCAACCACACGCTGCTCGGAAAGGAGGTGCAGAACCTGTTGCTCGACGGCGAGCCGATTGGCGAGACGCGGCTGAACGCATTGGTCGCGGGCGAGCTGGGCGTGCCGGTCGCGTTCGTGGCCGGCGACGACAAAGTGTGCCAGGAGGCGCGGGCGGTTCTCGGCGAGGACCTCCCGACCTACGCGGTCAAGGACGGGCTCGACATGCTGGTCGCCTCGTGCCTGCACCCCGTGGTCACGGGGCAGGGAATCCGGGAGGGCGTGGCCGGCGCGATGCGGGATCTGGGGCGCCGCCAGCCGCACGTGCACGATGGCGAGCTGACCTACACGTTCGAGTGGAACTCCACGACGATCGCGTCGATCTGCGAGTGCATTCCAGGCGTGGTCAAGCCGACCCCGCGCACCACCGAGTACCGCGCGAGCTCGCCGAGCCTGGCGATGCCGGTGATCGTGGCCCAGCTGCTGCTCGCCCTCCAGGTCGGCCAGCAGAAGATCTACAGTTGACGTCGCGGTCCATGAGCACTGCCGATCCACTTACGAACGCGAGCCCGGCCGACGCCGCCGACTGGCCGGTTGTCCTGGACGGCGAGCTGATGCGCCTGTCCGAGGCCGTGATCCCGGTCGGCGATGACGGCCTGATCCGAGGCGACGGCGCGTTCGATGCGTTCCCGGTGCGGGACGGGCGGCCGTTCGCCCGGGCGGCGCACCTGGATCGGCTCGAGCGCTCCTGCCACGCCCTCGCCCTCGATTGCCCGCGCGAGCAACTCGAGGCTGACATCGACCTGCTGTTGTCGCAGGCGTGGGCGGGGGACGCGGCGGTGCGCATCGTGCTCACGCGCGGCGGCCACCGCCTCTGCCGGCTCGAGTCGCTCGGCGATCATGAAGGGCTGACCAAGCCGGTGCGGCTCCTGCCGGTGACCTACAACCCGACGGTCGTGCTCAACGGCGTCAAGTCGCTGTCCTACGGAGCCAACATGCTGGCCTCCCGGCGCGCGGTCGCGGCGGGCTATGACGAAGCGCTGCTGGTCCGCCCGGACGGAGTTGTGCTCGAGGGACCCACGTGCTCGATCTTCTGGGTCCGGGACGGCCGCCTGCAGACGCCGGCGCTCGAGACCGGGATCCTCGCGTCGATCACGCGCCGGGTGATCCTCGAGAGCATGCCGGTCGAGGAGGGCAGCTTCGCCCTGGAGCACGCGGCGGGAGCCGAGGAGGCGTTCCTGGCCTCGACCGCCCGGCTCGCGCAGCCGATCGCCGCGATCGGCGAGGTCCTCCTGCCCGAGGCGCCGGGGCCGCAGACGCTGAAGGCCCAGGAGGCGATCGAGCGGGCGATGGCCGAGGGCTCGATCGCCTGATCCGGGCATGCGCGCGCGCGACCACGGGATCGAGATCGGCGAAGGCACGCCGGGGCCGCTGAACGCGATAACCGACGTGCCCGGGGTGCGGGTCGGACACCGCACGCTGATCGAGGGCTCGGGTCCGCTCGTCGTGGGGCGCGGACCGATCCGCACCGGGGTGACGGTGATCATTCCCCCGGATCGGGTCTGGGAGCAACCGATGTTCGCCGGCGCGCACCGGCTCAACGGCAACGGCGAGATGACCGGCCTGGAGTGGGTGCGCGAGTCCGGGATGCTGACCACGCCGGTAGGGCTCACCAACACCCACAGCGTCGGCGTGGTCCGCGACGCGTTGCTGGCGGAGATGCTCGCGACCGATCCTGGGCGAGGTTCTGAATGGTCGCTGCCCGTGGTGGCCGAGACCTGGGACGGGCTCCTCAACGACCTCAACGGCTTTCACGTCCGGCCGGAGCACGTCCACGATGCGTTCCTCGCGGCTCACGACGGCGCGGTCGAGGAAGGCGCCGTGGGCAGCGGTACCGGGATGATCTGCCACGGCTTCAAGGGCGGGATCGGCACGGCGTCGCGGGTGCTCTCGGAGTCCGAGGGCGGCCACACGGTGGGGGTCCTGGTGCAGGCCAACCACGGCCGGCGCGAGCGCTTCGCGGTGAACGGGGTGCCGGTGGGGCGGGCGTTCGACGATATCCCGCTGCCGGGGGCGCCGGCCGGCGCGTCGACGCAGGGCGCCGGCTCGATCATCGTGATCGTCGCCACCGACGCGCCGCTGCTCCCGCATCAGTGCACGCGGCTGGCCCAGCGTGCCGGCCTCGGCGTGGCCCGGGTAGGCGGCGTCGGCGAGCACACCAGCGGCGACCTGTTCCTGTGCTTCGCCACCGGCAACCGGGGCATGACCGCGGGCGGCATCGACGAGCAGGCACCGCACACGTTCCCGCTCGCGATGCTGGCCGACGTCTACATAACCGCCCTGTTCGACGCGGTCGTCGAGGCCACCGAGGAGGCGATCGTCAACGCCGTGCTGGGGGCGACCACGGTCGAAGGGCGCGACAGGATCGTCGCCCACGCCTTGCCGGGGGAGCGGCTCGCCCGGGTGCTGGCGGAGGCGATCGGGAGATAACCGGCGCTATCCGACGGTTATCTCCCAAGTGCTCGTCCTAGTGCGGGTTTCGCAGGACGGCTACTCGCCCGCCGCGCGGCGGATCGTGCGGAAGTCGCTCGCCAGATGGGTGTCGAGCAGGTAGGCCCAGGGCATCAGGAAGTAGCCCTTCAGCCCCCAGTCGGTGCCCCACGAGTTGCGCACGAGCCCGTAATTGGGCTCGTCCTTGAGGTAGCCGACGAGCAGGACCTCGTGGCCGCCCTTGACCTTCTGACCGCGGCTCGGAAGCGGAACGATCCCGGACTTGGCGACGTCGTCTCCCTCGAACGCGTCGTACACCGAGAAGCCGAACGCGATCGTCTGCTGGTTCGAGAGCACTGCCTTCATCGAGTCAAGGTTGCGCGGCACCACGCGGTAGTTCGAGATCTTGTGCTCGAGTGCCCCGGCGTCGAGGCTGGCCGGCGGCTCCGCGGAGAACTTGGCGATGTCGTAGGGCCAATCCTTCTCGAGCGGCACGCCCATCTTGTTGCACACCTTGAAGCCGTCGCGGCCGAAGGCGCCGGTGTCCTGGTCGGCCGGGGCCCCCTCGAGCTTTCGCTCGTAGTAGTAGATCCACAGCCGCGACAGCGTGCCGGGATCGGATCCGTTCAGCTTGGCGTCGTACTCGACGGCGGCGGCCACCGCGTTTGCCGTGCAGCTCCCGAGTTGGCCCTGGTCGAACACATCGGGCAGATCGGCCCGAGGGTCGACCTCGTCGAGGATCTTGAGCTCCGAGGCGTCCGCGACGTGGTCGCGGAGGTCTGGGAGAGATGGCTTCCAGCCATAGCGGCGAATGTTGCGCGCCGTCAACCCCGCGGATTCGAACGCGTCAGCCATTGGACGGGCCCCCTTTTTGTCAACTGGTCACCTACCAGCCTAAAAGCCGGGGCTCGCCGCCGTCAACCCCCTCGGTCATGGGGAGCCGTGGTCGCGTCGAGGAAAACCTCGGTGACGTCCGGGACCGCCTCGCGCATGCGCCGGTCGATGTCCTCCGATGCGCGCTCGACCTGCTCGTCCTCGAGTCCATCCGCGAAGTCCACGCGGGCGGCGACGAGCAGCGAGTTCGGGCCGAGCACCATCGTCAGCAACTCGACCACCTCGTCGATCTCGGGGCACTCCTCGAGCGTTCGCTCGAGCGCGTCGCGTTCCGCCGGGCGGGCCGCCGCGCCGATCAGCAGCTCCGAGGTGTCATGCGCCATCCAGGAGGCGACGCCGATCAAAAGCAACCCGACCGCGATCGACGCTGCGGGATCGAACACCCTCGCGCCGGTGAGCTGGTTGGTCAGCAAGCCGGCGAACGCGATGGCCAGGCCGGCCAGCGCCGCGGTGTCCTCGAACAGAACCATCTTGACGTTGGGGTCGCGGCTCTCGCGCACGTAGCGCCACACCGACAGGTTCGCCTCGGCCGCGTCGTGGCGCGTGTGCCGGTTGGCTCGTAGCCAGGAGATGCCCTCCGCCACGAGCGCGATGGCGAGGGTGGCGTAGGCGATTCCGTAGCCGGTCGACTTCTCCCCTTGGAACAGCTCGTACGTGCCGTAGCCGATCGCGAACACCGCGCCGGCGATGAACGTCGCGATGGCGGCCATGAACGTCCACAAGAAGCGCATACGGCCGTACCCGAACGGCTGCTCGGGCGTCGGCTCGCGCGAGCCGAGTTCGATCGAGACGAGCAGGAAGATCTGGTTGGAGGTGTCGGCCAGCGAGTGGGCCGCCTCGGCCAGCATCGCCGAGGACCCGCTGAGGAGCCCCCCGGCCAGCTTGGTGACCATCACTACCGCATTGGCCGCCGCCGCGATCAGCACGGTCCGGCGGCTCGCGCCGGCGGTCCGCTGCGTGCGGACCACGCTGCGTCGAGAAGTCGTGGCGGCGCCTTGGGGCATGACCCCCGCCTACCCGATAGCGTCGCCTCGCACTCCGAGGGCTCGGCGCCGGGCGCGCGGGAGCTTTGAGACCACGAGGTCGTAGGAGTCCTCGACCAGGTCGGCGATCATCCGGTCGGGGAGGGATCCGTCGATCCGGACGGTGTTCCAGTGGCGCTTGTTCAGGTGATAGCCGGGGATGATGGCCGGGTGCGCGGCCCTGAGCTCCTCGGCGAGGAGCGGCTCGCACTTCAGGCTGACGCTGAGCGGATCGCGGCTCAGGTGGGACAGCGCGAACATCTTGCCGGAAACCTTGAACACCGAGGTCCCGGGGCTGAACGGAAACGTCTCCTCGGCGCCGGGGAAGCCGAGGCACAAGCGTCTCAGCGCCTTGCCATCCACACCCGAGATGGTGACGGTGGCGGCGGAATCAGGCCGCGGCGCCCGCGCTCATCCGGTCGGCGACGCGGTCCATGGTCGCGTAGATCGCCTCGTTGAGCGGGCCGTGGTAGTGCTCGGCGAACAGCCGGGAGGTCAGCTCGCTGCGCGAGGACACGCCGACCTTCTCGAAGATCGACTTGAGGTGATCGCGGATCGTGTGACGGGAGAGGAAGAGCGTCGAGGCGATCTCGTCGGTGCTGAGCCCGCGCGCGATCAGCCGGGTGACCTCGACCTCCCGGGGGGTCAGGCCGTAGGCCTCGATCACGATCGGGGCGATCTCCAGGCCTGGCCGGCTCGAGACCTGCGCCACGTGGCCAGAGCTGGCGAGCGGCGAGGCGTGGGCGACGAGCCAGGTCCCGTTCGCCGTGCGCAGCCTGACCCGGCGGGTCGACGCGTCGGGCTCGGTCACGTGCGCAGCGTAGCGTCAGCGGCCGGCGACGAGCGGATCCCCGACGCTACCCGGCGGCTACGGTTCCCCGACATGGACGCCAAGCGGCGAGGCCAACGAGCTGTTCCGCCAGGCCGGCGTGCCGACCACCTACCTCTACACCTCGTTCTACTGGGACAACATGATCACGTCGGCATCGGGGACGGCGCGCGACGAGGCAGCGGGAGCTGCTGGCGCTCACGCTCCCGCTCGCGCAGACGCCAAGCTCGCCCGGGCATCGCCGCGGGCGACATCGGCGCCTGTGCCTACGGCATCTTCCGACGAGGGCGGCGGTGGATCGGCGCAGCGTCGGCATTGCCGGCGGCCACCTCACCGGCGAGGAGCTCGCCGCCGGCCTCGGCGCGGCGCTCGGCGAGCCCGTCTCCTACAACCGGGTCACCCCCGAGCAGTATCGGGCGTTCGGCTTCCCCGGCGCCGAGGAGCTGGCCAACATGTTCCAGTTCAAGGCCGAGTTCGAGGAGACGTACTGCGGTGCCCGCGACCTCGAGACGAGCCGCAGGCTCAACCCGGGCCTGACCAGCTACGAGCGCTGGCTCGAGCAGAACGCCGACCGGATCCCCGTCCCGGTCGCCGTCGGCTGAGAACGCAAGAAGGACCGATCGGGGGCGGGCTCGCTCAGAGCCCGCTCTTGATCGCTGCCTCCTCGGGGGCCGCCGGGTCCGCGCCAGCGGCGCACACGCCGTTGTCGGTCGGCGGCGGCTTTCCTGCCTGCCGTGTCTGATCGGCGGCCAGGCGACCGTTCTCGGCCTGCCACAGCGGGGAGCGAGGACCGGCCACCTGGTAGTTGGCGTCGATCGTGCGCTGGATCGAGCTTTCCTTGAGCTTGGCTGCGCCGATCTCCGAACGCGTCGCCACGCCGAAATGACCTTGCCAGCACGCCCACGGCGTCTTGGCGATGTCGACCAGCGGCGTGGTCTGCGCGCGGAAGGCAAAGCGGCCCGATCCGCACACCAGCCAGTCGGCCACCTTCCCGCGGATGACGCCGAGCGCCGGGTTGTATCGGAGGCTCTGGCGACAATGCGCGTCGTAGGTGGGATGGCCGCCGAGAGCGGCCTGCACGATCGGATGTCCGTCGTCGAACGTGAGCAGCGGGCTGTCCCAGGCGTAGTACTGACCTTCGTTGGAATGCCGCGCGGTATAGAGCCACAGCGGCCGCTTGGTCTTGCCGTCTAGCAGCACCGTGACGTGCTCCCAGTCGCCCTGGTGCAGGTCGGTGTTGATCAGATCGCCGGCGATCGGGGCGTCGGGCAGCAGGCCGGCGTCGAACACCGTGGGGTAGTAGTTGTAGGCGTAGAAGAACCAGTATTGGAGCGCGATGAACTTCCCCGTGATCGCGCGGTCGGGGGCGGGCCAGGTGGCCGGATTGGCGTTCCGGGCGTAGTAGAAGTACACCTGGGCGGTCTTCCACGGATCGAGCAGCCCGGGGTTGGCCAGGCGCTGGCGCAGCGTGGGCAGTCCGCCGGGACGCGCCGGCTGCCCGCGCAGGAACGCGGCCACCTGGGCACCCGGCTCCGTGGTCAGCGCGGGCGAGACCGGATACTCGAGGAAGTCGTCGGGGCCGCTTCCGGCCGCGCGTAAATCGTCCAGGTTCGGAGCGGGGCGCGGTGGCTTTGCCGGACAGGTGGCCCCGAACCCCTGCAGGCAGGTCACCTGGCCGCCGGCTCCGCGATCGGCGAGCACCGCTCCGACGGACACCGGCCAGAACGGATCGGCCACCGTGACCAGTACGGTCGGCTGGTAGCGGCGGGCGAGCGCGGCGATGCCGGGACTGGTCTGATCGATCGGTGGCTCCCCGTCGGCGGCTCGCCCGCCGGGCGGTGCTGGACCGGCGATCACGCCGGCCCCGAGCGCGGGCGCCGGATAGCCGACGCTCGACATCGGGAGCGGATCGCCCGCGCAGGTGGGGCGGATCGTGCGCACCTCGGGGCGGATCCACGCCGGCGTGCTCGTCCTGATGCCGAGCGTGTGCAGTAGCACGGTGGGCAGCGACGGACGCAAACCCGAGTCGATCGCGAACGGCGTCGTCGACTTGGTCAACGACCTCACGCGCTCGGACGGGATGTGTGACACCCGCTCGTTCGTCGAGGTGGCGTCGGCGAGCGGCGTGCAGGTGACCAGGTAGGCACCGCTCGAGGTGCGGGCGAGATAGCCGCCGACGACCCGGGCTCCGGCCGGCGTGGTCACCGACGCCTGGGAGAGCGTCACCGGCGCCTCACCGTAGTAGGCGACGCCGACCAGTCCGTACACGGTGAGCAGCATCCACGGCAGCGCGGAGAACACAAACGCGAGGCGTCGCGGGTGCCCGGGGGTGAGCGTGCCACGGCGCTGCCGGCTGCGCACCTTTCCGTACTGCCGCCCGAGCGACGCGACCGCGGCCCACGTGAGCAGGAGCAGTCCGATCGGAGCTTCGGAGACCAGGGCCACCACGATCACCACCGTCCACAGCCCGAAGTGCACGACGCGGTTGCCCCACAGCGGTCCAAGGAGCACGAGCAACGTGGCGAATACCGCCGTCGCCAGCGCCCACGGGCCGACGAGATGCCACCACGGGCCGGGCGGCCAGGCCTGGTCGATGAACTTCTTCGCCAGCCGCGCCAAGGCCAGCGCGAAGGTGGCGGCGATCACCCCGACGTTGAACCCGGCGATCACGCGCACGAACCGATCGCCGACCGGAGCGTCCATACGCGTGGCCGGCCGGTCCCGGTGGCGCGCGGCGGCCGCCGGTCGGCCGTGCTTGATCACGCTGTGCCACTCAGGGCCGTGCTTGTCCCAGGTGAAGGCATGGACCGCGTAGGCCGCCACGCACATCGCCGCGAACACGATCGCCATCACACCGACGAGCCGGAGTCCGGCCAGGAACACGGCCTGGTGGCCGAGCAGCGACAGCGACGCGTCGACCGGGACGCGCGCTGCAGCCAGCCGCACCGCGCTGATGACCCAACCGATGATGTAGATGTAGAGGACCGCCGCCAGCAGGACGAGCAGCAGCTTCAGGACCTCGAAGCGGTCCGCCCGGCGCGCGCGGCCGGCGGCGCTCACGGTGTGAAGTGCTGCGCGGAGATCCCGACCCGCTCGGTGAACGGGCTGTCGAACACGCCGCTCGAGTTCAACTGGTTGTGAACACGCAGCCAGTCCGGATAGTGCGGATACATGGTCTCGAGCAGCCCCTCGCCGGCGGCGAGCGAGTTGACCTGGCCCCAGTGAGGCCGCCCGCCAAGCTTGCTCAGTTCCTTCTCGTACGCGGCGACGAGCTCATACCCGCCGTCGGTGCGGCTGAGCTCGATCAACTCGATCATCATCGTGTCGCGGCCCTGCATCATCGACATGTACGCGTTGGACGCCTTGACGAAGCGGAACGAGATCGGAGAGCTCTGGTACATGTCACCTAGCTCGCGGTATTCCGCCGCCACCCGGATGAGCGCGTCCGCCGCCTCTATGTGACGACCGTCCATCGGGACGCCGACCTCGCCGGAAAAGGCAGGGAGAACGTTGGCGGCGCCGATGTTCAGCACCTTGTAGGAGACCTCGTCGTACTCCTTCTTGATCAGCGCCCGGATCGCGTTCTCCATCATCCAGGGGGAGAGGCTCGGCTTGATGTCGACGAGCAGGTTCAGGAAGTACGGCGTGAGCGGAAAGGCTGACGCTAGCTCGACCGCCCAGTTGCGGGTCCGCTTGTCGAACGGTTTATGCGATGGATTGCGGGTGTAGTTGCGCGTGGTGACCAGGCACGGATACGCGTGCTTGCGTACGTACGGGCTGAACAGGACCTCGTAGTGACGGTTCTCCTTCAGCACCTCCCCGTCGAGGAGATCCGCGCGGACCTTCTCCCAGGTATGAAATTCACGCACCTCTCGGAGGTAGTACTTGGACTCGACCTCGAGCATGACAGTGCAGATCACCCCCATGCAGCCCATGCCGACCGCCACGGCGTTGAAGAAGTGATCATCCTGGACGAGTTTCCGCCGATCGCCGAAATGGGTGGTGTACTCGTCCGGATCGGTGGGGCCCTCCGCCGGCTCGATCCGGTAGACGACGCCGCCGGCGGCCACGATGTCGAGTGATCGGACGAAGTCATTGAGGGGACCGAAGGTGATCCCCGACCCGTGGGTCGAGGTCGAGATCACTCCGGCGATCGTCTGATGGTCGTAGCCGCCCATGTTCGAGAGCGCGAGTCCGTTCGCGTCGAGATAGGCGTTCAGTTCCTTGATCCGGATGCCGGCCTCGATCCTCACCAGCTTGCGCGCGCCCCACTCGAGGCGCAGGAAGTCTGGCTCGGTGGCCTGCGGCCGGGAGAGGTTGTTGGTCTGGAGCAGGAACCCGCGCGTGAGCGCGACGTCCGACCACGAGTGCCCGGACCCGACTGCCCGCACGCCTACCCCGTCCTCCTCGGCCTGTTGGACGATCCGGCACACCTCCTCGACGCTCCGCGGCGCGTAGATTCGCAGCGGGTCGATGTGCTGGTTGCCGAGGTGATTGCGCCAGGTCTGGCGAACCTCATAGTCGGGTGAATCGCTCATCACGGGCCTCGGTCTGAGAGCAGGTGGGCCACTCCCCGCTCGGCCAGCGCGGCGATCGTCTTGGACGGATTCACCCCCAGTGCGGTGGGGACGATCGATCCGTCGAGCACGTACAGCCCGTCGTAGCCGTGGACGCGTCCGCGGTCGTCGGTGACGCCGCCGCCCGGATCGTCGGACATCGGGCACCCCCCCAGGGGATGGACAGTGATGAACTTGCCGAGCGGGCCGGCGTCCAGGGCGAAGAACGATTTGGCTCCGGCAGCGGCGGCCAGTTCGCCGGCGACCTGGCGCATGGCACCGAACAGCCGGGCGCTGTCGTCCTTGTTCCAGCGGATGTCCAGGCAGCCAAACAGCGGGGTGAGCCGCATCTGACCGTTGGACGCGTCCCGCCCGATCATCAGGAACACCAGCGAATCGCCGATCGGCTCCGGGTCCCGGAGCTTGACGTCGCGGTGGGTGACGTGGAGGTCGGTGAGGCCGAGCCTGGTCGCCAGGTTCTTGACGTTCAGTACCACGCGACCCCAGCCGGTGAGCGCGTTGATCTCGCGCACGGCGGCCAGGATCCCGCTGAAGGCTCCGGGCAGCCCGCCGTCGGCGACCATGAACCCGCTCTCGTCGGTGTAGTCGATCCGGCTGGTCATGCTCGGGCCGAACTCGGTGCGCGCCCCGGTGACCCCGGGCGCCGTGGGATCGATGGCCAGCGCCAGCGCGTCCCCGTTGCCCGAGAAGCGGCTGCCGAGCGCGGGCGACAGGCGGCCCAGCCGGCCTCGGTTCTTGAGCAGGAGACGGCTCGAGCCGAGCGTGCCGGCGGCCAACACGAGCAGCGGCGCCTCCACCGAGCCGCTGTTCCGGTACTGGAGGTCGCGGAAGCCCACCCGCCAGTTCCCGCCCGCTCCGCTCGGAGGATCGATGCGCTCCACCTCCCGCAGCGGGAAGACCTCGGCTCTGTGCGACTCGGCGCGCGCCAGGTAGGTGATGTCGACGGTGTTTTTGGCCAGCACGGGGCAGCCCGCGTCGCAGAGCCCGAGGTTCTGGCAGCCCTGCTGGAAGACGCCGCTGAACGGATGGCGGCGGCTCTCGCCGAAGTGCACCGCGAGGGGGAGACGCTCCGGCGTGCGCTCGGCGCGCTCGGCCATCGTGTCGAAGGCGCGGATCTTGGGCAGCGCCGGATCGGTCGGCGTCAGTTGCGGATCGAACGCCTCCTCGGTCCGGTCGTAATAGGGGTCGAGTTCGGCGCGGGTGATCGCCTGCGGCCAGGCCGGCTGCTCGAACACGGAGCGCGGCGCACGGAGGTGCGTGTTGGCATACACGAGCGACCCGCCGCCCACGCCGGCCGCGGTCAGCACCGACAGGTCCTTCATCAGCCGCAGGTCGAGCATCCCGCCCGGGTTCAGGATCGGGTGCCAAAAGGTCATGGGCGCCTGCTCGGCCCGGTCGGGGAAGTCACCCGGACTGAACCGCCGACCCCGCTCGAGCACACACACCCGCATGCCCTGCTCGGCCAGCCGGCAGGCGGTGACACCGCCGCCGAACCCGGAGCCCACGACCACCACGTCGTATCTGCTCTCCACAACCCCGTCCTTCTTCAGATGCCCTCGGTCCGGACGCTATCCCCTCGCACCAGCAGCGCTCAGAATTGCAGAACATGTGCAGCTTTGGTGAATGATTCGTGTCAGAGTCAGGCGTGAGGCGCGGGCGGGTCCGGGCGCTACCGTGACAGGCGGATGACGCGCGAGAACCTGATCGGCGACTCGCGCTGCTCGACCGTCTCTGACCGGAGGGAGGCTCGCTCATGCTGATCGCCATTGCAGGAGGACACGGGAAGATCGCGATGCGGCTGGCCGCACGGCTGGTCGCGCGCGGTGACGCGGTGATCGCCCTGATCCGCAATCCCGATCACGCCGCCGACGTGCGGGCGAGCGGCGCGGAGGCGGTGGTGTGCGATCTCGAGCACGCGAGCGTCGATGAGATCGCCTCCGGGGTGGAGCGCGCCGACGCCGTTGTGTTCGCGGCCGGCGCGGGGCCGGGAAGCGGCGCCGAGCGCAAGATGACGATGGACCGCGACGGAGCGGTCAAGCTGCTCGAGGCGACCGCCGGCCGGGCCACGCCCTACGTGATCGTGAGCTCGGTCGGAGCAGAGAGCCCGCCACCCGCGGGTGACGACGACGTGTTCAGCGTCTACCTGCGGGCCAAGGCCGAGGCGGACGCCGCCGTGGCGGCGAGCGACCGCGACTGGGTGATCGTGCGGCCCGGTCCCCTCACCGACGACCCGGGCACCGGGCGCGTCCGGCTCGACAGCACCCCGTTCCGCGGCGCGGTCTCTCGCGAGGACGTGGCCGAGGTGCTCGACGCCGTCCTCCACGAGCCGCGGGCAAGCCACCAGATCCTGTACCTGGGCGGTGGCGAGGAACCGGTGGCGCAGGCGCTCGAGCGCGCGATCGCGGACGGAGCCTAGGCGCGCGCGATCGCGACGAGCCTAGACGCGCGGGATCGCGTCGCGGATCGCCGCCGCAGTGAGCGTGGCGGCGACCGTGCCGAGCACGGTGAGCGACCACGAGGCCGCGAGTCCGGGCGGCGCCGGAGGCTCGGTTCCGGAGGCGAGACAGAAGACCACGTCGCCGTCGATCGGGGTGAACGTGGGATCGACCGCTCGTGCGATGCCGGCGCTGGCCATGCGCGCGACGATCGCGCAGCTGCGCTTGTCGATCGAGGCGTCGGTGCAGACGCACGCCAGCGTGGTGTTGCCGGTCTCGCCCGAGGCGATGTCGCGAAACTCCGGCAGCTGCGGCATCGTGCGGAGCAGGTCCGACGTGCGGACCATCTCGCCGTCCTCGCCGCGTGGGGCGCCCAGCAGCTCGCCGTCCTCGCCGATCACGTCGCCGAACGCGTTGGCCACCGCGACCGCGGCCACAATCGTTCCGTCGGCCAGGCGCGCGGCGGCGTGGCCCACCCCACCGGGCATGGCCCGATCGCGGCCGAACAGCTTGCCCACCGCGGTGCCTGCGCCGGCGCCGACCGGCCCGCGCGCCCAGCCGTCCGCGACGGCCGCCTCGCACGCGGCGTAGCCCTCGGCGGGACCCGGGCGCCGCGCAGACGAACCGGCGACCAGATCGAACACGACCGCGGTCGGGACGAGCGGAACGACGCCGCCGGGGGTGGGGCGGCCGATGCCGCGTTCCTCGAGCCACCGCACGACGCCGTCCGCGGCCGCCAGACCGAACGCGCTTCCGCCGGTCAGCAACACCGCGCTCGGGCCCTCGGCGTTGGCCAGCGGCGAGAGGTTCTCGAGCTCGCGCGTGCCCGTCCCGCCGCCGCGCACGTCGACGCTGCCGCGCGTCCCGGGCGGCGCAAGCACGACCGTGCAGCCGGTGAGCGCGTCGGGGTCGGTCCAGTGGCCGAGCAGGAAACCGTCCGGCAGCGCCGGCTCGCCGCCCGTGTCCGCCGGGCCCGGTTCGCCGCTCACGTCTGGCACACCGGACACCAGTACGTCGTCCTGCCGCCGATCCGGTCGCGCTCCAGGCGTTGCCCGTCGCGCGGGCACACTCCCTCGCGCCGGCGGGCCTCGACGAACCGGCCGGTGTGGGCGCCGCCCTTGCGGATGGCCGAGCGCACGGCGGCGCGCACCTCACGGCGCAGGCGATCGAGCTCCTCCATCGACAGGGCGCCGGTCGGGCGCTTCGGCGAGAGGCGCGCCTGCCAGAGGATCTGATCGGCCAGCAGGTTGCCGATCCCGGAGATCGCGCCCTGGTCGAGCAGGCGGGCCTTGATCGGCGCGCGGCCGGCGCCGATCCTGCGGCGGAACTCGACACGGTCGACCTCGGCAGCGTCCGGTCCCACGTGCGAGAAGTCGGGGTTGAGCACGGCGCGGCCGAGTCGGCGCTTGTCGCGCAGCACGAGCCGGCCGCCGTCGTCGAAGGTCACAGTGAACCGGTCCCAGCGCGTGGTGTCGTCGGGATCGACCAGGATCCGTCCGGCCATGCCGAGGTGCAGCCCGAGCGCCGGGCCGTCGTCGGTCTCCAGCCACATGAACTTCCCGCGGCGGTGCGCGGTGGCGAGCGTGTGGCCGGTCAACGCGCTGGCTATCTCGCCGGGCGGGTGCGGCCGGCACACGTAGGAGTCGCGGTCGTCGACGTCCACGATCCGCCGGCCCAGCGCCGACTCGAGCGTCTGGCGGGCGCGTTCGGCTTCGGGCAGCTCAGGCACGCCGCTTATGCGTAAGGCGCGCCGGCTCGCCCGGCGTACACCGCCCCCCGCGCTCCTCGCGGTGACTTGTCAGCTTTCACACATCGAGACTAGCGGCGGCCGTTTGCCCTCCGCGCGTTCAGGTGAGACTAAACGGGTCAGGCGGATTCGAGAAGGGAGGACGCCATGGCGACCGGAATCGAGAGAACCCGGACCGGAACCTCGTCGGCGCGCGCGCCGGCCGGCAAGCCCCGGCAAGCCGCCACCGCCACGGCCAAGCCCCGCAGCCGCCGGCGATGGTTCATGGTCGCCATGTGCTTCTTCGGGCTGACGATCAACTACGTCGATCGCTCGAACCTCAGCGTCGCGCTGCCGAAGATGAAGACGGCGCTGCACCTGGGACCGAGCGCCGAGGGAGTCGTGCTCGCCGCGTTCTTCGCGTCTTACGCGGTTTTCCAGCTACCCGCCGGCAAGGCGGTCGACCGCTTCGGGGAGAAGATCGTCAACGCGGTCACGGTGGCCTGGTGGTCGCTGTTCACCGCGCTTACGGCGGCCACGCAGAACTTCGGGCAGCTGATCCTGGCCCGGCTGGGCCTGGGAGCCGGCGAGGCAGGCGGCTATCCGTCCAGCGCAAAGGCCGTATCGCTCTGGTTCCCCACGCGCGAGCGCGCATTCGCGACCTCGATCTACGACAGCGGCGCGCGGATGGGGACCGCGGTCGCGCTCCCGGTCGTGGCCGCGCTCATCGCGTGGCTGGGGTGGCGGGGGTCGTTCATCGTGACCGGCGCGCTGGGCCTGGCGTGGGTCCTGTTCTGGCTTATCTATTACCGCCGGCCGCGCGAGGATCCCGCCGTATCGCCCAGCGAGCTCGAGTACATCGAGGAAGGCGGCGCGCGCGTCCCCGAGAAGGAGGCCGAGGAGCAAAATCGCGACGCCGGCTCAGTCCGCTACCGCGACCTGTTCCGCTACCGGACGGTGCTCGGGATGATGCTCGGCTTCTTCTGCCTGAACTACATCATCTACTTCTTCATCACGTGGTTCCCGACCTACCTCGTCGACGCGCGCCACTTCAGCCTGCTCAAGCTCGGCGTGTTCGGCGTGCTGCCCGCGCTTGTGGCGATGCCGGGCGGCTGGATCGGGGGGCTCGTGTCCGACCGCATGGTCCGGCAAGGGAAGAGCCTCACGGTCGCGCGGAAGATTCCGCTCGTGAGCGGCATGGTGCTGTCGTCGGTGATCGCGCTCGCCGTGCTCGTGCCCACGGCGGCTGAGGCCCTGGCGCTGCTGTGCGTCTGTTACGCGGCGCTGACGTTCGCCGCCGCGTCGGTGTGGTCGCTGCCGGCCGACGTCGCGCCGACGCCGGGACACGTCGCCTCGATCGGCGGGATCCAGAACTTCGCCTCGAACCTCGCGGGCGTCCTCGGTGCGACCACGACGGGCGCGCTGGTCTCCATCGCCGGCGGTTCGTTCGTTCCCGCGCTGGTGCTCTCCGGCGTGCTCGGCCTAGTCGGCGCGTTCTCCTATCTGGTCATCGTCGGCCGCGTCGAGCCGTTGCCCGTCGACTAACTCGCCGCGAACAGCCAGGTAGGTGTCGTCCGCGACTGGCACGCGCTCTCCTCCATAATGCCCGCCTCGATGGCGGACCCCGTCCGTGTGGCAATTGCCGTCCCGCTCGAGCCGGAGCTGGTCGATCTCCTCCGCGCGGCCGATTCGCGGGTGGACGTCGCGTACGCGCCCGACCTGCTGCCGCCGGAGCGCTACCCCAACGACCATCGCGGAGTGGACGACTTCCGGCGCTCGCCGGAGGACGAGCGACGGTGGTGGGAGATGATCGCGGCCGCCGAGGTGCTGTACGGGATTCCCGGCGACTCTCCGGAGGGGCTGGCTCTGGCGGTGCGGCACAGCCCCGGGCTGCGATGGGTGCAGGCCACGTCGGCCGGCGCCGGCGAGCAGGTCGCATCCGCCGGGTTGTCCGAGGCCGATCTGCACCGTGTCACGGTGACCAGCGCGGCCGGGGTGCACGCCGGGCCGCTGGCCGAGTTCGCCGTCTTCGGCCTGCTCGCGTTCGCGCGGGGGCTTCCGCGACTGCTGGCCGACCAGCGTGACCGGCGCTGGGGTCACTACCCGGTGGCCGAGCTGTCGGGTCGCACGCTGCTGGTCGTCGGGCTGGGGCAGATCGGCGCGGAGGTCGCGCGGCTTGCGTCGGCGTTCGGGATGCGCGTGGTCGGGCTCAACCGCAGCGGGACCGGCGAATGGCCGCACGTCGACGAGTTGGCCGGCATCGCGGCGCTGGGCGACTGGCTCCCGAATGCGGACGCGATCGTGATCTCCCTGCCGCTGACCGACGAGAGCCGGGGCTTGATCGACGCGGCCGCGATCGCCCGAATGAAGCCGGGGGCGATCTTCGTCAACGTCGGCCGCGGCGGCGTGGTCGACGAGTCCGCGCTGATCGACGCGCTGCGCTCAGAGCGGCTCGCCGGCGCCGCGCTCGACGTGTTCGCCCGCGAGCCGCTTCCGGCCGACAGCCCGTTGTGGGAGCTGCCCAACGTGCTGGTGAGTCCGCACACCGCCGCGCTGTCGCCGCACGAGAACGAGCGGATCGCGTCGCTGTTCGCCGAGAACCTTCGCCGCTATCTGCGCGGCGAGGAGCTGCGCAACCGGGTCGACCCCGAGCTGCTGTACTGACGGCGTGGCCGAGGTGACGCTCAGCAGCGAGGGGCTCTACGAGGTCTGCCTGGAGCTGCTGCGCGCGGTGGGCACTCCGGATGACCTCGCGGCGATCGTGGCCGGCGGTCTGCACGGGGCGAACCTGGCGGGGCACGACTCGCACGGCCTGGTGCGGCTGCCCGCGTACGTCCGCGACGCCCGCGACGGCAAGATCCACCCGGGGACGCGGGCCGAGGTGGTCCGCCGGCGGGGCGCCACCGCCTGCGTCTCGGCCCGCTGGGGATGGGGCCAGCCCGCGGCGCGCCTGGCCGCGCAGACCGCGGCCGAGATCGCCGGCGAGCTCGGGGTCGGCGCGGTCGTCCTCCAGGACTCTCCGCACGTGGGGCGCATGGCCGACTACGTGGAGCTGATCGCCGCCCGCGGGCAACTGGGCATGACCGTGACCAACGCGCGGCCCAACGTGGCGCCGTTCGGCGGCCGGAGTCGAGCGCTGGGCACCGATCCGATCGCCTTTGCCATCCCCCGGCCCGAGGGACGACCGCCGATCGTCGTCGACTTCGCCACCTCGGTGCGGGCCGAGGGCAAGGTGCGGGTGGCGCGGGCCGCGGGGCGCCCGGTCCCGCCCGGCACGCTGATCGACTCCGAGGGCAGGCCAAGCGTGGATCCCGAGGACTACTACGCCGGCGGGGCGCTGCTGCCGGCCGAGGGCCACAAGGGCTACGCGCTCGCGGTGGCGATCGAGGCGCTCGGCGGCATCCTCTCTGGGATGGGGCCGGCGATGACCGCCTTCTACACCGACGGCGGGAACGGCGTGTTCGTGATGGCGCTCGAGGTCGAGGCGTTCATCGCGGTCGAGCAGTACATGCGCCAGGTCGAGGAGATGGCCTCCGCTCTCCACGGCGCGCCCACCGCACCCGGCGTCGATCAGGTGCTGCTCCCCGGCGAGCCCGAGCTGCTGAGCGCCGAGCGCCGGCGGCGCGACGGGATCCCGATCGCCCAGGCGACCATGGACGAGCTGCACGAGCTGGCCTCCGAGCTCGGAGCCGTCCTACCTCGCTAACTATCCCGCCGGTCGTTCCACCCTTCCGAACAGCGGGGGCAATTTCCGCCAATGACGACCGCCGTTTCTGCTGGTGGCGGATCCTGCCTCTGTGGGAGGCATGATCCGGAACTGGCGACCAGGTCAGCGCGCCAATGGCGGAATTTGCACCCTGCGGTGGCCTTGGTGCGGGCTTCGACTGGCCCGGCGGGTGCGGCGATGCCTCAGACCAGCGCCACCGGGCGGACCATCGAGCCGGTCGCGCCGCGGACGGACAGCGGGAGGCAGACGAAGCAGAACTCGTACACCCGGTCGCGGGCCAGCTCCTCGCAGTCGACCATCTCGATGATGAAGATCCCGCGCTCGCCCAGGAGCGCGAGGTGAACCGGGTGGGGGTTGCCGGCGACGGTCGAGGGGAGGACCTCGAGCGCCTCGGTGTCAGCGCCCACCGCGACCACACCGAGCGACGCCAGCCACAGCGCCGCGTCGCGGTCGATGCCGGCCTGCTGGTGGGCGGCGATGAAGTCCGCATCGGGCCAGCCCGAGAGGTAGCCGGTGCGGATCAGCGCCACGTCTCCTGTCTCCAGCTCCACCCCCTGGCCGTCCAGCACATCGCGTAACTCATCCGCTCCGATCGCCTCGTGGGCGCCGAGCGCTTCGACGCCACGGGCGCCGGCCACGTCGATCAGCACCCCGCGGGCGATCAGCGGTGGGATCTCGGTGGCGTCCCCGCGCAGCGGGCCGAAGTCGCCGAGGTGCTCGTCGGCGTTGCTGGCACCGAACCACTCATGCCGCTCGCCGCACGTGATGTGGGAGAGCGCGTCGACGTGCGTGCCGGAATGCACCGTCCCCATCACCATCTCGCTCTGCCAGTAGTAGCCCGGCTCGTTCTCACCCAGCCACTCCTGGTCTCCCTGGTTGGCGATCCCCCGGGGCGTCCGGTAGCTCAGGACCTGGAACGGCGGGTGGCCGGGGAAGATCGGCATGCCCGGAAAGCGTCCGCAGTCGAGGTTGTAGACCCGTCCATGCGTGACCAGCGCCAGCGCCCCGAGCACGTCCGCACAGGTCGCCTGTCGCGCCGGAACGGCGGCCTCATCGTTTGCGAATCTGCTCCCCTCCACGGGGGTCGCGTACCCACAGCCAGGACTGGAAAACCCGAAGCGTGTGCCCGCGGCCACAGTTGTGGGTAGGGAAAGGCGGAGTGGAGGATTGCCGGATCACCACCGTCGACGTCCGCGACGTGCGCTTTCCGACCTCGCGCACGCTGGCCGGTTCGGATGCCATGAACCAGGCCCCGGACTACTCGGCCGCGTACGTGATCCTCGAAACCGACGGCGATCTGCGCGGCCACGGCATGACGTTCACGATCGGACGCGGCACCGAGGTGGTGGTGGCGGCGATCCACGCGCTCGAGCATCTCGTCGAGAACCGCCGGCTGTCCGACATCGCCGGCGACCCGCGCGGCTTCTGGCGCGAGCTGACCGGCGACTCGCACCTGCGCTGGATCGGCCCCGAGAAGGGCGTCATCCACCTGGCCACCGCCGCGCTCGTGAACGCGGCCTGGGACCTGTGGGCCAGGTCGGAAGGCAAGCCGCTGTGGAAGCTGTTGGTCGACATGCCGCCCGAGCAACTCGTCGGCTGCGTCGACTTTCGCTATATGACGGACGCGCTCACGCCCGAGCAGGCGATCGCGCTGCTCGACGAGCGCGCAGCCGGCAAGCCCGAGCGCGAAGCCGAGATGCGCCGCGACGGGTTCCCCGCCTACACGACCTCGGTGGGCTGGCTCGGCTTCACCGACGAGGAGGTCCAGCGCCGCTGCCGCACCGCGATCGACCAGGGTTGGACGCATCTGAAGATGAAGGTCGGCGGCAAACCCGAGGACGATGTGCGCCGCGCCACGCTGATCCGCGAGGAGATCGGGTCAGAGCGCTTCCTGATGATGGATGCCAACCAGGTGTGGGACGTGGAGGAGGCGATCACGGCGACGAACCGCCTGGCCGAGTTCAATCCGTGGTGGATGGAGGAACCCACGAGCCCCGATGACATCCTCGGACACGCCCGGATCGCGCGAGAGGTGGCCCCCGTGCGCGTCGCCACCGGCGAGCACTGCCACAACCGCACGATGTTCAAGCAGCTCATGCAGGCGGGCGGGATGGGGGTCTGTCAGCTCGACGCCTGTCGCCTGGGCGGCGTCAACGAGGTGCTCGCGGTGATGCTGCTGGCCGCGCGATTCGGCGTCCCGGTCTGTCCGCACGCGGGCGGGGTGGGCCTGTCCGAGTACGTGCAGCACCTCTCGCTCGTCGACTACATCGCGATCGGCGGCGATCTGCGCGATCGTGTGATCGAGTACGTCGACGAACTACACGAGCACTTCGTGGACCCGGTGGAGATCCGCGACGGGCGCTACGTGACGCCGGACACGCCGGGATACAGCATCGAGATGCATCCCGAATCGCTCGAGGAGTACGCGTTCCCCGGCGGGAAGGCCTGGTGCAGCGCAGACGCATGAGCGGTTCGCTTACCGGAGCGCGGCTGGTCCGCCTGCGCGACCAACACGGGAACATCCGCGTCGCGCACGCGCGGGACGGGGAGTTGGGCGTCCTCGACACCGGCGACATGCTGGCGACGCTCGAGCGCGGCGAGCTGCCCGCGCCCGGTCGGCACACGGTGCCGATCGTCGACCCCGAGACACTCGAGCCGGACGGACCGTGGGAGCTGCTCGTCCCGGTCGACGCGCCCGAGACGTGGGCGGCCGGGGTGACCTACGAGCGCAGCCGCTCGGCCCGCATGCACGAGAGCAAGGGGCTCGACGTGTACGAGCGCGTCTACGGTGCCGAGCGTCCCGAGCTGTTCCTCAAGGACGCCGCCGGACGCCGCACGGTCGGGCCGGGCGGAGCGATCGCCGCGCGCAGCGACGCGTCGTGGACGGTCCCCGAGCCGGAGCTCGCCGTGGTCGTCGGTGCCGACGGGCCGCTTGCCCTCACGATCGGAAACGACGTGTCCTCGCGCGACATCGAGGGCGCCAACCCGCTGTATCTGCCCCAGGCCAAGATCTACGCGCGGGCATGCGCGCTCGGCCCGGCCGTGTTCGTGCCCGAGTCGTTCGACACCCACTTCCAGATCGAGTGCCGGATCCTCGACGGTGACGGCCAGATCCTGTTCGCCGATGAGACGTCGACCGAGAGCATGTGCCGCTCGATCGGCGAACTGATCGAGTACCTGCGCCGCGACAACCCGGTGCCGCCGGGCAGCGTGCTGCTGACCGGTACGGGCCTGGTGCCGCCGGACGACGTCACGCTCACGCCGGGCTACACGGTGGAGATACGAATTCCCGAGATCGGCCTGCTGCGCAACCCGGTTGCCCGGGCCGCCGAGTCACAGGAGGGTTGAACGCCATGTCCCAGACCACGATCGCCCCAGGCGCCGCCAACTTCGTCGCAGGGGAATGGACCGCTGCACGGGGCGGCCGGACCTATGAACGCCACAACCCGTGGCGGCCGTCCGAGGTCGTGGGCGAGTTTCCCAGCTCGAGTGCCGAGGACGTGGACGCGGCCGTCGCCGCGGCGGCCGGCGCGTTTCCGGAGTGGTCGAGGCTGCCGGCGGCCAAGCGGGGCGCGATCCTGACTCGGGCCGCCGCCGTGATCGATTCCCGCGTGGAGGACATCGCCCAGGACATGACCCGCGAGATGGGCAAGCCGCTGCGCGAGTCGCGTCTCGAGGCCGCGCGGATGGCGCAGATCCTCCGTTTCTTCGCGGGCGAGGGCTGGCGGCCGGTCGGCCAGATGTACGAGCAATCACTGACCGGAGGCGCCGTGTACACACGGCGCCGGCCGCTCGGCGTGGTCGGGCTGATCACCCCCTGGAACTTCCCGGCCGCGATCCCCGCGTGGAAGACCGCGCCGGCGCTGGCCTACGGCAATACCGTGGTGCTCAAGCTCGCGCAGGACTCGCCGCTCACCGGGCTTCACCTGGTGCGGGCGCTCGAGGAGGCGGAACTCCCGGAAGGCGTCCTCAACGTGATCATCGGTCGTGGCAGCGAGGTCGGCGAGCCGCTGGTCAGCGATCCCCGGGTTCCGGCGATCTCGTTCACGGGCTCGGTGCCCGTCGGACATGGCGTGCGCGACGCCGCGGCCTCGCTCGGCAAGCGCGTGCAACTCGAGCTAGGCGGCCACAACCCGCTGATCGTCGCCGAGGACGCCAAGCTCGACGCCGCGGTGACGGCGGCCTACGTCGGCGCGTTCTGGTCGGCTGGCCAGAAGTGCACGGCCACGCGCCGCATCTACGTCCAGGACGGCATCTACGACGAGTTCCGGGACAGGCTTCTGAAGCGCATCGACGAAGGCAAGGTGGGAGATCCCGCCGATCCCGACACCGAGGTCGGGCCGATCGTCAACGAGGCGCAGTTCGACAGCGTCATGGAGGGCATCGCCCGCGGCCGCGACGAGGGCGGCATGATCATCGCCGGCGGCGAGCGTGCCGACCCGGACGCCTACCTGATCGCGCCCACGGTCTTCGAGAACGTCGCCGACGACGCCTTCCTCTCGTGTGAGGAGGTGTTCGGTCCGGTGACCACCCTGTACCGCTACGGCAGCCTCGACGATGCGATCGAGCGGGCCAACGCTGTGCGCTTCGGCCTGTCGGCGGCGGTGTTCACCACGAACCTGGCGACCGCGACGCGATGCGTGGACGAACTCCAGGCCGGGATCATCCATGTGAACTCGCAGACCGCCGGGGCGGAGGTGCACGTCCCGTTCGGCGGCATCAAGCAGTCCGGCTACGGCCCGCACGAGCAGGGTCGGGCGGCGATCGAGTTCTACACGGAGGAGGTCACCGTCTATCAGGACGCCTGACCGGGATCGGTCCGTGCGTGCTGACACCGAAAACGTGTCAACGAAGCGTGACACCGAGACATTTGACGTTTGACGCTCGGATAGGCGGGAACGTTCACAGGTGAGGTGGAGAAGGAGAGCGCCACAGGTAACGGTGCGGTAGTTGAAATCCGCGGCGTGAGCAAGCGGTTTCCCGGTGTGCAGGCACTCGAGGACGTGAGCCTCGACATCCGGCCGGGTGAGATCCACGCCGTCGCGGGTGAGAACGGCGCCGGGAAGTCGACGCTGATGAAGCTGCTCTCGCAGCTCGAGCGGCCCAGCGAGGGCACGATCGAAATCGACGGAGACCCGGTCCGATTTCGCAATCCCCGTTATGCGCAGCGGCTGGGCATCGCGATGGTTCATCAGGAGTTTGCCCTCGCGCCTCACCTCACGGTGGCGGACAACCTTGCGCTCGGCCGGGAACGGACGCGAACGGGCCTCATCGTGCGCGGCTCCGAGAAACAGCGCGCCCGAGAGCTCTTGGAAAAGGTCCGCTGCGACATCGACCCGTCGCGGCGCGTGTCGACGCTGTCGGTGGCCGATCAGCAGAGGGTCGAGATCGCCAAGGCACTGGCGGTCGACGCCAAGGTGGTGATCATGGATGAGCCGACCGCGACCTTGACCGAGGGCGAGATCGATGACCTGTTCGAGCTGATCGAGGAACTGAAGTCAGACGGAATCGCGATCTTCTATATCTCACACCGGCTCGAGGAGGTCGTCCGGATCGCGGATCGGGTCACCGTCATGCGCGACGGTCGCGTGGTCGAGACGCTCGAGAAGGGTGACATCGACGAGTCCCGCCTGGTCAGCCTGATGGTGGGTCGCGAGATCGAGAATCTCTACCCGAAGGATGAGAGCGAGATCCGCGACGTGGTCCTGCGCGTGGAGGGCATTACACGTCCCGGCATCCTGCACGACTGCTCGTTCGAGGTGCACGCCGGCGAGATCGTCGGGTTCGCGGGACTGATCGGAGCCGGGCGGACCGAGCTGGCCCGCGCGGTGTTCGCCGCCGATCCCATCAGCGAGGGCCAGATCGAGCTCGACGGGGAGGAGCTCAAGCTGAGCTCTCCGAGCGACGCGATCGCCGCCGGCATCGGCTACCTCACCGAGGATCGCAAGGGAGACGGCCTGGCCATGCAGCTCCCCGTGGCGCACAACATCACGCTGGCCCGTATCCCCGGGCCGGGGGTGTGGATCGACCGCGGCCGAGAGCGCAAGGTCGCGCAGGGCAGGGTCGACGATCTCGACATCCGAACCCCGTCGCTGCGCACGCCGGTCGAGGCGCTGTCGGGCGGGACGCAGCAGAAGGTCGTAGTGGCCAGGTGGCTCGAGACCGAGGCGCGGGTTCTGTTCTTCGACGAGCCCACGCGCGGAATCGACGTGGGGGCCAAGGCCGAGCTGTTCAAGCTGATGGGAGAGCTCGCGGCGGATGGGCGGGCGATCGTCCTGATCAGCTCGTATCTGCCCGAGCTGACCAACATGTGTGACCGGATCGTCGTGCTGCGCGACGGACGGACCGTGGGGGAGTTCAATCGCACCGACTTCGACGAGGAGCGGATCATGGCGCTCGCGTCGGGTGTGGAAACGGAGGCCGCATGAGCACGCACGCGGGAACGCACCGAGCCCCGGTGCGCGTCGGACTGCCGGACCGCGTCCGGGACCGGATGCAGGACGTCGTCTCGCAGTTGGCCGCGGCGGCCGGACTGATCGTCGTCGCCGTCCTGTTGACGATCGCCTCGCCCTACTTCCTGACCGCCAACAATCTGTTCAACATCGGCGTGCAGGTGTCGGTGGTGGCGATCATCGCCGTGGGCCAGACGCTCGTGATCCTGACCGCGGGGATCGACCTGTCGGTCGGTTCGGTCGCGGGCCTGGGCGGGATCCTCGGCACGATGGCGATGGCCAAGGCAGGCTTCCCGATCGTCCCGGCGATCTTCATCGGGGTGCTCGCCGGGGCGGTGATCGGGCTGATCAACGGGCTCCTGGTCACGCAGATGAAGCTGCCGCCGTTCATCGCCACGCTCGGCATGCTGGGCGTGGCCCGCGGTCTCACCTTCATCGTCGGTGGCGAGAACGCCGTGTATGGGCTGCCGGCCAGCTTCCGCCTGTTCGGAGAGGGCCAGATCGGCCCGATTCCCCTGCCGATCCTGTACCTGGCCGTGATCGCCGGGGTCGGCTACGTGATCCTCACCCGCACCAAGCTCGGCAGGTACGCCTACGCGATCGGATCCAACAAGGAAGCGGCCCGCCTGTCGGGCATCCCGATCAACCGCTACCTGATCTGCGTGTACGTGATCTCGGCCGCGCTGGCCGGGTTCGGCGGCATGATCGCCGCCTCCCTGGTTCATTCCGGTCAGCCGAACTACGGCGTCGGCCTCGAGCTCAACGTGATCGCCGCGTGCGTGATCGGCGGCGCCAGCTTGTTCGGCGGTGTGGGCACGATCGGCGGAACGCTGATCGGGGCCTTCCTGATGGCAGTGATCACCAACGGCGCGGTGCTGCTCAACATCACGCAGTACTACCAGCAGGTGATCATCGGAGTGATCATCTGGGTCGCCGTGTGGTGGGATCAGGTCCGCCGCCGGCGCCTGTCCGCCGCATCGGAGCAGCTCGAGCGCAGGAAGGTGGACGACGGCGATAAGCAACGCGGGGGCTCCCGAGGCGAGCCGGGGAGCGCCCATGCGACGTAGCGCCCGGCTGGTCGTTGCGCTGGCGGCACTTGCGGTCGCGGTGACCGGGTGTGCGGTGGTCAAGGACCACAAGTCGAAGATCACCCTCCAGAAGACGCCGCCGATTCACCTCGCGGTCATCCCCAAGTCGGTCGGGCTGGACTACTGGTCGAAGGTGCACGCCGGAGCGATGTGCGCCGCGTCCCAGATGCCCGGCGTCAAGGTGACCTGGAACGGTGTCACCGACGAGACCGACGTGGTCGGACAGCTCAACCTGCTCAACAACTACATCGCGCAGGGCGTCAACGGCCTGGTCTACGCCGCCACCGACGCGACGGCGATGAACGAGGTGTCCACCGACGCGACCAAGGCGGGGGTCAGGGTCGTCTCGATCGACTCGGGCACGACGCCCCAGCCGAAGAACGTGCCGCTGATCGCCACCAACAACATCAGCGGGGCCAAGCTCGCCGCCGATCGGCTGGCCAAGGCGATCGGGCCCGCGGGCGGCAAGATCGCGATCATCGCCTTCCACGCCGGCAGCCAGACCAATGACCAGCGGGTACAGGGGTTCCAGGCGGAGCTCAAGAAATACCCCAAGCTGCACCTGGTCGGAATCCAGTACAGCCAGAACGACTACAACACCGCCCTGACGGTGACCGCCAACATCCTCACGGCCAACCCCGACCTGAAGGGGCTGTTCGCGGCGAATGAGTCGAGCGACGTGGGAGCGGTCGAGGCAGTGCGGATCGCCCATCGCGCCGGGCAAGGTCAAGATCGTCGGCTGGGACACCTCGCCCGACGAGGTGGACGGCGTCAAGCAAGGCCTTGTCTCCGGCCTGATCTCACAGGACCCGTTCCGGATGGGCTACGACGGTGTGCGCGCCGCGGTCACGCTCCTGCGCCACCAGGGTAAGCCGAAGAGCGAGAACACCGGCGCGGTGATGGTCACCAAGTCCAACCTGAACAACCCGGTCGTACGTCAGTTCGTCACGCCGCGGTGTGGCTCGCCGCGTCAGGTGGACGTTGGCTGACCCGCCGCGGGTCGATGCCCACCAGCACTTCTGGAGCCTGGGCGAGGTCGAGTACCCGTGGCTCACGCCGTCGCAGTACGGGCCGATCTGTCGTGACTTCGGTCCCTCCGATCTCGAGCCGCTGCTCGCCGCGACCGGGATCACGCACACGATCACCGTTCAGGCGGCCAACTCGTTCGCGGACACCGACGCGATGCTCGCCCGCGCCGAGCGCCACCCCTGGATCGCCGGCGTCACGGGATGGGTCCCGCTGCTCGAGCCGCGGGAGGCCGAGCGGGCGCTGGACCGCTACATCCGGCATCCGGCCTTCCACGGTGTCCGGCATCTCGTCCACGACGAGCCCGACCCGGACTGGCTGCTCCGCCCGCCGGTCCTGGAGAGCCTCGCGTTGCTGGCCGAGCGCGGAGTCGTGTTCGAGATCCCGGCCGTGTTTCCCCGCCACCTGGTCCACGTTCCGCGCCTGGCCGGCGATCTGCCTGACCTCAAGATCGTGATCGACCACCTGGCCAAGCCGCCGATCGACCGTGGTGAGCTCGAGCCCTGGGCCACCCAACTCGGAGTTGCCGCGTCGTATCCCAACGTGTACGCGAAGGTATCCGGGCTGAACACAGCGGCCGACCCCGAGCGGTGGTCCGCCGAGGACCTGCGTCCGTTCGTCGAGGTCGCGGTCCGCGAGTTCGGGGCAGAGCGGCTGATGTTCGGATCGGACTGGCCGGTGTGCCTGATGGCGGGCGACTACGAGCGGGTCTGGGCCGAGACCCTGCGGGTCCTCGACGGTATGCCGGGTGCGGCGCGGGACATGGTGCTCGGCGGAACCGCGGCGACCGTGTACGGGCTCGAGCTGTGAGCGCGGCGATCGTCACCGGGGCGGCCAACGGGATCGGCGCCGCCTGCGCACGGGCCTTCGCGCAAGCCGGCTGGGACCTGGTCCTGGTCGATCGCGACGCGGCCGCACTGAACCGTGTCGCCGACGGCGTCTCGGGGCGGGTCGAGACGCTGGTCGGTGACGTCGCGAGCCACGAGGTCAACAGCGCCGCGGTGGCGCGCGCGGAGGACCAGCTTCGGGAGCCTCGACGCGGCCGTCGCGAACGCCGGGGTCAACCTGGCCCGCTCGCTCGATGACACCACCGACGAGGACATCGACCGGCTGCTGGCGGTGAACCTGCGCGCGGTGGTCTATCTGGCCCAGGCGGCGCACCGCGCGCTCGCGCGGAGCACCGGAAGCCTGGTTGTGATGGCCTCGAAGACCGGGCTCGTGGCCCAACCGGACTCGCCGATCTATTGCGCCACCAAGGGAGCGGCGATCCAGCTGGCGCGCGCCCTCGCGCTCGACTGGGCCTCCGAGGGGATCCGCGTCAACGCGGTCTGCCCGGGGATCGTGGACACCCCGATGCTCGAGGGCTTCTTCGAGCAGCTCGCCGACCCGGAGCGAGCCCGCCGCGATTTCGCCACCGCCCAGCCGCTGGGGCGGCTCGCCCGCCCCGAGGAGTGCGCGGCGGCGGCGCTGTTCCTGGCCTCCGAGGGGGCCTCGTTCATCACGGGCGTGGCGCTGCCGGTCGACGGGGGGTTCACGGCCCAGTGAGCTGCGGGTAGAAGCGCTCCATGACCACGAACACCGAAAGCACAGACGACTTCGCGATCCTCAACCCCGACGACGCCGAGGACGCCTACGCCGGCACCGATGTCCCCGGCGAGTTCCGCAGCCTGACCGGCACACTCGACTGCAGCCAGCTGGCCGTGACGCTGATCCGGGTCCCCGCCCACTCCGACTTCGAGCAGGGCACCGGCCATCTCCACGACGAGATCGAAGAGCTCTACCTGGTCACCCGCGGCACGCTGACGATGCGCTTCGGCGAGGAGATCCGCTCGGTCAGCGCCCCGGCGGCGGTGCGCGTCGCGCCGAAGACTGCCCGGTCACACCGCAACGAGGGCGACGAGCCCGTCGAGATGTGGGCGATCTCCCGCATCCTGGGACGAAGTGACTCGACCAAGCTCGACGGCTTCTGGGAGGCCTCGCCGGACGCGGTACAGCGCGCCGGTTGACCTGACCGGTCAGTTCAGAGTGGCCAGCGCCACCGGCACGACTCGGGACGCGCCGGCGCGCCGCAGCTGTCCGCCGACCATGGCGAGCGTCCAGCCCGAGATCCGCCGGTCGTCGAGCAGGACGCCCACGCCGTGCGGGGGGCTCTCACGAACCCGGAACGCGCCGCGGACGTTGGCGACCTGCTGCGCCGCGTTGGCCATCTCGCGCTGGGGCGGGCGATCCGACACGCGCTCCACGAGCCGGAGCAGCGGGACGCCGAGGCGGTTCCCCAGGCGCTCGAGCACGTCGCCGAGCCGAACGGACGGCACGGTCGTCAGCCAGTCGGCACCCGCGGCTCGCATGAGGTCGGCGAGCGCCTCCACCACGTCGTCCTCGAACTCGCCGGCGCGCAGGCCGCGCTCGATCGCCGGCCACCAGCCGCCGTCGCCGAACCGGGCCAGCGCCCAGCCGGGCTCGACGCGCGCGTCCTCGGGGATCTTGCGCATGGCGCCCCCCTCGTCCGGCGCCATCTTCTTCACCTCGAGCTCGATCGGGGTCGAGCGCAGATGGCGTCCGGCTGCTTCGACGAGCGCCGGGTCGAGCGGACCGTCGAACCGCGGGCCGGCGCACACCGCGCACCGCCCGCAGTCCGCCGGTGACGGGTCGTCGAGCTGTTCCTGGAGGACGCGCATCAGGCACCGCCCGTCGGCGCCGAAGGCGGCCATGGCCTGCTGCTCGGCCCGGCGGAGCGCGGTCACCTCGCCGTAGCGCTCGGCGTCGTAGCTCCAGTCCGCGTCGGGCACGAGCTTCCAGCGCGTGCCGGCCCGCGCCACCGCGCCTTCCACGTCGAGGATCTTCAGCATCGCCTCGATCCGTCCCATGCCGAGGTTGACGACAGCCATCAGCTCGCGCGTGGTCCGCCCCGAATCGCCCGCGGCCTCCAGGTCGCTCAGCACCGCCATCACATGCTCGCGAGCCGGGAACGCCTGCTCGATGAAGAAGTCCTGAATCCGGCGGTCCTCGCCGCCTCGCAGCAGGACGATGTCGGCGTGCTCGATGGCGCGCCCGGCCCGGCCGATCTGCTGGTAGTAGGAGATCACCGAGCCCGGCGCCTGGTAGTGCACGACGAAGCTCAGGTCGGGCTTGTCGTAGCCCATCCCAAGCGCGCTCGTGGCCACGACCGCCTTGATCTCGTTGCCGAGCAACTGGTCTTCGGTGGCTACCCGCGCGTCGGTCTCGTGCTCGCCGCTGTAGGCGACCGCGGTGACCCCGCGCGCCGACAGGAACGCGGCCACCTGTTCGGCATCGCGTTTGGTCAGCGTGTAGACGATCCCCGACCCGGGGAGGTCGGGCAGGTTCGAGGCCAGCCAGGCGAGGCGCTGCGCGGGCTGCGGCAGCTCGAGCACCTCGAGGCGCAGGCTGCTCCGGGCCAGCGGGCCGCGGTAGGTGCGCAGCGGCTCGCCCTCGGAGCCGGCGGCGAGCTGAGAAACCACGTCGGCGACGACGCGGTCGTTGGCGGTGGCGGTAGTGCCGAGGACGGCCACTCCCGGGGCGAGCCGATCGAGCATGTCCTTCACGCGCCGGTAGTCCGGGCGGAAGTCGTGACCCCAGTCCGAGATGCAATGCGCCTCGTCGATGACCAGCAGGCCGACCGAGGCGGCGAACAGCGGCAGCATCTCGTCGCGGAACTGGGGGTTGTTGAGCCGCTCGGGGCTGATCAGCAGCAGGTCGGTGGCGCCGGTGGCCAGTCGGTCGCGCACGTCGTCCCAAGCCTCGCGGTTGGTGCTGTTGATCGTGTGCGCCCGCAGGCCAAGCCGCCCGGCAGCGGCGATCTGGTTGCGCATCAACGCCAGTAGCGGGCTGACGATCAGGGTCGGGCCGGCGCCTGCCTCGCGCAGTAGCGCGGTGGCGATGAAGTACACGGCCGACTTGCCCCAGCCCGTCCGCTGCACGCACAGGACGCGGGCGCGGTCGATGACCACATCGTGGATGGCGTCCAGTTGGCCCTCCCGGAAGTTCGCCGCGGAGTCACCGGTCAACGTGCGCAGGCGATCGAGCGCCAGCGCGGGGAAAGTGTCAGCAGAAGTCGTCGGCACCTACTCCTAGAGTCGCAGACGCCCCGGAAATCACCCCCCGCTAGGTTCCATAACCATGCTCCACGTCCACCGAGCCGAACGCGCCGACCGCCTGGCCGACGGCCTGGCCGAGACGCTGCTGGCGCCGCTCGAGGACCCGTTCACTCCGGACGTGGTGGCGGTGCCCACGCGCGGGATCGAGCGCTGGCTCGCCCAGCGGCTTTCGGTCCGGCTGGGGACCACCGAGGGCCGGCGCGACGGGGTGTGCGCCAACGTCGAGTTCCCCTTCCCGGGCCGGCTGATCATCGGCGCGCTGGCGGCGGCGACCGGAATCGACCCCGACGACGATCCCTGGCCGGCCGAGCGCTCAGTGTGGCCGCTGCTGGAGGTGGTCGACGAGTGCCTGGGCCAGCCGTGGCTGGCCACGCTCCAGCGCCACCTGGAGGGCGTGCGCGGCGGACCGGAGGAGCCTCCACGGCGTTTTGGCGTCGTCCGGCACATCGCAGATCTGTTCGATCGCTACGGAGTCCACCGGCCGGACATGATCCGGTCCTGGGCGGCCGGCGACGCCCAGGCGGCGGGCGAGGCGAGCGCTGCAGACGGGTGGCAGGCCGAGCTGTGGCGGCGGCTGCGCGCCCGAATCGGCCGGCCCAGCCCGGCCGAGCGACTGATCGGGGCATGCGAGCGGATCCGCGCGGACCCGACCGTCCTCGATTTGCCGCAGCGCCTCGCCCTGTTCGGGCTGACCCGCATCCCG
Source organism: uncultured Solirubrobacterales bacterium (assembly GCA_963832315.1). Classification (GTDB taxonomy): domain Bacteria; phylum Actinomycetota; class Thermoleophilia; order Solirubrobacterales; family Solirubrobacteraceae; genus Palsa-465. The sequence continues at coordinate 223,194 of CAWHTT010000001.1, read as the reverse complement.
CGCTCGCACCTCGACGTCCTGGCGGCGATGGCGAACGGCCGGGAGGTGCACGTGTTCGGGCTGCACCCATCGCCGGAGCTGTGGCGGCGGGTGAACGAGACCCTCAGCGCCGGCGGCCGTACGCCGCTCACGGCCCGGCGGGCCGATCGGACCGCCGAGCTGCCGGTGAATCGGCTGCTCGCCTCCTGGGGCCGCGATGTGCGCGAGTTGCAGCTCGTGCTGGCCGGCGCCGGCGAATCCGTCGAGCATCACCACGAGTTGCCCGGAGGCGAGGCCCGCAGCCTGCTCGCCGCGATCCAGGACGACATCCGCGACGATCGCCAGCCACCCGGATTCCCGCTGCCCGACCAGCCGGACCTCCGGCCGCTGCTAGCCGCCGGCGATCACAGCGTCCAGATCCACGCCTGCCACGGGCGCGCGCGGCAGGTCGAGGTCCTGCGGGACGCCGTGCTCCACCTGCTCGCGGAGGACCCGACGCTCGAGCCGAGGGACGTGATCGTGATGTGCCCGGACATCGAGACGTTCGCGCCGCTGATCCAGGCCACGTTCGGGTCGGGGCGGAGCGTCGACGCTCGTGAGGACGACGACTGGGATGGCGACGGCAACGGCGACGGTGGGCCGGAGAGATTGCCCGACCTGAGGGTCAGGCTCGCGGACCGCTCGCTGCGGCAGACCAACCCGGTGCTCGGCGTCGTCACCCAGGTGCTGGCGCTCGCCGACCAGCGGGCGACCGCGTCGGAGCTGCTCGACCTCGCGGGTCGTGAGCCCGTGCGTCGGCGCTTTCACTTCGACGACGACGACCTGTCGCGGATGCAGGAGTGGGTCGCTGCGAGTGGGATCCGGTGGGGGTTTGACGCCCAGCACCGTGAGCCGTTCAAGCTCGGTTCGCTGAACGCCAATACGTGGCGTCGCGGTCTCGACCGGATCCTGGTCGGCGTCGCGATGACCGAAGACGATCGGCGGCTCGTGGAGGGGGTGCTGCCGCTCGACGACGTCGACAGCGGTGCGATCGACCTCGTCGGCCGCTTCGCCGAGTTCGTCGACCGTGCTGGACGCGCGGCTGACGCGCTCACCCATCCCAAGCCGATCGGGCTCTGGCTCGACGCCATCGCGCAGGCCGCGGACGCACTCACCGACACGAGCGAACGCGAGTCCTGGCAGCGGCGCGAGCTCCAGCGCGTGCTCGGCGACGTCGCCGCAGAGTCCGGCGACGAGGTCGGAACGGGCCCCGAGCTCGAGCTCGCCGATGTGCGCGTGCTCCTCGCCGACCGGCTGCGCGGGCGCCCGACCCGAGCCAATTTCCGCACCGGTCACCTGACCGTCTGCACGCTCGTGCCGATGCGCTCGGTGCCGCATCGGGTCGTGTGCGTGCTCGGTCTCGACGACGGCGAGTTCCCTCGCCGGTCCCGGCGCGACGGCGACGACCTGCTGCTGGCCGAGCCGCACGTCGGCGATCGCGAGCCGCGCACCGAGGATCGGCAGATGCTGCTGGATGCGCTGATGGCCGCGAGCGAGCGGCTGATCATCACCTACACCGGCAACGACGAGCGCACGAACGTCCGCCGGCCGCCGGCAGTGCCGGTCGGCGAGCTGCTCGACATCGTGGAGCGCACGGTCCGGTGCGAGCAGGGCGAGGCGCACGAGCAGATCGTGATCCACCATCCACTCCAGCCATTCGATCCCCGCAACTTCGCGCCGGGGAAGCTCGTCGCCGATCGGCCCTGGAGCTTTGATCCGCAGGCACTCGCCGGCGCCCGGGCGATCGCCGGCCCCCGCGGTGAGCGCGCCCCGTTCCTGGCAGCGCCGCTTCCGCCCCTGATCGGGACGGTGGTCGAGCTCGGCAGCCTGGTTCGCTTCGTCGAGCATCCCGTGCGGGCGCTCCTGCGCGGCCGGCTCGGGATCAGCGTCAGCGAGTTCTTCGACGAGGTGGAGGACGCGATGCCGGTCGAGCTCGACCCGCTCGAACAGTGGGGGGTGGGGCAGCGGCTGCTCGAGGGCGTGCTGGCCGGCGGGGAGCTCATGGACTGCATGCGGGCGGAGATGGCGCGCGGTGCCCTTCCGCCGGGGGAGCTCGGGCGAGCCACGCTCGCGGACATCCGGCCCGTCGTGGTGCAGCTGGCCGACGAGGCGAAGGCGCTCGGAGCCGACCGGGCGCCTGGATCGGTCGACGTCAACCTCGCGCTGCCGGACGGGCGCACGCTGGCGGGAACCGTCAGCGGGGTGTGCGGGGACACGATTCGCACGATCTCCTACTCGCGGGTAAAGCCGCGCGACCGGTTGAGCGCGTGGGTGAGACTGCTGGCGCTGAGCGCCGCGCGACCGGAGCGGTCGTTCGAGTCTGTGGTGATCGGCCGGGCGCGCGCCGAGTCGCGGTGGGCCGGCGTCACGGTGGCGCGAATCCCTGCGCTCGCCGACACTCCCGACGACCGGCGGCGGGTGGCCCTCGAGCAGCTCGCGGTGCTCCTCGACCTCTACGACCGCGGCATGCGCGAGCCGCTCCCCCTCGCGTGCGAGACGTCCGCGGCGTACGCGCAGGCGGTGGCGGCCGGCGGGGACGGGGAGGCTGGCGCCCGCGACGCCTGGGAGACCGTCTGGCGCTACGACAAGGAGGACCGTGATCCCGAGCATCAGCTCGTGTACGGCGAGTCGATTCCCCTGGCCCGTCTGATGGCCGACGGTCCGCGCGACGACGAGCGCGGGCCGGGATGGGACGAGGAGGAAACGACGAGATTCGGGCGCTACGCGCTGCGGCTGTGGCGCGGGCTGATCGAGGCCGAGGCGGTGACCGATCGATGACCACGGTCGAGGCGCACGCAGAATTCGACATGTGCGGTCCGCTGCCCTCGGGCGTCACCGTGCTCGAGGCGAGCGCGGGAACCGGCAAGACGTACACGATCGCCGGGCTGGCCACGCGCTACGTGGCCGAGGGGACGCCGCTCGAGCGGCTGCTGCTGATCACGTTCACGCGGATGGCGACGGGCGAGTTGCGCGACCGGGTCAGGGAGAGGCTGGTCGTTTGCGAGCAACGCCTTTCGCGGATCCTGGCCGGCGCGGACGACCCGCTCGACGACCCGATAGTGACGTTCCTCGCGTCGGGCCCGCACGATGAGGTCCGAGCGCGGCGCGACCGGCTCGCCCGGGCCGTGGCCGATTTCGACGCGGCCACGATCGCGACCACGCATGGCTTCTGCCAGGAGGTGCTGGCGGAGCTCGGGACGGTCGGCGACCTCGATCGGGAGACCGCGTTCGTCGAGGACGTCTCCGAGCTGGTGGAGCAGGCGCTCGACGACCTCTACGTGCGCCGCTTCGGACCGGAGGGAGGGGCTCGCTTCCCCCGGTCGCAGGCGCTCCGGATCGCTCGCGAGGCGGTTTTCAGCCCGACGGCCAAGCTCGAACCGGCGGACGAACCGAAGGACACCAGCGCCGCGATGCGCTACAGGCTGGCGAAGCGGGTCCGGGATGAGGTCGCCCAGCGAAAGCGGCGGCTGGCGATCATGACCTACGACGACCTGCTGACGCGGCTGAACGAAATTCTCGCCGGGCCGACCGGCCCCGAGGCGAGGGAGCGCCTGCGCGCCCGCTACGACGTCGTCCTCGTCGACGAGTTCCAGGACACCGACCCGATTCAGTGGCAGATCCTCTATCGCGCGTTCGCGAAGGAAGGGGTGACGCTGGTACTGGTCGCAGACCCAAAGCAGGCGATCTACGCGTTTCGGGGCGCCGACGTGTATGCGTACCTGGTGGCCGCCGCCACCGCCGCGACGCAGGCCACGCTGCGCGTCAACCGGCGTAGCGACCAGCCACTCCTCGACGCCTTCGACTCGTTCTTCGCCGACGCGCGGCTGGGCCACGAGGAGATCGTCTATCGCAAGGTCAGAGCCACGCGTGCTCACCAGACCAGCCGTCTGATAGGCGCCCCGGAGGACGGCGCACTCCGCATCCGGGTCGTCCACCGCGACGAGCCGGGGCTCGATCTGACCAACCACGGGTATGCCAAGGCGGCCTCGGCCCGCGAGCACGTCGCCCGCGACGTTGCCGCCGATGTGGTCCGGCTGCTGTCTTCGCAAGCGACGCTCGAGCACCGCGCCGCCGACGGCAAGCCGACCCGCCAGGAGCCGGTCCGTCCCCGGCACATTGCGGTGCTGGTGCGCACGCACGCCAACGCCGACCTCGTGTGCGCGCAACTGGGCGCGGTGCGCGTGCCGGCGGTCATCAACGGCGGCGGCAACGTGTTCGCGACCGCGACGGCCCGGGGCTGGCTGCGGCTGCTCGAGGCGCTCGAGCGGCCGGCCGAGACCATCCGAGCCAAGACCGCCGCGGCTACTCCGTTCCTGGGTTGGAGCGGCGAGCGGATCGCCACGGCGCCAGAGCCGGAGTGGGAGGAGGTCCACCGGCGCCTTCATCGCTGGGGCCGGATCCTCCGGGACAGCGGCGTGGCTGCGCTCACCGAGGCGATCGTCGTCGGCGAGGACCTCGCCGCGCGGATGCTCGCCGAGGTGGGAGGCGAGCGGCGGCTGACCGACCTGGGCCACGTAGCGGACCTCCTCCATCGCGCCGCCGCCGCCGAGCGACTGGGCGTGACGGCACTGCGCGGCTGGCTCGCCAAGCGCATCGCCGACTCGGAGGGGGACCGGCCGGAGGACGAGCGGACGCGGCGGCTCGATTCAGACGCGGAGGCGGTGCAGGTGCTGACCATCCACCGCAGCAAGGGGCTCGAGTTCCCGGTCGTCTACTGCCCGTTCCTGTGGGAGCCGAGCCCGGTCCCGCGCGATCCGGAGCCGGTGTCCTACCACGACCCCGCCACCGGGTTCCGGCATACGATCGACGTCGGGCTCGAGGGCCGCGCCTGGAACGCCCACGTGCGGCGCTCCCGCGCCGAGCAGCGCGGGGAGGATCTCAGGCTCGCCTACGTGGCGCTCACTCGCGCCAAGCACCGGGCCGTGATCTGGTGGGCAGGCTCATTCGACAGCCGCAACTCGCCGGTCGGGCGCCTGCTGTTCGCCAAGGGCGCCGACGGCGAGGTGGCCCCCGAAGGGCGCTCCACTCCGACCGACGCCGCCGCGGTCGAGCGGTTTCGAGAGCTGGCCGCAGCCGCGCCGGGCCGCATCGCGGTCGAGCGCTCGACGTTCGCGGGCGTGCCCGTCGCGTGGAGTCCGCCGCTCGAACCGCCGGCCGAGCTAGAAGCGGCGCGGTTGAACCGCCGCCTCGATCTGTCGTGGCGGCGGACCTCCTACACCGACATCACCGCCGACGCCCACGATCCGCTGGTGTCGAGCGAACCCGAGCGGCCGGTCCTGAGCGACGAGCCCGCCGCGGCGACGCCCGCCTCGGTCACCGGCGTGCCGCGGCCGGGGCTGAACCGCGAATCGCCGTTGGGGGCAGCGCCGGTGGGGGTCCACTTCGGAACGTTCGTGCATACGGTGCTCGAGGCGACCGACTTCACGGCGCCCGGCCTCGATGCGGAGATCGCCACGCAGATCGCGAGCGCGCAAGCTCGGCGGGCCCTCGACCTCGGTGAGCCCGATCGAGTCGTCCGTGGGCTGCGCGCGGCGATCGAAACGCCGCTCGGGCCGCTGGTCGACGGGGTGCGGCTCCGTGACGTCGCTCGCGCAGACCGGCTCGACGAACTCGAGTTCGAACTGCCCCTGGCCGGCGGCGACGAGCCCACCGGCCGGCTCACGCTGCAGGCGATCGCCGCGGTGCTCGGAGCCCATCTGCCGGGCACCGATCCGATGGCCCAATATGCGAGTCGGCTCGAGGACCCGGCGCTTCGCCCGACCGTGCGCGGCTTCCTCACCGGGAGTATCGATCTCGTGATGCGCCTGCCCGGCCCGCGGTTCGCGGTCGTCGACTACAAGACGAACTGGCTCGGGCCGGCCGGTGAGCCGCTGACCCTCGCCCACTACCAACCCGAGGCGCTCGCGGCCGAGATGAGCCGGGCGCACTACGGCCTGCAGGCGCTCCTCTATACCGTCGCGCTTCATCGCTATCTGCGGTGGCGAATGCCCGGCTATGAGCCCGGCCGCCACCTCGCCGGCGTGCTCTACCTGTTCGTGCGCGGCATGGCCGGCGAGCCGGACGCCGGCGTTTTCGCGTGGTCGCCGCCGGGAGATCTCGTCACGGCGCTGAGCGGCGTACTCGATCGTGGCGGTGCATGAGCGCGACAGCCGAGCTCCCCGAGCGCGATCCGTTCGAGGCCCGGCGCGCCGCGGGCGCCGGCGGTCTGCTGCGCGAGTTCAACGACATCGGGGTGTTGTCGGCGGCCGACGTGCATGTCGCGGTGCGGCTGGCCGAGCTCGTCGGCGAGCAACGCGAGGTCGTGACGCTCGCCGCTGCGCTCGCCGTACGCGGGCCGCGGCGCGGTCACGTGTTCGTCGACCTGGCGACGATTCGCGACACCGCGAGCGTCGAATCGGACGAGCCGGTCGACCTGTCCGAGCTGCCGTGGCCCTCGGTTGACGGGTGGATCGGCGCGCTGAGGGCGAGCGCATTGGTCGCGGTGGGGGAGGAAGACGAGCCGGCGCCGCTGCGCCTGCTCGGGACCAGGCTCTACCTGGATCGCTACTGGAGCGAGGAGCGCGCGGTCGCGGACGACCTGAACGAGCTGACCGCGAGCGGCCGGCTGCAGGTGATCGCCGGCGGCCCCGGCACCGGGAAGACGACGCAAGTCGCTCGCCTGGTCGCGGAGCTGATCGAGCAGGCCTTTCGACTCGGTCCCCACCCACCGCGGCCGCCTCTGGTCGCGCTGGCCGCGCCGACCGGCAAGGCCGCGGCGCGGCTCCAGGAGGCGGTCCACGCCGAAACCGCTGAGCTGTCGATCGGCAACGAGGCGCGGGAGGTGCTGATGGGGCTGCGTGCCTCGACGCTCCACCGGCTGCTCGGGTGGAAGCGCGGAAGTCACAGCCGCTTCGCGCATGATCGCGGCAACCGCCTCCCGCACGACGTCGTGATCGTCGACGAGACGTCGATGGTGTCGCTGTCGCGGATGGGCCGGCTCGTCGAGGCGATTCGTCCGGAGGCGCGGCTGATCCTCGTCGGCGACCCGGGGCAGCTCACCTCGATCGAGGCCGGCGTGGTGCTGGGCGACATCGTCGGTTCGGGGGCCAGGCCCGGGATCGTCGTGCTTCAGCACGTACACCGGTTCGGCGGCGGCATCGGCAAGCTCGCCGAAGCGATCCGGCGCGGCGACGGCGACGGAACGGTGGCGGCGCTCCGCGAGGCGCCCGACGAGGTGACGTGGCTGCCCGTCGACGTGCACGAAAGCGAGGCGGGGCTGGACCTCGTGCGCGATCGCGCCGTGGCGGCCGGGCTCGAGGTGGCCAAGGCTGCTCGCGCGGGCGAGGCCGGCCCGGCGCTCCTGGCGCTCGGCCGGTTCCGCTTGCTGTGCGCGCACCGGCGGGGGCCGCACGGCGTCAGCGAGTGGACCTCTCGCGTGCAGGGCTGGCTCGCGCCGGACATCGAGGACATCGAGCGGCGCGACTACGTCGGCCGGCCGCTGCTCGTGACCGAGAACGACTACGAGCTTGGCCTGTACAACGGCGACACGGGAGTGATCGTGCAGCGCGCCGGCGCGCGCCCGACCGCCGCGTTCGAGCGCGGGGGCGAGCTGCTCCACTTCAGCCCGTTGCGGCTCGGCGCCGTCGACACCGTGTACGCGATGACGATCCACAAGAGCCAGGGCTCCCAGTTCGACACCGCCGCCGTGCTGTTGCCGGTTGCCGGGTCGCGGATCCTCACCCGCGAGCTGCTCTACACCGCCGTCACGCGGGCGCGCCGCGAGCTGATCCTGGTCGGGACCGAGGAGGCCGTGCGGCGCGCGGTCGAGCGCCCCGTGGCACGGGCCTCGGGGCTCAGGGAGCGGCTGCGTTAATGTCTTAACCAAACGAGAGGGACGTGTGTCGATCAGGGCCGACGGTTACGAGGATCTGCGCCAGGCGATCGTTAACGGAGAGCTGCTGCCCGGGGAGCGGCTGCTCGAGGAGGATCTGAGCGCGCGGCTCGGGCTGGGGCGTGCCGCCGTGCGGATGGCGCTGGTGCGCCTCGAGCACGACGGGCTGGTGGACCGCGAGCGCCACCGCGGCGCACGTGTCAGGCGCATTTCCGAGCGCGAGGCGGTGGAGATCCTCGAGGCGCGCTCCGCGCTCGAAGGCCTGGCGGCGCGGCACGCCGCGACGGCGGCCGACGACGTCGCGATCGCGGGGCTGCGCGAGATCATCGACGAGATGCGCCGCCTGCGGGAGGCCGGCGACCTGATCGGGCTCTCGAATATGAACGCTCGGCTGCACGCGGGCATCCTCGAGGCATCCGGGCACGCGACGGCCAACCGCCTGTCCCGGACGCTGAGCTCGCAGATCGTCCGCTTCCAGTACCGCACCGTGCTGCTGCCCGGACGGCCCGACCGCAGCTTCTCCGAGCACTCGGCGATCGTCGAGGCGATCGCCGCGCGCAATCCGGACGCCGCCGAGCAGGCCATGCAGCACCATCTGCTGGGGGTGGCAGACGCGTTGCGAGACCACCGCAGCGCGGCGGAGCCCTCCTCCGGGGCCGCCACGGCGCACGCTCTCCAGGACTAGCCGCGGTGACCGTCTCTCAGCGCCCGGGGCGCCCGCCCGGTACCTCGCGGCGGGCGGTCACTCGTACTGCGCTCGAGCTGTTCGCCGATCGGGGCTTCGAGGACACGACGGTCGACGACATCGCGGATGCGCTGGGGGTGAGCCGTCGCACGCTGTTTCGCTACTTCGCCTCCAAGAACGACATGGTCTGGGGCGACTTCGACTGGGTGCTCGCCCGACTGCGCCGGTGCCTGGACGCCACCGGACCCGACGAGCCGCTGCACGAGGCGCTCGCCCGCGCGGTAGTCGAGTCAAACCGCTACGAGGACGACCAGCTGCCCGAGCTGCGCATCCGGATGCGGCTGATCACCGGGGTGCCGGCGCTCCAGGCCCACTCCGCGCTGCGCTACGCGGAATGGCGCGAGGTGATCGCGCTATGGGTCGGTTCGCGTCTGGGGTGTTCGCCCGACGACCTCACGCCGCAGACCGTGGCCCACGCCGCGCTCGGAACGTCGATGGCCGCGTTCCTGGTCTGGGTCGACGACCCCTCGAGCGATCTCGTGGCGAACCTCGAGGAGGCGTATCGCCTCCTCGGTCACGGGCTCTGCCTGCTCGACCGCCTGGGATGAAACGGGGAATAGTTCCCAGTTACTTCCCAAAGGCGAGCGTCAGCCGCCCAGGCCCTTCACGTCCTCCCACTTCTCGCGCGCGCCGATCACGATGGCCGCGATTTCCCGCAGGTCCTCCGGGTCGGAGACGAAGTCCGGCACCGTGAACTCGGCGGATTTTCCGTCGTCGCGCTGCAGCGGCACGGTGCGCGTCCGGCGCTCGTGATCATCGGCAAACGCGCCGTAGCTCCATCCCTCGACGCCCGGAACCTCGCTGGTCTGTTCACTCTCCATACACGACACGGTACCCCCGCGCTCCGGCCGCGAAGCATGCCGGGCGCGGTGCTCACCGGTCGACGGCGCTCAGGACCGGCTTGATGTCGACGATCGGCGTTCCGTCCACCGCCTCGAGGTTTCGCACGTGAAGCCGTCGGCCGTCGATCGCGAGGACGTTGACGCGGTGCAGCCCGATCGGGTTGGGACGATCGGCCGAGCGAGTGCTGAACACGCCCCGCTCCGGGTTGGCCGGATCATCGCGCGGATGGACGCGCAGGACGCTCCGGTCCGCGCGGTCGAGCCAGGTCAGGACCAGGATCTCGTCGCCGTCGCAGATCCCGTCGAGCCCGTCCGCGTGGTCGGGGTCGAACACGAGCCATGCATCGGGCGATCCTTCGTTTCCCTGCTTCGGGGCGGCAGCGGGGTCGGTCAACGGAGACTCGACGACGCCGATGGCCTGGAGCTGCATCGTCAAAGCATGGCCGATCGCGCTTCGGTTAGGGCGCGCCCGGGCTCGCCGTGTCGGTGGCGCTGGTCGGATCGCTGAACGGCGGGGTGGCGCGCTCGATCGTCTCCCAGCTCATGCCGTCGGCCCGCTCCCGTTCGTCCGCCGCGCCGCCTCCGCGCAGGCCAAACAGACGCTTCGCGAACAGGAGGTAGACGACGACCGCCACATTGATGATGAAGCCGATCACCTTCAGCGCGGTCCCCTTGTGGATGATCTCGTAGATCTCGAGCGGGAGCAGGAGCGTGGTGGCGAGGAAGGTGAGGTACTCCGCCCACCGCTTGGTGAACCACAGCCCGACGGCTTCCACCCCTTCGAGCACCCCGTAGCTCAGTAGCGCGATGCCCAGCGCGCGCAGTGTGCCCGACCGCAACGAGAACAGCTTGTCGAATTCGCCGAGGATGCCGACGTGGCCGCTGGTCTGGACCGGGCCGCCCGCGACACCGCCCTGCAGATCGGTCAGGATCCGGTAGAACCGGCTTCTCACGCTTGCCTCGTTTCCGGCGATCGCCAGCACGCCGATCCCGAGCGCGACCAGGATCACGAAGTGAAGGACCCGATCGAGCGCGATCAGGCGCAGGACCACCTTGTCCCGCAGCGCCTTACCGCGGAACGGGACCTCGATCCCGGCGCGTTCCGGCAGATGCTCCTGGGCCGGCGCCGACGGAACCGGCAGCACCACCCATGAGTCACAGCGCAGGCATCTGTGCCACCGCACGCCGCCGGCGTCGCGCGCCACCACCGAGTCCTCCGGGCGCAGCTGCGCAACGTCGGTGCCGACGATCTCATGGCCCCGCCATCCGCACGCGACAAGCTCCCAGTCGACCTTGTACCAGCGTCTGGTTGGGTGCGTACCGGGCGGACGGTCCATGCCGCCACCGTACCCAAGTTGCGGACCAAAGCGGGTACGTGATCCCGAGAGATTGCGCAGAGCATGTTCCTCAGCCTGCGAACGGTCGAGTCGCACCTGACCAGCGCGTACCGCAAGCTCGAGATCGAGTCCCGCGCCAACATCGCGGCCGCGCTCCGCTCCAGTGATCGCCGCCCGGTGGGGCCGATCGCGTCGGATCACTCACCGGGGCTCACGGCGTGGAACTCGATCCGGTAGACGAGCGTGTCCTCGTCTATCGGCCCGGCATGCGCCGCGCGCTGGCGCAGCGTCTCGCGGTCCGTCTCGCCGGCGCGTCGGACGTCCGCCGCCGTGATCGCCGCGAAGGGAACAAGCTCGACGGTGTCGACCTCGATCTGACCGAGTCCGACCCGGTAGCGGCCGCCCGGCTTGACCCGCGGGCGCTGCCACAGTCGGACCGAGAGCGTGATGTCTCCGGCGAGGACGTCGTTACGTAACTCGCGACTGAACTCCACGTCCGGGACGCTAGCTGGTGACCGCCTCGCCGCGGGAAGCATCGAATATCGTTCGAGCCGTGGGCATGACGGAGACGTGTCGGGTTGCGGTCGCTCAGGTCTCGCCTGTCTACCTGGATCGAGACGCGACCATCGCCAAAGGTGTCTCGGTCATCGCCGAGGCCGCCGCCCATGGCGCGGAGATCGTTGCGTTTCCAGAGACGTGGGTTCCGGGTTATCCGCTGTGGATCTACGGCGCCGCGGCGTGGGGCGATGAGCAGGCCAAGCGCGCATACGCGCGGCTTCTGGCCGAATCGGTCGAGGTTCCGAGTCCGGCGACCGATGCATTGTCGGCGGCAGCGGTGGGGCAAGGGGTCGAGGTTGTGATGGGAGTCAACGAGCTGGCTGGCGGAACGCTGTTCAACTCGCTGCTGTATCTGCGGCCGGATGGGCAGGTCCTCGTTCATCGCAAGCTGGTGCCCACTCATGCGGAGCGGATCGTCTGGGGACGGGCCGAGGACGGTAGTGGGCTGGTGGTTGCCGATACTCGGTACGGCGGGCTCGGCGGTCTGATCTGCTGGGAGCACTGGATGCCGCTGGCGCGGTTTGCCATGCATGCTCAGTCGGAGCGGATCCACGTCGCCGTGTGGCCGTGGGGTTATGAGCTGGCGCACCTGGCCAGCCGGCATTACGCCTTTGAGGGGCGAGCGTTCGTGCTCGTGGCGGGTGGGTACATGCCGACCAGCGCGGTGCCTGAGGGGTTCGAACTGCTCAAGGCGATGCGGGCCGGCGCGGATCCCGAAGGCGGCGAATCGATCATGCTCACGGGCGGAAGTGGTGTGCTCGGACCTGACGCTGAGTGGATTGCGGGCCCCGTGTACAACGAGGAAGCGATCATCTACGCCGACCTCGAGCTAGATCACTCCGCGCGCGAGCAGTACGCGATGGACACGGTCGGGCATTACAACCGTCCGGACATCTTCAGCCTTACGGTCGACGCCCGGCGGCGTCCACAGATCTCCTGGCTGAACGATGCGGCCGCTGAGTCAGTCATTCCCGCTCCGGGCGAGAACGTGCGCTAGTCAGCCGTCGAGCGGGCTGCCGATCCGCTCGATGCGGGTCGGAATTCATAAGCGTCACTTACGCACGGCGGTGCCCGGCACGGGTACTCTCCCGACGCAAACTGGAGCGGATCGCTGGGATCGGCTTCGACCACCAAAAAGGGACGTGGCCGTGACCAATCAAGCTGCAGTTGACTCTGGGCGCCTCGAGCGTGCCGCGGACAGCGAATCCGACGCACCGCCGGCCCACTGGCTCTGGCGCGAGTCGCTATCGAAGTACGCCAGGCCACGCCCGCTGCGGAGCGCCGTGGACGTCGTAACGTCGGTTTTCGCCTATCTCGCGATGAGTGTCGCGGCGTACTTCGCGCTCCGGGTCTCGCCCCTGCTGGCACTGGCGCTGGCGCCGATCACCGCCGCCTTCCTCCTGCGCACATACATAATCTTCCATGACTGCTCGCACGGGTCCTTTCTCGCGTCCCGACGCGCCAATGTGTGGCTCGGCACTTTCTGTGGGCTGCTGGTCCTCTCGCCGTTCGTCCGCTGGCGTCACGACCACGCCGTTCACCACGCGACCTCGGGTGATCTGGACAAACGCGGCGTCGGCGACCTCCCGACCCTGACCGTCGCCGAATACCAACGTCGTTCGCCCCGGGGTCGACTTGCCTACAGGCTGATTCGCAACCCCGTGGTGATGTTCGGCTTCGGCCCGGTGTTCGCGATGATCATCGGCCCGAGGATCGTGGCGCGCAACGCTCCCCCGAGAATGCGCAACAGCGTGCTACGGACCGATCTCGCTCTGGCCGCGATCGCCAGCGTCCTGTTCTGGGCGATCGGGATCGGCGACTTCCTGCTCATATGGGCGCCGGCCGCGCTGCTCGCGGGCGCCGCCGGGATCTGGCTCTTCTACGTCCAGCACCAGTTCGAGGATGCGTACTGGCAGCGTTCAGAGGAGTGGAGCTACGCCGACTCGGCGCTGCGCGGCAGCTCGTTTCTCAAGCTTTCGAAGCCGCTGCAGTTCGTGACAGGGAACATCGGCTATCACCACATCCACCACCTCAGCGTTCGGATTCCGAACTACAACCTCCAACGTGCCCACGAGGAGAATCCGATCTTCCACAGCGTCCCGACCCTGTCGCTCTGGGACGCACTGCGAGCCGTCAGGCTGAAGCTCTGGGACGAACAGAGCGGCCGGCTCGTGACGTTCGCGCAGGCTCGCGCCTGCTACCCCTGATTCGGACCGACGGGTCCGACCGCCGCGTATGGGCTGTCGGGTTCCTGAGGAGGCATCAACTGATCGTCGGCGCTGGTCGGCGCGTCGCCCAGATGCTCATCAGGATGGGCGGCTGCATACTTCCTGGCGTCCTTCTTGGCCTGCTTGTCGACGCGCCGTTCGCGAAGCTTCCGTTCGCGGTTGAGCTTCGCCATCGTGGTCTTCTTCTTCCCGCTTGATGCCATGCGTGTCCTCTCTGAAGAGATCTGAAGCGCGTTGGCGCGTCCAGGCACGCCGTTCTTCGCGATGCAGCCAGCCGCGCGTCGTGGGTACGGACCAGAACGAGCGAGGGTCCATCCGAACCCGCGCTCGTTGGTCGTAGTCTGGGCTTTACAGCGTCTGGACGTTCGTGGCGGCCGGGCCCTTGGGGCCCTGCTCGGTGTCGAAGCTCACCTTCGCACCCTCAGCCAGCGACTTGAAGCCGTTGCCCTGGATCGCGCTGTGATGCACGAACAGGTCCTTGCCGGAATCATCAGGAGTGATGAACCCGTAACCCTTGTCGTCGTTGAACCACTTGACCGTACCTGTTGCCATCTTGTTCCTCCGATGGTGTGTGCACTGCGAAACGCGGAGGGTGCTAGACGCAACAACTGCGGAAACGCTCGGCACTTCTTCGTCGAGCGGACGCTCGACCCGATGAGGAGTCTAGCGCCTGGCCACGGGCGCCGGGGGCCACGATCTCGTCTGACACGGCCGACCGTGCTCCTTAAGATGGCGCGGGGATCAGATGGGCGACCTTGAGAGAGGAGATTGACCGTGTTCCGTGCCGAAGTCGTGGGGTCGATGCTGCGGCCGTCGTACCTGAAGGAGGCTCGGGCGGCGCTCGAGGCGGGTCGGATGAGCGTCCGGGAGTTCAAGCGGATCGAGGATCGGGCGGTCGACCAGGTGATCGCCGCGCAGGAGGGGTCAGGGGTGGAGGTGGTCACGGATGGCGAGATGCGGCGGTTCCTGTTCATGGGGCCGATCACGGAGACGGTGGCGGGGATCGAGATGGTCGAGCATGGGACGTCGATGCCGTGGGCGTCGCCCGACGGTGAGCTCGAGTGGTCATCGCCCGCGGCGGTGACCTCGAAGCTTCAGAAGAAGCGCTCGTTGGTGTGCGAGGAGTACAGCTACGCGCGGGGGCGCGCCCGGCTGCCGCTGAAGGTGACGGTGCCCAGCCCGCTGGTGCTGTATGGCTTCTGGAACAACCAGTACTCGACGGCCGCGTACGCGGATCCATTCGCGATGTTCGCCGATGCGGCCGCGGTGGGGAGGTCGGAGATCGAGGAGCTGGTCGCGCTCGGTTGTGAGTACATCCAGGTCGACGCCCCGGAGCTGGCCACGCTGGTCGATCCGCGTGTGCGCAGTTGGGTCGAGGCCCAGGGCATGCCGGCGGAGCGGATGCTGACCGAGGGGATCGACCTGATCAACGGCATGGTCGCCGGTATCTCCGGCGTGCGGCTGGCCATCCATCTCTGCCGCGGCAACAACGCCGGGATGTGGATGGCGAGTGGTGGCTACGACTACATCGCGAAGGCGCTGTTCGAGCGCGCGAGCGCGTTCGACGCGTTCCTGCTCGAGTACGACGATCCGCGCTCGGGGTCGTTCGAGCCGCTGGCTCAGGCTCCGCAGGACAAGCAGATCGTGCTCGGGTTGGTCACCACCAAGCGCCCGCGGGAGGAGACGGCCGGCGAAATCGCCGAGCGCGTGAACGAGGCCGCGCGCTCGTTCCCGCGTGAGCAGCTTGGCGTCTCGACCCAATGCGGGTTCGCGTCGATCGCCATGGGCAATCCGATCAGCGAGGAGGACGAGGACCGAAAGCTCCGTCTGGTCGCCGAGGTGGCCGGCGCGGTGTGGGGCTAGCTGCGATCAGCCGGCTCACCGCCGGCTGGCCGGCGGCGGCCGGCGGGGCAGGAGCCCCCTGAAGTCCCGCGCGCGTACGCACCCGAGCCAGATCCCGAGGCCGCGGGTCGACTCGTCGGCCAGCCGCATAGCCCCGTACCGCAACGGATCGAGGTTCGGACGGTCCGCAAGCCAGTCGCCGAGCGCCATCGCGGCCAGTAGCGCGCAGAGCCGCCGGGCCAAGCCACGACGACGCCGAGCCGCGCTGATCCATGCGACTAAGGCGAACGGCGCCCACGGGCCGGCCACCGCCCGACCCAGGTCGCGGCCCTCCCGCACCGTGATCTCGGCGCTGATCCGGCCCGCGCGGGCGCCGGCGCGAGGCAGGTACCCGGCCAGCGTTCGGCGCAGGCGAATCGCCCGCACGCCGGTCAGGGCGAGCAGCGACGAACGCGACCCGGCCAGTGCGGCAACCCAGGCGATCGCGGCCATCGGCGAGAGGAACAAAACCGGGACCCGCTCGGGATGGCGGGTGAGCAGTGGCGCGACCGACTCGTTGTAGGCCACCCGACGGCGGTACCAGGCCATCGGCCGGATGCGGTCTTCATGAGCGACCGCGATGTCGGGCTCGTAGCGGACCTGCCATCCGGTGTCGTGCAGGCGCCACACCAGGTCGACGTCCTCGCCGAGCACCAGACCCTCGTCGAATCCGTCGCCGAGCGCCTCGCGCCGGGCCACCATCGCCGCACTCGGCACGTACCACACGGTGCTGTAGGGACGGACCAGCGCTGGACGCGGGCCCATGTCGAGGGCGGAGCGCACGCGCTCGTAGGCGGCGATCGGACCGCGCCCCCGCTCGGAGGAGACGACGCGAGGCGCGGCGAGGGCCACCGCCGGGTCGGCCAGGTGGTCGATCAGCCGGCCGGGAAACCCGGAAGAGGGGACGCAATCGGCGTCGAGGAAGGCGACCAGCGGCGTCTCGGCGGCGTGCAGGCCGGTGTTGCGCGCGGCGGCCGGACCCCGGTTCGCGTCGTGGCGAACGTAGCGGGCGCCCGCCTCCTCGGCGACGGTGACGATCGGCTCCGGCACCGGGGAGCCGTCGTCGACGACGATCACGCGTGGGCCGCCCGCCAGCGGAGCCAGGCACGCGCGCAACCGTTCGGGGTCGGCGTACACCGGCACGACGACCGTCACCTCGTCGATGGCCTCGGGCGGTCGCGCCGGCGGGTCGGGCCACACCAATCCGGCGTCGAGCAGGCGACGGGCGAGCAGTCGCTCGGCCTGATCCTCGCCGACCGGCTGGCCGGCCAGCCAGGCGTGAACGAGGGAGGTGGCGCGCGCGGACAGAGTCAGGGCGCGGAGCGGCGAGCCGCCGAGCAGGACCTCGCCGGCCCGGAGAACCTCGACACCGGCGGCGAGGTGCAGACGCCAGCCGGCGGGGACGGGGTCTGCCATCAGGCGGTGAGGCCGCCGTCGACCGGCACAACCGTACCGGTCACGGCGGAGGCCTCCGGCCCACACAGCCACACCACCGCCGCGGCCACCTCGCTCGGCTCGAGCAGCCGCCTGACCAGCTGCTGGCCGGCGAACGCCTCCTGATCGGCGAGGTCGTACACGTCGGCGCTGGCGGCGAGCATCGCGCCTCGGGTCGAGCCAGGGCAGACCACGTTGGCCAGCACGCCCGTTCCGGCCAGGTCCGCGGCCAGCGCGCGGACGTAGCCGACGACGGCCGCCTTGGCCGCCGAGTACGCCGCGAGCCGCGGCATGGCTCGGAGAGCGGCGGCTGACGCGATGGCCACGAACCGCCCGCGTCCCGCCTCGACCATGCCGGGAATCGTCGCCTCGGCGAGCCGGCGCGTGCCGTGGAGGTTCACGTCGACGAGCGACGACCAGGCGGCCTCGTCGGTGGCCCAGGCGGTTCCGGCGGCGATGACTCCCGCGGCGGCCACGGCGGCGCCGGCGCGGCGGCCGGCGAGGACATCGGCGAGCTGGGCCGCGAAGTCCGAGGCGGCCACGTCGGCGCAGAGCACGTCCGCCCCGACCGCGCCGGTCTCGGCACAACGCTCGGCCAGCGCCTCGAGGTCGGCGGGCGCCGGCATCGCGTAGTCGACCCCGGGCTGTGGGGCGCAGGCGTCCGCCAGCACGAGCGACCAGCCCTGCGCGGCGAACTGGAGCGCGGCGGCGGCGCCGATTCCCCGCGCGGCGCCGGTGATGACCGCGAGCCCGGCCTCGTCAGGCACGGGCCGGCTCCGCGACGAGCAGCGCGTCGAGCGCCTGCGCGCAGCCGGCGATCAGCTCGGTGAGCAGGCGCTCGCCCTCCTCGGCGGTTGCGTCGCGCGGGTCGCCGAGCACGCCGTTGGGGCTCACCGACCTGACCCCGTCGCGGCGTAGGTGATCGATCAGCTCGCCCACAGGTGCAAGCTCGCCCGCCTCGGCGACGTCGAGACGGACGGCATCCGGACAGAGATGCATGAGCAGTGCGGTCTCGGTCCGGCCGGCGTGGGCGTCACCGCCGGCGGGCGTGACATGAAACACCGCACAGCGCCGGCCCTCGGTGCGCAGGCGCGCGAGCGCGGCATCGACGGCGTCGCGGTTGCCGCCGTGGGCGTTGACCAGCAGGATCGACTCCCAATCGCGCGAGGCGTCGCGGCCGAGCTCGACGAGCAGCTCGGTGAGCGCCGGTGTGCCGATCGACAGCGTGCCGGCAAACCCGGCGTGCTCGCCGCTGGCGCCGATCGCGACCGCTGGGGCCACGAACACGCCGTCGCGCCCGAATGCGGCGCCGGACGCGACGGCTTCCGCGATCCGGGTGTCCGTGTCGAAGGGCAGATGCGGACCGTGCTGCTCGAGCGATCCCAGCGGCACGACGAGGGCCCGTCGCGCCGCCCCATCAACCTGAACCCAAGTCAATTCAGCGAGATTTGTCACAGGGTGCTAAATTATCGCGCCCGACTGTCCGCCGCGAGGGGAGGAGGGTCGGGTCCTGACCGCCCGAGGAGAGGAGAACCGCGTGAGCACCACGCCCGAGCAGCTCGAAGAAACGGCCGTCGAGACCGAGCCCAGCGAGGATGCCACGCAGGCGTCCGACGACGAGCTCGTGGTCGAGGACCTGCTTGTGGAGGACGTCTCGATCGATGGCATGTGCGGCGTCTACTAGAACCGGAGCGATCTCCGAGGAGTTCAAGCGAGCGGCGAGCCTGGACCCGGAGGTGGAGCTGAGGCCGGAGCGCTTCGGCGCCCTGGCCTACAACTTCGGTACGCGGCGGCTGTCGTTCGTGCGTCGCCGGGCGGACGCCGTCCGCTCTTTGGCCGACGAGTTCGAGACTGGACTCGACGCTCCGATCTGCCTCACCTGGGAGCTCACCTACGCGTGCAACCTGGCCTGTGTGCACTGCCTTTCGAGCTCCGGCCGGCGCGACCCGCGCGAGCTCTCCACGGCCGAGTGCATGGGTGTCATCGACGAGCTCGAGCGGATGCAGGTGTTCTACGTCAACATCGGCGGCGGCGAGCCCACCGTGCGGCGCGACTTCTGGGAGCTTGTCGACTACGCGGTGGCGCACCACGTCGGGGTGAAGTTCTCGACCAACGGCTCGCGCATCACCGCGGACCGCGCCGACCGCCTCGCCAAGACCGACTACGTCGACGTGCAGGTGTCACTCGACGGCGCGACCGCTGACGTGAACGATGCGATTCGCGGCCCGGGCTCCTACGACACCGCGATCACCGCCATGGAGCACCTCGCGCAGGCAGGTTTCGAGGGATTCAAGATGTCGGTCGTCGTCACGCGCGAGAACGTCTCGCAGCTTGACGAGTTCAAGGCGCTCGCCGATCGCTACCACGCCCAGCTCAGACTCACCCGCCTGCGTCCCTCGGGGCGCGGGGCCGACGTGTGGCCCAAGCTCCATCCGACCGCGGCGCAGCAGCGCGAGCTGTACGAGTGGCTGCTCGCGCACGGTGAGAACGTCCTGACCGGCGACTCGTTCTTTCACCTGAGCGGCTTCGGGACGTCGCTGCCCGGCTTGAACCTGTGCGGCGCCGGCCGGGTGGTGTGTCTGATCGACCCGATCGGCGACGTGTACGCGTGTCCGTTCGTGATCCACGACGAGTTCCTAGCCGGCAACGTGCGCGCCCCCGGCGGGTTCGCGCACATCTGGCGGCACTCGGAGCTGTTCGCGGAACTGCGCGAGCCCCAGAGCGCCGGAACGTGCTCGAGCTGTGGTCTGTTCGACAAGTGCCGGGGAGGTTGCATGGCGGCCAAGTTCTTCACCGGGCTGCCGCTGGCCGGGCCCGATCCCGAGTGCGTCCTCGGCCATGGCGAGAAGCTGCTCGCCGCGCGCGGGGACGCGCAGGTTCCGAAGCCAAGCGTGGACATGTCCAAGCGACGCCCGCCGGCCAAGGCGTGCAACGAGAGCCCACTCGCGGTGGTGTCGGTGCCATGAGGTTTCGGCGCAACCTGTGGTTCGAGTCGGTCTCGGTGGCGCAGCGGCGCGCGAAGCGCCACCTGCCGAAGTCGGTGTACTCGGCGCTCGTAGCCGGCTCGGAGGCGGGTCTCACGCTCTCCGACAACCTCGCGGCGTTCCGGGAGATCGGTTTCGCCCCGCGTGTCGGTGGGGCGCCCGCCCAGCGCGACATGAGCACGACCGTGATGGGACAGGAGATCTCGCTGCCGGTGATCATCTCGCCGACTGGCGTCCAGTCGGTCGATCCCCGAGGGTGAGGTGGCCGTGGCGCGCGCCGCCGCCGCCCGCGGCACCGCGATCGGTCTCAGCTCGTTTGCCTCCAAGCCGGTCGAGGAGGTGGTCGCGTGCCAACCCGCAGACGTTCTTCCAGCTCTACTGGGCCGGCAGTCGCGACCAGATCGTCTCGCGCATCGATCGGGCGCGCGCCGCCGGCGTGCGCGGGCTGATCGTGACGCTAGATTGGACGTTCTCGCACAGCCGCGACTGGGGCAGCCCGAAGATCCCCGAGAAGCTGGATCTGCTCACGATGATCAAGCTCCTGCCCGAGGCGCTCACCCGGCCGGAGTGGTTCATGGCCAGTGGACCCTGACCGGCGGGCCGCCCGAGCTGACCGTGCCGAACATGAGCCCCGCGGGCGCGCCGGCGACCACGTTCTTCGGCGCTTACGGCGAGTGGATGATGACGCCGCCGCCGTCCTGGGAGGACCTGCGCTGGCTACGCGAGCAGTGGGACGGCCCGTTCATGCTCAAGGGCGTGATCCGGGTCGACGACGCCCGGCGCGCGGTCGATGCCGGCTTCAGCGCGATCTCGGTCTCCAACCACGGCGGCAACAACCTCGACGGGACGCCGGCCTCGATCCGCGCGCTGCCGGCGATCGCCGAGGCCGTGGGAGACCAGGTCGAGGTGCTGCTCGACGGCGGCATCCGGCGCGGGAGCGACGTCGTCAAGGCGCTGGCGCTGGGCGCGCGGGCCGTGATGATCGGGCGGGCGTACCTGTGGGGCCTGGCCGCGGCCGGCCAGCCCGGGGTCGAGAACGTGCTCGACATCATGCGGGCCGGGATCGACTCCACGCTGCTCGGCCTGGGCCGCGCCAGCACGGCGGAGCTGACCGCGGAGGACCTGCTGGTCCCGCCGGGCTTCACGCGCGACCTTGGCGCCCTCCCGCCGTCGAGCGCGCTCAGCTCTCGTGGATGACCACGCCGCGCACGTTCTTGCCGGCGATCAGGTCGCGATAGCCGTCGTTGACCTGCTCGAGCGAGTAGCGCTGGGTGATGATCTCGTCGATCTTGAGGTGGCCTGACTTGTAGAGGCCGAGCAGGTTGGCCATCTCGAAGATCGGGTTCGAGCCGCCGGCCAGCGACCCCTGGATGCGCTTGTGCCAGCCGATCATCGGCGAGCCGGTCAGGCTGATCGAGTGCTCGTCGGCGCGGCTGACCGAGGTCAGCACGACTCGGCCCGCCTTTCCGATCAGGCTGACCGCGTCCGCGGTGATTTCGGCATCCAGGACGCCGACGGTCACCACGGCGAGATCGGCCAGCTGCCCCCGGGTCAGATCGACCAGCTGCTCGCGCGCCTCATCGGCACTGGCGAAAGCGTGCGTCGCGCCCAGGCGCATGGCCGTATCGCGCTTCAGAGGGTTCGGGTCGATCGCGATCACGCGCGTGGCACCCGCGTAGCGCGCGCCCTGCACGGCGTTGATGCCGACGCCGCCCACGCCCATCACGACCACTGTCTCGCCGGCCCGGGTCTCGCCGGCGCGCACGGCCGAGCACCAGCCGGTGGTCACGCCGCAGCCGACCAGGCAGGCCACCTCGAACGGGATGTCCTCGTCGATCTTCACGCACGAGTACTCGGACACCACGGTGTGGTCGGAAAACGTCCCGAGCGCGCAGAACCCGCCGAAGTCCTCGCCGCTGCGGTGGAAGCGGAACGTCTCGTCCTGCAGGCAGCCCACGCCGGCGTACAGCCCGCGGTCACACAGGTTCTGGTGACCGGTCGAGCAGTAGCGGCACTTCCCGCAGGCCGGGATGTAGGAGGTCACCACGTGGTCGCCGGGCTGGACGCGGGTGACGCCGGCGCCGACGGCCTCGACGATCCCCGCGCCCTCGTGCCCGCCCACGAGCGGGAAGCGGATGTGGCTGCCGCCCTCACGGCGGATGTGCTCGTCGGAGTGGCACAGGCCTGCGGCCTTGTAGCGGATCAGGACCTCGTACTCCTTGGGCGGGTCGAGATCGAGTTCGGTGATCTCCCAATCGGTGCCGGGGGTGTGCAGCACCGCCGCTCGCGTCGTCATGCTCGCCATCAGAGGTCTCTCCTCACTAGTGCACTGGTTCATGCCACCTGCGGCACCACCTCGGCGCCGATCAGCCGGAGGTGGTCGAGGTCGTCGATGTCGAAGATGTGCAGGTAGACCGTTTCGCAGCCTTGCTCACCGAGGTCCTGCAGCGCCGCCGTCACCTCGGAGGGCGTGCCCACCACGCCGTTCGCGAGCATGCGCTCTCCCGGCGCGCCGAGACCTTCCAATCGCTGCTGGGCCTCCTCGCGGGTGGCGCCGCAGATCACCTGATAGGTGGCGGACAGACGCAGCGTCGCCGGATCGCGCCCGATCTCCTCGCAGATCCGCCGCACGTTCTCGAAGCGCTCGCGGCTGCCCTTGCCGCCGCCGCTGTTGAACTCATCGGCGTAGCGCGCGGCCATCAGCGGCGTGCGCCGCGGTCCGGTTCCACCGATGACGATCTCCGGGCGGGGGTGCTGCACGAGCGCCGGGAAGTTGGCGCACTCGTCGAGTTGCCAGAACTTGCCGTCGAAGCTGAACGTCTCCCCGGGCGGGGTCTCCCACAGCCCGTGGATGATCTGCATCGCCTCGTTCAGGCGGTCGAAGCGCTCGCCGATCGGCGGGAACGGGATGCCGAACGCGTGGTGCTCGCGCTCATACCAGCCGGTTCCGATGCCCAGGATGATCCGCCCGCCCGACATCTGATCCACGCTCGCGACGGCGATGGCGAGGTTCGCCGGGTTGCGGTACGTGCCGGCGGTCATCAGCGTGCCGAGCTTGACCGTGCTGGTCTCGCGGGCCAGGCCGCCCAGCGTCGTCCACGAGTCGGTGGGCAGGTAATCGGGGTCGGTCGAGTCGATGCCCAGGTAGTGGTCTGAGCGGAAGAACGCGTCGAAGCCCGCCTCCTCGGTGGCCTTGGCCATGGCCACGATGCGGTCGTAGGTGGCGCCGTGGCGCGGCTCCATGAGCACTCGGACTTTCAAGCCGTCTCCTCCTCCGGTCGTGGCAGCGGGAACGGGGCCGGCCCGCCCCCGTCGAGAACAAGCATCTGCCCGGTCACGAACTCGGCGCCGTCGCTCACCAGGTAGCGCACCGCGGCCGCGACGTCGTCGGGCCGGCCGACCCGGCCGACCGGCAGGCGCCGGCCGCGCTGCTCCATCTCCGCGCGAACGTCGAGGTCCGGATCGAGGCTGAGCACGGAGCGGCTGGTGTCGAGCGCGCCGGGCGCGATCGCGTTGACGGTGATGCCCCAGGCGGCCACGTCCATCGAGAGCGCGCGCGTCAGCCCGATGATTCCCGCCTTGGAGGCCGAGTACGGGGTGGAGCGCGGCGCGGCGATCACGCCGGCCATCGACGAGACGTTGACGATCCGCCCCCAGCGCTGCTCGCGCATGGGCGGGACGGCGGCCCGGCACATCAGCCAGGCGCCGCGCAGGTTGATCCGGATCACCTCGTCGAACACCTTGATCGGGATCCCGTCGATCACATCGCGATCGAGGCCCTGAGGTGCCGCCGCGTTGTTGACCAGGATGTCGAGCCGGCCGAATTGACGGACCGCGGCGTCGACCATGGCCTGGGACTCTCGCTCGTCGCCGATGTCGCCGAGCACCGGCATGGCCTTGCCACCTGCGCTCTCGATCTCAGAGACCAGCGTGTCGAGGCCCGCCCATTCCGGCGGTTGTCCACTGCCCACGATTTCCTGCCGGCGGTTGGGCACGCCGGTGGGACGGCGATCGGCGACCACGACCGCGGCGCCGTCGGCGGCCAGCGCGCGAGCGACGGCCTGGCCGCTGCCGTCCGGCTTGCCGCATCCGGTGATGAGCGCCACGCGCTGAGTCATGAGCCGGCTCCGGCCGTTGCCGGCGCCCGATTCACCCCGGGGTAGGGGGCGCGAGGCGGTCCGCCGCCGTCGACGGTCAGGACCTGACCCGAGATCCAACGGGCCTGATCGCTGGCCAGGAACAGGACCGCGGCCGCCGCGTCCCAGCAGTCGCCCTCGGTTTGGAGAGCCGACATCCTGCGACGCGGTTCACGCGCCTCCTCCGGGAGATTCGCGGCCACGCCCGCTGTCCACAGCGCGCCCAGCTCGACGGCGTTGATGCGAATCCCGCGCTCGGCGAGCAGCGGCGCGGCGCCGCCGGTCATCGCCTCGAGCGCGGCCTTGCCGAGCCCGTAGATGGTGCCGGCGCGCCGGGCCGCCACCGACGTGATGTTGACGATCGCGCCACCGGCGGTCATGACATCGGCGGCGTGGCGGGTCATCTGCCAGGCCGTCTTCAGGTTCGCGGTGATCAACTCGTCGAACTGCGCCGGCTCGGCATCGAACAGCTCGGCCGGGCTCCAGGCGGCGACGTTGTTGACCAGCGTGTCGAGGCCGCCGAGCGCGTCGCGTGCCTCGGCGACCGCCCGCGCGCACTCGTCATCGTTGAAGACGTCCGCGATCACGGCGGTGGCGCGGCCGCCGGCGCGCTCGATCTGAGACACGGTTCGCTGCGCGGCGACCGGATCTCGATCGAGCACGGCAACGCTTGCGCCGTGGCGGGCCAGCAGGCGGGAGATCGCCCAGCCCACCGTCCCCGGCCCACCGTCGCGTCCGCCGCCACCCGTGACCAGCGCGGCGCGGTCGCGCATCCACTCGGCGCCCAGCGGACCGTCGACGTCGACTCTCATTCCGGATAGTGCAGATCGATCGCCTCGGCCGGCACGGCGAGCGTCTTGCCGAGAATCGCCCGCATCACGTCCGGGGGCGCCAGGCAGTCCTCGCACGCCTCGGGCGTCGCCTCGATCCGGACCACCACGCGCTCGCCGTCCTCCTGCGCGTCGAGCTCGTAGCCGTCGGCCTCCAACATCGTCCGCATGTCCTTCAACCCCTGCTCGCTGAACATCGATCAGCCTCCCTTGGTAGCTGTCGCCGGGGCCCTCAGGGACTCGATCTCCACCGACGTGTTCGACCACTCGCCGAACACGCGGAAGACCATCGAGATCGCGGCGTTGCGCGCGCCGGCGACGACGATCGGAACGTCCCTGTGGGCCGTGAAGTAGGGCGTGAACGTCTCGGCGGGGGCGCGCTCGGCTTCGCTGGCCGACCGCGCTCCCGGGCCGCCCGGAGAAACGCCGTCCTTGCCGGCGCGCCGGAGATCGGCCTCGGTGCGGCCGACGTGCTCGATCAGCCAGTCCTTGACATCGGACTTCGAGTAGCCGGCGCCGGCCAGCATCTGGGCGTGCTCGGGGCAGAACACCACACCGGCCGACTGCCCGCGGAAGATCAGCGAGCCGGTCCGCGAGATCGTGTCCGCGAAGTCGTTCAGCAGCTGCTCGGGATCCTGGGTGTGCCGGTTGTCGACGAACTCGTAGGTGCGGGTCAGGGTGGCCGAGACCGCGTTCGTACCCGGCTCGAGTCCGGTCTCGACAGCCAGCGGCTCCCACGGGCTCTCCTCCTCGTTCTCGCCGAAGCAGATCGCCCACCGGCCCGGGATCCCCTGCGTGGTCTGGTCGAACACGTGGGGAACCACGCCGAACGCGTTGCGCAGCATCAGTCCGAGCGCGCGCGGGATCGTCGCGTTGGGCCGGAAGCCCGCCGCGAAGATCCCGCCCGTGGAGTTGATCCCGAGCTCGCCGCGGATCGGGCCGTTGATCACGATCAGGGGCGCCGGTCCGCTGGTCGACTGCCAGCCGCCGCCCTTGGCCGCCCGGTCGCGCATCACCGCATCCCAGGCGCCGAGCACGATCGGGAAGTACTCGGGCAGGCAGCCGGCCATCGCCGCGTTGATCGCCGCGGTCCTGACCGTGCACTCCCGATCAAGGTGGTCCATCCGCCACAGCACCTCGTCCGGATCACGGCCGGTGTGGGCCAGGAACTGGTCGAGCAACTCCTCCGACGCGGGAACGACCGGCAGCCCGTCGGTCCAGCCCTGCTCGTAGCAGTACTCGATGGCTTCACGGGCGAGGTCGGGATCGGGGGTGGTCATTGCGCGAGCATCCTCGCCACCTCGGCGGCCACCGCCTCCGCCCGCTCGCGCACCTGCTCCGGGGTCAGCCCGGCCACCGGATGGGGGGTGGTCAGGTAGCGGTAGCCCGGCGCGCCCTGCACTCCGGCCATCGCATCCGCGGTGGCGATGAACGCGTCGGAGCAGATCACCGCTGCCGGCCTGCCGTGACGCTCGAAGAGAATTCCGTCGGCGACCGCCGACGCGCTACACGAGCCTCAATCGCCAATGCCTATCACCACCACGTCCGACTGAGAGCTCAGCTCGTCGACGAGCTCGGGGGGCGCGGGCTGCGAGAAGATCTCCTTGCGCCGTAGCTGCACCTCGCCGGCGCCGTAGCGCTCGCGCAGGACGTCGGCCACGTCCTCCAGGAAACGCCGCGCGTTCTGCTTGCCGTTCTCGAGCAGGCCGATCTTGACGCCGCTCAGCTCAGCCGGGCGGGACGCGAGCGTCAGGCCCTCGGCGGCGGGGCGCTCGGACAGCCCGGTGGGGTCAAGAATCGCGCTGGGGGTCACTGTGAGTTCTCCTTACGAGTAGGAGGTGCAAAACGCCCAAAAGCGCCCCGCCCCCGATCGGCTTTCCGCACATAAGCGCCTGTGAGGCGCTTATGTGCGGACGGCGGGCGGGGTGTGAGGGGGTTTCGTTGGTCTTGCACCGTTGGGCGGGGATTGGTCACGGGCATCAGTGGTCGTGGATCAGGACGCCCCGGATGTTCTTGCCGGACAGCATGTCCTCGTAGCCCTGATTGATCTCATCCAGCTTGTAGCGGCGGGTGATGAGCTCGTCGAGCTTGAGGTCGCCGTTCTTGTATAGCCCGAGCAGGCGGGGCATGTCGTACAGCGGGTTGGCGCCGCCGAACAGCGAGCCCTGGATGTTCTTGTGAAAGCCGGTCACCGGCGAGCCGTGGATGGCGATCGTGTCGCCCTCGCCGCCGACCGCGGTCACCACCACGTTGCCGCCCTTGCCGATCATGTCGACCGCGCGCCGGAGCACCTCGGCGTGCATGACGCCGACCGTGATCACCGCGTGGTCGGCCATCTCTCCCCGGGTGCGGTCCTTGATGTACTCGAACGCCTCGTCGGCATCGCCGGTCGTGAACGTGGCGCCGAACTTGCCGGCCATCTCCTGCTTGAACGGGTTCGGATCGACCGCGATCACGTGCTTGGCGCCGGCGTAGGCCGCGCCCTGGACCGCGTTCATCCCAACGCCACCCGTGCCGAAGATCACCACGGTCTCGCCGGCGCGGGTGCCGGCGGCGTACACCGAGGAGCCCCAGCCCGTGGTCACGCCGCACGCGACGAGCGCGGCGACTTCGAACGGGAGATCCTCATCGATCGGCACGCACGAGTTCTCGGAGATCACCATCCACTGCGCGAACGTCCCCAGCACGCACATGCCGCCGACGTCCTCGCCGTTCTCGTGAAAGCGGAATGTGCCGTCGAGGAACATCCCGGTGCCGGCGTTGAGACCGTCGTTGCACATGTTCTGGTGCCCGGTCGAGCAGTAACGGCAGTGGCCGCACACAGGGATCCACGAGGTGCAGACATGATCGCCCTCGCGCACCCGGGAAACCGATGGCCCGACCTTCTCGACGACTCCCGCGCCCTCGTGACCGCCGACCATCGGGTAGCGGTAGGGGCCGCCCTCGCGGACGTGCTCGTCGGAGTGGCACAGCCCGCAGGCCTCCACGCGGACGAGGACCTCGTGCTCCTTGGGATCGTCGAGTTCGAGTTCGGTCACCTCCCAGGGCTGACCGGGGCCTCGCACGATTGCCGCGCGTGTCTTCACGATGTCTCTCCTGTCGTCGAAGTCGCGGCGCCCGCACCCACCAGGTGCGGCGCCTCGATGCCGAGGAAGCGGAACGTGTTGTGCCACGTGATGTCCTCGAGCACGTCGGGGGCGAGATCCAACGAGCGCAGGGTGCGCCCGCACGGCTGCTCGCGCGGCATGGCCGGGAAATCGGAGCCGACCAGCACCTGGGTGTGGCCGACCAGGTCGATCAGGAAGCGCAGCGCGCGGCGGTCGAACACGAGCCCGTCGTAGTAGAAGCGCCGGGTCAACTCGGCGGGTGACACGCCCTCGCCTTCAGAGGAAGGCTCCTCGTTCCACGTCTTGCCCCAGAAGGTCATCGCGCGCGGGAGCATCATCGGGAAGCCGCCGGCGCCGTGGCTGAACGCCAGGCGCAAACGCGGGTGGCGCTCGGCGAGCCCGCTCGTGATGATCCCCGCGCAGGCCAGCAGCGCGTCGGCGCCGACCGCGAACGCGGCGATCGGGATCAGACCGGCCGGCAGGCGCTCGCCGAAGTCGGCGGGCATCGCGTGGATGAACACGGGCATCTCGAGCCGCTCGGCCTCGGACCAGAACTCCTCGTACTCGTCGCCGTGCAAGGCCCGCCCGAGCACGTTCGACGCGATCTCCACCGCCACGAGCCCGAGATCGCGCACCCGGGTCAACTCGGCGGCGGCAAGCTCCGGCGCCTGAATGGGAATCATTCCCATTCCCATCAGTCGCCCCGGATCGGTCCGCGTCAACTCGGCGATGAACTCGTTGACCCGCCGCGAGAGCTCCAACCCCTCGGCGCCGGTGAGCGCGTAGTCGAGGAGCGGCGGCATCGGCGAGACGACCTCGGCGTCGACGCCGCTGCTGTCCATCTCCTCGAGCCGGCGCTCGGCCAGGTAGAACGCGTCGATCGCCTTGAACTGCATGCCGCGGTCGTTCTCGAGCAGCCGCGCGTGCTCATCGTCGTGGCACGGCCCAATCCGCGGTCCCCGATGGTCCTCGGACGCCCCGACCGCCTCCAGGGACCCGGGGATCACGTGTGCGTGCATGTCAACCAGCATTTGACGCCTCCTCTGAAGCAGTGGTCCCCACGGCGGCCATTGCCGACTCCGCCTCCGGGCAGACGCACACGTGCACCGCGTCTCCGTCGGCCAGCGACTGGATCGCCGCCTCGGTGTCGGCCAGCTCGTACTTGCCGCTGTGCATCTTCTCGAGCGGGAACCGGCCCGACTCGATGATCCGGATCGCCTCGATGTACGCCTCGGCGTTGACCCCGAAGGCGCCCCGCACGGTCAAGCCCTTGTTGATCAGGCGATCGGTGACGAGCTCCACTGATTTGCCGCCCTTCAGGCCGGCGAGCACGATACGGCCGCTGTGCCTGACGCACTCGACCGCGTCGCGGATCGGCTGATCCGCGATCGGCGTGAGCTCGAGCACCACGTCGGCCATCGCGCCGTCGGTGATCTCGCTCACCCGCGCGACCACGTCCTCCTCTTCGACGTTGATCGTGTGGTCGGCGCCGAACTCGCGCGCCAGGGCCAGCTTGTGCTCGTCGCGCGACAACCCGGTGACGATGATCGTCCCCGCGCCCCGCGCTCGCGCGGCCACCACCGAGGTCAGACCGCGCTGCCCGGGCCCCAGGATCAGCACGGTCTCGCCGAGTCCCACCTCGCCCAGCATCGCGGCCCAGCGCACGCCGGCGCCGAGCGGGTTGAACATCACCGCGATCTCGGGCGGCAGGTCCTTGGAGACCTTGTGCAGGATCGCCCACGGGTGCAGGTACAGGTACTCGGCAAAGCCGCCCCACAGGGCCGGCTCGCGCGACAGCGGGGTCATCCCGTAGGCGCCGTCGCGGTTCGGGCAGGACATGTAGCGCCCGGTCAGGCAGTAGTCGCAGGCTCGGCAGGGCCGGAGGATCTCGACCGCCACCCGGTCGCCCACGGACACGCCCCAGCGCTCGGCGGCGCGCTCACCGACTTCCTCGATGACCCCGAGCGGCTCGTGCCCGGGGATCAGCGGGAACATCCCGGGCCGTACCAGATGCCCACGGTACTGCTCGACATCGGACCCGCAGATCCCGCACGCCTCGACCCGCAGCAGCCCCTCGTCGGGACCGATCGAAGGCCGCGGGAACTCCTGGATCTCGTAGGCCAGCGGTCCTGTCTGTACAGCGCCTCGAACCATCAAAACCCTCCCGGCATCGTCTCGTCCTCGTACAGCGGAATCAGAGGCACCGGCTCCGCCTTCTCCTCCGCAGGCGTGTACCCCCAGTACTTGGCGCGCGCGCCGCCGTCGATCACGAAGTCACACCCGGTGATCAGCCGCGCGTAGTCCGAGCACAACCACGCCACGCAGTGGCCGATGTCGGTCGGCGTCGAGGGCTCCATCGGCATGTTGCCGCGCACGTCGATCTTGCCGGTGGGACGCCACCACGACGGCCGATCCGGCGGCGGCTGAAAATGCCTGCGCAGGCCGCCGGTCTCGCTCAGCTCGGCGAGCAGCTCGGGGTTGTCGGGCCGCGGCGCGGTCGGCGAGTAGGAGTTCACGCGGATCCCGTACGGCGCGAGGTCCATCGCGGCGGCGCGCGTGAAGTTGGCCAGCCCGCCCTTGTGGAACGCGTAGGCGATCACGCCGGCGCAGCCCTGCCACGCGTTCGAGGACAGGATGTTCACCATCGAGCCCTTGATCCCTCGCTCGATCATCGAGATCGCCACGTGCTTGGTGTTGAGGAACGTGCCCGCGCCGGCGACCGCGATCGCGCGGTTCCAGAACTCGAGGCTCTCCTCGAGCACGCCGCGGCCTCCAAGCAGCGCCGCGTTGTTGATCAGGATGTCGATCCGTCCCCACGCGTCGAGCACCTCGCCGATGTAACGGACGACGTCGTCCTCGTCGGACACGTCGCCCATCACGGCCATCGCGGAACCGCCGTGACGCTCGATCCGGCGGACACTCGCGCCCGCGGCCTCGGCGGAAACGTCATTGCACGCCACCCGCGCCCCGTAGCGCGCCAGCGCGAGCGAGATCCCGCTGCCGATGTTGGGTCCGGCCCCGGTGACCAGCGCGACCTTGCCTTCGAGCGAGACGTCCACGAGAGCCTCAGGCCCGCCCGTCGATGATCACGCTCTTTACCTGGGTGTAGTCGCGGATCGACTCGGCGCTGACCGTACGCCCGAACCCGCTCGACTTGTAGCCGCCGAACGGCGCTCCGATCACCCCGCCCGACCACAGCGTGTTGATCGACACCTGCCCGGCCTCGATCCGGCGCGCCAGGCGCACGGCGCGACCCACATCCCGAGTCCACACCGACGCCACGAGCCCGTACCGGGTGCCGTTGGCGACCTGAAGCGCCTCCTCCTCGTCCTCGGAGCTCAGCACGGAGAGCACCGGGCCGAAGATCTCCTCCTGGGCGATCCGCATGTCGGGCTTCACCTCGTCGAAGATCGTCGGCTCGACGAAATACCCGCGGTCATAAAGATCGCCCGACGGCTTGCCGCCGCCGACCACGACCCGCGCGCCCTCGGAGCGCCCGCTGTCCAGATAGCCGAGCACCCGCTTCTCCTGCTTGGCGCTGATCAGCGGCCCCATGTCGACGTCCTCGTACCAGGGCCCGACCCGCACCTGCTTGAACGCGTCCGCCAACCCCGAGACGACCTCGTCGCGGATCGAGGCGTCGACGACCACCCGCGAGCCGGCGGCGCAGATCTGCCCGGTGTTCAGCGTGATGCTGCGGGCGATCGTCGGGATGGCGCGATCGAGCGGCGCATCGCGCAGCACGACCTGCGGCGACTTGCCCCCAAGCTCGAGGTGCAGCGGGATCAGATGCGACGCGCACGCCTCCATCACGCGCCGGCCGGTCTCGGGGGAGCCGGTGAAGCTCATGTGCCTGACGACCGGATGCCGGGCCAGCGGCTCTCCCGCCTCCGGGCCATACCCGGTCACGACGTTGATAACGCCGGGCGGGATGCCCGCTTCGTGCGCCAGCTTGACCAGCAGCAGGCACGTCAGCGGCGCGTCCTCGGCCGGCTTGATCACGATCGTGTTGCCCATCGCGATCGCCGGTCCGGCGTCGCCTGCCGTGTTCGGCCCCGGGGCGTTCCAGGGGATGACGCTCCCGCAGACGCCAAACGGCTCGCGCAGCGTCATTCCGATCACGTCCGGGAACGCACTGGGGAGCGTCGACCCGGTCACCTTGTCGGCCAGGCCGGCGGTGAAGGTGAGGATGCCCGGCATGGGCGCAGGCCCCC
Source organism: uncultured Solirubrobacterales bacterium (assembly GCA_963832315.1). Lineage (GTDB taxonomy): Bacteria > Actinomycetota > Thermoleophilia > Solirubrobacterales > Solirubrobacteraceae > Palsa-465. Next base: position 191,010 of record CAWHTT010000001.1, on the reverse strand, counting down.
ATTTCGGTCGTCCAACCTCCAACCGTTCCAAGAGGTCGATCTCGGACGCGTGCTCGCGACACAGGGCTGCCCAGTCCAATAACAGCTGCCCGCGCCGGCTGGGACTCGTGTCGCGCCACGCCGGGAATGCCTCCTCGGCCGCGGCGACCGCGTCGGCGATGTCGGCCTCACCGGAACGCGGCACATGTGCCAGCACCTCGCCGGTGGCTGGGTTCTCGACCGCGATCGTTTGGCCGTCGCGTGCCGGCACCCACTCGCCGCCGATCAGTTGTGTGCCGTCGGTCAGCAGCGCGTGGACGTCGAGGGTGTCAGTCGGTTGCTGCAGGGTCATGGGGTCCTCCTGCGATTCGGGCGGGCTCACGTCCTGAGGGTGCCGGCGCGTCCCGCGAGACCGGGAAGTGACAGGCGGTGAAGTGCCCGTCGGCCAGCCGGCGAAGCGGCGGCTCGATCTCGGCGCACACGTCCTGCGCGCGGGGACACCGGGTCCGGAACCGGCAGCCAGTCGGGGGATCGATCGGCGAGGGCGGCTCGCCTCGGATCGTCTCGGTCGCGACCGCGCGCGGTGCCGTGGGGTCGGGGTTCGGGATCGACGCCAGCAACGCCACGGTGTAGGGATGAAGCGGCTCTCGATAGAGCGACTCGGCCGGCCCGATCTCGACCAGCTTGCCCAGGTACATGACCGCGACCCGGTCTGAGACCTGCTTGACGAGCGCCAGGTCGTGCGCGATGAACAGATAGGTGAGCGAGAGCTCGGCGCGCAGGCGCTCGAGCAGGTTCAGTACCTGTGCCCGGATCAGCACGTCCAGCGAGGAAACCGCCTCGTCGTAGATGATCAGCGCGGGATCGAGCGCGAGGGCGCGGGCGATCGCGACCCGTTGTGCCTGGCCGCCGGACAGCGAGCGCGGGCGGCGCTGACCGTACCGCGACGGATCAAGGCCGACTAGTTCGAGCACCTCGGCGACGCGGCGCCGTCGCTCGTCCCGCGTCCCCGTCTTGAACGCGATCAGCGGCTCCTCCACGATGCGGGTCACCGACCACTTCGGATCGAGTGAGCCGAATGGGTCCTGGAAGACCATCTGCAGCTGGCGTCGCGCGCCCAGCAACTCGCGCCCCTTGAGCTTGACCAGATCGACGCCCTCGAACAGCACCTCACCCGCCTTCGGCCGAGGGGCCTGCAGGATCGCTCGGGCCAGGGTCGATTTCCCCGACCCGGTCTCGCCGACCAGCCCGAGCGTCTCGCCTTTCTCAAGCGTGAACGAGATGTCGGACACCGCCTGCACGATCCCGCTGCGGACGCCGCCCTGCGCGCGGACCTCGAATTCCTGGACCAGGTTGCGGACGTCGAGCAGCGGCGCGCCGGTACTCACAGCGGTCCCTCGTCGGCGCATGGATGCCAGCACGCCCACAGATGACCCGGCTCGTGCTCCTCGAAGGCGGGGGCGTGCTCGCGGCATTGGTCGGTCGCGTTTGGGCAGCGCGGCGTGAACGGGCACCCGGGCTCGCGGAGCGCCAGGTTGGGCGGCTGTCCCGGGCACGGCCGCCAGTCGCGTGTGGGAGGCGTTCTCCAGCCGAGGGATGGCGTCCAGCAGTGCGCGCGTGTACGGCATCCGGACGTGGGCAAACAGCTTCCGGGTCGGGGCGCGTTCGACCGCACGGCCCGCGTACATCACGACGACCTCGTCCGCGAAGCTCGCGGCCAGCCCCAGGTCGTGGCTGATCATGATCAGCGCCATCCCCAGTCGCTGCTGGAGGTCTCGCAGGAGCTCCATGATCTGCGCCTGGGTCGTGACGTCGAGCGCGGTGGTGGCCTCGTCGGCGATCAGCAGCTTCGGCTTGGCGGCGAGCGCGATCGCGATCATGACGCGCTGTCGCATTCCGCCCGATAGCTGATGCGGATACTGCTCGAGTCGCTCGCGCGCGGCCGGCAGCCGCACGAGCTCCAGCAGCTCGAACGCGCGGTCCTGTGCGGCGGCGCGTGAGGACTTCTCGTGCGTCCGGATCGCCTCGCGGATCTGCGCACCGATCCGCATGGTCGGGTTGAGCGAGCGCGTGGGATCCTGGAACACCATCGCGACGCCGCGTCCGCGCTGGGCGCGCATCGCCTTCTCCGGCAAGCCGACCATCTGTACGTCGTCGAACTGGATCGACCCGGTGACCGTCGCCGTCGGCGGGAGCAGGCCCATGATCGCTCGCGAGCTGACCGTCTTGCCCGAGCCGGACTCGCCGATCACGGCCACCGTCCGGCCGCGCTCCAGCGAGTACGTCAACCCGTCCACCGCCCGCAGCAGCTGGCCGTCGTGGCGGAAGTCGACCCTCAGGTCTGAGACCTCCAGCAGCGAATCGGTCACCGGCCACTCCACCGGGCTCGAAGCCCCTCGCCGAGCAGGTTGAACGAGACGACGGTGATGAACAGGGCGGCGCTCGGCAGGAGCACGTAGCGCGGCTGGGCGGAAAGCGTGCTCTGGCCCTGCGCGATCATGTTCCCCCAGCTTGGGGCGGGCGGCGGGACGCCGAGGCCGACGAAGCTGAGCGCGCCCTCGAGGATCATCGTGATTCCGATCCCCAGCACCGCGAAGGTGAGCAGCTGGGGCAGGATGTTCGGCGCGATGTGCCCGATCAGCATACGCGGGAAGCTCGTTCCCGACAGGCGCGCCGCGGTCATGAATGTCTGCTCGCGCACGCGCAGCGTGGCCGCGCGCGAGATGCGGGCGAAGGCGGGGAAGCTGAAGAAGCAGAGCGCCCAGATCGTGTGCAGCTTGCTCGGTCCGAGGCCCTGCGCGATCGCGATCGCCAGCACCAGGGCGGGGAAGGCGATCAGCACGTCGAGGACCCGCATGATCGTGGCGTCGCGCAGCCCGCCCATGTAGGCGGCGATCGCGCCGAGCGTGCCGCCGAGCATGATCCCGATGGCCTGCACGGCGAGCGCGATCTCGAGCGACGTGCGCCCCCCGTAGAGCAGGCGCGCCCACTCGTCGTTGCCGACCGGATCGGTGCCGAGGAAATGCCCGGGCGAGAACGCCGCCAGGTTCGAGTCGAGGATGGTGGCTCCGGTGGGAGACGGAACCGGACCGATGATCGGCCACACGAAGCACAGCAGGAAGATGAAGGCAACCATCACGCCGGGCACGATCACGCCGAGCGAGCCTCGCCAGCGGCCCGCGACCTTGGTGGCCGCGGCCTCGTCGGCCGAGGGCGCGACGCCCGCTACGACGAGGTCACTCGGTAGGTCGGCCATAGCGAATCCTGGGATCGAGCACCGAGTACAGCACGTCGGCGAGAAGGTTGGACAGCACCACGATCACCGCGAACGCGAACACGATCCCCTCGATCACGGGGATGTCGCGGTTGTCGATCGCCTGGAGCAGTTCGTGGCCGATGCCGGGAATACCGAAGATGTCCTCGATGACCACCGTGAAGCCGAGCAGCGTGCCCAGGTTCAACGCCACCACGGTGATCAGCCCGAACAGCGAGTTGCGCAGGGCATGGCGGGTGAGCACCCGCCACGGCCGCAGCCCCTTGGCCTGTGCCGTGACCACGTAGTCCTCCCCCTGCATCTGCTCGAGTAGATCCGCCCGGAGCAGGCGCGTGTAGAAGCACAGCAGGGTCAGCCCAATCGACACGGCTGGCAGCGTGAGGTACCGGATGTTCTGGGAGAGGCTCTGTCCGGGCGGGACCCACCCGATCGCCGGGAGCACGTTCAGCTTGACCGCGAACACGTAGACGAGGACGAGCGCCAGCACGTACGGCGCGATCGACAGTCCGGCCATGCTGACCGCCATGCTCAGCCGGTCGATCATCCCGCCCGGCCTGCGTGCGCACAGCAGCGCGATGGGCACCGCGAGCACCACCGAGATCAGGAACGCGTAGGCCAGCAGCTCGAAGGTCACCGGCAGGTCCGAGGCCAGAATCGAGCCCACGCCCTGGCCGCTGGACAGCGAATGGCCGAGATGACCCGTGAGCACCCCGTGGAGCCAATCCCAGTAGCGGGTCAGGAACGGGTGGTTCAGGCCGAGCTGGGCCTGCAGCCGGTGGATCTGGGAGGGCGTCGCCTGGATACCCAGCAGCTCCTGGGCGGCGTCGCCCGGCAGCGAGTTCATCACCACGAAGCTGAGGAAGGTCACCCCGAACAGGACGGGGATCGCCGCCAGCAGCCGCCGGACGATGAACCTGAGCGTGGGCGAGCCAGCGAGCCGGCTCGCCCGGCCGGCCCGCGCCGCCAGCGGAGCGCTGAGCGGCGCGGACGTACTACTCATCGGTCACTATCCCCTGCGCCTGCCCTTCTCACTGCGTGAACGAGACCGCCTGCCACTGAGGCGGCGTGTTTACCACCACCGACGGGATGACCGTGGTCAGGCCCGGCCCCTGCACGCCGTGCACCGCGACGTTCCATGAGGCCAGCGGGAACAGGAACGGCCCGTCGGCATTCTTGGCGATGTACTGGGCGGCCTGCTGATAGATCTTGTTGCGAGCGCTCGGATCGACCGCCGCCTGACCCCCCAGGATCAGCGCGTCGAGCTTGGGATCGTGCACGCCGCTGAACGGCGACTGCGACAGGAAGCGGAACCCGAGGCCGACGCCCGCCGCGGGATCCCAGGCCCCCGCCGTCTGGAGCGCCGCCTGCCACTTCTTGCTGACGAACTGCTGGATCAGCCCGGCCAGGCTGTACAGGTGAATCGACGTCTTGATCCCGGCCTGACCCCACAACTGCTGCAAAGCCACCATGAAGTTCTGGTTGACCGGTGAGGCGAGCGTGAAGAAGTTCACGCTGAGCCCGCCGATCTGCTTCACGAGTTGCTTGGCCTTGTTCAGGTCGTACGTCGGGTAGCCCGGCACGTTCGGGTAGTAGAACAGGCCGCCGGGAGCGGTGAAGCCCTGGACCACCTGGAACTGGTTGCCGAACAGTTTCTCGTCGATCAGGGCGGCGTTGGTGGCGTAATAGATCGCCAGCCGCGCGTTCATGTTGTTGAAGGGCGGCAGCGCGGTGTTGAGCTGGATGTCGTAGGGAGAGGTCGCCGGCTGTTGGGTCGTGGTGAAGTGCGCCTTGTACGTCTTGACCAGCGACGGGGTCGCCATCCCGTCGTACGCCTGGGCGCTCCCCGACTGCAGCGCCTCGAGCGCGGCCTCGTCGTCGGATGTGGCCTTGAACGTGAGCTTGTCGAGGTACGGGCGCCCGCTCTCCCAGTAGTTGGGGTTCTTCAGCAGCACGAGCGTGTTCGACAGCGTGTCCGTGTCCACCGTGAACGGGCCGGCGCCGACGGGCTTGATCTTGAACGCCTGCTCGCCCATCTTCTTGAGCGCGGACAGGGAGGCGATCCAGTTCAGGTTGGCCACCAACAACTGGTTCTGGAACGCGCCGTCGGGCGCCGCAAAGCTGATCTTCACGGTCGTCGCGTCCGGAGCGGTGATCGACTTGACCGGCGGGAGGACCGGCTTGCACGTGCATGTCGCGGCCAGGTCGCGCTTCCAGTTGGCCACGACGGCGGCCCCGTCCAGCGGCGTGCCGTCCGAGAACTTCAGGTTCGGACGGATCGCGATCGTCCAGGTCTTCCCGCCGTCGGAGGGCGTGGCGGACGTGGCCAGATCGTCGATCAGCTTTCCTCCCTCGGCGATCTGGAACAGCTGCCCGAAGATCGAGTTCATCTGGTCCTGGTCGGCGGCGCCGTTGACGTTGGTCGCGGGATCGAGCCCGGTGGGCCACGCGCCGGCGTATCCGCCCAGCTCGAGAACGGTCATCGATCCGCCCGGCTTGGGGGTTCCCGTGGCCGTGGTCGCGGACGACGTCGAACTCGTTCCCGACGCCGACGACGCCGACGAACTCGAGCTGGAATTGGAACCGCCGCAGGCGGTCACCACTGCGGCAATCAGAACCAGACAGGCTGCAAAAGCTGCAAGCCTGCTCCAACGGATGGCGTCACTCATCCCGGGCCTCTCCTCCTCGTGCAGCCTATTCGCCGGCGCTGCCATGAGCCAGAGCGGGTCGTCAATCGGGGCAGCGCGGCGCGGATGTTAACACGATTGTCAACGATCTTGTGGCAGGTTTCGGGCCTTCTACACCGGTGGAATGGAGGCCGTGCACGGACCGTCAACTTCTGCGTTTCCCCTAACTGAACGTCAACGTCGAGCGGCCTTACCTGGCAGGTAATCGACGGCGCCGGGACCGGCTGGGATCGTGCGGCGCATGACTACACACGAACTCTCAGCTGCGGCGGGAATGATCCGGTCCGCCCCTCGGCCGGTGAACCGCCGGTTTGCCCTCCCCGTCGTCCTCGCCGGCACGTTCATGGTCGTGCTGGACTTCTTCATCGTCAACGTCGCGCTCCCCGCGATGCAATCCAACCTCGGCGCGAGCGACAGCGCGATCGAATGGGTGGTCGCCGGGTACGCGCTGACCTCGGCGATCTTCGTGATCGCGGCGGGGCGCCTCGGCGACCGCTTCGGTCGCCGGCGCGTGTTCTCGTTCGGGCTCGCGCTGTTCACGCTCGCGTCGGCCTGGTGCGGCGTGGCCGCGACCCCATTTCAGTTGGTGCTCGCCCGGCTCGTCCAGGGGGTGGCCGCGGCGCTCCTGACCCCGAACGTGCTCTCGATCATCGGCGTTCTGTACGTCGGACCGGATCGCGTGCGCGCGCTGAGCGTGTACGGCACCGTGATGGGCCTGGCCGCCGTGGGCGGACAGCTCATCGGCGGCGCGCTGATGAGCGCCGACCCGGCCGGGCTCGGGTGGCGCAGTTGCTTCTTGATCAATCTGCCGGTCGGGGTCGCCGCGCTGGTGCTGGCGCCCCGGGTGATCCCGGAGTCGCGTGAGTCGATGGCGCCCCGACTGGATCTGCTCGGGACCGCGCTGGCCACCGCGGCGTTGACCGCCCTGGTGCTGCCGCTCCTGGAGGGGCGCCAGCACGGCTGGCCGACCTGGACGTGGCTCTCGCTGGCCGCGGCACCCGTCCTGCTCGCCGGCTTCGTGGTGCATCAGCGTCGCCTGGCGCGTCGCGGCGGGAGCCCGCTACTGGACCTGCGGCTGTTCGCCCATCGCTCGTTCAGCGCCGGACTCGTCACCCAACTGTGCTTCTGGGCCGGTCAGGCGTCGTTCTTCGTGGTCCTCGCGCTGTACCTCCAGAACGGCCGCGGCCTGCATCCGCTGCCGGCCGGGCTCGTGTTCACGATCCTGGCCGCGGCCTACGTGGCGGCATCGATGCGCGCCCCGGCGCTGGCCGCGCGCCATGGTCGCGCCGTGATCGCCGCGGGCGCGCTGGTGCTGGCTGTCGGGCACGCGCTGCTCCTCGCCGCCGTGGCGGATATCGGCGTGGCCGGCGCGCTGGGCGCGCTCGTCCCCGGCCTCGTGCTGGTCGGCGCCGGCATGGGGCTGGTGCTCGCGCCGCTGGCGTCGACGATCCTCTCCTCGCTCGAGCCCGAGCGCGCCGGCGCGGCCTCCGGCATGCTCACCGCGATGCAGAACGTCGGCAACGCGATCGGTGTGGCCGTCACCGGGGTGATCTTCTTCGGCGCCCTGCACTCCGGCTACGCCCAGGCGTTCGAGCTCGCCGTGGGCGAGCTGGCGGTCCTGCTCGTGGGCGTGGCGGCGCTGACCCGGCTGCTCCCGCGCGGGCGGGCGGCCTGAGGCGGGGGCTATCCGCCGGCGAGCTCGCGGGCGATGTCCTGCGCGCCGGACAGGTGGACCTTGGGCACGTCGAACGCCCAGGTCGACCCGTCCTCGAAGGACACCTCGAGCACGCCGGCGATCCGCCCCTTCTCGACCCTGGCGGTGCGCACCGCGCCCCGCGGGGCGGCCGCGATGAGCTCGTCGGTCGGCTTGGGCTTGAACGCGCCGCGCTTGGCCTTACACAGCCTGAGGGCGTCCTGCGACACCGACAGGTGGGCGATCTCGCCCTTCTTGAGCGGCGAGGCGCCCTCGGTGCCGGCCGACGCTGCGCGCTCGGCGCTGACCCCACCAAGTGCGCCGAGTACCTCGCGGCCGGCGGTCGCCGCCACGATCGATCGAACCATGCCGCGCGGTTCGACGAACGTTGCGGCGAGCGTGTCTGGAGAAGTTGGCATGCAGCCCTAGACGCCTGGAGTGGCCCGAGTCTTTCAGGAGCGGCTAGCCACCGCCACCCGCCCCTCAACCCCGAAATTTCCGCCATTACTGGACGCGCCCCGCCGGTAATTCCGGATTCTTCGTCTCTCAGCGGAGAAATCCGTCAATAGGCGCCGACGGCGGCGGCAATGGCGGAAATTTCGTGCTGCGGGGGCCGGCGACCAGTGCGGTTCGTGGCGGCGTGCGCGAGAACCTAGGATGACGGGATGTTCCACGCTCTGCTGACGTTCGTGCCGGTGGCGATCCTGCTGTCGCTGACGCCGGGGGTGGCGACGGCGCTGGTCGTGCGAAACGCGGCCCGGGGCGGGCGGCGTCACGCGCTCCTGACCACCTCGGGCAACTCGGTCGGCGTGCTGGCGTGGGCATGCTTCGCGGCGGCCGGAATCGCCGCGATCGTCGCGGCGTCCGCCGCGGTGTTCGATGCCGTCAAGCTTGCCGGCGCGGTCGTGCTGCTCGGGATCGGCCTGCGGTCGCTTGTTTTCCACCACGGCGCTGATGCCGGCGGGTTCGGCGGTGCGACCGGGTCGGGGCGGGCCGCGTTCCGAGACGGCCTGGTCACGAGCCTCGCCAACCCCAAGCTGGCGGTGTTCTTCGTGGCGCTGTTCCCGCAGTTCATCCCCCATGGAGTCGCCGTGCTCCCGTGCACGCTCGCGATGGCCGTGGTGATCCTCGCCGTCGACCTGATCTGGTACTCGACGCTCGCGCTCCTCGTCGTCCGCGCCAAGAAGGCGTTCACCGACGGACCCTGGGGACGGCGGATCGAGCGGCTGACCGGCGCGGTGCTGATCGGGCTCGGGATTCGCCTCGCGCTCGAGCGCCGCTAGCCGTACCTAACTGTCGAAGCCGAGGCCCAGCCGGTCGAGCGTCCGGAGCCAGACCCCGCGGCGGCCTTCGTCGCGGTCGGCGGCCGCGAGGCGGTTGCGGGTCAGCTGGATGACCGCGCTGCGCAGCGGCTCGGGCGGGAAGGGGAGCGGTCGCCGGCGCACCATGGCCAGTTCGGTGGCCTCGGTCTGGCGACCGTCCAAGAGGTCGAGCGCCACGCGACCGCCGAAGCGGGTGGCGGCCACGCCGAGCCCGGTGTAGCCGAGCGCGTAGACGACGCGGCCTCCCAGCGCCCGGCCGAAGAACACCGAGAAGCGACTGCAAGTGTCGATCGCGCCGCCCCAGCGATGGCTGAAGCGCACGCCCTCGAGCTGGGGAAACGTCGTGAAGAAGTGCTGGGAGAGCATGGCGAAGGTCGGCTCGTGGTCGTCGAGGTGCGGGCCGACTGGCCCCCCGTAGCGGTAGACGGCGTCGTAGCCGCCCCACAGGATCCGGTCGTCGGCGGTCAGCCGGTAGTAATGGAACTGGTTGGCCATGTCGCCGACACCCTGGCGGTGGCGCCACCCGAGGAGGCTGAGGTCGATCGGCTCGGTGACCAGCGCGTAGTCGTAGACCGGCGCGACGTAGCGGCCGATCGCTCGTAGGAGCGGCGGGTAGGCGCTCGTGGCCAGGACCACGCCGCGGGCCTTGACCGTCCCGCCATCGGCGATGACCGTGACGCCGTCGTGCAGCGCGCGGACCGGGGTGTGCTCGTGGATCCGCACCCCGGCCCGGACCGCCGCCGCGCGCAGGCCGTCGGCGAGCTTTCCGGGATGGACCAGCGCCGAGCCCGTCCGGGTCCAGAGCGCTCCGAGGAAGAGCGGCGAGTCGACCTGCGCGCGAGTTTGCTCGGTATCGAGTAGCTCCGCCTCGTGGCCGAAGCGGCGCACAAGCTCGGCTTCATCGGCCAGATCGGGCAGCTCGTGTGGCTCGAGTGCGACGAGGAGATCACCGGCGGCCTCGAACTCGCCGTCGATGCTCAGGTCGTGCAGGTCGCGGGCCAGCCCGTCGAAGTTCTCGCGTCCGAGCCGCTCGAGGCGGTCGATCTCGTCGGGGAAGCGCGAGAGGCCGTTGCGGGTGCCGTGAGTGAGCGAGGCCAGGGCGAAGCCGCCATTGCGACCGCTCGCCCCGTTCCCGCACCGGGTGGCCTCGAGCAGGACGACGTCGCGCGCCGGGTCGAGGGATTTGGCGTAGAGCGCCGCCCACAGCCCGGTATAGCCCCCGCCGACGATGCACAGATCCGCCTCGAGGGCCTCTTCCAGTGGTGGGTGGGGCGAGCGCTCGGGGAGCGAGTCGAGCCAGAAGGAGCGCGGGACGGCGTCGGCGTATGCGGCGCGGTGCGCGGCGGTGGGGGGAGTGGCGGGCCAGGGCGACGGCACGCCGCGATCCTACGGGTGACGCGCCAGTCCCCGCAGGATCGCGTCGGCGTCGCGGTGGGGGGCGCGCAGCCCGATCCCGACGAGATCCAGCTGGTCGGTGGGCACCGCCCGCACCGCGGCGCGGTTGTCCTCGTCGTTTCCGGTCGAGAACATCTCACGCGTGTATATGGCGATGTCGACGCCGCGGCGCTCGGCGCGGTCTCGGACCGTGGTCAGCTTGGCGCCGCTCGTCTCGAACACGAGCACGGGCTGCACGAGCAGCGGCAGGTAGCGCCGCCCGTCGCCGTCGATGTAGTCCTCGCCGATCACGTGTGGGCCCGCCTGGGCGGTCAGGCCGCTCATCAGGAACGCCGTGACGTTGAGGCGCTGCCAGGTGGCCAGGTCGTCGCGGACGACCACCGCTGCCTTGGTGTCGAATTGACCGACGCCCACGGCTCGGGATGGTGGCGCCTCGTGGCGGAGTTGTCTTGAACGTTCTTGCGGTGCGTGTCAGGCCCTCGCGTACCGGCCCGGGCTCACGCCCACCGCGCGCTTGAAGACACGGTTCAGATGCGGCTGGTCGGCGAAGCCGCACTCGGCCGCGACGGCGGCCGGCGGGGCGCCCGCGGCCAACCGCCGGCGGGCCTCCTCGACGCGCAGGTTGGTCTGGTAGGCGTGGGGCGTCACCCCGCTGCACTCCCGGAAGCGCCGGACGAGCTCGAACCGGCTCAGGCCGGCCACGCTCGACAGTTGCGCCAGCGTCACGCGCTGATCCCACCGCTCGCGCAGGTGTGCACGCGCCCGGCGCACGGCGGCGTGCTCGGCTCGCTCACGCCCGCGACCGGGCGGGCCGGGCTGCAGGTGAGGGCGCAGCGCGGTTACCGCGCCGAGCACGGCCTCCTCGATCGCGATGTCGCCCGGTGGTTCGGAGATGAGTGCTTCGTGGGCTCGCTCCAGCGCGCGGCGCAGCGCCACGTCCCGGAACACCACCCAGCGGGCCGCCCGGGGCGCCGGCGCGTCCCGCTCGTCCCACTCGTGCACGAGCCGCGGCTCGATGTAGAGGACCTTGTACGCCCAGCCCTCGGGGACCGCGGCCATGCCGGTGTGCACAGCCTCGGGCTCGAGCACGAACAACTCCCCCTGGGCGGCGCGCTGCTGGGTGGCGTCCAGCTCGAACCTGGCGGCGCCCCGCTCGACTACCGCGACCGTCCAGGTGGGATGCGAATGCGGCCGGTAGGCGTGGCGGACAAAGCGGGCGTGCAGCGCCTCGATGCCGCTCAGCCCTTGCGGTCGGAAGTAAGTTGAGTACTCGGTCGTCGTAGTGGCTGAGGTTCGCACACCCTGGGGAGGGAGAGCATCAGCGTCTCTCGCAGCTCGGGTTGCGCTGGATCTGACTCGTGAACGCGCCCGGCGGGGCGAACGTGATCTGCCCGTACTGGGCGTCGCCGCCGAACGACTGACCGGTTTGGCCGGCGTTGCCGAACTGCCAGGTGCAGCCGAGTTGGTGATCGCGCACGAGCGTCCAGTAGGGGTAGAAGTTGCCCGGTCCGGGTGGCGGCATCATGCAGCCGGCTCCCGTGCCCAGGTCGCACGTGCTCTCGGTGTCCGCCGTGTCGGTCTCGAACTGGATCTGCGGGTACGGGCGTCCCTGCGTGGACGGCTGAGCCTGGGCGAACGTTCCCGGGAACCGGTTCGGGGAGCTCGACGTCGGCCAGTCGGCGTAATACGACGTTCCGTCGTAGTCCAGATCGCCGATCGCGTCGAAGAACACCGGGCAGCCGGTGACTTGGTTGGGCGGCACCGTGCCCCCGTGGGTGTCGCCGACCGGATAGCACGGCGAGTCGTCGGGCTCGAGATTCGGGTCCTCCTGGCCCCTGTCGTACGGCCCGTGGCAGTTGGTCCAGAACGTGTCGGTGAAGCTCTCGATGGTCAGGGTCTGCTTGCCGGTGATCCGCGTGCACGGCTCGAAGTGGCCGATCTCGAACTGGTTGTCGAGCATGTACGGCCCGGCGCCCCACGGCAGGATGTTGTTCGGCCGCCGCGCTCGAGTACTCGGGCTCGAAGTTGAACGGCGTCCCGGCGCAGGTGACCGGATCGGTGTTCATGAACCCGTTCGCGGCCGAGGCGATCATGAAGCCTGATTGGCCGGTGGTGAGGTCTTTCTCGCTGGCCTCTAAGGCGTGGCCGCCTCCGCGCAGCGGAGCGTCGAACATGTGCACGACGATCGTGTCGCCGGGGTTCATCATCAGCGTGCGGGAATTCGGCGTCTCGCTCGCGAGGTCGGACAGCTGCGGGCTGGGCGGTCCGGTCGGCACGCCGTCGCGCTGGATGAAGGCGAAGTTGACCGGTTCGAAGCAGTTGTCGTTGCAGGTGGAGCCGTCGGTGCCGCACTCGAGGCTGTCGATGGTGAGCGCCGAGCACCAGTGGGTGTTGTCGCAGCTGATGGCGTCGGCGAACGGCGCAAAGCCGGGCGCGTAGAACTGAAGCTCGACGAACGCGGCGCCGGCGCCGGTGCCCGGGACCGCGGGATCGGGGGCGTTGGAGTCCGAGTTCGGCTTGCACGGCCGCATCGGCGTCGAGTTGGGGTCGCACACGTCGAGCGACATCCAGGGCGCGATGGTCAGCTCGAAGTAGTGGGTCACGTCGTGGCCGGGGTTGGCGACCGTGGGGAGCTGCCGCGGATCGGTCCCGAGTCGCTCGACGAACGTCACGTCGTTGCCCGAGCCCTTCGCGTTCGAGATGAAGCGGACCGCCGGCTCGTCGTGGCCGATGTAGTGGCCGTTGTCCTCGGCGCGGTTTCCGTCCGCGGCGGCGCCGTGCGGGTCCGCGCATGCGGCGAAGGTATGGGCCGGTGCCTGGATCGGGCTAAGGCCGTTGCAGTCGAGGCCGCCGACGGACTTGGGCGCCACACTGGCGCCGGCCACAGCTGGGAAGGCGCCGATCACGAGAACCGCCAGTACCCATGCGTACGCCCTCGGACGTTTCATGCTCCTCGCTCCTCTCCCAGGCTGCGTGTGTGCTGAGCCTCTCCGACGGCGGGGGCCCCTGTCAACCCCGGCCGCGCCGCTATCCTCGCCCCCCGGATATGTCGATCAGCACGAATCAATTGAAGAGCGGAAACCACGTCGAGGTGGACGGCACCGTCTACAAGGTGATCGAGTTCCAGCACGTCAACCCGGGCAAGGGCGCGGCGTTCGTGCGGACCAAGCTACGCCGCGCCAGCGACGGGGCGGTCATCGACAAGACCTTCCGGGCCGGCGAGAAGCTGCGCTCGGTCCGCAGCGAGGGAAGGAACATGCAGTTCCTCTACGCCGACGGCGACGGCGCCCACTTCATGAACACCGAGACCTACGACCAGATCGCCCTGCCCACCGACGCGCTCAAGGACTCGCTCAAGTGGATCAAGGCCGGGGACCAGGTGGATGTCCTGTTCCTCGACGACAAGCCGGCCGACGTCCAACTGCCCGGGTCGGTGGACCTTGAGGTGACCGAGACCGAACCCGGTCTGCGCGGCGACACCGCCTCGGGCGGCGGCACCAAGCCGGCGACGCTCGAGACCGGGGTCGTCGTCCAGGTTCCGCTGTTCATCTCCGAGGGCGAGACGATCCGCGTCGACACGCGCGAGGGGAGATACCTGTCGCGGGCGTAGCTGGAGAGCTTGTCTACGGCAAGCACTCCGTCCGGGCCGTGTTCCTGCGCCGGCCCGGGGATGTCAGGCGGGTAATCCTGGGCGGGAAGCCCTCGTATCACTCGGACACGATGGAGGCGGCGCGGCAGGCCGGGGTCGAGCCGGAGTTCGTGGCCTGGCCGGAGTTCCGGCGGCTGACCGGCCTGACCGACGACGACAAGCACCAGGGCGTCTGCGTGTTCGCGAAGCCCCGGCACGTGTACGCCGAGCACGAACTCGAGCGCCTGGCTAATCGTCACCTCGTGATCGCGCTCGATCAGATCTCGGATCCGCAGAACCTCGGCGCGGTGCTGCGCGCGGCCGCCTTCTTCGGGGCCGACGCGGTTCTGCTGCTGAAGAACCGTTCCGCCGAGCTGACCCCCAAGGTGGCGCGGATCGCGGTGGGGGGTGCCGAGTTCGTCGACGTCTATCGGGTCATCAACCTGGCGCGCAGCCTCGACATCCTGCGCGGGTACGGCTATTGGGTATACGGCCTCGACGAGCGCGGCGAGCGCACGCTGCGCGAGACCGAGTTCGATCCTCAGTCGGTCCTCGTGATCGGCGCGGAGGGCCAGGGCCTGCGGCAGCGCACGCGGACCAAATGCGACGCACTGGTGCGAATCCCCGGCGGGCGCGAGGGCGTGGAGAGCCTGAACGCGGCGGTCGCCACCGCGATCGCGTTGGCCGAGATGGCGCCCGCGGACGTGGCCACGGAGCGCGGGTAGAGACACCGCCGCCGGCCGCGTCGACGTGTGACATTAATTTCTCGGGTGGCCCTTGCAATTGATCAAACGGTGAGTTACCCTGGCTGGGCCGCAAGGAGAAACCTATGTTCAGCCCGCTCGATTCACATATCACCGCCGCCGCCGAGACCGGATGCGTGCTCGCGTCGTCCACGATGCGTGGCGCGATCGACGGCAACGCTGCCCTCGCCGGGAGGATGAAGCGCTGATACCAGGCGCGCATACCGACCGATCGCGAGGGCGACCCAACTGGGTCGCCTTTTTTGTTGCTCGAGTGACTTCGAGGCAGCGTACGTCGTGACACGTACTTGACGGTCACGGGTGGCCGAGTGCCACCCTAAATTCACTCACCCACAAATCAATAGGAGGACCTCTCATGAGAGGTAACTCGCAGGCAGCGAGCGCGCGCCTGCGTGCCGAGGCGCCTGCCCGGCGCTGGTCGGTGTGGCTGACGCGTGCTCAGGAACAACGGCGCCGTGCCCGGCTCGAAGAGCTCATAACGACCGAGCGGCTTCAGTCGGAGGCGCGGCGTGCACGGCAGTCCGGCGCGTACGCGCCGAAGCTGCGCTCGTGGCCGTGGCTGTGATCGTTTCGCGGGCGCCTCCCTGATCGACGGCCGGCCCTCGGGAGGAGAGTCACTCCTCTCGAGGGCCCAGCCGGTAGATCTCCCAGCCGAGCTCGCTGGCGCGGGCCCGGATCTGGCGCAGCTGCCGGTGCTTCCCCAGCTTCCAATCCCACCTGGGATCCATATCGCTGAGGATCGCGCTGCCGCGACCGAGGTCGGATGAGGTGAAATCACGGCCGCGGCCGCGCAGCGCGATTCGCTGCACGAGATCCGGCTCGATCTGACCAATCGATCGTTGCAGCCGGTGCGTCAGGATCGATCCCGACACGTCGCCGTGGATGAGGAGCCGACGCGCGAATCCTGTGGTGGCGGAATCGAGCACGGCGTCCGTTTCGGTGGCCCACTCGCACTCCTCGTCGCAAAGCAGAGCCTGCACGTGGCCGCCGTGGACCTCGATGACCAGGACTGGCGTCTCGGTTCCACGATCGGAGCGTGCGAGCCAGATCTCGCCGACCGCAGGATCGGGCCGAGCGTCGTCGTCGACGGGTCCAGATGTGTCGTCCCGGACGAGGGTGAGTCGTCCGAGTCGTTTTTCTGACATGGCCTTCCTTAGCCGGGTTTGACAATGCGTCGCCCCAGGTCCGTCATAACAACGGGGGCGAGTCGATGGTCTTTTGGGTGGCGCCGGCGTCGCAGGCCGCCATCGTTAAGCTCGGTCTATGTCGCTGATGTACCGGCTGATGTACCGGATCGGCTTCACGCCGTGGGACACCGGCCGGGTGCCGACGGAGCTGAGCGCGCTGATCGAGGGTGCTGGGGCGCTCCCGCCCGGGCGAGCGCTCGACATCGGCTGCGGAACCGGCACCCAAGCGGTGTATATGGCGCAGAAGGGCTGGCAGGTGACCGCGATCGATGCCGTCCCGCGGCCGCTGTCGCAGGCGCGGGACCGCGCTCGTGCGGCCGGCGTGAGCGTCGACTGGATTCTCGGCGATGTGGCCCGTATCGAGAGACTCGGGCTGGAGCCCGGATTCACGCTGGTCTTCGATCGTGGCTGCTTTCACGGCCTGGACGACTCGCAGCGGGCGGCGTACGCCGCCGCGGCGGACGGGCTCGCCGCGCCCGGAGCCACGCTGTTGATGCTGGCGTTCGCACCCAGCCGTATTCCGACCTCGCCGCCCGGCGTCGAGCAGAGCGAGCTCGTCGGCCGGTTCGCCGGATGGCAACTGGTGTCCGCGCAGCCCGAAACCGACGGCGACGCCGCGGGGCCGTTGCGCAACGTGCCGCGCAGCTGGTACCGGCTGATCCGCGCCTGAGAAGAACTGTGGCCAGCGCACCCGCCCTCACCCCGAGCCGCTCGATCAGCGCCCCACGCCCGGAGCCGATGGAGCAGCGGCTGCTTCAGCGGATCGGCGACGACATCCGCCGGGAGCGCCGGGTCCGCCGGCGGGCGGCGCTGCCACCGGGCAGCCTCGCGCCGAGCTTCGCGAACACCCGGGCGATCATCTCGGACCCGCTCGGGCTCCTGCTCGAGCACCGACGGCGGTTTGGACCGGTGTTCACGATCCGCCTGCTCCATGAGCCGATCGTGTGGGCGATCGGCGCCGAGGTGAATCACCAGATCCTGGTCAGCGACTTCGACGCCTTCCAGTGGCGGGAGGGGCGCTTCGCCGATCTGTGGCCGCTGCTCGGGGACGGGCTGCTCAACGTCGACGGGCCCTACCACCGGGATTTCCGGATGCTGATGCTGCCCGCCTTCCATCGGGACTACATCGCCGGGATCGCCGAGGTCATGGTCGAGGAGGCGGTCACCGCGGCCGAGCGCCTTCAGGACGGGCAGGTGATCGAGGTCTATCACTGGGTGCGCGAGCTCGCGATGCGAATCGCGCTGCGCGGCCTGCTCGGCGTCGAGGCCACCGACGGCCGGGAGGAACCGCTCGCCGAGGCGTTCGAGGCGTCGCTGGCCATCCACGGCGAGCCCGTGCTCCTGCAGCTGCTGCCGCTGCCCCGCACGCCGCTGGCGCGAGCCATCGCCGCACGCCGCAGGCTCGACGCGCTGGTGCGGGCGGAGATCGAGGAGCGCCGGCGCCGGGGCGACCCCGGGCGCGGCGTCCTCGGCCTGCTCCTGTCCGCCACCGACGACTCCGGCTCGGCGCTCCCGACCGGCGTGGTCCGCGATCAGGCGGTCACGCTGCTGTTCGCCGGCCACGACACGACCACCACCACGTTCACGTTCCTCATCCACGAGCTCGGCCGCAACCCGGGGGTGCGCGGCGCGGTGGAGGACGAGCTCACGGGGATGATCGGGAACCGTGCCCCGAGCGCCGATCTCCTCGACGGTCAGGCGCTCCCGGTGCTCGAGCGGTCTTTGAAGGAAACCCTTCGCTGCTATCCGGCCGCGTGGGTGGGGCCGCGCCGGACCACGCGCGACGTGACGCTGGCCGGTGTCCCGGTCCCGGCGGAGATCGGCGTCCAGTACTCCTCGTGGGCCACCCATCACCTACCGGAGCTGTATCCCGACCCGTTCCGGTTTGACCCGGACCGGTTCCTCCCCGAGCGTGAGGCCGCCCTGCCGCGAGGGGCGTATGTCCCGTTCGGGGGCGGCTCCCGCATGTGCCTGGGCAAGCGATTCGGCGAGTACGAGCTGCGCGCGCTGGCCGCGGTGCTGCTGCCCCGCGTGCGCTTCGAGCCGTGCTCGCACGAGGATCCGCGGATCGTCACGACACCCACGCTGGGGCCCAAGGGCGGGCTGCGCTTCGTGATCCGAGCCCGCTGAGGGTCCCCGCGCGGGCGTCCTAACCTCAGGGGCATGAACACACGCAAGCTTGGATCACTCGAAGTATCCGCCCTCGGTCTCGGATGCATGGGAATGTCGGCCTTCTACGGCTCAGCCGACGAGGACGAGGCGATCGCCACCATCCATCGCGCGCTCGAGCTCGGGATCAACTTCCTGGACACCGCGCAGCTCTACGGCCCTTTGACCAACGAGGAGCTGGTGGGCCGGGCGATCAAGGGCCGGCGCGACGATTACGTGATCGCCACCAAGTTCGCCCGGCGGATGGACAGTGCCGTCGCCGGCGACATGTCCACGGTCGGGAAGCTGGACGGCTCGGCCGACCACGTCCGCAGCTCGATCGACGGCTCGCTGCAGCGTCTTGGGGTCGAGTCCATCGACCTGTACTACCAGCACCGCGTCGACCCTCAGGTCGAGATCGAGGAGACCGTCGGAGCGATGGCCGAGCTCGTGCAGCAGGGCAAGGTGCGCCACATCGGGCTGAGCGAGGCGGCTCCGGACACGATCCGGCGTGCTCATGCCGTACATCCGATCACGGCCGTGCAGACCGAGTACTCGCTGTGGTCGCGCGATCCCGAGGAGAACGGAGTGCTGGCCACCTGCCGCGAGCTCGGGATCGGGTACGTGGCCTACTCGCCGCTCGGCCGCGGCTTTCTATCCGGGCGGTTCAGCTCGCCTGACGAGCTCGACGAGGGCGACTTCCGGCGCAACGGCCCCCGCTTCACCGGCGAGAACCTTTCGGCCAACCTGAAGCTGGCGGCCAAGATCGCCGAGATCGCCGAGGAGAAGGACGTCACACCCGCGCAGCTGGCGATCGCCTGGGTGCTCGCCCAGGGCGAGGACATCGTCCCGATCCCCGGGACCAAGCGGCGCGAGTATCTGGAGCAGAACGCGGGAGCGGCCGACGTGCAGCTAACCGACGAGGATCTGCGGCGGATCGAATCCGAGCTGCCCGCGGTGGCCGGAGATCGCTACGACGAGACCGGTATGTCCGCGGTCAATCTGTGAGTCTCGAGGCGGTCCGCAGGGCCGCGGAGAGGCACCTCGGCGACACGAACGTCGTCGGGTTGGTCGCGCTGGTGGCGGTGGGCGACGATGTACAGGTCGAAGCGCTCGGGCGGCTTGGGGTGGGCCGTCCGTCCGTGCGGCGCGACTCGCTGTTCCGGATCGCCTCCACGAGCAAGCCGATCACCGCGGCGGCCACGATGGCGCTCGTCGACGACGGCCTGATCGGGCTCGACGAGCCGGTCGACCCGCTGCTTCCCGAGTTGGCCGAGCGCCGTGTTCTCAAGCGGCCCGACGGGCCTCTGGACGAGACCGTGGCCGCCGAGCGACCGATCACCACCCGCGACCTGCTGACGTTCACGTTCGGCTTCGGCATGGCGACCGAGATGTTCGGCTCGCCCGAGCCGTGGCCGGTGGTGTCTCGGACGGACGAGCTCGGGCTGTCGACCATCGGCCCGCCGAACCCCGCGGTGCAGCCCGACCCGGACACCTGGATCGCCGGCCTTGGGTCGTTGCCGCTGGTCGCCCAGCCGGGCGAGCGGTGGCTGTACAACACGGGTGCGTCGGTGCTCGGCGTGCTGGTCGCTCGGGCCGCCGGGAAGCCGTTCGGCGAGGTGCTGCGAACGCGTTTGTTCGAGCCGCTGGGCATGCGCGATACCGCGTTCTGGACGACGGAGACCGACCGCCTGGCCACGGCCTATCAGATCGCGCCCGGCGGCCTGAAGGTCTGGGATGAGCCCGACGGGCGCTGGAGCCGGCCGCCGGCCTTCGGCGACGGCGCCGGCGGGCTCTTGTCGACCGCGGACGACCTGCTGGCGTTCGGTCGGATGCTGCTGCGCGGTGGCGAGCCGGTCCTATCGCCCGAATCGGTTCGCGCGATGACCGCCGACCAGCTGACCGGCGCGCAGAAGGCGCGCGGCGGCCTGGGGCCGGGCTTCTTCGCCGACAAGTCGTGGGGGTTCTGCCAGGCCGTGTGGGACAGCGGCGCGTTCGGCTGGGACGGCGGTTTCGGGACCTCGTGGCGGGTCGATCCAGTCCGCGACCTCACTGTGATCGTGCTCACGCAGCGCCTGTGGGAGAGCCCGGCGTTGCCGGAGGTGCACCGGGACATCCAGGCCGCCGCCTACGCGGCGCTGGACTGAGCGACCGCGTACCTTGCCCGGAATGTCTGTCTCCACCGCCCTGCGGTCGGTCGCCGCGATCCGCTACGTCACGCCGTTGCGCGAGGGCGGCTCACTCCCCGGGCTGGTCGAGGCCGACGACGACGGCCTGTACGTGGTCAAGTTCCGGGGCGCCGGCCAGGGGCTGCGCGCGCTCGTGGCCGAGGTGATCGTCGGCGAGCTGGCCCGCCGGCTGGACCTCCTGATGCCCGAACTGGTCGTGGTCGTGCTCGACCCGGTGCTCGGTGCGGCTGAGCCCGACCCCGAGATCCAGGAGCTGATCTCGGGCAGCGCCGGATCGAACCTGGGCGTGGACTACCTGCCCGGCGCGCTGCCCTACACGCCGGGCCGGCCGTGGCGCCCCGATCCCAGCCTGGCGGCCGACATCGTGTGGCTCGACGCGCTCACCACGAACGTCGACCGCACCCCACGCAACCCGAACCTCCTGATCTGGCACGACCGGCTGTGGCTGATCGACCACGGAGCCGCGCTCTACCTCCATCATGGGGGCCTCGACCCGGTGGCGCATGCCGATCGCCCGTTCCCGCTGATCGCCGAGCACGTGCTCCTGCCGTGTGCGGGGTCGATCCTCAAGGCGAATGAGCGGCTCGCTCCCCAGGTGGACCGCGCGCTGCTCGAAGAGGTGGTTGGGCACGTCCCGGCGGACTGGTTCGTTGGCGACCCCCCGGAGGTGTACGTGGAGTATCTGGCTCGCCGGGTGCAGAGCGCGGCGTTCGCCGCGGAGGCCGAGCGTGTCCGCCCCGGCGCGTAGCCCGTTCTCCTACGCGATCCTGCGGGTGGTGCCCCGGGTGGAGCGCGGCGAATGCTTCAACGCGGGCGTCGTCCTGTTCTGCCGCCAACTCGGGTTCCTGGGGGTCAAGGTCGGGCTGGACGAGCGCCGCCTGGCCGTGCTGGCGCCCGAGGCCTCGGCCGAGGACGTGCGCGCTCACCTGGACGCGCTGGTGCGAGTGGCGGCCGGGGAGCCGGAGGGCGAGGCGATCGCGGCGCTGCCCGCCTCGGAGCGGTTCGGCTGGCTGGTGGCGCCCTCGAGCACGATCATCCAGCCCTCGCCGGTCCACACCGGACTGTCGGACGACCCGCAGGCCACGCTGGACGCCCTGTTCGCCGAGTTGGTCGAGCCGTTGCCGGCGCCATGACCGGTCCGGTGATCGTCGTGCACGGTGGCGCCGGCGGCTTCGGTGAGGAGCTTCGGGAGCGCGCGTCGGAGTGCCGCTCCGCGTTGACGGTCGCTCTGACGGCGGGGGCGGCCGCCCTCCGTGTGCGGGGAGGGGGCGCGGTCGACGCGGTGCGCGCCGCGGTCATGGCGATGGAGGACTTCCCGCTGTTCAACGCCGGCCACGGCGCCGCGCTGTGCGACGACGGGTCGGTTGAGCTCAGCGCGTCGGCGATGCGCGGTAGCGACCAGGCGGCCGGCGCGGTCGCCGTGCTGCGGCGCACGCGCTATCCCGTGGCCGCCGCGGCCGCCCTGCTCGACGAGCCCGAGGTGCTGCTGGCCGGCGAGCCGGCCGACGCGTTCGCCGCCGCGTGCGGGCTCGAGCAGCGCGAGCCCTCGGAGTTCGTGACCGAGCGCCAACGCCGGCGCCTGGCGGCGGCGCTCGCCGACGACGGCGGCACGGTGGGCGCGGTCTGCCTGGATGCTGATGGTCTGCTGGCCGGCGCCACCTCCACCGGCGGCTTGCAGGGCCAGCGCCCCGGCCGCGTCGGCGACTCGCCGGTGATCGGCGCGGGCACGTGGGCCGATCGCCACGTGGCGGTCTCGTGCACCGGGAAAGGGGAGGCGTTCGTGCGCGCCGGCGCGGCACGACTGCTCGCCGCGCTGGTCGCGCAGGGGGTGGCGCTCCCGGAGGCCGGGGGCAGGGTCCTGGACGCGGTCGCCGAGTGCGACGGCGACGGCGGGCTGATCGCGGTCGACGCGCGGGGGGCGGTTGTGCTGCCGTTCTCGACGGACGCCATGCCCCGCGGCGTGTGGCGCGATGGCCAGGACCCGGTCGTGGAAGTTCCTTAGGGCATACCATTGAGCGGGATGGGGACGAACAACTCGGCGGGTAAGCGCCTGCATGCCAAGTTCCAGGCGGGGGAGCCAGCGTTCGGAATGTGGGCCGGGATCCCGAGCTCACTGACCGCCGAGCTGGCTGCCGCGGCGGGCTACGACTATGTGTGCGTCGACCTTCAGCACGGCCTGAGCGACGAGGCGACGATGGTCTCGATGTTCCAGGCGACGCAGGCTGCCGGCGCGGTGCCCCTGGCCCGGCTGGCCTGGAACGAGCCCTGGCTGATCATGCGGGCGCTCGACCTGGGCGCCGTTGGCGTGATCCTGCCGCTGATCGACAACGCTGTCGAGGCTCGGCGGGCTGTGGAGTCCTGCCGGTATCCGCCGGTGGGCAAGCGCTCGTACGGTCCCGTCCGGGCCGAGCTCGTGATGGGCTCGTCCGCGCCGGACGAGCTCGGCGGCGATGCGCTGTGCTTCGCGATGATCGAGACGCGCGAGGGGATCGAGAACCTGGACGAGATCGCCGCCACGCCGGGCCTGGACGGGCTCTACATCGGTCCGTCGGACCTGTCGATCGCGCTGGGTCTGCCGCCCGGCCGCCTGACCGGCGAACTGGGCGAGGATCGCAAACCCCTGGCCGATGCGATCGAGCGCGTGCGGCAGGTGTGTGAGGCCAACGAGCTGATCGCCGGCGTGCATTGCGGCTCTGGTGAGGCGGCCGAGCACTACGCGGCGCAGGGCTTCCGGCTGGTCACGGTCGGCGTCGACACAAGCCTGTTCAAGGCCACGATCGGCCGCGAGCTGAGCGCCGCACGGGGGGTGTAGCGGCTTGCCGCACGCACCGGATCTGGTCGGCTGCGCGCTCGACGGCCGCTACGAGCTGCACGAGCTGATCGGCGAGGGCACGTTCGGCCGCGTGTACCGGGGCTACGACCGCCGGCTGGCCCGCGAGGTGGCGATCAAGGTGATCAAGCCGTGGTGGACCGAGGATCCCGACTGGGCGGATACCTTCGGGCGCGAGGCTCAGCTCCTGGCCCGGGTCAGCGACCCCGGGATCGTGCAGATCTTCGACGTGGGTCATGCCGAGGAGGGCCTCTACTACGTGACCGAGCTGGTCTCGGGGGAGAGCCTGGCCCATCGCCTGCGTCGCGGCGGCCCGCTGCCCGTGTGGCAGGCGTGCGAGATCGCCGAGCAGCTTTGCCGGGCGCTCGACCACGCGCACGGGGAGCACATCGTGCACCGGGACGTCAAGCCGGCCAACGTGCTGATCTCCCAGCACGGTCGGGTCAAAGTGGGCGACCTGGGGATCGCGCGGCTGGCCGACGGGGGGACGACGGACGGCGGCACCGCCACGATCGTCGGCACCCCGCGCTACATGGCGCCCGAGCAGGCGGGCGGCGAGCCGGTCACCCCGGCCACCGACGTGTACAGCACCGGCATCGTGCTCTACGAGATGCTCGCCGGCCGCCCGCCGTTCGGCGGCGAGTCGGCGGTCGAGATCGCGCTGCGCCACGTTCAGGAGCCCGTGCCGCCGCTCCCTCCGGGGACCCCCGACTCGGTTCAGCGGATCGTCGCGCGCGCGCTGGCCAAGGATCCCGCCGACCGGTATCAGAGCGCGGTGGCGATGGCCGACGAGCTCGCCTACGCGCACGTGCGTGCGCGCGCGGGTAACGCGAACGGATCCCCGGCGAACGGGTCCGCGGCGAAGGGGTCCGGGAGCGAGGCGCCCACGGCGACCAACGCCACCCGGGTTGCGCCGCGCTTCACACCGCGCCGGAACGTGAACCCGGCCGCGCGCCGGCGGAGCATCGCGGCGCTCGTTCTCGCGCTCGCCCTGCTGGCCGGGATGGTGGTGGCGGCGATCGCGCTCACCGCCGGACCGACCGTGGCCGTGCCGCAGCTGCACGGGCTGACCAAGCGCGCCGTCAACGCGAAGCTCCGTCACCTGCACCTGCGGGCCGACTTCGACACGCAATTCGCGCGCGCCCGGGTCGGCACCGTCGTCGGGCAGACGCCGGGGGTGGGAACGCGGGTCAAACAGGATTCGGCGATCCAGGTCGAGCTGAGCAAGGGGCCCCGGCCGGTCGAGATTCCGTCCCTGAAGGGGGCGAGCTCGAGCGCCGCAGTGGCGCACCTGCACCGGATGGCGCTGGAGGCCAAGCTCACGTACGTGGCCGCCCCGGGCACCGCGCCCGGGATCGTGACGGGGCAGGCCCCCACGGCCGGCGGGCACAAACCTCCGCACTCCACCGTGACCCTGTTCGTGGCCGAGACACCCACCTGGCGCTACGTCACCTCGTTCACCGGCGAGGGGAGCGGGCATTCGGTGGCGTTCCAGATCCGCGGCTCGCAGTGGCGGGTCGTCTACCACATGAGCTACGACGGGACGTGCGACTTCGTTTTCGTCTGTAACGGACCGAGCGCGCAGGTGATCGGGGTCGGCACGAACTCGACCGACCAGTCTTTCGACCTGAGCGACGGCGACAGCCAGACCCGGGTGTTCAAGACCGGCGCCGGCCAGTACCAGGTCGCGATCAAGCCGGGTTGGGACGCCGCCCGGTGGTCGATCACGGTCGAGGACTGGCTCTGAGCCGCGATCGCCGCGAGTAAATCGCCATTCGGCGACCGAGCGGCGCCGAATGGCAATTCACTCGCGCTATGCGCGAGTGAACGACCATTCGCCTCGGGGCGGGGGGGCGAGTGGCGGATTGCTCGCGGTGGGCGGTGGCGGTGGCGGCGGGGGCGAGGCGGATCAGTCGCCATCGGGTGAGCGGGTGTGGCAGTCTCGGCGGCCGTGCGACGGGTGATCCTCACGACCGCGAGCGCCGATCGGGCTCGCCAGGAGCTCGAGCGGATCGACGGCATCGACGTGGTCGCTCGCTACGAGCTTGCCCACGTGCGCGATCCGGACGAGCTGGCGAGCGGCCTGGCCGGCGCCTGGGCGACGGTCGCCGGCAGCGAGCCGTACACCGCCGCCGTCTTCCAGGCCACTTCAACGTTGAAGGCGGTTCTGCGCTGGGGGACGGGCTCGGACGCGATCGACGTCGCCGCCGCCACCCACGCCGGCGTGGCCGTGATCACCACTCCCGGCGTGAATGCCGAGGCGGTGGCGGACATGGCGCTCGCGCTGATGCTCGCGTGCATCCGGCGTCTTCCGGCCCTCGATGACGCGGTCCGGACCGCGACCTGGAGGATCGACGGCCCGACGCGGGACCTCGCCGGCGCCGCCGTGGGCGTGGTCGGCCTGGGCGCGGTCGGGCGCGCCGTGACCCGCCGGCTGCGCGCGTTCGGCTGCCGGGTGCTGGCGCTCGAGCCGTACCCCGACGAGGACTTCTGCGCGCAGTACGAGGTCGAGCTGACCGACCTGGAGAGCATGCTCCCGCGGATCGACGTGCTCACGCTCCACGCGCCGGCCAACCCGGGCTCGCGGGGCCTCATCGGCGCGCCGGAGCTACGCGCCCTTCCCCGCCACGCGGTCGTCATCAACACCGCGCGCGGCGAGCTGATCGACCAGGCCGCCCTCGCCGCGGCGCTCTCAGACGGCGACATCGCCGCCGCCGGCCTCGACGTGTTCGCTCACGAGCCGCTGGCGCTCGACGACCCGATCCTCCGCGCGCCCAACACGATCGTCACCGGTCACGTGAGCTCGTACACCGAGCTCGGCCTCGAGCGGACCAAGCAGGCCCTGATCGCCAACGTCCAGGCGGTGCTCTCAGGACGGTTGCCGGAGAGTTGCCTGAACCCGGAGGCCTGGGGAGGACGCTAGATCTCGCGCGCTCACGTCTTGGCCGTCGTATCGAGCCGGTAGGGTCCGCTCTCGTACGAGTTCACGGCCCCGATCAAGATGCTGGCGCCTTGCGCCCGGGCCTGCTCGGCAGCCCAGGTGATGCTCTCGCACGCCAACCGGGGCTGCGCATGCGAGGCCGCCGCGTAGGGTTGATCGCGGCCTGCCTCGCGGCGACTTGCCTTGCCGCGCTCAGCCTCGCCGCGCCAACGAGAGCCGAGAGCAACGGCCTCGCCGCGACCCCGCCGATGGGCTGGAACGACTGGTACTCGGCGTTCTGCGGGGTCAACGCCAGCCTGGTGGAGCAGACCGCTCAGGCGATGGTCAGCAACGGCATGAAGGCGGCCGGCTACGACTACGTGAATGTCGACGACTGCTGGATGGCCTCGAACCGGGACAGCGCCGGCAACCTGGTTGCGGACCCCACCCGCTTCCCGGGCGGGATCAAGCCGGTGGCCGACTACGTGCACAGCCTGGGCCTCAGGTTCGGCCTTTACGAAGACGCCGGCACCGCCACGTGCGCCCACGGGCCCGGGAGCTACGGCCACGAGGCCCAAGACGCGGCCACGTTCGCGGCCTGGGGCGTCGACTACCTCAAGTACGACCGCTGCAGCATCCCCTACGGCGACTTCCCGGGCGAGACGCAACAGCAGGTCCAGCAGACGCTGTACACGCGGATGAGCGACGCACTCCGTGCGACCGGGCGCCCAATCGTCTTCTCGATGGCCAACCCCGACCCCGGGGACGATCCATGGGCGTGGGCGAGTCCGATCGCCAACCTGTGGCGGACCACGACCGACATCCAGGACAACTTCGGATCGATGCTGGGCAGCTTTCAGGCCACCGTCCAGCACTCGGCGGACGCCCGACCCGGGGCGTGGAACGACCCCGATCTGCTCCAGGTCGGCAACGACGGAAGCAGCCCGCTCGAGTACCGCACCGAGTTCAGCCTGTGGGCCGAGATGGCCGCGCCACTCATCGCCAGCACCAACATCACCACGCTGTCGCCCAGCGCGCTGGCCATCTACGAGAACCGCAATGTGATCGCGGTCGACCAGGATCCGCTCGGCGCACAGGGTGTCCCGATCTCGAGCGCGGGCGGTCTGTGGGCCCTGACCAAGCCGCTCCAGAACGGCGACCGCGCGGTGGTGCTGTTCAACTCGACCAACACGGCCGCCGCCATCGCCACGACCGCCACGGCGGCCGGAATGCCGACCGCGCGGGCGTACCGCCTGCAGGATCTGTGGAGCGGTCTCGTGACCGAGACCGGCGGGCGGATCAGCGCGTTCGTGCCGGCCCATGGAGTCGTCATGTACCGGGTGAGCGTGGCCCACCGCCCGACCGCGCTGGTGCCGCACGTCGTGCTGTCGCTGGCGCCGTCGGCTCCGCAGCTCAACCTCGGCGCGAGCACGATCGTGCGTGAGACGTTCGAGAACGACAGTGTGTCCATGGTCAAGGGCCTCAAGCTCACCTTCCGGCTCGCCGACGGGTGGCAGCTGAAGCGACTCGGGCCCGCCCGGGCCAAGCGTGTGGCGCCAGGCCGCCGGTTCACGGTGGCCTTCCGGATCACCGCGCCGCTGGCCGGGCCGCCGGTCACGCTGGCCCCCGTGTCGGGTGGTGCGACGTACGACCCGCCGGCGCACGACGTCCGGAGCACGCTGGCGATCCTCGGGGAGCGGGTGTTCGCGCCGGTGCCGCGGCCGTTCGAGGTCGCGAACACGACAAGCCGCGGCGCAACGTTCGGCGCGGGCGATGGCGCTTTCGCGATCAGCGCGCGCGGAACCGGCGTGCTCCAACCCTTGAACGCGCCGCCGACGGACTCATACGGGGCGATCTACGAACCCCAGCGAGTCGGTGCGTCGACGACCGTACAGGTCACCGTGACCTCCGATCCGGCCGGGGGAACCGGCGGAGGTGCCGGAATCATCGAGCGCGAGGCCATGACCGCGCCCGCCGGATCGCCCGCCGGCGTCGTCCTGTTCATCAACGGCAGCGGGACGATCGTCATGTCGTGGAACGCCTTGGGGGGGCGAGACGTGGATTCGCGCTACTCCGTTCAGAACGTGATCGTCCACGTTCCCGTCGCGCTTCGGCTCGTGCGGAGCGGGAGCACCTACACCGGCTACTACTCGACCGATCTGGGCGTCACGTGGTCGCTCGTCGACACGGTCACGGTGGCGAGCGCCGCGTCCGCCGGCAATCTGGACGCGGGCGTCTACCACGCGTCCGGCTTGTCGACGTGGACGACGACCGCGACGTTCAAAGATCTGCTGGTGCGCTGATCGGCGGAACCGGAACCGGAACCGGGACCGTGCTCGGTGCCGGCGCGAGTGCCTCTCGCCCGATCTCGGCCACCGACCGGCAGCCGGCGAGCCCCATCGTGAGGTCGAAGTCCGCGGCCAGGTTCTGCAGATAGTCGCGGACGCCGGTACGTCCGGCGACCGCCAGGGCGTACACGTACGGGCGGCCGATCAGCACGGCGTGGGCTCCGAGTGCCAGCGCCTTGAACACGTCAGCACCGCCGCGCACGCCGGAGTCGACCAGCACCGGGATGCGGCCGTCCACCGCGTCGACGACCGCCGGCAGCGCGTCGAGCGTGGCGATCGCCCCGTCGACCTGCCGGCCGCCGTGGTTGGAGACGATGATGGCGCCCATGCCCTCGTCCACGGCGCGGGCGGCGTCATCGGGATGGAGGATCCCCTTGAGCACAATCGGCAGGTCGGTCCGCTCGCGCAGGAAGGCGAGGGTCTCCCAGGTCAGTGACGGGCGCGAGTAGATCTGGGTGAACCGCTGGACCGCGGCGCGGCCGCGTCCCGAGACCAGCGTGCGCCAGAAGCTGTCCGGATAGGCGCGGGTCAGCTCGATCAGGGTTCGCAGCGCGGCCAGGTTGGGTCGCGGCTGAGGCTGATCGCCGTCCGCGGGCGACGCCTCGGTGAGGAGTCGCCGGAACACCGGGTCGCTGGTGTACTGGGCGATGCCCTTGCCGTGCAGGAACGGAAGGTAGGCGCCCTCGAGGTCGCGGGAGCGCCACCCGAGCATCGTGGTGTCGAGCGTGATGACGATGGCCCGGCAGCCGCACCGCTCGGCGCGGGCGGCCAGGCTCTCGACCAGGTCGTCGGAGCGGCTCCAGTAGAGCTGGAACCAGTGCGGCGTGTCGCCGAGGATCCGGGACACGCCCTCCATCGGCCGGGAGGCCTGGTTGGAGAACACCATCGCGGTGCCGGTGTCGCGCGCCGCGCGCGCCACCGCGCAGTCCGCCTGCGGGTGGGCCAGCTCGAGCACGCCGACCGGCGCGAGCAGGAACGGGCTCGGCAGGTGTTGCCCGAACAGCTCGACGCTGGTGTCGCGCCGCTCGACGTCGCGCAGCATGCGCGGGACGATCCGCCACCGGTCGAACGCCGCGCGGTTGGCCGCCACCGTGCGTTCGTTGCCGGCGCCGGCGGCCACGTATGCGAACGCCTCGCGCCTCATCCGCCGCCGGGCGGCGTCCTCGAGTCGGTCGGCGTCGAGTGGGATAGGCGGCCGGCGGCCGCTGACGCCGTCGAGATAGATCTGAGTTTGGCGTCGCACGCCGATCATGCGGCTGCATCACAGCACACATGATCGGCATGCGTTGCACCCACGGGGGTCCGTCCCCGTGGCGGGCGATGCCCCTCCGGTTAGAGCAACCCCCGAAGCTCTTGGAGAGACCCGACGTGAATCGTGTATCCCCGGTCCGGAGGGGCATCGACCACTTCACTACAGCCCCCGTGTGGAGCCCCCATATCTCGTTCTCGGCCCCCAGCCCATTTCGTCCCTCGGTCGGACCCTGTCCTTGGGATGCCGATCCTGCGCCCCGGAGTCTCGGCTTCCGCTTGTGTCCGCGAGTGGCTTTTCGTCATGGGTGAAAGGTACGGCCGCGGCGGTGCGATTTCAGCCACCCCTAGGGTGGTTGTCTCACACCTCGCCCGGCGCCCGTCTGGGGCGCCGGCGTTCAGAAGTCGCGGGGGGCGAGGGCGCCGGAGTCGAGCACGGCCGCCACGAGTCGCGTGCGCTTCTCGTTCTGCGGCAGCTGACTGAGGCCGTAGCGCTCGAACAGCACGCGGAGGTGGGCCTTGACCGCGTCGACGGTCAGGTACACGTCCTCGGCGATCTGGCGGTTGGTGGCCGGGATGGCCGAGTCCGACTCGTGCACCGGCCGGCACAGCGCGATCAGCACCTTGCGCTGCATCGGAGAGAGCGGGATCGCGGCCGGCGCGTCGATCGCCGAGGCGGTCTGCGTGATCGCGCCCGAGGTCTCCCGGTAGGTCACCTCGGTGGCGCCGAACACCATCCGGTCCTTGTCGCGCAGCCGCCGGCGGCCGATCGCCCGGGTGCCGTTCACGAACGACCCGTTGCGCGACAGGCCGTCGTCGATGACCGTCCAGCCGCGACCGACCTGCTCGAGCAGCGCGTGCGTGCGCGACACCTCGGCGTCCCAGGGCAGCGGGATGTCGGCGGCCGTATCGCGGCCGACCGTCACCCGCCAGCGCTGCTGATCGAGGAGCAGGATTCGCTGCTCGCCCTCGTCGGTCCGCCACACCAGGAACGGACGTCCGGTCCGCTCGGCGGCGATGACCTCCTTGAGCTCTACGGGCGACTGCGCGAACTTTGATCGCTGAGGCTCGGCGCTCGTCTCGATGGTGGGTGGCCGGCTCATCTTGGGTGCCCCTGTGGGTTGTAAAGCTACCTTACCGACGCGACGGGCTTGCCTAGTTTTTCTCAGTTGCGGGTAGAAACGCCGCGTCGCGCTACATCCAGGGCTGGCGCGGCCGATAAAGGGCTCAGAAGTTCAACTCTCGAGCCCAACGAGACCGGGAAACTCTCATGCTACGCACCTCAGCCCCCGCCGCTTCCGCAGCGTCAGTGCACGGACAGCTTGGTCAGGCAGCGAAGGCCTGCGGCCACACCGCCCACGTGGGCACGTGTGCCGCGTGCCAGCGCGCTCAGCTGGCCAAGTGGCGCGCACAGCTCGCCCAAGTCGCGCACTAGCTAAGAGCTTCAGACAGGCATCGTCGCGCGCAGGTACGCGGCGGCCGATTTCCCATCAGCGAGGCCGGCCGTTGCCGTTCTCCTGGATCGCCCGCCACACCCGCTCGGGGGTCATCGGCAGCCGCCGCGGCCGCACGCCGCCGGTGGCGGCGGCGATCGCGTTGGCCACCGCGCCGGGGACGCCGACCACCGGCGCCTCGCCGACGCCCTTGGCGCCATATGGACCGTCGGGCGCGGGGACCTCGACGACCTCGGTGTCGATCCAGGGTGTGACCCCGGACGTCGGCATCGCGTACTCCACGAACGAGCCGGCGACGGGCTGTCCGTTCTCGTCGTAGGCAAGCTCCTCGAGCAGGGCCCAGCCGAGGCCCTGGGTCGCACCGCCCTGCATCTGCCCCTCGACGAGCGCGGGGTTCAGCGCCCGGCCGACGTCCTGGGCGATCACGTGAGCGAGCACGGTCACCGCGCCGGTGTCGCGGTCCACCCGCACGTGCGACAGATGCGCCGCGGCCTGCGGCGCCGGTGACAGCGAGACCCGGCCGTGTCCCTCGACCGGCGGGTACGGGCTGCCGAACGTCAGCACCTTCTGCGCGAGCTGCTCGATCGCCATCGCCTTCGCCGGGACTCCGACCGGTCGCACGGAGCCGTCGACGATCTCGAGGTCCTCGGTGGAGATCTCGAGCTCGTCGGCGGCGACCTCGAGCAGCCGCTCGCGCGCCTCGAGCGCGGCCAGCTCGACGGCGCGCCCGACGGTGTACGTGATCTTGCTGCCGCCGCTCATTCCGGCGTACGGCGCGCTCGAGGTGTCGGCGTAGTTGACCCGGACGTGGTCGGGGCTGACGCCGAACGCGTCGGCGGCGATCGCCGCGAAGGTGGTCTCGACGCCGGTCATGTCGGCGGCGCCGGTGACGATCGTCAAACGCCCGTCGGAATCGAGCCGGCACACCGCGGCCGCCGGCTCATATCCGCCCGGCCACCAACCGATCGCGAGGCCGACGCCCTCACCCTCCGGGAGCGATCCGCGCTCCGTCCACAACGGATGCTCGCCGACGCGCTCGAGGCACTCGCGGGCGCCGAACACCTTGAACTCCTGCCCGGAGACGGCCTTGTCGCCGACGACCGCGACGTTGCGCAGCCGCAGCTCCAGCGGGTCGATCCCGAGGCGCTCCGCGAGCTCGTCGATCAGCGACTCGACCGCGAACGCCGCCTGGGGCGCAGCCGGAGCGCGGTAGGCGCCGAACGTCACGCGATTGGTCGCGACGCCGAGCGCGGTCAGCTCGTGCGCCTGCCAGCGGTAGGGGCCGGCGGTGAGCATCGCCGCGATCGACTCGACCCCGAAGTCGTCGGTCGAACCGCGGTCGGCGAGCACGCGGGCGCGAATGCCGGTGAGCCGTCCGTCGCGGTCCGCCCCGAGCTCGACGTCGAGGATCTCGGCGCCGGCGGGGTTGGCCGCGGCGAAGTCCTCGCTGCGGGTCATCGCCAGCCGGACGGGCCGGCGGAGCACGAGTGCGGCCCCGACGACGAGCGGCTCGACGATCATCATCTTGCCGCCGAACCCGCCGCCGAGCGGCGCGCCGCGAACCCGCAGCCGGTCGCCGGGCAGTCCGAACAGGCTCATCAGCTCGGCGCGGGTGGGGAACGGACCCTGGGTCGATGTGCTGACGACGAGCTCGCCCTCGACGTCGAACCAGGCTGTGGCGGTCTGGGTCTCGATGTAGCCCTGGTAGACCCATGGGGTCTGGAAGCGACCGCGGACAACCACCTCGCTCGCGGCGAGCGCAGCGTCGATGTCGCCGCCCGACAGCCGCGCGGTGCCGAGCACGTTCTCGGACAGCTCCTCTTCATCGCCGATGCCGCCGGCGGAGACCGCCGCGTGGGCGTCGCTGATGTCGGATCCCTCGCCCTGCTCGGCGGTGTGGATGCGGGCACGCGGCGCGCCGGGCCGGGTGGCGGCCTCGAGATCGACGACCGCGTCGAGGTGCTCGAGCTCGACGTCGATGAGCTCGATTGCGTCCGCCGCCTGAGCCTCGGTCTCGGCGACCGCGATCGCGATCGGCTGCCCGGCGTAGACGATCTCCTCGCGGGCGAGCGGGCGCTTCTGGCGGCCGGGCCCGGTGGCGACGATCGGCAGGTCATCGGCGGTCAGGATCGCCACGACCCCGGGAAGCTCCCGTGCGGCGGTCGTGTCGATCGACTTGATCAGCGCGTGCGCGTCGTGCGAGAGCAGCAGCCGGGCGTGCAGGAGCCCCTCGACGGGGAGGTCAGCGGCATATCTCGTCACGCCTCTGACCTTCGGCTCGGAGTCGCGACGGGGGGTTGGGACGCCGATCGCGGGCACTTACTTTCAAGCTATCAAGCGCCGGTCGGTTGCCACGTTCACGACTCGACCGGTAGGGTCGTGACAGCGGCGATGCCAGAGCACAAGTGGGTGTACGACTTCGCCGAGGGCTCCAGGGACATGCGCGAGCTGCTCGGCGGCAAGGGGGCGAACGTCGCCGAGATGACGCGCGTCCTCGGCACCGACCGGGTCCCGGCCGGGTTCACGATCACGACCGAGGCGTGCGTCGCCTACATGAAGGCCGGATCCGAGCCCGACGGGCTCGAGCAGCAGGTGGCCGCGGCCATGGATCGCCTGCAGGAGTCGGCCGGCAAGCAGTTCGGCGACGACGAGGATCCGCTCCTGGTCTCGGTCCGCAGCGGCGGCCGCGAGTCGATGCCCGGGATGCTCGACACGATCCTGAACGTCGGACTGAACGACACCTCGGTGGAGGGGCTGTCGAGCGCCACCGACAACGAGCGGTTCGCCTGGGACTCGTATCGGCGGCTGATCCAGATGTTCGGCAACGTGGTCCACGGAGTCAAGGGCGAGCGCTTCGAGGACGCGCTGGGGAAGGCGCGCGACGACGCCGGCGTCGAGAGCGACGCCGAGCTTCCGGTCGAGGCCCTGCGGGGGCTCGTCGAGGAGTTCAAGGGCTTCTACGAGTTCCCCGAGGATCCCCAGGACCAGCTGCGCCAGGCGATCCGCGCGGTGTTCGACTCGTGGACCGGCGAGCGGGCGGTCTCGTACCGCCGGATCAACCGCATTCCGGATGACTGGGGCACCGCGGTCAACGTCCAGCAGATGGTGTTCGGCAACAAGGGCGATAACTCCGCGACGGGCGTCGCGTTCAGCCGCGACGAGGTGACCGGCGCGCCCGAGCCGTCCGGCGACTTCCTGGTCAACGCCCAGGGCGAGGACGTGGTCTCGGGCGTCCGGACCCCGCGCGACATCTCCGAGCTGGCCGAGGTGATGCCCGAGGCCCACGAGCAGCTGATGGAGATCATGCGCACGCTCGAGTCCGAGTACAAGAACATGCAGGACGTCGAGTTCACGATCGAGGACGGGCAGCTGTTCATGCTCCAGACGCGCAACGCGAAGCGGCCCGCGCAGGCCGCGGTGCGGTTCGCGGTCGACGCGGTCGAGGAGGGGCTGCTCAGCCGGGAGGAGGCGCTGCGGACGATCGATCCGGGTGCGTTGGATGCGCTGCTGCATCCGACGTTCGATCGCAGCGACGGCTACGAGGTGCTCGCGCAGGGCGTCGCCGCCTCGCCTGGCGCGGCGGTCGGCGCGATCGTGTTCACCGCCGCCGATGCGGTCTCGGAGGCGCAGGCGGGCAACGACGTGATCCTCGTGCGCCCGTTCACCGAGGCCGACGACGTGGCCGGCTTCCACGCCGCCAAGGGGATCCTCACCTCCGAGGGCGGCAAGGCCTCGCACGCGGCGCTGGTGGCGCGGGGGATGGGGGTGCCGGCGGTGACCGGCGCGCACGTGGCGGTCGATCTCGAGGCGGGCGAGCTGACCATCGACGGCCGGACGTTCAAGGCCGGCGACGCGATCGCGATCGACGGCAGCGAGGGCGCGGTGGTCGAGCCCGGGGCCAAGCTGATCCAGCCCGAGATCGACGAGCGCTTCGACACGGTGCTGGAGTGGGCGGACGAGTTTCGGCGGCTCGGGGTGCGCGTCAACGCCGACACGCCCAAGGATGCGGAGCGGGCCAGGGAGCTGGGCGCGGAGGGGATCGGCCTGTGCCGGACCGAGCACATGTTCATGGCCGAGGATCGCCAGCCCAAGATGCGGGCGATGATCATGGCCGACGACCGCGACGGCCGGCGAAAGGCCCTGGCCGAGCTGCTGCCCCTCCAGGAAGAGGACTTCGTCGGTTTGTTCCAGGCGATGCGCGGACTCCCGGTCACGATCCGCCTGCTCGACCCGCCCCTGCACGAGTTCCTGCCCAACCTCCCAGAGCTGCGCGCGCACGTGGAGCGCGCCCGGATCGAGGTGTCCGACGACCTGGATGAGCTCGAGAAGCTGCTCAGCCGCGTCGAGGAGATCCACGAGGGCAACCCGATGCTCGGCACCCGCGGCGTGCGCCTGGGGATCCTCTATCCCGAGATCTACGAGATGCAGGTGCACGCGATCATGCGTGCCGCCAAGCGGATCGACGAGCCACCGCACCCGGAGATCATGATCCCGCTGGTGGCCTACGAGCACGAGCTCGAGATCGCGCGGGAGCTGGTCGTGTCCGTGGGCAACGAGCACGACATGCGCGAGCGCGAGGACTACACGGTGGGGACGATGATCGAGCTCCCCAGGGCCTGCTTCATCGCCAACCTGATCGCCAAGCACGCCGACTTCTTCTCGTTCGGGACCAACGACCTCACCCAGACCGCGCTCGGCTTCTCGCGCGACGACGTCGAGTCGAAGTTCATCCCCACCTACATCGAGCGCAAGATCGTCGACCGCTCGCCGTTCGAGACGATCGACAGCCCGGGCGTGGGGTGGCTGGTCCGCCTCGCGGCCTGGGTCGGGCGCGAGGCCCACCCGGGGCTGAAGCTGGGGATCTGCGGCGAGCACGGTGGCGATCCCGATTCGGTGGGGTTCTTCCACCGCGCCGGCCTGGACTACGTGTCCTGCTCGCCGTTCCGCGTGCCGATCGCCCGGATCGCCGCCGCCCAGGCGGCCATCGCGGACTCCGACGCCTGATCCCGGGCCCCCCGAACCCGAAATTTCCGCCATTTCGGACGCGCACTCGCGTCCCTGACGGATTATTCGGCTCCCAGACGAAAAATCCGGAACTGGCGAGGCGCGGCGGCCGCCAATGGCGGAAATTTCGGGTTGGGGGGGCCTGGCGGGGGTGTTTATATGACACGCCCGCGAGTTCAGCTAGTCCGATTCTGGGTCGATTAACCCGGTTGATGGACAAGCTTCATTGGCTCAAGCGCTTACCACGGCCGGTCTGGCTCGTGGCGACACCGGCTGGGCTGGCGGTCGTCGCGATGGTGCTCGCCAAGCTCACCGGCGCCGCGAACCTGTGGTGGGATGTCGCCTGGACGAGCGCTGCTATCTGCGCGCTCACCGGCACGGTGGTGGGTTGGCGGGCGGTCACGGGACCGGCCCGCGGTCGATGGACGCTCTGGGTCGCCGCATGCGGCTGCTGGCTGATCGGGCAGCTGGCCTGGGACGTGTTTGGGATCGTCGGCGCGCCCGCCAGCCCCAACCTGGCTGACTTCGGGTGGTGGATGTTCGCGATCCTGGTCACGCTCAGCATGGTGCGGATGCGGACGCAATCCCGGTCGCTGCGAGCAGTCGCGGCGGCCGAGGTGCTGCCGGTAATCGCCGGCGCAACGGCCTTGACCTTCGCCCTGCTCTGGCACCACGTCGCCAACTCGATGCTCCCGGAGGCGGAGCGACTGTCGGCGCTCGTCTACCCGACCCTGTACGTGTCAGCCGGCGTGCTGGCCCTTCAGGCGGTGGTGGGAGGCGCGGTGAGCAGCGTCCGGTCGCTCCCCTCCCGTTTGGGGCTAGGGGGAGTCATGACCCAGGCCCTCGCGTTCATCATGTTCAGCGAGCAGTTGTTGGACGGGGCGTATCACCCTGGAGCGACGCTGATCGATCCGATGTGGGTGCTGGGTCTGATCGCCACCGGCGCCGCCGGCGCGTTGTCGGCGCGCCAACTCGAGCCCGAGGCTTCCGCCAAGGACCCGGGCCTGCGCGGCGGCATCCTGCCGACCGCTCTCTTCCTGCTGCTGCTTACGGCCCTCGTGCGCGCGCGTCTGGAGCACGCGCCGACCGTGGTCGGGTTCACGCTCGAGGCCGGGCTGCTCTTCTCGGGCGGCGCGTTGGTCATCCGAAGCGTCCTGCTCGAGAGGCGGCTGCGCGCCATGCTCGGGCGCGAGCGCTCGGCGCTGGCCAGCCTGGCCGACCGGGAGGCCGACCTCGCCCGGCTGAACGAGCAGCTGATGGAGGACTCGCGCCGGGATCCCTTGACCGGCATGCGCAACCGGCGCGCGCTGGCCGACGAGCTGCCCCGGATCGAGGCCGGATGCCGGGAGCACGGCGCCCCGTTCGGCGTGGCGCTGTGCGACGTTGACCACTTCAAGGCCTACAACGACGAGATGGGCCACCTGGCCGGCGACCAGGCCCTGCGCGCGATCGCCAACACCATCCGTGGAGCGCTGCGCTCCCAGGATCTGGCCTATCGCTTTGGCGGCGAGGAGCTGCTGCTGATCCTGCCGGGGCAGGGCGCCGAGGAAGCCGCAGCGGCGGCCCGCCGGGTCCGCGCCGCGGTCGAAGCGGCGGCCATGCCCCATCCGACGGGGATCGGCGGCGTGGTGACGGTCTCGATTGGAGTGTCTGCGGGCGCCGGGGACTACGGCGATCTGCTCGCCCGCGCGGACGCGGCGCTGTACGACGCCAAGCGGAACGGGCGCAACCGCGTAATCGTGGCGACTGAGGCCGAGCCGGCCCGCGCCCCGCATGCCCAGCGCGGCGCCGAAGCCGACCCCGACGCCGACGCTGGCGACACGGTCCAGCGCCAGCTGCACAGCATGCTGGCCCTGTCCCGAGCCGCCGCCTCCGGGCAGGGCGTTCTCCCCGTTCTGCAAACGCTCGCCGACATGATCCGCGCCGAGCTCTCCTTCCAGGTCGTGGCGATCAACCTGCTCGACGACGCGCGCGAGCAGCTCACG
The DNA here is from genome assembly GCA_963832315.1 of uncultured Solirubrobacterales bacterium. GTDB lineage: Bacteria > Actinomycetota > Thermoleophilia > Solirubrobacterales > Solirubrobacteraceae > Palsa-465. Next base: position 152,958 of record CAWHTT010000001.1, on the reverse strand, counting down.
GCGCTCGTGGTGGAGGGCGACGAGGAGGCGCGGCAGACCCTGCTCGGGACGACGAGTCCGTGGTGCGAGTGGAGGGATCTGCTGTGCGAAAGCGAGCACGTCCGGCAGGGCGCACTGTGGCTCCCGGACGGCGCCTACGAATGGGCCGACGAGCCGATCTGGTGGACACCGGCCACGGCCGCCGCTCCCGATCCCGCCGCCTGGCACCCCAACGACATGCTGATGCTGCCGCTGCGTGCCGCCTCCGGCGAGGTGATCGGCGTGGTCTCGGTCGACCAGCCGCTGCACGGCCGGCGACCCGACGACGGCGAGATCGAAATCCTCATGGCGGTGGCCGATCAGGCCGGCCTGGCCGTCGAGCAGGCGCAGCGCGACGCGGCCGGCACGGGCGCGGCGCTCGAGCAGTCCCAGGAGCTCCGGCTGGCCGCGGTGATGCTGCTGGCCGAGACGCTCGACCTCCGCGACGCCGGCACCGCGAAGCACTCGCGGACGGTCGGCGCGTATGCCCGGCACACGGCGAGCGCCCTCGGACTGACGCCCGACCGCGTGGAGCGGATCCACGCCGCCGGCGTGCTCCACGATCTCGGCAAGCTCGGAATCGCCGACGCCATCCTGCACAAGCCCGGCGCGCTCGACGACGCCGAGTGGAAGGAGATCCAGCGACACCCCGAGATCGGCGGCCGGATCCTCCAGCACGCGGGGCTCGAGGACATCGCCGCCTGGGTCCGCGCCCACCACGAGCGCGTGGACGGCCGGGGCTACCCGAAGGGGATCGCCGGCGGGGAGATCCCGATCGAGGCGCGCATCCTCGCGGTGGCCGATGCCTACGAGGCGATGGTGGCCGACCGCCCGTACCGCGCCGGCATCGCGCCGGCCGAGGCGCGCGAGGAGCTGATCCGCTGCGCCGGCACCCAATTCGACCCGACGGTCGTCGAGGCGTTCCTGGCCTCGGTCGACTCGAGCGAGGACGAACTGGTCGCACCGCCCGTGATCACCCCGGCCTAGTCAGGCCCGGCGTCGATCGCGCTACTGACTTCGGCGGACCGGGGCTGGCGCCCGAAGCCGGTGAGCACCCAGGTCGCCCCGGCCTGCGCCCACGGCCCGGCGTCCTCGCCGGGCTCGATCTCCACCACGAGGTCAAACGGCCCGGCGTCGGCCGGACGCTGCGCCGCGATCTCGTCGCCCAGCTCGGCCAGGGCCTCCGGGCCCGGGAGCTCGATCGGAAACAGTCCATCCCAGGCGATCGCGCGCGCCACCGGTCGCCGGTTGGGCCAGCGGCCGGCGACCCAGACCGGAATCCGCGGCTGCTGCACGGGTGCAGGCTCGAGCCCGCCGGCCCAGAACCCAGCCAGGCGGCTCAGTCCCTCGTCGAGCAGGCGCGCCCGCTCGCGCGGATCGGTGACCTCGCCGTACGGCTCGAGCTCGGCCGGATTGTTGCTCCCGAGCCCGACCCCGAAGGTCAGGCGCCCGCGGCTCAGGTGATCGAGCGTGACCGTCTCCCGGGCCACCTTCTGCACGCGCCGCCGCGACAGCGGCGTGACCATCGGGCCCAGCCGGAGCCGCTCGGTGCGCGCCGCGATCGCGCTGAGCGCCACCCACGGGTCGGCCACCGCGCGCACCGGCGGCCGGTGAACGATGTGATCCCAAAGGAACACCCCGTCCCAGCCGCGCGCCTCGGCGGCCACGGCCAGGTCGATCAGCACCCGCGGGTCGGCCAGCTCGTCAAAGGGCGCCAGGAACAGGCCGCGCCGCGGCCGCCGGCCGCGTGATGCCTCCGTTTCCGAGCTCACGACTGGAAGCTTGCAGCATCGGCTCGTCGCGCGACGGGAGCACGCCGGTTCTCGCTATCTCGGCGTACAGGCGAGCGCTCCGTTTGGGCAGGCGCCGCTGCGTTCCGAAATCGACGAAGTACAGGCCGAAGCGGCGCTGGTATCCGCGCGCCCACTCGAAGTTGTCCATCAGCGACCAGTGGAAGTAGCCGGCCAGGTTGACGCCGTCCCGGATCGCGCGCCAGGCCGCGTCGAGATGGCCCTCCAGGTAGGCGATGCGCTCGAAGTCGTCGATCTCCCCCTCCGGGGTCATGTAATCGTCGCTCGCGCAGCCGTTCTCGGTGATGTACAGGGGCAGTCCGCCGGATTCTTCGTGGACCACGTGCAGCATCTCGTACAGCCCGCCGGGCTCGACAAGCCAGCCCATCGCGGTGCGCGGTAGCTCGGGAGGCTGATAGCTCACCGCGCCCGGCCGGTCGGCGATCGGCATCTCGCCGAGGCGCAGATCCGCCCAGTCGCCGTGGCGCACGTAGTGGGGGGAGTAGTAGTTGAGGCCGAGGAAGTCGGGCCGGGCTGCGACCAGGCTCATGTCGCCGGCCTCGACAAGCCCGTCCGGAGGCAGGAACTCGCTCCGCGCGGCCGGCGGGTAGGCGCCGCGCAGCACGGGGTCGAGAAAGATGCGGTTCTGCTCGGCGTCGACGGCGGCGGCCAGCTCGGCTGAGTCGTCGTCGGCGGGCCGGATCGGATGCAGGTCGAACGAGATGCCGACCGGCGCCGGCACCGGCAGCGCAGCGCGCATCGCCTGCATGGCCAGTCCGTGGGCGACGAGCAGGTGATGGGTGGCCGCGGCGGCCAGGCCGTAGTCGGTCTTGCCCGGCGCGTGCGTGCCAACGCGGTAACCCTGGTGGGCCGCCTGCAGCGGCTCGTTGAGCGTGATCCACATCCCCACCTGGTCACCCAGGGCGTGCGCCAGGATCTCTGCGTACCGCGCGAAGCGCTCCGCGGTGTCCCGGCTGGCCCAGCCGCCCTCGTCCTCGAGTTCCTGAGGCAGCTCCCAGTGGTACACGGTGGCCACCGGCACGATGCCGCGCTCACGCAGCCCCGCGACAAGCGCGCGGTAGTAGTCGAGGCCGCGCTGGTTGACCGCGCCTCGTCCGGTCGGCTGTACCCGCGGCCAGGCCACCGAGAAGCGATAGGCGGTCAGGCCGAGAGCGCTCAGCAGGTCGAGATCTTCCTCGAGGCGGTGGTAGGAGTCACAGGCGATATCGCCCGTGTCGCCGCCGCGCACCTTGCCCGGGGTGTGGCTGAAGGTGTCCCAAATCGATCGTCCGCAGCCGTCCTCGTGCGCGGCGCCCTCGATCTGATAGGCCGAGGTCGCGGCGCCCCACAGGAAGCCGGCGGGGAACCGGCGCAGCTCCCCCGAGCCGTCGCCTGAGATCCCGTTCATCTCTGTCTCCTTGTCAAGTTTGTGCGTGACCGGATCCGGCAGGACGTCCGCTCCCCGCGCGCAGGCGGCGGGGAGCGGAACGTCTCAGAGCCGGGCCCGCTAGCTCGTGGGCCGCAGGTGCAGGATCACGACCTCGTTGGTTGGCGTGTTCGGGCTCCCCGACTCATACGGGTTGCTCTCGGACGGCCATCCGGTGAACTTGCTCGTGTTGTACTCGTCGAACACCACGCCGTAGACGGTCGGGATGATCGGCAGGTTCTGCGCCACGTACTCCTCGATCGGAGCCACGGCGGCCTGCTGGTCGGCGGCGCTGTTCGCCGTCGCCAGCTTGCCGAGCTGCGCATCGATGTTCGGGTCCTTCAGCCGCTCGAAGTTACCCGCCGCGTTGTTCGTGGCCAGCGCGCTGTTCAGCCAGCTGTTGTAGAGCTGGTAGGGCGAGACGCTGGTCTGCGACCAGTGCGACGTCAGCTGGAAGTTCCCCGTCGCGATGTCCGATGACCACGCGGTCACCGACTGTCCGACGAAGCGGGCGTCGATCCCCGCCTTGCGCAGCCAGCCCGCGACCATCTGGTCGCCGGTGGCGTAATCGCTGAACGACGAGGGGTTGGTGATGTCGATGGTCAGCTTCTGGCCGGACTTGGTCCGGAAGAGGCCATCGGACCCCAGCACGTAACCGGCCTGCTGGAGCACCCGCTTGGCTCCGGCGATGTCCGAGTGCGGGCTGAGCGTCGCGTTCGCCACCGTGGGAGAGAGGAACTGCTGGAAGATCGGCAGCGTCAGGCCGCTGGCGTTGGACACCGGCGGCTCGATGCCGCCCTCCGCCTGCTGGCTGAGCGCGGTCCGGTCGATGGCCAGGCTGATCGCCTTGCGCACCGCCAGCTGGTTGGTCGGGAACTTGGTCAGGTTGGGCTCGAGGCTGTTGGTCTGAATCGGCACGAACCACACGTGGTGGTTGGAGTGACCGTTGACGAACACCTGCTGCACACCCGGGATGAAGTTGCCCGCCCAGTGCAGCTGGTCGGTCTGGAGAGCCGCCAGGGCCGTGTTGGACGACGCGTACGTCGGGAACTGGACCGTCCCGACGGCCGGCTTACCGCCCCAGTAGCTGGGGTTCGTCTTCAGGGTGATGCCCTGCGAGGAGAACTGCGAGACCGTGTACGGGCCGGTGCCGACCGGGTTGGGGTCGGCGTACTTGCCCGGGTCGCCCACCTTGCTCCAGACCGACTCGGGGACGATGTACGTCTGGCCCGCGATGTTCTGGAGGTTCGCGTACTGCGGGGTGGCGAAGTTGAGCGTCACCTGGTTACCGCTCGAAGTGACGCTGGTGGTCGCCAGACCGGTTGTGTTGACGTCGGGGTACTTCTTGATCATGTTGAAGGTGAACGCGACGTCGGCCGCGGTCATCGGCGTGCCGTTCGACCACTTCACCCCCGGACGGATCGTGAACGTGATCGACTTGCCGCCACTGGACCACGTGTATCCGGTGGCCAGCCAGTGGTAGTACTGGCCGGGCTTGATCGCGTTGGTCTGCAACAGCGGCTCATAGAGCAGCGACGTGGCGCCGAGCAGGCTCGCCGCCGAGGACTGGATGTAGGGGTTGAAGTTCTGGGTGATCGCGTTCTGCTGGCTCGACTCCACCGTGAGCACGGCGGAGCTGTCACCGGAGTTCGAAGCATCCTTGGCGGTAACGGTCGAGCCTGAGTGCGAGCTGCCTCCGCAGGCGGCGAGCAGCGCCGCGATGCCGAGCGCCGCGCAGGCGGCCAACAGGCGTTGTAGGTTGATCCGGCGTTTCATCGCGGAGAACACCTCTCCTTCTGATAAAAGACTCGTGTCGCGTATGTAGACATTCACGTTTCCTGGTTAGGGCCAGGATTCGTGTCACGTATGTGGACGGTCACGTGCCCCCGGGTGAAGCCGGGGGCGCGGGCTGTTAACGGGACCGTCGCAAGCCCATCGCCCGCGCGATCGACCGGGACGATCACGTCATCGCACGATCCTCCCTTCGGAGAAAAAGCTGGCGGCCAAAGGCATCTGGATCGGGCGCTGACTCGATCAGCAGCCGGGTGTAGGCATGGGTCGGCGCCTGGGTGAGGAGCTCGGCGGGGCCGCGCTCGACGATCTCGCCGTCGTGCATGACGAGGATCTCGTCGGCGAAGTAGCGAGCCGACGCGATGTCGTGGGTGATGTAGAGCACGGCGAGGTCGAGCCGGGCGCGGAGCTCCTCGATCAGGTCGAGCATCTCGAGGCGGATCGACACGTCCAGCATCGAGACCGGCTCGTCGGCCAGGAGCACGCCGGGCGAGGCCGCCAGCGCACGGGCGATCGCCACGCGCTGGCGCTGGCCGCCGGAAAGCTCGTGCGGATATGCGTCGCGAAACTGCTCGGGTGGAGAGAGCCGGACCTGCCCCAGCAGCCTGTCGAGCTCGGCGTCGGTCCGTTCGCGTCCGGTGCGCTGCTCGTGCAAGGCGAGCGCCCGCTCGAGGTGGTAGCGCACCGTGTGCAGTGGGTTCAGAGAGGCGAACGGGTCCTGGAAGACCATCTGCACCGATCCCTTGTAGGTGCGAAAGCCGCGACGCGCGGTCGGTTCGATGGGCTTGCCGGCGAGCAGGATCTGGCCGCCCGAGCGCTGCTCCTGGCCGGCCAGCATGCGCGCCACCGTGGTCTTCCCGGAGCCGCTCTCGCCGACCAGCGCGGTGATCGTGCCGCGGCGGAGCTCGAGCGAGACGCCGCGGACGGCCTCGACCACGGTGCCGCGACCGAGCCGGTAGCGCTTGGTCAGCTCGACCGCCTCGAGCGCCACCTGACCGTTCCGCGCACCTCTCGTCTCGACCTGTGCCGCGACGGGCGTGACCTCCGCCTGGGCGGCGTTGACGAACGGGCACGCCGTGAGGTGGTCGGGCTCGACCGGGGCGAGCGACATGTCGATCGTCGCGCAGGCGTCGGTGGCGAACCCACACCGTGGCCTGAACGGGCAGCCGGCCAGCGCGCCGCGCAAGTCCGGGGGCGAGCCCGGGATCCCCGTCAGCTTCACGCGCGCGCCTTGCAGCCGTGGGAACGAGGTGAGCAGGCCTCTCGTGTACGGATGCGCGGCGCGCAGGTGGATCTGCTCGCGCGTGCCAGACTCGATCAGCTGCCCGGCGTACATGATCGCGACGCGGTCCGCGATCTCGAGCAGCAGCGACAGATCGTGCGTGATGAACAGAACCGAGAAGCCAAGCCGGTCCTTGAGCTCGAAGATCTCGGCCAGGATGTCGCGCTGGACCACCACGTCGAGCGCGGTGGTGGGCTCGTCCATGATCACGACCTCGGGGTCGGCGGCGAGCGCCATCGCGATCATGACGCGCTGGCGCATCCCACCCGACAGCTCGTGCGGATAGCTCGTCAACCGGGCCCGGGGGATCCCGACCATCTCGAGCAGCTCGACGACTCGGTCGTGGCGCTGCTCGGAGCTGAGCCGGACGTGCGCGCCCAGCGCGTCGAGGAGTTGGTCGCGGACGCGCAGAACCGGGTTGAGCGAGTTCATCGCGCTCTGGAACACGATCGCGATCTCCCGCCAGCGCAGCGCCCGCAGCTGCGCGGAGCCCGCGGCGAGCACGTCCACGGACCCGACGCCGGCGCGCCGGCCGTGGTACGTGACACTGCCGCCGGTGATCACGGCCGGCGGGCGAAGCAGCCTGATCGAGCCGTACGCGAGCGTCGACTTGCCACAGCCGCTCTCGCCGGCCAGTCCCACCACCTCGCCGCGGTGCAGCGTGAGGTCGACGCCGCGCACCGCCCGGACGTCGGCGCCGCTCGAGCGGTAGGCGATCGACAGGTCGCGGATCTCGAGCACGGGCTCGCGCGTCGGCGCCGCCTCGCGGGAGCGCTCCGTACCGGGCTCGCTCACCGCAGTCACTCGGACTCCCGGAAGACCGGGGTGGGGTCGGACGGCCGCCACGTGCGCCGGCCGAGCCGGACCTTGCCTGCCGCCCGCAGGCGCGGGTTACCGAGCTCGTCGAGCCCGAAGTTCAGCAGGACCAGGCTCATGCCGAGCAGCGCCGTGAGCACGCCCGGCGGCCCGTACCACCACCAGGCGTGCAGCTGGACCGCGTTGCCGTTCTGCGCCCAGTAGAGCATCGTCCCGTAGCTCCAGCTGGACAGATCCGAGACGCCCAGGAAGGCCAGCGCGACCGAGGTCAGGATCGCGTACAGCACGGTGCCGACGAAGCTGGCCGCGATCAGGCCGATCTCGTTGGGCAGGATCTCGAAGAAGATGATCCGGCGGGTGCTCTCGCCGGACTCGCGCGCGGCGGCCACGAAGTCGCGTCCGCGCAGCGACAGCGTCTGCGCCCGGATCACCCGGGCCCCCCATGGCCAGCCGAGCGCGCTCAGCACGATCGCGGTGGGCAGCTCACCGGTGTGCGGCAGGTAGCCGAGGATCACCACGAGGAGTGGCAGCGCCGGCAGGACGAGGAACACGTTGGCGACCAGGGAGAGGCCCTCGTCGGGCAGCCCTCCGAGGAAGCCGGCCGACGTTCCGACCAGCACCGACAGCGCGGTGGCGATCAGCCCGGTGAGCAGGCCGAGGACGACCGTCGAGCGCGTCCCCACGAGCAGTTGCGAGAGCACGTCCTGGCCGGTCGCCGTGGTGCCCAGCAGGTGCGAGGCGCTCGGCCCGGTGGGCAGCGCCTGGCTGGGAATCGTCGCCGACGGATCGTACGGCGCGATCCACGGGCCGATGATCGCGATCAGGATGAACACGCCGAGGATCGCCGCTCCCACCTTGGCCTTGGGCGGGATGCGGCGCAGCGCGTCGCGCCGGCCCTTGATGACCGCGGCCGGAAGCTTCGCGTCTGCAGCGGGGTCGGCGGGGGTGGCGAGGGCGGACATCAGTCGGCGCTGCGCGTCCGCGTGCGCGGGTCGGCCAGGAAGTACGCGATGTCGGCGATCATGCAGGCGGCCAGCACGGTCAGCGAGATCACCAGGAAGATCCCCTGCAACAGCGGGAAGTCGTCGGACGTGACCGCGTTGTAGAGCGTCAGGCCGATGCCCGGATAGGAGAAGACGATCTCCATGACGAGCGCGCCGGCGACGACGAAGCCGAGCGAGAGGGCGAAGCCGGCCAGGTTGGGGAGGATCGCGTTGCGGGCCGCGTAGGTGAACATGACCCGTCGCGGCGAAAGCCCCTTGGCCTGCGCCACCAGCACGTAGTCCTCTGCGATGGTCGTGATCATCACGTTGCGCATCTGCAGCATCCACCCGGCCATCGAGGTGAGCACGATCGTGAGCGCGGGCAGGAACGAGTGGTAGGCGGCGCTCGAGATGAACGTCCAGTTCCAGCCCGGCGCGGTTCCCAGGCTGTAGCCCTGGCCGAACGGGAACAGGCTCCAGGTCACCGCGAACAACTCGATCACGATCAGGGCCAGGAAGAAGTAGGGCGTCGCCTGCAGGAAGGTGAAGGCCGGCAGCAGCCGATCGAGCCAGCCGCCGCGCCGCCATGCGGTGACGATTCCCAGCAGCGTGCCGAGCAGGAAGCTGATGATCGTCGCCGTTCCGACCAGGATCACCGTCCACGGCAGCGTCTGGGCGATGACCGTGGTGACCTTGGCCGGGTACAGGTTGATCGAGAGACCGAGGTTCCCACGCGCCAGGTTGCCCAGGTAGGAGAAGTACTGGCTGATCAGGCTCCCGTGCGTGTGGGTCCCGAACTCGGCCTGCAGCGCCTTCAGCGACGATGGGTCGAGCTGGGGGAACTTGGCCAGCATCGCGTTCACGGCGTTGCCCGGCATCACGCGCGGGATCGCGAAGTTGACCGTGATCGCCACCCAGGCTGCGACGACGTAGAACGCCAACCGCCGGGTGATGAACAACATCGCTTACTTTCTCCTCTCCATTACAGCGATCACGTGAAAACGCTACCGGAACTGTTTCGGTAATGTCAAGCCCGATTTTCGCCGAAATCGTACGGAAAGTCGACCGTATGGGCTTAGATCGCCTGAACTGACGCCGCAATTTTCCGTAACACGGCTTGTAACGTTTACGAAACTGTGCTTCAATCCGCCGCATGAGTTCGACCACGCGCCCCGAAAACGGCCGCAGCAGTCGAGTGACGATCCGCCAGGTCGCCGACCTCGCCGGCGTCTCGACCGCGACCGTCTCGCGGGTGATCAACGGGCGCTCCGACGTGTCCGAGCGCGCCCGCACGGCCGTCCTGCGGGTCGTCCGCGAACACGGCTACAGCACGAATCGCACCGCGCGCGGCCTGTCGGCCGGGCGCACCGGGCTGGTCGGGGTGACCACGCCGGTCGTCCACCACTCCTACTTCGCGGTGATCCTCGACGGCGCCGGCGAGGCGCTCTACGAGCAGGACATGCGCATGGTCCTGTGCCCCACCCACCACGAGCACGAGCGCGAGGTGTCGCTGCTCGAGCGGCTCATGCACGGCACGACCGACGGCGCACTGCTGATCCTGCCCGAGGAGTCGAGCGACGAATTGGCCGCCCTGCTCGACCACGGCTACCGGTTCGTGATCGTCGATCCCCACAAGCGCGTGGACTCGCGGGTGCCGACGGTGTCCGCCGCCCATTCCACGGGCGCCAGCGAGGCGGTCGAGCATCTGCTCTCGCTGGGCCACCGCCGGATCGCGGCGATCACCGGACCGCGCGGGTGGATCGCCACCGAGGAGCGGCTGCGCGGCTATCGGGGCGCGCTGGCCGCCGCGGGCGTCATGCCCGATCCCCAGCTCGAGATCGAATCGGACTTCCAGGCGAAGGGCGGCGGACGGGCGGCCGGAATCCTGTTCGAGATGGACGAGCCGCCCACCGCGATCTTCGCGTTCAACGACATGCTGGCCATCGGCGCCCTGCGCGCCGCCCGCGCCTGGGGCATCCGGGTTCCCGAGGACCTGTCGATCGTCGGGTTCGACGACACGTTCGAGGCGTCGATCGTCACGCCGCCGCTGACCACCGTCCGCCAGCCGCTGGCCGAGATGGGGCGCATGGCGGTGAACCTGCTCGTGCGCCTGCTGCAGAACCAGCGGATCGAGGCGCTGCACGTCGAGCTCGAGACCAAGCTCGTCGTGCGCGAGTCGACCGCGCCGGTGCCCGTGCGCAGCTGACGCCGCCCGGCGGCCCTACGCCTCGCGCCGCCGCGCGATCAGCTTGCCGGCCTCCCACAGGATGAGCAGGAGGACGGCGGCCCCGACCGCGAGGCCGAACTGCGGTGCGGTCAACGGCGAGGTCCCCAGCAGCCGGTTGAACAGGTCCATCTGGGTGACCATCACCGCGAGGGCGAGCTCGGCGAGCGCGGTCCAGTTCATCTGCGGGTTGTCGAACGTCTCGCCGGTCAGCGCCGTACGGATGACGCTGCGGCTCTCATACGCGGCGATGATCAGCATCAGCGCGAACGCCGAGAGCCCGATCGAGGACCCGATGATCGCGCTGTGGTAGTGCTGCTTGCCGAAGTAGATCAGCAGGTCCATCACGGTCGCCATGTACAGGCCCGCCAGGCCCGAGGTGAGCTTGACGCCGGTGGTCATGATCGACTCGGTGCTAGGTCGTGGGCGAAGCTTCATCAGCCCGGGCGTCGCCTGATCGAGGCCGAGCGCGATGCCGAACGGCGCGCTGACCAGGAAGTGGATGTAGAGAACCTGGGCGGGAGAGAACGGCTGTCCGTCGGCGATGTTGAGCACCGTCGCCCCGAGGAACGTCAGGACGAACGCCACCAGCGAGATCATCACGAAGCGGACGTACTTGCTGAGGTTGTCGTAGAGCTTGCGTCCTTCGCCGACCGCGCGCACGATCGTGGCGAAGTTGTCGTCGGTGAGGATCATCCGGCCGGCGTTCTTGGCGACCTCGGTCCCGCTGCCCATCGCGATCCCGATGTGCGCGGCCTTGATCGACGGCGCGTCGTTTACTCCGTCCCCGGTCATCGCGACGACTTGCTCCTGCTTCTTTAGGGTGTCCACGAGCAGCACCTTGTGCTCGGGGGCTACGCGGCCGACCACGCCGATCGCGTCGATCCGCTCGAGCCGCTCGGACTCGTCGAGCGCGGCGAAGTCGGCGCCGAGGATCGCCTCGCCCTCGATCCCGAGTTGCTTGGCGATCGCCGCTCCGGTGATCACGTCGTCCCCGGTGACCATCCGCACCCGGATGTTCGCGCTCTGGGCATCGCGTACGGCCTGTTTGGATTCGGCTCGGGGCGGGTCGACCATGGCGACCAGGCTCGTGATCTCGATGCCTTCGACGTATCCGAGCAGGTCGCCGTCCGGGTCGAAGGACGCGGCATCGAGGTCGCGGAACCCGGCCGCCATCACCCGCAGCCCGTCCCCCTCCATCCGCTCCACGTCGGCCTGCGCCTGGGCGCTCAGCTCGGCATCCCAGGGGACGCTCCGATCATCGGACAGGGCGGTTGACGCGTGGCTCATCACCGCCGGCGCGGCGCCCTTCACGAAGCAGCGCACGACCTCGTTGCCCGCCGCGTCCTCACCCGTGGTGAACGCCGCCATCAGCTTGTAGGTCGGGTCGAACGGCAGCGTGGCCACACGCGGGTAGCGGCTCCGGGTGCCGTCCGTGTCCAGCCCGGCCTTGTGCGCGAGCACCAGCAGCGCACCCTCGGTCGGGTCGCCCACCACCTTGCCGTCGACGAGCCGCGCGTCGCTGGCGATCACATACGGCAGGATCGCGGCGTCGATCGTGTCCGAGGAGCCCGCCACGTGCTGGACCTTCCCCTCGAGCTCATAACCGGAGCCCGAGATCGTGAACCGGTCGCTCGGGCTGATCACCTCGACCGCGGTCATCTGATTCATCGTGAGCGTCCCGGTCTTGTCGGAGTTGATCGCCGATGTCGAACCGAGCGTCTCGACCGAGGCCAGATCGGTGAGCACTGCGCCATGCCGCGCCAACTCGGCCGCGCCGAGCGACATCACCACCTGAAGCACGGTCGGCATCGCCTCCGGAATCGCCGCGATCGCGAGCGAGACCGCGCTCGTGAACACGATCGTCGAGGACAATCCGCGCTGGGCGCCGAGCACGAACATGACCACCATCGTGACCCCGGCCGCCCCCGCGATCCACAAGGTGAGGGTGTTCAGCTGCTTGGTCAGCGGCGTCTGCTCGCGCACCGTCCGGGCGAGCATCCCCGCGATCTTCCCGACTTCCGTGTCACTGCCCGTCGCGGTGACGATCATCACGCCGCTGCCGTGCGTCACCGGCGTGTGCATGAACGCCATGTCGGACTGTTCTCCCGGCGACAGTTCGGTGCCCTCGGGCGCCTCGACCCCTTTGTCGGCCGGGACGCTCTCGCCGGTCAAGGCCGACTCGTCGATCTGCAACGAACTCGCCGCGATGATCCGGCCGTCGGCCGGGACCTCGTCGCCGGCGGCGAGCAGCACCACGTCACCGACCACGATCTCCTCCGCGGCGATCTCGGCCTCGGTGCCGTCGCGCCGGACGCGCGCGGTCGACTTGACCATCGCCTTGAGCGCGTTCATCGCGCTCTCGGCCTTGCCCTCCTGGCGCAGCCCCACGCCCGCGTTGACGACCGTTATCAGGATCAGGAGCACCCCGGTGCTCCACTCCTTGATCGCCAGCGACACGATCGCGGCGCCGACCAGGATCATCTGCATGTAGCTGCGGTACTGCCCGACGAAGCGGCGCCAGCCCGGTTCCTGCTGCTCGGCCGGCAGCGCGTTTGGCCCGTGCTGCGCGAGCAACTCGGCGGCCTGCTCACTGGTCAGCCCCGCCGTGGGGTCGACGCCCAGCCGCGAGGCGACCTCGGCGGGCGCGACGCCGTACCAGTCGGTCGTTCCGCCCGGCTGGCGGTTGACCACTGGAGCGCTCGTCGCCAAGGTCATGACGGCGTCTCGGGCGCCGACTCCTCCGCTGCCTCGATCGCGGCCTGCGCCGCCTCCGGGGCGACATCGCTGTCTTGGCTGGTCTTGCCGTCGTTCTGGCTCTGGGCGAACGGGTCGGGCGCGGCGCCCTCCGGCGCCTGTGCCTCCAACGCCTGTTTGACCTCGAGCAGCGCCTCATGCTGCTCTGCGGTGACCTTCGGGAAGCGAGGGTCGATCTGCATCAGCGCCTGCACGAGCACCGCACCCGCGCCGATCCGTGAGAACCACTTGCGATCGGCCGGGATCACGTACCACGGCGCCCACTCCGTGCTCGTGTTCGAGAGCATGTCGGAGAACGCCCGCTGGTAGTCGTCCCAGTGCTCGCGCTCCTTGACGTCGGCGGAGGAGAACTTCCAGTTGTGGTCGGGCAGGTCGATCCGGCGCAGGAACCGGGTCCGCTGTTCCTCCCGAGACAAGTTGAGGAACAGCTTCACGACCCGGATCCCGTTATCGGTCAGGTAGCGCTCCCAGTCGTTGATCACCCGGTAACGCCGTTTCCACACGCCCCTCTGCTTCGACGCTGTCGGCAGCTTCTGGCGATCCAGGTTCTCCGGATGCACCCGGACGACGAGCACCTCCTCGTAATAGGACCGGTTGAAGATCCCGATCTCGCCACGCTCGGGCAGACGCCGGGCATAGCGCCAGAGGAAGTCGTGATCGAGTTCCTCGGCGCTGGGGACCTTGAAGCTGTGTACCGAGACTCCCTGAGGATTCACGCCGCTCATCACGTGCCGGATCGTCCCGTCCTTGCCCGCCGCATCGAGCGCCTGGAGCACGACGAGCACGCCCCAGGTGTCCTGGGCGGCGAGCCGCGCCTGGTATTCGGACAGCAGCTCGCACGCCCTCCTCGAGCAGCGCGACCCCCTCCTTCTTCTTCTTCACACCCGCCTTGAACGAGGGGTCGAAGTGCTTGGCCAGGGTGACGCGCGAGCCGGGCTTCACCCGGAACGGCGCGATGAACTCCTCGAGTCGCTCGCGGCGCTGTTTGGTCAGAACTTGCTCGGACCGCGCCACGTTCGAGCCTCAATCGGATTCAGGCCGGGCACAACCACGCCGCAACCCTTGCACCGCCGGCCCGGCGGGTCGTCATCCAATCGGGGTGATCCGCCCCTGCTAGCCCGCTCAGCGATTCGCGGCGAGCGCTGCCGCGGACGGCTGCGCCGGCGCGTCCGGGCGACCCGCGGCGAACCGGCGGCTGCGGGTCGGCAGCCAGGCCGCCAGGCCGCCGAGCCCCGGAATCCAGATCGAAATCGCGTGGTAGACCAGCACCGCGGCGACGGACGCGGCCGGCGGGAAGCCGTAGAGCACGAGGGCGCCGACGAGGCCGGAATCGAGCACGCCGAGACCGGCCGGCACCGGGATCATCGTCGTGAGATAGCCGATGAAGTAGGCGACGGCGAGGGCCAGGACGGGGAGTGGATGGCCGGTCGCGCGGCACGCCGCCCACAAGGCGGCCATGTCCAACCAAAGGAACGCGCCGGCGCCGAGCATCCGCCAGTGAGGGTGCAGCAGCAAACGCCAGGCATGCCGCAACGACGCGCCGAAACTGCGCACGATCCCCGGCGCCCGGACCCCGTCACGGCCGCAGATCAGCATCGCGGTGGTCGCCAAGCCGATCACGGACATCGAGACCAGGATCGGAATCCCGGCATGCGCCAGATCGTGCGGGCCGTCGCCGACGCCGCCCAGGAGAAGCGCCCCGGCGATGCCGTTGACGAAGAACCCGAACAGCGTCAAGAACAACAAGAAGGCACCGCAACGTTCGAGCAGGCGCCGTTTGTCAAGGCCCTGGTGGCGCAGGAGCCACCCGGTGCTCGCCGCCGAGGAGAAGTTGCCGCCCGGAAGGACCGCCCCCGCACCCATCGAGATCCAAGCGACCCGACGGGTGACTGCAAGCGGAGCCTCCGGGAAGAAGCGCCGGAAGATCACGACGTAACCAACGCAGGAACCGCACTCCAACCCCACCGCGGCGAGCAGCCAGCGAGCCTTCATCTCGCCGATTGAGTCGATAACGTGCCCGAGCGGTGCCACCCAGAACAGCACACCCAACGACACCACGCCGATGGTCGCGCCGGCGAGCCCCCGGACAGCGCGCGACTGGGGGCTTCGCGACCGGCGCGCGCTGGTCGGTGCGGTAGCGACGCCAGCCACGTGTCCGACAGCATGGCAGACCGGACGACGTCAGCGGCCGGTAAGAGCCGGCCGGTTGACGCTGGGTTTATGCCGGTCCCGGTAGGAATGGTTGGCGTTGTGATCGCGCCGGCGCCTCCCTGTGCCCTTGTCTAATCAGGCAACCCGGGCCGGACTGACGCGACGTCAGTTGCTGCTGGGAGCCGGGGGTGTGGCGGCGTTTGCGATCGCCGGCGGTGGAGTGGTCCGGGTTCTGGGTCGGCCCGAGCCGTTGGCCGATCTCCTGGAGCTCACGAGCGAGGGTCGCGTGCGCGCGTTTCACTCCCGCCCGGACCTGCACCCGCCGCCGGTGACCACCAGGGTGCGGGCAGGCGCGCAGGGGCTGGCCGCCGATGATCCTGGCCTGCTGTTCCTGGGGCCCGGGCCGGTGTCGCTGAAGGGCCACCGGCAATACGGGCCGCTGATCGTCGGGCGCGACGGCACCCCGGTCTGGTTCCGGCCGCTGGCGCCAGGGTTGCAGGTGACGAACTTCACCGCCGCGCAGTACCGGGGTGAGCCGGTGCTCGTCTGGTGGGAGGGGAAGATCCTGCAGACCGGTTACGGGCAGGGCGAGGCGGTGCTGCTCGACAGCAACTATCGCGAGGTCGCACGTGTCCGGGCCGCCGGCGGCCGATCGATCGACCTGCACGCTCTGACCGTGACACCCGAGGGAACGGCGCTGTTCACGTGCTATCCCGAGGATGTACCGATGGACCTCTCCTCGATCGGCGGACCGCGTAACAGCCAGGTCCGCGAGTCGATCATCCAGGAGGTCGACATCGCCAGCGGGCGGCTGCTGTTCGAGTGGCGAAGCCTGCAGCACGTACCGGTGAGCGCGTCCCACCAATCGATGGGCGAGCCCTACGACTATCTGCACGTCAACTCGATCGAACCGCTGCCCGACGGGAACCTGCTCGTGTCAGCCCGCCACACCTGGGCGCTCTACAAGATCGCGCGGCGTAGCGGCGAGGTGATCTGGACGCTGGGCGGCAAGCGCAGCCAGTTTCAGATGGGACCGGGCACGCAGTTCTCCTGGCAGCACGACGCCCGGCGGGTCTCGGAAGGGGTGCTGACGGTGTTCGACAACGGCACGGACGGTCCGGTCCGAACCGAGAGCCAGTCGCGTGGCCTCGCACTCGACGTCGACGAGTCACGCCGGAAGGTCACGCTCCGCCGGCAGTACCTGAGCCCGCAGCGGCTGCGCGCCGGCGCGATGGGCTCGGTCCAGACCCTTCCCTCCGGCCGGGTGCTCGTCGGTTGGGGCGTCTCGTCGCACACGATCGAGTTCACCGCGGAGGGTGGAGTGCTGTCCGATTTCGCGCTTCCCGGAGGCATGTACTCCTTTAAGGGGTCGCTGCTCCCGTGGAGCGGCAACCCGCACCACCGACCCGCCGTGGCCGCCAGGCGAGAGGCGAGAACCGGCAACACGGTCGTGTACGCAAGTTGGAACGGCGCCACCGAGGTCAGTGGCTGGCGGGTGGAAGCCGGCGCCGAGCACGACCAGTTGCGCCCGGTCGGGGTCGCGACGCGCCGAGGGTTCGAGACCGTCATCCCTCTGCAATCCGTCGTTCGCTACGGGTCGGTCACCGCGCTCGACCGCGTCGGCCGACCGCTCAAGCGCAGCCCGATCATCCGGCTCTAGCCGCGGCTGCGTCTCACGGCCGCCGGCGGGCTCGGGACGCTGGGCGGCGCCGGCTGCGAAGATCCCGGCATGGAGGAGGGCACGAGCACCACCCGTCTGGATCCCGAGACCGGCGAGCGGTTCCTGCCGCTGCGCCGTCAACTCGGGGTGAGCTCCTTCGGGCTGAACCAGATCGTGTTGCAGCCCGGGCAGCGCGGACGGATCCACCGCCACCAGCGCCAGGAGGAGGTGTACGTGGTGCTCGAGGGACGGCTCACTTTGCTGCTCGAAGGCGAGGAGTCCGAGCTTGGGCACGGCGAGCTGATCCGGGTGGCGCCGAACGTGCGCCGACAGTTGGTCAACCGCGGGCCGGGCCGGGTGGTGCTGTTGGCCCTCGGTGGCGCCGAGGAGCATCGAGGCCGCGACGGCGAGGCGTTCGGGGACTGGAGCGACGAGCAGCCGGTCTCGCCGCAGGAGCTGTCGATGCCTCCGGATCTCGATCCGGGCGAGCTTCGCGGGTCGTAGTTGCATCCCACCGCGGCCAGGTTCCAGGAGCGGCTGCACGAGCGCGGACTCGACGTCGACGTCCAGGTGCTGCCGAAGTCCACGCGCACGGCGGTGGAAGCCGCCGCGGCCGTCGGCTGCGAGGTGGGGCAGATCGTCAAGTCGCTCGTGTTCATGCGCGGCGAGGAGCCGGTGATCGTGCTGTGCGCCGGCGATCGCCGCGTGGCGTCGGACCGGCTCGGGCTACGGGCGGCCACCGCTGAGGAGGCTCGCGCCGGCACGGGATTCGCCATCGGCGGGATCCCGCCACTCGCCCACGACCGTCCGCTCGACACGCTGATCGACGAGTCGCTGCGCCGGTTCGCCACCGTGTGGTGCGCGGCGGGCACGCCGCACGCGGTGTTCGAGGCCGACACCGAGGCGCTGATCGCCGCGATCCCCGGTGGCGCGGTGCTGGACGTCACCGCCGAGTAGCGTCGCCCCCGACCGTACCAACCGCACATTCGACAACCGCGGCGGGCCTGGGCGCGGCGGGCAGCGCGCCGCTCGCGCTCGTGGCGCTCGTCGTAATGGCGCTCGGGCAGGGGCTCGCCGTCCCGAGCCTTGGCCTGCTCGCGCTCGCCTCGGTGCCGCCCAGCCGGCATGGCCGCACCGCCGGCGCGTTCTTCGCCTACTTCGACGCGGGCGTCGGCTTGGGCGGACCGGCGGTCGGCGTTGCGGCACGCGCGGCCGACCCTACCGGTGCCCTGTTCGCGGCGGCGGCTGCCGTGCTCGTCGCCGCGCCCGTCGCGCTGCTGAGACGCGCGCGAGCTACTTGAGCATCCCGCGCGCGGCCGACGTCCACGCGGCGGTCACGTCGCGGATCCACTTCGCCTGCGTCGTGGCCAGCGAGGAGACCCACTCGACGTCGCTCTTGCCCGGCCCTCGCTCGAGCGATGAGGCGATCGCCTTGAGCGCCTTCTCATATGCACTCAGTGTCGCCTCGCCCGCCGTCTTGCTCTCCTCGATGATGCGCTCGTTGAGCTTGCGGACGCGCTGCGCGACCGCCTCGACGCGCGCGTCGGCGGCGCCGGCGGCCTGACTCGCGCCCGCGCTCGCAGACTGCGCTGCGCGTGATGCCGTCGAGCGCGCCGAGCGGGTGCCGGAGGAACGCGTGGACCGCGCGCGACTCGCGGTGGCGCCGCTGCCGCTGCTCCGGCTGCTGGCACTCCGACTGCTGGCACTCCGGCTGCTTCCGCTGCTGCGGCTGCTCCCGCTGCTCCCGCTGCTTCGACTACTCCCGCTGCTCCGGCTACTGCCGCTGCTGGTGCGACGCGTACCGCTCGATCCGCTGGCGCTCGCGCGCGTTGATTTGCTGCGGCCCGACGAGCTACCCGAGCTCGAACCGCCGCTTCTGGCCTGGGGCATTGCTTACTCCTTGTGGGGGATTGACCTCGACGCGCGGTCGCGCGCAGGCGAACGTTCGACAAGCTACCCATTTGAGCGCGCAATGCGCGCAAGGCGACGCGCGTATCGCAACGCCTCGGGCGTGCGAGGACCGAGCGCGGCGCTCGACACCACGTCGAGCGCTTCGTCGAGTGTAGTTCGCCAGCCGGGATGGACCGCCACCGGCCGCACCCCGCGCCGGGTGCGCAGCCAGGCGCCGACGATGCTCCCGTCAATGATCAGCGGCGCGTGCGCACCCTGCTCGTCATCCGGCCATGCGCCGTGCGCGAGCAACGGGCGATGGGTCACGCCGACCGTCGGCAGCTCCAAGATTGCGCCTAAATGCAGGGCCAGTCCGGCGCGCCGCGGGTGGTCGCGTCCGGTGGCGTCGACCAGCAACACGTCGGGCATAACCGCGAGCGCGCGCACCGCGGCCTCGAGGACGGGGCCCTCGCGCAGCGCGAGGAGACCCGCGATGTATGGGCCCGCGGTCTCGCCGGTCACGGTCGTCTCAGCTACTACGATGCGTCGGAGCAGCGTCGCCGCGGCGGCCCAGACGAGATCTCCGCGCGCGCCACGTCCGGCCAGGCCACGTTGGAAGGCAACCGTGCACGCGCCGATGGCGAGCTCGCCGGCGGGCCGGCGCCACGGCTCGGGAGTGGCGGCGGCAAGCGTCCGTTGCGTCTCGATTAGCCGATCAGGTGATGTCGGCCACACCCGATAACTACGCCAGCGCGGCCACCGCCGGCGCGGCCACCGAGCGGGGCGGCGCGGTCGTCGAGCGGATCACCAGCGTGGGCTCGATCAGCCGCACCTCGTTCGCACGGCGGTTGTCGATCCGGTCGAGCAGCAGCTCGAGGGCGAGGCGGCCCATGTCGGTGCGGGGCTGGTCGACCGTGGTCAGCGACACGTGGGCGAGGTGGGCGATCGAGATGTTGTCGTAGCCGACGATCGAGACGTCGCGCGGCACCTCGACACCGGCGCGGTCCAGGCCGCCCAGCAGGCCGGCCGCGACCATGTCGTTGGCGGCGAAGATCGCGGTGGGAAGCTCGGGCCGGCGCAGCAACTCGCCGGCGGCGGCCACGCCCGCCTCCTCGGTGAAGTCGCCCCGGATGACCAGCGCGTGGCGCCCCAACCGATGCGCCCGCATGCCCCGCAGGTAGGCCGAGCGCCGCTGCGGACCGCCCGCGCCCGTGCCGCCGTCGACGTGCGCGATCGCCTCGTGGCCGAGGCCGATCAGGTGATCGAGCACGAGACCGGTGCCGTGCGCCTCGTTGATCAGCACGGTGTCGGCGTCGATGCCGCGCACGGCGCGACCCACCATGACGAGCGGCGCCTCGGAGGCCGCGGCGGTGATGTCGCCGGCCGACATGCGCGGGCTGACCAGGATGATCCCGCTGACCCGGTGCTCGAGCAGCGCGGACAGCGCGGCCCGCTCGCGGCGCGCCTGCCGGCCTCCGGCGGCGAGCAGCAACTGGTAGCCGAGCTCCGAGGCGAGCTCCTCCACACCGCCGGCGATCTCGGCGAAGAACGGGTTGCGCAGGTCGTCGAGGATCACCCCGACGGTCTTGGTCCGGCGGCTGGCCAGGCTGCGCGCCATCGCGTTCGGGCGATAGCCGAGCCTCGCGGCGGCGTCGAGCACGCGCCGGCGGCGCTCCTCGCTGACGTTGGGGCGCTCGCGCATGACCAGCGATACGAGCGCGCGTGAGACACCGGCCGCCCGCGCGACGTCCTCCATCGTGGGGGCGCGGCGGGCGAGCGCACCGGTGGCGCGCGTACGGCGGGACGAGACGGGCATCGTGGGCGGACGTTACTTAGAGCGCGACAATATTGCAATTGGGTTAGAGCGCTCTAACCCTCCCGGAGGCTGGGGATCGACGAGGCCTGGAGGCCGGGGATCGGCCAAGAGCGCCCCCTTGACTTCGCCAGAAGACACGGGATATAGTCGCCCGGTCCCGACGTTAGAGCGCTCTAACCGCAAACCGGAGTTAGAGCGATCTAAGCCCCCGAGGAGAGGACCCAACCGAGGATGCAGGCAACGCACGCACGGGCGCGCAGTGCCGCCGTTCCGATCGCCGAGCGGTTGGCCGGCGCGCCGATCTCGTGGGGGGCCTGCGAGGTTCCCGGCTGGGGCGTGATGCCCTCGCCCGAGGCCGTGCTCGGCGAGATGGCGGAGCTTGGCCTGCGCGGCACGGAGCTTGGTCCTCCAGGCTTCTTGCCCGACGAGCCGGCGGCGCTGGCCGGAATGCTGGATGACCACGGTCTGACTTTGGTCGGCGGGTTCGTTCCGCTCGTGCTGCACGAGCCCGGGCTCGATCAGGCGATCGAGGAGACCCGCCGGGCGGCTCGCCTGATGAGCGAGTCGGGCGGCCGGATGCTCGTGCTCGCGGCCGTCCAGGACGCCAACTGGAGCGCGCCGGAGGAACTCGACGGCGACGCGTGGGCGCGCGTGGCCGAGCATCTGAACACGATCGAGGCGCTCGCGTCGGACGAGTACGGGATGGGCGTCGTGCTGCATCCGCACGCCGGCACGCTGATCGAGACCGCCGCGCAGGTGGAGCGCGCCCTTGAGGTGGTCGAGGTCGGGTGGTGCCTGGACACCGGGCACCTGCTGATCGGCGGGACCGATCCCGTGCAGTTCGCGCGCGAGCACGGGGACCGCGTGAGGCACGCGCATCTCAAGGACGTCGACGGCGCGCTCGCGGCCGACGTCCGCGCCGGACGTCGCTCGCTGCTCGGCGCGACGAAAGACGGTCTGTTCACGGCGCTGGGCAGAGGCGATGCCCGGATCGCCGAGGTCTTGGACGCCCTGCAGGGCCACGGCTACGACGGGTGGCTCGTGCTCGAGCAGGACACCGCCATCACCGGGGATGAGCCGACGGTGGCCGGCGGACCGATGCGCGACGCTCGCGAGAGCATCGCCTTCCTTCATCACTCGGCTCGGACGACGGAGGAGATCAATCGATGAGACGACTGCCCCGCAGTATCGGCATCGTCGCCGCCGTGGGTGCTGCGGCACTGCTGGTGGCGGCGTGCGGTGGCAGCTCGAGCAATAGCTCGAGCAGCGGATCGACGACCAGCGCGGTGAACATCGCGGCCGGTACCGGCAACAAGGTGTGCAACTACAAGTTCGCGCTGATCACCCACGGTGACAACGGAAGCTTCTGGAGCGTCGTGTACAAGGGCGCTAAGGACGCGGCTTCCGACCTCGGGTGCACGCTCACCGAGACGTACGGCTCCCAGCAGCAGGGACAGGCGGAGCCCGACGACAACGCCGAGAACGCCCAGATCCAGAACGCGATCAACGCGCACGTCGACGGGATGGCGGTGTCCGATCACGATCCCTCGCTGATGAACCCGACGCTGGCGAAGGCGTCGGCGGCCGGCATCCCGGTCGTCCTGCTGAACGCGGGTTGCGACGACCAGGACATCGCGGCCAGCGGTGCGCTCACGTGCGTGGGTCAGCCCGAGCAGCTGGCGGGTCAGGCCTCAGGCCTCGCGTTCAAGAAGCTCGGTGCGACCAACGTGCTGTGCATCATCCACCAGTCCGGACAGAACCTGCTCGACCGCTGCGACGGAATCGCGCAGGCGCTGGGCGTGGGCCAGAAGTGCAAGACCGGAAACGCTCCGTCGAGCGGAACGGGCTGCACCGAGCTGACACTCTCGACGCCCAACGCCGCATCGAACCCGCAGCAGGCGATCGGCCAGGTCACGTCGTACCTGCAGACGCACACCGGGATCAACGCGGTGATGGCGCTGAACAACGCGATCGGCACGGCTCTGGTCACCAGTAAGCCGGCGAACAACCCGAAGATCGCCACGTTCGATCTGAACACGGGGGTCCAGCAGGACATCCAGAACGGGTCGTTGTCGTTCGCGATCGATCAGCAGCAGTACCTCCAGGGTTACCTGCCGCTCGTGTTCCTCGACCTGTACAAGCGCAAGAACGGCCAGAGCGTGGGCGGCGGCACCACCGTCGCCAGCGGGCCTCTGGTCGTGACCAAGTCGAACATCGGAAAGGTCTCGGCCGCGATCGCCGCAGGGCAGGACTGAGGCCGCACAGGGTCACTGGGCGGGAGTCGCTCCCGCCCAGTGGCAAAACCCGAACCCAGGCATACCGATCCACCCAACCACCAGGACGATGAGCGCCACCTCACCGATAGCAACGCCGCCCACGGCCCCGGCGGCGCAAGACGAACGGCTGGTTCCGATCAGCCGGATCACCCGCACGCTGAGGCGACCGGAGTTGGGCTCGCTGCTGGCCGCGGTGTTCGTGTTCGTGATGTTCGCGATCCTCGATTCGAGCTCCCAACATCTGTGGCTCAAGCAGACCGGCGTGGCGGCGTGGACGCAGCAGGCGGCGTTCTTCGGGATCGTCGCGGTGCCGGTCGGCCTGCTGATGATCGGCGGCGAGTTCGACCTGTCGGCCGGGGTGATGACCGGTGTGACCGCGATCGTGATGGCGCTGCTGGTCGGCAAGTGGCACGTGGACACCTGGCTCGCGATCCCGATCACCCTCTTGTTCGCCGCCGCGATCGGGCTGATCAACGGCTACATCGTCGTCCGGACCAAGCTGCCCAGCTTCATCGTCACGCTGGCCACGTTCTTCATCCTGCGCGGAGCGAGCACCGGCGGCGTGCTGCTGCTCAACAGCGGGAGCACGCAGATCACGGTCACCACCGCGCATCCCGCCGGTCTGCACAGCGCCAAGTCGATCTTCGGAAGCTCGTTCTTCTCGAGCGGGGCGCTCCCGAGCGGCTACTCGACGGCGATCCTGTGGTTCATCGCGGTGACGATCGTCGCGACGTGGGTGCTCAGCCGGACCAAGTTCGGAAACTGGATCTTCGCCGTCGGCGGTGAGCAGAACGCAGCGCGCAACACGGGCGTACCGGTCAACCGCACAAAGGTCCTGCTGTTCGTGGCGACGGCGCTGGCGGCTGCGCTGGTCGGGATCATCTCGTTCACGCAGGCGTCCTCGGCGGTGTCCGAGCAGGGCGTCGGCTACGAGTTCTTCTACATCATCGCGGCGGTCGTCGGCGGGTGCCTTCTGACCGGGGGCTACGGCTCGGCGATCGGCGCGGCGCTCGGCGCGTGCATCATCGGGATGGCGTTCGAGGGCGTGATCTACGCCGGCTGGGACAGCTCCTGGGACT
This sequence comes from uncultured Solirubrobacterales bacterium, assembly GCA_963832315.1. Lineage (GTDB taxonomy): Bacteria > Actinomycetota > Thermoleophilia > Solirubrobacterales > Solirubrobacteraceae > Palsa-465. The sequence continues at coordinate 128,999 of CAWHTT010000001.1, read as the reverse complement.
TCGCGTTTCTCGGCGTGGTCCTGTTCCTGGCCGTGGTGGTCAACACCGTGATCTACCGACGGGCACTGAGGGCGCGGCGATGAGCGAAGGAGCGGCGAACACGAACGAGCCGACCGCAGGGGCCGCCGACGTGGAGGCCAACGCGCGCAAGGTCGAACCCAAGCGCAGCGGCGCGGTACCCGCGCTCGAGGTGCGCTCGGTGTCGAAGTACTTCGGGAGCGTCAACGCGCTCGAGGACATCAGCGTGTCTGTATACGCCGGGCAGGTCACGTGCGTGCTCGGAGACAACGGCGCCGGCAAATCGACGCTGATCAAGATCCTCTCCGGCGTGCACACGCCCGACAAGGGCGAGGTGCTGTTCGAGGGAGAGCCGGTCACCTTCTCCGGCCCCCGCGACGCGCGCGCGCGCGGAATCGCCACGGTGTTCCAGGATCTCGCGACCGTCCCACTGATGTCGGTGTGGCGCAACTTCTTCCTGGGCAACGAGCCGACCCGCGGCCGGGGTCCCATACAGCGAATGGACATCAAGGGCGCCCAGCGGATCATGCGCGACGAGATGGCCAAGATGGGCATCGAAGTGCGCGACCCGGACCAGACGGTGGGAACGCTGTCGGGCGGTGAGCGCCAGGCGATGGCGATCGCCCGCGCGGTGTACTTCGGCGCCAAGGTCCTGATCCTCGACGAGCCGACCTCGGCGCTCGGCGTGCGGCAGTCGGGGATCGTGCTCAAGTACATCATCCAGGCGCGGGAGATGGGACGGGCGGTGATCTTCATCACGCACAACCCGCACCACGCCTACCCGGTCGGCGACCGGTTCGTGCTGCTCAAGCGGGGTGGCATGCTCGGCTCCTATGCCAAGGCGGAGACCTCGATCGCGGAGCTGACCTCGCTGATGGCCGGCGGCGCCGAGCTCGAGGAGCTCAGCCACGAGCTCCAGCGCGCGGTCGACCCGTCGATCAAGGAGGTCGCCAAGGAGCTGGCCGCCGAGGCTCAGACGCCGGGGTAGAGCGCGATGGCGAGCGACCTCGAGCTGCTCACGGTCGGCCGGATCAGCATCGACCTGTACTGCGATCAGGTCGGCGCCGACTGGCACGCTGCGCGGAGCTTCAGCAAGGCGGTCGGCGGCAGCCCCACCAATGTGGCGATCGCCGCCGCCCGCCTCGGGCACCGCGCCGCGGTGTACACCAAGGTCGGATCCGATCCGTTCGGTGAGGTCGCGATCGGCGAGCTGCGCGAGTTCGGCGTCGACACCCGCTTCGTTTCAAGCGAGCCGGGCACCGTCACCCCGCTGGCCTTCGCGGTGCTCGACCCACCGGAGGACCCCCAGCTGCTGTTTCGCCGCGACCCGCCCGTCCCCGACTTCCAGCTCAGGCCGGGCGAGGTCGACGACGCGACCGTGAGCGACGTGCCGATCCTGTGGATCACCGGCAGCGCGCTCTCCCAGGAGCCGAGCGGCTCGACGGCCGAGGCGATGCTGCGTGCCCGCTCCCGCCGCGCGCACACCGTGCTCGACCTCGACTACCGCCCCACCTTCTGGGGCTCGCGCGAGGAGGCCTCGGCCCGGATCGGCGCGGCGCTCACGCACGCCACGGTCGCGGTCGGCAACCGCGAGGAATGCGCGGTCGCGGTGGGCACCGACGATCCCGGTGAGGCGGCCGACCGGCTCAGGGCGCAGGGAATCGAGCTGGCCATCGTCAAGCTCGGCGGCGACGGGGTGCTGCTGGCCAGCGACCACGGCGAGCGGCTGATCGAGCCGCCGGCCATCCAGGTGCTGTGTGGCCTGGGCGCGGGCGACGCGTTCGGCGGCGCGCTCGCTCACGGCCTGCTGAACGGGTGGCCCCACGAGCGCACGGTGACGTTCGCCAATGCGGCGGGCGGGATCGTCGCCTCCCGTCTGTTGTGCTCGCAGGCGATGCCCTACGAGCACGAGGTGGTCGAGTTGCTGGAGGGCACCCCGGCATGAGCGCGACCGCGGAACCGAAGACGGGCGCCGCGGTGCCGAGCGGCGCGCGGCGCCGCAAGATCGGCGTGGGCGTGATCGGGTTCGGGTGGCTCGGCCAGGCGCACACCAGGTCGCTGCTGCGGATCCCGACGCTGTTCGAGAACCGCCCGTTCGACACCGAGCTAGTTGCGTGCAGCGACGCCTTGCCGGCTCGGCTCGATCAGGCGACCGGCTCGTTCGGCTTCAAACGGGCCTCGGCGGCGTGGGAGTCGGTGATCGACGATCCCGATGTCGAGGTCGTCTACATCGCCGCGCCGAACATGGTGCACCTCCAGCTGATCGAGGCGGCCGCCCAGGCGGGCAAGGCCGTGTTCTGTGAGAAGCCGGTCGGGGGCACCCCGGAGCAGGTGACGCGCGCGGCCGCGGCGGCCCGTCAGGCCGGCGTGATCAGCGGCGTCGGCTACAACTACCGGTGGGCGCCGCTCGTCCGCTACGCGCGCGAGCTGATCGCAAGCGGCGAGCTCGGCGAGATCACGAACTACCGCGGCCGGTTCTTCTCGATGTACGGCGCCGACCCGCTTGGCGTGAACTCCTGGCGCTTCCAGCTCGACCAGGCCGGCTACGGGGTCACGAGCGACCTCATGAGCCATGCCGTCGACCTGGCCCACATGCTGCTCGGTCCGATCACCAGACTGACCGGCACCATCGAGACCTACATCCGCGAGCGGCCGGCACCCGGCGACGGCGCGAGCCACTACGGGCGGGGACGACCCGAGGACCCGCGCACACCGGTGACCAACGAGGACTACGCCGCGATGCTGTGCGAGTTCGCGTCGGGCGCGCGCGGCACGTTCGAGGTGAGCCGGACGATGATCGGGCCCGAGAGCGAGCACGCGTTCGACGCCTACGGGACCCGCGGCGCCGTCGGATGGAACTTCGAGCGGCTCAACGAGCTGCGCCTCTACCGTGGCACCGACGATCGCGGGTCGGGCTACACGCGAGTGCTCGGGGGCGAGCGCTTCGGGCATCACGGCATCTTCGTCCCGGGTAGCGGCAACACGATCGGCTTCGAGGACCTGGTGACGATCGAGGACTACGAGTTCTGCGCGGCGGTGGCCGAGGGCAGGCCGTTCGAGCCGAGCTTCGAGGACGCGCTGGCGTGGGCGGCGGTCCAGGACGCGCTGCTGCGCTCGGCGCAGAGCGGCGGCTGGGTGCAGGTGCGAGCGTGACCGCGACCGCGGTCGCGCCGTTGCGGATCGGCGTGATCGGCGTCGGCCGGATTGGCCGGATGCACGCCGAACTGATCGCTCACCAGGTCCCGGGGGCGGCGCTCGCCGCGGTGTTCGACCCCTACGCGCCCGCCGCGCAGGGCGTCGCGGCCGCGCTCGGGGTCCCCGCGGCCACGAGCGCCGAGGAGATCTTCGATGCCGATCTCGACGCGGTAGCGATCTGCTCGAGCTCCGATACCCACGTCGACCTGCTCATCGCCGCGGCGCAGGCGGGCAAGGCGGTGTTCTGCGAGAAGCCGGTGTCGCTCGACCTGGCCGAGGTCGACCGGGCGCTCGGTGCGATCGACGCCGCCGGCGTGCCGTTCCAGATCGGCTTCAACCGCCGGTTCGACCCGGCCCACGCCTCGGTTCGTGAGGCGGTCCTGTCGGGCGCGGTGGGCGATCCGCACCTGGTGCGGATCTCGAGCCGGGATCCCGATCCGCCGCCGCTTGAGTACGTCAAGTCCTCCGGGGGACTGTTCCTCGACATGATGATCCACGACTTCGACATGGCCAGGTTCGTGACCGGCAGCGAGGTGGTGGAGGTGTTCGCGCGCGGCGCGCTGCGGATCGAGCCCTCGTTCGCCGAAGCGGGGGACATCGACACCGCGCTGGTGACGCTCGTGCACGAGGACGGTTGCCTGACCGCGATCGACAACTCCCGCCGGGCCGCCTACGGCTACGACCAGCGGGTCGAGGTGTTCGGCTCGTCCGGGATGGCGGTGTCCGAGAACCCGCGTGGGCATACCGGGAGCGTGCTGACCGCCGCAGGCGAGCGGCGCCCGCCGAATCCGTACTTCTTCCTCGAGCGCTACCTGCCGAGCTACGTACGCGAGTGGCAGGCCTTCGTCGAGGCGGTCAAGCGCGGGCTGCAGCCGCCGGTTTCGAGCGCCGACGCACGCGCCCCGTTGGTCATCGGACTTGCGGCGGGGCGGTCACTGCGAGAAGGTCGTCCGGTGCGCGTAGAGGAGGTGCAACCAGCATGAGGATCTACCTGACGGGGGCGAGCGGCTTCGTGGGCTCGAACGTCGCCCACGTGTTTGCGCACGAGCACGGCGCGGAGGTGGTGGCGCCCGGCCATGAGCACGTCGACCTGACGGCCGAGTTGGTCGTGCGCCGCTCGGTGCTCGCCACGCGGCCGGACGCGATCGTCCACGCCGCGATCTGGAACGACCCGGCCGGGCTTCGCACCGACCGCCGGCGCGCCTGGGACGCGTACGTCGGCGCCACGCGCAACGTGGTGGCGGCCGCCAACGCCGTCGACGCGCACCTGGTCCTGATCTCGACCGATTGGGTATTCGACGGAACCCAGGGACCCGCGCGCGAGTCCGAGCCCCCGAACCCGATCAACACTTACGGCTTCCTCAAGGCGTCCTCGGAGCTGATCGTCACCGAATCGGCCGCGCGCGGCACGATCGCCCGGATCGCCGGTGTGCAGGGCCTGCACCGCGCGCGGCCGAACACACCGCGCGCGCAGGATGCCGGCTTCGGGTACCTGGTCGCGTCGCTCGTGCAGGCACTGCGCGCCGGCGAGTCGTTCACGGTGTGGGACGGGCCTGGCCTCAACCAGATCGCGACCCCGACCCTGGCCACCGACGCCGCCCGGCTGGTCTGGCGGGCGCTCGAGCGCGAGGTGACCGGCGTCCTGCACTGCTGCGGCGGCGAGCACGCCGACCGCGTCGCGCTGGCCCGGCGCGCGATCGAGGTGTTCGAACTCGACGGCGACCTGCTCGACGTCGGCCCGCCGCCGCCCAGCGCGACCGGAGGCGAGCCCGTCCCCCGCGACACGCGCCTGGACGCCGCCGTCACCGCGGCGCAGCTGGACGTCAAGCTCCCCGACCTGGATGAGACGTTGGGCCGGCTGAAGTCCGAACTGGAGTCGTCATGGTCTCTGGCGTGACGCGCCTCACGGTCGCTCAGGCCCTGGTCCGCTTCCTGGCCGCGCAGGAGACCGAGCGCGACGGCCGGCGTGAGCGGCTCATCGCCGGCTGCTACGGGATCTTCGGGCACGGCAACGTCGCCGGGCTGGGGCAGGCGCTGCATCAGTATCGGGATTCGCTGCCCTACCACCCGGCGCGCAACGAGCAGGGGATGGTCCACGTCGCGGCGGGCTATGCCCGGCAGCGCAACCGCCTGGGCACGTTCGCCTGCACGACCTCGGTCGGGCCGGGGGCGACCAACATGGTGACCGGCGCGGCGCTGGCCACGATCAACCGCCTCCCGGTGCTGCTCCTGCCCGGCGACACGTTCGCCACCCGCACGCCGCATCCCGTGCTCCAGATGCTCGAGTTGCCGCACGACGCCACGGTGTCGGTCAACGACTGCTTCCGTCCGGTGTCGCGCTTCTATGAGCGCCTCGAGCGGCCCGAGCAGCTGATCCCCGCCGCGCTCGAGGCGATGCGCGTGCTGACCGACCCGGCCGAGACCGGCGCGGTGACGCTGGCGATGCCCGAGGACGTGCAGGCCGAGGCGTTCGAGGTGCCCGATGAGTTCCTGGAGCCGCGCGTGTGGACGATCTACCGCCAGCCGCCGGCCCCCGAAGCGCTGTCGCATGCCGCCGGCCTGATCCGGGCGGCCAGGCGACCCTTGATCGTGGCCGGCGGCGGGGTGATCTACAGCGAGGCGACGGCCGGGCTGCGCGAGTTCGTCGACGCCACCGGGATCCCGGTCGCCGAGACGATGGCCGGGCGGGGCGCGCTGGTGTCAGACCACGCGCTAAGCCTGGGCGCGATCGGCGCCACCGGGGGCAGCGCCGCGAACCGTCTGGCCCACGACGCCGATCTGGTGATCGGGATCGGAACGCGGTGGAGCGACTTCACGACCGCGTCGAAGTCGGCCTTCCAGGATCCCGACGTGCGCTTCGTGAACGTGAACGTGGCCGCGTTCGACGCCGGCAAGCTCAGTGGCCTGCCGCTCGTGGCCGACGCGCGCGTGGCGCTCGATCAGCTGCGCGCCGCGCTGGTCGGGCATCGCGTCGACCCCGACTGGGAGCGCCGGGCCGCCTCGGAGTCGGAGATCTGGGCCGGGGAGGTGCACGGCCTGGTTGCGCCGGATGACCCGGGGACGCCACCGTCGCAGGCCGAGATCATCGGTCAGGTCAACGACGCGGCCGGCGAGACCGGCGTCGTGGTCTGCGCTGCGGGCTCGGCCCCCGGAGACCTGCACAAGCTGTGGCGGGCTCGCGACCCTGACGGGAAGGGCTACCACGTCGAGTACGGCTACTCGTGCATGGGCTACGAGATCCCCGGCGGGATGGGCGTGAAGCTCGCCGCCCCCGAGCGCGAGGTGTACGTGCTGGTCGGCGACGGCTCGTACCTGATGCTCCCGGGCGAACTGGTCACCGCGGTGGCGCAGCGCGTGCCGATCGTGATCGTGCTGGTCGACAACCACGGGTACGCGTCGATCGGCGCGCTGTCGCGGTCGATTGGCTCGTCCGGCTTCGGGACGCTCTACCGGTTCTCCGACAACGGATCGGTGCCGCTTGATCCGGCGTCGACCGATGTGCTGCCGCTCGACCTGGCGGCCAACGCCGAGAGCCTCGGCGCGCGGGTCGTGAGAACGCACACCGTCGAGGAGCTCCGTGAGGCGCTGGCGGGCGCGCGGGGCGCCGACGGGCCGGTGGTCATCCACATCGAGGCCGATCGCTACCGCGGCGTCCCGAGCTACGAGAGCTGGTGGGACGTGCCGGTGGCCGAGGTTTCCGAGGAGGCGAGCGTGCAGGCGGCGCGCGAAGGCTACGACCGGGCCCACGTCGACCAGCGAAGGTATCTACGCTCACCACATGAGTGAGCTTCTCGTTTCCGGGGCCTCGACCCCCGAACCAGACGGCACCATCCTGACCGTTACCCCCGAGTCCGCGGGCTGGGAGCGAGTCGGGTTCGAGGTCCTGGTCCTTTCTTCGGGTGGGACCGCCGAGCGTGTGTGCGGCCCCCGCGAGCTGTGCATCGTGGTGATCGCCGGTGTCGTGCACGTGGCCTCCGAGCACGGCGAATGGTTTGACCTCGGGGGCCGACCGGACCCGTGGTCCGGCCTGCCCGACGCCGCCTACCTGCCGCCTGAGTCGCACGTGGGCCTACGCGCCGGCGAGGATGGCGCCGAGGTGGCGCTGTGCTGGGGGCCGGCGCACCGGGGAGGCGCCGACCCGCGCGTGCTTGCCGGCGCGTCGATCGAGGTCGAGACGCGCGGGCGCGGCGATCACGAGCGCTTCATCCACCCGATCCTGATGGACGACGAGGGGGCGGAGTCGTTGCTGGTGGTCGAGGTGCTCACGCCGGCCGGACACTGGTCGAGCTATCCGCCGCACAAGCACGACCACGACGATCCCCCGCGGCAGTCGAACCTCGAGGAGATCTACTACCACCGCATCCGGCCCGCCCACGGGTTCGGGCTCCAGCGCGTGTACGACTACGAGAGCGCGGCGGATGAGGCGCTGACCTTTCGCGACCGCGACTGCGTGCTGGTGCCGCGCGGCTACCACACCGTGTCCGCCCCGCCGGGCTACGAGGTGTATTACCTGAACGTGATGGCCGGCCCCAGCCGCTTCTGGGCCGTCGTAACCGACCCCGACCACGAATGGATCCTCCATGGCAGTGACCGTAACCCGACTTCTTGACAACTACATCGACGGCGAGTGGACGCCGGCGCGTGCCGCGACCGAGGTGCTCGACGTGACCAGGCCCGCCACCGGGGAGGTGCTGGCGCGGGTCCCGCTCTCGGGCGCATCCGATCTGGACGACGCGGTCCGCGCGGCGCGCAACGCGCTGCCCGAGTGGCGCGCGGTGTCGACCATCGCCCGGGCGCGCAAGCTGTTCGAGCTGCGCGAGCGGCTCGTGGCGCGGTCTGAGGAGATGGCGCGGTCGGTGACCACCGAGATGGGCAAGACACTCGTCGACGCGCGGGCCGAGGTGGCGCGGATGATCGAGATGGTCGAGGCCGCCTGCGCGATCCCGACCACCATGCAGGGGCGCATCCTCGAGGACGTCTCGCGCAACATCGACGCCGAGACGATCCGCCAGCCGGTCGGGGTGTGCGCGGCGATCGTGCCGTTCAACTTCCCGGCCATGGTGCCGTTCTGGTTTCTCCCGTTCGCGATCGCGTGCGGGAACACGTTCGTCCTGAAGCCCTCCGAGCAGGTGCCGCTGACCCAGCAGATCGCCTTCGACGAGCTGCACGCCCTGGGGCTGCCGCCGGGTGTGGTCAATCTCGTGAATGGGGGCCGTGAGGTCGTGGAGGCCATCCTCGATCACCCGGGGATCGACGCGGTGTCGTTCGTGGGCTCGGCCCCGGTGGCGCGCATCGTCTACGAGCGCGCGGCCAAGGCGGGCAAGCGCGTCCAGTCGCTCGGCGGCGCCAAGAACCACATGGTGGTCATGCCCGACGCGGTGATCGACAAGACCGTGGACGGGATCATCGGCTCGGCGTTCGGCGCGGCCGGGCAGCGGTGCATGGCCGGCTCGGTCGTGGTCACCGTGGGCGATGCGCACGAGCAGCTCATGGGGCCGCTGGTCTCGGCGACGCGCGAGCTCCGGGTGGGTGACGGCCTGGAGGAGGACTCAGACGTCGGTCCGGTCATCTCGTGCGCCGCTCGAGACCGGATCCGCGACTGGATCGAGCGCGGCGTGTCCGACGGGGCAAAGCTGGCGCTGGACGGGCGGGACGCCTCGGGGGATCCGAATGGCTCCTACGTGGGTCCGACGATCCTCGACGGCGTCACTCCCGAGATGGACATCGCCAAGGAGGAGGTGTTCGGGCCGGTTCTGTGCGTGATCAGCGCCCCCACGCTGGATGAGGCGATCGGGATCGTGAACGGCAGCCGGTTCGGCAACGGCACCTCGATCTTCACCGAGTCGGGATCGTCGGTCCGCCGCTACCGCCACGAGATCCAGGCCGGGATGATCGGCGTGAACATCGGGGTGGCGGCGCCGGTGGCCTTCTTCCCGTTCACCGGCTGGAAGGACTCGTTCCTCGGCGACCTGCACGCGCATGGCACCGACGCGGTCGACTTCTTCACGCGGAAGAAGACCGTGACGAGCCGGTGGTTCTCGAGCGGGCAGGGGAGCGGCGCGTATTTCGTAGAGCGCTGATGGTCAAGCTCACGCTGGTCGGCGGCCCCACCGCCGTGCTCGAATACGCCGGGCTGCGCTGGCTCACCGATCCCGCCCTGTCGGCGCCCGGCGAGTACGCCGGCGGGCTCGTCAAGACGACCGGACCGGCGATCGATCCGGACTCGCTGCCGCCCATCGACGTCGTGCTGGTTTCGCACGAGCACCACAGCGACAACCTGGACCCGGCCGGGCGCGAGTTCCTGCCGCGGGCGGGGCGGGTGCTCACCACGGTGCAGGGAGCCGAGAACCTGGGAGGGAACGCGACCGGTCTGGAGCCGTGGGCGTCGGTGGCGGTGGAGCGAGCCGGCGGCGAGGCGGGCGGGTCTGCGGTCACGGTGACGGCGCTCCCGGCCCAGCACGGCCCCGACGGGACCGACCACATCACCGGACCGGTGATCGGGTTTCTCCTGGAGGCCGACGGCGAGGACAGGGTCTACGTGTCGGGCGACAACGCCTCGCTCGACGTCGTGCGCACGATCGCCGACCGCGTCGGCGCTGTCGACGTGGCGATCCTGTTCGCCGGGGCGGTCCAGCTACCGCACCGGTTCGACGGCGCGTACCTGACCCTCTCGAGCGACCGTGCCGCCGAGGCCGCGAAGCTGCTGGGCGTCCGCGCCGCGCTGCCGGTCCACTTCGAGGGCTGGAGTCACTTCACCCAGGGCTCCCGCGAGCTACGGGCTGCCTTTGCCGGGAACAGCGTGGCGGATCGGCTGGTTTTGGCCGAACGCGGCGAGACGGTCACGGCTTGAGCGCCGGGCCGGGCGCGTGATTGGGCGAGCCCGGCGCCGACGACGATGATCGCCGCCCCCACGGGCTCATACCAGCGCAGTGGCTCGCCGAGCGCGAGGATCCCGAGCAGCGTCGAGACGATCGGCATCACGTAGGCGACGGTGGACGTCACGGTCGCCCCGACGTCGCGGATCAGCGAGTAGTTGAGCACGAAGGTCAGGCCGGTCCCGAACACCCCGAGGGCGAGCACGCTGAGAACGTGCTTGGCGGCCACGCCGTGCGGTGCGTGGGTGAACAGCAGCGTGAGGATCGCGATCTCGACCGTGGCGCAGATGAGCTGCGCGGTGGCGAGCGGCAGCGGTCCCTCGGGCCGGCGCGCCAGGTACCGGCGGGTGTACGGGAAGCCGACGCCGTAGGAGGCCGCGGCGCCGAGGCACATGAGGTTGCCCGCGAGCGAGGTGGCGCCGACGCCGTTCCAGACGCCGAGCACCACGAGCACGCCGGCGAAACCGACCGCGAGACCGGCCAGCCGCCGCGCGGTGGCGTGCTCGTCGGCGATCCAGAGGATCGCGATCGGCAGCGTGAACAGGGGGACGGTGGCGTTCCAGATGCCGGCCAGCAGGCTGGAAACGTGGCGTTCGCCGTAGGCGAAGAGCGAGAACGGGACGACGTTGAGGAGGATCGCGGCCACGGCCAGATGACCCCAGGCGCGCGCGTCTCGGGGGAGTCGCTCGCGCCGTGCGGCGAGGATCGCGAACAGCGTCGCCGCTCCGACCAGCAGCCGCCCCAGCGAGACCTGGAACGGCGCCAGGGCCTCGTCGCCGATCTTGATGAACAGGAACGTCGATCCCCAGAACAGCGCCAGCAGCGTGAACCGCGCCGGCCACGGGGCAGAGCCGCCGTTCGATCGACGAGCGGCGTATGACGCGCGACTCACCCCAAGACCGGCAATGACCGCTGGTTGGAGAGCCGGGTCAGCGTGCGCTGCATGGTCGCGGTGACGAGGTCGTAGCCGCGATCCGGGTCGGGCTCCCTGCCGAGGCGCTTGCGCAGGTCGATCGGCTTGCCCACGCGGATGGAGATCTTGGCCGGCAGCGGAAAGCGCCCGGGCAGGTCCATGATGGTCAGGCCAAAGGGAGGGCCGATCACCGGTGGCAGCACCTTGAGCCGGAGGCGGCGGTCGAGCTGCAACGCACTCGCCACGCGACGTCCGCGGCCCAGGAACAGCGCGGTCTCCTGCCCGCCGATCGACACCACGGGGACGATCGGCACCTCGTGCTCGAGCGCGAGCTTGACGAACCCGGTGCGCCCCGCGAAGTCGACCTGGTCCGATTCCCAGCTCGGGCGGAACGTCTCGTGGTCGCCGCCGGGATAGACGAGCAGCGCGGCATCCCGCTCCAGGGCGCGCGCCATGTTCTCCGGCGAGGCCGGCACCGTCCCGTAGCGCTCGACCAGCGCCCGCAGCCCGGGGACCTTGAACACCAGGTCGTGCGCGAGCTGATGGAAGCGGCGGCCGGAGCCGAAGTGGTCGTAGAAGCACTGGGAGAAGATGAACGTGTCGGCGATCCACGTCCCGCCGGAGTGATTTCCGACCAGCAGCACCGGTCCCTCAGGCGGGATGTTCTCGAGGCCTCGGACGTCGGCCCGGAAGTACAGCTTCGAGCTCAGGCGCAGCGCCGGCAGCGTCCGCTCGATGTAGTCCGGGTCGCGCTTGCGGAACGGATCCCGCTCGCCACCGGGCACGACCGACGCGGCGAGATCCTCTCCGGTCGCGGCCAGCATGCGCACGTACGCCTCGACCGGACCAGCCGTCCCGCGCAGCACGCTCTTGAGCCCTCCCGCCATAGGAAGTGGTTACCCGGACATTGGTCCTACGACTCGCCCAAGGCCGCGTCGCGGGGTCGTGCGACCTAGGTCCGATTGAAATTCGGACCGTGCTTGGCCCAGTCTGTATGGAGCAGTAACCCGAGCCCGAAAGGAACCAAATGCGCTCTCGATTCACGATGACTCTGCTGTCCCTCGGCGCGGCCGCCTCGCTTGCCGTGCCCGGGATCGCCCTGGCCCGCCAGGGCAACGACGATCCCGTCAAGCACGTTCGCAGCGAGCATCGCCACCGGCATCTCGACAACCACCACCGCGATAACCACCACCGCCGCGGAAACGACGACGGCGCCCGCCACGTGCGCGGCGGCGGTGACGACGGCGTCCGCCACGTGCGCGGCGGCGGTGACGACGGCCCGAACCACCACTAGACCTGCGCGGACCTTGGGGCGGGCGCGTCCGCCGCGCAAAGTCAATGCACCGAAAATTGTTTGTGAGCGAATCACAAACACCCTCGGGCGACGGAGCGTTCGCGGCCCGGACTCTGGCGCTGCAACCACGTATATGTCAGCTGAATCGCCAAAGTCCGCGCGCCCGCCTCGGGGCTGGTTGTGCGCCACCTACAATTGCGACCGTTTACGCGACCGCGTCTATGCGTGCATAGCTCGTCACGGTCGCGGGATCCGCGCTCGAGTGACGAGTTAGGCACCTCCGGAGGGGGCTCATCACGCGCCCTCGCACGCTTTCTAACCGGCCCACGGAATCAGCATCGGGTTGCCGGTGTGATGTCGTGCGCGCTCGCGCGTAGGTTAAGCGAGATGCGCAGATACGTCGGCGTGTTGACTGGGCTGTGCCTTGCCGGGTGTGCGAGCGCTCACGGCGCTTCCACAGCCGTGCGGGTGACGGGGGTCGCCGCAAGCTGCGCGGCCGTCTCGCCGGCCCAGCAATTCGCCGCCGCGCGCCTGGTGTTCATCGGCGTGGCGCTCCCCGGCCCCACCGCGCACTACAGCAAGCGGCCCGTGCTGGCCTCGCCGGCGCGGATGCGCGTCGAGCGCTACCTCAAGGGGGACGGCCCGCAGATCGTGCGGGTCGACACCGCGGTGACGATCGAGGGCAGCGACTCCATCGCGGTGGGGGAAGACGGGATCGATCCGAGCGCGGGCGAGCGGTGGAAGATCTACACGGGGTCCCGCCGCCAGCCGTTCGCCACCTCGATCTGCGGCGGGAGCAAGCGCGTGGCGTCCGGTCCGGCGCCCGCGCCGAGCGGCCGCGCGGCGCTCGCGCTGTGGAGAGGATTCCCGGTCCATGCCGATCCCCGGCCGATCGTCGCGCTCGGCGAGGGCATCGTGCTCGATCCCGCGAGTGGCTTCCCGACCGACGCCGCGAAGCTCGCGTACATGGAGGGCCACTTCGTGCTGCGCGCGCCGTTGCCAGGCTCGGTGGGCAACTTCGGTCGCTACGCGGAGGTCCCGGCCACCGTTGCCTACCGCCGCTTGCGCGCCGGCCGCCGGCCGTCTGGCGTCACGGCGCCACCGCTGATCATCACGGCGGTGCACATCGGGACCGCGAGGTTCCTGACCGACCGCGGGCCGATGCGGCTGCCCGCATGGCAGTTCCATTTCAAGGGCGTGGCCGATCCGGCCTCGGTACTGGCGGTGGCGGCGCCCGACCTCTTCACCCCGCCGCCGCTGCACCGTTTCGGGCCACCGGGCTCGGGCAACTCGATCGAAGGCTCCGCCACGGTCTCGCCGTCGGGAACGGCGATCAAGCTCACGTTCTCGGGCGCCCCACCCGGGAGCGCACCCTGTGAGGCGAATTACCGAGTGAGCGCCGTGAGCAGCCAGCAGGCGGTTGCCTTCACGATCACGAGGGTCGCGGCACCGGTCCCGCCGGGTCAGGCGTGCCCCGCCCTCGCCGTGCTCCGGACCGCGGTGCTGCACCTGGATCGGCCGCTCGGCTCCCGCGTCCTGATCTCGGCCACGGACGGTGGCGCGGTCCCGGTCACGCGCTGACCGATATCGTAACGCGATGTGACGCTCGATCAGTCGGACTTCGAGCATCTGCTCGAACTGCGCACCGGGCTCCGGCGTTTCCTGCGCTGGAGCGAGCAACAGGCCAAGGCGGCCGGACTCACGACCGCCAAGCACCAGCTGCTGCTCGCGATCAGGGGCCATCCCGATCCCGCCGGGCCCACGATCGGCGAGATCGCCGACTACCTGGTTCTGCGCCACCACAGCGCGGTGGGGCTCATCGATCGTGCGGCTAAGGATGGGCTGGTCAAGCGCACGCCGGACCCGGAGAGCAGAAGCGTCGTCCGGGTCACGCTCACGCCGGTCGGGATGGCCAAGCTCGACGCGCTCGCCGAGGCCCATCTACAGGAAATCGCCCATCTGGCGCCGACGATGCGAACGCTCTGGCGTGCGCTCGAGCATGGCGACGGCAGCGATCCGCACCCCGCGGCCCGGCAGCGGCCGAAAGCACGCTAGGCGACTGTCGGCGGGTCGCGCCGGGGGACCGGCGTGGCGTTGACGATCGAGGTCGTGGTCTCGCCGTAGAGCAGGAACCGGTCGAGCACGCCCGGCAGCTCCTCGATCGATCCGAGGTGGAGCTTCATGTAGAAGCAGTCCTCGCCGGTGATGCGCAGGCATTCCTCGATCTGCGGGATTTCGGCGGCGAGCTCCGCGATCTTCGCGAGCTGGCGGACCGCGGGCTTGACGCGGACGATCGCGGTGAGCGAGTAGCCGAGCGCGCGCGGGTCGATCTCGGCCCGGTAGCCGGTGATCACCCCGGTCTGCTCGAGGCGGCGCACGCGCTCGGTCACCGCCGGCGAGGACAGACTGACCCGCCGGCCCAGCTCAGCGAAGGAAATCCGGCCATCCTGGGCCAATTCATCGATGATCTGCCGGTCCACGTCGTCAAGAACTGGGGGTTTCATAGGCGAGACGAGCATAACGCCTTCGATTGCCCATGTACGTGCGCGAGCGGTCCGAGCACAATCGGATCGTGAGCGCCAGACGGCTCCCCCCGCACACGTACTTCGCCGGAAGCGCCGTGTTCCACTACCTCGGCCCGGCCTTTGCCGTGCTGCTGTTCAGCCGCGTGGAGCCGCTCGGCGTGGCCTGGCTGCGCATCGCGAGCGCGGCGATCGTATTCGCCGCCTGGCGCCGCCCATGGCGCACCGTGCGCAGCGCCGACCGCGACACGATCCGCCTGCTGGTGGCGCTCGCCGCGGTCCTCGCGGTCATGAACTGCTGCTTCTATGAGGCGATCGCGCGCCTGCCGCTCGGCACGGTGTCGGCCATCGAGTTCCTGCCGGTGATCGCGCTGGCCGCGTTCGGCGCCCGCTCACCGCGCAACATCGCCGCGCTGGCCATGGCCGTCGCCGGCGTCTACGTGCTGATCGACGTCCGGCTGCGCGGCGGCGCGCTCGGGTTCGGCCTGGCCTTCGCCAACGCCGGGCTGTTCGCGCTCTACATCGTGCTCGCGCACCGGGTCTCGCGGCAATCGACGATCGGCGGCATCGACGGGCTGGCGGCGGCCATGCTGCTGGCCCTGCCGGCGGTCACGCTGCTGGGCGGGTGGGAGGTCGGGCCGCACCTGAGCGACCCGATCGCGCTCGCGGCCGGCGTCGGGGTCGGCGTGAGCTCCTCGGTCATCCCCTATGTGTGCGACCAGCTGGCCATGGCCCGGCTCGCGCGCGCGACCTACTCGTTGATGGTCTCGCTGCTCCCCGCCACCGCCACGGTGGTCGGGCTCGTGGTGCTCGGTCAGACGCCCACGCTGGGTCAGGTGCTCGGGATCTCGCTGGTCGTGGCCGCACTCGCAGTGCACCAGGAGCGGGCTACAACGGGCGCCGCACGCCGACCTCGTCGAGGTGGGCGAGCAGGTCGTTCGGGTCTTCGTATACCCGATACGCCCCCGAGTAGATGAGCTCCTCCCGACCGTAGCCGCCCGACAGCAGGCCGACCGAGAGCGCGCGGGCCCGGCGCGCGGCGAGCAGGTCCCACACGCTGTCGCCCACGACGATGCTGTCGCGGATGTCCACGCCGATCCGTTCGGCGGCGGTGAGGAAGAGGTCGGGGTCGGGCTTGGCGTATTTGACCTGATCGCGCGTGATGAAGGGGGTGTCCGGCGGAAGCTCGAGCATGTCGCGCGCGAGATCTGCGTAGCGAGCGACTCCGCTGGTGGCGATCGCCCACGGCACGCCATGCTCGGTGAGCGTGGAGAGCAGTTCGCGGGCGCCGGGCAGAGGGTGGACGCTGTCGTAGTGGCGGATGAACGCGTCCTCGTGCAGCCTCGGCAGGGCGCGCAGCGTGTCCGGATCGAGGTCCGTCTCGATCTCGCGGACCAGCGCATTCACGAACAGACCCCCGCTCATGCCGATTCGGCGGTGGATCTTCCACACCGAGAGGTTGATGCCCACCTGGTCGAGCGCCTCACGCCAGCCGAGGACGTGCTGGTAGACCGAGTCGATCAGCGTCCCGTCGAGGTCGAACAGGAAAGAGGGGCGGCTCCGGCTTTCAATCGCCACGTCAGGCATGATGACGCGATATGGCCGCGGAGGGTTTAACGGCGCGGATGGATGGGCTGGCCGACGTCGGGATCGGGCCCGAGGGCGTGCGCCGGCTGGCCTGGACCGACGAGGACGCGACGACCCGCGGGTGGTTCGAGCGGCAGGCCACCGCCGTCGGGCTGCGAGTGCAGCGCGACCCCGCCGGCAACCTATGGGCCTGTCCCGATGCCGATCCGCCGTGGTGGGCGGTCGGCTCGCACCTGGACAGCGTGCGGGGCGGCGGCCTCTACGACGGGCCGCTCGGGGTGGCCTGCGGGTTCGAGATCGCGGCGAGCGGCGGGCGCAAGATCGCTGTGCTGTCGTTCGCCGACGAGGAGGGCGCGCGCTTCAACACGCCGACGTTCGGGAGCAAGGCGCTGGCCGGCCGGCTCGATCTCCCGGCCGTGCTCGAGCGCCGCGACGACGACGGCGTGTCTTTGGCCGAGGCGATGCGCGCGGGCGGGGTCGACCCGGACGGGATCGACCGGGCGCCGGAGTGGCTTCGCACGAGGCTGGCCGGGTTCATCGAGATCCACATCGACCAGACGACCGAGCTGGCGCGGGCCGGCGAGCCGGTCGGCGTCGTCAGCGCGCTGGCCGCGCGCACCCGGCTCGAGGTGCGCCTCACCGGTCGCGCCGATCACGCCGGCACCACGCCGCGCTCAGAGCGCCGCGACGCCCTGTCGGCGGCGGCTCGGCTGATCGTGGGAGCCGAGGACGCGGCGGGCGCGGGCAGTCCGCTCGATGGCGATCGCGGTCCGCTCACGATCACTGCATCAAGAATCATCACCAAACCCAACGCACCGACCACGATCGCCTCGGAGGTGCGCCTGTGGATCGACGCGCGCGCTCCCGCCTTCGACGCGATCGACGCCTGGCGCGCGCGGCTGGACGCGTTGGTGGGCGAGCTTCGGGAGCGGACCGGGGTCGAGATCGACATCGCCGTCGCCTCCCGGAGCGACCCCCGCGAGTTCGACGTCGGACTGCGCGCGGCGCTGTCGAGCGCGGCGGAGGATGTGCTCGGTCACGCCCCGCCCGACCTGCTCTGCTTCGCCGGTCACGATGCCGGCGTGCTGGCCGAGCGCGTGCCGGCGGCCATGCTGTTCGTGCGCAACCCGACCGGGGTCAGCCACTCCCCGGAGGAGACGGTGTCGCTCGACGACGCCGCGGTGGCCTGCGAGGTCGTGGCCCGGGCGCTGGAGGGGCTGGCGTGACCGCGCGCGCGTCGATCCCGGCCATGCCGAACGCACACTCCCACGCCTTCCAGCGCGCGCTCCGGGGACGGGCCGAGCGGCCCGGCGGCGCTCGGGACGACGACTTCTGGTCGTGGCGGACCGAGATGTTCGCCCTGGCCGAGGCGCTCGATCCGATGACGATGCGAGAGGTGGCGCGGGACACCTACGACGAGATGGTCGGCGCCGGCTACGGCGTGGTGGGCGAGTTTCACTACGTCCACCACCAGCCCGACGGGACGCCGTACCCAGAGCCCAACGCGATGGCGCTCGCGGTCGCCGAGGCCGCGGTCGAGGCGGGGCTGGCGATCGTGTTGCTGCCGGCCGCGTATCACCGCGGCGGGTGGGCGGACGGCTCGGACCTGCCGCCGGCGCCCGGTCAACGGCGCTTCTGCGACCCGGATGTCGAGACGTTCCTGGCCCGCGTGGAGGCGTTGCGCGAGTGGGCGGCCGGCGTGCCGGGCGTCGAGGTGGGGGTCGCCGCGCACAGCGTGCGGGCGGTCCCGCGCGGCTGGCTCGAGGCGATCACGACGTATTCGGACCGTCACCGGATGGTCCGGCACGTGCACGCGTCCGAGCAGCGGCGTGAGCTCGCCGAGTGCCAGGCCGAGCACGGCTGCTCCCCGATCGAGTTGCTCGAGCACACCGGGTTCCTGGGGGAGCGGGCGAGCGTGATCCACGGGATCCACGTGTCTGAGGAGGATGTGGCGATCCTGGCTTCGAGCGGCACGACCGTGGTGTCGTGCCCCACCACCGAGGGCAACCTCGGCGACGGCTATCTGCCGGCCATGACGTATGCGGAGGCGGGCGTGCCGCTGGCCATCGGCAGCGACTCGCAGGTGCGGATCGACCCGTTCGAGGAGGCCCGGGAGCTCGAGACCGGTTCGCGCCGCGAGCGCCAGCTTCGCGCCGGGCTGCTCGCCGCCACCGGCGACCTGTGGGCCGAGCTGTGCCGCAACGGCTACCGCAGCCTGGGCCTGTCCGCGGACGTGGCTGCGCAGCGCACGGTCGAGATCGACCTCGAGCATCCCGATCTGAGCGGCGTCGACTCCGCGGACCTGCCGCTCGCGCTCGTCACCTGCGCGTCGGCGGCCGTGGTCACGCGATGAACCGCGAGCAGCGGCTGGTGTTCGGCGAGGTCGCCGAGCAGTACGACCGCCATCGCCCGGCCTATCCGGATCGCGTCGTGGACGACCTCATCGAGCTCGCCGGCTTGGAGGTCGGTTCGCTCGTGCTCGAGGTCGGCGCCGGCACGGGCAAGGCGACGTCGATGTTCGCGGCGCGCGGGATACGTGTGCTCGCGGTCGAGCCGAGTGCCGAGATGGCCGCGGTGGCGCGTCGGGTGTGCGCGGGCTATGGCGACGCCGGCGCGGTTCGGATTGAGGAGAGCGACTTCGAGCGCTGGGACCCGGCCGGGAGGCGGTTCCCGCTGGTGTTCGCGGCCCAGGCGTGGCACTGGGTGGAGCCGGCGGTGGGCTTCGCGAAGGCGGCCTCGGTGCTCAGGCCCGGCGGCGTGCTGGCGGCGTTCTGGAACCGTCCGGTATGGGCCCGGGCGCCCCTGCGCCAGGCGGTGCTCGACGCCTACCAGCGTGCCGCGCCGGAACTCCTCGACGCGACCGATCCGATCCATCCGGCGAGTTCGCCGCCGAGTGACGCGGCGGAGTGGCGGGCCGGGGCCGCGGGGAGCGACGGTCTGGGCGAGGTCGAGGTCCGCGACTACGAGTGGAGCGAGACGTACTCCGCCGCCGACTACGCGGCGTTGCTCCAGACGCATTCCACGGTCCGGGTGCTCGATCCGGCGCGGCGAAGCAGGCTCGTCGGCGCCGTGGCTCACGCGATCGAGAGCCAGGGCGACCGGCTCGAGCTACCGATCGTCACGCGACTGTGCCTCGCCCGCCTTAAATGAGTCGCGCCCCGGGAGCCGACGGAACTGGAGAAGCCGGCTGAGCGGGGCGCGCTCGAGGGAGGAGGGAGCACCATGATGACGGGCCCCGATCTATTTGTCCAAGACGGATTCTCGCTGTCTGTGATAACGCGCGCTTATGAATCTTCGGACGCGGTGAAGACGATCTTCCCGACGGACTCGCCGCGGAGCATCGTCTCGAAGCCCTCGCGCGCCTCGGTCATCGCGAGTGTGCTGTGGATCACCGGGCGCACGCCCTTGTCGACGCATAGGCGGACGAGGCGCTCCAGCTCCTCGCGGGTGCCCATCGTCGAGCCGATCACCGACAGCTGGAGGAAGAAGATCCGGCTGAGCTCGGCGGGCGATGCGTCGCCGGTGGTGGCGCCCGAGATCACGACCGTGCCGCCCGGCTTGAGCGCCCGCATCGTGTGCCCCCAGGTCGCCTTGCCGGTCGTCTCCATCACCGCGTCGACCCGTTCGGGCAGTCGCGCCCCGGGCTCGAAGGCCTGATCGGCCCCGAGCTCGAGGGCTCGGGCGCGCCCCTCCTCGGATCGGCCGGTGACCCAGATGCGGATGCCAGCGGCGCTGCCGAGCACTGTGAGCGCGGTGGCTACGCCGCCGGTGGCGCCCTGGACGAGCACGGTCGCGCCGGGGGGCACCCGGCCGCGGCTGAACAGCATCCGGTAGGCGGTCAGCCATGCCGTGGGCAGGCACGCCGCCTGCTCGAAGGACAGCTCCGGCGGCTTGGGGAGGAGGTTCCACCTGGGGACCGCGACCTTGTCGGCGAACGTGCCCGGGTAGCGCTCGGACAGCAGTGAGCGGCGCGGATCGAGCGTCTCGTCGCCGCGCCAGGAGGGGTCGTTGATCACCGAGTGGACGATCACCTCGTTGCCCTCGTCGTCGAGGCCGGCGGCGTCGCAGCCGAGGATCATCGGCAGGCGATCCGCGGGCAGCCCCACGCCGCGCAGCGACCACAGGTCGTGGTGGTTGAGCGAGGCGGCCTTGACCGTGACTGTGGTCCAGCCGTCGGGCGGTTCGGGGTCGGGGCGGTCGTCGATCCGGAGGCCTGCGAGCGGATCGTCGCTGTTCTGAGCGGCAGCGAACACGGCGAGCATGAACTCGAATCATGCCTGAGGGGGGCCGGCCCACGCGGCGCGGGTGCCACAATCGGGGCGCATGGCCACCGTGACCGCCAGCGCTACTCGAGCGGTCGACGCTCCGCCTGAGCGCGTCCTCGAGTTCCTTCGCGACTACCGCGGTGGGCGGGCTCGAATACTGCCCGACAACTACAGCGCCTACCGGGTCGAGCAGGGTGGCCACGGCCAGGGCACCGTGATCGGCTACCACTTTGCGGCGGGCGGCCGCGAGCGCGATTACCGGCTGGCCGTCGAGGAGAACGACGGCGGGTTGTTCGAGCGCGACCAGCTCTCATCGTTCGTGAGCCACTGGAGCGTCGCCCCTGCGTTGGGCGGCGAGGGTACCGAGGTCACGCTCGAGTCCTCCTGGCAGGGAGCGGGCGGGATCGGCGGGATGTTCGAGCGCACGTTCGCCCCGCTCGGGCTGCGCCGGATCTATGGCGAGATGCTCGAGCGGCTGGCCGGCGAGCTGTCAGCCTGAGTTCTTCTCGATGCGTTTCTTGAGCTCGCCGGCGCGGGCTCCGGCCAGCATGTGGCGCAGCACGTCGACGACCGGTCCGCGGACGATCAGTCCGAGCGTCCGGCCGAGATCCACGTCGATCGAGTACGTCGCGCGGGTCCGCTCGCCGCCCAGGTCCTCGAGCTCCCAGCTGCCCTTGACCGATTTCAGGTCGCCCTTCTCCTGGGTCCAGGTGAGCCGCTTTGGCCCGTCGTAGGTGAAGCGGACGATCGACTTGACCGAGCGGACCTTGGCGTCGGTCTCGGTCTCGCAGCGGATCGCTCGGCCCTCGTCGTCGCGATCCAGCGCGCGCATCGCGTTCAGGCCGCCCTGCCAGTCGGGAGCGCTCTCCACGTCCTGCACCAGATCCCACACGCGATCGAGCGGGGCGTGGATCTCGGCGGTCGAGCTTCCGGTCAGGCTCATGCGGCGACGGCCTCGCGTTCCATCTCGGGGGCGTAGGAGCCGGTGCGGGCGGCGGCGTTCATCTTGGCCCGGTGATAGTAGGCGCGCTGGGCCGCCTCGGCGTTCTCGTCCTTGCCGCCCCATGCCTGGAGCGCCGGGGCCTGCAGCGCCCGGCCGTAGGAGAACGAGAGCTGCCAGGGGTGGGGCGCCTCGGTGTTCATCGCGTTGAGGTTGGCCGTGGCGTCCTCGTCGGACTGGCCGCCGGACAGGAACACGATGCCGGGCACGGCCGGCGGCACGTGCTTGTACAGGCAGCGAAGCGTCCAGTCCGCGATTTCGTCTTTGTTTGCGCGGTCGCTTGCCTCGTAGCCCGAAAGGACCATGTTGGGCTTGAGCAGCGTGCCGAACACGTCGACGCGCTGATCGAACAACTCGGTGTAGACGGCGTCGAGCACGCGCGAGGTGACGTGGAAGCTGCGCTCGATCGTGTGCGTCCCGTCCTGGAGCACCTCGGGCTCGACGATCGGGACGAGGCCGGCCTCCTGGCAGAGTGCGGCGTACCGCGCGAGCGCGTGGGCGTTGGCCCAGATGCAGTAGTCGCTGGGCAGATCGTCGGTGATCGAGTAGGTGGCGCGCCACTTGGCGAATCTGGCGCCGAGGTCCTTGTATTCGTTCAGGCGTTCTCTCAGCCCGTCAAGGCCCTCGGTGACGGTCTCCTTGTCGGCGAGGGCGAGCGGCTTGGCGCCCTTGTCGACCTTGATGCCGGGGATGACGCCCTTGGCTTGGAGGTACTCGGGGAACGGCGTACCGTCTTTGGTCGACTGGCGGATCGTCTCGTCGAACAGGATCACGCCGCTGACGTAGTCCTCGACGCCGGGAGTGGTGAACAGCATCTCCCGATACGCCCGGCGGCGGTCCTCGGTCGACTCGACGTCGATCGAGTCGAAGCGCTTCTTGATCGTGCCGGTGCTCTCGTCGGCGGCAAGGATCCCCTTGCCCTCGGCGACCAGCGCCTTGGCGGTCTCGTGCAACTCGTTGTCGGCCATGCTCCGTACCTCCGGTTCTGATGCGTCCGGGGTCATTATGGCCCGCCCGTGAGGGCGTCAACCGGCAGGCGGGCGGTACGAGGCGGCGGCGGCCTTGCTCAGGGCGGCTTGCGCTTCGTCCATCGTGAGCAACACGGTCGTCTCGAGCCTCGACAGGGCGCCCGACCCGCCGACGAGCATCGACAGGGCGGCGGCGCTCACGTTGTCCGGCGCCTCGAGCAGGAACGTCGGTCGGTTTGGCCGGCGTGGTCGGGCCGCCGGGGTGCGCCGTCACCGTGGGGCGCGGGCGTTCCGTCGGTGCTCCGCGTAACGATGCACCGCCACGGCCGCCCAGATCGCCTCGACCACGCCGAACGGCCACGTGCCGGCGAGAAACCCGTACGCGCTGGACAGCGCGCAGCCGCACGCGAAGGCCAGCACGAAGCCGGGATGGCGGCGCTCGAGCGCGTACATCACCATCATGAACGTGACCGCGGTGGCGCCGAACAGGGTGAGCATGCTCCGACGATGATGGCGCGCCGGTGGTCGGACGCGCGTCGGCGGGAAGGCGGGCGCGCGAGTGGGTCATATCCCGGCACTCGGCACGGCCGTGGGCTCGAGAGCGCACTCATGACCCATATACGGCGCCGGATCGGCACTCGGCTCGCGGGCGAGGCCGAGTGCGGGGTTATGACCCAACCGGCGGGACAATCGGGGGAACATGGACGTGATCGAGATCGACACCCCGCATGGTCCGGCGCGGGCGCACGTGACCAAGGTCCGGGGCGCCACCGGCGCGCTGGTGCTCGGCCACGGCGCCGGCGGCGGCGTGGGCGCGCGGGATCTTCAGGCCGCGACGGAGGCGGCGCTCGGGCAGGGCTTCAGCGTGGCGCTGGTCGAGCAGCCCTACCGGGTCGCCGGCCGGCGCTCGCCGGCGCCCGCCCACCAGCTTGACGCGGCGTGGACGGCGGTGGTGGCTTCGCTGCGAGGCGGCCCGCTCCGAAGGTTGCCGCTCGTCACCGGGGGGCGGTCCTCCGGCGCGCGCGTGGCCTGCCGGACCGCGGCGGCGACCGGCGCGGTCGGCGTGCTGTGCCTGGCCTTCCCGCTCCATCCTCCGGGACGCCCCGAGAAGAGCCGGCTGGAGGAACTCGACGCGGTCGCGGTGCCGGTGCTCGTCGTCCAGGGCGAGAGTGACCCGTTCGGTATGCCGCCGGGGGGCGAGAGCCGAACC
This sequence comes from uncultured Solirubrobacterales bacterium, assembly GCA_963832315.1. Lineage (GTDB taxonomy): Bacteria > Actinomycetota > Thermoleophilia > Solirubrobacterales > Solirubrobacteraceae > Palsa-465. Next base: position 105,152 of record CAWHTT010000001.1, on the reverse strand, counting down.
GTCGTGAAGGTCCGCGGGAATCACAGCCTGAGCAGCGACATCGTGGCGTTGCGGACCGCCGTGGGCCAGTGGCTCGCGCGGGTACCCTAAGTCAGCATGTGCGAGCGCATCGGTCACGGTGGCGCCAGCGCCCTGGCGCCCGCGAACACACTCGCCTCGTTCGATGCCGCCCGCGAGATCGGCATCGACATGGTCGAGTTCGACGTGCGCGCGTGGGACGGGGACCTGGTGCTCGCCCACACGATCCTGCACGCCCGCCGGGGCGGCAACGTCCGCCTGGTCGATGCGCTGGCCCACCTGGCCGGTCGTCGTTTCAGCGACGTCGAGCTGAACGTGGACGTCAAGCACGTGGGCTGCGAGGCCGCGCTGCTCGACCGGCTGCGCCACGCCTCGCTGCTCGAGCGGACGCTTATCTCCTCGCAGGTGCCCGGCGTGCTCGACCGGGTGCGCGCGATCGAGCCGCGCGCCCGGGTCGGCATCTCGATCGGCGGGCGCATCGCGCGCATGAGCCGCCGGTGGCGCGATTGGCGGGTCGGCGCACTGGCCGGCCTGCACAACGGGCGCTGGGACGCGCTGATGGCCCAGCACCGCCTCGTCGACGCCGCGCTGTTGGCTGACGTGGTCGATCGCGGCGGCCGGCTGTACGCCTGGACGGTCAACGAGCGCGCGGCCATCGCCTCGTTCCAGCGGCTCGGCGTGCACGGGATCGCAACCGCCGATCCCCGACTGTTCCCGTAGTGCTGCAAGAACTAGTCGCTCGGCCCGAAAGTGGGCGCGTGTTCTGCGAGCCGCCGGTGCGTCCGGGCCTGGCCGATTGCGCGCCGAGCGGCCGGGTCCGGCTGGATGCGCTCGCGCGCTTCGTGCAGGACATCGCCTACGCCGACGCCGACGACGTAGGTCTCTCGCGCAGCGCGGCCTGGGTGGTCCGGCGCACGCGCATGCGGGTCGAGCGCTTCCCGCGGTTCGGCGAGCTTCTCGAGCTGGCCACGTTCTGCAGCGGTCTCGGTCGGATGTGGGCGGAGCGCCGTACGACGATCACCGGCGACGCGGATGGTGAGGTCGAGGTCGTGTCGCTGTGGGTGCATCTGGACCCGATCAGCGGCCGCCCCACGCCGCTCACCGAGGAGGAGATCGCGGTCTGGGGCGAATCGACGGCCGGCCGGAAGGTGACGGCACGGTTGAGGCACCCCGGCCCCGAGGCGGTCGAGGACAGCTTTGCGTGGTCGTTTCGCCGCACCGAATGCGATCTCGCCGGTCACATCAACAACGCCGCGTACCTGCAGCCGCTCGAGGAAGAGCTGCTCCAGGGCGGCGACCTCGAGTCGATCGACGTCGAGATCGAATATCGCTCGCCGGCGCAGGCCGGCGACAAGCTCGTGCTCTGCCGGGGCACTCGTCGCTGGATCGTCACCCCGGGCGGCGAGACGCACGCCTCGCTGATCGTCAACTCATCACAGGAGGTCTGAACCTTGCGAGCAGTCGTGATCCCCCAGCCGGGCGACCCGGATGTCCTTCAGGTCGCCGAGCGCTCCGCCCGCGAGCCCGCCGACGGCGAGGTCCGCATCGCGGTGAAGGCGGCCGCCGTGAACCCGACCGACATCGGCCTGCGCGCGCGCGGCGGCGGACCCGACCTCGACCCGCCGTGGGTGCCCGGGATGGACGCCGCCGGCGTGGTCGAGTCGGTGGGACCGGGGGTCGACCGGCTACACGTCGGGGATGAGGTGATGGCTGCGGTCAGCCCGCGCCGGCCCGAGGGCGGCGCTCAGCAGGAGCTACTGGTCGTGCCCGCGGCCTCGGTCGTGCCGATCCCCGATGGGGCGTCGCTGATACAGGCCGCGACGCTGCCGATGAACGGGCTCACCGCGATGCGCGGCTTGGAGATGCTCGGGCTGGGCGCCGGCGAGACGTTGGCCGTCGCCGGCGGCGCCGGCCTGCTCGGCTCCTACGTGATCCCCCTGGCCAAGGAGCGTGGCCTGCGGGTGATCGCAGATGCCAAGCCCGATGACGAGGAGCTCGTCCGGGGCTTCGGGGCCGACGTGGTGGTGCCCCGCTCAGATGACTTCGCGAGCGCGGTTCGCGAGGCGGCGCCCGACGGCGCAGACGGCGTGTACGACACCGCTTTGCTTTACCGCGACGCGCTCGGGGCGGTTCGAGACGGTGGTGGGATCGTGTTCGTGCGCGGCTGGGACGGCGACGAGATCGAGGACCGCGGGGTCCGCGTGCACCCGGTGATGGTGGCCCGGGTGCTCGAGCGCACCGAGTGGCTGGAGGAGCTCCGCGGGCTGGCTTCGGCGGGCAAGCTCAAGCTGCGCGTGGCCGGTGAATATCCCCCCGAGCAGGCCGCCGAGGCGCACCGGGTGACGGACGCCGGCGGCCTGCGCGGGCGGGCCGTGATCGTGTTCTGAGGTCCAGCCCTTGCCGAAGCGAGCGGCGGGTCAGCGTGAGGAGGCCGCGAGCACCGCGCGGGCCGCGTTGTGCCCGGGAATCCCGCTCACCCCGCCGCCGCGCCGGGCGCCGGCTCCGCACAGCCAGACGTTCGGATGGTCGGTCTCGACCCCCCACTGGCCGACCTCCTCGTCTGACTCGGCGAACGGCCACGCCAGGTCGCGGTGAAAGATGTGGCCGCCCGGCATCCCGAGCGCGGCCTCGAGCTCGGGAGGGGTCAGCGCCTCGAGGCCGAGCAGGCAGTCCTCGATCGGCTCGGCCAGCACGCCGTTCAGCGAGCGCAGGGTCGCGGCCACCGCTCGCTCCTTGGCGCCTGGGTCGGCGAACAGGCGCGCCGGCATGTGCAGCCCGAACAGCGTGAGCGTTTGGACGCCGTCGGCGCGCAGCTCGGCGGACAGGATGCTCGGGTCGCTCAGCGAGTGGCAGTAGACCTCGCACGGCGGGAGGTCGGGGATCTCGCCGGCGGCGGCCTGCCGGTAGGCCGCCTCGAGCTGCTCGTAGCCCTCGTTGACGTGGAACGTGCCGGTGAAGGCGTCCTCAGGGCCGGCGTCCGGGACGCGCGGCAGGCGCTTCAGCAGCATGTTGATCTTGAGCTGGGCGCCCTCGGGCTTGGCCGCCGCCGGGGGATCGCCGAGCAGCCCGCTCAACACGTGCGGGGCGACGCCGGCCAGCACGTCCCGCGCCGCGTAGGACCGCCCGTCGGCGCACGTGACCTCGGCGCTTGCGCCGTCGGTGGCGACCCCGACCACCTCGGCCCGGGTGACGAGCTCGGCGCCGGCCCCGCGCGCCGCGTCGGTCAGCGCGCCTGACAGCGCTCCCATGCCGCCGACCGGCACGTCCCAGCTCCCGCCCACGACGTGATAGAGGAAGCAGCGGTTCTGGCGCAGCTCCGCGTCGTGCGCGGAGGCGAAGGTCCCGATCAGCCCGTCGGTGAGGACCGTGCCCCGCACGAGGTCGGAGTCGAACGTCCGCTCGAGCAGGCCGGACAGTGGCGTCTCGAACACCGCGTCCCAGGCGTGTTCGTCGCTGAGCAGCCGGCGCATGTCCTCGCGCGAGCGAAGCGGCTCGGTCAGCGTGGGGAAGACCCGCTCGGCGATCCCGGCCAGGAGGCTCTGCCAGGCTTGATCGGGCTCGATCGGCGGGTACGCGCCGATCCGGCGCTTTCGCAGTTCGACGTGAACGCCGAGCGTGCGCGCGAGCGAGGCCGGGAACAGGCTGACCAGGTAGGAGTAGCGCGACAGCCGCGCGCCGAAGCCCGGGAACAGCTCCGCGGACACCGCCGCCCCGCCCGGCTCGTCACGGCGTTCGAGCACCAGCACCGAGCGGCCGGCGCGGCCGAGCAGGGTGGCGGCGACCAGGGCGTTGTGGCCGCCACCGACGATCACGACATCGAAGCTGCGACGCTCGTGCATGCGACCAACGTACTAGGACCAATTACCTCTGGTGATCGCGTCGCCGGCCACCTAGTCTCAGGAGCCATGAGCACGGGTGAACAGATCGCGACCGTTGTGCAGTCATGGCCCGGCGTGGAGGCCGCGCCGCACCGATTCGGCGGGGTCGAGTTCCGCGTCGGCCGGCGGGAGCTCGGTCATCTCCACGGCGACCGCATCGCCGACCTGCCGTTCCCGCGTCGCGTTCGCGACGAGCTGATCGCCGAGGGTCGCGCCCGGCCGCATCACGTGCTCCCCGAGTCGGGCTGGATCACGGTCTCGATCGGCTCGCGTGAGGACGCCGAGCGCGCGGTCGAGCTGTTCCGCATGGCCTACGAGCGAGCGCGGAACGCGCGGAGGGCAAGTGCCTGAATCCGCCCGCATCTTCGTCGTGACCGGCGACCAGGTGGTTCGCCTCACGCTGACCGGCGAGCGCGCACACGACGCCCGCACCGTGCTCACCGTCGCAGCTCCGCGGTGCGTCGCGGTCGACCCGCACGATCCTGACCGGGTGTACGTCGGCACGTTCGACGACGGGGTGTACGCAACCGCGGACGGTGGCGAGACCTGGCGCGAGTCGTCCACGGGCATTGTCGACCGACGGGTGATGTCCGTTGCCGTGTCCCGCTCGCATCAGGTGGCGGGCGTATCGGTCGTGTACGCCGGAACCGAGCCGAGCAATCTTTACCGCTCCGAGGACGGGGGGGAGACCTGGCAGCTGCTGCCCGAGTTGCGGCATCTGCCGAGCGAGCCACGCTGGTCTTTCCCCCCGAGGCCGTGGACACATCACGTGAGCACGATTGCGCTGCACCCGTCCGACCCGGACTCACTCTCCGTGGGGATCGAGCTCGGCGGAGTGATGCGCTCGGCCGACGGCGGCCGAACATGGATCGACCACAACCCCGAGGCTCACAGCGACGCCCACCAGCTTCTGACGCACCCCCTCGCGCCCGAGCGCCTGTACGAGGTGGCGGGACAGGGGATCGCGGTCTCGCCCGACCGCGGTCAGAGCTGGCGCCGGCTGGACGGCGGCCTCGATCGGCACTACGCCTGGGCGACCGCGGCCGATCCTGGAGATCCGGACCTCTGGTATGCGTCGGTGAGCCGGTCCCCGTACGCCGCCCACGGCAACGGCGACGGCCAGGCGCGGCTGCTGCGCTCTGGCGGCGACAGCTGGTCGGCGATCGACACGTGGGGAGACGAACCCGCGCTCCGGCGGATGCCCTACGCGCTTGCGGCGCTGCCCAGCCAGCCGGGCCGGCTCCTGGTCGGGCTGCGCGGCGGCGCGCTGCTGGTCGGCGACGACGCCGGCGAGAGGTGGTCGCGGCTCGAGCCATCCCTGCCCGACGTGGTCGCGCTCGCCGTCGCGCCGGCGTGAGCACGTCGCGAGACGGATCGTGCGGGTGGCTTGTGAGCTTTCACGCTTAATCGGGTAGCACTGCGGGCGAGCCCGAGACGCAAGTCGTCCGGGGGGACCACCCGATCATCATGACCCGCGAGGAACTTCGTCACCACATTGACTCCGCCGCCCCGCGCGGAGGCACCGAATCGAGGCGGCTCGCCGCGCTGATCCTGAGCGCGTGCTGGCCAGGCGGCCCCGAGGATCGCACGGAGCGGTCGGCGCTCGAATGGCTGCGCCGTTGGCAGCCGGAGCAGATCACCGCCGAGCTGCCCACGTGCTCGTGCTCGACGGGGCGCTGCGTCCTCTGTAACTAGCGGCCGCCCCCGTGGGTGACAACTAGTGCCCGTCGACCTCCGCGACCGCGTGGCGATCGTGACTGGCGGCGGCCGCGGCATCGGGCGGTCGATCGCGCTCGCCTATGCCCGCGCCGGGGCCGACGTGATCATCAGCGTCGCGCGCAATCGTGCCGAGGCCGGCGCCGTGGCGGCGGAGAGCGCAACGCTGCCGGGAACAATCGAAGCCGTCCACGCGGACGTCACGGTGGGCGGCGAGGTGGAGCAACTCGTGGAGCGAGCGCTGGCGCTCACGGGGCGCATCGACGTGCTGGTCAACAACGCCGCACGCGGAATGCGATTCGTCAACGAGCGGTTCATGTCCGAGCCCCGCCCGTTCTGGGAGGCCGACCCGGTCGCCTGGCGGATGGTCATGGAAACCAACATCGTCGGCGTGTTCCTGGTCACCCGCGCTGTCGTGCCGCACATGCTGGCGGCGGGACGCGGCAGCATCATCAACGTCACGGTCAATCAGCAGACGATGGTGCGCCGTGGCTTCTCGCCGTACGGCCCGTCCAAGGCGGCGCTCGAGGCCATGACCGAAGTGTGGGCGCAGGAGCTCGACGGCACCGGGGTGGTGATCAACCTGCTGCTGCCGGGCGGCGCGACCGCGACCGGGATGGTCCCCGACGACGTGCCCGAGAGCGTTGAGCTGCTCTCGCCCGAGATCGTGGTGCCGGGAGCACTGCACCTCGCGGTGACCGACCAGAGCGGTCAGCGGATCGTCGGCGCCGAGTGGACGGAGACCGCCTGAGCGCTACGTGGTGGTAGCTTTCCGGGACGTCTCTACCGGCGGGTAACTTGGGGTGGCGAGCCAGCTGTGAACACCGACTTCAGCGTAGAAGAGCGAAACGAGGGGTCGGCCTGGATTCTCGCCGCTAGCGGCGAGCTCGACCTGCGGACGAGTCCCGACCTCGAGGAGCGCCTCGATCGCGCATGGGCAGCCGGCGCGGAGCTGGTGATCCTCGATCTGCGTCAGATCGACTTCATGGATTCGACGGGCTTACGCGTGCTGCTGGGCTCACATCAGCGGGCCCAGGAGACCGGCCGGCGCTTCGCGCTCGTGCGCGGGGCCGATCAGGTCGAGCGGGTGCTGACGCTCACCGGCGTGCACGACCTGTTGACCATCGTGGACACTCCGGAGGAGCTGCTCGCCGCCGGCGAGTCGTCCTCCGAAGGCGCCTAGCCCGGCCGTAGCCGCGTCATCGGCGCGGCTATCGCGCCCACCCCCCACCCGTCCGGCGCCCAGTTTTCGGTGCCCCGCCGTCGGGTAAGCCCTGATGCGGAAAGGGAGGTTGATCGATGTCACACGTAGCCCCGCACGGTGGTCGGACGGCGCCTTCAACTTTGGAGGGTGACAGTGGCAAGGACAGTGTCACCGCCCGGCTCGACCGGATTCCCGTCTGGCCCTACGAGCGCAAGCTCCTGTGGATCGTGGGCGCGGGTTATTTCTTTGCCTTCTTCGACATCGTCACGATCTCGTTCGCGGCACCGGTCATCGCGACGCAGTTCCACGTCTCCAAGGGGACCGTCACCCTGTCGGTTACGAGCAGCCTGATCGGCTACATCATCGGCGCGTTCGCCGACTCGACCATCGCCGACAAGTGGGGCAGGAAGCTGAGCCTCGGGATCTCGGTGGCGGTGTTCTCGATCGGCACCGTGCTGGCCGCCGCGAGCACCAACGTCACCGAGTTGATCGTGTTCCGGTTCATCTCCGGACTGGGGATCGGGGCCGAGATCGCCGCGGTCACCACGTACATCAGCGAGCTCTCGCCGGCTCGCCTGCGCGGCCGGTACACCAGTTGGGCCACGACCGCGGCGTACGCGGGCTTCGCCGTGGTGCCGTTCGCGGCGCGCGGGCTGGTGCCGACGTTCGCCTCGGGTTGGCGCATCCTGTTCCTGATCGGCGCGCTGGGCGGCGTGACGATCCTGTTCATGCGCCGCGGCCTGCCGCCCTCGCCGCGCTGGCTGGTCTCGCAGGGACGCACCGAGGAAGCCGAGGAGATGATCGAGACGGCCGAGGAGACCGCGCTCGAGAACATCGACGGCGATCGGCTGCCGGAGCCCGAGCCGGTGGCTGACGAGGCGCCGGCCGAGCGCGTCCCGATCGCGGCGCTCCTGCGCCGTCCGATGGCCGGCCGCGTGGCGCTGTTCGTCGCGATCTGGTTCGTCTACTACATCGGCAACTACGGCTGGCTGACGCTGGCCCCGACCCTGTTCACCGACAAGGGCTACAGCCTGGCCGACAGCACCACCTACCTCATCGTCTCCGGCATCGGCTTCCTGCTCGGCGCGTACGCGACGACTCACTTGAGCGACCGCTTCGAGCGCAAGTACTCGCTGGCGCTGTTCGCCGTGGTGTGGGCGATCTCGCTGTTCGTGATCGGTTACTTCGTCTCGCCGGCGATCATCATCGTGTTCGGGTTCATCGCGTCGGCCTCGATCGGCCTGCTCGTCCCGATGCTCTACACCTACACCGCCGAGCACTTCGCCACCAGCGCGCGCGCCACCGGGGTCGCGCTGACCGACGGACTCGGCCACATCGGCGGGGCGCTGGCCCCGCTGATCGTGCTCGGCGCCAACTCGGCGTGGGGTTTCTCGGCGTCGTTCCTGGTCATGGCGATCACGGGTGTGATCGCCGGCGGGCTGATGCTGTTCGGCATCAAGGCGACCGGCCGCTCGCTGGAGACCGCGACCGCGGAGTAACTTTCCACCACATCATGAAGGAGCTGACCGGGACCGCATCGGCCACCACGGCCGCGTCGCCGGCTGAGGCCATGGCGTTGCTCGAAGCCATCGACGGCTATCCGGGCTGGGCTCCCGAGGTGGTCAAGGAGGCCGAGGTGCTCGAGCGCGACGGCGACGGACACCCGACTCAGGCACGAGCCAAGCTGCACGTCGAGCGGGGGCCGCTGACCCGCGACTTCAACCTGCTGTTCGACGTGAAGATCGATCCTGCCGGGATCGTCGCGCTCAGCCGGGTCCCGCATATGCGCTCGGATGGCGAGCGCTTCGACGTGACGTGGCGGGTGAGCGGAGGCGGTCAGAGCACGCGGATCGCGCTCGAGCTCGGCGCGAACCTCGACGTGCCCCGGTTCATCCCGCTCGGTGGCGTGGGCGACTCGATCGCCGGGGACCTGGTCAGCGCGGCGACGCGAGCGCTGGGTTCGTGAGGCCACCCGCACCCGCGGTGGCGCGCCGCGACTCGAGCCCGAACGCCTCGGCGATCAGCTCGTAGGACCGCCGACGGGCCTGGTGGTCGTAGGTGATCGTGACCACGATCACCTCCTCGGCGCCGTACTCCACCGCCACCGCCTCGACCTCGGCCCGCACCTTCTCGGGCGTACCGACGATCGAGCGCCGGCCGGGCCGGCCGCCGTTCAGCGGTTTGCCCTCGCCCTTGAGGAACTCGACCGCCTTCTCCGGCGGCGGCACCGGGATCAGCTGGTTGCGGCGCAGCAGCGTGAACGCCATGCGGCTGCTCGTCGAGAGGTGGATGGCCTCGTCCTCGGTGGGCGCGGCGAGCGCCCAGACTGCGACGGCGGTTCTCGGAGCCTGAAGGTCGCGGCTGGGCTCAAAGCGCTCTCGGTAGAGCTTGGCGATCTCGGAGCCCTCGGCGTTGATGAAGTCGGCGAACGCATACGGGAGGCCGAGTTGGCCGGCCCAGATCGCGCTCTGGGCGGAGGACCCCAGCAGCCACGGGACCGGTAGCTCGGGACGACCGGGGAGCACGCTGGCCAGACGGTGGAACGGATGATCGGTGGGCAGGCTGTCGTCGAAGTAGGCCAGCATCTCGGCCAGTTGCTGGGGGAAGTCGTCCGGGGCGGCCTGGCGACGGTCGCGCTGGAGGGCGAACGTGGTCAGCGGATCGGTGCCGGCGGCCCGCCCGATCCCGAGGTCGATCCTCCCGGGGAACAGCGCCGCGAGCACGGTGAACGTCTCGGCCACCTTCAACGGGCTGTAGTGGGGCAGCATGACGCCGCCGCTGCCTACCCGGATTCCGTTGGTGGCTGCGGCGATCGGACCGATCAGCGCCTCGGGGCTGGGCCCGGCGAGCATCGGGCCGCCGTGGTGCTCGGCCACCCAATAGCGGTGATAGCCGAGATCGTCGGCGAGGCGAGCGAGGTCGATCGTGTTGTGGAGGGCATCGGCGCCGGTCGACCCCTCGGCGATCGGCGACTGATCGAGGACTGAGATGAGCACTTATCTGATCTTAGAAACCCGCGCCGGGTGCCCTCGCTGGAGCTCGATTACAAGGTGGCGGCGAACCTGCTCTCGGGCTGGCCGAGTTTGGACGGGGCTTATCCCGCGGCCACGGGCTCTCGGGGGGCCGGCTCCTGCGCGGTTGACGGAGCGCCACCGGCTTCCGGCCCGTGCGCCTCGACGAAGTCGCGCTGGCGGATCAGCACCACGGTCAGTGCCGCGGCGGCAAACGAGATCACCGCGCCGATCAGCACCACCTCGTTCAGGCCGTCGATGAACCCGGCGCTCGCCGCGCCGGCCGCGAGCCCGCGCAGGTTTGCCGGGACCGTCTGCATGGCCTGGAGGATGCTGCCGTTGCTGACCGACTGGGCGAGAGCGTGGGCGTGGGCCGCGAGCGGGGTGCCGCTCAGGTGGGACACCACCGCGCTGCCGGCCTGGCTGGCCAGGATGCTGCCGAGCGCCGCCACCCCGGTGGCGATGCCGACCTGGCGGGCCGTCGAGTTGATGCCCGAGGCCATCCCGGCGCGAGCCGGCTCGACCACGCCGACCGCGGTCGAGGCCAGAGGGACGTTGACGAACCCGGCGCCGATGCCGGCGACGATCAGGCCGGGCAGCAGGTGCGTCCAGTCGTCGCTGGGCGTGATCCCGCGCGTCAGGAGCAGGCCCACGCCGATCAGCGCGAAGCCGGGGCCGATCAGCCAGCGCGTGGGCACGTGCCCCGTGAGCCGACCGGCCAGCCCGGCGGTGAGGAAGGTCGCGCCGGTCAGTGGCAGCAGCCGCAGGCCGGTGTCGATCGCGGAGGAGCCGAGCACGTTCTGCAGGTACAGCACGATGTAGGTGAGCAGCGAAAACAGCCCGACGGAGATCGCCCAGGCCGCGATCAGGCCGCCGTTGAAGGTCGGGACGCGCAGGAGGCCGAGGTCGAGCATCGGGGCGCGTGTGCGCAGTTCGATCAGGAAGAACAACGCGAGCAGGATGGCGGCGGCGATGAGCGAGCCGGACACCGTGGTGGAGCCCCAGCCATCCGGGTGGCTGCGGATGAGCCCGTAGACCAGCGCGCTCAGCCCGAGCGTGAACGTCACGAAGCCGGCCCAGTCCGGGCGGCGCGCCACCGGCGCCTTGGACTCGTCCACCTCGCGCAGCGTGACGAGGAGGGCGAGGACGCCGATCGGCAGGTTCACGAAGAAGATCCACCGCCAGGACAGCCCGCTGGTCAGCGCCCCGCCGATCACCGGGCCGACCGCGACCGCGACGCCGGTGACCGCGCCGAACACCCCGAACGCGACGCCGCGCTCACTTGGTGGAAACGCCGCGGCGAGCAGCGCCAGCGAGGTGGCGAACATGATCGCGCCGCCGAGGCCCTGGAAGGCGCGGGCCAGGGCCAGGAAGGTCGCGTCGGGCGCGAACCCGCACAGCGCCGATCCGACCGTGAAGATCACGATGCCGACCGCGAACACGAGGCGCCGCCCCATCAGGTCGCCCACCGATCCGGCGGTGAGCAGGAATGCGGCCAGCGTCAGCGCGTACGCGTCGATGACCCACTGAAGATCCGCCAGGGAGGCATTGAACGCCTGCTGGATGTACGGCAGCGCCACGTTGACGATCGTGATGTCCAGCAGCAGCATGAACACGCCGGTGCAGACGGCGAGCAGGGTCCACCACTTGCGATCCATAGAGCTACCTCCTGGTTGCGGCGTCGGAGGCGACGATAGCATATATACTGAGTCCGTGCTCAGTAATTCAGGCCAACGCGGGACTAGCCTTCAGGACTCGATGCCCGATGACGCTCCACGACGTCGTGGGCGGCCTCCCGCCGGTGGACGCGAGGCGATCCTTGCCGCCGCGCTCCAACTGCTGCGTGAGCGCGGTATCGCCCGGGTGACCTCGCGTGAGGTGGCGGCCATGGCCGGCGTCTCGGAGGCGAGCGTCTTCTACCACTACAAGGACCGGGCCGGGCTGCTACGCGCGGTGTTCGAGCAGGGGCTCGAGCCGCTGCAGGCGCTGGCCGCTCGGGGTGCGCTCGCGGGTGTCGGCCTGCACGACGTGCTCACCCGCTACGCGCACACGCTCGACGGCTTCCTCGACCAGGCGCTCCCCGTGATGGCGGCGGCCCAGTCCGACACCGCGCTGCGCGACGCGATGGCCGCGTACATGACCGAGCAGGACCTCGGACCCCATCGTGGCGTGGGTGCGGTCGGCGACTTCCTGGCGGCCGAGCAGGCCGCCGGCCGGGTGCGCGGCGGAGTCGACCCGCACGCGGTGGCGATGCTGTTCGTGGGCGCCTGTTACACACGGGCGGCGCAGCGGCAGATGCCGGCGGAGGTGGCCGAGTTGCCGGCGCTCGAGGACATCATCGACGCCACCGAGGAGTTGTTGCGGCCGGGCGAGTGAGCGTGGTTGTGCGGAGGTGGCGCCAGATCTAAGATCTGATTCGTGCCCGGTTGACGTTAGAACCAAGCGCACCGCCGAACTGAGGCTCGTTGGGCCACGCGAACGCGTGGACGGGCCGCCGGCGCGGCCGCGATGGTGGTTGGACTGCCGCCAGAGCGGCTCGGTGGCGGTGCGCGTGCACCGCCTGGGTCGTACCTCGCCCGCGCGGGTGCATCGTACCTCGTCCGCGCGGGCGGATTTCCCGCAGAAGCGGTCGTGCTACGTCCGCTTTTGCGACATAAGCGCCTCCGAGGCGCTTATGTCGCTGGGGCGGGATCGGATAAGGCGGGTTTTGCACGATATGCACCCCTGGTGGGGGCACGGGGCGGGTTGGCGCCGCGGTCGTCGGGGGTCCGTGGACGGCTAGGCCGGCACGATCGCCGGTCCGTTCGGCTCGGCCGGCGGATCCTGGGACGTGCGCTCGCGGGTGGCCTCCGAGCGCGGCTCGTCCTTCGGATCGGCGTGGACGATCAGGACCGGGATTGGGCTGTGGTTCAGCGCGTAGTGGCTGACGCTCCCGAGCAGTGAGGCCGCGAGCGCTCGCCGGCCGCGCGAGCCCATCACGAGCAGGTCGTAATCGCCGCAGGACACGGCCTTCATCAAGGCCGAACGGATCGGCCGGCGGCTGATCAGCGTGGTGACCGGCACGTCGTCGGGCACGCGGCTGACCGCGCAGCGCATGACCTGGACGGCCTCACGCTCGAGGTCGAGGGCGGATACGGCGGCGGCGCCGGTGGCGACTGAGGAGGCGGCCCAGGCCGGCGGCTGGTTGACCGCGGTCAGGATCGTGAGCCGTCCCCGGCCGGCGCGGGCGATGTCGATTGCCTCCTCCAGTGCACGTTGCGCGTGGTCGGAGCCGTCGACGGTGACCAGGATATTGCGGAACATGGCGTTCTCCTGAATGCTTGGCTTGCCAAACATTAGCATGCCAGGCTATACTCGGCAAGTGCCTGAGGAACGTTCTGACTCCGAGGAGTTCTTGGCCGGATTCGATGCGCTGGCGCAGGCGGTGCGCCGTGCGCGCGGGGCCAACAGTCACACGGCGGACGGCGGCCTGACCCTGTCCCAATACGGCCTGCTCGAGGGTCTGTCCAACCGGCGCGCCGCGCGCGTCCAGGAGCTGGCCGCGGCGGCCGGGATCAGCGCGTCGACGGCCACCCGCATCCTCGATGCGCTCGAGCGGCGCGGGATCGTGCGGCGCACTCGCTCGGACCGGGACCGCCGCGCGGTGGCGGTCAGCCTGACCAAGCACGGCCACGATCTCCTCCGCGCCGAGGAGGAGTGGCTCCGGGGGCGCCAGCGGGCGTTCTACGCCTCGTTGCCGGCGGCCGAGCAGGAGCTCGCGCCAGACCTGATGCTGCGGCTGGCGGCGCTGATCGACGAGCTCGCAGCCGGTCCGGACGAGAAGCCCGCCGCGGCCGCCTAGGGGTTCGCGGGCCGGTTGGGGGTTCGCGGGCCGGTTGGGGGTTCGCGGGCCGGTTGGGGGTTCGCGGGCCGGTTGGGGGTTCGCGGGCCGGTTGGGGGTTCGCGGGCCGGTTGGGGGTTCGCGGGCCGATTGGCGATCGCCGCCTACGGGATCGCGGAGCGACTCGGCACCTGCCCGTTCCGCTCGACGATTCCCGCGGTGACGTACGTGGCTCCGTAATGCACGGTCCCGGGCTTGACGTGATAGGCCGGCGGCGGCTTTACGACCACCGAGCGCTCGCCCACGAGGGCCGAGGTCTTCGGATCGAACAGCAACTCGGATCGCTCGCCGGAGAGCGTGTCGTTGAGCGCCACCGCCAGCGCCGGCCGGCCGATCGCGTCGTGGGTCAGCCCCAACACCTGAATGCCCGGGATGCGCGCGGCCACGAGGTACAGGGCCGCCCGGACCTTTGCCGGGATGGGGTCCTCGCGCAGGAGATCTCCGATCTCGGTGAACATCTCGTGTCGCTTCCAGGCGGCGGACCCCGTGCCCGTCCGCCGGTAAAGGAGCTGCCAGAGCGCGTCGACGTTGGTGGGGAGCCTCAGCAGCTGCCGGTAGGGCTGGATGAACGCGTTCGGCGGCAGCGACCCGTTGTAGCCGGGGAGCTCGCGAGGGCGCCCGGCGCGGATCCACTGCCGGCGGGCCGCCGCGGACAGGAAGGTGATCGGGCCGACGACCCGGCTGACCACGCGGCCCGGCCGGTCGAGGCCGATCCAGGCCTGGCGCTCGTAGGTCGAAAGCGCGTTCACGATCGTGTCCGCGTTGCGCCCGGAGGGTTCGGCGAACTGGACGCCGGGGATGGTCCAGATGCTCTTCACGTACCAGTACTCGCCGGGGCGAAGCTGCCGCGGTCCGCCGGCCGCCTCGGCCACGCGGGCCGCGCGCTGGAGGACGAGCGCAGCCGCAGACGGTGGGTTGGCCGCGCCGCCCCCGAGCGAGAGCGCGAGAATCACACCCGCGGCGACGGCGGCCAGGGCGCCCGCGAGTCCCACCGGAGCCAAGCGACGGCGGTGTCGGGTCGGCGCGGACACGGGTAGCCGGCGCGGCCCAGGCGAAACGGCGGCGCGCTCGATCTCCGCCACCAGCGCCGCGCGCGCCCGCTCGCGCCCGTCACGTGCGCCGTCGTCACCGAACGAGGCCGGGTGCAGCTCGCGCACGACCTCCAGATCCAGATCTGTCCTCACGTGCGGCTCCTCTCGTCGATCGGATCAAGTTCAGGCAGCGCGGCCTGCAGGTGGCGACGGACGCGGTGCAGGCGCGAACGGACCGTGCCCACCGGAACGTCGGTGGCGAGCGCGATTCCCTCATAGTCGAGGTCGGTCAAGGCGAACAGCAGCAGCGCGTCGCGGTCGGCCGGCGACAGCCGCGCCAGTGCTGCGGCGACAGCCCGCGCGCCGGCCGATGCGTCGATCCGGCCGGCGATCAGGTCCAGCTCGTCGGAGAACCCGTCATGTTCGACCGCACGCGCGTAGGCCCGGCGGCGGCGCTCTTCGGAGCGGACGTGCTTTCGCAACAGATTGTTGGCGATGCCGTACAGCCATGGCCGCGCGTCGGGGTAGGCGAGGTCGTAGCCGGCGCGGGCGGCGAACGCGCGCACGAACGTCTCACTGGCCAGTTCCTCGCCGAGGGCGCGCCCGGCCCGCCGGGTCACGTAGGAGGAGATCTCCTCGTAGTGACGGTCGAACACCACGGCAAAACGGGCCGGTTCGCGCAGCGAAGCGGCGATGGCGTCGCCGTCGGCGCCCCTCCCTGGCAAGTCCATGCTTGCTGCCATCTGTGCGCTGATATCCCGAAGCGGCCCGATGAGTTCACGCTCCCTAAGCAGACGCACACACTAGGGACACCGGGGTGCAACAACCGGGGTCCGGCCCGCACATAGAAGTGCCGCGCAACCAACCAGAAGGAGCCAACAAGCATGCGAAGAGTCACGAGGCTCGGAGTGGCGGCCGCGGTGATCTCGGCGGGCGCGATCGGAGGGTCGGCGGCGGTCGTGTCGGCCCACCCGGACCACAGCGGCCACCACCGCCAACCCCGGATCCAGCACGTGCTGCTGATCTCGGTCGACGGACTGCACCAGTCGGACCTCAAGTGGTTCGTGGCCAACCATCCGGGCTCCGAGCTGGCCAGGCTGACCGCCGGCGGGCTCGAGTTCTCGAACGCGCACACCGTGGTGCCGTCGGACTCCGACCCCGGCGGGACGGCGCTGATGACCGGCGGGGACCCGCGGGCCACCGGCGTGTACTACGACGTCGAGTACAACCACGCGACGTACGAGGCCGGCACGACGTCGTGCCACGGCCAGCCGACCGGGGGCGACGTCATCTACGACTCACCCGACGACAAGGACGACACCCAACTCGACGCCGGCCAGGGGATCCCCGGCCTGGACCAGAACCCCGCCCTGATCATGCAGATGACCGGAACGCCGCAGACCCTGCTGAATCCGGCGACGTTCCCGGTCGACCCCACCACGTGCCAGCCGATCTATCCGCACTCCTATCTGAAGGTCAACACGATGTTCGAGGTCGCGCACGACGCGGGCCTGCTCACCGCCTGGTCGGACAAGCACCCGGTGTACGAGTCGTTCAACGGCCCGTCGGGCCAGGGCATCGATGACTTCTTCGCGCCCGAGATCGACTCAAACGCGATCGAGCCCGACGGCACGCCGTACCCGGGCAACATCAGCTGGACCGGCGACAACGCCGCGACCCGGCAGTACGACGGCTACAAGGTCCAGGCGATCCTCAACGAGATAGGCGGCTTCGACCACAGCGGCACGCACAAGGTCGGCACGCCGGCGATCTTCGGGATGAACTTCCAGACGGTCTCGACCGCCCAGAAGCTCCTCAGCTCCGAGGCCGTGATCGGCGGTCCGGTGCTGCTCGGCGGGTACTCGTCGCCGGGCATTCCCGGTCCGCTGCTGAGCAGCGCGCTCGACTACGTCAACGATCAGCTTCAGACGATCGACGACGCGATCCAGTCAAACCCGGCCACGCGCAACACGACTGCGATCATCATCACGGCCAAGCACGGCCAGTCGCCGCTGGACTCGAACCAGATCAAGCGGATCAAGGACGGCCCGATCATCGACGCGATCAACGCGGCGTGGACCGCCGCCCATCCGGGCTCCGGCAACCTGATCGTCGCCGGCACCGACGACGACCTGTGGCAGAGCTACCTGTCGGTCAAGACCCAGCAGGCGGCGGACTTCGTCAAGGACTACCTGTGGAACCACGACGCGCCCGCGGTCACGTACAGCGGCGCCACCGTGAGCGTGCCCCATTCCGGTCTGCGGCAGATCTTCGCCGGCGAGGGAGCGGCGCGCTACTTCGGGGTGCCGGTCTCCGACCCGCGCCACCCCGACGTGTTCGGCGTCGCCCAGGTCGGAACGATCTACACGGGCGGGACGAAGATCGCCGAGCACGGCGGCTCCAACCCCGGGGATCGGGACGTGCCGATCCTCGTCTACGCCCCGGGTGCGGTCCGATCCGGGTCCTCAGCGCGCTTCGTCGAGACGACCCAGGTCGCGCCGACGATCCTGCGCCTGCTCGGCCTCGATCCCGACGCCCTGAAGGCCGTGCGGATCGAGGGCACGCGGACCCTCCCCGGCATCGACCAGGAGCGCGGCCGCCGGTAGGGACGGAAGCGGCGAGACAATTCGACGGGCGGGCGTGTCGAAATGCGGCATGCTCGCCCGTCATAGGGTTGACGCCGCCAGACAACCGAGCGGCCAACCAACCTTTCAAGGAGGCGTGATGCCGCAGTACATGCTGTTGATCTACAACCCGGCCGACGTGGAGCCCACCCCCGAACAGATGCGCGAGATGGGGCCCCGCTGGGATGCCTTCACGGAGAGCCTCAGGGACGCGGGCGCGTTCGTGGGCGGCGACGCGCTCGAGCGGGCCGACGTCGCCACCACCGTCCGCGAGCGCGACGGCCAGACGCAGTTCACCGACGGCCCGTTCGCCGAGACCAAGGAGTTCCTGGCCGGCTACTACCTGGTCGACTGCCCCGACCTCGACACCGCGCTCGATCATGCCTCGCGCATGCCGAACGTCGGCTACGGCTCGGTCGAGGTCCGGCCGGTATGGGACCGCACCGGCCCGCCGGCCACCGACCGCGAGCAGATCGCGCAGGCGTAAGTGGCAAATCGGCACCCGGGGGGTCGTTTGTTGAGCTGGCCTTAGGGCCAAGTTAAGCGACCCCCCGCGTGTCGGGTTTGGGCCCCGCGGCCGTTGGCAGCGCAGCCATAAGCGGCGAGGGTTACGGTCATGATCGTGACCGCGCCTGAGTGCAGCGAGTCGGTCGCGGCGGTTCTGCCCCTCGGTGCCGCGATCGCGTCAGTCGGCATCAGCCTTCCCGACGCAGTCGTCCCGAATGCCCAGATCGCGCCGCGCATCGGCGTCACCGACGAGTGGATCGTCCGCCGGACCGGAATCCGGACCCGCCGCGTGGCCGCCCCGGATGAGCGGCTGGCCACCCATGCCACGAACGCGGCGGCGGCAGCGCTGAAGCAGGCGGGCGTCGCAGCCCGCGAGGTCGACCTCGTACTGGTGGCCACGACCACGCCCGACGAGGTGATGCCAAATGCCGCGCCGCAGGTGGCGCACGAGCTTGGCGCGGTCCGCGCCGGCGCATTCGACATCGGCGCAGCGTGCACCGGCTTCCTGTCGGCGCTGGCCGTCGGCGCCGCCCAGATCGAGTCCGGCCGGGTCCAGAACGCGGTGGTGATCGGCGCGGACCTCATGTCGCGGATCACCGATCCCGAAGATCGTTCGACGGCCGCGGTGTTCGCCGACGGCGCCGGCGCGGTGGTCCTCCAGGCCACGGCCCAGGAGAGCCGCATCGGTCCTATCGTGCTCGGGGCCGACGGCGCCGGCGCGGACCACATCATCGTCCCCCGATCCGAGGGCGTGATCCGGATGCGCGGGCACGAGACCTTCCGCGAGGCGGTCGCGCGGCTGTCGCTGGCCACCGTCCAGGCCGTGCGCGCCGCCGGCACCCGGCTCGAGGACATCGACCTGTTCGTCTACCACCAGGCCAACGGGCGCATCCTGAGCGCGGTGGGCGAGCGGCTCGGCCTGCCGGTCGACCGGGTGGTCGACTGCATCTCGGAGTACGGCAACACGTCGGCGGCGACGCTTCCGCTCGCGCTCGCGTACGTCCATGACGAGGGCCGCCTGAATCCGGGCCAGCGCGTGCTGCTCGGCGCGTTCGGCGCGGGCTTCACGTGGGGCGCCACGGTCGTGGAATGGGGTACGGCATGAGCGGCCGCGTCGTGATCACCGGCATCGGCGCGGTGACGCCCCTCGGCAACACCGCGCGTGAGCTGCACGAGGGCTGGCTGGCCGGCCGCGTCGGGATCGAGGGCGGCCTCGGCGCGTGCACCGACTTCGATCCCACCGAGTTCATGA
Organism: uncultured Solirubrobacterales bacterium; assembly: GCA_963832315.1. Taxonomy (GTDB): domain Bacteria; phylum Actinomycetota; class Thermoleophilia; order Solirubrobacterales; family Solirubrobacteraceae; genus Palsa-465. Next base: position 86,031 of record CAWHTT010000001.1, on the reverse strand, counting down.
CCACCAAGGAGGCGCGGCGCAGCGACCGGTTCACCCAACTGGCGGTGGCCGCCGGCGCCCAGGCCGTGGCCGACGCGGGGTGGGACGGCGACGAGCCACCGGTCGACCCGTCCGACATCGGATGCGTGATCGGCTCCGGCATCGGAGGGATGGCCACCTTCGAGGCCCAGTGCGAGGTGCTCCGCGACCGGGGTCCCGAGCGCGTCTCGCCGCTCGCCATCCCGCTGATCATGGGCAACGCTGCGGCCGGCGTCGTGGCCATGCGCCACGGGCTGCGCGGCCCCGTGTTCGGCGTGATGTCGGCCTGCGCGTCCGGCACCCACGCGATCGGCGAGGCGGCCCGGATGATCAGATGTGGAGAGGCAATGGCAGTCGTCGCGGGCGGGGCTGAGGCGACCCTCACTCCGCTCGCGAAGGCGGCCTTTGGCGCCATGGAGGCAACGTCGCCGACCGGCATCTCGCGACCGTTCGATGCCCGGCGCGACGGCTTCGTGATGGGCGAGGGCGCCGGCGTGCTCGTGCTCGAGTCCGAGGAATTGGCGCGCGAGCGCGGAGCCCGCGTACTCGGCGAGGTGCTGGGCTACGCGGCGACGGGCGACGCCCATCACCTCACCGCGCCTGAGCCCACCGGGCGGCCGGCGGCGACTGCGATCACGCGCGCGCTGAAGAACGCCGGCGTGACCCCCGAGCAGATCGACTACGTGAACGCCCACGGCACGTCGACCCAGCTGAACGATCGCTCGGAGACCGAGGCGATCAAGCTCGCGCTCGGCGAGCGTGCCTACGACATCCCTGTGTCCTCGACCAAGTCCGCCATCGGGCACCTGCTCGGCGCGGCCGGAGCCGTCGAGGCGATCGCGACGATCCTCGCCCTGACCGACCGGGTGGCGCCGCCGACGCTCGGCTACGAGGAGCGCGATCCGGACCTCGACCTCGACTACGTCGCCGATGGCCCCCGCCCGCTCGCCCTGGGCGGCGGCGGCAACGGCAGCGGTAACGGGCACGGCCGGCTGGTCGCGATCTCGAACTCGTTCGGGTTCGGCGGTCACAACGCGGTCATCTGCCTGGGGGTCTCCTCGTGAGCGTCACACTCGCCCCGACTCCGAAGACCGACAGCGGCGCGCTCGACGCGCTCGGGCGCCTGGAGACCCTGTGCGACCACGGGTCGCTCGAGTTGATCCGCTCCGACGTGCTGTCGGCGTCGATGGGCGAGAAGGCCCGTCCCGGCGACGGCGCGCTGGCCGGCGCCGGCATGGTCGACGGCCGTCCGGTGTTCTGCTACGCCCAGGACCAGAGTTACGCGGGTGGATCGCTTGGCGAGCAGCACGCGAACACGATCGTGCGCGTGCTCGAGTTGGCCGACCGGGCGAAGGCCCCGGTCGTCGGCTTCGTGTCGAGCGGCGGCGCGCGGATGCAGGAGGGCGTGGCCGCGCTGGGCGGCTACGGCCGCATCTTCCATCGGATCGTGAAGCTTTCGGGGCGCGTCCCACAGGTCTCGATCGTCACCGGGCTGTCGGCGGGCGGCGGCGCCTACTCGCCGGCCCTGACCGACTGGGTCGTGATGACCGAGGAGTCCAGCATGTTCCTCACCGGCCCCGCAGTGGTGCGCGAGGCGATGGGCGAGGACGTGACCGCCGCGCAGCTGGGCGGCACCAAGGTGCACGAGCGCAACGGCGTGTGCCACTTCGTCGCGCCGTCCGACTCCGGCGCCGCCTACCTGGCCCGCGAGCTGCTCGGCTATCTCCCGCGCCACCGCGACGCCGCGCCGCCGATCGCGCCGCCGAGACCCCCGCTGGGCTACGACCCCTCGGCCCGCGTCCCGTCCGACCCCCGCAGCGTCTACGACGTGCGCGAGGTCATTCGCGCCCTGGTCGACGGCGGCGAGCTGCTCGAGGTGGCCGCCGGGTGGGCTCGCAACCTGGTCACCGGCTTTGCCCGGATCGACGGCCAGACGGTCGGTGTCGTCGCCAACCAGCCGCGCTACCTGGGCGGGATCATCGACGCCGACGCGTCCCAGAAGGGCGCCCGCTTCGTGTCCAAGTGCGACGCATTCGGGATCCCGCTGCTCGTCCTCGTCGACACCCCCGGCTACATGCCCGGCACCCGGCAGGAGTCGGCCGGCGTGATCCGTTTCGGCGCGGGCTTCGTGCACGCGTTCGCCGCGGCCGAGGTCCCCCGCATCACGCTGATCCTGCGCAAGGCGTTCGGCGGCGCTTACATCACGATGAACTCCAAGGACCTCGGAGCGGACTACGTATTCGCCTGGCCGGGCGCCCAGATCGGCGTGATGGCGGCCCGCTCGGCCGTGGGGATCATCCACCGCCGCGAACTGGCCGCCGCCGACGATCCCGACGCCGCACGCGATCGGCTCGCCGCGGACTACGCCGAGACGCGACTGTGCCCGCGCACGGCGGCTGCCGAGGGGCACATCGACGAGCTGATCGCGCCGAGCGAGACCCGCTCGCGCCTGGTGTGGGCATTCCGCTCGCTGGAGCGCGGCGCATGACGCGGACGGACGGAACGGTCCTCCTCACGGGCGCCACCGGGTTCGTGGGCATGGAACTGATGGCGCGCTACCTCGAGCGCACCGACCGGCACGTGCTCGCGATCGTCCGTGCCAGCAGCGACGAATCCGCCCGCGAGCGCATAGACGCCGTGCTCGCGAACCTGTTCGGCGATCGCGCTGACCGCTTCGGCGACCGCATCACGGCGGTCGCCGGTGACATGACCGCGCCGGGGCTTGGCCTGGATCCCGTGCGCTGGGATTGGCTCGCGGCCGAGTCAACGATGATCGTCCACTGTGCGGCGTCGGTGTCGTTCGGCCTCTCGCTCGACGAGGCCCGTGCGATCAACGTCGAGGGCACCCGCCGGATGCTCGCGCTCGCAGGCCGGGCGCAGGCACTCGGCGGCCTGGAGCGTTACGCCCAGGTGTCGACTGCGTACGTCGCCGGCACCCACGCCGGCCGGTTCTCCGAATGCGACCTCGACGTCGGGCAGGGCTTCAACAACTCCTACGAGCAATCCAAGTTCGAATCCGAGCAGCTCGTACGCTCGTGTCCCGACCTGCCATTCACGATCTTCCGTCCGAGCATCGTGGTGGGCGATTCCAACAGTGGCTGGACCGCCGCGTTCAACGTGTTGTACTGGCCGCTGCGAGCGCTCGCGCGCGGACTGTTCCCGGCGGTGCCGGCGTGTCCGTCGGCCCCGGTCGACGTCGTCTCGATCGACTATGTCGCCGACGGCATCCACGAGCTGTGCGAATCGTCCGGCGGGATCCGCCAGACCTACCACCTCACCGCCGGCGACGACGCGAGCACGATCGCCGAGATCGCTGATCTCGCGAGCGGCTACTTCCAGAAGCCGCGGCCAAGGCTGCTCTCGCCGGCCGAGTTCCTGTCGTCCGACCACGGAATCGCCCGATCGATGCTCGAGGAAGGCGCCATGTACTTCCCGTACTTCTCGGTGAAGACCACGTTCGACGATGCGTTCACCCGCGCGCGGCTCAAACCGGCCGGGATCAGCGCCACGCCGCTTCGCGACTACATGGGCTGCCTGCTGGATTACGCCACCTGGAGTCGCTGGGGCAAGCGTCCGATCGCCCGGGCCGAGGCGCTGGCCGCGGTCTAGGCTCCCCCCACCCGGGGGGTTGTCCCGATCGGCGCGTTGCGCCGACCCCCGGGCGCGAGCATGCTCGAAGTGTGACCCTGCTCGCGGACACGGCTCGGTTTCGGACCGATGACCCCGACGCCCTCGTGCGCGCCTCGCTCGCGTGCCCGATCTGCCTGTGCACCGACGATCTCGAGTGGCACGCGGCGCTCGACGGATACGATCCGTCAGTGGAATGCCGGTGCTCACGGTGCGAGGAGTCATGGCGGGTTTACCTGGAGCCGCAGCAGGCGCTGCGCCTCGCGTTGATGGGCGCCGCGGACTGAACCGCTGCACACCTCCGGCGTCATGACCGCGACCGCGCGGTCCGAAGTAGGCGTCGACGCCCTCGAGCTGTTCGTCGAGGTGCTCTCGCAGTCCGACGACGCGGTCGGCGACGTGTTCTACGACCGGCTGTGCGAGGCGGTGTGCCGGCTGGCCCACATGCGCCGTGCGCTGATCTTCCGTTACGACACGGCGCGCCGGCGGGTCCGCGCGGCCGGCGCCTACGGGCTCAGCCTGGAGCCGTTCACCGATGCACACGTCACCGTCGAGTCCGCGCCGATCGCCGCGCAGTCGCTGCGCGAGGACCGGGTGATCGAGATCGAGGGAGACATGGCCAGCCAGGTGCCCGCCGAGTACGTCGACGTGTTTCCCGGGCCCGTGCGGCTGGTCTGCGCGCCGATGGCGGCGGCCGGGCGTGCCCTGGGCGTCATCTTCGCCGACCGGCCGCTGAGCGAGCCCCCGCTCGACGCCGCCGAGCGACACCTGCTGTGGACGCTCGGCAAGGCCGCCGCGCTCGCCTCGGTGGCCCGCACGTTCGCCACGCAGGCCGAGAAGGCGCGCCAACTCGAGCAGCGCATCGACCTGGCCCGCGACATCCACGAGGGCGTGATCCAGCGCCTGTTCGGGATCTCGATGGCGCTCGACGGCGAGGGCGACCTGCCGGCGGAGGCCCGGAAGCGGTGCGCCACCGAGATCCAGGAGGCCCTGTCGGACCTGCGCACCGCGATCCAGCGCCCCCTCGGTCGCGCCCCCCGCGCCACCCAGACCACGTTCCTGGCCGAGGTCGAGCGGCTGTCCCGTGTGCACCCCGACCTGGGGGTGACGCTCGAGGCCGGCGCCGAGGGGGACGTGCCGCCCGCGCTCGAGCCGCTCGCGCAGTCGGTCCTGGCCGAGGCCGTGCGCAACGCCCACAAGCACGCCAACCCGCGCCGCGTGAGCGTCCGGGTGGGGCGCAAAGATGGCGCGCTGGTGCTCGAGGTGGCCAACGACGGGGTGACCGGGAGCCGGCATCGCGCCGGCATGGGTCTGCGACTGGCCGCGATCGAGGCACTCCAGAGCGGGGGCGTAGTCGAGTTCGGCGAGCGCGAGCCGGGGACGTGGCAGGTCAGGCTGGTGGTGCCGGTTGAGCTCTGAGTCCACGTCGCGCCCGTCGGATCCCGCGCTTCGCAGCCCTGAGCGCCTGAGTGTGCTCGTGGTCGACGACCACGACGTGGTGCACTGGGGGATCCGCCTGATGCTCACGCAGCAGCCCTGGGTCGACCGCTGCCTGAGCGCGCACTCGGGGAAGGAGGCGATCGAGCTGGCGGTGCGCTACCGCCCCCACGTGGCGCTGGTCGACCTGTTCATCGGCGAGGAGTCTGGGGCGGAGGTCTGCGAGCAGCTGCGCGAGGCCGAGCCGCTCACCCGGGTCCTGCTGTTCTCGGGCGCCGGGGAGATCTCGCCGCCGGCGGCGCGCGCGGCCGGCGCGTCGGGCTTCGCCTACAAGGACTGGCCGGCGCGCAAGATCGCGAGCGCGGTGCGCATGGTCGGGCTGGGCAAGACCGTGTTCGACGTGCATACGCAGCCGGCGGCCATGGGTCTGTCCGAGCGCGAGCGCGACGTGCTGAACCTGATGGCCTCGGGGGCGACCAACCCGGAGATCGCCGAGCAGCTGCACCTGTCCAAGCACACGGTCAAGGAGCACACCAGCGCGGTGTACCGCAAGCTCGGCGTGCGCAACCGCACCGAGGCGGTCCAGAAGGGGCAGCGTCTCGGACTGCTGGCGTAGGCTTCGCGCCCGCGCATGATCTTCTACGAGCCCGGCAACCGCGACCGCAGCGTGCTGCCGCACGATCCGTTCAAGTCGCTCGTGGTCCCGCGCCCGATCGGCTGGATCTCGACCATGGACACGGCCGGACGGGTCAACCTCGCCCCGTACAGCTTCTTCAACGCGGTGGGTGAGGGCCCGTACATGCTCGCCTTCTCGAGCCACGGTGCGAAGGATTCGTCGACGTTCGCCGGCGAGCTGCGCGAGTTCGTGTGGAACCTGGTCACCTGGGAGCTGCGCGAGCAGATGAACGAGACCTCGGCGCCGATGCCGCGGGGGGCTTCCGAGTTCGAGCGGGCGGGGTTGGAGATGGCGCCCTCGCGGCTGGTGGCGCCACCGCGCGTGGCGGCCAGTCCGTGCGCGATGGAGTGCAAGGTCGTGCACCACCTCGAGCTTCGCGATCTCGACGGCAACACGTTCGACCAGCACCTGGTGATCGGCCAGGTCGTGGGCATCCATCTCGACGAGCGCGCGATCTCCGGGTCGGGGATCGACACCGCGGGGCTGCGCGCGATCGCCCGGTGCGGCGGGCCGGCCGACTACACGGTGGTCGAGCGGATCTTCAAGATGACGCGGCCGACGTCGTAGCGCTTAGGCTTCGCCGAGCGTGATCGTCTCCGACTCATTCGTGATCGCGGACTGGACCGACCCCGGAACGCATCCCGGGCGGCCGATCGCCGGCCTGCATCTACACCGCTCGGACGACGAGGCGTGGTACGTGCTGTCCGGACGGCTCGGCTTCCAGGTCGGCGAGGACCGAATCGAGGTCGCCGCCGGCGGCTCGGTCCTGGTCACGCCCGGCACGCCCCACTCCTTCTGGAACGCGGTCGCGGAGCCCACGCACTACCTGCTGGTGATGACGCCGCGGATCCACGCGCTGATCCAGGCGCTGCACTCGGGCGAACGGACTGACTACGCGCAGATCTTCGAGGAGCACGACTCAGAGCTTCTGGCGTGAGTGACTTCCAGCCGCCCGACCCGATGCTGGCGCCCCGCTACACCGGGGTGCGCACGTTCGCCCGGCTGCCCAACGTCGAGGTGCCGCACGACGGCGTCGACGCCGCGGTGATCGGGGTGCCGTTCGACACCGCGACGAGCTTCCGCAGCGGCGCGCGCTTCGGGCCCGAGGCGATCCGCGCGGGGTCGACGCTGCTGCGCCCCTACCACCCGGTGCTCGACGTCGACGTATTCGGCACCCTGGCCGTGGTCGACGGCGGCGACCTGGCGGTGACCCCGGGCAACGCGCTGCGCACGACCGAGCAGATCGACGCCGCGTTGCGGCCGGTGCTCGCGGCGGGGATCGTGCCGCTCGTGATGGGCGGCGATCACTCGATCGTGCTCGGCGAGTTGCGCGCCCAGGCGGCCGTCCACGGCCCGGTGGCCCTCGTCCTGCTCGACGCCCACGCCGACACGTGGGATCAGTACTACGGCGAGCGCTACTTCCACGGGACGCCGTTCCGCCGCGCCGTCGAGGAGGGGCTGCTCGACCCGTCGCGCTCGCTGCTCGCCGGCATGCGCGGCCCGCTGTACGAGCGCGCCGACCTCGAGGTCCCGCGCGAGCTTGGGTTCGAGGTGATCCCGGGGCCCGACCTCGTCACGCTCAGCCCGGACGAGTACGGCGCGCGTGTGCGATCGCGCTTGGGCGACTCCGGTCCGGTGTACCTGTCGTTCGACATCGACGTGCTCGACCCGGCGTCGGCGCCGGGCACCGGCACGCCCGAGGTGGCCGGGCTTCACCCGCGTGAGGCGCTGGCCTTCCTGCGCGCGCTGGCCGGGATCTCGTTCACCGGGTTCGACGTGGTCGAGGTCGCGCCGGCGTACGACTCGCCCGGGCAGATCACGGCGCTGAACGCCGCCGCTGTCGCCTTCGACCTGCTGGCGCTGCTGGCCGTGGCGCGACGGTGAGCGAGCTGACCGTCGCCTGCTGCCAGCTCGAGCCGCGGATCGGCGAGCTCGAGCGCAACCGCGCGCAGGCGCGGAGCGCGATCGTCGCGGCGGCTCGCCGCGGCGCGCGGATCGTCGTGCTGCCGGAGCTGGCGGTAAGCGGCTATGTGTTCGCCGACGCGGAGGAGGCGCGCGCGTGCGCAGAGCCGCTCGACGGTCCGACGGTCGGCGAATGGACAGCGCTCGCCCGTGAACATGACGTGCTGATCGTCGGCGGGGTATGCGAGGACGACGGGCCGGTCCTGCGCAACACCTCGGTGATCGTCGACCCCACCGGCATTCGTGCCGTGTACCGCAAGGCGCACCTGTGGGATCGCGAGTCGCTGTTCTTCGAGCCGGGCTCGGAGCGCCCGCCCGTGATCGAGACCGAGTACGGGCGGATCGCGACCATGATCTGCTACGACGTCGAGTTCCCCGAGTGGGTCCGGCTGGCCGCCCTGGGCGGCGCCGATCTGCTGTGCGTTCCGACCAACTGGCCGCGCGAACCGCGCCCGGCGCACGAGCGCCCGGCCGAGGTGGTCCGGGTACAGGCCGGCGCCTCGAGCAACCGCATGTTCATCGCCGCCTGCGACCGCTGCGGCTCGGAACGGGACGTCGACTGGGTGGCCGGGACTGTCATCGTCGGCCCGGAGGGGTTCCCGCTGGCGGGACCGGTCTGCGCCGACGCGCCGAGCACGATCATGGCCCGTTGCACGCTGCAAGATGCCCGCGACAAGCGGACCAGCGAGCGCAACGACGTGTTCGCCGACCGCCGGCCCGAGCTGTATGGCTGACCTCGACGCGCTCGACGACCTCTACGGCCTCCCGCTCGACCGCTTCGTCCCCGAGCGCACCGCGCTGGCCCGCGAGCTCCGCGGCGCCGGCCGACGCGAGGAGGCAGCCGAGGTGGCGGCGCTGCGCAAGCCGTCGGTGGCGGCCTGGGCGGTCAACCAGCTGGTCAGGACCCAGCGAAAGGCGGTCGACGAGCTGTTCGAGGCCGGTGACGGGCTGCGCGCCGCGCACGACCAGGTGCTGGCCGGGCAGGGCGACGCCGACTCGCTGCGCGGAGCGGTGGCCCGTGAGCGCGGCGCCGTCGACGGTCTGACCCAGGCCGCGCGGGGATTGCTCACCACTCAGGGCCACGAGCTCAGTCAGACGATCATCGACCGCGTGAGCGACACCCTGCACGCGGCGGCGCTCGACGCGGACGCCCGCGCGCAGGTGAGCGACGGCCGCCTGGAGCGCGAGCTTCGCCACGTCGGCCTGGGCATGGCCGCAGCGGTCCCGGGAACGCCGCCGGCGCGCACGCGCACGCCGAAGAAGCCCGCGGCCAAGCCGACGAAGGCCGAGGCCGCGGATCGCGCCGCCGCCGAGAAGCAAGCCAAGGAGCGGGCCCAGGCGCGGTCCGAGGCCCGCGCGGCCGAGCGCGAGGCTCGCCGGCGCGTCGAGCGCGCCACCCGCGCCGCCGGCACCGCACTCGAGCGCCGCAACCAGGCGGCGGAGGCGCTCGAGGACGCGGAGGAGGCGCTCACGGAGGCCGAGCGCGAACGATCCGAGGCCGAGGAGCAGTTGCGCGAGGCCGAGCAGGCCATCCGCGACGTCGGCTAGTCGCGGTGGGCGGAGCGCGATTACGCTACCGCCACATGGGCCGTGTCGAGGGCAAGATCGTCGTCGTGACCGGCGCCGCCGGAGGCCAGGGCGCCGCGGAGGCCGCGGCCCTCGCCGGCGAGGGCGCGACCGTCGTCGCGACCGATCTCGAGCCTCCGGCGCTCGGAGACGAGCGGATCGTGTGCCGGGCGCTCGACGTGACCTCGAATGACGCGTGGCGCTCTACCGCGGACTGGCTGCGGGCGGAGATCTCCAAGTGGGGTGCGCGCGCTGTCGCGAGTCGCGAGCCTCGAGCTCGGGCGGCGCGGGATCCGCGTCAACGATCCTGCCCGGGTACATCGAGACGCCGATGACCGCGAGCGCCCCGGAGGCGTTCCGGCAGGCGAACCTCGAGGTCACACCGCTGGGGCGGCTCGGGCGGGTCGAGGAGGTCGCGCCGCTCGTCGTGTTCCTGATCTCCGACGAGGCGTCGTACATCAGTGGCGCGGAGATCGCGGTCGATGGGGGCCAGAGCGCCCACGGCGGCGCCAAGACGTTGTCCGACGCGGTGCTGGCCGCAGCGGCGGCGAAGCCATAACGAGAGGAGAGGGATAGTGGCGAGTGTCGAAACGGTCCGCGGCCCGGTGGCGCTGGAGGACCTCGGCCGGACGCTCATGCACGAGCACGTGTTCATCATGGAGCCCGAGGCGCTGCAGAACTGGGGTCACGCGTTCGGCCCGAGCTACTGGGACGAGCAGGAGCGGATCGCCGACGCGGTCGAGAAGCTCACGCGCGTGCGCGAGGCGGGGATCAGCACGATCGTCGACCCGACCGCTCCGGGACTCGGGCGGTATGTCCCGCGAATTCGCGAGGTGTCCGAACGGGCGGACGTCAACATCATCGTGGCGACCGGGGTGTACGCGTTCCTTCAGCTCCCGAACTTCCTCGCCTACCGGAGCGTCGAGGCGATCGCGGACGTGTTCATCCGCGAGATCCGCGAGGGCATCGACGACACCGGCATAAAGGCGGCGTTCCTGAAGTGCGCGGTCGAACGCCACGGGCTGGTCGGCGACGTGCCGCGGATCCTCGAGGCGGTGGCGATCGCCGCCGTGCAGACCGGCGCGCCGGTGATGGTCCACACGAACGCCGAGCAGCGGACCGGACGGCTCGCGCTCGACGCGCTGACCCGCCACGGCGTCGATCCGGGCCGGATCGTGATCGCGCACATGGGCGACAGCAACGAACTCGACTACCTGCGGACGATCGCGCACGCCGGCGCGTGGCTCGGCTGCGACCGGTTCGGCATCGACCACTTCAACCCGCTTGCCGATCGCATCCGCACGCTGGTCGCGTTGATCGGCGAGGGCTTCGCGGACCGGATCCACCTGTCGCACGACGCCGCCTGCTTCCTGGATTTCTTCGTCGGCAATCCGTTCTTCGCCGACGAAAAGCCCGACTACCTGCTGATCTCGGAGCAGGTCCTGCCGGCGCTGTTGGAGGCCGGGGTGACCCAGGAGCAGATCGACCAGATGATGGTCGCGAACCCGGTGGCGTTCTTCGGGGGATAGTGGTCTCTCCCGTAAGTACGGTCGCACCGAGAGGTGCCGCTGGGGGATGCCTGGCAAGGACGCAGGACCCGACGTGTAGCAGCGCTACACGAGGGTCCGAGGACGCAGTCAGGCGCCGCCAGGGGCGCCTCGAATGCGATCGTATTTGCGGGAGCGACCACTAGTGCAACACCGCGATCAGGATCACCACGATGACCACCAGCAGCAGCCCGGCCGCGGCCAGGCTCACCGGGCGCTGGCGCCACCAGAACTCGGGCTTGGCCCGATCGCGCGTGTAGCGGCCCTCGGGAGGGGTGCCGACCCAATCGTCGTCGTCGTCGTACGGGCTCACGCCACCAGCTTATGAGACCGCCCGCCGACACGGAGCCGCCACCAAGCCGCTCGTTCGGGCTGCTGGTCCTCCGCTACGGCATCGGTGGGGTAATGGTGCTGGCCGGCATCGTGATGCTGATCGTGAATCCGTCCGGCCTGGGCGTGGACGGGTTCGCCATGGCCGTCGGGGGCGGCTTGTCCGTGCTGCTGATCAACTTCCTCTACCGGCTCGGCGTCAGCGGCGATCGCGAGCGCGAGCAGGAGGAGCGAGCCCGGGCCTACTTCGACGAGCACGGCGAGTGGCCCGAGGAGGAGGAGAAGGTGCGGGGTCGCAAGTGGCGGCTGGCCCAGGGCGTCCAGACGCTCGAGGACGAGGCGGAGCAGCGCCGCGACGAGCCCGGCCCCTGACGCTGGCGTAGTCTGTCCTGCAGGACATGTCGAGAACGATGTCGAGGGGCCTCCGCTGGACGCAGCGCTGAGCGAGATCGCTCGCTTCCTTGTCGCGCGGGCGCCCTTCGACGGGCTCGGCCCCGACGAGCTCGGCGAGCTTGCCGCGCAGACCGAGATCGAGTTCCACGTGGCCGGCACGGCGATCCTGACCGAGGACGGCGGGCCGGTCACGTTCCTGCGCGTGATCCATTCGGGCGCGGTCGACATCCTCCACGACGGCCGGTTGCTCGACCTGCTCGGCACCGGCGACACGTTCGGGCACGCCGCGATGCTGTCCGGACTGCCCCCGGGCTTCGAGGCCCGTGCGGCCGAGGACACCCTCTGCTACCGGATCCCGGTCAGCGTGGCGCGGCCGCTGTTGGACCGGGTCAAGCAGCGCGAGCTCGAGGTCGGCGCGGCCGGTCCCAGCCGCCGGCCGGTGACCCGGCTGATCCGCTCGCCGACCGTGCTGTGCGAGCCGATGGAGAGCATCCGCGAGGCCGCGCGGCGGATGACCGCGGCGGGAGCGAGCTCGGCGATCGTCGATCTGCGTACGAGCTTCGGCATCGTCACCGACCGCGACATCCGAACCAAGATCGTCGCGGCCGGACTGCCGCTGAGCGCGCCGGTGTCCACGGTCATGACCACCCCGGTGTTCACGGTCCCGCCCGACCGGCTGGGCGGCGAGGTGCTGTTCGAGCTGCTCGAGCGGGGGATTCGCCACGCGCCGGTGGTCAGCGACAGCGGTCAGCTCATCGGCGTGATCGAGGACGCCGATCTGCTCGCCGCGCCGGCGCGCTCGTGGTTCGGGGCGCGCCGCTCGATCTCCCGCGCCGGGAGCCCGGAGGACCTGGCCGCGGTGGCGGCGCGCCTCCCCGAGATCGTGAGCGACCTGCATGCCTCGCGCCTGCGCGCGCTCGAGGTGGTGCGGGTTCTGTCCGCGCTGATGGACGCGTTGACCACGCGAGCGCTGGAGCTGGCCGGGCCGGCGCCGGCCGAAGGGCTGGTGTGGGTCGCAGTGGGCAGTCAGGCCCGGCGGGAGCTCACGCCGGGGTCGACCCCCCAGGGCGCGGTGGTCGCGAGCGCACCGGTGCCCGGCGACTGGATGCGTTCGGCCGCCTCGGTGCTCGCCACGTGCGGCATCTCCGGTGAGGTCGTGGCACGCAGCACCCAGCAGTGGGCGTCCGCCTCGGCCGAGGCCTCGGACGAGCTGAGCCTGGCCGTGCTGATCGAACGCCGCGCGCTGTGGGGGACACCGGTCGATCCGCTGCCGGTGGTGGACGACGGGCGTCGCGAGGCGATCGTCGCCGCTCTGGCCCGGCGCGCGCTCGCCGCCGCGCCGCCCACCGGGTTCGACGGGGACGCGGTGCTCGAGGCCGACGGCACCCGCAGTACCCGGCTCAACATCCGCCGGGCCGCGATCGCGCCGATCGTCGAGCTGGCGCGGTGGGGCTCGGCGGCGGCCGGCGTGGTCGAGGGCTCCACGCCGGAGCGGCTACGCGCGGCGGCCGACTGCGGCGCGCTGCGCGACGAGGACGCGCGGACCCTGGCCGAGGCATTCGAGCTCGGGCTCGAGCTGCGCATCGCCCATCAGATGGAGCGTCTCGCGGAAGGGGGGACGCCGGATGACGAGCTCGACTGCGCCCAGATCAGCCCGCTCCTCCGCGACCACCTACGAGACGTGTTCCGCGCGGTGAGCGCGGTCCAGGGCGGGTTGCGGGCATGAGGCTCGGCCGGGCGCCCGAGGGTGCCGCCGCGTCGTTCGCGAGCGAACCGCGGCCGGCGGCGACGGTGCCCTGGCGCGAGGCGGGGTGGTGTGCGGTCGATCTCGAGATGACCGGCCTCGATCCGCGCAGCGACGAGATCATGGCCATCGGCGCCATGCCGGTCGACGACGGCCGGATTCAACTCGGTGGAGGCATGTACACGCTGGTGCGCGCGTCCAAGCGCTCTCAGGTTGGCGCCGTGCTCGTGCACAAGCTCCGCCTGGCCGACGTGGTCGACGCCCCGTCGCTGGATGACGCGATCGATCTTCTGCTCGCCGCGCTGGCCGGTCGGGTGCCGGTATTCCACACCGCGGCGATCGAGATGGCGTTCCTCGGGCGCCAGTTCGCCCGGCGGCGCGTACGGCTGCCGGCGGCGGCCGACACCGAGGCGCTCGGCCGGCAGTGGCTGGCGCATCGCGATGGAGCGGCGCCCGGGCACGCGATCTCGCTGGGTCGCCTGGCCGGGGCGCTCGGCCAGTCGGCCGAGACGCCGCATCACGCGCTCGGGGACGCGCTGACCACCTCCAAGCTGTTCATCGCGCTGGCCAGCCTGCTCGACACGGTGGCGCCACAGACCGTGGGCTCGCTGATCGCGGCCGGCGCCGAGCGCCCGGCTTGGGGTGTGCGCCGCTTCGGCCCAGGGTGATCCACGGGTCGCATCGAGGACCGAAACTGACCTGGTCCGCCGATAGGGTGGCGCAAATGTCAGCGATGGAAGGAGCAGGAATGCCCGAGCGAGACCGTTACATCCCGGGCGTGCCGTGCTGGGTCGACACCAACCAGCCAGACGCCGAGGCGGCCGCCACCTTCTACAGCGGTCTGTTCGGCTGGGAGGTAGAGGACGTGATGCCGCCGGGATCCGAGGGCCACTACTTCATCGCCCGCCTCCGCGGCGGCGACGTCGCCGGGATCAGCCCCGTGCCGGAGGGAGCCCCGCCGACCGCCAGGTGGGACACCTACATCTGGGTGCAGAGCGCCGACGAGACGGCGGCGAAGGTCAAGGCCGCGGGTGGCACCGTCCTCATGGAGCCGATGGATGTCATGGACGCTGGCCGCACGGCGGTGCTCAGCGACCCCGAGGGCGCGCTGTTCTGCATCTGGGAGCCGAAGCGTCATCGGGGCGCTCAGGTCGTCAACGAGGCCGGTTCGGTCAACTTCAACAACCTGAACACCCATGACGCGGAGGCCGCAAAGGCGTTCTACGGCGCGGTCTTCGGATGGGGAACGATGCCGATGGGCGGCGCCGACGGGTGGATGCAGCCCGGCTACGGCGACCACCTCGAACTGCTGAACCCGGGAACTCTCGAGCGGATGGCCTCGATGGGCGCACCGGCGGGTTTCGCGGATGTGGTGGCCACGCTCAGGCTGCTCCCGGACGAGGACCGGGACGTACCCGCGCACTGGGGCGTGACGTTCGCGACCGACGACGCCGACGCGACCGCCCGAAAGGCGAGCGAGTTGGGCGGCCAGGTGATCGCTGGACCGTTCGACGCGCCCTGGGTGCGCATGGCGGCGATCGCCGACCCACAGGGCGCGACGTTCATCGCCAGTCAGTTCGTCCCCGAGAACAGGGACCTGACCGGCCCGGAGGCCGCCTCAGTCAGCTCCTCGTGATTAGTCGCGCTCCAACTAGAACAGCTGGAGGTAGCGGTCGAGCTCCCACTGCGTGATCTGCTCGTGGGCGGCCTGCCACTCGCGACGCTTGACCTTGGCGTAGTAGTCGATGTAGTCGCCGTCGCGGGTTTTGCCCAGCGCGCGGCGCAGCACGTCGTCCTTCTCGAGCTCGCGGACGGCGTCGAGCAGGTTGGCCGGCAGCAACTGAATGCCTAGCGCCTCTCGCTCGGCGTCGGGCAGCTCGTACAGGTTGGCCGAGTTCGGGTCGCCGGCCTCGAGTCCCCGCTCGATCCCGTCGAGGCCGGCTGCGAGCATGGCGGTCGCCGCCAGGTACGGATTGCAGGAGCCGTCCACCGTGCGGTCCTCGATCCGTCCCGGCGCCGGAATGCGGAGCATCTGGGTGCGGTTGTTGTAGCCGTAGCTCACGTATGCCGGCGCCCAGGTGGCGCCGCTCGTCGGCGCCCCCACTACGAGACGCTTGTATGAGTTGACGGTCGGCGCGGTCACGCCGATGTACGCCTTGGCGTGGGCCTTCAGCCCGCCGATGAACTGATAGGCGAGGTCGGAGAGCCCGAGCCCGCGGGGATCGTCGGCCGGGTCGCGCTCGAACACGTTCTCGCCGCCGGACCACAGGCTGACGTGGAAGTGACAGCCGTTGCCGGTCAGATGCGCGAACGGCTTGGGCATGAACGTCGCGATCAGCCCCTGCTGCTGCGCCAGCGACTCGACCATGTAGCGGTAGAACACAGCGCGGTCGCAGGTGGTCAGCGCGTCGTCGAACTGGAAGTTCTGCTCGAACTGGCCGTTGGCGTCCTCGTGGTCGGTCGCGTAGTTGTCCCAACCGAGGCCTGTCATCGCCTTCGAGACCTCCGAGACGAAGTCGAGGTTCCGGGTCAGCGCGCGCATGTCGTAACAGGGAAGGTCGAGCGTGTCGAGCTTGTCGGCGACCTCGATCGTGCCGTCGTCGCGCCGGCGCACGATGAAGTACTCGAGCTCGGCGCCCATCTTCATCTCGAACCCGAGCTCCTTCGCCCGCGCCAGCTGGTTGCGCAGGATCGTCCGCGGACAGAACGGCCACGGCTCGCCCTCGACGGTGACGTCGCACGCGAACCGCGCCACGCTGGGCCGCCAGGGGAGGATCGTCAGGGTTTTCGGGTCCGGGACCGCGATCATGTCCGGATCGTGGGGGCCCTGGCCGATGTCGCCGGCAGCGAAGCCCGCGAAGCCCGCGCCCTCGTTGAGCAGGTCGTCGATGTGGTGCGCGGGCACGAGCTTGGCGCTCGGCTTGCCGTGCATGTCGACGAATTGGGCGAACAGGAACTCGATCTGACGCTCGCTGATGACGCGCTTGACGTCGTCTTGGTCTGAGACCTGCGGGGCGCCGTCTTCGCGGTGCTCGGTAGTGGTAGCCATGTTGTTAGGTATATCCGGGCGGGGCCGGCTCAGGCAATGGCTGTCGGCACGCGTTAGCGGGGGTTACGATGTGCGCTTCGCACATAGATGGATCGGGAGGCATCACTGACGGCAACCGCTGACGCCCGCGGGCTACGCGAGGAGAACCGCACCCTCTACCGGGTGATCAACCTCGTCGCCTCGTCGATCGAGCTCGGTCCGATGCTCCAGGGGATCGTGGACCTGGCCACCGAGGCGACCGACTGCCACGCCTGCTTCATCTACCTGCTCGAGGGCGGCCTGCTGACCATCCGGGCGGCCTCGCCGGTCTACGCCGGGGCGGTCGGGGCTGTGCAGATGCGTATCGACGAAGGGTTGACCGGCTGGGTCGCGCGCCACCGCACGCCCGAGTTCATCCGGGACAACGCGATGGCCGACCCCCGGATGAAGTTCATTCCCCAGCTCGAGGAGGAGCGCTTCCAGTCGATGGTGGCGGTGCCCATCCTGGCCCGCGCGGGCGACACGATCGGCGTGATCGTGCTGCACACCGTGGCCCCGCGCGAGTTCACCGAGGACACGCTCAAGCTGCTCGTGCACATCGCCTCGCTGGTCTCGGGCGCGATCGAGAACGCCCAGCTGTACGACCAGCAGCGCCGGCGGGTCGATGCGCTGACCAGCCTCTCGGGGCTGTCCCAGGAGGTGGCCACGTCCGGCGACGCCGGGGCGATCGGGCATGCGGTCACCCGCGGGATGCGGCGACTGCTCGGCGCCGAGATCTGCCAGCTCTATCGCCTGGACCGCGAGGGTGCGGCGTTGGGCCTGCTCTCGTCGTCCCCGGCCGCCGCGGCCCCCGAGGCGCTGTCGGCCACCGCGCTGCTGCTGGCCGCGTTCGACGACGGCGCGTCACGGCCGCGGGCGCGCTCGCTGTGGCCCGGGCTCGACGTGTCCGACCTGCTCGTCACCCCCCTGATCTCGGGCGGGGAGCGCCTGGGGCTGCTGTGCGCCGGGGCTCCGCCGCGGCGGCCGTTCACCGGCGAGGACACCGAGATGGCTCGCGCGGTGGCGCACCTGGCGGCGATCGCGATCAAGCGGGCCGAGCTGATCGAGGGCCTGACCAACGCCAACATCGTCAAGGACCTGTTCGACGCGCTCGGGACGGGCGACACCGCGTTCGCAGCGACCAAGGCCGCCGAGGTGCGCTGCGACCTTTCGCGGCCCTATCTGATCCTGTGCGCCGAGCCGGCCGCGGGCCTCGAGCAGGGGTCGGGTGAGTGGCGCGCCGCAGCGGAACTGCTCGGGCGCGACGTGGCCGAGCTGGCGCCGCGGGTGGCGGTCGAGGCGGGACCGGGGCCGGTCCGCGCGGTCCTGGCGCTCGGCACCCGCGGACCGGAGTCGATCGAGGAGGTGGTGCGCACGTGTCGCGAGCTCGGGCGCCGCCGTGGCGCGGCGGTCGGCCTGAGCGAGCTGCACGAGTCGGCCGGCGAGTCGGCCCGCGCCTACCGCGAGGCCCTCGACGCCGCGATGATCGGCCGGGCGCTGCTGGGCGACGGCGGCGCGACCGGTTATGCCGAGGTCGGGGCCTACCGCTACCTGGTCCACATCGCGGCCGAGCACGCGCCGCACGATCGCATGCGGGCCGCCGTCGACCGCCTGATCGAGTACGACGCCAAGCGCCGCACCTCGCTGCTCGACACGCTCGAGCGCTACCTGGCCGAGCGCCGCAGCGTGATCGAGTCAGCCCGCGAGCTGTTCATACACCCGAACACGCTGCGCCAGCGGCTGGGCCGGATCGAGGAGCTGACCGGGCTGCGGCTCGACGAGGACGATCTGCTGTCGCTCGAGCTGGCGATCAAGCTGGCCCGGCTGCACGGGCGCCCGGCCGAGGCGGCGGCCCAGCGACGCGGGGGATAGGGGCCTCGCTGCGCTCGGCGTCCGTGGGGCCGTGCGACCCCGTCCGGACGGGTTCCGCACACCCCGCACGCCGCCCTGAGGGGGCATTTTCCGCCATCTACGGACACCGTTTCGTCTGGTGACGGATACTGGCCGCCACAGAGGCAGAATCCGGAACTGGCGGCGAGGTCGTGCCGCCAATGGCGGAAATTGCACGTTGGGGAGGGGCCGCGCGGGGGGGACGCTAGGGCTCGTCGAACACCAGGAACACCGGGATCTTGGCCTTGCGGCGGACCCGCTGGGGCTCCTGGGACCAGGAGAAGTCGCCGACGACGCGGTTGCGATCGGGGTCGGCGCCCATCACGATCGCGTCGCAGGCCGCGAACCGCGCCTCCTGGAGGATCCGCTTGGTCGACTTGCGGGTCCCGACGACGTGGCCGTCGGCCTCGATGCCGCTGCGCTCCAGCCGCTTGACGGCCTTGCCCACGATCTCGCGCTGCTCGGCCCACTCGGCCTTGGTCGGGAGCAGTCCGGGGGTCTGCATGCCGAACGCGACGCCGTGGACGCGGGCGATCGAGAACACGCGGACGCTGGCGTCCGAGGACCTGGCGAGCTCCACGACGCGCGCGATCGCGGCATCGGAGAACGTCCGGCCCTCGGACGCGAGCAGAATCCGCTCGAACGGCCCCTCGGCTGCGCTCGGCGGCTCCTTCACTCGTGCCGCCGTGCTCACGGGTCAGACGCGCCCGCGATCGGGGCGGGCGTACCCGACGCGACCATCCCCTCGGCGGGTGCCGGTCGCTTGTCTTCGACCCGCTTGCGGTAGGCGTAGAACAGCAGGTACGACAGCAGCACGGCCCAGCCGATGAAGTAGTACGGGAGCGTCTTGCGGCCCGCCGCGTTACACGTACAGTTCGCGTAGACGGGGCCGCCGTAGAAGTAGATGATCGCGTATACGCCCGCGATCACGAGCGCGACGTACTTCATCCACTCCGGCAGCTTGAACGGCCGGCGCACGTTCGGGCGGTGCTTGCGCAGGAGGAAGTAGCCGATCAGCACCGGGATGAACGAGGCCAGATAGCCGACGTTCGAGAACGTGTAGATCTCCACCGCGCCGCCCATGAACACGACCGCGATGGAGCAGGCGACGTTGAACCACATCGCACGGTTCGGCACGCCGTGCTGGTTGACGCGCTGGAAGAAGCGCGGGAACTGCCCGTCGGTCGACATCTGGTGCAGCGAGCGGGCGGTACCCGTGATCGCGTTGAGCGCCGACAGGATCAGCGCCAGGATCAGCATGATCGCGATCAGCCACTCGAGGATGCTCGAGCCGGTCCCGGTCCCGAAGACGGCCGCGGCGTAGTGGACGAAGATCGTCTTCGGGTCGACCAGCGCCGCGTTGCCAAGCGCAGGAAGGCCGAGCACGATGATGAACGCCACCGGGATCATCGTGTAGATGAACAGGCCGTAGAGACCCTCGAGGTTCATCGCGATCTTGGCGTCGCGGTCGGGGTTCTTGGTCTCGCCGATGTAGCACGCGGCCGCCTCCATCGCGATCACGTTCCAGGTCAAGAGGAACGAGAAGGCGATGTACAGGGTGAGCCATCCGTGTCCGAACAGCGGGGTGAAGAAGCCGCTGCCGTCGGTGTGGCGGAAGTGCCACAGCCAGTTGAAGTCGACCGACGAGGGGTTGAAGATCCACGCGATCGCCAGAAACGTGAGCGGGATCATCGACAACAGCGCGAGCGTGGTCGCGAACACGGTCCCGAACCGAAGCCCCCGCACCGCCGGGATCGCCAGGATCAGCAGCCCGACGATCGAGATGCCGAGCGTCCAATAGGCGATCGGGGTGTGGATCGGCGTGAACCCGGCGGTCGACAGCTTGAACCGGTCGACGATGTAGAACGACGCCAGGATCATGTTGAGCGGCGCCACCGGGAACCAGCCCAGCCAGTAGGCCCAGGCGGTGAACCCGTTGACGTGCTCGGCGAAGCGCGGCCATTTCTCCTTGTAGGCCGGATACGCGTAGGAGGGCAGCCCGCCCGAGCGGTCGGGCATCATCGCCGACAGCTCGGCCAGCAGCAGGCAGACGATGTAGCCGCTGATCGTGATCACCACGATGACTGGGACCGACGCGGCGCCCAGCTCGGTGACCATCACCGGCGCGATCCCGGTGACCAGGATCGTCCCGGCCAGCCCGATCACGAATGCGCCCCACCAGTTCGTCGTCTTCGGCAAGCCAGCGGACTCGTAGACGAGTTCGTCGTGTTCCGCTGATGACCCGTCCGTCATGTGTCCTCCAAGAGACCCCGGATTTGTGTAGCCGCGATTAGGCTCCCACTTGGCCGGTGCAGGTCCCAGGCGCGATGCGCACACAATTGCATCGCTTCACATGGAGCAGTTGGACACATTCCTTTCCCGCCACCCGCCGTTCGATGCGCTCGGCGCTGATGAGCTGCGCGGTATCGCGGCGGGCGCCGAGGAGCACTCGTTCCAGCCCGGCCAGGCGGTGCTGGTCGAGGACGGATTGCCGGCGGCCGGCATGTGGGTGGTCCTCACCGGCTCGATGGATCTCGTCCACGAGGGAGAGCCGATCCAGGTGCTCGAGCCCGGCGAATGCTTCGGGCATCCCTCGATGCTGACCGGGATGGCACCCACGTTCACGGTGCGCGCGCGCGAGCCTTCCACCTGCGCCCTGCTCAGCCCGCATGCGGGCCGGCGCCTGCTCGGGACCGAGACCGGGGCCGCCTACGTCGCGGTGTCGATGCGCAAGCGTCTGACCTACACCGGCAGCACCGTGCACGGCCTGCTCGACGTCGGAACCACACCGGTGTCGGCGATCATGCAGCCGCCGGTCTTCTGCGATCCGGAGGACACGCTGCGCGAAGCGGCGCAGCGGCTCGGCCGGGACGGCGTGTCCGCGCTGCTCGTCCGCCTGGCGGACGGCGGCCTCGGGATCCTGACCGACGCCGTCGTGCGCTCCGCGGTGGTGGTCGACGGGGTGCCCCTCGACGCGCCGGTACGCACCGCGGTCCGCAACCCGGTGCCGAGCGTTCCGCCGGGCCAGCTGGCGATCGAGGCGACCGTCGAGATGATCGCGGCCGGCTCCGAGCACCTGGCCGTCCTCGACGGCGAGCGGATATGCGGGACGTTGGCGGCGACCGACCTGCTGAGCCTCGACGCGCGCAGCCCGATTGCGCTGCGCCACGTGCTGCTCGGCGCGTCCGACGAAGACGCGCTGGTGCGAGCGGCGGCTCAGATCCCGAAGCTGTTCCTGCTGCTGGGGCGCGCCGGCGTCCCACCGCGCGAGCTCGGCCGCGTCCTCAGCCTCCAGCACGACACGGTGGTCGAGCGGCTGATCCACTTCTCGATCGCGGAGCGCGGCCCGGCGCCGGCGGCCTGGAGCTGGCTCGACCTGGGCAGCGCGGCCCGCCGCGAGTTCACGCTGGCCTCAGACCAGGACAACGGCCTGGCCTACGCCGATCCGGAACCCGGGGCCGAGGAGGCGGTGGACGGCTACTTCGCGCAGTTCGGGCGAGATGTCAACGATGGCCTGGTCAGATGCGGCATCGGTCTGGACAACAACGGCGTGCTGGCCGGCAACCGCCAGTGGCGCATGTCCACGCGCGACTGGCTCGCGACGTTCGAGAGCTCGATGCGCGAGCCCGACGAGTCGCACCTGATCCGAGCCACGGTGTCGTTCGACTTCCGCTCGAGTGCCGGCGGGCTGACGATCGCGCCGGAGCTGACCGAGCGGATGCGCGCCGCCCGTCACCACGCCCAGTTCATGCGCTTGATGGCGCGTACCGCGACGGGCTATCCGGTGGCGCTGGGGTTCCGTGGCCAGCTGGCCACCGGGCACGACGGCGATCCGCCGGGAAAGCTCGACCTCAAGCGCGGCGCGATCATCCCGCTCGTCAACCTGGTCCGTTTCCACGCCCTGGCCGGTGGGGTGACGATCTCCAACACGCTCGACCGGATCGAGGCGGCGGCCAGCGTGGGAGCGCTCGATCGCGGCGTGGGCGACGGCCTGAGCGAGGCGTTCGAGGTGGTCAACGGCATCCGCTTCGAGCACCACGCCGCCCAGATCCGGGCCGGCGCGACCCCCGACAACCTGGTCGATCCCGAGGAGTTGGCGCCGATCGCGCGGACCGAGTTGCGCGAGGCGCTCGGCGTCGTGCGGCGGGCTCAGAAGCGGGTCGGCGCGTGGTCTCCGCCGTGAAACGAATCCCACCCACCCACCCCGGCCACCGCTAAGAGCGCGTAAAGGAGTGGCGGCGGGCACCACATTCGGCCGCGAAAGTGTGCGCTTGGAGGCCATTGGTTCGCTACGTGCCAGGGTCTAGCCTGGGCCGGCCATGTGTGGCATCGCCGGTCTCTACACGAAGTCGGCCACGCTTCGTGAGCAACTCGGCGCACTCCTCGCGGACATGCTCGAGCAGCTCTCGGACCGTGGCCCGGACAGCGCGGGGGTCGCGTTCTATCGCGATCCGGCCCCGTCCGGCTGGTGCAAGGTATCGCTGCACTCGCCGGCCGCGGGCCCCGAGTGGGACGCGCTGAGCGCCGAGCTCTCGGCGGCGTTCGGCGACGCCTCCGCGCCGCGCGTGCGCGCCACGCACGCGGTGTTCGACATCGCCGCCGAGGCGGAGGAGGCGCAGGCTTGGCTCCTCGACCGCCACCCCGAGCTGACGCTGATGAGCGCGGGACGCTCGATCGAGATCTACAAGGAGGCGGGTCTCCCGACGCGGTTCGTCGGGCGCTTCGGCCTGGGCGAGCTCGGGGGCAGCCACGCGCTCGGGCACACCCGGATGGCCACCGAGAGCCGGGTGACCACCGAGCACTCGCATCCGTTCTCGACCGGCCTCGACCTCTGCCTGGTCCACAACGGGTCGCTGTCGAACCACAACCGCCTGCGCCGGACGCTCGAGCGCGAGGGGATCCGCTTCCGCACCGACTGCGACAGCGAGGTGGCGGCCGGGTACCTGACCTGGCGCCTGCGCGAAGGGGCCACGCTGGAGGAGGCGCTCGAGGCGTGCCTCGAGGATCTGGACGGTTTCTACACGTTCGCGGTCGGCACGGCCGACGGGTTCGCGGTGCTGCGCGACCCGATCGCCTGCAAGCCGGCGGTGATGGCCGAGACCGACGAATGGGTCGCGATGGCGTCCGAGTACCGGGCCATCGCGGTATTGCCGGGGGCGGAGGACGCGGTCACGTGGGAGCCGGCGCCCGGCCACGTGTACAGCTGGGGCACCGCGTCGCTGGTGGCGTGACAGAGGCTCTTAGATGGCCACGCCCGAGGTAACCCAGGAAGCCGTACGGACGTTCGACCTCGCGGTCGACACGGTCCGCGAGCTCAACCAGGCGCTCCACTCCGATGTCGGCGGCGGTCGTGTCGTCGTGCGCAATCCGGGCGGACGCCACGCGGTGGCGGTCGGTCTCGACGCGCGCTACGAGGTCGAGATCGAGGGTCATGTCGGCTACTACTGCGCCGGCATGAACAAGCTGGCCACCGTGCGCGTCCGCGGCAACTGCGGGGTGGGTGTGGCCGAGAACATGATGTCCGGGCTTGTGGTGGTCGAGGGGAGCGCCTCGCAATCGGCCGGCGCCTCGGCCCGCGGCGGGCTGCTCGTCATCCACGGTGACGCCTCCGCCCGGTGCGGGATCTCGCTCAAGGGCGCGGACATCGTGGTGCGCGGATCGGTCGGTCACATGGCCGCGTTCATGGCTCAGAAGGGCTGCCTCGTCGTGTGCGGCGACGCCGGTGAATCGCTAGGGGACTCGCTGTACGAGGCCCGGCTGTACGTGCGCGGCAGCGTTGCCGACCTGGGCGCGGACTGCGTGGAGAAGGAGATGCGCGACGAGCACCTCGCTCAGGTGCGTTCGTTGCTCGACGCGGCCGGGATCGACGACGTCGACGCGGCAGAGTTCCGGCGCTACGGATCGGCGCGGCGCCTGTACAACTTCCACGTCGACAACCTGGGCGCGTACTGACATGGGCGATTCGGCGGCGAACGGCAACGGCTACGGCTGGCATCCGGGCCTGCGCGAGTCGGCCACGTTCGACCGGAACTCGATCGCCGAGATCCAGCGCGCGGCGCGCGAGGGCATCTACGACATCCGCGGGTTTGGCGCCAAGCGCCACGTTCCCCACTTCGACGACCTGCTCTTCCTCGGCGCGTCGGTGTCCCGCTATCCGCTGGAGGGCTACCGGGAGAAGTGCGCCACCGACGTCGTGATCGGGACACGGTACGCGCGCGAGCCGATCAAGCTCGACATCCCGATCACGATCGCCGGCATGAGCTTCGGGGCCCTGTCCGGTCCGGCCAAGGAGGCGCTCGGTCGCGGCGCCACCGAGGTGGGGACCTCGACCACGACGGGGGACGGGGGCATGACGCCCGAGGAGCGCGAGCACTCTCGCGTGCTCGTCTACCAACTGCTGCCCTCGCGCTACGGGATGAATCCCGACGACCTGCGCAGGGCCGACGCGATCGAGGTCGTGGTCGGGCAGGGGGCCAAGCCGGGCGGCGGCGGGATGCTGCTCGGGCACAAGATCTCCGACCGGGTGGCCGAGATGCGCGACCTGCCGCTCGGCATCGATCAGCGAAGCGCCTGCCGGCATCCGGACTGGACCGGGCCCGACGACCTCGAGATCAAGATCGAGGAACTGCGCGAGATCACCGACTGGCGGATCCCGATCTACGTCAAGGTGGGCGCGTCGCGCACGTACTACGACGTCGCGCTGGCGGTCAAGGCGGGGGCCGACGCGGTCGTGCTGGACGGCATGCAGGGCGGCACGGCGGCCACCCAGGACGTGTTCATCGAGCACGTGGGCATCCCGATCCTTGCCGCGATCCCGCAGGCGGTCGAGTCGCTGGTCGAGCTCGGCATGCATCGCGAGGTCCAGCTGATCGTGTCCGGGGGGATCCGGTCCGGGGCGGACGTGGCAAAGGCTCTGGCGTTGGGCGCCGACGCGGTGTCGATCGGCACCGCTGCGCTGATCGCGCTGGGCGACAACGCCCCCGAGCACGACGCGGAGTACCGGAGTATCGGCTCGGCGGCGGGTTACTACGACGACTACCAGGCCGGGCTGGACCCGGCCGGGATCTCGACCCAGGACGACGAGCTGGCTGCGCGCCTGGATCCGGTCGAGGGCGGGCGGCGGCTGGCCAACTACCTGCGGACCTTGACGCTGGAGGCGCAGACGCTGGCCCGGGCGTGCGGCAAGTCGCATCTGCACAACCTGGAGCCCGAGGATCTGGTCGCGCTGACCATCGAGTCGGCGGCGATGGCGCGGGTCCCGCTCGCGGGAACGAGCTGGATTCCCGGCCTCGTCGCGCAACCCTAGGGCCGACGAGGTGTATCAGCTAGCGCACAATCGTTCGAAATTCGGACTTCCGCGTAAGCGTGATGTCCGAGCGGACGTTCATGCTGTGGACAAGGAGGATCGAACGGTGTTGGACGCCAACAACAGTGCGGTCATCGCCAGGGGCTACGCCACGGAGCTCGTGTACGAGCTGCTCGACGCTCACGTCGACACGATGCGGATGGCACGCGACCTCGACGGGGATCCCGCCTGGGCTGCGCATCTCGACTATCTGCGTGACCTGCAGCGCGTCGGGCGCGAGGCGCTGGCGCAGGCCGGCCGGCGCTAGGGCACAGCCGGCACGACGACCAGCGGGCGCTCGTCGCCCGTCAGCGAGTCGGTGTCGAACCCGGTCTCCTCGACGCGGTGCACGTGGGGCATCAACTCGAGGAAGGGGTCGGCGGGATCGAGGAAGCTGATGCGCTCCGTGCGGTAGTGCATCGGCACCACCCAACGCGGGCTGAGGCGCTCCACGATCACGGACGCCTGCTCGGGGCCGATGGTCGGGCCGGCGCCGACCGGCAGGAACACGAGGTCGACCTGACCGATAGCGGCGGCCTGCTCCTCGCGCAGGACGCTCTGGCCGAAGTCGCCGAAGTGGGCGATGCGCACGCCGTCCAGGCCGAACACGAAGATCGTGTTCGGGCCGCGCTGGGTGCCGGCGGCTTCGTCATGCTCGGAGGCGATCGCGACGACCTCGCCGAGCGGGGACTCCAGGCGGCCGGCGGTCGAACGAAGCACGGCGGGATCACCGCCGATCGTCTCGACGCCGTTGTGGTCGGCGTGCTCGTGGGTGACCAGCACGAGATCGGCGCTCACGCCGTCCGGCTTCGGATAGTCGAGGGTGATCCCGCGTGATGCCAGGCCCGAGGTGTCACCGATGGGGTCGATGAACACCGTGCCTTCGCGTCCGCTCAGGTGAAACGCTGCCTGGCCGTACCAATCAATCCGCATGTCCAGTTCCTCTCGCCGCTGACGCTGACGTGCGCGCTCCGGCCGGCGCCGGGAGCCGGCCGTAGGTTACGCGGGGAGGACGGGAAGGCGGCTTAACGGAAGACGGCTTCGGTGGCGACGATCGCCAGCGTGACGATCACGCAGAGCGCGATCGTGACGATGATCCGGTGCGCCTCGCCGCTTTCGCCGGACAGGATCTGAAGCAGGCCGGGCCGGTCGGCGTGGGTCTCCATCAGGGTCCCGGTGGTCTTTCCGCAGGTTGGGCAACGATCCAGCATGGCTCCCTCCTTCAAAAGGGAAGCTCAGTTGAGTGGTAGGTAGACGGCTACCGTAACCCCGGTCGGGCGCGGATGCACGCGGTGCGGTGCACGTCCGCCGTGGCGAGGAAACCGGCTTGTGCCGGTAATCGGCAGGCCCGGCGGGGTCTTGACCTAACCCGCGGGCGCCGTCGGGTTACACCGCGCGCTCGGCACGGTCGGTAAGGTGCCGCCGATGCCCGAGCGCGCCGCGATCGTCA
Source organism: uncultured Solirubrobacterales bacterium (assembly GCA_963832315.1). Lineage (GTDB taxonomy): Bacteria > Actinomycetota > Thermoleophilia > Solirubrobacterales > Solirubrobacteraceae > Palsa-465. Next base: position 58,979 of record CAWHTT010000001.1, on the reverse strand, counting down.
CCGGAGCCTCGCGAGGCATCGGCTTCGCCCTGGCGGAGGTGCTGGGCGAGGAGGGTCACGCGCTGACGATCAGCGCCCGCAAGCCCGACACGCTCGAGCAGGCCGCGGAGAAGCTGCGCGAGCGAGGCTTCGAGGTACAGCCCGTGGTCGCCAACCTGAGTCAGGAGGAAGGCGTCCGCGAGGTGGTCAGCCGCCACCGCGAGCGCTTCGGCCGGCTCGACGTGCTGGTCAACAACGCCGGCGTCGGGATCGGCGCGGCGGCGGACCAGCACGAGACCAAGTTCGTCGACCTCCAACTCGCGGTCAACGTGCGCGCGATCGTCCTGTTCTATCGCGAATGCGCGGAGTTGCTCCGGGTCGCCGGGTCAGAGCACCGCAACGCGCTCGTGGTCAACCTGGCCTCGATCGCCGGCAAGTCGCCCCAGCCGTGGCTGTCGGTGTACTCGGCGACCAAGGCGGCGGTGGCCGCGTACACGGTGGCGATGAACAAGGAGTTCGCCAAGCATGGGGTCAAGTCGGTGGCGTTCGCGCCGGGCTTCGTCGACACCGACATGACCGACTACGTAAAGGCCAAGGTCCCGGCGGAGGAGATGCTGCGCCCGAGTGACATAGGCGAGGCGCTCCGCTTCCTCCTGCGCGTCTCGCCGATGTGCCTGGTCCCGGAGATCATCTTCCAGCGCCCCCAGGAGATCGTGTGAGCGCCGCGCTGTCGGGACGGCGGGTCCTGATCACGGGCGCGGCGCGCGGGATCGGTGCCGCCACCGCCAAGCGGCTCCATGCCCGGGGTGCGCGGCTCGTGCTGGCCGGGATCGAGCCCGATGTGCTCGCGCGCACCGCCGCCGAGTGCGGCGATGCGCTCGCGGTGGTGTGCGACGTGCGCGACCGCGAGCAGGTGGAGGCCGCTGTCGAGGCGGCGGTGGAGCACCTGCGCGGACTCGACGTGATCGTGGCGAACGCCGGGGTGGCGGCGCAGCTCCCGCTGGTCGGCGGAGACCCCGAAGTGTTCGAGCGGACGATCGAGGTCAACCTGCTGGGCGCCTACTACACGCTGCGCGCGGCCGGACCGCACATCGCGCATCCCCAGGGGTACGCGCTGGCCATCTCGTCGCTGGCCGCGGCGCTGCACCCGCCGCTGCTCGGCGCCTACTGCGCCTCGAAGGCGGGGGTCGAGGCGATGGCCGACTCGCTGCGCATCGAGCTTTCGCCGAGCGGAGCGCGGGTCGGCGTGGCCTACTTCGCCGAGCTCGACACCGACATGGTCCGCGTGGGTTTCGGGACGGAGGCGTCCAGGAAACTGAGCGAGTCGCGTTTCGCCAGCCGCCGCGTGGCCCCGCTCGAGGCGGGCATCAACGCGATCGAGCGCGGGATCGCGCGGCGCTCGCGGTGGGTCGTGGCACCCCGATGGGTCGCTCCGCTCCTGCCGATGCGCATGCTGGCCCAGCGGGCGGTGGAGGCTGCCACCCGTGGCTCGATCGAGAGCGTGCTGGAGATCGCGCGCGCCGAGGACGCGCCGCTGAGCACGCCGCAGCCGGCCGCATCGCGGGAACCCGGCCGGCTTTCCTGACCGAACTCTTACGCGCCTCCTACCGCGCTCCGACGCCGGACGAGGAATGTCCGTATCGGTCAAGCGAAAGGAGGTGAGCAGATGCGCAGGTTCAAGCCCCTGCTAGTGACGGTCGCGGCCACGGCGGCGATCGCGGGCGGTGGCGCGGCGATCGCCACAGCGGCGACGTCGACCACCTCGACCGGCAGCGGGACGACCACGTCATCGACCACGCCGCCGCGGACCACCACGACCGCCCCCGGAACGGGGCGTCACGCCCCGCCCGGCGGGTCGGGCGGAAGCTCGCACCACTGCCCGGGCATGGGTCCGGGCAGTTCGTCGGGCAGCGGGACGTCGCTCTGACGAGCCCGCGTTGAGGCACGACCCGGCCGGGACGCCGGCCGGGTCGTCGCGCCGGAGACGAAGTCCGATTTCGGACAGCGGCGTGGCCAATACCCCTGCGTACAGTAGGTGGATGGCCAGTACCGCCAACGGCCGCCGACGCCTGAGCGCCGTCCGCGCGGGTTACCGGCGCCCCGATCCCCGCGGCGAGAACTACAAGTGGATCGCGCTCTCCAATTGCACGCTCGGCGTGCTGCTGGCGACGCTCGACGCGTCGATCACCCTGATCGCGATGCCCGCCATCTTCCGGGGCATCCACCTCGACCCACTGGTGCCCGGCAACAGCTTCTACCTGCTGTGGATGATCTTCGGCTTCCTGATCGTGACCAGCGTCCTGATCGTCAGCCTGGGCCGGCTGGGCGACATGTTCGGCCGGGTTCGCATCTACAACCTCGGGTTTGTCATCTACACCGCGGCCTCGCTGGTCCTGACCGTGGACTGGCTGAACGGACGCGCCGGCGCCACGTTCCTGATCGTCTGGCGCATCGTGCAGGGAGTCGGCGCGGCCTGCCTGCTGGCCAACTCGGCCGCGATCATCACGGATGCCTTCCCGGCCAACAAGCGAGGGATGGCGCTGGGGATCAACAACATCGTCGGGGTCAGCGGCATGTTCGTGGGGCTTGTGCTGGGCGGCATCCTGGCCCCGATCAACTGGCGCCTGGTGTTCCTGATCTCGGTCCCGGTCGGGCTGTTCGGCACCGTGTGGGCGTATCTGAAACTCCAGGAGATCTCGACGCCCAAGCGCGCCCGGATCGACTGGGGCGGAAACATCACGTTCGCGGTGGGGCTGATCCTGATCATGGTCGCGGTCACCTACGGCATCCGGCCGTACGGGAGCTCGCCGACCGGGTGGGGGAGCCCCCGGGTGCTCGCGCTCCTGGCCTGCGGCGTCGGCTCGCTGGCGGCGTTCGTGGCGATCGAGCGGCGCGTCACCGATCCGATGTTCCGCCTGCCGCTGTTCAAGATTCGCGCGTTCACGTTCGGGACGCTGTCGACGTTCCTGTCCGCGGTCGCTCGCGGCGGGCTGATGTTCATGCTGATCATCTGGCTTCAGGGCATCTGGCTGCCGCAGCACGGCTACGACTTCAGCGAGACGCCGCTGTACGCCGGCCTCTACATGCTGCCGCTGACGATCGGCATGTTGATCGCCGGTCCCACGTCCGGCTACCTGTCGGATCGTTTCGGAGCCCGGCCGTTCGCCACGGGCGGCATGATCAGCGCTGCGGTCAGCTTCGTGCTGCTCGCACTGCTCCCGACCGACTTCTCCTACCCGGTGTTCGCGGCGGTGCTGTTCCTGAACGGCGTGTCGATGGGGATGTTCGCCTCGCCGAACCGCGCCGGGGTGATGAACAGCCTGCCGCCGGGTGACCGCGGGGCCGGCGGCGGCATGAACCAGACGTTCCAGAACTCCGCCCAGGTCCTGTCGGTCGGCATCTTCTTCACGCTGATGATCCTCGGTCTGGCCGCCACCTTGCCCCACGCGATGGCGAGCGGGCTCGAAGCCCACGGCGTGCCCGCCGGCGCCGCCCAGCACGCGGCCCACCTGCCGCCCGTGTCGATCCTGTTCGCCGCTTTCCTCGGTTACAACCCGATCCAGCATCTGCTCGGCAACTCGGTCCTGCTCCACCTCCCGGCCCACACCCAGACGGTGCTCGCCGGACGCTCGTTCTTCCCCCAACTGATCTCGGATCCGTTCCGGACGGGCCTGCACGAGGCGTTCGCGTTCGCGATCATCGCCTGCCTCGTGGCCGCGCTCGCCTCGTGGTCGCGCGGCGAGCGCTACGTCGACTCCGGAGTGTCGGCCCCGGCCCCGGCGCCGAGCCGCGACGACGCTCCGATCGCCGAGCCCGCGCCCGCGCCCGCGCCCGAGCGCGCGGCTTCCTAACTGGCCAGCCAGCCAGTAGGATCGCGCCGTCGTGACCTCGACGCGCGGCGACCTCGAGGACGTTCTCGTCTCAGAGCTGGGGCTCTGGCGCGACGGGCCGCCGCACGAGATGTTCCGCCGGCTGCGCTCGGAGTGCCCGGTGCACTGGACCGCCAGCGTTCCCGACTACCCGGGCGAGGCCGGGTACTGGTCGGTGACGCGCCCCGAGGACATCCACGCGGTCAGCCGCGACTGGCGCAGCTACTCGTCGGAGCTCGGGGGCATCACTGCGATCGGCGTATTCCCGCTCAAGCTGATCCGCTCGATGTTCATCGGGATGGATCCGCCCCGGCACGATCGCCTGAAGATGCTCTTCCAGGCCGGCTTCACGCCCCGGCGCATCGCCGCCCACGAGCCGTCGATCCGGGCCATCGTGGTCGAGGTGCTCGACCGGCTCGAAGGACGCGAGAGCTGCGACCTGGTCACCGACGTGGCTCAGCCCGTCGTCTCGCGGGTGATCGGGAGCTTCATGGGCGTCCCGCCCGAGGAAGACGCGGACTGGGCCCGGCTGATGAACTCCGCGCTCGCCGTGGGCGACCCGGACATGAGCCCGCGCGGGGTCGACACGCTGCTCGAGGACTCCATTCCAGAGCTGTTCGACCGCTGCCGGCAGCTGATCGCCGAGCGGCGCGAGCGGCCCACCGACGATCTGACCAGCGTGCTCGTCCACGCCGAGGTCGAGGGAGAGAAGCTCGACGAGCAGGAGATCGTGATGGGCTTCTTCCTGCTCATGGCGGCCGGCAACGACAGCACGAAGGCGACGTACGCCAGCGGGATGCGCGCGCTGCTCGAGCACCCGGACCAGCGCCGGCTGCTGCTCGAGGACCCCTCGCTGGTCCCGAGCGCGGTGGAGGAGGCGCTGCGCATGTTCCCCGCCTTCGCGCACTTCGCGCGGACCGCGACCGCCGACACCGAGCTCGCCGGACGGACGATTCGCGAGGGGGAGAAGGTCGTCATGTGGTACGTGTCCTCGGGTCGGGACGAGCGCCGCTACGACGGCGCGGATCGCTTCGACGTTCGCCGCAATCCCGAGCACCAGGCGTTCGGGGCCGGCGGCCGCCACTTCTGCCTGGGCACAGCGCTGGCGCGGCTCGAGCTCCGGGTGCTGTTCGAGGAGACGCTCGCGCGCTATCCGGCCATGGAGCTGGCCGGTGAGCCGACCTGGGTCGTCTCGACGTTCGTCAATCAGCTCAAGACCCTGCCGGTGAGGCTGGGCCCGTCGGCACGGCCCTCACCGAGCGGGTAGCAGGCCCATCTTGTGGGCGATCCCGGCGGCGTCGACCCGCCGCTTGGCGCCGAGCTTGCGCAGGATGTTCGACACGTGCACGCCAGCCGTGCTCGGGCTGATGTAGAGCATCGCGGCGATCTCGCGGTTGGTGTGCCCCTGGGTGAGCAGTTCGAGCACGGCGAGCTCGCGCGGGGTGAGCTCCGGGACCGGTGAGTCCTCGCGGCTGCCCTCCGCGGCATCGAGGTCGTCGATCGCCTCGACCGTCAGGTCGATCGTGTGCTCGAGCGTGCGGCCGCGCCCCGCCGCGCGTGCGGCGTCGAGCTTGGCTGCGTTCAGCTTGCGGGCCAGCTGCTCGAGGGCGAGGTCGCGATCGGGGGCTTCCGCGGGCGGGATGGGGGCGCCCAGCTGCTCGCGCAGTTCGTCCGCCGCGGCCAGCACCTCGGCTGCCAGCGTCGGATCGTGTCGGACAAGGACGGCGCCCGCGATCTCCTCGAGCACGCTGGCCAGCCGCCAGCGGTCGCCCAGTTGCTGGTGGACGAGCAACGCCTCGCGGAGCATCGGCGCGTACTCGCCGGTCGGCCGGCGCTCGCGGCGGGTGACGATCGCGAGCTCGTTCAGGGCCCAGGCGATGCCCTCCTGGAAGCCGAGGGCGCGGGCACTGGACAGGGCCTGCTCGAGGCGCGCACGCGCCACCGCCAGATCGTCCCGATACAGGGCGCAGGCACCCAGGTTGATCGAAGCGGTGGCGCCGGCGCGGAGGTTGCCGGCGCGCTTGAACGCCGACAGCCCGAGCGCGCACTGCTCCTCGGCCGTCGCGGTGTCGCCGCTCAGCCAGGCGACGAACCCGAGGTAGTCGTGCGATGCGGCGACGCCGTCCTCGTCGCCGAGCTCCTGCCACATGGCCAGGCTTCGTTCGTGCAGCTCTCGAGCCTCCTCGTAGCGGGCCTGCTCCCGGGCGATCGAGCCGAGCCGCTGGAGCGCGGTCGCGGTGGCGCGCTGGTCACCGAGTTGGCTGACCTGCTCGAGCGCCGCGCTGAGATGCTCGACGGCGACGGGGTAATCGCACTGCAGGAACGCGACCTCGCCGGCGCTGACCAGGACCCGCGCGCGGCGCGCGGGCGAGATCTCCGCGGCTCGGGTGAGCAGGTGCTCGAACCGCGTGCGGGCCTCGTGGTAGTACCCGCGCTGGTACCAGAACGGCCACAGCAGGCGGGCGAGCCGCGCTCCGTCGTCGAGCGCTTCCTCCGAGAGCCACGCGAGGGCCGCTTCGAGATTGTCGTGCTCTAGCTCGAGCCGCTCGAGCCACTGTGACTGCTCCGGGCCGGCCAGCCCGGCCCGGGACGCCAGGGCAAGGGCGAGGAAATACTGGGCGTGACGGGCGTGAACCGTGGGGCCTTCCGGTCCGTCCCACAGCTTCGCGGCGGCGTACTGGCGCACGGTGCCCATGAGGCGGTAGCGGGCCTCCTCTGGGTCGTCGACGACGTGCACGAGCGAGCGATCGATCAACACGGCGAGCACATCGAGTAGCTCGGCGACGTCGAGTAGATAGCCGGCGCAGACGCTCTCGGCCGCGGCCAGCGAGAACGAGCCGCGGAACACGCTGAGCCGGCGGAACAGGCGCTGCTCGCCGGGTTCGAGCATCCGATGGCTCCACTCGAGCATCGCGTCCATCGTGCGGTGACGCTCGGGAGCCGCCCGCGCGGTGTGCCGCAGTAGGTTCGGGTCGCGCTCGATCCGCTCGGCGATCTGGCTGACCGACAGGACCGGGACGCGCGCCGCCGCGAGTTCGATCGCCAACGGCATTCCGTCGAGCCATGCGCAGATCCGGCGCACGCTGGCTCGCACGCCGGGCGCGTCGGGATCGAACGAGATCGAAGCCCCTCCGGCGCGATCCATGAACAGCGCCACCGCCCCCTCGTCCGGGCTCTCGGGCTCGCCCGGGATGGCGCCGTCGGCGGGGTCGGCGACGGCGAGCCCCGGGACTCGCCAGACCTGCTCGCCGGGGACCCCGAGCGGCTGGCGGCTGGTAGCGATCACCCGCAGCGACCTCGAGCGCTCGAGCAGCGCCACGACCAACTCCGCACAGCCGTCGACCACCTGCTCGCAGTTGTCGAGCACCAGCAGGGTCGATTCCGGGAGCTTGCGGGCCAGCGCCGCCGGAACCGGGTCACCGCTCACGTCGCGCTTGAGGATCGTGGCGGCAACGACCTGGGTCACCAGGCCGGCGTCCAATGTCGTCGACAGGTCGATCCACCACGCGCCGCCCACGAAGTCGGCGCGGATCGCGTCAGCGAGCGCGACGGCCAACCGGGTCTTCCCGGCCCCGCCCGGGCCGCACAGGGTCAGGACGCGTGTCCGCCACACCAGCGAGCGCAGTTCGCGTAGTGCGGCCTCTCGTCCGACGAGCCTGGTGAGCTGGACCGGCAGGTTCCCAAGCGCCTCGTCGCGCTGCTGCTCACTCGTCTGCGGTGGAGTCCCCTCGATCAGTAGGGCACCTCGCCCTCGGTGACACGGCCGGCTCACGCGCCTGTGCCCCACGACGCGGCTCGACGCCCCGCAGAAGTCTAAAGACCCCGACGGGCAGGAGCCGCTGGCGTTGAAGGGCGACGCCTACACCACGCCGGTGAGCACCAGCACGCCGATGGCCAGCAGCACGACGGCGGTCAGGACGTTGCCCCAGCGCTCGAGCCACTCGCCGCGGATCTGATAGCCGCCGGCGGTGGCGAACAGGGTCAGGCCGACGATTGTCGCGATCGTCACCGCGCCGAACACGACCACCGATCCGATCGCCGCGCCCGCACCGGCGGTGGTCGCGGCCAGGAACACCGGGAGGATCGTCAGGTCGGGCGAGGCGGCGGCGCCGAACGGGACCATGATCGAGAGCAGGGAATGCCTTTGACCATCGTGGTCGTGCTCGTGATTGTCGCCGTGGGCGTGATCGTGCTCGGGGTGCCGATGGTCATCATGGTCGTCGTCGTGATGGTGGCCGTGGCCGTGCCCGGTCAGCTCGAGCCCGAGGAACAGCACGCCGGTGGCGACCAGCAGCGATCCGACGATCGCGTCCTGGGCGTGCTCGACGGTCGAGCGCAACTGCAGGCCCACCACCACGATCACCGCCCCGAGCACCAGCGAGACCAGCACGTGCGTCACGCCCGCCAATCCGGACAGCCGAGCCACCTTGGTCAGGGGGTAGCGTCGGGTGCGCCCGACGACCGCCAGCGGCACCCAGTGGTCGGGGAGGATCGCGTGGCCGAAGCCGACGCCGGCGGCGGCGGCCAGCAGTGCCGGGGTCGTGGTCATCAGCGCGGAGGCTAGTCGCCGACGCGCCAAAACGGGACATCACGCCGGCGCAAGTCGGGGCACAGCCCGCCCGTGCGTCGGCGACCCCCGGGCCCGGTTGCATTGCAACGGCGCAGGCGAAATTGCGGTCGGTTTCGGCTATACCACACCGGGTAGAGGTTCTTTCGCCAATAGCAGGGAATTTCTCCCCATGAAGCTCCGACCGTTCCGCTACCAGACATCACCACGTACCTCCGAGGCACCCAAGGTGCCGGAGGCCGCCCCGGCGCCTCGACCGGCGCCGGTCGCCGGGCCTCCGCCTCGGGTGTGGTCGCTGCTGCTGCCGCCCGGGTTCAGCCCGGACCACAGGTAGCGCCGCGGCCCGTTCACGCCCCGGCCCGTCGCCGCCGCGGCCCGTTCACGCCGCGGCCAGTTCACGCCGCGGCAGTTCAGCGAGCTGCGCGGCGGAGCGACAGCGCCAGCAGGGCCACCGCGGCCAGCGGCATCACCCACCAGGCGGGCGCGCCGGCGCCCGCGATGAGCGCGGTCACCCCGAGCGCGACCGCGACGCCCAGCGCGGTCACCGGGTCATCGCCGACGACGAACTCCCACACCGCCCGCGCGGCCCGGGTCAGCACGCTCATGCCGGCCTCCCGACCGCCGGCGCCACCGAGGCGCGTCGGAGCCACTGCACCAGCCCGAGCGAGGACAGCAGAACTCCCGGGACGATGACGAGCAGCGCCGCGTCGCCGCCGGGCCAGCTCGCGCCGGCGCCCTCGGCGCCCCAGAAGATCCCGAACGACGTGAGCATCACGCCGACGGAGAACTTCATGGCGTTCTCCGGCACGCGCGCGAGCGGCGCGCGGATCGCGACGCCCGCTGCGACTACGGTCGCCACGGCGATACCGGCTGCAATCGCGGCCAGGCCGATGTCGTGCTGGCTGGCCCCGAACGTGAGCACGATGAACGCCACCTCGAGGCCCTCGAGCAGCACGCCCTTGAACGCGATCGTGAACGCGTAGCCGTCGAACTCGCTTCCGTCGCGCGCCGCCGCTCGAGCCGCGTCGGTCTCGGCCGCGAACGCCTTGGCCTCGTCGTGCCTCGCCTTGAGTCCCGCCGCCCGGAGGACCGCCTTGCGCAGCCACTGCAGCCCGAACACGAGCAGCAGCGCGCCGACCAAGACGCGCAGGGCGTCGATCGGCAGGGAGCTCAGGGCGGGTCCGAGTGCCGCGACGATCACCGCCAGCGCCGCGACCGCGGCGGCCACCCCGGTGAGCGCCGAGCGCCAGCTGCGGGTGATGCCGACCGCGAGCACGATCGTGAGCGCCTCGACCGCCTCGACGGCGCAGGCCAGGAACACCGAGACGGCCAGAGCCAGCTGTTGACCGGACACGTCTCTGAGTATGCCGTCAGTGCCCGGCAGTCGGGCTGAGCTCGACGCCGAACTCCTCGCGCAGCCGCGTGAATCCCTCGTCGCTCACGTGCAGAGCGCGACTGCGCTGCGCCTTGCGCACCCAGCCCAGCTCGAGCATGCGCGTGGCGATCGCCGCGCCCAGCGAACCGGCTAGGTGATGGCGCTGCTCGCTCCAGTCCACGCAGTAGCGGATCAGCGGCCGGCGGGGCGGCAGCGAGTCGAAGTCGATCCCGAACGCGTTGAGCTCGCGGACGCCCGCCGACGTGAGGCGGTAGTCGAGGTCGTAGCCGGGCGCGGCGAGCCGGTCCTCCCGCGCCGCGTCGAGGTCGAACACGCCGTCGCCGCCCGTGAGCAGGTCTCGCTCGAGCAGCGACGCCATCAACTCGGTCCCGAGCATCCCGGCGAGATGGTCGTAGCAGGTGCGCGCGAAGCGGACCGCGTGGGCCTTCGAGCCCTGCTTCAGCGACCGCACCGGCGCCGGCGGCGAGATCCGCGCCAGCGCCTCGATCAGCTCACCCACCTCGGGGCCGGCCAACCGGAAGTAACGGTGGCGCCCGTGTCGCTCGACCCGGAGCATGCCGCCCTTGACCAGCCGGGACAGATGAGCGCTTGCCGTCGACGCGGCCACGTCGGCCTCGTCGGCGAGCACGCTCGCCGGCAGGGCGCGGCCGTCGCCCAGCGCGAGCAGAATCCGGGCGCGGCCCCGATCGGCCACGAGCGCTCCGATGCTCGCGATGTCGGCGTCGCCGTGCATGCGTCATACGGTAGCGCGGCGATATTTCGTTCCGGGTCGAAACATGAGGCCCTGTCATCATGAATGCCGATGAGCTCTGGTCGACATGGACTTGCCGCATCGGTCGGCGCCGCCGGCTCCGGTGCGATGCGTTCCCTGCGCGGACCGGATCGCACGCCTCCGCCGCTGATGGACCCCACCCGCAAGCGCGACGGCCACCGCATCCTCGGGCTGTTCAGGCCCTACCGGATGCGGCTGAGCGCCGTGCTGGTGCTGATCGTGATCGGGGCCGGGGTGTCCATGCTCAGCCCGTTCCTGCTCAGGACCGCACTGGACGTCGGGATCTTCCAGCACAACGAGACCGTGCTCACCGAGACGGTGCTCGGGATGCTGGCGATCGCGATCTTCACGGCCGCGACCGGTGTGTGGCAGACGTACATCTCGAACTCGGTCGGCCAGCGCGTGATGCACGACCTGCGCACCGCGGTCTACCGCCACCTCCAGAGGATGTCGCTCGCCTTCTTCACGCGCACGCGTACCGGCGAGGTCCAGTCGCGCATCGCCAACGACATCGGCGGCCTCGAGAGCGTGGTCACGACGACGGCCACGTCCATCGCCTCCAACGTGACGACGGTCATCGCCTCGCTCGTCGCCATGTGCCTGCTCGATTGGCGCCTGGCCATCATCTCGCTGGTGTTCGTGCCGCCGTCGGTCTTGATGACCCGGCGGGTGGGACGCATCCGCCGCCGCATCACCACCGAGCAGCAGCGTCGGTTGGCGGACATGAGCGCGCTGGTGGCCGAGTCGCTGTCGGTGTCGGGGATCATGCTCGGCAAGACCATGGGCCGCGGCGAGGACCTGGCCGGACGGTTCACGCACGAGTCGAAGGACATCGCCGACCTCGAGGTGCGTTCCCGCATGGCCGGTCGCTGGATGATGGCCACGATCCAGTTCGCCTTCGCCGCCCAGCCGGCGATCATCTACTGGCTGGCCGGGCAGAGCTTCCTTGGCAGCACGATTTCGATCGGGACCGTGGTCGCGTTCACCACGCTCCAGACCCGCCTCCTGTTCCCGATCCAGTCGCTGCTCGGCGTGCAGACCGAGATGCAGTCCTCGCTCGCGCTGTTCGATCGGATCTTCGAGTACCTCGACCTGCCGGTCGACATCGTCGAGGCCTCCGAGCCGGTCGAGTTGCGTGCCGACGAACTGCTCGGCGAGGTCCGCTTTGAGGGCGTGTCCTTCCGCTACGGCGACGACGAGGACGCTCGCTGGACGCTGCGCGACATCGACCTGGTCGTTCCGGCCGGGACCCGCGTCGCGATCGTCGGGGAGACCGGCGCCGGCAAGACCACGCTCGGCTACCTCGCGGCGCGCCTCTACGAACCTCAGGAGGGGCGCGTGACGATCGACGGAGTCGACGTGCGCGACGCATCTTTGGCGTCCCTGGCCGGGACGGTCGGCGTGGTCTCGCAGGAGACCTACCTGTTTCACGCGAGCGTGCGCGAGAACCTGCGCTTCGCCCGCCCCGACGCCACCGACGAGGAGATCGAGGAGGCGGCGCGGACGGCGCGCATTCACGACCTGATCGCGTCGCTGCCTGAGGGCTACGACACGATCGTCGGCGAGCGCGGCTACCGATTCTCGGGCGGCGAGAAGCAGCGCATGGCGATCGCCCGAACCGTGCTGCGCAACCCGCCCGTGCTCGTGTTGGACGAGGCCACGAGCGCGCTCGACACGCAAACCGAGGCGGCCGTGCAGGCCGAGCTCGAGCGTCTGGCCGAGGGGCGGACCACGATCACGATCGCCCACCGGCTGTCGACCGTGCGTGATGCCGACCAGATAGTGGTGCTCGACGAGGGGCGGATCGTGGAGCGCGGCACGCACGACGAGCTGATGGATATGGCCAGGGCCTACGCTGCGCTGGTGGCGCGCGACGTGACGGGCGAGATCGTCGAGGAGCCGTCGTGAGCGGCCGCGCCGCCAGCGAGCTGCTCCTGGTCGGGAGCCTGCCGGCGGACTCGACCGAGCACGCGCTGCGCGCCGGCGCCGAGCTGTTCGGCGACATGGTGTTCGCGCTGCCCGACGGCGAGACCGGGCCGCGCCGGGCCTGGGTGGGATATGAGCGCGAGCATCTGTGCCGCCCGAACGCCGACGTCGAGGTCGTGCAGGAGACCGAGTCGCCGACCGGCATCCCGCGCCACGCCTACGAGACGCCCGTGTTCCGGATCCGGCCCGGCGTGACCGAGCTGCATTGGGACTCCTGGCCGCGGATCGACGACGCCATCGAGTCGTGGCGCGTGTTCAGCGCGCTGCGCTCGGAGGGCGTGATCCCGGCGGGGCTGCGCTTCCAGGTCGGGCTGCCGTTCCCCGCCAGTGCGCTGAACGCCTTCAAGGCCGACTTCGCCGGCGACTACCCGGTGGCGGAATTGGCGTACGAGGAGATGGTCGGGCGCGAGCTCGTGCGGCTGATGTCCGAGATCCCGCCGGGCGAGCTCGCCATCCAGTGGGACATGGCCTACGAGACGCAGGACATCGAAGGCGTCCTGGCCTGGACCGCGGAAGGGGCGTGGGAGCGCTACGCCGGTCCCGTGGTGCGGCTGACGCCGCAGATCCCCGAAGAGGTCCTGGTCGGCTACCACTTCTGCTACGGCACGTTCCCCGAGTGGCCGATGTACGAGGCGCGCGACATGGGCGTGCTCGTGCGGATGGCCAACTACGCGGTGGCCAACTCCGGGCGCACGGTCGACTGGGTGCACATGGCCGGTCCGCGCTACCTGCGCAGCGAGGACCGGAGCTTCTTCCGCCCGCTCGTCGACCTCGAGGTCGGCGAGGAGACGCGCGTGTTCCTGGGGGTCGTGCTGCCGGTCGACGGCGAGGCCGGCTTGAAGCGGCGCCACGCCACGGCGTCGCGCTACCTGCGCGACTTCGGCGTGGCCATGTACTGCGGGTTCGGTCGCCAGCCGGGCGCGGACGGCACGGAGACCATGCGCGAGCACGGCCGCGTGGTCCGCGCGCTCCGCGACGACCACTAACCCCCGAGCCAGGTCAGGATCAGGTAGTTCCCGATCGTTCCCGGCGGAGGTAGGGCGATCCGCTCGCGGGTCAGCGCGTCGGCGAGTTCGGCGCGCTCCCACCAGCGAGCCTCCACGAGCTCGCTCGGCTGTGGCTCGGGAGCGCCGTTGTCGGCCGGATCGGCGAACGCCCAGAAGCCGATCATCAGCGCGGCCGGGAACGGCCACGGCTGGGAGGTGACGTACTCGGTTCTTGCGACCTCGACCCCCGTCTCCTCACGCGCCTCGCGGATCACGGCCTCCTCGGGCGTCTCGCCCGGTTCGACGAAGCCGGCCAGCGCGGACCATCGGTTAGCGGGCGCACCGTGGCGCCGGCTGAGCAGGCACCGGTCCTTGCTCTGCACGAGCATGGTCACCGCCGGGTCGGTCCGGGGGAACACGACCAGGCCGCACCCGGGGCAGCGCCGGCGGTGGCCGGCCGCCTCGACCTCGGTGGCGTGGCCGGAGCGCCCGCAAAAACGGTTGACCCGATGCCACCCGACCATGCCCACCGCGTAGGCCGCGAGCGCGGCCTCGGCCGGGTCGAGCTCGGTCATCAGCTGGCGGAGCGAGACGAAGTCCGTGGTGCCGGTCTCGCCGTGTTCGTGCGCGTCGTACGCGAACACGGCGGCGCCGGTCGGCTCGAGGCCCAGGAAGGTGAGGAGCGCGCCGGCCGGCAGATCGGCGGCGGGCACGCGCGCGAGTCGGCTCGGTTCGCCGGCGACCGCGACCTCCTGGCCCTTGCCGACCAGCACCGCGTTTGAGGTGTTCAGGTGGCGCAGGCGGTCGGCGTGGTCGCCGTCTCGCAGGTGGGCGGCGCGGTCGAGCGTGGCGCCGGCGAACGCGACCTCCGGGGGCACGAGTGGGCGGGCGGTGGCGGGGCTGCGATCGGCCATCGGCCTTCGATTGTGGGGCATCAGGGCACACTCGACGATTCGCCCTGGCCGAGTGTGCGGAAATGACCCGTACGACGTACCAAACCGCACACTCGGCGCGTGGAACCCGCCGAGTGTGCGGTTAAGCCCCTCGCTTCAGCCCGCGGGCAGCGAGTTCCAGAACGAGCAGTTGTGCTCGGCCCCGAACTCGGCGTCGGAGATCGGGATCGAGCCGCTGCCCTGGCGCAGCGAGAGCATGCGGCCACTCTGATACGGCGGCCAGAACGTCTGGTCGTGGACGAACGGCGCGCCGAAGCGGGCGAACGCTCCCCAGTAGCGGACCATCCAGTCCGACAGCTCATGCTGGGCGGGCGTCAGCTGGGGGTAGAGGGGGATGCCGTTGTCGAAGCTCGGCCACATGTAGGCGAGTTCCATCGCGTGCCCGGCGCCCCACATGTACCCGGGCAACGTCTCGTTGAGTCCCGGTGCGCCCAGGTCGTCGAACTGGTAGGCGAACGTCGGCGTGTACCTGCGGAAGGTCTGCTCCTGGCTCTGGGCCGCGCAGCCGCCGATGCCGGCCAGGAAGCCGCTGTCGGTCCACACCGCGCCGACCGCGTAGGCGGCCGTGTACGGGCTGGGGAACGCGCTGAACGGGTACTCGGCGAGCACCTTGGAGGCGTTCGCGCCGTACTCGCTCTGGATCAGCCCGTCGTACTGCTGCTCGTTCAGCCCGGCCAGACCCTGGGCGAACGTGCGGCCCTCGTTGTGGTTGGTCCCGATCAACAGTGGGACGCGGGTGAACCTCCCGGCGGCCACTGCCTTGGCTGGGTCCGCCGGGAGCTCCGTCCCGCCCCAGGTCGGCGACAGCCCGGCCGGGTAGTCCGGGTTGTCGAGCAGCTCGCCGGCGGTCTTTCCGCGCATGCAGGTGGCAGCGGTGGCCGGATCGGTGCAGCCGGACGCCGCGGCGAACTGCGTGCCGGTCTGCTCGGCGCTCGCCAGCGGCGTGCTCGTGCAGCTGCCGCTCTCCATCACCGCGCGGGCGAACAGACCGCGCGCCGGCGGCGAGGTGAGCAGCGAGCACACCGAGTAGGCGCCCGCGGACTCGCCGGCGATCGTCACGTCGCGCGGGTCGCCACCGAACGCGGCGATGTTCGCGCGCGTCCAGCGCAGGGCCGCTTCCTGGTCGAGCAGGCCGTAGTCGCCCGAGGCATGATCGGACGCCTCGGCGCTCAGCGACGGCAGCGCGAGGAAGCCGAGCACGCCGAGCCGGTAGTTGATCGACACGACGATGATGTGGTTGGTGGTGGCCATCAGCGTGCCGTCGTGCTGGTTGCCGGTGCCGGTGGTCAGGCCGCCACCGTGGATCCAGAAGAGCACGGGCAGTCCGCGATCGGGACCGTCGTGGCGCCCCGCGTCGCCGGCGCGGCGCTGACCCTGCGGCACGTAGACGCTCAAGTACAGGCAGTCCTCGTTCTCGGAGCGAGGCCCGTTGGAGTTGGCGAGCTGTGGGCAGGCCGGCGGCAGCGTGGTCGCGCTGCGCACGCCGTGCCACGGCGCCGGCGCCTGGGGCGGGCGCCAGCGCAGCGATCCGACCGGCGGCGCCGCGTACGGGATGCCCAGGAACTTGTCCACGCCATCGGCGAAGAACCCCTGCACGGCGCCGTCGCGCGTGACGGCGATCGGGGCGTGGGACCGCGTCCTCGGCCGCGAGTGTGCCCAGGTGCCGCCGGGCATCACCGCCAGGCCGCCGAGCGCGACGGCCGCGCTGACCAGGAGCGAGCGCCGCCAGCTCCAACCATGCCGAGACATCGAACGCGTGGACACAGTTAGCTCTCCTTTCCCTGCCGACCGGTTGCCCGGCACGCTAAACCCGCTGCTGACTCGTGTCAAGCAGATGACGGAGAGGGTGCACGGCGGCCGGCGTTCGGCGGGCGGAGGCTTGCCGGGGCATATGGCGCGGCGGAGCGGGTAGGACCTAGTTGGTTAGAAGACCCCTGGAGGAGGGACTGCACATGGCCATCGCTTCACCGACCGCCGAACGACTCGGCACGATCGAGACCAACATCCCGGCCCGATTGGACCGGCTCCCGTGGTCTCGGTGGCATTGGAAGATCCTCGTCGGACTCGGCACGGTGTGGATCCTCGACGGCCTCGAGGTGACGATCGTCGGCTCGATCGCCGGCGCGATCTCGGCCAAGGGCAGCGGTATCAGCATCTCCTCCGCCGAGATCGCGGGTTGGGCGGCGTCGATGTACGTCGCCGGCGCGTGCGTCGGGGCGCTGCTGTTCGGGCGGCTGACCGACATGTTCGGGCGCAAGAGGCTGTTCATGATCACGCTCGGCGTCTACCTGGTCGCCACGATCGCGACCGCGTTCGCGTGGACGCCGCTGTTCTTCTTCGCCTGCCGGTTCGTGACCGGGATGGGCATCGGCGGCGAGTACAGCGCGATCAACTCGGCGATCGACGAGTTGATCCCGGCCGAGCACCGCGGGCGCATCGACATCGTCATCAACGGCACCTACTGGCTGGGCGCCGCGGCGGGCGCGCTGCTGTCGGTCGCCGCGCTGCACATCTTCTCGCCGCTGCTCAACTGGCGCGTGTGCTTCGGGCTCGGCTTCGTCCTCGGCCTGGCCATCCTGATCGTTCGCCGCCATGTCCCGGAGAGCCCGCGCTGGCTGTTCATCCACGGCCGCGAGGACGAGGCGGAAGAGGTCACGCGCGACATCGAGCGCCAGGTCGCGGAGTCGACCGGAGCGGAGCTCGAGGAACCCGATGAAACGATCACGGTCAAGCAGCGCCGCTCGATCGGCCTGTGGGAGATCACCCACGCGATCGTGCGCAACTACCCCAAGCGCTTCGTGCTCGGCATCGCGCTGTTCGTCGGACAGGCGTTCCTCTACAACGCGATTCTGTTCGGCTACGCCACGCTGCTGAGCACGTTCTTCCACGTGGCTACGGCCGACGCGCCGTTCTAC
This sequence comes from uncultured Solirubrobacterales bacterium, assembly GCA_963832315.1. Lineage (GTDB taxonomy): Bacteria > Actinomycetota > Thermoleophilia > Solirubrobacterales > Solirubrobacteraceae > Palsa-465. Next base: position 41,556 of record CAWHTT010000001.1, on the reverse strand, counting down.
CTGGTCGCGTTCGCAGCCGGCAACCTGGTCGGGCCGATCGTGCTCGGCCCGCTGTTCGACAGCGTCGGGCGCAAGCCGATGATCGCCGGCACGTACATCCTCTCGGGCGTGCTGCTGCTGATCACGGGCTACCTGTTCAAGCAGCATCAGCTGACCGCCACGACGCTGACGATCGCGTGGTCGGTCGTCTTCTTCTTCGCCTCGGCCGGCGTCAGCGCGGCCTACCTGACCGTCTCGGAGATCTTCCCGATGGAGACCCGAGCCCTGGCCATCGCGGTGTTCTATGCCATCGGCACCGGGCTCGGGGGAATCATCGGCCCGCAGTTGTTCGGCCGTCTGGTCCCCACGGGCAACGCTTCGGACGTGTTCGTGGCCCTGGCCATCGGCGCGGTCCTCATGATCGTCGGAGGCGTGGTCGAACTCGTCTTCGGCGTCAAGGCCGAGCGCCGAGGGTTGGAGAGCATCGCCAAGCCGCTGACCGCTGTCGAGTCCGCGGCGCGCAGCGGCGCGGCGCGGGTCGGCGCGGCCGGCCGGCGCGCCGGCCATGTCGCGCGCGCGCCCGCCCACGAATCCACCTAGAACGCTCCGCCTCACACCGCGTCACCGCCGACTGGGAGGAGATCGGCGGGACGCGATGCGGGCTCTACGAGAGCTCTACGCCACCTGGAGGTAGGTCATCACGACCGGCCCGATCCGGATCACGTCTCCGTCGGTGATGTTAGTCGCGATGATCCGCCGTCCGTTCACGAACGTGCCGTTCGCGCTTCGGTTGTCGAGCAACCGCGTGTGGTGGCCGTGGCGGACCAGGATGGCGTGGCTGCGGGAAACGCGCTGCTCCTCGAGCCGCACGTGGGAGGTCAGGCCGCGACCGATGTGGGTCACCTTCGAGTCGATCGGCACCAGCCACTCCGCGCCGTCCTCGGCGAACGCCAGGTAGTGGCCGAACGGAGCCAGTCGCCGGCCGACCGCGCGGTGACGGGTGCGATGGTCAAGCAGGGGTAGGGCGTCGAGGATCGGCTCGGCGTCGCCTGCATCGAGCGGAGCAGTGATCTGATCGACGACCGGTTCGGGGGAGATGGGGGGCGCTTGCGTCGTCATGGGAGCCATCTCACCAAGCTCCCGGCAGAACAAGGTGAAGCCACCCTAAGAGGTGTTGAAGACCCCGCTGACGCGGACTCGACACTTGTAACAGCGGGCGGGTCTCGGCCTATGCGAGTGCCGGGGCGAGCATGGGCTCGTCCTCGTCGACTTCGAGCAGCCGGGCGAGCTTGGCCCGGGTTTCGTGCTCGCACGACGGGGTGTAGAGGACGAGGCGCAGATCGCCGGTGTCCCCGTGGCGGAACACGGCGTGGTCGAACGCGAGGGGGCCGACGATCGGGTGGGTCAGCTCCTTGTGGCCGTCGCCGCTGCCGGCCACCTCGTGGCGCTTCCACAGCTTGCGGAACTCCGGGCTCGAGGACTCCAGCGCCGAGATCAGCTCTTCGAAGGCGGGGTCGCCAATGTTGCGTGCGCTGTCGCCGCGGAACTTGGCCACGAGCAGGCGGGCGCTGGCCGCCCAGTCGCCCGAGCACAGCGTGCGGCGGGCGGGATCCATGAACCACAGCCAGACGTGGTTGCGAGACAGCGCCTCCGCGCCGGGCCCCCAGCTGAACACGCGCTCGAACGACTTGTTCCAGGCCAGGTAGTCCCACCGGCGGCCGAGCAGGTAGGCCGGGCCGGGTCCCAGGTTCTCGACCAGGCGGCGGAGCGTGGGCGAGACCTTCTCGGCTGGCGCCTTGCACGGTGGCGCCTGCTCGCCGCGCCCGAGCAGGATCACGTGCGCGCGCTCGGCCGGGGTCAGTTGCAGAGCGCGGGACACCGCCTCGAGCACCTCCAGCGACGCGCGTACGTCGCGGCCCTGCTCGAGCCACGTGTACCACGTGGTGCCCACGTCGGCGAGCAGCGCGACCTCCTCGCGGCGCAGGCCGGGAGTGCGGCGGCGACCGCCCTCGGGGAGTCCGACCTCTTCGGGCTGGAGGCTGGCTCGCTTGGTGCGCAGGAAGTCAGCGAGCTCCTGGCGGCGCCGTTCGCCGTTGGTGGCAGATCTCACGGCGTCGGGCCGCTTGCCGTTCTTGGAAGTACTGGGTGTGAGTTCTACTACCAGGATAAACCCCTCTCTTGTACCTGGATAAGCATTCAAGCACAGTACTCACCGTGAACGCGACCACAGCCCCCAAAGCAAGACTTCTCGACTCGCCCACGGCGCTACTCGTGGTCGTCTGCCTGGCTCAGTTCATGGTCATCCTCGACGTCGCGATCGTCAACGTCGCGCTCCCCTCGATGCGGACCGGGCTTCACTTCTCGACCACGGGCCTGCAGTGGGTGGTCAACGCCTACACGCTGACCTTCGCGGGCTTCCTGATGCTCGGCGGGCGCTCGGCCGACCTGCTGGGCCGCCGCCGGGTGTTCCTGGTCGGCACGGCGCTGTTCGCCCTGTCCTCGCTGGCCTGCGCGCTGGCCGACGATCGCGGTCTCCTGATCGCCGCGCGCGGCATGCAGGGACTGAGCGGCGCGGTGCTGTCGCCGGCCACGCTCTCGATCATCACCGCCTCGCTCCCCGAAGGCCCCGAGCGCAACCGCGGCCTGGCCGCCTGGGGTGCGGTGGGCGGCCTCGGCGCCTCCTCGGGCGCGCTGCTCGGCGGCGTCCTGACCCAGGCGTTCGGCTGGCCGGCCATCTTCGCGGTCAATGTGCCGCTCGGGATGATCGTGGTGGCGCTCGGCCTGCGCGTGATCCCGGTCACCGCCCGCGCCGAGGGCACCCGTCACTTCGACGTCGCCGGCGCCGTGCTCGTCACCGCGAGCCTGGTCAGCCTGACCTACGGGATCGTCCGCACCGACACGCTCGGCTGGGGCAATTCCGGCGTGATCGTGCCGCTGATCGGGGGCGTGGTCCTGCTGGCGGCGTTCCTGTTCGTCGAGGCGCGCGTGGCCGAGCAGCCGCTGGTGCCGCTCTCGATCTTCCGGATCGGGCATCTGCGCGCCGCCAACTCGGTGGTGCTGCTGCTCTATGCCTCGCAGTTCCCGGGCTGGTTCTTCCTGACCCTGTACCTCCAGCAGGTGCTCCACTATTCCGCGATCGAGGCTGGACTCGCCTTCCTGCCGATGACGCTGTCGATCTTCGCCGCCTCCACGCTGGCGCCGCGTGTAGTGGCCCGGTTCGGTCCGCGCCACGTGATCACCGCTGGCATGCTGGGCTCGGCTGTCGGCTTCATGCTGCTCAGCGGGGTCACGCCGGGCGGGACGTATGTAAACGCGGTCCTGTTCGGGTCGCTCCTGTCCGCTCTCGGCATGGGCTTCACGCTCGTGCCGGCCACGATCGTGGCCATGCAGGGCATCGAGCGAAGCCAGAGCGGCGTGGCCTCCGGGCTGCTCAACACCTCGCGGCTGGTGGGCGGCGCGCTCGGCCTGGCCGTGCTGAGCACGATCGCCGCGGGCCAGGCCGGCAGCGCGAGCGCCGGCAGCGCGCTAGCAATGACCAACGGGTTCGGGCTCGCCTTCCACGTCGGCACGGCCTTGGCGCTGACCGGCGCGGCGATCGCCGGGTTCCTGTTGCGCGAGCCATCCGATCCGCAGGTGATCCGGCTTCCCCGAACCGAGGAGGGTGAGCGTGAGGCGCTGGCTGCTTGACGTGACCCAGCGACCGGTGGTGGTGAGCGCGGTGCCGGCAGAGGACCGCGTGCCGGCCCCGATCGACGTGGGGTCGTGGCGACGCGGCCGGACTGCGATGATGCGCAGACCGGCATGCTTCCCACGCACCACTTCGTCGAGTTCCTCCTCACGGTCTACATCCTGATCCTGATTCCGGGCCCGAGCGTCCTGTTCGTGGTGAGCCGCGGCGTGGCGCTTGGGCGCCGGGCCGCGCTGGCCACGGTGGCCGGCAACGCGAGCGGGTTCGCCCTTCAGCTCCTGCTGGTGTCGATCGGGGTCGGCTCGCTCGTGGCGCGCTCCGATGCGGTGTTCACCACGCTGAAGCTGATCGGCGCGGCCTACCTGGTGTTCCTCGGGGTGCGGAACATCCGCGAGCGCAAGGCGCTGGCCTTGCTGTTCGCGCCGGCCGAGGCGGCCGACCCCAAGCCGCTGCGCCGGATCGTCCGCGAGGGGTTCTTCGTGGGGGCCACCAACCCCAAGGGCGTGATCATCTTCACCGCGGTCCTGCCGCAGTTCATCGACCGCTCCCAGGGCCACGTCACCGTCCAGCTCGCACTGCTCGGAACGATCTGCATCGCGATCGCGCTGCTCTCCGACGGCGCCTGGGCGATCGCGTCGGGCACGGCCCGGCAGTGGCTGGGGCGCTCCTCGCGCCGCCTGGAGACGATGACCGGGGTCGGCGGCGCGATGCTGATCGCGCTCGGCGTCGGGCTGGCGGTCACCACCCGCCGGAGCTGACCACAGTGCCCAAGCGCCGCAGCGCCGGCATCCTCTTACATCGCGGGCGCGGCCAGGACCTCGAGGTGCTGCTCGTCCATCCGGGCGGCCCGGCCTGGGCGAACCGCGACGCCGGCGCCTGGTCCGTGCCCAAGGGCGAGCACCTGGAGGGCGAGGACCCGCTCGCCGCGGCCCGGCGCGAGTTCGAGGAGGAGCTCGGGACCGCCCCCCCCGAGGGCGACGCCGAGGACCTGGGCGAGATCCGCCAGAAGAGCGGCAAGCGCGTACGCGCGTGGGCGATCGCCGGCGATCTCGACGCGACCCAGATCCACAGCAACACGTTTGAGTTCGAGTGGCCGCCCCGCTCGGGCAAGTTGATCGAGATCCCGGAGGTGGATCGGGCCGAGTGGTTCGGGCTCGACGTCGCCCGCGAGAAGATCAATTCCGGCCAGGTGCCGCTGCTGGATCGCCTGGAGGCGCTGTTGGGTAGCACCGCCGCGTGATCTTCACGCGCGATCGGATCGGGCCCACCGCTCACTACACGGGGTACGTGTGGGCTCGCAACGGGCTGTCCGATCCGGGACTTGCCACGACCGAGGGCCGGATCCTGTTCGACTCACTGCAGCCCGCGATGCTGGCCAGCCGGGCGCTGGGCGGCCCCACGCTCGAGTCCTACCTGCTGGCCCGTCACCGCGCGATCGACGCGCTGCTTGAGCGCGCGATCGAGCAGGGCGACGTCAGCCAGGTGATCGAGGTGGCGGCCGGGCTCTCGGCGCGGGGCTCGCGGTTCACCCAGCGCTACGGCGATCGGCTCGTGTACGTCGAGGCGGACCTGCCCGAGATGGCCGAGCGCAAGCGCGCCGCCCTCGAGCGGATCGGATCGCTCGGCACGGGCCACCGCGTCCGGGCTCTCGACGCGCTGCGCGACGACGACCGACCGGGAAGCCTGGCCGCGGTGATCGCCGAGCTCGACGAGACCGAGGGGCTGGCCATCATCACCGAGGGCCTGCTCGGCTATCTGCCGCCCGATGCCGTGGCCGGGATGTGGCGGCGCTTCGCCCGCGCCCTCGGGGCCTTCCCCACCGGGCGCTACATCTCCGACGTGCACCTCGGCGGCGCCCAGACCCCACAGGTGCGCGTCTTCCGCGTGCTGCTGTCGGCGTTCGTGCGCGGACGGGTGTATCTGCACTTCGGCGACGCCGCCGAGGCCGAACGGGCGCTCCGCGCGGCGGGCTTCAGGACGGCTCTCGTGCGCCCGGCGGCGGACGCCGCGGGCATCGAACGAGGGCGAGGACGCGACCTCGCTAACATCCTTGAGGCGTCAATCACCTTACCTCCGGAGGCGTCCACCGCATGATCTCGGCCACTCTGTACAGCGATCCCGCCTGCCCTTGGGCCTATTCCGAGAGCCCCGCGCTCCGGGTGATCGAGTGGCGATACGGTGACCAGCTCGACTGGCGCCTGGTGCTGGTCGGGCTGACCGAAGAGGCCAGGCAGTACGCGGACCGCGGCTACTCGCCGATCCGCGGCGCGCTCGGCCAGGCGCGATTCCGTACCCGATACGGGATGCCGTTCTCGCCGGCGCCGAAGGCCCGACTGAGCGCGACCTCACGGGCATGTCGTGCGGTCGTTGCCGCGCGCATGACGTACCCCGGCAGCGAGTGGCGGGTGTTCCGCGCGATCCAGCTGGCTAACTTCAACACGCCGCTGATCCTCGACGACGACGGAGACCTGGCCGACGCCCTGCGCGGGATCCCGGGGGTCGACGCCGACCAGCTGGTCGGGATGATCGACGCGCCCGACGTCGTCGAGGCCTATCACGCCGACAAGGACGAGACTCGTCGGGCAGAGGGATCGGCCGCCGAGCTACAGGGCAAGACCGCGACCACCGACGGCCCGGTCCGGTTCACCGCGCCGTCGATTGTGTTCGAGCAGGACGGGACGCGCCTCGTCGCCGGCGGCTTCCAGCCGGTCGAGGCATACGACATCCTGGTCGCGAACATCGATCCGAAGCTTCACCGCGAGCCGCCCCCCGAGACGCCGGCGCCGCTGCTCGAGCGCTGGGGCGACGGCCTGACGACCCAGGAGGTCGCGGCGCTGATGGCGGGGAACAACGAAGCTCCGGACCGCGCCGCGGCCGAGGCTGCGCTGCTCGAGCTCGTGGGCACCGGCGAGGCGGTCCGCCACCCGCTGGGTGACGACGCGGTGTGGCAATCGGCGACGGCAGGCGAGGCGATGGACTTCGCCACGCGCCACGCCGTCGCCATGAGTTGACGACGGCGCGCGCCACGTTCGAGCTCAGCGCACTTGGGCTGCCGATCGTCCAGGCGCCGATGGCCGGCGGGCCCTCGACGCCCGAGCTGGCGATCGCGGTGTGCCGGGCCGGCGGGCTCGGCTTCCTGGCCGCCGGCTACAAGCGCGCGGATGCCGTGGGCGAGGAGATCCGGGCGGTCCGCGCGGCCACCGGCGCGCCGTTCGGCGTGAACCTGTTCGTCCCGAGCGCCGAGCCGGCCGACCACGCCGCTCTGCACGGTTTCCTGCGCCGGATCGCCCCCGAGGCCGAGCGTCAGGGCGTCGAGGTCGGCGAGCCGCGCTTCGAGGACGACGACTGGGAGGCCAAGCTCGAGCTGGTCGCCGCCGAGCGCCCCGCCGTGGTGTCGTTCGCCTTCGGCTGCCCGGCGGCGGAGGTGTTCGAGCTCCTGCACGGCGCGGATGTCTGCGCCTGGGTGACGATCACCAACGCGGCCGAGGCGCGCGCGGCCCATGCCGCGGGCGCCGACGGGCTGATCGTCCAGGGAACCGAGGCGGGCGGGCACCGGGGCGGATTCCTCCCCGACGGTTCGGACGAGGGCGGCATCGGGCTGCTGGCGCTGCTGCGCGTCACCGCCAACGCCACCCCGCTGCCGATGATCGCCACCGGGGGGATCATGGACGGCGCGGCGCTGGCCGCCGTGTTGTGCGCAGGCGCGAGCGCGGGCCAGATCGGCACCGCGCTCATGCTCTCGCCCGAGGCGGCGACGGCCGAGGCCCAGCGCGCCCTGCTCGCCGACCCGGCGCCCACGCGCGTGACCCGGGCGTTCAGCGGACGCCCCGGTCGCGGGATCGTCAACCGCTTCCTGGCCGAGCACTCCGACAGCGCGCCGGTCGGCTACCCCGAGATCCACCACGCCACGAGTCCGCTGCGCGCCGCGGCTCGCAAGCGCGGCGACGCGGACGCGTTCAACCTGTGGGCGGGCCAGGCCCACGAGCTCGTGCAGGCGCGCCCGGCCGGCGAGATCGTGCGCGAGATGGCCGCCGAGGCGCGCGCGGTCCTCGATCGCGTCAGCGCGGCCCGGCGCGGTCCAGGTACCAGTGCCGGGCCGTACTGATCAACCGCAGCGTCTCCTCGGCGTCGTCGCGGCGGATCGGCACCAGGGTGAACCGGGTGATCGTACGCTGCGCGCCGACCTGGTCTGAGTACAGAAGCTCGACCGTGATCGGCGCCTGCTGGGAGATCGCGCGCGAGACCTCTTCGTGAGCGGAGTCGCTTCGCTCGCGGATCGCCCCCTGCCAGAGCCCCACGTCACCGGCTGGGATGTAGAGGTCGCGCGACTGGGGCCGGAGCTCCTCCTCGGGAACGTGCTCGACGTCCGTGCGCTGGAGCCCCACGTGCACGGCCCAGCCCTGACACACGCCGATCCCAGCGCCGAAGTTGCGCAGGCTGATCACGAGGTAGATCGAGCCGTCCACGCTCTCGGCCACGGCGTAGCCGCCGTCCACGCGGACCCAGTGCTCGTCGACGAACATGATCTTCTGCACCGGGTCGACGTTGAGGCGCGACCCGGCCAACAGCGGCCGGCGCTGCTCCTGGAGCGCGATCTCGGCGATCCGAGCCGAGCGGTTTGACGAGCGGACCGCGGCGAACGTGGCCACCGCGAGCACGAGCGTGCCGCCGGCCGTGGCCAGCGACGAGATCGTGACCCAATCGGCCATCAGGCCCCGGTGAACGCCGGCGCGCGCTTCTCCACGAACGCCGCGGTGCCCTCGAGGAAGTCGTGCGTACGCCCGAGCGCGTGCTGAAGCTCGGCCTCGAGCTCGAGCTGGGCGTCGAGGTCGCCGTAGATGAACTGGTTGAGCGCCCGCTTGGAGGCCGCATAGGAGCGCGTCGGTCCCGCCGCCATCCGCTCCACCAGCGCGTTCGCCTCGTCGTTCAGGCGATCGTCGGGATGGACCCAGTTGACCAGTCCCCACTCCAGCGCCTGCGGCGCGGGGATGCGCTCGCCGAGCAGCGCCATCTGGAAGGCCCGCGCTCGCCCCACCGCCGGCGGGATGAAGGCGGTCGAGCCGCCGTCGGGCATCAGCCCGATGTTGACGAAGGCGAGCCCGAAGAACGCCGACTCGGCGGCCATGATCAGGTCACAGGCCAGCGCGAGGGAGCACCCGATCCCCACCGCCGGGCCGTTGACCGCGGCGATCACCGGCTTCTGCAGGCGCCGCACGCCCGCGATCGCCGGGTGGTAGACGTCATGGAGCTCCTTGTAGACGTCCGGCATGCCGTCGTCGGCGGGGTCGAATCCGGCCTTGAGGTCCGCCCCCGAGGAGAAGCCGCGGCCGGCCCCGGTGATCAGCACCGCCCGCACGGAATCGTCGGCGGCATCGCGCTCGATGATCGTCCGCAGCTCGAACCCGAGCTGGGGCGTCCAGGCGTTCAGTGACTCGGGTCGGTTCAGGGTCAGCCGGCCGACGGCGCCGGACTGCTCCCAGACGATGGTTTCGTAGGCCAACTCGGTTGCTCCTTTGCTCGGGGAACCGGGACACTAGGCCAGATCGAGCTTGACCGGGAGCGCCTCGAGGCCGTAGATGCCCGACGGGGTGCCGAACTCCGGCTCGCCGTCGAGGGCGAGCGCGGACACCCGCTCGGCCAGGAACACGATTGCCTCCTGCATCTCGGCCCGGGCCAGGTTGGCGCCGACGCAGTAGTGGATGCCGGCGCCGAACGTGAGCAGCCGGTCGCGGCCCCGGTCGGCGGTGATGTCGAACGCGTCGGCGTCCTCGCGCCCCGCGCGGTGGGCGTGCCACGCCGACACCAGCACGATCGTGCCGGCCGGGAACGTGACGTCGCGGTACTCGACCTCATCGATCAGGATCCGTGCGGTGAACGGCGTGATCGGCTCGTGGCGGAGCGCCTCCTCGACCGCGGCGCTCGCCAGTGCGCGCGGATCGCCGCGCAGGGCGGCCCACTGGTCCGGATGCTCGGCCAGCAGCCGGACGACATGGGCGAGCTGGCTCTGGCTCGTATCGACGCCGCCGACGAGGATGTTCAGCACGAGGTTTCGCAGCTCGTCGTCGGACAGGCGGTCGCCCGCCTCCTCGGCCTTGATCAGCACGGAGATCAAATCGTCGCCGGGGGCGGAACGCCGGGCGGCGATGAAACGATCCTCGTACTCGTAGAACTCGGCCACCGCCTGCTCGATCTGCTCGCGCTCGGCCATCAGGCTGGTCGGGTCGAACTGGCGCTGGATCACGTTCGACCAGTGATGCAGGCGCGGGGCGTCCTCGAGCGGGGCGCCCATCACCTCGGCGATGACGAGCGACGGGTAGGGCTTGGCGAAGTCCGCGATGAACTCGCACCGGCCGTCGGACGGAACCTCGGCGAGCAGCTGCTCGAGGAAGCGGCGCATGGCCGGGCGGTAGCGATCGACGGCCCGCGGTGCGAGCGCCGGGTTGACCAGGTTGCGCAGCCGGCGGTGATCGTCGCCGCCCAAGTTGATGATGTTCTTGACGATCTCCTCGCGCAGGGGGCCGTCGGTGATCCCGAACAGGTCGGCGATGGTCAGCCCGGGGAAGAGGGCGGCCTTGGTGCGCAGGAAGAACTCGCCCGCGTCGCGATCGAGCACGATGAACCCGAACGGGCTTGCGGCCAGCCAGCCGTCGTGGCCGCGCAGCGCGGCCATGGCCTGCCGGTAGCGATCGCCGCGCAGCGTCGCGTCGGTGTGATCGAAGCTCGGGAGTTCCAGCTCGGCGGCCAGCGGCACGGGCCGAGCATAATGACCCGGGCAGGAACCCGGGGGTGCGCGCGGAACCGACTTCCATGACCCGTGGCGAAGCGATTTCGCTCACACTCGCGGGCGGGCTCCTGGTCGGACTCCAGCCCGCGGCGAACGCGGCGCTCGCCGATCACGTCGGCGATTTCGGCGCCGCGTTCATCAGCATCGCGGTCACGTTCGCGATCGCCGCGGTCGTAATGGTGATCGCCGGCCAAACGGGCCGGCTCTCGGGGCTCGGCTCAGTGGCGCCCGAGCAGCTGATCGGCGGCGTCGGCGGCGCCGCGGTGGTGATCGCGAGCCTGATCGCGGTGCGGACGCTCGGAGCCGGCGCGGTTGTCGCGCTGGTGGTCGTCGGGCAACTGGTGATCTCGATGCTCGTCGACCGGCTGGGGCTGTTCGGAGTCCACCAGATCGGGATCGGCCCTGGCCGGCTGGCCGGGCTCGCGCTGGTGATCGCGGGCACCGTGCTGATCACCAGGACCTGACCGGCCACCGGCTTCGGTCACAACTAGCCAACAAGTCGGTCACAAGTCGACAACCCCTCGCCCGCCTCGACTCGAAAGAGTGACTGCCGCGGCGCGCCGGGGGGGTCGCGCCGGCGAAATGACCAACGGAAAGGAGACTTCCATGGCGCGGAAGCGCGTCCTCTTGCTGCTATTGGCAGCACTCGCAGTCGCCGGTGCCAGCGTCGCGGTGGCGCAAGCGTCGACTCACGGCCGGTCCCACGGCCGCGATGGCGACCACGGCTCCGGAGGCGGCGGGCACGCCGCGACCCCGGTCAAGCATGTCGTCGTGATCTTCCAGGAGAACGTCTCCTTCGATCACTACTTCGGCACGTATCCGAACGCCGCCAACACCGACGGTCAGACGTTCCACGCGGCGCGCGGCACCCCGGCGGTGGACGGCCTGCCGCCGGCGACGAGTCATTCGCTGCCGCCCAACCTGCGACACAGCGACAACCTGCTGACCAACAATCCCAACGCGGCCCCGCCGCAGCGCCTGGACAGCACGCCGACCGGCCTGAGCGGTGGCGCCGGCGGCCAACTCACCTGCGACCAGGACCACGACTACAGCGACGAGCAGCAGGCGTTCGACGGCGGCAAGATGGACCACTTCGTTCAGAGCGTCGGCACCGACGGCGGCAGCACGAGCCCGTTCGGCACCCCCTGCCAGGCCGCCCAGGTCATGGATTACTACGACGGCAACACGGTCACCGGGCTGTGGAACTACGCCCAGCACTTCTCGATGTCCGACAACTCGTACGGCACCACGTTCGGGCCGTCGTCGCCCGGCGCGGTCAACCTCGCCTCCGGTGACACGGGGAATGTCGACACGAGCCACATGGTCAACAACCCGCCGGTGTCGACCTCGACGTCGCCCGACGGAGACATCACGCCTGACGGCAAGGGCGGGTTCTCGCTGACCAGCGACGCGCAGCCGTACTGGGACGATTGCTCGACGCGCGACGCCGTCGCGCTGAACGGCACGAACATCGGCGACGAACTCAACAAGGCCGGCGTCTCCTGGGGATGGTTCGAGGGCGGCTTCGCTCCGACGACGACGTTCGCGGCGGCGTCGGCCGGGACCGGTCACACCGGCCAGTCGACCTCGCAGTTCATCCCGGACGAGTTCTCCGGCCCCTTCACCGGCAAGAACGTCCCGCCCCACGCCTCGAACCAGGCACTGTGTGACGCGGTGCATCCGGTCGGCGTCGCTCTGGGCGGCACCGGTCAGTGGGGCTCCAAGGACGACTACATCCCGCACCACGAGCCGTTCCAGTACTACGCCTCGACGGCCAACCCACACCACCTCACGGTGCCCACCGACGGCGCCGGCCAGGACACGCTGGCCGGGCTCGAGGAGATCGGCACCGACACGCAGTCCTACTCGGGCGGGGTTCCGCAGTTCAACACCCCGAACCATCAGTACGACACCAGCGACTTCGACCAGCTGGTGACGGCCATCGGGGACGGCGAGGTCTCGCCGGACGCGCTGCCGGCTGTCAGCTTCCTGAAGGCCCCGGGCTATCAGGACGGCCACCCCGGTTATTCCGAGCCGGCCGATGAGCAGGTGTTCGTCGCGAAGGAGATCGACTCGCTGATGCGCACGCCGGACTGGCGCAACACGGTCGTGATCGTCAACTACGACGACTCGGACGGCTGGTATGACCACGTGTACAGCGGGGTGACCAACCCGTCGCTGTCGCCGGCCGACAACCTGACCAACACGACGTTCAGCGGGGCGACATCGGGTCAGTGCGGTCCGAGCCCGCAGACCAAGCCGCCGCTGGCCGGCGAGCAGGGTCGCTGTGGCTTCGGTCCGCGGCTCCCGATGCTGGTGATCTCGCCGTTCGCGCGGGTCAACCACGTGGACAACAACCTGACGGACCAGGCCTCGATCCTCAACTTCATCGAGTACAACTGGCACCTGCCGGGGATCCCCGGTTCGGCCGATCAGGTTCTCTCCAAGCTCGACCGCTCCGAGGGGCTGCCGTTCGACCTCGCGGGGATGTTCGACTTCAAGCATCCGCAGGCCGACAGGCTCATCCTCAGCCCGGTGACGGGCCAGCCCGCTCCCGGGCGCGGCCGTCACGACGGCTGGTAGGAGACAGACGTAACCAAGCTCGCGGGCGGCCGGGACCGATTCGGGTCCCGGCCGCCGGCGCCATCCCCGGCGAGGTCGTAACAACTCGTCAACAAATCGGTCACAATTGGCCGACGTCCGACCCTCGACGCGGCTCGCAAGAGCGACCGGCCGCGGCGCGTCGAGTCTGCAGCGGGCGCAACGCAAACGGGGAAAGGAGACGGTCCATGGCGCGCAAGCGCTTGTTCCTGCTGCTGGTGGCAGCACTCGCCGTCGTCGGAGCCAGCGTCGCGGTGGCGCAGGCCCGATCGCATCATCAGGGCAAAGGCCACGGATCTCACGGCAAGCACGCCTCCGGCACGGCGACGCCGGTCAAGCACGTGGTCGTGATCTTCCAGGAGAACGAGTCGTTCGATCACTACTTCGGCACGTATCCGAACGCCGCCAACACCGACGGCCAGCGGTTCCACGCGGCCAAGGGCACGCCGGCGGTCGACGGCCTGCCGCCGGCGACGAGCCATTCGCTGCCGCCCAGCCTCCGCCACAGCACCAACCTGTTGACCAGCAATCCGAACGCGGCCCAACCGCAGCGCCTTGACTCGAGCCCGACCGGCCTCAGCGGTGGCGCCGGCGGACAGCTCACCTGTGACGAGGACCACAACTACAGCGACGAGCAGCAGGCGTTCGACGGCGGCAAGATGGACCACTTCGTCCAGAGCGTCGGCGTCGACGGCGCCACCAAGAGCCCGTTCGGCACTCTGTGCCAGGCCTCCCAGGTAATGAACTATTACGACGGCAACACGGTCACCGGGCTGTGGAACTACGCCCAGCATTATTCGATGTCGGATAACTCGTTCGGAGTCACCTTCGGGCCCTCGGCGCCGGGCGCGATCAACGTCGACCGCGGGCGACACGGGCAACGTCGACATGAGCCACACGGCCAAGAACCCCTCGGTCTCGACGTCCACCTCTCCGAATGGCGATATCACGCCCGACGGCAAGGGCGGTTTCTCGCTGACCAACGACGCGCAGCCGTACTGGGACGATTGCTCCACGCGCGATGCCGTCGCATTGGGCGGCACGAACATCGGCGACCTGCTGAACCGCGCCCACCAGTCCTGGGGCTGGTTCGAGGGCGGGTTCCGGCCGACCACGACGTTTACCGATGCGGCGGCCGCCACCGGCCACTCCGGCCAGTCCACGTCGACCTTCATTCCCGATGAGTTCGCGGGCAAGCTGACCCCGCCGCCCAACGCGTCGGATCAGGGGCTGTGCGACGCGGTGCATCCGGTCGGCGCAGCGCTCGGCGGCACCGGCCAGTGGGGCTTCAAGGACGACTACATCCCGCACCACGAGCCGTTCCAGTACTACGCCACGACGGCCAACCCGCACCACCTGACGGTGCCGACGAACGGCGCCGGTCAGGACACGCTGGCGGGACTCAAGGTGATCGGTCGCGACACGCAGTCGTTTGCAAATGGGGTTCCGCAGTTCAACACCCCGAACCATCAGTACGACACCAGCGACTTCGACCAGCTGGTGGCGGCGATCCGCGGCGGGAAGCTGTCGCCGGACACGCTGCCAGCCGTCAGTTTCCTGAAGGCCCCGGGCAACCAGGATGGCCACCCCGGTTACTCGGATCCTGCCGATGAGCAGGCGTTCGTCACCAAAGAGATCAACTCGCTGATGCACACGTCTGACTGGCAGAGCACGGTCGTGATCGTCAACTACGACGACTCGGACGGCTGGTATGACCATGTGTACAGCGGGGTGACCAACCCGTCGCTGTCGCCGGCCGACAACCTGACCAACACGAACACCAACACGATTGGCACCGGGCAGCCGACCTCGCAGCAGTGCGGCCCGAGCCCGCAGACCAAGGCGCCGCTCGCCGGCGAGCAGGGCCGTTGTGGCTTCGGTCCGCGGCTCCCGATGCTGGTGATCTCGCCGTTCGCGCGCGTGAACCACGTCGACAGCAACCTGACCGACCAGGCCTCGATCCTCAACTTCATCGAGTACAACTGGCACCTCCCGGGGATCCCGGGTTCGGCCGACCAGGTCCTCTCAGGGCTGGACCGCCACGAGGGCATCAAGTTCGACCTCGCGGGGATGTTCGACTTCAAGCATCCGCAGGCGCAGAAGTTGATCCTCAACACGGCGACGGGTCAGCCGACCCGCCAGCCACGCCATCGCCGTCACCATCGCGGCCAGTAGATCCGGCTGAGCACGCGGGCGGTCGGGACCGGTCTCAGGTCCCGGCCGCCGGCGGCGTCAAGGCGCGCCGGGAGCGAGCGTCCGCGCCAGCCAGACTGTGGTCCGCGGGACGTCGCCCGGATCGACGTTGTGGGCGGCGTCGGATTCGCGGTAGTCGACCGTGAAGCCGGCCCGCTCGAGGAGCTCGTGCGCGCGGCGGGCGAACGTCACGGGGATCACCATGTCCTGACGGCCGTGGGCGATCAGGACCTGCGTCGCCTCGCGTCCGGTCAGCGAGGGCTCCCAGCCCTCGACCGTGGGAATGAATCCCGACAGCGCGAGGATCCCGGCCGGCGCCGGGCGGTCGCCCCCCAGGCCCAGGGCGTAGCTCATCACGGTCCCCATCGAGAAGCCGCCGAGCACGGTGCGCTCGGGGCCGATCCCGGTCCGCTGCCACAGCTCGTCGTGAAACTCGGCCAGCTGCCCGTAGGCGGCGCGGAAGCTGTCCGGGTCGGGGTAGCCGACGCGCGGGACCAGATACCAGTGATAGCCGGGCGAGCCTCTTAGCTCGAGGGGAGCCCGGGGCGCGACCACGTGCAGGCGCTCCTCGGGGTCGAGCACGGGGGCCAGCCCGATCAGGTCCTGCTCGTCGCTACCCCGGCCGTGGTGGAGGACCAGCAGCCCTTGGGGTTCGGCGCGCGCGGGGCGCTCGGTGGAGGTTAGGGGCATCGGCCGCAGGGTAGTCGGGACGCGTCTCCCTAGACTCGATGACCGATGGGCAATGCTCACCAACACCGCACGTGCCCTGCCGCTGGCCCGCCTGATGGCCGCGGGGCAGATCGTGCTGCTGGCGCGCCGGCATTGGCACCGGCTCGAGCCGGCCGAGCGGCGGCGGCTGATGACGCTCGTGCGCCGGGGCCGGGGGCGGCCGAGCAACCTCACGCCCACGGAGCGGACCGAGCTGGCCCGGCTGATCGCCAAGGCCGACCCGCGGTTGTTCGCCGGCCTGGTCGCCGAGAGGTTCTCGCCGGTGCCGCTGCCGGGCCGCATGGTCCGCGGCCGGCGGCGTTGACGTTCGCCCGTCTCCCCGCGCTCAGTCGGTGATCGCGATGTGGCCCGGCTGGGCCGCCACGCGCTCGAGCCACGCGCGGATCGCCGGATAGGGCTCGAGCTCGAACCCGCCCTCCGGGGCCACGTGCGTGTAGGCGTAGAGCGCGATGTCGGCGATCGTGTAGCGCTCGCCGACCAGGAACTCCCGCCCGGCGAGATGCCCCTCCATCGCGCGCAGCGCCGCGGTGCCGCCCCGCATCTTGGCCTCGCGGTCGGCCTCGGGCGGCGTGATGTCCGCGATCGCCCAGAAGCGCGCCACCGCGATATACGGCTCGTGGCTGTACTGCTCGAAGAACTGCCACTGGAGGACCTGGGCGCGCTCGAAGCGGTCCTCGGGCAGGTACGGCGTGCCCTCGGCGAAGTAGAACGTGATCGCGTTCGACTCGGCCAGCGAGCGGCCGTCGTCCAGCACCAGCGTGGGCACGCGCAGGCCCGGGTTCAGCTCGCCGAGCAACTCGCGGCGGCCGGAGCGGTCGATCACCGAGACCTCGCGTCGCTCGTACTCGATCCCGAGGTGCGCGAACAGCTGGCGGACCTTCCAGCAGTTGCCCGAGACCTGGGAGTTGTAGAGCAGCATCGGCGCATCAGCTTGACAGACGCACATACGTAAGTTTAGACTTACCGTTTGTACACACTTACCGAAGGAGAGGACGCGACAAATGAGCACCGCAACCGCAGTCCGGCAGGCGATCACGGTGAACGCGCCTCAGGAGCGGGCGTTCACGATGTTCACCCGGGGCTTCGACCAGTGGTGGCCCCGCTCGCACAAGATCGGTGAGGCCGAGCTGGCCGAGGTGGTGCTCGAAGATCGCGAGGGCGGCCGCTGGTTTGAGCGCGGCGTCGACGGCAGCGAGTGCGACTGGGGCAGCGTGCTGGTCTGGGACCCGCCCGCCCGCGTGGTGCTCGACTGGCAGCTGAGCGCCGACTGGGCCTACGACCCCGACGTGCACACCGAGCTGGAGGTCGCGTTCGTGGCGGAGGGCCCGGACCGGACGCGGGTCGAGCTCGAGCATCGCGGCCTCGAGGTGTACGGCGATCGCATGGAGGAAGTGCGCAACAGCATCGACTCGCCGGGCGGTTGGCGGGGCCTCCTCGAGCAGTTCGCTCAGGCCGTCACGACCTGATCGGGGCGGGGCCGAGGCCGCCCGGCCCTCCGGCTAGGCGGCCGCGGCCGCAGGTTCCTCGAACAGCGCCTCGGCCGCGTCGTTGGCCCACACGAGCGCCTCGACGTACAGGTCGCCGGCGCCGCGGACCAGCCGCTGGGCGCGGTCGAAGTCGCCCGCCTCGAGCGCGGTCACGCAGTCGAGCAGCTTGCCCTTTTCGCCCTTGCGCTGGATCAGCGCGTCTCGCATGTCGGAGGGGAACGGGATCATCCCCACTACCTCGTCAATCGGCGCGTCCATCAGCGCGTCGATCACCGAGAACAGGCCGAGCGTGAACAGCTCCCCGGGGCGCGGGCCGGCCAGCTGCTCGCCGGCCTGCTCGCAGAAGTGGGCCCGGACCAGGGCGGTCGCCGTGAGCTCGGGCGGCTTGCCGTCGATGCTGGCGAGCACGGTGAGCGTGGCCCAGCGGCGCAGGTTCTCGACGCCGAGCAGCGCCAGCGCCTGGCGGATCGAGCTGATCTCGAAGCGCAGGCCGAAGAACGCGGAGTTGATGTAGCGCAGCAGCCGGAAGCTGAGGCCCACGTCGCGTCCGATCATGCGCTCGAGCTGACCCAGCTGGACGGTGGGGTCCTGGAGCGCGGCCACGACCTGGAGCATCGAGGCGCGGTTGGCGATGATGCCACGCTTGTGCAGGAGCTCCGGGCGGCAGAAGAAGAAGCCCTGGAACAGGTCACAGCCGAGCCCGGCGCAGTAGGCATGCTCCTCGTGAGATTCGACCTTCTCGGCCAGCACGGTCATGCCGTAGGGCTTGAGCCGGGCGACCTCGCGGGCCATGCCTTCGCGGCCCAGCGCGATCAGGTCGAGCTTGACCAGGTCCACCAGCGTCAGCAGCCGTTCCGCGCTGACGCTGTACTCGAAGTCATCCAGCGCGAGCCGGTAGCCCTGCCGCTTGAGCTCGATCAGCGCGAGCACGAACCGCTCGTCGAGCAACTCATCCTCGAGGATCTCCAGGCCGACCACGGCCGGGGGCATCGAGCTGGCCAGGCCGCTCAGCACGAACTCGCGCGAGACGTTCACCCACGCGGGCTTGGCGCCGACCAGCCGCTCGAGGCCGATCTCGGTGAACGAGTTCAGCACGACCGACGCGGTGGCCCCCTCCGGATCGGCCACCAGCGCGGAGGCCGCGTCCCCGCCTCGGAACAGCAACTCGTAACCGGCGACGTGCAGGTTCCGGTCGAAGATTGGCTGGCGGGCGACGAAGACTTCGGACATGGGATCGGTCGTGGGGGCTAGTACCCCTTCACGCCTAATCGACTGCAGAAGCCGGAACCTGAACCCCGGGCGTATGGATGCTGACCGGTGTCCACCACGGTCGGCCCGCACTACGCTTCGGCGGACGTGAGCGTCACCGAGAAGATCCGCCCCGGGGTGGCGTCCGATGGGGCACACGGGCGGGCCGTGGCGCCCGCTCCGGTCCCGTTCTGGCGGCTGCGGGCGATCGCGTTCTGCGTGGGCGCGGCCAGCCTCGGCGCGGAGATCGCCGCGGCCCGCCTGCTCGCCCCCTACTTCGGGGCCTCGACGATCATCTGGGCCAACACGATCGCCACCGTCCTGGTCGCGCTGTCGGCCGGCTACGCGGTGGGCGGGAAGCTGGCCGACCGGCGCGCGGACCTGCCCGGGCTGTGCGCGATCGTGCTGGGCGCCGGCGTGCTGCTGGCGATCGTCCCGTTCGTGTCCGACCCGTTCCTGCACGAGGCGGTCAAGGCGCTCGGCGCCCTCTCGATCGGCGGCTTCCTCGGGTCGCTGGCCGCGGTGCTCGTGCTGGTCGCGGTGCCCGTGCTGCTGCTCGGGATGGTCGCGCCGTACGCCAACCGGCTGGCGGTGGCCCGCGTGGCCGACACCGGCACGGTCACCGGGCGGCTGTACGCGATCTCGACCGCCGGGTCGCTCGTGGGCACGTTCCTGGCCGCGCTGCTGCTGATCCCGCTGATCGGGACCCACCGCACGTTCCTGGTGTTCGCGCTGGTGCTTGCGCTCGCCGCCGCAGCCGGCGCCGGCTCGTGGCGCTTCCTGGCCGTGGGGGCGGCGATCGCCGCGCTGCTCGCGATCCCGCCGGTGGCGATCGGCGCCGACGTCGCCGGCGCGCGCGTGATCTTCTCGACCGAGACCCAGTACCAGTACGCCCGCGTCCTCCAGCTTCCGACCGGCGAGCGCCGGCTCGAGCTCAACGAGGGCATCGCCGTCCACTCGCTGTATCGCCCGTGGAGCTATGAGACCGGGGGCTACTGGGACGACTTCCTGGTCCTGCCGTTCGCCGGGCGGTCGGCGCCACCGCGGCGAGTGGCGATCCTGGGGGACGCGGCGGGGACGGTGGCGCGCGCGTACGGCCACTACTTCCCGTCGACGCGGGTCGACGCGGTCGAGATCGACGGCGAGCTGACCGCGATCGGTCGTCGCTACTTCGGTCTGGGCGGCCCGAACCTGCACCTGTACACGGCCGACGCGCGGCCCTGGCTCGAGTCCAGCCGGGCGCGCTACGACGCGATCTTCCTCGATGCCTACCGTCAGCCCTACATCCCGTTCTACCTGCTCACGCGCGAGTTCTTTAAGTTGATGCGCGACCACCTCACACCCGGCGGGATGGTGATCGTCAATGTGGGGCACATCCCGGGCTCGGACGCGCTCGAGAAGGTGGTCTCGGCCACCCTGCACGCGGTGTTCGGAGTGGTCGTGCGCGACGTGGTCAGCGGCTCGAACTCGCTCGTGGTGGCGAGCGCCGCGCCGGTGTCGTTCGCGCGGTTGGCCGCGGTCCCGTCCCAGCTGCTCCCGGTGGCGGCCAGGGTCGCGCCGCGGATGGTGCCGGCCCTGCGCGGCGGCGCGGTCTACACCGACGACAAGGCGCCGGTCGAGTGGCTGACCGACCTGTCGATCCTGAGCTACGCGACCGGCCGCCGATGACGCTGATCGCGCCCGATGAGCTACCGCCCGGTGCGACCGTGCTCGACGTCCGCTGGGAGCTTGGCGGTCCGCCGGGGTGGCCGCAGTACCTCGAAAGCCACATCCCGGGCGCCGCGTTCGTCGATCTGGAGACGGCGCTGGCCGGGCCGCCGGGTTCCGGGGGGCGGCATCCGCTTCCGGACGCCGGACGTGTTCGGCTCCGCCATACGGGCCGCCGGGGTATCCGGCGATCGCCCGGTGGTTGTGTATGACGGCGGGATCTCGATGGCCGCGGCGCGCGCGTGGTGGCTCCTGCGCTACTTCGGGCACCCGCGGGTCTTGGTTTTGGATGGGGGTTTCAGTGCGTGGCTGGCCGC
The DNA here is from genome assembly GCA_963832315.1 of uncultured Solirubrobacterales bacterium. Lineage (GTDB taxonomy): Bacteria > Actinomycetota > Thermoleophilia > Solirubrobacterales > Solirubrobacteraceae > Palsa-465. The sequence goes on along the minus strand of CAWHTT010000001.1, from coordinate 20,823 downwards.
CGGTCTCGCCATCGAGCGGGGGGCGGTGGCGGTCGAGCCCGGCGATTTCGTGCCGCAGCCCGGCGGGATGCCGCTGCTCGACGCGGCGGGGGCGGGGGAGGTGGCGCGCGCCGGAGTGCTGTTGGACGCCCGGGCGCCGGCGCGGTTCCGGGGCGAGCAAGAGCCGATCGACCCGGTCGCTGGCCACATCCCTGGAGCGGTGAATGTGCCCAGCACGGAACTGCTTCGACCGGAGGGCGGCGGGCTCTTGGGCGCGGCGGACCTCCGGGCGCGGTTCGAGGCGGCGGGGGTGCGAGACGGGGCTCCTGTGGGTGCCTACTGCGGATCCGGCGTCACGGCAGCACTCGAGGTGCTGGCGCTGGAGGTGGCAGGGCTGCGGGGCGCGCTGTACGTCGGCTCCTGGAGCGAGTGGATTCGCGATCCGGCTCGCCCGGTGGCCACCGGCGCCTAGTCGACCTGCAGAACCTGCCAATCGGCGCGCCCAGCGTCGACTGTGGCATCTCTCGCATGTGGACGATGCAGAACCTGCCACGGTCGGCCGCCCGCTGCGTGAATGGCAGGTTATGCACGCGCGGGAGGGCGGTCCTGCACGACCTGCACCCCGTCGCGGGGCGCGAGCGTGATCGCGCGGAACTGGACCTTGGCCGGTTCGGGACTGGTGGCGCGCAGTGCGGCGCGCTCGAGCACGCGAGACAGCACGATCCGCATCTCGAGCAGGGCGAAGCTGGCGCCCAGGCAGCGACGGAGGCCGCCGCCGAACGGGATCCAGCTGTAGGTGTCGGGCGGGTCCTCGACCAGGAAGCGCTCGGGCCGGAACGCGCCGGCGTCCGGGTAGACGTCCTCGCGGCGGTGGATCACCCGGATCGAGGGGTTGATCTCGACCCCGGGCGGGATCACGTACCCGCCGAGCCGGAACGGCTCGCCTCGGACCACGCGGCCGACGCCGGGGATCACCGGCCGGATCCGCAGCGTCTCCTTGACCACCGCGTCGAGGTACGGCTCGTCGCGCTGGAGGGCCTGCGCGAGTACCGCGGGCGTGTGCAGCACGAGGTCGAAGCACCAGGCGAGGCCGGTGGCGGTGGTCTCGTGCCCGGCCAGGAGCAGCGTGATCAATTCGTCGCGGACCTCGCCATCGGATAGCCGCCGGCCCTCCTCGTCCTCGGCCAGGAGCAGCGCGGAGAACACGTCGTCCTTGTCGGCGAGGGCCTCGTCGCCCAGCGCGCGCCGGCGGGCGATCTCGGCGAACAGGACCTCGTCGACGCCGCGGCGCGCCGAGGCGAAGCGGTCGTTCAGCCTGGCCTCGCGGCCGACGAGCATGGGCATCGCGGCCAGCAGCGCGAGCGAGCGCGGCCGGGCCAGCGGCTCGACCATCGCCCGCACCCGCCGGCGGAGCTCCTCCTCGGCGGGTCCCGGCTCGTAGCCGAACACGGCCTGCATGATCACCCGCAGGGTCAGCGACTGCATGCTGGGCAGCAGCGCGAACGCCTCGCCGACCGGCCAGGCGTCGATCTCGAGATCGGCCGAGCGGCGGATCGCCTCGGCGAAGGTCTGCATCCGGCGGCCGTGGAAGGGCGGGAGCATCAGCCGCCGGTGGCGAAGGTGCTCCGAGCCGTCGAGCAGCAGCACCGAGCGCTCGCCGACCACCGGCCCGAGCATGGCGTTGGCCTCGCCGGCGCGCAGCTGCTCGCCGGGGCCCTGGAACAGCTCCTTGACCAGCGCCGGGTGAAACACCATCACGAACTTGCTGTCGAACACCGTCTGGAACGTGACCACGTCGCCGAACCGCCGGCGACAGGCGTCGATGAACCAGGGCGAGGAGCCGAGCATGAAGCCCGCGGTCTGGAGGATCCGCGGCAGCCGGGGTCCGGGCGGCATGCGGGGCTCGAGCGCGGCCTGCGTCGGGGCGGGGGGTGCGGTGCGGTGAAGCGTGGCCATCTTGCTCAGGTCGGGGTACTGGGCGCCTGCGCCGCCGCTGCCTTCTCGCTCAGGTCCGCGAGCGTCAACTGATGCGCCGGCGGGCGATCCAGGGCCAGCGTACTCCTGACCCGCAGGTCGGAGTCGACGTGGAGCAGCTCGCCGCTGCGGAGCTCGCGCCAGCCGGGATCCTCGTCCATCCGCTCGGTGGCGATGACCACGGCGGGGCGCTCGGCCAGATCGCCGGCGCGCACCCGCACCGACCCGCGCGCGGAGGCGTGCTCGAGGTGCCGGCCGCCGCTGGGGCCGCCGGCAGCGCGCTCGAGCACGTACAGATCGTGCACGTCGGGATAGCGCAGCGCCCACAGCTCGGATGCGCTGATCACGATGATGTTGATCGCGTAGATGGGCAGGTTCTCGGCGACCCACGTGGCCGCTCGGACGATCGCCTGCCCGACGTCGCCGTCGCGTTCGGCCTCCTTGGAGATCAGCGCGAAGAAGCGCTCGGAGTCGGTGTCGCCGTGTACCAGAGCCATGTCGTCACCGATGTGCCGCTCGAGGCGGTCGAGCTGTTCGATCACGCCGTTGTGCGCGAGCAGCAGCCCGCGCTGCTCGAACGGATGCGTGTTCTCGGGCTTGATCGCGCCGGTCGTCGCGTAGCGGACGTGGGCGATGAACGTGCGCGAGGTGACCTCGCGTGCGACGCGGGCGAACTCCTCGTCCTCGTACGCGGCCAGGGGCTGCTTGGAGACGACCGGCTTGCCGTCCGGATCGAACGAACCGAGGCCCGTCCCGTCGGGCTCGCGCCGGCTCTGCGCGGCCAGCGAGTCGGGCGCCTCGAGGAGCCAGAACGTGGCGCGGACCGGCTCGCGCCCGCCGCTCATGCCGAACAGACGGCACACGGTGGCGACGTTATCGCCTGCTGGCCGCGGGCAGCACGCTCGATGGCGATTCCGCGGGCCAGACGAGGACTGTCAATCTAATTTCAAAATCGTGTCCTATCGTGCTCGTCATGAGGTTTCTTCGCACCGTCCCCACCCAGCGCCTGCTGGCGATCCTCGCCGGCCTGATCCTCGCCGTTGCCGGCGGTACCGCGATCGCCGTCGCGGCGGCCGGGGGTGGCGCGGTCCCGCCGCGCGAGTCGCTCGCGCAGGCCCTCCATCAGGCCGCCACCGCGCCGACGGTCGAGCGGCATCACCGCCCGGATCAAGTTCACCAACAACCTGATCGACTCGACCGACATCCAGGGCAGCGACCCGATCCTGAGCGGAGCCAGCGGCCGCCTGTGGCTGTCCACGACCGGCCATCGGATGCGCCTCGAGCTCCAGGGCCAGAACGGCGATGCCCAGGTCGTGCTCGGGAACGGCGCGTACTCGATCTACGACCCGACCTCGAACACCCTCTACAAGGGCACCCTGCCCAGCCAGGACTCGTCGGCCCAGAAGACCGAGACGATCCCGACCGTGGCGCAGATCCAGAGCGATCTGAACCGGCTCATGCAGCAGGTGAACGTGGTCGGGCCGCTCCCGCGCAACGTGGCCGGGCAGCCGGCCTACAAGGTCGAGGTCTCGCCCAAGCACGACGGCGGACTGCTCGGCGACGTCCAGCTCGCCTGGGACGCGGCGCACGGGATCCCGCTGGGCATCGCGATCTATTCGCGTAGCTCGAGCTCCCCGGTGCTCGAGCTGAAGGCCACCCACATCTCGTACGGACAGGTCAAGTCGAGCGCCTTTTCGATCAAGGCGCCGGCCGGGGCCAAGGTCGTGAAGGTCTCCCCGACCGCGACGGGCGCCGCCACCTCGCATGCCAGGGCGGCGCGGGGCGAAGGCCAAGCGCCACGCCGAGGTCACCGGGCCGGCCGCGGTCCAGTCACACCTGCCGTTCACGCTGGTGGCGCCCGACAAGCTCGTCGGCCTTCCCCGCCAGTCGGTTTCGCTGCTCGACTGGGGCGGGCACCCGGCGGCGCTCGCCACCTACGGCGCAGGGCCTCGGCGGGATCGCGGTGATCGAGCAGACCGCCTCGGATTCGCAGGGCTCATCGGGGTCGAAGGGCGGCGGCGGTCAGCCCGGCCTCAGCCTCCCGAGCGTGTCGATCAACCCATCAACCTCGGGTCAGGAGCTGGCCACGGCGCTCGGCACCGTCCTGCGCTTCTCGAGCGGCCAGGTCTCCTACACGGTGCTCGGCTCGGTGCCACCGATCGCCGCCGAGTCCGCGGCCAGGCAGCTGGCGCCATGATTCCGGCGTGACCGACGCCCCGTCGCCCGACGCCCGCGCGAGCCCCGGTCCTCCTCCGGTAGAGGTCCGGGGTCTCGTCAAGCGCTACGGCGAGCTGACCGCGGTGGCGGGCGTCGATCTCACCGTCAACGCCGGCGACGTGTACGGGTACCTCGGGCCCAACGGCGCCGGCAAGACCACGTGCCTGCGCATGATGCTCGGCCTGATCCGCCCCACCGAGGGCAGCGTCAGGCTGTTCGGGCGCGATCCGCTGGAGTCGGTGCACGCGCTGGACGGCGTCGCCGGGTTCGTCGAGGCGCCCACCTTCTACCCGTACCTGAACGGCCGGCGCAACCTCGAGTTGCTGGCCGCGTTCGACGGCGACGGGGCGCGCGAGCGGATCGATCAGGCGCTCGAGACCGTCGAGCTGTCCGACCGGGCCAAGGACCGAGTGGGCGGCTACTCGCACGGGATGCGCCAGCGGCTCGGGATCGCCGCCGCGCTCTTGCGCGAGCCCAGGCTGCTCCTGCTCGACGAGCCGGCCACGGGCCTCGATCCCGCCGGCATGCGCGACATGCGGCTGCTGATTCGCCGCCTGGCCGATCAGGGGATCACCGTGATGCTCTCGAGCCACCTGCTGGCCGAGGTCGAGGAGCTGTGCAACCGGGTGGCGATCGTGCGGACGGGCAGGATGGTCTACGAGGGGGCGATCGCCGATCTGAAGCGCAGCGCCGGGGCGACCTACCGGCTGTCGACGACCGACGACGAGCGAGCGCTCGCGGTCTGCCGGGCCCAGCCGGGGGTCGAGGACGTCCGCGTCGTGCACGGGCGGATCGCCTTCACCGCGGATGACGGCGTCGTCGCCGAGCTGAGTCAGGCGCTGGTCGAGGCCGGCGCGCTGATCCGCATGCTGGCGCCGGAGCACGTCACGCTGGAGGACCTGTTCTTCTCGCTCACCGAGGGCGATGAACCGATGAGCGCCGGGGCGCCGGCGGTGGCCGCGCGATGAGCGCGATTGCCCAGCCGGCCGCCGTGAGCGGGCGCGCGCGCTCGCGTCCCGGCGTCGCGACCGCATACCGGTGGGAGCTGTTCAAGCTCCGATACCAGAAGCGCACGTACCTGGGCCTCGGGGCGGCCGTGCTCGTCCCGATCCTGTTCGTGCTGGCCATCCATTTCCGCCACGACCGCCGCGGCGGGGGCGGCGATTTCGCGTTCGCGTCCTACCTGACCAAGAGCGGGCTGGTCGTCCCGCTGGTGATGCTGCTGTTCGGCGCGGTGTGGTTGTTCCCGCTGATCACCGCGCTGGTGGCCGGCGACATCTTCGCCTCGGAGGACCACAACGGGACGCTGAAGACCGTCCTGACGCGATCGCTCGAGCGCTGGCAGATCTTCGCCGGCAAGGCGCTGGCCGCTTTGACCTACGCGGTCGTGGCCATCTTCATCAGCGGGACGGTGGCCGTGATCGCCGGCTGCATCGAGTCCGGCTTCAACTCGGTGCAGACGCTGAGTGGGACGATCGTGACGGCGCCAAAGGGGCTCGAGTTGGTGTACCTGAGCCTGCTCGTGTACCTGATCCCGATCGCCACCGTGGTATGCATCGGGCTGCTGCTCTCGACGATCACGCGCAACAGCGCCGCCGCGGTCGTGGGCACGCTGATGGTCTCGCTGCTCTTCCAGCTGATCGGGATCCTCCCCGGTCTGGGCGCGCTGGTCCCGTACCTGCTGAGCACCCAGTTCAACGCCTGGCAGGGCCTGCTGCGCCAGCCGATCGACTGGGCCCCGATCGTGCGCGCCGTGTGGGTGTGCGCGATGTACGGCATTCCGGCGCTCGGGACGGCGTTCCTCGTGTTCCTGCGCCGCGATGTCGCCGGTGGCTGATCGGGTACTCGTCGTCGACGACGACCCGCCTCTGCGCCGGATGCTCGCGCGGACGCTTGCTGCCGAGGGGTATGAGGTCACGGTGGCGGGCGACGGCGGCGGCGCCCTGGCCGAGGCCGAGCGAACCGCTCCGGACGTGATCGTGCTCGACGTGGCCATGCCCGGGCTCGACGGCCTGACCGTCGCCCGCCGGCTGCGCGGCAAGGGATTGCCGACGCCGATCCTGATGCTCACCGCGCGCGACGAGGTGGCCGACAGGGTCGCCGGGCTCGAGGCCGGCGCCGACGACTACCTGATCAAGCCGTTCGCCGTGCAGGAGCTGATCGCCCGGCTGCGCGCGCTGACCCGGCGCACCGGCTCGGACACGCGCGGGTCTGCGGGACTCCGCTCCTACGGCGACCTGACGTTCGACGTTTCGGCTCGGCGGGCGGTGCGTGGCGGGCGGACGATTGAGCTGACCGGGCGGGAGGCCGCGTTGCTCGAGTTGCTCCTGCGCGAGACCGGCCGCGTGGTCACGCGCGAGCGCGCGCTCGAGGAGATCTGGGACGACGCGGCCGAGCCCAACGTCGTCGACCGCTACGTCACGCGCCTGCGGCGCAAGCTGGGCGCGCCGCCGCTGATCCAAACGGTCAGGGGGAGCGGGTTCACGCTGCGAGCGTGATCGTGATCGTGCGGGGGTCTCTACGCGACCTCGGCGACGAGCAGGGCGTCCAACTGCTCCTCGCTCACGGGCCGGCCCACCGCGTGTCCCTGGACGGCGTCGCATCCGAGCTCGCGCAGCAGCTCGAGCTGGGCGTCGGTCTCGACGCCCTCGGCGATCACGTCGAGCCCGAGCGCGTGTCCGAGCTCGGCGAGCGCGCCGACCATCGCGGCGTTCTCGGGGTCGGTGCCGAGCCCGGCCACGAAGCTCTCGTGGATCTTGAGCGCGTCGACCCGCAGCTCGCGCAGGCGCGAGATCGGCAGCGCGCCGACCCCGAAGTCGTCGATCGTTATCCGCACCCCGATGTCCTGGAGGGCCTGGAGCGCTTCGACCGCGAGGTCGGGCTCCTCGGCCAGGCCCGCCTCGGACATCTCGAGGTAGACGGCGGCCGGATCGAGCTCGCCGGCCTCGATCGACTCTTTGAGCAGGATGGGGAGAGTCGCGTCGCGCAGCTGGGACGCTGAGATGTTCAGCGAAAGCGTGATGTCGGGCTTGCGGGCGCGCCATCTCGACAGCTGCGCCAGCGCCTCTTCGAGGACGAACCACCCGATCGGGACGACGAGTCCGAGGTCCTCGGCCAGCGGCATGAACTCGCCGGCGTCGAGCAGGCCGCGGGTGGGGTGCTGCCAGCGCACGAGCGCCTCGACCCCCGTCACCACGTCGATCCCGTGCAGGACCAGGTAGGGCTGGTAGTGGACGCGCAGCTGACCATGCTCGATCGCGTGGCGGATCTCGGCCTCGAGCTCGATCCGCTCGTTGGCCCGCTGACGCGACTGCTCGTCGAACAGCTCGAAGCGCGAACGTCCCCGGTCCTTGGCCCGGTACATCGCGGCGTCCGCCTCCCGGATGATCGAGTCGGGCGCCACCGTGGGGTCGTTGACCAGCGCGATGCCGATGCTGACCGTCGCGGTCAGCGGCGTGCCGTCCACCTCGATCGGTTGGCCGGTGGCCTGGGTGATGCGGTCGGCGATGAGCACCACCTCGCGCTCGGATGTGAGCCCCTCGAACAGGAACGTGAATTCGTCGCCGCCGAAGCGCGCCACCGTGTCCATCGGGCGCAGCAGCCCGCTCAGCCGTTCCCCCAGGGTGGAGAGCACGCGATCGCCGGCGGCGTGGCCGCGCGAGTCGTTGATCTCCTTGAAGTTGTCGAAGTCGAGGAACAGCACGGCGAGCGGGTCGCCGGACCGGCGGGAGCGCTCCAGGGCGAGGTTCAGGCGGTCCAGGAACAGGGCGCGGTTGGGCAGGCCGGTGAGCTGGTCGTGCAGCGCCTGATGGGCGAGCCGCGACTCGCCGCGCTTGCGCTCGATGGCCCGGATCAGCGCGCGCCTGAGTTGCACGGGCTCGAGCTCGGGCATGATCAGGCAATCCTGGGCGCCCTGCCTCACCGCCCGCAGCGTCAGGTCCTCGTCGTCGTCGGAGCAGAGCAGCACGATCGGCGCGTCGGGGGCCGACATCCGCACGTACTCGAGCAGCGACAGCGGATCGGCGTCCGGGGCGTTCGCGTTCGGGGCGTTCGAGGCGTCCGGGCGGGCCGGGAGCGTGGCGTCGAGCAGCACGCAGCAACCGGGATGGTCGAGCAGGGCCTCGGCGGCGGCCGCGTCGAAGGTGGGGTGCGTGACCAGGTGGATGTCGCTCCAGGTGGCGCGGAGCATCCCGTCGACCAGTCGCGCCGTGCGGTAGTCGTCGGACAGCAGCAGGGCCCTCATCGGTCCTCCGTGAACGCGCTCGCGCGTCGCCCAGCATGGCGCCCCGTTCAACGAGCAATAGCTCCACATCCTTGTTCAAACCTGCCCAGCATAATTTTATGGCTCTCTACCCCAGAAACTTGTGGATCAGCCGAAAACTTCGCTGACCGCTGAGGCGGGGTCCGGGTTGTGACGCTGCGCCGGCCCCAGACGCTCCGGGTCAGGCTGGCGCTGGTCGCCGCCGGCTCGATCCTGGCCGCGCTCGCGCTGTTCGGCGTGGCCACGGTGGTCGTCGTGCGGCACGAACTGCGCTCCTCGCTCGACACCGCGCTGCGCGAGCGGGCCGAGCAGGTGGGCGAGCTGGCCGTGTCCGCGCCGGCCGTGCTGGCGTCGCCCGGGGCGCTGGAGAGCCCGGTGTCCGGCCGTCAGATCGTGGTCCAGGTGGTCGACGCGCGGGGTCGGATTCTGGCTAGGTCCTTGACGCTCGGCGCACGCCTGCTGCCGTCGGAGGACCGGCTGGCCCGGGCAGCCCGGGTGTCGGGCGCCACCGGTTTCGAGGATGTCGACCTGGGTGGCCGGCAGTTCCGGCTGTTTGCCGCGCCGATCGCTCTGAGCGGCCCGGCCGGCGGGGGCGCGGTGCTGGTCGCCTCTGACACGACCGACATCGCGCACACGACCAACCACCTGGCGTTCGTGGTGGCGCTGATCGGGGCGGCGGTGGCGCTGCTGGCGGCGCTGGTGGCCGCGGCGCTGACGCGCCGGGAGCTGGGTCCGCTGCGGCGGCTGGCGTCGGCCGCGGGGGAGATCGAGCGGACCGCCGATCCGTCCCAGCGCCTGCGCCTGTCGGGTGGCGATCCTCCGGATGAGATCGGGCAGCTGACCGGCGTCTTGAATCGCATGCTCGCGTCGCTTGAGGCGGCGCGCACGGGCGAGCGGCGGTTCCTCGCCGACGCCTCGCACGAGTTGCGTACGCCGGTCACCACGCTGTTGGGCAACGTCGAGTACGCCGCGCGGCACGGCGCCGGCCGAGAGGTGCTGGAGGAGCTTGTGCGTGACGCCCGGCGCCTGGCCCGGCTGGTCGACGACCTGCTGGCTTTGGAGCGGGCGGGCGCTGGGGGTGCGGCGGGCGCCCCGGTTGATCTGGCGGTCGTGGTCGGTGAGGTGCTGGCTCGGCACAACGGACGGGTCGTGGCGTCGCGGGTGGATGCGGCGTTCGTGCGGGGCGACGCGAGCGAGTTGGCGCGGGCGCTCGAGAACCTGGTCGAGAACGCCCTCGTGCACGGACCGGTTGACGGGGCCGTGATGGTCTCGGTCGTCGCCGCGGGTGACCGCGTGCTGCTGACCGTGCGCGACGAGGGGCCCGGCCCCGATCCCGGCGATGCCGACCGGTTCTTCGAGCGGTTCTGGCGGGGGCCGGGCGCGTCGGCGCGTCCGGGCTCGGGACTCGGGCTCTCGATCGTGGCGGCGATCGCGCAGCGCCACGGCGGCGCGGTCCGGGTCGACGGGTCGGCCTTCACGGTCGACCTGCCGGCGCTCGAGCGGCCAGATTCTCATACTGCTCTTACTGAGCATTGATTCTCTGTCCGATCATGGAGCACCAGTCCTTCAAGAGCGATCGGTCCCGGGCCGTGTTGATACGGGACGCCGCGGTGGCGCGCGTGAGCCGAACGCGACGCTGGGTGATCGCCGGGGCGGCGGTGCTCACCGCCGGGTTCGCGGCGCTGGTGTCCGCGGTGGCGCCGGGTCGGTCGGTGTCGTCGTCGAAGGCGGCTGGCGGCGCGGTATCCAGTGCCAGTGCCTCCGGCGCCACGTCGTCCGCGAGCGGCGCGGGCTCCTCGATCCCGCGCATGCCGGCGCCGGCGAGCGCGGGTGACCTGGGCCTGCAGTCGCCCGACCAGGTGCCCTCGCCGGATCAGTCGCAGCCTCAGAGCGTCCCTTCCCAGCCGCAGCCCGACCCGCAGCCGGCGCCGGCGCCGGCACCGCAAGCGGCCCCCTCCCCGCAATCCTCGGGCGGGGGAGGCGGGGTCGTCTCCGGAGGGTCCTAGGCCTCTTCGTTCGGCTCGCGGGCCATGTCCTCAGAACCACCGGACCTGATTCGCCTGGACGCGTTCGGCACCGTCGGGCTGGTTGCCGTGCGCGATCCGGCGCGCGTGGACGCCGCGGTCGTGGCGGTGAGGCGGGTGGTGGATGAGTTCGACCGCGCGTGCTCGCGGTTTCGCTCCGACTCGGAGCTTTCGGCGTTGAACGCCGCGGCGGGATCGGCGGTGGCGGTCGGGCCGGTGTTGCTCTCGGCCGTTTGCGAGGCGCTCCGCGCCGCCCGGTTGACGGCGGGCGACGTCGACCCGACGGTGGGCCAGGCGTTGATCGCGCTCGGCTACGACCGCTCGTTCGAGGAGGTCTCGGGGGGCGTCGCGGCGTCTCGGCCGCTCGCTTCAGTCCCGGGCTGGCGTTTCGTGACCGTCGACCCCGAGCGCGGCACGATTCGACTTGCTCCCGGCGTGACCCTCGACCTCGGCGCCACCGCCAAGGCCCTCGCGGCCGACCACGCCGCGGCGGCGGCGTTCGACGCCGCCGGGTGCGGAGTGCTCGTGTCCTTCGGTGGAGACCTGGCGGTGGCTGGTGACCCGCCGCCGGAGGGGTGGCGCGTGCGGGTGACCGACGACCATCGTGCCGGCGTGAGCGCGCCGGGCCAGTGGATCTCGGTGCATGTGGGTGGCCTGGCCACGTCGAGCGTGGCCGTGCGCCGATGGCGGACCGATGTTGGCGACGCGCATCATCTGATCGATCCCTCGACCGGGGGCTCAGTCGACAGCGTGTGGCGCACGGCCAGCGTGTGCGCCGCCTCGTGCCTGGACGCGAACATCGCCAGCACCGCCGCGATCGTCCGCGGTTCGCGTGCGATCCCGTGGCTCGCGGGGCTGGGGCTGCCGAGCCGGCTGGTGCGCGTCGACGGCACGGTTTCGCACGTCGCGGGCTGGCCGTCATCCGGTGATGACCTGCCGTCTTGTGATTCGGCGGTTCCGATCGGCCGGGTGGCCCCGTGAGCTTGGGCGTCGCCGCCACGCTCAGCCCGAGTGCGTACTGGTACCTCGCGCGGGGCACCGGCGCGGTGTCGCTCGTGCTGCTCACCGCGAGCGTGGTGCTCGGGATTCTCGGTTCGGTGCGCTTCGCGGCGCCGCGCTGGCCGCGCTTCGCGATCGACGCCGTGCACCGCGACGTCTCGCTGCTCGTCGTGGTCGTGCTGGTGATCCACATCGTGACCAGCGTGCTCGACGGATTCGCGCCGATTCGCTTGTTCGACGGCGTGATCCCGTTCGTGACGCCTTACCGGCCGCTGTGGATGGGTCTCGGCACGCTGTCGTTCGACCTCCTGCTCGCCATCGCGATCACCAGCCTGGTCCGGCGCCGGCTGGGCTATCAGGCCTGGCGGGCGGTGCACTGGCTCGCGTACGCCAGCTGGCCGGTCGCGGTGCTGCACGGGCTGGGCACCGGCAGCGACGTCCGGCAGTGGTGGATGCTCGCGCTGACCGCCGCGTGCATCGTGGCCGTGCTGGTCGCGGTGTGGACCCGGATCGCCAGCGTCTCCTCCGATCAGGTTGGCCTGCGCGCGCCGGCCACGGCGCTGGCGGTGATCACGCCGATCGGGCTCGCCGTCTTCACGCTGGCCGGTCCGCTCCAGCACGGCTGGGCGCGGCGCGCCGGCACGCCGTCGTCGCTGCTCGGGCGGACGGTCGCGTCGGTGGCGCCGGCGCCGCGCGCGTCGTCGGGGTCCTCGTCGGGTTCGTCGTCGGGTTCGTCGTCGGGTTCGTCATCGAGGTCCTCGTCGGGGTCGTCCCGGTCAAACCCACTCGCGAGTGCGTTCACCGGGACCGTCGGTGGAAGCGTCACCGAGTCCCAGGCGCCGGGTGGAGCGATCGTCGACCTCGCCCTCACCGTCCGAGGCCGGGTACACGGCCGGCTGCGGGTCAGGCTCGGCGGCGTGCCGATCGCCGGCGGCGCCGGCTTGTCGATGACCGGCAGCCAGGTGGACCTGGCGGTGGCCGGCCAGCCGTCGGTGTTGCAGGGCCGGATCCTCTCGCTGCGGGGTGAGGAGCTCGACGCCCGGTTGACCAACGGCGCCGGCACGACGGTCGACCTCCACGTCCAGTTGCAGATCGACACCAACAGCAACACGGTGACCGGCACTCTGTCCGGCTCACCCGGCCGCGCATGAGCGCCCTGGACAGCGGCCATCAGGGGCTTCCGCGCCTGCTCGCCGGCCTCGAGCCCGGCGGCCCGATGACACTGGCCGCCCACGCGCGGATTCACGGTCCGCTGCCGGACCTTCCGGCCCATCAGCTGATCGAGGAGGTGGAGCGCAGCGGCCTGCGCGGTCGCGGCGGCGCCGACTTTCCCACGGCCCGCAAGCTCCGCGCGGTAGCCGGGCGCCGGCGCGTCGGCCCGGTCATCGTCAACGGCTCGGAGACCGAGCCGGCCAGCGCCAAGGACCGGCTGCTCCTCGGGCGCATGCCCCATCTCGTGCTCGACGGCGCCGTGCTCGCCGCCCGCGCGGTGGGCGCGTCGGAGGTGATCGTCAAGGTCGGCTCCGATGCGCGCGGGGTGCTCGCCGCGCTGGACGGCGCGGCCTCGGTGCGCGAGCGCGATCGGGTCCGGATCTCGGTGGTGGCCGGCCCCGCGGGCTACGTGACGGGCGAGGAGAGCGCGGTCGTGCACTACCTGAACTCCGAGGTGGCGAAGCCGACCTTCGTTCCGCCGCGGCCGTTCGAGCGCGGCTACCGGGGGCGCCCCACGCTGATCCAGAACCCCGAGACGCTGGCCCAGCTCGCACTGGTCGCCCGCTTCGGCTCGAACTGGTATCGCGAGCTCGGCACGGTGGCCGATCCCGGCTCCGCGCTGGTGACGATCACCGGCGCGGTGCGCGCCCCGGGCGTGTACGAGCTGGCCTTCGGGACGCCGATGGGCGACCTGCTCGCCGCCGCCGGCGGACCGTCGGAGCCGCTCCAGGCGCTGCTGGTCGGCGGCTACTTCGGCACGTGGGTCGACGCCCCGGCTGCGGTCGGGCTGCGGCTCGCGCGCGAGGACCTGCGCTCCGTGGGCTGCTCGCTCGGCTCGGGCGTGCTGATCGCGCTTGGGGAGAGCGCCTGCGGCCTGCACGAGAGCGCCCGGGTGATCGCCTATCTGGCCGACCAGTCCGCGGGGCAGTGCGGGCCGTGCTTGTACGGGCTGCGCGCGATCGCGGACGCGGTAGGCGCGCTGGCCAGTGGGGTCGCGCATCCTTCCGAGCGCGCGCGGGTGCTGCGCTGGTGTTCTGAGGTTCGGGGGCGCGGCGCGTGTCATCACCCTGACGGGGCGGTGCGGTTCGTCGAGAGCGCGCTGCGCGTGTTCGATGCGGATGTCGAGTCGCATCGGCGCGGGCGCTGCCAGGCCCGGCCGGCCGGATTGCCGCTGGGTGGATCTGCGGTGGCGCCACCTGGTGGTCGCGCCCCGGTGCTCGCCGGCGTCCCCTCGCCCCGGAGGCTCGTCGGGTGAGCGCGACCCTGCGCATCAACGCGATCGCCTGCGAGGCGCACGGCCTGTGCGCGGAGCTTCTGCCCGAGCTGTTCCGCCTGGACGACTGGGGCTATCCGATCCTCGACCAGTCCGAGGTGCCGCCCGACCTGCTCGGACTGGCCCGCCGCGCGGTCGACGCGTGCCCCACGCTGGCGCTCCTCATCGACGAGTCCTGACCGGAGTTCATAGGTGCTCCGGCGGACCGAGCTCTCGGGGCGCCCCGCCGCCACCGCCGAGCGCGAGCTGCCACCAGCCCACGTCGTGCCAGGCGCCGAGCTTCCAGCCGATGTTCCGGTACACGCCCACGGGCTCGAACCCGAGCGATTCGTGCAGCCCGACACTCGCCGCGTTGGGCAGGGTGATGCCGGCGCACGCGATGCGCAGTCCCTGCTCGGCCAGGAGTCCGAACAGGGTCTGGTACAGCTCCCGGCCGACCCCGCGGCGCTGGCTTTCCGGTGCCACGTACACGGTCACGTCGGCGGCCCAGCGATAGCAGGCGCGCTCGCGGTGGCGCGTGGCGTAGGCGTAGCCGAGGAGGGCCTCGCCGTCGTGCGCCACCAGCCATGGGTGCGTCCGTGTGGTGGTCTCGATCCGGTCGGCGAGCTCCTCTGCGGTGGGCACGCGTTCCTCGAGCGAGATCGGGGTGTCGCGAACGTACGGCGCATAGAGCGCCGCGCAGGCGCCGGCGTCTCGCTCCGCGTCGGCATCGCGGATCAGCATGCCGGGACTGTAGTCTCGGCGGGCGATGCCAATCCAGAACCTGTCCGACGAGCAGCGCGCGTTCGTCGAAGCGATCCGTGACTTCGCCCGCCGCGAGTGCGGGACCCGCGAGCAGCGCGACGCGCTGACCCACGGCGGCGAAGAGCCGCACAACCCCGAGGTGTATGCGCAGATCGCGTCTCTCGGCTGGCTGGGGGCGGCCATCCCCGAGGCGTACGGGGGATCGGGCGGTGGCGCGGTCGACCTCAGCCTGCTGTGCGAGGAGTTCGCCCGCGGGATGATCCCGATGGGCTTCTTCCCGGTCACGATGATGTCCGGCCGTCCGGTCGAGCTGTTCGGGAGCGATGCGCTCAAGGAGGAGATCCTCGGGGGGATCGTCGAGGGCCGGACCGGCGCGATCGCCATGTCGGAGCCCGAGGCCGGGTCGGACGTGGGCAACCTGTCGTGCCGGGCGGCGCAGTCGAACGGCGAGTTCGTGATCAACGGGCAGAAGACCTGGATCACCGGAGCCCACATGGCCAATCAGATCCTGCTGGTTTGCCGGACCTCACGCACCGACGACAAGCATTTCGGGCTGACGATGATCTCCGTGCCGTCCGGTGTCGAGGGGCTCGAGATCCGGGGGATCGGGACGATGGGCGGCCGCGAGGTCAACGACATGTACTTCACTGACTGCCACGTCTCGGCGGATCGCGTGATCGGGCACGTCGACCAGGGTTGGATGCAGCTGATGGCCGGCCTGAATTACGAGCGGCTGATCATCGCCGCCCAGTCCCTCGGCATGGCCCAGCGGGCGTTCGACGACGTGTTGTCGTACGTGAAGGAGCGCCGGCAGTTCGGCCGGGCGATCGGCAGCTTCCAGACGATCAAGCACCGCCTGGCTGATCTGGCGACCGAGCTGGAGGCCACGCGGGAGCTGGTGTATGGGGTGGCGTTCACGGTCGACGCCAACCCCGACAAGCTGTTCCCCCGCGAGGCCTCGATGGCCAAGCTCAAAGCGACCGAGCTGGCCAAGCGCACGGCACTCGAGGGCATGCAGATGATGGGCGGCTACGGCTACGCCACCGAGTACGACATGGAGCGCCACGTCCGCGCCACGCTGGTGACCACCATCTACGGTGGCTCCTCCGAGATTCAGCGCGAGATCATCGCCCGCTCGCTCGGTTTGTAAAAACTCTGCGCAATTCCGGGACTTTCCGGACGCGCCGCGCCATCTTGTGCGTGCCGTGTCCCCGCCCCCGCCGAAATTTCCGCCAATAGCGTCAGACTGCGCGCGCAGTTCCGGATTCTTCGGCATGGAGCCGAGAAATCCGTCAACAGCGCCGGCGCGCCGTCGGAATGGCGGAAATTTCGGGTGGGGAGGGGTCTGGTGAGCGCGGGTGGGATGGACGCGGACCGGGTGATCCGGGCGCTCGCCGAGAGGAACAACCGAGTCGTGACTCGTCGCGCGCTGCGCGCGGCACAGATAACCGACGACGTGATCATGAACCGCGTAGCGATTGGGTGGCTGTACCGCCAACACCACGGCGTGTACCTGCTCGACCCGCCGGAACAGGCGAGTCGGATCACAGTCATGACCGCCGCCGTCGAAGCTTGCGGCCCAACCGCGGTGCTGAGCCACCGATCGGCCGCCGAGTTGTGGGAGCTCCTGCCCGCGCAGGCCGGATACATCGACGTCACCGTCGTGGCGCACAACGCGGGAGACCGGCCAGGGATTCGCCGGCATCGGGTGCCGTCCCTGGACCCGCGCGACATCCGTACGCGGCAAGGCATCCGCGCCACGTCGCTGGCGCGGACGGTGCTCGACGGCGCGGCGTACCGGCGGGGTGAGGACCTCGAGGAGCTCGTCGGCGCCGCGATTGGTCCGGGGCGCATCAGCGTGCAGCAGATCGAGGCGACGATCGAGCGCTGCCCGACACGCCGAGGCGTCCGCCGGCTCCGCCGCGTCTTGCGCCAGAAGGGCGGACCGCGGTGGACTCGCTCGTGGGGCGAGCGCCGACTTCTCTCGCTCGTCCGCCAGGCCGGGCTGCCGGTGCCGTTGACGAACCGGCAGCTGTTCGGCTTTCAAGTTGACGCGGTGTGGCCGGAACTCAAGCTCGTGGTCGAGGTCGACGGGTACGAGTTCCACGGCGACCGTCGCTCGTTCGAGAACGATCGTGCGCGAGATGCCACGCTGGTCGCGGCCGGCTATCGGGTGATTCGCTTCACGGCGACTCAGTTGGCAGACGAGCCATTGATCGTGATCGGTCAGCTGGCGGCGGCGCTGGCGCTCGCCTCGGAGACGAACGCGCGGACCAGCGCGGAGTCGTCGCCGGCGCGGGTGATGGCGACGAGCTCCGACCTTGGCGCGCCGCTCACCGGGCGGTAGGTGACGCCGTCGAGCGCGAGGCGCTGGACCGACTCGGGGACCAGCGACACGCCGGTTCCGGCGGCGACGAGGCCGATGATCGTGAGCATCTCGGGCGCGTACTGGACTATTCGCGGCCCACCCGCCCTCGCGGTACCCGCCCCGGCCAGTGCGTCGATCAGCAGATCGTGGAATCCCGGCGCCTGGTCGCGGGGGAACAGGACGAGTGGCTCGGCGGCCAGCCGGCGCAGCGGCACCCGGCTCAACCCGGCCAGCTGGTGCCCGGCCGGCAGTGCCGCCACCGTGCGCTCGCGCAGCACGGTTCGGACGCTCAGCTCGCCGTCGTCCTCGATCGGCGGGCGGACCAGGCCGACGTCGGCCAGGCCGGCGCGCACCGCGCGCAGCTGGTCGACCGTGGGGCGCTCGCGCAGCTCGAACTCCACGGCCGGGCGCGAGCTGCGGAACCGCTCGACCGCCCCCGGGACGATCGAGAACAGAGCCGAGCCGACGAAGTTGATCCGCAGCCGGCCGGTCTGACCGGCGTCGATCCGTCGCGCGGTGGCGACGGCGCCGTCCAGCTCGCCGAGCAGGGCTCGGGCGTCGCGCAGGAACGCCTCACCGGCCGGCGTTAGCTCCACTCGCCGGCGCGTGCGCACGAGCAGGGCGAAGCCGAGCTCGTCCTCGAGCCCGCGGATCTGCTGGCTCAACGGCGGCTGGGAGATGTGCAGGCGCTCGGCGGCGCGGCGGAAATGCAGCTCCTCCGCGACGGCGACGAAGTAACGCAGTTGACGAAGCTCCACGAAACTGATTCGGCTAACGACTCAATCGAGCTTAAGAGATATTGGACACGATCACAGGTGCGGGCGTAGGTTTGGCCACTAGGTGTCCTTTCTGCTCACCTGCCCCAACTGCGGGACGCGCGAGGTGACCGACTTCGGCTACGGCGGCGAGATCTCCGCGCGCCCGTCCGCGCGTCCGAGTCTGCGGCAGCTGGGTGAGTACAACTACTTCCGCCGGAACGTGGCAGGCGTGCAGCGCGAGTGGTGGTTTCACCGGTCGGGCTGCAGGGCCTGGTTCATCGCCGAGCGCGACACGGTGACGAACGAGGTGTTGCGGATCGAGTTGCCGGGAGAGGGTGGTGGCCGGGGTGGGGGGTCGCCGTCCGACGGGGGCGACGCGGCATGAGCCGGCTGCCGCAGCAGCCGGGGGAGCGGATCGACCGCCAGAAGGTGCTCCGCTTCACGTTCGACGGCAAGGCGGTCGAGGCGTTCGCGGGGGACACGATCGGCTCGGCGCTCTACGCCGCCGGCCGGCGTACGTTCTCGCGCAGCTTCAAGTACCACCGCCGGCGCGGCCTGTTGTGCTGCGCCGGGCAGTGCCCGAACTGCATCGTCGCCGTCGACGGGGCTCCGGGCGTCCGGGCCTGTGTGGAGCCGGTGACCGAGGGCATGCGGGTCGAGCATCTGAACGCGACGCCCGGGCTCGAGCTCGACGTGATGCGCGCCACCGATCTCGTCGGGACCAAGTTCACGCCGCCGGGCTTCTACTACAAGACGTTCATCCGGCCCCGCCGGCTGTGGCCGCTGTACGAGAAGGTGCTCCGGCATGCCGCCGGCCTCGGCGTGCTGCGAAAGGAGCAGGCCGACCGCGAGTGGCGGACCGAGTACCGGCGCCGGCACGCGGACGTGCTGGTGGTCGGTGGCGGGATCGCGGGCGGGTTCGCAGCGCGGGCGGCAGCGGAAGCGGGTGCCGATGTGGTGCTGGTCGCCGAAGACATGGTCGAACCGATCGCCGGCGTGGAGACGCTCGACCGCGCCTCCGCCCTCGGCTACTTCGACGGCATGGTTCCGGTCTGGCAGGGAGACACGCTCCACCAGATCAGAGCCCGAGCGCACGTGTTCGCCACCGGGACGATCGAGCAGCCGCTGGTGTTCGCGGGCAACGACCTACCGGGGGTCATGCTCTCGGGTGGCGCGATGCGCCTGCTCAACCGCTACGCGGTCAGCCCCGGCACGGCGCGGTGGTGGCGACCACGAATGACTGGGGCCTGAAGGCCGCCGGCCGGCTGCACTACGCCGGCGTCCAGATCGCCGCGGTGGCCGACCTGCGGCCAACGCCGAGGCCGGCGACGCAGTGGCTCACAGACCGCGGCATCGAGGTGCTGTCCGGGCACACGATCATCGAGGCCAAGGGGAGCAAGCAGGTGACGCAGGCGCTGGTGGCGCCGCTCGGCCGCGAGGATGAGGCGCGCACGTTCGACGACCTGGTGGTGGTCTCGGGCGGCGCGATCCCGGCCACGTCACTGCTCTCCCAGGCCGGCGCGCGCACGGTCTACGACGAGCAGCGTGGCGTGTTCGTCCTGGCCGAGCCGCTGCCCGCGAACGTCTACGCGGCCGGCGAAGTCGCGGGCTTCGAGGAACCGGAGGCGATCGCTCGCTCGGGCGAGCGGGCGGGGCGCCTCGCCGCCGGAGCGCTGGTCGATGAGATTGACGCACCACCGCCGCCCGAGCAAACACCGGCTGCCGTCCCACCTCCCGTCGCGGGCGCAACCCGCGGCAAGTGCTTCGCCTGCCTGTGCGAGGACGTCACCGCCAAGGACATCAAGCTGAGCATCGACGAGGGCTATGACTCGATCGAGCTGTCCAAGCGCTACACGACGGTGACCATGGGCCCGTGCCAGGGCCGGATGTGCCAGCTCGCATCGGTGCGGTTGATGGCGCAGGAGACGGGCCAGAGCCTGCAAAGCGTCGGAACTACGACCGCGCTCGCCCCCATACGTGTCCGTCCCGATGGGCGTGCTGGCCGGCCGCCCGTTCCAGCCGGCCAAGCGCTCGGCGATCCACGGCCGGCACCGTGCGCTGGGCGCCAACATCAAGTGGGCTGGCGACTGGCGGCGCGCCTACGACTACGGCGATCCGCAACAAGAGGCGCTCGCCGTCCATCAGGCCGCCGGCCTGATCGACGTCTCCACGCTGGGCAAGCTGGAGCTCCGCGGCCGGGACGTCGTGCCGTTCCTCGAGCATCTATCCCAACCGCTTTGCCGATCTCAAGATCGGCCGCACCCGTTACGGCGTGATCTGCGACGACGGCGGGATCATCCTGGATGACGGTACGATCAGCCGGCTGGACGACGACCGGTATTTCGTCACGACCACCACCGGCAACGCCGACGCGATCGAGAGCTGGTTCCGCTGGTGGCTGGCCGGTCGGCCGAACTGGGACGTCACGCTGACCAACGTCACCGGCAGCTACGCAGCGATGAACCTGGCCGGGCCGACGAGCCGGGAGATCCTGGCCAGACTGATCACCGGCCGATCTCTCGACTGCGGCTTCCCGTATCTGGCGGTCGGCAGGTCCGAGATCGTGGGCGTGCCGGCGATCGTGCTCCGCATCGGCTTTGTCGGCGAACTCGGCTACGAGATCCACGTGCCGGCGCAGCATGGACTCTACGTCTGGGAGCGGATATCGAGACCGGGCAGCCGTTTGGCTTGCAGCCGTTTGGCGTGGAGGCGCAGCGGCGCCTGCGGCTGGACAAAAAGCACATCCTGGTCGGCACCGACACCGATGCGCTCTCCAACCCGCTCGAGGCCGACCTGTCGTGGATCGTCAAGCTCGACAAGGCCGGACTTCATCGGCAAGCGGACGCTCCAGAGCGTGGCAGACGCGCGGCCGGCAGAACCGGCTGGTCGGCTTCACGCTCGGCGACGGGTACGTGCCCACCGAGGGGGCGGTGATCGTTGACGCGCTCGGCGCGCCGGCCGGTCAGGTGACCAGCGCGCGGTTCTCGCCGGTACTCGATCGCGTGATCGGGATG